>NZ_FNJA01000021.1 GCF_900104385.1 Rhodoferax sp. OV413 | reverse complement strand
TGTTAGTGCCGATCCAAAACTGACCAGCTAAACCGCAAAGTGCCGATCCAAAATTGACCAGGGTGTTCCACTGACCTGCTGAAACTTTCAGCAGGGATTCAAGGTGATCACCATGGACATGATTGGCAAGGTCAGGCGCATGAAGTTGCGCGACCAACTCTCCCTCAGCGAGATCGCGAAGCGCACCGGGCTGTCGCGCAACACGGTCAAGAAGTGGCTCAAGGCACCCGGCGAGGCCGTGCCCAAGTACGAACGCACCAGCGTCGAGGGCAAGCTCACCGCCTTCGAGCCGGCCCTTCACCAGGCCCTCACGACCGACAGCCATCGGCCCAAACAAGGCCGGCGCAGCGGCCGGGCCTTGTTCGCCCAGATCCAGGCCCAGGGCTACCGCGGCGGCTACAGCGCCGTCACCGATTACATCCGCCGCTGGCGGGTCGAATCGGCCTCCAGTCCGACCAAGGCCTTCGTGCCGCTCAGTTTCGAGTTGGGCGAAGCCTTCCAGTTCGACTGGAGCGACGAGGCCATGGTCGTCGGCGGGGTGTTCTACAACGTCCAGGTGGCGCACCTGAAGCTGTGCGCCAGCCGGGCCTTCTGGCTGGTGGCTTACCCAAGCCAGGGCCACGAGATGCTGTTCGATGCCCACACCCGGTCCTTTCAGGCGCTGGGTGGCATCACCCGGCGCGGCATCTACGACAACATGCGCACCGCCGTGGACAAGGTACAGCGCGGCAAGCAGCGCATCGTCAATGCCCGCTTTGCCGCCATGTGCAGCCACTACCTGTTCGACCCCGACTTCTGCAACGTCGCCTCCGGGTGGGAGAAAGGGGTGGTCGAGAAGAACGTGCAGGACAGCCGGCGGCGCATCTGGATCGAAGCCGGCACCCGGCGCTTCGGCTCCTTCGTCGAACTGAACGCCTGGCTGGGCGAGCGTTGCCGTTCGGTGTGGGCCGACACGGCCCACCCGATCCACCGGCAGTTCACCGTCGCCGAGATGTGGGAGCTGGAGAAAGGCCACCTGATGTCCATGCCGGCCCCGTTTGACGGCTACGTCGAGCGGCTGGCCCGGGTCAGCAGCACCTGTTTGGTGGCGGCCGCCCGCAACCGCTACTCCGTGCCGTGTGAATGGGCCGGCCACATCGTCAGCACCCGGGTCTATCCCGGCCGGATCGACGTAGCCACGGCCGACGCCGTGGTGGCCAGCCATGCCCGGCTGCCGGGCAGCGGGCAGACCAGCTACGACTGGCAGCACTACATCGAACTGGTGCAGCGCAAGCCGGGCGCCTTGCGCAACGGCACGCCGTTCCTGGACCTGCCGGCACCGCTGCTGCGCTTGCGCCAATCGCTCTTGCGCCATCCTGGTGGCGACAAGGCCATGGCCCAGGTGTTGGCCGTGGTTCCGCAGGCCGGGCTCGAGGCGGTGTTGGTGGCCGTCGAGCTGGTGCTCGAGGGCATGGCACCCAGCGGCAGCATCAGCGTCGAGCATGTGCGCAACGTGCTGGCCCGGCTGAACAACCCTGTTACCCCGGAGCAGGCCGAGACCTCGCTGCGGCTCAGCCAGGTGCCGGTAGCCGATACGGCACGCTACGACCGGCTGCGGCCGACCCATCTGGATCGGCTTGACGGACAGGAGGTCGGCCATGCGTGACACCACCAACGATGTGCAGGCGCAACTGAAGGCGCTGCGGCTGAACGGCATGGCCGCGGCCTGGGCCGATCTAACCGAGCAAGGGGGTGACAGCACCTTGGCCGCATCCCGCTGGCTGGTGGAACACCTGCTGCAAGCCGAGGACGCCGACCGGGTCATGCGCTCGATTGCCCACCAGATGAAGTCGGCCCGCTTTCCCATGCACCGCGACCTGGCCGGGTTCGACTTCGCCGTCTCTCAGGTCGACCAGCGGTTGATCCAGAAGCTGGCCGACCTGTCGTTCACCCAGGATGCACAGAACGTGGTGCTGGTCGGCGGGCCGGGCACCGGCAAGACCCATCTGGCCACGGCGCTGGGCATCTCGGGCTTGACCCGGCACGGCAAGCGGGTGCGCTTCTACTCCACGGTCGACCTGGTCAATGCGCTCGAGCACGAGAAGACCCAGGGGCGCGCCGGGCGCATTGCCATGAGCCTGGTGCGCATGGACCTGGTGGTACTCGATGAATTGGGCTACCTGCCGTTCAGCCAGGCCGGTGGTGCCCTGCTGTTCCATCTGCTGTCCAAGCTGTACGAACACACCAGCGTGATGATCACCACCAACCTGACGTTCGCCGAGTGGTCGAGTGTGTTCGGCGACGCCAAGATGACGACAGCCTTGCTTGACCGGCTGACTCACCACTGCCACATCATCGAAACGGGCAACGAGTCCTACCGGTTCCGGCACAGCACGCACGAAGCCAAGGGGCGGATCAAAACGCGGGAACAAAGCCGGAAGGTGGCGGCTGGCCAGTCCGTCGAAAACGCGGAGGGGGCCTCGCCTGACGGCTCGGGAACAGACCAAACCAATGCAAGAAAAGGAGGCCCAACCGAGGCAGACGGCCTATAGTTATTCACAGTTGGCCTTCACGGAGGCCGCTCTAGCCCCTGGTCAATATTCGATTGGCACTGGTGGTCAAGATTGGATCGGCTCTAACA
>NZ_FNJA01000002.1 GCF_900104385.1 Rhodoferax sp. OV413 | reverse complement strand
GCTCCAGCCATCGAGCAGGAGATGGTGGCTGGTCCAGACCAGATGCATGGCATCGGGACCGGTGCGCACCAGCACCAGGCGCAGCAGCGGCGGCTCGGCCAGGTCAAAGCCCTGCACGAGCTCGGCCTGCGCCAACGCGTCCAGCCCGCCGGCCACATCCTCCCAGCGCCGCCCGTCCTCCAGACGCAACGGTACCTCCACCTGGCGCGCCACCCACTGCAGTGGTCGCTCCGCATCGGCCAGGAAGCCGGTGCGCAGGATCTCGTGGCGCGCCATGGCGCCCTGCCAGGCCTGGCGGAAGCGTTCCACGTCCAGGCCCTGCACGTCTACCCGCAGCTGCGTGACGTAGGCGCTGCCCTGGCGTTCGTAGACGCTGTGGAACAGCATGCCGGCCTGCATCGGTGACAGCGGGTACAGGTCCTCCACCCGCGAAGGGGCGAGCGTCGACGCCAGCGCATCCAGGCCCGGCTGGGCCAGTTGCGCCAACGGGAAGTCCGATGGCGTGAGTCCCTGGGCGCCGCTGGTGCAGTGCGCAATCAGGGCTTCGAGCTCGCGCTGGAAGGCGTCTACCCAGGCGCGCACTGCCACTTCGTCGTGGCGGGCCCGGCTGTAGCTCACGACCAGGCGCAGCTCGCCGTCGTAAACCTGGCCGTTGACGGCGAATTCGTGGGTCAGCGCGGTGTCGGGGTGCACTTCGTCGCCGGCCGATTCGGCCGCCGGGCGCCAGCGCGCCTGCGCATCGAAGCTGCCGTCGAATTGGCCCAGGTAGTTGAACAGCACTTGCGCGGGACCGTAGTCGCCATCTTGGGCAGCGGTGGTGCCGGTCTGCAGCGCTTCGCGCTGCGCCGGCGTGCCCAGGGCCTTGAGCACGCCATGGCCCAGACCACGACCGGGCACGGCACGCAGGGTTTCCTTGACGCGCTTGAGCGCTGCGCCGGTGTCACCAGTGGGCTCAATCACCACCGGGTACAGGCTGGTGAACCAGCCAACGGTGCGTGTGAGATCGATCCCGTCGAACACGTCTTCGCGGCCATGTCCTTCGAGATCGATGGCCACGCGCGAGACGCCACCGGCCTCGCACAGGGCGCGGCCGAGTGCGGTCAGCAGCAGGTCATTGACCTGGCTGCGATAGGCCGCGGGCGCCTGTTTTAGCAAGGCCTGGGTGTGGGCGCGGCCGAGCCGCACTTCCAGACGTTCGCGTTCGCGCTGGGTGGCAGCGCCCTGCGGATGGGCGCAGGCAAGGGCCGGTGCGGCACGCTGGGCGCGCCAGTGGTCGAGTTCACCGGCGTAGTCGGAAGCGTGGCGGACCAGTGTTTGCGCCCAGTCCTGGTAGCTGCTGGTGCGGAGGGGCTGTGTGAGCGGCTGGCCGGCCAGGGCCTGGTCATAGGCTTGGTTCAAGTCCTGCAGCAGGATGCGCCAGGACACTCCGTCCACTGCCAGGTGGTGGATGACCAGCAGCAGCCGCGAGCTGCCGTCGGCGACGTCGATGGCCACAGCGCGCAGCAGCGGGCCAGCGGCGAGGTCCAGGCTGCGTTGGGCTTGCTGGCAGATGGCGGTGATGTCGGCGGCATCGTCGGCTTGGCGCTGCCACAACACTTGGTCTACAGCATGGGGGGCCATCGGTGCATAAACCTGGCGCCATTGGTCACCCGTGTGGCCATCTTCAAGGCGGGTGTAGCGCAGACGCAGCGCATCGTGGTGTGCGAGCAGCGCGGCCAGGGCCTGGCGCAACGCGGCGATATCCAGTGGCTGCGCGGCTTGCAGCAGAACGGATTGGTTCCAATGACTGTGTTGCAAGCCGTTCTGCCATTGCAGGCTGCTGCGGGCGAAGAAGTCGGACTGGATCGGCAGCAGAGGCACCAGGCCGCTGGGCGCGGGGCGCGCCGCCGCGGGGCTGCGACCATCAGCGGGGTCGAGCGTTTCGGCCACCGCCGCCAGCAGGGCCACGCTCTGGCGTTCGAAGAGCTGGCGCGGCGAGATCACCAGGCCTTGTTGCCGCGCACGTGCCACGATCTGCAGGCTCAGGATGGAATCGCCCCCGATCTCGAAGAAGTTATCGTGGCGGCCCACCTGAGCCAACCGCAGGACTTCGCACCATATAGCGGCCAGCACCACCTCCACCCCACCCTGCGGCGGCATATGCTCGGCGCTGGCCTCAAAGCTTGGCGCGGGCAGCGCGGCCCGGTCAAGCTTACCGTTGACGTTGATCGGCAAGCGATCAAGAACCATGATGGTGCCGGGCACCATATAGTCGGGCAACGCCTGCGCCAATCGGGTCCTGAGCTCGGAGCCGGCGATGCGGTCACCTTCCGCCGCCGATACATAGGCTACCAGCCGGTTCTGTCCGGCGGCGCCGTTACCGCCCACGGCGACAACCACCGCCTCACGGACGCCGGGCTGGGCCAGCAAGGCCGTCTCCACCTCGCCCAGCTCGATGCGGAAACCGCGAATCTTGACCTGGTGATCGAGCCGGCCCAGGTAGTCGAGCTGACCGTCAGCCCGCCATCGCACCAGATCGCCGCTGCGGTACATGCGCGCACCTCCGCCGACGAAGGGGTCGGCCACGAAGCGTTCGGCGCTCAGCCCGCCACGGCCGAGATAGCCACGCGCCAGGCCCGATCCGCCAAGGTAGAGCTCGCCTGCGGCGCCTTCGGCCACCGGATTCAGGTTGCCGTCAAGTACATAGGCACGACGGTCGCCGATGAGCCGGCCGATCGGCATGTAGGCGGAATCGAAACCCTCGTCCCGGCCCATCTTCGCGATGGTCGGCGTGATCACGGTCTCGGTTGGCCCGTACCCGTTGATCACTCGCTGCGGATTCAGCACGCGGCGCAGCAGCTCGAAGCTGGCGCGCGGCATGGCCTCACCGCCTACGGTGTAAGAGCGGATCGGCAGTGCTGCGGCCACCGGGCCCATGACCTCGACCAACTGGTGCAGGTAGCTGGGTGTAAAGCAGGCCATGGTGATGCCATGGCGCGCAATCTCGGCGCAGGTGCGCTCCACCGACCAGACCTCATTGTCGCGCGGCATCAGCGCCGAGCCAAACACCAACGGCGTCCAGGTGCGTTCATGCGCGCCGTCGAAGCTGATCGACGCGAACTGCAGCTCGCGGTCTTCCGGTGTCATGCCGTAGACCTGGCCTATGGCCTGGATGTGCATGGACAGCGGGCCATGCGCCACGGCCACTCCCTTGGGCAAGCCTGTGGAGCCGGAGGTATAAATCACATAGGCTAGGTTGTGGGGCGACACCGGCACCGCCGGCGCATGCGCAGGCATCCGCGGATCGTCGAGATCCAGCGTATCGAGTGCAAGCACTGCCGGTGCCGGAACCAACTCTTCCATGCCCTGGTGACACAGCAGCAGGCCAATGCCGCTGTCGCGCGCCATGTAGGCAAGGCGCTCGGCCGGATAGGCCGGGTCCAGCGGCACATAGGCACCGCCGGCTTTGAGCACGGCCAACAATGCGACCACCATGTCGATCGAACGTGGCACGGCCAGCCCAACACGGACTTCCGGCCGCACGCCCGCGGCGATGAGGAGATGCGCCAGACGGTTGGCGCGGACGTCGAGCTGCGCATAGCTCAGGCTGCGCGCGTTGCCGATCAGCGCCAGCGCCTCCGGTCGCAGCCGGGCTTGTTCCTCGACGAGGCGATGCACCGGAAGCTCGCGCACGCTTGCACTGCCCGTGCCCCAGGCCCGCAGGCGCAGCCACTCGGACTCACCCAGAATGTCCATGTCGCCCACCGCCTGGTCGGCGCCGGCATCGCCAGCCTCCAGCGCGACGACGATCGAAGCCACCGCCGCCAGCATGTAATCACCCATGCGCTGCGCGCCAATCAAGGCATCCGCATGGGCTACCAGCTCAAAGCCGTCAGCGCGGTCGTTCACCGACATCACGAAGGGATAGTTCGACGACTGCTTGAAGCCCAGTCCCTCAATGCCAGCCAGGCCGCCGTCATGGTCCGCACCCACCGCGCGCTGCGCGATGTGCCGGTAGTTGAACAAGGCCGAAAACAGCGGTGTGCCCTGGGCCAGGCCGCTGCAGCGCTGCGCCAGCGACAGCTGGGCATGCTCGTGGTGCAGCAGCCCGGTGAGCGCGGCATGCGTCTCCTGCACGCAGACGGCCACGCCGCGGCTGCCAAACCGCACGCGCAGTGGCAGGGTGTTGATAAACATGCCGAGCGCGCGCTCGGCACCCTCGCCGGCCTGCATGCGGCCAAACAGCACGGTGCCGAACACCACGTCGTCGCGGCCGGTGGTCTTGGCCAACACCATCGCCCAGGCCAGGTGGAACAAGGTGGCGGCGCTCACGCCGGCTTGGCGGGCCTGGCGCCGCAGCGCGTCAGCCAGTCCCGCATCGAGCGGCAGCCGGGCCTCGGCCAGCGTGCTGCCGTTGCCGCGTACGTCGAGCATCTCGAAAGGCGCGGTGGGCTCGGTCACGTCACCCAGCATGGCGCTGAAGAATGTTTCAGCCTCGGCCGGGCCCGCACCGCGCCGCGCCTGGGCTACGAAGCGTCGGAAGGGCACAGGCGCAGGTAGTGCCTCGCGCCGACCTTGCAAGATGAGCCCAACCTCTTCCACCACCACCTCCACTGACGCATGGTCGAGCGCGAGGTGGTGGCTGGGCAACTGCAGCAGCCAGCGTTCGTTCGTCTCGTCGCGCGCGGCGATGGCGCGCAGCATCGGCGCGCGGCGCACATCGATGCGGTAGTGCGTGGCATCGACATGGGCGTCGAGCTGCGCCGCCACGTCCGAACTCTGGTCTACCGCCAGCCACTCTAGCGGCAGCGCGGCCTGGCGGTGCACCACCTGCACCGGCTGTGGCAAGCCCTCCCACAGCACCGCGGTACGCAGGATGTCGTGGCGCGCGACCACCTCGTCGAGGCTGGCCACGAAGTCCTTGAGCCGGGCCTCGCAATCGAAGCTCAGCAGAAAGGCATTGCCGTAAACATCGCCCTCGGTCTGCATCAGGTGATGGAATAGGATGCCTTCCTGCAGCGGCGCGAGCGGATAGATGTCCTGGATATTGGCCGCACCACCGGGCACCGCGGCCTCGATGCCGCGCAACTGCTCGGGCGAGAGTTCGACCAGAGCCAGCATGTCGGGCTCGATGGCTGCGCAGCCCGCGGGAATGCAGCTCTCTGAAACCCAAGCCGGTGCCGCCTGCGCACGAGCGGCAGGCGTCAGCGCTTGCGCGAAGGCCGCCAGCCTGGGCTTCTGGAACAGCGTGCGCACCTCGACGTTCCAGCCCTGGCGCCGCAGCCGCTCCAGCAGTTGGATCGCCAGCAGCGAATGGCCACCGAGCTCGAAGAAATTGTCGTGCCGGCCCACGCGCGCCAGACCCAGCAGTTCGACCCATGCCGCAGCCACTGCGGCTTCGGTTTCTCCCTGTGGGGCCTCGTAGCCATCCGTGCCCGCGCGCTCCGGCTCGGGCAGAGCCTTGCGATCGACCTTGCCGTTCGCGTTCAACGGCAAGCCGTCGGGCATCGCCACCCAGGCGGCCGGCACCATGTACTCGGGCAGCACCGCGCCGAGCCGTAACTTCAATTCGGTCGGGTCAACTTCCCTTCCCGCCTGAGGCGAGACATAGGCCACCAGCCGCGTGCCGCCTGGTCCTTCCTTGGTCAGCACGATGGCTTCTCTCACCTCGGGCTGGGCCAGTAACTGCCCCTCGATCTCGCCAAGTTCGATGCGGAAGCCACGGATTTTCACCTGGTGGTCGATGCGGCCCAGGTATTCAAGTTCGCCATCGGCGCGCCAGCGCACCAGGTCGCCGGTGCGGTAAAGACGCTCGCCCGCCTGGCCGAACGGATTGGCGATGAAGCGCTCGGCGCTCAGGCCGGCCCGGTTGCCGTAACCGCGCGCTAGCCCTGCGCCCGCCACATACAGCTCACCCGGCACGCCCACGGGCAGGCGGTTGAGCTCGCCATCAAGCACCTGCAGGCCCAGGTCGGGAATGGCGATGCCTACCGGGCTGCGCCGGCCTTCGTCCAGATCGGCTTGCGTGATCGGGCGGTAGGTGACATGCACCGTGGTCTCGGTGATCCCGTACATGTTGACAAACTGCGGATGGCTGTCGCCGTGGCGCTCAATCCACGGGCGCAGGCTCTCTGGCTCCAGCGCTTCGCCGCCGAAGATAACGTAGCGCAGCGCAAGCCCTTCGCTCGCTTCCACGGCCGTTGATGCATGGATGAGCTGGCCGAAGGCCGAAGGCGTCTGGTTCAGCACCGTGACCTGCTCACGGCGCAGCAGCTCTAAGAAGTCGCCCGGAGCACGGCTGATCCAATAAGGCACCACCACCAGCCGGCCGCCGGTGCACAGCGCACCGAAAATCTCCCACACAGAGAAATCGAAGGCGTAGGAATGGAACATGGTCCACACGTCCTCAGGACCAAAACGAAACCAAGGTTCGGTCGCACCGAGCAACCTGGCCACGTTGCGGTGGCTGAGCTGCGCGCCCTTGGGTCGGCCTGTGGAGCCGGAGGTGTAAATCACGTAGGCGAGGTGGTCGACATGCACCGCCATACCGGGGGCACTGCCGGATTCGCCGGTGAGGTCCAGAGTGTCGAGCTCAAGCACCTGCAGATCGGCATGCGTATCAATGCATTCGCGCACCTGGCTTTGGGTGAGCAGCAACGAGATGCCGCTGTCCACCACCATGTAGGCAAGCCGGTCGCTCGGGTATTGCGGGTCCAGTGGCACATAAGCGCCACCGGCCTTGAGGATGGCCAAGAGGCCGACCACCATGTCCAGCGAGCGCTCCACCGCCAGGCCAACACGGGTCTCGGGCCGCACGCCAAGCGCAATCAGGCGGTGCGCGAGGCGGTTGGCACGGGTGTCGAGTTCGCCGTAGCTAAGCGAGGCTTGTTCATACACCACGGCCACGGCGTCGGGCCGAAGCTGGGCCTGCTGTTCGATCACATGGTGTAGCGGCTGCGCCAGCCCGTGCTGCGGTGAGGGCCGCCCCCAAAGAGCGATTTGAGCCGATTCGGCATCGCCGAGCAGCGCCACCGCGCCCACGCTGTGCGCAGGCTCCTCCAACAAGGCTTTTAGCAGCGCGAAGTAGTGCATGCCCATGCGCTCGATGGTGGCCGCGTCGAACAGCTCTTTCGCATAAACAAACTTCAACCGCAGCTCGCCGGTTTCGTCCTGCATCGCATCCAGCGTGAGTTCGAACTGCGCCGACTTGTCGCCGAGCGCACAGCCCTGCATTGTCAAGCCCGGCAGACTGCGCAAGGCCTCGTAGCCGCCGCGCAGGTAGTTGAACATGACCTGAAACAGCGGTGACGTTCCCATGCTACGTTCTGGCTGCAGGGCTTCAACCAGTTGTTCGAAAGGCAGGTCTTGGTGCGCCTGCGCACCGAGAGCCGACTCGCGGGTCTGCGCCAGCAGTTGCGCCAGCGGCATGCGCCCGTGCACCGGGCTGCGCAACACCTGGGTGTTGACGAAGAAGCCGATCACTCCCTCGGTTTCGCTGCGGTTGCGGTTCGCCACTGGCACGCCAACGCGGATGTCCTCCAACCCTGTGTAGCGGTGCAACAGCGCCTGGAATGCCGCCAACAGCAGCATGAACGGTGTGGCGCCGCGTACCGCCATCTGGCGCCGCAGCCCCTCGGCCAGCGCTGCCGGCAGGTCGACGATGTGGCTGGCCGCGCTGTAGCCGCCGTCGGCTTTTCTCGGGTGGTCGGTGGGCAGTTGCAATACCGGCTGTTCCGAGCCCAGCTGCGCCAACCAGTAGGCAAGCTGGCGCTCGCGTTGGCCGTCTTCCAGCCAGTTCCGCTGCCAGGCCGCATAGTCCGCGTACTGCACCGGCAGCGGCCGTAGCACTGCCGACTCTCCTTGAGTGATGGCGCGGTACTGCGCCACAAACTCGTCGACCAGGATCTGCATCGACCAGCCGTCGGACACAATGTGGTGCATCACCACCGCCAGCACATGGCTGTGTGCGCTTTCACGGATCACGCTGACCCTGAACAGCGGGCCACGCTGCAGATCGAAGGGCCTGAGGTTCACAGTCCGAGCCGCCTCATCCACCAAGTCGCCGCGCAGCGCCTCCGGAGCCTGACTCAGGTCGACCAGCGGTATCTCCAGCGCCAGCTCGGCTTGCACGAGCTGCTCGGCCATGCCTTCGTTGTTGGCGCGGAATACGGTGCGCAGCGACTCGTGGCGCGCCACCAGCGCTTGGAAGGCGGCGCGCACCGCATCCACGTCCAACGCACCTTGCAGCCGCAAGCCTTCGGCGATGTGGTATGCCGTGCTCACCGGATCCAACTTCCACAGGAACCACTGGCGACGCTGCGCGAAGGACAGCGCCGCGCGCTCGGCCGGATCGTCGCAAGGTCGCAGCGGCGGCTCCCGCTCCGCCACGGGCACGCCCTTCAGGCGGCTGGCCAGCAGAGCTTGTTGCGCGGGCGTAAGGCGAGCGCGTTGGACTGACAGTTTTTTGGATGTAGACATGGCGGTGAAGAAGATTCGTTTTGCGCGACATGCGCTTCACCTTGATGACGTATCCGAGGCCGCTTTGTTCAGGCCACCTTTTCCATGGCCTCGTCGCCGCTGGCTTCCTTTGCGGCTTCCTGCTCGATCTGCTCGATCAGGCGCAGCTCCACCAGCACCGCCAGTGCCGCCACCGTGGGCTCGTTGAACAACGCCGCCGGATGCAGTGTCACTCCGAACTGCTTGCGCACCCGACCCAGCAGTTGGATGGCCGTGAGCGAGTCGCCACCGAGCTCGAACAGGCTATCGTTCACGCCGATCACCGAGAAGCCCAGCGCCTCGGTCCACAGCTGCGCGATGTCGGCCTCCAGCCCATCCTCGGGTGGCACGAAGGGCGTGGCCAGCGCGGGTCGATCGTGGCGACCACCGGCAACGGGTGCGGCGGTGGGCACGGTTTCGACGTCGAAATCCAGCGAGTTCAGCCGAGCGCGTTTTTCCGACAAGCCGAGCGGCGAGACGAACAACTGCGGCAGCACCGTGCCGGCCAGCAGGTGCTCGAAGGCCAGCGCGCCCATCTCAGTCGAAATACCCATGCCCTCGGGATGCGCACGGTGCGCGGCCATGCCGACCTCGCGCCAGGTGTCCCAGTTGACCGACCAGACCGGAAAGCACTGCTCACGCAGCGCCAGCCGCGCCGTAGCATCCAGGTAGCAGTTGGCCGCGCAGTAGTCAGCATCGCCGAAGGCGCCGAGCGCAGCGGCGGTAGACGAGCACAGCAGCACGAAGTCGGGCGCCTGCCCTTCGAGCGCGGCCATCAACGCGCGCGTGCCCTGCACCTTGGGCGCGCACACCGCCTCTACCGCGGTGCGTTCGCGCTGGGCCATCACACCGCCGCCCGGCAGGCCCGCCGCATGCACCACGCCATGCAAGCCGCCGAACTTCTCGACCGCCTGGCGTACCACCTCGCGCATGCGCGGTGCATCGGCCACGTCGGCCTGTAGCACCAGCAACTCGGCGCCAGCCTGGGCCAACTGAGTGAGCTTCTGCAGCCGCTCGCGCAACGCAGGCACGGTGGACGGATCCGCGATGATTTCACCCCAGAGGTGGCGCGCCGGCACTTCCGAACGCCCCACCAGCACCAGCCGGGCCTGCCATTTGTGCGCCAGCCGGCCGGCAAGCGCCAGGCCGATGCCACCCAGGCCACCAGTGATCAGGTAGACACCGCGCTGCTTGAGCCGCTGAACGGATTGGGCCGCAGCACCACTGACCGGCTCGAAGGCCTGCAACCAACGATGCGGCCCGCGGTATGCCACCAGTTCGGCCGGATCGGCGACTTGGGATTCGGCCAGTACCTGCTCTGCCAGGCGAGCCGAGGTCGCGCCGTCACCGGTGGGCAGAACCACGTCGATCAGCTGGCAGGCGATGTTCGGAAACTCATGCGGAAGCACCTTGCAGGGTCCGTGCAACAGGGCCTTGCCAGGGTTCAGGCTTTCCAGGCCGGTCACGTCTTCGAGCTGGCTGGCCACCACGGTCAAGCGCAGGGACTCGGCCTGGTTCGCCATACCCTCGGCATACAGTGCCTGCACTAGCGCCAGCAGGCTGTGCAGGCCCCGCGCTAGCACCAGCGCCAACGGGCCATGCGGATCCTGTTCTTCAAGGCTCCACAGGTGGAACACCTGCCGCAACGGCCCGAGCTCAGCACCCGCCTCGCGCAGCACGCGCGCCAAGTCTTCACGCGCATCGGTGCGCACACGATAGTGATGGGCGTCCACGGCCTCGAAGGCCGCCGCACTTTCCACTACAACGACGGACCGAGACGGCAGAGCCAAGCTTTGCACAAGTGCATCGCGCAGCCCCCCCGCGTCGCCGAATACCAGGCTAAATCCACTCTCCATGCCATCCGCCGCCTGCGCCATCCTGGCCAAGGCTGGCGCGCGCCGCCAGATC
The DNA here is from genome assembly GCF_900104385.1 of Rhodoferax sp. OV413. Classification (GTDB taxonomy): domain Bacteria; phylum Pseudomonadota; class Gammaproteobacteria; order Burkholderiales; family Burkholderiaceae_C; genus Rhodoferax_B. The sequence continues at coordinate 910,409 of NZ_FNJA01000002.1, read as the reverse complement.
GGTGCCTGGAACCAATCCGCCAGTTCGCGCCGCGCAGGCTCAGCCTTCGCCGATCCACCAAAGGCTGGCTGGCCTGGCTCAATCCAGTATGACCGGCTTTCGAATGGATAGGTGGGCAGCGGCACATGCCGCCGCGCCGTACCTCCATGACCGGTGTGGCAGGCATGGTAGGCCTGCCAGTCCACCGGTGCCCCGGCCACCCACAACTGCGCCAGCGCGCGCGCGCACTGCGCATCGCCCTGCCGCCATTGGGGCGGCCGGGGCTGAGAGGTCAATATGGCGGTAGCCAAGGACGCATTGGCATGGCGCCGCACGAGCGCGGTAAGCACCTCGCCCGGCCCCACCTCCAGCAACAGCCGGCCCGGCGTGGCCAGCAGCACGCCCAAGCCCTCAGCGAAACGCACCGTACCGCGCAAATGCCGCACCCAGTAATCGGCGCTGGTAGCCTCTTCATCGGTGATGGTCCGGCCGGTGACGTTGGAAATGAACGGGATCGCCGGCGTGCGTTTGGTCACGGCGGTCACCAACGCCTCAAAGGCCGGCAGCGCCGGGTCCACCATGGCAGAATGGAAGGCATGCGAAACCTGCAGTCGGCGCGTTTCGGTGCCGCGCGCCATGAGCTCCCGCTCGGCCGCATCAATGGCCTCCGGCGTGCCGGACAGTACGCACATACGCTCAGCGTTGACAGCCGCGAGGCTACGGTGCGCTGACAACCAAGGCTGCAGCTCTGCTTCCGGCAGCTCGACCGCGAGCATCGCACCGCGCGGCAAGGCCTGCATCAGTCGGCCGCGCGCGGCGATCAGATCCAGCGCGTCCCGCAGGTCGAACACGCCGGCAATGCAGGCAGCTACATATTCGCCGACGCTGTGGCCGAGCATCAGCGCCGGCCGCAGGCCCCAATGCAGCCACAGCCGCGCCGTGGCGTATTCCACGACGAACAGCGCGGGCTGGGTAATAGCGGTCTGGGCCAGCTGTTCGGAGGCGGTGGTCTCTTCGGCCTCGGTGGGGAACAGGTATTGCCGCAGGTCCAGCCCGAGCGTGGGCTGCAGCAATTCACAGCAGTGGTCGATCATCTCGCGGAACACCGGCTCGCTCTCGTAGAGCATTTGGCCCATGTGGGCGTGCTGCGCGCCCTGACCGGGGAACAGAAAGGCCACCTCCGGCGCCTCGCCGGGGCCCTGCCCTGACCACGCATGCGCCGCGTCGGGCGAGGCCAGTTGGTGGGCCGCCTCACCCAGGGTTGATGCCAGCACGACCCGGCGATGCGCGAAATGTCGGCGCCCGGTCTGCAGCGTGTAGGCCACGGCCGAAAGCGGCTGCGCATCATGTTCGGACAGATGCCGCGCGAGCTGCGCCTGTGCCGTTTGCGCGGCCTCGGCGCTGCGGGCCGATACCGGCAGCACCTGCCAATCACGCCCAGCGCCGGAAGGTACAAGCGCAGGCGCCTCCTCCAGCACCACGTGCGCATTGGTGCCACCCATGCCGAAAGAGCTCACGCCCGCGCGGCGCGGCGTGCGGCCCGCAGCCCAGTCCTTGACTTCTGTGTTCACGTAGAACGGACTGGCCGCGAAGTCGATCTGTGGATTGGGCTGCTCGTAGTGCAGGCTAGGCGGCAGGGTCTTGTGGTGCAGTGCGAGCACGGCCTTGATCAACCCGGTCACGCCGGCGGCAGCGTCAAGGTGGCCGATATTTGTCTTCACCGAGCCGACGGCGCACCAGCCACTGCGCACAGTGCTTTCCCCATCGCCGTCGCGGAAAGCCTGCGTCAGCGCGGCAATCTCGATCGGGTCGCCCATCGGGGTGCCGGTGCCGTGTGCCTCCACATAACTAATGCTGTCGGGCGCCACATCGGCGATGGTCTGTGCGGCCAGGATCACCTGGGCCTGGCCTTCTACGCTCGGCGCGGTGTAGCCCACCTTGGCCGAGCCGTCGTTGTTGATGGCCGAGCCCTTGATGAGGGCGTAAATGGTGTCGCCATCGGCCAGCGCATCGGCCAGGCGCTTGAGCACCACGATGCCCACGCCACTACCACTGATGGTGCCGGCGGCCCGTGCGTCGAAGGCGCGGCAATGGCCGTCCGGCGAGGCGATGGAGCCGGCCTGGTAGCGGTAGCCCAAGCCCTGCCCCAGGTTCAAAGACACGCCACCGGCCAGCGCCATGTCGGCCTCATGGTTCAACAACGCCTGGCAGGCCATGTGCACAGCCACCAGCGAGGTCGAGCAGGCGGTCTGCACCGTGACGGCCGGCCCCTGCAGGTCGAGCTCGTAGGCCACTCGGGTACACAGTGCATCCTTTTCATTGCCGTTGAGCAGGGTCTGCAACGAAGCTTCCTCACCCTTGCCACCGAGCACACCTGCCGGCAGCAGGTTGCGCCAGGCGTACTGGTTGGTGCTCGCGCCGCCGTAGATACCGATGCGCCTGGACTGGCGCTCGCCATAGTAGCCCGCATGCTCCAGCGCCTCGACCGCGACCTCTAGGAAGAAGCGCTGTTGCGGGTCGAGGTATTCGGCCTCACGCGCCGAATAGCCAAAGAAGCCGGCGTCGAAGCGGTCCATGCCGTCGAGCAGCACGCCGGCCTTCACGTAATCTGGGTCGGCCAGGGCCTCGGGCGACACGCCACGCGCGCGCAATTCCTCGTCGGAGAAGAAACTCACCGATTCGATGCCTGCGTGGATGTTGCGCCAGAAGGCCCCAACGTTGGGCGCCCCTGGGTAGCGCCCGGCCATGCCGACGATGGCGACGGCCATCTCGTTGGTGTCGTCTGATTCGATGGCATGGTTCATCGCTGCATTCCTTCCGCGGCATTCTTTCGCCGCAACATGGCCTCTCGCTGTCGGCGCGCACCGTCACGCGCGGGGCGCATGGCGGTGTCGATGGCCCCATCCGTCGGCTCCGGCCGTAGACAACGGGCCTGCGCGGCCACGGTGGGGTGCTTGAACAAATCGACCAGGGACACGGCCAAGCCTAGTCGCGACTGGATCTGGGCCTGCACCTGCACCAGCAGCAGCGAATGGCCGCCGATGTCGAAGAAGTTGTCGTGGATGCCCACGCCCTCGGTGCCCAGCACCTGTGCCCAGATGGCGCAGATCGCCTTCTCGATGTCGCGCGTGGGCGCCACCCGGCGGGTGGCATCAGGCGGTTGCGGCGCGGGCAGGGCGTTGCGATCGACCTTGCCATTGGCATTCAGCGGCAGGGTGTCGAGCACTACCACCAAGCTCGGCAGCATATGCTCGGGCAGCGCCACCGCCAGTCGCGCGCGCAGCGTTTGCGTGTCAATAGCCTGCGCAGTGGAGGCCGATACATAGGCCACCAGTCGTGGCCCGCCAGTGGCCGGCTGCGCCACCACCACCGCCTCACGCACCTCGGGCTGGGCCAGCAGTTGGGCCTCGATCTCGCCGAGTTCGATGCGGAAGCCGCGGATCTTCACCTGGTGATCGAGCCGACCCAGGTATTCGAGTTGGCCGTCGGTGCGCCAGCGCACCAGGTCACCGGTGCGGTACAGACGCTCGCCGGCGGCATCGAAAGGATCGGCGACAAAGCGTTCCGAAGTCAGGCCAGGCTTGCCGAGGTAGCCCCGACCCAAGCCGACGCCTCCGAGGTAGAGCTCACCGGGCAAGCCTGGGGCTACCAGGTTCAGTCCGTCGTCGAGCACATAGGTCCTGCTACCAGCGATCGGGCGGCCGATGGCTACGTGGTTCAGGCCGTCAGCCAGACAGGTCCAGTGGGTGACGTCGATGGCGGCTTCGGTGGGGCCATAGAGGTTGTACAGGCCGGCACCAGGCAGACGTTGGAAGACCTGGGCCTGGGCTTCGGCGGGCAGAGCTTCGCCGCTGCAGACGATACGCTTGAGGCTAATGCAGGCTTCCACCCCGGCGTGGGCCATGAAGGCCTGCAGCATAGAGGGCACGAAGTGCAGGGTGGTCACCGCGTGTTCGCGGATGAGCTGGACCAGCCTGGCCGGCTCGCGGTGGGCTCCGGGCTGAGCCACGACCAAACGCGCCCCTTGCAGCAGCGGCCAGAAGAACTCCCACACCGAAACGTCGAAGCTAAATGGGGTTTTCTGCAGCACGGTTTCGGCCGGGGTCAGGGTGTAGGCGTCCTGCATCCAGGCCAGACGGTTGGCCAGTGCACGGTGGCGGTTGGCCGCGCCCTTGGGCCGGCCGGTGGAGCCGGAGGTGTAGATGACATAAGCCAGGTGTTCGCCATTCACGGGAACACCAGGGTCAGTGGAGGGCTCGGACGCTAAATCCAGCCGATCGAGTTCGATCGTCTTGAGGCCGTCGCGCATGGGCAGAGTCAGGTGGCTTTGGGTGAGCAGCAGCGCGACGCCGCTGTCTTCCAGCATGTAGGCAATGCGGTCTGGCGGGTATTCGGGGTCGATGGGCACATAGGCACCACCGGCTTTGAGGATGGCCAAGAGGCCGAGAACCATCTCCGGGCTGCGTTCCACTGCGATGCCGACTGGGGTGTCGGGCCTTACACCGAGCGCGATCAACCGATGGGCCAGGCAGTTAGCACGGGCTTCGAGGTCGGCGTAGGTCAAGGATGCTTCACCGAAGACCACGGCCACAGCTTCCGGTGTGTGACGGGCACGCTGGGTGATCAGTTGGTGCACCGGCGCCTCGAAAGGCCGATTCGCTAGGTTTTGACTCCACTGCATCAGACCAGCACGCTCGTTTTCACTGGTCAGAACCAGATTAGCGAGCACCCGATCAGGATCGACCGCTAGCACTTCAAGCACCCTGGTGTAGCCAGCCACCAGCCGCCGAGCGGTAGTAGCGTCGAACAGGTCAGTGTTGTATTCGAGCCGACCGCGCACGCCTTGCGGGCCAATGTAGAAGTCGAGCGACAAATCGAACTTGGCGCCCGCATCGTCGAACTCTTCGAACTCGGCGCTCAAACCGTCGAAGTCGAGCGCCACCGCATTGCCAACCATCTGCACGCCAAACATCACCTGGAACAACGGGCTGCGCGCCGGATCGCGGCGGTCCTTGCGGCTCGCGAGCAACACTTCAAAGGGCAGTTCGGCATTGTCCAGCGCCGCCAGTGCATCGACGCGAACCTGGCGGCAGACCTGACGCAGGCTCTGCCACGGTGACAGTCGCGCGCGGAACACCTGCGTGGTCACGAAAAAGCCGAGCAGTTCGCTCACTTCCTCATGGTGACGCCCGGCATTGGGCACGCCGATGGCGAAATCATTCTGGCCGCTGCAACGCGCAAGCAGCACCTGCCATACCGCGAGCAGGGCGACAAAGGGCGTGCACTTCTCGACACGGCAGAACGTCTGCAGTGCGACGGCAAGCTCTGACGGCACATCGAAGCCGAGTGCGGTCCCGACGAAGGTCTTGCCCGAAGGCCGCATGCGGTCGGTCGGCAGATCGAGCGCCGGAACGTCGGAACCGAGATGCCGGTTCCAGTGGTCGAGCTGACGCTCCAGCGCTCCGCCCTGCACGCTCGCGCGCTGCCACACAGCATAGTCGGCGTACTGCACAGGCAGCGACGGCAATTGAATTGGGCCGCCGGTGCGCAAAGCGAGCCGATAGGCCTCGGCCAGATCGTGGACGAGAATCGGGTTCGACCATGCGTCGGACACAATGTGATGCAGGCAAACCGCCAGCACATACCGGTCGCATCCCAGATTCACAAGCCGCGCAACTAACGCGGGCGGGACGCCAAGGTCGAACACATGCCCGGCAGTGCGACGCACGACAACATCCAACTGCGCCTTCTGTGCCTCGTCGTCTAGGACCGACAGGTCGATGCGCTCCAACGCGAACGGCACGGTGGCCTGCACGCTCTGCATCGGCACGCCTTCCTGCTCGAAGAAGCAAGTGCGCAAGATGGCATGACGCGCGATCAGCGCCTGGAATGCATGCTCCATCGCGGTCACATCGAGCCCACCGGTAAGGCGGATGACACGCGGCAGATTGTAGGCGGTCAGGCCCGGCTCAAGCTTCTGCAAGAAGCACAGCTGTTCCTGCGCATAGGACAAAGCCACGGCATCGCCGTCAGTCACGGTGCGATGGATGGTGAGCGGCATCAGGGGATTGTTCATACGGTCTCGCTCACGTCTTCTGGCTGCCGGTACGCCTGCGCGCGCGCTTCGAGCTGCGCGACATCGTCGCGGCCCTCACGCAGCGCAGCCGCCAGTCCAGCCGGTGTCGGATGGTCGAACACCACACCCGCCGGCAACTCAATCTGCAACAGCTTACGGATACGCGCGACCAACTTGATGACCTGCAGAGAGTGGCCGCCGAGTTCGAAGAAATCGTCATCGATGCCGATGGGGCCGCTGCCGAGCAGCGAAGCCATGCTGTCGGCGAGCACGGCTTCGAGTGCGTCGCGCGGTTCGATGCGGTCCTTGCCTACGGCGGTAGAAGGCACGATCGCGGCCAGTGCCAGTCGGTCAATCTTTCCGTTGGGCAGTCGGGCGAAGGCATCGACGGCCGTGAAGCTCCCCGGCACCATGTGCGAGGGCAGCAAGGCGGCCAGCCATTCGCGCAGCTCGCGGCCGTCGGCCAGCGCCACGTCGGCGACGACGAAGGCGGACAGCGTCATCGCCCCCGCCGCATCCGGCACGGCGAGCACCACCGCCTGCCGCACGCCGGGCTGCGCCAGCAGCACCGCCTCGACCTCGGCCGGCTCGACACGGAAGCCGAGGATCTTGACCTGGTGATCGACGCGCCCCGTGAGGCGGATGCCGCCGTCGGCCCGCACGTAGGCCAGGTCGCCCGTCCGATAGAGGCGCTCACCCGGGTTGAACGGGTCGGCCACAAAGGCATCGCCCGGCTCGCGGTTCAGGTAGCCGCGGCACAGCTGCGCGCCGCCGACATAGACCTCGCCCAGGCCGCCCGCAGGCACCAGGCGCAGCGAGGCGTCAAGCACGTGCACGCGGTTGTTCGCGAGCACCTGCGAAAGCGGCAACTGCTCTGGTAGCGGCGCACCAGCGGACACCGCGTGAACCATCACACCGACCGTAGTTTCGGTCGGCCCATAGTGGTTGTAGATGGCGCACTGCGGTGCAATCCGCGAGATACGCTCGACCAACGCGCGCGGCGCGGCCTCCCCGCCCAGCACCAGCGTGCGAGGCAGGTGCGGCGACTCGCATTCGAGCAGTGCCTCCAGGTGCGAGGGCACGATCTTGATCGCATCGATCTCGTTTTTACCCATGAAGCGCGCAAAGGCTTGGGCGTCCTTCACTTCGTCTTCGGCCGCCACGACCAGACAGGCACCGTTGAAAAACGCACCGAACAGCGCGGTGTTGCCCAGGTCGGCAACAACAGAGCTGGTGAGCGCCCAACGGCGACAGGCATCGAACTTCATTGCGGCCGAGGCTGCGGCTATGTAGTTCAGCAAATGGCCCTGCTCGATGGCGACGCCCTTGGGCTTGCCGGTGGAACCGGAGGTGTAGAGCACATACGCAAGGTCTTGCAGGGCGATGCGGTGTTTCGGCACTGCGTCGAGCGTATCGTCGAGTGCGGGCAGCGCAGCGGCATCGAGCACGAGCACTGGTTGTGCGTCCGCGAGCACGGCTGCGCGGCGCGCCTCGGGCCATTCCGGCTCCAGCGGCAGGTAGGCGGCCCCCGCACGCCAGGTGGCGAACATAGCCACGGGCAGGTCGAGCGAACGCGGCAGGTTGAGCGCAACGATCGCGCCCGGCATCACTCCCTGCTTAGTGAGCCAATGCGTAAGCCCATTGATCCGGTTGTCGAGTTCGCGGTAAGTCAACCGTTGCTCACCGGCTTGGAGCGCAGGAGCGTCCGGTGTTGCTTCGGCCCAGTGCGTGATGCGGTCGGCCACGGTCTGCGTTCCGACATCAATGCGTGGATCGTTCGGCACCAACAGCAACTCACGCTCTTTCGGGCCGACCAGCGACAGCGTGCCGACGGGTGCATCAGGGTGCGCAACCACGGCTTCGAGCAAAGTGACAAACTGAAGCAGCAAACGTTCGACTGCGGCATGGCTATAGCGCGCGATATCGGCATACAGCGCCAGTTCTACACCTTCAGCCTGCCATGCGGTCTGCAGCGCGAGTTCAAAACAAGGCATCGGGCCGGGCAACCCGATCAGGCGCCACTGCGAATCTGTGCCGTGAGGCCGGGGAACTTCGTGCGACGCGAAGCCCACGACGGTATGTGTCGAGAACGGAGGCGCATCTACGGCCCAGTATTCCTGAACATCGATGTGTGCAGTCAAGGCTGCGTCCAGCCGGCCAAGCCAGCTTGCAAAAGATTCGTCGACAGCCACGTCGACCATGACCGGCAGCACTTTGTCAAACAAGCCAACCGCACCTTGCATCGGTTCATAGTCGCGCCGGCAGTCGTGCTGCCAGCCGCCGATGAAGCGGTCCATGCCGTTCAATCGGGCAAGCAATAGCCACCATGCGGCATGCAGCAAGGTCTCGGGTTGCACACCGAGCACATTGGCGCGCGCTACCACACGGTCAGCAAACGCCGCATCAATGGCAACGGAGATCCGATGGCGCGTGGCCCGCTCCTGAGCACCGTCCAACCGCCCTTGCAAACGCAGCGGGGCGATAGCCACGGCATCGGCCGCAATCCGCAGCCAGTAGGCGCGCCCTCCGGCCGCGTCCTCGCCGTCAAGCAGGTCCTGCCGCCATTCCACAAAGCGCGTGTACTGGAAGATGCTCTCCGGGTCGAGGCAGCCCTCGCCCTGGTAGGCCGCAACGATTTGGTCGAACAGGTTATGCAAACTCTCCCTGTCTGCCACCAGCGAGTTCACCGACAGGGCCAGCGTATGGCGGCCCTCGCCCGTACGCACGAGGCCAGCGCTGACGAGTTCACCGCGTTCCATTGCCAGCGGTTCGGCGTTAAAGTCTTCGACCCACGTGTGCAACGCTTCATCGGCTGACTCACTCAAATCGGCCATTTGCCATTTTAGCGGTGGCATCTCGTCGAAATACTGTTGCCGCAAGCCTCTGTAGCCAGGTACCTGGCAGACAGCCACGCGCAGAGCACCATGCGCGCTTAGCACACTCTCCACGGCGACGTGCAGGCGCGCCGCATCCAGCGCGCCTTCGATACCGGTCAACAGGAGCAGGCGCTTCGCGCCGGCGAGTACCGTACGCTGCTCGGGACTCAGCGGGAATGTGACTTCGATGCTGTCGGCCATCATGTTCATTGCGTTCATGCCCCCAGCTCGTCAGCCAGTCGTGTATCGGCTGCTACTTTCGGTACATCTTCGAGCGCGGTGCGGTCAAACATCGCACCCATGGCCACCACGATCTTGCGCGGCCCTTCGTACGGGTCGCGCGCATGGGCCGCGAGCATGTTGTCGAGCATGACGATGTCGCCCTGCTGCCAATTGAAGCGCACCGCACATTCCTCGTATACGCGGCCGACGAAGGCCATGGTCTCGTCGGAAATAGGCGAACCGTCGCCGTACATCACGTGGCGCGGCAGACGATCAATACCACCCATCGCGAGTAGATCCTCGCGCACCTGTCCTTCCAAGCAGGCCACGTGGTGCAGCTGAATCTGATTGAAAAACACCTTCTCACCAGTGAGCGGATGGCGGATCACCGCCGGGCAGCGCGTGCGTGTCTGCAGCGTATCATTGTCGAGCCATCGCCAGGTGATACCCGCGGCGACCAGGCGGGCCTCGACGTCCTCGCGGCGGTTGGTCTTGTAGAAGTCCTGCCAGCTCACGTCCAGTCCCGGTGTAAAGGTGCGCACATACAGCAGTTCCTTCCGCTCGAACTCGGCCACCATGTCGACGGGCAGGCGGCGCAGCATCTCGCGACAATCGACGATGGGCGTAGCACCGCCCACAGGCGACGGCATCTCACAGAAGAACCACTGCTTACGAGGCCAGCGGTCGAGGTGCGAACTCTCGTTGTGGAACAGGATCATTTGCTGCTCGGGATATGGGGTGGACCGGTAGGTTTTCTTGCCGCCCTCCTTCTTCGGCAGGTCACCGTAGCTGCCGTACAGCTCGGGCTCGATGGCCTCGGCAAAGGCCTCGAAGTCCTGCGGCGTTCTCAGACCGAAGTTGCGGAACAGGATGCCACCGTGCTTGGCGACAAGCATTTCGATGTAGTCTGCCTGGCTCCTCGCCCAGGCCACTGTGTCGAGGTCGTCGGTGGTGGCTTGCAGCACGATAGGGAAGTCGGCGCCGGGCTTGAGGAAAGAGGTCTGGACAGCGGGACGTACGGCGGCACGCGGCGGCACACCACCCAGTCCTGCCTTACCGATTTTCCCCAGCTTGTCCAGCTTGCTTTTAGCACCAGTGGATTTCGCGGTGTTCATGGTGATTCGCTCCTGCGTTTTCGTGGGAGCCAGCGCGTCGACAGCCTGGCCCGGTATTGCGACGATCCGCTCCAGCAGCGCATGCCACGAAGCGGTGAACTTCTCAACGGTTTCCCGTTGATACAGGTCTGTGGCGTACACCCACTCGACGGTGAGCACGCCAGCTTGTTCTCTGGCGAACACTGCCAGGTCGAACTTGGATTCGTTCATCTGCTGGGGCAACACTTCGACCTCGGCGCCCTCAATGGAGAACCGGATCTCGGGTGTGTTTTGAAGGACGAAGAGCACCTGCACCAGCGGGTTACGGTCGCGTGCGCGCTGCGCGCCCGACAGCTCGACGATCTGATCGAAGGGCACGTCCTGGTGGTCCATGGCGGCGAGCGTTTGCTGCTTCGTCTGCGCAAGCCATTGACTGAAACCGGCCTGCCGGTCGACCATGCGCGAGCGCACTGGCACGACGTTGACGAAGAAGCCCAGCAGCTGTTCGAGGTCCGGATGGCCACGGCCCGCCACGTCGGTACCGATCACGATGTCGTCGGCACCCGAAGCCTGGTGGAAAAACAGAAAAAAGGAGGACAACAGCAGCGTGAACAGCGAAGTGTCAGACTCGCGCGCCAACGTTGCGAGCGCCTGCGACAGGATCGGCGACAGTACGAGCTGCACCGAGTTGCCTGCATGCGAGGCCATGGCCGGTCGCTGGTGATCGGGCTTCAGGGTCGACACCTGCGGCGCGTTGCGCAGGTAGGTCCGCCAAAAGCCGGCCTTGGGTGCGAATGTCTCGGAAGCCAGCGCGCGGTCGTACCACGCGGCGTAATCAACGTATTGCACAGGCAACGGCGTGAGTTGCAGCAGCTGACCACGCAATGCCCGCTCGTAGAACTCACCGAGCTCGCGCGCGAACACCGCAATCGACCAGCCGTCGAACACGATGTGATGTACAACGAGGACCAATACATGCTCGTGCTCTCCGAGACGCACGATGGTCGCCTTGATGAGTGGGCCTTCGGCCAGCGCGAACGGCATGCGCACGAGTTCATCGAACAGCGTGGCGTAGCGGCGCTCGCGCGTTGTCGTGCTAGCTTCGTCTATCTCGATAAGCGGAACGTCCAAGTGCACGCAGGGGCGGATCACCGCCACGGGCTCGCCTTCATCGTCTTCGGCGAACAGGGTGCGCAGCACTTCATGCCGCGCGACGATGGCGTCGATGGCTGCGCGCAACACGTCGACGTTCAGCTCGCCGTGCAGGGCCAGCCCGGCCGACATGTTGTACGCTGCGCGGCCGGTGATGTTGCCTGCATCGGTAAGCCGGTCGACCAGCCAGAGGCGGCGTTGCATCGGTGACAGCGGCAGCACACCGGTGCGTGCCACAGGTGAGATCTCCATCGCAGCGGCCTGCTGCGGCTCGGGGGGGGCGCCACTCGTTGGCATGTGCGTCATCAGTCCGGCGATGGTCGGCGCCTTGAAGAACTCGCTGGGATGCAGTTCGACCGCGTAAGCCTTGCGGACACGCGATAGCAGCTGGATGGCCACCAGCGAATCGCCGCCGAGTTCGAACAGGTTGTCGTTCACGCCAATGGGCGCGATGCCCAGGCGCTCGGTCCACAGCGCGGCCAGGGCATTCGCCAGTTCGCCTTCGGGTGCGATAAAGGGAGTCTGCAGCGCGGGGCGCGGATGGCTGCTGCCACCGGTGACCGGTTGAGCATTGCCGGCATCGAGCATGTCGAGCATGTCGTCGTCCAGGGGACCGAGGCGCTGCGCGAGGTCGGTGGTGGAGATCACCGTCTGCGGCCGCAGCGGGCCATTGACGATACGCTCGAAGGTGCGTGCGCCCTCCGGACCGTGCATGCCGATGCCGTCGGGAACTTCCATGTTCTCGGCCATGCCGAGGCCGCGCCAGGCGTCCCAATTGACCGAGAAGATCGGATAGCTGGCGATGCGCGCATGGGCGATGGCCGTGGCGTCGAGGTACGCGTTGGCCGCGGCGTAGTCGCTCATACCCAAGCCACCGGCCACACTGGAGATGGAAGAGCAGAACTGCACGAAGTCGAGCGGCTGTCCGCGCACCGCGTCCAGCAGCGTGCGGGTGCCGCGCACCTTGGTTGCGAAGACGGTGTCGACCTGCGCGCGCGTGCGCTTGGCCATCATGCCACCACCCGCATCGCCCGCCGCGTGGACGATCCCGTGCAGAGCGCCGAAGCGCACGTGTACCAGTTCGAGTGCGGCGTGCAACTGAGCTGGGTCGGACACGTCGGCCACGACGGTCAGCACTTCAGCGCCTAGCGCTTCGATTTCGAGCAACCGAAGCAACTTGTTCTTCAGTGCATCGGACTGGTCAGCAGCAGTTGTGATCGAAGCCCACGCCGTGTGCTTCGGCATCGCGGTGCGGCCAAGAAGCACCAGTCTGGCTTTCCAGTGCTGGGCCAGATGCTTAGCGATGGCGAGGCCAACACCACCGAGTCCCCCGGTTATCAGGTAGACGCCCTGCTGCCGCAGTCGCTGTGCGGTAGCAGGAAGCGGTGCGGGCTCATAAGTCTTCGCCCAGCGGTGCGCACCGCGATAGGCCAGCAGCGGTTCACCAGGCTCGGCCTGCAGCACGACGGATTCAGCTGCGATCTGTTCGACCAGCAGGGTCTCTGCCTCGCTGTCGGGCGCGGGCAGCATAACGTCAATCACACGGCAATGGACTCGAGAACACTCCTGCCCGATCACCTTGCCGATGCCCAGCAGCGTGGCCTTCTCGGGGCACAGCGTCTCGGCACCGGTAACGTCCTCGATCTGGTTGGCGATGATGGCGAGGGGTAACTTTCGGGCGTTGCCACCACCTGTGTCGAGTGCCTGAACCAGCGCCAGCAGGCTGAAGAAGCTGCGTTCCAGCAACTCGGGCTGTGGCTGCCAGGCCGGAACCTCGTCGAGACACCAGAGGTGGTAGATGGCGGTGATGGCGCCGAAGTCGGCTTCGACCTCGCGCAACAGTTGCGCGTGATCGTCATGCTCTCCGGGGCGCAGCATCCAGCCCTCGCGGTCGGTGCGCGCAAAAGTCTGGCCACGCTCCGCCACGACTACCGCGTGGCCTTGCGACTGTAAATGTTGCACAAGATGACAGGTGAAGCTGCGGCTGTCGCCGAGCACGAGCACGCAGCCGGCATCCGTCGTTTTTCCGACTGTAGGCACCAATGGCTCGATCCGCTTCCACGATGGCACGTAGAACGCATCAGAAGGCGGCTTGTGTGCAGACTTCGCTGATGCGGCATCGGGCATATCGACCCAGTAGCGGCGGCGCTGGAACGGATAAGCCGGCAGCGGCACACGGCGCCGTGCCAGCCCTGCGTGGCAGGCTGTCCAGTCGATATCCACACCCGCGAGCCACAGGCTTGCGAGCGCGTGCACGATCTGCTGCGCGTTGCGCGTCTGTTGCTGCGGGTGGGCCTGGCTGGCGTACACACCTGCGGCTGATCCGGCCATCGGATGCTGGCGCGCCAGCCCGGCGAGCGTTTCACCAGGGCCGACTTCGAGCACCACGCGCCCCGGCACCTCAAAGAGCGTGCGCAAGCCGGCCGTGAAATGCACTGTACCGCGCAGGTGCTGCGCCCAGTAGTTCGGGCTCACCGCCTGCGCCGCAGTGATGAGTCGACCGGTGACGTTGGAAATAAACGGAATCTTCGGCGCCTGCCGCGGCACGGAGGCGATGAGCTGTTCCAGCTCTGCGAGCAGCGGCTGCGTCATGGCCGAGTGCGAAGCTATGGATACATGGAGACGACGCGGCAGATGGCCCTGCACGCGCAGCTTCTGTTCGGCAGCCTCAATGGCTTCGAGTGGACCAGAGATCACGCACAGTTGCTCGCCGTTGGCTGCTCCGAGATCGCAACCATCGGTCAAGAAGGGTGCAAGCTCAGCCTGTGAGAGCGGCACCGCCGTCATCGCGCCGGGCGGCATGGATTGCAGCAGGCGGCCGCGCAAGGCTGCGACGCGCAGCGCGTCTTCCAGCCGAAATACACCGGACAGGCAGGCAGCGACGTACTCGCCGAGGCTGTGGCCCATCATCACGGTGGGCTGCACGCCACGCCGCATCCACCAATACGCCATTGCATATTCGATGACGAACAAGGCGGGCTGCGCGAGGGCGATGTCGAACAACTTCGCGTCTGCGTCGACCTCTGCGCCCGGTGCGGGGAACAGCAGTTCGCGTAGGTCAAGGCCGAGTTCGGGACGCAGCAGTTCGCAGCAGTGGTCGATGTCTTCGCGGAACTTCACGTCGCCGCGATAGAGCGCCAGACCCATATTGGCGTGCTGCGTTCCGCCGCCGGGAAACAGGAAGGCCACTTCGGCTGGCTGCTCGGGCACCGGGGCGGAAGCTGTGATGAGGTCCTCACCGGAAGCGAGCATGCGCGCGGCAGTCGCCGACTCGTTGGCCACCACGGCACAGCGATGGGTGAAGGCGCGTCGGCCCGTCTGCAGCGTGTGCGAGACGTCGGCCAATGCGACTCCCGGATGCTCCTCAATGTGCGCTGCAAGTCTTTGCGTGGCCTGTCGCAAAGCGGTAGCGCTCATAGCCGACAGCGGCAGCACCTGCCAACCGCTCGTCTCCGTCTGCGCGACAACAGCCGGAGCCTCTTCAAGCACGACGTGTACGTTCGTACCGCCGATACCGAAGGAACTGACGCCCGCGCGGCGAGGTGCGCCCCCCTTCGGCCAAGGCCTAGCCTCTGTGTTCACGTAGAACGGACTGTTCTCAAAGTCGATCTGCGGATTGGGCTGCTCGAAGTGCAGGCTGGGCGGCAGCGTTCTGTGCCGCAGCGCCATCGCGGCCTTGATGAGGCCGGCCACGCCGGCGGCCGCGTCGAGGTGGCCGATGTTGGTCTTGACCGAGCCGATGGCGCATTGGCCCTTCGCGGTCAACTCGCCGCTCGCGAAGGCCTGCATCAGCGCGGCCATCTCGATCGGATCGCCGAGAGTGGTGCCGGTGCCATGTGCCTCCACATAGCCGATGGTGCTCGCGGGCACATCCGCCACCATCAGCGCGGCACGGATCGCGCTGGCCTGCCCCTGCACGCTGGGCGCGGTGAAGCCGATCTTATCCGAACCGTCGTTATTGGCGGCACTGCCCTTGATGACGGCATGGATGGTGTCGCCGTCGCGTAGCGCCTCTTCCAGCCGCTTGAGCGCGACGATGCCCGCGCCGCTGCCGATGACGGTGCCCGCGGCCTTCGCGTCGAAGGCTCGGCAGTGACCGTCGGGCGAGAGGATCGCGCCGCTCTGGTAGCGGTAGCCGCCTTCCTGCAGCAGGTTGAGCCACACACCGCCGGCCAGCGCCATGTCGCAGTCGTGGCTCAGCAGCGCCTGGCAGGCCATGTGCACGGCCACCAGCGAGGTCGAGCATTCAGTCTGCACGCTGACGGCCGGGCCGCGTAGGTCGAGCTTGTAGGCCACGCGCGTGCACAGCGAGCCGGCGGAGTTGCCACTCATCAGGCCCAGCAAGTCGGCGATGCCGGTGCTCGCATCGACACCGAAGGCGGGCAGCAGGTGCCGCATGAGGTAGAGGTTCGGGCCGTCGCCGGCGTAGACGCCGACCGATGCGTTCCCCTTTCCGCCCTTCCAGCCGGCGTGCTCCAGCGCTTCCCATGCGCATTCGAGAAAGATGCGCTGTTGCGGATCGAGGTGTTCGGCCTCGCGCGGCGAATAACCGAAGAAGCCTGCGTCGAACTGGTCGAAGCCTTCGAACAGCACGCCGGCCTTCACGTAGTCGGGGTCGGCCAGCGTGCGCTCGGGCACACCGCGCGCGCGCAGTTGCTCGTCGCTGAAGACGGTGACCGACTCCACGCCGTCGCGGATGTTGCGCCAGAAGGCGTCGATGTCCGGCGCACCCGGAAAGCGGCCGGCCATGCCGACAATGGCGATCTCGATGCCCGTGAGTCCGGGCGGCAGTGTTTGGTCTTGCATCAGATGCTTCTTTCGGTGGGACGGCGGCGTTGCAGCAAGGCGGCGCGCTGGCGTTGGGCCCGGGCCTGTTCGCTGTCGTCGTTGTCGTCCTTGCCGGCGGCGGACTGCGCAGCGCCGCAGCCTTGCTCGATGCGCCGCGCGAGCGCGCCGACGGTCGGGTACTTGAAAAGATCGACCACCGTCAGGCCAGGGTTCAGCCGCTCTTCAATCAGGCGGTGCATGCGGATCACCAACAACGAATTGCCGCCGAGGTCGAAGAAGTTGTCGTTCATGCCGACCTTCTCGACCTTGAGCAGCCCGGCCCAAATCGAGGCCAACGTCTCGGCGGTGTCGCCCTGCGGGGCCTCGTAGTCCTGGCTGCTGGCCACGGCGGGCGCGGGCAACGCGCGACGATCGACCTTGCCGCCCGCTGTGAGTGGGAAGCTGTCGAGAACCACGATGGCCGCGGGCACCATGTAGTCGGGCAGAGTGCGCGCCAGTTGCTCCCTGAGCGCGGCAGGATCGATCTGTGCGGAGGTTGCGAACGAAACATACGCAGTCAGAGAAGGACCGGCCGCGCTGTCGTGCACGAGCACCAGCGCCTCCCGCACGGTTGCGTGCTCACGCAGGCGCGCTTCGATTTCACCGAGTTCAATGCGAAAGCCACGGATCTTCACCTGATGGTCGAGGCGGCCAAGGTATTCAAGCTGACCGTCATGTCGCCAACACACGAGGTCGCCTGTGCGATAGAGTCTGCCACCCGTGGCATCGAACGGATCGGCGACAAAACGATCGGCAGTGATGGCTGCGCGGCCGATGTAACCACGCGCGAGCCCTTCGCCGCCTAGGTACAGCTCACCTGGTACGCCTTGGGGAACGGGCTGCATGCCTGTGTCGAGCACATGGGCCGTGCGGTAGCCCACAGGACGACCAATGGGCACATAGCCCTGCAGATTCCCCTGCGCGACGTCATGATCCGCACAAGGCCAGGCCATAGACCACACCATGGGTGTAATTACTGCTTCCGTCGGGCCATAGGCATTGACAATCCGCGCGGGACGCAGCACGCGCCGAATCAACTCCAGGTCTTCTCCGGACCATGCCTCTCCACCGAAGAGCGCTAAACGCACCGCATGCTTGAATGGCGCAGCTCCCTGCAGCACCTGGCGCACGTAGGCCGGCGGAAGATCCACCACACTCACACCATGACGCCGCAGCAAGGCATCGAGTTCGCTACCGAGCGAGCACCACTGCGACTGCACCACGAGGGTTGCGCCCGAAATGAGCGACATCAGGCATTGCTCCACTGCAGCATCTACGTGCGGTAGCGCAAATTGCAGCGAACGATCCTCGGCACGCATACCGCAAGTCCGCGCCATAGCCTGTACGTGCATCGACAGCGCACCGTGCGGCACCGCTACGCCCTTGGGCCGACCCGTGGTGCCGGAGGTGTAGATAACGTAGGCGAGATGGGATTCGTGCAGTTCGA
The DNA here is from genome assembly GCF_900104385.1 of Rhodoferax sp. OV413. GTDB lineage: Bacteria > Pseudomonadota > Gammaproteobacteria > Burkholderiales > Burkholderiaceae_C > Rhodoferax_B. The sequence goes on along the minus strand of NZ_FNJA01000002.1, from coordinate 892,736 downwards.
CGCTGGGGTTGGTGGCCAGCTCATCGTAGAGTGTCAACTCGTCAAGCGCTACCTTGGCGATGCCGCTCACCTCCATCGCGCCGCGGCGGCCGGTAAGGAGCACCCTGGCACCACTGTCTTCTAACAACTGCGCAAGCCGCTGCGCGGGGTGCGACGGGTCCAGCGGCAGGTAGGTCCCGCCGGCCTTCATCACGCCGAGCAAGCCGATCACGCGATCGGCAACGGCCTCAATGCCCACCGCGACGGTGCTGTCAGGGGTTACACCCTGGCAAATCAGCCGGTGGGCAAGGCAATTGGCACGCTGGTTCAGGGCCGCGTAGCTGAGCTCTATGTCACCATCGACCAATGCGACCGCGTCGGGATTGATTCGAGCCCGCTCTTCAAATAGACGATGCACGCAATCCTTGCGCAACATATGCCGCGTCCCCCCAGACCATTCACGCATTTGCCGCCGTTCAGTCACGTCAAGCAAGGGCACGTCGCCTAATGCTTGAAAAGTGTCGACTGCCAACGCTTCCAGCAGTGCTCGGTAGTGTTCGACCAAGCGCGCGACAGTGGCAGGCTCGAACAGTTCGACCGCATAGGTGAACACCGCAGCGACGCCACCGTCGACCCTCTCGCGAATGTCAAGCATGAGTTCAAACTGTGCGGTGCTGTCGTCGACACGGTATTCGCTCACTGTGAGGCCTGGCAGCATTTGCAGCGCGCCCATATCCTCTCGCAGGTGGTTGAACATTACTTGGAACAAGGGACTCTGGCTCAGGCTGCGCTGCAGTTTCAGGGCCTCTAGCAATTGCTCGAACGGCAGATCCTGATGTTCCTGTGCGCCGAGTGCAGCCTCTCGGGTTTGTTCTAGCAGTTGCGCGAAGCTCATGCGACCGTTCACCACGGCGCGGAGCACCTGAGTGTTGACGAAGAAGCCGATCAATCCAGTGGTCTCGGAACGATGTCGATTGGCAACGGGCACACCAACGCGCACATCCTGCTGGCCGGTATAGCGATACAGCAGCGCCTGGAAGCCGGCCATCAGCGTCATGAACAAGGTTGCGCCTTGGGCTTGAGCCTTAGAGCGCAGCAGTTCGACCAACGTCATGTCCAACTCGAAGGTGTGGCTAGCAGCACGGTAGCTCGCCACTGCATGCCGTGGGTGGTCCGTGGGCAGAGCCAGCACGGGATGCTCATCACCGAGCTGGTTGCGCCAGTACGCCAGTTGGCGCTCACTTTCTCCGGCGGCGAGCCAGTCGCGCTGCCAGAGGGCGTAGTCGGCGTACTGGATCGGCAGCGCGTCGAATTGCGGCGCTTCGCCCTCCATATGGGCGGCATAGGCAGTGCAAAGTTCGCTTATCAGCACTTGCATCGAAGTGCCATCGGACACGATGTGATGCGTGACGACAACAAGCAGATGCCGCGCTTCGTCCAGGCGGATGAGCGACGAGCGCAGCAGCGGACCTTCGCCAAGATCAAAGGGATCGGCATGACACTGACTGACGTGCTCGGCGGCACTCGCTTCGCGTGCCTCTGCCGGCAGCGCGCGCAGGTCGATTTGGCGCAACAGAAGCCGTGACGCGGGTTGAATCCACTGGCCAACCGTGCCATCCGCCGCCACACGGAAGACGGTCCGCAGGCTTTCATGGCGAGCGGCCAATCCATCGAAGGCCGCGCCCAGCGCCTCGGCATTGAGCTGCCCGGACAGTTCGAGGGCCACACTCACATGGTATGCAGTGCTCTTCGGAGCGAGCTGCCACAGGATCCATTGGCGCTCTTGTGCATGCGACAGCGCGAGCGGCTTCAACCGGTGCTCTGCCTGTAGTACGGGAATGCTGCTGCGCACACTGCGCCTGCCCGTGGCGAGTACGCGACGCACTTCCGCAGCGAGCTCATCCAGGCGCGGCTGCTCGAACAACGCACGCACGGAGAACTCAATTTTCCATTGGTCGGCGATTCGAGCCGCTACCTGTGTCGCAGCAAGTGAGTTTCCACCGTGCGTGAAAAAATGGGCATCACGTGTTAACGCAGGCAGCGCATCGCGACGAAGCACTTCGCTCCAGATCACGGCAACGGATTGCTCGACCTCGTCCAATACCGATTGCGCGACCGGCATGTCCGTAGCGGCAGAACCGCCAAGCACGAACTTGCCATGCGCATACATTGCATAGGCATCGGCCGTGCGGTCAATCCAGGCTTGCCGGCAGGCGCCGCGCTGCAACTTACCGCTCGTTGTCTTGGGCATGCCACCAGGATTCAGCAGCATGACAACGGACAGTGGCTCGCCGAACTGTTCACTCACCACAGCGTTAAGGGCCTCGACCAGCGCTTCCGGCGTGATCAGCTTCTGGACGCTGCGCGACACCTCGGCCGCGAGGCCGATGCCCTCTCCGTCGGTACCGTCGATGGCAAAGGCCGCTACCCTGCCTTTGCGCACGGTGTCAAGCTCGAACTCAATCACGCGCTCTATGTCTTGCGGGTACAGGTTGTGCCCGCGCACGATGATCATGTCCTTAATGCGTCCAGCAACGTAGAGCTGGCCATCATGCACGAAGCCGAGGTCGCCGGTTCGCAGCCAGATGGCACCATCTTGGGTGACAAAGGCCTGCCGCGACACCTCGGGCTTGTTCCAGTAGCCACTACCGATGCTGGGTCCACTGGCCCAGATTTCACCGACAACGCCGGTATCGCAAATCGCCAACGAAGCCGGATCAACGATGCGCACCGCGTGGCCAGAAACGGAACGTCCGCAGCCAACGAGAGTGGCACCCTCTTCCCCGTCGATCTCGACGACTCCGCGCGCAAGTCCCTGGCTGGAGAAGTCCTGCGCGACCATGCCAGCGCCGCGCTGCCCACCAGTCACGAACAATGTCGATTCGGCCAGACCATAACATGGATATACCGCATCGGCAGAAAAACCCGCAGCCGCAAACTGAGTCTTGAATTCGTGCAACGTGTCGGCGCGCACAGGTTCGGCTCCAGAGAAAGCCAGACTCCAGCTCGACAAGTCGAGTTTCTGCATCTGCCCTTCCGACACCCTTTCGAGGCAAAGGCGATAGGCAAAATCGGGGCCACCACTGATAGTGACGCGATGGCGCGAGATAGCTTCAAGCCAGCGCACAGGCCGCTCCAAGAAATAGCGCGGTGACATCAATACGACAGGAATACCGCGGTGCAGGGGCTGCAGGAGGCCGCCAATCAGCCCCATATCGTGGTTCAGCGGCAACCAAGTCGCGAAGATATCGTCCGGCGCAACGGACAACCCCTCCTCAATGGCACGCATGTTTGCCATAAGGCTGGCGTGCGTAACCACCACGCCCTTGGGCGCTGAGGTTGAGCCGGAGGTGTATTGCAAAAATGCAATATCGGTGGCCGCTGATGTGTGCGGAGACCAGCGGTCGGCGTCTTCAGTGCCAATCGCGTCCACGGCGATCAGCGGTACTTCGGCGAAGGCGTCGGCAACTCCGGCCATGGACGCCTTGACGGCACCGTGGGTCAGCACACAACAGGCGTCGGCGTCGGCCGCGATACCCTCAAGCTTTCCGAGGTGACGCTTGCGCGTGGACTCGGGAGGAAACACCGGCACGGCTATAAGTCCCGCGTAAAGGCAAGCAAAGAAACTGACGACGTAGTCTTCGCCGTTGTCCAACATAATCATTGCACGCTCGCCGCGGCCAAAAGACTGCTGCAGCCGTGCGGCCAAAGCACGTATACGAACGTCGAGCTGGCTGTAGGTTGTATGGGTGTCGATGGCCGAGCCTTCGCGATCGGTCACGGCAATCAAGGCGGTATCGCCCGGCCGCCGGACGGCCAAATCCCGCAAGTGGCTCACAAAGTCAGTGGAAGTCATGGAATTCAAATCGGTTCCTTGGTTTGCCAGGCCAGCGCTGCGGCGTAACCGGGCGGCATGGGTAGCGCCACCGCTTCAAAGCCACGCCACTCAGGAATGGCGCATGCGATGTCGATTCCGCCATTCACATCGGGATGGATGCCTACGCATTGCAGGTGTTCGGTAACGCCGACACCAATGGCTTTGAGCACAGCCTCCTTGCCGACCCAGCGCTGATAAAAGGCGCGCGTAACATCGTGCGCACCGCGCACCTCGCGACACTCGCGCTCGGTGAAGGCAAGGGCAAGGACTGCGTCGGTGTCAAGGTCGTTCTTGTGCGCCTCAATGTCCACGCCCACATGGGTCACATGGCCAGGATCTGCCAAAGCGATCAGCGCGTAGGCACCGGCATGCGAGACATTGAAGATTGGCAGGCCCTCGGCATCACCCACCACGCAGGGCTTGCCGTGCAGTCCCGTGCCGATCGGTACATCTGCGGGATGACAGGCCAGCCGATCAGCCAGCAAGCGGCGTACAGCGATACGGGTCTGCACAAAGCGAACGCGGTCGGCATGGAGGACGAACCGCTGTGCGCGTAAGCACTCAGAGGGCGCAAGCATGTCATCCCCGTTACACGCGCACTTATCTTTCAACTCCGAGATCAGGTCCAGTCGATGGAGCTCAATGCCGATCGGTAGCGATTCATGCAAAGGCACGAGGCGCATAGACTCCTCCCGTTATCGACTGTGCCAATCGCTGCGCCAGTGTGGAGAGGACCCGCGTCTCCTGCTGTCGGATAAAGAAATGACCGCCCTCGAACCAGTCGAGAGTAAAGCCGTTATGTACGGTCTCGCCGGACCAAGCTTCAATGCGCCAGGGCTCAATATCATCTTTCTGGCCCGCAAGAACATGCAAAGGCACTGGCAGCGACGCATCGCCCACACGCATGAAGCTCTTGCATACGCTGTAATCCGCGGCCAGTGTGTCGAGTGTCATGCGCAGGAGTTCAGGACTGAGGAAGAGTTCTTCAGGCGTCCCCCCCTGCTTGCGCAGATCGGCAATGAGGGCATCATCGTCACTCAGATCGACGAAGCGCTCAGGATCACGCTGCGATGGCGCGGCACTGCCGGACACCAGCAGCGCGCGCGGCAGCGTCATGCCCGTCACGTGGAGCCGCTGAGCGATGCCCCATGCCAGCAAGGCGCCCATGCTGTGCCCGAAGAGTGCAAAGTGGCCGCGCATTGCGGCATCTTGCTCAACGCACAGGAGCGCGACCATGCGATCAAAATCCTCCACGAAGTCCTCGCCCAGGCGTACACCACGGCCCGGCAGCTCCACCGGCACGATCTCAATCCAACGAGGCAGTAGGCGCCGCCAGCGCAGGTACATGGTGGCACTGGCGCCAGCACAGGGCAGACATAGCAAGGAAAGCGTCGGCTGCATTGTCTTCAAGCAGCGGCTGGCGGGCTGTCCTGCTGGGCCATCCAGTCGCGCAGCGACTTGGGACGCATGTCGGTCCATTGCTGCTCGACGTATTCGAGGACGGTCTTCTTGTCCCCTTTGACGCCTTGAACTGCTGCCCAACCACCAGGTACGGTCTTCCAATGCGGCCATATTGAATACTGCTCTTCGTGGTTGACGAGAACGACAAATGTTTCGTCCTCGCGGTCAAAGCAACTGGTAGACATTGGTAATCCTTTTGGAGTTTATGAAACGACGGGCAAAGGGGCTTCACTCAGTAAAAGTAAAGCAAAAACCCATCCCCTTGCGATACATGACGCTGCGCAAAGCCAGCTGTTTAGTCGCAAAGCATTTCGCATGCGCATGGCTAACCTTCGGCGTAGTAGCCGGTAAAACACCAGATTGGGATGCGCTAAGGCGCGAGGCAAACAGCTGCCGTGGCTAGAGGTCGGCTAGTCTGTCGGAGTCTGGCAAGGGTATGTCGTTCGCTGGTGGCACCAAGCTCACCAGCAACCAGAGCCGAGCAGCTTCATCAAAGGTCTTGCGGTGCATCGGATCAGCTGCAAGCCACTGCGCGAGCTCCGCACAGGTGGCGTCGTCCAGGCTGGCGCCTTCGTGCTGTCGGCGTGCCCATGTCCACGCGGACTGCCATATCGGATCCTGGTTTTTATCCTTCTTCATCAGCTCCATGGTATCGCCGATGGCCAATCGGGCTGCCCGTCGTTTCAGCCCTGCACCAAATAGCGGCAAGTCTCTAGCGCCGCATCAGCATCCTTGATCATAAAATTCACCAGCGTGGCGGAGCAGCCAAGCTGCACACCGATCTGACGTTGCGTCATTCCGCTAAGGCGGCTAAGTTCAAACGCTAGGCGCGTGCGCGCGGGTAACGCACCCAGCACTCGGTCGATCACGACCAGCGCTTGACGTCCGTCCAGCACGCGCTCGGGCGCATCGTTGCTAGGTGGACTCATCAATTCGACGTCGTCGCAGTAAGTTCGGTAGCTGGCTTCGACAGAATGGTGGCGGTGGTAATCGAACGCCACGTTGCGCACCACTTGACAGCAATACCCCAACGGCTTGTGTACGGCGCGCACAGCGGCACCATCGGCCAGTTTCAGATAGGCATCTTGAAGAACTTCCTCAGCAAGATCGGTGGTGCGAACAATTTTTTGTGCAACTCGTTGTAACTGAGCCCGGTTCGCGATAAAGACATCCGCCAGCGTGAACTCCGATGCCGGCAATGGCATATCAATGCATTCTCTTTTCATAAGTGATCCAAGTGTTCTTCGGTCGAGAAAATGGCAGCGAGAAAGAAAGATGACTTCAAGCAGTGGTCAACTGGGCTAGACGCGGTCGGAAAAGCACAAATTTGAAGTTTCCACACTTAGTTACAAATACAAATGAGAATCATTAACTATCGTGACGAGAAAAATCTATCCTTCTTGTTCAATAGACGTTTGATGAGCAAAAAGGGAGACATCGCCATGTGGGGCGACATTAAGCAAAGCCCGGTGGTGAAGTTTCTATGCCAGGTGCACCAAGGCGTACATGACATCTGCTGGGTGTTGGCACGGACGCTGAGTTGGGTGAGCCAAGTCGATGTGCGAAGAAGAGCACCCAAGCAAATGAATACTCGCCCGTCTCACAGACTGCCAATAAACTGCCAAGGCTGGCTCACAGCGCGACACAATGAGCCCGCACGCCCAATAAGGGTCCGGACATCAAGCAGCATGAACAATGGAGGTGCTGTCCCGCGATGAGTCTCGCCCCTACGGCCTTCAGAAAGAATCAGAATTCCTGGCCCCTCAGTTGAACTCCAATTTCCGCCCCCCCAATCAGGGGTGGGACAAAACTTGGACGACCAAAAGGTAATTCATATGTTCGTACGAAGACAGAATTCGAACAGTCGAACTCTACATTACCTCGTGTTCTCGACCACCGAGCGCAGCCTCCCTGGAATGACTGCTAATCCGTATCGCCGTCACCTGCCGGCTGCGCGTTGAGCGACTGCGCGCGCTCCTCTTCCATGCGCGCCCTCTCCCGCGCCGCTTGCCGGCGCTTCTGTACGTGCTTTGGCATCGGCGCTTCGTCACGCGTGAGGGCGTCGTACAGCACCTCAAGCGCATCGTACTTTTCGTCCAGATAGTCGTGCGCGTCGTAATGTTTGGACTGCACGCCGCTGATTCCATGGCTTTGCAGATGCCCTCGATGCTTCTCGTCCACCTTGAGGGATGAGAGCAAAGTCTCCACGCCGCTGCGGACTCTTTTCATTGTGAACGCGCGGATCTTTTCGCCTGCGGCTTCCTTGGCCCAGTTGCTCAAGGTCGTATTGCTGATGTGCGTTTTTCCGTGGTTAGTGGAGAACAAAAATGGGCCCACTCTCGTCAGTTCTGACAACGCGTCCTCAGCTTCCAACAGCATCGGCAACTTGTGTTTTCGAGCACCGGATCCGGGTCGCCCTTTCGTATCCCACAGCGTCACTCCCTCATCGTCCAATTCAGACCACCGGGCCCGTACAAACTGCGCAATGCGTGGAGCGCCAGAAAGCAGATGCAGCCGAAGCGCTGCGCCGCGCTTGCCAGGGATTTCTTTAATCTGCAGCCAGTACAGCCGCATTTCATCCACATTCAGGGGGTTCTTGTCGACCCCATTGAATTCCTGATCGGCGAGTGTGGTGCTGACAGGATTGAACCGCACATTCAACTCCTTGAAGGCAGGCACCAACTTGCCGTTTACCCGTGCTTTGGCCGCGAGTGCGAATGCCGCGTGAAGGTAGCTCCGAACTTTGTTGGCTTGGCGCCCCTTCTTACTCCCATAAATCGGTCTGAGGATGTCAGCAATATCCTCATCGGTGATCTGGCTGGCGGGCTTTTTTGCAAGCGGGTTGCTGAGCACGTAGACCCCCAATGCATTTTTGGTTTCGTTCCAAGTCTGACGGCCTTTGTCTCTCATCCATTGCCAGTACAAGTCGCTCAAATGCGCGAGCGTGTGGTTCTCCAGTGCTTCGCGATCGGCCTGCGCCTGTGCCACGGCTTTCAGCCCCTCTTCCACTGCGCGACGGCGTGACCCCAAAATCCCTCCCGCCGGTAGCGCCTTGACGTGTTCCAAGGCGTACTCGCTGGCCTTGAACAACGCTGCCGCCACAGAATACCGACCGTCTTCGGCGGGCATCTTCCAGGCCCGGTTTGCCGAGGCACTGTAGATGCCAACGTCCAACCGCACGAGTTCGCCTTGGTACGTGGTGCGCCAGAAGAACAGGACGGAACCGCTCGACCGCTTGCGCGCCATGAGCGCGCCGCATGGTTGAACCTTCTGAAGGTTCACGTCTCGACCGCGGACCAATTCGGCCAACCTCTTGTCCAAGCCGGGAGAGCCTGCCTCACTGGACTCACTTGCAGGCCGAGTGGGCGTATGGGTGCGCCGGGGCAATCCGGCGGAATCCGCGCCAACAGAGTTGGTTGATGTTGAGGCAACTGCAGAACTCGCGGTGCCATCTGAGAAATCATTTTGTCGCGCTGGGTGGTTCTTGCGTTCAGGCATGACCGTACCCTCCATCTGTAAATGGAGAGGACTCAGATCCTCAGTCCCTGCGTGCCGTACCTTCCTCCGGCGTCAATCGCAAAGACCTACAGTTCCTTGCCCTTCATCGGTGCCATTCAATTGACACCGCGGTACGGTGGCTGCAACCGCATTCAAGGACGACTAGAGCCCCGGTCACGCGCACCCGGCCAACGATCTGTTGCTTACGCAATAGTTAAGAGAAGATGTAATGTCGTCCAGATTGAAATTTACCACAGGAGGGATAAAACCCTCACCAGAAATCCAGCTTCAAAGAGCACTCATTTGCATTGTGTTGCAGCGATCCCAACGCGAAGGCACTGCTCAATCACCAAGGCGAGTTGATTGCAACATTCAGCAAATCTAGGGGATGCACTCACCGTCCGCCATCGGTGCCAGCCGCGTCGCTCTCGATGCAGGCTCCTGCCGGATATGGCGTGACGCCAGAACGTAACCACCGCAACCAAATGAGCACAGGCATAAGCCGGCAACCTGCCCCTCAAAACGTCCGTTTTGAGAAAGAATCTCACCATCGGCACTCTGCATTGATTCGCTCAAACCAAGCAGAATTTACAGAGCGCCTGCGCCGAAGCAATCCCCTCATGAATGCGAGCCCATGGAACCAGCCGACGTCCACACTTACTCTCCCCGCGGCTACACAGATAAGGCAGAGATGACCATGGCTGTACCGCAACACGCCTGCCGATGCATGTACGCCCACGGCTCCGGTCTGAGCCCAACGCAAGCCACCACTGACGCTGTTGATGAGGTATGGAAACCTGTGGCCGTCGACGAATCGAAGAACGCGCAACCAGAGCGGTTGGCGAAGAAGCAGAGCGTCGTCATTTCTTTTGGCGCCAACAATCAGATCTACTGAATGCAGCCTCGTAAAACCAAACGCTTTCTCACGCCATTGCGCCATGAACACCCGCACGAGGCCGCATTGATCGCCGAGCTGATGGCTTTGCCCATGCGCCGACGCGCAGACCGGGTTCGCGAATTGCTAGCGCGCGGTGCATTCCGTGAAATCCCTCAGGTCCCCTACACATCCGGCCATGCACGCAATGATGCGCCACTGGCACCAGTACGTTTGGGCATCTACCTGTACCCCACCGCCCCCGGCGATGCTGCAGTGCTGGCCGACGTGGAGCTCGTCCACCCCAAGCTGGTGAGCGAGTTCCTGCGCGATCGGCTCATCGCAGGACTCCTCGGACAGCTCCAAACCCTGGATCTTGAAATCGATACCGTCGCAACGTCAACCGCAACAATGGCCAGCGCAGAACCCAGTCGGAAACCCATCGCCACCGCCACAACGTCAACGAAGTCCAACGGCATCCAAGGCCTACCCTCAACGCCGCCGAATCAATCCCTGGAAACAGCGCCAGCAGCATCCTCAGCCCCCCCAACAGCGGCCGTTAAGCGACCTGAACTACTAAAGCTATTTCAATAAATCCCCCCGGCTAGGAAGCAGGGCCGGCTGGGGGAGCGGTGAAGTCGGGCCGCCCTCCCCAGTCCCCTGAAGGTCCGAGGGCGTTGAAAGCACTCACGGGGGCACTTCAGACGATTCGGCCATGCGACGTTCACCATGGTCCAAGAAAGTTTCTACGTAGAAATCCAGGCATGAGCAGCTCCCGCTTGCGCTGGTGCCAGGGAAATCCGCGGCTTTAGCGTGGTCGTACCGGGCTTAGATTCGAACCGCGTTGTTTTGCGGTGTCGACTGCCAAGTCCCGCCGGATCAGCTCCAAGGTTGCCTGATCCACACGGCGCTCAACCAGCTCCATCACCCGGTCAACCTGCGCCAGTGCGGCCGCTACCCGCTCTTTGGCCTCCGCGCTGATGGCCCTTACCTTCTCCGTCAGCGCAGACAACCCTGCATCCAGAACCGCACGGTCGCGTACCAGTGCCGCACGCTCCGTCTCCAGAAGCGCGGCTTGGGCATCCTGCTCCTTTTGCCGCCGTGCGAATTTGGCCTCTACCTTGGCAGAGGTTTCGCGAAACGCCATGGCCATGGCATTTTCCTCACGGAGCTCGACTTCGGCAACCCGGCGCATGAAGTCGGCTTCAAACGCCTCACGTTCCTGCGCAAGGGACCAGGCACGTCCGGCCAGGTTAGCATCGATCACGGCAATCTCCTCAGCCATCTGCTTGCGCACCTGGGCTTCGGCATAGCTGTAGCGGCGTCTGGGATCAGGTGCAGTGCGCTCCAGACCCGCGGGCCGTCCGACCAGATCAGAGAACAATTCCTGGAACCGCTGCAGTCCGGCAATATAGGCCTGCTGCGCGTCCTTGTAGGTGCCTCCCAACGCGAGGCAGGCATCGGAAGGCCCATGCCCCGGATGCAATGCCTTCACAGGGCTTGCATCCGGATTGGCCACGAGCGCATGTAAGTGGCCGTGGCCCTCGTCGAGGTGCTCCATGACGGTCACTAGGCGCTCGCCATACACCTCATGCAGCCGTGCCAAGCAAAGCCGCTTCCAATCTACGTACCCCACATCGGTATCGTCGGGCGCCCCAGGATACGAGGCGACTTCCCCGAGCAAGGTTGGCCAGGTCACAGGCTGCGCTTTCGAATGGTCTCGACCACGGTAGCTGTAGGGCACCCGGTTCTCGGACGCGCGGACTTTGTGCTCCTGAAACCAGGGCCACAATTCTTCGGTCGTCAGTCCCCACAGACACACCGGCGGTTTCGGCTTCAGCCCCTGCGCGATCAAGTGCTTATGCCCGTCCGGCGTTGACCTGGTGGCCTCGTCCAGGATCTGGTGGATGGATGCTTTACCCTGCTGTCTGCTGCCGGATTTCGTGGTGGTAGCCACACCTTTGATCGCGTAGATTTCCACGCGAACGAACTGCGCGGGCCGAGTACCGCTCGCTCCGCTTCCAAAGGAAGCGACCATCCCGCGCAGCACCGGCGCACGTTCACGCTTCGTAGCCGAAGATTTCTTCGTTGTCGAGGCAGGTTTCGTTACCGTAGTGGCACCGGTACCGAGGGTGCCAGGGGCGTTGCCCCTGGATTCCGATGCCGATGCGGGGACCGACTTCGATACCGAAGATGCATGAGATGACGCCTTCGAAGCCATCGTGACCGAAGCTGACTTCGTGGACGTAGCTGCCCCAGTTACCGTGTATTCGCTGGACGTTGCGGTCTTCGCCGTCGAAGAGGGATGCGTTGCCGGAGAGGACTGCGTCGTCGATGGAGAGTACGTTGTCGAAGATGCCTTCGTTCCCGAAGCTGCATTCGGGGTCGATGGTGCCTGCGCGGGCGAAGCATGCGAGAACGGTGACGGTTCGCTCATGCTGTGGCCCCTCCCCGCAGTGCATGTACTGTCGTCGCTACCGTCGCGGCCATCTTCGACAACGCTACTGTGGGCCACTGCAGCGGCCTCGACGACGATGACGACGGGCATCGGCATCGGAGCAGTTTCGGCATCGAAGGCTTCGGACCTGCTGCTGTCCGTCCTTGTCGTGTATCCGGTGAAATGGGTGATGGGACATGGACCTTAGTGAACAGACTAAGGCCCATGTAGGCGGTGGATACAGGTGAAGACTTCCGCCCACTGTGGGGGAAGTGGCATCCGCAACCCAGAGCACCGATGAACTCCGATGATCGGAACGCCATCGGAGATGCCATTCCACAGTCACCGGAGTTGCAAATAGGCTTTGTAGAGCACCTTAGCGCATCGCAGAACACATCCGCGGGCTCCTGAGCCCCACGGAATGCTGACGCTTCGATGGCCGAGGAGACCACGCCACTCTGGTTTGGTGGCTGTACATGCATTTCTGCGCACTGAGCGTGCGCAGTTGAGCCATCCGCACATGGATTAGCGCGCAGCCCGCGCAACGTGGCGCGTGTGGCACACGTTTTGGAATGGTGTGCACCCGGTTTTGCATGCTCTCCGCTCAGTTTTGTGTGCTGGTACGTCAGGGGTGTGCTTTTGCCGCTCTGGTTGGAGGGAGCAGAAACACTAGAACCGATGCCCGGCGATCTTCCCTGAGGATGGGCAACCTCCTGGCACCTTATGAGGCTTGTTTTCATACGCACTCCGTGGAGGAGAGCTGCGGTAGCGATTCCGCTGCTGGAACGGTCTCGAACAGATCGAGCTGCAGCACGGTTCCGGCTTGGGTGGTTTTGGATGTCGACTTTCGCTTGGGTTTCGCCCATACCTTGCGCCGGATGAAGTTGCTGGTCAACCTGATTAGCTCGGCACGTTGGGAGTCCGACATCGCAGCATCGATTTGCAGAATCAGTGCGTCCTGGGTGTTCAGTGACCAGTGACCAAACTGCTTGCCGTCGAGGGCCATGGACTGCGACGTCGGTTTAGGTGGAGGGAGCGGGCTACCCAGTAACGCGAGGATGTCCACTTCCAGTGAGGTGACATGGAGGGCTGCGGAATCCGGGGTCGGAACGGACTGGTCATTGGCGAAGGTGGCTTGCTGGCGTGTCATAGGATGCTCCTGAAAAAAGGACTGGGTGGATGTCCATCTCCAGGAACTGCTCAGACGCGGCTGCAGTTCCGGCGATGAACCGAAAACTGCAGGGTCAGCTCTGCAAACGCACTGCCTGACCACCGATTTTGGGATGTCGCGAGGCGACGTTGAGTAGCTATGTCAGTGCATCTTCAAATTTATCAAAGACGATGACGCTTGGGGGCCAAAGGGGATGGTTTACCCCCTGCAGATATGGGCCTTGACGGGTGAGTAGATGCAAGCAAGTCACGTCAAGATCCAATCGAGCAAGAAAGCACATGGTGCGGGGGGTAGGCCTGAGCAATAGGGCGATGAACTTTGGACATCCGCTGCAGATCGTTCGGCCGCGTGCTTAGCCCGGCCGTGAAGCTGACCTGCCCCGAGACACCGGGGACAAGCTAAGAACGGAGGATACGGAGAGCCAGAAAGCCGTGATGTAAGAATACTGAGGGGGACGTGAAACCGTCCAACAGCTCAGTTCCTCGAACGACATCGGGCGGACTTGATCGTCCACTGCCCGCGGTTCGATATTCATCTTTTAGGGCACGCACGATCTACAGGTAAGGGTCATGGCTGTGTACTTGATGATGGTCGGCCGTAAACTCAACTTGTCGTAAACAACGAAACCGTACCTGTGAAAATTCTCAATTCCGTCATGACCGCCATCGGCTGGACCGTGACCATCGCTGCCTTATTGGCCGCACTGGGCTTTGGCTATATGCGCATGCACTACGGACCTATCGACTTCCGCTTGCCAGTTCACTCGCGATAAGCCGTCCCGGCATGGCAATGCTTCTACATGTTTTGCGCGATCGATGCTTTGGCGGCACGCCCTGTGCGTCAGACGCCAGTAAGCACCGACTCACGACGCCATGAAACCACCATCCGCAGCCAATACATGGCCCACCACATACGAAGCTTCATCCGAAGCCAGCCAGACCACGGCCTCGGCGACTTCTTCGGGCTTTCCCATGCGCCGCAGTGGCAGGGCGGCGGCCACAGCCGACATGTCCGCAATACCAGAAGCCAGCATCATGTCGGTTACCACGCGCCCCGGTGCCACCGCGTTGATGCGGATGCCGCGCGGTGCGCATTCCATGGCGGCAGAGCGCATCAAGGAAATCACGGCGGCCTTGGAGGCGGAGTAAAGCGACAGGCCCGGATTGGGATTACGCAGGCCGCTGACCGAGGCATTGATGACGATGCGGCCAGCACCTTGTGCGGCCATGGCCGGCAGCTGGTATTTCAGACCTAGGAATACCGAGCGCACATTGGCATTGAATACGCTGTCGTAGACGCTGCCGTCCTGCGCCTCGATCGGAGCACGCCGTTCCTGGAACCCGGCGTTGTTGAACGCCACGTCCAGACAGCCAAACCGTCCCACAATAGTTTGGACAAGCCGAGCCACCTCATCCTCTTGCGTGACATCCGTTGGCACAAACACTGATTGCGCGCCCAAGGCACGGCATTCGGCGGCCACCGCCTGGCCCTCAGGCTCGCGACGGCAGGCAATCACGACCGCTGAGGCGCCTTCGTGCGCCATCAGGATCGCGGTTGCACGGCCAATGCCACTACCACCGCCCGTGACCAGTCCCACGCGCCCCGCCATGCGACCACACTTCGTGGACAAACCGTGTAGTTGCTCGCGTGTGTCCATGCCAAAGCACTCCATCTTCAACGACGTCGTTTACATAGTTGGTTGCATAATACAACCAAATTTGAACAAGGATAAAAATGACCGATTGCGATCCCGTGCTTGTTGAGCATGTCCGTGCAGCTTCACGCCAGATGGTGCGCGAACTCGGCTTCATGCAGGCGACATTGGCGGGAACCGAATACCCACCCTCGGCGGTCCACGCGATCATGGAAATCGGCGCACGGCAATCACTGACTTCAGCGCAGTTGGCCGAGGTGCTGTACTTGGAAAAGTCCAGTGTCAGCCGGATGGTGCGCAAGCTGATCGACGCGGGAGAGCTGAAAGAGACGACGAGTACCGCTGACGCGCGCGCCAAGCTGCTGGCGTTGACGGCCAAGGGAAAGCGCACGCTGGCGGCCATCCATGCATTTGGCCGCCAGCAGGTCATTGCCGCATTGGCGCAGCTGCCGGAAGCCAAGCAGCATATCGTGGGCCAAGGGTTGGCAACTTATTCCCAGGCACTCCAAGCCCACCGCATTGGCAACCCGCTCAATCCGGCCGAGTCCATCGAGATACAGCAGGGCTATCTGCCTGGAGTCATCGGGCGCGTGACGGAAATGCATGCGCATTTCTATGCCCGTAGCGTTGGGTTCGGGCAGTTTTTTGAAAGCATGGTGGCCGCAGGCATGGCGGAGTTCGCACCACGGCTGGCGAACCCTTGCAATGGTCTATGGGTCGCCATGCTTGCAGGTCGCATCGTCGGATCTGTTGCCATCGATGGTGAAGGCTTGGGAAACAACACCGCGCACTTGCGCTGGTTCATTGTGGGTGACGGTATGCGCGGTACGGGCGTGGGCCGAAGGCTGCTGGCCGAGGCGTTGGCGTTCTGCGACCGCCACGGATTTGCTGCAGTCCAGTTGTGGTCATTCCAGGGGTTGAATGCGGCGCGTCGGCTCTACGAGAGCGAGGGTTTTGTTTTGAATGAAGAGCGTGCTGGCCAGCAGTGGGGCATCCAGGTCGTTGAGCAACGGTTCGTGCGGGAACGGTACGCGGTTGTCACTTGATTCCGGAGCGTGGAGACCGCCCGTTCATGCAAGCCGAACGTTCCACGCCGTCGGCTCCTCGGGCGATGGCCCGTGCCGGCGATACCTTTTGCTCACGGGTGTCAATTACGCCTACTTTGAATTGCGTTTTAGCAATGCGGGCCGCAGCGCACCTGGGTCAATTGGATCGTGAGTGCAATCATCTCCTGCTACCTCTTCTGTTTTCAGAAGTATTTATAGTGATCCCAAGCTGGTGGTGGCGCTCAATTAAATGAGCAGCATCCTTACCGGCGGATAGGATTTTTTCCTACAGAGATGTTTGACCGAAGAAATACTATCCACTCCATGCAGTCATAAAACTGTGCATGGAGATAAAAATGTCAATGATTTTTCTGAGGGAAATATCCCAGTGTGAAGGACATATCTATGTGACCAACCCGATTGAGGTGGGATGGTTATTGGTATACCAGTCCAAAGGGTGGGTAGACGCCGAATTTGAACAGCCTATAAAAACTGCGCTACGCCCTCGGCCACCCATACGCGCGTTGGTAAATGGCCTGACTGCCGAAGGAAGAAATGCACTTAAAGGGACGATCGCTATTGATAGTCCACGGGACGTTATTTCGTGGAATTGGATGCCGGTGCTGCCGCGGGCAGAATTGGCCGAAGTCAATGCCTAAATCCAAGTGGCGGTAAGTTAGGCGTAGTGGGACTACATAAATGTCGACACCTCTTTAGGCTTCAGGCTGTGAAATCCAGCTAATTTCCATATAAAACCATATCAATAACTTATGCACCGCCTATTTTGAGTAAATGGCTCGAAAAGCACTACGATTTAAGTAAAAACTCCTGCCTACTGAAGACAGGAGTTTTTACTAGCTATCGGTATATCTGATCACCGTGGGTACGCCATTTATTTTCAATATGGGATGCATCTTCCGTATTTCTGGCATGCAAGCCCATCAGAATGCCACCCTTTTTGATCCCCGCCTCGTAGTTCTTTACCCGTTCCTCTGGCATATTCCATCCAACCAGGGCGCCAATCAAACCACCGCTAGCGGCACCCGCCCCGGCTCCTGCCAGCGCAGCCGCCAAGGGGCCGGCAATCACCAGTCCGAGCCCGGGTAAAGCAATGCTGGTTCCTGCTGCGGCAATGGCTGCTGCGATCGCACCCACCGTGCCACCGATAGCGCCTCCCACACTTGCGCCCTCGGCCGCTTTGGTGCCCAGCTCCGTTTCTCTTCCGGCTGATGTACCAGCGAAATGGCGCTTACGAGTTTCGTCAGACATGAGCAGGTTGACATCGTCTTTTGAGTAACCATGCTCCGTTGCTGCGTCGAATGCGGACTCAGCACTTTCCCGGTTTGGAAAGATTCCAGTAACGAGATGTCCGCTTGGATTCGATTTCAGTGAGTTCCCCATATCTGCCTCCATAAGAATAATAAAACTGCCTCTGTCAGGCAATGGAATGCTAGAAGGTCACGGAGAACTATGAAATTCAATTCTTCTACTGCTGGTGTAGGACATCGCGCGAACTAAACTTTTTAACAGGTGCAACGCAGAGTTATTTTTGTCAGATTTAACAACATCCAATTCATATTAAAAAATATTGGGCAATCGACTTCTTGCCTAGAACTGCCATTGCCTTGGCCCTACCTGTCGACAAGCAATTCTCCTACAGCATCGTTCAATTTTTCAATATATTGTTTCGAAAGAACAATTGGTATAAATATCGAAATATGAGGTTGAATGTTCTTCAATTGAAGCAATGAATAACTTTTGTCCACCGACCTCGGTCGTCTATTTGGATTCACTGTTCTCCCAAGAGGAAGATCTAAGCGGCTTTCGCATGCACTGGTCCGAATTGCGGAAACATGCGCTGATCCACGCAAGTCTGCCGGCTGCCCGCTACGGGAATGTTTACAAGCCCGGTTGTGGAAGTTGGGAGTTGGCGGCCGGCTTGGCAACACGTTGCGATCGACTACTTGTCTCAGGTGGTGCAGCCGATGCTGTAGGAGTCCTGCGAGAACGTCTGACGGACTTTGAAAACGTACGGGTGATACAAGCAGGTGTGCCAGAAGATTGGCCGGACGAGCAGTTCGATCTCATTGTCATTAATGAACTGGCGTATTACCTGAACCCTGACGAGGTACTCCGCTTGGTCGGAAAGATCTCCACCTCCTTGCAAGAGGGCGGAACTGTGTTGGCATGCCACGGGCGAAAGCCTCTTGCGGGCTGCCCCCTGAACGGCGACCAAGTCCACGACCAGTTCCACACCCTGCTAAAAATTCCCCATGTGTGCAAGACAGAAGATGCCGATCTCCGCATTGATGTCTGGTGCCTCAACGCGCGCACTGTTGCGGAGCGCGAGGAAGTTACGGCGTAGGCATGGCGCTCCATGAGATGGGGGTACAGCCTTCCAAACCTTGATCCTGGAATAGAAGGAAAATCCCATGGCAACAGCGAGCCGCGTTTTATGGAAGGGAGCCATCAGCTTCGGCTTGGTGCATATCCCGGTGGGGCTTCATACCGCCAGCACGGAGCAAGGAATCAATTTCGACTGGCTCGACAAGCGCACGATGGATCCGGTCGGTTACAAGCGCATCAACAAGAAAACCGGCAAAGAGATCGACGCCGCCAACATCGTGAAAGGCATCGAGTACGAAGATGGCCGGTATGTGATCCTGTCTGCAGACGAAATCGAATCCAGCTTTCCCCAGACGACGCAGACCATCGAAATACAGCGATTTGTGAACGCAGGCGACATTCCTTTTGTTTATCTGGAGCGCCCCTACTATGTAGCACCTATCAACAAAGGCCAAAAGGTGTACGCACTCTTGCGGGAAACTTTGGTGAGCACGGGCAAAGTCGGTTTGGCCAAAGTGGTGATCCAAACCAAGCAGCATCTGGCGGTCTTGGTGCCCTCGGGTCCGGTACTGGTGTTGAATTTGCTGCGCTGGGGTGATGAGGTGAAGGGTTATGACGACCTGGATCTGCCGCCGCTGGGCACCAAAGAGGCCAGGTTGACGCCCAACGAACTCAAGATGGCCCGGCAATTGGTTGAGGAGATGACTGGCACTTGGGATCCCCAAGACTTCAAAGATGAGTTCAGGCAGGAGATCATGCAGCTGGTCGACAAGAAGGTCAAAGCCGGCGCTACTGAGACGGTCATCCAGCCCGCTGAAGCCGCGTCAGGCGGTGCCGAGATCATTGACCTCAGCGAATTGTTGGCGCGCAGCCTCAAAGGCCGGGCCGGCACCGATACCAAAACCAAGGCAGCGGCTAAGCCCACTGCGCCTGCAAAATCGTCCGTTGCCGCCAAACCTACGCCGCGTAAGCCAGGGGTTTCAGCAAAAAGAGCCGCGTAAATGGTGGACGCTCTCGCCAAGTACAAAGCGAAGCGAAACTTCGCCATCACCCCTGAACCGTTGCATGGCGGTGTATCGGAGACAGGCGTGCTGTCCTTCGTGGTCCAAAAGCATTGGGCCTCGCATTTGCACTACGACTTTCGCTTGGAACTGGAGGGCACAATGAAAAGCTGGGCGGTGCCCAAGGGCCCTAGTCTGGACCCCAAGGACAAACGTATGGCGGTGCAGGTAGAAGATCACCCGATCGCCTACAACCAGTTTGAAGGGGAGATCCCCGCTGGCCAATACGGCGCCGGAAAGGTCATCATCTGGGACGAGGGCCACTGGGTCCCGTTGGGTGACCCCGTGAAGGGCTATCGCGATGGCAGTCTGAAGTTCGACATGCATGGGCACAAACTTCAAGGCCGTTGGGCGCTGGTCCGGATGAAGGGGAAAAGCGAGAAACAGATCCCCTGGCTTCTCATCAAAGAAAAGGATGGCTTCGCCCGCACCGCGGCAGAGTTCAGCGTAGTGGACGAAATGCCTGACAGCGTTGTGCCGTTGCGTTCAAGACGTATCGAGAAAAGCGCCAACGGCGCGAAAGTGGCGGCCCCAACCACGTCACTTCCGGGTGCATCCGATGCATTGCCCGCCACACTCCGACCCCAACTCGCCGTCCTCATGGAAGCGGTCCCCAGCAATCCAACCGACTGGTTGTTTGAAATCAAGTTCGATGGCTACCGCTTGCTCACGCGCATAGAGGGCAAGACGGTGCAGCTGTTCACGCGCAACGGAAACGACTGGACGCACAAGCTCCCCAAGCTCGCTCAATCGCTGGGACAGCTCGGGCTGAAGTCGGCTTGGCTCGACGGGGAAATCGCCGTGACCAATGACAAGGACATACCGGATTTTCAGCGTCTGCAGAACGCGTTTGACCGTGGTAGCACCGACGACATCCTCTACTACCTCTTCGATGTTCCATATCTTGACGGCCGAGACCTCCGTCAAGAAGCACTCGAAACGCGGCGCGCTGTACTCCAACAGCTGTTCAACGATAAAACGCCGGATAACCTGCGCTTCAGCGATACTTTCGACGTCCGGGCCCAGGACCTTCTGTCCACCGTTTGCAAAATGGGCTTGGAAGGAGTGATCGGAAAGAAGAAAAACGCTGTCTATGTGTCACGCCGTTCTGATAGCTGGATCAAGCTCAAGTGTCGGTTGCGACAGGAGTTTGTGGTTGTTGGCTACACCGACCCCAAAGGCAGTCGCGTCGGCCTGGGATCCCTGCTCTTGGGGGTGCACGATGACAAGGGCCTGCTGCAGTATGCGGGCAACGTGGGAACCGGCTTCGACGGTCGAACCTTGCTGCAACTGAAGCAGAAGCTTGAAACTGTGGCTGCAAGAACCAGTCCATTGGCTTGTAAAACCGATTTGGATGGCACCGCCCATTGGGTCCAGCCAGTTCTGCTGGCGGAGGTCTCGTTCGGGGAGTGGACGGACACGCAGCGGATCCGGCACGCGGTGTTCCACGGTCTACGGGCTGACAAAGCTCCGGAGTCCATCACACGGGAAAATCCGACATCCATTTCCACCAGCGAACCCCAACCTGTCTCGTTGTCGCCGCGCCTCAAAATTACCCACCCTGAGCGCGTGATTGACAGCTCCACAGGCCTGACCAAGCTGGAGCTGGTGCGCTTCTACAACCTGGTGGCGCCCTTGCTGCTGCCGCACTTAAAGCATCGCCCCGTGTCCATGGTACGGGCACCGGCAGGTATCGATGGCGAACTCTTCTTTCAGAAGCATCTGGAGGGCAAGATGCCGGGTGTGAAACTGCTAGACCCCGTGCTCGATCCCGGGCATGCCCCCCTGATGGAGGTCGCTACGCTGCATGCGCTGCTGTCGGCGGCTCAGATGAATGTGGTGGAGTTCCATACCTGGAATGGCGTCAAAACCGCGATCCATAAGCCTGACCGCATGACCTTCGATCTGGATCCGGGAGAGGGTGTGGAGTGGAAAACGATGCAACAGGGCGCCGAGCTAGTGCACCAGTTCCTGCAGCAACTGGGCCTCGCATCGTTCGTTAAAACCAGTGGAGGCAAAGGCCTGCACATCGTGGTGGCACTCAAGAAGTATTACCACTGGGATGCCGTCAAAGCATTCTCGCAAACCGTTGTTCAGCATTTGGCTCACACCTTGCCGCAGCTGTTTGTCGCTAAAAGTGGCCCGAAAAATCGTATTGGCAAGATTTTTGTCGACTACCTGCGCAATGGTTTTGGGGCCACAACGGTCACCGCTTGGTCGGCACGGGCACGGCCGGGAATGGGAGTTTCCGTACCCATCTTATGGGATGAGGTGTCAGAGATCTCAGGCTCTGCCCATTGGACCATTGCCAACATTCATACGCGCTTGGATCTAGGCAATGGGCCGTGGAAGAACTACGCCCCACAAAACCTGGGTAATGCAATGAAGCTATTGGATTTCGATCCCCCAAAAGCGGAATAATTTGGCCCTTGTGAAACCCGTGTCGTACGCACTGCACCGATGGTGCTAAGCCCCATCGCCAGCGGATCCGGTGATCGGTAGCACCATTCCCGTGATGTAGCTTGAGCAGCACGGTGCGGCTAAGAACACATACGCGGGAGATATTTCTTCAGGCTGTGCTGGACGACCAAAGTCGGTTTTATGACCAAACTCGGCGATGTCTTCTGGTTGTTTATCGGCTGGGTTCAGTGGGGTCCATACCGGACCCGGAGCCACTGCATTGACGCGGATACCTTTGTCTACGAGTTGGCTGGCCAGCGCTTTGGTAAAAGCGTGGATGGCTCCCTTGGTGGCCGAGTAATCCAGTAGCTCCTTGCTGCCTCTCAGCCCTGTCACCGATCCTGTATTGATGATGCTGGCTCCTTGTTGCAGGTGCGGTAGCGCAGCCTTGGCCATGTGGAAATAGCCATAGACATTGGTCTTCATGGTTTCATCAAACCGCTCCTCACTCAAGTCGGCCAAAGATTCTGCATGTTCCTGGAATGCTGCGTTGTTGACCAGTACGTCCAGTCGTCCCCAGTTGTCTATTACCGTCTTGACAGCGCGCGTGCAAAAGCCGGCGTCTTTTACGTCCCCGGGAATGACGGTGCACCGTGCGCCCTCCGCTTCCACGTGCCTTCTTGTCTCTTCCGCATCTGTGTGCTCGTTGAGGTAGACGATCGCGACATCGGCGCCTTCGCGCGCAAACAAAACTGCCACTGCACGCCCTATGCCGGAGTCACCACCTGTGATCAAAGTAGAAAATCCCCGCAATTTACCGCTGCCCTTGTAATGCGGTGCGTCAAACTGTGGTTTGAGTTGCATCTCTGTTTCCAGCCCTGGCTTCAATAGGTGCTGGGTGGGCAGAGGTACTTTACGGCGCTTTTTTACGGTTGCAGAGCTTTCAGATGGCTGCACATCGCGCAGATCTTGCTCTTTCTGCAAACGCCGCTGCTTCGCGGCAGTCGCCTCGCCCCTGTTGCCATGCGCCAGCGAATTGCGAGATTTGTCCATTGCCAGGTCCTTTCATGGTGTGTGCTTGAAGAAGCTTTCTGCATTACCCTACTGGGGGCATGTTTTCGTCCTCCCCGACAAGACGGGGGCCGTCCTCATCGCTGCCCATGTCCACCAGGATGCCGACGCCGGTGCGCAGAGCTTCCCCATAGGTCGGCACGCTTTCTTTGGCTGCATACAGTTCATTCCACACCGTGATGTCGCCAGTAGATTCCATCAACGTCCAGTAGAACTCACCCCGTCGGGGCTCATGTACGCTGACAGCGATGCGTCGTAAATGGTTGGAGGCCATCTGCTTTCTCCATAGTTGATGCCATTCAATAATGGCTACATTGATCAGGAATCGCTGTAGGACCAAGGCGCGTTTTTGTGACACGCATCTCTGTTAGCGGATGTTCTACAGCCGCCTGGGCGGTGGTGTTCGACGATGGGCGGCTATTTTTCGTTGTCCGTTATGTGCCGCTTGTCCGATGGAAAAGTTGCCATGCATCGGTTTGGATGCTTGCGTGCGCCTCTAAGAGCATCTTGATGTTGGCTTGGTCCTCGCTCTTCACTTCGATATCCAAAATAAGTTGGGAGATTTCCTTGCTCTTCGGGACTTCGATAACCGCCCGCGGAAGCCACGTGTGCGCATTAACTCTGTATGGAATCAGATGTACCAAAAGACCTCGTACATAGGTGGTTTTCATGACGATTCCCCCTTCTTCGCTTTGAAGCGTCGCTTACCTTTACCGAGTTCTGTAAGCGGTGGTGATCCTCTCGTAGGCTGGCCTGCCTTCCTTCAGCCGGGCTTTTTCGAAGCTCTGTACGGCATCGCATTGCTGTTTTGCCAACTGGTACTGGTAGTTGGTTGCCTCCGGCGTGGGCATGGGTCTCGCATCAGCTTGGGTATTCGCAGGGAGCGAACTCGCCTCTGGAGAGTTAGCCTGCGGCGGTGGGGTTGAAAAAAAAGAAGTCGGCGAAACATAGCAAATGCACAAAACGCCGGCACTCGTGAGTATCGATCGTGGGTCCATCGTCGGGCCTCCTTTGGCGTGCCACGGATCGGCAATTTCACCAATGACGCGTCGAACTGGGTGTAGGACGAACACCAAGGGGCTTGTAGGCATTAAAACCATTTGCCTAGCCGCCTCAGAGGCAGGCGTTCCCTGCGAGTGCCGAGATGTAGACGAGCGACCTCACTTAGGGTGGAATACTGACCATCAGAACAACCAACCCGAAGTGGTCACATGTTTATGGACCGTGACACAGCTACATCTCTTCGAGCGCCCATAGCACACGCAGGTCGCGGGCGTGGCAGCGGGCGGCAGCGTCAACTTTCGAAAAGCCGTAAAACTTGAGCATGGTGACGTTCCTTCGTTGAGCTGCCTTGCTGCGAAAAGTACCGCCATCTCAATGCCGATACGCCACGCCCCTTGCACCCTAAACCGTGCACGTGCACCGGCTAAGCCAGCAAACCGGCTGGAGGAAAAAGAAGGCAACAGCACTTACAAAACGTGGCATACAAAGCTGGAGTTTTCACACCCAGATTTCATAGCATAGAGGCGCAAGAACAAGAGAGGGAATCGCCATGAAAACCACGCGCTTTCGTGATCTGTTGGTCCATTTGGTGCCACGAAAAGTGGATGAACACACATGGCGCCCTGGGGCGGTCATTGAGGACCCGGCGAACAAGGAAGTCTCCTATGTCTCGGTCGATGTGGAAGTGAAGAGCGAAGACCATGCAAACCTGACGATGCTATTGGAAGCTCATGCACGCATCCAAACCGATACATGGCGAAACCTCCCCTCGAATCTGGAGCACACAGAGACAACCGCGAAGTTGCGCTCCACCGTCGCCAGCCCACACAAGTAGGGGCGACACGCCACCATGTCTCGATGGTATTAAGGTGGATGGAGAAGGAAGCAGCTCTTTCTATGTGCAGTGAACACCAGAGTTGGCAGCTATGCCTTGTCTGATCGTTGCCTTTGGGAATTCGACATGGCCCAGCTTGGCAACTCTCATGCCAAGCTAGACCCTCGTGTGTCGGCGTTTGCTCTTCCAGCGGTAGAGCAACACACCGCCCAAGGCCATGGCCAGACCTGGCCAAGCGTTGTTCCAGCCCTCGCTGCGGGCCGGCACACGCGGTGATGTAGTGTCTACGCCAGAGTCTGGCACCTTCGGACCAAGCGGCCCAATGCTTGGGCCCCCAAGATCATCGATATTGGAGCCGGGATTTATAACATCCGGCACAGGTCTCTCGAAAGGTGGGCCGCCAAGGTCGTCAATCCCTGGACGGTCAAGATCGTCGCTATTCGACGGAGTCACAACATCCAGTATCGGTTTTTCGATGCTCGGGCCGCCAGGGTCATCGATATCCGAGCCAGGATTTCTCACATCCGGGATCGGTTTCTCGATGTTGGGATCGGGATGTCCGTGGGCTGACGGCTCTTTTTTTCCCAAAACAGGGCTAGCTTCATATCCGGGCTGATAGTCTGTGTTCACGTTGTCTCCTCCTTACTGGAAAAGCGTTTCGTCAGCCCACTCGTCGATGCGGATTTCAGCGGCACACGGCCCTGGATGCGAACTTCTTGAGCCTCTGGGCAAAAGCATAAAATTTAGCCGCGCAATGGACTGACTGATCGCGGCCCATGATGGCAAAAAAAGAGACTTCAAAGCTAGAGGTGGCACGAAACATTGCGTTAAAAGTGATAGTTTCAAAGGAACAACTTGGTGCAGCGCGCACGTCATGGCAAGCTGCATCCGACTCGTTGCATATTGAAGAGTGCGCTTTAGATGCAATCAATGACGGTCACGACGCTTTGGTAAATTTGTTACAAAAAAACGGCTTGATGCGGGATCAAGCCGAAGTAAATTTCAAACATCTTGTAGGAGCGCAACGAGAGTTACTTGCGGTTCAGTATGCTGCGGCAAACAAACTATCGCTTCAGTTTCTCAATCTTTTGCATGCATACGAACACCCACCGTAGCGCGTCCTTGTGCCACTCTGACAGAGGACATGGTTTTTGTAGACGACAGGAGTTGATATGAAAGCTCTTTGCATTTCCAAGTTTGGGCGGCTTGCACAAGTACTGAGCTTGGCCACACTGACGCTGGTCGCTGCCGACGCTTTCGCCCACCACGGCTGGGCCTGGGCCGAAGGTGATCAAATGACGCTGCAAGGCACCATAGAGTCGATTTCCATGGCGCCGCCTCACCCCATCTTGAAAGTGAAATCCGCAGAAGGCGGCACTTGGCAAGTTGATCTGGGAAATCCGTCGCAGACTGAGCGCTCCGGATTCAAGGGCGGCACGGCAAAGGCAGGCGATGCAATCACGGTTCTCGGAAACCGGGCCACGGACAAGAAATCCCTGCATATGAAGGCCGTGCGCATTACCTTGGACGGTAAGCATTACGACATGTATCCGGAGCGCATCAAAGATTGATGCTTTGTGCTTGATTTGATTGCGATTTGGCCGGGCTCTCTTTGGCTACAAAGCTCGGGCACGGCTTACATGTTTGTCAATGCAGCCCATATCTTGGGCATTGCACTTCTTGTGGGTAGCATCATCCCGTTGGACGTGTTGCTCGCAAGAAATGTCTCCGGTGGCGAACTGCAAATCCTTGCCCGCATCTTGCCTGGGGTTGCACGGTGGGGGCTGATCTTGGCAGCCTTGACCGGGCTGTGGCTTTTTACAGTCCGCCCCTACGACTACGTGAGCAACCCGGCGTTCCTCTTCAAGCTTGCAATCCTTGCTTTGGCTATTGCAAACATCGTTTGGCAGCATGCAAGCGTAGATTGGGTTCAAGTCCTCCGAGGAAGTGCCCCAACCCACAGGGTCCGACTACGCGCGATAGCGTCTATCTTTCTTTGGTTGTCAGCCTTGCTGGCAGGTCGATGGATCGGGTTTCTTTAACTGGAACTTCAGACCTGGACATTGGGATTTTCAATGCCGCGGCTCAACTGAGTCGGTAGCCGACGGTTTGAGCCCGGCGCCTTGCCGTCGTCGTTGATGGTGACAAGAGGGCTTATCACGTTCGCAATCCTGGGCACTCTAGTTTGAAGTAGAAGATCAGTGCATTTACCGGCCAGGGTTATGGCCTTTGTCATGTCGGGGCTCGGGCCATGTTTAGCGCTACGCGCTGTAACAAATTACCCCTTGCGGAGATGGGGAGCTACGTCCAGAGGCACATAATGAAGAACAACGAGGGATTGCCAGTTCGCGCAAACCGTCATCAAATTCTGACGGTCTGGAAGTTGCAAAAGCAGCTGCATTGCGCCCCTTGCAATCCTGCATTGATCTATTTCGAGTTGTCGTGACTCGGTGGAGTCGGTTATGGTCTCTAAGGAAGACGTGAATGCTGCACGCATTTCCTGGCAATTTGCTTGCGGTACGTTGAAGTTTGAACAGCAAGCCTTAGAAATTTTGCTGCAACGGCGCACCGAATTGACAGCTTCTGTGTGCCGACTGGGATTTACCGACCATCAGGCTGATGCTGAGTTTTTCAGGCTTCTACAGGCCCAGAGCAGCACCCTAGTAGCTGAGTCCAATGCCTTGAACCGCCGAAGCCATGATTTTCGTGAGATTTTGGAGGCATATACGGATCAATTCCTGCAGAAATTTGTAATTTGATTTCTGGGCACAAGAATCGCTTTGTGGTGGTTGATTTAGTGGGTGACCGCCATCGACCAAGAGCGGCAACAAAGGAGGCGTATTAAATACATTCCTTGGTCTATGTTGGCCTCGTTCGTCGTCGGGCTAGCCTTGGTCTTTGTGGGACTTACAGCAGCAGGACGGGTGGTCCTTTTTGTTGCGGGTGTCATCCAGCTGGTCTATTCAGCACTGACAGGCAAAAAGACGAACGCAAGCACTCGTTGACGTCTACTCTCGGCCACGACCAGACTTCTGATCCCACCGGTGCCGGTGAGCATAGGTCGTTATTCGAGCGGCATCGGCTGCGTTGCAGTCGCTTCCTCCATCGTCAAGCCACTGCCCATCGTGGCGAGAATATCTCCCGCAAGTCTCGCGAAGGCTCGCCTGTATAGAAGAACTTCGAATTCTGTTTGACTCGGGCTACTCCCCTGATAGCCTCTGAACCGAATGCGCTCGTTGTTCAATCCTTCCTCAATGACGGCGAGGGTGAACTCTCGCTGTATAGGGGACTGGGTGGCAAGCTGAATTCGGATGAAGTTTGTAAGCCAATCGAGGACGTCGCGATGTGCGAGCGTCCGCATAGCCAGGTCGAGCTGCGAGTCACTTTGGACCACGATATAACTCCTACCGCCGTGTTTCAGGCAATCGCGTCAGCGGACGTGCGAAAGTTTGTCTTTTGGCCTATGGATGCGTCCGGAATAACCAATGGCCTATGCCTCTCCTGGGCAAATAATTCTATTGCGCAACTGTAAATCGCGCCACATGCCGGTAAGCATGCCGGCTCACTTCGAAGAACGCCTTTCGCGCTGTGCTTGTAGTCGACGTCGTAGACAAAAACGACTTCGAAATATGCGCTGTCATCGCCGTCCATGACCACTGCGAGGCCGCCTGCCTGCGGGTCGACAATTTGCGCCAGGCCCGCCGTGACGCGTGGAACGTCAAGGGGCGGCGTCGCCCCCGCCGCTCAAGCCTTCACTTCGACCACTGGCTCGAAGCCGCCAAAGATCATGCGTTTGCCGTCGAAGGGCATGGGCGGGTTGCCGGGTGTGGACGGATCCATGCGCGGGTCTTCCATCATCTTCTTCATGCCGGCGTCGCGCGTGGCCTTGTCCGGCCATTCAATCCAAGAAAAGGCCACCGTCTCCTCGGCCGTCGCCTGGACTGCCCGGCGGAAATCGGTGACTTTGCCGTCGGGGACGTCGTCGCCCCAACCCTCGATCACACGGATTGCGCCCAGCTCGATAAATATCGGGTCGAGCTGGCGCGCGTGCTCAATGAACTTCTGCTTGTTGGCGGTGGGGACCGCGATCACGAAACCATCGATGTAGGACATGTCTTCACTCCTGTTGGGTTGACGAGTCGGCGCGCCCGCATGAGAGCGCCTCGTATCCCATCGACGAATGGCAGGAAGCCAAATCGACTTGACCTGCCCGGCCGGAGGACACGCGCCCTGTAGCGGCCCCGGAGCACCGCCGCTGCGGGGTGCCCGCCGGGTCAGCCACCGCGGCGTCCTCAGTGTAGACCCCTTGGCGCCGCAGGTCACTCTAGAGCAAGCGGGCACTTCCTCTCAACAATGCCCGCTGCTGGCCGATAGGACCCGTCCAGCCAGATCCAGCCTATGACAGCAGCCAGCCTAGAGCGGTCCTACAAGTGAGCCTCTATATGCAAACTCGTGCTTGTTCTACCTCATCTTCCCAGCCTTCGCCTCCCTCGTCTTCGCCAGGAACTCCGACTCCCGCCTTACCACCGGCCGTTCCGTATCCACCGTCCCCCGCTTGATCGCAATCTCCGGACTACACCTGAACTTTGCCTCCCCGCCAGCGCAGCCCATATCGCCGAGACGTCTATGCGCGCCGCTCCCCCAGGACCTAAGCGATCTCCGCAGAATCCCACCCCGCCTGTCGTAGGTCGGTGACGATCACATGCCGCAGCACATAGCTGCTCAGTATCAGAGGTGGCCTATTGCCGTCGACCGAAAACACGAGAAGAGAGTCGCTTGAAATAGATGCTCATCGCGCCACGGGGCGCGGAATACGTCTTCTGCTCACGCCCCAAATCCTGCAGGAACCAGTCCGGAAACCTCTCGGCCGGAATGAGCATCCCTCGCCACTCCTGGCCAGTGGTTTTGCGCAACTTCGCGCCCAGGATCTTGATGGCCACCATGGCGCCGCGCCACCGCACGGTCACCCCTCGCCCCAGTTCCCGCGGCCGCATCCCGCACAACCCTTGCAGCAGGGCTGCATGCCGGTACTTCCTCTATCTAGCCCTCACCCGGAAGTATTTGTCCTGCCAGTCCGCCTCCGCATTCTTCAGCATCTGGCGCTTGGATTTCGGTGCGACCGCCATCGCAGCACTGATCGCACGCGCACTCTCCAAGCTAAAGCCCAGGATGTCCCGCAGAAGCTGTGCTGCCAGGCCGAGTGCCGCCACGCAATCCACCCACACCTGAGTGGCGCGGCCCCTCTTTGCAGCTTGTCCGGCTGCGACAGCAGTTCCGCCACCTTGCCTTGCACCACCCAGACTGCCGCACCGCGCATGGTGTAGAAGCTGTTGGCACTGGCAGCGTAGTCCGCACCTGGGCTCCTCACCCCCCTCGAATAACCACCTCGACCGGAACGTAGCACGTACGAGCGGTAGTTTGTGGGTCTTCCAGGCGGTGGAAAAGCAGTTCAGCCGCCTTGCGGCCCATCTCCACAGCGTTGTACCGAACGACCAATATTGGAATATGCAGCATGTCTGCAAGTTCGAAATCGTCAAAGCTGGCCACAGCCAACCATCGGTTCCATCGTTTCATGGCCCGCAACACCCCCAATGTGATGCGGTTGTTGGTGGTGAACACCGCAGTGGGTGGATCACCAAGCCGAAACAACCTGTCCATAGCGGCCTCCGCTTGGAGTTCGCCGTGATGTCCGGTCATGATCAAGTCGGGCACTTGTTCGATCTGGTGCTGCCGCAGCGCCGCTGCATATCCTGCTATTCGCTCGGCGCCTGTGTACACCTGAGGATATCCATCAATCATTGCAATGCGACGGTGACCCTCCCCGATCAGTGCCGTAACAGCCTGCAGTGCGCCTTCGCGGTTGTCTAGCAGTACGGAGTCCATCTGCGCATGTCCTGGTCGGTCTAGGGCCACCGCTGGCACATCACGCAAAAGTGTAGGACTGAGATACTGGTGATCGCCCACCGCCGGAACAATCATCAATCCATCGATATTGTGTTGCAACAGGGATTCGATCAGCCGCTGCTCGCGGCTTGCGTCCTCCTCCGAACTTGCTGTCAACACGAAATAGCCGCGTTGCTGAGCAACCTCCTCTATACCGCATGCGATGGCCGAATAGAACGGATTGGACATATCGCTAGTGACCAGTCCCAATAGCCCCGATGCCTGACCGGGACGCAGGCTTCGAGCCTGTTCGTTGCGCCGAAATCCCAGCTCTTGTATGGCCTTGCTGACCTTGGCTCCAGTTTCAGGATTGACGCGCGGCTCGTTGTTGACTACCCGTGAGACAGTTTTGATGCTGACCCCTGCCAGTCGGGCCACATCGTGCATGGTGGGACGGTAGTTCATTTTCTTCATTCTAGAGTGGCCCAGCCATCCGGACCGCCGCCCCTAGCCAAATACGAACTACCTCCGATACGCCCTTGAACCGATATCGGATTGTTTCTCCAACCTCGATCCAGGGCTTTGCTTTCCGGGTTCTCACAGACGGGCAAAAGGCATTCATAAATCGCTAAATGGGACTAGGTTGTTGTGCTCTTGACAGCGCACTTTTGCACAATTACAGTCATATGACAACGTTGTCACAAATCAAGAACCGCAGCATCTACTTCTCTCTGATGATTTGGGAAACCCCTTCCCAACCTCAGGACCAGCAGGTGACTACGGCCCAGCCTTATTCATGGTTTAGAGGAGCATATGTCGCAAGCTGTACCCATACTCAGCCCCTTAGCGGGTAGTACACCATCAGGTGTCCCTCCAAGGGGGCAACCACTTCTGGAAACGAGGGGAATTACCAAGCGTTACGGACAGGTCGAGGCACTACGGGGCGCGGATTTCAGTGTCTACCCCGGTGAGGTCGTGGCCCTTCTGGGTGACAACGGCGCAGGAAAAAGCACCCTAGTTAAAGTCATCACGGGCACCATCACGCCAGACGAAGGTGAGGTGTACTTCGAGGGCAAGGCCGTTCAGATGAGGTCGCCGCTGGATGCCCGAGATCTGGGGATCGAAACCGTCTTTCAGGATCTGGCGCTGGTTCCGGACATGGACCCCGCCGGCAATCTGTTCCTGGGGCGTGAAGTTCTGCGGCCTGGCCTGATGGGACGCCTGGGCATGCTAGATCGCAAGGCCATGCATGAGCGCACGGTAGAGGCGTTTGGACGTCTGGGAGTCAAAATTCAGGATACCCAAGCCAAGGTAATCGGGATGTCGGGCGGGCAACGCCAGGGGGTAGCCATAGCCCGTGCCATGGTCTGGGCCAGCAAGATGGTGCTGATGGATGAGCCGACTGCAGCACTCGGCGTGGTACAGGCCCGCAACGTCAATGATCTGATTCTGCGGGTCAAGGATTCTGGCGTCGCGGTAGTGCTGGTGAGTCACAACATGCAGCACGTTTTCGAGGTAGCGGACCGGATCGAAATTCTGCGGCTAGGTAAGCGGGTCGCGCAGTTTCACAAGGCCCAAACCTCAATAGAAGAAGTCGTTCTAGCCATGACAGGACTGGGCGCAGGAGTTGCTGCATGAGCGCCCCTACGTCTTCCCTCCCCCAACCGGTGAACGACACAACTCCGGTGGCGATGCTGCTGCGTCGAATAACCGGGTCACAAGCCATGCTTACAGCTGGCACTTTGGCGGTCGTGATGGTTTTTTTCTCGGTGTTGTTCCCGAGCAAATTCCCGACGCTGTACAACATCCAGACGCTGGCGGTGGACTACTCCGGCATCGTGCTGCTGGGCGTAGGCCTGACCTTCATCATGACCAGCGCACGTTTCGACTTCTCAGTCGGCGCAGTGCTGGTGTTTTCTTGCGTGATGGGTGTCAAGGCGATGGAACTACTCGGAGGCAGCGCTGGCGGCTGGGGCGCGGTACTTCTAGGTTTCACTACTTGCCTTGGAATCGGTTTGCTATCCGGGTTCATCAACGGATTCCTGATCGTTAAGGCCCGCGTACCCAGCATCATTGTCACGCTCGGTACTCTGAGTATCGCCCAGGGCGCAGCCTACGTGCTGACCAGTGGCGTTGACCTGTATGGCGTTCCCAAACCGATGCTGGACGAGATTGGCCAGGGGCGCCTCCTGGGGTTGCCGATTCCCGTGTTGGTGGCGCTGGTCGCTGTCGTGGTCGGAGCTTTCGTTTTGTCCCAGACCCGCTTCGGTCAATACGCTTGTGCCATCGGCTCCAACGCCGAGGCGGCACGTCGGGCAGGCATCAATATCGACCGGGTGGCGATCACGCTCTACCTCATCTCGGGCTGCGGAGCGGGATTGGCCGGATTCATGAGCCTAGCACGCTTCGGCTCGACCACGTTAGCAGCGCATCAGAGCGACAACCTCACAGCGCTGCTGGGCGTGGTTCTTGGGGGAACAAGTCTGTTCGGTGGAACCGGCACAGTGGTTGGAACGGCGGTAGGTGTATTCATTCCCGGCGTTCTTTCCAACGGCCTGGTGATGATGCAGGTACTTCCGTACTGGCAATACATCATCGTCGGCGTAGTGCTGATCGGTGTGGTCTACGTTGATCTGGTCAAAAGACGTGGCCGTAGCGAAGGCGGCTGAGTCCATTCAGATAGAACGAATCCGCACTACCAAATATCTGCTTTCTCCAGAAAACTTTCAAAACTTTCATCGGCCCGTTGCGGCCAACTTAAAAGAGTTCATCATGAAAAAACTACTTTCTCTCAGCCTCGTTTCCCTGCTTCTCGCATCTGTAACCGCTCCAACCTTGGCGCAGACAACCGCTGTAACGCCCAAGTACCGCATCGCCCTGGTTCTGGGAACCACCACAGATAACTTCTATACCTCGATGCAGTGCGGTGCACAAGCAGAGGCCAAGCGATTGGGTGACGTGGAACTCACGGTGCAGGGCGCACCGGCCTGGGATGCGACTCTACAGACCCCAGTAGTGAATGCGGTGGTGGCCAGCAATGTCCAGGCTATCGCTATCGCTGTGAACGACGGACAAGCGCTGTACGCTCCCTTGAAAGCGGCGAACGACAAAGGTATCAAGATCATCGGGGTGGACACCCGCCTGGCCGACTCCAGCTTTGTCGTGACCAACATATCTTCCGACAACCGGGCACTCGGCGAAGAAGCTGCCCGCACCCTTGCAAAACTAATGGGTGAGAAGGGCACAGCGATGGTTCCACCGATCCTCCCCGGCGTAATCACCGTTGCAGATCGCATTCAGGGTTTTCTGGACGAGATAAAAGCCAACCACAAGAATATCAAAGTGGTCTACAAGGGCGCCAGCCAAGACTCGTCGGCATTCAGCGCAGCGTTCGCTGCCAACCCCGACGTTACCGGCATGTTCTTGATTGCCAACACTGAGGCTCTATTGGCCGCTGGCGCGATTCGTCAGCTTCCTGCCGAGCGCCGAGACAAGATTAGCGTAGTCAGCTTCGACGCCTCTCCCGCATTGGTGCAATCGCTGAAAGACAACCAGATCCAGGCCATTGTTGCGCAGAAGCCGGCCGAGATGGGAGCACTAGCGGTTCAGAATGCCCGCAAGGCTTTGATGGGTACCAGCATGCCCAAGAACATCCCCACTGGTGGCGTAGGCCTCACCCGCAGCAACGTGAGCAACCCAGATTTCGCGCAATACATCTACAAAGCCAATTGCAACTGAACTAAAGCCCGCTATCCATGACCGAAGGAGGCCACTCGTGTGGCTCTTCCGGTCATGTTTAGATCGCAGCCTGTTCTATCTGGTAGAGCGCAGGCTGGCCGCACAAAGGTCTCTCGTGAATCCAATAAAACACTCACCTCAGCCTCCTGTTCATCAAACACCCATGCCGGAGCCGCGGCGCGGCCTGACGCATAGCATGCAGGCAACTATTCTGCAGACCACTAGACGGTTGCACACCCATCCGGAATTGGCAAAACTCTTTCAGAATTGCTTCCCCAACACCTTTCAGACCACTCTGGAAGATCTGCAGGATGGTCGAACGTTCGTGGTGACTGGAGACATTCCAGCCATGTGGCTCAGAGATTCATCGGCTCAGGTCAGTCCGTACGTGCATCTTTGCGCTCAAGACCCCGTGCTGGCAAAACTGGTGGCAGGAGTCGTGCGGCAACAGGCTCACCTTATCAGCATCGACCCCTACGCAAACGCATTCAACCGCGAAGAAGGGCATGAATACTCGTTTGATCTGCCGCAGCCCGATCCTTGGGTATGGGAGAGAAAATTCGAACTCGACTCTCTGTGTTTCCCGGTCTGGCTAGCCTGGAGATATGTCCAAGCCACTGGAGACGCATCTGCCCTGGGTGACCTGCGTCCGATGCTGAACACCATTCTGGACACCATGGAAACAGAGCAGCACCATAACGAACGCTCGGACTATACATTTCAGCGCCCCACGGAATACTGTGTGCTACCCAGCGATACCTTGCCCAACGAGGGACGAGGAGCGGTGTGCGCGCCTTGCGGACTGGTGTGGTCCGGCTTTCGGCCCAGCGACGACGCATGCGTCTATCCCTATCTGATTCCGGCCAACATGTTTGCGGTAGTGGCGCTGAGGCACGCCGCGGACCTTGCCCGGAATGTCTACGGGGATGAACGGCTGGCGACGCGTGCAAAGACGCTGGAATCGGGCATTGAGGAGGGGCTGCGCCAGCATGCGGTTGTGGTTCATCCGGAATACGGACCGATCTATACCTATGAAACCGATGGGCTTGGAAACCACCTTTTGATGGACGATGCCAACGTTCCTAGCCTTCTGTCCCTACCTTACCTAGGCTACTGCCGACCCGACGACGAGTTGTACCTGAACACACGGCGCTTCGTTCTAAGCCGTCAGAATCCGCATTACCACGAGGGTAGCTACGCCGCAGGAATCAGCAGCCCGCATACACCCGGACGACGCGTCTGGCCAATTTCGCTGTGCATACAGGCATTAACGGTTCAGCAGACGGCTGAAGGTCGAAAAGAAGCCGCTGAGCTGCTGCAAGTTCTGTCTCAGACTACAGACGGAACCTCAATGATGCATGAAAGTTTCGATCCGGAGAATCCCGCCGCATTCAGCCGACCGTGGTTCGCATGGGCAAACAGTCTGCTCGCCGAGACAGTCTTACATTTTCTGGCGCAGCAAAGTCAGATGTCGGGAGAAGAAACCGAAATCTTGAAAGGAGCTGCGCAAAAAAGTAAGCAACCGGCCAACGCAGGTTGACGGCGAATTCCACCTCGCCCTTCGTTACAGAATGAACTTCCGCGGACAGCGGTGGGCGACAAATGCGTTTCGGTGCGGCAAGCCATCACCGACATCTTTGAATCAAACCATCGCTGCTACCTGCTCCACTTGGGCTTCGCAACAACCAGGCTTTCCTGCTTCATCAGCCGCTGTACCACCCTCTCGTAGATGCCTAGCCCACCACCTTGGGTTCTCTGAGTTACAAAGCCCCAGATTGCCCAAGGTTTTCTTATCATCAATCCATTAATTTGTCATCAATCTTGTCACAAACTTATCAAAGTGATAAGGTTTTGATCTATTCTTGTCATTGTGACGAGATTCAAACCAAAACTCCTCAGCTAAAAAGATTCATTAGACTCCCTACTGCATGACCACCCCCGCACTGTCGCCCCGTCACTATGCGTTGCTGCGCCTGATCATTACCGCGGGGGAAGCTGTACAGCCTGGTGCATTAGAGCAAGTCCTCCAGGTTTCCCGACCCACTATCAACCGGGCCTTGCGAGACCTCCTAGTCTCTGGCTGTTACTGCCAACCTTCAATTGACCAGTTCAGCGCACTTGTGCCAATGCCGAACTGATAGGTCGCATTTTTCAGGAAAGGCGCATCCAGCTTCGTTCTGTAAGGACTCGGGGTGGCCATGAAATTACTGGCGATGTTGGTCATTCTGCAGTTGGCGTCAACAGATCATCTTCATATGGAGCTTGAACAAGAGCGGAACTACATTCAGGACATCTCAAATGCCTCAAAGACTCCTTTACAGTACGATATTTCCAATCAATTTTCAGAATTGATGTATTACAGTCTTTTTGTTCAGCCGCATACACATCGCTCATCGCTAGCAAGGTGCTCCAACAATCGCTACCGATCAGCTCTACTGGGTCTTCATTAAGCTCCGAAACCAAGAAATCTCGGATCAAAAGAAAAGACTTACTAATGACTTCACGCACAGCATCCGGTGATTTAGCAGTGTAGTAATGCTCAAGATCATTTCTCAGGCTATTAATTTCCCTAAATCGAGCCCAATCAACATTCACATTTAAGCTTTTAAAACGCTCCTCAATCGTTGAAACATCTACGGTTTTATTTCCTTTTCCTTTAAAAAGGATATTTTCATCCGCATCCTGAACTGGAAGAATATTCTGCCTAATCAAAAGCTCTTTATCATGAGCAGGCGACAACCGACAAAGCTTCTCTTTATAAAGAAGTAAGAGTCCAGCGAAAATATTTCGCACTGCAGACGCACTTCGACGCTCATCAGGGTCTTCAAAATCGTCAACACCAATTTGTATGGAATCTATGGCATTTTTTAAAATTGTCACAAGAGCGCCCTAGCTATGGAATGCCTCATGCTAACGTCAATTCTGCTGAAATTGATATAACGCCTCAGAGTTCACATGAAATGCCCTATAACTGGGCACCCGCGATGGCGCAGCTTCTTTGCATCCGGCTTGCGATGGGTCCAGTAGGTGTACCACACCGTAGAAATCGATATATCGAATATCTCCGCTAGGAGCTTCGGGCCGAACAAGCCGGTATCCTTCATCGCTACAAGCTCTAGTGCGTCCTCCTTGCTAATGGCCCGAGGACTGCCGCCCCAGGTCGCACCGCGCTGCCTGGCGCAGGTCTAGGTACTTGGCCTTAACCAGTAGCTCTCATCACGACTTACATATGTCGTATAAAAACGGCATGCATCACAAATCCAACAGACATCGCAACTACTGCGACGCTGGCTAACAGAAAAACTACTGAGACGATGACGTCGCTAAGCCAAGAAAAGGCTATGTAAATAACGCCAAGCACAAAATGGAAGCGCGTGTCACCTCCGAAGATGTAGGTCTTTGATATTCGTATAGCTCGAAGTGAGAAATACATTTCTCGCGTGAGCGTCCAAGTCTGGATACAGTTGAGGAGCAGCAAGCATCCAACCAATATCCAGATCGCAATAGCGGCTGATCGAATAAGCCATATGGCATTCCAATTTCCAAGCAAACTCTCTGCGTTGGACCAGACCCATAAACCGAGGATGGCGAACGCTGCACATATGCCATAGTTTCGGAGGTTGTCGAAGAAGAGCTTGAGCGAAAGGTGCTCCTCTGGAATGAGGAACTCCATAAAACTGTTGTCTTTCAGCTTTGTTTTGGGAGAACTGACGTCAGGAACTATTTGGTAGAAACCAAATTTCCACTCATCACTTGGCTTGAGTTCTGAAGCATTGTTCTTAAATTCGGCATGCTCATCTTCCCAGGACTGTCTTGCGCTCTTCAATATATGCTCCACCAACTACAACACACTGTAGGCAACCAATTCTCACATTGATCGAGATAGCTTGGAACGGTCATATTCCAGCACAAGGTGCTATCGCGAGCGGTGAAAGAGCATGCGCGATGAGCCCAGCCGTTCGCACCGACCAGCGCCCGGCCGATGTGCTGATGTGCTGATGTGCTGATGTTGAGATAACCGGGGAGCTGGCGGCCACCATCGCCAGGATCAACGCCCGGCCCTACGAGGCCACCAGCGCCTACCTGATCCAGAACGCAAACGGCCAGCCGCTCACCAAGGATGCGCTGCGCTCACGCTTCGACAAGGCCCGCACGCTGGCCGGGGTAAGTTTTCAGTTTCGGGATATTCGAGCCAAGGCGGCAACCGATACAGGCGACCTGGCGCACTCGCAGAAGTTGCTGGCGCACAAAAATCGGGGGATGACCGAGCACTACGTTAAGACCCGGATGGGGGAAAGAGTGAAACCTCTACGTTGAGCAGGTTGAAATCAAGAACGCAGTGACCGTCAACGACCAAGCACGCTGACATTCAATTTGTCCAGCCTAGATAGTAGACACAAAAGGCAACTGCACCCTGCAAAGCTATCAGTTGGGACGCCCGGGCTTTTCTTTTATTTCGTCGGCGGAGATAGGAAGAATCGGCTTTAACTCCGAACACGTGTCAACTTCACGCATTGTTGCATCCCCAAGTCCTGCAAAATTATTGAGAGTATCAGGCTTTAAAGTTTTCACCTCAACGCAAGAAGTCCTTTCAAACTCCTGCCTGCTAGCCACCCGAAAAATGGAACCACCTTCAGTTGCAATGTCGTAAATTCGATAGTCCTGCGCTATATCGGGTTGCCCTCCACGTAACCCATGCCCGATGAGGGCGCCGAATGCCCCGAACATCAGTTCCGGTTTAAATGAACGCTCTTGCTTGTTCACTACAGAATAATCCGAGATTCGCCCGGTGATAGTTAATGCTTCCGACCGCTCAGCATTTGCGTAGCCGGTGCAGGCGGCCAGAAAACTGAGCGTTAGCAGTTTGATACGCCAGGATGGGAGCGAAATAAGTATGCTTCTGATTTGTTGCATTTTTGGGAAGGTCATTTTTTTAGGAACGGTGGCCACTACCACGCTGCTGGACGAAGACAAAGTTGCATGTCCTAGAAACCCACCTATTAAGCCACTCACCGAGGATGCGCTGCGCTCACGCTTTAACAAGGCCCGCACGCTGGCCGGGGTGAGCTTTCAGTTTCGGGATATCCGGGCCAAGGCGGCAACGGATACGGGCGACCTAGTTCACTCGCAGAAACTGCTGGCGCACAAGAATCGGGGGATGACCGAGTGCTATATCAGGGCGGGGTTGGGCGAACGCGTGAAGCCCTTGCGCTAGATTCTTCCACCGGGAAAGGAAAGGCTTCGGCGGGCGATTGAATTCCCACAATATCCTTTTCTACATACAAACGAGCTCGATCGTGATCTCTCAGTAAGGCCTGAATCACTTCCTCATCAGCTCCCCTCGCTTTTGCGATTTTGAGCAAAGATTGGAGGGATTTGTCGCGGCTGTCATACTCCCGAGTAGGAGACCACCTTTTTAGGATTCGATCACTTTCGACGTCTCGCACTTCACTGTCTCGCTCCAGGCGACGAACTGTATTCAGAATCTCTTTGAGCATTGCATTTTGATCGACCGCAGTCCGCTTTGCTACGCCGGGTTGCACAAGAATTGAATTCAATGCATGTTGAAGACCTTGCCAATTTGCCTCAAATGACCGAGTTAGCAAACCTGCCTCAAGAGGCACTTCAAGTCGCGCGTTAATGGTCTTAAGAAGATTAAAAACATCTTCCTTATCAGCCGATTTTGTAGCCTGGAAAAGCGAAAGCGGGGCTTTTATAGCGCTAGCGTCCACGTCGTGCAGAAACGTCGCAACACGCCCTCTATCGTGCGCAGACAATGCCCCAGCTTCGAAGGCGAGCCAAGGGGCCGCTAAGTTGTCTGGGCATAGACAAAAAATGCCCATCCCTTTGGAGTCGCTCAAGGAGCCCTGGATTGAGGTCAACCAGGCCTCACCCTTTTCAATATCAACGGTTGAAAACCACGGCTTTATTGCCTGGATCACCATAGGCAGCCAATCACGCAGTGCTGCTGCAACTTGCTTGCTGTGTTCACCTGACCAACTGATAAAGACTTGCATGAGCACCGCTTTTGTAGAAAGGCCATCCGAATTGTAGAAACGCCCCAGGACCCAAAACGGGCGCTGAGGCGCAAAAATATGAATGGTAGGGCGTGAGTGACTTGAACACTCGACCAAAGGATTATGAGTCCTCTGCTCTAACCAACTGAGCTAACGCCCCACACAACCCAGCATTCTACTGTGCGTGGCGGGGCTTATTTCTGGTGGCTCAGCGCATTGCTTACCAGCTTGGACGTGATGTCCACGATCTGGATCATGCGCTCATAGGGCATGCGGGTCGGGCCGATGACGCCCAGGGTGCCGACCACCTGGCCGTCCACCTCGTAGGGGGCGCTAACGATGGACAGCTCTTCGAACGGCACGACCTGGCTTTCGCCGCCGATGTAGATGCGCACGCCCTCGGCCTTGCTGGAAATGTCCAGCAGGCGCATCAGCTGGGTTTTTTGCTCGAAAAGGTCGAAGGCGCGGCGCAGATGGCCCATGTCGCCCGAGAAGTCGCTGACCGACAGCAGATTGCGCTCGCCCGAGATCACCACCTCGTCCTGCTCGCGCGCCAGGGCTTCGGAGCCTACGTTCACCGCGGCCTGCATCAGGGTGGCGATTTCGCCGCGCAGGGTTTCGACCTCGTTCTTCAGCCGCTCGCGCACTTGCTCGATCGACAGGCCCGCGTAGTGGCCGTTCAGATAGTTGGCGGCCTCGACCAGTTGGGACGAGGTGTAGTCGACCTCGGTGAAGATCACCCGGTTTTGCACATCGCCTTCGGGCGAGACGATGATGACCAGAAAGCGCTTTTCCGATAGGCGCAAGAATTCGATGTGCCGGAACACCGAGGTGCGCCGCGGCGCCATCACCACGCCGACGAACTGCGACAGGCTGGACAGCAGATTGGCGGCGTTGACGATGACCTTTTGCGGCTGCTCAGCCACCAGCTTGGGCGGCGCCAGCGGGCCGGGCTGGGCGGTGAGCATGGTGTCGACGAACAAGCGGTAGCCGCGGGCCGTGGGGATGCGCCCGGCCGAGGTATGCGGGCTGACGATCAGCCCCATGTCCTCCAGGTCGGACATCACGTTGCGGATGGTGGCGGGCGACAGGTCCAGGCCCGAGGCTTTGGACAAAGTGCGCGAGCCAATAGGCTGGCCGTCGGCGATATATCGCTCGACCAGCGCTTTCATTAACAACTTGGCACGGTCATCGAGCATGTTCTTATTTTAGTGATGTAATTTGTGAATGAAATCACAATTCCGCCAGGTTGCGCTCTTCGGGAAATATGCTGCACCGGGCACCCGCGTCGCCAACGCCTCGTCCCGCAAGATATTGCAGGAAATCGCCGAATTTTTAACCACCCTGGGCTGCGAAGTGGTCGTGGACCAGGAAACCGTGGCCAATACCGGCATCACCGGCTACCCGGCGCTGGATGTGGACGCGATTGGCCGCCGCTGCGACCTGGGCCTAGTGGTCGGCGGCGACGGCACCATGCTCGGCATAGGCCGCCAGCTGGCCTGCCACGGGGTGGCGCTGATCGGCATCAACCAGGGCCGGCTCGGCTTCATCACCGACATTCCGCTGAACCACTACCAGGCCACGCTGCTGCCCATGCTGCAAGGCACCTACGAGGAAGACCACCGCAGCCTGATGCATGCGCGGGTGATGCGCGGCGGCGAATGCGTTTTCGACGCGCTGGCCATGAACGATGTGGTGGTGAACCGCGGCTCCACTTCCGGCATGCTGGAACTGCGCGTCGAGGTGGACGGCCAGCTGGTGTCGAACCAGCGCGCCGACGGCCTGATCATCGCCACGCCCACCGGCTCCACCGCCTATGCGCTGTCCGCCGGCGGGCCGCTGCTGCACCCGTCCATTCCCGGCTGGGTGATGGTGCCGATTGCCCCGCATACATTGACAAATCGGCCTATCGTGCTGGCAGATCCTGCGGAAGTAGCTATAGAACTCATAGCAGGCCGGGACGCCAGCGCCAATTTCGACATGCAGTCGCTGGCATCCCTGCAGCACGGCGACCGCATCATCGTGCGCCGCTCCGAGCACCGCGCACGCTTCCTGCATCCCCAGGGCTGGAGCTACTTTGACACCTTGCGCAAAAAACTCCACTGGAACGAAGGAACCTGAATGGCGCTGAAACGCATCACCCTGCGCGACTTCGTGATCGTGCGCGAGCTGGAGCTGGACCTGCAAAACGGCTTCAGCGTGCTGACCGGCGAAACCGGCGCCGGCAAGTCCATCCTGGTCGACGCTGTGCAACTGGCGCTGGGCAGCCGCGCCGATGCCGGTACGGTGCGCGAAGGCGCGGCCCGGGCCGACATCAGCGCCGAGTTCGACAGCCTGCCCGGCACCGCTGCCTGGCTGGAAGAGGCCGGCTTCGACGTGGCCGACAGCCTGCTGCTGCGCCGCACCGTCGACGCCCAGGGCAAGAGCCGCTCCTGGATCAACGGCAGCCCGGCCACCGCCACCCAGCTGCGCGAGATTGGCGACCAGCTGCTCGACATCCACGGCCAGCACGCCTGGCAAAGCCTGACCCGGCCGGACACCGTGCGCGGCCTGCTCGACGCCTATGCGGGCTGCTCCACCAGCGCCCTGGCCGCCCGCTGGAGCGACTGGCGCAGCGCCCAGAAAACCCTGGCCGATGCCCACGCGGCCCGCGACTCGCTGCAGCAGGAGCAAGAGCGCCTGGCCTGGCAGATCGGCGAAGTCGGCAAGCTGGCCCCCGGCGCCGACGAATGGCCCGAGCTGAACGCCGAGCACGCCCGCTTGTCCAACGCCCAGGCCCTGCTGGACGCGGTGCAGACCGCCATAGATGCACTCGAAAACGACGAGTCCGGCGCACTGGCCGGTTTGGTGCGGGCCCATGCATCGCTACAAAATCAAGAGCACATTGCGCCCGAATATGCTGCGCTGACCGAGGTTTTGGCTTCAAGCCTGGCGCAGGCCGAAGACGCCGCGCATTCGCTGCACAGCACCTTGCGCAAGACCGAGCTGGACCCGCAGCGCCTGGCCGAGCTGGACGAACGCCTGTCGCAATGGGTGTCGCTGGCCCGGCGCTACAAACGCACGCCGGCCGAGCTACCAGCCCTGCTCGCCAGCTGGCAAGCCGAACTGGCCCGGCTGGACGCCGCCGCCGACAGCCAGGCGCTGGAAGCCGCCGAGCGCAAGGCCGAAAGCGCCTACCGCACCGAGGCCCTGGCCCTGTCCAAAGCCCGGGCTGTGGCTGCCCCCAAACTGGCCAAAGCCATCACCCTGGCCATGCAAGGCCTGGGCATGCAGGGTGGCCAGTTCCAGGTGGCCCTGCAAAAGACCGAGCCCAGCGCCAGCGGCCTAGAAGAGGTGCAGTTCCTGGTGGCCGGCCACGCAGGCAGCACGCCGCGCGCGGTCGGCAAGGTGGCGTCGGGCGGCGAGCTGTCGCGCATCGCGCTGGCGATTGCCGTCACCACCAGCGAGCTGGGCACGGCGCAAACCCTGATTTTTGACGAGGTGGACTCGGGCGTCGGCGGTGCCGTGGCCGAGACCGTAGGCCGGCTGATGAAGCAGCTGGGCCGGGACCGCCAGGTACTGGCCGTCACCCATCTGCCCCAGGTCGCCGCCTGCGCCGACCACCACCTGGTGGTGGCCAAGCAGCGCGATGGCAAAAGCACGGTCAGCAGCGTGGGCTTGGTGCTGGGCGAGCAGCGGGTGGCCGAAGTGGCGCGCATGCTCGGGGGCGAAAAGCTCTCCGTCACCACCCTGGCCCATGCGAAAGAAATGTTAGGCAGCGCACTATGAAACTTGAAATCGTGTTGATCACCGGTATGTCCGGTTCGGGCAAATCGGTGGCCTTGCATGCACTGGAAGACGCGGGCTACTACTGCGTGGACAACCTGCCGCCCGAGCTGCTGCTGAGCTTCATCAAGCTGGAGCAGACCCGCGACGCCAAGAAGGTGGCGATTGCCATGGACGTGCGCAGCGCCACCTCGCTGCCGCTGGTGCCGCAGCAGCTGGAGACGCTGCGCAAGCACGGCGTCAACATCAAGTCGCTGTTTCTGGACGCTGCCACCGACACCCTGGTACGGCGCTATTCCGAAACCCGGCGCAAGCACCCGCTGTCGCGCTCCGAGCTGACCGACCAGCAGCATGCGCTGGTGGAGGCCATCGAGCTGGAGCGCGAGCTGCTGGCCGACCTGCGCGAACAAGCCCATGTGATCGACACCAGCATCATCCGCTCGTCGCAGCTGCAGGGCTATATCAAGTC
Organism: Rhodoferax sp. OV413; assembly: GCF_900104385.1. Classification (GTDB taxonomy): domain Bacteria; phylum Pseudomonadota; class Gammaproteobacteria; order Burkholderiales; family Burkholderiaceae_C; genus Rhodoferax_B. The sequence goes on along the minus strand of NZ_FNJA01000002.1, from coordinate 848,152 downwards.
GCTGGTGGCCGCGCCCGAGGCGCAGCTGACCCTGGTGTTCGAATCCTTCGCCTTCAAGCGCGGCATTCCGGTGGACGCCGACTATGTGTTCGACGTGCGCATGCTGCCCAACCCGCACTACGAGCCCGACTTGCGCGCGCTGACCGGCCGCGACGAGCCGGTGGCTGCGTTCCTGCGCCAGAGCCGCGACGTGGCGCAGATGTTCAGCCACATCGACCAGTTCCTGAGCCACTGGCTGGACCTGCTGGCGCGCGACCACCGCAGCTATGTAACGGTGGCCATAGGCTGCACCGGCGGCCAGCACCGCTCGGTGTATCTGGTGGAGCAGTTGGCCGCGGCCTTCAGCAAGCGCTGGGTCACGCTGAAGCGGCACCGCGAGTTGGACGCGCGCAGTGGCTTTGAAGCGCCATCAGGTGGCGCCACGGTTTTTTAAGCTTTTTAGGCCTGTAGCGCAGATACCACCTGCGCCAGCAGCTACCAATTCAATAGCAACTAGACAGCGGCCAGCAGTTTGCGGATCGGTGCGGGTAAACCCATCTCCGGCCAACGCGCGGCCTCAACCCAGTCACCGTTAGGCCCCGGCCGCACGCCGGGCGCCAGCTGGATCTGCACCGGATGCAGGTACAAGTCCTTGTGGGTCAGCACATGCAGGAACACCGGCAGATCGTCCAGCTCTGCAGCACCCACCGTGGCGGCCAGCGCCTCGCGGCTGTCGAACACCGGCAGGCAGTACAGACCGGCCCAGACGCCCGCATCCGGCCGGCGCTGCAGCCAGACCCGGCCGGCCGCATCCTGCGCCCACAGCAGCCACCAAGATTCGGTGCTGCGCTTGAGCTTACGGGTCTTGACCGGGTATTTCTCCGGCGTGCCCTGGCGCTGGGCGGTGCACACAGGCTGCACCGGGCACAGCAAACAGGTCGGCTGGCGCGGCGCGCAGACGGTGGCGCCCAGGTCCATCAGGCCCTGGGTGTAGCGCGGCATGGTCTGCAGGCCGGCCTGCAGCGGTAGCAAGGCTGTGGCCTGGTCCCACAGCGCGCGCTCGTTGGCGGCGACGGCCAGGTCGGCATCGAAGCCCAGCACCCGGGTCAGCACACGTTTCACATTCGCATCCAGAATCGCCGCCCGCTCACCAAAACAGAACGAGGCAATCGCGGCCGCGGTAGACCGGCCTATGCCGGGCAGGGTCTGCAGCAGCTCGGCGGTGGGCGGGAACTTGCCGCCATGCACCTCCACCACCTGCTGGGCGCAGCGGTACAGGTTGCGGGCCCGGCTGTAATAGCCCAGGCCACTCCACAGCGCCAGCACATCGTCCAGGCTGGCGGCGGCCAGGCTGGCCACATCGGGGAAGCGCGCCAGAAAGCGCGGAAAGTACTCGAGCACCGAGCTCACCTGGGTCTGCTGCAGCATGATTTCGGACAGCCAGACCTTGTACGGGTCTTGGGTGTTCTGCCAGGGCAGGCTGTTGCGCCCATGGCTTTGCTGCCAGTGGATCACCTGGGAGGCAAACGCCGTCGCCACCGCAGCTGGCGCGGCATACGTGCCCATACTGCCGAGACCCGCCGCAGCGGCCTCCATTGCGCGAGGGGCCGTCATGCGGCAGGGGGCAGCGTGGGCGCGGCGGTGGTCAGGAAGTAGGAGGTCAGCAGCTGCAGCCGGGTGTCGAACTGGCCGAGCACGGCCTCCTGGGCTTCGATCTCGGCAACCCGTTCGTCCAGGCCGCCGGCGGCTTCCTGGATGCGGTCGATACCGTCGATGCGCCGCACAAAGCTTTTGCGCCGTTCCTTCAGCTGGTCTTCCAGCTGGGCCGCGGCCGACTTGCTCCACAGCTCGACTTCGCCAAAGGCCGAGTCGTTGACGGCGCGCAGCCGCGTCGCCAGCGCCCGCACCAGGCGTTCGGCAAACTCCGGCTGGGCCAGCTTCAGGGCATTGCGCAGGCCCAGGTACTGCAGGTGGCTGGCCTCGATCTCGTCAAGCTCAGCGTGGTAGCGCGGAATATCGGGAATCGGCGGCAACTGCAGCGAGAAGCCGAACTCGGCATTCAACTGGCGAAAGGTGGCATCCAGCATACTGTGGATCTCGACGCCGTGGGCCTGGGCCTTGGTCATGTTGGCGCGCAGGCGGGTAAAGGTTTCGCCGTACACGGTTTTCACGCCCAGCTTCAGGCCGCGCTGGCGCATGGCAGCAGCCAGCAGGGCCATTTCGGCTTTCAGGTTGCGGCTGCCCAGCAGCGCAAACATCTCGCCCAGCAGCTTGTGCTGCACCGAGCGCACCGCATGGATCTTGGCGTTGCCCATGTCGAACTCGTGCTTTTCCTGTTCGATGCGGGAGCGCATGTTCTTGATGACGGCCGAGTTCTTGCCGCCCAGGCCTTGCAGCTCCATTTTTTGCTCGGCCAGGTCGCGGCGCCGCACCTGCAGCACGCGGCCGGTCTCGTTACGCAGGTCGGTCACGCCGCGCGCCACCACGGCACGCAGAATCTCGTGCCGCTGGGCCAGGATGCCGTCGCCCAGCGCGGCCTCCAACGCGGGCAGGCCGCTGGCCTGCAGCAGCTCGGCATCGAAGGTGATCTTGGCCACCAAACCTTTTTGCGCCGACACCGCCATCACCTGCTGCGCCGGCACGCCGAGTATTTCGGCCGAAGCCACGCGCTGCTGGACGATCTGCAGCTTCACCTGCTCGGGCGTGCTCAGCGTGTCCCACAGGGTGTCGATCTTGTTCAGCACCACCAAGCGGGCGTTGACTTCGTCGGCGCCATGGCTCAAGTGCTCGCGCCAGACCGACAGATCGGACTTGGTGACGCCGGTATCGGCCGCCAGCAGGAACACCACGGCGTGGGCTTGCGGGATCAGATTGACGGTGAGCTCGGGCTCGGCGCCGATGGCGTTGAGCCCCGGCGTGTCCAGAATCACCAGGCCTTGCGCCAGCAGCGGGTGCTCGATATTGACAAGCGCATGGCGCCAGCGCGGCACCTCGACGCGGCCGTCGGCATCCATGGGCGGGTTGTCGTCAGGCACTTCGTCGTGCCAGAAGCCCAGTGCGCGGGCTTCGTCCTGGGTGACGCGACGCACGTCAGTGACCTTCTCCAGCGCCAGGGCCAGCTGCTCGGCGTCGTCCACATCCAGGGGCACATGGGTCCATTGGTCGGACGCCTGGCGCCACTCGGCTAGCGACTGCGGGTGCAGGCGCGACTCGATGGGCAGCAGCCGCAGGCTGGGCGGTACGCCGGCGTCAAAACCAAGCTCGGTGGGGCACATGGTGGTGCGCCCGGCGCTGGCCGGCATGATGCGCCGGCCGTAGTTGGCAAAGAACAAGGCGTTGATCAGCTCGGACTTGCCGCGCGAAAACTCGGCCACGAAGGCGACCATCACCTTGTCGCTGCGCATCTGGTCTTCCAGCCGCTGGAGCCGGGCCTCGACCCCGGAGTCCATCAGCCCGTGCTCCTTCATCCAGGCGGCTAGCAACTTGAGGCGCAGGGCGAATTCACGCCGCCAAGCGCCGTAATGGCCGATTTGTTCGTTAAAGGAGGTCACCACGGGGCAGTCGGTTTTCGCAAAGACAAAAAATTCAATATAGCACTGTGCCCTGTCCGTTCAGCGCTTCTGGCACTGCGGACAGAAATACGTGGCCCGCTGGCCTTGCCGCATGGACTGGATAGGCGTGCAGCAAACCCGGCAGGGCTCGCCCCGGCGGTCGTAGACCATGGCTTCCAGCTGGAAGTAGCCGCTCTCACCATGGGCGTTGGAAAAGTCGCGCAAAGTGCTGCCGCCTTTAAGCACAGCCCGCGCCAGTACGTCGCGCACCGCCGAGTGCAGCTTGGCGGCGCGGGGCCGGCTGATGCGGTTGGCTGGCAAGGTCGGCCGGATGCCGGCGATGAACAAGGCCTCGGACGCATAGATATTGCCCACCCCGACGACCACCTCGCCCGCCAGCAGCACCTGTTTGATGGCAGTCTTGCGCGCCTGCAGGCCTGCGTAAAAGTTGGGTAAAGAAAATCCATCGCCCAAGGGCTCCATGCCCAGATGGCCGAGCAGCTTGACCGCCTCGGGTGCGTCCTGGCTGTCGGCATACACCACGGCGCCAAAACGGCGCGGATCGTGCAGCCGCAGCACGCCCTGGGTGGTGGCCAGGTCGCAATGGTCGTGCGCGCCGGGTTCGGGCTGCTGCGACGCGAAATGCAGGCTGCCCGACATGCCCAGGTGCAGCAGCAGCAAGCCGGGATCAAGGTCGAGCAACAGGTATTTGCCACGCCGCCGCACTTCCAGCACGGTGCGCCCGTGCAGCTGCGCAGGGTCGCAACCCAGCGGCCAGCGCAGCGGTTTGCCCATGCGCACCGAGGCGATACGCGCGCCCTGGATGCGATCGGCAAAGCTCAAACGGGTGACTTCCACCTCGGGTAACTCGGGCATAACAGGCAATAGAGGATGTAAAGAACGCAGGTAGGGGCTCTCGCCACGGCGCGTGCAAGTGCGCGGGCTTGGATTATTATGAGCCGATGAAGCGATTTCCCCGACTGGCCGCCTACGGTTTTGCCACACTGGCTTTGGTGGCGGGCTGCCTGCCTGCGCACGCGCAAGAGTCTCCGCCGCCGCCCGCACCGGAGAACTCCGCCATCAATGGCGAGCTGTTCTACATCCTGCTGCTGGGCGAGCTCAACTCGGCCGGCGGCGAGCCGGGCATCGCCTACCAGCTGTATCTGGAAGGCGCGCGCAAGGCCAATGACGCCAGCCTGTACCAGCGGGCCATAGAAATTGCACTGCAGTCGCGCTCCGGCGACGCAGCACTGCAGGCGGCCCGCGCCTGGAGTCGGGCCATGCCCGATTCGCGCGAAGCCAACCGCTATGTGCTGCAGATTCTGCTGGCCTTGAACCGCGTGGCAGACACAGCCGAGCCGCTGAAAGTCGAGCTGAATCTGGCCAAGGTCATGGACCGCGGCGCGGCCATCAGCGCCATTCCCGCTACTTACGCCCAGATTTCCGACAAAAAACTGGCAGCCAGCCTGGTCGAACAAGCGCTGGCCGATTACCTCAACGACCCAGCCGTGGGTGTCGCCGCCTGGACCACGGTTGGCCGCATGCGCCTGGCCGCAGGCGATACCTCCGGCGCACTCGAAGCCGCGCGCCGGGCCCAGGCCCTGGAACCCGGCGCTCCCGGCCCGGTGCAACTGGCTCTGGAAATGATGGGGCCTAAGGTACCGCTGGCCGAGCCCCTGGTACTGCACTATCTAGCAGGCAAACCCTTGCCCGAGTTGCGCATGGCTTATGTGCGGGTGCTGCTGGATGCCATGCGCTACGCAGAAGCCACCCAACAACTGCAATTGCTGACCACCCAGAACCCTGAAATGGCGGACGCCTGGCTGGTACTGGGCAGCTTGCAAGCCCAAGAAAAACAAACCGATGCGGCAGACGCATCGCTACAGCGCTTTGTCACCCTAGCCCTTGCACTGCCTCCTAGCGATGGCCGTAGCCGCGGCTTGGCACGGGCTTATATGGCGCTGGCCCAGGTGGCAGAAACCCGCAAAGACTATCCGGCTGCAGAAGCCTGGCTGCAGAAGATAGAAAACCCGCAAGACCTGCTGGCCGCCCAAAGCCGCCGGGCCTCGCTGCTGGCCAAGCAAGGCAAGCTGGCCGAAGGCCGCGCCCTGCTCCAATCCTTGCCCGCGCGCACCCCTGAAGAAGTCCGGCTGAAACGCGCGGCCGAAGTGCAGCTGCTGCGCGACAACAAGCAGTACCAGGCAGCGTATGACTTGATGGCCGCCGCCCTGGCGCAGAATCCGCAAGACGCGGACCTGCTGTACGACCAGGCCATGCTGGCCGAAAAGCTCGACAAGCTCGACGAAATGGAGCGCCTGCTGCGCCAGCTGATTGCGGCCAAACCCGATTACCACCACGCCTACAACGCGCTCGGCTATTCGCTGGCCGAGCGCAATATGCGGCTGCCCGAAGCCCGTGAACTGATCCGCAAGGCACTGGAATTTGTGCCCAACGACCCTTTCATCGCCGACAGCCTGGGCTGGGTCGAGTTCCGCATGGGCAACCGCGACGAAGCGCTGCGGGTGCTGGACGACGCCTTCAAAGCCAAGCCAGACGCCGAAATTGCGGCCCACCTGGGCGAAGTGCTCTGGGTGCTAGGCCAGCGCGAGCGCGCCACCAGCGTCTGGAAAGAAGGCCTGCAGATCAATTCTGAAAACGAAACCCTGCAGGAAACCCTCAAACGCCTGCGCGTCAAGCTTTGAAACCCATCCGCCATTGGTGGGCTCTGCTGGTGTGCATGGTATTGCTCACCGGCTGCGCCCACATCAACCGGCCCAGCAGCGACGCTGGACCGTTCTGGAGCGGCCGCATCGCGCTGCAGGTAGACGCGGAATCAGCCCAATCCTTTTCGGCCAGCTTCGAGCTCAAGGGCTCGGCCCAGCAGGGCGAACTCACCTTATTCAACCCGCTGGGCGGCGTCGTCGCCCGCCTGGTCTGGCAGCCGGGTTCGGCCGTGCTGCACACCAATGGCGAGGTCCGCCCGTTCGACTCGCTGGATGCCCTGGTCGAACAAGCTACAGGCGCCCCACTGCCCCTGGCCGCGCTGTTCGACTGGCTGCAAGGCAGCGATACGGCGGTTCCGGGTTGGAATGCGGATTTGTCGCGCCTGGATACGGGGCGCCTGACAGCGCTGCGCAACCAGCCCACACCCGTAGCCACTCTGCGCGTAGTTCTCGATAAATAAGCATGCAAGCCCTGTACGACGTGGCCGCACCGGCCAAGCTGAACCTTTTTTTGCACATCACCGGCCGCCGCGCTGATGGCTACCACCTGCTGCAATCGGTCTTCATGCTGATCGACTGGTGCGACACCCTGCATTTCGACATCCGCACCGACGGCCAACTCAGCCGAGAAGACCTGAGCACCCCGCTGCCGCCCGATGACCTGGTGCTGCGCGCGGCCCGGGCCCTGCAAGCTGCCAGCGGCACGCGCTTAGGGGCGCACATCGGCGTGCTGAAACGCATTCCCGCGCAGGCCGGCATGGGCGGCGGCTCGTCGGACGCAGCATCCTGCCTGCTGGCACTGAACCGACTCTGGCAGCTGAACCTCACAACCGCCGAGCTGCAAGCCATCGCCCTACCACTCGGCGCCGACGTGCCTTTTTTCGTTGCCGGCCGCAATGCCTGGGTCGAAGGCATAGGCGAAAAAATCACGCCTATATCGTTGCCACCCAGCCGTTTCTTGGTCGTCAAACCGCCCGAAGGCCTGGATACCAAACTGATTTTTTCATCGCCATATTTAAAACGCGATTCAGATAGTGCTATACTCGCAGGCTTTGCTGCACAGCCATATCACTTCGGTGCCAACAGCTTGCAGCCAGTCGCAGAGAATCTTTGCCCCGCTGTAATCCAAGCCCTTGAGTGGCTGGAAAGCAAAGATTTAAATGCTAGAATGACTGGCTCTGGAAGCGCAGTGTTTGCGCAGATGTTGGGCAATGTGGATACAGCCGATGCACCCGGTGCTTGGCAGGTTCGCAAATGCAGCAATATGGACGTTCATCCTTTGTGGGGATGGGCCTCCAGCGATGGTTAATCGGTTGACAGCGTCGCGCTGTTAACCCGTGTAGGGGAGTCGCCAAGTTGGTTAAGGCACTGGATTTTGATTCCAGCATGCGAAGGTTCGAATCCTTCTTCCCCTGCCAAATATTTTGAACACACAGATGTTCAAAATATGCACACAGTTACTTCATCGCCAGTTACTTCATCGCCGGAAAGCTCATGCAGCCCCACCACACCGATTTCATGATTTTCACGGGTAATGCCAATCCAGGCATGGCCGCTGACATTGCCAAGCACCTTGGCATTTCACTGGGCGCCGCCCGTGTAGGCCGCTTCTCCGACGGAGAAGTCACGGTCGAAATCAACCAGAACGTGCGTGCCCGCGACGTGTTTGTAGTGCAAAGCACTTGCGCTCCGACCAACGAAAACCTGATGGAACTGCTGATCATGGTGGACGCGCTGAAGCGCGCTTCCGCTGAACGCATCAGCGCCGTGATCCCCTACTTCGGTTATGCGCGGCAAGACCGCCGTCCACGCTCGGCCCGTGTGCCTATCACCGCCAAGGTGGTAGCCAATATGCTGCAAGCCGTGGGTGTGGACCGTGTGTTGACCATGGACCTGCATGCCGACCAGATCCAGGGCTTCTTCGACATCCCGGTGGACAATATTTACGCGTCTCCCGTGCTGCTGGGCGATCTGCGCCAAAAGAATTACGAAGACCTGATCGTGGTCTCTCCCGACGTCGGTGGCGTGGTCCGTGCGCGTGCTCTGGCCAAGCAGCTGGGCTGCGACATGGCCATCATCGACAAGCGCCGCCCGAAGGCGAATGTCAGCGAAGTCATGCACGTGATCGGTGAAATCGATGGCCGCAACTGCGTCATCATGGACGACATGATCGACACCGCCGGCACCTTGGTAAAAGCCGCTGAAGTCTTGAAAGAGCGTGGCGCCAAGAAGGTTTACGCTTATTGCACCCACCCGATCTTTTCCGGCCCCGCCATTGAGCGCATTGCCAATGGTTCGGCCCTGGATGAAGTCGTGGTGACCAACACCATTCCGCTCAGCCCGGCTGCAGCGGCGTGTTCCAAAATTCGCCAACTCACCGTGGCCCCGCTGATCGCCGAGACGATCCAGCGCATTGCCAATGGTGAGTCGGTCATGAGTTTGTTCTCCGATCAAGAAAACCTTTTCTAACGGGAATAAAAAAGCAGACCGGCAACGCTTCTGGCGTTGCCGGTCTTTTTCACAACGGAGTGACACTGGTCGCGGTGCACTCTTACAGGAGTTAATTATGAAATTCGTCGCTTTTGAGCGCGCAAAGCAGGGCACGGGTGCGAGCCGCCGTCTCCGCATTACCGGCCGTACCCCCGGCATCGTCTACGGCGGTGAAACGCCTGCCACCCAGATCGAAATCGACCACAACGCACTGTGGCACGCTCTGAAGAAAGAAACCTTCCACTCCACCATTTTGGACATGGAATTGGCCGGCAAGGAAAGCAAGGTTCTGTTGCGCAATGTGCAAATGCACCCCTTCCGCCAACTGATTCTGCACGCTGACTTCCAGCGCGTGGAAGCCAATACCAAGCTGACCATGAAGGTGCCTCTGCACTTCAGCGGCCAGGAAGTTTCGCCAGCGGTCAAGACCGAAAACTGCATGGTCACCCCCGTGGCGACCGAACTGCTGATTTCCTGCCTGCCTGCCGATCTGCCTGAGTTCATCGCTGTGGACCTGAGCGGCCTGACCAAGGGTTCTTCCTTGCACGCCAAAGACCTGACCTTGCCCAAGGGCGTGTCGGTTGTGACCCGCGGCAAAGAAAACCCCGCTCTGGTGTCCGTGGTGGCTCTGGCTGAAGAAGTAGCTGTCGATCCAGCTGCAGCTGCTGCCGCACCCGCCAAGGGCAAAGCCGGTGCCAAGGCTCCCGCTGCCAAGCCTGCTGCCAAGAAGTAATTCTTTTCAGCAAGAAAATGGCCCACCTCGGTGGGCCATTTTTGTTTCTGGATAATCACCGCAATGATCAAACTGTTTGTCGGCCTGGGCAATCCTGGCCCCGATTACGAAGCCACCCGCCACAACGCCGGGTTCTGGTGGATCGATGCACTGGCGCGCGAGCTCAAGGCCAATCTGCAGCCCGACAAAAGCTATTACGGCCTGGTCGCACGCACCGTGGTGGACGGCGAGCCGCGCTGGCTGCTCAAGCCGCAAACCTTCATGAATCTGTCCGGCAAATCGGTGGCAGCGCTGGCCCGCTTCTTCAAGATCCAGCCGTCGGAAATCCTGGTCGCCCACGACGAACTCGACATCGTGCCCGGCCAAGCCAAGCTCAAGCTCGGCGGCAGCCATGCCGGGCACAACGGCCTGCGCGACATCCATGGACAGCTGGGCAGCCCCGACTACTGGCGGCTGCGCATTGGCATCGGCCACCCTGGGGCCAAAGACGAAGTCGCGAACTGGGTATTGAAAAAGCCCTCGGCAGAACACCGCACGGCCATCGAAGACAGCATGACCCGGGCGATACTCGCCGCCCCCTTGCTGCTGGCCGGCGACATGGAGAAGGCCACGATGGCCATCCACACCAGCAAACCGCCGCGGCCCAAGCCGGTGCGGCCGCCCGAATCCGATTAAATCTTTGGAACGATCTCGGCCTGCAGGCGCCGGTACTTGGCCCACAGGGTTTCCTTGTCTTCCACGTGGTCCGGGTTCACCGGAATGCACGATACCGGGCACACCTGCACGCATTGCGGCTCGTCGAAATGGCCCACGCACTCGGTGCACTTGTGCGGGTCGATCTCGTAGATCTGGACGCCCAGGTAGATCGCATCGTTCGGGCACTCGGGCTCGCACACATCGCAGTTGATGCACTCGTCGGTGATGATCAAAGCCATGGCGTGGTCCCGTCGTTCATCTGCGGATAGTAGGTCACACGCCCGCCAGAGCGCTGCGCATGCTGTCAATCACCGCCTTGTAATCAGGGTTGCCGAAGATCGCACTGCCTGCCACGAAGGTGTCGGCACCGGCCGAGGCCACGCGCGCGATGTTGTCGGTCTTGATGCCTCCATCGACTTCCAGGCGGATATCCTTGCCCGACGCTTCGATGCGCTTGCGCGCCTGCTCGATCTTGCGCAGCGCCGAATCGATAAAGCTCTGGCCGCCAAAACCGGGGTTGACGCTCATGATCAGGATCAGGTCGATATCGTCGATCACCCAGTCCAGCACGTCCAGCGGCGTGGCGGGGTTGAACACCAGGCCCGCCTGGCAGCCCTTGGACTTGATGGCCTGCACGCTGCGGTGCACATGGCCCGAAGCCTCGGGGTGGAAGCTGATCAGGGAAGCCCCAGCATCGGCGAACGAGGCCGCCAGCGCGTCCACGGGCTGCACCATCAGGTGTACGTCGATGGGCACGGGCGTGCCGTCAGGCTTCTTGGCATGGGGCTTCAAGGCACTGCAGATCATTGGCCCGAAGGTCAGGTTCGGCACGTAGTGGTTGTCCATCACGTCGAAATGGATCCAGTCGGCACCGGCCTGAATGACGTTTTTCACCTCTTCACCCAGGCGGGCGAAGTCGGCGGACAGGATCGAGGGGGCAATGCGGTAATTTTTCATGGGCCGTATTTTCGCAGGCTACGCCCAGAGCCTGCCGCGGTACGATGCCGCCATGTCCAAATACCAGTTCACCATCGCGGTCGCACCCCAGTATCTGCCCGACCAATCCGACCCCGCGCAAGCGATTTTCAGCTTCGCCTACACCGTCACCATCCAGAACACCGGCGAAGTACCCGCCCAGCTGATTGCGCGCCACTGGACCATCAGCGACGGCAACGGCCACATGGAAGAAGTTAAGGGCCTGGGCGTGGTGGGCCACCAGCCGCTGCTGAAGCCGGGCGAATCCTTTGAATACACCAGCGGCTGCCGGCTGCGCACCGGCACCGGCGCGATGCGCGGCAGCTATTTCTTTGTGGCCGAAGACGGCGAGCGCTTCGACACCCCCATCCCGACCTTTGTGCTCGACGCCACCGACAACAGCCTGCCGCCGGCCAGCCACACGCTCCATTGAGATGGGCGAATTCGACCTGATTCGCCGCTATTTCACCCGGCCCACGCCGCGCGCGGTGCTGGGCGTGGGCGACGACTGCGCGCTGCTGCAGCCGCGGCCCGGCATGCAGCTGGCCATCTCCAGCGACATGCTGGTCGAAGGCCGGCATTTTTTATCCACCGTATCCCCCGCGGCGCTGGGCCACAAGGCGCTGGCGGTGAACCTCAGCGACCTGGCCGCCTGTGGCGCGCAGCCGCTGGCCTTTACCCTGGCGCTGGCCCTGCCGCGCGCCGACGCCGGCTGGCTGGAGCCGTTCTCGCAAGGCCTGCTGGCCCTGGCCGACGCGCACGGCTGCGAGCTGGTCGGCGGCGACACCACCCAGGGCCCGCTGAACATCTGCATCACCGTGTTTGGCGAGGTGCCACCCGGCCAGGCGCTGCTGCGTTCGAGCGCCCAAGCTGGCGACGACCTGTATGTCAGCGGCACCCTGGGCGATGCCCGACTGGCGCTGGAGGTTTTTCGCGGCACGCTGTCGCTGCCCGAAGCCGTATTTGCCCAGGCCCGGGCCCGGCTGGAAACCCCGACACCGCGCGTAGCCCTAGGCCTGGCGCTGCGCGGCGTGGCCACGGCGGCGGCCGATGTCAGCGACGGGCTGCTCGGCGACCTCGGCCACATCCTGCAGGCCTCCGGCGTAGCCGCGGTGGTGGACACCTCGATTGCTATGCAATTAATAGCTACTAACGCAGATAATCTTTGCGCTGAAGGCCTGTTTGACGTAAAAAAAATCCTGGCCTGCGTGCTGGCTGGCGGCGACGACTACGAGCTGGTATTCACCGCCCCGCCATCGGCCCGCCAGGCGGTGCAGGCTGCCGCCGCCCAGGCACAGACCCGGGTCACGCGCATCGGCCAGATCGAGGCCGCCAGCAGTGCGCCCGCCGTGCGCCTGGTGGACGCCGCCGGGGCACCGGTGCTGCAGCAATTTGCCAGCTTCGACCACTTCGCATGACATCCGTCAAACGCTGTCATACAAGCTTGCGTAAACTAAAGAGCCATGAGTGAAGCCGACGCCATCCGCCAGATACTGACCCACGCCCGCACGATTGCGGTGGTCGGCCTGTCGCCGGACCCGATGCGGCCCAGTCACGACGTGGCGCGCACCCTGCAGGCGCGCGGCTACCGCATCATCCCGATCAACCCCAACGCTACCGTGATCCTGGGCGAAACCGCCTACCCTAGCCTCACCGCCGCGGCCGAGCACCATCGCATCGAGGTGGTGAACTGCTTCCGCAAGAGCAAGGACATCCCGCCCCTGGTCGAAGAAGCCATCGCCATCGGCGCCAAGGCCGTGTGGATGCAGCTGGGCATCGCCCACGCCGGCGCAGCCCAACGGGCCCAGGCGGCCGGGCTGCGGGTGGTACAAAACAAATGCATCCGTACCGAACACGCGGTGCTGTCCGCCCGCGGCGTGATTTGAGCCCCCAGCCCGCCCCCACGGCGCGCTGGACTGCGGCGCTGCTGCCGCTGGGGCTGTGTGCCTGCGGCATGCTCAGCCCCACGCCGGCACCGCATGGCGAGGCCCGCAGCAGCCCCGCAGCCCCCGCCGAGCTGGCCCAGTCGGACGTGAACCGCATGGCCACCCTGGGCATGCGCGACAACCTGGAAAGCCTGTTGCGCCTGGCCGACAAGCTGTACAAGCGCAACCCCGCCGAATGGCGCAAGACCAGCGCCAGCAGCCGCGAAGACGCCCTGGCCCAGGTACGTACCGCTATGGACCGGCGCCAGCCCTGGCCGGCGCTGCAAGGCCAGCGCGACATCCAGGCCTTGTCGCTGGCGCTTAGCCCGGACTTCAAGGGCGACCGTGTGGCCGCCTTCATCCTGGCCAATGCCGACATGCTGGTCGCTGCCCATGGCGACAAGACCACGTTCTACCTGATCGACAGCCTGGACGCCCAGCACATCTACAACGCCGCGCGGAATGTCGAGATCGCCGTCTGGCTGCTGTCCAGCCGCCGCACCGCTGCCGGCCAGCCGCTGCTGCTGGCCGACGAGGTCAACGAACGCGAACGCAACCTCAGCTTCGAACGCGAGTTTGGCAAAATCGTCGGCCGCCTGGACCTGTTGTCCGCCGTGGTCACCGAAAAATACCGCCGGGCCGCCATCAGCTATGTACAAAACCTGCTGGGCGGCTCCTTCTTACAGTTCCTGCCGGTGCGCTAAGCTCCACGCTTCCACCGCCTCTGCCCTCCCCCATGTCCTTCGCTCCGCTCCAAAACGACAGCTTTCTGCGCGCCTGCCTGCGCCAGTCCACCGACCACACCCCCGTCTGGCTGATGCGCCAGGCCGGCCGCTACCTGCCCGAATACCTGGCCACCCGCGCCAAGGCTGGCAGCTTCATGGGCCTGGCCACCAACACCGACTACGCCACCGAAGTCACCTTGCAGCCGCTGGAGCGCTACCCGCTGGACGCGGCCATCCTGTTCAGCGACATCCTCACCGTGCCCGACGCCATGGGCCTGGGCCTGAGCTTTGCCCAGGGCGAAGGCCCGCGCTTCGCCCATGCGGTGCGCGACGAGGCCGCCGTGGCCGCGCTGCAAGTGCCCGATATGGACAAGCTGCGCTATGTGTTCGACGCCGTCACCTCGATCCGCAAGGCCCTGAACGGCCGGGTGCCGCTGATCGGCTTCTCCGGCAGCCCCTGGACCCTGGCCTGCTACATGGTCGAAGGCAAGGGCTCCGACGACTACCGCCTGGTCAAGAGCATGCTGTACAGCCGCCCCGACCTGATGCACCGCATGCTGCAGGTGAACGCCGACGCGGTGGCCGCCTACCTGAACGCCCAGATCGAGGCCGGCGCCCAGGCGGTGATGATTTTTGACAGCTGGGGCGGCGTGCTGGCCGATGGCGCGTTCCAGCAGTTCAGCCTGGCCTATACCCAGCAGGTGCTCAAGCAGCTGAAGACCGAGCACAACGGCCAACGCATCCCACGCCTGGTGTTCACCAAAGGCGGCGGGCTCTGGCTGGACGAAATGGCCGGCCTGGACTGCGAGGTGCTGGGCCTGGACTGGACGGTGAACCTGGCCAAGGCCCGCGCCCTGGTCGGTGGCAGCAAGGCCTTGCAAGGCAATATCGACCCGAACGTGCTGTTCGCCCCGCCGGCCCAGATCGCGGCCGAGGTCGAGCGCGTGGTGAACAGCTTTGGCGTGCCCCACCAGGGTGCAGGCCAGGGCCCCACCCATATCTTCAATTTGGGGCATGGCATCAGCCAGCACACGCCGCCGGAGCACGTAGCGGCGCTGGTCGAGGCCGTGCACCGGGCTTCGCGCCAAATTCGGGCATAAAACGGAGCTATAGGCCCGAAAAATAGTTTTGCCACGCACCACTTATGCACACAATTTGTGGTGGGCTTTGACCCGGCAACGCCTGGGGCCTCTACTCCGCTACAAAACCCATAGCGATCGTAAGCCCTTGATTTATATAGTCATCTGAAAATGCTTTTTTTTCAGGCATTTTGTCCAAAGCCTTGATTTACTGGGCTTGGCGGCCTGCCACAGAGAGATATCAACAAAGTTATCCACAGCTTCTTGGGATACTTGGTAAATCATTTGTAAATCAAGCACTTAGACCCGTTTCCGCAAGTTCACGTGAAATAACTCACACAAATGCTCCACCGGCTCTCCGTCGTCGTCCAGACCCCTGCCCACAGCGCAATTGCCGGGCCGCTGACCTATGGCCACGCCACGCCGCTGCCGCCCGGCAGCCTGGTGCGCGTGCCCTTGGGCAAGCGCGAAACCCTGGGCGTGGTGTGGGACGGCACACCGGAAGACAGCAATTTTGAGATCCGCGCCATCAGCGATGCACTCGACGGCCTGGCCCCGTTGAACGCCGTCTGGCGCGGCCTGGTGCAGTTTGCCGCCCAGTACTACCAGCGCGCGGTGGGCGAGGTGGCGCTGGCCGCCCTGCCGCCGCAGCTGCGCGAACTCGGCGCGGCGCAGCTGACGCGGCGCCTCAAGCGGCCGAAAGAGGTGAATGGCGCCATCGATACGAACGCTGTCGACACTACACATTCCGTAGCACTCAGCGCAGAGCAGACCAGCGTCATTGCCGAATTTGATGCCCAAAAAGGGCCATTCTTGTTGTTCGGTTCCACCGGCAGCGGCAAGACCGAGGTCTATCTGCAGCTGGTGCAAAGCCTGTTGTCCCGCGACCCCAGCGCCCAGGCGCTGGTGATGGTGCCCGAGATCAACCTCACGCCGCAGCTCGAAGCCCGCTTCCGCGAACGCTTCGAGCCGCGCTACGGCGCGGCCTCAGTGGTGTCGATGCACAGCGGCATGACACCGCCGCAGCGCCTGAAAAGCTGGCTGGCCGCGCACAGCGGCACGGCGCGCATCGTGCTGGGCACGCGGATGGCGGTGTTTGCCTCCATGCCCGGGCTGAAGCTGATCGTCGTCGACGAGGAGCACGACCCCAGCTACAAGCAGCAGGAAGGCGCACGCTACTCGGCCCGCGACCTGGCGGTGTACCGCAGCCAGTTGGAGACGCGGCTCAATCCCGACGATGAGCCTTGCCGCGTGTTGCTGGGCTCGGCCACGCCGGCGCTGGAGAGCTGGCACCTGAGCCGCCCGGCGGCCGAGGGCGGCCGCTATGTTCGCCTGGCCATGCCCAGCCGCATAGGCGCGGGCAGCCTGCCCAAGGTGCGGCTGGTCGACATGAATCTGCAGCAGAAGAAAACCGTGTTCTCGCCGCAGCTGCTGGCCGCGATCCAGCAGCGCGTGGCGCGCGGCGAGCAGAGCATGGTGTTCTTGAACCGGCGCGGCTACGCCCCGGTGCTGGCCTGCAGCAGCTGCGAATGGAAGAGCGAGTGCCCGCACTGCAGCGCCTACCGCGTCTTCCACAAGATCGACCGCAGCCTGCGCTGCCACCACTGCGGCTACGCCGAGCCGGTGCCGCGCGCCTGCCCGAGCTGCGGCAACCCCGACATCTCACCGGTAGGCCGCGGCACCGAGCGGCTGGAGGAACACCTGGCCGAGCTGCTGGCCGACCTGCGCCGCCCCGATGGTGGCCCGGTCGTAGTGGCTCGCATCGACGCCGACAGCACCAAAGCCAAGGGCGCGCTTGAAGCCCAGCTGGCTGAAGTCCACACCGGCGCCGTCGATGTGCTGGTCGGCACGCAGATGATTGCCAAGGGCCACGACTTCCGGCGCATCACCCTGGTGGCCGCCATCAACCCCGACGGCGCGCTGTTCTCCAGCGACTTCCGCGCGCCCGAGCGGCTGTTTGCGCTGCTGATGCAGGCCGGCGGCCGGGCCGGCCGCGATGCCGCCCACAGCGCGGCCAGCGAGATGTGGATACAAACCATGCACCCCCAGCACCCGCTGTTTGCCGCGCTCAAAAAACACGACTACCCGGACTTTGCCGCCAGCCAGCTGGACGAGCGCCGCATCGCCGGCATGCCGCCGTTCAGCTACCAGGCGCTGGTGCGCGCCGAGGCCCGCACCCAGGAAGCCGCCCAGGCGTTCCTGAGCCTGGCCAGTGCCGCCGCCTGCGATGTGCCGGACGTTGAGCGCGTCACGCTCTACCCCGCCGTGCCCATGGGCGTGCAGCGGGTGGCGAACATAGAGCGCGCCCAGATGCTGGTGGAAAGCCCGTCGCGCCAAGCGCTGCAGCGCTTTCTGCTGGCCTGGCAGGCGGTGCTGCGCGCCACCCGCAGCCAGCCCGAGGCCAAGGGCCTGGTGCGCTGGGCGATTGACGTGGACCCGTTGAGCATTTAAAGAAAATCGGGCTCTGGCGCAGGTAGTACCTGCGCGAGCAGCTATCAAAATAGAAGCATCTAGCCCGAACGGTAGGCCAGCTGCTGGTCCACGAAGCCGTCAAACGCGTCCAGCAAGGGCTGGTAGCGCGCGGCTTCACCCTCCCCTCCTTCCAATTGGGCCAGCGCGGCGCAGCTAGCCTCCAACGTGGACAGCTGGTCGGGCTTGTGCGCCTTGCGGATGCGGTACTGCGACGGCGGCATGCCACGCAGCGCCAGGCGCGGCAGCTGCTGCAGCAGCGGGTTCTGGAACAGCAGCTTGCGGCTTTTGCGCCAGGTACCGTCAAGCACCACCAGGCACAGCTGGACCGGGTCTTGCAGCCAGTCCGGCGGCAGCGCGGGTGCGGCTGGCAGGCCCACGGCCGCGTCCTGCGGGGTATCGGGGTAGAGCAGAACCAGGCGGCTGGAGCCGGCCCGCACATCGGCTTCGGCAAATATCTCGCCGACCAGCAAACGGCTGTGCGGCAGGCTCAAGTGCAGCAGCCGGGCGCTGCCTTTGGCGTTGTACACCTCCAGCGGGTGCTGCAGGATCAGCACCTCGACCTGGTGCACGGTGGGCCTGATCCACTGGCAAATGCAACTGCTCTGCGCCCGCAGGCAGCGGGTACAGCGCAGGCGGGCGGCGGTGGCGGCATCGGACATGTGGCCCATTTTAGGCCAGGTATTTTTACGTAAAAACCAAATTTAGCGCAGGCGGATATTGCGCAACCAGCTATGCATTCAATAGCAAATGCAGTAATGACTGTTACCTGTTCTGCCGCGCGACCGCGCGTTTTCACCGCTCCCAGCGCCGCGCAAAACTGCTACGCTTTGTAACGCGTTTGTTTTATTTTGCTTACTCTGAAAGCTGCCCCATGGCCCCTACTGGTTTCCGCGCTCTGAGTATTGCCAAACGCCTGGCTGTGCTGAATTTCAGCGCACTGCTGGGCCTGATCCTGCTGACGGCAGTGTTCCTGGTGTCCGAACGGCGCCTGATCATGGAGGAGCGCCAGAACAGCGTGCGCCAGGCCGTCGAGGTGGCGCACAGCCTGGTGGTCAACTACCACGGCCTGGTGGCCCAGGGCAAATCCACCGACGCCGAGGCGCAGAAGCTGGCCATGGCCGCGCTGAAGGTGATGCGCTACAGCGGCAGCGAATACTTCTGGATCAACGACATGCAGCCGGTGATGGTGATGCACCCCATCAAGCCCGAGCTGGACGGCAAGAACCTCAGCGAGAACAAAGACCCCACAGGCAAGCGCCTGTTCGTCGAGTTCGTCAACACCGTCAAGGCCGAGGGCAGCGGCTATGTGAACTACCTGTGGCCCAAGCCCGGCAGCGAAAACCCGGTGCAAAAGGTCTCCTACGTCAAAGGCTTCGCGCCCTGGGGCTGGGTGATTGGCTCGGGAGTGTATGTGGACACGGTGGACTCGGCGATCCGCGGCCGGGTCATCACCTTTGGGCTGGCGACACTGGTGCTGCTGGTCTTGCAACTGGGCCTGGGCACGCTGATCGCGCGCAGCCTGATCGGCCAGCTGGGCGGCGAGCCCGGCTATGCGGCCAGCATCACCGAGCACATGGCCCGTGGCGACCTGTCGGTGCCGATTGCGTTGAAGGCCGGCGACAACAGCAGCCTGCTGCACGCCATCCAGGGCATGCGCGACAGCATTGCCCACATCGTCGGCGAGGTGCGGGTCGGCACCGATTCGATTGCCGCCGCCTCGGGCGAGATCGCCGCGGGCAATAACGATCTGTCGGTGCGCACCGAGCAGCAGGCCAGTTCGCTGGAGAAAACCGCGGCCTCGATGGAGCACCTGACCAGCACCGTCAAGCAGAACGCCGAGAACGCGCGCCACGCCAGCCAGCTGGCGGCCACCGCGTCCACCGTGGCCATCAAGGGCGGCGCGGTGGTGGCCCAGGTGGTCGGCACCATGGCCACGGTGAATGCCTCGTCGAACAAGATCGTCGACATCATCGGGGTGATCGACGGCATCGCTTTCCAGACCAATATCCTGGCCCTGAACGCGGCGGTGGAAGCCGCGCGCGCCGGCGAGCAGGGCCGCGGCTTTGCCGTGGTGGCCAGCGAGGTGCGCAGCCTGGCCCAACGCTCGGCCGCCGCCGCCAAGGAGATCAAGACCCTGATCCACGAGTCGGTGGAAAACGTAGAGCACAGCACCCGCCTGGTCAACGACGCCGGCACCACCATGACCGAGGTGGTGCAAAGCGTGAAGCGGGTGACCGACATCATTGGCGAAATCGCCGCGGCCAGCCAGGACCAGTCGCAGGGCATAGACCAGATCAACGGCGCCATCACCGCCATGGACGGAGTGACGCAGCAAAACGCCGCCCTGGTGGAAGAAGCGGCCTCGGCCGCCGAATCGATGCGGAGCCAGGCCGAGCGGCTGTCGCAGCAGGTCAGCGTGTTCAAGCTGGCGGGTTGACCCAGCGCCAGGACAGCGGGCGGCGGCGTACTCAAAATGGATGATGCGCCACCCTAGAGCCGACTGGAATTGCAACAGCGGATGTTTGTTTACAGATACATTGATTTACAGGCAGTACCAAGGCTGCCGAAGTCTGGAAATGTATTTGTCCCACAAACACAGCACTGGAGCGAGCACGCATGCGCAACAACCTGCCCATCCTGAACCAGGAATACAGCTTTCCACCCGGCCAAACACTGGTCTCCACCACCGACCTGCACGGCAACATCAATTACTGCAACCCTGTCTTCATTGAAGTCAGCGGCTTCACCCGCGAGGAGCTGATAGGCCAGCCGCACAACCTGATCCGCCACCCCGACATGCCCGAAGAGGCTTTCCGCGACATGTGGGAAACCATCAAGGGCGGCCGGCCCTGGTCGGCTATGGTCAAGAACCGGCGCAAGGACGGCAGCTACTACTGGGTGCGGGCCAATGTCACCCCGCTGATGGAGGGCACACAGCCCATCGGCTTCATGTCCGTGCGCACCGAGCCGCTGCGCGCCGACATCGACGCAGCCACCACGCTGTACGCCAGGATGCGCGCTGAAAAAGCCCAGGGCCAGCGCGTGCTGCGCCTGTACCGTGGCCAGTTGCGCGTCGACACCCCGGTGGGCCGGCTGAAAACAGCCTTGTCGCTGGGATTGGCGGGCAAGCTGGCCATGACGGCGGGGATACTGGGCTTGGTTGGCTTCGGCGTGGGCGCCCTGGCGGTGTCCAGCCTGGGGGCCGGCATCTGGCTGGCGGCATTGGCCACGGCGGTGGTTTGCGCGCTGGCCGGCGGCTTTGTATTGAGCGGCCTGTCCATTACGCCGCTGCACAACCTGGTCAGCTTCTCCAACCGCATGGCCGCCGGGGACCTGACCCAGACCCTGAAGGGCAGCGGCAACGATGCCATGGGCGAACTGTCCGGGGCCTTGAACCAGCTCAACGTGAACCTGCAGTCCATCGTGCGCGACGCGCGCACTGGCGTCGACAACATGAGCGTGGCCACCCAGGAAATCGCCGCCGGCAACGACGACCTGTCGAACCGCACCGAGGACCAGGCCAGCAGCCTGCAGCAAACGGCAGCGTCCATGGAGCAGATCACCGGCACCGTGCGGCAAAGCGCCGAATCTGCCGCCCAGGCGGCCCAGCTCGCCTCCCAGGCCGATACCGTGACCCGGCGCGGCGGCGATGCGGTGCTGGACGTGACCCGCACCATGCGCCAGATCACCGAATCCTCGAACCGGATTGGCGAAATCATCCAGGTGATCGACAGCATCGCCTTCCAGACCAATATCCTGGCACTTAACGCCGCGGTGGAAGCCGCGCGCGCGGGGGACCAGGGGCGTGGCTTTGCGGTGGTGGCCAGCGAAGTCCGCGCACTGTCTCAGCGCACCGCCGCGGCCGCCCGCGAGGTCAAGAGCCTGATCGCCGAATCCACCTCCACCGTGGAAACCGGCAGCCGCCTGGCCGATGCCGCCCAGATCACCATGACCGATGCACTGAAAGCGGTCAGCCAGGTCACCGCGCTGGTGACGGAAATCAGCGCCGCCTCGCGCGAGCAACTGGACGGCATTGCCCAGGTCAACAACGCCATCACGCAGATGGACAGCATCACCCAGCAAAACGCCGCCATGGTCGAACAAATTGCCGCCGCCGCCAATGCGCTGCACGGCCAGTCTGAAGCGGTGTCGGAAAGCGTGCGGGTGTTCCGCCTGTCGGCCAGCGGCTCCAGCAGCGCAAATACCAGCCGCCGCCCCAGCACCGAGCCGGCGCGCCCCCGGCTGGTCGCCGACAACACCCAGCCTCTGCGCAAGGAGGCCTAGGTTGCCAAATGCTATATAAAAAATAGCTACTCACGCTGAGAGAGATTGCGCTACAGGCCTTAAAAGCCTGAAACCCTGGGCTAGGCCGACGGATGCCGGCCATCGGCGCCCTACAATCCCGGGCACTGTCGACCATGCTGGGATTCACATGCTATTTTCTTGGTTTAACGCGAAAGAAGCCAACCGGTTTGGGGCCGAGTTGGCGCAGATTTTCATAGAGAAAATCCCCCTGGGCACGCCTCGCACTGACAAGAAATTTGCCATCAAAACCCAGCGGGCTCTGGACCAGATCGCACTGCGCACGCGCCAGTTCCAGGTCAGCCACACGCTGAACCTCTACACCCGCGCCAAGCTGGCCAACAACTTCAAATGGACGCTGAAAGATGCGGGCTATGAAAGCACGTATGTGGAAGAGCTGACCGAGTGGCTGGTCAAGCGTCTCTAAGATTTCCAAGATCCAACCGTTGGCCTCCATGAATTCCTGGCTCAAGAAACTTTTTTCGGCTGGCTCCAGCCCTGTCCCAGCAGCCCCACTTCCAGCACCAGCTGTAGCCCCCCCAGAAACCAGTGCCGACCAGCGGCGCCGGGGTAACCGTTTTTTGGACCAGGGCAACCTGGCGGCGGCTCTGGCCTGCTACCGGCAAGCAGCGGCGCTAGACCCCCATTCGGCCGATGCCCACACCAGCCTGGGGTATGCACTGCAGCAGTCCGGAGACCTGGTCGCGGCCCAAGCGTCTCTGGCACAGGCGCTACAGTTGCAACCCGAAAATTTTGACGCCGCGTACCTGTCAGGCCAGGTCTGTGCAAGCCTGGAACAACCAGAGCAGGCCATCCGCCACTGGGAGGCGGCACTCGCACTGCAGCCCACATTTGAACCCTTGTACGCAGAGCTATGCCAGGCCCTGTCCAAGACCGGAGCGTGGGACAAGGCAGTCAGCACCCTTGCTGGCGGCATGCAGCGCTTCCCGAACAACGCCGTATTCCACTTCCTTCGGGGCAACCTGCATACCCAGGCCCAGGAATGGACCGAGGCAGCGGTGCAATACGCAGCGGCTCTGCGCCTGAATCCGCAGTTAATTGAGGCCCACGGCAACTTGGCCGCAGTCTTTCAAGCCCAGCACAATTGGCAGCAGGCATGGGAGCAGTATGAGCATGCCTTGCGGCTCAACCCTCGCGATGCCGCGCACCTCACCGGCCGGGCAACCGTCTTGCTACAACTCGGCCAGCATGCCCAGGCCCTCCGCAGCTGCCAGGAGGCGTTGGCTATCGCACCAAACTCGGTAGATGCCCACCGCATACTCGGCTACATCCATCTACAGACAGAAAACTACAGCCTTGCAGCCCAGCATAGCCGTAAGGCCCTGGAGCTGGCGCCCCGCAATGCCGATGCACTGAACAACCTGGGCAACGCGCTTGCCTCACAGGGCGAGTTGCACGATGCGGCAAATGCGTTGCGCGCGGCTGTCGCCATCGACGCCACATCTGCGGTATTCCACAGCAACCTGGGTGGCATCTTGTTGCTGCAGGGAAAGCTGGAAGATGCCATCCATCACCTTCGCCACGCAACAACAGACCCCAAAAGCCCGCCCTCGTCATTGCACAGCGCTTACTCGAATCTGCTCTTCGCGCTGAACTACCACCCAGACCTGGGCGCGGAAGAAATATTCGAAAGCTACCGCGCATACGAGCGTAGCGTGGGCGCACCACTGAAGCCCACTTGGGCAGCGCACAGCAATGTGCGCCGCACGGATCGAAGACTGAAAGTCGGCTACGTTTCCCCGGACTTCAAAAACCACGCGGCAAGCTTCTTCCTCGAACCCCTGCTGTCACAACACAACCGCCAAGTGGTAGAGCTATATGCCTATGCCGAACTGGCCAAAGAGGATGCGGTCACGCAACGCTACAAGCAGTACGTCGATCATTGGGTGCCAACACAAGGGATGTCCGATGCTGCGCTGGCCGAACGCATCCGCGCCGATGGCATCGACATTCTTGTCGATGCCGCCGGACACACGGTTGGCAACCGCCTGGCCGTGTTTGCCCGCAAACCCGCCCCCGTGTCCGTGAGCTGGATGGGTTATGGCTACACCACGGGTTTGCAGGCCGTGGACTACTACCTTACCGATGCCACAAGCGCTCCCGCCGGCTCCGAGCCGCTTTTCTCCGAAGCGCCCTGGCGGTTACCCGGTTGCTATGTAGCCTACCGTGCCAGTGCCGCCATGGGCGAGGTGAATGCCCTGCCGGCGTTGGAGCGCGGCTACATCACCCTAGGCACACTCACGCGGGCGATTCGCATCAACCACCGAACGATTCGCGTATGGACGCAGATACTGCAGCGCCTGCCTACGGCGCGCCTGGTCATCGACAGCCGATCTTTTGAAGACCCGAAGATGCAAGAAGAGACCCTTGCCACATTCACGGCCCAGGGCATTGCTGCAGAGCGTTTACAGATCGGCTTCCATAGCCCTCCCTGGGACGTGCTGCGCGGCATCGATATCGGCCTGGACTGTTTTCCACACAACTCCGGCACGACCCTGTTTGAAACCCTTTACATGGGGCTGCCCTATGTGACGCTGGAAGGCCGCCCTAGCGTTGGCCGGATGGGCAGCGCCATACTGCACGGCCTGGGCCACTCCGAATGGATTGCCCAAACAGAGGTCGACTACGTGGAGAAAGTCGTCGCCCTGGCGTCCGACCTGCCGGCGTTGGCGCAGTTGCGCGCCACATTGCGCCAGCAAATGCAAACCAGCGTCTTGATGGACGAACCGGGTTTTGCGCGCGCAGTGGAGTCGGCGTATGCCGACATGTTCGCCCATTGGGCCGCACAACCGGCGTGAACTAGCGCGCCGATCTCGCGTTCTCGGCCTAGGCTAGCGCCACTCGCGTAGGCAAGGAGAACACCGCCACCGCCGCCACCAGGTCTTGCGCCTGGGTTTTCATGCTGCTGGCGGCGGCGGCCATTTGCTCTACCAAAGCGGCGTTTTGCTGGGTTGCCTGGTCGATCTGGGTGACGGCCTGGCCGACCTGGGACACCCCCGTGCTTTGCTCGCTGCTGGCGGCGCTGATCTCGCCCACGATGTCGGTCACGCTGCGGATGGAGCGCACCACTTCGGTCATGGTGGTGCCGGCTTTGCCGACCAGCAGGCTGCCTTGCTCCATGCGCGCCACGCTGGCCTGGATCAGCTGTTTGATCTGTTTGGCGGCTTCGGCACTGCGCCCGGCCAGGCTGCGGACTTCACTGGCCACCACCGCAAAACCGCGCCCTTGTTCGCCCGCGCGGGCCGCCTCTACGGCGGCATTCAGGGCCAGGATATTGGTCTGGAAGGCGATGCTGTCAATCACGCCGATGATCTCGGAGATCTGCTTGGTGCTGTGGTTGATGCCTTGCATGGTGGCCACGGCTTCGGCCACCACGGCACCGCCTTGTGCGGCCACGCTGCTGGCCTGAATCGCCAGCTGGTTGGCCTGGGCCGCATGGTCGGCGTTTTGCCGTACCGTAGCGCCCAGCTGCTCCATGGACGCAGCGGTTTGCTGCAGGGTGCTGGCCTGGCGTTCGGTGCGCTCGCTGAGGTCGTAGTTGCCCTGCGACATTTCAGAGCTGGCGCTGGAGACGTTCTCCGAGCCCTGGCGCACGCTGACCACCACCCGGGACAGGCTGGCCTGCATGGCAGCCAGTGCCTGCATCATCACAGCGACTTCGTCCTGGCCGCGGGTGTCGATCTGCTGGCTCAGATCGCCGCGCGCCACGGCGTTGGCGACCGCGCCTGCGTGCAGCAGCGGACGGGTGATGCCGCGCACCAGCGCCAGGCCAAACAGCAGCGCAAACAGCACACCAAAACCGATAGCCGCCAAGCAGGCATTTCGGATCGCCTGGTAGCGCAGCACAGCCGCTTCGAAGTCGCTGCGCGCTTCACCCTCCATCAGCTGAATCAAGGCCTGGATGTCGTCGCTGATGGGGTTGAACAGGGCGCTGAACTTGCCCAGCACCAGCACCTGGGCGGGCAGGAAGTCGTCATCGCGCAGGGCGGCCATGACGGGCTTCAAACCCTCTTGCTGGAATTTCTGCCGCTTGGCTTCGAGTGCCTGGACGCGGCTCGCGCCCTCGGCCGACAGGGGAACGGCCAGCAAGCCGTCCCAGGCCTTTTGCGATGCCGCGGTGATGGCATCGATGTCCTTGATGTTCTTGGCCACGACCAGGGGCGAGGGGTCGATCAAGGTGTCGGAAATGACTTGCCGCGCCCGCATGCTGAGGAACTGGTAAGCCCCCACGGAGGCGATGGACTGCATTCTTTGCTTGTACATCGACTCGACGACGGCATTGGCCTGGGCGATACCCAGCAGGCCGATGGAACCCACGGCCACCAACAGGGCCGATAAAACACCCACAAGTATCAGCAGACGGGTGGATATCTTGAAATTTTTCATGCATTGCTCTTCACAACCAACAGCGGTTGGCCGGGAAGGTAGCCGATCAAGCTACATGTTTTGATGACAAGCGCGCAAGCTGCGCGCCGATGCACCCGCAATAGCAATAAAGATAGCAGCTCGCGCAGGTATTACCTACGCTACAGGCCTAAAAGGCTTGAAATCCTCTTAGACGGAAAAGCTATTGCGCAGGGTTTGGTACAGCGCGCGGAACCGTTGGTAGCGCGCTTGCTCGATGGCCACGGGTGTGGCCGGCTCGAAACGCTGGGCCACGGGCGGGCTCAGGCAGACCTCGGCCTCCGCGCCGCCATCGGCCAGCCAGGCCAGCCGTGCCGCGCCCAATGCGCCGCCGGTGGCACCGCCCTCTTGCGTCACCAGGGGCACGCCCAGGGTGTTGGCCAGCTCTTGCGACCACCAGGCGCTGCGGGCGCCGCCGCCCACCACCGACAGCGCACCGATGGGCTGGTCGGTGGCCAGGGTGCGCCAGCCGTCGCACAGGCCGAAATTCACGCCCTCGACCACGGCGTAAGCCATGGCCGCCGCGTCGTGGCTGTGGGTCAGGCCGAACAGCACGCCTTGCGCGTTCGGGTTGTTGTGCGGCGAACGCTCGCCCGACAGATAGGGCAAAAACAGCGGCGCCTGGGCCCGGGCGCTGGGCGACAGCTGGGCGGCGGCGGCCAGCAGTGCGGCCTCATTCTCGAACTTGAGCAGCTTGGTGGCCCAGCTCACGGCGCTGGCGGCCGACAGCATCACCGACATTTGGTGCCAGCGCTGCGGCAGCGCGTGGCAGAAGGCATGCACGGCCTGGGCCGGGTTCGGGCGGAAGCTGTCGGTAGCCAAGAACACCACGCCCGAGGTACCCAGCGACACAAAGCCCTGGCCCGGCGCCACCACGCCCATGCCGACGGCGCTGGCCGCGTTGTCGCCACCGCCACCGGCTACCGGCAGACCAGCGCGCAGGCCCCAGCGGGCGGCGATGGCGGCCGACAGGCCGGCCGAGACGGCGCTGCCCTCGACCACGCGCGGCATGTGCGACTCGTCCAGGCCGCACGCCGCCAGCAGCGGTGCCGACCAGCGGCGTGCGCCCACGTCCAGCCACAGGGTGCCGGAGGCGTCGGAGCAGTCGGTCACCGCCTCGCCGGTCAGCAGCAGGCGCAGATAGTCCTTGGGCAACAGCACGCGGGCGGTGCGGTTGAAGATGTCGGGCTCGTGCTCGCGCAGCCACCACAGCTTGGGCGCGGTAAAGCCCGGCATGGCCAGGTTGCCGGTGATCTGGGCAACCTCGGGCACGGCCTCGGTCAAGGCCACGCAGGCGGCGCCGCTGCGGCCGTCGTTCCACAGAATCGCCGGACGCAGCACCTTGTCTTGCGCATCCAGCAACACCGCGCCATGCATCTGGCCCGACAAACCGATGGCGCGCACCGCCGACAAGGCGGCGCGGTGGCCGTTGGCCAGTTGGTCCATGACCGACTCCAGCGCCCGCCACCAGCTGTAAGGGTCTTGCTCGGACCACAGCGGCTGGGGTTGCTGCACGGTGAGCTGTGCATGCGCCACCGCCACCACGCGGTGGTCGTCCGCGAGCAGCAGGGCTTTGAGTTCAGAGGTGCCTAAATCGAGTCCAAGGTACATGGCATGGCCTTTTGTATAGAGAGTGCGGGGAGTGCAGGGAGTGCGTAAGGCTGGGCACAAGTGCATTAGTTTTAAAGACAAACTAACTCTACCGCATATTCCTCCTGCGCAAGCAGCTATGTTTTATATAGCACTAGGGGTTTTTACTGCCAAAGCGTGCTTCGGCCTGGCGGCGGAAGTCCTTGGGCGTCATGCCTTTAATCTGCATGAAGCGCCGGTTGAAATTGGCCACGTTGTTGAAGCCCACGTCGTAGCAGACATTGTTGATGTAGCGGTCGGTTTCCATCAGCAGCTGGCAGGCGCGGTTGATGCGCAGGCGGTTCATGAAGTCGGTAAAGGTGTTGCCAGTGGCACGCCGGAAATAGCGCGAGAACTGGCTTTCGGTCATGTTGAAGCGCGCCGATACCTCGGCCATGGTGAACTGCTCGGCGCTGTGGTCGGTCAGGAAGCTGACGATGCCGCTGACCTGCGCCAGCGAGGCGTCGTCGTCATAGCTCTGCATCTGCACGGTGGACAGCAAGCGGTAGTCGGTGCATTGCGCCAGCTTGTCGAGCAGCATCAGAAACTCGCCAAACCGGGCCAGGCCATGGCTGTGCTTGATGCGAACCAGCGCATCGCGTGCCATCTCGCTCATGTCGAAGAATTCGATGCCGTGGCGGGCCCGTTCCAGCAGGGGTAGCACGGCTTGCAGTTCGCCCACCTCGCTGCCGACCTGGCGCAGCGGGGCTTCCGAGAACTGCAGCACCATGTCGCGCAGGTGGACCACCTCGTCGGGGTTGTCGCCGGAAATCCAGTTGTGCGGCAGGCGCGGCCCTGTCAGCACCAGGTTACCGGGCTCGAAATGCCCGATGTAGTCGCCCACGAACAGCTTGCCCCGGGTTTGCACGATCAGGTGCAGCTCGCATTCCTCGTGCTGGTGCCAGCGCACCAGCGGCGTGGGAATACCGTGCTCCAGATAGCGCAGGCTGCTGTGGCTTTCATGCGGCTCGTAACCCAGGGTTGGGTCGCGCCCCATGTCATGCTCCAGCTCCGGTTCGCGGGCGCGTTGGCGCAGGCTGACCATGCTTATCTCCTTTGTACTTAGCTCATCACATTACCACCGTCCACGTTGAGCGTCTGGGCGGTAATGTAAGAAGCCTCGGGGCTGGCAAGGAAAACCGCGGCCCGGGCCACGTCTTCGGGTGCGCCCATGTAGCCCAGCGGCACGGCCAGGCCCACGGCCTTTTTCTTCTCGCCGATCTGCAGGCCTTCGGCCTTGGCGAACTGCGCGTCCACGTCCTTCCACATGGGCGTATCGATCACGCCCGGCGAGATGCCGTTGACGCGGATGCCGTGCGGCGCCATGGCCAGCGCAGCTGACTGGGTGTAGCTGATGACGGCGGCCTTGCTGGCGCAGTAGTGGGCCACCAGGGCCTCGCCGCGGCGCCCAGCTTGCGATGCCAGGTTGGTGACACTGCCCTTGCAACCATCGGCCACCATCTGCTTGAGCACGGCCTGCATCACGAAGAACATGCCTTTGACGTTGACGTTGAAGATCACCTCATATTGCTTCTCGGTGATCTCCAGAATGTCGCCCAGGCTGAACACGGCGGCGTTGTTCAGCAGCGTCGTGATAGTGCCAAACTTCTCCCGGGCGGCGGCCACCATGGCAGCGATGCTGTCCTGGCGCGACACGTCGGCACTCAGGTATTGAAAATGGCTGGGATACTGCGCCAGCAAGGCTTGCAGCTCGGCGGATGGCGTGGCCGCCAGATCAACGGCGGTGCAATGCGCGCCTTCGCGCAAGAAAGCGGTGGTCGCGGCCAGGCCAATGCCGCCGGCGGTGCCGGTCAGCAAAGCATGTTGTCCAGCCAGGCGTTGGGGGGTGCTCATTTTTCGTCCTTGGTGAATTGGTTAACTTGGATGGTGGCTTTCTGCAGCGCGGCGACCAGGCGCGGATCGCCGGCCAGCTCGGCCCAGAAGCTGACATTGCCGGCCAGCGCCAGCACCGGATCGGCCGCATCGCAGATGGCGTGGGCGACCGCCGGGTCCATGGCCTGGTCCTGGTACACATAGGCCAGCTCGCCCCGGTGCCAACGCTGCAAGAAGGCCAGGAACAAGGCCGGCAGCACAGCCACCGAATCGATGCTGGTGCCGCGTGCCAGGCATTCGCGCACCGTCGGGGCGATGAAGCCCGGAATCTTGGAGAAGCCATCGGCGGCCACGCGCTGGTTGGTGTCCAGGATCGCGGCATTGCCAAAGCGGTCCAGCACCACGTCGCGGTAGGCGGCCAGGTCCAGCGGGCACGGGTGTTCGGGCGTGTCCAGGCAGGGCATCACGTCATTGGTGACGTAGTCGAACGCCATCTTGCGGATGCGCGGGTCCAGCGTGCCTTCGTGGATGTACTGGTAGCCGACCAGGGTGCCGGCCCAGGCAATGCAGCTGTGGGTAGCGTTGAGCAGGCGGATCTTGGCTTCTTCGAAAGGTGCCACCGACTCGACCATCTGCACACCCACCTTTTCCCAGTCGGGCCGGCCATTGCAGAAATTGTCTTCAATCACCCACTGGATGAAAGATTCGCCCATGATGGGCGCTGCGTCGTCCCAGCCGGTGGCCGCCAGCACGCGGGCGCGCAGCTCGGGCGCGGGGCGGGGCGTGATGCGGTCGACCATGGCGTTCGGGCAGGTGGTATGGGCCTGCACCCAGGCGTGCAAGGCCGTGTCGCCGGCCAGTTGGATGAAGGACAGCAAGCCCTTGCGCACCCGGTCGCCGTTGTGGCGCAGGTTGTCGCAATTGAGGAGCGTGAGCTTGCCACCACCTCCGGCCATGCGGGTCCGCAGGATGGCGGTCAGCGCGGCATAGATGGTGCTGCCGGGCTGGCCCTGCTTGGCGCGCTCCAGGTCGGCGGCCAGATCGGCCACGCTGAGGTCCAGCTGGTCCTGCGCGTCCAGGTAGTAGCCAGCCTCGGTGACGGTGAACGAGATGATGCGGGTATTCGCATCGGCGCCCACTGCGATCAAGCCGGCCAGGCTGGGCTCGTAAGGGATGATGCGGCGGATCGATTCGATGCGCTCGTAGTGGCGCTCATCCGCCGGGGTCACGGTCTCCAGCGTATAGGCGCCGCCTTGGGCCGCCAAGGCTGCCATGGTCTCGGGCATGTCGGGGCGGGTATTGCCGCCGGCCAGCGACCACTGGTCGCCGCCCGCGGCCTGTTGCAGCCGCAGGCGGTGCATGTACCAGGCCTGGTGCGCGCGGTGGAACGAACCCATGCCCAGATGCAACATCACAAGGTGGTTGGAAGTAGTAGCCATGTTAGGGAATCCGCAGAAGAGTTAAGCCAATGAAACCGTGCGGCCCGCATGGTCGAAGCAATGCAGGGTGTCGAGGTCAAACTCCAATGCCACCGGGTCGCCGATGCGCAAATGGGTGCGCTCGGCCTGGCGCGAAATCATCGAAGTGCCCATCACGTCCACGTGGATCAGGGTGTCTGCCCCCAGGGCCTCGATCAGCTCGACCTTGCCCGGTACGCCGGCATTGCCCACCGGCAGCACACGCACGCCTTCGGGGCGCACGCCGATCAGGCCATCGGCCGGCACCCGGCCCGCCGCCTGGCCGGCCAGGGTGCCGAACTGCGACAACTGGGCCGCCTTGACGATGTTCATCGACGGCATGCCAATGAACTGGGCGACGAACTGGTTGGCCGGCTTGTCGTACAGCTCCAGCGGTGCGCCCACCTGCTCGATCGCGCCATCGCGCAGCACCACCACGCGGTCGGCCAGGGTCATGGCCTCGACCTGGTCGTGGGTCACGTAGATGGTGGTCACGCCCAATGCGCGGTGCAGCTTGTGGATCTCCACACGGGTCTGGCCACGCAGTGCGGCGTCCAGGTTCGACAGCGGTTCGTCGAACAAGAAGATCTTTGGCGCCCGCACGATGGCGCGGCCGATGGCGACGCGCTGGCGCTGGCCGCCCGACAGCTCTTTGGGCGTGCGCTTCAGGTAGGGCGTGAGGTTCAGCGTTTCGGCGGCGCGCTCTACCTTTTGCTTGATCTCGTCCACCGGCACCTTGGCCAGCTTGAGGGCGAACGACATGTTGTCGAACACCGTCATGTGCGGGTACAGGGCGTAGCTCTGGAACACCATGGCCAGCTCGCGCTGGCTGGACGGCAGGTGGGTGATGTCCTTGCCATCGACGTGCAGCGAACCGCCGTCTATGCTTTCCAGGCCGGCAATCATGCGCAGCAGGGTCGACTTGCCGCAGCCCGAGGGGCCGACAAAAACGATGAACTCGTTCTTCTGGATGTCGAGGTTGACGCCCTTGATGGCGCGGTGCTCGCCAAAGAATTTTTCAACACCGCGGAGTTGTAGAAATGACATGATGGAATCCTTGAATGGGGGTGCAGTCCGGGGCAGAAGCCCCGGACGGTGAAACAGTTACTTCACGGCGCCAAAGGTGAGACCCTGGACGAGTTGCTTCTGGCTAAACCAGCCAAAAACGATGATGGGCGCGATGGCCATCAGCGAGGCCGCCGACAGCTTGGCCCAGAACAGGCCTTCGGGGCTGGAGTACGAGGCGATCAGCGAAGCCAGCGTGCCAGCGTTGGCCGAGGTCAGGTTCAAGGCCCAGAAGGCCTCGTTCCACGACAGCACCAGGCACAGCAGGCCGGTGGACGCGATACCGCCCATGGTCAGCGGCAGGATCACCCAGCGAAACTCTTCCCACACCGAGGCGCCGTCCAGGCGCACGGCTTCCAGGATGTCCTTGGGCACTTCCTTGAAGGCGCTGAACAGCATCCAGACCATGATCGGCAGGTTCGACAAGGTGAACACGATGATCAAGGCGATCAGCGAATCCAGCATGCCCACGGTCTGCGCCATCACATACACCGGCACCAGTGCGCCCACGGCCGGCATCATCTTGGTGGACAGCATCCACAGCAGGATGTCGCGGGTCCTCTTGGTCGGGAAGAAGGCCATCGAATAGGCCGCCGGCACCGCGATCAAGATGCCCAGAACGGTGGACAACAGGCTGGTGATCAGCGAGTTCTTGGCAAACAGCAGGTAGTCGCTGCGCACCTGTACTTCGGCAAAGCTGGCCAGCGTGGGCGAGAAGAACAGCTCGGCGGCAATCGCCTGGCCCTCGGTCTTGAACGCGGTAATGGTCAGCCAGAACAGCGGGAAGAACAGGAACAGCGCAACGCCCCAGGCGCACACCGTGCGGACGATAGGGAAAGGTGTTTTTTTCATCATGGTATTGCTCCGGTTCAGTCCAGGTTCTTGCCAACCAGCCGGACCAGGAACACCGAGGCGATGTTGGCCAGGATCACCGCGAACAAGGCGCCGGCCGAGGCCACGCCCACGTCAAAATTCATCAGCGCCTGCTTGAAGATCAGAAAGGCCAGGTTGGTGCTGTCGTTGCCCGGGCCACCACCGGTGGTGGTGAAGATTTCGGCAAACACGCTGAGCAGGAAGATCATTTCGATCATCACCACCACGGCGATAGAGCGGCCCATGTGGGGCAGCACCAGGTAATAGAACTTGTCAAATTTGGTGGCGCCGTCCATGCCGGCGGCATCCATCTGCTCACGGTCCAGCGACTGCAGCGAGGTAATGAAGATCAGGCAAGCAAACGGCAGCCATTGCCAGGACAGCATGATGATTACCGACAGCAGTGGAAAGTCGGTCATCCAGTCGATCGGCGTGAGGCCGAAGAACTGCCACACATGGGCGAGCACCCCGTAGATCGGGTTCATCATCATGTGCTTCCACAGCAGCGCATTCACCGTGGGCATCACGAAGAACGGCGAGATCAGCAGCACGCGCACGATGCCCTGGCCGGGAAACGGCTCGTTGACCAGCAGCGCCAGGCCCACGCCCAGCACCACGGTGATCACGACCACCGAGCCCAGGAGCTGCAAGGTGTGCATCACCGACGGCCAGAAGTCGGGGTCGGTGATGAAGTAATGGAAGTTTTCCAGTCCGACGAAGCCGGTCTCGCCAGGCTGCATCAGGTTGTAATGGATGACGGAGAAATACAGCGTCATCACCAGCGGAACGATCATCCACAGAAACAAGGTGACGATCGAGGGTGCCATCAAGGCACGGGGGAGAAATCGGCTCATGGTGTAGCTTTCGGTAGCGGGCCCGCAGCATCGGCCCTGGCGTGGAGGCGGATGGGGGAGCCCATTTTTCGGTTGCCCGCGGTCCAGCGGAACGGCGCTGCAGCGGACCAGGTCCTGCTGCAGCCCCGCCAGGCGTACACAGCGCAAGCCGGCAAATGGCAACCACCGGGCATCACGCCCGGTGGCCTGGCCGACTTACTTCTTGAAGTAGCCGCCCTTGGTCATTTCGCGTTCCGCAGCGGTTTGCGAAGTCTTCAGAGCCGCATCCACCGTGACCTTGCCCGACAGCGCAGCGCTCATTTGCTGGCCTACGGCAATACCGATGGCCTGGAACTCAGGAATCGCAGCGTACTGCACACCCACATACGGCGACTTGGGCAAGGTGCTGTCGTTGGGGTTGGCGCTGTTGATGGCCTTCAGCTCTTCGGTGGCGAACTTAGCCACTTTCTGGAACTCGGGGTTCGCATAGGTGGATTTGCGGGTGCCGGTAGGCACGGCATTCCAGCCCTCTTCCTTTGCGACCAGGTTCACGTACTCCTTGGAGGTCGCCCAGGCGATGAACTTCTGTGCTTCGGCCGGCTTCTTGGAAGACGCTGGCACGGCCAGGTTCCACGACCACAGCCAGTTCGAACCCTTGGGGGTCACGGCCACAGGCGCCTGGGTGAAGGCCATCTTGTCTGCCACCTTCGACTGCTTGGGATCGCTGACGAAGGACGCGGCAATCGTCGCATCGATCCACACGCCGCACTTGCCTTCGTTCATCAAGGCCAGGTTTTCGTTGAAGCTGTTGGCCGAAGCGCCGGGAGGGCCGTACTTCTTCATCAGGTCCACGTACTGGTTGATCGCGTCATGCCAGGGCTTGCTGTCGATTTGCGGCTTCCAGGACATGTCGAACCACTGGCCGCCGTAGGTGTTGACCATGGTGGACAGGAAGGCCATGTTGTCGCCCCAGCCCGGCTTGCCGCGCAGGCACAGGCCGTACACGCCCTTGGCAGGATCGTGGATCTTGGACACGATGTTGGCCATCTCGGTCCAGGTGGGGTTGGCAGGCATGGTCAGGCCAGCGGCCTTCACCAGGTCGGCGCGGTACATGGTCATCGAGCTTTCGCCGTAGAACGGCGCTGCGTACAGCTTGCCGTCCAGGGTCAGGCCGTTGCGGATGGCCGGCAGCATGTCGTCCACGTCATAGGCGGCATCGGTGGTGATGGGCGCGAGCCAGCCCTTTTTGGACCAGATCGGTGCTTCGTACAGGCCGATGGTCATCACGTCGAACTGGCCGCCCTTGGTGGCGATGTCGGTGGTGACGCGTTGGCGCAGCACGCCTTCTTCCAGCGTGACCCACTTGACCTTAATGTCGGGGTTGGCGGACTCGAAGTGCTTGGTCAGCTTTTGCATGGTGATCATGTGGCCGTTGTTCACGGTGGCGATGACCAATTCGGTCGCAGCAAATGCGCTTGCAGATCCGAGCATCGCGGTGACAACAGCGGCGCAGATTTTCAGTTTCATGGAGTGTCTCCTGATGGTTTTTGACGTATTCCGCTAGCGCATTCAATGCACTTGGTCGGTGCCGCAATCGTAGAGACAGCTCTTGCAAACAGCGATACCGAAAAAGCTAGTTGTTGTACTTTCTTGCAGAGGAACTCTAGTAAAAACCCTTATCACCCACCTTAAAGTATCTGAATTTTCGTACTCTGCGCTGCGCGCGGGCGCCAGGCAGGCCCCGCGCCGGCTTATATAAAAAATGAGGCTGCAGCGCAGATAGCACCTGCGCCAGCCGCTATGCAATCAGGAGCAAGCGCAGTCGCACATCAGGCGCTGTGCTGGGCAAAGCCGGCCAGCACATTCACAGCGTTGACGCCCACCTCTTCCACCGCATAGCCGCCCTCGAACACAAACACCGTGGGCAAGCCGGCGGCGGCCAGGTCTTCACCAACGCGCAGATAGTCTTCGCTGCGCAGGGTGAAGCCCGAGATCGGATCGCCCTCGAAGGTGTCCAGCCCCAGCGACACCACCAGCGCCTGCGCGCCGCTCTGGGCGATGCGCTGCAGGGCCAGTGCGAGCGCATCCCGCCAGCGCGCAAAGTCGGTACCGCGCGGCAGCGGCAGGTTCAGGTTGTGGCCGAGCCCCGCACCGGCCCCGGTCTCGTCGGCATAGCCCAGGTAGAACGGGTATTCGGTGTGCGGGTCGCCATGCACGCTGGCGAAAAACACGTCGCTGCGCTCGTAAAAAATCGATTGCGTGCCGTTGCCATGGTGGTAGTCGATGTCCAGCACCGCCACCCGCTCAGCCCCCGCATCGCGCAAAGTCTGCGCGGCAATCGCGGCATTGTTCAGAAAGCAGTAGCCGCCAAAGAAATCAGCCCCGGCATGGTGGCCCGGCGGCCGGGTCAGCGCAAACGCCGAGCGCTGCCCCGCGCTGACCAGCTGCGCCGCCGTCACCGCACAGCAGGCGCCCGCATAGGCCGCGGCCCAGGTGCCAGACGTGAGCGGTGTGCCGGCGTCGTAAGAGAACAGTCCCATGCGCGCCGAGAAATTGGCCGGCAGCACATCGGACCGAAAGCTGCGCACCGGCCACACCGAAGGCAAGGCATCGCGCGCTGCATTTTCTGGGTCCAGCGCCACCCATTCGCTCCAAGCGCTGGCCAGAAAGTCCAGGTAGCGGCCGCTGTGGATGCGCTGTATGGGCGCCAGGCCGCAGTCCTGCGGCGCCTGGATCTCGCCAAAGCTGCGGGCCTGCAGTTCCTGCAGCACATAGTCGGCCCGCGCCGGCACCTCGAAGCAAGGAACAAGCTGGCCGCGGAACATTTCAAACTGCCCTTGGTGCAGGGCGTGCTGGTGGTTGTAGACAGTGATCATGGGGAGCCTCGGTTGGGAATGGATGGACTCTTTACTCGTTTCGCTGCATGCGCTGCGCCGTGGCCAAATCGCCTTCCAGCAACGCCAGTACCTGCTGGGGCGTCAGCGCGGTGCAGAACTCGCCGTGCATGCTGGCCACCGCTAGGTCGTGAACCCGCTCGGGATCGTGGTCGACCCCGTCTGGTCCGATGCGGTTGGAGGTGGAACAGCCGTCGGGCACAAGATAGGTGTCGTAGCCCATATTGCCCGCCATGCGCACCGTGGTCTCCACGCAGAAGTTGGTGAAGAATCCGACCACCACCAGCCGCGTGATGCCCCGCCGGCGCAATTCCAGCTCCAGAACCGTGCCGATGAAGGCGCTGTTCACATCCTTCCAAACCACCAACTCTCCCGCCAGCGGCTCCAACCCCGGCAGAAAAGCGCCACCCGGCAGGCTGATCTTCAACGGCGACACCGTCTGCCGCGAATCGTGCTGGGTAAAGATAACCGGCAGCCGACGTGCGCGCCAGGCGCTCAGCAGGGTCTGCATCTGCACCTCGGCATCCGGGTTATTGCGTCGCCCCGTGGGACCGCCCCAATGCAGCAAGTCGTTCACGCCTTTTTGCACATCGATCAGCAACAGCGCGGTGTTTGCACCAAATTTTGAAATCATCCAAAGCTCCTTCGTAGTGAAGCCCAAAGTATCTCGCCAGCAGGCTGGATGGACTGTGCTTTATCCTTGCGCTCTGGCGCATAATTCGAATTGAATAGACTTAAATATCTATAAAAATGGGAAAGAAAAACCAATTATCCGCCTTAGACGATACGGATAGAACTCTCCTTCGGCTGCTGCAGCAAGACGGCACCCTGTCCCACCCGCAGCTGGCGGAGCAAGTTTCGCTCAGCGTCACCCCCTGCTGGCGTCGCCTGAAACGACTGGAAGAAGAAGGTTTCATCAAAGGCTACCAGGCCAACCTGGATCGGCGCAAACTGGGCTTGGACGTATTGGCCTTTGTTCAACTGAGCTTCGGCGTAGCCACCGATAGCTCAGTGAAACGCTTCGAAGACGTGGTGCAGCTGCATCCTCAGGTGCTGTCATGCCATAAGGTCACGGGCCAGACCGACTACCTGCTGCAGGTCGTCGCACAGGATTTGGACGCCTACAGCGACTTTATCGAGAACGTGCTACGTACCATCCCCGGCATCAGCCTGATCCATTCCAGCCTGGCGCTGCGCGAGATCAAGGCGTCTAGCCAGTTGCCGGTGGCCGCGTAAAAATTTATAGACAACAGGCTGCTAGCGCAGGTAGTAACTGCGCTAGAAGCTATATTTTAGATAGCAAAACGATCTCAGTGGTAGAAGCCCAGTACCATCGCCCCGGCGGCGATCAGCACGCAGGCCAGGCCACGCCGCAAGGTCAGCGGCTCGCCCAGGAACAGCGCGCCGATCAGCGCGGCAAACAGCACCGAGGTTTCGCGCAGCGCCGACACCGTACCCATGGGCGCACGGGCCACGGCCCAGATGACGATGCCGTAGGACGCCAGCGACATCACCCCGCCGCCCAGACCGGTCCAAATGGCGCGCGCCCCCAAGTTGCGCGGCCAGGCACGGTGCTGGTACCAGTACAACAGCAGCATCGCTAGGCTGTCCAGCACAAACAGCCAGCCCGCATAGGCCAGCGCATCACCCGCCGCCCGCGCCCCCAGCCCATCGACCACGGTGTAGGCAGCAATGAAGGCGCCGGTGGTCACCGCCGTCAGCGGACCGGCCAGCGGCATGCCCCGGCGCAACTCCGCCAGGCTGAAGATGCCCACCGAAATCAACACCACGCCCAGCCAGACCCACAGCCCCATGTTCTCGCCCACAAACAGCGCCGCGCCGATGGACACCAGCATGGGCGAGGAACCGCGCGCGATCGGGTAGGACTGGCCGAAGTCACCGACCTTGTAGGCCCGCACCAGAAACACGTTGTAGCCCACATGCAGCGCCACGCCCAGCGCCACATAGACCCAACTGGCCGGCAGCGGGAACGGCCGCAATACGGCCAGCGGCAGCCCGCCCAGGCCGGCACCCACCATCATCAGCGTCAGCACCGCCTTGCGGTCGGTACTGGCAGTGCTTTTCAGCATGGCGTTCCAGCTCGCATGGCAGAGCGCGGCGCAGAGCACCAGGA
This sequence comes from Rhodoferax sp. OV413, assembly GCF_900104385.1. Classification (GTDB taxonomy): domain Bacteria; phylum Pseudomonadota; class Gammaproteobacteria; order Burkholderiales; family Burkholderiaceae_C; genus Rhodoferax_B. Next base: position 809,359 of record NZ_FNJA01000002.1, on the reverse strand, counting down.
GGATGACGGTGGGGGTCATGCGCCTTTCATCCAATTGCGCTGTTTAGAACCCGAAACATGAACGGCGTCTACCACAAGGTACTTGCAAGCAATTCGCCCAAGGCATCGGAAGTTGCTTAGCTCGGCTCGACCATGCACCTCAAACTCTGCGCTGATTATCAACTTCACAACAACAAATAAGAGTTAATTTTCAAAACCAGAAGCCAACTCAATTTTATTCAGCAAAGTACTAAGACTAGGCCCCCTCTGACCAGGACCACGAAAATACCGAATCATCCCCTGCAGCTCTGAAGCTCTACCAATAATCTGATCTAATTTTTCCGACTGCGCTTGATTATTCAACTCAGAAAGTGCCTCATCTTTTCTTTCGCCATTTCCATCCGAAAGTATTAGCCCAATCTCCAAAACTACACCTTCGTGAGATGCAACAAAACCCCCACCACCCGGCAAACCTTTCAGATATTCCATCACATCCATTGCTGACGCAATCCCCTTCTGCAACGAAGAAAAAAGATCCTTATTAATAACCCGAAGCACAATAAGCAAAGCAATCAAAGGTGCAAACAAATAGTTATTGTGAGGTGTTTGCTCAATAACCACCTGAAGCCGAGTGATACAGCGCTCTCTAGTCCTTAACGAAAGCCCGGCTACATCTGCGACCGCAGAAAAGAAATCAACAAACTGTTCCCTGTCGTGCCTCAACTCAGGATGAGATCGCTTTTCAAAAGCACCATCAAGATCAAATTTTTTGAGAAGCAACTCTGTAAATGCTTTCCCCTTAATCACAGGAAGTGCATACTCGATATCAATGAAACGCCTTAAGTATTCTTGGGCATTGATTTTTTCACCGTAAACAGCCGCCGTGCTCGCTTCAAGCTGAGACTTATCAACAGACAATACAAACACAATGTTTTGCACATCAAAAAGGTGCTTGATACGCTCCAACATTTCTATAGCAAATGTAGGACGGCAACGATCAAGTTCATCCAAGAAGAAAACCAACGTTTCCTTCTTTCCAGCCTTTTTCAATTGAAACACTGCCGATTCAAGCTCCTCTCGAAACTTAGCCAGCGCCTCTGTCTCTTTCTGGAACGCATCTACTGCGTCACCCGCCAATCCCCCTACCACTTCCGCCGCCACCGCTTCGATATCCTTCTCCAGATCTAGTGCTCCCAAAGTGACGGCCTTTGCTGCAGCAATAGCACCACGCTTAGCAACTGCAGAAGTGATTTTTTTGACCGTTTTCAAGTGCGATCTGAAAGCAGATTCGGCTTCTGCCGTGCCCAGGGAAAGACGGTCAACGGAGGACACCAGGGCAACAAGTGGATCTGTCACATAGTCAACCTGCCACGCGTTGAAGTAAATGCACTGGAACCCCTGTTGCTCCAGAGTGGCCTTCAGCATCTTGACGAGCGTGGTCTTACCGGTTCCCCAAGGGGAGTCCAACGCAAGAACAAAAGGCCCTTGCAGCTTGCCGATCAGGCTGGCCAAAAACTCGACGAGAGGTCTCCGCCCCAAGCCATCATTCACAAAAGGCGATTCTGGGGGAACTTCCAACTCTGTTATTCGATATGTCATTTCAAGACCGGACTGATGAGTGAAAAGAGTATGCAGCGCATACTAAACATGCGCTGGCAGCTACGTTTTACATAGCAATTGACTAACGTGCCAGCACCGGCTTCAGCGCCACGCCCGTCGCCGTGCCCAGCGCCACTACGGCCTCCGGTGGTGCCGCAGCGACGATACGGCCACCCGCATTGCCGCCGTCCGGCCCCAGGTCGATGATCCAGTCGGACTCGGCGATCACGTCCAAGTCGTGCTCGATGACCACCACGCTGTGGCCGCCGTCGACCAGGCGGTGCAGCACGCGGATCAGTTTTTCCACGTCGGCCATGTGCAGGCCCACGGTGGGTTCGTCCAGCACATACAGGGTGTGCGGCGCCTTCTGACCGCGCCGGGTGATGTCGTCGCGCACCTTGCTGAGCTCGGTGACCAGCTTGATGCGCTGGGCCTCGCCGCCGCTCAGCGTCGGCGACGGCTGGCCTATGGTCAGGTAGCCCAGGCCCACGTCCTTCAGCAGCTGCAACGGGTAGGCGATAACCGGCATCACGGCGAAGAAATCCACCGCTTCGTCGACCTCCATCTGCAGCACGTCGCCAATGCTCTTGCCGCGCCAGGTGACGGTCAGGGTCTCGGGGTTGAAGCGCGCGCCATGGCAGGTTTCGCACTTCACCTTCACGTCGGGCATGAAGCTCATGGCGATGGTGCGCAGGCCCTGGCCTTCGCAGCTCGGGCAGCGGCCTTCTCCCGTGTTGAACGAGAAACGCGCCGGGCCGTAACCACGGGCACGGGCTTCCAGCGTGTCGGCGAACAGCTTGCGGATGGTGTCCCAGAAACCGATGTAGGTGGCCGGGCAGCTGCGCGGGGTTTTGCCGATCGGCGTCTGGTCTACTTCCAGCACCCGGTCGATGGCGGCAAAGCCGGCCACGTCGGCACAGCCCAGCCAGGCCGGACGCTGGCCTGCAGCCCAGCTGTCGCGCCCGGCCTTGGTACTGCGCTGTACCACGGCGGTCTGCACGTTGGCCAGCAGCACGTCGCGCGCCAGGGTCGACTTGCCCGAGCCGCTGACGCCGGTGACGGCCACCAGGCGCTTGAGCGGAATCTGCACGCTGACGTTCTGCAGGTTGTGCATGGTGGCGCCACTGACGGTCAGCCACTGCAGCGGCTCGGCTACAGCTACCGCTTCGGGCGCATCCGCGGCCTTCTTTTTGGCGGCAGCTTTGCTCTTGGCAGTCGGCGCCACATAGGGCAGATCGGCCACCGGGACGGCCACCGCCGCCGGGTCGAACGTGCCTACAGCACGCCGTGCCTGCAGCGGATGCCGCATGGCGTGCAGCAGGTAGCGACCGGTGACGGACTCTGTCGCGTCCGAAATATCGGCCACCGCGCCCTGCGCCACCAACCGGCCACCGCGCTTGCCGGCGCTGGGGCCGATGTCGATGATGTGGTCGGCGCGGCGTATGGTGTCTTCGTCGTGCTCCACCACCACCAGGGTATTGCCCTTGCTGCTGAGCTTGTGCAGCGCGTTCAGCAGGATGTGGTTGTCGCGGGCATGCAGGCCGATGGTCGGCTCGTCGAGGATGTAGCACACGCCTTGCAGATTGCTGCCGAGCTGCGCCGCCAAGCGGATGCGCTGGGCCTCGCCACCGCTCAGGGTCGGCGCGCCGCGGTCCAGGGTCAGATAGCCCAGGCCGACTTCCTCCAAAAACTCCAAACGGCTCTGGATCTCGGGCACCAGGTCACGGGCGATGTCGACCTCACGCTGGCTCATCTGGCCGGCCACCTGCAGGGCTTGCACCCAGACGCGGATATCGGTAACGCTGAGGCGCGCTAAGTCGGTGATGCCCACATTGGCAAAGCGCACGGCGCGGGCGTTGGCGTTGAGTCGCGTGCCTTGGCAGGTTGGACAGGCCACATCGTGCAGATCTTCGACCTCGGGTTCGGCAAAAGTCTGCTCGCGCCCACCGGTGTCGTCGGCGCGCACCGAGTCGTCGAACACCGCGCGCTGATCCTTGGTCAGCTTCACGCCGGTGCCCACGCAATCGGGGCACCAGCCGTGCTTGCTGTTGTAGCTGAACAAACGCGGGTCCAGCTCGGCGTAGCTGGTGCTGCACACCGGGCAGGCGCGCTTGCTGGAGAACACCATCACCTTGCCGATGTGGGCCGTGGGCAGACCGTCGGCCATGGCTTCTTTCAGGCCGTCGATACCGACCAGCACATGGACCACGCCCTTGCCATGCTCCAGCGCGGTGGCCAGGCCTTCGCGCAGCCGGGCTTCGTTGCCCGGGCCGACATCCAGGCTCAGCACCGGCAGCTCTACCGTGTGCTCCTTGAAGCGGTCGATGCGTGGGAAGCCGGTGGTCGGCAGGAAGTCGCCGTCGACCCGCAGATGGGTGTAGTTGCGGGGACGGGCCCAGTCGGCCAGCTCGGTGTAGACGCCCTTGCGGTTGATCACCAGCGGCGCCAGCAGGCCGATGTGCTGGCCGCGGAAGGTTTTCAGCAGCTGGGCGGCGATGCTGTCCGGGGTTTGTGGCTGTACCGCCGCGCCGTCGAACACGCAGTGCTGCGTGCCCAGCTTCACGTACAGCAGGCGCAGAAAGTGCCAGACCTCGGTGGTCGTTCCCACGGTCGATTTGCGACCGCCCCGGCTCAGGCGCTGCTCGATGGCCACGGTCGGTGGAATGCCATAGACCGCGTCCACCTCGGGCCGGCCCGCGGGCTGCACGATGCTGCGGGCGTAGGCGTTCAGCGACTCCAGATAGCGGCGCTGGCCTTCGTTGAACAGGATGTCGAAGGCCAGCGTCGACTTGCCGGAGCCGCTAACGCCGGTCACCACATTGAACTGCCCGCGCGGAATGTCCACGCTCAGCGACTTCAGGTTGTGTTCTTTGGCGTTGACGATCTGGATGGCGTTCGGCGGCACAACCCGCGCAGCCTGCTGGGCCAACCAGGCGGGCGTCTTTTCTTTCACCACCTGGGCGCCGATGCCCAGCGTCGATTCGTATTCGCGCAGCGCGGCGCCGGTATGGGATGTAGCGTGCAGACGCACCTCTTCGGGCATGCCCTGGACGACCACCAGGCCACCGCCGTAGCCGCCCTCGGGGCCCATGTCGATCAGCCAGTCGCTGGCGCGGATGACATCCAGGTTGTGCTCGATCACCACCATGGAATGACCGGCATCCAGCAGCTTGCGCAGCGCGCGCATCAGCTTGGCGATATCGTCGAAATGCAGGCCGGTTGTCGGCTCGTCGAACAGAAACAGCGTGCCCTTCTTGGCGACCGACTGGCGACTGGCGCTGCTACTCTTCGCCGCCTCGGCCAGAAAGCCAGCCAGCTTCAGCCGTTGGGCTTCGCCGCCGCTCAGCGTGGGCACCGGTTGGCCCAGCTTCACGTATTCCAGACCTACATCCACAATCGGCTGCAGCGCACGTATGACGTCGCGGTCACCTTCAAAAATAATAGCAGCCTCGGCCACCGTCAGATCCAGTACGTCGGCCACGTTCAACTGCTGCAGCCGGGCGTCGGCCACGGCGCGGCGCTCTATCGTCACCTCCAGAATCTCGGGCCGGTAGCGCTTGCCGTCGCAGTCCGGGCAGCGCAGATAGACGTCGCTGAGGAACTGCATTTCCACATGCTCAAAGCCCGAGCCGCCACAGGTCGGGCAGCGGCCGTCGCCGCTGTTGAAGCTGAACTTGCTGGCGGTATAGCCACGCTGGCGCGACAGCGCTGCATTGGCAAAAATCTCGCGGATCGCATCCCAGGCGCCTACATAGCTGGCCGGGTTCGAGCGCGCGGTTTTGCCAATGGGCGACTGGTCGACAAACACCACCTCGCTGAGGTAGTCGGCACCCAGCAGCCGGTCGTGCAGGCCGGGGGTTTCCGTGGCCTTGCCGAAGTGGCGCATCAGCGCCGGTGCCAGCACGTCCTGGATCAGCGTGGACTTGCCCGAGCCGCTGACGCCGGTGATGCACACCAGGCGCTGCAGCGGAAACTCGACCGAGACGTTTTGCAAGTTGTGCTCGCGCGCGCCTTCCAGCACCAGGCGCGGCGTGCTGTCGGTCACCAGTTTCTTGAAGCCCATACCTATGGTCTTGCGGCCACCCAGGTAGGCGCCGGTCAGGGTATCGGCGTGGCGCAGGTCGTCGGTGGTGCCGTCGAACACAATCTGCCCGCCGCGCGCGCCGGGGCCGGGGCCCATGTCGATCATCCGGTCGGCAGCCAGCATCACGGCCGGGTCATGCTCCACCACCACCAGCGTGTTGCCGGCGTCGCGCAGGCGCTGCATAGCCTCGATGATGCGGTGCATGTCGCGCGGGTGCAGGCCGATACTGGGCTCGTCCAGCACAAACAAGGTGTTCACCAGCGAGGTGCCCAGCGCCGTGGTCAGGTTGATGCGCTGCACCTCGCCGCCGCTGAGGGTGCGGCTTTGCCGGTCCAGCGTCAGGTAGCCAATGCCGACGTCGCACAGGTATTTGAGGCGGGTGGTGATTTCGTCCAGCAGCAGCTTCAGTGCTTGCACATCACCGCCCTGCTCTGCACGCGTGCCGAGTATGCGGTCGGCCTGCAGGTCGAAGAAGCGGCGCAGCCGGTCTATCGGCAGCAGCATCAGGTCGTGCAGGCACAGGCCTGGCAAGGATTCGAGCTGGGCGCGGCTCCAATCCACGCCTTGCGGCAGATGGCGCTTGGCGGGGTCGAGCACCGCGTTCGCATCCTCCTGGCTGCCCAGGCGCCACAGCAGGCTCTCGGTCTTCAGCCGGGCACCATTGCAGGCCGTGCAGGTGGTGTAACTGCGGTATTTGGACAGCAGCACCCGGATGTGCATCTTGTAGGACTTGGTTTCCAGGTACTCGAAGAAGCGCTTCACGCCAAACCAGTGCTGGTTCCACTTGCCGTTCCAGTTCGGCGATCCATTGATCACCCAGTGCTGGTGCTCGGGCGTGAGCTTGTAATACGGTGTGTCGCGCGGGATGCCTGCAGCCTCGGCGTGGCGCATCAGGTCGTCCTGGCATTCCTGCCAGGCCGGGGTTTGCATGGGCTTGATGGCGCCGGAGCGCAGGGTCAGCTTGTCGTTCGGAATGACCAGGCCGTAATCCACGCCGATCACGCGGCCAAAGCCCTTGCAGGTCTCGCAGGCGCCCACCGGCGAGTTGAAGGAGAACATCGACGGAATCGGGTCGGTGTAGCGCACATCGCTCTCGGCGCAGTGCAGGCCGGTGGAGAACTTCCACAGCAGTGGCTCAGCCCCTTCCTCTGCCGGCAGCACGTACACATTCAGCCGACCGCCGCCGCGCTTGATGGCGACTTCGATGGCTTCCAGCGCGCGGGCCTTTTCGGCACCGGCAATGCGGAAGCGGTCCGCCACCACGTCCAGCACCTTGCGGGTGGCCGGGGCCACGGCCTTCTTGCTGGGTTTGGCGGGCGTGGCAGGAGCCTCCACCGCCACTTCGCGCTCGGCCTGCACGCGGGTGAAGCCGCTGGCCGAAAGCCATTGGGTCACTTCTTCCGCCGAGGTATTGCCGGGCAGCTCTACCGGGAAAGTGAGTACCAACCTGGGGTCTTGCGCCGCCGCGGCGCGCTCGCACAGCTCGGCGTAGATGCTTTCCGGCGTGTCGTGCCGCACCGGCAGCGCGGTCACGCGGTCGAACAGGTTGCCGGCGCGGGCAAACAGCAGCTTCAAATGGTCGTTCAGCTCGGTCATCGTGCCGACCGTGGAGCGGCTGGAGCGTACCGGGTTGGTCTGGTCTATGGCAATCGCCGGGGGCACGCCCTCCACCTTGTCCACCGCCGGCTTGTCCATGCGGTCCAGGAACTGGCGCGCATAAGCCGAGAAGGTCTCGACATAGCGGCGCTGGCCTTCGGCAAACAAGGTATCGAACACCAGGCTGGACTTGCCGGACCCGCTGGGGCCGGTCACCACCGTCAGTTCGCCGGTGTGGATATCCAGGTCCAGATTCTTGAGGTTGTGCTGTCGCGCTCCGCGGATGCGGATGGTTCCCTGGGTCATAAGTGCGGTGCTCGGAGGGGTAAGGCGGACCATTGTAGGGAGCACGCCAGGCGTTGCGCGCCCGGGGGTTATTCGGTCTTTAGCCCATGCAAAAGCTTGATCCAGCGCAAAGCCGGAGGTGGATGGGCCGCCTAAAGTGAATACCCAGGGCCTGTACGGCAATCGCCGTCCCGCCGTCTCCCCACCCGCTTTTTCAGGAGCCTGCCATGCGCACAATGAAAGCTGCCGTCGTCCACGCCTTTGGCCAACCCTTGCAGATCGAGGAAGTCCCCATCCCGGAGGTCGCCGCAGGCCAGGTGCTGGTGAAGGTGGTGGCCTCGGGCGTCTGCCATACCGACCTGCATGCAGCCGAGGGCGATTGGCCGGTCAAGCCGGCCCTGCCCTTCATTCCCGGCCACGAAGGCGTGGGCTTTGTGGCGGCGATTGGTGCAGGGGTGAAGACGGTCAAAGAGGGCGACCGCGTGGGCGTGCCCTGGCTGCACACCGCCTGCGGCCATTGCGAACACTGCATCACCGGCTGGGAAACCCTGTGCGACGCGCAGCAGATGACCGGCTACACCGTCAACGGTGGCTATGCCGAATATGTGCTGGCCGACCCTGGCTACATCGGCCATCTGCCGGCCAACCGCGAGTTTTCGGAGATAGCGCCCGTGCTCTGCGCGGGTGTCACGGTCTACAAGGGCCTGAAGATGCTGGATTGCAAGCCCGGCGACTGGATCGCCATCTCCGGCGTCGGCGGGCTTGGGCACCTGGCCGTGCAGTACGCCAAGGCCATGGGTTTCCATGTGATTGCCGTCGATATCGACGACGCCAAACTCCAGCTGGCCCAGCAGCTGGGTGCCGACATGGTGATAAACGCCATAAAGCAAGACCCGGCGCAGGAGGTGCAACGCACGCTGCAGGGCGCGCACGGCGTGCTGGTCACCGCCGTATCCCGCTCGGCTTTTGCCCAGGGCCTGGGCATGCTACATAAGCGCGGCACCATGGCGCTGGTGGGCCTGCCGCCCGGAGACTTTGCGCTACCGATCTTCGACATGGTGCTGAACGCCAAAACCGTGCGCGGCTCGATTGTCGGCACCCGCAAAGACCTGCAGGAGGCGCTGGAATTCGCCGGCGAAGGCAAGGTGCGCACCATCTACACCGAAGACAGCCTGGACAATGTGAACGCCATCCTCGACCGCATGCGCCAAGGCGGCATAGAGGGGCGTGTGGTGATGCGCATCGCCGACTAGGCCCCAACAAAAAAGCCCTCCGGCTGGAGGGCTTTGAGAGCCTGGGCCGCAACCCAGGACACACAGCTTAGTCGTTGGCGTAGATATCCACGTCCTTGGTTTCCTTGATGAACAGCATGCCGATCACAAAGGTCGCAGCCGCCACCACCACGGGGTACCAGAGGCCGTAGAAGATGTCGCCCGTCGCCGCCACCATGGCGAACGCAGTGGTGGGCAGCAAGCCGCCGAACCAGCCGTTACCGATGTGGTACGGCAAAGACATGGATGTGTAGCGGATGCGGGTTGGGAACATCTCGACCAGCATGGCGGCGATGGGACCGTAGACCATGGTTACCAGGATCACCAGGTAGACCAGGATCAGCAGCACCATGGGCTTGTTCATCGCAGCGTTGTCGGCCTTGGTGGTCAGGCCCGCGGCCTTGGCGGTGTCGACCACGGTCTTGCGGAACTCGTCGATGGACTTCTTGCCCTCTGCCGAGAACGCATCACGCTTCTCGTTCAGGATGCCGGTCACCGAGGGGATTTCCTTGTCGCCCAGCTTGATGGTGGCCACGCTACCCGCTGCACCGTTCACGTTGGTGTAGGGGATGTAGTTCTGCGTCAAAGTCCGCTTGGCAATGTCGCACGAGCTGGTGAAGTCGATGTCACGCGCAATCGGGCTGCCCTGGAACGAGCACTGGGCCGGGTCGGCGGTGATTACCACCGGCACCGACTTCTGCGCAGCCACCAGGGCGGGGTTGGCGTACTGCAGCAAGGCAGGGAACACCGAGAAGTAGGTCAGCGCGGCAATCAGGCAGCCACCCATGATGATGGGCTTGCGGCCCACCTTGTCGGACAGGCTACCAAAAACGATGAAGAACGGCGTGCCGATGACCAGGGCCACGGCGATGAACAGATTGGCCGTCGTGGGGTCCACCTTGGCAATCGTGGTCAGGAAGAACAGCGCATAGAACTGGCCGGTGTACCAGACCACAGCCTGGCCAGCGGTCAAACCGATCAGCGCCAGGATCACCACCTTCAGGTTCTTCCATTGGCCGAAGGATTCGGTCAGCGGCGCCTTGGAGGTCTTGCCCTCGGCCTTCATCTTCTGGAAGGCTGGCGACTCGTTCATGCTCAAACGGATCCACACCGATACGCCCAGCAGCACGATAGACACCAGGAACGGAATGCGCCAACCCCAGACATCAAACTCTGGGCCCAGGGCTTCGCGGCAGCCCAGAATCACGATCAGCGACAGGAACAGGCCCAGCGTTGCCGTGGTCTGGATCCAGGCCGTATAGGCGCCACGCTTGCCATGCGGCGCGTGTTCGGCCACATAGGTGGCGGCACCGCCATACTCGCCGCCCAGGGCCAGGCCTTGCAGCATGCGCAGGACCACCAGGATGATGGGAGCGGCAATGCCGATGGAGGCATAGGTAGGCAGCAAGCCGACCACGAAGGTCGACAAACCCATGATCAGAATGGTCACCAGAAAGGTGTACTTGCGCCCGATCATGTCGCCCAGACGGCCGAACACGATGGCGCCAAACGGCCGCACCAAGAAGCCCGCGGCAAACGCCAGCAGCGCAAAAATATAGGCCGATGTGGGATCGAGTCCGCCAAAGAACTGCTTGGCGATGATGGCGGCCAACGATCCGTAAAGGTAAAAGTCATACCACTCGAACACCGTGCCGAGGGAGGACGCGAAGATGACCTTCTTTTCCTCGCCCGTCATGGGCCTGGGCGCCGCGCCCACATGTGTCGCCATAGTGCTTGTAGCCATGGTGCTTGTCTCCTGATGTAGTTAAGGGCCTCCTCAAGGGTGGCCTGAGGCGCATTCTTGGAAGCCTTGCTGACCGTTTCCTGACAAAAACGTACAAACACTTACAACCCTAGTGCAAACCCTCGGACTCATTTTTGTGCCATGGGTAAACGCGGCGGGATCTGCCCTGTATGCCGTGAATCGGTGCTGATCCGTCAGTTCATGGTCAGCGCCTCTACCCACACTCGCGCTGCTGCAACAAGACCCCACCAATCCGGTGGCGGCGCGATTGACACACCCAAGGAGACAACCATGACCGACCCGATCGTGGCCAGAATAGAGGCCAATCCCAAGTACCACGAACTGCGGCGCAAGCGCGGCACGTTCGGCTGGACGCTGACCGCGCTGATGATGCTGGTGTACTACGGCTACATCGCGCTGATCGCCTTCAACAAACCCTTTCTGTCCCAGCCCATAGGCGCTGGCGTCACCACCATCGGCATCCCTATCGGCTTGGGGGTGATCGTTTTCACCATCCTGATCACCGGCCTGTATGTGCGCCGGGCGAACAGCGAATACGACCGCCTGACCGCCGAAATCCTGAAGGATGCAGCCCAATGAAAACCATCTTCAAAGCGCTGGCAGCCTGGGCGCTTCTGGCCGCCGCGGGCGCCGTATGCGCAGCCGGCGCCGACCTGGGCCAGGTCGACAAGCAACCCACCAACTGGGTCGCCATCAGCATGTTCGGTATCTTCGTAGTGGGCACCTTGTTCATTACCAAATGGGCGGCGGCCAAAACCAAATCCGCATCGGACTTCTACACCGGCGGTGGCGGCATCACCGGCTTCCAGAATGGCTTGGCGATTGCGGGCGACTACATGTCGGCGGCCTCCTTCCTGGGCATTTCTGCGGCCGTAATGGCATCCGGCTATGACGGCCTGATCTACTCCATCGGCTTCCTGGTCGGCTGGCCGGTCATCACCTTTCTGATGGCCGAGCGCCTGCGCAACCTGGGCAAGTTCACCTTTGCCGACGTGGCGGCCTACCGCTTCCAGCAGACGCCGATCCGCATGTTCGCGGCCTCGGGTACGCTGGTGGTGGTGGCGTTCTACCTGATCGCCCAGATGGTGGGTGCGGGTGCACTGATCAAGCTGCTGTTCGGCCTGGACTACTGGCTGGCGGTGGTGATCGTGGGTGCGCTGATGATGATTTACGTGCTGTTCGGCGGCATGACGGCCACCACCTGGGTGCAGATCATCAAGGCCTGCCTGCTGCTGGCCGGTGTGACCTTCATGGCCATCGCCGTACTCGCGCAGTTCGGCTTCAGCCCCGAAGCGCTGTTTGCCAAGGCCGTGGAAGTGAAGACGCAGATCGCCGCCAACGACGGCAAGCTGCCAGAAGAAGCCGCCAAGATCGGTCTGGCCATCATGGGCCCCGGTGGCTTTGTGAAGGACCCGATCTCGGCCATCTCCTTTGGCATGGCGCTGATGTTCGGTACCGCCGGCCTGCCCCACATTCTGATGCGCTTCTTCACCGTGCCGAATGCCAAGGAAGCGCGTAAATCCGTGCTCTGGGCCACCACCTGGATCGGCTACTTCTACCTGCTGATCTTCATCATCGGCTTTGGCGCCATCACCCTGGTGCTGACGAATCCCGAGTTCGCCGACACCATCAAAGGCGTGATCAAGGGCGGCGGTGGCTCCAGCAATATGGCAGCCGTGCTGGTGGCCAAGGCCGTGGGCGGCAACATCTTCTTCGGCTTCATCTCGGCCGTGGCCTTTGCCACCATCCTGGCGGTGGTGGCGGGGCTGACACTGTCGGGCGCCTCTGCGGTGTCGCACGACCTGTACGCCACGGTGTTCAAGAAGGGCAAGGCCGACAGCGCCTCCGAGCTCAAGGTCTCGCGTATCACCACGGTGGTACTGGGCATCATCGCGGTGTTGCTGGGCATTGCGTTCGAGAAGCAGAACATCGCCTTCATGGTGTCGCTGGCCTTCGCGATTGCAGCCTCTGCCAACTTCCCGGTGCTGTTCATGTCGGTACTGTGGAAGGACTGCACCACCCGCGGCGCGGTGATCGGCGGCTTCATGGGACTGATCTCGTCGGTAGGCCTGACCGTCGTGTCACCGTCGGTGTGGGAAGCCACCCTGGGCTACCCCAAGGGCTCGGCCTGGTTCCCCTACACCTCGCCCGCGCTGTTCTCCATGAGCATCGGCTTTATCGGCATCTGGCTGTTCTCGGTACTCGACCGCAGCCCGCAAGCCGCCAAGGAACGCGATGCGTTCAAGACCCAGCAGGTGCGTTCGGAAACCGGCTTTGGCGCCTCGGGCGCTTCGGGCCACTAAGCCAAAGCACGTTCGGCGATGGCCTGCCAGACCGCCCGCTTCGCGGGCGCGTCCAGGCGGCTCCAGGCCGCGATCTCGTCCAGAGTCCGCCAGCAGCCGGTGCAGAAAACACCGGCTGCATCCATTTGGCAGACCGCTATGCAGGGCGACGCCACTTCGGCACTATTTAGGCCTCTAGCGCTCTCAGCACCTGCGCCAGCAGCTATCAAATCCATAGTACTCAAGCCGCAGCCAGCACCACGTCGGCCACCGGCGCGCCGGTGAGTCGCTCCAGGTCCTGCGGCGCCAGCGCGAACACCGCATGCGGGTGGCCGGCCGCGGCCCATATCTCGGCAAAGCGGAACAGCTCGCGGTCTATCAAGGTCACCGGCGGATGCGCATGCGCCACCGGCGCCACGCCGCCAATGGTGAAGCCGGTGCGAGCCTTGACGAAGGCCGCGTCCGCCCGCCCCACCGGGCCGACCAGCGCCGCCACCTTGTGCTCGTCGACGCGTCGGTCGCCCGAGGTCACGACCAACACCGCCGCGTCGTCCGACAGCCGGCGAAAGATGATGCTCTTGGCAATCTGCCCGACCACGATGCCCAGCGCATCGGCCGCCTGCTGGGCGGTGCGCGCCGCGTCTTCCAGCATGCGCGGCAGCTGCGCGTGGCCGCTGGCCTGCAAGGCAGCCACTACGCGCTGCACGCCGTCGGGCAGCGATTTCAATTCAGCTCCACACATCAGTTCAACCTCTTGGTCCAGAGCGCCGTGGCGGCGCGAGAGTTGGATTTTCTACCCAGATAGTCGCTGATGAACTGGCCCGCATCGACCAGCAGCTCCAAGTCGATGCCGGTGTCTATGCCCATGCCATGCAACAGGTAGACCACGTCTTCGGTCGCCACATTGCCGGTTGCGCCCTTGGCATACGGGCAGCCACCGAGGCCGGCCACCGAAGCGTCGAACTGCCAGACGCCGAGCTGCAGCGCGGCCAGCGTGTTCGCCAGCGCCTGGCCATAGGTGTCGTGGAAGTGGCCGGAAATTTCATCGATGCCGTAATGCTGCAAAGCCGCCTCCAGCGCGCGCTGCACCTTCAGCGGCGTGCCTACGCCTATGGTGTCGGCCACGCCCACATGCTGCACGCCGATCTCGCGCATCAGCCGCGCCACCATGGCGACGCGCTCCGGCGCAATCTCGCCCTCGTAGGGGCAGCCGACAGCGCAAGAGATGGCGCCGCGCACATAAATGTTCTGCGCGCGCGCCGCCGCTACTACCGGGCGGAAGCGTTCAATGCTCTCGGCGATGCTGCAATTGATGTTGCGCTGGCTGAAGGCCTCGCTGGCCGCGGCGAAAACCACGATCTCGTCCGGCTGCGTCTTCTGCGCCGCCTCGAAGCCCTGCTGGTTCGGCACCAGCACCGAATAGCGCACGCCAGGCTGGCGCGCAATGCCGGCCATCACCTCGGCGTTGTCGGCCATCTGGGGCACCCACTTGGGCGAGACAAAGCTGGTGACCTCGATCTCCTTCAGGCCAGCCAACTGCAGACGCTGCACCAGCTCGATCTTGACGGCGGCGGGCACCATCTGCTTTTCATTCTGCAGGCCGTCGCGCGGGCCTACATCGACGAGTTTGACCTGGGTGGGGAGTGCCATTCAATAACCTCTTTCGCGTTCCACCATGCCCGCCACCGGCTGGCCTTGCAGCAGCGCTTGCAGCTTGCCGGCGATCTGCGCCAGGCTTTCTTCGCGCAACGTGCGGGCCGAGGTATGCGGGGTGATGCTGATCTTGGGATGCGCCCAGAACGGGTGTGCGGCCGGCAACGGCTCGTTGCGGAACACGTCCAGCGTGGCGCCGGCTAGGTGGCCGCTGTCCAGCAGCGCCAGCAGATCGGCCTCGACCAGATGCGCGCCGCGCGCCACGTTGACCAGGTAGCCGCCGGGCTGCAGCCGCGACAGGCTGCGCCGGTTCAGGATGTTCTCGGTATCCACAGTCAGCGGCAGTAGGCACACCAGCCCCTTGGATGCGGCCAGAAAATCGTCCAGCTGCGCAGCCCCCGCAAAGCCGCGCACGCCGTCCAGCTGCTTGGGCTGGCGGCTCCAGACGTTGACCGGGAAGTCGAAGCCACGCAGCGCCTGCGCCACCCGCTGCCCGAGCACGCCGGCGCCCAGAATGCCGACCGGAAAATCGGCCCGTGCCCGCGTAGGCCGCTGCGCCCACCGGCCTGCGTGGGTGTCGGCCTCGTAGGCGTCCAGCGCCCGGAAATGCCGGATCAGCGCATGGCACACGTACTCGGCCATCTGCACCGCCATACCGGCGTCGTCCAGCCGCACCAGCTGGGTCTGCGGCGGAATGCGCAGCTTGAGCAAGGCGTCGACGCCCGCGCCCAGGTTGAACACGGCTTTCAGGCCCGGCTGTTCGTCGAAGAAGGCCTGCGGCGGCGCCCACACCACCGCGTAGTCGGCCGGCGGGCTGCCCGGCGCCCAGTGCGCCACCTCGGCCTGTGGCCACAGGGCGCGCAAACCGTCTGTCCAGAATTCCGCGGGGCCGTCCGCCCCGTACAACGCGATCCGCATCCGATGTCCTCTTGTTTCAGGTCTTTCTATTGTGTCCGCAGTGCGCCAGGCCGCGCTGGCGCTCAGGCATTGGCTTCCAGACGCAGCAGCTCGGCCCCTTCGGCCACCTGGTCGCCCGGGGCGAACAGCAGCTCGGCGACGATGCCGTCGCCCGGTGCGGCGATCGTGTGCTCCATCTTCATGGCCTCCATCACCGCCAGCGGCTGGCCCTGGGTGACGGTCGCCCCCACCTGCACCGCAAACGCCACCAGCCGGCCCGGCATAGGCGCGGTCAAACGCCCGGCCGTGGCGTGTACCGCAGTGGCCTGGGCAAACGGGTTAATTACTATTATTTGTGTAGCACCTTGCGCAGTGTGTATATGCGCTACCGGCCCATTTTGATAAAAATCAACGGTCTGGCGCTGGCCGGCGAACTGCAGCACCATGCCGTCGGCGCCCTCCCCGCTAGCTTCCCACTGCAGCGGGCCCGTCGTGTCGCCCACTGCCAGCTGCAGCAGGCCGTCGTGCAGGTAGCGCAGGTTGGCCTCCACCGCCTCGCCATGGAACTCGAAGGCGAACCGGCGCACCAGCTCGCCATAGGCGCGCCAGCCATCACGGCGGCTGAACGGGTCGGCGGTTTGCAGCGCCGCCTCAGCACGCAGCGTTTGCGCCACGCAGGCCGCTACCGCAAGCGGCAGGCCGACCCGCTCCTGCTGGAACAGCACGGCCGACTCGCGGCCGATCAGCGCCGTGTCCAGCTGCGCCTGGGCGAACGACGGGCTCTGCAGCACATGGCGCAGGAACTGCACATTGGTCGCCACGCCCACCGCATGCAGCTGCGACAAAGCCTGGTCCATACGCGCCAGCGCCTGGGCGCGGGTGGCGCCGTGGACGATGAGCTTGGCCAGCATCGGGTCGTAGAACGGTGAGACCACATCGCCCGCGCGCACACCCGTGTCCACCCGCACCGCGCCGCGGGTGAACGCCACATGCGCGGGCAGCGCGAACACCTGCAAGCTGCCGGTGGCCGGCAGGAACTGCTGGTCGGGCGTCTCGGCGCAGATGCGGGCCTCGATCGCGTGGCCGGTGATCTGCAGATCGCTCTGCGCCAGCGGCAAGGGCTCGCCCGCTGCGACGCGCAGCTGCCACTCCACCAGGTCCAGCCCGGTGATGGCCTCGGTCACCGGGTGCTCGACCTGAAGCCGGGTGTTCATCTCCATGAAGAAAAAGTCCATCCGGCCGGCATCGTCTTGCTCGACGATGAACTCCACCGTGCCCGCGCCCACGTAGTGCACGGCGCGCGCTGCCGCCACCGCGGCCGCACCCATCTGCTGGCGCAGAGCCTCGGTCATGCCAGGCGCGGGCGCTTCTTCCAGCACCTTCTGGTGCCGGCGCTGCACCGAGCAATCGCGCTCGAACAAATGCACCACGTTGCCGTGGCTGTCGCCAAATACCTGAACCTCGATATGCCGCGGGCGCTGCACGTACTTCTCCACCAGCACGGCGGTGTTGCCAAAACTGCTGCTGGCTTCGCGCTGGCAACTGGCCAGGGCCGCCGCAAAGTCCGGCGCGCTGTCGACCACCCGCATGCCCTTGCCGCCCCCGCCGGCGCTGGCCTTGATCAGCACCGGGTAGCCGATGGCATCGGCTTCGCGCTGCAGCAGCGCCGGGTCCTGGTCGGCGCCGTGGTAGCCGGGAACCAGGGGCACGCCGGCGCGCGCCATCAGCTGCTTGGATTCGGCCTTCAAACCCATGGCCTGGATGGCGGCGGCCGGCGGGCCGATGAAGACCAGACCGGCATCGGCACAGGCCTGGGCAAAGCCCGCGTTCTCGCTGAGAAAGCCGTATCCGGGGTGGATGGCCTGCGCCCCGGTATCCAGCGCAGCCTGGATGATGCGCTCACCAAGCAGATAGCTGTCCTTGGGCGCACTGCCACCGATATGCACTGCCTCGTCGCAGGCGCCGACGTGGGCCGCGCCGGCATCCGCATCTGAATACACCGCTACGGTTTTAATAGCTAGCCGCGCACAGGTGGCGGCCACGCGGCAGGCGATCTCACCGCGATTGGCGATCAGGATTTTGTCAAACATGGGTTTCCTTCGCGGTGAGTTCGCCTGCACACACTGCGTGTGCCAGGCAATGTAGCTTCGCTGCTGCGCGGCAGGGCCACTGGTCACCGCGGTTGGCGATCAGTATTTTTGTAAACATCCAGGTCTCCAGAATAAAACCGTGCGGGCGAACCTGCCCCACTTAGTTGGCATCAGCGGCATCCCACACCACCGCATCGTCTACGGCGTACAGCTTGCAGCTGGCGTCTTTGGTCGAGCGGTTGCAGCGATCCAGCGCCGCCTGCATGGCCCGTGCGCTGCCCGACGACCAGGCCCATGCGCTGCTGGTGGTGGAGAGGGCAAAGGCCTTGGGCGCCTCGGCAGCCAGGTACCGCTGGTAGCCCTGCTGACCAGTCTCTTTGCTGCGCGGCAAGGCTTTTTCGTCGTCGATCCGGGCAAAGCCTGTGGAACTCGGCGGCGCCGTAGCATGGCTGGTCACCGGCAGGTGGTACAGCACGGTGTGGGGCAGC
This sequence comes from Rhodoferax sp. OV413, assembly GCF_900104385.1. GTDB lineage: Bacteria > Pseudomonadota > Gammaproteobacteria > Burkholderiales > Burkholderiaceae_C > Rhodoferax_B. Next base: position 791,370 of record NZ_FNJA01000002.1, on the reverse strand, counting down.
CCCAGCGTATCCAAGAATGCATCGACCTCGGGCACCCAGATGGGCAAGCCGCCGCGGGCGCCAAACATGCCGTGCGCATCGCTGCCGAAGTTACCGAACGCCACCAGGCGCGCGTTGCCGCCGCCTTCCTGGTATTGCCGGTACATCTCTTTGTAATGCCAGGGCTGCCAATAGGAGTCGTTGTCGCCGTAAAACCATAGCGAGGGCAGCTTGGTATGGCTGGCGTAGCTCTTGAACGCACGGACCAGCGTGCCCTGCCAGCCGGGGCAATCATCCTGCCGCAGGCCGCCCGCAAAATTGACCAGGCCTTTGACGCCCGGGTAGTTGAGCGCACCGAACGCCAAGGTGGTCAGCCCCCCGTGCGACTGCCCGACGACCACCACGCGGCTGGTATCGGCATCGGGTACGGTCTTCAGGTAGTTGAGCACGCTCACAACGTCCTCGGCCTGCACCGCGCCATTGCTCTCCACATTGCAGCCGCCACCGATATACGAGCCGGTGGACTTGGAAAAGCCCTGCCGCATTGGCACCACCACCATGTAACCGCGCTGCAAAAATTCATGCGCTGGCAGCTCGTAGCGTTGGCGCGGCTGAAAGCGCGGATTGCCTGGCGCCTTGCCGTGGTTGATCAGCACCACCGGGAACGGCCCCGGCCCCGGTGGCCGGAAAATCGTTGTCTCCAGTTCGGTGGCGAAGACTCCGTCTTTCTTGACCATCTGCACTTCTTCGCGCAGGGCCGTATTCAGGGGCACATCGGTTTGCGCGTAGGCCCAGCCTTGCAGCCCCAGCGCGAGCAGACCACTAGCCAGCACATGCCCGCAGGCAGCGCCTATTTTTTTAACCATAAGCCGCTCCAAACCAAGCCCGCACGCGCCGAACCAGCGCCGTCAAAAACCGCCACAACACCACCAGCAGCCACGCGCTGATGGCCAGCACCACGCACAGGCTGATGCCAAAGGCGACCGGGTAGTGCGTGGCCAGCCACAGCGCGCCCAGGGTCAGGCCGTCTTCCAGCAGGCTCAGGCCAATGTTAGAAAACGGCTCCGGCGAGGTATTCGCCGCAGCCCGGGTCACCGCCTTGGTGGCGAAAGAGGTCGCCGCCAACGAACCGCCGAGCAGTGCCGCCACCGCCCCCATGGTGGCGTTGTCGGCCCCAAACACACCGGCGGCCAGCGCAGCCCCGGCAGGGATGCGGATGACCGCATGCAGCGCATCCCACAGACTGTCCAGCCCCGGAATCTTGTCGGCAAAAAACTCCACGAACAGCATGGCCCCGCTGGCCGCCAGCATCGCCGGGTGCTGCAGCACCTGCAGTCCAGGCGGCAAAGGCAGCCAACCCAACACACCCGCCATACCGGTAACGAACACCACGGCGTACAGGCGTATACCGCTAGCCCAACCAAGAGCGGCGGCCAGGGCCAGCAGGGCGGGCAGGTCGGCCAATGCAGTGACCGCGGCGCTGCCTTGTGCCAACGATGACCACCATGCACTCAAGCTGTTCATGGCTTTTGTGGTGTTCCGGCAACCAGGCCACTGTCCTGCGCCCAGACCACGGCTTTATCCACGGCATACAGCTTGCAGGGCGTTTTGCTGCTGCGGTTGCACAGCAGCAGCGCCCGTTCTACCGGAGCCGATGGCAAGGTTTCATCGGCCGGACTCGCACCGCTGGTGTAGGCATAAGAACCTGTCGGCGATATAGCAAAAGCGCGCGGTAGCGTGTGCTTCAACCACACCCGGTACCGCTCCCGCCCTTTGTCATTGATGTAGGGGATTGCATCAATATCCTGCAGACGGCCATCCGCAACCGCCACGGGTGGCTGCACTTTCACCTTTTCAGCGGCCACCGGCAGCTCGGACAATGCGGCCAGAGAATCGCGGTTCTCAAAAATCCGCCGCAGCTGCAAAGGCAGCTGCTCGGCCCAGCCGATGATGGCTTGGTCATTGGCCACGGTGTTCGTCGGGACAAAAACCCGAATCTGCCCGTAATCGCTGCCTGCATACTTGCTGTAAACCACCTCATACACAGGCCCCGGCAGTTTGACCGACGTCGCATTCATCCATTGCTGCGCCTGTGCATAAACCCCCGTAACGGCACCCTGCAGATGACTACGCCGCCGGTACACCAGCAGGCACTCGGGTTGCGAAAAACTGCCGCCAAAATCATTCTTAAACAAGGCCGTCTCGTCCTTGCACGGCTCATTCAACCAGTTGGATGCCGAAAAACTACCGGAGGGCAATGTCAAGACAATGCCGCTGCGCATTTTTCCGCCTTGCACATCCATCGCATAGGCGGTGTAAGTAGAGCCGATCTTGCGACCGCCGGATGTCACCGCGCCCTGGCTCAGCGCGATGTAGTTCCACTGGCCCACGGGCAAGCGCACGATGCGCGAGTCGACCTGGATTTGCTGGTCGGCCAATTCCATGGCCGGCACGGCCTCGGCCACATTGACGGCCAGGGCGCTCTGTGCAACGGCAGCACAGCCCGCCACCAACGCGGCAAGACGGGCCAGGTAAGGTCGGTACATAAAAGCTCTCAAAATATTCTCCAAACGGGCGTGACCGGCAGAACGTGCCGGCATCAGGGTGCGGCGGGCGCCGCATCCTTCACCCAGACCACCGACCCATTTACGGCATACAAACGGCAGGCAGTCTTGCTGATGCGGTTGCAAGCCACCACGGCCCGCTCCACGGGATCGCTGGGTAATGTCTCATCCCCCGGCTTGAGGCCAAAAGATGCCGCCAACGTACCCGTAGGCGAGATGGCAAAAGCACGCGGCGTTCCCTTGGTCAGCCAGTTGCGGTAACTCTGCCGCCCGTTGTCATTGAGAAACGGAATCGCGTCTACGTCATCAATCTTGGCGTAGCCCGTTGCGATGTAAGCGGCGCGTTGTGCGGGCTGGGGCACGGCTAGCGGCGCAGCGCGCAGCGCAGGTGGTGCAGCGGGAGTGGCCACAGGTGGCACTTGGCTATCGGCCAGCAGCGGCGCGGCATCGGACGATGTGCCCAGCACCACGTGGCCGTCCTTTTCGTCCCGCCGGTCAAAAGTGCGCGCCTGGCCGAAGACCAGGCGAACCCAGGTCGGATAGGTATAGGCTGTGCCTTTATTGTGGTCAATGATGACGCCGATACCGCCGCCAAAAAGAAGGTTGCCCGCCATCCCCGCATTGGCACGCGAGATCGCCCGCCCGGTGGCTAAGCCATGCTCTTGGGATATGCAGGCGATATCCAGATCCTTGCTGGACCGGTGCACACTGACACCCCTGCCCGACTTGCCTGTCGTGGCCGGGTAATCGTTGGTCAGCGTGCACTCGGCGCCCAGCACGGCCTGGCCCTCCTGTGTGAACGTTTCCACCCGCATCGGGTGGCTGGTTTCATGGGTAATCGATGCACACCCGACGGTTGCCAGCATGGCCGTGAACAACCAGCAAAAGTTCAAAATTCTCAGCACACTGTTCCCTTCGTATGGTGCTACTTCATGTATGCAAACCTGTGGCAGGCCGCATGCCAACTGAACGTTTGAAACCTCAGGGCGCGGCCTTGGCCGGCGGATTGGTTGGAGGCCCGGGAGCCCACACCACCCGCTCGTCCACGGCATACAGCATGCACGGGGACTGGCTGACCTTGCGGCAGCGCTCCAGTGCACGCTCGGTGGGCTCGCCGGGTTCGCGCAAATCGGGTGGATTGCGGCCCACGGTGTAGAGCACGGTTTCGTTCGAAATCACGAACGCCCGCGGCAACGGCCGGGTCAGAAATTCGCGGTACATCTCGCGGCCGCCGTCGTTGTTGACGGGGACGCGGGCCACATCGTCGAGCGCGGCAAAGCCGGTTGCTGGGTAGCTGGGCCGTACGGCGACGGGTGCCACAGGCGCGCTGGCCTCGATCGGCAGCGCCGGAATGGGTGGCAGCTTGGCCTGTTTGTCACGCTTGTCCATGAACGCGGCCAGGGTGGCGGGCAGCTTCTGGGCCCAGGCCACGATTTCCTCGTCATTGGCCACGGCCTTCATAGGCACAAACACCCGCACCCGGCCATAGTCGTTGCGCGAGTACTTGGCATACACCACCTCGTACACCGGGCCGGGCAGCTTGATGCCACGCGCCTGCACCCACTGCTGCACGTCGCTGTAGAACACGGTTTGCTGCCCGACCAGATGGCCAGGGCGGCGGTACACCTGCAGGCATTCGGGCGTCTTGCTGTCGCTGCCGAAATCGTCGCGGAACAGCTGGCTGGGCTGCGTGCAGCCGTCGGCGCGCCAGTCGGGCGCATTGCCGCTGCGCACCGGCAGTTCCAGCACGATGGCGCTTTGCATCCTGCCGTTTTGCACGTCCATGGCATAGGCCGCAAAAATCGATAGCGGCGGTGGCGTGCGCAGCACGGCGTTCCACTGCGTGCGGTTCGCATACAACCAGTTGCCATCGGGCAAGGCCAGGGTGCGCCCGCCGATGCTCAGCTGCTTGTCGAGAATCTCCAGGTCCGGCGGGGATTCCACCACGTCCAGCGCAAAGCTGGCAGGAACGGTCAGCAGCAGGCCGAACGCCAGGCCAAGATGCCGCAGGGCTTGGGACAAAGGGTGCATGGGTTTCCTTCAGATACGGTTATTGGGGAGATGGCGGGCCACCTGTGCGGGAACTATGGTGCACACGGCGCATTTGGCACAACCCGTGCCGCCGGAGTCTATGGGCACCGCCATTTGTAACCGATCCATGGCGCACCACCGGCCTGCCATCACATGCGGAAAATGCCGAACGGCGTATCCGGAATCGGCGCATTGCGGGCCGCGCTCAGGCCCAGCGCCAGCACGCGACGGGTATCGGCCGGGTCGATCACGCCATCGTCCCACAGGCGGGCGGTAGCGTAGTAAGGGTGGCCCTGGGTTTCGTACTGCTGGCGGATCGGGGCTTTGAAGGCGGCTTCGTCCTCGGCGCTCCAGGCGCCGGCCTGGGCTTCGATCGCATCGCGCTTGACGGTGGCCAGCACGCCGGCGGCCTGCTCGCCGCCCATCACGCTGATGCGCGCGTTCGGCCACATCCACAGAAAGCGCGGGCTGAAGGCCCGGCCGCACATGCCGTAGTTGCCGGCGCCAAAACTGCCGCCGATGATGACGGTGAACTTGGGGACCTGGGCGTTGGCCACGGCCATCACCATCTTGGCGCCGTGGCGGGCGATGCCCTCGTTCTCCACCTTGCGGCCAACCATGAAGCCGGTGATGTTCTGCAGGAACACCAGCGGGATCTTGCGTTGGCAGCAGAGTTCGATGAAGTGAGTGGCCTTGAGCGCCGACTCGCTGAACAGGATGCCGTTGTTGGCGATGATGCCGACGGCCATGCCTTCGATGGCGGCAAAGCCGCAGACCAGGGTGGTGCCGTAGCGCGCCTTGAACTCGTCGAACGCACTGCCGTCGACGATGCGGGCAATGATCTCGCGCACATCGAAGGGCTTGCGGCTGTCGGTAGGCACCACGCCATGCAGCTCTTCTGCTGCATATTTAGGAGCTACCGGCGCAGATTCTGCCTGCACTGGAGCTTTGTTTTTATATAAATTCTTGACCGCCGCGCGGGCCAGCGCCAGCGCATGCATGTCGTTCTGCGCCAGGTGGTCGGCCACGCCGGACAGCCGGGTGTGCACATCGCCGCCGCCCAGGTCTTCGGCGCTGACCACCTCGCCGGTGGCGGCCTTGACCAACGGCGGCCCGGCCAGGTAGATGGTGCCCTGGCCTTGCACGATGATGGATTCGTCGCTCATCGCCGGCACATAGGCACCGCCGGCGGTGCAGCTACCCATGACCACGGCGATCTGCGCAATGCCCTGCGCGCTCATGGTGGCCTGGTTGAAGAAGATGCGGCCAAAGTGGTCGCGGTCGGGGAAGACTTCGTCCTGGCTTGGCAGATGCGCGCCGCCCGAATCCACCAGGTAGATGCAGGGCAGCCGGTTCTGCTGGGCCACCTCTTGGGCGCGCAAATGCTTTTTGACGGTCAGGGGGAAATAGGTGCCGCCTTTGACGGTGGCGTCGTTGCACACCACCATGCAGTCCACGCCGCTAATACGGCCGATGCCGGTGACCAGGCCGGCGCAGGGCGCGCTGTCGGAGCCGTCGCGGTCCGGGTACAGGCCGAGGGCGGCCAGGGGCGAGAGTTCGAGGAAGGGCGTGCCCGGGTCCAGCAGCAGATTGACCCGCTCGCGCGGCAGCAACTTGTTGCGGCCGCTGTGCTTGGCCCGCGCCGCCGGGCCGCCGCCCAGGGCTGCGGCCGCCAGCTTGGCCTGCAGGTCGGCAACCAGCGTGCGCATGGCGGCCGCGTTGGCCTGGAACGCGGCCGAGCGCGGGGAAAGTTGGGACTCCAGTACCGGCATGCAGATCCTCCAAGACGCCAAAGATGATTGACGTTTACGTCAACGTCAATCATAGCCTTGGCGGCGGGGAGCAGCTAGCGCCGGTAAACCCTAGGTTGCCGCCACCGTCGCGGTAGCCGTCATCTGCTTCACCAGCGCCATGCGCTTGCTGGTGTGCGGGCCGGTCAGCACAAAGCCGTGGGCGCGCTCGGGCAGATCCGCCGAGGCAAACCACCATTCGCCCAGCGCCTGTTCGACCCACTGGCCCAGCTGGCCGGGGGCGGGCGGGTGGGCCACGATGGGCAGGGCCGGGGTTTTGATGGCCACCGGCATGGCGGCGAATTCCAGGCTGGCAGCTGTGCCGTGCAGGCTGGCGGCCAGCACCTTGGCCGCCGACATGATGGGCATCACGTAAGGCAGGGTGCGGCCGGTGGGCGCGCCCGGGCTGGCAGCGCTGGCGTACTGCGCGCTGTCGCCGAGTGCCCATACGTGGGCGGCGCTGGTTTGCAATTGGCGGTCCACCACGATGCCGCGCTCGCAGGCGATGCCCGCGGCCAGGGCCAGGCTGGTGTCGGCGCGCAAGCCGATGGCGCTGAGCAGGATGTCGGCCACCAGCGTATGGCCGTTCGACAGGGTCAGCGCCAGTGCATCGGCTTGGCGGTTCACCGCCTGCACCGTGGCGCCCAGATGCCATTGCACCGACAGGCCGGTCAGGGCCTCTTGCAGCTGGACGCTGGCGGTGGGCGGCAGCAAGGCGGCCAAGGGGCGGTCGGCCGGGTCAATCACCGTCACCGCGTAACCCGCACCCGCCAGGTCATTGGCAAATTCGCAGCCGATCAGGCCTGCGCCCATGACGGCCACGCGTACGCCCTCACCTAGCGCGGTCAGGCGCTGGTGGAACACGCCGAAGTCATCCAGCGAATTGACCGACAGCGCCTGCTCGGCCGCATCGCCAGCCAGCGGCACGCGGATCGCCTGGGCGCCGGTGGCCAGCACCAGGTCGCGGTAGGCCAGCACGCCGGCGCTGGTTTGCACGGTGCGCGCAGCGCTGTCGATGGCGGTGACGCGGGTGTGCGGCAGCAGGGTGACGTTCAGCGTCTGGGCAATCGTGGCCGCCGGGGTGGTGACCAGCTGCGCCGGGCCGCGCTTCTGCCCAAAGGCGTTGGACAGCGTGGGCTTGGCGTAGAAGTCGCCGGCGTCGGCTGTGACCAGGGTGATGGGCGTGTCGGCGTCGAGCTTGCGGAACTCGCGCACCGTCTGCCAGCCAGCCAGGCCGGCGCCAATGATGAGAAGCGGATGGGTCATCAGCAAAAAAGGAAAGTAAGAAGTACGCCGAGTTTAGATTTCTACGGCTTCGAAATCCGCCTTGGCGACGCCGCATTCCGGGCATTCCCAGCTGGCGGGCACATCGGCCCACAGGGTGCCGGGGGCGATGCCGTCTTCCGGGCGGCCAGCCGCTTCGTCGTACAAAAAGCCGCAAACGATACAGACATAAGTTTTCATGGTGGGGTTCTCAGTTTTATATATAAAAAGTGCCTCTAGCGCATATATCTCCTGCGCCAGCAGCTATGAAAAGCGTAGTAATTATGCCGTGACGGCGGAGAGCGAAGCCAGCTGGGCCTTGTAGTGGTTGGCGTGGCGCTCTTCCACCTTGGCCAGGGCGGCAAAGCGTTTCTGGGCTTTTTCCAGGGTGGCCTTGAACTGGGCGGCGTGTACCTTGGATTCTTCGATCTGCTCGTCCATCTCGGCCACGGCAGCGGCATTGCCCTCGGCTTCGGCAGTAGCGCGGAAGCCCGGGTACATCTCGGTGTATTCGTAGGTTTCACCGTCGATGGCGATCTGCAGCGCCTTGGCCGGGGTCATTGTGGCCTTGGGATACAGCAGGTCCAGGTGGCCGAAGGCGTGCATGACTTCCTGGTCGGCCGTGGCTTCAAAGGCCAGCGCCGTGGCTTCGTCGCCGGCTTCGCGCGACAGCTTGGCGAAGTAACGGTACTTGATGTGGGCCATCGATTCACCGGCGAAAGCCGATTCGAGGTTGGCAAGGGTCTTGATTTCTGGGCGTTGGCTAGCGATGGACATCGTGGGCTCCTGTAGGGTGTAGTCGTTGTGAACAGGGGCAATCTTACGTCCGATTGATCAATAATAACAATTTATAAAACCTAATCAATTAATAGAAACTATGACAAATCCAACCACCATTACTCGGCGCTGCGCAGCGCCTCGATCAGCGTGGCAATGCTGCTGACCTGCAGCTTTTCATAGATGCCCTGGATCTGGTTCCGCACCGTGGCCGGCGAACGGCCCAGGGCCTGGGCGATCTGCTTGTGGCTCTCGCCCTTGGCGATCAACCGGGCGATAGTCCATTCACGCGGGGTCAGCTGGTCGGCCGGGCAGCGCGCGCGGGCCTTCAGGAACAGCAGGCCTTGCTCCAGATAGGGCCGCACGATGATGCTCCGGCCGATAAAGCACTCGTGGCCCAGCGCCAGCTCGGCCAGCAAAGGGGCAGGCAGATGCGGCCCGCGCCAGTCGCTCCATTCGGCCTGCGCCAGCGCGTTGAACTGGGGGTCGGCGTGGTACAGCACGCCGCGCCCATCGGCGATGGCCGAGCCGTGGGGCGACAAGGCCCGGTCCGCAGCCTCCAGGTGGTCGAGGTGCATCACCCGGTTCAGCGCCAGCGCCTGCATCACGTGCGGTGCCAGCTGGCCCAGCAACAAGCGCTCGTCTTCGGTGCAATGCGCGTGCTTGTCGGCCCGGTACAGGCTGAACCAGTGCATGAAGTTGCGGCTGGGAATGCCTTCGGCGGAGACAAAGAAATTCTCGTGCCCGAAGCGCTGCAGAAAGCCGCGGAACTCGCTGTGGGCCGCGCCGGCGAAAAATCTGTCGGTATTGAAGGTATGGGTGACCCGGGACTTGCCGAACACGCTGGCCGCGGCCAGGTCCTGGTGCTTGAGGTCTTCGTAGGCGACCACCATCTCGGGCGACTTCTCGTGCAGGTGCACGGTATGGATTTCAATGCCCTCGGGCGTGGTCGTGGCCGTGCCCCACATGGACGAATCAAACGGCAGAACCTGCTTCACCAGGGACAGCGCCGCATCCTGGAAGTGCTGGATAGGCAGCTCCTGCGACAAGCGGTAGAGCCGCAGCAGCAGGCTACTGAAATCCATAGGCGGGTCACGGAAGCGATCCATACAAGAGCCTGCCAGTAGTGCAATTGCACTATTGTGGCGGGCCTTTGGGGCATCGAGACTAAGTTTCTTTACAAAAGCGCGCACAGCGCATCCACCCAAAGGAACCACGATGAAAAGCCATGTGAAATGGGCGCTGTCCGGCGCCGCGATTGCAGCACTTGCAGCCTGCGGCGGAGACGGTGGTAGCCCGGTCGCGGTCGCGCCCGCCAGCTCGACCGTCGCCTTGACGGTGATGGACGGCCTCATCCAGGGTGCGACGGTCTGCCTGGATGTCAACGGCAACAGCAGCTGCGACGCAAGCGAGCCGCAGGGCACCAGCGGTGCCGACGGGAAAGTCAGTTTTTCCGTACCCAACACGGATCTGGGCAAATACCCGGTAGTGGCCGTGGTCGGGCCTGGCGCCATCGACATGGACGACCCCAGCACACCGATTACGGCCGCCACCGCCTATACCCTGACGGCCCCGGCCGACCAAACGGCGGTGGTCAGCCCCTTGACGACGCTGGTGCAGCTGCTGGTGGCATCCCAGGGCTTGAGCACCACCGCAGCCGCCGCTGCGGTGCAGTCGCAGGCGGGTTTGAGCAACTCCCCCATGGCCAATTACGTGGCCACCCCCGACAGCCAGGCCGCCAATGCGGCGCGGGTGCTGGTAGCCGCCATCCAGAGCCAAACCAGCACCTTGGCCACACCCAGCCTGACCAAAGCAGAAATCCAAAAAGCCATTTTGGACAACGCCAGCAATTTGCTGGCAGCGGCCGTGCTGGCCGGCAGCGACGACGCGGTGGTGACGGCCTGCGCGGTCAAAACCTCGGATGCCTGCAAGACGGCCATCGCCAACGCCGTGGCCACGGTGGTGGCCGACGCAGGCTTGACGCCCACCACCGTGGCGGCAGCGGTAGAGCTGGCCAAGGCCCCGGCCGTGACGGAATCCGCCACGCCGGTCGCCAGTTTCGCACTGGACTGGGTGAACGCCGGCGACAGCAGCAACTGGTACACCCGCATCTTTACCTCGACGGCCGCAGAAAACACACCCGACGCCAATGGCTTGGTGCGCTACCGCTCCATCCGGCACGCACGGGTCGCCGGCGTGGACACCGAATGGGTACGCAGCAATGACCCGACCCGGGCTGGCGACCTGCATTGGAGCGGTAGCGCCTGGGTGGGCTGCACGATTGGCTTCCAGAACACCAGCACGGTGCGCGATGCGCAAGGGCGCTCAAGCTACAACTTCTGCGACAGCTCCGAAAAAGGCAGCTCCCAGCGGGTCACGACGAGCATAGAGGGCAAAACCATGGCCGACGTGTTCGCCCTGATCCAGGCCACACGCACCGGCGGCAGCAACTGGGGCAAAGCCCCCACCTGGTTTACCGGCACGGTCACCGCCAGTGTGGGCTCAGCCACGTTCCCTGCCGACTCGAAACTGCAGGTGCAAAATTCCGTCACCACAGAGGTGGCCATCGCGTATGACGTGCAATCCGACAATATCGTCACCGTAGCCGATGCCGACGTAGCCGCGGGCGGAGATGCCGTGGCCAACAGCGGCGTAGCCTGCAATACCGCGCAGGCCAACAATGCATCCCAGGCGGTGACTTTGGAAACCGTGATTGCCCGCAACCCAGGTACACCCTGCAGCTATGCGGCAGGCACCCTGACGGGACTGAATGGGCAGACCTTCTCCAGCCTGACGCCGAACACGGCCTGGGGCAACACCACCACCAGCATGGGCAATTTGGGCAGCGCAGCGTTGGGTACCAGCAGCACGGCCACCGGTTACTACACCGGTAACAAGCGGCTACGGGTCTCTTTTGCCGGGGGTAGCAGCAATGCGGTTACCTTCTACACCTGCCTGCAGCGCTCCATCAACGGCTCCACCCGCAACTGCACCACCGTGGGAACCGGCACGTACACCATCACCACCCTGGGCGATGCCCGTGTCATGACGTTCAGCGCCCTGCCCGCAGCATTTGCCGCCTTGACCTACGACCGCGTGTTTGTGGAACGGGCGGGCCAGGTGTACTGGGGCTACAAAGACAAGCTGTCGAGCTACAAAGTGGTCCGCCTGAACGGCACTGCCGGCAATGCGGTACTCAGCCAACTAGGCCTCCCCACGTTCACACCCTGAGAGGCCTGAAAACTCCGGCTAAACCAACAGCGCGGCCAGCTGCTCCATGTCGGTAAAGGTGGCCGAGGCGCCGGCTTCGCGCAGGGTTTGCGCATCCACATGGCCGGAGCTGGCGGGCGAATAGCCGAACACCGTGGCGCCGGCCGCCACGCCGGCGCGCACGCCGGTTACCGTGTCTTCGACCACCGCGCAGCGCTGCGGATTGGCCTGCAGCGCCGCGGCGGCGGCCAGATACACGTCGGGCCAGGGTTTGGAGCGCGGCATTTCGTGGCCGCTGAAGACCCGGCCGTCGAAGTATTCGATCAGGCCGACCTTGCGCAGCTGCAGCTCGACCTTGATCCGGTCAGCCCCGGAGGCGCAGGCAATGCCGCCCGCGTAGGCAGTATGGATGGCCTGCACCGCCGCGTGGATATTGGGGATGGGCAGCAGCTGGTCTTGCAGCGCCTGGTTGCGCCGGCTGCGGAACTCGGCCATCCAGGCTTCGGTGACGGGCTGGCCGGTGTGCTTCTCGATGGTCGCGACCTCGTCCATGACCGCCTTGCCGACAAAGAAGCGCATGCACTCGTCTACCGACAGTTCCCAGCCGCGCTCGGCCAGCATGTCGCGCAGCACGCCGTTGGTCAACGGCTCCGAATCCACCAGCACGCCATCACAGTCAAACAACACGGCTTCAAATTTCATGCGATCTCGCTTCTCAAGAGGTTGGGAGGGCCAGAACCAGATTTATGCATTAAATCGGGCTCTAGCGCAGATTAAATAAGCGCAGGCAGCTAGCATTTATGTAGTGCCGTAGCGCAGGGACTCGGGACGGTGCACCCGGGCTAAGGGTGACCGAGAGGTCAATAGTAAACCGCGGCTTGCTATGCTCTGCCCATGGCCCATTTACTGATTGTGGAAGACGACGATTTGCTGCGCGACGGCCTGGCGGCCCAATTGGGCCAGGCCGGGCACCAGGTGACCACGGCCGCCAACGGCGCGCTGGCCCAGGAGCTGCTGGAATCCACCCGCTTCGACGGCGTGGTGCTCGACCTGGGCCTGCCGCTGCTCGACGGCATGCAGCTGCTGCGCTGGATTCGGAAACGCCTGCTGGCGCTGCCGGTGCTGATTCTGACGGCGCGCGACGGCGTGGAAGACCGGGTCGAAGGCCTGAACGCCGGCGCCGACGACTACCTGACCAAGCCCTTCAACATGGCCGAGCTGGAAGCCCGGCTCGGCTCCATGCTGCGCAGATCGCGCCTGCCCGCATTCGGCGGCTCGCTGGAGCTGCCGGCCGGTCGGTTGCGCCTGGACGCCACCCAGCCGCTGGCCTGGCTGGGCGACGAGCCGCTGGAGCTGACCCAGCGCGAATGGGCGCTGCTGTCGCTGCTGGTGGCCAACGCCGGCCAGGTGGTCGGCCGCGAAGACGTACTGTCCGCCTGGAAGGCTGACCCCAACGACCCCAGCGACACCACCAATACCGGCTCCAACGCGCTGGAGGTGTATGTGCACCGGCTGCGCCGCAAACTGGCCGACTCAGGCCTGAGCATCCGCAATGTGCGCGGCCTGGGCTACATGCTGGAAACCGCCACGCCATGACGCTGCTGGGGCTACCGCCCGGCCTGCAGAAAGACAAAGCCCCCGGCCTCTCGCTGAAGCGCCAGCTGCTGCTCTGGCTGCTGCTGCCGCAGCTGCTGCTGTGGCTGGTCGGCGGGCTGCTGGCCTACCGCATCGCGCTCAACTATGCAGAGAAAGGCATCGACCAGTCGCTGACCCAGTCGGTGCGTTCGCTGGCGCGCCAGGTCAAGCCCATGGGTTCGGGCCTGCTGGTGGACTTTCCGCGCGCCGCGCAGGACATCATCGAACAAGACCCGACCGACCGCGTCAGCTACATGGTGTCGTCGCCACCCGGCCAGTTCGTGCTGGGCAATAGCAAGCTGCCCGACCCGCTGCTGGACATTCCGGTGACGGCCGGCGAGCCGCTGATCTACGAAGCCCTGCTGGACAAGAAGCCGGTGCGCGTGGCCTTGCTGGAGGTGAACTACGGCGACGCAGACGCACCGCAGCGGCTGCGCGTGCAGGTAGCCAAAAGCCTGGCCGTGCAGCAGCGCATCGCCCGCGAACTGGTGGCCGACATGCTGGTGCCGCTGGTGCTGCTGGGCGCGCTAATCGGCAGCGTGGTCTACATCGGCATCGGCCGCGGCCTGCAGCCGCTGAAGCGGCTCGAAGCCCTGCTCGGCGACCGCACCCAGCGCAGCTTCACGACCTTGTCGCCGATCGAGCTGACCCAGGCGCCGCAAGAGGTGCATTCCCTGGCCGAGGCGGTCAACCAGATGCTGGCCGCGGTGCGCCGCAGCCTGGGCCAGGAAAAGCGCTTCATCAACGACGCGGCCCACCAGCTGCGCACCCCGCTGGCCGGGCTGATCAGCCAGACCGAGCTGGCCCTGACGGAACGCGACCCGCAGGCGCTGCAGGAACGGCTCGCCAAGGTGCACTCTGGCGCGCTGCGCAGCGCCCACCTGGTGCACCAGCTGCTGTCGCTGGCGCGTACCGAGGCCGACATCAACCAGCAGCCGCTGGACATGGCGGCGCTGGCGCGCGAAGTGGCCCGCGAATGGACGCCGCGCGCCATCGCCGCCGGCATCGACCTGGGCTTTGAGGGCGAGGACAGCATGATCACCCAGGGCGAAAAGCTGCTGCTGCGCGAAGCCCTGAGCAACCTGATCGACAACGCCCTGCACTATGCAGGCCGTGGCGCCACCGTCACCCTGCGGGTACAACGCCAGCAAGGCCAGGCCGTGGTCGAGGTAGAGGACAACGGCCCGGGCTTGCCCGATGCAGATGTGTCGCGGGTGTTCGAACGCTTCTGGCGCGCCAGCGAGATACCCGGCGGCTGCGGCCTGGGCCTGTCCATCGTGGCAGAAATTGCGGCACGCCATGGCGGCACAGCGGCGGCGCTGAACATGCAGCCGCACGGCCTGTGCGTGCGCCTGAGCCTGCCGCTGCCAGCATTCCCACTCACCGACGGCACGTTCCGCCATCCACCGCCCGCGCCCTATCCGCAATAACACCCGGTGTTGTGGCATCTACCGCACATCCACACAAAAGGGGAAAATCTGGAGCCGCCGCTGGACCAAATGGGTTGATACTGGCCTAGGAACCTTGACGTGACGCATATTCACAGATAACCACAGGAGATCCCATGAAGCCGTCTATTCTCATTGCATCTTTAGCCTGCGTGCTGGCAGCTCCCTTCATGCAGCTGGCCCACGCCCAGGACAAGGCCACGGCGGCAGAAGCCACGGCCATGGTCAAGAAAGGGGTGGCCTTCATCAAAGCCAATGGCAAGGACAAAGGCGCCGCCGAGATCAGCAACAAGGCCGGCCAGTTCGTTGACCGCGATCTGTACCTGGTGATCTATGCGCTGGACGGCACGGTCCGCGCCCACGGTGCCAACGAGAAAATGGTCGGCAAGAACCTGATCGACCTGAAGGATGTGGACGGCAAAGAGTTCGTCAAAGAACGCATGGAACTGGCCAAGAGCAAGGGCACGTTCTGGCAGGACTACAAGTTCACCGACCCCACGACCAAGAAGATCGCCCCCAAAAGCATGTACTGCGAAAAGCTCGACGATGCAGTGGTGTGCGGTGGCATCTACAAATAAGAGCCCAACAGCCAAGAGCCACGCCGGGCTCTGAGGTAGCAGTTGCTTTGGCCAGACCCACCACCCGCCGCTGCGCGGTCACGCTGAGGAAGCTCCTATGAAACTAGGTCTGAAACTACTGGCCGCGCCTTTGTTAACCGCCGTGGTGGTGCTGTTTGCCGGGCACATCAATTCGCAGCTGATGAGCCAGGAGACCAGCAAGGGGCTCGCCAGCTCGGCGTCCAGCCTGGAGGACTTCAAGACCATCGCCCAGGTGCAACTGCAGCTGGGGCACGTGCATTCCAGCGTCTACAAGACCATGACGCTGATCGGCTCCATGGACGACGCCAAGACCAAGGCGTTCCGTACCGATCTGGCGGCCCAGCTCGATGGCATCAAGCGGGTGGCGGCCGCGCTCGCCGGCACCGAAAGCGGCAACCCGGAATTGCAGGCCGCCGTCGCCGACCTGGGCAAGCAGATCGCCAGTTACGGCAAGCAGACGGACGCCGCCATCGACCTCGCATCGATGGACCCGAATACGGGTATTGCGGCCATGCAAAACGCCGACGCCACCTTCTCCAGCCTCAACAAAACCCTGTCCGGCATCGTGGAGCGCAGCGAAGCCCGGTCGCACACCGCCATAGTGGCGTCACAGCAGCGCTCACAGCGCACCAACCTCTGGCTTGGTGCGCTGAGCCTGCTGGTTGCGGGCATCGCGGTCGGCCTGTCCTGGCTGGTGCAGCGCAAGCTGGTGAAAGAACTGGCCCGCGCCGTGGAAGTGGCGCATGGCGTGGCCGGAGGCGACCTGCGGGTCGACGCATCCAGTACGCGCACCGATGAAGTGGGCGACCTGATGCGCGCGCTGGGCTCCATGGCAGCGCAGCTGAACCAGTCGATCTCCACGGTATTCGACTCTTCCGAATCGATTCGCCTGGCCAGCGCCGAGATCGCCACCGGCAACAAGGACCTGGCACTGCGCACCGAACAAACCGCCACCAACCTGCAGCACGCAGCCTCGTCGACCGAGCAGCTGACCAGCACCGTCCGCCAATCGGCCGACTCGGCGCAGCAGGCCAACCAGCTCGCCGCATCGGCCACCGCGGTGGCGGTGCGCGGCGGCGCGGCAGTGGCGCATGTGGTGAGCACCATGGAGGAGATCAACGTCAGCGCCCGCAAGATCTCCGACATCATTGGCATCATCGATGGCATTGCGTTCCAGACCAATATCCTGGCGCTGAATGCCGCGGTAGAGGCGGCCCGTGCCGGCGAGCAAGGCCGCGGGTTTGCCGTGGTGGCGAACGAGGTGCGCAGCCTGGCCGGGCGCTCTGCGGGTGCCGCCAAAGAAATCAAGAGCCTGATCGACATCTCGGTCACCAAGGTCAACCAGGGCACGCAACTGGTCGCCGATGCGGGCAAAACCATGACCGAAATCGTCAGTTCGGTGCGCCGCGTGTCGGACATGATCGGTGAAATTTCCACCGCCTCCTCTGCCCAGAGCGATGGCATCTCGCAGGTCAACACCGCCGTCACCGACCTGGACCAGATGACGCAGCAAAACGCCGCGCTGGTCGAGCAGTCTGCAGCCGCGGCCGAAAGCCTGGGCGAGCAGGCGAACCGTTTGGCCCAACTGGTGTCCACGTTCCGGCTCAGCGGCATGCCGCAGGCGGGCCATCGCCCCACCCTGCTGTCCGCCACCTGAAAAGCCCAGCCGCGCTGAATGCGCGACCCCAGGGTTTATGCGTAGTCGGAGCCGGCCGCTGGCCGAACCAGCCTTGGCATAACCGACCTGAGGCGGCTTTTCGGCGCAATTTCTGGCTGCCGTACCGGTCTGCGTGTGGGATACTGGATTTCGACCGTTGTATCGGCGAGGACGGAACGGTGAACGCTGTCATGTGACCGCATCCCCACTGCCAACCTATCGTCGCAAGCCCCGCTCTTGCAGAATTGCACATGCGTAATTTTCGGCCATCCCTCAGAGTCGCGATCACCGTGCCGTTTGCGCTGATCCTGGTGGTGACCGTGGCCTTGCAGGCACTGACGCAGCAAGCCAACACCGCCCGCCTGATAGACACCACCAGCACCCGCATACTGGATGCACTGATGGTGGCCTCCAGCAACCGGCTGGCCAATTTTCTAGACGAGCCGTTTCGCATCCAGGCCGATATTGCCGACGCGATCAGCCGCCATGGGCTCTACACCCCGCATGACCTGGGCCCCATCTACCGCCATCTGCGCGGCGTCTACCAAGACCGCTACCTGGACCACACGCAAATGAGCGTGCTGGATTTCGGCAGCGAGGCAGGAGAACTCGCCGGCATGCGCCGGGAAGGTGCCGGAGCCCATTTCGCGCTGATGCTCAAAGACGCCTCGACCCAGGGCCAGCTGCGCATTTACAAGGGCGACCACCCCGGTAGCGAAGTCGTCGCCTCTTACGACACATACGATCCGCGCGTGCGCCCCTGGTATGCGCCGTTTGCCCAGTCCGGCAAGGCCGGCTGGTCGGACATCTACGCCAACTACGACGAGCGGGCCGAGATCACCATCTCGGCGGCCAGCCCGGTCAAGGTCGGGAACAAGCTGATCGGTGTCATGGAGGCCGATATCAAGCTCGACGGCCTGAACCATTTTCTGCGCGAGGAGCCTCTGCGCGGTACTGGCATCATCGCCATCACCGATCTCGAAGGGCGCCTGGTGGCGCATTCGGAGCCCGGCTCGGTGCTGGCCGACGGCCACAACGGCACCTCCCGCGGCGAACGCCTGCGCCTCCAGGAAGCGGCCAACCCGGTGCTGCGCGCCGCTGCACCGGCCGTCGCAGAAGCCGCCCCGGCAAGCACCTCGGGCTTTCAGCTGGACGTCAACGGCCAGTTGTACATCGGCCGGGTCGCCCCCTACTCGGACATACGCGGACTGCATTGGCGCATCGTGACCCTGGTGCCCGAATCCGATCTGCTGGGCGATATACGCGCCTCCAGCCGGCGCAGCCTGGTGTGGATCGCCGGCTTTGCGGGCCTGGGCTGCCTGCTCGGCCTGTGGGCCATTGGATGGGTTACCCGCCCCATCCAGCGCACCGCCCAGGCCGCCAACCAGCTGGCGCTGGGCCAATGGGACACCAAGATCACTCCGGTCAACGCCGTGCAGGAAACCGCCACCCTGGTGCAGGCTTTCAATGCCATGGCGCAACGCCTGCAGCATTCTTTCAACGATATGCGCAAGCAGCTGCGCTACGACCACCTGACCCAGTTGCTCACGCGCCAGGGCCTGCTGGAAGAAGTCGACTGGGACGACGCCCGCCCCGCGGTCTTGTGCCTGGTCGGGCTGGACGGCTTTCGCGCCATCAACGACAACGTGGGGCACGGCACCGGCAACCGCTTGCTGCAAGCCATCGCCGAGCGCATGCGCGCCCGGTTCCCCGATCCGGTGCTGCTCGCACGGGTGGGCGGCGACGAATTTGCCGTGCTGCATCTGGGCCCGGCGCATTCCGCGGGCGAGCTGGGTTCGGACATCGGCCGTTTGTTCTCGCACCCGTTCGCCTCGGGCGGTGACGAGGTGATCGTGACCGCCTCGGTCGGCATGGTCCAGGGGCAGCTGTTTGCCCATGCCTTGCCGGAATGGCTGCGCAATGCCAGCGTGGCCCTGGGCGAAGTCAAGCGCCGGGGCCGGGGTGCCTGCATGCTGTTCGAGCCCGGCATGATGGAGCAATCGCTGGAACAGGCGCGGCTGGCCAATGAGCTGCGCCAGGCGCTGGAGCGCAGCCAGTTTTTGCTGCATTACCAGCCCGTAGTGCAGATGGCCACCGGCCAGGTCAGCGGCGTGGAAGCCCTGGTGCGCTGGCAGAGCCCGGCGCGCGGCCTGGTGCTGCCCGGCCTGTTCATTCCGATCGCCGAAACCTCCGACCTGATCCTGGCGCTGGGCGACTGGGTTTTGCGCACGGCCACCCGCGACATCGCACAGCGTCTGGCGCAGCTGCCGGCCAACTTCGAGCTGCACGTGAACGTGTCGGCGCGCCAGTTGATCCAGTCCGACTTCAGCGCCACACTGCAGCAGGCCTTGCACGACAGCGGCCTGCCGCCGCAGCACCTGACGCTGGAGCTGACCGAGTCGGTGCTGATCGAGCAAGACGGCCAGACCGAAGAGCGGCTGCGCGAGATCCGCGCCCAGGGCGTGAAGATCGCCATCGACGACTTCGGCACCGGCTACTCCTCGCTGGCCTACCTGGGCCTGCTGCCATTCGACTGCCTGAAGATCGACCGGAGCTTTGTGCGCAACCTCTGCAGCTCGCCGCAGGACGCGTCCATCGTGTCCGCCGTGCTGCACATGGCCGAGGGCTTTGATGTCGCCGTGGTGGCCGAAGGGGTGGAAACCGCGGCCCAGGCGCAGCGCCTGCGGCAGATGGGCTGCAGCCACGCGCAAGGCTATTGGTTTGGCCGTCCGGTGCCGCTGGAGCAAGTCGACTGGAGCGCCCGCGCCCTGCCCGGCGGCAGTGCTGAAAATTTATAAAAAATCGGCCTCCAGCGCATATTCCATCTGCGCAAGAAGCTATTAAATAGATAGCTGCTTGCGCGTAGCCTCACATCTGGCTCATGCCGCCATCGATGATGATCTCGGTGCCGACGATGAAGCCCGACTCCTTGGACACCAGGTGCAGCACAGTGGCGGCGATTTCTTCCGGGGTGCCGAAGCGGCCCAGTGGCACCTGCGTCTGGATGCTGGCGGCCATGGCCTGCAGCTGGTCGGGCGCCAGGCCCAGCTTGCCGTACAGCGGCGTGGTCACCGGGCCGGGGCTGACCACATTCACGCGCACACCCTGGGGCAGCAGCTCGGCCGACAAGGTCTTGGCCAGCGAAATCAGTGCGGCCTTGCTGGCGGCGTAGACGCTGGAATTCGGCATGCCGATGTGGGCATTGATCGAGCCATTCAGCACGATGGAGCCGCCACGGGTCATCAGTGCCGCCAGGCGCTGGATCAGGAAGTACGGGCCTTTGACATTGGTGTCGAAGCTGCTGTCCCACAGCGCTTCGTCGATCTGCGCCAGCGGGCCGAACTTGGCGACGCCAGCGTTGATGAAGACGCCGTCGATGACGCCCATCTGCGCCTGTAGCTCGGCTACCAGCGCGGCCTGGGCCGACACATCGCCGGCTTCGCTGACCAGGGCCAGAGCGTTGGGGCCAAGCTCGGCCTTGACCCGGGCCAGGCTGTCGGCGTCGCGGCCGGTGATGGCGACTCGGGCGCCTTCGCGGGCAAAGGCGATGGCGGCGGCTGCGCCGATGCCACTGCTGCCACCGGTGACCAGAATGTTTTTACCTTCAAAGCGGTTCATGATGTTTCCTTCGGTTGTTTCGTTGATGTCTTACTTGGTTTGTCAGTCCTTGCGGGGCTGATGGAGCAAGTATCCGGCGATCAACCGGTCTATAAGCGCCATAATCTCGATGAACTCATGCGGAATCATCGAACATGTTGAGCCTGGAAGATCTGCAACTGTTGGAAGCGGTGCGCGCCACCGGCAGCCTGTCGCGCGCGGCCGAGCGTCTGGGCAAGGCCGCTTCCACCGTCTCGTATGCCGCACGCCAGTTGGAAGATCGTCTCGATGCGCTGCTGTTTGACCGTGCCGGCTACCGCATTGCGCTGACGCCGGCCGGCCTGCTGCTGGTCGAGCAGGGCGCGCAGCTGCACGCCCAGGCGCGGCGCCTGACCGAGCGGGTGAAGCAGGTGGCGCGCGGCTGGGAGTCCGAGCTGCGCATCGCCACCGACGAGCTGGCGAACATCGAGGCGCTGCTACCGCTGGTGGCCGACTTCGATGCGCTGAACAGCGGCGTGCGCCTGCGCTTTGCCCACGAGGTACTGGGTGGCACCTGGGAGGCGCTGCTGGACCAGCGCGCCGACCTGGTGGTGGCCGCCACCAACGAGCCGCCGGCGATGGCGCATCTGCAGTGGTTTGAATTGACGCAGCTGGAATGGGTGTTTGCCGTATCGCCGCGGCATCCGCTGGCCCAGGCAGCCCAGCCTTTGCCGATGGAGGCCATCACCGCCCACCGCGCCGTGGTGGTGGCCGATACCTCGCGCCTGGCGATGGCCCGCAGCTACGGCGTACAGACACACCAGGAGCGCCTCGCCATGCCCAGCATGCGCGCCAAGATCGCCGCCCAGGTGGCCGGCCTGGGAGTGGGCTGGCTACCGCTGGAGAAAGTGCGCCAGCACCTGGCCCAGGGCACGCTGGTGGCGCTGGCCACGCAGGACCCGCGCGAGCCGAACCTGCTGTTTGTGGGCTGGCATTCGCACCGCGCCGGGCCGGCGCTGCAGTGGTGGGTCGACAAGCTGCGCGACCCGCGCCTGGTGGCGCCGCTGCTGCACCAGAACTATTGAGCCTTCCAGCGCTTATAAATATTACGCCAGCAGCTATCTATTTGATAGCCTTCAACGCCTGCTGCATGCCCGGCACGTAGTCGGTAGTCACCCACTGCGCAATCACTTCAGGCGTCATGCTGTCGGGGTGGCCCGCTTCTTCGCTCACACGGGCCACTTCTTCGGCTCCGGTCAGCGTTGCTACAAACATTTGCAGCACCCCCTGCAAGCCGCCATGCGCCATGGCGGCGTCGCCCAAAGTCTTGAGCGCCTCCCAGGCTTGAATTTCGGAGGCAGCGCTGTTGGAGAGATAAGGCGTAGGGGACATGGTTGGAATGTGTGGAACGGCGATGGAATGAAGTCTACTGCCGCACCGTCATGCAGAGCTGACCTCCGTCGCGCCCGCCTTGCGGCGTTTGGCTCCTCATGGGACAAAATAGACCTCTAGCCCATATTAAATATGCGCAAGCAGCTTCTTTTTTCATAGCAAAACCAACCATGCGCCAAGCTTGGGCTCAGTTGTCTTTCTTGGTGATGACCCTGTCGTTTCGGCGCGGCATACCGGCGCGTCCGGCCTTGGACCAGTCGTAGGCTTGGCCGTCGGGCGTCTTACCGCCTACAACGGAGTCCACGCCCTGCTTGCCCACATGCTGAAGGTTTTCGCTGACCATGGTGACAAAGCTGTAGCCCGCGTCGCGTTTGTCTTTGGTGATCTGCAAGGCTTGCGCAAGCTCTGCAGTCTCTTGCCCGTGGGCCTGGTTGTTTTCGTCGGTCCAGTAAATTTTGAACATATGGGTCGCACTCCTGCTCGCATTGTGACGGCGCTGCAGTGCTGTGTGGAGAAGCTGCGCGCCCCGCGGCTAGTGCAGCTGGTGCCGCACCTGAACTACGGATGCACTACGGAAGATCCAGGTCAAACACCAGCAAACCCTGCAGGCCACCGAGTGCCGCCTGCACCAGCTTGGCGCCGGTGGCCTGGTGGGCAGGATGGGCCTGGTAGGCAGCCAGCGCCGGCCGGTCGTCGAACACCGCGATGAAGCCTTCGGCAAAGCCATGGTCCAGGTCTTCATAGCGGGCATTGGCACCGGCGCGCACTTCGCGCAGGCCCGGCACCACGCCGACCAGCGCCTGCAGCTCGGCCCATAGCGCCTGCTTGGTGACCGCGCTGATCTCCGGCCGGAAGCGGACGAAAACGCAGTGGTGGATCATGCTGCGGCTCCCGGGTATGGCACGGTCACGCTGCGGCCGGTCTGCGCGCTTTCCAGCACCGCCAGTGCCACGGCCAGCGAACGCAGGCCGGCCTGGCCGTCGGCCATGTCATGCGGCTGGCCCTGGATGGCCAGGTGGAAGTTCTGCACGCCGCGGCTGTACAGGTCGACCTGGTCCAGCGGCAGCTCGTGCGTACCCTGGCCGTCCTTGAAGTTCAGCCGCCCATCCGGCCCCTGGTGCAAGATGCCCACGCCCTGCAGCGAACCCTGGGTGCCATGCACTTCCAGCCCGACCTCGGCATACGGCGTGTTGAAGCCCTGGTGGGTGAAGGCCGTCAGCCCGCTAGGGAAGCGCCAGACCGACATGGCGTTGTCTTCCATGCCTTCGGCCATGCCGCTGTTGCTGGTCATGGCCACCACCTCGGTCGGGTACTCTCCGAGCAAAAAGGCCAGCGAGTCGGCGTTGTGCACCGCGATGTCCAGCACCACGCCGCCACCCGCGCCCTTGTCCTTCAAACGCCAGCCCTGCAGATGCGCCGGCAGGTAGACCGAGTGGTTCACCCGCGCCGACACCAGCCGGCCCAGCCCGCCCTGCTGGATCTTGTCGCGCATCTGCCGGTGCGCGCTGTTGTGGCGCAGATGGTGGTTGGTGCCCATCACCACGCCGGCTTGGGCGCAGGCCTGCACCATGCGCTGCGCCGCAACTAGCGAGGTCGCCAACGGCTTCTCGCACAGCACATGCAGGCCCAAGCGGGCGGCGTGCAGCACCGAGGCCTCGTGTTTTTCATTCGTGCTGGAGATGTAGACCGCGTCCACACCCAGGCCGGCGATCGCGGCTTCGTCGTCTGTGGCGTGGGCGATGCCGTGGCTGTTGGCAAACGCCCGGGCCCGCGCCAGGTCGCCAGAGACCACCACCACCACCTCGTCGCCGGCGGAACGCACGGCGGCCACCATCCACTCGCCAGCAATCGTGCTGGCTCCAATGAAAGCCCAACGCATACGGTCTCCTTTATTTTTAAAATCAAAATGATAACGTTTACATTTCGTTAAGTCAAAGCTTGACAAGCCATGTACACGTTTACATAATTTGCACCAGGAGACAAGATGCAACCCAGAAAAGCCAGTATCACCACCTTGGCCAAGGCCACCGGCTTGTCGTCGGCCACGGTGTCGCGCGCGCTGGCGGGCCTGCCCAGCGTGCTGCCCGAAACCCGCGACAAGGTGCTGCAGGCCGCCCGCGATCTGCACTATGTGCGCGACCGCGCGGCCGTGCGGCTGAAAACCGGCAAGACCCATACGCTGGCCTTCATCCAGGACCGGCAGGACGCGACCCAACTCGGCTTCAAGGACTTTCTGCTCGGCCTGGGCGATGCGCTGCAAGACACCGACTACCACCTGATCGTGTTGCCGCAGCTGGCCGGCCACGATGCGCTGGACAGCGTGCAGTACGTGATGGAGCGCGGCCTGGCCGATGGCCTGGTGCTGTCGTATACCTCGCCGCAAGATGCGCGCGTGCGCTGGCTGCAGCGCATGGACTTTCCCTTCATCACCTATGGCCGCACCCAGCTGCCCGCCCACGACAGCGTGGACTTTGCCAACGAGCGCTTTGCCGACATGGCGGTAGAAACCTTGGTGGCGCAGGGGCGCAAGCGCCTGGGCATTCTGCTGCCGGCAGGGGCCGCCAGCTTTCAGCAGCATCTGGCCGATGGTTTCGCGCAGGCCTGCCTGCGCCTGGGCGTAGCAGGCGTTTGCATACAGGCAGTCAGCCTGGACGACCCGCCGGATGCCATCTACCAATGGACGCGTGCCCATGCCAGCGCCTTTGACGGCCTGGTGCTGACGCGCGAAGCCCCCATCCTGCCACTGCTCAGTGCCCTGGCTGACAGCGGCCTGCAGGTGGGCCCCGGTGCCAGCAAGCAGATGGAGCTGGTCCTGCGCTATAGCAGCCCGCTGCCGCAGTACATACGCCAGCCGTTCTGGGCCTGTTTTGAAGACATGCACCGCGCCGGCCACGCGCTGGGCAGCCGCATGCTGGCGCGCTTTGCCCAGCCCGATCTGGCGCCCAGCCAGCAACTTTTCACCCCGCCCACTCTGGAGCTATTCCATGCAACAAGCTGACCCGAACCTGAATTTCCAAAGCCAGATCATCGCCGCCAAGCGCCAGCTGCGCGCCCAGATACCAGACCTGAAAGAACGCTTCGAAGCCCTGACGCGCAACATCGAAGCCCAGGTGGAAACCATAGAACGCGAACGCGCCCAGGGCCTGCAGCCGGTGCCCGATGTGCAGTTCAGCCAGCTCGACACGCTGGACGCGGCGCAGATCGCCCGTATCAAGCAGCGCGGCTGCGTGGTGATCCGCGGCGTGTTCGATCCGGCACGCGTGGCGCAATGGAACACCGACCTGGCCAGCTACATCAGCGACAACCATTACCTGGACAAGCAGGTCAGCAAGCGCGGCATCGACAAGTACTTCAGCGCGCTGGCCAGCTCCAAGCCGCAAATCTACGGCATCTACTGGTCCAAGCCGCAGATGGATGCGCGCCAGTCGGTCGAGCTGGCCCAGACGCGCCGCTGGCTGAACCGCCTGTGGGACAGCCAGCATGACGGCAAGCCGGTGTTCAACCCGGACCAGGAATGCACCTACTCCGACCGCGTGCGCCAGCGCGAACCGGGCGATGCTTCGCTAGGCCTGTCGCCGCACATGGACGGCGGTTCCATCGAGCGCTGGATCGACCCCGGCTACCAGAACGTCTTCCGCCATGTGTTCGGTGGCGACATCAGCCAGTACGACCCGTTCGCCGCTGCCTACCGCACCGAGACACATGAAATCCCCTCGCCCGCCGTGTGCAGCATGTTCCGCACCTTCCAGGGCTGGACCGCGCTCACGCCGCAAGGCCCGGGCGACGGCACGCTAAACCTGGTACCGGTCGCCAACGCGATGGCCTGGATGCTGCTGCGCGCGCTGCAGGACGACATCGCCGAAGACCAGCTCTGCGGCGCCCGTGCCGGCCGCGCGCTGGTCGCCTCGCCCGAGCACCACGCGCTGCTACTGCGCGCCTACGGCCCCATCCCCAAGGTCAACGCCGGCGACACCGTCTGGTGGCACCCCGACACCATCCACGGCGTGGAAGACAAGCACCAGGGTAGCGGATACAGCAATGTGATCTACATCGGCGCCGCCCCCGATTGCGCCAAGAACCAGGCGTTTCTGGCGAAACAGCGGCCCGCGTTCGAGGCCGGCAAATCATCGCCCGACTTTGCGGCTGAGGACTACGAGGTGGATTTCGAGGGCCGCTTCACGCCGGCCGACCTGACACCGCTGGGCCGCAGCCAGATGGGGTACGGCAATTGAATTGCTACTGAATTAATAGCTGCTAGCGCAGGTAATACCTGCGCTAGCAGCCTATTTCTTTCAAAAACGCTTCACGCGATCAGCTGCTCGGTCTGCACATCGAAGCAGACCAGCTTGCTCAGATCGACCAGGAACTGCGTCTCCTGGCCCGGCGTCAGCGGCGCGTCGGGCTCGACCCGGGCGGTGAA
This sequence comes from Rhodoferax sp. OV413, assembly GCF_900104385.1. GTDB lineage: Bacteria > Pseudomonadota > Gammaproteobacteria > Burkholderiales > Burkholderiaceae_C > Rhodoferax_B. The sequence continues at coordinate 765,029 of NZ_FNJA01000002.1, read as the reverse complement.
CTCATGGCCGCCGACATTCAGTACTACCAGGGTGTCGGCGCCGGTGGGCTCGATCACTTCGACACGGGCTGACACCAGGCGCTGCATCGCGGTCGGCGTCGCACCGTCGCGCACCAGGTCGATCGCCTCGGCACGGATGCCGGCAATCACTTCCTTGCCGCGGTAGGCATTCAGTCCGGCCGGCACCGAGGGCAGCGCGATGCGCACCGCCGGTCGATCGCCCTGCTGTATCTCCAGCGCCAGGCCGGCACCTTCCTCGATGACGCGGGCCTTGGCCAGGTTCATCCGCGGCGAACCCATGAAGCTGGCGACAAAGGTATTCGCCGGCCGGTTGTAAACCTCGTGCGGCGTGCCCAGCTGCTGCACCACGCCGCCCTTCATCACGGCGATGCGGGTGGCCAGGGTCATGGCCTCGATCTGATCGTGCGTCACGTAGACGATGGTGGCTTTCAGCCGCTGGTGCAGCTTCTTGATTTCGGTACGCATATCCAGCCGCAGCTGCGCGTCGAGGTTGGACAGCGGCTCGTCGAACAGGTACAGCTTGGGCTCGCGCGCCAAGGCCCGGCCGATGGCCACGCGCTGGCGCTGGCCGCCAGACAGCTGGCGCGGCTTGCGCTGCAACAGGTGCTCGATCTGCAGTAGTTTGGCGACGCTGGCCACGCGCTCGGCGCGCACGTTCTTCGCCACCTTGCGCATCTCCAGCGGGAACTCGATGTTCTTGGCCACCGTCATGTTCGGGTACAGCGCGTAGGACTGAAACACCATCGAGATATTCCGCTCGGCCGGCGCCACCTGGGTAATGTCCTGGCCATCCAGGCGCAGGCTGCCGGCCGTGGGGTCTTCCAGCCCGGCGATGACATTCATCAGCGTGCTCTTGCCGCAGCCGCTGGGGCCGACCAGCACCAGGAATTCGCCATCGGCCAGCGAGATGGTGATGTCGTGCAGTATCTGAACGCTATCGAAACTCTTTTTGATGTGAACGAGGTCTAACGAAGCCATGTGATCAACCTTTGACAGACCCGGCCATCAGGCCGCGGACGAAATATTTACCCGACACCAGGTAGACGATGAGCGTGGGAATCGCGGCGATGAAGGCGCCGGCGAAATGCACGTTGTATTCCTTGACTCCGGTGGAGCTGCTGACCAGATTGTTCAAGGCTACGGTGAGCGGGAACGAGGTGTAGTCGCTGAACGAAGCGCCGAACAGGAACTCATTCCAGATGTTGGTGAACTGCCAGATCACCGTGACCACAATGATGGGCGCGCTGTTGGGCAGCAGGATGCGCCACAGCACGCCAAAGAAGTTGGCGCCGTCCATCCGCGCCGAGCGGATCAGCTCGGCCGGAAAGGCCGCGTAGTAGTTGCGGAAGAACAGCGTGGTGAAGCCGATGCCGTAGACCACGTTGACGAAAATCAGTCCCTTCACCGTGCCCGCCAGGCCCAGGAAGCCCAAGGTCTTGGCCATCGGTATCAGCACGATCTGGAACGGAATGAACACCGAGAACAGCATCGCCGCAAACAGCGCGTGGGCGAAGCGCATCTTGAACTGGGTCAGGATGTAGCCGTTCAGCGCGCCGATCAGCGTGGAGATCACCACCGCCGGAATCACCAGCAGAAACGAGTTGATGAAATACGGCTTCAGGCCCGTGGCCTGCACGCCGATCTGCGCCGTGCTCCAGGCACTGCGCCAGGGCGCCAGCGTCCAGTCCAGCGGCAGCGACATCAGATTGCCGTTGCGGATTTCGTCCAGTGGTTTGAGCGAATTCACCACCATCACGTACACCGGCAGGATGAACAGCAGCGCCGTACCGACCAGCACCCCATACAGCGCAATGCGCAGAAAGCGCGACAAGGTCTTATCCATTTTTGACCTTCCGCATTTCGCCGTACAGATACGGCAGCACCACCACGCCGATGGCCACCAGCATCAGCACCGAGCTGGCGGCGCCGACGGCCATTTCGTTGCGGGTAAAGGTGTACTGGTACATGAACACCGAGGGCAGCCAGGTGGAGCGGCCCGGCCCGCCATTGGTCAGCGCGATCACCAGGTCGTAGGACTTGATGGCCATGTGCGCCAGGATCACAAAGGCCGAGATGAACACCGGCCCGAGCTGCGGAATGATGATGCGCTGGTAGATCTGCCAACTCTTGGCGCCGTCCAGCCGGGCGGCGTTGATCTGCTCGGAATCAACCCCGCGCAAGCCTGCCAGAAACATCGCCATGACAAAGCCCGTGGTCTGCCAGACGGCGGCAATCACCACGCAGTAGATGGCCATTTCCGAATCCTTGATCCAGCCGAAGGTGAAGTTGCTCCAGCCCAGGGTTTGCATGGTGTGCTCCAGGCCCACGCCGGGATCGAGCAGCCATTTCCAGGCGGTGCCGGTGACGATGAAGGACAGCGCCATCGGGTACAAAAACACCGAACGCAAGCCGCTTTCTGCACGCACTTTCTGGTCGATCAGAATCGCCAAGGTCAGACCGAGCGCCATCGCAATCACGATGTACAACGAGGCGAACACCCACAGATTCGACAGCGCCACCGACCAGTTCTCCAGGCCCATCAGCCGGTGGTAATTGGCCGTGCCCACCCACTCGTACTGCGGCATCAGGGTCGAGGCGGTGAACGACAAATAAATGGTGAACATGATGTAGCCGTAGACGCACACCAGCACCAACAAGGCGCTCGGGGTGATCAGCAGCTTGGGTAGAAAACCAGCTTTCATGCGGAACCTCAAAGGGAAACGAACAGGGCCGACGCTACAAGGTCGGCCCAGATACAAACAGGGCGAAAACCCGCCCTGCGAGCAGGTTGAGCCTCTTGCCAACTAGTCAACCCTTGGCTCAGACGCGAGCTCCCCCTCCAGGGATACCGTGGAACCGGCTTTGCCGGGCCACTGGTATCGCCCCCTGCAAGGGGGTTGGCGTAGCGCAGCGAAGCCTGGGGGTGTTTAGCTTTTCGCAGCAGCGGCCAGTTCCACCACGGCCTTCTTCGAATCGATCTGGCCATTGAAGTGGCGCGTGATCACGTCGTAGAAAGCATTCTTGATGGACGCTGGCACAGCATGGCCGTGGGCCATGGAGCCGACCAAGGTATTCTTGGTGTTGGCTTCGGCGAAGTCCTTCATGCCCTTCTTGCCGCAGTCGTCGAAGTCCTTGTCGGACACATCGGTACGCGCAGGCACCGAGCCCTTGACCACGTTAAAGGCCGACTGAAAGCCGGGGTCCATGATGGCGGAAGCCAGCTTGGTCTGGGCCGCCACCTTATCGGCACCGACCTTGAACATGGCGAACTGGTCGGAGTTGAATGACACCACGCCTTGCGTGCCGGGTACGCGGAAGCAGGAGAAGTCCTTGCCCGGCACCTTCTTGGCGCCAATGAATTCGCCCTTGGCCCAGTCGCCCATGATCTGGAAGCCGGCCTTGCCGCTGATCACCATGCCGGCAGCCACGTTCCAGTCGCGGCCGGAGAAGTCTTTATCGACCAGCTTGCGCAGCTGGGACATACGGTCAAACGCCTTCAGCATGGTGGGCGAGTTCAGCGATTTGGGGTCCAGGTCGATAAAGGCCTTGCGGTAGAAGTCCACGCCGCCAGTGGAGATCACCACGCCGTCGAATATCGTGGCGTCCTGCCATGGCTGGCCACCGTGGGCCAGGGCGATGAAGCCGGCTTTCTGCAGCTTTTCGCCGTCGGCAATGAATTCATCCCAGGTCTTGGGGTCGGAGGTGATGCCAGCCTTGGCCAGCACTTCCTTGTTGGCCCAGACCCAGTTGGTGGAATGCACGTTCACTGGTGCCGACACCCACTTGCCATTGAACTTGGAGAAGCGTTGCAGTGCGGCAGGCACGGTCTTGTCCCAGCCTTCTTTGGCGGCCACGTCGTTCAGGTCGGCCAGCACACCTTGCTTGGCCCAGTCCTGGATGTCGAAACCCAGCATCTGCACGGCGGTGGGTGGGTTGCCAGCGGTGACGCGGGCACGCACCGCGGTCATGGCCTGTTCGCCACCGCCACCAGCGACCGGCATGTCGTTCCACTTGATGCCCTGCTTTTCCAGATTGCCCTTGAGCACGCCCAGCGCCGCAGCCTCGCCACCCGAGGTCCACCAGTGCAGCACTTCAACGCTTTGTTGCGCCATGGCCGGAACGGCAAAGGCGGCGGTGATGGCCAGCCCGATGAGTTTCTTCTTCATGCTTTTGTCTCCTGTCTCTTTATGGTGTGGCCGCAGCGCAGGCTGCGTCCGGTGGGTTCGGGCATGCATAGCCGCGCCGAACTCGTTAATTGTTTATTAATTAACGACCAATAAAACAGGTGTTTTCCCTGAATGCCGCTGAGCGTTCTGCATTCTCGGCAAAACATTTACTCCCTATGTCTGCAACTGCAAATATGTCGGTATTTTTGACATTTTTTAGAACCAACTTTCGCGCTTTACAAAAACCCTTTACAAAACAACACTTTACGAAACTTTACTGAATTGGCACATTTCGTGCGGATTGCTTGCAACGCGGTGGCATAACACCGCTAACACGTTTCAAGAAACTAACTTCGGAGCTCACAATGAAACTAAAAAATGCAGCAATAGGGATAGCAGTTGCGGCACTGTTCGCAGCGCCCGCATACGCCGATTCGTTTGTAAACGGCGGCTTTGAAAGCGGAAACACCTCGGGTTGGACCGTGGGTAGCAGTGGAGACCGTAGCAGTATTTTGAACCCAGCCATGTCCCCTGCGACTTTTCTGCCAGGCGGTACCGAATACAACACCAACACCCCCCATTCGGCCATCATTGCCAGTGGCACGATAGATCCCAATATCGGCGCAGCGTTGGGAACCACGGTTTACAGCGGCAATTCCTCCTACCGCGTAGAAGACACGACAAATGGTGGCTACGCTTCGGCGATCAGTCAAACGGTGAGCAACTACACCGAGGCGAACATCTTCTTCGCCTGGAAGGCCGTTCTTGAAAATGGTGGTCACGATGCAGACGAGTCCGCCTTGATGATGCTGACATTGCACGACGACACGACCAATACCACTGTGATCAGCCGTATTTATAACGCCGCCGCAGGTGGTGGTGGTGTAGACACTCGCTTTACCGCATTGGGTGACTTCTTTTACACGGCAGATTGGCAAATCGAACAACTGGCCATCGACTCCGCTTTGTCGGGCCATACGTTCACCTTGTCGGTGCTGGCCGCAGACTGCAATCCCACCGGTCACACGGGCTATGTGTACCTGGACGGTTTTGGTTCCGTCACCCCCCCCACCAGCGACGTTCCAGAACCCACATCACTGGCTTTGATGGGTATCGGCCTGGCGGGCCTGATGGCATCGCGCCGGCGCAAGCAAGTCTAAACTTGCAGCCCACGAAAAAAGCGACCCTCGGGTCGCTTTTTTCATTCTTGTCAGGCTGCCAGCTTGGTGAGTCGGCTCACAGTTTCTTTGTCTTTAACTGACAGTTTCTTCTGGTCCAGCGCCCGCATCAATTGGGTCGCTTCCTTCGGTTTGCCTGCATTGATATACAGCTCGGCAAGCCGCAAGCGTGGGGCCACCGCTGTAGGAGCCAGGTTGATCACAGTGTGCAGATTGCCGATGGCTTCGGTCTGCAAGCCGCCTTGGGCCTGCGCCATGGCCAGGGTATCCAGCACTTGCGGGCTATTGGGAGCAAGCTCCGCAGCGCGGGTTGCATTTTTCAGTGCCTCAGGCTGATTGGCCTCCACTTGGGCCCAGGCAAGGTCATTGAGCACAATGGGATTGCTGGCATCTTTTGCCGCCATCTTCTTCAGGAATTCCACCGCCACGGCAGGCTTTCCCTGCGCACGGGCACGCTGGGCAGCAAACCCGATCACGCTCGGATCATCCGGAAACTTGCGCAAACTATCCGCCAGCTCCTGCTCGGCTGCATCCTCACGCTGGGCTTTATCCAATACCTGGATACTCCGTAGCCGAGCCGCTGGCACCGCGCCGGCCTTGGCAGCTTTACCGAATTGCTGAAGCGCGTCGTCGTACTTGCCAGCGAGAAATAGCAGGTCGCCCTCCAACAGCATCGCCGTTCGCTGATGCGACTCCTTCTCGCCGAGTGCCTTGGCAATCGACAACGCCTCGGACAGGTTATCGGCCCAGGTCAGCTTGGCCAACATGATGTAAGCCGTGGAGTCTGAAGGACGATCCGTGATCAAGCCACGCAACAGAGTCGCAGCCTCTCTCTTGCGGTCTGCAGCAGCCTCCAACTCCGCCAGCTGAAGCCGCCACTCAAAACGTTGTGGGTAATTTGTAACCAATTTGCGGTAGGTTTCCGCCGCCATAAGCTGGTTGCCCGACTGTAGGTGAACAGAAGCCAGCAAAGCCACCGCATCCGGGCTGGCATTGTTGGCGGCGGCACCCGCCTGGGCTACGCTGAGAGCCGCATCGGCTTGCCCCGCCCGCATTTGTTCCATCACCAAGGCTTGGCGAAGCGCGGTAGATGCAGGCTGGGCCACGACTCCGCGCTCCAACACCTTCTTGATCCGATCAGGCTCAGCTTTGACGTCCTGCAATAAGCGGGCATATTCAAGATACGTGGACGCACCCGCGGATTTTTCTTGCAGCGCTTTCCCATAGCGCTCCCGCAGTTCTTCTTTCTGCTGAGGCGCTTTCGCCATCATCCCCAGCGCAACCAATGCGGGCTGAAAAGCCGGCTGCAGATCCAGGGCCGCCAAGACTTCGCGCCAGGCGCCGGCAGAGTCTTTTTGCGTATCCAGCGCTGCCGCGAGCGTCAGATGCGACTGCGGGTCCTTGGGTTTTAAACGCATGGCAGCATCGGCCAACTGGCGCACGCGGTCGACGTCCCCCATCGCCAATGCGAGCGCAACCACGCGCTCCTGAATCGCCGGGTTATCCTGTCCTGCCAGGGTCGCTTGGTCCAGCAGCTTCCGGCCGCCGGCCTTGTCACCTGCGGCGAGGCGCAACTCAATCAAACGCAGTAGATACGAGGCATTTTGTGGATCTTTGGCGCGCAGCTTCTCGAGCATCGCAATAGCCTCTTTCGGGGCTCCGCGCCGGACCTCATTTTCAACCTGCAAAGAAAGCAAACGCGCATTACCGGGATCAACGCCCAAGCCGCGCTTGATCGCGGCAGTTGCATCACTGGCTTTATTCTGGCGAATGGCAACTTCGGCCAGCATTTGCAACAGCGGCAAAGAATAAGGGTAATCCGATGCGATCTTGTTGAGCCGCTTACTCGCCACCAAGAGATCGCCTTTCTGCACCTCCGCAGAAGCCACAATCAGGTTCGCGGGCAAATGTTCAGGTGCGACCGTTAACACCTTCAATGCCGCGGCAAGGCTTTCGTCGGTTCGGCCTTGGCGCGACAGCACCAGGGCATCGAGATAGTGGGTCCAGTAATAACCAGGCGCTATTTTCTTGAGCTTGTCTCGGATCACGATCGCCTGGTCCACCTGCCCAGAGCCCACCAAAAACTCCCCGTATTCCCCGGCGACACCCCGATGCCAGGGAGCGGCGGCATAGGCACGGGCCATAAATTGCACGGCCTGCTCTCGCCGACCATTCGCCTCGTAGACGCGGCCCAATCCGCGCAGAATCCACCATGGCGCGTCCTGCCCAACCAACGGGTCGGCCAGTACTTCCAGGGCCTGCTCTTTCTTTTCTTGGGCCAGCAGCAGCTGGGCACGGGCCAGTAAAGTGGCCGCCGTTTTTGTCGCCGCAGATTTGAGTTGTTCGTCCGCCGCTGCAAACTGCTTTTGACCTACATAGGCCACGGCTACCGCGGCGCGCAAATTGCTGTCGGCATCGGGAGAGCCGAGGCGGCGTTCCTTGAATGCATTGATGACCTGCGCGACCTCGTTCAGATCCAGCATCACCAGGGCAATCCGCGGCACCAGCACATCTGCGTCGCCTCCGGCTTCCAAGGCCTTGCGCAGGTGCTGCTCGGTGCCCGTCAAGTCATAGGTGCGCTCCAGCACATCCGCCAACGCCAACCGTGCGGCAACCGAATTCGGATTGGCTTGGACGGCATTCTTGAACTCGATCACCGCCGCGGGGTAGTTCTCTTTTTGGAGGTGCGCCTTACCCGCCACCATGGGGTCCTCCTGGCAAGCCGCCAAGCACGCAGCTATAGCAGTGACGAGGGTCAGTTGGCGAAAAAGCGAAGTTCCTCGCGACAGCGGTTGGTCATTCATGAAGGTCGGCATCCAGCTGCTCCCAGGGGCATTTATGGCATAAAAATCGACCTTCAGCATACACCGGCTCCAGTTCAAACTGCGCCAAATTATGCGCACCAGAGCCCCTCTGACGCCCCAAACATCCCCCCAATAGGGAATACCCGGCCAGGCAGCGAATCAGCTCAGCGGCATCAGGAAGCTTCGCCCAGCTTGAACACCGCCACCGTCTGCACCAGCTCCTGCGCCTGGGCTTTCAGACTGCTGGCGGCGGCCGCCATTTCTTCCACCAGAGCGGCGTTCTGCTGGGTCGCCTGGTCGATCTGGGCCACGGCCTCGGAGACCTGCGACACGCCCGAGTTTTGCTCGGAGCTGGAGGCGCTGATCTCGCCCATGATGTCGGTGACCCGGCGGATGCTGCCCACCACCTCGGCCATGGTGGCACCGGCGCGGTCCACCAAGGTGCTGCCCTGCTCGACGCGCTGCACGCTGGTGTCGATCAGCAGCTTGATTTCCTTGGCGGCCTCGGCCGAACGGCCTGCCAGGCTGCGCACCTCGCTGGCCACCACCGCAAAGCCGCGGCCTTGCTCGCCGGCCCGCGCGGCTTCCACCGCCGCGTTCAGCGCCAGGATATTGGTTTGGAAGGCAATCCCGTCGATGACGCTGATGATGTCGGCGATCTTGCGCGAAGCCTCATTGATGCCCTTCATGGTCTCCACCACCTGGCCGACGACTTCGCCGCCCTGCACGGCCACGCTGGACGAGCCCAGGGCCAGCTGGTTCGCCTGCTTGGCGTTCTGGTCGTTGTGGCTGACGGTGGCGCGCAGCTGCTCCATCGACGCTGCGGTCTGCTGCAGCGCGCTGGCCTGGTGCTCGGTACGGGCGCTCAGGTCGTGGTTGCCCTGGGCGATCTCTGCGCTGGCGATCGCCACGTTCTCGGCATTCGCCTTGACGCTGCGCACGATGCCACTGAAGCTGGTCTGCATGCGCGCCATGGCGTTCAGCAGTTGCAGGGTTTCATCGTTGCCCACCGGGCGCACAGGCTGCGATAAATCGCCCTCGGCCAGCTGGTCGGCGATCTGCACCGCATAAGCCATGGGCCGGCCCAGATGCCGGGCCAGCCACAGCGCAGCCAACACCAGCAGCACGATGGCCACCACCAGGGCCGTGCCCACCAGCAGCGTGGCCTGCGCGACCACCTGACTGGAGCGGCCGCTCAGGGCCTGCACATCTTTGTCGATGGCCACCACCTGCACCGCCATCTGCTTTTCCAGCTCGGCAAACAGCCGGTTGAACTCGGGGATGGCGCCGGCCGCCATCGCGCCCTTGGCCGTCAAGTCCAGCACCCGGCTGGCGGCCTCGGTGTACTGCTTGACCTGCGGCTGGGTGGCGGCGATAACCGCCTTCACATCGGGCGACAGCGGCAGGCTGTCCAGCTTCTGGAACGAGGTGTTGAACAGCGCGATGTGTTCCGCCAGGTCTTTCTGGGCGCCGCTGATCTGTTCTTTGTCGCGGCTGATCGAGCCGAACAGCGCGCGCAGCACGTCGCCGCGCACCGCGCCCTGCATCATCGCCGCCTGCTGGCTGCTCTGCACGGCCTGGCCCATGCTGACCGAGTTGTCAAAAGCCCCGGCCAGGCGCCCGGCGCTGAACAGCCCCATGCCACCGACCAAAGACGCCATGACCGCACCGGCCAAACCAATGGCCAGAATCTGATTTCGCAAGCGCATAACAACACTTTCGGGTGGGGTGCGCGCCAACCCCGTGACGCGCACGGTGCAGCATCTTGCGATGCGGGCAAGGACTTAGAAGGAAAGAGAGACGGGGGGCAGTGGCCCCGTCAGCACCGGGCTACAGGCGTACGCCGGTCTTTTCGTTGAACCAGCTGACCTGGGCGGCCGCCACCTGCAGGCCGACCTGGTCGCCAGGCTTGACGCTGATTTGCGGCGCGGTGCGCACGGTGACGTTGCCGGCCTCGGTCTTCACCACCACATAGGTGTCGGCGCCGGTGGGCTCGACCACGCTGACTTCACCGCGCCAGGGCGCCGCGTCTACCAGCTCGATGTGCTCGGGGCGCAGGCCCAGCAGGGTATCCACGCCGGAGGCCGGGCAGGCCAGCGGCAGGCTCCCGCCCTTGATGGCAAACAGGCCGTTAGCGCCCGTACCATCTGCACGACCAGCTATCATATTCATAGTAGGCGAGCCAATGAAGCCGGCGACATAGGTGTTGGCCGGGCGGCTGTAGATGTCGTCCGGGGTGCCGAGTTGCTGCAGCACGCCGTCCTTCATCACCGCGATGCGGCTGCCCAAGGTCATGGCCTCGATTTGGTCATGGGTCACGTAGACGCTGGTGATGCCAGACACCTGGTGCAGGCGCTTGATCTCGGCGCGCATCTCGACGCGCAGCTTGGCGTCCAGGTTGGACAGCGGTTCGTCGAACAGGAACAGCTGGGGCTGGCGTGCCAGGGCCCGGCCCATGGCCACACGCTGGCGCTGGCCGCCGGACAGCTGCGCGGGGCGGCGGTCCAGCAAATGGGTGATCTGCAGCATGGAGGCGACTTCGTTGATGCGCTTGTCGCGGTCGGCCTTGGGCACCTTGCGCATTTCCAGCGCGAAGCCGATGTTCTCAGCCACGCTCATGGTGGGATACAGCGCATAGCTCTGGAACACCATGGCGATGTCGCGCTGGGCCGGCGCAACGCCGACCACATTGCGGTCGCCGATACGGATCGCGCCTTCGGTGGGCTCCTCCAGGCCAGCAATGATGTTCAGCAAGGTGGACTTGCCGCAGCCGGACGGGCCGACCAGGATCAAAAACTCGCCCGGGGCCACGTCGATGTCGATGCGCTTGAGCACTTCGACGGTTTTGTCGCCGTTGCCGAAGGTTTTACGGATGCCAGAAATTTTGAGTGCGGATGCCATGTGCTTATCCCTTGACGGCGCCGGCCGTCAGTCCTTTAACGAAATACTGCCCTGCCAACACGTAGATCAGCATGGTGGGCAGGCCCGCGATCACGGCAGCCGCCATGTCCACGTTGTAGTTTTTCACGCTGCTGGTGGTGTTGACCATATTGTTCAGGCCCACGGTGATGGGCTTGCTGTCGGCGCCGCTGAAGGCCACGCCGAACAAGAAGTCGTTCCAGATATTGGTGAACTGCCAGATCAAGGTGACCATCACGATGGGCGTGGACAGCGGCACGATGATGCGGATGAAGATGCGCCAAAAACCTGCGCCGTCGATGCGCGCGGCATTCACCAGCTCTTTCGGGATGGCCGCGTAGTAGTTGCGGAAGAACAGCGTGGTACCGGCCAGACCGGCCAGGCAGTGCACAAAGATCAGGCCGTAGACCGAGCTGGAAATGCCCAACCAGCCCAGCACCTGGCTCATCGGCAGCAGCACCACCTGGAACGGCATGAACACGCCGAACAGCATGAAGCCGAACAGCAGCTCGCTGCCCTTGAACTTCCACAAACTCAGCACATAGCCGTTGATCGCGCCCCACAGGGTAGAGATCAGCACCGCCGGAAACACGATCAGCACCGAGTTCCAGAAGAAGGGCTGCAGGCCGCGGCAATCGGTGCCGGTACAGGCGCTCGACCAGGCCAGCGTCCACGACTCGAAGTTCAAGCCATGCGGCAGGCTCAGCAGGTTGCCGCTGCGGATTTCTTCGGCATCCTTGAACGAGGTCACCAGCATCACATACATGGGTGCCAGGAAGAACAGCGCTGCGATCAGCAGCACGCCGTAAATCAGCGCACGGGAAAAGTTCTTAGCGATCATGGGGCTTGCTCCGCAGTTCACTGTACAAATAGGGCACCACGATCGCGGCCACGGTGGCCAGCATCATGGTGGCGCTGGCAGCGCCCAGACCGATCTGGCCGCGGGTAAAGCTCATCACATACATGAAGGTGGCGGGTACATCGGTCGCATAGCCGGGGCCGCCGCCGGTCAAGGCCATCACCAGGTCGAAGCTCTTGATCGACAGGTGCGACAAGACCATGATGGTGGAGAACACCACAGGGCGCAGGATCGGCAAAATGATGCGCCAGTAGATGCGCGGCAGGCTGGCGCCGTCGATCTGCGCGGCCTTGATGATGCTGTCGTCGATGCCGCGCAGGCCGGCCAGGAACAAGGCCATGGCAAAGCCGGCCGACTGCCAGATGCCGGCAATCACCACGCAGTAGATGGCGGTGTCGCTCTGGATCAGCCAGTCGAAGCTGAAGCTGGTCCAGCCGATGTCGTGCATCAGCTTTTCCAGGCCCAGGCTGGGGTTCAGCATCCACTTCCAGGCGGTGCCGGTGACGATGAAGGACAGCGCCATCGGGTACAGGTAGATGGTGCGCAGCAGGCCTTCGGCGCGAACCTTCTGGTCCAGCACGATGGCCAGGGCCATGCCGATCAGCATCGCGCCACCCACGTACAGCACGCTGAAGATGCCCAGGTTCTTCAGGGCCAGCCACCAGCGGTCCATCTCGAACAGTTTGGCGTACTGCGCCAGGCCGACAAACTCGTCGTAGTTGGGCAGCATGCGGGATGCCGTCAGCGACAACACCCCGTTCCAGATCATCAGCCCATAGATAAAGGCAAAGCCCAGCACAAAGCCGGGCGCAATCACCAGCTTGGGCAGTGCCTGCTCAAAATTCAGTTTCATGGGGGGAAGGCTCTCAAAAACACGACCGGTGCCATGCGCTACGGCACCGGTCTGAAAACTTAAAACCCCCAACCCGCGTACGCAGGATGGGGGGATGCGCCAGGCGCGAGTTACTTCGTCTGGGCGGCGGAGGCGATGTTCTTCATCGCTGCAGCTACCGAGATCTTGTCGTCGTTCCAGAACTGGCTGACGGCATCCTTGATCGCACCTTCAGCCGCAGGGCTGACGGCCATGCCGTGGGCGATGGAAGGCACCAGGCTACCGGTCTTGGCGGTGGCCACGAAGTCCTTGGCGGAGGTCTTGGCGCAGTCGTCAAACTTGTCCAGGTTCATGTTCAGACGCACCGGGATCGAGCCCTTGTTCAGGTTGAAGATTTCCTGGAACTCGGTGCCCATGATGGCGGCAGCCAGGTCGCCCTGGGCTTTTTGCGCATCGGCAGACTTCAGCTTGAACATGGCGAACGAGTCGATGTTGTAGGTGTAGGACGTGGCGGTGCCAGGAGCGGCAGCGCACAGGAAGTCCTTGCCTGGCACCTTGCCAGCCGCCAGGAACTCGCCCTTGGCCCAGTCACCCATGAACTGGAAGCCTGCCTTGCCCTGCATGACCATGGCGGTGGTCAGGTTCCAGTCGCGGCCAGCGGAGGCTGCGTCGGTGTAACCCTTGATCTTGCGGAAGGTTTCCAGCGACTTTTGCATGGTCGGGCTGGTCAGAGCCTTCTGGTCCAGCTTGATCAGCGCGTCGCTGTAGAACTTGGCGCCGCCCACCCCCAGCACCACCGATTCAAAGGTGGTGAAGTCTTGCCAGTTCTGGCCACCGTGTGCCACGGCGATCAGGCCAGCGGCCTTGATCTTGTCGGCAGCGGCGAAGAATTCGTCGTAGGTCTTGGGCATGCCAGCCACGCCAGCCTTCTTCAGCACTTCGGGGTTCGCCCACACCCAGTTCACGCGGTGCACGTTGACCGGAGCGGCCACGTAGTTGCCCTTGTATTTCATGCCATCGGCCACGGCCTTGGGCAGCAGGCTGTCCCATTTCTCGGCCTTGGCGGTCGCGTCAAGATTGGCCAGCACGCCTTCGGCAGCCCATTCCTGGATCGCTGGGCCCTTGATCTGGGCAGCCGCAGGCGGGTTGCCCGACACCACACGGCTCTTCAGCACGGTGGCAGCGTTGTCGCCACCGCCACCGGCCACGGCGAAATCTTTCCACACATGGCCCTTGGCCTGCATGATCTTCTTCAGTTCGGCGACCGACTTGGCTTCACCGCCGGAAGTCCAGTAATGCAGGACTTCGACTTCACCGGCCTGGATGGCCCCAGCGGATACAACGGCGGCCATGGCAAGTGCCAATTGGGAAAGCTTCAACATCTATCAGTCTCCTGGATTTGCCGTTCCCCGTTCAAAAGTGGGGTGAGAGCAAAGGGTTGGCTCAGCGCGGCACCATGCCCCGCTGATGGTATTAATTTTTCATTAATTAATGTAATCTGAAAACTAGGGATTTCCCTTGGCATCCGGGGAACGCTTCAAAATAGATAGCTGCTTGCGCTTATTGAATATACGCCAGAGCCACTTTTTATACCTGAAATTCAGCCCCGCTTATCATCGCTGCCATGCTTGCAAAGATCATGGGTTTTGTTTTATTGGCGATTGTGCGGCTGCTCACGGGTGCCCAGGCGCGCTGGTACGGCTGCCCGCCCAAGGCCGAACAGCGGATTTATTTTGCCAACCACCAGAGCCATATCGACCTGATCCTGATGTGGGCCGCGCTGCCGCAAGAGCTACGCAGCATCACCCGCCCCATCGCTGCCAAGGACTACTGGACCGCCTCCGGCTTCAAGAAATGGCTGACCAGCGCGGTCTTCAACGCCATCTATGTGGACCGCAGCCGTACCAAGGATGCCCAGGGCGTGGAGCAAGACCCGCTGGAGCCGCTGGTCGAGGCGCTGCAGAGCGGCGACTCCATCATCCTGTTCCCCGAGGGAACCCGCGGCCATGCGCCCGAACCCCAGCCCTTCAAGGCCGGCCTGTTCAACCTGGCCACCCAATTCCCGCAGGTGGTGCTGGTGCCGACCTGGATCCACAACGTGCAGCGCGTAATGCCTAAGGGCGAGGTGATCCCGGTGCCGGTGCTGTGCTCGGTAACCTTCGGCACGCCGATGCAGGTCGAGCCCGGCGAGGAGCGCCGCGCGTTCCTGGACCGGGCGCGGCTGAACGTCATCGCGCTGCGCGACATTTAAGCCATGAACCAGTTCCTGCGCAGCCTCACTGCCTCCCAGCAAGTCGGGGCCTTGTTCATCCTGGTATTTGGTGTGCTGGTGCTGGCCAGCGGCGCGCTGCTGCTGGTGTCGCTGCGCGAGCGCCGTGACGACAGCTTTGGCGCGGCCTTCGGGCACGAGCTGCAGAACCTGCGCCGGCTGCTGCAAAACACCTGGTTCATGGCCGGTATGTTCTGGCTCAGCTGGGTGCTGGGCGGGGTGGTGGCGATTGCGCTGTTTGCCATGGTGGCGTTTTTCTCACTGCGCGAATTCATCACCTTGTCGCCCACCCACCGGGGCGACCACCGCAGCCTGATCCTGGCGTTTTTCGTGGTGCTGCCGGTGCAGTTCTGGCTGGTCGGTGGCCGGCACTTCGACCTGTTCACCGTGTTCATCCCGGTCTATGTATTCCTGGCGCTGCCGTTGGTGGGCGCGCTGGCCGACGACCCGCACCGTTTCCTGGAGCGCAACGCCAAGATGCAGTGGGGCATCATGGTCTGCGTCTACGGCACCAGCCATGTACCGGCGCTGGTGCGGCTGGAGATCCCCGGCTACCAGGACAAAAGCGCGTTTCTGGTGTTCTTCCTGGTACTGGTGGTGCAGACCTGCATGCTGGTGCAGCACCTGGCGGCCCGCAAGCTGCAGCGCCCGCCGCGCGCACCACACATCAGCCAAAGCTTCAACTGGAGCAGCTGGGCGATTGGCGTGGCGGTCGGCGGCGTGCTGGGCGGATTGTTGTCGGCCATCACCCCGTTCAAACCCGGCCAGGCGCTGGCCATGGCGCTGATCGCCTGCATTGCCGGTACCGCCGGGCATCTGGTGATGAAGGCGCTGAAGCGCGACCGCGGCATCACCAACTGGGGCAACCAGGGCCAGTCCATTACCGGCGCCACCGGTCTGCTGGACCGGGTCGACGCGCTATGCTTTGCGGCGCCGATCTTCTTCCACTCGGTTCGGTGGTTTTTCAAGCTGTAGCGCATACTCTACCTGCACCACCAGCTACGAATTAAATAGCATGCGACTTCTTGGCATAGACCCCGGCCTGCAGACCACCGGCTTCGGCATCATCGACGTCGACGGCTCCAACCTGGGCTATGTGGCCAGCGGCACCATCAAGACCACGCACCTGGACCTGGGCCAGCTGCCGGCGCGCATCAAGATCTTGTTCGACGGCATCTGCGAGGTCTGCGCGCGCTACCAGCCGGACGCGGCCTCGGTGGAAATCATCTTCGTCAACGTGAACCCGCAGTCCACCCTGCTGCTGGGCCAGGCGCGCGGCGCCAGCCTGGCGGCGCTGGGGCACAGCAATTTGCCGGTGTCCGAGTACACCGCGCTGCAGATGAAGAAAGCTGTGGTCGGCCACGGCCGGGCCGACAAATCGCAGGTGCAGGAAATGGTCAAGCGCCTGCTAAAGCTACCCGTGCTGCCCGGCAAGGACGCCGCCGATGCGCTGGGCATGGCCATCACCCACGCCCACGTAGGCCACGCCATGGCCCGGCTGGCCCAGGCCACGCCGCTGGCGCGCAAGACCAGCGGCATGTACCGCGACGGCCGCACCCACTGAACCCGCCATGCGACGCACCACTCTGCTGGCGCTGCTGCTGGCCACCCTGGCAGGCTTCGCCCACGGCGGCGATGCCGCCCCCTCCCCGCTGGTGATTGCCCACCGTGGCGCCAGCGGCTACCTGCCCGAACACACGCTGGCCGGCTACGAGCTGGCGATCCGCATGGGCGCAGACTTCATCGAGCCCGACCTGCAACTGACCCAGGATGGCGTGCTGGTCGCCATGCACGACGACAGTCTGCTGCGCACCACCAATGTCGCCAGCCGGTTCGCACCGCGCCACGGCGGCTACAAGGTGGCGGACTTCAGCCTGCCCGAAATCAAGACCCTGATCGTGCAGCCCACCGGCACCGGCCAGAGCAGCCACCCCGGCTTTGCGCCCAGCGCGGCCGAGCCGTTCCAGGTGCCGACCTTGCAGCAGGTGATCGACCTGGTCCAGCAACAAAACCAGGCCAGCGGACGCCGCATAGGCATCTACCCCGAAGCCAAGCAGGCCGATCCGGCCATGGAAGACGGCATCCTCGCCACCCTGGCGCGCAACCACTACGGACCGCAGAGCAAGGTATTCATCCAGTCGTTCAGCGACACCACTTTGCGCAGCCTGCGCCGCAAACAAACTGCGCAGAACAACGTCCTACCGCTGGTGCTGCTGGGGGTCGCCATCACCGGCGCCGACGGTGTGGCCCGCCTGGGCGTGGTCTCGGGCAACACGGTGACGCCGCTGACCCTGCAAGAGGTGGCCAGCTTCAGCGAAGGCATAGGCGTGAGCATCCACCGGCCGGCTTATGCAGTGGACAAGAGTTTCATCGCGCAAGCCCATGCGGCGGGCCTGCAGGTGCATGGCTGGACCTTCGCCAAGGCCGACCCAGCGGCGGCGGCCACAGAATTCCAGCAGTACCTGGAGATGGGCATGGACGGCGTGTTTGCCAACTACCCGGACCTGGCGGTCACGGCGCGCAAGCGCTACCTGCAGCCCAAGTAAGCGCTCAGGCGACGCGCTCCAGAATCAGCACGGTAAAGAAGCCGAACGCCGCCAGCAGCGTCCACTTCAATACCACCCAGCCCCAGCGTTTGTAGCGCGGCTGGCCGGTACCGGCATAGAAGGCGAAGGACACCGCCGCTGCCAGCAGCAGCAACAGAATGGCCCAGCGGAACAGCAGCATAGTTAATACAACTTTATGTGACGGCTGTGCCAATGCGCAGACGCAGCGGGAAGGCCATAGCAGTTCCAGAAACACCGCAGAACCGGCTCCGCCGGGCTGCTGATGTTGCCCCCTGCAAGGGGGTTGGCGCTGCCACACGCAGTGGGCAAGCCTGGGGGTGTGCCAACATTACCAGGCCCGGGCCAGCTGGGCGAAGCCAGCGGGTGCCTTGGACGCATCGTCAAAGGTGACGATCTCCCAGGAAGCGGTGTTCAGCATCAGCGCGCGGATCAGCTTGTTGTTCAGCGCGTGGCCGGACTTCATGGCGCTGTAGCTGGCCAGCAAGGGCTTGCCCAGCATGTACATATCGCCCATGGCGTCCAGCACCTTGTGTTTAACGAACTCGTCGTCGTAGCGCAGGCCGCCTGCGTTCAGCACCTTGTAATCGTCCATCAGGATGGCGTTGTCCATGCCGCCGCCCAGGCCCAGGCCGTTGGCGCGCAGCATCTCGGCGTCGCGGGTGAAGCCGAAGGTGCGGGCCCGCGCAATGTCGCGGGTGTAGGAGCCCGAGCCCAGGTCGAACTCCACGTGCTGGCCGGTCGAATCCACCGCCGGGTGGTCGAAGATGATGTCAAAACTCAGCTTGTAGCCGTGGTAGGGCTCGAGCCGCGCCCACTTAGCGGCCGCGCCCTCGCCTTCGCGCACCTCCACCGGCTGGAGCACGCGGATGAAGCGGCGCGGCGCATTCTGCAGCTCGATGCCGGCGGTTTGCAGCAGGTAGACGAAGGCCGCAGCCGAGCCGTCCAGAATGGGTACTTCTTCGGCGGTGATTTCCACCACCAGGTTGTCAATGCCCAGGCCGGCGCAGGCCGACATCAGGTGCTCCACGGTCGACACCTTGGCCGAACCGCTGGACACCGTGGTCGCCATGCGGGTGTCGGTGACCGACGTAGCGGTCATGGGAATGTCCACCGGCACGGCCAGGTCGGTACGGCGGAACACGATGCCGGTATCGGGTGCAGCCGGGCGCAGCGTCAACTCGACCCGCTGGCCGCTGTGCACGCCCACACCCACGGCACGGGTGAGGGACTTGAGGGTTCTTTGCTGCAGCATCTTGTAATTTTAATTGGCGGGTGGATAACCCGTGATCAGCAAGCTTGATGGTAGCGATTGAACATCTCAATCTCAGCCGGAACAGAACAGGATTGAGGGAGTGGAAAGCGTAGCGAGCGCGCCGAGGTCGGGTCGAGGACCGGAGCCGTACTCCCGTACGGCGAGGACCACAGGCCCGAGATCGGTGTGCGCAGTAGCTTTACGCCCCTCAATCCGCCTGTTTGCGCAGGAAGGCAGGGATCTCGTAGTCGTCCATGCCACCGGAAGACAAGGCATCGACGCGGGCGCTGGCCTGGGTGCGGTTCGGCGTACGCCATACCGCTGGGCCACGCAGGGCTTCGTAGTCGGGCTGGGCAATGCTGCTCAGGCCGCCGTTACCCGCCGCTTGCGCTGGCAGGGTGAAGCCGACGTTATCCGTACCCGTGCGTTGCACCACCACCTGCAGCGGAGGTGCTACCGCGCGGCGCTTGCTCAGGCCGGTCGCCACCACGGTGACGCGGATCTGCTCGCCCAGGCTGTCGTCGTAGGCCGTGCCGTAGATCACATGCGCTTCGGGCGATGCGTAGGCGCGGATGGTGTTCATCGCCAGGCGGGATTCGCTGAGTTTCAGTGAGCCCTTGGCGGCGGTGATCAGCACCAGCACGCCCTTGGCACCCGACAGGTCGATGCCTTCCAGCAGCGGGCAGGCGACGGCCTGCTCGGCGGCGATGCGCGCGCGGTCCGGGCCATCGGCCACAGCCGTACCCATCATGGCCTTTCCAGGCTCACCCATGACGGTGCGCACGTCTTCAAAGTCGACGTTCACATGGCCGGGCACGTTGATGATTTCGGCAATCCCGCCGACGGCGTTCTTCAGCACGTCATTCGCGTGGGCGAAGGCTTCATCTTGCGTGACGTCGTCGCCCAGCACTTCGAGCAGCTTCTCGTTCAGCACCACGATCAGCGAATCGACATTGGCTTCCAGCTCGGCCAGACCGTTGTCGGCATTGGTCATGCGTTTCGGGCCTTCGAAGTCGAATGGCTTGGTGATCACGCCGACCGTCAAGATGCCCATTTCCTTGGCCACACGGGCGATCACAGGAGCGGCACCGGTGCCGGTACCGCCACCCATGCCAGCGGTGATAAACAGCATGTGCGCGCCGGCAATCGCCGCGCGGATGTCGTCCACGGCCAGTTCAGCGGCTTCACGACCTTTGTCAGGTTTGCTGCCGGCGCCCAGGCCGCTCAGGCCCAGCTGGATGGTCTTGTGCGCGACGCTGCGGCCCAGGGCCTGGGCATCGGTGTTGGCGCTGATGAACTCCACGCCCTGCACATTGCAGCCGATCATGTGTTCGACAGCATTGCCGCCGCCGCCGCCGACACCGATCACTTTGATCTGGGTGCCCAGGTTAAATTCTTCTACTTCAATCATTTCGATAGGCATGTGGTGCTCCTGATACTTGCAATTAATAGGTTTGTTGAATGCGGGTGTAGTTCTTGTTTTTGAGGCATTTCACCTCCAGGGGGGATGGCAGTGACGCCATCGTCCCGTTTGCGGGGGGCTGCCCCGGGCTAGCCAGATTTTGGTTTCCATGGCTAGAAATTCCCCACGAACCAGTCTTTGACGCGGCCAACCGCAGTCTTCATCGAGCCGTTCTTCTGCGCCACCTTGAAGCCGCGCAGGCGGCCGATGCGCGCCTCTTCCAGCAAGCCCATCACGGTGGCCGCACGCGGCTGGGCCACCATGTCGGACAAGGCACCGCGGTACTTGGGCACGCCGCGGCGCACCGGTTTCAAAAAGATGTCTTCGCCCAGCTCGACCATGCCGGGCATGACCACGCTGCCGCCGGTCAGCACGATGCCGCTGGACAGCACTTCTTCAAAGCCCGACTCGCGGATGACCTGGGCCACCAGTGAATAAATTTCTTCGACCCGCGGCTCGATCACGCCGGCCAGCGCCTGGCGGCTCAGCATGCGCGGGCCACGGTCGCCCAGGCCGGGTACTTCGACCTGCGCGTCCGGGTCGGCCAGCAACTGCTTGGCGTAGCCGCTTTCGACCTTGATGTCCTCGGCGTCCTTGGTCGGCGTGCGCAAGGCCATGGCGATGTCGCTGGTGATCAGGTCGCCGGCGATCGGGATCACGGCCGTGTGGCGGATCGCACCGTTGGTGAAGATGGCCACGTCGGTCGTGCCAGCGCCAATGTCGACCAGGGCCACGCCGAGCTCGCGTTCGTCTTCGGTCAGCACCGACAGGCTGCTGGCCAGCGGGTTCAGCATCAGCTGGTCCACATCCAGGCCGCAGCGGCGCACGCATTTGATGATGTTCTCGGCCGCGCTCTGGGCGCCGGTGACGATATGCACCTTGGCCTCCAGGCGGATGCCGCTCATGCCGATGGGCTCTTTCACATCCTGGCCGTCGATCACGAACTCTTGCGGCTCGACCAGCAGCAGGCGCTGGTCGGTGCTGATGTTGATGGCCTTGGCGGTCTCCACCACCCGGGCCACGTCGGCGGCGGTGACCTCGCGGTCCTTCACCGCCACCATGCCGCTGGAGTTGATACCGCGGATGTGGCTGCCGGTGATGCCGGTGTAGACGTGGGAGATCTTGCAGTCGGCCATCAGCTCGGCCTCTTTCAGCGCCAGCTGGATGCTCTGCACCGTGGCGTCGATGTTCACCACCACGCCACGCTTCAGCCCGTTGCTCGGCGCCACGCCAAAACCGGCCAGCTTCAGCTCGCCACCGGCCAACACCTCGGCCACCACCACCATCACCTTGGCGGTCCCTATGTCCACCCCGACGACCAAGTCCTTGTACTCTTTTGCCATAGTTCGTCCTGTAATCAATGCTCTGCTTGTTTCTTCTTGGGCGTAGCCACCGGGGTCGCTACCGTGGTTACGCCGCGCAGGCGCAAGGCATAGCCCTCGCCGTAACGCAAATCTGCGCGCTCCAATGCATCTGCCGTGCGGCCATAGGCGGTAGCCACCTGGGCCACCGTGCCTATGAAGCGCTGGGCGCGTTGGGTAATTTCTTCGGTCGTGCCGCGGCCCAGCTCGATCTCGCCGCCGGCATTGGTCTGGGCGCGCCAGCCGCCGCGGTTGGTCAGGGTCAGCTGGTCCAACGCCATGTCCAGCGGTGCGAACAGCGGCGACAGCGTCTGGTACATGCCCAGGATCTGGCCGGCCTGCGCCACCGGGCCGTCGAGGTGCGGCAGGTCGTCGCGCTCGACCTCGTCCACATTGGCCTCGAACACCTCGCCAAAATTGTTCAGCAGACGGGATTCGTCCTCGTCGCCCCAGTAGGCCACGGCCTGCTGCTCCTGGAGCACCACCTTCAGGCGGTTCGGAAACTCGCGCCGCACCACAGCCTTGCGCACCCAAGGCACAGACTCGAAAGCCGCCTTGGTGGCCGCCAGATCGACGGTGAAAAAGGTGCCCTTGATCTTGCCGTTCAGGTTGGCGCGCAGCGTGACCTCGTTGTTGTGCGCCACGTCGCCCACGACGGCGATGCCGCCAATCGCAAACAGCGGCTGGCGCGCCACCCATTTCACCAGCCCGACCAAGCCCAGGACGAGCGCACCCAGGAACAGCACCGAAGCGGTGGCGTTCATGAGTTTCACGTCCATGGGAGGGGCGGTTTTTTGCATCTTCAGGCGGCGCTTGCCGTCCCGTAGTCCAGCGCCGCCGATTGCAGCAGGCGCACGCACAAGGCTTCGTAGGAGATACCAGCGGCGCGCGCCGACATCGGCACCAGCGAGTGGCTGGTCATGCCGGGCGCGGTATTGATCTCCAGCAGATAGGGCTGGCGGGTCCGCGCATCGATCATCACGTCGGCCCGGGCCCAGCCGCGGCAGCCCAGGGTCAAGTAGGCTTTGCGCACCAGGGCCTGGATGGCGGCTTCCTCGCCTTCGGGCAGGCCACAGGGCACCAGGTACTGGGTGGTGTCGGTGAAATACTTGTTCTGGTAGTCGTAGTTGCCCTCGGGCGCGACGATGCGTATCACCGGCAGCACCTCGGTCTGCGCGCCCGTGCCCAGCAGCGGGATGGTGACTTCGTCGCCACTGACAAACTGCTCGCACAGCACCGCCGTGTCCAGCTGCGCGGCCAGCGCATAAGCAGCATCGCATTCGTCCAGCGTGGCCACCTTGGTCAGGCCGATGGTCGAGCCTTCGCGCGCGGGCTTGACGATCATCGGCGCGCCCAGCTGGGCAAACGCGTGGCGCGTGGCTTCGGCGCTGCCCACCTCGAACCAGCCCGGCGTCGGCAGGCCCTCGGCACGCCAGATGCGCTTGGTCATCACCTTGTCGATGGCGATACTGGAGGCCATCACACCCGAGCCGGTGTAGGGAATGCCCAGCAACTCCAGCGCGCCCTGCACCGTGCCGTCTTCGCCGAAACGGCCGTGCAGCGCGATGAAGCAGCGCGCAAAGCCTTCACGCTTTAACTCGACCAAGTCGCGTTCGCTGGGATCGAAGGCATGGGCATCGACACCCTGGCTGCGCAGCGCATTCAGCACGCCGGTACCCGACATCAGCGACACCTCGCGCTCGGCCGAGGCCCCGCCCATCAGCACCGCAACTTTTCCAAGATTTACAGAGTTTAGGCTCATAGCGCTTATTCCACCAGCACAACGTGCTCATTTTTTGATAGCAAATCAACCACCTTGCCGGGTACGCTGCCGATGGAGCCAGCCCCCATGCACAGCACCACGTCGCCCCCCTGGGCGGTGTCCAGAATGGCCTGAGGCAAGGCCGCGATATCGTCGATGAACACCGGCTCGACCCGGCCGGCCACGCGCAGCGCGCGCGCCAGGGCCCGGCCGTCGGCGGCCACGATGGGCGCCTCGCCGGCCGCATAGATTTCGGTCAGCAGCACCACGTCGGCCTCACCTATCACCTTGACGAAGTCTTCAAAGCAGTCGCGGGTGCGGCTGTATCGGTGCGGCTGGAACGCCAGCACCAGGCGCCGGCCGGGAAAAGCCCCGCGCGCGGCCGACAAGGTGGCGGCCATTTCCACCGGGTGGTGGCCGTAGTCGTCGACCACGGTGAAAGTGCCGCCGTCCTTGGCGGTCCAGTCGCCATAGGGCTGGAAGCGGCGGCCCACTCCTTCAAAGCCAGCCAGGGCTTTTTGCACCGCGGCGTCGGGGATGTTCAGCTCGACGGCTACGGCAATTGCCGACAGCGCATTCAGCACGTTGTGCCGACCGGGCAAATTCAGCACCACCGGGATGTCCGGCAGGGTCACGCCGTTGCGGCGCTGCACCGTGAAGTGCATCTGTCCGCCGACGGCACGCACGTCGATGGCCCGCACCTGGGCGTCTTCGCCAAAGCCGTAGCTGGTGATCGGGCAGGTCACCTGGTCCAGGATGTCGCGCACACCAGGGTCGTCGGTGCACAGGATGGCCGTGCCGTAGAACGGCATGCGGTGCAGGAAATCAACAAACGCCTTCTTCAAATTATTGAAGTCGTGGCCATAGGTTTCCATGTGGTCGGCGTCGATGTTCGTCACCACTGCCATCACCGGCAGCAGGTGCAGGAAGGACGCGTCCGACTCGTCGGCTTCAACCACGATGTAGTCGCCATTGCCCAGCTTGGCGTTCGCGCCGGCGCTGTTCAGGCGGCCGCCGATCACAAACGTTGGGTCCAGCCCGGCTTCGACCAGCACGCTGGAGACCAGGCTGGTGGTGGTCGTCTTGCCGTGCGTACCGGCGATGGCAATGCCTTGCTTGAGGCGCATCAGCTCGGCCAGCATCAGGGCGCGTGGCACGATGGGCACATGGTTCTCGCGCGCGGCCAGCACCTCGGGGTTGTCGGCCTTGACGGCGGTAGAGGTAACGATGGCATCGGCCCCCAGCACGTTCGCCGAGCTGTGGCCGATGAAGGTGGTAATGCCCAGGCCACCCAGGCGGCGCAGCGTGCTGCTGTCCGACTGGTCGGAGCCCGAGACGATGTAACCCAGCTTATGCAGCACCTCGGCAATCGCCGACATGCCCGAGCCACCGATACCGACAAAATGCAAATGGCGTACGGCGTGTTTCATGGTCGTACCAATCTTTCTAGTTCATCGGCCACGCGCGCCGCCGCATGCGGCTTGGCCAGTGCACGGGCCTGGGTCGCCATCGCGAGCAGGCGCTCGCGGCTCAGGCTGGTCAACAAATCCGCCAGCGGCTGCGGTGCCAGCTCGGCCTGCGGCAGATGGATGCCGGCCTGCTTGGAGGCCAGCCAGGCGGCGTTGTCGCGCTGGTGCGAAGTGGTGCTGACCACCAGCGGCACCAGCACCGCCGCCACGCCCGCAGCGCACAGCTCGCTGACGGTGACGGCACCGGCGCGACAGACGATCAGGTCGCAGGCCGCCAGCTCGGCCGCCATGTCGTCGATAAACGGCAGCACCTGCGCAGCGATGCCCAGCTCGGCATAGGCGGCCTGCACCGCCGACTGCTGGGCCACGCCGGTCTGGTGTACCACCTGGGGCCGCTGGTCGGCGGGCAACCGGGCCAGGGCCTGCGGCAGGCAGTCGTTGATGGCTTTGGCGCCCAGACTGCCACCCACCACCAGCAACCGCAGCGGCCCCTGGCGGCCGGCGAAGCGCTCGGCCGGTGGGGGGATGGATTCGATCTCGGCGCGCACCGGATTGCCCGTGACCACCGCACGGCGTATGCCTTGCGTGGCCGGGCCTTCGAAGCCGAAGGCCACGCGGTCGGCCACCGGTAGCAAGGCCTTGTTGCTCATCAGCAGCGCGGCATCGGCATTCACTAGCATCAGCGGCTTGCCCAGCAGCGAAGCCATCAGTCCGCCGGGAAAGCAGACATAGCCGCCCATACCCAGCACGGCATTCGCATGGCGCTGGCGCAGGATCTGCAGGCAGCTCCAGAACGCCGCCAGCATGCGCAGACCGCCGGTCAACATATGCACAAGCCCTTTGCCGCGCAGGCCGCTGAAGGCGATCCGGTCCATGGCAATGCCGGACGGCGGCACCAGCTTGTTCTCCATGCCGTGCAGCGTGCCCAGCCAGCTGACGGTCCAGCCGCGCTGCTGCATCTCGCGCGCTACCGCCAGGCCGGGAATCACATGCCCACCGGTGCCTGCGGCCATGACGACCAGATGGCGCGCGCTCATACGCGGGCTCCGTGCATTAACTGTCGGTTCTCATAGTCCACCCGAAGGACAACGGCCAGCGCCACCAGATTCCACAGAATCGCCGAGCCGCCGAAGCTCATCAGCGGCAGGGTCAGGCCCTTGGTGGGCAGTGCGCCCAGGTTGACGCCCATGTTGATGAAGGCCTGGAAGCCCATCCACAGACCTACGCCCTGGGCGACCAGGCCGGCAAACAGCCGGTCGAGGGCAATCGCCTGGCGGCCGATGTGCATGATGCGGCGGATCAACCAGAAGAACAGGCCAATCACGCAGACCACGCCGACCAGGCCAAATTCTTCGCCGATCACGGCCAGCAAAAAGTCGGTGTGGGCTTCCGGCAACCAGCTGAGTTTTTCAATACTGCCACCCAGGCCGACGCCAAAAATCTCGCCGCGGCCAATTGCAATCAGCGAGTGCGTGAGCTGGTAGCCCTTGGCCAGCGCATTGGTATCGCTCCAGGGGTCGAGGTAGGCAAAAATCCGCGCGCGGCGGTAGTCGTTGAAGGCGATCATCATGCTGAAGGCCCCCACCAGGATGGTGGCGATCAGAAAGAACATGCGGGCATTCACGCCACCCAGGAACAGGATGCCCATGGCGATCACGGCAATCACCATGAACGCCCCCATGTCGGGCTCGGCCAGCAGCAGCACGCCGATCACGCCCACCGCCGCCCCCATGGGCCAGACGGCGCGCAGGAAGTTTTCCTTCACGTCCATCTTGCGCACCATGTAGTCGGCCGCGTAGATCACGATGGCGAACTTGGCCATCTCCGAGGGCTGGAAGTTCATCACCCCCAGCGGCAGCCAGCGCCGCGCGCCATACACCACCTTGCCCACGCCCGGGATCAGCACCGCGATCAGCAGCAACAGCGAAACGATGAACAGCCAGGGTGCCCAGCGCTCCCAGGTGCGCATCGGCACCTGGAAGGCGATCAGCGCCGCCACAAAGGCCACGCACAGGAACACCGCATGCCGCACCAGGAAGAAATGGTGCTCGTACTTGGCGAAGCGTGGGTTGTCAGGCATGGCAATCGATGCCGAATAGACCATCACCAGCCCCCAGGCCAGCAAGGTAACCGTGACCCACAACAAGGGCTGGTCAAAGCCATGCACGCGCGCGGGCTGGCTGGGCGTGCGCGAGAAGCCGCTGGCGCCCAGGCGCACCGGCAAAGCATCGGCCGCCGCTTTCGGCAAGCCCTTGAACCAATCGGTAAAACGCAAGGACATCTGGCTCATGCCGCGTCCTCCTGTCCAGCGTCGGCCAAAGCCATCACCGCTTCGATGAACACCTGGGCGCGGTGCTCGTAGTTGTTGAACATGTCAAAGCTGGCGCAGGCCGGTGACATCAGCACCGCGTCGCCCGGGTGCGCGCGCTGGCTGGCCAGTTGCACCGCCTCCTGCATGCTGCCGGCATCGACCAGGGCCACGCCGGCATCGGCCAGCGCGGCACGGATCAACGGCGCATCGCGGCCGATCAGTACCACGGCGCGCGCATAGCGCGACACGGGCGCGGCCAAGGGGCTGAAATCCTGGCCCTTGCCCTCGCCGCCCAGAATGACGACGATGCGGCGCTCGGCGCCCAGGCCGGTCAGCGCGGCCACGGTGGCGCCCACGTTGGTACCTTTGCTGTCGTCAAAGTATTCGATCTCGCGCACCGTATCCACCGATTC
Organism: Rhodoferax sp. OV413; assembly: GCF_900104385.1. Lineage (GTDB taxonomy): Bacteria > Pseudomonadota > Gammaproteobacteria > Burkholderiales > Burkholderiaceae_C > Rhodoferax_B. The sequence goes on along the minus strand of NZ_FNJA01000002.1, from coordinate 737,384 downwards.
GACACGGTGCGGCTCGCCCCGGTATTCGCGCAGGCCATACAGCATGGGCGCCAGTGCGCAGCCGGCGGCCGAGGCCAGGGCCAGCGCTGCCAGTGCGTTGACGGCGTTGTGCCGGCCGCGGATGCGCAGTGCATCGGCCGGCATCAGGCGCTGGATGTACAGGTCGTCGGCGGCTTCGCTGCGTTTGCGCTTGGTTTCATCGGCCTCCAGCGCGCGCACCAGCCAGGCCATGCCGTTGACCACTTCGATGCCGAAATCGCCGGGGCGCTGCGGCATGTCGCCGCCAAAGGTGGTGTGCCGGCGCAGCTGGGGCTTTTGCAGCCGCAGCTTGAGCGGCGCAGGCAGCATGGCCATCACACCCGGGTCTTCTCGGTTCAGCAGCATCAGACCGTGCTGGCCGAAGACACGGGCCTTGGCGGCCGCATAGGCTTCCATGCTGCCGTGCCAGTCCAGATGGTCTTGGGTCAGGTTCAGCACGGCCGCCGCCGTGGGCTCGAAGCTGCGCGCTGCATCCAGCTGGAAGCTGGACAATTCCAGCACCCAGACCTGGGGCAAGCTGTCGGCCTCCATGTGCGCGGCCAACGTATCCAGCAAGGTCGGGCCGATATTGCCTGCCACCGCCACCGTCTTGCCGGCGCGCAGCACCAGCTGGCCGGTCAGCGAGGTGACCGTGGTTTTGCCGTTGGTGCCGGTGATGGCCAGCACCGCGGGGTGGTAGCCGAGCGTGGCTTCGGGCACGACGGCAACCGGCGCTTCATCGTCTTCCGACAGTTCGGCTTCGTCCTCTGGCTCGGGCAGCGCTTCAGGCAGCGGCTCGGCCACGGCGCTGGCCTGGCGCATGTCGGCCAGGGCCCGGGCAAACAGATCCAGCTCGCCACCCACCGGCAGGCCGGCGCGCTGCGCCTCGGCCAGTACCGGGGCCAGCACCTCGGGCGATAAACCCGGCGAACGGTAAACAGCGTGCATGCCCTGCGCCAGGGCGGCATTGAACGGGCCGCCGATGAACACCGCAGCCGGCAGCTCAGCCTGCAGGATTGCCAGTTGCGGCGGGGCCTCGCGGGTATCCGCCACCGTGACCTGCGCGCCATGGCGCGCACACCAGCGCGCCATGGCCAGGCCGGACGCACCCAGGCCCAGGATCAGTACGCGGAGGTCTTGCAAGTGCTGCATTGTCTTAGCGCAACTTCAGGGTGGACAAGCCCACCAGGCACAGCAGCATGGTGATGATCCAGAAGCGCACAACCACCTGCGTCTCCTTCCAGCCACTCTTCTCGAAGTGGTGGTGCAGCGGTGCCATCTTCAGGATGCGCCGACCCGCGCCGTATTTCTTCTTGGTGTACTTGAACCAGCTGACCTGCAACATCACCGACAGGGCCTCGACCACGAAGATGCCGCCCATGATGGACAAGACCACTTCCTGCCGCACAATGACCGCCACCGTGCCGAGAGCTCCGCCTAGTGCCAGCGCGCCCACGTCACCCATGAACACCTGGGCCGGATAGGCGTTGAACCACAGAAAGGCCAGGCCGGCACCGGCCATGGCCGAGCAGAACACCAGCAGCTCGCCCGCGCCGGGGATATGCGGCAGAAACAGATACTTGGAGAACACCGAGCTGCCGGTCACGTAGGCAAACACGCCCAGCGCCGAGCCCACCAGCACCACCGGCATGATGGCCAGGCCGTCCAGGCCGTCGGTCAGGTTCACGGCATTGCTGGAGCCGACGATCACCAGATAGGTCAGCACCACAAAGCCCAGCACGCCCAGCGGGTAGCTGACCTCCTTGAAGAACGGTAGCTGCAGGCCGGCCTTAGGCGGTAGGCTCAGGTCAAAGCCCGACTGCACCCAGCTGAAGAACAGCTCCAGCACCCGCATGTTCGAGTTCTCGGAAATGCTGAACACCAAATACAAAGCGGCCACCAGGCCGATCAGCGACTGCCACATGTATTTCTCGCGTGAGCGCATGCCCTCGGGGTCTTTGTTGACGACCTTGCGCCAGTCATCCACCCAGCCAATGGCGCCAAACCCCAGGGTCACCAGCAGCACGATCCAGACAAAACGGTTGCTCAAGTCCACCCACAGCAAGGTAGAAATGGCGATGCACAGCAGGATCAGCACGCCGCCCATGGTGGGCGTGCCCTGCTTGACCAGATGGCTTTCCATGCCGTAGCCGCGCACGGGTTGGCCGATCTTCAGCGCCGTCAGCCGGCGTATCACCACCGGCCCGGCCACCACACCGATCAGCAAGGCCGTCATGGCTGCCATCACCGCCCGGAACGTCAGGTACTGGAAAACGCGAAAAAACCCGAATTCGGGCGACAGGGTTTGCAACCACTGGGCGAGGCTAAGCAGCACGGGGCGGCTCCTTGTATTGTTGTTCTTCTTGGGACTGGATAAAAGCCACGACCCGCTCCATCTGCATGAAGCGCGAGCCCTTGACCAGAATGCTGGCCACCTGCGGCAGCTGGGCCTGCACGACCGCCAGCAGTGCGTCGATGTTGTCGAAATGCCGGCCACCATGGGCGCTGATGTGGGCCGACATGGCGCCCAGGGTCAGCACCTGCTCGATGCCGCTGCGCTGGGCCTGCACGCCAGCTTCGGCATGGAACGCGGGGCCCTGGTCGCCGACCTCGCCCATGTCGCCGGCCACCAGCAGGCGCGGGCCCGGCAAGGCGGCCAGCACCTGGATCGCGGCTTGCATCGAATCAGGGTTGGCGTTGTAGCTGTCGTCCACCAGGGTCAGGCTGCGGCCACCCAGGTGCACGGTCAACGCCTTGGAGCGGCCCTTGACCGGCTCAAACGCCGCCAGGCCTTGCGCCACGGCGGCCAAGGGCACGCCGGCCGCCAGCGCGCAGGCCGCAGCGGCCAGAGAGTTCTTCACGTTGTGCAAGCCGGCGATATGCAGGGCGTACTGCAACGGCCCGGCCGGTGTGTGGGCACTGACTTGCCAGGCACCATCGGCCCAGACCGGTGGCTCGGCCCATACATCGGCTGCACCCAGCGCAAATTGCAGATGCGCGCAGTGGGCGGCCAGGCCTTGCCAGAGCGGCGTATAGCTATCGTCGGCCGGGAACACCGCCACGCCGTCGGCAGGCAGCACGGACAGCACCGCGCCGTTCTCCTGCGCCACGGCTTCGACGGTGGCCATGAATTCCATGTGCTCGCGCTGGGCGTTGTTCACCAGGGCCACGGTGGGCTGGGCCATGGCCGCAATCGCTGCGATCTCGCCCGGGTGGTTCATGCCCAGCTCGACCACGGCCAGGCGGTGGTGCGCACGCAAGCGCAGCAAGGTCAACGGCACGCCGATGCTGTTGTTGAAATTGCCCAGCGTCGCCAGGCAGGCATCGGGCTGGGCGGCGCGCAGGATGGAGGCGACCATCTGGGTCACGGTGGTCTTGCCGTTGCTGCCGGTGACGGCAATCAGCGGCAGCTGGAACTGGGCGCGCCAGCCAGTGGCCAAATCACCCAGCGCCAGCAGGCTGTCGTCCACCTCGATGCACGGCAGGCCTGGCAGCGCATAGCCGCGGTGGCACAGCGCGGCGACCGCGCCACGGGCCTGCGCCTGGGCCAGCATGCCGTTGGCGTCAAACTTCTCGCCCTTGAGCGCGACGAACAGGTCGCCGGGCTGCAGGCTGCGGGTATCGGTGTGCACCCGGGTGAAAACCACCGCGCCATCGCCCACCAGGGTGGCGCCAGGCAACAGCGCCAGGGCTTGTCGCAAGTTCATCATGCTGCGGCTCCGGCAGGACGGCGCGCCAGCGCGGCTTCGGCATGGGTTTTGTCGAGGAACGGGTGCTTCACGCCGGCCACTTCCTGCGTCGCCTCATGGCCTTTGCCAGCCAGCAGAATCACATCGGCGGGCGCTGCCTGGGCAATCGCTTCGGCAATCGCCACTGCCCGGTCGGACTGCACATGCACGCAGGCGTTATGGCTCAGGCCCAGCAGGATCTGGCTGATGATGGCCTCGGGCCGCTCGCTGCGCGGGTTGTCGCTGGTGACCAGCACCATGTCGGCGTTCTTCTCGGCCACGGCCGCCATCAGGGGCCGTTTCAGGTTGTCACGGTCGCCGCCGCAGCCAAACACACACCAGAGCTTGCCGCCGCGGGTCTGTGCCAGCGGTCGCAAGGCCAGCAGGGCTTTGTCCAGCGCATCCGGTGTGTGCGCATAGTCGATGGCCACCAGCGGCTGGCTGGGCTGGCTGATGCATTCCATGCGCCCCGGCACCGGCAGCAGGCCGTGGCAGGCGGCAACGGCATCGGCCAGCGGCACGCCCAGCGCCCGCATGGTGCCGATCACGCCCAGCAGATTGGCCACGTTGTACTGGCCGATCACCGAGGTCTGCAGGGCGACGCGCTGCCCGCCCTCGACCACCATGAAGCACAGGCCGCCGGCTTCGTAGCGGATGTCCTGCGCCTGCAGCCGCGCCTGGTGGGTGCAGGAGACGGTCCACAGGTCCAGATCGACAAACAGATTGGCCAGCGCCACGCCTTGCGGGTCGTCGACATTCAGCACCGCGGCCTGCAGGCCGGGCCAGCGGAACAGCTCTTCCTTGGCACGCCAATAGGCCTCGGTGCTGCCGTGGTAGTCCAGGTGGTCCTGGGTGAAATTGGTGAAGGCGGCGACGCGGATGCGGGTGCCGTCCAGCCGCCGCTCGACCACGCCGATCGACGAAGCCTCGATGGCGCAGGCGCCCAGCCCCAGATCGACAAAGCCGCGGAACGCCTGTTGCAACCGCACCGGGTCGGGCGTGGTCAGGCCGGTGGCCAGCACATCGGGCGGAATTCCTATGCCCAAAGTGCCCACTACCGCACAGGGAGAGTGCGCATACAGCTGCGTTTTTGATAGCGCCTGAGCCAACCACCAGGTGGTGGAGGTTTTGCCATTGGTGCCGGTCACGGCCAACACATCCAGGCTCTGGCTGGGCTGGCCGAAATAGGCGGCGGCAATCGGGCCGGTGCTGGCTTTCAGGCCGGTGTAGCAGGCCACCGCCTCCTCGCCGTCGAAACCAAAGGCCTCGCTGCCGGCCTGCTCCACCAGGCAGGCAGTCGCGCCCTGGGCCAGCGCGGCGCGGACAAATTTGCGGCCATCGGTGGCGGCGCCCGGCCAGGCGATGAAACCGTCGCCCGACTGGATCACCCGGCTATCGACCTGCAGACTACCGCGGACCCGGCTTTGCAACCAGGCGACCGCCTCTGCCGGGGTATGGAGTTGCAGCATCAGAACGACTCCTCCACGGCCTGGGTCACCACCTGGGCTTTGACATCCAGATCTGGCTGCACACCCATCATGCGCAGGGTTTGCTGCACCACTTCGCTGAACACCGGGGCGGCCACCGCACCGCCGAAATACTGGCCTGCGCTGGGCTCGTCGACCATCACGGCGACGATGATGCGCGGCTTGTCGATAGGCGCCATGCCGGTGAACCAGGCGCGGTATTTGTTGCTCGCGTAGCCCTTGCCGACCTGCTTGTGCGCCGTGCCCGATTTGCCGCCGACCGAATAGCCCACGGTCTGCGCCTTGGGGCCGGTGCCGCCCGGGCCGGCAGCCATTTGCAGCATCTTGCGGATGGCGGCGGCGTTCTGGGCCGAGAACACCTTGACGCCCACGGCCGGCTCGCTGCTCTTGAGCATGGTGGCCGGGATGATTTCGCCGTCGTGGGCGAACGCGGTATAGGAATGCGCCATCTGGAACAGCGAGGCCGACAGGCCATAGCCGTAGGACATGGTGGCCTGCTCGATGGGGCGCCAGGTCTTCCAAGGTCGCAAGCGGCCGGACACCGCACCTGGGAAGCTGATCTGCGGCTTCTGGCCAAAGCCTACGGCGGTATAGGTGTCCCACATTTCGTGCGGCGACATGCGCTGGGCGATCTTGGTCGCGCCCACGTTGCTGGACTTCTGGATCACCCCCTCAACGGTGAGTAAACCGTAGTTGTGGGTGTCGGTGATGGTGGAGCCGGTGATGGTCAGGCGGCCCGGCGAGGTATCCACCAGGGTCTGCGGCGTGATGCGCCCAGCCTCCAGCGCCATCGCCACGGTGATGGGCTTCATGGTCGAGCCGGGCTCGAAGGTATCGGTCAGGGCGCGGTTGCGCAGCTGCTCGCCCGTCAGGTTCTTGCGCTTGTTCGGGATGTAGCTGGGGTAATTGGCCAGGGCCAGCACTTCGCCGGTGATCGCATCCAGCACCACCACGCTGCCGGCCTTGGCCTTGTTGGCAATCACCGCATCGCGCATCTTCTGGTAGGCGAAGAACTGCACCTTGCTGTCGATGCTGAGCTGGATCTCGCGGCCGTCTACCGGCGGCACCTGGTCACCCACGTCTTCCACCACCCGACCCAGCCGGTCCTTGATGACGCGGCGCGAACCGGGCTTGCCGCCCAGCTCCTTGTTGAAGGCCAGTTCAATGCCTTCCTGGCCGTTGTCTTCCACATTGGTGAAGCCCACCACATGGGCAATCGCCTCGCCCTCGGGGTACTGGCGCTTGTATTCCTTGCGCTGGTAGATGCCCTTGATGTTCAGCGCAGCGATTTGCTGGGCGATGGGCTCGTCCACCTGGCGCTGGACCCAGACAAAGGTCTTGTCCTCGTTGAGCTTCTTGTTCAGGTCGGCCAGCGGCATCTCCAGCAGCTTGGCCAGCTGCTTGAGCTTGACCGGGTCGTGGTCCACGTCCTCGGGGATGGCCCAGATGCTCGGGGCAATCACGCTGGAGGCCAGGATCAAGCCGTTGCGGTCCAGGATGCGGCCGCGGTTTGCCGGCAGCTCCAGCGTCCGGGCAAACCGCACCTCGCCCTGGCGCTGGAAGAAATCATTGCCTATCACTTGGATATAGGCGGCCCGGGCCGTCAGGCCCAGAAAGCCCACGGCAATCGCTGCCACCACCAGCTTGCTGCGCCATACCGGCGTTTTGCTGGCCAGCAAGGGGCTGGAGGTGTAACGCACGCTGCGGCTCATGGCCGGGCCTCCGAAGCCGCGTTGGTGGGGGCCATTACCGTCACGTACTGGGTGATGGCCGGCGTGCTGGTGCGCATCTGCAGCTGTTCCTTGGCCAGTTTTTCCACCCGCAAAGGCGTGGCCTGTGCGCGTTTTTCCACCTGCAGGCGCTCGTTTTCGATTTCCAGCTTGTGCGACAGGGCGATGGCCTTGTCCACCTCGACAAACAGGCTGCGCGATTCGTACTGGGTGTGCACCAGATACAGGGCGCTGGCAATCACCGCCAACAATAAAACCAGGTTGAGGCGGGTCATGGCGCGTCCGTCCTGCGGGCTACCCGCATCACGGCGCTACGTGCACGCTTGTTGCCGGCCACTTCTGCGGCGCTGGGCTTGACGCGGCCCAAGGCCTCCAGTGGCATGGCGGTGGCACCGCCCAGCATCCAGCTGGGCGCGCGGCGGTCCACCACCTCGCGCGCATGCTTGGCGATGAATTGCTTGACGATGCGGTCTTCCAGCGAATGGAAACTGATCACCACCAGACGTCCTCCCGGTTGCAGCACCCGCAAACTCGCGTCTAGCGCGTGTTGCAGCTCTTCAAGCTCGGCATTGATGAAAATCCGAAGAGCCTGAAATGTGCGCGTTGCAGGGTTCTGGCCCGACTCGCGGGTTTTGACCGCGCCAGCCACGAGTTCGGCCAGTTCAGTGGTGGTTGAAATAGGGCCCCGTTCCTGTCGGCGAGCAACAATCGCCTTTGCAATGGGGCCAGCAAACCGTTCTTCACCGTAGTCACGTACCACCTCTGCGATCTGTTTTACTTCGGCCGTTGCCAGCCACTGGGCCACACTCTCGCCGCGCGTGGTGTCCATGCGCATATCGAGCGGGCCATCGAAACGGAAACTGAAACCGCGCTCGGGGTTGTCGATCTGCGGCGAGCTGATGCCCAGATCCATCAACACCCCGGTCACACTGGCGTCGGGCAGCTCGCCTAAATGACGAAAGCCCTGGTGGCGAATGGAAAACCGCGGGTCGGCAATGGTGGCGGCCTCGGCAATCGCGTCCGGGTCGTGGTCGAAGGCGATCAGCCGGTCTTGCGGCGCCATCCGGGACAGCAGCAGACGCGAATGACCGCCGCGGCCGAACGTCGCATCGACGTAGGTCGCCGCAGCGCCGGCGGCGCTGGGGTTTGAGGTCTCCGGCTTGTTGAGAAGAGAATCGACTGCTTCGTTCAACAAGACGGTGGTATGTTTCCATATCGCGTCCACCGTAGGGCCTTAGAAAGAAAAGTCCTTGAACACTTCGGGCATGTCGCCTTGCATCGCCTTGGCTTCTTGTGCATCGTAGGTGGCTTTATCCCACAACTCAAAATGCCGCCCCATGCCCAGCAGCATGGTGTCTTTGGCGATGCCTGCGGCTTCCCGCAACTCGGGCGACACCAGCACGCGGCCGGTGGCATCCATCTCTACATCCATCGCATTGCCCAGAAAAATACGCTTCCACCACTGCGCCGACATGGGCAGCTCGGCAATCCGTTCGCGGAACTTCTCCCACTCGGGACGGGGAAACACCATCAGGCAGCCGTGAGGGTGTTTGGTGATGGTCAGTTGGCCAGCTGCGGTCGCGCTCAAGACGTCACGATGCCGGGTCGGCACCGATAGCCGCCCCTTGGCATCCAGACTTAGAGACGAAGCCCCTTGAAACACAACAGCCCACCCTCGCTATAGAGCAGCAACCAAATGGGCCATGCGAAGGCACTTTTCACCACTTAATTGCACTTTTTTGCACTGTAGCAGGAAAAAAACACTGCGCCCACCTCCGGTGCAGTATTTTTTGTAATCAAATCAAGGACTTAGCGACAATCTTGCAAGTAGACACATGCAAAAAACGTTCTAAATTAAGCACTTAGCGCAGATTGTGAATGTGCCAATTGAGATACGCGGCACAGCGTGTAACAAATAAAGCCCGAGGGCTTGGTTGGAACGCTCAGCTTTACAGAATATAGCGCGATAAATCCTCGTTCTTGCTCAATTCCTTGAGCCGCGCATCCACATAAGCGGCATCCACCACCACGGTTTGGCCCGCCAGCCGGGCAGCATCGAAACTGACATCGTCCAGCAGCCGCTCCATCACGGTAGAAAGGCGCCGGGCACCAATGTTTTCAGTGCGCTCATTCACGTCGAACGCGATGTGCGCCAGCCGGGTAATGCCCTCGGGGGCAAACTCCAGGGTCACGTTTTCGGTGGCCAGCAAGGCCTGGTACTGCTTGACCAACGAGGCATGGGTCTGGATCAGAATCGCCTCGAAATCCTGCACCGACAGCGATTGCAGCTCGACCCGGATCGGAAACCGGCCTTGCAGCTCGGGGATCAGGTCGCTGGGCTTGCTCAGATGGAAGGCTCCGGAAGCAATGAACAATATATGGTCGGTCTTGACCGTACCGTACTTGGTCGACACCGTGGTGCCCTCGACCAGCGGCAGCAGGTCGCGCTGCACGCCCTGGCGCGACACCTCGGCGCCGCTGCCCTCGCTGCGCGAGGTCACCTTGTCGATTTCATCGATGAAAACAATGCCGTTCTGCTCGGCGTTCTGGATCGCCTGGGTTTTGATGTCTTCCTCGTTGACCAGCTTGCCAGCCTCTTCCTCGATCAGCAGCTTCAGGGCTTCGGCAATCCGCAGCTTGCGGGTTTTGCGCTTGGGCTGGCCCATCTGGCTGAACATGCCGCGCAATTGCTCGGTCATCTCTTCCATGCCGGGCGGGCCCATGATTTCCAGCTGGGCTTTGGGGTCAGCCACGTCGAGCTCGATCTCTTTGTCGTCCAGTTGGTGCTCTCGCAGTTTCTTGCGGAACGCCTGGCGCGCCGCGCTGTCAGGCACTTCACCCTGCGCTTCCAGGCCACGTGCGGTCGGTATCAGGATATCCAAAATCCGCTCTTCGGCAGCATCCTCGGCCCGCACGCGCACCTTGCGCATCTCGGTTTCGCGGGTTTGCTTGACGGCTATATCGGCCAGGTCCCGGATGATGGCATCCACATCCTTGCCCACATAGCCCACTTCGGTGAACTTGGTGGCCTCGACCTTGATAAAGGGCGCATCGGCCAGGCGCGCCAGCCGGCGGGCGATCTCGGTCTTGCCCACTCCCGTGGGGCCGATCATCAAGATGTTCTTGGGCGTAATTTCATAGCGCAGCGGCTCGGCCACCTGCTGCCGGCGCCAGCGGTTGCGCAGGGCAATCGCTACCGCCCGTTTGGCCTGGTGCTGGCCAACAATGTGGTGGTCTAGTTCGGCAACAATTTCTTGAGGAGTCATAGAGGACATGCTTCAGTCCAGCGTTTCAATGATGTGGTTCATGTTGGTGTAGATGCACAGCTCGCCTGCAATCTCCAGCGACTTTTTGACGATCTGCGAGGCCGTCAGGTCGGTGTTGTCCAGCAGTGCCTTGGCCGCCGAATGCGCATAGGCGCCACCCGACCCAATCGCCACAATGCCCTGCTCCGGCTCGAGCACATCGCCATTGCCGGTAATGATCAGCGAAGCCGTGCTGTCGGCCACGGCCAGCATGGCCTCCAGGCGGCGCAGCACGCGGTCGGTACGCCAGTCCTTGGTCAGCTCGATGGCCGCACGGACCAGATGGCCCTGGTGCTTTTCCAGCTTGCCTTCAAAGCGCTCAAACAAGGTAAAGGCATCGGCCGTGGCACCGGCAAAGCCAGCGAGCACCTTGTCGTGGTGCAGCTTGCGAACCTTGCGGGCCGTGCCTTTGATGATGATATTGCCCAGCGTGACTTGGCCGTCGCCGCCAATGGCGACTTGCACGCCGTTGGGGGTCTGGCGCCGCACGCTGATGATGGTGGTGCCGTGAAACTGTTCCATAAAATCCAGATAAGGGTGAAACCGGTAGATGCAAGCGCACCACACCCCGGGTGACGAAGGTCAGTTCCGGCGTGGAATGACCTTGGCATACTCGTTGATGCCAATCACATTGAAGAAGATGGCCGCCAGGCGGTGCAGGCCGACAAACTGCACTTGGTGGCCCGCAGCGTGCTGCACGGCCGCCCAGTTGAGTACCGAGCCGGCCGCAGAGAAATCGATACGCATCAGGTGGTCGCAAGACACCACCAGCACACCGCCGCTTTCCGCTGGCGCGTCCACCGCCGCCAAAGCGCTGGAGGCATCGCCCAGCACCAAGCCGGTCAGCACGCTCAAGGTCGGCGGCAAGCTCGACATCTGCGTGGCGCCCATGCCGATGTCGGAATCCTTGAACTCTGGCCTGTCGGAGCGTATGCCCTCCAGGGCCGCAGGCATGGAAACACTGCCGTCCTCGTCCAAGGCGACATAGCTGCATACAGCCTCTTGCCACGACGGAGGCGAAACCTCGTAGGTGATGCAGTATTCGAGCGCCACCATGTCGAAGGCATCGGGGTTTTGCTGGGCGCGCAGCAGGTCCAGGCGCAGGCGCCACCAGGCCTGGTTCACCCCGGGGTCGCCGGTGCGGGTATAGCTTTTCACCACCTCTTCCAGGCGGTCGCCATCCAGGAACTTCAGCTGTACCGCTTCGTGTGTCCAGTCTGCAAAAAGCGCCCCCAGACCCTCCACGGCAGCGCTGTCGATGACACTCAGGCTGGTCCAGCCTATCTGCACCACCGAGGGCGTGCGCTGGCGCAGTGCCGATTGCAAACCGGACACCGCCGCCGCACTCAGCGCACTCGGGCAAGCCCAGCTGAAATGGCCGCTGTCGCTACCAGCCATATCGGCCTGTGCGCCGGCCGCCGGCAACTGGCCCGCCTGGTCGGGGATAGAAAACCACGCCGGCCCCGAATGGCCAAAGCGGGTGGCGTAATCAATGCCTACGGTATCGAATCCATCCTGCAGCCCAGTCGCACGGTACAGGTCAAACAAGGCCAGCCACACCTCGGCCCGGCTGTCCGGCGCGGGCTCCGCACGCAACAAGGTATACAGCGCGCTCTCTGCGCCTTCCGTATCGCCATTGGCAAAGCGGATAGCCGCTTCTTCCAGCTCGGGGTTGTGCTCGTAATCCACGGTATCCAGCGCAAACAGCTCGGGCGGCGCAGCGGGAACGGGCTTGGGAACAGAAGCAGAGGCAAAGTTGATGCTTTCGTCCAGCGCGGCCAGCATGTCGACCACTGGATCGGCCTCGGGCGCCGAGAAGCTACGCCCATTGGCACGCAAGGGCGAGACGTCGGTTGGGGCGAACGCATCGGCATGCCGCGCGGATTGCAAAGGTAGCGGCAAAGAGGCCGGCACCGTGGCGGCGTAGGCACGACCGCCGTCCAGAGCCGCCGACTCAGTGGGTATCAGAGAGGCGCGCGATGACAAATGCACCGGCTTGCTAATGCCGCTGTCCTTGGCCTTCCACCATTGTTTGGACATCTGGGCTTCGATTTCGTCGATCTTCTTGATCGTGCCGGCCCGGTCGTCCAGCTTGGACTGCATGCTGCTCTGGAAGAAGGATGGACGCTCGGGCGTGTCCGGCGAGGCCTGGACTTCGCGCTGGCGCAGCTTGCGCAGCTGGTCGAACTCCCGGCGCCGCACAAAGTCGTTGCGGCGCTTGCGCTCAATCATCTCCTTGAGCATCTGCTTGCTGTACTGGCTCTCCTTGTCGAGCTCAGGCTGGTCCAGGTCGGACCAGTTCGTCGTCGGATTGCGGACGAACTTGACGACCTTGGACAGCAAGCCAGAGGGTTCGTTGGGCGGCATGGTCGTGTCAGCGCAGCGTGATGGGATTGAACGCGTCGGCGATCAATCGCCAAACATTTTTTGCTTCAACTCCCGGCGTTGCTGGGCTTCCAGCGACAGCGTGGCAGTAGGACGGGCCAGCAGACGGCCCACGCCGATAGGTTCGCCGGTTTCGTCGCAGTAGCCATAGTCACCCGCGTCGATGCGGTTGATGGATTGCTCGATCTTCTTCAGCAGCTTGCGCTCGCGGTCGCGGGTGCGCAACTCCAGCGCATGCTCTTCTTCGATGGTGGCGCGGTCGGCCGGGTCAGGCACCACCACCGTGTCTTCGCGCAAATGCTCGGTGGTTTCACCGGCGTTGTTCAGCATGTCCTGCTTGAGCGCGGTCAGCTTGAGGCGGAAGAACGCAGTCTGCTTCTCGTTCATGTACTCCGAATCCGGCATGGCGATGACTTCGGCATCGGTCAGCTTGTCGGCCGGGGTGGTCTTCCAGTTGTTCGCCAGCTTCGGGTCCTTCTTGGCGGCCACATGGGGTGGCGGCGCAATCATGGGCTCGGGTGCGTTCTGCATGTAGCTGGACTTGGCCGCGGTGGATGCGACGGTCGGGGCCATGGACGGCACGGTCAGCTGCGCCAGACGCGATGAGGGGCGCACGCTTTTCGCCGGAATCGACGTGTAGCGAGGGCTGGTCTGCACCGCTGGAGCTGCTTCGGTGGTAGCTGCCGCGGGGGCGGGGGTGGTCTTAGGCGCTGGGGTCACTTTAGTAGTACTCACGGTTGGCGCGGGGATGCTGGTTTCCCCGCTGACTTCTTAGATTCTGCTCTGGCATCACACCAAACACTGCTCCATACCTTGCAAAAAGATGTCTTTCGGCAAATCAATGCCAATAAATACCATTTTGCTGCCGCGTAGCTCGTCTGCACCCCACTCAGGGCCCAAATCGCTGCCCATCAGCTGGTGTACACCCTGGAAAATGACTTTACGCTCGGTGCCTTGCATATTCAAGACGCCTTTGTAGCGCAACATGCGCGGGCCGTAAATATTAACGATGGCGCTCAGGAAGTCTTCCAGCTTGGCGGGATCGAACGGCCGCTCCGATTTGAAGACAAAACTCTTCACATCGTCATCGTGGTGATGGTGGTGGCCCTCATGCCCGTGGCCATGGTCGTGCTTGTGCGAAGGGTGGTCGCAGTGCTCGCCCTCGGCATGGTCATGGTGGTCGTGCTCGTCTTCCTTCAGGAAGTCGGGGTCAATGTCCAGTTTCGCGTTAAGGTTGAAGCCACGCAGGTCAAACACCTCGCTCAGGGGCACTTCACCAAAATGCACGGCTTTTTGCGGGGCCCGCGGGTTCATGTGCTTGAGGCGGTGCATCAGCGCGTCGACTTCGGCCGGCTCGACCAAATCGGTCTTGCTGATAAAGATCTGGTCGGCAAAACCCACCTGGCGGCGGGCTTCCTGGCGGTCGTTCAGCTGGGTTGCCGCGTGCTTGGCATCCACCAGGGTCAGGATCGAGTCCAGCAGATAGCTTTCGGCGATCTCGTCGTCCATGAAGAAGGTCTGGGCGACCGGGCCAGGATCGGCCAGGCCGGTGGTTTCGATGACCACGCGCTCGAAGTCCAGCAGGCCTTTGCGCTTTTTGGCGGCCAACAGGCTCAGGGTGGCGCGCAGGTCTTCACGGATCGAACAGCAGATACAGCCATTGTTCAGCTGGATGATTTGCTCGCCTGGCTCGGACACCAGGATCTCGTTGTCGATGTTTTCCTCGCCGAATTCGTTTTCAACGACGGCGATCTTCTGGCCGTGGGCCTCGGTCAGCACGCGCTTGAGCAGCGTGGTCTTGCCCGAGCCCAGAAAGCCGGTCAGGATGGTGACGGGAATGAGTGCCATGGGTTCTTTCATTGCTAATTTGTCACTGGGAACAGCGCTGCTCCCGCGATTTCGTGGAAATTAACAGGTGGGGAGTGTAGCGGCCAATTCAGGCGGGCTTTAGATGGGGCTATTTCCTCAGAATTACAAGGCCTTTGAGGTACTCGCCTTCCGGGAAATTGACCGTCATCGGGTGGTCAGGGGCGCCGCCCAGGCGCTCACTGATATAGCCGTCCACCCCGGCGTCGATGCCGGCCGAGGCAACGATCTTGTGGAACAGGTCGGCGTTGATGCCGCCCGAACACGAATACGTGAACAGCACGCCGCCCGGCTCCAGTATCTTGAAGGCCAGCCGGTTGATATCTTTATAGGCGCGGGCCGCGCGGTCGGCGTGGGCCGCCGTGGGCGCGAACTTGGGCGGATCGAGCACGATGCAGTCAAAAGTTTGCCCTTGCGCGGCGAACTGGCGCAGCGAGGCATTCACATCGGCGTCCATGAACGTGACGCGGTCCGGCGCAAAGCCGTTCAGCGCCACATTCGCCGCGGCCCGCTCCAGCGCCGGGCCGGACGAATCGATCGAGGTCACATGGCCCTGGCTGCCGCCGGCGCGCATACCGGCCAAGGCTGCCACGGTAAATCCCCCCGTATAGCAATAGCAGTTCAGCACGCGCTGGAACTGCAGGCGCTGGGCGTAGCTGGCCATTTTCTGCCGGCTGTCGCGCTGGTCCAGGTAGAAGCCGGTCTTGTGGCCTTCGGCGATGTCCAGGCCCAGACGCCAGTCGTGCTCCTGGATGGTCAGGCCGGTAGGGCCGTCACCGCGCAGCCAGCCGGTGGTCGGCTCCAGGCCTTCCAATGAGCGGGTGTTGGTGTCCGAACGTTCGTACAGTTTGCTCAGCCCCGTCGCGGCCAGGATGGCGTCGACCAGCACCTGCTTCCAGCGCTCAACGCCGGCAAACAGGAACTGCGCCACCAGGGTGTCACCGTAGCGGTCCACGATCAGCCCCGGCAGGCCATCGGATTCGCCATGGATTAGACGCACGCCATCACTATTTACGTCAAATCGGGCTCTCGCGCTGATAGCACTTGCGACAGCAGCTACAAAAAACGCAGCATCTATGCGCTGGGTTTCGTCAAAGCTCCAAACCCGGGCCCGGATCTTGGACGTGGGGCTGAATGCAGCCCAGGCCAGAAACTTGCCCTCGTGCGACTCCACGCGCACGGTTTCACCCGGGTCGCCACCGCCCTTGGCGATGGCCGAATCAAAAATCCAGGGGTGGCGGCGCTGCAGCGAGCGCTCCTTGCCTTCACGTAAACGAATAACTTTCATGGGCGGGATTGTGGGGCCTATTTGCCCGGCGGCAACTTGGCCCGGGGGTGGGCCGCGTCATACACCTTGGCCAGGTGCTGGAAGTCCAGCCGGGTGTAGACCTGGGTGGTGCTGATATTGGCGTGGCCCAGCAGCTCTTGCACCGCGCGCAAGTCGCCGCTGCTTTGCAGCACGTGGCTGGCGAACGAATGGCGCAGCATGTGCGGATGCACCGGGGTGGCGGTGCCGGCCAGCTGGCTGCGCCGGCGCAGCCGCTGCCAGACCGAGGCGGCAGTCAGCCGCGTGCCGTAGCGGCCCAGGAACATGGCGGCGGACAGCGCGGCGCCCTGCCCTTCGGCCCGGATGGCCAGCCATTTCTCCAGCGCGGCCACCGCGGTTTTGCCTATCGGCACGATGCGCTGCTTGCTGCCCTTGCCCAGCACATGGGCTTCGCCGGCTTCCAGATCGACCCAGCCCCGCGCCGCCTTGCCGGGCGCCGCGTCCAGGCCGGTGAGTTCACCGACCCGCAGGCCGCCACCGTACAGCAGCTCGACCATGGCCGCGTCGCGCGCCTCCAGCCAGGGGTCGTCGGCCTCGTTCTCGAAGTCGGCCAAACCGATGGCCTCGTCCAGGCCCAGTGCCTTGGGCAGTGGCTTGGGCGATTTGGGGGCCCGCACATCCTGCACCGGATTGCTGGCCACCAGGCCCTGCCGGCCCAGCCAGGTGTAGAAGCCGCGCCATCCCGACAAGATCAGCGCAATGCCGCGCCCGTTGTGGCCCTGGCTGTGCAGCTGCGCGGCCCAGCGGCGCACATGGTGCTGGCCGACCTGCTGCAGCGCGACGCCGGCCTTGTCGGCCTGCTGGCTGAGTTTTTGCAGGTCCAGGGTGTACAGCGCCAGCGTGCGCTCGGCCAGGCGCTTTTCAAAGCGCGCGTAATCGAGGTACTGGGCGACCAGCGGCGGAACCGTGGGGTCGGCGCTGGCGTCGGCCATGTTTTAGGCGCGCAGGCGCGACAGGGCGGCTCCGGCCAGCTCGGCAATGCGCTCCAGAAAGTCGGTGCCCATGGCCGATTCAAAGCGCTGCGCGTCGGGCGAGGCCAGTACCAGCATGCCGAAGGCCGGGCTCGGGCTGTTCAGCACGCCGGTGCGCAGCGGCATCAGCGCCAGCGACATGGCGGCGGCCGGCTGGGCCAGCCAGGTGACAGCTTCGAAGCCCGAGTTCACGCCGCAGAACGGCGCGGTCAGCGACGAGGCAAAAATCTTCGCGTCTTCGCTCACGCCCTGGGCCCAATGGGCGTGCGCATATTCGTCGGCCACGCCCCAGACCTTGATGGCAGCCTGCGGCACCGAGAACTGCACCTCGATCTCGTGGGCAATGCGCTCGGGCAGGTCGGCCGGCGAGCGCGTCAGCAGCAGGCTGCGCGCCCAGCGCTGCAGCTTGTCGGCAATGATCACGTTTTCGTTGCCATGGCGCACCATGTCCATGATGCGGTGCTCCAAGCCCTTGATCTTCTCGCGCAGCATCTCGGCCTGGCGTTCCTGCAGGCTGACCGCACGGTTGCCGTGCGGGCTGGTCAGCTGCACCGAGGCCAGCACCTGCGAATGGCGCTCGAAGAACTCGGGCGTGTTGGCCAGGAAGTTGGCGATGTCGTCTTCGGTAATCGGATTGGTGGTGTTCATAGGGGTGCAATCAATTAGTCTGGAATCGTGATCGAGCCGTCGAAGACGGTGGTGGCCGGGCCGGTCATCAGCACCGGCTGGCCCATGCCGGCCCATTCGATGGTCAGGCGGCCGCCATGGGTGTCGACATCGACCTTGCTGTCCAGCAGGCCCAGGCGGATGCCCGCCACCACGGCCGCGCAGGCGCCGGTGCCGCAGGCCAGGGTTTCGCCCGCGCCGCGCTCGTACACGCGCAGTTTGATCTGCGATCGGCTGACGACCTGCATGAAGCCGACGTTCACGCCATTCGGAAAGCAGGGCTGGCTCTGCACCCGCGGGCCCAGGGTAGCGACCGGCGTCGCCTCGGCGTCGTCCACCAGGTACACCGCATGTGGGTTGCCCATGGACACAACTGCTACGTTAAACATAGCGCCTTGCGCAGACTCTAGCTGCGCCAGCGGCCATTTTTGCCATGAATCTGTGGCTATGGGCTGCAGGCCTTGCGGATCGAAGGGAATCTGCGCCAGGTCGAACACCGGCAAGCCCATGTCGACGGTGACACGGCCGTCTTCTTGCATATTCAATTGCAGCACGCGTTCCATGGTCTGGACCCGCACGCTGTTTTGCGCGGTCAGGCCGCGGCTGTGGACGAAGCGCATGAAGCAGCGCGCGCCGTTGCCGCAGTGCTCGACCTCGCCGCCGTCGGCGTTGTGGATGGCGTATTCAAAGTCGATACCGGGCGCGCTGGCAGCCCGCACCGACAAAATCTGGTCGGCGCCGACGCCAAAGTGGCGGTCGGCCAGGAAGCGGTACTGGGCGCTGCTCAGGCCCAAACGGCCCTGGGTCTCGTCGAGCACCACAAAGTCGTTACCCGCGCCCTGCATTTTGGTGAATGGGATGTGCATGGTGGAATTATCCGCTCTGGCGCGTGGATTTTTAGGCTGCAGGGCGATTCAAGCGCTGCGCGCCGTGTTGGCGCGCACTTGCTACTCAATTGATAGCTGCTTGCGCTGGTGAAATAAGCGCTAGCGGCCTATTTCTTCTATAAAAGTGTGAAGCCCACCGATAAGCCGGATTCTGTGCGCGGGAGTTACCTCCCGTGTGACCGCCATTAATCTGGGCCGGGGATCGCTCGCCCGGCTCGGTGCTACCTACCCGCCAACTCAGGGGGCCCCGTCAACGTTGGCCTATTTGGTATTGCTGCGCGTAGAGATTGCCCGTTTCACCCAAGTCGGGCTTTGCCCGACTTGGGTGCTGTGCTTTCCCGGCTTGCGCCGGGACCGGTCGGCTTACGCCGCCCTTTGCCAGCTTGCGCTGGCATCGCACAGACCACCCTTGTTAGGCTGACCTGACTTGACTCGTCTCTGTTGCTCTAATCCTCACCTCACGGTGGACAGCCATTAGCTGCTACGCTGCCCTATGCAGTCCGGACGTTCCTCCAGTGCCTGGTTTCCCAGATTGCACCAGCGGCGGTCTGGCGGGCTTCACCCCCCGATTATGGCAGTGCCACAATGCCCCGGTTTGCTCCCGCTTCACGCCCACATCCTAGGAGACCCATGAAACCCGACAACATCCTGCAGACCATAGGCAACACCCCCCACATCCGCATCCAGCGCCTGTTTGGCGCGGGCGCGAATGTCTGGATCAAGTCCGAGCGCAGCAACCCCGGCGGCTCAATCAAAGACCGCATCGCGCTGAGCATGGTCGAAGACGCCGAAAAATCCGGCGCGCTGCAGCCCGGTGGCACCATCATCGAACCCACCTCGGGCAATACCGGCGTGGGCCTGGCCATGGTGGCCGCGGTCAAGGGCTACAAGCTGGTGCTGGTGATGCCCGACAGCATGTCCGTCGAACGGCGCCGCCTGATGCTGGCCTACGGCGCCAGCTTCGACCTGACCCCGCGCGAAAAAGGCATGAAGGGCGCGATCGCCCGCGCCCAGGAACTGGTCGCCGCCACCCCCGGCAGCTGGATGCCGCAGCAGTTCGAAAACCCTGCCAACATCGACGTCCACGTGCGCACCACCGCGCAGGAGATCCTGGCCGACTTCCCCGACGGGCTGGACGCGCTGATCACCGGCGTGGGCACCGGCGGCCACATCAGCGGCTGCGCCCGGGTGCTCAAAGCCAAATGGCCCAAGCTGCAGGTGTTTGCGGTCGAACCCACGGCTTCCCCCGTGATCTCCGGCGGCGCGCCCTCGCCGCACCCGATACAGGGCATAGGCGCGGGCTTCATCCCCAAGAACCTGGACGTGGAACTGCTGGACGGCACCATCCAGGTCGACGCCGAGCCGGCCCGCGAAATGGCCCGCCGCAGCGCCCGCGAAGAAGGCATGCTGGTCGGCATCTCCAGCGGCGCCACCCTGGCGGCGATTGCCCAAAAGCTGCCGGATCTGCCGGCCGGCGCACGGGTGCTGGGCTTCAACTACGACACCGGCGAGCGCTACCTGTCGGTGGACGGCTTCCTGCCCGCCTAAACCAGCGCGAATTCGACCGCAAGCCGCGGGGTGCCACCGCACCCTGCCCTGCCTAGACTCCATTCCGACGCCTTAAAAATCCGAAGGAATAGAGCATGCAATCCCCCCACAGCCTGGACTGGCCGGCTATTTCGCAAAGCCTGGACGACAGCGGCTGCGCCCACATCCCCCAACTGCTCAGCCCCGCCGAATGCGCGGCGCTGGCCGGGCTGTATCCACACACTGCGCTGTTCCGCAGCCGGGTGGTGATGGAGCGCTACAGCTTTGGCCGCGGCGAATACCAGTACTTCAACTACCCGCTGCCGGATCCGATTGCCAGCCTGCGCAACGGCATCTATCCGCACCTGGTGCCCATCGCCAACCGCTGGAACGAGGCCATGGGCATCGCGGTGCGCTATCCGGCAGAACACGGTGACTTCCTGCAGCGCTGCCATGCGGCCGGCCAGCTGCGGCCCACGCCGCTGCTGCTGCAGTACGGCCCCGGCGACTACAACTGCCTGCACCAGGACCTGTACGGCGAGCATGTGTTTCCGCTGCAGCTGGCGGTGCTGTTGTCCGAGCCTGGGCGCGATTTCAGCGGCGGCGAATTCGTGCTGACCGAGCAGCGCCCGCGCATGCAATCGCGCCCCGAGGTCGTGCCGCTGCGGCAAGGCGACGCCGTACTGTTCGCCGTGCACCACCGGCCGGTGCAGGGCACGCGCGGCAGCTACCGGGTACAGCTGCGCCACGGGGTGAGCCGCGTGCGTACCGGGCAACGGCATACGCTGGGTGTGATCTTCCATGACGCGCAGTGACGCAGCTGCTGCCGACCTGTTCGGCAGCGTACCGGCCGAGCTGCCACTGGCACCGCAGGCCCTGCTGCTGCAAGGCTTTGCCCTGCCTTACGTGCCCGAACTGCTGACTGCGCTGCAAACCATCCAGCAAGCCGCACCGTTCCGCCACATGCGCACGCCGGGCGGGCTGGAGATGTCGGTGGCGCTGACGAACTGCGGCGCGCTCGGCTGGACCAGCGACAGCCGCGGCTACCGCTACGCCGCGCACGACCCCGACAGCGGCCAACCCTGGCCGCCGCTGCCCCAGGTACTGCTGCAACTGGCACACGCAGCCGCAGAGCGCGCCGGCTTTGCCGGTTTTGTGCCCGACGCCTGCCTGGTGAACCGCTACCAACCCGGCGCCCGGCTGTCGTTGCACCAGGACAAGGACGAGCGCGACTACAGCGCGCCCATCGTCTCGGTATCGCTGGGCATTCCGGCCACCTTTCTGCTCGGCGGATTCAGCCGCAGCGACAAAACCTTGCGCGTGCCGCTGGTGCACGGCGACGTCGTCGTATGGGGCGGTGCCGACCGGCTGCGCTACCACGGCGTACTGGCCGTGCCGCAGGCCGAGCACCCGCTGCTGGGCGCGCAGCGCATCAACCTCACATTACGCAAAGCCGGATAAAAAATTCAATCGCAAGACCCGGAGTGCGGCCACACGCAGGCTTGCCTACAGTGGCAACACACCGAAGATTTTGGAGCCGTGCCATGAAAAATTCCGCTACCCACAACGACCCACGCTGGGCCGCAGTCCAGGCCCGCGACCCGGCCGCCGACGCGCAGTTTGTCTACGCCGTCAAGACCACCGGCGTCTACGCCCGGCCCAGCAGCGCAGCGCGCCTGCCGCAGCCGCAGAACGTGGAGTTCTTCGACACACCGGCCGCGGCCGAAGCCGCCGGCTACCGCCCGAGCCGACGGGCCGTGGCCGACCAAACGGCGCTGTCTACCCAGCACGCCGCGCTGGTGGCGGCCGCCTGCCGGCAGATCGAGGCCAGCGACAGCCTGCCTGGTTTGCAAGAATTGGCGGAACAGGCCGGACTCAGCCCGTTCCACTTCCACCGCGTCTTCAAGTCGGTTACCGGGCTTACCCCCAAGGGCTATGCCGACGCGCAGCGGGCCCGCAAGCTGCGCGCCCAGCTGGGCAGCAGCAGCACGGTGACCGAGGCGATCTACAGCGCCGGCTTCAACAGCAGCAGCCGCTTCTACGAAGCCGCTGACCAGCGCCTGGGCATGACGGCCAGCGACTACCGCGCGGGCGGTAGCGGCACCGCGATCCAGTTCGCCATCGGCGCATCGTCGCTGGGCGCGATCCTGGTGGCCGAGAGCCCGCGCGGCGTCTGCGCCATCCTGCTGGGCGACGACCCGGACGCCCTGGCGCGCGAGCTGCAGGACATGTTTCCGCAGGCCCAGCTGGTTGGCGACGACGCGGCTTTTGCCCAGCGCGTGGCCCAGGTGGTGGGGTTGATCGAAGCGCCCGGCCTGGGCCTGCAGTTGCCGCTGGATGTGCGCGGCACGGCGTTCCAGGAAAGGGTGTGGCAGGCGCTGCGCAACATCCCGGCCGGCAGCACCGCCAGCTATGCCGAAATTGCGGCCCGCATCGGCGCGCCGAATTCCTTCCGCGCCGTGGCCCAGGCTTGCGGTGCGAACCGGCTGGCCGTGGCCATCCCCTGCCATCGGGTGGTGCGCAGCGACGGCGGCCTGTCGGGCTACCGCTGGGGCGTAGAGCGCAAACGCAGCCTGCTGGAACGCGAAACCGCGGTTTGAAATAAGCCACAGGCCAGATACTGCCAACCCCGCTTCAGCCAGAACGCACTACCCCAAAAATACCGTGGAACCGGCTTTGCCGGGCCACTGGTATTGCCCCCTGCAAGGGGGTTGGCGAAGCGCAGCGTAGCCTGGGGGTGTTACACCAACCGCTACGATGCGCGGATGGAAAGTCTCGATCTCCGCGTATTGGCCGATGCCCTGGCCTGGTTGCAAGCCGGCCACAGCGCCACCTTGTTCACCGTGGTGGAGACCTGGGGCAGCGCGCCACGCCCGCCCGGCGCGCTGCTGGCATTGCGCGGCGACGGCCTGGTCAGCGGCTCGGTGTCGGGCGGCTGTATCGAGGACGACCTGCACACCCGCGCCCGGCCAGCAGGGGGCTTACCGAAGCTGCTGAGCTACGGCGTGACGCAAGACGAAGCCGCGCGCTTCGGCCTGCCCTGCGGCGGCAGCCTGCGGCTGGTGCAAGAGCCGCTGCACGACGGCACCTGGATCGCCGCGCTGCTGCAGCGCACCGCCGCCCACCAGCTGGTGGCCCGCAGCCTGGACCTGGCCAGCGGCGCGGTACAGCTGCACCATGCCACGCGCGACCAGGCCATGGCCTTCGACGGCCAGACGCTGACCACCTTGTTCGGCCCGCGCTGGCGCCTGCTGCTGATCGGTGCCGGCCAGTTGTCGCAGGCGGTGGCCGCCATGGCGGCTGCGCTGGACTTTGAAGTGCTGGTCTGCGACCCACGCGAGGAATACGCCCAGCCATTTGCCTCCGCTGTAAGGCGCGTCGACGGCATGCCAGACGACGCGGTGCGCGCGCTGCAGCCCGACACCCACACCGCCATCGTCGCCCTGACCCACGACCCCAAGCTCGACGACATGGCGCTGATGGAGGCGCTGACATCCGATGCGTTCTACGTCGGCGCCCTGGGTTCGCAACGCAACCAGGCCACGCGCAGGCAGCGCCTGGCCGCCCACTTCAACCTGAGTGCCGCCCAGCTGGAGCGCCTGCACGGCCCGGTGGGTCTGCGCATAGGCGCGCGCACGCCGGCGGAGATTGCGGTGTCCATCCTGGCCGAGATCATCCAGGTGAAGAACGCTGCCACATAAATTTAAAGAAAATAGGGCTCTAGCGCAGGTTCTACCTGCGCGAGCAGCTATCAAAAGCGCAGCACCAGTACGGACTAGGATTCGAAGTACAGCGACGGCCGGAACAGGGCCTCGGCATTGTTGTGGTCGCGCACGGCCCACACGCCCAGCTCCCGGGCCCGCATCGGCTTGGCGAACAGATAGCCCTGCAGCTCGTCGCAGCCCATCTGCACCAGCAGGTCGCGCTGCGTGCGGGTCTCCACCCCCTCGGCCACCACCCGCATCTCCAGCGCATGTGCCATGCGGACGACTGTATTGGCGATGAACTGGGCGTGCTCGCTGGTTTCCAGGTCGATGATGAAGGCCCGGTCGATCTTCAGCTCGGCAGCCGGCAGCTTGCGCAAGGTGGCCAGGCTGGAGTGGCCGGTGCCGAAGTCGTCAATCGACACATGCACGCCCATGGCCCGCAGCTTCTCAAACGTCTGCATGGTGGCGGCGGTGTTTTCCAGCGCCACCGACTCGGTGATCTCGCAGGTGAAGCGGTTGGCCGGCGTGCCGGTCTGCACCAGTACGGTTTCCAGGTGCTCGGCAAAATCCTCGCGCCGCATCTGCTGGCCCGAGATGTTGACGGCGATGCGCATGCTCAAGCCTTCCTGGCGCCACACCATCGCCTGCTGGCAGGCCTGTTCGATCACCCAGCGGCCGATGGACTGCATCATGCCGTAGCGCTCGGCCAGCGGGATGAACTTGTCCGGCCCGACCAGGCCGCGCTTGGGGTGGCGCCAGCGTATCAAGGCCTCGGCCGATGTGACCTGCAGGCTGCGCGCGTCGATCTTCGGCTGGTAGTAGAGCTGGAACTCCTGCCGCTCCAGCGCGCCGCGCAGGTCGTGCATCAGCGAAGCGCTGTCGCGCCGCGCCTGGGCCAGCTGTGGATCGTATTCGGCAAAGCCGTCGCCGCCGGCCAGCTTCACCGAGCGCATCGCCATCGCCGCCCGCTCCACCAGGTTGCGCCGCTCGGCCTGCAGCGGATACACCGCCAGGCCGACCGAGCTGGTCAGGGTCAGCGATTGCGACTTGGCCTTGGACTGCACCAGGATAGGCGCCACAAACGCTGCCGCCACCGTGGCCGCGGCCTGCCGGCCCGCATCCAGCCCACCGCGCACGATGAGCGCGAACTCGTTGCCCACCATGCGCGCCGCAGCGGTGTCCGGCCCCAGCCCGGTCTTGATGCGGTTGGCCAGCTCTTGCAGCACCTGGTCGCCGGCCTTCTTGCCATAGGCCTCGTTGGTCGCGCGAAAATGGTCTACATCGACATACAGCACGCAGACCCGGTGGCCGTCGAAATCGCCGCGCAGCACGGCGTCGTCCAGCTCGCGCTCAAACTGGCGCGGGGTCAGCAAACCGGTCAAGCCATCGCGTGCATAGGCCTGCGCCAGCTCGCCCGACACCTGGGCCAGCAAGGCCGCCGTGCGCCGCCAGCGCCAGAACAGATAAGCCACCAGCGCCGCGCCACCCACCGCCAGGCACAGCAGCAGCCAGGGCGCCAACGGGCTGGAGCGGATGAATTCCATGGTCAGGTACCGATAGGGTGCGGGTTGGATGGGCTAGAAAAACGGCGTCATGCCAGCAACAAACTGCGGCCAGGCCACGTATGGTGCCCGGTTTTTGCGGGAACCGCGCAGGTGTACTGTAAACCGGTGGTTTTAGAGCCGCTGGGCAGAACCGATTACGGCCCCCGCACCCGCGCCACTGCTTCCGGCAAATCCTCCCATGCCGGCTTGCCTGGCGCAAAGCGCTGTCGCATATAGCCGGCCAGCTCGGCCACCTGGGCATCGGACAGGCTGTGGCGGAAAGCGGGCATGAAGCCGACCTCGAGTCCCGCCGGCTCTTGCACACCATTGAGGATGGTCTGCAGCAGGTTGTCGGGCCGGTCGCTGTGCAGATTGCTGTTCAGCGCCAGCGGCACATTGACGCCGAGCAAGCGCGGACCGTCGCCGTCGTGGTGGCAGGCGGCACAGGCGCCGTTGAACAGGCGCTGCGCCGCACCAGGCAACGGGGCTACCAGGGCGGCTTGCTGGACGACGGCCTGGGAATTGGTTTTGGGCACGGTATCGGCCTGAAAGCTGACAAGGTAGCTCGCCATGGCGCGGATGTCGGCGTCGGGCAGGGCTGTCAGCTCGCGCACCACCGGGGCCATGGGGCCGGTGGCAGCGCCGTGCTCGGGGGCGTGGCCGTGGCGCAGGTAGCTGTACAGCGCGTCGGCGCTCCAGGGCACGGGGGCTTTGGACAAGGCGGTCAGCGCCGGGGCTTCCCAGCCGTCGACCAGGGCGCCGGCCAGGAAGCTGCTGCCGCCCTGCTCGGCACCGAGCGCGTTGCGCGGCGTGTGGCAGGCGCCGCAGTGGCCCAGGCCGTTGACCAGGTAGGCGCCGCGGTTCCATTCGGCCGATTGCTGGGGCTGTGGCTGGTAGGGCGTGGCGTCGTGGAACAGCGCGTTCCAGCCAGCCATCAGCGGGCGCAGGTTGAACGGGAAGCGCATCTGCGCGGGCGGCGTGGCAGCCTGGACCGCCGGCTGGGCCATCAGGTAGGCGTAGAGCGCGGTCAGGTCGGCGTCGCTGGTCTTGGCGAAGGCTGTGAACGGGAAGGCCGGGTACAGCTGGCGGCCGTCGCGGCTGATGCCTTCGCGCATCGCGCGCTGGAAGGCCGGGTACGACCACTGGCCGATGCCGGTCTCCAGATCCGGCGTGAGGTTGGTGCTGTAGACCGTGCCGAACGGCGTGTGCATGGCCAGGCCACCGGCGTTGGGCGCGCCACCGGGTGTGGTGTGGCAGCCCACGCAATTGCCCACGGCGGCCAGCTGGCGGCCGCGCTCTATGGTCGCGGCGGTATAGGCGGATGGGCCGGCCTGCACGCTGGGCGCGATAGAGGCGCGCCCGCCAAACAGCGCCGCGCCCAGGCCGAGCACACCGGCCAGCAGCGCGCCCGCGCTAGCCCATAGCGTGCGACGGGCCGGCCAGGGCAGGCGTCCCAGCTGCGCGGCATTCACTCCTGAATTGATAGCTGCTTGCGCAGGTAGTACCTCCGCTGGAGGCACATTTAGTGCTGAACGCACGACTTCGGGGCTGAACGGCGGCTCGCGGAAGCGCACGCCGGTGGCGTCGAAGATCGCGTTCGCAATCGCCGCCGTTCCGGGCACCGAAGATGATTCGCCCGCACCCAGTGCCGGCTCGCCGGGGCGCGGCATGTGCATGACCTCGATGACCGGCACTTCACGGAAATTCAGGATCGGGTAGCTGCCCCATTCCTGGCTAGCCACGGTATTGGTGCCGGGAGTGAACTGCACTTTCTCCTTCAGCGCGCGGCTGGTGGTTTGCAGCACATTGCCGTGGATCTGCTGCTCGACGCCGGCAGGGTTCACCAGCAGGCCGGCGTCGTGCCCGACCACCACACGGCGCACATGTACCTCGCCGGTGGCGCGGTTCACGTCCACATCGGCCACCCAGGCAGCCCAGGCCGAGCCATAGCCAGGCCATTTGCTGTGGTTGTAGCGGGCGTAGGCGAAGCCCTGGCCGGTGACCCAGTCGCCATTCGCTGCTTGCTGCTGCGGCTGGGTGTGCGGTTTCCAGCCGGCCTTGTCGGCGGTGGCGCGCACCAGCTCGACGGCCCGCGGGTCGTGCAGGTAGCGCAGCCGGTAGTCCACCGGGTCCACGCCGGCGGCCGTGGCCAGCTCGTCGATATAGGACTCGTGGGCGAAGGAGTTCGGCAAGGCCGACACGCCGCGCAGCCAGGACGCACGCACGATGGGCGGCATGTCGTGCACGCTGACGCGCAGGTTGTCATAGCTGTAGGGCGGGCGGGCCGTGCGGTCGCCCATCTCAAAGGCCTGGGCCGCCGGCTCTATGCTGCGGGTCAGCAGCAGGGCCAGGGTGGGTGCGCCGTTCGATGGATACGAGGTCTGGAAATCATAGGCGGCCGGCGAGCCATCGGCATTCAGCCCGCCCTGCACTTCCATCAGTTGGGCCGCGCCTTTGGGCTCCCACAAATGCTCTTGCTCGCGCGTCAGCTGCACCCGCACCGGGGCGCCGACTGCGCGTGACAGCAGGGCCGCATCGGCCGCCACGTCGTCAGCGCCGTTACGGCCATAGCAGCCGGCGGCCTCCATGCGGATGACGTTGATGGCCACGTCGGGCAGGCCCACCAGGCGCGACAAGTCGAAACGCAGCACGTGCGGGTTCTGCGTGCCGGCCCAGACTGTGAGCTGCTCGGTTTGCCAATCGGCCACCGCGCACGACGGCCCGATCGACGCATGCATTTGGTAGGGCCAGACATAGGTGCGCGGCATGGACTCAGCAGCTGCCGCCAACGCCGCATCCACATCGCCCTCGTCCACCAGCTTGCGGGTCGTGCGCGGGTTGTTGCGGATGGCCTGCTGCACGTCGCACATATCCGGCATGCCGGGCCAGGGCTTCCACAGCACGCGCAACTCGCGCAGGGCCTGCTCGGCCTGTTCTTCGCGCTCGGCGACGATGCCGACGAAGTCGCGCAGCACTACCACCGCGCGGATGCCGGGGATGTGGGCGATGCTGGATTCGTCCACAGCCTGCAGCGTGTTGCCGATGAAGTCGCCATGGTCGGCCCCCGCATACGGCGGGCGCACCACGCGGCCGTGCAGCATGCCGGGCACGCGCATGTCGTGCACAAACACCAGTTCGCCGGTGAGCTTGTCGAGCAGCTCGACGCGCGGGATCGACTGGCCGACGGTGCGGTAGTCCTTGGGGTCTTTGACTGGAGCTTGCAGGTCCAGCAGCAACTGCACATGCTGGCCGGCCAAGGCTTCCGCAATATTGCCGCCACGTTGTGCCAACCAGGCCTTGGCCTGGGCGGCCGCGCGGCGCAGCGGCTCGGCGTGGATTTGCAGCGAGGCGCTGGCGATGGTCGCACCCTGGTTGGGCGCGCGCGCGGTGTCGCCCAGCACCATGTGGATGCGCTCCATCGGCAGGTCCAGCTCTTCGGCCACCACCTGGGTCAGCGCAGTGCGCAGGCCGGTGCCCAGGTCCACATGGCCATTGAGCGCGGTGACGCTGCCGTCGTCCCAGACGGCCAACAGAATCTCCACCCCTTCGGCCGGGTTGGCGGCCACGGCGGCCGGCTGGCCGGGCACGGGCGGCGGCGGGGCTGGCGGTTGGCGTACCACCAGCAGCACGCCGCTGGCCGCGTGGAAGTCGGCGCGGGTCAGCGCATCCTGGGCCCGGAAGCTCATGCGGATTCCGCCAGTAAGACTGCGGCACGTTGCACGGCCCGCAGTATCTCCACATGCGTGCCGCAACGGCACAGGTTGTGCGACAGCTGGGCGCGAATCTCGGCCTCGGTGGGCTGCGGATTCTGCTGCAACAGCGACACGGCCATCATCACCATGCCGTTCAGGCAGTAGCCGCACTGGGCGGCCTGGGTGTCCAGAAAAGCCTGCTGCACCGGGTGCAAGGCGGCAGCCGTGCGCAAGCCTTCCAAAGTGGTGATGTCACGCCCGGCCACGCCCTGTGCGGGGATCACGCAGGCGCGTGCCGCCATGCCGTCGACCAGCACCGTGCAGGCCCCGCATTCGCCCAGGCCGCAGCCGTACTTGGGGCTGTTCAGGCCCAGGTCGTTGCGCAGCAGGTGCAGCAGGGTGGCGCCGCCGGCGGGCAGCGCATGGGGGTGGCCGTTGACGTGCAGCGTGGGCACGGATTCAGGTGGCGATGTCGGTCGACTGGATGCGCTTCACGCCCTTGGCGGCCATGGCTTTCCAGGCGGCAGCCAGGGAGCCATTCAGGTCGATGGCGCGTGTCGCGTCTTCGACCACATAGACCTCGAAGCCCAGCTTGCGCGCGTCCATAGCCGTCCAGGCGACACAGAAGTCGGTGGCCAGGCCGGTGACGAACACCGTCTTGATACCGCGCGCCTTCAGGTAGCCGGCCAGGCCGGTGGCGGTCTTGTGGTCGGCTTCTTCGAAGGCCGAGTAGCTGTCCATCTCCTTATGGAAGCCCTTGCGGATGATGAGCTGGGCGGTAGGCAGCTTCAGGTCTTTGCTGACGTTCGCATCGTCCGTGCCCTGCACGCAGTGGTCGGGCCACAGCACCTGGGTGCCGTAATTCAGCTTGGTGGTCTCGAATGGCTTCTTGCCCGCATAGCTGCTGGCAAAAGACGCGTGGCCGGCCGTGTGCCAGTCCTGCGTGACGACGATATTCTCAAACGCCGGTGCCAGCTGGTTGATGACCGGAACCACCTCGGTGCCGCCCTTCACGGCCAGAGTCCCGCCTTCGAGAAAGCAGTTCTGCACATCGACCACGATCAGGGCTGCATTACCAGGTTTAACGGGCTTGATCTTGCCGGCGGCGAATGCCGAGAGGCCGAGGCCGCCCAGCAAGCCGAGAGCGGCAGTGGACTTCAAAAGGGTTCTGCGGTGGCTGCTGAGCATGGTGGGACTCCAGAGGTTAGAAAAATCAGACGCTGAGATAGGCGCGGCGCACTTCGTCGTTCGCGGCGAGATCGCTCATCCGGCCTTGGTAACGTATCTGGCCTTTTTCGAGCACGTAGGCGCGGTCGGACACCAGCTCGGCGAAGTGCATGTTCTGCTCGGACAGCAGGATGCTCACGCCCTGGGCCTTGAGGGCCAGAATCATGTGGGCCATCTGCTCGACGATCACCGGCGCCACGCCTTCGGAGGGCTCGTCGAGCAGCACCAGATACGGGTTGCCCATGAGGGTGCGCGCGACAGTCAGCATCTGCTGCTCGCCGCCGCTCATCTGGCCGCCGGGGCGGTTGGGCATTTCGCCCAGATTCGGGAACAGCTGGAACAGGCGCTCGGGCGTCCACAGCGGGGCGTCCGTGCCGTCAGCCCAGCGGCGCGGTGGCTGCTGGCCGACGGACAGGTTCTCCAGCACCGACAGGTCGGTGAAGATGCGCCGGTCTTCGGGCACATAGCCCAGGCCCAGACGTGCCGCGTGGTGCGGCTCGCTGGTCGAAATGTCGTGCCCCATGAACTGTACACGGCCCTGGCGCTTGGCCAGCATGCCCATCACGGCCTTGAGGGTGGTGGATTTGCCCGCGCCGTTGCGGCCCATCAAGGCCACCACTTCGCCACGCTGCACGTTCAGGTCCACGCCGTACAGCACCTGGGCCGCGCCGTACCAGGCACACAGGCCTTGGGCGTCCAGCAAGGGTTGTGTTTGCTCTGCCATCAGGCCACCTTCTTCGCCGCCGGGGCGGGTTTCTCAAATGTTTTGCCTGTGCCGAAGTAGACCTCTTGCACCTTGGGGTGGTCGCGGATCTCCAGCGGCTTGCCCTCGGCGATCAGGCGGCCGCGTGCCAGCACGATCATGCGGTCGGCGTAGGCGAACACCACGTCCATGCTGTGCTCGGTGAACAGCACGGCCATGCCACGGTCGACCACCAGCTGCTTGGTCAAGGCCATGAGGTCGTTGCGCTCCTTGGGGGCCATGCCCGCGGTGGGCTCGTCCATCAGCAGCAGCTTGGGGCTGTTGGCCATGGCGATGGCTAGCTCGACACGCTTCACGTCGCCATAGGCCAGCACATTGCAGGGGCGCTCGGCTTGGGCCCGCATGCCGACCTGGTCGAGCAGATGCAGGGCTTCGTCGCGCTGAAAGTCCGCCGCCCGCCGCCACATCGAAAACAGCTTGCCGGCCTGCGACAGCAGCGCCATCTGCACGTTCTCCACCACGGTGAGCGAGGCAAAGGTTTCGGCGATCTGGAAGGTGCGGCCCACGCCCATGTGCCAGATGTCGCGCGGCTTGCGGCCTACCAGCTCCTGGCCATTGAGCTGGATCGAGCCACGGTCAGCCTTGAGCTGGCCGTTGACCATGTTGAAGGTGGTGGACTTGCCCGCGCCGTTGGGGCCTATCAGCGCCAGCAGCTCGCCGGCGGCCAGCTCGAAGGCGATGCCGTCGACCGCCTTGTTGCCACCAAAGGACTTGCCCAGGCCGGTGACTTTCAGCAAAGGAATATTGCTCATGGCTTGGCCTCCGGCGCACGGCGCAAGCGGGCAAACAGCTGCTGCGCATAGCCGGCAATGCCTTGCGGAAACAGCAGCACCAGCAGCAGGATGATGCCGCCCAGCATGGCGCGCCAGTAGTCGGTGTTGCGCGCCACGGTGTCGTGCAGCCAGGTGAATGTGACCGCGCCGACCACCGGCCCGGCCAGGGTTTGGATGCCACCCAGCAGCACCATTACCAGGCCATCGACCGAACGGCCCACGCTGAGGGTTTCGGGCGAGATGCTGCCCTTAGAGAAGGCATACAAAGCTCCCGCCAAACCCGCCGCCGCTCCGGCCAGCACAAAGGCAGCCCACTGCATGCGCTTGACGTCGATGCCGATGGCATCGGCTCGCAGATGGGAGTCGCGGCCGGCCCGCAAGGCATAGCCGAACGGCGAGAACAGCACGCGGCGCAGCCACAGCACGCCCGCTGCCACCAGCGCCAAGGTGAGGTAGTAATAGCTTTGCTTGTCGGACAGCCATTCCGACGGCCAGACGCCGGTGAGCCCATTGCTGCCGCCGGTGAGAGCATCCCATTGGTAGGTAATGGCCCAGGTGATCTGGGCGAAAGCCAGGGTCAGCATCGCCAGGTACACACCCGATAGGCGCACGGCAAACCAGCCATAGACCAAGGCGCCCAGCGCGGCCACCAGGGGCGCGACCACCAGCGCCAGTTCCATCGGCATACCGGTGCTGCGCACCAGCAGCGCGGCGCCATACGCACCCAGGCCGAAGTAAGCCGCATGGCCGAAGGAATGCATGCCCGCCGGCCCCATGATGAAGTGCAGGCTGGCGGCGAACAGCGCGGCCACCAGCAGGTCGATCATCAACACCGTGGTGTAAGGCGAGCCCGCGGTGAGCACGGGCAAGGCCAGCAGCACCAGTCCCAGCAGCGCAGCCGCGATGCCATAGGCTTTGCTGGCGCGGCGCAAGGGTTCTTCCTGCATGCCCACATAGCGGCTGGCGGGCTGGGGCCGGCCCATCAGACCCCAGGGCCGGGCCACCAGCACCACGGCCATGACCAGGAATTCAACCACCAAGGTCAGCTTGGAAAACGACAGGCTGTAACCCAGTATCTCGACCACGCCTAACCAGATGCAGACAGCCTTGATTTCAGAAATCAACAGCGCCGCCACATAGGCGCCGGGGATCGAGCCCATGCCGCCCACCACCACCACCACAAAGGCCGCGCCTATGGTGTTCAGGTCCATCTCCAGCGTCGCCGGTTCGCGCGGCAGCTGCAGGGCGCCGCCCAGGCCGGCCAGCGTCGCGCCCAGGGCGAACACCGCGGTAAACAGCCAGGCCTGGTTCACGCCCAGCGCGCTGACCATTTCGCGGTCCTGTGTAGCGGCGCGCACCAGCGTACCCCAGCGGGTGCGCGTCAGCAGCAGCCAGAGCAAGCCCAGCACGATGGGCCCGACAAAGATCAGGAAAACGTCATACGAAGGAAACTGCCGGCCCAGAATCTCCACTGCGCCCGACAAGCCGGGGGCGCGCGGGCCCAGCAACTCGTCCGGACCCCAGAGCCACAGCACGGCGTCCTTGATCACCAGCACCAGAGCAAACGTAGCCAGCAGCTGGAACAGCTCGGGCGCCTTGTAGATGCGGCGCAGCAAGAGCATCTCCATCAGGGCGCCCAGCACGCCCACCGCCACCGCCGCCAGCAGCACCGCCGGCCAGAAACCCAGGCGCGTGCCCAGCTGCTCGACCAGCGAATACGCCACATAGATGCCGACCATGAAGAACGAGCCGTGGGCAAAGTTCACGATGCGGGTCACACCAAAGATCAGCGACAGCCCGGCCGCCACCAGAAACAGCGACGACGCCCCGGCCAGCCCGTTAAGCAGCTGGACCACAAAGCCTGAAAAATTCATTCCGTATCCTCAAGAGCCGTGGGCGAAATCTGCTGTGTCGAAGGCCTTAGTCGGGAGCGCGCAGCTTGGCCACTTCGGCGTCTGTGGGCAGGTATTTGGCACCGTCGAGATAGGTGTAGTCCACCATCACGCCCTTGCCGCCATCGTTCTTGGTCTTGCCCACGAAGGCGCCCATGGTCGACTGGTGGTCCTGGGCGCGGTAGGTGATCTTGCCGAACGGGCTGTCCACCTGCAGGCCCTGGAAGGCGACGGCCAGCTTCTCGGACTCGCTGCTCTTGGCTTTCTTCATGCCGGCGGCCAGCGATTTGATGGCGGTGTAGCCAACCACCGAGCCCAGGCGCGGATAGTCCTTGTACTTGCCGTGGTAGGCCAGGAAGAAGGCCTTGTGCTCGGGCGTCTGGATGCCGTACCAGGGGTAGCCGGTGACGATCCAGCCATTGGGCGATTCATCTTTCAGCGGGTCCAGATACTCGGGCTCGCCGGTTAGCACGCTGACCACTTCGCGGTCCTTGAACAGGCCGCGGGTATTGCCTTCGCGCACAAACTTGGACAGGTCGGCGCCGAACAGCACATTGAAGATCGCATCGGGCTTGGCATCGGCCAGGGCCTGGGCCACGCTGCCGGCATCCACCTTGCCCAACGGCGTGGCCTGCTCGGCGACGAACTCCACATCGGGCTGCGCGGCCTTCAACAGCTGCTTGAACGCGGCTACCGCCGACTGGCCGTATTCGTAGTTGGGGTAGACCACGGCCCAGCGCTTCTTCTTCAGCTTCACGGCCTCGGGCACCAGCATGGCGGCCTGCATATAGGTGCCGGGGCGCAGGCGGTAGGTGTATTTGTTGCCGCTGCCCCAGATGATCTTGTCGGTCAGCGGCTCGCCGGCCAGGAAGAAGAACTTCTTCTGCTTGGCGAAGTCGGTCATGGCGAGTCCGGTATTGGACAAGAAGGTGCCGGTAAGCACGTCGACCTTTTCACGCGAAATCAGCTCTTCGGCCACGCGCACAGCGTCGCCGGGGTTGGCATTGTCGTCACGGGTGATCAGTTCGATCTTCTTGCCGTTGACGCCGCCACTGGCGTTGATCTCTTCGACGGCCAGCTCCATGCCCTTCTTGTAGGGCTCCAGAAAGGCCGGCTGGGCTTTGTAGCTATTGACCTCGCCGATCTTGATGACCCCCTGGGCATGGGCGGTGGAGAGCATGGCCAGCGTGGCGGCACAGCTGGCGGTGTAGAGCAGAGGACGCAAAAACTTCATGGCAAAACTCCTGGGGTCAAAAAGGAAAAATTTCAGCGCAGGCCGTCCTGGCCGACGATCTCGGAAACCTGTAGGCCACCGATGCGCGGCAGCGGGCGGCCACTGTCGGTGACGACCACGGCCACCACGATTTCATGGGCGCGGGGAGCATCGGACACCCGGGCTTCCATGGCGTCGAAATGGCTGCGCACGAAGGCCGCGTCCTTGTGGCCCAGGGGCACGTCAATCGCCGTGCCCAGACCACCGATCTTCTTGGCCGATGGCACCAGGGCCGCGCCCTTCTCCACAGCCTTGCGCAGCGGCGCGCCAAGCTTGGGGTGCAGGATGGCAGCCGCGTGCTCGAGTTCGCCGCCCTCGCCGACGATGGCGGCCTTGCCGTAACTTTGCGCCGCACCGGGCGCAATGCCCAGGGCTTGCACGCATTTTTCGCCCAGCAAGCCGCCGAGTTCTTCGCCGATGGCGATCAGCTCGTCGAGGCTCTCGGAATAGCGGCCCGCGTAAGGGTTGGCGATCACCGCCATGGCCAGCGCGCGGCGGGTGGGCGGCGTAACGGGCTGGCCCATTTCGAGCAGGACTTCATCGACCTGGACGATGATTTTGCGGATCTTGGCGGACATGGTGTGTTTCCTGGATGGTGTGTAGGTGACGCGGGGCTCAGCGCAGACCGTCCCAGCGGGCGATGCCCTGGGGTTCTAGGCCGCCGACGCGGGCGTGGACCCGCGCACCGGAGGCCATGGCGAGGATGAAGACGATCTCGTCGGCGGCCGGCGCACCGGGCACGCGCACTTCGATGGCATCGAAATGGCTGCGCACATAGGCGGCGTTGATGTGGGTCAGTGGCACGTCCAGCGCGGTGCCGGGCACGCCGACTTTCTTGGTCGACGGCACGATGGCCAGGGCATTGCCGGGCTGGCCGGTTTTCTCTTCCGCCTGGCCCT
Organism: Rhodoferax sp. OV413; assembly: GCF_900104385.1. GTDB lineage: Bacteria > Pseudomonadota > Gammaproteobacteria > Burkholderiales > Burkholderiaceae_C > Rhodoferax_B. The sequence goes on along the minus strand of NZ_FNJA01000002.1, from coordinate 701,717 downwards.
TGGCGTAGGCGTTGCGGTCGCCCTTCCAACCCAACAGTTCGCGCATGGCATAGCCGCCAGGCACATGCCAGAGTGCGCCGTGCTCCAGCTCACCGGCCGCGCCGATGACCGCACCCTTGCCGTAGCTGGCGATGCGCTCCACCGGCAGCTGCATCGCGGCCAGCAGGCGGTGCGCCATGTCTATGCCCACGTCTTGCAGCGCGTCCATCATCGGCAGAATATTGGGTTCATAGCGCCCAGCGAAGGGGTTGGTCAGAACCGCGCCGATGGCGCCGCGCAGCAGCGGAACCTTGGCCTCGGGGCCGAACTCGTGGCGGATTTCCTCCACGTGGGTGAAGATGCGTCGGATCGTGATCATGGGTTAAATCGTCTTGTAAATTTCATTAAGCAAATACTGAACCAACTTGCGGAGAATCCTCGGCTATCAGACTGGGAAATACCTGCGTCTGCTGCCATTGGCCCTGGCACACCAGGGTCGCAGACCACAGCAAGCCGGCCTGCTGCAAAGCCTGGGCCTCGGCCAGCCCTGCCGCCAACGCCTTGCGCACCAAGTCGGGGGGCAGCGGCGGCACCTCCGTGGTCACCGGCAGGCTGCCCAGATCGCTGTCGTCGCGCAGCATGCAGGCCGGCTGCCGCAGGATGCCTGGATGCTGCACATTCACCGCGTTCGCCACCACCGTGGCGGCCGCATCGGCCTGCGCCGCGGTGGCCGCCAGCACCGTCACGCTATCGGCAATCCCCAGCGAAAAACTGCGTCCGCGCCAACCGCTGGTGGCGATGCCACGCACCGGTAAGCCGTATTCCAGGCCAGCCTGTGCATCGATACGCAAACTCGCAGGGTCCGCCAGCGCCGCACCCATGGCATCCAGGTCGACGAACAGCCCTACCCGCAGACTATGGCCCGGCGTCAGATGGAATGCAATATCGCCGCCGTTATTGACCCAAGCCCGGTCTACACCAGGACGTTGATAGCAGGCAATCAGCTCTTGCGCCACGGCGCCGGCCACGGCAGCCATGGGCGTGATGAAACCCGCACGGAACGGAGCGCAAGCCATCCACATGCGCTGCGCCACGACACCCGACAAGCGCTCATGGACTTTGGGCAAGGCGCCTGCCAACGGCAAGGCCTGGCGCAGGATGGGCAGCTCGGCCACCAGCCCCTGCAGCAGGGTTTGAAAGCGCTGCCATGCCGCCTGATGGGCGGAGGCCACCGCCGCAGACTCGCCGTTGGCACCGATCACGATGTCGATGGGACCATGCTGGAAGTGCCAGCGGCCGTCGGACAAGGGTGCGCGTTGGGCGGACATGGTGGGTGCTGTTTCAGCCAAGCAGCGGCGGTTGTCCCAGGGGCCAGGCATTGGCGGCAGGGTTCTGCACCCAGAGCCGCGCCGTGGGTGCGCCGTCGCTGTGCCATGCCCCCGTGCGCAAGGCCTGCTCCAGGCTGCGCACATGGTCCATATGGCCGCCCAGCGCCCGGTAGTCTTCCAGACGCAGGCTGAATTCAATCGGTGCAACGATGGCCGGCGTGGGCACGGTGCCGAAGCTCTTGTCGGGCATGCGCATCACATCGACCATCACCGTGATGCCGCCGCCCGGCCAGACGTAGGCGGGCGCGCCGCCGCAGGTCACGTTGACCAGCGCCTGCTTGATGGCGCGGGTCAGCATCACCGGGTTCTCGGTCACGCCGGCGCGCAGGCTACCGCCCGCGCCACCGAGGAACAGTACTGTGCAGAGTGAAGGTTCGCAGTTTTCGCCAATCCGCTCGATGATGCGCTGCACGCTGGCCGGCATGGGCTGCTCCACAGGCTGCAAGGCGTCGTCCAGCACATACCAGGCTGCGTGCTCGCCGGTGGTGGAGGTCATCAGCAGGCGCATGCCGGGCCGGGCCACCTCGGGGTCCCAGCCTTCGATGATGGACAGCGGGTCGGCAATATCGGTGCCGCCCCAGCCGGTACCCGGATTCGCCACCTGGAAGTAGCGCCCAGGCGTGGATTTGCGGCCGCGCATCTGGATGCCCGAGCGCGGCATGTCCAGGCAACGGCCGGCCTGGTGCTCGGTCAGCACGCCAGTGATGTGGTCATCGACCACCACCACTTCATCGGCCTCGCCGAACAACTGCTTGGCGAATATGCCAACCGCCGCCGAGCCGCAACCGACACGCATGCGCTGCTCTTCCACACCGTTGACGATGGGCGGGCGCCCAGCCTGCACCACGATCTGCGAGCCACCGTCGATAGTCAGCTCCACCGCCTGCTTGTTGCCCAGGGCCTCCATCATCTGCACGGTGACGCGGCCCTCTTTCTTGCTGCCGCCGGTCAGGTGGTGTACGCCACCCAGCGACAGCATCTGCGAGCCGTATTCGGCCGTGGTGACATGGCCGACCACTTCGCCCTTGCAGCGCACATTGGCCTGCTCGGGGCCCAGGTAGCGGTCGGTGTCGATCTTGATCTTGAAGCTGCAGTAGCTGAAGATACCCTCGGTGACCACGGTCACCATGTCCACGCCCTGGGCCTGGGAGGCGACGATGAAGGGCGCGGGCTTGTAGTCGGGGTAGGTGGTGGACGAGCCCACGCCGGTGACGAACACCTCGTCGGACCGCAGCAGGTCGCCGTTCCAGTCGGCGGCCACGTCGGCGGCCGAGAACGCCACCAGCGGTACTGCGCCGTCCGATACCGCACGGCGCAGCAGCACGACCGGATCGACCCGCACCAAGGTTCCGCCCTGGTTGGCATAGCGGTCGCAAGCCCCGGCACGCCCTTCGGATATCTGGCACAGCACTGGGCAGGCATTGCAGGCAATCTTGTCGGTCGCCATGCGCTCATGGCGTGGCACCGCCCGCTCTGGCAAAGGAGGGACACCACCATCCATTGCAGGCAGGCCGTCAGTCTTCGTGTGTTCTGTCATCGTGGGGCACCAACCAAGCAGAGGTTATGAAAAGTACTTGTCCCGCAATCTCTATTTATGTAGCATTCACTGAACTTAAATGTTGCAAGCACTACATTTTTATGTGCTGGCAATTTAGCATAAGCATATGCACACCGCAACAGAAAAGACACTAGCCAACCCGCAGATTGCATCCACTGTTTTCATCCACTTTCCACCACACACCATATGAGTGCATTCAACGAAGAGCGCGTGCTGAGCGTGCACCACTGGACAGACAAGCTGTTCACCTTCACCACCACCCGCGATCCATCGCTGCGGTTTTCCAACGGCCACTTCACCATGATCGGCCTGAAGACCGAGACCGGCAAGCCGCTGCTACGCGCCTACAGCATCGTCAGCGCCAACTATGAAGAACACCTTGAATTTCTGAGCATCAAGGTGCCCGATGGTCCGCTGACTTCGCGCCTGCAGCACATCCAGGTGGGCGACAACATCATCGTCGGGCGCAAGCCCACCGGCACCCTGCTGATCGACTATCTGCTGCCGGGCAAGCGCCTGTATATGTTCTCGACGGGCACGGGGCTTGCACCATTCATGAGCGTGATCCACGACCCCGCGACCTATGAAAAATACGAAGAACTCATTCTGGTGCACGGTGTGCGCCAGGTGGAAGAGTTGGCTTACCACGATCTATTGACCCAGCACCTGCCCCAGCACGAGTTTCTGGGCGAGCTGGTGAGCAAACAGCTGCGCTACTACCCCACGGTGACGCGCGAAGCCTTCCACACCATGGGCCGCATCACCGACCTGATAGAAAGCGGCAAGCTGGCCAAAGACCTGGGCCTGCCTGATCTGGACCCGGCCACCGACCGCGCGATGATCTGCGGCAGCCCGGCCATGCTGCGCGACCTGAAAATCAGCCTCGAAGAAAGCGGTTTCAAGGAAGGCAACACCTCGCGCCCCGGCGACTTCGTGATAGAACGTGCGTTCGCCGAACAGTAAGCACCACACCATGTCCAGCACCGCCAAATCCGGCCGCCAACCGGTTGCCAGCAAGAAAGCACCGGCTAGCAAAGCCGGCAAAACCGGCAAGCCCGGGGTACGCGAGCAAAACGCCCAGGCCACGCGCGACAGCATCCTGCGCGCCGCGACCAAGGTCTTTGCCAAGCACGGCTACGACGGCGGCAGCGTGGAGAAGATCTCCACCGCCGCCAAGTCCTACGACCGCATGATCTACTACTACTTTGGTAGCAAGGAAGGCTTGTACATCGAGGTGCTGGAGGGCATTTACCGGCGCATGAACGAGGCCGAGTCGCGCCTGGCGCTGGACGTAGCCCAGCCGCTGGAGGCGCTGCGCGCGGTGATCCGCTTTGTGCTGGACTACTACCGCAAGCACCCGGAATTCATCACCCTGCTGAACACCGAGAACCTGCACAAGGGCAAGCACATCGCCAAGTCGCTGCGGGCCCGCGAATACTCGTCGCCGGCGATCGCCATCCTTGGCGAGATCATGCAAAACGGCATCGCACAAAAGCTGTTCCGTGACGATCTGCAGACCCGCGACGTGTATCTGCTGATCGCCTCGCTTGGCTACTTCTACCTGTCGAACCGGCACACCTTGTCCGCGTTTCTGGGCGACAACCTCGAAGCCCCGGATGCCTTGGCGCACTGGGAAGGCTTTGTGCTTGACACCGTGCTGCGCACCGTGACCCGGTAGCTACCCGATACAACCACCCCACGAAAGAACACCATGGCAGAAGCAATCGCCGGCACAAAGTCTGGCAAGGTCGTCATCCAGAACATAGGCCTGCTGCTGTCGGGCGACATCGACCAGCCCATCCTCGACGCCGACACCATCGTCATCCACGACGGCCTGATCGTCGCTGTGGGCAAAGCCAAGGACTGCGACACCAGCGAGGCCCGCACCACCATCGACGCCCGCCAGACCTGCGTAGCCCCCGGACTGATCGACAGCCATGTACACCCGGTGTTCGGCGACTGGACCCCGCGGCAGAACCAGCTGGGCTGGATCGACTCGACCATGCACGGTGGCGTCACCACCATGGTTTCGGCCGGCGAAGTGCACCTGCCTGGCCGGCCCAAGGACATCGTCGGCCTGAAGGCCCTGGCCATCACGGCCCAGCGCGCATTCGACAACTTCCGCCCCGGCGGCGTAAAGGTGATTGCCGGCGCGCCCATCATCGAAAAAGGCATGGTCGAGCAGGATTTCAAGGACCTGGCCGACGCTGGTGTCAGCCTGTTGGGCGAAGTGGGCCTGGGCTCGGTCAAGGCCGGCTACGAAGCCCAGCAGATGGTGGCCTGGGCGCGCAAGTACGGCATCCAGAGCACCATCCACACCGGCGGTCCATCGATCCCCGGCTCGGGCCTGATCGACAAGGACGTGGTACTGGAGGCCGATGCCGACGTGATCGGCCACATCAACGGCGGCCACACCTCGTTGTCCGAAGCCCATGTGTGCGAGCTGTGCGAGAAGTCGTCGCGCGCCATCGAGATTGTGCACAACGGCAACGAAAAAGTGGCCATCGCCGCCGCCCAGGCCGCACTGCAGCTCAAATGCCCACACCGCGTGATCCTCGGTACCGACGGCCCGGCGGGATCGGGCGTGCAGCCCCTGGGCATGCTGCGCATGGTGGCGCTGCTGTCCAGCCTGGGCAATATCCCGGCCGAGCTGGTGTTCTGTTTCGCCACCGGCAATACCGCGCGCATCCGCAATCTGAACTGCGGCCTGATCGAGGTCGGCCGCGCCGCCGACTTCGTCTTCATGGACAAGGCCCAGCACTCGGCCGGCCGCGACCTGCTGGACAGCGTGCAGCTCGGCGACCTGCCCGGCGTGGGCATGGTGATGATCGACGGCATCGTGCGCTGCGAGCGCAGCCGGAATACACCTCCCGCCACTAACGTCCCGGTGGTCTTGCCGCACTGAGGCAACACGCATCCACACGGGGTGGCTCCCGTAAAATCGCAGCTCTTGCTTGATAACTACAAGCCTCTAGGCTGCCCCCATGATCCGCATCTCCGAACTCAAACTCCCCCTCGACCACGCCGAGGGCGCGCTGCCCGCCTTGGTCGCCCACACCCTGGGCCTGCCCGCCGAGCAGATTGCGCGCTTTAGCATCCACAAGCGCAGCTTCGACGCCCGCAAGGCGACGCTGATGCAGGTCTACATCGTCGACGTGGCACTGGTGGATGCAGCGCAAGAAGCCGACTTGCTGCGACGCCACCCCGACAACCCGCACCTGCGCCCCAGCCCCGACATGGCCTACTACCCGGTTGGCCAGGCGCCCGCCGACCTACCGGTACGCCCCGTGGTCGTTGGCTTCGGCCCCTGCGGCATCTTCGCGGCGCTGGTGCTGGCGCAGATGGGCTTCAAACCCATCGTGCTGGAGCGCGGCACCACGGTGCGCCAGCGCACCCAGGACACCTGGGGCCTGTGGCGCAAGAACGTGCTCAAGCCCGAGAGCAATGTGCAGTTCGGCGAAGGCGGCGCCGGCACCTTCTCGGACGGCAAGCTGTACAGCCAGATCAAGGACCCGCGCTTTCTGGGCCGCAAGGTGATGCACGAGTTCGTCAAGGCCGGCGCACCCGAGGAAATCCTGGTCGCCGCGCATCCGCACATCGGCACCTTCAAGCTGGTGAAAGTGGTGGAGAACCTGCGCGAGCAGATCATCGCCCTGGGCGGCGAAATCCGCTTCGAGCAGCGCGTCACCGATGTGCAGATCGAAGACGGCCCCGACGGCAAACACATGCGCGGCCTGACCGTGCTGAACCAGGCGACGGGCGAGAGCTACGCGCTGCGTGCCGACCAGGTGGTGCTGGCGCTAGGCCATAGCTCGCGCGACACTTTTTCCATGCTGCATGCGCGCGGCGTGTATGTAGAGGCCAAGCCCTTCTCCATCGGCTTCCGCATCGAGCACCCGCAAAGCCTGATCGACCGCGCACGCTGGGGCCAGCACGCCGGGCATCCGCTGCTGGGCGCGGCCGACTACAAGCTGGTGCACCACGCAAGCAACGGCCGCGCGGTCTACAGCTTCTGCATGTGCCCGGGCGGCACCGTGGTGGCCGCGACCAGCGAACCCGGCCGCGTGGTCACCAACGGCATGAGCCAGTATTCGCGCAACGAGCGCAATGCAAATGCCGGCATCGTGGTCGGCATCACGCCCGAAGACTATCCACAAGACGCTGCCGCCCTGCGCGCCGCGCTCGGCGATGCGGTGGACACGACCCTGCCGCCCGGCCACAGCGTGCATCCCCTGGCCGGCATCGTGCTGCAGCGCAAACTCGAATCCCAGGCCTATGTACTGGGCGGCAGCAGCTACGAAGCGCCGGGCCAGCTGGTCGGCGACTTCATCGCCAACCGCGCCTCCAGCCAGCTGGGTGCGGTCGAGCCCTCGTACAAGCCCGGCGTGCGCCTGGGCAGCCTGGCCGAGGCCCTGCCCAGCTACGCGATCGAGGCCATCCGCGAGGCGCTGCCGGCCTTTGGCCGCAAGATCAAGGGCTTTGACCTGCCCGATGCAGTGCTGACCGGCGTGGAGACCCGCACCTCGTCGCCGCTGAAGATGACCCGCGGCGACGACTTCCAGAGCCTGACGGTGCGCGGCCTGTACCCCGCAGGCGAGGGCGCGAGCTATGCCGGCGGCATCTTGTCCGCCGGGGTGGACGGCATCAAGGTCGCCGAAGCAGTGGCGCGCAGCCTGCTGGGCTGAGCGCAGCCTCCCCGCAGCCAGGCCGGCTGCGGGAGAAATTTATAAGAAATAGGCCTCCAGCGCTTATTTACTCTGCGACGGCAGCTATTTTTAATATAGCAAGCAGCACCTGACTGCGGCCTGTGCGCAGGCATGGGCACAGGCTTTTTGCCGCCTGCACCACTTTTACGACTTACATCTGGTTTCCATTCGCTGGCCCAGGTTTTGCTTAGTCAATCCTGTTTTTCTGCATACCTGTATAGACAGCTTGATAATCCCAGCAGAATAGCGTTCTCCGCACGCAAATGCACACAGAACGTCACCAGTTTGGTGCCTCCGAAGTATCAAAATGGCGCCTGCAGGGTAATCCTGTATATACATGTTGGCAGCTGAACACCGAAAATTGGGGCTTGCCACGTCTTTGGGACGTGGCATAGCCTGCAAGTTCACCCTTTTTCTCGAACCCACAGGAGAGTCGACCATGGCAAAGTCAGTCAAGAAATCCACCGCAGCCTGGGCCGTGGGCGCCTGCATGGCCGCCCTGGCAGGCAGCGCGCAGGCACAGGACACCAAGCTGGTGCTGGGCATGTCGGGCTGGACCGGCTTTGCACCGCTCTCCCTGGCCGACAAGGCCGGCATCTTCAAGAAAAACGGGCTCGACGTAGAGATCAAGTTCATCCCGCAAAAAGACCGGCACCTGGCCCTGGCCGCCGGCGCCATCCAGTGCGCAGCCACCACGGTGGAAACCCATGTGGCCTGGAACGCCAACGGCGTGCCCATCGTGCAGATCTTCCAGATGGACAAATCCTATGGCGCCGACGGCATCGTGGTGCGCGGCGACATCAAGAGCTTTGCCGACCTCAAGGGCAAGACGATCGGCGTGGACGCGCCCGGCACCGCGCCCTACTTCGGCCTGGCCTGGATGCTGAACAAGAACGGCATGACGCTAAAGGACGTGAAGCTCACCACCTTGGCACCGCAAGCCGCCGCCCAGGCCTTCGTAGCCGGCCAGAACGACGCCGCCATGACCTACGAGCCCTACCTATCCACCGTGCGCGAGAACCCGGCCTCCGGCAAGATCATGGCCACCACCCTCGACTACCCGATGGTGATGGACACCGTGGGCTGCGCCCCCACCTGGCTCAAGGCCAATGCCAAGGCCGCCAAGGCCCTGACCAACGCCTATTTCGAAGCGCTGGAGATGATCAAGGCCGACCCGGCCAAGTCCAATGAACTCATGGGCGCGGCCGTCAAGCAGACCGGCGAGCAGTTCGCCAAGTCCTCCGCCTTCCTGCGCTGGCAGGACAAGGCGGCGAACCAGAAGTTCTTTGCCGGCGAAATCACCGCCTTCATGAAGGATGCTGAAAAAATCCTGCTCGAAGCCGGCGTGATCCGCAAGGCGCCCGAGAACTTAGCCGCCACCTTCGACGACAGCTTCATCAAGTAAGCCGCGCCAAAGCACCGCTACGCAACCACCATGGACGCCATCCAGGTTCCCGCCCACCTCCCGCAAGCGCCGCGGCGCCTGCGCAGCCGCCGCTTCGCACCGCTGGAGCCGGTAGCCGCGCGCACGCGCTGGCTACTGGGCGTGGGCTTCTTCGTGCTGTTCGTGCTGGTCTGGGCCGGCTTCACCCTGGGCGGCTTTGTCTCGCCCACCTTCCTGGCCAGCCCGGCCACCATGGCGCGCGAAGGCTGGTTGCTATTCACCGAATACAACTTCCTGCACGACATAGGCATGACGGTATGGCGCGTGTTCGGCGGCTTTCTACTGGCCAGCGTGATCGCCGTGCCGCTGGGCATTGCCATGGGCGCCTACAAGGGCGTGGAAGCCTTCTTCGAGCCCTTTGTGTCGTTCTGCCGCTACCTGCCGGCCTCAGCCTTTATCCCGCTGCTGATCCTGTGGGCCGGCATCGGCGAGATGCAGAAGATCCTGGTGATCTTCATCGGCTCGTTCTTCCAGGTGGTGCTGATGGTCGCCGTTACCGTGGGCAGCGCCCGGCGCGACCTGGTCGAAGCCGCCTACACCCTGGGCGCCAGCGACAGCGGCGTGGTGCGGCGCGTGCTGGTGCCGGGTGCGGCGCCCGGCATCGCCGAATCGCTGCGCCTGGTGCTGGGCTGGGCCTGGACCTATGTGATCGTGGCCGAGCTGATCGGATCAAGCAGCGGCATAGGCCACATGATTACCGACAGCCAGGCGCTGCTGAACACCGGGCAGATCATCTTCGGCATCATCGTCATCGGCATCATCGGCCTGGTCTCCGACTTTGCATTCAAGGCCATCAACCGCCGCCTGTTTGCCTGGAGCAGCATCTGATGAGCGCGCTCTCCATCCAGGGTGTATCTCGCGTTTTTGAAACCGCCCAAGGCCAGCGCACGCAAGCCCTGCTGCCGGTGGATTTCAACGTCCACGACAACGACTTCGTCACCATCCTCGGCCCCTCGGGCTGCGGCAAATCCACGCTGCTGCGCATCGTCGCCGGGCTGGAGCGGCCCAGTACCGGCCGGGTGATGCTGGACGGCCAGCCGGTGGACGGTCCGGGCGCCGACCGCGGCATGGTGTTCCAGAGCTACACCCTGTTCCCCTGGCTGACGGTGGCGCAGAACATCCGCTTCGGCCTGCGCGAGCGCGGCATGGCCGAGGCCGCGCAAAAGGAGCGCTGCGACTACTTCATGGCCAAGGTCGGCCTGCGCGGCTTCGAGAACCACTTTCCCAAGCAGCTCTCCGGCGGCATGCAGCAGCGCACCGCGATTGCCCGCGCCCTGGCCAACGACCCCAAGATCCTGCTGCTCGACGAACCGTTTGGCGCGCTCGACAACCAGACCCGCGTGCTGATGCAAGAGCTGCTGCTGGGCATTTGGGAATCTGCGCGCAAGACCGTGCTGTTCGTCACTCACGACATCGACGAAGCCATCTTCATGGCCAACCGGGTGGCGGTGTTCAGCGCCCGGCCAGGCCGCATCAAGTCCGACATCGCGGTGAATTTGCCGCACCCGCGGCACTACACGGTCAAGACCTCGCCCGAGTTCATGCAGCTCAAGGCCCGCTTGACCGAAGAAATCCGATCCGAGTCCATGGCCGCGGCACACTAGTGCCCTCAGCAAGACCTCATAAAGCCATGTCCTCCAAACTCTCCCTCGTGCGCCCCGCCTCCCGCAACAAAGCCAGCGGCGTCGACGCTGCGCAGCTGCCGCAAAACGTCGCCCTGTACCAGCAGATCAAGGACTTCATCGCCAGCAAGATCCAGGACGGTACCTGGAACGCCGGCGACCGCCTGCCGTCCGAGAACGACCTGGTGGTGCAGTTCGGCATGTCGCGCATGACGGTGAACCGCGCGCTGCGCGAGCTGGTCGAGCAAGGCCGCATCAAGCGCATCGCCGGCGTCGGCAGCTTTGTGGCCGACGAGAAGCCCCAAGCCAATCTGCTGCAGATCGTCAGCCTGGCCGAAGACATACGCCGGCGCGGCCACGACTACCAGTGCAATGTGGTCACGGTAGAGCGCGTCTCGGCCAGCCTGGAAATCGCCTCGGCCCTGGGCCTGGGCACCGGCGAGTCGGTGTTCCACACCGTCTGCGTGCACCTGGAAGACGGTGTGCCCATGCAGCTGGAAGACCGCTACGTGAACCCCCGAGTGGTGCCCGACTTCATCCAACAAGACTTTCACCACGAGCAGCCGTCCGACTTCTTGGTCCGCACCGTGCTGTTCGACCAGATGGAGCATGTGGTCGACGCGGTGCTGCCCACCGCCGCCCAGGCCGGCCTGCTGCAGATGGACGCCCACCTGCCCTGCCTGCTGCTGACCCGCCGCACCTGGACCCGCGAAACCCCGATCACCCTGGTGCGCTGCCTGCACCCCGGCACGCGCTACCGGCTGGGCAGCCGATTCCGAACCGACGGCAACGCCGTCACGTCCTGAACTAGAGCCATTCGACAGCGCTGTTTCAAAACTAAAACTACTTGTATATACAGGAGAAGCTATGACAACCACCATCCACACCCTGCGGCCCGGCCAGGTCGACCTGCCCCTGCTGCGCGCCATCCACACCGGCGGCGTCCAGCTGGCGCTGGCGCCCGAGACCCGCGCCGGCCTGCTGGCCTCGCAAGCCACGGTGCAACGCATCGTCGCCAATGACGAAGTGGTCTACGGCATCAACACCGGCTTCGGCAAACTGGCCAGCACCAAGATCGCACCCGACCACCTGGCCGACCTGCAGCGCAACCTGGTGCTGTCGCACAGCGTGGGCACCGGCGAACCGCTGGCCGCACCGGTGGTGCGCCTGGTGCTAGCGACCAAAGCGGTCAGCCTGGCACGCGGCCACTCGGGTGTGCGGCCCGAGCTGGTCGATGCACTGCTGGCCCTGGCGAATGCCGGCCTGCTGCCGCGCATTCCGGCCAAGGGCTCGGTCGGCGCCTCGGGTGACTTGGCGCCGCTGGCCCATATGGCCTGCGTGCTGATCGGCGAAGGCCAGGCCAGCACGCCCGAGGGCGAAGTCATTTCCGGCCGTGAGGCCATGGCCCGCATCGGCCTGGACCCCTTTGTGCTCGGCCCCAAGGAAGGCCTGGCCTTGCTGAACGGCACCCAGGTGTCCACCGCGCTGGCGCTGCACGGCCTGTTCGGCACCGAGAACGTGTTTGCCGCCGCCCTGGTGTCGGGCGCCTTGTCGCTGGAAGCGGTGCAGGGCTCGATCAAGCCGTTTGACGCGCGCATCCACGCCGCCCGCGGCCAGCCCGGCCAGATCGCCGTGGCAGCCGCCGTACGGACTCTGCTGGACGGCAGCGAGATCGTGCCCTCGCACCCCGACTGCGGCCGGGTCCAAGACCCGTATTCGATACGCTGCATCCCGCAGGTCATGGGCGCCTGCCTGGACAACCTCACCCATGCGGCCAAGGTGCTGCAGACCGAGGCCAATGCCGCATCGGACAACCCTCTCGTCTTCGACAACGGCGACGTGATCTCTGGCGGCAACTTCCACGCCGAGCCCGTGGCCTTTGCCGCCGACATCATCGCCCTGGCGGTGGCCGAGATCGGCGCGATTGCCGAGCGCCGCCTGGCCCTGCTGCTGGACACCGGCTTGTCGGGCCTGCCGCCCTTCCTGGTGCGCGATGGCGGGCTGAATTCGGGCTTCATGATGGCCCAGGTGACGGCTGCCGCCGTGGCGTCCGAGAACAAATCCCTGGCCCACCCGGCCAGCGTGGACAGCCTACCCACATCGGCCAACCAGGAAGACCATGTGTCCATGGCCACCTTCGCCGCGCGCCGCCTGGCCGAGATGGTGAACAACACCGCCATCGTCATCGGCATCGAGGCCATGGGCGCCGCCCAGGGCATGGAACTGAAACGCGGCCTGAAGAGTTCCCCGCTGGTCGAAGCCGCGTTTGCCGACATCCGCCAGCGCGTTGCCTTCCTCGACCAGGACCGCTTCCTGGCCAACGACATCGAAGCCATGCGCCAGTGGGCCCACCGCAGCGACTGGCCCGCCGCCCTGCTCAACATTTTGCCCAGCCACATTTCTGCCTAAGGAGACCACCATGACCCAACAAGACACCCGCTTTGACGCCAGCCGCGAAATCCGCGCCCCGCGCGGTACCGAACTCAGTTGCAAGAGCTGGCTCACCGAAGCCGCCTACCGCATGCTGCAAAACAACCTCGACCCCGAGGTCGCCGAAGACCCGAAGAACCTGGTGGTCTACGGCGGCATCGGCCGGGCCGCGCGCAACTGGGCCTGCTTCGACCAGATCCTGGCCAGCCTGCGCGAACTCAATGACGACGAAACCTTGCTGGTCCAGTCGGGCAAGCCGGTCGGCGTGTTCAAAACCCACGCCAACGCACCGCGCGTGCTGATCGCCAACTCCAACCTGGTGCCCAAGTGGGCCAACTGGGAACACTTCCACGAGCTCGACCGCAAGGGCTTGTTCATGTACGGCCAGATGACCGCCGGTAGCTGGATCTACATCGGCAGCCAGGGCATCGTGCAAGGCACCTTCGAGACCTTCGTCGAAGCCGGCCGCCAGCACTACAACAACGACCTGGCCGGCAAGTGGATCTTGACCGCGGGCCTGGGCGGCATGGGCGGTGCCCAGCCGCTGGCCGCCACCCTGGCCGGCGCCGTGTCGCTGAACATCGAATGCCAGCAGAGCAGCATCGACTTCCGCCTGCGCACCCGCTATGTGGACAAGCAGGCCAAGGACATCGATGACGCATTGGCGCTGATCGCCCACCACTGCGACCGCAAAGAAGCCGTGTCCATCGCCCTGCTAGGCAATGCAGCCGACATCCTGCCCGAGCTGGTGAAACGCGCCAAGGCCGGTGCCATCAAGCCCGACCTGGTGACCGACCAGACCTCCGCCCACGACCTGGTCAACGGCTACCTGCCCACCGGCTGGAGCGTGGCCGACTGGAAGGCCGCGCAAAAGAACCCGGCCCAGCACGCCGCGCTGACAGCGGCCGCCGCCCAGAGCTGCGCCGTCCACGTGCAAGCCATGCTGGACTTCCAGGCCATGGGCATCCCAACAGTGGACTACGGCAACAACATCCGCCAGGTGGCTTTCGACGTGGGCGTGAAGAACGCTTTCGACTTCCCCGGCTTTGTGCCCGCCTACATCCGGCCGCTGTTCTGCGAAGGCAAGGGCCCGTTCCGCTGGGTGGCCTTGTCGGGCGACCCGGAAGACATCTACAAGACCGACGCCAAGATCAAAGAGCTGTTCCCGAACAACCACCACACCCACCGCTGGTTGGACATGGCGCGCGAACGCATCAGCTTCCAGGGCCTGCCCGCGCGCATCTGCTGGCTAGGCCTGGGCGAGCGGCATATCGCCGGCCTGGCCTTCAACGAGATGGTGAAGAACGGTGAGCTCAAAGCCCCCATCGTCATCGGCCGCGACCACCTGGACACCGGCTCGGTAGCCAGCCCGAACCGTGAAACCGAATCCATGATGGACGGAACCGATGCCGTGTCCGACTGGCCACTGCTGAACGCACTGCTGAACACCGCCGGCGGTGCCACCTGGGTCAGCCTGCACCACGGCGGCGGCGTCGGCATGGGCTATTCGCAGCACTCGGGCATGGTCATCGTGGCCGACGGAACTGACGCCGCAGCCGAGCGCCTGGCCCGCGTGCTGGTCAACGACAGCGGCTCGGGCGTGATGCGCCACGCCGATGCCGGCTACGAGATCGCCATCGCCACCGCCAAGAAGCAGGGCCTGAACCTGCCCATGGTGAAGTAAGGCATTGCTACTGTATTCATAGCTGCTGGCGCTGATAGATGTTGCGCCAGTGGCAGTTTTTATCCAAATTCTCGCCTGTCCCTCAACCCTCTGAAAGTGAAACCATGAAGACCTCGCAACTCCTCTCCGCCAGTCTGCTCGCCCTGGGCTTTCTGGCCAGCGCCGCCCCCGTCCAGGCCAAGGACTGGAAGACCGTCACCATCGCCACCGAAGGCGCGTACGAACCCTGGAACCTGACCTTGCCCGGCGGCAAACTCGGCGGCTTCGAGATCGACATGATCGAAGACCTGTGCCCGCGCATGAAGATCACCTGCAAGCTGGTGGTGCAGAACTGGGACGGCATGATCGCCGGCCTGAAAGCCGGCAAGTACGACGTGATGATGGACTCCATCGTCATCACCGACGAACGCAAGAAGGAAGTCGCCTTCTCCGCCCCCTACGCCTCCACCTCGGCCAGCTTTGTTGCTGCCAGCGGCAAGCTGCTGCCCGAAGGCAAGGGCGACACCCTGAAGCTGGGCACCGACGCCAAGACCGTGCGTGCCGCCGTCGAGCCGCTGCGCGCCGCGCTCAAGGGCAAGACCATCGGCATCGCCTCCGGCACGGTCTACACAAAGTTCATCGACGAGCACTTCAAGGACATCGCCACGGTGCGCGAATACAGCGCCTCGGCCGACACCATGCTCGACCTGAAGGCCGGCCGCATCGACGCCGCGTTCGACGACGTGACCCTGATCAACTCCATCCTCGCCAAGCCCGAGAACAAAGGCCTGGCCTACAGCGGTCCGAAGATCGGCGGCCTGGTGTTCGGTGAAGGCGAAGCCCTGGGCTTCCGCAAGGCCGATGCCGACCTGAAAGCCCTGTTCGACGTGGCCATCAAGGCCGCGCTGGCCGACGGCACGATGAAGAAGCTGTCGCTGAAGTGGTTCAAGACCGACCTGACCCCCGCCACGCCTTAATTCGTCAGCAAGCCACAGCCACCTGGACACCGGAGAGACCGCCATGGAACTATTCGAAATGTTGGGCTTTAGCGAGCAAGGCTGGGGCGCCGCCCTGCTGCTGGCCACGCTGTTGACTGTGGCGCTGACCCTGTGCGGGCTGCTGGTCGGCTCGGTGTTCGGCGCGCTGGTGGCGGCGGCCAAGCTGTCGCCGCGGCGCAGCCTGCGCAGCGTGGGCGAGCTGTATTCCACCGTGTTCCGCGGCATCCCCGAGCTGCTGGTGATCTACCTGTTCTACTTCGGCGGCTCGACGCTGATCACAGCCATCGGCCAGTGGTTCGGCGCCGAGGGCTTCATCGCCACACCGCCGTTTCTGGTCGGCGCGCTGGCCGTCGGCATGATCTCGGGCTCGTACCAGGCCGAGGTCTACCGCGGCGCCTACCTGGCCGTGTCGCAGGGCGAGCTGGAGGCCGCGCGCGCCATCGGCATGCCCACGCTGATGCTGGCCCGGCGCATCCTGATGCCGCAGATTTTTCGCCTGTCGTTGCCCGGCCTGGGCAACGTCTGGCAGATGAGCCTGAAGGACTCGGCCCTGATATCCGTCACCGGCCTGGCCGAGCTGATGCGCACCACCCAGATCGCCGCCGGCTCGACCCGTCAGTACTTCACCTTCTATATCGTCGGCGGCATTCTGTACCTGGTGCTGACCGGCATGTCGAACCAGGTGTTCGGCCGCGCCGAAAAACACATGGGCAAGTCCCAACGCCGCAACTTCGCTGCAGGTAACTGATATGGACTTCGACTTCCTCCTCGACACCCTGGGCAAGCTGCTGGCCGCCGTGCCCACCACCCTGGGCCTGTTCTTTTTGTCCATGCTCTGCGGTGGCCTGCTGTCGCTGGTTATCGTGGCCATGCGCGTCAGCCCTTACCCGGCGTTCAGCTGGTTCGCGCGCGGCTATGTGCTGGTATTCCGCGGCTCGCCGCTGCTGATCCAGCTGTTCCTCATCTACTACGGCCTGGGTCAGTTTGAACTGGTGCGCGAAAGCTTTGCCTGGATCGTGCTGCGCTCGCCCTATTCCTGCGCAGTGCTGGCCCTGGCCCTGTGCACCGCCGGCTACACGGCCGAGATCCTGCGCGGCGGCCTGATCGCCGTGCCGCAAGGCCAGATCGAAGCCGGCCTGGCCACCGGCATGTCGCGCTGGACGCTGCTGCACCGCGTCATCGCGCCGATCGCGCTGCGCCAGTGCCTGCCCGCCTACTCCACCGAGCTGGTGCTGCTGGTCAAGTCCACCGCGCTGGCCAGCCTGGTGACGGTCTGGGACGTGACGGGCGTGGCCCAGCAAATCATCCAGCGTACCTACCGCACCATGGAGGTCTTCATCTGCGCCGCCGCCATCTACCTGGTGCTGAACTTCCTGCTGGTGCGCGCCGTGGCCGTGCTGGAGCACCGGCTGTCGCCGCACTTGCGCAAGCGCCCCACCACCGCTGTGAAACCCCAAGCCCAAACCGTTTGACCCGACCATGACCACCACACCTGCGACTCTGGCCGTCACCGGCATCCATAAATCCTTCGGCAGCCACCATGTGCTGAAGGGTATCTCCATGACCGCCCAGAAGGGCGATGTGATCTCCATCCTGGGCGCCAGCGGCTCGGGCAAGAGCACTTTTCTGCGCTGCATCAACCTGCTGGAAACGCCCGACCAGGGCAGCGTCTGCCTGGACGGCGAGACCCTGGAGATGCGCCAGCGCAAGGACGGCCGCATGGAGCCGGTGCACCGCAAGCAGGTCGAGCGCATGCGCTCGCAGCTGGCCATGGTGTTCCAGAACTTCAACCTCTGGTCGCACATGACGGTACTGCAAAACCTGATCGAAGGCCCGATGCGGGTGCAGAAGCGCGCGCGCGCCGAATGCGTGGAAGAGGCCGAGGCCTTGCTCCAGCGCGTAGGCCTGTTCGAGCGGCGCGACTACTACCCCGCCCACCTGTCTGGCGGCCAGCAACAGCGCGTGGCGATTGCCCGCGCGCTGGCCATGCGCCCGCAGGTGATGCTATTCGATGAACCCACCTCGGCCCTCGACCCCGAGCTGGTCGGCGAGGTCTTGAAGGTGATGCGATCGTTGGCCGAAGAGGGCCGTACTATGTTGGTGGTGACGCACGAAATGGGCTTTGCCCGCAATGTGTCGAACCGCGTGGTCTTCATGCACCAGGGCCTGGTGGATGTGGAAGGCGCGCCGGCCGATGTGTTTGGCGCCGCCAGTTCCGAGCGCTTCCGCCAGTTCAATTCCGGCCACCAGGAAAGGGCTGCAGCTTAAATGAACACCCCCACCACCATCACCCTCGGCGACGCCCCTCTGGGCTGGCGCGAGCTGGTCGCCGTGGGCCGCGATGGCGCGCCGCTGGCGCTGTCGGACGCAGCCTGGAGCCGCATCGCCAATGCCCGCGCCATTGTGGACCGCATCGTTGCCAGCGGCGAACGCGCCTACGGCATCAGCACCGGACTCGGCGCCCTGAGCAATGTGCTGCTGCACGGCGAGCAACTGGCCCAGCTGTCGAAAAACACCTTGCTCAGCCATGCGGTCGGCGTAGGCCCGCTGCTGACGGTAGCGCAGACCCGCGCCATCCTGGTCGCCGCGCTGGCCAATTTCTCGCAAGGCTATTCGGGCCTGCAGCCCCAGGTGGTTGAAGGCCTGCTGGCGCTGCTGAACCATGGTGTCACGCCCTGCGTGCCGTCACAGGGCTCGGTCGGCTACCTCACGCACATGGCGCACATCAGCGTGGCGCTGCTGGGCGTCGGCGAGGTGCAGTTCCAGGGCCGCACCCAGCCGGCTGCCGAGGCGCTGGCCGCCATCGGCCTGCAACCGCTGGTGCTGGGCGCCAAGGACGGCCTGTGCCTGGTCAACGGCACGCCCTGCATGACCGGCCTGGCCGCACTGGCGCTGGCCGACGTGGAGCGCCTGGCCGACTGGGCCGATGTAGTGGGCGCGATGAGTTTTGAGGCGCTGCGCGGCCAGACCGACGCCTTTGATGCCGAGATACTGGCGCTGAAGCCGCACCCCGGCATGCAGCAAGTAGGCCGCAACCTGCGCAGCCTGCTCGAAGGCAGCGAAGTCATCGCCAGCAGCCGCGGCATCCGCACGCAGGATGCCCTGAGCATCCGCTCAATGCCGCAGATCCACGGCGCCTGCCGCGACCAGATCGCGCACGCGGCACGGCAGATCGAAACCGAGCTGAATTCCGCCACCGACAACCCGCTGCTGCTGGGCACACCGGATGCCTACCGCGTGGTCTCGCAGGCCAATCCGCACGGCGAATCGGTGGCCATGGCGGCCGACCTGCTGCGTATCGCCGTGGCCGAACTCGGCGGTGTGGCCGAGCGCCGCATCGACCGGCTGGTGAACCCGCTGGTCAGCGGCCTGCCGGCTTTTCTGGTGGCCGAGCCGGGGGTGAATTCAGGACTCATGATCACCCAGTACACCGCGGCCTCGCTGGCTGGCGAAAACCGCCGCCTGGCCCAGCCGGTGGTGGTCGACAACTTCATCACCTCCGGCAACCAGGAAGACCATTTAAGCCTAGGCACCAGCGCGGCGCTGGACCTGCACAAGTCCACCGAAAACCTGACGCAGATCCTGGCCATCGAATACCTGCTGGCCGCGCAGGCCTTCGAGTTCCTGAAGACACAGCGCTTCGGCCAGGGCACCGGTAAAGCCTGGCAATTGCTGCGCCAACAAGTACCGTCTTACGATGCCGACCGCTTCTTGGCGCCTGACATTGCCACGGCCGCCAAGCTGCTGCGCACACCTTCAGGACTGCTGCCGTGATCCACAGCTTCGACACCGCCACCCTGCCCGCCACGCCGTGGAAGAACGGCGGCGGCACCACGCGCGAGATCGTCTGCCAGCCAGCGGGCGCGGGCATGGACAGCTTCGACTGGCGCGTCAGCATCGCCAGCATCGCCCAGGCTGGGCCGTTCTCGGCCTTCCCCGGTGTGGATCGGGTGATCATGCTGCTGAGCGGCGACGGCGTACGGCTGCATGCGCCGGGCATAGACCACGCGCTGGACACGCCGGGCCAGCCCTTCGCGTTCTCTGGCGACGTGGCGCTGGACTGCGATCTGCTGGGCGGCGCATCCACCGATTTCAATGTGATGACACGGCGCAGCCGCTTGCGCGCCGAGGTGCAGGTGCTCAGCGCCACCCAGCAGATTCCGGCATCGGCCCAAGGCCTGCTGCTGGCCCTGAACGGCGCCTGGCATCTGCAGTGCGGTGCGCACGATTTCCGCTGCGTCAGCGGCCACGGCCTGTGGTGGAATGCAGCCGCTGGCTGGCAGGCCACGCCGCTGGACACCCATGCGCAGCTGGTGTGGGTCAGCCTGCATGATTTATAAGAAATAGGCCGCTAGCGCAATCAACATCTGCGCAAGCAGCTATGAATTAAATAGCAAACCAAATATGAGCACAACCCAACACCCCAGCGCCGACGGCCTTTGGCACAACCTGCGCCTCGCCGACGGCGGCACGGCCAACGCACTGGCGGTGCAGCACGGCCAGATCGCCTGGATGGGAGAGTTGGCGGCGCTGCCCGCAGCCTTCGCCGACCTGCCGCGCATCGACGCCCGTGGCGCACTGGCCACGCCCGGCCTGGTCGATTGCCACACGCACCTGGTCTACGGCGGCCAACGCGCGAATGAGTTTGCGATGCGTCTGGCCGGCGCCAGCTACGAGGAGGTTTCCAAGGCCGGCGGCGGCATTGTCTCGTCGGTCAAGGCCACGCGCGCCGCCAGCGAAGACGCCCTCTATGCCCAGGCCGCGCCGCGGCTGCAGCAGTTGCTGGATGACGGCGTTTGCGCGATCGAGATCAAGTCCGGCTACGGCCTGAGCCTGGAACATGAACGCAAGCAGCTGCGCGTGGCCCGGCGCCTCGGCCAAGATTTTGGCGTGACGGTTCGCACCACCTTCCTCGGCGCACACGCCCTCCCGCCCGAGTACACGGGGCGCAGCCAGGATTACATCGATCTGGTGTGCAATGAGATGCTGCCCACGCTGCATGCCGAAGGCCTGGTGGATGCGGTCGACGTGTTCTGCGAGCGCATCGCGTTTTCGCTGGCCGAAACCGAGCAGGTGTTCAAAGCCTCGCGGGCTCTGGGGCTGCCGGTGAAGCTGCATGCGGAACAGCTGTCCGACATGGGCGGTTCGGCGCTGGCGGCGCGCTATGGCGCTTTGTCCTGCGACCACATCGAGCATTTGTCGCAGGCCGGTATCGAGGCGATGCGTGCTGCCGGCACGGTGGCCGTGCTGCTGCCCGGCGCCTACTACACGCTGCGCGACACGCATTTGCCGCCGATCGAGGCTTTGCGCGCTGCGGGTGTGCCGATGGCGGTATCCACCGACCACAACCCCGGCACCTCGCCGGCGCTGAGCCTGCTGCTGATGGCAAACATGGCTTGCACGCTGTTCCGGCTGACGGTGCCGGAAGCGCTGGCGGGGATCACCACGCACGCGGCCCGGGCGCTGGGTTTGCAGGAAACGCACGGCAGCATCGCCGTGGGGCGGGCGGCGAACTTTGTGCTGTGGGATTTGCAGGAGCCGGCGGAGCTGGTGTACTGGTTGGGGCAGCGGCCTCGTCGCACTATTGTTCGGCAGGGGGGCGTGGCGTTGGATACTTTAGGCTTGCTGTGAGTTGGACTGGTTTTAATCGGCATCCCCGGCCGGGAGTCGCCCCGGCAGGCGAGGTACTTCTTCTTTGCTTCGCCAAAGAAAAGTACCCAAAAGAAAGGCGAGCCGAAGTCGTCGTCCCTGCGCTGCGCTCCGGGCACGCTGCGTTGCTCGGTCTGGTCGGGGTCCCGCTCGAACTCGCTGCGCTCAAACAGTCGCGGGCCCTGATCCGCCCAGCCCTGCGCTACTCGCCGACGCCACACGGCGTGGGGTCGGGAGCGGACAGCCAGCCCGGCAAGCCGGGCTCGCGCCCTAGGCGCGATGTGGCGCTGCGCGCCACCGATCCCGCATTAGGGGTCCCCCTCTGTATGCGCCGAGGAGCACAGCTGCAGTCGGACAAGGGCTGGCGTTGTTTGAGCGCAGCGAGTTTAGCCAGACCCCGACTGCAGCGAGCACCGCAGGTTCCCGCAGCGCCAGCGAAGGGCGCAGACAGTGGGGGTGGCCTTTCTTTTGGTTACTTTTCTTTGGCCACACAAAGAAAAGTGACTGCGCCGCCGGGCGCACATCCCGGCCGACGATCTCAATAAACCAGACAAAGCTATGACAAGCCTCTTCACCAAAGACGCCCTACTCCCCACCGGCTGGGAAAAAAACGTCCTGCTCCAATGGAACAGCCTGGGCGAGCTCACCACAGTCACACCCAACACCAAACCCAACGGCGCACCGACAACCGCCGGTCCCCTAACCCCAGGCCTCCCCAACCTCCACAGCCACGCCTTCCAGCGCGCCATGGCCGGCCTGACCGAATTCCGCGGCGCCGCGCAAGACAGCTTCTGGAGCTGGCGCACGCTGATGTACCAGTTCGCCGCCCGCCTCTCGCCCGAGCAGGTCGAAGCCATCGCCACCTGGCTGTACATCGAAATGCTGGAAGCCGGCTACACCTCGGTGTGCGAATTCCACTACCTGCACCACAGCGCCGACGGCACGCCGTATGCCGACGACGCCGAGCTGTCCAAAGCCCTGCTGCGCGCCGCCCAGACGGCCGGCATCGCCATCACCCTGTTGCCTGTGCTGTACCAAACCAGCGGCTTCGGCGGCACGCCGCCGAACGAAGGCCAGCGCAGATTCATCCGCTCCACCGACTCCATGCTGCGCCTGCTGGAAACGCTGAAGCCCCTGTGCGACGCCCAGGGCGCGCGCCTGGGCATGGCGCCGCATTCGCTGCGCGCCGTGCCGCCCGACAGCCTGCGCGACGCCGTGGCTGGACTGCACGCCATCGACGCCAGCGCGCCGGTGCACATCCATATCGCAGAGCAAACCGCAGAAGTCGACGCCAGCCTGGCCTGGAGCGGCCAGCGCCCGGTGGAATGGCTGCTGGACCACGCGCCGGTCGATGCGCGCTGGTGCCTGGTCCACGCCACCCACATGAGCGAATCCGAATACCAACGCGCCGCCGCCAGCGGCGCCGTGGCCGGCATCTGCCCGAGCACCGAAGCCAACCTCGGCGACGGCCTGTTCGACATGCCGCGCTGGCTGGGCCACGGCGGCGCCTGGGGCCTGGGCTCGGACAGCCATGCCTGCGTGAATGCCGCCGAGGAGCTGCTGCTGCTCGAATACGGCCAGCGCCTGCAGTTCCGCCAGCGCAATGTGCTGGCCAGCGCGCAGCAGCCGCAAGTGGCTACGGCCACCTTGCTCCAAGCTGTGGCCGGCGGCGCGCAAGCCTCGGGCCGCAACGCGCAGGGCCTGGCGGTGGGCCAGCGTGCCGACTTCTGCGTGCTGGATGCGCAGCACCTGGCGCTGTGCGGTTTGCCGGCGCCCGAAATGTTCTCGGCCCATGTGTTCGGCAGCCACCGCACTTCCGCGCTCGATGCCGTCTGGGTCGCCGGCCAGCAGCGCACTGCCAGCGGCAGCCACCACCCATTGCGGACGCAGGCCCAGGCGGCGTTCGTCGCTGCGCGCTCGGCGCTGGTATGAGGTGCTGGTCGCCGAGCCGCAGACCGGGCCTAGCCCGGGCTCAACAGCCGGTAGTCGCGCACCACGCTGCGGTTGCGCCCCTGGTTCTTGGCCTCATACAAGGCCAGGTCGGCCTGGTGCAGCAGGCTGTCCAGGCTGTGCTGCCCCGGATGGATGATCAAAGCCCCCAGGCTGATGGTGCACGCCACGGGCTGGCCCGCTTGCAGCATGGGGGTGGCGGCCACCACGGCGGGCAGACGCTCGGCCACGGCCTGGCCGTCCAGCGCGCCGTGCAGCATGATGGCGAATTCGTCGCCGCCCATGCGCGCCAGCATGTCCTCGGCGCGCAGCAGCTGGCCGACCACGCTGCTGATGTGGCACAGCACCGCATCCCCCGCCGCATGGCCTTGCAGGTCGTTGATCTGCTTGAAATGGTCCAGGTCGAACAGCATCACGGTGACCGGCTCTTGCGCGGCCAGGGCATCGCGCATGCGGCGCTCTGCCTGCTCGATAAAGCTGCGCCGGTTCAGGATGCCGGTCAGGCTGTCGGTCTCTGCCAGGGTGCGCAAACGGCGCTCCATGCGCTTGCGCTCGGTGATGTCAAAAATGGCGCCGGCCTGCCCTGCGGGTGCGCCGTCCATGCCGTGGAACACGGCCTTGTAGAAGGTCACCTCGCGCAGGCCGCCGTCGGCCCAGCGCACCTGGGTGTCGTAGATTTGCCGTGCGCCGGATGCCAGCAGGCGCTGGTCGGCATCGGCATAGACCGCAGCCAACTCCGGCGGCGCCACGTCATACACCGTCTTGCCAATAATCTGTTCACGCGACAGGCCCAAGAAGTCCACAAAGGACTGGTTGGCTTCGGTGTAGACGCCGGCGGCGTTCTTGATGAAGATGGGCGCCGGCAGGTTGTCCAGGCTGGCGCGCAAAGCCTTTTGCTCGGCACGGTCGCGGCGCAACTGGGCGGCCTGCCCATGGGGCGAGCGCAGGCGCTGCAGCAAGGCGTGGACACTGTTCGCCAAAGCTTCTCCCTGCGCGGCATCAAACACCTCCACCGCTCCCTGCTCCCAGGCCATGGAGGCTTGGCTGTCCCGCAGGCCAGGCTCGGGCAGCCAGAGTGCCCAAGGCAGGCCGTCCAACCAGCCCGCGCTGCGCAGGGCTGCCACGCAGCTGCGCCATGCATGTGCATCCCTACCGTCCACCAGCCAACAATGGCCCAGTTCCGCGACACGCATCCACTCCTGCACGGCAGGGTCGGCAGGCAAGGCGGGCAAAGACAGGCTGTGGCGCGAACCTACCCACGCTTGCAAAGCCGCTGGAACGGGTGCATCGCTGAGCAGGAAGAACGGTGTGGGGTCTTGGGACATGGAAGCCAGCACGCGAACCTGCTGAAAAATGTAGCGCCGTGGATAAGCAGATTATTGTCGCGTGCGCCGGCGACCGCCATGCCTCGAATTTACCCGGATGCCTAGCCCCCCTGCAGGCCCAAACTTCACACCGTCCAAGGAACCTCCATGCAAGCCTTCCGCTTCCACCAAGGCAGCCAGCCGCTGCTGATCTCCATGCCCCACGTCGGCACCTACGTGCCGCCCGCCCTGGCCGCGCGCCTGACCGACAGCGCCCAGCAGGTGCCCGACACCGACTGGCACCTGGAGCGCCTGTACGACTTCGCCAAGGCCCTCGGCGCCTCGCTGCTGATAGCCACCCATTCGCGCTACGTGATCGACCTGAACCGCGATCCCTCGGGCGCCAGCCTGTACCCGGGCCAGAGCGTCACCGGACTGTGTCCGGTGGACGACTTCGACAACCTGCCGCTATACCGCGACCCGCAGGACGTGCCCAGTGAGGCCGAAATCGCCGAGCGCCGCGACAACCTTTGGCAGCCCTACCACCAGCAGCTGCAGGCCGAGCTGGCGCGGCTGAAATCCGTGCATGGCAAAGCCGTGCTGTGGGACGCGCATTCGATCCGCTCCGTGCTGCCGCGCTTCTTTGAAGGCAAGCTGCCCGACCTGAACCTGGGCAGCGGCAACGGCACCAGCTGCGACCCGGCGATGGCGGCCACGCTGCTGGCGATTGCCGAATCCGCGCCCGGCCACACCGCGGTGCTGAACGGCCGCTTCAAAGGCGGCTACATCACCCGCCAGTACGGCCAGCCCGCGCAAAACATCCACGCCATCCAGCTGGAGATGACGCAGTGCAGCTACATGCAGGAAGCCCTGCCCTTCGACTACCTGCCCGAGGTGGCGGCCCGCATCCAGCCGCATTTGCAGCGCATGGTGGAAGCGGCGCTGGCGTTTGCGCAGCAAGGCGCACGTTAGACACTATCTGATAAAAAAGTGGCTCTAGCGCATTTACTACCTGCGCAGCACGCTACTTAAAATATAGCAAACAGTCAGCAAGCTGACGGTTCGTTGGCCACCTTCTCGAACCAGTCGGCCGACTTGCCGTCCTGCAGCTCCTGGATGGCAATGTGCGACATCGCGGTCGCCGCTGCCGCGCCGTGCCAATGCCGCACACCCGGCGGGATCTCGACCACATCGCCGGGCCGGATCTCCTCCACCGGGCCACCCCATTGCTGCACGCGGCCGCAGCCCGCCGTCACCACCAGGGTCTGGCCCAGCGGATGGCTATGCCAGGCGGTGCGTGCACCGGGCTCGAAGATGACCAGCGCCCCCGAGGCCCGCGCGGGCTCCGTCGGCACAAACAGGGGATCGACCCGCACCGTGCCGCTGAACCAGTCGGCCGGACCAGCACCGGAAGGCTGCGCCCCGCAGCGGGTGACGCGGACACTGGGCGCCATGGGGGATAAATTTTCAGAAGTGATCATGGAAATTACTCCGTAGTTGTCAGGCCGGTTTCACCGGCAATGGGATCGGCGGCGACCGCCGCACAATGCAGAACAGCACCACGGCCAGCGCCAGGCCCAACAGCACGGCGCCGGCAGACATTGCGGTGGCGATGCGGTGCGCCAGGTCCACCCGGGTGTGGGTGTCGGTATTGCCCGGGCCGGCGGCGGCAAACACCACCACCAGCACGGCCAGGCCCAGCGAGCCGCCCAGCTGGTGTGCCACGTTGACCAGGCCCGAGGCGGCACCCGCGTCTTCCGCCGCCACCCCGGCCACACCGGCAATCGTGAGCGGGCTGAGCGCTGCGCCCTGGCCCGCGCCGACCAGCAGCATCGGCAAGGCCACGCCCGTGAGATACACCGTGTCGGCCGTGACCTGGCCCAGCCAGACCATGCCGATCACCGAGACCAGCAGCCCCACCGCCAGCAGCCGGGCATTGCCAAAGCGCTGGGACAGGCGGGGCACGGCCAGCGCCACGGCGAAGTTCACCACCGTGGTCGGCAGAAAGGCCAAGCCGGCCTGCAGCGGCCGCATGCCCAGCACCTCCTGCAGGAACTGGGTGGTGTAAAACCAGAAGCCGACCATCCCGCCCAGGAACAGCAAACGGCCCGCCAATGCGCCGGTGCGTTCGCGGCTGGCGAACAGGTGCAGCGGCAGGATGGGCTGGCGCGCCCGGGATTCGTTGAACACAAACAAGGCCAGCGCGGCGATGCCGACAACCAGCGGACCGACCGTCCACACATCACCCCAGCCAGCGCTGGCGGCATGGACCAGGCCGTAGACCAGCGCCCCCATGCCCAGCGTGGAGCAGACCGCACCCACCAGGTCCAACTCACCCGAACTGCGCGGCGTCTCGACGATGTATTTGCGCGCGGCCCAGATCAGTGCCAGGCCAATCGGCAGATTCAAAAAGAAGCCGACGCGCCAGGAAACCAAGTCGGCCAGGATGCCGCCCAGCACCAGGCCTACGCTGGCGCTGATGCCGGCCGTGGCGCCGTAGAAGCCGAGCGCCCGGGTGCGCTCCGGCCCTTCTGCGAAGTTGGTCGACAGCAGCGCCAGCGTGGACGGCGCCAGGATGGCCGCACCCACGCCCTGCACCGCGCGCGCCCCCACCAGCCAGGCCGGAGAAGCCGCCAGCCCGATCACCATCGACGCCAGGGTGAACAGCGCCAACCCCGCGATGAACATGGCGCGCCGCCCCAGGATGTCGCCGGCCCGGGCGCCCAGCAATAGCAGGCCGCCAAAGGTCAGTGTGTAGGCGTTCTGCACCCAGGACAGGCCGGTGACGGTGAAGCCCAGGCTCTCGCGGATCTTCGGCAGCGCCGTGATCACGATGGAGATGTCGAGCACGATCATCAGGTAGCTGGTGAGGATGATGGCCAGCAAGGGTCCGCGGCGAACGACATGCTGGGCTGGATCGGGGAGGGGTGGCTTCATGGCAGTTTCCAGCCCGGTTTGCGTTTTTGCATTTGCTTTCCTAGGGCCACTGTTGTGGCTCAAACCTGGCCCATGGCCTGCTGGTCGCGCCAGGCGAAATGGGCAGTCCGCTTCGAGATCAGCCATTGGCCGTCCTGGCGCACGTATTCGTCGTTGTAGCGCACGCCATTGGAGTTCCTGCTCTTCGTGCCGTTCACGGTATGGACGAGGTCCACCAGACAGTAGTGGACCGCCGTTGCGCTATCGCCATCCAGCTCGGCCGTATGTTGGCCGTTGAGGTGGTAGCCGGTCTGGACATTGGCCAGGAAGGCGGTAAAGGTTTCCTGGATCTGCTGGCGCCCTTTGAGCGAGGCAAACAGCTGGCCTTCAAAGTAGGTGTCGACAACGGCATCTTCGGTAAACAGCAGTGCCTGGGCGGCCAGGTCTTTCTGGTCCGCGAGGTTGGAGAAGGTGTCGACCAGCGCTTTGAGAGCGGACTTGTCTTCGAGTTTCTGGATGCGTTGTTCTAGGGTGTCGTTTTGCATGGTTTCTCCTGGTGTGCTGCGATGGGGTTGAGGCGAAAAATGGGCCGCACGCTCCCCGGGCCTGCCGCAAGCGGGGCCAATGGAGGATGGCGGAGAGCTTGGCTAAGCCCGGCTTAGCTGTTGTTCGCGCAGACGCTTGACGTCGCGCACGGGCGGCGAGCCGAAGAAGCGGCTGTATTCGCGGTTGAACTGCGACTGGCTCTCGTAGCCGACGCGGTGGCCCGCGGCGGCGGCGTCCAGGTGCTCGCTGATCATGATGCGGCGTGCCTCCTGCAGGCGCAGCTGCTTCTGGAACTGCAGCGGGCTCATCGCGGTGACGGCCTTGAAATGCTGGTGCAGCGAGGACACGCTCATGTGCACCTCGTTGGCCAGCTCGTCGACGCGCAGCGGCTCCTGGTAGCGCTGCGACAGCAGGCTGATGGCCTGGGCGATACGCTGGCTGTGGCTGTCCACCATGGCCATCTGCACCAGGCGCCAGCCGTCGGGCGACTTCAGCAGGCGATACAGGATCTCGCGGGTGATCAGCGGCGCCAGCGCGGCCACTTCCTCGGGCGTATCCAGCAGCTTGACCAGGCGCAGCAGCGGGTCCAGCAGCGTGGCGGACAGCGTGCCGGTGAAGATCCCGCGCTGCGAGGCCCGCGCGGGAAAGGCTTGGCCGAGCTGCAGGTCCAGCGCCAGTGCGGCAATGTCCTTGACGTCAAAGAACAGCCGCATGCTCAGGTATGGCGCCTCGGGCGATGCGTCGACAACCTGGCCGGCCACCGGCAGGTTCTGCCCAACCACCAGGTAGTGGTTGCTGTCGTACACGTAGACCTCGTCGCCCAGCAGCACCCGCTTGCTGCCTTGCGCCAGCACGCAGAAGGCCGGCTCGTACACCGTGTGCACCGGATGCTGGCTGTGCGAAATCCGGGCCAGGGTCAGGCGCGGAATCAGCGTCGCGTGGGCGCCGTCGGTGCCGGTGAAGCGGTCGATCAGGGCGGCCAGTTCGGCCCGCATGACCGTGGCCTGCAATGGGTTGGCAGACCGTTCGTCGCGCAGTGCCTGGGGGGTGGATGTCAGCATGGAACCAAGCTTACGCATCTGGCCCGCGCTTGTCTGCCCTTTTGCCGCCATCCCGGAGAATCGGGCAAACATCGCCAACAATCCTGCAAAGCCGGGGGTGCCAGGGTGCTGCCGCCCAGATTTAAGCAAAACAGGGCTCTGGCGCAGGCAGGATCAACGCAACATGCTACTTTAAATATAGCAAAACAGGTTTCTCTGGCCTACCGGGCCTAGACGCTCGCCCAGGTGCTGACCACCTGATTCCGGCCCTGGCCCTTGGCTTTATAGAGAAAATTGTCCGCCGCAGAAATCAGCTGCGTGGCCTTCATGGACGACACCAGTTCGGACACCCCGCTGCTGATGCTGACGCAAGACCCGGCCGAGGAATAGGCATGCGAGATCCCCAGGCGGCTGACTTCGGCCCGGACCTCTTCCGCCACCCGTGCCGCAGCGCGCAAATCGGTGTCGGGCAGGATGAAGGCGAACTCTTCGCCACCGTAGCGCGCCACCATATCGGCCGGGCGCCGCGAGCAGGACTTGAGTACGCGGGCGATGCGCTTCAGGCAGGCGTCGCCCTCCTGGTGCCCATAGTGGTCGTTGAAGTTCTTGAAGTGGTCGATGTCGCACAGGATCAGCGCCAGGGGCCGGTTGAAGCGGTTCGCAATCGCGATCTGCTCGGCCAGGTACTCGTCAAAAAACCGCCGGTTGGCCAGCCCCGTCAGGCTGTCATGCCGTGCCAGATTGGCCAAGACGGTATTCGCCGCACTGAGCTTGACCGAGAGCTGGAACAGGCGCTTGTACTGCTTCAGATCTTCCACCAGCAACACCACCAGCAGAAAGCTGGCAGCCAGCAAACCGTAGATCCGGCCGACATACCAGCCCAGGTCGTAGCGGCCGGAGTTCAACAGTGCTGCCAGCGCAATGTCGAACAGCCACACGCACATGACCACCTGCAGCCATATATCGAGCACGGTATGCGGCCGCTTCTTCCACACCCCCACCAGGGCGATCAGGCTGAGCAGCCAGACGCCGAACAAAAACATGCGCCCGGTGGTGGTGGTGCGGTGTTCGTTCAGGAAAATCGGAATCCAGGCCTGCCCCCAGGTGGCGAAGATACCGAACCCCACCACCACGCTGAGCACCACGACCGCAGCGGTGGCAATCGCGGTACGGGGCGACGCCAGTATCAGCAGCGGCAGCTTGCGGGGCTTGATTTTTTTGCCCTTCAGCAGGGTGTAGCCGATGACCGCCAGCGGAAAGCCGCTGTGCCAGAACATGTACATCGCCGAAGATGTCTGCGGGCCGGCGCCGAACAACCCGGTCGGGGAAAACAGCCCCGGAAAGATCAGCATATAGACCACGGTGGCAGATGCGGTGAACAAGTAGCCGCTGGCCAAGACCAGCAGTGCCGGCGTTTGCAGCACGCTGAACTGGCCAAACAGCAGCACGGCGGTGATCAGGTCGCAAATCACCAGGGCCGACACGTACATGGGGATGAAGGCAAACGCCTGCACCAGCGGCGTTTTGGCAAAAGGCACTGCCGCGAAAAACACCACCAGCGACACCAAAACGCATATGGCCGCCTGCCGAACCTCGCGGTAACCGGCGGGTTCCGTTGAAAGCAAACCGGTGGGCGCCTTGCCGGGGTCACAGTCTGTTGACATGGTGTTCACGACGGGCACTTTGTATACCTTCGCCGCCTGTTAATCTTGCGCCCAGTGCCCTCGTTTTACCCTAGGGTCGACCCCAAGTTGTAGCAGCCTTTACGTGAATAAATGCCTGTAAACCGTGTCGGCAGGGCGGCGGTTGTCATTGCTATCACTTTGACGCCCGCCCCCTACTTTTGCTGCCAGACATCGCCCACCGCCAAACCCGCAGGACGCAGCATCCGAGCCCGGGCAGCGGCATCGCCCAGCAAGTGCGCGCGCCACCAATCGGTACTGGTTTGCGCCAGCAGCGCGTGGTGGCGCTGCTGTTGGGCGCGGGTGGACTCGTTGCGACGGGCCTCCATCAGCGGGCGTCTGGCCGCGCCAGCCCCGCCGCCCAGCGTCATGTGGTCGGCATCCTGCAGCACCAGCAGGGCCTTGCCGCCGGGCGGCAAGGCGTCGAAGACAGCGCGACGGCGCTCCGGGGTGGCACCCATGTCGGCCACGTCGTCGTCGCGCGTGCCGGTCACCGCCAGCAGCGGGCGGGTCACGCGGGCAAAGGCCTGGGTGGCGTCGCCGGCCATCGGCAAGGTGGGCGACAAGGCGATGAAGGCGGCCAGCCGGGGCTCGTCCATGCCCGCGAAACCGGGGTAGCTTTGCCCTGCCATGCCCAGCGTGGTGTGGGTGCCAAAGGAATGGCCGCCCAAGCCCAACGCATCGGGCCGGACACGGGCCCAAGCGCCCTGGCCCGCACGCTGGCGGCGGGCGATCTCGTCCAGTACAAAGACCACGTCCTGCAGGCGCTGGCGCAGCTGTTCCGCGCTGGCCAGGCTGCGCAGCGCGGCCCGGTTCAGGCCTGCGGCGCGGGCCGCGTCGGTATCGCTGCCCGGGTGCTGCAGGTGTACGACCACGCATCCCGCATCCGCCCAGGCCTGGCCCCAGACCGCCCCGCCGTCGCGCGAGCCGCCCAGGCCGTGCGAGTACAGCAGCACCGGCAACACAGCCCCCGGCGTAGCCGGCCAGCGGATCTTGACCGGCAGCGCGCGCTGGCGGGTGGCGTCGGTCCAGGTTTCATCGGCCACCACGGCGGCTTGCGCGCGCAGGCCCAGTGGCGTGCACGCCGCCATAGCCAGCAATAGGCGGCGGGTCAAAGCAGGTGGATAGTGCATCGACAGAATTATGGGGAGCGGCATTGCAAACGCCAAGCCGGCACCCAGCTAGCAGTGCCTGCACCGATTTTTATGGACACATCCACCGCCACCCTCATTGCCCTGCTGATACTGGCCGCCATCTGCGCGCTGGGCTGGTGGCTGCCGGCCTGGTGGGTCGCGCGGCGCCGGCAGCAGCTGCGCGGGCAGGTGTTTCCGGCGGCCTGGCGCAAGATATTGCGCCGCCGCGTGCCCCTGGTGCGGCGCCTGCCGGTAGACCTGCAGCTGCAGCTGAAAAAACACATGCAGGTATTCATCGCCGAAAAAGCCTTTCTGGGCTGCGCCGGGCTGCAGATCACCGAAGAAATGCGGGTGGTGGTCGCCGCCCAGGCCTGCCTGCTGTTGCTGAACCGGCCCACCGGCTACTACCGCAATCTGCGGCAGATCCTGGTCTACCCCGGCGCGTTCGCGGTGCAGCGCGCCAGCACCGACGGCGCGGGCGTGCAGCAGGAGCAACGCCATGCGCTGGCCGGCGAATCCTGGTCGCAAGGCCAGGTGATCCTGTCGTGGCAGGACACGCTGGAAGGCGCGGCCGTGGCCGACGATGGCCGCAACGTGGTGATCCATGAATTCGCCCACCAGCTGGACCAGGAGAACGGCCCGGCGAATGGAGCGCCGCTGCGCCCGCATGGCGCCGACCCGCAGCGCTGGTCACAGGTGTTCAACGCCGCCTACGCCCGGCTGCAAGCCCAGGCCCATGCGGGCGAGCCCGGCCTGCTGAACCACTACGGCGCGCAAGACCCGGCCGAGTTCTTTGCCGTGGTGTCCGAGGTGTTCTTCGAGCAAGCCGCCGAACTGGCCGCCTACGACCCGGCGCTGTACCGCGAACTCTGCGGCTACTACCGAGTTGACCCCGCTAACTGGTGAGCAGGATTTATAAAAAATGAGGCTCTGGCGCACATTCCACCTGCGCTAGCAGCTCTCATTTAAATAGCAGACTCGCCGGTCCAGCCCCCACCCAGCACCTTGTACAGCGTGACCGCGTTGGACACGCGTGACAAACGGGTACCGATCAGGGTCTGCTGGGCGGTGTACAGCGAGCGCTGCGCGTCCAGCACGCTGAGGTAGCTGTCCACGCCCTTCTGGAAACGCGCGTCCGACAGCTGGAACGACTCGGAGGTCGCGCCCACCAGCGACTGCTGGGCTTCCAGCTGGGCGCCCAGGGTGCCGCGCTGGGCCAGCGCATCGGCTACCTCGCGGAAGGCGGTCTGGATGGTCTTCTCGTAGGTTGCCACGTTGATGTCACGTCCGATGGTGGCGTAGTCCAGGTTCGCCTGGTTGCTGCCACCGTCGAACAGCGGCAGGCTGATCTGCGGCACAAAGCTCCAGCTGCCCGAGCCAGCCTTGAACAGGCTCGACAGCTCGTTGCTGCCCGAACCCAGCGAGGCGGTGAGGCTGATGCGCGGATAGAAAGCCGCGCGCATGGCGCCAATGTTGAAGTTGGCGGCCTTCAGCTGGTGCTCGGCTTGCAGGATGTCGGGGCGGCGCTGCAGCAGGTCCGACGGCAGGCCGGCGGGCAGGTTTTCCAGCGGGCCCAGGCTGTCGCCCAGGCTGGTGGGCGCGAGATCGGCCGGCACCGGCGCGCCGACCAGCAAGGCCAGCGCGTTCTGGTCCAGCGCCACCTGGCCGGTGTAGCGGGCCACGTCGACCCGCGCCGTGTCCACGCTGGTCTGCTGCTGGCGCAGGGTCAGGGCCGAGGCATTGCCCAGTTGGTAGCTGCACTGGGTCAGCGCGAACGAGTCGCTCTGGCTGCGCAGGGTTTGCTGCGCCAGCGCCAGGCGCTCGGCATCGGCCGCCCAGGTCAGGTAGGCGCTGGCCACCTCGGCGACCAGGCTGATCTGGGTGCTGCGGCGGGCCTCGGCGGTGGCCAGAAAGCTCTCCAGCGCCTGAGCGTTCAGGCTGCGCACACGGCCAAACAGGTCCAGCTCGTAGGCGCTGAAGCCGATGGTCGCGCTGTACTGGTGGCCCACCACCGCCTGCCCGGTGCCCGACAGGCTGGCCGGCGTGCGGCCGGCGGTATTGCTGCCGCTGGCGTTCACCGTAGGCCAGCTGCTGGCGTCCTGGATGCGGTACTGGGCGCGCGCCTGCTCGATGTTGAGCACGGCGATCCGCAGGTCGCGGTTGTTGGCCAGGGCCTGTTCGATCAGGCGCTGCAACCGCGCATCGGCAAAGAAGCTGCGCCAATCAATATCGGCCGCCGCCGCGCCAGATGGCGCTGTGCTGCTGGTGGCAAAGCTGGCGGGCACGGGCGCTGCCGGGCGCTGGTAGTCGGGCGCCAGGCTGCTGCAGCCGGCCAGCGCCAAGGCCAAGGCCAGGACGGTGAAGTTGCGTTTTTTCATATCAGTGTGCCTCTTGGATGGTGGCCGCAGGCTGCGGCAATGCGGGTGCGGCAGGAGCCGGTTTGCCCTTGAAGATGCTGCGCACCAGCACAAAGAACACCGGCACGAAGAAGATCGCCAGCACGGTGCCGGAAATCATGCCGCCGATCACGGCCGTGCCCAGCGCGTTCTGGGCGCCGGCACCGGCCCCGCTGCCCAGCACCAGGGGCAGCACGCCCAGGATGAAGGCCAGCGAGGTCATCAGGATCGGCCGCAGGCGCAGCCGGGCGGCAGTAATGGCCGACTCGACCAGGCCCATGCCCTGGGCCTGCAAGTCCTTGGCGAACTCGACGATCAGGATCGCGTTCTTGCAGGCCAGACCGATGGTGGTGAGCAAGCCCACCTGGAAGTACACGTCGTTCATCTTCCAGGTCAGCATCGCGCCCAGCAAGGCGCCGAACACACCCAACGGCACCACCATGATGACGGAGAACGGGATCGCCCAGCTCTCGTACAGCGCGGCCAGGCACAGGAAGACGATCAGGATCGACAGGCCGTAGAGCAGCGCGGTCTGGCCGCTGGACTGCTTTTCCTGCAGCGACAGGCCCGTCCATTCGTAGCCTATGCCGGGCGGCAGCTTGGCCACCGCAGCTTCCACGATGGCCAACGCCTGGCCACTGGACGCGGTGCCCGGCTTGGCCATGCCCAGGATTTCGACCGAGGGCACGCCGTTGTAGCGCTCCAGCCGCGGCGAGCCCACCGACCAGCTGGCGGTAGAGAAGGCCGAGAACGGCACCATGCTGCCGGCGCTGTTGCGCACATACCAGTTGTTGATGTCTTCGGGCAGCATGCGGTACTGGGCATCGGCCTGCATCATCACCTTTTTGACGCGGCCCTTGTCGATGAAGTCGTTCACATAGCTGCTGCCCCAGGCGGCGGAGAAGGTGTCGTTGATGTCGGCCATGGTCAGGCCCATGGCGCCCGCCTTGTGGGCGTCGATGTCGAGCTTGAACTCGGGCGTGTCCTCCAGGCCGTTAGGGCGCACCGCCACCAGGCCGTCTTCTTGGGCCAGCAGGCCGAGCAGCTGATTCCGCGCCTGCATCAGGGCATCGTGGCCCAGATTCGCGCGGTCTTGCAGCATCAGGTCGAAGCCGGTAGCGTTGCCCAGCTCGGACACCGCTGGCGGCGCGAAGGCAAACACCTGCGCATCGCGGATGGTGGCAAAGAAGGCGCCGGCCTTGGCTGCCACACCGCTGACGCTCAGCGCCTCGGTCGCGCGCTGGTCCCAGGACTTGAGGCGCACAAACACCAGGCCTGCGTTCTGGCCGCTACCGGCAAAGCTGAAGCCCGCCACGGTGAACAAGCCTTCGACCGCGTCTTTCTGGTCTTCCAGGAAATGGTGTTCGACCTGCTTCATCACGTCCAAGGTGCGCGACTGGGCGGCACCGGGCGATAGCTGGACCAGGCCAAACAAAGTGCCCTGGTCTTCGTCGGGCAAGAAGCCGACCGGCAGCTTGAGGAAGCCGAACACCACCATGGCAACGATCACCGCATAGGCGGCCATGTAGCGCCAGCCCTTGCCCACCATGTGGCGCACCACGCCCTGGTAGCGGCTATTACCGCGGTCGAAGTTGCGGTTGAACCAGCCGAAGAAGCCGGTGCTGGCCATCGCATGGCCCTTGGCCACCGGCTTGAGCAGGGTGGCGCACAGCGCGGGGGTCAGCACCATGGCCACGAACACCGACAGCGTCATCGCCGCGACGATGGTGATGGAGAACTGGCGGTAGATCACGCCGGTGGAGCCGGGGAAGAAGGCCATGGGCACGAACACCGCGGCCAGCACCAGGGCCACGCCGACCAGTGCGCCGGTGATCTGGCCCATGGATTTGCGCGTGGCCTCCAGTGGCGACAGCCCCTCTTCGGTCATCACCCGCTCGACGTTTTCCACCACCACGATCGCATCGTCGACCAGCAGGCCGATGGCCAGCACCATGGCGAACATGGTCAGCGTATTGATCGAATAGCCAAACACGGCCAGCACACCAAAGGTACCCAGCAGCACCACCGGCACGGCAATCGTCGGGATCAGCGTGGCCCGGAAGTTCTGCAGGAACAGGAACATCACCAGGAACACCAGCACCACGGCTTCGACCAGGGTCTTGATGACTTCCTCGATGGAGATGCGCACAAAGGGTGTGGTGTCGTACGGCTTTTGCACCTTCATGCCGGTGGGGAAGAACTTGCTCAGCTCTTCCACCCGCGCGTCGACGCCGCGCACCGTGTCCAGCGCATTTGCGCCGGTGGCCAGCTTGATAGCCAGGCCGGCGGCCGGCTTGCCGTTGTAGCGTGCCACCACGCCATAGCTTTCGCTGCCCAGCTCGATGCGGGCCACGTCGCGCAGCCGCACCTGGGAGCCGTCGGCCTGGGTGCGCAGCAGGATGGATTCAAACTCGGCCGCGGTCTTGAGACGGGTCTGCGATGTGATGGTGGCATTCAGCTGCTGGTTCTGGGCCGCCGGCAGGCCGCCCAGTTGGCCAGCCGATACCTGGGCGTTCTGTGCCTGGATCGCGGATTTCACGTCCAGCGGCGTCAGCTTGAAGTTGTTCAGTTTGTTCGGGTCCAGCCAGACGCGCATCGCGTACTGCGAGCCGAACAAGGTGGTGTCGCCCACGCCTTCGACCCGGCTCAGCGGCTCCTGCACATTGGCGGCCACGTAGTCGGACAGGTCCGAGCCGTCCATGCTGCCGTCTTCCGAGGTGAAGGCCAGAATGGCCAGGAAGTTGCTGGCCGACTTGGTGACCTGCACGCCCTGCTGCTGCACTTCTTGCGGCAGCAGCGGCGTGGCCAGGGCCAGCTTGTTCTGCACCTGCACCTGGGCGGTGTCGGGGTCGGTGCCGTTCTCGAAGGTCAGGGTGATCGTCACCGAGCCCGAGGACTCGCTGGTCGACGCCATGTAGGACAGTCGGTCCAGCCCCTTCATCTTCTGTTCGATGACCTGGGTGACGGTGTCTTCCAAGGTCTTGGCGGAAGCGCCGGGGTAGTTGGCTGAAATGGCAATCGCCGGCGGCGCAATGCTGGGGTACTGCGCAATCGGCAGGGTGTTGATAGCCAGGACACCGGCCAGCATCACGATGATGGCAAGTACCCAGGCGAAGATCGGGCGGTCAATGAAAAAACGGGCCATGGTGGTCGTCCTTGGGCTTTAGCTCTTGGCGGGTGCCGAGGCAGACGGCTTGGCCGCGGCCGCACGGGCGGGGTCGTAGGCCACCGCATCCACGGCGGCTCCTGGGCGGGCTTTCTGCTGGCCTTCGACCACCAGGCGGTCGCCGGCTTGCAGGCCGCTGGTTACCAGCCACTGGTCGCCAATCGCCTGGCCGGTTTGCAGCGTGCGCTGCTCCAGCTTGCCGTCGGCCGTCACCACATAGGCTGTGGGCTTGCCGGTGGCGTCGCGGGCCACGGCCCGCTGGGGCGCCAGCACCGCCTGTTCCATCACGCCTTCTTCCAGCACGGCGCGCACATACATGCCGGGCAGCAGCTCGCCCGTGGGATTCGGGAACTCAGCCCGCAGGGTGATGGCACCGGTGCTGGTGTCTACCGTCACGTCGGAAAACTTGAGCTTGCCTTCCAGCGCATAGCTGGAGCCGTCTTCCAGCAGCAGCTTGGCCTTGGCCGTGCCGCTGCGCAGGCTGCCCTGGGACAGCGCGCGCTTCAGGCGCAGCACTTCGCTGCTGGACTGGGTAACGTCCACATAGATGGGGTTGAGCTGCTGCACCGTGGCCAGCGCGGTGGCCTGGTTGGCGGTGACCAGCGCACCGGGCGTGACCGAGGACTTGCCGACCCGGCCGCTGATCGGCGAGGTGATGCGGGTGTAGTCGAGGTTGATCTTGGCGGTCTGCAGCGCGGCCTTGGCCGAGGCCACATCAGCCTCGGTTTGCAGCAAGGACGCCGCCGCGTCGTCGGCTTCCTGCTGGCTGACCGCCTTGATCGCCACCAGCTCCTGGTAGCGGCCGGCCTTGAGCTTGACCGACACCAGGTTTGCCTCGGCCTTGGCCAGCGCGGCCTGGGCACTGTCGGCACTGGCGCGGTAGGTCGCCGGGTCGATCTGGTACAGCAACTCGCCAGCCTTCACATCGCTGCCCTCGGTAAAACGCCGGGTCTGCACCAGGCCGGTGATCTGCGGCCGCACATCGGAGACCAGCACCGGCGCGGTACGGCCTGGCAGCTCAGTGGTCAGCGCCACGCGCTGCGGCTGCACCACCACAAAACTGACCTGGGGCGTACCCAGTTGGGGCGGTGGGCCGCCTTGCGGGGCTTTGCCGCAGGCGGCGAGCAGCGCGCTGGCCGCCAGGGCCACGGCCAGACCGGCGGGCCGGCGGACGGATGAAAAAAGCATGGGCATGGGAATTCTCCTGGGCGGCCACTGCAGATGGCCAAGATGGCTATCCAGTCAAAACAGTACCGTACAGTTCATTTTAAATTTGACTTTTGACGCCTGTCAATCAAAAATGAACACCTGAGTTCAATTAAAAAGAGAAGACACGATGAAAGTCCGAACCGATGCCAAGCGCGATGCCATCCTGCGCACCGCCGGCGAGGTGTTCCTGGAAATGGGCTACGAGCGCACCTCGATGGCCGAAATCGCGGCCCGCGTGGGCGGCTCCAAGGCCACGCTGTACGGCTATTTCCCCTCCAAAGAAGCCATCTTCATGACCCTGGCGCACAAGTTCGGCGCCGACCACATCGACCCTGCGATGGACGAGCTGATGGCCGCCGTGGACGAAGACCTGACCGCCGTGCTGGAGCGCTTCTGCGAACGCCTGCTGAGCTTCCTGAGCGCGTCCGAAACCATTTCCGCCCACCGCCTGGTGCTGGCCGAGGCCGGCCATTCGGACGTGGGCCGGCTGTTCTACGAAGCCGGCCAGAAGCAGGGCATCGCCACCATGGGCGCGTACCTGCAGACGCTGATGGACCGCGGCCGCTTGCGCCAGTCCGACCCGGTGATCGCCGCCCAGCACCTGGGGGCACTGGTGCATTCCGAGGTCGACCACCGCTACTTCTACCGCGACCTGCCCGAGCTGAGCCCCGAGCAGACCAAGGGCATGGCGGCGCGGGCGGTGCAGGTCTTCCTGGGTGGCTACAGCCCGCGTTGAAATTTATGAAAATAATGGCTCTGGCGCACATTCCACAAGCGCCAGCAGCTATTATTTAGATAGCAAAATGCAAGGACGCCCCATCGGGCCCTGGCTCCTCTACACTTCGCGCAATAGCCGCCCACGGATTGCCCACGATGTCCACCGAAACCGCCGCCCCCGCACGCCCCCAGGTTGAGCACTTTCGCCAGGTTTTGCTCTGGCCGCTGCGGCTGATGCCGGTGCGCGGCAGCCAGGGCCAGCATGCCAAACCCTGGCAGGTGCTGGCCGACATGGGCGACGCCTCGCCCTGGCGCGAGGTGGTGGACGAGTTCACCGGCGACAGCAGCCGCTTCCACGAGCGGCATTACAACGAGTTCGTCACCTTCCTGCCCTATGTGCAGCGCTTTCTGTACGGCGAGGGCCTGCCCAAGCACGGCCAGCCCGGCAAGACCCAGGGCTCGCCGATGCGGGTGTTCCGGCGCCACGACATTGCCGCGGTGCGCGTGGTGCCACGCCCCGGCGACGCGCCGATCACGCTGCAAACCGTGCACGTCGACCTGTACTTCTTTCTGGACGTAGACCTGGTGCTGCTGAACGTCGAGGTGGTGGGCGAAAAGCTCGGCCTGGAGCAGGCGCAGGAACTGATGTACCGCTTCGGCCGCGCCTACCCGGCCGGCTGGGACGCGACCGGCCAGGCCTTGCACTGCCTGGCCAGCGCCGAATGGCTGGACGCGCAAGGCCAGGTGCTGGCCGCCTCCGACGCCAACCAGCGCGACGCCTTCATGGCCCATGTCAGCACCCGCCGCGCGCCGCGCATGTCGGCCCATTGGGACTACGTGATGCAGCCGCTGGTGGGAGACCATTCGGACCACGAAGGCCCGCTGCGCTTTCGGCAGATCGAGTACTACCGCATGCCATTGATGGCCTACCTGGCGCTGGACCGACCGCGCGCGCTGACCCGCAGCGACTTCGTGCGCCTGGGCCTGGTCACCGGCTCCAGCCCGGTGGACCTGGCAGGCGACTGCGCCCTGCCCTATGGAGAGCAGCACCTGAGCGACTTCGAACACAAATACTGCTACGACCGCTTCTGGGCCGACGCCGGTGCCGCGCCGAACACCCGCTATCTGTGCAACGGCCATGCAATGGTGGTGGTCGGCGATGCCAGCAGCCAGTTCTACGGCTGCCGCGACCGCGGCGTGCTGGCGCAGTTCCGGCACCAGCACTTTCTGGTGTTCCTGATCGCCCACTTCCAGAAGGCCGCGCTGCTGATGTATTCCGACCGGCTGGCCGAGGCGCTGAAGAACCTGGACATCAGCGACGCCGCCAGCATCCGCCAGTTCAAGCGTGCCATACGCGAGGGCTTTGGCAGCTTTCTGCGCTTCACCCACCGCTACTGGTTCCACGAGCTGTCCGAGCAGGCCCAGGTGCGCGCGCTGTCGCAGATGTGTTCCCAGCACCTGGGGCTGGACGCGCTGTACGCCGAGGTCAAGGAGCGCATCGCCGAGATGAACCAGTACCTGGAGGCCGACAGCCTGCGCCGCCAGGCCAACACCGTGGTGCGCCTGACGGTGGTAACCATCTTCGGCCTGATCGGCACCGTGACCACCGGCTTCCTGGGCATGAACCTGCTGGCCGAAGCCGATGCGCCCATGGGGCGCCGGCTGGGCATTTTTGCCATCACCTTTGTGCTGACCACGGCGCTGACGGTCTACACCATGGTCAAGTCGAAACGCCTGTCGGACTTCCTGGACGTGCTGTCCGACGAGCGCACCACCGCCTGGCAAAAGACCAAGGCGCTGATCGGCGTCTGGACCCGCAAGGACGACTGAAGCTAGACGCCCTGGGCCGACAGCACCCGGGCGAACAACTCGTTGCGGAAGTGGATGCCCAGGCGGGCGAAGGCCCGCTTGCGGTAGGTTTTGACGGTGGGCAGGCCCAGGCCCAGCTGGCAGGCAATGCCGTCCAGGGTCAGGCCTTGCAGCATGCCGGCGCAAACCTCGCATTCGCGCAAGGTCAGCCCCGGGTGCAGGCGCTGCACCTGCAGCACCTGGGCCGCAAAGCCCGCATCCCGTGCGGGTGCGGAGGGAGTCGGGTGGGGCGGCAGCGGCAGCCGCAACAACAGATGCTTGTGGGCCAGCGCCAACAAGCTGGGCGCCAGCTGGGTGAAATCGGCAATCTGCGCATCGCTGAACGGCCGCTGGTGCTGGTGGCGGTAGAAGTTGAGGGCAAACAGCGCGCCGTCGCCCTGCGGCTCCACCACCGACACCCGTTCGGCCATGCCATGCGCCTCGTAGACCTTGGCCCGGTGCTCGGGCGGCACCTCTTGCGCGGTGATGTGGCTGACCTGCTGCTGCGGCGCAGCCGCCGATGGAGCCCGGTACAGCGTGCTGTCGCCAAGGTACGGGCCAGACAGGTAAGCGCGCCAGCAGTCGCGCGTGGTGTCGGGCACACCGTGGCTGGCCGACATGTAGATCACCGGCTGACACAGCGGCCCGGTGCGGTACACCGACCAGGAAGCAGCAGGCAGCAGCGGGTACAGGCTGTCCAGCAGGGTTTGCTCAAAGTGGTTCTCGCCCAGGCGGGGCACCGCCTGGGTCAGCACGTTCAGCAGCTCGCCGGGCGTGGCGGCGTTTGCATTGGCAGCCCACTGTCGCATCCTCGTACCTTCGCTTATAGGGTTAACGCGTCATCTTCTGGGATGACAGCATACGGGCAGGCCGGCGCCTACGCTATGCAGCATTACACCTAGTCGGAGACACCCCATGCCCATTCCCTCACGCCGCTGCGTGCTCGCCACCCTGTTCACCGCACTGGCCTGCAGCGCCGCCAGCGCCCAGACCAGCTACCCCAGCAAACCGGTCCGCCTGGTGGTCGGCTTTGCCGCCGGCACCGGGCCGGACATCGTGGCCCGGGTGCTGGGCCAGAAGCTCGCCGAAGCCTGGGGCATGGGCGTGGTGGTGGACAACA
Source organism: Rhodoferax sp. OV413 (assembly GCF_900104385.1). Lineage (GTDB taxonomy): Bacteria > Pseudomonadota > Gammaproteobacteria > Burkholderiales > Burkholderiaceae_C > Rhodoferax_B. The sequence continues at coordinate 659,253 of NZ_FNJA01000002.1, read as the reverse complement.
AGCCCGGTGCCGGCGGCCTGATCGCCGCCACCGAAGTGGCCCGCGCCGCGTCCGATGGCTACACCTTGCTGCTGGGAGAAACCGGCCAGCTGGCCATCGCCCCCAGCAGCTACAACAAGCTGCCCTACGACGTGCAGCGCGACTTCGCCCCGGTCAGCCAGGTGGCCAGTGTGGACTTCGCCTTTCTGGTGAATCCGCAAAAGGTGGCCGCCCGCAATGTGAAGGACTTCGTGGACGCTGCCAAGACGCAAAAGGGCTTGTTCATGGCCACTTTTGGCGCCGGCACACCCGGGCATTTCGGGGTCTTCATGCTGGGCGACGCGTTGAAGCTGCAGCCCGAGCCGGTGCACTACAAGTCGACAGGTGATGCGCTGACAGGCCTGTTCGGCGGCGATGTGCAAGGCGTGTTCGCCAGCATGGGGCTGGCCGCGCCCCAGGTCAAAGCCGGCAAGCTGCTGGCCCTGGCCACCACCGGCCCGGTGCGCACCAGCACCCTGCCCGAGGTGCCGACCTTCAAGGAACAAGGCTACCCCGAGCTGGAATTCAACTCCTGGTTCGGCGTGGTGGCGCCGGCCAAAACGCCGGCCGATGTGCTGGTCAAGCTGAATGCCGACATCGTCAAGGTGGTGCGATCCGCCGAAGGCAAGGCCAAGCTGGAGGACGCGGGCTTTCGCGCCACCGGCAGCAGCCGCGAAGACTTCGCCCGCAGCATCGCCGCCGACACCGCCAAATGGGGCAAGGCCGTGGCTGCCACCGGATTCAAGGCCGACTGATGGCCGCCGCACCCCAGCCAGGAAACCGCATGCACACCCTGCCCCTTCTGCGCCGCAAACGCTCCAAACACTCCATCTTGGCTGGCCTGCTGGCCAGCCTGGTCGCCGGCTGCGGCGGCAGTGACGGCAATGCCGCCGGTGCACCGCTGGATGCCAGCGCATCGGCCGCCGCCTGCAGCAAGCTGGCCGCCCAGGCCGGCCTGTCGGCCGCCACCCTGACCAGCCAGTACGTACCGGCCGGCACCAAGCGCCCGGGCAATGCCAGCAGCGGCGACTTTCTGCCCGGCCATTGCACGTTGACCGGCAGCATCAACCCGCGCGTCGGCGTGGATGGCAGAAACTACGCGATCGGCTTCCAACTGAGCCTGCCCGACAACTGGAACGGCCGCTTCCTGTACCTGGGTGGCGGCGGCAACGACGGCACGCTGCGCGACACCTCGCTGAGCTCCAGCATCTCGATCGCCACCGCCTCGCCGCTGGGCCAGGGCTTTGCCGTGGTCTCCACCGACGCAGGGCATAGCGGCACCAGTGCGCTGTTCGGCCTGGACCCGCAGGCGCGCATAGACCACGCCTACAACGCACACGACAAGACCGCCGTCAGCGCCAAGGAACTGATACGCCAGCGCTACGGCCGCACGCCCGACAAATCCTATTTCTCGGGCTGCTCGGGCGGTGGCCGCCAGGGCATGATGTTCTCGCAGCGCTTCCCGGACTACTTCGACGGCATCACTGCCGGCGCCCCGGCGATGCGCGTGTCCAGCGGCGCCACGGTGGCGGCGATGTGGAACAACCGCCAGCTCACGGCCATCGCGCCACAGGACGGCGCGGGCAACCCCATCCTGTCGCAGGCTTTCAGCGATGCCGACCTGAACCTCACCGCCCAGGCCATCAACAGCGCCTGCGATGGGGCCGACGGCGTGGTCGACGGCATGGTCAACAACGTGCAGGCCTGCAGCTTCAACCCTGCCGTGCTGCAGTGCGTGGGCGCCAAGACCGCCAGCTGCCTGAGCAGCGCCCAGGTGGGTGCACTGCAAGACGTGTTCGGCGGCCCGAAGAACAGCGCCGGCAGCGCGCTGTACACCGGCCAGCCCTGGGACCCGGGCCTGGCCGCCCCGGGCTGGCGCAGCTGGACCCTGGGCAGCTCGACCACCGCCACCCCTGACTCGCGCTACAACACCTTGATGCGCGACGCGCTGGTGCACGAGTTCTTCACCCCGCCGGACCCGACGTTCAACGCGCTGAACTTCAATTTCGATACCGATCCGGCGCGCATGGCCTGGTTCTCGGCGGTGTACGACACCTATGTCGACGCCACCCTGACCGCCTACCAGAAGCACGGTGGCAAGCTGCTGCTGATCCACGGCATGTCGGACCCGATCTTCTCGGCCTCCGACACCCTGGCCTACTACGCCCGGCTCAGCGCCAACAATGGTGGCTTGGCCGCCACCCAGGGCTTTGCGCGGACCTTTCTGGTGCCGGGCATGAACCACTGCTCGGGCGGCCCGGCCACCGACAGCTTTGACTCGCTGCAAACCATGGTCGACTGGGTGGAAAAAGGCATTGCGCCCGACACCATCCGTGCCGTGGCCACGGCCAGCAACAGCTACTTCCCGAACCGCAGCCGGCCGCTTTGCGCCTACCCGCTGTACGCCAAGTACAAGGGATCGGGCAGCATGGAAGACGCCAGCAACTTCAGCTGCGCCACCCCATGAGCGCCGACACCATCGCCACCCCCAGCCTGGCCTTCTTCGCCGACCTGTCGGTGCAGGTGGCGGCGCCGCAGGAAGTCGGTACCAGCGACCACGGCCACCGCCGCCTGATCCCTATCCTGGGCGGCAGCGCCCGTGGCGAGGGCTGGACCGCCCGGGTGCTGCCCGGCGGAGCCGATGCCCAGCTGGTGGTGAACGCGCAACTGGCCGAGCTGGACGCGCGCTACTGCCTGGAGACCGACAGCGGCGAGCTGATCTACGTGCACAACCGCGCCATCCGCACCGGGCCGGCCGAGCTGATGGCGCGCCTGGTGCGCGGCGAAACCGTGGACCCGGCGCAGATCTACTTCCGCTGCCTGCCGCGCTTTGAAACCGCGGCGCCGGCCTTGCAGTGGATCAACCAGCGGCTGTTCGTCGGCAGCGGCGCGCGCTACCCGCAGACGGTGGAGATGCGCTTTTTTACCCTGGGCTAACTTACGGGGCACCGGGTGGGGCTGCAAGCCGCAAAATAGGGTTGCCGCATTCCCGGAGCCCGACCATGCAACCGATCCAACTCTTCGACCCCGCCACCAGCACCTACACCTATGTGCTGGCAGACCCCGCCAGCCGCTCCGCCGCCATCATCGACCCGGTGGACACCCAGCTGGAGCGCGACCTGGCTCTGCTGCAAGCCCAGGGCCTAACCCTGGTCTGGACGCTGGAGACGCACACCCACGCCGACCACATCACCAGTGCCGGCAAACTGGCTGAACACACCGGCGCCAAAACGGCGGCCCCGGCCGGCTGCGGCATCCACAGCGCGGCTGTGCAGCTGCAGCATGGCGACTTCCTCAGCTTTGGCGGCGAAACCCTGCAGGCCCTGCACACGCCCGGCCATACCGCGGGCAGCATGAGCTTCGTCTGGCGCAACCATGTGTTCACCGGCGACACCTTGCTGATCAATGGCTGCGGCCGCACCGACTTCCAGTCCGGTAGCGCCAAGGCGCTGTACAACAGCCTGACGCAGGTGCTGTTTGCGCTGCCCGACGAGACCGTGGTCTGGCCGGGCCACGACTACCATGGCCTCAGCCATTCCAGCATCGCCGACGAGCGGGAACACAATCCCCGTATCGCCCACAAAACCCTAGAGGAGTTCACCGCCACCATGGACGCATTGCATTTACCCCGCCCGCAACGCATGGACGAAGCCGTGCCCGCCAACCTGCAGTCCGGCCTGCGCCACGATGCCGGTGCGCCCGCCGCTGCGGCTCGCCCGGCCGAAGGCTATGCCGGCGACGTATCGCCCCAGCTGGCCTGTCAGTGGTGGCAGGCCGGTGAAGCGGTATTGGTCGACGTACGCACCGATGCCGAGCGCGAATGGGTGGGCTTTGTGCCCGGCGCCGTGCCGCTGGCCTGGAAACAGTGGCCAGGCATGGCCCTGAACCCGGGCTTTGACGCCGGCCTGCAAGCCGCGCTGGCCGGCGGCAAAAAGGCCGTGCTGCTGTGCCGCAGCGGCGTGCGCTCGGTGGCCGCGGCCAAGCGCGCAACCGAGCTGGGCCTGCAGGCCTACAACATCCTGGAAGGCTTCGAGGGCGACCCGGACGGCGATGCCCACCGGGGCCGCCAAGGCGGCTGGCGCTTCCACGGCCTGCCCTGGCGCCAGGGCTAGATTTGGATAAAGCGTGGCGGCTGCTCTGCCATCCATTCGGCAAAGCTGCTCACCACGTCGCCCGGCACCGCAAACAACGCGCCCAACAGGCTGTCGTCATCGCCCAGGCTGAAAGCCTCGGCCATGGCCGGCAAGGTCTTGGAGCCTAGCGCTTGGCAAAGCTCGATGGCCATCAGCTGGCGGCCCTGGCGGATCTGGGTCAGGGCCGACGGCCCCGCCCCCACGGATTCGGCCAGCTCCGCCAGTTCGTCGAGACCGCTATGCGGTTCAAGCTGCAGCCAACCGGTCTGGCCCTGCGCGTTACGCCCCAGGATGCCGAACGGCGCACCGATCACCGTGTACTCGACCCAGCCCTGCGCCGCCACCCATTGCGCCAGCGCCTGGGCCATCGCCGGGGTGCGCAGCATGGCGTTCTGTACGGGCGTCAACGTGGCGCGCCACAGGGCCGCATGGCGCTGGCAGGTGGCTACCAGCAGCTGGGTAACCGCATCCACCAGGCGCCGGGAAATGTCGGGCGCCTGCTTGGGGATGAACTGTGCGATCAGGCCACGGTTGAAGGCCTGCACCGCCAACTGTTCGTCGGCCTGGCCGGTCAGCAGCACCTTAGCGCCCGGCCAGTCGCGCAGCGCGTCCAGCAGCTGCAGGCCGTCGGTCAGCGGCATCGAGTAGTCGACCACGCACACCTGGGTCAGGCCGTAGCGGCGCGCGCCGTGCTGCGCCCAGTACTGCAAGATCTGCGGTATCAGCGGCGTGCCATGGCGGTGCCAGCGGTCGATGATTTCCTGCTGGGCCCACACATCGGCCTCCCAGTCGGCCACCTCCTGCTGTAGCTGGCGCAGGCAGTGCGCAGGCCGCAGGTAAAAGCGCACCGGCCAGGCCGCGGGCGCCAGCAGCTGCAGCATGGCCAAGTAGTCGGGATCGTCGTCCAGAAACACCACACTGCCGGGGGATGCAAAAAGAGGGAAGCTCATGGAGTCTGGTGGTTGGTGCTGCGCGGGTAGCTCACGTCGGTATCTTTCCCATCCAGCGAGTCTACTAGCCGGCAGACGTCGATAATGCGCGCAAAGAACACCGGAGACCGCAGGATGAGTTTTCTCGCCATCGACATTGGCAACACCCGCCTCAAGTGGTCGCTGTACGAAGCGCCCCGCCCTGGGGCCACCTTGTTGGCCCATGGCGCCGAGTTTCTGGAGAACATCGACAAGCTGGCCGACGGCCCCTGGGCCGGTCTGGCCGCGCCCAAGCAGATGCTGGGCTGCATCGTCGCCGGCGATGCGGTCAAGCGCCGCGTCCACGAGCAGATGGAGCTGTGGGAGGTGGCGCCCCAGTGGGTCGTGGCCAGCGCCGCCGAGGCCGGTTTGGTCAACGGCTACGACCACCCCACCCGCCTAGGCGCCGACCGCTGGGTCGCCATGGTGGGCGCACGCCACCGCATGCTGGCCCAGGGCCCCGAGCGGCCCATGGTGGTGGTGATGGTGGGCACGGCCGTGACGGTGGAGGCCGTAGACACGCAGGGTAAGTTTCTCGGCGGGCTGATCCTGCCGGGCCACGGCATCATGCTGCGCGCGCTGGAATCCGGCACCGCCGGCCTGCACGTGCCGACCGGCGAGGTGCGCGAGTTCCCCACCAATACCAGCGACGCCCTGACCAGCGGCGGCACCTATGCGATTGCCGGCGCGGTGGAGCGCATGGTGCAGCACGTACGCCAGCACTGCGGCGCCGAGCCGGCCTGCTTCATGACCGGCGGCGCCGGCTGGAAGATGGCGCCCAGCATGTCGGTGCCGTTCGAGCTGGTGGACAACTTGATCTTCGACGGGCTGCTGGAGATGGCCGCCGGCCGCTTCAAGCCATAGTTTTTAAGCTTTTTAGGCCTCCAGCGCAGGTAGTACCTGCGCTACCAGCTATTTATTTGATAGCACCAGAAATAGCTACTAGCAAGGGATCAACCCGCGGCTTCAGCCATGACGCGCATGCCCCAGGGATGCCGTGGAACCGGCTTTGCCGGGCCACTGGCATCGCCCCCTGCAAGGGGGTGGCGGAAAGTGCGCAGCACTGCAGCCTGGGGGTGAGCGTTATTTCAACCAAGCCTCGGCCAGCCGCACCCAGTAGGTGGCGCCCATGGGGATCAGGTCGTCGTTGAAGTCGTAGCTGGGGTTGTGCAGGGTGCAGGGGCCGGCGCCGTGGCCGATGGCGCGGTGGTCGCCGTCACCATTGGCGATGAAGCAGTAGGCGCCGGGCTTGGCCAGCAGCATGAAGGCGAAGTCTTCGGCACCCATGGTGGGTTCCTGGGCGATGACGTTCTCGGCACCGACCACCTCGGCCATCACCCGGCGGGCGAACTCGGCCTCGGCCGGGTGGTTGATGGTGGGCGGGTAGTTGCGCACAAACTCGAACTCGCAGCGGGCGTCGAAGGCGCTGCACAGGTTGTCGGCAATCTGGCGCATGCGGGCTTCGATCAGGTCCAGCACCTCGATACTGAAGGTGCGCACCGTGCCCTGCAGCTCGACGCTGTCGGGCACGATATTGGTGGCCGAGCCGCCGTGCACCATGGTGACCGACACCACGCCAGCGTCGATGGGCTTTTTGTTGCGGCTGATGATGGTCTGGAAGGCCAGCACCATCTGGCAGGCGATAGGCACCGGGTCCACGCCCATCTGCGGCATGGCGGCGTGGCTGCCTTTGCCACGGATGGTTATCTTAAATTCATTGCTGGACGCCATCACCGGCCCGGGGCTGAGGGCGAACTGGCCGACCTGCATGCCGGGCCAGTTGTGCATGCCGAACACCGCGTCCATGGGGAAGCGCTCAAAAAGGCCTTCTTGCACCATGTCGCGGGCGCCACCGCCGCCTTCTTCGGCCGGCTGGAAGATCAGGTACACCGTGCCGTCGAAGTTACGGTGCTCGGCCAGGTACTGGGCAGCGGCCAACAGCATGGCGGTATGCCCGTCATGGCCACAGGCGTGCATCTTGCCCGGGTACTGGCTGGCGTGGGCAAAGGTGTTGAATTCCTGCAGCGGCAGCGCGTCCATGTCGGCGCGCAGGCCGATGGCGCGCTTGGAATTGCCGTTCTGCAAAATGCCGACCACGCCGGTGCCGGCCAGGCCGCGGTGGATGGGGATGCCCCATTCGGTCAGCTGCTGCGCCACCAGGTCGGCGGTACGCACCTCCTGGAAGCTCAGCTCGGGGTGGGCGTGCAGGTCGCGGCGCAGGGCCGCAATACGAGGCGCTTGCTGAACCAGGGTGTCGATCAGGGGCATGGCGGACTCCTTAGGTGCGCACCCGTCCGTCGCCGGTGAGCATGGACAGATTGACAAAGCTCGACCCCACATGGTCGGTGGCAGAGAAGGTGACGGTAAAGCCGCCATAGTTCTGCGAGCCCAGCGCTTCCAGCCCGGCCACCACAGCCTCGCGGGTCAGGCCTTTGCCGGCGGCGCGCTTCAGGCCCTCGACCAAGACCTTGGCCGACAAATAGCCCTCCATGCTGGAGAAGTTGGCGCGGGCGTCGCCGCCAGCGGTTTTGACCGCGGCGGTGAACTCGCGGGCGATGGCGCTGGTCGGGCTGTAGGGTGAGGGCATGACTTGCGAGACCACCACACCGGCGGCATCCTTGCCCAGCTCGTCAGCCAGCGCCTGGGTGCCGACAAACGAGACGTTGAAGAACTGCCCGCCGAAGCCGGCCTTGCGCGCGGCACGGATAAAGGCCGCGCAGGATTTGTAGGCACTGATCTGCACGATGGCGTGGGGCTCGGCAGCGCGCAGGGTCTGCACCGCGGCAGCCACGTCCACCGAATTACGCTCCACCGTGGCCAGCGCCACCGGCTTGCGGCCCAGCGCCGACAAAGCCAGGTTCACGCCGTCCAGGCCGGCCTTGCCATAGGCATCGTTCTGGTAGAACACCGCGATCCGGTCCAACCCAAGCTGGGTCAGCTGCTTGACGATCAGCGCGGTCTCGTCCTGGTAGGAGGCGCGCACATGGAAGGCGTATCGATTGAACGGCGTGCGCAAGGCCATGGCGCCGGTGAACGGGGCCACGAACGCGGTCTTCGCCTGGGTGGCCAGCGGCAGCGCGGCCAGGCTGGTGGGGGTGCCGATGTAGCCAAACAAGGCCAGCGTGTCGTCGGCAAGCAGCTTGCGGGTGTTTTCAATGCAGCGCTCGGGCTCGTAGCCGTCGTCCAGCGAGCGCAGCTCGATCTGCCGGCGCTCCACCCCGCCCTGGGCGTTCACCTGGTCGAAGTACAGCTTTGCACCCTGGGCAAACTGCAGGCCGAGCTGTGCAGCCGGCCCGGTGAGCGCGGCCGACTGGCCGATCAGGATTTTGCCGCTGGGCTGCGCGCGCACGGTTGAAATACCAGCGACTGCAGTAGCCCCGGCGGCGATGGAAAAACGGCGGCGATTTATCATGGACCTATTCTGTCAGAAGCGATAAACCCATGATGCAAGACCCAGACCAATCCGCGACAAGCCTGGTGCGCGGCGCCTGCCCGCACGACTGCCCCGATACCTGCGCGCTACTGACCACGGTGCATAACGGAGTCGCCATCAAAGTCCAGGGCAACCCCGCGCATGCGCACACCGACGGCGTGCTGTGCACCAAAGTCTCGCGCTACACCGAGCGCAGCTACCACCCGGACCGCATCCTGCAGCCGCTGAAGCGCACCGGCCCCAAGGGCTCGGGGCAGTTTGCTGCGGTCAGCTGGGACGAGGCCTTGACCGACATCGCGGCACGCCTGCAGGCCATCGCCGCCCGCAACCCGGAGGCCATCGTGCCGTATAGCTATGCAGGCACCATGGGGCTGGTGCAGGGTGAAAGCATTGCCGCGCGCTTCTTCCACCGGCTGGGTGCATCCCTACTGGACCGGACGATCTGCGCCTCGGCCGGCGGTGAGGGCCTGGTGCAGACCTTGGGCGGCAAGGTCGGCATGAAGGTGGAGTTCTTCGCCGAGTCCAAGCTGATCCTGATCTGGGGCAGCAATTCGATTGGCAGCAATCTGCACTTCTGGCGCTATGTGCAGCAGGCCAAGCGCGACGGCGCACGCCTGGTGTGCATCGATCCGCGCAAAACCGAAACCGCCGAGAAATGCCATGAGCACATCGCCCTGCGCCCCGGTACCGACGCAGCCCTGGCCTTCGCCCTGATGCACGAGCTGGTCCAGCACGACTGGCTGGACCACGCCTATCTGGCCGAGCACACCCTGGGCTGGCCCGCCTTGCGCGAACGGGCCTTGGAATGGCCACCCGAGCGCGCCGCCGAGGTCTGCGGGGTGACGGTGGAACAGATCCGCGCGCTGGCGCAGGATTACGGCCAATGCTTTATGAACGGGCAGCCCGCCGCCATCCGCCTGAACTACGGCATGCAGCGCACCCGTGGCGGCGGCAACGCCACGCGCGCCGTCGTCAGCCTGCCAGCGCTGATCGGCGCCTGGAGGCACCGGGCAGGCGGCGTACTGATGAGCAGCTCGGGCCAGTTCCCGTTGCAGCGCGCGGCCTTGCAGCGGCCCGATCTATTGGCCGGGCGCCAGCCGCGCACCGTCAATATGAGCACGATTGGCGATGCCTTGCTGGACCCGGTCGAACCAAAGATCGAAGCGCTGGTGGTCTACAACAGCAACCCGGTCGCGGTAGCGCCGGAGTCGGGCAAGGTGGTGCAAGGCTTTGCGCGCGAAGACCTGTTCACCGTGGTGCTGGAGCACTTCCAAACCGATACCGCCGACTATGCCGACTACATCCTGCCCGCCACCACCCAGCTGGAGCACTGGGATGTGCACAGCAGCTACGGCCACACCGATGCCTTGCTGAACCGGCCGGCGATTGCGCCGCTAGGCGAGTCCAAGCCGAACACCCAGATCTTCCGCGAGCTGGCTGTGCGCATGGGGTTTACCGAGGATTGTTTCAACGACAGCGACGAGAGCTTGTGCCGTGCAGCCTATGGCGACCAGGTGGACTTCGGCGCACTGGATGAACATGGCTTTGCCACTATTCCGTTGCCGGATGCGCCGTTCGCCGCAGGGCAGTTCCCTACGCCATCCGGTAAATGCGAGTTTTGGAGTGAGCGGCTGGCGGCGCAAGGCCTGGATGGCCTGCCCGATTACCTGCCGAACTATGAGGGCGCCGGAATCTCTAGCGATTACCCGCTGGCGATGATTTCACCGCCAGCGCGTAACTTCCTCAACTCCAGCTTCGTCAATGTCACCAGCTTGCGCGCCATTGAAGGGGAGCCGGTTTTGGAGATCCATGCGAGTGATGCGCAGGCCCGGGGCATCACCACCGGGGCGGTGGTGCGCGTTTTCAACCAACGCGGCACCTACCGTTGCAAGGCGAAGGTATCGCCCCGAGCCCGTGCGGGCGTGGTGAACGGAATGGGAATTTGGTGGCGCAAACTGGGCCTGGACGGCAGCAATGTGAACCAGCTGACCAGCCAGCGGTTGACGGACCTGGGCCGTGCGCCGACCTTCTACGACTGTTGGGTCGATGTGGCACTGGACACGCCAGTGCAGCACGCCACCTCGGGTGTTGCCTAGGCGGCGGCAGTCGCCTTTTCGCCCTTGCCTTTAGTGGCTGCAGGTGGGGCGCCTACCACTTGCCAAATCGTCTTGAATGGGGTTTCTGGGATGGGCAGAGGTTTGGTACGTACTGCTTCTGGAGGAGTTGCGGGAACCACGGGAGCTTTCTTAGCCATGAGCACTTTCAAAATTTTGAGAGCGCCGATTGTCGCAGCAAAGCCATGGCCCGCTCGCAGACGACTTTCGCGCTGGAGCATCTCGTTAGGCCATGGGGACTGAGGGGCACAGCGTCAAAGTGCACGGCAGAGCGCGCAAGATAAGCGCATAGAGGTTTTCGATCAAAATGGGGCCCCTGCGAAGACGATCCATCCGCACCCCATTTCCCCATTTACCGAAGACAAGCACCACCGTGACAAGCTCCCCCGCAACACCGACCGCACCAGCTCCCCGCCGCACCGCAAAGCCTGCGCGCGCACCACAGACCCGAGAAATCCATCCCTTGCTACCCAAGCTGCGCGAGCTGTACCCCAAGGTGTTTGGCGCACAGGCCTTGCCTCTGAAGTTGGGCGTCTTCCATGAATTGGTGGCCAACCACCCCGACCTGCTGGAAGCCAAAGCCTTGCGCGAAGCGCTAGGTCAGCACACACGCTCGACACGTTATCTGGAACAAGTGGCCATGGGTGTCCCACGCCATGACCTACAAGGCAACCCGGTCGAGGAGCTGGCACCCGAACACGTCCACCAGGCCATCATGGAAGTGGTGCGCCGCGATCGCAATGGTCAAAGTGCGGCGTCCCAAGCCAAGCTCCGTATGCGGTTACGCAATGCTTTTGAAGCCTCGGGGCTAAGCCGCGGCGAGTACGCAGAGCTGGTCAAACCACCATTGGAGGCATGGAATGCATTGCTGGACCATGCCTATGCAGAACACGGGGCGGTCGCCGCCAAGCGCGAAGCACTTTTGAAGGCCTTTGAAGCCAGCGGACAAACCCTGGCCCAGTTCGCCGATATGTACGGCATGGATCTCAACACTGCGGAAGATGCACTGGCACACGCAAAGCAAGAACGCGCCAGCAAGAGCACGGCCTGACGGCGTCAAAGCATGGCGGCCTGCGCGCTGGCCATGCTTGGCTGTTGATTACCGAGTAGCCTGTTGGTAAACAACGCCTCCAACATAGGTTGAAATGAGGCTCCAGAAATTAAAAAACCCGCACAAGGCGGGTTTTTTAATTCGTAGCACCGAAATGCTACTGATTGGTTGCGCGAGTAGGATTTGAACCTACGACCTTTGGGTTATGAGCCCAACGAGCTACCAGGCTGCTCCATCGCGCGGTATCTTTCTATTATAGCAGCTTATTCTGCGGCAGCTGCTATTTCTACAACTTCTTTTGACTCAGCACGGTCGACCAATTCAACCAGAGCCATAGGCGCATTATCACCCACGCGGAAACCCATTTTCAGAATACGGGTGTAGCCGCCTGGACGGGCGTTGAAACGGGGGCCCAGGTCATTGAACAGCTTGGTGACGCTATCGCGGTCACGCAAACGGTCAAATGCCAGACGGCGGTTTGCAACCGTTGCCACTTTAGACAAAGTGATCATCGGCTCGATAACGCGACGCAGTTCCTTTGCCTTGGGCAAAGTGGTCTTGATGGCTTCGTGTTCGATCAACGAATTCATCATGTTGCGCAACATAGCAAGACGGTGCGAGCTGGTGCGATTAAGTTTACGAAGTCCGTGTCCGTGGCGCATGGTGCATTCCTTTCAATTATTTTGACGCGCAGCCGGATCAGGTACTGCGCGTTGCACTGAGACCTGCGAAGGTCTCTCTTCTAAACTAGGCCCTTACGAGCCTTTTTCCAATTAACGCTTGTCGAGGCCGGCCGGTGGCCAGCTTTCAAGCTTCATACCCAAGGTCAGGCCGCGCGAAGCGAGCACTTCCTTGATTTCGTTCAATGACTTGCGACCCAGATTAGGCGTCTTGAGCAATTCATTTTCGGTACGCTGAATCAGGTCACCGATGTAATAAATATTTTCGGCCTTGAGGCAGTTCGCGGAACGAACCGTCAATTCCAGCTCATCAACAGGGCGCAACAGGATCGGATCAAACTGCGTGTTGCCACGTGGTGCAGGTTGTTCAAACACACCTGCCAGTTCACTGCCTTCCAACTGTGCAAACACAGCCAGCTGTTCAACCAAGATTTTAGCCGAAGCGCGCACTGCATCTTCAGCAGAAATCGCACCGTTGGTTTCAATCTCAACCACCAGCTTGTCCAGATCGGTACGCTGCTCAACGCGCGCGCTTTCCACCGTGTAGCTCACGCGCTTAACGGGCGAGAACGAGGCGTCCAGCACAATACGGCCGATCGACTTGGTTTGCTCATCCGCATAACGGCGCATGCTACCGGGTACATAACCACGGCCTTTTTCGACCTTGATCTGCATGTCCAGCTTGCCACCTTGCGACAAATGCGCAATCACGTGCTCTGGATTGATGATTTCCACATCATGGGGAGTCTGAATGTCTGCAGCCGTCACCACACCGTCGCCATCTTTACGCAGGCTCAAGGTGACTTCGTCGCGGTTGTGCAGTTTGAAAACTACACCTTTGAGATTCAAGAGAATGTTGACAACATCTTCCTGCACACCATCAATCGACGAATACTCATGCAACACACCAGCAATCGTCACTTCCGTTGCCGAGTAGCCGACCATGGAGGACAGCAGTACCCGACGTAGTGCATTACCCAAAGTGTGTCCATAGCCGCGTTCGAACGGCTCCAACGCGACTTTGGCACGGTTGTGGCCAAGCTGCTCAACGTTGATGGCTTTAGGTTTCAGCAAATTAGTTTGCATGCATGCTTCCTCTCATTGCCCCCAGCTCGTTACACCGGTAAGGCAGGTGTTGGTTCTAGACCGCAGTGCCCCGCAGCCTAGGAACAAAATCAAACGAAAAATGCGGAATTAACGCGAATACAACTCAACGATCAGGGATTCGTTGACGTCGGAAGCAAACTCATCACGGTCTGGCACCTTCTTGAAAACGCCTTCAGCCTTTTCAATGCTCACTTCAACCCAAGCTGGCAAGCCAACTTGTTGGGCCAATTGCAAGGCTTCAACAATGCGGTTTTGCTTCTTAGATTTATCGCGAATAGCTACGACGTCACCGGTCTTGACCATGTACGAAGGAATGTTCACCGACTGGCCGTTCACGGTAATCGCTTTGTGCGAAACCAGTTGACGCGCTTCAGCACGGGTAGAACCAAAGCCCATGCGGTACACCACATTGTCCAAACGCGATTCCAGCAGGAACAGCAGATTGGCGCCAGTGTTGCCCTTACGGCGATCGGCTTCTTCGAAATAGCGACGGAACTGACGCTCCAGAACACCATACATGCGCTTTACTTTTTGCTTTTCGCGCAGCTGCAAACCGAAGTCAGAAGTACGGGCACCGGAGGTGCGACCGTGCTGACCAGGCTTGGAGTCGAATTTCGCCTTATCGCTGATCGAACGACGCGCGCTCTTCAGGAAAAGATCGGTGCCTTCACGGCGAGAGAGTTTGGCCTTGGGGCCGAGATAGCGTGCCACTTGAGCTTCCTTAAATATTATCTTCCACGCATAAACGTGGGAGCCACCTGCGCACAGCAGATGGCGGTGGGCTTATGAAAAAGCTTCGTCCGAAATTAAATTTCAGAGAATTAAATACGACGACGCTTTTGAGGGCGGCAGCCGTTGTGCGGAACCGGTGTCACGTCTGCAATAGAGGTGATACGGATACCGAGTGCACCCAGTGCACGAACCGACGATTCACGGCCAGGACCAGGTCCCTTGATTTCGACATCAAGATTCTTGATGCCTTGTTCAATGGCGGCGCGACCAGCCACTTCAGAAGCGACCTGGGCTGCAAACGGTGTCGATTTACGCGAACCCTTGAAACCTTGGCCACCCGAAGAAGCCCAAGACAATGCATTGCCTTGGCGATCGGTGATCGTGATGATGGTGTTGTTGAATGAAGCATGCACGTGCGCGACACCGTCAGAAACGTTCTTACGAACTTTCTTACGTACACGCTGCGATGCATTGCTTTGTTGAGCTTTAGCCATAGTGATCTCTCAATCCCTTTATTTCTTCAAAGACGCCGCAGCCTTGCGCGGCCCCTTGCGGGTGCGCGCGTTGGTACGCGTGCGCTGACCACGCATCGGCAAACCGCGACGGTGGCGGAAACCACGGTAGCAGCCGATGTCCATCAATCGCTTGATGTTCATCGTGGTTTCTCTACGCAAATCGCCTTCAATGGTAAATTGGGCGATTTGGTCGCGGATCTTTTCCAGATCTGCGTCGGTCAAGTCTTTGACCTTCTTGGAATATGCAATGTCGCAAGCTTCGCAAATCTTGCGAGCGCGGGTGCGACCGATACCGAAAATAGCGGTTAAGCCAATTTCAGAATGCTGTTGCGGCGGAATGTTAATACCAGCGATACGTGCCATGTGCGTCCTCTAAAACTTTTCTATCAGCCTTGGCGCTGTTTGTGGCGGGGATCTGTACAGATCACGCGAACCACACCCTTGCGACGGATGACTTTACAGTTGCGGCAAATTTTCTTAACCGAAGCTGAAACTCTCATTTAATTCTCCTAAAACTCTTTAGCAAATCTTGCCCAACCGGCTCAGAACACAATACGAGCCCACGACGAGTCGAAGGGCATCAACTTAACCGTTACCTTATCCCGTGCATGGATACAGATATAAATCTATACCCAACAGAAATATGTCCCAGGACTACACGACTTGCAAACTTCCCATTCACAAATGCTGATTAAACACCTGCAGACGATTTGAAGTTTGCCTTCTTCAGCAGCGATTCGTATTGCTGCGACATCATGTAATTCTGAACCTGCGCCATGAAATCCATGGTTACCACCACAATGATCAGCAACGAGGTTCCACCAAAATTAAATGGTACGTTGTACTTCAAAACCAATATCTCAGGAATCAAACATACAAAGGTAATATATACCGCACCAGCCAAAGTCAAACGCAATAAAATCTTATCTATATAGCGTGCCGTTTGTTCACCAGGACGAATACCGGGAATAAACGCACCACTCTTCTTCAAGTTATCTGCAGTCTCACGGCTGTTAAAAACCAGCGCAGTGTAAAAGAAACAGAAAAACACAATGGCACTTGCATAGAAGAGCACATATACAGGCTGACCTGGGCTCAACATGCCAGCAACATCTTTCAACCAACGCAATGATTCAGAAGTACTGAACCAGTTCACGACCGTTGCAGGCAACAGAATAATGGATGAAGCAAAAATGGGAGGAATGACACCTGCCATATTCAGCTTCAAAGGCAGATGCGACGACTGGCCACCGTAAACCTTATTACCAACCTGTCGGCGCGCATAATTTACAAGAATCTTCCGCTGGCCGCGCTCCACAAATACAACGAAGTAAGTAACCAGTGCAACAACAGCAACAATGAATATGGACGAAATAATGCTCATAGCACCAGTTCGCACCAATTCCAGTAATCCGCCAATCGAGCCAGGCAAGCCCGCTGCAATACCGGCAAAGATCAGGATTGAAATGCCATTACCCAAACCACGCTCGGTAATTTGCTCACCCAGCCACATCAGAAACATAGTGCCGGCGGTCAGACTGACCACCGCTGTCATGCGGAAACCAAAACCTGGAGACAGAACAAGACCTGGAGAACTTTCCAAACCGGTGGCAATCACCAAGGACTGGAAAAGCGCCAAACCCAACGTTCCATAACGGGTGTACTGGGTAATCTTGCGACGTCCAGCTTCGCCTTCTTTCTTCATCTGCTCGAACATTGGCACTACATAGCCCATCAACTGCATGATGATGGAAGCAGAAATGTAGGGCATGATGCCCAAAGCAAATACCGTAAAGCGCGACAAAGCTCCACCGGAAAACATATTGAACAAACTCAATATGCCGCCTTGCTGACCATTAAACAGTTGCTGCAACTGCGTAGGATCAATACCAGGCACGGGAATATGTGCGCCTATCCGGTAGACAACCAACGCGAGAAGCAAAAACACCAAGCGGCGACGTAGATCACCAAACTTACCCGTCTTCGCAATTTGTGCGCTAGTTGCCACCGAATATTTCCTTCAACAATTACTTAAACCAGGCTACCGCCGGCAGCCTCAATCGCCACCTTTGCAGCGGCGGTTGCGCCGATGCCGGTGAGCTTGACTGCCTTGGTGAGTTCGCCCGTCTTGATAACCTTGATGACCTTAGCCAACTCGCCTACCAAGCCAGCTTGCTTCAATACCAAAACATCCACTTCAGCCAGACCCAATTGCTCGAGTGCAGTCAAAGTAACTTCGGCGTTGAACTTCAGCAGATGCGATTTGAAACCACGTTTAGGCAGGCGGCGTTGCATAGGCATTTGACCGCCTTCAAAACCAACCTTGTGGTAACCACCAGAACGGGATTTCTGACCTTTATGGCCACGACCTGCCGTCTTCCCCAGACCAGAACCAATGCCGCGACCGACGCGACGTTTGGCGTGCTTTGCACCCTCTGCGGGCTTAATGCCATTGAGTTCCATCGTCAATCCTTAGATGATTTTGACCAGATAACTGATCTTGTTGATCATGCCGCGGACTTCGGGCGTGTCCTGCAATTCGCTTACGCTGCGAATCTTGCGCAGACCCAAGCCACGAACGGTTGCACGGTGCGATTCTTTGGTACCAATCGGGCTGCGAACCAGCGTCACTTTGAGTGTTTGTTGCGTTGTCATTTGAATAACCTTGCTCAGACGAAGATTTCTTCGACATTCTTGCCGCGCTTGGCAGCAATGTCAGAAGGAGTGGTCGAATTACGCAATGCATCCAAGGTGGCACGCACCATGTTGTAAGGGTTCGACGAACCATGGCTCTTGGCCACGATATCGGTGATGCCCATCACTTCAAACACTGCGCGCATTGGACCGCCTGCAATGATGCCGGTACCCTTAGGTGCTGGAGCCATCATCACGTTAGCAGCGCCATGCTGGCCGGTCACTTTGTGGAAAACGGAACCGTTTTTCAAAGTCACCTTAACCATGTTGCGACGGGCTTCTTCCATCGCTTTTTGCACAGCAGCAGGCACTTCTTTCGACTTGCCCTTGCCCATGCCAACGCGACCTTCGCCATCGCCTACCACGGTCAACGCTGCGAAACCAAGAATACGGCCACCCTTGACCACCTTGGTAACGCGGTTGACCGCGATCATCTTTTCACGCAAGCCGTCTTCAGGCCCTTCAGCCTTACCTTGCATTTTTCCTTGAACTTTAGCCATGATTTATTCCGATCTGCTTAGAACTGCAAGCCAGCTTCGCGGGCAGCATCGGCAAGCGCCTTGACGCGTCCGTGGTACGCAAAACCTGAGCGATCAAACGCTACTTTTTCAACGCCAGCAGCTTTTGCCTTTTCAGCAATCAGCTTGCCGATGGCCTGTGCTGCGGTGGTGTTGCCACCCTTGCCAGAACCGCCCAGCTCTTTGCGCACAGCCACTTCGGCGGTAGACGCGCTGGCCAGGATCTTGGCACCGTCGCCAGAAATAACGCTTGCATAAATGTGCAGATTCGTACGGTTCACCGTCAGACGTGCAACGCCCTGGGTGGCAATACGAATGCGGGTTTGACGCGCACGGCGGAGACGCTGTTCTTTTTTGGTCAACATGTTGCGGCTCCTTATTTCTTCTTGGTTTCTTTGATCGTGATCTTCTCATCCGCATAACGGATGCCCTTGCCCTTGTAAGGCTCAGGAGGACGAATTGCACGAATCTCAGCAGCCACTTGGCCCACACGTTGGCGGTCCGCACCCTTGATCACGATTTCCGTGGGGGTAGGCGTCGCTACGGTGATGCCGGCGGGCATTTCTTTATTCACAGGATGCGAGTAACCCACGGTCAAGTTCAGCTTGGTGCCTTGGGCTGCGGCTTTGTAGCCCACACCGATCAGGCTCAGCTTCTTCTCGAAACCCTTGGTCACGCCCACGACCATGTTGTTCACCAGCTGACGCATGGTGCCCGACATGGCGTTGGCTTCACGGGAGTCGTTGGCGGGGACAAACGTGAGTTTGCCAGCGTCATTCGTCACCGTAACCAGCGCATTTTGGGTCAACGACAGCGTACCGCCGGTGCCCTTGACATTGATTTGGTCGTCCTTGATTGCCACATCCACACCAGCGGGGATAGCAACAGGCATTTTTCCTACGCGAGACATTTGCTATTTCTCCTGCTTAAGCGACGTAGCACAAGACTTCGCCACCGATACCGGTAGCGCGGGCTTTGCGGTCCGTCATCACGCCTTGCGGAGTGGTAACAATCGCCACGCCCAAGCCGTTCATGACTTGAGGAATGGCACCGTGGCCTTTGTAAACACGCAGGCCGGGACGGCTTACGCGCTCAATACGTTCGATCACAGGGCGACCGGCGTAATATTTCAAGGTAATTTCGAGTTCGCTCTTGCCGTCTTCGGTTTTCACCTTGAAGCCGTCAATGTAGCCTTCGTCCTTCAGGACTTGGGCAATCGCAACCTTCACTTTGGACGAAGGAATCGATACCGTTGTTTTGGCCACCATTTGCGCGTTGCGGATGCGAGTCAGCAAGTCGGCGATGGGATCACTCATACTCATGTTTAGGTTCTCCTGCCTTACTTACCAGCTGGCCTTGACCATACCGGGGATGTCGCCAGCAAAAGCCAGTTCGCGAATTTTTGCGCGAGCCAGACCAAACTGACGGAATGTTCCACGAGGACGACCCGTGATGGCGCAACGGTTACGTTGACGCGTGGGGTTTGCATTGCGTGGAAGCTTTTGCAAAGCCAAGCGAGCAGCTGCGCGCTCTTCGTCGGTCTTCTTAGCATCGGTCGAAGTTGCCTTCAACTCTGCGTGTTTTGCTGCGTACTTGGCGACCAGTTGGTCACGCTTGAGTTCACGCTGAATCAGAGCTTGTTTAGCCACACGTCACCTCAGTTCTTGAACGGAAAACGGAAGCCGGCGAGCAGTGCCTTGCACTCTTCGTCGTTCTTGGCCGTCGTCGTGATGCTGATATTGAGACCGCGCAAGGCATCAACCTTGTCGTACTCGATTTCAGGGAAAATGATCTGTTCTTTCACGCCGATGTTGTAGTTACCACGGCCGTCGAAAGCGCGACCAGAGATACCACGGAAGTCACGTACGCGGGGCAGAGCCACGGTAACGAAACGATCCAGGAACTCAAACATCTGCACGCCGCGCAAGGTCACCATGCAACCGATGGCCTGGCCTTCACGGATTTTGAAACCCGCGATAGCCTTCTTGGCCTTGGTCACCACAGGCTTCTGGCCTGCGATCTTGGTCAGGTCGGCAACTGCGTTGTCCATAACCTTCTTGTCGGAAACCGCTTCGCTCACACCCATGTTCAAGGTGATCTTGGTGAAACGTGGAACCTGCATCGGCGAGGTGTAGCCAAACTTGGCCATCAGCTCGGGAGCGACTTTGTCGCGATAGAGTTGTTGTAGACGTGCCATGCTCATGCCACCTTGATTTCTTCGCCGCTAGACTTGTAAACGCGGGTGCGCTTGCCATCTGCCAGCAACTTGATTCCAACCCGATCAGCCTTGCCAGTAGCTGCATTGAAGATAGCTACGTTGGACTGGTGAATCGGCATATTCTTTTCGATGATGCCGCCGGCCTCGCCCTTCATGGGATTGGGTTTAGCGTGCTTCTTGACCATGTTGATGCCATCGATCAACAGGTAAGAATCATCTTTGCGCAGCGCCACGGTGCCGCGCTTGCCCTTGTCGCGCCCGGTGAGCACAACGACTTGGTCGCCTTTGCGAATTTTGTTCATGTTGCGTCCTTACAGAACTTCGGGAGCCAGGGACACGATCTTCATGAACTTTTCGGTACGCAATTCACGCGTCACGGGTCCAAAGATGCGGGTGCCGATGGGCTCCAGCTTTGCATTGAGCAACACTGCTGCGTTGCCGTCGAATTTGACCAGCGAACCGTCTGCACGACGGATGCCTTTTGCGGTGCGCACCACCACTGCACTGTAGATCTCGCCTTTTTTGACGCGACCACGAGGAGCGGCTTCTTTGATGCTCACTTTGATGACGTCGCCAACGCTGGCATAGCGACGCTTGGAGCCGCCCAGCACCTTGATGCAGAGAACGGATTTCGCGCCAGTATTGTCGGCAACATCTAACCGGGATTCAGTTTGGATCATGTCTATGTTTTCCCAACTTGCATCAGTTGTTTTGCTCAAGTTCGTTAAGCAGCACGCCTGATCAGTCTTGGGCCCGTCGTCCACGCTACAAACCACTCATAGCGCTTCCTTTGGGCAGAAGCATCGCTTTTTGGAAGCGAAGCCCACGATTATGCAGAATTAATCGGAGTGCGTCAACACCCCACAAAGAAAAACGTCGTACCCCCTTGTCAAGAAGCCACAACGCCAGCGCCGCGGGCCGCCAAAATGGCCTGGGCCACCTCGGCAAACCCCGCACCACGCTCGCCAAGGGTGATGTAGCGCGGCTTGGACAACAGTTCGGCTTCAAAGCGGCGCACATTGGCTACGCCTATGCTGTGCGGTAAAGCGGCAAACATCAGCTGGTCGTTGGTCGAGTCGCCTACATAGGCCCAGCGGTCCGCTTCGGCATCCAGCTCCCGACCGAACAGGCTACGCACGATCCAGCGCGCGCCCACCCATTTGTTGTGCTCGCCAAACCAGCCATTGATATGGATGGAGCTGACGGTCGCGTGCATGCCCTCGGCCCGCATGATCGCCACCACCCGGGCAATTTTGTCCGGCGGCAGGCAGGTGAATTCACTGTGGTCGATCGCGATATCGGTCTCCCGCCCCGGCGAATCCTCGGATAGACAGGTTCCCGGCACCTCGGCCAGCACCCGCTGCGCCACCTGCCGCATGCGGGCGAAGTTGGCCTGCCGAGTCATGGCATCCTGGATATACAGTTTTGATAGCAGCTCCCGCTGATCCTGATTGCGCTGGAGGCCGATTTGGCTAGTATTTAACAGCGCAACCGCACCGTTCTCGGCAACGATGGCGTCCACCGGCCAGGTGCGGGCAAACGGCTCGCTCCAGCCTACTGGGCGCCCCGTGATGGCGATCACCACCAAACCCGCGGCCTTCAGATCGGCCAAGGCCCGCAAGGCGTCTGCGGTGATGGCGCCGTCGGTGGTCAAGGTGTCGTCGATATCGGTCAGCACACCGACCAGCCCGCGCCGCTGCTCCAGCGGCCATTGCGCCAAGGGGATCACGCCGGCAGGGTCAAATAGAGTTGCGCCAATGCAACAAACGCATCTTTATGCGGGTCCACGCCAGTTTCCTGCAACAGGATCTCTGCCACGTCCGCAGCCAAAGATGCAGCCAACCGGGCATCCAAGAACAGCAAGCGGCTGCGACGGGCCAACACATCTTCCACCGTGCGCGCATATTCGAAGCGCGCGGCGAAACGCACCATGGCCTCGGTCAAGCCGCCACCCAACAGCCGGTCTGCCCCCGGCAAGGCGCGGACGGCGGCCTGCTCGGTGCCATAAGCCTGCCAACCCGGTGGGTCGCTGAGTTTCTGCTGCGGCGGCGTCAGGTCGGTTGCCTCGCCCGCACCCACCAGGCGCAAGCCGGCAGTCACACCGGGTTTGCGCGGTTGCAGCAGGGCGGCATCGAAACATTTATCCAACACATCCTCGGCCATGGCGCGGTAGGTAGTCCATTTACCGCCGGTCACCGTGACCAGCCCGCTGCGGCTGACCAGCACCGTGTGCTCACGGCTGATGCCCTTGGTATTGCCACCATCGTCGTCCTGCGGCTTGACCAGGGGGCGCAGGCCGACCCAGACGCTCTTGACGTCGGCCCGGGTAGGCGCGCGACTCAGGTAGCGTGCCGATTCGCTCAGGATGAACTCCACCTCTTCCTTGAACGGACGGGGTTCGCGGGCCAGATCGTCGCGTGGGGTATCGGTGGTGCCCAGAATGACCTTGCCCAGCCAGGGCACGGCAAACAGCACACGACCATCGGCCGTCTTGGGCACCAGCATGGCGTGGTCGCCGGGCAGGAAGTCGCGGTCCACCACGATGTGCACGCCCTGGCTGGGCGCGACCATGGGCTTGGCGGCCCGGCCGGTCGCCGCGCCGTCCTTTTGCCGGAAATCATCGACCCATACGCCGGTGGCGTTGACAACGCAGCCAGCCCGCAGCGTGATATGGACGCCGGTTTCGCGGTCCTCGCAATGCACGCCGGCCACCTTGCCGTCTTCGTGCAGCAGGCCGGTGGCCGCGCAGTAGTTGACCAATACGGCGCCGTGGGCGGCCGCGGTGCGTGCCAGCACCAGCGCCAGGCGCGCATCGTCAAACTGGCCATCCCAGTACTTCACACCGCCCTTCAGGCCTTGTGCCTGGACGGTGGGCAGGTACTGCAGGGTTTTGTCGCGCCCTAAAAACTCGGTAGCACCAAGCCCTGCCTTGCCGGCAAGGGCGTCGTAAATCTTCAGCCCGATGCCATAGAAAGGCGTGTCCAGCAACTTGTACGAGGGCATCACAAAGGCCAGCGGCTGGGCCAGGTGCGGCGCGTTATGCAGCAGCGTGGTGCGCTCGTGCAAGGCCTCGCGGACCAGGGCGATATTGCCCTGGGCCAGGTAACGCACGCCACCATGCACCAGTTTGGTAGCGCGCGACGAAGTGCCCTTGGCAAAGTCATGCGACTCCACCAAGGCCACACTAAATCCACGGGACGCGGCATCCAGCGCCACACCCAAGCCTGTCGCGCCACCACCGATGACCACCACGTCATAGTGGGCAGGTGCCGTCAGCTGCGCCAGCAGGGCAGCACGCACAGTAGCTTGGGGGGGAGATGCGAGCGTCATAAACCTAAATTCCAACCATCAAATAAACCCGCCAAGCGCGAAACGTGCCGGGTGAGAAACGGCCGCGCGGAACCCAGTCCACGCGGCCAGTCCAGAGCCTATTGCATCTCTGTTACGAAGTTAGCGCACCTTGCCGTTCTTCCACGCATTCAGCAGCGTTTCGTAGGCAATGGTTTCGCCCTTTGGCTTCTCGTTGGCGAGCTTCTTCCAGGGAGCACCCTTATCGCTCAGGTACTTGTTGGGGTCACCCTTGGGGTTGAGCTTGGGTGCGCAATGGGCCATGCCAGCGCGCTCCAGACGGGACATCACCTGGTCCATCTCTTCCGCCAGGTTGTCCATCGCGCCTTGCGGGGTCTTTTCACCCGTCACGGCCTGGGCCACGTTTTTCCACCACAGCTGGGCCAGCTTGGGGTAATCGGGCACGTTGGTGCCGGTGGGCGACCAGGCAACGCGCGCAGGGCTGCGGTAGAACTCCACCAAACCACCCAGCTTGGGGGCCATATCGGTCATGGCCTTGCTCTGGATGTCGGACTCGCGGATCGGGGTCAGGCCCACCGTGGTCTTTTTCAGCGAGGTGGTCTTGGCAGTCACGAACTGCGCATAGAGCCAGGCAGCGGCGGTCTTGTCGGCGTCGTGGTTGGCAAAGAAGGTCCAGGAACCCACGTCCTGGTAGCCGTTCTGCATGCCTTGCTTCCAGTACGGGCCATTCGGGCCAGGGGCCATGCGCCACTTGGGTGTGCCGTCGGCATTCACCACGGGCAGGCCGGGCTTGATCATGTCGGCGGTGAAAGCGGTGTACCAGAAGATCTGCTGGGCAATCTGGCCTTGGGCGGGCACGGGGCCGGCTTCGCCGAAGGTCATGCCGCTAGCCTCTTTGGGCGCGTACTTCTTCATCCAGTCGACGTACTTGGTCAGGGCGTAGACCGCTGCAGGCGAATTGGTCGCACCACCACGCGACACCGAGGCACCCACCGGGGTGCACTTGTCGGCGCCTACACGGATACCCCATTCGTCCACGGGCAAACCATTCGGATTACCAATGTCAGCCGTACCGGCCATGGACAGCCAGGCGTCGGTAAAACGCCAACCCAGGGATGGGTCTTTTTTGCCGTAGTCCATGTGGCCGTAGACGGGTTTGCCGTCGATGGTCTTCACGTCTTCGCTGAAGAAGGCGGCGATGTCTTCGTAGGCGCTCCAGTTCTGTGGCACGCCCAGTTCATAGCCGTACTTGGCCTTGAACTTGTCTTTCAAATCCTGGCGGGCAAACAAATCGGCACGGAACCAGTACAGATTGGCAAACTGCTGATCGGGCAGCTGGTAGAGCTTTTTGTCCGGGCCGGTGGTGAAGCTGGTGCCGATGAAGTCTTTCAGGTCCAAACCTGGGTTGGTCCACTCCTTGCCCTTGCCTTCCATGTAGTCGGTCAGGTTCATGATCTTGCCGTAGCGGTAGTGGGTACCGATCAGGTCCGAGTCGGTGATCCAGCCGTCATAGATCGATTTTCCCGACTGCATCGAGGTTTGCAGCTTCTCGACCACGTCGCCTTCCTGGATCAGGTCATGCTTGACCTTGATGCCCGTGATCTCCTCAAACGCCTTGGCCAGCGTCTTGCTCTCGTATTCGTGGGTGGTGATGGTTTCGGACACGACCGAAATTTCCTTCACGCCCTTGGCCTGCAGCTTCTTGGCCGCTTCGATGAACCACTTCAACTCGGCAGTCTGCTGGTCCTTGCTCAAGGTAGAAGGCTGGAACTCGCTGTCGATCCACTTCTTGGCAGCCGCTTCGTCGGCGAATGCATGGCCGGTCAGCGCGCAAGCGGCTGCAACGGCCAGTAGGGAATAACGCATCTTCATGTCTCGTCTCCTCATTGGTGTACACCCCCATGGAACGAAAGGCTTGCTCGGCTCTGGGGGCAATGGAAGCCGAATCCTTGAAAACACACTGCTCAACCTTTGCGCATGACCAGCGCCAGCAAAACCATGGACAGCAAGAAGCTGATCCAGATCGAAGGGTCGCCGTCCAGGCTGAACCACTCTGCAAACTTGCCGCTCAAACCGACAAACGCCAGGTTCACATAGGCCGCGCTCAGCAGGCCGATGAACAAGCGGTCACCACGGGTGGTTTCCATCGGCAAGAAACCGCGCCGCACGGTGGTCGGCGACCTGATTTCCCACACCGTCATACCCACCAGCATCAGCGCGATGCAAATAAAGAAAACTGCGACCGGCAAGGTCCAGGCCATCCACTCAAACATACATATCTCCTGTTAGTCCGATCACACCCGCCCCATGGCGAAGCCCTTAGCGATGTAGTTGCGCACAAACCAGATCACGATGGCACCCGGAACAATGGTCAACACACCGGCCGCCGCCAGCGTCGCCCAGTCCATGCCCGAGGCCGACACGGTGCGTGTCATGGTGGCCACGATGGGCTTGGCGTTCACGCTGGTCAGCGTACGGGCCAGCAGCAGCTCGACCCAGCTGAACATGAAGCAGAAGAACGCCGCCACGCCCACACCGGCCTTGATCAGCGGCAGGAAGATCGTCAAGAAGAATCGCGGGAAGGTATAGCCGTCGATGTAGGCCGTTTCGTCAATCTCGCGCGGAATGCCACTCATGAAGCCTTCCAGAATCCACACCGCCAGCGGCACGCTGAACAGCAGATGCGCAAGGGCCACTGCCAAGTGCGTGTCCATCAAACCCACGGTGGTATACAGCTGGAAGAACGGCAGCAGGAAAACGGCCGGGGGCGTCATGCGGTTGGTCAGCAGCCAGAAGAACACATGCTTGTCGCCCAGAAAGCTGTAGCGCGAAAACGCATAGGCCGCTGGCAGGGCCACGGTGAGCGTGATCACCATGTTGATGCTCACGTAGATCAGGCTGTTGACATAGCCCGAATACCAGGATGGATCGGTCAGGATGGTGCGGTAGTTGTCCCAGGTGAAGTGCTGGGGAATCAGCGAAAAGCTGGCCACGATTTCGCCGTTCGTCTTGAACGACATATTCACCATCCAGTAGATCGGCAGCAAGGCGAAGACGATATAGGCCAGCAGGAAGATCGTCCGCTTCTGGAACTTGGGCTTATTCATGGCCGCCTTCTTTCTCTTGGGTGCCGACGCGCTGCATCCAGTTGTACAAAATAAAGCACAGCAGCAAGATGATCAAAAAGTAGATCAGCGAGAACGCTGCTGCCGGGCCCAGGTCAAACTGGCCCACGGCTTTCTGCGTCAGGAACTGCGACAGAAAGGTGGTCGCATTGCCGGGCCCGCCACCGGTCAACACGAACGGCTCGGTGTAGATCATGAAGCTGTCCATGAAGCGCAGCAGCACGCCAATCATCAGCACACCACGCATCTTGGGCAGCTGGATGTAGCGGAACACAGCCAGCTTGCTGGCGCCGTCGATCCGTGCCGCCTGGTAGTAGGCATCGGGAATCGAGCGCAGGCCCGCATAGCCGAGCAAAGCCACCAGCGGTGTCCAGTGCCACACGTCCATCAGCAGCACGGTGAGCCAGGCGTGGGTGGCGTTGCCGGTGTAGCTGTACTCGATGCCCATGCCTTGCAGCGCGGCCCCGAGCAGACCGATATCGGAGCGGCCAAAAATCTGCCAGATGGTGCCCACCACGTTCCATGGAATCAACAGTGACAGCGACACAATCACCAGCACCACCGAAGCCTTCCAGCCATCTGCGGGCATGGACAAGGCCAGCAAGATGCCCAGCGGCAGCTCCACCGCCAGCACAGCCAGCGAGAAGGTGATTTGCCGCAGCAGCGCCGCATGCAACTCTTCGTCGCGCATCACCGCCACAAACCACTCGGTGCCCACGAACACCCGGCGCTCGGGTGAAATGATGTCCTGCACCGAATAATTCACCACCGTCATCAACGGAATGATGGCGGAGAACGCCACGCAAATCAGCACCGGCAGAATCAAGAACCAGGCCTTCTGGTTCACCGGTTTCGTCGTAGTGCTCATTGCACAATCTCCTCGTTCTTATAAAAGCAGGTGTGCTCGCCCAGCACCTGCAGCCAAACCTCGTCACCCTCGGCCGGCAGTTGGACCTCCGGGCTCAGCCGGGCCTTCAGCGCCTGGCCGTCCACGCTGGCCGTCAGCATCACATGGGTGCCTACGTCCTGGATCTTGGAAACCGTGCAGCGCAAGGCCCCCGCACTGGCGGGCTGGGCCAGCGACACGTATTCGGGCCGCACGCCCAGCTTGAGCGCGCCCTCCGGCAATGCGCGCGGCAGAAACCATTGCGCACCCGCAACCTGCAGCACATCCGCAGTCGCAGTCGCAGGCAAGAAGTTCATGCCCGGTGAACCGATGAAGTTGCCTACAAAGGTATGGCTGGGCCGCTCGAACAAAGCGTCGGCCGAGCCCACTTGCACAGCCCGGCCGCGCGTCATCACCACCACCTGTTCGGCAAAGGTCAGCGCCTCCACCTGGTCGTGGGTCACGTAGATCAGAGTCAGCTTGAGTTCGCGGTGGATCTGCTTGAGTTTGCGGCGCAGCTGCCATTTCAGGTGCGGATCGATCACGGTCAGCGGCTCGTCGAACAGCACGGCCGACACGTCAGGACGCACCAGGCCGCGGCCTAGCGATATCTTTTGCTTCGCATCCGCCGCCAGGTTGGCCGCGCGCTGGTTCAACTGGCCACTCATCTCCAGCATCTCGGCGATCTCGCCGACGCGCTTGTCGATCTGCGCCTGCGGCACCTTGCGGTTGCGCAGCGGAAACGCCAAGTTCTCGGCCACGGTCATGGTGTCGTAGATCACCGGGAACTGGAACACCTGGGCAATATTGCGCTCCTGTGGCGAGGCACGGGTCACGTCTTTGCCGTCAAACAGCACTGTGCCCTGCGACGGCGCCAGCAGGCCCGACATGATGTTCAGCATGGTGGTCTTGCCGCAGCCCGACGGGCCCAGCAAGGCGTAGGCGCCACCATCGTTGAAGGTCATCTTCAGCGGCAGCAAGGCGTAGTCGCTGTCCTGCGTGGGGTTGGCGCGGTAGGCGTGCGCCAGGTCGAGTTCGATGCGGGCCATTAGATCGCTCCCCCGGCGTTCGCCTTGCGCACTGGGGCCAGCAGCAAGGCTCCCTGGGCGTCAAACACATAGGCCTGGGTGGCGTGGAAGTACAAGGTCAAAGCAGTGCCCAGTTCAAAGTAATGCACGCCAGTCAGCTGGGCCACCAGCTCACCGATAGGCGTAGACACGTGCACAAAGGTGTCGGAACCCGAAATCTCGGCCAGCTCGACATGTCCGTTTAAGGCCACGTCACCGGGACGCGCCTGCACCCGCAGCGCGCTGGCACGCAGGCCCACGGTCAACAAGCCACCCGGGGTGGTCGGCGGCAAAGCCAGTGCCAGCAGCGGGCCAGCCTGCAACTGCACGCCACCGGCGGCGGTGTGTGCGGCAACCAGGTTCATCGGCGGGTCGCTGAAAGCCCGGGCCACCCGCAGCGACTTGGGCTGGTGGAACACCTCGGCGGTAGGGCCATACTGCAGCAGTTCGCCCGCATCCATCACCGCGGTATAGCCCCCGAGCAGCAAGGCTTCGCCGGGCTCGGTGGTGGCGTAGACCACGGTGGATTCACCGGCCGCGAACAACGAGCTCAGCTCATCCCGCAGCTCTTCGCGCAGCTTGTAATCGAGGTTCACCAAGGGCTCGTCCAGCAGCATCAGCGGCGCGGCCTTGGCCAACGCCCGTGCCAACGCCACGCGCTGCTGCTGGCCGCCCGACAGCTCGGCCGGATAGCGGTCCAGGAACATCTCGATGTGCAGCTTTTCAGCCAGCTCACGCACCCGTTGTTCCAGGTTCTTTTCACCGCGCAGCTTGAGCGGGGAGGCGATGTTGTCACGCACCTTGAGCGACGGGTAGTTGATGAACTGCTGGTAGACCATGGCCACGTTGCGCTCGCGCACCGGCTGCCCCGTCACATCCACGCCGTCAACACGCACGCGGCCATGGCTGGGCACATCCAGCCCGGCCATGATGCGCATCAGGCTGGTCTTGCCCGCCTGGGTGGCACCCAGCAATACGGTGACCGCGCCGGGCTGGGGCGACAAGCCCATTTCATACAACCAGGTCTGCGCCCCCACCTTTTTGCTGATGCCTTCTAAGCTCAACTGCATCACATTCCTTTGTTGCTACTGGTACAAATCTTCGAATTTGATAATTATTGTTCGTTTGTGTTTCTTTTTTATCAGTAACAACCCTCGGTTCGTTCTTTGTCTTTCGTTTTAAAGTCCGCACACGTCTTTTATGCATAACGAAACACTGTGAATCCCAACCCCCGCCAACTCCTGCTGTTGCATGCCGTGCAGGCCCAAGGATCTTTCACCGTCGACCAGTTGGCCGACAAGCTAGGCGTCACCCTGCAAACCGTGCGCCGCGACGTACAGCGCCTGGCCGACGACGGTCTGTTGACCCGCTTCCACGGCGGGGTGCGCGTGCCCAGCTCGACGATTGAAAACATCGCCCACCCGCAGCGCGAGAACCTGCATGCCGAGGGCAAGGCCCGCATCGCCCGCGCGGTGGCGGCCGAGGTGCCCAACGACTGCTCACTGATACTGAACATCGGCACCACCACCGAAGCCATCGCCAAGGCCCTGCTGCAGCACAAGGGCCTGCGCGTGATCACCAACAACCTGAACGTGGCCACAATCCTGTGCGCCAATCCACAATGCGAAGTCATCATCGCGGGCGGCGTGGTGCGCGGCCGCGACCGTGGAGTGGTCGGCGAGGCTGCTATCGATTTCATACGCCAGTTCAAGGTGGATATTGCGCTGATCGGCATTTCAGCGATTGAATCGGACGGCACGCTGCGCGACTTCGACTACCGCGAAGTGAAGGTCTCGCAGGCCATCATCAGCCACGCGCGCGAGGTCTGGATGGCCGCCGACAGCAGCAAGTTCAACCGCCCGGCGATGGTCGAAGTGGCCAGCCTGTCGCAGATCGACCGCTTGTTCACCGATGCCCCGGTGCCCGAGCCCTTCCCCGCCCTGTTGCGCGACGCCCAGGTGCGCTGCCATATTGCAACGTCATAACGCTCTCCCTACCGCCTCACCATGACCTATCTCCTCGCGCTCGACCAGGGCACCTCCAGCTCCCGCAGCATCGTGTTCCATGCCGATGGCCACATCGTCAGTCAGTCGCAGCTGGAATTGCCGCAAATCTTCCCGCAGCCCGGCTGGGTCGAGCACGATCCCGCAGAAATCTGGCGCACCCAGCTGGCCACGGCCCGCGCCGCCCTGGCCCAGGCAAAGCTGCAGGCCAAGGACATCCGCGCCATCGGCATCACCAACCAGCGCGAAACCACGGTGGTATGGAACCGCGCCACCGGCCAGCCCATCCACCACGCCATCGTCTGGCAGGACCGGCGCGCCGAACCCACCTGCGTGCAACTGCGCGCCGACGGCCTGGCCGATACGATCCAGCGCAAGACCGGGCTGCTGGTCGATGCCTATTTTTCAGGCACCAAGCTCAAATGGCTGCTGGACAACGTGCCCAACGCCCGGGCCCAGGCCGAGCGCGGTGAGCTGGCCTTCGGCACCATCGACAGCTGGCTGATGTGGCAGCTCACCGAGGGCCGTGTCCATGCCACCGACGTCAGCAATGCATCGCGCACCATGCTGTTCAATGTGCACAGCAACCAGTGGGATGCCGAGCTGCTGGCCATGCTGGACATACCGCCCAGCCTGATGCCGGCCGTCAAACCCAGCAGCGCCATCTACGGCGACATCAGCCCCGCACTGCTAGGCCACGCCATCCCCATCGGCGGCGTCGCCGGCGACCAGCAGAGCGCGCTGTTCGGGCAAGCCTGCTTCAAGGCCGGCATGGCCAAGAACACCTACGGTACCGGCTGCTTCATGCTGATGCACACCGGCAGTACCTTCCAGACATCCCATAACGGCCTACTCACCACCAGCGCCGCCCAGCCCTCGGCCCAGCCCGAATTCGCCATTGAAGGCAGTGTCTTCGTCGGTGGCGCCGTGGTGCAGTGGCTGCGCGACGGCCTGCACGCCATACCGAACAGCGGCGAGGTGCAAAACCTTGCGCAAAGCGTGCCCGATTCGGGTGGCGTGATGTTCGTGCCCGCCTTCACAGGCCTGGGCGCGCCGTATTGGAAACCCGAGGCCCGCGGCAGCATCACCGGCCTGAGCCGCGGCACCACCCTGGCGCATATCGCGCGTGCCGCGCTGGAAAGCATCGCCTACCAGAGCGCCGCCCTGCTGCTGGCCATGGGCCGCGACGCGGTGCAGGCTGGCGGCACACCGGTGGCCGAGCTGCGGGTAGACGGCGGCGCCTGCGTCAACGACTTGCTGATGCAGTTCCAGGCCGACCTGCTGGGCATCCCGGTGATACGCCCCGCCGTCACCGAAACCACTGCCCTGGGTGCGGCCTATCTGGCCGGGCTGGCGGTAGGCGTGTACCGCAATACCGACGAGCTGTCGGCGCTGTGGCGCGCCGAACGGCGGTTTTTGCCGACGCTTGGCACGCAACGTGCTGCGGAATTGATGGCGCGCTGGGAACATGCGGTGCGGCAGACCGTATTGGAATAAAACAACACGGTGGCGTAAAAGATACGCTAGAGGGTTAACCCTAGGAAGGCGCTAGCGCAAAACTAGGGTTAACCCTATAATTCACTCCAACGTCAACCCGATGTACAGGAGTAAACACCATGACCACCAATACTTTGCAACTGACCAGCACCGCTACAGCACCTGCGGTCAATTCTGCTCTGCGTGAACTCGCTACCGCCGCCGCCAACCTGGTCGCCGCCGTATCCGCTTCGCTGTTCCAAAAGTCCGCCCCCCGCGCCCTGACCGTCTTCGAAGAAGCCGAACAAGTGCGCCTGATGGCCGAGTCCTACGCCGACACCGACCCAGGCTTCGCCGCCGACCTGTTCGCTGCCGCCGACCGCCACGAAATCCAGCACGCCGCCAAGTAAGCCCGGCGCCACCCGCATCGGGAATGGGGCTCCGGTCCCATGGCGAAGTGCCGAGACGCTATTTTTTAAATAGCGGACTCCGCACAATCCACCTGCGCTAGCAGGTGTTTTTTATTGCAAGCTCTCCCGGTCGCCTGCAGCGCTTCGGATGCGGGCTATATAGCGCTATATTTTAAATAGCTGCCAGCGCAGACCAATACTGCGCTAGAGGCCGTTTTTATGCAAAAACCGCGGCCCGTACCGCAGCCAGTACGCTGGCCCCCAGTTTCCTTGAGCGCTCGCCATTCCAGCCTGCATCGGCATCCGGCAGGTTGGCGTTGTCCTTGAACGGCATTTCAATGGTGAACGCCAGGCAGTCGAAGTGCTGCCCCACCCAGTTGGTCGCCAGGCTCAGGTTCGCCTGGCCGGGGGCGGCGCGCGGGTAACCTACTTCCGTCTGGAAGTCAGGGCTGGCGGCCAGCCAGGCGGCTTTGAACGTGTTTTGCAAGCCCTCGATGCGCGGGCTGAAGCCGGGGTTGGCCTCGGTACCGACGACGAAGTTGTAGGGCAGGTTCTCGTCGCCATGCGCGTCCAGGAACAGGTCCACGCCCACGGCCTGCATCTTGGCGCGCACATGGAACACCTCTGGCGATTTTTCCAGGCTGGGTGCCAGCCATTCACGGTTCAGGTTCGCGCCGCCGGCATTGGTGCGCAGATTGCCCCGCACCGCGCCGTCGGGGTTCATGTTCGGCACCACGTAGAACTCGCACTGCTGCAGCAACACCCGGCTCAACGGGTCAGCGCGGTCCAGCAGGCGCTGCACGAAACCTTCGGCGAACCACTCGGCCATGGTTTCGCCCGGGTGCTGGCGGGCAATCAGCCAGACTTTCTTCTTCGCCGTATCCACCAGCGGGTCGGTGATGCGCAGCAGCGTCATGTCGCGGCCGTCCAGCGTGGCGCCCAGGTGCTCTACCGCCACCAGTTCCGAGGCCGTGGCCTCGGCCAGCAGGTCCAGATGGCGCTCGTGCGAATAAGGCTCGAAATAGGCGAAGTACAGGCGGTTCGCCGTGGGCGTGGTGTGCACCGTCATCACCTGGCCGTCGTAGCTGGCGTCAAGGCGGAACCAATGCTGGCGGTCCACGCTGGCCACGATGCGGTAGCCGTCCCAGCCGGGCGGGTAGGCGCTCTGGCCGGCGTTCAAAAACCGCAGCACCACCGGCACGCCGGCCGCGCCCTGCAGGCAGAAGTAGAACCACTGGGCGAAGGGGCTGGCGTTGTCGGGGCGGATCTGCAGCTGGATGTCTTGCGGGTCGGCCAGACTGATGACATCGATGGCGCCGGCGTCGAACTGGGAGGAGATATGCAGTGGGGTCATGTGCAGATTATCAGTGGCCTCCACCATAATCGTCGGCTATGGATTTGCCTTCGCCCCAGCCCCCTATGCGGCGCCCCAGCGCCCGGTTTTTACTCTCCCACCCGGCGCACTTCATCGCGCTGGGCTTTGGCTCGGGCCTAAGCCCGGTGGCGCCGGGTACGGCCGGCACGCTGTGGGCCTGGCTGGCGTTTCTGGTACTGCAGCCGCAACTGACGCAGGCGCAGATGGGCTGGCTGCTGCTAGGCTCGCTGCTGGTCGGCTGGTGGGCCTGCACGGTGTGCGCGCGGCACATGAATGTGGCCGACCCCGGCGCCATCGTCTGGGACGAAATCATCGCCTTCTGGCTGGTGCTGTGGCTGGTAATGCCGACCGGCTTTGTCGGCCAGCTGGTGGCGTTTGGGCTGTTCCGGTATTTCGATGCGGCCAAGCCAGGACCGGTGGGCTGGGCCGACAAGGTGTTCAAGGGTTTGAACGCCCGTGGCGGCTGGGGGATTATTTTTGACGACCTGGTGGCGGCGTTCTGCACACTGCTGGTGATTGCGCTCTGGCGCTTCCTCTAAAACTATCTTTTTCATAGCTAGCCATGCAATCACTACCTGCGCCAATAGCCGATTTGATGCTGAAAAACCACTGGTTCTTGGCGACCGCCGAGAGCTGCACTGGTGGCATGATTGCAGCCGCCTGCACTGACCTGGCCGGCTCCAGCAACTGGTTTGAACGCGGCTTTGTGACCTATTCCAACCACGCCAAAACCCAGATGCTGGGGGTGGACGCGGCCTTGATCGCGGCGCACGGCGCGGTCAGTGAGCCGGTGGTGCGCGCCATGGCTGCCGGGGCGCTCGCACACTCGCAAGCCCAGGTGGCAATTGCCGTCACCGGCGTGGCCGGCCCGGGCGGCGGCAGTGCCGAAAAACCGGTAGGTCTGGTATGGCTGGGCTTTGCGCTGCCCGGCCCCGAACAGACCGCAATCTACAGCGAATGCCGGCAGTTCGCCGGCGACCGGGCCGCGGTGCGTGCCGCCACGGTGGAGTACGCGCTGCAGCGGCTGGTCGAACTGATTAAGCCGCCTCGGACGCCGCCAGGCTGATCCGCTCGATCGCGGTCGCCATCCAGTCGGCCGGCGCCGCCGATGCTGTGTCGCCCAAGCGGACCACCAGGCCCTGCTCGCTGCTCTGCAGCTGGGCGCTGCCGCCCCACCACATCAGCCAAGCCAGCCAGGCGACCAGTGCGGGCGACGGCGGCTCGTGCGAAGCCGCATCCAGCAGCCAGGTCAGCGGCTGGCGGTTGCTGATGGTGGCGCTATCGCCGGCCAATTCGACCTGGCCGGGCAAGGCATCGGCCAGTGCCTGCAAGGCAGCGGCCGGGGTGGCTACAGCCGCAAACACATGCTGCCAGCCGGCCATGGCCTGGCCGATGGCGACGCTGCGCTGGGCCTCGTACTGCATCAGCTCGGCGTGGTCCATGCTGCGCCAATCGATAGGCGGCAGCGCGCAGCCGCTGCGCTCGGCTGCCTGCAAAAACACCTGCAGGCCGCGCGCGTAGTCGGCGTGCATGAAGCCCGCGCAGACCACGGCCAGCTGCGAGATGCGGCTGGCCAGCAGTTGCTGGCGCTGTACGGCCATTTTTTCGCGCAGCAGGTTGTCGCGCTCGCAGCGGGTTTCGGACAGCTCCAGCGCGTTGCGCATGTCGGCGCGCAGCAACTCCAGGTCCCAGGGTTTGGTGACGTAGCGGTAGATTTCGCCGGTGTTGATGGCCTCGATAGCCTCACCCAGTTCCGAGTACGCGGTGGTCAGCATGCGCACCATGCTCGGGTGGTGGTCGCGCGCATAGCGCAGCAACTCGTTGCCCATGGCACCGGGCATGCGCTGGTCGGAGATCAGTACCGCGATCTCGCCGCCGCGGGCTTGCAGCACCGCCTTGCCCTCTTCCACCGACAACGCGGTAAGCACCGGCGCCATCGGGCTGATCAAGCGCTCAAAGTACTTGAGCGCCATGGGTTCGTCATCGACGTACAGAATTTTGTCAGGTCTCATAGGGTCATCTTGCCATGTTTGTGGAAGGAGAAGAACTTACGCAGCATCCGGATGCGGTGCAAGTCGCGCAGGAAAGGGTTTGAAATACAGGCTCACGCAGGTGCCCTGGCCCGGCGGCGAGGCCAGCACCATGCTGGCGCCCAGCGATTGCAGCACGCGCCGGCACAGCACCAGGCCCATGCCGTGGCCGCCGCTGGTAGCCCGGGTGGTGGTTGGCTCCAGGCTCAACCGGGCCAGCAGTTCTGGGGCGATGCCGGGGCCGTTGTCGCTGACACGGATGCAGTCGCGCTGGCTGGCCGGGTCGTGGCCCAGCCAGATCTGCAGCTGCGGATCGGGCCGGCCCTGCAGGGCTTGCAAGGCGTTCTTGGTCAGCGTGCACAGCACCAGGTACAGTAGATCGCGCTTGCCGGGCAGCACAAAGTCGGCATCCAGCTGGGTGTGGACCCAGGCGCGCTGGTCGCCCGCAAACGGGTAGCCGTCAAGCAAGGACTTGAGCAAGCTGCTGGCCGCCACCTGGCTGGCGACACCGCCCGGATCAGCATCGCGCGCCGACTGCACAAAGCGCGACACCAGCGACTGGCAGTAGGCGGCCTGGCGCTCGCTGGCGGCCAGCGCGGCCAGCACCTCGCCCGCGCCGCTTTCGGAAAACCGGGCCACGCCGCTCTCGGGAGCAATATGCCGGGCCTGCAGCGCGTCCATATAGCCGCGCACCGTGCTCAGCGGGGTAGCCAGCTCGTGCGCCAGAAAGCCCAGGGTGTCGTGCATGGCGGTGACACGGTTTTCATGCACCAGGCGCTGCAGCGCTTGCTGGCGGTGCAAGGCCAGTGCATCGCGCAAGGCCTGGCGGGTGGCCTCGGCATCGAGCGGCTTCTCCAGGATGCGGAACACCTGGGCCACGTTCACGGCGGCGATGGCCACCGCTTTCTCGGCATAGCCGGTGGCCAGCAGGCGCACCAGATGGCGGTGCTCGCGCAGTGCCACGTCCAGCAAGTCCAGCCCGTTGCGCTCGGGCATGCGGTAGTCGGTAACCAGTACCGCCACCTCGGACGCGTGGGCCCGCAACAGGGCCAGCGCCGCATCCACGCTGGTGGCGGTGAGGATAGTGAACTCGTCAGCCAGGCTGCGCGCAAACCATTTGCAGGACTGCGGCTCGTCGTCCACATACAGGATGGTGCAGGCCGTGGCGGCGATCGGTGGGGGCAGCAGCAGTTCAGACATTTTGATTCGCCAGGCCCAGGTCAAAAGCAAACTCCGTCCAGACGCCGGGCTCACTGTTCACCCGCAGCGCCCCGCCGTGGCGCTGCACGATGGCGTAGCTGACGCTCAGGCCCAGGCCCAGGCCTTTGCCGACGTCGCGGGTGGTGAAGAAGGGCTCGAACACCCGCGCCAGGTGGTCGGGCTGGATGCCTGTGCCGTTGTCACGCACCGTGACCTCCAGCCGCTCGCCCGTGCGCACCGCGCGCACATCGATGCGCGGCCCGGTGCGCGCGGCCTTGTGCAAGGCCAGCGCCGCATTGCCCAGCAGATTGATCAGCACGCCGATGAGCGCCGGTTCGTCGCCGCGCACATGGGTGTCCATCGGCAATTCGACGGTCACCGCAATCCCCTTGAGCTCGAAGCCGGTCAGGCGCAAGGCCGACTGCAGGGCTTTCTCGAACAAGAAGATGCGAGTATTGGTTTCGTCGCCAGGCTTTTGGTAGGCGAAGGTCTTGAGGTCGGAGACGATGCTTTGCACGCGCTGCATGCCCTCCTTGGCGTCGCCCAGGCTTTCCTTGAGCTCGGGGCTATTGGCCACCAAGGGGTCCATCATCGACATGTTCAGGGCCATCAGGCTGTAGTTCACCGGATTGTTTACTTCGTGCAGCAGGCCCGCGGCCAAAGTGCCGAGGGCGGCCATTTTTTCTTGCTGCATCATGTGGCCCTTGATCTCGGCCAGGGCTTTGTTGGTTTGTTGCAGGGCGGTGTTTTTTTCAGACACTTCATGCTGTAGCTGGAACAGCTGCAGCCGAGCTTTTTCGTTAAACCAGGTGCAACCGGCGGAGATGGTGGCGGAGAACACCAAAAACAGCGTATTGCCTGCCAGCACCGACGCATTGTCCGGCGCACCCGCTGCAAACCCCAAGCAGGCCAAAATATAGGCCACGAAAGTGAAAACGCCCAGCGAAATCCCCTGCAGAAAACTGATCGGCATGATGATGCCGGCTGCATACAGTGCCAAGCTCAGACCGAATACATAGGGAGACGCTGCGCCTTGTGTACGGTAGATCATCCAGGCGATCATGATCTGGGGCAGGGCCAGCCAGAGCAGAGTGATAACACGCACATAGGTGCTGGCCAGCCGAGGGGTGTACAGCGCACCGAGCAGCAACACCAGGACCCCGCTTGTCCACAGCCGGGCCAAGCCCAGCGCCCAGACCTGGTCCGGGTAAAACGCGTGGTCCAGCGCCACACCTCCGAGCACCAGCACAATTGCCAACGCGCAGCCGACGCGGCTGTATGCCAGGCGAAAATTCGCCAACTCTGCCTGGTATCCGAGGTGAATCTGCGGCTGCATCGTCGCGGCGTCAAGCCATCGTGTCCAAGGACAGCGCCGTGTTCTGCAATTCCAGAAAAACGTTGACGCCGGTGTCGTCGGTATAGATGCTGCGCACCTCGCATGTGGTGGGGGCGAGGTGACGCATTTCTTCTTCGTCACGGTAAATCAAATGCCACTCGAGCAAATGCTCCATGGTGTTTTTCTCGGGATTGCTCGAATGCACGTTGGTCACCAGAATGGTGCCATCGGATTTGGTGCGGGCCGCAAAATACTTGAGTAGCCGCTGGCATACTTTTTCAGACAAATAGTCGAACAGGCCGGCGCAGTAGACAAAGTCGAACATCTGCTCGTTCAACTTCCGCGACGCGGAACCCGAGGCCCGCTTCAGCAGGTTGTGCACCGATTCATTGACCCATTCCACCGTAATGCGCACGCCGCGCCTGGCGCAGGCTTCGTCAATGCGGGCCTGGGTGTAGGCCAGGGTTTCTTCGCTAAAGTCCATCAGCGTGAAGTGCAGGCGTTCGGGCGTCGGATGGTTCGCTATCAGTCGCTGCACTTCAATCGCTGGCCCGCAGCCTACGTTCAGGATATGGATCGGTTCGGCAGCTTCGTCTGATCCCACTGGAAGGCGCGCGAGATAACCGTCCAGGATGTCGATGCGATTACGGTGGGCGCGGGCCACGGCCGCCTGCAGGAACAGGGTGTTGACGATCTGGAAGTAGGTACTGCCGCCCTCCCGTGGATCGGTGAGCATTTGGTTAACCATCTCGTAGTCGCCCGCATAACCCATAGGTTTGGCGAAGGTGCGGTAGACAAACGGTGCCCGCAAGATCAGCGGATGAATGGCGGCTTGTGCGAACACGCGGTGCGCAGTTTTCAGTTCGGGCTCAATGGCGCTGGCTACGGCTTCAAACCGATCAAAGTAATCGCGGGCCTTCAGAATCAGTGGTTGCGCGATGCCCATAAACACGTCCTCCCGCAAACGCCCTGAGGCTTCGCGCGGCAAGGTTGCCACCAGATCGGCCTGATCGACCCAGCGCGATACGTCGGCCAGGTAGGCACGCAGTTCACTGACGGCGACCTGGTAGTCCTGCGCGATGGTGAAACGTGAAGTCCAGTCTTCAACGAAGGCCGCAGCCTGCTGCGCGAAGGATGCCGGATCGGACTGGATACCGAGGACTTCGTTCCAATCGTCGGTCAAGGTAACCGACACCACGGTCATCAGCCCGGTGTTGACCAGGCTGACCACCACCGCCTTGCCCTTGTAAATGCTCTTGTCGCCAGCGCGTACCGTGAGGTCATGCACCACTTCGCTGATCTGCACAATCGCATTGGGGCTATAGACCTCCATCACCAGAGCGCGTTTCTGGTAGCTTGTGAGGGTGCCGCGCATCGCTTCACCGTGGATGTTGCGGAACGTGATCACCGGATGGATGGAGCTTAAAGACTGCACGGGAATGGGGCACTCACAAGAGGTGGGCCTGCAGGGTTCAACAGGCTGTCGGTTAAGGTGAAAAAACCGCCATGCTCCGGGGCATTCCGCGGCCCGCCTATCCCAGTCAAGGCGGGCGTTGGATCTGTCGGACTGGCCCGCCGCACGCAGCGACGAAGGTTCACAACATTCAAGCCCGGCCATTCTGTCACCGTTGTGCGCCACCAAAGACCAGCCAGGCCGTCAAAATGCATTCTTTGTGGTGGCTGCGCGACTCGATAACAAGAAGCGCCCGCACCCCACAAAATCGCCGCATAACGCAACATTATGTAACACAAAAAGGTTTACATGCACCCCAACCAGGCCACGCTTGAACGCTTCTACACCGCTTTTGCCCGGCTCGATGCCGACACCATGGCCGCCTGCTATGCCAGCGATGTGCAATTTACAGACCCGGTGTTCACGCTGAGCGGCCAGCAGCAAGTCGGCGGCATGTGGCGCATGCTGTGCACGGCCACCCAGGCCAAGGGACGCGACGCCTGGAAGCTGGAATTCAATGGCCTGCAGGCCGATGCCAACACCGGCCAGGCCCACTGGGAAGCGCACTACCGCTTCAGCGCCACTGGCCGGCTGGTACACAACCGGATCGACGGGCGGTTCCGCTTCAATGCCGCCGGCCTGATCAGCGAGCACCGCGATGCATTCGATTTCTGGGCCTGGTCGCGTCAGGCGCTGGGCACGCCCGGCCTGCTGCTGGGCTGGACGCCGTTTCTGCGCGCCAAGGTGCGCAAGCAGGCGGCCGCCAATCTGCAGAAGTTTCTGGCGAAACAGTGAGCCTGTAAAACCGCTAAAGGATCACGACCTCAAGCCATGGCGATCAGGTCATGCCGTGGCACTTCTTGTATTTCT
The DNA here is from genome assembly GCF_900104385.1 of Rhodoferax sp. OV413. Taxonomy (GTDB): domain Bacteria; phylum Pseudomonadota; class Gammaproteobacteria; order Burkholderiales; family Burkholderiaceae_C; genus Rhodoferax_B. Next base: position 618,532 of record NZ_FNJA01000002.1, on the reverse strand, counting down.
TGCCGCTGCCACAAGGACAGGGATCGTTGCGGCCCGGGGTGGCTTCGACGCGCACCGTCTCGACCCGCGGACCTAGCGAGCGCCAGAGTTCACGCAGGTCGTACACCGCCCACATGGCTTCGCCGAAAGCCTCCATACGGGCGTTGGACATGCTAGGTGGCGGCTCTTCGCCGCCCTCTTCGTCGGGGCCAAAGGCAGAAATCTCGGCCGGTCCGGTATCGTCTTCGGTCAGGGCCACGATGGCGCTGAGCGCGCCGTCCAACCACTGCACGGCCTCCTTGTCCTTAGCTGGGGCTTCCCACTCTTCGGGCCAGGCCTCCACCGCGAACATGAAGCCCAGCGCCCAGACCTGGCCGAACGAGGGCAGCGGGCCGTCCTCGTCGTCCACCATGGCTTCGGCGCGTTCTTCAGGGGTCAGCGACAGCATCATGGCGCGCACATCCAGCACCTCGGGGGTGTAGGCTTTTTCGTCCGACAGGTTCTTCACGTCCTTCTCGTCCAACGCGGTGGCCACCTCGTTCCAGCGCCGGGTCCACAGCGCCATGAAGGCTTCTTTCTGGGCCTCATCGGCAAAGCTGCCCTCGCCCTCGTCGCCAATATCCAGCAGCACCGAGAAATACTCGCTGGGCGCAATCACCTTGCGGCCGCAGACCAACGCCGCCATGAAACCTTCACAGAATTCCCACTGCGGTGTTTCGTCGTACCGGGTGCGCAAATCCTCCAGGATCAGGTCCAGCGCGTCAAAGTCTTCGGGCTGCAGAGGGGCGGAATTGGGGGTGGAAGTCATGGTGATCTCGGATAGCAAACCCCAAGTTTAGCCAGTAGCATCGCGGCCAGGAGAATCCCCCGATGTTGAACTATCTGAATTCGATTTACCCGGTGCGCTACACCGCCATGGGCCTGTGCGTGATGGGCTTGCTGCTGAGTCTGTTCAGCGTCGTTGCCTTCCACACCGGCGCCCTGGCCGGCCTGGTGTTTCTGTGCCTGGTCGGCCTGGGCATCTACGACCTGCAGCAAACCAAAAAATCGGTGCTGCGCAACTATCCCGTCATCGGCCACATGCGCTACATGCTGGAATATGTGCGTCCGGAGATCCGCCAGTATTTCATCGAGGCCGACAACGAAGCCAACCCCTTTTCGCGTGCCCAGCGGGCCCTGGTCTACCAGCGCGCCAAGGGCGATATCGACAAGCGGCCGTTCGGCACCCAGCTGGACGTGCTGGCCGAAGGCTACGAGTGGATCAACCATTCGGTCGCGCCCACCGAGGTCGCCACCCACGACTTCCGCATCACCATCGGTCTGGACAGCCAGACTGGGCTGCCTGCCACCAGCTCCAGCTGCACCCAGCCTTACGACGCCAGCATCTTCAGCATCTCAGCCATGAGCTTTGGCGCGCTGTCTGCGAACGCCATCCTGGCGCTGAACCAGGGCGCGCAGCGCGGCCACTTCGCGCACGACACCGGCGAGGGCTCAATCTCGGTACACCACAAGGTGCACGGCGGCGACCTGGTATGGGAAATAGGCTCGGGCTACTTCGGCTGCCGCAACGACGACGGCAGCTTCAACGCCGAGCGCTTTGCGGTCAACGCCAGCAACCCGCAGGTCAAGATGATCGAGCTCAAGCTCAGCCAAGGCGCCAAGCCCGGCCACGGCGGCGTGCTACCCGGCCCCAAGGTCAGCGCCGAGATTGCCGAGGCCCGCGGCGTGCCCGAAGGCGTGGACTGCGTGTCGCCCTCGTCGCACAGCGCGTTCTCGACACCGGTGGAGATGATGCAGTTCATCGCCCGGCTGCGCGAGCTGTCGGGCGGCAAGCCCACGGGCTTCAAGCTGTGCATCGGCCACCCCTGGGAATGGTTTGCCATGGTCAAGGCCATGCAGAGCACCGGCATCACGCCGGACTTCATCGTGGTGGACGGTGCCGAGGGCGGCACCGGCGCCGCGCCGCTGGAGTTCACCGACCACGTGGGCGCACCACTGCAGGAAGGCCTGCAGCTGGTGCACAACACCTTGCGCGGTGTCGGTTTGCGCAGCCGCATCAAACTGGGCTGCGCGGGCAAGGTGGTCAGCGCCTTCGACATCGCCCGCATGATGGCGCTGGGCGCCGACTGGTGCAATTCGGCACGCGGCTTCATGTTTGCGCTGGGCTGCCTGCAGGCCCAGTCCTGCCACACCGGCCACTGCCCCACCGGCGTGACCACCCAGGACCCGGTACGCCAGCAAGCGCTGATCGTGCCCGACAAGGCCGAGCGGGTGCTGCAGTTCCACCAGAACACGCTGAAAGCGCTGAAGGAAATGGTCCAGGCCGCGGGCCTGCGCCATCCGGGTGAGATCACCGCCCACCACATCGTGCGCCGGGTGAATGAAACCGGGGTCAAGCTGCTGGTCACCATCCTGCCACCGCTGGCCATAGACGCCCTGCTGGACCGCGACATCAGCAGCCTGCCGAATGTCTACAAGTTCTACTGGCCGCGCGCCAGTGCGGAAAGCTTTACGCTACAAATTGAATAGCGGCTTGCGCAGATACACCCTGCGCTAACAGCCGTTTTTTCATGGAAAGCACGGCCTTGTCCTTGCTCAGCAGCACGGCCTTGTGGGCCACCGCTAGGTCGATGAAGCACTGGTCATCGGGGTCTTTGCAGATGGCGCTGATGCGGGGCGCCACTTCGACTAGGTTGGCAAAGCGGTCGAACTGGGCCAGCACGTCGGCCTTGCTGGTTTGGTAGAACGCCAGGCGGGGAATGAGATGGGTGTAGTCGAGCACCCGCTCCAGTTCGTTGCGCATGTGCTGGGTCGCCAGCCAGCGCAATTGGCCGGCCACCAGCGCGGGCTGCAGCGGCTTGGAGGCCTGGTCGTCGAAGATGAACATGTCCAGCACGATGTTGGTGTCCAGCACCACCGCGTGCGGGCCCGGGCCCAACTCCAGCGGCTTATTTGGCGGCATCGGTCGTGCGGCGTGCAGACCCGGCCACCATGTCGAATTTGAACAGCCGGCATTCGATCGGGCCGTTCCACATCGGCACGCGGCGCGATTCCTTCAGGCGCATCTTGCCCGGCAGCTTGAGGTCGGGCGTCAGCATCCAGGCGGTCCAACCGGCGTAGTTGCGCTTCCAGTGGGTGGCCAGCTGCGGGAAGAAATCGCCGCTGCCGTCTTCGGTCTGCGCGGCTTCGCGGCGGCCCGCCACACCGGCGACTTCGATCCGCTCGCCATACGGCGGGTTCAGCAGCATCACACCGGATTCGGCGGGCGGCATACGTTGCAAGGCATCGCCGCCGCGGAACTCGACCACGCCGGCCACGCCTGCGCGCTCGGCATTGCGGGTGGAGAAATCGACCATCCGGAAAGCCACATCACTGCCGAATATCTGCGTCTGCGGCTCATGCTCGGCAGCGTGGGCCTGCTCCTGGATGGCGCTCCACACGTGGGGCTGAAATGGCAGCAGCTTCTCGAAGCCAAAGCGGCGCAAGGAGCCCGGGGCGATGTTGCAGGCGATCTGCGCGGCCTCGATGGCGATGGTGCCACTGCCGCAGCAGGGGTCGTACAGCGGTGTCGTGCCGTCCCAGCCGCTGGCGGCGATCATCGCGGCGGCCAGGGTTTCCTTCAGCGGCGCGTCGCCCTTGTCTTCACGCCAGCCGCGCTTGAACAGCGCGTCGCCCGAGGTGTCGATGTAGACCGTGGCGCGTTCGGTAGTCAGGTGCAGGTAGATGCGCACATCAGGCCACTGGGTGTTGACGTCGGGGCGCACGCCGGTCTTGAAGCGGAAGCGGTCGGCCACGGCGTCCTTGACCTTGAGCGCGGCAAAGTTCAGCGACGTCAGCGGGCTGTGCTGGGCCGTGACTTCGATCTTGAAGCTTTGCTTGGGCGTGAACCAGATCTCCCAGGCGATATTGCTGGCCGCCTCGTACAAATCCTGCTCGTTGCGGTAAGGCGTGTTCGACAGCTCAATCAGCACCCGCTGCGCGAGCCGGCTGTGCAAATTGAGGCGCATCGCATCGCGCCACGACGAGCGCACCAGCACGCCGCCGCGGTGCGAGCGCAGGTCTTCGCCCTGCAGGCCGGTGATCTCATGGACCTCTTCGGCCAGCAGCTCTTCCACGCCGGCGGCGCAGGGTAAAAATAATTGGAGTTGGTTCATATCAATCGTTTCCTAGTGTCACCGCGTCCCAGACAGGCCCGCGGCAGCCCCTTACAGAGCTTTGCGCAGATTCGTCGGGGCGATTCTGAGCGCTTCGCGGTACTTGGCCACGGTGCGGCGCGCGCATTCAATGCCCTGCTCTTTCAGCATTTCGGACAACTGGCTGTCGCTCAACGGCTTCTTCAAATCTTCGGAGGCGACAAACTGCTTGATCAGCGCGCGCACCGCGGTGCTCGACGCATTGCCGCCGGTTTCGGTACCCAGGGACGAGCCGAAAAAGTACTTGAGCTCAAACGTGCCATAGGGCGTGGCCATGTACTTGGCGGTGGTGACGCGGCTGATGGTCGATTCGTGCAGGCCCAGCTCGTCGGCAATCTCGCGCAGCACCAACGGGCGCATGGCCAGCGCGCCGTGGCTGAAGAAGTTCTTCTGCCGCTCGACGATGGCGTTGCTGACCCGCAAAATCGTGTCAAAGCGCTGCTGGATGTTCTTGATGAACCAGCGCGCTTCCTGCAGGCGCTGCTGCAGCGCCGCGTTGTTCGACGCATCCTTGCCGCCGCCCTTGTGCTGGCGCAGCGCATTGGCGTAGATGTCGTGCACGCGCAAGCGCGGCATCACCTCGGGGTTCAGCAGCACACGGAACTTGGCATTGGCGCCGCGGCCGACCTTGGCGACGATGACGTCAGGCACCACGATGTTCCGCTCCACGTCGACGAAGCGACGGCCGGGCTTAGGCTCGAGCCGGGCGATCAAGCCCATGGCCAACTTGATGTCGGCCTCGGTCGCGTGGCAGAGCTGCGACAAGCGCTTCACGTCGCGGCGGGCCAGCAAGTCCATCGGTTGGCGGCAGATGCGCAGCGCGGTTTTGCGCGCCGGGTCGTCGCCCATAGTGGATTGCAGCGCCTTGAGCTGCAGCACCAGGCATTCGCCCAGATGGGTGGCGCCGACGCCGGCCGGCTCCAGGCTTTGCAGCAGGCGCAGCGCCACGGTGAAACGGTGCACCAGCTCGTCAACAGCCTCCGGGTCGTCGCCCGCCAGGCCCTGGGCCAGGGTGGGCAGATCGTCTTCCAGGTAGCCGTCGTCGTTCAGCGATTCGATCAAAAAGCGCAGCGCCGCCTGGTCAACCTCGCCCAGGCGCAGGGCCAGGGCCTGGCGGTGCAGGAAGCTGGTCAGCGACTCCTGGCTGCGCGCCAGCTCGGTGGCGTCCACCTCGCCGTCTTCGCCCAGGTTGTTCTGCCGCGCGGGGGCGTCACCGCCCCATTCGCTGTCGTCGGGTTTGACCTCGGAGGTGCCGTCGCCGTCCCAGCTGGTGTCGTCGCCGCCGGTCAGCGGAGATTCAGAGTCATTTGAGGCTTCTGCGCTGCTCTCACCTGCGTATTCAGCTACGGAATTGGTAGCAGACTCGGTTTCCCGGTCGCCGGCGCTGACGGGCGTATCCGACTGCGCCAAGCCAAACTCCTCGCGCGGCGCTTCGTCCAGGTTGCGTTCGAGAAACGGGTTCTCGTCCAGCATCTGGTCGACTTCCTGGCTCAGCTCAAGCGTGGACAGCTGCAGCAGACGGATCGACTGCTGCAGCTGGGGCGTCAGCGCCAGGTGCTGGGAAACGCGGAGGGAAAGGCCTTGTTTCATGGCGCCATCACATCTTGAAATGCTCGCCCAGATAGACGCGGCGCACATCGGCGTTGTCCACGATCTCGGCGGGCGTGCCCTGGGCCAGCACATTGCCGTCGCTGATGATGTAGGCGTGGTCGCAAATACCCAGGGTTTCGCGCACGTTGTGGTCGGTAATCAGCACGCCGATGCCGCGCGACTTGAGGAAGCTGATGATGCGCTGGATTTCGATCACGGCAATCGGGTCGATACCGGCAAACGGCTCGTCCAGCAGGATGAAACGCGGCTGGGTTGCCAGCGCACGGGCGATTTCGACCCGGCGGCGCTCGCCCCCGGACAGCGCCATGGCGCTGGATTCGCGCAGATGCTCGACCCGCAGGTCCTGCAGCAAGGCCGTCAAACGCTCTTCAATCGCGGCCTTGGACAGCGATTTGCCCGCTTCATCCTGCTGCAGCTCGAGCACAGCGCGCACGTTTTCGGCTACCGTGAGCTTGCGGAAAATCGAGGCTTCTTGCGGCAGATAGCTCAAACCCAGGCGCGAGCGGCGGTGGATAGGCATGTGCTCGACCGACTGGCCGTCGATGGAGATGTGCCCGCCATCGGCCCGCACCAGGCCCACGATCATGTAGAACGAGGTAGTTTTGCCAGCGCCGTTCGGGCCCAGCAGGCCGACGACCTCGCCTTTGCGTACCGCCAGGGTCACGTCTTTCACCACCTTGCGGCTGCCATAGGCCTTTTGCAGGTGGCGGGCTTCCAGACGGCTGTCGGCGACTTCCACTGCCGCCGTCACTTCTGCCCCCCCTCCAGCGTGGTGCTGGGGCGCAATACCGGCCCGCCGCCGGAGCTAGCCGTGCCCGCCGGGGCGGAGGCCGCGGCTTTGGGCGTCAGCATCGCACGGACCCGGCCGTTCTGCGTGTTCTGGCCGCCCAGGTTGTTGTCCACGGTAAACACGTCCGTGGTGTTGTCGTAGACGATCAGCCCGCCGGTGATCTCGTCGTTGACCTTGCTGCCCACCAGGCGGCGCATTACCGCGCGCTTGATGAAGCGCACGTTGTCTAGCTTGCTGCTGTATTCGATGGTTTCGCCTTCGCCTTCGATGTATTCGTCCAAGCCATCGCGCTTTTGCTTGAAATAGGCCAGCTTGCCGGGCTCGGCGGTCACCACGCCGAACTGGTTGCCCTCGGAATCCTGGCGCACATCGACGCGGGCGCCGCGGATGATGATGGTGCCCTTGGTCATCACCACGCGGCCGGTAAACACATTGGTTTGCTTCAAGTCGTCGTAGCGCATGGCGTCGGATTCGACATTCATGGGCTTGAGACGGTCGGCTTTTTCAGCCGCGGCCCACCCACCCGTGAGGGCGCATAGGGCCAGAAGGAGGTATTGGAGAGTGGAGAGGTAGGCTTTTTTCATAGAGGCACGAATCTTGCAATCCATTGTAACGGCCGATCCGGCCCCGCAAATCGAAAAAGCCCGCATTCGCGGGCTTTTGAAGATTCGGCCCCCATGAGATTTATGGGGCCTATGCGCCACAAGACGCCATGGGCGCTTCAGGACTTGATCTTGCGCTGCTGGGCGACCAGGTAGTCCACCACTGTCAGACCACGCTCCATCGACTGGGCCTGGGTGCCGTCGGTATAGAACTGGCCGGCTACGCCCATGGCGGGCACGCCAGCCACTTGGTAAGCCTCTTGCAGCTGGGCCGCCTTGCGCACCTTGGTAGCCACCGAGAACGAGTTATAGGTTTCACTGAACTTGGCTTTGTCCAGGCCTTGCTTGGCAGCCCATTCGATCACCAGCGCGTCTTTGTCGAGCTTTTGGCGCTCTACGTGGATGGCGTTGAACACCTTGGAGTGCATGGCCTCCAGCTGGCCCATGGCTTCCAGCGTGTAGTACAGCTTTTGCGGCGGCACGAAGCTGTCCTGGAACACCACCGGCACGCGCTTGAACGCAACGTCCTTGGGCAATTGCTTGAGCCAGGCGGTCAAAGCCGGCTCAAACGCAAAGCAATGGGGGCAGGCGTACCAAAAGAACTCGATCACCTCGACCTTGCCCGCAGGCGCCTCGACCGGCACTTTCTTCTCCAGCACCAGATAGTCTTTGCCGGCTTCAGGCGGCTTGCCCTGGGCCTGGGCCGTGCCCACGGGCGATAAGGCCACTACCGAGCCCGCCAGCACACCGGCTGAGGTCAGCGAAAACTCACGACGTTTCATATGCAATCACTCCTTGTGGGGGTCGGACCGGTCGGCAGCCGAAAAGTTCAGCGCGCCCGGTGCGGGGTTCTGAGGCGTTCAGCGCTGCACGCGCACCAGCGTGGTTTCGCCACCGGCGTTTTCCAATTTGTCTTTGGCACGCTCGGCGTCGTCGCGCTTGGCATACGGGCCCATGCGGACCCGGAACACGGTGCGGCCGGACTGCTCGCGTTCGCTGACCTTGGCTTCCATGCCCATCATGGCCAGCTTGGCGCGCTGGGCTTCGGCGTCTTCCGGGGTGCGGAAGGCGCCGGCCTGCACAAAATACTCAAAAGGCTCGGCCGTCGGGCCCAGCGCCGGGGCGGCCGGAGCAGCTGCCGCGGTGGCCGTAGTCGCCGCCTTCGCTTTGGCCTTGGCCAGATCGCCCAGCGGGTCGGCGCTGGCGGATGCGGCAGCAGTCGGCTTGGCATCGGCCTTGGCCGGCTTGGACGCCGCCACGACCGGTGCCGACGGCACCAGCACGGGCGTGGCGGTAGCTGGCGGCTCGGGGGCGACTTCGGGCGAGGCCACGACGGGCGCCACCGGGCGCACCGGGTTCTTGCCATGCAAGGGCGTGTTCGGGTCCCAGTCCTTGTTCTTCTGGTTTTCGGCCGCATCGTGGTCGGCACTGCTGTTCTGGGTCTTGCCGTTCATGAACGGCACCGGCACCTTGGTGACGTAGACCGCCACCGCCAGAGCCGAACCCAGACCGACCACCACACCGACGATGAAGCCGATGATGGTGCCGCCGCTTTGCTTTTGTTTTTTCATGCTTGCTGTCAATTACATTTTTTCCGGCGCACTCACGCCCAGTACTGCCAGGCCATTGTGCAATACCTGGGCGCAGGCCGCGACCAGCGCCAGGCGGGCCAGCTTGAGCGGCTCGTCGTCTACCAGCACCCGCTCGGCGTCGTAGTAGCTGTGCAGATTAGCCGCCAGCTCGCGCAAATAAAAGGTCACGTCGTGCGGTGCAAAGGTCTCGGTGGCGCTGCTCAGCATCTCCGGGTACTTGGCCAGTTGCAGCATCAGGGTCTGGGCCTGCGGCACCAGCAGGCTGGACAGGTCCACGCTCTGCAGCGCCGCGACGTCGCCGCCCCAGTCACGTAACATTTTGCAAATCCGCGCATGGGCGTATTGCACGTAGTACACCGGGTTATCGTTATTCTGCGAACGTGCCAGGTCGATGTCGAAGGTGTATTCGGTATCCGGCTTGCGGCTCAGCAGGAAGAAGCGCACAGCGTCCTTGCTGGTCCAGTCGATCACGTCGCGCAGCGTCACATAGCTGCCGGCGCGCTTGGAAATTTTCACCTCTTCGCCACCGCGCACCACCCGCACCATGGTGTGCAGCACGTAGTCGGGGTAGCCCTGCGGGATACCGACATTGGCCGCCTGCAGGCCGGCGCGCACGCGGGCAATGGTGCCGTGGTGGTCTGTGCCCTGGATATTCACCACCTTGGTGAAGCCGCGCTCCCATTTGGCGATGTGGTAGGCCACATCCGGCACAAAGTAGGTGTAGCCGCCATCGGTCTTGCGCATCACGCGGTTCTTGTCGTCACCGTAGTCGGTGGACTGCAGCCACAGTGCGCCGTCTTGCTCGTAGGTCTTGCCGGCATCCTGCAGCAGCTTGACCGTGGCATCGACCCGGCCGCTGGTGTACAGGCTGGATTCCAGGTAGAAGTTGTCGAACTTGACCTGGAAGGCTTGCAAGTCCAGGTCCTGCTCGCGGCGCAGGTAGGCCACGGCGAATTCGCGGATGGAATCCAGGTCATCCACATTGCCCGAGGCGGTGACTTCACGGTCGTCGGCCTTGACCGTCTTCTTGATCAGAAAGTCGGCCGCGATGTCGCCGATGTAGTCGCCGTTGTAGGCCGCTTCAGGCCACTCGGCGTCGCCGGGCTTGAAGCCCTTGGCGCGCATCTGCGTGCTATTGGCCAGGGTGGCGATCTGCACGCCAGCGTCGTTGTAATAGAACTCGCGGTACACGTCCCAGCCCTGGGTCGCATACAGGTTGCAGATGGCATCGCCCAGCGCCGCCTGGCGGCCATGGCCTACGTGCAGCGGGCCGGTGGGGTTGGCCGAGACGAATTCCACCAGGATGTGCTGGCCGTTGCTGGGCTGCACGCCAAAACTGGCGCCGGCAGACAGCACTTCGCGCACGATTTCCTGCTTGGCCGCGGGCAACAGCCGGATGTTGATAAAGCCGGGCCCGGCAATGTCGATAGCCTCTACCCATTTCTCGAACGCCGGCTGCTCCAGCAGCGCCGCGCGCAGGTTTTCACCCAGCTGGCGTGGGTTCAGCTTGAGCGGCTTGGCCAGCTGCATGGCAGCGGTGCAGGCGAAATCGCCATGGGCCGCGACCTTGGGGGACTCGAACGCGGCTTTGGTGCCAGCGCCGGGGGCAATTTTTTCCAGCCCGACGGCCAGCGCCGCGAGCAATTCGTGTTTGACTGAGAGCATTCGGCGATTTTACGGGGCCGGTCATCCGACTTGCAGGATGCGCCGTTATAGGTTGCAATCCGATGGCCTGATGGCGTTTTGCACCGGATTACTTCCACCCCCTCCTTTCTACTGGAGCTCGCATGAAAAAACTATTCCCCCTCATCGCCGCCCTGGGCCTGGCCTTTTCCCTGGGCACGGTCCACGCGGCCGACAAGGAAAAAACGCCCCAGCAAATGAAGATGACCACCTGCAATGCCGACGCCAAGACCAAGGCACTCAAGGGTGATGACCGCAAGAAGTTCATGAGCGAATGCCTGAGCGCCAAGACCGAAGCCCCGGCAGCCGCCGACGGCAAGACCGCCCAGCAAACCAAGATGACCACCTGCAACGCCGACGCCAAGACCAAGGCACTCAAGGGCGACGAACGCAAGAAGTTCATGAGCGATTGCCTAAAGGGCTAATCTTCTACCGCACTACACACAACCCGGCCTCGCCGGGTTTTTTTATGGCTGCGCTACGCAGCTTCCGGCCGTTACACGCCATCTCAAATGAAAACGATTCCCATTTAAGAACTTAAAATAGGCCGCATGATGCCCTCGCCGCCGCCCCTCGCCCTGCTGCACCACGCCCGGCAGATGTTCGCCGAGCACCATGGTTGGCTGTTGACCCGGCTGCAGGCACGGCTGCACAACACGGCGGATGCACAGGATCTGGCGTCCGAGACCTTTCTGCGCGTGGTGACCTACCGCCAGCTGGACGCGGTACATGAGCCGCGCGCCTTTCTCACCACCATCGCCAAACGCCTGCTGTTCACACTGTGGCGCAGGCGCGAGCTGGAGCAGGCCTACCTGGACGCACTAGCCCTGCGTCCCGACGACACCGCCGCTTCGCCCGAAGACCGCGCCGTGCTGCTAGAGACCCTGGACTACATTGCCCACGCGCTGGACGGACTGCCGCTCAAGGCGCACCAGGCGTTTCTGTTGAGCCAGATGGACGGCCTGGGCTACCACGCGATTGCCGCGCAACTCGGCATCTCGCACAGCACCGTGCGCCGCCATATGGCCGATGCCTTTCGCCGCATCGCGCTGGCCCTGGCGCGCCAGCAGGCGGGCATTGCCGAACCTAGCCGCACGCTCAAGCGATGAGCGCGCATCCGCCCCAGACCCTCGATGCCGCGACCGAGGCCGCCGTCGGCTGGTTGGTCACACTGCATTCAGGGAACATGAGCCGCGCCGAACAGCACGGTTTTGACGCCTGGCTGCAGGCCAGCCCCCAGCACCGCGACGCCTGGGAACGGCTGGCCGCGCCCTTGGGCATGTTGCTCACGCCCGCGCGCAAGGCAGCAAATACAGTGGGCATCGGCAGCCTGCTGGGCGACACCCTGGCCCATGCCGAAAGCCGCATCCGGCAGCGCCGCCGCCTGCTGCGGGGCGCCCTCGCCGTGGGCGGCGTGGCCACCGCAGTGGCCTTGGTGGCCGAGCGCTACACCCCGCTGGCGCAGATCCACGCCGACCTGCGCACCGGCACCGGCCAACGGAGCAACTTCACCCTGCCCGACGGTAGCCAGATCACGCTCGACGCCCGTTCGGCCGCCGACATCGACTTCCGCCCCGGCCACCGGCGTGTCACCCTGCGCCAGGGCGCGCTGATCGCACAGGCCACCCCCACGCAAGCCGTACATGCGCCCTTTGTAGTGGCCACCGCCCACGGCCAGGTGCGTGCACTTGGTACCCGCTTCGTGGTGCGCAAAGAGGCGCAGCACAGCTATGTCGGCATGCTGGAGCACAGCGTGGAGATCACCGCAGCGGATGGCCAGCGGCGGGAACTGGTCGAAGGCTGCAGTGCCCGCTTCGGGGTAGGCGGCATCACCGCCGTGCTCGATGCCCCGGATGCCGCCAGCGCCTGGCAGCACGGCATGCTCGAAGTGCACGACCAACCATTGGGCGAGGTGGTACAGGCACTGCGGGCCTACCGCCCCGGCATTCTGCGCGTGGCCCCCGAGGCGACGGCATTGCGGGTCTACGGCAGCTATGCACTCGACGACACCGACCGCGCACTCGCCGCGCTGGCCGAGACGCTGCCCATCAGCGTGCGCACCTACCAGCGGGGCTGGCTGGTGGTGGTTGAAGCCGCATCGGGCAAAAAATCATAGCCAAATAGGCCTCTAGCGCTTATTTCACCAACGTAAGCAGCTATACATTCGATAGTAAATCAAGAAAATATCTCGGTACAACACAAAAAAGATGAACACTTTTTTGGACTCCATCGACAAGCCTCGGAAGCCCTTCACACCCCAGTAACCGCTCTTCCGAGGAGTCCCATGCCTGTATTTCACCCCGTGCCATTGCGCGCGCTGGCCGCCGCCGTGGCCACCGTCTGCATGTTCAGTGCCCATGCGCAGTCCGTCCACAGCTACGACCTGCCCGCCCAGCCGCTGGGCAGCAGCTTGGCGCGCATTGCAGGCACCAGCGGCCAGCAGATCAGCATCGATGCCGAGCTAGTGCGCGGGCTGAATGCGCCCGTGGTGCGCGGCAGCTACACCACCGAGCAGGCCGCACAGGCGGCTTTGACGGGCAGCGGGCTGGATCTGGTCAAAACAGCAGGCGGCCACTGGACGCTGCGCAAAGCCGTTGCAGCCACCACCCCTGCATCCACCACCACCCTGCCGACCGTAACGGTGACCGCCCAAGCCGAGCGCAGCGCCACCACCGAAGGCAGCGGCAGCTACACCACCGACGCCGTGACGACGGCGACCAAGCTCGACCTGTCCCTGCGCGAAACGCCGCAATCGGTCTCGGTCATCACGCAGCAGCAGATGGAGGACCAGGGTGCGACCACCATCGACCAGGTGGTGCGCGGCGCCACCGGCATCACCGTGCAGACAGGCCAGGCCGACACGGCCATCTATACCGCGCGCGGCTTCGGCGTGGCGCAGCAGTACGACGGCATTCCCGACGGCACACCGGCCACCGACTTCGGCGCACGCATCACCAGCCAGCAGGACGACCTGGTGCTCTATGACCGCGTCGAAATCCTGCGTGGTGCCGCAGGGCTCACGCAGGGCAACGGCCAGCCGGGCGGCGCGATCAACCTGGTACGCAAGAAGCCCACGCGCGAGTTCCAGGGCAGCGCCAGCGTCAGCGTGGGCTCGTGGGATGCTTACCGGACCGAAGTCGACATCTCCGGGCCGCTGGTGGAAGGTGGCCGGCTGCGGGGGCGCCTGGTGGCCGCCTTTGATGACAGCCATTCATTCCAGAACGTGGTCAACGAGAAAAAGACCGTGCTGTACGGCGTGCTGGAAGCCGACCTCACCCCCGACACGACCGTGAGCCTGGGCCTGTCATCCCAAAAAGCCAAGGGCGCGCAGGAATGGTGGGGGCTGCCCTTCTACGCCGACGGTAGCGACATCGGCATGCCGCGCTCCACCTACCTGGGCGCGAACTGGAACCTGTCTGACCGCGACCGCACCACGATTTATGCCGACCTCGAACAGCGCTTCGCCAACGCCTGGAAGTTCAGGCTGTCGGCCCGGAGCAACCGGACCGATATGTACAAAGAAGGCACGGCCGGCAGCGGCCCGGTGTCGGCCGCGGACGACCTGGTCGGCTTCGGCCTTTCTTCCGGCCCGTTCGTCTACGACACGCAGGCCGATGGGCTCGACCTCTACGCCTCCGGGCCGTTCCGCCTGCTGGGCCGCAACCACGAACTGGTGCTGGGCGCGTCCACCCAGCGCAGCGAGATGCACATGGACAACTACGTCTTCGCCAACGACGCGAACGGCACAGTGAATATCCACGCCTGGGACCCCGCCAGCTTTGTACGCCCCCAAGGCGGGCTGGCACACCGCTCGCGTTTTTCTGAGACCAGCCGGCAGCATGCGGGCTACGCCACTACGCGCCTGAGCTTGTCCGACCCGCTAAAGCTGATCATCGGCGCGCGCTTGAGCCGTTACGAGAACGTCTACCGGGCCGCTGGCGTCGCACCCGCCACCTGGGGCTATGACATCCGCAGCAGCACCGACAACACGCTGACACCTTATGCGGGTCTGGTGTACGACCTCAATCCGAACACCTCGCTCTACGCCAGTTACGCGGACATCTTCGAAGCCCAAAACGCCAAGGGTGCGGACCAAAAGGTGCTCGACCCCATCGTCGGGGCCAACTTTGAAGCGGGCATCAAGCGCGAGTTTTTCAACAAACGGCTGAATGCCTCGCTGGCCCTCTTTCGGATCGACCAGAAGAACCGGCCGCTGCTCGATACCAATGCGCCGCTGCCTTGCGGCACCGCCTTCAGCTGCTATGTACCCTCAGGCAAAGTCCGCAGCCAGGGCTTCGAAACAGAGGTCGCCGGCAGCCCGGCACCAGGATGGCAACTGTCCGCGGGCTACACCTACAACACGACCAAATACCTCAACGACACCGCGGCCGAAGGCAATGTATTCAGCAGTTTCACGCCCCGGCACCTGCTGCGCCTGAGCAGCGCGCACCGCCTGCCCGGCACGCTGCAAGCATGGACTGTAGGCGGCTCACTGCGCGCGCAAAGCCAGCAGTATGTGGAGAGCGGCTCGGTTCGACTAGAACAGAAGGCCTACGCGGTGGCCGACCTGCTGCTGGCTTACCGCATCAGCGATACAACCTCCGTGCAGTTCAACCTGAAGAACGTCTTTGACCAGCGCTACTGGGCCGGACTCAGTTCCACCCGCTACCAAAACTTCTACGGAGAACCGCGCAACGCGAGCCTGGTGCTACGCACCAAGTTCTGACCGCTATCCGGCGGCATGCAACGCGGCCCCACCGCGCCAGAAATCTGCCCGACCGTAGTGCTGCTTCAGAAAATCGATCCATAGCCGCACCCGCAATGGCAGGTGCTTGCGCTGGGCGAACACCGCGTAAATGCCGTTCGGCGGTGCGGCGAACGCGTCCAGCACCGACACCAGCTGGCCGCGGGCGATCTCGGCCTCCACCTCCCAGGTGCTGCGCCAGGCAATGCCGTAGCCTGCCAGGCACCAGTCGTGCAGCACCTGGCCGTCCGAGCAGTCCAGCGGGCCGCCGGGCTTGGTATAGAAGGTTTCAAAGCCATCTTTTTCGCCCGACGCTGCCGGAATCCGGAACGCCCAGCCGCGGGTTTGCGAAGACTCGCTGGACAAGGCCAGGCAGGCGAACTTGCCCAGCTCGCTGGGGTGCTGTGGCGTGCCGTGGCGCTTCAGGAACGCCGGCGTGGCCACGCACAAACGCCGGTTGTCGGCCAGGCGCACGCTGACCAGGCTGGAATCCGGCAGGTCACCGACCCGCACTGCGCAGTCAAAGCCATCGCGCCCCAGGTCCACGACACGGTCGCTGAGGTTCAGCGACACCGTCACCTCGGGGTGCTGCTCGCGGAACCAGGGCACCAGCGGCGCCACGTGGCGGCGGCCAAAGCCGGCCGGCGCGGTGATGCGCAAATGGCCGCTGGCCTGGACGCCGCCGGCCGAGACGCTGGCCTCGGCCTGGGCCAGGTCGGCCAGCACGCGCTGGCAGTCTTCCAGAAACGCGCTGCCTTCGTGCGTCAGGCTGATGCGCCGGGTGGTGCGCAGCAACAGCTTGACGCCCAGTCGCTCTTCCAGCGCATCAAGACGCCGGCCGATGATGGCCGGCGCCACGCCCTCGGCCTTGGCGGCCGCGGTCAGGCTGCCGCGGGTGACGACGGCGACGAAGGTCTCAAGCTGCTTGAATTGGGCCATGCCGGATTATCCGCACGCCGGAAATTTATGAAAAATAAGGCTCTGGCGCAGATAACACCTGCGCCAGCAGCTATTTAATCCATAGCATCAAGGCGCACTGAGCGCAGCAATTTCGGCGTCGCCATAGCCTAGCTCGCGCAACAGCTCGGCGCTGTGCTCACCCAGGCGCGGCGGGTTCAGGCGGATGCCGGGGCGCTGGCCGTCGAGCATCAGCGGCAGCAACACCGCCTTGGTACTGCGGCCATCGGGCAAGGTGATGGGCGCCAGGCCGCCGGTGGCGTTCAGGTGCGGGTCGTCCAGCAGGTCGTGCGGGCGGGTGATGGGGGCGAAGGGCAAGGCGTGCTTCTCGAACACGGCCGATATCTCGGCGGCACTAAAAACCGCCAGGCGCTCGCGCAGCAGCGGCAGCATCCAGTCGCGCGCATGGACCCGTTCGTTGTTGCTGGCCAGGCGCGCATCGGCCTGCAGATCGGCAAAGCCGAAGGCGGTGCAAAAAGTGGCCCAGGCCGAGTCGCTGACCACGGCCAGGAAGATCTGCTCGCCGTCCTTGACCGCGAACACGTCGTAAATCGCCCAGGCCGAGATGCGCGCCGGCATGGGTGCGGCCGGCTTGCCGGTGACGGCGAACTGCATCATGTGCTGCGCCACCAGGAACACGTTGTTCTCGAACAAGGCGCTTTGCACCTCCTGGCCCCGGCCGGTCTTCTCGCGCTGGGCCAGCGCCGCCATGGCGCCGATAGCACCGAACATGCCGCCCATGATGTCGTTGACGCTGGTGCCCGCGCGCAGCGGGTCGCCGGGCCGGCCCGTCATGTAGGCCAGGCCGCCCATCATCTGCACCACTTCGTCGAGCGCGGTGCGGTGGTCGTAGGGGCCGGGCAAAAAGCCCTTGTGGCTGATGTAGATCAGGCGCGGGTTCAGCGTCTTCAGGCTGGCGTAGTCCAGACCCAGCTTGGCCATGGTGCCGGGCTTGAAGTTCTCGCTGACGATGTCGGCGGTGGCGATCAGCCGCAGCGCGGCCTCTTTGCCGGCCGGCGTTTGCAGGTCGAGTGCCAGGCTTTTCTTGTTGCGGTTGAACATGGGGAAGAAGCCCGCCCCAGAGCCCACCAGCTTGCGCGTGGCATCGCCCTCGCGGCCATGGCCTATGGGCTCGACCTTGATGACCTCGGCACCCAGGTCGGCCAGCAGCATGCCGCAGGACGGGCCCATCACCATGTGGGTGAACTCGACTACGCGGATGCCCGCATACGGGAGGGTGTTGGGTTCAGACATTCTTGAATCCTTTGGGTAAGCCCGCTTCGGGCGTCATGCCGTAAATCGGCTCGCCCGGCAGGCCGGCTTGCAGCGGTGCGCGGGCGGCCATGAGTTTTTCGATGTCGATGCCCGTGTCTATGCCCATGGCTTCGAACATGAACACCAGGTCTTCGGTAACCACATTGCCCGAGGCACCGGGCGCATACGGGCAGCCGCCGAGTCCGCCCAGCGAGGCATCGAAAGTGCGCACACCCACGTCATAGGCTGCCAAGCAGTTCGCCAGGCCCAGGCCGCGGGTGTTGTGCATGTGGGCAGCGCCGGTCTTGTCGCCGATCTCGGCGCGCACCAGGTTAAACAGGCGCCGCACCTGGGCGGGGTTGGCCATGCCGGTGGTGTCCGACAGGCCCACTTCGTCTACCCCCGCGCGCACCAGCTCGGAGGCCAGCCAGACCACGTCTTCGTCGGCCACCCGGGCTTGCAGGGTGCAGCCGAAGGCGGTGGACATGCCGACCTCAATCGGCACCTGCGGCGCGGTCGCATTGCGCAGGGCGACGATGCGCTCCACCTCGGCCACCATTTCCTCGCGGGTCTTGCGCACATTGGCCAGCGAATGGGCGGCACTGGCGGACACCGGAATCGTCAGCTTGTGCACGCCGGCCTGCAGCGCGGCCTCGGCGCCGCGCGCATTCGGCACCAGGGCCATCACGGTCCAGCCGGGCAAGGCCAGTGCGTGGCGCACGACATCGGCCACATCGGCCATCTGCGGCAGCAGCTTAGCGGGCACGAAGGAGCCGACCTCGATCTCGCGCAGGCCTGCCGCATGCAAGGCGGTTATCCAGCGCAGCTTGTGGGCGGTGGACATGGTGGCCTGGACCGACTGCAGGCCGTCGCGTGGGCCGACTTCGCTGATCAAAATAGAACGGATGGAGTTTTTCATAAAATTCTGTAAGATAGAACAATATTCTTTCTATTGAAATAGTCACAGTTTCCCACTGTGCTGTCAACCCATGCCACGCAAAGCCCAAACCGAATCCCTGGCCGACAGCCATGCCGCTCCCGGCGGCGCTGCCGCAGTAGACCGCGCGCTAACCCTGTTGTCGGCCTTCCGCAGCGGCGATCTGGCGCTGGGCCTGGCCGAGCTGGCCGAGCGCACGCGCTTGTACAAAAGTACGGTGCTGCGCCTGCTGGCCTCGCTGGAGCACGCGCGACTGGTGCAGCGCCTGGACGACGGCCGTTACGCGCTAGGGGCCGAGGTCGCGCGCCTGCACAGCGTCTACCAGGCGGCGTTTTCGCTCGACCGTGTCGTGCTGCCGGTGTTGCGCCAGCTGGTGGCTGCCACCGGCGAAAGCGCGGCCTACCATGTGCGCCAAGGTGATGTACGGTTGTGCCGCTACCGGGTCGATTCGCCGCACCCGATCCGCGACCACATCAAGGCTGGCGACGTGCTGCCGCTTGAGAACGGCACCGGCGGCCGCGTGCTGACCGCCTTCGGCAGCGACAGCAAGCAAGCAGCCCAGGACCGGGCCTTGTACGCGCAGATCCGGGCCCAGGGCTACTACACCGCGGTGGGCGACCGGCTCGCCGAGGTGGCCGGCATCTCGGCACCGGTGTTTGACAGCGCGGGCGCGATCGCCGCCGCCGTCACCCTGACCATGCCCGCGCACCGCTACGACGAGCGCTATGTGGTGCATGTGCTGGAGGCCGCACGCAGCCTGAGCGGCCAGGTCTGATTGCATTCATTTAAGTCACATATAAATACGATTTAATCCGGTTAATGCGTCTTAAAGGTTCGAATACAGTAGGCCTATCGTTTGCTTTAATTACCCATCCTCCCCATCGCAAAGGCGCACACCATGACCGCACGCACGACACGCCACCAGCTGCAGGTAGCCACCGTTCTCGAACGCTTCATCGAAGAAAAAGTGCTGCCCGGCACGGGCGTGGACAGCGCCCAGTTCTGGGCCGGTTTTGATGCCATCGTGGCCGACCTGGCGCCGAAGAACATCGCTCTGCTGGCCGAACGCGACCGCTTACAGCTGGAACTCGACACCTGGCACAAAGCCCACCCCGGCCCGATTGCCGACATGCCGGCCTACCGTGCGTTCCTGGAATCCATCGGCTACCTGGTGCCCATGCCCGCCAACGTGACGGCCACCACCAGCAATGTCGACGCCGAACTGGCCCTGCAAGCCGGCCCGCAGCTGGTGGTGCCGGTGCTGAACGCGCGCTATGCGCTGAACGCCGCCAACGCGCGCTGGGGTAGCCTGTACGACGCGCTGTACGGCACGGATGCCGTTTCGGAGGCCGGTGGCGCCGAAAAAGGCAAGGGCTACAACCCGGTGCGCGGCGCCAAGGTCATCGCCTTCGCCCGCAATGTGCTGGACCAGGCCGCGCCGCTGGCCAATGGCTCGCACAAGGAAGCCACCGGCTATAGCGTCAAGCATGGCCAGTTGGTCGTCACCCTGCACAACAGCAGCACGCACCTGGCGCACCCCGAGGCCTTTATCGGCTACCAGGGCGATGCGGCTGCCCCCAGCTCCATCCTGCTGCAGCACAACGGCCTGCACATCGACATCCAGATCGACCGCAGCACGACCATCGGCAAGACCGACGCCGCGGGCATCAGCGACGTGGTGCTGGAAGCCGCGCTGTCCACCATCCTGGATCTGGAAGACTCTGTCGCCGTGGTCGACGCCGAAGACAAGGTGCTGGCCTACAGCAACTGGCTTGGCATCCAGCTGGGCACGCTGACCGAGGAAGTGCACAAGGGCAACAGCACCTTCACCCGCCGCCTGAACCCGGACCGCCAATACACCGGCGCGGCTGGCGGCGAAGTGACTCTGCACGGCCGTTCGCTGATGTTTGTGCGCAACGTCGGCCATCTGATGACCAACCCGGCCGTTCTGTACGGTAACGGCCAGGAAATCCCCGAAGGCATCCTGGACGCGATGGTCACCGTCACCATCGCCATGCACGATTTGAAACGCAAGGGCAATTCGCGCACCGGCTCGGTCTACATCGTCAAACCCAAGATGCACGGCCCGGCCGAAGTGGCTTTTGCCTGCGAGCTGTTTGGCCGCGTCGAAGCCGTGCTGGGCCTGCCGGAAAACACCGTCAAGCTGGGCATCATGGACGAAGAGCGCCGCACCAGCGTGAATCTGAAAGCCTGTATCGCCGCCGCCAGCGCGCGCGTGGCCTTCATCAACACCGGCTTCCTGGACCGCACCGGGGATGAGATGCACACCGCCATGCACGCCGGCCCCATGGTGCGCAAGGGCGACATGAAGACCAGCGCCTGGATCCAGGCCTACGAGAAGAACAATGTGCTGGTCGGACTCAGCTGCGGCCTGCGCGGCAAGGCCCAGATCGGCAAAGGCATGTGGGCCATGCCGGACCTGATGGCGGCGATGCTGGAGCAAAAGATTGCCCACCCCAAGGCCGGCGCCAACACCGCCTGGGTGCCCAGCCCCACCGGCGCCACCCTGCACGCCCTGCACTACCACCAGGTCAAGGTGTCAGATATCCAAATTCAACTGGAAAAGATCGACGCCAACGCCGAACGCGAAACCCTGCTGAACGGCCTGCTGACCATCCCCGTCAGCGCCGCGCCGCACTGGAGCGCCGCCGAAAAGCAGCAGGAGCTGGACAACAACGCCCAGGGCATTTTGGGTTACGTGGTGCGCTGGGTCGACCAGGGCGTCGGCTGCTCCAAGGTGCCCGACATCCACAACGTCGGCCTGATGGAAGACCGCGCCACCCTGCGCATCAGCAGCCAGCACATGGCCAACTGGTTGCTGCACGGCGTGGTCACCAAGGCGCAAATCACCGAAACCTTCGAGCGCATGGCCGCCGTGGTAGATGGGCAAAATGCGGGCGATTCCTTGTATACGAACATGGCAGGGAACTTCACCAGCTCGGCGGCCTACAAGGCAGCCTGCGATCTAGTGTTCAAGGGCCTGGAGCAACCCAGCGGCTACACCGAGCCGCTGCTGCACGCCTGGCGCCTGAAGGTGAAGGCGGGCAAGGCTTGAGTGGATTGCTATTGAATTAGCAGCTGCTTGCGCTTATAAAGTAAGCTCAGAAGCCTGATTTCATGCACAAAAAATGGCACCTGCGGGTGCCATTTATTTTTGCTACTCCAATAATAGCTGCCTGCGCAGTCTCTATCTGCGCAGAGGGCATATCTCATGCCAAAAATGCAAAACGGCAGCCTGGGCTGCCGTTATACCGGAGTCTCACCGCGCCGGGGTTGCCGGACGGGCGGGAAATACCCCGTTGGGAATCAACGGGCGGGCATACGGCGACGATCGCGGTCGTCGGAAGGCCAGTTGTATTCGGTGGTACGTTGCGTGGTGCTCATGGGAATCTCCTTGTGCACCTACAACGAACCGTCTTCCCCCACGGTTGACAATTTTTTTACAAGTTTTTTACCGGCTGCGCCGCACCTGGCCTCAAACCGTGACGGATTCCACAAAAACATGGGCTTGGCCCATCACGGTAATTTGCACGGTCGAACCCAGCGGCGGGATGTGGATGGCCGGGGTACGCACCAGCAGCGGCGCCGTGGCGGCCTGGGCCTCGCCCATCAGGCGTACCGTCAGGCCGCACAGCGCGCCGCCAAAGTCGATGTCTTCCACCACGCCGTAGCAGGCTTCGGCGTCCGGGTCCAGCGCCTCAGCCGGCACCTGGGTCAGCTGCAACTGCTCGGGGCGCAACATGATCTGTGCGGCACCGCGGCGTTGCGCGTCGTCAGCCGCCACCACGCCCAGCGCGCAGGTCGCCCAGCCCTGGGCCAACTGGGCTGGCAGCACAATGGTTTCACCCAGGAACTGGGCCGTGGCCGGGTCGGTCGGGCGCAGGTACAAGGCGTGCGGCGGTCCAACCTGGGCCAGCTGGCCGGCGCGCATCACGGCTACTTGGTCGGCGAACGACAGGGCTTCGGCCTGGTCGTGGGTGACCAGAATGGTAGTGATGCCGGCCGCGCCCAGCAGTTGGGCCACGGCCTTGCGGGTACTGGCGCGCAGGCCGGTGTCGAGTGCCGAAAAAGGCTCGTCCAGCAGCATCAGGCGCGGGCTTTGCGCCAAGGCCCGGGCCAGGGCGACGCGCTGCTGCTGGCCGCCCGACAGCTCGTGCGGGCGACGCGTCAGCATGGCGGGGTCGAGCGCCACCATCTGCATCAGCTCATGGATGCGCTGGCTGCGCTTCGGGTCGTTGCGGGCCAGGCCAAAGCCGACGTTGTCGGCCACGCTGAGATGGGGAAACAATGCGCCCTCTTGCGGCACAAAACCAATGCCGCGCCGGTGGGCGGGGATGGAATCCGGGCCATTGGCCAGCACCTGGCCGCCCAGGGTGACGCGGCCGACGTCGGGCGCCTCGAAGCCGGCAATGATGCGCAGCAGCGTGGTCTTGCCCGAGCCAGACGGTCCAACGATGGCAGTGCGGCTGCCGGCGGGCACATGCAGGTCCACCCCGGCCAAGGCCAGCATGGGGCCGTAGCTTTTGCGCACCGCGTGTAATTCAAGAAAACTCATCGTCCAGCGGTCCGTTTCGATTGCACGTATAAAAGCCAGGTCAGTGGCATGGACAGCAGCACCATGGTCAGCGCGTAGGGCGCAGCCGCCGCGTAGTCGATCTCGCTGCTGAAGGCCCAGAAGGCGGTGGCCAGGGTTTGCGTGCCGGTGGGTGCCAGCAGCAAAGTCGCCGTCAATTCATTGGTAATGCCCAGCGACACCAGGGCCATGCCGGCCGCCGCGCCGGGGGCGGCCAGCCGCATCGTCACCGACCACAAAGCCTGCGCGGGCGAACGGCCCAGGCTGCGGGCCGCGTATTCCAGCTCGATAGGCGCCTGGGCAATACCGGCACGCAGACTGACCAGCGCGCGCGGCAGGAACATCAGCATATAGGCCAGCAAGATCGTCGCTGCGGTCTGGTACAGCGGCAGCGCGACCCGCACGGTGATGGTGACCAGCGCCAGCGCCACCACCACGCCAGGCAGAGAGCCGACCATGTAGTTGCACGCCTCCAGCACGCGCTGCAGCTTGCCCGGCGCGCGGATCGACAACCAGGCCATGGGCACCGAAACCAGCGTGGTCAGCAGCCCGCCCACCAAGGCCAGCAGCAGGGTCTGGCCCAAGGCGGCGCCCATCGCGTCAAGCTGCCAGACGGCGCTGCCGCCGGCAATCAGCCAGCGGCCCAGCGTGAAAAACGGCACGCCCAGGGCCAGCAAGGTGGTGGCAAACGGCAGTAGCCAGGCCAGCACGGTATAGCGGCCCAAACCGCTGCGCAGCGGCATGCGGGCCGCGCCGGTGCCGACGCGCGCATAGCGCTCGCTGCCGCGCACGCCCGACTCCAGCCCCAGCAATACAAAACAGCAAACCACCAGCACGCCGGCCAGCATATTGGCCGCCGGCCCGTTGTAGGTGGACTGGAACTGGTCGACGATGGCCGTGGTGAAGGTATCGAACCGGATCATCACGAACAAGCCATATTCGGCCAGCAGGTGCAGGCCGACCAGCAGCGCACCGCCGCACAAAGCCAGCCGCAGCTGCGGCAAGACCACTCGGAAGAACACGCCCCAGGGGCCGAGGCCCAGCGAGGCGGCGGCATCTTCCATGCCCGGGTCGAGCCGGCGCAGCGCGGCCGACAAGGGCAGATACATGAACGGGAAATACGCGATCACCGACACCAGCACGCCGCCCAGCAGGCCGTGCAGGCTGGGCGCTACCGTCATCCAGGCATAGCTGTGGACAAAAGCCGGCACCGCCAACGGGGCCACGGCCAGCCAGGACCAGGTGCGGGCGCCGGGCAGGTCGCTGCGCTCAGTCAGCCAGGCCAGGGCCAAGGCCAGCACCGCACACAAGGGGACCGTGATGACCACCAGCAGAGCGGTGTTGACCAGCAATTCGCCGACCCGTGGGCGGAACACCAGGGGCGCCGCCACATCCCAGCCGGTCTGCCAGGCCACCCAGACCACAAAGCCCAGCGGCAGCAGCGCGAACAAGGACACCAACACCGCCGCCGACCCGACCCAGGAGAAGCCCCTGGGGCCACGGCGGCGCAAGCCATGCAGCGGCGCACCTACAGCGGCAGGTGCGCGGGGGATGGCCGAAGGAACGACTGACACCGGAGGTTTACAGCAGGCCGGCCTGTGTCATCAGGTCCGATACCTTTTTGCTGTTCAGCTTGGAAGGGTCGACTTTGGGCGCTTGCAGCTCGGCCAGCGGCACCAGCTTGGGGTTGGACTGCGCGCCCACGCCCACGGCGTATTCATACGAGTCGCCGGTCTTCAGGATCTCTTGGCCGCCCTTGCCCGCCACCCACTTGACGAAGGCCTGGGCCTGGGCTGCATGCTTGCTGGTGGACAGCACGCCGCCGCCGGAGATGCTGACGAAAGCGCCTGGATCTTCGTTGCGGAAGTAGTGCAGGCCGGTGTTCTTGCTGTTCTCGCCGGTCTTGGCCTGGTCGCCAAAATGGTAGTAGTGGTAAATCACGCCGCCGTCGATCTGGCCGGCGTTGACCGCCTTCATCACCGTGCTATTGCCCTTGTAGGGCGTGGCGTTTTCCTTCATGGCCTTGAGCCAGCCGGCGGTGACGGTTTCGCCCTTCAGCTCCAGCAGCGCGCTGACGATAGCCTGGAAGTCGGCACCGGAGGGCGACGCCGCCCAACGGCCCTTCCAGCTGGGGTTGGCCAGGTCGAGCATGGACTTGGGCAACTGCTCCGCAGTCAGCTTGCTCTTGTTGTAGACGAAGACGGTGGTACGGGCCGCCACACCGATCCAGCGGCCATGCGATGGGCGGAAATTGGCCGGCACCTGGGCCAGCGTGGCTGCGTCCAGCGGGGCAAACAGGCCAGCCGCATCCACCAAAGCCATGGCGGGCGAATTTTCGGTCAGGAACACATCGGCCGGCGAGGCCGCGCCCTCTTGCACCAGCTGGTTGCCGAGCTCGCTGTCGCCGCCATTGCGCATGGTGACCTTGATGCCGGTTTCCTTGGTGAAGCCATCGGCCCAGGCCTGGGTCAGGCTAACGTGCTGCGCGTTGTACACCACCAGGCTGTCAGAACCCTGCGCCAGCACGACCAAAGGAGCGGCCAGCATGCTGGCGGCCAACGCGACGGCGCGGGCCAAAAACGGAAGAGATATTTTCATGAAAACACTTCAGATGGAGGGTGGACGCAGGTGCCAAAACGCACAGGGCATGGGCACCAGGGCTGCAAATAAGAACTACTTGCATCTGAATTGTACTGCGCTCCCCGCACCTGCTGGAGGCGGGGTACCGAGAGGCCACAGGGTTTGCCGATCTTTACCTCAATCTATACGGGCGCTGCGCGTACGGGCACCGGACTTGGACTGGCGGCGCTTGCGTTTGCGCTCGGCTTTCATGCGGGAATAGGCCAGCATCACGCGGGCACCGTAGATCACGATGTACATCAGCACCGCCGCGATCAGCCACGGCGTGACCTCTTGCACCAGGGCAGAAAACAGGAACGAAGCCTGCGCCTCCTCCAGTTTGCGTTGCTCTTCCGTCAAGGGCGCGGCGCGCACCCCCATGCGCGGCTCGCTGCCGGCCTGCGCCTCGGCGCGGCGCGCCATCTCCGCGCCGCCATCGTGCGCATCGGCAAAATTACCCGATGCACTGCCGTTCAGTTCGGAATTCAGGGTGTGCACGGCATCCACCACGCCGGTGGAGTTGGCCAGCTCTTTCAGGCTGGAGCGCAGCGACTCGGGTTCCGCTGCATCCGAGGTCTTGGTCGCCTCGGCACGGGGCATGGGCAGCTCGGGGCTCCCGCTACGGGCAGGGGCTTCGGCCGACTTGGCCGCCGTGGCTTTGGCCGGCGCATCGGCAGCTGCCGCCAAGGCGCTGACATCGACGGTAGGCGCCTCGGCAGCAGGCTCTGACTGGTAAGCGGAAGCAGGCTGGTCGGCTATGGGTACGGCCCAGGCGGCAGCGGCCAAGCCCCATCCCACGAGCACAGTGAGACACCCGACGGGCTTGTGGCGCCCGTTACCGACCCGCATGTCCATGATTTGTCTCCAAACGCGAAGATCCGCGAGCCCCCGCCAAGCCTTGGATCGGGGCCGTGTCCGGTCTGCGTATTGTTTTGTAATGCATTTGATTTTATGAGAAAGACGGACCTAATAGCACATACCGAACAGCACTTCCATTCGTTCAGCGTGTATACAAAAGCATAGCCAAATACTATCCAATGTGTAGCAACTACTGCACATATGCCATGCTTAAATGCCTGGTTTCCTATAAATTGAGCAGCCGATGCTTGCTGCCAGCCGCCCCACTGCCATGTCCTCCGCCGTTGATCCCCGCTATTGCCCGCTGTGCGGCCAGCCCAACCAGTGCGCGATGGAACTGGCGCGCAGCACCGGTCTGCCACCCGGGCCCTGCTGGTGCATGCAGCAATCCATCGCCCCAGAGACACTGGCGCAGATCGACCCGGCGGCGCTGGACCGGGCCTGCCTGTGCCCACGCTGCGCCGCATTACCCGCCAACAACAGCAGCCAACCAACCTCCCCCACATCTTGAGCCCGCACATCCCCACCGCCGACCTGAAAGCCCGCTACGGCGAGCGCTACCGCTGGCTGCTGTTGCTGGCGGTGATGATCGGCACCATGGCGTCCATCATGTCGTCCACCATCGTCAACGTGGCGGTGCCCGACATGAGCCACCACTTCACCCTGGGGCCGTCGCGCGCGCAGTGGGTCACCTCCGGCTTCATGGTGGCCATGACGGTGTCCATGCTGACCACGCCCTGGCTGCTGGCCCGCTACGGCTACCGGCGCACCTATGCGGGCGCCATGTGGTTGCTGATGGTCGGCGGCATCGCCGGCGGCCTGGCTGGCGACTACGGCCTGGTGCTGGCGGCCCGCGTTGCCGAAGGGCTGGCGGCCGGCGTGGTGCAGCCGATACCGGCCATCATCATCTTGCGCGCCTTCCAGCCGCACGAGCAAGGGCGCGCCAGCGGCCTGTTCGGCATGGGCGTGGTGCTGGCGCCAGCTATTGGCCCCAGCATCGGCGGCATCCTGGTCGATCTGTTCGGCTGGCGCTCGATCTTCTTCATGGTGGTGCCGTTTTGCCTGGTGTCGCTGTGGATGGCGCGCAAGTTCGTGCCCACCACCGCCCCCGGCGGCGCGCTGGCCAGCAGCGGTGCTTCGCTGGATTGGCGCGGCTTGTTACTGGCCGCGGTCGGCACGCTGTGCTTGCTGAACGGCATGGTGCAGTTGCGCGGCGGCACGCTGCCGGTAGCCGGCCTGCTGTTGCTGGGCGCGGTGCTAGCCGTGGTCGGATTCATTGCCTGGCAGCGGCGCCTAGCCGCCCGGGGCGGTGCGCCGCTGATGGACCTGGCGCTGTTCGGCTACCGGCCGTTCGCCATGGGCAGCATCGTGGCGGTGATCTACGGCACCGCGCTGTTTGGCTCGACCTATCTGCTGCCGGTCTACATGCAGGTCGGGTTGGGCCTGTCGGCCTCTTACGTGGGGGCCATCCTGCTGCCGGCCGGGCTGGTGCTGGCCATCACCATCGCCCTGGTGGGCCGGCTGGCCGACAAGCAACCCACCTACCTGCTGGTCAGCATAGGCCTGGCGCTGCTGGCCAGCTCGTTCGCGCTGATGGTGACCATTGCCCTGGGCAGCCCGATCTGGATGCTGGTGCTGTGGGCGGTGCTGGGGCGCATCGGCCTGGGCTTCATCCTGCCCTCGCTGAACCTGGGCGCAATGCGGCCGCTGGACAAGGCGTTGATCCCGCAGGGTTCGAGCGCGATCAACTTTCTGCGCATGCTGGGCGGCGCCACCGGCGTCAGCCTGTGCGGTATCGTGCTGGAATGGCGGCTCGCCGCGCACGGCGATTCGTTTGCGAACCCGGTTACCAGCCCGGAGCGGCTGATGGCGTTTAATGAGTCGTTCCTGATGCTGGCCGCGTTGTGCGCGCTGGCCCTTGTCGCCGCCTGGCAACTGAAAACTAACCGTAACACCACCCCTCCCGGCTAAATTGAGAACGCACGCACACCAGAAACACCGCAGAACTGGCTTTGCCAGGCTGCTGGTGTTGCCCCCTGCAAGGGGGTTGGCGGAAGAAGCGAAGCTCTGTAGCCTGGGGGTGAGCAAGAAGTAACCATGTGCCAACTCCTGGGAATGAACTGCAACACGCCGACCGACGTGGTGTTCAGCTTCAGCGGCTTTGCCGAACGCGGCGGCCGCACCGACCACCACAGCGACGGCTGGGGCATCGCCTTTTTCGAAGGCCGCGGCCTGCGCCATTTTGTCGACCACCAGGCGGCCTGTGAGTCGCCAGTGGCGGCGCTGATCCGCCAATACCCGATCAAGAGCCGCAACGTGATCGCCCACATCCGCAAAGCCACGCAGGGCGTGGTGGCGCTGGAGAACTGCCACCCGTTCGTGCGTGAGCTCTGGGGCCGCTACTGGGTGTTCGCCCACAACGGCGACCTGAAGGACTTCCACCCGCGGCTGCACGCCAGCTTCCAGCCGGTGGGCAATACCGACAGCGAGCGCGCGTTCTGCTGGCTGATGCAGGAGCTGGCCAAGTCGCACGCCGGCGTGCCCAGCGTGGCCGAGCTGACGCTGACCCTGCGCGAACTCAGCCAACGGATTGCGCGCCACGGCACCTTCAACTTTTTGCTCAGCAACGGCGAGGCGCTGTGGGCCCATGCCTCGACCCAGCTGCATTATGTGGAACGCAAACACCCGTTTGCCCACGCCACGCTGAAGGACGAAGACCTGAGCGTGAACTTTGCCGAGCACACCAGCGCCAACGACCGCGTGGCCATGGTGGCCACCGCGCCGCTGACCAGCAACGAAGACTGGACCGCCTTCGCCACCGGCGAACTCAAGGTATTTGTCGACGGCGCGCTGGTCGGCTGAACCGGCGCGCTATCTTTTAGATAGCTGCCAGCGCAGGTAGTATCTGCGCCAAAGCCCGATTTTCTTTAAACCGCCAGCGCGGCTTCCAGCGCGTCGATGAACAGCGCGGCCACATCGCAACCGGTCTGGTCGAAGATTTCCTGGAAGCAGGTCGGGCTGGTGACGTTGATCTCGGTCACGCAGTCGCCGATCACATCCACGCCCACCAGCAGCAGGCCGCGCGCCGCCAGGATAGGGCCCAGGGCTTCGCCGATTTCGCGGTCGCGCGCCGACAGCGGCTGGGCCACGCCCTTGCCGCCCACCGCCAGGTTGCCACGCACCTCGCCGCCCTGCGGAATCCGCGCCAGGCAATAGGGCACGGGCTTGCCGCCGATCACCAGCACGCGCTTGTCGCCCAGGGCGATCGCGGGCAGGAACTTCTGCACCATCACGCTCTCGGCGCCGTTCTTGTTCAGCGTTTCGATGATGCCGCCCAGGTTCAGCCCGTCTTCCTTGACGCGGAAGATGCCCATGCCGCCCATGCCGTCCAGCGGCTTCAGAATGATGTCCTTGTGCTCGGCGTGGAAGCGGCGGATCGCCTCGGCGCTGCGCGTCACCAGGGTCGGACCGCTGAACTGCGGGAACTCCATGATGGCCAGCTTTTCTGGGTGGTCGCGCAGCGCGCGCGGCTTGTTGAACACCTTGGCGCCCTCGCGCTCGGCCTGCTCCAGCAGGTGCGTGGCGTAGAAGAATTCGGAGTCAAACGGCGGGTCTTTGCGCATGATGATGGCGCCAAAGTCCTTCAGCGCGCGCGGGCTGTTGGCAAACAGCGGCTGGCTGACGCTGAACCAGTCGGTCTTGTCGCCCCGGGTTTGTGGATCACCGGCTTTGCCGGTGAGGTGGATATCCCGCACCTGGGCCGTCACCACACCGCCGGTCTGCCACTGCAGGTCTTGCGGTTCGCAGGCCGAGATGCTGTGGCCGCGGCGCTGGGCCTCGCGCATCATCACGAAGGTGCTGTCCTTGTAGATCTTGAAAGACTCGAGGGGATCGGCGACGAAGAGGATGTTCATGGGGTCTGGGCAGTCGAATGGTGAGCGGCGCAAAGCTTAACAGCCGGACGCAAGCGCCGCCGCAGCCCACGCCAATGCCCTGCCTGCCCCTAGGCCAGCACAAGAACCCGGCGCCGCCCGCATCACAAGGGCTCCAGCTTCACAAATCTCTACATAAGTTCATATAAATGGGAAATTTACCCATTTACAATTTGCTACATGCGTTTCCAACGACCCTCCTTAGCCCCGATGCACCCGCCTGGCCAGCCGTCGACGACGCGGGGTTTCACCCTGATCGAACTGATGATCACCGTGGCCGTGGTCGCCATCCTGGCGGCCGTGGCACTGCCTTCCTACAGAAATTACGTCATACGCGGGCATCTGGCGGCCTTGACCAATGACTTGCAAGCCACCCGGGCCAAGATGGAGCAGTTCTATCAAGACAATCGCACCTATGTGACGTCGACCAGCGCCGTAGCGCCTTGTACCGTGACGGCCAGCACCTACACCAGCCCCACACCGTATGCGCTGGTGTGCTCCAACATCAGCAGTAGCAGCTTTACGGCCACCGCAACGGGCTCGGGGGTGATTGCCGGCTTCAGCTACACCATCGACCAGTCGGACAGCAAGACCAGCACGCTGTCCACGGCCTGGGGCGGCACCACATCCGCCTGCTGGATCATGCGCCAGGGGGATGCATGCTGAAGCAACACGGCCTGACCCTGATCGAGCTGATGGTGACTT
The DNA here is from genome assembly GCF_900104385.1 of Rhodoferax sp. OV413. Taxonomy (GTDB): domain Bacteria; phylum Pseudomonadota; class Gammaproteobacteria; order Burkholderiales; family Burkholderiaceae_C; genus Rhodoferax_B. Next base: position 587,482 of record NZ_FNJA01000002.1, on the reverse strand, counting down.
TGACCATCGCTGCGCTGCTACTGCTGGCGAGCGTGCCGTCCTTCAGCGCCTGGATCGCCAACGCCAAGGTCCGCAGCGTGGCCGACGAAATACAAAACGGTTTGCGCCTGGCCCAGGCCGAGGCTTTGCGGCGCAACCGGGCGACCGTTTTTGCATTGACCAGCGCCAGCCCGGCCCTGAACGCAGCCCCCGTTGCCAATGGCAAGAACTGGTTTATCCAGACCTTGCCGTTAACCAGCGGCGCCACCTCTGAAACAGCTGTCAGCAGCGACTTTGTGCAAGGCGGCAACTACGCCAAACAGGCCGGAGTGGTGATCACCGGCCCGGCCATGGTCTGCTTTGGCCCCCTGGGCAGCGTGGTCAGCCTGGCCGCTAGCAGCGCCATCAACGTGCTCGGCACCGCCTGCACCTCGGCCGCTACCAGCTACAGCGTGGCGAATAGCAGCTCCGACCGCGCCCTCAAGGTGGTGGTCAACGTAGGCGGGCAAGTGCGCATGTGCGATCCGAAAAAAACGCTTTCCACCGACACCCCCGATGGCTGCTAAACCCCTGCATCCCTGGCCACCCCGCATGCGCCGCGCCAGCCCCAGCGCTGCCGCCGGCTTTGCCCTGATCGAAGTGCTGGTGTCGCTGCTGCTGTTCTCCATCGGGGTGCTAGGCATGGTAGCCATGCAAGCCAAGGCCTCCAGCTATGCCATCGACGCCGAAAACCGCTCCCGGGCCGCCCGGCTAGCCAATGAACTGGTGGCCACCATGTGGGCGGAGCAAACCACCAACCCCTCCACTCTGGCGAAATGGATGGCGCGCGTCAAAGACCCTGCGGCCTCTGGGCTGCCAAATGCAAGCGCCAGTCTCGCCACCAGCACCGATGCCACCACCGGGGTCAGCATCACCAAGGTCACCATCGGCTGGAAAGCCCCCGCCAGAAAAATGGGCGACGCCGATAGCCAGTATTTCACGCAGGTGGTGATGCCATGATGCGCAGCGCCCGCGCCCGGCAAGGCGGCATGACCCTACTGGAGTTGATGGTGGCCTTGCTGCTCGGCATGCTGCTGTCGCTGGCCATGTTCAGCGTCATGACTTCGGCCGAAGGCCGTAGGCGCACCCTCACCTCGGTCAACGACACCCAGCAGGCCGGCAACTATGCCTTGCAGTTGATGGAGCAGGCGGTACGCAACGCGGGCAGCGGCTTCACCCAGGCCGCACCCTATGCCTTCGGCTGCAAGCTGTATGCCTACCAGAGTTCGCAGTCCAACTCGCAGATACTGCCGACCTACAACGCTACGGCGCTGCCCGCACCGTTTGCGGACACCAGTACCGGCACTGCGGGTGTTTTCCGCCTGGCTCCGGTACTGATACTGCCCAACCAGACCACGCCGGGAGTCAGCGGCCAAAAGTCCGACGTACTGGTGGTGATGGGCGGGGCCGAAGGAATTGGCGAGACACCCACCACGTTTTCCAGCTTCGCCACGGCCGCACTGCTCAATCTCAGCAACACGGTTCCGTTCGCCGCCAATGACATCGTGCTGGTGGCACAAACTGAACCAGATGCCAGCACCGGTGGCGTGGCCGACTGCCTGATCGAGCAGGTCGCCAACCTGACCAGCAAAACCTTGAGACTCGCAGGCCTCTACCACGTGGCGGGCAGCCAGCTTGCGGCCTTCTCCGACAACAGCGCAGCCATGGGGCTGGGCAATGTGGCTCTCGGCAAGCCGCCCCAGTTCCAGGTATGGGGTGTGGGCGAACACAACACCTTGTACAGCTATGACCTGCTGAATACGACCAACGACAGCACGCGCACCGCCCTAGCCCGGGCAGACGGGGTATTTGAAATGCATGCCCTGTACGGCATGGATAAAAACTGCGACGGCAAAATCAGCAGCGATGAATGGGTCAAACCGACCGACAGCAGCTACAGCCTGGCGGCCCTGATGGCGGGAACGGTGCAAGAGGTACAGAACCGCCCCACCAGCACCACCACCAGAGCCTCGGCGTGCAGCAGCCTGACCACCGCCAATGACTACCTGCAAAAAATTCTGGCGATCAGAGTCGGCCTGATCCTGCGCACCAATCTGCAAGAAAAGGCCGTGACCACCAGCAGCAACGCCGGTGGCCAAACCGTGATGGGCACCAGCACCCAGAGCAGCATCACGCTGTTTGCCGACCTGGACGCCGCCAGCAGCCCCCCCAGCACGGCCGTGACCTATACCCGTAGTCTCAGCGACACCGAACGGCTCTACCGCTACCGCACGCTAGAGACCACCATCCCGGTACGCAACAACTTGCTGCTGCCGTGAGGATGGCCATGCACAAACGCATTGCTCCCAGGTCCAGCAACCGCCAGCAGGAGTCCGGCATCGTGATGGTGATGGCACTCATCTGCCTGGTGCTGATGCTGGTCGCCGCCATCGCCTTGACCCGCTCCTCGACCAATTCGCTGCTGCAGGCCGGCAACCTGGCCTTCAAGCGCGACCTGCTCAACCAGGCCGAGCGGGGCATGGCGGCGGCGGTCAAGGAGTTTTCCAGCGGTACCCTTATGGCAGAGTCGGCGCGCATCGCCGACCAATTGAATCTGGACGCCAACAAGCTCCACTATTCCTCGTCCATGCTGGCGTCCAACGAACAAGGCATACCCAATGTGCTGGTGAACGACGGCACCTTTGCCAGCGCAGGCATGCTGTCCAGCCAGGATTACACCGACACCGCGGCAGGCATCGCCATCCGCACCGTGGTGGACCGCCAATGCACGGCAGCCGGCGCCTATGACACAGCCACCTGCGTGGGCAATACACCGGCTGTCGCCGCAGCGCAAACCGGCTCCATGTCCATCAAGCGGGCCAAGGGCGAGAGCCGTGCCACCTACCGCATCAGCGTGCGCGTCACCGGCCCGCGCAACACCCAGGTGTTCCACCAGATGGTGGTCGCGTACTAAGTTCTTGCCGCTTGGCATCACGGCCCCACTCCTACTTCCACGAGCCCTGCATGTTGAACTACTCCATCCGTCTTTCGCTCAAGCTTCTGGTCCGCGGCCTGTGCTGCGTTTTGCTGAATGCGGGCCTGGCGCTGCCCGCACAGGCCGCTATCGATCTGGCAGATTACCCCCTGTTTTCCACCGTCAAGGTGCCCGGCAATCTGGCCTTGGCCTTGTCGGTGGAATGGCCGACCGCCACTACCTCGGCCTATATGAGTACCACGGCGTACAGCAGTGCCAGCACCTTCATCGGCTACTTCAATCCGGAGATGTGCTACCAGTACGTCTACAACGCAACGACACCCGCCAACAGCTATTTCCTGCCCGTCAGTGCCGCCACCAGCCATACCTGCAGCGCGCTCTGGAGTGGCAACTACATGAACTGGGCGTCGATGCAGACCCTGGATGAATTCCGCTGGATCATGACCGGCGGCTACCGCAGCACCGACACGGCCACCAGCACCACCAATCTCGACACCATTCTGACCAAGACCTATGCGGCTGTGGACAGCACCAGCTCCGCGCCGGACAAAACCACGCCCTCCTCGACCACCACCACGGCCGGAGCCACCCCGTTTTCCTGGGCCACCGCGGCCACCCGCATCCGCAACCTGGGCAACCGGATGTGGATTACCAATGGCAGCAGCGGCGGCGACCTGAGCAATGCCAAGACCGGCGGCAGCACCGCCGCCACCACGCTGGTGGCCTATAACGACCAGGGTTCGGGGGCCAGCAGCAGCAATGTCTACGAGCTGTACATCAACGTGGCCGTCTGCGTTTCCAAGGCCTTGAAGGAAGACAACTGTGTGTTGTACGGCAGCACCTACAAACCCGAAGGCTTGATGCAGAACTACGCCATGCAGCTGCGCTACTCGGCCTTTGGCTACCTCAACCACAACGGCGACAGCAGCGTTAGCGGCCAGCAGCGCGACGGTGGGGTCATGCGGGCACGCATGAACTACATAGGCCCCTACAAGCCGGTACCCGGCTCGGCCGACGTCAGCAACGACGGCTATCCCGAATGGAGCGCCAGCACCGGCATCATGGCCAGCAACCCTGCGGCCCTGGATGCGTCTGACACCGTCAGCACCTTTGGCCTGGCCTCCACCGCCGTGGTGCAAAGCGGCGCCATGAACTACCTCAACAAATTCGGCAACTACGCTCACGCCTACAAGTCCAAAGACCCGGTAAGCGAGCTGTACAACACGGTTCTGCGCTACTACAAAGGTCTGGCGAACTGGAGCCCCTATACCTCGGCCACCTCGCAAGCCACCACCACGACCACCACCACCGCATCGGCCAGCACCTATGCCACCTATGCGGACGGCTTTCCGGTGATTACCAAATGGCGCAAGAGCGATAGCAGCAGCATGGGCGCCGACCCCATCCTGTATGCCTGCCAGAAGAACTTCATACTGGGCATTGGCGACGTGAACACGCACCGGGATGCCAATCTCTACGGCAGCAGCCTGCGCTCCAGCAGTGCCCTGGACAGTACACTCGCCTACCCCAGCGACGACAGCTCCGTGAATGCGGCGACGGCCACCAGCATGGTCGGCTCCCTGGAGGGCAATTCCAGCCTGAGCAGCATCTATGCGTCTTCGGGCTCCAGCAGTTGCTCCAGCACCAGCTACGAGCAATGCAACACCTATTACATCGCGGGCCTGGCATATGACGCCCACACAGTGGACCTGCGCTCCGACTGGTCGGGCAAGCAGACCATCAATACCTATTGGCTGGACGTGATGGAAAGCCAGACCTACAAGCACAAGAACCAGTATTGGCTGGCCGCCAAGTATGGGGGGTTTACGGTGCCCAGCGGCTTCTCGCCCTATGCCAGCAGCAACAGCACCAGCACATTGTCGGATAGCACCTGGTATACCAACTCCGACACCAGCTCAGGCCTGACCACCAGCACAGGCCTAAGCTACAGCACCGACACCACCTACGACAAGCGCCCTGACAACTACTACTTCGGCAGCTCTCCGGCCACCATGAAGTCCGGTTTGACGGCCGCGTTCAACAAAATATCGACCGAGCTGAGTTCAGCCAACAGCTCCACCTATGCGATGGCCTCGCCCAACGTGGTTTCCGGTGACGCCAGCTACTCCGCCAGCTACGACCCGTCGAACTGGACTTCCAGCGTAGTAGGCGCGACCCTCAGCTACGACACCAGTGGCAACGCCACCGCCACGGCGATCTGGAATGCCCGCGACAAGCTGGAAGCACTGGCAACACCCGCAAGCACCCGCAAGATCATCACCTTTTGCGACACCACCAAAGCCGGCATCGCCTTTACCTCCACAGCCTTGACCGCCTGCGGCAGTACCGGCCGCCTGTACTACCCCTCGTTCGCCAACATCACCGGAACCACCTCCAGTTCCAGCTCTGCCGCGGCCGAGTATCTGGCCTATCTGCGCGGTGACCGCAGCAACGAATTGAGTGCCACGGTGAGCGCCACCAACCGGATCTACCGGCGCCGCGACTACCTGCTGGGCGATATCGTCAACTCCAAGGTCACCGCGGTCAACGCCCCCAGCGCAGCCTATTACGATATGTACAACACCGGCTACACCGCCTTCAAAAGCAGCTATGCGAATCGCAAAACCGTGGTCTACGCAGGCGGCAATGACGGCATGCTGCACGCCTTCGACGGCAGCATGCCGGGCACCACCAGCACCGGCGCGACGGCTGCAGCCTCCAGCTGCACCAGCTGCGGCCAGGAACTGTTTGCCTTCATTCCCAGTTTTGTCTACGGCAGCGCCAGCAGCGCCGCCACCTCGGGCTTGGCCTCCGTCGGCAGCCCGACGCGTTCTCACTACTACCAGGTGGACGCCACCCCGCTCAGCTTTGATGTAGACCTCAGCAAGGTATGCGATGCCAGCACCAGCAGTAACGCAGGCGTCTGCAGCAAAGTCAGCAGCACCCCGGACTGGCGCTCCCTGCTGGTCGGCGGCCTGGGCAAGGGAGGCAAAGGCTTTTATGCCATCGACATCACCAATCCCGGCACCCCCGAAACCACCACCGCGGGCGTCACCACCAGTGCCACCTATGGCGACTGGACCAGCGAAACCAGCTTGGCCGCCAAAGTGCTGTGGGAATTCCCCCTGGTGAACGACACCGCCACCATTGCCCGCCTAGGCTACAGCTTTGGCCCGCCCATGGTGATGAAAACCAATAAATACGGCTGGGTCGTGGTGTTCACCTCCGGCTACAACAACAGCGACGGCAAAGGCTACTTCTTCATCGTCAACCCCAGAACCGGGGCCTTGCTGGAAACCGTGGCCACACCGGAAGGCTCGACCAGCGCCCCGATCAATCTGGCGTCGGCCGAAAGCTATTCGCCCAACCATACCGACTTCACCGCCGACGCCATCTATACCGGCGATCTGCAAGGCAATCTGTGGCGGCTGGACCTGACCCCCACAACAGCCGCCTACTCCACCCCTACGAAGATGGCAACCCTGTACAAAACATCGGGCACACCGCAGCCCGTGACGACGCGGCCGCTGGTTGAGATCAACCCCACCACCTCCAAACGCTATGTCATCGTGGGCACAGGCCGCCTGCTGGCCGACAGCGACATTGCCAGCACAGCCGTGCAAAGCATTTACTCGGTCTACGACGGCACCACGGGCTTTGGCGCGTTCCAGACCGCAAGCACCTATGCCACGCCGCTGACGCGCAGCGCGCTGGAGGCCAACACCAGCATGCTGACCGGCATTGGCAGCGCCCCCACCTCGGCTTTGGGCTGGTACTACGACCTGTCTGTCGCCACCTCGACCGGCATTGCCGAACGCGTCAACGTCAACCCCACGGCCTACAGCGGCACGGCCATCTTTGGCGTAAACCTGCCGAACGGCTCGGTCTGCAGCCCGTCCGGCACCGGCTACCTGCTGGGCTTCAATATCGCGACAGGCGCCAGCGTGCTGCAGAACAGCGCGGGCACCACCATTGCGCAGTCCGCCACCATGTCCGGCGTGATCGTCGACCTGGCGATCCAGAACGTCAACGGCAAGCTGCGCGTGGTGGCGGGCGACAGCACTGGCACTGCGGTCACCACGCCGGCCGCCCTATCCACCGCCAGCGGCATCAAGCGCCTGAACTGGCGCGACGTGACGGCCCAATAGCCAACCCTCCGCGATGGCATTCCTTGGCACACCAGGCCTCGCTCGGGCCGCAGCCTGCTCTTTACTCGCACATCTGGTGCTGTACGCGGCCTGGCTCGCAATCGCCCCGGCGCAGCCAACAATGCCAGCAGCCGCCACGTTGCCACCGCTACACGTTCAGCTACTGCCGCCCCCTGCGCCCAGCAGCCGGGCACCTACGCCGACACCCGCAGCGCCTTCCGCTGCCACACCCGCAGTCACGCAAGCAGCAGCCCCGCCAGACGCATTTATCGCATCCACCCAGTTGGACCAGCCGGTACTGCCCCGATCGGAACCCGATTTAAAGCAGCTGGAAGGCCTGGGCTTCACCGGCTACCCGATCCGCTTACGCCTGTTTATTGACAGCCAGGGCCGGGTGGTGGATGTGGCGGTGCTGCAGGCCAGCAGCGGCGACGAAGAGGCGGCAGCGCACATGAAGACCATGTTCCTGGCAACTGCCTACGTGCCTGGGCTTTTGCATGGCCGGGTGGTGCCAGCGCGCCTGGACATAGAGCTGAGCCTGGGAGTGATCTAACCCGGCCGCCCCCTCAGGTGCTGGCGCGCGTCCTGCGCCCCAGGCTCTGCACAAACAGCGCCAGCGCGCCGGCCACCACGCCCCAAAAGGCCGAGCCGACACCGGCTATCACCACGCCGCTGAGCGTGACCAGGAAAGTGATGGTAGCGGCCTCGCGGTGCTGGATGTCGTGCAACGCGGCGGCCAGCGCATTGCCTATGGTGCCCAGCAGCGCCAGCCCGGCGATGGCGGCGATCAGCTCGCGCGGAAACGCCGTCAGCAGGCCGGTGATGGCCGCGCCGAAGATGCCGATCAGCACGTAGATCACGCCGCAGCACACGGCCGCGGTGTAGCGCTGGGATTTGTTGGCATGCGCCTCGGGGCCCATGCAGATGGCGGCGGTAATCGAGCTCAGGCACAGCGCGAACGCGCCAAACGGCGCCAGCACCAGGGTCGCCAGGCCGCTGAGGGTGATCAGCTTGGAGATCGGCATGTCGTACTGGGCGGCGCGGATCGCCGCCACGCCCGGCAGGTTCTGCGAGGCCATGGTCACCACGAACAGCGGCAAAGCCATGCCGACCATCGCCGCCCAGCTGAACTGCGGCGCCACGAACACTGGCGTTGCCAAGGAAAATACGATGTTGGCGCTGACCACCTCTCCGCGGGCAGCTACAAAAGCAATAGCAGATAGCAGGGTCAGCACCACCGCGTAGCGCGGCCACCAGCGGCGTGCCAGCAGGTACACCGCCAGCATCAGCAGCACCAATGGCAGGGCCGACTGGGCGGCCACAAAGCCGTTCAGCCCGAAGCGCGCCAGCACGCCGGCCAGCAGGGCTGCGGCCACCGCCATGGGGATGCGGTCCATCACCTTCTCGAACCAGCCAGTGATGCCGCACAGCGCAATCAGCACGGCGCTGACCATGAAAGCCCCCACCGCCTCGGCCATGTTGAAGCCGCCGGCTACGGCCGCGGTGGCGATCACCGCCGCGCCCGGGGTGGACCAGGCAATCATCACCGGCTGGCGCAGCCACAGCGATGGCAACAAGGTGCACAAGCCCATGCCCAGGCCCAGCGCCCACATCCAGGAAGTCGTTTGCTCGGGCGTGGCGTGCAGCGCCTGGGCCGCCTGGAACACCACGGCCACCGAACTGGTAAAGCCGACCAGCACGGCCACAAAGCCAGCGGTGACGGCGGAGAGATGGAGATCTTTGAAAAAACGCATGAGGCGATTGTCCGCGACGCAAAAAATATGAGAAGAATCAGCTTCTAGCGCATATTCCACCAGCGCAAGCAGCTATTAATTAAAGAGCAAACATCAGGCCCGCCTGGCCAGCCAGCGCAGCATCCGCTGGACCCGCGGCGTGTACGGCGGATAGACCAGGCCACCGGCCGACCAGCGCGATTGCAGGAACACCGGCTTTTCCTTGCTGAACTGGCGAAAGCCGTATTCGCCGTGGTAATGCCCCTGGCCCGACGGTCCGACGCCGCCGAACGGCAGGCCGTCCTGCGCCAGATGCACCAGGCAGTCGTTGATGGACACGCCGCCCGACAGGGTTTGCGCCAGCACCTGGTCGCGGTGCGCGCTGTCGCTGCCAAACCAGTACAGCGCCAGCGGCTTGTCGCGGGCGTTGACGAAGGCAATCGCCTCGTCCAGCGTGTCGTAGGCCACGATGGGTAGCAGGGGGCCGAATATTTCCTCCTGCAGCACGCGCATGCCGGCGTGCACGTTCAGCAGCAGCACCGGCGCCATCTGCCGACCACTGCCAGGCTCCAGCTCCAGCACGGTCGCGCCCTGCTGCCGCGCATCCTCCACCAGGCTGTGCAGGCGCTGCAGATGGCGTTCACTGGCGATGCTGGTGTAGTCAGGGTTGCCGGCAAAGCGCGGGTACAGGCGCTGCATGCTGGCGCGCAAGGCCGCCACAAAGGCATCCAGCTGCGGCCGCGGCACCAGCGCGTAATCGGGCGCGATGCAGGTCTGGCCGGCGTTGATCAGCTTGCCCCAGGCCAGTCGCTCCAGGGTCTTGCCCAGGTCGCAAGACACATCGACGATGGCCGGCGACTTGCCGCCCAGCTCCAGGGTCACCGGCGTCAGATTTTTGGCTGCCGCCTGCGCCACCAGCCGGCCCACGGCGGTAGAGCCGGTGAACACCAGGTGGTCGAAGGGCGTGGCGCAGAACGCCTGGCCCAGGGCCGCGTCGCCGGTCAGCACCGCCACCTCTTCCGGTTTAAAAAATTCCGCCACCGCCGCCTGCAGCGTGTCGGCAAACAAGGGCGTCAACTCAGAGGGCTTGAGCAGCGCGCGGTTGCCGGCCGCCAGCACATCGACCAGCGGCGACAAGGCCAGCAGCAGCGGGTAGTTCCAGGGGCTGACGATGCCCACCACGCCCAGCGGCTGGCGCAGCAACCGGCTGTGGCCCGGCCAGAAGGTCCAGGCCGTGGCCACCCGGCGCGGCCGCATCCAGGCCCGCAAATGGCTTTGCGCATGGCGGATGGCGGCGCGCAGCGGCACGATTTCGGTCAGCGTGGTCTCTGTGGCCGAGCGGTTGCCGAAGTCCTGACTGACCGCGGCGGTGAAGCGCTCGGCGTAGGTGTCAATCAGTGCGCCCAGGCGTTGCAAGCGGTCCCGCCGCACGGCATAGGCCGGCGCCGGGTCAGCCGCGTGGGCCTGGCGCTGCAGGTCCAGCAGGCGTTGGAGCTCGGATTCGGTGGTGTTCATGGTGTGCATAGTGCCAGTCTGGAGAATCCATGGCGGGAAAGGGCCGACACGGATGTGACACACTTCGGTCCCGCCCGCGACATAGGCGACAGACACTGACTTGCCCCACAACAATGACAACGACACGGTTTTTTGATTTTTCCCCGGCGAGCATCGCCACCCTGGCCGAGGCCGATGTAGCCCGCGCCCTGGCCGAAGACGTAGGCCCCGGCGACCTGACGGCCGCGCTGGTCGACCCGGCCCGCCATACTCGGGCCCGCATCCTGGCCCGCGAAGCGGCGGTGCTGTGCGGCACGCCCTGGGTCGAGGCCACGCTGCGCCAAATCGCCCCCACCGCCACCTGGCGCTGGCTGGTGAATGAAGGCCAACGCTGCGCCGCCGACCAGGTGGTGCTGGAGCTGGAAGGCCCGGCCCAGGCCCTGTTGACGGCCGAGCGTACCGCCCTGAACTTTCTGCAACTGCTGAGCGCCGTGGCCAGCCGCACCGCCTTGCATGTGCAAGCCGTGGCCGGTACCGGCACCCACATCGTCGACACCCGCAAAACCCTGCCCGGCCTGCGCCTGGCGCAGAAATATGCGGTGCGCGTAGGCGGCGGTACCAACCACCGCATCGGCCTGTATGACGCGGTGCTGATCAAGGAAAACCACATTGCCGCTGCCGGTGGCGTGACCGCCGTGCTGCGCCGCGCCGCCGAGCTCGCGCAGCAGGCCAGCTTCGTCGAGATCGAGGTCGAAACCCTGGAGCAACTGGACGAGGCGCTGGACGCCGGCGCCCGCATGGTGCTGCTGGACAACATGGCGCTGCCGACGCTGCATGAAGCCGTGCGCCGCAACACAGCCCGCGGCGACAACAAGGCGATTCTCGAAATCTCGGGCGGCGTGACCCTGGACGGCCTGCGCGCGCTGGCCGAAACCGGCGTGGACCGCATCTCCATCGGTGGCCTGACCAAGGATGTCAAGGCCACCGACTATTCCATGCGCTTCCAGGACCTGTGAGGAAACGGCCATGCACACCCTGATGGAAGTCGAATACGAGCAGCCGACCTCGGAGTCGGTCTGCGCCCCGCGCCACGCCTGGGCCCGCGTGCCGGTCGAGCCCGGCCCGGCCGAACGCCTGGCCTTGAAAGACCGCATTCGCCGCCTGCTGAAAGAGCGCAACGCGGTGATGGTGTCGCACTACTACGTGCACCCCGATCTGCAGGATCTGGCCGAGGAAACCGGCGGCCTGGTCAGCGATTCGCTGGAAATGGCGCGCTTCGGCCGCGACCACGCGGCGCAGACCCTGGTGGTCTCCGGCGTGCGCTTCATGGGCGAAACCGCCAAGATTCTGTCGCCCGAAAAACGCATCCTGATGCCGGACCTGGACGCCACCTGCTCACTCGACCTGGGCTGCCCGAGCGCCGAGTTCAACGCCTTTTGCGACGCCCACCCCGACCGCACCGTGGTGGTCTACGCCAACACCAGCGCTGAGGTCAAAGCCCGCGCCGACTGGCTGGTCACCTCGGGCTGCGCGCTCGACGTAGTGCGCGCACTCAAGGACCAGGGCCACAAGATCCTCTGGGCGCCCGATAAGCATCTTGGGGCCTACATCCAGAAGGAAACGCAGGCCGACATGGTGTTCTGGAACGGCGCCTGCATCGTGCACGACGAGTTCAAAGCTTTTGAGCTGGAGGCCTTGAAAGCCGAGCACCCGGAGGCCAAGGTGCTGGTGCACCCCGAATCCCCCGCCGACGTGATCGCGCTGGCCGATGCCGTGGGGTCCACCTCGGCCATCTTGAACGCCGCGCGGACCATGGACGCCATCACATTCATCGTCGCCACCGACAACGGCATGCTGCACAAGCTGCGCACGCAGAACCCGCACAAACTGTTCATCGAAGCCCCCACCGCCGGCAACAGCGCCACCTGCAAGAGCTGCGCGCACTGCCCCTGGATGGCGATGAACGGCCTGGCCGGCCTGGCCCAGGTGCTGGAGCTGGGCACGAACGAGATCCACATCGATCCCGCGCTGGGCCTGCGCGCCCGCGTGCCGATCGACCGCATGCTGGCCTTTACCGCAGCGCTGAAGAACGGCCAGCCCACCACCGGCCTGGTGCCGCATATCGGCGCAGCTTGATGTCGCAGATCACCGCGCTGGTCGACTTCAGCGACCCGGCCCAGCCCAACGCGCCGCGGCTGCGCCACGCGTTTGGCTCGCCGCTGCAGACGCTGGTAGCCCATACGCTGGACCAGGTGCGGCCGTTGCTGGATGCCGTGCAGGCCTCCAGCGCCCAAGGCCTGTGGTGCGTAGGCTATCTGCAGTACGAAGCCGCGCCGGCTTTTGATGCAGCGCTGGCGGTGCATGCGGCAGACGGCCCGCTAGCTTGGTTCGCGGTGTACGACAAACCTCTGCCCTGGCCTGTAGCCCCCACGCAGACAGCGCAGATCGATTGGCAGAGCTTCATCACCCGTGCAGATTTCGACGCCGCGATGGCCACGCTGCTGCAGGCGATTGCCGACGGCGAGCTGTACCAGGTGAATTTGACGGCGCAGATGCGCGGCAACTTCAGTGGTGCGCCGCAGGCCTTGTTCGCGGCGCTGCAGCGCGCCCAGCCGGGTGGCTATGCGGCGTTCATTGATACCGGCCATACCGACAATATGCAAATCCTGTCGGTCTCGCCCGAGCTGTTTTTCGACTGGCGTGACGGCCAGATTCTGGCCCGCCCGATGAAGGGCACGGCACGCCGCGGCGCGACGGAGACCGAGGACGCGGCCCTGGCGGCAGCGCTTCGCAGCTCGCCCAAGGAACGGGCCGAAAACGTGATGATCGTGGACCTGCTGCGCAACGATGTGTCGCGCATCGCCCAGCCGTTCAGCGTCAAGGTGCCGCGCCTGTTCCACACCGAAGCACTGCCGACGGTGTGGCAGATGACCTCGGATGTGAGTGCCCGCACCCGTGCTGGCTGCAGCCTGGCGGATGTATTCGCCGCGCTGTTCCCCTGCGGATCGGTCACCGGCGCGCCCAAGGTGCAAGCCATGCGCAAGATCAAGTCGCTGGAACCCGGGGCGCGCGGCGTTTACTGCGGCGCCATCGGCGTCGTGCAGCCCGGAGGTACAGCGACCTTCAACGTGCCGATCCGCACCGTGACCCTGCACGGCGCCCAGGCCCAGTGCGGCATCGGCAGTGGCATCACCTTCGACGCCAGCGCCGAGGGCGAATGGCAGGAATGGGCCAACAAGCAGGCTTTTGTGCAGCGCGCCAGCGCGCCGTTCGCGCTGCTGGAAACCCTGGCGCTGGTGGATGGCGTGCTGCGCAACCGCGCCGAGCATCTGGCGCGCCTGGCCCAGGCGGCCGCGCATTTCGGCACACCGTGGGATGCGGCGCATGTGGCGCACACCCTGGACACTTTGATCGCCGGCCATCCAGAAAAATCCTGGCGCGTGCGCCTGCTGCTGGATGCGCAAGGCCATGCTGCCGCCGAGGCCTATGCGCTCGAAGCCTCACCCGCGCGGGTGCGGCTGCAGCTGGCGGACCGGCCCCTACTCGAAGCCCACAGCGAATTCGTGCGCTTCAAAACCACGCGCCGCGGCCAATACGAGGCGTTTACCACGCCACCCGGTGTCTTCGACACGCTGCTATGGAACGCCACCGGTGAGATCACCGAATGCACGCGCGGCAATATCGCGCTGCTGCTGGATGGCCGCTGGGTTACGCCGCCGCTGGCCTGTGGCCTGCTGGGCGGCATAGGCCGCGCCAAAGCACTAGAAGACGGCCGGCTGGTGGAAGCGCTGGTACGGGTAGACGATCTGCCGCGGGTACAGGGCTTGGCCTTCGTCAACAGCCTGCGCGGCTGGATAGACGCCGATCTGGTTTAGCTATATTTTCAGTAGCTGCTAGCGCAGGTACTACCTGCGCTGAAGCCCGATTATTTATAAATTCTCAGGCACCAGCACCGTGGGCTCGGACGATGGCGCCAGCTCCGGGTAGTCGCGGCTGAAATGGCCGCCTCGGCTCTCCAGCCGGGCGCGGGCGCTGCGCACGATCAGATCGGCCACCTGCACCAGGTTACGCAGCTCCAGCAGATCGCGGGTGACGTGGAAGCGGGCGTAGAACTCGTGGATTTCGCTTTGCAGCAGGGCGATGCGGTGGGCCGCGCGCTCCAGCCGTTTGGTGGTGCGCACGATGCCCACGTAGTCCCACATGAAGCGGCGCAGCTCGTCCCAGTTGTGCGACAACACCACCAGCTCGTCGCTGTCGGTGACCTGGGTGTCGTCCCAGGCCGGCAGCTGCAGCGCAGGTGCGCGTTCTAGCTGCGCCAAGTCTTGCGCGGCGGCGCGGGCGAACACCATACATTCCAGCAGCGAGTTGCTGGCCAGCCGGTTCGCGCCGTGCAGGCCGGTACAGGCGGCTTCGCCCAGCGCATACAGGCCGGGCACATCGGTGCGGCCCTGCAGATCGGTCAGCACGCCGCCGCAGGTGTAGTGGGCAGCGGGCACCACCGGAATCGGCTGGCTTGAGATGTCGATGCCCAATGCCATGCAGCGGTCGTAAATGTTCGGAAAGTGCTCCAGCAAAAAGGCCTTGGGCTGGTGCGAGATGTCGAGGTACACGCAGTCAAAGCCGCCCTTCTTCATCTCGAAATCGATGGCGCGGGCCACCACGTCGCGCGGCGCGAGTTCGGCGCGCTCATCATGCTCGGGCATGAAGCGGCTGCCGTCGGGGCGCAGCAGGCGGCCACCTTCGCCGCGCACGGCTTCGGAGATCAAGAACGACTTGGCGTGCGGGTGGTACAGGCAGGTCGGGTGGAACTGGATGAACTCCATGTTCGCGGCGCGGCAGCCGGCGCGCCAGGCGGCGGCAATGCCGTCGCCGGTGGCGGTGTCGGGGTTGGTGGTGTACAGATACACCTTGCCGGCACCGCCGGTGGCCAGGATGGTGTTGGGTGCGCTGAAGGTCAGCACCTGGTCGGTATCAGCGTCCAATGCGTACAGGCCGACGCAGCCTTTTTGGGGCAGGCCGATCTTGCTGCCGATCACCAGGTCGACCAGCGTATGGTTTTCAAACAGGCGGATTTGCGGGTGCTTGCGCACCTGGGCCATCATGGTGGCCTGCACCGCAGCGCCGGTGGCGTCGGTGGCATGGACGATACGGCGGTGGCTGTGGCCGCCTTCGCGGGTCAGGTGCAAGTGGCCGTCTTCCAGCGAAAAGGGCACGCCCAGCGACTGCAGCCAGGCGATGCATTCGGGCGCGTGCTCGACCACAAAGCGGGTGGCGTCCACGTCGCACAGGCCACCGCCGGCAACCAGGGTGTCGTCGACATGCGAGGCGAAGCTGTCGCCCTCGCCCAGCACCGCGGCAATACCGCCCTGGGCCCAGGCGCTGGCGCCGTCGTTCAGGCCACGCTTGGTGAGCACCGCGACACGGTGGGTGGGGGCCAGCAACAGCGCGGCACTGAGGCCGGCCAGGCCGCTGCCCACGATCAAGACATCAAAATCCAGGGAGGAGGCAACAGGTGGTTTCAAGCTAGGCCGTTATCTGTAAGTCAGCGTATCAGCGGCAGGGCAGCGGGCGCGCGGCCTTGGGAAACGCATATCTTGCAGATTGTCGCATTGCCCATGCGGTGCTGGGCTGGGTGACCGCGGGCTTGGAAGCTTAGAACGATTCCCAGTCGTCCACGCCGGCTTTGGGCTGCGGCGCAGGCAGCTTGGCAGCTGCGGGCGCAAGCTTCTTGGGGGGAGCAGGCTTCAGGCTGGGTCGCGCAGGCGCGGCCACAGGTGCTGGTGCTGGTGCTGGTGCTGGTGCCGGTGCCGGTGCGGGCCGCGGCGGCGCAGGACGCGGCACTTGGGGGGCGGCGGCGCTCTGGGCCCCCTGCGCCAGCTTGAAGACGGCCATGGCATGCACTAGTTCTTCGGCCTGGGTTTTGAGGCTGCTGGCAGCGGCGGCCATTTCCTCCACCAAGGCGGCATTTTGCTGGGTGGCCTGGTCCATCTGGACCACCGCGTCACCGACCTGGGCCACACCCGCGCTTTGCTCGCTGCTGGCGGCACTGATCTCGCCCATGATGTCGGTCACCCGGCGGATGGACCCAACCACCTCGGTCATTGTGACGCCGGCTTTGTCGACAAGCACGGTGCCCTGCTCCACCCGCTCGACGCTGGCAGAGATCAGTAGTTTGATTTCTTTGGCGGCGTCGGCCGAGCGGCCGGCCAAGGAACGCACCTCGCTGGCTACCACCGCAAAGCCCCGGCCCTGCTCGCCGGCACGGGCGGCTTCCACGGCCGCATTCAGCGCCAGGATGTTGGTCTGGAAGGCAATGCCGTCGATCACGCCAATGATGTCGGCGATCTTTTTGGAACTGTCGTTGATGCCCTTCATGGTCTCTACCACCTGGCCCACCACTTCACCGCCCTGGATGGCGACCGTGCTGGCACTCAGGGCCAGCTGGTTGGCCTGGCGGGCGTTGTCGGCGTTTTGCTTGACGGCCGAGCTCAACTGCTCCATGGACGCGGCCGTCTCTTCCAGCGCCGAGGCCTGGGATTCGGTGCGGCCCGACAGGTCGTGGTTGCCCTGGGCAATCTGGGTGCTGGCCGCGGCCACCCCATCGGCATTGCTGCGCACGCGGCTGACGGTCTGCACCAGGCTGTGCTGCATGCGCTGCAACGCACCCAACAGTTGGCCGATTTCGTCCCGGCTGTCGACATCGATGCGGCTGGCCAGGTCTCCCGCGGCGACGCTGTCTGCGGCAATGATGGCCTTGCCCAGCGGCCGTGTGATCGAGCGTATCAACCACACGGCCGCAACCACCGCCAGCAAAGTGGCCAACAGCGCGACGCCCAGCATGGTGTCGCGCGCCGTGGCAAACGCGTTGTCGCTGTCAACGGCTGCAGCATCTGCACCTGCGCGGTTCAACACGATCAGCTGGTCCAGGGTGTCGCTGGCGTTATCGTAAAACTTCTTGCTGTCGCCCTCCAACAAAGCACGGGCTTGGTCGTTTTCATTTTTGTGCGACAGGGCTTTGACCTGCTCGTGGATCACCAGGTACTGCTTCCAGTCGGCATCGAATGTTGCATACAGCTTGCGTTCTTCGGGGCTGGAGATCAGCGCCAAATACTCTTGGCGGCTTTTCTCAAAGATCGCCAGGGTCGACGCCATGGATTTTTCGATGGTGGCCATGGCCTTCTCGTCCGTGTTGAGCACATGCTGGAACTCAAAAACCCGGAAATCCGCCGTACTGGTGTTCATTTTGTTCACCAGTTCGACGCTGGGCAGCCAGTTGTGGGTGATGCCGGTGGTGACCGCCCGCATGGCCGCCATTTCCACCAGGGCCATGCCCCCCATCAGCAGCAGCATGGCCACCAACAAGCCGAGCACGGCTGCCAGGCGGGTGGAAATTTTGAGGTTGGCGAGGAAGTGCATGGGCTTTACCGGTGAAGTAAAAGTACAGCTGCGTTGGCAGCAACTGCCGTCTTGTGGAATGCCCGGGCGCGGGGCCCTGCAAAGCACTTACGCGCACAAAATGTTACATGCATTCAGGGCGTTTGACACGCCCGCCGACAAAAAGTCGGGGGGGCAAACCCGGGGTCCGCAGCGCCGCCATCGGCTGCGGCACGGGCCTGCCAGCCCATGGGTTAAATCTCGATTTTGGAGCCGAGTTCGACGACCGCGTTATTGGGCAGCCGCAAGAAGTCGGCTGCGGCACTGGCGTTGTGGTGCATTTGCGCGAACAGCTTTTCACGCCACGGCGCCATGCCACCACCCAGGGTGGGAATGATGGTGTCGCGCGACAGAAAATAGCTTGTGGTCATGGTCTCCAGCTCGCAGCCGCGGCTACGGATCTGCTCCAGGGCGCGGGGTACATCCGGGTTGTTCTTGAAGCCGTAGTGGATGATGACCTGCCAGCATTTGTGCCCCAGCGCCTCTACCTCCACGCGCTTGTCCATGCCGATCCAGGGAATCGGGTGGTTGTGCACGGTGACGAACAGGTTGTGGTCATGCAGCACCTTGTTGTGCTTGAGGTTGTGCAGCAGCGCATTGGGCACGGTGCCGGGGTCGGCGGTGAGGAATACCGCCGTGCCTTCCACCCGGGTGGGCGGGCTGACGAACACCGACTCCAGGAAACTGCTGAGGTCGACGGCGTCGGCACGGAGCTTTTCCTTCACCAGTTCGCGGCCGTGCTGCCAGGTCATCATCAGTGTGAAGATGACGCCGCCTATCATCAGCGGGAACCAGCCGCCGTCGAACAGCTTGAGCAGATTGGACGAAAAGAACACAAAGTCGACGATGAAAAACCAGCCGGTGGACAGCAGGCACAGCCACAGCGGGTACTTCCAGCCGTGGCGGATCACGAAGAAGGTCAACACCGTGGTGATCAGCATGTCGGTGCACACTGCAATGCCGTAAGCCCCAGCCAGGTTGCTGGACGAGCGGAACATCACCACGGCCACCACGATGGCGCCAAACAGGCCCCAGTTGACGAAGGGGATGTAGATCTGCCCGGTGTCGCGCACACTGGTGTGCTGGATGTTAAGCCGTGGCAAATAGCCCAACTGGATCACCTGCTTGGTGACACTGAAGGCGCCGGTGATCAAGGCCTGCGATGCGATCACGGCAGCCGCTGTGGCCAGCAGCACCAGCGGTATCAGTGCCCAGTCGGGAGCCATCAGGTAGAACGGGTTTTTCACCGACTCGGGTGCACGCAGCAGCAGCGCACCCTGTCCGAAATAGTTCAGTGTCAGCGCCGGCATGGCGATGGCAAACCAGGCCAAACGGATCGGCCGCTTGCCGAAATGGCCCAGGTCGGCATACAGCGCCTCGGCACCGGTGACGCACAGCACGATGGCGCCCAGGATGATGAAGGTAATGCCCGGGTTGTCCCACATGAAGCGCAGCGCGTACAGCGGGTTCAGCGCGAGCAGGATGGACGGATGCAGCAGGATCTGGTTGACACCCAGCACGGCAATGCACAGAAACCACAGCAGCGTAACCGGGCCAAAAAACTTGCCTATGCCGCTGGTGCCGTGCTTTTGCACCGCAAACAGCGCAAACAGAATCACCAGCGTCATCGGAATGATGTAGCGGTGCAGGTTGGGCGAGATCACCTCCAAGCCCTCCACCGCCGACAGCACCGAGATCGCCGGGGTAATGACGCCGTCGCCGTAAAACAGCGAGGTGCCAAAGATACCCACAACCAGCAGCACCTGCCGCAATTTAGGTTGGTCACGCACCGCCTCGGAGGCCAGCGCCAACATCGCAATCAGGCCGCCTTCGCCGTTGTTGTCGGCGCGCAGCACCAGCACGACGTATTTGATGGAGACAATGACCGTCAAGGTCCAGAAGAACATCGACAACACGCCAAAGATGTTGTCGGGGGTGAAAGGCACATGGCCGGAGTTGAAGACCTCTTTGACGGCATACAGGACACTGGTTCCGATGTCACCGTACACCACACCAATCGCACCCAGAGTGAGCGCTGCAAGCGAAGACTTTGTACTTTGCACAAACAAGGCCCCGTCCAGATGACCCCTAAAAGGGTCGGCGGGGTTCCATAAACTTTGGGATGGGTATTTTGCGCTTCACATACCCCTGCGCGCGCAGGATGAAGCCTCTAGAAAAAATAAATGTTGCAGTGCAGCAACTGACACACCATCGTCTTCAATCGTAAGTTTCTGCATCCGGATCGGTGGCTTCCAGCTCGTAGCTGGCCGCGGCCATGGCCAAACGCCCCACCACGCCGTACATGTAGAAGCGGTTGGGCGCGCTGGCGCCCGGACGCATACCCACCTGGGGCAGGTGCGCGCTCTCGGCAAATGCCAGCGGCACATAGCTGGAGCCAGGGGCGCTGAGGTTTTCGTCCACGCCGCGCTCGGCGTGGATGCGGTAGAAGCCGCCCACCACATAGCGGTCCATCATGTAGACCACCGGCTCAGCCACGGCGTCGTTGATGCGCTCGTTGGTCAGCACGCCTTCCTGGATGATGATGTCCTGCGCGGGTACGTTGTCCTGCTGGGTTTTGGCCCGGTGGTGCAGCACCGCCAGGTCTTTCACGTCGCGCACCGTCATGATGCCCATATTGCGCGAACCGCTGTCGGATTTGACGATGACAAACGGCTTCTCGTTGATGCCGTATTCCTTGTATTTGCGGCGGATCTTGCCCAGCAGCGCATCCACATTGGTGTTCAGGCATTCCATGCCCTGGCCCTGGGCCATGTCGACCGCACCGCACTGGTTGAACATCGGGTTGATCAGCCAGGGGTCGATGCCCAGCAGCTTGCCCAGGCGCTTGGCCAGCTCTTCGTAGTTGCGGAAATGGGTGCTTTTGCGCCGCACCGACCAGCCCGCATGCAGCGGCGGCAACAGGTACTGCTCATGCAGCTCTTCCAGAATGCCAGGCGCGCCAGCCGACAAGTCGTTGTTCAGCAGAATCGTGCAGGGGTCAAAATCCTTCAAGCCCAGGCGGCGCTTGCTGCGGATCACCGGCTCCAGCGTCACCTGTTCGCCATTCGGCAGGTTGACGACCGTGGTTTCCTTGATGTCGGGGTTGACCGAGCCGATCCGCACGTTCAAGCCCGCCATGTGGAAGATGCGCTGCAGTTGCGCCACGTTGGACAAGTAGAAGGTGCTGCGGGTGTCGTTTTCCGAGATCAGCAGCAGGTTCTTGGCCTCGGGGCAGATCTTTTCAATCGCGGCCATGGCCGATTGCACGGCCAGCGGCAACATCTGCGGCGTCAGGTTGTTCCAGCCGCCGGGAAACAGGTTGGTATCGACCGGGGCCAGCTTGAAGCCTGCATTGCGGATGTCCACCGCGCAGTAAAACGGCGGCGTGTGCTCCATCCACTCCAGCCGGAACCAGCGCTCAATGGCCGGCATGGAGTCGAGAATGCGCTGTTCCAGTTCGTTGATCGGGCCGGTGAGCGCGGTAATGAGATGGGGAACCATGGGGTTTTCTTTGAAAGATATAACCGCATTGTAGGAACTTGGCAGATCGCCCTGCCCGGCGCCGCCGCCAGGGCCTGGAACACCGCGTCATGCCGAAATAGCAGGCCCGCCCAAAGAAATTGGCATGGAATGTGCGCAATATCGCTGCCTGACTTTGCCGAGTCGGCGGATCATCGCCTACCTGTTTGCCACCAAGCCCTTGACCATGAAATCTACCAGTCTGTTGTTCTGCGCCTGCCTCACTGCCCTATCGGCCTCGGCCGATACCCTGGACACCATCCGCAGCAGCGGCGAGATCACCTTGGCGCACCGCAATGCCTCGATTCCCTTCTCGTACGTGGACGCCGACGGCCGTCCCATGGGCTATGCGGTGGACCTGTGCTTGAAACTGGCCGACGCCATCAAGCGCGAGCTGAAGCTGCCCAAGCTGACCGTCAAATACCTGCTGGTCACGCCCGATACACGCATGAAAGCCGTCGCAGAAGGGCAGGCCTCGATGGAATGTGGCTCGACCACCAACAATGCGGAACGGCGCAAGCTGGTCGACTTCACCATTCCACACTACATTTCCAGCTCCCGCTTTTTGGTTCGCACCGATTCCCAAATACGGTCCATCGAACAACTCAATGGCCATACCGTGGTGTCCACCAAAGGCACCACCAATATCAAGTCCCTGGGCCGCGTCAACAACGACAAATTACTGGGCCTGAAAATCGTCGAAGCGGCAGACCATGCCCAGGCTTTTTCGATGGTGGTCGCCGGCCAGGCTTCTGCCTTTGCCATGGACGATGTACTGCTGTCGGGCTTGCGCGCCACTGCGCCCAAGCCCGAAGACTTCATGCTGATCGGCAAAGCCCTGAGCATCGAGCCCTACGCCATCATCCTGCCCAAGGACGATGCGCCATTCAAAAAACTGGTGGACCAGGAAATGCGCCGCATCATCCTCAGCGGCGAAATCAATGCGTTGTACGCCAAGTGGTTTCAGCACCCCATTCCGCCCAAGAATGTCAATCTGGACCTGCCCATGCCCTACATGCTCAAGGACTCGTTCAAGTACCCAAGCGACAAGGTAGGCGACCTGTAATCGCCCGCGCGGTTTAACCGCGCACTTCGCCCTGGCCCAGCACCACGTATTTCAGCGAGGTCAGCCCCGCCAGCCCGACCGGGCCGCGCGCGTGGAACTTGTCGGTGCTGATGCCGATTTCCGCGCCTAAGCCGAACTCGAAGCCGTCGGCAAAGCGGGTGCTGGCATTCACCATCACGCTGGCCGAATCCACCTCGCGCAGGAACTGCTGGGCATGCATGTGGTCGCGCGTCAGGATGGCGTCGGTATGGTGGGACGAATACTTGTTGATGTGGGCAATCGCCTCATCCACACCTTCAACAATCTTGATGCTGATGACGGGCGCCAGGTATTCCTCGAACCAGTCCTGCTCGCTTGCCAATACGATATTTGCTATATCTTTGGTAGCTTCATGCGCAGACAGTATCTGCACTGCAGCCGGATCACACCGCATTTCCACACCTTTGGCGGCGTAGATGGCGCCAATCAGCGGCAGGAACTCGGCCGCCACGCCGCGCGCCACCAGCAGGCCTTCGGCCGCGTTGCAGGGGCTGTACTTCTGGGTCTTGGCGTTGTCAGCCACGGTGACGGCCATGGCGATGTCGCAGGGGTCGTCCACATACACATGGCAGTTGCCGTCCAGGTGCTTGATCACCGGCACCTTGGCGTCGCGGCTGATGCGCTCGATCAGGCTCTTGCCGCCGCGCGGGATGATCACGTCCACATACTGGGGCATGGCGATCAGCTGGCCGACGACTTCGCGGTCGGTGGTCTGCACCAGCTGCACCGCGTCGGCGGGCAAGCCGGCCTCGACCAGGGCTTGCTGCACCAGCAGGGCCAGGGCCTTGTTGGACTCGATCGCCTCGGAGCCGCCACGCAGTATGCAGGCATTGCCGCTCTTAATCGACAGGCTGGCGGCCTCGATGGTCACATTCGGGCGGCTTTCGAAAATCATGCCGAACACGCCAATCGGCACGCGCATCTGGCCGACACGGATGCCGCTGGGCTGCTGCTGCAAGCCAATGATCTCGCCAATGCTGTCCGGCATGGCGGCCAGCTGCTCACAGCCCTGGGCACAGGTTTCCAGCGTCTGCGGGCTGAGCTTGAGCCGGTCCACCATGGGTGCGGCCAGGCCGGCGGCGCGCGCCCGGTCCAGGTCTTTGGCGTTCTCTATCTGCAACGGCGCGATGCTCTCGCGCAGCAGCCGGGCCAGGCTGCGTAAAGCTATATTTTTAGTAGCTGTTGACGCACGTGCCATATGCGCAGAAGCCACTTTTGCTTGCAAACCCAGAGTCTGGGCGTATTCGGCGATGTTCAGAGCGTTCATGCCCGTATTTTGTCACGGGCGGCAAAAACCTAGCGCCCGGGCTGCGGAATGCAGGCCTGGCACAGCATGCCGGCCAGTCGGTGCAGCGCCTGCCAGGGATCGGCCGGCCAGTCGGGCTGCTTCAGGCCTTTGACGATGCCGTCCACCTGGTGCGCGGCCTGCAGCAGCTGGGCGATCTGGGCGCTGGCCAGGCGCGGCAGCACGCGTTCGAACAGCCGCTCCTTGGCGCCCCAGACGCGGTTGTCGCGCAACGCCATCGGCAGCGGCTTGCCGGCATCCATCGCGTCTTTGACGCGCTTCAGCGCGCGGATGTCTTCGGCCAAAGCCCAGTGCACCAGCACCTCGGCCTCGCCCTCGGCCTGCAGGCCGTCGAGCATGCGCTGGGTGCGCAGGCGCTGGCCGGCCAGCACGGATTCGGACAGCTTGAACACGTCGTAGCGCGCCACGTTCAGCACCGCGGACTCGACCTGCGCCCACTGCAGCTCGCCCGGTGGATGCAGCAGCGCTAGTTTCTGGATTTCCTGGTGCGCGGCCAGCAAGTTGCCCTCGACCCGGTCGGCAAAAAACTGCAAAGTGCGCTGGCCTTCGACCCCGGCTTCGACGCGCTGGCCCTGGGCCTGCAGGCGCTGGGCAATCCACTGCGGCAAGGCGCCGCGCTCCACCGGTTCGACCTGGATGGTCACGCCAAAGCGCTCCAGCGCCACAAACCAGGCGGCCGATTTGGCCACTTTGTCGAGCCGCGGCAACACCACCAGGGTCAGGGTGTCGGCATTGCCCTCGGCTTGCTGGGCCAGCTGCTGCAAGGCGACGCTGCCATCCTTGCCCGGCTTGCCGGACGGAATGCGAACCTCCAGGATCTGCTTGTCGGCAAACAAGCTCAGCGAACCGCCGGCCGCCAGCACCTCGCTCCAGTCGAAATGCGCGCCGGCCACGCTGTGCACCGTGCGCTCGGTATAGCCCTGCCCACGCGCCGTGGCCCGGATCGCGTCCAGCGCCTCCTGCACCAGCAGCGGCTCGTCGCCGTGCAAGGTGTAGAGGGAGCGCAGGCCCTTGCTGAGCTGCGCCGAAAGCTGGCCGGGGGCAAGTTGCATAGCCTGGGCTAGATCTCTTTCAATGCCGCCAGCCGGCGCAGCATCTGCTGCACGATGTCGGTCTGCATGCTGCGGTACAGCAGTTCCACTTCCGCTTCCTTGCCCAGGGCCTGGGTTTCGGAATAGCTGATGTCGCGCTGCTGCAGCAGTTCCACGTCGGGAATCAACTCTTTGCCTTGCGGCGTGCGCAGGCGGAACTTGACGCGCACGCGCAACTGGAATTCGCGCACTTGGCCGGCCGAGGTCAACGAGGCGGCGCTCTTCTCGCGCTGGTCGGTAACGATATCCAGCACCACCTGGGCGGTGTCCATCAGTTTCGCATCGGTGATGACAACCAAACCACTGCCGGTGAGGTTGCGCTTGAGCTCATTGCCCAGCGCCGAGGCTTCGGCCACGCGGACGAAGATGGTGCTGAAGGCGAAGGTCGGCGCCTGGCGCAGCGCGAAGCCGCAGGCGGTCAGCCCCAATGCGGGGGCGGCGAACAGAAAATTACGGCGGCGCATCACAGCACCAGGTTCACCAGGCGCCCAGGCACCACGATGATCTTTTTAGGGGCAGCGCCCGCAGCGGCCTTGGTAAAGGCTTCGCAGGCCAGGGCCGCGGCTTCGATTTCGGCCTTGCTGGCAGCGGCCGGCACATGGATGGAACCGCGCAGCTTGCCGTTGACCTGCAGCATCAGTTCGATCTCGTCCTGCACCAGGGCCAGCGGGTCGACCACCGGCCAGGCCGCGTCGAGCAGATCGCCGAAGCGGTCCACGTAGCCGAGCTCGGTCCACAGCGCGTGGGTCACATGCGGGGTGGCCGGGTACAGGCAACGCAGCAGGATGCCGAAGCCTTCGATCAGCGCCACCTGGGCGCCGGGCGTGTCCAGCGCCTTGAAGTCTTCCAGCGCGTTCAGCAGCTTCATGCCACCCGACACCACGGTGTTGTATTGCATGCGCTGGTAGTCGTAGTCCACCTGCTTGAGCACGGTATGGACTTCGTGGCGCAAGGCCTTGGCTTCCTTGCCGAATTCAACATCTTTCAAGCTGCTGGCGCTGGCCACGCTTGCACGGGCAGCTGCAGAATCCATAGCAGCGAGCTTGACGCCGAAGTTCCACACCCGGCGCAGGAAGCGGTAGCTGCCTTCAACCGAGGCGTCGTTCCATTCCAGCGTCGCCTCGGGCGGCGCTGTGAACATGGTGTACAGGCGGGCGGTGTCGGCGCCGTAGCGCTCGATCAGGTCCTGCGGGTCGACGCCGTTGCTCTTGCTCTTGCTCATGGTGGTGAGCTCGTAGTGCAGCGGCGTGCCGTCGGCCTTCAGCTTGCCGCCGGTGATCTGGTCGCGCTCGTTGCGCACCACGTCGACCTCGCTCTCCCAGTGGTACTGGATGCCGCCAGCCGCCGGCTTGTGCGAGAAGGCGCCGTTCAGCACCATGCCCTGGGTCAGCAGCTTGCTGAATGGCTCATCGCACTTGACCATGTCCAGGTCGCGCATCACCTTGGTCCAGAAGCGGGCGTACAGCAGGTGGAGGATGGCATGTTCGATGCCGCCGATGTACTGGTCCATGGGCATCCAGTAGTCGGCGCCCTCGGCCACCATCTTGTCGGTGTTATGCGGGTCGCAGTAGCGCATGAAATACCAGCTGGAATCCACGAAGGTGTCCATGGTGTCGGTCTCGCGCCGGGCCTTGGCGCCGCAGATCGGGCAGACCACGCCGGCGTGGAAGCCTTCATGCTTGTTCAGCGGGTTGCCGGAACCGTCGGGGATGCAGTCCTGCGGCAGCACCACGGGCAAATCCTTTTCGGGCACCGGCACCGCGCCGTGTTCGTCACAGTGGATGATGGGAATGGGCGTGCCCCAGTAGCGCTGGCGGCTCACACCCCAGTCGCGCAGCCGCCAGGTGGTCTTCTTGTCGCCCAGGCCCTTGACCTGCAGCGCATGGGCCACGGCGTTGACCGCGTCCTGGAAGCTCAGGCCGCTGAAGCTGTCGGAGTTGATGGTGACGCCGCGCTGTTTGTCGCCGTACCAGTCGTTCCAGTGGTGGTAGTCGTAATGCAGATGGTCAATATGCACCACCTGAACGATAGGCAAATCGTATTTCAGGGCGAAGGCGAAATCACGCTCGTCGTGGCCGGGCACGCCCATCACCGCACCGTCGCCATAGCCCATCAACACGTAGTTGCCGACCCATACGTCGATAGGATGGCCGTTCAGCGGATGCGTGACCTGCAGGCCGGTAGGCATGCCTTCTTTTTCGCGCACCGCCAGCTCGGCCTCGGTGGTGCCACCCTGCTTGCAGGACTCGATGAAGGCCGCCAGCTTGGGATTGGTCTTGGCAGCATGCGTGGCCAAGGGGTGCTCGGGCGCCACCGCGCAGAAGGTCACGCCCATGATGGTGTCGGCACGGGTGGTGAACACATACATCTTGCCGCCGTCGATCAGCTGGCCGCTGCCATCCTTGATGCTGTGCGGGAAGGCGAAGCGCACGCCTTCGCTTTTGCCGATCCAGTTTTCCTGCATCAGCTTGACGCGCTCGGGCCAGCCGGGCAGGTCGTCCTGGACCTGGCCCAGCAGTTCCTCGGCGTAGTCGGTGATCTTCAGGTAGTAGCCGGGGATTTCACGCTTTTCGACCACCGCGCCGGTACGCCAGCCCTTGCCGTCGATCACCTGCTCGTTGGCCAGCACGGTCATGTCGACCGGGTCCCAGTTGACCACCTGGGTCTTGCGGTAGGCAATGCCCTTGTCCAGCATCCTCAGGAACAGCCACTGGTTCCACTTGTAGTATTCGGGCGTACAGGTGGCGACTTCGCGGCTCCAGTCGATGGCCAGGCCCATGGCCTGCATCTGGGTCTTCATGTAGGCGATGTTGTCGAAGGTCCACTGCGCGGGCGGCACGCCGTTCTTTATCGCGGCGTTTTCCGCAGGCAGGCCGAACGCGTCCCAGCCCATGGGCATCAGCACGTTGTAGCCCTGCATGCGCAGCTGGCGCGCCAGCATGTCGTTGATGGTGTAGTTGCGCACATGGCCCATATGCAACTTGCCACTGGGGTAGGGCAGCATGGAGCAGGCGTAGAACTTCTTCTTCGACCGGTCTTCGGTGACGCGGTAGGCGTCACGCGCCGTCCAATGGGCTTGGGCTGCGGATTCGACTTCGAGATGGTTGTATTTTTCGAGCATGGCGGACGGGGGAGGCAAAAAGACGGGGCGGCGAAATGGACCGCAAGGGGCTGATTTTAGGGTCTGGCCGCGGGCTCGGCCACAAAGCCGATACGGCTGAGGCCGGCCTTCTGCGCCACGCCTATGACTTCGACCACCCGGCCATAGGGCACCGTGGTGTCGGCACGCAGCTGCACCTCGGTATCGGGGTCGTGCTCGGCAATGGTGGCAAGCTGGGCGGCCAGCTCGGCGGAGCCCACCGGCTGGTTGTCCAGAAAGGCATTGCCCGCCTTGTCGACCACCAGGCTGACGAACTGCGGCGCGGTCTGCGGCTTGGCGGCATCGGTCTTGGGCAAGTCCAGTTGAATCGAAGTCGCCAGCAGGGGCGCGGTCAGGATGAAGATCACCACCAGCACCAGCATCACGTCGACCAGCGGCGTCATATTGATGTCACTCATGGGCTCGGGCCCTTTGGTGCGTTCGAGGCGGCCGAAAGCCATGGTGTTAGGCCGGGTGGTCCACCAGCAACTCGCGCAAATCGCGGGCAAAGCCTTCGAGATCGGCCTCTATGCTGCCCAGCAGGCGGCCATAGACGTTGTAGGCCAGCACCGCAGGAATGGCGACGGCCAAGCCGGCGGCAGTCATCACCAGCGACTCACCCACCGGGCCGGCCACCTTGTCGATGCTGATCTGGCCCGACAGCGCAATCGCGCCCAACGCGTGGTAAATGCCCCAGACCGTGCCCAGCAGGCCGACAAACGGTGCGGTGGAGCCCACCGTGGCCAGCAGCACCTGGCCGAACTGCAGCTTGTGCAGCACGGCGTGCAAGGCGTTGCGCAGTACGCGGGTGAGCTGCTGCGAGCGGTCACCGGCCGCAGCCAGGGTACCGTTTGCTTCTATTTTTGTAGCTACAAGCAAAGGCAGGACCAGCGCCAGAGGGTCAAAAGATGCCAAACGCCGCTGGGCTTCGGCGACGCTGGGCGCCTGCCAGAAAGCCGCGGTGCTGCGCGCCACATCGACGCGGGCGCGGCGCAGCAGCCAGCCTTTCCACAGAATGACCACCCAGCTGGCCACCGACATCAGCAGCAGCAGCAGCGCCACCACGCGACTCACGAAGTCGCCCTGGCTCAGCAGCGGCAGCGCGTTCATGGGCTTACTTCAGGCCCAGCACGTCGAACATGTCGAATAAGCCGGTCTGCTTGTCGGCCAGGAAGCGCACCGCGCGCAGGCTGCCCTGGGCGTAGGTGGCGCGGCTAGACGATTTATGGCTGATCTCGATGCGTTCGCCGGTGCCGGCGAACAATACCGTGTGGTCGCCCACGATGTCGCCACCGCGGATGGTGGCAAAACCGATGCTGGACGGATCACGCTCGCCGGTCACGCCGTAGCGCTCGTAGACGGCGCAGTCTTTCAAATCACGGCCCAGCGCGTCGGCGATGACTTCGCCCATCTTCAGCGCGGTGCCGGAGGGCGCGTCCACCTTGTGGCGGTGGTGGGCTTCGACGATTTCGATGTCATAGCCGGTAGACATGGCCTTGGCAGCCATTTCCAGCAGCTTGAGGGTGACGTTGACGCCCACGCTCATGTTCGGCGCCATCACGATGGCGATGTCCTTGGCGATCTCGGCGATCTCGGCTTTTTGCGCGTCGCTGAAGCCGGTGGTGCCCACCACCGCGTTCACACCCAGGCTGCGGCAGACCTGCAGATGCGCGAGCGTGCCTTCGGGGCGGGTGAAGTCGATCAATACCCGGGCATTCTTCAGGCCCGCCTGCAGGTCGGCCGTGATGGCCACACCGGCGCTCTGGCCCAAAAACGCCGAGGCATCGGTACCGATGGACGGGCTTTCCAGCCGGTCCAGGGCGCCGGCCAGCACGCAGTCATCGGCGTCGCGGATCGCTTCGATCAGCATGTGGCCCATGCGGCCAGAGGAGCCGGCGACGGCAATTGCGTGGGCAGGAGTTTGGGCGGATGCGCCCGAGAGAGAGTCAGTCATGGCAAAAAACCGCCGGTCTTACGGGGCGGGAGCTTCTAGCGGTGGGTAGGCGGTGGCTACTGGGGCCTGCGGAGCCGAGGCTGCCGCCACGGGAGCGGGCGCCGGGAAGGATTTCAAGCGGCTTTCGTCAGCTTCGAGCACCGGTACGGCCTTGGTAGAGCGCGTCTTGGCCAGCAAACTGACGAATTCGCTCTCGCTGGGCATGGTGTCGCCTTCGACGCGGTCCAGCACGTCACCCTTGAAGAACACGGTCAGCTGGCGCGCCTGCGGCTCGGTGCCCTGGCGGCGCAGGGTGAACACATAGTCCCAGCGGTCGCCGTGGAACACGTCTTGCAGCAGCGAGGTGCCCAGGATGTCTTTCACCTGCTCGCGGGCCATGCCGGGCTTGAGGGCGTCGACCTGCTCTTTGGACACGAAGTTGCCTTGCACCACCTCGATCTGGTAGGGCGACAAGGAGCTGACGAAGCTGCGGGTGCGGTTATCCAGGCCGCTGCACGCTACCAAGGTCGCGCAAACCGCAAGGGTCAGAGCGGTACCGGTACCGCGCAAGAAAGGTGCAAACATGGATAAGGGGCTCTAGCGATATGATCGAATGATTGTAGCGGTAGCCTCCACGGCACTGCCTGTAAAGAAAGACCTCCGTCCATGGCCAATATCGAAGAACTGAAGAACACCGGCTTGAAGGCCACCCTGCCCCGCCTGAAGATCCTGGAAATCTTCCAGACGGGCGATTTGCGCCACATGACGGCAGAAGACGTGTTCCGCGTGCTGCTGCTCGAGCATTCCGACATCGGCCTGGCCACGGTGTACCGCGTGCTCACCCAGTTCGAGCAAGCCGGCATTCTGTCGCGCAGCCATTTTGAATCTGGCAAGTCGGTGTACGAGCTGAACGAAGGCCGGCACCACGACCACTTTGTCTGCACCGGCTGCGGCAAGGTGGAAGAGTTCTACGACGCCGAAATCGAACAGCGCCAGCAGATCGTGGCCAAGGCCAAGGGCTGGACAGTGCATGACCACGCGATGTCGCTGTACGGCCTGTGCGCCGAATGCAGCGCTAAATAAGGCTCACCCCCAGGCTGCAGCGCGAGCGCTTTCCGCCAACCCCCTTGCAGGGGGCAACAGCAGCGGCCTGGTGAAGCCAGTTCCGCGCTGCTTCTGGAAGGGGTATCTAAGCGGCAGTTTTAGAGCTTTTTAGGCCGCCAGCGCTTATTGCATCTGCGCATGATGCTACTTAAATAATAGCAACCGACTTATTCCGCGTCTTCCATCGCCTTACGGTGGCGCTCGACGAATTCCTGATAGGTGTCGATGCCACGCAGCTGCAAGATGGTATTGCGCACAGCAGCCTCCACCAGCACGGCGATATTCCGGCCGGCCACCACCTGGATGATCACCTTGCGCACCGGCACGCCCAGCACGTCCTGGGTCAACGGCTCGTAGGGCAGGCGCTCGTACTCGCGCTCCATGGTTTCCTTGCGCACCAGGTGCACGATGAGCTTCAGGCGCATCTTGCGGCGCACCGCGGTCTCGCCGAAGATGCCGCGGATGTCCAGCAGGCCAATACCACGCACTTCCAGCAGGTTTTGCAGCAGCTCGGGGCAGCGGCCTTCGATGGTGGTCTGGTTGATGCGGTACAGGTCGACAGCGTCGTCGGCCACCAGGCCGTTGCCGCGGGAGATCAGCTCTAGGCCGAGCTCGCTTTTGCCCAGGCCGGATTCGCCGGTAATCATCACGCCCAGGCCCAGAATGTCCATGAACACGCCGTGCATCGAGGTGCGGTCGGCGAAATGCTTGGACAGATAAGCGCGCAGCACGTCGATCACGAAGGCCGACGAGTCCTCGGTCGAAAACATCGGTATCTGCGCGCGCTCGCACATCGACAGCAGGGCATCGGGCGCCACCTGGCCGTCGGCCATGATCAGCACCGGCGGCTCCAACGTAACAATGCGGGCAATCCGGCGCGCGCAGTCTTCGGCCGACGCGCTGGTCAGGTAGGCGACCTCGCGCTCGCCCATGATTTGCACGCGGTAGGGGTGGATGTAATTCAGGTAGCCGACCAGATCGGCGCCAGAGCGGGCTGCGCGCACCGCGACTTCGTCAAAGCGCCGCTCGGAAGCGCCCAGGCCGGCAATCCATTCCCAGCGCAACAGCGCGCGGAAGGCCTCGAACAGGACGTCTGCGCTGACTACGGTGGGTTTCAAAGGCAGTACCGGGCCCGAAGTTGCGGGATCAGGCGGGTTGCGCTGACTGCCAGGTGCCGATCAGGCCGTGCAAGGCCTCGGCGTCTGCAGCGGTTTTGATTTTTTCGCGCAAGGGCGCGTCGCTCAGCAACTCGGCGATTTCGGACAATATTTCCAGGTGCTTCTGGGTCGCAGCCTCGGGCACCAGCAAAAAGATCAGCAAGCCCACAGGCTGCTCGTCCGGCGCATCGAAGCCGATGGGTTGGGCCAACTGCACCACCGCCGCCATAGGCGCCTTGAGGCCTTTGATGCGGCCGTGCGGAATCGCCACACCATGACCCAGCCCGGTCGAACCCAGGCGTTCGCGGGCGAACAGGCTGTCGGTGATCAGGGCCCGGCTCAGGCCGTGCAGATTCTCAAACAGCAAGCCGGCTTCTTCAAAAGCACGCTTTTTGCTGGACGCATCGACGCTCACGAGCACTTGAGCGGAGGGCAGGATGGAGGCGAGTCGGTTCATGGTGAGTGGCGAATTATGCACGTGCAGCAATGCGAGGGGCAGTCCCAACAAAAAAGCCGCCTCAAAAATCGGCGGCTTTTGCTCGGGGCGGAGAACGCCCGGGGTTTACATCAGGCGCTTGGGTGCCGCGTGGTGATGGTCTTGCACACGGTCTTTGTGGCGCACTACCTGGCGGTCCAGCTTGTCGACCAGATCATCGACTGCCGCGTATAAATCAGCGTGGGAGCTTTCGGCGAACATATCGCTGCCTTTGACATGGATGTTGCATTCGGCGCGTTGGCGGCCTTGCTTTTCCTTTTGCTTTTCAATCGTCAGTAACACTTTGACGTCTACCAGCTGGTCGAAATGCCGGGTTATTCGGTCCAGCTTGGTTGTCACATAGGTACGCAGAGCGGGAGTTACATCCAGGTGGTGTCCGCTGATCGTCAAGTTCATGTATAGCCTCCTAATGCTGTACTTTCACCGTTGAAAGTCAATTCACTATGCGCCCGTTGGGATGGGAATGCAACCCTAAACCCTGCATTTGTTACGCTTTAAGCGGAGGTAAACCTCGCTGGTAGCAGATCTTTTCAACATGTTGCAATGCCATAATCCCGACCTCCTCCACTCCAGAGACACACCATGGAAAGCGCCCCCAGTCGGTAGCTTTCACCTCCCTGCGCAGCACGGGGGTTGAAAGCCAGCCCATCCACCCCAGCCCCGTTCGTTGCCCTCATTCTCAGGGAGTGCCCCATGCTCAATATTTTTTCGCTCGCCAACGGCCGGCTCTTCCAGGAAGAGATCGAGTCGCTGGAAGAGCTGTCCAAGTTCCAACCGATCTGGGTGGACCTGGAATCGCCCACGCTGGAAGAAAAGCGCTGGATCAAACAATACTACGGCCTGTCCATTCCGGAAGACGCGATGGACGAGGACATCGAGGAATCCGCCCGCTTCTACCAAGAAGACAACGGCGAGCTGCATATCCGCAGCGACTTCTTGGTGGCCGACGAGTCCGACCCGCGCACCGTGCGCGTGGCTTTCATCCTGAACCAGCACAACGCCGAGCTGAAAAGCAAGGGCGTGCTGTTTTCCATCCACGACGAAGACGTGCCGGTGTTCCGCCTGCTGCGCATGCGCGCGCGCCGGGCCCCGGGCCTGATCGAAGACGCCAAGGAAGTGCTGCTCAAGCTGTTCGACGCCGACGCCGAAT
Source organism: Rhodoferax sp. OV413 (assembly GCF_900104385.1). Classification (GTDB taxonomy): domain Bacteria; phylum Pseudomonadota; class Gammaproteobacteria; order Burkholderiales; family Burkholderiaceae_C; genus Rhodoferax_B. Next base: position 553,720 of record NZ_FNJA01000002.1, on the reverse strand, counting down.
ATTCGGCCGACACGCTGGAAGACATCTACGTGGACCTGGAAAAGGTCAGTCGCCGGGTACTGGCCGGCAATATGACCGACGGCCTGGCCGGTGAAGTGCTGGCCTCGATCGCCCGCCACGAGGATTTGAACGGCCGTATCCGCCGCAACATGATGGACACGCGCCGCGCCCTGAGCTTCATGATGCGCAGCAAGATGCTGAACGCCGAGCAGTTCGAAGAAGCCCGGCAGATCCACCGCGACATCGACTCGCTGGACTCGCACACCGCGTTTTTGTTCGACAAGATCAACTTCTTGATGGACGCTACCGTCGGTTTCATCAACATCAACCAGAACAAGATCATCAAGATCTTCTCGGTGGCCAGCGTGGCGCTGCTGCCGCCGACCCTGGTGGCCAGCATCTACGGCATGAACATGAAGTTCCCCGAGCTGGAGTTCCTGGGCAGCTGGTCCTACCCCTACGTGGTCGCCATGATGACGGCCAGTGCGCTGGTGCCCATGTGGTACTTCTATAAACGCGGCTGGCTGACTTAGGCACACCCCCATGCCGCGGCTTCGCTGCGGCTCCCCCTTGCTGGGGGCGATACCAGCGGTCCGGCAAAGCCGGTCCCGCGGTATCTCTGGAAAAGTCAGGCGTGTCCGTGGCCAGCGTTTGGCTACAAGCGCTGCACAAACTCCGCAAGAATGGCCTGCGCATAGCGGCTGGCGACGGTGCTGACGAACGAGGGGAAATCCACGTGCGCGGTGTCGTCGGCCCGGTCGGAGATGGTGCGCACCACGGCGAAGGGGATGCCGTAATCGTGGCAGACCTGGGCCACCGCGGCGCCTTCCATCTCCACCGCCAGCGCTTCAAAACCGCCAGCGCGCAAGGCGGCTTGCAAGCGCTGCACTTCGGTGGCTGCAGACACGAAGCGGTCGCCACTGGCGACCAGGCCATGGTGCACTTGCGGCAGCCGATGATTTAAAGAAAACAGGCCGCTAGCACTGGATACACCTGCGCGAGTAGCTTCCAAAAGCATAGTAGTCAACGCGGGATCGCAGTCGAAACGCGCCCGGCCATACAGCGGCACTTCGAAGGTCGGGAACAGCGGTGCGGCATCCATGTCGTGCTGTACGAAACCGCTGGCCACCACTACGTCGCCGACCTGCACGCCCTCGCCCACACCGCCGGCTACGCCGGTAAAGACGATGCGGTCTACGCCGAATTTCTCTATCAGCGCGGTCGCCGTAGTCGCCGCAGCCACCTTGCCGATGCGCGACAAGGCCAGCACCACGGGCTGACCATGCCAGATGCCCAGGCCGAATGCGCGCCCCGCATGCTGCACACGGCGTGGCTGCTGCAGTTGCTCGAAGATGCCCTGCTGCTCCTCGGCCAGGGCACTCAAGATCGCCAGGGTCATGCCTTGGTGCGTAGCTCGCGGCGCAGAATCTTGCCGACCGGCGTCTTGGGTAATTCAGTGCGGAACTCGATGACCCGCGGCTGCTTGTAGCCGGTGAGCTTGGCCTTGCAGTACTCGCGCACCTGGGCTTCGGTCAGGGCCGGGTTCTTCTTGACGATGACCAGCTTCACGGCCTCACCGGTCTTCTCGTCGGGCACACCCACACACGCGCATTCCAGCACGCCGTCCATGGCCGCCACCACGTCCTCCACCTCGTTCGGGTAGACGTTGAAGCCGCTGACCAGCACCATGTCTTTCTTGCGGTCGACGATCTTGAAATAGCCGCGCGCATCCATGGTGCCGATGTCGCCGGTCTTGAAGTAACCGTCGGCCGTCATGGACTGGGCGGTTTCGTCCGGGCGCTGCCAGTAGCCGGCCATCACCTGCGGCCCGCGGATGGCGATCTCGCCCGGCTGGCCCATGGGCACCTCGGCGCCCGCATCGTCCAGCAGCTTGAAATAGGTGCTGGGCAGCGGCACGCCGATGGAGGCGGTATAGGACTTGTCGGTCGGCGGATTGCAGCTGGCGGTGGGCGAGGTTTCGCTCAGGCCGTAGCCCTCGGTGATGGGGCAGCCGGTCTTCTCCAGCCAGAGCTTGGCCACCGCCGCCTGCACCGCCATGCCGCCGCCAATCGACACCTTCAGATGGCTCCAGTCGACGGTGTTGAAATCCGGGTGGTTTGCCAGACCGTTGAACAGGGTGTTCACCGCCGGCAGGCTGTGGATGCGGTGTTGTGAGAGTTCTTTCAACACCGCCTTCATGTCGCGCGGATTGGGGATCAGTACCAGCTTGCCGCCGGTGCGCATGGACAGCATCATGCCCACGGTAAAAGCGAAGATGTGGTACAGCGGCAGCGCGCAGACGCTGGTCGGTTGCTCGTCGGCGGGCACGGCATCCATCACCGGCTGGTTCCAGGCCTCGGACTGCAGCACGTTGGCGATCACATTGCGGTGCAGCAGCACCGCGCCCTTGGATACGCCGGTGGTGCCACCGGTGTACTGCAGCACTGCCACATCGTCGGGCTGCACGGGCACCGGGGTGAACGTGGTCCGGCTGCCCTGGGCCAGTGCGGTATTGAAGCGCACCGCGCTGGGCAAGGCATAGGGCGGCACCAGCTTCTTGACCTTGCGCACCACGTAGTTGACCAGTGCACCCTTGAGCAACCCCAGCTGGTCGCCCATGGCGCACAGCACGATGTGTTTGACTGGCGTGTTGCCCAGGCACTGCTGCAGCGTGGCGGCAAAGTTCTCCAGGATCACGATGGCTTTGGCGCCCGAGTCCTTCAGCTGGTGCTCGAGCTCGCGCGGGGTGTACAGCGGGTTCACATTGACCAGCACCAGGCCGGCCCGCATCAGCGCCGCCACCGCAATCGGGTACTGCGGCACATTGGGCATCATCACCGCCACGCGGTCGCCCTTGGCCAGGCCCAGGCTTTGCAGATAGGCGGCGAACTTGCGGCTCAGCCCATCGGTTTCGCCATAGCTGAGGTCCCGGCCCATGAAGCTGTAGGCGGGTCGGTCGGCGTACTTCTGAAAGCTCTCTTCCAGCAAGGCCTGCAGCGACTGGTAACGCGTCGGGTCGATATCGGCGGGCACGCCCGGGGGGTAGCTGTTGAGCCAGATGCGCTCGGTCATAAGAAAATCTCCAAAAATCTAAAACGGCATAACCATCTGCTCCCAGAGATGCCGTGGAACCGGCTTTGCCGGGCCACTGGCATCGCCCCCTGCAAGGGGGTTGGCGAAAACACGCAGTGTGCAGCCTGGGGGTGAGCGTTAGCTATTCAATGGCCTTGCCCATATCTTCGACGACCTTCTTGGCGTCGCCAAACACCATCATGGTCTTGTCCATGTAGAACAGCTCATTGTCCAGCCCCGCATAGCCGGCGGCCATGGAACGCTTGTTGACGATGATGGTCTTGGCCTTGTAGGCCTCCAGGATGGGCATGCCGTAGATCGGGCTGCCCTTGGTGTGCGCGGCGGGGTTCACCACGTCATTCGCACCCAGGATGATGGCCACGTCGACCTGGCCGAACTCGCCGTTGATGTCTTCCATCTCATGCACCTGGTCGTAGGGCACCTCGGCCTCGGCCAGCAGCACGTTCATGTGGCCCGGCATGCGCCCGGCCACCGGGTGGATCGCGTACTTGACGATGATGCCCTTGTCGGTGAGCTTTTGCGCCAGCTCCTTGACCGCATGCTGGGCGCGGGCCACGGCCAGGCCGTAGCCGGGCACGATGACCACGGTCTCGGCATTACCGAGCACAAAGGCCGCATCGTCGGCGCTGCCGCTCTTGACCGCGCGCTGCACGGCGGAACCCGCCGCTGCCGCGGTGGCATCACCGCCAAAGCCGCCACCAATCACGTTGAAGAACGAACGGTTCATGGCCTTGCACATGATGTAGCTCAGGATCGCACCCGACGAGCCCACCAAGCTACCGGCAATGATCAGCATGCTGTTGTTCAGGCTGAAGCCGATGCCGGCCGCGGCCCAGCCGGAGTAGCTGTTCAGCATCGACACCACCACCGGCATGTCGGCGCCGCCGATCGGAATGATCAGCAGCACGCCCAGGGCAAAGCCCAGGGCGATCACCAGGCACATGTCCAGCCAGCTTTGTGAATGCCAAAAACCGAAGATGAAGAACACCGCCGCCAGGCCCAGCACCAGGTTCAGCTTGTGCTGGCCAGGAAAACTCACCGGCGTGCCCTGGAACAGGCGGAACTTGTACTTGCCGCTGAGCTTGCCAAACGCAATCACCGAGCCACTGAAGGTCACTGCGCCGATGAAGGCCCCCAGTGCCAGCTCAATCCGGTTGCCACCGGGAATCTCCATGCCCTTGGCCGCAATCGCAAACGCCCAGGGTTCGGCCACTGCCGCCACGGCGATGAACACTGCCGCCAGGCCGATCATGCTGTGCATGAAGGCCACCAGCTCGGGCATCTTGGTCATCTCGACCCGCTTGGCCATCAGCGTGCCCACCGAGCCGCCGACCAGCAATGCGCCCAGCACCCAGGCCATGCCCTGCATGCCATTCTGTCCCATCTGGCCGGCCAGCTTGAAGATCAGCGCGATGGTGGTGATCACCGCCACGCCCATGCCCAGCATGCCGAAGAAGTTACCGCGGATCGAGGTGGTGGGGTGCGACAAGCCCTTGAGCGCCTGGATGAAGCAGACGCTGGCAAACAAATACAGCAGCGTGACGAGGTTCATGCTCATGATGACAGGCCCCCCACGTTCGTCACTGGCGTGTACTCACTGCCCCCCAAGGGGGCGTTCGCTTGCTTGAAGCGGTTCTGCGCGGCGCTCATTTGGCAGCTCCTTGCCCTGCCGCAGGTGCCTTCTTCTCTTTCTTCTTGAACATCTCCAGCATGCGCCGGGTCACCATGAAGCCGCCAAACACGTTGACGGCGGCCAGCGCCACAGCCAGCACACCCATGGTTTTGCCCAGCGTGGTTTCGGTCAGCGCCGCGGCCAGCATGGCGCCGATGATGACGATGGCCGAGATGGCATTGGTTACCGCCATCAGCGGTGTGTGCAGCGCGGGAGTGACGGTCCAGACCACGTGGTAGCCCACGTAGATGGCCAGCACGAAGATGATCAGGTTGGTGATCGTCGGGGAAAGAATGTCCATGGCTTGCTCCTTCTTCTTGTCTTTGTTGCTTGTCTTTGTTATTTGCGGGTCACCGCGCCAGCCTGGGTGACTAGGCAAGCGGCGACGATGTCGTCGGCCATGTCGACGTTCAGCGTGCCTTCCTTGGTCAGCACCAGCTTGAGGAAGTCCAGCAGGTTGCGGGCGTACAGGGCAGACGCATCGGCGGCTACCAGGGCTGGCAGGTTGGTTTCGCCGATCAGGGTCACGCCGTGTTTCACCACGGTCTTGTCGGCTTCGGACAGCGGGCAGTTGCCGCCGGCCGAGCCATGCGGGCCCATCGGGCCTTTGCCGGCGGCGATGTCGACGATGACCGAACCGGGCTTCATGCTTTTGACCATCTCTTCGGTGATCAGCGTGGGCGCGGCGCGGCCGGGGATCAGGGCGGTGGAGATCACCACGTCGGCCAGGGCGACGCGCTTGGCGACTTCGATCTGCTGGCGCGCCAGCCAGCTGGGGGGCATGGGCTTGGCGTAGCCGCCGACGCCGACGGCGGCTTCTTGCTCTTCCGGTGTGTCGTAGGAGACTTCGATGAACTTGCCGCCCAGGGATTCGACCTGTTCCTTGACGCTGGGGCGCACGTCGCTGGCTTCGATCACCGCACCCAGGCGCTTGGCGGTGGCGATGGCCTGCAGGCCGGCGACACCGACGCCCAGGATCACCACGCGGGCGGCTTTGACGGTGCCGGCGGCGGTCATCAGCATGGGGAAGAAGCGCTGGTATTTGTCGGCGGCCATCATGACGGCCTTGTAGCCGGCGATGTTGGCCTGGCTGGACAGTACGTCCATGCTTTGGGCGCGGCTGCTGCGGGGTGCGGCTTCCAGCGCGAAGCTGGTCAGGCCGGCGGCGGCCAGGCGCTCCAGGCCGGGTGCGTCAAATGGGTTGAGCATGCCGACCAGGGTGGTGCCGGGGCGCATCAGTGCGGCTTCGGCGTCCGAGGGGCTGCGCACCTTGAGTACCAGATCGCAGCCAAAGGCGCCGGCGGCATCCACGATCTCGGCCCCGGCGGCTGCATAGGCGGCATCGGTCACGCTGGCGGCAACGCCGGCACCGGACTGCACGCGTACCGTATGGCCAAGCGCTGTGAGCTTCTTGGCGGTTTCGGGGGTCAGGGCAACTCGGGTTTCTCCGGTCGCCGTCTCTTGCGGCACGCCTATCTGCATTCACGTCTCCTCGGGTCTTGAATTTCGGAACGGCTGGCCGCAGCTGGCAAATGGGGAGCTGGACCCCCTATTTGCTTGCCGCAGACAGCCGTGTTCGGTAAAGAAAATCGCAACGGTGTGCAGTTTTCTCGAAAAATGGCCTGCTTCTTATCCGAGCAAGCTTAACTGACTTTGGCAGCCCGCCCGACCGGCGGCCAAACATGCGTGACAGGCTCTCCGCATAATGGGCGCATGAAACCCCGATGGAAACCCAGCGTCACGGTGGCCGCCGTGGTCGAGCACGAAGGCCGCTTTCTGCTGGTCGAAGAACACACGCCCGAGGGCCTGAAGCTGAACAACCCGGCCGGCCATCTGGAGTCCGGCGAATCCCTGGCCGAGGCCTGCGCGCGCGAAGCGCTGGAAGAAACCGCTTACCTGTTCAGTCCCAGCGCGCTGGTCGGCGTGTACCAGGCCCGGCTGCACAACGCCAGCACGCAAGAAACCACCACCTATTTGCGCTTTGCCTTTTGCGGCACGCTGGGCGCGTTCCAGCCGCAGCGCAAGCTGGACCGCGGCATTGTGCGCACGCTATGGATGGCGCCTGACGAGATCCGCGCCAGCACCGCGCGGCACCGCAGCCCGCTGCTGCTGCGCTGTGTCGAAGACTACCTGGCCGGTCGGCGTTACCCACTGGATCTGGTGTACACCGCGCCCGACATGGGCTAAGCCGCCGGATACAGGCCCTGCACCCGTGCGTGCAAACGCGCCAGGCCTAGCAAGGCATCCAGAAACGGCGTGTCCACGCCGGTCAGACGGCCCAGCTCCTGTACCGCGCTGACCAGCGCATCCAACTCCACCGACTTGCGGGCCTCCACGTCCTGCAGCATCGAGGTCTTGAAAGCCCCGAGCTTGCGGGTGATGGCATGCCGGTCTTCGGGCTGCTGGTCTATCGGGATGCCGATGCGCGCGCCGATTTCCTTGGCCTCCAGCATCACCCGACTGGTGAAGCCGCAGACCAGCGGGTCGGCCATGATCAGGTCGGTGGTGGCGCCGGTGATCGCGCTCACCGGGTTGACCGTCATATTGCCCCAAAGCTTGAACCAGACGTCTTTCTGAATGCAGTCGGACACCGGCGCATCAAAGCCAGCGCGCGACAGCAGCTCGGCCAGCTGCTGCACCCGCGCACTGCGCCCGCCCGCCGGTTCGCCCAGGATCAGCTTGTTGCCGAAATGGTGCTGCACCAGGCCCAGCGCGGACACCGAGGTGCCCGCATGCACCACGCAACCTATGAGCTGTTCTGCCGGTAGGGCCGCGGCAATCGCGCCCGTGGGGTCCACCGCGCGCAGCGGCGTACCCTGGTAGGCGCCGCCAAAGCCCTGGAAGAACCACCAGGGCACGCCGTTCATCGCCGTCAGCACCAGGGTCTGCGGCCCCAGCAGCGGCGCAATGCCGCGCGCCACCTCGGCCAGAGCAGGGGCTTTGACCGCCAGCACCACCAGGTCTTGCACGCCGAGCGCGGCCGGGTTGTCAGACGCCTGCACCGGCACCCGCAGCAGCTGGCCTTCTTGCTGCAATTGCAGACCTTGCGATTGCAGTGCCGCCAACGTGGCCCCGCGCGCCACCACGCTCACCGGCTCGCCGATGACCGCCAGCCGTGCACCGATCCAGCCGCCAATGGCGCCCGCGCCATAGATACAAATCTTCATCAAAAGGCCTTTCCGCGCAGATACTACCTGCGCTACCAGCTATATTTTCAGGAGCAAATTAGCTATCCAGTCTAGCCGCCTCAGAGCTTGCCGGCGGCGCGGTAGTTGGCCTTGAAGCGCTCCGGCACGCGCTCGTCAAAGCCGAAGGCGACGCGCCGCACCTCAGGACTGTCGGTGGGCTGGTGGCCCACGCCCAGGGCCGAGGCACGCGGCGCGGGAATGGCCACCACCGTGCCGGCCAGCCGGCCCAGGCCGGTGATTTCGCACTCCACCAGGTCGCCTGGATCGACCGAGCGCGAATGGCAGGGCGTGCCCATCAAGATCACATCGCCGGGCAGCAAAGTGATATGCCGGGCGATATCGGCGATCACGTAGTGCGGGCCCCAAATCGTCTCGTCGCCGATATGCGCCTCCTGCACCACCTGGCCGTTGCGGTAGGTGCGCAAGGTCTGGGCAAACAGGTCCACGCCTTTGACGATGCCGGGGCCGATGGGCAGCAAGGTGTCGGCGCCCTTGACGCGCAGCATGCTGCCCTGGTCGGTGTCGCGGTAGTTCTGCAGGCCCATGTCCAGCGCCGGACAAAAGCCTTCGATGTAGTCCCAGGCCTCGTCGGGCAGCACGTTGCGACAGGTCTTGCCTATCACCACGGCGTACTCGCCTTCGTAGTTCAGGTACAGGCTGTCGGCCGGCTTCAAGATTTCGCAGTTATGGCCATTGATCGATGTCGGCGGCTTGGTGAAGTAAGTCGGCGTCTCGGTCGGTTTGGGCTGCTTGCGCGTCTCGAAGCTGCGCGAGCTGTACGAGATGTGCACGGCGATGATCTTGCTCGGTGCCACCGGCGGCAAATGCTGCACGGTGGCAGGGTCGACCACGCGGTTGTCGTCCAGGCGCAGCAGGCCTTGTTCGGAGCCGTCTTCGATGATGGTGCCCCAGGTGGCGCTTCCGCCTACCAGCACGCGGCGCCGCTCGACGCGCGGGCCGCGCATGACGGCGGGGAGTTCTTGCAAGGGGAATTCGAAGTTCATGTTGTCTCCTGGTCAAACCAGATGTGGATATTGCCGGTGCCGCGTGCGTTCTCATACGCCGACAGCGGCTCACCCTTGGCGCGGCAGGCGGCTCCGCCCATGGCGCCCAGCATCTGCAGGTAATGCGCGCCGAAGGCCTCCCAGGGCTTCTTGCGGTAGTCGTCGTCCCAGCGTTCCAGCACTGCGTCGTGCCGGCCCTGCTGCATCAGCGCGATGGCGGCCTTGTCGCTGGCGATGTTCTCGGGCCGCGAGACATTGCTCTCGTGGAAGATGCGCGGGTGGTTCGGCTTCCAGTCGATGGGGTTGAACTTGTGGCTCAGCGCGCCAGAGGCCAGCAGCAGCACCTTCAGGTCGCTGCGGCTCACGGCCTCGCCAATCGCCTCGCCGGACTTCAGGAAGTGCTTCCAGTCGCAGTTCTGGCAGGAGCTGACCGTGACCACCGGGGTATCGCTCAGCTCCAGCCGCAAATGTTTGACCAGGTTGATGGTGGCGTACTGCTTGCCCAGATCGGGGTGGTTGATGGCACGGTTGTAGCCGCCCTGTTCGCGCGACACGGCCTCGATGGCCAGCGCCAGCCCAGGGTGGCCGCGGTAGTCGTAGGGCACGCCATGCAGATACCAGGGCATCTCGTCCGAGATGTAATTGCCCTGGTAGCGGGCCGCGCCGTCCACCAGGTGGTAGCCGGTGGTGAACCAGTGGCTGTCAAAGACCAGCACCACATCCGGCTGGGCCGCCGCGATCTTCGCGCGCAGCCGGGCATAGCCGGGGATGAGGTCCGAGTCCGAACCTGCCCCCTGCAGCACGCGAAACTCTTCGCACTGCATCAGGCCGGGGTGGTGTGAAACCAGGGCTGCGCCCACGATGTGTCCCATGTTTACTCCATATTTGATAGCTACCGGCGCAGGTAATACCTGCGTCAACGGGTGTTTTTGTATAAAAATGCTCAGCGCTGGCTGAAGCTCGCGCGGAAGGGCTTCTTGGGAACGACGACATCCTTGATGTCGCAGAAGAACTCAAAACTCCAGTTGCCGCCCTCGCGCCCGATGCCGCTGCGCTTGATGCCGCCAAACGGCGCGGCCAGGTCGCGGATGCCGAAGCTGTTGACCCAGATGAAGCCGGTACGCACCTGCTGGGCAATCTGCGTGGCGTGTTCGACCGCGCCGTAGCAGACGCCGCCCAGGCCGTAGTCGGTGCCGTTGGCCAGGGCGATCAGCTCCGCATCGCTGTCGAAGGTTTGCAGGGTCAGCACAGGGCCGAAGACTTCGTTCTGCACGATCTCGCTGTCTTGCCGCACATTCGCCAGCATGGTCGGCTGGTAGTACTGGGCGCCGAAGGGATGCGGCGCGCCGCCCCACAGCAGCTCGGCGCCGTCGGCCAGCGCGCGCTGCACAAAGCCCTGCACACGCTCCACCTGGCGCGGGTGGATGATGGGGCCGACCTCGGTGGCCGCATCGCGCGGGTCGCCTACGTTCAGCTTGTCCACATAGCTGCGCATAGCGGCCACAAAGGCGTCGCGGATCTGGCTGTGCACCAGGAAACGCGTGCCCGCCAAACACACCTGGCCGGCGTTGCGGTACATCAGCGCGCCAGTGGCGGCGGCGTTGTCGATGTCTGCATCCTCCAGCACGATGAAGGGCGACTTGCCGCCCAGCTCCAGGCTGCAGGGCACGAGGTTCGCACCTGCCGCCTGGGCGATCCACTTGGCAGTCGGCACCGAGCCGGTAAACGACACGCGGGCCAGGCGCGGGTCGGACACCAGCTTGGCCCCGGTGCTGGCGCCGCTGCCCTGCACGATGTTGAACACGCCCGGCGGCAAGCCGGCGGCGTGGGCGCAGTCGGCCAGCAGGCTGCTGGTCAGCGGCGCCCATTCCGGCGGCTTGACGATCACCGTGTTGCCGGCCGCCAGCGCCGGGCCGAGCTTCCAGGTGGCCAGCATCAGCGGTGCGTTCCACGGCGTGATGATGACGACCACGCCGGCCGGGTCGTGGCGCACGATGTGCTGCGCCTGCTCGGTGTCGATGGGCTGGTCTTGCAAGGTCAGCGCGTGCTCGGCAAACCAGCGGATGTTGAGCATGGCGCGCGGCACCACACCGTGCGCCATGCGCGACAGCAGCACGCCGGCGTCGGTGGATTCGAGCTGGCAGAAGGCCTCGGCACGCTGGCCGATCTCGGCGGCAAAGCGGTCCAGGTAGGGCTTGCGCTCGGCAGCGCTCAGCGCGCTCCAGGCCGGGAAGGCTGCGGTGGCGGCGGCGATGGCGGCGTCCACATGCGCCGCCGTGCCTTCGCTGATGCGGCCCAGCAGGCTCTGGTCGATGGGGCTGTGCAGATCGAACAACAGCTCAGAGGCCACGCGCTGGCCGTTGATGTAGTGGTGCGGCGAGACACTGTGGCCCGCGACGCTGAGGGTTTCGGTAGACATGATTGCTCCTAAATTAATAGCTGCTTGCGCAGGTGGTATATGCGGCAAAGGCCAATTTCATTCAAATCTCAGCAGCTTGCCGGGGTTCATCAGCCCCAGCGGGTCCAGCGCCTGTTTGATGCGCCGCATCAGTTGCAGCTCCAGCGGCGCCTTGTAGCGGGCCGACTCGTCGCGACGCAGCACGCCCAGGCCGTGTTCGGCCGAGATCGAGCCCTGGTGGGCGTGCACCGCGTCGTGCACCAGCTGGTTCAGCGGGCCTTCAAACTCCAGAAATTTGGCTACTTGTTCCGGTCCACTGCCTGGCCGCGGAGAGGCGTTGTAGTGCAGATTGCCGTCGCCCAGGTGGCCAAACGTGACCTGGCGCAGCTGCGGAAACTGCGCGGCGATCAGCGCATCGGTGCTGGCGATAAAGGCCGGTATCTGCGAGATCGGCAGCGCGATGTCGTGCTTGATGGTCTTGCCCTCGGCACCTTGCGCTTCGGAGATGTTCTCGCGCAGCGCCCACAGCGCCTCGGCCTGGGCCAGGTTGGTGGCGAGGGCGGCATCTGTGACCCATTCCCTCTCCATCGCAGCTTCGAGCAGACCTTCCATCGCCTCCGCTGCCTGCGCCTCGTCGGTGGCGGCCGACAGCTCCAGCAGCACGTACCAGGGCGAGACTTCGGCCAGCGGGCGGCGCGTGCCGGGGATGTGCTGCAGCACCAGTTCCACGCAGGTGTCGCTGAGGATTTCAAACGCCGTCAGCCCCGCGCCCAGCCGCGCCTGCGCCAAGCTCAGCAAGTCCAGCGCTTGCTGCGGGCTCGGCACAGCCACCAGCGCCACCGCCTGCGCGGCGGGCAAGGGGAACAGCTTGAGCACGGCGGCGGTGATGATGCCCAGCGTGCCTTCGGAGCCGATGTACAGGTCACGCAGGTCGTAGCCGGTGTTGTCCTTGCGCAGGGTACGCAGGCCGTTCCACAGTTCGCCCTCGGCCGTCACCACTTCCAGCCCCAGGCACAGCTCGCGCGCATTGCCGTAGCGCAAGACTTGCACACCGCCGGCGTTGCTGGCCAGGTTGCCGCCGATGGTGCACGTGCCCTCGGCCGCCAGGCTCAGCGGGAACAGCCGGCCGGCGGCTTTGGCGGCCTCTTGCACTTGCAGCAGCGTGACACCTGCCTCGACCAGCATCGTGTTGTTCAACGGGTCGATGGCGCGAATCTGGTTCAGGCGGGTCAGCGACAGAACGACGGGCAGAGGGTCGGATGCAGCCTCCGGCACCGATCCGCCGGACAGCCCGGTATTGCCACCTTGCGGCACCACCGGCACCCGCTGGGCATGGCACCAGGCGATGACTTTCGCCACCTCTTCGGCGCTGTCGGGCTGGGCCACGGCCAGGGCCTGGCCGGTCCATTTGCCCCGGTAGTCGGTCAGGAACGGGACAGCGTCGGCACCGGTGAGCAGCCGGCCGCTGAAGGCGGAGCGCAAGGATTCCAGCATCTCAGTAGGCTCCACTCGCCGCGGCCATGGGTGCCGCCTGTTTGAACTGCGCCGCCAGCGCGGCAGTCGCCCGCACCAGCAAAGAGGTGTCCACCCCCACGGCCACAAAGCGCGCGCCCAGCGCCAGGTAGTGCCGGGCCAGGGTTGCGTCGGCGCACAAGATGCCGGGCGCCTTGCCTGCTTGCAGGATGCGGCCTATCGCGTGGTCAATGGCGGCACGCACTTCGGGGTGCGCGGGCTGGCCCAGGTAGCCCATGGAGGCCGACAAATCCGCCGGGCCGATGAACACGCCGTCCACCCCGTCCACCGCCGCAATCGCGTCAATCTGCTGCAGCGCGGCCAGCGACTCGACTTGCACCAGCAGGCACAGGCGCTCGTTGGCTTCATGCAGATAGTTCGGGTAACGCGACCAGCGCGCCGAGCGGGCGATGGCGCTGCCCACGCCGCGCACGCCCTGCGGCGGGTAGCGCATTGCCTGCACCAGTGCAGTGGCCTGTTCGGCCGACTCGACCATGGGCACCAACACGGTGGTGGCGCCGATGTCCAGCACCTGTTTGATCAACGCCGCGTCACCGTGCGGCACCCGCACCACCGGGTGCGTGGGGTACGGGGCCACGCTTTGCAGCGCACCCAACAGGCTGCGCAGGTCGTTAGGCGCGTGCTCGCCGTCGAGCAGCAGCCAGTCGAAGCCACTGCCCGCGCAGAGTTCGGCGGCGTAGGGGTCGGCCAGGGCCTGCCATAGGCCGATTTGCACCTCGCCGCGGGCCAGGGCTTGCTTGAATAAATTGTCAGGAGTCTGCATGCTGCGCGGCCTCACATGAAGCGAAACGAGATGGCACCCAGCGGGCCGTAATCGGCATGGAAGGTGTCGCCCGCCGCCCCGGCCACCGGGCGGGTGAAAGAGCCGCCCAGCACCACCTCGCCGGCCACCAGGCCTTCGCCATACGGTGCCAGCTTGTTGGCCAGCCAGGCGACGCCATTCGCCGGGTGGTTCAGCACTGCGGCGGCCAGGCCGCTTTCTTCGATCACGCCGTTCTTGTAGAGCAGCGCGCCGCACCAGCGCAGGTCCACCGCTTCGGGCTTGACCGGGCGCCCGCCCATCACGATGCCGGCATTGGCGGCGTTGTCGGCAATGGTGTCCAGCACCTTGCGCGGGGCCTTGGTCACGCGGTCGAGCTGTTCGATGCGGGCGTCGATGATCTCCAGCGCCGGCACCACGTAGTCGGTGGCGGCCAGCACGTCAAAAATCGTCACGTTCGGTCCGTGCAGGGGCTTGCCGAGGATGAAGGCCAGCTCCACCTCGACGCGCGGCAGGATGAAGCGCTGCACCGGAATGTCGGCGCCCTCGGGGAACAGCATATCGTCCGTCATGGCACCGTAGTCGGGCTCTGTGATCTGCGACGAAATCTGCATGGCGCGCGAGGTCAGGCCGATCTTGTGGCCCAGGATGTTGCGGCCCTCGTCCCGCTTGATCTGCACCCAGGCCCGCTGGATGGCGTAGCTGTCGGCCATCTCCATCGCCGGGTAGCGCTTGGAGAAATGTTCGACCTGCACGCGGGTCTTTTCTGCCTGGTGCAGTTCGCGCGCCAGGGCCTGGTGGATATCGGGGGTCAGCATGTGGGGTCCTTTGCTTCTTGGGGACGTGGGCCTAGGATTCGGCGGTGAAGCCGATCGCCTTCACGATGGGAGCCCACTTCTCGCTGTCGGCCTTGAGCAGGGCGGCCAGCTCCGTCGGGGTGGACGAGCGGGCCTCCAAGCCCATGGCGGCCAGGCCGTCGATCACCTCTTTGTTGCCCAAGGCGCTGCGCAGGGCAGTATTGGCTCGGGCCACCACGTCCGCAGCCGCTTTGCCCGGCAGGTAAAAACCAAACCATTCGCCAAACACCAGGTCTTTCAACCCCTGCTCCACCAGGGTGCTGGTGCCCGGCACGAACTTGTTGCGCGCCGCCCCGGAGGTGGCCAGCAGGCGGGCCTTGCCACCGCTCAAATGCGGCAGGAACTCGCCCACCGGCGCCGACACGGCGGCGATCTGCCCGCCCAGCATGTCCAAGATGGCGGGCTGCGAACCGCGAAACCCCACATGCCGCAAATCCACCTTGCCGGCCCGGCCGATCAGCTCGCCCACAAAATGCGGCACGGAGCCCGGCGCCGGCGAGCCGAAATTAGCGCTTTCGGGGTGGGCTTTGCACCAGTCCAGAAATTCGGGAACGCTCTTGACCGAAGCCGGCACCTGGGGGCCCACGGCGAAGCCCATGTCGAACACCACACCCAGCGATACCGGCGTCAGATCGGCCACCGGGTCGTAGGGCAGCTTCTTGTAGGTGTGCGGGTAGATGCCCAGCATCGACATGGGTGTCGCCAGCAAGGTGGCGCCATCTGGCGCCGAGGCTTTCAGCGCCGAGATGGCGATCTGCCCGCCCGCGCCGGTGCGGGTATCCACCACCGCCGCCTTGGCGTAGCCGCCTGTCAACTGGGTGGCGACCCGGCGCGCCAGCGTGTCCACCGTACCGCCAGGCGCGAAGCCCGACAGGATTTTCAGGGTTTCGATGGATTGCGCCCGGCTGGCCGAGGGCAGGCCACCGGCAGCGGTGGCCAAAGCGATATGCAGCAGTTGGCGGCGGGATATGGAGGATATGGGGGATATGGGCATGGGGATGTCTCCTGTCTGGTTGTTATGCAAGGGTCGAACGCGGGCGTTTCAGCTGTTCCAGTCCACGCAGTTTGCAAGCGCGCTCGCCGCACAACAATCGATATATATTGCGGTATTACTTAGGTTGTCTTCACAATGCCACTGCCCCGCTACACCCTGCGCCAGCTTGATGCCTTCGTCACCGTGGCCGAGGTGCTGAGCTTTACCGCGGCCGCCGACCGGCTGGCGCTGACCCCGTCGGCGGTGAGCCAGCTGGTGGTCGAGCTGGAGTCCAGCCTGGACTTCAAGCTGTTCGAGCGCAGCACGCGCAAAGTGGCCTTGTCGGCGGCGGGCAAGGAGTTTTACGGCTCGGCCCAGACCGTGCTCAAGCACCTGCGCCTGGCCGAAATGGCGGCCACCGACCTGCGCAACCGCGCCGCCGGCTTGGTGCGCATCGCCGCGCCGATGGTGATTGCCAGCGCCATCCTGCCGCCCCTCATCCGGGCCTACACGCAGGAGCGCCCCAAACTCGTCGTGCGCATCCGCGACGCGGCGGTCGAACAACTGACCGACATGGTGGACAGCGGCGAGGTCGACCTGGCCCTCGGCCCCGACCGCCAAGGCAGCGCCAACGTGCGGCGGATTGCGCTGTTCAGCAGCCCCTGGGTGCTGTGGTGCGCCAAAGACCACCCGCTGGCGGCCAAGCAGGTGTTGCAGTGGAGCGACCTGCGTTCGCACGCGCTGGTGACGGCCGGGCGCGACCACGAGCTGAGCGTGGCGCAGATGGGCGCTGCCCTGCCCGAGGACGAACGCATCAGCCCGAGCGAGGTGGTGGACCACATCTCCACCGCCTTCGGCATGGCCGCCGCCGGCCTGGCGGTCACCACCTCGCCCGCCTACGTGGCCCCCTGGGCCAAGCGCCAGGGCCTGGTGATGCGCCGCATCGTCGACCCGGAGGCCATGCGCCAGGTCTGCCTTTACCGGTCGGCGCACCGCGTGGCGTCGCCAGCGACCGAGGGCTTTGCGGAGTACCTGGTGGAGCGGCTGCAAAAGCCCCCCAGGCCACCCGCTTTATGAACAAAATCGGCCCCTGGCGCAATCCCCATCTGCGGTACATGCTATGGTTTTGCGTCAATGGCCTTACATGGCTTACCGCCTCTGCCGCACAGCCACCGGCCAGCCGCCCCAGGTTTTTACAATCGGGGCATGGGTACACACAGCAAACAACGGGTGGTGGTCGGATTGAGCGGCGGCGTGGATTCGGCCGTTAGCGCCTATCTGCTCAAGCAGCAGGGCTACGAGGTCATCGGCATCTTCATGAAAAACTGGGAAGACGATGACGACAGCGAATACTGCTCGTCGAACATCGACTTTGTGGACGCGGCCGCCGTGGCCGATGTGATCGGCATCGAGATCGAGCACGTCAACTTCGCCGCCGAATACAAAGACCGGGTGTTTGCCGAGTTCCTGCGCGAATACCAGGCCGGCCGCACGCCGAACCCCGACATCTTGTGCAACGCCGAGATCAAGTTCAAGGCCTTTCTGGACCACGCCATCCGCCTGGGCGCCGAAAAAATCGCCACCGGCCACTATGCCCGAGTCCGCGAGGTGGACGGCCAGTTCCAACTGCTGAAAGGCCTGGACCCGGGCAAGGACCAAAGCTACTTCCTGCACCGCCTCAACCAGGCGCAGCTGAGCAAAACCCTGTTCCCGGTGGGCGAGCTGCACAAGACCGAGGTGCGCCGCATCGCCGCCGAGATGGCGTTGCCGAACGCCGCCAAGAAGGATTCGACCGGCATCTGCTTCATCGGCGAGCGGCCGTTCCGCGACTTTCTGAACCGCTACATCGCCAAGGAGCCGGGCCCGATCAAGGACGAAAAAGGCCGTGTCCTGGGCAAGCATGTGGGCCTGAGCTTCTACACCCTGGGCCAGCGCCAGGGCCTGGGCATAGGCGGCATCAAGGAAAAAGGCGCACAGCGGGGCGGCGGCGAACACGCGCCCTGGTTTGTGGCCCGCAAGGACATGGAACGCAACACCCTGTGGGTGGTGCAAGGCCACGACCACCCCTGGCTGCAGTCACACACCCTGGCGGCCGACGACGCCAGCTGGGTTGCCGGCCACGCGCCCGCCCCCGGCGCCTACGCCGCCAAGAGCCGGTATCGGCAAGCCGATGCGGCCTGCACCCTGGCCGCCGACGGCCCGCAGCACTTCAGCCTGCAGTTCCCCGACGCGCAATGGGCCGTCACCCCCGGCCAATCGGCCGTGGTGTACAACGGCTATGTGTGTTTGGGCGGCGGGGTAATTACTGCTGACCTCGCAGGCATTTAAGAAAAATCTGGCCCAGTCGCATATGCGGCTTGCGGCGACAGCTATTTTTTAAATAGCACGCCACCGAATTGGCTCTGCCAGGCTGAGGTGCGCCTAATCACTGCAACTTGAACTGCGACACCACCTGCACCAGGTCAGACGCCTGGTTCTGTAGGCTGCTGGCGGCGGCGGCCATTTGCTCTACCAGGGCGGCGTTTTGCTGGGTGGCCTGGTCCATCTGGGTGACGGCTTCGCCGACCTGGGACACGCCGGTGCTTTGCTCGGTGCTGGCGGCGCTGATCTCGCCCATGATGTCGGTGACGCGGCGGATGGAGTTGACCACCTCGGTCATGGTGGCGCCGGCCTGGTCGACCTGGGCCGTGCCTTGGGCCACGCGTTCCACACTGGTGCTGATCAGGGTCTTGATTTCCTTGGCGGCTTCGGCCGAACGGCCGGCCAGGCTGCGCACCTCGCTGGCCACCACCGCAAAGCCCCGGCCCTGCTCGCCGGCGCGGGCGGCCTCGACGGCTGCGTTCAGCGCCAGGATGTTGGTCTGAAAGGCGATGCCGTCGATCACGCCGATGATGTCGGCGATCTTTTGCGAGCTGTCGTTGATGCCCTTCATGGTCTCTACCACCTGGCCCACCACAGCGCCGCCCTGGGCGGCCACGGTGGATGCGCTCATGGCGAGTTGATTGGCCTGGCGCGCGTTGTCGGCGTTCTGCCGCACGGTGCTGCTCAGCTCCTGCATGGAGGCGGCGGTTTCCTGCAGCGCGGCGGCCTGGTTCTCGGTGCGCGAGCTGAGGTCGTGGTTGCCTTCGGCGATTTCGGCGCTGGCGGTGGACACGCTCTCCGAGCCTTGGCGCACGCTGCTCACCACCCGCACCAGGTTGGCCTGCATGTCTTGCAGGCTGGTCAGCAGCTGGCCGACTTCGTCGGTGCTATTGGCTTGGATGCGGCCGGTTAGGTCGCCCGCTGCCACCTGGCGGGCCGCGGCGTTGGCTTCGGCCAGCGGCCGGGTGATGGAGCCGGCCAGCCACCAGGCGCAGACCACGCCAAACAGCAGGCTGACGGTGCCCACGGCTATCAGCAGATTGCGGCCCTGGGTGGTGTTCTCGGCGATGCTCTGGGCTTGCTGGTCGATGTCTTTGCGCTGGGCGCTCATCATGGCGTCTAGCGCATCCAGGTAGGCCTTGCCGGCAGGAACGAATTTTTGCTCCAACATCTGGTTGGCTTCTTCGGACTTGTCTTCGTTCTTCAAGGCCGACACCGCGTCGCGGGCTGTGACATAGCTTTTGCGCGCCTCGCCGACGGCGGCAAACAAGGCCTTTTCTTCGTCGGTTTTCATCAGCGTCTCAAGGGTCTTCTGGGCCTTGCTGGAGCGCTCGCTGGAGGTGGCGGCGTCTTGCGCGAAATAGGTGGCCAGCGAGGGGTCGCTGCTTTTGGCGATGGCGGTGGTGCGGCGCACGCTGGTGTGGATGTCGCGGTACCAGTCGCTGACCAGGCGCTCGGTCTGGATCGGGTTGCCCAGGATGTATTCGGTCGCGTGGGCCGAGGTGTTGAGCTTGGTGATGCCGACCAGCATGGACACCAAGGACAGCAGCAAAATCAGTGCAAAACCCAGCCCAAGGCGCTTGGTGATGGAGAGGTTGGATCGGTAAGCGGACATGGCGACTTGTCTCCTAGGGTGAGATGGCTTGGATCAACACGCTGGCATCACAGGCAGCGCCCTGCGGCACTGCATCCAGCCCATGTATTAAATCGGCATCCCGCGCATATTTCTACAGCGCCGTCAGCTATTTTTTCAATAGCACCTAGGGTTGACCCTGAGCTTGACCCAGGGCTTGAACTTGGCCCTGGGCCTGGTCCACGTTCTCCGCGGCCTGGGTTTGCCGCGCCTGTACCACCACGCAGTGGATGAACTGCAGCTTGGCGACCACCGGCGGGGTCAGCACAAACGGGTAGAAGTCGTGCTCGCCCATGCTGCGCGACATCTCGTTGAGCACGCCGGTCAGCTCGACCCAGGCGTTGGCGATGTGCAAGAAGCTTTCGGCGCCCGGGTCGTCGGGCCGCCACAGGGCGTCGCGGGTGAAGGGGGCGTGGGGCAGCTCCACGTCTTTCGCATCCAGGCCGAAGCGCATGGCGGTGCCCAGAGTATCGACCATATGCAGGTAATGGGCCCAGGTTTCGGCCCAGTCTTCCCAGGGGTGCGAGGCGGCATAGGTGCTGACGAAGCGCTGCGCCCAGTCGGGCGGCGGGCCCTGGGTGTAGTTGCGGTTCAGGGCCTCGGCGTAGTCGGCGCGCTCGTCGCCAAACAGCGCGCGGTAGTCGTCCAGCCAGAGCGTGTCGCGCACCAGCCGGTCCCAGTAGTAGTGGCCGATTTCGTGGCGCAAATGCCCGAGCAGGGTGCGGTAGGGCTCGCCCATGGCGTTGCGCACCTGTTCGCGCCGGGCGTCGTCGGCCTCTTCGATGTTCAGGGTGATGATGCCTTCGTCGTGGCCGGTCAGCACCGGCTTGTCGGGGTGCGGCTGCAAAAAGTCGAAGGCCACGCCCTGCGCGGCGTCGGCGGTCATCTTGGACACCACCGGCAAGCCCATGGACAGCAGCTGTGCCACCAGATGGCGCTTGGCAATCTCCAGCGCGCGCCAGGCGGCCAGGTTCTGCGGCTGCGACAGGTCGGGCACCGTGCGGTTCAGGCTGCAGGCCAGGCACACCGAACCCGGCGCCGCATCGCCCGGCACCAGCCAGTTGCAACCCACGGCATCCAGATTGGCGCAGCGCTGGTAATGCCCGCCCTGTGTGTCGTGCCACAGCGCCCATTGGCCGGGCTGGTCTTGCACCGGCACCAGGGACTGCAGCCGCGCGCTGTCCACCTCGTAGCCCAGGGGCGCGCCGCAGGCCAGGCAGACGCTATTGCGGAAGAAGATCGGCCGGCCGCATTGGCACAGATAAGCGCGCGACGCGCGGATCGCCCCATCGGCATCGGGCAAGGGGGTCCAAAAGCTGTCGTAGCTGTGGAACGGACGGAAAACGGGGGAGGTAAAAGCCATAGCTCCAGTCTATGCGCAGCCGGGTGACGGCAATGTGTCCCATCACACATAGCGCCATCCAGCCCCGGTAGATTCCCTATGCAGGTGGCACGGGTTTTGCAATATCGTCGGCACTTCTTGACCATTTGGTCAGGATTTGGACGCCCCCAGCCAATTCCGGGTGTTGCGTGCTGCAAATTGGTGCAGCCTGCGACGCCTGTAGACCCAGCCACAGGAGTTACCGTGCCAGAGACTTCCTCCACCGCCGCGCCGGACATCCGCGCCGGCCGCCTCAGCGCCGCGCAGTACGCGCAGCACTTTGCCGACGCCACGCCGCCGCTGAACGCCTCCCAGGCCATGCTCGAATCCGAGCGCTGCCTGTACTGCTTCGACGCGCCCTGCCAAACCGCCTGCCCCACCGACATCGACGTACCCAGCTTTATCAAAAGCATCTCCGATGGCAACCTGCGCGGCGCGGCACGCACCATCCTGGAAGCCAATCCGCTGGGCGGCATGTGCGCCCGGGTCTGCCCCACCGAGGTGCTGTGCGAACAGTCCTGCGTGCGCAACACCCAGACCGACACGCCCATCCAGATCGGCCGGCTGCAGCGCCATGCCGTCGATGCGCTGATGGCCAGCGCCCAGCCGCAGCTGTTCACCCGCGCCGCCCCCACCGGCAAGCGCATCGCCGTGGTCGGCTCCGGCCCGGCCGGCCTGGCCTGCGCGCACCGCCTGGCGCGTCTGGGCAACGAGGTGGTTATTTTTGATGCCAAGCCCAAGGCCGGCGGCCTGAACGAATACGGCCTGGCCAGCTACAAGACCACCGACGACTTCGCGCAGAAGGAAGTGCAGTGGCTGCTGGACATTGGCGGCATCAGCATCCAGAACGGCTGGCGCTTTGACGGCGCGGCCTCGCTGGACAAGCTGCAGACCGAATACGACGCCGTGTTCCTGGGCCTGGGCCTGTCCAAGGTGCAAGCCCTGGGCGTGCCCGGCGAAGCGCTGGCAAATGTGCGCAACGCGGTGGATTTCATCGCCGAGCTGCGCCAGATCGAACACGTGAACCAGCTGCCCGTCGGCCGCCGCGTGGTGGTGATCGGCGGCGGCATGACCGCAGTGGACGCCGCCGTGCAGGCCAAGCTGCTGGGCGCCGAAGAGGTGCACATGGTGTACCGCCGCGGTGTCGAAACCATGGGCGCATCCGCCGCTGAGCAAGAGTGGGCGCAAACCAACGGCGTGGTGCTGCACCACTGGCTGACCCCGGTCGAAGTTCTGGGCAGCAGCCACGCCAGCGGCGTGCGCTTTGCCGAGCAGGCGCTGGTGGACGGCAAGCTGCAAGCCACTGGCAAAGAGTTGGTGCTTGGCGCCGACATGGTGTTCAAAGCCATCGGCCAGAAGCTGGACGACAGCCCGCTGCAAGCCACCGGCCTGGCCCTGCAGGGCGGCCGCATCGTGACCGCGGAAGACGGCAAGACCAATCTGAACGGCGTATGGGCCGGTGGCGACTGCCGCGCCGGCGGCCGCGACCTGACCGTAGAAGCTGTAGAGCACGGCAAACGCGCCGCTGAAAGCATGCACAAGGAATTGAACCATGGCTGATCTGTCCACCATCTTCGCCGGCGTGAAGACGCCCAACCCCTTCTGGCTGGCCTCCGCGCCCCCCACCGACAAGGCCTACAACGTGAACCGCGCTTTCGAAGCTGGCTGGGGCGGCGTGGTCTGGAAGACGCTGGGTGAAGCCGGCCCGCCGGTGGTCAACGTCAACGGTCCGCGCTACGGCGCGCTGCTGTCGAATGACCGGCGCATGCTGGGCTTCAACAACATCGAACTCATCACCGACCGCGACCTGGAGCTGAACCTGCGCGAGATCACCGAGGTGAAGCGCCTGTGGCCTGACCGCGCGATGATCGTCTCGCTGATGGTGCCCTGCGTCGAATCGTCGTGGAAGGCCATCCTGCCGCGCGTCGAAGACACCGGTGCCGATGCCATCGAGCTGAACTTCGGCTGCCCGCACGGTATGAGCGAGCGCGGCATGGGTGCGGCCGTGGGCCAGGTGCCCGAGTACATCGAAATGGTCACCCGCTGGTGCAAGCAGTACAGCAAACTGCCGGTGATCGTGAAGCTGACGCCCAACATCACCGATGTGCGCCTGCCGGCCCGCGCCGCCCAGCGCGGCGGTGCCGACGCGGTGTCGCTGATCAACACCATCAACTCCATCATGGGCGTAGACCCGGACAGCCTGATGATGTCGCCGACCACCGGCGGCCTGGGCTCGCACGGCGGCTACTGCGGCCCGGCGGTGAAGCCGATTGCGCTGAACATGGTGGCCGAGATCGGCCGCGACGCCGAAACCCGTGGCCTGCCGATCAGCGGCATCGGCGGCGTGGGCAACTGGCGCGACGCGCTGGACTTCATCGCGCTGGGCGCCGGCACGGTGCAGGTGTGCACCGCCGCGATGGTGTTCGGCTTCAAGATCGTGCAGGAGATGGCCTCCGGCCTGTCGGACTACATGGACAGCAAGGGCTTCAAGAGCCTGGACGACTTCCGCGGCGCGGCCCTGCCCACGGTGAAGGAATGGAAAAACCTGAACCTGAACCACGTCAGCAAGGCCGTGATCAACCAGGACTCGTGCATCTCCTGCGGCCGTTGCCACATCGCCTGCGAAGACACCTCGCACCAGGCCATCACCAAAATGAAAGACGGCGTGCGCCACTTCGAGGTGATGGAAGACGAATGCGTGGGCTGCAACCTGTGCGTCACCGTCTGCCCCGTGCCCAACACCATCAGCCTGCGCGATCTGCAGCCCGGCGAAAAAGACTTGCGCACCGGCCTCATCGTGAGCGATAAACATGCGGATTGGACGACGCACGCCAATAACCCCATGCGCACCGCCGCCTAACGGACTTAGGCATTAAACATGCTTGCAGCGCAGAAAATACCTGCGCTAGCAGCTACTAATTTAGGAGCAACCATGTCCAGTGTTTTGATCCGAGGCGGCACCGTGGTGAACGCCGACCGCGCGTTCCGCGCCGATGTTTTGTGTATCGACGGCAAGATCGCCGAAGTCGGCGAGAACCTGGTGGCGCCCGCAGGTGCCCAGGTGGTGGACGCTGGCGGCCAGTACGTGATGCCCGGCGGCATCGACCCGCACACGCATATGCAGCTGCCGTTCATGGGCACGGTGACCATGGACGACTTCTACAGCGGCACAGCGGCCGGCCTGGCCGGTGGCACCACCAGCATCATCGACTTCGTGATTCCCAGCCCGAAGCAGCCACTGATGGACGCCTACCGCACCTGGCGCGAGTGGGCTGAAAAATCCGCCGCCGACTACAGCTTCCACGTCGCCGTGACCTGGTGGGACGAAACCGTGCACCGCGACATGGGCACCCTGGTGCAGGACGAAGGCGTAAACAGCTTCAAGCACTTCATGGCCTATAAAAACGCCATCATGTGCGACGATGAAACCTTGGTGAACAGCTTCAAGCGCTCGTTGGAACTCGGCGCCATGCCCACGGTGCACGCCGAGAACGGCGAGCTGGTCTACCTGCTGCAAGCCGACATGAAAGCCAAGGGCATCCTTGGCCCCGAAGGCCACCCGCTGTCGCGCCCGCCCGCGGTGGAAGCCGAGGCCGCCCAGCGCGCCATCGCCATCGCCAATGTGCTGAACGTGCCGATCTACGTGGTGCATGTGTCGTGTGCCGAATCGGCCGAGGCGATTGCCCGCGCCCGCGCCGCCGGCCAGCGCGTGTTTGGCGAGGTGCTGGCAGGACATCTGACGGTGGACGACAGCGTCTACCGCAACCCCGATTTCGCCTACGCCGCCGGCCACGTGATGAGCCCGCCGTTCCGCAACAAGACGAACCAAGACGCGCTGTGGCACGGCCTGCAGGCCGGCCACCTGCACACCACGGCGACCGACCACTGCACCTTCTGCGCCGCGCAAAAAGCCGCTGGCAAAGACGACTTCAGCAAGATCCCCAACGGCTGCGGCGGCGTCGAAGAACGCCTGGCTGTGATCTGGGACGAAGGCGTGAACAGCGGCCGGCTCACGCCCAGCGAATTCGTCGCTATCACCTCGGCGAATGCCGCCAAGCTGTTCAACATCTACCCGCGCAAAGGCTGTGTGGTGGCCGGCGCCGATGCCGACCTGGTGGTGTGGGACCCGGCGGGCACCAAGACCTTGTCCGTCAAGACGCAGAAGTCGCTGGGCGACTTCAACATCTTCGAGGGCCGCACGGTCACCGGCGTGCCCAGCCACACGCTGAGCCAGGGCAAGCTGGTCTACGCGAATGGCGATCTGCGCGCCGAGCGCGGCGTCGGCAAGTACGTCAAGCGCCCACCGTTCGGCCCGCAGTTCGATGCGCTGGCCAAGAAGACCGCGCTGCATGCGCCCCACCCCGTCAGCCGTTAATCTGGAGTTCCACATGGACAGCGCACTCGCCCCTCTTTCCGAAAAAATCCAGGCCCTGCGCATCAACGGCCCGCGCCTGTGGGACTCGCTGATGGAGCTGGCCCAGATCGGCGCCACCCCAAAGGGCGGCGTGTGTCGCCTGACACTTACCGACTTGGACAAACAGGGCCGGGACCTGGTCACCCGCTGGGCCACAGAGGCCGGCATGACCGTCACCATCGACAAGATAGGCAACGGCTTCATGCGCCGCCCGGGCCGTAACAACAGCCTGCCGCCCATCATGACCGGCAGCCACATCGACACCCAGCCGACGGGCGGCAAGTTCGACGGCAACTACGGCGTGCTGGCCGGCATCGAAGTGGTGCGCACACTGAACGACCACGGCATCGAAACCGAGGCGCCGATCGAAGTCGCGTTCTGGACCAATGAAGAAGGCTCACGCTTTGTGCCGGTGATGATGGGTTCGGGCGTGTTCGCCAAGGCATTCACGCTGGAGCACGCATACGCGGCCACCGATACCGAAGGCAAGAGCGTCAAAGGCGAGCTGGAACGCATAGGCTACGTCGGCGAGCAGGAGCCCGGCGACCACCCGATTGGCGCCTACTTCGAGACCCACATCGAGCAAGGCCCGGTGCTGGAAGACAACGACATCACCATCGGCGTGGTGCAGGGTGTGCTGGGCATCCGCTGGTTCGACTGCACCGTCACCGGCATGGAAGCCCACGCCGGCCCCACGCCCATGGCGCTGCGCAAAGACGCGATGCTGGCCGCCACCCACATCATGCAAGACGTGGTCGCCGCCGCCCACCGCCACCCGCCGCATGGCCGCGGCACGGTCGGCATGGTGCAGGTGTTTCCGAACAGCCGTAACGTCATCCCTGGCCGCGTGAAGTTCAGCATCGACTTGCGCAACAGCACCGACGCGCTGGTGGACCAGATGGTGGAAGAAGTCAAAGCCCTGGCCGTCACCGTAGCCAAAGAACACGGCGTGGATGTGAAGATCGAAATGGTGTCCAGCTACAACGCTATCGCCTTCCACGACAACTGCGTGGACGCCGTGGCCCGCGCCGCCAAGAGCCTGGGTTACTCGAACATGCCCGTCGTGTCAGGCGCCGGCCACGACGCCGTCTACATGGCCAAGCTGACCTCCAGCGGCATGATCTTCATCCCCTGCAAGGACGGCATCAGCCACAACGAGATCGAGGATGCAAAGCCGGAGCACATTACCGCGGGGTGCAATGTGTTGTTGCATGCGATGCTGGAGCGGGCTGGGGTGGTTTAACTTTAGATGAAATATGAAACGAAAGAAGACGATGATCCGTCTTTCTCCGAAGAGCTGTCCTCATTGCCAGAATGGGACCGATCATTCTGGCTATCACGCGCTTATATAGAGGCCAGTCGGTGCCTATGCACAAGCATGTTGTCGGGTGACTTTACATCCCAATATTCGTCCAGCAGAGTCATCTTGCATCTAACCCGTCAGGGTATTGAACTCTTTCTGAAGGCTGCTTTAGGTGCCATTGGTTCCGTACCACTGACTCACGACATTGATCGATTATTTTCTGAGTACCGCCTTGCATATCCGGCGCTTATATTCGCTTTCAAAATACCCGCGCGTTTTGGTGTCAATACAACTCTTCACCTATTCCCCGAAGATCACAAGTCATTTCACGCCACTTTGGATCAACGACATCGCTATCCAGCCGATCGAATTGGAAACAGCTTCGCCACCAGAGAAACTTTTGATCCCAAAGAGGTACTCCACGAGCTGGAAGCACTCGACAAAGAACTCAAAGTCCTTGAGTGGGCTAGGATTCGACCGCAACTGGATGGGCGACCAATAATTGGTTGACTTTGTCCTCACCGGGCTCAGTTACATTGCGTTATGAGTTTTGGCAAAATTTGCCAAAACCTCTAAAATTCGCGAATGAGCACCATGAACATTTCCCTGCCCGACGGCCTCAAGGACTTCGTTGACACGCAAGTCGGTTCGCGCGGCTTTGGCACCAGCAGCGAGTACGTACGTGAGCTGATTCGCAAAGACCAGGACCGGCAACAACTGCGCGGTCTGTTGCTGGCGGGCGCCCAGTCAGCACCCACGGCGCCTGCAGATACTGCCTACTTCGATAGCCTGCGTCAGCGCGTCACCAGCAAGAAGTCCAAGTGAAGTCCAAAGCGCTGATTCAGCGCACGCTGGCACGGGGCGACGTAGACCAAGCCATCACGCATTACCTGGATCAAGACGCCGAGGCTGCGGCGCTGGGTTTTGTGGATGCGTTGGAGAGCGCCTATGCGCACATCAGCAAACACCCCGCCACGGGTTCACCGCGCTACGCACACGAACTGGGAATTCCAGACCTGCGCTCTTGGCCTTTGAGTAAGTACCCCTATCTGGTTTTCTATGTGGAGCAGCCCGAGCACATAGACGTATGGCGTGTGTTGCACATGAAGCGTGACATTCCGGCCTGGATGATCGACGGCACAGGCGAAAAATAGAAAAATCAGCTTGCAGCGCTTATATCCATTGCGCAAACAGCTTCTTTTTTCATAGCAAACCACAAGCGATAGCCACAGACTGATCTCACCAGTTCTTCAACTTCTCCAGCAACCCAGCCTTCAAATCCGCGTCCGCAAAGCTCGCCTCAATAGAAGTCCGCGCCACAGCCCGCGTCACCTCATCCGTCCACCCAAAAGCCCGCCGACACAGCGCGTACTCCCCCACCAGATTCGTACCCAGCAGCGCCGGGTCATCGGTGTTGACCGAGACGCGAACACCCGCCTGCCGCAACCGCTCAATCGGGTGCGCGTCAATCGACGGATAAACCCCCAACACCAAGTTCGACGTAGGGCACACGCCCAGCGGGATCTGCCGATCCGCCAGCATCTGTACCAGCGCCGGGTCTTCGATGGCGCGCACGCCGTGGTCAATGCGGTCTGCGCCCAGCAGCTCCACCGCGTCCCACACGCCTTCGGGGCCGCTGGATTCGCCTGCATGCACGGTGCGGCGCAGGCCGGCACTGCAGGCTTTGCGGAAGGCTTCGGCAAACCGGGGGCCAGTGCGGCCGGCGGTGGCTTCGTTGCCGTCTACCGACAGCGCCACCACGCGCGGATGGCGCAGGGCAATTAACGTATCCACCAGCTCGATCGCGGCGTCGGCCGACTGGGTGCGCAGCAGACTGATGCACAGGCCCACGCCGGGCAGGCCGTCCTGCTCTGCCGCGGTAAAACCCGCGTGGATCGCATCGAGCATGGCCCCCAGGCGGCCGTGCCATGCATGCCAGTGGGTGGGGTTGAAGATGACGTCGGCATAACCGGTGCCGTTGGCCGCGAGGCGCTGGCTGAGGCCGTAGCTCAGCTCCACCAGGCGGTCTGGGGTACGGGCCAGGCCGCAGGCCAGGTCCAGAAAACCCAAGAAGTCCGCCAGGCCCGAGAACTTGAACAAGTCCTCTTGCGGGCGGGGCAAGGCCACGCCTTCGGTGTGGGCCCACTGCGCGATCAGCGCTGCTTCAAAGCAGCCCTCCAGGTGCAGGTGCACTTCGGCCTTGGGCAGGGCCTTCAGGCGCATCTCTTCTGCAGATGGCGAAGGCAGGCTCATGGCTTGGCCTGGGCCAGGCAATGCGCGACGACCGCATTGGCATGCCCGTGGCCCATGCCGTGCTCTGCCTTGAGCCAGTTGACGATCTCCATGTGCTTCTTGCCCTGCTGCTGGCGCACCAGGCCGAACCAATGGTCCATGGGGTGACCGTAGGTCTTCTCGATAGAGGGGAAATACGAGGCCGGGCCTTTGACTTTTTCGGGTGCTGCCATGGTGAACTCCTTGCCATAGGGGGTAGGGACTGCTGTACGGTGCCAGCAAGATGCTAACCGGAATGCATAACGGAAGATTTACATAAAACCAGCCTCTGGAGCAGACCACACCTACACCAATAGCTCCTTATTCCGTAGCAAATCAACGGCAGTGGCTCTCTCCGCATGGCCCTCTTTCGCCCGCCGATAGGCATCTTTGAAAACGCCTATCCGATGTATAAATTTTATTGAGTTCTGAAAGTCATAGTAATTAATTACCATGCTTGCTCGTGTCAAATCTCTGCGGCACGATGCACTAAAAAACCTCGCCATCCCATCGACAAGACAAAGGAGCTACCCATGTCCACTGAAGCCAAATGCCCCGTCCACCATGCTGCCGGCGGCGGTACGACCAACAAGGATTGGTGGCCCAAGCAACTGCGGGTTGATTTGCTGAACCAGCATTCGAACAAATCGAACCCGCTGGGTGAAAAATTCAACTACGCCGAGGAATTCAAGAAGCTGGATTACAAGGCGCTGAAGGCGGACCTGGTTAAGCTGATGACCGGCAGCCAGGACTGGTGGCCGGCCGATTTCGGCCACTACGGCCCGCAGTTCATCCGCATGGCCTGGCACAGCGCTGGCACCTACCGCACCCAAGACGGCCGCGGCGGTGGCGGTCGCGGTCAGCAGCGTTTTGCGCCGCTGAACTCCTGGCCCGACAACGTCAACATCGACAAGTCGCGCCGGCTGCTCTGGCCGATCAAGCAGAAGTATGGCCAGAGCATCTCCTGGGCCGACCTGTTCATCCTGGCCGGCAATGTGGCGCTGGAATCTATGGGCTTTCGCACCTTCGGCTTTGCCGGCGGCCGTGAAGACGTGTGGGAACCCGATATGGACGTGAGCTGGGGCGCAGAGACCGCCTGGCTGGCCGCAGACAAACGCTTCAGCGGTGGCGGAGACCGCAACAAGGGAGAAGGCGAGCTGAACAGCAACCTGGCCGCCACCCACATGGGCCTGATCTACGTGAACCCCGAAGGCCCGAACGCCAGCGGCGACTACCTGGCCGCGGCCAAGGACATCCGCACCACGTTCTACCGCATGGCGATGGACGATGAAGAAATCGTTGCGCTGATCGCCGGCGGCCACACCTTTGGGAAGGCCCATGGCGCCGCACCCGAGTCGCACAAAGGCGCAGAACCCGAAGGCGCGGGCATCGAAGCCCAGGGCCTGGGTTGGAACAGCAGCTTTGGCAGCGGCCACGGCAAAGACACCGTGTCCAGCGGCCTGGAAGTCACCTGGACCACCACCCCGGCGCAGTGGGGCAACAACTTCTTCGAAAACCTGTTCAAGTTCGAATGGGAACTGACGCACTCGCCCGCCGGCGCCAAGCAGTGGGTGGCCACCAACGGGCCAGACATCATTCCGGACGCGCACGTGCCGGGCAAGTTTCACAAGCCCACCATGCTGACCACCGATTTGACGCTGCGCTTCGACCCGGAGTTCGGCAAGATCTCCAAGCGCTTCCACGAAGACCCGCAAGCCTTTGCCGAAGCCTTTGCCCGCGCCTGGTACAAGCTGACCCACCGCGACATGGGCCCCAAGGCCCGCTACCTCGGCCCTGAAGTGCCCCAGGAAGACCTGATCTGGCAAGACCCGCTGCCAGCGGCCACCTTGCACCCGACGGAAGCAGACGTGACCGACATCAAGGCCAAGATCGCGGCCTCGGGCCTGTCAGTGAGCCAGCTGGTGTCGGTGGCCTGGGCCTCGGCATCCACCTTCCGCGGCGGCGACAAGCGCGGCGGTGCCAATGGTGCGCGCCTGGCCCTGGCGCCACAGAAGGACTGGGAAGTCAACCGCATCGCCGTCCAGGCCCTGCCCCAACTGGTCGAGATCCAGCAGGCATCTGGCAAAGCTTCGTTGGCCGATGTGATCGTGCTGGCGGGCAGCGTGGGTATCGAGCAGGCAGCCAAGGCGGCCGGTGTAGCCGTAGAGGTGCCGTTCGCGCCCGGCCGTGTCGACGCCACGCAAGCGCAGACCGATGTCGAGTCCTTCGCCGCGCTGGAGCCGCTGGCCGATGGCTTCCGCAATTACAAGAAGGGCCCCATCGGTGCCGCGACCGAAGCGCTGTTGATCGACAAGGCCCAGTTGCTGACCCTGACCGCGCCCGAGCTGACCGCACTGGTCGGCGGCCTGCGCGTATTGGGCGCGAATGCCGACGGCAGCCAGCACGGCGTGTTCAGCGACCAGGTGGGTGTGCTCAGCAACGTGTTCTTCGTGAACCTGCTGGACATGGGCATCGCCTGGAAGGCTGTGGACGCTGAGAGCGAAGTGTTCGAAGGGCGCGACCGCAAGACCGGCCAGGTGAAGTTCACCGGCACCCGGGCCGACCTGATCTTCGGCTCCAACTCGGTGCTACGCGCCTATGCCGAGGTGTACGCCAGCGCAGACGGCCAGCAGAAGTTCGTCGCCGATTTCGTCGCCGCCTGGACCAAGGTGATGAACCTGGACCGCTTCGACCTGGCCTAAGCCCCCAGGCTGAAAGGCCGACTTCAGCAGCCCCGGATGGAGCCCGTCGCTTGCTTCATCCGGGGTGAATTGGGGTGCTGGTGGCGTGGGTCCATCTCGAATTTGGAGCGCCTTTGCATGGAGGCAAAAACAAAATCCCCGGGCATGGATATGGCCGGGGATTTTGCTTTTAGGGTCACAACCTTTGTGGGGTCGAAATGCTCGGTTCTGGCTTGTGGCCAGAGTGGCTGGGGTCTGTGGGTTGCAGAGACTTCAGTGTAGGCCCAAGTCGCGGGCAGAATATTGCGTTGTTGCCTTTGAATTCTGTTTTATTGGCATAATCTGCCAATATTTCAGAATATCAAGGCACCCAAATGGTTTTAGACCGCTATGACAAGCAAATTCTGGAAATTCTGCAGGTGGACGGCCGCGTCAACAACCAGGACCTGGCCGACCGCATAGGCTTGTCGCCCTCGCCCTGCCTGCGCCGGGTGCGGGCGCTGGAAGAATCGGGCCTGATCCTCGGCTACCGGGCCTTGCTGGACGCCAAAAAACTGGGGCTATCGCTGATGGCCCTGGTGCATATCTCGATGGACCGCCACACCCCGGAGCGCTTCGCCAACTTCGAAGCCTCGGTGGACGTGTTGCCCGAGGTGCTGGAATGCCTGCTGATCACCGGGCAAGACGCCGACTACCAGGTCAAAGTGTTCGTGCGCGATATGGACCACTACCAGGACTTGCTGCTGAACAAGCTGACGCGGATCGAAGGCGTGACCGGCGTGCATTCCAGCTTTGTACTGCGCCGGGTGGTGGACAGGACCGCGCTGGCGCTGGGCTGAGCCTGCCCCCAACAAGCCGGCGGATTCAGCCTGGGTCGCGCTCTACCGTGTTCGACAGTACACCAACCTGGCCGACCTCTACCTCGACGCGGTCGCCCGGCTGCATCCACACGGGTGGATTGCGCTTTGCGCCCACGCCGCCGGGTGTGCCCGTGACGATCACATCCCCAGGCTGCAGCGTGGTGAAGGTGGAGATGTAGTGGATCAACACCGGGATGGGGAAGATCATCGACGCGGTGGTGCTGCGCTGCATAAGCTCGCCGTTGAGGCGTGTCTCCAGCGTCAGCTCGGCGCCGTCGGCGATCTCGCCGCGCGTGACCAGCCAGGGGCCAAAGGCGCCGGTGCCGCTGAAATTCTTGCCGGCGGTGAACTGCAGGGTGTGGCGCTGCCAATCACGGATGGAGCCATCGTTGTAGGCGCTGTAGCCGGCCACATGCTCCCATACGTCTTCTTCGCGGATACGACGCCCGGCCTTGCCGATGACGATGGCGATCTCGCCCTCGTAGTCGAGCTGCGTGGATTCAGGCGGCAGCAGGATGGCCTGGCCGTGGGCCGTCTGCGATTCGGCCACGCGCATGAACAACAAGGGGTACTGGGTTTTGTCGCGTGCGGTCTCGACGCGGTGCTCCTCGTAGTTATGGCCTACGCAAAAAATCTTGCCCGGTGCGGGGATGACCGGCAGAAAAACGATGTCGGCCAGCGGCAGCACAGGGGCGGTTGCTTCGGCGGCAATGGCATCCAGTTGGCCTGCCTGCAGCGCGCTAAGCAGACTGGGGTAGCGGGCACTGCCCAAGGGCTGCACGCCGGCATCGGTGACCCAGCCCCAGCCGGGTTGGTCTTGGTAGAGATAACTGATGAGTTTCATGAAGGGCTTTCTGGAAAGGTTGGTTGAATCGGGGCAAATCGGGTCAATCGAGCGAAATATTGAGCCGCTTGATGGTGTCGCCATAGCGCTGGGTGTCGCTACGCAGCTGCTGCAAAAATTGCATGGAATCGAGCGCATAGGGCTCGTAGAACATGGCAGCGTATTTGTCTTTCACTTCGGGCGCGGCCAGCACGGCCGCCACGTCCTTCTGGATCTTTTCGATCACCGCCTTGGGTGTGCCCTTGGGCGCCAGCAACGCGGTCCAGGCGCTAAGCTCGAAGCCAGCCGGCCCACCAGATTCGGCCACCGTGGGCACGTCCGGGAAAGCGGCAACTCGCTGGGGCGCCGCAACGGCCAGGTAGCGCGTCCTACCCGCGCGCTGCATGCCACCGGCGCTGGCGGCACTACCAAAAGCCCAGTCCACCTCCTGGTTGCCCACAGCCACATAGAGCTGCGACATTTCCTTGTACGGCACATGGGTCATATGGGTGGCGGTGGCCGCCTCCAGCATCGCCGCACCAATATGGCCGGGGCTGCCGACAAACCAGGAACCGTAGTTCACCTGGTTCGGTGCAGCCCTGGCGCCGGCCAGCAGATCGGTCATGGTCTTGTAGCGGCTGCCAATGGGCACGTTGACGAAGAAATAGTTGCGCAGGATCGGCGTCACTGGCTCAAAGTCGCGCAGCAGTTCATAGGGAAGTTTTTTGAACAAAAAGGGCTGGGCCGCCATCTGCGCGTTGTCCATCTGCAGCAGTTCGTGGCCATCAGGCGTAGCGCGCTTGATAGCCTCGATGGCGATGAAGCCGCTGGCGCCGGGACGGTTGTCGACGATCACCGGCTGGCCCCAGCGCCTGCTGAGCCCATCGGCTACCAGACGCAAGGCCACCTCAGGTCCGCTTCCGGCCGGGAACGGCGTAATCACCCGCACCGGTTTACTGGGAAAGGTTTGCGCCCGCGTGGGTAGTACCACGCAGGCCAAGGAGGCGAGCACGGCTACGCCAAGCAGTTTGGAAGAAATAAGAACCATGGTTGTCTCCTGGATGGATGAAAAGGCGGTCTTGTCGCCGCGGTGAAAAGGAGTTGCACGGGCAGCTAAGACGGGGTGTACTGCGGCTGTGCAAACCGTTCGAGTAACCGCAGCCCATGCATGTCGTCCTGTGTACCGGCGCAGCCCAGGTAGGCCAGCACATAGCGATCGGGCCGCAGCAGCAGCGCGCGGGCACCGGCGCTGCGGAGGATGCGTTCCAGCACACCCTCTACGTCGCGCAGCACCGCGTCCACACCGTCTGCTGCGGGCAAAAAGTCATCCTGCTGCGCCACGATGCGCAGGGTGCGGCAGGGCAGGCTGAAGCCGGCAGGCAGCGGGGCGTCGGCCAGGCCCAGCCATACGAAGCCGTGGCCCAGCAGGTCGTCCAGCGGCACATGGGCGCCACCCGGCAGCTCCACCTGTGGCTGGGGTAGCAGTTGGCCCGCAGGCACGAGCGCATCGGCATGCTCGCCCGGAACAAAAAATCCTTCAAAAAAGCGCGGCTTGGGTTTGAACTTGAGGTGCAGCACATAGTCACGCACCGGCCGATAGAGGCTGCACAACTTCAGCGCGCCCTGGGTCAGCATGGCCGCCAGCACCGACTTGGGCTGCATGAAGGTGCCGATGCGCACCGCCATGCGGATCAGCGACCAGGCGTGGGGCTTGCGCTCCTGCGCATAGCTGGCAAGCAGGTTGGGCGCCATGTCACCGCGCACCACGGCGGCAAGTTTCCAGGCCAGGTTGGCGGCATCGCGTACACCGCTGTTCATACCCTGGCCGGCGAACGGTGGCGTGAGATGGGCTGCATCACCTGCCAAAAACACCCGGCCCGTTTGCCAGCGCTCGGCCACCCGCGCATGGAAGGCGTAGACCACCTTGCGGGCAATGGCCAGTTCCGCATCGGCCGGGTTGCGGGCGCGTATCCAGGCCCGCACATTCGCCTCGTCCAGAGCTACGTCATGGTCTTCGCCTTCATGCAACATGAACTCGTAGCGCAGTGTGCCCTGCGGCCCGGGCAGGCGGATCGCCGGCCGTGCCGGGTCGCAATAGGTGCGGGTGTGGCGAAAGGCCGAGTTGCGCTCCAGCAGATCGACGATCAGCCATTTCTCGTCGTAGGTGCTGCCTGTGAGCTTGATGCCCAGCTGCTCGCGCACCGGGCTGCGGCCGCCGTCGCAAGCTACCAGCCATTGGCAGGTGATGTGTTTGCTCTCGCCGCCGTGGTTGAGCTGCAGGTGCACGACCTGGCCATCTTCGCCCTCGTCGCGGAACTGCACCAGCTCGTGGCCAAACCAAATGGCGGTATGTGCAAAGCGCTGCAGTCCGTCGCGCAGCTGGCCCACCAGCAACTGCTGGCGAAACGCATTGCGCTTAGGGAACCCATACTCCTGGCTCTGCGGCTCGATACGGGCGAATTCCTTGTCGCGCCATGAGTAGTAGTGCACGCCATAGCCTTGCACCACCTGCGGCAGCACCTCGTGAATCAGGCCGGTGGCCTGCACGGTGCGCAGGCTTTCATCGTCAATGGTGACGGCACGGGGCTCGCCCACAGTGTTGGTGCTGCGCTCAATCACCAGCGTGCGGATGCCCTGCTGGCCGAGAAGGTTGGCCAGCATCAGTCCGGTAGGGCCGGCGCCGACGATGGCCACGGGGAAATGTGTCTCGTCGGGTATCTCGTCGGGTATCTCGTCGGCCATCCCGGGGGGAATGGCCGACACAGGCAGGGCTGCGTTCATGGGGTCTCCGTTTTGCTTTTTTGGGCGCGCGCCTTGTCGCGTTGGTCTTGCAGCCGCCCTTCGATACGGCCGGCCGCACTTTGCAGGCGGCTCAATGTGGTTTTGCGTTGCGCTGCGGTGAGGGGGGCGGCGGGCATCACCACGCTGAGGCTGCCCAGCAGTTGCTCGCCGTCGCGCAGCGCCACCGCGAAGCCCACAGCATCGGGATCGACCTCGCCCGCAGTCACGCAGTAACCGGTCTGCCGCAGCGCGGCCAGCACCTCCACGAGCTGGGCGTAGTCGTCGGGCAGGCCGGCAGCCACCAGTGTTTGGCGCTCGCTGGCCCACAGCTGCTTCAGCTGGGCCGCTGGCAGGCAGGCGAGGATGATCTTGGACGTGGCACCGCGGTACAGCGGCATGGCACGGCCACGTTCGTAGCTGACGGACAAGGCCGGGTTCTGGCCATTGACCTGGTGGATGCACATCACCTTGTTGGCATGGAAACGGCACAGCAGGATGGTGCCGCCGGTCTCATCGGCCAACTTGCCAGGCAATTCCTGCGCGGCTTCCAGCAAGGGGTCGGTCAGGCGGATTTGCCGGTCCAGCTCGACCACCATGGGGCCGAGCACATAGCCCCGATCGGCCACGCGTTCGAGCATGCCGGCGCGGGTCAGCTGGCCGAGGTCGCGGTACACACTGGCGCGCGACACCCCAAGCTCTTCCATCAGCCACTCCGGCGATATCACCGGGCGGTCCAGGGCGAACAGGCCGAGGATGCGCAACATGCGGTTGGTACTGGGCATGCTGTCCTCAACTCCGCAAAATGGCCTTGCCCCAGAGGTTGAGCGTGCGCTCCTCGTGGGCCCACTCACCGGCGGGACGGCCGGGTTCGCAATGCTCAATCTCTGCGGAAATCTCGGCCAGGTTGCCATCCGGGTCGCGCACCATGAAAAACACGTCGTTGCCCGGCCCATGGCGGCCTATGCCCCAAACGATGGGCTCGCGCAGGCTGGCCATGTGGTCACCCCAGGCCTTCATGCTGGCCCAGTCGGGCGCTTCAAAGGACTGGTGGTCAAAGCAGGATACGGGCGCAAGGAACAGCGCCAGCGCATGGTGCAGATGGTCGCTGCGCAGAAAGCAGGCGCGCAGCTGGCCTTCGGCGTCGCGCACCGCGTCGGACAGCACAAAGCCCAACTGGTCGGTATAGAAGGCCAGCATCTGTGGCAGCTGCTGCGTGCGCAAGGCGAAATGCTGTAGCGTGGCCGCAGGCAGTTCGGCATGGCTGCCAGCCAAAGAAGAATCCTCCGGCGCGGTGAAGACGATCCGGTTGCCATCGGGGTCGCACACGGCGACGGCTCCGGCGGGGTAATGGGCAGGCACGGCCTGGGCGTCCAAGGCCTGGACGCGTTGGCGCAGATGCTGCCAGGCGGCCGGGGTGTGCAGCGCAAACTGCGCATAACCCAGTTGGTTGGCGGGGCCGGTGGTGATCTGCACCTGGCGGCCCGGGCCGCGGCACACATAACCACCCTCCACCGCCTCCAGCGACATGCCATACGCAGCGCTGTAGAAGCGGGCCATGGCCAGCGGGTCGGGTGAATACAAGCTGATGGTGTGCAGGGCAGCCTGCAGTTCTGTCGTGTTGTGCATAGCGGCAATCAAGGTGATGGAGCAGTGCAGCGACTGTCGCCTTCATTCCCAAGACCGTCAACGCAAAGTCTCAATAGGTGAGATTTGAATACTCATTTCCCGCACCTAACCTGGCCTTGCCAAATGCCCCGAGGGGCCGAGGACATGGCGCCAGGGAAATCCCTGAGATGGCGCTGACACGCTCAGTCAATCCCGGCGCGCTGATGCCAGATGCATACCGCCGTATTTCCTATTCTTGCCGGACCCTATCTACGGAGACAGTGCTATGCACGCTATTACAAAAATCGACAGCAAGACCACCATGTTCGCGCTGGCCCTCTGCATGGTGACCGCCATGGGAACCATCCAGATGCAACCCGTGCTGGGCGGCGCCCTGGTGGACCGCATGGGAATCAGCCTGCAGCAAATGGGCATGCTGTTTGGCATTGAATTGGTGTCCATGGCGCTGGCCTGCACCATCACAGCCTTTGGCGCGCACCGGCAGAACCGGCAGCACCTGATGCGTACCGCCCTGGTGGTTCTGCTGGCCTCCAACGCCTGGAGCATGGTGGCCGATAGCTTCACCCTGTTTTGCGCGGCCCGTTTGCTGTCGGGAGCTGCGGGTGGCGTAGCCCAGGCCGTGGTCTACGCCAGCACCACCTTGCGTACCCACAAAGACAAGACTTTTGCCACGCTCAACATCTGCGTCCTGCTGTGGGGCGCGATCTCACTGGGCATACTGCCGCCAGTCATTGCGGCGCACGGCATTCCCGCCGTGTTCGCAGGCTTCGTTGTGATGTGTGTGGCGAGCCTGCTGGTGTGTGGACGGATTCCTGCGCATGGGCTGGCAGCGGACAACAAGGGCACAGACTCGATTGCATCCAGCCCCCTGCAGCTGAACCACGTTCTGCTGCTGGTGCTGGTGGTTCTGCTCTTCGCCGGACATGGTGCCCTGTGGATCTACCAGGAGCGCATTGGCAAAGCCATCGGCATCGCGCCCGAGCACATCGGCATGATCCTCGGACTCAGCGTTTTGTCGGGTGCGGCTGGCGCAGCGGTAGCGGGCATGCTGGGGCAACGCATGGGCCACCGCACGGCCCAGCTGCTGGGGTTTGCGGGCTCCATGATTGCGACGCTGCTCATGGTCTATGGCGACAACGTGGCGGTGTATGCGCTTACCGCCTGCGTCACCATGCTGGTGTGGTTCTTCGGACTGACCTATCTGCTGACTCTTTCCGCCGAGATGGACACCACAGGCCGCTTGCCAGGCCTGGCCAATGCGTCGGTCTTCATGGGTCAGGCGCTGGGCCCCGCCATCGGCGCATTCGCCGTCGGGGCTGGCAGCTTTCGAAACGTGGGCTGGGCGGCCGCCATGGTCTACGCCATCGCGCTGGCCCTGTCCGTGGTGGTGACCTCACGCCATGCGCACGCAGGCCATCGCCGCAGCGCCTCACCGCTCAGCCCCACATGAAGCTGCAAGCACCCACTGTCTCTTTCCACTCCACCATCCCTAGCCATGCCTAACGATTCAAGCCCCAGCCGCCAGTTTCCACCTCTGCCGCAATTCAGCGGAATGAATGCGCCCTCGCGCATCGAATGCCACATTCAAGACCTGGAAGTCGTGGGCGAGCTGCCCCAGGCATTGCAAGGCAGCTGGTACCGGTGCGGCCCCGACCCCCAATACCCACCCATGCTGGGCGACGACATCTACATCAATGGCGACGGTGCCGTGAGCGCATTCCGCTTTGCCGACGGCCGGGTGGATTTCACGATGCGCTACGTGCGCACGCAGCGCTTTGAAGCCGAGCGTGCAGCCCACCGATCCCTGTTCGGCCTGTACCGCAACCCGTACACCGACCATGCTTCGGTACGCGGGCTGGACCGTGGCACGGCCAATACCACCGCCTTCGTACACGCAGGGCGCTTGTTTGCACTCAAGGAAGACAGCCTGCCCTACGAGCTGGACCCGGTGACACTGGAAACCAAGGGCCGGCACGACTTCGATGGAAAACTGCGTTCGCGCACCGTCACCGCCCACCCCAAGCGCGACCCGGAAACCGACGAATGGCTGTTCTTTGGCTACGAGGCGGCCGGCGATGCCAGCAAAGACGTCGCCTTCTGCGTGGCCGACAAGCACGGCGCACTGGTGCGCGAAGAGTGGTTCGAAGCGCCCTACGCCGCCATGCAGCACGATTTCGCGGTGACGCGCGACTACGTCATCTTCTCCGTCTTCCCCACGGTCTGCGATCTGGACCGCATGAAGGCCGGCGGCACGCACTGGATGTGGGACGGCGCACTGGACACCTGGATAGGAGTGATGCGCAGAGACGGTTCGGCCAAAGACATGCGCTGGTTCCGCCGGCCGGCCTGCTATTCCTACCATGTGGCCAACGCCTTCAATACCGGTAGCCAGATCACCGTCGACCTGTGCGTCTCGGCACGCAATGTCTTTCCCTATGTACCGGCGCGGGACGGCAGCGCGCACGACCCGGAGGCCAATGCGCCCTATCTCACGCGCTGGTGCTTCGACGCCGACAACCCCGAGTCTTCATTCAACTCGCGCGTATTGAGCCCGATACCGGGGGAGCTGCCACGCATCGACGAGCGCGTGTCCATGCAGCCGCACCGCTTCATCTACTACGGCGGCATCGACCCCCGCAAAAGCCAGCTCGTGACGGGCCCCATCGGCCTGGGCTCGAACCACCTGGTGCGCGTTGACACGCAAACGGGTGGCGTCACGTCGCTGTTTCTATCGGACACCACCACCTTCCAGGAACCGCAGCTGGTGCCGGTTCCCGGCGCGGAAGGTCTGCTGCTGGCCGTGGTAGACCACCACGATACGGGGCTGGCCTCCGTGGTGGTGTTGAACGCCGCCGACATCACGGCCGGCCCCATCGCGCAGATCAAGCTACCCATACGGCTGCGCGATAGCTTTCACGGCGACTGGGCGCCATCGACCCCCCAAACCATTTAGGAGATACCCATGAACACCGTCCAACTTCTGATCCAAGGCGAATCTGCCGATGCCCGCTCGGGCGCCACCTTCGAGCGCCGCAACCCGGTCACCCACGAGGTCGTTACCACGGCTGCAGCGGCCAGCCCAGCGGACGCCGTGGCGGCCGTGGTCGCGGCGCAGCAGGCCTTTGCGGCATGGTCGCGAACCGGCCCTACCGAGAGGCGCTTGATGCTGAGCAAAGCAGCGGACGAACTGGAGCGCCACCTACCCAGCCTGATTGCGACCATGGTGGGCGAGACCGGCGCCAGCGAACTCTGGGCCGGCTTCAACGCCGTCACCGCCGTGGGCATACTGCGCGAGGCGGCCGCGCTCACCACCCAGATCAACGGCGAAGTCATCCCCTCGGACGTGCCCGGCAATCTGGCGCTGGCGGTACGCCAGCCGGCCGGCGTGTCCCTGGGCATCGCCCCCTGGAATGCGCCGCTGATTCTGGGCGTGCGCGCCATTGCCGTGCCCCTGGCCTGCGGGAACACCGTGGTTTTCAAGGCATCGGAATCCTGCCCGGCAACCCACCGGGCCATCGCCGATGCGTTCACCCGCGCCGGCCTGCCTGCGGGAGTGGTGAACTTCATCAGCAACGCACATGCCGACGCGGGCGCCGTGGTGGCTGCCATGGTTGCGCACCCCGCCGTACGCCGCGTCAACTTCACGGGCTCCACCAAGGTGGGCAAGATCATCGCCGCCCAATGCGCTGAACACCTCAAGCCCGTGGTGCTGGAGCTGGGTGGCAAGGCACCGCTGCTCGTGCTCGA
Organism: Rhodoferax sp. OV413; assembly: GCF_900104385.1. Classification (GTDB taxonomy): domain Bacteria; phylum Pseudomonadota; class Gammaproteobacteria; order Burkholderiales; family Burkholderiaceae_C; genus Rhodoferax_B. Next base: position 512,361 of record NZ_FNJA01000002.1, on the reverse strand, counting down.
CGATGCGGACCTGGACCAGGCCGTGGACGGCACCATCTTTGGCGCATTCCTCAACTCGGGGCAGATCTGCATGTCCACCGAGCGCATCATCGTGGACGAGAGCGTTGCGGACGAATTCGTGGCGCGGCTCGCCCGCAAGGCCCGTACGCTGGTACCTGGCGCAACAGGCTCGGGCGCCGCCCTGGGCTCGGTCATCGACCAGACCACGGTGGACCGCTGCAATATGCTGTTGGACGACGCGCTGCAGGCCGGTGGCCAACTACTGTGCGGTGGCCGCGCAGACAGCACGCTCATGCTGCCAACGCTGATCGACCACGTCACCCCCGCCATGAAGATCTACAGCGAAGAATCCTTCGGCCCGGTCAAAGGCATCGTGCGAGTCCGCGGGGTGGAAGAAGCCGTTCGCTGCGCCAATGACAACGCCTACGGCTTGTCGGCCGCCGTCTACGGCCGCGATATTGCCCGCGCACTGCAGGTAGCACAGCGCATTGAATCCGGCATCTGCCACGTCAACGGCCCCACGGTGCACGACGAGCCGCAAATGCCGTTTGGCGGCGTCAAAGCCAGTGGTGTCGGCCGGTTTGGTGGGCGCGCCGGTATCGACGCGTTTACCGACCTGCGCTGGCTCAGCATCCAGACCACGCCGCAGCACTATCCTATCTGAATGACTTACGACCCGGCGCGGTAGGCCTTGGGGGAGACCCCCAGGCTGCTGCGGAACACCCGGCTGAAATGCGAGGAGCTGGAGAAGCCCCACTGCATGGCAATGTCCGTCAAAGAGCGTGACGCATGGCGCGGGTTCTTCAGGTCGCTGGCGCACTGGGCCACCCGCTGCTGCCAGATGTATTCGGAGGCAGAGCCCAGGGCATCGTTGGCAAAGGCGCGGTGCACCGTGCGCACCGAGCAGCCGCAGCCCTGCGCCACCATCTCTACACACAGCCCGGGCTCGGCCAGGTGCTTGTCAATAAAGGCCTTGAACTTGTTGCGTTGGGTGTCACGCACCGTGTCCTTGCCCGGGGCTGCGAACCGTTCCTGCACCGCATGCCAGGCCAGCGCCGTGATCGCATCGGCCAGGGTTTTGGCGGTGCTGGCCGGCAGCCGGTCAAACTGCCCATAGGCCTCGCGGACCATGGTTTGCACCAGGCGCGACGAGCCGGTGCGCCCATCACAGCGCGACGCGCGGGTGCGCGCGATCAGGTCCACCAGCGCCGGGTCGGAGGGGCGGGGCGGCGTCAGAATGATCTGGTCACATCCGTAGGGGTGGTCCACCACAAAGGGCTGGGCAGCGTCCAGGATGCACCAGTCGCCTGGCTCCAGCATCGCACTGCGGCCATCCTGCTCCAGCAGGGCGCAGCCTTTTTGCTGCATCAGCAGCATCAGCGGACTGGGGATGTCCTCCTGCCGGGCGCCCATCGCGCGGCTGAAGCGGTGGGGCGTGGCCACCAGCCGGCAAAAGCCCGCGCCGCCCAGCATGCCGTACTCCAGGCTGCCGGAAAATGTTTGGCCCACCAAAGGCTCCCAGTGGCTGGCATCGCGCAGGCGAAACGACTCTGGCGTGCGCCCCACATGGGTGCTGATCAAATCGTGCCAGGCCGGTAGCCGCTGGGACGGGCTGACGGCATCTACCGAAACGTGGGTGCGACTGGCCATGTATGTCTCCTTCTTCTGCTCCAGCATAGTCCGCCTGCCGCTGGCGCGCGTCAAACCACAGTCTCAGCATATGAGAATGCACCCCAAAATCCTGCGCCCGGGTTAACCACGACGACGGCGCGGCATATCTGGGCAAGTGTGTCACCCTCAAGCAAGCTGCATCGGCTCTCGATTTTTATCCTTCAGGCATCGGAGCACCCCGCTTCGAACTACCGCGTTCTGGAGGAGACCATTGATGAAAAACAAACATGCCCACGCCACCTGGGTGATCGCTGCGGCAAGCGTACTGGCAGCGACCAGCGCAAGCGCACAAGTGCCCATCGTGAGCCAACCCGCCGGCCTGAACCTGGGCGGCACCAGCTTCTACGACGGATTCTCCGGTGCGCCGGGATGGACCTGGCTGAGCTGGGTACGCCACGCATCGGCAAATGCCATCAAGGACAACAGCGGCAACAACGTGGCTGCGTTCAACAGCCCCAAGATCAACAGCACCTCGTGGGCCAACCAGCTCAGCTACTCCTCACCCACCAACTGGGGAGGCTGGCACCCTGGCGTGACCGCCATCCTGCCCCTGGTCGCCCTCAACAGCAGCTTTGGCCCGGGAGCGTCTATGACGGACGGCGGCACCGATCTGGGCGACATCACCGTGGGCGCGTTCTTGCAAAGCGACCCGGTCATGGGGGCGCAAGGCCAGCCCGTCTTCGTCCAGCGCCTGTCGCTCGACACCATCCTGCCTACCGGCAAGTACGACCAGCACACCGACATCAACCAGAGCGCAGGTTTCGCCTCGCTGAACCCCTACTGGGCGGCCACGCTGTTCCCGGCCGACCGCTGGGAAGTCAGCTGGCGGCTGCACTACCTGTACAACTTTAAGAACGACAAACCGGCCTCCAGCAACCCGCAGCAAAGCTTCAACGGCGCCCCGCTCACCAGCACGCAGGCCGGCCAGGCCAGCTGGGTGAATTTCACCGCCTCGTATGCGGTGACACCCGCACTCAGCCTGGGCATCAACGGCTACCTGTTCCAGCAGCTGAGCGATAGCAAGGCCAACGGCAGCACGCTTGCCGACTCGAAAGAACGCGTGCTCGGCATCGGCCCCGGACTGATGTGGCGCATCAGCCGCGACACCTCGCTGTGGGTCAACACCTACCACGAGACCCTGGTGCGCAACCGCACCAGCGCCCCGCTCACCGCGCAGGTGCGGCTGGCGATGCACTTCTAGCAAGATTTAAACAAAATAGGCCTGTAGCGCAGGTAGTACCTGCGCAAGCAGCTCCTTATTTAGGAGCAAACTGGGAGCTGCCAGTTACCCCCGCAGCGCGGCGTTCTCCGCCTCCAACTGCGCGATGCGCTGCTCGGCCGCCTGCAGCGCCAGCGTCAAGCGCTGGACTTCCGCCGCCAGGCCATCGGCCACCTCGGTGACGCGCTCGCGCGTGCCATCGCGGGTCTGCGCAAGTTGGGCGCTGACCCCATCCAGCCAAGCCATGATCTCCACCCGCGTCGTGTCCTTGTGCACCGGGTTCTGCAGCGTGGCCTTTTTGACGTCGGCACGGCGGCACAGCTCGGACTGGGTCACCCGGCCAAAGTTGAACGGGTAGATGCCCTGGTGCGCCGCGATCTCGGTCTCGATGTCGCGCATGGCCTTGTGCAGGCGGGCCAGCGCGGCTTCGGTGCGGGCATTGGGTTTGTCGGCGGAAGGAGTCGATTCGATGGTCATTGCAAAAGTTTAAGCGCCCTGGCCGACCAGCCTCGCATCAGGCTGGCGGGGTTTCACCCGCGATCTGGTCCAGCCGCGCCACGGTGCTGGGGGTCAGCACCAGTTGGGCAGCTGCCAGGTTTTCGCGCAGATGCACCACAGACGAGGTTCCGGGAATCAGCAGGATGTTCGGCGAACGCTGCAGCAGCCAGGCCAGTGCGACCTGCATGGGTGTGGAGCCAAGCTCTTCGGCCACGGCCGACAGCCCGGCCGACTGCAAGGGGCTGAAGCCGCCCAGCGGGAAGAACGGCACGTAGGCGGTGCCGTCGCGGGCCAGGTCGGCGACCAGCCCGTCGTCGGCACGGTGCGCCAGGTTGTACTGGTTCTGCACGCAGACAATGCGGCAGATGCTGCGCCCTTGCTCGATTTGGGTGGGGGTGGCGTTGCTTAAACCGATGTGGCGCACCAGGCCCTGCTGCTGCAGCCCGGCCAGCACGCTGAGCGGTTCTTCCAGCGAGCCTTCGGCCGGCCCGTGGATGCTGAACATGCTGCGCAGGTTGACCACATCCAGCACATCCAGGCCCAGATTGCGCAAATTGTCGTGCACCGCCTGGGTCAGTTCTTCGCGGGTGAAAGCCGGGTTCCAGGAGCCGTCCGCGCCGCGCCGGGCGCCGATTTTGGTAACGATGGTGAGACCGTCGCGGTAGGGGTGCAGTGCCTCGCGCAGTATCTGGTTGGTCACGTGCGGGCCGTAAAAGTCGCTGGTGTCGATGTGGTTGACGCCGCTGTCTACGGCTTCGCGCAGCACGGCGATGGCCGCGTTGCGGTCCTTCGGCGGCCCGAATACGCCGGGGCCGGCGAGCTGCATGGCGCCGTATCCGAGACGCTGCACGCTGCGGTCGCCGAGTGTGTAAGTTCCTGCCTGGCCAATGTCGATCATGTTCGTTCCTCTGTAGTGAGCCACGAATGTAGGGAAGAACACCGCGTACGATAAGTAGGTTGAATCAGCACAGGTTGTGCGAAAAGGCGAACAATGACGGCAAACCTTGCAGACCTGACGGCCTTCGTGGCGGTGGCGCGTGCAGGCGGCTTTCGCGGCGCAGCCATTGCCAGCGGCGGCAGCGCTTCGAGCCTGAGCGAAGCCGTGCGCCGGCTCGAAACCCGGCTCGGCGTACGGCTGCTGAACCGCAGCACGCGCAGCGTCGCGCTGACAGAGGCCGGCACCCGCCTGCTGGAGCGGCTGGGCCCGGCGCTGGTCGAAGTAGAGGCCGCGCTGGATGTGGCCAACGGCTTCCGTGACCGGCCCGCCGGCACGCTGCGGCTGAATGTGCCGCTCAGCGCGGCCCGCCTGGTGCTGCCGCGCATCGTGCCGCCCTTTCTGGCGGCCTATCCCGACATCGTGCTGGAGGTGATCGCCGAAGAAAGCTTTGTGGACATGCTGGCCGAAGGCTGCGATGCGGGCATCCGCTACGAGGAGCGGCTGGAGCAGGACATGGTCGCCATTCCCATCGGCCCGCGTGTACAGCGCTTTGCCGCCGCGGCCTCCCCGGCCTACCTGGACCAGCACGGCCGCCCCGAGCATCCACGCGATTTGCTGGCCCACGCCTGCCTGCGCGGCAAGTTTGCCAGCGGCGCCATGCCGGCCTGGGAATTCGAGCGGGATGGCGAAACCGTCAAGGTGGATACCAGCGGCCCGTTGATCGTCAGGGTCGGCGGCGCTGTGGACCTGGCAGTGCATGCCGCGATGGCCGGCAGCGGTGTCATCTACCTGTTCGAAGACTGGCTGCGCCCCCATCTCGACAGTGGCGCACTGGAGCCCGTGCTGGAACCCTGGTGGCAAAGCTTCTCCGGCCCCTATCTGTACTACCCCAGCCGCCGCCAGCTGCCCGCGCCGCTGCGCGCCTTTATCGATTTCATCCAGGCGCTGCGCCCGTAGCCGCTTAGGCGGCAGGTGTATGAAAGAAATATGCCGCTAGCGCAATATCTATCTGCGCTACAAGCTACCAATTCAATAGCAACTAGGCTTTGCGGATGAACTTGAAGATCAGTATCCAGAAGCTCAGGATCAGCGATGCCACCGGGAACTGCAGCGCGGTGGGCATCAGGTAGATGGCCACCACGCCGGGGATCCACACGCACCACAAGGCGACCAGCAGCGGCAGGTAGCGGCTGCTTAAAAAGTCGGCAGAGAAGATGCGCTGCCAGGCGCTGGCGCGAAAGCCGTCTTCGCGCCAGGCGAACATGGCGATGACGATGAAGTTGGTCATCGGTGAATACACAAACTGGTCGACCAGCATCTTCTTGGCGATGGTGAGGCCGTCATTGCCCTCGCCAAACAGCTGGACCTGCAGCGCATAAAACAGGTCCACGGTGATGCCGATGGAGCCAAACACCAGGGTGGCGTAGGCCATGTCGGCCCACAGCGTGCGGCGCAGCGGCTGGCGCAGCAGCGCAATGCCCAGCAGCTCGGGCACCAGCACGGCAAACAAGGCGTAGGTGGCAAACGAAAACGGGTAACCCCAGGCCTGCTTGACAGCGCCCCACTGCGACAGGCCGGACTGCACCGCCGGGCTCCATGCATAGGCCAGCGTCAGCGCCACCAGGCCGGCCCACAGCACCATGCCCGGCAGCAGATTGGCCTTGACCGCCGCACGCACTTGCTGCAGCGGCGTGGCGGGGGCCACCCTGTCCATCAGGCGGGCTCGGCCAGCGCCAGTTCGGCCAGCTTCAGCGCGCCCTCGAAGCTGCGCGCGCCGCCGATGAACAGGTTCAGGTGGCAGAACACGCTGTCTTCCACCCCGGTCACTGCCGCCAGTTCCTGGTCGCGCAGGCCGGCCCAGCTGGCGGGCAGGTCCATGCGGGTGTCGAACGAGCCGACTTCCAGCGGCACGGTCTTGATCTGGTACTGGTTGCCGTCGGAATCGGGGTAGATAACGAACATCACCTCGGGCATTTCGTCGACCACCACGCGGGTCCAGGGCATGCCGCCCTCGCGCAGGTGCAGCAGCTTGCCGTCCAGCAGGCGCGGCGCCTGGCGCACGATGTCCATGGCGCGGATCTGCGCCACCTTCTTGCTGATCGCGTGGTCCAGAAACTTGCGGGTGATGGCAATGGCCTCGCGGAAGCGGGTTTCCAGCAGCTGGGCTTTGGCCGCCAGGTCCAGGCCCTGCTCTTCCAGCCAATGGGTGTTCAGCTGCGCGACCAGGCTGGACAGGCCGAAGATGCCGGGCGCCACATCGCCCTGGCCGGTGTCGACGATGTCCAGGTACTGCACCAGAGAGTGGTCGATGGTGTTGACCACGCCGGCCACCGCCGCCTCGTCCAGCGCGTGGCCGTGCGTCTGGGCCCAGGCTTGCACATAGGCGGTGCCAAAGGCCGACCAGACCAGGCCAGCGCTGGCGTAGCCCACGCCGGGCACGCTTTGGCCGTCTACCAAGCGCGCAGGGCGCGCGCCGTCAAAGCCGCGCTGGTGGTGGTCGAAACGGCCGGTCGCCGCGTCCCAGGTGCCGCCCACGTCGACCACAAAGTCGGCGGTGGCGATCAAGGCCTTGTCGCGGGTGCGCAGCAGCGAATGTGAGGGGAAAACCCCCATCAAAACGCCGACGCCAAAAACGTCGTCGGCATGGAAGGTGCCACTGTGCGTGGCTATCGTGGTGTGGGTCATGGGCCGATTTTAATGAAGGCCCAACTGCGCGAATCCGCGGAATTTAAAGAAAATCGGCCTCCAGCGCAGGTACTACCTGCGCCAGCAGCTATCAAAACGATAGTATTTCAAATCACGGGCTCCAGCACCGGGGGTGACGATTCGGCGGTAGGCCGCCAGCCCAACTCCGGCGCAATGGAGCGCACCACGTCGTACAGGATCTGCGCGTAGTCTTGTGGGGCAAAGTCGTAGGGCAGCTCCAGCCGCAGCTCGCGCACCAGCGGCAGCACCGGGTCTTTCCGCAGCTGCTCCAGGATCTCGTCGCTGCTGCCCACCAGATCGGGCGCAAACAGCGTGCGGCGCTCGCCCTGCGGCTGCAGGGTGCGGGCCTTGCGGCCCTCGGCATAGGCGCGGTAGCGCTGGCGCGTGGCGGCGTCGGCGCTGTCCAGCGGCACGATGACGCGGCCCAGGGCGATACGGGGCGTGTAGTCGGCCGTCCAGTGCTGCTGGAACAGCGCCACATGGCCGCACTGGGTGGCGTAGAAGTCGTCCGAGCTTTCGCCGGTGTTGATATTGCCCAGCAGCAGATGGAAGCCGTTGCGGCTCGCCCATTCCACCGAACGGCGCGAGCCGCCGCCGTACCACAGGCGCTGGGCCAGGCCCGGCGCCCAGGGGTGCAGGCGCGCGCGCTGCGGACCGGCGGGTGACGGGATCAGCGCGGTCTCGTCACCGATCCAGCCGCCTTGCAAGTTGCCGCGCAGCCGGACGACACGCTGGTGCGAATAGTCCACATCCTTGGCGTCGCCGTCCAGAAAACGCTCGCCCAGCAGCGGGCCATAGGGCGGCGCGCCGGCGCTCAGGCCCACATGCAGGCGGCCGCGCGACAGCACGTCCACCGTGGCCAGGTCTTCGGCCAGGCGGAACGGGTTCTCGTAGCCCATCTGGATCACCGCGGTGCCCAGCGCGATGCGGTGGGTGCGTTGGCTGGCCGCGCCCAGGAACACGCTGGCCGAGGACACGGCGCGCTCCAGATGCCGCTGGCGCACCCAGGCGTGGTCGTAGCCCAGGTCTTCGCCCTGCTGGAACAGCTGCAGGCTCTGCTCCAGACCGGTGAATGGGTCGGTATCGGTGTAGTTGCCGGGGGTCAGAAAGCCAAGTTGCTGGATCGCCATATTCAGAACTTCGGCAAGCCCGGCGGATTGGTCTCGGCCTTCGGCAAGGCCTCTTCGGCCAGGCTCCAGCGGGTCAGCGCCTGGGCGTATTTGCCGTTCTGCACCAGGCCGTTCAGCGCCTGCGTCAGGGCCGGGGCCAGCCCGCTGTCCTTGCGCGTGGCGATGCCCACATCGGAACGCAGCGGCCAGCCGGCGTTCACCGTGCCGACCAGCCGCGTCTTGCCGTCGCGCGCGGCCACATAGGCCTGCGGTCCGTTGGGGTTGAAGTTGGCATCGGCCCGGCCCGACACCAGGGCCAGCGACTGCACCTGCGGGTCGTCGTAGAACTGCAGCTCCAGCGGCTTCAGGCCGGCGGCGACGTTGCGCTTGTTCCACTCCAGCAGGATCTTTTCCTGGTTGGTGCCCGAGCCGGTGATGATGCGCAGGCCGGCCACGTCCTTGGGCTCCTTGATGGATTTCACCGCGCTGTCGTTGCGCACATAGAAGCCGTGCAGGCCCAGGCGGTACGAGGAGAAGTCGAACTTCTCCTTGCGCAGCTCGGTCACGCCGACGTTGGAGATCACCGCATCCACCTTGCCCGATGCCAAGGCCAGCGGCCAGTCGGCCCACTGTGTCGGTACCAGTTCCAGCTTCAGCCCCAGCGTCTGGGCCACCAGCAAGGCCAGCTCGGGGTCGGCGCCGATGATGGTCTTGCTGTCGCTGGCGTAGCTGGAGATGGGCAGGCCAAACGGGTTGATGCCCACCGTCAGCACGCCCTCCTTCACCCATTTGTAGTCCTTGGGCAGCGTGGCCGCGGCAGCCGCGTCCTTGCCCGTGGTAATCCGGGCTGCCTGCTCGGGGCTGAGGTCGAAAGCGGTGGCGGCCACGGCCGGCACAGCCAGCAGCGCACAGGCCGCCAGCGCGCTGGCGCAGCTGCGCGCCAGGGTGTTCAAAGTTCGTAGGGATCGCATAAAAGTCATCGCAAAAAGGGTTCAACGCCGATCAGGACTTGGGCAGGCCGGGTGGGTTGGTGCGCGACTTCTCAATCGCCTCGGAGCCCAGGTTCCAGCGCGCCAGCGCCTTGGCGTAGTTACCGTTGCGGATCTGCTCGTTCAGGGCAGCGGTCACCGCGTCGGCCAGGCCCGAGCCCTTGCGCGTGGTGACGGCGATCTCGGCGCTCAGCGGCCAGCCACCGGAGAAGGTGCCGGCCAGCCGGGTCTTGCCGTCGCGCGCCTCGTAGGCGGCCAGCGCGTTCGGGCCCAGGTAGGCATCGGCACGGTTCGACTGGATCGCCAGGCGCTGCACCACGTCATCGTCGTAGTACTGGATCTCCACCGGCTTCAGGCCGGCGGCCACGTTCTGCTGGTTCCAGCGCAGCAGTATCTGTTCCTGGTTGGTGCTGGCGCCGACGATCACGCGCAGGCCGGCAATGTCCTTAGGCTCCTTCACGGCCGCCACCTTGCTGTCGCTTTTCACGTAGATGCCCAGCGTGTCGTTGCGGTAGGTGGAGAAGTCAAACTTCTCCTTGCGCGCCTCGGTCACGGTGACGTTGGACACCACCGCATCGAACTTGCCGGACTGCAGACCCAGCGGCCAGTCGGCCCAGGCCACCGGCACCAGTTCCAGCTTGCGGCCCAGGCTGTCGGCCACCAGCAGAGAGATGTCGGGCTCGTTGCCGACAAAGGTCTTGTTGTCGTTGGCAAACGAGCCCAGCGGCAGCCGACCCAGCGCAACGCCCACGGTGAAGATGCCCTCTTTGGCGAACTTGAAATCCTTGGACAGCAGCTTCAGTGCTTCGTCGGACTTCTGCGCGCGGATGCGGCCCGGCTGCGCCGGGTCCAGATCGCCGGCCTGCGCGCTGGCGTGCAGCGGCAGCAAGGTCGCGGCAGCGGAGGCGATGCCGATCAGGGCGTGGCGGATGGGAGCATGGAGTCGCATGGTGGGGTTCCAATCAAAAGGTTCAGGGTTGGGAAAAATCCGGGCAAGCCTCTCCCCCGCCGGCCGCACAGGGCGTGCGGCCGGCCGGGAGATCAGCGTGGATAAGTAGTGGGCTGCGGTCTACAGCACCTTGGCCAGAAAGGCAGCGGTGCGCGCGTGTTGCGGCGCGTTGAACACCTGGTCGGGCGTGCCGACTTCAACAATGCGGCCCTGCTCCATGAAGACGATGCGATCGGCCACCTCGCGGGCAAAACCGATCTCGTGCGTGACGATCAGCAGCGTCGTGCCGGAGCGCGCCAGCTCCTTGATCACGTCCAGCACCTCGCCCACCAGCTCGGGGTCGAGTGCCGAGGTCGGCTCGTCGAACAGCAACACCTTGGGCCGCAGCGCCAGTGCCCGCGCAATCGCCACGCGCTGCTGCTGGCCGCCCGACAGCTGGCGCGGATAGGCATGGGCCTTGTCGGCCAGGCCGACACGGGCCAGCAGCTCGAAGGCCTGCGACTCCGCATCTGCGCGGTGCTGGCCACGCACCGCGATCGGCGCTTCGACGATGTTCTCCAGTACCGTCAGATGCGGAAACAGATTGAAGTTCTGGAACACCATGCCGACATCGACACGCCGTGCCAGGATGTCGCTCTCACGCAGCTCGTACAGCGTGTCAGCGTCCTTGCGGTAGCCGACCAGTTCACCGTCGATGGCGATGAAGCCTTCGTCCACCCGCTCCAGATGGTTGATAGTGCGCAGCAGCGTCGACTTGCCGGAACCCGACGGGCCCAACACCACGGTCACGCTGCCGGGCGGCACGCTCAGGGTCACGTCATCCAGCACCTGCAGCGCGCCAAAGCTCTTCGACACGCCGTGCACCGTGACCTCGCCACCGGTGCTGGGCGGCACAGCCCGGCGTGCCGGCGCTTCGCTGCGCACGACAGGTGGCGTGGCCTGTGCCGGGCGGCGCGCCCGCAGCCAACGGGCCCAGGGCGCAGCTTGGTGGTTGCGCAGCGCACCCTTGGAGAAATGCCGCTCGATCTGGTGCTGGGCAATCGACAGCACGGTCAGTATCACCAAGTACCAGACGGTGGCCACCATCAGCAGCGGAATCACTTCCAGGTTGCGGCGGTAGATGATCTGGATGGTGTAGAACAGCTCGGGCAGCGCCAGGATGTAGACGTTCGACGTGCCCTTGGCCAGACCGATGATTTCATTGAAGGCGCTGGGCAGAATGGATCGCATAGCCTGCGGCAGCACGATGCGGAAGGCCTGGCGGCGCCGCGGCAGGCCCAACGCGGCAGCCGCCTCCAGCTGCCCCTGGTCGACAGACAGAATGCCGCCGCGGATGATCTCCGACGAGAACGCCGCCTGGTTCAGCGTCAGCCCCAAAAGCGCCGCCACGAAGGGGCTGATCAGTTGGGTCGTGGGGTAGGAGAAAAACACCGTGCTGGTGTAGGGCACACCCAGCGACACGGTCTCGTACAGATAGCCCAGGTTGTTGATGATCAGCAGCAGCACGATCACCGGGATGGAGCGGAAGATCCACACAAAGCCCCAGGACAGCCGCGCCAGCAGCGGCGAGCGCGAGACCCGCGCCAGCGCCAGCCCGGTGCCGAGGATGAAGCCGAACAGCGCACCGGCCGCCGTCAGCAGCAGCGTGCGGCCCAGGCCGATCAGCACCGGCTCGGCAAAAAACCATTCAGCAAACACACCCCAGCCCCAGCGCGGATTGGTGAACACCGATTGCAGCACGGCAGCGATCAGCAGCAGCGCCAGCACCGTGCCCACGGTACGGCCGGGGTAGCGCGCCGGCACCACGCGGTAGTGCGAGTAGTCGCCCTTGGCGGCAGTGGCGGGTGCGGCTGTCGGCGCCGCGGGAGCCGTAGCGGCCTCGGGCGCCAGATCGAAATAGGTGGTACTGGTCATGCTGCGCGCGCTCCATTCAGCGCGGCTGCACCGCCCAACGCCAGCACGCCTTGCAGCAGGTCGCTGCGCTTGACCACGATCTTCTCGAACGCCACCTGGGCCGTGGGCACCAGCAGCTTCTGGAACGGCAGGCTGCCGATGGTGGCCGGGTCTTGCGCCAGGTCGAACAGCGGTGTGTAGCCATGGCCCAGGTACAGCGCCACCGCCTCGGGTTGGCGGAAGCCGGTGGTCAGGTAGCCGCGGCTATAGCCCTGGCGCACGGCCTGCGCCTCCAGCTCGACCATGATCTTGCGCGCCAGGCCCTGGCGGCGCAGATCGGCATGGGTCCAGATGCGTTTGAACTCGGCAGTGTGCGCGTCCAGGCGCATGAAGGCGCCGCCGCCAATCGCCACGCCGTCGCGCAGCAGCAGCACGAAATTGCCGTGCGGCGGTGCGAACACCTCGGGCGGGTAGCGGTGCATTTCCTTCGGTTCGCCTTCGGCGCGGGGGATGTCGCCGTAGCGCGCGTCATACTCGTGGGTCAGTGCGTCTATCAGCGGCTGGGCCGCTGGATCGTGCGGATGGGTGTAGAGGAATTGTTCGCTCACAGAATGCCTCCTGGGTTTATGCGGCGGGTGCCAGAAACCGCTCGGCCAGCCGCGTCCAGTAGGTGGCGGCCAGGCCGAGTACGGCGTCGTTGAAGTCGTAGCGCGGGCTGTGCAGCGAAGCGCCTTCGCCATTGCCCAGAAACACATAGCTGCCCTTGCGCGCCTGCAGCATGTAGGCGAAGTCTTCGCTGGCGGTGCGCGGGCGAAAACCGGCCTCGACCTGGCCGACGCCAAAGGTGTCTTCGGCCACCGTGCGGGCAAACGCGGTTTCATCAACGTGGTTCAGCACCGCCGGAAAGCCCAGCTGGTAGTCCACCTCGGCCTCGGCGCCAAAGCTCTCGGCCTGGGCCTTGGCCAGCGCCGGCACGCGCTCTTGCAAGAGCTGGCGGATTTCCGGGCGGAACGAGCGCATGGTCAGCTTCAGCTCTACCGCGTCGGGGATCACATTCGACGCCGCGCCGCCGTGGATCGAGCCCACGGTGACCACACCCATGTCCAGCGGATCGACGTTGCGCGAGACGATGGTCTGCAGCGCGGTGATCAGGTGCGCGCTGACCACTACCGGGTCCACCGTCTTGTGCGGCTCGGCGCCGTGGCCGCCCTTGCCGCGGATGGTGATCACCGCCTGGTCGATAGAGGCCATCGCGGGCCCGGCCACGCAGCCCAGATGCCCGGCGGGCACGCCCGGCCAGTTGTGCAGGCCGAATACCGCGTCGCAAGGGAAGCGGTCAAACAGGCCTTCGGAAATCATCTGGCGGGCACCCGAGCCGGTCTCTTCGGCGGGTTGAAAAATCAGTTGCAGCTGGCCGTCGAACTGGCCCACCTCGGCCAGCGTCCGTGCCGCTGCCAGCAGGATGGCGGTGTGGCCGTCATGCCCGCAGGCATGCATTACGCCGGCATTCACGCTGGCGTAGGGCAGGCCGGTGGCCTCCTGGATCGGCAGCGCGTCCATGTCGGCGCGTATGCCCAAGGTCTTGCTGCCACTGCCGCGGCGCAGGCTACCGACTACGCCTGTGCCAGCGATGCCGCGCGTTACCTCATAGCCCCAGGCGGCCAGCTTGGCGGCCACAATGTCCGAGGTGCGGTGCTCCTTGAACGACAGCTCGGGGTGTTGGTGGATGTCCTGCCGCAGCGCCACGAACTCGTTGATGTAGGACGCCACCCGCGATTCGACGCGGCGGATGTCGGCGGCTTCTTCACGCGGCATCAGGCCACCTTCCGTTCGCTGGATTCGGTGGACTCAGCAGGCACTGCATGGCGACTGGCCTTGCGTGGCAGGCCCAGGTGGTCGCGCAGCGTGCTGCCAGGCAGCGTGCGTTCGTAGCGGCCGCGGGCTTCCAGCGCCGGGATCACATGCGCAATGAAATCGTCCAGGCCTTGGGCCACCACCGGGAAGCCGAGGATGAAGCCATCTGCCGCTTCGGCGTCGATCCAGCGGATGATTTCATCGGCAATGCGCTCACCGGTGCCAACGAACTGCGACTTCGGCGTGGCCACTTCCAGCGCCACCTCGCGCAAGGTCTGGCCGCTCTTGGCGGCATCGGCCTTGATACGGTCGGTGGTCGAGCGGAAGCTGTTCTTGCCTATGTCGCCGAGTTCGGGAAACGGCGCGTCCAGCGGGTACTGGCTGAAGTCGTGGTGGTCGAAAAAGCGACCCAGGTAAGCCAGCGCTTCGTCGATGCTCAGTAGCTCGCGGATCGCCTGGTATTTGGCCTCGGCCTCGGCCTGGGTGGCCGCGACGACAGGGCCGATGCCTGGAAATATCTTCACGTCGCTGGAGGCGCGGCCCTGGGCCACGGCACTGGCTTTCACCTGGCGCGAGAAGCTGCGCGTCTCTTCCAGCGACGGCGAATGGGTGAATACCGCATCGGCAAATTTGCCGGCCAGGCCGATGCCGGCATCGGACGAACCGGCCTGGAAGATCACCGGCTGGCCCTGGGCCGAGCGGCCGATATTCAACGGCCCTGCGACCTCGAAGAAGCGGCCCTTGAAGCCCAGCGTGTGCAGCTTGCTCTTGTCGAAAAACTGGCCGGTGGCGCGGTTGCGCACCAGCGCGTCGTCGTCCCAGCTGTCCCACAGGCCTTGGGTGACCTGCAGGTATTCGTCGGCGATCTGGTAGCGCTGCGCGTGCTCGGGATGCGTGCGGCTGTAGTTCTTGGCCGAGCCTTCCAGCGGCGTGGTGACCACGTTCCAGCCGGCGCGGCCCTGGCTGATCAGGTCCAGCGAGGCGAACTGCCGGGCCACGGTGAACGGGTCGCTGTACGAGGTGGAGATGGTGCCAGCCAGGCCGATCTTGCTGGTCACTGTGGCCAGCGCCGAGAGGATGGAAATCGGCTCGAAGCGGTTCAGAAAATGCGGGATCGATTTCTCGTTGATGTACAGGCCGTCGGCGACGAAGGCGAAGGCGATGCCTGCGGCTTCGGCCTTCTGCGCAGTGCGGATGTAGAAGTCCAGGTTCACGCTGGCGTCGGCCGGGCCGCTGGGGTGCTTCCAGGCGTTCATGTGGCCGCCGGCGCCGTGCAGCATGATGCCGAAGCGGATGGGTGTGTTTGCCATAGCTGTCTCGTTGTGGGTCAAAAAATCAGGCGGCCACGGCCTGCTCGGCGCCGGCCAGCAGCTCCACCGACGCCCAGCGTTCGGCAAAGCCGACCACCGGTGTGTCGATGACGAATTCCTGGATGCCATGGCGCTGGCTCAGCGCATCCAGCTCGCGGCGCACGCCGTCCGGCGTGCCGGTGAGCACATAGGGCCGGGTTTCTTCGACGCGGCAGTCGGCCACGCCGGCCTGGCGCGCAAACTCGGCCGCGGCCTCCAGGCTCGGCAGGTTCACGCTCTGGCCGGTAGACAGGTGCAGCTTGAAGATGCGCAGCGCGCCGACCAGGTGCTCGGCCTCGTCCTTGCTCTCTGCCGCAAACGCGTACAGCGCCAGCGCTGCGGGCCGGCCCGTGGCCTGCTGGTAGGCGGTGACCGAGCGCTCGATATTGGCCGGGTCGGCATTGAAGTGGCCGGCATAGGTGAAGTCCCAGCCCAGGCGCGCTGCCAACTGGGCGCTGTCGGCGCTGCCACCGAGCAGGATGCGCTCGGGTAACTCGGGTGGCGCCGGGTAGGCGACGGCGCCTTGCAGCGCGTGGCTGTCGATCACCGTGCCCTCCAGAAACGCATCCAGATCGGCCAGCTGCTGGGCAAAGTCGGGTTTGCGCGCCGCGTCGTGCAGCCACTGCAGCGCACGCGTGGCCAGCGGCAACCCACCGGGCGCCTTGCCCACGCCCAGGTCGACCCGGCCTGGCGCCAGCGAGGCCAGCAGCTTGAAGGCTTCGGCCACCTTGAACGGGCTGTAGTGCTGCAGCATGACGCCACCAGAGCCGACACGGATGCGCGTGGTGTGGGCCAGGATGTGGGCGATCAGCACCTCGGGCGCGCTACTGGCCAGGGTCGGGTTGCCGTGGTGTTCCGCCACCCAGAAACGGCGGTAGCCCAGCTCTTCGGCGCGCTGGGCCAGCGCCACGGTGCGCTGCAAGGCTTGGGCCGCAGTGGCGCCGGGCGGGATGGGGCTTTTGTCGAGCAGGGAAAGAGAATACGGCATGGCCTTGGCGCGGTGCGTGGTAAGAATGTCGATTCATTCTGACCCGCGGCAGGGCTGCCGTTTGCGCTATCTTCTTCTATCGATATGCGCTAACGGCAGGTCCACGGGCTGTGCGTTTCTTCAAGCAAAACAGGGCTGTAGCGCAATAACCACCTGCGCAACCAGCTATCTATTCAATAGCGACCCTGGCGGTACCGCACCCACCCCTCGCGTATGCTGCGCGCTTCACCATGCATTACGACAACTCCCTCCCCTCTTTTTCCGCCCAGGGCATCGTGCCCACGGCCGAGCAGCTGGCGATCCAGACCAGCAACGACGACACCGTCATCGTCCACGCCAATGCCGGCGCGGCCAAGACCACCAGCCTGGCGCTGCGCATCGCCGAAGGCCTGGCCCGCGGCCTGGTGCCGACCAGCATCCTGGCGCTGACCTATACCGAGCCGGCCTGTGATGCGCTGCGCGCCGCGCTGCGCAAGATCGGCGTGGCGCCCGATGTGGTGAAGAAGGTGTGGATTTCCAGCTTTGAAACCTTTGCGCTGTACTGCCTGAAAAGCGTGGAAGGCGTGGCCCTGCCGGCGCTGCACGACCCGGAGGCACTGCAGGCCAGCGTCTGGGCGGCCGTGGCCGAGCTGCGCGAACGCGCCACGCCGGAGCTGCTGGAGCAGCTGTGGCTGCCGACCGAAGGCAATAGTGAATTCGTCGAGCTGTTCCTGCGCCAAAGCCTGCGCGCCAAGGGCATGCTGGCACGCGAGATGGCCTACTGGGACGACCAGCGCATCACGGCCGAATATGCCGAGGAATGCGGGCTGGACTTCAGCCTGCTGTGCGTGCTGGCCGAGTTTGAGAAGCTGCGCCACCCGCCCGGCACCGACAGCCCGAAGTTCCGCGCCGAGCACGATGCCAGCTACGACCTGGCGCGCCTGGTGGGCGACCCCGACCAGCCCACGTTCTGGAACGACATCCCCAAGTGGCCGCGGCATCTGGCGGCGCTGATGCTGGACGAAATGCACGACCTGAACCACGCGCTGTTCGCCATCACCCGCGGCCTGCTGGCCAGCAACCCGAAGTGCTATTTTTGCGGCGTGGGCGACGTGGACCAGGTGATCCACGCGCACGCCGGCGCCGATGCGCGCTACATGCAGGCCGAGATGTTCGAGCCGCAGACCGGCCGCCATGTACAGGCCCTGCCGCTGACCGCCAGCTACCGCTTTGGCCCGGCGCTGGCGGCCAGTGCCGGCCACCTGGCGAACAAGCCCTATGCCACCCAGGCCGCGCATACCACCCAGCTGCGTTGCACCACCTATGCGGACGACCTGGACTGCGTGCAGCAAGTGGTGCAGGCCGCCCTGCAATGGCGCGCCGAGAAGCGCAAGATGAACGAGTTCGTGGTGCTGCTGCGCCATCCGCACCAGTCGGTGCTGCTGGAAAACGCCTTGCTGGAGGCCGGCCTGCCCTACCAGACCCGCGGCTTCGGCACCTATCTGCAGCGGCCCGAGGTGATTCTGGTGCGCGCCCTGCTGGCCGTAGCCACCCAGCATTTCGGCGCGGTGCAAAGCGCCGAGACGCGGCGCCGCATGGTCGAAGAGTTGGTGGTGTTCTGCCGCTTCCAGCTGGGCTTTTTTAGGGACGAAAGCGAGACCCCGGCCGAGCGCCTGCAGGAAGCCGTCCGCCCGGTGGTGGCCGACCCCAGCATACTGGCCACGTTTTTCGAATCGCAGATCGCCCGCACCGAGCCGCAGATCACGCGGCGGCTGCGCAAGGCCATGGCCATCGCGCGCAGCCAGACCGGGCCTGCCATGTTTGCCCAGATGCTGGACGCGCTGGAGATGCGGCAATGGGCGGCCGAGCACTGGGTGGAGAAGCAACGCCAGGCCGACGCGGTGGCCCACCTCGAAGGGCTGAAGCAGGCGGCGGCGCGCTTCGACAGCGTGGCCGCCTTCTTTGCGCATCTGAACCAGGCCGAGGTGCATTTTGAGAAGCAGCGCGAGCACAGCAAGCGCAGCGCCAAAACAGCCGAGCTGTGCCTGGCCGACATTGCCCAGGTCAAGGGCCTGGAGTTCGACCACGTGGTGCTGCCCTTCCTGGCCCAGGGCGCGTTCCCAGCGGCCGAGCGCGTCAGCATGGTGGACGAACGCAAGCTGATGTACGTGGCGGTGACGCGGGCGCGCAGCACGCTCAGCCTGCTGGTGAGCCAGGCCCAGCCATCCCAGTTTGTGGCCGAGATGCAGCTGGTGCCCAGCGCCTAAGTGCTACTGAAGATTTAAGCCAAACAGGCCCGTAGCGCTTATTCTGTTTGCGCAAGCAGCTATTGAATCAATAGCACTCTGTTTGTTGAATCAGAAGTTGTACTTGGCGGTGTAGATAAATGCGTCCTGGTAGGTGGCCGAGCCCAGCTTGTTCTTGGCGTAGCGGTAGGTTAAACCAGTGGTGACGCTGGGGGTGATGTTCCACCACAGCGACAGCGCACCGTTTTGCGCCGTCTTGTTGGCGGTGACTACGCCGCCATCGCGGGCCATGACCAGGTAGCTGTCCTTGCGGCCCATCTCGGTTTCATGCCAGCTGGAGACCATGAAGGACTGGTCCCAGGCTTTGAAGTTGTAGCCGAATACCCAGCCTGCCATCGTGCCGTTGTACTGGGTGCCGAGGTCGGTCTTGGTTTCGTAGTGCGCGCCGAAGAACGGCTTGATCCAGAAGCCGCCATTGAAGTAAGCCGTGCTCAGGCCCAGCACATTGTTCTGATCACGGAAGCCGTTGTCCATGAAGTTGTAGATGTGGCCGTAGAGCTGCACTGGCATACCGCCGGCTTGGGTCATGTTGATGTGGGCCACGGCCTTCATCGCGTAGCGGCGGTCCATTGCCGAGTCGCTGTTGTTGGACGATTTGCTGGGGTTCTCCACGTCGAAGAAACCATACACATCGCCCCACTTGCCGCCCATGCCGCCTTCGACCTCGAGCAAGGTGAAGTCCTTTTTCACGCCAAATGGACCCTTGCCGGTCTGGTTCTCCGTGTGGTTGGTCCAGTCCAGGTGTTGAATACTAATATCCTTGAACGACCAGTTGTCGTCTGCATGCGCAGCCGGTGCCAGTGCCGCAACTGCCGCCAGCGCAGTCAGAAATTTATACATAGCCATGGGGGTTCCCTCGAAGTAATGGTTGGGCAAGGGCTAACGCAAGGCCCATGCCAAAAGCTGGCCTTTTGGTCAGCTTTACCCACTCTGGAACCGCGGCCTGCGCCGGCTGGGGTCAGCGCTCTTTGACGTAGGGCTGGCCCAGAGCCTTGGGCACGGCGGCTTTGCCGATGAAACCGGCCAGCAGGATCACCGTCAGCAGATAGGGCAGCGCCTGGATGGCCTGCACCGGCACCTCGCCAATGCCCGGCAGGCTGACGCCCTGCAACTGGATCGCCGAAGCATCCAGAAAGCCGAACAGCAGGCAAGCCCACAGCGCGCGCACCGGCCGCCAGTTGCCGAAGATCATCGCCGCCAAGGCCATGAAGCCGCGCCCCGCCGTCATATGCGGCACAAAGGCGGCGTTCTGCGCCAGCACCAGATAGCCCCCCGCCAGGCCACACAGAATGCCGTTCAAGGTCAGCGCCGCATAGCGCAGACGCAGCACCGACACCCCGGCCGCGTCCACCATGTGGGCGTTCTCGCCCACCGCCCGCAAGCGCAGGCCGAAACGGGTGCGGTACAGCAGCCACCAGACCCCGGCGACCAGGGCCAACGCCAGGTAGACCAGCAGATTGTGGCCGAGCAGTCCTTCGCCGACGATGGTGCCGACCAGGGGCATGCCCTGCCAGGCGCTGGCCGCCCCCGGCCAGAGCGCGTGCAGGCGCACGCTGTCCGACACCGCCGGCGTCTGCCCGCCCTGGTGGAACCAGGCCAGGCCCAGCACCACCGTCAGGCCCGCGGCCACGATGTTCAGCGCCACGCCCGACACCACCTGGTCGCCCCGGTGACTGACACAGGCAAAGCCGTGCAACCACGACAAGGCAATCGCCGTGGCGATCGCCAACAGCAGAGCCAGGCTGGTCGAGCCATAGGCCGCGCCGCTGGCCGCGGCGATGAAGGCGGCAAACAGCATCTTGCCCTCCAGTCCCACGTCGACCACGCCCGCGCGCTCGGAGATCAGGCCGGCCAGCGCACAGAGGATCAAAGGGGTCGCCACCCGCAGGGTCGAGGCCAGCAAGGCCCCCAGCAAAGCCTCATCCACGGTGGGCTCCTACTGCCACAACGGGCTTGCGCGCCAGCAGCGCCAGGCAGCGCGCCAGCCACGGCGCAATCACATAGGCCATGGCCCCCGAAAACAGCACGATGAAGCCTTGCAGCATCACCACCATGTCGCGGCTGAAGCCCCGTACCTCGAAACTGACTTCGGCCCCGCCCTGGAACAGTGCGCCAAACAGCACGCTGGCCAGCACGATGCCGAACGGGTGGTTGCGCCCCATCAAGGCCACTGCAATCCCGGTGAAGCCGGCGCCGGCCGCAAAGTCAAGCAGCAGCTTGCCGTTCACGCCGGCGATTTCGTTCATGCCCACCATGCCGGACAGGCCACCCGACAAAGCCATGGCAAAGATCACCTGCCGCTTGGGGTGGATGCCCGCATACGCGGCCGCGCTTTCGCTGGAACCCATGGCGCGCAGGCGGTAGCCGGCCCGGCTATGCCAGAGCAGCAGGTACACACCGAAGGCCGCCGCCAGGGCCAGGAACAGGCTGATGTTCAACGGCGACGAAGGCCAGTCCAGCCCCAGCCAGGCCAGCGCATCCTGCATGCTGGTGAGCTTGGCCGCCCGGCCAAAGGCCGCGCTCTCCACCGCCATGGTGCCTGGCGGCTTGAGCCGGTTCACCAGCAGATAGGCCAGCAAGCTGCTGGCCAGAAAGTTGAACATGATGGTGGTGATCACCACATGGCTGTTGCGGTAGGCCTGCAGATAGCCGGGCACGGCCGCCCAGACCGCGCCAAACAGCACACCCGCCAGCAGCATCAGCGGCAACAACAACAGCGCCGGCAGGCTGTGCGATAGCCACAACGCCACCAGCGCCGTGCCCAGGCCGCCCATCAGGGCCTGGCCTTCGCCGCCGATGTTGAACAAGCCGCCGTGGAAGGCCACCGACACGGCCAGCCCGGTGAAGATAAAGGTAGTGGCGTAGTACAGCGTGTAACTCAGGCCGCGCTGCGTGCCGAACGCGCCGTGCAGCAGCACCGACATCACCTCGCGCGGGTTCTGCCCCACCAGCGACACCACCAGACCGGCCACCAGCAGCGCGATCAACAGATTGACGGCGGGTAGCAACACCACATCGGCCCAGCGGGGCAGGGCTTGCGGGGTACTCATACGGGGCTTCCTTCGGGTTCTTTGGTTTCCACCATCAGCAGGCCGAGCTTTGCCTCGCCGCAGTCGGCTATCGGCAGCTCGCCGGTCACGTGGCCCTGGTTCAGCACCAGCACCCGGTCGGCCAGGGCCAGGATTTCATCCAGCTCGCTCGACACCACCAGCACCGCGCAGCCCGCATCGCGCAAGGCTCGCAGCTGGGTGTAGATGAATTCAATCGCGCCGATGTCGACGCCTCGTGTGGGCTGGCCCACCAGCAGCACCTTGGGCGCCTGCCCCAGTTCGCGCGCCAGCACCAGCTTCTGCTGGTTGCCGCCGGAAAATTTAGAACTCATCAACGATGGGTCGCGGGGCCGCACATCGAAGCGCTCCATCATGGCGGCGGTGGCGGCCCGCATGGCGGCGTGGCGCATCCAGCCCCAGCGGCTGTACACCGGCAGGCCCTCGTAGCCCAGCACCGCCGACTCCCAGGAGGCAAAGCCCATCACCATGGCGCGCGCATGCCGGTCTTCGGGCACATGGGCCAGGCCCAGGCTGCGCGCCAGGCTGGGGTCCAGCCAATGCTCTGCGGTGAACGAGGTGCCGCCAAGTTCCAGCGTGCCCGCGCTCGGCGTGCGCAGACCGGCCAGCACTTCAAGCAACTCGCTCTGGCCGTTGCCCGCCACACCAGCGATGCCCACAATTTCGCCAGCGCGCAGGCTGAGGTTGAAGTCCACCAGGCGCGTGACCTGCAGTGCATCGCGCACCGCCACGCCACGCGCCTGCAGCAGCACCGCGCCGAGTCGTGGAGCCGCATCGCCCTGGCGGCCCATATTTACCTTGCGCCCGACCATGGCCTCGGCCAGTATCTCCACCGAAGCCTGGGCGATCGCGCATTCATGCACCACGCGGCCGCTGCGCATCACCGTGACCTGGTCGCACAGGCGCATCACTTCCTTCAGCTTGTGGGTGATCAGCAGCACCGTCGTGCCCTGCGAGCGCAGCCGCGCCAACACCTCGAACAGCTGCTCGGTCTCTTGCGGCGTCAGCACCGCCGTGGGCTCGTCGAGTATCAGTATCTTGGCGCCGCGGTACAAGGCCTTGAGGATTTCCAGCCGTTGCCGGTCGCCCACCGACAGTTGCTCTACCGTGGCGTCCAGCGCCACGTGCAGGCCCGTGGACTGCATCAACGCCCCCAGCGCGCTGCGCACCAGGGCCTCGGCCTTGAGCAGCAAGACATGGGGCTCGGCCCCCAGCATGACGTTCTCCAGCGCGGTCAGCGAATCGACCAGCATGAAGTGCTGGTGCACCATGCCGATGCCCAGCGCAATCGCGTCGAATGCATTGCGGATACGCGCCGGCTGGCCGAACACCGCGATGCTGCCACTATCAGCGCTGTAGAAGCCGTACAGCACCGACATCAGCGTGCTCTTGCCCGCGCCGTTCTCGCCCACGATGCCGTGCACCGTACCGGCGCGCACGCTCAGATCCACCTGGTCATTGGCCTGCACCGCGCCAAAACGCTTGCTGATGCCCGCCATGTGCACGGCGGTAGCGTCCGCCGCAGAGGAGTTAAGGGTTGTCATGGAAATCCGTGATACCAGCGCAATGCAACGCGCCCCTTCCAGAGAACCCGTGGAACCGGCTTAGCCGGGCCACTGGGTTCGCCCCCTGCAAGGGGGTTGGCGGAAACGCGCAGCGTGGAGCCTGGGGGTGAGCCTTACTTACAAGCGTTAGCCACCATGTAGTCCACCACCTTGATCTTGCCGCTGATGATGTCGGCCTTGGCCGCATCCACCTTCTTCTTCATGTCGGCCGTGACCAGCTTGGCGTTGTGCTCGTCCATGGCGTAACCCACGCCCTCTTCCTTCAGGCCCAGATTGGAGATGCCGGGCTTGTAGGCCTTGAGCACGTTGTACACGGCCACGTCGACGCGCTTGACCATGGAGGTCAGCATGGTGCCGGGCTGCAGGTAGTTCTGGTTGCTGTCCACACCGATGGCCAGCTTGCCCGCATCCTTGGCCGCCTGGTAGACGCCGATGCCGGTGCCGCCAGCAGCAGCAAACACCACGTCCGCACCCTTGGCAAACTGGGCCTTGGTCAGCTCGCTGCCGCGACCGGGGTCGTTCCAGGCAGCGCCAGTGGTGCCAGTCATGTTGGCGAAGGTTTCGGCTTTGGGATTGGCGAACTTGGCGCCCTGCTCGTAGCCGCACTGGAACTTGCGGATCAGCGGAATGTCCATGCCGCCCACAAAGCCGACTTTGCCGGTCTTGCTGGCCTGCGCCGCCAGCATGCCGACCAGGAAGCTGCCCTCATGCTCCTTGAACACCACGGACTGCACATTGGGCAACTCGATCACCATGTCGATGATGGCGAACTGCAGCTTGGGGAATTCCTTGGCTACTTTTTCCAGGGCAGAAGCCTGGCTGAAGCTCATGGCGATGATGGGGCTGGCGCCACGCTCGGCCATGCGGCGGATCGCCTGCTCACGCTGGGTTTCATTGGCGACTTCAAATTCGAGGTAGCTCTTGCCGGTTTCCTTTTTCCAGCGCTCCATGCCGTCGAAAGCCGACTGGTTGAAGGACTTGTCGAACTTGCCGCCCAGGTCGTAAACGATGGCCGGCTCGGCCCAGGCCGACAGGGCAGAGAAGAGTGTGGCGGCGAGGAAGCTGAGTTGCAGAGAAGTTTTCATGGCGGTATCCGTGGTGGGGTTGGAAAAGAAAACAAAGGGCTGGCAGGGCGTCCGGGCGCAGCGCGCCAGGTCGGCTCCATTCAGCAGGAACTGTGCCCATGGGCACGGGGATAGAGAGCTTTACGCGACATCTTGGGCCCGATACGTCCTCCTTGTGCGCCGGGTGGCGCGGGTCTGGCAGTTACACAAAACCGGTAAACGGCATGCCGCCCGGCTGGATCCAGTTGCTGGCCGGGTAGGCGGCCTGGCCGCTGACCGCATGCAAGGTATAGGCATGGCGCGACTGCGCCGAATGATTGGGCTCCGATAGGTGCGGAAACAGGCCGTTGAACACAATCAGCGTGCCCTGGCGGACTTCCAGCCACTCCAGGGCGTCCATGTCCCAGTCCAGGTTTACTTGCAAAGACTCCAGCTGCAGCGCGCCACCGGCCTGCCGGCGGAACACCTGCTTCAGCCCGCCGCGCTGCCCACCCGGCACACCGCCCAGGCAGCCATTGCCGCGGTGCGCGTCTTCGATGGCGAACCAGAAGCCGACCACCGACTGCGGCTCGGTGTACAGATAGGTTGCATCCTGGTGGCAATTGACCTCGCCGCCAATCCCGGGCTGCTTGAAGATGTACATGGACTGCACCAGCTTGGCATCCACCAGGCCCACGCCCTCGGCCACCGCCTGCAAACGTGCACCGTGCGAGAACGCTTGGAACACCGGGTCCAGATCGTGCATCGCGTGGCCGAGCTTGTTGATGGCGCGCTCCAGCGGCACACACAGCTGGCCCTGCGCATCGAAAGCGCCGGCTTCAAAAAATGCACCGATGCCGCGCGCCGAGTTTTCAAAGTACGCGTCCTTCGCATGCCGCTGGTCGCGCGCAGAGAACACCGTGCCCGGCGCCTGGGGCGCGTGTTCGGCGACCAGCTCCAGCGCCCGCTGCTGCAAACCCTGGCATTGCGCCGCCGGCACAAAGTCCTCCAGCACCAGCACGCCGTCGCGCGCATAAGCTGCGCGGGCCTCGATGGGCAGGCCCAGGGTTTCGTCAAAGCGGCAGCGGTAGACCATGGCAGATCAGGCGACGATCTGCTGGTAGGCGACGGCAATCGCCGCGGCCAGGCGGGCGTTATTCAGCACCAGCTGGATGTTGGACGCCAGGCTGTTGCCGCCGGTGATTTCGCTGACCCGGGCCAACAGAAAGGGCGTGGACTGCTTGCCGGCAATGCCCTGGGCCTGGGCTTCCTGCAAGGCCTGCTCGATGGCCGCATCGATGGTGGCGCGCGGCATCGCATAGGCTGCGGGGATGGGGTTGGACACCACCATGCCGCCCGGCAAACCGATGGCCCATTGGGCCTGCATGGCGCGGGCGATGGCCTCGGCAGTGTCCAGCCGGTAGTCCACCTTGAAGCCGCTGTCGCGGGTGTAGAAGGCGGGTAGGTTGTCGCTCTGGAAACCGACCACGGGCACGCCATGGGTCTCCAGGTATTCGAGAGTGAGCTGCAGATCCAGGATGGACTTGATGCCCGCGCAGACCACTGCCACCGGGGTCTGGGCGAGTTCCTGCAGGTCGGCGGACACATCGAAGCTCTGCGGCGCGCCGCGGTGCACGCCGCCAATGCCGCCGGTGGCAAACACCCGGATGCCGGCCATGGCCGCGATCAGCATGGTCGAAGCCACCGTGGTAGCGCCGGTCTGCCCAGCCGCCACGATGAAAGCCACATCGCGGCGGCTGACCTTGACCACATCGCGCCCGCCCTGCCCCAGCTGCTCGATCTCGGCTTGGGTCAAACCGACCTTGAGCCGGCCGTTAAGGATGGCGATGGTGGCCGGCACGGCGCCATGGGTGCGCACCTCGGCCTCGACCTGCAAGGCCGTGGCCACGTTCTGCGGATACGGCATGCCATGGGCAATGATGGTGGACTCCAGCGCCACCACCGGGCGCTTGGCAGCCAAGGCAGCAGCCACTTCAGGATGGATGTCCAGGAAAGGATTGGGTTGCATCAGGGTCTCACTCTTCAAGGATTCAGTTCCAGCCATTGCTGCACGCGCGCCACCGACAGGGCCGGGTCGTTGGTGCCCGCCACGCCCAGGGTCAAAGCCGCGCAGCCACAGGCAAAACGCACGGCCTGGCCCAGCGGCTGACCAGCCATGTGCATCAGGCCGGCCATCAAGGCGTCGCCCGCGCCGCTAGCGCTCTGCACTACCACCTCGGGCGCCGGTTGCCAGCCCTGTGCGCCCTGGGCATCGCTCCATAAAACGCCTTGCGCGCCCCAGCTCAGCACCAGCTGCTGCACACCCCGCGCATGCAGCCACTGGGCGACGGCGGCGGCATCGGCTGGGCTGTCCAAAGGCAGGCCGGTCAGAGCCTGGGCCTCCAGGCGGTTCGGTTTGAGCAAATGCACGCGCGCCAAACTGCTGGCAATGCGCAGGCATTTGTGCGTGGACACGGTATCCACAAACACCGGCGCATCGCCGCTGTGGGCGCACAGCCAGGCCAGGCTGGTTTCCGACAGATTGCAGTCAAACAGCAAGGCCTGGGCCGCCGCCAGATCGGCCGCATACGGTGCCAGGCGCGTGGGCGTGATGCTGTCGACGATGCCCATGTCGTTGACGGCCACCGCCATGTCGCCATCGGCGCCGTGCACCGACAGGTAGCTGGACGTTGCCTGCTCCGGCAGTACCCAGCAGCTCCGCATGTCCACGCCGGCAGCCGACGTGGCCTGCAGCAGGCTATGGCCGGGAGCGTCGTCGCCCAGCGCCGTGAGCAAGCGCGTGGAGTGGCCCAGGCGGGCCAGGTTCTCGGCCACATTGCGGGCCACGCCGCCCGGCGCATAGCGGATACGACCGGGGTTGGAGTCGCCCAGCACCAGGCTGCACGCGCTATGTCCGGCAATGTCCATATTCGAGGCGCCGACGGCCAGCATGTAGCTCATGGCTGCAGGCCGCAGCCGCGCAGCACCAGAGACACCACGTGCTCGGAGGCGCGGCGGTGGTCGGCCTTGCCCAGGCTGGTGCGGCCCAGCACCGCGCTGACCTGCACGTCGAAGTCGGCATAGGTCTGGGTTGCGGCCCAGATGGTGAAGAACAGGTGCGTGCTGTCCACCGGCGGCATCTTGCCCTCGGCAATCCACTGGTCGATCACGGCGGCCTTGGCCTTGACGGTGGCGCGCAGCTCGGTGGCCAGCAGCTGCTTGACGAAGCTGGCACCATGCAGCAGCTCATTAGCCCAGACCTTGGATGCATCGGGCCGCGCCGCCGACAAGGCCATCTTGCTGCGGATGTAGTCGCCAATCGCCTGGGCCGGGTCGGCCTCGGGCGTGATGCCGTGCGTGGGCGCCAGCCAGTCGTCCAGAATGCGGGCCAGCACCGCGCGGTACAGCGCCTCCTTGTTGCCAAAGTAGTAGTGCAGATTGGCCTTGGGCAGGCTCGATTCTTCGGCGATCTGGGCCATGGTGGCGCCGCTGAACCCCGCCCCCGCAAAGACACGCTCTGCGGCGGCGAGGATCAGGCCCTCGTTGGCCTGGCGGATCTGGCCCTTGGCCTCCGCCGAAAGAGGACCAGCTATCTTCACTTCTTGGTCGCGGCGTCCCACACCACGTGGCTCATGGCGGCATTGCCAGGGTCTTTCTTGATCACCGGTGCGCTGCCGCCCGACATCAGCACCTTGACGGTGCGCTCATAGGCGGCGGGCTCCAGGTAGCCCATCTTGGGGCCGTTAGCGGTGGTGATCAGCTTGGCCACGTTTTCCATCTGGCGCTTTTGCACGGCCAGGGTGGCACTGCCCGACATGTCGTTGGACACCACGATCTTCGCGGCTTCTTCGGGGTTCTTCACCGCGTCGTTCCAGCCCTTGAAGGTAGCCTTCAAGAACTTGCCCATGCGGGCCACGAAGGCCGGGTCTTTGAGCTTGGATTCGAGCACATACAAGCCGTCCTCCAGCGAGGCCACACCCTGGTCTTCGTAGAAGAAGGTGACCAAGTCGCTTTCTTTGACGCCAGCGTCGATGATCTGCCAGTACTCGTTGTAGACCATGGTGGACACGCAGGCCGCCTGGTTCTGCAGCAGCGGGTCGACGTTGAAGCCCTGCTTCAGCACCTTGATGTCGGTATCGGGCTTGTAGCCCAGCTTGCCCATCCAGTTGAGGAACGGGTATTCGTTGCCGCCGTACCAGACGCCCAAGGTCTTGCCCTTCAGGTCTTTCGGGGTGGTCACGCCACTGGCTTTTTTGCAGGTCAGCATCAGGCCGGAACGGTTGAACACCTGGGCGATGTTGACCAGCGGCACACCGGCTTCGCGGGCGGCCAGCGCATCGGGCATCCAGTTGACGATCACGTCGGCGTTGTTGCCGGCAATCACCTGCACCGGCGAGATGTCCGGGCCGCCGGGCTTGATGGTTACGTCCAGTCCTTCAGCCTTGTAGTAGCCCTTGGCCGCTGCCACGTAGTAGCCGGCAAACTGGGCTTGCGGCACCCATTTGAGCTGCACGGTGACCTTCTCTTGGGCCTGGGCGGCGAGGCCGCCGACCGCCAATGCGGCGGCCAGCAGGCATTGACTCAACTTGGACAGCTTGTTCATCAAATACTCCTAGGTGGGGACAGGTGGGGGAAACTTATTTTTGGGAACGCACCGACGGATGCCAGAACGCAAAGCGCCGCTCCAGCTGCACCAGCAAGGCATAGGCGGCCGAGCCGGTGATGGCGGCCACCACGATCGCGCCCCACACCAGCGGCATATGCATCTTGGCCGCCTCGGTGGAAATGCGAAAACCCAGGCCGGCCGTGGGCGAGCCGAAGAACTCGGCCACGATGGCGCCGATCAGCGCCAAGGTGGCGTTCACCTTGAGTGCGCCAAAGATGAAGGGCATGGCGCTGGGCAGGCGCAGCGCCAGCAGGGTCTGGCCGTAGCCGGCGGCATAGCTGTACATCAGCTCGCGCTCCAGCTTGCCCGCGGCCTTCAGGCCCGCCAGGGTGGACACCAGCATCGGGAAGAAGGTCATCAACACCACGACCGCCGCCTTGGACTGCCAGTCGAAGCCAAACCACATCACCGCAATCGGTGCCACGCCCACCAGGGGCACGGTGCTGGTCAGCGAGGCGATGGGCAGCAGGCCGCGTTGCAGAAACGGCAGCCGGTCAATCGCCACCGCCACCGCAAAGCCCAGGCCGCAGCCCAGCAGCCAGCCGGTCAGCACCGACTTGAGCACGGTCTGCACGAAGTCCTTGAACAGCACAGGCCAGCCCTCGGCCATGGCTTGCACGATCAGCGCCGGCGCCGGCAGCAGCACCCGCGGCACGTCGAAAGCCGTCACCAACAGCTGCCAGAAGTACAGCAGCCACAGGCCGAACAGGCCAGCCGTCAACAGGCCGTAAATCGCCCGCCCTTCCAGGGCCGCGGCTGCGCGCACCGTCCAGCCTGCCAAGACCAGCGTCAACAAAAGTCCTGGCAAAAATAGGCCACTAGCGCTGGATATACCTGCGGAAGTAGCTATAAAAACTGCAGCAAACAGCATGCTGGCCAGCACCCCAGCCGCCACGGCCTGCGGACTGCGCGCCTTCATGGACGCACCCCATGGTGGCGCAGCACCAGGCGCTCCACACCCAGCACCGCCGCGGTCAAAGCCAGGCCCAGCAGGGCCGACATGAGCAGCGCCGACCAGATGGCCACCGTGTTGCCGTAGTACGAGCCCAGCAGCAGCTTGGCGCCCAGGCCGGCCTGCGCGCCGGTAGGAAGCTCGGCCACCATGGCGCCGACCAGACCGGCCGCGATGCCAACGCGCAGCGCGGGGAACAGAAACGACAGGGCAGCGGGCAGGCGCAGCAGCCAGAACGCCTGCCAGGGCGAGGCCGCGTAGGTATAGAGCAGCTCGGTGTCAATCTGCTGCGGCGAGCGCAGGCCTTGCACCATGGCCACGGTGACCGGGAAGAAGCACAAATACATGGCGATCACCGCTTTCGGCCAAACGCCGGAGAAACCCAGGCTGCCCAGAATGATCAGCACAATGGGCGCAATGGCCAGCACCGGAATGGTTTGCGAAGCCACGATCCAGGGCATCAGTGCTTTGTCCAAGGTGCGCGAATGCACGATGCCGGCCGACAGCAGCAGGCCGAACAGCGTGCCCATGGCAAAGCCCAGTAGGCTGGACTGCGCGGTGACGGCTACGTGGTACAGCAGATTGCGCGGCGAATCCACCGGCCAGTCGACCAGGCTGGACCAGAAATCCAGCGCCACCTGCTGCGGCGCAGGCAGCACCGGGCGCTGCATGGACAGCGTGGTCTGCACCAGATCGGTGAAGCTCCAGGCCGTGCCACGCGGTGCCAGCACGCGCTCGATAGCCCCCGGCGCGTTCAGCCAGACGGCGCCCGCATACCAAAGGCAAATCAGCGCCAGCAGCACACTGGCTATGGGGATTCCGCTATCGAAAGCGGAGCTGCGCTTAATGGTGGCCATCGGCCAGCGACTCCCGCACCGCGTGCGCCAGGGCCATGAATTCGGGCGTGTCGCGCAGGCCCAGATGCCGCTCGTCGGGCAAGGTGGAATCGATCACCTTGACGATGCGCCCCGGTCGCGGCGACATCACCACGATGCGGGTCGACAAGTACACTGCCTCGGCAATCGAATGGGTGACGAAGACCACGGTGCGGCGCTCGCGCTGCCACAGCTGCTGCAGCTGCTCGTTGAGCCGGTCGCGGGTGATCTCGTCCAGCGCGCCAAACGGCTCGTCCATCATCAAAATGCGCGGCTCGAAGGCCAGCGCGCGGGCAATCGACACCCGCTGCTGCATGCCGCCGGAGAGCTGCCAGGGGTATTTCTTCTCGAAGCCTTTGAGCCCCACGCGCTCCAGCTGCTCCATGGCAATGCGCTGGCTGTCGGCCTTGCCGCGGCCCTGGATCTGCAGCGGCAGCACCACATTGGCCAGCACCGTGCGCCAGGGGAACAGCGCCGGCGCCTGGAACACATAGCCGTAGGATCGCGCCATGCGCGCCGCATGCGGGCTCACGCCGTTGACCAGCATGCTGCCGGAGCTGATGGGCTCCAGGTCGGCAATGGCGCGCAGCAGCGTGGTCTTGCCGCAGCCCGAGGGGCCGATCAGCGAGATGAATTCGCCTTGCCGCACCGACAGGTCGATGTCTTGCAGCGCATGCACCGGGGCATCGGCCGCGGGGTAGACCACGTTTGCCTGGCGTACCTCCACGGCAAGCGCGGCCGGCACGGCAGCAGCGATAGCCCCGGCGGGCAGGTCAGATGGTTTCATGGGCACAGCACAGCGTAGGGACAGACATAAAAACCCACTATAAAGCTAACCAAACGGTCAGCTTCTTGGGGTTTAAGCTAGTTCTATGCCAATATTTTTCGGCTATCTGCACCGATGGGGTGCAGGCAGCGGCCCGCCGCCGCGGCGGGAAATCAGCGGCTGCGCTCCGGCGTGTCCGGCTTTTCCTGTTCGCTCTGGTCCATTTCTGCCCAGCGGCGACCGATCTCGATGAGCTCGGGCAGGACGCTGGTAAATGCATGGACCACCATCGGGTCAAAGTGCGTGCCCGATGCCGCGTGGATGTATTCCACGATCCGATCCATCGGCCAGGGCTCCTTGTAGGGCCGGCGCATGCTGAGGGCGTCCAACACATCGGCCAGCGCCACGATACGCGCAGATTTGGGGATGTCCTGCCCCTGCAGACCATCGGGGTAGCCGCTGCCGTCCCAGCGCTCATGGTGGCGCAAAGCGATCTCGGCCGCCAGCTGGAATACCGGGGCCTTGCTCTTGCTCAGAATCTCGTAGCCAATCTGGGAATGGGTCTTCATGGTGTCCCATTCCTCGGCGTTCAACGGCCCCGGTTTGCGCAGAATCGTCTGCGGTACGCCCAGCTTGCCGGTGTCGTGCATGGGTGCAGCCAGCTCCATGCGGGCGCAGCTTTCGGCATCCCAGCCGCAGGCCTGGGCAATCACCCGCGCATAGGCGGCCATGCGCCAGATGTGGGAGCCGGTGTCGCTGTCGTTGTAGTGGCCGGCCTGGCCGAGCATCAGCACCGCATCGCGGTGGCTTTGCTCCAGCGCCGCCGCCCGCACCAACGACAAATGGGCCGCCACCCGGGCCCGCACAATGGGCGGCGACACCGGCTTGGCGATGTAATCCACGGCACCCGCCTCGAAGCCCGCGGCTTCATGCACCAGGTCGGTGTAGCCGGTCACGAAAATCACCTGGGTGGTGTGGGTGGTGTCCAGCTGCTTGATGCGCCGGCACAGGTCGTAGCCATTGGTGTCGGGCAGGCCAATGTCCAGCAGCACCATGGCGGGCTGGTGCTTCACCACGGCGGCCAGGGTTTCATCGCCGTTGCGGGCAAACGCCAGGGAATAGGTGTCCTGCAGGATGCTGCGCATGATGGCCAGGTTGCCCGGCTCGTCATCCACCACCAAAATCGTCGGTAGGAACACGGTCTACTCCTTGAATCTGACGCCATGCGCCTGGGCAAGCTTGCGGGTATGCGCTTCGGCGCCGCGGAAATCAAAGTCGCGGACAGCCTCCTGGACCGCGGCCAGCTCCGAGGCCGGCAGGACGGACGATAGCTGGGCCAGGATCGCCTCTATGGGCGTGGGGTTGTCGGTATCCAGGGCCGCCAACAAGGCCTCCAGCTGCGGAGCGAGTTCGTCCAGCACTTCGGGGGCCGTGGGCACGCTGGGTGCGGGTGGCATGTCCACCACCGCCGCCAACGGCGCAAACCGCTCCACCGCCTCAATGGCCAGCTGCAAGGCGGCATCCAGGCGTGCCAACACCCCGGTCGGGTCGTAGCCGGAGAGCAGAATCCGCTCGGCCTCCCCAGCGAGCCGCTGGGTCTCGGGCAAGGCCATATTGGCCGCCACGCCCGACAGCTTATGGGCCAGCGCGGCGGCTGCATCACGCTGGTCCAGCGCCAGGCTGGCGTTCATCTCGTCTACCGCCCGGCGGTAGGTATCCACAAAGCGCCGCAGATAGGTTTTGTAGACCTTCAGGTCGGTCCAGATGCGCAAGCCCTTGCCCACATCGATCACCGACAACTCGGTGGGCGCGTCCTGCACCTGCGGCTCAGGGGCCAGCTGCGCGGGCGCGCTGGGCTCTGGCGGGGCGGCATCGGGGTTGGCACGGCGGCGCAGCCGCTGGATCAGGGCGATGGTGCTGGGCACGTCGAACGGCTTGCTGATGAAGTCCGTCATGCCCGCCGCGTAGGCAGCCTCTTGCTGCGATTTGAAGGCGCCCGCGGTCAACGCCACGATGGGCAGGTTGTGGAACTGTGGCAGCAAGCGCAATTGGCGCGTGGCCTCGATGCCGTCCATCACCGGCATTTGCACATCCATCAGCACCAGGTCCACGGCATCGGGCTGGGCCTTCAACCAGTCGAGCGCGGCCTGGCCGTGCTCCGCCAAAGACACGGTGGCGCCCTGGTCGGACAAAATCCGCTGCGCCACTTCGCGGTTGATTTCGCTGTCGTCCACCACCAGCACCCGCACACCGGCCAGGCTCGGGCTGCTGACCTGGCGCAACGCGGCGGGCAGGCCGGCGGCCGCAGAGCGCCGGCGCTGCGCCTCCATCACCGCGTTAAACAGGGTCGAGCTGGTGACCGGCTTGCTCAGGATCGCATCCACCATGTCCACGCCGGGCTGCATGGCCAGGCTGGAGAGCGAATAGGCGGTGGCCATGATCACAATCGGGCACAGCTCCTGGGGCATGCCCTCGCGGATGGCGCGCACCGTGGCCAGGCCATCCAGGCCGGGCATCTTCCAGTCCAGCACCACCACATTGGGCAACTTGTCGCGCGGGGCTTCCAGCACCTGGTTCAGCACCGCCTCGCCGGAATGCACGCCATGCACCTGCCAGCCCAGGCGCTGGGCAATCGACACCACGGCGTCAAGCGCAACATCGCTGTCGTCGGCCACCAGCGCATCCACATGCACCATATCGGGCGAGGAGGCGTCGGCCATATCGCTCTGCCGCAATGGCAAGGTGAACCAAAACTCACTGCCGCGCCCCGGCGTGCTGATCACCCCAATCTCACCGCCCATCAGCTGCACCAACTGGCGGCAGATTGCCAGGCCCAGACCGGTACCGCCAAAACGCCGGGTGGTCGAGCTGTCGGCCTGGGTGAAGGCCGAAAACACATTGGCTTGCAGCTCCGGCGGGATACCGATCCCGGTGTCTTTGACCGAGAAGCGCACCATGGGCGATTCCGGCTTCTCGGACACCAGCTCGACCCGCACTTCTACCTGGCCTGCATGGGTGAACTTGATCGCATTACCCGTCAGATTCACCAGCACCTGCTCCAGCCGCAAGGCATCGCCCTGCAGGTTGGCCATGGCTGCGGGCAGCGGGTGGATGATGAGCTCGATGTTTTTATCGCCGGCAGCGATGCCCATGGTGGTTGCCAGGTTGTCCACCACGTCGCTCAACCGGAAAGGCGCGTGCTCCAGCAGCATGTGGCCGGCTTCGATCTTGGAGATGTCCAGAATGTCGTTGATGATGCCCAGCAGCGAACGGCCCGACACCCGTATCTTGCGCACCATGT
Organism: Rhodoferax sp. OV413; assembly: GCF_900104385.1. Taxonomy (GTDB): domain Bacteria; phylum Pseudomonadota; class Gammaproteobacteria; order Burkholderiales; family Burkholderiaceae_C; genus Rhodoferax_B. The sequence continues at coordinate 477,678 of NZ_FNJA01000002.1, read as the reverse complement.
CCTGGGCCCCCGCATCCAGGCGCGATTGCTCCAGCAGGTAGGCCAGCCCGAGGATGGCATTCAGGGGCGAACGGATCTCGTGGCTCATATTGGCCAGGAACTCGGCCTTGCTGCGGTTTGCGGCTTCGGCGGCGTTACGGGCCTCCAGCATTTCGGCCTCGGCCAGCTTCTGGGCCGAAATATCCTGCGCAAACACCAGGGTGGCAGGTCCGTCTGCCAGCACCACCCGGGTGGTGGTTTTGAAAACCGGCACCCGGCGACCATCCTTGCCTATGCCAAGAGCTTCAAACATCAGGTCGGTATGCGAATCCTGCTGGATCAAGGCTTCCTGTTCTTGCAAGAGCACACGGGATTCATCGGCAACCATCTCGCTCCAGGGGATGCCGTTCAGGTCCTCTGTCTGCGGAAAGCCATGCAGCGCCCGGTACCGCGGATTGCAATACACAATCAAACCGGCCCGCAGAATCGCTATGGCCAGCGGCGCATCCTCGATCAGGGTGCGGAACCGGGCCTCGCTTTCCCGCAGCGCATGGGTCAGCAGGCGCTCGGAAACATCTTTGCAGGTCACGATGAGCAGCTCGATGGCCCCCGACGCTTCGCGGATCGGCGCGGTGCTGAGCTCCACGAAAACCGACTTGTCGGAACCCCGGCGGCGGATTTCCATCTGCATGTCGCGCACAAATTGCCCGCGCAAACCGCGCCGGCTAGGCCATTGGTCAGGGGGTACCGGGTCTCCGTTGGGCAACACCGCGTCCACGCTGGCCAGCACCTCCTCAAACGGCGTGTCCACGTCAAACAGCCCGAGCATGGTCCGCCCTTCACGGTTGATACGGGCGATCCGGTGCTGGGGATCGAACACGAACACCGCGTCGTTCATGTTCTCAAACACGGCCTGCAATTCGTTGCGGGTGCGGATCACCTCCTGCTCGGCGGTTTTGGCCGCCGTGATGTCCATGTGCGTGCCCATGATGGTGATAGCCTGGCCCTGCGCATCGCGCTCGATCGCCTGGGCCCGCCCGAGAATCCAGACCCAATGGCCCAGCCGGTGCTGGACACGGTAGATCACTTCATAGAAGGGCACGCTGCCGTCCATGCAGGCTGCCCTCGCCGCGTTGTAGGCGGGCATGTCGTCGGGGTGGATACGGCGGCGCCAGAACTCTGGGTCGTCCTGCAGGTCCGTCATGGTGTAACCCAGCATGGCCCGCGAGTTCTCATCAAATGTGCGCGCCCCGGTCGGTGCATGGAAGCTCCACAGCCCGAGATTGGCACCGCGCAATGCCAGCTTCAACCGGTCGGCGGCCTCTAGCCGTTCATGGTCGCGCTCCGACGCCAGGACCTCCAGGCGGGTGCGGCGGGTCTGCATCCAGTACAGCCCGCCACAGCACAGCAACACCAGCGTGGCATAAAACAGGCCGTAAATCGTGGCCTGGGTTTGCAATGGCCGCGCAATGGCAGAGGTTTCGCGGCTCAAACCGATCACCAGCGCCTTGTCCATTTCCAGCACGGCAGGCTGGATGGTGCGCAAGGCCATCACCCTCTGCTCCCCGGCGGCGTAGGCCGCGCCGGTCAGCACGCTGGCAGTCTGGCCACTCTGCCGATGCTGGTTGAAAAAGAAACCAGGCTGGTTGAGGTTGGTGCCGTCGATATTGCGCTTGCGCGGGAAATTCAGCACCTGCTGGCCATCGCCATGCACCACGAAGCCCCATACATCGGGTGCGTACATGGTCGGCCGGAAGATACCGGTGAAATACTCAGGGTCGAGCGTTGCCACCAGCACGCCGGCAAACACGCCGTCCACCCCTACCACCACGCGGGTGGCCGAAACGACCAGGTCATTCATGACGGAGGTATAGGGCGCCGATAGATACAGCTTGTGCGCGTCCGGCTTGTCCCGGGCCAGCTTGAAGTAATCGCGGTGGGCCAGGTTCAGGCCGATCAAATCGGTGCGGCTGGCGGCGATCACCTCGCCATTGGCATCCAGCATGACGACCGCGCGCAGACCCGGAACCGCCACCCCCAATGCCCGCAAGCGCCGAGAAATATCCGACACCGGCCCCACTACGCCGGGGCTGTCCACGTAATCCTGCAGCACGCCGGTCAAAGCAAGATTGGTCGCTGTCAGGTTGCGCTGAATTTCGTAGGCGATCACATCGGCCTGCACCTGCAAGCGGTTGCGTTCGCTGGTGTCCACTCTGTCCACCGCGGTGAGGTGCACGTAGATCACAAAAAACCCCACCAGCGAGAGTCCGGCAAACAACAGCAGCCATTCAGACCGTTTTCGCCGTGGCACCGGGCGCGCAATGTGAGTTGACATTCACCCCATGCTAGCTACTTTATGTAACAGACACAATCATTCGTGCACTCCAGCGCCTTATGCCTTGGTTTCGCATCCCCCATTTGCATGAAAAATGGAAAGGTTCCGTGCCCCGAATACAAAAAACCCCGAAAGCGGCGGGCTTGTCGGGGTTTTTTAGCGGCTGCTCTGCGGCAGAGCTGCAGTTTAGAACGGGATGTCGTCGTCCATGTCGTCAAAGCCGCTGGACGCGCGGGCCGCAGGTGCTGGCGCGGCTGGGCGCTGCATGGGCGGCGGCGCGGGACGGCTGGCAGGGGCTGCAGCAGGCGCGCGGCGCGCGGGTGGCGGGCTATTGTCATAGCCACCGTCGTCGTAGCCGCCGTCATTGCCTCCGCCCTGACCACCTTGTGGGCCGCCCATGCCCTGGCGGCTGCCCAGCATGGTCATTTCGGTGGCGACGATTTCGGTAATCGACTTCTCCATGCCCGTTGCGTCGTTGTATTTGCGGCTGCGGATTGAGCCTTCCACGTACACCTGTGAGCCTTTGCGCAGGTATTGCTCGACGATACCGGCCAAGCCTCCACGGAACACCACGCGGTGCCATTCGGTGGCTTCGCGGCGTTCGCCGGTTTGCTTGTCTTTCCAGGTTTCGGTGGTGGCAATGGTGACATTGGCCACCCGGTCGCCGCTGGGGAAGGTGCGCACTTCGGGGTCGCGGCCCAGGTTGCCGACAATGATGACTTTGTTAACGGATGCCATGGTGAATTCCTCTTGAGGGGGTAGATTATGCGGTCACTTTGGCCGGAGCCCGCATGGGCCATGCGACGGCAAGCCAAGCCAGCATCGCCAGCCCGCAAGCCAGAAACAGGCCGTGCGGGCCCCATATTTTCAGCAAAGTCCCCCCGAGCAGCCCGCCCACAAAGAAGCCGAGCGACTGCAAAGTGTTGTACACCCCGAGCGCACTGCCCCGCACATGGGCCGGCGCCAGGCGCGAGGCCAGGCTCGGCTGGCTGGCTTCCAGCACATTGAAGCCGCAGAAGAACAAGAACAACAAGCCGGCCAGCGTGCTGATCTGCGGCGTGTCGACCAGCAGGAACAAGCCGACCTGCACCAGCCCAATCAAGCCGATCGCCAGCAAAAACACCGCCCGCAGATAGCCCCGGCGCTCCAGTGGGAACAGGCTGCCACCCATCACCAAAAACGAGCCGAGCACCGCCGGCAGGTACACCCACCAGTGCTGGGCCTTGTCCAGCCCAGCCTGCACCAGCAAGGCCGGTATGGCCATCCACATCGCCAGCTGCACCGCGTGCAGTACGAAAACCCCGAAATTCAGGCGCAGCAGGCCGGCGTGCGACAGTACCTCGCTGAGCTTGCCGCGCGGCTGATTCTTATGCTGCAAGGGCTCGGTCGGCACCACCCACAGCACTACCGCCACACCGGCCAGCGCCAGGCTGCCGGTCAGGGCGAACAAGCCGTTCAGGCCCACCAGGGCGGCCAGCGCCGGCGCCAGCACCAGCGACAAGGCGAACATCAGCGCAATGCTGCTGCCCACCAGGGCCATGGCCTTGGTGCGCACCACATCACGGGTCTGGTCGGCCAGCAGCGCCGTCACAGCGGCAGACACGGCGCCCGCGCCCTGCACGCTGCGGCCGATCATCAGCCCGGTCAGGCTATCGGCCACGGCGGCCATGAAGCTGCCCAGCGAAAACAGCAGCAAGCCCAGCACGATGACGCGCTTGCGCCCAAACCGGTCCGATGCCATGCCGAACGGCAGCTGCAGCAGGCCTTGCGTCAGCCCGTAAATCCCCATGGCCAGGCCGACCTTGGCCGGATCATCGCCCCCCGGGAACTTGGCCGCCTCCAGCGCAAACACCGGCAGCACCAGGAACAAACCCAGCATCCGCAGCGCAAAAATCGTGGCCAGCGACAGGCTGGAGCGCAGCTCCAGCGGCGTCATGGCAGCAGACGCCGCAGGCGAGGCGGGAGTGGGGGAAATAGAGACAGAGGGTTGAGACACGCAGGACACCGTAGACCGTAGGCAAGCACAAACTCTGCGATTGTCTATCATGGCGGGTTACCCCTAAGCCGGCACTACTTTGAATCAAGCCCTTTCCAATGCCTCTTTTGAAGGCACCTACCTGCGCAATGCCTTGCAGCTGCAGCGCATCAGCATCCGCGGCGCGCGCACCCACAACCTGAAGAACATCGACCTGGACATCCCGCGCAACCAGCTGGTGGTGATCACCGGCCTGAGCGGATCGGGCAAGTCCAGCCTGGCGTTCGACACCTTGTACGCCGAAGGCCAGCGCCGCTATGTGGAAAGCCTGAGCACCTACGCCCGCCAGTTCCTGCAGCTGATGGACAAGCCGGACGTGGATCTGATCGAAGGCCTGAGCCCGGCCATCTCCATCGAGCAAAAGGCCACCAGCCACAACCCGCGCTCCACCGTGGGCACGGTGACCGAGATCCACGACTACCTGCGCCTGCTTTTCGCCCGCGCCGGCACGCCCTACTGCCCCGACCACGATCTGCCGCTACAGGCCCAGACCGTCAGCCAGATGGTGGATGCGGTGCTGGCTCTGCCGGCCGACACCCGCCTGTTGGTGGTGGCACCCATCGCCCGTGAACGCAAAGGCGAATACGCCGACGTGTTTACCGAAATGCAGGCCCAGGGTTATGTGCGCTTCCGGGTGGACGGCGAAACCTTCGAGTTCGACCAGCTGCCCAAGCTGAAAAAGACGGAGAAACACAATATTGACGTGGTGGTGGACCGCATCAAGGTACATGCCGATGCCGATCCGCAAGCCCGTGCCGCCCAGCGCCAACGCCTGGCCGAGAGCTTCGAAGCCTCGCTGCGCCTGGCCGAAGGCAAGGCCATCGTGGTGGAAATGGAGTCGGGCAAGGAGCATTTGTTCAACGCCAAGTTTGCCTGCCCCATCTGCAGCTACTCCATCAGCGACCTGGAGCCGCGGCTGTTCTCGTTCAACTCGCCAGTCGGTGCCTGCCCGGCCTGCGACGGCCTGGGCGCGCAAGAGCTGTTCGACCCGAGCCGTGTGGTGGCCTTTCCGTCGCTGAGTCTGGCCAGCGGCGCCATCAAGGGTTGGGACCGGCGTAACGCCTACTACTTCGCCATGCTGGAAAGCCTGGCCAAGCACTACAAATTCGACATCGAGCAGGCCTTTGAAAGCCTGCCCGCCGAGGCCCAGCATGCGCTGCTGCACGGCTCGGGCAGCGAAGACATCAAGTTCAGCTATGTGATGGACTCGGGCGCCTCGCAAGGCAAAAAAGTCAGCAAGAAGCATCCGTTCGAGGGCATCATCCCGAATATGGTGCGGCGCTACCGCGAAACAGACTCGAACCTGGTGCGCGAAGACCTGGCCCGCTACCGCACCACCCAGCCCTGCAACACCTGCAACGGCTCCCGGCTGCGGCGCGAAGCCCGCCACGTCAAGGTGGGCGAAGGCGCGCAAGCCCGCGCCATCTTCGAGATCAGCCACACCACATTGCGCGAGGCCTTTGCCTATTTCAGCCAGCTGAAGATGAGCGGCGCCAAGGGTGAGATAGCCGACAAGATCGTGCGTGAAATCGGTCTGCGCCTGAAGTTTCTGAACGACGTGGGCCTGAACTACCTGAGCCTGGACCGCAGCGCCGAAACCCTGAGCGGCGGCGAGTCGCAGCGCATCCGCCTGGCATCGCAGATCGGCTCGGGCCTGACCGGCGTGATGTACGTGCTGGACGAGCCCAGCATCGGCCTGCACCAGCGCGACAACGACCGCCTGATCGCCACCCTGCAGCATCTGCGCGACATCGGCAACAGCGTGCTGGTGGTCGAGCACGACGAAGACATGATGCGCGCTGCCGACCATGTGATCGACCTGGGTCCTGGCGCGGGCGTGCACGGTGGTCGCATCATGGCCCAGGGCACGTTCGACGAGGTCAAGGCCAATCCCGAGTCGCTGACCGGCCAGTACCTGGCAGGCACGCTGAAGATCGAAGTGCCCAAAGAACGCCACAAGCAGACCCAGCCCGCACCCGGCGAAGGCTGGCTGTCCATCGTCGGCGCCAGCGGCCACAACCTGAAGAAGGTGAATGTGGACATCCCGGTCGGCCTGTTCACCTGCGTCACCGGCGTCTCCGGCTCGGGCAAATCCACCCTGGTCAACGACACGCTGTACACCGCCGTGGCGCGCCAGCTGTACCGCGCGCACGACGAGCCGGCTGAGCACGAGGAAATCATCGGCATCGAGCAGTTCGACAAGGTGATCAACGTCGACCAGTCGCCGATCGGCCGCACGCCGCGCTCGAATCCGGCCACCTATACCGGCCTGTTCACCCCCATCCGCGAGCTGATGGCCGAGGTGCCGATGGCGCGCGAGCGTGGCTATGGCCCGGGCCGCTTCAGCTTTAACGTGGCCGGCGGCCGCTGCGAGGCCTGCCAGGGCGACGGCATGGTCAAGGTGGAGATGCACTTTCTGCCCGATGTGTATGTGCCCTGCGACGTCTGCAAGGGCCAGCGCTACAACCGCGAAACCCTGGAGGTGCTGTACAAGGGCAAGAACATTGCGCAGATCCTGGAGCTGACGGTAGAGGTGGCCTACGAGTTCCTGAAGGCCGTGCCGACCATCGCGCGCAAGCTGCACACCCTGCTCGACGTGGGCCTGAGCTACATCAAGCTCGGCCAGTCGGCCACCACCTTGTCGGGCGGCGAGGCCCAGCGCGTCAAGCTGGCGCTGGAGCTGAGCAAGCGCGACACCGGCCGCACGCTGTACATTCTGGACGAGCCGACCACCGGCCTGCACTTTGCCGACATCGCCCTGCTGCTCAAGGTGCTGCACCAGCTGCGCAGCGCGGGCAACACCATCGTGGTGATCGAGCACAACCTGGACGTGATCAAGACCGCCGACTGGCTGATCGACATGGGCCCCGAAGGCGGCGCCGGTGGCGGCACCGTGGTGGGCGTCGGCACGCCCGAACAAATTGCCGCCAACCCGGCCAGCCACACCGGCAAATACCTGGCACGCCTGCTGTAATCCCTGCCCCCGCTGCCGCCCCATCGAGCGCAGCGGGCGCTCAACCTGATCCGGATCTCCCGTGCCCCAAAGCCCTTCTGTTTTCACCCACCGCAAGGTGGTCTTCCTCCTGGCCTCGCTGTGCTGCCTGCTCTGGGGCAGCGCCTACCCGGCGATCAAGAATGGCTATGCGCTGTTCCATATCGCCGCCGACGACATCCCCACCAAGCTGGTGTTTGCCGGCTACCGCTTTGCGTTTGCCGGCCTGGTGCTGCTGGCCTTTGCCGTTATCAGCCGCAAGCCGGTGTTCGCCATCAAGCTGCGCACTTTCGGCCAGATGACCCTGCTGGGCCTGACGCAAACCAGCCTGCAATATGTGTTCTTCTACATCGGCCTGGCCTATGCCACCGGCGTGAAAAGCTCGATCATGAACGCCACCGGCACCTTCTTCAGCGTGCTGCTCGCGCACTTCATCTACAAGAACGACCGGCTGAGCTTCAACAAGGTGCTGGGCTGCGTGGTCGGCTTTGTGGGGGTGATGGTGGTCAACTTCCGCCCCGGCCTGCTGAGCTTCGACTTCAGCCTGCTGGGAGAAGGCGCGATCGTGCTAGCGGCCTTCATCCTGTCGGCCGCCAGCATCTACGGCAAAAAGATCTCACAGCAGGTGGACTCGGTGGTGCTGACCGGCTACCAGCTGGCCATCGGCGGCGTGGCGCTGCTGTTGATCGGCTTTGCCACCGGCGGTGACCTGGAGTCCTTCACGCCGGTCTCCGCGGCCCTGATGCTCTACATGGTGGCGCTGACCTCGGTGGCGTTCTCGCTGTGGACGATTTTGCTGAAGTACAACCGGGTCAGCATGATCACGGTATTCAACTTCATGGTGCCGGTATTCGGCACCCTGCTGTCGGCCCTGTTCCTGGACGAGAGTTTTATGGAATGGAAGAACGGCGTGGCCTTGCTGCTGGTCTGCGGCGGCATCTGGCTGGTCACCAAAGAAGAAGCGCCGCGCCGCTGAAATTCAAGCGTTTTAGGGCTTCAGCGCAGATACAACCAGCGCGAGCAGCTATACATTCAATAGCGCTTGGCTAAATGAAGCGGCGCAGCAAGCCCAGCAAGATGGCCGGCTGCCAGACCTGCACTGCGCGCCAGCTGCGCCAGAGGAACAGACCGCGCTTGGCCCAGCGCAAGGCCGCACGCGGCTTGAACAGCATCAGGCTGCCCAGTGCCGCCGCCAGCGCCAACGGGTGCTGGCCCAGATAGGCGACGACATCACCCACCAGGCTGCTCACGCGGTTGCCGGCCTGGCCCACCCGCTGCAAGGGCGCCAGATCGTGGGCCAGCAAGACCCGCTGGGCGGCAATCCGCTCGACCAGCTGGGCCCGTTGCTGGGCCAGTTCAATCCGGGTTTTGGCCATGCTGGGACGCGGCTTTGAGTTGGCGCAGGTCTTCTTGCAGTTCAGCCAGGCTGCTGGCGAACACCCCAGCCGACGTCCGGCTGGATTGGCGCAGCGCTGCATAGCAGCCGCCCGCCGCCGCCAAGAAGACCACCGCCAGCACCGACAGCACGATCACCCGCTGTTCCCACAGCAGACTGAGCGCCAGAACCACGGCAAGCAACAGGCCCAGGCCAGCGCAGGCCACCATGGCCAGCACCAGCGCCAGTTGGCGCAGTGCCAGGTTCTTTTCGGTCAGCAGCTCGTTGCCCAGCAGCTCCAGGCGCGTCTGCGCCATGGTCAGCAGGGTGATGGGAATGCTTCTGAGCGCGGCGAAAGGGCCGCCGCCTGCGCTACGCATGGCCAGACTGCTGCCGGGACGAGGGCTGTAGCCGCTTAACGGCGGCCAATGATCAGGCCGACCAGCAAGCCTACAGTGGCGGCAACGCCCACGGCGGTCCAGGGGGACTCGTGCACGTAGTCGTCGGTGGCGCGGGCCGCGGCCTTGGTTTTGTGGATCAACGCGGCTTCGGCATCGATCAGGCGTTCGCGGGCATCGCCCAGGCGGGCCTTGACGCGGGCGCGCAGCTGGCTGATCTTGTCGCCGGCCTGGTCAGCGGTGGCGCTGAGCATTTCTTCGGCGTCGGTAATCACGGATTTGATGTCGCTGACCAATTTTTCTTGGGACTCAATGCTGGCTTGGTTGACTTTGGACATGGCGCATCTTTCTGGTGGATAAAAAGTAAATAAAGGGTAGCAGATTCGCTCTGCGGATTTCGGTGCCTACCGCCACGTGTTGACACTTTGAAACACTTTACCAGCCCGGTCTGCCCACGCAGTGGATGCCGCTCAAAATGCCGCCCAGTCGTCCTGGCTGCCCGCGCCGGCCGTGGCCACCGCGCGCAGTGGCAAGCGCCGCGCAGCGCCCAAGGTCGCCGGCTTTGCAGCCGGTTTTGCCTTTGCAGCAGCCCCCACCGTTCGCACCGGCGCCGCGGCTGCAGGTCGCGGCGGCACGGCCGCGGCGCGGGCAGGAGGAACCGCTGCCGTATCTCCGTTGCCCACCTTGAACACCGCCACGGCTTCCACCAAATCCTGCGCCTGGACCTTCATGCTGCTGGCCGCTGCCGCCATCTGCTCTACCAGCGCGGCATTCTGCTGGGTCGTATGGTCCATCTGTGAAATCGCCTGGCCGACCTGGCTCACCCCGGTGCTTTGCTCGCTGCTGGCGGCGCTGATCTCGCCCATGATGTCGGTCACGCGGCGGATGGCGGCGACCACTTCGGTCATGGTGGTGCCCGCCTTGTCGACCAGGGCCGAACCGTGTTCGACGCGGACCACACTGGCAGAAATCAGGCTCTTGATCTCCTTCGCGGCTTCGGCCGATCGACCGGCCAGGTTGCGCACCTCGCTGGCCACCACGGCAAAGCCCCGCCCCTGTTCGCCGGCGCGCGCGGCTTCCACCGCAGCATTCAAGGCCAGGATATTGGTCTGGAAGGCAATCCCGTCGATGACGCCGATGATGTCGGCGATCTTCTTCGAGCTGTCGTTGATGCCTTTCATCGTCTCCACCACCTCGGACACCACGGCACCGCCCTGCACCGCCACGCTGGAGGCGCTCACGGCCAGCTGGTTCGCCTGACGGGCGTTGTCGGCGTTCTGCCGCACGGTGGAGCTGAGCTGTTCCATCGACGCTGCGGTCTGCTGCAGCGCGCTGGCCTGCTGCTCGGTACGGCTGCTGAGGTCATGGTTACCTTGGGAGATTTCGGCGCTGGCCGTGGCCACGCCGTCCGACCCCTGGCGCACGGTGCTGACCACGCCGACCAGGCTTTCCTGCATGCGCTTGAGCTGGGCCATCAGGCTGGACATATCGCCGACCTTCAGCTGGATCGGCGTCGTCAAGTCGCCCTGGGCTACCGACCGCGCAAGATCGGCCGCCTGCCGCGGCTCACCGCCCAGCGCACCCACCAGGTTACGGGTGATCAAAAAGCCCATCACCAGCGCAGCCGCAATCGCCAAGGCACTGGCCAGCAGCAGCAAGGCGCGCGCCTGGTTGTAGCCTCCGCCCTCGTCCAAAACGCTGTCGCCCCCTTGCTGGCTGGCCTTCACCAGGGCCACCAGCAGCGGACGGCAGTCCTTGTTGATCCGGGCGATAGCTTCCTCGTTCTTGCCCTCCATCGCCAGTTTGAGAATGGCCAAGGCCACCGGCCCGTACAGCGATTCGATCCGGCCCATTTCAGCCACCATGCGCACGTCGCCGGCCAGCGGGCTGGGGTTGTCCTTGAGGGCCTGGTTCAACCGGGCCATGGACTCCTCGGTGGCATGGTGCGCCTTGACCGCAGCCGCATATTCCATTTCACGGTCTGCCGGCTCAGTGGCCAGCACCAGGTTGCGCGCGGCAATCGCCCGGGCACTGATGGCCGCACGGACATCGTCCACCAGATGGTTCTGCTTCACCGTCACCTCGTTGTAGAAGGTGAACTTTTCATGCGCATTGACCAGGGCCTGCACCGCCACCAGTGCGACCCCCAGCACCAAGGCCACCAACAGGCCAAACGCAAACGTCAACTGCCCTTTTACCGTCATGTTCCGAAAGTTCATCGCGTGCCCTTCTGCTTGGGACTGCCGGCATGGCAGCTTTCAAAGCATGCGCCACGGTGCAAGCGAATGTAAAGCGTGTGCCGCGCCGTACATCCATCAAATAGACGATGATTTCTTTTCGCGGCTCCCGACAGCCCCCCACGGCCCAACAAAGCTGAAAAGTCCCGCACAACGGACTACACTGGCCCGACAAGAGGTCCACCATGAAAAATCAAGCACAACAACGGTTCTGGGAAATAGACCTGGGTGCGCTGCTGCTGCTCTGGTGGAACGATATTGCTGCGTTCCTGATGACAGCGCTGATGTTCTGCGCCCTGTCCCTGCCGGTAGTGATACCGGCGCTCATCATGTGGTTGATGCTGATCAACAACATCAGCTTTGAAACGCCGCCCTGAAATTCAAGAAAAATCAGGCTCTAGCGCATATTCCAACAGCGCCAGCAGCTATCTATTCAATAGCAAACAGGTTTACACAACCAACAGCCGTTGCCGCGCGTAGCGCACCACGGTGACGCCGGCGCGCAGCTGGCGCAGCGAGGGCATGACCAGCACGCAGTCGTCGTAGGGTGTGCATTCGGGCTCGCCGTCGTTCCAACCTATCACCGTGCCCGCCTGGGCAAACAATTCCAGGCCGGTATAGGGCGCGGCGAAACAGAAGTCCTTGCTGCGCGCCACCACCGGGCCGGTGACTTCCAGCACCCACTGCTGCGGCGCATCGGCCAGGCGCCAACCGGGCAACTGCTGCGCCAACGCCTCCGGGTCCAGCGTGCCCGCGGCGTGCAGAAAGCGTACGCATTGGTCCTGGGCCAGGTCGCGGCTGGCCGGATCGCTGTGCAGTCCACACTCAACCAGCAGGGAACGCGTGCCGTCGTCCGCCCCCGGCGTGTCCGCTTGGCCAAAACGGCCGAAGTCGCGCATGCGCACGCCGTCCTGGTGGCCTGCATCAACCACCACATGGGCCGGGCTGCGCATCGCATGGGCCAGAGCCAAATTGCGCGGCTGCAGGCCGGTCAGCAGCAGCGGGGCCGAGGGCTCATGCATGGAATGCAGGTCCAGCAGCCAGTCGGCCTGCGCGACGAACGGGCGCAGGGCTTGGGCGCGGCGGCGCTCCAACGTATCGCCCAGTGCCATGCGCTCGGGCACCCATTGGCGGTTCAGGTCTTCCTCGACAAAGCGTGCCGCATCGGGCTGGGCCGGGTCGTAACGGTCGAAGGCCGCCAGGTTGCAGAAAGCCAGGGTGAGTTTGCCGCGCTGCGGCCGCAAGCCGGCTTCGAGCAAACCCAGCAGCGCCCAGGCGCCGCAGAGTTCGTTGCCGTGCACCAGGGCGCTGAGCATCACATGGCGGCCGGGCTGGCCGGAGTCGAACTGCCACACACCTTCGGTGCCGGTATTGCCGGCGCGCCAGGGGCTGATGTCGGGGCAGGCCAGGGTCGGGGTCAGCATGCTCATTCCTTGATCTTGGCGAAGTCGACGATCTTTTTGTACTTGAGCGTCTCTTCGGCCAGGAACTTGGGCATGTCGACGCTCAAAGGCGCGATGGCCGAGCCGGAGGCCTCCAGCTTCTTGCGCAGATCAGGCGATTGCAGCGACTCGGCCAGGGCTTTCTTCAGCCGGCTGGCCACCGGCTCGGGCAGGTTCGCCGGGCCCATCAACGCAAACCAGGTGCTGATGTCGATGCCCTTGAGCTTGGGGTTCTCGGCCAGCGCCGGGATCTGCGGTGTGACGGCCGAGCGCTTTTGCTCGGTGGTGCCCAGCGCCACCATCTGGCCGTTCTGGACATAGGGCAGGCCGCTGGACAGCACAAACACGCCGAACTCGATATTGCTGCCCAGCAAATCGTTGACCAGCGGCGCCACGCCGCGGTAGGGAATGTGGGTGAGGAACAGGCCGCCCTGGTCCTTGACCATTTCGCCGGCCAGGTGCAGGCCTGTGCCCACGCCCGAGCTGCCGTAGCTGAACTTGCCGGGGTTGGCCTTGACCTGGGCCATGAACTGGTCGAGGTTCTTGACCCCGCTTTTGGCCGAAGCCACCAGCAGCATAGGCTGAGAAGCAATCAGGCCCAGCGGGGTGAAGTCCTTGATCTCGTATTTGACCGAGGCCGACACCAGGCGGCTGATGGCGATCTCGTTGTTCGCGCCGACCAGCAAGGTGTAGCCATCGGGCGCGGCACGCACCACTTTTTGCGCGCCTATGCTGCCGCCGGCCCCGCCCACGTTGTCGATCACTACCGGCACGCCGAGCCGGGTCGACAGCTCGGTCCCCAGGGTGCGGGCCATCAGGTCGGTGCTGCCGCCCGGCGGGTAGCCGACGACGATGGTGATGGGTTTGGCCGGGTAGGCAGTCTGGGCACTGGCCAGCACAGCGGCGCTGCACGCAGCAGCCGCGAGGCAACGAAGAAGCAAAGTTTTCATGGTGGGCATCTTGGTTAGGTTGGACTGGATTCTGCAGACAGCCGCCCTAACGGATGGTGCCGAAACAGCACCAGTCCGTGCTATTTCAGGCCGGATTAGCGGCGTGCGAACACCTGCCAGACGGCTTCGGCCAACGGGCCCAGGCGCCGCTTGGGCCGGTACAGGCGCACATCGAAGCGCACCTCCATGCGCGCATCGCCCAGCACCACCAGCTGGCCGGCCTTGCAGTCGGCATGCACCATGGACCACGGCAGCCAGGCCACACCCTGGCCTTGGCGCACGTACTGGTAGACCGCATCCGCCGAATCGCACTCCACCCAGCGCTGCAGCAGCGGCGCATGCCGGTTCTGCGCCAGGTGGTCTTCGACCAGGCGGCCCAGCGCCAGGCTGCGCGCATAGGCCAGGTACGGCACGGCGCTGTCGCCAAACACGTGCAGGGCCTGGCCCTGGACATCGGCGCGCACCACCGGCACCAGCTTGTCGGATGCCAGGGTCAGGTGGCTGAACTGCCGCGCATCCAGGCGCAGCGCCAGAACGGGGTGGTGGTAGGTCAGCGAGAAATCGGCCTCGTGCTGCTCCAGCAGCAGCACGGTTTCGGCCAGCGCGCGGGTCAGGATGCGCAGCTCGCCCTCACCCTGCTGCAGCGTCGGCTGCAGCCGCGGCAGCCATTCGGCCACCAGGGTGCAGGCCAGCGTCCGGCCGGTCGCCAGGGTCACGGCACGGGCCTCGCGGCCGGCGGCGGCGCGCAGCTCTTCGCGCGAACTGTCCAGACCGCGCAACATTTGCTGGGCCGTGTCCAGAAAGCCCTCGCCGGCCGTGGTCAGCCGCACCGGGCCGCTACCACGCTCCAGCAGCGGCGCACCGGCCCAGGCTTCCAACGCTTTGATACGCCGGCCAAAGGCCGGGTGGGTGACGTGGCGCAGCTCGGCTGCGCGGGTGTAGCTGCGGGTCTGGGCCAGCGCCACAAAGTCCTCCAGCCACTTGAGTTGCATGTGGCTGGCGGCGGTTTAGCTGCGCGCGGCCTGCAGCTGGTCGCGGGTGTCCTGCGCCGCGCGGCGGGCTGCGTCGGCGAAGTCATCGCCGGACGATGCGTACAGGATGGCCCGCGAGGAATTGACGATCAGCGGGCCGTTGTCGGTCCAGCCGGCCTGCACCGTGGCGCGCGCATCGCCGCCTTGCGCGCCAACGCCGGGCACCAGCAGCGGCAGGGTGGGCGCCAAAGCCCGCACGCGGGCGATTTCCGCCGGGTAGGTGGCGCCGACCACCAGACCGAGCTGGCCGTTCAGATTCCACGGCCCCTGGGCCAGGCCCGCCACGTGTTCGTACAGCAGCGGCTGGCCGGGCACATCGGCCAGGCGCTGGTTCTGCAGGTCGTCGCCGCCAGGGTTGGAGGTGCGGCACAGCAGGAACGCGCCCTTGCCCGGGTACTTGAGGTAGGGCTGGACCGAGTCGAAGCCCATGAAGGGCGACAGGGTGACGGCGTCAGCCTGGTAGCGCTCAAAAGCCTCGATCGCGTACTGCTCGGCAGTGGAGCCGATGTCACCACGCTTGGCGTCCAGGATGATGGGCACGTGCGGCGCGACGCGGCGGATGTGGGCCACCACGCGCTCCAGCTGTTCTTCGGCGCGGTGGGCGGCGAAGTAGGCGATCTGCGGCTTGAAGGCGATGGCCAGATCGGCCGTAGCTTCGACGATGCGGGCGCAGAAGTCGGCAATCTTGCTGGCATCGCCGCGCCAGCCACCGGGGAAGCGCGCGGGATCGGGGTCGAGCCCGACGCAGAGCATGGAGGCGTTGCGCTGCCCGGCGGTTTGGAGCATGTCTAAAAAGGTCATGCTCCGATTTTACGAGCCTGTCTAAGCGATCGCGCCCAGCGCCAGGCACAGGTCGGCCCAAGCCTTGGCTTTTTCCGGGCGATTGCGCAGCAGCATGGCCGGGTGGTAGCTGACCACCACCGGCACGCCGTGGAAGCGGTGCACGCGGCCGCGCATCTGGCCCAGCGGCGTGCTGTCGCGCAGCAGCAGCTGGGCGGCAAACGGGCCCAGCGCCAGGATCAGCTTGGGTTGCAGCAGCGCGACCAGCTGGCGCAGATGGGGTTCGCTGGCGGCCAGCGGGTCGCTGCCGTCGAGCGCCGGGGTCTTCAGCAGGCTGGTGATGCAGGCGCTGCGCGCATCCGGCCGGGCACTGATGCCGACGGCCTGCAGCATATTCGCCAGCAGCTGGGCCTCGGGCGCATCAAATGGCTGGGCGCCTTCATTGACGCCCAGGGCTTCGCCCAGCACCAGCCAGTCGGCCTGGGCGCCCAGCGCGGTGTTCAACGGTACGCAGGCCTGGGCCGTAGTCCAGACAGCGCGCAACCCGGTCCAGTCGCTGGAAGCGGCGGCAGCTACGGGTTCGACGTCATTTTGGGCTCTGGCGCTTATGGAAGCTGCGCGGGCAGCTACCAATTCAGGAGCATCGGCAATCGCCTGGGCAATGCTCTTGGGCGCAGTTCTGGCCGGTGCCGCTACGGGCTCGGGCAGCGGCTCGGCCGCGGCTTCGGGCCACCAGACCGGCACGTGCATCTCGGCCAGCATCGCGCGTTGGCGGGTGTCGAGTTCCAGGCTCATAGCTTCAAGCTCATGACGATGGCGTGCTCGCGCTGGCCTTGGCCGTCGGGGTAGTAGTCTTTGCGCAGGCCGACGCGGTTGAAGCCGTAGCGGGTATAGACCTGCAGCGCGCGCAGATTGCTGACCCGGGCTTCCAGCCACAGCCATTCGACGCCCTGGCCGCGCGCCCACAGGGCCAGCGCATCCAGCATCAGGCGCGACCAGCCCTGACGCTGGTAGGCCGGGGCAACGGTGATGTTCAGCAGATGCACCTCGTCCACGCCTTTCATGGCCACAAAGTAGCCGAGCACGGTGTCGCCGGCCAGCAGGATCTGCGCCTCGTAGCCCGCCGCCAGCGTGTCCTTAAAGTTGGTAGCCGACCAGGGGTGCACATACGCGCTTTGCTCGATGACCGCGATCTCGTCCAGCCACAGGCCGGTGAGCGGCTCAAAGCGCACCTGGTCAGGCTCGGTGACCTGCAGCTGGGCGCTCATGGGGCGGCCGCCAGCGCGGCTTTTTCGGCCATGCGCTCGTCGGTGGTCTTGGCCACTTTGTCGCGGATGTAGCGCGGCAAGGCCTGGTCGGCGGGCACGGCCTGGCCGGCAGCCAGCAGGGCCGGCGCCAGGCGCAGCATGGCAGTGGCGGTGGGTAAAGCGGCGATGCGTTGCCCAGTAGACGCGGGGATGCGCTCGGCGTACACGGCCAGCGCATTGCCAGCCTGGGCCCAGCCGTCCTGCTGCAGCAGGTTTTCAGGCCGGACCAGCTGGAAGTCGTCGCGCTGGGTCCAGCGACCTTGGTCATAGGCGTAAAAACCGGTGTAGACCTCGTCCATGCGCGCGTCCAGCAGCGCTTGCACCTGCAGCACGCCGTGTTGTTCGCGGGCTTCTTCGGCCACGGCCATCAGGGTGTCTATGGGCAGCACCGGCCTATTGGCACCAAAAGCCAGGCCCTGGGCCACCGAACATGCGGTACGCAAGCCAGTGAATGAACCCGGGCCGCTGCCGAACACGATGGCGTCCAGCTGGTCCAGCCGCAACCCGGCCTGCTCCAGCAGCGCCAGAATCGCCGGAATCAGCGTGCTGGACGCCTGTGCGCCGCCCGCACCGCTGTGCTGCCACACCCGCGCGCCATCGGTCACGGCGATGGACAGGGTATCGGTGCTGGTATCGAAGGCAAGCAGGGGCATGGGCAAAAAATTCAGAATCTTCAGTATCAATAGGATTTACGCATCGCCCCTTGTGCCGCCCTTTAGGCGCACACGGGAACTTGCGTAAAGTCCTGGTCAAACAAGCAGTTAGCGCAGGATTATCTAGCGCAACCAGCTATGATTTCTATAGCTTTGCGCATATGACCCATTCCACACCCCACCGCACACATACCGCCCGATTTTGGCGCAGACTCGGCGCGCTTGCGCTCGGCCTGGCCTGCTGCGCCGGCAGCGCCCTGGCGCAACGCCTGCCGCCCGAGATTGCCGCCGCGCTGGCCCGCGCCAAAGTGCCGCCCAGCGCCGTCAGCCTGCTGGTCGCCAAGGCCGACGGCGCCGGCTCGCCGCGGCTGAACCACCGTGCCAATGTGCTGATGAACCCGGCGTCGGTGATGAAGCTGGTGACCACCTATGCCGCACTCGACACCCTGGGTGCCGACTACACCTGGAAGACCCGCTTCTACGCCGACGGCCCGGTGCGCGGCGGCGTGCTGGCCGGCAACCTGTACATCCGCGGCGGTGGCGATCCCAAGCTAGTGCTGGAGCGCATCGCCCCGGCCTTCCAGGCGCTACAGGCGCTAGGCGTGCAAAAAGTGCGCGGCGACATCGTGCTGGACCACGGCATCTTCGAGCCCGTAGAACGCAACCCGGCCGACTTCGATGGCCAGGCGCTCAGCCCCTACAACGCCGCGCCCGACGGCCTGCTGGTCAACTTCAAGTCGCTGATCTTCACCTTCACCCCCGAGCCCGACGGCAAAACCGCCTTCGTCAAGACCGAGCCGCCCATCGCCGGCGTGCAGATCGACACCCGCGTACCGCTCAGCAACGCCAGCTGCGGCGACTGGCGCAGCGAGCTGGGCGCCGACTTTGCCGACCCCGACCGGGTGCAGTTCCTGGGCCGCTACCCGGCGGCCTGCGGCGAACGCAGCTGGCCGGTGGCCTATGTCGACCCGGCCAGCTATGCGCGCCGGGTGCTGCAGGCCATGTTCACCAATGCCGGCGGCGAATTCAGCGGCAAGGTGCGCGACGGAAGCACGCCCGCCGACGCGCGCTGGTTGATGGACGCGCCCTCGCTGCCGCTGGGCGAGCTGATCGCCGACATCAACAAGTTCAGCAACAACGTAATGGCCCAGCAGCTGTTCCTGACCCTGGGCCTGCAGCCCGGCCGGCCCGGCAACCTGGCCGCCTCGCGCGCCGCCGTGGCCGCCTGGTGGCCAGCTGCTATCGGCAAGGATGTGCCCGCCCCCACGCTGGAGAACGGCTCGGGCCTGAGCCGCGACGAGCGCACCAGCGCCCGCGCGCTGGGCCAGCTGCTGCGCCGCGCCGCCAGCCACCCGCAGGGCGCAGTGTTCGCCCAGTCGCTATCTATCGCCGGCGTCGACGGCACCACCCAGCGCATGCGCGACCGCGGCCTGGCGCCCGAAGCCCTGGGCAATGCCCGGCTGAAAACCGGCAGCCTGCGCGACGTGGCGTCGGTAGCCGGATATGCCACCGGGCGCAGCGGCCAGCGCTACGTGGTGGTCGGCATCGTCAACCATCCGCTGGCCGCAGCCGCCCGTCCGGCACTGGACGCGCTGGTGGAATGGACGGTAAAGGACCAGGCCGCGAAGCCCAACTAGGTAGTAACCCTTTGCAGTAAGTGGGCGGGGACGCTTAACATTCCGGCCACAAACGAACGACCGTTCTTTTTCTCACACAGGAGTACCCCCGATGAACTGGATTCCCACCAAAATGGCGCTGCTGATGGCTGCGCTGGCCTTGTCCGCCTGCGGCGGCGGGGGTAGCGACAGCTCCACCAAGCTGTCTTTCAGCAGCATGGTGTCGTTTGGTGACAGCCTCAGCGACGTGGGAACCTACAAGGTGGGCGCAATTGCCGCCGTCGGCGGCGGCAAATGGACCGTCAACGGCACGACCACCGGCCCGGTCAACTGGACCGAGCTGCTGGCCAGCCAGCTGAACCTGCCAGCCCCCTGCGCAGCCCAAACCGGCTTGCAATCCAACCTGAGCGCCCTGCCCGCCGTGGCCGTGGTCGACCACCCGACCTGCACCAACTACGCCCAGGGTAGCGCGCGCGTCACCTCGGTCTACGCGCCAAACAGCACGACGCTGCAAGCCACCTTGGGGGCCAGCAATATCGGCCTGATCGCCCTGCCGCTGGCGAACCAGTTCACCAAGCACCTGACCGCCCACGGCAACTACACCGGCAAGGAGCTGGTCACGGTGATGGTTGGCGGCAACGATGTGTTCATGCACCTGAATGCCGTGGCCGCCGTGGTCGACTATGTGAACGCAGCCCTGGGCGGCACCGCCACCCCCACAGAGATCGCTACGGCCAAGGGTGTGGCCCAGGCTGCAGCCCTGGTGGCCGAATGGTCGCCAGCCGACCAGGCCACGATTGCCGGCGGCGTGACCCTGGCCACCGCCAATGCCTTCACCACCATGGCCACCACCGCGGCCGTGACCCAGATGGCGATTGCCGCCACTACCCAGGCGGCGTTGGTCCAGACCTCGCTGCTGGACCGCGGCGCGAAGTACGTGCTCGTGGTCAACCTGCCCAGCGTGGCAAATACGCCGCTGGGCCTGAGCCAGTCGGCCAACACCCAGGCCTTGCTGACCAGCATGGCCACCACCTACAACAACACGCTGCAAAGCGCTCTGGCCGGCAAGGCAGGTGTGCTCTATGTGGACGCCTACACCCAGGGCCTGGACCAGACCGCCAACCCCGCGCAGTACGGCCTGACCAATGTCACCACGCCGGCCTGCCGGGCCGACAGCAGCAACATCCTGGCGGGCTCGTCGCTGGCCTGCACCACCAGCAACACCCTCAGCGGCGTGGACGTCAGCAGCTACCAGTACGCCGACACCGTGCACCCCACCCCCGCCGGCTACAAGCTGCTGAACCGCTATATCGCGCTGCAGATGGCCAAGGCTGGCTGGCTGTAACCCCCGCGAAGGACTGACGATGAAAACCACCCCTCTCTGCCTGGCGCTGGCTGTATTGCTGAGCGCAGCGGCGGCCCAAGCCCAAACGGCCGGCACCTGGATGCTGCGCGGCGGCGTGATGAACATCACCCCCGATGTCGACAGCGGCAATCTGTCGGCCTCCAGCCTGCCGAACACCCAGATCGACTCGAACGGCAGCACCCGGCCGTCCGGCGGCATCACCTACATGCTGGACGACCACTGGGCACTGGACGTGCCGATCGCCGTGCCGTTCAAGCACACGCTCACCGGCGCGGGCTCGATTGCCGGCTCCGGCAAGATCGGCGAGACCAAGGCCCTGCCCATCACGCTGCTGGGCCAGTACCGCTTTGGCGAGGCCAATGCCCAGTTCCGGCCATTTGTCGGCGCCGGCCTGACCTATGCCAAGTTCTTCAAAGAGCGCAGCACCGCCACCCTGACGGCCATCACCGGCGGCAATGCCAGCACGCCCACCACGCTGTCGCTGGAGTCCAAGCTGGGGCTGACTCTGCAGGTCGGTGGCACGCTGGCGCTGAACGAGCGCTGGTTTGTCGAAGGCATGGTCGCCAAGACCTTCGTCAAGACCACGGGCACGCTGTCCACCGGCCAGACCATCAAGGTCACCCTCGACCCGCTGACCCTGTCCCTGGGCGTGGGCTACCGCTTCTAGGCGCCAAGCCCCCAAACAAAAAGCCGACCCATGGGTCGGCTTTTTGCTGTGTGGCAGCGAACGGCTCAAACTCAGCCCAAGGGCCTGAGCCGCCCCTTCCAGAGATACCGCGGAACTGGCTACGCCAGGCCGCAGGTATCGCCCCCTGCAAGGGGGTTGGCGCAGCGACATGCAGTGCGCGCAGCCTGGGGGTGAGCCCAATTTACCAACGCAGATGCACCTTGTCGTAGGCGTAGAGGCCAAACAAGCGTTGACCCAGCGGCGTGAAGTACAGGTTGTCGGCAAACAGATACTGGTCGTAGG
The DNA here is from genome assembly GCF_900104385.1 of Rhodoferax sp. OV413. Lineage (GTDB taxonomy): Bacteria > Pseudomonadota > Gammaproteobacteria > Burkholderiales > Burkholderiaceae_C > Rhodoferax_B. The sequence goes on along the minus strand of NZ_FNJA01000002.1, from coordinate 456,212 downwards.
TTACGCCGGACGCAATGGTGGACGCGCTGCACAGCGACGAGTTGACCTGGTTGGTGCCGGTGCCGATGCCCGCGCCGCTATCCACCGAGGTACAGGCGATCTTCGGCGTGTAGCTGTCGTGCAAGGTGCTTTCCGTCACGAAGCCATAACCCGTAGGCGTGGCCGAGACCAGGTTGAAGTAATAGGTAGCATCGATGTACAGCACGGTCGAGCCCAGGTCGACGATGGACACCAGCATGGCTTCATTGAACTTGCTACTGGACTGCTTCAGCAGATCGGTCTTGCCCAGGGTCGTCGCCCAGGGCGTGATGCCCAGGTTGTAGGGGCCAACCACCACCACATGCTTGCCACCGGCGTTGACCAGGCGGCGCACTTGCGCGCCCAGGTCCTTGCCGTACTGGGCGGCATTGGTCTGCATCTGGGACTCGCTGATGCTGCCGGCGGTCACCGCCGCCATGTCGACCACCAGGTCGCTGATGCCGCCGTTGATCAGCACCACATCGTTCGCGCCCAGGCTATTGCCGGCCAGGAAGGTGTCGATCTGCTCGGTCACGGTCAAGGTGGTGCTGCTGCCGGCGGCATCGGGCTTGGTGCCGATGCGTGCATTGCCCTGCGCATACACCTGGCCGCCGCTGGCGTTCGGCGCCACCGACAGGCCGTAGCTGGAGGCGAATTGCGTGACCCAGTTGTTGATGCTGCTGTCGTTCACCGTGTACTTGGCGCCGGGGGTGACCACGCTGAAGGCATCGCCGAAAGCAATGATGCGAGAAGGCGTGAGCGCCGATTCGGTGGTGCTGGAACCACAGGCAGCCAGCAAGGCGGCCGAGGCGCAGGCCAGCCCCAGAAAGGCACGGCGCAAGCTCAATACGGTCATAGGTAACTCCAAATTTCGATGGCTGAGTTTAACGAGACCCAGAAGTAACACGGAGTAAAGAACCGTCAAGCCACCGAGGCCCGCTGCAAACGGTCGCGCACGCCCTCCCATTCGGGGCTGTCGGGCAGGGTTTCGACCCAGATCAGGCGCACGCCCTGGGTGTCGAAATCGCGCAGCGCGGCAAACAGCTCCTGGGCCGCCGCCGCCGCGTCGGCCGGCATGCGCCGGCACACCACCTGGGTCGAGCGGCTGCGCATCGCGGTGCGCGAATACACGCCTATGCGCGCGGGCTTGCCGTCCAGGTCCTGGCCTAGCAGATCGAGCGCGGTCTGCAGCGCCGCCGTGCCCATCAAGCGCAGCTTGGCGGTGGGCGCGTAATGCGCCTCCAGCGTGCCGGAGGCGCGGGGCGTCGCCGCCACCGCATCCTTGTCGCGCAGCGGCTGGTCGCAGGCTTGCTCGACCTGGTCGCGGCTTATGCTGCCAGGGCGCAGCAGCACCGGCACGCCGCGGCTACAGTCGACGATGGTGGACTCAATCCCCATGGTGCAGGGGCCGCCGTCCAGCACCAGCAGATCGGCACCGAACTCGGACTGCACATGGGCCGCCGTGGTCGGGCTGACGCGGCCAAACTGGTTGGCGCTGGGTGCCGCCAGCCCGGCCACGCCCAGGGTCGCACAGGCCTGCAGCACCGCCTGGGCCACCGGGTGGGCGGGGCAGCGCAGGCCGATGGAGTCCTGGCCGCCGGCCGCCGCCGCGCCCACGCCGGAGCGGCGCGGCAGGATCAGGGTCAGCGGGCCGGGCCAGAACGCATCCATCAGCGCCTGGGCGAAGGCTGGCACCTGGGTGGCGAAATGGGCCACGCCCGCAGGGCCGGGCGCGATGTGCACGATCAGCGGGTGGTCGCTGGGCCGGCCCTTGGCTTTGAATATCTTGGCCACGGCCGTGTCGCTGGACGCATCGGCCGCCAGGCCGTACACCGTTTCGGTGGGCAGGCCCAGCAAGTCGCCCGCCGCCAGCGCGCGCGCGGCTTGCTGGATGGCGGCAGGGTCTTGGCCGTCTAGCAGCATGTTCAAAACGCGTCGATACCCAGCAGCGCTGCGGCTTGCAAGGCGGTGGCGCGCACGGCTTCGACCGTGGGGCCGGTCAGCGTCAGATGGCCCATCTTGCGGCCCTTGCTCGCAGTGGCTTTGCCGTACAGGTGCAGATGCGCACCGGGCAGTGCCAGCACCTCGGCCCAGGGCGGTGTGGTGGATTGCTCGGAGCGCACAAACCACAGGTCGCCCAGCAGGTTCAGCATCAGGGCCGGGCTGTGCTGGCGCGGCTGCACCAGCGGCAGGCCGGCCAGGGTGCGCACCTGCAGCTCGAACTGCGACACATCGCAGCAGTCCAGGCTGGCATGGCCGCTGTTGTGCGGGCGCGGGGCGATCTCGTTGACTACCAGGCTGCCGTCTTGCAGCACAAAGAATTCCACGCACAGCACGCCCACGTACTGCAGGCCAGATGCTATGGATTTCGCAGCTGCCAGCGCAGACTCTACCTGCGCTAGAGGCATATTTTCTGCATAAACCTCGGTCACCGCCAGAATCCCGTCGCGGTGCAGATTGCGCTGGATCGGCAGGTTCACCATCTGGCCGTCGGCGCCGCGCGCCACGATCACCGAGCATTCGGCGGCCAGCGGCAGCATTTTCTCCAGCACGCAGGGCACGTTCTTCATCGCCGCCCAGGCGCTGGCCAGCTCGGCCCGGGTGGCGACGCGGGCCTGGCCCTTGCCGTCGTAGCCGAGTCGGGTGGTCTTCAGGATGCCGGGCAGCAAGGCCTCGTCCACGGCAGCCAGTTGCTCGGGCGTGTCGATCACCGCATACGGCGCGCAGGGCACGCCGCAGCGCACGAAATGGGCTTTCTCTTGGGCCCGGTCCTGGGCGATGGCCACGGCCGAGGCCGCGGGCGACACGGGCTTGCTGTCGGCCAGCGCTGCCAGAGCGGGCGCCGGCACGTTCTCGAACTCGGTGGTGATGGCATCGCACAAGCCGGCCAGCTGGGCCAGGCCTTGCGTGTCCAGGTAGTCGGTGGCGATGTGGTGGTGGCTGACGCGGCCGGCGGGCGACGCCGCATCCGGGTCCAGCACGGCGGTGAAATAGCCCATGGTCTGGGCCGCGTGGACGAACATGCGGCCCAGCTGGCCGCCACCCATCACGCCCAGAGTCGCACCGGGGAGCAGGGCCGGCTTCATAGCACGGGGGCCGGGGGTGGCAGGGTCATATTGCGGGCCACTTCGGTCTGGGCGGCGCGGAAGGCTTCCAGCTGGGCGCGCAGAGCCGGGTTCTCGTTGGCCAGCAGAGCCACGGCAAACAAGGCGGCGTTGGCCGCACCGGCGGTGCCGATGGCAAACGTGGCCACCGGAATGCCCTTGGGCATTTGCACAATGCTGTGCAGCGAATCCACGCCCTGCAGGTGCCGGCTGGCCACCGGCACACCCAGCACCGGCACCGTGGTCTTGGCCGCCAGCATGCCCGGCAGATGGGCGGCGCCACCGGCACCGGCGATGATGGCTTTCAGCCCGCGGCCGGCCGCGGCTTCGGCGTAGGCGAACATATCGTCAGGCATGCGGTGGGCAGATACCACGCGGGCTTCGTGGGCGATGCCAAACTGTTGGAGAATCTGCACCGCATGCTGCATGGTGTCCCAGTCGGAGCTGGAACCCATCACCACACCAATTTGAATAGAGTTCATAAGGCTTTGTTCTGATTAACCTCGAATTTTACTTTTTGCCCCCACAGGCCCTCAGAAATGATCAACGTCACCGTCCAAAACTTTGAAACCGAGGTGATTGCCGCCTCCATGACCACGCCCGTGCTGGTCGATTTCTGGGCGCCGTGGTGCGGCCCCTGCAAGGTCATTGGCCCGCTGCTGGAGAAGATCGAAGAAGAGTACGCAGGCCGCTTCCGCCTGGTGAAGATCGACTCGGACGAAGAGCAGCAGCTGGCCGCCGCCTTTGGCATCCGCAGCATCCCCACCTGCATCCTGGTGGTGAACGGCCAGCCGGTGGACGGCTTCCAGGGCGCGCTGCCCGAGGGCAAGATCAAGGAATTCCTCGACAAGCACGTGCCTGCCGGCGAGCCGCTGGACGCCGAGCCCTCCGAAGCCGAGCAAGCCCTGGCCCTGGCCGAGGCCGGCGACACCGATGCCGCCCTGCACAAGCTGCACGAAGCCCTGGCGCTGGACCCGAGCAACGACGACGCCCGCTATGACTACGTGCGCCTGCTGGTCCAGGCCGGCCACCTCGAAGAAGCCGAAGCCGCGCTGCAGCCCACGCGCAAGTACATCCCCGCGCAGCTGCGCTTCGAGGCCTTGTCGCAGTGGATATCTGCTCTTAATTTCGCAGCTACTGTCGCAGAAGACGCGGGCGCCATGGCCGAATTTGATGCCAAGATTGCCGCCAACAAGCGCGACTTCGACGCCCGCTTCGGCAAAGCCCGCGTGCTGATGGCCGTGGGCGAGTGGACTGCGTCCATGGACGAGCTGCTGGAAATCATCATGCGCGACAAGAAATGGAACGATGAAGCGCCGCGCAAGGTCTTCGTCGCCATCCTGGAGCTGCTGACCCCGCCCAAGCCCAAAGCCAGCGCCGAGGCCGGCAACAAGTCAGCGGGGGGCATCGAGCTGTCCGGCAATTCCGTCGCCGCCCAGGACCCGCAGGCCCAGCTGATCGCCACCTACCGGCGCCGGCTGAGCATGGTGCTGAACTAGGCCCGCATCCCATGCCCGCCCCCAAGCTCCCCCTGTTGGCCGCGCTGCTGGCCCTGGCCGCCGGCCCGGCGCTGGCGGTGGTGAAGTGCGTGGGCGCCGACGGCAAGATCAGCTACCAGCAGGCCGTGTGCCCCAACACCGCGCAGACGCAGCCGATCCAGACCTTTCCGCGACCGCGCATCGTCACCATCGACCCGGCCACGCTGTCGATGGAAAAAAACCCCTCGCCCAGCATCACCCCATCGCCGGCCGACCTGCCCGCGCCCGTACCCATGGGCGCCGGCCGCAGCGGCCTGGAGCCTGAAGGCGATATGTGCCTGGAGTACCTGAAGCCGCTGCTGAAAGACCCCGGCAGCCCCTACTACCGCAACCTGCAAAAAGAGGGCACGGTGCTGTCGATGGAGCTGTACGCCAAGAACGCGCTCGGTGGCTACACCAGCAAACCCGCAGCCTGCGAGATCAAGAACGGCCGGCTCGACGACGGCTGGACAAAGATCCACCTCAAACGCCTCGGGTGGGCGGTGCAGTAGTTTTTAGATAAAAAAGACCTGTAGCGCAGGAAACACCTGCGCTAACAGCTCTTAATTCAATAGCAGAACGCTTATCAGCTCAGGCCGCCCGCGCCAGCAGGCTGCGGTGCCCTTCGGTCGCCAGCACCTGCTGGGCGTTCAGGCTGCGGATGGAGATGCTGGCGTCTTGCGGAATGCCGCCAGACAGCTGCAAGGCCAGGTAGCGGCCGCAGCTGACGCGCAGGAACGAGGCGAAGTTCTCCACCTCGCCGCGCTCGGCCACCAGTTCGTCGTACAGCTTGGCGCAGAGCTGGGGCACGCCCATGCCGTCGCGCTGGGCGATCTCGTCCAGTACCTGCCAGAACAGGTTTTCCAGCTTGATGCTGGTCGCCACGCCGTGCAGCCGCACCGAGCGGGCGCGGCTGTCGTAGAGAGTGGGGTCGGCGCTGATGAAGACTTGGCACATGGTGAATTCCCTGGATGCAGCCCCGCATCATCGGAGGCTGCATACCCAGCGTCAATGCCTGGTCACAAACTGATACGCGTGCCCAGCAGGGCCAGGAACTGGGCAATCCAGGCCGGGTGCGCAGGCCAGGCCGGGGCCGATACCAGGTTGCCTTCGGTGACGGCTGCGTCGATGGCGATCTCGGCATAGGTACCGCCGGCAATCTCCACTTCGGCGCGGCAGGCCGGGTAGGCCGAGCAGGTGCGGCCCTTGAGCACACCGGCGCCGGCCAGCAGCTGCGCGCCATGGCACACGGCCGCCACTGGCTTGTTGGCCTCGAAGAAATGCTTGACCGCCGAGACCACCGCCGGGTAGGTGCGCAGGTATTCGGGGCCACGGCCGCCGGGAATCACCAGCGCGTCGTAGCTGGCCACATCCAGGCCGGCAAAGGTGGCGTTCAGGGTGAAGTTGTGGCCGGGCTTTTCGCTATAGGTCTGCGCGCCCTCGAAGTCGTGGATCGCGGTCTTGATGTGGTCGCCGGCCTTCTTGTCCGGGCACACCGCATGGACGGTGTGGCCGACGGCCAGCAGCGCCTGGAACGGCACCATGGTCTCGTAGTCTTCGCAGTAGTCGCCGCACAGCATGAGTATCTTTTTCGCCGCCATATTCGTCTCCTCAAGGGTGGTTGGGAGTCCATTGTTGGCCTGCGGAGTACGTGCTGGGTGTTAGCCGGCTACTACATGCGGGACGGTTGGGCTAGAACCGGGGGCACTGGGGGTTGAAGTCGGGTTGGTGCTTGCGCATTTCTTTTGCATCGTCACGCTTGCGGATGCCGCAGTCCAGGTAGTTCTGGTGCAGTCTGGCCAGCGCCTGGCGGTCCAGTGTGACGCCCAGTCCCGGGCCTGGTGGTGGTGCGAGCACGCCGTTGCGGATAGACAGCTTGCCGCCTGCAATCACTTCGTCTTCCTGCCAGGGGTAGTGGGTATCACAGGCATAGCTGAGGTTGGGCAGTGTGACGCCAACATGGGTCATGGCGGCCAGGCTGATGCCCATATGCGAATTCGAGTGCATGGAAATACCGATGCCGAAAGTGCGGCAGATGGTTGCCAAGTGCTGGGTGGCCCGCAGGCCGCCCCAGTAGTGGTGATCCGACAAGATCACCTGCACGGCGTTCAGCTGAACCGTTTTGGGGATGTGGCCAAAGGCCACGGTCACCATATTGGTCGCCAGGGGCATGGGCGAAAACTTGGCCACTTCGCCCATTTCCTCCAGCGTGCTGACGGGGTCTTCCAGGTATTCCAGCAAGCCTTTGGCAGCCAGCAGGGGCATGATGCGGCGCGTGGTCTCCACCGACCAGCCCCCATTGGGGTCGATCCGCAACGGGTAGCCCGGGAAGGCCGCACGCAAGGCCTTCAGGCCGGCAATTTCTTCTTCGGGCGCAAACACGCCCGCCTTGAGCTTGATGGAGCCAAAGCCGTAGCTGTCGATCATGCGGCGGGCTTGCTGCACCAGCTGCGCCGGTGTGAGTGCCTCGCCCCAGTCGTCGGTCGGGTAGCCGGGGTCTTCCTTGTGCTGGGCAAACTTGTAAAACAGATAAGCGCTGTAGGCCACGTGGGGTCGAACCGCACCCCCTAGCACCTCGTACAAAGGACGATCCAGAATCTGGCCCTGCAGGTCGAGGAAGGGCACCTCAAATGCCGCCAGTGCGCTGGCACGCGCCTTGTCGCCTTCGGGTGCGAAGGTAGCGCCGGTATCGGGGTTGTTGCCCACCAGGCTGTAGACCACGCGGGTCAGGGCGTTGAGGTCAAAAGGGTCCAGCCCCACGAGCTGGGGCGCGATCTTTGCCAGGTGGTCCAGTGTTTCCAGATTGCCATAGCTTTCGCCCAAGCCCACGCGGCCATCGGCGGTTTCCACCTCGATGATGCTGCGCAGTGCCCAGGGCTCATGCACACCGGCCACATTCAGCAGCGGTGGGTCACGGAACGCGATGGGGGTCACACGGGCAGCCACGATGCGGGTGGTCGACAGGCTCATTCCAATATCCTTTCAGAGGTGATTTGGCAGGGTCGCGAAGCGTATCTCGCCGCTCAGGCTGCCGCCAGGTTCCAGCAGGTGTGTGCCGGTGTCTGCGACCCCGCGGGCCGCGAGGTTGAAGCCGTCTGCCACATGGCTAACAGGCTCCAGGCACAGATAAACAGGCGGGTCTGGCCGGTGCACCACCAGGTGGCCAAACAAGGGGTCGGCTTGCATGCTGAGCAGCGCACCCTGCGGCAGTTCGACCAGCGCCGTTCCATCCCATCCCCCCAGGTAGGCGTTCACAGCCCCCTGTGGCAGATGGCGTGGCCTTGCATGCTGTTCATCGGGCCGCAGTGGCCGCGCGGTACCGGCCAGGTAGTCCGGCGTCACCGGCCATAGCGTGGTGGCACGGTAGCTGAGCCGCGCTGCGGGGTCATACCGAAAGAAGGGGTGCAGGCCCATGCCGGCGGGCATGGTGCGCGTGTCTGCATTGCGCAGGGTCAGGCCGACACGCAGCTGCGAAGGCGCCAGTTCGAAGTGCAGGCTGGCCGTGTAGTGCCAGGGCCAGGCCGGGCCAGGCGGGCTGTCCAGGGTCAGCGTGGCGGTTTCGGGGCCCGACTGTGTGGCCTGCCAGGGCTGTGCGTGGGCGTTACCGTGCAGGCTGTGGGGCATGGAACCGGGGTGCGGGCGCAGGGCATGGGTTTCACCCTGGACACGCAGCAGTGCGTTGGCAATGCGGTTGGAATACGGCATCAATGGATAGATGCCACCTTTGGCCCACGCTATGGGGTCGAAGAAGTCTTCGGGGTACGGGTGGAGAACGTCCACAGCCTCACCCGTCGCACTGACCAGGCGCAGGGCGGACACCCGCCCACCCGCATGCGGAACAAGGCGGGCGGAGGCGCCGCCTGCATGCAAGGTGATGACGGGGTTCTGGGCGGCCTCAGGCATACCCGGTCGAACCGTCCGGCTTGACCGGCACCTTGCGTTCCCAGTGGATGTATTCCTCGGTGCCCAGCAGCTCCTCGTTCATCTCTACCCCCCAACCCGGGCGATCAGGGCGCAACTCGAGATAGCCGTCCTTGGGCAGGTACGGGTCTTTTACGTACCAGGCGCCTTCATCGCGGCTTTCTGCGGTGACGGTGGCTTCGGTGCCGTACACATAGCCGGCGCCCTGCGGCAGGCGGTACTCCAGAATGCGGAAGTTGGTCTGGGCGGCGCTGAAATGCACATTGATGGCGGTGGCCAGCGGGCCCATCGGGTTGTGCGGCGCAATGGTCACAAAATGGGCTTCCGCCAGCGCGGCAATCTTGCACATCTCTAGCAGACCTCCGACGACGCACACGTCGGGCTGGATGATGTCGCAGCCGCGGACCTGCAGCAGCCGCAGGAACTCGAAGCGGCTGTACAGCGACTCCCCCGTGGCCAGCGTGCAGTGCAGGCCGCGCTTGAGTTCGCCCCAGGCCTCAAAGTTCTCGGGCCGGATCGGCTCTTCAAAAAACAGCGGGTCGTAGGGTGCGAGTGCGTTGCCTAGCTGCATGGCCTGGGCCGGTTCAAAAATCTTGGCATGCGCATCGAAGGCGATTTCATACTCGGATTTGACCGTTTCGCGCAGCGTGCGAAAGTAGTCTGCCGAGGTCTTGACCACCTCGCCCCAGCGGTGGCGGTGCATGTCAATGCGGTAGGGGCTGAGCTTGAATGCCTTGAGCCCCCATTGCTCATTGAGCGCGTCCATTTCGTCGCGCGCCTGGGCTGCGTCGGGCGCGGTGTACATGCCCGCGTAGACCTGCACCCGGTCCCGCACGTGACCGCCCAGCAGCATGTACACAGGTACGCCGAGGGCCTTGGCCGAAATGTCCCACAGGCAGTGGTCAATCGCCGCGATCGCTGCCAAGCCCAATGCGCCGGGTGGAAAGCGTGTCTGCTGCATCAGATAGTGCACCAGAAACTCGATGCGGCGCGGGTCCTGGCCCTTGAGAAAGGTGACCAGGTAGTCAAACAGCGGAAACAGCGCCTTGTCTGGCCCGTGGTTGTAGCACTCGCCCCAGCCGGTAATGCCCTCGTCGGTGTCCATCGCCAGAATCACACGAGGCCGGTTTTTGTCGCGCGACATGAACACGCGCAGTCTGTCAATTTTCATGCTGTATCTCCGTAATGAAAAAGGGCACCCGCGCGGCACTAGGCTCCTGTATAGCGAAACCGCATGTGCATGCTGCGCGCACGCGGGTCCGGCTTCGGTATGGCGGATAGCAGGGCTTGCGTGTAGGCATGGGTTGGTGCATCGCACACCTGCTCGGTTGGGCCGGTTTCCACCACCTTGCCCCGGTACATCACGGCAACCCGGTCGCAGAAGTAGCGGATCACCGCGATGTCGTGGCTGATGAAAATGAAGGACAGGCCCAGCTTGTCCTGCAGGTTCAGCAGCAGATCCAGCATCTGGGAACGCAAGGACACGTCCAGCGCCGCGGTAGCCTCGTCGGCCACGATGATGCGCGGGTTAAGTGCAATGGCGCGCGCAATGCCGATGCGCTGGCGCTGGCCGCCCGAGAAGGCATGGGGATAACGCTCGCGCCAGGCCGGCTCCAGCCCCACGCTCTGCAGCAGGTCGGCCACGCGCTCATCCAGCTCCTTGCCGCTGGCCAAGCCATTGACCAGCAATGGTTCACCCACAATTTGTGCGACCGTCATGCGCGGGTTGAGGGAGCTCACCGGGTCCTGAAAAATCATCCGCATCTCACGCCGGCACTGCTTGAGCATATGTTTGTCTGCTGTCACCAGATCGATCACGGTGCCGTCGGGCTGGCGGTAGTTGATGGCTCCGGCCGTAGGGTCGTAGACCCGCAGCAGGCAGCGGCCCATGGTGGTTTTACCGGAGCCAGATTCGCCCACAATGCCCAGCGACTCCCCCGGCATGAGGCTCAGGGACACCCCGTCCACGGCCTTGGTGGACGATTTGGGGCCGCCAAAATGCATGCTCAGATCGTTCACCTCCAAAATGGGCTGCTGCGCAGGATCAGGTGCCTTGCGACGCACCCGGATATCGGCCTTGCGCCCCAGTTTGAGCACAGAGCCGATCAGCATGCGGGTGTAGTCGTGCTGCGGCGCATGGAAGATCTGGTCCACCGGGCCGGTTTCCACGATCCTGCCGTTGTGCATCACGATGACCTGGTCGGCAATCTCGGCCACCACGCCCATATCGTGGGTGATGAACATCACCGCCATACCGTGGCTTTTCTGCAGGCGCTTGATCAGGTCCAGAATCTCGGCCTGCGTGGTCACGTCGAGCGCGGTGGTTGGCTCATCCGCTATCAAAAGTGATGGATTGCAGGCCAGAGCCATGGCAATCATCACGCGCTGGCGCATGCCGCCCGAGAACTCAAAGGTGTAGCGGTCCACGGCCTTGTCGGGGTTGGGTATCTCCACCTGCGCCAGCAGCTCGATGCAGCGAGCCCGTGCCTCCAGCTTGCCCATCTTGATGTGCAGGCGCAGCACCTCGATGATCTGGTTGCCCACGGTATGTACCGGCGACAGCGACGACATGGGCTCCTGAAAAATCATGGCGATCTCGGCACCCCGCACGGCTCGGATCTCCTTGCCACGTGGATGGAGTTTGGCCAGGTCTACGCTGGAACCGTCGGCCCGGTTCAGCACCATGGAGCCGCCCGCAATGCGCCCAGGCTCGTCCACGATCTGCAGGATGGAGCGGGCGGTGACGCTTTTGCCACTGCCGCTTTCGCCCACCACACACAGCGTGCGACCGCGCTCCACATTGAACGAGATGCCGTCCACGGCCTTGATGCTGCCGTTGCGCACGGCAAAGTGCGTACTCAGGTTGCTGACCTGCAGCAGGATGGGCGACACGGCGGTCGCGCTTGGGGTGGGAGTTCCTGGGGTCATGGTCATTTGTTGTAGGGGTCGGAGGCGTCACGCAAACCGTCCCCCAGGAAGTTGAGGGCAATCACGGCCAACACCACGGCAGCACCGGGTGCAAACAGCCAGGGCGCTGTGGCGATGGAGCGGATGTTCTGGGCTTCACGCAACAGCACGCCCCAGGAGATGGTGGGCGGCTGCAAGCCCAGGCCCAGAAAGCTGAGCGAGGTTTCGGCCAGGATCATGGCCGGAATGGCCAGGCTCACCGAGGCAATGATGTGGCTCGAAAAGCTGGGCAGCATATGGCGGAAGATGATGCGGCCTTCAGACGCACCGTCCAGCCGTGCCGCGGTCACAAATTCTTCGGTGCGCAAGCTCAGGAAGCGTCCACGGACCACGCGGGCCAGTTGCGCCCACCCGGTCAGCGACAAGATCAGGGTGATCATCATGTAGTTCAGCGTGGCGGGCCAATCCTGCGGCAAGGCCGCCGCCAGCGCCAACCAGATCGGGATGGTGGGCAGAGACAGCACCAACTCAATGACGCGCTGGATCGCAAAGTCGATACGCCCCCCGTAATAGCCGGAAATACCGCCCAAAATGATCCCCAGCGTGAGGGACAGGATCACGCCCAGCAAACCGACGGACAGTGAAATCTGGGTCCCCACCATGATGCGGCTGAACACACAGCGCCCCAACCGGTCGGCGCCAAACAAGAACAGCGGTTGGTCTGCATCCTGCGTGGCAAACAGATGGATGCGCGAGCTGAACAGGCCGAACACCGAATACTCGTAACCCTCACCAAACATGCGCAGGGGCACCTTGCGCTCCTTGTCCTCCTGGTACACCGATGCCAGCGTGACCGGGTCACGCTTGAGCACGTAAGGATGGATGTAGGGATGGATCGACCAGCCATCCGCACCGGTATCGATGAAGTGCACGGTCTGCGGCGGATAGAACACGGCACGCCGGTTCTGTTGCGATGGGTCGTTGACCGCAAAGAAGCCGGGCACCACGGCAATCACGTACAGCGCAATAGTGACAAACAAGCCCACCATGGCCAGCCGGTGGCGCTTGAAGGCCCACCAAACCAGTTGCCACTGTGACGCAACGGCAAGCCGGCTGGCCGTCTGTTCAACTATGCCGTCGATGGCGGGAGAGGATGCAGCAGGGGTGTTCAAGATGCGTTACTCAAGACGGATGCGCGGGTCAACCAGCGCCAGCAGAATGTCACTGATCAACGAGCCCGTAACGGTCAGCACGCAGATCAGCAGGATGAAAGCACCCGCCAGGTACATGTCCTGGCTCATCAGCGATTGCAGCAGCAGGGGGCCGGCCGTGGGCAGGCTCAGCACGATGGCCACGATGATGGAACCCGAAACCAGGTTGGGCAGCAGCCAGGCGATGGTGGAGATGAAGGGGTTGAGCGCCATGCGCATCGGGTACTTGACCAGCAGCGTGAACTCCGACAGCCCCTTGGCGCGGGCCGTGGTCACATAGGGTCGGTTCAGCTCGTCGAGCATATTGGCGCGCATCACCCGGATCAGGCTAGCCGTCCCCGACACGGCCAGGATGATCACCGGGATCCACAGATGCTGCATCAGATCCACCACCTTGGCCATGCTCCAGGGGGCGGTGAGGTACTGGTCTGAAAACAAGCCCCCCACGTTCTGCCCGAATTCGACCGCTGCGACATACATCAGCACCAGAGCCAGCAGAAAGCTGGGCACGGCCAGGCCAAGAAACGAGAGAAAGGTCACCACATAGTCGCCAATCGAATACTTCTTTACCGCAGAGAACACGCCGATGGGCAAGGCAATGCCCCAGGTCACCAGCAGCGTCGAGAAGGTGAGCAACAACGTCAAGGCCATGCGCTCCCAGATCAGGTCACCTACCGGCTGTTGCCACTCGAAACTCAGACCAAAGTCACCGTGTAAAACGATGTTGGAAATCCACTTCCAGTACTGGACGATCATGGGCTGGTCCAGGCCAAACCGGTTGCGAAGATCTGCTGCCGTGGCCTGGTCCACCACCTCGTTGGAGGCCGCCAGCGTGGCGATGTAGGTCGTGACGTAGTCGCCGGGCGGCAGCTGGATCAACACGAACGACAGAAAGCTGATGGCCAGCAGAAATGGCAGCATCCACAGCATCCGCTTGACGATAAAAACGAACATATCGGTATCCCTTGAAAGCGGCGCACAAACCTGCCGGTGGCGTCAACCACCAGCCGGTTCGCGGCCTGTACACGTCCTGGGTGTGGGCTGCAAACGCGGTGTGCCGGGTCAAGTCCGGGTGAAGAAGAACTGCTGTGGCAGCGCAGGTCCAGGGTTGGGCCAGGTCCACGAATTGGGATACTTCTTGGGCACGTTTTGCAGATTGTTCTTGACGATGCCGAAGGTGTTGACCGCAAGGCAAACACCAATAGTTTCATAGGCATCCGCACACAGGTCGAACACCTTTTTCATGGCCTCGCCGCGTTTCTTCAGGTCGGCGGTGGCCAGCGCTTCGTCAAACAGCTTCTTGCGCTGCTTCTGGCTTTCTGGCGGCTCCTGGCCGTCTTTGCCATTGGAGGCAAACCAGATGGTCCAGGGGATTGCATAACGCGAGCCCTGCGGGTGCTGGGCAAAATAATCACGGGGGTCCAGCATCGGGTCCAGTCCACCCGGGCCGGGCCAAGTGGCTCCGTCATGGTCATTGTTGTCGCCACGCGTATAGAACAAGGCGCGCTCGATGGTATTGACCTTCATGTCGACACCGATGTCGGCCCAGTGCCGCTTCACCAGCTCCAGCGTGTCCACGGCGTCTGGGTAGAGTGTGGGGATCACGTCAATCGAGAAGAAAACCCGCTGGCCATCCGGGCGCAGGCGGAACTTCTGCGCGTCACGCTTGGCATAGCCAATTTTGTCCAGAATTTCGTTGGCCTGTTTGGGGTCAAAGTTGGTGAACTGGCGGGACAGCTTTTCGTTGTACCAGGGGTGGCCGGGGCGAGGACCGGTCTGGTAGGGCTCAGACTGGCCGAGGTACACCAAATCAATGATTTCCTTGCGGTTGATACCCAGCGACAGCGCCTGGCGGAACTGCTTGTTGCCGAACATCTCGCGCATCTTCGGGTCTTTGTGCGTCAGGTTCAGGTAGATCTGCACCTGCTGGGCGCTGGTTGCCTCCAACTCCACCAGACGGTAGCCGCCTTTTTGCTGGTTTTGCGACAGCGTGGGCTTGTTCTGCAGCGAGTCGATATGGCGTTCCTGGATGTCCAGCTTGCCCGACAGGGCGTCTAGCATCAGCGACTCCACATCTTGCGCAATGCTGAAACTGAGCTTGTCGATGTAGGGCAGTTGCTGGCCGCTTTGGTCCACCTGCCAGAAGTAGGCGTTGCGGTCCATCACCACGCGCGTCACACCGCCGGTATAGGCTTCGGTCACCACCCAGGGGTCCAGCGTGGGTTTGTCCACATTGCCCCAGCGTGCAGGGATTTCGATGTCGCCACATTTGCTGCGGAACAGGGCCGTCCAGTCCGACAGGTTGGCCGCTTTGGCTTGTGCCGCCACGTTGCTGTTGTACTTGGGATGGAACTGGCTGGCGTAATGTTTGGCGTACAGCGTGGGGTATTGGCCCAGTGGCGTGGCCAGTTGCTCCAAAAACATGGCGTAAGAGGCGGGGAAGGTGAACTTCACCGTGGTCTCATCGATTTTGCTGGCCACGACGGGCTTGCCGGAAATCACCAGCGTGCCCGGAGGCGTCTTGAACAAATCGGTGTTTTTGGCGCAATCTTCAATCGAAAAAACGACATCGTCGGCCGTGAAGGGCTTGCCGTCCGACCACTTCATGCCCTTGCGCAAATAGAAAATAAACTCGGTGGAGGTGGCATTGACCTCCCATTTTTCGGCCACGTTGGGCAAGACTTCGGTAAACGCCAGGTTCCAGCGCACCAGCCCCTGGTTGCCTACCAGCCGCAAAATGCCATTGTGGTCGGCACTGCCGCGCAACCCCCTGCGCAGGGCGCCGCCGTAAACGCCCACTTTCTCCGCCTGAATGACCAGCGGTGTCGCGGGCAGACGCTGGGCCAGCGCAGGCAATTTGCCGTCCGCCACCAGCTTGGCCAGTGCGGGGGCTTCCTTGGCTTGCTGGGCAAGCGCTGACTGCCCCATGCCCGCCAGGGCCGCGGCGCCAGCGAAGCCCTTGAGCACGGTGCGTCGGCCTGCACGCATACCACCCAAGCTTGTTCTTGTCTCTTCTTTCATGGCTTGTCTCCGAATAAGTGTTCGAACCCCGACCGACACCACTTTGTCAGACGAATTTTTGCTTGTCAATCCTGCTTTACTCGGGGAAATGTGAAGACAAAGCCACCAGTAGAAATCAACAACAACAAATTTGCCTGACAAATTCTGAAGATTCCATACAATCTAAAGCACTTTTGATCATCCCCATGGGACGCTTATCCGTCCTGGAACCACCACCATCCCGAGGTATCCATGAACATCGCACCCTTGCATGTTGACGAGTTTTCCACCTCCGTTCTGGCCGTGCCACCGCTGGCCCGGCGCGCCGACTTGTCGATTGACGAGGCGCAAAACCGCCAGCTCATCCGCCACATCGAAGCCGGTGGCATCCGCACTCTGCTCTACGGTGGCAACGCCAACCTCTACCACACCTCGATGGCTGACTACGCCTTGCTGCTGGAGCAACTGGCCGACAGCGCGTCCGACACCACGCGGGTGATCCCGGCCATTGGCCCGGACTTCGGAAAAATGATGGACCAGGCGCAACTGCTGCGTGGCAGCCGCTACCGCACAGCCATGGTTCTGCCCATGCAGGGCTTCACCACGCCCGAAGGTGTGGCCGATGGAATCTCGCGTTTTGTGGACACCGCTGGCATCCCGGTCACGCTCTACATCAAGAGTGAGCAGTACCTGGACGTGGCCACCTTGGGCCGGCTGGTGGACAGCGGGCGGATTCTGGCCGTCAAGTACGCCATCGTGCGCGACGACCCCGTCAACGACCCCTACCTCCGGGCATTGGTAGATCGCATTACGCCCGCCCGCATCGTCAGTGGCATGGGAGAACGGCCTGCGCCGGCGCATGTGAGCCAGTTTGGCCTGGCCTCCTTCACCACCGGTTCGGGCTGTATTGCGCCCAAGGCCTGTATGGCCTTGCTGCAGGCGCTCAAACATGCCGACACAGCACGCACGCAGACTTTGTACGACGCCTTCATGCCTCTGGAAACCCTGCGTGACTCGATCTCGCTGATCCGCGTGCTACACGATGCCGTCACACTCAGCGGAGTAGCCGACATGGGTGCGCACCTGCCGCTACTCAGCGCCTCGCCCGCAGACCGGATGGCCGAGATCAAGACCGTCGCGGCCACTCTTTTGGCCGCCGACCAACGGCTTTGAAAACTCTAACCAGCCTACTCACGCCATGACTGACCGCCCGACTACCAGCCTCGTGGACCGCGTTTACCGCGAAATTCTGGGCAGCATCATGCGCGGCGAGTTGACTGAAGGAGGCCAGCCCTCTGCCGACCAGGCATTGGACGAAAGTCGCTTGACGCGGCCCACCACCAGCCGGCACAACCGGCTACCCACCGAGCAAGCGCTGACCGAACGTTTTACCGCGTCACGCCCCACCATCCGCGAAGCCCTGTCGCGTTTGCGGGCCGATGGCATCATCACCAGCCGCCAGGGTTCGGGCACCTTTGTCACCCGGCTTCCCGACCCGAACATCCCTCGTTTTGCACCGCTCGAATCCATCTCCGACCTGCGGCGCTGCTTTGACTTCCGCATTGTTGTGGAGTCGGGTGCGGCCGCGTTGGCGGCCAAACAAGTCGACGACGCCAGCCTGGCGGAGATCGAGCGCGCCTACGCCCAACTCAACACCGTGGTGGCCGAGCAGGCGCTGGGGGCGAATGAGGACTTCGAGTTCCACCTCGCCGTGGCCAGGGCCTCAAAAAACCAGTTCTTCGTCTCGGCCATTGCATCCATGCAGGAGCAGTTGCTGTTCAGCATGAACATGATGCGCAATCTCTCACTGCTCAAGAGCAGGGACCGCCAGAAGACGGTGCAGGCGGAACACGAGGCCGTCCTGCATGCGCTGCAGCGCCACGACAGTGGGGCGGCTGAACTGGCCATGCGCCAGCACCTGACGAACGCCTGCGACCGCATGTTCGGCAAGTGAGCAGATTTCCGGCTAGAGGCAAGATCTCTCGCCAGCGTTCAAGAGCTACCCACATTCACCGGCAACGCCACTACGCCCCGATAAGCCGGATTCGCCACCCACTGCACTGCAGCTTCACCCAAGCGCAAATCGGGAAACCGCTGCAACAGCAGCCTGAAAGTGATCTCCGCCTCCACCCGCGTCAGCATGGCACCAATGCAGACGTGCGCGCCCGAGCCGAAGGACACCGAACCACCATCACGCCCGGCCACATCCAGCCGGTCCGGCTCGGGATGCCGTGCCGGGTCGCGGTTCGCTGCGCCGATCAGCGGCACCACCAGATCGCCCCGGCGCAGCCGTTGGCCGTGCAATTCCATATCCGCGGCGACGCGGCGGCCGGTGTACTGCACCGGACTGTCGAAGCGCAGCAGCTCGCGCACCGCGCCCGGCAGCAAGCCGGGGTCTTGTTGCAGGCGCTGCCATTGATCGGAGTTACTCAGCAAGGCATACAGGCCGTTGCCCAGCAGATTGCGCGTGGTCTCATGGCCGGCGAACAGCAGCATCGCGCACTGGGCCAGCAGCTCGGCGTGGCTGTGGATGTCGCCCGCGTCTTCGGCCTGCAACAAGCGGCTGACAAGGTCGTCACCGGGATTCTGGCGGCGCTGCGCCACCAGGGTTTCGAAATAGCGGCCCATGGCCAGCAGACTGGCCTGGGCGCGGCGCGCCTGCGCGTGGGTCGCCAGCGGCGCGCCGATGAAGACCGCCAGGTCGTCCGACCATGCGACGAAATCGGCGTTCGCATCGGGGTCTATGCCCATCATCTTGGCGATGACGCGCACCGGCAGCGGGCGCGCTACGGCCTGCATGAAGTCGAAGCTGGGCTGGCCGTCGACCGCGTCCAGCAGCTCGCTAACGGTCTGCTCAATGTGCGGCAGCAGCGCCTGGATCGCTTCGGGTTTGAAGCCGGCATTCAGCACCTTGCGGATGCGGCCATGGTCGGGCGCATCGAGGAACAGCATGGCGCGGGCGAACAGCTGCTGGAAGCCGGCCAACTCGCCTTTTTCTTGCTCGCGGTCGTTCACCCAGCCACCGGTGCGCTGCGCCGAGAAACGCGGGTCGCGCAGCACCTGCTCAACATCGGCATGGCGCGTCAGCAGCCAGGCGCCGCCGAAGAATTCGGTGCTCCAGTGGATGGGCCCGGCCTCGCGCAGCGCTTGGTAGGCCGGATAGGGATTGGCCAGAAAGGCGGCGTCGACAAAAGGCGCAATCGGGGTCATGCGGAAAACAATCTGTGCAAGGCGGCGACATCCAGGTGCGCGGCGACGGCAGCCGGCGTCGGCTCGGCCAGGCGCGGCACTACGCCTAGGCACGGCGCCTGGTGCCGGCGCGTGAATTCGTGGCACAGCGTGTCCAGATTGGCCTGCAAATGGGCCATTTGCGGATCGACCGTATTCGCCACCCAGCCGGCCAGCCGCAGGCCACGGGCGCGGATCGCCTCGGCCGTCAGCAGGGCGTGGCTGATGCAGCCCAGGCGCAGGCCGACCACCAAAACTACCGGATAGCCCAGCGACAGTGCCAAGTCGGCGGTGTCGGCATCGGGGCCTAGCGGCACGCAGAAGCCGCCCACGCCTTCGACCACCAGCACGTCGGCACGGGCAGCCAATGCGCGGGCCTGTTGCACCAGAGTCGGCAGGTCGATGGCCCGGCCTTCCAGCGCGGCGGCGATATGCGGCGCACAGGCGGCCTGGAACTGCAGCGGGCCGACCTCGGCGCTGCTCAGCGCCAGCGAACCGGCTGCGCGCAGCGCCTGCACGTCTTCGTTGCTGCCATCGGCCTCCAGCCCCGCCGCCACCGGCTTGAAGCCGGCGCTGCGCCAACCCTGTTGCGCGCACCAATGCAGCAGCGCCGCGCTGATGCGGGTCTTGCCGATTTCGGTGTCGGTACCCGTAATAAAAATTTCAGACATGCAGATCCTGGGCCGCCAGCGCCAGCCCATTGACCAGGCGCAGAACGTCGTGAACCGTGTGCGAAGCGCTGAGGGTTATGCGCAGCCGTGCAGTGCCTACCGGCACCGTCGGCGGGCGGATCGCCGGCACCCACAGGCCTTGCCGCTCCAGCGCCGCCGACAAGGCCAGTGCGGCAGCGTTGTCGCCGACGATCAGCGGCTGGATGGCGGTGTGCGAATCGGCCAGGCTCCAGCCCAGCGAAGGATGGGCCTCCATCAGCAAGGTCAGCTGGCGGCGCAACAAACCCACCAAGCGTTCAAGATGGGCGCGGCGCTGTGCGCCATCGTCAGAGGCCAGCACCAGCAGGCTGGCGCTGACGGCGTGGGCGATGGCGGGCGGCGCAGCCGTCGTGTAGATGTAGGGCCGCGCGGTCTGCACCAGCCACTCCACGATGGTCGGGTGCGCGGCGATGAAGGCTCCGGCCACGCCGGCGGCCTTGCCCAGCGTGCCCATGTAGATCAACCGCTCGCTGCACAGACCGAAATGCGCGAGGCTGCCACGGCCTTGCGGCCCCAGCACGCCAACGCCATGCGCGTCGTCGACCACCAGCCAGGCGTCGTATTTTTCGGCCAGCGCCAGCATCACCGGCAAATCGGCCAGGTCGCCGTCCATGCTGAACACAGCGTCGGTGACGATCAGCTTGATCGCACTGTCGCAGGCGCTGAGCTGGCGCTCCAACACCACCAGGTTGCGGTGGGCGTATCGCTGCAGCGTAGCCTTGGACAACAGCGCACCGTCGACCAATGAGGCGTGGTTCAGCTTATCTGCAAAAATCGTAGCACCCTGCGCAGCAAGTGCGGGCGCCAGAGCCATGTTTGCCATATAGCCGGTGCAGAAGTACAAAGCCCGGGCGTTAGGAATATTCGGCGCCATCCAGGCCGCCAGTTCGGCTTCCAGCCTGGCGTGCGCGCTGGAGTGGCCGCTGACCAGATGCGAGGCGCCGCTGCCCGCACCGAAGCGCTGTGCGCCCTCGGCCAGCGCAGCGATCAAGGCCGGGTGGTTGGCCAGGCCCAGGTAGTCGTTGCTGCAGAAGGCCAGCATCTCGCGCGCCGGCTGGCCATCGCGCGCCACGCGCTGCTGGGGCGCACACGGCGACTCGGCCGTGCGGCGGCTGCGGGTCAGCGCCTGCTCGGCACGCTCACGCAGTTGGCGGTTCAGGTGCTCGATCAGCATCGGTGGGGGTTTGGTTCAGTACGTCGTCCAGCGTGGCCATCACCTGCTGGGCCAGCCAAGGCGACAGCTCTGCGTCCAGCAAATACGGCGGCAGCAGATACACAGTGCGGCCGATCGGGCGAATCAGCAGCTCGCGGGCCCGGCCGGCCAGGTGAAAGCGCTCGGCAAAGCGCGCACCAGCCAGCGGCTCTTTCACGTCGAATGCCCAGATCATGCCGATGTGGCGGAAATTCTCGACGCGCGGGTCGGCCTGCAAGGGCACCAACCCGGCACTGAGGATGGTCGCTTGCTGGCGGTTGTGGTTCAGCACATCGTCTTCGGCAAACCGGTCCAGCACCGCCAGCGCGGCGCGGCAGGCCAGCGCGTTGCCGGTGTAGGAATGCGAATGCAAAAAGCCGCGCGCCACGTCGTCGTCCAGAAAAGCCTCATAGACGCTGTCGCGCGACAGCACCAGGGACAGCGGCAGGTAGCCGCCGCTGATGCCTTTGGACAGGCACAGAAGATCGGGCCAGATGCCAGCCTGCTCCACCGCAAAGAAGGTGCCGCTACGGCCGCAGCCGACGGCGATCTCGTCGGCGATCAGCAGCACCTGGTACTGGTCGCACAGTGCCCGCACGGCACGCAGATAGACGGGGTCGTACATGGCCATACCGGCGGCGCCCTGCACCAGTGGCTCGAGAATGAGGGCGGCGATCTGGCCATGGCGCGCTTCGAGCAAGGACTGCAACTCGGCCGCGGCGCGTAGCGCCACGTCGGCCGCCGATTCGCCGGACAAGGCCTGGCGCGCGTCGGGCGACATCACCTGGTGCGAACGCAACAGCAGCGGGTCGTAGGCATCGCGGAAGATCTGCACATCGGTGACGGCCAGCGCGCCCAGGGTTTCGCCGTGGTAGCCCTGGCGCAGACAGACGAATTCGCGCTTGTCGGCCAGCCCCCGGTTACGCCAGTGGTGGAAAGCCATCTTCAGCGCGATTTCCACTGCAGACGCGCCATCACTGGCGAAGAAGCAGTGGCCGAGTACGCCTTGCGTAAGGGCCGACAGCCGCTCGGCCAGCTCCACCGCCGGCGCATGGGTGCAGCCTGCGAGCATCACATGCGGCAAGGTGTCCAGCTGGTCCTTGATGGCGGCGTTGATGCGCGCGTCGGCATGGCCGAACAGGTTCACCCACCAGGAACTGATGGCGTCAAAGTAGCGATTTCCGTCTTCGTCAAACAGCCAGACACCCTGGCCGCGCACCATGGGCAGCGGCGGCACCTGGGCCGCGCGCTGCATCTGGGTACAGGGGTGCCAGATGTGCGCCAGGCTGCGCGCCACCAGAGAGCTGGCCATGGCCTAGGCCGTGAGGCGTTGCAGCGCTTCCTGGTACTTGGCGGCGGTCTTGGCGATCACCTCCTGCGGCACGCGGGGTGCGGGCGGGGTCTTGTTCCAGGGCTTGCCGTCGATCTGCACCTGCTCCAGCCAGTCGCGCACGAATTGCTTGTCGTAGCTGGGCGGGTTCGTGCCCTCCAAATAGCCTTCGACCGGCCAGAAGCGCGAGGAGTCGGGGGTCAGCACCTCGTCCATCAGCACCAGCGTGCCGTCGGTGTCCAGGCCGAACTCGAACTTGGTGTCGGCAATGATCACGCCCTTGGTCAGCGCAATGGCGGCGGCTTCGGAGTAGATCTGGATGCTGATGTCGCGGATGCGGCCGGCCAGGTCGGCGCCGATCATTTCCACGGTTTTCTCGAAGGTGATGTTTTCGTCGTGGTCGCCGACTGCCGCCTTGGCCGCCGGGGTGTAGATCGGCGCAGGCAGCTTGGAGGCATTGGTCAAACCCTCGGGCAGCGGCACGCCGCAGACCGAACGGCTTTCCTGGTATTCCTTCCAGCCGCTGCCGGCCAGGTAGCCGCGCACCACGGCTTCCACCGGGATGGGCTTCAGGCGCTTGACCAGCATGGAGCGACCTTGCACCTGGGGCACTTCATCCGGTAGAACCGCGCTCTCGGGCGCTTCGCCGGTCAGGTGGTTAGGGCAGATATGGCCCAGCTTGCCGAACCAGAACAAGGCCATTTGCGTCAGCAAAATACCCTTGCCGGGGATGGGCTCGCCCAGGATCACGTCGAAGGCGCTCAGGCGGTCGCTGGCCACCATCAGAATGCGGTCATCGCCCACGGCGTAGTTATCGCGCACCTTGCCGCGCGCCAGCAGGGGCAGGCTGTGGATGGAAGAGGTATGGACAGTAGTCATCAGGGCGTTCTCAAGAGGAAATTGGGCCGGAATCAAGCAAGCCGTGGCTGCGACATCACACGCATGCCAACCCTAGAGTGTAAAACGCCGGGGACTTTAGAGCTTTTCAGCGCCGGTTAGACGGCATTCCAGCCCTGCACCGCCGTCCATACCGCCCCCAGCACCAGCACGCCGCCCACCAGCCGCCCCATGGCTATGGAGGCCTGGGGCCGGGCCGCCAGCCAGGCGCGCGAGCCCCCAGCCGCCACAGCCCAGAAACCGTAGACCACGGTCTGCGTCAACGCGATGATCAGCCCCAGCACGACAGCCTGGACCCACACCGCCCCATATTCCACGCGCAGAAACTGCGGAAAGATCGCCAGCATGAACAAATAGGCCTTGGGGTTCATCAAACAGGTCAGCATGGCCCGGCGGAAGATGACCCCGGGCGGCGGCGTGCCGACCGCTGGCAGCGGCCCTATCGCCGACTGGCTGCGCAGCACCGACACGCCGATCCAGGCGATGTACACCGCGCCCAGCAGCAGCAAGGCATTCAGCAGGCCCGGCACCCAGCGCAGCACCAAGCCGAGTCCCAGCACCCCGGCCACAACATGGCAGATGCCCCCGGCCACCATTCCAGCTACGGCATACAGGCCGGACTTGCGCCCACCGACCAAGGCGTTGGACAGCACGAACGCCATGTCCATACCGGGCAAAACAATGATGCCGAGCACCATCACGAAAAAGAGCCAAAGGTGGGTGTAGTGGGTCATCGCGTAGAGCTTCTGTGGATTGAAAACCTCAGCTTAAAACCCTATCAGGGCGATATTGGCCCTGATACCTGCCTAAACTTACGAGCATGTATTCCCCCACCACCCGTGTGCTGACCGTGCTGGAGCTGCTGCAAGCCCACGGCCACCTGAGTGGCCCGGATCTGGCGCAGCGCCTGGAAGTAGATGGGCGGACGCTACGGCGCTACATCCGCAAGCTGGAAGACCTGGGCATTCCGGTGCTGGCCGAGCGTGGCCGCTACGGCTGCTACAGCCTGATGCCCGGCTTCAAGCTGCCGCCCATGGTGTTTACCGACGATGAGGCCCTGGCCATCTCGCTAGGACTGGTGGCGGCGCGCGGCCTGGGTCTGGCGGCTGCCACGGCCGCCGTCGAAAGTGCCCAGGCCAAGCTGGAGCGGGTGATGCCGGCCCCGCTGAAGCAGCGGGTGCGGGCGCTGGGCGAAACCGTGGTGCTGGAGCATCGGCCTGCAGAACCGGCCAAGGACAACCAGGCGCTGATCGCGCTCAGCCTGGCCGCCTACCAGCAGCAGCAAGTGCATCTGCACTACTGCTCGGCGCAGGACGTGGTGAGCGAGCGGGACTTCGACCCCTACGGCCTGGCCTACCGGGGCCGGCGCTGGTACGTGGTCGGCCATTGCCATCTGCGCCAGGGGCTGCGCTCGTTCCGACTGGACCGGGTACAGGCGGTGCAGCCGAACGATCACCAGTTCGTGCCGCCGGCCGACTTTGATGCCGTGCGCCACCTGGCCTTGGGGGTCGCCAGCATTCCACGGGCGATCCAGATCGAGGTCTTGCTGCACACGGATATGGAGACGGCGCGTGCCGCACTGTTCGACAGCATAGGCCTGCTGCACCCGGTGGACGGCGGCGTGGTGTTGCACAGCCAAGCCGACGACGTGCACTGGTTTGCACGCGAACTGGCGCGCCTGCCGTTTGACTTCGCAGTGCGCCAGCCGCCGGCCTTGCGCGAGGCCCTCAGCCTGCTGGCAAGCCGCTTGCAGCAGCTGGCAGAGATCAGCTCCGCTGGAACTTGAAGACTGCGGTGCCGGCCAGCGCGTTCGGCCAGACGCGCACTTCGCGGCCTTCCTGCAAACCAAACGCATCCAGGATACGCAGGTCGTTCTTCTCGGCCAGCACCTCGAAGTCCTTGAAGGTGCCGACGCGGATATTCGGCGTGTCGTACCACTGGTAGGGCAGGCGCTTGGTCACCGGCATGCGGCCGCGCAGAATGCTCATGCGGTTCGGCCAGTGCGCGAAGTTGGGGAAGGCCAGCACGCCCGTGCGTCCCACGCGGGCGGTTTCGCGCAGCATGGTTTCGGCATTGCGCAGATGCTGCAAGGTGTCGATCTGCAGCACCACGTCGAACGAGGCGTCGTCGAACATCGCCAGGCCTTCGTCCAGGTTCAGCTGGATCACATTCACGCCGCGCTGCACGCATTTCAGCAACTTGGCGTCGTCGATTTCAATGCCGTAGCCCGAACAACCGCGCGTGGCCTGCAGATGCGCGAGCAAAGCGCCGTCGCCGCAGCCCAGGTCCAGCACGCGCGAGCCTTTGGGCACCAGGCGGGCAATCGATTCCATCGTGGCTTGGGCGCTCATGCTGCCACCTCTTGGGCGATACGGTCGAAGTAGGCGCGTACCGTCGCCATGTAGCGGGCGTCGTCCAGCAAAAACGCATCGTGGCCGTGCGGCGCGTCGATCTCGGCATAGCTGACGGTGCGCCGGTTGTCCAACAAAGCCTTGACCATCTCGCGGCTGCGCTGCGGCGAGAAGCGCCAGTCGGTGGTAAAGCTGACCAGCAGAAACTGCGCCTGCACCTTGGCAAAGGCCGCGGTCAGCTTGCCGTCGAAATGCCGGGCCGGGTCAAAGTAGTCGAGCGCGCGGGTGATCAGCAGATAAGTGTTGGCATCGAAGTAGTCGCTGAACTTGTCGCCCTGGTAGCGCAGATAGCTTTCGATCTGGAACTCGGCGTCCTGCGTGGTGTAGCGGTAGCTGTCACCAATCAGCTGGCGGCCAAACTTGGTGTTCATCACGTCGTCGCTGAGGTAGGTGATATGGCCGATCATGCGGGCGATGCGCAGGCCGCGCTGCGGCACCACGCCATGCTGGTAGAAGTGGCCGCCGTGGAAGTCCGGGTCGGTGACGATGGCGCGGCGCGCCACTTCGTTGAAGGCGATGTTCTCTGCCGTCAGGTTCGGCGCGCTGGCGATCACCACCGCATGCCGCACGCGCTCTGGATACTGTAGCGTCCAGCCCAGCGCCTGCATGCCGCCCAGGCTGCCACCCATTACGGCCGCGAGCTGCTGTATGCCCAGGCTGTCGAGCAGGCGGGCCTGGGCGTTGACCCAGTCTTCCACCGTGACCACCGGAAAGTCGGCACCGTAGACCTGGCCTGTGTCAGGGTGGACGTGCATAGGCCCGGTGGACCCAAAGCACGAGCCCAGGTTGTTCACGCCGATGACGAAGAAGCGGTTGGTGTCCAGCGGCTTGCCGGGCCCGACCATGTTGTCCCACCAGCCGGCAGATTTGGGCTGGTCGGCATACACGCCGGCCACATGGTGCGAGGCGTTCAGCGCATGGCAAACCAGTACCGCATTCGACTTATCGGCATTCAGCGTGCCATAGGTTTCAAACGCCAAGTCGTAGGCACGGATGGAACCGCCGCCTTGCAGTGGGAGACGGTCGGGGAAATGCTGGGTTTGCGGTGTGGCGATCAAGGGCTTACCCACGCCCTACACTGGCTTTGTGTCGATAAAGCTCTGACGCTGCATCAGCTTGTCTTGCAGTTTGCCCAGGTTCGGGTGGCGGCTGCGCCAGTCCACGGCCGGGAAGCGAAACTCCAGCCAGCCCAGCGCGCAGCCCACGGCAATATCGGACAGGCTCAGGTGGATGCCACTGCAAAACGGCTTCTCGGCCAGGCCGCGGGACATGGCTTTCAGGGTGGCGTCGATCTTGCCCATCTGGCGGTCGATCCAGGCCTGGCTGCGCTGGGCCTCGGGGCGGTCCACCCAGACGGATTCCATGCGCGCCAGCAGGCCGGCGTCGCACAGGCCATCGGCCAGCGCTTCCCAGGTTTTGACTTCCACACGTTCACGGCTTTGCGCCGGAATCAGCTTGCCGACCGGCGACAAGGTGTCCAGGTACTCAACGATGACCCGCGAATCAAACACGGCTTCGCCGCCTTCCATCACCAGGCAAGGCACTTTGCCCAGCGGGTTGGACTCGGAAATATTGGTGCCCGACGCCCACACGTCCTCCAGCACCAGCTGGTAGTCGAGCTTTTTTTCGGCCATCACAACGCGCACTTTGCGTACGTAGGGGCTGGTGAGAGATCCGATGAGTTTCATGGGCAAGATAGGACTGGGGATGCATCCATTCTAGCGATTCACCCCCCTGTCGCGGGCCCGCCAAGCCGCCGGGGTGGCGCGCATCCTACAATTCGGGTATGAATCTTTCCACGATCTCGGCCCTGTCGCCACTGGACGGCCGCTACGCCGCCAAACTCGCCTCCCTGCGCCCTTTGATGAGCGAACAGGGCTATATGCAACGCCGTGTCCAGGTCGAAGTCGCCTGGTTCATCGCCCTCAGCGACGCCGGTTTCGCTGAATTCAAGCCGCTGACCCCTGGCGCGCGCACCTATTTGCTGAACCTGGTGAAGAACTTCAGCGAATCCGATGGCCGCGCCATCAAGGAAATCGAAAAAACCACCAACCACGACGTGAAAGCCGTCGAATACTGGATCAAGTCCAAATTCGAAGCCCGGCCCGAGCTGCTGGCCGCCGCCGAGTTCGTGCACTTTGCCTGCACCAGCGAAGACATCAACAACACCAGCCACGCGTTGCAGCTCAAGGGCGCGCGCAACCTGGTGATCCTGCCCGGCCTGGACGCTCTGATCACCAAGCTGCGCGAAATGGCCCAGGCATTTGCCGACGTACCCATGCTCAGCCGCACCCACGGCCAGACCGCCAGCCCGACCACGGTGGGCAAGGAAGTCGCCAACGTGCTGGTCCGCCTGGCCGCCGCCCGCGAGAAGATCGCCGGCGTGCCGCTGATGGCCAAGATGAACGGCGCGGTCGGCAACTACAACGCCCACCTGTCCGCCTGGCCCGATTTCGACTGGGAAGCTTTCAGCCGCAAGGTCATCGAGACCCCCGAGCCGGTGTCCGAAGCCGGCATCGCCCCCTGGGGCCTGGGCCTGACGTTCCAGCCCTACAGCATCCAGATCGAGCCGCACGACTACATGGCCGAGCTGTTCGACGCCATCGCCCGCACCAACACCATCCTGATCGACTGGTCGCGCGATGTCTGGGGCTATGTCTCGCTGGGCTACTTCAAGCAGCGCCTGAAAGCCGGCGAAATCGGCTCCAGCACCATGCC
Organism: Rhodoferax sp. OV413; assembly: GCF_900104385.1. GTDB lineage: Bacteria > Pseudomonadota > Gammaproteobacteria > Burkholderiales > Burkholderiaceae_C > Rhodoferax_B. The sequence continues at coordinate 428,048 of NZ_FNJA01000002.1, read as the reverse complement.
GCACAAGGTCAACCCGATCGACTTCGAGAACGCCGAAGGCAATCTGGGCCTGGCCAACGCCTTGCTGCGCCACCTGAGCGAAAAGCTGCCTATCAGCCGCTGGCAGCGGGATCTGACCGATTCCACCGTGCTGCGCAATATGGGCGTGGCCGTGGGCTATGCGGCGCTGGCCTACCAGTCGCTGCTGACCGGGCTGAACAAGCTGGAACTCAACGAAGAAGCCCTGGCCGCTGACCTCGATGCGTCGTGGGAAGTGCTGGCCGAGCCGATCCAGACCGTGATGCGCCGCTACGGCGTACAGGGCGCCTACGAAAAGCTCAAGGAAGTCACCCGCGGCAAGACCGTCACCGCCGAAGCCCTGCACGGCCTGATCGCCTCGCTGGAGATTCCCGAAGCCGAGAAGCAGCGCCTGCTGGCCATGACGCCAGGTAGCTACACCGGCATCGCAGCCGAGCTGGCACGCCGAGCGTAATTTTTAAAAAATAGGCCTCTAGCGCAGGTAGTACCTACGCTAGCAGCTATAAAAACAATAGTAATTTGCATGGCCCTCAAATCCACGATCTTTAAGGCCAACCTGCAAATTGCAGACATTGACCACGGCTACTATGCCGACCACGCGCTGACCCTGGCGCGCCATCCCAGCGAAACCGACGAACGCATGATGGTGCGCCTGGTGGCGCTGGCGCTGAACGCCTACAAGCTGCAAAGCGTGTGCGGCGGCGACGGTGTGCTGGCGTTTGGCGCGGGACTCAGCAACCCGGACGACCCGGATCTGAGCCTGCGCGATTTCACCGGCCAGACCAAGCTCTGGGTCGAGGTCGGCCAGCCCGAAGACAAACCGCTGATCAAAGCCTGCGGCAAGGCCGACCAGGTGCTGCTGTACCCGTTCAGCTCCTCGGCCGACATCTGGTGGCGCAGCATGGAATCCAAACTGTCGCGCCCGCAAAACCTGCAGGTCTGGCGCGTGCCCACCGAGGCATCGCAGGCCCTGGCGGCGCTGGCCGAGCGCAGCATGCAACTGCAGGCCACGGTGCAAGAGGGCGCCCTGACCCTCAGCAGCGAAAAAGGCAGCGTAGACGTAGAGTGCGTCCGCTGGAAGTAACTCCCGCTCTATTTTCAATACCTTTTAGGCCGCTAGCGCTTATTTCATCTGCGCCAACAGCTACTTAATCAATAGCAGGCAAGCGACCTTCGGCGGCGCGTTCGGCGTAGCGATTGAAGCGCCAGGAGGTGCCCTCCTGGGTGATGCGGCGCCAGGTAGCGCGCTTTTCTACCGGTCCCATGGCGGGCCAGAGCTGGACCTCCTCGAAGGTTCGGCCGCAGCCTTTGCACAGGGCGTCGCCCTGGAAGGTCGAGCAGATGGCGATGCACGGGGTGTCGGGCGTGGTTTCGTACCAGGCCAGCCAGGCGGCGCGGGCCTTGGGCGGCATGCTGGCCTCGTCGGCCTCGTCTTCGTGGTAGTAAACCAACAGCGCGTACACCTCGGCCAGGGCGCGCAATTCGGCGCACAGGGTGATGCCGTCAGGCGACGGCTTCTGGGCCCGCCAGTAGTTGATGGCGGCTTCGATGTCAGTGATGTGGATTCCGGCCATGGACAAGGATCAGCGCGAGGGTTGGCAAAGGGAGGGTGATTGTGCTCTAATCGCGGGCTTGAAGGGGAGTAGCTCCCGCCCGCCGCAATCGCGGGCACCCACTGGTCGTCAATACGTTGCCCCGCAAGGGCTTCCGGCCAGCGGGGCATCTCACAGATGCCGAGCAAGACCTTCGATACCCACCTGCAATGGTTGGGGTCGAAGTGCTCCCAGCGGCCAGCCCGCCCCACACTCCCGATCTCACCGTTTGCGGTTACCCACAACGTTACGGAGTCACGACTTACATTCCGCCCGGTTGGCAGGCCAAAGGCCTGCCAACCGGGCGGAATGTAAGTCATTAGGAGTACTTTCATGGAATTTTTATCCGCCCCCTGGTGGTCTGCCCTGCTGGCGATCATTTTGATCGACCTGGTACTGGCCGGCGACAACGCCATCGTCATCGCCCTGGCCGCGCGCAACCTGCCGCCGCATCTGCAGAAGAAGGCCATCATGTGGGGCACCGTGGGCGCCATCGCCGTGCGTTCGGTGATGACCATCGGCGTGGTCTGGCTGCTGAAGATTCCCGGCCTGATGCTGGTCGGCGGTCTGGGCCTGCTGTGGATTGCTTACAAACTGCTGGCCGACCAGGGCAGCGAAGACGGGCACGACGGTCCGGTAGTCAGCACCTTCTGGGGCGCGATGAAAACCATTCTGGTGGCCGACGCGCTGATGGGCGTGGACAACGTGCTGGGCGTGGCCGGTGCCGCCCATGGCGCCTTCGACCTGGTGGTGATCGGCCTGTTGGTCAGCGTGCCCATCGTGGTGCTGGGCAGCACCGTGGTGCTGAAGCTGGTCGAGCGCTTCCCGGCCATCATCCAGATCGGCGCCGCCGTGCTGGCCTTTACCGCTGCCAAGATGATCGTCGGCGAACCGGTACTTGCCTCGGTGTTCGGCCCCGCCGCCCCCTGGAGCACTGCCGCCCATTGGGGTGTGTACGCAGTAGCGGTTGCCGGCGTGCTGGCCACGGGCAGCTGGAGCGCACGACGTAAAGTGCAAGCCACGGCCTGATCCGCGGTCCATGCGGCCCCGCAGAAGCGGTATCCTTGGCCGCATGAAACTTCTACTCAAATGGCTGCTCAGCGCGGCCGCCCTGCTTCTGGTGGCCCATCTGTACAGCGGAGTGCAAGTGCAGAACTTCACCACGGCGCTGATCGCAGCGCTGGTGATCGGCCTGCTCAATACCGTGCTGCGGCCGGTGTTGGTGGTGTTGACCCTGCCGGTCACGGTGCTGACCTTGGGCCTCTTCCTGTTTGTGCTGAACGCGCTGATGTTCTGGTCGGCGTCCGGCCTGCTGGCCGGCTTCCACGTGACCGGGTTCACCGCGGCCTTGATCGGCTCGCTGATCTATTCGGCACTCGGCATCGCCATCGACTCATTTGTCTAGCTTGTCCAGGGCCTGCTGTTTCAGCTGTGCCTGGATTTGCCGCGCGCGGGTGTCGATGATCGAAGCCTCGATGTCGTCCACCGGCCCGCTGCCAACTGGCGGCTTGCGCGCCCAGTCTTGCGCGGCACGGAAGCGGTCCATCGCCCCCGCATAGTCCAGCCGGGCCACCTGGGCCTCGGCCTCGGCGCGGATCGCGCGCAGGGTCTGGCCTTGCGCGGTGTAGGCGGCGGCCAGCAGCTGCCAGGCCGTGCCGTCGCGCGGATGCAAGGCCACCCAGGGCTGCAGCCGGGCGATCGCGTCTACCGCCTTGCCGCTGCGGGTGCGGATCTGCGAACCCAGCAGCAGCTCGGGCCGGCCCGGGGCTTGCATGTCAACCAGCGCAGCTGTGGCGGGCAGATCGCCCGCCGTCCATTCGATTTCGGCCGCCAGCAGGCGGGCGATGCGGACGGCGGCGGCGTGGGGCTCAACCAGGGCTTGCAGCCGGACCACCAGGCCGCGGGCCTGGGCAAAGTCACGCTGGCGCAGCGCCGACAGCGTGCCAGCGTAGAGCACGCCGACGCTGCGCACATCCATGGCCGGGCCGGTCGGTTTGGCGCCTTTGGCCTCGCCAACCCAGGCACGCAGCATGTCCACACCAGGGTTGCCCAGCACCCGCGCGCGGGCCGCCATCATAGCCTGCACCGGGCTCTGCGGCGTAGGCGTGGGCCGCGCGTCCAACGCCTGGCGCGACTGCATGTCGGCAATGCGCTCGGTGGTCAGCGGATGGCTGCGCAGATAGGGGAAGGAGCCGTTGTCGCTGATGCGCGAGGCCTGCTGCAGCTTTTCGAACATGCTGACGAAGCCCAGCGGGTCGAAGCCGGCCTGCGTCATCACGCCGTAGCCGATGCGGTCGGCCTCGCGCTCCATGTCGCGCGAGAAGTTCAGCTGGTTCTGCACCGCCGCCGCCTGGCCGCCGACGATCATCGCGTTGGCGGCGTCGGGGTTCTTGCTGGCGGCCAGCGCGCCCAGCACCATGGCGCCGATCATCCAGGGGGTTTGCCGGTTTTGCGAATCCATCATCCGGGCGATATGCCGCTGGGTCACATGGCTGAGCTCGTGGCCGAGCACCGAGGCCAGCTCGTCGTCGCTGGTGACCACGCCGATCAGCCCCAGGTGCAGGCCCAGGTAACCGCCGGGCACGGCGAAGGCGTTGATGGTGCGGTCGGCACCCATCAGCACCTCCCAGGCGAAGCGCTGGTCCAGCTCGTCGGTCAACTCGCCACGCTGGCGGGCTGCAGCCAGCAGCGGCTGCCAGATGCTTTGCACGTACTCGACCAGCACGGCGTCGTCGATGTAGTCGGGGTCGCGGTAGATCTCGCGGGCAATCCGCTCGCCCAGACGGCGCTCGGCGCTGGTGCCCATGCTGTTGCCGTCGCCCAGGCTGGGCAGCTCGGCTGCCGGGGCGGCGCGCGTTTGGGCCACACCAGGCACGGGAAGCAGCAGCGTACTTGCTATTAAAAATAGAGCTGCCGACGCATGGTATGCATTCGCCAAACCCCTATTTTTCATAAAAATTTTGTTCAAAATGAATCCAATGGCAGAAAGGCGATGGGCTGTGCGGTCTGCAGATCGACAAAGACCGTCCAGTAGGACTTGCGCCCTATCAGAGGCAGATAACCCAGGCCGTCGGCGCTGAGCCCGGTAGCGGCTACCGTCCGGCCGATGTCGGCGGCGCTGCCGGCGAAGCGACTGCTAAGTTCGGCCACCGGCCTGGCAGCTTTGCGGACATCGGCCTGGCCGGCGGCATAGCTTTGCCAGACATCGGGCCGGGCGGCAATGGGCACACCGCCCATTTCTGCCAGCGCCAAGTTCCACTTTTCGGTTCCATCCTTGAAGGGGCGCAGCGACAACAGCGTCGGACGCCACAACGGCAAGGCGGTGATGCTGGCAGGTGTCTGGTCCAGCAGCTCACGCGGCACTTCGGCCGCATGCACCACCCGAAAGCGATTGACTTCAAACACTAGGTGCACCGGACGGGCCTCGAACACCGTCCACATACCGTAGCCCAACCCGCCCAGTTGCACCAGGGCAATGGCGGCCAGGTCGCGCCGCAGCACTGGCCAGGGCTTGGCGCGGTCGAAGATCGCCAGGGTCAGCAGCGGACCGAGTACCACATCCACCGCGACCACCAGCAAGAAAAGCTCGCGTCCTCCCGATATCTCCCGGTAAGGATAGGGGTACCACAGACCAAACACCACCAGGCCCGCCAGCAAGGCCACGCCCAGGCAAATCCCGATGTGGATGCCCGCCGCACGAAACCGTTCTTTCCAGTTGACCATAACCTTATGATGCTTGAGATGAGTGAAGTTTCTGTAAATCCCGGATTGTGACCCGCATGACGACCCTGACGCATTTTGACGCCCACGGCCAAGCCCATATGGTCGACGTGGCCGCCAAAGCCCATACCCACCGCACGGCCGTGGCCACCGGCCGGATTGACATGCTGGCCGCCACGCTGGCCGTGATCGAGAGCGGCAACGCCAAGAAAGGCGATGTGCTGGGGATTGCGCGCATCGCCGGCATCCAGGCGGCCAAGAAGACCAGCGACCTGGTGCCCCTGTGCCATCCGCTGGCGCTGACCCGGGTGGCGGTGGAGTTTGCGACACTGGCCGAGCCACCATCGGTGCAGTGCACCGCCACGGTGGAAACCGTGGGTCCGACCGGGGTGGAGATGGAAGCACTGTGCGCGGTGCAAGTCGCCCTGCTGACGATTTACGACATGTGCAAGGCAGTCGACCGCGGCATGGTTATGCAGGGAGTGCGGGTGGTGGAAAAGCACGGCGGCAAGTCGGGGAGCTTTGTGGCGCCATGAAGCACATCGACCGGCAAGATCTGATCCGCGAACTGCTGGCGACTTTTGACCCCGGCAACCCGGCACTGCCGCAGAACGGCGAACAGCGCCTGCAAGCAATTGGCACCGCCATCGACCGCGCCACGGTGCACGCCCCCACCGACAGCGAGACCCGGCGGGTGACGATTCTGCTATCCGACCTGCGCGGCTTCACCGCGGTGGCCGAGCAATTCACCGCCATGGAGATGGTGACGGCGCTGAACCGCTATCTGGAGCGAATGACCGAGATCATCGTGCGCCACGGCGGCTGCATCGACAAGTTCATGGGCGACTCCATCATGGTGCTGTTCGGCGCGCCGCTGCCGCTGGACAACGACATCGAGGCCGCGCTGGCCTGCGCCATCGAGATGCAGCTGGCCATGGACGACATCAATGCGCAGAACTTGCTGCACGGCATGGCGCCGCTGTACATGGGTATAGGCATCAACACCGGCGAGGTGGTGGTCGGCCACCTGGGCTCACGGCTGCACAGCGAATACACGGTGATCGGCGACCAGGTGAACCTGACCTCACGGGTCGAGGCGCACAGCCTGCGCGGGCAGATTCTGCTGAGCGAGAACACCTACCAGCAAGCCAAGGACTACATCGACATCGGCGATGTCAACGAGGTGCAGGTGAAAGGCAAAAGGGGCTGCGTGCGCATGGTCGAGCTGCTGGCCCTGCGCGGCGCGCGTCCGATGACCGCCCCCCAACGCGAGGTGCGCAACAGCGCCCGTGTCGAAGTGGACATGCCGCTGGCTTACCAGGTCCTGAAGGGCAAATCGGTGCTGCCCGAAGAGCATACCGGCCGGATTGTCGATCTAGGCTATGGCGGCATGTTCGTCGTCAGCCCGGACGAGCTGGAGCCTTTTGACGACATCAAGATCGCGCTGTCGCTTTCACTGATGGGCCGCGAGCTGACCGAGATTTACGCCAAGGTGCTGCGTGTGACCAAGATCGATGGCGGGTACATGTTCCCGGTGGAATTCACCTCCATCGAGCCCAAGGCACAACTGGCGATCAAGGAGTTTGTCGACAGCATTGTGCAGAGCAATACGCGCTGATCGATTTACGGCGCCGGCGGGTGGCTGGCCATCCAGTCGGCATAAGCATCGGGAAACGCCTCCTTGAAGCGGGCCAGATGGAAGGCCGCAATGTCGTCGCGCCCCAGCAGCAGCGCGCTGTCGATCACCCGCTCCACCACCCTGGCCTCGGGAGAGAAATGCAGCATATCCAGCGCCAGACGCAACTGGGCGGCCGCGTTCTCCGCCGTCAGCGGGGTCACCGACAGCTCGGCAAACCGGACCTGGCTCTGGAACAGGCGGGTGTCGCGGATCTTGTTCAAGGTGTCGGTCCGGTAGGCCGGATCGCGCGCATCGGGCGCCAGGTAAATCTGGCTGATCCGGTGGTAGTCCCAGCCCGCATAAGCGCATGCCGCTATCAAAAAAGTAGCCATCCCTGCATATCCTACTTGCACCAGGGCCCGATTTTTCATAAATACCGCTGGCGGACGCCGCCATAACAGCAACACACACAAGCCCACGGCAATCTGGAACGGGCCGTACCACAGCGGGTATTCCAGCAGGCTGTGCAAACCCACCACCGCCAGCACCGACCAGGCCATCTGCCGGGTGGCATCGGTCTCGGCCCAGGGCCTGGCGCGCAGCACCCATATCGTCAGCAGGCCACACAGGGCCAGCGCCGTCGGCACACCCAGCTCGACCGCCAGATGAAGCGGCAGGTTGTGGGCGTTGTCCAGAATGTCGCAAAACCGCGGGCCGTCGTACAAGGTGATGTAGTGGGCATAGTCAAGTTCGCCCCAGCCCCAGCCGAACCAGGGATGCTCGGCGATCAGCGCCAGCACGTTGCGCCACAGCGTAATGCGGCTGGAGCACACGGCATCGCCCGCCTGCAGCCTCGCCCAGGCACCGCTGGACCAGGGGTCCAAACCAATCACCATAGGCAAGGCAAGCAAGCCAAAGCCGTAAGCAAGTACGTACCCCACCACCAGACGCGCAGCCGGTTGGCTATAGCCCCCCCATAGGCCAACAAGACCCAGCAGCAGCGTGATCTGGAATAAACCTGTCCGTGACGACGACACCGCGTTGCCCACCGCCAGCAACACTGCCAAGCCCAGTTGCCCGCCTCGTAGCATCAAGGTCATGGTCGGCGGCTTAACTTGTACCGACCACCACAACAATGCAGCGAAGGCGATGCTGGTTAGACTCGCATACTGGTTGCGCTGCCGCAAGTTGCCAAACGCCTCCCCCAGCGATGCCACATTTACCAAAGGGGAGAGCTCTGCACTCAGGCCAAAATACTGGGCCAGACCAATCGCACTGCTCAGTCCTCCCGCAAGCAACCAGGCGCTGGCCGCCACCCGCGGCCAATCCAGGCGCGATGCACGTAGCCAGGTCAGCCAGAACGCCTGCAAAAGCAGTAACCCGGCCACTGCGCCACAAGAAATCAACCAGGGGATAACCGCTGAAGCGGGGCCTGGCGCAAAAGGGTTAAGCCAGGGAACGGCTAGCAGAGTACATGCAAACCAGAGTTTCCAATCAGTAAAACCGAGCGCACGCATTAATAAAGCACACGAAGTTCGTTATATTTTCTAATTTAAAAGCCAGCTTCAAGGAGTAGGCGGTGAGGATGGATGTTGCGCAGGAATTGACCACGTGACTGCCGCAATAGCGGGCTCGGTGCGGGATAAATTAATCCATATACGCTGCAAATCTTGAAAAGATCCTCTAGGTAAAACATTTTCCATTTTACCTATCCATTCGTAGGCTTCTTCCGTTCGGTGGCGATAAGCCAGTGCTTTCGCCATATTTAACATATTTGAGGGCGTTGGAAAACTGCTTGTGATTTTTTTTAGTTTTTGCAAATCGTCTTCACTTATATCAGACTCAACATCTTTTCGTGCATAACGAATGAATTCTGCCAAATCGTTCAACAAAATAACATCCGGAGATTCACCGGGCGGCAAGTTGCCAACACGAGCCATCTCTAAGCGATATGCTCTGAAACTAGCATCAACCCGAAGATAATCTCTAATAATAAAACCCAACAGGGCAAATATTACTAAAAATATTGAAAGCACAACCCATCGATTCATCTTAAATACGACTCGAGCATGCAGATTATTATTCAACATACCCATCACCAATCCCGTTGGCAAAAGAAAATAGGCATGGTGCAGAGGTAGTTCCAGCATTGCATGAACCCCCACAGAAAAAACAAATGCCATTAAAATCGCATCGTATTTATTTGAGATCTTTTTTAACGAATCGATCATCCATATTGAAAAATAAACTGCAACTGCACCTCCGATAGGAATTCCGCACCAAAGAATCAAATCCAAAAACAAGTTATGAGATTGAAGAAAAAATGCCGTCAGGTTTGCGTGGTCTTGTGCAACCGTCAATTGCGCAACGGCCAGTCGATTCCAGCCATAACCCCACAATGGATTTTTTACAACTGCATCCAAGAACAAACTATAGGCTTTAAGCCGCAACAGCGTGGAGGCCCCACCCAAAGAAGTGGAACGAATTTCTACGTCAAGACCTAATATATTACTAAAGTATTGCAATAAAAATGTGCAACCAACAAAGTATAAAAAAAGCAAAATTATCACTTGAGGTACTTTAGGGGAAGACCATAACCTTCGCCAAACCCAAGCTGCACAAGTTATCAGAAATAATGCCAAAAATGCCATTCTGGATTGAGTCATCACTATGCCAAATAACAAAATCAGCGCTGTGATCACAGAGAATGCAAATCCAATTTTTTTTCTACATACTCCCCAGGCGCACGCCAACAGCCCCCAAATTTGCAGAGTAGCTAATTGGTTAGGTTGCCCTAAATTCGCAGATGGACGGCCGGGTGAAAACTCAGCGGACCAAATCTCCAATTGGTCAAAATCGAATGATATGCCTAACCATTGCCGCAACTGCAAACCAACAGACACCATGGCGGCGATTCCAATCGCTAGAAATAAACCGTCGGCAGCCATATTCGGCGTGGCTGCCTCCCAGCGGGAACCGATCAAAAGTGAACACAAAAACCCTAATAAATAGGCAGTGCACACCCATGCTTGGCCCGCATACGGAATCATTCCCGCGAAAAACTGTACGAATGGCACAAATGAGAGTATCGCCACAACTACAGGGAGAGCATGCCAATTGACCTTGTCACTTGATCGCACGATGACTGCCAATGCCGCAAAAGACAATATTACAGCCACCCAAGCATCCGTATGAAATGTGGCCCATGGATAATAATGGTTGGGGATTAGCCATGCCATTGCTAACAATGGAATCCACAAACTTAACCAAAGAGGAGGAAGCGGCTTTTTCAAAATGAAGTCATTCCAGTTTTAGGGCAACAAACACCACTTGGTACAAGTGTTTTAGACATAAAAAAAGCCCCCCGAAGGAGGCCTTTTAGGCAATATTTTATCAAACGCCTTGGCAGCTAGCAGGACGGTATTTAGCCGTAACAGTGCCAGAGCAAATCCAGATAACTTGGCCAGTCGTCGAAGAATACGTACCAACTAACTGGATATTGGAGCCAGTAATTCGAGCTTCACCCTGCGCAGTAGCCGTTACGATGCCATTCGTTGTTGCAGAAGTAGTGTAAGAAACCGCGCTCACATACTTAGAAACTTGATTATTCACTGTTGCGCTAGCAACGTCCGGCATTTGACCAAAAACCTGTGCTGCTTCAGAAATGGATGTTTTGGCTGAAGAAGCCGCCAAAATCACCTCCGAAACCTTGGCTCGCACAGTGTAATCTTGGTATGCAGGCAGAGCTACTGCAGCCAAAATACCAATAATTGCCACGACAATCATCAGCTCGATAAGGGTAAAGCCCTTTTGCAGAGAACGCTTCATTGAAAACTCCTAAAGTAAATGTTACGACAAGCAATCAATGCAGATACCGTGCCAGCAAATATTGCTCCGCTAAGGTCAAAAAGTTTGCGAAGATTTATCAGTTCTGCACTGAAACATCTTGAACTGTTGACTTTTTTGTCACCCACAAAAGTCTACATCCGAAAAAACGACTTTTTTGACATATCCGCGCGTGAAACATCACTATCTCACACTTCGAACAGTTGACCTGCATTCAGCCACCGTATGTCGTGCGGAAAACTACCTCCAGGTAAAACTTCGTCAAACTGAGCGATCTCACCCATGATTAACTCTGTCTCAAAAGGTTTGGTATGGGTAATGAAGATGGGGAACTTATGCTGCTCGTCAATCAGATCCAATTCGCTGGCCAGCGTAGCCGGGGACAAATGCAGACTCCGGCGAGCGAGCTCCTTCTCTCGGTTGCTGAAAGCCGTTTCAATCACCAGCATGGCCACGTCAAGTTGCTCCAAACGCCGCCAAAAAGCGGGGTTGCGCTCGGTGTCACCGGTAAAGACCCAGCACGGGCCTCCTGCTGATACGGAATACCCAACAGCAGGAACTGTATGCACAGCGGGCAGAGCTTCAATGTTTTTACCAACGACGCAAATAGTTTGGCCCATGGCAATTTCGTGGAAACTGATAAAAGGCGCGGCTGTAGAAGGAATTACACTGAAATCTGGCCATATCACATTGTTAAAAATATGCGCTTTCAGCGCCGCAATGGTGCCAGCCAGGGCGTAAATTTTCAGTGCTTCCGTCCTCTGGGATGCCACAGCGTCCACCATCAGCGGTAGCGCGGCTACGTGGTCGAGGTGCGAGTGGGTGAGGAACACATGGTTGACCGCGCACATTTCATCCAACGTGAGGTCACCGACACCGGTACCCGCATCAATCAAAATATCGGAATCGATAAGGAAAGACGTGGTCCTACAGTCTTTCGCGATGGCGCCAGAGCATCCCAGTACGCGGACCTTCATGGGCACACCTTTTATATGATCTCAAATTAGGGGAGCCATCTCATCAGAATCGGACAGCAACTGAGGCGTAGAGGCTACCCCGCATGCTAAAGACAGAAAAGGTACTTTTTCTCATTCTGGCGCAGAACATAAGCGTTTTACAGTTCACTCACTGCTTGAGCTACAGAATTTAGTGCCAACTTCCGATACCGTTGAAAACGCTTATCGATCTGCCGACAATCTTTAAGGCTGGATGAACTGCATTTGCGTGCCCGCAAGCTGCAACACGTCGCTATGTTTGAGCGACACCGGTGTGGCGCCAATCGGTGAACCATTCAGCATGGGCTGCTCCGCACCTTCGACATGCACCACGACGTAGCCGTGAGGACGCCGGGTAATCGCCGCCACCGCCACCCCTGGTTTGCCTAAAGTGGTGACGACCTTTGTCAAGGTCACCTCACGCCCTGCAGCCGCACCTGTCAACACTTTGATTGCCGCATGGCTATGGGCTGCGAGCTCAGCGCCGGCGAGCGGTGTAGGAGCAGAGTGGTCGGACGCTCGACGTGTGTACTGCACCGGCCCCGTCGCCAAAGGCACGCCGCTGACCATCCCTGGCCGTGTCGTAAAAGTCTTCTCCAAGCCTGCTTCTGCGCCTTCATGGATGAACTTGAGCTTGTATTTCCCGACTTCCACCAAATCGTTGTTTTGCAGAACCTGCTTGCGGGCTGCCTTACCGTTGATGTACGTACCGTTGGTGCTATTGAGATCCTCCAGATGGACCTCTTGCCCCACCATCAGGACGACGGCATGCTCACCGCTGACCGCCAGATTGTCGATAACGATATCGTTATAAGGCCGACGCCCCAAAGTCGTACGGTCTTTGGTCAACTGTACTTCTTTGATGACCACTCCATCGATCGACACGATCAATTTGGGCATGGTCGGCTCCTGTGTCTGTTCATGGACTTGGCACCCGTAAAAATCTAGCTTCCTAATAGCCGGGATACCAGTCCCCGTTTTTTGGAACCGGCCATGGCTTGCACCAGCAAAACTGTAATGTTATCCCGTCCGCCGTGCGCATTGGCGATGCTGACCAGTTGGATGGCTTTTTGTTCTAGCTCGGCATCGGTTTCCATGATACGGGCGATCGGGGCATCTTCAACCATATCAGACAAGCCATCGGAGCACATTAAGTACACATCGCCTTCTTCTACGACATGTTCATGCACTTCCAGCAACACGGTATCCTCGATGCCCAATGCGCGGGTAACCAGATTCTTGTTCACCGAGATAGCCGCCTGGGCCGGTGTAATCAGACCCGCATCCAGTTGCTCTTGCAGCAAAGAATGGTCTTTCGTGATTTGCACCAATGCGTTATTGCGAAACCGGTAACAGCGCGAGTCGCCGATGTGGCCCAGCAGCAGACGGGAATCCTGGAACACGCCCACCACCAGCGTGGTGCCCATACCGGCGTACTGCTCGTGTGTATTGGCGGCGGTAAACACGGCCAGATTGGCGTTGTGCACGCAAATATCCATGGCGCGCCGAACTTCCTTGCCGTTGGCCTGGAGGCCCGCATCCAGCAACCAACGCCCTAGCTCCGTTTGGATAAAGGCGGTCGCCATGCTGCTGGCCACCTCGCCTGCGTTGTAGCCGCCCATGCCATCCGCCAAGACGGCAACGCCGCTGGGCGCGTCAAAGGCCACCGCATCTTCATTATTTTCACGCAGGAGGCCCGGGTGGGTTTGCGTGCAGAACTCGTAAATCATCTTGTTGTCAGGCTAACTTCGGGGGAGCAAACTACCGTATGCAGAGAATTGATCATAGTCTGCCGCGGTATGCGGTCGATCTGACACACCGATATGCGAGATTGCTCAATTTTGATATATTTTGTTACAAATAACACATAAAAACAGCCCCAATGGGGCTGTTTTACCGCGTGCCTACGTAGCGGTCAGGACTGTGAGGCTGCAAACAGCAAATTAAGCGGCACCAGCCGATGGCTTGCGTTGCATGAATTTTCCCACAGCCAAGACGATCAAAGCGCCAGCGATGCCAAATGCATAGTGCCAGTTCTTGTCTTGCGGCAGGTACTGGACCAAAGCTGGATCGCTGTGCGCCATGGTTCCGGCAATCCAGCCCAGCAACATGCCACCTACGGTGATGATGAACGGGAAGCGGTCCATCAGCTTCAGCACGATCTGGCTACCGCCCACGATGATAGGGATGCTGACCAGCAGACCGAAGATCACCAGCGGCAACTGGTGCGTCTCGCCAGCACCCTGGGCTGCACCCGCGATAGCGATCACGTTGTCGATGCTCATGACCAAGTCGGCCACGATCACGGTTTTCACCGCACTCCACAGCTTGTCGCTGGCCTGGATGTTGTCGTGACCACCGTCTTCCTCAGGCACCAGCAATTTAATGCCAATCCACAACAGCAAAATCGCGCCGACCAGCTTGAGATACGGCACTTGCAACAGCGACAGCGCAAAAGCGATCAGCACCACACGCAACACGATTGCGCCCACCGTACCCCAAAGGATGCCCTTGGTACGCTGCTTTGCAGGCAGGCCCCGGCAAGCCAGAGCGATAACAACGGCGTTGTCCCCTCCCAGCAGGATGTCGATCATGATGATTTGGCCGACAGCCAGCCAGAAATGGGCTGTGAGGAATTCTTCCATGGTGGTCCTTAGCGTGACAGCTCGTACGGGTCCGCCTGCGCGTAGCGTCTAAGCAAAAATCTGATTGTCCCCTAAACAATTCAGGCCCGGCACTGTGGATAACCGCAATACCAGGCCTGTCGAGGGAACGCCCGGACTGGCAGACCCGAGGGCCGCACCAGACCTTGGCGCGTGTCTGCCTTACTTCAGCAAAGCCTTGAGCAGCTTGGCCATTTCAGAAGGATTGCGCGTAACGGTGAAGCCACACTCTTCCATCACCGCCAGCTTGGCATCCGCCGTGTCGGCGCCACCGGAGATCAGCGCACCGGCGTGGCCCATGCGCTTGCCGGGAGGCGCGGTCACGCCAGCGATGAAGCCAACGATAGGCTTCTTCATGTTCAGCTTGCACCAGCGGGCGGCTTCGGCTTCGTCTGGACCACCGATTTCGCCGATCATGATGACCGCGTCGGTATCTGGATCGTCGTTGAAAGCCTTCATCACGTCGATGTGCTTCAGACCGTTGATCGGGTCGCCACCGATACCGACAGCGCTGGACTGGCCCAGGCCGATTTCGGTCAGCTGGGCCACAGCTTCATAGGTCAGCGTGCCGGAGCGCGAAACCACGCCAATCCGACCCTTGCGGTGGATATGGCCGGGCATGATGCCGATCTTGATTTCGTCAGGCGTGATCAGGCCGGGGCAGTTAGGGCCCAGCAGCAAGGTCTTCTTGCCGCCAGCAGCTTCCTTGGCCTTCATGCGGTTGCGCACTTCCAGCATGTCCTTGACCGGGATGCCTTCGGTGATGCAGATCGCCAGATCCAGGTCGGCTTCAACAGCTTCCCAGATCGCAGCGGCTGCGCCAGCCGGCGGCACGTAGATCACCGACACGGTAGCGCCTGTGTCTGCAGCTGCTTCCTTGACGGAGGCAAAAATTGGGATACCGAAAATCGATTCGCCGGCCTTCTTGGGGTTCACGCCCGCCACGAAGGCGTTCTTACCGTTCGCGTATTCCTGGCACTTTTCGGTGTGGAACTGACCGGTCTTGCCGGTAATACCTTGGGTGATGACCTTGGTGTCTTTATTGATGTAGATAGACATTGCTTATTCCTTAGGCAGCAGCTTTGACCGCAGCAACCACTTTTTCAGCCGCTTCGGCCATGGTGTCTGCACTGATGATGGGCAGACCGGATTCGGCCAGCATCTTCTTGCCCAAGTCTTCGTTGGTACCCTTCATGCGCACCACCAGTGGCACGGACAGATTCACGGCCTTGCAGGCGGTGATCACGCCGGTGGCGATGGTGTCGCACTTCATGATGCCGCCGAAGATGTTGACCATGATGGCCTCGACCTTGGGGTTCTTCAGCATGATCTTGAAGGCTTCGGTGACCTTCTCGGGGGTGGCACCGCCGCCCACGTCCAAGAAGTTGGCCGGCTCAGCGCCGTACAGCTTGATGGTGTCCATGGTGGCCATGGCCAGGCCGGCACCGTTCACCAGGCAGCCGATGTTGCCGTCCAGGCTGATGTAGGCCAGGTCGAACTTGGAAGCCTCGACTTCAGCTGCGTCTTCTTCGTCCAGATCGCGGTAGGCCACGATTTCTGGGTGGCGGAACAGCGCGTTCGGGTCGAAGTTGAACTTGGCGTCCAGCGCCATCAGGTTGCCCTTGGAGTCGCAGTTCAGCGGGTTGATTTCCACCAGCGAGGCGTCGGTCTCCATGTAGCACTTGTAGAGCTTGGCGAAGATGTCGACAGCCTGGTCGACCGAAGCGCCCGTCAGGCCGATGGCCGCGGCAATCTTCTTGCTCTGCTCGGTCGTGATGCCGGTCAATGGATCGACGTACTCGGTGATGATCTTCTCGGGCGTGGCGTGTGCCACTTCCTCGATGTCCATGCCACCTTCGCTGGAAGCGATGAAGGCAACCTTCTGCGTGGCGCGGTCGGTGACCAGCGATACATACAGTTCGTTCTTGATGTCGGCGCCGTCTTCGATATAGAGACGGCGGACCTTCTGGCCTTCAGGACCAGTCTGGTGCGTCTTGAGCTGCATGCCGAGGATCTCGCCGGCCAGCTTCTTCACGTCATCAATGGTTTTGGCGACCTTGACGCCGCCGCCCTTGCCACGGCCACCGGCGTGGATCTGTGCCTTGACAACCCACACAGGGCCGCCGAGTTTTTGGGCGGCTTCCACCGCTTCTTGCACCGTGAATGCTGGGATGCCCTTCGGCACCGGCACACCAAAATTGCGCAAGATTTCCTTGCCTTGGTATTCGTGAATCTTCATGAGGGCTCTCTCAGGAATGGATGGGGGTTCTACTCGTCTGTCTTGTATAAGACTGGCGTGCTGCGTTCTGTCAGCCCGCGAATGTATCATGTTGCAGCGCACAACACCTTACAACCATAGGCTCACCATGCCCAAAGTCTTTATCGATGGCGAAGCCGGTACCACCGGTCTTCAAATCCGCGAACGCCTGCAATTGATGCCGCAGATCGAAGTCGTCAGCATCGCCCCCGAACTGCGCAAAGACCCCGCCGCCAAGCGCGCGCTGATGGCCGAAGTGGACCTGGTCATCCTCTGCCTGCACGACGACGCGGCCATCGCATCCGTGGCCATGGTCGATAGCCTGCCCGGCAAAAAGCCCAAGATCATCGACGCCTCCACCGCCCACCGCACGGCACCCGGCTGGGTCTTCGGCTTCCCCGAACTGGCGCCCGGCCAGCAAGCAGCCGTGGCCCAGGCGGACCGCGTCGGCAACCCCGGCTGCTATGCCACCGGCGCCATCGCGCTGATCCGCCCACTGGTGGATGCCGGCCTGCTGGCGCCCGACGCGGCGCTGGCCCTACCTTCGGTCAGCGGCTATTCGGGCGGCGGGCGCAGCATGATGGAAGCCTATGAAAAAGGCGAAGCGCCGCTGTTTGAAATCTACGCGCTCGGCCTGCAGCACAAGCATCTGCCAGAAATCATGCGCTACACCGGCCTGACCCGTCGGCCGATTTTTGTGCCCTCGGTGGGCAACTTCGCGCAAGGCATGCTGGTACAGCTACCCCTGCATCTGGACCTGCTGCCGGGCCAACCGAAAGCCCAGGATCTGCACGACGCCCTGGCACGCCATTACGCGGGCAGCGAATGGGTGACGGTCGAAGCCCCTGGCGACAGCGGCAAGCTGGATGCCACCGCCCTGGTGAACACCAACAAGATGGAGTTGCGCGTGTTCGGCAACGAAACCCACCGCCACGCGGTGCTGATCGCGCGCCTGGACAACCTGGGCAAGGGCGCCAGCGGTGCGGCGGTGCAAAACCTGAAACTGATGCTCGGGCTGTAAGCGCCGCACACGCGCTTCACTATCGTTTTCGTAGCTACCTGCGCAGGCAGTGCCTGCGCAATAGCAACGAATCGTATAAATTCAGCTCTCGTCTTCCCAGTCGTCGCTGCCGGCGACCACGCGGCGTACCGCATCCGACGAAAAGCCCCGCGCCAGCAGAAACCGCTGCTGCTTGCCGCGGGCGGCGGCGTCTTCAGGTGGGCTGCCGAACTTCTTACGCCAGACCTCACGGGCCCGGGCCAGCTCGGTACTCTGCAGACCGGCCACCGCATCCAGCACCGCGCCGGGGTCCAGGCCCTTGGTCTGTAATTCCTGGCGGATACGCGCCGCACCCAGCTTGCCGGCACGCCGGTACAGCACCGAATCCACCACCCGCTGCTCGTTGATGAAATCCTTGGCCTGCAACTCGTCCAGTGCCTGGGCCAGCTCACCCGGATTTTCTTCAAACACTGCCAGCTTGCGTTCCAGCTCGGCGCGCGAATATTCGCGGCCGCTGAGCAGGCGCAAAGCCCGGCCTTTCAGGCTGATGGGCGACAAGCTTTTGTTCGGTTGAAGCGCCATTCGCTATCTCTTTAATAGCTACTGGCGCAGGTACTACCTGCGCCAGAGGTCTGTTTATGCCTCAACCTTGGCTTTTTTCACTTCCTTGACTTCCTTGGCCTCTTCCGCCGCGGCCAAGATCAGCGGAATGCCCAGCGATTCGCGCACCTTGTTCTCGATCTCGGTCGACAAGCCAGGGTTCTCGCGCAGGAATTCGCGGGCGTTATCGCGGCCCTGGCCGATTTTTTCGCCGTTGTAGGCATACCAGGCGCCGGACTTTTCGATGATCTTGGCCTCCACGCCCATGTCGATGATTTCGCCATGGCGGCTAATGCCCTCGCCAAACAAGATGTCGAACTCGGCGGTCTTGAACGGGGGCGAAACCTTGTTCTTCACCACCTTGACCTTGGTTTCGTTACCGATGGAATCGTCGCCCTTCTTGATGGTGCCGGTACGGCGGATGTCCAGGCGCACCGAGGCGTAGAACTTCAGCGCATTGCCGCCGGTGGTAGTTTCGGGCGAGCCGAACATCACGCCGATCTTCATGCGGATCTGGTTGATGAAGATGACCATGCAGTTGGCTTTCTTGATGTGGGCCGTCAGCTTGCGCAGCGCCTGGCTCATCAAGCGGGCTTGCAGGCCGGGCAGGCTGTCGCCCATCTCGCCTTCCAGTTCGGCCTTGGGGGTCAGCGCCGCCACCGAGTCGACCACGATCAGATCCACCGCGCCGGAGCGCACCAGCGAGTCGACGATTTCCAGCGCTTGCTCGCCGGTATCGGGCTGGCTGATCAGCATTTCCTGCAGGTTCACGCCGAGGTTTTGGGCGTACTGGGTGTCGAGTGCATGCTCGGCATCGACGAAGGCGCAGGTGCCGCCCAGCTTTTGCATTTCAGCAATGACTTGCAGGGTCAGCGTGGTCTTGCCGCTGGATTCCGGGCCGTAGATTTCGATGACGCGGCCGCGTGGCAGGCCGCCGACGCCCAGCGCAATGTCCAGGCCCAACGAGCCGGTGGAGACGACCTGGATGTCCTCGATCACCTCGCCCTCGCCCAGCCGCATGATGGTGCCCTTGCCGAACTGCTTTTCAATCTGCGCCAAGGCAGCTTGCAAGGCCTTGGCCTTTTCAGCGACAGCGGCTGCAGTAGGTGCGACGACGGGGGTGCGGGCGGTGGGGTTCATATCGGGTCTTTCAAAATCAAGGGGTTTAACCGTTGTACCGCCTGCTATTAACAACAGGCTGGATGCTTGAACAGTAGTTTATGTGCACCATAAATTTCTGCAATAGATTTATTAGTCAGTTTGGCTTACCATTTACCCATGGCAGATTTGGCACCCGAACCCGGCTGGCGCGAGACCCATCTGGGGCGCATGATGGAGGCCGCCCTGCGCCGCTTCGACGCCCGCGTGCTGGAGCTGATGGCCCGCAATATCGAGGTGCCGCTGGCGCTGAGCAATTTGGCAGCACGCGCCCAGGTGGGTGCCGCCCACATCCACATCACCCGGCATCTGCCGCTGCAGGGCGCGCGCCTCACCGAGCTGGCGGCCCAGGCCGGGATGAGCAAGCAAGCCATGGGCGACCTGGTCGACCAGTGCGTGGCCTGGGGCATGGTGGCGCGCGAACCCGATCCGCTGGACGCTCGGGCCCGGCGCGTGGTGTTCACTGCCACCGGTCTGGTCTGGTTGCAGGCGTTCCGGGATGCGGTCGCCCAGGCCGAAGCCGAATTCCACCAGGCCGTCGGCCCCGAGGTGGCGACCGTGGTGGCGCTGGGGCTGGAGGCGTATGCGACCTAAAATCGGGCCATAAAACAAATGCCGCACACAGCGGTAAAGGAGACAAGGATGCGCATCCTCATTGCGGAAGACGACCAGGTACTGGCAGACGGCCTGCTGCGCGGCTTGCGGGCCTCGGGCGCGGCGGTAGACCATGTCTCCAACGGCAGCGAAGCCGATACCGCCCTGCTCACCCACCATGAATTCGACCTGCTGATCCTGGACCTGGGCCTGCCCAAGATGCATGGGTTGGAGGTGCTGAAGAAGCTGCGCGCCCGCGGCTCGTCGCTGCCGGTGCTGATACTGACCGCCGCCGACAGCGTGGAAGAGCGCGTCAAAGGCCTGGACTACGGCGCCGACGATTACATGGCCAAACCGTTCTCGCTACAGGAGCTGGAAGCCCGGGTGCGCGCCCTGGCACGGCGCGGCGCGGGTGGCGCCAGCAGCAGCATCCAGCACGGCCCGCTGGTGTACGACCACGCGGGGCGCATGGCCACCATCGACGGCAAGCTGGTCGAACTATCGGCCCGCGAACTCGGTCTACTGGAAGTGCTGCTGCAGCGCGCCGGCCGCCTGGTCAGCAAAGAGCAACTGATCGAACGCCTGTGCGAATGGGGTGAAGAGGTCAGCGTCAACGCGATCGAGGTCTACATCTACCGGCTGCGCAAGAAGATTGAAAAGGGCCCAATCCGCATCGCCACCGTGCGCGGCCTCGGCTACTGTCTGGAAAAAATTGCTCCGTGATTCACGCCGTGATTTGTGCCTTGAATGTTACATAGCACATTACTATTGAAACATTCACCCCCAAAGACAAAACCTACAAAACTTTTTATAATTGCGTCCATGCACATGTCCACCCAAGATTTGATCCTCTAAAAACCTTCCGATTTTTCGGAGGGCTTATGCGCCTTGCCGGAACCCACACAACCCCGGCAATTTGCGCGGGGTTTTTTGCTTTCTGGACCCGTGTTTTTAAGGAATTTCCATGCACACCTTTGACAAGCTGATCGCCGCAATTCATCCGCACCAGTGGATGGTGGGCTTGCGCTCGTCCATTGGTGCCTTTGCATCTGCGCAAGACATAAACCGCTAGCTGCGGGATTTTTTCAAGGCTGAGAACCTGTTCAAGGTCTTTTTGAGGCCGCGTTGAGGAGCAATCGGGATGAGTTGGCTGTCAGCGCCTGCAGCATGGGCTCTCTGCCCATGCAAGGGTGATGGCGGACAAATCGCCCGATTTCTCCCCAACCCGAAGGGCAGTTGCCTTTTCGGGCAGTCTGGGGCGTTGCGACTCTTGCCAATAGCCGGGCTATTGGCGGCGAGCCGCGCCTACCAGACCCTCCCGAAAAGGCAGCTGCGCGGCCCCAAAAAGACCTTGAACAGGTTCTAAAAACAGCCGTTGAAAACCCTGGCCAGCGACAAGCAGGCCAGGGTTTTTGTCTTTAAGGAACATCGTATGACTACGAACACACATGCGCGACAACTTCGCAACATTGGCATCATCGCCCACGTCGATGCTGGCAAGACCACCGTCAGCGAACGGGTGCTGTTCACCACCGGCGAAATCCACCGGACCGGTGAAGTGCACGACGGCAATGCCACCATGGACTACGACCCGCAGGAGCGGGCACGCGGCATCACCATCAACAGCGCCGCCACCACCGTGGCCTGGCGCGGCCACCAGATCAACCTGATCGACACGCCCGGCCACATCGACTTCAACATCGAAGTCAGCCGCTCGCTGCGCGTGCTCGACGGCGCAGTCGTGGTGTTCGACGGCGTGGCCGGCGTGGAGCCGCAGACCGAGACCAACTGGCGCCTGGCCGACCAATACCATGTGCCACGCATCGCCCTGGTCAACAAGCTGGACCGCACCGGCGCCGACTTCCCACGCGTGGTGGCGATGATCGCCGAGCGCCTGGGCGTGCAACCCCTGGTGCTGCAACTGCCGATCGGCCAGGAGGCCGAATTCGCCGGCGTGGTCGACCTGCTGAGCATGCAAGCCCTCTACTGGCCGCCCAATGAACGCGGCCAGCCGACGCTGACGCGCGCCGCCATTCCCGCCGACATGCAGCAAGCTGCCGAGGCGGCGCGCCGCACGCTGGTCGATCTGGCGGTAGAGCTGGACGACGCCGCACTCACCGCCTACCTGGACGGCCAAGCCGTGTCCGACGACAGCCTGCGGGCCTGCATCCGCAAGGGCACGCTGGCCCGCGCCTTCGTGCCGGTGCTAGCCGGTGCTGCGCTGAAGAACAAGGGCATAGAGCCCCTGCTCGACGCCGTGGTCGACTACCTGCCCGCGCCCGAAGACCGCGCGAACGACCTGCCGGCCGGCGACGGCTTTGCGGCCCTGGTGTTCAAGGTGGTGCATGACGAGCACGGCACGCTGAGCTATCTGCGCGTCTACCGTGGCGAAGCCCATGCAGGCACCCAGGTGCTGAACGCCAACACCGGCCAGCGCGAGCGCTTGTCGCGCGTGGTGCAGATGCATGCGGACCGGCGTGAGGAACTGGCTCTGGCCCAGGCCGGCGACATCGTGGCCGTGGCTGGGCTGAAGAACAGCAAGACCGGCCACACGCTCACCTATCCGGCGCAGCCGGTACTGCTGGAGGAAATCCACGCGCCCGAACCCGTCATTTCGATGGCGGTAGAGCCGCGCTCGCGCGAAGACCAGGACAGCTTCTCGCGCGGCCTGCACACGCTGGTCGACGAAGACCCGAGCCTGCGCCTGGGCCAGGACGACGAGACCGGCCAGACGCTGTTGTCCGGTGTGGGCGAGCTGCAGCTGGAAGTGACGCTGGAAAAGCTGCGCAGCCGCTTCGGCGTGACCGTGCATACCGGCCAGCCCCAGGTGGCACTGCGCGAGACCATCAGCCGTGCGGCCCAGGTGCGCCATCTGCACAAAAAGCAGAGCGGCGGCCCCGGCCAGTATGCGGAGGTGGTGCTGCGCATAGAACCGCTGGAACGCGGCGGCGGCCTGCTGTTCGAGAGCGCCATCACCGGCGGGGCGATTCCTAAGGAATTCATCCCCAGCGTGGAGCAAGGCGTGCGGCGTGCGGCCCTGGCCGGCGTGTTGGCCGGCCACCCGGTGGTGGACGTGCGGGTGGTGCTGGAAGACGGCAGCTTTCACGAGAAAGACTCGTCGACCCTGGCGTTTGAGGCCGCCGGCATGCAGGCCTTCACCCAGGCCCAGCGCAATGCCGGGCCGACGGTGCTGGAGCCGGTCATGGACGTGGAAGTCACCACGCCTATGGACCATGTGGGTGACGTGATCGGCGACCTGAACCGCCGGCGCGGCCATGTGCGCAGCCAGGACCAGCGCGGCAACGCGGCGGTCGTGCGCGCCATGGTGCCGCTGCAGACGTTGTTTGGCTACATCGGCAGCCTGCGTGCGCTGACGGCTGGGCGCGCCAGCTACACGATGCAGTTCGACCACTACGCCGAGGCGCCGCGCCAGGTGCCGGCACACGCTTGAGCCTGAAAAGGGCGGACCGCAAGGTTCGCCCTTTTTTTATAGATCAAATCAGCTTCTAGCGCATATTCCATCTGCGCTAGAAGATATCCAAACAGTAGCACCAGAAATGCACCGCTCCTGACTGCTATGCCGCGTGCGTCAAGCGAGGTGGCAGCAGCCTGACAGCATGCGACCCCACCCGGACCAACTCGGCTGGCGACAGTCCGTCGCGCGCCTGGATGGACATGCCTTCCAGCATGGTGCTGAACGTGGCTGCGAGGGACTTGACATCGGTTTTCGCAGGAAGCTGGCCGTCCTTGATACCTTGCTTGAGCCGCTGCAGGAAGAGCCTCTTGCTGACTTGGCGCAATGACTTGATCGCATCAAAAACCTCGGTCGAATCCGATGACACATTGATGGCAGCCAGCACCACCAGGCACCCACAGGGCGCTTGGGGCGACAGCAGGATGCCCGCCGCGGCCTTGAAGAACGCCTCGATTGCGCGGTACACGTCGGTCGCCTTCTCCAGGTCCGCCCAGGTGGCATTCCAGTAGGTGCGCTCATAGAAATCCACAGCCTCCAGGAACAGCTTGGCTTTGTTACCGAATGCCGCGTAAAGGCTGGGGGGGTTGATACCCATCGCAGTGCAGAGCTCGGTCACCGAGGCGGGTTCGTATCCCCGGCGCCAAAACACATCCAGTGCGCGGGTCAATGCCTCATCGCGGTCGAAACCGCGCGGACGCCCTTTGCTGCGCAGTGGGGATGGGGGGGATGGTGGAGATGCGACGTTCGACATGGTCATCAATTTCTGAAATCAAAGCGCTTGACACTATCTGTATCGATCACTATATAATTATTTTCTGTAGTGATCGATACAAATAAAAGGGAAAACAGTGAAACCATTAAATCAGATTTGGAAGTGATCGAGGCGCTCACGCAAGACGTTCAGGCCTGGGTCGAGGCGGTCCGTGCATTCGGTGGCATTGGCGTGGCCTTGTATGCCGCTTGTTTCCTGCTCGCGTCGCTGATGTTCGTGCCGGCTTCTCCCATGGCGGCCATCGCGGGGTTCCTGTATGGACCGCTGTGGGGCGCCTTGCTGGTCTCTCTGGTCGGCGTGGTGTCGGCAGCTTTGGCTTTTGCCATCGGGCGCACCGCGGCGCGACCCTGGGTGCGCAGGCGTCTGCAGGCGCATCCGCGGCTGGCCGCTGTGGACACGGCTGTAGCAACAGGCGGCTTTCGCATCGTGTTTCTGCTGCGCCTGGCTTCGATCGTGCCGTTCGCGCCGCTGAGTTATGCGCTGGGCGCCAGCCGCATCTCGGGCCGGAGCTTCGTGCTGGCATCGTGGCTGGGTTTGTTGCCAGGCAGCTTCCTGTACGTCTATCTCGGTTCACTGGTTTCCGACGTGGGGCAGATTCTCAACGGCGAAGCCGCGGGCGGAGACGCCGCGCGCTTACTGACCTGGGTTGGCTTGGCTGCGGCAGTGCTGGCGGTACTGACCATTGCCCGGTTCGCCCGCAATGCCGTCCATCAATCTATTAATCCATCTACTTCAAGAAAGTTGGAACATGAGCAAGTTATTTGAACCTTTGGCCTTGCGCGGAGGGACCTTGCGCAACCGTCTGGCCTTGAGCCCGATGTGCCAGTACACGGCCCGCAACGGCTTCGTGAACGACTACCACATCGCCCACTACGGGCGCTTTGCATTGGGCGGCTTCGGCCTGGTGATGGTCGAGGCCACCGGCGTTTCCCCCGAGGCGCGAATCAGCCATGGCGATGTGGGCATCTGGGACGACGCCCATGTCGAGGGCCTGGCCCGCATCGCGGCCTTCACCAAGCAATACGGTGCCGTCCCCGGCATCCAGATCGGCCATGCCGGCCCCAAAGCCAGCATCCAGCGCGCCTTCCAGGGCAATGGTCCGTTGAACGAGAGTGACGCTGCCCGCGGCGAACATCCATGGAAGGTGGTGTCTCCAAGTGCACGGCCCGTGGCCGAGGGCTGGCTGGTGCCAACCGCGCTCGATGCCCAAGGCATTGCCAAGATCCGAGCCGACTTTGCCGCCGCTGCGCGCCGTGCGCTGCGTGCTGGCTTCGAGGTATTGGAGCTGCACTGCGCACACGGCTTCTTGCTGAATGCGTTCATGTCCCCCCTGACCAACGACCGGACCGACGCGTATGGCGGCAGCTTCGAGAACCGCATCCGCCTGCCGCTGGAGATCGTCCGCGAGCTGCGTGAGATCTGGCCGCAGGACAAGCCGCTGTTCGTCCGCATATCGGCGGTGGATGGCAGCCGTGACGGCTGGACCATCGAAGACAGCGTGGCTTTCGCCAAGGAACTCGACAAGATCGGCGTCGATATCGTCGACTGCTCGTCGGGTGGCTTCGGTGTCTTCGACTATCCGAGCGGCTATGGCTTCCAGGTACCGTTCGCCGCCCAGATCCGTCGCGAGACGGGCATCCGCACCATGGCCGTGGGCCTGATCGTCGATCCGGAACAGGCGCAGACGATTGTTGCCTCGGGACAGGCTGACATCGTTGCCCTGGGACATGGCGCGCTGCGGGACCCGCACTTTCCGCTGCACGCGCTGCAGGCCTTGGACGCAGCCGACCCACAGAATCCTTACGCTGACTGGAATATCCAGGCCGGCTGGTGGCTCAATGACCGCCAAAAAAGACTTCAACGGCTAGGCCCGTTGGCCGCTGCAGAAAAACGCGCACCTGAAATGAGCGAAGCCTAAGCTGGGTTCCGATGCCGCATCTGGAACCCACTGATTCCCCAAACGCAACCAAGAGAGAAACCATGAACAAACCTACTTACGTCCAAGACTACAACGCCATCGTCACGGTATTGAACAAGTACAACGATGGCTGCAAGCAAGCCCAAAGCAGCATCATGAAGCCGGCCTTCAACGAACAGGCGACCATCTTTGGCGTCGGTGCCAACGGCAAGCTCACCGGTGGCGCGATCCAGAACCTGTTCGACGGCATCGACAGCGGCTTTCGCCCATCACCCGAAGCGCAAAACGTGATCGCCAGAATCGAGATCGTCGGCACCGCCGCCAGCGCCCGCATCGACACCAACGACGTCTCCGGTTTCTGCTTCACCGACTTCTTCCATCTGTTGAAGGTCGATGGCCACTGGACCGTGGTCAGCAAGATCTACCACACGCACGTCGCCCCCTGAGCGAACGGATGAAACTGCTGCTCTTGGGTGCTACCGGTCTGGTCGGGCGCAACGTTCTGGCACTGGCGCTGGCCGACCCGCACGTGGGCGAGGTGGTCGCGCCCACGCGCCGAGCGTTGCCGGTGCACCCGAAACTGCGCAATCCGCAGGTGGATTTCGATCGTCTGCCGCAGGACGCCGACTGGTGGCAGGTGGATGCCGTGGTTTGCGCACTGGGCACCACAATGCGCGCCGCAGGCTCCGAGCAAGCATTCCGCCGCGTGGACCACGGCTACCCGTTGGCCGCTGCCAAATTGGCACGTGCGCATGGCACGCCAACCTATGTGCTGAACTCGGCGATCGGCGCGGATGCCAGCTCACGCTTCTTTTACAACCGGGTCAAAGGTGAGTTGGAACACGCTTTGGCCGGCGAGGGTTTCGCGTCACTGGGCTTCGTGCGGCCCGGCGTCATCGGCGGGCATCGGGACGAGTTCCGGCTGGGCGAGCGGATCATGGTGATGGCACTGGCATGGACAGGGCCGATGCTGCCCAAGCGCTGGCGCCTCAACCCGGCCCCGCGGATCGCCAGCGCGCTGCTCGAAGCGGCCATCCACCCCAAGACTGGTGTCCACGTCGTGACGTCGGACCAAATGGTTTGAGGGGCGCGCACGAGCCTGTTTCCGTTGGCACCGCAAGGTCTGCCCTCTTTTATGCATTAAATCAGCTGCTAGCGCACATTCCACCTGCACTAGCAGCTATCTAAACAGTAGCATTGACCTGCCACTGCCGCACATAGGCCGGCACTTCGCCAAGCCCTGCTGCGTCCACCACCGGCGTGGCGTGGGTCTGCACCAGCGGTAACACACCGGTCCACACCGGAATGTCCATGTCCTCCGCATCGTCGACGGGCGGGCCGATTCGCACCTTGCAGACAGCCTCGTCCAGCGCGATGCGCATCACCGTGGTGGCGGCGAACTCCTTGTCGTTGCCGCGGCGGATTTCCGCGTTCCGGCCCGGCGCCAGCTTGTCCATGAAGGCATCCATCGCAGCGCGTTTGGCCGCGTCTTCCGCCACCCGCTCGAAGCTGCCGTAGATGACGGCCGAGCGGTAGTTCATCGAATGGTTGAAGGCCGAGCGCGCCAGCACCAGGCCGTCCACATGGGTGATGGCCACACAAGCCTGGGTGCCCGCGCCCAGCAGCTTCAGCAGACGGCCGCCGTTCGAGCCATGGATGTACAGATGCTCGCCCTCGCGCCAGCAGGCGGTGGGGATGTTGTGCGTGCCCTTGTCGTCGACAAAAGCGATATGGCAGACATAGGCCGCGTCGATGATGGCGTGCAGCGTGCTGCACTGGTAGTCGGCGTTCTCGGCAATGCGGCGGATGCGGGTGCGTGCGCTGGGCGGCGCAACGGCGGTTTCGGTCATGGGGCAGATTCCAGAAGAAGAGTGAAAGGCTGCGCACTATAATTTTTTCTGGCTCTAAGAATAGAACCATAACTGCTTCATTTTTTAGGGCCACAAATGGACTACGCCGTGCTGTTCGCGCAATTCAGCCAAGCCCACGCGCAGCAGGGCTGGTCGCGCCAGCGCTTGTTGCATGCCTGTCTGCGCGCCGCTATCCGCAGCGGCATGCTGGGCGCCGGCACCCGGCTGCTGGCGACGCGCCAGTTGGCCAGCGACCTGGGCGTGTCGCGCAACACCGTGCTGTATGCCTACGAGCAGTTGGCCACCGAAGGCTATGTGCTGCCGGATAGGCGCGGCACACGGGTGGCGGACATGGCTGTCGCCCGCCCCGCAGCACGGGCGCGGCCAGCCCAGCCGCCACCCAGCCTGTCGCGCCGCGCCCAGACCGCAGAGCCGCTGCCCGAAGCCCATCTGATGGGCGCCTTCGTGCCCGGTGTGCCGTCGCTGATCGACTTTCCGCTGCCGGCCTGGCGGCGCCTGATGGACCGGGCCTGGCGTGCCACCTCGACCGTGCAGCTCAACTACGGTGGTCCGGCCGGCCAGCCGCTGCTGCGCGAAGCGATTGCCGAGCATCTGCGCGCCTCGCGCGGCGTGGTCTGCGAGGCGCGGCAGGTCTTCGTCACCGATGGCACGCAAAGCAGCCTGGACCTGTGCGCCCACGCCTTCGCCGATGCAGGCGACACCGTGTGGCTGGAGAACCCCGGCTACCGCGGTGCGCTCACGGCGTTCAAAGCCGCCGAGCTACAGGTCCACGGCATTCCGGTGGACGCCGACGGCATGGCCCCGAGCGCTGCCGACTGGCGCCTGCATCCACCCAAGCTGGTCTACGCCACGCCATCCCACCAGTACCCCCTGGGCAGCGTGCTGAGCCTGCCGCGCCGGCTGGCGCTGATCGCCCAGGCCCAGGCTGCGGGCGCGCTGCTGATCGAAGACGACTACGACAGCGAATTCCGCCACGACGGCCCACCGCTGGCCGCCATGCAAGGCCTGTTGCCGGACGCGCCAGTGCTGTACCTAGGCACCTTCAGCAAGACCATGTTCCCCGCCCTGCGCATAGGCTTCATCGTCGTGCCGCCGAACCTGGTGGCGCCGCTGGAACGGCTGGTGACGCAGTCGGTGCCGCGGGGCCGTGCGGCCGACCAGCTGGCGCTGGCGGAGTTCTTACGCAGCGGCCAGTTCGCCACCCATCTGCGGCGCATGCGCCGGCTCTACCGACAGCGGCGCGATGCGCTGCACAGCGCGCTGGAGAAGCATCTGGGTGGTGTGGCGCAGGTCTACGGCGGCTCGGCCGGCATGCACCTGGCGCTGGGCCTGGATGCGTCGATCTCCGACGTGGTGGTCAGCGCCCAGGCTTTGCAAAAAGGCATCGTCGCGCACCCGCTGAGCGCCCATGCAGTCGGCGACAACGGGCCGGTATGGAACGGCCTGATGCTGGGCTACGCCCAGGTGCCGGCGGAGCAGATGGACGCTGCAGTGAAGAAGCTCGCGGCCATCGTCCGCAAGCAAGGCTGAACTACAGGCGCTGCTGCGTCGCCTCGTCAAACACGTGAACCCGGGCCGGATCGACGGCCAGCGTGATGTTGTCGCCGGGCTTGACCAGCAGGCGGTCGTGCACCAGCGCCTGCACCGGCTGGCCCTGGGCTTCGCAGGTCAGCAAAGTGTCGGCACCGCTGAACTCGACCACCTTGACTTCGCAGGGGATGCCATTGGCTT
The DNA here is from genome assembly GCF_900104385.1 of Rhodoferax sp. OV413. Classification (GTDB taxonomy): domain Bacteria; phylum Pseudomonadota; class Gammaproteobacteria; order Burkholderiales; family Burkholderiaceae_C; genus Rhodoferax_B. Next base: position 398,220 of record NZ_FNJA01000002.1, on the reverse strand, counting down.
CGCCGGCCGGCCGCACCTGCAGATGCTCGGGCCGCAGGCCTAGCAACACGCGGCGGCTGCCCAGGCTGGCGAATGTATCCTGCAGCAAGACTTGACCACCAAAGTCGGCTTTGGCGCTTGTATTGTCTGCTCTAGCAGCTACGATATTCATAGCAGGCGAGCCGATGAAGGTAGCCACGAAGCTGTTGCACGGCCGGTCGTACAGCTCGGCCGGCGTGCCAATCTGCTCGACCTTGCCGTCGCGCAGCACGATGATGCGGTCGGCCATGGTCATGGCCTCGATCTGGTCGTGGGTCACGTAGATGGATGTGGTCTTGAGGCGCTGGTGCAGGGCGCGGATTTCGGTGCGCATTTGCACGCGCAGCTTGGCGTCCAGATTGCTCAGCGGCTCGTCAAACAAAAACACCTGCGGATCGCGCACCATGGCCCGGCCCATGGCCACGCGCTGGCGCTGGCCGCCGGACAGTTGGCGCGGCAGCCGGTCGAGCATCTTGTCCAGGCCCAGCATCTTGGCAGCGCCCGCCACCTTGCTGGCGATGGTGCCGGGCGGCGTGCCGGCAATCATCAGGCCGAAGCCCATGTTGTCCTGCACCGTCATGTGCGGGTACAGCGCATAGGTCTGGAACACCATGGACACGCCGCGCTCCTTGGGCGGCAGGCCGTTGACGACCTTGTCGCCTATGCGGATCTGACCGGCGTCGGGCGCGTCCAGCCCGGCCAGCATGCGCAGCAAGGTGGATTTGCCGCAGCCGCTGGGGCCGACGAAGACGGCGAATTCACCGTCGCCGATGGCGATATCGACGCCGCGGATGACCTGGGTGTTGGCAAAGGATTTTTCGATGCCGGTAAGAGTGACGGATGCCATGGATGTATATGCTCTGGATAAAAAGTTAGCCGCCCTTGACGCCGCCCGCGGTCAGGCCGCCAACGATTTCCTTTTGGATCAGCAAGGTCAGGATCAGCACCGGCAAGGTGACCAGCAAGGCCGCCGCCGCCAGCGGGCCCCAGGCGATCTGCTCAAAGGTCAGCACGTTGTAGATGGCGACCGGCAGGGTACGGGTTTCACGCCCGGCCAGCACGGCGCCGAAGATGAAGTTGTTCCACGAGAAGATGAAGGCCAGGATGCCGGCCACCGTGATGCCAGGCCGCGCCAGCGGCAACGCGATATGGCGGAAGCGCTGCCAGGGCGAGCAGCCATCGACCACCGCCGCCTCTTCCAGCTCCACCGGCAAGGTCTCGAAATAGCCCGACACGATGTAGACCATGATGGGCACAGTAATCACCAAATGGGTAATGATCACTGGCGCCAAAGTACCGGTGAGGCCCAGCGCCTGGAACAAGGTGAACAGCGGAATCAAGAAGCTGATGGCCGGCGTCATGCGGGCGATCAAGATCACCATCAGCAGCTTGCGCGCCTTCATGCGCGCCACGCCGTAGCCGGCCGGCACACCGATCAGCAAGGCCACGATGGTCGCCGTGCCCGAGACCATGATGCTGTTCAGCAGGTACTGGAAGAACGGCCCGCTGTCGAACACCTTGACGAAGTTGGCCAAGGTTGGCGGGCTGGGAATGAACACCGGCGGATAGGCCAGGTTGTCGACCTCGTTCTTGAAGGCCAGCGACAACATCCAGACAAAGAAGCTGATGGCCGGGGATACCAACAGGAAGACGCACAAGCCCAGCAGCAGCTTGTCGCGTAGACGGTCAAGGATGTTATTCATAGTATTTCGAACGCTCGCGTAGCCAGAACAGCAGCATCGATAGCGCCACCACCAGCACAAAGAACACCACCACCACGGCCGAGGACTTGCCGATCTGGTAGAAGGAAAACGCCTGCAGGTACAGGTAGATGTTGATGGTCTCGGTAGAGGTGCCCGGCCCGCCCTGGGTGATCACGTAGATGGTGTCGAAGGTCTTCAACGCATCGATGAGCCGCACAACGGCAGCCACCAAAATGAAGGGCAGCAGCAGCGGCAGGGTCACGTAGCGGAAGGTCTGCCAGCGGCTCGCACCCTCCATGAAGGCGGCCTCGAAGGGGTCGGTCGGCAAGGAGGCCAGGCCACCGAGCACGATCAGCATCACCAGCGGCGTCCACTGCCAGACATCCACCATCACCAGGCACAGGATCGCCAGCTTGGGTGAATACACCCACTCGCTCGGGCCTATGCCGACCAGGGACAGCAGGTAGTTGAGCACGCCCTGCTGCGGATGGAACATCATCACCCAGACCAGCGCAATCGCCACCGGCGTGGCCATCATGGGCAGCACAAAAGCGCCACGCCAGAAGCCGCGCCCGGCGAACTGCTGATTGAACACCAGCGCCGCGGCCGTGCCCAGCACCAGCGGTGCGGCGACGGCCAGGGTGGTGAAGACCAGGGTGTGGGCAATCGACTCCAGGAAGCGGGTATTGCTCGCCAACTCGGCGTAATTGCCCAGACCTGCAAAGGTGGCCTTGGAGCCAATCTTCCAGTCGAACAGGCTCATCCACAGCGTGAACATCCAGGGGAAGACGATCACGGCGGTGATCACCACCACGGCGGGCAGGATGAACCACAGAAACGGCGACGGCTTTCGCATGCCTACAGCTCCACGCGCCCGGGGTGGAGCGCACAAGGGAAAGAACCAGCCCACGCCAGCGGCGCGGGCCACGGCATCAGGTTTCGGACTTTGCCAGCACCGGGGCGAATTCGGCCGTGGCCTTCTTCAGCTCCGCCGCCACGTCGCCACCGGTCAACATGTTGTTCAGCGCAATGCCGAACACGTCGCGGAACTCGGTCACCGGCTCGATGATGGGCAGGCCGGGGCGGGCGATCTTCAGCGACTCGGCCACGGCGCTCAGCCATTCGGCGGGCACCTTCAGGTTGGCAATCGCCTCGGCATTCGAATACGCCGACAAGCGCACCGGTGCGCCCGAGGCGGTGGCCAGCATGCGGGCCTGCATGGCCTTGCCGGTCGCCCATTGGATGTAGTACCAGGCCGGGCCCTTCTTGGTGGTGAAGGCCGACACGCCGATGCCGTCGCCAAAGGTGGCCGATACCTGCAGCTTGGGGCCGGGCGGCATCACGCCGTAGCCCACCTTGCCGACGATCTTGGACTTGGCCGGGTCTTCCAGCGGCGGTGCAAAGCCCGAACCATCCAGCCACATCGCCGCCTTGCCTTGCAGGAACAGGCTTTGCGCCTCGTTCCAGTTGTAGCCGGCCACGCCGGCCGGGCCGGTGTTTTTCAGCAAATCGCGGTACATGGTGGCCGAGGCCAGGGCTTCGGGGGTTTCGGTCGCCAGCTTGCCGTTGGCGTCGAAGAACTGGCCGCCAAAGCCGAGGAACAAACCGGTCCATAGCGGCACGTTGGCGTTCTTCAGGCCACGCCCGACAAAGCCGACCACACCGGTCGCCGGGTCGTGCAGCTTCTTGGCGGCGTTGACGATGTCGGCATAGCTCTTGGGATAGGCCACGCCCTTGGCGGCAAACAGCTCTTTGTTCCAGTACAGCACCCAGGGGTCGAGGTTGAACGGCAGGCTGTCGATGCGGCCATCGCTCTGGGTGGCGTAGAACATGCCGCCGGCGGAATAGTCCTTCAGGTCGAAGTCGGGCGCTGCTCCATTGGCAAACAGGCCACGCAGGTCTTCCATCCACTTGCCCTTGGCGAACTGGCGCTTTTGCACGTGGTAGCTGAGGTGCACTACGTCGAAGCTGGTCTTGCCGGAGTTGAATTCGATCACCGTCTTCTGGCGCGACTGCTGCTCAGGCACCTGCTCGGCGCCGACCTTGATGCCGGTCAGGTCTTCGAATTCCTTCTGGTACTTCTGCAGCAGCTCGCCGCGCGGGCTTTTGATCAGATGCACCTCGATGCTCTGGCCGCTGTAGCGCTTCCAGTCAAAAGCCCCCTGGGCCTGGCTGGTCGGCAAACCGGCCAGCGCGGTGGCGCCGGCGGCGGCCTGCAAGACGGTGCGGCGTGGAATGGAACGTGTCATGTTTGTCTCCTAGTTTTTTGTCTACAGGGATGCGGCGTTCTGGCCTAGCGCACGGTACGCCAAGCGCACCGCCTGCGCCTCGGTGTTATCCAGCGGCGTCAGCGGCGCCCGCACGTTCAGCCAGGTGTCGTCACCGGTCTGCTCGGCCAGGGCGGTCTTGTAGGCGCTGACGAAGGGCATGTTCGGCAGTAGGCTCAGCAGCTTCAGCAGATCGACGATCAGCGCCTCGTCGGCCGGCGATACGGACTCGGGGTTGCGCATCACGCGCTTGAGCAAATGCGGCGCCAGGTTCGACAAGCCATTGATCGAGCCCGGGCTGCCGGCGCGCATGGCGGTGGCGATATGCGCTTCCGAGCCGACCAGAATCCCCAGCTTGGGAAAGGCCTTGATGATGGCCAGCGAATGTTCGAGATCGCCCGCGCTGTCTTTGAAGCCAGCCACCTGCAGTGGATGCAAGCGCATCAGCTCGGCCACCGCGGCATGCGTGAACGTCACATTGCTTAGCGAGGGGAAGTGGTACAGCAGCACACGCAGGTCGTCCGAGCCTATGCCGCGGATGACCTGGCTGACGGCGGATACCACGCCCGCTTCGCGCGGATGGTTGAAGAAGAACGGCGGCATCAGCAGCTGCCGGGTGCAGCCCCGCGCAATCGCATGGCGGCCCAGGTCAATCGCCTCGGCCAGCGCGCAGGCCGAGATGGTGACGACGATCTGGTCGGGCCGCACGCCGCTGGCCAGCACCGCTTCCAGCAAGCTCTTGCGCTCGGCCACGCTGAACGACAGGCCTTCGCCGGTGGTGCCGAACAGGGTCACGCCGTCGCAGCCCGCATCCAGCAGGCGCCGCACGTGCGCCAGGGTGCGCGGCAGATCGAGCTGGCCGCTGGCATCGAACGGCATCAACAGGGCGGGCCAAAGGCCCTCTATAGCGTGTGTCAAAGGGTGCTCCTGGGGTGGTTGTGTGGGTTAAGGGGAAAGAATCGAATCGGCGGTCAGCACCCGGTTCCGGGCGCTGTCCAGATGGGCTTCCAGCAGCTGCACCGCCGCCGTGGCGTCGCGCTGCTGCAGGGCCGCTATAAAGCGCAGGTGCTCCTGCATCGCCGGGATCAGCCGGGCCGGGGTGATCACGCTTTGCTCCAGCTTGATCAGCCGCACGCGCAGGCTGTTGACGCGGTAGATCTCGGAGATGATTTCGTTGCCCAGCGCATCGACCATGCGGTCGTGCAGGCCCCAGTCCACCGCCTGGGCGTCGTCCAGCAAAGCCGCATCGGGTACGTCGGCACTGGCGCGCTGCAGGATGTCCTGGTGGCTGGCGGTGATGGTCTCCAGCTCGGCAGCGCTGACAGTGGCGGCGAAATGGCGCACCGCTTCGCGCTCGATCAGGCTGCGCACCTGGAAGGCGTTGCGCACCAGCTTCAGGTCCACATGGGCGATCTGCAGGCCGCGCTGGGGTACGGTCTTGACCAGGCCACCGGCTTCCAGGCGCGGAATCATCTCGCGTACCGCGCCCAGCGGCATATCCAGCAAGGTCATCAACTCGCGCTGCGAGACAAACTGGCCGGGCCGGATATTGCCGCTGAGGATTTGCTGGGTGAAGCCCTGGTAGGCGCGGGCCCGCTGGCTGCTCGATTCGGGGCGCACCAGGGCCAGGGCCGGCGCCGGCTTGGCGCGGGCTTTGCGGGCGGGCTTGGCCGAGGTGCTCACGAGCGCACCACGCCCTTCTTCAGCAGGATATTGCCGTACAGCCGGGTTTCGCCTGTGGCCACCACCGCAAATGCCTGGGCCGCCCGCGCATAGAACGCATGGCGCTCCAGCGATGCCGGAGCCCGCTCACCGTGGCGCTGCAAGGTGCTGGCGAAATCCTGCACCGCCTCGGGCACGGCGCTGGCGTCGCCCACCACCTGCATGGTGAAGGCGGCATCGGGCACGTACTCGTCCAGTGGCAACAGCGACAGCACGGCGTCCAGCACGCGGGTGGCATCCAGGCCCGGCAAGTGGATCAGCCGCTTGGCGTTGGTGGCGGCCGGGAAGTTGGCGTCGGCCAGCACGATCTCGTCGCCATGGCCCATGGAGGCCAGCACGTGCAGCAGATCGGGGGACAGCAGGGGCGAAATGTTTTTTAGCATGGAGGGTCGGGAAAGGTGCCAGTCGGAGCAGCTACTGCGCACTAACATGTTAGTTTTGCTTCAGTGCAACTATAGGAGCCGTAAGCAAAAGCAGGACCGGTGAAAACCCGTGCAGGTAAACCCGCAATTCCGCGGTGCATTCAATTTCGCACAATCGTGCTAATATTTGCCGATGGATGCCAAAACCCAGAAAAGCGAACTAACCCGCGCCGCCATCGTTGGCGCGGCCATGGACCTGGCGGCTGCGGAGGGTCTGGAGGCGATCAGCCTGCAAGCCGTGGCCGACCGCATCGGCTTGTCCAAGAGCGGGGTGTTTTCACGCATAGGCTCGCGCGAGGCCTTGCAGAAAGCGGTGATCGACGAGTACGGCCACCGCTTTCTGGCCGAGGTATTTGCACCCGCCCTGCAGCAGCCCCAGGGCCTGCCCCGGCTGCACGAAATCATGCGGCGCTGGAGCCTGCGGGTGTGCCAGGTGGAAGTGCACAGCGGCTGCATCTTTACCGCCGGCGCGTTTGAGCTGGACGACCGCGAAGGCGAGCTGCGCGACCACCTGATGCAGGCCATCAGCGGCTGGCGCGCGGCGCTGCGGCGCACCGTGCAACAAGCCATAGGGCTAGGCCAGCTGCGCGCCGATACCGATGCCGACCAGCTCGTAGGCGAGCTGTACAGCCTGGTCATTGGCCTGCTGCACGATGCGCGCTTCCTGCGCGACCCGCGCGCCGCCGAGCGCTCCCAGACCAGCTGGACCCGGCTGATTGCCAGCTACCAGACCTGAGCCAACAGCCATCCCGCGGTTTTTCTTATCCAAATTTCGCACACTCGTGCCATTCATCCACCCCAAGGACCACGCCATGACCGATACCTCGCTCCCCGCTGCCTCTACGACGGCCACCTACTACGACACCCACGCAATGACACGCTTCTTGCGCTGGGGTCTGCGCGCAGTCCAGCAGGTATCGCCCGCATTGGCGCTGCGCTCGGCCTACCGCTTGTTCGGCACGCCGCTGCCACTCAAATGGCTTGGCCGCCACCACACTTGGGGTTCCGCCTGGCAGACCGAGCGCTGGGGCTTCGAGCAGGCCAGCCTGACGGTGTACAGCCTGCCCGCAGCGGCCCAAGCCCCTGCCGTCTTGCTGCTGCACGGCTGGGGCGGCCATGCGGCCCAGATGCTGCCGCTGGCCCAGGCCCTGGCCGCCCAAGGCCTGCACCCGGTGCTGGTAGAAATGCCGGCCCATGGCCGCAGCGACGGCCAGACCAGCAACCTGGCGCAGTTCAGCCGGGCCATCGACTACGTCAGCGCCCGCCTGCTGCAAGACGGCCAGCCGCTGCAGGCGGTGGTCGCGCATTCGCTGGGCGCCAATGCGGCGGCGTTTGCGCTGGCACGCGGCCTGCCGGCGGCCAAGCTGGTGCTGCTGGCGCCGCCAGCGTCGCCGCGCCAATACACCCACCAGTTCGCCCAGGTGTTCGGCCTGCGCGAAGCCCTGCGGGCCGCTCTACAGCAGCGCCTGGAAGCCCGCGAAGGCGTGGTGATGACCCAGTTCGAGCCCGCCGCCGTGGGGCCGCGCATCCGCGCCCAGACCCTGGTGGTACACGACCGCGGCGACCGGGTGAACCGCTTTGCCGATGGCTTGGCCTACAGCCAGGCCATACCCGGCGCACGCCTGGTCGAGACCCAGGGCCTGGGCCACCGGCGCATGCTGCAAGACCCGGGCGTGCTGGCCGCGGTGGCGGCCTTCGTAGCCCCCTGAGCACCGCGGCAGGCAGCACCGCAGCAGGCGCTGGCGGTAGCCTTGTGGTGCAATAGCGGTTTTGCCGCCGCCAGGAGCTCCCATGAACGCCCGCATCCCCGCATCTGCCCTCAACCCGGCACAGGCCCTGGCCGATGCCAGCCGCGCCTGGGATGGCGACATCGTCCAGCAGCTCAGCGACTACATCCAGATCCCCGCCAAGTCGCCGGTGTTCGACAGCGACTGGTCGGCCCATGGCTATATCGACACCGTAGTACGCAATGCGGCTACCTGGATCGAGGCGCAGAAGGTGGAAGGCCTGGCACTGGAAGTGATCCGCCTCGAAGGCCGCACGCCGGTGCTGTTTTTTGAGATCCCCGCGTCCAACGGCGATGGCCCGGTGATGGCCACCTCCGACCAGACCGTGCTGATGTACGGGCATCTGGACAAACAACCCGAATTCAACGGCTGGCGCAACGACCTTGGCCCCTGGACGCCCAAGTACGAGGACGGCAAGCTCTACGGCCGCGGCGGCGCCGACGACGGCTATGCGGTCTACGCCAGCATCACCGCCATCCAGGCGCTTAAGGCGCAAAAGCTCGCGCACCCGCGCATCGTCGGCCTGATCGAAAGCTGTGAAGAAAGCGGCTCCTACGACCTGCTGCCCTACGTGGACGCGATGCGGTCGCGCCTGGGCGATGTGTCGCTGGTGATCTGCCTGGACTCGGGCGCCGGCAACTACGACCAGCTGTGGCTGACCAGCAGCCTGCGTGGCATGGCCAGCGGTACCTTGAAGGTGGAGGTGCTGACCGAAGGCGTCCATTCCGGCGACGCCAGCGGCCTGGTACCGTCGAGCTTTCGCATCATGCGCCAGGTGCTGGATCGGCTGGAAGACAGCGCCACCGGCCGTTTGCTGCCGGCCAGCTTCCACTGCGAAGTACCCGCGGATCGGCTGGCCCAGGCGCGCGCCACGGCCGCCATACTTGGTGACGAAATTTACAAACGTTTTCCGTGGGCGCACTACGACTGCGGTGGTTCCACCATGTTTACGCTGCCCACCACCACCGAACCGGTGCAGGCGCTGCTGAACCGCACCTGGACGCCGACCCTGAGCGTCACCGGTGCCGAGGGCTTCCCCAGCATGCAGAACGCCGGCAATGTGCTGCGGCCCTATACCGCCTTCAAGCTGTCGCTGCGCCTGCCGCCGTTGGTCGACGCGGGCGAGGCAGTGCAAAAACTCAAGGCCTTGCTGGAAGACAACGCGCCCTACCAGGCCCGCGTGACCTTTGCGAGCGAAGAGTCGGCCACCGGTTGGAACGCGCCGACCACCGCGCCCTGGTTCGAGCAGGCGCTGAACGAAGCCTCGCAATCCCAGTACGGCGCGCCCTGCGGCTACATCGGCCAGGGCGGCACGATTCCGCTGATGAACATGCTGTCCAAGGGCTTCCCGAAGGCGCAGATGATGGTCTGCGGCGTGCTCGGCCCAAAGAGCAATGCACACGGCCCCAACGAGTTCCTGCACGTGCCCTATGCCAAAAAGCTGACGGCAGCCGTAGCGCAGGTCATCGCCCGCTTCCCCATGCAAGCCGCGGGCTGAAATTTAAAGAAATTAGGGCTCTAGCGCAGGCAGCACCTGCGCGAGCAGCTATTATTTTTGCAGCAAACCGCCCAGCATGCCGAACAGGTCGTTGCTGTCGCCAAGGCCGGCTGCGGGGGCCTGGCCCTGCGGGGTGAGCTGGTCCACCACGCCGGGTAGCACCTGCGCCAGCTGACCAGCAGCTTCCTGCGGCTGCAGGCCCAGCTGGGCGGCAATGCCAGCCAAGGCGTCGGAGCCCAGCACATTGCTCAGCTGCTCGCCTGAAATCGGTTGGTTCTGGCCGCTGCCGACCCAGGACGCCAGCACGTCGCCCATGCCGGCCTGGCCGAACTTGTCGGCCAAACCGCCTAGTCCGCCCTGGCTGCTGTTGTTGCCCAGCATGCCCACCACCACCTGGATCAGCTGGGGGTTGCTGGCCAGCATGCCGATGATGCCGCCCAGGCCGCCTGCACCGCCTTGCGGCTGCTGCTGTTGGTCGCCGTTGTTCAAAACCGCGCCGAGTACCGAGTCAAGTAAGCCCATGGTGAGTCCTTAAGAGTGGAACAAGCCGGCTGCGCACAGCCAGCCCGCATTCTGCGCCATCCCTTTGACGCGGCGGTGTGCACCGCCCGACAGGTCTCAGGTGACGACCTGGGCCAGCAGGCCGTCGGCGTATTGGGCCGCCACCACCTGCAGAGGAATGCCCTTGATCTTGCTGCCCTGGCCTTCGCAGCCGAACTCCAGGTAGCGTTGCTTGGCGACGGCCTTGGCAGCCTCGCGCGCGGGCTTCAGCCATTCGCGGGCGTCGAACTTGTCGGGGTTCTCGGCCAGGAACTTGCGCACCGCGGCGGTCATGGCCAGGCGGATATCGGTGTCGATGTTGATCTTGCGCACGCCGTGCTTGATGGCTTCCTGGATTTCCTTGACCGGCACGCCGTAGGTTTCCTTCATCTTGCCGCCGTACTGGTTGATCAGGGCCAGCAGCTCCTGCGGCACGCTGGAGGAGCCGTGCATCACCAGGTGGGTGTTGGGAATACGCGCGTGGATTTCCTTGACGCGGCTGATGGCCAGGATGTCGCCGGTAGGCGGGCGGCTGAACTTGTAGGCGCCGTGGCTGGTGCCGATGGCGATGGCCAGGGCGTCGAGCTGGGTGGCCTTGACGAACTGGGCAGCTTCCTCGGGGTCGGTCAGCATCTGGCTGTGGTCCAGCTTGCCCTCGGCGCCGATACCGTCTTCCTCACCGGCTTCGCCGGTTTCCAGGTTGCCCAGGCAGCCCAGTTCGCCCTCCACCGTGGCACCGATCCTGTGGGCCATGGCCACGACCTTCTGCGTCACATCGACGTTGTAGTCGAAAGACGAAGGCGTCTTGCCATCGGCCATCAGCGAGCCATCCATCATCACCGAGCCAAAGCCCAGGTTCAGCGCGCCCTGGCAGATTTCGGGAGTGGTGCCATGGTCCTGGTGCATCACCAGGGGAATGTGCGGGTACATCTCGGCCGCGGCCTGGATCAGATGCTTGATGAAGGGCTCGCCTGCGTACTTGCGTGCGCCGGCGCTGGCTTGCAGGATCACCGGCGCGCCGACTTCCTCGGCGGCCGACATGACCGCCTGGACTTGCTCCAGGTTGTTGACGTTAAAAGCCGGGATGCCATAGCCGTTGACGGCCGCATGGTCCAGCAGTTCGCGCATAGAGACGAGTGCCATGGTGGTAGTTCCAGAGAGTTGAGAAGGGGGCAGAGCAGTTTGGTAACCGCTTGGTAACTACGCCAATTCTAGCGGCCCCCCACGGGCAGCGGGATGGCAAAAGACAACCGATAACAAGTTTGCCAGTGGGTTTGGCTACCCGATACGCCGTTTTCGGGCGCAATTGGCTCAAATCTGCCCGCATGCACTTCGGCCACCCGACTGACAATTTTGTGGCCCAGGCCCAGCGCGTCCACCGGCTTGGCCTGGCCGCTGGCGGCCCCGGTGTCACATACCTGCAGCCAAGCCAATGCCGCGCTGTGGCCGGTCTGCACTTCGACTTCGGTGCCGCGCGGGGTATGGCGCAAGGCGTTTTCCACCAGGTTGCGCAACGCCAGCTCGACCAATACCGGGTGGCCGGACACCGCCGGCAGCGCATCACCGCTGACGCTGAGCACATGGCCGCTTTGCCAGGCGCTTTGGGCGTATTCGGCCACCACCCGCTGGGCCAGGGCCAGCAGGTCCACCGGCTCGGCCGATTCGGCCAGCTCAACCCGGCTGGTGCGGGCCAGCACCAGCAGCTGGTTCACCACCTCTCCGGCGCGCAGGGCATCGGCCTCCAGCTGCTGCAGGCTCTGCGCGCGCTCGGCCGGCGACAGCGGGCCTTGCAAGGCGCGCGCCAGCAGCGCCAGCGAGGCCAGGGGGGTACGCAGCTCGTGCGCCACCTCGTCGGCCAGCGAGCGCTCGCGCTGCAGCGCCGCCTGCTGGCGTTCGACCAGGATGTTGATGGCCGCCACCACCGCCTCGAACTCGGCGTGCGGATGCCGGGCCTGCAGGGTGCTGGCCTGGGCCACGTCCAGCGCATGCACGTCGGCCGACAGCAGGTGCAGCGGACGCAGGCCGCGCCGGATGGCCAGACCCAACGCCAGCGCCACCACCGGCAGCAGCCACAGGCCGGGCAAGGCCACCTGCTCGGCAATGTCCCAGGCCAGGTCGTCACGCTCGTCGACGCTCAGCAACACCATGACGCGGCGCGAACGCGCCGGGCCCTCGGCGTCCCAGCGGGCAAAGCTGCGCCAGCGCTCGGCCTGGGGGCCCAGCTCCAGGTCGGCAAAGCCTTCGCTCTGCGAAAACGGCGGCAATACCGCGGCCCCGGTATGGGTCAGCACCCGGCCCGCGGTATCCCAGACCACCACGCTCAGTGACTGCTGGTAGTCGTGGCTCTTGAGTTCGGCATAGCCCTCGGGTGCCGGCCGGGCGCCATTGGATAGGAAAACGCCGCCCTGCTGGTGCAGCAGCAAAGCGGACACGCTGGCCAGATGGCCGTCGGTGAGTTCGTCGGCCTCGTGCAGACCGGTCTGCACACCCACCGCCATGAAGCCGGCCCAGACCAGCAACAAAGCCCCCAGGGCCCAGACCAGCAGATGCCGGGTGAGTGAGCTGCCGCCGGGATTCATGCGGGCTCCTGCGGCACAAAGTAGCCGACGCCGCGCAAGGTGTGGATCATCTGGGAGCCGAGTTTTCTGCGCAGATGGTGGATATGCACCTCGATCGCATTGCTGTCCAGCAGCTGGTCGAAGCTGTACAGCGTGGTTTCAATCTGGGCCCGCGACAGGACCCGGCCACGGGCCTGCAGCAGGGCCAGCAAGACCGCGTATTCACGGCCCGATAGCGCCACCGGCTGCCCGGCCAGCTGTACCGCGCGGGTCGCAGGGTTCAGCACCAGATCGCCGCGGGTGATCAGCGGCTGGGCCCGGCCGGCCGAGCGGCGCAGCAGCGCGCGCATGCGGGCCTCCAGTTCGTCGGGGTCGAAGGGCTTGGTCACGTAGTCGTCGGCGCCTGAGTCCAGGCCTTCGATGCGCGAAGCCACAGCATCGCGCGCGGTCATGATCAGCACCGGGGTGTGGGCATCGGGCAGGCCGGCTGTATTGCCGCGCAGCTTGTGCAGCAGGCTGCTGCCATCGCCGTCGGGCAAGCCCAGGTCCAGCAACACCAGGTCGAAGGGCTCGACACGCAGCGCGCTCCAGGCATCGGCCAGGCTGCCCACCACATCCACGGCATAGCCGCGTTGGCGCAGGCCTACGTTGAGACCCAGCGCTATGCCTGTGTCGTCTTCTACTACCAAGATTCGCATGGGCTCTATTGTGCGGGGCATTGGACATTGGCAAGGCCTTAAGGATGGCTTAATGCGCGGCCCCAAGACTCGGCCCCCATGCAAAACGAAAAACAAGGGTGGGCCACCGTTCTGGCCCTGGGCGCGCTGCTCGCATGGGACACCTCGGGCTGGGATGTGCCGGTCGCTGCCTGGTTCGGCACGGCCCAGGGCTTTGCGCTGCGCGACGACTGGGTGATGAGCACGGTGTTCCACGAAGGCGGGCGCTTCCTGGCCTGGGCACTGGTGCTGGCACTGTGCGTTGGCGCGGTGCTGCCGTTCGGCCCGCTGCGCCGGCTCTCCACCGCCCGCCGCATCCAGCTGGCGGTGACGCCCATCGTCGGCGCGCTGGCGGTGTCCATCATCAAATCCACCAGTGCCAGCAGCTGCCCCTGGGACATGCATGTGTTCGGCGGCGTAGCCCAGCATGTATCGCACTGGCAGTGGACCACGCCCGACGGCGGCAGCGGCCATTGCTTCCCGGCCGGTCACGCCACGGCGGGCTTCTCTTTCCTGGGCGGCTATTTCGTCTACCTGGACCAGCCGCACATCGCCCGGCGCTGGCTGGTCGGTTCGCTGCTGGCGGGCACGGTGTTTGGCCTGGCCCAGCAGATGCGCGGCGCGCACTACACCAGCCACACGCTATGGAGCGCCTGGCTGTGCTGGACAGTGGCGTGGTTGGGGAATAAGTTACATCAACTCCTTGCAGGAGACCGCTATGCACGCGCCTGAATTACGGCGCTCTGCGCGCGGCCAAACCGGCCATGTCATTCTGCCCGGCCGCTGGTCCATGCGCTGGCGCACTCCCTCCCAACCCGGCTGGCACCCGCAGGCGGTAAGCGCTCTGCTGTGCCTATGGATGGCCAGCGTGGGCAATCTGGCCCTGTGGCAGGCGCTGCACCAGCTGGGCTCGCTGCAAGGCACGGCCGGGCTACGTCTAGCCCTCGGCCTGGGTGTGGGCATTGCCGCCTTGCTCGGCACCCTGGTGTCGCTGCTGACCCTGCTGGCGCCGCGCTGGCTGCTCAAGCCGGTGCTGACCCTGCTGCTACTGATGGCGGCCTTTGGTAGCTATTTCATGCAGAGCTATGGCATCGTGATCGATGCCACCATGCTGACCAATGCGCTGCAAACCGATGTGCGCGAAGTCACCGACCTCCTGCACTGGCGGCTGGCCCTGACCGTGTTCGGGCTGGCCGTAGTGCCGGCCTGGTGGCTCTGGCGACTGCAGGTGCGCTATCCGCAAGGGCTGAAGGCACAGCTCAAGAATGCTCTATTTTTAATAGCATTTGTCGCAGTATCTGTGGGCGCCACAGGCATTATTTTTCAGAATCTGGCGGGGCTGATGCGCAACCACACCCAGCTGCGCTACCTGATCAACCCGCTGAACAGCGTCTACGCCATGGGCCGGCTGGCCAAGCCCACCCAGCATGCGGGGCCTCTGCAACCGCTGGGCGAAGATGCCAAGCTGGCTGCAACCAACAGCCCCAGCGCCCGGCCTCCGCTGGTGGTACTGGTGCTGGGCGAAACAGCGCGCAGCGGCAACTTCGGCATCAACGGCTATGCCCGCAACACCACACCGCTGCTGCAGGCCCAGGCGCGCAACGGCCTGATGGTCAGCTATACCAACGCCTGGTCCTGCGGTACCAGCACCGCCGCATCCGTGCCCTGCATGTTCTCGCCGCTGGGCCGCGAAGCCTATGGCGCGCGGGACGCCGATACCGAAGGCCTGCTCGACGTGCTGCAGCATGCCGGCCTGGCCGTGCTGTGGGTGGACAACCAGGCCGGCTGCAAAGGCGTGTGCGACCGCGTGCCCAGCGCCAGCACCACCGGGGTGCCGGTGCCCGGCTTCTGCGACGGCAATGAATGCTTTGACGCGGTGATGCTGCACGGGCTGGAGCAGCGGATTGCGGCCTTGCCCGCCGCCGCCCGCGCCAAGGGCGTGGTGGTGGTACTGCACCAGATGGGCGGCCATGGTCCGGCCTACAGCCACCGCAGCCCGGCGGAGTTCAAGAAATTCGGCCCCGAATGCCTGAGCAGCGCGCTGCAGGAATGCAGCCAGGAGAGCATCACCAATGCCTACGACAACACCATCGTCTACACCGACTTTCTGCTGAATTCGGTGGTCCAGTGGCTGCAGACCCAGTCGGGCCAATGGGATACCGCCATGCAGTACGTGGCCGACCACGGCGAATCGCTAGGGGAGAACAATATCTACCTACACGGCCTGCCCTATTCGGTAGCGCCTGATGTGCAAAAGCATGTGCCGTGGATCACCTGGCTGTCGCCGGCCTTCACACAGCGCAGCGGCATCACGCCGGCCTGCCTGCAGCACAACGCCGCCGCGCGGATTTCGCACGACAACTTCTTCCACTCGGTGCTGGGATTGCTGGGGGTACAGACCGGGGTCTACCGCCCGGCGCTGGACATGTACCGCAGCTGCGCGGCAGGGGCCTGAACCGGCCAAGCTAGCGGCAGGGCGCCCCGGCCCTGCCATCAAGCAATGCCAGATCAGCCGACCTGGCAGATCTTCAGCATATTGGTGCCGCCGGGTGCGCCCATGGGCTCGCCACAGGTGATGGCGTAGATGTCGCCGCTTTGCACGATGCCGCGCTTGGTGAGATGGCGCTCAGCCTGCTCCAGCGCGGTATCACGGTCGCTGCTGGCGTCCATCAGCAAAGGCAGCACATTGCGGTACAGGCACATCTTGCGCTGGGTCGCCAGGCGTGGCGTCAGCGCGTAGATCGGCACGTGGATGCTGTGGCGGCTCATCCACAAGGCGGTGGAGCCGCTGTCGGTCATGGCCACGATGGCCTTGGCGCCCAGATGCTGGGCGGTGAACAAAGCGCCCATGGCGATGGACTGGTCGATACGGTCAAAGGTCTTGCCCTTGAAGTCGGCTTCCAGTTCGCCGAATTCGGCCTTCTCGGCTTCGCGGCAGATGTTGGCCATTTCCAGCACGGTTTCCAGCGGGAACTTGCCGGCAGCGGTTTCGGCGCTGAGCATCACGGCATCGGTGCCGTCGAGCACGGCATTCGCCACGTCGCTGACCTCGGCACGGGTGGGCACCGGGTTGGTGATCATGCTTTCCATCATCTGGGTGGCTGTGATCACCACCTTGTCGCTGGCGCGGGCCATACGGATCATGCGTTTTTGCAGCGCGGGCACGGCGGCATTGCCGACTTCCACCGCCAGGTCGCCACGCGCCACCATGATGCCGTCGCTGGCGTCCAGAATGGCTTGCAGGTTGGGGATGGCTTCGGCGCGTTCGATCTTGGCGATCAGGCCCGGCTTGTGGCGGTATTCGGCCGCGGCCACATTGCACAGCTGGCGCGCCATTTCCATGTCGGTGGCGTTCTTGGGAAAGCTCACGGCCACATAGTCGGACTGGAAGGACATGGCGGTCTTGATGTCGTCCATGTCCTTGGCGGTCAGCGCGGGAGCGGTCAGGCCGCCGCCTTGCTTGTTGATGCCCTTGTTGTTCGACAGCTCGCCGCCGAGCTTGACGATGGCGTGTACGGCCTCGCCGCGCACGGCTTCCACCACCATGACGATCAGGCCGTCGTTCAGCAGCAGTACGTCGCCGGCTTTGACTTCACGGGGGAGTTCTTTGTAGTCGAGGCCGACGGCGCCGATGTCACCCAGCTCGGTGCGCGCGGCATCGAGCACAAATTTCTGGCCGGGCTCCAGCATGACCTTGCCTTCGGCGAACTTGCCAACGCGGATCTTCGGGCCTTGCAGGTCGGCCATGATGGCCACTTCACGGCCAGCGCGCTTGGCGGCATCACGGACCATCATGGCCCGGTCGATATGGTCTTGTGCCTTACCGTGGCTGAAGTTCAAGCGCACGACATTGACGCCGGCCCGGATCATTTGCTCCAGCAACTCTGGGGTATTGGAGGCGGGGCCCAGGGTGGCGACAATTTTGGTGGCAAGGCGGGGCATGGAAAAGTCTCCGTTGTAATTTAGTTTCCATTTTTACACGAAAGCAGTTACCAAAAGGTTACAGGATGGGCTGGAAAACCCTCACCATAGCGCTGACATCGGCCCATGGTACAAAGTTACCACTGCCGCGCTATCCCACCAAGCTTTGATCTTGGTCAGAACCCTGAGGGGTCCGCCCGCATAGCATCGCGGCAGCTTATTGCGCACCCATGCCAAGCCAGAACCGGCTTCGCTAGGCAATTCACCTTCCTTCACCCGTGTTTTCGCCATGACATCTTTGATTGAACCGCGCGCCGCGGAGCCCTTGCCACTGGCGCTCGACGCCCCCCTGCCACACCGCAAGGTGATCCGCTCCTGGCTGATCCCGCTGGCCCAGCGCACCACGCTGCGGGCTCTGCTGCTGTTGGCTTTTGACTACGCTTTGCTGTTGTCCCTGCTCAGCGCTACGGTATTGCTGGCCCCAGCCTGGGCCAAGCTGCTGTGCGGGCTGGCCGCAGGCTTTGTCATCGGCCGGCTGTTCATCATCGGCCACGACGGCTGCCACCAGAGCCTGACGCCGCACCGCCGGCTGAACAAATGGCTGGGCCGCATCGCCTTTCTGCCCTCGCTCACCGCCTACAGCCTATGGGATGTGGGCCACAACGTGGTGCACCACGGCTTCACCAACCTCAAGGGTGTGGACTTCGTCTGGGCGCCGCTGACGCCCGACGAATACCAGGCCTTGTCGCCGCCGCGCCGGGCCATGGAGCGGGTCTACCGCAGCGGCTGGGCGCCGGGCCTGTACTACATGGTGGAGATCTGGTGGCGCCGCATGTTCTTCCCCAGCCAATCAAGCATGGGCACGCAGCGCCCGATCTTCACCTGGGACTGCGTGCTGATTTCGGGCTACGGCCTGCTCTGGCTGGCGGCGCTGGCCGCAGCCGCACTGTCCACCGGGCAATCGGTGCTGCTGCTGCTGGCCACCGGCTTTGTCGTACCGCTGCTGTTCTGGTTCGCCATGATCGGTTTCGTGGTCTATGTACACCACACCCACGTCAAGGTGTCCTGGCACGCCGAGCGCAACGCCTGGGCGCGGGCCCAGCCCTTTGTGTCGACCACGGTACACCTGACCTTCCCGCTCCAGATCGGCGCGCTGCTGCACCACATCATGGAGCACACTGCCCACCACGTGGACATGAGCATCCCGCTGTACCGGCTCAAGGAAGCGCAGAAGAAGCTGGAAGAGCTGCTGCCCGAGCGCATCATCATCCAGCCGTTCTCCTGGCGCTGGTATTTTGACACCGCGCGCAGTTGCAAGCTGTACGACTTCAGCCGCAGTTGCTGGACCGACTTTGCGGGCCGCGCCACCAGCACGCCCAAACCCCAGGCGGCCTAACACCCGCATTCTTGACCTGGCGCAAACGCGGCCACCCGGCCGCTTGATCCGGCGCAAACTGTCGCAGGCCAGGGTCTTTTGTAATCGAATGCATGGGAATGTTCCCATGTATCCGATGGAAAAAGACCATGAAAAAATCCCTGCTGGCCGCCGCACTGTGTGTACTGGTGTCGGCCTCCGCATACGCCCAATCCACCGCAGAAGGCCCCTGGCTGGTACGGGCCCGCGCCGTGCACCTGGACAGCGCCAACGGCGACACCACGCCACTGGCCTTGAGCATCAACAACAAGTGGCTGCCCGAGCTGGACATCAGCTACTTCTTCACCCCACAGATCGCAGCAGAACTGGTGTTGACCGTGCCGCAGAAACAAACCCTGAGCGCTGGCGGCACGCCCATCGGCAGCTTCAAACACCTGCCGCCCACCTTGACCGTGCAGTACCACTTCCAGGCCAACGGCTTCAAGCCCTATGTGGGCGCGGGCCTGAACTACACCCGGATCAGCGCGGCCAACCTGCCGGCTGGCGTTAGCGTGGACCGCAACAGCTTTGGCCCGGCACTGCAGGCGGGCGTGGACATCCCCCTGGCCAAAAACCTGTACTTCAACCTGGACGTGAAGAAGGTCTACATCCGCACCGATGTCGCCGCAGGCGGCGCCAAGCTGGGCACCTTCAAGGTAGATCCCGTCCTGTTCGGCATAGGCCTGGGCTGGCGCTTCTAAACAAAAAAAGCGCCGGGTTCGGCGCTTTTTTCATCGGGGATTCTGCAAGATGCTCAGGCTATCAAGGCTTCCCGCGCATCCGAACAAGACTCGCCGCCACAGCCCTGGATGGGTGTCGCAGGCAGCGCGTCCGGGATGGTGATGAGCCCAGTCAGCGGGTCAAAACCCACCCGACGCACATGCAAGGCCAGCGCCGCGTCCATGCTCTGCGCATGCTGCAGAAACCAGGGCCCGAGTTCAGAGGCCATGGCCCGGATGCATGGCAGATCGCCCGCCTGGCCCCGCGCAGCGCCTTCGCGCATCACGTCCAACACCACTTTGTGCTGCATGCTGTGGCAATTGACCGAGGCAAACCGGGTCGCCTGCATCCAACGGTCTTCTTGACCGAAGTGGGCTTCGGTATGCACGACCAGCTGCTGCCACAGCCGCAGCAGATCGGCATCCGGCGCGGCTCCGACACCGGCCAGCAAGTCCACGAACTCACGGTGGGTGTCGTCCATACACGCCAAGTCCAAGGACAAGGCGTCCGACCATTCCAGCAAAGCCATACGATTTCTCCTGAAGTTGCTCAGGAGCGTAGCGGCCGTTGGGCGACCCGCCCTTGATGCAGATCAGGCCGCAGCGCGCTTTTGCAGAATCTCGAACGCGGGCAGGGTTTTGCCTTCCAGGATTTCCAGGAAAGCGCCACCGCCGGTGGAGATGTAGCCCACTTGCTTTTCAATGCCATATTTGGCGATGGCGGCCAGTGTGTCTCCGCCACCCGCTATAGAAAACGCAGCGCTTTCGGCGATCGCGCGGGCAATGGTTTCGGTGCCATGGGCAAAGGCGTCGAACTCGAACACGCCCACCGGGCCGTTCCAGACGATGGTGCCGGCCGACTTCAGCTGGGTTGCCAGCGCCGCCGCGGTTTGCGGGCCAATGTCCAGGATCAGGTCGTCGTCGGCCACGTCGGTCGCCGCCTTGACGGTGGCTACCGCATCGGCGGCAAAGGACTTGGCGGTCACCACATCGGTGGGGATCGGCACGGCCGCGCCGCGGGCTTTCATCGCCTCGATGACGGCCTTGGCCTGGTCGACCAGGTCGGCTTCGGCCAGCGATTTGCCGATCTTCAGACCGGCCGCCAGCATGAAGGTGTTGGCAATGCCGCCGCCGACGATCAGCTGGTCGACCTTCTCGGCCAGGCTCTTCAGGATGGTCAGCTTGGTCGATACCTTGGAGCCGGCGACGATGGCCACCAGCGGGCGCTGCGGATGGGCCAAGGCCTTGGTGATGGCATCGATCTCGGCCGCCAACAAGGGGCCGGCGCTGGCGATCTTGGCGTATTCGGCGATGCCGTAGGTCGTGCCTTCGGCGCGGTGGGCGGTGCCGAACGCGTCGTTCACAAAGATGTCGCACAGCGCGGCCATCTTCTTCGCCAGCTCAGGGCTGTTCTTCTTCTCGCCGACATTCACGCGGCAGTTTTCCAGCAGCACGACCTGGCCGGGCGCAACCGTCACGCCATCGACCCAGTTGGCCACCAGCGGCACATCGCGGCCCAGCAGCTCACCCAGGCGCTTGGCGACCGGCGCCAGCGAGTCTTCGGGCTTGAACGCGCCCTCAGAAGGGCGGCCCAGGTGCGAGGTCACCATCACCGCCGCGCCAGCGTCCAGCGCCATCTGGATGCAGGGCACGGAGGCTCGGATGCGGGTGTCTTCGGTGATGGCACCGGCGTCGTCCTGCGGCACGTTGAGGTCGGCGCGGATGAAAACGCGTTGGCCCTGGGCTTTGCCCTGGGCGCACAGATCGGAGAAGCGGATGACGTTCATGGCGGTGTCTCGGTAGATGGGTGGGATGGTCAACCCACCATTCTAGAAGTGCCGAGTTACCAACCCCAACCAAGATGCAACGGCAGGTACACCAGCATGCCGGCGACGATGGTCAGAAGCACATCGCGGCGCCAGAAGTACACCAGTGCACCGACAGCAGCGCCGAACAGGCGCGCGTCCATCCAGGTGGTCAGCAGCTGGCCCTGGGTCATCAGCACCTCGGGCAGCACCACGGCCGACAAGGCGGCAATTGGCGCGTACTGCAGGCCGCGCTGGGCCCAGTGCGGCAGGCCGGCGGATTTGCGGCTCAGGAAGAAAAAGCAGCGTGTCAGCACCGTGATCAACGCCAGGCCGATGATCAGCGCTACGGTGTGCAGGTCGGTGCTGCCGTTCATTCCGTGCGCTCCTTGCCGGGCGCCGGGCGCAGCTTCTCGGTGCCCATACAGGCCAGCACCGCCACCGCAAT
Organism: Rhodoferax sp. OV413; assembly: GCF_900104385.1. GTDB lineage: Bacteria > Pseudomonadota > Gammaproteobacteria > Burkholderiales > Burkholderiaceae_C > Rhodoferax_B. The sequence continues at coordinate 376,682 of NZ_FNJA01000002.1, read as the reverse complement.
CGCCACCACGATGTTCAGCTTGAATGGCAGCTGGTAGGCCACGATGGCCGCCACCGCCGCCACCGCCGCCGACAGCAGCCGCAGCCGCGTGCTGGCCAGCGAACACAGAATGCCGATCAGGCACAAGATGCCGGCAAAGCCCAGGCCCCAGGTGGTGGGAATGAAGTTGGCCAGCACCACGCCGGTGATGCTGATGGGCATCCAGCTGATCCAGGTGGCGGTATTGCTGCCGGCCAGATAGGCCTCCTGGGCGTTGCGCGCCTCCGGGGTGTCGCCCGGGTGCGGGAAGCGCTTGGTAAACATCACATAGGTCAAATCGGTGGTCAGGTAGCCATGGCTGATGCGCTCCAGCCAGGGCAGGTGCATCAGGTAGGGCCGCAGGTGCAGACTGAACACCACGAAGCGCAGGTTTACGCAAAAGGCGGTGGCCAGGATCACCCAGGCCGGCGCGCCGGCAATCATCAGCGGCGTGGCGGCCAGCTGCGAGCTGCCGGCAAACACCGTCAAGGTCATCAGCAGTGCAGCACCCAGGCCCATGCCCGAATTGGCCATGGCCACGCCGGTCATCAGGCCCCAGGCCGCCATGCCGGGCGCTTGTGGCCACATCTCGGCGGCGCCGATGCGGAACTCAGGGTGGATGCGGTTAGCGCGCTTCAGGAACATCGGCTGTGCCTTCCAACACCATGCCGGGCTGCAGATCGCAGCCGCGCAGGAAATCAGCCACCGCCAGGCGCTTGCCACCCGGGCGCTGCACCAGCTCGATGTTTACTATCGAATCCATAGCTGCCACCGCAATGTAGTCCAGCGCCAGAGCCACAATCGATCCACAAACCGCACCGACTGGCGGCTGGGCCTCCGACACGCTGGCGGCCCAGACTTTCAGGCTGTCGCCGGCCAACTGGGTGGCGGCACCGGGAAACGGATTGAAAGCCCGGATGCGGCGCACGATGGTTTGGGCGCTTTGGCTCCAGTCGATGGCGGCTTCGCGCTTTTCGATCTTGTGGGCGTAGCAAATGCCTTCGGCCGGCTGCGGCACAGGCACCAGGCTGTCCAGCTGGGCCAGGGTCTGCACCACCAAACGGCCACCCAGGGCGGCCAGCTTGTCGTGCAGGCTGCCGGTGGTGTCGGTAGGAGCGATCGGCAGCGACTCCACCAGCAGCGTGTCGCCCGTGTCCAGACCGGCATCCATCTGCATGATGGCCACGCCGGTCTCTGTGTCGCCGGCCTCAATCGCCCGGTGGATGGGGGCAGCACCGCGCCAGCGCGGCAGCAGGCTGGCGTGGATGTTCAGGCAGCCGCGCGGCGGCAGGTCCAACACCCACTGCGGCAGGATCAGGCCGTAGGCCACAACCACCATCACATCGGCGCGGGCAGCTTGCAGAGCGGCCTGGGCCGCGGCCGCGTCTTCGGGGTATTTGCCGTCCAAGCGCAGGCTGCGCGGCTGGGCCACGGGAATATTGTGGGCCAGCGCATGCTGCTTGACCGGCGAGGCCTGCAGCTTCATGCCGCGGCCAGCGGGCCGGTCCGGCTGGGTCAGGACTAAAACAATCTCGTGGCCGGCCGCCTGCAGCTGGGCCAAGGCGACCTGGGCGAACTCCGGCGTGCCCGCAAAAATGACGCGCATCAAGCCACGTCCGCTTTGCCCATGGCGCGGCGCGTCTTGAGCATCTTGCTTTTGATACGGTTGCGTTTCAGCGGCGACAGGTATTCAACGAACACCTTGCCCAGCAAGTGGTCCATCTCGTGCTGCACGCAGATGGCCAGCAGACCCTCGGCCTCCAGGGTGCGCGACTGGCCCTCGCCATCGAGTGCGCTCACGCGGATCTGGGTGGAGCGCTCCACACCATCGTAAATGCCGGGCACCGACAGGCAGCCTTCGTCGTTCAGCACCCGCTCTTCGCTGGCCCACAGGATCTCGGGGTTGATCAGCACCAGCGGCGCATTGCGCTCCTCGGACACGTCAATCACCACCAGGCGCTCGTGCACGTCTACCTGGGTTGCCGCCAGGCCGATGCCGTTGGCCTCGTACATGGTCTCCAGCATGTCGGCAATCAGGCCCTGGATGCGCGCATCCACCGCCTTGACCGGTCGTGCTAAGGTGTGCAGCTTGGGATCTGGATATTGAAGAATTGAAAGTAGCGCCATGGAGTCTCACCGAAAATGTCGAGCGCGTACGCAACTCCCGAGAGAAGAGCTTCCAGCCCTTTTCTCGTAAGTTGCGTACGCTGTGTGTCTCTATTTTCGCTACTTTTGCGCCGGCATAAATGGGCCGGGGCCAATATTCGTTGCCCAACCAGGGGCTTGGGCGCAGAATCGCGCGTAATTTGTCTTTAGTTTTCCGTCGAATCAGCGTCCTGTACAGGACCGGGCAGCGGTAGCCCCGGCGGGTATTTGTGGTGCAACCAAATATGAAATACATGATGGCGGGAGTGGGTACACGTTGGGCTATCGCATCGGCGTGCGCCGCTCTCATGGGCGGCTTGTACGTCCCTGCAGCGCTGGCCCAGAATTACCCGATCAGCCCAGCCCAGCAGGCCACTGCCAGCCAGGTCGCCCAGAACGGCGTGCCGCTGAGCGATCTCGCACCCAATGCCCCCGACCGCTATACAGTCAAGTCCGGCGACACGTTGTGGGCGATTTCCGGCCTGTTCCTGACCTCCCCCTGGCGCTGGCCCGAGCTCTGGGGCATGAACCAGCAGGAAGTGCAGAACCCGCACCGCATCTACCCCGGCCAGGAGCTGCGGCTGGTCAAGAAAGACGGCCGCGCCATGCTGATGGCCGGCCAGGCCCAGCCAAACGACGGACTGCGTACCGTGCGCATGTCGCCGCGCACCCGCATCGAAAACCTGGGCGACAACGCCCTGCCCACGCTGCAGACCAATCTGATCGAGCCCTTCCTGGCCGAGCCGCTGATCGTCGACGAAAACACCTTGGCACTGGCGCCGCGCATTGTTGCCACACCGGAAGACCGCATCCTGCTGAGCCGCGGCGACCGCGCCTATGTACGCGGGCCACTCGAAGCACCGTTGCTCGACGAAAAAGGCAAGCCCTGGAACTTCCGCGTGATGCGCAAGGCCACGCCGCTGCGAGACCCGATCACCAAGGAAGTGCTGGGCTATGAAACCCAGTACGTCGGCAAGGTGGTGCTGGTCAAGGGCGAAAGCCGCCAGCTGTCGGGCGCGGTCGACAAGAACGGCCAGCCGCTGATGGACATCGTGCCGGCCAGCGTTGACGTCCAGTCGATCAAGGAAGAAATCAGCATCGGTGACCGCCTGCTGCCCGAACCCGAGCGCGAGCTGCTGAACTTCGTGCCACGGGCGCCGGCGCAAAACGTCGACGCGCGCATCGTTTCGGTCTACGGCAGCACCTCCATCGTCAATGCCGCCCAGTACCAGATCGTGGTGATCAACAAGGGCACGCGCGATGGCATCGAGCGCGGCCATGTGCTGTCGCTGCTGTCCGCCGGGCCCAGCATGGTCGACACCACCGACGTCCCCAAAACCCGCATCAAGCTGCCGGACGAGCAAAACGGCCTGCTGATGGTGTTCCGCCCGTTCGAACGCCTGTCCTACGGACTGATCCTGGAAATCAAGACCGGCGTCAAGGTGGGCGACCGCCTGACCACGCCACCGCGCTAAACCGCATCGGTCCCAGCGCATGGAGCGCGACGAACTCGCCGCCTGGCTGCAGCTGCTGCTGACGCCGGGCATAGGCAACGAAGCCGCCCGGCGCCTGCTGGCGGCCTTCGGGCTGCCACAAGCGGTGTTTGCGCAGTCCCAGGCCTCGCTGCAGCAAGTCGTCCCCCCTGCCTATGCCAGCGCGTTGCTGCAAACGCCGCCCGAGCTGGCCGTGCATCTGGAGGCCACTGCCCAGTGGCTGGCGCAGGCCGAGGCCGCACCGCGCAGCCTGATCACCCTGGGCGACGCCCGCTACCCCACCTCTTTGCTGGCCATGGCCGACCCGCCGCTGCTGCTGTTTGCGCTGGGCCGCATCGACCTGTGGCAGGCCGACAACAGCCAGAACATCGCGATTGTCGGCAGCCGCAACCCGACACCGCAGGGCGAGGCCAATGCCCGGCAGTTCGCCAAAGCCTGCGCCCAGGCCGGCTTGACCGTGGTGTCCGGCCTGGCGCTGGGCGTGGACAGCGCGGCCCACCAGGGCGCACTGGAAGGCGCCGCTGCCGGGCAGTTGGCGACCATCGCCTTCGTCGGCACCGGCCTGGACCGCGTCTACCCCAAGCGCAACCTGGCCCTGGCGCACCAGATCGCCTCGCACGGCCTGCTGCTCAGCGAATACCTGCTCGGCACCCCGCCGCTGCCGGGCAACTTTCCCAAGCGCAACCGGCTGATCGCCGGCCTGGCCCAGGGCACGCTGGTGGTAGAGGCGGCCCTGCAATCGGGCTCGTTGATCACGGCCCGGCTGGCCTCGGAACAAGGCAAGGAGGTGTTCGCCATCCCCGGCTCGATCCACGCGCCCCAGGCCCGCGGCTGCCATGCGCTGATCAAGCAAGGCGCCAAACTGGTGGAGAACATCCAGGATGTACTGGACGAGCTGCAACTGCAAAGCACTACGGATTTGATAGCTGCTAGCGCAGATACAGAAAGCGCTGAAGGTCAAAATAATGCTGAAAACCCCCTGCTGATGGCACTCGGCTTCGACCCGGTCGGGCTGGATGCGCTGGTGGCCCGCACCGGCATCGCCCCGGCCCAGCTGCAGGTCCAGCTGCTGGAACTGGAGCTGGACAACCAGGTCGCACGCCTGCCCGGCGGCCTGTTCCAGCGTATGGGCCGGGCTTGATTTTTTAGCCCCGCCCCTGCCGCAGTTCTGCGCTATATTGGGGCCATGTTTGAAGTACTCGTCTACGTTTATGAAAACTACTGGAGAGGCGATGCCTGTCCCGAGCCCCAGCAACTGGGACGCAAATTAACGGCCGTCGGCTTCGAGGCCGATGAGATCCAGGAGGCCTTGCGCTGGCTCGACGGCCTGCACCTGGCCTCGCATAAGGCCGAACACAACCTCGAACCGCAGCTCGGCACCCCGCCCGCTCAGCCGGCCAGCAGCATGCTCGCCCTGCCCGCCACCGAGAGCCTGCGTGTCTACTCGGTAGCTGAACAAGACCACCTGGGCGCCGAATGCCTGGGCTTTGTGAGTTTTCTGGAAACCGCCGGGATTTTGGCCCCGAGCATGCGCGAAATCGTGCTCGACCGCGCGATGGCCGCCAACGGCAACCCTGTTACCCTGGACGACCTGAAGATCATCATCCTGATGGTTTACTGGAGTTTTGGCGAAGAGCCCGACGCCCTGGTGCTCGACGAGCTCTGCGACGACGCATCTGACCGCATCGCCCACTAAAGGCTTTTTACAAGCCTTTCAGGCCGCTGGCACACACGGAATGGGCGTGAGCAGCTACAAAAATCGTAGTATTTAAGCCAGCAAGCGCTCTGGATTCGCATCCAGCTTGGCCAGTGCGTCGCGGGTGGCACGCAGGGTCAGGGCTTCTTCTTCCTGCGGCACCAGCAGGCCGGCCTGCAAATAAGCGGCCAAGCGGCGCGCCTGGATCAGGTAGCTGCGGCCATCCATCGAGGCAAACAGATTCAGCTGCTTGCGGTCGCTGCGCCAGGCGAATTGCACGCGGTTGACCTGGCGGTTGTGGTCCAGCATGAACCAGTGGCCCAGCTGCAGCTCCTGGGCCCAGGCCTGCATGGCCTCGGTGGGCTTGGAGCCGCCATCGGCAATCACGTCGATGCTGGAGGCGTCCATGCCCAGCATCATCTCGATGTTTTCAGGGTCCAGCGGCAGGTCGCCCGCGTCTTCGTCGCTGAAGAAATCTTCCAGATTGGCCAGATGCGCGGCCATGGATTCGATGCGGGCCTGGGGAATCGCCTCGGTCTTGGACATGAAGGCATCGGCCAGCGTATCGCTAATGTGTTTGATGTGCAGCTCTTGCGCGGGCGTATCCAGCCCCAGCAAGCCCATGCCCTGGCGCAAACGCTGCAGCAGGGTGGGCAGGCTCTGGATCACCCGGGCCCGGTCGGCGCGGTTCGGCTTGGCGCTGGCCGACCAAACCAGCTCGGACGCGGCTTTCTTCAGGGCAATGGTGTCCTCGTGCTGCGGGCCGTTGCGCACCGCGGCCATGGCCAACACCTCGGCCCAGACCTTGTACAAGAATTCGCGGATCTCATCGCGCACCGGCATGTCCTTGAGCATGTTCCGCAGCTCAATGGTGTACTGGATCGCCAGGGTTTCCTTTTGCTCGACCTGCTGCGCCAGGCTGACCAGGCGCTGGGTGCTGCCTTTTTCGGTCAGGTACTTGGACAGGAACAGCACGAATTCGTCGTACACCAGCTGGAACACCCGGCGGCCGGTTTCGGGGTATTGCTCGATCACCTGCACCACGCGCCGGATCTCGTTCTCCATCGCGGTACCGCTGATCGCACTGGCGTCAAAGCCCATGACGCAGGAACCCATGCGGTCGATCAGCTGGCGCGCCGGATGGTCTACGGTGCTGAAAAACTCGGGTTCGGCCAAGGCCACGCGCAGCACCGGCAGCTGCAGCCGCGCAAACCAGACCCGTACCGACGGCGGAATCCGTTCTTCGGCCAGGATGCTCTGGAACATCAAGGCCACGATTTCGATGGTGGCTTTTTCGGCCGAGGTGGCAGCTTTTTGCTTGAGTTCGTTGGAACGCTCGCGCAACGCCACCGCAACCTGGGACACCTCGGCAGGGCTGTAGTCAAAGCGGTCGGTGTACACCACGCCGCCGCCCGGCATCGGGTCGGTATCGCCGCCATCGCGCTTGCGGGCGATCGCCCGGGCCAGCGCAGGCGACACCGGATGCTGCTCGGTCGCATCGAAATCGCTGACGTGGTCGCTCAGCATGCGTTTCAGATGGCCCATGACGCCCTGGGCCCGGCGCCGTGCCCGTGCCAGCGGCGTCGCCGCCGTCATCATGCGGGTTTCTTCGGCACTGTTTTGCTGCATGCGGGCCCGCTGGATGCGCTCTGCGGCGCCGATGCTCGAATCCTCGTAAGCAGAACCCGCACCGCGCAACGCACCGGTGCCGCCTGCTGGCGCACCAGCCCAGCCCGAATCCTCGCCACCCGGAGTCGGTTGCGGCTCCTTGGTGACGCGGGATGCGCCGGCTGTAGCCGCGCCAGCGGCATCGCTGCGCTTGACACGGGTACGCAAATCCACCGAGGGCATGACACCGCTGTTCACCAGCAAGGCATTGCCAGACTCATAGGCGGCCAGAATCTTGGTGCCCAGCTCGCGCTGCAGCACATCGGTGACCAAGGGCAGGATATTGCGCGCCAAACCTACAGTCGCCCATTGCTCGACCAGCGACAGCATCAGCACTTCCGGCCGCAGCGGGTCGTGGCTGTTCAATTCACCCGTGCCCTCCAGCAACTGGATGCGGGCGCACAGGTCGCCATAGACCTCGCCCAGCCGGTCCAGAATCGCCAGTGACAGGCGCGAAGCGAGGATTTTGTTCTCCACCACCTCGTCGCCCATCAGCTCGAACTGGGATACGCGGTAGTTTGCCGGTGCCGTCTGGGCCACGGGTAGCAAAGCCTTTTGCCAGGCCGCCATGGTGGCCTGCTCCCAGGTCCGGTTGTGCCGCTGGTAGGCGGTCCAGGCATCCTGGCGTTCGTGCATCTCGCGGGTGGTGCGCACTTCCTCCATCAGCGCCGTCAGGCGCCCGGCCACTGCCCGGTTGACGTCGCCCATGCCCTGCCCCACTTCGGATACGAAGCGCTCCCGCACCTTGCGGGCGAGTTGCAGATCAGAAGGAGAGGCAGTGGTGGCCATATGTCAGACGCGGATCAAACGGTTGCACCCGCGTTGGGATCGTTAGGGTCTTCTTCTTTTTTGCCGGTCGACTTGACCAGGTCTTCGCGCTTGATACCCAGCCACATGGCGATGGCAGCCGCCACAAACACCGACGAATAGATACCAAACAAGATACCGATGGTGAGCGCCAGGGCAAAGTAATGCAGCGTGGGGCCGCCAAACAACAGCATAGACAACACCATGATCTGGGTAGAGCCATGCGTAATGATAGTGCGGCTGATGGTGGAAGTAATCGCGTTGTCGATCACCTGCATCGTGCTCATCTTGCGAAAGCGCCGGAAGTTCTCACGGATACGGTCAAAAATAACCACCGATTCGTTCACCGAATAGCCCAGCACCGCCAGCACCGCCGCCAGGACCGGCAGCGAAAACTCCCACTGGAAGAAGGCGAAGAAGCCCAGGATGATCACCACGTCATGCAGGTTGGCGAAGATCGCCGCCACGGCGAACTTCCACTCGAAGCGCACCGCCAAGTACAGCATGATGCCGACCACCACAAAGGCCAGCGCCTTCAGGCCGTCGGCAGCCAGCTCGTCACCCACCTGCGGGCCGACGAATTCGGTGCGCTGCAGCTGGACCGAGGCATCCAGTGTCTTCAGCGCGGCCAGCACCTGGTCGCTCTGCTGGGCCGAGGTCACGCCTTTTTGCACCGGCATGCGGATCAGCACGTCTTTGGAGGTGCCGAAGTTCTGTACCTGCACATCGTTCAGGCCCAGGCCGGCGATCTGCGTGCGTACCTGGTTCAGATCGGCGGGCTGCGAATAGCTGACCTCCATCAAGGTGCCGCCGGTGAACTCGACCGACAGATGCAGGCCACGCGAGAACAGGAAGAACACCGCCGCCACAAAGGTCAGGAACGAAACGATATTGAATACCAGCGCATGCCGCATGAACGGGATGTCGCGGTGGATCTTGAAAAACTCCATGGTGTCGCGTCCTTACTTGGCGTTGGTTTCAACAGCGGCATCGGGCCGCCATACGGTGCCGATGGACACGGTCTTGAGCTTCTTCTGGCGGCCGTACCACAGGTTGACCAGGCCGCGCGAGAAGAACACGCTAGAGAAAATACTGGTTGCAATCCCCAGCACGTGCACCACGGCAAAGCCGCGCACCGGGCCGGAGCCGAAGGCCAGCAAGGCGACACCGACGACGGCGCTGGTAATGTTCGAGTCCAGAATCGTCGCCCAGGCGCGGTCGAAACCAGCATGGATAGCAGCCTGTGGCGAGGCGCCGGCGCGCAGCTCTTCGCGCACCCGCTCGTTGATCAGCACGTTGGAGTCGATGGCCATACCCAGCACCAGGGCCATGGCGGCCATGCCGGGCAGGGTCAGCGTGGCTTGCAGCATGGACAGCACCGCCACCAACAGCAACAGGTTGAACGCCAGCGCGATGCTGGAGAACACGCCAAACAGCATGTAGTAGCAGCACATGAACAGTGCCACCGCCAGGAAGCCCCAGGTCACGCTGTGGAAGCCTTTGGAGATGTTATCTGCGCCCAGGCTCGGGCCGATGGTGCGTTCTTCGATGATTTCCATCGGTGCAGCCAGCGAACCGGCACGCAGCAGCAGCGAGGTATCGCTGGCTTCTTGGGTCGTCATGCGGCCCGAGATCTGCACCCGGCCACCGGCGATTTCAGAGCGGATCACTGGCGCCGTCACGACTTCGCCCTTGCCCTTTTCGAACAGGATGATGGCCATGCGCTTGCCGATGTTCTCGCGCGTCACGTCCTTGAAGATGCGCGAACCCTTGGCGTCCAGCGTCAGATTGACGGTGGCTTCATGGGTCTGGCTGTCGAAGCCGGGCTGGGCATCGGTCAGGTTTTCGCCGGTCAACACCACTTGTTTCTTGACGATCACCGCCTGGCCACTGCGTTCCAGATAGCGCTCGGCACCAAACGGCACGGCGCCCGCGCCCACAGTGGCCGAAGCGGCTTCGGTGCTTTCGTCCACCATGCGCACTTCCAGGGTGGCGGTGCGGCCCAGGATGTCCTTGGCCTTGGCCGTGTCCTGCACGCCGGGCAGCTGCACCACGATGCGATCCAGGCCTTGCTGCTGAATCACCGGCTCGGACACGCCGAGTTCGTTAATACGGTTGTGCAAGGTGGTGATGTTCTGCTTCAGCGCCTGGTCCTGCACGCGGCGCGCGGCCTCGGGGCGGATGGTGGCGGTGAGCTTGTACTCGGTGCCGTCGGGCGCATCGGTGGCGATGAGGTCGGGGAACTGGTCCTGCACCACAGCCTTGGCCGCGGCCAGGGTTTCGCTGTCGCGGAAGCGCACTTCGATGGCCTGGCCATTGCGGCTGATGCCGCTGTGGCGCACGTTCTTGTCGCGCAGGATGCCGCGCAGATCGCCGCTCAGCGATTCGGCCTTCTTGGTCAGCGCGGCCTGCATGTCGACTTGCAGCATGAAGTGCACGCCACCGCGCAAGTCCAGGCCCAGATACATGGGCATGGCATGCAGCGCGGTCAGCCAGGCGGGCGAGCGCGACAACAGGTTCAGCGCCACCACATAGTTGGCGTCATTGGCGTCCGGTACCAGGGCTTTTTGGACCACGTCCTTGGCCTTGAGCTGGTTGTCGGTGCTGTCGAAGCGGGCTTTGACCGAGTTGCCTTCCAGGCCGATCAGCTCGGGCGTGACGCTGGCAGCTGCCAGGGCTTCCTGCACCTTGGCCAGGGTGGTGCTGTCGATCTTGACCGAAGCCCGGGCTGCAGAAATCTGCACCGCCGGAGCTTCACCAAACAAATTCGGCAGGGTGTAAATGGCCCCCACCAGTAGCGCGACCAGAAGGATCACGTACTTCCATACCGGGTATCGATTCATGGTCGCGCTTGGATACTCACACTAATAGTTACTTGACCGAGCCCTTGGGCAAGACTTGTACAACGGCGCTGCGCTGCAATTGGACGACCACGCCATTGGCGATTTCCAGGCTGACCGAACCTTCACCCAGGCTGGTGACCTTGCCCAGCAGGCCGCCGGCGGTAGCGACTTCGTCGCCCTTGGCCAGCGCGTCGATCATGGCGCGGTGCTCTTTCTGCTTCTTCATCTGGGGGCGGATCATCACAAAGTACAGCACCACAAACATCAACACCAGCGGCAGCATGCCGGTCAACGACGACATCATGTCGCCGCCAGCAGGCGCAGCGGCGGGGGCGGTTTGGGCGAAAGCAGAAGAAATGAACACAGAAGGCTCCAACAGCAAATGACAAAAATAAAACCCGCAGACAAGGCTTGGCGCATGCCAAGCACCCAGGCGGGGGTAGAGCGGATTGTATGCGGCTGTGTTAGGCCTTCGCCATCAGGGCTTGCCATGGCGTAGGGGCTTCCAGGTTGCTACACTTTCAATAGCTGTTAGCGCAGGTTAAATAATCGCCAGAGCCTGATTTCATGTATTTTTCAAGCTGGCCTGCAGCGCATCCCACTGCACGCGGGCTGCCGCCAGGTGTCGCGCCCGCACATGGCCGTAGCCGCGGATTTGCTCTGGAATCCGCGCCAATTGCACCGCCGTGGCATGCCGTTCCGGTGTCAGCTGCGGCAGCAACTCGGCGATGCTGTCGCGGTATTCCTGGACCAGCGCGCGCTCGCCGCGCCGCTCTTCGGTATAGCCAAACGGATCGAAGGCCGTGCCGCGCAAGCCCTTCAACCGGGCCAGCAGACGGAAAGCCAAGCCCATGCCCGGGCCAAAGCTCTGCTTCTGCAGCTCGCCCTTGGCGTTCTTCTTGGCCAGCAGCGGCGGCGCCAGGTGGTAGCGCAGCTTGAAGTCGCCCTCGAACTGCGACTGGATGCGCGCCAGAAAGGCCGGGTCGGCCTGCAGCCGGGCCACCTCGTACTCGTCCTTGTAGGCCATCAGCTTGAACAGGTAGCGGGCCACGGCCTCGGTCAGCGGCAGGTGCTTGTCCAGCGGCAGCTCCGCCTGGCGCACCTGCTCCACAAATACGCGGTAGCTGTCGGCATAGGCAGCGTTCTGGTAGCCGGTCAAAAACTCTACCCGGCGCGCCAGCATCGCTTCCAGCGATTCGCGCGCATGCCAGGTGATGGCCTGGGCCGGCGCGGCCACGCTGGCCGGGTCGACCGCGGCGCGGCGGCCCCAGGCGAAGGCGGTCTTGTTGGCCTCCACCGCCATGTCGTTGAGTTCCATGGCGCGCAGCAGCGAGGCCAACTGCAGCGGTACCCAGCCTTTTTGCCAGGCGTAGCCCAGCAGCATCGGGTTAGCGTACAGGCTGTCGCCCATCAACCGGTTCGCGGCCGCATCGGCGTCGAAGCTGGCTACAGCGTCCAGGCCCACCGCCCGCACGATCTCGGCGCTGCAGGCCTGGCTCGGGTTCTGCCAATCAGGGTTGTGCACAAAGGCCGCCGTTGGCGCGCTATGGGTGTTCAGCGCCACATGGGTGCGGCCGGGGCGCATGCGCTGCAGGGTTTCCTTGCCCGCCGTGACCACCGGGTCGCAGCCCACAACCAAATCGGCGCCGGCCAGGCTGACCCGGGTGGTGCGGATGGCGTCCTGGCTTTCGGCCAGCAGCACATGGCTCCATGTAGCGCCGCCTTTTTGCGCCAGGCCGGCCGCGTCCTGGGTGACGATGCCCTTGCCTTCCAGGTGCGCAGCCACGCCCAGCAACTGGCCCAGGGTGATGACCCCGGTGCCGCCGACCCCCGCCACCACGATGCCCCAGACGCCGGCAATCGGCGCCAGCGCGGGCTCAGGCAGTGGGCTGCCGGTGAACGGCGACAACGCCTGGGCCGGCGTCTTCTTGCGCAGCTGCCCGCCTTCCACCGTCACAAAGCTCGGGCAAAAGCCCTTCAGGCAGGACATATCCTTGTTGCAGCTCGACTGGTTGATCTGCCGCTTGCGGCCGAACGGCGTCTCCAGCGGCTCCACGCTCAGGCAGTTGCTTTGCTCGCCACAGTCACCGCAGCCCTCGCAGACCAACTCGTTGATCACCACCCGCTTCGCCGGGTCGACTAGGGTGCCGCGCTTGCGGCGCCGGCGCTTTTCGGTGGCGCAGGTCTGGTCGTAGATGATGATGGTCGTGCCCTTGATCTCGCGGAACTCGCGCTGGATCTCGTCTAGCAGGTCGCGGTGCTTGACCTCCACGCCGGCCGCCAGCGCTATACCTGCGTACTTTTCCGGCTCGTCCGTCACCACTACTGTTTTGATAGCGCCTTCCGCAAGCACCGACTGCGCAATCTGCACAACCGAGTGTCCTTCGGGGCGCTCGCCGACCTGCTGTCCACCGGTCATGGCCACAGCGTCGTTGTACAGAATCTTGTAGGTGATGTTGACGCCGGCGGCTATTGCCTGGCGGATCGCCAGCAGGCCGCTGTGGAAGTAGGTGCCGTCGCCCAGGTTCGCAAAAATGTGCTGGTCGGTGGTGAACGGCTGCTGGCCCACCCAGGGCACGCCCTCGCCGCCCATCTGGGTGAACCCAATCGTGCTGCGGTCCATCCAGGTGGCCATGAAGTGGCAGCCTATGCCGCCCATGGCGCGCGAGCCGTCTGGCACCACGGTCGAGGTGTTGTGCGGGCAGCCCGAGCAGAACCAGGGTGCGCGCTCGGCCGCCTTGGCGCTGATCTCCACCGCCAGCATGGCGCGCTCCTTGGCGTCCAGCACCGCCAGCTGGGTGTCGATGCGCGCGGCCACGTCCTCCGGCACACCCAACTTCTTCAGCCGCTGGGCAATGGCCCGGGCGATCAGCGCCGGCGACAGGTCGGCATTGGCGCGCAGCAAGGTGTTCGCCGTGGGGTTGGCCATAGACCACTCGCCACCGCTCTGGTCGCCTTCGGGTTCGTTGAACTTGCCCAGCACATTCGGGCGCACATCGGCGCGCCAGTTGTACAGCTCTTCCTTCAGCTGGTATTCGATGACCTGGCGCTTTTCTTCGACCACCAGAATCTCCTGCAGGCCGATGGCGAAGTCGCGCGTCAGCTGCGCCTCCAGCGGCCAGACCACAGCAACCTTGTGCAGGCGCAGGCCGATGCGCTGACAGGTGGCGTCGTCCAGCCCCAAGTCCAGCAGCGCCTGGCGCGTGTCGTTGAAGGCCTTGCCGCTGGCGATCAGGCCAAACCTGTCGTTCGGGCCCTCGATCACGTTGTAGTTCAGCCGGTTCGCGCGGATATAGGCCAGCGCGGCGTACCACTTGTAGTGCATGAGCCGCGCTTCCTGCTCCAGCGCATGGTCGGGCCAGCGGATGTGCAGACCACCGGGCGGCATCTGGAAGTCGGTGGGAATCTTGATCTGCACCCGCTCCGGGTCGATCATCACCGTGGCGCTGGACTCGACGATCTCCTGGATGGTCTTCATGCCGGCCCACACGCCCGAGAAGCGGCTCATGGCAAACGCGTGCAGGCCCAGGTCCAGGATCTCCTGCACATTGGTCGGGAAGAACACCGGCAGCCCGCAGGCCTTGAAAATGTGGTCGCTCTGGTGCGCGGCGGTCGAGCTTTTCGAAATATGGTCGTCGCCGGCCACCGCAATCACGCCGCCGAACTCGGTGGTACCGGCCATGTTGGCGTGCTTGAACACATCGGAACAGCGGTCCACCCCCGGCCCCTTGCCGTACCAGATGCCGAACACGCCGTCGAACTTGTTGGTGCCCGGTGGCGAAAAGCCCAGCTGCTGCGTGCCCCATACCGCGGTGGCGGCCAGTTCTTCGTTCACCCCCGGCTGGAACACGATGTTCTGCGCCTTCAGGTACTTGCCAGCCTTCCACAGCGCCTGGTCGTAGGTGCCCAGCGGCGAACCGCGGTAGCCGCTGATGAAGCCCGCCGTGTTGTGCCCCTGCTGCGCGTCGCGCAGGCGCTGCAGCATCGGCAGCTTGACCAGGGCCTGGACGCCGCTCATGAAGGCGCGGCCGTAATCGAGGCGGTATTTGTCGTCGAGCGTGACCGTCTCTAAGGCCTTGCGGATGTGTTCGGGCAGGGGGGCGTTCATACGGCAGCTCCTGGCTCGACGCCAAATCCCGTGCGTCCGGCTTCGCCGCCCGCGCTGTATATGTGCCTGCGGCGCAAGCCGCTGCGCGGCTTGTCGTCCAGCGTGACCGTCTCTAGGGCCTTGCGAATGTGTTCGGGCAGGGGGGCGTTCATCGTACTTTGTCTCCAACGGAGTGGGCTCCGCTTTGCCGAAAAGTGTATGCCTGCACCCGCGGTAAGTGTTTGCGTTTTTTGCCTCGTTTACCCCACTACACGAAAGGATCTTGCGCAAATACAGTCAATTCATGACTGCACTTGATAAATTCGACTTGACGATCCTTGATGCCCTGCAGGCCAATGCCCGCCTGACCAATGCCGAGCTGGCCCAGCGCGTGGGCCTGTCCGCCGCGCCCTGCTGGCGGCGCGTGCGCGCGCTGGAAGAAGCCGGCTACATCCGCGGCTACCGCGCCGAGATCGACCGCCACAAAATCGGCCTGGATGTGCTGGCCTTTGTGCGGCTGGACGCAGCGCAAAACAACGGTCCAGCGCTGCAAAGCCTGGAGGAGGCGATCCGCCTGATCCCCGAGGTGGTGTCTTGCCACTACATCAGCGGCACGGGCACTTTCGAGCTGCAGGTGGTGTCGCGCGACCTGAATACCTTCAGCCAGTTCGCCCGACAGGTGCTGGTGAATCTGCCGAACGTGAAGGATTTGCACACCAGTTTTTCACTGGGAGAGGTGAAGGGGAATGGGGTGTTGCCGTTGGGGCATTTGGCGGGGTAAAACGGCAAAAATTGTTAGATTGCAGTGAGTGGTTACCGCCGCAACTTCAAACCGCGACGACCTTATTTATGACCGATCTCGGGGACCGCCAACTTACGCCTCACAGCAGTCCGCGGCTTCGGCACAGGCTTTTGTTGGTAAACCCACAACGCCAATACGCCAGTGAGTACAAATAAAAGCAATAGCATCGCGCCGATTGGATATTTTTCCAAGGCGGCTAAAAGTGCAGTGATATCCGAAACGGTTGGAATTGAGGAACCCATGTTTGAATTGTCCCTGGCGAAAAATGAACGTCAAGGCACAAGTCTGATAACAACTTGTGGATAAGTACGCAGCCCAAAGTTACGCCTTTTGCTCCACGATTGTGGACCTCATGCTCCAATATCGCGGGCGTTTACAGGAGCAGACAGCCGGCCCGGCGTTGCCGGGCTCGCGCCCTAGGCGCGAAGTGGCGCTGCGCGCCACCGATCCCGCTCCCCGGGGTCCCCCTCTGTATGCGCCGAGGAGCGCAGCTTTGGGCGGATCAGGGCTGGCGTTGTTTGAGGCCGTAGGCCGAGTTTAGCCAGACCCCGCACAAAGCGAGCACCGCAGGTTTCCCAGTGCGATCGCGCTGGGACGCAGACAGTGGGGGCGCCTTTCTTTTGGTGACTTTTCTTTTGCGCAAAAGAACAAGTTACTGCGCCGCCGGGCGCATACCCGGCCGGGGATTTCAGTCAAATCTACTCAACAACGTTAGAGAACGGTTTGTGCACATGCTATTCAAAACTATCCACAGAAGAAAAGCTGAATCTACTCAGGCTTTCCCCATGTTATCCACAGGCAGATTGCACTTGGATAGATGTCCAGATTCAAACTGAGCTTCATTGGAGAGCAATCTGGACATACATGTCCAGATTCGGGTGTCACGGTAGAAAAGCCGCTTCATCAAAAGCCCCCAGAAGCCGCGATCAACCTGCCAAGCTACAGACCTCGGCCAGGGCCTGTTTCCCCCGTAGCGGTCGATCTGGCAGGCCTGTTTAAAGGGCATTTAACGCCTCATTGAATGCCTTGGGCGCCCACGTTGCGCTTCGCCAAGATCGTGGAGCGCCCGAATTAAGATCGTGGACCGCCAATTTTTTCCGCCCACCCCGCCAGGCCCCGCTAAGTCATTGATAGACCTCAAATTTCCCGCGATGGCCCACCATGTCCCGCCCTATCCCGCTTTCCTCTGTGATCGTAGCCCTGCACAGCTCCCGCTCCCCCGCCGTGTGGCGTCGGCGAGTAGCGCAGGGCTGGGCGGATCAGGGCCTGCGATTGTCTGAGGCCGAAGGCCGAGTTCGAGCGGGACCCCGCTCAGACCGAGCAACGCAGCGTGCCCGGAGCGCAGCGTAGGGACGACGACTTCGGCTCGCCTTTCTTTGGGTTACGTTTCTTTGGCGAAGTGTATGGACCGGGTACCTAGGTAACAGGTGTGCGGAGACATAGTAAACACATAGCTCATGGTTTGCCCAGCGCATTCATATCCAGATGCATGAGCGGCTGATGGCAAAAGTAAGCGTCATAACAGCCGTCGTTCTGCCGATCAGGCCGCATCGCAATAGGCAGCCGATGCAGGGAACTACTCAAGTGCAATCGCAAACCTTTGAACTTGATAAAGCCGTTCCAGCCCACTTCAATGACCGTGTCGTCTGGGCTGTACTCAATCGGTTTCAGGGTTAGAGGAAACTTGCGCGGGCTCAGGGCGTAGCGTTGGGTGGGTGTTTGCAATCCCAAGGCGTCGTGGGGGCGCTCATGGTTGTAGACGCTGCGCCACCGATCAAAGGCTTGCTGGGCCAACTCCAGGCTGGAAAAACTGCGGCCGTTGAGCACTTCTGCCTTCAGAGAGCGGTGGAAGCGCTCCAGCTTGCCGTTCGTTTGCGGGTGGTAGGGCGTGCTGTGGCTCACCCTGATGCCCAGCCGTATCAGCCAGATACTTAGATCGCTCAAGCTGTGCGGTTGTGCTGCGCGTGGGCTACCCCAAGGTCCACCGTTGTCGGCGTTGATACGTACGGGCAGTCCGTAGTGTTCAAAGACGCGCTGCAAATGGCATTGCACGCTGGGAGTATCGGGTCTGGCGCACGCGCTGAGTGTGAGATTGAAGCGCGAGTGGTCATCCAACAGCGTCAATGGATGGCAGCGCCCGCCGAGCGTTTCAAAATAGCCTTTGAAGTCAATCTGCCACAACGCATTAGGGCAGTCATGTTCAAAGCGCAGCCAAGGCGTTGCAGCCAGTGATGCCTGGGGGCGAATGAGCCCATGTCGATGCAAGATGGCTGTGACGGTGCTGGGTGGGGGCGCACCCGCCAGTCCCTCGTTGGCCAGCACGCGCGCAATCTTGCGACCACCCCAGCAAGGATGCTGCTGGCGTAACCCAACAACAGCATCTTCAACGCTTGCGGCACTGCGCAAGGGTCTGCTGTGGGGGCGCGACGAGCGCGGCTGCAAGCATGCCCAGCCTTCCTCTCGATACCGACCCAGCAACGCATAACCAGCCTTGGGGCTGATGCCAAAACGACGGCATAAGTCGCGCCTGTTGGCACCCGGCTGCAAGGCCAGTTCCACGAACTCACGCTTGAGGTCCATAAGGTTCCTTGTTTGCCAGGCCATGTACTTCTCCTCGCGCATCTCGCGCTGGAAAAGTGTTACCCATGTCCTCGCACACCTGTTACCTAGGTACCCGGTCCATACAGCGAAGCAAAGAAAGGTGACTGCGCCGCCGGGCGCACCACCCGGCTGACCATGCCAGTGGCACCAACTCTCTCACAGAGATCACAAGCCTTTTAGGCCTCTAGCGTTTATTTCAATTGCGCAAGCAGCTATGCATTAAATAGCAATTCACCCCCCCTACATGTCACCCCAGATTGCAGTTGCAACACGGCATGCGTGTCCACGACACACAGTATTGGCCGCCGCTTGGGAAGATCACCCCATCGCAACAAACAACCCAAAGGATTCACCATGACACGCTCTATCAACCGCATCGCCGCTGCCGCCCTGATCGCCCTGGCCGCCGGCCCTTTCATGTCTGCCCAAGCCGCTACCAATGACGCCGACCTGGCTAGCGCTGTGCAGTCCAGCCTGAGCAACTCGCTGGGCAGCGATGCCAGCAACCTGACTGTGACCGCCAACAACGGCAACATCACCTTGCACGGCTGGACCCAAGGCCCACAAGAAGAAGCCAAGGCCCGCTTTGTCGCCAGCAAGGTACCCGGCGTGCACAACGCTTACAGCTCGGTGCGCACCTTCTCCAGCGACAGCAACGAGTAAGCGCTGCGCGCCGACACGGCGCAATGATTTCCCCCAGTGTCCCGAACACACGGTGCAGCCTCCGGGCTCAACGTAGCTGCCGGGTTAAGGCCTCTGCCGCATGGCATCCATGCGACAGGGGCTTTTTTTTGCACCAAAGAAAAGGCACCCCCACTGTCTGCGCCCTCCGCGGGCTCTCTGCGCCCCATCGCGCCTAGGGCGCGAGCTGGGTGAGTGGTTGTGTTGCTATGGATTTACGCGAATATTTTTGGTGTCAAAAAGGCAGTTAGCGCTTGTTTTATTTGCACAGGCTGCTATCAAAATAGTAAGCCTTTCCTTCAAACAGCCCGCACTGCCACGCCGGTGTCACACAGTCTTTCTAGCATCGTGAAGTTTTGTAAATCCACAGAAAGCTTCCACGATGACCGCATCCCTGCGCCCCGGCGCTGACTCCCACCACGAAGACAGCAATACCAGCAACAACCCCAGCATTTCCAGCCTGATCGACACCCGCCTGAGCCGCCGTGGCGTGTTGCGCATGGGGGTGGGCACGGCCGGTGCCGCGGTGATGGGCAGCTTTGCGTTGACCGCCTGCGGTGGCGGCGGCGGTGATGCTGCGGTCGCGGCGGACTACAAGCTCGGCTTCACCGCGGTCGAGAAGAGCCTGCTGGACGTGGTGGCCGTGCCTTCGGGCTATACCGCCAACGTCATTTACGCGCTGGGCGACCCATTGACCTCGGGCACGGCTGCCTACAAGAACGATGGCACCGATACCGACTTCGACAACCGCGCCGGCGACCACCATGACGGCATGGAGTACTTCGGCCTGAACGCCGCCGGCACCGCCCGCGATGCCAACGGCTCCAGTCGTGGCCTGCTGGTGATGAACCACGAGGCGATCACCGACCAGTTCCTGCACGCGGCCGGTACCACCAGCGGCACCCGTCCAGCCAGCGAGACCGACAAGGAAATCCCGGCCCACGGCGTGTCCATCGTCGAGGTGGCGAAGAACGGCGCGGGTGCCTTCGTCTACAGCCAGGGTTCGGCCTACAACCGCCGCATCACGCCGCTGACGCCGGTCACTTTGTCGGGCCCGGTCAAGGGCAATGCGCTGGTCAAGACCTTGTACTCGACCAACGGCCAAGCGGCCCGCGGCACCATCAACAACTGCGGCACTGGCTACACGCCCTGGGGCAGCTTTTTGACCGGTGAAGAAAACTGGGCTGGCTACTTCACCCGTGTGTCCGGCGACGACACGGCGCGCGGCGGTGCCACTGCCAAGAGCGTGGTGTCACTCAAGCGCTATGGCCGCACGGCCGGCGCCGCCAGCCGCCACGGCTGGGAAACCACCGGCAGCGCCGACCAGTACCGGCGCTGGAACATCAGCCAGACCGGCGTATCCAGCGACGGCAGCGACGACTACCGCAACGAGCTGAATACCTTTGGCTACATCGTGGAAATCGACCCGTACGTGAAGACCGCGGCCATCCGCAAGCGCACCGGCCTGGGCCGCTTCGCGCACGAAAGCGCATCCTTCGGCAAGCTGACCGCGGGCAAGCCGCTGGCTGTCTACATGGGCGATGACTCGCAGGGCGAGTACATGTACAAGTTCGTCTCCACCGCGCTGTGGGCCACGGCCGATGCCAACCCCAGCGACCGTATCGCTACCGGCGACAAGTACCTGGACAGCGGCAAGCTGTACGTGGCCAGGTTCGCCGCCGATGGCTCGGGCAGCTGGATCGAACTCAACATCAGCAACAGCGCGATTGCCGGCTACGCCACCTATGCGTTTGCCGACCAGGCCGATGTGCTGGTCAACGCCCGCCTGGCCGCCGACGCCGTGGGCGCGACCAAGATGGACCGCCCCGAATGGTGCGCGGTGCACCCCACCACCGGCGAGATCTATTACACGCTGACCAATAACAGCAACCGCAAGCTCGAGCCCACCGGAACACAGTTCGGCCTGGACGCGGCCAATCCACGCTCCTACCAGGACGCCAAGATTGGCGGCAGCCTGGGTGCGGCCGGCAACATCAACGGCCACATCGTCCGCATGGCCGAAGCCGGTGGTGAATCTGCCGCCACCAGCTTCACCTGGGACGTCTACCTGTTCGGCGCCGAGGCCGGTGCCGACCTGGCCAAGGTCAATCTGTCGGCCCTGACCGCGTCGCAAGACTTCTCCAGCCCCGACGGCCTGTGGTTCAGCCGCAGCTCGGGCTTCTGCTTCATCCAGACCGACGACGGCTCGTACACCGATGTCACCAACTGCATGATGCTGATCGGCAAGCCCGGCACCGTGGGCGACGGCACGACCGCCACGTTGAACTACACCAAGGCTGACAGCAGCACCGTGGCCGTGACTACCCGCGTCGGCGCCAAGCCCACGGTGGACACGCTGCGCCGCTTCCTGGTCGGCCCCAAGGACTGCGAAATCACCGGCTGCAGCGAAACCCCTGACGGCAAGACCGTGTTCGTCAACATCCAGCACCCGGGCGAAACCATCAGCAAGGCCAACATCACCGACCCCAGCAAGTTCCTCAGCCATTGGCCTGCGAATGCCGGCTACGGCGCTGGCGGCACGACGACGGCCCGCCCGCGTTCGGCCACGGTGGTCATCACCAAGAACGACGGCGGCGTGATCGGCACCTGAGCATCTGCCAACTGAGCTCCTTCGCCCCACCCCGGGCGAAGGGGTTTATCCGACGGCATGGGCGTGCCGTCGGATAAACCCAACCTGGCTTGCACACCATGAATCTGCTTTTCCCCCTGGCCGCTCTGGTCGCCGCATCCTTGGCCGCCTGCGGCGGCAGTGACGAAGCAGAGCCTTCCGTCGCCTCGGTGCGGCTGATCGGCGAGCAAACCATTTCCAACAGCTTGCAGGTCGACGCCACCCTGGTTGGCGGCCTGTCGGGCATCGACTACGACCGCGCCAGCAACACCTGGTACCTGGTCAGCGACGACCGCTCGGACAACAACCCCGCGCGCTACTACACGGCCCGGCTGGACTACAGCCAGAGCAGTTTCACGGCGGTGCAGGTGCAAACCGCAGTCAGCCTGAAGCAGGCCAACGGCAGCACCTACCCGAACCGCACGGCCGGCGGCCTGGTGGTCGACCCCGAATCGCTGCGCGTCGACCCGCTGAACAACAGCCTGTGGTGGACCAGCGAAGGCGACCGCAGCCTGGGCCTGGACCCGTTCGTCGCCCAGATGGGCAAGGACGGCAAGCTACTCGCCACCCTGCCCCTGCCCAGCCTGTTCAAGATGAACCCCACGGAGAACAAAGGCTCGCGCAACAACGGCACCTTCGAGGGCCTGAGCTTCGCGCCCGACGGCCAGTCGCTGTGGGTGGCGATGGAGGCCCCGGTGTACGAGGACGGCCCGCTGCCCACGCCCACCACCCCGGCCGTCACCCGCTTCACCCGCTATGACCGCAGCGGCACTGTGCTGGGCCAGTATGCCTATGCGCTGGACGCGATTCCCGCAGCACCCGCTACCGGCAAGAACGCCGACAACGGTGTGCCCGAGATCCTGGCGATCAACGGCCACCAGCTGCTGGTGCTGGAGCGCGCCGGCGTGCAGGGCGCCGACAACAACTACAAAAACTATGTGCGCCTGTACGAGGTGGATACCGACGGCGCCAGCAATATCAACGGCGTGGCCGCGCTGGTCGGCGCCAGCTACACGCCGCTGAAAAAGCGCCTGGTGCAGGACATGAACAGCCTGGGCCTGGCCAAGGTGGACAACCTGGAAGGCATGGCCTGGGGCCCGCTGCTGGCCAACGGCCGGCGCAGCCTGGTGCTGGTGTCGGACAACAACTTCAACGCGGCCAGCCAGATCACCCAGTTCCTGGCGTTCGAAGTGCTGCCGAAATAAAGCCTAGCGGGTCGGCGCGCCCTTGCAGATCGACTGCCCCGGGGGCGGTGTCTGCGACCAGCGGTCGCCGCAGACCGCATAGCGCAACTTCTCGCGGCAGACCAGGCCGCTCAGCCCGCTGCTGCATTCGGCGGCCAGGCGCTCGTTGAACACCTCGTCGATGGTCTTGGCTTTGGGCGCAGCGGGCTTTTCTACCGCTGCGGGCTCCGGGGCCGGCACGGCTGGGGCCGCGACCGTCGCTACAGGCACGACGGGACTGGAAGCCGGGGCCTTGGCGGGCACGCGCTTGGCCACCACCGGCAGCGGCTTGCTGTCTGGCAGCGGCGCTGGAATCGATATGGGCTCGGCCAGGGCTTTCAGCGCTTCGGCCTGGGCCTGCTCCAGCCGGGCCGGCATGGCCGCAGGCGCGGCCACGGCCGGTGGACTGGGCGGCGTAGCGATGGCAACCGCCGTGCTGCGCTGGCCCAGCAGCGCATAGCCACCGCCCAGCAGGACTACCGCCAGCACCAGCCCTAGCATGGCCAGGCTGCGGCGTGGCTTCGCGGCAGCGGGCGTTTCCGTGGGGTGGCTGTTGGCTGCAACAACGTTTGCCCGCGTGGTGGCGCCACCGTGGGTGCAGGCCTGGCCGTCGGGGGTCAGCCGATTGCAGATGCGGCACAGTGTCAGGTCCGCAAACGACTGCAGGCAATGGTTGCAGAATTTGGCCCGCGGTCTACATACTTTGTGGCAGCTGGGGCAGGTCAGGTTCATGCGGAAGTACGGCGGAAGTCCGTGGGGGTGTAGCCAAGGGCTGAATCTTCGCATTATTCACACTCTTAACGATGCCCAGGCTAGGCCATACTGGCGCTTTCAAGTCCGCTGCCATGTCTGTTGATCCCACCGCACTTCCCGTCGTCATCGTGCTGGCCGCTGGCCGTGGTGAGCGTTTTGCCGCTTCCGGCGGCCAGGTGCACAAGCTGCAGGCGCTGCTAGCCGGCAAGCGCGTGCTCGACCATGTGTTGGCCGCGGTGCAAGCCAGCGGCCTGCCCAGCCATGTGGTGCATGCCGATGCCTCGCGCCCCGGCATGGGCGACTCGATTGCGGCCGGGGTGCGTGCCACGGTCGATGCGCCCGGCTGGCTGATCCTGCCGGGCGATTTGCCGCTGTTGCGCGGCGCGACCTTGCGGGCGATTGCGCTGGCGCCGCCGGCGGCCGTCACGCTGCCGCAGTACCAGGGCCAGCGCGGCCATCCGGTGCGCTTTGCCGCGGCCTGTAGGACAGAGCTGTTGGAATTAAAGGGAAATCAGGGTGCAGCGCAGATAGTGCGGGCGCAGGCTGCTATGCATTCCGTAGCGGCACTGGAGGTGGACGACCGAGGGTGCGTCACCGACATCGACACGCTGGACGATTTGCTGCGCGCCGAGCAGTGGCTGGCGCAGCAGTAGCCGGGCAGCGGATGGCTTATCCGCCGCCGGCTTGCAGGCCTTACTCGTTGCTGTCGCTGGAGAAGGTGCGCACCGAGCTGTAAGCGTTGTGCACGCCGGGTACCTTGCTGGCCACAAAGCGAGCCTTGGCTTCTTCTTGTGGGCCTTGGGTCCAGCCGTGCAAAGTGATGTTGCCGTTGTTGGCGGTCACAGTCAGGTTGCTGGCATCGCTGCCGAGCGTATTGCTCAGGCTGGACTGCACGGCAGTAGCCAGGTCGGCGTCATTGCTGGTAGCGGCTTGGGCAGCCATGAAAGGGCCGGCGGCCAGGGCGATCAGGGCGGCAGCGGCGATGCGGTTGAAAGAGCGTGTCATGGTGAATCCTTTGGGTTGTTTGTTGCGATGGGGTGATCTTCCCAAGCCACGGCCAATACTGTGTGTCGTGGACACGCATGCCGTGTTGCAACTGCAATCCAGCGTGACATGTAGCGGCTCGGATTGTTGATATCGAATCAATAGTATTTTGAGGATTACAGGGTTTTTCTGCAAAGACATCGCCGCCACACTCCTGCCTAACCCATACAGGAGTGTTTTCCATGCCTATTGCCTTGCTTGCGCTGACCCTCAGCGCTTTCGCCATCGGGACGACCGAGTTCGTCATCGTCGGCCTGCTGCCCACTGTGGCCGCCGACCTGGCCATCAGCCTGCCCTCGGCCGGCCTGCTGGTCAGCCTCTATGCGCTGGGTGTCGCCATCGGCGCGCCGGTGCTCACCGCGCTCACCGGCAAGCTGCCGCGCAAGGCCTTGCTGCTATCGCTGATGGTGGTGTTCACCGCCGGTAATCTGCTGGCCTGGCTGGCGCCCAGCTACGGGTCGCTGGTGTCGGCGCGCATCCTCACTGGGCTGGCGCATGGCGTGTTCTTCTCGATAGGGTCGACAATCGCCACCAGCCTGGTGCCTAAGGAAAAGGCCGCCAGCGCCATCGCCACCATGTTCACCGGCCTCACCGTGGCCCTGGTCACCGGCGTGCCGCTGGGCACCTTCATCGGCCAGCACTTTGGCTGGCGCGAAACCTTTCTGGCGGTGTCGGCGCTGGGCGTAGTGGCCTTCATCGGCAGCTGGCTGTTTGTGCCCAAGAACATCCGCCATACTGCGCCGGCCTCGCTGCTGCAGCAGGCCAAGGTGCTTGCCGAACCGCGCCTGCTGCTGGTCTACGCCAAGACGGCGATCGGCTACGGCGGTACCTTCATCCCGTTCACCTTTCTGGCGCCCATCCTGACCGATATCTCCGGCTTCAGCGCCGGCGCGGTGGGCTGGGTGATGCTGGTCTACGGCGTGTCGGTGGCGGTGGGCAATATCTGGGGCGGCAAGCTGGCCGACCGGCTGGGCCCCATCCCTGCGCTGCGCATTATTTTTGCGCTGCTGGCCGGCGTGCTGCTGCTGCTGAGCGTCACCGCGCCTTACAAATGGCTGGCGCTGCTGACCGTGCTGCTGTGGGGTGCCGTGGCCTTTGGCAACGTGCCCGGCCTGCAGGTGTACGTGGTCAAGCAGGCCGAGCGCTTTACGCCGCAGGCGGTGGACGTGGCATCGGGCCTGAACATCGCCGCCTTCAATCTCGGCATTGCCGGCGCCGCCTGGGCCGGTGGCCTGATCGTCACGCATTTCGGCCTGATCCACACCCCATGGATAGGCGCGCTGGTGGTGCTGGTGTCGCTGGCGCTTACCCAGTGGAGCGGCGTACTCGATCGGCGCCAGGGCATTCCACACCGTAGCGGCACTGCGGTGCCGGTCGGCCACTGATTTTTTCACTGAACTTCAAGGATTCAACATGAGCAACACACACAGCATTCCGGCCTTCGGCCTGGGCACCTTTCGCCTGCAAGGCCAGGTCGTCATCGACTCGGTGAAGAACGGTCTGGACCTCGGCTATCGCGCCATCGACACCGCGCAGATCTACGGCAACGAGGCCGAGGTCGGCCAGGCGATGGCCGAGAGCGGCGTAGCCCGCAAAGACCTGTTCCTCACCACCAAGATCTGGGTGGAAAACTATGCCCAGGACAAGCTGGTGCCCAGTCTGAAGGCCAGCCTGGCCAAGCTGCGTACCGATCAGGTGGACTTGACCCTGATCCACTGGCCGTCTCCCGGCAATGCGGTGCCGGTGGCCGAGTTCATGGCTGCGCTGCTGGACGCCAAGCGCCAGGGCCTGACGCGGCAGATAGGCGTGTCCAATTTCAATATCTCGCTGATGCAGCAGGCCATCGCCGCCGTCGGCGCCAGCGAGATCGCCACCAACCAGATCGAGCTGCACCCGTATCTGCAGAACCGCAAGCTCGCCGAGTTTGCGCGCAGCCAGGGCATTGCCATCACCTCGTACATGACCTTGGCCTACGGCAAGGTGCTGCACGATCCGGTGGTTCAAGCGATTGCCAACACCCACGCGGCGACTGCTGCGCAGGTGGTGCTGGCCTGGGCCCTGCAGCTGGGTTATGCGGTGATTCCCTCGTCTACAAAGCGCGCCAACCTGCAGAGCAATTTGCTGGCCCAGCAGCTCAAACTCAGCGATACCGAGATGGCGCAGATCGCTGCGCTGGACCGCGGCGAGCGCCTGACCAGCCCCGAAGGCCTGGCGCCGATCTGGGATTAGTCTTAACGCACGTACCCGGTCCGTAGCGCCTGCGCCCACTCGGGCCGGCCGCGTTGCTGCGCCAGCTGGGCCATGGCTTCATGGTGGTAGGGCACGGACAGCAGGGCGGCGGTCCAGCCGCCACCGGGCAGGCGCTCGAGCATCGCGTAGCGCGCATCGGGCGAACCGGTTTCCACCACGTGGGGCTCGGGCAGTTCGTCGTCGTACGCGCCCAGGCCCACGCTGCCAGGGTTGACCAGCAGCTGGCCGCGGGCACTGCGCAGCACGCGCGGAATATGGGTGTGGCCGCAGGCCACCAGGCCGGCGCTTTCGTCGCCCAGGCGTAGCGCGACCTCGGCCGGCGTGGCGGCCCGGGTCTGGCCTTGGCCCGGCAACAGGGTTTCCAGAAAGTATTCGATATCGCTGCTGGGCGTGCCGTGGCATAGAAAGATGCCACCGTCCAGACGCGCTGTGGCGGCCAGCCCGCGCAGCCAGTCCAGCTCCGGCGCTGTCAGTTGCGCCAGCGCATAGGCATCTGACGCGCCTATGCGTTCGGGGCCGTGGGTCAGGATTTGCCGCTCGTGGTTGCCGGCCAGGCTGAGCCAGCCTGCGTCCATCAGGAATTGCGCGGTCTCGCGCGGCAGCAGCGGTCCCGACAGGCTGTCGCCCAGGTTCACCACCCGGTCGGCGCCGCGCCGGCGGATGTCGGCCGCCACCGCTTCGAGGGCGGCCAGGTTGCCGTGGATGTCGGTGACGATGGCGAGTTTCATGGGGTGCGGCTAGGGACGGAGCGAAGCACTATAGCCCGGTGGTCCCCGCAACGAAAACGCCCCCTGCAGCGGCAGCTTGGCCGGTACAGGGGGCGTTGGCGGCCGCTTCAAGCCAGGGGGCTGAAGCGACGGGTAATGTAGCTTACTTGCTGCTTTCGTTCGAGTAGGTGCGCACGGTGCTGTAGGCATTGGTCACGCCGGGAACGGTGCTGGCCACATAGCGGGCTTTGGACTCTTCCAGCGGGCCCTTGGCCCAGCCGCGCACCGTGACATCGCTGCCATTGGCTGTGACGGTGATGTTCTTGGCGTCGTCGCCCATGGAGCTGGAGATGGCGCTTTGTACAGAACTGGCCAGGTCGGCGTCGGTGGCTGCATGGGCGGGCAAGAAGGCGCCAGCGGCCAGAGCGAACAGGGCGGAAGCGGCGATGCCGGTGATGGAGCGGGTCATGGTAAATCCTTGGTGTTGTTACACCGTTATTGGTGCGATGGGGTGATCTTCTCAACCCGCGGGTACGTCTGTGTGTCGGAAGTTGTACTGCTTTGTTACAGATGCAATCTAGGGTTAAACCCTAGGATGGTTTTGCTATGGAATGCAGAGCTGGTGACGCTGGTGCAATCTGCGTTGAATGCCAAAAAGGCCAATTTTTTAGGGACTGTGGCGTGGATGCGTGCTTGCGTCATTCCGCTGACATGCGGCACCGCTACAGTCCGGCTTTTTCAGCCTAGGACTCCCGATGTTGGTACGAAGTATTGCGACCGTGGTCGCCGCGCTCAGTTTGATGTCTTGTGCCGCCACGGGGCCAGGCGCTACCCAGGCCGGCTACGCGTTCGGCTTGTGGGGCGACATGCCCTACAAGAAGGCCGGCGACGACAGCAAGCTGCCCGCGGTGCTGAAGAGCATCAACCAGTCCGATATTGCTTTCTCGCTGTACGACGGGGATATCAAGGACGGCAGCTCGCAGTGCACCGACGGCATCTATACCGACGCCTTGACCATGTTCAACAGCATGGCCAAACCCGTGGTGTATGTGCCTGGCGACAACGAGTGGACCGACTGCCACCGCCTGAACAATGGCGGCTTCGATACCCTGGAGCGTCTGGCCCACCTGCGCCGCGTGATGTACCCGAGCCTGGACAGCCTGGGCCAGACCCGGATGCCGCTGGAACACCAGGGCAAGCTGGGTGAAAAGTACGTGGAGAACACCCGCTTCAGCCACGGCGGTGTGGTGTTTGTCGGCCTGAATGTCCCTGGCAGCAACAACAACCTGGTGCTTAACGCCAAGGACTGCACGGCCAAGAGCGCGCGCAATACGGCCCAGTGCGATGCCGCCAATGCCGAGTACCTGGAGCGCGACAGCGCCAACGTGGCCTGGCTGGCCGCATCTTTCGCCCAGGCCAAGGCACAGAAGGCGCGCGGCATCGTGCTGGTGGTGCAGGCCGATCCCGGCTTTGACCTCCCCGAAACTGAAGACATCGACGAGAGCACCGCTCCCGGCTATGCGGGTTACCGCAACTTCATGGACGCCGTGGTGAAGCAGACCGAACAGTACGCGGGCCAGGTACTGTTTGTGCACGGCGACACCCATTTCTTCAAGCTCGACAAGCCCTTGTACAGCCCGACCAAGATGCTCGCCAACCTGACCCGGCTGGAGACCTTTGGCAGCCCCTCGCTGCACTGGGTGCGGGTCACGGTAGACACCGCTTCGGACAACGTCTTCACCGTGCAGCCCGTGGTGGTGCGCCAGCCCTGACGCGGGGCAAAAAAAAGCCTCTGTCGCATGGATGCCATGCGACAGAGGCCTTAACCCGGCAGCTACGGCGAGCCCAAGGGCTGTACCGTGTGTTCGGGACACTGGGGGAAATCATTGGCCGTTCCAGGGTGCTGGGCTCTCGGCCCGGCAGACTGGTGCGGCGTCAGCGCGGTGTTTACTCGTTGCTGTCGCTGGAGAAGGTGCGCACCGAGCTGTAAGCGTTGTGCACGCCGGGTACCTTGCTAGCGACAAAGCGGGCCTTGGCTTCTTCTTGCGGGCCTTGGGTCCAGCCGTGCAAGGTGATGTTGCCGTTGTTCGCGGTAACGGTCAGGCCGCTGGCATCGCTGCCCAGCGTGTTGCTCAGACTGGACTGCACAGCGGTAGCCAGGTCGGTGTCATTGGTAGCGGCTTGGGCAGACATGAAGGGACCGGCGGCCAGGGCGATCAGGGCGGCAGCGGCGATGCGGTTGAAAGAGCGTGTCATGGTGAATCCTTTGGGTTGTTTGTTGCGATGGGGTGATCTTCCCAAGCCACGGCCAATACTGTGTGTCGTGGACACGCATGCTGTGTTGCAACTGCAATCTGGGGTGACATGTAAGGGGGTGAATTGCTATTTAATGCATAGCTTCTTGCGCAATTGAAATAAACGCTAGAGGCCTAAAAGGCTTGTGATCTCTGTGAGAGAGTTGGTGCCACTGGCATGGTCAGCCGGGTGGTGCGCCCGGCAGCGAAGGTGACGTCAACAACCGCATACCTCAACACAGGCTTGCATCGAAAGTCTTTAAGAGAAAGTCCCTCCGCCACACATTACACCTGCGCAACTAGCTACAAAAACCAGAGCACTCCGCACCTCCTGCTTTTGAATGACAGAAACCGAAAGTTGATGCGTGACCAGATTCCGCTGGGCTATAGTGATTCGCTGGTTTTTCTGGCGCCCATGTCAGGGCGAAAAATGCGATGTGAAAGAGACACGATGGTGCCTCTGCATACCGAGTTAGATTGGCACTATCAAGCAATGCTGACCATGCGAGCAATAAAGCACTTCAATTACCTTGGTTCTGCTGGCGTGTTATCTGCCGTTGTGCTGATAACAGCCGTTCTCCTGTTGCCTCGCCTTGGATTTACGGTGGAATGGAAGCCCAAGACCACAGCCTATCGGCTGGTCAACAATCCATTCATCGGTTGGAGCCTGGTTGTCGTTCTGTGTGCAGGTCTCGTGCTAATCCGCAGAGGCTCAGCGCTTCTTCAGTGCGCAACGGCACTGGTGTTTGTAGGATTAATTTTCGGGATTGCAATCACGAGCGCGCTCTTCTGGGACGCCTGGCTGTCACCCATGCTCGTGTTCGCGGCGTTGCCCATTCAGCTGTCCGCGGCGCAAACGCTCAGGTCGCTAGTGCCGTCTGACCCGGCGATTGAGGCGACTGCCACCGGCAGGCCAGTGCCGGCGCCGCACGCCAAGCGTTAACAACATAGCGAACGGCTCCAACCCCTCTCACCCCGGCTCAGCCCCCGACTTCTTCACCAACGCCGCCCAACGCGGAATCTCCCGCGCCATGTGCGCAGCCAACTCTTCGGGCGTGCTGCCGACAATGTTCATGCCCAACTGGCCTTCGAGCTTGGCCTGCACTTCGGGCACCTTCAGCGCCTTGACGATCTCGGCGTTCAGGCGCTGGACCACGGCTTTGGGCGTGCCCTTGGGCGCGTAGACGGCCTGCCAGGAGGTCATCTCGAAACCGGCGACGCCGGACTCGATCATGGTCGGCAACTCGGGGGCCAGCGCGATGCGTTTGCCGGTGGTCACCGCAATCAGCTTTAGGCGGCCGGCCTTGGCCAGCGGTAGCGCGGCGGTCATCTGGTCGAACATGAACGGCACCTGGCCGGAGGCCACATCGGTCAGCGCGGGCGGCGTACCTTTGTAGGGCACATGGGTCAGCGGCACGCCGATCATGTCGGCAAACATTTCTCCCGCCAGATGGGTGGAAGTGCCGGCGCCGGAGGAGGCAAACAGGCGCTTGCTCGGGTCCTTCTTCAGCAGCGCGATCAGCTCGGGCACGGTGTTCACGCCCAGCGCTGGATTGATGATCAGCACGTTCGGCAAGGTGGCGACCAGGCACACCGGTTCGAAGTCTTTCACCGGGTCATAGGACAGGTTTTTGTACAGGCTGGCGTTGATCGCATGCGTGCTGATGGTGCCGCCGAACAAGGTGTAGCCGTCGGGCGCGGCCTTGGCCACGTAGGTGGCGCCGATGCCGCCGCCCTGGCCGGGCTTGTTGTCCACCACCACCGACTGGTGCAGGGCCTCGCCGAGTTTTTGCGCCAGGGTGCGGCCGATGATGTCGGTCGAACCGCCCGGGGTGAAGGGCACGACGTAGGTGATGGGCTTGGCTGCAGGCCAGTCCTCGGCCCAGGATATGCCAGGCAATACAGTGGGCAAAGCGGCCAGCGCAAACAGCGCGGTGCGGCGGGTAGTGGTCATGGGTTTGTCTCCGGTTCTATTTATGGGGATCAGCGGCCGTTGGCTGCGCGCCAGGTGGCGAAGTCGGTGCGCGACTGCTCGTCGGTCGGCGGGTACAAACCGAGGATGGAACGGCCGCCCAGCACCTGCTCGGTGACGAAGTCTTCAAAGGCTGTCATCTCGGTGGCCTCCAGCGCGATCTCGTCGGCCAGGTGCGCGGGGATGACGATCACGCCTTCTGCATCGCCCACCACCACGTCGCCAGGGAACACCGGCGCGTCGCCGCAGCCGATAGGCACATTGATGTCCAGCGCCTGGTGCAGCGTGAGGTTGGTGGGCGCCGATGGGCGCTGGTGGTAGGCCGGCATGCTGAGCTTGGAAATATCGGGCGCATCGCGGAAGCCGCCGTCGGTGACCACGCCCGCCACGCCGCGCACCATCAGGCGCGACACCAGGATGCCTCCCGCCGAAGCGGCGCGCGCGTCCTTGCGGCTGTCGATCACCAGCACCGCGCCGGGCGGGCATTCTTCAACGGCCTTGCGTTGCGGGTGGCTGCGGTCCTTGAACACCTCGATGGTGTTCAGGTCTTCGCGCGCGGGGATGTAGCGCAGGGTGAAGGCTTCGCCCACCATGTTCGGCAGGTTGGGGTTCAGCGGTCGCACGTCCTGGATGAACTGGTTGCGCAGGCCGCGTTTGAACAAGGCGGTGCAGAGTGTGGCGGTGCTGACTTTGGCCAGCAGGGCGCGGGTGGATTCTTTCAAAGTGGTCTCCGAATGTGTTTAGAAAATGTCGGGTTCGCCGATAGGCGCGCCGAAAGTGGTTTCAAGAAAATCAAAGTCGGCCCCCTTGTCGGCCTGCAGGATGTGTTTGGAAAACATCCAGCCGTAGCCGCGCTCGAAGCGCTTGGGCGGGGCCTGCCAGGCGGCGCGGCGGGTGGCCAATTCTTCGTCGCTGACTTCCAGATGGATGCTGCGCGCGGCCACGTCGACGGTAATGAGGTCGCCGGTTTTCACCAGTGCCAGCGGGCCGCCGATGTAAGCCTCGGGGGCAGCGTGCAGGATGCAGGCGCCGTAGCTGGTGCCGCTCATGCGCGCATCGGACAGGCGCAGCATGTCGCGCACGCCCTGCTTCACCAGCTTGGCGGGGATGGGCAGCATGCCCCATTCGGGCATGCCCGGGCCGCCCTGCGGGCCGGCGTTGCGCAGCACCATGATGTGCTCGGCGGTGACGTCCAGGTTCTCGTCTTCCACCGCGGCCTTCATGGTCGGGTAGTCGTCGAACACCAGGGCAGGGCCGGTGTGCTTGAGGAACTGCGGCGCGCAGGCGCTGGGCTTGATGACCGCGCCGTCGGGCGCGATATTGCCGCGCAGCACGGCCAGCGCACCCTCTTTGTACAAAGGGTTGTCCAGCGCACGGATCACGTCGTCGTTGAAGATCTGGGCGCCGGCGATGTTCTCGCCCATGCAGCGGCCGGTGACGGTGGCCGCGTCCAGCTGCAGGTACTGGCCCATGCGGTTCATCAGGCCCGGCAGGCCGCCAGCGTAGTAGAAGTCTTCCATCAGATACTTGTCACCGCTGGGCCGGATGTTGGCCAGCACCGGCACGCGGCGGCTGAAGGCGTCGAAGTCGTCCAGGCCGACCGCACAGTCGGGGCCGGCGCGGCGCGACATCGCCACCAGGTGCACGATGGCATTGGTCGAGCAGCCCATGGCCATGGCCACGGCGATGCCGTTCTCGAACGAGGCACGGCTCAGCATGCGCTTGGGGGTCAGGTCTTCCCAGACCATGTCGACGATGCGGCGGCCGCTCTCGGCCGACATGCGCGGGTGGTTGGCATCCGGCGCCGGGATGCTGGAGGCGCCGGGCAGGGTCATGCCGATGGCCTCGGCGATGCCCATCATGGTGGCGGCCGTGCCCATGGTCATGCAGGTGCCGTGGCTGCGGGCAATGCCGCCTTCTACGCCTATCCATTCGGTCTTGCTGATCTTGCCGGCGCGGCGCTCGTCCCAGAGCTTCCAGGCGTCCGAGCCCGAGCCCAGGATCTGGCCGTTGTAGTTGCCGCGCAGCATGGGGCCGGCGGGGATGTAGATGCTGGGTAGGCCGGCGCTGATGGCACCCATCACCAGGCCCGGCGTGGTCTTGTCGCAGCCGCCCATCAGCACCGCGCCGTCCACCGGGTGGCTGCGCAGCAGTTCCTCGGTTTCCATGGCCAGCATGTTGCGGTAGAGCATGGTGGTGGGCTTCACAAACGCCTCGGCCAGCGAGATTGCCGGCAGTTCGACCGGGAAGCCGCCGGCCTGCAGCACGCCGCGCTTCACGTCCTCGACCCGCTGCTTGAAGTGGGTGTGGCAGGGGTTCAGGTCCGACCAGGTGTTGACGATGGCGATCACCGGCTTGCCGACCCAGTCGGTGGGCGCATAGCCCATTTGCATGATGCGCGAGCGGTGGCCGAAGGAGCGCAGATCGTCGGGATCGAACCAGCGTGCGCTGCGCAGGGATTCATAGTTGCGTGAGGTCATGGAATAATTAAAACACTAATGTATTAGTGCGTCAATGCCAGAATACCCGCCCATGAAAGTCCAAGAAAAAGTCCGCCTCGACCGCTCCCGGCAAGCCGCGCCCCAGGTCTTCGACCAGCTGCGCGAATCCATCGTGTCGCTGGAAATGGCCCCCGGCACGGTGCTGGCGCGCGATGCGCTGGCCCAGCAGTTCGGCCTGAGCCAGACGCCGATCCGCGATGCGCTGATGCGCCTGGGTGAAGAAGGCCTGGTCGACATCTTTCCGCAGCACGCCACGGTGGTCAGCCGCATCGATGTCAACGCCGCCAAGCAGGCGCACTTTCTGCGCAAGTCCATCGAGCTGGAAGTGGTGCGCACCCTGGCCCTAGCCGCCGACGACCACCTGGTGGCCCGGCTGCACACGCAGATCGAGCTGCAGGTGGCGGTGATCAATACCGCCGATTACAGGGATTTCGTGGCCGCCGACCAGGCATTCCACCAGCAGATGTATGCAGCCGCCGGCGTGCCCGACCTGTGGGCGCTGGTGCGCCGCATCTCTGGCCATGTGGACCGCTTGCGCCGGCTGGACCTGCCGAGCGAGGGCAAGGCCCAGGCGGTGGTGCGCGACCACCGCAGCATCGTCGACGCCATCGCCCAGCGCGATCCTCTGGCCGCCCAGGACAGCCTGCGCGCGCATTTATCGGGCACGCTGGGGCAGCTGGAGAGCATCTGCGAGCGCTACCCCGACTACGTGGCGCGCTGAATCGCGGCTGCCCCTAGCTTTACAAAGGCTTTGCCGGGGGCACGCGGGGCGGGTACGGGGCTTATGTAAAGTGGGCCGTGCTTCAGTCCGCACCTCCACACCTCCATGCCCAAGAACAAACTTCTGCGTTACACCCTGCTCGCCCTGGTCCTGCTGGCCCTGGCCGTAGCCGCCAAACTGGTGTTCTTCCCGGCCGCCAAAAAACCCAATTTTGTGACCGCCACCGCCGCCCTGGCCGATCTGGAGCAGGCCGTGCTGGCCACAGGCACGGTGCAGGCCTTCAAGCAGGTGAGCGTGGGTGCCCAGGCCTCGGGGCAGATCAAGTCGCTGAAGGTGGCCCTGGGCGATACGGTCAAGAAAGGCCAGCTGGTCGCCGAGATCGACTCGCTGACCCAGCAGAACAGCCTGCGCAATGCCGAGGCCGCGCTGGCCAATGTACAGGCCCAGCTGCTGGTCAAGCAGGCCACGCTGAAGCAGGCCGAGCTGAGCTTCCAGCGCGAGAAAACCCTGCTGGCCGCCGACGCCAGCTCGCGCGCCACCTTTGAGGCCGCCGATGCCGCGCTGCAGACCGCACGCGCCGAAATCGGCTCCCTGCAGGCCCAGATCGCCCAGGCCAAGATCACCGTCAGCACGGCCCAGCTGAACCTGGGCTACACCCAGATCCAGGCGCCCATCGACGGCGTGGTGGTGGCCATCGTGGCCCAGGAAGGCCAGACCGTGAACGCCAACCAGACCACGCCGACCATCATCAAGCTGGCGCGGCTGGACACCATCACCGTCAAGGCGCAGATTTCCGAGGCCGATGTGGTGCGCGTCAAGCCGGGGCAAAAGGTTTACTTCACCATCCTCGGCGCGCCCGACAAGCGCTATACCACCACCTTGCGCACGGTGGAGCCGGCGCCGGATTCAATCCTGACCGATACCACCACGGCGACCACCACCAGTGCCAGCGCCATCTACTACAACGGCCTGCTCGACGTGCCGAACCCCGAGGGCCAGCTGCGCATCTCCATGACGGCGCAGGTCAGCATCGTGCAGAACGAGGCCAAGCAGGTGCTGAGCATTCCATCAGCCGCGCTCGGCGAGCGGGACCGCCAGGGCCGCACCCGCGTGCGGGTGGTGAACGCAGACGGCGAAGCCGAGCCGCGCGTGGTCAAGGTCGGGCTGAACAACAACGTGAACGCACAAATCCTGGAAGGCCTGGCCGAGGGCGAGCGCGTGGTGGTCAGCGAAGCCCCGGCCGGCGGCGCCAGCGGCAGCGGCAGTGGCAGTACCCGCATGCGCCCGCCTCCGGGGATGTAAGCATGGATGCGAACCCAACCAGCCCCCTGCTGGAACTGACCGCCTTGCGGCGAGAGTTCCCGGCGGGCGAAGAAACCATTGCCGTCCTGAAGGACGTGAACCTCAGCATCCGCGCGGGCGAGATGATCGCCATCGTCGGCGCGTCCGGCTCGGGCAAGTCCACGCTGATGAACATCCT
Source organism: Rhodoferax sp. OV413 (assembly GCF_900104385.1). Lineage (GTDB taxonomy): Bacteria > Pseudomonadota > Gammaproteobacteria > Burkholderiales > Burkholderiaceae_C > Rhodoferax_B. Next base: position 340,267 of record NZ_FNJA01000002.1, on the reverse strand, counting down.
GGGCTGCCTGGACCGGCCCACCACCGGCTCCTACCGCGTGGCCGGCCGTGAGACCGGCCAGCTGGATGCCGACGCCCTGGCCGAGCTGCGGCGCGAACACTTTGGCTTCATCTTCCAGCGCTACCACCTGCTGAGCGACCTGAGCGCGCTGGGCAATGTGGAAGTGCCCGCGGTGTATGCCGGCAAGGACGCCGCCACCCGGCACAGCCGCGCCAACGCGCTGCTGACGCGCCTGGGCATGGCCGACCGCGTCAGCCACCGGCCCGGCCAGCTGTCGGGCGGCCAGCAGCAGCGCGTGAGCATTGCGCGCGCGCTGATGAACGGCGGCAGCGTGATCCTGGCCGATGAGCCCACCGGCGCGCTGGACAAGCACAGCGGCGCCGAGGTGATGAAGATCCTGCAGGAGCTGCACGCCGAAGGCCACACCATCATCCTGGTGACGCACGACATGCACGTGGCCGAGCATGCGCAGCGCATCATCGAAATCAGCGATGGCGAGATCGTGGCCGACCGGCAGGTCCAGCCCGCCACCGCCGCCCCCACGCTGCCTGCGCCGCCGGCTGGCGGCTCGGGCTGGGGCGCAGGCTGGGGCCGCTTCAGCGAAGCCTTCCGCATGGCCTTGCTGGCGATGCGGGCGCACCCGCTGCGCAGCTTCCTGACCATGCTGGGGATCATCATCGGCATCGCCTCGGTGGTGTCGGTGGTGGCGCTGGGAGAGGGCTCGCGGCTGCAGGTGCTGAAGAACATCAGCTCCATAGGCACCAACACCATCGAGATCTTTTCGGGCAGCGGCTTTGGCGACCAGCGGGCCGCGCGGGTGCGCACCCTGGTGCCGGCCGACGCCGACGCGCTGGCCCAGCAGGTGTATGTGGACAGCGTGACCCCCACCGCCTCCAGCTCGGCCACGCTGCGCTATGGCAATGTGGCGGTGACCGGCAATATCAACGGCGTGGGCGCGCAATACTTCCGCGTCAAAGGCATCAGCCTGGCACAGGGCCGCTTCTTCAACGACGCCAGCATCGACACCCTGGCACAAGAGGTGGTGATCGACGACAACACCCGCAAGCAGCTGTTCCCGACCACCGACAACGCGGTCGGCCAGGTGGTGCTGCTGGGCAGCGTGCCGTTCCGGGTGGTCGGCGTGGCGCAGAAGAGCGAGTCCGGCTTTGGCAACCGCGAGGCCTTGAACGTCTACATCCCGTACACCGCGGCCATGCGCCGGGTGCTGGGCCAGGGCTATCTGCGTTCGATCTCGGTGCGCGTGCGCGACGACGCCTCCACCGAGGCCGCCGATGCCGGCATCAACCGGCTGCTGAAGCAGCGCCATGGTGTGGTCGACTTCTACACCCTGAACACCGACACCATCCGCCAGACCATAGAGAGCACCACCCAGACCCTGACCTTGCTGGTCTCGGCGATTGCGTTGATCTCGCTGGTGGTGGGCGGCATCGGGGTGATGAACATCATGCTGGTGTCGGTCACCGAGCGCACCCGCGAGATCGGCGTGCGCATGGCCGTGGGCGCACGGCAGAGCGACATCCGCCAGCAGTTTTTGATCGAAGCCGTGCTGGTCTGTCTGCTCGGCGGCGTGCTGGGCATAGGCTTGTCGCTGCTGATCGGCTGGGGCTTTGGCAAGAGCGGCAGCAGCTTCCAGATGGTGTATTCCACCGCATCGATGGTGGCGGCCTTTGGCTGCTCGACCCTGATCGGCGTGGTGTTCGGCTTCCTGCCCGCCAACAACGCGGCCCAGCTCAACCCGGTAGACGCCTTGGCCCGAGAGTAATCTGATGACCCCCTTCAAGCCTCTACTTCCCTGCACCCTCCTAGCTGCCCTGCTGCTCGCCGGCTGTGCCACCCCGCAGGCACCGTACAGCGCGCCCGCCGCCACGCTGCCCGCGCAATGGCAGTACGCCAATGCAGACAGCGGCGCCAGCACCGATGCCTGGTGGAAGAACTTCAACGACCCGGTGCTCGACCAGCTGGTCGAGCAAGCCTTGCTGCGCAACAACAACCTGGCGGCCGCCACCATCAAGGTGCGCCAGGCCCAGCTGCAAGTCGGCCTGGCCGAGAACCGGCCCAACTTCAGCGGCAGCCTCAGCAGCGGCACCAGCCGCACCCTCAGCGGCAACGCCGTCACCAGCCGCAGCAGCGGTGTCAGCCTGGGCGCGAGCTACGAGATCGATCTGTGGAACAAGCTGGGCAGCCAGCGCGACGTCGCCCTGTGGGAGGCCCGCGCCACCGCGCAGGACCGCGAAGCCACCGCGCTGGCGCTGGTCGCCACCACGGCCCAGCTGTACTGGCAACTCGGCTACCTGAACCAGCGCCTGGCCGCCAATCTGCAAAGCATTGCCACCGCGCAAAAGACCCTGGAGCTGGTGCAAGCCCAGGTGAATGCGGGCGCGGCCGGGGGCCTGGAGCTGGCCGAGGCCCGGCAAAGCCTGCTGAGCCTGCAGGCCAGCCAAACCACGCTGCAGCAGCAGGCCGTGGCCGCCAACACCGCCCTGGCCTTGCTGTTCGACGCCGCGCCCAGTGCGTTGCCGAATCCGCCGCAAACCCTGCCGAACAGCCAGCTGCCCGAAGTCGCCGCCGGCCTGCCCGCCGAGCTGCTGGCGCGCCGCCCGGACCTGCGCGCGGCCGAGCTGCGGCTGCGCGAAAGCCACGCCAACATCAGCGCCACCCGCGCCAGCTACTACCCGGCGCTGAGCCTGACCGGCGCGCTCGGCACCTCCAGCACCGCGCTGCTGAACCTGCTGCAGAACCCGGTCGCCAGCCTGGGCCTGGGGCTCAGCCTGCCGTTCCTGAACCAGAAGGAAATGGACCTGAACATCCGGGTCGCCCAGGCGCAGAGCGAGGAGGCGGTGGTCAACTTCCGCCAAACCCTGTACACCGCGCTGGGCGACGTGGAAAACGCCTTGTCGGCACGCCAGCAGTACCGCGCCCAAGCCGTGCTGCTGGAACAGGTGCTACAGGCCGCCATCCAGGCCGAGCGGCTCTACGAGGTGCGCTACCGCGCGGGTTCGGTGGCCCTCAAGCCCTGGCTCGACGCCCAGGAAAGCCGTCGCAGCGCCGAGATCGCGCTGGCGGAAAACCGACTGAACCAGTTCAACAACCATGCCACGCTGGTGCAGGCGCTGGGCGGCGATGCGGCTGCGCTGCCCGGTATGGTCCGTGAAGATTTACAAGTGAAATAGGCTGCTAGCGCATATTTCACCAGCGCCAGTAGCTATAAAAAGAGAAGCAATCCGGCCTGATGCGCCCTGCGCCTACATCCGCTGGGCCGGAAGTCCACTGGATGCAGGGGTGGCGGAACATTTGACTTAAGCGGCCTGCCGTAGGCAGGTCCGCTTGAAGGAAGGGTTAGGCCTCACTACGCAAGATGGTTTGCTGACGTCTTGATCGCCTCTTCGAATGCGAACTAAATGCCTTGCAAACAAGACGCACGGCGCATGAACCAAAGAATAGAAGCCAGAAGAAACATAGAAGTATCGAAACCCCCATTGCATCAGGACCCGATGAGCCGGTGGGCAACAGGCGAAAAAAAGCAACAACACTAGCCACATTGAAGGCGACCGCCGCAATCGCAAATAGCCTGCCAGTTGGAAGCCATGGGGGAACTATCGCGAGTGCAGAAAAAGACACGAGAAACACGACGACCGAAGAGGTCCCCATGGACTCTTTCGGCAAGATGTAGTCAAGAAGCACAATGAACGCGATGGCAATCAAGAGGCTTTGCGAAAGGCGCCTTGCTTTCCCGGCAAAACCTTTCACTACATCTGTCAGGGGCCTACCCGAAGCTTTGTGGCGCTTTACCAGGATAAACACTAGCAGCGCCAAGAGAAGCGCAATTGAGACCTCTAGAAATGCTACGAGGAACGACGGTGACTTGCCCAACATGTACTCCGTGAGGCCTAACGTAATGTAGACCGCAAAACCTGCGGGATAAATAGGTCGCTGCGGTCTATACTGATCATCAAAATTTTCTGAAAGTGGCTTGTAGACTGGCTTTCCGAGGGGTGTGCTTGTTTTTTATACAGGTATAAAAGTTTTGACAAACACCGCACGTTGAGCGATGAACCACTATAGCTCGGCGTCATCGGTCGGTTTCCGACTCGCAGGCGTCTTCCCCCTCAAAAAGGTGGAACCACCAAGCGCTCTATTTTTCGTAGCTGCTTGTGCAGGTTGAATTTGCGCTGGAGTCAGTTTTTGTATGAAGGTTTATATGCGGTTTGGGGTAGTGCGGATGGCGCCTGACGTCTATGCGATCCCTGGCCGGGTATGCGCCCGGCAGCGCAGTAACTTGTTCTTTTGCGCAAAAGAAAAGTCACCAAAAGAAAGGCGCCCCCACTGCCTGCGCCCTCCGCTGGCGCTACGGGAACCTGCGGTGCTTCGCTTTGGTCGGGGTCTGGCTAAACTCGGCCTGCGGCCTCAGACAACGCCAGCCCTGATCCGCCCAAAGCTGTGCTCCTCGGCGCATACAGAGGGGGACCCCGGGATGCGGGATCGGTGGCGCACAGCGCCACATCGCGCCTAGGGCGCGAGGGGTTGCAGCCCGGCTACGCCGGGCTGGGTTTACGGCTGTTGGTTGTTTGGTTGTCCGCTCCCCCGCCGTGTGGCGTCGGCGAGTAGCACAGGGCTGGGCGGATTGTGAACGCCCGAGATCTTAGAGGAAACGGGATCAGGCGGGACATCGTGGGCTATGGCGGGAAAAATGGGCGATATCAATGACTTAGAGCAGCCGTACAGGGTGCGAGTCCAAAGTGGGCCGACCACGATCACATTTTTAGGGTCCGTGATACTGGAGGAGCGATTTGCAGGCTGGTGACTGTACCAAATGGGTCTTCAAACGCCCTTTAAATGGGCCTATCAGATCGACCGCTACGGGGGAAACAGGCTCTGGCCGAGGCCGGTGTGGCTTGGCAGGGTGATCGCGGCTCCTGAAGGCTTCTGGCTGGCCGGGCAGTTTCAGCTTTAGCCCAATTCGGGCGCCGTTGCCCGAATTCGCCCCCAATGACACGCTATTTGAATTCGGGCAGCCTTAGACGTCGGCCGCTGCCTGTGGATAAGTACTTTACTTACAACCCAGCAGCTCGGCCATTCGCTTCAGGCTGGCGGCAGCTTCGGCGAAACCTTTGCTGTGGTCTGAGGACCGGAAATCGGCGTCGTAGGGGTCCAACCGTTCGACCTGGGTGCTGAGTCGGTTCAGGATGTCTAGATACTCATCTGCCAGGGCGTCGGTAAGGCCCAGGGCCATCAATTCACCACGCACGCGGAGGTAACCTTCATATTCGAGGATGGCGGCGTCCCACATGTACTGCGGGACGTTTCGGTTACTCGGTTGGGGCTGCATGCTGGGTGGTATCGCCAAAAAGGTCATTCTGCCTGCGGCTGCGGGCTTCGGCGAGGCAGCGTTTGTAGATTTGGTAGACACGAACGTAGCTGATGTTGTATTCGGCGGCGAGCTCGTTGGCGTTGCCGCGTTGCATGCGCTGGTAGATCTCGAGGTCGCGCTTGTTCAGCTTGAAATCACGGTCGCCGACCATGTAGATCTTTTGGCCCTTCCAGTGGTCGGCCAGGAAGTCTGCCAGGTGGTTGCCGAGCTCCATCGCAGGGTCCGGTTCCATGATTTTCTTGTCGATCACGAACTGCGCGACCGCTTCGGCAACATCTGACAGCAGCTCGTGGCGGCGGTGATCTGCGCCGGTTTCGGCTGAATCGTTCATAGCTGGGGGGCTCCTTTGCGTTGTTGCTCGACGCCGAGTGCCTGGCTGATCTTGTACAGATCACGCGGGTGGCACCACTCGAAGAACTGCGGCGCGTCGGTGCCGAGCATTTGCTTTGCCACGCCGTCGGCGTATTCGTCTGGCTTGCGCTCCAGGCTGATCAGCTGAGCTCTGATGCGGCGGACCAACGGCAAGGCGTCTGGCGCTGGCGTGGGCCGTTTCGGGCGCGCTGTGGGCTTGCTTGACGGCTTGGCGGGGGCTGACTTGAAACCGGCTGTCTTGGTTAGGTAGTCCATCACCGCGCGGCGGCCGGCGAAGTCGAGGTCTTTCGCACTGTGGACGCGGCCCTGCGTCCACAGCATGGCGCGGTAATCGTCGTCGCTCATATTGAGCTGTTTCTTAGCCAAATGGATCTTGGCCAGGTCGGTATTGCGGTGGTCGCGGGCGAGTTTGCTCATGGTGCGGGCTTCAGAACATCAAGTCGGAATTCGTAGGTCGGGAAGCGTTTGGTCGCCAGGCGGAGTGCGGCGCGGGCCTCGGTGAAATCAGTGAACTGGATAGCCAGCTCAAGATCGGCAGTGCGTGCCGGCTCCGTCGATTCCTCACCATCGGATTCGTCTGGCTCCTGGGCTAGATATGAAACGAGCAGCGAAGGTCCAATGAAAATGACGTATGGCAGCTTCATGGCTATTCCGTGTAGATCGCCCGGCACTGGCCTGGGAAGGGCTTGGGCTTAGGCTTGTGGGTACGGCCGTGGGTCAGACTGAACGCGATAAGCGCATTCCAGTTTGTGCGCGTGTTGGTCACCACCGGACCGCGCTGGTCGTAAAAGCGGCCGCCGGGCCTGTAATACGGCTCAGGCGACAGCAGCAGCTCCACCACCGGTGCCGGCACCGCGATGTAGTCGTGACCAGCGTTGAGCTCTACTGCCTCACCGTAGCAATAGAGGCCGGTGTACGTACCGATAACTGGGGTGTAACCCCGGTGGAAACGGCCCCAAAACGCAATGTGTTCATCGTCGCGGTCAGTGTGCTTCAGGCTGGCGATGTAGTAGTTCATCGATCTCTCTCCAGCAGCAGCGTCTGTCCACGCGCAGGTTTTTCCGGCGTCTCGCTTTTCTGCAGCTTCAACTGACTCTGCTTGACGGCCCGATACTCGGCTTCTACCTGTTCACCGACGATATAGGTACGTCCGTCAGATCGGTCGCTATAGTCCCATTGCGCGTGTTGTGCGTGCTGCAGCAACTCCACTAGCTTCAGCCCTTTGTCTGCAGGCATGAGAAATTGGGTATGGCTGATCGTGACGATGCACAGGGATACAGGCTTGGTGTTGCGGTTAGTGGCCATGCGCTACCCCAGCACCAGCGGCCCAAGCCACCAGTTCCACAAGCCGACCAGTGAAAACAGCAGCAAGGCGGACATCTGCGTGATCAGCCCATACATCCGGTGCTGGAGCCCGAACAGGGTCCACCCGAAGCTGCTGATGACGGCGGCACCGAAGCCCCAGCCAGGCGCGTATGGCGCGGCCAACAGAGATAGGGCAAGCAGGCCGAACAATGCGGCGATGTACTGCACCAGGGGCGCGAACATCAGCAGGATGCCCACGGCGCTGACGACGGTTAGCGTGCAGAAGATGATGGCCAGAGTGTCATCCGTGGGCATGGGGAACCTCGCTCTTTTGTTCTGCCACGTAGCGATCACAGATAGCCTTGGCCGTAGTACGGAATCCGCCAAGCTTGCAATGCCAACTCGACGAATCGTAGGGCGGCATGCGGTCTTCACGGCGCTCGCGCCCGTGGGTGCAGTTACTGCAGGACTGGCGCATGTTGGCCGGAATGAAGCCCTGGTTGGTCTTCGCCACGTTGGCGGATATTTGTGCGACCTGGTAGCTGCTCATGATTCCACCCAGCCTTTCTCGCGCGTCCAGTGCAGCAGGGGCAATTGGAGTGCGTCGTCCATCGCTATGCGGAACGTGGCTCGGGAAGCTGCTCTTCCCAGAGTCGCCGCGGCTTCCGTGATTGCGACGCACTGCGCATCGTCGGCAGCATCGAAGCGGATCACGTTGCGCCAGGAACCGCTGTCGTTGACCTGGAGCTTCACGGGTTTGGTGCGGGTGGCGCTCATACAGAGGCCTCGGCGTCTTCCTCTTCTTCCACGCCCTTGAGTAAAGCCTTTACCAGCTTGTCAACACTGGCGGTCGAGTCTTTGACAAACACCACATCGCCGGTGTCTTCCACGCTGATGCCCAGCTTCTTGAGCTCGGCCGTGCTGAGGCCGTCCAGCGCGGCCTTGATGGGCTTCTCGGTGGTCTTGCACAGCACGTCGAACTGTTCAGGAAAGTGGCGACGGATCAGCTTGACCACCTGGGCGTCGTCTTCCCAGTCGATCTTTCCCTTGCCCTTTTGAAACCCCAGCTTGAGGCCATGCAGCACCACGCTCCGTGGCTTGACGAAGAGCTTCGGGGCTGTCTGTATTGCGGCCTTGAGGTCCGCATCGGCCTGGGCCACTGCGGCCACTGCACTGCGCAGACCTGGAAGCTTGCGTTTGGTAGCCGAGTCGATCTCTTCTTGCAGCGCGGTGGCGCGCTCGGTCACAAGATCGCGGGCGATACGCAGGGCCTTGGCGGCCTTTTCAATGGGGTCGAAGTCGTTACTCATAGGGGTTCCTGGTTGTGGGTAGTGGCTTTGGGGAAATCTCGTTCCAGCAGCAGCTGGCCCGCCAGCTCGGGGAGCGACATGCGGCGCATACGGCTCTCTTGCATCAGGCTGGACATGGCTCGACTGCGCAGGTACTTGCAGGTGTCTTCCAGCTCGCCCGGGTTCTGGGCCAGGAAGTAGCCGCTCTCGGGCTTGCCGCAAATCTCGTTACCGGCCAGGCGCAGCTCGGTGATCAGGGTGCGCACGCGGCGCTCCTGTGCGGCAGGGTTGGATTCGCGGCCGGTGATGGCCTGCACCAGGGCGCGCACGTGGATGCCCGCGTTCTTGCCCCGGTGCTGCTGCAGCGCGGCCAGCACCTGGTCGGCCGTGATCTGGATGGTGGTGTGCATGGTTGATCCGGTCTAGTGGATGGCTGCGCCGCCAGGCGCGTTACCGACCACCGCAGAAAGGTCGCGGGCAACATTCATCAGGGCACCGACCGAACTGGCCGTGCAGCAGGTATGCGCCCTGGCGTAGCTGGAGTACAGAATCAGCAACGCATCCATCGCAATGTGATGGTGCACATTGCTCAGAATGGGCAACTGCAACAACTGTTCGGCCAACGACATCGACGCGTCCAGTTGCCCTTGCAGTTCGGGGGGTAGAGTTTCTTGAAATGGCATTTATTACTCCTTCAGCACGCATGGCCCACGCTGGGCAACTGCTTGAAATCCAGTGCGCCGCGACGCAACACCGGGGCGGCGGTGGGCACATAGGTGCCCGCAATTACGTTGTGCTGGCGAGGCGGCACGCGATAGCCAGACTCGACCGGCTGTGGGGTGGCTGCTGGCTGCTCTGGCTCCGCCGCGGGCACCACTGCACCGGGTGCCAGGCTCCACAGGCGCATTGCTTGCCTGCCGGTGGACACCAGTAGCTCTTTTTGCTCCAACTGCACCAGGCGGCTGCGAAATGCCCGCCGCGGCCGCGGATGCACACCCTTGTCGGCAAATAGGACGAACAACGTTTCGAAGCTGCAGGGCTGGTAAGCCGCCACATAGGCGAGAACGCGGGCGTAGGTGGTGGAAAAGCGAGGCACGTTGTTGCCGCGGTGGGTGTAGTGCGCCGCGCTCATACGGGCGCTCCCAGCGCTATATACGCGACCAGGGCGATGCAGAACACCGCCCAGACTAGCCACAGGGCCAAATGCTTCAACGCGCGCTTCATGGCAGCCACTTTGCGCTGATGCGGCGGGCGGTGGGAAAGGCCTCCATCGCCACGCAGATGGCCCAGAATCCATCGGCATACAGGCCTTCGTGCATGCCCATAGAGCCGTCTTCCATGACGATGGTCACACGGTACGTTTGCATCAGTGTCATGACATATCCTTTCTGTTGGGGCAGGTCTTGCAGGCATGGAACAGGCGCACGCGCACCGGGTTTGTGTGGGCCAGTGGCCTGGTTTGGTTGTCCAGGCAGTGGCGGCGGCCGAGGTCGCCCATCACCGGGCAGGCCACCGTCTCGGCCATGTACTGGCCGCGGATGCGCTCGGCCATCGTGGCCACGTCGCCGGGGTAGCGGTTTTTCAGCAGGTGGTTGACCACCGCGCCGCTGACGCCGAGATCTTGGGCAACCTTGCTTTGCGAGCCAAAGCGCTTTACGGCATCTTCCAGCGCTGCCAGCACATCAAGGGGCAGAGACTGAGGCAACTTATTCGAGGCCATCGCAGACCTCCTGGGCTGTTTCCAGATTCGAGAAGGTGCCGTTATTGCGGTCAAAAACCACCTTGCGGCGTGTGATGGCCGGGGCGTTGGGGCCGGTATTGCGCACCAGCTTGTAGAGGCCAGGCTTCTGCCGTGTGGGCTCGCGCAGTTGCTTCAGATAGCCGGCATGGAACAGGCTGTTGACATACAGGCGCGCCGTGGTCTGCGACACGGTGAGGGGCTCCAGCGTGGCGGCTCGGGCGATGTCGCGGAAGTCAAACGATGGCAGCACCCGCATGGAGCGCCACATGGCCAATATGCCCAGGCCCTGGACGGTAGATTTGCCGTCTGCATCGATGCGGGGCGTGTTGAACTGCACTATGACCAGGCGGTACAGCACAGAGGAGTGGCGTGCACCATGCTGGCTCAGCACCTTTGTGGGCTGCACTTCTTTCAGGAAACCGCCCCTGGCGAATCCGCGCACGCAAGCAGAAACTGTGCTGAACAGCACCATCGGTGCGCAGGCATCCTGCACATCGAACACGGTGAACGTGCCGCCGGCCTTGCCGATCTTGAGGATGGCAGACCACACGCGCTCGCGTGGTGTCTGCAGGGATTTGACGTCCATCTTGCTCACCGGCGGCCACCTTTCGTGGCGGTGCCCACCACTTCGGCGGTCACGGTGTCCAGGCCCTTGCGCTTGCAGTCTTCCTTGATGCGTTCAATCTCGGTGGTGATCTTGCGGGCGACGCCGTTTGCGCGGGCAACCAGGGCGGCATAGGCGCTGGAGTCCCAAGCCAGCGCTGGGGCGTAATGGCGGGCCAGGGCGGCTGCATCGTCCAGGTCGCAGGGCACGGCATTCGCCCATACCAGCACGCGGTCGTGGAAGCGTTCGTGGCGGCTCAGCAGCTTTTGCTGCAGGCGCTCTTCGCCGATCATCAAGATGGGGGTGGCGCATTTGTCGTGGATTGCGCGGATGAAGTCGATGCACTTGCTCTCGGCAATGTGGTCGAGCTCGTCGATCACCAGCGGGCGGTTCAGCATGCCCAGCCGGTCGCAGATGGCTTCGAACATCATGTTGATCGACCAGCTGTTCTTCCAGCGCACATCCATTTCTGTCAGCATCAGCTGGGCCAGGCTCTTCATGGTTTCGAAGGGGCGCAGCTGGATGAACACTGCGTTTCCGCCCATCGGGTGCGCCAGGTGGATGGCGGCCTGGGTCTTGCCGAAACCGGCCGGCCCTGACAGCACCGCCATGCGGGGCATCTGTGAAGTGGCGCCCTGGATCTGTCTCATAGCGCCCAGCGCCAGGCCGACGTTTGTCAGTTTGGCGACGCCGGTGCTAATTTGCTCTGTTGCCTTGCTTGTCATAAAATTTCCTTCTCGTTATCAAAAACCGGGCTTCAAGCCCACTTCACAGAACCCTCAAGCGCCGCAAACGCTTGGGGGTTTTTCCTTTAGCCCGCCGCTTCCGCCAACGGGTCGTTTCCTTCGTGCAATGCGTGCCAGGCGTCGTGTTCGCTGCTGTCCTGGTAGCTGCGCAGCCAATCCACATCGCGGCTGGATAGCTGTTCGCCGGCATTGGCGCGGGCGCTGAGCCGCACCCAGGCGCTGTAGCGCTGCTTGGCGGTGTCCATGCGGACCACCGGGGTTTCATCGAACAGGGCGGCGCGGGCTTCGGCACGTGCGGCTTCGTGGTTCGTAGGGCCGGCCAGCACCGAGGCAATGGCCGGCGTGCTGTGCTGCACTTCGCGCGGGGCCAGGCGGGTGACGTTGGGGGCGGTGTCGACCGCCTCGGCCTCGCGTTCCTGGTAGATGGCCTGCACGGCCTTGGCAACCAGCCCCTTGCGTTTGGCCTTGCGCAGCTCGTCCACCAGGGGCTTGACCGTGGCCGACTCCAGGGCGCGGGTCTTGGCGGCCAGCTCTGCGCGGTTGATGCCCAGGCGGGAGTGGTCGATGGCGCGGCATATATAGGTGCCATCCAGCTGGAACACGTGCATCGCGCCGACGTCGGCTTCGTCGATGCGGCAGTACACCTGCTGGCCCATCACGTTGACGCCGGCCAGCTCGGGCGCCCGGTACCAGGCGGTGCCGACAGCGTCGTGTAGCGGCATGCTGATGCCGCGTTTGCCCACTGTGCGCAGGCCATTGCCAGCGACGGGCATCATGAACAAGTCCAGGGCGCGCTCGTCTACGCGGACCACGTGGGTGCTGTGGCGCTCGGCCATTTCGTTGGGCGAGCAGCCCAGTTCGCTGTGGCGGCGACCGTGGTATTCATCCAGCCAGCCGTTGATGGCACCTTGCAACTGCTCGGGCGTCATGTGCAGGTCATAGCCGTCGTGGCCGAAGCGTTGGGCGAAGCTGCGGCCGGATTCAATAGCCTTGCGGGTCGTGACGTCATGGCCGACGAAGCCGTGCACCATTGGGAACAGGTCGTGCAGCAGCGTGCCCAGGAAGCGCTCGATAAAGGGCTTTTGGTCCGGGCTGAATGGGGTACACAGCAAGTGCTGCACGCTCAGCGACTTCAGGGCGAAGTCATAGTCGACCGCGGTGTAATCCTTGCCGTTGTCGGTCTTGACGCGCTCGGGGTGACCCCAGGCCAGCATCGCGGTGCGGGTAACAGCCTTTACCGCGTTGGAGCTGCTGGTGCGGGACACCAGTACCTTGGCCTTGCGCGTGAAAACGTCGATCACCGCAACCAGCGCATGGCGGCGGATCTCGCCGGTATCGCCATCGGTCAGGTTGAAAGCCATTTCCACCCGCTGCTGCGCGTCGGCGATGGTGGAGTCGAGCTGCCATTCTTCATTCGGCGTTGTGATGTGCTCGCTACGGCTGCCGAAGGCAGGCATGTATTTATTGCGCCAGCCGTCGGGGTTCTTCAGCTTGAGCAAAGCGACCTTGTTGGTTTCCTTGTATTCGCCCAACCAGCGTTTCAAAGTGGTGATGGCCGGGGTGCGTTCCTCGCCCAGGTGATTGGAGATAACGCGCTGCACCTGGCGGGCTGTCGGATCGTGCATCTCGACCAGTGCTGCCACGAAGACCCGGTGCAGTTCCTCGTCTTCCACCAGTTGGGAACTGCCCTTGTCTTTACGGGGCTTGCGTTCCAGCAGAGCTTCCACGCCGTTCATGCGCCAGGACCGGTACCATTTGTCCAGGGTCTTGGCCGGCAGCGCGGGGTAGGCTTCTACCGTCTTGGGCAAGGCCTGGATCTGACCGGCCTGCCATAGGGCACAGAATTCAGTAATGGCGGGCCACACCGCGCCGCCGCGTGCCAGGTGGTAGCTCTCGAAGCGCTGGAACAGGTCCAGGCGTGGATTGCTGGCTGGGTTGAATGCGCCCGCCGCTTCCAGGGTGACACCGAGCCGCGCCATTGCGCTGGCATGGGCTTACACCTGTGCGACGTGGCAGGCCTGCTTGCCGGCTTCGATAGCGCGGACTGTTGGCTTGACCGCACCGGCTGCGCCTGCGGCTAGGGCTTGCTGGGTGGCTTCGGGCAGGTTGGTTATCAGGTATTCGCAACCTGTGCGGCCGCGACCGGTGCGGGGCCGGGCGGTCCAACGTTCGGCTTTGGCCCGGCGAAGCACGGTCGTCTTATCCGAGGGCATGCCTGGCAGGCCTGCCAGATCGGGAGCTGATATCCACATGCTCATGATCACCCCTTGGCGTATGCAGACCCAAAGGCCTTGTTTGTCCGCAGGACCTGGGGATTGCGCGTCATTGCCTTGGCGCGATCACGTGATCGTTCGTACCGGCTGGGCCAAATTTCCTCGGGCTTTTTATGGAGCGCTTTGGCAACAATCAACTCAGCTGCAGCCCAGGGGCGGTTTAAAACTTCGTTGATATGTTTGTATTTGTGTTGTCTCGCCAACTGGCTCAGGTTGGTTCCCGCCATTTCAAGCGCGGCTTTAACCTGAGCTGGGTGCCAATCTTTGACTAAAACCTGATTTGTGTTCATAAGCGAGATTATCCACACAAATCAGGTGCTTGCAACAACTAATGCACACAAATTAAGGTTTGCCAGACCTCATTTACAAACTAGTGTTGGTTCTACAACTGGCTCAGGTTTAAACTGTGTGCATTCGCACATAAAGCCAAAGCACGTGAACCCAAGAAATAACCCTTCAAAAGGGGCGCTCGGCGCTCGGGATGTCGTACGGGTGCAGGAACCCTCTTTCGACTACACGGCAACGGAAGCGGGTGCACTGATCAAAGCGCAAGGTCTGCGCATTCGGAACCTGCGCACTCAGGCCAAGTTGACAATTCAGGATCTGTCGCAAAAGACCGAATTGCACTCAAACACCATCGGTCGCATCGAACGAGGTGACAGCGAAGCCAATACGGAGCAACTTTTGTTGATTGCCCGGGCTTTAGGTGTAGCGCCGGCCAAGCTGATGCACTTTTCAGGGACTTCTGAGGCCGGAGATGGGGGAAGTGGCGCGGCCTTAGGCGATCAAGATTTCGCGCTGGTAGACATGATCGACATCCACGTCAGTGCTGGTGGAGGAGCTTTCAACGGCCATAGCGAAGTGATCGGACGCTTTGCTTTCAAACAATCATGGCTTGCGAGAAAAGGCATTTCGCCTGACAAGGCCAAGATCGTTCGAGCCCGTGGTGATTCGATGGCTGATCGCATCAACAATGGCGACATTCTGTTGGTCAACACCGAGATCACCAGTCTGGGCCCTGACGGTATTTACGTCATTGAGCTGGACGGCCTGGACTATGTGAAGCTGATACAGCGCGATTTCTCAACCGGCGGCGTACAGGTGATCAGCTACAACAAGGATTACAAGCCGCAATCGTTGAGCGCAGAACAGGCTGCCGCGTTGCGCATCAGCGGCAAAGTGGTTTGGCACGCGGGCGAGTTTTAAATCGGGGGAGCTATGAAAATCGGAACACTATCGAGCACGCTTGCGCTGGTGGCGGCGTCGTTCAGTGCGCATACATTTGCTCAGACAATTGAACCAGCCTCTCTGCCCACCGAGGTGGAGCAGCTCCGCCGCAATGCTAGCCAAGGCGACTACAACGCGCAGCGCAACTTGGCCTATACCTACGCCACAGGGCAGGGCCTGGACGGGAAGAAGGCGCCCAAAGCGGCTTGTGCTTGGTACCTCGCTATTCCCTATCTGAACCCGAAGAAGTTCCATGCGGGTGACTCCGGAAATGTGTCGCTGTACTGCCAGAAGCTATCGCCCACAGACTTCGACGAAGCTCTGAGTTATTCTGTGGCCCTCGTTGGCAAGACGAAGAAATAGACGGCGCGCGAAGTAAAACTCTTTAAACGACGCCCTCGCGCGTGCGCGGCAAACTGCCGTGCATGCCTAAAGACACCCAGCTCACCACCAACTTCTGGCTTAGCGAATTCACGATCTCGGACAAAGCCGAGCGCTTCGGAATCGCCAACCAGCCCAATACCTCCGAGATTGAAAACCTGCGTCGCCTGGCCGGCGTGCTGGAGGTGGTGCGCTCCACACTGAACGGTGCGCCCATCATCATCAGCAGCGGCTTTCGCTGCCCCAAACTCAATACGCTGGTGGGTAGCGACAGCACCAGCGCACACCCGGATGGCCGCGCTGCCGACTTCATCGCCCCGCGCTTCGGCTCCCCAAAGGACATCTGCCGAGCGCTGATGACTGCAGGCGTAGTTGCAGACCAGTTGATCTATGAGGGCAGCTGGGTGCACCTGGGCATTGCCGTCTACGGTGCCCAGCCACGCAAACAGGTTCTGACGGCCGTCTTCACGCCTGGCAAAAAGACCCGCTACCTTCCGGGCCTGCTATGAAAAAGCCCGCCCTGATCGCCGACTGGCGCAAGGCCTGGCGCTTCCTGACCATCCAGGCTACTGCCGTGCTGACGGTGCTGTCCGCCATCCAGGCCGACATGCTGCCGTATATCCAGCCCATCTTTCCCGCCCAGTACTGGCCCTACGTGACCGCCGCCTTCGGCATCACCATTGTCGGGCTGCGCATCCTGCGCCAGGCCAGCCTGGACGAAACCCCGCCAAGCGCCGGAGACGAACCATGACGCTCGCCTGGCGCCTGCTCGCCTTGGTGCTCGCAGCTGCTGGCCTGGTAGGCAGCGGCTACTGGTGGGGCGGCTCCGCCGCCGACAACCGCCACGCCGCCGACCAGCTCGAAACCGAGCGCACTGCAGCAGGCGCAAAGTTCCGCGAGTTCGAACGCGGCGACGCCGCCCAGGTCGACCTGGGCCAGGCGCTGCGCGACCAAGACACCCGTTATTCCCAACTTGAAAGTGCTTTCAATGAGCTACAACGCCGCCGTGCTCCTCTTGTTGTTCGTGTACCTGTACCTGGCGCTCAATTGGGAGCTGCGCCGACTGGTGCGCAGGCCCTTGACCCCGCGCAGACGCCGAGGCTCGTCGACCTGGTGCCGTCGCAGCCTGGTCAGTTTGAGCTACAGCTCAGCGCTGGTGCTGTCTGGATGTGGAACAGCTCCCTTGCCGGCGCAGACCGACCTGCAGGTACCTGCGGCCTTGCTGATACGTCCGAGGCCGCCTGTGCTGCTGGAACCGGCATCACCTTCGACCTCGCCGCCCGCAACCAGGCCGCAAACGCCCAGCTCTGCGCCGAAGACCGCGTCCGGCACGACAAGTTGATCGATTTCATCCTGCAGAAGAAAGGTACCCCATGACGGTGCGCGTAACCCACCCCTTCACCAGCACGAAGCCGGATGGTGACGACCCGACGCAGGTGCAGCCCAGCCACTGGAATGCCGAGCACACGGTGCAGCTTCAAGGCCCGGCGCTGCTGGGCCGCAAAGATGGCACCGACGCAGAAGCGCAGGAGATCACTGTCGGTGACGGCCTTGTGCTGGATGAAGACGGGCTGCGGCTTGCTCCAGAAAACATATTCCCAACAGTTGCCGCGCTGCAAACGGCGAAGCCAGCCGCAACCCATGCAGGCAAGACAGGGCTTGTCGGCTCCGCCGCGCCTTATAAGATCTACACGAGCAATGGGGTATCCTGGGTGGATTGGGATGGGAATGCACTGACTTCGGATTTCGGTTTCGATATTGTCCTTGCAGCTGGTCAGTCAGGTATGGCCGGGCGTGAACCGATGGATACGTTTGCGGACCCTACTGATGGCGCCGTATGGCAATACGCCTGCTACCCCTCAGATACCGCGTCTTACCAAAAAATCGGATTAGGCGCTGACCCTCTCAAGCATCCAGATGCAACTACGGCAGGCGGCCGCACGGGGCCTGCCTCTTGGTTTGGGCGGGCATACGCTCGTCAGATCCGCCCGAGCCGCCGAGTGCTGATTGTTCCGGTAAGTGTAGGTGGGACGTCTATGGTCGCGGCGCCGCCCACTTGGGGGCCGGGTAGCCCAGGTGGGTCTAACTACGAAAATGCAATCGCTAAAGCCAATGCAGCGATTGCGGCTGCACTGCTCGTATTTCCGAATTCACGTTTTGTGGGCACGATATGGATGCAAGGCGAAAGCGATGGTGCAGGCGGCGTCACACAGGCGGCGTATGACGCCGCACAACGTGCGCTTATCGCGGGTTTTCGCGCGCGCATTACTGGGGCTGCGAATAGTTGGTTCATCATTGGTAGCATGGTTCCCGAAGCGCTTACGGCTAACCCTAGCTGGGCTTCGATTCGTGACGCGCAATTGGCCGTTGCGGCCAGCACCCCCGGCGTTACCTACGTTCAAGGCCCATCTGGCTATTCTTCAGATAACCTGCATTTCGACACGGCTCCCGGCGCACGCATCATGGGTGTGCGCTTGGCCTCTGCCGTGCCTGCTGCCATAGCAAACCTTGGCAATGGTTCCATTGTTATTGTCGCCCCGGGCCAGGTGACCGGGCTTGCTGCAGGAGCCACCACCGCCACAAGCCAGGCGCTGACTTGGAACCTGCCGGCCACTGGCGACGCGCCGACCGACTACATCGTCGAGTTCAAGCTTACAAGCGGCGGCAGCTGGGCCACCTTCTCGGATGGCGTATCCATCACACGCTCTGCAACCGTAACCGTGCTGTCCGCGTCCACAGGATACGACTTTCGAGTGTCAGCGAGCAACAGCGCTGGGACGGGGCCGGTGTCAAGCACGGTCAGCGTTACTACATCCGCAGCGTCCTTGCCACCTGGTCAAGTCACGGGCTTGTCCCTTGGCACGGCGACGGCATCCACGCAACCTTTGTCCTGGTCTGCGCCTGGCTCGGGCGGCGCGCCCACCGATTACACGGTGGAGTACAAGCTCGCCAGCAGCGGAACTTGGTTGACCTTTGCTGATGGCGTCAGCACGACTCTAGCGGCGACCGTTACCGGTCTCGCTGCTTCGAGCAGTTATGACTACCGTGTGACGCCCGCCAATTCTGGCGGCGCTGGTGCACCATCGCCCACGGCAACCGGTTCCACAGCAGCGGCATCTGGCGGCAGTAGCTATACGTTTGAAGCTGACACTGTGGACGGAGCGCCAGCCAACATTGCAGCACTCGTTGGCTCCTTGGTCGTGAAGAATACCGGCGCAACGGGCTGGAGCGGCAAATACAGCATTGGCGCTACGGGCTCTCAGCCAGTAGTTGATGTATTCAACATGAGCTTGTTCAACCCGACGGCCGACCAAACGGTCACCTGGGACCGCAAGCAAATCTCCGGCTCTGCGCGTGATGGCTTCCTTATTCGTCCTCAGGCGGGTACGACTGTCACAGGGTATCCGAGCGCCTTGCAGGGCTACCTAGGGATGATGCACGCGACCAGCGGGCAACTCCGGCTATACCGGGTCGCATCGACCGGACTGGTCTTGCTCGGATCGCTATCTTTGGTCACAGGAGACTATGAGCACTATCGTGTTTCGGCAATCGGCAACACCATCAGCTTGAGTTATTCAGCTGATGGTGTTGCATGGACTAGTGCAGTGTCGGTTACGGACACCAACTACCCAACAAGCAACGCGCCGGTCCAGTATCTCTCTGGGTTTGGTGGCGTGGCCAACGGTGTCTATATGGACAACATCATCTTGAGTTGATCCAGTTGGTGATCTAGGTTTTCTTAGATCACCACTGCTGATCTTCCAGTTCCTTGGCTGCGTCAGGGTGCTCTGGGCGCTTTTTACGGAGGTAGACCGCGATGGCAAATGCCAGGACCATCAAGATGATGGTGCCGCCCAGTATCGATTCGTCTGACATGCCTACCTCTGTTAGTTGTTACAAAGACTGTAACAGAGGGGATGCATTTCGTGACATTTGATCGTATGCACTTTTTCACGCGTAACGCCGTTCCGTGAGCGTTTTTGTTGATCGGCACCGACGGCGATGGTGATCTGCATGGCTCCGAAAGGGCGCTGCTGCTGATGGCTGAAGGGCGGCTTGTTCCGAATCAGGCAGGCAAATAGGGATGCTTGGACTTTATCCCTCTTGCTAAAAATAGGAATAACGGAGGTTCGTTCGGTATTCTGTCAATTCATAATGCTGCATCACTAGCTTACGGACTCCTTCGTCGATGGCCCCAGTTGAACAATCCACGCCTACTCAAATATGCCGACGATGCAAGACTGAGGTGTTCGACTGCGACAATCCGTTTTGTGAAAACTGTGGTTTCGACCTCAAATATGGTGTGGTCAAGGTGCCAACTTCTGGGCAGTGTATCTACTGCCAACAGGTTGAAAAGCTCACAGACGAGCATATTTTTGGCAAATGGTTGATAAAAGCTCTAGGTAGAGTTAGCCAATACAGGTTTCATTCTGTTGGCCGTCCCGAGCGGCTTGTATTTTGGGAGCCAGTCGATTTTCATAGAAGTGACCCTCTGTCAGCTGTCGGCGATCTTCTTGATTCGACGGTGCGAAATGTCTGCGAGAGGTGCAACACCACATGGATGAGTGATATTCACAAGATCGCTCAACCTCTGGTTTTGCAATTGGTGAAAGGTGGCTGGCAGGTCCACTCACATGAAGAGTGCATTGCACTTTCTCGGTGGGTTGCGATGGTCGCGATTAATCTGGAGTGCCACGGTCGCATTCTGAAAACTACGCAACACCAGAGAACTGCCCTCATGAATGGTCACCCACTTGATGGGTGGCAGGTTAGTTTTGGAAATCTGCGCGATTCGTGGCGTAGGAGTTATGTTCAATCGATCGGCGTTCCTCTGGGCATGGGTACGGAAAACACTCCGCTGCACATAAATAATGCCTACTTTTGTATCGATAGAGCAGTGTTTCATGCGCGTAGCTCTATCAGTAATGGCATGCTACAAATGGCTACTATGGCAGTAGGGCTGAGTGGAGCGCGCCTTCCTACCACTCCGTTATGGCCAAGCAGTGGCCGCCCCCTGGAAGATCTCCTTAAGGGAGTGAACCTAAGTTCCTCAGATGTTCAGGCCCTGACGCTTCCTGGCGGTTCCGTGCAGGGATGAACTTTCTAGTTCCCACCCGCTGCCGGTGAACCCGACGATCTAAGCGCCACCCTCGGGTGGCCTTTTCTATGGTCCCTCCGCCGCCCCGCTACTCAATGTAAAACGCTTTAGTAGCCCCACCTCGCGCGCGCGCGGCATAGTGCCACCTTACTTAGTTCAAGGTGACCCGATGCCCCAACTCCCAGGCGGAAAGCTGATGCTCTCATGAGCGCTTTCAACGCTGCCGCTTTCTCGTCCGCGTTCTACGTGGTCGATGCCGGCACGGGCAATCCCACCCCCGACTACGACTGCGATGCCACCGGCCGCGCCTGGTTCGCTTCCTGGAAGGCGAACGGCTGGCTGTGGCCGGTGAAGTTCTCCGAAGAGCGCATCACCGCCAAATTCGACTTCACCAAAGACCTCACCTACGGCGACAAGATCGCCACCGTTGACATGGTCGTCACGGTAATGCGCGGCAC
Source organism: Rhodoferax sp. OV413 (assembly GCF_900104385.1). Lineage (GTDB taxonomy): Bacteria > Pseudomonadota > Gammaproteobacteria > Burkholderiales > Burkholderiaceae_C > Rhodoferax_B. The sequence continues at coordinate 319,384 of NZ_FNJA01000002.1, read as the reverse complement.
CGACCCTACGCCGGCTGCGCTGCGCTTTGGCGTGCCTGTGATCAAGGGCGGGCGCGTACTCCAGAAACTGGGCGGCGGTGTGCCTGGCTGTACCTACAAGGTGCTGTGCCGTGCCACCACGGTGCAGAACGACATTCTTTTGCTGGCGGGTGTGCTGCCGGTGCAATCTCTTTGAAAGGTGGCATTGGATGCCCGATTTGAACTACCAGGCGATGGGTTTTTACATGGCTGCCGCACAGTGGATAGCGATGGGCTTGATGGGCGTGTGGGTGTACCTGCGCACCAAAGACGACGACAACGCCAAGGCACTGACCAAGCTGCACGGCGAGTTGACCGTATTCATCAGCGAGAGCACCAAAGCCAATGAAAACCAGAACACCCGGCTGTCGGTGCTGGAAGAGGTAGTAAAGCATGTTCCCACCGATGAAGAGATCGGGAAGATCAGCTCGCAGGTGTCGAACCTAGATGCACGCGTTGATGGCTTGAGCGAAATGCTCAAGCGCATCGAGCACCAGACGTCGATTATTCAAACCCACCTAATGAGCAATAAATGAGCTTTCAAACTGCCATGACCGAAGATCGGCGCTTGTCCATCCTGCTGGTGCTACAGGAGACGCCGGGCTATAGCGCCAACGCATTCCTGGTGCGCGACGCCATTGACGCTATCTACGGCCACAGTGCCAGCGCCGACCAGGTGAAGGGCGATATCGCCTGGCTTGCCGAGGTGGGCTTGGTCACCCAGCGCCAGGCTGGTGCTGTGACCCTGGCCACGCTGACCGCCCGCGGCGCCGACACTGCCGCCGGCCGGGCTACGGTGCCAGGCGTCAAACGGCCAACGCCGCGCTAAGGCCACCATCATGGCCGACACCACCAGCAAACGCCGGCCCTCGCGGCCGAGCAGCATCACCCAGCTCCATCCGTCCATCAAGGAAGCGGTGGACACCGCCGTGCGCGAGGGCCGGGCCACGATCAACGAGATCGTCGGCCTGGTCAAGGGCATGGGCGGCGATGCCAGCCGCTCGGCCGTGGGCCGCTACGTCAAGAACGCAAACGAGCGCATGGAGGATTACCGCCAGGCCACCCAGATCGCCGCCGTGTGGGTGGACAAGCTGGGCAAGGAACCCGAGGGCGACGTGGGCCGCATGCTGCTGGAAATGCTGCGCGTGGTGGCTTTCAAGACCATTGGCGACCTGGAGACAGCCAGCCCCGAAGACCTGATGTTCCTGGGCAAGGCCCTAAAGGACTTTGCAGGCGCCGACAAACTGGCCGTCGACAAGGCGATCAACGTGCGCAAGCTGATCGCAGTGCGTGCGGCCGAGGTCGCCGCCAGTGTGGTCAAGACGGTGAAGAAGGCGGGGTTGAGCGACGACACTATCAATGTGATCCGCGCTGAAATCCTCGGCATCCCGGAGGCCAAGAAGGCATGAGCGAAATCATCACGCCGGAAATGCAGCGCTTGGCCGAGGAGGTCAAGTATGACTTCAGCGGGCGCGCACCCAGCGTGTTGCTCGGCTATCAAAAGCGATGGATAGCCGACGAATCCCAAGTCAAGGTTGACGAAAAAAGCCGACGTGTCGGCATGAGCTGGACCTGCGCCTGCGAAAGCGTCTTGATCGCTGCGGCCGCCTCCGGTCGCGACCAGTGGTACATCGGGTACACCAAAGACATGGCCGTCGAGTTCATCTTGGATGCGGCGCAATGGGCGGGGCAGTTCCAGAGCGTTGCGGAGGCTATCGAGGCGTCCGAAGAGATCTGGGTCGAAGGCGATGAGAAGAAGAGCGTCTTCGTCTTCAGCATCAAGTTTGCCAGCGGGCATCGCATCACGGCGCTCAGCTCCAGGCCACGTAACCTGCGCAGTAAGCAGGGTGACGTCGTGCTGGACGAATTCGCGTTCCACGATGACCCGGCAGGTCTACTCAAGGCTGCACTGGCGCTGCTGATCTGGGGTGGACGCCTGCGTATCCTGTCCACGCATTTCGGCGACGACAACGAGTTCAACACGGTCATCAAGGACATTCGCGCGGGGCGGAAGCCCTACAAGCTCCACAGGACCACCTTCGATGACGCGCTGGCCGAGGGCCTGTATGTGCGTGTCTGCCTACGGCTCGGCATTGCCTATGACAAGGACAACGAGAAGGTTTGGGCCGATGACATACGCGCCTTCTACGGCGACGACGCCGAGGAAGAACTGGATTGCGTGCCCAAGAACGGCGCAGGCAGCTTTCTCACGCGCGAACTGATCGAAAACTGCATGGTCAAGGGCTGGGCGGTGCTGCGCGACAAGCGCGAACCCGACTTCACATTCAAACCCGAGCGCACTCGTCAGTTGGCCATATTGGACTGGTGCGAGGAGTTCCTGAAGCCCGAGCTCGACGCGCTGCGCGAGTTGCGGGATGTAATCAGCTTTGTGGGCGGTGACGTTGCGCGGATCGGCGACCTGTCTGCGTTCGCACCCATGATCCAGTTCCGCTCGTTGGTGCGGCGTATCCCGTTCCTGGTGGAGCTGCGCGGCATGCCGTTCACGCAGCAGCTGCAGGTACTCTGGTACATCATGGACCATCTGCCCAGGTTTGTGGGCGCCGCGCTCGACTCCCGTGGCCTGGGCATGCAGATGGCTGAGCAGACGGCGCAGCGATACGGGCAAAGCCGCATCCTGATGATCCAGGCCACCCAGAAATGGTATTTGGAGAACCTGCCCCCCTACAAAGCGGCCTTTGAAGACCGCTTGATACAGATCCCGATGGACGCCGACGTGCTGGCCGACCACCGCGTGCCGCGCATCATCAAGGGCATACCGCTGATCCCCGACGTGCGCACGCAGGACGCCCAGAAGCTCAAACGCCACGGCGACACCTTCATCGCCGGCTCGCTAGCCTGGCATGCATCCCGCACGCTGGAAGGCTGCACGGTCTACGACTACCAGGGTGCGCCTCCCAGCGTGAACGCCTGGGACGGTATGACCAGCGACGACGACAACCGATACGCCGGGTCCGGCGCCTGGTAAACCACTTTTCCAAACACCATGACCACCATCCTTGACCACCGGGGCCAGCCCTTCGAACGTGCCCAGATCGCCGAGCCGCAGACCGCGCGCATGGCGCAACTGCACTCCGAGTACGAGACCCACCCCAGCCGCGGCCTCACGCCGCCCAAGCTGGCGGCCATCCTGCAGCGTGCCGAGCAAGGCGACCTGACCAGCCAGCACGAGCTGTTTGCCGATATGGAAGAGAAGGATGCCCACCTCTTCAGCGAGCTCCAGAAGCGCCGCCTGGCCCTGCAAACGCTGGACTGGGATGTCGTGCCGCCGCCCAATGCCAGCGCAGCCGAGAAGAGCCTGGCCGCCTACGCCAAGGAAATGGCCTCGGAGATGGCCGACTTCGAAGACGTGGTGTTTGACATGTCCGACGCTGTGGGCCACGGTTTCGCCGCGCTCGAGCTCGAATGGCGCCAGGTAGAAAAGAACCTGCTGCCCGTGTGTGCCACGCACCGCCCGCAGGGCTGGTTTCGCCTGCCACAGACGCCTGGCGTGGACCGCAACGAGCTGCGCCTGCGCGACAACTCGGCCGATGGCGAGCAGCTTTGGCCCTTTGGCTGGCTGCTGCACAAACACAAATCGCGCTCGGGCTATGTGAGCCGATCGGGCTTGTTCCGTGTGCTGGCCTGGCCGTTCCTGTTCAAGAACTACGCGGTACGCGACCTGGCCGAGTTCCTGGAAATCTACGGCCTGCCGCTGCGCCTGGGCACCTACAACCCCAGCGCCACCAAGGAAGACAAGGCCGCGCTGCTGCGCGCGGTGGTGAACATCGGCCACGATGCTGCGGCCATCATCCCCGAAGGTATGGCCATCGACTTCCAGAAGGCAGCCGAAGGCATGGACGGTCCCTTCAGCGCAATGATCAGCCACATGGAAGCCATGATGAGCAAGGCCATCCTGGGCGGCACGCTGACCAGCGGCGAAGGTTCGCACGGCAGCCAGGCGCTGGGCAATGTGCACAACGAGGTGCGGCACGAGCTCAAGAGCGCGGATGCGCGCCAACTCGGTGCGGCGCTAAGCGACCAGCTCGTGTATCCCATCCTGGCCGTGAACAAGGGCCTGACGGAAAAGCGCCGCTGCCCGCGCCTGGTGTTCGACACCCAGGAGGCGGAAGACCTGAAGCTCTACAGCGAAGCCGTACCCAAGCTGGTGGGCATGGGCATGCGTATCCGCAAGAGCTGGGCGCATGACAAACTCAAAATACCCGAGGCCCAGGGCACAGAAGATGTTCTGGAGGTAGCGCGGCCGCAGGAAATCCTGCCACCAGAGGAACAGGCTGATCCGGCCAAACCGGCAGCGGGCGTAGCCAAAGGCCCCCAGGCGCTGGCCAAGCTCAAGGCTGTACCCACGGCCGAACCCGACGAGCTCGACGCCCTGGCCGCAGAAATGCTTGGCGAATGGGTGGACGCCGCCGACCCCATGCGCAATGCCGTGGAGACGGCGCTGGCCACCGCGGCCAGTTTTGAAGACTTCAGCCAGGCGCTGGAATCCGGCCTGACCACGATCCCGACCGAGCAGCTCGTCGACCTGCTGGCGCGGGGCAGTTTTGCGGCCCGGATGTGGGGCCAGCTCAACGCTCAAAAAAAACCAGCTGCTTAAAAATGCAGCAACAAACTGGCCGCAAAGCCGCACGGGCTCTGGATTTTCGGCACCAAGGCCGGAAATCGGGCTTTGGGGCGCTCCGGCTGGAATTTGGCTACCACCCCCGCACCCTGGCTGTGATCGCGGCTCTTCAATGGGTCTTCAATGGCTCCATTCGGCTGTTGAGTGCCGAGGTAATCCCGCCAATTGCTCCTGATTGGTGCATGAAATGAGCGCAATCGCCCTAAAACCGGTGCAGCCGGAAGAATCTGTCGCGTATTTTCGGCAGAAAGGCTACCGGATCGGCTTTGACCACCGCGATGTTTGGCGGCAGGAACACCAGGCTGCATTCACCGTGGCCAAGGCCATGCACATGGATCTGTTGCGCGACATCCGCGGCCAGGTCGACAAGGCGATCACCGAAGGCACCAGCTTCGGCACCTTCCAGCGCGAGCTCAGCCCCAAGCTGCAGGCCCGTGGCTGGTGGGGCAAGCAGGACGTGGTGGACCCGGTGAGCGGCGACACGGTACGCGCCCAACTCGGTAGCGCGCGCCGCATGGAGGTGATCTTCGATGCCAACCTGGCTACCGCCTACAGCGAGGGCCAGTGGGAGCGCATTCAGCGCGGCAAGGGGTTGTTTCCGTTTCTTGAGTATGGACACAGCGCCTCGGAACATCCGCGCCTGGAACACAAAGCCTATGCCGGCACGGTGCTGCGCGCCGATGATCCCTGGTGGCAGGTCCACATGCCTGTAAAGAAATGGGGCTGTAAGTGCCCCGTCTATCAACACAATGCGCGCACGCTTGAGCGCGGGGGGTTGAAGTTGGGCACCGCGCCCGCCGAGCAAATGCGCACCCTCACCAACCAGCGCACCGGGGAAACAATGGAAGTGCCGGTGGGCGTGGACCCAGCCTTCCACTACCCACCAGGTGGCCGCCGCCCGAACCTGGGCCGCATGATGATGGACAAGGCCGATGCCGCCACCTCTGCGACCGCAGCCAAGGTGCTGGCCGACGGTGTGACAACCTGGGCCCCGCTGGTGCAAACCGAGTTCGGAGAGTTCGTGGGTCGCTACGTAGAGGGCGAGCGGCGCGAGGTTGGCGCCCGGCGCGTGGTGGGGGCGTTCGCACCCCAGGTGGTTGCGTCGCTGCAGGCGGCAGGCCTGGCGCCGGAGAAGGCCACGCTGTTCGTCGATATGCCGCGGCTGCGACACCTGCTCGGCCTGGAGCGCAGCCAGAAGCGCCAGGCCAAGGGCAGCGGCGAAACCTTCGTCGCTTCCTTGCCTGAGCTGCTGAGCCAGGCCGGCGAGGTGTGGCTAGAGGCATCCGACCAGGAAGAACCCAAGCGGCGCGACCAGCGTGGTGCTGAGCCCCGCGTAGTGTTGCTGTGCACCTCGGTCGAAACCGGCAAGGTAGCAAAGGTGGTGGTGGCCTTGAATGAGACGGTGCACCGTGCCGAGCGCGGCAATGCGGTAACCTCGATGGATCTGATCGACCCGCGCAGCTTCAAACGCAAAGGGCTTGCGCGGCTTGACCAGTGAATCAACTTCGAAAGAAGCCTGCAGTCGCTGATGCCCCCACCTCGCAAGAGAGATCACGCTTGAATATTCCCTCCATTCCAGACGCCGCTGTCGGTGCGGTTGCTGCCGCGCTGATCGGCGGAGTGATTGCGTTCCTGGGACTTGTAATCGCAAAAGAGAACAAGATTTCTGAGTTTAGACAAGCATGGATTGACGGATTACGCGCTGAACTTGCTGACTTTCTCGCTTATGCGGAGCTGGTAGCCGGCGCTAGAACTGCTAAGTTTGGCTCTCCAATAGACCTATACAAGGAGGCACATCCCCATTTCGCGGGCTACAAAACGGCGGGTTCATCTATCCGCTTGCGCCTAAATTCTGAAGAAGCCCTTTGTCAAAGTATCTTAAAAGCGATGGATCAATTGGATGACGCGCTAGGGAAAAGTCCGATGGATATGAGCGAATGCCAGACCTGTGAAAACGAAATTATCGAAGCGTCCAAGCTATTCCTGAAACAGGAATGGGGCAAAGTAAGGCTGGGCGAGCCAATCTTTAGGGCGACGAAGCGATTCGCGTTGGCTTTTATGTTTGCGCTATTGGCTTGGGGCGTTTGGTCCTGGGGTGGAGACAATCTTCTGACAAACTTCTCAGACTACTTGCAAAGCAAATTAACAACGTGGTCATCGCCTTTGAAATAAGGTGTGCTGCGGTGAGACGACGCCTGCATCGAAGTGCAGCACCCTCACATGTCATCCAGTCGCCCGGCAAAGGGGCGGTGTATTGAATCGGAAGCCGTTTTTCCCGAACCTCTACAGCACGGCGGGATTTTAACGAAGTAAAGCGTTTTAAGCTACGCACGGCGGTCATCGCGCGACCATTGGGTCTTCAATATGAAGACCGCCCAAAACAAACCGCATCCACGCTTCGCGATTGCCGCGCTGACCTTTGAAGTCGGTGCAGGAGATGGCGCGGTGCAGCTCATGCCCGCCGGTGAATTCCGCGCGGCAGATGGCCGACCCCAGCCCTGGGGCTCCTGGAAGCTCACCCCAGAAATAGCCGCCCGCCTGGTGGCCGAGGCCAATGCCCGCCCCAACAAGTATGTGATCGACTACGAGCACCAGACCCAGCTCGCAGAAACCAATGGCCAGCCAGCGCCGGCTGCCGGCTGGTTCAAGTCGCTGGAGTTCCGGCCAGGCGCGGGCCTCTACGCCCCGGACGTGGACTGGACGGCGCGCGCCAAGGGCTACCTGGCGGGCGATGAATACAAATACATCTCCCCGGTCTTCGCGTTCGACAAGAAAACCGGTGAAGTGCAGCGCATCGTGAGCGTGGCACTTACCAACGATCCAGGCCTGCACGGCATGGACGAAGTCACCCTGGCCGCGCTGACGGCCAGGTTCAACCAGGTCAGCCAGTCGGCTGGCGATCAACCTCCCCAGGAAACCACCACCATGAATCCAGTTTTGCTCGCCCTGCTGAAAGCTCTTGGCTTGCCCGCGACCGAGGCCACCACGGAGGTCGAAGCCGTGTCAGCCGTTGCGGCTTTGAAGGCCAAGTCGGAAAGCGTCGACCAGCTCACCACGCAGATCGTCACGCTGAAGGCCGCGCCGCCTGATGCTGCCAAGTACGTGCCGGTCGAAAAGCTCGCCGAGCTCAACACCGAGATCGTGCAGCTCAAGGCCGAGAAGGTGAAGCACGAAGTCGATGAAGTGATCAACCAGGCCAAGGCTCTGGGCAAGGTCACCCCCAGCCTGGAAACTGAATTCCGTGCCATTGGCCAAAGCGACATCGCCCAGCTCAAGCGGATGCTGGACGCCACTCCGGCCAATCCAGCGCTGGCTGGCAAACAGCAGACCAGCGGCAAACAGCCAGGCGGCACCGGCACCGAGCTCAACGATGAACAGTTGGCCATCTGCAAGCGGATGAACCTTACTCCCGAGCAGTACTTGGCCGGCGGCTCGGCCTGATCCTATCCATTACCCACCGGAGCACTAGAACATGCCTTTGACCTCTGACCGCGATACCCAGCGCCGCAACGGCGACCTGCTGTCGCTTCCCCTTTCCGCCATCAAAGTGTTTGCGGGCGGCCTTGCGTGTATTTCCACAGCAACCGGCTTTGCAACCAAGGGCGCGACCGCCACCACCTTGCGCGGCGTCGGTGTTTTTGAAGAAACGGTCGACAACAGTGCTGGAGCAGCTGGCGCCGTCAATGCTCCGATTCGCCGGGACGGTTGCTTCCGCTTTGCCAACAGCTCCGCGGGCGATCTGATCACGTTGGCTGACGTGGGTGCCGATTGCTACATCGTGGACGACGCCACGGTTGCGAAGACCAGTGGCAGTGCGACTCGCAGCATTGCTGGCAAGGTGCGCGATGTGGACGCCGTGGGCGTCTGGATCGAATTCAACTGATCTGAAACCTCAACTACTGGAGAACCCTGAAATGAAAAGTACTTTCCGAATTGGTGCCGTGCTGGGCCTGTTGGCATGCGTGGCGCTGGCCGCCATTGCGATGCCGCACGCTCAAGTGCTGTCGTTGATGCCCGATATGGCCACGCCGGACTCCGGCCTGGCAATGGTCGGCTTTGGCGGTCTGATCCTGAACCGCGGCAACATGCAGATGTTGACCCAGGCATTCAACGGCGCGTTCAAAACCGGCATGGCCTTGAAGAAGCCGATGTGGAATGAGATCGCGATGGAAGTGCCCAGCACGACCAGCGAAGAGAAGTACGCGTGGCTGGGCATGACCACCAAGTTCCGCGAATGGATCGGCGACCGGGTGTACCAAAACCTGAAGCAACACGACTACACCATCCGCAACAAGGACTGGGAAGACACCGTCAGTGTGAAGCGCAACGCGATCATGGACGACCAATATGGCGTCTACAACCCGCTGATGATGCAACTAGGCCAAGACGCCGCGCTGCATCCTGACGAGCTGGTGTTTGGCCTGATCGCCGCCGGTTTCAGCAGCACCTGCTACGACGGCCAGTACTTCTTCGACACCGACCACCCGGTCGGCCCGAACGAAAACCCTGTCAGCGTAAGCAACTTCCAGGGCGGCAGCGGTACAGCCTGGTATCTGCTGGACACCAGCAACGTGATGAAACCGATCATCTACCAGAACCGCGAGCCCTACCAGTTCAAGTCCAAGACGTCTTGGGACGACGACAACGTCTTCGACCGCAATGAGTTCGTGTTCGGTGCCAATGCGCGCAGCAATGTCGGTTTCGGTCTGTGGCAACTGGCCTACGCCAGCAAGCAAACGCTGGACGTGACGAACTACGCAGCCGCCCGTGCTGCCCAAATGAGCCTGAAGAGCGACAGCGGCAAGCCACTGGCCGTGAAGCCCAACGTGCTGTTGGTGCCTCCTGCCCTGGAAAAGACGGCTCTCGACCTGGTGCAGGCAGAGCGCCTGGCCAACGGGCAGGACAACACGATGCGCAACACCGCCCGTGTCGTTGTCTGCGCCTGGCTGTAACTCGCAACTCAAGGAAATACCGACATGGCAACGAAAAGTAAAGACCAGGCCGCGGGGCCGGCAACCAAGGGTCTCAAGATCATTGCGCGGTGCGAGAGCTTCCGCCGCGCAGGCCACAGCTTTGGTGCAGACGCAAAGACGATCTCCCTGGCAGACCTGACAGACGACCAGGTGGACCTGCTCAAGGGTGAGCGCCTGTTGGTCGTGCAAGAGGTCGACATCGAGCCCAAGAAAGAGCCCGCCGCCGACCCCGCCGCCAAGAAGTAATACCCACCCCCGAGCGGGCATTGATCCCTGCGCCTTGTCATCCAGGCGCCGGGGGAGCCCCGCGAATGACTCACCCTACCAACCTCACGCCGGGGCTGGATACGCAGGGGACAGGTTTAGGCACAAGCCCCGGCCTTTGCTGTATGCGCCGCGCGCGGCACATACAAGAAAGAAACCACTTTACCCATGCAATACGCCACCGCCACAGTTCTGCTCACCCGCTACGACGCCCAGGAGATCGCCCAGCGCGTCGCCCGCGAAATCCCGCGCCTGGTGACCGGCGAGCTGCTGGCGGCGGTGGCCGCCGCGGCCGACCTGTCGGACTACACCAACGAAGAAGCCGCCCAGGCCGCCGTGGCCATGATCAAGGTGGACACAGCCCTCAAGGATGCGGCCGACACCATCGACAGTTACATCAGCAGCCGCTACATCCTGCCACTCTCGCCGGTACCGCCGGTGCTGGAGCGCGTGGCTTGCGAGCTTGCGCGCTACTTCCTTTACGACGACCAGGTCACCGACGTGATCAAGCAGCGCTACGACGACTGCATCAAGTTGCTGTCCAACGTGCAGGCCGGCAAGGTAAAGCTGGGCGCAGACGGCGAAACCGGCGACGAGCCGGCCAGCGGCGGCGCACCCGAGGTGGTCAGCGCCGGCCGGGTGTGGGCGCGCGGCAACTCCACGGGGTTCCTGTGACCGTCGGCGTAGAAATCAAGGTCGACGGGCTGGAAAAGCCGCAGCGCGCGATACAGCGCCTGCTGCAGCTCGGCTTGTCGCCCCGCCCACTGTGGAAGGCTTTCGGCCAGTACGGCGAAACCAGCACACGCCTGCGCTTCAAGAACCAGGCCGGGCCAGACGGCACACCCTGGAAGGTAAGCAAGCGGGTGCGCAAGCATGGCGGCCAGACCCTGGTGCTCAAAGCCCGCCTGCTGCGCAGCATCACCCACAACGCCAACAATTCCGGTACCGAGTGGGGCAGCAACGTGGTGTACGCCCGCATCCATCAGCTCGGCGGCAAGATCAACAAGCTGGCCTTCTCCAGCACCCTGCGCTTGCGCACCACGGCAAGCGGCGCCTTGCTGCGCCAGAAGGACCACGCCCACCTGTCCGTGTTCGCCAAGGCCACACACAAACGTGCGGTGGAGCGCCGCTACACCGTGGGCGCCCACACCATCACCATGCCGGCCCGCCCCTTCCTGGGTGTGAACGCCGAAGACGTGCGCGAGATGCGTCGCATCGGCGGCGAGGTGGTGGGCGAAGTCATCCGCGGCGGAGGCCTCTGATGCTAGGCCGTAACGAAAACGCTTTACTCCAGGCCGCGCGCGAGCACCGCGACATCAAGCGCCTGGTGCGCACGGTTGACACGCTGCCCAAGTTGATCGGCGAGGCACTGCTCAAGAAATATGCGGCGGATGCGCCGGCCCTGTACCTGGTGCCCGGCCGCTTTGAAGTGCGCGACACCGGCCTGGTGCTGACCTTCACTGTGGCAGCCGTAGTGCGCAACGTGGCTGGCCAGGCGCAAGCCCGCAAGGGCGACGGCGTGGACATCGGCATCGACCAACTGATGCTGCTGGCCACGCGCGCCCTGCACGAGCACCGGATCGGCGACGCCACCTGGTTCATGCGTCGCGGCGAAATGGTCGACGACGAGATCTTCGACGCCGCTGGCATCACCGCCCTTGAAATGCTGTTTGAAAGCAGCTTGATAGAGATGGACGCCGACTGGGCCTTGGAAGACCTGGACGACTTCAAAACCTTTCACGGTGACATCGATATCGCGGGCGGAGCTGGCTGCGCCGAGCACGGCAAATGGCTGGCCGACCCGGCCGACTTTTCTTCTTCCAACCCCGACGCACAGCTAGACGTGCAGTTACCCGGAGCCTCCACATGACCGAACGCGTTTTCCTCAAGCCTGCACCCTTCGAAACTGAAGGTGCGCTGGTGCCGCGCAAGGTGCGCAAACCCATCGGCACCTACTTGGCCGCCGAGGGAGAAGAAGTGAACTTCGACACCTACTGGCTGCGCAAGGTGCAGGCCGGGGAGGTGGAGGTGGTACGCGAAGCCGAGGTGCTTTCGTCCAGCGTTGAAGTCGCCCTCAAGAAACCCAAGGCGTAAGCCACACCACCACACCCTGGAGCATCTATGCCTGACAACATCACGTTCAACACCATCCCCATCGACATCCGCACGCCGGGGCAGTATGTAGAGATCGACAACAGCAAGGCCGTGCGCGGCCTGCCTTCGATGAATCGCCGCATCCTGGTGATCGGCAACAAGCTGCCCGCAGGCAGCGCGCCAGCCGGTCAGCTGCGCCGCATCAATGCCGGCAGCGAAGCCGCAGGCTACTTCGGCCGCGGCTCGGTGTTGCACGAAATGCTGGTGGCAGCCCGCAATGCCAACAAAGAATCGGACATCATGGCCATCGGCCTGGATGACCTGGGCGCTGGCGTGGCGGCCACCCAGACCCTGACAGTTACGGGCCCTGCCACCGGCAGCGGCGTGATTGCCCTGTATGTGAATGGGCAGCGCCTGCAGGTGGGCGTAACCAGTGGCGATGCCGCCGCAACCATCGCCACCGCGATTGCTGCCACGGTGAATGCCTTCCTGGACGGCCCGGTAACTTCCACCGCCGCCGCGGCCGTGGCAACGGTGACGGCCCGGCACAAGGGCGTCTTCGGCAACGATATCGACGTGCGCGTGAACTACTACTCCGACGACGTGCTGCCCGCTGGCGTCACCGTGACGGTAGCCGCAGGCGTAGCCGGCGCCGGTAACCCCGACGTGGCCCCGGCCCTGGCCGCGATATCGCTAGAGAGCTTCTACACAATCGTCACGCCATATACCGACACGGCCAACATCGTCAAGGTGGAAACCGAGCTGGCCAGTCGCTGGGGCGGTATGGACATGCGCACCGGCCACCTGTTCGGCGCGCTGCGCGGTACCCAATCGGCCCTGGCCACCCTGGGCGCAGCCCGCAACAGCCCACACGACAGCTTTGTCGGCGTGCGCAGTCTGCCAACCCCTATCTACTGCTTGGGTGCGATCACCGCCGCCGTGTGTGAATTCAACGGCGCAATCGACCCCGCGCGGCCATTTCAAACCCTGGTGCTGCCTGGCGTACTGCCGCCAGCGCTGTCCGATCGCTTCACGCAACAGGAGCGCAACCTGCTGCTGCGTGACGGCATCAGCACCATCACCGTCGACCAGGGCGGCAACGTGCTGCTGGAGCGCGTGGTCACCACCTACCAGACCAATGCCTACGGCATTGACGACGTGAGCTACCTGGACCTGGAGACCAAGTGGACTGTGGACTACATGCGCTACGCCTTCCGGGCACGCATCGCGCTGCGCTTCCCGCGCCACAAGCTGGCCGACGACGGTACGCAGTTTGCGCCTGGCCAGGCCATCGTGACGCCGCTCATGATCCGCGGCGAGCTGATCGACGTGGCGCGCGAGCTGGAGCTGGCGGGCATCCTGGAAGGCTTCGAGCAGTTCAAGAAAGACCTGATCGTGGTGCGCAGCATCAGCGACCGCAACCGCGTCAACGCCATTCTGCCGCCGGACGTGGTGAACCAGTTCCGCGTGTTCGCTGCCAGCGTGCAATTCATTCTCTGACCCACATTGCACAGGAGCTAATCCATGACCCAATACACCGGCCGCGTGTTCATCACCATCGACGGCAAGCGCATCCGCAGCAAAGAAGGCGCGACGCTCGACACGGGCGGTGCTACACGCGCTGCGGCTAGAAGCGATGCCGGCGTCGATGGCCACACCGAGGCCATCGGCGAGGCATCGGTTGATTTCACCTTCAACCATCGGCCAGACATCAGCCTTACCGAAATCCATGCGATCACAAACGGCACTTTGCTTTACGAAACCGATAGCGGCAGTGTCTTCACCTTGCGCCAAGCCTGGTCGGCCACGCCGCCAAAGATGACCAAGGGCGAAGTGTCTTGCCGCTTTGAAGCCGTCGAGTGCATCGAAGGCTAGCCGACCTGAACAGGTTTCCCACCCAGGCTGCCACAGGTGGCCTTTTTTATCCCCTCAACCCCGTTTGAAAGTGTTTTAACCATGACCGCTCTTACCGCAACCAATCCGCTGAAGAAGAAATGGACAGTCGGTGGCACCGTGGCCACCGACGTCGAATTCCGCGAAGCGCTGGTGGAAGACCTGATCGCTGCCGAGCAGGATGCAAACCCCAATCTGTCACCCAACGCCTACACCGCGGCACTGGCTGCCTTGACCATCGTGCGGGCCGGCACCTATACCGGGCCATTTGGGCCAGCGCTGTTCAACAAAATGCCAGCGACGAACTTCGCCGTTGTGCGCGAAACCATGTCGGAGGCCAACGCGCTGGGGGAAGACGTGCCGGCCAGCGAGAAAACTTCCTGACAAAGGTGTTGCTGCTGGCCACGCGGCTGCACTGGTCTCGGTCCGAGATTCTTGCGCTGCCGACCGCTGAGTTCAATTTCTACATCAAAAAACTGACCGAGAAAACCTGATGGACTTCGCTGTCGGCGTTCGACTTTTTGGCAACAGTGCTGGCCTGGCCAAGGCTGCGGCCGAGGCAATGAAGGCGCTAAACAGCCTTAACATGGCGGGCGCAGCGGGTGCCAAGTCCACAGCCAAAGCCACGGCCTCGGCCGCGGCGTCCATGCGGTCAGAGTACCAGCGCATGGCCCAGGCCCGCGAGGCGCTCGGCATTCGTTCCGAGCGGCGCGTTCAACAGGAGATCCTGCAAACCCAGGCCGCCTACCGCCGCCTGGCCGAGTCTGGCACCATGAGCTGGAACGAACAGCGCCGCGCCGCGGCCGCCATGCACAAACAGGTGCGCGACCTGAACAATGAAATGGGCCGGCTGACCGGGCGGCAGAAGCTGGCGGCGGGCGGCCGTAGCCTCGGCCTGGTCGCTGCAGGCGTAGCTGCAGGCGGCGCGGTACTGGCACCCAAGGTGCGGGTGGCGATGGACTACGAGCTGCGCATGGCCAACATGGCCAACACCGCATTCAGCGGACGCGACACAGCAGGCCGCAAGGCCGGTATGAAGGATCTGGACCTGCAGGTACAGGATGCCGTGCGCTACGGTGGCGGCACCCGCGATGGTGCGGCCGACACGCTGGACGCCTTGTTGGCATCGGGTGCATTCAACCCGGGCCAGACCGCCAAGATCTTCCGCGAAGCGGTGATGGCGGGCACAGCCAACAACGCTGACCCGACCGCCTTTGCGCAGATGGCCATTACGGCCAACAAAACAATGGGCATTGCGCCCGAGCAGATGGGCCGCATCTTTGGCATGGGCACCTACGCTGGCCAGGCCGGTGGCTTCGAGGTGCGCGACATGGCCAAGTGGTTGCCGCAGCAAATGGCGGCAGCCAAAGCCGTCGGTCTGTACGGTGAAGCCGGGTTCGCCAAGCTGGCCGCCGTCAACCAGGCCGCGGTCAACACTGCTGGCACGCGCGACGAGGCCGGCAACAACGTGGTCAACCTGCTGGCTAAGCTGGGCTCGCAGGACACGAACAAGGATTTCAAGAAGCAAGGCATCGACCTGCCACGCATGCTGGCAGAAGGCCGCATGAAGGGCCAGGATGCCTTCGACGTCGTCGGTGGCCTCCTGGACAGCCAGCTCGGTAAGAGCAAGAACTACCAAGCCGTGCAGAAGCAACTTGCCACGGCCAAGGGCGGCGACCGGCAAGCCGCCCTGGAAGCGGTGGGCAACATCGCCCAGGGCACGGTGATCGGTAAGGTGTTCCAGGATCGCCAGGCGCTCATGGCCCTGTACGGCTTCATGCAAGACCGCAAACGCGTGGGCGAAATCACGGCGGGCGCCCTGGGCAACACAGATGCCGCCAGCAGGAACATGGATTTGATCCGCGGCACCGGGGCCTTCAGCGCCCAGCAGTGGCAAAACGAGCGCGACATCGCCAATCAAAATGCGATGAACGGCCTCACGCCCGCCATCAAGGGCGTTACAGACCAGGTCGTGGGCCTGATGCAGACCTATCCCGGCTACACCACGGCCATCGCAGGCGCCACCACCGCAGTCACGGCGCTGGCCGCGGCAGCGGGTGCGGCCGCGCTGGCCCAGGGGTTGCTGGGCGGTGCAGGTGCTGCTGGCATGGCCGGCAGGCTGGGCGGCATGGCCACCAGGTTTGGCGGCGCTGCTGGCAGGGCTGGCCTGGTCGGCCTGGCGGGTGCAGCTGGCTACGGTGCCGGCTCGCTGATTTCAAGCGGCATTGAAGGCACCTCGGTGAGCAATTCCATCGGTGAAGTGATCGCGCGCACGCTGGCGGTGTTCGGCAACCAGGAAGCCGCGCAAGCGGTGGCGGTGACCGACGCATTCAAGAACAGCCGCGTGGGCGGTGAAATCACGGTTCGGGTGCTGAGCGACCCGAGCGTAGCCGTGCAAAACGAAGTAAAGCCCTTTAACGGCACCCGCATGAACGTGCGATCGGACGTAGGCAGAACCAACCCGGAGAGCAGCTGGTGAGCGATCCTTCCATCATTGCATCGTTTCGGGGCGTCGAGTTCCGCACCACAGACACCGGGCTGGGCGTGGGCCGGCGCAATGTGCTCAATGAATACCCGCTGCGCGACACCCCATATGTGGACGATCTGGGTCGCCGCGCCCGCAAGTACAACGTCAAGGGCTACGTCCTGGGTGACGACTACCTGCAGCAGCGCCAGGATCTGCAAGCCGCCTTTGAAGAGGGTGGCCCTGGCGAGCTGGTGCACCCGCGCTACGGTGTGGTGTGGGTGTCGCTGCTGGGCGAGGCGCAGTTTGACGAATCGCACCGCGAAGGCCGCATGTCGCGCTTTACCGCCACATTCGTGGAGGATGCCGACAACACCCAGCCCACCGGCCAAACGGACACCGCGGCCGATCTGGAGCGGGCAGCAGATGGCAGCGACGATGCGGCGGGAGTCGCCTACGCCGATGCGCTGAGCCTTTCCGGCCCGCAGATCCTGACCGACCTGGTGGCCGACGCCACCGTGCTGGACATCAACACGCTGACCTCGGCCGCAGACCTGTATGTAGACAGCAGTTCACTCGGCGATATCCTGGACATGGCCGGCTCGGCCATCGGCCAGGTGGCCACGCTGCTCCTCAAGCCTTTGACGATGGTGGCGGCCTTGCGTGGCCTGTATGTCGAGTTCGCCGCCAGCATCCGGGTGGGTAGCGCATCAGGCGGCGCGCTGAACGCCATGCGCGACGTTAACAAGGGCGCCCTGGCCAACCTTGCCGCACTGACCGCTGCGCGCCAGGCCGCTGCAGCTAGCCCGCTGGCACCGGCCACAACCAGCCGCACCTTGCTGAACGAAGCCGCACGGGCCGAGCTGACGCGCCGCCTGGCCATCAGCACCCAGGCACGCATCCTGGCCGTGGCCATCAGCGACGATACAGTGGCCACGGCCCAACAGGCCACGGCTATGCGCGACCAGGTGGTGGATCAAATCGACGTCGAGCTCGAGCAGGCCGACCCCGACGCCGGCACAGCGCGGGCGCTGTCCACCCTGCGTGCGGCCATCGTGCGCGACGTGGCCACGCGTGCCGAGCTGCTGAAGCAACGCTCCACCTACACGCCGCTGGCCGTGCTGCCCAGCCTGGTGCTGGCCCACCGCATCTACCAGGACGCCAGCCGCGCCGACGAGCTGGTGCAACGCAATGGCGTGCGCCACCCTGCATTCGTGCCTGCCCAGCCCTTGGAGATCCTGCTGTGACGGTAGAGATCAAGGTGGACGGCAAGATCTTCGGCGGCTGGACGCGTGCGTCCGTGCCTACGTCCATCGAACAGATTGCGGGCGGCTTCGTGCTGGAGGCATCCCACCGTTGGCCTGGCGAAAACCAGCTGCTGGGCCTCCGGGAGGGCCTGACATGCGAGGTACTGCTGGACGGTGACACCGTGATCACCGGCTACATCGACATGTTTGAACCCGAGCTCACGGACACCACCAGCTTCATACGGATTGAAGGCCGCGATAAAACAGGCGACCTGGTCGACTGCTCGGCCATCTACAAAACCGGCCAATGGCGCGGCGCGAAGCTGGAAGCCATCGTGCGCGACATCGCAAAGCCCTTTGGCATCGACGTCATCGTTGCGCCCGGCCTGGACCAGGGCGACACATTCAAGAGCTTTGCGCTGGAGGACGGCGAGAAAGCCTTTGATGCCATCGACCGTGCCTGCCGCCTGCGCGCCGTGCTGTGCACCAGCACGGCGGACGGTAATGTGTTGCTGACCACCGCCGGCACGGCGCAGGCCGGCGCGGCGCTGGTTGAGGGCGAGAACATCAAGCGCATACGCGCCACCCATACCTGGAAAGAGCGGCACTCGCTGATCATTCTGAAAGCCCAGGCGCCCGGCGATGACGACGAGAACGGCGCGGCCGTGGCCCACATGAAGGCCCAGGCGACCGACGCCGAAATCAATCGCTATCGCCCGCTGATCGTCATGGCCGACCACAGCACGACGAATGCCGCGCTGAAAGACCGGGCCGCGTGGGAAGTCAAGGTACGCATGGGGCGCGGCAAGCGCGGCACTACCACCGTGGTGGGCTGGCGCACGGGCCGCGACGGTATGAGCGGCCCGCTGTGGAAAAAGAACACCATCGTGCCGGTGCGCAGCCCGCGCATGAAGCTGGACATGCCGATGCTGATAGTGGGGTGCACATACCTATTGTCGGAGGCAGGCAAGTTCACCGAGATCACCTTTGCCCGGCCGGAGGCCTTCGAGCTCGTGGAAGGTATCGGCCGCAGCAAGCTGAGCAAGCGCCTCAACGACAAGACCCCGCAGGAGAAGAAAAAGAAGAAGGACGAGGGCTTCAGCACCCCCTGGGATCTCAACGCACCCAAGAGCTACCGCGAATGAGCGACAGCGGTATAAGCCGCCTGGGCGGCAGACTTCGCCTCATGGTGCTGCGCGTGGTGGTGGGCCTGGTGAACGACGCGGCCAAAATGCAGGCGATGCAAGTGCAAGCCTATGGCGAGGTGGTACGCGACCAGGCTGAGCACTTCCAGAACTACGGTTTCACCAGCGTTCCGCACCCCGGCGCAGAAGGCATAGGCCTGTCCGTGGGCGGCAGCACCAACCATATGGTTGTCATCAACGTGGACGACCGCCGCTACCGCATGAAGGGCCTGGCCAGCGGCGAGGTCGCGCTGTACGATGATCAGGGCCAAAGCGTGCACCTGACGCGCGACGGCATCGTGGTCAAGGGTGGCGGCAAGCCCATGCTGTTCACCGACACGCCGTTGATCACGTTCGACGCGCCTGAAACGGTGTTTACCGGAAATGTGAGTTTTGAGGGCGATACCGTGGAGCACGGCGGCACGGATATCGGCCACCACCACAGGCATGGCGGCGTGCTGCATGGCACCGACGTCAGCGACGATCCCATCTAAGCGCAAGTAAAGTGTTTTAGACGACGGCTTGACGCGCGCGCGCGAGACTGCGCGCATGGATATAGCCCTCACCTACAACAGCGATATCGGCGGCCTGGACATCAGTCTGGCCGGCGCCGACCTGGCGGCCGACTACTCGCTGGGCACCACCATCATGCTCTCGCTGTTGTGTGACAGCACCGCCCAGTCGCATGAAGTATCCACCGGCATAGACCGCCGCGGCTGGTGGGCGGATGTCTTTGCGGACAACCCTGGCGACGAATTCGGCTCACGGCTCTGGCTGCTGGAGCGCGAGAAGGTGCTGCCAGAAACCGTGCAGCGCGCCCGCCGCTATGTGCGCGAGGCGCTGCAGTGGATGCTGGACGATGGCCTGGCCACTGATGTGGCCGTATCTGCATTCATTCCACGCGCCGGCTGGTTGCTGGTCGACGCGGTGCTTTCGCTGCCTGGCGATAGCCGCCGGTACCGGTTTGAATGGTCAGACGCGGCGCAGATCTGGCGCCTGGCGGGCGAAGGCTTTTCTACCTCCACGGCGGTGAACTGATGCCGTTCGAACGCCCCACACTGCCCCAGCTGATTGAGCAAGGTGCTACCGAGCTGGAAAGCCGACTGCCTGGCGTGCTGGTGCGTGTGCGCCGCAGCCTGGTCGGCGTATTGAACCGTGTTTTTGCGGGTTCTTTGTCGGCCTTGTACCAGTATGTCGAGTGGCTCATTCGCCAGGCCTGGCCTGACACCGCTGAAAAAGAATTTTTGGACGCCCACGGCGCGCGCTGGGGCGTTACCCGGACCGCAGCGGCCAAGGCCAGCGGCTCGGTGCTCTTCATCGGAACGGATGGCAAGGTGGTGCCAGCGGGCACCGTAGTGCAGCGCAGTGATGGCGCACAGTACGCCACGTTTGCCGATGTCACGATAGCCGCTGGTCAGGCCACTGCAACGGTGACGGCAGTGGTAGCGGGCCAGGCAGGCAATGCGAGCACAGGCGTCGCGCTTGCGCTGGCCAGCCCTATCGACGGCGTGAACAGCTCGGCCGTCGCCACCACCGCGTTGGCGGGTGGTGCGGAGGTTGAAGAAGACGAACCCTACCGCGCCCGCATCCTGGCGAAGATCCGCAAGCCGCCACAGGGCGGTGCCGACTTCGACTACGAGGGCTGGGCCAAGGAAGTGCCTGGCGTAACGCGGGTGTGGGTGTCACCGCTGGAGCCGGGTCCAGGCTGGGTGACCGTACGCTTCATGCGCGACAACGACCCTACGCCGATTCCCGACGCTGGCGAGGTGGCCACCATGTTTGCCCACATTGATGCAGTGCGGCCGGTGACTGCGCATCTGTCGGTGCAGGCGCCGGTTGAAGTACCGCAGAACTACACCATCGCGGTGACCCCGAACACACCCGCCGTTCGGGCCGCCGTGTATGACGAGCTTGCCGCGATGATCTACCGCGACGCGGTGCCGGCCGGGACCATTCTGCTTACCCACAGCCGCGAGGCAATCAGCATCGCCGCGGGTGAGAACAATCACGTCCTGACCTTCCCCACGGCCGACGTGGTTCTGACGACCGGCCAGATCGCGACGATGGGGGTGATCACATGGCTGTGACCCTGGCGGCCTGGCTCCAGGTGCTGCAGGCGTATCTGCCGCCTGGCCGTGCGCTGACGCGTGAGCCTGGCGCATGGTTGACGCGCCTGCTGGAGGCGTTCGCGGCCATGCTGCTAGCCGCGCAACTTCGGGTTGCTGCACTCGTCGCCGAGTTCGACCCGCTGCTTGCCACCAGCCTGCTGCCGGATTGGGAGCGCCTGCTAGGCCTACCCGATGACTGCATGGTCACGGCATCGTTGACAACGCTCGACCGGCAGCGCATTGCATCGCAGCGACTCCACGAGCGGGGCGGGCAGTCAAGAGCCTATTTCATCGACCTGGCCGACCGGCTGGGTGAACCAGGCTGCACGGTTACCGAGTTTCGGCCGATGACGTGCAACGACGACTGTAACGACGCTCTATACAGCACAGCCGACCTTTATACCTGGCGGGTCAACATTCCGCACGCTGCCGTCAATGCCCGGCAGATGAATTGCAACGACAACTGCAACGCTGCTTTGCAGATGTATCTGCCTTCGCTGGCGGAGTGCCCTATCCGGGAACGTAAGCCCGCACACACCCAAGTAATTTTTGCCTACACGGCATGAGGTAAACACATATGGATCGCATCAGCACTGCCACCAAGGCCGTCGACCTCTTCGGAGCAGGAAAGCACGGTTTCAAAAATTCCAACGTGGGGGCTGGGATTGCTGCAACTGACTTGAACGCGGAGTGGTTCAACGACGTTCAAGAAGAGCTGCTCGCCATCATCTCGGCTGCTGGCATTGTTCCAACCGCTGGCATAAGGAACCAACTGCTCGCTGCGTTGCGTGCGGATGGTGTTTTTCAGACGGCAGCGCAGTTCGACGTAACTGCCAAGGCGGCCACGATGGCCGCCGTTCAGCGCGCTCTCGGTAGCTTTTCCGATGCCCTGATCCTGGGTTTCAACGTTGCGCTGACGAACCTAGACGCAGGCAAAGCGATCAGCTTCAACGCAGGTGCCACAGGATGCTTGTTGCCGGTGGGCAGCACGCTGGTGAAGGGCGTTTGCTTCGCCTTTTTGTCTACCGTCAACGGGGTCGCACTGGGCGTCCAAGGCGGCAACACGATTAACCTAGGGACAACCTCTGTCGCGGGCCTGACGCTGAACGCTGGAGATACGCTGATCTTGCAGTGGAACGGCTCTAGCTATGCCTGCATTGGTGGTAGTGCTCAGCTTGCTTATGCATCGGTTTTTGCCGCATCCCTGGCCGGGGCCGGTTACCAAAAACTGCCCGGCGGCTTCATTCTGCAATGGGGCTCAAACGCCACCTCTGCCTCAGCCGATACGGCAGTTTCTTTCCCTATCGCCTTTCCTAATGCATGCCGCCTGGTAATTCCCGCCGAGCAGAACTCCAGTGCCAACGGCGCCTGGGCTGCCCTCAATACGCCCTCGGTAAGTGGCTTCAATCTGTCCGGCTGGAGCTCGGTGAGCAGTCGCGTTGCATTCGTTGCCGGCTGGATCGCGATTGGCTTTTAAGGAAAAAAATGGATACCCGCTTCTCAAAAACAACCCGCTGCTTCTACCCGCTGTCCGAAAACTATGGGGATGGCTTGCCCGAAGATGTACAGGTAGTGCCAGAGGAGGACTACCTGGCCGCCCTGGCGCGCAAGCCCGATGAAACGCTAGACCTGGTCAATGGCAGGGTGGTGATTTTGGCGGCTATCGCGCCGACCGAGGCCGAGCTGGTACAGCAGCGCATAGGGGCGTTCAAAGCGGCCATCTCTGCATATTTGGATGCGGCGGCCAAGGCCAAGGGCTATGACAACATCGTCAATGCAGCGTTGCGGGCAGCCTATCCAGGTCCGTACCACGCCGAGGGCGTAGCGTTCGCTACCTGGATGGATTTGACCTGGCAGAAGTCGTATGAGCTGTTGGCCCAATGGGAGGCGGGCAGCTTGTCCGAGCCCACCACGGCCGAGCTGCTGGCCATGCTGCCGGAGGCTCCGCAGTGAGGTACCTCAAGCCCATAGCCATTGCGCTACTAATCCACCTGTTCGCCTTGCTCGCTCCGTTCCTGGTGCCTATCGGCCTATTGTTCGCGCGCTGGGACAGCAAGCCCACTCTGGATCAAAATGGTTTGCACTTGGCCGTGCGCGGCGACTTGCCAGCCTGCTTTGCATGGCTCAACACGCCAGATGAGCGCCTACCTGGTGGCCTGTACGAGCCGAACGTCGAAACTATCTACCAGCGCTACGGCCGGTTTCTCTGCTCCTGGTACTGGCTTGGCCTGCGCAACCGTGGGCACGGCTTCGCCGCGCAGTTCGGTTTGCCCACCTCCGCATACTGGCCAGGTGAGCCCGGCTACTACCAACGCGGTGGCCTGTGGTGGCTGCGCTATCCGCTGGCAGGCGGGCGGCTGCAGTTCAAAGCCGGCTACCGCATCTACAAGTTGCTGGATAGCTCATTCCTGGCCGTGCCAGTGTTCACCATCACCAAGGCATAGGCCCGCCCGTGACCGAACAGACCAACGACCCGGTTTTCATCACGCGCCTGCTATCCGCGCTGTTCTTCGACCGCCGGGGCACGATCAACCCGGCCGGTGGCGTGCAGATCTTCTGCATGGGCGAGGTGGCGGTGCTGTTCAGCCTGCTCGGGCCCGGCTTCTATGAGAACGTGGCAGAGAAGGGCCTGGAGGCCTTCCAGCAACAGGGTTTGAAGTACGTTTATGCATCGGTTTCCGATGCGCATTTGCGCCTGATGCGCGGCAAGCTGTCGAAGGTCGACGTCGCCTTCCAGTTCAAGAACCGCACAGGTGGCCACTTGTTGAATTGGGTGTTGATTACAGCCAGGGCGGACGGCCCTAAAACGTAAAAAACAGGGCGAGTGGTTTGGGTGCGTCAACACCCGCTCCACCCGCCTCCGCCGTGAATGCACACGGCATCAGCCGAAGACCCTGCCACCTGTACAGGCCGGGCGATCATATGCGATGCCGATATGGAAGAAATGCGATGTGGCCACTGCAGCAAAAAGCTGGCAGTAGGCGAGTTTTTGAGGTTAGAAATCAAATGCCCGCGCTGCGGGACTTTGAACGTGTGGAGAGCCCAGAGCCCCCCACCAGCACGCCTTGGAGCGTCAAATGTTGAAAGCAACAATGGCGAAAAAAGGTGAGCTAAAGCTCTTTGACAATTCGAACGACCTACAGGCCCAGCCGATGGTGCGATGGATAGGTGGAAAGCGGCGCCTGGCGCCGCACATCCTGCCGCTGTTCCCGGAGCACAGCTGCTATGTGGAACCCTTCTGTGGTGCTGCGGCGCTGTTCTTTCTGAAGCCCCCGGCCAAGGTGGAGGTGCTGAACGACGTGAATGGCGACCTGGTGCGCCTCTACCGGGTGGTCCAGCACCACCTGGACGAGTTCATTCGACACTTTCGGTGGGCGCTGGCCAGCCGGGAGCTGTACACCTGGCTCAAGGCCACCCCACCCGCCACGCTCACCGATATCCAGCGCGCCGCCCGGTTCTACTACCTGCAGCGCCTGGCCTTCGGCGGCAAGGTCGACGGCCAGAACTTCGGCACCGCCACTACGACCAGGCCGCCCCTCAACCTGCTGCGCATGGAAGAGGAGCTCAGCGCCGTCCACCTACGGCTGCACCAGGTCACCATCGAGCACCTGGACTGGCACGCCTGCCTGCAGCGCTACGACCGCCCCCACACCCTGGCCTACCTGGACCCACCGTATTACGGTACTGAAGGCTACGGCGTGGAGTTCGGCCTCGAGGAGTACACCCGCATGGCCGAGCTGCTGCGCACCATGAAAGGCAAGGCCATCGTCAGCGTGAACGACATCCCCGAGATGCGCCAGGCCTTCGCCGGCCTGACCATGAAGCGCCTGGCCATCACCTACACGGTGGGCGCGGCGCGGAAGGCGACGGGGGAGCTGGTGATCAGGAACTTCTGATACCGTTGGAAGCTTGCCTAGACTGGAGTGACGAACAACTGCAAGGGAGAACTTCATGACAACCCCTGTGTACATTGATAGTTGCGCTTGGAACTACCTGTTTGATACTCACGTAGTAATGCGTGACGTGTTCCCACCGGATGAATATATGCTCTACATCACTCGTGAGGTTGAGATTGAGCTATCGGAAACCCCAAATGATGGCAAAGACGGTTCCGATAAACGACCACTGAAGCAATTCATCCATGAGAGCATTGCTCAAAGCGGTGTTCGCACCACCGGCAACTTTGGGTTCAGGACATATGAAAGTGATGGCACGCCTTCAAAACACCAGGTCAATCTCGGCTTCGGCCAAGGTGGTTTTCAACCAAGTAAGGACCGCCAGTGGTACGCCGATAAAGACGTACGAGCTCACCTAGACGGCAAGCCCAAGCGCAAATCAGGCCTTCACCACAACCAAGCGGATGCATCGCTTGGGGTGCGCTCCTTCGACGCCATCGTTTTAACGAACGAGAAGAGGGGTAAAGCCGGACCTCTGACCTTGGCGGCCAAACAATCCGGCTACATACTCTACCTCGGAGACTTGGGAGCGAGCGGCCTGAACTTGAAAGAATTCCTGCGCCGAGCGCGTCATCAGTGGTTTGGCTCAAATGTCTGACCAACGGCAGTCGGCCAATACCTGACATTCACTTGAACCTTTTCTGAGGACTGTAGATGCAACCAACTTGGTGGGAGTTAGTTCTATTCCTCTGCCCCCTGCCAATAATTGCGGCGGTCGTCGCTTACTTCATTTGGCGCTCACGGCGAGTTGGTGTTGTGTCCAACTCCACTGAACCGTTTGGTAGTGCGCTTGCCCAGGCGATTGCATCGCACTTAAAGCAAGGTCTGCAGATTCGATTCAGTCACAAGGAGTATTGCGGCCTTGGTTTGAGATATGCCGAAAACTTTTTCATCTATGGTGAAGTGAGAGACGGCGAACTTGTGACACCAAGCGATTTTTCATACGAGAACGAGAAATGGCCTGGCCGTTCTGCTGGTGAGCGCATCAAAATGGAGAGTGAAAGCGATTTTGTCGACTGGCTCGCGAAGCAATCCAACGATTCGCTGTCTGGTGACGGAAATCAACGTCTGACGCTAGAGAGACTGACGAAGGCACTTCGTTACTGCATTGAACATCCCACTCTCGATTGGCCAAAGTATGTGGGCTAAGCGAAGGTCTGCATTTCGCCAGCATGAACTTCCGCTTCGGGCCCATAGCGGACTCTTGCTGCCGTCACATTCACTTTCCTATCCCCTGCCGGTGCCCCTTAAAACTGACTTTCAAGCGGAATTTTGACGCTTGTGAACTAGTTGTGGATAACTTGGTGCCAACAAGTTATGTGTTTTGCTCCACGATTGTGGGCCTCATGCTCCAATATCGCGGGCGTTTACACGGATCAGGGCCCGCGATTGTCTGAGGCCGTAGGCCGAGTTCGAGCGGGACCCCGACCAGACCGAGCAACGCAGCGTGCCCGGAGCGCAGCGCAGGGACGACGACTTCGGCTCGCCCTTTCTTTGGTGACTTTCTTTCGGCGACGCGAAAGAAAGTCACTGCGCTGCCGGGCGCATATCCCGGCCGACCATGCCAGTGTCACCAACCAACCCCAAGATTCAAGCCCCATCGGCCTGCCCAAAAGCAAGCCCTCCGCTTACCCACGCCGGCCTTTGTCCCGTGTAAACAGCAACACCAACAGTGGCAGCAGCGCCAACGTAAACAGGGTGCATAAACAGGCCACCCACAGCGGATAGTCGTCCGGGTTGCCCAAAACGAAATACTTGATCGCCGGGTAACCCAGAGCCAGCACCATCAGCAAGGTGACGCCCGGCAGAAAAAAGCGGAACAGGAAGGCCATGCCGAAGGCATGCACCCCCTCCATCGGGTGCCCGAGTCCGTACCACACCATGGCCCACAAACAGTAGCCGAGGATGAACAGCATGACGCCGGCCGCGAGCCACAGGCCCACGCTGCGGGCGCTGAGTTCGGTGGCAATCCGGTCCCCCGGGGTGTACACCACGGTCAGCTGCGATCCTTCAACCGGGACGTCGCCCGACGCCACCGAGTTGGGTAACTCCAGCAGCTCACCTGCCGGCCCGGTAAACCGCACTTGGGCGGTGTGCATCAAGCGCTGGCCCCTCACGGTGCGGCCGTTGGAATCCTTTTCCTCGTAGTCGCGGTATTCCGAGGTGTGGCCCACCACGGTAGCGCTGTAACTGGGCTTGGTGGCCAGGGAGTACAGCGCTTGCCCGGTCCAGTAGCTGAAGGGTACGAACAAGGCAATCACGGCAAAGATGATGAGCACCAGCAGCTTGCTGGTGCCCTCCCCCGGTCGCATGCGCTGCGACACGCGCCGCGCGACCCACACGGCGGCGGCGAGGAACGCCGCGCTGCTGGCGAGAAAGATCTGGCCGGCGGATGTCAATACCATGGTCAAGATTTTGAAGGTGGATGCATAAGAGGCTAAAGGTCAATGGCTGCACAGCCTGCAGCGCATATGTTATCTGCACCACCCGCTATTTAATGAATAGCAGGCAGCACCCTTCGCTCCACCACTGTCGGCGCCTAGGCCTCGGCCATATCCCGGCTATACGAGCGGCTGGAATCGACCAGCATGCGGGTATAGGGATGCTGCGCGGCGTTGTTGCACAGCGCCTCGGTCGTCAACGTTTCGACGATGCTGCCGTGCTGCATTACCGCCACCTGGTCGCACAGATGCGCGACCACACCCAGGTCGTGGGTGACCATCAGGTAGGTCAGGCCGTCACGCTCGCGCAGGTCGGCCAGCAGGTTCAAAATTTCAGCCTGCACCGACACGTCGAGGGCCGAGGTCGGCTCGTCCAGCAGCAGCACGCGCGGCTCCAGGATCAAAGCCCGGGCAATCGCTACGCGCTGGCGCTGGCCACCCGACAGCTGATGCGGGTAGCGAAAACGGTAGCTGCTGTTCAACCCGACCTTGGCCAGGATGCTCTCCACGCGTTCACGCTCGCGGTCCATGCCGTGGATGCGCAGCGGCTCGGCCAGCACGGTGTGGATGGTGTGGCGCGGGTGCAGTGAACCATAGGGGTCCTGGAACACCATTTGCACCTCGCGGCAGCGCGCGCGGTCCAGCTTGCGCCCCAGCGCGTGGCCGGCAATCCGCAGCTGGCCGTCCCAGTGCATGTACTGGCCGGCCAGGCAGCGCAGCACCGTGGTCTTGCCCGAACCGGACTCGCCCACCAGCCCGAAGGACTGGCCGGCCTGCACCTGCAGGTTCACGTTGTTGAGCACCTTGACGGCGCCAAAGGCCAGGTGCAGTGCGTTGACATCGATCATGGTGTGTCCTTTGGCGTTATCAGGCAGTCAGCCAGGTGGGGTCGCGCTGCAACACCGGCAGGCGCACGCGCCGCTGGTCCAGGCTGGGCAGGGCGCTGAGCAGGCCGCGGGTATACGGATGCTGGGCGTTATCCAGGTCGGCGGCAGCGATGCTTTCGACCACCCGGCCCGCGTACATGACCAGCACCCGGTCGCAGAAATGGCGCACCAGGTTCAGGTCGTGGCTGATGAAGACCAGGCCCAGGCCACGCTGGCTGACCAGGTCGTCCAGCACGGCCAGCACCTGTAGGCGCACCGATACATCGAGTGCGGAGGTGGGCTCGTCGGCGATCAAAATTTCGGGTTCAGTGATCAGCATCATGGCGATCATGATGCGCTGGCCCATGCCGCCCGACACCTCGTGCGGGTACAGGTTGAACACGCGCTGCGGCTCGCGGATGCGCACCGACTCCAGCATGGCCAGCGCGCGCTCATAGGCTTCGGCGCGCGGCACCTTGTTGTGCGCCAGATAGGCTTCGGCGATCTGCTGGCCGACCCGCACCACCGGGTTCAGCGAATACTTCGGGTCCTGCATGATCATCGACATGCGCTTGCCGCGGATGGCCTGCATGGTCTTGGGGCTGGCGTCCAGCAGGTCGATGCCGTCGAAGGCGAGCTTGCAGGCTTCGATCTTGGCGCTGCGCGGATGCAGCTTGAGCAGGGCCCGGCCGACCGTCGATTTGCCCGAACCGGACTCGCCGACGATGGCCAGCTTTTCGCGCGACATATTGAAGGACACACCGCGCACCGCATGCATAGGGCCGTCGGGCGTAGCGAAGCGGATGTGCAGGTCTTCAACCTGCAGCTGGTGCGTAAGTGAAGATGAAGAGGAAGCGTTGTGCATGGTGGTTTACTCGTTGCGGGGGTCGAGCACATCGCGCAAGCCGTCGCCCAACAGGTTGAAGGCCAGGCTGACCAGCATGATGGCGGCGCCGGGCGTGGCGACCAGCCACCAGCACTCCATCATGTAGCGCCGGCCGCTGGAAATCATCGCGCCCCATTCGGGCATGGGTGGCTGTGCGCCCAGGCCCAGGAAGCCCAGGCCGGCGGCGGTCAGGATCACGCTGGCCATGTTCATGGTCAAACGCACCACCACCGACGACAACAGCATGGGCGCGATGTAGCGCAGCAGGATGCGGGCCGAGGATGCGCCCTGCAGCTGGGCGGCGACCACGTAGTCGGCATTGCGCAGCGACAGGGTTTCAGCCCGCGCCAGCCGCGCAATCGGCGGCCAGGCGGTCAGCGCAATCGCGATCACCGCGTGGTCCAGTCCCGGGCCTAGGGCGGCCACGAAGGCCAGTGCCAACACCAGGCTGGGGAAGGAGATAAAGATGTCGGTGACGCGCATGAACAGGTTGTCCACCCAGCCACCAAAGTAGCCCGAGATGCTGCCAACCGCCAGCCCGACCGGGCCGACGATGACCGTCACCAGGGCGATGATGTAGAGCGAGATGCGCGAGCCCTGCACCAGGCGGCTGAACACATCGCGGCCGTATTCGTCGGTGCCGAACCAGTGGGCACTGGACGGCGCCTGGAGCGCCTGCGCCAGGTCTTGCTCCAGCGGGTTGTGGGTGGCGATCAGCGGGGCGAACAAGGCCACCAGCATCAGGGCTACGACGACCAGCAGGCCGGCAACCGTCATCGGGTTGTGCAGCAGCCGCTGGGCGCCGCGGCGCAGGCTTTGGCGCAGCGCCTGGGCGGTGGATTGGGGCGTGGATGGGAATGTAGGGGTCATGGTCAGGGCAGCCATCAGCGGGTCCTCGGGTCAAACACGTGGTACAGGGCATCGGACAGCAGGTTCAGCGTGACGAAGATCACCCCCACCACCAGCACGCAGCCCATCACGGCATTCATGTCGCCCAGCAGCAGGCTGCTGGTCAGGTACTGGCCAAAGCCGGGCCAGGCGAATACGGTTTCGATCAGCACCGCGCCTTCGAGCAGGCCGCCGTAGGCCAGGGCCACGATAGTCAGCAACTGCACCAGGATGTTGCGGAACGCATGGCCCCAGACCACGCCGCGCTCCGACAAGCCCTTGACGCGGGCCGTGGTGATGTACTCCTGCGACAGCTGGGCCAGCATGAAGCTGCGCGTCATGCGGCTGATATAGGCCATGGAGTGCAGGCCCAAAATGCAGGCTGGCAGGACCAGGAACTTGAGCGCGCTGCGGAACACCTCCCACTCGCCAGCCAGCGCCGCGTCCAGCAGCAGCAGGCCGGTGCGCGGCGCTACCAGGCCGTCAAAGGCCAGGTCGACCCGGCCAGCACCGCCGGCCCAACCCAGCCAGGCATAGAACACCAGCAGGCCCATCATGCCGAACCAGAACACCGGGGTCGAGTAACCAAACAGGCTGATCACGCGCACCACATGGTCGGCCAGGCGGCCGCGCCGGGTGGCCGCATACACACCCAGCGGCACGCCCAGGCCGGTGCCCAGCAGGATGGCCATGGTGGCCAGCTCCACGGTAGCCGGCAACACGCGCGCCAGGTCGTCGGTGACCTTGTGGCCGGTGAGCAAGGCGTTGCCCAGGTCGCCCTGCAGCAGGTCGCGCAGATAGTAGCCAAACTGCACTGGCAGCGGCCGGTCCAGGCCCAGCTGCTGGTACACCTGGTCGTAGGTGGAGCGGTCGGCATCCGGGCCAACGATGGACAGCACCGGGTCCAGCGGCATGACGCGGCCGATCACAAAGGTCAGCAGCAGCAGGCCCAGCAGGGTCAGCAGCACGCTGAGCAAGCGGTGGCCGAGAGCGCGTACGTTAGAGGTAGTCAAGAGCAAATCTCCATGGAATCGAACCTGGGATGTAGAGCTGGCGCCTTAGCGCTGCTTGTACACCTCGCGCAGGCGGGTCGTGGCCGAGGGGTGGCCCAGGTAGTTGCGCACGTCCTTGCGCAGCACCACCGTGTCCACCATCTGCGAGATCGGCTGGATCGCGCCAACCTGGCTGTCGTACAGCTTCTGGGCTTCCTGGTAGTCGGCGGTCTGCTTGGCTTCGTCGCGCTCGACCTCGGCTTTTTCGATCAGCTGGTTCAGCTCGGGGCTGAAGAACGAGGTGCGCCAGCCCTGGAAGTTGGTCAGCTTGGCGGCGTCGCTGTTGTCCGGGTTGTAGACCAGGGCGCGCAGGCTGGAATGCGGGTGCGGCTCGACCCCGCCGCCACCACGGCCAACGATGATGTCGAAGCTGCGGTCGCGCATGGCGCCATACACCTGGTTGCCGGTGCCGGACAGCACGCTGGCCTCGATGCCAGCCTTGGCCAGCGTGGCCTGCAGGTTGGTGGCGATGTTGATGAAAGGCGGGTCGGCCAGCACGCGGATGCTGGTCTTGAAGCCATTCGGGAAACCGGCGTCGGCCAGCAGCTTCTTGGCGGCAGCCACATCCAGCTTGTAGCCGGGGCTGGGCAGGCTGGCGGGCAGGCCCATCTGCACCGGGCGCTGCTGCGGTATGCCGTAGTTGGGCATCACGGTGGTGTTGATGCCGTCGTAGTCGATCAGGTTGCGGATGGCCAGACGCACGCGCTTGTCGGCGAACTTGGGGTCCTTCATGCTGACCGCCACGTAGTACAGCGTGCCGCGGCGCACCGGCTGCACCACGGCGTCCGCGTTCTTCTTCATGGACTCGACATCGGGCACCGACATGCCCGAGGCCACGTCCAGGTCGCCGCGCTCCAGCATCAGGCGCAGCGACTGGGATTCGGTCATGTGCCGCATGATGACCCGCTTGAGCTTGGCCGGGCCGCGCCAGTAGCCGTCATACCGGTTCATCAGCAGCGCGTCCTTGGCACGCCAGTCGGCCAGCGCAAACGGGCCGGAGCCGGCGGCGTGGGTGGTCAGCCAGGCGGCGCCCTGGTCGCCGTTCTTTTCGTTTTCCATGACCTTCTTGCGGTCCAGGATCACCGCGCTGACCGAGGTGGCCAGGGTGTACAGCACCATCTTCGGGTCGGTGGCTTCGGGCAGGTCGATCACCAAGGTGTTGGCGTCGGTGGCGCGGATGGCTTTGTCGACGTTCTGCGCGCTGAAGCCATAGCTCTTCCAGGGCGAGGCCATGGCCAGGTTCAGCTTGAGCACGCGCTGCAGCGACCAGGCCGCGTCGTCCGCCGTCAGCGCATTGCCCGACTGGAATTTCACGCCCTTGCGCAGCACAAAGCTGATGCTGCGGCCGTCGGCAGACACCTTCCAGCTCTCGGCCAGGCCGGGCAGCATCTTGCTGGTGGCTTGCGGGTCGAGCTCGATCAGGTAGTCGTACAGATTGGCGGCAATTTCCACCACGTCGTTACCGGTGGCAGCGGCCGGGTCCAGCGACAGCAGGTTGTTCATGCTGAAGCCGACGATCAGCTGGTCGTCCGGGGTCTTGGCCTGCGCCACCGCGCCGAGGGCGCCGAGTGCCAGGGCTACAGCGCATTGGCGCAAGCGCTTTGTGTGGTTCATGGGTGTCTCCTCAAGGTGGATAGGGTGCCGCGCGGCAGTCTTTGGCCGCTTGGTAGTGGCTTAGTAGGTGTTGCGCGTGTGGGCTTCGATGTAGCCGAAGTTGATGTCTTCGCCCAGGCCCGGCAGCTGCGACAAATGCACATAGCCGTCGGCATCCATCGGGTCGGCCAGGGTGTTCAGGTAGGCCGGCACTTCGTCGTAGTCCAGGAAGGGGTGCAGCAGGCCGCGCTCGTACCAGCGGCAGTTCTTAATGGCTGCACAGACCGCCAGATTGGCAGCGCCGTTGCCGTGCACCTCGCACTGCATGCCAAAGGACTCGGCCAGGTGCGCCACCTTCAGGGTCGGCGAAATACCGCCCACACCCGGCACGCCGGCGCGCAGGATGTCGCAAGCGCCGGCCTTGACCCAGTCGGCACGGCTGTGGTGCTTGCCGGACAGGCTTTCAGGGCCGACGATGGGGATGTCCAGCTGGTCGGCCAGCCAGGCATACGAGGCCATGCTCTGCTCGTTCATCATTTCCTCGAACCAGGTGAAGCTCAGCTTCTCCAGCGCCCGGCCTATGGTCAGCGCATCGATGCGGCTGTAGTTATGGTAGCCGTCCAGCATCAGCGGGATGTTCGGGCCAACCGCTTCGCGCACCGCTGCGCAGGCCTTGATGTCCATAGACACACTGGGCGCGAACGATACCGGCGGCATCCAGGTATGCAGCTTGATGGCCTTGTAGCCGCGCTCCACCAGTTGGACCGCAAACGCCGCGTATTCCTCGGGTGTCGACAGGCCACCGGGCAGCTCGTCGCCGCACATGGTGCTGCCGTACGCCGGCACCTTGTCGCGGTAGCCGCCGATCAGGCGGTACACCGGCTGGCCCAGCGCGCGGCCAGCCAGGTCCCACAGGGCCTGGTCGACAGCGGCCAACGCGCGGTCGGTCAGCTGGCCGGCACTGCCGCGCTGCCAATGTTCGAGTCCATGCCAGAGCTGCTCGCGCTGGAACGGGTTCTGGCCCACCAGCACTTTGCGCACAAAGGCTTCCAACACGTGCGGACGGATCACTTCTGGCGGTGCAAACGCATAGCCGTTGTGCCCCTCGTCGGTGGTGATGGTCAGCAAGGCCATCTTGCCCAGACCCTCGGGGCCGGGGTGGGAATGGCCGGCGGCATCCACCGAACGGCGGGTGGGAAAGGTGAATTCGGTGCCACGTACGCTTGCAATTTTCATAAGACTCTTTCTATGTCATCGGTCGTCAGACTGGAATGAATTTTATGCAACACGTCAGACGGGCTATATGGGTATAAACCCTTGTCAAACTCTTTTTTACAAACACAGCAAACACTGGCATCAGTCGTCTGGTGGGAGGGGCCACCGCGTTATAGTTGCCGACTCTCCCACAGCCTCCACCACACCATGAGCACCACGCTGCCAGAACATCCTACGCGGACCAAAAGCCAGCCGCAGCGGGTGGTGGACGGCGTCTCCGAGCGCATCCACAGTGGCGCCCTGAAGCCCGGCGACCGGGTGCCGTCCGAGCCCGGGCTGATGCAGGAATTCGGCGTCAGCCGCACGGTGGTGCGCGAAGCCATGTCGCGACTGCAGGCCAGCGGCCTGGTCGAAACCCGGCAGGGCGTGGGCACTTTTGTACTGGCCTCCGCCGCGCCCGAACCCTTGCTGGCCATAGGCTCCCGCAATGTGCAGGTACGCCAGAAACTGGCCATGCTGGAGCTGCGCATCAGCCTCGAATCCGAGGCCGCCAGCCTGGCGGCGGTGCGCCGCCGCGAAGAGCATCTGGTGGCCATGCGCGCTGCGCTGGACGCGTTCGACGCCCAGCGCCGCGCCGGCGGCAGCACCACCGAACCCGACTTCCAGTTCCATGTGCAGATCGCCGCTGCCACCGGCAACGAGTACTTCGAGGAAGTGCTGTGCAGCCTGGGCAATGCGACGATTCCCCGGCCGGCCCCGGATACCGCACCCGACACCCCGACCGGCGACAGCAAGCCCGGCGCGCGCTTTGGCGAAGCCCAGCCCATGCTGGAGAGTGGCAAGGCGATCACCCAGCGCGAGCACGAGGCGATTTTTGATGCCATCCACCGCGGCGACGCAGCCGCGGCGCGGGCCGCGATGTTCATGCATCTGAGCAATAGCCGCGAGCGCATGCGCGCCAGCAACGACAGCGGCAACCACAGCCAATAGCCAGCCAACCGGTCAGCCCGGCCCGCGGCAAAAGCGCGGACCCTGCCCCCATCCGGCTTAAAAACCGGCTTTTCCTCGGGTTTTCACCGATGCCATGACGGCGATCTCTTTCTTACCATGCGCCATCTCGTCTGACGACTGACGTATGACAGATAAATCCCTATGACTACCTGAGGAGACCCGTTTCCATGCAATCCAAACTACTCGCCGTGCTGGCTGTCGGTGCCTTTGCCGGTGCCGCTTCGGCCCAATCCAGCGTGACCTTGTCCGGCATCGTTGATGCCTGGGTCGGCCAGACCCACCACAAGGTGGGCGTAACACCACCTGGAACCGGTTTCGTGGTGGATAGCGGCGGCGCCCAAGCCAGCCGCTGGAGCCTGCGCGGCACCGAAGACCTGGGCGGCGGCCTGAAAACCAATTTCGTGCTGGAGCAAGGCATCAGCATCGACAACGGCACGGTGTCCACGGTCTCCAACTCGAACATCGGCTTCAACCGCGCGGCCTACGTGGGCTTATCGGGCGATTTCGGCGAGCTGCGTGCAGGCCGCATGCTGGGTGCGTTCGACGCCTTGCGCGGCTCGACCAACCACCTCTACGATTCGTCAGGTTTTGCATCGACCGGCCAGGTCTGGGGTGCCGGCACCACCGCTGGCAACGGCCTGGCCGCCGTGACCGGCAGCGACTACCTGGCCCGCGGCAACAACACCGTGATGTACATCACCCCGGTGTTTGGCGCGTTCAGCGGCTCGGTCAGCACCAGCGCCAGCGAAGGCGCGTCCACCGCCACGGCCAACCCGCGCATGGTCAGTGCCCACGCCAAATACGCGCAAGGCCCGGCCCGCATCGGCTACTCCTACCAGACAGAAAACTTCGCCAACGGCAAGAACCGCTTCCACCTGGTAGCGGGCAACTACAACTTCGGCCCGATGAACATGGTCGGCGCGTTCCAGCGGCAGACCGACGAGCGCATCGCCGGTCACCAGACCTCGAAAGAGTGGGAACTGGGCCTGGACGCTCCGTTTGGCGCCGCCACCGTGGCCATCGGCTACGCCAGTGCGGTCACCGAAAACAGCGCCGGCACCAAGGTGGTCGATGCGCACGGCCTGAGCCTGATGGCAACCTACGACGTGTCAAAGCGCACCCGCTTCTACACCGCCTTCCGCCAGCTCAAGACCGAGCGCGCCGATGGCAGCGTCTCGCTGGACGCCTCGCGTTTTGGCGTGGGCGTGACGCACAAGTTCTGACACCGGCATAGAGAGCCGTCGCAGGGAGCGGCGGGGCGCAAAACCATGTGCTGAAACCGTTACATGTCAACTTGTTGGTACAACGCTGCGTTGGAGGTACAGGCTACATGCCTCCGCAGGACTGCCGATCTGGTAGTCTGCCCGAACAACAATTTACGGAATCTGTTTATGAACATGCCCCAAGCCACTCCCCGCGCCGGTCTCCACCCGATGATCATCGTGGCCTGCGCCGCCATCGTTCTGCTGTGCGCTGTAGGCACCGCCGCCATCCTGGGCTGGCTGCCTTCGTCCAGCGCCCGCAATACCGAAGCCAGCCAGCTGGCGCAAACCGAACCGGTCAAGGAAGCCGCTCCCGTGGCACCGCAGAAGGTCGTCACGGCCCCGGTCAAACGCCCTGCCGTGGTGAACGAACCCAGCCATGTGGTGGCTGCCGCGCCACGTTGCCTGGACTGCGGCGTGGTGGAATCCATGCGTGAAATCAGCACGCCTGCCAAGGGCAGCGGCGTCGGCGCAGTCGGCGGTGCCGTACTCGGCGGCGTGCTCGGCCACCAGGTCGGCGGTGGCCGTGGCAAGGACGTGATGACGGTGCTGGGCGCCGTTGGCGGTGCAGTCGCCGGCAACCACATCGAAGGCCAGGTTAAGGCCACGCGCAGTTATGAGATCGTGGTGCGCCTCGACGACGGCTCCACCCGCACCGTACACCAGGCCGATCTGGCCGGCGTCAACACCGGTGACCGCGTGAAGATCAGCAACGGCGTGGTGCGCCTGAACGGCTAAGCGCTTACTGCTTTTTTACTTGGGCCACAGCACCCAGAGCTTCAGCGGCTGCTTGACCCGCCCGGCAAATTCGCCGGCTTCCGGGCCCCAGCCCGCGAAATAATCGGCCCGCACCGCACCGGTGATGGCACTGCCCGTATCCTGGGCGAACACCAGCTTCTGCAGCTGCGCCAACGGACCGGGCGAGGCCAGCCAAACCGGCGTGCCGTACGGAATACTGGTGGGGTCAACCGCAATCGAGCGGCCCGGCGTCAAAGGCACGCCCTGCGCGCCGCGCGGGCCAAACGCCGCATCCAGCTCCGACAAAACCTCTTCCCGGAAGAACACCGTACGCGGATTGCTCCACAGCAGTTCATTCACCCGCTGCGGGTTCTGCACGATCCAGGCCTTGATGCCGGGCCAAGTGGCGTCGCGGATCAGGCCCTGGTCGAGCAGCCAGCGGCCCACGCTTTTGTACGGCTGGTCGTTGGTGCCCGCATAGGCCAGGCGCACCAGGCGCTGGCTGCCATCGGCCTCGGTGATGCGCAGCCGGCCCGAACCCTGGATCTGCAGCACCAGCGCGTCCACCGGGTCGGACAGCCAGGCGATCGCCCGGCCGGCCAGCTGGGCCTTGGCTTCGGGCAGGGTTTCCATCTCTTGCCGGGTGTACCAGGGCTTGCGCTGGCCCAGGTTGGCCGGCGGGCGGTACAGCGGCACGGCGGAGGCGCTGGTGGGATTGCGGGTCGCGTCCAGCATGGGCTCGTAATAGCTGGTCAGCAGGCCGTCGGAACTGCCTTGCAGCGGCTCGACCTTGTAGGGCTGCAGCCGCGACACCATCCAGGCGCGTTGCTCGTCGCCGCTGCCGATGCTGAGGCGGCGCACCTCTTTGCACAGCGGCGCGTGGACCGGGCCCGGGCGTTCGCAGCTCTTGATCCAGGCGTTCCAGGCTTCAAACAACGGGTCCTGGCCGAAGCCGGGCAACTCGGCCCAGCGCACCGCGGTCCAGCGGCTTTTGCCCTGGGTGATGGGGCCGGGCAGCGGGCCGGTGTCACCGGAGACCACATACGGCGGCAGGTCGGTCGGGCTGGGCTGGGTCGGCGTGGGAGACGCCTCGGGTGCGGGGTACTCGGGCACGTGGGTGGCACAGCCGGCCAGGATTCCTACAATCACGGCTACTAAGACATACGGGAGGGATCGGTTCATGGTGTTGCTATTGCTGGAAGCGCTGGGGGCCGGGGTATTGCTGGTGCTGATTGTCTGGTGGACCATGTTCTCTGGTCGCAAGAACGGCGAAATCGTTCAAAAATCTGAAGAAAAAACGCCCCCGCCGTAGGTATCACCTGCGCAAGCAGCTACATTTTCTGTAGCAAGTTGGCCAATTCTACGGCCGACTTCACTTCCATCTTGTCGAATACCCGGCCGCGGTGCACCTCCACCGTGCGCACGCTGATGTCCAGCTGGTCGGCAATCAGCTTGTTCGGCAGGCCTTGCACTACCAGGCGCATCACATCGCGCTCGCGCTCGGTCAGCTCGGCCAGCAGCGACTGCAGCCGCAAACGGGTGTCGCGGGCCTGCAGGCTCTGCGCCGACTGGGCCAGCGCATGCTCGATGCGGTCGACCAGCAGGTTGTCGGAAAAGGGTTTTTCGCAGAAATCGAAGGCCCCGCGCTTGACCGCATCGACCGCGGTCGGCACATCGGCATGGCCGCTCAAAAAGATCACCGGCATTTCCAGGTGCAGGCCCTGGGCCACCAGCTTGTCGAACAGCGCCAGCCCGCTCATGCCGGGCATGCGCACATCCAGCAACAGGCAGCAGGCCTGGCGCGGCGTGAAGCCGCCGTCCAGCATCGCGTCGAAGGCCTCGGCGCTGACAAAACCCTCGCTGAACAGCCGGCGCGAGCGCAACAGCCAGGACAGCGCGTCGCGCACGCTGGCGTCGTCGTCCACGATGAATACGGTGGCGTCTTGTACAGGTTGCATCACGGTCTCACATTCCATTCAGTTTTACAGCCACGCCCAAGGATGCCATGGAACCGGCTGCGCCAGCCAGGGGGTGCTTCAAGCGCCCCCCGTCGGCAGCGTAAACCGGAACACCGTGCCTTGCGGATAGTTGGCTTCAAAGCCCAAAAATCCGCCGTGCTGTTCGACCACCGTGCGGCACATGCTCAGGCCCAGGCCCATGCCCTCAAGCTTGGTGGTGAAGAACGGGGTGAACAAGCGCTCGGCCACCGCGGCCGGAATGCCCGGCCCGCGGTCGGACACCACAAACTCCAGCCAGCCGGTGGCCTGCGCAGCCCGGAAATTGGCCCCGGCCACCGCCACCCGCAGCACCAGCACGCGCTCGGTAATGCCTGGCTGGTCCATGGCCTGCATGGCGTTGCGCGCCAGGTTCAGCAGCACCTGCTCAACCATGGTGCGGTCGCACAGCACCGGTGGCAGCTCTGGCGCCATCTGGGTCACCACCTGCACGCCCAGCTTGCGCGCCTGTAGCTGCACCAGCGGCATGATGGCGTCCAGCAGCGCCTGGGGCGCAACCATCTCGCGCGCGTCGCCACGGCGCCGCACGAAGTCGTGCACGCTCTTGATCACCTTGCCAGCGCGCTCGGCCTGCTCGGCGATGCGGCGCAATGCCATGTCCAGGTCCGCACCTTCGAGCTCGCCGAACTGCATCAGGTTCAGCGCGCCGGTGGCGTAGCTGGAGATCGCGGCCAGCGGCTGGTTTAGCTCGTGGCTGAGCAGCGAGGCCATTTCGCCCACCGTGGCCAGCCGGGCCGTGGCCTGCAGCCGGTCCTGGCTGGTGCGCGACAGCTCTTCCACCCGGCGCTGCTCGGTAATGTCGACCACCGCGCTCATCCAGCCGGTTTGCAGGCCCTGCGCATTGATCAGCGCAGCCTCGATCACCAGCACCGGGAAGCGCACGCCGTCCTTGCGCATGAAGACCGAGGTAAAGCCTTCGCGCGGCGGGGCGTTGCCGGCCAGGCGAATGTCCTGGCGCTGCTGGTATTCCTCGGCCAGATCGGGCGGCCAGTAGGGCGCCGGCATGCTGTGGCCGGACAGCTCGGCAGCGCTGAACCCGACCATCTGGCAAAACGCCGGATTCACATAGGTGATGCGGCCCTCCAGGTCGCGGGCGCGCAGGCCGGTGAGCAGCGAGTCCTCCATGGCTTTGCGAAAAGCCAGCGCATCCGCCAGGTCGCGCTCGGCGCTAAGCCGCAAGCGGGTGTCCTTGACCAGCAGCACGGTCACCGATACCAGGGCGATCGACATCAGCGTGACCAGCGCCGTCATCAGGTTCGGGTACACGCCGGGGTCGCCGTGCCAGCTGTCCATGCGCAAGACCATGGTGTTGCCCGGCAGGTTGACCAGCTGCTGCGCGGTAAACATGCGGGTGCCGCGCCGGGCCGAGCCATGCAGCACCAGGCGGGTGCCGTCGGGCTCGATGAACGACACCTCCTGGCTGCGGGTCAGCTGGCGGCCCACCATGTCGGCCAGCACATCGCCCAGCGCATAGGTGGCGACCAAGTAGCCCTTCAGCGCGCCATGGCTGATCAGCGGCATGCACAGCTCCAGCACCTCCAGCCCCAGCCCGGTCACCTGCGGCAGGAAATAACTGCCCGAATAGGCCGGGCCATTGGCACGCTTGGCCAGGGTGCAGGCCAGCTGGGCGTCGGGTTCGGCCCGTACCTGGCCCTGCCACTCGAAAGCCTGGGGCCGGAACGGGCTGTGCGCCTTGGCCACCAAGGCCATATTCGGTTGGTGCCATTCGACCCGCAGCAGCTCCCGGTGGTTGCGCAAAAATTCGATGGCGTCGACGGTCCAGGAGCCGGGGGTGGGGTCGTTGTACTGCAGCGCCTGCAGGCTTTGCACATTGCGGGCCAGGCCCAGCCGCACATCGTCCACCGCCGCCGCCGTGTCGCGCTCCAGATGGTCCTGCACCTGGCTGGCCTCAAAACGGCCCGCCAGCCAGACCAGGGTGCCTAGCACCAGCCCGAGCAGCAGCAGCATCAGTCCCCACAGCGACCAGCGCTGCCACAGGCGCAGCAGGCCGCCCTGCGAAAGCATCCGCACCGGCTTCACAAGACGCGGTGTTGCAGCGCCGGCAGCTGGGCCCGGCAGACGGCCAGCCGGGCGGCGTCCAAGGTGCCGCGTACCACGGCCTCGCCTTCGGCATGCTCGGCCAGCACCACGCCCCAGGGGTCGACCAGCTGGCTGTGGCCCCAGGTGCGCCGACCGTTTTCGTGCCGGCCACCCTGGGCCGGGGCCAGCACATAGGCCAGGTTCTCCACCGCCCGGGTGCGCAGCAGCAGCTCCCAGTGGGCCTGGCCGGTGGTGTGGGTAAAGGCGCTGGGCACCAGCAGCAGGTCCGCGCCCTGGGCGGCGTAGCCGCGGTACAGCTCGGGAAAGCGCAGGTCGTAGCAGACGCTCATGCCGATGCGCCAGCGCTGCCCGTCGCGCGCGGTCAGCTCGAACAGCACGGGCTCGGTGCCGGGCTCCAGCACCCGCGATTCGTCAAAGCGCTCCTGCCCGTTGTCGAAGCGGAACAAATGGATCTTGTCGTAGCGCGCCACACAGGCGCCCGTAGGGTCGAACACCAGGCTGCTGTTGCGCACCCGGCTGCCATCGCCAACCGTCAATGGCAGGGTGCCGCCCACAATCCACAGGCCCAGCTGGCGCGCGCTGCCGGCCAGAAAGTACTGGATGGGGCCGCTGCCAAAAGCTTCCTGGATCTGCAGCTTGTCGGTATCGCGCTGGCCCAGCAGGCAAAAATACTCGGGCAGCACCACCAGCTCGGCGCCCCAGGCCGCCGCCTCGGCCAGCAGCGCGGCAGCCCGCTCCAGGTTGCTGGCCAGGCTGGTGCTGGAGACCATCTGGATGGCGGCGACTTTCATGGTGTGGCTCCGAGGGTTGGGTTGCTGTTCGGTGCCTGGGCTTCGACCTTGGGCTCCAGGCCCAGCACGCCTTTGCGCGCCACCTTGGTGATCTTGGGGTCGGCCCAGGTGCCGTCGATATGGAACTCCTGGGTGGCCGCCTCGGTCAGGGGGCGGCGCAAAAACCACTGCGCCAAGAATGTGCCTATGCCGACCGCGGGGTTGATGACGGTAGCCACCAGCGCCGCCGTTCCGGCGCTGATCTCGGGCACCACCACCACTTTCAGGTCCTGGGTTTCGCGCGCAATGTCGGCACTGCCCTCCATCAGCACGGCGGCGTTCACACCCTTCATCTGCAGGTTGTTGGTCGCGGCCTTGCCCTGGTCGATATGCACGTCGCCGCGGATGAAGTCAAAGGCAAAACCCTGGCTGAACACATCGCGGAAGTCCAGCGCCAGCCGGCGCGGCAAGGCCTGCAGGTTCAGCACGCCAAGCAGCTTGGCCAGACCGGGGTCGGCCTTCAAGAACTGGCCGTTTTCCACCCCCAGATTGAACTGGCCCGACAGCGTCGAATAGTCGAGCGCCAGCGGCGACCCGACCCAGGCGATCTGCCCCTCCATCGGCCCCTTGCCGCGCAGGATCACACCGGGCATGCCGAAGCGGGTCAGCAGACCGCCAGCATCGGCGATGTCCAGCTTGAAGTTCAGCACGGTACGCCGCGGTGCGGCCTTGGTCTCACGCCGCGGCCCGCCCAACGCCGCCTGGGCCCCCACCGACACCCAGTTGCCGGTAGCGCTGAGCTGGGCCTCGGGGTTGGTGATCGTCAGCTTGTTGAGCCGCCATTCGCGCACGCCGCGGTTCACCGCCTCGATCTCGACGCGACCCAGCTTCTTGCCCTTGAGCTCCAGATCGTCGACCACGATGTCCAGCGCGGGCACGGTCTCGGAGGGTTCGTCCAGCAGGGTTTCGACCTCGCTCGCCGCGCTGGGCGCCAGCGTCAACCGGGCCAGCCGCGCGAAGACCCGGCCGGAACCGGCGTCAGATGGCTGGCGGTATTCCACATAGCCATTCAGCTCCTGGGCGCTGACATTGGCGCGCCAGTTGGCGCCATCGCGGGTGCCGCCCATCACCACCTGGTGCAGGGTGCGGCCGCCCAGCGTCAGGGTATTGGCGCGCACCGCCAGGGTGGTGGGCAGGTAGCCATCGACATGGGTGGCCGGCGCCACGCTGGCCGCGCCCAGGGCTGCGGGCGCCTGTGCCAGCGCCGTATCCCAGGCATCGGCATTGAACGCGCCCAGCTGCACATTGGCGGTGACACCTTCTTCGGGCAGCGGTACCGCTTCGGCCGGCGGTACGCCGACCGCAATCGCGCCGCGCAGCACCCGGGGCTCGGCGCCCGACACATCGCGCACATAGCTGACCGAGCCCAGGCCTTTGAGCTCCAGCAGCAGGCGGTCGCGCTGCGGGCCTGGGGTGGCCGGCAGCAAGGTGTTCTCGAAACGCAGCGGCAGGCTGGCCTCGGCACTCTTGTTCAAAGGCGCCGGCAGCGCCAGGGCCAGGCCTTGCAGACTGCTGGTGACGCTGGTTTCCAGCAGCCCCTGGCGCACGCCCAGCACCGCCGAATAGGCCGCGCTGCCCGTGGCCTGGCGCGCCAGCTGCGATACCAGGCCCAGCACCGGCGCCTGGCGCAGGCCTTCGGCCGTGGCC
Organism: Rhodoferax sp. OV413; assembly: GCF_900104385.1. Lineage (GTDB taxonomy): Bacteria > Pseudomonadota > Gammaproteobacteria > Burkholderiales > Burkholderiaceae_C > Rhodoferax_B. The sequence goes on along the minus strand of NZ_FNJA01000002.1, from coordinate 276,039 downwards.
ACGCCCTGGACCCGGAACAGCAGGCTGCCATGCGCATCGCCGCCCAGATTGGTGGCCCCGAATACCGGGCGGGTACCGCCCTCCAGCTTGGCATCGCCACCCAGCAGCCGCGCCTGGACGCCGGCCAGCGTGAAGCCGGTTTCGGTGAAGTTGACCGTGCCGCGGACCCGGCCCATGGGCAAGGTGTCGGGCTCCACCACCAGGTCGTTACCAGCCAGGGTCACACTGCCCTGGACCTTGCTGCGGTCGATATCGTCAATCGGCAGCTGCAGCCGCAAGCGCAGGTCGGCCGCGCCGCTGCCGGTCGCCTGGTCCAGCGCATGCGATGTCATGGAGGCCAGGGGCGAGCGCGCCACCAGGCCCAGCATGTCGTTCACTGGGCCGCGCGCCTGGCCGTTGAAGACCACCACCGAGCGGTTCAGATCCGCAATCGAGGCCTGGGCCTGGGTGATCTGGAACCCCGCCGCACCGCTGAGCTTGCCGGTGGCCCGGTTCACCTGCAGCGAGGCACGGTCTATCACCAGCTCGCCAGATAGCTGCTCCAAAGCCGGCCACTGCAGGGCTTCGCCTGGTCGCAGACTGGGCGGCACGTAGGCGTAGGTGGCGTTCTGCACATCGGCCGTGACCTTGAATTCGCCCTGACGGCTGACGTTGAACGGAAAGTCGTACAGATCGCCCTTGACCCGGAACTTGACCCGGCTGGCCGAACCCGCGCGCACTGCGTCGCGCACGTAGTGGCGTGCCTCGGCATCCAGCTCCAGCGGCAGATAGCGGTGCACCCGCGTGCCGTCTGCCCGCGTCAGCTGGCCTTGCATATCCAGCACACCGGGGAAGCGCGACTTGCTGGCCGACACCGCTGCATCGCTGGTGCGCCAGGCCAGCTGCAGATCGCCGGCCGCATCGGCATTGGCAAAACGTACATCGCTGAGCTTGACCGCCAGGGCCTGGCCGCTGTGCTGCCAGCTTACCGACGCAGACAGCTGGTCCAGCGGTACCACCGGCTCCTCGAAGATGCCCGGCAGGTCCAGCGCCCCTTTGTCGATACGCAGCGTGGCTTTGCCGGCCGCCTGGTTGGCGTCGAACTCCAGCGTGGCACCGCGCACGCCGGGCCGGCCCTCTGCCAGCGTGCCCGCAGCCAGCGCCAGCCCGCTGGCCCGGCCTTTCACCTGGTACTGGGTAGGCGCCTCCAGCGGGCCATGCCAGCTGGCATCCACCTGCTCGACCAGGCCTTGCGGCGCATAGGTGTCGAGGGCCGCGTGGGTCGCGTCGCCCAGCGGCAGATGCCCGGCGATACGCGACAGCGTGGCCAGGTCCAGCCGGTCGGCGCGCAGCTGGCCGCCTTCGGGCTGGGAGCGCACAAACAGATTGCCGCCCGACCAGGGCAGGCCGGCTTCGGTGGTGAACTGCAGGCCTTCGGTCGACAGCTCGATGCCGCCAGGCAAAGGCTTCACGCCCAGCCGGCCTTGCAGGGACTGCAGCGCCAAAGGTTCCAGCTCGGGCGCCAGGGTGACGCGGATGTCCTGCAAAGCCACGTCGGCCGTGCTGGCCAGCACCTTGCCGTGGCGGATGTCGGCCCACAGCCGCAAAGCCCCCACGCCCTGGCCGATATCAAAGCCCAGGTCGGCATGCTGGCGCAGCTGGGCCATGTCGACCCGCGGCAGGCTGGCATAGGCAGGGCCATCCCAGTCCTGCCAGCGGCCGCGCCGGGTGCTGAGCAAGGGCTGGCGGAACTGGGCCTGCACGCTGAAGCGCTCGCCCCATTCGGCCGGCGGCGAAGCATCCAGGCGCAGGTGGTGCCGCAGCCCCCGGTTGCGCATCACAAAATCCACCCCGCTGAGCGCCAGCGTGGGTGCGGCGCGCTGCTCGTCGGTCCAGCGCACGGTACCGCCGCGCACCACCAGCTCGGTTTGGGAAAATAGCCAGTCGGCCGCGCGCCCGTCGCTTTTTTCGGTCTGCGAGAAGTCCAGCCCGGCGATAAAGATCTTGCCGTCGGCGCTGCGACGGATGTCCAGCTCGGGTTGGTCGATCACCAGCTGCTCGAAGCCCAGCTTCAGCAGCGAGGCCGGCGACAGTGCCGCCACGATCCTGGGCAGCTGCAAGGCGGTGCGGCCCTGGGCGTCGAGCAAAGCCACATCGCGCAGCTCGAAGGTGGGGATCAGGTGTAGCGATTCGGCAGAAATCGCGCCGATGCGCACGGGTAAGCCCAGTGCCCGCCCGACCTCTCTCTCCAGCTGCGGGCGAAACTCGCCAATTCGCGGCACAATCCAGCCGTGCAAAGCCCCCCAAGCCATGGCGAGCACCAGCCAGCCCGCCAGCACCACGCGAAGAGACCAGGTTGCTGCGGTAGCAGCCAGTTTGAGCAGACGCGAGGGCAAGGGCTTGGATTCAGTCATGGGACAGATGGATGCAACAGGAATTATGACTCCCGCCCCAGCGGGCATTGAATGCTTTACGGTGACGTTTTGTTAAACCTCCAGACTCCCCCTGCCGCCCTGTCGTTCCATTCACGCTTTGTGCAGCGCCTGCGCCGCCGCTATGCCGACCAGCTCGATCTGCTGCCCGCAGGCGCGCCGGTACGTGCCAGCATGGAATCCACCCTGGCCACCCTGCTGTCCCAGGGTCTGGAACTCGGCGCCGCCCTGCGCACCCTGCGCCAGCTGGTGATGGAGCGCCTGGTCCAGCTGGACTGCGATGAACAGGCGCCGCTGCAGGTGATCACCCGGGCCGTCACCGAACTGGCCGAAATCGCCCTCGACGCCGCCTGCGAGCACGCCCAGCAGACGCTGGACGCCCAGCACGGCGCCCCCCTGGCGACCGACGGCCAGCGTGCCCAGCTGTGGGTGGTGGGCATGGGCAAGCTGGGCGCGCGCGAGCTGAACGTGTCCAGCGACATTGACCTGATCTATGTCTACAACCAGGATGGCGACACCGCCGGCACCGCCGAAGGCCGGGGCCGCATTTCCAACCACGAATACTTTGGCAAGGTGGTCAAGACCATCTACAGCCTGGTCGGCGACACCACCGAGCACGGCTTTGTGTTCCGGGTCGACCTGGCACTGCGGCCCAATGGCAATTCCGGCCCGGTGGCGGTATCGCTGGACGCGCTGGAAGACTATCTGCAGGTACAAGGCCGCGAATGGGAACGCTTTGCCTGGCTGAAAAGCCGGGTGGTGGCGCCGCGCGCCTGCATCACCGACGCCAGTGCGCTGCGCGGCGTGGTGCTGCCGTTCGTTTTCCGCCGCTACCTGGACTACGGCGTGTTCGATGCGCTGCGCAGCCTGCACCAGCAGATCCGCGAACACGCGGCCAAGCGCAGCGCCGGCCGGCCCGAGCGCGCGAACGACGTGAAGCTGTCGCGCGGCGGCATCCGCGAGATCGAATTCACCGTGCAGCTGCTGCAGGTGGTGCGCGGCGGCCAGTTCCCTGAACTGCGCACCCGCCCCACGCTGGACGCGCTGCAGCGCCTGGCCCGCGCCGGCCTGATGTCGCAGGCCACGGCCGATGCGCTGGCCGAGGCCTATACCTTTTTGCGCCGGGTCGAACACCGCATCCAGTACCTGGACGACCAGCAAACCCATGTGCTGCCCACCGTCGATGCCGATCTGGCCTGGATCGCCGAAACCATGGGCTGCGCCGATTGCTGCGAGTTCCTGACCGCGCTGGACACCCACCGCGAACGCGTGGCGCAAGAGTTCGACACCCTGCTCGGCGGCAAAAAAGAATGCAAGGGCTGCAACGGCAAGAGCGCCAAACCGGCAGTCGGCGACGCCAGTGGCGCCCCCGACCTGGCCAGCCTGGCCGAGCAGCTCGACCCGGCCCTGCGCGAACGCCTGCTGGCCTGGAGCGAAAGCCCGCGCGTGCTGGCTTTGCGCGAGGTCTCGCGCGCCCGCCTGGCCCGCCTGGTACAGCGCACTGCCGGCTGGCTGCGCGAAGGCCAGACCAGCCTCGATGGCGTGCTGCGCTGGATGGACTGGATCGAGCCGCTGCTGCGCCGCGAAAGCTACCTGGCCCTGCTGCTGGAGCGCCCGGCCATCCACCAGCGCCTGCTGCGCCTGCTGGGCGCGGCCAAATGGCCGGCCCGCTACCTGCTGCAGCACCCGGGTGTGATCGATGAGCTGGCCGCCGAGACCATGCTGTCCGAGCGCTTTATTGCGGCCGAATTCGAAGCCGAACTCGAAGCCCGCCGCACCGCGCTGGCCCGCACCCAAGAGGACGACGACGAAACCCTGCTGAATCTGCTGCGCCGCGCCCACCATGCCGAGCTGTTCCGCACCCTGGCGCGCGACGTCGAAGGCCGTATCAGCGTCGAGCAGGTGGCCGACGACTTGAGCGCCCTGGCCGAAGTGGTGCTGCGCGTCACCGCCCGCTGGTGCTGGCAGCGCCTGAAGAACCACCACCTGGACGAACCGCGCTTTGCCGTCATCGGCTACGGCAAGCTGGGCGGCAAAGAGCTCGGCTACGGCAGTGACCTGGACATCGTCTTCGTCTACGAGGACGAAGACGACCGCGCGCCCGAAGCCTATGCCAACCTGGTGCGCAAGCTGATCAACTGGCTGAGCGTCAAGACCGCCGAAGGCGACCTGTTCGAGATCGACACCGCGCTGCGGCCGAACGGCAACTCGGGCCTGCTGGTCACCACCTTGAACGCCTACGCCAGCTACCAGGAAGGCCGCGGCAGCAACGTCGCCTGGACCTGGGAACACCAGGCCATGACCCGGGCCCGCTGCGTGCTCGGGCCGAACGACCTGCACCAGCGCTTTGATGCGATCCGCGAGAACGTGATCACCGCGCCGCGCGACCACGCCGCCCTGAAGGCCGAGATCGTCGCCATGCGCGACAAGGTCCGCTCCGCCCACCCGGTGCGCGGCGGCCACTTCGACGTCAAGCACAGCAACGGCGCCATGGTGGATGCCGAGTTCGCGGTGCAGTTCCTGGTGCTGGCCCATGCCGCACAGCACCCGGCGCTGCAAGACAACGTGGGCAATATCGCACTGCTGCAGCGCGCCGAGCTCTGCGGCCTGCTGCCGGCCGGCGTGGGCGAAGCAGCCGCCAAAGCCTACCGTGCGCTGCGCAAGGTACAGCACCAGGCGCGCCTGAACGAGGCCCCCACCCAGGTCGTGCCGCCCTTGCTGCAAGCGGAACGCGACGCCGTACTGGCGCTGTGGAAGGCGGTTTTCCACTAGGGGGTTGTGGGCGGCGGCAGCGGATTTTTACCCGCATTGCCGCTGCGCGGTTCCGGCGCTAAGCTGTACCGCTATGACTGCCCTTACGTTCCCGCCATGGGCCAGCTAAGGCAAGGCCCGCGTGCGACCCTGGGGATAGGCCCCCGGATCGTGGTCATGTTCACCCTGGTATTTAGTTTGATGGGCGGTCTGGGGCTGTTGGTCATGAAAAACAGCCTGTTGCCAGCCTTCGACAGCATCGAAAAGCGCTTCGCGCAAGACAGCGCCAAACGCCTGCTGAGCGGCTTCGACGAACAGCTGTCCGGCCTGAGCGTGCTGAACCGCGACTGGGCCTACTGGGACGAGCTGTACCGCCACATGCTGCGCCCGAACAAGGCGTTTGAAAGCAGCAATATCGGCCCTCCCGCCATGTCGACATCGAACCTGAACGCCGTTCTGTTCATCGACCGAAAGGGCCGGGCCGCCGGCTTTGGCGCCCGCGCACTGGGCAACGGCCTGATGCCGCGCCAGGAAGATCTCCTGGAGCCGCTGCAACGCCGCTGGGTCGGCAAGCCGGTACCCGCCCAATCCACCCAGTGCGGGCTCACCTTCATGCAAAAAGTGCTGGCGTCCGTCTGCTGGACGCCCATCGTCCACAGCGATGGCCGGGGTGCGTCGGTCGGCATGGTGGTGATGGCCCGCGAGCTGAACGACAGTGCCCTGGCCGCCATCGCCCAGAACGCCGGTGCCGCCTTCTCCATCGAGCCCCACACCGGCCCACCAGCGGCCGCCGCACCCGCGCTGCTGACCTGGGAGCTGCCGAAGTTTCTGCATTTCGCCAACCGCAGCCTGACCGCGCAGTACGACGCCAGCAGCATCACGCTGCGCTACCAGCTGCAGGACCTGGAAGCCCGGCCCCTGGCCTGGGTGCGCATGCGGCTGGAGCGGAACCTGGCGGCACAGGCCCAGCACATCGTCAGCGATGTGGCCGTGCAGCTGGCCGTGGTGGCCTTGGCGACGGGCCTGGTGCTGCTGCTGACCGTCCATCTGTGGCTGGTGCGGCCGATCCGCCGGCTGCATGCCGATCTGGCGTCCCTGACCGCTTCGCGGCGCTGGGACAGCGTGCTGGCCTACGACCGGCCGGATGAAATCGGCGCGCTGACCCAGGGCGTGAATGCGCTGCTGAAAGTGCTCAGCGAGCAGGTGGAGGCGCTGGAAACCCTGTCCAGCACCGATGCGCTGACCGGCATTGCCAACCGCCGGCAGTTTGACGAGCGCCTGGCCTACGAATTCGTGCGCCTGGCGCGGCGCCCTGCGCCGCTGTCCTTGCTGCTGCTGGATGTCGACCATTTCAAGCGCTACAACGACCTCTACGGCCACCCCATGGGCGATATCGCGCTGCAAAAGATCGGCCGCTTGCTGCAGCAGTTCTGCCGCCAGCAGGATTTGCCTGCGCGCATCGGCGGCGAGGAGTTCGCCCTGCTGCTGCCCGAGACCGATGCCGCCGGCGCCATCGCCCTGGCCGACAAGCTACGCCTGGCGCTGCACGGCCTGGCCATCGCCCACGACCACTCGCCGACCGACCCGCTGGTTACCGCCAGCATCGGCATCGCCACCTGGGGCTCGGACCACCGCGGCGAGGCCAGCGCGCTGCTGCTGCAGGCCGACGAAGCGCTGTACAGCGCCAAGCGCAGCGGGCGCAACCGCGTATGCCACCGCCGCTACCCTGACCTACCCGCGCAGCAAAGCGGCTGACATAAAACGACACAAATGGATACGCAGTTGCGCAGATCTGCGGCGCCAACGCCGGCACCATAGCGCACTGGTTCCAGCGTCCCCCGAATGGGGGAAAAGCGCCGATCGTTGCCACCAGGCAAAGGCGGCAGGCCATTACGATAACCCCCAACTCCGGCCCTGCAGCACGGCCCCAACGCGCATTGCACACCCGTACACTCCAACCCACTAATTGCCCCCTGGTCGAATACGCGCTGGCCATGGTCGGTGCCGAGATCTCTCCCCGCAGCCCTGCCACCGCAGCGCCGCGCAAGCGCAAGGAAAAATCCGTATGAAACACCTCCGATGGACCCTGGTGGGCACGGCCGTCTGGCTGTCCGCCTGCGCCAGCACCGCGCCGCCGACCAGCGCACCGGCCCAGGCGCCCGCGCAGTGGCAGGCCCCGTTACCGCACCAGGGCCAGCTGGGCGACCTGGCCAGTTGGTGGCAGCGGTTGGACGACCCGCTGCTGGTGCAGTTGATAGAAGCAGCCCAGAGCGTCAGCCCCTCGGTGGCCTCGGCTGCGTCGCGCATCGGCCAGGCCCGCGCCACGGCGGTAGGCGCAGGCGCCGCGCTGCTGCCCAGCCTGGATGCGAGCGCCAGCGCCAGCCGCGGCGTGTCGCAACCCAATGTGCCCATCGCCACCACCGCGCAAGCCGGGCTGCAGGCGGCCTGGGAGATCGACCTGTTCGGCAGCAACCGCGCGGCGCTGAACGCCGCCCAGGCCCGCCAGCAGGGCGCCCAAGCCCAGTGGCATGACGCCCGGGTGGCGGTGGCGGCCGAAGTGGCCAGCCAGTACGTGACGGTGCGCGCCTGCGCGCTGCTGCGCGGCCTGGCCGGCGAAGACGCGCAGTCGCGCCAGGAGACCGCCCGCCTGTCTGGCCTGAGCACCCGCGCCGGCTTTACCGCGCCGGCGGTGGACGCCCTGGCCCGCGCCAGCGCCGCCGAGGCCAAGAACCGCCTGGTGCAGCAGCTCACCCAGTGCGACATCTACCTGAAGGCCATGGTCGCGCTGACCGGCTTGCCCGAGGCCGATTTGGCACAAAAACTGGCTGCAGCGCCCATACCACCTGAGCAGATAGCTCTGTTTTCCATAGCATCTATCCCCGCCCAGGCGCTGGCCCAGCGGCCCGACATCTTCAGCGCCGAGCGCGATGTGGCGGCCGCCAGCTTCGACGTGGGCAACGCCCAGGGCCAGCGCTACCCGCGGCTGACCCTGAGCGGCGCCATCGGCGGCATGCAGGTGCGCTCGGCCGGGGTCAGCGACAACTTCAACACCTGGTCGATTGGGCCGCTGGCGTTGTCGCTGCCGCTGTTCGACGGCGGCCAGCGCAGCGCCAATGTGGACGCCGCCCAGGCCCGCTACACCGAGGCCGTGGCCGTGTACCGCGGCAAGGTGCGGCAGGCGGTGCGCGAGGTGGAGGAAGCCCTGGTGAACCTGCGCAGCAGCGCCGACCGCGCGGCCGACACCCAGGTCGCCGCCGAGGGCTACCAGGCCTCGTTTGCCGCCACCCAGGCGCGCTACCAGGCCGGCGTGGCCAGCCTGCCCGAGCTGGAAGACGCGCGCCGCACCGCCCTGGCCGCCGACACCAATGTGATTGCCCTGCAGCGCGAACGCCTGCTGGCCTGGGTGGCGCTGTACCGCGCCGTCGGCGGTGGCTGGACCAGCCCCGCCGACAGCACCGCCAGCCTGCCCTAAACATTTAACGGACACTCCGCATGACACCCATCGCCTTCAAACCCAACGCTATTGTTTTCGCAGCTGCTCTAGCAATCATCACCTGCGCTGGCGGCCTGTTTGCCACATATACGCAGGCAGCCGGCGAAGACAAGGCCGCCCAGCCCAAGGCGGCGCTGACCGTCACCACCGTGCAGCCGCAGCAAAGCCCGTGGACGGTGCAGCTCAGCGCCAACGGCAATGTCGCCGCCTGGCAAGAGGCCAGCATCGGCAGCGAGGCCAATGGCCTGCGCCTGCTGGAAGTGCGCGCCAATGTGGGCGACGTGGTGCGCGCCGGCCAGGTGCTGGCCACCTTTGCAGCCGACAGCGTGCAGGCCGACGTGGCCCAGGCCAAGGCCAATCTGCTGGAAGCCGAAGCCAATGCGCTGGACGCCGCCGGCAACGCCAGCCGCGCCCGCACCCTGCAAACCACCGGCGCCTTGAGCGAGCAGCAGATCAACCAGTACCTGACCACCGAACAGGTGGCCAAGGCCCGCGTCGAGGCCGCCAAGGCCACGCTGGTAGTGCAGCAGCAGCGCCTGAAGCACACCCAGGTGCTGGCGCCCGACAGCGGCACCATCAGCGCCCGCAGCGCCACCGTGGGCGCGGTGCTGGCCAGCGGCACCGAGCTGTTCCGCATGGTGCGGCAGGGCCGACTGGAATGGCGCGCCGAAGTCACCGCCGCCGAGCTGGAGCGCATCAAGGTCGGCACCCAAGCCCTGGTCAACACCGCCAACGGCACGCCGGTCAAAGGCAAGGTGCGCATGGTGGCGCCCACAGTCGACCCGCAAACCCGCATGGGCCTGGTGTATGTGGACCTGCAAAGCAATCTGCTGAAACCCGGCATGTTCGCCAAGGGCGCGTTTGAGTTGGGCCAGAGCGCCGCGCTGACCGTACCGCAAACCGCCGTGGTGGTGCGCGACGCCTTCAGCTACGTCTACCGCGTGGGCGCCGACAAGCGCGTGGCCCGGGTCAAGGTGCAGACCGGGCGGCAGATCGGCGACCGGCTGGAGATCACCAGCGGGCTGGACGCGAATGCGCTGCTGGTGGCCAGCGGCGCGGGCTTCCTGAACGACGGCGATCTGGTGCGGGTTGTTGAAGCTTCCAAGCCAAATACGGCTCCAGCGCAGGTAAAGCCTGCGCAAGCAGCTAGTAAATAAGGAGCATCCAGATGAATGTCTCCGCCTGGTCCATCAAGAACCCGATACCGGCCGTCATGCTGTTTGTGCTGCTGACCTTTGCCGGTCTGCTGTCCTTCAACGCCATGAAGGTGCAGAACTTCCCCGACATCGACCTGCCCACGGTCATCGTCACCGCCAGCCTGCCCGGCGCGGCGCCGGCCCAGCTGGAAACCGAGGTCGCGCGCAAGCTGGAGAACTCGATTGCCACGGTGCAAGGCCTGAAGCACATCTACACCTCGGTGCAGGACGGCAGCGTCACGGTGACGGCCGAGTTCCGGCTTGAAAAAGCCGTGCAGGAAGCGGTGGACGATGTGCGCTCCGCCGTGGCCCGGGTCCGCAGCGACCTGCCGGCGGACGTGCGCGACCCCATCGTCAACAAGATGGACATGGCGGCCCAGCCGGTGCTGGCCTTCACCATCCGGTCCGCCAAGCTGGACATCGAAGCCCTGTCCTGGTTTGTCGACAACGACGTGACGCGCAAGCTGCTGGCAGTGCGCGGCGTGGGCGCGGTGACCCGCGTCGGCGGCGTGACGCGCGAAGTACAGGTGGCGCTGGACCCGCTGAAACTGCAGGCCCTGGGCGCGACCGCTGCCGACATCTCCCGCCAGCTGCGCCAGGTGCAGCTGGACAGCGCCGGTGGCCGCACCGACATAGGCAGCGGCGAACAACCGGTGCGCACCCTGGCCACGGTGCAAACCGCCCAAGAGCTAGGCCAGCTGCAACTGGCGCTGAGCGACGGCCGGCGCATCCGGCTGGACCAGGTGGCAACGGTCAGCGACACCACCGCCGAGCAGCGCTCCGCAGCCCTGCTGAACGGCCAGCCGGTGGTCGGCTTCGAGGTCTCCCGCAGCCGCGGCGAAAGCGAAGTGGCGGTGGGCACGGCGGTGCAAAAAGCGCTGGCCGAGATGAAGCTGCAATACCCCGACATGGAGCTCACCGAGTCCTTCAACTTCGTGGCGCCGGTGGAAGAGGAATACACCGGTTCCATGCACCTGCTGTACGAGGGCGCGATCCTGGCAGTGGTGGTGGTGTGGCTGTTCCTGCGCGATTGGCGCGCGACTTTTGTGTCAGCGGTGGCACTGCCGCTGTCGGTGATTCCGGCCTTCATCGGCATGTATTGGCTGGGCTTTTCGGTCAACGTGATCACCTTGCTGGCGCTGTCGCTGGTGGTCGGGATTCTGGTCGACGACGCCATCGTCGAGGTGGAAAACATCGTGCGCCACTTGCGCATGGGCAAGACGCCCTACCAGGCGGCGATGGAGGCGGCAGACGAGATCGGCCTGGCGGTGATTGCCACCACCTTCACCCTGGTGGCGGTGTTTTTGCCGACCGCCTTCATGAGCGGGATTGCCGGCAAGTTCTTCAAGCAGTTCGGCTGGACCGCGGCGCTGGCGGTGGTGGCATCGCTGATCGTGGCGCGGGTGCTGACGCCGATGATGGCGGCCTACATCCTCAAGCCCCTGGTCGGCGCCGAGAAGGAAGCCGGCTGGATGCGCATCTACATGCGCTGGGCCACCTGGTGCCTGAAGCACCGGGTGCTGACCATGGTGGGCGCCACACTGTTCTTCTTCGGCTCGATCGCGCTGATTCCGCTGCTGCCCACCGGCTTCATCCCGCCAGACGACAACTCGCAAACCCAGGTCTACATCGAACTGCCGCCCGGCTCTACGCTGGCCCAGACCAGCGTGTCGGCCGAGCAGGCGCGCAGCCTGATCGCCAAGGTGGAGCATGTGAAGAGCATCTACACCACCATCGGCGGCGGCAGTGCAGGCGGCGACCCGTTTGCCCCGGCCGGCGCATCCGAGGCGCGCAAGGCCACGCTGACGATTCTGCTCAGCGACCGCGGCGAACGGCCGCGCAAGCAGGGCATTGAAAACAATATCCGCGCCGCGCTCGAAGCCCTGCCTGGCGTGCGCAGCAAGGTCGGCCTGGGTGGCTCGGGCGAGAAATACATCCTGGTGCTGACCGGCGAAGACCCGGTGGCCCTGCAGGCCGCCGCGCTGGCGGTAGAGAAGGATTTGCGCACCATCCCCGGCCTGGGCAGCGTGGCGTCTACCGCCAGCCTGATCCGCCCGGAGATCGCGGTGCGGCCCGACTTCGCCAAGGCCGCCGACCTGGGCGTGACCAGCAACGCCATCGGCGAAACCCTGCGCATCGCCACCGTGGGCGACTTCGATGTGTCGCTGCCCAAGCTCAACCTGTCGCAGCGCCAGGTGCCCATCGTGGTCAAGCTCGACGACAGCGCGCGCAAGGACCTGGGCGTGCTGGAGCGCCTGGCCGTACCCGGCAGCAAGGGCCCGGTGATGCTGGGCCAGGTGGCGACTCTGGAGACCAATGGCGGCCCAGCCGTGATCAGCCGCTACGACCGATCGCGCAACGTGAACTTCGAAATCGAGCTGTCCGGCCTGCCGCTGGGCGACGTGACCGCCCTGGTGCAAAAGCTGCCCGCCATCCAGCAGCTGCCGCCCGGCGTGAAGGTGGTGGAAATCGGCGATGCCGAGGTAATGGGCGAGCTGTTCGCCAGCTTCGGCCTGGCCATGCTGACCGGCGTGCTGTGCATCTACATCGTGCTGGTGCTGCTGTTCAAGGACTTCCTGCACCCTGTCACCATCCTGTGCGCGCTGCCGCTGTCGCTGGGCGGCGCCTTCGTCGGCCTGCTGATCGCGCAAAAGAGCTTCTCCATGCCCTCGCTGATCGGCCTGATCATGCTGATGGGCATCGCCACCAAGAACTCCATCCTGCTGGTCGAATACGCCATCGTGGCGCGCCGCGACCACGGCATGACCCGGGTCGAAGCCCTGCTAGACGCCTGCCACAAGCGCGCCCGCCCCATCGTCATGACCACCTTGGCCATGGGCGCCGGCATGCTGCCGATTGCGCTGGGCTGGGGCGCGGCCGACAGCAGCTTCCGCAGCCCTATGTCGGTGGCGGTGATTGGCGGTTTGATCACCTCCACGGTGCTGAGTTTGCTGGTGGTGCCGGCGGTGTTTACCTATATCGACGACCTGGAGCACTGGTTCCGGCGCATGGGTGCAAAGCTGCGGGGGAAACCGACCCCAGCACCCGCGCAGTTGTTGCCGGAATCGCAGACCAAAGCGCTATCGTAATAAGAGCTGCTAGCGCTGATGGAATATACGCTAGCAGCCTTTTTTGTCTAAGCCTTGGATACAGCTTCTGCCATGACTGCGCGCGCGCCTTGTGCACGTGCCGCTGCAAGGCAGTCCTGCAGCGCTTGGATGAGCCGCTCGGACACCAGCTTCACGATCGGGCCGGGCGGCTTGGTGGCATCCACGGCCACGCTGATCTCCTGGGGTTCGGCCCCCCGGTCCCGGATGGGGATGAAGACCAGCTGTCCGGTGGCCAGCTCCGACGCCACGTCCAGCTCGGACGTGAACACCACATGGTTGCCGCCCAGCGCCAACTGCTTGACCAGCTGCAGCGAGTTGGTCTCGGTATAGCGGCGCGGTTCCTTGAACAGCCAGCTGTATTGCGCCTCGAGATAACGCCGTATCGTCAGCGCCTTGCTCTGCAGCGCAACCGGGTGGGCCATGGCCTCCTGGAAACTCACCGTCTCGCGCTGCGCCAGCGGGTGGCCGGGTGCCACCACGCAGCCCAGCGGCAGCGCGCTCTTCCAGAGCACCAGCAGTTCCCGGCGCGGTTTCAGGTTGAAGATGGCGGCCAGGTCGGCCTGGCCGGTCAGCAGTGCAGCCTCGGCATCGTCAGGGGTGGCCAGCGCGATGGACAGGCTGACCAGCGGATGCTGCGCACCCAGATCCCGCACCAGGGCCGGCATGACGCTGGTGGCATGGCTGTCCATGGCCACCAGCGACACATGGCCCTGGTGCACGCCCTGCAGGCGCCGGATCTCGGCGACCACCCCACGCTCGTCCTGCAGCCAGTGGCGCGCCAGCGTGATGAGTGCGTCGCCCGAGGCCGTCAAACGCATGCCGCGCGGCAGCCGCTCGAACAAGGGCACGCCGAGCTCTTCCTCCAGCTGCAGGATCTGCCGGTTGATGGCCGAAGCCGCCACGTGGAGTTCGCGCGCGGCCTTCTGGATGGAGCCCGAGCGCGCGACCTGGTCGGCGTAGCGCAGTGCGGCGGGAACGAGGGAATGGCGCATGGATGGGTCAGGAGAAGTGCAGGCAGAGTGTACTAATTATGCGTATGCAGCACTGCAAAAATGGTGATGGACGGCAATGATTTGCCTCCCTAAGATCCGTTTCATGACCACACGATCTACCCTGCAACACCTCAACACCTGCGCGCCCGAAGTCTTTTGCGCCACCCTGGCCGACATCTGGGAGCATGCGCCCTGGGTGGCACACGGCGTCATCGACCAGCGCCCTTTTGCGACAGTCGATGCCTTGCACGCGGCAATGGTGGATGTGGTGGCCGCTCTGGACGAGCCCGCACGCGTCGCCTTCTATGCCGGACACCCGGAGCTGGCCGGTGACGACGCTCGCCGGGGTTTGATGACCGACGCGTCGATTGCAGAGCAGGGCACGCTTTCGCTGGCGCGGCTGGACACCGTTGATGCCGAGCGCTGGAGCGCGCTCAACCGGGCCTACCGGGCGCGCTTCGGCTTCCCGTTCATCCTGTGCATCCGCCGCCACACGCGGGAATCGGCCCTGCAAGCCTTCGAGCAGCGCCTGGCGCACGACCGCACCACCGAGCTGGTCACCACACTCGGCGAAATCGCCGCCATCACCCGCCTGCGGCTGGACCACCTGGTGCCTGATGTTTCCCATGTTGCCTGCCACGGCGAATCCATTCCTTCTTGACCTACCCACCGGAGTTATCCATGCACACTCGACGCAAAATTTCCCTCCTGGCGTGCGCGCTGGGCCTGCTGGCCGCGGCCATGCCCGCCAGCGCCCAGGGCAGCTATCCCGACCACCCGGTGAAACTGCTGGTAGCGCTGCCTGCCGGCGGCGGAGTGGACATCATTGCGCGCCTGATCGGCCAGAAGCTGGCCGCTGTCACCGGCCAGCCCTTCGTGGTGGACAACCGGGCCGGAGCCTCCGGCCGCATCGGCCTGCCGGTGGTGGCCAAGGCCGCGCCGGACGGCTACACGCTGATGGCTTCACCCGCCTCGTTCCTGACCACCAACAAGAGCATCTTCAAAGAGCTGCCTTACGACCCGCAGACGGATTTCGCACCCATCACCAAGCTGGCCAACCAGTCCATGGTGCTGGTGGTCAATGACAAGCAGAAGTTCCCCAGCGCTGGGGCGCTTCTCGCCGCAGCCAAGGCCAAGCCCGGTGGTCTGAACTACGCCAGCTCGGGCGACGGCAGCCCGCAACACCTGGCCGCGTTGATGTTCGAAACGCGGGCACAGGTGCGCATGACCCACATACCCTACAAAGGGGGCGCACTGGCCATCACCGACCTGCTGGGTGGCAACGTGGACCTGCTGTTCGCGCCCCTGCCAGAGGCGCTGCCCTACCTCAAGTCCGGCAAGCTGACGGCGCTGGCGCTGATGAGCGACAAGCGCTCGGCGCTGATCGCCGACGTGCCCACGATGCGCGAAGCAGGCATCCCGAACATGGTCATGCAGACCTGGATAGGCCTACTGGCTCCGGCGGGCACGCCCCGCCCCCTCGTGGACCAGCTGAACCGCCAGGTGCACGCCATCCTGCAAAGCGAGGACGTGAAGAAACAACTCTACGAGATCGGCATGGACCAGGCACCCACCACCCCCGAGCAATTCCAGCAAACCATCGCCCAGGAGATCGCGCTGCATGCCGAACTGGTGAAGGCTTCGGGGCTTGTGCCGCAATAGGGGTAGCAAAGTCAGAACACCGTAGCCAGCACCGCAAACCCAGTTGCTATAGCAAAAAGAGCTGCCAGCGCAGGTACCATCTGCGCTGGCAGCTCTTTTTGTTTAAACCCTGGATATAGCTCCCGCCATGCCACGCGTACTCTTCATCTGCAGCCGCAACAGATTGCGCAGCCCCACCGCCGAGCAGGTCTTCTCCGCCGCACCCGGTATAGAAACGGATTCCGCCGGTCTGGCGCCCGACGCAGACTGCCCGCTGAGCGCGGACCAGATCGAGTGGGCCGACATCATCTGCGTCATGGAAAAGCGGCACCGTACGCAACTGGCCCAGCGGTTCAAGCGGCACCTAGCCGGAAAGAAGGTGGTGTGTCTGGACATACCGGACAACTACCAGTTCATGCAGCCAGAGCTGGTTGCGCTGTTGGAGAAACGGGTGCCGGGGCATCTGCGCTAGGTTTGCGTATCGGCCAGAAGCAGCCGTTCGAGCCTGATGCGTCGCCCCGCCATAATCGCGTCCTTTTTCTTGCGGGGCAGTATGCAACTGGAAATCGCGCAATCAACGCCAACAGCAAGCAGCATCGCCGCCCTTGTCCAGGCTCGCTATAGGCTCGGCGAGGTAGTCGAAAGTGAATTCCTGCGGCGAAGCTTCAACCAGGTCTATCGACTGGGCTTTGCCAACGGGCGGCGCGTTGTGGCAAGAATCTCTGCCGAACGACCACGGGGTGGCCCGAACGTGTCGTTCGAAGCTGCGGCACTGGAGCATTGGGCCCGCGTCGGTTGCCAGGTTTCTCGTTGCGTGACAACGGCGGCCGGCGAGGTCGCCATACAGGTGCCGCTGCCGGAAGGCGCCCGAACGTTGATGCTCTTCGAATATCTGGACGGCGAGTTCACGGGTGAATCAGCAGCTGACATCCAGGCCTTTGCGCACGGATTGGCTGCCTTGCACCAAGGGGGCGAAAGCTACCAGGGGCCCGCGAGCGCCTATGTGCTTGACTTGGACTACCTTCTCCTGAGGCCGCTGGAGGGCCTGCTTCGCGCACCGTCCATGACTGGCGAATTGCGCCCGCAATTCGAGAAGCTGGGCTTGCGGCTACACGATGAAATACGCGCCCTGGGCGAACTGAGCCGCGTGCTGTGCCACGGCGACGCACACGGTCAGAACAATTTCGTCATGACCAACACCGAAGGACAACGCCAAGCCGTATTTTTCGATTTCGACGAGGCAGGCCCAGGCTATCTGGCGTATGAGCTGGCGGTCTACCCATGGAACCTATATCCGCGCGTACCGGACGGCAAGGCTTCCGATAAAGTGGAAATGCGGTGGAAGCATTACATCTCCGCCTACCGAGATAAACGCCCGGTCGCAGATGCCGACCTTGCCGCCATCGCACGCTTTATGGCGGTACGGCAATTCTGGTTGCTGGGAGAGTACGCAGGACGCGTTCCGGTCTGGGGTTCCCAAACAATACCGACCGACCAACTCCGCCGACAGGTCGCGTTGCTACACCAATGGGAGACGTTGCAATTGCCAACTTAGCGGTACACCAGCCCAGGCGGAGATGCGTCCGCCTTATGGAGCGATCAGTCGCTCCTGCAAGAACTCGATGAAGCGCAGAGTCTTGGCTGGCAACAGCCGAGTTTCGGTCAAGGCGTACACCGGTATGGGGCTTCCATGCCAGCCAGGCAGGACGCGACGCAAGCGCCCCTCGGCCACATCGTCCGCGACGACTCCCTCGGCCAGCAGGGCGATCCCTTGGTCAAGGACTGCGAGGCTGCGGTACATGCCAACGCTGTTGACCGTAAAGCGCCGGCCGATATCTACCTCGGCCATTGCATCGTCCTTGTGCAGTACCCACGGTCCAAACTTCGAGAAGCCAAGGCACTCGTGGTGCCGCAGTTCGGCGGGCTCGGTGGGCTCGCCTGCCATCTTCAGATAGCTGGGCGAGGCATACAGGTAGGGCGTGATGCGTGCAAGTTGGCGCGCGATCAGCGTGGAACTTGGTTGATCGCCCATGCGGATGGCGACGTCAAAGGGCTCGGCCACCAGGTCCACCCTGCGCGGGGTGAGATCCAAATCGAAGGTGATGCCCGGATAGCGGCGGGCGAACTCCGCGATCAGCGGCGCCAGGTAAATGGTTGCGAAGTCCACGGGTAACGAGGCACGCAGCACACCACTGGGCTGGGCCAGCATCTCGCCCAATTGCTCATGCGCGAGCCGCGCCTCTTCGACGATACGCCGGCAACGATCGTAGTAGATCTGCCCCGCCTCGGTCAGCTCGATCCTGCGGGTCGTGCGATGCAGCAGGCGCAGGCCTATCGACTTTTCCAGTGCCCCTATTCGGCGCGACAAGGTCGAGTTGGGCACCCCCGTCGCGTCGCCGGCTGCGCGAAAGCTTTTGGCCTTCACGACCTCCACGAACAGAGCCATGTCGTTCAGATATTCCATCTTGATAGTGCCATCTATGGATCAATCATTCTCATTAAACCATCTTTATCTTATTGGTGGGTTAATCGAAGATGCGGCCTCGTATCCAAGAAAGCCTTTGTTTCCGAATCGCAAGCCCTCGTGGCACGCGTTCAAGTACCTCAGTCCGTCTGAGGCATTCACCCCCTTCAGGAGATCCTCATGACCCCACTCTTCAACCCCGTCAAAGTCGGCCGCTACACCCTCTCTAACCGCCTCGTGATGGCACCGATGACCCGCTCGCGCGCCGAATTCGACGGCACGCCCAAGGCCCTGGCCGTCACCTACTACGCGCAGCGCGCCAGCGTCGGCCTGATCGTCTCCGAGGGCACGCAGCCTTCCGACGACGGGCAAGGCTATCTGTGCACCCCGGGCATCTACACCGATGCCCAGGTCGCTGGCTGGAAGGCCATCACGCAGGCCGTGCATAACAAGGGCTCACGCCTGTTCATCCAGCTCATGCACGCGGGGCGCATGTCCCACCCCGACAACACACCGCACCACCGGCAGGCCGTAGCGCCCTCGGCCATCGCTCCCGGCGCGCCGATGTTCACCATGACGGGCATGCAGCCCATCCCCGAGCCACGCGCGCTGACCACCGAAGAGATCCGCCAGACCGTGGCGGACTTCCGCCTGGCCGCGCGTCGGGCGATCGAAGCAGGTGCAGACGGGGTCGAGATCCACGGCGCGAATGCCTATCTGATCCAGCAGTTCTTCGCCCCCAGCGCCAACACCCGCACCGATTTATATGGTGGCTCGGTCGAGAACCGCGCCCGCTTCGCGATCGAGGTGGCCACGGCTATTTCCGAAGAAATCGGCGCGGACCGGACCGCCATCCGCTTTTCTCCCGGCGCCAAGCTCGGGGGCATCGATGAAGGTTCCGAGGCGCCAGCTCTGTACCGCCATGTGATCACTGAACTCTCCAAGTTGGGCCTGGCCTATGTGCATGTGATGCATGTGGGTGACGAGGCCTTGGTGGCTGACATCCGCAAGCTCTGGAGCGGCACGCTCATCGTGAACCGCCCGGGGCGCGCACGCGAACAGATCGGCACCGACCTGGCGTCGGGTCTGGCCGAGCTGGAAGCCTACGGACAAATGGTGCTGGCCAACCCCGACTTTGTGGAACGCCTGAAGACCAACGCACCGATGAACCCACCGGACCACGCCACCTACTACGGCGGTGACGCCAAGGGCTACACCGACTACCCGAGCCTGGTCGCCGTGGCGGCCTGAACAGGAGAAACTTCACATGACAACCACTCAACGCGCCGTACTGGTCCGCGCCTATGGCGGTGCTTCCGCCGCCGAGGTCGCCGAGATTGCCAAACCCTCCGCTGGCGACGGCCAGGTGCTGGTCCGCGTTCGCGCGGCCGGCGTGAACGGCATCGACTGGAAATTCCGCGAAGGCCTCGTGCAGAAGGCTTTCCCCGTGCAACTCCCCGCCGTGCTGGGGATTGAGCTGGCAGGCACCGTCGAGGCGGTAGGGCCTGGGGCTTCGCGCTTTCAGGTAGGCGACCGCGTCATGGGTCCGTTGGGCCAACTTGGCGCCTATGCCGATTTCGTAGCGGTCGCCGAGGCGAACCTGGTGCACACGCCCGAGGGCCTGGACGATGTGCAGGCCGCCGGCATCCCTGTGGCGGCTGTCGCAGGCTGGCTGAGCCTGCACCAGGCGGGGCCCATCGCCGCAGGCCAGCGCATCCTGGTCCACGGTGCAGCCGGAGGGCTGGGCGGCTATGCCGTGCAATACGCCAAGCAGGCGGGTGCCGAAGTCTTCGCGACGGCGTCAACCGCCAGCCTGGATTACGTCCGCAGCCTGGGCGCGGACCACGTCATCGACTACCGCCGCCAACGCTTCGAGTCGGTTGCGCAGGACATCGACCTGGTGCTCGACTACGTCGGCGGCGAAGTGCTCGACCGCTCTTGGGACGTGTTGACCAAGAACGGCGCCATCGTCACCGCAGCAGCGCCCGACATCCTGGCGCGCACCCCCGCCGGCCGTCGCGGACTGTGGTTCGTAAACAAGGCGGACACGACGCTGCTGGCGAGGCTCGCTGCGGAGATTGCCCAAGGCTCGCTGCTCTCCAAGCTCAGCGAAGTCGTGGGTTTCGACGACATTCCTGCTGCCATTGAGCGCAACCGCACCGGCCCTCGCATCGGCAAAGTCGTGGCGGACTTCTCGCGCTGATCGATCCCGTAGTCGATGTCGAGGTACCTCAGCCTGCTGTAAAGGCGCTTGCCTCCCCAACCGCCTCCCGGTTACGCTTGTCGACCATGTCATCAAGCCGCCACAATTTTTCGCTAGTACCCATCGAAGCAGATATGGGAGTTCTGTCCTGGTGGCGGGCGCTGTGCGCGATTGCCGTGCTGAATGTGGGCCTGTGGCTGGCGGTGCTGCAATTCGGGCCAGGCAGCGGCATCCACGCGGGGCTGCAGCTGGCCTTGTCGGGCGTCTACGTGCTGGTGTGCGCCTACCGCTCGGTGCTGCCGCGGGTAGACCTGGAGCGGCTGGTGGTGGTGGACACGCGGCTGTCCAGCATCTTCCTGGGCCGCTCCGCCGCCACGGTGGCCGAGATCTGCTTCGCGCTGCAGCTGGGGCTGCTGGTGCACCAGCTGGGCGTGCATGCCGGCCTGCCGTGGGTGCAAATGGCCGCGTGGGCGATACCGGTGTTCATGATCGTGGCGCAAGGTTTTTGCTGGCACAGCGTGCTGACGCTGAACCACATCACCCAGGCGGTTGAATCCTCGCTGTGGGCGGCAGGCTTCTCGTGGATGGCGGTGCTGCTGGGCGCCGTCGCGCTGGACAGCAATGGCTGGGTGTACGCATTGGCCATCGCCGGCATCCTGGGCTCGATCTCCTTCGTGGCCTATGTGCTGTGCGTGGACGTGCCCATGTACTGGCGCCGCTACCAGCATGGCCGCACCCACGGGCTGGCCTATATGCGACTGGACCAGGGCGCGCGCGACGCCTGGCAGCGCCGTGTACCCAGCGGCAACTGGGCGGCCTGGAAGGCCGATGCGCTGTGGCTGACGCCGTACTTCAGCTTCGGCGTGTGGGTCAGCATCGCGATGGTGTTCGTGCCCGGCGCCTGACGGCGTCCTTGGCACTGGCCCGGATCTGTTCTACCGGCTGCCGGTTTCGTACCGCAGCGCATCGACCACCAGCGCCAGCGCTGGCGAGGAGCGCCGCGTGGCGTAGTACAGGTGATAACCGCTGTAAGTGGACGACCAGGCGTCCAGCACCGACACCAGGCTGCCATCTGCGAGATGGTGGTCCACCTGGTCGTGGCGAACCCAGGCCAGTCCGTGGCCACCCAATGCGGCCGCAACGATCAATTGATTGGCGTTGAAGGCCAGTCGGCCTGAAACGCTGATGTTGAAACTTTTGCCGCCCTCGTGGAATTCCCAACTCAGCAGGCCGCTGTGCGTCGGCAGGCGGCGGCCTATGCAGTCGTGGGCTTGCAAGTCTTGCGGTTTTGCGGGGGGCGGGCGCTTGGCGAAATAGGCTGGCGCGCCGACCACGACCATGCGCATATCGGGAGCGATGCGCACGGCAATCATGTCTTTGGCCACGTCGTTGCCCAGGCGCACGCCGATGTCGAAGCGCTCGGCAACGATGTCCACAAAGCGGTTGTCGCTGCTGATCTCGAGCTGGATCTCCGGGTACCGCGGAAGCCAGGGCTCGAGCTTGGGCCACACCACTGTGCTGATGGCGTTCTCGGTGCCGGTGATACGCACCTGGCCTGCGGGCTTGCCACGCAACTCGCTCAGAATCTGGAGTTCGCCTTCAATGTCGGCGAAGCGCGGGCCCACGGCCTGGTACAGGCGCTCGCCGGCCTCGGTGGTGGACACGCTGCGTGTCGTGCGGTTGAGCAACTTCATGTCGAGCCGGGACTCGAGCGCCTTTACCGTCTGGCTGAGCGCCGAAGGTGACAACCCCATCTGCGCGGCGGCGCGGGTAAAGCTGCCGACGCGCACGACGGCGGCAAATGCGGCCAGGTCATCGAAACGGGTCATTGTTTAATGAGGCTTAAAAGAGTATGCAAATTAAGTAGTCTAGTCATCGAATGAGTGCGTGTCTAGACTTGTCCGCATGCACACAGAACCGCAGGCTTTCGCACCATTTCGCTCCGCCTTCCGCTCCTTTTTCTTGCCCGTGGCGGGGGCGGTGGCGCTGGTCGCCTTCCTGCTTTCGGCCCTCGCCGCCCGTGCAGAAGTGAACCGGGTGACCTTCCCCACCAACCTCGACCAGCTGGTGCACTACACGACCGTCAAGCGTGGTGAGGTCACCGAGCACCTGCTGACCACCCAGGAAGCCATCGACGCCATCAAGCTGGGCAAGCTGATTCCCAGCGGCACGCATGTGGTGCTGGTCGACTACCGCGACAACAAGGTTTTCCGGTATTTCGTGATGGAGAAAAAAGACGGCTGGGGCGCGGAATTTGCCCCAGCCCGGCGCACCGGCGACTGGCAGTTCCAGCACTTCAAGGCGGACAAGACCGTCAATCTGAGCGAGAACAGTGCGCGCTGCCAGTCTTGCCACCAAGGCCGCGAAGACGATCAGCATCTGTATACGCTGAGCGACATGAAGCGCTTCAAGTAAAGGGCCGGGCGTGGTGAAGAAGTCTTTTCTGCTGCGGCTGGTGCTGGATGGCGTGGCCGCCGGTCTGATGGTGGCTGGATTGGCCTACTACGGGTTGGGCAACGCGGTGCACGAGTGGATTGGAACAGCGATGTTCGTGCTGCTGCTGGCGCATAACCTGTTCAACCGGCGCTGGTGGGGCCAGGTCGCGCAGCCGCTGCGCCAGACGCGCGGCGGGTTCGACCGGGCTTGGACGCTGTTGCTGCTGGCCGGCATGGCGGCACTGGTGCTGACCAGCGTTTCGATTTCCCAAAGCGTCTTCGCCTTCCTGCAGCTGGGTGGCGGGTTCACCGCACGGCAGATCCATACGCTGGCCGCCTACTGGGTGGTGGTGCTGGTGGCGGTGCATCTGGGTGTACGCTGGAAGCGGGTGATGCTGGCCGTGCGCGGCGCACTGAAGTTGCGCCAAGCCGGCCCACTTCGCAGGTTCGCGCTGCGACTGCTTGCCGTGGTGATCGCTGCCTATGGCTTGAAGAGCTCTTTTGTCATGGGCGTGGGCGGCAGGCTGGCCATGCAGATGCGCCTGGACGGCTGGGACTTCGAGGCCTCGACAGCCGGATTCTTCGTTCACTGGATCTCCATCGTCGGGCTGTATGTCTTTCTCACGCACTACACGCTGGCCTGGATGCCGCGCTCGGTGAACAACCGGCCCAAACCATTGGTAAAGGAACCCACATGCAACACGTAACACTCAACAACGGCGTGCAGATGCCCATCCTCGGCTACGGTGTCTTCCAGATTCCCGACGCCCAGGAATGCCAGCGCAGCGTGGCCGACGCCATCGCATGCGGCTACCGCCTGATCGACACCGCGGCGTCGTACATGAACGAGGAAGCGGTCGGCAAAGGCCTGCGTGCCAGCGGCGTAGCCCGTGAAGAGCTTTTCGTGACCAGCAAGCTCTGGGTGCAGGACACGGGCTTCGAGCGCACCCGTGAGGCCATTAACAAGACACTGCGCCGCCTGCAGGTCGATTACCTCGATCTCTACCTGATCCACCAGCCGTATGCCGACGTCCACGGATCGTGGCGTGCGATGGAAGAGGCCTACCGCGCCGGAAAGCTCCGGGCCATCGGCGTCAGCAATTTCCACCCCGACCGCTTGATGGACATCATGGCCTTCAACGACATCAAGCCGGCCGTGAACCAGGTGGAGGTCAATCCTTTCCACCAGCAAATGGAGAGCGCCGCCTTCATGCACGACAACGGCGTGCAGGCCGAAGCCTGGGCACCGTTCGCCGAAGGGCGCAACAACCTGTTCCACCACGAAAAGCTGACGGCCATCGGCAACAAGCACGGCAAATCGGTCGGGCAGGTGGTACTGCGCTGGCTGGTGCAGCGCGGCATCGTGGCCCTGGCGAAGTCGGTGCGCAAGGAGCGCATGGCCGAGAACCTGGACGTCTTCGACTTTGCGCTGTCGGCTGCGGACATGGCCGACATCGCCACCTTGGAGACCGGCACCAGCAGCTTTTTCTCGCACCGCGATCCGGCCAGGGTCAAGTGGATGAGCGAGCGGCGGCTGGACATCTGACGCGCACCCGGCACCAGCACACCAACCCCACAACAGGAGAACGTCCGCCATGGCGAAGAACATCCATCCCGCATCCGACCGCCGAGGCTTTCTGCTGTCGGCCGGCACTCTCGCGGCAAGCTCGTTGGCCACCGGTATGGCCACACCCGCTGCGGCGCAAACCATGGGCGCCAGTACGTCTGCCACGGCCAACCCCCTGGGGTTGAGAAAGCTCGGCACGCTCCAGGTCTCCAGCATCGGCCTGGGCGTGCAGAACATGAGCCGCACCTACCAGACCACGGTGCCAAGCCGGCCCGAGATGCTCAACATCATCCGGCGCGCCTTCGATAGCGGCGTGACCTTCTTCGACGCCGCCGAGGCCTACGGCCCGCACGAGGTCGAGCGCATCCTTGGCGAGGGCATCGCCCCGTTCCGCAACCAGGTCGCCATCACGTCGAAGTTCGGCTGGAACATCGACCTGCAGACCGGCCAGCGGCTTCCAGGACTCATCAGCCGGCCCGACCACATCCAGCTCGCCGTCGAAGGCATGCTCAAGCGTTTGCGCACCGACCGCATCGATCTGCTGTACCAGCACCGCGTGGACCCCCAGGTGCCCATCGAGGACGTCGCCGGCGCCATCAAAGACCTCAAGGCCCAGGGCAAGGTGCTGCATTGGGGCTTGTGCGAGATGGGCCCCTACACGTTGCGCCGGGCCCACGCGGAATTGCCTGTGGCCGCCGTGCAGAACGAGTATTCGATGCTCTGGCGCGGCCCCGAGAAATGGGTGCTCCCCCTGTGCGAGGAACTGGGCATCGGCTTCGTGCCCTGGAGCCCGCTCGGCGTAGGTTTCCTGACGGGCGCTATCGACGCAAGGACGCGGTTTGCCGATGGCGACATCCGCAGGATCGAATCCCGCTTCGCGCCGGAGAACCTGCCGCGCAACCTGGCGCTGGTGGAGCTGCTCAAACGCTGGGCCGCGAGAAAGGCCGCCACACCGGGCCAGATCGCTCTGGCTTGGCTGATGGCCAAAAAGCCATGGATCGTGCCGATTCCGGGCACGACACAAATGCCGCACCTGCTTGAAAACATCGGCGCAGCAGCCCTGCGCTTCACGCCGCAGGAACTCGCCGAACTCGATGCAGCCGTTGCGGCGATAGAGATCCAGGGTGCGCGCCTGCCGGACAGCGTGCTGGTGTATTCCGACGTGGAAGCGCCATTAAAACGTTAGTTGGCGCATATTCCACCTGCGCTAGGAGCTATTCTTTACATAGCAAACAGCAACACCCACCCCACGGCCGCCCCGGCCACCAGAAACGGCACGGACCACACGTGGAAGCTGATCCAGGCGCGTTTGTCGGGCGCCATGCGCAGGGCGATCAGGTTAGCCAGCGAGCCCACCATCAGGCCGAAGCCGCCGATGTTGACGGCGTAGGCCAGCACTTTCCAGTCCTTGGAAAACTCGGCCAGCGCAATCGCCGCGGGCACGTTGCTGACGATTTGCGAGGTAGCGATGCCGGCCCAGAACAGGTGCAGGGGCTGGGCCAGGCCCCAGCCGGCCAGCGCATGCTGCACGGCATCCAGGCCGACCAGCAGGCGCAGGTCGATGAACATCAGCACGAACACCAGCAGCAGCCCCCAGTCGATGTGGGCGAGCACGCGCCAGCGGATGGCGCCCAGGCACAGCAGCACGGCCAGCAAGGCCCAGGGCGCGTAGTGCAGGTCGGTCAGCACCAGGAATACCGGGTACAGCAGCAGCGACACCACGAGCAGGCGCCGGTCAAGCGGGTGGTCCGCATCGGGGTCGGTCGCCTGCAGTGGCCGGCCGGAAAAGGCCAGCGCGGTCACCGCCCACAGCAACAGCATCAGCACCGCCACCAGCGGCAGCATGTGCCAGACGAACTGGGCAAAGGACGTGCCCGACAGCTGCCAGAGGAACAGGTTTTGCGGGTTGCCGATGGGCGTCAGCGCCGAACCGGCATTCACCGCCAGCGCCTCGAACACCACCAGCCGGGTGGTCGGCAGCGGGGTGATGCGGCAGATGCCCAGGGTCAACGGCACGACGACGAACAGCGCCACGTCGTTGGTCAGCACGGTGGACAGCACGGCCGCGGCCGTCACCAGGCACAGCGCGGCCGCGCGTTCGCTGGTCATGTAGCCGACCAGCCAGTGGCCCAGACGGTGCAGCGCGCCGCTGGTTTCCACGCCCTGGGTCAGGGCCAGCAAGCCGGTGAGGGCGGCAATGGTGGGCCAATCGACCAGGGCCGGGTAGCTGGACAGCGGAGTGCGGCTGAACAAGCTCAGGCCGGCCAGGGCCAGCAGCAGAATTTGCAGAAAGCGGTCTTTGCGCAGCCCTTGCCAGGCGCGGCCCAGCAGGGTTTTAAACGCCATGCGGTTGCTTGATCTTGCGCACGAGGGCAGTGGTCGAATAGCCGTCGACAAACGGAATCGCCAGCGCAGTGCCGCCATAGGCCTGCACCACGGCGGTCTCGGCCAGCTTTTGCATGTCGTAATCGCCGCCCTTGACCAGGATGTCGGGGCGCAGTGCGGTGATCAGCTCCAGCGGCGTGTCTTCGTCGAACCAGGTGACCAGGCTGACCGATTCAAGCGCGGCCATCAGCACGGCGCGGTCGGTCTCGGCGTTCAGCGGCCGGTCCGGGCCCTTGCCCAGGCGGCGCGCCGAGGCGTCGCTGTTCAGCGCCACCACCAGGCTGCCACCCAGCGCGCGGGCCTGGGCCAGGTAGGTGGCGTGGCCGCGGTGGAGGATGTCGAACACTCCGTTGGTGAACACCCAGGGGCGGGGCAGGCGGGCCAGCTGGGCGGCGGCATCCTCGCGGTGGCAGATTTTGGCGAGAAAAGCGGGTGGGGCAAGGGTGTCGGTCATCCATAAATGCTAGCAGGCTCAAGCAAGCAGTAGATATGTCGATACTGAACTGATAACCTTTACGACCATGAACCTTATTGCTGTCAACGTTTCCACCCTGCGCCTGGGCCAACCGCTTCCGTTTGCCCTGCGTAACGAGCATGGAGTGCTGCTCGCCCACAAGGGGTATGTGATCAACGACCGCGAAGAGATCAGCTACTGGACCTCCCGCGGCATGACCCTGTGCGTGGACGTGGATGCCGCCGACAACCACCGCGCCTACGTGGGCAAGCTGTACGAGATGGTGCGCTCGGATACCACGCTGGGCGATATCGCCGACATGCAGCTGGCCGCCGCCGACCTGGACAAAGGCGATGCGCGCGAGGTCTCGGCCATCCCCGACTGGACCGCCCTGCAGATCCGCGCCAACGGCCTGCTGCGCGACCCGCAGAACGAGCAGTTTCTACAGCGGCTGGACAAGCTCTACACCGAACTGAACCAGCTGGTCGAGCAGCACCCGGACGCCACGCTGTGCGCGCTGATGCATTTGTCGGCCACCGAGATGCAGATGTACAGCGCTACCCACGCCATGCTGGTCTATGTGGTGTGCAGCCTGGCGGCGCGCGAGGTGCTGAACTGGCCGGCCGACCTGGACGCCACCCTGGGCAAGGCCGCGCTGACCATGAACATCGCCATGACGGCAATGCAGGACGAGCTGACCCTGCAGAACCAGGCGTTGACCGCCAAGCAGATCGAGATGGTCGAGCAGCATGCGCAGCGCGCCTTCAGCATGCTGGTGGCCATGGGGGTGGACAACGAAGACTGGCTGCTGGCGGTGCGCCACCACCACGACCGCTCGCCCGGACCACTGGGCGGCAAGACCGTGGCATTGCGGTTGGCGCGGCTGATCCAGCGGGCCGACACCTTTATCGCCCGGCTGTCGCCGCGCGCGGGGCGCCTGTCGATGCCGCCCAATGCGGCGATGCAGGCCTGCTATTTCGACGAGAAACGGCATGTGGACGAAGCCGGCGCGGCGCTGATCAAGGCCGTGGGCGTGTACTCACCGGGGGTGTATGTGCGGCTGGCGAATGGCGAAATCGCCGTGGTGATCCGCCGCAGCGCCAATACCACCGCGCCGCGGGTGGCGGTGATCATCAACCGCGAAGGCATGCCCACCGGCGAAATGATCGTGCGCGAAACCAATACCGCCATCCACAAGATCATCGCACACGTGCCGCACCGCGACGTCAAGGTGCAGGTGCAGCTGGAGCGCCTGCTGGCGCTGATCTAGCTCAGGTTGCCGCTGGCGTGGGCGGCGTGGCGGCCGCGCTGTCGGCCAGCTCTTTGCTGATCTCTTTGCGGTAGCGGTTCAGCTCTTGCACGGTCTTGAAGCTGCGGTCCATCAGCAGGCTCAGGTTGTGCAGGATGCGATCGACCACCTTGCCCTCCCACACCGCGTCGAACTTGATCTGCGTGTCCAGCCAGTGCTCCAGCCAGGCTGGGTCGGGCAGGCGGCTCTGGATGGTGTCGCGCGGGAACAGGCTCTCGTTCACGTGCAGATTGGTCGGGTGCAGCGCCTGGGCCGTGCGGCGGGCGCTGGCCATCAGCACGCCAACCTTGGTGAAGGCGGTGCGGGCTTCGTTGCCCACGTTGTTGATGGCGCGCTTCATGTAGCGCAGGTAGGCGCCGCCGTGGCGGGCTTCGTCCTGGCTGAGCTTGGTGTAGATGTTCTTGATCACCGGCTCGGAATGCCACTCGCTGGCCCGGCGGTACCAATGGTTCAAACGGATCTCGCCGCAGAAATGCAGCATCAGCGTCTCCAGCGCGGGCGCAGGGTCAAACTCGAAGCGGATGTCGTGCAGCTCTTCTTCGGTGGGCACGAGATCGGGGCGGAAGCGGCGCAGGTACTCCATCAACACCAGCGAATGCTTTTGCTCTTCAAAGAACCAGACCGACATGAAGGCGGAGAAATCGCTGTCGTCCTGGTTGTCGCGCAAGAACATCTCGGTGGCCGGCAAAGCCGCCCATTCGGTGATGGCGTTCATCTTGATGGTCTGCGCCTGTTCGTCGGTCAACAGGCTCGGATCGAAGTCAGCCCATGGAACATCTTTTTCCATATTCCAACGCACGGCTTCGAGTTGCTTAAAAAGTTCAGGGTAGAGCATGGCAATCCTTCATAACTGGCTTCATTCTAGGCGTTCAGGGTGACATTGCAGGATGGTGAAAACATCGGGGGGCGCGGTAAATAAAACTTGTTAGTCACAAAGTGACTGATTGGTATATTATCACCCCATGCGATCTACCCGCTTCACATTCCTTTACCCCTCCGCGGTGGCATGGCCCGGGAACTTATTGCGGCCAGCGCCGCTCCATAGCCGGGTTGCTGCATCTGCGGTACACACCTTTTTCTGGCAGCGAAGCCGTCCGCACACTGTGTGCAGGCACGATACCCCGGGGCGGTTCTCCTCCTCCCTCACTCCCTCGTTCGCATCGGGGTGCTTCGCAGCCACTTTCCTTCGCCAGGCGGCCTGATGGGCGGGCCACTGAAACTGGCCATCGTCGGCTCGGGCATTTCCGGGTTGGCGGTCGCGCACCGGCTGCGCGGCCAGGCCGACATCACCCTGTTCGAAGCTGGTAGCTACTTTGGCGGCCACACCCATACCGTTGACCTGACCCTGCCCACCCCCGCTGGCCTGGTCACGCACGGTGTCGACACCGGCTTTCTGGTCTTCAACGAACGCACCTACCCGCAGCTGATCCAGCTACTGGTCGAGCTGGACGTGGCCACGGCCAAGACCGATATGTCGTTCTCGGCGCAGATACCCGCCAGCACCCCGGACCAGCGCTATGTGGAATGGAGCGGCAGCACGCTGGGCAGCGTCTTCGCCCAGCGCAGCAACCTGTGGAGCCCACGCTTTTGGGGCATGCTGCGCGACCTGCTGCGCTTCAACCGGATCACCACCCTGCTGGCTTTGGACAACCACGATGCCGCCCTGGCCCAGCCGCTGGGTGAATTCCTCGACCAGCACCGCTTCGGCAGCGCCTTCCGCGACTGGTACTTTCTGCCGATGATGGGCTGCATCTGGAGCTGCCCGACCGCGCAGATGCTGCAGTTCCCGGTCGCCACCATGGTGCGCTTCTGCCACAACCACGGCCTGCTGCAGGTACTGAACCGGCCCCAGTGGTGGACGGTCACCGGCGGCGCGCGGCACTATGTGGACAAGATCACCGCCCCCATTGCCGACAAGCGCCTGGACAGCCCGGTGCAGCGCATAGAGCGTCTGGCCGACGGTGTGCAGATCACCAGCCAGACCCACGGCTTCGCCCGCACCGAGCGCTTCGACAAAGTGGTGCTGGCAACCCATTCCGACCAGGCCCTGGCCTTGCTCGCCGCCCCCAGCGCAGCCGAGCAGGCCACCCTGGGCGCTATCCACTACCACGCCAACCGCGCCGTGCTGCACACCGACGCCTCGCAGCTGCCGCGCAATCCCAGCGCCTGGGCCGCCTGGAACTACGAGCGCGCACCGGCCACGGATACCGAATCCAGCCGCGTCTGCCTGCACTACTGGCTGAACAAGCTGCAGCCGCTGCCCTGGAGCCAGCCGGTGGTCGTCTCCTTGAATCCAATCCGCGACATCGCGCGTACCCATGTCATGGGCACTTACGACTACGCACACCCGGTCCTGGACCTGGCCGCCATCGCGGCGCAAAAGCGCATGCCCGCGCTGCAGGGCCAGCAGCACACCTATTTCTGCGGCGCCTGGATGGGCTACGGCTTCCATGAAGACGGCTTGAAAGCCGGGCTGGCCGTGGCCGAGCTGCTGAAGGGCGCGGCATGAACCGGGCACAGATCGGCTTCGGCCAGGTGCGCCACACGCGGCTTCGCCCGGTGCGCCATGCGTTTGCCTACCCCACGTATTTCTTGATGCTGCCGATGCGCTCGCTGGCCGGCACCCCGCTGGCTATCAACCGCCGCGCCGCCTTGAGCTTTTATGACGCCGACCACGGCGACGGCCAGGGCAGCGCGCTGGCTTGGATAGAAGCCCTTCTGCCGCGCGAAGGCATTTCCGACGCCGACGGCGAGATCTGGCTGCACTGCTACCCGCGGGTCTTCGGCCATACCTTCAAGCCGGTGAGCTTCTGGTACTGCGAGCGCGCCGACGGATCGTTGCGCGCCATCGTGGTCGAGGTCAACAACACTTTTGGCGAACGGCATTGCTATGTGCTAGACCAGCCCCGCTACGGCGTGGAATTGACCGCCGCCAAGGTGTTCCACGTGTCGCCGTTCTGCCCGGTCGAGGGCGGCTACCGCTTCCGCTTCATGCGCGCCGGCGACAAGACCGTGGCCCGCGTCGACTATGACGACGCGCAGGGCGCGCTGATAGCCACCAGCGTCAGCGGCAGCCTGCAACCGATCACCGCCGCCAGCATCCGCCGCGCGCTCTGGCGCTACCCGGCCATGACCTTCGGCGTGGTCGCGCGCATCCACTGGCAGGCCTTCCAGCTGTGGCGCAAACGCGTGCGCTTCTTCCGCAAGCCGCTGCCCCCCAAAGATTTTGTGACGAGATAAGAGACGCGATGAACTCCACCACCAGCACCACCGCCCCCGGCTTCAGCGTGCCTTCCGACGCGCCCGCCGCGGCCCGCACCGCGCTCAAGCTGCTGCAGCGCCTGCGCCACGGCAGCATCACCATGCAGCTGCCCGACGGCAGCATGCAAGTCTTCGGCAACCACCAGCAGCACGGCGATGCGCCTACCGCGGCCATGACGCTGAAGAACTGGAATATCTGCGCGGCCGCGCTCAAGTCCGGCGACATCGGCGTGGCCGAAACCTATATCGCCGGCGACTGGACCACGCCGGATCTGACCGACCTGCTGACCGTGTTCATCTGCAACCGGCAGGAGATCGAAGACGTGGTCTACGGCCACTGGATCGGCCGGCTCTGGTACCGCGTCAAGCATTTGCTGAACCGCAATACCAAGGCCAACAGCCAGAAGAACATCCACGCCCATTACGACCTGGGCAACGCGTTCTACACGCTGTGGCTGGACGACACCATGAACTACTCGTCGGCCTGGTTCGAGGGCGACCTGGACCGGCCGCTGCGCGAGGCGCAAAACGCCAAGGTGCGCCGCGCGCTGGCCATGGCCCAGGTGCAGCCCGGCGACCGGGTGCTGGAGATCGGCTGCGGCTGGGGCGCGCTGGCCGAGATGGGCACCACCGAATTCAAGGCCAGCGTGACCGGCGTGACGCTGAGCACCGAGCAGCTGGCCTTTGCCAACACCCGCATGCAGCGCCTGGGCATGGACAGCCGCGCCGACCTGCGCCTGCAGGACTACCGCGACATCGCCGACGCGCCGTTTGACGCGATCTGCTCGGTCGAGATGGTCGAAGCCGTAGGCCGCGAATACTGGCCTACCTACTTCCAGACCGTGGCGCGCCTGCTCAAGCCCGGCGGCCGCGCCTGCATCCAGAGCATCGTGATCGACGACAGCCTGTTCGAGCGCTACATCACCAGCACCGACTTCATCCAGCAGTACATCTTCCCCGGCGG
The DNA here is from genome assembly GCF_900104385.1 of Rhodoferax sp. OV413. Taxonomy (GTDB): domain Bacteria; phylum Pseudomonadota; class Gammaproteobacteria; order Burkholderiales; family Burkholderiaceae_C; genus Rhodoferax_B. Next base: position 243,403 of record NZ_FNJA01000002.1, on the reverse strand, counting down.
CTGCCTGCCGTGCCCGCGCGAGTTCCGCCGCGAAGCCGCCGCGGCCGGGCTGGAAGTGGTGGACGAGTTCGCCTTCGGCCCCGACTACGCCGAAACCCTGCGCCGCTGGCGCGACAAGTTTCTGGCCGCCCGCACCCAGGTGCTGCAGCTCGGTTTTGACGAAAGGTTTATGCGCTTATGGGAGTTCTACCTGGCCTATTGCGAAGCCGCCTTCGACAAGGGCAATATCAATCTTGTGCAGTACACGCTATTAAAAAAATAGCTGCCTGCGCAGGTACTCTGTGCGCCAGCGGCCTGTTTTGCTTGAATTTGTGGGCCACCGAGCTGCCCAGCGAAGTCGCCACTGCCGTGCCGCAAGCCAGCCTCAGCGGTAGCACGCGGCTCAAGGTCTGGGGCTTTGATATCTACGACGCCCAACTCTGGGTGGCGCCCGGCTTCCAGGCCGCGCGCTATGCCGACACGCCGTTCGCGCTGGAGCTGCGCTATCTGCGCGACTTCAGCCGCGCCGACATCGCCCGCCGCTCGCTGGCCGAGATGCGCCGCAGCGCGCCGATTTCCGACGCACAGGCCCAGGCGTGGCAGCAGAAGCTGGAATCGGCCTTTCCCGACGTGAAGAAGGACGACCGCATCCTGGGCATCTACCTGCCACAGACCCGCACGGCCCGCTTCCTGACCAACGGCCAGCCCACCGGCGAGGTCAGCGATGGAGACTTCGCGCGCCTGTTTTTCGGCATCTGGCTGTCGCCCCAGACATCGGAGCCGGCCATGCGCAAACAGCTGCTGGCGGGCCATCCATGAGCTCTGCCGCCTTCAGCCCCCGCAACGGCTTTGCCTACGGCCTGATGGGTCTGCCGCTGGCCTTTGTGGCGCTGCCGCTGTACGTGGTGCTGCCGCACCACTACGCCACCACCCTGGGCGTGCCGCTGGCGGTGCTGGGGCAGATTCTGCTGGGCGCGCGGCTGTTCGACGGCCTGATCGACCCGCTGCTAGGCCGCTGGGGCGATGCGCTGTTTGCTCGCTCCACCCGTGCCGTGCTGGGGGTGGCCGCCATGGCGGCGGTGCTGATGGCGCTAGGCTTCTGGGGCCTGTTCTTTCCTGCCACCCAGCAGCATGTGCTGCTATGGGCCGCCGCCCTGCTGGTGCTGACCTATACCGCCTACAGCACCCTGGGCGTGCTGCACCAGTCCTGGGCCGCGCTGCTGGGCGGCGACGAGGGCCAGCGCAGCCGCCTGGTCGGCTGGCGCGAAGGCCTGGGCCTGGTCGGCGTAGTGGTGGCCAGCGTGGCGCCGGTGCTGCTGGGCCTGCCGGCCACCGTGCTGCTGCTGGCGCTGTGCCTGGCTCTGGGCTGGCTGGCCTGGACCCGCGCCGTCGGCCCGCAGCCGCAGCGCCAGGCCGTGCACCGCGCCGCGCTGTGGCAGCCGTTTGCCAACCCGGTGTTCCGCCGGCTGTTGGCGGTGTTTTTGCTGAACGGCATTGCCAGCGCCGTGCCCGCCACCCTGGTGCTGTTCTTTGTGCAAGACCGGCTGCAGGCGGCCGAGGCGCTGCAGCCGCTGTTCCTGGCCACCTACTTTGTGTGCGCCGCCGTGTCGATTCCGCTCTGGCTGCGGCTGGTGCCGCGCTGGGGCTTGGCCCGCACCTGGCTGGTCGGCATGGGCGTGGCGGTGGCGGCTTTTGTGTGTGCGGCGCTGCTGGGCGCGGGCGACAGCGTCGCCTTTCTGCTGGTCTGCGCCGCGTCCGGCATCGCGCTGGGCACCGACCTGGCCCTACCCGGCGCGCTATTGGCCGGCATCGTGCAGCGCAGCCACAGCCAGACCGCAGGCCTGTACTTTGGCTGGTGGAACTTCGCCACCAAGCTGAACCTGGCCCTGGCCGCCGGCCTGGCCCTGCCGCTGCTGGCCTGGCTGGGCTACACCCCCGGCGCCCAGGATGCGGCCGCGCTGCACGCCCTGACGGCCATCTACTGCCTGCTGCCCTGCGTGCTCAAGCTGGCTGCAGCCGGCGCGCTGTACCTGCTCATCATTCGCCCCAAGGACTCCCTATGAAACGCCGTCTTCTCCTACTCGCCACCAGCGCTGTGCTGGTGGGCTGCGCCGGGCCCCAGGTGGCCGACTACGCCAACCAGACGCCCAAGCTGGACCTGCGCAGCTATTTCAACGGCACGCTGGACGCGTACGGCGTGTTCACCGACCGGTCCGGCAAGGTGGTCAAGCGCTTCACCGTGCTGATGGTCTGCAGCTGGAGCGGCGACGACGGCGTGCTCGACGAGTCGTTTACCTATTCCGATGGCACGACGCAAAAGCGCGTCTGGCGGCTGCACCGCGACGCCGATGGCCGCTTCAGCGGCCGGGCCGACGACGTGGTGGGCGCGGCCCTGGGCGAGCAAAGCGGCAACGCCTTCCACTGGCAGTACACGCTGGCGCTGCCGGTCGATGGCACGGTCTACCACGTGCAGTTCGACGACTGGATGTACCTGGTGACCGACAAGGTGATGCTGAACAAAGCCAGCATGAGCAAGCTGGGCATCCATCTGGGCGAAGTCACGCTCTCTTTTACAAAACGTTAAGCCAAATCGGCCTCTGGCGCATATATCAACAGCGCAAGCAGCTATTAAAAACAGAGCACACAGCATGGCACTGAATCCCCCCATCACCGACTGGCGCGGCAAGACCGTGTGGCTGATCGGCGCCTCCAGCGGCATCGGCCGTGCCACGGCGCAGCTGCTGCACGGCCAGGGCGCGCAGGTGGTGGTGTCGGCCCGCCACGCCGACGCGCTGGAACGCTTTGTGGCGGAGCACCCGGGCGCGCGCGCCCTGCCGCTGGATGCCGCCGACCCCGCAGCCCTGCGCGCCGCCGCCGACGGGCTGGAGCGGCTGGACGCGGTGATTTACTGCGCGGGCTACTACCGGCCGCAGCGCGCCACCGCCTACAGCCTGGCCGAGATGCAGCAGCACCTGCAGGTCAATTACGTGGGCGCGCTCCACATGCTGGACGCGGTGCTGCCGCGGCTGTTGCAGCAAGGCCATGGCCACATCAGCCTGGTGGCCAGCGTGGCCGGCTACAGCGGCCTGCCGCAGAGCCTGGCCTACGGGCCGACCAAGGCCGCGCTGATCAACCTGGCCGAGACCCTGTACCTGGACCTGCACGACCGCGGCCTTGGCGTCAGCCTGGTCTGCCCGGGCTTTGTGCAAACCCCGCTAACGGCGCACAACGACTTCCAGATGCCGGCCCTGATCACCCCCGAAGCAGCGGCTTTTGCCATACTGCGCGGCTGGCGCCGTGGCCAGTTTGAGATCCACTTCCCCAAGCGCTTCACCCTGTGGATGAAAGCCCTGGCGCTGCTGCCCTACCGCGCCTACTTCCCCGCCATCCGCAGAATGACCGGACTATGACCCCAGCCGTCGAACAGATCGTCTCGTTCTTCGAAACCCTGACCCCGCAGAGCCTGGCCCGCTGCGGCGAGATCTATGCGCCCGACGCGCGCTTCAAAGACCCGTTCAACGATGTGCGCGGCCTGCCGGCCATCCAGGGCATCTACCAGCACATGTTCACGGCCCTGCACGACCCGCGCTTTGTGGTGCACGAGCGTATCGTCAGCGGCCCGCAGTGCTTTCTGACCTGGGACTTCGAATTCCGCTTCAAGAACTACCACCCCGGTGTCACGCAAACCGTGCACGGCGGCTCGCACCTGCAGCTGGACGCGCAGGGCCGCATCACCCTGCACCGCGACTACTGGGACGCGGCCGAGGAGCTGTACGAGAAACTACCCATGGTCGGTGGCCTGATGCGTTGGCTCAAGCATAGAGTGGGCACAGGGTGAACACGTAAGTTAGTCGGGAGGTGGTATGGCTAAGATGCCGCATGCACAGGCCCCTGAACCCACCGTGAAAATCTTCCAGCGCGAGCAACGCTCCCTGTTCGGCGAAATCCTGGACTGGATGCTCACGCCCCTGCTGCTGCTGTGGCCGGTGAGCCTGGCGCTGACCTGGCTGGTGGCTCAGGGCATCGCCGGCAAGCCCTTCGACCGGGCGCTGGAGTACAACGCCCAGGCGCTGTCGCAGCTGCTGGTGGTGTCGCAGCCGCACCAGGCCCAGTTCAGCCTGCCGCTGCCGGCGCGCGAAATCATGCGGGCCGACGACTCCGACCAGGTTTACTACCAGGTGCGTGGCGCGCATGGCGAATTGCTCAGCGGCGATACCGACCTGCCGCTGCCGCCGGCCGACGAAAAACCCGCCGAAGGCCCGGTGCACCTGCGCGACGACGAGATGCGTGGCCTGGACGTGCGCGTGGCCTACCTGTGGGTCAGCCTGGACCTGCCGGGCAACCCGCTGGCCCTGGTGCAGGTGGCCGAAACGCGCGAAAAGCGCTCGGTGCTGGCGGCCGAAATTATCAAGGGCGTGATGCTGCCCCAGTTCGTCATCCTGCCGCTGGCGGTGCTGCTGGTGTGGCTGGCGCTGGTACGCGGCATCCAGCCGCTGAAGCAGCTGGAGGAGCGCATCCGCGCCCGCACCCCTGACGACCTGAGCCCGCTGGACGAAAAAGCCGTGCCGCTGGAAGTGGCGCCGCTGGTGTCGTCGGTGAACGACTTGCTGACCCGGCTGAAGGATTCGATCGCCACGCAAAAGCGCTTTCTGGCCGACGCCGCCCACCAGCTAAAAACCCCGCTGGCCGGGCTGCGCATGCAGGCCGATCTGGCGCAGCGCGAGGGCACCAACACCGCCGAACTCAAGCGCTCGCTGCAGCAGATCGGCCGCTCCAGCATCCGCGCCACCCATACCGTGAACCAGCTGCTGGCGCTGGCCCGGGCCGAGAACAGCGGCGTCAGCCAGAGCCTGCAGCTCTGCGACCTGGCGCGCCTGGCCATCGAGGTGGTGCGCGACTCGGTGCCGCGCGCGCTGGAAAAGCGCATCGACCTGGGCTACGACGGCGCCGAGCCCGGTAGCCCCGGCGTGCAGATACAGGGCAACCCCACGCTGCTGAAGGAGCTGGTGCGCAATCTGGTGGAAAACGCCATGCACTACACCCCGTCCACCGACGCCCATCCGGGCATCATCACCGTGCGCATACAGGCCGCCCCCGACGGCCAGGGCACGCTGCTGCAGGTGGAGGACAACGGCCCCGGCATTCCCCCCGCCGAACGGGAGCTGGTGTTCCAGCCGTTCTACCGGGCGCTGGGCACGGAAGCCGATGGCTCAGGCCTGGGCTTGTCCATCGTGCAGGAGATCGCGCGGCAACACCAGGCACGGGTGCTGCTGGAAGACGCGCACACCGCCGCGGTGCCGCCCGGCCTGCGGGTGGAGGTGTGGTTCGGAGGGTAAGCTCAGCTCAACAGCTTGATCAGCGCGTCCGGGTGGATGCCCAGGCCCACCAGGCCCGACACGCCCATCAGCACGCCAAAGCCGGCCGGCACCAGGCTCAGCATGTACAGGGCGGGTAGCTGCGTCAGCGAGGCCACGGCCAGCATGGAAATGGCGATGGCAATCAGCGCGTCGCACAGGTCAAACTGGTCGTCGCGGAAGTTCAGCGCGTCGTAGCTGGCCTGGTCCTGCTCGGCCTGGGTTTTGAGTTCGGCCTTCTTCTGGCCTTCCTTCTGGGCCAGGGCGGTATAGCTGCCGATCTGTTCCTGGTAGGCCGCCTGCTGGACCGGCGCCACCACGGCCATGGCCTGCAGACGCAGCTGGGCCAGGGTGGCATTGGCGATTTCCTCGCGCACATTGCGCGCCTGGTAGAACTGCCAGTGGTCCAGCTTGTCGGCCTGGGCCTGCTGCATGGCTTGCACGATGTTGTCGTCCTTGACCTTGCAGATCCCCAAAAAGGTGGCCAGCAAGGCCACGGTAATGGCCACCGCCGGGTTCAGCCAGCGCCGCTTGGCGGGCTTACGGGCGGGTTTGGCGGATTCAACGATATCCAAGGGGTCCAGTTCCATGACAAGCTTTCTGTGGGTCGCCGGCCGGAGAGTGGCCAGGCGCTGCAGAGCTTGTAACAGCCGCGCCGGTCTTTTTCTTAGGGCAGGCTTAAAGGTGCGGCCCCGTGCTGAACCACACCGGTGTAGCGGGTAAATTCTTAGCCTTACCTGGTGGATTGCAACAGCTCTCCGTTCAGCGCGATCCGCACGGTGCGCAGCGTCAACACCGCCACTACCAAGCTGAGTGCGCCTAACAGTCCTATGGCCAGCACCCAGTGCAGCCCGGTGGCCCGGAACTCAGCGTACTTCAGCGCGACATTGGCCAGCGCAGCCATCGGAAAGCTGATCGCCCACCAGCCCGCAGAAAACGGGACGCTGGGGCGGAAGACTTTCGGCGCGACCACCGCGAACATGAACAGCGCAAAGTAAAAAAGCAGCGCGCCAAAGCGGTCGATCCCGCCAACGATATTGCTGTACGCGAGGCACCCCACCGCAAAGGGCGCCACCAGAATCATCAGCGACGGGGCCATGCCGGGAGAAAGCGGATCGCGGTGCACCAGCCGGCTGACGATCATCGCGAAGAGCACGAGCGCCAACACGGCACCCACCGCACCGGCCAGCAGATTGATTTCCGCCACCCAGGCCATGGGCATCTGTGCGCCGGTGACCGGAATGTCCAGCGTGGCCACGCACGGGACGATCCAGGCCGGCACGGCATGCGACGCGTCGACCTGGCCTTGGAGCAAGCGGGAGACCACGACGTAACAGAGCACGAAGGTCGCCAGCACACCCACCGACCAGAGGGCGCGGGCAGCGGGCGGGCTGTAAGGCCCGAGGACCGCAGACAACAGCAGCAGCGAGATCGCGATGGTGCCAAAAAAATTGCCAGCCACAGGATGCCGAAACTCTGCCTGCACGACCTCTGGATGCTTGACGAGCTTCGCCAGATAGCCCCATGCAAGCAGAAGGAAGATACCCACAGCGAACGCGCCGATGGCCTCGCCAACCAAGGCGGGCGCTCCCAGGCTGCTGTGCGCCAGCCGCCAGGCCAGGCCCAGCCCAGACAGCCCCATGACCGAAGCAAACAGGTTGACGGGCAGGTTGCGTACCGAGCTGACGCTGGGTGGAGAAAGAACCGGAACGGACGGGTTGATGGACAGGCTTGGCACAACGAGCTCCTTTGGCTGGATTTGCATGATCTTGTAGTTTCTGCCAAACTTCGAGCACTGTCTCTGCCAACCTACGGCGTTTTCCGCCAATCATTGGGCAATGTCTGCCATGCGTATCGCCATACTCGCTTTTCCCCGTTTCCAACTGCTGGACGTCGCCGGGCCGGCGGACGTTTTCGCCGAAGCCGCGCGCCAGCTCGGCAAGCCCCGAGCTTACGAGGTGCAGGTGATCGGCAGCGAAGAAGGCATGTTGAGGAGCAGCGGCGGCTTGCGCCTGGCCGTCGACGCCACCGTGGCCACGCAGCGCGGGCCTATCGACACCTTGCTGATTGCAGGCAGCCCGAACATCGAGGACATGGCCAGCGACCTGCAGCTGCAAGACTGGCTCCGAAAGCAGGCGCACAGCGTTCGGCGCTATGGCTCGGTATGCACCGGCGCCTTCGTGCTGGCGGCCACCGGACTGCTGGATGGCAAGCGGGTGGCCACCCACTGGAATTCGGCCACCCGCCTGGCGGCGGCCTACCCCGGTACCTGTGTCGAAGCGGACGCGATCTATGTGCAAGACGGCAAGCTGTTCACCTCCGCGGGCGTGACTGCCGGCATGGACCTGGCCCTGGCGATGGTGGAAGAAGACCACGGCCGCGAACTCGCGCTGCGCGTGGCGCGCGAACTAGTGATGTTCCTGAAGCGCCCTGGCGGCCAAAGCCAGTTCAGTGCCCACCTGGCGGCGCAGACATCGGAGCGCTCGGAGGTGCGCGAAGTGCAGGACTATGTGCTGGCGAATCTGAAAGGCGATTTGTCGATACCCGCGCTGGCGTCGCGCGCAGGCATGAGCGAGAGGAGCTTCGCGCGGATCTTCCGCAGCGAAGCCGGCACAACGCCGGCCGAGTTTGTCGAGAACGCACGCATCGACGCAGCGCGCCGCCTGGCCGAAGAATCAGACCTGCCCGCCAAGCGGCTGGCCGATGCGGTGGGCTATGCGAATGTGGACGGCTTCAGGCGGGCCTTTGGCCGCCGGCTGGGGGTGAGCCTGGTGGAATACCGAAGGCGCTTCGCCGGCTGACGGTATTTTCAAGGCCCCACCGTGAACGCCGTGGGCTGGGTGCGGGCCACCACGGCCTCGGGGCTGGTCGCGTTGCGCACCAGCTCCAGTTGCGCCGTGTACGCGCCCTTGGGCGGGTTCAGCCAGGCCTCGGTCTGGCCCGACTTGAAGCTCAGCACCTCGGGCTTGGCGCCCGGGCGGTTCAGCACCAGCCGGAAGTAATGCGTGTCCGGCAGCTGCGCGGCCACGGGCGCGATGTTGAAGCCCGAGGCGTGGAACACCAGGCGAAACGGCGGCTGCTGCAGCGCGCCGTCGGCCACGCCCAGCATCTCCACCCGCGGCAGCCCCACCACATCGGCCGGCGCCACACCCGGCTTGCGTTGGGTCACCGTGAGCTTGAGCGGCTTGCTGTAGACAAAGTACGGGATGTGGCCCTGGTCGGCCAGCACCAGGCGCAGGGTGTAGACGCCGGGCGGCAGGTCCAGCACCGTCTCCATCTGGCCCTTGCCGAAGTGGATGTAGTTGGCGGTGAAAGGCAGGGGCTTGGTGAAGTCCAGCGGCAGCTCCTGGTTCAGCAGCAGGTGGTGGTGCCCGGCCAGGCCCACCTTGTGGCCGGCCGGCACCACGCCGCGCATCGACAGGCCAAAGCGCGCCACGAACGGCGACTCGACCTGCGCGCCGTCCTGCAGGTTGCTGAAGTAGGCACTGGGGCTGCGCTGCGGCGGCGGGAACATCCAGGGATGGAACAGGCTGTCGTCCACCGCGGCGGCCTTGGCCGGGTCCGTGCTGCCCGCCGCCGCGGCCGGCAGCGCCAGCGCCGCACACCCGACCAGGCCCAGCCAGGCCAGCGCCACTTTTGTTCGCATCCACATAGGCATCCCTCGGATAAAAAAGCCAGCCCTCCCAGTCGCGGCGCGCGTCTGTTTCGGCTTTGTAAAGAATGCCACTCTACCGCAGACAGAACGAGCGGGGTACGCTGCAAATTGCATAGCAATGCGGTAGGGCCTGCCACGGGCTCAGGACTGCAGGCAGGCCATGTCGACGATGCGTTTCACGATGGTGTTCGGCCCGGCCAGGTTCCAGCTCATGGGGCCGTGCTCGGAATGCACCATCTTGCCCTTGCCCATGGCTTGCGGGTGGTCGGACGAATAGATGCGGCGCACCCGCCTGCCCGCGCAGTCGATCTCGATCTGGTCCTTGGACGAGGCAAACGGCCCGCCCGCGCCCACCTGCGGCGCACTGTGGTCGCGCAGTATCCAGACCATCACATTCGAACCCACCTTGGGCGGAATCGCCGAGTCGATGTAGAACACCGAAGTCTCGCTGGTGGATATGCGCACCCAGTCGGCCAGCGCCGGGCCGCAGCCCAGGGCCAGCAGCAGGGCTAGCAGATGCTTGTTCATGCCAGCGCCGGCGGCACAGGGTGCAGGCGCGCCATGGCCAGCGCATCCACATAACGCCCCTGGCGCAGCGCGTAGCCGCGGTGCGTGCCCTCCAGCACAAAGCCCTGGCCCTGGTACAGGCGCTGGGCGGCGGTGTTGTCGGCGTAGACGGTGAGTTCCAGGCGCAGCAGGTTCAGCCAGTTGTCGGCCAGGTCGATGGCGGCCTTCAGCAAGGCCGTGCCCAGGCCCTGGCCCTGCCGGTCGTCGCGCACCGCCATGCCGATGCCGGCCACATGGGATCGGCGCGGGTGCGGCACCGGGTGGATGCCCAGGTGCCCGACCACCTCGCCCTGCACCACCGCCACCAGCATGCGGTCGTGGGCTCCCATGCCAGCCAGCCGCTGCCTCCACACCTCGCGCGACTGCAGCGGAATCTGCATGGTGCCAGCCGCCGCCAGCGGCTGGGCGTAGATCTGGGCGATGGCGGCGTAGTCGTCCTGTTCGGCGTGGCGGATGGTGGTCTGCATGCGGCTTATTCGGTTGGGGGGAAATGCATCTTAGCCTTGCGCCTGCAGCACATGGGCGACGAAGCGGCTGAGCTTGGGCAGCTGGCGCCGGTCTGGCGCATACACCAGGTTGACCGGCCGGGGCGCGGGCGCGCAGTCCTGCAACACCTCAACCAGGCGGCCGCTGGCCAGGTCGTCGGCCAGCAGCACCCGGGGCTGCAGCACCAGGCCCAGGCCGCACAGCGCGGCAGTACGCAAACTATCGCCCAGGTTGCAGGTGAAGCGCGACTGCTCGGGCCAATCCACGGCGATGCCGTCCTCGCGCAGCGGCCACCCGGTGCGCCCGTTCCAGACCGAGTGGCGCAGGCAGGTGTGCTGCGCCAGGTCGCTGGCGCGCAGCGGCCGGCCCTGCCGCTCCAGGTAGGCGGGCGCGGCAGCAATCACCATCCGGTAGGGCTGCATTCGCCGCGCCACCAGGCTCTGGTCGACCACCGGGCCGATGCGCACCGCCACGTCCACCCCGTCGCCGACCAGATCCACCAGGCTGTCGCTGAGCTGCAGCTCGACCCGTACCTGCGGGTTGTGCAGTAGGAAGTCGGCCACCAGCGGCGCCACCACATGGTTGCCCAGCGTGGTCGGCGCGCTGACGCGCAGCAGGCCTTGCGGCGCGGCCCGGCTGCGCTCGACCGCCGACTCGGCCCAGCGCACCTGCTCCAGCACGCGCTTGCAGTCCTCGTAAAACCCGGCGCCCACCTCGGTCAGGCTGTGCTGGCGGGTGCTGCGCTGCACCAGCCGCGCGCCCAGGTGCGCCTCCAGCAGGCGGATGTGCTTGCCCACCATCACCGCCGAGATATTCAGCTGGCGCGCCGCAGCGGCAAAGCTGCCGCCCTCCACCACGGCCACCATGACCTCCATGTTGCGGAATTTATCCATCGCTATTCAGAACCATTGGTTAGTAGATAAAGAAGTATCAACTACTTTATGCGCTTCTGAATTTGCAAAACAATCGGAGCTTCACCACTTCTCACCCAGGAACAGCGTATGAAAATCCTCTTGATCGGCGCCCACGGCACCCTCGGCCAAGCCGTCCAGGCCAATCTGGCAGCCCGCCACAGCATCGTCAGCGTAGGCCGCAACAGCGGCGACTACCGGGCCGACCTGGCCCAGCCGGCCAGCCTGGCGGCGCTGTTTGAAAAAGTCGGCAAGGTCGACGCCATCGTCAGCGCCGCCGGCAATGTGCACTTCGGCCCGCTGGGCGAGATGACGGCCGAGCAGTTCAACATCGGCCTGCAGGACAAGCTGCTCGGTCAGGTGCAGCTGGCCCTGCTGGCCCAGCGCTACCTGAACGACGGCGGCTCGGTGACGCTGACCAGCGGCATCCTGTCCACCGATCCGATCCGCTATGGCGCCAGCGCCTCGGCAGTGAACGGCGCCATTGAGGCCTTCGTCGCCGCCGCCGCCCTCGAGCTGCCACGCGGCCTGCGCATCAACGCCGTCAGCCCCACGGTGCTGACCGAGTCCATGGCCGCCTACGGTGCCTACTTTGCAGGCTTCGAACCGGTCTCCGGCGAGCGCGCGGCCCTGGCCTACCAGCGCAGCGTGGAAGGCGCACAGACCGGGCGGGTGTACCGGGTGCAGTAGGCCATACGCTGGACCCGAAACCGAATGGCATGCAGCACATGCCGCCCAGCGGCCTTCTGCGGTTTGCGGTTGCACGCCGCTTGGAGCGAAGGGCTAAGCGCCGGCCTTCGCCAACTTTTTAGCTTGCTGCTTGGCAAATATCTTGCCCGCATAGCCAACCGTAAAGTAGATGCCTATAGCGTGCAGTGCCATCACAAAGGCGACCCCCGCGAGCAGCGCCCCGACCGGAAAAGCCCCCGCGGAACCCAGCAGAGGAATGGCGACGGCCAGCTGAATCAGCAAATCGATAGTGATCATTCCCCACACCACACGCGTCTTTTCAGCCGAGCTGAAGTAGCGGGCATTCTTTTCACCAAACGCCAGGCAGGACCACCACGCCGCGCCGACCAGTACCCCGGCGTTCACACCGGAGTTGGGCTGTACGCCCGCAAGCCCAAACCCCACCAGCACGACCACCACCAGGCCAATGTAGGCAGCCGCAAAACGTATGAAAACGCCCGATATCTTCAAGGTGGATCTCCTGGTGGTGAATGCCATGCGTGCCGCGAAAACCGCAGCACCTACGCGCCGATCTTAGCCACCGCACACATTCGGTCCGCACGCAAAAATGGAGGAAGGCTGGCAAGCCGGCCGCTACCTAGCGGTCCACGCCGAACACCGGCTCGCCATCTTGCCAACGGCTGAGTGCCGACGGGTCGCGCAGCGCCAGCAGCACGGCCTGCACCAGCTCGTGCGGCTGGGCGTCCAGGCCGCGCTGGCGGTAGGCAGCCGCAGTGCCCAGCTGCAGCGCCTCGGCGTGTACAGCCAGCTCCAGGCTCTGTGGAATCAGCGCGGCATCGCTCGCGCAGGCGGCCACATCGCGCGAATGCGCCTTGCGGCAGGCTGCCGGGCGCACCGCGTAGATGGAACACAGCTGGTCAATGAGGAAAGGGCACGCCGGCCGGCAGCTCCAAGGCGCATCCTGCGGGCTGGCGTCCTGGGTCTGCACCGCCAGGTAGGCCTCAAGCCGCGCCACAGTCTCGGCCTGCTCTAGCGGCGGCCGCGCGGCCAGTTCGCCGGCAATCTGGAATATCTCGGGCGCCATCGCCTCAACCCGGGCGTGGCAGCAATGGCTGCAACCGGCCGCGCAGTCCAGCCGCACGCCCTGGTCCCGGACGGTAGCCACCACACTATCCACCCCGCGCTGCAAATGCCGGACAAACGCCACAACCGCCCAGCCGCCAGGCTGCGCCTCCAGCCCGCGCAGCGCCGCCTGCTGCACCTGGTCGACGGACTGCAGGAATGCGGCCTGCTCTTCGGGCGTGAGGGCCAGCGGAGGTGGCTTCATGGGGCGGTCTGGTCAGCCCGCAGGCGTGCTCAGCGGCTGTTGGCATAAGGCTTTAGTTGCTGCGTCGATCGTGCCTTTGCAAACAGTCTCTATCCGCCGCATCGCCTCGGCCGCGGTTACGGCTTGACTGGCCGCCTTGCGCAGCCACTGCATGCCTTGGACAGTGTCCTGCGCATAGCCCATGCCGAAGGCATGCATGGTCCCCAGATCCATCTGGGCTTTGGCATGGCCAAGCTGCGCAGCCTGAGAAAAGAACTTTCCGGCTTGGCTCAAATCTTGGGGTACATCCACACCCTGTGCGTACAGGCTGCCCAGGTTGTACTGGGCCGATGCATAGCCGCGGTCCGCCGCTTTTTGGTACCAGGCAATGGCCTGTGTGGCATCTTTGGGAAAGTCATCCCGCCCGGTGGCATAAATGCTGCCCAGATTGAACGCAGCAACCACGTCGCCCTCCGACGCAGCGCTCTCCAACAGTGCAACCGCTTTGCGCGTGTCCTGCGTGCCGCCTCGGCCGTCTTCATAAAAATTGGACAAATTGAACTTTGCCGATGCAACCCCGTTACGGGCTGCCTTCTCGAACCACTCTGCCGCCAGGCGGTTGTTCTGCGGGCCGCCCAGCCCGTCCGCGTACAGCCCGGCCAGGTTGTTTTGGGCATTCGCGTCCCCCATATTGGCGGCCACCCCATACCACCACCGGGCAGCTTTGTAGTTGCCCGCGTCAAAGGCGATACGACCGAAGGTGTAAGCCTTCAACACGCCAACGCCCAGGCCTACGCAAAGAAGCACCAGGAGCAACAAACGAGGGCTATTTTTCATGGTGTTGGTGAAGTTAAAAGGAAGACCACGCAACTTAAGCCGCCGGCCGATGCATCTCCATCAGCCGCCCCGGATTGGCCAGCGCGGTGAAGCCGAACTGCGCATACAGGCTGTGCGCATCCCGCGTGGCCAGCATGAAGCGGCGCAGGCCTTGCAGGTCGGGATGGGCGAGGATGGTTTGCATCAGCCACTTGGACAAACCCTGGCCGCGGTAGGCTTCGAGGATGTAGACGTCGGCCAGGTAGGCGAACGTGGTTTTGTCGGTGACGACCCGCGCAAAACCCACCTGCTGCGCGCCGTGGAACAGGCCAAAACACAGGGAATTCGCCGCCGCACGCTCGACCCGTTCGCGGGCGACGCCGGGCGACCAGTAGCTCTGCGCGAGGTAGGCGTGGACAGCGGCCAGGTCCAGCTGCTGCGGGTCGGTGCTGATGCGGTAGGCGCCGCGTTGGCTGCTGGTGTGCATGCTGAAAATCCTGATGAAATGGGCCGCTAGCGCATGCAGTACCTGCGCAAGCCGCTATGCATTCGATAGTAACCTGGACTAGCCCGTGGCCGTCCAGCGGCAGGCGCCGTCGGCACCGACATCGATACCCGGGTTTTCCACGAAGCTGGTGCCCAGGCCGCTGCGCTTGTGGGTGTAGACGAAGCGGTTGATACGCGCGCCCTGGGTTTCCACCTCGTAGCTACCCAGCGTCTGGCCGCCGACGATCTCCAGCCAGACAGTGGTGAACGCAAACGGCCGGCCGGGTGCTGTTTCCACATGCGATTCGCGCACGCGCACCAGGCTGATGGGCCGGCTGTTGGTGCCGTAGCGCACGAAGCCGCCGCTCCAGCCACTCGCGTCGTCGCCCACGGTGCTGAACTGCAGCAGGATCGGTTTTTTAGCGCCTTCGGCGAACAGGCAGCGGGTGGTGAAAACACCGGCATCGGCAGCCGGCGCCAGCGCGGCCATCAGCACGGTCAACAGCAGGAGTCGCATGGTCCAAAGTCCCCAGGGTGGCGGAATTGGCCACTATACATTCGACGGAATACCCGGAAAATTTACAAGAAAATGGGCGGTATCGCAGGTAGTACGAGCGGTAACAGCTACTAAAAATATAGCACTATTACACACCGATGTTTTACCGCGGTTTTCCGCAACTTGGAGGACGATCGGCCTCGTCTGTTAAAAGACCCGGTTACCCACCGCGCAAAGCCTGCCATGCCGACCAACGATTCCGCCACCCACCCCACCATCCATTGGACCGAGGCCGACCAGCCCCAGTCCGCCCGCTGGCGCTCCGAGCGCGGCGCGCCCGCGCCCAAGCGCGTCGTGCTGGCCGACGACACTTTGTCGGCCGACACCGCCTACCGCCTGGCCTGCGAGGGTACGGCCCTGCTGTGGCGTGGCGACTTCCACAACGCCCGTCAGCTGCTGCAAGCCATCGCCCGGCGCGTCGACCAGACCCCGGCGCGCAAGCAGCGCAAAGCGCCCAAGGAGGCCGTCGCCCCGGCCGAGGCCTTCCACCTGTACCGCCAGGCCCAGGCCCAACGCGCGCGGGTGCTGAACATGCTGCTGCTACCCATCAACGCCGACTACAGCATCCCGCTGCGCCGCGCGCCCAATGTGCATGCCGCTTGTTTAGCGGCCTGGGGCCCGGCGAATGCCGCGGAAGGCCCGGCCGTCATCACTCTGCGCGAGCTGCAAGGCCTGACCAGCACCCACGAATGGCGCCGCAAGGGCCTGGAGATCCCGGCGCTGGGCGAGCCGCCGCTGAACCGCATCCACCCGCACTACGGCGTGTTTTCGCCGGTGCGCGGCGAGTACATCGACCTGGTGGCCAAAGCCCCCTTGCCGGTGGCGGGGACGGCGTTCGACATCGGCACCGGCAGCGGCGTGCTGGCGGCGGTGCTGGCGCGGCGCGGTGTGGCCCAGATCGTGGCCACCGATACCGACCCGCGCGCCCTGGCATGCGCCCGGGACAACCTGGCGCAGCTGGGCGTGGCCAAGCAGGTGCAGGTGGTGCAGACCGACCTGTTCCCCGAGGGCCAGGCCACGCTGATCGTGTGCAACCCGCCCTGGCTACCGGCCCGGCCTGGATCGCCGATCGAACACGCCGTGTATGACGAGAACAGCAGCATGCTGCTGGGCTTTCTGGCCGGGTTGAAGGCGCACTTGGCACCGGGTGGCGAGGGCTGGCTGATCTTGTCGGACTTTGCTGAGCACCTGGGCTTGCGCAGCCGCGAAGAGCTGCTGGCGGCCTTTGAACGCAATGGTTTGCAGGTGCTGGGCCGGCTGGACGCCAAGCCGCTGCACCCCAAGGCGACGGATGCCACCGCCGCCCTGCATGCGGCGCGGGCGGCTGAAGTCACCTCGCTGTGGCGGCTCGCCGCGGCGGTCTAAAAGTTACTCTCAGCAGGCGCGCAGCGGCCGGCCCGCCAGCGCCGGCTTCAGTCCGTCCAGCTGGGTTTTGATGGCTGCGTCCACCGCCGGCAGGCGCAGCTGCACGCCGCGCACTTCGGGATGCTCGAGCACCACCCGCGCGGTGCGCACGCCACGCTGGGTCAGGTCGCCCAGCGATTTATTGGCGGCGGCTTCGCTGTCGAAGCCGCCCAGCGACAAGCCGGGCTCCAGCGCCTTGGGCGGGGCCTCGTATTTGACGCGCATGCCGCGCAGCTCGGCTTTCTTGCGGTCCACCCAGTCGGTGTTCGGGTAGCGGCCCATGTAGACGATCCAGCGACCGGGTTCAACCGCTTCGTCCAGGGTCCAGGAACCGGCCGGCAGGGCTGCCAGCGACCGGGCCAGCGCCGTGCCACGGGCCGCGTCAAACGGGCCGGCGGTCAGGCATTCGGTGGGCTCGGCGGCGGCAACGGAGGCGCTGGCGGCCTCGGCTGGTGCGGGAGCCGGAGCGGCGTCGGCGCTGTTCGGCGGCAGCACTTCCACCATCTCGGGGTGGATCTGCTGCTGCAGGCGCTGCGGCTCGGATTCCACCGTGGGCGCCAGGCCGTAGGCGGCCAGAAGGCCTTGCGACCAGGCGTAGTACAGGCCATTGGCCAGCAGCAAGAACAGGATCACGGCGCGCAGCATGTGCTTAGCCCGCCGGGGTGGCGGCCGGGCGCACGCTGACTTCGGCGCTGGTCACGGTCTGCAGGCCGTCCGGCGTTTGCAGCAGCAGGCCACCCTGGGCATCGACGCCGCGCGCCATGCCCACCGTGCCGTTGCTCAGGTTCACCGCCCGGTCGCGCAGCAGATCGCGCTGGTCGAACTGCGCCTGAAACGGGGCAAAGCCGCCGAGCTCAAAGGCCTTGAGCGCCTGCACCAGCGGCGCGGCGATGCGCAGCAAGGCCTGGCCCGCGTCCACGCCGGGCAGCACTTCCTGCAGCCAGGCCGGCGCAGTGGACAGGCCATCCCCCGCGCGGGGCGCGATGTTGATGCCGATGCCAACCACGGCCACCCGCTGATCGCCCACACCGGCGGTTTCGATCAAGATGCCGGCCAGCTTGCGGCCGTGCAGCCACACATCGTTCGGCCATTTGAGCTGCAGATCGGCATGCAGGCTGTTCACCACGCTGACCCCCACGGCCAGCGACAGGCCCGACCAGTCGGCCGGCGCCAGCGGCAGGGCCAGCGAAAAGGTCAAGGAATCGCCGACTTGGCTATGCCAGTCGCGCCCCAGGCGGCCGCGGCCGGCGGTCTGCTGCTCGGCCACCAGCAGAGTCGGCTCGTTGCGACCGGCGCGGACCCGACGCATCAGCTCGCTGCTGCTGGAATCGATCTGTGGCAGCACCTCGACCGTAAAGTCGGGCAGCAGCGGGTACACCGCCTCCCAGATCGCCTCGGCCGGCCAGTTCATGGCTTGCGCAGCCGGCTGATCCGGCGCTTGGGCGCCAGCAGGGTGCCGCGGCAGCTGGGCGCGCCGCACCAGCACGGGTATTCGGCCTTCAGCTTGGGCGTGTAGCGCTCTTCCAGCATCAGGCCGTAGTCGTAATTCAGCTCTTCGCCGGCCGCGATGTCCTGCAGGGCCACGATGAAGATGCGGCCGTCCTGCTCGTCGGTTTCGCAATTCGGCTCGCAGGCATGGTTGATCCAGCGCGAGGCATTGCCACCGTAGTTGGCGTCGATGACCCGGTCTTCGTCCACGTGGAAGTAGAAGGTGTGGTTGGGCTGGCTGGGGTCGTGCGGGTGCCGATCCTGGGCTTCTTGCCAGGAAATGATCTCGCCCACGTACTCGGCCACAACCTCGCCAGCGGCGATGTCCTGCAGTGCGAACACGCCTTTGCCATGGACGCCGGAGCGTCGGACCTGGATGCGTCGCCCGGTATTTCTAGCGGCTTTAACGGGGGTTTTGGAAGTCAAGGGCAAAACTCTGTTAACTTAAATAAGGGAACCTAAGTGTGTGCAATTGCACACAGCTTGAACCGGATTGTAGAAGTGGCCCTGGCTATATAAGAGCCGCCGCCCCGCAAAGCCCCCCACAGAATTCAAAAATTAGCGAAAAAACTATGACAAAAACTTTGGTGATTGCAGAAAAACCGTCGGTGGCGCAAGACATCGTGCGCGCACTCACGCCGACGGCAGGCAAATTCGAAAAGTTCGACGAGTATTTCGAGAGCGAAAAATACGTGGTCACCAGCGCGGTCGGCCATTTGGTGGAAATCCAGGCGCCAGAGGAATTTGACGTTAAGCGCGGCAAGTGGAGTTTTGCCCATCTGCCCGTCATCCCACCGTATTTCGACCTCAAACCCGTCGATAAAACCAAAACCCGCCTGAACGCGGTGGTCAAGCAGGCCAAGCGCAAGGACGTCACCGACATCATCAACGCCTGCGATGCGGGCCGCGAGGGTGAACTGATCTTCCGCCTGATCGAGCAGTACGCGGGCGGCTCCAAACCCCTGGCCAAACCGGTGCGCCGTCTCTGGCTGCAGTCGATGACACCGCAGGCCATCCGCGATGGCTTTGGCGCGCTGCGCTCCGAAGCCCAGATGCAGGGCCTGGCCGATGCGGCGCGTTCGCGTTCCGAGGCCGACTGGCTGGTCGGCATCAACGGCACCCGCGCCATGACCGCCTTCAACTCGCGCGATGGCGGCTTCTTTTTGACCACCGTGGGCAGGGTGCAGACGCCCACGCTGTCGGTGGTGGTGGAGCGCGAAGAAAAAATCCGCAAGTTCGTCAGCCGCGACTACTGGGAAATCCACGGCAGCTTCGATGCCGAAGCCGGCAACTACCCGGGCAAATGGTTCAACCCCGACTGGAAGAAACCGCCGCCCGGCCCGGACGGCCAGCCCGACGCAGAGCAGCGTGCCGACCGCGTGTGGAACGCAGCCGAGGCGCAAGCCATTGCCAGCGCCGCCCGCGGCAAGCCCGCCACGGTGACGGAAGAAAGCAAGCCCACCACGCAGGCGTCGCCCGCCCTGTTCGACCTGACATCGTTGCAGCGCGAGGCCAACAGCCGCTTCGGCTTCAGCGCAAAGACCACACTGGCCCTGGCGCAAAGCCTGTACGAACGCCACAAGGCCCTGACCTACCCGCGTACCGATTCGCGCGCGCTGCCCGAAGACTACCTGCCGGTAGTCAAGGAAACCATGGGCATGCTGGCCAACAGCGGCATGAAGCACCTGGCGCCGTTTGCCAAGCAGGCGGTGGACGGCAACTACGTGAAGCCGACCAAGCGCGTGTTCGACAACAGCAAGGTCAGCGATCACTTTGCGATCATCCCGACCCTGCAAGCCCCCAGCGGCCTCAGCGAGGCCGAGCAACGGCTGTACGACTTCGTGGTGCGCCGCTTTATGTCGGTGTTCTTCCCCAGCGCCGAATACCAGGTCACCACCCGCATCAGCACGGTGGCGACCGAAGGCAAAAAGTACGCTTTCCGCAGTGACGGCAAGGTGCTGGTCAAGCCGGGCTGGCTGGCCATTTACGGCAAGGAAGCCGTCAGCGACGACGATGAAAAAGACGGCAAGAACCTGGTGCTGGTGAAGCCCGGCGAAACCGTCCAGGCCGTCGCCGTGGACCCCAAGGCGCTGAAGACCCGGCCGCCGGCCCGCTACTCCGAAGCCACCTTGCTCGGCGCCATGGAAGGCGCAGGCAAGACCATAGACGACGACGAGCTGCGCGAAGCCATGCAGGAAAAAGGCCTGGGCACGCCAGCCACCCGCTCCAGCATCATCGAAGGCTTGATCGCCGAAAAATACATGCTGCGCGAAGGCCGCGAGCTGATTCCCACGGCCAAGGCTTTCCAGCTGATGACGCTCTTACGCGGCCTGGGCGTGGAAGAACTTTCCAAGGCCGAGCTCACCGGCGAATGGGAATACAAACTCGCGCAAATGGAGCGCGGCCAGATCAGCCGCGCCAGCTTCATGGCCGAGATCGCCGCCATGACCGAACGCCTGGTCAAAAAGGCCAAGGAATACGACCGCGACACCATTCCCGGCGACTACGCCACGCTGTCCACGCCCTGCCCGAACTGCGGCGGCATCGTGAAAGAAAACTACCGCCGCTACACCTGTACCGGCGCCGATGGTCACAGCGACGGCTGCGGCTTTTCGTTCGGCAAATCGCCGGCCGGCCGCACGTTTGAGCAGGCCGAGGTCGAGCAGTTCATGCGCGACCGCCGGATCGGCCCGCTGGACGGCTTCCGCTCCAAGGCCGGCTGGCCGTTCACCGCCGAGATGACCATCAAGTTCGACGAAGAAACCAAGAACTACAAGCTGGAATTCGACTTCGGCGACGACAAAAAGGCCGAGGAAACCGGTGAGCTGGTCGACTTTGGCGACGCGCCCAGCCTGGGCAACTGCCCCAAGTGCGGCAGCCCGGTGCACGAGCACGGCGCCAACTACGTCTGCGAAAAAACCGTGCCGACCCTGGCCCATCCGACGCCCAGCTGCGACTTCAAGAGCGGCAAGATCATCCTGCAACAGCCGGTGGAGCCCGAGCAGATGCGCAAGCTGCTGGCCACCGGCAAAACCGATCTGCTGGACAAGTTCGTCTCCATGCGCACGCGCCGCAACTTCAAGGCCTTTTTGGCCTGGGACGCGGAAGCCGGCAAAGTGAACTTCGAGTTCGCGCCCAGCAAGTTCCCGCCACGGCCCGGTGCCGCAGCCAAGTCTGCAGCCGCAAAGAAAGCGGTTCCGGCCAAGAAGGCCGCCCCCGCCAAAAAGGCCGCAGCCAAGAAAACCGCCGCGGCCAAAACCCCGCGCAAAACCGCCAGCACCGGCGGCCTGACGCCCAGCCCGGCCCTGGCCGCGGTGGTCGGCAGCGAGGCCGCTTCGCGTCCGCAGATGGTCAAGAAAATGTGGGACTACATCAAGGCCAACAACCTGCAAGACGCCACCAACAAGCGCAACATCAACGCCGACGCCTTGCTGGCACCGGTATTCGGCAAGCCGCAGGTGACGATGTTTGAGCTGACCGGCCTGATCGGCAAGCACCTGGCCTGAAGCGGAACTGCTGCGGGGTGGCCCGCTTCCACCCGGTGCGCGCCGGGCGCATAGTGGTGGACCCGCCACCACCGCCAGGAGGAGCCATGCCTTTGACCAACCGTCTGCCGCGCCTGTGCACAAGCCTAGCGGCTTGCGCGGCCACGGCCGCTCAGGCCCAGCCCATCACCTGGACACCGCCCGCCAACTGGCTGCTGTACTGCGTGCCGGTGGTAGCGCTGGTCGGTGCGGTCATCGCGATCTGGATCATCCGCTCGGCACTGCTGCAGGCGCCGAACTGGTCGCTGGCCGATGCCTTGTCCGAGCCGACCGACCTGCCGGTCTATACCGAAACCACCGATGCCGCGGGCAATGTGACCCGCAGCCTGCAGCTAGGCGCCGACGGCCGCCCCCTGCTGGCGCCGCAGATGCGCGCCAGCAGCAGCCGCGTGATCGCGCTGATGGGCATGGTGGCGATTCTGTTTTTGTTCATCGGCTTCGGGGCGCTGGCCTTGTTTGGCCTGGGCAGCACCGGCCAGGTGCCGGAGCACATGGACCGCGTGGTCAACTTCCTGGTGGCCGGCATGACGCTGTTTGCGCCCTACGTGGTCAACAAGTTCAGCGCACTGTTCCAGGGCCTGACCGGCCGCAAATAGGCCATGCTATTGAAAACATAGCTGCTAGCGCAGGTGTTCTGTGCGCTAGCGGCCTATTTTGCATAAATTCAGGACTTCAGTGCGGCCGTCACCATGATCTCGACCTTGATCTCAGGGCGGGCCAGGCGGGCTTCTACCGTGGCGCGGGCGGGGCCGATGCCGGCCGTGCCCAGCCAGGCGTCCCACACCGCGTTCATGGCGGCAAAGTCGGCCATCGCGGCCAGGTAGATGGTGGCGGTCAGGATGCGCGACTTGTCGCTGCCGGCTTGGGCCAGCACGGTGTCGATCTGGTCCAGCACGCTCTGGGTTTGGGCCGCAATCGGCAGGCTGTTGTCTTCCGGCACCTGACCGGCCAGGTAGGCCACGCCGTTGTGGATGGTGGCGTCGCAGAGTCGGTTGCCGGGGTTGATGCGTTGGATGGTCATGGCTTGCGCTTTCTTGAACAGGGGTGGAAATACAACCCCTGATCGTAGCGCGCTCAGGGCAGCAGGAAGTTGCGCATCGCGCCGCTGCCGGGCTCCAGCGCATCCACGGTTTCGTCCTTCAGGTCCACGCCCGACAGCTGGCGCCGGCGCGACTCGCGCAGCAGCATGTGCAGTTTGTAGGCAGCGTCGAAGTAGGACAGACCTTCGGGCCGCACGTTCGAGATACAGTTGCGCGCCGCATCGGTCAGGCCGACCCGCGGCCCCCAGGTGAGGTACAGGCCCATGCTGTCGGGCGCGCTCAGGCCTGGGCGCTCGCCGACCAGCACCACCACGGCCTTGGCGCCCAGCAGCTGGCCGACCTCGTCGCCCACCGCCACCCGGCCCTGGGTGACGATGGTGGTGGGGGCCAGTGACCAGTCCTCGGTGCCCAGGCGCTGCAGCAGGGCGTGGATGAAGGGCGCGGCGTTCTGCGCAATCGCCAGCGCCGACAGGCCATCGACCACCACCAGCGCCAGATCGAACGGCACGACCGGCAGGTAGCGCTCGGCCAGCTTGTCGTGCGATGCGGCGTCGAGCCGGCGGCCCAGGTCGGGGCGCTGCAGATAGGTGCTGCGGTCGGGCGCAGCGCTGGCCAGCTGCAAGGCATCGGGGTGGCCGGGCAGGACGGCACCCAGGTCCTGCGCGAGCTGGGCGGTGTCCAGCGGCAGGTGCACGGCGTCACGGGCTCGCGCATGGGCCAGCTGGAAGTCGAGCTGCGGCTGGGTCGGCAGGCTGATGCCGGTGCGGCCCAGGGCGATGCGCGCGGCGGTCAGGCTGCGCAAGGCCTGCCAGGGGTTGGAGATCACATTCATGTCAGGGCCAGTAAAGCGTGGGCAAAGGGCTCGGGCATGGCGCTGCCGAGCTGGGCCATGCCATCGCTTTCAAAAATCTGCATGCGCTGCAGCCAGGCCTCGAACTCGGGCGCGGGGCGCAGACCGAGCAGGCGGCGCACATACAGCGCGTCGTGGAACGAGGTGGTCTGGTAGTTCAGCATGATGTCGTCCGAGCCGGGAATGCCCATCACAAAGCTGCAGCCGGCCGCGCCCAACAGGGTCAGCAGCACGTCCATGTCGTTCTGGTCGGCCTCGGCGTGGTTGGTGTAGCAGACGTCGCAGCCCATGGGCAGACCCAGCAGCTTGGCGCAGAAATGGTCTTCCAGGCCGGCGCGGATGATCTGCTTGCCGTCGAACAGGTATTCGGGCCCGATGAAGCCGACCACGGTGTTCACCAGCAGCGGCTTGAAGGCGCGGGCCACGGCGTAGGCGCGGGCCTCGCAGGTCTGCTGGTCCATGCCATGGTGGGCGTTGGCCGACAGCGCGCTGCCCTGGCCGGTTTCGAAGTACATCACGTTGTCACCCACCGTGCCGCGGTTCAGCGACAGGGCGGCGCTGCGCGACTCGGCCAGCAAGGCCAGGTTGATGCCGAAGCTGCGGTTGGCCGCCTCGGTGCCGGCAATCGACTGGAACACCAGGTCCACCGGCGCGCCGCGCTCGATCGCCTGGATGGTGTTGGTCACATGGGTGAGCACGCAGCTTTGCGTGGGGATCTCGTAGCGCTGGATGATGGCGTCCAGCATGGTGACGATCTTCACCACCTGGGGCACGTTGTCGGTGGCCGGATTGATGCCGATCACCGCGTCGCCGCTGCCGTAGAGCAGGCCGTCGAGCACGCTGGCGGCGATGCCGCTGGTGTCGTCGGTCGGGTGGTTGGGCTGCAGCCGGGTCGACAGGCGCCGCTCCAGGCCTATGGTGTTGCGGAAGGCGGTGATGACACGGCACTTCTTGGCCACCAGAATCAGATCCTGGTTGCGCATGATCTTGCTGACCGCCGCCGCCATTTCGGGCGTGATGCCCGGCGATACCGCGGCCAGGGTGGCGCTGTCCACCGGGTCGCTGAGCAGCCAGTTGCGGAAGTCGCCCACCGTCAGATGCTGGATGGGGGCGAAGGCCGCCGCCTGGTGGCTGTCGATGATCAGGCGGGTGACCTCGTCGCTCTCGTAGGGCACGACCGGCTGCTGCAGAAAGGTGGCCAGCGGCAGATCGGCCAGCGCCATTTGCGCGGCCACGCGCTCCTGCGCATTGCCGGCGGCCACGCCGGCCAGCACATCGCCGGAGCGCAAGGGCGTGGCTTTGGCCAGCAGCTCACGCAGATCGCGGAAGCGGTAGGTGTGGGCGCCTACCGTATGGGCAAACTGGGGCATGCGGGCCTTTGCAGTGGCTTAGGCGGCGACGCCGGGCAGCGCAGCCTGGCGCTGGCCCTTGGTCAACAAAAAGTAGACCAGGCCCACCGCCAGGAAGCCGATGAACAGACCGAACACCAGTGGGTTGAAGTAGATCATGGTGACCATGCAAACGCAGGCGCCCAGCAAGGCAAACGCCGGCAGGATGGGGTAGAACGGCGCCCGGAACGGACGCACCATGTTCGGCTCGGTGCGGCGCAGCTTGAACAGGCTGAGCATGCTGATGATGTACATCAGGATGGCGCCGAACACCGACATGGTGACGATGTTGGCGGTCAGGGTCTGGCCGCCGATCTTGATCAGCTCGTCGCTGAAGATGGCCGCAATGCCGATCACGCCGCCGGCCAGAATCGCCCGGTGCGGGGTGTTGAAGCGCGGGTGGATCTTGGCGAAGTACGAGGGCAGATAAGCCTCCCGCGCCAGCGCAAAAATCTGCCGCGAATAGCCGAGGATGATGCCGTGGAACGAGGCGATCAGGCCGAACAGGCCGAGCCAGACCAGCATGTGCAGCCAGTTGCTGTTTTCACCGACGATCAGCTTCATGGCCTGGGGCAGCGGGTCATTGATATTGGCCAGCTTGGTCCAGTCGCCGGCGCCACCGGCAAACACCATCACGCCAATCGCCAGCAGCACCAGGGTCAGGATGCCGGCGATGTAGGCGATGGGGATAGAGCGTTTCGGGTCCTTGGCTTCTTCGGCGGCCATGGCCACGCCTTCGATCGCCAGGAAGAACCAGATGGCAAACGGAATCGCCGCAAACATGCCAGGAATCGCCGCCATGCTGAAGCCGTCGGCACCCGACCAGCCGCCCTTGGTGAAGTTGGCCAGCGAGAAGCTAGGCGAGACCACGCCCATGAACACCAGCAGCTCAAAAATGGCCAACAGGGTCACGGCCAACTCGAAGGTGGCGGCGATCTGCACGCCCACAATGTTCAGCGTCATGAACACCAGGTAGGCGCCAACGGCGGCCACCTTGGGGTCGAGCGAGGGGAACTGCACGTTCAGGTAGGCGCCAATCGCCAGCGCAATCGCCGGCGGGGCAAACACGAATTCGATCAGCGTGGCCGCCCCGGCGAAATAGCCGCCTATGGGGCCGAACGCGCGCTTACTGTAGGCAAACGGGCCGCCCGCATGCGGGATCGAGGTGGTCAGCTCGGTGAAGCTGAAGATGAAGCAGGTGTACATCGCGGCGATGAACAACGAGGTGACGGTAAAGCCCAGCGTGCCCGCCGAGGCCCAGCCGAAGCTCCAGCCAAAGTATTCGCCGGAGATCACCAAGCCGACGGCGATGCCCCATAGCTGGACGGTGCCCAGGGTTTGCTGCAGCGCGGGTGATTTAGAGGGAGTGGCCATACGGGTTCCTTGCACTGGGTTGGTGTTTGCGCAAAGGAAACCTATGCCCCCTGTGGTGCATAGGCCTTTGCGCCATGGGGGTATTGCAACTTTGATGCCACCATCAGAATTCTGTCGCGGTGGCGACAGTGCTACTTTATTTGTAGCTGCACGCGCATATTCTGTCTACGCAAACCCGGTTTTTATCTATGAAAGCCATCACGCCTGGCGCAGATGCCAGGCTTTGGGCCGGGTGAAGGTCTGGATGCCGTAGGTCGACAGGGTCAGGCCCATGCCCGAATCGCCATAGCCGCTCCAGGGCAGGCGCGGGCTCACGCGGTCGCAGCAGTTCCAGTAGACGCTGCCGGCGCGCACCTGGGCCAGCACGGCGCGGGCGCGAGCCTCGTCGGGGGTGAAGACGCCGGCCGTCAGGCCGTAGCGGGTGTCGTTCATCAGCGCCACGGCCTCGGCGTCGCTGGCCACCTTCTGGATGCCGATGACCGGGCCGAAGCTTTCCTCGACCATTAGGTCCATGGTGTGGTCCACACCGGTAAACACCGTGGGCGCATAGCTGTTGCCGGGCAGGCGCTGGCCGCCAGTCAGCAGGGTCGCGCCCTTGGCGATGGCGTCAGCCACTTGGGCGTCCAGCACGTCCAGCTGGGCGCTGCGGGTGAGTGCGCCGATGTAGGTGGCGTCATCCATCGGGTCGCCCACCCGGAAGCCGCGCACCGTGTCCAGAAAGGCCGCCACAAAGGCGTCGAAGATTTTTTCGTGCACATAGATGCGCTCCACCGAGCAGCAGCTCTGGCCGGTGTTGTACATGGCGCCGTCGGCCAGCGAGGCGGCGGCGATGGCCGGGTCGGCGTCGTCGCACACATAGGTCGGGTCCTTGCCGCCCAGCTCCAGCTGCAGCTTGACCATGCGCGGACCCAAGGTCTGGGCGATCTTGGCGCCGGTGGCATACGAGCCGGTGAAAAACAGGCCGTCGATGCGCTGCGCCTGCAAGGCCGTGCCCACAGCCGCGCCGCCCACGCAGAGCACAAACACATCCAGCGGCACGCCGGCCGCGTGCAGCAGGCGGGCGATCGCCAGGCCGGTCAGCGTGGCGTATTCCGAGGGCTTGTAGAGCACGCTGTTGCCGGTCAGCAGCGCCGGGATGATGACGTTGCAGCCCACGAACCAGGGGTAGTTCCAGGCCGAGATATTCGCCACCACGCCCAGCGGGACGTGCTCGATCTGCTCGGTCATGCCGCCTTCATGGAACACGGTTTGGGTGGCGGTGCTGGCGTCGACCTCGGCCAGAAAGAAGTCGATGCGGCCCAGCAGCCCGTTCAACTCGTTGCGCGACATGCTGATGGGCTTGCCGGTCTCGGCCGTCATGGTGGCGGCCAGGGCCTGCAGCTCGTCCACCACGGCGGCGCGGAAGCGGACTATGCAATCTTTGCGCTGGGCCAGCGGCAGCGCCGCCCAGGCCGGTTGCGCGCTGCGGGCGGCCAGGGCCTTGGCCGAGATGGAAGCGGCGTCGTCGCAGGGCAACTCGCGGATCAGCGTGCCGGTGGCGGGGTTGTGGATGCTCAAGGTTTTCATAGCGTGCGCAGTTGGTTTTTGGCCGCCTGGGCGGCTTGCAGAAAGTCGGTAAGCAGCGGCGTGTCGTCCAGGGTGCCGAGCGCGGGTTGGTGGAACTCAGGGTGCCACTGCACGGCCGCCACATAGGCGGGGCCTGTGCCGCGGATGGCTTCGACCATGCCGTCCTCGGGGCAGCGCGCCTCGACCACAAAGCCCGGCGCCAGGTCCTTGATGCCCTGGTGGTGGATACTATTTATTTTGTAGCTGCTTGCGCCCGCCAATAGTGCACCGAGCCGGGTTTTCTCTACGATTTCCAGCTGGTGGAAATGCTGGTCGTAGGTATCGGCGTCGCGGTGCAGCACCGCCTCGGGACGCTGGGTGGCAATGTCCTGGTAGAGCGTGCCGCCAAAGGCCACGTTGATCAGCTGCAGCCCCCGGCACACGCCGAACACCGGCTTGCCGGCCGCCACAAAGGCATGCACCAGGGCCTGCTCGTAGCCGTCGCGGATGCGGTCGCCGCTCCAGCGTTCCTGCAACGGGGTTTCGCCATAGCTGCCGGGCCAGACATCGGCGCCACCGTGCAGCACCAGGCCGTCCAGCCACTGCGCATAGTCGTCGAAATGCACCTCGCCGCGCGCGGTATCGCCCACCGGCGACGGCACCATCACCGGCAGCGCGCCGCCCGACATGATCCAGTGCGCCATCGACTGCTCGACGTACTGCAGGGTCTTCTTGGCAAACGCTGCGCGCGCCGGGTCGGGGTGCAGAAAGCAGGCGCTGATGCCAATCTTCAAACGGTCTTTCACCATCACAAAGCTGCCTTGAAAAGATTCTCGAAGTCCTCCGCCGTGCAGGGACGCGGGTTGGTCTGGTGGCACATGTCGGCGGTGGCGATCTCCACCAGGCGCGGCAGGTGTTCGGAATGCACGCCGTGGTCGGCCAGCCGGCCGCTGATGCCGATGTCCTGCTTGAGCTCGCGCAGCCAGGGCACAAAGGCCTTGCCACCGCCCTCCAGTTTGCACACATGGGCCAGTTCGTCGAACTTGTGCGGCACGGCCACCTGGTTCCAGACCAGCACGGTGTCGATCATCAGCGCGTTGGCCAGGCCGTGGTGCAGGTCGCAGACCGCGCCCAGCGCATGGGCGCAGGAATGCACCGCGCCCAGGTCCTTCTGGAAGGCGATCGCACCCATCATCGAGGCCATCATCATGTCGGATCTGGCCTGCAGGTTGCTGGGCTCGTGCACCGCGGTGCGCAGCGCAGCGGCGGCGATGCGCACGCCCTCCAGCGCGATGCCGTCGCATAGCGGGTGGTAGGCCGGCGAGAGGTAGCTTTCGATGTTGTGGGTCAGCGCGTCCATGCCGGTGGCGGCGGTCACATGGGCGGGCAGGCCCAGGGTGAGCTCGGGGTCGGCAAACACGGTCTTGGCCAAAATGTGGGCGCTGAAGACCACGCGCTTGAGATGCGTGTCGTTCTCGCTGACCACGCTGGAGCGGCCGACTTCCGAGCCGGTGCCCGAGGTGGTGGGCACGGCCACAAAGTACGGCAGGGGCTGGCTGATGGGCCGCACCTGCGGGTGGTCCCACACGTATTCCAGAATGTCGCCGGGATGGGTAGCCGGGATGCCGACCACCTTGGCCACATCCAGCGCCGCACCGCCGCCAAAGCCGATCACGCAGTCGGCGTTGTGCGCCTTGAAGGCCTCGGCGCCTTCCATCACCTGGCTGCAAGTCGGGTTGCCGTGCACGCCGCTGTACACGGCCACCACCAGGCCGTTCAGATGGCTGACGAACTCGGCCATCACCGGCAGGGCGGCCAGGGCCCGGTCGGTCACGATCAGGGGACGCTGCAAGCCCTGGTCTATCAGGTGCTGGGCGACGAGCTTGCGCGCGCCGGCGCCAAATTTGATCGGTGTGGGAAAGGCGAAGGAGTTGATGCTCATGGTGGTGCTGGGTTCGGGTTGGACGGTAATCGCCATATGGGTTTTGCCAAAGCTGCGGCCCTGGACACGGATTGCATCGGGTTCGGTGCCAAAGGCGCGGAAGCCGGCCTGCTGGTACAGCGCGGTAGCCGCCTGGTTGCCCTCGGTGACGGTGAGCACGACGCGGCTGACGCCGGAGGCCCGCGCGTCCTGCAGCACCGTGGCCACCAGCGCGCGACCGATGCCGCGGCCGGCTACTTCGGGCGCCACATACATGCTGACCAGGTTGGCCTTGTGGCGGTTCTTCAGGCGCGACTCGAAGCTCAGGCCGACCATGCCCACCAGGGTGTTGTCGATGAATGCGCCCCAAAGCTTGTCGCTGCCGGCCAGGCGCTTTTCGGTGTCGGCCAGCGGGCGCAGGTTTTCTTCTTCGAAGCTGGAAGTAAACGCATCCGCATGCTCGCGCAGCGCCCGCAGGCGCAGAGCCCGGTAAGACAGGGTGTCGGCGAGCTGCAGGCGGCGTATGTCCATTAAATAATCTCGAAGTAGCGTTTCATTTCCCAATCGGTCACGGCATCCAGCCACTGACGCCATTCCCATTCGCGGGTGGCGGCGAAGTGGTCGACAAAAGTATCGCCCAACCAGTCGCGTGCGACCGCAGATTTTTGAAACAGCCGGGTGGTTTCGATCAGGGTGCGCGGTGCGCGGGCGATGTGCTCGGCGCCGCCGTTGGTGCCGGTGATGGGCGGGGTGGTCAACTTCAAGCCCTTTTCCACCCCGTCGAGCCCGGCGGCGATGACGGCGGCCATGGCCAGATAGGGGTTCACGTCGGCGCCGGGGCAGCGGGTTTCCAGCCGCGTGGCCTTGGGGCTGCCGGCAATCACGCGGAAGCTGGCGGTACGGTTGTCCACGCCCCAGGTGGGCTTGACCGGCGCCCAGCAGCCGTCGACCAGGCGCTTGTAGCTGTTGATGGTGGGCCAGATCATCGGGCCGAAGTCCACCATGCAGGCCAACTGGCCGGCCAGGTAGCTCTCGAACAGCTTGCTCATCTTGCGCGGGTTCTTGGCGTCGAAGAACAGGTTGTTTTTACCGTCGCTCAAACTTTGGTGGATGTGGCCGCTGCAGCCCGGCAGCTGTTGGTGCGGCTTGGCCATGAAGCTGGGCATGATGCCGAAGCGCGCGCCGATCTCCTTGGCCCCGGTCTTGAACAGCACGGCCCGGTCGGCCTGGGCCAGGGCTTCGCTGAAACCGATGGCGACTTCGAACACGCCCGGCCCGGTCTCGGTGTGCAGGCCTTCGATGGGCACGCCGAAATCGCGCATCTCGTCCATCAAGGCGTTGAAGAACGGCCGGTTCTGGTTCATGCGCAGCAGCGAATAGCCAAACATGCCCGGGGTCAGCGGGGTTGCGCCCACGCCCTTCTTCTCGGCCCAGCTGTGCGGGGTTTCCAGAAAGTTGTACCACTCGAATTCCATGCCGGTCATCACCTGCAAGCCCATTTTCTCGGCCCGCTGGAGCACACGCTTCAACGTCTGGCGCGGGCACAGCGGGTGCGGCGTGCCATCGGCCAGCACGAATTCGCCCAGGAAGAACGGCACCTGGCTGTCCCAGGGCACATGGCGCGCAGTGCCCAGGTCGAGCCGGGCCAGCGCATCGGGGAAGCCGTGCTGCCAGCCGGTGACGCTGGTGTTGTCGTAGCAGGTGTCGGTCATGTCCCAGCCCAGCACCACGTCGCAGAAGCCGAAGCCGCCCGCCGGGTAGGGCTCGGCCGCGCCGAGGAACTTGTCGATGTGCAGGTATTTGCCGCGCAGCACGCCGTCGATGTCGGTCACGGCGACCTTGACCTTGGCGGCGCCGGATTTCTGCAACGCGGCCAGCGCAGGATGGTGGGAAACGGTTTTGGATTTGGATGCCATCTTGTCTCTTGTGGTTGTAAGCCGAGGGCAGGCGCATGGTGCCGCATGCGTGCCCACCCAGCTTTGTGGTCTTGTGTCGAGGCCGTTCTATTGAAACGCGTGTACCGATGGATGTCAATCGGGGAATGCAGATTGTTAACAATCTGCATTTTTTCTTGCACTGCGCCAGCTTCGCGGTTACACCGTGCAGCGGCGGTGCGCATGTGCACGCCGACCTTTGCGGTCGGCGCAGAGCGCAGCAAGGCACCGCCGGAACATCCGGGCATGCGCGGCACACCCTGCCGCCCGATGGGCTTGGATGGTCAGACACATACACATTTCAACCCCTTATTCGGGAGCTACATCTGATGAATATTCCAACCGCCAAGGTGGCCGAGCTGAGTGACGACGCACGCATCTTGCAGGGCATGGGTTACACCCAGGAACTGTCGCGCAGCATGAAGCCGTTCTCCAATTTCGCGATCTCGTTTTCCATCATCTGCATCCTGTCCGGCGGCATCAATTCGCTGTCGCAGGGTATCTCGGGCGTCGGTGGCGCAGCCATTGGCATCGGCTGGCTGATTGGCAGCGCGATCAGTTTTGTGTTTGCGCTGGGCATGGCGCAGATCGGTTCGGCCTATCCCACCGCCGGGGGCTTGTACCACTGGAGTTCCATCCTGGGTGGGCGCGGCTGGGGCTGGCTGACCGCCTGGCTGAACCTGCTGGGCCTGGTAACCGTGCTGGGTGCGATCAACGTGGGCACCTTCTACTTTTTCATCGGCGCCTTTGGCCCGGCACTAGGCTGGGAGCCTACGTTTACCACGCAAGCCAGCTTTGTGATCGGCATCACCGCGCTGCAGGCGCTGGCCAACCACGTGGGCATCAAACTCACTGCCTTCCTGACCGACATCAGCGGCTACCTGATCTTTGCCACCGCGATCGCACTGACCATTGCGCTGCTGGCCTTTGCGCCCAGCTACGACTTCGCCCGGCTGGTCACCTTCAAAAACTACAGCGGGCCGGCCGGCGGCGACGTCTGGCCCGCGACCGACAGCCTGTGGATGCTGTTCGGCTTGGGCCTGCTGCTGCCGATCTACACCATCACCGGCTTTGACGCATCCGCCCATACCGCCGAGGAAACCGTGGGCGCCTCGCGCGCCGTGCCCAAGGGCATCGTCACCTCGGTGCTGTATTCGTCGCTGTTCGGCTACCTGATGCTGTGCGCATTTGTCATCGCCATTCCGGACATGGACAAGGCCGCGGCCAGCGGCGGCAATGTGTTTTTTGCGACGATGGAAGCCGTGCTGCCGATGCCGCTGAAGACCGCTTTGTACGTGGCCATCACCGCGTCACAGTTTCTGTGCGGGCTGGCTACGGTGACCTCGGCCTCGCGGATGATTTTTGCCTTTGCCCGCGACGGCGGCCTGCCTGCGTCCAGCGCACTGAAACGGGTGCACAGCACGCTGCGCTCGCCGGTGGCGGCGATCTGGACCGCGGCCACCATCGCGGTGCTGTTTACGCTGTACACCCCGGCCTACACCACCATCGTGTCGGTGACGGTGATCTTCATCTTCATCTCATACGGGCTGCCAGTGGCACTCGGCGGCATCGCCTATGGCCGCAGCTGGACCAAGATGGGCCCCTGGGACATGGGACCGGCGTACCGGCTGGTAGCGCTGCTGGTGGTGGCCAGTGTGGCGCTGATTCTGTTCCTGGGCGTGCAGCCGCCGAACGACGCGGCGTTGAAGATCACGCTGGTGTTTCTGGCGCTGACGGCGGTGGTCTGGTTCGGCTTCGAACGCCGCCGTTTCAAGGGCCCGCCGGTCACCAGCCTGGGCCGGCGCTAAGGCGAAACCGCCGCAATCTGTGATCCAATTCGGGCCATGCAAGCCGCCGCTCCCCACCAGACCATTGCCCTGCTGCAAAGCAGCTCGCTGACCAGTGTGGTGCAGCAAGAGATTGAGCGTGCCATCCTGGCCGGTGAATACAGCCCCGGCACCAAGCTGATCGAGGCCACGCTGGCGCTGAAACTCGGCGTTTCGCGCGGCCCGGTGCGCGAGGCCTTTCGCATGCTCGAAGAAGGCGGCCTGGTGCGGGTGGAGAAGAACCGCGGCGTGTTTGTGCGCGACATCCACACCGACGAGGCGGTAGAAATCTTTGACCTGCGCGCCCAGCTGGACGAGCTGGTGGGCCGCCAGCTGGCACTGCGCATCACGCCGGCCGAGCTGAAGGAAATCAAGGCCATGGTCACCGCCATGGAGCGCAAGGTGAAGTCCAAGGATGCCTACAACTACCACCTGCTGAACCTGCAATTCCACGACCGGCTGGTGGAGCTGGCCGGCAACCGCAAGCTCACCGAGATTTACCGCAAGCTGATCAAGGAACTGTCGCTGTTCCGCCGGCTGAACCTGGCCGATGGCTGGCTGATGCCTATCACCGCCAGCGAACACCGCCCCATCGTCGACGCCATCGCCTCCCGCGACCCCGAAGCCGCCGGCCGCGCGATGTTCGACCACGCCATGGAGAGCAAGGCCCGCACGGTCACCCACGACCTGAGCCGCGCCGCTACAGAAGCCGAGACCGCGCCGGTGCCCAAGCGCCGAAAAAGCGCAGCCTGAATCTCGCCGGACCCAAGGCCTGGCCAGGCCTTGGTCAGGCTTTCTCGTCCACCCGCGCTTGCAGGGCTGCGGCCAATTGGGAAATGACCGCATCCCAGCCCCCCCCAGCCGGTTGGCGGAACAGCCGCAACACCCCCGGGTACCAGGGCGAGTCGCTGCGCTCGGTCAGCCAGCGCCAGTCGGTCAAATAGTCGGGCAGCAGCAACCACACCGGTTTGCCCAGAGCGCCGGCCAGGTGGGCGACAGCGGTGTCCACCGTGATCAGCAGGTCCAGCTGGTCGAGGATGGCGGCGGTGTCGGCAAAGTCGCGGATCTGCGGGCCTAGCGCGGTGGCCAGCCCAGGGGCGGATTCGGCTTCTCCCGCGCCTTTTTGCAGGCTGATGAAGCACACCCCCGCCCGCTCGGCCAGCGCCAGCACAGGTTGCAGCGTGGCCAGGCTGGGCAGCGAACGCTCGGCATCGTTTTCAAACTTTGGGTTGCCCTTCCAGACCAGGCCGACGCGCAAGCGCCCGGCCGGCAGCCGGGGCGCCCATTCGGCGCGCAACGCTGGTTCGGCGCGCAGATAGGGCAGCGCGGCCGGAATGCTGTCCAGCCGCGTCTGGCAGTAGTAGGGCAGGCTGAGCAGCGGGGTCCAGTAGTCCCAGCGGCCGGTGGGCAGGTCTTCGTCAAAGCCCAGCAGCGCGTCCACGCCGGGCAGCGTCGCCAGCAGGCGTTTCAGCGGCGGGTGGCACAGCAGGGTCACGTGGCCGGCGCCGCGCACCTTCAGCTCGGCGGTATAGCGGCCAAACTGCAGCATGTCGCCATGCCCGGCCTCGTAGCCAATCAGCACCGACTGGCCGGCCAGCGGCTCGCCCTGCCAGCGCGGGCAGTCCATGTGCGCGGCCAGGGCCGCATACCAGTCGCGCGACTCGAAGTGCGCCCAGCCTTCCTCCAGCCGGCCCTGGCGCAGCAGCAAATAGGCCAGGTTGAAGCGGGTCTTGGCGTGCTGGGGGTCCAGCGCCAGGGCTTCGAGGCAGCAGTCTTCGGACTCCTGCTCCAGGCCCATGCGGGCGTAGACCACCGCCAGGTTGCACCAGGTGTCGGGGTCGTCGCGGCGCAGCCGCAGCGCCTGGGCGCAGGCCACCTCGGCATCGTCCAGCTGGCGCTGCAGGATCAGCACGCCGGCCAGATTGAGGTAGGTGGGCGCCAACGTGGGGTTGTGGGCGATGGACTGGCGGTAGCTGGCCACCGCCTGGTCGAGCGCGCCGCGGGCCTCCAGCGCCAGGCCCAGGTTGGCATGGGCTTCGGCCAGGGTCGGCGCCAAGGCCAGGGCCTGGCGCAGGCTGGCCTCGGCACCCGCGGCATCGCCGGCCGCCAGGCGCCGCGTGCCGTCGAAGAACAGCGCCTCGGCGCTGGAAGCTGTGTCTGCCATCGGGTAAAACTCCTCTGTCGCGCATGGTACGCGGTACCGATTTCATCCTAAAAACATAGCAGCTTGCGCAGGCAGAATAAGCGCTGCAGCCCTGTTTTATCTAAATTTACACCGCAAGCACGGCCAAGCCTTAGGATCAGCCATCCACGCAAGGAGACACGATGTTCACAGGAATTCTGGTGACCAAGGACGACGCGGGCCACCGCGCCACGCTGCAGGACATCGACGATGGCCTGCTCGGCGAGGGCGATGTCACGCTGCGCGTCGAATGGTCTACGCTGAACTACAAGGACGGGCTGGCCATCACCGGCCAATCGCCGGTGGTGCGGCGCTTCCCGCTGGTGCCGGGCATCGACTTTGCGGGCACGGTGGTGCACAGCAGCCACCCGGCCTGGCGCCCCGGCGACCAGGCCATCCTGAACGGCTGGGGCGTGGGCGAAAGCCATAGCGGCGGCCTGGCCCAGATGGCGCGGGTGCACGGCGACTGGCTGGTCGACCTGCCGCCGGTGTTCAGCACCCGCCAGGCCATGGCCATAGGCACGGCCGGCTATACCGCCATGCTTTGCGTGCTGGCGCTGGAAAAGCACGGCATCCGCCCGGCGGACGGCGAGATCCTGGTGACCGGCGCCAACGGCGGCGTGGGCAGCGTGGCCATCGCCTTGCTGGCCGGGCTGGGCTACACGGTGGTGGCGTCTACAGGCCGGGCCTCGGAAGCCGACTACCTGCAGTCGCTGGGTGCCGCCCGCATCATCGACCGGGCCGAGCTCGGTGCCCCCGGCAAGCCGCTGGGCAAGGAGCGCTGGGCCGGCGTGGTCGATGCGGTCGGCAGCCACACCCTGGCCAATGCCTGCGCGACGACCAAGTACCGCGGCGCGGTTGCCGCCTGCGGGCTGGCCGGCGGCATGGATTTCCCAGCCAGCGTGGCGCCCTTCATTCTGCGCGGCATCACCCTGTATGGCATCGACAGCGTGATGGCCCCGCTGGCACTGCGCCAGCAGGCCTGGCAGCGGCTGGCCAGCGACCTGGACGTGGCCAAGCTGGAGGCGATCACGCAGGAGATTGGCCTGTCGGAAGCGATTGCCGTGGGCACCGCACTGCTCCAAGGATCGGTGCGCGGGCGGGTGGTGGTGGATGTGCAGCGCGGCCTGGCAGCGGGGAGCGGGCTGCATGCCGGTCGATGACCCCAACCTGGCCTGGGTACTGCTGGGCAAGGGGCTCGACCTCTACCAGGATGGCGTGTTCATCACCGGCGCGGAGGGGCGCTTCGTCTATGTGAACGATGCCGCCACCCGCGCCTTGGAATACAGCCGCGAAGCGCTGCTGACCATGGGGCCGCCGGACATAGACCCGAATATCTCCAGGGAGCGGTGCCTGGAAATACTGCAGAGCCCCCAGGGTCAGGCCTTCGTCATCGACACGGTGCACCAGACGCACAGCGGCAAACGGATTGCCGTGCAAGTGCATGGCGTGACTCTGCGACGGGAGGGGCGGTTGTTTGCCGTGTCCATCGTCCGCGATATGACGGAAGCCCAGCGGATGCAGCAAGCCCTGCAGCAGCGCCAGCAGTATTGGCGCACCTTGCTCGACGAGTTTCCCTTTTTTGTCTGGCTCAAGGACGAACACAGCCGCCTGCTGGCGGCCAACACCGCCTACGCCAGGGTGGCGCGGGTGGCTTCCACCGCGGAGCTGGAAGGTCGGACCGAATTCGAGTTCTTTCCGAAGGATCTGGCAGAGATGTACGTGGCCGACGACCAGGCCGTCATGGCGGCGGGCGTGGCCCACTACGTGGAGGAGCTGTATGTCGATGAGCATGACCAACGGCGCTGGATGGAGGTGTGGAAGTCCCCGCTGCACGAGCACGGCAAGGTGGTCGGCACGGTCGGCTATTCCCGCGACATCACGGACCGCAAGCATACGGAGAGTGAACTCCAGAAGGCCTTGGCCTTTACGCAGGGGGTCATTGATGCCTTCCCGGACCTGTTGTTCGAAACCGACCGGGCCGGCCGCTACCTGAACGTATGGACGCGCAACCCCGAGTTACTGGCAGCCAACCGGGAGGCTTTGCTGGGGCGCACGCTGCAAGAAGTGCTGTCGCCCGAGAGCGTGGCGATTGCCGAGATCGCCTACGTAGAGGCGGAACAGACGGGGGTGTCCTTGGGCCATGTGATCTCGGTCATGACCCCTGTGGGCCTGCGCCAGTTTGAGTTGTCGGTATCGCAAATGCGTGCCATCGGAGACCAGGGGCCGCATTTCATAACCGTTTCACGCGATGTGACACAACGGCTGGAGCTGCAGCAGGAGCTGACCAACCGGGAGCACGAATACCGCACCCTGGTCGAAAACTCACCGGATGTGATTGCGCGTTTTGACGTGCAATTTGGCTGCCGCTATGCCAATCCGGTGCTGCTGCAGGCCTTGGGGCGGTCCAGCACCCGGGTGCTCGGATGTTCGCCCGAGGCGCTGTTAGGTGCACAGCCCGGAGCGGTGCTGACGCAGCACTTGGCCTACGTGATGGACAACCGGGAATCGGTTGAGTTTGAGCTGCACTGGGCCGATGCCCTGGACCGCAGCATCTGCAGCTTGGTCAGTTTGACGCCTGAAGTCGGCGACGCTGCCAACGTCAGCAGCGTGTTGATGGTGGGGCGCGATATCAGCCAACTCAAGGCCTACCAGGACAAGATCCACCAGATGGCCTTTTACGACCCGCTGACGGGCATGCCCAACCGCGTGCTGTTCAATGACCGGCTGGCGCAAATGCTGAAGGACGCGGCCTACCACCACTACCAGGCCGGGGTGATGGTGGTGGACCTGGACCGCTTCAAGCAGATCAACGACACCATGGGCCATGCGGCGGGCGACGCCTTGCTGAAAGAAGTGGCCGTGCGCCTGCGTGCCAGTGTGCGCAGCTATGACACCGTGGCCCGGCTGGGTGGCGACGAGTTCGGCATTCTGTTGCCGCAGATCCGGGCCGGCGCCCATCTGGCGCGCGTGGCGGGCAAGGTGCTGGCGGCCTTCAACCAGAGTTTTTGGCTGGAGGGGCGGGAGATTTTCGTGTCCTGCAGCGTCGGTATTGCGGTGTACCCGTCGGACAGCGAGACAGCCGAAGAGTTGCTCAAGTACGCGGACTCCGCGATGTACTCGGCCAAGCGCTTCGGGCGCAACAACTTCCGGTTTTACTCCAAGGACCTGACGGTGCACGCCCAGGAGCGGCTGACGCTGGAGTCCGACCTGCGCCGCGCACTGGAACGCGGCGAGCTGGCGCTGCACTACCAGCCCAAGGTGCTGCTGGAATCT
Organism: Rhodoferax sp. OV413; assembly: GCF_900104385.1. Classification (GTDB taxonomy): domain Bacteria; phylum Pseudomonadota; class Gammaproteobacteria; order Burkholderiales; family Burkholderiaceae_C; genus Rhodoferax_B. Next base: position 204,824 of record NZ_FNJA01000002.1, on the reverse strand, counting down.
GGCGCGATGGTCGGCTGCGAGGCGCTGTTGCGCTGGACGCACCCCCGCTTGGGCATGGTGTCACCAGAGCAGTTCATCCCGGTGGCAGAAGACTCCGGCTTGATCAACGAGCTGGGCGCCTGGGTGCTGCGCGAATCCTGCCGGACCGCCGTCGCGTGGAATGCTGCTGCAGCCCTGCCGCGCAAAGTGGCGGTCAACCTGTCGGTCCGCCAGATACAGGCGCCGGGCCTGGTACCGCAGGTGCTGGGCATTCTGTCCGAGACCGGCTGCCAGGCCCAGTGGCTCGAATTCGAGATCACCGAAAGCCTGCTGCTGGGCGAAGACAGCATGGTGGTCGGTGCCTTGCAGGCGCTGCGCGACATGGGCATCACCATCGCGATTGACGACTTTGGCACCGGCTATTCGGCCTTGTCCTATCTGGCCCGGTTTCCTATCGACACGCTCAAAATCGATAAATCCTTCATCCACTCGGCCACCACCGACCATTTCCGGGCCGAGCTGGTGCGGGCCATTCTGTCGATTGCACGCTGCCTGAACCAGGTCGTGGTGGCCGAAGGCGTGGAAACGCGGGAACAGGCAGAGTTCCTGGCCGCCGAAGGCTGCCAGCTGGCCCAGGGCTTCCTGTTCAGCGAGGCAGTACCGCTGGAGCAGTTGCTGGCTTTTCCCGGTGCCTGCCTGGTACCCCGCGGCATAGCTCCCAGGCAACCCGCCGAATAACGCACTGCTGGCATCTTCTGCAACCGGCTGCGGGCCCAGGCCGCCGCCGAAGGATGCAATAGACTGGGTGCGCCAGCCATCAACCCCCAGGAGAAGCCCCATGGAAAGCCCTGAAATCACCATCACCCGCACCGTCCACGCGCCGCGCCAAGGGGTCTGGGACATGTTCACCCAGGCCGAGCACATCCAGCACTGGTGGGGACCCAACGGCTTCACCAACACCATCAGCGAAATGGATGTGCGCGTCGGCGGCCTGTGGCGCTATGTGATGCACGGCCCAGCGGGGGCGGACGGTAGTCCGGGCACCGACTACACCAACTGGATCCGCTACGCCGAACTGGAAGCGCCGGCGCGCATGGCCTACGCCCACGGTGGCGACGACCCCGAGCACGCCGAATTCCATGCCGAGGTCACGCTGCAAGACCTGGGCGACAGCACGACCCAGGTCACCTTGCGCCTGCTGCTGGCCAGCGCCGAGCAGCGCGCCCAGCTGGTCGAATTTGGCGCGGTGCAGGGCGGCGAGCAAACCCTGGCGCGGCTGGACGCCTATGTATCGGCCACGCCCGACGCACAGTGCTTTGCCATCGGCCACAGCTTCCAGGCCCCGCTGGCCCAGGTCTGGCAGGCCTGGAGCGAGTCCGAGCGCTTCGCCCAGTGGTGGGGACCGGCCGGCAGCGCCGTGGAAGTCAAGAAGATGGACTTCCGCTCGGGCGGCGAAACCCATTACGCCATGGTCTGGCCCGGCGTACCGCCGATGTGGGGCAAGTTCGTCTACGGCCAGATCGTGCCGCAGCAAAGCATAGAGTTCATCAATTCCTTCTCCAACGAAGCCGGCGACATCACCCGCGCCCCCTTCTTCGACGACTGGCCGCTGCGGGTTTTCAACACCGTAACCTTCAGCGAGCAAGCCGGCCAGACCACCATCAGCCTGCGCGGTGGCCCGATCCAGGCGACCGAGGCCGAACGCAGCCGCTTCGCCGGGCATTTCGATTCCATGACCCAGGGCTTTGGCGGCACGTTTGCCCAGCTGGAAGCGTATTTGCTACGGAAAAAATAGCTGGTTACGCAGGTAGTACCTGCGCTAGAGGCCGATTTTGTTTGAATCCATCACCAACGGATCTGCTCGAACAAACCCATCAGCTTGGCGGCCCGGGCCGCATTGAACTGCCCGACCCAGCCGATGCGGCCCTGCAAATGTCCGCGGAAATCCACCAGGTTGGCATGGTTCTGCGATGCCGGCCCTTGGTGCACGCACTGGTGCAAACAAGCTTTCAGCCGGTCGAAATCCTGCCGCGGCGTATTCGGCTGCGCGTTCACCACCACGCCGGTAATGCGTTGCTGCCGGTGCTGCGGCAGGCAGCGGTTTTTGGCCGGATGCAGGGCAAAACCTTCGTCTTCGGCAATTGCCGCCACCCAGGCCTGCAACGCCCGAAACTGCGGTCGCAAGGCTGCCGGCCCGGAGAACACCAGGTCATCCGCATAGCGGGTGTAGCGGGCGCCAAACGCCCAGGCCAGGCCGTCCAGGCGCAGATCCAGCCCAAAGGCGCACAGGTTCGCCAGGGTCGGCGACGTCGGCGCACCCTGGGGCAAATGGGCCGACCGCAGGCGCTTGGCGCCCAGCCAATCCAGGCCTCCATCGTCGCGCAATCGATCCACCACCATCCTGGCAGTCCGGTGGGTGCACAGCGCAGTCAGGCAACGCGCCACACCGATGGGATAGCCCAGGGTGCGCCACAGCGCCATAACGCGGGCCGCGCCGATGCCACCAAAGAAGTCGCGCAGATCAAACCGGATCACCACCGCCTGGCCTGCATGCATCGCCGCATGGGTGGCGACCGAGCGGCCGGGGACAAAGCCGTGTGCTGCCTCGTGCACGGGAACGTGCTGCAGCAAGCCGGAGTAGACGGCGCGCTGTACCTGTTTCAGGTCTACCTTGGGAATCTCCAGCAGGCGCAAACCGCCGGTACGCTTGGGCAGCAGCTTGTAGCGGTAGTGCTCGGCCCCCAAGGGAGTTTCGGGGCCCAACCAGGCCAAGCGGTCCAGCGGCATCTTCAGCCACTCGGCCAGATCGTGCACGGTCGGCAGATCGGGCAATTCGCAGCCTTCCAGGCCCAGAGGCCGCGGCTGCATGCTCGCCGGGCGCAGTATCAAGCGCCGGATGTGCGGCCGTGCGCCGTTGGCAAAGGCTGCATCGAACGGGCTCTCGGCTTGTATTTCTTCGTCGTCGTTTTCGTCGTCCACTACGGTGGGCTGCCTTGGTGCAGGCGCCAGAATGCGCTGCGTCAGGGAATCAAGGTCCATTTTTTGCCAGCTGACGGCGGGCAGCTGGGCCAGCGGCGCAACAACGGTGTGGAGCCATGCCGGGTTGTCACCCAGCGTGGCAGCAGCCCGCGCCTGCAGGGCGGCTGCACTGGTGCCGCCCGGCTGATCGGAATCGGCCAGCATCGCGCGCGCCAGGCTGCGGGCAATCCAGGTTCGGTAGGAAATGTCGCGCATACACCCCAAAAATAGGTGGCGACCAGCGCGTCAACCAGCAGGTCCGGCGTGGGCAGTCCGCGCAGCATGCGCGTGTGGCGCACGCACCGAGATGGCTCGGTAATAAAACAACCGTGGGGGTACCCCACAGTGCGAGTCAGAACAACGTATTGCCCTGGGCTCACGACACTTGGCGCGCTGGCGCCGAGGCCATTCTACGGGGCGGTCAACACGGCAATACAACCGATGCCAAGCTATCGAATATATAGCTGCTAGCGCAGGTGGCATCTGCGCTAGAGGCCGATTTTTTCTAAATTTTCAGCGGCGATCGCCCGGAATTCTGCGGAGATGCGTGCGTCGCTGGCCACCGCACTCCAGAACACCCGGGCCAGCGCTTTGGCGCGCTCCCAGGCCGGCAGGGTTGCGGTGGTCGGCTGCAGGCGGCCAGTCGCAAAGTCGCGCGGTACCAGCTCGCCGCCGACCGGGGCGTAGAGCATGGGCAGCATGTCGTAGGTGGGCGACAGGGTCCAGTCGTCGTTGTCCAGCAGCAGCGAGATGTTGCCGTAATGCCGGTCGGTGTTGGCGATCAGCACGCCGAAGGCTTCTAGGAAGCGCAAGTGCTCGGCGTCGGCGGCGGTGAGCAGGCCGCGGGCCTGCATGCGTTCGGCGGTGGCGGCCCAGTTGTCCATCGCGCCTACGTATTCGGCGTCGTAGACCATCAGCGAGACCATGCCGATACGACCGTTGGCCGTGCGGTCGAAGCGTTCGGCTTCCAGAAACACCCGGCCCGCGCCGCTGTGGATCTGCGTCTTGGCAGCCGGCACGCCGGCCTGGGCCAGCGTCTGCAGCGCCAGGTGTTCGCAGACCAGTAGGTCGCGGGTGCGCTGGTCGGTAGGCGCGTCGCCAGCCGGCGAGAACTTGACGATCACATGCCGGCCGGCGTTGTTGGTGCAGAACTTGGGCTGCTCGCCGCCGGCCGACGAGCCCGACAGCGTGCCCTGCATCGCCTGCTCGGCCAGCCGGGGATAGTCGTCGGCCGATGCCACGCGCGAGGCGCGCTGGGGCAGGCTGTGGAAGCGTTGGAACGCGGCCTCGCCGACCACCAGATTGCCCGGCAGGTCGTCGCCAAACAGCGCCAGCGCGCGCAGCACGTCGTCGTCGCTCCAGTAGCGCGGGTCGTTGCCCAGCTGCAGGTCCGGGTGCGCATGGGCGAAGGTGCGGCCCATGAAGCCCTGCGGCCGCATGTCGTCCAGAAACCAGGGCAGGCTGTCGAAGCGTTTGCTCAGGCCGTCTTCTTCGTCGACCCAGACCGCGCCACTGGCCAACGGCACCAGGCGGGCAAACGGGCTGGGCCGGCCCTGGGCGTCGATGCGCACCACCGGAATGCTGCGGCCCACATCGCGCACCGTGCGCGGCAGCACATAGCGCTGCGACCGCGCCGCGCCGACCTTGAGCAGCTCACCGGCCTGCAACAGTGGTGCCAGCGCCCGCGACACCGTGGGCTGGCTAACGCCCAGCGCGGCCTGCAGCTCGGCCGCCGACACCACACCGCCGCGCTGGCGCAGCGCTTGCAGGATCTGGGGGGCGAGAGAAGGCATGGTTTTATCTATGGATGAATAGATAAATTTTAAAGTATTCTCAATTTATTCAATAAGTTAACTTGCTTAGTGAATAGATACTTTAGATAAAATTAAGCCTGTCGATGCCGCCGGGCCCGCACGGCCAGCTGCCAGGCGCGTTTGATCGCCGGGCTCAGCCACAGGGCTTGCATGGCCGCATAGGCGATGACGGCGAAGCCAGCGCCCATCAGCGGCAAACCGACCAGCAGCGGCCAACCCATGGCCTGCACCCAGTCCATCAGGCCCGCCATCCAGTCGGCAGCACCGGACCCCATGGTCGGCATGGGCGGCAGCGCATAGGCGCCCGGTAGCACCCACTGGCCCAACTGGAAGGCCAGCATGTACAAGGGCACGATAGTCAGCGGATTGGTGTAGCAGGTAGCCAGCGCGCCGGCAATCGCATTCCCGCGCAGCCAGGCACACAACAAGAAGGTAGCTGGCACCTGCAGCGGCCCGGGGATCAGGCCGCAGAACATGCCTATGGCCACGCCCAAGGCCAACGGGCGGCGGTTGAAGTCGAACACATCGTGCCGGTCCAGCCACGGTCGGGCGCGCTCCAGCATCGGGCCGTGCAGATGGCTGAGCACCTTGGGCTCCAGGCCGCGCAGCCAGTGGCGCACTTGGCGTGAATAGCTGGCCATCAGTGGGCGGGCGGGCCAGGTTTGCGCGAGGTGGCGAGCGAGGCCACGATGGAGGCTGCGATCAGCGCCGCGGTCACCAGCAGGGCGTAGCCGATCGGGATCTTCACCAGGTCGATCAACAGCATCTTGCCGCCGATGAAGATCAGCACCAGCGCCAAGCCGTAGGCCAGCAGGTGGAAGCGGTCCGCCAGGTCGGCCAGCAGAAAGTACAGCGCGCGCAGGCCCAGGATGGCGAAGATGTTGGCGGTCAGTACGATGAACGGGTCGCTGGTGATGGCGAAGATGGCCGGGATGCTGTCCACCGCGAAAATCACGTCGGTGGTACCGATCAGCACCAGCACCACAAACAGCGGCGTGTAGTACTTGACGCCATTGATCTGGGTCGACAGCTTTTCGCCGTCAAACTCGTTGCTGATCTTCATGCGGCCGCGCAAGAAGCGCAGCACCGGGTTTTGCGCAATGTCGGGCTCCTTGCCGGCCGCCAGCCACATCTTGGCGCCGGTGAACACCAGGAACGCGCCAAACACATACAGCAGCCAGTGGAAAGTAGCCAGCAGCCAGGCGCCGGCCAGAATCAGGATGGCGCGCAGCACGATGGCGCCGATGATGCCGGTGATCAGCGCGCGCTTCTGGTACTGGGGCGGCACGCCAAAGTAGCTGAAGATCATCAGGAACACAAAGATGTTGTCCACCGACAGGCTTTTCTCCACCAGGTAGCCGGTGATGAACTGCATGGACACGGTGTTGGCCACCGTGCGCCCCTGGCTGGAGTCCAGGTAGGCCCAGAGCAGGGCCACGAAGACGAAGGCCAGCGAAAACCACAGCACGCTCCAACCGGCGGCCTCTTTCATGGTGACCTGGTGCGCGCCCTGGCGCTCCATCACCCACAGGTCGATACCGATGGCCACCACCACAAAGATGGCAAAGCCCACCCACATCCACCAGGTTCCGATTGTTTCCATGCTCTGGTTCTCCGCTGCGCTGAGGCAAAAATGTTTAAGAGGATGTACCCAGGTCCACCGGGGCCAGTTCCAGGCGCTTCAGCGGCTGGGCATGGGGTGGACGGGACTGCTGCAGGTGCTTGACCACGCGGCCGACGGCGCGCCGAATGGCGGCTTGCAGCGCCGCATACCAGTCGCTGGCGGTGGTCTTGACGACGATGTTGCCACGGCCGCGCAGGTGCAACTGCACCTGGCATTGCTTGTCCACACCGCCGCGTGGGCCGTTGGCGTCGCGGTAGCTGACCCGCACCGTGTCAACGAACACGGCCAGGCGGCGCAAGGCAAAACGCAGCCGCTGTTCGCTGGCCGTACTCAGTTGCTGGGTATCTGCGCCTTGGGTTTCCACAATGATGTGCATGGTGACTCCTTGTTCAGGTGAAAAAACGGGTCCATCAGACCTTGAATGTGTCGACTGGCCATGACAGGCTGGCGAACAAGCGCAATTCTAAAAACCCATCCCTTCGCAAAAAACATGCTTAATTCATAACAATACTTCGTTATTTACGAAGTATTTCCAGATCCTGGGCGACCCGGCGACTGGTCCACCAGCTCTCCAGGCTGTAGACCAGCAGCGCCGCCCAGATCAGCCCAAAGCCCAGCAAGCGCGATGCATGGAACGGCTCGTTGAAGATCCAGACCCCCAGCGCAAACTGCAGGGTCGGCGAAATGTATTGCAGTATGCCCATGGTGGCCAGCGGAATGCGCCGGGCGCCCGCGGCGAACAGCAGCAAGGGGATGGCCGTCAAAGGCCCGGCCAGCAGCAGCCAGCCGATGGACGCTGCATCGCCGTGCAGTAGCACGCCCTGGCCCTGCCAGGCCCAGTAGCCGAGCACGCCTATGGTCACCGGCGCCAGCAGCATGGTCTCCAGCGCCAGACCTTCCAGTGCGCCCAACGAGGCCACCTTGCGCAGCAGGCCGTAGAAGCCAAAGGTCAAAGCCAGCACCAACGCGATCCACGGCAGGCGCCCGGTCTGCACGGTCAGCCACAGCACACCGGCCGCTGCCACGGCCACCGCCAGCCACTGGCCGGGGCGGGGCCGCTCGTGCAAAAACACATAGCCAAGTGCCACGTTCACCAGCGGCAAAATGAAATAGCCGAGGCTGGCATCCACCACATGCTGGTGCTGCACCGCCCACACGTAGACCACCCAGTTGGCCGACAGCAGCAGCGCCGACAGCGCAAAAGCCCCTAGCACCCGGGGCTGGCGCAGCAGGGCCGGTATCCAGGCCCAGCGCCTGAGCACGGCCAACACGACCAGCAAAAACACCAGCGACCACAGCGTGCGGTGCAGTACTACCTCCAGCGCGGGTATGCCGACTAATTGATGAAAATACAGGGGGAACAGGCCCCAGGCCGCGTAGGCCAGGACCGCGTACAAAACGCCAAGATGCATGGGGAGGAGGAAGTGAAACGAGACAGCGTATAGCTTACCCGCCCACCTGGAGCCACCTTGCCCGCAAGACGGCAGTCTTAGGTGGCAGCCCCTGTTGCCACGCGTTGCGCCAGGCCCAGGCGGCGCTGCATCTCGGCTTTCACCTCCAGGCGCAAGTGCAGGGCGAAAGCCGCTTCCGCGGTGAGAAACAACGGCCCCACCAACAGGCCGACGATGTCATCGACAAAAGCGGGTTTTCGGCCCTCGAAGTAATGCCCTACAAACTGGATCACCCAGCCCGCAACAAACAGCCCCAGGCCCCAGCCCCACCACACGGCGGTGGCCTGTGCAGCAAACCACTGGCTGGCCCAGATACTGAGCGCCAGTTGTACGGCCATCGCCACACCGAAGCGCAGATCCAGCCGAAGGTAAAACAGCACCGACAGCACGGCCACCACGATGGCGGGAGTGAGGACCACACCGGCCAGCATCCAGCCGGGGCGCGACAACAAAATAGTGACGGCCAGCACGATCATGGGAATGCCCACAAAGTGGGTGGCGACATTGCGCGGGTCCTGGTGGTAGGCCGCATATTGCGTGAGGTGGTCGGTGAGGGTTTTCATACGGGTCTTGTTCTGGTGGGATCTTGACGACGCGCCATGATCGGCTTAGCTTTGGCATGCCGTCTGTCGGCTACCCGACACAAACCACCGCAGCCGCACAAACCCTATGTCCGACCCTTCCCGCTATTTACCGATATTGAATTCCGGGCGCTGGTTTGCCCAACTGCCCGCGGAATTTGCCCAGGCCCTGCTGCGCATGGCCAAGCTACGCACGCTGCAGATGGGCGATGCGCTGTTTTTGCGTGACAGCGCGCCCTGCGGCCTGTATGCGCTGGTAGCGGGGGCCATTCGCATCTCGGGTCAAAGCGGCCAGAGCAATGACGCGCGCGAGGCCTTGCTGGTGGTGCTGACCCCGCCGCAATGGTTCGGCGAGATTTCGGTGTTTGATGGATCGGCCCGCACCCACCACGCCCACGCCGCCGAGCCCAGCACGCTGCTGCAGGTACCCCACGAGGAGCTGCTGGCCTGGCTGCAAGCCCACCCGCAGCACTGGCGCGACCTGGCGGTACTGATGGCCGACAAGCTGCGCATGGCCTTTGTGAACATGGAAGAGCAAACCGTGCTGAGCGCCCCCCTGCGCCTGGCCCGTCGCCTGGTGGACATGGCCCAGGGCTACGGCCAGCGCACCGACGACGGCAGCACACGCCGCGTGCTGGCCATCACGCAAGAAGAACTGGCGCTGATGGTGGGTGTGTCACGCCAAACCACCAACCAGATCCTCAACGACCTCAAGGACCGCCACATCCTGCGCATCCAGCGCGGGGCGCTGGAGATTCTGGACCTCCAAGCACTGCGCGCGCTGTGCCCATAAAAAAAGCCCGCACCGGGTAGGGTGCGGGCTTCACAGACCGGGGTCTGTAGCAGAGCTTACTTGGCGATCACGCGGGCCATTTCCAACACCTTGTTGGAGTAACCCCATTCGTTGTCGTACCAGCTCACCAGCTTGACGAAGGTGCCGTCCAGGGCGATGGAGGCTTCTGCGTCATAGATCGAGGTGCGGCTGTCGCCACGGAAGTCGGTCGCGACGACCTTGTCTTCGGTGTAGCCGAGGATGCCCTTCAGGGCGCCTTCGGACTGGGCCTTCAACTCGGCGTTGATTTCAGCCAAGGTGGCGGAAGTGTTCAGCTCCACCGTCAAGTCAACCACGGACACGTCGCTGGTCGGCACGCGGAAGGCCATGCCGGTCAGCTTCTTGTTCAGCTCAGGAATCACCACGCCCACGGCTTTGGCTGCGCCCGTGCTGGAAGGAATGATGTTTTCCAGAATGCCGCGGCCGCCGCGCCAGTCTTTGTTGCTGGGGCCGTCAACCGTCTTTTGCGTGGCGGTGGCAGCGTGCACGGTGGTCATCAGGCCGCGCTTGATGCCGAACTTGTCGTTGATCACCTTGGCCAGCGGGGCCAGGCAGTTGGTGGTGCACGATGCGTTGGAGATGATGGCTTGGCCAGCGTAGCTCTTGTCGTTCACGCCGTAGACGAACATCGGGGTGTCGTCCTTGGAAGGAGCGGACAGGATGACCTTCTTGGCGCCTGCGTCGATGTGCTTCTGGGCGGTTTCCTTGGTCAGGAACAAGCCGGTGGATTCGACCACCACCTCGGCGCCGACATCAGCCCACTTCAAGTTCGCGGGGTCGCGCTCTTGCGTCAGGCGGATCTTTTTGCCGTTGACGATGAGCACGCCGTTGTCGACCGAAACTTCACCTTGGAAGCGGCCGTGCACCGAGTCGTACTGCAGCATGTAGGCCAGGTAGTCGGGCTCCAACAGGTCGTTGATGCCGACGATTTCCACGTCCTTGAAGTTTTGGATGGCGGCACGGAACACCATGCGCCCGATACGGCCGAAGCCGTTGATACCAATCTTGATTGCCATTGCTTGTATCTCCAGTAGTTAAAACCAGCCATCGTAGGCCCGGCTCCCGCCAGGCCCACGCCATTTACTTCTTCTTACGCAGAACTTTTTCGACCGTCATCGCCACGTTCTCGGGCGTGAAGCCGAACAGCTTGAACAGCACCGGTGCGGGCGCCGATTCGCCGTAGGTGTCGAGGCCAACGACAGCCGCGCAACCGTACTTCCACCAGCCGTCGGTGACGCCCATTTCGACCGCGATGCGCGGCAGGCCCTTGGGCAACACTTCGGTCTTGTAGGCTTCGGATTGGCGGTCAAACACGCTGTTGCTGGGCATGGAGACGACGCGGATAGCTATCTTTTTAGTAGCTAACAACGCTTGTGCGGCCAGCGCCAGCTGCACTTCGGAGCCGGTAGCGATGATGACGGCCTGGGCCTTCTTCTTGATGCCGACGGCAGCCGGTTCGGACAACACATAGGCACCGCGGCTGATCTCGCCCAGGTCGGCCTTGGCGGCATAGGCAATGTTCTGGCGGCTCAGCAGCAGGGCCGAAGGACGGGTCTTGTTTTCCAGGGCCACGGCCCAGGCCACGGCGGTCTCGGCCGTGTCGCCCGGACGCCAGACGTCCAAGTTCGGGATCAGGCGCAGGCTGGCCGCGTGCTCGACCGACTGGTGGGTCGGGCCGTCTTCGCCCAGACCGATGGAGTCGTGGGTGAACACGTGGACCACGCGCAGCTTCATCAGCGCGGCCATGCGGATGGCATTGCGGCTGTAGTCGCTGAAGGTCAGGAAGGTGCCGCCGTAGGGGATGAAGCCGCCATGCAGGGCCACGCCGTTCATGATCGCGGCCATGCCGAATTCACGCACGCCGTAGTTGATGTGGCGGCCGCCGTTGCCGACGCCGGTGTGGCTATCAAAACGCAGGTTGGGCGTGGACTTGGTGTTGGTCAGGTTCGAGCCGGTCAGGTCGGCCGAGCCGCCCAGCATTTCGGGCAGGGCCGCGGTGAAGGCTTCCAGCGCCAGTTGCGAGGCCTTGCGGGATGCCACGGTTTCGCCTTTGGTGTGGGCGCCAATCACGGTGTCCACAGCGGTCTGGGCGAAGTTCTTCGGCAGATCGCCCTTCATGCGGCGCAGCAGCTCTTTGGCTTCCGCGGGGAAGGCAGCCTTGTAGGCGGCGAACTGGGTGTTCCAGGCGGCTTCGCGGGCAGCGCCGGCGCTCTTGGCGTCCCAGGCGGCAGCGATGTCCTTGGGGATGGTGAACGGGGCGTACGGCCAGTTCAGCGCTTCGCGGGTCAGCTTAATTTCTTCGGCGCCCAGCGGTTCGCCGTGGGCCTTGGAGGTGTTGGCGCGGTTCGGGCTACCCTTGCCGATATGCGTCTTGCAGATGATCAGCGTAGGCTTGTCGGCCGACTTCTTGGCATCGGCAATGGCTTGCGACACCACGGCGGCGTCATGGCCGTCGATCGGGCCCAGCACGTTCCAGCCATAGGCCACAAAGCGCAGGGCGGTGTTGTCGATGAACCAGGGCGCGACCTGGCCGTCGATGGAGATGCCGTTGTCGTCGTACAGGGCCACCAGCTTGTTCAGCTTCCAGGCGCCGGCCAGGGCGGCGGCTTCGTGGCTGATGCCTTCCATCAAGCAGCCATCGCCCATGAAGGCGTAGGTGTGGTGGTCGACGATGGCATGGCCTTCGCGGTTGAACTCTTGCGCCAGCAGCTTTTCAGCCAGTGCAAAGCCGACGGCGTTGGTGATGCCCTGGCCCAGCGGGCCGGTGGTGGTTTCCACGCCGGGCGTGTAGCCGTATTCGGGGTGACCAGGGGTCTTGCTGTGCAGCTGGCGGAAGTTCTTCAGCTCGCTCATGGGCAGCTTGTAGCCGGTCAGGTGCAGCAGCGCGTACAGCAGCATGGAACCGTGGCCGTTGGACAGGATGAAGCGGTCGCGGTTCAACCAATTTGGGTTCTTGGGGTTGTGCTGCAGATGCTGGTCCCACAGGGCGACGGCCATGTCGGCCATGCCCATGGGCGCACCGGGGTGGCCCGAATTGGCCTGTTGCACCGCGTCCATCGCCAGCGCGCGGATGGCATTGGCCATAGCGGTGGTGGGCTTCGCCTCGGCGGCAGGCGCTTCGGGAAGAACCGCAACGTCGGCAGTGTTCAGGTTCAAGGGGGTGTCGGCCATCGGGATCAGCTCCGGTGAGAATGCAGGGTGAAGGTGGGGGTGAGCCCGGTATTTTAAGGGGCCGCCACGGGGGCCGGTGTACTGGCTCCGTAACCCGCACTGCATACCGAAGCCCATCACAATCACCCGCTTGTCTCCCGTCCCCCGAGAAACACCATGCCGCTCGCCAAAATCGAAGTCCGCCGCAGCCGCCCCGCCAGCGAAGTCACCGCACTGATGGAGGCCGTCTACCTGGCCATGCGCGAGGCCCTGAAAGTGCCCGAAGACGACCGGCAGATCCGCTACATCGAACACCGGCCCGAGCACTTCTGGGTGGCGCCCGGCAAGTCCGAAAACTACACCCTGGTCGAGGTGCTGATGTTTCCGGGCCGCAGCATGGACGCCAAGCGCACGCTGTACCAGGGCATCACCCAGCGCTTCGGCGCGCTCGGCATCGCGCCCATCGACGTGATGGTTGTGCTGACCGAGCCGCCCAAAGAAAGCTGGGGGCTGCTGGGCCTGCCGGCGTCGGAGATTCCGCCCAAGATTTAAGCTTTTTAGGCCGCTGGCGCAATTCCCACCAGCGCAAGCAGCTATTTATTTGCTAGCAAACCACGCAAGCCCTGCCCCCTGGATAATCCTGCCCATGCCCGCCCACACGCCCACCACCCACGCCCTGGTCCTGGCCGCCGGACGCGGCGAACGCATGCGCCCGCTGACCGACCACACGCCCAAGCCGCTGCTGCCAGTGCGCGGCAAGCCGCTGATCGTCTGGCACCTGGAAGCGCTGGCGGCGGCCGGCGTGCGTCAGGTCGTCATCAACACCGCCTGGCTGGAGGACACCATCCCCGCCGCGCTAGGCGACGGCTCGCGCTGGGGCCTGCAGATCACCTATTCGATGGAAGGCCGCGACCACGGCGGCGCGCTGGAAACCGCCGGCGGCATTGCCAAGGCCTTGCCGCTGCTGGGCGAGGCTTTCTGGCTGGTGGCCGGCGACATTTACGCGCCCAGCTTCCGCTTTGATGCCAGCGCCGCCGCAGACTTTGCGCGCAGCGACGCCCTGGCCCACCTGTGGCTGGTGCCGAATCCGCCCTACCACCCGCAGGGCGACTTCGGCATCGCCGCTAACGGCCTGGGGCTGGACGGCCCCGGCCCCGACGGCCAGCGCTGGACCTATAGCAGCCTGGCGCTGGTGCGCGCCGAACTGTGCCGCGCCGTGCCCGTGGGCCAAAAGGCTGCGCTCGGCCCGCTGCTGTTTGACGGCATCCGGCAGCAACGCATCAGTGTGTCGCGTTTTGACGGCCCCTGGCACAACGTTGGCACCCCCGAACAACTGGCTGAACTCCACTGAAACCCCACACCATGACCACACCCTACGCCCAACGTCGCGCCCAGCTGGCCCGTGAAATCGGCCCCGGCGGCATCGCCATCATCCCCACCGCACCCGAGCAGCAGCGCAACCGCGACAGCGATTTCCTGTTCCGCGCCGACAGCTATTTCTACTACCTGACCGGCTTCACCGAACCGAATGCCTGGCTGGTGGTGACCGGCGAAGGCCAGTCCACGCTGTTCTGCGCACCCAAGGACCTGGAGCGTGAAATCTGGGACGGTTTCCGACTCGGACCGGACGCAGCGCCCGCCGCACTTGCACTGGATGCCGCATATTCCGTAGCAGACCTGGACACCCAGCTGCCACGCCTGCTGGAAAACCGCAGCGCCGTCTGGACCCCGTTCGCCACCCACAAAGGCCTCGAAGGCCGTGTCGATGGCTGGCTGAACAAGGTGCGCGCCCGCGTCCGCTACGGCGCCCTGTGCCCTGACACCCAGCGCGACCTGTGCAGCGTGCTGGACGAGATGCGCATGTTCAAGGATGACGGCGAGCAGGACACCATGCGCCGCGCCGCGCAGATCAGCGCCGGCGCCCACATCCGCGCGATGCAGCTGTCGGCCCGCATGCTGCGCGCCGGCCAGGAAGTGTTTGAGTACCACCTGGACGCCGAACTGCTGCACGAGTTCCGCCGCCAGGGCTCGCAGTACCCGGCCTACGGCTCCATCGTCGCCGCTGGCGCCAATGCCTGCGTGCTGCACTACCGCGCCGACAAAGCCCCGGTGCGCGACGGCGAGCTGGTGCTGATCGACGCCGGCTGCGAGCTGGATGGCTACGCCAGCGACATCACCCGCACCTTCCCGGCGAATGGCAAGTTCAGCGGCCCGCAGCGCACGCTGTACGAGCTGGTGCTGGCCAGCCAGGTCGCCGCGATTGCCGCTACCAAGCCAGGTGCCCGCTTCACCGATCCGCACGACGCCACGGTCAAGGTGCTGGCCCAAGGCATGCTGGACGTAGGCCTGCTGGACAAGAACAAGGTCGGCACCGTGGACGACGTGATCGCCAGCCGCGCCTACTTTGCCTACTACATGCACCGCACCGGCCACTGGATCGGCATGGATGTGCACGACTGCGGCAGCTATGTGGAGCAGGCGGAGGTCGGCGCCAGCAGCCAACGCAAGGACCCGCTGAGCGGCGAGACCATCACCAACCGGCCCAGCCGCATCCTGCAACCCGGCATGGCCCTGACCATCGAGCCTGGCATCTATGTGCGTCCCGGCCCAGGCGTTCCCGAGGCCTTTCACAACATCGGCATCCGCATCGAAGACGACGCCATCGTCACCGCCACCGGCTGCGAACTGATCAGCCGTGGAGTGCCAGTGGATCCGGACGCCATCGAGGCCCTGATGCGGGACTAAGCAGATTTTCTGGCTCTACGCTATAATCGGGATCTCGGTAGATGGGCTTCGCCATGGAGCTCCGCGATGCAACCCAACACATCGCACCACCACGCCGAGCCTGCACCCCCGAGTTTGTCCGCACCCTGTCATGCTGTGCGGACCCAGGGCTCCAAGTGCTTTGCGCGCAAAACCCCTCCCCACCGGGTGTTGCGCAAGACCTGCCTCCAGTGCAATTTCATCGGAAGCGTGTCTAAATCCCGCAGTGTGACAACACGTATTTCTGGCGCGCCCATTAGTAAGGCCGCCTTGTTTTCCATAATGAATAAAAATAATTCGATTGCCGCCGGCAAATATTTGCTCTCGCCGCTGACCCGTGAACAGGCCGATGGCCGATTTGGCTCCTCCGTGTCGATCCGTAATGGCTCGCACGACCGTGTGATGCGTTTCGTGGCCCTGTTCGACGATGCCACAACCGCGACACAATACGCAGTTGAGCAAGGTTTGCAGTGGGTGCGCGCGCGCCACGCCAATCCGAGCGCCGCGCACGCCTAAAAACGCCTAAAAGTTACTTACATACTGTCCAATTCTCAAGGAATTTATCTATGGCAAAAGAAGAACTGATCGAAATGAAGGGCCTTGTGTCCGAAGTGCTGCCCGACTCGCGCTTTCGCGTGACGCTGGAAAACGGCCACGTCCTGATTGCCTATACCGCTGGCAAGATGCGCAAGAACCACATCCGCATCCTGGCCGGCGACCATGTGTCGCTGGAACTGTCGCCTTACGATTTGTCCAAGGGCCGCATTACCTTCCGCCACATCGCCGGCCGCGCGCCCACCTCTACGCGCTTCGCGTAATTCTGGCGTAAGCAAAACCCCCTACGGGTACCGTCTTTGGGCGGCCCCTACAATCGCAGTCCCTTTGACACAGTGGCTGCCCGGCGCGTTTCCGGTCGGCGGCCATGGCAGGAGACACGCCAGATGAGCAACCCCACGGCTAACGCCGAAGAAAAACGCGCCGAGCTGCGTCGCGCTGCCCTCGAATACCACGAGTTCCCCACGCCGGGCAAGATCGCCATCGCGGCGACCAAACAGCTGGTCAACCAGCATGACCTGGCCCTGGCGTACTCGCCTGGTGTGGCTGCGCCATGCGAAGAGATTGTCAAAGACCCGAACAACGCCTTCAAGTACACCAGCCGGGGCAACCTGGTCGCCGTGATCACCAACGGCACGGCCGTGCTCGGTCTGGGTGATATTGGCCCGCTGGCGTCCAAGCCGGTGATGGAGGGCAAGGGCGTGTTGTTCAAGAAGTTCGCCGGCATCGACGTGTTCGATCTGGAGATCGACGAGAAGCACGATCTCGACAAACTGGTCGACATCATTGCCTCGCTGGAACCCACCTTCGGTGGCATCAACCTCGAAGACATCAAGGCCCCCGACTGCTTCTACGTCGAGCGCAAACTGCGCGAGCGCATGAAGATTCCGGTGTTCCACGACGACCAGCATGGCACCGCCATCTGCGTGGGCGCGGCGATTCTGAACGGCCTGAAGGTCGTAGGCAAAGACCCGAAAGACGTCAAGCTGGTCACATCCGGTGCCGGCGCTGCGGCACTGGCCTGCCTGGGCCTGCTGGTCAAGCTGGGCATTCCGCGCGAAAACATCTATGTCACCGATCTGGCCGGCGTGGTCTATGAAGGCCGCACCGAGCTGATGGACGAAGACAAGATCGTCTACGCCCAGAAGACTTCGGCCCGTACCCTGGGCGAGATCATCGAAGGCGCCGACGTGTTCCTCGGCCTGTCGGCCGGCGGCGTGTTGAAGAAGGACATGGTGGCCAAGATGGCCGCCAAGCCGCTGATTCTGGCACTCGCCAACCCGAATCCCGAAATCTCGCCCGAAGACGTAAAGTCGGTGCGCAGTGACGCCATCATCGCCACCGGCCGTACCGACTATCCGAACCAGGTCAACAACGTCCTGTGCTTCCCCTACATCTTCCGCGGTGCGCTGGACGCAGGTGCATCCACCATCACGCTGGAGATGGAAATCGCCGCAGTGCACGCGATTGCCGAGCTGGCCCAGGCCGAGCAGAGCGAGGTGGTGGCTGCCGCCTATGCGGGTGAGCAGCTGGCTTTCGGCCCCGAATACTTGATCCCCAAGCCGTTTGACCCGCGCCTGATGATCAAGATCGCTCCAGCGGTAGCCCAGGCGGCTGCCGACAGCGGCGTGGCGTTGCGCCCCATCCTTGACATGGATGCCTACCGCGACCGCCTGCAAAACTTCGTCTACGCCTCTGGCACGACGATGAAGCCGATCTACGACGCAGCCAAGAATGCAGCCAAGAAGCGCGTCTGCTACGCCGAAGGCGAAGAAGAACGCGTGCTGCGTGCTACCCAGATCGTGGTCGACGAAGGCCTGGCACGCCCTACCTTGATCGGCCGCCCGGCTGTGATCGCCGAGCGCATCAAGAAATTCGGCCTGCGTCTGCGCGAAGAGTTGGACTACGACGTGGTGAACGTCGAGCAAGACCATCGCTACCGCGATTTCTGGCAGACCTACCACCGCATGACCGAACGCAAGGGCGTGACGGCGCAGATGGCCAAGATCGAAATGCGCCGCCGGCTGACCCTGATTGGCAGCATGCTGCTGCACAAGGGCGAAGTCGACGGCATGATCTGTGGTACCTGGGGCCACACCTCGATCCACCTGCATTACATCGACCAGGTGATCGGCAAGCGTGCGGGCGGCTGTGACAGCACGCCGCAAGACGTGCCGGTGTATGCCTGCATGAACGGCCTGATGCTGCCGGGCCGCCAGGTGTTCCTGGTGGACACCCACGTGAACTACGATCCCACGGCCGAAGAATTGACGGAAATCACCGTCATGGCGGCCGAGGAGATGATGCGCTTCGGCCTCAAGCCCAAGGCCGCATTGCTGTCCCACAGCAACTATGGCCAAAGCAACCAACCGACCGCGGTGAAGATGCGCCGGGTACTGGAGCTGCTGAAAACCGAGGCCCCGTGGCTGGAAGTGGACGGCGAAATCCATGGCGACATGGCGTTGGATGCCGCCGCGCGCGCCACCGCTATGCCGCACAGCCCGCTGACCGGCAGCGCCAATTTGCTGGTGTTTCCGAATATCGATGCGGCGAATATTTCCTACAACCTGCTGAAGACAGCAGCCGGCGGCAACATCGCCATCGGCCCGGTGCTGCTCGGCGCCGCCAAACCTGTACACATTCTGACCGCCAGCGCCACGGTGCGAAGAATTGTAAACATGACGGCTTTGACCGTGGCCGACGCCAACGTGGTGCGATAAGCCCAAATTCGCCAGCAAGTACTAACTTATTGGCGCCAAAACCCTGCAGAGGCTGCTCATTTTTTGGGCAGCCTCTTGCTTTTTCAGGGTACATGCGGCACACTAGCGCCTTGAAATTTTCGGGTTAACCCGAAGTTCGCAGAAGCCGCATTCACCATGTTCCCGAACGCACACTCCACTACCCGCAGGCAAGTTATTGCATCGCTGGTATGGGCCGCATCGGTACTGTGCACCCCTTTGGGGTATGCGCGTCAATCCACAGAGCCAAGCAATTTGCAGGCCATCCGGGTTGCCGAGCTACCTGTACAAGGGCGTGCCACCTACTTGCTGATCCAGCAAGGCGGGCCATTTCCTTTTGATAAGGATGGCACGGTGTTTGGCAACCGTGAACGTATTTTGCCTTCCCAGCAGCGCGGCTACTACCGCGAATACACCGTGAAGACGGTGGGTGTACGCCACCGGGGCGCCCAAAGAATTGTTTGCGGTGGACGTCCCAAAACGCCAGATGCTTGTTTTTATACCAGTGACCACTACGCTAGTTTTCGCCAGATCGTCGAATAAGTTGTAAAGGTCTGGTTCCACAGAATTTTGAAGCCGGGGTAAATTAGATGATTGAAAAGAAAGCGGAGACGGATATGCCTCTTCGCAACGTTAGAACCAATATCGTGCAGTCCATACGCGCCTTCCGGGTGCAGGATCTGCAAGACGCCGCGCTGGGCCTGGGCCAGCATTTCCTGTACGCCAACCTGGCCAACGCCCAGAGCAAGCAGGACGTGCTGGACATGATCGCCCAGCAGTTCACCTTTCCGACCCACTTCGGCAAGAACTTTGACGCGCTGTACGACTGCATGACAGATCCATTGCACAAATCGGGCCCGCAGCCTGGTTTTGTAGTGGTGCTGGAGCAGATTCCTGCGCACGCCAAGTTCGACAAGGAAGCCCGCGAGCAGCTGCTCGACATCTTCCGCGAAGCCGCCGACTATTGGGGGGACAGGAAGATTCCGTTCCGATGCTTCTATTCTTTTCTGTAGCCCGTTCTGCACAAAACAGCCAAGCAGAACGGGCGAACGAGGCAGGCAGCGATGCCGTCTCGGGCATTGAGTTGGAATCTGGTGAAAAGATGCCAACCGACAAATTGGTAGATGTATCTCCGTTGGCGCTGCGCATGAGCAGCCCCTTCAATGCGGGATACTGGTTGGCCGCCGCGTAAAGCTGCGCCGATCCCAACAAAAAGCCCGTCCTTGGACGGGCTTTTTTACATTTGGGCGGCAGTCAAGGCGGTCACTGCCAGCGCCAGGGCGATGTACTCGTCCACCGGCACTTCCTCCGCCCGGCGCTGCACGTCGAAGCTGCCGGCAAAGCCCTTGTCGGTCAGCCATTTTCCCAGGGTGTGGCGCATGATCTTACGGCGCTGGCTGAACGCCACCTGAACGATTTCGCTCAGCAGCTTCACATCCACCGCGGCCGGATCGGTACGCGGCAGCATGCGCACCACGGCGCTGTCTACGCGCGGTGGCGGATCGAAGGACTCGGGCGGTACGAACAGCACGTTTTCCATCGCGTAACGCCATTGCAGCATGACGCTCAAACGGCCATAGGCGGCGGTGGACGGGCGCGCCACCATGCGGTCTATGACTTCTTTTTGCAGCATGAAATGCTGGTCTTCCACTACCGCCACAGCATCCAGCAGGTGGAACAGGATGGGCGTGGAGATGTTGTACGGCAGGTTGCCCACCACACGCAGTTTCTTCGGTGCAGATGCTATGAAATCCGTAGCTTCTTGCGCAATCTGCAGCTGCGCAAAGTCCACTTTTAACACATCGGATTCGACCACCGTCAGCTGGGGATGCTGGCGCAGACGCTGCGCCAGATCGCGGTCCAGCTCGACCACGGTGAGGTGGCCCAGGCGCTCGACCAGCGGCTGGGTCAGGGCGGCCAGGCCCGGGCCAATCTCCAGCATGCGGTCGCCCGGCTGGGGATTGATGGCGTCGACGATGGCATCGATGATGCCGCGGTCGGACAGGAAATGCTGGCCGAAACGCTTGCGCGGGATGTGTTTCACTGGGGCGCTTCGCGGAATTCGACGTAGGCCCGCGAACGCAGGTCCTGGATCCAGCGCGCATAGGCTTCGTCGAGCTTTTTCTCGCGCACGATGCCGCGCGCAATCTCACGTCGCTCGCGCTCGGTCAGCGTGGCTTCGCGGCGTTCCAGGAGCTGCACCAGGTGCACGCCAAAGCGCGACACCAGTGGGTCGGCGATCTGGCCCGGCTCCAGGCCGTTCAAGACCTCTTCGAACTCGGGTACGAACTGGCCGGGGCTGGACCAGCCCAGGTCGCCGCCCTGGCTGGCGCTACCGTCCACCGAGTTCTCTTTGGCCAATTGGGCAAAGTCGGCTTGCTTGTTCTGGATCCGGCGTTTGAAGTCCGCCAGCCGCTCGACAGCTGCGGCCTCGGTCAAACGCGGGCCGGTACGCAGCAGGATATGCCGCGCATGCTGCTGCTGCACCGTGCTGGCAACGCCGCCCTGGCGCTTGTCCAGCACCTTGAGCACGTGGAAGCCGGCGCCAGAGCGCAGCACGGCACTGACGCCACCGACCTCAAGGCCCCGGGTGCCGTCGATAAACAGTTCGGGGTAGCGGTCGGCCGAGCGCAGGCCCAGGGTACCGCGATTGCTGCGGTCCGGTGCATCGGACTGCTCGCGCGCCAGCACCGCGAAATCGGCGCCGGCCGCGGCCTTGGCGCGCACGCTCTCGGCCTTGGCTTGCAGCGTGGCGACTTGCGCGGGGGTGGCGTTTTCGGGTACGGCGACCAGCACCATGCCCAGGTTGATCTCCAGTGCCGACATATCGGTGTTCGCCTGCTGGTCACGCAAGTACTGGTCGACATCGGAATCGCTGATACGCTGCCGGGCGTCGATTTCGCGGTCGCGCAAGCGGGTGATCAGCAGCTGGTTGCGCAGGTCTTCACGGAACTGGGCGGGCACCATGCCGTCCTGGGCCATGCGCTTGCGCAGTTCGGGCACATCCATCTGGTTCTGCCGCGCCACATTCAGCTCGGCGCCGTCTACCGTGGCGTCGTCCACCTTGATGCCGGATTCGCGGGCCAGCTGGAGCTGGGCTTTTTCGATGATCAGGCGCTCCAGCACCTGGCGCGCCACCGCGCCGGTGTCGGTGGACGGGTTGCCCTGCTGCGCCATTTGCTGCATTGCCCGCACCACCCGGGTACGCACCTCGTTGTTGGTGATGGGCTCGGAGTTGACCACGGCTACGATGAAGTCCGCCTGGCGCTGGGGATCTGCCGCACGCGGAGCCCCCATGCCCGCCAGGCCGGTGCCGGAGGGAGACGTGGGGCGCAGGCCCTGGGCGGAAACGGTAAAGACCGTCAGCGCCGCCAAGCCCAGCAGCGTCATGCGAGAAATTCGGTGGCTCATGGTACGGGTAGGGTGCATAGGAAGAACGTAAAGGCTAGTCGTACTGGCTGAAGCGGCTAGGGGTGGAAATCTGTTCGCGCAGGTACTGGTAGCGGGGGATGTTTTCTTTCAGGACCGACAAGGGGTTGGTGCCCACACCCAGGCGGGTGAAGCCCACAAACTCCAGCTGGAACGCGATTTTCTGGCTTGCCGTGGACGTACTGGTTTGGGTCCGGCTCAGAACCACCCGGCCCAGCCAGCAACCCGCATCGTATTCAAAACCCAGCACCGCATCGACCATTTTGCGGTCTTGCATGCTGTAGTTCATACGGCCCACGCTGTACCAGCGGCCGGCACTCGGTTCTGCGTCGCCCCAGAGCGCGCTCAGCGGCCATTGCCAGCCGATGTCGATCTGTTCGCTGGTGCCGCGCTGGTAGCGGTAGTTGGCGCTGATCACACGGTAGTTGCCCGGGTTCCAGCGTCCGCCGACGGTCGAGCGTTCAGAACGGCCGGTCTTGGGGTTGTATTGCACCGTGGAGTCGAAGCTCCAGCGCGGGTCCCAGTTCAGCTGTGCACCGACCAGCACATCGCTGAGCCGGTCGGACACCGGCGTACCGCCGGGCAGGGTGACGTTCTGGTCCTGGAAGCGCAAGCGCTGGGCAATGCCGAAGCGGGCCAGCTCGGCGCCGGTTTCGGGCTCCAGGAAGCGGGTGGTCAGGCCCAGGGTCAACAGGTTGTTGTCGGAAATCCGGTCGTTGCCGGCAAACGCGTTCTCGGTGAACACGGTGGCAAAGTTGAAGTCGTTCGCGCCCGAGTCGTAGATCGGCAGATTGCTCTGGTTACGGTACGGGGTGTTGACGTAGAAGGCCCGCGGCTCCAGGGTCTGGCGCAGCGCCTTGCCCCAGAAGCTGGTGTCGCGTTCGAAGATCAGGCCGCTGTCCAGGCTGAAGGTCGGCACCGTGCGGCTGGCGTTGGTCGCGCCATTGGCCAAGGGTTCGTCAAACGTGTAATTGGTCGCGTGCAGCTGCACCTTGGGCGTCAGGAACCAGCCCGGGGCCACCCAGGGACGGCTGATCTGGCCCAGCACAAAGGCCCGCTTGGCATTCGGCTGCAAAGTCAGGCTGCGGTCGGCAGAAAACTCGGTGTAGTCACCGTCCACCGAGGCATCCAGGCCGCCCGGCAGGTCGTAGCGGGCGTAGCGCGCCGTCAGCTGGGGCAGGCGGTCATATGGCGGGACGATGGGCGAGCTGATGCTCTGTATGGTCTGCCATTTGAGGGTGCGCACGCTGGTGGTGAAGTTGCCGCGGCTCCACGACACAGAAGCATCGTTGGACAGCAAACGCTGGGTCAACGTCGACGAAGTTTGCGTAAAGTCGGTCCAGTAATTGTTATCACTGACCCGGTTCAGGTTCAGGTTCAGGCCCAGCTTGCCAACGCCCGACAAACCGGAATCAATCGTTCCGGTATGCGTAAAAGCGTAGCCCCAGCGCGAGCTATCGCGCAGCTTGTCGTCGGGCATGAAATTGGCGCGCAGCGTGCCCCGGTAGTCCGGCTCCAGGTAGCGGAATTCACCGCCGAAATCGACGCCGCGCTTACTCATCAAGGTCGGAAACAAGGTCGCATCCCGGTTCGGCGCGATGTTCCAGTAATAAGGCACCGTCAGTTCAGCGCCATTGACACTGTCCAGGCCGATAGTCGGCGGCAGAAAGCCCGATTTACGCTTCTCCGACAGCGGGAAGTCCATCGCCGGGAAGGCCATGATGGGCACGTCCTTGAAGCGCAGCACTGCGCCATCGGCCACGCCCACCTCTTCTTCGGTATCGATGCTGATCGAGGTGGCCTTCAGAATCCAGTCGGGCAGCCAGTCCGGGCCGGGCTGGCGGCGGCAGGTGCTGTAGGTAGCGTTGTGCAGCACCACCCGCTTGTCGTCGATGAAATCGGCGCGGCTGGCCTCGCCATAGGCCCCGTTCTTCAGTATCTGGTAGCGCGGCTGGTCGAAAAAGCCCTCGAACGCATCCACCTTGAGCTGCAGCGTCGGGCCTTCGTAGATATTGCCGGCGCTGTTGATGTGCACATTGCCGCGGGCCTTGAGCAAGTCGTCGGGCTGGTAGTACTCCACCCGGTCGGCCTTGATCACCATATCGCCCTTGCGCATCACCGCATTGCCCTCGATCACCGTGTCCAGATCCGGCCGGCCCAGGGTGTGGTCGCCCGAAAAGAAGGTCGGCATCTGGTCGCGCATGGCCTGCGGGATCTGTTCCTGCAGCAAGGGGCTGGACTTGAGCACCAGCGGCGGGTCCGGTTCTGGGGCGTCCTGGGCGTGCAAGGCGAACGGCAGCAGCGCGATGGCGACAAAGGCCACCGGCGTCAGGGTGAAGCGGCTACGGCGAAAGCTGCGCTGGAATTCAGGCATCAAAGAGGTGACTCAGTCAGGCGAAGGGGTTGTACAAAGCGGCGGGTCCGTGATCCAGCCAACCCGGATTTGTAGAATGGATTATCCATGAGCCCTCACTCCCCCTCGCCGTCCGCGGCAACTTCTTCCCCATCCGCCCCCATCGTCTGGGCTGATGCCCAGCGCGCAGCGGCCTTCCACGCCTGGTTGAACGCGCTCGCGGCCACCCACCAACTGCAGCTGGACAGCCTGCACCTGGCGGCGGCCGACGCCGGTTTCCGACGTTACTTCCGCTTGCAAACCGCCACCGGCAGCTGCATCGCCATGGACGCGCCGCCCGACAAAGAGAACTGCCAGGCCTTCGCCCAGGTCGCCACGCTGATGGCCCAGGCCGGCCTGCGGGCCCCCGAAGTGCTGGCCTGGGATGAACCCAACGGCTTCATGCTGCTCACCGACCTGGGCACGCAAACCATGCTCGACGTGCTGCAGCCCGAGACACCGCTGGCCAACACCGGCCTGTTCCACCAGGCGGTGGACACGCTGATCACCTGGCAACGCGCGTCAAAACCTGGCGTGCTGCCGGCCTACGATGCGGCCGTACTGCAGCGCGAGCTGGCCTTGTTCCCCGACTGGTACGTAGCCCAGCACCGCGGTATCACCCTGGACGACAGCCAGCGCACCACGCTGGAATCGGTGTTCGCCCAGATCGTCGCCAACAACCTGGAAGCCCCCAGCGTCTACGTGCACCGCGACTTCATGCCTAGAAACCTGATGGTTGGTACCGACAAACTGGGCGTGCTGGACTTCCAAGATGCGCTCTACGGCCCCATCACCTATGACATCGCCAGCCTGCTGCGCGACGCCTTCCACAGCTGGGAAGAAGACTTTGTGCTGGACATCACCATCCGCTACTGGGAGCGCGCGCGCAAGGCCGGCCTGCCGGTGGGCGACGACTTTGGCGCCTTCTACCGCAGCGTCGAATGGATGGGCCTGCAGCGCCACCTGAAGGTCGCCGGCATCTTCGCCCGCCTGACACTGCGCGACGGCAAGCCCAAATACCTGGCCGACACCCCGCGCTTCATCGCCTACATCCGCGCCACCGCCGGCCGCTACCGCGAGCTGAAGCCGCTGCTGCACCTGGTCGACAAGATCGAAGGCACCGCCCCCGCCACCGGTTTCGCCTACGGCCGGATGTAAAGAATTTAAAAGAAATACGGCTTTGGCGCAGGTACTACCTGCACCAGCAGCTACACAAACAATAGCAACCCACTTTTATGCCGCGCTTTTACTGTCCCGCCCCTCTGGCCATTGGGGCCACGCTGGACTTGCCCGCCGGCGCTGCCCGCCATGTGCAGGTGCTGCGCATGCAGCCCGGCCAGAGCATCACCCTGTTCAACGGCCAGGGTGGCGAATTTGAAGCGGTGATCGACCGCATGGGCCGCAGCGATGTGGCCGCGACCGTCGCCAGCCACGATCCGGTGGAGCGCGAAGCCGCGCGCGCCGTGCACCTGGTGCTGGGCATGCCCGCCAACGACCGCATGGACTGGCTGGTCGAAAAAGCCGCCGAGCTCGGCGTGGCCAGCATCCAGCCGCTGGTCACCGAACGCAGCGTGCTGCGCCTGAACGGCGAACGTGCCGACAAGAAGCGCGCCCACTGGCATGCGGTCGGCGTCGCCGCCTGCGAGCAATCGGGCCGCAACCGCGTGCCTGAAGTGCATGCGGTGCGCAGCTTTGCCGACTGGGTGGCCTCGGCCCAGGCCGAGAACGCCTTTTTGCTGTCGCTGCGCAGCGGCAGCCAGCCCTTGCTGGCGATAGCCCCCGCCAGCGGCGCCCTGCATTTCTTGAGTGGCCCCGAAGGCGGACTCAGCCCGGCCGAGGAAGACGCGGCCATCGCCCGTGGCTTCCGCCCGGTCACCCTGGCCAACCGCGTGCTGCGGGCCGAAACCGCGCCGCTGGCCGCCCTGGCCCAACTGCAGTTCTAGCCATGGACGACATACTCCCAACCGACAGCGACACCCGGCTGTCGGATTACTTCCGCGACGCCGACTTCGCCAGCGAATCCATCACCGCCTGGCGCATCGACGCGCAGGGCGCACTGGTCGACGCGCTGCGCGGCCTGTTCCACGGCCCGTCGGGCCTGGTGCGGCTGCGCCTGTGGGTCTTTATGGGCCTGCTCGGCCAGAGCGAAGCCAGCCTGAACCGCGATGAACTGAATGAGCTGTTCCACGCGGTGCGCCCCGAAGCGCTGGAAACCGTGTTCAAACGCTTCCGCGACACCGGCCTGCTGCTGTGGGACGAAACCCAGCGCCGCACCAGCCTGACGCCGCTGGCCCAGCAACTGGCCGGCGTGCTCGGCGTGCTCAACACCGCGCCGCCCGGCGACGGCGAAGACGGCGACCTGGCCAGCCTGCTCGGACAGGTGGTCGGTGCCGACCAGCTCGGCACGCTGGACGCCGCCCAGGTGCAGATGCTGCAGGCCCAGCTGGGCCGCCTGCATGCCGAGTTCGAGGACGCGATCGCCAGCGGTTCCGAATTCCGCCTGCGCGAGGCCCGCAAGCGCTACGACCGCGCGGCCCGGCTGATCGACAAGGCCTCGACCGCCATCACGGCAATCATCGGCCACGCCCACGGCCATGTGACCATGGAGCGGGCCGCCCGGGCCCTCGGCCAGGCGCAGAGCCGCCTGCTGGCCATGGCCAGCCAGTTCAACCGCGCGCTGCAGCAGGTCGACCGCGAGCGCGTCACGCTGGGCACCACCGGCATCACCAGCACCGACGTGAAACGCTGGCTGCAAACCCTGGCCAGCCCCGAACACCTTTTGCAAGACGCGCTGTCCCACCCGGTGGGACTGGTCGCGCTGGCCCCCCATGAATTGCTCGATGTGACCGAAGCCGAATTTGAACGCGACCGCCCCACGGCCAGCCTGCCCGATGCCCTGCCTGAATCGCAGGTCGCACCGGTCGGCGAACTCAGCGCCGTGGCCTTGCCGCAGGCGCTGGCCGACCTGTCCGAGCTGCTAGCAGCCTGGCATGCCGACACTCCGAGCCCACGTACCGCGGTCGACGCGCTGCTGGGCGAGGTACCGCAAGACGCGGCCTATGCCGAGGTCGCCTACAAGGCCCAGCTGCTGCCGCTCTTGGGCGACGCCCAGGCCTGCCTGCTGCCAGGAGCTACCGGCGACCTGGCGCGCCAGCCCTGGCGCGTCGAATGGAGCACCGACTTCCTGACACTCGACCACCCGACCCTGGCCGGCGTCAGCGCCGGCCAGCTGCTGTCCACCGCAACCCCTGAAAAGAGCGAATAAGCCATGGACGAAGCCGCCCTGTTAGTCGCCGAGCTGCTAGCCCGCCGCAGCCTGCCGCGCACCCATCCGCGTGTGAAGCGTGCGCTGGTGAATGCCGAATTGTTTGCCCAGACCGAACAGCGCCTGGCCGACATCGGCCTGCGCTGGATGGACAACATCTATGCCGAGCATGTGAGCCTGGCCCTGCTGCCCACCGCGCAAACCAGCGTGATGGGCGAGGCCGGCCTGAACGCCAACAACAACCTGGAGCTGCCGCGCGACGGCGTGGCCCTGCTGGTGGTGCTGTGGTCGCTGATCATCCTGCCCAAGCGCGAGCGCCAGACCAGCCGTGCCCCGGTGGCCGAGCCGCAGAACGAGATGTTCGCCAGCAGCAAGCCGCTGCCGCCGGTGCGCGACGTCAGCCCCGTGCTGTCGTACAAAGCCTTGCTGGAAGACTACGGCCCACAGCTGGGCAAGAAGACCCGGCTGGACGGCAACCTCAAGCTGCTGGAGCGCCACGGCTTCATCCTGCGCAAACAGGACGACATCGCCGAGGGCCCGCTGCTCGACGTGCTGCTGGACTACGACATCCTGGCCCCGCGCATCCTGGATGGCGCCTTGGCCGACGTGCTGGCGCGCGAGCAAGCCGCCCGCCAGGCCGAAAAACCTTCCGAAAACTGAAGCCATGTTCCACCTGCAAAGCCTGGAGTTGGTCCATTGGGACTACTGCCAACGCGTCAGCCTGCCGCTGGACGCGTCCATCATCACCATCGCCGGCCCCAACGGCTCGGGCAAGACCACGCTGCTGGACGCGATGCGCACCCTGCTGGGCCTCAAGTGCTCGTCCCCGCGCGACTACAAGACCTATGCGCGGCATGCCGGCGCCAACATCGCCTGGCTGCGCGCGGTGGTCGACAACCAGGCGCAAACCCGGCAGACCAGCAGCCGCCCGTTCGCCAAGCGCCTGCTGTACAGCGACCAGGTGACCCTGGCCTGCCGCATCGAACGCAACGGCGGCGACTGGCAGCGCCGTTACATGGTGGTCGAGGGCGACGCCAGCATCGAGCAACTGAGCGCCACGCCCGACAAAGACCTGGGCCTGATGGGCATCGAGGCCTGGGGCCGTGTGCTGTCCGCCGCCGGCCTGTCGCCCGCCATCGCCAAGGTGCTGTCGCTGGAGCAGGGCCAGACCGACCGCCTGTGTGAATTCAGCCCGCGCGAGTTGCTGCGCCTGGTGTTCGACGTGTTTGGCGACCAGGAGGTGCTGAACCACTACGACACCGCCCGCGAACACCAGCAGCAGCTGGGCCGCGAAATGGCCCAGGCCGAGCACGAGCTCGACCACAGCAAGGCCCAGCTGGCCGAGCTGCAAAGCCGGGTCAGCAACTACCAGAACTGGCAGCACAAGGTGCAGGAGCAGGAGCGCCTGGCCACCGAGGTGGTGCCGGTGCTCGAATGGCATGGCCAGCGGCAAAAGCTCACCGAGCGCAGCCGCGAACAGCGCCGCCAGCGCCAGCACCACCGCCAAGCCCTGGCCGAGCGCGCGCGGCAGAACGCCCAGCTGCTGGAGCTGCTGGAAGTGCGCAGCCAGGCCGATGCCCACGCCAGCCAGCTGCTGCAGGAGCGCGATGCCGCCGCCGTGCAGCGCGACAGCACGCGCGACTTCGAGCGCCCGCTGGAAGACCTGTTCAAGCGCGAAACCGAGCTGCTGGCCCTGGTCGACAAGGAAAGCGACGCCGAAGCCCTGACCGCCCATCTGCAAACCCTGCACACCCAGGAAGAAGGGCTGCAGGCCCGGCACAGCGCGACACTACAAAAAAGAGAGCTGGCTGCGCAGGCGCTGTCTGCGCTAGAGGGCAAAAACACTCCACCGCATCCGGAAGACGCGCGGCGCCTACGCCAGCGCCTACAAGCGCAGAAAATCGGCCACCGCTTCCTGGCCGAAGTGGTCGAGGTGCGCGACGAGCATTGGCGCGCCGCCATCGAAGGCGTGCTGCGCCCGCTGCGCTGGATGGTGCTGCTGGAAAAAGCCGACGACGTGGCCCAGGCCGACAGCATCGCCTCGGCCGACCGCTACCGCCACTACATCACCGCCCCCGGCGACAACGTGCCGCAGGCCGATGCCGCCTCGCTGCTGGCCCAGGTGCGCTTCGACGCCAAGCTGCCGCGCTGGCTGATCCAGCAGCTGCAAAACCTGCGCTGCGTGGCCGACCCGAGCGAAGGCCGCAAGACCAGCGGCAGCTGGATCACGCCCCAGGCCTATAGCTTCGATGGGCGCGGCGCGCGCTCGGTCTGGGTCGAGCCGCGCGACCACCAGTTCGGCGCCGCTGCCCTGATCGCCCGGCGCGACGCGGTAGAGCGCGACCTGCGCAAGCTGGACGCCGAACTCGGCCCGCTGACGCAGGAGCTGCTGGCCCTGAAGCGGCAGATCAAGGACTGCCAAAAATCACTCGAAGGCCATAGCGCCGCCGAAGAGTTGGCGCGCCGCAACGACGAATTCAGCGCCGCCCGCCAGGCCCTACCCGGCGCCAAGCAGGCGCGCGTTGCCGCGGCCCAGCACTGGCAGACGCTGGACAAGGCCTATGGCGACGCCAAGACCCGGCACCAGCAGACAGACACCCAGTACCGCCAGCTGGAGCAAACCTTGCGCCAGAAGAACCAGGACGCGGACCGCCTGGTGGCCGAACTGCTGCAGACCCGCAAGCAGCAGACCGCGAACATCGACACATCCAACCACCGGCGCCGCCAGATCCCCGAAAAATGGCGCACGGCCGAGGTGCTGCAAAGCCTGGTCAAAACCTACCAGAACGACACCCAGGCCCGGCTGCGCCTGCAGTCGGTGCATGAGGAACTGCAACTCGACACCTGGGAAAAAGACGCGACGGTGGAAGAACGCTACCGCCGCATGGAGGTGCTGGTGCGCGAGCAGGGCTACAGCCTGGGCGACCACCAGGCCAAGAATGCCCAGGCCGGCATCGCCGTGCACAACGCCCGCGAAAGCTATATCGAGGTGCTGCGCAGCACGGTGCGGCGCTACCGCAAGAACATCCAGGAGCTCGGCGAGCTGGCCGGCGTGGCCGTGAATGCCGACCTGCCGGTGCTGGAGAACGAAGACAGCGTGCTGGCCCAGGCCGGGCTGAAGGTGCACTTCAACTTCGACGGCAAGGGCAGCATCGGCCTGAACGACGGCGAGGCCTCGGGCGGCCAGCAGGTCATCAAGTCGCTGATCCTGCTGGTGGCACTGCTGAAGGACGACGAAACCGCCTCCGGCGGCTTTGTCTTCATCGACGAGCCCTTCGCGCACCTGGACGTGCGTAACATCCAACTGGTCGGCCACTTCCTGCGTTCCACCCAAGCCCAGTACGTGTTGACCACGCCGATCACCCACAACCTGGAAGTCTTCGAGCCCGCCGAGATCACCCTGATCACCAGCAAGAAGCCGAAGAACGCGCGCTGGGCGCCGCCGATTGCGGTGGCCAAGCGCCGCACTCCGGTGGACAAGGCCGCGTGATTTAACCCCGCCGCTCTGCAGCCGGAACGCGCGCCCCAGGGATACCGTGGAACCGGCTCCGCCGGGCCACCGGTATCGCCCCCTGCAAGGGGGGTGGCGAAAACACGCAGTGTGTAGCCTGGGGGTGAGCGTCAACCCGCCAGCTGCTGCATCTCCTGGTACAGGTCGGCCTTGCCCTCGAAGCCTATGCCGGGCAGCTCGGGCAGGGTCACATAGCCGTTGTCGACCTTCACGCCGTCGGGGAAGCCGCCGTAGGGCTGGAACAGGTCGGGGTAGGACTCGTTGCCGCCCAGGCCCAGGCCGGCGGCGATCATCAGCGACATCTGGTGGCCGCCGTGCGGGATGCAGCGCGATGGCGACCAGCCGTTTTCTTTCAGCATGTCCAGGGTGCGCAGGTATTCAACCAGGCCGTAGCTGAGCGCGCAGTCGAACTGCAGCCAGTCGCGGTCGGGCCGCATGCCACCGTAGCGGATCAGGTTGCGCGCGTCCTGCATGGAGAACAGGTTTTCGCCGGTGGCCATGGAGCCGGCATAGTGCGGGGCCAGCTCGGCCTGCAAGGCGTAGTCCAGCGGGTCGCCGGCTTCCTCGTACCAGAACAGCTCGTACTGCGACAAGGCCTTGGCGTAACTGACGGCGGTTTTCAGGTCAAAGCGGCCGTTGGCGTCCACCGCCAGCTTCTGGCCCGGGCCGAGCAGCTTGAGCACGGCTTCGATGCGCTGGCAGTCTTCGGCCAAGGATGCGCCGCCAATTTTCTTCTTCACCACCGAGTAGCCGCGGTCCAGGTAGCTGCGCATTTCGCGCTCCAGGCCGGCGATGCCCTGGCCCGGCCAGTAGTAGCCGCCGGCCGCGTAGACGAAGACCTTGCGGTTCGCCGTGCCGTTGCCGTAGCGCTCGGCCAGCAGCTGGTACAGCGGCTTGTCGGCGATCTTGGCGACCGCGTCCCAGACCGCCATGTCGATGGTGCCCACCGCCACCGAGCGCTCGCCGTGGCCTCCGGGCTTTTCGTTGGACATCATGGTGGCCCAGATCTTGTGCGGGTCCAGGTTGCTGCCGTCGTCTTCCAGCAGGCTGGCGGGCTCGGCCTCCAGCAGGCGCGGGATGAAGCGCTCGCGCATCAGCGCGCCCTGGCCGTAGCGGCCGTTGGAGTTGAAGCCGTAGCCTATGACCGGCTTGCCGTTGCGCACCACGTCGGTGACCACGGCCACCAGGCTCAGCGTCATCTTCGAGAAGTCGATGTAGGCGTTGCGGATATTCGATTTGATGGGGCGCGTGGATTCGCGGATGTCGATGATTTTCATGGTCAGAAAGTACGTGGGTGGTTGAGGTTCAGCGGGCCAGCGAGGACCCGCCGCAGATCTGGATTTCTTGGCCGGTAATCGCTGCCGCCGGCGGCGACAGCAGGTAGCCGACCAGGGCCGCGACTTCCTCGGGCTGGATCAACCGGCCCATGGGCGGCAGTTTGGGCGGCACGGTCTGGCGCGCGGGGTCGGCCAGCATGGCAGTCTGGGTGGCGGCGGGCGACACCACATTGACCGTCACGCCCTGGGCCACCACCTCGGCCGCCCAGCTGCGCGCCAGGCCGACCAACGCTGCCTTGGTGGCCGCGTACTGGCTGCGCCCGGCCACGCCCTGGGCGACCCGGCTGCCCACCAGCACCACTCGGCCGCAGCCGGCGGCAGCCATGCGCGGCAGCACGCTGTTGGCGATGCGGGTCACGGCGTCCACATGCAGCTGCCACATCAGCGCGCCGCCCGCCGGCTGCAGGCTGCCCAGCGGGGCTACGCGCAGCACGCCGGCCGCATGCACCAGGGCTTGCAGCGTGGGCAGGGCCTCGGCCGCGGCCTCGGTGGCAGTGCCGTCGCTGAGGTCGACCTGCACATGCTGGAAGTGGGCGTGCGCGATGGCGGGCGCGGCCACGTCGAAGCCGGTGACCTGCCAGCCCTGGGCCAGCAGGGATTCGGCAATCGTCTTGCCTATGCCGGAGCTGCTACCGGTGACCAGCGCGTGTTCATTGTTCGGCACGGATCTTCCCTTCACTGATGATCTTGGCCGAGCGGGCCATGTCCTCGCGCTCGAAGTGTTCGAAGTCCTCGCTGCTGCCGGGGGTCAGCAGCAGGCCTTGCTCCATCAGCTTCTCGCGCATGTCGGTGGCCAGGGCCTTGTTGACTTCGGCGTTCAGGCGCTTGGTGACCTCGGCCGGCAACTGGGCCGGGCCCCACAGGCCGTACCAGCTGTAGAACTCGTAGCCGGGCACGGTCTCGCCCACGGTCTGCACATTCGGCAGGGTGGAGACCCGCTCCTTGGAAGTCACCGCCACCACGCGCAGCAAGCCGCTTTTGTTGAAAGAGGACGAGCCCAGGATCGGGTCGATAAAGCCGTCGATCTGGCCGCCGATCAGGTCCTGGTAGGCCGGCGACGAGCCCTTGTAGGGCACGACCAGGTATTCCATGCCGCTGGCGCGCTTCAGCAGTTCGGTCGACAAATGGCCGGCCGAGGCGGTAGAGCCGATGGCGAAACTCATCTTGCCGGGATTGGCCTTGGCGTAGGTGATCAGGCTTTTGACATCGGTGATCGGCAGGTTCTTGTTGACGGCGATCGCCAGCGGGGCCTTGGCCACCAGCGAGATGGCGGTGAAGTCCTTGACCACGTCGTAGTTGGCCGACTTCAGCACCATAGGCGTAGTGGTGAAGGTGGAGGCGTTGAACAGCAGGGTGTAGCCGTCGGCCGGCGACTTGGCCACGGCCGACGCGCCGATGATGCCGCCGCCACCCGCGCGGTTGTCCACCACGAAGGACTGGCCGGTCTGCTCGCTGAGCTTTTGCGCCAGCATGCGGCCGACCAGGTCCAACGTGCCGCCGGGCGGGAACGGGATGATGACCTTGACCGGCTTGTTCGGATAAGCCTGGGCCCAGGCGGCGGGCGTACCCAGGCTGCCACAGAGGGCTGCCGTGGCAAGCACGGCATGGAGGAATTGTTTGCGTTGCATGTCTTGTCTCCAGTGGGTGCCGTTATCAGCGCTTCAGCAGGCCGGCATTCGCCACGGCGGCGCGCAGGGCGGCCATTTCGGCATCGTTTGGCGCTTCGGTGGGCGGGCGCACGGTGGGCGCGTCCAGCACGCCGGCCAGGTACATACCCATCTTCATGCGCGCATGGGCTTCACCCGTGGGTTCGCCGCCGCCATACACCGCGTCCTTCAGCGGCGTGATCACGGCCTGCACGGCCATCGCGCGTTTCAGGTCGCCGGCTTTCACTGCCTCCCACAGGTCGTTGATCAGGCTGGGGATGAAGGTGGCAAAGCCGACCAGCGCACCATCCACGCCCTGCACCATACTGGCCAGCAGGTATTCGTCGTGGCAGGTGAGGATGGCCTTGGAGGCATCGGCCTTGCGGATGGCGGCAATGTCGGCCGCGTATTTGTTCATGTCGCGCTGGCCCACCTTGAAGGCCTGCACCGCCGGCAGCCGGGCCAGCTCGGCCAGGGTGGCCGAGGAATACGAAGCCCGGGTCCAGGCCGGGTAGACATGGGCTACCAGGTCCAGGCCGACTTCGGCAATCGCATCGAAGTAATGGGTCACGTGGTCGGGCCGGAAACCGAAACGCAGCCAATGGTGCGGCGGCATCACGTCGAGCCCGCGGGCGCCAGCGTCGCGCGCCATGGCGGCGTGTTCACGGGCCTCGGCCAGGCCTTCGCAGACGATGGAGGAAATCACCGGCAGCCGGCCTTCGAGTTCGCTGGCGACGATGCGCGTGACCTGGGCGCGTTCCCGTGCCGTCAGCGAAAACACTTCGCCGGTATGGCCATTGGTCATGATGGCGACCACGCCAGCCTGCTGGGCCAGCCAGGACGCGTGGCTGCGCAAGGCCTTCTCGTCGATCTTGAAGTCCGGCGTGAAGGGGCAGGCAATCGCGGGAATAATCCCCTTGTAGTTTTGAATCGTTGGCATGTGTTTGTCTCCTGGGTGCGGTGGATCTGAGTGCGAGAGCCGCGATGGTCCAACAGCCGCGCCGGGCTGTCCAATGCCGTTTTTCTCCTCTGCAGTGCCGGCAAAGCACTGCTTGTTCTTCATTGCTTTATTTGGCGGATATGAACCTCTCCTGGCTCGAAGACTTCCAGGCCCTGGCCGCATCGGGCAACTTCTCGCGCGCGGCCGAGCAGCGGCATATGACGCAGCCGGCCTTCGGGCGCCGCATAAAAGCGCTGGAAGAGTGGCTGGGGGTCAGCCTGTTCGACCGCAGCGGCCATCCGGTGAGCCTGACGGAAACCGGCCAGTGGTTCGTCAGCGTGGCGCAGGACATCCTGCAGCGCGTGGCCCGAGTGCCTGAGGAAGCCCGTGCGGTCGCCGATGCCAGCGCCGCCAGCCTGCGCTTCGCCGCTACCCATGCGCTGTCACTGACGTTTTTGCCGACCTGGCTGCGCAGTCTGGAATCAATCGCGCCCATCGGGCCGATACAGCTGGTGTCGGACGTGGCGCTGCATTGCGAAGCCCTGATGCAGCAGGGGCGTGCGCAGTTTCTGCTGTGCCACGCGCACGCCGACGTACCTGGCCGACTTGACCCGGAAGACTTCACTTCGGTGCAGGTCGGCACCGACACCTTGCTGCCGGTCTGCGCACCCGATGCCGCGGGCAAGCCGCGCTATCTGCTGTCCAGCACCGGCAAGACCGCGGTACCTTTGCTCGCCTTCAGCGCGGAGTCCGGCCTGGGCCGCATCGTGCGGGCCTTGCGCGGCGAAGCCCTGGACAAAGCCCATGCCGAGCCGGTATTTACCGCCCATCTGGCCACTTTCCTGAAATCCATGGCGCTGGAGGGCCGGGGCGTGGCCTGGTTGCCGCTCAGCCTGATCGAAGACGAATTGCGCGAGGGTCGGCTGGTGCATGCCAGCCAGCGCAGCTGGTGGGTCGAGGTGGAAATCCACCTGTTCCGCCGCAGCAGCGCAGAGCCGGCGGCCGCCGAAGCGTTCTGGCGTGTAGCCTCAGGCGCACAACACAAAAACAACGGCGTACACCATGGACTTTGAAAACGAACTGGCCGGGCACCGCAACTACCTGCTGCGCTTTGCGCGCCTGCAGCTGCGCAACGACGCCTGGGCCGAAGACGCGGTGTCGGAAACCCTGCTGGCCGCCCTGAGCAAGCCGCAGTCGTTTGGCAACCGCTCGCAGCTCAAGACCTGGCTGGTCGGCATCCTCAAGCACAAGGTGCTGGACCTGTTCCGGCACCACGCCCGCGAGGTCTGCCTGGACAACGACGATGCATCGGCAGACGAGCTGGACAATCTGGTGTTCAAAGCCGACGGCCACTTCGCCCAAACTCCGGCGGACTGGGGCAATCCGGAGCAGGATTTGAACTCGCGCCAGTTCTTCCAGATCATGGAGGCCTGCACCGAGAAACTACCCGCCATGCTGGGGCGGGTGTTCCTGATGCGCGAATGGCTGGAGCTGTCCAGCGAAGATATTTGTAAGGAACTGGGACTGACGCCGACCAATCTTTACGTCCAGTTGCACCGCGCCCGTTTACGGCTGCGCGAATGCCTGGAACTCAACTGGTTTGGCCATGCCAAGGAGGCTTCGTGACCCCACTCAGGCGCACTTGTAAACAAGCCGCGGCACTGCTGATTGCGCGAGAAGACCGCCGCATCGCGCTGTCGGATGCGGTCGCGCTGCGCCTGCATTTGTTGGCTTGCAAGGCCTGCCCGCGCTTCGAGCGCCAGCTGCTGACCATGCGCAACGCCATGCAGCAGTGGCGCAATTACCGCAATGATGAAGAGCCGGAGAGGCCACAGCAAAGCTAGGTGCGGGTTCATCCCTAGGCAACATCTGCACAACTTTTTTGTGGTTTCGGGCCAGATGTAGCATAATCACGAAGTACTGTCATCCAATGGCAGTGCTAGTTTGCGGTGATTGGTCAGTTTCGCGTCTGCTTTAGTCTTCAATGGTTTGTTGATTGCGGTTATCGGACTCCATCGCGTTTTGCGTTTTTTAGAGGAGTCCTTTCATGGGCAACAAACTTTACGTAGGCAACCTGCCTTATTCTTTCCGCGATGAAGACATGCAACAGGCTTTCAGCCAGTTCGGCTCCATCTCCAGCGCCAAGGTCATGATGGAACGTGACACCGGCCGCTCCAAGGGTTTCGGCTTTGTCGAAATGGGCAGCGATGCTGAAGCACAAGCAGCTATCAAGGGCATGAACGGTCAAGCTATGGGCGGCCGTAACCTGGTTGTCAACGAAGCACGTCCGATGGAAGCCCGTCCTCCCCGCTCCGGTGGCGGCGGCGGTGGCTACGGTGGTGGCAATGGCGGCGGCGGCTACGGCGGCGGCAACGGTGGTGGCGGTTACGGCGGTGGCCGCAACAGCTACTAAAATTTGTTTGCTTGGGGTTTGCGCCCCGGCTACAAAATAAAAAAGGACCCTTGTGGTCCTTTTTTGTTGCGTGAAATTTGTCACGTTCAGATGCATCATATTTTTTATTTGAAATCTATTGATCTAGCCGCATAATGCAAAAGTGTGGGTCAGAAGCCCACACAGGTTTGCGGTGTCGGTCGGTTTCGCGTCCTAAGTTTCTGTAGATTGCGTCTTCGGGACTCCGTCGCTTTATTAATGTGTTTTTGAGGAGTCCCTTAATGGGCAACAAACTGTACGTTGGCAACCTGCCTTACTCGGTGCGCGACAGCGATCTGGAACAATCTTTCAGCCAGTTCGGTAGCGTCACCAGCGCCAAAGTGATGATGGAGCGTGATACCGGTCGCTCTAAGGGCTTTGGTTTTGTTGAAATGGGTAGCGATGCCGAGGCACAAGCGGCCATCAACGGCATGAATGGCCAACCTTTGGGTGGCCGTAGCTGCGTTGTAAACGAAGCCCGTCCCATGGAAGCCCGCCCCCCCCGCACCGGCGGTGGTGGTGGTTATGGCGGCGGTGGCGGCGGATACGGCGGTGGCCGTAGCGGCGGCGGTGAAGGTGGTGGCGGCTACGGCGGCGGTCGCTCCGGTGGCGGCGGCTACGGCGGCGGCGGTGGTGGCCGCGGTGATGGCGGTGGCGGATATGGCGGCGGTGGCCGCTCCGGTGGCGGGGGTGGCGACGGTGGTTTCCGTAGCCCCTACGGCTCTGGCCCCCGCGGCGGTGGCGGCGGTAATGGCGGCGGCGGTGGTCGCGGCGGTTACTAAAATTCCGACTGCAATTCTGCAGAAATAAAAAAGGCTCCTCAGGAGCCTTTTTTGTTGGCGGCGTTAACCCACATTAATCAATGGATTCCAGATCCTGCGGTTTGCCGCGGCTTGCGGGCCCGACCTACCAATAACTTGTCGTACACCGCATTCGGCAAGAGGCGCATGAGTTTAGCCACCACACCCATTTGCCATGGAATAACCCGGTAGCTGCAGCCTGATTCAATGATGGCCAATGCCTTATTCGCAAAATCTTGTGGCTGCATCAAAAACGGCATGCCATAACTGTTTTTCTGTGTCAGCGGAGTATCGATATAGCCCGGGCAAATAGTGACCACCTTGACCCCGCTCGCGCGCAGTTCCCCACGCAAGCTTTCGCAATAAGCAATCACCCCCGCTTTGCTGGCGCAATAGGCACCGTGGCCCGGCAGTCCCCGGATACCAGCCACACTGCCTATGCCAACCAGCACGCCACTGCCGCGCTGTGCCATGGCCTGGATAAAAGGGTGAAAGGTGGCGGCCAGACCGAGGTTATTGGTGGCAAAAGTCTGGGCCATCACTGCCAGGTCTTCCTGCATGGCCGTATCCATGCCGATGCTGATGCCGGCGCTGGCGATCACCACATCGGGCACGCCCTGGCTGGCGATGCAGGCCAGACCGGCCGCCACAATGCTGTCCGGCACCGCCACATCTGCACTATAAATTTTATAGCTGTCTGCGCTTATTCCTTCAGCGCTAGCCCATGATTCGATCACTGAAGTTCGGCGCGCCACCAAGGCCAGGCGGTAACCGGCCTGGAAGAACCGCAATGCCAGGGCCTGGCCGATGCCGCTGGATGCGCCGGTGATGAAGACCAGTTTGGACATGGCCGGGCTTATGGCGCCGCCTGGGGCTGCAAAATGCCCCGCACACGTCCGTTCAGTTGCATCTGGCGGTCCAGATTGTCGTAATCCATGGTGTCCGCCGTGAAAGTGTCCTTACCCCGGATCAAGGTGACCGGCTTGTTGGAGCGCACACGTTCGGTCTCCATGTATGCATGCAGGAAGTCGCTACGGAACTCCAGCCGGGGCTGCAGCACCACGCCTTTGCTGGTGACGGCCTCGCGCACCACGACTGCATTGCCGAACAACTGCACCTCCGAGCCGTCGGCATTGCTCAGGCCGCGGTCGGCGGTGGCCACGGTGACCAGGCCCTCTGGATTCACCGAGCGAATCCGCACCTTGTCGATTTCAACGGTGTCGTTGTCGGGGAAATGCCGAGCTTCGACCCCCAGCACCTCGCTTTTCAGGCGACCCAGGGCGTCAAAGGTCTTGACCGAAAAAGTACGCATGAAGTAGTCGGGCTCATGCGATACCGGAGCCGCGACGCCGGCCGCAGTGAATATAGGGGTGTTGCGCACCAGCCAGTAGCTGCACAGCGCCAGCACGGCCATCAAGATGATCGGCAGGTAGATGGATAGGCGCTCCCACGCCGAACGCAGTACGGTCTTCACGCGAGGTACTCGTGCAGCAGCGTAGCGTAGTGGCCGCCGGCCACCAGCAGCAAGTCACATAGCTCCCGGGCCGCCCCATGGCCGCCGGTACGCTGGGTGACATAGTGGGCAGCAGCCAGCACTTCGGCCTGGGCGTTGGCGGGTGCGCAAGCAAATGCACAACGGCGCATCACCGGCAGGTCCGGCCAGTCGTCACCGATGGCGGCAGCCCGCGACCAGTCCAGCCCGAGTTCCGCTAGGACGCGTTCGGCGGCGGGGCGCTTGTCTTCGGTTCCAAATACCGCATGGGTGATGCCCAGAGCCTGTAGCCGCACACGCAATGGCAAAGAATCCCGGCCAGTGATCACCACCGGTGTTATGCCTGCTTTTTGCAGCAGTTTGAGGCCGTGGCCGTCCAGGGTGCTGAAGCGCTTGAGAGTTTCGCCCTCCTCGGAAAAATACAGGCCACCGTCGGTCAATACGCCGTCGACATCAAAGAAAACGACGCGTACGTCTTGCGCCTTGAGCAATAGCTCTGGCGGGAATTGTATTGCAGGTGTCGGCATCAGATAACTTTAGCCCGCATCAGGTCGCCAATATGCACCATTCCCACCAAACTACCGTTGGGTTCGACGACCAGCACGCAGGTGATGCGGTGTTCTTCCATCAATTCCGCGGCGTCCACCGCCAAGGCATCGGGGCGGATGCTGCGGGGGCGCAGATGCATGACATCCTGCGCACATTTGGTCCGCAGATCGACGCCGTTTTCTATCAGGCGGCGTAAATCGCCATCGGTGAACACGCCCAGCACCTGCTGCTGCGCATCCACCACCGCGGTAATGCCGCCTTTAGCGCTCATTTCGCGCATCATGTCGCCAAAAGCGGTATCGGGTGCCACGCGCGGAACGTCTTCGCCCGAACGCATCACATCGCTCACATGGGTCAGCAATTTGCGGCCGAGCGCACCGCCGGGATGCGAACGCGCAAAGTCTTCGGCTTTGAAGCCGCGCGCATCGAGCAAGGCCACAGCCAGCGCATCGCCCAAGGCCAGCTGTGCGGTGGTGCTGGCGGTGGGCGCCAGGTTCAAGGGGCAGGCTTCCTTATCTACACCGCCGTCCAGCACCTCGGTGGCATGGCGCGCCAGGGTGGACTGCAAGCCTCCGGTGATGGCAATCAAGGGCACGCCCTGGCGTTTGAGCACCGGCAGCAATACCGTGATTTCACCGCTCTCACCACTGTTGGAAATGGCCACCACCACGTCGTTGGCCTGGATCATGCCCAGATCGCCATGGCTGGCCTCGCCGGGGTGCACGAACATTGCCGGGGTACCCGTAGACGCCAAAGTGGCGGCGATCTTGCGGCCGATATGACCGCTTTTACCCATACCCATGACTACCACGCGGCCGCGGACCTCCAGCATCAATTGCACGGAACGGGCAAACGCATCCGTCAGGCGGTTTTTCAGGCCGGCCACGGCGGCGGCTTCGATGTCAAAGGTCTCACACGCTTGGCGCAAGGCCCGGGCAGCGTCGAAAGAAGGGGCAAGCGGCGGAACGGAAGTCATGGCTGCGATTCTATCGACGTGCCCCCTGCAGTTTCTTTTCAGGGCATGGGCGGTACGCTTGTTAGCATAGGCACATGACCGCACTGGAACTGACGCTGATGTACCTGCTGGCCGCCGTGCTGGGGGTGGTCACGTTCCGTTCGCTGAAGCTGCCGCCCATGCTGGGCTACCTGGTGGTGGGCGTGGTGATTGGCCCGAACGCGCTAGCGCTGGCCCAGAACTCCGAAGGCATCAAACACCTGGGCGAATTCGGTGTGGTGTTTCTGATGTTCGTCATCGGGCTGGAGTTCAACCTGCCCAAGCTGCGCGCCATGCGCACGCATGTGTTTGGCCTGGGCATGTTCCAGGTGACCATCACCATGCTGTTCGCCACCTTTGCCTCGCTGATGTTCGCCACCATGGCGCCCACATTGTGGAATATGCAATGGCAGACTGCACTGGCTTTGTCCGGCGCGCTCGCGATGAGCAGTACGGCGATTGTGGTCAAGCTGATGGCAGAACGGCTGGAGATGGAGTCCGAACACGGCAAACGGGTGATGGGCGTGCTGCTGTTCCAGGATTTGGCGGTGGTGCCGCTGCTGGTGCTGATCCCCGCGCTGGGATCTTCGCCCGAAGAACTGTTTGCCTCACTGGCCCTGGCGTCGCTCAAAGCCGCAGCACTGATTACGGTGCTGCTGGTGGGCGGCCAGAAAGTCATGCGCTGGTGGCTGACGATTGTGGCGCGGCGTAAAAGCGAAGAGCTGTTTGTACTGAACCTGCTGCTGATCACCCTGGGCCTGGCCTGGCTGACCGAGTTGGCCGGACTCAGCCTGGCGCTGGGCGCTTTTATCGCCGGAATGCTAATTTCAGAAACCGAATACAAGCACCAGGTGGAAACCGACATCCGGCCGTTCCACGATGTGCTGCTGGGCCTGTTTTTCATCACCATCGGCATGCTGCTCGACTGGCGGCTGGTGCTCGAACACTGGAAGCTGGTGCTGCTGCTGCTGACGGTGCCGGTGCTGTTCAAGCTGACCATGGTGACCGCGCTGGCCAAGCTGCTGGGCGGCACGGCCGGGGTGTCGCTGCGCACTGGCCTGTATCTGGCCCAAGCCGGTGAATTCGGCTTTGTGCTGCTGACCCTGGCGCAAGAGAACCGGCTGGTACCGCCGGCCCTGCTGAACCCGATCCTGGCCAGCATGGTGCTGTCGATGCTGGCCACGCCCTTCATCATCATGTACAGCAACCGGATTGTGATGAAGCTGGTCAGCAGCGAATGGCTGCAACAGTCCTTGCACATGACCAGCATCGCGCGCAAATCCATCAACGCCAATAAACACGTCATCATCTGCGGCTATGGACGCTGCGGCCAGAATCTGGCCCGCATGCTGGAGCGCGAAGGCATTCCCTACATGGCGCTCGACCTGGATCCCGACCGGGTTCGCCAGGCCGCAGCGGCCGGCGACTCGGTGGTGTTCGGCGACGCCGCTCGACTGCAAGCGCTGATGGCGGCCGGATTGGCGCGGGCCAGCGCGGTGGTGATTACCTACCTGAGCGTGCCCGGAGCCCTGCGCGTACTGGTGCACACCCGCGCCCACGCGCCCCAGGTGCCGGTAATTGTGCGCACCCAGGACGACCATGATCTGGAAAAGCTGCGCCAGGCCGGTGCGACCGAGGTCGTGCCCGAAGCCATAGAAGCCTCGTTGATGCTGGCCAGCCACGCGCTGGCCTTGGTTGGCGTGCCGATGCGGCGGGTGATCCGCGTAGTGCAAGACCAGCGGGATGCGCGCTACAACCTGCTGCGCGGCTATTTCCATGGTGCGGACGACGATGGCGTGGACGAACTGCACCACGAGCGGCTGACCACCCTGACCCTCACCATCGCCGCCAAATGCCTGGGCAAGCCGCTGGGACGGCTGGCACTGCACGCCGTGGGTGTGCGCGTCATCAGCCTGCGCCGCCAGAATGGCAAGACCGAAATACCGGCCGACGAAACCTTGCTGGAAGACGGCGACACCCTGGTGCTGTCGGGCCAAGCCGCCACCCTGGCCCTGGCCGAAGACAAATTTTTAAAAGGCTGACCTGCCGGCCCAGAGGGCACAATAGCGGCCCGCTCCACTTTGGTTGAATTTCCATGACTAGCTTCAGCGTCAACGCGTATCTCACCGCCCATATGCGTACGGTGCCCGACTGGCCGGCACCCGGCGTGCAGTTCCGCGACATCACGCCGCTCTTGCAAAACCCACAGGTCTTCCGCGTGATGATCGACGCCTTTGTGCACCGCTATATGGACCCGGCCTTGCGCCCCGATGTGGTGGCAGGACTGGACGCACGCGGCTTCATCCTGGGTGCGGTAGTGGCTTATGAGTTGAACATCGGCTTCGTGCCTATCCGCAAGAAGGGCAAGCTGCCGTTCACCACGGTAGAAGAAACCTACGAGCTGGAATACGGCAGCGCCACCGTCGAGCTGCATACCGACGCCGTCAAACCCGGCGACCGGGTGCTGCTAATTGATGACCTGATCGCCACCGGCGGCACCATGATGGCGGGCAAGAAGCTGCTGGAGAAGCTGGGTGCCACCGTGGTGGAAGGCGCAGCAATCGTGGATCTGCCCGAGCTGGGCGGTTCGGACAAGTTGCGCGCCAGCGGCTTGTCGCTGTTCACCCTAGTGGATTTTGCGGGGCACTGAAGGCATGCGGGAGGCCGCTTCCAGCGCCTGGTGGAAGGCGGCCACCTCATCCGCCTGGATCGGCTCGTAGCGGCCACCCGTCGCCAGGCTCGCGGGCTGCGAGGACACGGCGGCATCGGGGCTGGAAAGCACCGCGGGCCGGCTCATTGCTGGGGCTGCAAGTTCGGCGTTGTTGCGCCAGTACACCGAAGTAATCGCCAGACCATGCTCGGCTTGTGCGGCATGGATGATTTTCGACTCGATGCGGGTGCGCCAGTCGGCCATGGCGGTCCACGACGGCGCCAAATCGACCATCACCAAGAACTGCTGGCCTTGGTCGTCCAGCGCCAACACTTTGAACTTGTAGCTGCTGGTGAGCACACCGGCCTCAATCAGCGACGCCCGCACCACGCCGTACAAGC
Source organism: Rhodoferax sp. OV413 (assembly GCF_900104385.1). GTDB lineage: Bacteria > Pseudomonadota > Gammaproteobacteria > Burkholderiales > Burkholderiaceae_C > Rhodoferax_B. The sequence goes on along the minus strand of NZ_FNJA01000002.1, from coordinate 160,482 downwards.
GCTCGCGGCGGTCAATGCGGGTATCCCGCAGCCGGGAATCCTGCTGGCTGTCAGGCCCGGTTCTATCGGGAAAAGCCGACGACGCGGATGCGGCGGGTACTTGCGGGGGTTTACGGGAAAACCAATTCAACCAAGACATGTTTCGCTTTCCTTCAAATCTGCGTTCTCATGTCACCGCAGCACGGTTTCTGCTGTGCAGCAAACGCTTGGCCACCACGGCCCCGGCTGCCATGGAAATGGACAAAGCCAGTTCGGGCTTGCGGTGGGTCAATTCGGTGAACCGCATTGGCAGCAAGCCCCATAAAACACAGGCGCTGCCGGCCTGCACGGTGGCACTGCGCGGCAAGCCGGTAAAAAAACTACCCTCACCCACCACACTGCCCGCGCCCACGATCGCCAGCCGGATGCGCTTGTCGGCATCTTCAAAATGCACACTCAGGCTGCCGCTGGCAACAAAATACAAGGTACGGTCGCTCACGCCCTGCCGGAACAGCACGTCGCCCTGCGCCAAAGTCACCGGCAGCAGGTAGTTGGCCAGCAACTCCCATTGCGCTGATGCCAGGATCAGCGGCAAGCCGTCTTTGGCCTTGTTCACCACGATGGCATCCACAAGGCTTTGCAGCTTGGGCGTATCGTTCGCTGACAAAAATGCATTCATGGCAAAAAGGGCGCTGCTATGCGGGTTAACGCGGTTAATTGTATTCACCACTCCGCGGCTGCGGCGGCACTTACTTACCGATACAAAAGCTGGAGAAAATCACGCCCAGCAAGTCGTCTGCACTGAAGGCTCCGGTGATTTCGTTCAGGGCATTCTGGGCCAAGCGCAGCTCTTCTGCCAGCAGATCCAAAAATTGGGCCTGCCCCGCCAGATGGTCTACGGCCAAAGCCACATGCACATCCACCCGCTGCAAGGCCTGCACGTGGCGGGCCCGGGCGATAAATACCCCTTCGGGCGAAGCCTGCCAACCCGCTACCTCCAGCAGCTTGCTGCGCAAAGTATGCAGTCCGGCACCGGTTTTGGCCGATAGCGCCAGCACACCCGGCTCGGCCTGGGGCATGGAGTCGAGCTTGTTCCAGACGTCGATGACCGGCACCCTCGACGGCAGCTTTTGCAGCAACTCTGCCGCAATGGCGGCGTCGGCGGCTTGGTAGTCGGGCAGGGCGGCGCGGGTCAGGTCGTGCAGAAACAACACGGCATCGGCGGTTTCGATCTCGGCCCAGGCACGCTCGATACCGATGGCTTCGATCGCGTCCTCGCTGCTGCGTAAGCCCGCGGTATCGATCACATGGATGGGCACGCCCTCGATCTGTATGGTTTGTGCCACCTTGTCGCGCGTGGTGCCGGCAATCGGGGTGACGATGGCCAGCTCGGCCCCGGCCAGGGCGTTCAGCAGCGAGGACTTGCCCGCATTCGGTTGGCCAGCGATCACCACCTTGATACCCTCACGCAAGAGCGCGCCCTGGCGCGTGCGTTGCATCACCGTTTGCAGGTTCTGCTGCAATTTTGATAGCTGTCCGTGCGCATCTGCCTTGCGCAAGAAGTCGATTTCTTCTTCAGGAAAGTCCAGCGTGGCCTCGACCAGCATGCGCAGATGCACCAGGCCGTCGCGCAAGGCGTGGATCTCCTGCGAGAACTCGCCCGACAAAGACCGGGCGGCGCTGCGGGCCGCAGCCTCGGTACTGGCGTCGATCAGATCGGCAATCGCCTCGGCCTGGGCCAGGTCGATCTTGTCGTTCAGGAACGCGCGCTGGGTGAACTCGCCCGGCTGGGCCAGGCGCAGGCCAATCTCCGCGCCCGCCTCCAGGCAGCGCGCCAGCAGCAGCTGCAGCACCACCGGCCCGCCATGGGCCTGCAGCTCCAGCACGTCTTCGCCGGTGTAGGAATGCGGGGCCGGGAAGTGCAAGGCCAGGCCGTGGTCTATGGCTGCGCCGCCGGCATCGCGGAACGGCAGATAGGTCGCTTCACGGGCTTTCAGCGGGCGGCCGCACAGGGCTTCGACGACGGCAGCGATATGTTTGCCACTGACCCGGACGATGCCTACCGCACCCCGGCCAGGAGCGGTGGCGATGGCGGCAATCGGATCGGCATTGCGGGCTTGCATAACTAGCACTTTCAAGAAAAAAGGCCGTTCAACCAAGCAGGTTGAAGCGGCCTTTGGATTTCAACACGGGCGCTCGGCGCCCGCTCCGCCCTTAGAACTTGGGCAGATGGAACTTGGGTGGCACGCCCATACGGGTGTTGATCAGCCATTGCTGGGCAATCGACAAGGCATTGTTGGTAATCCAGTACATCACCAGGCCGGCCGGGAAGAAGAAGAACATCACCGAGAACGCCAGCGGCATGAACCACATCATCTTGGCCTGCAGTGGGTCCGGCGGCGCGGGGTTCAGCGAGGTCTGCAGCATGGTGGTCAAGGCCATGACGACGGGCAAGATATAGAACGGATCGGGCGAGGACAGGTCATGGATCCACAGCGCCCAGGGGGCGTTACGCATTTCCACGCTGGACAGCAGCACCCAGTACAAGGCAATGAACACCGGAATCTGGATCATGATGGGGAAGCAGCCGCCCATCGGGTTGATCTTCTCTTCGCGGTAGATCTTCATCATCGCCTGCTGCATTTCTTGCGGCTTGTCTTTCAGGCGTTCGCGCATCTCGGTGATGCGGGGGTTGATGGCCTTCATCTTGGCCATGCTGGCGTAGGCCTTGGCATTCAACCAGTAGAAGGCGATCTTCAGCAGCAACACCAGGGCCACAATCGACCAGCCCCAGTTCTGGATCACGCCGTGCAGCTTGTCGAGCAGCCAGTACAGCGGCTTGGCCAAGATGGTCACCCAGCCGTAGTCCTTGACCAGCTCCAGGCCGGTGGCCGTGGCTTCCAAGGTCTTTTCCAGCTGCGGGCCGACAAACATGCGCGCTTCCACCGACTTGCTGGCACCGGGTGCAATGCTGTCCAGCGGCGTGATCATGCCCACGGCATACAGGTTGGTGTCGACCTTGCGCATGAACAGATCGCGCTGGATGCCGTCACCCAGCAGCCAGGCGCTGGCAAAGTAATGCTGGACCATGGCCACGTAGCCGTTAGTCGCATGTTTCTCAATCTCGACCTTGTTCTCTTCGATAGCCTTGAATTCGACCTTCTGGTACTTCTTGGCTTCGGTGTAGACGGACGGGCCGGTGAAGGTGGAATAGAACGACGACTCACCCGGTGGCTTGTTGCCATCGCGCACCAGCTGCAGGTACAGCTGGGGCGACACGGCGGCGGCACCGGTGTTCACCACCTCGTGCTTGACGCTCATCACATAGGCGCCACGCGCCAGGGTATAGGTCTTGACCAGCTTCACGCCACCGACATCAGGCGACTCGAAGCGCACCACCAGCTCGTTGGCACCGTCTTTCAGGCTGCGCTCGCCAGGCACCACGCTCATCAGCGTCTTGTGGCTGGGCAAGGCCGCGCCCGTTGCGCCGGCTCCGGCGATCAAGCCGGTCTGGGCCATGTAAACACGTTCCTTGCTGTCGTCCAGCAAGACAAAGTTACGCGACTTGTCAGCCATGTCCACCTGCTTGAGCAGTTCGCTGCGCACCAGGGAGCCACCTTCGGTGTCGAAGGTCAGCTTCAGCACATCGGTGCTGACTTCCAGGCGTTCACGCGCAGCTGCCGGGGCGGCGGGGCTCGCAGGTACCTGGGCAACGCCAGCCCCCGGTGCGGTCACCGCGACCGGCACAGGCACGCTGGCTGGATCGGCGCTGGGCTTGGCCACCACGGCCGCCTGCTGGGAGGGCATGGGGAAGAAAGTGGCTTTGTGGCCGCTAAATACCTGCCACTTGTCCCATAGCAACACCATAGAAAAACCAAAAATCACCCACAGGATGGTTCGGCGGATATCGTTCATGAAGAGGGCTACTTATGTGAAGAAGAGGAAAGCAGATGGCCGAAAAGCCGGGGACTGTCTTGCGGCAATGGGTCATGCCCACCGTCACACCAGGGTTGGCAACGCGCCAACCGACGCAATGTTAAATAAGAGCCGCCGGCAGCACCGTGCCGCTCCAGGGCCTGCAGCGCATACACCGAGCAGGTAGGCTCGAATCGGCAGGCCGAACCCAACCATGGGCTCAACAGTAGGCGGTAACCGCGCACCACGCCCATCAGCAGAGCTTGCATCATGCCGATGTCACCCCGGTGACGGCCCGGCCAAACAGCTGCTCCAGCTCGGAGCGGACAGCCTGCTTGAGCTGGTCAGAGGTGGCGCTGATGAACAGCTTGCGGTCGAACACGCTGCGCAAGCGCACCACATGGGCTGCCTGCGGAAAGCGGGGTTCAAAAGCCTGGCTCACTTGGTAGATCTGGCGCTTGATGGCATTGCGCGTCACCGCCCGTTTGGCCCAGCGCTTGGGCACCATGGCACCCAGCCAGACGCCCTCTACGCCAAACAGGGCCTGCGGTCGCGTGGACTCGGGCCCTGTGGAAGATGGCATTGGCTTGGCAGCAGCTGGGGTCGGCACAGCACACACATCTAGCGCTGCGCGGTGCAGCGCAAAGTGCGCCGTACGCGCAACCGTATGACCTGCCAGCACGGCCTGGAACTGCGCGCGCGTTTTTAGTCGCTGCACGGCAGAGGATGGGCCGAAGTCACAACAAGAAATCGGGAGCGGAGATGCGCGCCAACCGAGGCGCGGACTTAGACAGCCAGACGCTTGCGGCCTTTGGCGCGGCGTGCGTTGATGACAGCACGGCCGCCGCGGGTTTTCATGCGGACCATGAAACCATGGGTGCGGGCACGCTTGATTTTCGACGGTTGGTAAGTGCGTTTCATGATGACATCCTAGAAGAGTTCGGTTCAGCGACCCCCCAAGCGAACCCCAGGGACAATTGCCGAAAAATGAGGGCTTCAGCTTAAATAAAGCCCCTAGATTGGCCCTGAAATCATGACTGCCGCAGTACTAACTACAGTACTACGCCAAGCCAAGCAATCCATCTTTTCCCGCTTTCGTAGCGTGTAGCCCGAAAAGCTGGCGAGATGAATTTAGTCAGGGAAACCCGGCATTATGGCAAATAATTCGGACCCTGGCAAGGCGCATGGCGTTAAAGTGCGGGCCTGGCCGGCGCATAAGCCATTGCCGCCAAATTGTGGATAAGGGCGGGATAAATTACAATGGTCGGTTCGCCGATCCCTAATTTATCCACAGAAGTAGAAGCCCCCATAATGACCGAGGGAACCCCAGCCAACACCGGCGCCGGCCACAGCCTCTGGCAAGCCTGCGTAGAACAGTTGGCCCAGGAACTGCCAGAGCAGCAGTTCAATACCTGGATCAAGCCCCTGGTGGCCCAGGTGCACGATGACTTTTCCAAAGTAACCTTGTTTGTCGCCAACCGCTTCAAGCTGGATTGGATTCGCGCGCAATACGTAGGCCGCATCGGCGTCCTGCTGGAGAAGCTGTATGGCCAAACCATTCCGCTCGAGTTAGTCCTCACTCCGCGGGAAGCACAGGTGCGTACACACGCAACGGCGCTGGTCTCGCAAGGCGTGGGCTCGATTCCCGAGGCTGCGCCGGTGGGCGAAGACCCGGCTCTGGCCCAGTTTAAAAACCGCCTGAACACCGCGCTGACCTTTGACACCCTGGTCGAAGGTACGGCAAACCGCATGGCGCGCGCCGCCGCGATGCACGTTTCAGGCACGCCCGGCCAGCTGTACAACCCGCTGTTCATCTACGGCGGCGTAGGCCTGGGCAAGACGCATTTGATGCATGCCGTAGGCAACCGCCTGCTGGCCGACCGGCCGGATGCCAAAGTTCTCTACATCCATGCGGAGCAATTCGTTTCAGATGTGGTTAAGGCCTACCAGCGCAAGACTTTTGACGAATTCAAGGAGCGCTACCACTCCTTGGATCTGTTGCTGATTGACGACGTGCAATTCTTCGCCAACAAGGACCGTACGCAAGAAGAGTTCTTCAACGCCTTCGAAGCCTTGCTGACCAAGAAGTCGCACATCGTGATGACCAGCGACACCTATCCCAAGGGTCTGGCCGACATCCACGAACGCCTGGTATCACGCTTCGATTCGGGTTTGACGGTGGCCATAGAGCCACCCGAGCTGGAGATGCGCGTCGCAATTCTGATCAACAAATCACGCGCCGAAGGTACCGAAATGCCCGAGGAAGTGGCGTTTTTCGTGGCCAAGAATGTGCGCTCCAACGTGCGCGAGCTCGAAGGCGCGCTGCGCAAATGCCTGGCCTATTCGCGTTTCAACCAGAAGGAAATGTCGATCCAGCTGGCGCGCGAAGCCCTGCGTGACTTGTTATCCATCCAGAATCGGCAGATTTCGGTGGAAAACATCCAGAAGACCGTGGCCGACTACTACAAGATCAAGGTCGCCGACATGTACTCCAAGAAGCGCCCGGCTTCGATTGCCCGGCCGCGCCAGATTGCGATGTACCTGGCCAAGGAGCTGACGCAAAAAAGCCTGCCCGAGATCGGCGAACTGTTCGGCGGCCGTGACCATACGACGGTGTTGCACGCCGTCCGCAAGATTGGCGGCGAACGCCAACAGCTCACCGAGCTGAACCAGCAATTGCACGTGCTGGAGCAAACCCTTAAAGGCTAGCCAAAAGTGCAGGTAAAAACAGGGAAAATCACGTGTTGGTCGAAACCGACGCGCTGGTTTCTCGCAAGGCTCATTTATATACACATGGGGTTGACATGATCGTTTTGAAGGCAACACAAAGCAAGGTGCTCGCGGTTCTGCAGTCGGTGGCGGGTATCGTCGAACGGCGCCATACTTTGCCGATTCTGGCCAATGTGATGCTGCGCAAAACCGGTGCCACGGTACAGCTGACCACCAGCGACCTGGAAATCCAGATCCGCACCAGCGCCGAGCTGGATGGCGATGCCGGCGACTTCAGCACCACCGTGGGTGCCCGCAAGCTGATCGACATCCTGCGCACCATGCCGTCTGACCAGACCGTGAGCCTGGAGTCCAGCCAGAACAAACTGATACTCAAGGGCGGCAAGAGCAAGTTCACCTTGCAAACCCTGCCGGCCGAAGACTTCCCGCTGGTGCAAGAAGCCGCCAACTTTGGCCCGGCCTTCAGCGTCCCACAAAAGGTGTTGAAGGCGCTGCTCAGCCAGGTGTCGTTCGCCATGGCCGTGCATGACATCCGCTACTACTTAAACGGCATTCTGTTCGTCGCCGAAGGCACGCAGCTCAGCCTGGTGTCCACCGACGGCCACCGCCTGGCTTTCGCATCGGCCGCGCTGGACGTGGAAGTGCCCAAGCAGGAAGTGATCTTGCCGCGCAAAACCGTGCTGGAAATGCAGCGTCTGCTGAGTGACGCCGAAGGCGCGATCGAGATGCAGTTTGCCAACAACCAGGCCAAGTTCAGCTTTGACGGCATGGAGTTCGTCACCAAGCTTGTCGAGGGCAAGTTCCCCGATTACAACCGCGTGATCCCGAAGAACCAGCAGAACCACATCACCCTGGGCCGCCAGGCGTTCTTGTCCAGCCTGCAGCGCACCGCCATCCTGACCAGCGACAAGTTCAAGGGCGTGCGCCTGAACGTCGAACCCGGCAGCCTGCGCGTAGCCTCGAACAATGCCGAACAGGAAGAAGCCGTGGACGAACTCGACGTCGATTACGGTGGCGACACCATCGAGATCGGCTTCAACGTGACCTATCTGATCGATGCCTTGGCCAATATGCAGCAAGACATGGTGACCATCTCGCTCAGCGACGGCAACAGCTCGGCGCTGCTGACCATCCCCGAGAACGAGACCTTCAAATACGTGGTCATGCCGATGCGTATTTAACACTATAAAAATAGTAGCTACCCACGCATAGCCTATCTGCGCAAAAGGCAGATTTACCTTATAAATTATGCAGCCTCTGGAACCTGGTTCCAGACAAGCACCGTACGCCATGACCGAAGAAAACAAGCCCGTCCCTCCCGTCCCCACCGATGCCGAATCCATGGAAGCGGTGAACACCGGCGACAGCGCAGATAGCTCCAACTTTCAGCCAACGATCGACACCAACCAGGCCGGCGCCACCGAAGCCTACGGCGAAGGTTCGATCCAGATCCTGGAAGGGCTGGAGGCGGTGCGCAAGCGCCCGGGCATGTACATCGGCGACACCTCGGACGGCACCGGCTTGCACCATCTGGTGTTCGAGGTGGTGGACAACTCCATCGACGAGTCGCTGGCCGGCCATTGCGACGACATCCTGGTCACCATCCACTCGGACAACTCGATCAGCGTGGTCGACAACGGCCGCGGCATCCCCACCGGCATCAAGATGGACGACAAGCACGAGCCCAAACGCTCGGCCGCTGAAATCGCCTTGACCGAGCTGCACGCTGGCGGCAAGTTCAACCAGAATAGCTACAAGGTGTCTGGCGGCCTGCACGGCGTGGGCGTGAGCTGCGTGAACGCGCTGTCCAAAATGCTGCGCCTGACCATCCGCCGCGACGGCAAGATCCATGTGATGGAGTTCAGCAAGGGCTTTGTACAAAACCGCCTGCTGGAATCCGTGGACGGCATCGAAGTCTCGCCCATGCAGATCATTGGCGACACCGAGAAGCGCGGCACCGAGGTGCACTTCCTGCCCGACACCGAGATCTTCAAAGAGAACAACGACTTCCACTACGAAATCCTGAGCAAGCGCCTGCGCGAACTCAGCTTCCTGAACAACGGCGTGAAGATCCGCCTGAAGGACGAGCGTAGCGGCAAGGAAGACGACTTCTCGGGTGCCGGTGGCGTCAAGGGCTTTGTGAACTTCATCAACAAGGGCAAGACGGTGTTGAACCCCAACATCTTCCACGCCATGGGCGACCGCCAGAGCGACCAGAACACCAACATCGGCGTCGAAGTGGCGATGCAGTGGAACAGCGGCTACAACGAGCAGGTGCTGTGCTTCACCAACAACATCCCGCAGCGGGATGGCGGCACCCACCTGACCGGCCTGCGCGCGGCCATGACGCGCATCATCAACAAGTACATCGACGACACCGAAGTCGCCAAAAAAGCCAAGGTCGAAGTCACCGGCGACGACATGCGCGAAGGCCTGACCTGCGTGCTGTCCGTCAAGGTACCCGAACCCAAGTTCAGCAGCCAGACCAAGGACAAGCTGGTCTCCAGCGAAGTGCGCGGCCCGGTGGAAGACATCGTCAGCAAGCTGCTCTACGACTACCTGCAGGAACGCCCGGCCGATGCCAAGATCATCGTCGGCAAGATCATCGAAGCCGCCCGTGCCCGCGAAGCTGCGCGCAAGGCCCGCGACATGACGCGCCGCAAAGGCGTGCTCGATGGCATGGGCCTGCCCGGCAAGCTGGCTGACTGCCAGGAAAAAGACCCGGCGATGTGCGAGATCTACATCGTCGAGGGCGACTCCGCCGGCGGCTCCGCCAAGCAGGGCCGCGACCGTAAATTCCAGGCCATCCTGCCCCTGCGCGGCAAGATTCTGAACGTCGAAAAAGCCCGTTATGAGAAGCTGCTGACCAGCAACGAAATCCTGACGCTGATCACCGCACTCGGCACCGGCATCGGCAAGGCCGGCGGTACCACCGGCAACGACGACTTCAACGTCGCCAAGCTGCGCTACCACCGCATCATCATCATGACCGACGCGGACGTTGACGGCGCCCACATCCGCACCCTGCTGCTGACCTTCTTCTACCGCCAGATGCCCGAGCTGGTCGAGCGCGGCCACATCTACATCGCCCAGCCGCCGCTGTACAAGGTCAAGGCCGGCAAGGAAGAGCTGTACCTGAAGGACGCGAGCGCACTCGACGGCTTCCTGCTGCGCATCGCCCTGGTCCACGCCGCGGTCTACACCGGTGGCGACAACGGCACCACCCTCAGCGGTGACACCCTGGCCGAACTGGCGCGCAAGCACCAGCTGGCCGAGGCCGTCATCGCACGCCTGCAGAACTTCATGGATGCCGAAGCCCTGCGCGCCATCGCCGACGGCGTGGCCCTGAACCTCGACACCGTGGCCGATGCCGAAGCCTCCGCAACAGCGCTGCAAACGCGCCTGCTGGAGCTGGGCAGCGGCGCCGAAGTGGCGGGTGAATTCGATGTGCGCACCGATAAACCCATCCTGCGCATCAGCCGTCGCCACCACGGCAACATCAAGAGCAGCGTGCTGACCCAGGACTTCGTACACGGCGCCGACTATGCCGCCCTGGCCGAAGCCGCCAACACCTTCCGCGGCCTCCTGTCCGAAGGCGCCAAAGTGCAGCGCGGCGAGGGCGAACGCCAGAAGGAAGAAAAAGTCACCGACTTCCGCCAAGCCATGGCCTGGCTGATTGCCCAAGCCGAGCACGCCACCAGCCGCCAGCGCTATAAAGGCTTGGGCGAAATGAACCCCGCCCAGCTCTGGGAAACCACGATGGACCCCACGGTGCGCCGCCTGCTGCGCGTACAGATCGACGACGCCATCGAGGCCGACCGCGTGTTCACCATGCTGATGGGGGATGAAGTGGAGCCGCGCAGGGAATTCATTGAAACCAATGCGCTGCGGGCGGGGAATATTGACGTTTAAGGTTTGTAGGCTCTCAAAAATATTGCAAAAATTCTCATAATTTGCAAATTTTGTAGAGCGTCTTAGGACGCTTCTGCCGGAATGCTGCCAGGGCTACAAGCGCTACGCGCAAGGTGTTTTCATCATGGGCCGCGGCAAGTCCGCCGAGCCCACGCCCACTGGCTCCATCGTTAATGGATATTGGCAGGCGACGTGTACACGTGGCTACAGCCCCCATGCAACCACATTGGGCCCCATTGCCGCTACCTCCTGGGTGCAAAGGAATCTTTTTTGCGCACGAACTTCAGCAGTTCCAAACTTGTTCGCCTGCTTGGTGACCCGGCCTCCGTCGGCAAGGCAGGCGCTAGCGTGGATTCTGCCGAGCAGCTGAGCGTGCTGCTGGGCGTATTCGACGCGGTGACACTGCGCGGCGCGCTGCAGGCGATACACACCATGCGTGCAGCCCCCCAGCCCGCAGGCAAGCCGGCGCGCATGGGCCACAGCGTGGATGTCGCCGCACAGGTGCAGCAGGTGCGCCAGGTCCTGGTCTACGCCATCACCACCAAGCCGGTGGCGGTGGCCGATGCGGGTGCCAGCCGGCGGCGGGGGCGTACCCCCGAGCCTTTGCCTATGGCGATGCCGGCCGCACCCGAAGAAACGGTGGCCGACTACGCAGTATTTCGCCAGCGCCATCTGGACCTGCAACGCCAGATGGATTTGATGCTGCCGCCCTTGCGCGTGAACGTGCGCGAAGCCGTGGCCGCCGTGTCGCCCAGCTTGCGGCAGCTGGCCGCGCTGGACGCCGTGTGGGAGCAAATGCTGGCAGCGCGCGAGCAGAAGTTGCTGGCGACCATCCCGGCACTACTGAAGAGCCGGTTCGAGCAGTTGCGCACGACCCACCCACAGCAAGACGCGCCCACCCTGTGGCGCCAAGAAGGCGGATGGCTGGACCGGTTTGACAAGGAACAGCAGGCCGTGATGTTGGCCGAACTGGACCTGCGCCTGGAGCAGGTCATGGGCCTGGTAGAGGCATTCCAGCGGGAAACCGCGCTTGAGCGTGCGCCCACTACGGCGCCGCGTACGGATATTGAAAAAGTTGAGAACGCAGTATGAATAGGTTTGTTTTTGCCGCCACCTTCGCCATCGGCCTGCTGAGCGTGGCCTGGGTGGGCTATGGGTTTGTGGGCACGAGTGCGCTGGCGCTGGCCGTCACCGGGGTGATCGCCGGGGTGTACCTGCTGGGGGCGCTGGAGCTTCGCCGCTACAGGTCCGACACGGCATCGCTGTCCACCGCGCTGGCCGAGCTGGAGCAGCCGCCCGCTGATTTGCCGACCTGGCTGGAGCGTGTACCGGCGCTGCTGCGCAACCCCGTGCGCATGCGCGTCGAGGGCGAGCGCAGCGCCTTGCCCGGCCTGGCGTTGACGCCGTATCTGGTGGGCCTGCTGGTGATGCTGGGCATGCTGGGCACCTTCCTGGGCATGGTGGTGACCTTCAAGGGCGCGGTGTTCGCGCTGGAGGGCTCTACCGATCTGCACGCCATACGCGCTGCCCTGGCTGCGCCCATCAAGGGCCTGGGCCTGTCGTTCGGCACCTCGGTAGCGGGTGTGGCGGCGTCGGCGGTCTTGGGCCTGCTGTCGGCCATGGCCCGGCGCGAACGGCTGGACGTAGTGCGCCTGCTGGACGCACGCATCGCCACTACCTTGCGGCCGTTTTCCATGGCGCAACAGCGCCAGGACACCTTCAAGGCCGTGCAACTGCAGGCCCATGCACTGCCCGAGGTTGCCGAGCGCCTGCAGGCCCTGATGGACGGCATAGAGCGCCGCAGCCAGCAGTTGAGCGAGCAGTTGCAGGGCCAGCAGGCCCAGTTTCACCGCGAGGTGTCGGGGGCGTATGGCGAACTGGCCAGCTCCGTCAGCGCTTCGCTGCAAGCCAGCCTGACCGCTGCCGCACGCGCGGCAGGCGACAGCATCCAACCGGTGGTCCAGGCGGCGATGGCCGAGATGGCGCAGGAATCCACTCGGCTGCACCAGCGCGTCTTTGAAGCCACACAAAGCCAGCTGCATGGTCTGGCCCAGAGCTGGGACGCAGCAGCCGTACGCACGTCCGAGGGTTGGGCCACCGCGCAACACAACCATGTGCGCAGCAGCGAAGCCCAGGTGGCGCGATTCGATGCGGCGCTGCAGGGTTTTGCAGAGACGTTCGAACATCGCTCCAGCACGCTACTGGCGTCGGTACAGGCGGCCGCCGCCCAATCCCGCGAGCAGCAGGCGGCGGCGGACCAACTGCATCTGCAAGGCTGGACGCAAGCATTGCAGTCCACCACAAATACGCTGCAAGACGAATGGCGTGCCATGGGCGAACAGGCCCTAGCCCAGCAAAAAGCTGTGTGCCAAACGCTGGAGAAGACCGCTGGCGAGATGGTGGAACACACCAGCCAACGCGCTGAAACAACCCTGACGCAGGTGGCTGATCTAGTCGTGCGGTCTGAAGCTTTGTTGGCCGCCCATGCCACCGCAGAGGCCCGCTGGACACAGGAACAAGGCGACCGCTTGGAGCAATTGGCCGATCTCTCGCACACCACACTGCAAGGCTTTGCCGACACGTTTGAACACCGCTCCAGCACGCTGCTGGCTTCGGTACAAGCCGCGGCAAGCCAGTCCCGCGAGGAGCAGGCGACGGCTGATCAGCTGCATCTGCAGGGCTGGACGCAGGCATTGCAGTCCACCACCCACACGCTGCAGAGCGAATGCCGCGCCATAGGCGAACAGGCGCTGGCCCAGCAACAGGCTGTGTGCCAAACACTGGAAAAGACCGCAGGCGAAATGGTGGAACACACCAGCCGACGCGCCGAAACAACCCTGACACAGGTGGCTGATTTGGTGGGCCGGTCTGAGGCTTTGCTGGCCTCCCATAGCGAGGCAGAGGCCCGCTGGACGCAGCAGCAGGGCGAGCGGCTGGACCAATTGGCCGGCCTGTGGCGCACCGAGTTGACGGCACTGCGTGCCGAAGAATCCGACCGTGGCCAGGTCGCAGTGGACCGGCTGGCACAGTTGCAAGCGGCCGTGGTGACCCATTTGGCGACCCTGGGCACGGCCCTGGAAGAGCCCATGGCCCGGCTGATGGCCACAGCCGCCGAAGCGCCCCAAGCCGCGGCAGAAGTGATTGCCCAGCTGCGCCAGCAAATGGCCGGGTTCAGCGAGCGCGACAACCAGGCTTTCGCAGAGCGCACCCAGTTGGTGGCGCAACTCGACACACTGCTACAGACGCTTAACCAGGCGGCAGGCGACCAAAGTACGGCCATCGAGTCGCTGGTGGCATCCGCTGCCAGCGTGCTGGACGCTGCAGGCGGCCAGTTTGCCCAAGCGGTGGAGGCGCACACCAGCCAGACCGCGCAGGTGGCGGCACAGGTCACGGGCAGTGCCGTGGAATTGGCCAGCCTGGGCGAAGCCTTTGGCCACGGTGTGCAACTGTTCAGCGCATCGAATGAAAAACTGGCGAACAGCCTGCAGCGTGTGGAGGGCGCGATCCAGCAGTCGGCGGCGCGCAGCGACGAGCAACTGGCCTACTACGTGGCCCAGGCGCGCGAGGTGATTGACCTCAGCATCGCAGCGCAGCAAACGGTGGTGGAAGACATGCGCCGCCTGCGCAGCGCCGAAGGGGTTGCGGGATGACCGGCGCGGAAGACTGGGAAGACGGAAATGACGGCGTAGAGCAGACCGCACCCGTCTGGGCGGTGTTTGGCGACCTGATGTCGGGCTTGTTGGGGGCCTTTGTGCTGGTGCTGGTCGGGGTGCTGGTGGTGCAGATGGACCTGGTCACCAATCTGCAGGCCGAAGTGGCCAAGCGCCAGAGCGAAGAGCAGCGCCGCATGGCCCTGGAAAAAGCCCTGGCCGTGCCCTTGGCGACAGGCCGAGTGACCTTGAACAACGGTCGCATCGGCATCAGTGGCAGCGTGCTGTTCCCGGTGAACTCTGACCAGCTGCGCCCCGAAGGGCGGCAACTATTGAAGACCCTGGTGCCGCCGTTGCAGGTTTACCTGGGTGCGCGGGACGACATGCTGATGGTCAGCGGCTTTACCGACAACCAGCCCATCATCGACCGCAACCAGCATTTCACCGACAACCTGGAGTTGTCGGCCCAGCGGGCGCTCACTGTGTCGCGTGCGCTGATCGAATCCGGCATGCCCTCGTCGCGGGTGTTTGCGGCCGCCTTTGGTGCCGAGCAGCCCGTGGCGTCGAACGATGACGACAAGGGCCGTGCGCAAAACCGCCGGGTGGAAATGGCGCCCGTGCCCCGCTCAACCGCCGAGAAACCGCCGGCACCATGATGCCGCCCGAGGCTTTCGATGCGGCGGCTGCGCTGGCGTCCTTGCGCAGCGCAGGCGCGCAGCATGGGGACCCCGTGCGCTTTCGCTATCTGGAAGCCCTGCAACAGCGTGCGCAGCTTGCGCCCGATCCCGTGCGGCGCATCTTGGAGGACAAGCTGCAAACGGCGCTGGCCGCCTATGCCGGGCGCAAGCCCCGGGCACATGCGGCCGAATCGAGCTCCCCGCCCAGCTCGCCACTGGCTGCGCTGAACGCCTATATCCGCGCCGCCACGCAACCAGATGCGGCAGGGAACGGACCTCCTGTTGGCTGGGGCGGCCAGCCCGAACTGAAGAGTGTGCAAGGCTTCCGGGAAGTGTGGTCCAAGTTTGCTGTTGTTGACCAAGTGGAGCAGTCCCTCAAGCGGGGCCCGGAAAACGCGGGCCCGTTGAATTCCCACATGCTGGTGTTGCGCTCCCTGGCCACGATGCGCGAGCTGTCACCCGAGTACCTGCGCAGATTTTTGTCGCATGCCGAAACCCTGTTGTGGCTGGATCAGGAAAGCCAGCGCCTCAGGGCTCCGCAGACGCGGTCTGCGCGACCCAGCCGGCGGAAGAAAAAAGGCGACGCTGAATAAGTCTGTGCGAGGCTGGAGCGCATAGGCCGCCAGCCGACACCCCGCTGCTGCAAATTTAATGTCGGTTGCGTTTGCGCCGCTCCGACGGTCGGTATCGCCCAAAACATCACAGCGCATTTGTTCAGAAAAATGTATGATGCGCATAATGCGAAATAAGAGACACAGACTCAGAGCACCGACCAAGCAGCCTGCTCCGTCGATGAGGCAATGCGCGGCTAACCTGAAAATCTTCCCATCGCCTGACATAACTGAAATCCATAAATTTTTCGCTCGCTCAAAAATATTACGCGCATCATGTGATATCGCACACTCAAGGAAAAACAGCATGAACATGAAGAACAAAGTGGCCCTCGTAACAGGGGCCTCGTCAGGCATAGGCGAAGCCACTGCACTGCAGCTTTCAAAGGCCGGCTACAAGGTGTACGGCACCAGTCGGCGCGGCGGCCAGGCGGGCCAGCGAGCGTTCGAGATGCTGCCACTCGATGTGACCCAGGATGCGTCAGTCGAGGCTGTGGTTCAGCAACTGATCCAGCTGGAGGGTCGCATCGACCTGCTGGTCAACAACGCTGGCTTTGGAGTCGCTCCAGCCGGAGCAGAAGAGAGTTCGATTGCGCAGGCCCAGGCTATCTTCGACACCAACTTCTTCGGCATGGTGCGGATGATCCGGACCGTGACACCGCATATGCGCCGCCAAGGAAGTGGTCGCATCATCAACATCGGCTCAGTGGTGGGCTTCCTGCCCGCACCTTATATGGCGTTGTATTCCGCCACCAAGCACGCGGTCGCCGGTTATTCGGAATCGCTAGACCATGAATTGCGCACACAGGGCATTCGCGTCTCGGTAGTGGAGCCCCCCTATATCAACACGCCGTTCGAAGCGAATCAGATGCAGCCCGATACACCTCTGGACATGTACCGCGAAATTCGCGCCCGAATGGATCAGCGGCTCAAGGAAGGAATTGCCGGCGCAGACGGACCTGAGATAGTGGCCGACATCGTATTGAAGGCAGTCTCGGCCGCGCAGCCCAAGACCCATTACACCCCCGGCCAGGCCAACACCCTGCGCCTATTTCGCAGGTTTGCACCCGCAAGCGTACTGGACGCCGGAGTGCGTAAAAACCTGCGGCTCGACGCATAGGCAGCTAGCCGTTTCTTATTTTTTACAACCGTTCATTTGAAAGAAAACGATGACATTCCAAGCACTACTCGCGAGCAAGACTGGTGACAAGATTACGACCAGCGTGGTATCGCTGAGCGAACCGGACCTCATGCCCGGGGACGTTGTGGTTGACGTCGATTACTCCACCGTGAACTACAAGGACGCGATGGCCATTACCGGCCGCGCGGACGTGATTCGTCAGTTCCCTTTGATTCCTGGCATCGACTTCGCCGGCACGGTCAAGACTTCGTCCTACCCCGGCATCGCTGCTGGCGACCGCGTCGTCGCCAATGGCTGGGGCTTGAGCCAAACGCATCACGGTGGCTATGCGCAGCAGGCGCGCGTGAAAGGTGAGTGGCTGGTCAAGCTCCCGGCAGCTTTGTCCACCAAAGACGCGATGGCTATCGGAACAGCGGGGTACACGGCGATGCTGTCGGTACTGGCGCTTGAGCATGGCGGGCTCACACCCCAGCATGGCGACATTCTCGTGACGGGCGCCAATGGCGGCGTCGGCTCCATCGCCATAGCCCTGCTGTCCGGTCTCGGCTACCGGGTGGTTGCCTCCACCGGGCGGCTGGAGGAAAGCGAATATCTGCGCAGCCTGGGGGCCGACGACATCATCGATCGCCGGACGCTTTCGGAGCCTGGGGCACCCATTGCCAGCGAGAAGTGGGCCGGTGCCGTCGACTCGGTTGGCAGCCACACGCTGGCCAACGTGCTGGCACAGACAAAGTACCGCGGCGTGGTCACCGCTTGCGGCCTGGCCCAAGGCATGGATCTGCGGGCCTCGGTGCTGCCTTTCATCCTGCGCAATGTGACGCTGGCCGGCATCGATTCGGTCAATGCCCCCCAACAAATGCGCATCGAAGCTTGGTCACGGTTGGCGCGGGACCTGGATTTGGACAAGCTCGCCCGAACAACACAGGTTGTTGGTCTCGCAGAAGTGCCCACAATCGTTGAGCGATTGTTCGAAGGAAAAGTCCAGGGCCGTACCGTCGTTGACGTCAACGCCGGCCTATCCCATTCGACTAAAGGGATTTAACGATGTCGACATCTTCAAAAACGGCAACAGGGCGGGCGACGCTATGAAATTGAATTTTCAAAGGGTCGCAATTCTGATCGCACTGAGCTTCTTCACCTTGGCGGCTACGTTGATGTTTGCGCCCAATGTCATGTTGGCAGACTGGGGTCTAGAACTCACGCTGTCCGTCAGCGTTGTGTGTCGGCGCGCGGCTGCACTATTTGCGGGCATCGCCGTCATGTTCTTTCTGGCCAGGAATGCGGAGCCCTCACCGGCTCGATCTGCGTTGACCACGGGCTTGGTAGTTTCCTGTTTGATGTTGACGGCACTTGGGGGTTTTGAGCTGGCGGCCGGCCATGTGACCCCAAAGATCCTGATTCCCATGTCCATCGAAGTCATGTTCACGCTGGCATTGCTGCGTGTGGGACACAGACAATAGGAAGCGCTCGTTCGGTCCGGAAAGACTTAAGTGGGCGCTGCCCGAGGCAGCGAATGGGACCGGCGGTTAATTCTTCGCCTTATAGGCCAGCAGAAACTCGTCGGAAGCCACCTGGTCGGCCAGAGCACGCAAGTTCGCAGCCGAGGCAGGGCCCAGCACGGCCTCCACTTGGTCGTTTGCTGCAGCCCAGCCCACCATCGCTTCTGAAAGCAAAGTTTTGCCAAGCGAGGTGAGAACGCCGTGTTTGGTTCGTTTGTCTTTGGCGTCCTGGCGCAGCTCAACAATTCCATCGCGCACCAGCGGCCTGAGCGCATGGGTCAGGGCAGAAAGTTGGATGGCGAGCCGGGTCGCAAGATCCTGCAGCGTCGGCCCTTGTTGATCGGCTCCCATGAGCTTGTCTATTTCTGAGATGAGTGCGAGCTGTGTGGCTTTAAGGCCCAACGGTGCAAGCGCCTCGTCATACAGCTGGCCCAGTCTGCGGGCCGCAACGCGTAGCGCTGTGTTCGTACAGACCCGCCCACCCAGGATGTCCTGCTCGTCTGCGGCGGGCTTATCCGGGCTGTTCTTCACGTCCATAAGGTCCTTGGTAATTCCCATATTTTCAAAATGGTTTAGTACTGCACTATTTTTGGATTGCGCATGATTGGCCATACATTTGAGCCCTCAACTTATTTAGTTGAGCACTCAATTTTATTGGAAAGCTATCAATGACACATCCCAGTTCTAAAAAAGTCGCTCTTGTCACAGGGGCTTCTTCCGGCATCGGCGCTGTCTACGCAGACCGCCTCGCAGCGCGTGGATACGATCTTATTCTCGTAGCCCGGCGCGCTGACCGCCTGGAAGCCCTCTGCGCGCAAGTTTCAAAAGCGCACGGCATCAAAGCCGAAGCTATCGTGGCCGATCTGACCCAAGACCAGGATGTGGCGCGGATCGAGACGATTCTGGCCACCAATGGGGATGTGCAAATCCTGGTGAACAACGCCGGTCTTGCGCGCCTGGCACCGGCTGCCCAAATGGCAGCAAACGACGTGGGCTCCCAGATCGCCCTCAACATCACAGCACTGACACGCCTGACGCAAGCTGCGGTGCCTGCCTTTGTAGCGAGGAACCAGGGCTTGATCATCAACATCGCTTCCGCCCTGGCCGTTCACTCGCTGCCCATCAGCGCCATCTACAGCGGCACCAAGGCCTTCGTATTGCAATACAGCAGAGGCCTGCAG
The DNA here is from genome assembly GCF_900104385.1 of Rhodoferax sp. OV413. Taxonomy (GTDB): domain Bacteria; phylum Pseudomonadota; class Gammaproteobacteria; order Burkholderiales; family Burkholderiaceae_C; genus Rhodoferax_B. The sequence goes on along the minus strand of NZ_FNJA01000002.1, from coordinate 141,187 downwards.
CAAGAGCTGGCGGAAACTGGCGTGAAGGTTCAGCTGCTACTGCCCGCATCGACAGCCACCGAGATCTGGGATCTGTCAGGCGTCCCGCTGGCGGCCCTCAACAAAGAGACCTTGATGACGACCGAAAACATGGTCGATGCGGCGCTCGCGGGCCTGGACCAAGGCGAGACCATCACCTGGCCATCGGTCGCCGATGCCAGTCTGTGGGAGAAGTACGAGGCAGCCCGCTCCGCACTGTTCGCCGGCACCCAGGCCGGAAAGCCGGCCCCTCGTTACCAGATCGGTTGATTCCAGCCAACCAAGGTTGCTGCGCTTCCCTTTTCTCCCATTTTTCATTTTTCCAAGGACAGTCCATGCTTTTCGAAGCCTTCTCCCTGCGTGCCACCCAGCTCAGCAATCGCACCGTGATGTCGCCGCTCACGCGCCACCGCGCGGTCGACAACAACACGCCCAACAGCCTGATGGCCACCTACTACGCCCAGCGCGCGAGCGCCGGACTCATCATCACGGAAGGAACCTCGCCCTCGCCCAATGGCTTGGGCTACGCCCGCATTCCGGGTCTGTTCAATGACGCCCAGGTGCAAGGCTGGAAGCTGGTGACCGACGCAGTCCATGCCAAGGGCGGCAAGATCGTCGTGCAGCTGATGCACACCGGCTGGGTGTCCCACAAAGACAATATGCCGGCCGGAACAGAAGTGCTGAGCGCTTCATCGGGAACATGCCCGGGCCAGATGAGGACGGATACCCAAGGCGACCAACCGCACTCGCCGGCGCGTGCCATGACCGAGGCCGACATCCAGACTGTGATCGGCGAGTACGCAACGGCCGCGCGCCTTGCCATCCAAGCCGGCTTTGACGGCATTGAATTGCACGCAGCCAACGGTTACTTGCTCGAACAATTCCTGAACGCCAATGTCAATCGCCGCACCGATGGCTACGGAGGCACGGCCGAGGGACGCAACCGACTGGTACTAGAGGTCGCCCGTGCCGCCGTGAAGGAGATCGGCGCTGAGCGCGTCGGCATCCGCCTGTCGCCTCACGGCGTGGTCAATAGCACCAGCGCATTCGATGGTGTGGACGAACAGTACCTGTCGCTGGTGAAGCAACTCTCCGCACTCGGCCTCATGTACGTGCACGTCCTGGACCATTCGACCATGGGCGCCCCGCCCGTCCCGGCGAAATTGAAGGCCGATCTGAGGGCTGCATTCGACGGCCCCTTCATCCTTGCCGGTGGACTCAACAAGGCCAGCGCAGAACAGGCGCTGAGCGAAGGCCACGCGGACCTGACCGCCATGGGCAGGCCTTTCATCGCCAACCCGGATCTGGTCGAGCGCATGCGCCAGGACGCGGCATTGAACGCACCAGACCCCACCACGTTCTACACGCCGGGTGCCAAGGGCTACAGCGACTATCCGACGCTTGCCGGCTAAACATCAACCGACCCACTTCAAGCTCACGAACGACTAAAAGAACCCATATGACTTTCAACATCAATACTTTAAAAACCGCGCTCATGTCGATTGCGCTTGCGGCCACGGCCAGCCTTATGCCGGCCGCCGCCTCCGCCGCTGACAAAGGGAAGATCCTTGTAGTGATGTCGAGCGCCCATGAGCTCGAACTGCGGGATGGGAAGCAGTACCAAACAGGCTACTTCCTCAACGAGCTCGCTGTTCCGCTGCGGATGCTCGTCGATGCGGGGTACACACCGGTGTTTGCCAATCCAAAGGGCGACACGCCTCAAATGGACGTGAGTTCGAACAACAAGAATTACTTCGGCGGCGATGATGCGAAGCGTACAGACGCACTCTCCTACGTTGCTAAGTTCGATTCGTTGAAGAAGCCCAAAACATTGGCATCTGTTGCCGCAGAAGGCGCCAGCGGCTATGCAGCGGTGTTCATTCCGGGCGGCCATGCGCCTATGCAAGATCTGCTGAAAGAACAGTCGCTCGGCACCATCCTGAAGAGCTTCCACGCGGCCGCGAAGCCTACAGCAATCATCTGCCACGGACCAATAGCTCTTCTGTCCACCCTGCCCGAAGCAGCCAAGTTTCAATCTTCCCTCATCGCAGGTGATACCACTGCGGTCAAGAACCTGTCGAAGGGCTGGACGTATGCGGGCTACAAGCTAAGCGTCTTCGCAACATCCGAAGAGAAGCAGATAGAAGGCAGCGCGCAGCTCGGCGGTCAGGTCCTCTTTTATCCGGACGCAGCTTTGGCCGCAGCCGGCGCCACTATCCAAAACGGTGCCGATTGGCAGCCCAACGTCGTAGTCGACCGGGAGCTGATCACCGGTCAACAGCCCTTGTCGGCCGACGTTTTCGGCAAGGCTTTGATGGCGAAGTTGGCCACGCAAGCTAACTAAAGGGAATGAACCTGTGCCGGCCGGCACAGGTTCTGGGGGACTTTGCAGTTATTGCTCGTCTCTATTTCATATTGACCGCGACCTTGCCCTTTATGCGCCCTTGGGCAAGAACTTGCAGTTCAGCGTTTTTTATTCAACTCGGTCATCAGAGCAGTGAATATCAAGTTGCTCGTCGCCGCAACCTCGCTTGCTGCCGTCGTACCCATTTGACGCAAGGACAGGACACCATTGAACGCGGCCAAGATGGCACGCGCCGCGTCTTCCATGGGGACCTGAAAGCGGCCGGTATCTACGAGGCGTTGAACAAGCGCTCGCATGTCGGCGAACGTCTCATCGAGCAATTCTGGATGGAGCTGAGCTTGCTCGACGAGCAGGGCGTAAAGGTGAGGGCGCTTGAGCGTGAAGTCGACAGCATCATCCCAATGTGTTTTCAGCTGCTTCATCAGATCATCAGAGGCTTTGGAAGCGCGCCTGCGTGACATGAACTCACCCCGGCCCTGCCTAACAAGCGCCATTGCAAGAGAGCCCTTGCCGCCAAAGTGATGGTAGAGCGTGGGCGCAGTGATGCCGGCAGCCGCGCAAACGGCGCGGGTTGTCAAACCAGCCGGTCCACGTGCCTCCAGCAGGGCCGCAGCGGCCTGAAAAATTGCGGTCTCGGTGTCGGATGCCACAGGTGGGTTCGGAAAAGACTTAGAAGGATTTCTGAAAGAGGAAAGTCGGCGCTGCGCACGAGGGCCGCGATTTCGCGCGAACTGTCGCTAGGAGCTGACCGATTCTACGTACGCAGCATATTACTTCCGTAGCGTGCTGCTTCTGTCGCATGCGGCAGGGAGTTCGAGTCCAGATTGCCGGCCGGGAGCTGGGGAGTTCCTTGCACATGGAACTGCCGAGACTTCTACTCCAGCATGCCGGTGCCATGGGCAGATCGGGCGGCTGCTCTCCGACACAAGGTGCTCTCTAGACCTATTTCTATATCAGTGCTATATTACAGGTGTAGCATCGATATATGCGCAGATCGAGAGGCTTGGAGTCCCTTGGCCGCTCTACACGATAAGGAGAACGATTTGAGTACAGGTACAACTGCCCACATTGGCAAGCGCGCGCTCGTAACCGGCGCATCCAGCGGCATTGGCGCAGCCATCGCGCGTGAGCTCGCGGCGCTCGGCGTGGATCTCGTGCTGACGGCACGGCGCCGCGACGCACTGGATGCGGTCGCCGCGACCTGCAAGGGCGTGAAAGTAGAGATCGTCACCGCAGATCTCGGCAAGCCCGATGCCGCGCGCGCACTGTGGGACGCCGCCACCGCCAGCGGCCCGATCGACATTCTGATCAACAACGCCGGGTTCGGCTATTTCCGCCGGTTCGACGAGGTGGACTGGGCACGCGACGCAGAGCTCGTCCAACTCAATATGACCTCACTGGTCCAGCTCGCGCGGTGCTTTGTCGACGCGCGCAAGGCCAGCACCGAGCCTGCGCACATGCTGAACATCGCGTCGACCGGCGCCTACCAGTCGGTACCGAACATGGCGCTGTACGCCGCGTCGAAGGCGTTCGTCCGCAACTTCAGTGAGGGTCTGCATGACGAGCACCGTGGCACGCCGCTGTCGGTGACCTGCATCTGCCCTGGCGGCACCGAAACCGCGTTCCACGCCGCGTCCGGCGGGGGCGACTACTCGTGGATCGCGAATGCGTCAACGAAGAGCGCAGAGTTCGTGGCGCACGCCGCGATCGAAGCGATGCTGGCTGGCAAGCGCACGGTGGTGCCCGGGCTGTTCAACAAGCTATCAACCTTCGGCGTGCGCTTCTTGACGCGGCAGTTTGCGTCGCGGGTGGCGACCCAAGTGTTGGGCAAGCCACGGTTGGCACTGCCGGCGCGCAAAGGGACTTGAGAGAAGCGAGCAACTATCGCAGAGGACTGGTATGCGCACGCATCCCGTTCAGGCCCCCGCTGCGGGCGTGAATGGACGGGTAGACGAAAGCCTGGTCAGCGACAACAGTCCAGAGTTTTGTATAGTTTTGTACGCGGGCTTTGGCAGACCTACATTCGGTCAGAAATCCCCTTGGGCGAAACACGCTGCGCTTCAACAATCGCGCCGTCATTTCGACACACACGCTATCAAAAGGATTTCTCCATGACCGCAGCAGACACCAAGGTTCTCTACACAGGCCGTACCCACACCATCGGCGGCCGCACGGGTACGTCGCGCAGCGACGATGGCCGCCTGGACATCGCCCTGACACGCTTCGGCACTGTCGGCAACGGCACCAATCCCGAGCAGCTGTTTGCGGCCGGCTGGTCCGCCTGCTTCATGGGCGCCATGGCGCGCGCCGCCCAGCCCCTGGGTGTGAAGCTGCCCGACGGCCTGGCCGTCAATGCCGAGGTAGACCTGGTACAGGGCCCGGACGGCTTCACGCTGTCGGCCCGCCTGCAGATCAGCGTTCCGGGCGTAGACCACGACAAGGCTCTGGCCGTGGTAGAAGGCGCGCACCAACTGTGCCCCTATTCCAAGGCCACCCGCGGCAATATCCAGGTCGCGCTGTCGCTCGTCTGAACGCCGCCCATCCCACAACCCACGGGCCCAGTAACCACACCACGGTGAACCGAATGCACGCATACCTCCGGCGGCTGTTGCCGTCTACCTTGCTGGCACGGGTCACCCTGCTAGTGGTGCTGGGCATGGGCGTGGCGCAACTGCTCACCTACGTGGCAATACGCTACGAGCGCGGGCAGACGCTGATGCATTTGATGCTCAGCGGCGTCGAGCACGACATCGCGAGCTCGGTCGCCATCCTGGACCGCCTGCCCGCCAGTGAGCGCAGCGACTGGTTCCAGAAGCTGGAACGGCCCAACTATGGCTTTTCCCTGGAGGGCGTGGTCGACACGCCACCCCCGACCGCCCCCGCCCTGGCCGGTTTCGTCGAGGTGGTCGCCAACGCGCTGCGGCCCTTCCCGGTGCTGGCCGTGGGCCAACTGGGCAATATGCGCGAGACCGTGCGCATGCAGGTGCGCCTCAGTGACGGCTCATCGCTGTATGTGCTGGCGCGCCGCGTGCCGATGCCGGTGTCGGACTGGGTCACCTGGCTACTGCTCGCCCAGCTGTTGGTGCTGGCGGCCTGCGCCTGGCTTGGGATGCGCCTGGTGACGCGACCCCTGGAGCGGCTGGCGGCCGCGGCGGACCAGCTGGGCCCGGACCTGCAGCCGTCCGTTGTTGCGGAAACCGGCCCGCTCGAAGTTACACGCGCCGCGCGCGCCTTCAACGCGATGCAGCAGCGCATAGCCGGCTACCTGAATGAACGCATGCAAATCCTCGCGGCCATTTCGCACGACCTGCAAACCCCCATCACCCGCATGCGCCTGCGTGTCGATTTGATGGACGACATGCCCGACGCCGACAAATTTCTGCAAGACCTGGAAGCCATGCGCAGCCTGGTGCAGGAAGGCGTGAGCTACGCCAAAACGCTGCAAGGCTCCGAAGAAAAAGTGCGGCGCCTGGACATGGACGCCCTGGTGCGCAGCATCGTCAACGACTACGCCGACACCGGCAGCCCCGTCAGCCTGGCAGGTGAAGCTGGCGCGCCCATCAGTACCCGCCCGAACGCGCTGCGCCGCGTCCTCACCAACCTGGTGGACAACGCGCTGAAATACGGCCAGCGTGCAGACGTGCATCTTCGGCTGGACGGCGCCAGCCTGCACATCGATATCTGCGATGCCGGGCCGGGCATACCCGAGGACCAGCTGGCCGCCGTGCTGCAGCCCTTCTACCGGCTGGAAAGCTCGCGCAACCGCGAAACCGGGGGCACCGGCCTGGGCCTCGCCATCGCCCACCAGCTGGCCCTGTCGCTGGGCGGCGAGCTCAGCTTGCACAACCGCCCCGAAGGCGGCCTGCGCGCCAGCCTGAAACTGCCCACCTGAACCCCGCCAAACACCCCACACACCATGACAAGCACCGTGCCCGCCAGCGACCACATTCTTCTGGTTGACGACGACCGCGACATCCGCGACCTGGTCAGCGCCTATCTGCAAAAGAATGGCCTGCGCGTCAGCACCGCGCCCACGGGCCGGCACATGCGCCAGATGCTGGAAACGGCAGGCCCGTTCGACCTCATCATCCTGGACCTGATGCTGCCGGGCGAAGACGGTCTGACGCTGTGCCGCGACCTGCGCGCCGGCAAGTTCAAGACCACACCCATCATCATGCTCACCGCGCGCGGCGACGAGGCCGACCGCGTGCTGGGGCTGGAGATGGGCGCAGACGACTACATGCCCAAGCCCTTCGCTGCGCGTGAACTGCTGGCGCGCATCAAGTCCGTGCTGCGGCGCACCCGCATGCTGCCGCCGAATATGCGCAGCAGCGACGAGGCGCGCTTTCTGGTGTTTGGCGACTGGCGGCTCGACACAGTCGAACGCATACTGCTGGACCAGGAGGGCGTGGTGGTGTCGCTCAGCGGCGCCGAGTACCGGCTGCTGCGCGTGCTGGTGGACCACCCGCAAAAGGTGTTGACCCGCGACCAGATCCTGTCCATCACCCAGGGCCGCGAGACCGAGCTGTTCGAGCGCTCCATCGACCTGATGATCAGCCGCCTGCGCAAATGCCTGAACGACGACGCACGCGAGCCGCGCTACATCAAGACCGTGCGCAGTGAAGGCTATGTGTTCGCCAGCCAGGTCGAGGTGCAGGACGAGTAGCCATGCGCAGATTACTGTTCTCCCTGGCGTTCTTCTTCGGCGGCCTGGCTTCTGAAATCGGCCAGCCCGCGGGCCGGCCCTGCGCGGTGCCCAGCAGCCACGCCGTGCTGCGGCGGCGCGGCACTAGCGTCTAGACCCAAGCCTCCTTTTCACGTACCTAACACCGCCACCTTCAGGGTGGCGGTGGTGTTTTGGCGCGCGCTGACGCAGGCCACGCAACGGCTTTGTACCGCTGTGTATCTACCCTCCCGGCTGGCTACACGGCCATGCATTTTGAGGGTGCGCATGACACATGCCACATACATCGCGGCGGTGTACTAGGGGCAACCGACGCGCTGGTGTCGGCAACGCTTCAACCCCAACCTGAAAGGCCCGACGATGAACTCCCTGAACTCCCCCACCCGCCGCCGCAGCTTCCTGGGCAGCGCTGCACTGAGCCTGGCCATCGCGCCCATCGGCAGCCTGCTGGCCACCTCGGCACGCGCGGCCACCAGCGACGGCGCTACCCGTTTCGAGTCGCTGAAAACCATCAACGCCGGCGATCTGCGCGTGGAATATGCCGAAGCCGGCCCGGCCAACGGCCCCGTCGCCATCCTGCTGCACGGCTGGCCGTATGACATCCACGCCTTCGTCGACGTGGCGCCGCGCCTGGCGGCCGCCGGCTACCGCGTGATCGTGCCCTATCTGCGGGGCTACGGTGGCACGCGATTCCTGTCCGCTGACAGCTTCCGCAACGGCCAGCAGGGCGCCGTGGCCCAGGACATCATCGCGCTGATGGACGCGCTGGGCATACGCCAGGCGGTGCTGGGCGCCTTCGACTGGGGTGCGCGCACGGCCTGCATCATCGCCGCCATCTGGCCCGAACGCGTGGCCGGCCTGGTCTCCGTCAGCGGCTACCTGATCGGCAACCCCCAGGCCAACGCCAAGCCACAATCCCCCGCCGCGGAATTCGCCTGGTGGTACCAGTCCTACTTGGCGACCGACCGCGGCCGCGACGGCTACGCCGCCAACCCCGCCGCCTTCAACCGCTTCATCTGGCAGCAGGCCTCGCCGAAATGGCAGTTTGACGATGCGACCTATCTGCGCAGCGCCCAGTCCTTCGACAACCCGGACCACGTCGCCATCGTGGTCCATAACTACCGCTGGCGCATAGCCCTGGTGCAGGGCGAATCCCGCTTCGACGCGCTGGAAGCCCGGCTGGCCACCGCACCGAACATTACCGTGCCCACCATCACCATGGAAGGCGACGCCAATGGCGCACCCCACCCCGCGCCCGCCGCCTACGCCAAGAAGTTCAGCGGCAAGTACCAGCACCGCAACCTGGACGGTGGCATAGGCCACAACCTGCCGCAGGAAGCGCCGGCCGCCTTTGCGCAGGCGGTGATCGACGTCACGCGGCTCTGAGCCCACAAGCCCCCACCAAGCACCTACCGGAGCCGCCATGACGCTGTACCTCCTTGCCTTCGCCGCCGGCATGCTGACCCTGCTCAGCCCCTGCATCCTGCCGGTCCTGCCCTTTGTGTTCGCCCGCCAGGGCCGGCCCTTCACACAAGGCCCGCTGCCCTTGCTGGCGGGCATGGCCCTGGCCTTTGCGGCGGTGGCCTCGCTGGGCGCGGTGGCCGGGGCCTGGGCCGCGCAGCTGAACCAGGTCGGCCGTGGGTTCGCCCTGCTCTGCCTGGCCCTGTTCGCGGCCTCGTTGATGCTGCCCGGCCTAGCCAGGTGGTGGAGCCGCCCGCTGGTCAACGCCGGTGAGCGGCTGGCGCGCCTGGAGACGCGAAGCCCCTGGCTTGGCTCCGCGCTGCTTGGGGTGGCTACCGGTCTGATCTGGTCACCCTGCGCCGGCCCGGTGCTGGGCCTGGTGCTGTCCAGCGCCGCCCTGCTCGGCCCCAGTGCCCACACATCACTCCTGCTGCTGTCCTACGCTGCGGGTGCTGCCGTGGCGCTGTGGGCTGCATTGCGGCTGAGCGCCAATACCCTGGCCACCTTGAAAGCGCGCTGGCTACCCGGCGTGGCCGGCCGCCGCGTGGTGGGCGCGGCCATGCTGGCCGGCGTCGTAGCTGTTGCCACCGGCCTGGATACACGCCTGCTTGGCGCATTCAGCGGCGCTGGCGGCGCCGGGCTGGAGGCCAGCCTATTGCAGCGCGTGATGCCGGCGGCCAACGCGGCAGAACTGCCAGACGGCAACGCCGCCCGCCCCGACAACGGCGCGCCACGGCCCAGCAAACTACCGGTGGAGTCCACGCGGGCCAGCCTGGACGGCGGCACGCAGTGGCTTAACGCCGCGCCCCAATCCATCCCCGCGCTGCGTGGCAAGGTGGTGCTGGTGAACTTCTGGACCTACTCCTGCGTCAACTGCCTGCGCACCCTGCCCTATGTGAAAGCTTGGGCACAGAAGTACGCCGACCGTGGCCTGGTGGTGGTCGGCGTGCACGCCCCGGAATTCGCCTTCGAGAAGGACCCCGGCAACGTCAAGAAAGCCTTGAAAGACCTGCAGATCAGCTACCCGGTGGTGCAGGACAACGACTTCCGCATCTGGCGCGCTTTTGGCAACCAGTACTGGCCGGCGCTCTACTTCGTCGACGCGCAGGGCCGCGTGCGGCACCACCAGTTCGGCGAAGGTGGCTATGCGGCCTCGGAACGCGTGATCGAAGACCTGCTGCGCGAAGCCGGCGCTGCCACGGCAAACACCGCCCAGGCTGCTGTGCAAGCGGACACCCAGGGCCTGGGCCTGGCGGCCGACACGGACACGCTGCGCAGCCCTGAAACCTATCTGGGCTATGAAAAGGGCGGCGGCCTGCGCGTCAATGGCAGCGCCATGCCCGAGAAAGCCACAAGCTACACACCCGCCGCGCTGCAGGCCAATACCTGGTCGCTGGCCGGCAACTGGACGCTTAAGCCGGAGTACGTGGAAGCCAACCAGGCCGGCAACCGCCTGGCGCTGCGCTTCCAGGCCCGCGACGCCAATCTGGTGCTGGGCGCGGTATCCGGCCAGCCGCTGCGCTTTCGCCTGACGCTGGACGGCCAGCCGCCCGGCATCAACCACGGCACGGACGTGGACGCCGAGGGCAATGGCCGCCTGGACGCGACCCGGCTGTACCAGCTGGTGCGCCAGAGCGGCGCGGTCAAACCGCGTACGTTGGAGATCCAATTCCTCGACCCGGGAGCACGGGGCTATGCCTTTACATTCGGATGAAGCACTCTGACTTGTCGACCAGTGACATCTAGCCTGCAACACGGCGCGGGCAGCAGGCTTGCAAGAATTGGACGATCTGCCCAAGGCCCGGTTTGACGTTCGCGTTTCGCGCCCATCCTCGATTGCCACACTGCAAGGCAAGCACTTTTCAACAATGCTGAGAACCGTCCATCGTAGCCCGCTGGACGGCGGTCGCCGATGGGTTTGCGCACCACGATCCCGGTTACTGCAATTTTTTGTCTTCGCGCTTGGCGTCTTCCATGGCCTCGGGCTCCAGTTCTTCGGCAGAACGGTTCAGGTGCACGAACACGCCCCAGGCGGCTAGCAGCAAGGCGGTGGCCACGAGTGTGCTGGCAGCATACGGTAGCTGGGTCGGGTCTTCGTGCAGCGCCTTGAACGTGGCCACCAGGCCTTCGATGGCCAGGGCGACCACCACCACAACGAAGAAGCGCGACAGAAAGCGCCGCACCCGGGTGGGCGCGCTGATGTCGGCATCGCGTATCACTTCTTCTTCGGTGATGGTTTCGGCAATCTGCAAGGCCACCACGGCCGCCGCCAGCAGCCCGATCGCCTCAATGATGGCCTGCGCAGCCACCGCGTCCCAGCCGTTGGCAAACGCCTGCCAGCCCATGCGCGCCGCAATGGCAATCAGCATGAGCGCAGCGCAGGCAAACAGCAGGGCGACCAGCCCATGGATGATGCGGAACAGCGGGAGCAAAGATTTCATACAACCTATCTTGGCACGGAAGCCATGGCGAGGGAACTGTGGGCAGGGTCTGACAACCTACGGATTACTATTTATATGAAATAGGCCGCTAGCGCATATTTAATCAGCGCAAGCAGCTACTTTTTTGATAGCAAAATGGTGGACACTTCATATACCACTGGCATCTGACGGGCCACCCAGGCAAGCAAGCAGCCGCTGGACATTGACTGGTTTTACAAAATGGAAGTCAAACCCGGCATCCCGGGCCAAGCTGCGGTCCGCATGCTGGCCCCATCCGGTCAATGCGATCAACAAGGGTTGTTTGCCAGGTAGCAGACGCCTGATTTCACGGGCTGTGTCGTAGCCATTCATCCCGGGCATACCGATGTCCATCACGACAGCATTCGGTAAGCGCTGGCACACCGAGCTCACGGCCGAGTGGCCATCGTAAACAACGGAGACTTCTATGCCCTGGAGCGCCAGAAACTCGGCAAGGCTGTCGGCAGCGTCTTGGTTGTCGTCCACCACCAGTACATGGCGAGGCAGGTTTTGCACGGCGGGTACGGTCGGTGCCGCGGGGAATGACAGAGGATGCCCCTGCGGCGTGATGGGCACCTGGATGGTGAACTCGCTGCCTTGCCCCAGCCCAGGGCTGCTTGCAGAAATCGAGCCGCCATGCATTTCGGTAAACACCTTTGCCAGGTGGAGCCCGATTCCCAAGCCCGTAGAGGGCTCACCCGCGGCCCGTTCCTGGGCGAACATGTGGAAGATGCTTGCCAGGCCCTTTTTGCTGAGGCCTTTGCCGCTGTCTTTCACCCGAAAGAACGCCGAGACTCCGTCGACCTCGGCCGTGACCGATATCTTGCCTTCCGGCGGGGTAAATTTAGCGGCATTGACGATGATGTTGGCCAGACTTTGAACCAGCCGCACGTGGTCGGCATGCAGCGGAATGTCTGGCTGCGGCAGTAGCACTGCTACCTGGTGCCGCCGTTCCCGCAGCGAAGCATCGGCGATTTCAAGTGCATGGCTGACCACTTGCGCCACCGAAGTTTTCGCGGGCTGCAGCTCAATTTTCCCGGTGTTGATGCGGGCCACTTCCATCAGGTCATCGACCAGCCGTGTCAGGTGTTTGATCTGCCGGTTGACCATGTCCACCAGTTTGGTCGTCTGGGCGGATGGGTACAGGCGCTCAAAGATACCGGCAGCATTAAGGATAGGGGCCAAAGGATTGCGCAATTCGTGGGCCAGCGTGGCGAGAAACTCGTCTTTGCGCTGGTTGAAGGCACGAACCTGGTACTGGCGCTCGCGCGCCCGAAGTGCCGATTTGACAAAGCTCAGGAGCGCCATCGTGCGCACCGGCCGCTCCAGCAGCGTCACATTGCCCAGATGCTCCACAGCACTTTGAATTTCCAACGAGTCCATGCCGTTCTTTGTCAGCAAGAGCACGGGCAAGTCCGACCACGTGGGCTGCTGCACGATGAATTGGCGCAGCACACCCTCGGTGCCGCCCAAGACCTCTTCGGCCAGCAGCAAGGCGCCCACCCCCTCGCTGAGCCGGGTTGCCAATTCTCGGGGGCCTCTGCAAACGCGGACTTTGATCTGTGCGGCGTCGAGGAGTTTCTGCGTCAAGAACGCATCTTGCCCCGTGGTCAGGTAGATGAGTACACCGAGTTCCATCAGGGCGACGCCGCCGGTGCCTTGTGTTCCGTCAGAGACACTGGCACGCCCGTGAGGATGCCGCGGTAGCCTCGCAAAACCTGGCCAACCTTGATGCCCTCTTTGGACATGGAAAAAGCCCGGATCGTGCGTTCGTGCATACTGCCGCGCTTCTTGAATACCGATACGGCCTGCTTGATTTCTCCGTCGTCTTCAAAATAGCGCAGCATCAAAACGTTGTCCGCAACGTAGCTGGCGTCCAAGGCCGTAGACATGGTGCTTCCCAGCATGCCTTGCTGCACGCCCACCAAAATGGTGGCCACTTTGTTTTGTCCCAGATAGGTCAAGATTTCATGCAGATGCGTCACCAGGAATCGCTCATCCGGCACTGCCTGCAAATAGCCGTTCAAGCTGTCGATCACCACCACGCGGGTACCGCGCTGCACCGCTGCCACGATGGCCGCAGAGAACTGCCCCGGCGTCAGTTCCGCTGGATCCACCTGCTGTATGGTCAGCTGGCCGGTGTCTATCGCACTGCGCAAGGTCATATTCAGTCCGTCGGCACGGTGCAGCAAATTACTGGCAGATTCCTCGAACAAAAACATCGACGTCTTTTCACCGCGCGAGTGGGCCGCGGACACGAACTGCGCCGCCAGCGAAGACTTGCCGGTGCCAGGGGGGCCCACAATCAGCGTGCTGGTACCCTCCTCAATCCCGCCGCCCAACAGAAGGTCTAGATCGGCCAAGCCACTGCTCAGCTGCCGACGGGCATTGATGGCTCGCGTCTCAGAAGCCACCAAGCGGGGATGGACTTCCAATCCGCCGCGGTGCAGTACGTAGTCATGCAGCCCGCCAACAAAGCTGTGGCCGCGGTATTTGACGATGCGCAGCCGCCGGCGCTCTTTGCCGTAGTCCTTCACGGAATGGTCCAGCTGGATCACGCCGTGGGCAATGCTGCGGACCTGCAAATCACCCAGCGAAGACGTGCGATCGTCCAGCATCAGCACCGTGCACTGGCGCCTCGCAAAAAACTGTTTGAGCGCCAGAACTTGGCGCCGGTAGCGCAGTGGGGACTCCGCTAGGAGTTGCAGTTCGGACAATGAATCCAGCACGATGCGGACGGGCTTTTTTTCCTCCACCGCGGTCAAGATGGTTTTCAACATATCGGACAGCTCCACCTCCGAGGGGTGGAACATCGTGTACTGCGTATCCGCGTTCAACATGTCTTCGGCGGGCAGTACTTCGTGGACATGCAAGTCCGATATGTCCCAGCCATGGGATAAGGCAACCGCCGCGAGTTCCTGCTGGGTCTCTGCCAAGGTGATGTACAGAACCGACTCTCCTTGGCGTATGCCCTCCAGCAAAAACTGCAGGCCGGTGGTGGTTTTGCCGGTGCCTGGTTCACCCTCCACCAGATAGATGCGGTCCTTGGTCAGCCCACCTTCCAAAACGGTATCGAGCCCCGGTATTCCTGTGGAAAGCATATACATCACTCCCAATATGCAACGCGCCTATTCAGCAAACTAGAAACATTTAGAAACTGTGCCCTATGCCAGAATGGTTTGGACATTAGGTGGAGGAGTAAATCCAATGAAAGCAAATTCTTTCAAATCAGATCTTATCGATATTTTGGTGGTGGACGATGTGCCTGATGCCGCGGAATCGCTGGCGATGCTGCTTGAAATCGACGGCTACAGCGTACGCATGGCGTTCAGCGCACAGGATGCATTGGACGCGATCGAAACCTCAACACCCCTGTGCGTATTGCTGGACATTGCAATGCCCGGAATGGATGGTTTGGATCTCGCACGCCACCTGCGCGCCAAGTTTGGCGACGACGTGATTTTGGTTGCAGTAACCGGAAGCAGCACTTTGGATCCCCGGGTCAATGCGGCATTTGCCTTGGTCGACCACCATTTTGTAAAACCTGTACTGGCCAGCGATATTCAAAAACTCTTTCCGCCGCAGCGCACATAAACATCCCGCGAATTAGCCAGACCACTGCCTTTGAAACTTCTGGCAATGGCCTGGATAACGGCGCTAGGCTGTGTTACTCCGACTCAAGCTATTCGGCCGGCCAGCAATTCGCTCTTGCGCGATGCCATCTGGGCACCCAGCGCAAGCATGTCCAAGTTGGTCTTCTTGGCTTTGGGGAACATTTCTGTCTGTTCCTCCTTGACGTGGTGCTTCACGTACTCGGACAAGACCTTGACCTTTGCATCGAACATTTCACCGTCGGGGGTGATCCCATCCACTTGGGCGATCAGGTCCTTCAGTGTCGCGTGTTCCACCGTGGCTTCTGGAACCAGCTCTTTGTCGCGCAATGCACGTTTGACGGCGGGGTAGAAGATTTCCTCCTCGACTTGCGCGTGGACGCTCAGCTCCGTGCAGATGGTGCTGACCAAGTCTTTTTTCTTGGTATCAGAGCGGGCTTTGTCGTACTCCGCAAACAGCTCGCTGACCCGCTTGTGGTCGGCCCGCAGCATGGCCGTTGCCTCTTGGGGTTTCGAAGTGGCTGGAGGGACAGTTGTCTTGGTCAAGGTCGCCATGGTGTGATTCCTTAGATGGTTTGTGGTGGCAGAAGCTCTGCCGCCTAGTGGACGAAAAGGGCAATGAGAATAATGATGGGGATCGGTATCCCCAGAAATAGCAAAAGCAGTGAACGCATCAAATGCCTCCTTGGGTTGGGTGTTAGAAAAGGTCGCGCTGACGACCGCCGTAGGTCGCGGCCAGACTGGCAACAAAGGCGCCAATCAGCAGGGAAACGAATAGCCACAGCGCGCTGTACGCAGAGGCTTTTCTGGCCTTGTCGGCCGCATTACGGGCTGCCGCTTCTGCATCCTTGGCGCTGGCCTGCAAGCGTCCAAATACCTCGGTCACCCGCTTCTCGGCATCTGCCTGCGGCATGCCCGTGCGCTGTGCGACCAATTGGCCTAGGTACTTCAGATCGTCGGCTGGCAAAGTCCCTTTGCCGATGGCGCTGGCGAAAATGCGGCCGGCCTCTGCCGACGAAGACGCAGCCTCATCCTTGCTGACACCGGCGGACGCACTGGCCGCAGCATCCGGGGCGGGAGCCGCCATGCTTTTTCGGAACAGGCCGTCGACGAAATAGCCCTGGTCTGCAAACGCAGCGTCCTGCTTGGCGGCAGCGCTCAGTGCAGGCATTGCATTCGCTGCAGTGCTTGCCGCGCCTGAAACCATGTTGGCACCGGCTTGCACGCCACCATTAACGATGCCGCCTATAGTGGACGTCAGCAAAGCGGCAGTCACCAAAGTGGCAACTGCCCAGGCCAGAAATCCATGGGCGGTGTCACGAAAGTACACCTCGTCCGTATGAACTGCCGCCCAACGTGTGCGCAGACGACCCGCCAGGTAACCGCCCATGCCGGCCGCAGCAAGTTGGGTGAACGAAATCCACAGAATCGTCGAGATGCCGAAGGTGCTGGCCGTTGCCCCCTGGCCAGACCAAGGCGAGACAGAAGAAAGTCCCAGGCCCACCCCCAGGATGAGCAGGATCAACGACAGTGCAGCAGCGCCTGCGGCGCCTGCGACGATGGCCGCCCAGGAGACGGCGCTTGCCGGCGGCGCCGGACTTTGTAGATAGTTGGATGCAGCCCCTTGGGCAACATTCCTCGGGCCGGGCAGTATGGTGTCGTTCACGCTGTGTCTCCAAAAATATGAGACTGCATGGTGCTGCGGGCCACGAAAGGCGGCTGTCGGCTTCCCTCCTGGCATGCCGTAGGACGGGATGCTGCTAGCTTTTTGTTGCATTTCTACGCGAGTTCCCACACATGGTTCGGTGGAAGTGCAGAGGAGTCTTACACCGATGTGAACGGGCCGGCCGCTTCTGCGGAAATCGTGCGATTCTTCCTGCGCCCCCACGCACGAAATGCGGCCGCATCCGCTGCGGTCTAGGTAAGGCGCGGGCAGCTTTTAAGCCTTGAGGTTTTGGTGGAAATCGATACAAAAATCGACCATCTTCTCCATGTCGAAAGACTTATCGAAAAATGCGTCGGCCCCTGCGCGCAGGGCGTGCTCTCGGACATAGCTGCCCGAATAGTTGGACAGAATCACCGCACGCTGCGCTGGCGACCGCCCACGGCAGATGTCCAGCAGCTGGAACCCATTGCCGGAGGCGAGGAACAGGTCGATAACCACCAGGTCCCAAGCCGAGGGGTTGAGCCTGAACCAGTCCATCGCCTCATCCGCTGTAGCGGTCGTGAACACCAGCTTGGCGCCCATGGCCCGCAGGATCAGTTCCAGCTCGCGCAGGACCACCGCACTGTCTTCCAGTACCACTACACGCATGGCTGTGTCCTGCCACTTTGTACCCCCAGTGGGCCTACGGGCCTCATGCAGTGGCCGCTACCAAACCTATTCCCACTGCTGCCCGGGCGCGGAGGAATCTGAGGCAAAAGCGTGGAAAGAGAGCTGGGTTTCATGCTTAAAAAGTAGTTGATTGACTCAGGGCAGTACGCCTGCCACAGGCGCCTAGACCCTTGGTGGGTCCGTTTCACGCTCGGGGTGGCGGTGCCGGCCAATGCCTTTGATGAAGGCTTGAACCGTGGAGCTGCGGAACGGGCCCAGAAAGATCCCGGGGTCTTGTCCACCGCTGGGCGTCAGGTCGGAGCCGCCGGCCTGCGCGAACAATGTTTGCGAGCCCGAGAGGACCAGGATGGGCTTGCAGTGGCGGTACTGATCTTTGATGAATTCGGCGGTATGCCCGTCCTTGGACAATGCATCCACACCGGCCTTGCCGTTGGGCAGCACCAGAGCGTCGAACAGGAAACCCGGCTCGTTTTCAAGTGAGGCATCGGCTTCGATCTCGGTGCCATCGCTGGTGGCAACGCGCCCGATGTGGGGTGCAACAAAGCGGGGGACGGCATCCTGGGCCAGCAAGGCCGCATGGATCTTCAGCAGGCTGTCGCCATCGACGCCATCGGCCACCAGCAATGCGACCTTGCGACCGGCAATCGATCCATCACCCGGTCGGGCCTTCAGCGACAGAGCGGCCGAGACCGTCACTTCTGGGGTCTCGACGGTTTCCAAGGCTTTGGGAAGCGGCGCTGGCAGCTTCGCCATACCCAGGCCAGCAGCCACCGTCTTCACCAGCTCCTCGGACACGTTGAGCAGCGATGCCACCATCCGCTCGCGGATGGCCGGCACTGTCACCTTGCTCAGTTCAAAGCGGAACGCAGCGGCGATATGGGCACGCTCCACCTCGGTCTGGCTGTCCAGGAATAGCGTGGCCTGGGTGTAGTGGTCGGCAAACTTCTCGGGCTTGGCGCGGACTTTGCCCTGCGCCTCCTTGGCTTCCAGCCGGGCCGGCACGCTGACGAAGCCCTGCGCCGCACCCGCCTGGAACGGACAGCCACCCCCCAGCGAATTGGGCTCATACGCTACGCGGCCGCGGGGAATGGCCTGGCGGTGCATGCCGTCGCGCTGGTTGTTGTGCACCGGGGCAATCGGTGAGTTGATGGGCAGTTCGTGGAAATTGGGCCCGCCCAGACGCGAAATCTGGGTATCCACATACGAGTGGATGCGCCCGGCCAGCAGTGGGTCGTTGCTGAAGTCGATGCCGGGCACCACATGCGCGGTGCAAAAAGCGACCTGTTCGGTCTCGGCAAAGAAGTTGTCCGGGTTGCGGTTCAGCACCATGCGGCCGACCGGCTGCACCGGCACCAGTTCTTCAGGAATCAGCTTGGTCGCGTCGAGGATGTCGAAGCTAAAGGCTTCAGCCTGTTCCTCGGTGAAGATCTGCACGCCCAACTCCCATTCAGGGAACACGCCGGATTCAATCCGCTCCCACAGATCACGGCGGTGGTAGTCCGGGTCGGCGCCCGAGATTTTGACGGCCTCGTCCCACACCAGCGAATGGGTTCCGTACTTGGGCTCCCAGTGGAATTTGACGAACACCGACTCCCCGGCGTCATTCACAAAGCGGTAGCTGTGCACACCAAAGCCCTGCATGGTGGCGTAGCTGCGTGGAATGGCCCGGTCGCTCATCACCCACATCAGCATATGGGTGGACTCGGGCATCAGCGAGATGAAATCCCAGAAGGTGTCGTGCGCGCTGGCTGCCTGCGGCATGCCGTGGTGCGGCTCGGGTTTGACGGCATGCACCAGGTCCGGAAACTTCATCGCGTCCTGGATGAAGAACACCGGCATGTTGTTGCCCACCAGGTCCCAGTTGCCTTCGTCGGTATAGAACTTGACGGCAAAACCGCGCACATCGCGTGCCGTGTCTTTCGACCCGCGCTCGCCCGCCACGGTGGAAAAGCGTACGAACACCGGCGTTACCTTGCCCGCTTCCTGGAACGGTGCGGCTTTGGTTTGTTCAGTCAATGGTGCGTAGCATTCAAAGTAGCCATGCGCCGCCGAGCCGCGGGCATGCACGATGCGCTCGGGGATGCGTTCATGGTCGAAGTGCGTCAGCTTTTCGCGCAGCACAAAATCTTCCAGCAGCACCGGGCCACGTACGCCCGCCTTCAGTGAGTTCTGGTTGTCGGCAATCGCCACGCCCTGGTTGGTGGTGAGCGTCTGGCCACCGGAGTCGACCCGCACCCGGTCCAGCGTGCCGATCGTCGCGTTCACGCCCTCCGGTGCCACGGTGCCCACCTTGCCTGCGTGGTACGACTCTGAGAGCGTGCTGGCCGTCGTCATCCGCGAAAGCGGCGCTGCCGTCTGCCCGGCCGGCGGCGAGATGCCATTGTCAAATCCATGCTCAGATGCTTTCGATGCATTGAATGGAATGGCGGCAACTACCGCCTGCGTCTCGGCCATCTTCTTGGCGGCCGCGTCCCTTAGCTCTAGCGGTGCAGGGCCTTCCGACGGGCCGCTGTCGGTGTTTTTTGCACTGGCTATGGCCTGGTCGGCTTTTGAACTGGAAGGGGAAGAAGGTTTCTTAGGTTTGGGCATTTCGGGGCTCCGGTGGGTTGGTCTAAGCAGGTGGGGAAGAATCCTTGAGCACGCTGATCTCTCCATCGGCCTCAAGAAATAGAAACTTCATGTCTTTCAGCTCACAGTCCGCTTCGCGGAGCGCCTGTTTGGCATCGCAAACAGGGATGCGTTGCGCACGCAAGACATTTTCAAAAATGACGCTGTCGCGGCCTATCAGGATGGGATCACCCTCGACCACGCGCTGAAAGCCTCTGCTGCGCGAGGTGAAAAATGCGACCGATACGTTGAGGGCGACCAAGGTCGTTGCAGCCAGGAGCGCGCCGGTCACCGAGTCTTCTCCGCCACTCAAACCGCTGGACACGCTTTCGCTTAAAAGCATGACCACCAGCAGATCAAAAGGCGTGAACTGGCCCACCGTACGCCTGCCCGACACCCGCACCATCACCAGCAGAGCGATGTAGATAATCGCGGCTCTCAATGGCAGTTCCCACCAGTCTGTGTGCATTGAAAACACGGTCCATCTTTCTTGCAAACGGGAATAGGCGGCAACCGATCGTGTGTGATCGGCGCACAAAGTGATCAGATTGGGGGGTCCGTGTCCGCCTCCCGAACACCGGGCGCAATCCGCACAGGGCTCCCTCGTCCGAACCACAGGAATTGACTATTGCACGCAGGTCGGCGCCGCGTTGAAGGACAGGCGCTGAGCCTGTTGTCAGCGATGTCTGACAATCCTTGGGAGGGCGCTCTCGGGGTCGCAAGCGGCAACTGCCGAACAGGAAATGAGCGATGGCAAGCCAGCCGAACGCATAGCGATCAGGGATGCAGAGGGTTTCATCACCCGTAGGACACGGATGTAAAGAACGCGGTTGCCCTACGCCGAGATGGCGTTGGCATGGTTCTAAAATTTAAGTCAAATCATGCTCTAGCGCAGATATCACCTGCACAAGAAGCTATAGAAACAAGAGCAAGTAGGCTGGCCAGCCGGCGGGGCTACTTCTGCTGCAGGCGCTGCAGCAGTTCCAGATCCGGATACCCATCGGCCGGCAGGCCGATGCTGCGCTGGTAGCGCCGCAGGCCGTCGCGCGTGGCCGGGCCC
Source organism: Rhodoferax sp. OV413 (assembly GCF_900104385.1). Taxonomy (GTDB): domain Bacteria; phylum Pseudomonadota; class Gammaproteobacteria; order Burkholderiales; family Burkholderiaceae_C; genus Rhodoferax_B. The sequence continues at coordinate 120,587 of NZ_FNJA01000002.1, read as the reverse complement.
ATCATGCCGTCAGGCGTGCCACTGGCAAAGCCGCGCTGGTTCAAGGCCGTCTGCATTTCCAGCAACTGGCTGCGGGTCAGCGCGCGCAGATCACGTGGCCAGGGCGCCTTCACGCCCGGGCCGTTGCCTAGGCGCTGCGCCAGCAGGCTTACCCCCAGCGCGTAGCTGGTGGAATTGTTGTAGCGCAGGATGGCGCGAAAGCTGGAGCCGACCAGGAAGGCCGGGCCGCGCGCGCCGGCGGGCAGCAGTAGGTCGGCGTCGGCCAAGTCCGGCAGCGGTGCTCCGTCCATGCTGCGCAGGCCTTCGGCCGCCCACTGGGTTGAGGACTGCCGCAGCCCGGCATCGGCGCGGCCTACGTCAAAACCCGGCGGCAGCTGTACCTCGGTGCCCCAGGGCTGGCCGGCCTGCCAGCCCGAGCGCGCCAGGAAGTTCGCCGTCGATGCCATCACGTCGGCCATGCTGCCCCAGATGTCGCGCCGGCCGTCGCCATCGGCGTCTACCGCATAAGCCAGAAAATTCGACGGCAGAAACTGGGTCTGGCCCATGGCGCCGGCCCAGGAGCCAACCATGTGCGCAGGGTCGATATCGCCGTTCTGCAGGATCTTCAGCGCCGCGACCAGCTGGCCGCGCGCCCAGTCTTCGCGCCGGCCCTCGAAGCCCAGGGTCGCCAGGGCGTCGATGGTCGGAATATCGCCGTAGTTACTGCCGTAATTGCTCTCCATGCCCCAGATGGCGGCCAGGATGTTGGCGGGCACGCCGTAGCGCGCTGCCGCAGCATCGGCCTCGGTGCGCACCTGCAGCAGCTTGTCCTGCCCGCGGGTCACCCGTTGCGGCGACACCGCGCTGTCCAGGTAGTCCCAGACCGTGCGGTTGAACTCAGGCTGCGCGCGGTCCAGCTCGACCACGCGCGGCAGGTATTGGATGTTGTCGAGCGCCGCATGCAAGGTAGCCTCGCTAATGCCGGCAGCGCGTGCCGTGGCGCGGAAGCCGTCGACCCAGCGCACAAAGCCCTGCTGGGGGGCAAGCGCATCGGGCGTGGCCTCTGCTGGACGGGCTGACACGGCTGGCGCTGGGAGCGGTTTGGATGGTGTAGCGGCGCAACCTGCGAGCAGCACTATCAGCGACGTGGAAAGCAGCCAAGACCGGCGTACCGGCAGAGAAATGGATAAATGCATTCCGCCGATTTTCACCCACACGCCGCTGGCGCTCTTGCAACGGCCGGCTAAGCCGACAAAGACCCTTGGCAGACGTACTTGAAGTGCATGTATTCGTCCAGGCCATGGGTCGAGCCCTCACGCCCATAGCCCGAATCCTTGACACCACCAAAGGGGGCCGCCTCCGCAGCCAAGGCACCTTCATTGATGCCGACAATGCCGGACTCCAGCGCATCGGCCAACCGCCAGATGCGGCGCACGTCGTTCGAATAGAAATACGCGGCCAGCCCGAAGGGCGTGGCGTTAGCGGCCAGGATGACCTCTGCCTCGGTCTCGAAGCGCGTGACCGGGGCCACCGGGCCAAAGGTTTCCTCGCACGAGCAGGCCATGCTGGCGTTCGCATCCGCCAGCACCGTGGGCGCGAAGTAGTTGGCCCCCAGCGCAGGCAGGCGGGTGCCGCCGGCCACCACGCGGGCGCCGCCGGCCACGGCGTCCTGCACATGGCGTTCGATCTTCTCCACGGCACGGGCATTGATCATGGGGCCGATCTGCGAAGCCGGATCGGTGGCCGGGCCAACCACCAGGGCACCGACACGCGCCGCCAGCTTGGCCACAAATTGGTCGTGCACACCGGCCTGCACGTAGATGCGGTTCGGGCAGACGCAGGTCTGGCCGCCGTTGCGGAACTTGGACACCATCAGGCCTTCGACGGCAGCGTCCACATCGGCATCGTCAAACACGATGAAGGGCGCATTGCCACCCAGCTCCAGCGACAGCTTCTTCAGCGTGTCGGCCGAGCGACGGGCCAGGTGCTTGCCCACCGGCGTGGAGCCGGTGAAGGTGATCTTGCGCACACGCGGGTCGTCGAGCCATACGTCCACCACCTCGGGTGTGCGTTCGCGTGAAGCGGTAACGATGTTCAGCACGCCCGGCGGCACACCGGCTTCCTCGGCCAGCTTGACCAGCGCCAGCGAAGTCAGCGGTGTGTCTTCGGCCGGCTTGCAGACCACGGTACAGCCCGCGGCCAGCGCCGGCGCGATCTTGCGCGCGATCATGGCGGCAGGGAAGTTCCAGGGCGTGATGGCGGCAATCACGCCCACCGGTTCCTTGAAGGCAAACATGCGCCGGCCCGGCACCGGCGCGGCGATGATGTCGCCGCTGATGCGCGTGGCTTCTTCGGCGAACCATTCGACGTAGCTGGCGGCGTAGAGCACTTCGCCCTTGCCCTCGGCCAGCGGTTTACCCTGCTCGCGCGAGATCAACCGGCCCAGGTCTTCCTGGTGGGCGACGATCAGATCGTTCCAGCGCTTGATGGTTTGCGCGCGCTGCTTGGCCGGCACCTTGCGCCAGCTGTCGAAGGCGGCGTGGGCGGCTTCGACTGCGGCGCGGGCATCGGCTGCCGTGCCATCGGGCACGCTGGCAAACACGGCATTGGTCGCCGGGTCGGTCACGTCCAGGCGACGGGCGTCGCTGGCATCGCGCCATTCACCGGCGATGAAGTGTTGTCCGGGCAAGAGATTCTGGCGTTGGAGGGTCAGTGGCATGGTTGGCTCGGAAGGATGTTTCAGGCGGCAGCTACACGTTCTGCAATGGCGATACCGACATCGGTGGTCGATGCCGTACCGCCCAGATCGGGCGTGCGTGGGCCGTCGCGCAGCACGGCTTCGATGGCTTGCACGATGGCGTCGTGCGCAGCACGGCCGATACCTTCGCCGCGGGTCAGGAAATCGAGCATCAGTGCGCCGGACCAGATCATGGCAATCGGGTTGGCGATGTTCTTGCCGTAGATGTCGGGCGCCGAGCCGTGTACCGGCTCGAACAGCGAGGGGAAATGGCGCTCGGGATTCAGATTCGCCGAGGGCGCCAAGCCGATAGTGCCGGTGGTGGCCGGGCCCAGGTCGGACAAGATATCGCCGAACAGATTGGTGGCCGCCACCACGTCGAAGCGGTTTGGCTGCAGCACAAAACGCGCGGTCAGGATGTCGATGTGTTGCTTGTCCAGCACCACCTCGGGGTAGTCCTGCGCCACCACGTCGGCGCGCTTGTCCCACCAGGGCATGCTGATGGCAATACCGTTGGATTTGGTGGCCAGGGTGACATGCTTGCGCGGCCGGCTTTGGGCCAGGTCGAAAGCGAAGCGTAGCAGGCGGTCGGCGCCCCTGCGGGAGTAGATCGACTCCTGGATCACGATTTCGCGGTCCGTACCCTCGTACATGATGCCGCCCAGCGAGGTGTATTCGCCCTCGGTGTTTTCACGCACCACGTAGTAGTCGATGTCACCGGGCTTGCGGCCGGCCAGCGGGCAGGGCACGCCTTCGAACAGGCGCACCGGGCGCAGGTTGATGTACTGGTCGAATTCGCGACGGAACTTCAGCAGCGAGCCCCAGAGCGACACATGGTCGGGCACGGTGGCCGGCCAGCCGACAGCACCGAAGAAGATGGCGTCTACGCCCTTCAGCTGTTCCTTCCAATCGTCCGGCATCATCTGGCCGTAGGCCAGGTAGTAGTCGCAGCTGGCCCAGTCCATGGTGCGGCATTCGAGTTCGAAGCCAAAGCGTTCAGCGGCAGCCTGCACTACGCGCAGGCCTTCTGGCAGCACTTCCTTGCCGATGCCGTCGCCGGCAATGAGTGCGATACGGAAAGTGGGGGTCATATCCATGGGTATTCCTTGTCAAACATGGGGCTTGTCGCGTGTTTCAGGCTACGGCCCGCCGGGTGTCCATCTCGTCGAGCCAACCGCGGCGAAGTTCGGGCACCGAGCGCTCCAGCAACTCGTAGTAAGGGTGGTGCGGGCCGCGGTCATAGTCGGCACGGGCGACTTGCGCGAGCTTGTGGCCGTCCTTCATGACGACGATTTCATCGCAGACGGCACGCACGGTATGCAGGTCGTGGCTGATGAAGAGATAAGACACGCCAAGTTCCCGCCGCAGCTCGGCGATCAGGTCCAGCACGGCGGCGCCCACAACGGTATCGAGCGCCGAGGTGACTTCGTCGCACAGGATCAGATCGGGGTCGGCTGCCAGAGCGCGCGCCAGGTTCACGCGCTGCTTTTGTCCACCCGAAAGACCGCCCGGCAGGCGCGAGGCCACGGTATGCGGCAGCTTGACCAGGTCCAACAGCTCGCGGATGCGCTTCTGCAGTGCCGGTCCGCGCAGGCCTTTGTAGAAGACCAGAGGCCGCGCCAGGATGGCCTCGATGGTCTGCGACGGATTGAGCGCCGTATCGGCCATCTGGAACACGATCTGGATCTGGCGCAGCTGTTCCTTGCTGCGTTCGGCCAGCGTAGGCGCCAGTTCGCTGTTCTTGAAGATGATGCCGCCGCCGCAGGGTTTGATCAGCCCGGCTACGGCGCGCGCCAAGGTGGTCTTGCCAGAGCCCGATTCGCCGATCACGCCGATGGCCTGGCCGCGGTACAGCTTGAGGTCAATGTTCTGCAGGATCAGCTTTTCAGGCTGGCCCTTTAGGTCGGTGGGCCCATAGCCAGCCGAGAGGTCGTGGATGTCGAGCAGCAGTTCACTGCCGCAACCTTGCGGCGACACACGCGGTGCCGGGCGCGCGGCGGCCAGCAAGCTTTGCGTGTAAGGCTGGGCCGGCTGGCTAAGTATCTGTTCCGTCGCGTTGATTTCCTGCATCTGTCCGTTGCGCAGCACCAGGATGTGGTCGGCCATTTGGGCTACTACTGCCAGATCGTGGCTGACGTACACCGCCGTGGCGCGGCGTTCGCGCACCACGCGGCGGAAGGCGCGCAGCACTTCGAGCTGGGTGGTGACGTCAAGTGCCGTGGTGGGTTCGTCGAGGATGACCAGGTCCGGATCGGTGATCAGTGCCATGGCTGCCATCACGCGCTGCAGCTGGCCGCCGGAAACCTGGTGCGGATAACGGTCACCAATGGTCTCTGGATTGGGCAGTGCCAGCTCTGTGAAGAGCGCTACGGCCTTGGCTTCGGCTTCAGGGCGCTTCATAAGCCCATGGATAAGCGTTGGCTCTACCACCTGGTCCATCAGCGTGCGCGAGGGGTTGAAGGATGCTGCCGCGCTCTGTGCGATGTAGGACACGCGGCGCCCACGCAATGCGCGTTGCCCGGCGGGGTCCAGCGTCAGCACGTCCACATCGCCGATGCGCACGCTACCGCTGGCAATCGTGCAGCCATTGCGTGCATGGCCCATTAACGCCAGCGCGGTAGTGGTTTTGCCGGAACCGGATTCACCAATCAGGGCGAGCACTTCGCCGGGCTGGATGGCGAAGCTCAGATGGTCGACCAGGGTCTGGCCGCCTGCGGTGATGTGCAGGCCTTTTACGATGACTGGTGCGCCCATCAGTGTGCTCCCCGGCGGCGTTCGCGGGCGGCGCGGCCCGGCAGGTTGTCGATGACCAGATTGACCGAGATGGTCAGGCTGGCGATAGCCAGGGCCGGAACGATCACGGAGGCGCCTGCGTCGGGCAATGCGCCGATGTTCTCTCGTACCAGCGAGCCCCAATCGGCAGAAGGCGGCTGGATGCCCAGGCCCAGGAAACTCAGGCCGGCCAGCAGCAGCACGACGTAGACGAAGCGCAGGCCGAGGTCGGACAGCATGGGGCCCAGGATATTGGGCAGAATTTCACGCAGCATGATGTACAGCGTACCTTCGCCGCGTGTCCGCGCTACCACGACATAGTCGAGTGCATTGATATTGACCGCCAGTGAACGGGCGATGCGGAAGGCACCCGGGATGTAGATGATGGCGGCCGTAGCCACCAGCATGGCCACCGAGGAACCGAAGCCCGCCACCATGATGAGCGCGAACATCTTGCTGGGGATAGCCGTCAGCGTGTCGAGGCCGCGGCTGAGCATCGTGTCGAGCGCCTGGCTGCCACTGGCGGCCAGCAGGGCCAGCACGGTACCGGTGCCGCTGGCAATCAAGGTAGCAATGAGTGCGACACCCACGGTATAACGGGCGCCATTGATGACACGCCCCAGCATGTCACGGCCGAGGTAGTCCGTGCCCATCCAGTGCACCGCACTGATGGGGGCGAACACGGCATTGCTGCCCGAGCCCGACAGCGCGGGCGACAGCATCGCCGGGCCGAACAGCGCGGCGATGATCCAGAAGGCCAGCACGGCCAGGCCCACCAGGCCGGACATACCGAATCCCGATAGCCAGCGCCTACAGACGCCGCGCGGTGCGACCACCGCGGGGGTGGTCAGGGTTTGCGAAACAGGTTCCATGGGGTATCGCTTATGTTGTGGGGCGTGGAAAGGACGTGGTGGAGCTGCGGGAACCAGGCGTAAACATCTCAGCGGTGGCGCAGGCGCGGGTTGGCGACGATGCCGCAGACATCAGCCAGAGTCACCAGGATCAGGTAGCCGGCGCAGAAGATCATGGTGCAGGCCTGCACCAGCGGCATGTCGCGCTGCGTGACGGCATCCACCATCAGCTTGGCAATACCGGGATAGTTGAAAATGGTTTCGATGATGATCACGCCGCCCAGCAGGTAGGACAGGCTGAACGCCACGGCATTGGCGATAGGGCCGATGGCATTGGGCAGTGCGTGGGCCATCACCGTACGCAGCGGCGATGCGCCCTTGAGCCGCACCATCTCGATGTAGGGAGCTTCCAGCTGGTCAATGACCGCAGCGCGGGTCATGCGCATCATCTGCGCGATGATCACGCAGCACAGGCTGAGTACCGGCATCGCAAAGGCACGCAGCATCTGGCCGATGGATTCGATGTCGCTCGCATAGGAAAGTGCGGGCAGCCAGCGCAGCTTGACCGCGAACACCAGTACCGCCAGCGTGGCGACCAGGAACTCGGGTACCGACACCACGCCCACGGCCGTCGTGGAGGCGAGGCGGTCGAACCACGAGCCACGCCACACCGCTGAAGATATGCCCAGCGCCAGTGCGATGGGGACGGAAAATAGCGCCGTCACAGCGGCCAGCAGCAGCGAATTGGGCAAGCGGCTGGCCACCAGCTCACTCACCGGCATGCTGGTGGTCGCTGAGTGGCCCAGGTCACCCTTGGCGACACCTCCCAACCAATGGAGGTAGCGCAGTGGCGCGGCTACGTCCAACCCCATTTGCTTACGCAGCGCGGCCAAAGCCTCGGGTGTGGCCTCCTGGCCCAGCTGCTCTTGTGCTGCATCGCCCGGCAGCACGGCGGTGATCGCAAAGACCAGCGCTGACACGGCCAATAACGAAAGCAGTCCAATGGCGACACGGTGGCCAAGAAGCTTGAGGATCAGGGCGTTCATTTCAATCTTTCAGGTGGCGACAACCTGCCGCACACACAGCGCTCGCAAGAAGCGGGCGCACTGTGCAGGGCGGACAGGCCGGTGGCTATTCACGCTATCACGCGACAACGCGAACTGGGGTCAAAACGTTTATGCCTCCAGCCAGATGTTCTCCGCAAACGAGAAGCCCATCAACCCACCCAGCGGCCTGGCTTCCAGGCCCTTGACCTTGGAACTGTAGCCGTCGATGCTGGCAATGAACATCGGAATACCGATGCCGGATTCCTGGTGGATCATGGTCTGCATGTCGGCGTACTGTTGTTTGCGCTTTGCCTGGTCGGTTTCGGCCCGCGAAGCCAGCAGCAACTGGTCGAATTTGGGGTTCTTCCAGCGCGACTCATTCCACTGCGCATCGGACTGGAAGAACTGCGTCATCAGAGTGTCGATGCTCGGCCGGGTGTTGACGTTGCCAAAGCCTACGGGGCTGTTGAGCCAATGGTTGGACCAATAACCGTCTGCCGGCATACGCTTGACGTCCAGGTCAAGGCCGATACGTTGACCGGTTTCCTGCATCAGCAGCGCGATCTCCGTGGAGTAGGTGGCAGCTGGCGAAGTCACGACAGGGATTTTTCCGGTCAAGCCCGATTTCTGCAGGTGGAACTTGGCTTTGTCCAGGTCCATCGTGCGCTGCGGCAGGCCTGCGAAGTAGAAGCGGTTGGTCGGGTCGACAGGCTGGTCGTTGCCGACCGTCGCATAGTCCAGTGCAATGGTCTTTTTCATCTGCTCGCGGTCAAGCATGTACTTCATGGCCATGGCGAAGTCGGGGTTGCTGCCCGGGCCGAGATCGCGGCGCATGATCAGGTCGGTGTATTGACCGGACTGCGATACCAGGATGTTGTAGCCCGGTGTGCCTTTTACCCGCGCGACGGAGCGCGGATTGATGCCGTTGATCAGGTCCATGCCGCCGGACAGCAGCGCGTTGAGGCGGGCGCTTTCATCGCCGATGCCGACGAATTCGATCTCGTCGAGGTAAGGCCTGCCTGGCTTCCAGTAGGCTTCATTGCGGACCACGATGGAGCGTATGCCTGGCTTGAACTCCTTGAGCTTGTAAGGGCCGGTGCCGATGGCCGCGGTGAAGTCGGTCGTGCCATCTTTGACGATGTGGAAGTGGAAGGTGGCGACGATGGTTGGTAGATCGGCGTTCGCCGCCGTCAGCACGATCGTGACCTCGTTAGGGCCGGTGGCCTTCACACTTTCGATCTGGTCGGCCAGAACCTTGGCCTTGGATGCCGTGGCCGGATCTTTGATGCGCATCACCGAATACACGACGTCCGCGGGCGACAGGGCCTTACCGTCGTGGAACGTGACGCCCTTGCGCAGCGTGAAGACCCAGGTCTTGGCGTCGCGGGTGGTGAAGGACTCAGCCAGTGCCGGCTGCGGAGTCAGGCTGGCGTCGAGCACCGTCAGGCCATTGAAGAGCATGGTGCTGCGGCAGTAGTCGGCCTGGTTGGACTGTTTGGCCGGATCCAGCGTGTCGGTGGCTGCAGTCTGTTGACCAGAAACACGGATACGCCCGCCCTTGCGCGGTGTCTGCGCATGGGCCGACATCGCGAAGGTGGCTGCGCCGCCTGCCAGCGTCGCCTGCATGCCGCCCGCCATGAGCATGGCGAGCACGTCGCGGCGCGAGGCGCCGCGACGCAATGACTCCATGACGCGGACGCTGTCTGCGGGATGGACAAGGCTGTCGAACTTGTTGCTGCTGTCGCTCATGGTGGTGTACTCCTGGTAGACCTGTTGGTGGTGGGGGAAGGTTGAAGGGAAACTGAAAACGCTGGCGTCAGGCCAGTTTGTCCTTGAGGCGGTAGTACATACCTACCGCTGGCAGGAACCATGGGGCACCGAAATGCCCAGGTATGGCAGGCCAACTCCGGCCCTGCCAGGGATTGGCTGCAGTGTTGCCAGCCATCACCTCGGCCATACGCTCACCCATGTGCACGGACATTTGGGTTCCGTGGCCGCTGTAGCCGGTGGCGTAGTAGAGGCCATCACGCTCGCCCGCATGCGGCAAACGGTCCTGGGTCATATCGACAAGACCGCCCCAGCAGTAGTCCAAGCGCACCTTGCCGAGCTGCGGGAAGGTTTCTGCCAGGCCTGCGCGCAGAATTTCACCGCTGGCCGCGTCCGATTGCGGGCTGGAAATGGCAAAACGCGCGCGCCCGCCAAAGACCAGCCGGTAGTCGGCCGTGAGTCGAAAGTAGTGGTGGATGTTCGCCACCGTGGTGTAGGTGCGGCGCTCAGTCAGCATGGCACGTGCGCGCGCTTCGCCCAGCGGCTCGGTGACGACGATGAAGCTGCCAATGGGCACAATGCGCCGGCGTAGCCAGCCAAAGCTGCCATAACCGCCATGGCGCGAAGCACCGGTGGCCAGCAGCACTTGTTTGGCCGTGATTGGGCCGCGCGCAATCTGCAGTGTGTGGGCGTGGCCCTTGCCGATGCGGGACAGCCGCTGCACAGCGGTCGCGGTATGGATTTGTGCACCCGCACGTTCTGCCGCACCAGCCAGGCCCGCTGCAAAGCGGCCCATGTGCATCTGTGCGCTGCGTTTGTAGAGCAGGCCGCCGTGAAAGCGTTCGCTCTGCACTTCGTTGGCGACGCGGGCTGCGTCCAGGATTTCCACGTCGCTGTCGACGCCATCGTCGATCAGCCGCTGCGCACTGCGTTGCAACGCGGCCATCTGCTGCGGCCGTGTGGCCATCTTGAGCTTGCCGTGGCGCATGAAGTCGCAGTCGATGGCTTCGTTGGTAACGATGCGGGCCACCGTGTCCACTGCATCGTCGTAAGCGTGGTACCAGGCCCGGGCCTGCGCCACGCCGACCTTGGCGGCAACCTCGGCGTAGTCCATCGCCAGACCGTTGTTGACATGGCCGCCGTTGCGCCCCGAGGCCTCGGCCGCCACACGCTCCCCCGCCTCCAGTACGACCACCCTGGCACCTTGACGGGCCAGCGCCAAACCCGCAGACAGTCCGGTGAAGCCGGCGCCCACCACGGCCACATCCACCTGCGCCGGCAGTTCACGTGCAGCGGGTCGGAAAGCAGGGGCCGAATCGGTCCAGTAGGAATCGAGCTTCATGGCGTGGGCGTCAGTATGAAAATGCTTGCGAGATCAAAGACCAACGACGCCCGGCAGACCGCCAATGTCCTGTATCTCGGTGTAGCCGTAGGCTGGATTGCCGGGGCCGTGGCCACGGTTCACAAAGACCTTGTTGACGATGCCTATGTCGGCAGCCGACATCAGGTCGTAGCGCAGACTGGAGGAGACATGCAGCACGTCTTCAGGGTTGCAGCCCAGCGAGTCGAGCATGAACTCGAAGGCGCGCAGACGCGGCTTGTAAGCCTGTGCTTGCTCAGCGGTGTAGACACGGTGAAACGGCGCACCCAGCATGGCGACGTTTTTCTGGATCTGTGCATCGGCTGCATTGGAAATAATCACCAGCGGGATTTCATGCGCGATCTTAGATAGGCCGGCGGCCACGTCTTCATGCGGGCCCCAGGTGGGCACGGCGTCGTAGTACTGCTGTGCATCGCTGTCCAGGTATTGGATCTTCCAGACCTTGCAAAGGCGGCGCACAGCGTTCTTCAGCACCGTTTCGTAAGGCTTCCAGTCGCCCAGCACTTCGTCAAATCGATAGCTTGTGAAGTCTGCAATGAACTGCTCCATCCGATCGGCTGGAATGCGGTCCGCAAAAATGACACGGGACATCTCGGCCATACGAAAACGCGTGAGCGTGCCGTAGCAATCGAAGGTGATGTACTTGGGACGAAAAGCCATGGTCTCTGATCCTTGATGTGCCGGTTGCCGACCGGGAGCGGGCCGCTTCCTAACCTATTTCTGCGACGTCTTGATGTGAACTAATTGAATCACGTAGCCTCGCAAGGGTTGTATGGAAATCGGCGCCGTTTTAGCCCCAAGCTGCGGTTTGAAGTGGGAGCCGCGGCATAGCGTGCGGTTCGCACCGCATGCGTGCGGCGTGCACCTAAGTGTTCGGCGGCGAAGTCGATCAGCACGCTTTTGAAGCGCAACGGAATCTCAGCGATTTGGCCCTGACGGTCTTCGTCCACAAGGAAATATTGCGCCAGTAAAGCGCCAAAAATGTTCTTCTGCGTTGTGGGGGCGCTCCCCTGTAAACCACCAGCATCGACCCCAATGGCATGACCAGAAGACGAATGGATACAGAGCCGGTCGAGTGGGGACATGGCGATAGTTGTCGGGTGGGTATATGACAAGAGATGCCAGTCTGGTGAAAGACTGCCAAGCAAGACCGGATACTAGGCAACAAGCCGCAGCATTTGTGTGCGTATCCGGAGCCGCGGCGGCAGCGAATTGCAAAGCCGGGCACCTTGACAGGAGATGCTTGCGAGTTATTGCAACCCGCATTTTTGGGCTGGCGCAGTGGGGCAATGTGGGCCAACATTAGCTCTATTCATATGTTCGCAAGAGAGATTTCCCGAATGCCTTCTTCCTCCCCTTCCGACATCTCCCAGGACCGTGTGGTTTTCAGAGCGATGACTGCCGACGACATCGAACAAGCCCACGCCTTGTCAGCCGAACTTCGCTGGCCGCACCGACCGACCGACTGGGCGCAGGTATTTGCACATGCCGAAGGCACGGTGGCGGAGCAAGCTGGCCAGATCGTAGGTACCGGGCTGCGCTGGCGCTGGGGCAAGCAGCACGCGTCCGTGGGCTTGATTATTGTGAGCCCGGCACACCAGGGCCGCGGCATTGGCCGCCAACTCATGGATGCCTTGCTCGAGGGCCTGGATGATCACACCGTGCTGCTGCAGGCCACCGAGGCGGGTCGCCCGCTGTATGAAAATCTGGGCTTCGAAGTGACGGGCGGCGTGCGGCAGCACCAAGGCATTGCCACCCCCACTCCCCTGATCGCGCAACCGCCCGGCTGGCGCATGCGGCCTGCGGGCCTGAACGAGCTGGCCGCCTTGCAGTCGCTGGATGCGGCAGCACGTGGAATGCCTCGCCCTGCATTGATCGAAACTCTCCTGGCCAGCGCGGAAGCCTGCGTAGTGCTGGACCATGAACAAACGCCGCGCGGTTTCGCCATGCTGCGCCGCTTCGGCCGCGGCCACGTCATCGGGCCGGTGGTCGCACCCGACGTTGAAGGGGCCAAGGCACTGATCGCCCACCTGGCCGGACAGAACGCCGGCCACTTCACGCGTATCGACGTGGATGCAACTGCGGGCCTGGGCGACTGGTTGGCCACTATCGGCCTGGCGGAGGTCGATGCGCCGACAACCATGGTGCGGGGCAAACCACTGGCCTATCCCGACAGCGGCCCTGCACTTTTTGCCATCACCACACAGGCTATTGGTTGAGGGCGGAGCGATGCATGAGTTCTGTTTTGTCTACAAGTCGGACCCAGTGCGCGGCCGACTATGGGCGGAGGTTTTCCGTGAGCAAGCCCCCCACATAGACTTTCGCATATGGCCTGACGTCGGCGACCCGGAACGCGTACGCTTCCTAGCGGCCTGGGTGCCTCCCGACGACATCGCCAGCCGCTTTCCCAAGCTGCAGGTGCTGTTCTCCTCGGGCGCGGGCGTAGACCAATTTGACTTCAATGCGCTGCCGGCGAACCTGCCCGTGGTCCGCATGGTAGAGCCAGGCATCGTCAGCGGCATGGTGGAATACGTAACCCACGCCGTGCTTGACCTGCACCGAGACATGCCGCAGTACCGTCGCCAGCAGCACCGCGCCGAATGGCAACCGCGGCAGGCCAAGCTTGCGGCTGACCGCCGCGTAGGGGTACTCGGCCTGGGCTCACTCGGACAAGCCGTGCTGATGCAGTTGAAGGCCATGGGTTTTGACTGCGCGGGCTGGAGCCGTTCACAGCACCACATCGAAGGTGTGCGGTGCCACTCAGGCAACGAAGGCTTGGCTGACTTCTTGGCAAGCACCGAGATCCTTATTTGTTTGCTGCCACTAACCGAGGCAACACGCGGATTTCTCAATGCGAAGCTCTTTGGGCAGTTGCCCAGAGGGGCCGGCCTCGTACATGTCGGACGTGGCCCCCAATTGGTCGATACCGACCTGCTGGCAGCCCTCGATGCAGGTCAGATCGGTGACGCCATCCTTGACGTCACCGACCCCGAACCGCTGCCGGCCGGCCATCCTTTTTGGTCGCATGCGCATATCGCGCTGACGCCGCACATTGCGAGCATGACGCATCCACTAAGCGCGGCGCGCGTGGTGCTGGACAACCTGCGCAACTTCGAAAGCGGCGAGCCTATGGTCGGGCTCGTGGACCGCGTCCGAGGTTACTAAGAGACTCCACAGAATGCCTGCCAACCATGCCGGCAGATTGCGCTGCAAGAGGCTGTGAATCGCCAATTTCCCGCCGTTGGCGGCACCTGCTTCGGCACCCACGCAGCAACGCCCGCCCTAGCATAGAGGCATCAAGCAAGCAACTTTGGATAAGGCCTCTTCCATGTCAAAACTTCTCGTCTCTTTCAACCTCGACCAGCTCGGCGAACCACGCGAATACCGGCCACCAGCAGACCGTGTGATCGAAGGCGACATCGTCTGCCGCAACTGGGATGTGGACAGCGCCAAGGATGGCCAGGTGCGTGCCGGCGTGTTCGAGTCGACGGTCGGGCTCAACCACTCCATCAAGGGAGAGACCTGGGAGTTCTGCCTGATCCTGTCTGGCGTGGTAGAGATTACTGAGGCTGGACAAGCGCCGGTGACCTACAAGGCGGGCGACTGTTTCATCATGAAGCCTGGCTACATCGGAACCTGGCGCACCATTGAAACGGTACGCAAAGTGTGGGTCATGGCCTAGACCATGGCAGCACACCACCACCCCCAGAACGACTCTCGGCTCTACATTGACGGCCAGTGGCAAGACCGGTCCGGCGCTCAGCAGATTCCCGTCGTTGATCCATTCTTCGAACACATCACCGGGCATATCGCAGCCGGTTCGTCGGCCGATGTCAATCTCGCCGTAGCCGCTGCCCGACGCGCCTTCGAGACTTTTTCGCGCAGCACGGTGGAGGATCGGATTGCCCTGCTAGGCCGCATCCTGGCGCTGCTCGAGGAACGCTCGGAGCTGTTCGCGCAGGCCATCGTCAACGAAATGGGCGCCGCGATCGGTTTCGCCCGCGCTGCCCATGTGCCTTATGGCATCGAGCACGTTCGCGTGCAGATGGAAGTGTTGCGGCGCTATGCCTTTCTTTCACGCGACGGTGGCACCGCGACGGCGAAAGAACCCATCGGTGTCTGTGCACTCATTACCCCATGGAATTGGCCGCTGTACCAGATCACCGCCAAGGTCGCGCCAGCGATCGCGGCCGGGTGCACCGTGGTCCTCAAGCCCAGCGAGCTTTCGCCTTATAGCGCGCAGCTCTTTGCACAGGTGATGCACGACGCCGGCGTACCTGCCGGTGTGTTCAACCTCGTCGGCGGCACCGGAGAGGTCGTTGGCGCGGCGCTGGCGTCGCACCCGGAGGTCGACATGGTCTCCATCACCGGCTCGACCCGCGCGGGCGTGCTGGTGGCGCAAGCCGCCGCCGTGACGGTCAAACGTGTGGTGCAAGAGCTGGGCGGTAAATCGCCGAATGTTTTCCTCGACGATGCGGACTTTGCAAACGGCGTCGCCAAAGGGGTGCTGGCGGGCATGCGCAACGTAGGCCAGTCGTGCAGCGCTCCGACGCGAATGCTGGTGCCGGTGTCGCGCCTGGCCGAAGTGGAAGCCTTGGCGCTGGCGGCTGTGGCCAGTATCCAGGTAGGCGATCCACGCGATGAAAAGACCACCATGGGCCCAATCGCCAATGCCGCGCAATTCGCCCGGGTACAGACCATGATAGCGGCCGGCATCGACGAAGGGGCCAAGTTGCTCTGCGGCGGGCTGGGCCGGCCAGCCGGGTTGGAGCACGGCTTCTTCGTGCGGCCAACGGTGTTCTCCAACGTGACGCCCTCCATGCGGGTGGCACAAGAGGAAATTTTCGGCCCGGTGCTGGTGATCATGCCTTACCAGGACGAGGCGGAAGCCATCGCCCTCGCCAACGACACGGTTTACGGTCTAGGTGCACACCTGCAGTCGAGCGACCCGGAGCGTGCACGACGCGTTGCGGGCCGCATCCGCGCTGGGCAGGTGCATATCAACTATCCGGCATGGAACGGCCACGCGCCGTTCGGCGGCTACAAGCGCTCGGGCAATGGCCGCGAATATGGCGTCCATGGTCTGGAGGAATACCTCGAGACCAAGGCCATCATTGGCTACTGATGGCGCCGCCAAGGCGCCGGGTTGAGCGCTTGCCGCAGCATCGTGAGGAAGGCGGTAGTCCTCGCGCTGCGGCCATGCCGCGAGCCCAGCATGGCCACAACATCGGCGGCAGGCGCTTCCCATTCCGGCAGAACAGCGCACAAACGGCCTTGCGCGATGTCATCGGCGACGTTCCATTCCGAACGGATGGCAATACCCATACCAGACAAAGCCCAGTCGCGGACAACCGCGCCGTCGTTGCTCGACATCACCGGGTTGATACGTACCGTCACGGCACCCCGCCTGGCTGCACTGAAGCGCCAGAGCGTGACGTCTTCGTTGTTCTCCCGCACCACCAGGCAGCGGTGTCGGGCGAGGTCGCCGGGCTCGGCAACAGGCTCAGCACGTTCCAGATAAGCCGGGCTGGCGCAAAGAATGCGCCGGTTCGGCGCCAGTGTGGTCATTATTTGGTTCGGCGGGCCCGCCGGCCCAATATGGACCACCACATCGCAGCTTTCGATCAGCTGCGCACTGGGGTGGTCGGAGAGTTCCAGCGAGATGCTCACGCCTTCATGCATGCACGCGAAGGCCTCCACCACCGATGCCACGTGAAGTCTGCCAAATCCATGCGGAGCAGCGACACGCAGATGGCCGCTGACCTTGCTGGTTCGGTCGCCCAAGGCTTCGGCGAGCGCTTCTATCGTGTCAGCCACCACCCGTCCATGCGCCGCGACAAGCGCTCCTTCGTCCGTCAGGCTGGACCGGCGGCCCGTGCGGTCGAGCAACCGGACTCCGGCCCGCAGCTCCAAAGCCTGCAGCCGCTGGGACACGGCGGGCGGCGTGACATTGAGCTTGCGCGCTGCTTCGGCCAGCGAAGCGGAGTCTGCCAGCACGGTAAAAAAAGCAAGGTCTTCAGACGTAATCATTAAGTCCAAGCTTATCTATAAATTCACGAATCGTAAATTGCAAACTTATCCGATGGTAAACAAAATTGCCTTATCAACCATCGAAAGAATCGACATGAACCAGGCAACAACGAACGAATGCGTGAAAGCGGAAGCGGTAGCAACCAGCTTGCACGGGCTGGAGACCCCCTGCCTCGTGCTGGATGCTGCGCGCATGGAACGCAATGTCGCGCGGCTGCGTACACGGCTGGGCGACCTGGGCGTAGCGCTGCGGCCGCACTTGAAGACCGGCAAGTCAGTCGAGGTGGCACGCCGGGTGATGGACTCACCGCGCGGTCCGGCCACCGTCTCTACGCTCAAGGAGGCGGCGCTGTTCGCCGCTGCCGGGGTCCGGGACATGATTTATGCCGTCGGCATTGCGCCGACCAAGATTGCACAGGTGCTTGCGCTGCGTGCCGAAGGTGTCGATCTAGCAGTCGTGCTGGACACGGTGGAGCAGGCTGAAGCAGTGGCAGCGGCGTCCCGCGAAGCCGGCACAGCCATTCCGGCGCTGATCGAGATCGACTGTGACGGCCACCGCTCGGGCGTGCTGCCCACCGACAAGGCGGCCCTGCTGGGTATCGGCCGCGCGTTGGAGCAGGGCGCTTCACTGCGTGGCGTGCTGACCCACGCCGGCGGCAGTTATGCCGCACGCGGCGCAGAGGCCCTGCGGCAATGCGCCGAGGACGAGCGGCGCGCAGTCGTTGCGGCAGCCACCATCCTGCGCGAGGCGGGCTTGCCTTGTCCCGTCGTGAGCATGGGCTCGACCCCGACCGCACACAGCGCCACGGACCTGGCGGGTGTCACCGAAGTACGCGCAGGAGTGTTCGTGTTCTTCGACCTGGTGATGGCGGGCATCGGTGTCTGCCGCATCGACGACATTGCACTGTCCGTCATGGCCACGGTGATCGGCCACCAGCGCGACAAGGGTTGGATACTGGTCGACGCCGGCTGGATGGCGATGTCGCAGGATCGCGGCACGTCCAAACAGGCAGTAAACCAGGGCTATGGCGTGGTCTGCGACATCACCGGCAAGCCTTACCCAGACCTGATCGTCGCCGATGCCAACCAGGAGCACGGCATCATCACCGTACGACCCGGCTCCAGCGGCACGCTGCCCGATCTGGCCATCGGCGACCGTGTGCGGATTCTGCCCAACCATGCCTGCGCCACCGGGGCCCAGCACCACCGCTACCACGTCGTGCGCGGCGCGGACAGCACGGTGGAAGCCGAATGGCCAAGGTTTAGTGGCTGGTGAGAGCCCACCGCGTTTTTTAATCTTCATCCACCCTGACCGGACATTCCGACAATGCCTGCACCTTTAACACCCATAGAAACCAGCCCAGACCTGCCGACACACGCCGACGTGGTCATCATCGGCGGCGGCATCATCGGGTGCTTCACCGCCTACTACCTGAGCAAACGCGGCCTGAAGGTTGCCTTGCTCGAGAAGGGGCGCATCGGTGCGGAACAGTCGAGCCGCAACTGGGGTTGGTGCCGCCAGCAGAACCGCGATGCCCGAGAGTTACCGATGGCCTCAAAGAGCCTGGACCTGTGGGAACAGTTCACCGCCGAATCGGGCGAAGACACAGGATTCAGTCGCTGCGGCCTGCTCTATCTCAGCAATAACGAGGCTGAGCTTGCGGGCTGGGCGCGCTGGGGCGAATTCGCCCGCACCGTCGGCGTCAAAACGCAGATGCTGACAGCCGAAGAGGCGGCCCAGCGCGGACGCGTGACCGGCAAGCCATGGAAAGGGGGCGTCTTCTCGCCCACCGACGGCACGGCAGACCCTTCCCGCGCGGCCCCTGCGGTCGCACGGGCGGTGATGAAGCTCGGGGGCAGCGTGCACCAGGGCTGCGCAGCGCGCGGTATCGAGATGGAGGGCGGCCGGCTGTCAGGCGTTGTCACGGAGAAGGGCACGATACGCACCAAGATCGCCGTGCTGGCAGGGGGCGCCTGGGCTTCCTCTTTCTGCCGCCAGTACGGCATCCGGTTCCCGCAAGCTGCCATCCGGCAAACAGTACTGTCGGTATCGCCGGGGGCCAGCGAGCTGCCGCCCGCACTCCATACCACCGCCGTATCCATGACCCGGCGCAGCAATGGCGGCTACACGGTGGCCATCAGCGGTCGCGGGCGGGTGGATCCCACGCCGCAACTGCTGCGCTTCTCCGCTCAGTTTCTGCCCATGTTCCAGCGCCGCTGGCGCAACCTTGCACCAGGCGGACTGGAAGGCATGCGGTCGGGCCATGAAGGAATGTCCCGGTGGCGGCTGGACCAGCCAACGCCGATGGAGCGGATGCGCACCCTCGATCCAGCGGTTGATAAGGCGGTCGTGCGCCTGACTTACCAACGCGCGTTGGACCTGATCCCGGCGCTGAAAGACCGCGAGGTCACTGCCGCCTGGGCCGGCTATGTCGACAGCACCCCTGACGGTGTACCAGGCATTGGCGAGACGGCCAGCGTGCCCGGCCTGGTTCTCGCGGCCGGATTCAGCGGCCACGGATTCGGTATCGGCCCGGGCGCCGGCCATCTGATCGCTGACATCGTCAGTGGCGCTACACCGATTGTGGATGCCCGCCCCTACCACCCGGACCGATTCCAGTCATCCGCGTGGGGCAAGGTCGCGGACTTCTAAAAACATGCCATCTGCCGAGGCAGGTCGGATCAAAGGCACCGTCGTATGCAAAATATTTCCAAACCGATGCCCCGCCTGGCCCCGCTACGCGTCGATCATTTGCCGCAGGCGGTGAAACTGTCATCTGCATTGGGATGGCCATACCGGGAAGCGGACTGGCGCTTCGCCTTCGATCTCGGTGCCGGCTTCGCCACAGAAGTTGATGGTCGCCTGGTCGCCACGGCGCTATGGTGGCCGTATGGCGAGACCCACGCTTCGGTGGGCATGATAATTGTTGTCCCTGAAATGCAGGGGCGGGGCCTGGGGCGTGCATTGATGGGTGAGCTGCTGCAGGCAGCAGGCGAACGAACGGTTTTCCTCAATTCCACCCAAGAGGGGCTGCCGCTCTATACGCAGCTCGGGTTCGTCGCCCGCGGGCAGATTTACCAGCATCAGGCAATGCTGACCCAGGAACCCCATCTAGCCCACAGCAGGGTTGGCGTTCGTGCCATGACGGCCAGCGACGAGGAGCAGGTACGACTGCTGGATGGGGCCGCTACGGGAATGGACCGGACTGCATTGCTGAACGCCCTCTTCGAGACCGGAATGACCATGGTCCTAGATCGAGGCGCCAATGTGTCGGCTTACGCTTGCGCGCGCGAGTTCGGGCATGGTGTGGTGATCGGCCCGGTGATTGCCAAAGGTTCATGCGATGCATCTGATGCAATGGCCCTCATTGCAGCACTCGCGGGCCTTTATCACGGCCGGTTTGTTCGAATCGACGTGACCGAAGAAAGCGGCCTTTCGGGGTGGCTGTCTGAACTAGGCCTACCCTGCGTTGGCCACGTAGCCGCCATGGTGCGCGGCATTCAAACTCCCGCCCGCTCCGCCGAGGCCGCAGCTCGCCTGTTCGCTCTTTCCAACCAATCGTTTGGCTGACGCATGCCCCCTTCACATGATGGAGATTTCTCTATGAAACTGATGCCCTACTGGCTGGATACCGCGCCCAAATTTACCGGCGGACACACGGAGGCGCCTAGTGGCGAAGTCGATGTGGCGGTCGTCGGCGCTGGCTTTACCGGCTTGTCCGCGGCCATCGCATTAGCCAAAAAAGGCGCGAGCGTAGCTGTGTTCGACGCCGGGCTTGTCGGCAACGCGGCATCCGGGCGCAATGGTGGCATGTGCAATAACGGCTTCGCCCAGGATTACTACGCCTTGTCGACCACACTGGGACGGGAGCGGGCCAACATGCTTTATCGCGCTTTCGACGCCGGCGTCAGCAAAGTGGAATCGCTGATCGCGGAAGAAGGCATAGCCTGCGATTTCAAGCGGGTCGGCAAGCTCAAGCTCGCGGCCAAGCCGGAGCATTACGACAAGCTGGCCCGGTCGCAAGCTCTGATGGCGAAGGAGTGCGATCCCGACACCCACATGGTCACGCGGGCCGAGCTGCGCGACGAGATCGGATCGGACCGCTATTTCGGCGGCCTGGTCTTTGGCAAGAGCGCGGGCATGCATGTGGGGCGTTACGGTCAAGGCCTTGCCGTGGCTGCAGCAAGGCGTGGCGTACGTATTTACGAGAACGCGCCCGTCATAGGCCTCAAGCGCCAGACGGGCGCCGTGCACCAGGTGCAAACGCCGACCGGTGGAGTTCGTGCCAAGCAGGTGCTGCTGGCGACCGGCACATCCGCGGTGGGGCCGCTGGCCTGGTTCCGCCGGCGCATAGTGCCCGTGGGCGCATTCATCATCGTCACAGAGCCCTTGTCTGTCGAAATGCTGGATCGACTGACGCCTCGCCGCCGAATGACCACCGACACGAAAAACTTCGTCAATTACTTCCGCGTCACGCCCGACAACCGCCTGCTGTTCGGCGGTCGCGCGCGCTTCGCCGCATCCAGCCCTACATCGGATATGAAAAGTGGCGTCATCCTGCAGAGATCGCTGGTCGAGGTCTTCCCTGAGCTGAGCAATACCCGCATTGACTACTGCTGGGGCGGCATGGTCGATATGACACGCGACCGCTTGCCGCATGCCGGCGAGCGCAATGGGCTGTTTTACTCCATGGGTTACAGCGGCCATGGAACCCATATGTCAACCTATATGGGCGCAATCATGGCCGAGGTGCTGGATGGCCGCACGGACCTGAACCCGTGGCGGGATTTCGATTGGCCGGCCATTCCCGGGCATTTTGGCAAGCCATGGTTTTTGCCGTTTGTCGGTGCCTACTACCGCTTGCAGGACCTCATACGCTGATCAGCGGCATGGTCGCGTATGCAACGCCGCAGGATCTGCTGCCAAAAGCAGTAACAACCGCAGGCTGCACCACGCAAGCCCCCTAATCCAGTACCACAGGATTTGGCACCCCACCTAAGCTAAAGGCATTGAAACGCACCCTCGTTGTACCCCAACGAAACCCGCCATGAATCTACTCTCCGACCTGCCAGACCTGGCCTCTCTCAGTGCCATGGACCGCGCGCATTTGATCCACCCTGTGTCGCCATGGCGCACGCACGAGCAGCGCGGCCCGACCGTGCTGCAATCCGGCAGTGGCGCCTGGCTCACCGACAGCCAAGGCAATCGTCTACTCGACAGTTTTGCGGGCCTGTGGTGCGTGAACGTAGGCTACGGCCAGGAGAGCGTAGTACAAGCTGCAGCCGAGCAGATGCGCCAGCTGCCCTACGCCACCGGTTACTTCCATTTCAGCAGCGAGCCGGCGATCCGCCTGGCCGAAAAGCTGGTGCAGATCACGCCGGCCTCGCTGACCCGTGTGTACCTCACGCTCGGCGGCTCCGAGGCCGTGGATGCAGCCGTGCGCTTCATCGTCCAGTACTACAACGCCATCGGCAAACCCGCGAAGAAACACTTCATTGCACTGGAGCGCGGCTACCACGGCTCGTCGTCTACCGGCGCCGGGCTGACCGCCCTGCCCGTGTTCCACCGCGGCTTCGATCTGCCGCTGCCAACCCAGCACTACATCCCCTCTCCCAACCCGTATCGCCATGCCGAGGGTACGGACCCACAGGCGCTGATCGCCGCGTCAGTCGCATCCTTGCGCGCCAAGGTCGCCGAACTCGGTGCAGACACGGTGGCCGCCTTCTTCTGCGAACCGATCCAGGGCTCGGGCGGCGTGATCGTGCCACCCAAAGGCTGGCTCAAGGCCATGCGCGAGGCGGCCCGCGAGCTCGACATCCTGTTCGTCGTGGACGAAGTCATCACCGGCTTTGGCCGTACCGGCCCGATGTTCGCCTGCGAAGCCGAAGGCGTCGAACCCGACCTGATGACCATGGCCAAGGGCCTGACCTCCGGCTACGTGCCCATGGGCGCGACCATGATGAGCGAAAAAATCTACGCCGGCATCGCCGATGGCGCGCCCGCTGGCGCCTCCATCGGCCACGGCGCCACTTACTCGGCCCACCCCGTCGGTGCCGCCGTCGCTTTGGAGGTGCTGCGGCTCTACGAAGAAGGCGGCATTCTGGCCAATGGCCAACGGGGCGCAGCGCACTTCGCGGCTGGGCTGGATGGCCTGCGCAACCACCCTCTGGTGGGCGACGCACGCCACCGCGGCCTGCTGGGCGCGCTGGAACTGGTCAGCAACAAAGCCACCAAAACCGGCTTCGACCCCGCGCTCGGCCTGCCCGACCGCATCTTCAATGCCGGCTACCAGAACGGCCTGATCTTCCGCTCCTTCGGCGACCACATCCTGGGCTTTGCACCCGCGCTGATCTTCAGCGAAGACGAATACGCGCAAATGTTCGCGCGGCTGAAGAAAACCCTGGACGATGTGCTGGCCGCACCCGACGTGCGGGCGGCGCTGGCGGGCTGAACCAGCCGCCGCGCCCGTAGCAGAATCGGAGTTTTCCATACCCAGGATCTCGCATGAACGAAGCTTTCAAGATAGACCGGCTGGACCTGCGCATCCTGGCCCAGTTGCAAAAAAATGGGCGCATGACCAATGTGGACCTGGCCGATGCCGTAGGCCTGTCGCCCAGCCCCTGCCTGATCCGCGTGAAACGGCTGGAGCAGTCCGGCTACATCGCCGGCTACGGCGCCCACCTGCGACTAGAGAAGCTCGGCGATACGCTGACCGTGTTCACCGAGGTCACGCTGTCCGACCACCGCCGCGAGGATTTCACCCGCTTCGAAGCCGCGATCCGCGAGGTCGACGAGGTGCTCGAATGTCATCTGGTCAGCGGCGGCTACGACTACCTGCTGCGCTTTCTGACACGCGGCGTGAACCACTACCAGGAAGTTGTCGAAGAGCTGCTGGAACGCAACATCGGCATCGCCAAGTACTTCAGCTACATCGTCATCAAGTCGCCGTTCATCAAGGCGCATTGCCCCGTCGAAAAACTGTTTCCCCACCAGCGCTGAACCACGCGCCTGACCGCATGCCAGACACCTCTTCACGTCCTCGCCAATCCGTTCGTTTCGTGCGGCTCGCGGAGACCGACCGACCGCCGCTGTCGCTGCTGATCGACGGCGAACCCGCCATCGCCTTGGAGGGCGACACGCTGCTCGTGGCCTTGCTCAGCCACGGCCGCCGGGTGCGCGACAGCGAATTCGGTGACGGCCCGCGTGCCGGCTTCTGCCTGATGGGCGCTTGCCAGGACTGCTGGGTGTGGACACCGCAAGGCCAGCGCCTGCGCGCCTGCAGCACGCCGGCCGAGCCCGGCATGGCCGTACTGACCCGGCCGCCGCTGCAACATTGGCCGGCCACGCCCGACCTGCAGCAGTCACTGGCACGGCAGACGGCCCAGGAGGCTGCGTGAGCACCGCGCCGCGCATCGTGGTGGTAGGCACCGGCCCGGCCGGTGTACGCGCCGCCCAAGCCCTGGTGCAGGCCGGCCTGCGGCCCACCGTGGTGGACGAAGGCCGGCGCGACGGTGGCCAGATCTACCGGCGCCAGCCCGAGGGCTTCAAGCGCTCCTACGCCAAGCTCTACGGCAGCGAAGCCGGCAAGGCCCAGGCTCTGCACCAGGACTTCGACGCACTGCGCCCGCACATCGACTACCGCGGCGACACCCTGGCCTGGAACCTCACCGAAAAAACCCTGCACCTGGTGCATGCCGGCCAGGCCGAGACATTGGGTTTCGATGCCTTGCTGGTCTGCGCCGGCGCCACCGACCGGCTGATGCCGGTGGCCGGCTGGCACCGTGCCGGCTGCTACAGCCTGGGCGCGTCGCAAATCGCCTTGAAAGCCCAGGCCTGCGCCATCGGCCAGCGCGTGGTCTTCATGGGCAGCGGCCCGCTGCTCTACCTGGTGGCCTCGCAATACCAGCAGGCCGGCGCCCAGGTGGCGGCAGTGCTGGATACCGCGCCCGCGGCCAAGTCCTGGGGCGCCATCACCGGCCTGCTCGCGCGGCCCACCCTGGCGCTGCGCGGGCTCGGCCTGATACGCGGGCTACGCCGTGCCGGCGTGCCGGTGCTGCAAGGCGTGGCGCCGCTGCTGATCGAAGGCGACGAGCGCCTGGGCGTGCAGGCTGTGCAGGTGCGTGATGCGCAAGGCCGCACGCAGCGTTTCGAATGCGACGCGGTGGGCCTGGGCTGGCACCTGCGCGCTGAAACCCAGCTGGCCGACCTGGCCCGCTGCGAATTCGACTTTGAACCCGTAAGCCGCCAATGGCTGCCGCGCATCGATGCCGACGGCCGCAGCAGCACGCCGACGGTCTACCTTGCAGGTGATGGCGCGCGCATCCTCGGCGCCGATGGGGCCGAAGCCGCCGGTCGCCTGGCTGCGCTGGCCGCGTTGAACGATCTCGCGCATGCCCAGGGTCGCGCCCTGTATGAAAACGAGTCGGCCACGCTGCGCCGCACCCTGGCGCAGATGGACCGCTTCCGCGTAGGCCTGGCCCGCGCCTTCCCCTGGCCGCACGCACAGGCCGCGACCCTGCCAGACGAGGCGGTGGTCTGCCGCTGCGAAGCCGTCACCGTGGGCGAACTGCGCCGCTGCGTGAACGAACTCGGCAGCCAGGAAGTCAACCGCGCCAAGGCCTTCAGCCGCGTCGGCATGGGCCGCTGCCAAGGGCGCTTTTGCGGCCATGCCGCGGCCGAGATCGTGGCCCAGGCCTGCGCGATACCGATAGAGCAGGTAGGCCGGCTGCGTTCGCAGGCGCCTGTGAAGCCGCTGATGATGGACACGCTGGAGGCGGTGGAATGAGCGCAGCAACATTCGATACCGACGTGCTGGTGCTGGGCGGCGGCCTGATGGGCACGAGCACCGCGCTCTTCCTGCGCCAGCATGGCAAGTCTGTCACGCTGCTGGAGCGCGAACTCGTCGGCCGGCAAGCCAGTGGCACCAACTTCGGCAACGTGCGCCGGCAAGGCCGTGAGCTGCACCAGATGCCGCTGGCCAACCGGGCACGCGCCGTCTGGGGCCGGATCAAGGAGCTGCTCGGGGAAGACGTGGAATTCGTGCCCTACGGCCATCTGCGCGTCTGCTACACCGAGAAGCAGGCCGCGGTGATCGAGAAGCACGCGCGCGACGTCAAGCCGCTGGGCCTGGACCTGGAGCTGTTCAGCGCGGCGCAGCTGCAGAAGCGCTGGGGCATCTTCGCACCCGGCGTGGTCGGCGGTTCGCTGTCGCCCCACGACGGCCACGCCAACCCGCGCCTGGCCGGCCCCGCCTTTGCGCGCGCCGCACAACGGGCTGGCGCCAACATCGTCGAGCATGCCGAGGTGCTGCAGGTCGAACGCGACGGCAATGGCTTCGTCGCCCACACGGCCGATGGCCGGCGCTTTCGCGCGCCGCAGATGCTGGTGGCCTGCGGCGCCTGGTCTAACCGCATGGCCGAACAGTTTGGCGAGCGCGTGCCTATGGAGGCCCGCGGCCCGCAGATGGGTGTCACAGAGCCGCTGCCCTATGCACTCGGGCCATCCATCGGCCTGTCGTCGCCCATAGAAACCGAAGGCCTGTACTTCCGCCAGATTGCGCGCGGCAACATCGTCTTCGGCGGCGGGCTCAAGGGGCCTGCCCATGCCGACCTCATCCGCGCCTATGTGAAACCCGACAACGTGCTGCGCCAGTTGCGCGAACTGCGCCGCTTCGTACCCGCTTTCGAACACGTGCAGCTGATTCGCGTGTGGAGCGGCATCGAGGGCTACACCGCCGACTGGCAACCCGTGATGGGGCCGAGCGCCAAGTTGCCCGGCCTGCACT
Source organism: Rhodoferax sp. OV413 (assembly GCF_900104385.1). GTDB lineage: Bacteria > Pseudomonadota > Gammaproteobacteria > Burkholderiales > Burkholderiaceae_C > Rhodoferax_B. The sequence continues at coordinate 94,239 of NZ_FNJA01000002.1, read as the reverse complement.
ACGCCTTCGGCTTCAACGGCGAGGGCTTCGCCATCAGCCCCGGCGTGGGCGAGACCATGGCCGAACTAATGGCCACGGGCAGCACCTCGATTCCGCTGGAGCCATACTGGATTGGGCGGTTCGCAGCGCAGCAGGATGCGCAAAAGGCCGCATGACCTAGCGGCGCGGCTGCCACAGGGATGAAACCTCGGTCGAACCAGCAACTCGGGGCCAGCTTGACTGCCATGTGCCTTGGCGCACAATTGCTACTAAATATATAGCTGCATGCGCTTATTGAATATGCGCAAGAGCCTTATTTGATTCATAACCCATTGTCGTACCGGTTGCGCCCGTGTCCGCTGAACGCGCACAACCGCCATAGCTGGCGGATTGGCGCATCTCACTCCCACCGTTTCTGGGTCGCGATGATGCCCAGCGGATACTCGCGGCGGTCCAGCGGCTGGCGCAACACAATCCGGCTGGCGAAGCGCTCGATGCCGATATTGTCTTCCAGCATCTGTTCCATCAGCGCCTGAAAATAACCGACGCCGGGCGCCACGATCTTCAGCAGGTAGTCGTAGCCGCCGCTGACGTTGTAGCACTCGACGATCTCCTCGTGCTTGCCGGCGCCTTCCTCGAATCTGCGGAAATCATGCGGTCGGTGGCTGCTGAGGGTGATCTCCGAGAACACGATGACGTGATCGCCCAGCTTTTCCAGCGCGATATCGGCGCCGTAGCCACGGATCAGCCCGATCTCCTGCAGCCGCTTGGTGCGCAGCAGACACGGGCTGGGGCTGAGGCCCACTGAATCGGCCAGGTCGACGTTCGAGCAGCGCCCCTCACGCTGGAGATGCACGAGTATCTTGAAGTCGAACCGGTCTAGAGAAACTGTTCTCATGGGGGTGATCGTACTGTCTGATCGATCAGGTCGATCCCGGCGACTTGCGCAAAGCCTCGGTGAGCGATGCGTCCAACGCTTCGATGACAATGCCGGCCTGCTCTGCCGACAGCACCAGCGGCGGACGTATCTTGAGCACGTTGTGCCCCTGGGCGCAGGCGCTGAGCAGCACACCTTTGTCGCGCATCAGGTTGACCACCTGGCTGGTGAGGCTACGGTCTGGCGCCCGTGTCGTCCGGTCCGACACGAGCTCGACACCGACGAACAGCCCCGCTCCGCGCACATCACCGATGGCCTCGTGCTTCACGGCGAGCCCGGCGATGCCATCGCGCAGCAGCTTGCCGACCTGGGCGGCATGCGGCACCAGCCGGTCCCGCGCTATGGTCTCCAGCACCGCCAGGGCGGCTGCGCACGAGACCGTGTTGCCAGCGAAGGTGTTGAAGTAGCGGGAGTGCTTGCCGAACTCCGCCAGGGCGTCGGCGGTCGCCAACAGACCGGCGATGGGCTGGCCATTGCCCATAGGCTTGCCCATGGTGACGATGTCGGGAACGAGATCATGGCGCTGAAAGCCCCAAAGATGCTCCCCTGTGCGGCCGAAGCCGGGCTGCACCTCGTCGGCAATGAACAGGCCGCCAGCACGTTTGATCGCCTCGACCGCGCCCTGAAGGAAGCCTGTGGGCCCGGGCAGGATGCCGTCGCTGGTGAAGAGCGAATCGACGATCAAGGCCGCCGGCTTGATGCCATGCCGCTGCAGGTCGGCGATGGCCGCCTCGACGTCGCGCGTGAAGCGCTCGCCAAGGTCGGCGCCTTCGGCGTGGTACAGGCGCGGCGCCGGCACCAGGCGCACATGCGGGCCGAGGTCAACGGTCGCTCCCAGCGATGGCGAGAACTGCGACACGGCATCGGTGATGCCGTGGTAGGCCGTGTCGGTGACGATGATGCCCGTGCCGCCCGTGCGCACCTTGGCAATGCGATAAGCCAGGTCGTTGGCCTCGCTGCCGGTGCAGGTCAGCATCAGGTGGGCCAGGTCCGTTCCGGGCACGCTGGCGAGCAGGCGCTCGGCCAGCTCCAGGATAGTGTCGTGGAGGTAGCGCGTATTGGTCGCGAGCGTCTGCACCTGGCGGCAGATCGCCTCGGTCACTGCGGGGTGGCAGTGGCCGAGCGAGGTGACGTTGTTGTAGACGTCAAGGTAGCGGCGACCTTGCGGGTCCATCAGCCACACGCCATCGCCGCGCACGATATGCAGCGGGTGTTCGTACATCAGCCGGTAGGCCGGGCCGAGCAGCGCATTGCGCCGCGCGATCATCGCCTCGGTGGCGGGCCCGACGTTGGCGCGGCCGGGGATGTAGGCGTTGACCATATTGAAGTCGGCGGTGGTTTTCATAGGGAAGCTCCGTTTCGTGTGGGCGTCAATAAGCGGTCGCGCGCCGCGTGGCGGGGGATATCTGCCAGCTGTGCCAGCGCCTCCCAGGCCGCGGGGTTGTGGCGCATGATGTAGGCGCGGTTTTCGGGGTAGCGCAGGGCGCGCCACTCCGAGATCAAGGCCGTGACGAGGTGGCGCGTGACCATGAGGTCGGCGACGATGTCCTGCTCGAGCTCGGTCAGTGGCAGGACGGCCTGGTAGGCACTAACGAATTGCGCGGGCCCCTCAAAGGGGTCGGCGTTGCCGGCCATGTGGAAGGCGGCAGCCGTCGCCACCTCGCCGACCAGCGGCGCATGCAGCATGTCGCCGAAGTCGATGATGCCGGTGATGCGCGCCGAGTCGTCCGGCGCGACCAGCACGTTGTAGAGGTGGTAGTCGTTGTGGATCACCTGCGCCCGCAACGACGCGAGGCGGGGCAGCACATGCTCAGTGAAGCGCGCCATGAACGACTGGGCCAATGCACGGCGTGGTCCTTCGACCAGGCTATGGAGTTGGACAGACAGCCTGTGTGCGGCCGACACATTCCATAGCAGGTCGTGCGTGGCCGCAGGGTGCGTAAAACCTTGCAGTGCCAGGTTCAGTTCGGCCAGTCCCTTGCCCATCGCCACGCGCTGCGCAACGGTGCGCGGCGTTTCCCGGATCTGGATACCGTCCAGGTAGGTGAGCAGGCGCACCGTGGTGCGGGCGCCGTCGGGCAGCACCACGGTATTGCGCGTGTCGCCGTCCAGCGTGCGCACCACGCGGGGCACGGGCTGGCTGGGCGATGTGCGGGCGATGTGCTCCAGGGCAGCGATCTGGAAATCAACCAGCGGCTCGGGTTCGGAAGGATTGCTGATCTTGAACACGTAGCGCGTGCCGTCGGCGGTCTCCACGGCGCAATTCTGGTCGCGCTCGCCGGCCAGCGGGTGCACGCTGCCGTCGATGCCGTAGAGGCGTGCCACCAGCGCCTGCACCTCGTCCGGCGCCAGGTCGGGCGCTGCCGTGCTCAGCGCCGCGGCATCGGTGGGGCGCCCAGCATGCATCACCCCCTGGACCCCGGGCCGGGATTTCAGGCCGGGCATCAGAGTCCTAGCAGTGCAGGAAGCTGGCGCACGTCGCTCAAGCGGTTCACGCCGTATTCGCCCGAGGTGGGCTCGTGGCCACGGTCGATGAAAGCCTTGGCCATAAAGCCCAGGTCTGACGCCGTCATCAGGTCATACCGGAAGCTCGACGAGACATGCATCATCTGATCGGGCCCGCAGCCGAGCTGGTCGAACATGTATTCAAAGGCCTGCATGCGCGGCTTGTAAGTGCGCGCTTCCTCGGCGGTGTAGACAGCGTGGAAAGGGGCCTTGAGGTGCGCGACGCTGTGGGGGATGAGGTCGACCATCGAGTTCGACAGAATCACCAGCGGCACATGCGGCGCGATCGCCTCCAGCACCTCGACCACGTTCGGGTGTGGCTGCCAGGTGGGCACTGCGTCGTACAGAGCGACCGCATCCGATGCCAGGCATGCGATGCCATGCGCCTTGCAGGCACGCTGGATGGAGTTCTCCACCACATCGAAAAAGGGCTTCCAGTCGCCCAGTACCTCGTCGAGGCGATAGGCCCGGAAACTGTCCAGGAACGCCGGCATCCGGTCGGCCGGCACACGGTCCTTGAACAGGACTTTTGCCGTCGGACCCATCTCGAAGTTGATGAGTGTGCCGTAGCAATCGAAGCTGATGAATTTTGGTTTGAATTCCATGGGTTGGCCCGCTGCGTTGAGATGGAATGAGTCTAGGTTTATCCCCCTTTCAGGAGATGCCATATCGCAGCGGAACCCAAGCAGTTTCTTTGTCAATCCAGACGGGGGCCGGCATTTTTGATGGGTGTGGTTCGGGGAAGCTGATCAACACGACCCGGGCGACTTGAACGCAGCGAACGTCGGGTTCTTGGGCCAGCCTGACACGTAGTCGATGCAGCAGGCCTCGATCCAGAAAAACTACTAAAAACATAGCACTCTGCGCTTATTGAATAAGCGCCAGAGGCCGATTTCATTCAAAAATATTGGCGCCCTGTCTCACGCCGCCAGCGCACGCTCCGCCACCTCGCAGAACCAGCGCACGCCCAGCGGCAGCGCGTCATCGTTGAAGTCGTAGCAGGGGTGGTGCAGTGCACGCTCGCCGTCGGGCCCGGGGTTGGCACGGCCCTGGCCCAGCCACAGGTAGGCGCCCGGGTTGCGCTGCAGCATGAAGGCGAAGTCTTCCGAGGTAAAGGCCGCGCGCGGCGCCACAGCCGCCTGCAGGCCTATCGCCGTGGCCGCGTCGAGCGCCAGCGCGGCTTCGGCTGCGGTGTTAATGGTTGCGGGGTAGTAGCGCAGGTAGTTCAGCTCAGCCTGTACGCCGTTGGCCAGCGCCACGCCGTCGACGCAGGCGCGCAGCGCGGCTTCGATGCGGTCCTGCGTGGCGGGGTCGAAACTACGCACGGTGCCGGTGATGGCCACCTCGGCCGGCAGCACGTTGTGGCTGTGGCCGCCCTCGATGCGCGTGACTGACAGCACGGCCGATTCGCCGGGATCGATGCGGCGTGAGACGATGGTGTTGAGCTGTGTCACCAGCAGGCTGGCCGCGAGGATGGCGTCCGGCGTGTGCTGCGGCTGGGCGGCATGGCCACCGCGGCCGCGCAGCACGATGTCGAAGCGGTCGGCCGCCGCCATGATGGGCCCGGGCCGGGTCTGCGCCTGGCCCAGCGGCAGGTCGGGCCAGTTGTGCAGCGCGTAGACGCTGTCGCAGGGGAAGCGCTCGAACAGGCCGTCGTTGACCATCGCGCGCGCACCGCCCTTGCCTTCTTCGGCCGGCTGGAAGATGAAGTGCACTGTGCCGACAAACCGCTTCGTACGGGCCAGCTGCCGCGCCGCGCCGATCAGCATGCTGGTGTGGCCGTCGTGGCCGCAGCCATGGTGCACGCCTGGCGTGCGGCTCGCATAGGCGGTACGGCCCAGCTCGGCCATAGGCAGCGCATCCATGTCGGCGCGCAGGCCTACGCTGCGGCCACCCTCGCCGCAGCGCAAAGTGCCGACCACGCCGGTGCCGCCCAGGCCTTCGTGCACCTCCAGGCCAAGCAGGCGCAGGCTTTGCGCCACGATGCCGGCAGTACGGCATTCGGCGAAGGCCAGCTCAGGATGGGTATGCAGGTCGCGCCGCAGCGCCACCAAGTCGGGCAGCAGATCGGCCACCGGTGCCGCAATACCGCTCAGCATCCTAGGCACCGCGCAGAGGTGAGGGCTGTGAAAATCTTGAGACGCATGAGAACCCCTGGAGAAGGAAGGAACAAACCCGATCCAAGCTTACGAAGATCCCACCACCGATGTGGCCGATTCACGGTCGGCCCCTGACAGCAAATAGCGTTTTCACTGCCGCGGACGCAGATTCTTCGGCGGCGTTGAAGTGCGGGCCCTGCCAGGGCTACTTGCTGGATCCGTAGACTAGCTGCTCGTCGATGGAGAGCAGGTCGTGGTGCAAGGTCATGGCGGCCCCGATGGCGCAGGCATCCGGCCCCAGACTGGACACCTCGATACTGGGCAGGCTGAACGGCTGCACCAGGTGCTTGGCGATCGAGTCCAGCACCTCGGTTTGCACCTGCAGGTACAGCACCGCCACCGGCCCGCCGAGCACGATGCGCCCGGGGTCGAAAACACTGATCAAGGAAGCCATGCCACGGCCCAGCCACCACGCCCACTCCGTGATCGTGCGCAGCGCCGCTGGAACTTGCGCTTCCAGCGCCGCCACAAGATCCGCCAGACTGGCGCCCACGCCACCATGGTGCTTGAAGCGGGCCATCACGGCGTTGCGGCCCACATAGCTTTCAAAAGAGCCCTGCACCGCGGTTGCGGGGTCAAACCCCTCTTCGCCCAGGTGGATGTGCCCGATTTCGCCGGCGTAACCCCGTTGGCCGCGCAGCAGTTTGCCCTGCGCAACCAGGCCGCCACCAATCCCGGCGTCCAGGTAGACGAACAAGGCCTCGCTGCTGGCCGACGGCGTTCGGCTGTACAGCTCCGCAGCGGCAAATGCATTGGCGTCGTTTTCCGAGGTAAATACGCCGTTCCATTGCAGTTTTGCACTCAGCAATGCCTGGATGGGAACCGCGTTCCAGCCCAGCACCGGTGCCCGCAAGACGATGCCGGACCTGTCGATCAGACCCGGCACCACCACGCAGATACCGCGCAAAGGCTGGGCTGGCGGAATTTTCCGGATAAAGGCTTGCACCATCTGGGCGGCCGCATCCACCGCATGGTCTACGTCGCCAAAGGGGGACTCAAAAGGAACCGACTGGCTCATGAAGCAGTGGCCCATGAGGTCGACCGCCGCCACGGACAAATGGCCCACCCCCATATCCACCCCCACAAAGGTCGAATGTGCCGGATTCAGCTGCACCAGCTGCCCCGGGCGACCCGCGCGCGCGCCCGGCGTGGAGCCGGAAACTTCGCGTTCCAGTACCAGCCCTTGCTCACCCAGGTTCGCAATCAGGTTGCCCACCGTCGAGCGCATCAAGCCAAGTTCGCGCGCCAGGTCGGCACGGGTGGTCGCGCCATTGCGGTACAGGGAATCCAGGATGCGGGCTTCGTTGATATGCCTGACGGCACTGGGCATGGACATGGGCGGGTGGTGGATTTCTGCAGTGGATGGACCGCCAAATTATGCAGCCGCCTCCACCCGCCTATCCCGGCAGCAGGATCAAGGACGCGGCCCCCACCAGGCCCGAGTTCTGCCCCAGCTGCGCGGCGACTACCGGTGTGCCGCGAAACGGTGGCAAGGCCCGGCGCGCCACGTGCTGGGCGATGCCAGGGTGCAGCAGGTCAAACCCCTGCGAAACACCGCCACCGACCACCACCAGCTCCGGGCTGTACAAATGCAATAGGTTCACGATGCCAATGCCCAGCAGGCGCGCTTCGCGTTCCAGCAGCTCCAGGGCCAGCGCATCGCCGGCGCGGGCAGAGGCCACCACCTGCTTGGCATCCAGCGCCGCACCAAAGGCCGCCAAGTGGCTGGTAGGTGCCAGCGCAGCCTGCTGGCGCGCATACTGCCCCAATGCCGTACCGGAGGCCAGGGCTTCCCAGCAGCCCGGGTTACCGCAGCTGCAGACTTCTGCCTGCGGGTCTATGGTCATATGGCCTATGTGCCCGGCCAGCCGGCCCCGGCCGCGCAGCACCCGGCCATCGGCAATCACGCCGCCGCCGATACCCGTGCTGACCGTGACGTACACAAAGTCGCTCAGGCCCCGGCCGGCGCCGAAGCGCCATTCGCCGATGGCCGCCGCCACCCCGTCGTTCTCCAGCCTGACGGGCAGGGCCAGGGCCTCCTGCAGCCAGGCGACGATGGGCACATTGACCCAGCCGCTCAAGGTGGGTATGCCCAGAATCACACCGGCCTCGCCATCCAGCGGGCCGGGCGCGCTGACCCCCACCCCGCCCAATACACTGGGCGCAATGCCCTGCGTAGTCTCCGCAACCAGTTGCTGTATCTGCTGCAGCACTGCGCCTGGCCCGCCAACGGCATCGGTACGGGCTGCCGCACGGGCCAGCACCTGGCCGCTGGCATCCACCAATGCGGCACGTACCTGGGTGCCCCCCAGGTCTACGCCGACCGCCCATCCATTTCCGCCCATAGGCTTCATTGCGCGGCCAGCCATTCCATGCGGGCGGCCAGATCGGCGTCGCCAAAGGCCAGCGAACCCAGCACTACGGCCTCGGCACCCGCCGCGCGCAGCTTGGGTACGGTTTCATGGCGGATGCCGCCGTCGGCCACCACGATGATGCGGTGGTCCAGCTGGGCATCGCGCACCAGGGCGCGGGCCTCCTGCAGCCGGTCCAGCGCGTCGTCATGCAGGCCTTTGCCCTTGACGCCTATGGACGTGCCCAGCAGAGTCAGGAAATGGATGTCTTTCAGGTAGGGCGCCAGCACGGCGACCGGTGTTTCCACCTTCAGCACCAGCCCGGCCAGCAGGCCACGGCGCTTGATGTGGTCCAGCGCGCCGGTAGCCACGCTGGCGCATTCGGCATGGACGGTGATGACCTTGGCGCCCGCATCGGCAAACTGGTCGATCTGCGCAGCCAGTATCTCGTCCGACACCATCAGGTGCACGTGGGCTGGCACCGGGCTGGCAGCGCAGACGCGGGCCAGCAGATCAGGGAAGAACAGGAACGCGGGTGCGAAATGCCCATCGGCCACGTCGATGTGCAACAGGTCGGCATAGGGCTGGATGCGGTCCAGGTCGTGCCCTATGCGCAGCAGGTCGGCCGACCAGACGGAGAACTCGGCGATCAGGCGGTCGGTGGGCAGCTGGGTGAACCAGGTAGGAAGATGTGTGCTTACGGTGGTGCTCATGATGGAAGACTTTGGATGAATTGCCGCAGCGCGGCGTGCAGGTCGTGGACGTAAGCCTCGCGGCTGACGGATTTGGGGGTGATGGTGCCCAGTTGTGCCCGAGGCAGCAGCTGTGCCAGGCTGCGCGCATGCGCCAGCGGGTGGATGGCGTCGCCCTCGTGGCCGAGCACCAGGGCTGGCACGCGGATGGCGCGCACATCGTCCGGGCCTACGCCCGGGCCGTCGGCAGATATGCGCCGCAGCAGCGCGGAGGTGTCGGCTTGCGGTTGGCGGTTGAAGAAGCCGCGCAGCGTGGCCAGGTTGTCCGGGGCGCTGGCCGCCAATTTTTTGGCCGTGGCACTTTGCTCAAAGCATTCCCGGGCGCGCTCAGGGCTGAACTGGGCCAGCAGCGTACCCACCTCGGCATTGGGCTGCATATTGGCGGGCGCCGATTCGGTGACCCAAGCGGGGCGCACGAGCACCAGCGCGCCCACCAGTTCGGGCCGCTTCACCGCAATGCGCAGCGCGATGGCCGCACCCATGGAGATGCCGCCCAGCACAACCCGCTCCAGCTTTTCTGATTCGATCAGCGCAATCACATCGTCGCTGAACTGAGCGATCGACAGCGCTTCCACCGGGCCGGTGGGCGATTGGCCGTGGCCGCGGCATTCCAAGCTCAGCAAGCGCAGCTCGGCGTCGTCGGGGAAGGCTTCGGCGGTCTGCTGCGCACTGCCGCACAGGCCGTGTTGGAACACCACCGGTATCCTGCCCTGTTGCGCATCGAAAAAGGCCAGCGGCAGGCCGGAGCGCTGCAGCCTGCGCCGTTCCAGGCGGTCGAATTTCATGGCTGCACCTGTATGCCCACCGCGTCGCAGTTGCTGCGCAGAAAGCGTGCCACGCCCGGGGCTTCAGCGGCTGCCAGACCATGGGTGATCAAAGGCCCGTCAAAGCCCGCGGCTTTGAGCTGCGCCAGGTAGTGCGGGTAGTCCAGCACGCCCTGGCCCGCAGTAGCAAAGCGGCCATCGGCGTGGCGGTCTTTGGCGTGGCCCATGGCGATGCGGTCGGCCAGCAGGTCGATAGACTGGGCGACCGTGTTGCGTTGCTCTTGCAGTGTGGCTACCTCGAACAGATTGGCCGGGTCCAGCACGATGCGCAGGCGCAGGCTGCCCAGTTCGTCGATCAGCTGGCGCGCGCGCTGGGCCGAATTCACCACGTTGGCCAGCTCGGGCTCTATGCCCAGGTAGACCTGGTATTTGTCGGCAATCGCAATCGCAGTTTCCATGGACTGCAGCAGGTCGCGCCAGGCTGCGGGCGTGGTGTTGTCGGGGTGTTCACGCCACTGGTCTTCCGCATCGCGGGTGCCGGTGCACAGCGTGATCAGCTGGGTGCCCATGCCGGCGCAGGCCTGGGCCAATGCTTCCAGCCGCGCGTGGCCGGCTTCGCGCACACGCAGGTCGGGGTGCACCATGTTGTAGGTGCCGGATACGGCGGTGATTTCAATGCCGCTGTCACTCGCCGCATGGGCCACGGCCTGCGCGGTGTCAGGCGTGATGTGCTCGGGCATGGCCGCCAGGCCCGAGCAAGCCATGTTGTACTGCGCCGCGCTAAAGCCGGCTTGGGCCACGGCCTGCAGCACACTGTCCGGCGTTTTGCCGTCAAAGGTTTTGGAGAAGATGCCCAGGCGCATTACAGGCCACCTTCCACATCGGCCAGGGCCACGGGTTTGCCACTTTCGGCGCTGCGGGCGATGGCCACCATGGCGCGTACCGAGGCAATGCCGTCGTCCACATTCGCGCCGGTCATAGGCGCGTTGTGCAGGACCACATCGGCAAAAGCTTCGACCTGGCGGCGGTAGAAGTGGCCGTCCGCGCCCAGCGGGCGGCGGGTGGTGGCGTCTTTCTCGTGGAAGATCTCCACGTCGCTGCTCTTGTAGTACCAGGGGTTGTAGGTCTTGGCCAGCACGCTGCCGTTCTCGCCATAGATCTGGAAGCCCTCGTGCCAGTCCATGCGCACGGCCACCGTCAGGTCCAGGTGGCCCAGCGTGCCATTGGAGAATTCGGTGTCCACAAACCAGCAGCGGGCACCGAAGCGCTCGGACAGGCGCGCCTGCACGGACACGATCTCGCCGCCCAGGTAGCGCGCGGTGTCGATCAGATGGCAGCCGTGGGCCAGCATCAGGTAGCGGCGCATATCGGCCTTGGGGTCTACGGCCGGCTTTTTGCGCGCGGCGCTGGTCACCATCAGCGGCTGTACCGCATCAGTCATCGCATAGCGGTGGGTGTTGTCGCAGTACCAGGCTTTGAGGGCCAGCATCTGGCCCATGTCCTTGTCGATGAAATCCTTGGCCGCCTGCAGGCCCGCGTCGAAGCGCTTCATGTGGCCGACCTGCAAGAACTTGCCGCTTTGCTGCACCGCCTGCTTCAGCGCCACGACTTCTTCGACGCTGACGCCCAGGGGTTTTTCGGAAAGCACATGCTTGCCCGCGGCCAGCGCCTTCAGCGATGCCGGCACGTGGAAGGCATCGTTGGTGGCGATGATGACGGCGTCCAGGTCGGGGTCGGCCAGCATGGCGTCATAGTCGCCATAGCTCTTCTCGGGCTTGTGGGTCCAGGCCATGCGTTCGCGCAGGTCGTCGGCCACGTCGCAGATGGCGTACAGGTCGGCATTACGGGCCTTGGTGCAGCTTTCGAAATGGGCGGCTTGGGCGATAGGGCCGCAGCCGAGGACGCCGATGCGCAGGCGGTGGTCTTCTTTTTTGGGCATAAATGGGAGGGCAGAGGTTGGATGAAAAGGTAGTCGTTGCTTCAGTGCACGCGCACGCCGCTGTCACGGTCAAAAACCAGGGCTTTGCCCAGGTCGACGCCGAAGTCCACGGCGGCACCCACGGCCACCGGCGCATCGGCCGAGAGACGGGCCATTACTTCGTGCGGGCCAATGCGCAGCGCGGCATACAGGTCGGGGCCGGTAGGCTCCAGCACATCTACGGCAGCGCGCAGGCCGAAGTGGCTGTCCGGCAGGCTATCGCTGCGCAAGAACCATTCGGGCCGCAGGCCAAACAACAGGCTCTGGCCGGCCTGCACCGGGGCCGCCGTGCCGGACTTGGCCGGCAACGGCACCACGATATCCGTGCCATCGATCTGCAGCTGCAGCGCGCCGCCGCTGGGCTGGGCCGTGGCCGGCAGCAGATTCATCGACGGAGAACCCATGAAGGTGGCGACGAAGGTATTGGCCGGCTGGTCGTAGATGTCCGACGGCGTGCCGAACTGCTGGACCTTGCCGTCCTTCATCACCGCAATCCGGGTGGCCATGGTCATGGCTTCCACCTGGTCGTGGGTCACGTAGATGGTGGTCTTCTTGACGCGCTGGTGCAGGCGCTTGATCTCGGTGCGCATGTCTACGCGCAGCTTGGCGTCCAGGTTCGACAAGGGTTCATCGAACAAAAAAATCTTCGGGTCGCGCACCAGGGCCCGGCCCATGGCCACACGCTGGCGCTGGCCACCGGACAGCTGCTGGGGCTTGCGGTTCAGCAGGTGGCCGATCTGCAGCAGCTCAGCCACTTCCGCCACCTTGGCGGTCTGTTCCTGCGGCGACTTGCCGCGCATGCGCAGAGGGAAGGCCATGTTCTTCTCGACCGTCATCGACGGGTACAGCGCGTACGACTGGAACACCATGGCGATATCCCGCTCCTTGGGCTCCAGGTTTTGGATCGAACGGCCATCGACGGTGATGCTGCCGCCGCTCAGCGGCTCCAGGCCCGCCACGATGTTGAGCAGGGTGGACTTGCCGCAGCCGGACGGCCCGACCAGCACCAGAAAGTCGCCGTCATCAATGGAAATATTGATGCTGGACAGGATGTTGACGTTGCCGAACTGCTTGGTAAGGTTGTCTATCTTCAGGGAGGTCATGGGTATTTATCCTTTCACCGCACCGGCCATCAGGCCGCGCACGAAAAATTTGCCAGCGGCGATGTAGACCAGCATGGTCGGCAGCGCGGCGATCATGGCGGCGGCCATGTCCACGTTGTAGGCCTTGGTGCCGGTGCTGGTGTTGACGAGGTTGTTCAGGGCGACCATCAGCGGGCGCGAATCGGGGCCGGAGAACGAGGCGCCGAACAGAAAGTCGTTCCAGATCGAAGTGAACTGCCAGATCACCGACACCACAGCGATCGGCCCCGAGATCGGCACAATCACAAAGAAGAAGATCGCCCAGAAGCCCGCGCCGTCGATGCGCGCGGCCTTGACCAGCTCGTCCGGTATCGCCACGTAGAAGTTGCGGAAGAACAAAGTGGTGAACGCAATGCCGTACAGCACATGCACTGCCACCAGGCCGGTCATGGTGCCCGACAGTCCCACCAGGCCCAGTATCCGCGCCACCGGGATCAGCACGATCTGGAACGGCACGAAGCAACTGAACAGGAACAGCGCGAACACCAGGTTGTCGTGCTTGAAGCGCCACTTGGTCAGCGCATAGCCGTTGATGGCGCCCAGGCTGACCGAGATCAGCACGCTGAAGAAGCACAGCACCAGCGAGTTCCAGAAGTAGCCCTTCAGCCCTTCGCAGCTGACCGCGATACAGGCGCTGGACCAGGCCAGGCCCCAGGCATCCAGCGAGGGCGACTGCGGCGGGCTGAGGATGGTGCTGCTCTGGTAGGGCGGCAGGCCGGTGATTTCGGGCATGCTTTTCAGCGAGGTGAACACCATGGCCAGCAGCGGCACCAGAAAGGCCAGCGCTGCCAGCACGAGTACCGCATACAGCGCGATGCGGCCCAGACGGGCGGTGAAGAAGAACGGCCGGCTCTCGACCGACGACAGGGCAATGGCCCTGCGGGACTCAGTGGCGCTGTTCATTTTTGAGCTCGGAATAGAGATAGGGGACGATGACGGCCGCCAGCGTGCACAGCATCACCACCGCGCTGGCCGAACCCAGCGCCATTTCGTTGCGGGTAAAGGTGAAGCCGTACATGAAGGTGGAGGGCAGCTCGGTGGAATAGCCGGGGCCGCCGCGTGTCAGGGCAATCACCAGGTCGTAGGACTTGATGGCCAGGTGGGCCTGCAGCACCAGTGCCGTCAGCATGGCCGGGCGCAGCGCGGGAATCACCACATGGCGGTAGATCTGGAAGCCGCCCGCCCCGTCGATGCGCGCCGCAGAAATGATTTCACTGTTGATGCCGCGCAAGGCGGCCAGGAACAAGGCCATGACGAAACCCGCCGCCTGCCAGACGCCGGCGATCACAACGCAGTAGATAGCCATCTGGTCGTCCTTGATCCAGTCAAAGCGGAACGAGGTCCAGCCCCAGGTGTGGAAGGCTTTCTCCAACCCCAGGTCCGGCGCCATCAGCCATTGCCAGGCCACACCGGTGACGATGAAGGAGATCGACATCGGGTACAGGTAAATGGAGCGCAGCAGGCCTTCGGCGCGGACTTTCTGGTCCAGCAGAATGGCCAGGCCCAGCCCGATCACGGTGGTCAGGCCGATGTACAAAAGGCTGAAGACGGCGAAGTTTTCCACCGCCACCGACCAGCGCGGCGTGGCCCACAGCCGCTGGTACTGCAGCAGACCGACAAAGCTCGACAGGCTGGGCAGCATCTTCGAGCCGGTGAACGACAGCACGGTGGTGAAGGCGATGAAGCCGTACACACCCACGGTGATGAGGATCAGGCTGGGCGCGAGCGCCAGCTTGGACATATGGTGGTTGAACCACCGTGAAACGATTGGCATGGCGTGGGATGTGGGTGGTATGGGCCACCAAGCCGGCCCGCAGGCTGGCTTGGCGGAGCGTTACCAGTTACTTGGCGGCCAGCACGGCCTGGGCCAGGGCCTCGGTCGCCGCCTTGGAGCCCATGTCGGAGTTGAAGTGCTTGGTGATCACGTCCAGATAGGCGCGCTGGATGGCGGCCGGCTGGGCATGGCCGTGCGCCAACGAGCCGTACACATGGCTGGCGGCGGTGGCGGTCTTCAGATCGGCGATGGACTTCTTGCCGCATTCATCGAACTTGTCGCCGGAGACATCGCTGCGCGCCGGAATCGAGCCCTTGGCCAGATTAAATGCCTCCTGGAACGACGGATTCATCACCGCCGAGGCCATGGTCAGTTGGGCCGGCCGGCGGTCTGCGCCCACCTTGAACATGGCGAAGAAGTCGGTGTTGAACAGATAAGAGCCCTGGGTGCCGGGCGCTACCGCGCACAGGATTTCCTTGCCTGGCGTGAGCTTGGCGCTGATCACCTCGCCCTTGGCCCAGTCGCCCATCAGCTGCATGCCGGCTTCGCCCTTGATGACCATGGAGGTCGCCAGGTTCCAGTCGCGGCCCGCAAAGTTGCGGTCCACATAGCCGCGGATCTTGCGCATCTGGTCGAAGACCTTGACCATGGTGGCCGATTTCAGCGAGGCCGGGTCGGCCTCGATCACGGCTTTGCGGTAGAAGTCAGGTCCGCCCATACCGAGCACGATGCCTTCCCAGGCCGTGGCTTCCTGCCAGGGCTGGCCGCCCATGGCCACCGGGGTGATGCCCTTGGCCTTGAGCTTGTCGGCCACGGCATTGAATTCGTCCCAGGTGGTTGGCGGCTTCAGGCCGTTGTCGTTGAAGATCTTGGCGTTCATCCACAGCCAGTGCGGGCGGTGGATGTTCACCGGCACGGCCACCCATTTGCCGTCGAACTTGGCAAAGCGCTGCAGCGCGGGCGGCACGACCTTGTCCCAGCCTTCTTTGGTAGCCACATCGTTCAGGTCGCCCAGAAAGCCTTCGTTGCCCCAGTCGGTCACCGCCATGCCCAGCAGTTGGGCGGCAGTGGGTGGGTTGCCGGCCACGGCACGGGCGCGCAGGGCGGTCATGGCGGCTTCGCCACCGCCGCCAGCTACCGCCATGTCCACCCATTTGACGCCGCGCGTCTCCAGATCCTTCTTCAGCACGCCCACGGCCGCACCTTCGCCGCCCGAAGTCCACCAGTGCATCACTTCGACTGTCTGCGCACCGGCGGTAGCGCAGCCCAGTGCCAAGGCTGCTGCGGCAGCCGTTTTCATTACACGCCAATTCATTGCGTTGTCTCCTGTTTTTGAGGTTTTAGAGGTGCTACAGACAAGCCAATTGGACGCGCCTTTGATTTGTTTGTTTGCAAAGCAAATATATTGTAGGAGCTCTAGTTTTGGGGTCAGTAAAAACCCGGAGTCGCTTTGAAGGCCCTCAGTGCACCGCCGCCAGGCCCGGAATGCCGGTCTTTGCACATTGGTGGTCGTCGCGCACGATCCAGAGGTCAGAGGCCGGCAGGGCCTAGACCTGCAACGGCTGTCCGCCATGCGCTTGCGGGCGCAGCGCAAACGGTTGTGGACGGTACCAGTGGCCATGAAAACCACGGTCATCTACAGAAAGCCGGGAATTCAAATACCTAGAAATTCCAATATGATCAATTCGATTTTCAAGCAGTATGCAAACATTTACTTGAATATCCTGTATGCCAGATTCAGATTGCGCAAAAACTGAATCTACAATCGCGCGCCCATGGTTAACCGTTCCGACCTCCAAAACCGCCTACGCCAGCTGCTCAAATCCTTCCGTGCGGTGGAGCTGGTGGGGCCCCGGCAGGTGGGCAAAACCACCTTGGCGCGGGACTTCATTTCGACCGAATCGCCGAACTACTTCGACCTGGAAAATGCGGCTTCGCGCCGCCGCCTGGCTGAACCCATGGCCGCGCTGGAGCATCTGGATGGCCTGGTGGTGATCGACGAGGTGCAGCACATGCCCGAGCTGAACGAAGTGCTGCGCGTACTGATAGACCGGCCCAGCCACATCCACCGCAAAGGCCAGTACCTGCTGCTGGGCAGCGCCAGCCCCAGCGCCATGCACAAGACCGAGTCGCTGCTGGGCCGCGCGGTCACGCTGGAAGTCACCGGCTTCAACCTCGACGAGGTGGGCGCCGACAGCGATGCCGCCAACCGGCTCTGGCTGCGCGGTGGTTTTCCCGATGCTTTCCTGGAAGCCTCCGACAGCGTGAGCGCCACCTGGCGCGATGCCGCCATGCAGCGCTTTTTGTACAGCGACCTGCCGCAGCTGGGCATGAACGTGCCCGCGCCGCAAATGCTGCGCTTCTGGCAGATGCTGGCCCATACCCATGGCCAGACCTGGAACTCCGCACCGCTGGCGCGCTCACTGGGCATCAGCGAAACCACGGTGCGCCGCTACCTGGACCACCTGACGCAGACCTTCATGGTGCGCCAGCTCGCGCCCTGGTACGAGGACCTGGGCAAGCGCCAGGTCAAAGCCCCCAAGCTGTACCTGCGCGACTCCGGCCTGTTGCACGCGCTGATGGGCGTGCACAGCCTGCCGCAGCTGCTGGCGCACCCCATATGCGGCGCCAGCTGGGAAGGTTTTGCACTGGAGCAGGTGCTGCGCATCGCCCGGCCCGACAGCGCCTGGTACTGGGCCACCCACGCGGGCGCCCGGCTGGATCTGCTGATGCTGAAAGGTACGCAGCGCATCGGCGTGGAATTCCAGCGCGCCGACGCGCCCAAAGTCACCCTGTCGATGCGCATCGCCCAGCGCGACCTGAAGCTGGACGCGCTCTACGTGGTGTATCCGGGCCAGCACCGGTACCGCATGGCCGATGGCGTGGAAGCCGTGCCGCTGTGGGCGGTGTTGCCAGGGTAGGACGCATGACCCGATTAGCCGTCATCGACTTCGAAACCACCGGCATCTCGCCTGGCCAGGGCGACCGCGCCACCGAGGTCGCCATCGTGATGCTGGAGCAGGGCAGGGTGGTGGACCGCTACCAGAGCCTGATGAACGCCGGCGTGCGCATCCCCAGCTTCATCACCCAGCTGACCGGCATCACCAACGCCATGTTGGCCGACGCACCGACTGCCGCCCAGGTGATGGGCGAGGCCAGCCGCTTTGTCGGCGACACGCCTCTGGTAGCGCACAACGCCGCCTTCGACCGCAAGTTCTGGCAGGCCGAGCTGGCACGCATAGCCCTGCCCGCGGCCCAGCCGTTTGTGTGCACCCTGTTGTTGGCGCGCCGCCTGTACCCGCAGGCACCGAACCACAAACTGGGCTCGCTGGTCGACTACCACCGCCTGCCACGCACCGGCCAGGCCCACCGAGCCCTGGCCGATGCCGAAATGGCTGCCCATCTGCTGGGCCAGATCCAGCACGACCTGCGCCAGCGCTGGGGCGTGGCGGCACCGCACAGCGCGCTGCTGATGGACTTGCAGCGCTGCAGCAAGGCCACGGTTGGCAAGCTGCTGGCCCAACACCGCTCGATTGCAGCCTGATTTTTCAAGCCAAATCGGCCTCTAGCGCATATTCCACTGGCGTAAGCAGCTACAAAAAGCATAGTATTTTCCAAGTAAATAACCCTGCAATGTCCCCAGGACGCTGCAGGGTTATTTTGTTTTAGACTTACTTTCGATTTAATTTAGATATATCGTAATGACATCTAAATGATATCGAGAAGACTATGCGACATTTTGAAGAAGGCATGGAACGCGGCGGCCGCGGCGGTGGTCGCCACGGCAGCGGTGGCGGCGGGCGGGTGTTTGGCCATGGCGGCCTGCGCCTGGTGCTGCTGCAGCTGATTGCCGACAAACCACGCCACGGCTACGAGTTGATCAAGGAAATCGGCGACCGCCTGGGCGGCAGCTACAGCCCCAGCCCGGGTGTGATCTACCCCACATTGACTCTGCTGGAAGAGCTGGGCTACACCACCATGGACGAGAGCGGCGGCGGGCGCAAGCTCTACACCATCACCGACACCGGCCAGGCTTTTCTGGCCGACAACCGCGCCGCGGCCGACGCCATGCTGGCGCGCATGCAAGACGCCGGCGCAGGCAGCCCGGGCCGCCCACCGCAGGTGGTCCGCGCGATCGAGAATTTCAAAATGGCCGTACGCATGCGGCTGGCCTCCCCACTCAGCGATGAACAAGCCCATGCATTTGCCCAATTGCTGGACCAAACCACCCAAAGTATTGAACGGATCTGACCTATGACGACAACCTCCGCCACCACCCCCGACCGCGCGATGCAACGCGTACGCCACGAGCTGCGTTTTCGCGTGCTCGACGTCGTGCGCATCCAGAAAACCAGCGCCCACATGCTGCGCATCACGCTGGGCGGGGCCGACCTGCAGGGCTTCCACAGCCCCGGCTTCGGCGACCACGTGAAACTGATTTTTCCCGACCCGGCCACCGGTGAACTGGTGCGCCCCAGCGAAGACGGCCCACGCCCGACCATGCGCGACTACACGCCGCTGAACTATGACGCCCAGGCGCTGACGCTGGACATCGACTTCGCGCTGCACGACGCCGGCCCGGCCACCGCCTGGGCACTGCAGGCCCAGGTAGGCCAGCGCATAGGCGTGGCCGGCCCGCGCGGCTCGCTGCTGATCCCGGTGGACTTTGACGGCCACCTGCTGGTCGGCGACGACACCGCGCTGCCCGCCATCAGCCGGCGCCTGCTGGAGCTGCCCGCCGGCGCTCCAGTGGTGGTGCTGGCCGAGGTGGACGGGCCGGACGACGAGCTGCAGTTCACCACCGCCGCCGATCTGACCGTGGTCTGGGCCCACCGCCAGGGCCGCACCCACGGCAGCCAGCTGCTCGAAAAACTGCAGACGCTGGCGCTGCCCGCCGGCGACGTCTTCGCCTGGGTGGCCTGCGAATCAACCGCCGCCAAGGCGGCGCGCAGCCTGCTGGTAGAGCGCGGCCAGCCCTCGCAGTGGATCAAGGCCGCCGGCTACTGGCGCCTGGGCAGCGCCGACAGCCACGAATCGATAGAGGGCTGACACCAGTCTGAGTGGAGCCGAATGCGGGGCCGCACCAGCGGCCGAAAAGGGTGGGAGCGCGCGGCAACTTTACTTTCGCTTACGATCCGATGCAGACTTTCGCCTGCACCACTGGATACCCCTTAGCGACGGCCCCCTCTGCAATGGGCGGCTGCAGCCACTCTCATGCCCACCAACGACGCCCGCACAGTCCCCCCTTTTGAGCAGCTGACCCAGCTGGCGGCGCAGCTTTGCCGCAGCCCGCTGGCGGCCTTGACGCTGGTAGAAGGCGGTCAGCACCGCCTTGCCGCGCAGGTGGGCACAGACGCGTTGAACCTGGGCATGCTGCAGGCGCTGAGCGCGCAAATCACCACCTCGCCGCAGGCCCAAATTCTGGGTCCGCTGGACGGCGACAGCATCCGCTTCTGCGCGGCTGCGCCGGTCTACGACGCCGGCCAGGGCTGCGTCGCCGTGCTGTGGGTGATGGACGCGCAGCCCCGCCAGCTCGACCCGGCCCAGACCGCCGCGCTGGCCAGCCTGGCCGCGCAGGTACAGCGTTTGCTGCAGCTTCAGGCTTCCGAGCAGCAATACCGCCAGCTGTTTGACAACAACCCCCAGCCGATGTGGGTGCGCGAGCAGCACAGCCGGCGCATCCTGGCAGTCAACGCCGCCGCCATCGCCCACTACGGCTACACCCAGGACGAATTTCTGGCGCTGACCAGCTGCGCGGTGCAGCCGGACAGCCCCGACCCGCTGGCCGAGGCCGCCGCGCAAGACGACAACCTGCGCGCCCTGCCGCGCCGCCACCTGACCAAAGACGGCAGCGTGATCGATGTGGAAATGTCAACCCGCAGCATCCAGTTCAACGGCGAAACCGCGCGCCTGGTGATGGTCCACGATGTCACCCAGCGGCTGCGCGCCGAGCGCGACCTGGCCCGCCTGAGCCGGGCCCAGCGCATGCTGAGCGCCTGCAACGAGGCTTTGATACGCGCCACCAGCGAACCGGCCTTGCTCGACGATATCTGCCGCATGACGGTGGAGATCGGCGGCTACCGCCTGGCCTGGGTCGGCTTTGCGCAGGACGATGCGGGCCAATCCATCCTGCAGGTCGCGTCGGCCGGCGCCATGCCCCTGATCGCCAAGGCCTGGCCCCTGTCCTGGTCGGTCGACTCGCCCTATGGCCAGGGCCCGGCCGGGCGGGCGGTGCGCTCCGGCGAAGCGGTCATCGTGCCCGACATCCGCACCGACCCGGCGTTCGAGCGCTTTCTGGCGCTGAACCCGATCCAAGGCCAGCGCAGCGTCGCCTGCCTGCCACTGCGCAATGCCAGCCGCTGCTTCGGCCTGTTTTACCTGGCGGCCAACGAAACCCTGGAGATCGGCTCCGACGAAGTCGCCTTGCTGCAACAACTGGCCAACGACATTGCTTTTGGCATAGACCATTTGCGGGCCCAGGCGGCCCAGCGCGTGGCCGACGCCCACATCCACCACCAGGCCTCGCTGCTGGACAAGGCCCAGGACGCCATCGTGGTGCGCAGCATCGACCACCGCGTGCTGTTCTGGAACAAAAGCGCCGAGCGCCTGTACGGCTGGAGCGCGGCCGAAGTGCTGGGCCGCTCCATGGTCGACGACGTGTACACCGACAACCCCGCGGCCTACGCCGCTGCCACCCAGGCCGTGCTGGCGCATGGCGAATGGAATGGCGAGATCACCCAGAACCGCCAGGACGGCAACAGCATGGTGGTCGAGGCCCGCTGGACCCTGGTGCGCGACGCCGACAACCAGCCATATTCCATCATGGCGGTGAACACCGACATCACCCAGCGCAAGGCCGCTGAACGCGAAGTGCAAAAGCTGGCCTTCTACGACCCTTTGACCCAGCTGCCGAACCGCCAGTTGCTGATGGACCGGCTACAGCATGCGCTGGCCAGCAGCGCGCGCAGCGGCCAGGGCGGGGCGCTGCTGTTCATCGACCTGGACAACTTCAAAACCTTGAACGACACCCTGGGCCACGACAAGGGCGATCTGCTGCTGCAACAGGTGGCTCTGCGCCTCAGCGCCTGCGTGCGCGGCGCCGACACCGTAGCCCGGCTCGGCGGCGACGAGTTCGTCGTGATGCTGGAAGACCTGGGCCCGAACCCGCAGGCCGCCGGCACCTGCGCCAAGAACATCGGCGAAAAAATATTGGCGGCGCTGAGCGCGCCCTACCAGCTGGACGGCAAGGAACACCTCAGCACCTCCAGCATCGGCATCGCGCCGTTCTGCCGCCAGCCCGAGACCGTGAGCGAGCTGCTCAAGCAGGCCGACATCGCCATGTACCAGGCCAAGGGCGCAGGGCGCAATACCCTGGGCTTCTTCGATCCGCAGCTGCAGGCCGAGGTCACCGCCCGCGCCGCGCTAGAGGCCGATCTGCGCCTGGCTGTAGCTCTGGGCGAGCTGTTCCTGCACTACCAGACCCAGCACAACGCGCAGGGCCGCATGACCGGCGTAGAGGCCTTGGTGCGCTGGCGCCATCCGCAGCGCGGCCTGGTGTCGCCGGCCGCCTTCATTCCGCTGGCCGAAGAAACCGGCCTGATCCTGGAGCTTGGCCACCAGGTGCTGGTGCAGGCCTGCACCCAGCTGGCCCGCTGGGGCGAATCGGCAG
Organism: Rhodoferax sp. OV413; assembly: GCF_900104385.1. GTDB lineage: Bacteria > Pseudomonadota > Gammaproteobacteria > Burkholderiales > Burkholderiaceae_C > Rhodoferax_B. Next base: position 72,229 of record NZ_FNJA01000002.1, on the reverse strand, counting down.
AGACCCAGCACCTGACCATGGCCGTCAACGTCAGTTCGCGCCAGTTCAAGCACCCGGACTTCGTGCAGCAGGTGGTGGACACCCTGGCCCAGACCGGCGCCAGCCCGCTGCAGCTCAAGCTGGAGCTGACCGAAAGCCTGCTGGCCGACGATATCGAGCAAATCATCCGCAAGATGGAAGCCCTACAAATCCACGGCGTGGGCTTTTCGCTCGACGACTTCGGCACCGGTTATTCGTCGCTGTCCTACCTCAAGCGCCTGCCGCTGGACCAACTGAAGATCGACCAGTCTTTCGTGCGCGACGTGCTGACCGACCCGAACGACGCGGTGATCGCCCGCACCATCATCGGCCTGGCCCAGAGCCTGGGCCTGAACGTGATCGCCGAAGGGGTGGAAACCGCCGAGCAGCGCGACTTCCTGGCCCGCCACGGCTGCCAGGCCTACCAGGGCTACCTGTTTGGCCGCCCCATGCCGGCCGAGCAGCTGGCGCCGTTCATGGACACCTTGGCTACCGTCTAGCCCGTAGCCTGCAGCAATGCCGGCTTTTCCGTGAGAACATGCGGGCTCGCTCCTACCCTCAGACAGCCCAGACGGAAGTAGAAACGGAATATGGCAGAGACGTCGCCCAGCGCTAGCCCTAATACTCCGCAGCCGCCGCCCTCCGAGGCCGCGCAGCTGCAGGCTCTGCGGGTGTCCGAGCAACAGTACCGCACGCTGTTCGACAGCAACCCGCTGCCCATCTGGGTCACCGACTGGCATAGCCACCGCATCCTGGCGGTCAACCAGGCCGCAGTCGCCCGCTACGGCTATACGCAGGCCGAATTCCTGGGCATGGACCTGCAGCAGGTGCAGGCCGACATCACTGCAAGCGACGAAGCCCTGCACGCCCAGCCCAGCCGCCACCGCACCAAGGACGGCCGCGAGATCGATGTAGAAATATCCACCGACAGCCTGCTGTTCAACGGCCAGCGTGCCCGCCTGGTGCAGGCCCACGACGTCACCCAGCACCTGCGCACCGAAAAAGACCTGGCGCGCCTGAGCCGGGCCCATTCCATGGTCACGGCCTGCAACGAAGCCCTGGTGCGCGCCACCTCCGAGCTGACCCTGCTGCACGAGATCTGCCAGATCGCCGTAGACATCGGCGGCTACCGCATGGCCTGGGTCGGCTTTGCGCAGGACGACGCCGAAAAAAACATCCTGATCGTCGCCCACGCGGGCGCGATTGCCGAGCATTTCACCCTCTGGCCCATGTCCTGGTCGGCCGATTCGCCCTACGGCCAGGGGCCGGCCGGGCGGGCCCTGCGCTCGGGCGAAATGGTGATCGTGCCGGACATCCGCGCCGAAGCCATCTTCCAGAGCTGGCTGAAGGAACCCTGGGTCGACAACCTGCGCGGCGTGGCCAGCCTGCCGCTGCGCAACAGCGAGCGCGCCTTCGGCCTGTTCTACCTGTACGCCAACGACACGGTCGACATAGGCTCGGACGAAATACCCTTGCTGCAGCGGCTGGCGGGCGACATTGCCTTCGGCATCGACCACTTGCGCGCCCAGGAGAGCAAGCGTGCATCCGACGCCCGCATCCACCAGCAGGCGACCCTGCTGGACAAGGCCCAGGACGCGATCGTGGTGCGCGGTATGGACCAGCGGGTGCTGTACATGAACAAAAGCGCCGAGCAGCTGTACGGCTGGACTGCCGAGGAAGTGATTGGCCGCTCCATGCTCGAGCATGTGTACCGCAATCCGCCCGCCGTGGCCCAGGCCCTGCAATCGGTGCTGGAAACCGGCGAATGGCGCGGCGAGCTGTCCATCTACCGCAAGGACAACCGCCAGGTCGAAGTCGAGGTCCGCTGGACGCTGATCACCGACGCCGAGCAGCAGCCGCATTCCATCCTGGCCCTGAGCACCGACATCACCCAACGCAAGGCCGCCGAGCGAGAAATCCAGAAGCTGGCTTTCTACGACCCATTGACCCAGCTGCCGAACCGCCAGCTGCTGCTGGACCGGCTGCAGCATGCGCTGGCCACCAGCGCCCGCAGCGGCCAGGGCGGGGCGCTGCTGTTCATCGACCTCGACCATTTCAAAACCCTGAACGACACCCTGGGCCACGACAAGGGCGACATGCTGCTGCAGCAAGTGGCCCAGCGCCTGAGCCACGCCGTGCGCAGCATGGACACCGTGGCCCGGCTCGGTGGCGACGAGTTCGTGGTGATGCTGGAAGAGCTGGGCGACAACCCGCACAGCGTGGCCGAACAGGCCAAGCGCGTGGGCGAGAAAATACTGGCCGCGCTGGGCAGCCCGTACAAGCTCGAGGGCCACGAGCACCAGAGCACCTCCAGCATTGGCATCGCGCCGTTCGGCGGCGGCCTCAACACCGTGGGCGAGCTGCTCAAGCAGGCCGACATCGCCATGTACCAGGCCAAGGCTGCGGGGCGCAATACCGTGGGCTTCTTCGACCCCCAGCTGCAGGCCGCGGTGACCGACAAGGCGGCTCTGGAGGCCGATCTGCGGCTAGCGCTGGAGCAGGACGAGCTGTTCCTGGTCTACCAGACCCAGCACAACGCCCAGACCGCGCTGACCGGCGTCGAAGCCCTGGCCCGCTGGAAACATCCACAGCGCGGCATGGTCTCGCCCGCGGCCTTCATCCCGCTGGCCGAGGAAACCGGGCTGATCCTGGAACTCGGCCGCCAGGTGCTGCTGCAGGCCTGTTCGCTGCTGGCCACCTGGCAAGACCACAGCGCCACCCAGCACCTGACCATGGCGGTCAACGTCAGCGTGCGCCAGTTCAAGCACCCGGGCTTTGTGCAGCAGATCAAGGAAACCCTGGCCTTGACCGGCGCCAAGCCCAGCCAGCTCAAATTGGAGCTGACCGAAAGCCTGCTAGCCGACGATATCGAGCTGATCATCCACAAGATGGAGGCGCTGCAGGCCTTTGGTGTCAGCTTCTCGCTGGACGACTTCGGCACCGGCTATTCGTCGCTGTCCTACCTCAAGCGCCTGCCGCTGGACCAGCTGAAGATCGACCAATCCTTCGTACGCGACGTGCTGACCGACCCGAACGACGCGGTCATCGCCCGCACCATCATCGGCCTGGGCCAGAGCCTGGGCCTGAACGTGATTGCCGAAGGTGTGGAAAACGACGAGCAGCGGGCCTTCCTGGCCCAGCACGGCTGTGCGGCCTACCAGGGCTATCTGTTCGGTCGGCCCATTCCAGCCGAGCAGCTGGTGCAGTTTTTGTCACTGCCGGCGGCTATCAGCGGCTGACAGCCGCCTCCAAATTCAAACGAAATCGGCCTCTGGCGCAGGTATTACCTGCGCGAGCAGCTACATTTTCTGTAGCAATCTCCCTGAAAGTATGGATGTGCCCCATGGCGTTGGCTTCTGCACGGAAGTTTTATTAACTCTTCTTCTAATACTTCTATTAATAAATAGTAGTAGTAGTAAGCCTGGCCCTCTACTGTGGATAAGCCGGTTTTCTTGAACCCTGCCAGGCACTTAGCCAAGGTCAAGCACTGTGTGCGGCCGTGCTTCCGTGGTGTACCGCAAATATGAACAACTTTGGCCCAAGCCGCCATCCTGTGGATAAGCCATGGCTTATGCCAGAACTATCCACAGGCTTGTTAGCTTTAGAAGCGGTCCATGGTCTGGGCTATGCTGGAAGTTTGTTGCAAGGACTGCCCATGCCCCGTTCCATCCTGGAAGAAGCCCGTATCCACCCGGCTATCCGCGAAAAAGTCGCCACCCAACAGCAGGCCATCGTGCAAGAGGTGCAGGCTGCGGTGGCAGCCCATGCGGTGGTGGTGGTGGGGATGGGCATCAACCCATGGCCTAAAAAGGCCTGCAAGGCGCTGGAGGCGGCGGGTATCGCCCACCACTACCTGGAGTACGGCAGCTATCTGAGCCAGTGGCGGCCGCGTGGAGCGCTGAAGATGTGGACCGGCTGGCCCACCTTTCCCATGGTGTTCGTGCGGGGCACGCTGGTGGGCGGTTTTACCGATCTGGAGCGCCTGGTCCAGAGCGGCGCGCTGGCCAAGATGCTGGCCAGCGCCTAGGTTTCAAACCTGCATTAACCCTTGTGGGGGCGGTCTTCCGGTCCGCCGTGGCCGCCAGGACCACCAGGACCACCGTGTGGCATGGCATTCGCGTCAAACACCTTTTGCTGCTCGGGGCTCAGCACGGCGTAAAAGGCCTTGGTAGCGTCACCACGTTTGTCCATTTCGGCATCGCGCTCGGCGCGCTGGGCACGCATCTTGTCGATGCGTTCCGGGGTGCTGAGCTTGCTGAATTCGGCGCGGTCGGGCCGCGGGCCGTGCGCCGGCGGCTGCATGCTGGCGGTGAAGGTGGTCCAGGCGGCTTCCTGGGCGGCGGTGATCTTGAGCTTTGCCTTCAGCTCAGCCTGACGCTTGAGCATATGCGCCTGCATCTTGGCCGGGTCGTGCTTGGCCATGCGCTCTGCGGGTGGTGGCGGGGGAGCCGCCGGGCTTTGGGCCATGGCCGCCTGGCCCAGGCCGGCCAGCAGGCCAGCAACGACCAAACCTTGGATGGATGTACGTACGGATGCCATAAGAATCTCCTTGCTATAAATCGAGAGTAACTCGCCTGTAACCGAGATTGGCTGCAGGTTGAAAGCAAGTGTGGACGCCAGGTGTATCCCCTCCATAACCCGCCAATAAGCATTTGTAAAGTTGGCCGTTCCCCCCAGCGGCGACAATAAGCCCATCTTGAGATAACGCGAAAAAGGATCCCTGTGTTCAAAAATGTGATGGTCTACCGCATCGCTCCGGGCTGGACCGCCGACCTGGTCAAAATCGAAGCCGCGCTGGACAAAGAGCGCTTTGCCGAGTGCGGCGCCAGCCAGGAAATGTCCATGGGCTGGACCGAGCCGCGCAATGTGGCCAACGGCCCGCTGCTGGAATCTATCGGCGGCCAGCTGATCCTGAAACTGATGTTCGAAAGCAAGGCCGTGCCCAGCTCGGTCATCAAGCGCAAGGCCGAAGAACGCCTGGCGCAGATCGAGGCCACCACCGGCCGCAAGCCCGGCAAGAAAGAGCGCAAGGAAATCAGCGAAGACGTGAAGCTGTCGCTGCTGCCCATGGCCTTCACCAAGCGCGGCGCGGTGCTGGTGTGGATAGACCCGGCCGCCCAGGTGCTGGTGATCGACGCCGGCAGCCAGGGCCGGGCCGACGAAGTGATTACTGCCCTGGTCAAGGCCATCGATGGCTTTGGCGTGCTGCAGATCAACACCGCGATTTCGCCCGCTACCGCCATGGCCAACTGGCTGACCACCCAGGAGCCGCCGGCTGGCTTCACGATCGACCGCGAATGCGAGCTCAAGGCCGCCGACGAATCCAAATCGGTGGTCAAGTACGCGCGCCATGCGCTGGACATCGACGAAGTGCGCCAGCACGTGGCCGACGGCAAGCTGCCGACCAAGCTGGCCATGACCTGGGACGACCGCGTGTCCTTCATGCTGACCGAAGGCCTGCAGATCAAGAAGGTCACCTTTTTGGACGGCGTGTTCGACGGCACCTCGCAAGAGAAGGAAGACGGCTTCGACGCCGATGCCGCCATCTCCACCGGCGAAATGCGCCAGATGATCCCCGACCTGCTGCTGGCCCTGGGCGGCGAAATGGCGCTCAGCGAGGCCGGCACCACGCCCGATGCCGCGCCGGCGCAGCCGCTGCAAGCGGTGAACCTGGCCGAATCGCCGTTTTAAGCCAAATAGGGCTCTAGCGCAGGTAGTACCTGCGCAGAGCGCTATAAAAAGATACTAAGGCTGCCGTGGCGGCAGGGCAGATTTGGCGGCTGCCGTGACCGCCAGCTTGCCGGCAAAAATGTCCCACACGGCCATGAACATGGCGGCGATCACCGGGCCGATGACAAAGCCGTTCAGGCCAAAAATCGCCATGCCGCCCAGTGTGGAAATCAGCACCAGGTAGTCGGGCATCTTGATGTCCTTGCCGACCAGCACCGGGCGCAGCACGTTGTCGACCAGGCCGATCACCAGCACGCCGTAGGCGACCAGGGCTACACCCTGCCATACCGCGCCAGTGACCAGAAAGTAGATCGCCACCGGCAGCCAGATCAGGCCCGCGCCCACGGCCGGCAGTAGCGACAGAAAGGCCATCAGCACCGCCCACAGCACGGCCGCGTGGATGCCCAGGAACCAGAACGCCAGGCCGCCCAGCAGGCCCTGCACCACGGCTACCAGCACATTGCCCTTGACGGTGGCACGGACCACGGTAGTGAATTTGCCGAACAGCTGGCGCTTGGTTTCGCTGTCCAGCGGAATCGCGTCGCGCATGCGGCGCAGCAGGCTGGCGCCGTCCCGCAGCAGAAAGAACATCAGGTACAGCATGATGAAAAAGCTGACCACGAAGTCCAGGGTGTTCTGCCCGATGCTGAATGCCTGGGTGGCCAGGGTCTGGCTGGCCTCGGCCAGTACGCTGCTGAGCTTTTCCTGCAGATCGCCCAGATTGCCCAGGCCGAAGCGGTCCAGCAGGTTGGACACCCAGTGGGGCAGGGCCGCCACGATCTTGCCGAAGTAGGCGCCGAAGTTCAGCTCGCCCGACTGCATGCGCAGGTATAGGCCGTTGCCCTCCTTGACCAGCATGGCGGCGATCAAGGACATCGGCAAAATCACGATGACCAGGATTACCAGCAGCGTGCACAGCGCGGCCAGTGTGCGGCGTTGCTTCAGCGGCTTCAGCAGCCAGCGGAACAGCGGCGCAAACAAGATGGCCATCACCACGCCCCAGAAGACCGCGCCGTAGAACGGCCACAGAATCCAGCCAAACGCCAGAGTCACGCCCGCCAGCAGCAGGAAGAAGGTTTTGTTCTCCAGCTGTGACCAGGGCTGCGGCTGCGCGGCGGGGGTGCCGGAAGAAACCGGCGGCAGGGGAGAGGAAGAGGTCATGGAAGCGGCGCCGTAAGCGCAGAGGTGTGCGATACGCCCATGGTATCGGCAAGCGCGCCCCGGGACGCTTTAGCGGGTCGCCAACGCCATCAGCTCGGGCGACAGGCCGGTCCAGGCGCCGTCCAACGCGGCCGGGCCGGCGCCCGCTGCCGGGGCCGCCTGGGCCTGGCGGATGCCGGCCAGCACGCTGTCGATCACCGGCACAGGCACCTGGCTTTGCAGCTGCGCAGCCATGCCGGCCAGGCCGGCACCGCCGAGGATCACGGCTTGCACGTCGTACTGCTCGGCCACCGTGCGGCAGGCAGTGGCCAGCAGGGCCAGGGCCGCCACCGGGTCGGCGGCCAGCTCGGCGCCGGTGGCTTCCACGGTGTGGATATGCACCAAGCTGTCGGCATAGCCCAGGCTCTGCGCCAGGCGCTGCAGCATGGGCTTCCAGGCCGCGCCGCCAGTAACCACGGCAAACCGACCATGCTGGGCGGCTTCGAAAAATGCGGCTTCGGCCAGGCCGGTCACGGGCGCCGGGCTGCATTCGCGCAGCGCCAACAGGCCGGGGTCGCCAAAGCAGCCGATCAGCACTGCGTCGGGCGCGGGGCCGCCTTCGGCCTGCCAGGCGGCCCAGGCGTCCAGCGTGGCATGGGCAGCGATGGCGTAGCTGGCCTCGCTGGAAATGTAGCGTGCGCCAAAGCGGGCGGTGGTGGTGTGCACCGCCACATCGGGCGCGCTGGCCTGCAGCATGTGGGTGCGCAACAGCGCGGTTACGCTGTCGCTGGTGTTGGGGTTGATGACCAATAAGTGGCGCATAAAACGACGGCTAAAAGTCAAACGATGTTGGATGCCGCACTATGCAAATAGACAAGCTGAGTTGAGCGCAACATACCGCAGAACCGGCTCCGCCGGGCTGCTGGTATGGCCCCCTGCAAGGGGGTTGGCGCTGCCACACGCAGTGGGCAAGCCTGGGGGTGTGCCACATTTTTTAAGCGACCTGGCCGAACAGTTCGACCAGGTCCGGGCTGGTGGCGGCAGCGGGTTCGAACTGCAGCTGGGCTTCGAGGTGGCTCAGGTGCTCGCGCATCAGCCGGGTGGCGGCTTCCACGTCGCGCAGGCGGATCGCGTCCAGCACCGCGCGGTGTTCCAGGCAGCCGCAGGCGCCGGCCCGGGCGCTGGAGGCCGACAAGGCTACCGGGCCCCAGGTCATCAGGATCAGCGAGGTACGCGATACCAGCTCGCGCAGAATGCGGCCCAGGGTTTGCTGGCCGGCGCGCTCGGCAATCGCCAGGTGGAAGTCGCCCGACATGCGGATCGCATGCCGCGTGTCGCCGCTGGCCCGCGCGCCTTCTTCTTCGGTAATAAAGCGGGCCAGGGCGGCGATGTCTTCTGCCGTGGCCACGGCCATGAAACGCTCCAACAGCGGTGGTTCGACCAGGCGGCGGGCTTCAAAGACTTCACGGGCTTCCTGCGCGGTGGGCTGGGCCACCCAGGCGCCGCGGTTCGGCGTCATGGTCACGATTTGCTCATTCGCCAGGCGCACCAGCACCGGCCGGATGCGGGTGCGCGATACGCCAAAGGCCGCGCCCAGCTTGTCTTCGACCAGCTTGGTGCCGGGCTGCAGCCGGTGGTCCAGGATGGCGGAGACGATGCGCTCGTAAATCTCGGTATCGCTGAGCGCGGGAACGGGAGCGGTGGACACTATGAACGGCCTTTTTGTTTGCGTCCCAAGAATTTTACGAGTAGCAAGGTAATGCCCATCACGATGAAGGACACCACGGTGGTCACCGTGCCGACCGCGTAGATCGACGGCGTGGTGACGGTGGTGGTCAGGCCTTGCAGCTCTAGCGGCAAGGTGTTGACGTCGCCAATCGCCTGCGAGGTGCGGGCGATTTCGTCCCAGCTGAGCGTGAAGCCGAACATGCCGATGCCGACCACCGAGGGCGCGATCAACGGCAACACCACATGCCGGAAGCTCTGCCAGGGCGTGGCACCCAGGTCGCGCGCGGCTTCTTCATAGGCCGGGTTGAAGCGGTTGAAGATGGCAAACATGATCAGCAGGCCGAAGGGCAGGGTCCAGGTCAGGTGCGCTCCCAGGGCCGAGGTGAACAGACCGAGCGCGGTGCCGTAGCCGTCCAAGGTGTCTTGCATGCCCAGGAATTCAAGCGCCCATTTGATGCCGCCATCGAGCAAACGGAACTCCAGTCCTATGCCCAGCGAGACGATGATGGACGGCATGATCAGGCTGGCGATGACGATGAAAAACAGCGTATTGCCGCCCGCCAGCTTCTTGCGGAAGGCCAGGCCAGCGAGCACCGAGAACACCACGGTGCAGGCCATCACCGCCAGGCCCAGGGCCAGCGATCGGCGCAGTGCCGCGCCAATGTCCACCACGCCCAGGCCTTCGGCGAGCTTGTAGAACCAGTGCAACGAGACCCCGCGCAGCGGAAAGGTCAGGCCGCCTTCTGGGCCTTGGAAGCTGAGGATGAAGATGACGAGCATCGGCCCGTACATGAACAGCACGAACAGGGCGAAGACGATGGCCAGGGGCAGGAAGCCGGGAGCGCGTTTTTCAGACATTTTTAGAGCTCCTTGCGGATGTCGACCAAGCGGGTTAGCGCCCAGATGATCATCAAGACGATGGCCAGCAGGATCACCGCGTTGGCGGCGGCCAGTGGGAACTGCAGGTACGAGGTCTGCACCTGAATGATCTTGCCGATGGACGCGATCTGCTGGCCGCCCATCACGCCGACGGTGACGAAGTCGCCCATCACGATGGTGATGACGAAGATCGAGCCGATGATGATGCCAGTGCGGCACAGCGGCACCACCACGTTCCACAGGGTTTGCCAGCCGGTGGCGCCACTGTCGTTGGCGGCTTCCAGCAGGCTGCGGTCTATGCGCATCATCGAGTTGAAGATGGGCACGATCATGAACATGGTGTAGAGGTGCACAAAGGCCAGGGTCACCGAGAAGTCGGAGAACAGCAGCCACTCTATCGGCTGGTCCACGATGCCCGCGCCCACCAGCCCCTGGTTCACCAGCCCATTGCGGCCCAGCAGCGGCACCCAGGAGATCATGCGGATCACGTTCGAGGTCCAGAACGGAATCGTGCACAGCACAAACAGCAGCGTCTGCATGCCCGACGAGCGGATGTGGAAGGCCAGAAAGTACGACACCGCAAAGCCCAGCACCAGGGTAATCAGCCAGACCATCAGGCAGAACTTGAAGGTCGACAAATAGGTCTTCAGCGTGGTGCACATCTCGACGGTATTGCCGCAGCCGTCGAAGATGGAGATGTAGTTCTTGAAGGTGAAGCCGGGCAGCAGCTCGTACTCGTTGAAGTCCCAGAAGCTGACCATGATGATCAGCGCCAGCGGCACCAGAAAGAACACCGCAAACACCGCCGTCAACGGCGTAGCCTGCCACCAGGCAGACAGGCTGCGGCCCGGCGCGGGCGTCGGCGAAGGGAGTGGGGCGCTAGGTGTGCTCATGGGTATGTGTCCACGTTACTATCAAAATCGTAGCTGCCAGCGCAGGTGAAATATGCGCTAGAACCCGATTTCATTTAAATTTCCGGCATTCCTTTCACATCACCAGGGAAGTGAAAGGAATGCCCCCAAACGAGGCGAGCGCAGCAACGCCCCCTCGTGGGATACCGCGGAACCGGCTTTGCCGTGCCGCTGGTATCGCCCCCTGCAAGGGGGTTGGCGCTGCCACACGCAGTGGGCAAGCCTGGGGGTGAGCCTATTTATGCTGCGACGAATTCATTCCACTTCTGGACCATGTAGTTGTTCTCGTCCATCAGCGCGTTCCAGCAGGCGATGCCGCCCATGCGGGACTCGTAGCTGCCGCCGTCGCGGATCTGGCCGACCTTGGCCAGCAGGTCGCCGTTCGGGCTCTTGATGTCCTGGGTGGCGGACTTGCCTTCCATCCAGTACGCCCATTCGTAGGGCTCCATCTTGGCCTTGGCGGTTTCCAGCACGGCGCTGTAATAGCCTTGGCGGTTCAGGTAGGCGCCGGCCCAGCCGTCGAGGAACCAGTTGATGAACTCGTAGGCGCCGTCCAGGGTCTTGCCCTTCAGGGTGGCGGGCAGGCCGAAGCCGGCAGCCCAGGCGCGGTAGCCTTCTTTCAGCGGCTGGAAGTTGCAGGCAATGCCCTTGGTGCGCACGGCGGTGACGGCGGGCGACCACATCGACTGGATCACCACTTCGCCGGAGGCCATCAGATTGACCGACTCGTTGAAGTCCTTCCACAGCGCGCGGAACTGGCCTTGCTTCTTGGCTTCAATCAGGGTCTTGATGGTCAGATCAATTTCCTTCTTGGTCATATTGCCCTTGTCGGGGTACTTGTAGATGCCCATGGCTTCGACCACCATGGCCGCGTCCATGATTCCGATGGACGGAATGTTCAGGATCGCGGCCTTGCCCTTGAATTCGGGGTTCAGCAGCTCGGCCCAGGAGCTGATCGGGCGCTTGATCAGGTCGGGGCGGATGCCCAGCGTGTCGGCGTTGTACACGGTGGGGATCAGGGACATGAACTGGGTCGGCGTGGCCGAGAATTTCTTCGACTTTTCGCCTTCCAGGAAGATCACTTTCTTGGGCGCCGTGCCCTGGTCGCCCACGGGCTTGCCGTTGACCATGCCAGTGGTGAACAAGGTGGTGATCTTGTCGGCGTTCTTGATGCGCTTGACGTCGATGCCCTTCAGGTTGCCGGTGGGCACGATCTTCTTCAGCGAGAAGTATTCGGTGTCGATCAGGTCGAAGCTGTTCGGTGCGGTGACGGCGCGCTTGGTCACGTCGTCGGTGGTCACGGCCACGTACTGGATGGTGATGCCGGTATCGGCCTTGAATTTTTCGGCAATCGCTTTGTCCTGGTTCACCGCAGTGCCCAGGTAGCGCAACACGATGGGTTCGGCCGAGTGCACTGCCGGGAAGATGCCGGTGGCCAGAATGCCGGCCGTGCCTTTGAGCAGCGAGCGGCGCTGCATCGTCGCCTGCAAGGCGTTGGTGGATTCAGGAAGTGCGTCAGACATGGTGAAAACTCCTAGGGGGTTGCGGTAGGGGAAAATTTTTTAAGCAGCGACGGGAACGGAAACCGGACCGAGCGGATGTGCCGCTTCGGCGGCCCAGGCCAGCTGCACGGCCTCAGACACCTGGTAGGGCCGGGCCGCAAACTGCGCCTCGGACACCATGACGGAAAATTCGGCGGTGCTGCTGGCGGTTTGCGCCACACCGGGTTTTTGCAGGCCCAGCAGCACGTAGGTGCCCTGGTATTCCACATCGCTGACCACCGCACGGATGTTGTGCGCGCCATCGGGCAGGGCGGCCTCGGCGGGGATGATCTGCATGTGGTCCGTGCGCACACCAATCTTGCCGGCCGCGGTATCCAGCACGTTGTGGCCGCCCATGAAGCGCGCCACGAATTCGCTGGCGGGGCGGTTGTAGATTTCGTGCGGGCTGCCGACCTGTTCGATCAGGCCGTGGTTCATCACCACCATGGTGTCGGCCAGGGCCATGGCCTCTTCCTGCGAATGGGTCACGTGGATAAAGGTCAGGCCCAGCTCTTTCTGCCAGCGGCGCAGCTCGGCGCGCATCTGGATGCGCAGGAAGGGGTCTAGCGCCGACAAAGGTTCGTCCAGCAACAGCACCTTGGGCTGGGTAATCAAAGCCCGGGCCAAAGCTACGCGCTGCTGCTGGCCGCCGGACAGCTCGCCCGGCGTGCGGTCGGCCAAATGGCCCATGGCCACGCGCTCCAGCAAATCCTTGGCCTTGGCGTGGCGCTCGGCCTTGTCCATGCCCTTCATCTTCAGGCTGAAGGCCACGTTGTCGAGTGCAGACAGGTGCGGGAACAGCGCAAAGCTCTGGAACATCATGGCCGTGCCGCGCTCGGCCGCCGGCAGGTCGGTGATGTTGCGGTTTTCCAGCAGGATGTCGCCGCTGCTCACCGATTCATGCCCCGCCACCATGCGCAAGGTGGTGCTCTTGCCGCAACCCGACGGCCCCAGCAGACAGCAGTAGCTGCCACTGGCGATACGCAGGTTGATGCTGTCGACTGCCGGCTTACCCGATCCATAGCGCTTGGTCAGCGCGACGATTTCGATGGCCGAGGGCGAAGAGGTGGGGATGGTGGCTTGCATGGCCATGGCCTATGCATAGGCCGTGCCAGCTCTGCATCCAATGCAAACCGTAGATTGCGTACAAAAATGCACCGTCAATGTGCACAAAGTAAAAAGCCAGCGCATTTGCCAGCGCTGGCTTGGTGCGCCGGGTCGATTCCGCCTATTCGGCGGCAGCTATTTGCCTTAAAGCTTGCTCGAACACCTCGGGCGGCTGGCCGCCGGAGATCAGATGCCGGTCGTTGATGATGACCGCCGGCACCGAATGGATGCCGTGGCTGGTGTAGAACTGCTCGCGCTCGCGCACCTCGTCGGCAAATTCGCCGGATTCCAGGATCGCCTGCGCGCGTGCCGGGTCCAGGCCCACTTGTTGGGCAACCTGCACCAGCAAGGTGTGGGAGCTCGGGTTCTGGCCCTGGGTGAAGTAGGCGTCGAACAAGGCCTGCTTCAGCGCATGCTGCTGGCCTTCGAGTTCCGCCCAGTGCAGCAGGCGGTGCGCATCGAAGGTGTTGTAGATGCGGTCTCGCTTGTCCATATTGAAGGTGAAACCCACTTCTGCGCCGCGCTGGCGGATGGCTTCGCGGTTGCGTGCCGCCTGTTCGGGGGTGGAGCCGTATTTGCGCGCCAGGTGCTCGGTGGTGTCCTCGCCTTCGGCGGCCATCTGCGGGTTCAGCTCGAAGGGTTGGAAATGCAGCTCAGCCTGGATGCTGTCGTCGGCGACCCGCGCCAGGGCTTGTTCCAGCGACTTCAGGCCGACCACGCACCAGGGGCAGGAAACGTCCGAAACAAAATCAATCTTGAGAGCCGTAGCCATATCTGTCCTATGTTTAAAAAGCTGTGGATAGTTTCGGAACAACCGGGTAGTTATCCACAGGAGATGCACGCGCCGCAAAGTTGTTCATATTTGCGTGACACCAGAAAGTCAAGGTCACACACAGGCCACAACACAATGTAAGCCCTTGATTGCAAAGCATAAAACGGGCTTACCCACAGACGGGCGCGATGCTTACTACTACTACTATGTATTAATAACTACATTAGAAGAATAGCCAATGCAAAAAGTCCGCCAACCAGAAAGGGATGTGTAAAACTCCGGTTCAGTGGCTTATTGCTATACTTTTAATAGCTGTCAGCGCAGCTTATGACTGCGCAAAACCCCGATTTGGCTGCTTTATTGCAAATTTTGCGTAAAGTGCCATCGGGGTTGGTCCAGCCCGGTTATGCGGCCAGGGCCGGGTAGTCGGTATAGCCTTTGGCACCGCCGCCATAGAAGGTGGCTTGGTCAGGCGGGTTCAGGGGCGCGTCTTCGCGCAGACGGCGCACCAGGTCCGGGTTACTGATGAAAGGCTTGCCAAAGGCCACCAGATCGTCGCCATGGCGCACGGCCTGCTCGGCCAGGGCCTTGGTCAGGCCGTTGTTGACCATCCAGGCTGCCTGGCCGCCCGCGTCGCGGTAGGCGGCTTTCAGGGCAGGGTAGTCAAACGGCCGGTCTTCCAGCACCCGCGGGCCGCCGGTTGCTCCTTCCACCACATGCACATAGGCCAGGCCCAGCGGCGCCAGGGAGCGCACCACGTACTCGAACAGCGGCTGCGGATCGGGGTCGTGGATGTCGTTGGCCGGGGTTACGGGCGAGATGCGCAGGGCGGTGCGGCCGCCGCCGATCTCGCCGGCCACGGCGCGCATCACTTCCAGCAGCAGACGGGCGCGGTTTTCTATGCTGCCGCCAAAGTCGTCGGTGCGGTGGTTGGCGCCAAGCTTGAGGAACTGGTCGAGCAGATAGCCGTTGGCCGCGTGTACTTCCACGCCGTCAAAACCGGCCTCGATGGCGTTGCGGGCCGCGTGGCGGTAGCTTTCCACGATGCCGGGCAGCTCCTCGGCCAGCAGGGCCCGCGGGTACGAGGTTTCGGCGAACTGGCCTTGGCCGTCCTTGATCAGATAAGTTTTGCTTTTGGCGGTGATGGCCGAGGGCGCGACCGGTGCCTGGCCGTCGGGCTGCAGGTCTACATGCGAGATGCGGCCCACATGCCACATCTGCACCACGATCTTGCCGCCGGCTGCGTGCACTGCACTGGTGACGCGCTTCCAGCCGTCTAGCTGCTCGGTGCCGTACAGGCCGGGCACGTCGGCATAGCCTTGGCCTTGCGGGCTGATGGCGGTGGCTTCGGTGATCAGCAGGCCGGCGCTGGCGCGCTGCGCGTAGTACTCGGCCACCAAGGGGGTAGGGATGGCGTTGGGCGAGCGGTTGCGCGTCAGCGGGGCCATCACGATGCGGTTAGCCAGTTGCAGGCTGCCGGCTTGTACCGGGTCAAACAAAGAAGTCATGCGGGTTTCCTGTCAAAAAATGCAGGGTAAACCCAAATAAAAAGCCTTGTTAGATGCGCCTAAGCCGGCGCTGTGCTAGGTCTCGTAGCGATTTCCAGCTGGGTCAGGTAGTGCATCGCGTGCTCGTTATGGCTGCCGCACATGTCCAGAGCCGGCTGCAGCTGGCCGCAGACCGCTGGGCGTTCGGGCTGGCCAAAAATGCGGCACAGGTTGGCCGCATCCAGCTGCACGCAGCGCACACCCGCGGGTTTGCTGACGCCATTCACCACCGGCATGCCGGGGATGGGTGAACTGATGCTGGGCGCGATGCAGCAGGCGCCGCAGCCGGAACGGCATTCCATAATTTTGCTATTTATTTAAGAGCTGCCGGCGCTGGTGGAATAAGCGCCAGCGGCCCATCAGGCATGTAGTTTCTGCGCCGCCCAGAGCACCTGGTCAACCACGGCCTGCACGCCGGCGCGGTGCGCGTCCTGTTTCAGGCTGCCATCTTCGGCAAAGGCTTCGAAGGCGCGGGCCAGGGCGAATTGCTTGGGCGCCACCCAGCATTGCAGGTTCATCATCAAGGGCGTGAGATGGCTGAGCGAGCGCAGGCCGCCCAGGCCGCCGGGCGAGGCACTCAGCAGGCCGACCACCTTGCCGCTGAACGGGCGAAAGCCGTCCTTCCATACCGGGTCGGATTTCACCGGGCTGGAGGCCCAGTCGATGGTGTTCTTCAGCAGCGCGGTATAGCTGCCGTTGTACTCGGGCGCGCAGATGATCCAGGCTGGGTGCTCGAACATCAGCTGTTTCAGGCGCAGCACATCGGGCGGCGTGCCCTTGGCTTCCAGGTCGGCGTTGTACATGGGGATGTCGAAGTCGGCCAGTTCGATATGGCTGACCCGGGCCCCGGCGGCGGTCGCCAGCTGTGCCGCGGCGTGGGCCAGTTGGCGGTTGTACGACTGTTGGCGGGTGCTACCCGCGAAGATGAGGGTTTTCATGGCACAGATTTCACCACAGCCCGGGCTTCGCGGTAGGCCTTGGGTGTTTGCCCATGCTGGGCGCGGAAGGTGTGGATGAAATAGCTGGCGTTGGCAAAGCCGCAGGCCCAGGCGACTTCTTTGACTGCCAGCGCGCTCTCGGTCAACAGCCGGGCGGCGCGGGCCATGCGCATGCGGTTGATGTAGGCCACCAGCGCTTCCTGGGTTTGCTGGCGGAACAGGTGCGACAGGTAGTCGGCGGTGCAGCCGCATTGGCTGGCCAGGCCGCGCACGCTCAGGTCCTGGTCGCCGAGCTGGTTCTGCACCAGCACCCGCAGCTTGGTCACCCAGCCGGATTCGGGCGCGGCCTGCGGGTCGGTAGCGGCCAGGGCTTGCAACACGCCGGCGGTGGCGGCGGCCAGCAGGGCGCGCACCTGCGTGATCTGGGTGGTGGCCCAGGCCGGTGCGTCGCTCTGGCCGAGCCGGGCCGCATCGGCCAGCCAGTCGTGGATATGCCGGGCCTGCGGGTGTTGGCGCATTTCCAGGTGCTGTATGCCGGGCTGGCCAACGTTTTGTTCATAGGCCAGGTGGCAGGTCAGCGCATGGGCTTCGGCATAGACCACCAGGTTGGCAAAGTTTTGCCCTGGCGCGGCGCGCACGCTTTCACAGTGCAGCAGCTGGGGCGGCATCAGCAAGGCCTCGCCCGGACCCAGGGTTTGCGTGCCGTGCGGGAAGCGGAAGTCGGTCCAACCGCTGGTCTGCAGAAACAGCTCGGGGCCGACGTGGAAGTGGCCTTCGCCACGCGCTACCGGCGCCCCGCTGGGCAGGTGCACGACCAGGCTGCCGGCCATAGCGCGTTGCAAAAAGTCCGCCAGATGCCCACGCATGGCCATGGCATTCGGGCCGCCGGCAGGTGCCGAGGGGGTGGCTTGCAGGCAGGAGCTAGCTTGTAATCGGACATCCATGTTTTTTGCTATTGATTGCGGATTTTTGGCAGATATTGCGCTTGGTACACCGCGGTCTGCGGCTTAAAGTTTCGATCCATCAGGGCTAGCAAGCCTATATCCGACCCCCAAGGAGACTCTCAGTGAAAACCCGGATTTCTGTCATTGTCTGGAACGAATACCGCCATGAACGCGAAAACGCCATGGTCGCAGCCATCTACCCCGAGGGCTTGCACACCACCATCGCCCAGGCCTTGCAAACCACGCCGGGCCTGAACCCCGGCGCCTTGCCGCTGGACGTGGGCACCGCCACGCTGGACGAGCTGGAGCACGGCCTGAGCGAAGAGCGCCTGGCCAACTGCGACGTGCTGGTCTGGTGGGGCCACAAGGTGCACAACCTGGTGGATGACGCGATCGTCGACCGCGTGCAGAAGCGCGTGCTCGAAGGCATGGGCCTGATCGTGCTGCACTCCGGCCATTTCTCCAAAATTTTCCGCCGCATGATGGGCACCAATTGCTCGCTCAAATGGCGCGAAGCGCACGAGAAAGAGCGTCTCTGGGTGGTCGAGCCTTCGCACCCCATCGCCGCTGGCCTGGGCGAATATTTCGAGCTGCCGAACGAAGAAATGTACGGCGAGCGCTTCGACATTCCGCAGCCCGACAGCACTGTGTTCATCTCCTGGTTCGAGGGCGGCGAGGTGTTCCGCTCTGGCTGCTGCTGGGAGCGCGGCCATGGCCGCATCTTCTACTTCCGCCCCGGCCACGAGGCCTACCCGACCTACCACGACAAGAATGTGCAGCGGGTGATTGCCAATGCTGTGCAGTGGGCCGCACCGCGGGTGCAAATCGTCGACGTGTGCCCGAACGCCGCGCCCTTGGAACCGATCAGCCTCAAGCCCGGTTTTGCCAATGTCGGCATTACCCAAACCCAGGCGGACCTGGTATGAGCGAAGCGAAAAAACTGCGCGTAGGCGTGATCGGCCTGGGCATGGGCCGGGCCCACATCCAGGGCTGGCAAGAGCATCCGCAGGTGGAAGTGGTGGCCCTGGCCGATCCCGACGCGGCGCGCCTGGAGCTGGTGGGCGATGAGTTTGCGGTTGCCGGCCGCTACGCCAGCGCCGAGGCCATGCTGGCTGCGGAGCAACTGGATGTGGTCAGCGTTTGCACTCCGAACAAATTCCACAAACAGCTGACCCTGGCGGCCCTGGCTGCCGGCTGCCATGTGCTGTGCGAAAAGCCCATGGCTATGGACGCGGACGAAGGCCGCGAGATGCTGGAAGCCGCCAAGGATGCGGGCAAGCGGCTGATGATCAACTTCTCGTACCGCTTCAGCGCCGCATCCCGGGCCTTGAAAACCCAGGTCGATGCGGGCCTGTTTGGCGACTTCTATTTCGGCCGCAGCGTCTGGCACCGCCGCCGCGGTATGCCGGGTTTTGGCGGCTGGTTTGGCACCAAGGCGCTGGCCGGCGGCGGGCCGCTGATCGACCTGGGCGTGCACCGCCTGGACCTGGCGCTGTGGCTGATGGGCTACCCGCAACCGACCTGGGTGATGGGCAGCAGCTACAACGCCATCGCCAGCCCCTTGGCGGAGAAGGCCGGCAAGACCTTTGACGTGGAAGACCTGGCTGCTGGCTTCATCCGCTTCGAAAACGGCGCCACGCTGGTGCTGGAGGCCTCCTGGGCCGCGAATATCCAGGAGGAGGAGCTGATGGAGACCCGGCTGCTCGGCACCCAGGCCGGTTTGCTGCAAAAGAACCTCAATGGCGGCTACACCTTCGACGCCCATGTGTTTACCGAAGTGAATGGCGCGCCGGTGGATATGCACCTGTGCCCGCCGACCAAGCTGGCCCCGTCGGCCATGTTCGACTATGCCGAGGCGATTCTGACTGGCCAACCACACCCCGCCGGTGGAGAGCAAGGTCTGGTGGTGATGGAGATACTGGACGCGCTGTACGCCAGTGCGCGCAGCGGGGCGCCGGTGCAGATCCAGGCTTAACACCAGCGGTTTACCATGCCGCATGAACGATCTGAATGCGCTGCAATCCATGGGCCTGACCTTGCCCAGCCCGGCCTACATCCTGGGTGCCATCATTTTTGGTCTGGTGGGTTTTGCTGCGTTCCGGCAGGGTCGTAAGGCCTCCCGGCGCGACCTGACATTTGCGGGCCTGGGCTTGATGCTCTACCCCTACGCCGTGGCGCAAACCTGGTTGCTGTGGCTGGTGGGCGCAGCACTGACGGCCTGGGTGGTCTGGAAGTGGAACTGATCCGCAGCGTGGGGGTTCCTACCGGCCATTACAGTCAGGCCGGTATGCATATCCAAAAAAGCTTTTGTGTTTTCTCGGCCGCTGCCGCTTTGCTGCTGGGCGGTTGTTCCACTGCGCCCAGAGCGCCCGAACCGTCTGCGATCAGTACCGTGCCGTCACGCCTGTCGCCCGAACAGGCGACCGACATCACCATCTACGCGCTGAGCCTGGTCGGCACGCCGTACCGCTATGGCGGTAATACGCCGGATGCGGGTTTTGACTGCAGCGGCCTGATCGGCTACGTGTACCAAAACCGCGCCGGCTTGAAGCTGCCGCGCACCGTGGCCCAGTTGCAGAGCGCCGGCCAGGCCGTGCCGCGTGAGGAGCTGCGCTCTGGCGACCTGGTGGTATTCGGCCGTGGCACCCATGCGGGCATCTACGTGGGCGAGGGCCGGTTTGTGCATGCGCCGTCGAGTGGCGGCGAGGTGCGCTTGAATCCGCTGGATTCCGGCTACTGGGCGACGCAGAAAATGGCCTTTCGCCGTCCCTGAGGCGGTGGCGGGTGGTTTCACGTGAAACCTGCCACCCGATTTGCCGTCTATCCACGGCGGGGCTTTAGGACTAGACTGGACTTGGTTTCACCGAAGTGCCGCCTTGCGGCAACATCATGAACATCAACGACTTCGTCAAAGCCCAATCGGTGGCCCTGTACCTGGGCAGCCGCAGCCGCGTTACGTCGAGTAGTGCGGCCAATGCCGGCCTGTCGGCGCAGCCGGGCTTTCAGCGCGCTGAAAAGCGCATCCAGGCGCAGGTCGACACCACCACCGCGCAGCTATCTTCGTTTGGCAAGCTCAAATCCGCGCTGTACGACACCCAGGTGGCGGCGCGCGCGCTGGACGGTGCGGCCACGGCCGGCAGCTCCACGGCTGCGGCGTTGCAGACCGCGGTGCGCAATGTGGCCTCGGCCTTCAACAGCGCGGTCGTAGCTGCCAAGGCCACGGCCGCCACCCAGAACGCCAGCCGCGCCGGAAAGGACTTGGTGGCCGCGCTGAGCACCAATGTGCCCATGACCGATGCGCTGAAGAACCTGGGTTTCAGCCTGGGCCTGGACGGCAAGCTGGCGCTGGACCGGAATACCTTCGACACCAGCTACAAGGCCGACCCGACCGCCGCGCTGGCCAGCCTAGCCACGCTGGGCCAGCAGGTGTATGCGGTGACCACCCAGGCGCTGGGGGCCGAGGGCTCGCTGGGGTTGGCGCTGTCGTCGCTGACCCAGCAGTCGAGCATCCTGAAAACCCAGCAGGCGATGCTGGCGTCGCTGGGGCTGGGCAGCACCAGCAGCCAGACCAGCAACGGCAACAGCAACAGCAACAGCAACGGTGCCTACGATTTCGGCCTGGCCGTCTACCGCAAAAACCTGGTGTCAAATACCTAGCCAGCGCAGGTGGCATAAGCGCCAGCCGCTATCAAAAATAGAGTTTCAGTCTTTGCGCCGGTACAGGTACCAGGCGGCCAGTGCGGTAAATACCGCCACCATCGAGACGATGGCCATGAAGCCATGCGGGTACTCGGCCAGCGGGATGCCGCCCACGTTCATGCCCAGCAAACCGGCGACGATGTTGATCGGCAGGGCCAGCACGGTCACCATGGTCAGGGTGAAGACGCTGCGGTTGGTCTGCTCGCTGACCTGGGCGGCGATTTCTTCCTGCAGCAGCTTGATGCGCTCCTTCAGCTCCGACATGTCGCGGATGGTCAGCGAGAACTCTTCCGTGGCCTGGCGCAGCTCTTCCAGGTCGTGTTCGCTGATCCAGGGTGGCGGCAGCCGCAGCAGGCGGAACAGCGCCCCCGGCTCGGGCGCCAGCAGGCGCTGCAGCCGCACCAGCACGCGGCGCAGCTTGCCCAGGTCGGCGCGCCGGTTCTGCAGCCGGCCGACCAGGAACTTGTCTTCGATCACGTCCACCTGCACCGTGGCGTCGCGCACGATGCGCACCAGCACGTCGCCTTGTTCTTGCAGCAAGGTGTTCAAAAAGGCCACGGAAGAGGGCAGGGGCTTGCCGGTCTTTACCGCGGCGCGCATCCGGTCGATGGAGCGCAGCGGGTGCGAGCGCGCGCTGATGGCCATGTGCGGGCCGACGTTGAGCCACAGGCTGGCGATCTCGGCCGGGTCGAAGGCGAACTCGTAGGCCACGTCGTTGACCACCGCGATCAGCGTGTCGTGCGCGTCCTCGATGCGGGTGGAGCGTGAGCCTTCGTGCAGGGCTTCGAAGAACTCGGGCACCACGTCCAGGTGCTTGCGGATGCAGGCCTCGGCCGCCGCGTCGCTGAGGTTGAAGTGCAGCCAGACAAAATCTCCCGCGGCCTTGGCCTGGCCGTTGCGCAGCCAGGCGGTGGCTTCGGCCAGGTCGACGGGCTGGCCGGGCGCGCCGTTTTCAAACCGGTAGCCGCACAAAAGGCCGTTCTTGTCGGAGCCGTAGCTGATGTCCATGATGCAGCAAGTGCCTGTGAGCAAAGCGACAAGTCTCTTGCAGTACGGTGACAGTTGTGTGACAAAACCCGGTTTAATTCAGAAGAAAAAGGCCGCTGACGCAGATAGAACCAGCGCCAGCCGCTATGAAATGCATAGTGCTCAGGCAGCCGCCTTGGCGGGCAGCACCCGCTTGACCAAGCTCACCACGGCCAGCACCGCGGCGCCCGCCAGCACGCCGGTGATGCCGTCCAGCAGCAGCGGCGCCAGGGTGTGCAGCAGCGGGCCGATGCCGGCCACGTCCGCGGCCTTTTGCGTGAGCGCTTCCACCAGATGATGCAGGGCCGGCCAGCCGTGCGTCAGGATGCCGCCGCCGACCAGGAACATGGCAGCCGTGCCGACGACGGACAAGGTCTTCATCATCCACGGCGCAAACACCAGAATGCCGCGGCCCAGGCTGCGCTGGAAGGCGCTGGCCTGCTGGCTCAGGTACAGGCCGGCGTCGTCCAGCTTGACGATGCCCGCCACCAGGCCGTAGACGCCGACCGTCATGATCAGCGCGATGCTGCTGAGCACGGTGAGTTGGGTGCTGAAGCCGCTGTCCTGTACCGTGCCCAGGGTGATGGCAATGATCTCGGCCGACAGGATGAAGTCGGTGCGCACCGCGCCTTTGATCTTGTCTTTTTCCAGCGCCACCAGGTCTACTGCCGGGTTGGCCACGGCTGCTACCCGGGCCGCGTGCTCCGCGGCGTCCTGGTCCGGGCTGTGCAGGTATTTGTGCGCCAGTTTCTCGAAGCCCTCGAAGCACAGAAAGGCGCCGCCGACCATCAACAGCGGCGTCACCGCCCAGGGTGCGTAGGCGCTGATGGCCAATGCGGCCGGCACCAGGATCAGCTTGTTGCGCAGCGAGCCCTTGCACACCGCCCAGACCACCGGCAGCTCGCGCTCGGCCTTCACGCCGCTGACCTGCTGGGCGTTCAGCGCCAGGTCGTCGCCCAGCACGCCGCTGGTCTTCTTGGCCGCCACCTTGGTGAGCAGGGTCACGTCGTCCAGGATGGAGGCGATGTCGTCGATCAGGGCGAGCAGGCTAGAGGCCATGGAGCTGGGTCTTTACTAGAGGGCCGCCGCACCATGCAGCGGTATCGGCCGGATTGTCGCTGGCGCGGCGAGCCGACCGTGGAAAGGGGTGAAAAATTTATACAAAACAAGGCGCTAGCGCAGATAGAAGCTGCGCAGACAGCTATTAAATAAATAGCAAATTACCTTGAAGTCTGCGGGGATTATTTGGCCCGGCCTTTGCCCGCCCGTTCGTACTTGCGCCAGTAGGTGAACGGGTCTTCATGGACTTCGATGTCGACTTCCATGATGCGTGCCTGCAGCCGCTCCTGCACATCGGCCACGCCCTGGTTGTAGACCAGCGGGCCGATTTCTTCGAGGAAGAAGCCGAGCAAAGCGCCAGCCGCGATGTTGCCGATTTTCTCTTCCATGTTTTCCTGGAAGTAGCGCTCGATGGAGGCAATGGCTTCTTTGCGCGCGTCTTTGGGGATTTCGATAGTCATGGGGTGGTAGGTCAGGGTTGGCGCATAAGCGCGCGTTTGGAGGAGATCTGCACTGTGATGGCGGCCATCACCGCGGTGCCGAATGCCCACGCCATGGGCAGGCGCGGCAAGGCGACAGACAGCGTAAAGCAGAACGCCACGGCCGCATACTGCCCCGTGACCATCGCCTTCAGCAAGGTGGCGGTAAAGGCCGGCCCCTGGCTGCGGTGCGAAAACACCGCCAGGACCGTACCCAGGACCGGAAACACCGCCAGCAAACCGCTCCAGCCCGGGCCTACGTAGGCGGCGCTCAGCGTGACGGCCACGGTCAAAAAAGCACCGGCCAGCATGCGCAGGCCCAGTTCCACCGCACCGAGCGGACGGGCGCGTACGGGGGCTGTGCTGCGCGGAAAGCAGCGCGGTGCCGTCAGCAGGGCGAGCAATGCCGCCAGCAGGGCCATGGCCTGCGTCAACGGATAGGCCGACAGGCACAGCGCGGTTGCGGTCCAACCCACTAAACCCAGGGCCATGGACGCTTGCCAGGGCAGGCGTTGCGCCGCATGCGCATAGGCCAGGCTGAAGGCCACCGATGCCAGTACCGCCGACAGCGCCGCGGTGGCCGCGCGGGCGGTGAACGGGATGCCATGTTCTATGGCCAGGAAGAACAGGATGGGGCCGGCGACCACCGGTAGCCCGGCCAGCCAGCCGGCAATCGCCGGCCCCCAGCGTTTACCGGCCAGCGTGACCAGCAGCAGAAATGTAGGAACCAGCAATAGTTTGAGAGTGAGCACGGTAGAAGAGGGAAGTGGTATCAGTCCAGCGGGAATGCGGGATCTTGCAGGGAAGGGTGGGATGGGACGGCTTGCTGCAGGGCATCCAGGGCGCCCCGGATGGCCTGCGAAACGGCTGGATCGGCCAGCATGCCGTCTTCGCTGAGCTGCGCGCCCAGTAAAGGAATGCTGATGGACGCCGCTTCGACAATCTCGGCCGACATGGTTTTCAGTATCTCGCGCAGCGCGGCATCGGCCAGGTGGGCGCGTGGCGAGGCATTTAGCACGGCCACCGGCTTGGCCACAAAGGGTTCGAAGCTGACCAGCCAGTCCAGCGCATTCTTCATCGCGCCGCTGATGCCGTGGGCGTATTCCGGGCTGGCGAGCAGCAGCGCATCGGCGGCTTGCACCTCGGCGTACAGGGCGCAGACGGTAGGCTGCTGGGCCGGGTCCAGATCGGGGTTGAACAGCGGCAGTTGGCCCACACAATGGCTGACGTGAACCTGCACATCCGGTTCAGCCAGGCGGGCGGCGGCGCGCAGCAGGGCGCTGTTGATGGAGGCAGCGCGCAGGCTGCCGGACAGGGCGAGGATGTGCATGGGACCGGAAGGGGAATGGGGAATCGGACGCCGGGGGCCAGAAACGGCCCGGCCCACTAAAATATACAACCCCCCAGCTTCTAGTCTGTACGCCGCCCCATCCGGGGCACTCTGCGCCGACGCGCCCGTGCATGGAGAACTGGGCGCTTGAACCGATAGGAATGTGTATGTTGTACCCCCAGGAATTTGATGTGATCGTGGTTGGCGGTGGCCATGCCGGCACCGAGGCCGCGCTGGCCGCTGCGCGCATGGGCAGCAAAACTCTGCTGCTGACGCACAACATCGAGACCCTGGGCCAGATGAGCTGCAACCCGTCGATTGGCGGCATCGGCAAGGGCCATCTGGTGAAAGAGGTGGACGCACTCGGCGGCGCGATGGCCTTGGCCACCGACGAGGGCGGCATCCAGTTCCGCATTCTCAATTCCAGCAAGGGCCCGGCCGTGCGTGCCACCCGTGCCCAGGCCGACCGGGTGTTGTACAAAGCCGCGATCCGCCGCATGCTGGAGAACCAGCCCAACCTGTGGTTGTTCCAGCAGGCGGTGGACGACCTGATGATAGAAGGCGATCGCGTGGTCGGCGCCGTCACCCAGGTCGGCATCCAGTTCCGCAGCCGCACCGTGGTGCTGACGGCCGGCACCTTCCTGGACGGCAAGATCCACGTCGGCCTGAACAACTACGCCGCCGGCCGCGCCGGTGATCCGCCGGCGGTCAGCCTGAGCGCACGGCTCAAGGAACTGAAGCTGCCGCAAGCCCGCCTGAAAACCGGCACGCCACCGCGTATCGACGGCCGTAGCATTGATTACAGCAAACTGGCCGAACAGCCCGGCGACGGCATGCCGGGCGGCGTCGGCGACCAGATTCCGGTGTTCAGCTTCATGGGCAAGCGCTCCATGCACCCGGCGCAAATGCCGTGCTGGATTACGCATACGAATGCGCGCACCCACGAGATCATCCGCTCCGGCTTCGACCGCAGCCCGATGTTCACCGGCAAGATCGAGGGCGTAGGCCCGCGCTACTGCCCGAGTGTGGAAGACAAGATCAACCGCTTTGCAGACAAAGAGAGTCACCAGATTTTCCTGGAGCCTGAAGGCCTGACCACCCACGAGGTCTACCCCAACGGCATCTCCACCAGCTTGCCGTTCGACGTGCAGTACGACCTGGTGCGCTCCATGGTCGGGCTGGAAAACGCCCACATCCTGCGCCCCGGCTACGCGATTGAATACGACTACTTCGACCCGCGCGCACTGAAAAGCAGCTTTGAAACCCGGGCTATTGGCGGCCTGTTTTTCGCCGGTCAGATCAACGGCACCACTGGCTACGAAGAAGCTGCGGCACAAGGCCTGTTCGCCGGCATCAACGCTGCGCTGCAATGTCGGGGCGAAGCATCCTGGCTGCCGGGCCGCGACCAGGCTTACCTGGGCGTACTTGTCGACGACCTGATCACCAAGGGCGTGACCGAGCCCTACCGCATGTTCACCAGCCGCGCCGAGTTCCGCCTGCAGCTGCGCGAGGACAACGCCGACATGCGCCTCACGGAAGCCGGCCGCAACATGGGCCTGGTGGACGATGCGCGCTGGGAGTCGTTCAACCGCAAGCGCGATGCTGTTTCACGTGAAACAGAGCGCCTGCGTGGCCTCTGGGTCAGCCCGAAGAACCTGGCGGCGGCCGAATCCGAACGCGTCTTGGGCAAGGCCATCGAACACGAATACAGCCTGGCCGAATTGCTGCGCCGGCCCGACGTGAGCTATGGCCAGCTGATGACCTTGGCCGATGGCAAGTTTGCGGTAGAAGAATTTTCTGCCGCTGTTCCACGTGAAACAGCCGAGACCGATTTCGTTGCCGCGGTGCTGGAGCAGGTGGACATCAACGCCAAATACTCGGGCTACATTGAGCGCCAGAAGTCCGAGATCGACCGCGCTGCGCACTACGAGCATCTGAAGATTCCGGCCGACCTGGACTACCTGGCCGTCACCGCGCTGAGTTTCGAGGTACGCCAGACCTTGCATAAACACCGCCCGGAAACCCTGGGCCTGGCTTCGCGCATGACCGGCGTGACGCCGGCGGCGATCTCGCTGCTGCTGGTGCACTTGAAGAAAATGGGCTGGAAAGACCGTCCGACGGTAGAAGAGGCTGTTCTGTGAGCGACCGTCTGCAAACCCTGACCCAGGCTGCCGAACAACTCGGCCTTGCCTTGTCGGCCGAGCAACTGCAAACCCTGCTGCGTTATCTGGACCTGATCCTGAAGTGGAACAAGGTCTACAACCTAACGGCAGTGCGCGACCCGGACGAAGCGCTGACCCACCATCTGATCGACAGCCTGGCCGCGGTGCCGCCGTTGCAAAAGCATCTGGCGACTTTGGCGCCGGGTGCCCGCTTGCTGGACGTGGGCTCGGGCGGCGGCCTGCCCGGCGTGGTGTTCGCCATCTGCTGCCCAGACCTGCATGTGAGCTGCGTCGACACGGTGGGCAAGAAAGCCGCGTTTGTGCAGCAGGTGGCGCTGGAGCTGAAGCTGCGCAATCTGCGCGGTGTGCATGCGCGGGTGGAAAACCTGAAGGAAAAGTTCGAGGTGGTGAGCTCACGGGCTTTCGCTTCGCTGCTGGACTTCACGACCTGGTCGGTGTCCAGCCTGGCAGAGCAGGGTGTCTGGCTGGCCATGAAGGGCAAGCACCCGGACGCCGAACTGGCAGTTTTGCCCACCACAGTGGCAGTGTTTCACGTGGAACAGTTAACTGTGCCCGGCCTGGATGCCGAACGCTGCATCATCTGGATGAAGATTAAAAACGCCGTCGCGTAAACTCGGCTCCTCACACGCGAGGAGTTTTCCATGTTTGGCATTGCAAATTACGGCGCATTTGTCGCTGCCATCATCGTTTTCTTGATGATCCCCGGGCCCGGTAATCTGGCCTTGATCACCTCCACCAGTAAGGGCGGAATCCGCGGCGGCCTGGCCGCGACGCTGGGCGTGATCCTCGGTGACCAGGTGCTGATGTGGACCGCGGTGGCTGGCGTGGCGGCCTTGCTGGCCAGCTACCCGGTGGCCTTCGCGGCGGTGCAGTGGGTGGGTGCGGCCTACCTGGCCTATCTGGGTTTCAAGATGCTGCTGGCCAAGGCCGGCGACGCGCCGATTCTGAACATCAAGCCGTCCCACTTCCTGCGCCAGGCCTTGATGATCACCCTGCTGAACCCCAAGGCCATCGTCTTCTACATGGCTTTCTTCCCGCTGTTCGTCGACCCTGTGCAGCACCGGGGCCTGCTGACCTTTGCGGTGATGGCCTTGACGATTGCCGCGCTGACATTTGTGTATGGCCTGATCGCCACGCTGTTGACCCATTTTCTGGCCGAGCGCATGCGTGCGAACCCGGTCGTGTCCCGTGCGCTGAACAAGCTGGCGGGTGTGTTTCTGATTGGCTTTGGCGTCAAGCTGGCTCTGTCTAAATAATCTGTGTCGAAAGCATCCATGGCCAAAGTATTCTGTGTAGCGAACCAAAAGGGCGGTGTCGGCAAGACCACCACCACGGTGAATCTGGCGGCGGGCCTGGCCAAGGTCGGGCAGCGGGTGCTGATGATTGACCTGGACCCGCAAGGCAATGCCACCATGGGTTCGGGTGTGGACAAGCGGACCCTGGAGCTGACGGTGTACGACGTGCTGCTGGAGTCGGCCAGCATCGCCGAGGCGCGGGTCAAGTCGGAAAAATGCGGCTACGACGTGCTCGGCTCCAGCCGCGAACTCAGCGGTGCCGAGGTGGAGCTGGTGGCGATGGAGCGGCGCGAAAAGCGTCTGCGTGCCGCCATCGAGGCCGTGGCGCAGGACTACGACTTTGTGCTGATCGACTGCCCGCCCAGCCTGTCGATGCTGACCCTGAACGGCCTGTGCGCCGCCAACGGTGTGATCGTGCCCATGCAGTGCGAATACTTTGCGCTCGAAGGCCTGACCGATCTGGTCAACACCATCAAGCAGGTGCATGCCAACCTGAACAAGGACCTGCAGATCATCGGCCTGCTGCGCGTGATGTTCGACCCGCGCATCACCTTGCAGCAGCAGGTCAGCGACCAGCTGAAGGCGCACTTTGCCGACAAGGTGTTCAACACTGTGATCCCGCGCAATGTGCGCCTGGCCGAAGCGCCCAGCTACGGCCTGCCGGGCGTGGTGTTCGACCCTTCCGCCAAGGGCAGCGTGGCCTACGTTGATTTCGCCGAAGAAATGGTCTTGCGCATCAAATCCATGTAACAAATAGGCCGTTGGCGCATGTACTACCTGCGCAAGTAGCTACTAAATCAATAGCAAATGACATCTGTACGCGTATTGTTGCTCCCCGGCTGGCAAAACTCCGGCCCCAGCCATTGGCAAACTTTGTGGGAAACCCAGTTTGGCGACCTGCGGGTTGAGCAGCACGACTGGATGCAGCCGCTGCGGGGCGACTGGATCACCCGCCTCGAAGAGGTGGTGCAACAGCAGGATGGCTCGGTTCTGCTGGCGGCGCACAGCCTGGGCTGCCACCTGGTGGCGGCCTGGGCCGCGGTGTCGGGCAGCCTCGGCAAAGTGCAGGGCGCCTTGCTGGTGGCACCGCCCGACACGGCCCAGCCCGACTACCCGCCCCAGCTGCACCGCTGGGCCCAGCCGGTGCTGCAGGCCCTGCCGTTCTCGGCAGCCCTGGTGGCGTCCACCGACGACCCGTATTGCAGCTTCGAGGCAGCTGCGAAGCTGGCCAACCACTGGGGTGCGGCCTTGCACAACATCGGCGAGCGCGGCCACATCAATGCCGAATCCGGCCTCGGCGACTGGCCGCAGGGCAGGGCGCTGTTACTGAATCAAAAATAGAAAGCACATAGATATGGCAACCCCTAAACGCAAAGGCCTGGGCATGGGCCTGGACGCCTTGCTCGGCCCCAAGGTACAAGACCCTGTACCGCAAGAGCCTGGCCTGCCCACCGAGCTGCTGCTGACCGAGCTGGTGGCCGGCCAATACCAGCCGCGCACCCGCATGGATGAGGGCGCGCTGTACGAGCTGGCCGAGAGCATCAAGGTCCAGGGCATCATGCAGCCAATCCTGGTGCGGCGCCTGACCAGCGGCGACAACGCCGGCAAGTACGAAATCATCGCCGGCGAACGGCGTTTCCGTGCGGCCCGCCTGGCCGGTCTGGACCGGGTGCCGGTGCTGGTGCGCGATGTGCCGGACGAGTCCGCCGCCGCCATGGCGCTGATCGAAAACATCCAGCGCGAAGACCTGAACCCGCTGGAAGAAGCCCAGGGCCTGCAGCGCCTGGTAAAGGAATTCGGCCTGACCCACGAGCTGGCCGCCCAGGCCGTGGGCCGCTCGCGCAGCGCCGCCAGCAACCTGCTGCGCCTGCTGAACCTGGCCGAACCGGTGCAAACCATGCTGATGGCCGGCGACCTGGACATGGGCCATGCGCGGGCCCTGCTGGCGCTGGACAAGGCTTCGCAGATCACAGCCGCCAGCCAGATCGCCGCCAAGAAGATGTCGGTGCGTGAGGCCGAGGGCCTGGTCAAGAAGCTCAGCGCCGAGTTCTCGCTGACCCCTTCGCCCAAGCTGCAAAAAGAGAAGTCGCGCGACCTGAAACGGGTCGAAGAAGAGCTCTCCGACCTGCTGATGGCGGACGTAGAAATCAGCATCAAGAAGCGCGTCAAGCGCCACGGCAAGATCGAGGAAATGGGCGAGCTGACGGTGCAGTTCGGCTCGCTCGACGAGCTCAACGGCCTGATCGACAAACTCAGCCGCGGCGCCGCCCGCTAAGCCCATGCCGCGCATGCCATGGCCTCTGCCGTGGCCGCTACCGGCGCTGCTGGCCTGGGGCGGCGCCTGGGCGGTGTTTGTGCTGCTGTTGCAGCTCGGCCTGCCGGGCATTGCGGCCTTGCTGCTGGCGACCGCCTGCGGCGCGGCCTGCAGCCTGTGGGGCGCGACCTGGTGGCGGCGCGGGCTGATCGCCGCGGGCTTTCCGCTGTCGCTGGCCTTGTCTGGCACGCTGGCGCTGCCGGCCTGGGCCTGGCTGCTGCCGCTGGCCTTGTTCTTACTGGTCTACCCCTTGAACGCCTGGCGTGATGCGCCCCTGTTCCCGACCCCCGCCCAGGCCTTGCAGGGCCTGGCCGCCGTCGTGCCCCTGGCGCAGGGCGCGCGGGTGCTGGACGCAGGCTGTGGGCTGGGCCATGGCCTGCAGGCGCTGCGCCAGGCCTACCCGCAGGCCGAGCTGCACGGACTCGAATGGAGCTGGCCCCTGCGTGCTGCCTGCGCGCTGCGTTGCCCCTGGGCTCGGGTATGCCAGGGCGACATCTGGCGCGCGGACTGGAGCCCCTATGCGCTGGTCTACCTGTTCCAGCGGCCCGAAAGCATGCCGCGCGCGCTGGCCAAAGCCCGGGCGCAGATGGCGCCGGGCAGCTGGCTGGTGAGTCTGGAGTTCGAGGTGCCGGGTGTGCTGGCCACCGGCCGGCTGGAGGCCCCGGACGGCCGACCGGTGTGGCTGTACCGCATGCCGCTTACTCCATAAGCAGTAGATTTCTGCCGCGGATGCGTTGTATTCGGTTTATATTTTTGTAAACTCTTGCACTCATTTGGTTTCAAAAATTACCATGCACATCCTAAAAACTTCACTCGTAGCGGCTTGCGTAGTCGCCCTCCTGGCTGGTTGCGAAACCACCGACATGAAAATGGGCAGCTCCGAAGCCAAGACCGTAGCCACCGGCAGCGCGGGTGGAGCCACCAGCGCGAATGAAAATTCGCAGCTCGAAAAATGCCCGTCGGCCCTGGGCACGGTGTCGCTGATCGAAAACGAACAAGCCGGCTGGTACACCATCCTGCGCAACGAATACCGTTTGCCGCCTACCGCCAACCTGCTGCGCCTGATGATCCAGCAGTCCAACTGCTTCATCGTGGTGGAGCGTAGCGCTGCCGGCATGAACGCCATGAGCCGCGAGCGCGCGCTGATGAACTCTGGCGAAATGCGCCAGGGCAGCAACTTCGGCAAGGGCCAAGTGGTGTCGTCCGACTACGGCCTGTCGCCCGAAGTCATCTTCAACCAGAACACCGGCGGCGCAGCAGCCTCCATCGGCGGCCTGTTCGGCAATGCCGGCCGGGTGCTGGGTGCAGTGGCCGGCTCTACCGCCACGCGCGAAGCCAGCGTCATGCTGACCATGATCGACAACCGCTCCAGCGTGCAGGTCGCGGCCTCCGAAGGCAGCGCCTCCAAGACCGATTGGGGTGGCATGGGCGCCTTGTTTGGCGGCTCGGGCGGCGGTGCCGCGGGCGCCTACAACAGCACGCCCCAGGGCAAGGTGATTGCTGCGGCCTTCATGGACGCCTACAACGGCATGGTCCGCGCCGTGCGCAACTATCGCGCCCAAACCGTACAAGGCCAGGGTCTGGGCGGCGGCGGCAAGCTGGGCGTGGACGGCGGTGCCGCACCTTCGCAGACCTCGGCACCCGGTGCTGCTGCAGCCAGCATGTCGCTCAAGTCGGCACAAGAACGCCTGAACAAGCTCGGCTACGACGCCGGTGTGGCCGACGGCTCCATGGGCCGCAAGACCGTGGCCGCGCTGAACGCCTTCCAGAAGGACCGCCGCATCAGCCAGACCGGCCGTCTGGACGCTGCGACCATCCAGGAACTGGCGAAGTAACTCCCACGTCCATGGGCTGGTTGCAAGCCTCACGCACCGCGCTGGCGGTGCTGGCCTGTATCGGGGGCTGCGCGCAGGCGCAGCCCCTTTTTTCATCTTCCACGCTACCCGGCCTGTCGCCGGCCAATCCGGTGCCGGTACTGCAGCGCGAGCCCTCGCAACCATTGCGCTACCGGGTGATCGTGCTCGCCGGCGACGGCTGCATGGGCCTGGCGCCGCCGCTGGCGCGTAGCCTGGCCAGTCTGCCGCATGCCCAACTGCTGGTGCTGCACAAGCCCGGTGTCGACCCGCAGGCCGGACCTGGCAGCTGCACGCCCGGCTTCACCCAGCGTGACAGCCTGTCGCGCTGGCAGGAGAGCGCCCGCGCGGCCCTGCGTGCCGACGCGCTGGCCCAGGCCGGCAGCGCCCCCGTACCGCAGCTGCTGGTGGGGGTGGCCGAAGGCATCAACCTGCTGCCCGGCCTGGCCGCCGAGGTGCAGCGCCTGGCCGGCCTGGTGTTGCTGCAAGGCTCGGGGCTGGACCCGCTGGAAGCCGGTGTGCTGCAAGCCCAGCGCAGCGGCCAGCTGGCGGCCTGGCAGGCGTTGGATGAGGCCCAGCGTTCAGATGCGCCCGACAGCAGCGAGGTCCAGGGCCGCAGCCTGCGCTACTGGCGCGACCTGTGGCGCTGGCATACCGCCCGGCCCTTGATCGACCTGGAATGGCCCATCCTGCAGCTCTGGGGCGACGCCGATGCCCAGGTGCCGGCCGCCGCCTACCTGCGCTTTGCCGAACGCGCGGCCGGCCGCAGCGCGCCGCTGTGCACCCGCCACGTTGCGGCCGGCGACGCCGGTGCGCAGCAGCTGGGGATCTGGCTGGAGAAATGGGCGCTGGCGCCCGGGCAAGGCCTGTGCAGTGCCAGTCTGCCCTAGGTTGAATTTGCTCCTAATTTGAGAGCAACCCGCGCAGGTGGAATATGCGCCAGAGCCCTCAAACGTTTAAATCTTGAAAATCTTGCCCGGGTTCAGGATGTTCTGCGGGTCCAGCGCCTGCTTGATGGCGCGCATTATGGCCACCGCGCCGGCGCCGGTCTCGGCGACCAGAAAGTCCATCTTGTGCAGGCCTACGCCGTGTTCGCCGGTGCAAGTGCCTTCCAGCGCCAGCGCGCGGCTGACCAGGGCGTGGTTCAGCTGTTCGGCCTTCTCGCGTTCTTCAGCGTTATCGGGGTCGATCAGGTAGCCGAAGTGGAAGTTGCCGTCGCCCACATGGCCGACCAGGAAGTAGGGGATGCCGGAGGCGTCGGCCTCGGTGACCGAATCGAGCAGGCAATCCGCCAGGCGCGAGATCGGCACGCAGGTGTCGGTGGAGATCACCTTGCAGCCCGGGCGCGACTGCACGGCGGCGAAATAGGCGTTGTGCCGGGCCGTCCACAAGCGCGTGCGCTCCTCGGGGGTGCTGGCCCATTCAAAGGCCTGGCCGCCGTGGTCGGTGGCGATTTCCTGCACCAGCTCGGCCTGTTCCTTCACGCCGGTGGGCGAGCCGTGGAACTCCATCAGCAGCAGCGGTTCCTCGCGCAGGCCCAGCTTGGCGTAGCTGTTGACCATGCGCACGGTGTTCGCGTCGATCAGCTCGACGCGCGCAATCGGCACGCCCAGCTGGATCACCTGGATGGTGGAGCGCACCGCGGCCTCGATGCTGGGGAACGAGCAGATGGCGGCCGAGATGGCCTCGGGCAGCGGATAGACCTTGACGGTGGCGGCGGTGATCACGCCCAAGGTGCCTTCGCTGCCGACCATCAGCCGTGTCAGGTCGTAGCCGGCGCTGGACTTCTTGGCCCGGGTGCCGGTGTGGATGACTTCGCCGCTGGCGGTCACGACTTCCAGCGCCAGCACGTTCTCGCGCATGGTGCCGTAGCGCACGGCGTTGGTGCCGCTGGCGCGGGTCGCGCACATGCCGCCAATCGACGCGTCGGCGCCGGGGTCGATGGGGAAGAACAGGCCGGTGTCCTTGATAGCTTCGTTCAGCTGTTTGCGTGTCACGCCGGGCTGCACGGTGACCGTCAGGTCGTCGGCATTCACGCTGAGGATGGCGTTCATGCGGCTCACGTCCAGGCTGATGCCGCCTTGCACCGCCAGCAAATGGCCTTCCAGTGAGGAGCCGACGCCGAAGGGAATCACCGGCACCGCGTATTCGCTGGCCAGCTTCAGCGCGTCGGCCACGTCGGCCGTGCTCTCGGCAAACACCACGGCGGCCGGCGGTGGCACCGAGAACGAGGATTCATCGCGGCCATGGTGCTCGCGCACCGCCATCGCTACCGAGAACTGCGCGCCAAAGCGGGCCTGCAGCGCCTCGACCAGGGCAGCGGGCATGGTGCGGATGGCGATGGTTGGCAGCAGGTGCTGGGGGGCGGTGGGGGCGTTCATGGGCAGACTCCGGTAGAGGGCGTGGATACCGCACAATTCTCGCTCTATTCACACAAGGAGGCCGCCATGGCCAATCGCCTGACGCAAATTGCCACCCGCACCGGCGACGACGGCACCACCGGCCTGGGCGACAACACCCGGGTCCGCAAGGACAGCCTGCGCGTGCAGGCCATGGGCGACGTGGACGAGTTGAACAGCCACATCGGCCTGCTGCTGTGCGAGCCGCTGCCCGAGGGCGTGCGCACGCTGCTGGTGGAGGTGCAGCACCAGCTGTTCAACTTGGGCGGCGAGCTGTCGATTCCCGGCTTCGAGTTGCTGAAACCCGAGGCGGTATTGGCTTTGGACCAGGCGCTGGCCGAGCACAACGCTGCGCTGCCGCGGCTGGCCGAATTCATCCTGCCCGCCGGCAGCCGCGCCGCCTCGCAAGCCCACGTCTGCCGCACCGTAGCGCGCCGAGCCGAGCGTACCGTGGTCGCGCTGGAGCAGCTGGAAAGCCTGAAGGACACGCCCCGGCAGTACCTGAACCGCTTGAGCGATTTGCTGTTCGTGTTGGCCCGGGTGCTGAACCGGATGGACGGTGGGGACGACGTGTACTGGAAAAGCGAGCGTTTGGCGCGCAGCAGCGAGTAGCTATATTTTCAATAGCGGCTAGCGCAGATGGAATAAGCGCCAGCGGCCTAAAACACTAAAACGAACGAAGCGGCACGCCGGGCTTAGCTCAGAATCGCCATGGTGATGCGGGATGCGCAGACCATCTTGCCGGCGTCGTCCACCAGGTCGATTTGCCAGACCTGGGTAGTGCGCCCTATGTGCACCGGCCGGGCCGTGCCGGTGACCCAGCCGCTGGTCACGCCGCGCAGGTGGTTGGCGTTAATGTCCAGGCCCACGGCCTTGTGGCCTTCGGGCGAGGCGTACATCGCGCCGCAGGAACCCAGGGTCTCGGCCAGCACCACGCTGACGCCGCCGTGCAGCAGTCCGTAGGGTTGACAGGTGCGTGTATCCACGGGAACGCGGGCGCTGATAAAGTCGTCGCCTACTTCCAGAAATTCGATCCCCAGGTGGGCTATCGCCGTGCCCAGTGCCATGGTGCTGAGTGCTTCGACCGAGATCGGTTTCTTCCAGATAGACATACCCGTGTGCCCTGTGTTGGCGCCACTTTCAATGCAGTGGCGCTTGCGTAGTACGCAAAACTGCCAGCATAAACCAAGAGCCCCATCGCCGTGCGGGCTTGCTTACGGAGACATCTACGTGCCTGCTGCTACCGCTCTCAGACCGACAGCTTCGGAAAACCTGCGCGGCATCATCGCCATGGTGATCGCCGTGGGGGCTTTTTCGATGATGGATGCGGCCATGAAATCGCTCACCGCCAGCTACCCCCCGCTGCAGGTGGCGGCGATGCGAGGCGGTGTGGCGCTGCCGCTGGTGCTGATGTACGTGCTGTGGCGCAAGGAGCTGGGCAATGTGTTCAGGGTGCGCTGGCCGCTGCATGCGTTGCGCATGGTGATCGGCGTGACCATGCTGAGCTCGTTTGTCTACGGGCTGCAGACCCTGGGCCTGGCCGAGGCCTACACCATCTTCTTCATCGCTCCGCTGCTGATCACCGTGCTGTCGATTCCGGTGCTGAAGGAAAAGGTGCGGCCCAGCCACTGGCTGGCGCTGGGCGGCGGCCTGTGCGGCGTGGTGGTGGCGCTGCGGCCCGACCAGGGCATGTTCTTGTCGCTGGGTGCGCTGGCGATTTTGGTGTCGGCCCTGTGCTACGCCGTGTCGGCGCTGACCGGGCGCATCGCCAGCCGCACCGATTCGGCCGCCAGCCTGGTGTTCTGGGGCACCAGCGGCCTGGCCTTTGGCGCGGGCGCGCTGGCCTGGCCGCATTGGGTGCCAGTGCAGGCCGCACACGCGCCGGTGTTAGGGGTGATTGCGGTCAGCGGATTTGTTGGTCAGTTGGCGATCACCCACGCGTTTCGCCACGGCCAGGCTTCGGTGGTGGCGCCGTTCGAGTACACCTCGCTGGCCTGGGGTATCGCGCTGGACGCGCTGCTGTGGAACAGCTTCCCCGACAGCAATACCTTGCTGGGCGGCGCCATCGTGATTGGCTGCGGGCTGTATGTGGTGCGGCAGGAGCGGGTGAAGGAGCTGGTGGTGACCCCTTGACCCCGATTCTTAGCCTCTTAGGCTTCTAGCGTACAGAACACCAGCGCCAGCAGCTATGTTTTCGATAGCTGCTGGCGGGTGCTGATTGGGCTAGGCTTGCGCGTTCAGCGTCTCGCCCAGCGCGTTCACCATGCTGTCGATCTCGGCCGGGGTGATGACGAAGGGCGGTGCCATCTGGATGGTGTCGCCGCCGTAGCGCACGTAAAAGCCCTTCTTCCACATCGCCATGGCGATCTCATACGGGCGGCGCGCCGGCTCGCCGGGCACGGCGGCGATGGTGATGCCGGCGGCCAGGCCGTAGTTGCGGATGTCGGTCACATGCTTGGCGCCCTTCAGGCTGTGCACTGCGTTCTCGAAATGCGGGGCAATGGCTTGC
This sequence comes from Rhodoferax sp. OV413, assembly GCF_900104385.1. Lineage (GTDB taxonomy): Bacteria > Pseudomonadota > Gammaproteobacteria > Burkholderiales > Burkholderiaceae_C > Rhodoferax_B. The sequence goes on along the minus strand of NZ_FNJA01000002.1, from coordinate 34,828 downwards.
ACGCGCTGCACCATGTTTTCTTGCACCAGGATGTCCAGCGTGGCCAGGCCGACCGCGCAGGCCACGGGGTGGGCCGAGTAGGTGTAGCCGTGGGCAAACTCCAGCATGTAGTCGGGGCCGCCGGCTGCCATGAAGGTGTCGTAGATGTCCTTCTTGACCAGCACCGCCCCCATGGGCTGGGCGCCGTTGGTGATCTGCTTGGCCACGTTCATGATGTCGGGCGTGACGCCAAAGGCTTCGGCACCGGTCATCGCGCCCATGCGGCCAAAGCCGGTGATCACTTCGTCAAAAATCAGCAGGATGTTGTGCGCGGTGCAGATTTCGCGCAGGCGTTGCAAGTAGCCCACCGGCGGCACCACCACGCCGGCCGAGCCCGACATGGGTTCGACGATGACGGCGGCGATGTTTGACGCGTCGTGCAGCGCAATCAGGTCCAGCAGCCCGTCGGCCAGCTCGGCGCCGGTCTTCGGCATGCCGCGCGAGAAGGCGTTGCTCTTCAGCTGGGTGTGCGGCAGATGGTCGGCCTGCAGGGCTTCGCCAAACATCTTGCGATTCGCGCCTATGCCGCCTACCGAGATGCCGCCGAAGTTCACGCCGTGGTAGCCCTTTTCGCGGCCAATCAGGCGGGTCTTGCTGGCTTGGCCCTTGGTGCGCCAGTAGGCGCGCGCCATCTTCAGCGAGGTGTCGGCGGCTTCCGAGCCGGAGCCGGTGAAGAACACGTGGTCCAGGCCGTCGGGCGTCAATTCTTTGAGCTTGTTGGCCAGCTCGAACGATAGCGGGTGCGCAAACTGGAAGGCCGGCGAATAGTCCAGCGTGGCCAGCTGGCGGGTGGCGGCTGCCGTGATATCGGCGCGGCCATGGCCCAGGCCGCAACACCACAGGCCGGAGAGTCCGTCCAGGATCTGGCGGCCGTCGATATCGGTGTAGTAGCTGCCCTTGGCGCCGGTGATGATGCGCGGGTCGGCCTTGAAGTTGCGGTTGCCCGAGTAAGGCATCCAGTGCGCGTCCAGCCAGGCGGCGTCGGTACGGGGGCGGGGGCTGAGTTGCTGGCTATCGGTCATGTCCATGGCGCGCTCCAAGTAGAAAAAGAATTCCGCATTCTTGCCGCCCCTGTTACTCTCATAAAGAGTTAAATACCACTCTGTAGTTAGCAGAATATGCAAGTAAAGAACAAAGCTGTGCTCGGTCAGCTGACCGATATGGACATCCGCCTGCTGCGGGTATTCAAAAGCGTGGTCGAGTGCGGCGGCATGGCTGCCGCCGAGCTGGAGTTGAACATCGGCACCTCCACCGTCAGCCGCCACGTCAAAGACCTGGAAACCCGGCTCGGCCTGACCTTGTGCCGCCGCGGCCGCAGCGGCTTTGCCTTGACCCCCGAAGGCCAGCAGATCTACACCGAGACCCTGCGCCTGCTGGCCGGGGCCGACGCCTTCCGCGCCAGCGTGGATGCGCTGCACCAGCGCATGGGCGGCGAGCTGCACCTGGCCGTATTCGACAAGACCGCCAGCAACCCGCAGGCCCGCATCCATGCGGCGATTGCCCAGTTTGCGCAGCAGGCGCCGGATGTGCGCCTGTGCCTGCACGTGGCCACCATCCACGCCATCGAGCGCGGGGTGCTGGACGGCCAGTTCCAGCTGGGCATCATCCCTGGCCACCGCAACGCCGACAGCCTGGCCTACGACGCGCTGTTTGGCGAAACCATGCTGCTGTATTGCGGCGCGCAGCATGTGCTGTTCGGGCAGGACATGCAGGCCATGGGCTGGGACGATCTGCGCCGCTACCCGTTTGCCGGGCTGGGCCAGCACTCGCCGAACATGGAAATCAGCCAGCGCGAGCGCCTGCCACGCAAGGCCACGGGCTTCGACCAGGAATCCATCGCCACGCTGATCCTGAGCGGCCACTACCTGGGTTTCCTGCCCGACCACTATGCCGAGGGCTTTGTGCAAAAAGGCCAGATGCGCGCGGTGCAGCCCGCGCTGTTCCATTACGCCTGCCAGTTTCTGGGCATCACCCGCCGCACGCCCGAGCCGTCACGGGCCACGCGGGTGCTGCAGGAATGCCTGCGGGCCGCGCACGGGCTCTGATGGCGCGGGCTAGGGGTTGCGCGCAACTTCCTGCGTAAGCGCCGCGCTAAGAAAGTCCACAAAGCTGCGCACCCGCACCGACATCTGGTGCTGCTTGGGGATCACCGCGTAGATGTCGGCCTCGGGCGTCTGGCAGTGGGCCAGCACCTGCACCAGGCGGCCGCTGTCCAGGTGGTGCGCCACGTCCCATACGGCGCGCAGCACGATGCCGTGGCCGTCCAGCGCCCATTGCACCGCGATCTCGCCGTCGTTGGTGCTGAGGTTGCCGCGGGCCTTCAGGGTCTCGGTCTTCTGCTTGCTACCGCGGCCGCTGAAGATGCGCCACACGCCGTAGGCCTCGTCGCCCTGGCGGATGCCTATGCAGTTGTGCCGGGCCAGCTCGTGCGGCGTCTTGGGCGTGCCGTGCTGGGCCAGGTAGGCCGGGGCGGCGCACAGCACGCGCTGGTTGGCGGCCAGGCGCCGGGCAATCACCCGCGCATCCGGCGGCGCGCCGAAGCGTATGCAGACGTCGAAGCTGTCGTCGGTCAGTGGCGGCGGATGCACCGACAGCTGCAGCTGCACCTCGACCTCGGGATAGGCGCGCACAAAGCGCGAGATCACCGGCGCCACCTGGCGCCGGCCAAAGCCCAGCGTGGCGTTGACGCGCAGCAAGCCCTTGGGTGCGACGCGGGCCGTGCCTATCAGCTGGTCCAGGTCGTCCATGTCGGCCAGGATGCGGCGCGCGTGGCCCAGATAGGTTTCCCCCTCGGGCGTCAGGCCCATGCGCCGGGTGCTGCGCGTCACCAGCGCCACGCCCAGGCGCGTCTCCATCTGCGCCAGGTGCTTGCTGACCGCCGCCGTGCTGATGCCCATTTCGCGCGCCGCCGCGCTCAGGCTGGCCTTGCCGGCCAGGGTCGAGAAGAACTGCAGGTCGGTGGCGTTGGCCATGGCAGCGTTAACCCAGAGTTAAAGATACTTTCACTTTAGCAGTGAATTTTTCCCTGTAGGGCCGGAAGAATCAGCACCACCGCAACCCCTTAGGAGACTCCCCATGAAGACTTACAAAATCGCCAGCATTCCCGGCGACGGCATCGGCAAAGAAGTCGTGCCCGCCGGCCAGACCGTGCTGCAGGCCCTGGCCGCCGCCGGCAACAGCTTCCAGTTCGCGTTCGAAAGCTTCGACTGGGGCGGCGACTACTACCGCCAGTACGGCGTGATGATGCCCGCCGACGGCCTGGACGCGCTGCGCGACAAGGACGCGATCCTGTTCGGCTCGGCCGGCGACCCGCACATCCCCGACCACATCACCCTGTGGGGCCTGCGCCTGAAGATCTGCCAGGGCTTCGACCAGTACGCCAATGTGCGGCCCACGCGCATCCTGCCCGGCATCGACGGCCCGCTCAAGCGCTGCGGCCCGAAAGACCTGGACTGGGTCATCGTGCGCGAGAACTCCGAAGGCGAATACTCGGGCGTGGGCGGCCGTGTGCACCAGGGCCACCCGATTGAGGCCGCCACCGATGTGTCCATCATGACCCGCGTCGGCGTCGAACGCATCCTGCGCTACGCCTTCAAGCTGGCCCAGAGCCGGCCCCGCAAGCTGCTGACCGTGGTCACCAAGAGCAACGCCCAACGCCACGCCATGGTGATGTGGGACGAGATCGCGGTGCAGATCGCCGCCGAGTTCCCCGACGTCACCTGGGACAAGGAACTGGTCGACGCCGCTACCGCCCGCATGGTGAACCGCCCGGCCACGCTGGACACCATCGTCGCCACCAATCTGCATGCCGACATCCTCAGCGACCTGGCCGCTGCGCTGGCCGGCAGCCTGGGCATTGCGCCCACCGGCAACATCGACCCCGAGCGCCGCTACCCCAGCATGTTCGAGCCCATCCACGGCTCGGCCTTCGACATCATGGGCAAGGGCCTGGCGAACCCGGTCGGCACCTTCTGGAGCTGCGTGATGCTGCTCGAACACCTGGGCGAGCCGGCCGCTGCCAAGCGTCTGATGGCCGCCATCGAGAAGGTCACCGCCGACCCGGCGCTGCACACCCGCGACCTGGGTGGCCAGGCCACCACGGCCCAGGTGACGCAAGCCGTCTGCGCCTTCTTGCAAGCCTAGCCGCCGATCCACCCGAGGAGACAAAAATGCCTACAAGAATCCGTTGGATCGCCGCTGCCGTTGCTTTGCACAGCCTCAGTGCCCTGGCCCAGAACTACCCTAGTCGGCCGATCAGCCTGGTCGTGCCCTTCCCAGCCGGCGGCACCACCGACGTGCTGGCCCGCGCCCTGGGCCAGGAGCTGTCCAAAAGCCTGGGCCAGCCGGTGATCGTGGAAAACAAGCCCGGCGCCGGCGCCACGCTGGGCGCCGACTACGTGGCCAAGTCCAAGGCGGACGGCCACATCCTGCTGATGGGTGCGGTGCACCACACCATCGCCACCAGCGTCTACAAAAAGCTGCCCTACGACTTCCAGAAAGACTTCGCCCCCATCACCACCGTCGCCCTGGTGCCGAATGTGCTGACCGTCAACCCGCAGCTACCGGCCAAATCGGTGAAGGAGCTGCTGGCCCTGGCCAAGGCCGAGCCCGGCAAGCTGACCTTCGGCTCGAACGGCAACGGCACGGTGCAGCACCTGATCGGCGCGCAGGTCGAAGGCATGGCCGGCGTGCAGCTGCTGCACGTGCCCTACAAGGGCAGCGGCCCGCTGACCACCGACCTGCTGGGCGGCCAGATCACCATGTCCTTCGACACCATCACCCCGGTGCTGCAGCACATCAAGGGCGGCAAGCTGCGCGCGCTGGCTGTGACCACCGCCAAGCGCTCCAGCGCCTTGCCCGACGTGCCCACGCTGGACGAAGCCGGTTTGAAAGGGTTTGACCTGGGCACCTGGTTCGGCGTGCTGGTGCCGGCCGCCACGCCCAAGGACGTGGTGCTGCGCCTGAACACCGAGATGGTGAAGATCATCCACAGCCCCGACTTCCGCAAGAAGATGGACGATATCGGCGCCGAGCCCGTGGGCAACAGCTCCGAGCAGATGGCGCGCCAGATCAAGGACGACACCGAGCGCTTCGCCAAGCTGGTCAGCGCTGCCAAGGTCAGCGTCGATTAAAACCGGGGCGCGCGGGCTGGCGTTAGCCCGTCTGGCGCCACCGGCCGGAATCCGGGCACACGCTGGCCGGTGCGCCATTCCGCCAGACCTGTTCTTCATCCAGTTGCGCCGCGGTTGCAGGATCGATGTCAAATGCGACCCCCAGCGCGCGTGCTACGTCGGCATTCTCGATAGGCAGCTCCCAGGTCAGAAAGACCAGGCTGCAATCCCGGTCAGGTGGGAAGTCGGCCGCATCGAAGCCGGCGCTGCGGCGTTCAATCACGGCATGCGGCTGGCCGGTATCGAACACCACCACCGTCCCCCTGGCCAAAGGCATGCGCAGGCCGGTAGCGGGAAAGTGCAGGTCCAACCCCCGGTCTTCGCTCAAAAACAGATTGCAAAACGCTGCGCTGCCGTATTGCGCGCCGTCATGGTGGTAGCGCGCGCCGCGGCAGGCCATCAGAGCGACGTCTGAGGATGCCAGCACCTCTTGCAGACCCAACCCGCGCGTCCAGTCGGCCACCGCCTGCACACAGAGTTTGTAGTCCGGCCAGCGGGTACGCGCGCGCGGCAAAGGCAGGGCCTCCACGTCTCCGGGCTCCAGGCCCAGGCGCTCCGCTATATCCTTGTCCCAATCTGCCACCAGCCTGGCAGGGGGCGCGGGTACGTCCACCCTGCCGGACAGCACAACACCCCCCACGCTGCGGCTGCGCAGGGCATCGCCGCTCCAGAAGTAGGACGTAAGAAGGTCTCGCGCGGGGTGCGAAGGAGGGGGCTGGCGCATCGGGGGCAGTGTAGTCAGGCTGGCGCCCCAGCCTGTGCAAGCGCCCGGCAATCAGCCCAGCTTTACCAGATCCAGCAGCGCCAGCGGGCCGCCGGGGAACTGCACCAGCCGGCCTTGTTCCACACCACCCAGGTCCACGGGTGCATAGCCCAGACGCGTGATCAGATCGCTGACGGTCTGCTTCGCATCGGCATCGGGGCCGGACAGAAACAGCACGCGGCGGCCGCCATCGACTTTCGGGTCTGCACCCAGCGCGGCGGCGATCAGGTGGTTGAAGGCCTTGACCACACGGGCACCCGGCGCCCACTGCGCTACCGCTTCGCTGGAAGCGCGGCCGCCCAGGTCGACCGGCTGGTACGAGGGCACTTGCACAGCGTTGTTGGCATCCACCAGGATGCGGCCGTTCCACGGGCCCAGGTCCTTCAGCGCGGCGGACACCCGGTCCCAATTGACCGCCAGGAACACCAGGTCGGCCTGGGCGGCTTCTTGCACGGTCACGGCTTGGATGTGCGGCCCCAGTTCGTCGGTCAGCGCCTTGAGCGATTGCGGGTCGCGGCTGTTGGCGATGCTGGCCGCGATGCCGTTGCGGGCCAGATGACGGGCGATGGCCGAGCCGATGGCGCCGGCGCCGATGATGGAGATGGTCATGGTGTTTCCTTTCGGTGCAGAGACTGCGTTGTGTTGATGGACCGAACTTTAGGCAAGGGCGGCTTCTAGCGCTAGTTGCAATCAGGCAGAATCAGTTTCAAGCATTTGTTGAAGGTAAGCGATGGAAACCCTGGCCAATCTGGAGTCGTTTGTGCGCAGCGCCGAGACTGGCAGCTTCTCGTCGGCCGCGCGCCGGCTGGCGCTGACGCCAGCGGCGGTGAGCCGCAACGTCGCCCAGCTGGAGCGCAACCTGGGCGTGCGCCTGTTCCAGCGCAGCACGCGCGGCCTGACGCTGAGCGAAGCCGGCGAGCGCTTCCTGCAGTCGGTGCAGGGCGGCCTGGACAGCATCCAGGGCGCGATTGCCGACGTCACGGTGAACGCCGGCCAGCCGGCCGGGGTGCTCAAGCTGAACTCCGCGCCCGGCTTCGGCATGGACTACCTGCTGCCGTTGATGCCGGCCTTCCTCGCCCGCTACCCGGCGGTGACGCCCGACTGGTCTTTCGACAACCGCCCGCTGGACCTGATCGCCGGCGGTTTCGATGTGGCCTTTGGCGGGGGCTTCGACCTGCCGCCCGGCATGGTGGCACGCGAACTGGCGCGCATGCACTGCATTACCGTGGCCTCGCCGGCTTTTCTGCAAGGCAAGCCCCGGCCCACCGACCCGGCCGGCTTGGCCGACCTGGCCAGCATCGTGATGCGCTCGCCCCTGAGCGGCCGCTTGCGTACCCATGTGATGCGCAACAGCGCCGGCGTCGAAATGGTGATCGGCCACAAGCCCGCGCTGCTGGTCAACGGGCCGGACGCGATCTGCCCCGCGGCGCTGCTGGGCCTGGGCGTCGGCCTGGTGTCTATACCGCACGCGCTGCCGCATCTGCAAAGCGGTGCGCTGGTGCGGCTGCTACCCGATTGGTATTGCGATGTCGGCCCCATCTCGCTGTACTTCGCCAGCCAGAAACTGCTGCCCGCCAAGACCCGCGCCTTCGTGGATTTCGTTACCCAGACGTTCCGCGAACAGCAGCTCGCGCACCGGCTGTCGGTGAACAGCCTGCCTAGCGGGAAGACCGCCTGACGCTAGCGGCGGGCTGAACTCACTGCGCCTTCAAGAACTCTGCCACCGCCACGGTTGCCGCCACCGCCACCAGCCAGGCAGCTATGCGCTTGAGCAAGGCCGTGTCCAGGGTTCTGGGGTTGGTCACCTGGCTGCGGCCAAAGCCCAGCACAAAGGCGTGTGCGGGCAGCGCGACGACGAGCAGGAAACCTACGACCAAGCCGATGCTGTCCGCCGAGCCTGAACCACCGAAGTGGGACCAGAGGACGGGCAGTAGGAGGGCCGAGAACAGGCCTGCGAGCGCGGCGGAGAGGGGGGTGGGAGTGATGTTCATCTGGTTCTGCAGAGGTTAGATGCCACTGCCGTCGCCTTTCAGTTTTGGCAATGCTTTGCCAGCACGCTCCAACAGCGCGATAGCCTTTTCGAGCGTACCGATATCTGGCACAGATTCTTCGGCTCTTTTGAATGCATTTGTACCTGTGATGTTCCAGTGCTCGAAGGCCTCCTTAACTTGAGACCATTCGGCAGCCGCCCCGTACGATTCCAAGTAAAACTTGCCAAAGTTGATTGCATGCCGGCGATCGGCATTCTTCAACGCCTCTTGCATGTATGAATTTCCGAGAAGAAATGCATACTTGGAAAGACCCGCAAGCAGAGCTACCGCAACTAAACCTTTGAAGACAGCGAACGCTAAGAACTCCCAAGTTATTGGGCTGGGAATTGAAATTGCTGTAGACAACGTGAGATATGCGAAAAAAGCAATGGCTAATGCAAGTGATGCAGCCCCGACCCCACTCCATATCTTCGACGTTGTGTGGAACTGAGCTTCTTTTACATCTAGCGTCTCAAGTGCATCAGCAACGTAATCTTTCGATGTGCGCTCGATCTTCCTCCTGCTTTCCTCGTTGTATCGCTCTTTTTCGAGCGCGAGTTCGACGAGTGTTTGCTGAACCTTCAGCTCACGCTCTGCTACCTCGGTTTGCAAACGATCACGCAGATGTTCAACCTCCACTTGGCGTTGCATCAGACGTTCTTCGAAATCGCGGTGTCGCATCGTGAGTTGTTTTTCACGTTGAGCGAACATCTTCTCGCGGTCTTGTTGTTCCTTCTGGAACTCTGTCTCTCGTGCGAGCTGTTCTTCCTGAGCGCGCTTGCGGTAGGAATCGAATTCCCGCTGCTGCATTTCCAGCAGCTCCCGATATTCGTTTAGCTCGCGTTCACGACTTGAGAACCTCACATGCTCATCCCGATTGAGGGTTCGGATTCGATCTTCCTCCATTCTTTCTTGCATGCTATGTGGTTCTCCTCGGGGCATAAAGTGATGCATATCGCAAAGGGCTGCGATATGACGCGACGACTTTAACTGCAATGATCGATATTTAAGTAGACCTCATTTGGATAGATTGCTTCATTAAAAGTAGCGATAACCTGACCTCAATCCCCCAATTCCGCTATTCCTTGATCAACTTCCCAACCCACGCCGCATCCCCATGCGCATTCCCCCCAAACCTCGCGGGCGCCATCGGCGCCACTTCACCACCCAACCCGGCGATCCGGTCCTTCACTGCTTGCGTGTCCACAATCTTGTTGATCTCGCCGCGTTGAGTAAACGGGAGGCTGTTCCCAGTGCTCTAAGATTCGGCGCATTTGGTTCAGTTCTCAGAACATGATCGAACAGATGACTTACGCTGCGCCTATCCCCCTGGACGAAGACGAGAGGTTGCGCCGGCTGCGGTCGCTACAGGTTCTGGATACCGAAGCGGAGCCGATATTCGATGCCATCGCGCGCATGGCGTCATCGGTCTGCGGTATGCCGATTGCGCTGCTGAGTTTGGTGGATTCCGATCGGCAGTGGTTCAAGTCCAACATCGGTCTGCAAGGGACCACGCAGACGCCCCGTGAAGTGGCTTTCTGTGCCCATGCCATCCTGCGCCCCGAGTTGATGGAGGTGCCCGATGCGATGCAGGACCCCCGCTTCAGCACCAACCCCCTGGTGACCGGTCAACCCCACATCCGTTTTTATGCCGGGGCGCCCATCGTGATGCCCGGCGGTGAAAGCATTGGGACCCTGTGTGTGATTGACCGGCAGGCGCGCGTGCTGACCGACTACCAGCGCGCCGCCTTGACCGATCTGGCGTTGGTGGCGGCACAGGCGCTGGATATGCGCCAGGGCGCGTTGGAGCGAGACCGCCTCAATGCCTTGGCTGTCCAGCAAGCGCAGGAAGCCAGCACCCAGGCCGCCATCTACCACGCGATTGTGGAAGACCAAAGCGACCTGGTCTCGCTGGCTCTGCCCACGGGGGAGCTGACCTTCGTCAACCAGGCCTATGCCAAGCATTTTGGATTGACCCCTGCATCCATGCAGGGGCACAACTTGCTGGAGTATGTGGAGGCCAACGACCGGGATGCCGTTGCCTCCCATCTCAAGGCCCTGTGCCGCGAACCCGGTACCGCACACGGCGAAAACCGCATGTACTCTGTTGCGGGCAACGAGTGCTGGGTCGCCTGGACGAACCGCGCGATGGGCGATGCGAACGGCAAGGTCATTGCGCTGCATTCGGTGGGCCGCGACATTACCGACCGCAAGCGCACGGAACGCGCGCTGCTGGCCAGCCAGAACAACTTCCGGGCTTTGTACGAAGCCACCCCGGCCATGCTGCATTCCATAGATCCGCAAGGCCGCATCCTGTTTGTCAGCGACGCTTGGCTGGCCAACCTGGGCTATGCGCGGGAAGAGGTGGTGGGCGTCTCATCCGCCGATTTTTTGACGCCAGCGTCACGGGAGTACGCGCGCTCGGTGGTCATCCCGCATTTTCTGCAGTCCGGCCGCTGCGATGACATCCCCTACCAGATGGTACGCAAGGACGGCAGCGTCATCGATGTTCTGCTGTCCGCGGTGCTGCAGCGGAATTCCGAGGGGCAACCGGCCCATTCATTGGCCGTGATCCAGGATGTGACGGAAAAAAATGCCTTGTCCGCCGCATTGCGCGTGAACCAGGAGCGTCTGTCCTTGGCAACCAGTGCGAATGGCATCGGAATATGGGAGCTCGACCTTGCCACCGGACGGCTGGAGTGGAGCGACACCATGTTCAGCATTTTTGGAGGTAACCGCGCGACTTTCGGTGGCACTTTGGAGGATTGGTCGCGCAAACTGCACCCCGCCGATCTGGACGCCTGCACCCGCGCGTTCGATTGGGCGATAGCCGCTCACGCGTCCATGGACTTTGATTTTCGCGTGCTGCAAGACGATGGCGAAGTACGCCACGTCAATGCCAGGGCGATGGTGATCGATGATGCGCAAGGCAAGGCCGTGCGGGTGCTGGGCACCAACTACGACATCTCGGAACGCAAGAAGATCGAACAAGCGCTGGAGTACAGCGAGCAACGCCTGCGCCTGATCGCCAACAACCTGCCGATTCTGATCTCGCACATCGACACCGATTACCGCTACACCTTCACCAACGACAAATACCAGGCTTGGTTTTCTCTGGGCGAAGGCGGCACCGTAGGCAAGACGGTGACCGAGGTGTTTGGCCCAACCGCCTTCAAGCAGGTCAAACCCCACCTGGACCAGGCCTTGGCCGGCAAGGACGTTTCTTTTGAACTCAGGAGCTCGCTACCTAACTCGCCCACCCATATGTTCGTGCATTACGTACCCGATCGGGATGCGCAGGGTGTGGTGAAGGGCGTGTTCGGCATGGTGCGCGACCGTACCGAGCAGCACCAGGCGCGGGCGCGTCTACAGGCCAGCGAACGCCAACTGCGCGCGGTTACCGACAATCTGCCGGTTGTCATTACCTACATCGACACCGAGGAGCGCTTCCGCTACCTGAACGAAACCTTCCATGACTGGCTGGGCGTGAACCTGGATTGGGCGATCAACCGCCAGGTAGCCGAAGTGGTGGGCCCGGTGCTGTACGCGCAGCGCCGCGACTACCTGCACCGGGCCTTGCAGGGCGAGCGGGTCGAGTTTGATGTGGAGTCCATGATGCAGGGCCAGCGCCGCCATCTGCGGGTGTCCTATATCCCGGACGTGTGGACCGATGGCATCGTCCACGGCATCTTCACGCTCAGCAACGATGTCACTGCGTTCAAGGAAATCGAACAGGCGCTGCAGGATATGGCCCGCGTCGACGTGTTGACCGGTCTGCCCAACCGCCGCCAGTTCAACGAGAGAATGCCCGAAGTGCTGGCCCGCGCAGCCCGCACCGGGGCTGCCATTGCCCTGATGTTCCTGGATGTGGATTTCTTCAAATCCATCAACGACACGCTGGGCCATGGCGCGGGCGACAAGGTGCTCAAGGAGTTTGCCGATCGTCTGGTGGCGGGCGTGCGCGCCACCGATATGGTGGCCCGGTTGGGCGGAGACGAATTTGTGATCGTGCTGGAGCACCTGGATGGCGAAGCCGAGTCCCGTGGCGTGTCGCAAAAAATCGTGGAACAGGTGCGGTCACCTCTGTTCTTGGGGCCGCAGAAGCTCAAGGTCACCACCAGCGTGGGGATCGCCTACCAGGCGAAAACCACGGTGATCCACAGCGCGCACCGCCTGGTGTCCACCGCCGACCATGCCTTGTATGCGGCCAAGGCCGCTGGTCGCGATACCTTCCAGCTGGTCGTGCTGGGCCCCGAAGGCGAGGCCGCCTGAGCGCTGGGCGGCTGCGTGCTTAGTCGCCCAGGATATGCCGATCCTTGATCAGCTTGCCAAACCGTGCCGTGTCCTCGTGCGCCTTGGCCCCAAAGGCCGCGGGCGTCATCGGCGCCACCTCGCCACCCAGCCCGGCAATCCGGTCCTTCACCGCCTGCGTGGCCAGGATCTTGTTGATCTCGGTATTCAGCCGCGCCAGGATCTCCGCGGGCAGGCCGGCGGGGGCGTAGAAGCCGAAGATGGTGTCGGCGTCGAAGCCTTTCAGGCCAACTTCGTTCAGCGTCGGCACATCGGGGAACAGCGGTGAGCGGTGCGGGCTGCCGACGGCCAGCAGTTTCAGCTTGCCCGCGCGCACCTGGTTCAGGCCGATGCCGGGGTCGAACATAAAGTCCACCTGGCCGCCCAGCAAATCCTGCATCGCGGGCGCTGCGCCGCGGTAGGGCACGTGCACCGAGAAGCTCTGCGTCATGTCCTTGAACATCTCGCCCGCCAGGTGTGGCGACGAGCCGTTACCGGGCGAGCCGTAGGTCAGCTTGCCGGGATTCGCCTTGGCGTAGGCGATGAACTCCTTCACGTCCTTCACCGGCAGGCTGGGCTTGACCTCCAGGAACACCAGCACCCGCGCGGCGGCGGCCACCGGCACGATGTCCTTGGCCGGGTTGAAACTCATCTTCGGGTAGATGGACGGGTTGATCGACACCAGGCCGCCCGATGTCAGCAGCAGGGTGTAGCCGTCGGGCGTGGCCTTGGCCACGGCCTCGCCGCCGATGTTGCCGCCCGCGCCCGCGCGGTTGTCCACCACCACCGGCTGGCCCAGCGCCTCCTGCAGCGGCACGCTGATGGCGCGGGCAATCTGGTCGGCTGCGCCGCCGGGCGGGAAGTTGACGACCACCTTGATCGGCTTGGCCGGCCAGGCCTGGGCCAGCGCCGCCAGTGGCAGCAAGGCGGCCACTCCTAAAGTGATAGCTGCTAGCGCTGGTGTAATCTGCGCCAGAGGCCAATTTTTTATAAATTTTGTCATCTTGTTTGTCTCCGTTTGATCGGGGTGCTCTGCCCCCAAGTACATGAAAGTTAGTGGGGGTCCATCACATGGTGGCGGTCGATGTCGCCCACGCGGGCCGCGCCCAGCAGGACCATGGTGCGTTCCAGCTCCTGGCGCAGCAGCGCCAACACAGCGGCAACGCCTTGCTGCCCATCGCAGGCCAGGCCATAGACCGGCGGGCGGCCCAGCAGCACGGCCTGCGCGCCCAGCGCCAGCGCTTTTGCTACGTCGCCGCCGCGCCGAAAACCGCCGTCGACCAGGACCGGCATGCGGCCGCCGACCGCATCGACGATGCGCGGCAGCGCGGCAATGCCCGAAGGCGCCAGGTCGAGCTGGCGGCCGCCGTGGTTGGACACGATGACCGCATCCACGCCGTGGGCCAGCGCGCGGGTGGCGTCCGCCGGGTGCAGCAGGCCTTTCAGCAGCAGCGGGCCGTCCCACAGTCGGCGTAGCCAGCGCAGGCTGTCCCAGTCGAGGCGACGGTCCATCTCGCGCGCCAGCAACGCGGCCTGCACCTGGGCCGAGCCGGGGGTGTTGTCTTCCGACATATTCACAAAGCTGGGGGCTCCGCCATGCGCAAGCCGCCATAACCAGGCTGGGTGGCGCAGCATGTCCCATGCAATGGCGGGGGTGGGTTTGAATGGCAGCTTGAAGTGGTTGCGTGCATCGCGCTCGCGGGTTCCGCTTACGGGCACGTCCACGGTGAGCACCAGGGCGCCAAAGCCGGCCTGCCTGGCGCGCCGCACGATCTGTTCGGCGATGCTGCGCTCCGACATCACGTAGAGCTGGAGCCACTGCAGCGCTGAGGCACCGCCGGGGTGCAGGTCTTCCAGCCGCGTATTCGATGCGGTGGACAAAATGTGCGGCACGCCCGCGGCTGCGGCGGCCTGCGCCATCATCTGGTCACCGCCGGGGCGCACCAGGCCGCACAGGCCGATGGGCGCCACCGCGAAGGGCGCCTGCCAGCGCTGGCCGAAGAGCTGGACCGAGGTGTCGATGGCACTGGTGTCGCGCAGCACGGTGGGCAGCAGCTGCACTTGCGCCAGGTCGTCGGCATTGCGCCGCAGGCAGCCTTCGTCTTCCGCACCGCCATCGATATATTCGAAGACGAAGCGCGGCAGCTGGCGCTTCGCCGCGCGCCGGTAGTCGTGCGTGTTCAACTGCATGGGGGTGGTGCCGTGGTGGTCATGCAGGGCTTCAGTCCAGCGTGATCTGGCGCTCGCGGATCAGCTTGGGCCAGTACTGGGCTTCCTTGTTCCAGTGCTGGCGCATCGCGGCCGCGTCGGACGGCGTGGGCTCCACGCCCAGCTCGATCATCTTGGTCTTGACGGCCGGTGTCTCGATGGCCTGGCGCAGCTCCTTGCCCAGCCGTTCCACCACCTCGGGCGGTGTGGCGGAGGCCACCACCATGCCCTGCCAGGCCGCGGCCTCGATGTCGGTATAGCCGAGCTCGATCAGCGTCGGTGTGTCGGGCAGGCTGGCCATGCGCTGACGCGAGAACGCGGCCAGCACCTTGAGCCGGCCGGCCTTGATCATCGGGTTGGCCGTGGCGAGGTCGATCACGATGAACGGCAACTGGCCGCTGACCACGTCCTGCATCGCCGGTGCGCCGCCCTTGTAGGGCGCGTGGTTGATGTCCAGGCCGGCGCGCTCCTTCAGCATCTCCATCGCCAGGTGGTGCGGGCTACCCATGCCGGACGACGCATAGCTGTACTTGCCGGGTGCTTTGCGGATCGCCTCCACTGCTTCTTTGGCCGTCTGGAAACCCGACGCGGGGTGCGTAGCCAGCACCAGCGGGAAGCGCGCCGTGAGGCCTACGGGCGCGAAGTCGCGCTGCGGGTCGTAGGGCAGCTTCTTGAACAGCACGGTGTTGAAGATCAGCGTGCCGTTGTCGGCGCTGTACACGGTGTAGCCGTCGGCGGGCGAACGCGCCACGTTTTCCGACGCGATCAACGAGGCGCCACCGGGGCGGTTGTCAATGACCACCGACTGGCCCATCTGCGAGGCCATTTGCAGGCCGATCATGCGTGCCATCACATCCGAGCCGCCGCCGGCGGCGGTGGCGATCACCCAGCGCACGGGCTTCGCCGGGTAGCCGGCAGGCTGCGCCGTGGCGTGGAAGTTGACGGCGGCGAGCAGGGTGGCGCACAGCGCCAGGGCGGAAAAGCGTTTCATTTTCATGTCTGTCTCTTTGTGTCGGAGGCTGGGCTCAGAACGGGTAGTGCCGCGGCGTGGTCTGCACGGTGACCCAGCGCAGGTCGGTGAATGCCGCGATGCCGGCGGCGCCGCCAAAGCTGCCGATGCCGCTGCCCTTGACGCCGCCGAACGGCATCTGCGGTTCGTCGTGCACCGTCGGGCCGTTGACGTGGCAGATGCCGGACTGGATGCGCCCGGCGACCTGCAGCGCACGCGCAATGTCGCGACCGAACACCGCGCTGGACAGGCCGTAGGCGTTGTCATTCGCGCAGGCCACGGCGGCGTCGACGCCGCTGACGCGGACGATGGCTTTCACCGGGCCAAAGGATTCCTCGCTGTAGATCTTCATCGCCGGCGTCACATGGTCGAGCAGCGTCGCGGGCATCAAGGTGTTGTCGGCCTTGCCGCCGCACAGCAGCTTCGCACCTTTGGCCAGCGCGTCGTCGATCAGCGCGTTGCAGCGCTGCACGGTGCTCATGTCGACCACCGAGCCGAGTACCACTGGGCCTTTGCGCGGGTCGCCTAGCGGCAGGCCGGCGGCCTTGGTGGCGAGCTGGGCCACGAAGGCATCGGCGATTTTTTCGTCCACGATGATGCGCTCGGTCGACATGCAGATCTGGCCCGAATTGGCGAAGGCGCCGAAGGCCGCAGCGTTGACGGCCGCGTCCAGATCGGCATCGTCCAGCACCAGCAGCGGGGCCTTGCCGCCCAGCTCCAGCACCACCGGCTTCAGGTACTTGGCGCAGACGCCGGCAATGATCTTGCCCACATGGGTGGAGCCGGTGAAGTTGACGCGGCGCACCGCCGGGTGGGCCACCATGGCTTCGACCACCGCCGCCGCATCGGCCGGCGCGTTGGTGATGAAGTTCACCACGCCCGGCGGCAGGCCGGCCTCTTGCAGGGCTTCGATGATCAGGCCGTGGGTGGCGGGGCAGAGTTCCGAGCCCTTCAGCACCACGGTGTTGCCGCAGGCCAGCGGCACGGCGACGGCGCGCACGCCCAGGATCACCGGCGCGTTCCACGGCGCCATGCCCAGCACCACGCCGGCGGCCTGGCGCACGCCCATGGACAGGCTGCCCGGCACGTCGGATGGAATCACCTCGCCGCTGATCTGCGTGGTCAGCGATGCGGCTTCCAGCAGGGTACCGGCGGCCAGGTGCACGTTGAAGCCGGCCCACATGGCGGAGGCGCCGGTCTCGGCGGCCATGGCGGCGATGAAGGCCGGGGCCTTGGCTTCGAGTGCGGCAGCGGCCTTGGTCAGTAGCGCGCGGCGTTGGCCTGGGCCGGTAGCCGACCAGGCGGGGAAGGCTGCTGCTGCCGCTTCGACGGCGGCCATCGCGTCCTGCACCGAGGCGGCGGGCGCGCTGGTGGCGACGCTGCCGTCCAGCGGGTTGCGGCGCTCGAAGGTTGCGCCGGTGCTGGCGCCGCGGGACTCGCCGTTGATGAGTAAGGAAATGCTGGGCATAGTTGTCTCCTAGGGTTGTTTGCTATGAATACCGTAGCTGCTTGCGCAGGTAGATCCTGCGCTACAGGCCTTTTTCTTATAAATCAATGGATCAGGCCACGTCCACTTCCACCAGTATGGGCCGGGGTGAGGCCAAAGCCTCGCGCAGCACGCCGGCCAGCTGCGCGGGGTCGCTTACCGTCACTGCATCGCAGCCCTGGCCGCGGGCCAGCGCGGTGAAGTCGATCTCCGGCAGGTCCGTGCCCTGCAGGGTCTCGCCGGGTTTAAAGCCGAAGGTCGGCGCGAATTCCTGCAGCGCGGCGTAGCGGCGGTTCTTCAAGATGATGAAGGTGATGGGCAGCTTGAGCTGGGCCGCGCTCCACAGTGCCTGGATCGAATACAGGCTGGAGCCGTCGCCCATCAGTGCAATCACTTTTTTCTCCGGCTGGGCCAGGGCCACGCCCACGGCGGCCGGCATGCTATGGCCGAGTCCGCCGCTGCACATGGTGTAGAAGGTGCCGCTCTGGGTGATGGGCAAATAGCCGTGCATGACGGAGCGGGCACTCGGGGCTTCCTCGACCACGATGGACTCGGGCGCGCGCAGCCCGGCCAGGGTTTGCAGCACATAGGCGACGCTCATCTGCGGGCTGGGCTCGGCGCGCGGGCGCGGCTGGCGCGGCGAGGGCAGGGCGCGCTGGGCCAGGCTGGTCGGCACGGGCCGGGCCAGCAAATCCTGCACACCCAGGCGGATGCTGCCGACGGCCGAGGTGCCGGTGGGCGCCCAGGCGGCGATTTGTGGATCGTCGATCAGCTGCACCAGCGTGGCGCCGGCCGGTAGGTGCGGGCCTGCGCCTTCCACGTGGTAGGTGAAGGCGGGGGCGCCGAGGGCGAACACCAGGTCGTGGCCGCCCAGCAGGGCGACAATTTTTTCGCGCATCGCGGGCAGGAAACCGGCGAACAAGCGATGGTCTTCGGGGAAGCTGCAGCGGCCCGACATGGGCGCCACCCAGACGGCGGCGTTGTGGCGCTCGGCCAGCTGCAGCACCGCGTCCCAGGCCTGGTCGCGGTCCACCGCGGCGCCGACCACGATGGCCGGGCGCTGGGCCTGGTCCAGCACATCGCCGATCTGGCCCAGCACCTGCGGGTCAGGGCGCATGGCCTGGCTGACCACGCGCGGCAGCACCGGTTCACACTGGCGCTGCCAGTCGTCGGCCGGGATGGACACCAGCACCGGGCCTTGCGGCTGCTGCATGGCGATGTAGTAGGCGCGGGCGATGGCCAGCGGCACGTCTTCGGCGCGGGCTGGTTCCACGCTCCATTTGACGTAGGGCTTGGGCAGCTCGGTAGCCTGGTTGGAGAACAGAAACGGGTCGAACGGCAGGATGGCGCGCGCCTGCTGGCCGGCGGTAATGACCATGGGCGTGCGGTTCTTGTGCGCGGTGAAGATATTCCCCATGGCGTGGCCTACGCCGGCGGCCGAGTGCAGGTTCACAAACGCGGCGTTGTGCGTGGCCTGGGCGTAGCCGTCGGCCATGCCGACCACCACCGATTCCTGCAGGCCCAGGATGTAGCGGAAGTCGCTGGGGAAATCCAGGAACAGCGGCAGCTCGGTGGAGCCGGGGTTGCCGAAGATGGTGGTCATGCCAAAGGCGCGCAGCAGGTCCAGCACGGCTTCGCGCACGGTGACGGTGGGTGGGGTGGGGTGCATGCAGAGGTCTCCTGGGATGGCCTGGATCTTCGGTTGCAGGCGATCATTCGTCCATACAATGATCTGACTAAGAAGTATTAGATTCATGCATATCAACGACATCGACCTGAACCTGCTGCGGGTCTTCGACGCCATCTACAGCACGCGCAACGTCAGCCGCGCGGCCGAGCGCCTGGGCCTGACCCAGCCGGCGGCCAGCCAGGGGCTGACGCGGCTGCGCCTGCTGCTGGGCGATGCGTTGTTTGTGCGGGCCCCCGGCGGTGTCGCGCCCACGCCGCGTTCCGAGCGGCTGGCGGTGGCGGTGCAGCAAGCGTTGGCCACGCTGGAGCAGGCCCTGGGCGAGGCCAGCCAGTTCGACCCGGCGGCGTCCGGCAAGACCTTCCGCCTGCACCTCAGCGACATCGGCGAGGCGCGCTTTCTGCCGCCGCTGATGGCTGACTTGCACCAGCGCGCGCCGGGTGTGCGGCTGGAGTCCAGCCCCTGGCCGCACGACCAGATCGCCCCGGCGCTGGACAGCGGCGCCATCGACTTCGCGCTCGGCTTCCTGCCCTCGGTGGCCAACACCCAGAACACCCAGCGCGCCCAGGTGCTGCAAGACCGCTACAGCATCCTGCTGCGCGCCGGCCACCCGCTGCTGGCGCGACAGCAGCCCGGCCAGACCCTGGCGCTGGCGGACTTGCGCCAGCTGGACTTTGTGGCCGTGCGCTCGCATGCGCAAACCCTGCGCATCCTGCAGTTGCTCAAGCTCGACGGCCAGGTGCGGCTGACGGCTGCGCATTTTCTGGCGCTGCCGTCCATTGTGCGCGAGAGCGACCTGGCCGTGCTGATGCCGCTGAACATTGCGCGTGGCTTTGTGGCGGCTGGCGGCTATGCCATCGCCGAGCCCGATATGCCGGTGCGCGACTTCACCGTATCGCTGTACTGGAGCCGGCGTTTCGAGACCGACCCCGGCAATGTGTGGCTGCGCCAGCGGCTGCTGGCCTTGTTTGCCGACATGGGTGAAAACCCGGTCTAATTCAGAATTAGATCTTCTAATGGACTATGGCTTAAAAAATTAGACCAACTTATATTGCGGCTTGTTACCACTTTTCACAAAAGCGAGCGCCGCATGAAAGTTCTGATCCTGGGCAGTGGGGTGATTGGCACCTGTACCGCGTACTACCTGGCCAAAGCCGGCCACCAGGTAACCGTGGTGGACCGCCAACCCGGCCCCGCGCTGGAGACCAGCTACGGCAATGCGGGCGAGGTGTCGCCCGGCTACTCGTCGCCCTGGGCCGGCCCGGGTGTGCCGCTGAAGGCGATCCAGTGGATGCTGATGCACCACAGCCCGCTGGTGATCCGCCCGCTGCTCGACCCGGCCATGTGGCGCTGGGGTGCGCAGATGCTGCGCAACTGCACCGAGGCCCGCTACCAGATCAACAAGGCGCGCATGGTGCGGCTGGCCGAGTACAGCCGCGACTGCCTGAAACAGCTGCGCGCCGACACCGGCATTAGCTACGACGAGCGCAGCCAGGGCACGCTGCAGCTGTTCCGCACCCAGAAGCAGCTGGACGGCACGGCCAAGGACATCGAGATCCTGCAGCAGTACGGCGTGCCGTTCCAGGTGCTGGACCGCGAGGCCTACCTGCAATACGAGCCGGCGCTGAAGCTAGTGAAGGAAAAGTTCGTCGGCGCGCTGCGCCTGCCGGGCGACGAAACCGGCGACTGCTTCAAGTTCACCAATGCGCTGGCCAAGATGGCCGAGGCCCTGGGCGTGCAGTTCCGCTACGGCGTGCAGATCGACCGGATTGCGGCCGACGGCGCCAAGATCACCGGCGTGCACACCAGCGCCGGCCTGCTGCAGGCAGACAGCTACCTGGTGGCGCTGGGCAGCTATTCGCCGATTCTGCTCAAGCCGCTGGGCTTCAACCTGCCGGTGTACCCGGTCAAGGGCTATTCGATCACCGTGCCGATCACCGACGCGGCCTGCGCACCCGAATCCACAGTCATGGACGAAACCCACAAGGTCGCCGTGACGCGCCTGGGCGACCGCATCCGCGTCGGCGGCACGGCCGAGCTGGGCGGCTACAACCTGCAGCTGCGCGAAGAGCGCCGCGCCACCCTGAACCACGTGGTAACCGACCTGTTCCCCAAGGGTGGAGACACCTCCAGAGCCGAGTTCTGGACTGGTTTGCGCCCGATGACGCCCGACGGCACACCGGTGCTCGGCGGCACACCGTATCCGAACCTGCAAATCTCCACCGGCCACGGCACGCTGGGCTGGACCATGGCCGCCGGCACCGGCCGGGTCATGGCCGATCTGTTGTCCAACCGGCCCACCGAGATCAGCATGGATGGCCTGACGCTGGCGCGTTATAGCAACGGTTTTAGCGGGCTGCGCAACACCGGTTAAATTCCGCGCATGAGCACACTTGATCCTGACGCCCTCGAATGCCTGGCCGCCATCGTAGAAGAGGGCGGTTTCGAGCGGGCCGCCCAGCGGCTGAACATCACCCAGTCGGCGGTGTCGCAGCGCCTGCGCTCGCTGGAGGCGCAGGCCGGCACGGTGCTGGTGGTGCGCAGCCGCCCGCTCAAGCCGACGGCGGCCGGCCATCTGCTGATCAAGCACACCAAGCAGCTGCGCCTGTTGCGCGCCGACCTGGAGCGCGACATGCAGGAGCTGGCGCCCAGCGCCATGGGCGGCGCGCGCGACGAGGAACGGGTGTCGATCGCCATCAACGCCGACAGCATCGCCACCTGGGCGATGGGTGCGTTACAGGCCGTGGTGGCCCAGGGCCTGCCACTGGAGATCATTACCGACGACCAGGATTTCACCCAGGAATGGCTGCGCGAAGGCCAGGTGATGGGCTGTGTGACGACGCTGAAGCAGGCCTTGCGCGGCTGCAAGGTGGTACCGCTGGGGGCGATGCGCTACGTGGCCGTGGCCCAGGCCGACTACGCGCGCCAGCACCTGCCGCACGGGCTGACCGCGCACAACTTCCGCAATGTGCCGTTCGTCGCCTTCAACCGCAAGGACGATATGCAGCGCGAGTTCGTCAACCAGGTGTTCGGCCTGAAGCGCGTGGCCTTGCGCCAGGTGTTTGTGCCCAGCTCCGAAGGCCAGGTGCGCGCGGTGCGGGCCGGCTGGGGGGCCAGCGTATTGCCCGAGCTGCTGGTGCGCGGGCTGATCGCGCAAGGTGAACTGGTGAACCTGGCGCCCAGCCAGGCGCTGCCGATCCAGCTCTACTGGCACTGCTGGAACCTGCAGTCCGAGGTGCTGGACACCTTGAGCGCGGCCTTGACCGAGGCCGCGACTGCCGCTCTGCTGGAACCTATCGTCTAGGCTCTCAGCACATCACCAAAAAGACAAGCTTTTGGCCAGGATCTTCTGGATCCAGGAACGCGATGCGGCGTCCGATACATCGCCGCGGCCCACCAGCTCCAGCCGTGCATCGACCACATCGCTGGAGGCCACCACGTTGCCGTTGGTGATGTCCAGCGGATTCACCACGCCCGAGAAGCGCAGGGTGCTGATGCCGCTGTTGAACGCAATGCTGCGCTCGCCGGCCACCACCAGGTAGCCGTTGGACTGCACATTGATCACCGCGGCGGCCAGGCGGCCCGAGAACTTGTTGCTGCTCTCGGTATTGCCCGAACCCTTGTAGGTATCGCTGCCCGAGGCGCTGGCATCGATGTTCATGATGCCCTTGAGGATGCCGCCCAGCGAATTCGAGTTGGAGCCCGGGCCTTTGGAGGCCAGCGTGGTGGCCCGGCTGGTGTCGGTGCTCAGCTCGCTGCTGGCGCTGAGGTTTTCGGCAATGTCGATCTTTAGCGCGTCACCGATCTTGTGCGGCCGGCGGCGGTCGGAAAACAGCGAGCCGCTGGTCATGTGCTTGCGGAAGATCGCGCCGGTCACGGCCGGTTCTACATCCATGGGCTGCGGCAGCGGATTGGCGCGCACCGGCGGCGGGATGATGCTGTCCGAGCTGGCGCAGCCCGAAATGAGCGCTGCCACGGGTAGCAGAAGCGCGACCAGGCAGCGGGCCAGGGTGTGTTGGAGAGCGTGTTGCATGGGAGTCCTTTGCGGATTGTCTGCGTGGCGGGGGCACCGGCGGCGCCAGTCAATTCTCAAAACCGGTGACGATGGCCGTCACAGCGGGGGCGATCTTGCTGCGCATCGACGACCACTTGCCCATGCCGTACACCGGGTCCAGGGAGTAGCTGCTGCGCGATAACACCTTGCCGTCCGCGTTGCGCAAGGTCAGGTTGGCGGTGGTGAGGTAGGTCTTATATTCATTGGTGAAGGGTGGAATCGCCCATTCAATATAGGCCACATAATGCAGCCATATTTCACAGTTATTGCCCCCCGTACCCGCCTCGTAGATTCGGCTTTCAATCTGGTGTAAGCGTAATTCTGATTGCAAGGCCGGCAGTATTTCTACCGCCTGCGAATGCGGATTCAGCTCGATACACAATTTATTGAATGTCGGGTGGATATGGTAGACCGTATCCGTGGCTTTGCTGGGGCCGACCGCAATCACGGTGCTGGCGGCAATACCCGAGGCTTTGACCAATTCCATCAACGGAACCGGTGTAAATATGGAGCACGCCGTTTGTATTCCGCACAAGGCGCCAATCCACAGCAGGCGATAAAGTTTCGGGAGAATAACCATGGCTTTATGCGCTGTGAACAGGCCGGATTCAGGCCAGGGCGCTCACCGCTTGCACACCGGCCGACAGCCCTGCATCGGCGTAGCCGGCAATCGCGCTGGCCGCGCTGCCGATGCCGCTGGCGGCCGAGCTGACGCCGCTGGACACCTTGTTGTAAGCCGACTTCAGCCCTTCGGTGCTCTCATTGGCCAGGGCTACGGTGTTATTCGCCGCTTCCTTGACGCTGCTTTCAACGCTATTGACTACTTTGCTGAGGGTGCTGCTGTTTTGTACTGCAGCCTTACCCAATCCAATCGCCGAAGCGGCAATGGGACCAAAATCTTTGGAATTTTTTTCAAATGCGCCCACTGCCGATTTTTTGGCAGTGGTTGCAGCAGCCAATGCGGTATTGCCGGTGGCGGCAGTCGAATTGTTGACTTTCATGAATATCCCTTTTGGTAGTTGAATGGGTAAATAAATTCTGCCACGTAACTATGAGTTACAGGATTAATAAGCCGTGTGAAAACCAGCTTGATTACCTTGCTTTACACAACTCAACCCGTTTGGTACATAGGATATATATATCGAAACATAAATACCGATATATGGGGTTTTTATCGATTTTGGTACTGTAAAATTAATGGTCCATAATGGATAAAATAATATCCATGGCATTTAGAGGGCAGGGTCTAGGTGCACCAAGACTTGGCCTGCGTTTTGTGACCGCCCGGTAGCGAAATAGCCACCTACATCGTTCCAAGAACGCGTGGGGCTAAAATCGCGGCATGAAACCCGCCCTCACGCCCAAATCGCCCAAAGTCTCTTTCAAGCAGCAGATGCTGCAGGCGCGGGAAGAGGCCATCGTGCAAACCGTGAACCGCCTGCTGGCCGAGAAGGGCTTCGAGGCGATGACGGTGGACGAAGTGGCGGCCGGCGTGGGCATTGCCAAGGCCAGCCTGTACAAGCATTTCCCCAGCAAGGAAGACCTGGCCGCCGCCGCCATGGTGCGTGTGCTGCACCGCACCCAGGCGTTCCTGCTGACCCTGCCGCCTACCGATACGCCGCTGGCCAAGCTGAAAGCCATGGTGCGCTGGGCCATGGAGGTGCAGCTGGCCGGCGAAATGCCGTCGCTGCCCAGCCAGAACTCCAGCCTGCGGGCGAATCTGATGGGCAACCAGGCCTATCTGGAAGCGCTGGTGCAGGTCAGCGACCAGTTGGGCGGCTGGATCCAGGCGGCGCAAAAGGCCGGCCAGATCAGCCCGCAGTTCCCGGCGATTGCGGTGCTCTACACCTTGTATGCGCGCGCCTGCGACCCGGTGCTGGGCTTCCTGCAGGCCAGCGGCCAGCACAGCGACAGCCAGATCATCGACTGGGTGCTGGGCACCTGCTTTGAGGGTCTAAATGGCCGCTAGCGCATATTGGATAAGCGCAAGCTGCTCTTAATTCGATAGCTCTATGCAGTAACTGGGCAGAAAGGCGTGCTGCTCGTTCTTGCGCGCATAGCCGCGCGGATTCGCCACCACCCGGCAGCCGTGGTGCACGTAGTCGCTGGGCGCATGCAGATGGCCGTGCAGCCACAGCCGGGCTTGCGGCAGCAGCGCGTCCAACGCATTGCAGAAGCCGGCCGTGCCCGGGGTGCGGCCATAGCGCGGGTCGGCGCTGTGCAGGCTGGGCGCAAAGTGAGTCACCACTACGGTCGGCCCGTCAAACGGCGCGGCCAGCGCGCTGCGCAGCCATTGCTGGCAAACCAGCGCCTGTTCGCGAATGGCGTCGGCCAGCATGGGTTCGCCCTGGCGGGTGGCGCTGTTCTTTTTCAAATAGTAGTTGGCCGCGCGAAAGGCCTTGTCGCGGGCTTTCAGCTGCTGCCCCAAGGTGGCCTCGGTGTCGGTATGGTCAGGGCCGAGCGCATCAAAGTCGCTCCACAGAGTGGTGCCCAGGAAGCGCACGCCTTGCAGCACCAGGCTTTCGCGCTCCAGCCACTGCAGGCCGAGCCGCTCGCAGGTGGCGCGCAGCCGGATATGGGCGGTGTCGAAGTCCAGGCCGTCGTATTCGTGGTTGCCGGGCACAAACAGCACGGGCGTGGGCCAGCCCGCGTACTGCGGCAGCGGGGAAAAGCGGGCCAGGCCGAAATCGGCATCCTCCAGGTCCAGCAGCTGCGAGCCGGCCTGGTAGGAGCCGATGTCGCCGGCCAGCACCAGCACGTCGGCGCCGGTGGCAGGGGTGGGCACAAACTGCGGGTGCACTTCCAGGTGCAGGTCGGAAAGGAGTTGGATCTTCATGGCGGCGCCCAGTCTACGCTGGCGCGGCCGACGGCTGGATCGAGGGCTGCAGCAGGTTATGCAATACCTGCATGGAATACGGCTTGAAATCCTAGGGAAAACCCTTATTCTTACCCCATCCCTACTTTTCACCGCTGATACGGTGATGTTTCCATGTTTAGCTTGTTTGTTCAGTTCTTTCTTTTCCGCACGACTTCGCGCATTACCCAGCGCTTTGCTTCCGTGGCCCAAACCGCCATGGACAGCCCCAGCGTTGCCCATGACCTGATGGAAATCGCCTACGCCCGTGCCGGCCGCGACCCCCACCACTCGGCCGAACTGCGTGCCGCGGCCCTGGCTTCGCTGAGCTGCGCGCGCTAAAGCGCCTGCGGCGCGTAGGCCTGGTCGGCCACCCGCGCCACCGCTTGGCGCAACCATTGGTGTGCGGGGCTGGATTCCATGCGCCGGTGCCAGAGTGCATCCACATGCACGGCCGGTACCTCGAACGGCAGCGCCTGCTGCACCAGACCATTGACGCTACCCGCTACCCGGGCGAAATGCTGGGGTAACACCGTCAGCAGATCGGTTTGCGAGGCGATATAGCCGGCGGTAAAAAACTGGTTCACGGTCAAGACCACCCGGCGCTTGCGCTGGATCAAGGCCAGCGCCTCGTCGATAAACCCGAATGAGCGGCCCGCAAAGCTGACCAGCAGATGGCGCGCCGCGCAGAACTGGTCGAGGCTCAGCGTGCCTTGGGCCAGTGGATGGCCGCTGCGCATCGCACACACATAGTGGCCGTCGTACAGGCGCTGGTGCGCATACGGAATGCCCTTACCCACCTGCGCGCGGGCGGCCAGATCGGCCAGCACCGCCGGGAAGAAACCCACCGCCAGATCCAGGCTCTCGTCCTCCAGCAGCTTGCGTGGGTCGCGCGAGGCCAGCGGCAGCACATGCAGCGACACCCCCGGGGCCTCGGTTTCCAGCAGCCGCACCAGGCCGGGCATCAGCTCGGCCGCGGTGGCGTCGGCCATGGCCAGCACAAAGCTGTCGTCGGCTTCGGCCGGCTCGAAGGTGCTGGGCGCCAGCGCCGTCTGCAGTTGGCGCAGGGCTTCGCGCACCGTGGGCCACAGGGCCAGCGCCTGCGGCGTGGGTTCCATGCTTTGGCCATTGCGCCGCACCAGCTCGTCGTCCAGGCTTTCGCGCAGGCGCCGTAGTGCGTTGCTGACCGCCGGCTGGGTTAGCGACAGGTTGTGCGCAGCCCGCGTCAGGCTGCGCTCGGCCATGACTTCGTCAAATACGCGCAGCAGGTTCAGGTCAAAGGTGCGGAAGTTGGGTGGGTTCACGGCAGGTCGCGCAAGCTTTGGCAAAGAAACAATGGAAACCTGTTGTTTTATTCAAACACAGAGACAGCTCTCTAAATTTGCATCTGCTGGCATTTGGACGGCTAACTTCCATAGGTTGTGAACCGCCTTGGAACACCAAAAGTGTATGCATAAATTGCTATTGTTTATATAGCTGCTAGTGCAGATGCAATATGCGTAAATGCCATTTTTTACTGAATAAATTGAGGCAACCAGTTGCGCTGGGGCTTACCAACCATCGCGCCATAGGCATGGTCCAGTTTCCGAGATACATCACTGTTGTGAATGAAGATCATCACAAAGATAAAGTAGAACGGCACTAGTATTAACCCTAATATTCGTTTGCGTCTACGGCGATCCCGTCCAGGACGCTCGTTACAAAGGAAATTACCATGACCAGTTTTATTCAACCTAGCTTCCCCACCGTACACCCGGGTGTAGCCCGCGCTGAATCGGTCGTCGGCGCAGCACGCAGTCTGTACAAGAATTTTGACTCCACCAAGGGTTTGTCGACCATGCTGCTGGCAGCTGTGGTGTCGGCTCTGGTGGTCGTAGCCGACCAGTTGGTCGATACCTGGGCTGAAGGCCATCTGCTGGCCGCTTGGGTGGCTGTCTGGGCTGTCGGCTTCGCCGCCATTGCCTTGTTTGCTGGTAGCGCCCGCCGCACGGCTGTGCGTGTGGTGTCGGCCTTGGATGCCTGGTCGCTGCGCCAGGCCCGTGCCCGTGCCGACCAGCGCCTGTGGGCTACCGCCCTGAGCGACCCGCGCATCATGGCCGACCTGCAAGTCGCCATGGGCCGCCGCGAAGTGGCTGAAGTCGCCGCAACCGCTGAAAAGGCACCCCAGTCGAACCGCATTGCCGCTGCGATGCTGCGCACTTTTGACGCCATGGATGCCAAGGCGCTGAATGCTGCCAACTACCGCATGAGCGCTTTCCGCTAAACCGGCAAGCTTTTAAAAGCACACAGCCCCGGCTATCGCAAGATAGCCGGGGCTGTGTCGTTTCAGGCCTTCAACTTAGGCGTTCAGACGCTTTTCGATCGCGGCCTTGGTGTCGACCAGGGCTTGCGGCAGGTGGTGGGCCAACTGGGTGAACAGCTCGGTGTGCAGCACCAGCTCCTGTTGCCAGGCGGCTTTGTCGATGCTGGTCACGGTGTCGAACTGGGCTTGCGTGAAGTCCAGGCCGGTCCAGTTGAGTTCGCCGTAGGTGGGGCTGACGCCGAAGATGTTTTCCTGGCCGGCGGCCTGGCCTTCGATGCGGTCGATCATCCACTTCAGCACGCGCATGTTTTCGCCGTAACCGGGCCAGACGAACTGGCCGTCGGCGCCCTTGCGGAACCAGTTGGTGCAGAAGATCGCAGGTTGCTTGGCGCCCGATGCCGCAATCTTGTCGCCCATGTTCAGCCAGTGCTGGAAGTAGTCGCTCATGTTGTAGCCCATGAAGGGCAGCATGGCGAACGGGTCGCGGCGCACCACGCCCATCTGGCCGGCGGCGGCGGCGGTGGTTTCCGAACCCATGGTGGCGGCCATGTAGACGCCTTCGGTCCAGTTGCGGGCTTCGGTCACCAGCGGCACGGTGGTCGAGCGGCGGCCACCGAAGATGAAGGCGTCAATGGCCACACCGGCGGCATCGTCCCAGGCTTCGTCCAGTGCGGGGTTGTTGGTGGCGGCCACGGTGAAGCGCGAGTTCGGGTGCGCGGCCTTGGCGCCGGTGGCTTTGGCGATTTCCGGCGTCCAGTCGTTGCCTTGCCAGTCGATCAGGTGCGCGGGCAGGCTGCCGGTGTCTTTTTCCATGCCTTCCCACCACACGTCGCCGTCGTCGGTCAGCGCGACGTTGGTGAAGATCACGTTCTTGTCCAGGCTGGCCATGCAGTTGGGATTGGTGTGGTAGTTGGTGCCAGGGGCCACGCCGAAGTAGCCGGCTTCGGGGTTGATGGCGTACAGGCGGCCGTCGGCGCCGGGCTTGATCCAGGCGATGTCGTCACCGATGGTGGTGACCTTCCAGCCGTGGAAGCCGGCGGGTGGCACCAGCATGGAGAAATTGGTCTTGCCACAGGCGCTGGGGAAAGCGGCTGCCACGTGGTACTTCTTGCCTTCGGGGTTGGTCACGCCCAGGATCAGCATGTGCTCAGCCAGCCAGCCCTGGTCGCGGCCCATGTTGGATGCGATGCGCAGCGCAAAGCACTTCTTGCCCAGCAGCGCATTGCCACCGTAGCCCGAGCCATACGACCAGATTTCGCGGGTTTCCGGGAAATGCACGATGTACTTGGTCTTGTTGCACGGCCATTTCACGTCGGCCTGGCCTTCTGCAAGCGGCGCGCCCACGGTGTGCACGCAGGGCACGAAAGCACCGTCGGTACCCAGCAGGTCGATCACGGCCCGGCCCATGCGGGTCATGGTGCGCATGTTGACGGCGACATAGGGGCTGTCAGACAGTTCCACGCCGATGTGGGCGATCGGGCTGCCCAGCGGGCCCATGCTAAACGGCACCACATACATGGTGCGGCCGCGCATGCAACCGGCGAACAACGGGTTCAGCGTGGCGCGCATTTCCGCGGGTTCCATCCAGTTGTTGGTGGGGCCGGCGTTTTCTTTTTGCGCCGAGCAGATGTAGGTGCGGTCTTCGACGCGGGCCACGTCGCTGGGGTCGCTGCAGGCCAGGAAGGAGTTGGGGCGCAGCTCGGGGTTCAGGCGCTTGAAGGTGCCGGCATCCACCAGCTGTTGGCACAGGCGTGCGTATTCTTCTTCGCTGCCGTCGCACCAGTAAATGGCGTCGGGCTGGGTCAGCGCCGCCATGTCCGCGACCCAGGCGACCAGCGGGGTGTGTTTGACGTAGGCAGGGGTGGCGTGGGCCAGGCCCTCGAGGGTGCGTGCGTTCATGGGGGGAGCTCCTAAGTTGAAAATCGTCTTTTCAAAAGAGGGCTCCACGCGGTATGTGCTGAGAGCGGCCTTTTCAGAAAACGGCTTTGCTACTCAGTCGGCGGGCGGTGACAAGCACCACAGGTCGGCTGGGACCTCGATTTTAGGGAGCCCGCAGCCAGTTACGAAGCGATTACATGCAAAATCTATGCAAACGTTGCATGACTTTATGTGCAAAATGAACGGCGCCGCAGTACCTCAAAATTGGCAATGAAAATGGCCACGAGCGCAGACAACGATTGCGCAGAGAGCTATTAAAACAATAGCAACCAATGCAACTGGACCAGTAGCTGCAAAAACGCACACGAGGGGGGAGGTAGACGAAAACCAGGTCTTACGTTGCGTAACACCCCGCGCCAGCCCTACAAAGGGGTCTGGCGCACTACAAACTATAGCAACCAACCCATGCGGGGTCAGCGCTGGCGGCCCTTAGGCCATGGCTTATGCCATGGAGACGGCGATAAAGGCCAGCAGGAAAATCAGCACACCGCCCACGATAGGCAGCACGATAGGGATCATCGGCACGATGGATTCGACAGCATCGGCAGGTGCGCGGTCTGGCGTGCCATGGTCATCGGCGTGGGGAGTGCTCATAGATATTCCTTAGTCTGGGGTCGGCGCAATTCTAAGCGGACTTGCAAATGCTAGAAGTGCTAAATCGGCAAACGGCAGTTGTTCGCGTTCTGGCAAATTTCAATGGCAAAGTCTTCCCATGCCCTATGCGCTGCGTTATGGTCCGCTAACGAAGCATTTCGTTGCTAGGAGCCTTTCCATGGTGAAGCGCTTGGTTTCCGATTCCGCCCACGCACCGCTGATCCCATCGCCGGGGCTGAAGGCTGCGCCGGTGCTGGATCTGATGTGTTCGCACTTTGTGCTGACCCTGGTGGCCCGTCAAGGCCCCAAGTTCAATGTACGGCGCGACCTGAACAGCCTGCTGGCCATGGCCGGCAGGCACCTGGTGTGGCCGCAGCCGGTGCTTCTGCGCCTGCGTGAATTCCTGTCCCGGCGCTGCAAGGACAACGAATTCTGGCGCGGCCACACGGCCCTGGGCACCACCGAGTTTCTGGAACGCCACGGCATCTGGCGCGGCCCGTACGAAGAAGGCACGCTGTTCTTTTACCTGGACGAATACGCCAAGGACCAGCCCAAAGACCTGCTATCTGCCTTGGCCGTCACGGGCGAATGGCTGACCCACGCGCTCAAAAAACAATCCACCCTGGTCGAGAAGAACATCGACGCGTTGTCCGGCCTGCTGCAGCTGAACAAGGCCGAGCGTGCGCTGCTGCTCTACGGCACCCTGGCCCGCTACCAGCGCGACCTGCGCACCATCCTGGTCGAGGTCAAGGTGAACAACGCACCCGAGGCCTATGCGGCGATTGCCGAAGTCGCCGGCGTCAGCCCGGCCGAGGTCGGCGAAGCCTTGCGCGCCGGCTCCCGGCTGGAGCGCATCGGCCTGGTCGAAAACCTGATCTCCGAGCACAACATCACCGACCTGGCCGACCTGATGAAGGTCAGCGAAAAGCTGCCACCGGTGCTGATGCGCGAATACCGCGACCAGAGCGAGCTAATGGCCGTGTTCACCCGCCCGGCCACCAAGAGCGCGCTGGCGTTGACCGACTTCACCTATGTGCTGGACGATGCCCAGGTGCTGGTCAGCCTGCTGCGCAACGCCGTGGCGCGCAAGGAGCCGGGCGTCAACGTGTTGCTCTACGGCCCCCCCGGTACTGGCAAGACCGAGCTGGCCCGTGTCGTAGCCCAGGCCGCCGGGCTGGATCTGTTCGAGGTGGAATACGCCGACCGCGACGGCAATTCGCTCAGCGGCCGGGACCGCTACCGCTCGCTGCAGATCGCCCAGGTGTTTCTCAAGGGCAGCGTGCAGGCCGCGCTGCTGTTCGACGAGGTGGAAGACGTGTTCCCGCCGATCAGCTCCGAGGCCGCGCAGCTGATGGCCCGCGCCGAACAGGTGACAGCGCCCGGCAGCGCCTCGGTCAGCGGCAAGGCCTGGGTGAACCAGATCCTCGAATCGAACAGCGTGCCCACGCTGTGGGTGACCAACCGCATCGAGCAGATCGACCCGGCGTTCCGCCGCCGCTTCGCCTACCACCTGGAGTTGAAGTCGCCTCCGCCCGGTGCCCGCGAAGGCCTGGTGCGCAAGACGCTGGAAGGCCTGGCCGTGTCCGATGCCTTCGTGGCCAAGCTCACCGAACGCAAAGGCCTGACCCCCGCGCAGATCCGCACCGCGGTGCGCTTTGCCGGCCTGGTGGCGCCGGCCGCCGACGCGACGCTCGAAGGCCTGATCGACCGCCAACTGAAGAACGCCGACAAGGCCTTGGGCAATGGCGCGGCCGACCATGCGGTGCGCCCCTCGTCCACCACCTACAGCCTGGACATGCTGAACGTGGAGAGCCGGTTTGAAATCCCGCGCATCGTCCAGGCGCTGCAGGCGCGTGGCCATGGCACGCTGTGCTTTTATGGCGCGCCCGGCACCGGCAAAACCGCGCTGGCCGAGCACATTGCCCAGGCGCTGGCCAAGCCGCTGATCATCAAGCAGGCCAGCGACCTGATGAGCAAATACGTGGGCGAGACCGAGCAAAAGATGGCCGCCATGTTCAAGGAGGCCGAGGCCGAGAAAGCCGTGCTGCTGCTGGACGAGGCCGACAGCTTTCTGCAAGACCGGCGCGGCGCCCAACGCACTTATGAGGTCACCGAGGTCAACGAGATGCTGCAAGGCATGGAGCGCTACCGCGGCATCTTCGTTTGCACCACCAATCTGCTGGACCGCATCGACCAGGCGGCGCTGCGCCGCTTTACCTTCAAGATCCAGTTCAAGCCGCTGCTGCGCACGCAGCGCGAAACCATGTTCCTGGTGGAAGCGCTGGGCGGCGATGCCAGCCGCTGGACCGACGTGCTGAAAACCCGGCTGGCCCGGCTCGACCAGCTATGCCCCGGCGACTTCGCCGCGGTGAAGCGCCAGGCCGAGATACTGGATGCCGCGCTGGCTGCCGACGAGTTCATGGAGCAGCTGGAGGCCGAGCACCGCATCAAGCCCGAGGTGCGCGAGAGCCGCGGCATCGGATTCATGCCCTCCTGACCCCGGGCTCTTCGCCTGCGTCAATGGCTCAAGCGGTCCAGCCACGACAGGTCGCAGCATTCCGCAAACCGGTCGCCCATCAGCCAGACCAGCAAACCGCAGAACAGCACCGCCAGCACGCAGACCACCAGAAGACGCCCGAACCGCGGCGTGGATGGGGTGCGGGGTGGAGCTTTGTCGGCCATGGGGATTCCATTGTTTTTAGATAAAAATGGCTTCCAGCGCAGACAGAATAAGCGCGAGAAGCTATGGTTTAAGTAGCATTCTGCGCGCAAATCCGTTGCTGCCATCCGGCCCGGTCAGCACCACGTGCTGGCACTGGGCGCTTATGCCGCGGCTTCTACGCGTTTGCTGTCGTGGTATCGGCCCGTGCCGCGGCTGAACACCTGGTCGCAGGGCAGCACGGTGCCGGGCGTGTAATCCGGCTGGCCTTGCACCCGGGCGTAGCTGGCGGCAAAGTCGATCTGCGCCAGCGCCAGCAGCTCGTCCAGGTCGCTGATGACGAAATAGCTTTCCTGGAAATCGTCGATCCGGTATTCGGTGCGCATCACCCGTTCCAGGTCGAAGCGCAGGCGATTCGGCGACGGGTCATCCAGCGCGAACACGCTCTCCGAGGCCGACGAGGCGATGCCCGCGCCGTAAATGCGCAGCCCGTCTTTCTGTTGCACCAGGCCGAACTCCACCGTGTACCAGTAGACCCGCGCCAGCTTGTCCAACACGCCCAGCTTCTGCGCGCGCAGCCCGCCCACGCCATAGGCTTGGATGTAGTCCGCAATCGCCGGGTTCATCAGCATGGGTACGTGGCCAAACACGTCGTGGAACACATCCGGCTCCTCCAGGTAGTCGAGCTGGTGCCGCTGGCGGATGAACTGGCCGGCCGGGAAGCGGCGGTTCGCCAGATGTTCAAAAAACACGTCGTCGGGCACCAGGCCCGGCACCGCCACCACCTGCCAGCCGGTGCGCTGCATCAAGGTGTCGGACAGCCGGCGGAAGTCGGGGATCTGGTCGGCACCAATCGGCAGCTGGGCCATGCCCTGCACGAAGGCATCACAGGCGCGGCCGGGCAGCAGCTTGCTCTGGCGCTCGAACAGGGTTTTCCAGATGCCGTGCTCTTCGGCGCTGTAGCGCTCCCAGCCCTGGTCTATGGTCCAGTCGGGGCGCTCGGGTTGGCTGGCGTCGCCGGCGGCGAGGCCGTGTTTGCTGCTAGTGGGGGCGGTGTTTTGCATGCTGTTCTGCCTAGGTGTTGAGGGTGTTCAAGGCGGTGTAGAGGGCATCGGCCTGCTGTGCCAACGCGATGTCCTGGTTCGACAAGCCCGGTACGTCGTGGGTGGTCAGCGTGATGGCGACCCGGTTGTAGACGTTCGACCATTCGGGGTGGTGGTTGCGTTTCTCCGCGACCAGGGCCAGCTGGGCCATGAAGCCGAAAGCCTGGGCGAAGTCGGCGAACACGAACTCGCGCCGGACCAGGCCGCCGCGCGCATCGCTGAATTGCCAGGCCGGCAAGGTGGTGGGCAACTGGGTGATCTCGGTGGGGCTGAGGGGGTGCATGCTTGCTCTTTTATTCATAGCTTCTTGCGCAATCTGGATCTGGGCGGATTCAAGTCCAAGTGCAACACAAGGGTCATTGGATAGTAGCGTGCGGTGGATGGTGTTTGAGCAAGAAATCGCGATAGGCCTCGATGGGCGAGTGCGCATTCAAGGTTTTACGGGGGCGGTTGTTGATCTCATCGGCAATCGCATCGAGTTGCTCCTGGGTCACTTCAGACAGATCCATACCCTTGGGCAGATACTGGCGCACCAGCCCATTCGTGTTCTCGTTGGTACCCCGTTGCCAAGGGCTGTGGGGATCACAGAAGTACACCGCAATGCCGGTATTGGCGCTGAGTTCCTTGTGACGAGCCATTTC
>NZ_FNJA01000018.1 GCF_900104385.1 Rhodoferax sp. OV413 | reverse complement strand
AACTCAGCGCCAATACCGGCATTGCGGTGTACTTCTGTGATCCCCACAGCCCTTGGCAACGGGGTACCAACGAGAACACGAATGGGCTGGTGCGCCAGTATCTGCCCAAGGGTATGGATCTGTCTGAAGTGACCCAGGAGCAACTCGATGCGATTGCCGATGAGATCAACAACCGCCCCCGTAAAACCTTGAATGCGCACTCGCCCATCGAGGCCTATCGCGATTTCTTGCTCAAACACCATCCACCGCACGCTACTATCCAATGACCCTTGTGTTGCACTTGGACTTGAATCCGCCCTTATTTGATCAGCGTAAGTAGCTATGAATAGAGTAGCAAATGCGTTGCTGTTATCTATGCGCGTAATGTGCGCATAGATCCGACGCCAGGAGTCCACCATGCCCGCAGCATCTACAGTCACCATCCGCAAGCGCGCCGTCAACCTGACCTTGTGCGAAGGCTTGGTTGCACA
Source organism: Rhodoferax sp. OV413 (assembly GCF_900104385.1). Lineage (GTDB taxonomy): Bacteria > Pseudomonadota > Gammaproteobacteria > Burkholderiales > Burkholderiaceae_C > Rhodoferax_B. Next base: position 7,010 of record NZ_FNJA01000018.1, on the reverse strand, counting down.
AGCCAAGACCTACACCAGCAACCTTTCTGCCGCCATGGAAGAACTGCTGGTTGCCTATGTTGCCCAGCAGCGGCAAGCCCGCCTCTCACGCCAGCAACAGGCGGACACCGCGTCCATGGATTGGAATGCCGTGCACGTCGCCGTGGGTTCATTTGTAGACGACCACTCCACACTGTAACGGCGCAGTTCGATGTACACCGCAACAAGGGCGCATTGAAGGAATCCATCCCTTTTGTGGTGGTCGTTCAGTCATCCCTATTTGACCGCTACCGCAGGCGCGTGGTGGCGCCGCTGGTGCGCCGCAGTGCACTACCCGCGAATACGGCTACAGCGGGCTCTCGCATGAATCCGGTGTTTGAGGTTGAGGGTGTGCAGGTGGTACTCCATCCGCTGGACATAGTTTCTGTGGCACTGGATCAGTTGGGCGAACAGGCCACATCACTGGCGGAGCAGGGGCAAGCGGTTGCCGATGCGTTGGATGAGTTGTTGACGCGGTCTTGGGGGTGATTAGATCGATGGTCGCCAAAAGGCTGGTTGCGGTCGTTGGCAGGTATTTGGCGAATAGGTACTATCGGCCAACAACGGACATTCGTCGAATGGGGCAATCTATGAAGGTTTGGCAGGTCTACGGCGAGGGCGAGGCTTTTGTCATCGACGGCAAAAAGATGGCCTTCGAATTGAGCGGGTGTGTGGAAGCGGAAGACGCAATCACCGCGTTTTCACGAGCTTGCGAACTGGCGGTGAGGGACCATCCGGCGCTTGCGCAGGCGGCCGGTCCATTTCCTCGTCCCGTAGTCAACCCTCTGGAAATTCAAGAGGTAGATGCAGGTTTGGCCGTTGAGGTTGGCAAGGTCCAGCTAGACTGGCTCGAAAGCTGAACGGCTGAGCTCGGCCAGAAACAGACCTTCCGCCGTCACTCAGAATCGACCCGCTACCCTGCGTTCTCCTCTGCTACCGTAATTTGGTCAACGATGTGTTTTCTCAAAGTCCCACAATGACAGAGCATGAAGTAAGCATCCACGGACTTCAGGGTATCTTGGCCATGCCCGAGGGATTGGCGCCGGTACCCGCAATCCTAATCCTTGCAGGGTCGGGTCCGGTTGACCGCGACGGAAATCTGCCTGGCGCGCGTAACAACTGCCTCAAGTTGCTCGCGGCCTCGCTCACTAACAGCGGCATCGCGTCGTTGCGCATTGACAAGCGGGGTGTCGGTCGGAGCCGCTCGATTGAATTCCGTGAAGACGAATTGCGATTTGACACATACATCGAGGATGCGATTGCTTGGGTGAAATTCCTGCAAGGGCAGGCGCGCGTTGCCGGTGTCGCGCTCCTCGGACACAGCGAAGGCGCGCTTGTCGCCACACTCGCTGCTCAACGTTGCGATTTGTCCGGCTTGGTGCTGATTGCCGGGGCGAGCGAGCCGGCAGCCCAAGTCATCGAGCGGCAGCTCGCCGCCGCATCGGTACCAACGGCCTTGCAACGTGACTCACGCCGAATTGCGTCCAGCTTGGAGCGCGGGGAGCGCGTAACCACGGTGCCTTCTGAGCTCCACGCGCTCTACCGTCCGAGCGTGCAGAACTACTTGATGTCGTGGTTCCCGCTTCATCCGGCTCAGGAGCTGTCCAAGGCCAATAACCCCACGCTGGTCATTCAGGGCACGACGGACCTTCAGGTTGGCGTGGAGGATGCGCGGCGCCTGGCAGCGGTACGGCCTGGCTCGACACTCGTTCTGGTCGAAGGCATGAATCACATTTTGAAAATTGCCTCGTCGGACCGAACCGAGAATCTGATGACGTACGACATGCCGGACTTGCCCTTGGCCGACTCGCTATCGCAGGCGATTTCAACGTTCCTAGGATTCCGACGAAAATGCCCCTCATCCGTCGAATCAACGCTCCGTTTCACGTAATCCCGGGAAGCCTGGATGCGGCCAGAAGCGGTCATTGACATTCATGATGCAACTTTCCAATATTATTCAATTAGAAAATCTTCATTTCTTGCCGGTCGACGGTGAGGACCGTGTTGAGATGGAGTTCACAGGCGGTTGTCTCACCTTGAAGCTCTATTACACAAACGAGAAGGAAGCTTCTGTAAGACGGGACTTGAGGTTTTCGGCCGCATCATATTTTTTGAAGACCCCATTTCCCGGAAGCAGTGTTTTCGATTGCGCAGAAGACCGAAACCTCGAGTTACTGGATTCGCTTGTGGCATATGAATATTCCGCATGGTTGGACAACGCTAGGGCGCATCATGCAAGATTGGAAGGTAGGCATTACCGAATTTTTTTGCATTCTGCAGGCATTGCAATCCATGTGATTGCAGCTGGCTATGAACTTTCTGCTGAGCTAAGAGTTGTACCTCCGTCGGCTTAGGGCCCGAATGAACCAGCCAGCCTTTCGGCTACAGTCGGCCAGAACGAGACATTCATGAACCCTGCACACCGGCGACCAGCGCGAGTGATTTTGTCTGTGATTGCACCGGCGATGCTTTTCATCGCTGGCTACGGCCTTCTCTGGGGGATGTCTTCCTCTTCGCTCGCATTCGTAGAATGCTCTGGAACCTACAGCCTGTTTGCGGCGAATGCTCGTTGTCGACAACCAGCCTTTGCCGCGTTGATGTTTTACGGCGGACTGTTGCTGGCGGTGGTTGCGTGCGTGGTCGTATGGAAGCTCAGACGACGGCACGATTAGACCTAGAAATGTCAGAATCCGGCCAGAAGCTGACGTTTGCAGGACTTAGCCATAGACCTTGATGCATAGATAGACGGGGAATCAATGAGTGGGAAATTTTTGCAGCGTGGTGCGATTGTTGACACTATTAAGAGTGAAGAACGTACCAATGCGATACAGAAGCGCAATGGGACACGTCATCCAGTCCGCGTCACCTCGTGTGGTTGTCCTGACCCCAACTGCGGCGCCTGGCACACAGTCATTGAGGAGCGAATGCTACCGACAGCGGAAGAGGCTACAGCTACGCTCAAGTCTAGGAAAGCAGCTCGGCAGGTCGTCGAAAAAGGGCGATAGATGCGGCTTGGAGCAAACCTGCCAGAACCGGACTCCTCTCGGCCAGGAGCGGACATCTACGTGAGGGTTTAACGAAATGGATTCGGATATCGCGCACGCGCATTGCAGCACCCATCGGCTTGAAGTCGATGCAAGTGCGTTGTGTGGATGCTTTTACTGCCTCCAAACCTTTCCACCGACCAGTATCTTGGAATGGGTTGACGATGGACAAACGGCTGTGTGCCCCAAGTGTGGAGTGGATGCGGTTATTGGGTCGGCCTCGAATGTTCCTCTTACGTCCGAATTTCTTGCAAATATGCGGACCCGGTGGTTTTAGTTTTGACGGCATCCGGCCAATACCAGTCAGTGACTGGTTGATAAAACGGACGCTCAATGTTAGAGCTGAGCCGCACGCAGCGACTGGCCGCGTAAGGTCAAGAATGAAATGTTGGTCTGCGGTGGACTGGCGCAGCGGGTCGGTTCGAGCGATCTGTTATGCCGCATATGCTTCTGGAGCGAGCTTTGCCAAAGTAAACCAGAACGCGAGTGCAGAAGCTGCTCCTACGCCTGCCATTGAGACAATCGAAACATGATCCTGATTGAGAGACCAGGCGAAAGCCGCGCCAAAAGTTGCACCCGTAGCTGCTGCCGACCACCATCGTGCAAGATGCATGCGTCTAAGGGCCGCGAATGCAGGAACCCCGGCAATGAAAGCAACCCAGAGCGACCCAAAAAACCAAAGCACAAGCCACGGCAAATTTTCCCGTGCAGGCGCGTCGTGAATCGAAAGGACCTCACGCACGAAAATTAAGCTGGTGCACGTGGTTGCGGCTGCGAACAACGCATAGAGCAGTGCCTTCAGCTTCATGGCGCGATCCTGTTAAGCGGCATAACGTAATGTAGACCGCAAAACCTGCGGGATGAGCAGGGCGATACGGGATATTCTGGACACGGCTTCCTTCTGAGAGTGGCTTGCAGCCTATGTTTTTAATGACCTTGCTGTGCAAACATTCAGGTATAAAAATTCCGTTAAACCGGGCAGGCTTGTACTCAGAAACTATAGCTGACGAAGACATGAAATCGGGGCGCTCAAAGAGCAAGGTTATGACCGCGGGTACGCTGGGTAGCGCATCGCAGACCGCTTTGGAGAGCGATGCCCACCGTCGGTTTTGGGCCCAAAGCTGCCGCCCACGGGTTTCACTGAGCAGTCACCAGAAGTCCGCATACTCAACTCAAATATGACCATCCCGCAGCCCCAAGGCACCCGCCTGCTAGAACCACAAAGACCCAGTAGAGTCCAGGAATCCCGCCCACAGCGGTGAACTTATTGCTTTGCAGCGCCTGCTGTTCACGCAAGGAAAGAGGGTCTGTGCCAACGGCTCGTCCCGAAGTTGGCGGTACAGCCCATATTTGGTGCCTGGAAGTACGTTCGAACTGATGTGCATCTATGGCCAACAATGCGAAAAACCCAGCTAGAAGAAGAAATCCCAACGTAGTCATAAATATCTAATGCCTGCTTCTGGCCGATAGGTTCCAGTACCTCAGATTTTCTCGCAAACACTTGAACTCCACATGACCAATATGATGGCCATAGTCACACTAACAGCCACCGAGATCAGAAGGTGAAGTCGTGTCTTAGCAACCAATTTACGCAATAAATTATCTTGATGGCTGGAGAAGCCATTAACGATTACGCGTTGTAAATGCTTACGCTCAAACAGCGTAAGTCCGGTATCGTCATTAGGTCCTTCATCAAGCACTAATCCCACTAGCGTACGATGTCGATTGACTGATGCTGCGAAGGCGATCCAAGCACGAACGCCTTCAACTACGAGTAAAACAATCGTGGCGGCAAATGCGAAAAACATTAGTTGCAGACACATTTTCCATTCTCCCCAGTTCAATGTTTAACGCCCGCGCGCTCCGCAAAAGGTTAGAAGCTATTTTTGACGGACTCTGAGAATTTGAGACATAGCCAGTTTGGTTACGTAACGATTGAACGTCTGGGACTTCGAATATCCGCTTCTGGCCGATAAGTGCAATTCTGGCTCAGGTATCAACCGGCCCAAAGCAACTGGTAACTCAATGCCCCTACTTCAGTTGAGCGTCAACAGTGCCGTCCGTCGCGGCTTTAACAGCGGCAATCCAATCCTGCCAAGCAGAAGGGTCTGCCGTACCGCCATCTGGCAACAGCGATATATCGCCCAAAATGCCCCCGAGTTCTTCGCATCCACGTTGATAAGCGGCGTCAAGAAATTTGTACATTGCAAGAAACGCTTGTTCTTCAGACAACTTAGTCACCGTGCAAATTCTCCTCTTAACCAATGCCCGCTTTTGGCCGCAAGCTGCAGGTCAAGTGAAGCGCTTATCGCTCTGACAGGCACGCGGCGGCCGCGGTGGCATTAGCTACTACAGCTTTCCACTCGGGTAATTCTATGTACTGCGCATCGGAGAGTTTCGTTCCGTGCTTCACAAAGATGTCTTCGATGGATGCGACCACTGCAGCTATTGAATCTGCCTCCGATGCATCCTTGAGAATCCACCCGATAGTGGAGCGAGCGTCAGTTGCGAGCGCAGTATCGTCGTACAAGAAATGTACTGCGTAGTCCAATTCATCGTGCTTAACGTCCCCCTCGGATTGGCCACCAATCCACACGCGCCGTTGGTACTCTGGGTCAGCCAGGCCCTGCAAATAACTGACGAGTTCCTTGCGCATTTCGGGGGAGGTCAATTGATTCATGAAGACAATCTGTAGGTCCGCTACTAGCCGCTATCCGACTTGACCGGTGTATCGCTCGACGAATAGCTTCGCTGCGGCCAAGGTCGCTGGATATTGCACCAATGTACCGCTCGGCTGCTCGTGGATAGATTGAAAGCGGAATCCGTGGCTGACCAGGTACTCAACCTTGCGCCATTGGTCGACATCCGTCATTTTGGGCGCGGAGAACTTGCGACTGAGCATCACCATAGGGCCGCCACACTGCGGGCAGAGCCGTGCAAGCGCCCGCATCGGCTTCTTGAAGGACTTGCGGCAAGAGAAACAGACATGGGGAAACAAGCGCATCTGCGTGTGCTCCGGCTTAGCAAAGTACGAATGGTGTCTGAACGTCTTCATCTGTTTGTGAACGGTGATAGCGAATGGCCGCTCTTGGCCGACTGTAGCCTCTTTACATCCAATCTGGCCGTCACCCAGCCAGGCTTCGTTTGAAGAAGAAGGACTGCTTGGTGACATCGTCGCGACAGGTAAACGAGTTCGCTTGCAGTTCCGAGATTTTGCAGGTGAAGAAAAGCATTTGCATCGTTCCGAGCTTCTTTTCTTCCAACTGCGTCGTCTTCTGCTTCAGTAGTTCGTCGGTTACGAACCACTCACCCTCGGAGCGTTCGACCTCATGCTCCTTGGATTCATTTACAAGGAACTTACCGTCGGCCTTTAGCGTTTGAAGTCCGCTTACGGTACGTCCATGGACATCCTGAAATTCATATGTCCAAGCCCCCTCGAGTTGACGTTTAATTTCAACATCCTTTGCTGTCTTGGTGTCATCGCAGCCGTGAAGCAATGCCAGGCACCCAAGGAGAAAAATGTAGAGAATAGTTCGGTGCATATTTGGAATCAATATCGGTGAAACGATATTCGCCGACCTATGGAATGTCCGCAATTGGCGGCGGATTCAACCGGTCGATGCAACAGTTTCGCTGAACATCTCAGCGGGCGTCTTGAAGCCAAGCGTCTTGCGTGGCCTCTGGTTCAATTGTCTCGCAATCGCGTTGAGCTGTAGCTGTGAGTAGCCAGAGATGTCGACGCCCTTCGGCATGTACTGTCTGAGCAGCCCGTTCGTGTTCTCATTGCTTCCACGCTGCCAAGGGCTTTGCGGATCGCAGAAGAAGACCTGGATGTCGGTAGCCATCGTGAAGCGCTTGTGTGCTGCCATTTCCTTGCCTCGATCCCAGGTCAATGACTTGTACAGTTCCTGGGGCAGCTTGCGCGCGTTCTTGATGAGCGCATTGACG
>NZ_FNJA01000017.1 GCF_900104385.1 Rhodoferax sp. OV413 | reverse complement strand
GACAATTGAACCAGAGGCCACGCAAGACGCTTGGCTTCAAGACGCCCGCTGAGATGTTCAGCGAAACTGTTGCATCGACCGGTTGAATCCGCCGCCACAACCAGACTTTCGCGAGATTCTCTCACTAGGACTTTTTTTGTATGTTCCCAAATGGACAAGGTAAACGCACAACACTTAAACGCGTTCGCTCAAACAGTGTCTTCGCTGTCTTACTTTGGGGTCTCAATCTCAGTCTGATTTTGGTCGGTTCGCCTGTTGAGCTCATAGTTTTCGTAGGCGTTCTGGGGAGCGTTTTAGCCCTGCGAGATTGGAGGGCAGTTCGTTTGCTCGCGAAAGAAAAAATCTACCCAGTTCACCCGAATCTAGATGTCCAGGCTCTAATCGACGGGGACATTGATATTTCAGAATATCGACGAAGGAAGGAGTCGGTGAGTTCCGCAATAAGCTCGGATACGCATTCGTCCAGTTAGGCTACAGTCGGCCAGGAGCCGACATTCGGCTTGGTAGCGGCAATGGCGTGCAGTCTTGTCACTTGACCACTACTTGAGACAGCCTATCCAAACTGGACTTCATGAGAAACAAAGCTTCTGTCCGCGTCGGTCTTGTAGTCTCGGTCTGCTGTGCAATCCTGTTTGCGGTGGTCGGCGGGTTGGAAGCATTATTTCGTCGCGGACCGAGTGGCGATGGTGCCAAGTACGTTGCCAGCTTCGCGTGCTTCGGCTTTATGTTCGGTTCAATATTGGCATTTGATGCGTTGCCTGGCGAGAGAACGCCGGGCCGCCCCCTGCTACGTATCGTGCTCAGCGCCGCTGCTGGCGCTTGCCTCGGATTGTTGTGGCAGTGGCCCGGCGAAGGCCTTGCGTTGTCGGTGGTCGTGGCTGGGGCGCTGGGGTACGCTGGTACAACATGGGCAAAATACCTGTGAGGTCCGAACATTCACGCTGGCGGACTGGGTACGGCCAGAAGCGGAAATAGAACTACGAATGAGAACCCTCCTTTTCCTGTCGTTCCCCGTCTGGGGGACGGTGATAGGCACTCAGCTATTAATCTTGCTGGGGAGTTATTGGGGTCCACAAGGCAATACTCCTCTTTACCTCATTGAGTTTATTGGAGCTTTGCTTGTGATTGGGAGTAGCCAACCAATTTTCAGCTCCCCTATCCATTACCTTTTGTAGCTTCGTCGAACGCGAGCTGAACGGTCGGCTCCATTGACTGCTTCTGGCCGACAGCGGTCAACGTCGAAATTCAGCGGCGCCCTATAGCGTCCGCTGGAATGAACGATTAGACCGCCCAGACGGAAGTTCATCTCTTAAGTATTTTAGGTGCTGGCTTATTGCTACGGACTAGCCTAGCCTCAAGGTGTGAACGCTCGAAAATCGCTGCAGGTAAGTGACGCGGCGTTCGGAGACAGTGTTTCCCGTCAGATCTAACTTACGACGTTCCTCGCGTTCAGTATGAAATCTCGAATGGCATACTGCGCATCGTGCGTATCACTGTCTCGGCGGGAAACGCGTGGAATCACTCGATTTCCCTGAAAAATTCCGAGCATGCGTTTTTGAGTTGAAGTGGCGTGAGCGACATGTGCGGTCTGACGATGGTTTCAAGGGGCTTGGCGGCTCGCCGAAAGTGCCGCCACGGCATCCTGCACCGCGGAGTCAGAGCCGGGATTGGCGAGTATCACGTCGGGCATCACGCCCGCGCCGTGGAGGCGAGCGCCGTTTGGTGAGAACCAGTAGGCCGTCGTGATCTTGAGTGCGTCGGTCGGGCTCAGGGGACGCACCGTCTGGATGCTGCCACTGCCCCATGTTTTCTGGCCAAGCAAGGTGGCCCGGCGATGGTCTTTGAGCGCGGCCGCCACGATCTCCGCGCCGGACATCGTGCTTGCGTCGATAAGCACCGCCAAAGGAACGGCGCGCAGCTCGGCCGACAGGCCTGCAAACGGATCAGGTTCATTGCGGCCGGTGTAGAACGCTGGCGCCGCCTTGTATTTGGCGTTGGATGCCGGCAGCCTGCCGTGCGTCGAAGCCACCACCGCGTCCTCAGGCAAGAACAGCGAAGCCAAGCCGATGGCCCCGCTCAGCAGACCACCAGGTGAGCGGCGCAGATCGAGGATTAGGCCGCGGCGGAACGGGTCTTGCTGCCAGGCTTCCTTGAGCGCCGCTGCCGTGTCCTGCAGGGTGTCATTGCGATATCGCGGCACCTTGAGGAGGGCTACACCCGGGGCGACCGCCGTCACGCTGGGCTTGATGCTCACCGTGGGGCGCCGTTCCACCGGTAGCGTCAACACCGTTAGGGTCGATTCACGAAATACCGTGACGGAGAAGCTGGAACCCTGCGGTCCCGCCAGAAGCGCAGCGACCTGATGGGGCTCCATGTTCGCGACCCGTTTGCCGTCGACGGCATAGAGAACGTCGCCCCAGAGAACGCCGGCCACCAGCGCTGATCCACCCAGCATAGGCTGCAGGACGATGCGGCCATCGCGCTTTTCGAGCTGCAGGCCCGACGTCACCTCGGGCTCGGTTGAGCCGTTCTTGAATACGTCGAACTCCTTTGGATCGAGGTACGCGCCGGAGTCAGGGTCTGCTTCCCGGACGATGCCTCGCACGCCGGCAATGATGAGGGCCGCAGGATCCGTGTCCTTGACTAGGTCGGAATTGATCATTCCGAACACCGCCGCCATCGTCTGAAGCTGGTCGCGGGGAAGCGGCGTCAGAGGTGTGGGTTGCGCAAAAGACGGAGGCGATGCCAACAGGCAGGCCGCCATAAGGTAGTTGGAAAAGGTTGCTTTCAAAGTTGTCTTCTGCTTGAGATTGATCATGCCTTAGCCATTCATCGGACCGCCGCTGCTCGTCGAGCGCCTCGTCGATCAGCTCGTATGTGCTCCAGTGCACGCCTCAGCAAGGCCTGGCGGCGATTTCGCGGTGGAGCGTCCGAGATACCACCTGTCCACGAGTAATCCAGCGTCCGCTTCTGGCCGACTGTAGCCGAAAGGCTGGTTGGTTCATTCGAGCCCGTAGCAGACGCCGGTGCAAGCTAACTATTGGCATCGCCGGCACACATTTCTTCATTCCTGCCGGACCTCATAGTAAGAGCCGCCTTCAACCACGCCACTTTCAAGTACAACCGTGAAAGGGTGCCAGGTGTCGTCGAACATCCACGCTTCACCTTTCAGTTCGTTTCCATGAACAGACAGGTTGCGGAAGCCATCCCAAGAAACGCGGCGGGAGCGCCAAATGACGCCTCCGGCTCTTCGATGAAGTTCAAAGTCCGTGGGACTGCAAAGCAGCAGAGCCTCACCGTTCGGAATCTCTACAACGGACTCGATGTCACCGCCAAACTCAGCAAGCAGTTCACCGGTCTCCACGTTGACTCTATAGCCTTGGCCGCCAGCGAACACGTTTGCCTCAAGCGACTCGACGTCGGCATAGACGGCCGAAAAGTTTGTCATTCCTGGCTGGAAATTGCCTATCCAGCACCAGCTTTCAGTTGAGCCAAATTCCACGACCAAACCCTCGCTATGCATGCCCAGCCCGGTCGCGCTGAATTGGCGTGGATGAGGGCCCACTCCAGGCAGTCCGGGAAGAATTTTAGGAGCGAGCGAATAATCCATGAGGTGCCTAGGTCCGCTGTTGGCCGGATTCTGCCTCATGCGCGGCAGCTCCAATGAGCCCGAAACAGACGTTCAAAACTCTTTGGTTATATCCACGGACTGTCCGCCGACGTGGAGATGATAGGACTCGAATCCATGCTCATCAATGGTCAAAAGAAGCACGGACTGACTAGAGAAAACCAGAGATAGCTCATTATTGGGGCGACGGTCGACCGAGACAATTGTCTGTCCTAATAGCTGCGTTAGGGCCGCAGCCCCTGTCGCAATATCAGAGTTTTCGGCAATGATTGTCCGCCCCAGGCTAGTCTGCAGCCGAAAGCCCGCCTCAATTTCTATCGCTGCTCCAGCTTTGGCCTTGAGCATCCCGGCCACGCTGGTATCACGGCACGTAAACAGCAGGCGTACATAGTGACGTCCGATGGAGACGTTCGTCAGCTCTTGGGTTACCAGTTCGCCTAAGGGGAAATCTTGCGGAACTGAAAATCCTGCCACTGTGAAATTTCCCCTTGTACTTCTCATCGCGACCGCTCTTGGCCGAATTCTGCCTCACACGGTCCAGCTCCAGCTGAACGCCAGCGGCGACTGTAGCGAATAGACCAATGAGCCCGCAGGTTTACCAGACCTTCCACCACGGCTTGTAAGCTTTCATCGTGAATAGAGGCCCGTCGTCATGCCCTAGCACACGGCCGCCAGGCACATAAACCTTGCCGAGTTGCGGGTCAAATACGATTAGCCCGAGGTCGTTCGACACTGACACGACGAAGGGCAACACGTCTTTACTGTGTTGCGTCAGAAACGCGACACCCCACATCGGACTTCCCGTCGTGGGGGTAATTGGGCTTTCGCTCCAAACCTCATCGTCAGTCGACTCGTCGAAGGAGGATGAGCAAGGATACATAGCCATCAGAGCTTTCGCAGCCTCCACATACCTGGGATTGGGTGATGCCCCCGATGATGCCGCCGACAACTCATTGAAGGCATCGCACGCGCCTTCAAAGCTTGCAGGGACCGACCCATCCCATATATGTAAAGCGTAGCTCATCGTTTAAATAGTCGTTTCAGTTCAATGACTGCCTGTGGCCGCATTCTGCCGGATATGCAAACGCCTCCACGCGGCTAGCAACGAGCTGAGAGGTGCCCACCCTCCGCGACACCCTGCTCCCACGCCTGATCTCCGGCCAGTTGCGGTTGCCGCAGGCCGAAGCGCTGCTGGAAGAGGCGTGCGCATAAAACATCGATTGCTATTTTTTAAATAGCTGTTTGCGCTGGTTTTATAAGCGCTAGAGGCTGATTTCATACATAAGGCAAAGCATGGCGTCCCACGCCACGCTTTGGCGGATATGTATAAAAAACCGCGTTTTCTATGCACGTGCGGGCTAACATGTATAGAAATCTGCGCTTTCTATACACATCACACCACCCACCTGGCCATGCCCATGCTGCAAGCCCTCGACTGGCGCCACAGGCAGCTCTTGGCCGAGAGTGGCCCGCTGAAGTCTACGCGGTCGGTGCTTTTAGTTCAGGGTTATCTAGTCACTAGCTCCGCCTGCGAATTTGGTCTTCGTAGGCTTGATATCGGCCAGGAAACAGGTCATCGTAGGAGGGCTCTTCAATACCCAGAACGCTGACCTCGATTCCTTCGTCGCCTACATCTTTTGAGTAGTCGACCATCCCGACTCCGCCGCTTGACTTGAGCGTCTTGCCACCGACCACTCGGACTTGAAGCTCAAGGTCGTCAGGGGTCGCGCCTGAGGTTGCAATCACGCGCTCTCGCACCGCCGCATATGCTGGCTCTGGATAGAACCGTCCAAAAGCAACCCCCATCGGGGGGTCTCCTGACTCTAAGTCGGTGGTTCCGATAACAAACTGTTTGGAAAGAACTTCAAAGCGTCGCATAGTCACATTTGGCGGCGGCCGTGAACGGCTGGTTCTGGCCGACAGCTGAAGCTTGGAAGTCGTGCTCATTGGGCATCGACTCCACGAGTTTCAGATAATTTGAGTAACTTGTCAGCCATCTCAGTCATATCGGAAACCATCGTGAGCTTGTCGCGCCACGTTTGGGGAATGCCCTGCACACCATAAAAAGCCCCTGCAAGCTGCCCGCAAATCGCGGCCGTGGTGTCAGCGTCATCCCCCAAATTGGTCGCAAGCAATATGGCGTCCTTAAAGGACGATGTTTGCACAAAACACCACAAAGCTGCTTCAAGGGAGTCAACACAGTAGCCTGTCCCTCTAATTAGGTCGCGTGGCTTAGCTCGATACTCTCCAGCTGCAATTGCGCGCACTTTTGCACTTAACGGCTCAAACGGTTTAACGTCAAGAATGTCTACCTTGCTCGCACCAGACAGCGCGGCCCGCAGCTGTAAAGCAAACAACCGAGAGCACTCGATGGCTTCTTGCGAACCGTGCGTGGTCCTTGTGCTTTCGCCAGCGTAACGCCAAGTCTCTCGCTCGTCTGCGCAATAGAACATCGGAATTGGGGCCAGGCGCATAAGAGCGCCATTCCCAGCAGTATGCGGGTCCGGTGTTCCCGCAAATGGTTCACCACTCGCTAGGTAACTGTTCAGCGCCGTCGAGACAGTAATACCGATATCGAAGCATTCGCCGGTGCTACTTAGGTAACCAACATTGCGCCAATTGCAATAGCGATTCATCTGGTCACGTGGGTCGAAGCCTTCGACGTGAATTAAGCTGGCTGCGAGGCAAAGCGCCATGGACGTGTCATCGGTCCACTCCCCTGGCTTCAGATGAAACGGCCCTCCGCCAATCATGTCCGTCACTGGCTCAAACGAACCCCGGGGACTGAATTCGACTGCCGTTCCGACCGCATCGCCAGCAGCCAGACCCAGCAGAGCACCTTGATAGCGGTTTAGCGGGCTTAGCTGTCCGGTGTCGTGTTGGTTCATTTCGATGGATGGGGATGAATCGAAGTTTTTTCTGAGTGTCCGCTCTTGGCCGCATTCTGCCTTGTCCAGACCTAATCGCGTCACCGTCTTAGCTTCCAGACGGCTGTTGACGCAACCACCGCGAGCACCAAGCCACCGTAAAACATCACCGCGGCGAAAGCTGGTTGTCGGCAGCGAGCATTCGATGCAAACAGGCCATAGGTCCCAGAGCATTCCACGAATGCGAGAGACGAGGAAGACATCCCCCAGAGTAGGCCATACGCAGCGACGAAAAGCATCACTGGCGCAAGCACAAACAAAACTGCTCGCGTGGGTCGCCGGTACGCGGGGTTCATGAATGTCTCCTTCTGGCCGAATGCAGCCAGGTTTGTCCTGTTCATCAGAACTATCTTATGGTGACAGAGTTGATACTCCAACCTGCGCGATCTTTTGTCGCCTGCACATGAAAACAGTTGCCCCCTTCCTTACACAAGAAGAATGCCGCCTGACCTTTGGCATCACCCTCTGAAAAGTTAAAGGGCTTAAACAGTGGCATGGATAGCTCATCCGAGGACAAACTAAATTGATTTTTTACTTGATACCGTGCTTTTTCGAAAACTGATGAACTCTGCACCACTCTCCGTCCCGCGAAAGCGACGACGAAAATGATGCACGCCAGCAATGCCAATGTTATCGACAACTTTTTAGCCAATCTACGGCACCCTTCCTCTCAAAATCTTACCTAACAGCCGCTATTTCAAGATGTCCGGTTCTGGCCGTATTCTGCCGTATTAGGTGCGGCTAACCAGGGACCCAAAGCAGACATGTCAGACGGGTTTCTCCGGCAACCTGCCCGCAACTATCGCAAAGAGAACTGAGTGATCAACTTCACCCAGGTTTGAGACGAACCCGAAGCCTCCGTCCCGCCGAAACATTGCAACCCAGTCGTAAAGCTCATCTGAGAGCCATGCGGGTGATGAATTTAGCAACTCAATAGAAGCGCCATTCGCCAATTGCTTGGCGACCCAGAATGTTGCGTCCGATCTAAGGGCGTCCAACCGTAAGAAGCCGGTCTGTCGCTCCGTGGCATAGGTTGTCTGCACCATCGAGTGCAACTGCTTTATGAGCTCATTAATTGGCGTATTCATTATTCTTCAATAGCCGCTTCTGGCCGGTTGTCGTCAAATACCGCATGCGGCTAGAGTGTCTTAATGGCGCCTTTTGCTTAAGTCATCGACCTAAAAATCGCAGCAACTGAAAAGATAGCTATCGCAGCGGCGGCAACAATGAGCAGGGCACGCGGGATTTGACGATTTACGGCCCTTTGGCGTTCTCGCTCCTGCTCATATCCTGCCGCCTGCGCTTTCAGGTCAACGACCGTCGCATTGATTTCGCCTACGAATGCCGAAACGTCCCGGCGGTCCAGTACGCGCTGCAGTGCTTCAACGGCTTCTTCAACCATGACGCCCCGCCGCGTAACTACGAGCGTCGCCAACTCTTCGTCGGTCATCCGAGAGTATTGGTTCAGAAAGTACTCAACCCGTCCAAGGTCCATCAATGAAATTCCGTGTTATCGAACTTTAGCAATCGGAGGACCGCTTTTGGCCGATAGTACCTATTCGCCAAACACCTGCCAACGGCAGCAATCAGCGGCGGATTCAACCGGTCGATGCAACAGTTTCGCTGAACATCTCAGCGGGCGTCTTGAAGCCAAGCGTCTTGCGTGGCCTCTGGTTCAATTGTCTCGCAATCGCGTTGAGCTGTAGCTGTGAGTAGCCAGAGATGTCGACGCCCTTCGGCATGTACTGTCTGAGCAGCCCGTTCGTGTTCTCATTGCTTCCACGCTGCCAAGGGCTTTGCGGATCGCAGAAGAAGACCTGGATGTCGGTAGCCATCGTGAAGCGCTTGTGTGCTGCCATTTCCTTGCCTCGATCCCAGGTCAATGACTTGTACAGTTCCTGGGGCAGCTTGCGCGCGTTCTTGAT
>NZ_FNJA01000016.1 GCF_900104385.1 Rhodoferax sp. OV413 | reverse complement strand
CAAGCCCAATTCGATCAAGCCACACACGCATTTCACCTCTGAAATCTACGTGCTCAGCAAAGACGAAGGCGGCCGCCACACCCCTTTCTTCAACAACTATCGTCCCCAGTTCTACTTCCGTACCACGGACGTGACCGGTGCGATCGAGTTGCCAGAAGGCAAGGAAATGGTCATGCCAGGCGACAACGTGTCGATCACCGTCAAGCTGATCAACCCCATCGCCATGGAAGAAGGTCTGCGTTTCGCTATCCGTGAAGGCGGCAAGACCGTCGGCGCCGGTGTGGTTGCCAAGATCATTGCTTAATTTTGTAGGGGCGTAGCTCAATTGGCAGAGCGTCGGTCTCCAAAACCGAAGGTTGATGGTTCGATTCCTTCCGCCCCTGCCACCTAATTAATAAGGTGGCAATCAACAAGCCCGTCATGACCTGACGGGCTTCTGTGTCTCAAGAGACACCATGTATTTGAAGCAGGAAACAGCCAAAAATGGCCACTTCGCAAGTTGAAACCATCAACACAAACGCTGACAAAGCCAAGCTAGGTTTGTCGGCTGTTTTGGTGATTGGTGCCCTAGCCGCGTTTTACCTCCTCAGCAAACAAGGGCAAGTTGCCCAATGGGCGGCTTTGGTGGTTGGGATTGCGGCTGCAGTAGGCGTATTTCTGTCCTCCGAACCCGGCCGGCAGTTGGTGGCATTTGGACGCGATGCATGGCGTGAAGTCAAGAAGGTTGTCTGGCCTACGCGCAAAGAAGCGACGCAGATGACTTTGTACGTATTTGGTTTCGTGGTGATCATGGCCTTGTTCCTATGGCTCACTGACAAGACTCTGGAATGGGTTTTTTACGACTTGATTCTGGGCTGGAAAAAATAATGACTGATGTTGTAGAAACTGGTGTGGCGGAAACGCCAGCCGCTCCCGTGAATCCTGATCTGCGTTGGTATATCGTGCACGCCTACTCCGGCATGGAAAAAGCTGTTGAACGCAATATCACTGAGCGCATTCTTCAGTCCGGCATGCAGCAAAAATTTGCCCGCATCTTGGTGCCCACCGAAGAAGTAGTTGAAATCAAGAATGGCCAGCGCAAGACAACTGAGCGCCGTCTTTTCCCTGGTTATGTGTTTGTCGAAATGGTCATGGACGATGAGTCCTGGCACTTGGTAAAACACACAAACAAAGTTACGGGTTTTGTCGGAGGCGCGAAGAATCGCCCAGCACCGATCTCTGAAGCAGAAGTGCAGAAGATCGTTAGCCAGATGCAAGAAGGCACTGACAAGCCACGCCACAAAGTCGAGTTCTTGGTGGGTGAGTTTGTTCGGGTTAAGGAAGGTCCGTTTACCGACTTCAATGGCTCCGTCGAAGAAGTCAACTACGAAAAAAGCAAAGTGCGCGTATCGGTCACGATTTTTGGGCGAGCCACACCGGTCGAGTTGGAATTCAGCCAGATCGAAAAGACCTAAGGTCCAAGTTTAAGATTCCACGCTTTTCGACTCGGTGTGGATGTTGTTAGTGAGTCGCAACCCCGGGGAGCTAATGTATGCCAATCACGGTGAACAGAAGCGTTAACACCCGCAAGGAGTAAAAAATGGCGAAAAAAATCGTCGGTTTTATCAAGCTGCAAGTACCAGCCGGTAAGGCCAACCCATCCCCCCCGATCGGCCCCGCATTGGGTCAACGTGGTTTGAACATCATGGAGTTCTGCAAGGCATTCAATGCGCAGACCCAAGGCGTCGAACCAGGTCTGCCATTGCCCGTGGTGATCACTGCATTTGCAGACAAGAGCTTCACCTTCATCATCAAGACACCGCCTGCGACGGTTTTGATCAAGAAGTCCATCAAGCTGGACAAGGGTTCTTCCACGCCGCACAGCGCCAAGGTCGGCAAGATCACCCGCGCTCAACTGGAAGAAATTGCAAAGACCAAGATGAAAGATATGACAGCTGCCGATCTGGACGCTGCCGTTCGCACCATCGCTGGTACTGCCCGTTCCATGGGCGTGAATGTGGAGGGCGTGTAAATGTCCAAGCTGACCAAAAAACAAAAAGCCTTTGTTGGCAAGATCGACAGCACCAAGCTGTATCCATTGGCGGATGCCTTGGTAATCATCAAAGAGTGCGCCAACGCCAAGTTCGATGAATCCATCGACGTGGCTGTGCAGCTCGGCATTGATGCCAAGAAGTCTGACCAAGTGGTGCGTGGCGCTGTAGTGCTGCCTAACGGCACCGGCAAGACCAAACGTGTCGCAGTGTTCGCCCAAGGCGCCAAGGCTGAAGAAGCCAAGGCCGCTGGCGCCGACATCGTTGGCATGGATGACCTGGCCGCGATGATCAAAGCGGGCGACATGCCTTTTGACATTGTGATCGCAGCACCTGACGCCATGCGTGTCGTCGGTACTTTGGGTCAAATCCTGGGCCCACGTGGCCTGATGCCCAATCCCAAGGTCGGTACGGTTACGCCCGACGTGGCAACTGCCGTCAAGAATGCGAAAGCTGGTCAAGTTCAGTTCCGCGTTGACAAAGCCGGTATCGTGCACAGCACCATTGGCCGTCGCTCGTTTGACTCTGACAAGTTGCAAGGCAACTTGGCGGCATTGATTGATGCCTTGACCAAGGCCAAGCCCGCGTCGAGCAAAGGTTTGTATTTGAGAAAAGTAGCGGTTTCGAGCACGATGGGTGTGGGCGTTCGCGTCGACACGCAAACCATCGCAGCGTAATCGCAAAACCTGGACGGCTAGCAATGGCTGTCCAAAGTGGTGGGCCACCGAGATACACAACAGCAATGTTGGAGTCCGGTGGGCCATCCAAGACCGTTGGTGCGCAGCTTGTCTGTGCTTAATCAGTGAAAACCAACGCAGATGGCGATCCCGCTGCAGATGAAGAAATTTCAGAAACAGTTGGTCGCTGCAAAGTGGCGTGTTGAAGGGCAAAAGCCTGACAACACTTTTTAAGGAGTAGACCTTGAGTCTTAATCGCAGTGAGAAAGAAGCGGTCATTACCGATGTGACCAGCCTCGCCGCTAAAGCTCAAACGCTCGTGGTGGCGGAATACCGTGGCATCACGGTCGCTGACATGACCAAATTGCGCTCGGCAGCGCGTAGCAACGGTGTGACCTTGAGCGTGTTGAAAAACACCCTGGCCCGCCGTGCTGTTGCTGGCAGTGCATTTGAAGTCTTGTCCGACCAGATGACCGGTCCGCTGATCTATGGCTTTTCTGTTGATGCCGTAGCTGCTGCAAAAGTAGTAGCTGAATTCTCGAAGACCAACGACAAGTTGGTGATTCGTGGTGGCGCCTTCGGTGGAAAAGTTCTGGACGTGAACGGCGTTAAGCAACTGGCAAGCATTCCTTCCAAGGAAGTTTTGTTGGCACAGTTGTTGGGCTTGATGCAATCCCCCATTTCGCGTACGGCACGTGTGCTGGCTGCATTGGCGGACAAAAAAGGCGCAGGTTCTTCCGAACCAGCAGCCGAAGCAGCCCCTGAAGTGGCAGCTGAGGTTGCTCCAGCCTAACTTCTAGAAGTTAAAGCTGGTATTCAAAAAACTTTGTTGGACAGTTACTTGCATACAGCTCGCACTGTCCCCAATTGAAAAAACTGGAAATCAAAATGGCATTCGATAAAGACGCATTTTTGACCGCGCTTGACAGCATGACGGTCCTGGAACTCAACGACCTGGTGAAAGCCATCGAAGAGAAGTTTGGCGTGAGCGCTGCTGCTATGGCTGGCCCCGCCGCTGCTGCTGGCCCTGCTGCCGCTGCTGAAGAAAAGACCGAATTCAACGTCGTTCTGCTCGAAGCTGGCGCCAACAAGGTATCGGTCATCAAGGCTGTGCGCGAAATCACCGGCCTGGGCTTGAAAGAAGCCAAGGACCTGGTTGACGGCGCTCCCAAGGCCGTGAAGGAAGGCATTGCCAAGGCTGACGCCGACGCCGCCATGAAGAAGCTGGTGGAAGCTGGCGCCAAGGTCGAACTGAAGTAATCGACCTGGTTACAAGGGCTGGGGTGCTCCGAAAGGGCCCCCAGCCTTTCGTGCTTGTAAGAGAGCACTGAAAAGCAGGCTTTAAGCGCCTGTTTTTCAGTGTCTTCTGGCCCCGACTGCAGAAGATGCCTTGGTTCGGATTGCGTGCAATGCGCAATCGTCCGCCATGGTTGGTAGTGGCCAACCGCCAAGTTTGTTGTGCATGATGCCCAACGCGACAGTTGACAGGCCCCCCAGGACTCCCAAGTCCTTGCCCCCGGAGATCTCATGGCTTATACGTACACCGAACGCAAACGCATTCGCAAAAATTTCGGAAGCCGCGACAGCGTGCTTGAAGTCCCCTATCTGCTGCAAATGCAAAAAGATGCTTACACCGCATTTTTGCAAGCAGATATCGCCCCCCAAAAACGTACTGTGGAAGGTCTGCAGGCAGCGTTTGATGCAGCGTTCCCTATCGTCTCGCACAATGGTTTTGTCGAGATGAAGTACGTCGAGTACAACCTGGCCAAGCCCGCATTTGATGTGCGCGAGTGCCAGACCCGCGGCCTGACCTTCGCCTCGGCCGTGCGCGCCAAGGTTCAGCTGATTATTTATGACCGTGAATCCTCCACTTCGCAGTCCAAGGTGATCAAGGAAGTGAAAGAGCAAGAAGTCTATATGGGCGAAGTACCGCTCATGACGGAAAAGGGCTCTTTCATCATCAACGGCACCGAACGCGTCATCGTTTCGCAGTTGCACCGTTCTCCTGGCGTGTTTTTCGAACATGACAAGGGTAAAACCCACAGCTCGGGCAAGCTGTTGTTTTCCGCACGTGTGATTCCTTACCGCGGCTCCTGGCTCGACTTCGAGTTCGACCCTAAGGACGTGCTTTACTTCCGCGTCGACCGTCGCCGCAAGATGCCAGTCACGATCCTGCTCAAGGCCATCGGCCTGACCCCAGAATCGATCCTGGCCAACTTCTTCGTCAACGACAACTTCCGCCTGATGGACAGCGGCGCGCAAATGGAATTTGTCGCCGAGCGCCTGCGCGGTGAAGTCGCCCGTTTCGACATCACGGATAAGGCGGGCAAAGTTGTCGTCGCAAAAGACAAACGTATTACTGCGCGCCATACCCGCGATATGGAGCAGTCCAACACGACCCACATCAGCGTCCCTGAAGACTTCTTGGTGGGCCGCGTGGTTGCCAAGAATATCGTCGATGGCGACACGGGCGAAATCATTGCCAAGGCCAACGAAGAGTTGACTGAAGTACTGCTCAAGAAGTTACGCAGTGCCGGTGTGCAAGACCTGCAATGCATATACACCAACGAGCTGGACCAAGGCGCCTATATCTCGCAAACCTTGCGCAGCGATGAAACCGTGGACGAATTTGCCGCCCGCGTTGCCATCTACCGCATGATGCGCCCCGGCGAGCCGCCAACGGAAGATGCAGTTCAAGCGCTGTTCCAGCGTCTGTTCTATAACCCCGACACGTATGACCTGTCGCGCGTCGGCCGCATGAAGTTCAACGCCAAGATGGGCCGCGACGAATCTACCGGCCCCATGGTGCTGACCAACGAAGATATCTTGGCCGTCGTAAAGATTCTGGTGGATCTGCGCAATGGCCGTGGTGAAGTCGATGACATCGACCATCTGGGTAACCGCCGCGTGCGTTGCGTGGGCGAATTGGCAGAAAACCAATACCGCGCTGGTTTGGCACGGATTGAAAAAGCCGTGAAGGAACGTCTGGGCCAGGCCGAGCAAGAGCCGCTGATGCCGCACGACCTGATCAACAGCAAGCCGATTTCTGCCGCACTCAAAGAGTTCTTCGGTGCATCGCAGCTGTCCCAGTTCATGGACCAGACCAACCCGCTGGCGGAAATCACCCACAAGCGCCGCGTCTCGGCCCTTGGCCCGGGCGGTTTGACCCGCGAACGTGCCGGCTTCGAAGTGCGTGACGTGCACGTGACCCATTACGGCCGCGTATGCCCGATTGAAACGCCCGAAGGCCCGAACATTGGTCTGATCAACTCGCTGGCCTTGTACGCCCGCCTGAACGAGTATGGCTTCATCGAAACGCCATACCGCCGCGTGGTGGACAGCAAGGTGACCAACGACATCGATTACCTATCGGCCATCGAAGAAGGCAAATATGTGATCGCCCAGGCCAATGCGGCCCTGGACAAGGAAGGCAAGCTCTCCGGCGACCTGGTTTCAGCTCGTGAAAAAGGCGAATCCATCCTGGTCGGCGCCGAGCGCGTGCAATACATGGATGTGTCGCCAGCCCAGATCGTCTCTGTAGCTGCCTCACTCGTGCCGTTCCTGGAACACGATGATGCGAACCGCGCCTTGATGGGCGCCAATATGTCGCGTCAGGCCGTGCCTGTGCTGCGCCCTGAGAAGCCCATGGTCGGTACCGGCATCGAACGCGTCGCCGCCGTGGACTCCGGTACCGTGGTGACCGCCACCCGTGGCGGCCTGGTCGACTACGTGGACGCCACCCGCATCGTGATCCGGGTGAACGACAACGAAGCGCTGGCTGGCGAAGTGGGCGTGGACATCTACAACCTGATCAAGTACCAGCGCTCCAACCAGAACACCAACATCCACCAGCGCCCTATCGTCAAGAAGGGCGACCGGCTGGCCAAGGGTGACGTGATTGCCGACGGTGCATCCACCGATCTGGGCGAAATCGCGATCGGGCAGAACATGCTGATCGCCTTCATGCCCTGGAACGGCTACAACTTCGAAGATTCTATTTTGATCTCCGAACGCGTGGTGGCCGATGACCGCTACACCTCGATCCACATCGAGGAACTGGTAGTGATGGCCCGTGACACCAAGTTGGGTGCCGAAGAAATCACCCGCGATATTCCGAACCTGAGCGAACAGCAGCTGAACCGCCTCGACGAGTCGGGCATCATCTATGTGGGTGCAGAAGTGCAGCCCGGCGATACGCTGGTCGGCAAAGTTACCCCCAAGGGTGAGACCACCTTGACGCCAGAAGAAAAACTGCTGCGCGCCATCTTCGGTGAGAAAGCCAGCGACGTGAAGGACACATCCCTGCGCGTTGACCAAGGCTCGCAAGGTACCGTGATTGACGTCCAAGTCTTCACCCGTGAAGGCATCGTGCGCGACAAGCGTGCCCAGCAGATCATTGACGATGAACTCAAGCGCTTCCGCTTGGACCTGAACGACCAGCTGCGCATCGTCGAGGCGGATGCCTTCGACCGTATCGAAAAGCTGTTGACAGGCCGTGTCGCCAATGGCGGTCCGCAAAAACTGGCCAAGGGCACCAAGCTCGACAAAGCCTATCTGTCCTCGGTGGAGAAATTCCACTGGTTCGATATCCGTCCTGCCGAAGACGAAGTGGCGACGCAACTCGAATCCATCAAGAACTCACTGGAACAAACGCGTCATAGCTTCGACCTGGCTTTTGAAGAAAAGCGCAAGAAGCTCACGCAAGGCGACGAGTTGCCCGCAGGCGTGCTGAAGATGGTCAAGGTCTATCTGGCCGTCAAGCGCCGCTTGCAGCCAGGTGACAAGATGGCCGGCCGCCACGGTAACAAGGGTGTGGTTTCCAAGATCGTTCCGGTCGAAGACATGCCTTACATGGCCGATGGCACACCTTGCGACATCTGTCTGAACCCACTGGGCGTGCCATCGCGGATGAACGTCGGCCAGGTGTTGGAAGTGCATCTGGGCTGGGCCGCAAAGGGTATTGGTCAGCGCATCGGTGACATGCTGCAAGCCGAAGCCAAGGTGGCGGAAGTCCGTAGCTTCATGGACAAGCTGTACAACGGTTCAGGCCGCAAGGAAGACCTGAGCCAGCTCAGCGACCAGGAAGTGTTCGACATGGCGGCGAACATGGCCCAAGGGGTCACTTTTGCAACGCCAGTGTTTGACGGCGCGTCGGAAGAAGACATCCGCGGCATGCTGCAATTGGCGTATCCCGATGATGTCGCCAAGCACAAGGGCTTGACCATTACGCGCACCCAGGCCAATTTGTTTGATGGCCGCTCGGGTGAGCCATTTGAGCGTCCAACCACCGTGGGCTACATGCACTTCTTGAAGCTGCACCATTTGGTTGACGACAAGATGCACGCCCGCTCCACCGGTCCTTACAGCCTGGTGACACAGCAACCGTTGGGTGGTAAAGCCCAGTTCGGTGGCCAGCGCTTCGGGGAAATGGAAGTGTGGGCGCTGGAAGCTTACGGCGCCTCCTACACCCTGCAGGAAATGCTCACCGTCAAGTCAGATGACGTGGTCGGTCGTACCAAGGTGTATGAAAGCATCGTCAAGGGCGAACACGCCATCGAAGCAGGTATGCCGGAATCGTTCAACGTGCTGGTCAAGGAAATTCGTTCCCTCGGCCTGGACATCGAACTCGAGCGTAGCTAATTGCGGACAAGAAAAGGATTTAACCCATGAAATCATTACTCGACCTGTTCAAGCAGTTCACGCCCGATGCGCATTTCGATGCAATTCGGATCGGTATGGCCTCGCCCGAGAAAATTCGGTCCTGGTCTTTCGGTGAAGTGAAGAAGCCAGAAACCATCAACTACCGTACCTTCAAGCCAGAGCGCGATGGTCTGTTTTGCGCCAAGATTTTTGGCCCTATCAAAGACTACGAATGCCTGTGCGGCAAGTACAAGCGCCTCAAGCACCGCGGCGTGATCTGCGAAAAGTGCGGCGTTGAAGTCACACAAACCAAAGTGCGCCGCGAACGCATGGGCCACATCGATCTGGCCGCGCCTTGCGCCCACATCTGGTTCTTGAAATCGCTGCCATCGCGTCTGGGCCTGGTCCTGGACATGACGCTGCGCGACATCGAGCGCGTGCTGTACTTTGAAGCATATGTGGTGACCGACCCTGGCATGACCCCGCTGAAGAAATTCGCGATCATGTCGGAAGACGACTTCGATGCCAAGACCAAGGAATACGGCGACGAATTCGTGGCCAAGATGGGCGCCGAAGGTATCAAGGACCTGCTGGAAGCCATCGAGATCGACTCGTCGATCGAGCGTCTGCGCAACGATCTGACCGGTTCCGAAGTCAAGATCAAGAAGAACGCCAAGCGCCTCAAGCTGCTGGAAGCATTCAAAAAGTCGGGCATCAAGCCTGAGTGGATGGTGCTGAATGTGCTGCCCGTGCTGCCGCCGGACCTGCGTCCGCTGGTGCCGCTGGACGGTGGCCGCTTCGCGACCTCCGACCTGAACGACCTGTACCGCCGCGTGATCAACCGCAACAGCCGTCTGCGCCGTTTGCTGGAATTGAAAGCACCGGAAATCATCGCCCGCAACGAAAAGCGCATGCTGCAAGAAGCGGTCGATTCACTGCTGGACAACGGTCGCCGTGGCAAAGCCATGACCGGCGCCAACAAGCGCGCGCTGAAATCGCTGGCCGACATGATCAAGGGCAAGAGCGGCCGGTTCCGCCAGAACTTGCTGGGCAAGCGCGTCGACTACTCTGGCCGTTCGGTCATTGTGGTGGGCCCAACCCTCAAGCTGCACCAGTGCGGTCTGCCCAAGCTGATGGCTCTGGAACTCTTCAAGCCCTTCATCTTCTCGCGCCTGGAAGCCATGGGCATCGCCACCACCATCAAGGCGGCGAAGAAAGAAGTTGAATCCGGTACGCCGGTGGTCTGGGACATCCTGGAAGAGGTCATCAAGGAACACCCCGTGATGCTGAACCGTGCGCCTACGCTGCACCGTTTGGGCATCCAGGCGTTTGAGCCCATCCTGATCGAAGGCAAGGCCATCCAATTGCATCCCCTCGTTTGCTCGGCATTCAACGCCGACTTCGACGGTGACCAAATGGCTGTGCACGTACCGCTGTCGGTGGAAGCCCAGATGGAAGCCCGCACCCTGATGCTGGCTTCGAACAACATCTTGTTCCCCGCCAATGGCGAGCCCTCCATCGTGCCATCGCAAGACGTGGTGCTGGGTCTGTACTACACGACCCGCGACCGTGTGAATGGCAAGGGCGAAGGCCTGATCTTCTCGGACACCGGCGAAGTCCAGCGTGCATTTGACGCCGGCCAGGTCGAACTGACCGCCCGCATCAACGTGCGTTTGACCGAATACACCAAGAACAAGGAAACCGGTGAATTCGAGCCATCGACCAAGCTGTGGGAAACCACCGCGGGCCGTGCGCTGCTGTCGGAAATCCTGCCGAAGGGCCTGCCTTTCTCCAACATCAACAAGGCGTTGAAGAAGAAAGAGATTTCCAAGCTGATCAACGTGTCGTTCCGCAAGTGCGGATTGAAAGAGACCGTGGTGTTTGCCGACAAGCTGTTGCAAAACGGCTTCCGCTTGGCAACCAAGGCCGGTATCTCGATCTGCATCGACGACATGCTGGTGCCGCAAGAAAAGCACGGCATCATTGCCCGTGCTGAAAAGGAAGTCAAAGAGATCGCCAACCAGTACGTGTCTGGCCTGGTGACCTCCGGCGAGCGCTACAACAAGGTGGTGGACATCTGGGGCAAGGCTGGCGACGAAGTGTCCAAGGTGATGATGGCCCAGCTCTCCAAAGAGAAGACCATTGACCGCAACGGCAAGGAAGTCGAGCAAGAGTCGTTCAACTCCATCTACATGATGGCCGACTCCGGCGCCCGCGGTTCTGCAGCCCAGATCCGCCAAGTGGCTGGTATGCGGGGTTTGATGGCGAAGCCAGACGGCTCGATCATTGAAACGCCGATTACCGCCAACTTCCGTGAAGGCCTGAACGTGT
This sequence comes from Rhodoferax sp. OV413, assembly GCF_900104385.1. GTDB lineage: Bacteria > Pseudomonadota > Gammaproteobacteria > Burkholderiales > Burkholderiaceae_C > Rhodoferax_B. The sequence goes on along the minus strand of NZ_FNJA01000016.1, from coordinate 8,960 downwards.
TGGAGTACTTCATTTCCACCCACGGTGCCCGTAAGGGTCTCGCGGATACGGCACTGAAGACCGCCAACTCGGGTTACCTGACCCGTCGTCTGGTAGACGTGACGCAAGACTTGGTCGTGACCGAACAAGACTGCGGCACAGCCAATGGCTACCTGATGCGCGCAATCGTCGAAGGCGGTGAAGTCATCGAATCCCTGCGTGACCGCATCCTGGGCCGTACCGCGGCCGAAGATGTGCTGCACCCCGAAGACCGTTCGGTGCTGGTCACCGCGGGCGCCATGCTCGACGAAGATGTGATCGACCTGCTGGAAACCACCGGCGTGGACGAAGTCAAAGTCCGCACCGCACTGACCTGCGCCACCCGCTTCGGCATCTGTGCCAAGTGCTATGGCCGCGATCTGGGCCGTGGTGGCCTGATCAACGGCGGTGAGGCTGTGGGTGTGATTGCGGCCCAGTCCATCGGTGAACCCGGTACGCAGCTGACCATGCGGACCTTCCACATCGGTGGTGCGGCATCCCGTGCCGCCATCGCCTCCAGCGTGGAAGCCAAGTCCAACGGCACGATCGGCTTCAACGCCACGATGCGCTACGTGACCAACAGCAAGAACGAACTGGTCGTGATTGCCCGCTCCGGTGAAATCATCATCACCGAGCATGGCCGCGAACGCGAACGCCATAAAGTGCCTTACGGCGCGATTCTGTCGGTCACGGCAGACCAAGCGGTCAAGGCCGGTACGATTCTGGCCAACTGGGATCCGCTGACGCGCCCCATCATTACCGAGTTCGCTGGTACCAGCAAATTTGAGAATGTGGAAGAAGGCCTGACGGTGGCTCGCCAGGTGGACGAAGTCACCGGCTTGTCGACCATGGTGGTCATCGATCCTAAGCGCCGTGGCGCTGCCAAGGTGGTGCGCCCGCAGGTCAAGCTGATCGATGCCAATGGCAACGAAGTGAAGATCACCGGCACCGACCACTCGGTAACCATCGGCTTCCCGATTGGCGCGCTGATCCAGGTGCGCGACGGCCAGGAAGTGGGCCGCGGCGAAGTACTGGCCCGTATTCCAATCGAAGGCCAGAAGACCCGCGACATTACCGGCGGTCTGCCCCGTGTGGCCGAGCTGTTCGAAGCGCGTACGCCAAAGGACAAGGGCATGCTGGCCGAAATGACCGGTACCGTGTCGTTCGGCAAGGAAACCAAGGGCAAGGTTCGCCTGCAGATCACCGATCCAGAAGGTACGGTCTGGGACGAACTGATCCCCAAGGAAAAGAGCATCCTGGTGCACGAAGGCCAAGTGGTCAACAAGGGCGAAAACATTGTGGACGGCCCAGCCGACCCACAAGACATCTTGCGCTTGCTGGGCATGGAAGAGCTGGCCCGCTACATCGTGGACGAAGTACAGGACGTGTACCGCTTGCAAGGCGTGAAGATCAACGACAAGCACATTGAAGTGATCGTTCGTCAGATGCTGCGCCGCGTGGTGGTGGAGAACGCCGGTGAATCCGGTTATATCAACGGGGAACAAGTTGAACGTAGCGAAATGCTCGACACCAACGACGCCTTGCGCGCAGAAGGCAAGACCCCTGCGACGTTCACCAACCTGCTGCTGGGTATTACCAAGGCCTCCTTGTCTACCGACAGCTTCATCTCCGCCGCGTCCTTCCAGGAAACCACGCGCGTGTTGACCGAAGCCGCCATCATGGGCAAGCGCGACGAACTGCGTGGTCTGAAGGAAAACGTGATCGTGGGTCGTCTGATCCCAGCCGGCACCGGCATGGCCTACCACCAGGCTCGCCTGGCCAAGGACTTGATGGACGACGCCGAGCGCCGCGCCATCGCCGAGTCCGAAGCCGCCGAACTGGCTGGCGCACAAGAAGCCACCGCGCTGTCTGAAAGCAGCGAAGGCTCCGTAGGCGAATAACCTACGCCACGCGCTGCGTACCAAGGCACCTCAAATCCATCTTTGGTGGATTTGAGGTGTTTTTTTATGTGCGCCACATCCCGTGGCAAGACAGCTTCCTCAAAGGTATATCGTGATTTCCGGATCCATCGTTGGGTGGGGCCTGGCCGCCCTACTGCTGTTCTGGTCCGTAGGGGCCTACAACCGGCTGGTTCGCCTTCGGGGCCAAGCGGTGCGCGCATTTGCCGCACTGGCGCCGCTGCTGCAGCGCTATGGCGAACTGCTGCCCTCCGGCGCCGCCACAGACAGCCCGAGCCCTTCAGCCGCGTGGTCGGGCCTGTATGGTGCGCATGCGCAATTTACGGCCTCGCTCGCGGTGGCCCGCAGCCATCCGCTGGATGCAGCGGCACTAGCCGCATTGGCGGCAGCCGAGCAGGTGCTGCAAATGGCCTGGTTGCGCGTGGAGGCCGAAGGCCTGGGATCCGATGGCCAGGCGCTGGCCGAGGCTTTGCCGCCGCAATGGGCCGAGATCCAGCGGCATGTAGAACACACTAAGCCGCTATTTGCCCAGGCGGTACACAGCTACAACAGCGCGATCACGCAGTTCCCGGCCGTGCTGCTTGCGTGGCTTTTCGGTTTTCGCGCAGCCCAGCCGCTGTAAAACGCTTTCTTTTATTGACGATACGCATTGAGAATATGACCCGCCCAGACGCCCCCCCACACTCCCCTGCGCAGATTCCGTTATGGCGCCAGCTCCAGGCGGCGGCCGAGGTCTTGCATGCCGTGCGCAATGGCGCGTCGGCCACACCCGCCCTGGCCGCGGTGGACAGCCCGCTGCGCCCCGGCGTGCAAGCCCTGGTGTTCCATAGCTTGCGCAATCTGGGGCGCGCCGAGGCCTTGCGCGTTCAACTGGCCAAGCGCCCGCCTCCTCCACCGGCAGACGCCTTGCTGTGCACCGCGCTGGCCCTGGTGTGGGACGAAGCCACGGCGCCGTACGCCGTCTTCACCTTGGTTGACCAAGCCGTGGAAGCCGCGAACCGGGGCCCGGCCCGAGCCCAGGCCAGTTTCATCAACGCCTGTCTGCGCCGCTTCCTGCGCGAGCGAGACGCCTTGGTAGCCGCCACAGACCGGGACCCGGTCGCCGTCTGGAACCATCCGCGCTGGTGGATACAGCGGCTCAAGCAAGAGCAGCCCCAGCGTTGGCAGGAGATCCTGCAGGCGAATAACCAGCATGCGCCAATGACGCTGCGGGTTAATGCACAAAAATCGACTCCAGCGCAATCTCTATCTGCGCTAGCAGCTATCAATATTGAAGCATTCCTGGTGGGTGACTCCGGCATCGCCCTGGCCCAGCCCCGGCCGGTATATGACATCCCCGGATTTTCTGAAGGCGCCATATCGGTGCAGGATGCTGCGGCCCAGCTGGCGGCACCCTTGCTGCTGCAAGGCCTGGACCGCACGCAGCCCCTGCGGATTCTGGACGCCTGCGCCGCCCCCGGTGGCAAAACTGCCCACCTGCTGGAGCTGGCGCAAGCCGAAGTGACGGCGCTGGATATCGACGCAGCCCGCTGCGAACGCATCCAGCAAAACCTGCAACGCCAGGGCCTGCAGGCCAAGCTGGTAGTGGCCGATGCCAACCAGCCCGACACCTGGTGGGACGGCCAGCTCTTCGATGCCATTCTGCTAGATGCGCCTTGCACTGCGTCAGGCATCGTGCGGCGCCACCCCGATGTGCGCTGGCTACGCCGCGAAACCGATATTGCACAATTGGCTGCACTGCAAGCCAGCCTGCTGCAGCGGCTGTGGCCCTTGCTGCGACCGGGCGGGCGGCTGCTGTACTGCACCTGCTCGGTATTCCGGGCCGAGGGCCAAGACCAGATTGAAACGTTCCTTGCACACCACACCGAAGCCCATTTACACGATTCTCCCGGGCATTTAATGCCCCGCACCTGGGCTTCTGTCGCCGGTGTCCCGGACAATCGAATTTGTGACAACGATGGATTTTTTTACGCTCTGCTGGAAAAACGTGTGCTCTAAACGGGCGGCACTGCGGTTCTGCGTCTATGTACTGTTCTGCCATGTGCCTTTTGTACAGGCGCAGAGCACCTTGGTCGAAATCAACCAGATGCAGGTTGAGCGCAGTGATGCCGGCGTATTCTTCTCCTCCAACCTCAAGTTTGAGTTGCCCGGCCTGGTAGAAGACGCGCTGCACAAAGGCATTCCGATGTACTTCGTCGCCGAGATCGAGGTGCTGCGCGACCGCTGGTACTGGTCGGACCGCTCTGTCACCCACCAGTTTCGCTACATGCGGCTGGCATACCAGCCGCTGACCCGTCGCTGGCGCCTGAACATCGCGCCCACGCCCATAGGCAATAGCGGCCTGGGTGTGGTGCTGAGCCAGAACTTCGAATCCCTGCCCGATGCGCTGGCCAGCGTCCAGCGCCTATCCCGCTGGCGCATCGCCGATGCGGCCGACATCGAGTTCGACGGCAAGACACATCTGGAATTCAGCTTCCAGCTGGATGTCTCACAGCTGCCACGCCCACTGCAAATTGGCGCATTGGGCCAAACCGACTGGAATCTGTCCGGTTCGCGCAATCTGCGGCTCACGGCCGAAAATCCCAAGTGACCTCGACCCCGCCAGCCTCGCGCGGCACGCGCAATCCGCGTGCGCTACGCTGGGCCTGGGTCGTCGGCGCGGTGGTGGTGATGGCGATCGGGCTGATCCTGCTGCTGCTGCTCACACAGTCGACCAACAACCGCGAACTGTACGAGCGCAACTATGCGCGCCTGTTTGCGGTCAACGTGGTGGTGGCCGCCGTGCTGTTTGCGGTCATTGTCTGGATGGCGGTGCGCTTGCTGATCCGGCTGCGGCGTGGCAAGTTCGGCAGCCGCCTGCTGGTCAAGCTGGCCACTATTTTCGCCCTGGTTGGCCTGATGCCGGGCCTGCTGATCTACGTGGTGTCCTACCAGTTTGTGTCGCGCTCCATCGAGAGCTGGTTCGACGTCAAGGTCGAAGGCGCTTTGGACGCCGGGGTCAACCTGGGACGCACCACCCTGGATATTCTGGCCAATGGAATGGCCGACAAAGCCCGTAGCGCCAGCAGCCAGCTCGCCGACATACCCGATGCCGCCGCAGGCCTGACGCTGGAGCGCATCCGTGACCAGCTGGACGCCAACGATGTGGTGCTGTGGAGCGCCAGCGGCCAGTTGATCGCCAGCGTCGGCCAATCGCGCTTTCTGCTGAACCCCGAACGCCCCAGCCCACAGCAGCTGCGCAATGTGCGCAGCCAGCGCGCGGTCGCCGCGATTGAAGGCCTGGACGAAACCGGCACGGCAGCTGAGTCTGCCGCCCATATCAAAGCCCTGGCTCTGGTCTCCAACAAGGGGCTCGGGCTGCTGGCCGAACCGCGTTTTCTGCAGGTGGTGCAGGCCCTGCCGCCGGCACTGGTCGCCAATGCCATGGCGGTGCAGACCGCGAACCGCGAGTACCAGGAACGTGCCCTCGCCCGCAGCGGCCTCAAGCGCATGTACATCGGTACGCTGACCCTCAGCCTGTTCCTGGCCGTGTTTGGCGCGGTGCTGCTGGCCGTGCTGCTGGGCAACCAATTGGCCCGCCCCCTGCTGCTGCTGGCCGAAGGCGTGCGCCAGGTGGCGGAGGGCGATTTGACCCCCAAGGCCGTGCTGCAAGGCCGGGATGAACTGGGTGGCCTGACCCGCTCGTTTGCCAACATGACGCAGCAGCTGGCCGACGCGCGTACGGCGGTGGACCACAGCATGGCCCAGGTCAACGCTGCCCGGGCCAACTTGCAGACCATTCTGGACAACCTCACCGCCGGCGTCATCGTGCTCGATGCCCAAGGCCTGATCCAATCCAGCAACCCGGGCGCCACCCGTATCCTGCGAGTCCCCTTGGCCGCGTTTGAAGGTCGCCCCCTGGCGGAAGTGGCGAGCCTGGAGGATTTCGCCAAACGGGTTAACGCCCAGTTCGATGTGTTCTTGAGCGAGCAGACACACCACGGACTGGACCACTGGCAACAGTCTTTCGAACTCAACGCCACAGCTTCACCTTTCTCACAAGATGCTATTACTTTGGTAGCTAGAGGCGCAGAATTACCGGGCAGCAACCGCCTTTTGGTCTTTGACGATATTTCAGAGATCGTCTCCGCCCAACGGGCCCAGGCCTGGGGCGAGGTGGCCCGCCGGCTTGCCCACGAAATCAAGAATCCACTGACGCCGATCCAGCTGTCTGCTGAGCGGATGGAAATGAAGCTGCTCAGCAAATTGGGCGATCCCGAGCAAGCACTGTTGAAGAAATCGGTCAAAACCATTGTGGACCAAGTAGACGCCATGAAGCGTCTGGTCAATGAGTTCCGCGACTACGCCCGGCTCCCCGCGGCGGAGCTCAAGCCGCTGGATTTGAATGCACTCGTACAGGATGTATTACAGCTCTACGAAAACGACGCGGCGACGGTAAGAATCACTTCAGAACTGGACGCGCTGTGCCCGCCGATATTGGGCGACGCCGAACAATTGCGCCAGGTCATCCACAATCTGCTCCAGAACGCCCAGGACGCCTCAGAAGCCACGCGCCGGCCCGACTTTGTACCCGAGGTCACCCTGCGTACCCAATGGGTCTCTGCGGCCCAACGGGTCCGCCTGGTGGTGCGAGACCAAGGCACCGGTTTCCCTGACCATATCTTGAAACGTGCGTTTGAGCCCTATGTCACCACCAAGAGCCGGGGTACCGGCCTAGGGCTGGCTGTTGTCAAGAAAATTGCCGATGAGCATGGCGCCCGCATCGACGTATCCAATCGTGTTGTAGATGGCGCCGTAGATGGCGCGCAAGTATCGTTATCATTCGCCATCGAGACCAGCGTGGCTGGTTAACAACAAACACACCACATTATTTTCAGGAGCCAACGCTTCAATCATGGCAAACATTCTGGTGGTCGACGACGAACACGGTATCCGCGATCTGCTTTCCGAGATCCTGAACGATGAGGGCCACAACGTTGAGCTCGCAGAGAACGCAGCCGAAGCCCGTGAGGCCCGGCTGCGCAGTCGTCCCGACCTGGTTCTGCTCGACATTTGGATGCCCGATACCGACGGTGTCTCGCTGCTCAAGGAATGGGCCTCTGCAGGGGCCTTGACCATGCCTGTCATCATGATGAGCGGCCACGCCACCATAGACACGGCAGTGGAGGCCACACGCATAGGCGCGCACTCTTTTCTCGAGAAGCCCATCACCCTGCAAAAGCTGCTGAAGGCCGTTGAACAGGCGCTGACGCGCAATGCCGCACGCAAGCCGACAGCAGTACCCGGCGTTCCGATATCGGCAGACCCAGGCAGAACACCTGCAGTGGAGTTCATGGACAACGTTCCCGGTCAGAGCGTTCCCGCCGCTAGCGCGCTCGGCCCTCAATCGCAACAAACCTTTGACCTGGATAAGCCCCTGCGCGAAGCCCGTGATGGATTTGAAAAAGCGTACTTCGAATTCCACCTAGCCCAAGAAGGCGGCTCCATGACGCGCGTTGCCGAGCAAACCGGTTTAGAGCGTACACACCTCTACAGAAAACTAAAACAACTCGGCGTAGAGTTAGGCAAAGGGAAACGGGCCTAATTCTGGTATATAATTGAAAGCTCAGGCCCGGTAGCTCAGTCGGTAGAGCAGAGGATTGAAAATCCTTGTGTCGGTGGTTCGATTCCGCCCCAGGCCACCAAAAACTTTAAGCCCTTGGTTCGCAATGAACTCAAGGGCTTTTTAGTTTTTGGAAGCGACTATCTCCTTGGTTTTGGTACACCAAGCAGTGACACCTTCGACACAAAAAATCAGCGGCAAAAAAACGACTCGCCGTCGCCTGCTAGTGGCTTCCGCTTTTACCACTACTTCAGGGATTTACCAGCTTTACCGCAAGATGCCGGAAGACCTGCGCCCATTCCTCCGGAACAAGTACAAGTGCCGTCTCAAAACACGTCATTCCGGCGACGGCAAGCCGAAGAGTAGAGAAGTCTAAGAACGTGTTCAAAATCTTTTGAGCAGCAGAGCCAAAAATGCCAGATGGATGAACTGCAAGCTGGTATTCAAAAGCCTTTTACAATTCTTCCATAGCCGCCTGTTCTTCTCCAGCCACGCAAAGCTGCGCTCCACCACCCAGCGCTGGGGCATGACGTTGAAGGTATGCAGCTCACTGCGCTTGGCGATCTGCACTCCCACGTGTTCACCCAAGATGTCTGCTACACCCTGGGCAAAGGGTTTACCCACGTAGCCGCTGTCACATAGCAGGCTTTGCACCTTGCTGAGGGCTGGTTTACAGCGCTGCAGTGCTTCTTTGCGATCCGTCACTTCGGCTGGGGACGCCAAGATGACCACTGCCTTACTGGACCGCCTGACCCACCACTGCCACATCATCGAAACCGGCAACGAGTCGTACCGCTTCCGCCATAGCAGCAATGAAGCCAAAGGGCGCATCAAGACACGAGAGCAAGCCAGGAAGGGGCAGTCAGCCCAGGCCAGCGATACCGTGGAGGAAGGGGCCTCGCCTGACGGCTCGGGAACACCACAGATCGATTCAAGAAAAGGAGGACCAACCTAGGCAATCAGCCTATAGTTATTCACAGTTGGCCTTCATGGAGGCCGCTCTAGCCCCTGGTCAATATTCGATTGGCACTGGCGGTCAAGATTGGATTGGCTCTAACAAACGGCAACTTCAATGCGCATTTGAGTTGCTTTTTTGAAGCTTGCTGCAAACGTTTTACGTTTTCTTTAGCGCTTGAAGGCAAGCACTAAAGAAAACGCCCAGTCCGCTGGACTGGGCGTTTCTTGCTGTAATAGCCTGACGATGACCTACTTTCACACGGGAACCCGCACTATCATCGGCGCAGAGGCGTTTCACTGTCCTGTTCGGGATGGGAAGGAGTGGTACCACCTCGCTATGGTCATCAGGCATAACTTGTTGCCACCCTGACACAGGTCAGGGCAACGAATTCATAGAGATTTAATCAGCTCCGGCATCGCACCGGATATGTTTTTGAATGCGTCACTTGGCATAACTATTCCTT
>NZ_FNJA01000015.1 GCF_900104385.1 Rhodoferax sp. OV413 | reverse complement strand
GGGCACCAGCCAGGTGTCGGCACTGACGACCAACCAGGTTGTGGCACTGACCACAGCCCAAGTGTCTGCTGTGACCACTGCAGGCGTAGCCGCCTTGAGCACCAGCCAAGTGGCTGCCATTGAGACCGTGGATATAGCGGCTCTCAAGACCAGCCAGATCGCGGCTCTGACGACCGCCGGTACGGCAGCCTTGACGACCAACCAAGTGCAGGCCATCAACACAGCTGGCATTGCCGCACTGCGTACGGCACAAGTAGCTGCGCTGACCACCAATCAGGTTGTGGCGTTGACGACAGCCCAGGTTGCATCGTTGACGACAGCGGGCATCGCTGCCTTGAGCACCAGCCAAGTCGCGGCCATCGAGACGGCGGACATTGCTGCGCTGACCACCAACCAGATCGCATCGCTGACGACAGCCGGTGTAGCAGCGTTGACGACGAACCAGGTTGTGGCGCTGACGACAGCCCAGGTGTCTGCTTTGACTACGGCCGGCGTAGCGGCCCTGAGCACCAGCCAGGTTGCGGCGATTGAGACCGTGGACGTTGCGGCTCTCAAGACCAGCCAGGTTGCGGCACTGACGACAGCCGGTGTGGCCGCGCTGACGACCAACCAGGTTGTTGCATTGACGACAGCCCAGGTTTCTTCGTTGACCACCGCTGGAGTGGCGGCATTGACGACCAGCCAGGTCGCAGCCATCGAAACGGTGGATGTGGCGGCGTTGAAGACCAGCCAGGTTGCGGCTCTGAGTACGTCGGGTGTGGCCGCGCTGACGACCAGCCAGGTTCAGGCGGTCAGCACGGCGGGCATCGCAGCGTTGAAAACTGCACAAGTATCGGCGTTGACGACCAACCAGGTTGTGGCGTTGACGACGGCGCAGATCGCATCGTTGGCGACAGCCGCAATTGCCGCGCTGAGTACCAATCAAGTGGCGGCGATAGAAACGGTGGATATTGTGGCTCTCAGAACCTCGCAAATCCTCGCTTTGACAACCAACAACATCGTTGCGTTGACGACTAACCAGGTTCAGGCGCTTACGTCGACGCAGGTTGAGGCGATGACGACCACACAGAGGTCCGCATTCACCACGGTGCAGTTTCCACATTTGACCTTGAGCACACCTATCATCCTTGATATGAATGGCGATGGGGTTAAGACGCTGGGCATTTCCTCCGGTGTCAAGTTCGATCTGTTTGCGGATGGAAACCAGGTCAACACGGGCTGGGTCAGTGGTGGCGATGGTCTGCTGGTGATGGACCGCAACCATGACGGGCTGATCAATGATGGTTCCGAGTTGTTTGGTTCGTCCACGACTCTGGCCAGCGGTGCCAAAGCCAGCGACGGCTACGCTGCCTTGAGTGAACTGGATACCAACCACGACGGCGTGGTGAACAGTGATGATGCAGGCTTCGCGGATCTGCGGGTCTGGATTGATGCGAACTCCGATGGTGTGAGCGCATCGGGTGAGGTCAAGACACTGGCGTCGCTGGGGATCACCAGCATCAGCACCCAGGCTACGGTCCAGATAAGCCAGGATAACGGCAACCTGGTCGGCTTGACGTCCAGCTACGAGACATCGGACGGTGCCACCCATGCGGCGGCCGATGTCTGGTTTGTTGCAGACAAGTCGAACTCTGACGCTCCTACGCTCACAGTGGACCAGGTGATTGCTGCTCTGAACCCATCGGTGCAAACCATGGCGACTGCTGTGGGCACCGGGAAGGTGGCCGAAACCATCCAGCCGACCTTGGCGGCGGATGCTGCACAGCCCGACAGCGCAACAGCTGGGGTGCAAAGTGTGGATCTGCGGTCTCGGGTCAGTAGCCTGGCGCAGGCCATGGGGACATTTGATAGCTCGGCCCCATCCGATGGCTTGGCTGTCACCCGCGTAGACCTGCCTGCAACCGGTAAGGCTGCAGCCGCGACCTTGGCAGTCGGTAGCATGGTTGACGTGATGAAGCAGTTCGATGCGAATGGCAATATGGTTGCTGGCCAATCCGGCACCATTGCATCGGTAGCGAAATCCTTGAATCTGCCCGGCATCCAGGACCCGGCCAACAAGGGGTTCCTGGCCGGGACCGGCGGCAAATAGGTCTGCAACGCCAGCGTTGCGTCAAGAAAGGGTGGAGGCATATGCCTTCCACCCTTTTTTTATGCCGCGAGCCAGGGAACAGGCTCGGCAAAAGGTCTTTTATCAGGGCATCGTGTGTAGCTTTGCGTGTTGAAATGTTAAGACATGTATGGGTGACCCACCAATGTCAGAACGATTTCCACACTCAACCATACAGTGCATTGCCGCACTTGCTCAGCACCACCGGTTACCGGTGAATCCTGAGCGCCTGATTGAGGACTACGCCCTGGTTTCGGAGGAGCCTCCCCCCGCGACAGTGCTGCGCATTGCCTCGGATATTGGCCTGAAGGCGAAGTTCGACAAGCTCTCGTGGGAAAGCCTGCAGGTTCAAGAGGGGGTGTTCCCGCTGATTGCCCGCATGACGGACGGCAATTGTGTGATCGTCATGCGCGCCAATGTGAACGGCGATGGCATGGTCGCGGTGCTGAACCCCATGGCCGACAACCCGACAGAAATCTTGCGCTTGGACCGTGCAAAATTTTGTGCGCTCTGGCATGGCGAAGTTTTCTTGATGAAGCGTTTGTATGCGCTGCCCGAGCCCAACCAGCCATTCGGTTTCCGCTGGTTCATCCCAGAAATTTTGAAGCAAAAAGCGGCTCTGAGGGACATTGCAATTGCGGCAATTGCTATGCATTTGCTAGCATTGGCATCGCCGATGTTTTTCCAGTTGGTGATCGACAAAGTGTTGGTCCACCAGAGTCTGGCCACCCTGTGGGTGCTGGCAGTGGGCATTGTGATTGCGTTGGTATTTGATTCCTTGTTCGGATTTTTGCGGCAGATACTGACGCTGTCGGCCACTAACAAAATCGACATGCGGTTGACGCGCCGAACTTTTGCGCATCTGCTGTCCTTGCCGATTGACTACTTTGAAACGACGACGGCCGGTGTCATCACGCGCCATATGCAGCAGGTAGAAAAGATCCGCGGTTTCCTGACCGGGCGGATGTTTTTTACGGTGCTGGACTCGCTGTCTTTGCTGATTTTTCTGCCGATACTTTTTACCTATTCGGTCAAGCTGGCACTGGTGACGTTGGTGTTTACATTCCTGATCGCCGGCGTGGTGGCGGCCATGGTGCCGGTATTCCAAAGGCGTCTGAACGACTTGTACAGCGCGGAAGGCGAGCGGCAGTCCATGATGGTGGAGACCATCCACGGCATGCGCACCGTGAAAGCGCTGGCAATTGAACCCGCGCAGCGGCGTCTGTGGGATCAGCGTTCAGCCCAATCTATCAACATGCATTTCCGGGTAGGAAAGATTTCCATCACTGGCAATGCAGTGACAGACTTCATAGGCAAGCTGCTGCCGGTGGTGATCATTTTTCTGGGTGCGCAGGAAGTCTTCAACCAGACTTTGTCGGTGGGTGCGTTGATCGGGTTTCAGATGATCTCGGGCCGCGTGGTCGCACCATTGATTGCGATTGTGAGCCTGGTGAATGAATACCAGGAAACCGCGTTGTCTGTGCGGATGCTGGGCGAAGTGATGAACCGTCCGTCGGAAGGGCGCGCCAGTGCGGGTGGCTTGCGCCCTGATCTGGCCGGTGAGATTTCCTTCGATGAAGTCACATTCCGCTACCCCGGCTCCAGTGCCGCTGCCTTGGACCGTGCGAGCTTCACCATCCAGGCCGGGTCTGTGGTGGGTATTGTCGGTCGAAGCGGTTCCGGCAAAACCACGCTGACCAAGCTGATCCAGGGCTTGTACAGCGTGCAGGAAGGCATCGTGCGCTTCGATCGCACGGATGCACGCGAGATCGAGTTGGCCCATTTGCGTCGCCAGATTGGCGTGGTCCTGCAGGAGAACTTCTTGTTCCGGGGTTCGGTTCGGGACAACATTGCCGTTGCAAAACCAGAGTCCACCTTCGAGCAGATTGTTGCTGCCGCGGAGGCGGCCGGGGCGGCTGAATTTATCGAGCGGCTGCCACAAGGCTACAACACGCTGTTGGAGGAAAACGCCTCCAATCTCTCCGGTGGCCAGAAGCAAAGACTGTCGATTGCACGCTCGCTGCTGTCCAAGCCACGCATCCTGGTGCTGGACGAAGCGGCCAGTGCGCTCGACCCGGAAAGCGAAGCGATCTTCATCCGCAATCTTTCCCGCATCGCCGTTGGCCGTACGGTCATCATGATTTCCCACCGCCTGTCCACCCTGGTCAACGCCAACGCTATTTTGGTAATGCAGCAAGGCCGGCTGGTGGATAGCGGCCGGCACGAAGAGCTATTGACCCGGTGTGAGACTTACCAGCATCTATGGAACCAGCAAACAAGCCATTTATGAAGCGATGGCTTTCTTTCAAATGGGGCAAGGGCCCCAAGGCAAAGACAGCCGTTGAATACCTGCCGGACGCGGATGAGATCGAGCGCAGTCCGGTGCCGCCGTTCGCGCAAATTACCTTGCGCGTGCTGTTTGCGGCGCTGGCGTCGTTTGCAATATGGGCGAGCTTTTCGCAGTTGGACGAGGTGATCGTCGCACAGGGACGGCTGGTCAACCCCTTGCCGAATGTGGTGGTGCAGCCGCTGGAAACCTCGATTGTGCAAACCGTGGATGTGCGTGTGGGACAGGTCGTCAAGAAGGGCGACAAACTGGCATCTCTGGACGCCACATTTGCGCAGGCCGATGAGACCCAGTTGCAAACAAAACTGAATAGTCTGGAAACACAGGTTCAAAGCCTGAACCGTGAGCTGTTGGGCGAGGTGGCGCCTGGCGCCACGGGAATGTCTGCCGATGGGCAGCTGCAGGCCAATCTGTCGTTTGAGCGCCGCGCTAACTACAAAGCCCAGCAGATGAAGATGGCCGAGACGGCGGCCAAGCTGCGGGCAGCGCTGGCCACCAACCGCCAGGACCAGCAGTTCGTCGCGTCTCGCCTGAAGTCGCTGAAAGAAATCGAGACCATGCAAGAGAAGATGGTGGCCCAGAAGATTGGTGCGCCACTGCAGCTTTTGGAGGCTCAACAAAGAAGCAAGGAAGTCGAGCGTGACCTGGAGCTCACGCGCAGCCGGGAGCAAGAGATCCGGCGGGAACTGAGCGCCTTTGAGTCAGAAAGAGTTGCCTTTGAGAAGAACTGGCGGCAAAAGGCGATGGAAGACATGCTGACTTTGTCGCGTGAGCGTGATGCGGTCAAAGAGCAGCTGCAAAAGGCCGACAAGCGCAGCCGGCTGGTCACGCTGGTGTCCCCTGCGGATGCGGTGGTGCTCGAAATTGCCAAGCTGTCACCGGGGTCCATCGTCAAAGAGGCGGAAACCTTCTTTACCCTGGTGCCTTTGAATGTGACGCTGGAAGCCGAAGTACATATCGATTCAACCGACGTGGGCTACATCAAACTGGGTGACGCGGTGCATGTAAAGCTGGATGCGTTTCCCTTTCAGCGCCATGGCATCTTGGATGCAAAAGTGCGAACCCTCAGCGAAGATGCATTCCGCAAAGAAACACAGACCAAGACGGGCGGTGATGCTTACTACGTAAGCCGCATCACCCTGGAGAAAATGAATTTGAAGAACATGCTTGAGAGCTCCCGGCTACTGCCTGGTATGACTTTGTCGGCAGAAATCGTGGTGGGCAAACGAACCGTCATGTCTTACCTGGCCTGGCCGCTGATGAAGGGGCTTGGCGAAGCGGTGCGAGAGCCCTGATGCCTAGCCTTGCAGCACGCAACTTAGATTGAAGAATCACCCATGTCTAAAGAAATGAAGGCTTATTGCATTGGCCACACCACGCCGCTGTTTACGCCGCCGGTTTCTTTTGAAATGCTGTGCCCAGTGTCTTTGGGCATACCCAATGAACTGGTCATTGATGACCGTCGGTTTGGTGGCCAGGTGGACGGTGGAGAGTTGGCGGAGTATTCGCAGCTTTTTGGACTGCACGACTTGCTGCTGTCCGGCGATGTCGTGGCAGAGCATTTGTATTTGTTCCAGTACCGCAAATTCATCTCCACCACGATAGGCGGGGCGGAGTCGGCCTCTCCGTGGGTGCGGGTGCTGACGCCGCAGCTGGCGCCTGGCGTTTTCCCTTCGGGTGAGCAACTGAATGCCTTTTCCGGGCGGTTGGCCGTGGGCTCCGTATTTGACTTTGGCGAGAGCATTTCCTGCAACTATGCGCGGGTGCACGTGATCGACGACCTCGTCATGTTTGCTGCAGCCTGCGCGCAGAGCGGCGTCATGGACCCGGCGGACATCAAGTCGTTTGCCAGCCTGCGCGGGATCATCCCGTCGCCCGCCGTGTGTTGCATCCATGTCGACGTGTTTATGAAACTGATGCAGGTACTGAAGGCCGTGTGGAACAGTTATTCACCGCATTACCATGTGCAGCGTACCGGCTACCAGCGGCGTGTGGCGGGTTATCTGCTGGAGCGGCTACATAGCTTTTTGCTGTGCAAATGGTTGATGGACAACAGCGAGCCCCACATACAGCTATGGCAGCGGTATGTGGTGGCTGAGGCGACTAATTGAATGTGATGACCAGTAGCATGTCTTACCAAGCTCCCAAGATTCTGATTGACGCGGTGTTCTTCCAGTACAACCGTTCGGGCATTGCCCGCGTCTGGTATTCCTTGCTGGAGGAGTGGGCGCGCGACGGGTTTGCGGCGCAGCTGCTGGTGCTGGACCGCCAAAATACTGCGCCCCGCATCCCCGGCATTGCCTACCGGCAGATTCCCGCCCACAGCTATGCCGCACCGGATGCAGACAGGGCCATGCTGCAGCAGGTGTGTGACGAAGAGGGCGCGAGCCTGTTTGTGTCCAGCTACTACACAACACCTCTTGGTACACCCTCGGTGTTCATGGCCTACGACATGATTCCAGAGGTGCTGAACTGGGATACCTCCACGATGGCCATCTGGGTTGAAAAGCACGCGGGCATTCGCCATGCGAGTGCTTTTATTGCCATCTCACAGAATACGGCCAATGATTTGTGCCGGTTCTTCCCTGCAATCCGCCCTGAGCAGGTATCGATTGCCCATTGCGGTGTGGATTTCAAGGCACCTCCTGCTGCGCAGATCGAGTTATTCAAAACGCAGCATGGCATCCAGAAGCCGTACTTTTTATTGGTAGGTAGCCGGGGCGCCTACAAGAACGCGAGCCTGTTCTTTCAGGCCTTCGCTGCATTGGGTGATCAACGGGGTCAGTACGCGGTTGTCTGTACCGGTCCATGGTCAGCACTCGAACCTGAGTTCAGTGTCCATGTGGGGGACGCCAGTGTGCACATGATCGAGGTGGACGACCAGAGCCTGCAATGTGCTTATGCGGGCGCCATTGCACTGGTCTACCCCTCTCTGTACGAAGGCTTCGGCATGCCGATTACCGAGGCGATGGCATGCGGATGCCCGGTGATCACCTGCCCCACCGGGTCGATACCCGAAGTGGCCGAAGATGGCGTGCTGTATGTGCCACCCACCGATCTCGCAGCAATGACCCGCGCGTTGTACCAGGTACAGGGCCCGGTTATGCGGGCCGTACTGGTCGCCAAGGGGTTGCAGCGCGCCGCCGCCTTCTCCTGGGGAAGAATGGCCTCCGAAGTCAAAGCGGCCTTGCTGCGGGCGGACGTGCCTCCGCTTGAGCGGAACGCCAGCGCTGCAGCGCATCACACAATAGATACACATACGGGGACCAATATGCTGTCTGAAATCATTCCGGCTGAGATCATCAATGACGATTTCTACAAAGTGTTGAATGCACTGGCCAGCAGAGAAGATCTGAAGAATTTTCTGGAGATTGGTTCTTCCAGTGGCGCGGGCAGCACGCACGCATTTGTTTCGGCCCTGCGCAACCGTGTCGACGCCGACAGCACTCGGCTTTACTGCATGGAGCTGAGTACCGAGCGGTTTACCGCGCTGCGCAATGCCTATCTGGATTGCCCGTTCGTCAAGGTGTACAACCAGTCGTCGGCAGCTTTGGATGAGTTCCCCTCCGAGCAAGAGGTTGCGTTCTTTTACGCAAATACCCGCACCACACTGAATACCTACCCGTTGGAGCAGGTACTTTCGTGGCTGCGGCAGGACATCGATTACATGCGCAAGGCGGGCCTGACCCAGAACGGCATAGAGCTCATCAAGAAGGAGAACGGCATTCTGGATTTCGACATGGTGTTGATCGATGGATCGGAGTTCACCGGAGAGGCCGAGCTGTACCACTGCATGGGTGCGCGGGTGATTGCCTTGGACGATGTGAATTCACACAAATGCTTCAATGCCTACCGTATGCTGACCAACCACGTGTCGTATGCGCTGACCCACCAGAATATGGAGTTGCGCAACGGGTTCGCCGTGTTTGAGCGCAGGTTCTAAAGTCGGCCGGGCGGCTTACCTTTTGGTGAATATGGCCAGACCGTTGGCGATGTCCGGCTCTGTAAACAGCAGCTGGTAGACCGGGTCCTGGGAAAGATAGGCCAGGCTGCGCTGGTTCTTATAGGTCTGCGTACATTCCAGGATGATGGTTTCACAGCCATACAGCTGTTGCAGTTCCGCAAAGCCGGTGAACTCACGGCCGTTGATCACCGTCATGTCAAACTGGCCAACACCCAGCTGGGCAAGGATGCTGGGAATGGCATTCGGGGTCAAGCCGCCGGACTCCATTTCAGCCACATCTTGGCGTAGCCAATCCAGCACATGGTCCAAGGGATAGTCCTGCAATTTGCCCGGCGTGGTCGCGTAGAACTGGCGGACATCCGCCTCGCTGGGGAAGGCTTCGCGTTCCACCGAGCTGGCGTGGTAGCCGTGCACGAATCCTTGCTCCGCGTAGCGTTGCACCATGGCCTCCAGCCGGGCCAACGAGTTCTCGACGCAATGCAGCTGCGGCGAATGGGTGTTGTGTCCCAGCTGCGCTATCAATGTGTCCATGTGCGGGCTGGTGGCGGCACCTACTACCAGCACATGCCGCAGCGAGGGGCTTTGTGCGAGCGTAGCCAGTAGCGTATGCAGCGCCTGGTTTGGCGCCACTGCGGATTCCACGGCCGGCGCCGCTAGGCCTGCCTGGATGTAATCCATCTCGGCGCGCAGACTGGCAACGTGGGCGGTTTGGCCCAGCGCTTGTGCGATCTGCATCTGAAATGCCGCGCATTGCACCGCTTCGGCGGGACTGGGATAGATATGCCTGTGGCCGCGGTAGCTCTCTTCGGCCGTTGAGGTAGCGAGATCAATTTTCGACTGGACTCCGCCCAGCAAGCCCAGGCAATGGCCTTTCCAGGGCAAACCGTTGCGGGCAAACCATTCTTGGACTCCGCGCACCATGCTGCGGTTGATTTCGAACGGATCTATGACTTGGCGGAATGTTTCGCGCACCGCACCAGGCACGCGTGCCGTAGCCAGCAAGGCTTGTATGTGTAAAGCCAATGCCTCCGTCTCGGGGGCGGACCGGGAGATGCATTCCGGCAATTGCAATGAAAGGTCTTGCAGGGGGCCACGGATATCGTCGCAGACCAGCACCGGCACATCGTTCAGCAGAGCTTCCATCACCGAGTTGGAAATGCCCTCTGTCGTCGAGGTATGCACCAGCAAGCGGGCCCGCGCCAAGTAGGCGGACACTACGCTGTTGTTGGCTCCGATGGGGCGGCCATCGATCACGATGCGCCCGTCTATGCGTACCAATGCATAGGGGTCAAAAGGATAGTGAAAGTATTCAATCTGCTTGCCGGCCTTTTGCACCACGTCGAAGAACGAAGCCAACAGCTCCGGGCTGGAGCCCAGCGACTGGGCAAACAAATAGGCGGTGACGTTGGCTGCGAGCAGCGACTCCACCAGCAACTGCCCACGCTTGAGTGCAACCGGCGAAAAGACTGACACGACGTCGACAGTCTTCAGGCTGGGTGGGGTGGTGGAGGTAAATGGCAGGCCGGCGTTGTGCAAGCCGTAAGGCAGCTCCTGGGTCAGCGTGCGCAGAAAGCGGGCACCCACGCCTTCAAAACGCTCAATCACCTTGTCCGGGTAAAGCTGCCGCGCCTGGGCCACAGTTACAGGGTGGGCAAACATGGCACCAATGCAGCGCGGCTGGGGCAGCCAGTCGACGATGTCTTGGTAGCCGTTGGCGGCGGTGAGTACGTAGTAGTTCTGTTCTTCAAAAAGTCGGACCCGCTCTTCGGTCGGGCGCCAATCGCCCTGGCACAGTACCAGCACGCCGGGGCTGTCCTCGCAGCGCTCTTTGAAGACCTGCGCGTCCTGCATGGTGGAGAGTCCCATTAACCGGTCTTTCGTGTCAGCAGCTTTCGGAATTCCGTGCAGGACATGGGCTCCATAAGCTGCACCTGGTCCCCCGCGAGCTTGGCCGTCCAGTGGTGGAGGAACAGCGGTGAAAAGTCGAACTTTCGCTCGGGCAGCGCCTGG
This sequence comes from Rhodoferax sp. OV413, assembly GCF_900104385.1. Taxonomy (GTDB): domain Bacteria; phylum Pseudomonadota; class Gammaproteobacteria; order Burkholderiales; family Burkholderiaceae_C; genus Rhodoferax_B. The sequence continues at coordinate 17,775 of NZ_FNJA01000015.1, read as the reverse complement.
AAGTAACGCATCAGATTGTCGCGGTTGACGTCTTGCCAGTCGTCAACCAGCAGCACTGGCAAGTCGGCAAACAGTCCGGCCAAGGCATTCTTTTTAACGATGGGAATGCAGCCGAGCAAGAGGGCCTCCCAGGTGCGATGGCAGTCCATGCCTGCACCCTCGGGGCTGACGACAAACATGCATTCGGCCTGGCGTAGCCAGGTGCTGTTGCGCGGCACGGCGCTGGGCTCGAAGAAGCAGACGGACTTGTCCATCCTGTCAAAGCATTCCTGGCGGTCGCCTCGGCCCATGGCGAAGTGCCAATTGCAATACGCCGTCAGATAGCGCTGGTTGAACTCAGGCGAGGCAGACAGGGCGTTGAGCAGTGCGTTTTCCTGCGCGATGGGAGACATCGCGGTGATACCCCACAGGCCAGGCCGCTCCCACATGGTGTGGTAGTCCAGCCCAATGGGCATTGTCGCCAGCTTGGGATGCTGGGTGACCAGATTTTGCGCGTACCAACTTTGCAGATGGGGACTGCCCAGCAATGCGCTGATCGCCGGACTCGACAGCATGGCCTCGTCTACTGGCACGTCGCTGTCGCCACTCACCAGCACAAACGGATCGCGGATCTGCGGGAGAAAATTCATCGCAAAATTCTGTAGTGCGTCGGTGCACACATAGATAGCCCGGCCCGGGCGATGGTGGCTGAGTAGGTCGGGCTCTATGTGGGGATGGCTGGAGACCGGCTTCGCATGGTGGCTGCTACAGGACTTCAGCAGGCCCCGGCTGGAGACGAAGGTCGTGAGTTGTTCCATAGGTCCACGGCGTTCAGGCTAGCTGGGCGAAGTAGGCGATTGTCTTCTCCAGGCCTTCACGCAAGGGGATGGTGGGCGACCAGTCCAGCATCTTGCGGGCGAGGGCCAGGTCCGGCTTGCGCTGGCGGGGGTCATCCGCCGGAATCGGCAGATTCACAATGCCCGACTTGGTACCGGTCAGGGCCACCACTTGCTCGGCCAACTCGCGCATGCTGAACTCTCCGGGGTTGCCGATGTTCACCGGGCCGGTAAAGTCATCCGGGCTGTCCATCATGCGCAGCATGGCTTCGATCAGGTCGTCCACGTAGCAGAAGCTGCGGGTCTGGCCGCCGTCGCCGTACAGCGTGATGTCCTTGCCCTGCAGCGCCTGCATGATGAAGTTGCTGACCACCCGGCCATCATCGGGGTGCATGCGTGGCCCATAGGTGTTGAAAATCCGTACCACCTTGATACGCAGCTGGTGCTGGCGGTGGTAGTCGAAAAACAGGGTTTCGGCACAGCGCTTGCCTTCGTCATAGCAGCTGCGAATGCCAATAGGATTTACGCGGCCCCAGTACTCTTCGGGCTGGGGGTGCACCTCGGGGTCGCCATAGACCTCAGAGGTAGACGCCTGCAGGATCTTGGCCTTGCAGCGCTTGGCCAGCCCCAGCATATTGATGGCGCCGTGCACGCTGGTCTTGGTGGTCTGTACCGGGTCGTGCTGGTAGTGCACCGGGCTGGCAGGGCAGGCCAGGTTGTAGATTTCATCCACCTCGACGTACAACGGGAACGTTACGTCGTGGCGCATCAGCTCAAAATTGCTCTTGCCCAGCAAATGGGCGACGTTGCTTTTGCTGCCGGTGAAGAAGTTGTCCACGCACAGCACATCGTCACCCCGCTCCACCAGGCGGTCGCACAAATGGCTACCCAGGAACCCAGCCCCTCCGGTGACCAAGATTCTTTTTCTCGATTTCTCACGCATTGCGTCTCCTCAGTTGATGGGCTGTAGGTAAGCCAAATATCCGGTATCTTCGCCGATCATAAGGTGCGCCATAGCCGGAAAGTGATGCCGTTCTAGCGGCTTGTCCAGCGCTTAAACCAGGCATCTTTGCCAGCCCTACACCGGGGTGCAACCCGTGCTCAAGCTTCTTACATTTGCTTTACCGCACGGTGACCGGGCAGACAGCTTGCGGCGTTTCAATGGTTTTGTGCAGAGCGGGTCGGGCATCTGTTGCGGTGGGCAAAGGTCTCCGCATCCGCCGCCTGCGCATTAACTTAGGAGTACCCATGAAGCTGAATGTCTTTTTTTCCTCCATCGCTTGTGTACCGCTCGGGCTGGCCCTGGCGGCGCCATTGGCCCATGCCGCGGACCCGGCTGGCGATGTGTATGTGGGTGGTGGGTTATCGGTCAGCCGCGCCTCGGGCCTGGGCGGGAAGATCGATTCCGCGTTGTCCAGCCAGGGCATTGCCAGCAGCACCTCGGCCGACCACAGCAGTACCAATCCGAACTTTCGCCTGGGTTACCGCATCAACCCCAATGTGGCGGTAGAGGCCAGTTACGACCGGGTCGGCAAGATGGACCTGCAGTCTGCCATCAGCTCGCCGACCGCCGACTCGGCGTCCGGTACCTGGAAGGGCCATGGCCTGGGCCTGCACGTGCTGGGTATTGCGCCGCTGGACGACAAATGGTCGCTGTACGGCCGCGTTGGGGTGGAGCGCTGGAAAACCAGCCTGGACCTCGCGTCCAACGCCGGTGGTTCGACCGGCTACGACGCCACCAGCTCACACACTTCGCTGGCCCTGGGCGCAGGTGCCGCTTACGCCATCTCGCGCAATGTCGACGCCACGGCGGAACTGGTGCACTACAACCATGTAGGCGACGCCACGTCTACCGGCAGGACCGGGTTGAACCAGTTCAACTTCGGTCTGCGCTACCACTTCATGTAACCGGGGCTGCGGTTAACCGGGGCGGGCTTGCGACGGCGCTCCGGCCTGGCCCAGCTGGTGCCAGGCCCGGCGCAGCTGGGTGTCGGAGCTGAAGCCGGCCAGCTCGGCCGCCTGGTTGACGCTGTGGCCGGACTGCAGCGCGGTGTGGGCTACAGCCAGTCGGATACGGCGCAGGTACTGCAGCGGCGCGATCTGCGCGTACTCCATGAACAAGCGGGTCAGATGGCGCGGCGAGGTGTGGGCGATGCTCGCCATGCGCGGTACCGTCCAGCCATGGCGCGGGTCCAGGCTGACGGCGTCCTGCACCTTGTGCAGGGCCGGGTGCAGGTGGTTGCGGTAGCTCAGGAACGGCGACAGCTCGGGGTCGTGCGGGCCGCGCCGCAGTGCCACCACCATGGTTTGCGCCACCTGGGCGGCTATCGGTTCGCCGCAGGTATCCGCTATGCGCTGCAGCACCAGGTCGATGCCGGTGGTCACGCCCGCGCTGCTGTACACCGGTGCGTCTTCGACAAACACCCGGTTCGCCACCACCTCGCATTCGGGGGCCACGCTGCGCAGCTCGTCCAGATGCTGGTGGTGGGTGGTGACGCGGCGGCCTGTCAGCAGGCCGGCGTGGGCGGCCAGCAGGGTGCCGGCGCACACCGTCACCAGTTCCAGCTGTTCGGTCACCAGGCGCAGGCCGCGCAGCCAGTGCAGCACGGCGCGGGCTGCAGCGTTGTCCACCGCAATGGTGCTGCCCGGCAGGCCGACCAGTACCACCCAGTGCGGCGTGGCCGGGTGGGCCAGCAATGTGTCGGGCAATGGCTGCACTCCGGTCAGCTGGACACCCACGGACGACGGCGTGTCTACGTCCGGGCCGACAAACTGCAGCGCGAAGCGCTCGGGTTGGCCCTGGGCGACCAGGCACTGGTTGGCAATGCGCAGCGCTTCCGCCGGGCCAGCCCAGTCGAGGATCAGGCTGTTCGGCATCAGCACGAACAGCACCTGGATCAGGGGTTGGGCTGCCATGCGTAATCCATTTGCCGGGCCGTGCGTGCCGCCAGTTCGGGGCTGGCCAGCTTGGCCACCAGGTGCAGGCACATATCGATGCCAGCGCTGATGCCCGCCGATGTGATGGTGCGGCCGCAATCCACCCAACGCGGGCCAGTCTGCACGTCGAGTGCAGGGAACAGGCGCTGCAGGTCGGCCACGTCTTCCCAATGCGTAGTGACAGGGCCGCTCTGGATCACGCCGCTCTGCGCCAGCAGGAAGGCGCCGGTGCAAACCGAGGCCACCGTGCTGGCGGTACCCGCCGTGGCGGCGATCCAGTCGGTGGTGGCCTGGTCAACCATGGCGGCATCGACTACGCCACCGGGAACCACCAGCAGATCGGTCGCGCTGCAGCTGGCGAAGGTGGTGTCGGGATTTATGCTTAATCCGGCTCTGGCGCGCACAGCATCTGCGCTACGTGCTACGCATTGTGTAGCAAAAAGCGGTGCATCGTTGGCATGGCTGCGGGCATGGATCCGGGTGGCGGTGGTGAAGACTTCATAGGGGCCGGCGAAGTCCAGCGCTTCGACGTCGTCGAATACCAGGATGGCAACGTGGTGCGTCATGCTGCGGCTCCGGCCAGGGCTTGTTCCACCGTGCAGATGCGGGCGAAGCGCTCGGTCAGCACGGCGGCGGTGCGGGCCTTGATGTCGGCGGCGGCCAGCACCGAGCCGTCTAGGTGCTGCATGTCCCAGGTCAGTGTGGCGTCCAGGCAGTAGTCTACTGCCCAGCCCAGGTCCGACGCGTGGCGTGTCGTGGTTTCGCAGCACTGCTCGGTGCGGATGCCGCTGATGATCAGCTTGCCGATGCCGTTTTCGGTCAGCCAGACGTCCAGGCCGGTGCCCACCAGCGCGCTGTGGCGGCTTTTGGTGAAGGTGGCGGCGGCTTCGAACGGCGCCAGACCGGCGATGGGCTGGATGTGGCCGGACTCGACGGCGAAAGCGTTGTCGGCCGTCTTGGGTCCGGCCACATGGAAGATGCGCACGATAGGGACGCCGCGGGCCACGCAGCCGTCGATCAAGGCGTTCTGTTCCGCGAGGTAGCCGGGCAGGGTGGCCGGCGTGAAGTAGGGGCGCTGCCGAAACGACTCTTGGGCATCGATCAAAATCAGACAGGTTTTCATGGTGTGTGCGCCGCAGCTCGTAGTGGATGATGCGCTCAATTCTCCTGCGCCTCCAGCCAATCAGCCATTCGCCATCAGACCAGTTTCGATCATTTTAGGACACGCATGAAAAAACCCCGCAGAGCTCGCACTCTGCGGGGTTTCTTCGTTTCCCCGTATTAGACGGGGAAGCTTGTTGCGTCGCGCAACGGTTCGCTGGCAAGGCGCAGCAACGAAGGCAGTAGCAACGCTACGACTAGGCGCTGCAACGCCGCCAGCGATCCGTTTCGCGGCGACGAGGCATTTACATGCCCATGTCGCCCATGCCGCCCATACCACCCATGCCACCAGGCATGCCGCCGCCAGCACCGGATTCGTCCTTTGGAGACTCAGCGATCATGGCTTCGGTCGTCAGCATCAGGGATGCGACGGAGGCTGCGTTTTGCAGTGCGGTGCGGGTCACTTTCGTTGGGTCCAGAATGCCCATTTCGATCATGTCGCCGTATTCGCCATTGGCAGCGTTGTAGCCGTAGTTGCCCTTGCCGGCCAACACAGCAGCCACCACCACGGAGGCTTCTTCGCCTGCGTTGTAGACGATTTCGCGCAGAGGCGCTTCGATGGCCTTCAACACCAGCTTGATGCCGGCGTCTTGGTCAGCGTTGCTGCCCTTGATGTCGCCAGCAGCTTGCTTGGCGCGCAGCAGAGCCACGCCGCCGCCAGCCACAATGCCTTCTTCCACAGCAGCGCGGGTAGCGTGCAGGGCGTCTTCCACGCGGGCCTTCTTTTCCTTCATTTCGATTTCGGTGGTCGCGCCAACCTTGATCACGGCAACACCGCCAGCCAGCTTGGCCACGCGTTCTTGCAGTTTTTCACGGTCGTAGTCGCTGGTCGCTTCTTCGATTTGAACGCGCACTTGCTTGACACGGGCTTCGATGTCGGCAGCTGCACCAGCGCCATCAATGATGGTGGTGTTTTCTTTGCCCACTTCGATGCGCTTGGCTTGGCCCAGGTCAGCCAGGGTGACCTTTTCCAGGGTCAGGCCGACTTCTTCAGCGATAACCTTGCCGCCGGTCAGGATGGCGATGTCTTCCAGCATGGCCTTGCGGCGGTCGCCGAAGCCAGGAGCCTTCACAGCCACAACCTTCAGGATGCCGCGGATGGTGTTGACCACCAGGGTCGCCAGTGCTTCGCCATCGACTTCTTCAGCGATGATCAGCAGAGGACGGCCAGACTTGGCAACTTGTTCCAGGGTCGGCAGCAGGTCACGGATGTTGCTGATCTTCTTGTCGAACAACAGAACAAACGGGTTGTCCAGCAAAGCGGCTTGCTTTTCTGGGTTGTTGATGAAGTAGGGCGACAGGTAGCCGCGGTCGAATTGCATGCCTTCGACGACGTCCAGTTCGCTGTCCAGCGACTTGCCGTCTTCCACGGTGATCACGCCTTCTTTGCCAACCTTGTCCATTGCGTCAGCAATGATCTTGCCGATGGATTCGTCGGAATTGGCGGAGATCGAACCGACTTGGGCGATTTCCTTGGAGGTGGTGGTGGCCTTGGAAGCCTTCTTCAGTTCGGCGACCAAAGCAGTCACTGCCTTGTCGATACCGCGCTTCAGATCCATCGGGTTCATGCCGGCGGCCACGTACTTCATGCCTTCGCGGATGATGGCTTGTGCCAGCACGGTCGCGGTGGTGGTGCCGTCACCAGCCAGGTCGGAGGTCTTGGAAGCAACTTCCTTGACCATCTGCGCACCCATGTTTTGCAGCTTGTCTTTGAGTTCGATTTCCTTGGCCACGGACACACCGTCCTTGGTCACGGTAGGGGCGCCGAACGAGCGCTCCAGAACCACGTTACGGCCTTTAGGGCCCAGGGTCACCTTGACTGCGTTAGCCAGGATGTTCACGCCTTCAACCATGCGTGCGCGGGCTTCGCCGCCGAAAACTACGTCTTTTGCTGCCATGAGAATTTCTCCGGAATCAATAAATGGGGGAATGGACTAGAAAGGGAAAAGATTTACTTTTCGACGACTGCGAACAGGTCGTCTTCTTTCATGACCAACAGTTCGTCGCCAGCCACCTTGACGGTCTGGCCGCTGTACTTGCCGAACAAAACGCGGTCGCCGACCTTGACGGTCAGAGCAGAGATTTCACCCTTGTCGTTCTTTTTGCCTGGGCCCACAGCCAGCACTTCGCCTTGATCTGGCTTTTCAGCAGCAGAGTCAGGGATCACGATGCCGGAGGCGGTCTTGGTTTCGCTGTCGATGCGCTTAACGATCACGCGATCGCCGAGAGGACGTAGGTTCATTGGATCTCCTAGATTTGAAACATTGGGAAAGAGGCGTGGGGTGAGTGCTAGCACTCAACTCCTACGAGTGCTAATGATAAGGCCATCTTGTGACGTTTCAAGGGCAAAGCTGTAAATGACAACTGCGGAACGTCATTGAACATTCGATTTCTCGTCGCTTAACATTCAATTCTGAAGCTTGGCACTTGTTCGGCGCCAATCCAGCAGAGCTATCTGGGGTAACGACGGGTCAGGCTGGCTTGTTCTATCTGTCGATTTTCAGTTGATTCTGAGCTCTAAACTCCTAACTCCGTTGCGCCAATAAAAAGCTGAAAAACGCAGAATTGTTGTTTTTTTGTGTCAAATGCGTGTGGCGCTCTGGACAATCGTGGTCGACAGGGGTGATTTTGTGCAGCTTGCTCAGCGATTGGGCGGCCAGTCAGTTGCGGACTAAGTGCCTGTTACATTCGTTGCCATAAATGCATCTTCGCGGCATTGAAGTCAGCTTGGCCAAAGCGCAGGTATGACGATGCGCTGCAGATCCACGGATGCGCTGGAACTGCCTCCTGGTGCATTCCGGGATCTGATACGGCGGAAGTAGTAGTCAGTTTGATACTGAAGATTTCAGCAAATTGACCCCTTGGTCACTTCAAGATCGTGGTTTCTACGCGATTCTGAGATTTCGAATTTTTGTTGGCCATTCGCAAGTCCTTCCGCCGCGCAGACTTCTAGTCCCAAGCCCGGCATTACCGAAAGTTGATGTTCGTCGCCCATTCCACGGAACGTGCGGCAGGCGGGTCACTCGGTAGTGCGAAACTGCGTATCCGATGCAACTACCACCTGTGACATATGCCTTTAGTCTAGGTTGCGATCCCAAGGCGCTCGCACTTTGTGTTGACTTGTCGGGCGTTCTTGTCGTTACAGCAGGTGTTTTGTTACCCATATCGCACAATATAGATACAACTTAAGTCCGCATTCATGTGGAAGCTGGGTACTCCACCGGTGTTTGCTTGATATGCAATATCCGGCGGCAAGAACTAGATCAAGGCTAGGCATACGTTGCTGATGTGCTTAAGCCAGCTATGTAATCCGTTGCTGCGGCTACCATTAACATTAAGAACTACAAACTCAATGGACCAAACTCAACTCACTTGGCTCACCAACTTCATCTGGAACATCGCCGATGACGTTCTGCGTGACGTTTACGTGCGCGGCAAATATCGTGATGTCATCTTGCCTATGACGGTCTTGCGCCGCCTTGACGCAGTGCTGGAGCCTACGAAGAAGGATGTGCTGGAGATGAAGGCTGCGCTAGACCACGAGAAAGTCGTCCATCAGGACGATGCCCTGCGCTCGGCAGCGGACCAGGCCTTTTACAACACGTCGCCTTTCCTGCTGCGTGATCTTAAGTCCCGTGCCACGCAACAAGCGTTGCGCGATGACTTCGAGGTTTATTTGGACGGTTTTTCGCCCAACGTTCAAGACATCCTGACAAATTTCGAGTTCCGCAATCAAATTCCTCGGCTTTCCAAAGCCGATGCGCTGGGACAGTTGATCGAGAAATTTCTGGACAAAGACATCAACATCAGTCCGCATGCCGTAGGCGACCTACCAGCGTTGGATAACCACTCCATGGGCACGATGTTCGAAGAGCTGGTGCGCCGTTTCAACGAAGACAACAACGAAGAGGCTGGCGAACACTGGACGCCCCGCGATGCCGTGCGACTCATGGCAAATTTGATGTTCCTGCCGGTAGCCGACAAGATCGAGTCCGGCACATACTTGCTTTACGACTGCGCCTGCGGAACAGGCGGCATGCTCACAGTGGCAGAAGAAACGCTGCAAGAGATTGCCAAAGCCTACGGAAAACAGGTTGCCACGCATCTATATGGCCAAGAGATCAACGGCGAGACCTACGCTATATGTAAAGCTGATCTTTTGCTTAAAGGTGATGGTGATGCCGCAGACAACATCGTGGGTGGACCCGAGCATTCCACGCTGGCCAACGATGCGTTCCGCTCCCGCGAGTTTGATTTCATGTTGGCCAACCCGCCTTATGGTAAGAGCTGGAAGAGCGACCTGGAGCGTATGGGGGGTAAGAAAGAACTGAAAGACCCCCGTTTTGTCATTCAGCACGCGGGCATATCCGACTACTCGTTGGTGACCCGTTCCAGTGACGGCCAAATGCTCTTTTTGGCCAATATGCTCAGCAAGATGAAGCACGACACTCCGCTGGGCAGCCGCATTGCAGAGGTGCACAACGGCTCATCTCTGTTCACGGGTGATGCGGGGCAGGGCGAGAGCAACATTCGCCGCTGGATCATCGAGAGCGATTGGCTGGAGGCCATCGTCGCGCTGCCACTTAACATGTTCTACAACACCGGCATTGCCACCTACGTTTGGGTGCTTACCAACCGTAAACCTGAGCATCGCAAAGGCAGAGTTCAGCTCATTGATGCCACGCAGTGGTTCAAGCCGCTGCGCAAAAACATGGGCAAGAAAAACTGCGAGCTCAGCGCAGACGACATTCAGCGGGTTTCCGAAACTTTCTTGGCTTTCAAAGAAACCGATGAGTCCAAGATATTCCCTAATGCCGCCTTTGGCTACTGGAAGGTGAAGGTGGAGCGCCCCCTGCGTCTGCATAGCCAGCTCACCCGCCAACGCATTGAAGCATTGCGCTTCGCTTCCGGCGATGAAGACCTCCGCTCCGTGTTGCGCGACGAACTGGGTGACGCCTTGTTTGACAACCATGCCTCCGTTCGCAAGTCGTTAGAGAAGCTGCTGGATGATTGGGGCAAGACTGACGGCGATGCTGAAGACGACGAGAGCGGAGAACCCGCCGTCAAAAAAGCACTACCAGAAGCCAGGAAGAAGAAGCTGCTGAGCGATGCCACCTGGAGGCGCGATGCCACGTTGGTAGAGATCGCCACCAAACTGCGCGAGGCACTAGGCGATGCCCTTTATGAGGACCACAACGTATTTCTGGAAAAGGTGGATACCACGCTGAAAGGCCTCGGTATCAAACCTAGCGCAGCCGACCTCAAGCTCATCATTAACGCAGTGAGCTGGCGCGTGGAAGACGCACCCCGCGTTATCAAAAAGATTCACAAACCAGGCAAGACAAAGCCAGACCCATTGCGCGGGTTATTTGACGTCCACATCGATGGCGACACTTGCGTTGTGGAATACGAGCCCGATAGCGAACTGCGTGACAGCGAACAAATCCCTTTGCTGGAGGTGGGCGGCATAGAAGCCTTCATCCGCCGCGAGGTGCTGCCCTACACGCCCGATGCCTGGATTGTGGACGCCGACACGAAGATTGGCTACGAAGTCAGCTTCACCCGCCATTTTTACAAACCGCCTCAGTTGCGCACGCTGACAGAGATCAGCGCCGACATTTTGGCGCTGGAGCAGGAAACTGAAGGGCTGTTGAGCGAAATCACAGGGGGAGTTGGAAAATGAAAACGAGAGCAGAACTATTGCAATCTATCGCGAACACGATTCAAGATTACCGCGCCGGTGAGATTCCGCAACCAACCCCTACTCACGTGGATCGATGGGTTCGGCAGTTCGACTCGGATGTGCAGATTCCGCTGTTGACGGAGTTGGACTTTGCGCTCGACAAGACTTATTTTTCTAAAAACGTGGTTGCAAAGTTCTTTGCTAACCAAATTCAACACAAAGAAATTACCGGCGATAACCCACGCGAATTTTGGCGGCACGCAAATTTTTTGAGTATTCAGGCGCATGGGCAAAGTCAAGGTGAAATTCTTGCGTTGTTTGACGATGCGCTAAATGTACATTGCGGCATTCCAGTTTCGGACTGTGGAAGCGATGACGGACCGTTCTTCTATTTGGACGATGTCTTGTTTAGCGGTGGACGTATTGGCTCAGACTTGAGGGTTTGGATTCAAAATGAGGCGCCTACAAAAGCTACTGTTCATATTCTTGTCATTGGTACACACCGGTTAGGTGAATGGCAAACCATTAAGGGCTTGAAGGCCGCGGCGGAACAAGTCGGGAAGACGATCACATTTACTTGTTGGGCAGCTGTTCGCTTTGAGAACAGAAAGGCATACAAAAACAAGTCTGAAGTGTTATGGCCTGCTGCGGTACCCAATAACGCAGCAGTCGGCGCATATATGGCCCTTGAGACGAGGTTTCCTTTTGAGCCACGTCAGGCGGGGTGCATTTTGGAAAACAAAATATTCTCTGGTGAGTCTGGTCGGCAGGTGCTGGAGCGCGAGCTGCTTATAGCAGGCGTGAAAATTCGGGCAGGTTGCAAAGACCCCAAAACGTCCATGCGCCCATTGGGCTTCAGTGCGTTCGGCCTCGGTTTTGGTTCAACCATCGTCACTTACCGAAATTGCCCCAACAACGCGCCTCTTCCGCTTTGGTGGGGCGATGCGACTGCAACTTCTGGCGCCATGCATTGGTACCCCCTTTTGCCACGTAAGACGTATGCCCAGTCTGATGTTTTGGCGGACTTCGACTTTGAGCTATGAGTAGCGGCAAAGACCTTCGTACTTATAACCGTGCCGACTGCGCCGTCTTCCGCAAGACCGCAGAAGCGTTTGGTGGGCTTTCCAACATGGCACCCGGGTTCTCGGTGCGGATCAACGGCGTGCGTATTCTGACTGTTGAGGCGCTCTATCAGGCTTGCCGATTCCCACATCTACCCGAAGTGCAGCGCAAGATAATTGAGCAAACTAGTCCGATGACCGCCAAGATGGTTGGCAAGCCATATCGGGGCGATTCACGCCCCGATTGGGATCGAGTGCGCGTCAAGATCATGCGTTGGGTGCTGCGCCTCAAGCTCGCCATGCATTGGACGCAGTTCAGCGCACTGCTGTTGTCCACCGGTGACATGTCCATCGTTGAAGATTCGCGCAAAGATGATTTCTGGGGAGCGATGCCCACGGATGCTGCAACGTTGGTGGGCATGAATGTACTGGGCCGCTTGTTGATGGAACTACGTGAAGAAATCAAGCAAGGCGCAGAGCTGCGGCGCGTAGAGCCACCAGCTATACCGGACTTCTTGCTCTTCGATGAAGTGATGGGCGTGGTCGACTTTAGCAATGACAAATCCAAACCCTATGCGGTGGACGTGGCGTCCACCCATCTCGCTGTTGACGACTTCTCGATGTCTCTTTTTCCCGGCCTAAATCCCGACACATCGAGCTTCTCCGTGACTGCTGGCGGGCACGATGTCACTAGGGCCGAAAATCAAAGCCTCACTGCGAATCTGAAACCTTACTCGGATTGCAAGGAGTCTGGCCTTCCATGGCTAGGGGAATGTCCGGAACACTGGTCGCTTAGGCGAACGAAAACACTGTTCGTTGAACGGGTAAAAAAAGGGTTTCCTAAAGAACCTTTGCTTGCGGCTACGCAAACGAAGGGAGTGGTTAGGAAAGAAGACTACGGGACTCGCACAGTCACTGCACAGAAAGACTTGCACCTATTGAAGCTCGTTGAGCCCGGTGACTACGTGATTAGCCTGCGTTCGTTCCAAGGTGGCATTGAGTTTGCGCACTACCGGGGCATCATCAGCCCTGCATACACGGTGTTACAGCCGGGAGCAGACGCCAGCTCGGGCTACTACACACATTTTTTCAAGTCTCGCCCATTCATCGACAGCCTATCGCTTTTCGTTACCGGTATTCGCGAGGGGCAAAATATCGATTACGAACGCATGAGTCGTGCGGAAATGCCACTTCCGCCAATTGATGAACAAGTAGCCATCGTGCGGTTTCTGGCGCACGCGAACCAGAAAATAGATGGCTTCATCCGCACCAAGCGCAAGCTGATTGCGTTGCTGAATGAACAGAAGCAGGCAATTATTCACCGCGCCGTTACGCGCGGACTCCACCCAGATACCCCCCTTAAACCCTCTGGCATCCCTTGGCTAGGTGAGATTCCGTCGCATTGGGGAGTCGTCCGCAATATGGCGCTATTTACCCACCGAGTAGAGCCTGGCATCGCAAGGCTTCCTGTTCTTCAGGTGAGCCTTCGTTCTGGTATCACTGCCGAGGAGTTGGACCAGTTTGGGCGCCCAAAGAGGCTGATTGCGGATGCGACGAAATACAAACGCATTTACAAAAATGACGTGGCCTACAACACCATGCGGATGTGGCAAGGAGCTGCTGGTGTTTCATACAGCGATGGCCTTGTCAGCCCTGCTTACGTTGTACTGAAGCCTCGGAAAACTACCTGCCCAGAATTCTATGACTTCATATTTCACACAGAGGTTTACAAACAGCAGGTCAATCGCCAGTCCACTGGCATAGTTTCAGATCGCAATCGTCTGTACTGGGATAGCTTCAAACAGATGCCGAATCTCAGCCCGCCAAGAGCGGAACAAGAAGAAATCGTCTCCTTCATCGCGAATCGGACAACACACCTAAATGTCGCCATTGTCCGCACCGAGCGCGAAATCGCTTTGATGCAGGAATACCGCACCCGCCTGACCGCAGACATCGTGACAGGTAAGTTGGATGTGCGCGAGGCGGTGATGAATTTGCCAGATTTGCCCCCAAACACGATGCCAGAGTCAATCGCGGAAGAGGCATTAGAAGAAATTGAATGCGAGGAAAGCTGATGCCCAATCGCCCCACCATTCCAATCCCCGTGCAGCGGCAAGTGCTACACGAGTCGTGCCACCGCTGTGCGGTGTGTGGCTTTGGCTTGTCTATTGAGCTGGCACACATCATTCCCTGGCGAAACACGAAAGACCACAGTGCTGCTAATTTAATTGCACTGTGTGCAACCTGTCATGAAATGGCGGATCTGCAAAAGTGGAATAGTAAAGACTTCGAGGTGTACAAGAAGAAGCCTTGGGCACTTCGCGTAAATGTTGCCAAACCCGCGAGCGCACCGCAGCAAGCCATGGTCGATTTGATCCTCGCTCGTGATGCGGCCGATATGGGCGAGTACCAACGCATACAACTTGTCCAAATGATTGCGGCGTATTCCGGGGTCATGATTTCTGAAATCAAGGTGGTTGCTGTTACCCCGAGCAATAGTTCGTTAATTCGTTTGGAAATGCCAATGGCTGCGGCGGAAGGCCTAATTGCAAGCTTTCAAGCAGGAGATCCGCGCTTGGCTTCCTTCTTGGACCAGTTCGCCCAAGGGCGTTTAGCGTTGGATCTCGACGCAACAAATATTGCCGAAGAACCGCCGATGTTTGGAATGGACGGCGGTATCAAGCTGATTGAGACCGCGCGGCCGACGCCTGCCGAGAAGGCGCCAGTGACCAATGTGAAAGAAGAGGGGTTGGAGTCGTTGATCGTCGGGGCGATGACGCACTTTGGCTGGCTGCTGGGCACCAACGCTGATTACGAGCGGGAATATGCGGTTGACCTGAAGCAGCTAACCGCTTTCTTGGAGGCCACGCAATGGAAGGTGGCGCAGGAACTTGAGCTGCGCACCGTTGGGCCTGTGCGCCGGAAGTTCTTGGCGCAACTGCAAGGCGAAATTACCCGGCGTGGCACGATTGATGTCATGCGTAAGGGCATTGACCATGGCAAGCACCATGTAGACATGTTTTACGGCACACCTTCGCCTGAAAACGAGAAAGCCGTGGTACGCCATGCGGCCAACCGCTTCAGCATTACCCGCCAGTTGCGCTACAGCCGAGAGGAAACAAAGCGTGCGCTGGATCTAGTGCTGTTCATTAACGGCATGCCGGTGGCAACGTTTGAGCTCAAAAACAGCCTGACCAAGCAGACTGCGGAGGATGCGGAAGAACAGTACAAGCGTGACCGCGATCCGCGTGAAACCTTATTTGCTTTTGGCCGTTGCGTGGTGCACTTTGCGATGGATGACCACGAGGTGCAAATGTGCACTGAGCTGAAAGGTAGTAAAGGGATGGCCAAGGACTCATGGTTCTTGCCGTTTAACCAAGGCTGGAACCAGGGTGCCGGCAATCCGCCCAATCCCTATGGCATCAAGACGGACTACCTGTGGCGGCGCATCTTTACGCCCGGTGGGCTGACTGACATTCTGGAAAACTTCGCCCAGATTGTGGAAGAGAAGAATGAGAAGACGGGCAAAAAGAAGCGGGTGCAGGTGTTTCCGCGCTTCCACCAACTGGACGTAGTGCGAAAGCTGCTGGCGGATGCGGCTTGGTTTGGAGCGGGTAAGACGTATTTGATTCAGCACTCGGCGGGCAGTGGCAAGTCGAATTCCATAGCTTGGCTGGCGCATCAACTGATTGGGCTGCGTAAGGGCGGGAAGGATGTGTTTGACTCCATCGTCATCATCACCGACAGGGTGCTGCTGGACAGGCAGATTCGCGAAACCATTAAGGGTTTTGCCCAGGTGTCCTCGATCATTGGTGCGGTGAGGGATGGTGACGGTGTGTCCAAGACGCAGCAGCTCTCCAAATTTCTGAAAGACGGCAAGAAGATCATCGTTTCCACGGTGCAGACCTTTCCGTTTGTGCTGGACAGTATTGACGAGGCGCACCGGGGAAAGAAGTTCGCCATCGTCATTGACGAGGCACATTCCAGCCAGGGAGGGCGAACCGCTGCCGCTATGAGCATGGCTTTGTCTGAGAACGGCGCAGAGCAGGAAGACGAGACAACTGAGGACAAGATCAATCGCATCATTGAATCCCGCAAGCTGCTGACCAACGCCAGCTACTTTGCGTTTACTGCTACGCCCAAGAACAAGACGCTGCAAATTTTTGGTATTTCTTACCGAGCGGGCGATGAGATAAAGCACCGACCGTTTCACAACTACACGATGAAGCAGGCCATACAGGAAGGCTTCATTCTGGATGTGCTGAAGAACTACACCCCTGTGGAAAGCTACTACCGTTTGGCGAAAACAGTGGAGGGCGACCCTGAATATGACGTAAAAAAGGCGCGCAAGAAGTTGCGCGTATATGTGGAAGGCCACAGCAAGGCCATTCGCGACAAAGCCGAGATCATGGTGGACCATTTTCATGAACAAGTGATTGGGCAGAACAAGATTGGCGGTCAGGCACGGGCAATGGTGGTGACCAGTGGCATCCAGCGGGCGATTCAGTATTTCTTTGCCTTCAGCGAATATTTGGACGAAATCAAGAGTCCCTACAAACCCATCGTCGCATTTTCCGGTGAGCCAGAATACAAAGGCGAAAAGGTAACTGAGGCCAAGCTAAACGGCTTTCCCAGTAACGACATTACCGACAAAATTCAGGAAGACCCGTATCGGTTTTTGATCTGTGCAAATAAGTTCCAGACTGGCTATGACGAGCCGTTGTTGCATAGCATGTATGTAGACAAAGCGCTGTCAGGGATCATGGCTGTACAGACGCTTTCGCGCTTGAATCGTGCCCACCCGAAAAAGCATGATGTGTGTGTGCTGGATTTCCAGAATGATGTGGAGGCGATTGAAAAATCGTTTGCGGCCTACTACCGAACGACCATCCTGAGTAAAGAGACAGACCCCAACAAACTGCATACGCTTAAGAGTGAACTGGACCAGTATCAGGTGTATTCACTCGAGCAGATTGATTCCTTGGTGGCGCTCTATTTGGGAGGTGCGGATCGTGACAAGCTGGACCCGATTCTTGACGCTTGTGTGGCGGTGTACATAACCGAGCTGGATGAAGACGGGCAGGT
Organism: Rhodoferax sp. OV413; assembly: GCF_900104385.1. GTDB lineage: Bacteria > Pseudomonadota > Gammaproteobacteria > Burkholderiales > Burkholderiaceae_C > Rhodoferax_B. Next base: position 1,033 of record NZ_FNJA01000015.1, on the reverse strand, counting down.
GGACTTCAAAGGCAAGGCGAAGGCCTTTACCCGTACCTATGACTTTCTGGCGACCATATTGCCCTATGGCGTGCAGGGCTGGGAGCGGCTTTCCATCTTCTTGAACTTTTTGATCTCGAAGTTGCCCGCCCCCATAGAAGAGGATCTTGCAAAAGGAATTTTGGACGCTATCGACATGGACAGCTATCGTGCTGAGAAAAAAGCAACGATGGCAATTGCCTTGCCAGATGTGGATGTTGAAATTGAGCCGTTGCCAACAGCAGGTGGGGGGCGTAAGCAGGAGTCTGAGTTGGACCGTCTGTCGAATATTGTGAAGGCATTTAACGATCAGTTTGGCGGGCTGTTCACTGATGCGATTCGGATGGAAGGACGCATTACCGATGAAATTCCGAGAAGAGTGGCGGCGGATCAGGCTTTTCAGAATGCGAAAAAAAATTCAGACCGACAGAACGCGCGTATCGAACACGATAAGGCGTTGAAGCGCGTTATTACGGCATTGTTTGTCGATGACGCCCAGCTGTTTAAACAATTTCAGGACAACCAGTCGTTCCGTCATTGGCTGACTGATACGATTTTTGGGATGACCTACGGAGATTGAAGGGCGATTAATTTTGCGACGACTTGTGCATTTTTTATGTGAAATATATCCAGGTTCTGTATGGGAAAGCCAGATGAAGATATATGGATGTTAGTGCCGATCCAAAACTGACCAGCTAAACCGCAAAGTGCCGATCCAAAATTGACCAGGGTGTTCCACTGACCTGCTGAAACTTTCAGCAGGGATTCAAGGTGATCACCATGGACATGATTGGCAAGGTCAGGCGCATGAAGTTGCGCGACCAACTCTCCCTCAGCGAGATCGCGAAGCGCACCGGGCTGTCGCGCAACACGGTCAAGAAGTGGCTCAAGGCACCCGGCGAGGCCGTGCCCAAGTACGAACGCACCAGCGTCGAGGGCAAGCTCACCGCCTTCGAGCCGGCCCTTCACCAGGCCCTCACGACCGACAGCCATCGGCCCAAACAAGGCCGGCGCA
>NZ_FNJA01000014.1 GCF_900104385.1 Rhodoferax sp. OV413 | reverse complement strand
CGACCATTTACGTCTGAGGAGTAAGCAGACTTTGGCAAACAGGGCCCCAGTGCGGACAAGTTTAGGTGCTGGACGCGACAGCCTGCGTCTACGGGTACAACGCTTCTGGGCAAAGGTGCCGCTGTAGACGGCCACTGGCGCATTGCGCTCAATCTCGCGGCTGACGGTAGAGGGCGAACGGTGCAGCAAGCGGGCAATGGCGCGGATACCAAAGCCTTGCTCTCGGTACTGCCCCAGCGCGATGCGTTCGTCTGACTGGAGTTGCTGGTAATGGAGGACTTTTGTCATTTCTGCACCTTAGTTGAATAAGGTGTTGCACTTCAGATTTGAGTCCGCCCAGCGCTAAGGTGTGGTTTTGCATAAAAAAAGACCTGGTACCGGTAGGGCCAGCTACCGGTACCAGGTCTTCACATGGCGACCGTGGATTCCCTTTCAGGACAGCAAAATTTGCTGGTGAATGGATAGGGCGCTTGGCCTACTCCATCATCTCCAGGTACTGCGCAGTTTTATTGCAAAGGTGGGAGCCGAGAAATCAGCCCGCACAGCTTTTGAGCGTGGCGGCGGGGCTAGCCCACGCAGACTTGTAGCACCGCTTCGCCATAGGCTTCGAGCTTCTTGGTGCCGATACCGCTCACGCCTTCCAGGTCGCGCAGCGACTGCGGTGCCAGCGCGGCGATGGCCGCCAAAGTCGCGTCGTGGAAGATCACATAGGCTGGCAGATTGTGTTCGCGTGCCACTTCGGCGCGCCAGGTTTTCAGCGCGGCGAAGCGGGTTTGCGCGCTGTCGTCCAGCGCGGCCACCACCGCGGATTTGGCCGCGGATTTCTCGCGCTTGGGCTTGCGCTCGGCCGGGCCGGAGAGAGACGCGCGCAGCATCAGCGGCACCTCGCCTTTGAGCACGGCGCGCGAGCCTTCCGTCAGGCATAGCGTGCTGTATTCGCCCTCGACCGCTACCCCGCCAATCGCAATCAGCTGGCGCAGCACGCCGCGCAGCTGCTGTTCGCTGTACTCCGCGCCCAGGCCGAAGGTGCTGAGCGTGCTGTGGTTGAACTGGTTCACTTTGTCGGTGGTCTTGCCGCGCAAGATGTCCATGATGTGGCCGGTGCCGAAGCTGATGCCGCTCATCTGCTGGATGCGGTAAATCGTGGACAGCAGCTTGCGCGCGGCCTCGGTGCCGTCCCACACCTGCGGCGGCTCCAGGCAGTTGTCGCAGTTGCCACAGGGCGCAGACTTTTCGCCGAAGTAGGCCAGCAGCCGCACGCGGCGGCAGTCGGTGGCCTCGGCCAGGCCCAGCAATGCGTCCAGCTTGCCGCGCATCACCTGCTTGAATTCCTCGCCGGCCGGGCTTTCGTCGATCATGCGGCGCTGGTTCACCACGTCCTGCAGGCCGTAGACCATCCAGGCATCGGCGGGTAGTCCGTCGCGGCCCGCGCGGCCGGTTTCCTGGTAGTAGCCCTCGATGTTCTTCGGCATGTCCAGATGCGCGACAAAGCGCACGTCGGGCTTGTCAATGCCCATGCCGAAGGCGATGGTCGCCACCATCACGATGCCTTCTTCGCGCAGAAAGCGGTCCTGGTGGGTTTGGCGCAGCTTGGCGTCCAGCCCGGCGTGGTAGGGCAGGGCGTTGATGCCGTGCTCGCACAGCGTCTGCGCCACTTCTTCGACCCGCTTGCGCGACTGGCAATAGACCACGCCCGCGTCCTCGTCGTGCTCGCGCTCGATGAAGCGCAGCAGCTGCGTGGTGGCGTCCTTCTTCTCGACGATGGTGTAGCGGATGTTCGGCCGGTCAAAGCTGCTGACGAAATGCTGTGCCTCTTCCAGCTGCAGCCGCTCCACGATGTCGGCCCGGGTCAGCGCGTCGGCCGTGGCCGTCAGCGCAATCCGCGGCACGCTGGCGTAGCGTTGGTGCAGCACCGTCAGCGCGCGGTATTCGGGGCGGAAGTCGTGGCCCCACTGGCTCACGCAATGCACTTCGTCAATCGCAAACAGGCTCAGCTGCCGGCGCGCCAGCAGGTCGTCCAGCAGGTCCAAGAAGCGCGGCGTGGTGATGCGCTCGGGCGCCGCGTACAGCATGGTGATGTCGCCGCGCATCAGGCGCCGCTCCACGTCCAGCGCCTCGTCGAACGACAGCGTGGAGTTCAAAAACGCCGCCTTGACACCCGCCTCGTGCAGCGCCCCCACTTGGTCGTGCATCAGCGCGATCAGGGGCGAGATGACGATGGTGATGCCGTGCCCGTCCAGCTGCCGCGCAATCGCCGGGATCTGGTAACACAGCGACTTGCCGCCGCCGGTAGGCATCAGCACCAGCGCGTCGCCGCCCGCGACTACATGCTCAACGATGGCCTGCTGCGGCCCCCGAAACTGCTCATAGCCAAAGGTTTCATGCAGGATGGCGAGAGGGGACGAGGACAATGCGATGCTCTGGAATGTATAGCTGCTGGCACAGGTGGTGATTGCGCTAGAGGCTGATTTCGTATGTAAACCAGCGCGGGGCTGGTGGGAAGACGCTATTGTGCCCGGGCCTGAGTGACGCTTTTTGCCCATGTTCTGGCGACAAATTGAGCGCCTGCGTGGCTACTTGGTAGACTTTAATCATGGCTCTTACACAAATGCAGATCATTCAATCGCTTGGTGAAGCTATGTCCTGGTTTGAACGCGAACTTAGCTGGGGTGTTCCTCCGACCGAACTACGTCATCTATGTGGGCGGATTGGTGAGCTGTACGCTGCGTTAATTACTAATGGCCAAATGGCGACTGAGGTTAATCAGAAGGGCTATGACGTCGTAAGCGAAACGGGTGAGCGCATATCGGTCAAAACAACTGCAATGATGGGCATGACCGGGCATGTTGCATTTAATTCAAGATCGCTTGAGTTTGTGGACAGAGTGATCGTTCTGCGTATGAATACAGAGGAGATGCAGGTTGAAACCTTGCTCAACGCTCCGATTTCAGACGTACTTCCCCTGCTATCCGGGCCTTCAGAGGGAAAGCGAATCCTGACTCTAGGTCGCATTGTCGATAGGCGAAAAGTGAGGAGCGATATTGCTCCTGTCAACGAAGTATCTATTGATCGCTACACCCTTCGTGAACTAGAAACCGGAACGATTGAAGTGCAGCAGGATGGAGTTTTGCTCACTCCCGTGAAGCCGGTGCTGCGGGAGCTTGCAATTCGTTTCAATGTGAGCCTCATTAACGGAAAGGGAAACGAGTTCAATACTCGCCAACTCGGCACGCAAGTGATTCGGGCTGTAGCAGCGCTGACCGGAGAAAGGATAGTTCCAGACTACGCTGCCGGGTTAGATAGCGAAGACGAGTCCTAATACTGGCTGGAAGCCGTTAAAACTCCCCGTCTGTCGTCACTGACAAGGCTTGCCAAGCCTCCAACTCCCCCCGCAGCGCCTCAATCTTCGCCCCAATGATCTCCACCGCATCGCTACCCGCAGCAAAGCGCAGCGGCGGCTTCGGGTGCGCCGCCAGCTGCAGCAGCACGGCAGCCAGCCGTGCCGGGTCGCCGGGCTGCATGTGGTTGCGGGCACCAAAGCCTGCGTTGATCTGGGCCGACTGCGCGGCGTAGTCGGCGATGGGCTGGCTGCCAAAGCGCATCGACTGGCCGTCCAGAAAGTCGGTGCGGAACGCGCCGGGCTCCACGATGGTGACGCGGATGCCGAACGGGGCCAGCTCCTGCGCCAGTCCTTCGGAAAAGCCCTCCACCGCAAACTTGCTGGCACTGTAGAGCGCAGTGCCCGCGCGGCCACGTATGCCGGCCATGGACGAGATGTTCAGCACATGGCCGGCGCGTTGCTGGCGCATCACCGGCAGTACGGCCCGGGTGACGTGGAACAGGCCGAACACATTGGTGGCGAACTGCGCTTGCGCATCGGCCACCGTGCTTTCCTCGAACAGGCCGAGCTGGCCATAGCCGGCGTTGTTGACCAGTACGTCGATGCGGCCAAAGTGGGCCACGGCGGATTGCACGGCGGCCTGGGCCTGGGCCGCGTCGGTGACGTCTAGGTCCAGCGCCAGCAGGCGGTCGTCGGTCAGGGTGATGTTCTCGCGCTTGCGGGCCGTGGCGACCACGTTGTGGCCTGCGGCCAGCGCGGCCTGCACGGTGTGTGCGCCGATGCCGCGCGCTGCGCCGGTGATGAACCAGGTGTGGGGTTGGAAAGACATGGCGTGGCTCCTGAATGGTGAAGAGCTTGACTATCCGCGTGTCGGCCTGTGCAGCGGTAGCCTGATACTGCGCAGCTCTTGCATAATCCTCGCATGCTGCCATCGCCTACGCCAGAATCGCTCAAAGAGCTGTGTGCCTTGATTGCACAACACTGCCATGAGCGCCGCACCGCCACCGCCATCCCCGGCGTTGGCCTGGTGCGTTCCGACACGCCAACCCTGCCCATGGGCGTGGTCTACCAGCCCATGCTGTACATCGTGGCGCAAGGGGCCAAGCGCACACTGCTGGGTGACAGCATCGTGGAATACGCTGCCGGCCAGTATTTGGTGGTGTCGGTGGACCTGCCCATCACCGGCTCCGTGATCCAGGCCAGCCCGGAGGCGCCGTATCTGGCGTTGTCGCTGGAACTGGACCCGGCCGTGCTGGCCGACATGCTGCTGACCTTACCCGGTGCAGCCAAGGACGCCCCCTTGCCCGGCCTGGCGGTCAGCCCGGTGACGCCCGACCTGTTGGACGCCGCCGTGCGTCTGCTGCGGCTGCTGGACCGGCCGGCCGACATCCCCATGCTGGCGCCGCTGGCCGAGCGCGAAATCCTGTACCGCCTGCTGACCGGCGCCCAGGCGCCCATGCTGCGCCAGATCGCGCTGGCCCACAGCCGCATGGCCCAGGTGGGCCAGGCCATAGGCTGGATACGCAGCCACTTTGCCGAGCCGCTGCGGATTGACGCGGTGGCGCAGCGGGCGAACATGAGCGCCTCCACCTTCCACCGGCATTTCAAGGCCGTCACCGCGATGAGCCCGCTGCAGTACCAGAAGCAGATCCGCCTGCAGGAAGCCCGGCGCCTGCTGCTGGCCGGTCAGGCGGACGCGGCCAGCATCGGCTTCACCGTGGGCTATGAAAGCCCGTCGCAGTTCAGCCGCGAATACGCCCGCATGTACGGCCAGCCTCCGCTGCGCGACGCCGTACGCCTACGCGGACTGGGGCCACTGGTGGCGGTGTAGCGGACGCCGCGCCGGGGTTTCCTACAATCGAGCCCTCATGAAAACGCCCACCTACACCCGCGCCCAGCAACTCCCCGCCATCCTGGCGCAACGCATTGCCATCCTCGACGGCGCGATGGGCACCATGATCCAGCGCTTCAAGCTGACCGAGGAGCAATACCGCGGCGAGCGCTTCAAGGACTTCCACAAGGATGTGAAGGGCAACAACGAGCTGTTGAGCCTGACCCGGCCCGACGTGATCCGCGACATCCACGAAGGCTATCTGGCCGCCGGTGCCGACCTGATCGAGACCAACACCTTCGGCGCCACCACCGTGGCCCAGGAGGACTACGACATGGCCGACCTGGCGATCGAGATGAACTTCGAGTCCGCCCGCATCGCCCGCGCTGCTTGCGACAAATACAGTACGCCAGACAAGCCGCGCTTCGTCGCTGGCGCCCTCGGCCCCACGCCCAAGACCGCCAGCATCAGCCCTGACGTGAACGACCCCGGCGCGCGCAACGTCAACTTCGAGCAGCTGCGCAAAGCCTATTACGAGCAAACCAAGGCCCTGGTCGAAGGCGGTGCGGACGTGATCCTGGTCGAGACGATTTTCGACACGCTGAACGCCAAGGCCGCGCTGTTCGCGGTGGACGAGTATTTCGAAGACTCGGGCCAGCGCCTGCCGCTGATCATCAGCGGCACGGTGACCGATGCCTCGGGCCGCATCCTCAGCGGCCAGACCGTTACCGCCTTCTGGCACAGCGTGCGCCACGCCCAGCCGCTGGCCGTGGGCCTGAACTGCGCACTCGGCGCCGCGCTGATGCGCCCCTACATCCAGGAGCTGCACAAGGTGGCGCCCGATACCTTCATCAGCTGCTATCCGAATGCCGGCCTGCCCAACCCGATGAGCGACACCGGCTTTGACGAAACCCCGGACGTCACCTCGGCCCTGGTGCGCGAGTTCGCCGCCGAAGGCCTGGTCAACATCGTGGGCGGCTGCTGCGGCACCACGCCCGACCACATTGCCGCCATCCACAACGCAGTGAACCCGCTGCCCGGCCGCGTGCTGCGCCCGTTCTTCTACAAAGAGGCTGCCTGATATGCAAAAAGTGCGCTGGGGTGTGTTGAGTACCGCCAAGATTGGCATGGAAAAGGTCACCCCGGCGCTGCTGCGCAGCCAGTGGTGCGATGTGCAGGCGATTGCTTCGCGGTCCTTGCCGTCGGCCCGTGCGGCGGCCGACAAGCTGGGCATTCCCACCGCCTACGGCTCCTACGAAGAGCTGCTGGCCGACCCGAGCATCGAGGCCATCTACAACCCGCTGCCCAACGACTTGCATGTGCCGCTGACCCTGGCCGCGGCGCGCGCCGGCAAGCATGTGCTGTGTGAAAAGCCGATCGCGCTGAACGCGAATGAAGCGGCCCAGCTGCGTGAAGTGGCTGGCAAGGTCCACATCATGGAAGCCTTCATGGTGCGCTTCCACCCGCAGTGGCTGCGCACGCGCGAGCTGGTGCAGAGCGGCGCCCTGGGCGAGCTGCGCACGGTGCAGGCCTGGTTCTCGTACTTCAACCGCAACCCGGACAACATCCGTAACGATGCGAGCAAGGGCGGCGGCGCGCTGTTCGACATCGGCTGCTACCCCATCGTGGCCGGGCGTTTCCTGTTCGGCGCCGAGCCGCTGCGTGTGATGGCGTTGGCCGATATCGACCCCGAATTCAATGTCGACCGCACTTTCAGCGCGCTGCTGGACTTTGGCGGCGGCCGGCACCTGGACTTCACCGTGTCCACCCAGTCCACGCCCTACCAGCGCGTGCAGGTGGTAGGCACGCAGCAGCGGGTGGAAATCGAGATCCCGTTCAACGCGCCGCCGTTTGATCCCACGCGCATCTTCATCGACAACGGCAAGCAGCTGGGCGGCGCCAGCGCCACGGTGGAGAGCTTTGCGCCCTGCGACCAGTACAGCCTGGAAGGCGATGCGTTCTCGCTGGCGATCCGTGGCGAAGCCCCGCTGCAGTACGGCGTGGAAGATGCAATCCAGAACATGCGCATCATCGACGCGCTGTTTGCCTCGCAGCGCAGCGGGCGCTGGGAAACGCTGGCTGCTATTTAATTGCTAGCTGCTTGCGCAGTTAATATCTGCGCTAGAGGCCAATTTCTTATGAATCCTTGGCGGCCGTCGCCAGCAGCTTGCCGGCCTCGCGGCTGGCGCTGACCAGGGCGATGAAGCGCCGCGCCGCCAGGCCCAGCGGCCGCTCTTTGGACCAGACCACGTCCACCCACAGCTCCATGCGGTTGGTCAGGTTGTCGAAAGGTATCTCCACCAGGCTTCCGGCGGCGATCTGGCTGCGCACAAACGACAGCGGCAGCCAGCCCCAGCCTATGCCGGCCTCGATCAGGCCCAGCGCGGCAATGTGGTTGTCGGTGCGCCAGCAGTGCCGGGCGTAGGCGAAGCGCCGGTCTATGGTGGCCAGGTCGCGGCTGGCCACCACGATCTGGCGGGTGTTGGTTAAATGTTCTTCGCGCAGGCCTGTCGCGCTGGGCAGGGTGCGCGCCAGCAGCGCGGGCGCCATCACCGCCACCAGGGTTTCACAGCTGACCTCTTGAAAGCCCTCGCGGCCGTCCAGGCTGGGCCGCTCGAACACCAGGGCCAGATTGGCCCGGCCCGCGTGCAGCATGCTGAGTGCATCGGCCTGGGGCGCGGCCAGCACTTCCACCTCCAGCAGCGGGTATTCCTGCGCCAAGGTCGCCAGCGGGCTGCGCCACTGGGCTGCGAGTAGTTCGGGGGCGATGGCCAGGGTCAGGCGGCTCTCCAAGCCCTGGGTCAGACCCAGGGCCTGGGCTTTCAGCTGCTGCAGCTGGCTGGCCAGCAGCCGGGCCTGCGGCTCCAGCGACAGGGCGGCGGCGGTGGGCCGGGGTTCGCGGCCGCTGCGGTCGAACAGCGGCAGGTCCAACTCGGCCTCTAGCTGCGCCACCGCCATGCTGACCGCCGACGGCACCCGCCCCAGCGCCCGCGCGGCGGCCGAGAACGAGCCGCGGTCCAGCACGGCTAGAAACACCTGCACGCTCTCCGAAGTGAATGCCATGGCTGCAACCTATCAATAAAATTGAAATAACCTGACTTTATGTATCAGAGTCTAAGACATACAGTTGCGGCATTCTTATTCAATAGCTGCCCAGCCCAGAGATCCGACATGCAAGGTATCAAGCGCAAATTGGTTTATGTAAGCCTGTTCGAAGGCATCGCCATCCTGGCGACCACCCTCGGTTTGTCCGGCATGACGGGCCACGGCATGCAGGATTCGAGCGTGGTGGCGGTCGCGGCTTCGAGCATCGCCATCGCCTGGAACCTGCTGTTCAACACCTTGTTCGAGCGCTGGGAGGCGCGCCAGGCGGTGCGCGGCCGCAGTGTGGGCCGGCGCATTGCGCACGCCATCGGTTTCGAGGGCGGGCTGACGGTGTTTCTGGTGCCGCTGATGGCCTGGTGGTTTGACGCCTCGCTGCTGCAGGCGCTGGCGATGGACTTTGGCCTGCTGCTGTTCTTTCTGGTCTATGCCTTCATCTTCAACTGGATTTTTGACCGGGTGTTTGGCCTGCCCGCGTCGGCACTGCGGGTGCAGCCGGCCTGAGCTGTTTGCTATTGAATATATAGCTGTCTGCGCAGGCAAGACATGCGCTGGAGGCCTCTTTCTTTTGAATTCCGGCCGGCCCTTAAAATAATCGCCTCCCAAGGAGCGTTGCAGCGGGCTTGCCCCCGTCAGGCTTGGGAACCTCGCCATCCTGAGATTGCAACGACGCTCACCTGAACCATGCCCCTCCACAGGTGAGTCGAATGTCCGAATCCGTTGCAAATTCCGTCCCCCCCATGCTGTTGTCCGGCCTGGAGCCCGTGCTCATCGGCCCCGGCACGCTGTTCGTCAACATTGGCGAACGCACCAACGTCACAGGCTCCAAGGCCTTCGCCCGCATGATCCTGAACGGCGAGTTCGACCAGGCCTTGTCGGTGGCGCGCCAGCAGGTGGAAAACGGCGCCCAGGTGATCGACATCAACATGGACGAAGCCATGCTGGACAGCAAGGCGGCCATGGTGCGCTTCCTGAACCTGATCGCCAGTGAGCCCGACATTGCCCGCGTGCCGATCATGATCGATAGCAGCAAGTGGGAGGTGATCGAAGCCGGCCTGCGCTGCATCCAGGGCAAGGGCATCGTCAACTCGATCAGCATGAAGGAAGGCGTGGAGCAGTTCAAGCACCACGCCAAGCTGCTGCGGCGCTACGGTGCGGCCGCGGTGGTGATGGCCTTTGACGAAAAAGGCCAGGCCGATACTTACGAGCGCAAGGTCGAAATCTGCGAACGCGCCTACCGCATCCTGGTGGACGAGGTGGGCTACCCGCCCGAAGACATCATCTTCGACCCGAACATCTTCGCCGTGGCCACGGGTATCGAGGAACACAACAACTACGCGGTGGACTTCATTGAAGCCACGCGCTGGATCAAGCAAAACCTGCCGGGCGCCAAGGTGTCGGGCGGGGTGTCGAACGTATCTTTCAGCTTCCGCGGCAACGACCCGGTGCGCGAGGCCATCCACACCGTGTTTCTGTACCACGCGATCCAGGCGGGTATGGACATGGGCATCGTCAACGCCGGCATGGTCGGCGTGTACGACGACCTGGAGCCCATCCTGCGCGAGCGCGTGGAAGACGTGGTGCTGAACCGCCGGCCCGACGCCGGTGAGCGCCTGGTGGAGATCGCCGAAACTGCCAAGAGCGGCGCCAAGGACGAGAGCAAGCGCCTGGACTGGCGCGGCACGCCCGACCACCCGGTGACGGTGGAGCAGCGCCTGTCGCACGCTATGGTGCATGGCATCACCGACTTCATCGTGCCCGATACCGAAGAGGCCTACCAGGCCGTGCTGGCCAAGGGCGGCCGGCCGCTGCACGTGATTGAAGGCCCGCTGATGGCCGGCATGAACATCGTCGGCGACCTGTTCGGCCAGGGCAAGATGTTCCTGCCCCAGGTGGTGAAGTCGGCGCGGGTGATGAAGTCCGCGGTGGCGCACCTGATTCCCTACATCGAAGAAGAAAAGCGCCTCGACGAAGCCGCTGGCCGCGACGTGCGTACCAAGGGCAAGATCATCATCGCTACGGTGAAGGGCGATGTGCACGACATCGGCAAGAACATCGTCACCGTGGTCTTGCAGTGCAATAACTTCGAGGTGGTGAACATGGGTGTGATGGTGCCCTGCCACGAAATCCTGGCGCGCGCCAAGGTCGAGGGCGCCGACATCGTCGGCCTGTCCGGCCTGATCACCCCGAGCCTGGAAGAGATGCAGTACGTGGCCGGCGAGATGCAGAAGGATGACCACTTCCGCATCAAGAAGATCCCGCTGATGATCGGCGGCGCCACCACCAGCCGTGTGCATACCGCCGTGAAGATCGCCCACCACTACGACGGCCCCGTGGTCTACGTGCCCGATGCATCGCGCAGCGTGGGTGTAGCGCAGAGTCTGCTTGGGGATGGCGCTGCAAATTTCATAGCGGAGCTGAATGCGGACTACGACAAGGTGCGCCAGCAGCACGCGAATAAGAAGCAGACCCCGCTGTGGCCGCTGGCCAAATGCCGGGCCAACAAGACGCCGATCGACTGGACCGGTTACACACCGAAAACCCCCAAGTTCATCGGCCGCCGTGTGTTCAAGAATTTTGACCTGGGCGAGCTGGCCAAGTACATCGACTGGGGCCCGTTCTTCCAGACCTGGGACCTGGCCGGACCCTACCCGGCGATCCTGACCGACGAAGTGGTCGGCATTGAGGCCACCCGGGTCCACAAGGACGCGCAGGCCATGCTGAAGCGCGTGGTCGAGGGCCGCTGGCTCACCGCCAACGGCGTGATCGCCCTGTACCCGGCGAACACGGTGAACGACGACGACATCGCCTTCTACACCGACGATTCGCGGACTGAAGTCGCCATGACCTGGTACGGCCTGCGCCAGCAGACCGAGAAGCAGGCCATCGACGGGGTCATGCGCCCCAGCCGCTGCCTGGCCGACTTCGTGGCGCCCAAGAGCAGCGGCGTGGCCGATTACGCGGGCATGTTCGCCGTCACCGCCGGCCTAGGCGCCGAGAAGAAGGAAGCCCAGTTCATGGCCGCGCTGGACGACTATTCCAGCATCATGTTCAAGGCCATCGCCGACCGTCTGGCCGAAGCCTTTGCCGAATGCCTGCACCAGCGCGTGCGTACCGACCTCTGGGGCACGGCGCCGCAGGAGGCGCTGAGCGTCGAGGACATGATCGGAGAAAAGTACACCGGCATCCGCCCCGCGCCCGGCTACCCCGCCTGCCCCGACCACAGCGCCAAACAGGACATGTTTGCCCTGCTGCAATGCCATGAGATCGGCATGGAACTGACCGAGAGCCTGGCCATGCTGCCGGCGGCCAGCGTTAGCGGCTTCTACCTGGGGCATCCGGACAGCGTGTACTTCAACGTCGGCAAGATAGCCGAAGACCAGCTGAAAGACCTGGCCCAGCGCCGGGGCCTGAACGAGAAAGACTTGCAGCGTCTGCTGGCCCCGAACTTATAAGCGTTGTAGCGACCCTATTAAGGGCTATTGCGGGCTTGTTACATCCTGGGGTTTGTAAGAAACTTAGGTTCTACAGGACTTACGCAAGGCCCTCTGTGCGCCCAGAGGGCGACACAGAGGGCCTTGCGTAAGTCCTATTCTATTTATTGAGGTGCGCTTGTCGCTGGACCACTGATGGATGAAGATCTTCTAGAGTTCCTGGACGCCGCACCGGCCGCCGTGCCTGGCGCCGCTGCGCCCGAGCCGTGGCGCATTCTGATCGTCGACGACGATCCCGATGTGCATGAGAGCACGGCCTATGGTTTGCGGGGGCTGGAAATCGAAGGCCGCGGCTTGCTGCTGCTGCATGCACATACCGCAACCCAGGCCCTGGACACCCTGCGCCGCGAACCCGACATCGCGGTGATCCTGCTGGATGTGGTGATGGAGACCGACGACGCTGGCCTGGCCACGGTCGGCGCGATCCGCGACACCCTGGGCCTGGCGAATGTGCGCATCATCCTGCGCACCGGCCAGCCTGGCCAGGCGCCCGAGATGGACACCATCCGCCGCTACGACATCAACGACTACAAGACCAAGAGCGAGCTCACCCGCACCAAGCTGTATACCGCGCTGACCACCGCCATCCGCTCCTATGACCAGCTGCGCCGACTGGACGCCAGCCGCCGCGGGCTGCAGAAGATAGTTGCCGCCAGCAACCAGTTCATTGCCGAGCAAGGCTTGCAGACCTTTGCCGAAGGCGTGATCACCCAAATGGCCGGCCTGGTGGGCATTGCGCCCGAGGGCCTGGTCTGCGCCTGCACCGGCAGCCGCACCGCGGGCGACGGCCTGCAGTGCCGGGTGATTGCCGCCGCCGGGCAATTCGCCCACCTGATCCAGCATGCGATTGGCGAGATCGGCAATCCGCACATCGTGGCCAGCCTGCGCCAGTGCCTGACCGAGCGCCGCAACCTGCTGGGCGAGCGCAGCGTGACCCTGTTCTTCCAGGGCCGCGAGGGCGGCGACTTTGCGGCCTTTGTCTACAGTGCAGCGCCGCTGCGCGAGGTGGATATGCACTTGCTGCAGGTGTTCTGCACCAATATCGCCTTGTGCGCCGCCAATGTGGAGCTGGTGGCGCGGCTGCGCGACCACGCGTTTGTGGACCGCCTGCTGGGCCTGCCGAACCGCACGGCCTTTGTCCAGCACCTGGACGATGCGGCCCGCAGCGGCAGCCTGGGCGGCTGTGCAATTGGCCTGATGGATGTGGACCAGTTCGCCGAGACCAACGACATGTTCGGCCATGTGTATGGCGACCTGCTGCTGGCCGCGATTGCCCGGCGCCTGGGCGAGGTGCACGGCGGCGACGGCCTGCTGGCGCGGGTAGCCGGCGATACCTTTGGCCTGTTTGGCCTGGAGTCGGTGGTTAACCCCGAGGTGCTGCGGGCGGTGTTCGTCCAGCCCTTCGAGATCGAGGGCGTGCAGCGGCCAGTGTCCATCTGCATGGGCTTTGCGCGCTGCGGCGAGGCCAGCAGCAACGGCCTGGAGCTGCTGAAAGACGCGTCGATCGCACTCAAGCGTGCCAAGGAACTCGGCCAGGGCCGCAGCGCCTATTACTCGGCCGAAGTCGGCGTGGTCACGCGCGAGCGCACCCGCTTGCTGCACGGCTTGCAGCGTGCCTTCGACCACGAGCGCCTGTTCGTGGTCTACCAGCCGCAGATCAGCCTGCTGACCGGCCAGACGATCGGGGTCGAGGCCTTGCTGCGCTGGCGCACCGAAGAAGGCCAATTCGTGCCGCCCGACCGTTTCATTCCTGTGGCCGAGCAGTCGGGGCTGATCGTGGCGATTGGCGCCTGGGTGCTGCGCACCGCCTTGCATGCGCTGGGGCGGCTGCGGGCCGCGGGCGCGGGCGATCTGCGCATGGCGGTCAACGTCTCGTCGGTGCAGCTGGCGCAGCCGCAGTTCCTGCAGATCGTCGACCAGGCTCTGCGGGACACCGGCATGCCGGCTGACTGCCTGGAGCTGGAGATCACCGAATCGGTGGCGGTGATGGGCATGGAGCGCGTGGCCACGCTGCTGCGCGATATCAAGTCGCGCGGGATTGCGGTGGCGATCGACGATTTCGGCACCGGCTTCTCATCGCTGTCCTACCTGGACCGCCTGCCCGCCGACCGGCTGAAGATCGACCGCGCGTTCGTGATGTCGCTGGACTCGGGCCGGTTGGGCGCGCGCATCGCCGAAATGATCGTGCCGCTGGGCCACCAGCTGGGCATGAAGGTGTTGGCCGAGGGCGTGGAAAACGAAACCCAGGCCAGCCTGCTGCGCAGCCTGGGCTGCGACGAAGCCCAGGGCTATCTATATGCCAAACCCATGCCGCTGGAAGAGCTCGGCCCCTGGCTGGCGCAGCGCCGCGGACGGGCGCCATGAGCTTGAGGCCCTGGCTGGCGGGGCTGGCCTTGCTGTTGCTGCTGGGCTGCAGTCCCGACAAGCCGATCCGCATTGGCCTGCTGACCGGCCTGTCGGACCGGGTGTCGGACACCGGAGAGGCCGGGCGCAACGGCACCATCCTGGCGGTGGAGCAGCGCAACCAGGCCGGCGGCATCCATGGCCGCAACATCGAGATCGTGGTGCAGGACGACGGCCAGGACCCGGCCAAGGCGGTGGTGGCGGTCCAGGCGCTGGTGGATGCGCGGGTCGATGCCGTGATCGGCCCGTTTACCAGTGCCATGGCCGAGGTCACGGTGCCGGTGGCCAACCAGGCGCGTTTGCTGATGATCAGCCCCACGGTCACCTCCAGGGACTTTTTTGGCCTGGACGACTACTTCATCCGCATCAACCGCACCACCAGCGAGAACGCGCGGGAATACGCGCAGCGTCTCTACCAGCGTGGCCAGCGGCGGGTGGCGGTGGCTTACGACACGCGCAACAGCAACTTCACCCTGTCGTGGCTGAAGGAGTTCAAGGCTGCCTATGCGGCACTGGGCGGCCAGCTCGGCGTCGCCGTGCCGTTTGCCTCGCAGGCCGAAATCGGCTTGGGCGACGTGGTGCGCAAGATGCTGGCCGCGCAGCCCGACGGCTTGCTGCTGATCGCCAGCGCCATCGATGCCGCGCGGTTGGCCCAGCAGGCCGAAAAGCTCGCGCCCCAGCTGCCCAAGACCGCAGCCGAATGGGCGGCCAGCGAGACCCTGCTGGAGCTGGGCGGGCAGGGCGTCGAAGGCCTGCTGATTGCCCAGGCCTACGACCGGGACGACCGTTCCGAGCGCTTCCGCCAGTTTGTCGACGCCTATGTGGCCCGCTTCGCCCGCGAGCCGGGCTTTGCCTCGGTGCTGGCCTACGACGCGACCACGGTGCTGCTGCAGGCGCTGGAGCGCCAGCAGCGCGGCGAATCCGCCAAGGACGCGGTGCTGAAGTACGGCCCGTTCGAGGGCTTGCAGCAAAGCATCCAGTTCGACCGCAATGGGGACACGCTGCACAAGGTGTATTTCACCGAGGTGCGCGGCGGCCGTTTCGTGCTGGTCAAGTGATATGGTGAATTTGCGGGTCTGGCGCTTGCGCAGCTATATGACGGCCTTGCTGCTGATCACCATGCTGGTGACCTTCGGCATCGTTGGCAGCGCGATTTTGCTGATCAGCATTCCGTATATCGAGCAGAACAACAAGGAAGAGGTGGCGCGCGAGACCGAGGAGCTGCAGGAGCGGGTCGAGGTGCTGCTGCGTTCGCTGGAAGCGCGCATGGAGCTGCTCAGCGAAGCCCTGGAGCACATGGACCCGGCGCTGGCCAGCGGCATGCTGGAGCGCGCCGCCTGGGATGGCGAGTCGATCCGGGCCATCTACCTGGCCTCCAACGAGGGCACGGTGCTGGCTGCCGGCGTGGTACCGGCGCTGCGGGTGCGGCGTACCGACCTGCTGGGCAGCGACCTGTCGACCACCCCCTTGTTCCGCCGGGTGGTGGATTCGCGCCAGATGGTCTGGGGCGATAAATACCTGTCCTCGCTGTCGGGTGCGGTCACGGTGGGCCTGGCCTATCCGGTGGGCCGCCAGCACATCCTGCTGGCCGAGGTGCCGATGCGCTATCTGCTGGACACCTTCCAGATCGCCGCCGGCAAGCGCACCTCGTCCATCTGGCTGGTCGACCGCAGCGGCGAGATCGTGGCCGACACCAATGGCGGGCGGCAGGTGGGCACGGCCAATGTGCTGAACTGGCCGCTGATGCAGGCGGTGAAAAATTACCAGTTGCTGCCGGAGGTGTTTGCCTTCGACGGGCACCGCTTCCACCCGGCGGTATCGCATTCCAACGACCTGGACTGGTATTTCATAGGCGGCATGCCGGCCGGCCTGGAGAACGAGAGCATTCGTGCCACCGTGCTGTTTGTGCTGGCCGGCTTCACCGGCT
Organism: Rhodoferax sp. OV413; assembly: GCF_900104385.1. Taxonomy (GTDB): domain Bacteria; phylum Pseudomonadota; class Gammaproteobacteria; order Burkholderiales; family Burkholderiaceae_C; genus Rhodoferax_B. The sequence continues at coordinate 30,423 of NZ_FNJA01000014.1, read as the reverse complement.
CCTTGCTGGTCGGCCTGCTGATGGCGCCGTTCTGGGCCTCCTGGCTGACCCGGCCCTTGCGCGGCATTGTGGCGCGGGCCGCGCAGATCACCCAGGGCGCGCCCGCCGGGCCCTGGCCGCGGGGCGCGGTGGCCGAGTTCAACAACCTGTCGGCCGACCTGGAAGCCATGGCCTCCGCCTTGCAGGAGCGTGAGCAGAAGTCGCTGGCGGTGTTCAACGCCTCGCCGGTGCCGATGTCGGTCACCGACATGGAGCGCTTTGCGCTGCTGGATGTCAACGACGCCTGGTGCAAGACCTTTATCCGCCGCCGCGAGGATGTGCTGGGTCGCACCTCGGTCGAGCTGAACTTCTGGCGCTCGGATGCCGAACGCGATGCCATGCGCGCCCAGCTGCTGGCCACCGGTTCGGCCGAGGCCTGGATGCTGCGCGGCGACGGCCAGGAGGTGCTGCTGCAATTCAGTCGCCAGCAGGCCCAGATCGGCAACACCCGGCTGCTGGTCTGGGCGGCGGTGGAGGTGACCCAGACCCGGCGCATCGAGCAGCAGCTGCGTGAGCTCAACGCCGAGCTGGAAGAGCGCGTCGACCGCCGCACCCAGGCCCTGGCGCAGGCCAACGAGGAGCTGTCCGGAGCGCTCAGCAACCTGCAGCAAACCCAGGGCGAGCTGGTCCAGTCCGAGAAAATGGCGGCTCTGGGCAGCCTGGTGGCCGGCGTGGCGCACGAGCTCAACACCCCCTTGGGCAACGGCCTGATGGCGGTCAGCGCGCTGAGCGACGATGTGCGCCAGTTCCGCCTGTCCATGCAAGACGGTGTGCGCCGCTCCGCACTCGACGCCTTGCTGGTGAGCGCCGAGCAGGCCACCAGCATCGCGGTGCGCAACCTGCACCGCGCGGCCGACCTGGTCACCAGCTTCAAGCAGGTGGCGGTGGACCAGACCAGCGCCCAGCGGCGCCGCTTTGAGCTGGCCGAGGTGGTGGATGAAATGGTCGCCAGCCTGCGCCCGTCTTTCGCCCGCTCGGCCTACAAGATCGAGGTCGATGTGCCGTCCGGCTTGCCGCTGGACAGCTACCCCGGCGCGCTGGGCCAGGTCATCGCCAACCTGGTGAACAACGCCGTGCTGCACGGCTTCGACGACCGCAGCTGGGGCACGATACGCATCAGCGGCGAACGCGCCGACGACGGCTGCATCGTGCTGCGCGTGGCCGACGATGGGCACGGCGTGCCAGCGGCCCTGCTGGAGCGGATATTCGACCCCTTCGTCACCACCAAGATGGGCCGTGGCGGTACCGGCCTGGGCCTGCACATCGTCTACAACGCGGTCACCAATGTGCTGGGCGGCAGCCTCACGGTGGCCAGCGTGGTGGGCGAGGGCACGGTGTTCGAGCTGCGCCTGCCCGACTCTGCGCCGCGTGCCAGCACCGCCGCGCCTGCGGCGTAATCCCGCGCCAGATTTAGAAGAAATGTGGCCCTGGCGCAGCTTGTATCTGCGCTACCAGCTACTAAATATGTAGCATGGCCTAGGCCGTGGCCCGCAGCGCGCGCCGGTACTGCATGGCCTCGGCCACATGCGCGACCTGGGTGCTGGCCGCGCCGTCCAGGTCGGCAATCGTGCGCGCCACCTTCAGGGCACGGTGGATGCCGCGCGCCGACCAGCCGAGCCGGGCGGCCGTCAGGTTCAGGAACTTGGCGGCAGCGGCGTCCAGCGCCACATGCTGGTCGATGTCCTGCCCTTGCAGCGCCTGGTTGGTCATGCCCTGGCGATCCATGGCGCGCTGGCGGGCCGCACTGCTGCGGCTGCGAATGGCCTGGGTGGATTCACCGGCCGGGGCGTGCAGCAAGTCGGCGGCGGGCAGGGCCGGCACCTCGATGTGCAGGTCGATCCGGTCGATCAGCGGGCCGCTGAGCTTGCTCTGGTAGCGCAGCACCTGGTCGGGGCTGCAGCGGCAGGCCTGCTGGCGCGAGCCCAGGTAGCCGCAAGGGCAGGGGTTCATGGCGGCAATCATCTGGAAGCGCGCCGGAAACTGGGCCCGGCGGGCGGCCCGGGAGATGGTGATGTGGCCGGTTTCCAGCGGTTCGCGCAGGGCTTCCAGGGCGGCCCTGGGAAATTCGGGTATTAGGTGGCATATTTTGTATGTATGTTTACTGTTAGGTAGCTTAAAAATACATTCACTAAGTCCACTTCAATCTTCATAGTGCTTATGTGTGACCTAAAGCATAGATACGTATTAGTTGCACCTCGCCAGAGCTTTCTCTCTGAAGGTGAAGTGTGGGAATGCGCAGGGGTGAGCAACACTGCGAAGCAAAAGCTACATCTGTTCGATACCCATTTGGTTGCAGTCGTTATTTCTCCGGACGGAACGCCGCATGAGTCGGCAAACGGTTACCTGACAGAAATTGCAACACGCAGCCGTAGTGCTACCGGTGACACCGTTCGTAGCTATGCCGAAGCATTGGTAACCTGGTTGGACTTTCTGGCGCGGCAAAGACTGGCTCTCAACGAAGTGACTGAGGAGCAGCTAGCGCACTTTAGAAATTACCTGCAAACAGACACGGCAGGACAGCTAGCTAAGTCCAATAACACTACTCGTCACCGACTTGCCGTAGCGTGTGGATTTTGTAAGTGGGCTCAGCTGCGTGGCCGCTTTGAGTCGCCCTTGGGCCAGTATCTCCTTCTGATTGCTAGGGATGGTTCGGGCCACGGAAACTGGAGGGGCCGAGGTGATCTGCGCAAAGGGGGCATGTCAATTGCTCCGCGCAAGGAAGGGCGGTTACCACGTGTTCTTAATCAAGAAGAAATAGCCCACCTGTTCATGTTATCACCCCCACTTTACGCACTGATTTTCCGATGGTGTATCGCGACTGGTATGCGTCGCTTCGAAGTGTGCAGCTTAAAGGTTAGTGATCTACCTTCTCCAGATGCAATCGATCGGGTACAGGGAGGATTGTTGAGCATTAACGTCCTGCGTAAAGGATCACGTGAGCAAACAGTACAGGTACCGGCAGCGCTTCTCCATGAAACGGCGTGGTATGTACGGACTGAACGTGAGTTGCCGAGTAATGATTTATATGCAGATTTTATTTTCTTAAACAGTCGCGGTCGCCCAGTCAATAGAGCTTCAGTATCAAAGGTCTTTCGGAAATGCGCGAACAGGATTAACAGCGACGCCACGCTCCATCATCTTCGCCACACTTTTTCAGTACATGTTTTATCGCTGCTGGATTCCTTGGAAAGTGATCGGCCAATTAATTCGCTGAAGGTGTTGCAAGTGCTGTTAGGTCATGCAAATGTCCAGTCCACAGAAATTTACTTGCAGGCCATGGAAGTAACAAGTGACGCGGTTATAAAAGCCTTAGACTTTTTGTACGGAGCAACACTATGAAAACTGCTTTGCAGCATGAGATAAAGGGCAAGACGCTCATTATTTGGAGTGTTGGATTTCGTGCATCGAAGATCACTTGCGACTTTATGGCAGCTGGATTTCATCCGCAGGTTTCATACGGCTTGATTCGAGGCGTGGTGGCTCAACAGATGGGAAACAGTATTGCTAGCGTCAGGATTTTATGGCGTAGTTTGAAATTTCTAGCTGTAGCCCTACAGATTCAAGAGCCAGTACCCAGCGCCTGTATCAACGCAAAAGCATTACTCCTTTTGAAAGATTACCTTGAAAAATATGGCATTGGTCACCGTACGTGTCAAGCTTATGTAAATCTCGTTGCTTCCATACTTAAATGGTGCCAACGTAACATAACTGGCAACACATTTCAGAATATTGAATTTCAACTAAGCGACTTTAGAGTCATAAAAGAGGCGCTTACAGGCGCGCCGCCTAATGAAGAAGTTATTAAAAATATTCTCTCGATTTGCTACAAAAAAATAGAGGAAGCAGAAAAACGTATAGCGGATGGTATTCAAATACTAAACGATACCTCTGCAGATGCACCTCCATTAAGCAGCATCTTGCGGAGACTTCTCACTATCGGTGACGGGAGGGTGCCAACTCAGAAGATGCCCGGAGTGCCGGCCATTCTTTCGAAAGAAAATGTTCCAGGAATTAGAAAGCTTCGGGCGATGCTGGATCCGATGCAAGAAGACGTATTTTATTTCTATTTGGCTATACTTGTTCAAACCAGCGGAAATCCTCAAAGCATCTTGGAAATGAAGATTGATGCAGTTACTCAACATCCGGTTAGATCGGATATTGAGCGCATTGTGTGGTTCAAACCGCGTTCTGGACGTGACCAGTACGCCGATTTTCCAGCATCTAAAGAGTGGAGTGCTCCGAATTTAGTTCGACGTTTATTGCGCTTGAATTTAAACTGCCGATCTTGTGCTTCGGAGCATTTACGAAATCACTTGTTTTTGAGCGCCAATCAAAGTCCGACTGTTTCCGTTGTCTCTTGGCAGGGTCTTCATGACCTATTCGATGCATTTTTGAAAGAGCATGGACTACCAGAATTCAATTTGAAAGACTTGAGAGCAGCAGGAGCTGTTCTTCACCACCATGCTGCGAAAAATCAAATTGCCGCACAACGCCGACTAAATCACGTGGAAATTGGCATAACTGACACTTACTCACCCAGAGAAGGACAGAAACGTCACCACGATGCAACTGTAATGAGATTTCAGGGTGAGCTGGTCAGAATGGGCGAGGAATTTTCCGCATCAAAGCTGGCAAAGCAGCAGTCTGATCAGAAGAATACGGTTTTTGGATTTTCGTGTCGCGACCCATTAAGCGGCGTTGCTGCCAATTCAACTGTCGGGAGCCAGTGTTTGGAGTTCCTTAAGTGTGCGGGTTGTCGCAACGCGCTTATACCTATTGATGACGTTTCTGTTATAGGCCGTTTGCTAGCTACGCTCGATGCTCTAAATGAGGCTAGAACAAGGGCAATCAGTGGTGGTTGGAGTAAGAGGTACGACAGCCTCTATGGACCGGTGCGGGCCATTATCATGAATGACATAATTCCTCGAGTTACTGATGGTGTCAGACTGAAGGCATTAGCGTATGCAAAGCATGAAGTTATTCCATTCTTGGACTGATAATGCAAGTTCAATTAATAAAGAGTAGTGCCTATCAATGGCATTTGGAAACTGGTCAGCTTTATGAAGGCCAGCTGTTGGTTATTAATTGGCTTGTATTTTTGCCTGAGAAAATGGGTACCAAGCATCAGCGTGAGTACCTGCTCAAAAGTGCAAAAGGTTTACTTTCGGCAATGGTTGACCATTCCGTAGGTAGGGCTAGATTTAATTTATCGTCGGGTACTGTACAAAACTGGTGGAGGCAGCTGGGAGCCCTTACGCGTTGGATGGTTCATAACGATATTTGGACGTATGCTGAATTGACGTTAGAGGACTGTAGAACATTTATTAAATGCCGTCGTCCAAAAAAGAGAACATCGGATGTAGTTACCATTAATACGGTGACGCAATATGCATTGCATTTTCGCCGTATGTGGGAGCTTCGCTCAAAGTATGTATCCCCACTGGCGTTTAATCCGGATGCAGTAAACAACTCGATTTTTGATAATAGTTTCAATAAATTGGTTCCATTCAAATCTATCCCTGAGGAGGCTGTAATACCATTGATCGCCGATGCTTTGGATTGGGTGTCGACATACGGTGAGTACCTGGAGAAAACAGTCGAGAAACTTTGGCTGAATCGGTCAAAGCTAGTTGGTTATACGAAACTCGAAAAGATAAAGATTGTTCGTAAGCTGTTTCAGGATCTCGGGCGCGATGAGGTATTTCTCTCAATTACCGCTAAGCTTGACATGAAGGATGCGAACGAGGCAAATATATTTGCCAGAGCCATGACCGTAACTGAAGGAGCTGTCATTATTGCGATACTTTTCCTTGTGGGAATGCGCGCTCAGGAACTGATTAGGCTTGATGTAGGGTGTGTACGGGTTGATCGAGAAAATGACGAAGAGCTGCCATATTTAGATGGAATTGCAGCAAAGGCAGGTGGCCTCGCTCGAAGCTGGATTGCGGGCAAACCGCTACCAGAGGTGGTTGCTTTTTTGGTCCGCCTATTCGCATTACCGCGACGTGCATCCGGATGTATGGCATTGTTTATTGGACGACCTTCCGGATCGGGCATGCCTATTCCTGGACGGAAGGTGGCGCGTATGACTGCTGCGTGCTTGACTTCAAAAATGGTGGCGTTTGCACATGCTCATTTCCGCAAAGACCGACCGGAGATAGGGTCGATACATCCGCACATGGCGCGGAAGACCTTTGCTAAATTTGTTGTTTTGCGCGACAAAACTGCATTGGAAGCATTATCACTCCACTTCGGTCATGCATATAAATACTTCACTGACGGAGCATACATAGGTGCCGATTTTCAATTGGCGCAGCTTATCGACGAGGAAGATCGAAAGGAGCTTGCGCGCGGGCTAGAGGATATGCTGACTAGTAAGTGGAGCGCTGGTAAAGCTCGAAACAAGATTGCGGATGCCATCGCAATCGCAAATGATGAAAAGTTCAAGGGCCGGTTAACGTTGAAAACGAAAATTGACGCACTAATCGCTCGTGGTGTGCAGTTGGGGCCATGCGATTGGGGGTACTGTATTTATAGTGAGTCACTATCTGCCTGTCACGGTGATGCTTCTGGTCCAAATCCTATCGAACGTGCGCCCGATGTTTGTGCTAATTGTGCTAACTTGCTTATTACTGAGAAACATGCATTTTGGTGGAATCAAAGGTTGGCCCGGGAGGAGAAATTTTTGAAGCGCGAAGACTTACCATTTCAGACGCGTCTTGTGGTTGAGAAGCGCATTTCGATAACACGTAAACTACTGGCTACCGCAATTTCAACTTCAGCACAAATTTAGACGGGATTTTCCGATGTCGCTTGTGAGCTTAAGCATTGCTGAACGACTCGATGCCGCATTGAAATTTTACGACCAGGAAAATCCTGGTGGATGCCCTTCTCTAAGCAAAATATGTAAGCTGGCAGGCGTGAATAGGTCGAATATTTATACCTCGCATCCCGAGTTTTTATCTCGGTTGCGTAATAGAAAAATATTGCCGGATAAAAAAGCTACCCTCGTTGAAAAAGTATTAAAAAATAACAATATTGAGTTATTGGCGTCGTACGAACGACGTAACAAAGCGCTATTGCTTTTGGTTATAGAGTTGCAGGAGGAAGTCTTGCGGTTAGAACAGCGGCTCATTGAGGCGAAGAGACACGCAGAAAATCGGAGAAGGTGAGAAGCATTATGCAGTCGGGTACGTTGAAAACTTCGTCTACTAAAGTCCCGGATCCTCTAGGGAGGGATTAGTCGGCTGCGCAAATGCCTCATCCGGCATGAGCACGGGGTTCTACCCATCTTTGCGTGGTGTCAGACCTTCCGAGAATCGCATCCGAGTGCCGCAAGAGGGTCAATTTCTATCGCCCACGTCTGGCCGAGACGATAGATTTTTTGCCACTCATGGTTGCCTTGGGCGCAGATTGAGGCGGCGCCGGCACCGAGCCGACTAGGTGCGGGAGGGGTGTACGGTTGCGCAAGGTGACCTGTTCGGCCCGTCCGTACAGATGGCCGCTTTCGAGCGGCTATCGACGAGGCCGGAGTAGAGGACCTGCTCATGAGCACCATTAACAGCGCGGTGGTCTCTTATGCGATCAAGTCGGCCCAATTTGAGCACTTGATCGCGGGCACCACGGTGCAAGATTCCATTGGTCATCTGGTGGCAACCGTCACGCATGCGGGCATTGCGCCGAAGCAGACCTTTGTCAAAGACGGCAAGAGGCGGCGGCGCAAGGCTGGCGGCTACCTACTTTGGTTTAGCCGAAGTTCGGCGACTTTTCCTCCGAATGGAATCTTCGACTCGGCTTACTATGGCCCCACTGTCGCTACCGAGTGCCGAAGAAATTTTCAGCACGACAAACAGAGTCGGCTGACTTTCCCCACGTTCGATGCGACCGAAATACGAGCGCTCGACGTTCGCCATGTGCGCCAACGTCTCCTGCGATAGGCCTGCAGCGACACGACCTTCTCGCACAATTGCGCCGAAAGCAAGAGCTACATCGGCATCGAAACTCTTAGCTCCGGGCGGCCGCCCGCGGGCAGGAGGAGAATTAGGACGGGAAGGCATCCGCCCAAGGGTCTCGTTTCTGTCCCTTTAAGGCCACGTTATTTAAAACGCAGAATTGCCTTTCGCCGAGTGCCAAAAGGCGGAAATCGGAACATTTTCTAGCGGTCCGTGTTCCGCCTTTTCCTGTGCGTTACGGGTGCAATCCGATGGCTGCCCGCTCTGAACCTCGCCTCCGGCACGGCGTGCAGTTTCAGTCGTTGGTCTAGCTCCCGGACAAACTCGACGAAGTCTATGTCCATGGCGTTCAGCCATGCCCACAGCTCCACCACGTCCAGCCGACGTGCGCCACGCTCCACCTTGCTGACGGTCGCCTGGCCTCGACCAAGGCGGGTCGCCAGATCCAACTGGCGCAGACGTAGCAATTCACGTCTGCTTCGCAGCAGGCCCAGGAAAACGTCGTTGTGTCGACTGTGTAGAGACTTAAGCATTGGGCACCATGGGCAGACACCGTAGCGCAGATTGGCCCGTATTCCGAAAGCGAATCTATCCACAGGCCTCGGGGTCGTGTATCCCCAATCTCGGAGCACTTATGAGGATGCGCTTGCATAATTTACGCGTTTTATATAACGCAGCCATATTCTTTGCATCGAAGCCCATTTTTGCGAGTCCGATCCCATGTTTGAAACCGTTCCCGAGCTCGCATTTCCATTTCCGAAAGCCCTAGTGACGCCCGGTGCCCAACATTGGCTCGCCTTCCGTTTGACCTATTCCCATCCCTGGTTCGTGGCGACTTTCCTCGTTGGATCCGGCGATGCCGCACGACACACAACCTGGGGCGTATCGTCAGATCGTGATCTTGTAGATCGGCTCGAACACGCTGAGGGCGAAACACTGGTTGGATTACTTTGTATCGTGCCGCCGTGGAGTTCCGCCACGGGCAGGTGGTCAAGCCGCGAGGTCGGTTCGATCTGGCGGGTGCGGGATCCGATCGATGGAACGGAGGGGCTGGTGTTCCAAGATCTCGATGGTGCCGACTTCGTTGCAGGATTACACAGTGCGGAAGTTCTGGACTTTGGCGATCGGCAACTCATCATGAAGATCGCGATGAAGAGCACGCTTCAAGCGATCGCAGCTGGTACACATACCAACGATCGAAGGGGCCAGGCGCACACATGACACTGTTTTTGGATTTCGACGGCGTGTTGCACCCCGATGCGGCATATTTGATTAATGGTCGCCCCAAGCTAAAGGGGGACGGTGAGTTGTTCATGTGGGCGCCGTTGCTGACTGAAGTCCTGGCTGACTTCCCCGAGGTGAAGATCGTTCTCAGCACGAGTTGGACGCGAGAGCTGTCGTACAGCCGCGCCCGTGACTGGTTGCCGCTTGCGCTGCGCGCGCGCGTCGTCGGTGCGACTTGGCCCAGCGCCATGGCCGCACCGCTGGCAGGATTCCGTATGCCGCTCACCTGGTGGGATCAGGCAATGCGCTACCAGCAGATCAAGCGATACGTCGGGCGCGCAGGTTTGACGCGTTGGGTCGCTGTGGACGATCAGCCCGAAGGCTGGACTGTCGAAGACCAGGACAAGCTGGTACACACAGACGGCAATTTAGGACTGTCGGACCCTGCCGCACTGGCGCTGCTGGTCTCGAAGCTGGAAAACCTAAGGATATTCGACGCATGCTGATTTTTTTGGACACCGAATTCACGCGGCTAACGTATCCCGACCTCATCAGCCTCGGGATGGTGACCGAGGACGGCCGCGAGTTCTATTGCGAGCGAAACGATTTCCACGCAAAGGACTGCAGCCCTTTTGTGCAAGAAACGGTATTACCCCTTCTGGGCAGAGTCCCTGGGGCACCCTGCAGCCGCATGGATCTGACCCATCGGGTGCGAGAGTGGCTGACGCAGTTTCCTGAGCCACCGACATTCGTCTTCGATTCGCACCACGACTGGCATTTGTTGGCCGTAGCTATGCTGGGGCGGCCCAAGAAAGACCCACCTGGCGCTTTCGGGAAGCAACTGTCTGTGGACAGTTCGGTTTTCGCACATCCGGCCTTTGAGGCGGCTGCGTATGCGGCCTATACGGCAGAACTTCCGATTCACCATGCCCTGGCCGATGCCCGTGCGTTGAAGGCCGGCTATCGCGCCTGGAGCGACTTAACTGGCGTGACACACGCTTGAACAAATGAGACCGTCAGAAGTAGTGAAAATTTACCGTGGCCACATTCACCGCATTGTGAGGTTGCACCACGCCTCCAATCCTCGCGTGTTTGGTTGTGTTCTTCTCGGCGAAGATGGCGAGGAATCTGATCTGGAAATCTTGATAGATCCGACGGCGAAGACAACATTGTTTAGCATATTTGCGATCCGCCATGAGCTGCGAAAACTCCTGGGTTTGCGCGTCCACGTGCTGACACCACGAACGTTGCCGGCAAGGTTTCCCGCTTCAGTCTTGACGGAAGCAAGGCCCATATGAGTCCAGAGAACAAGATTCCGGTCGATCTGACTACATATACCCCACCACATCCAGCCAACATGAAAAAGACATATGGCTTAGTTCTTAAAGAACAACGGGAACGGGTACGCCCCGTGCAGATGGACCTGACCGGCAAATAGGAATCCAGGGTGGTAATGGCCGCCGCGAAGCGCGTGATGGCAACGCATGCCAAAGTCATCAAAGCACTGGCAAATCGGTAGCCACCGTTTACATGGCATCTTTAGGTCTAAATATGCGCCGACGTCAAAAACCACATCTTTAGAATTTTTGCCATCCGCCATGAGCTTCGACAAACCTTCGCACCGGTCATTCAATCTGGAAGTTCCCCCAGTTGCCTATTGGATAGGAGCTTCAGATTTTGAAAATTGAGGGTCGCAACTAATTAGTAAGCTATTGTGGCGAGAAGTTTTTGGATTTTATTTACTTGAATGCTGCAACCAACTGCGCAACTAGTGCCACAGTAGAGCCAGTTGCACCAAAAAGAGTTGCAAATGGAGGTTTTTCTGATTCAATAAATCTCGCTAATATTAAAGAAAATGGTTTTCGAAAGATCCACCTGAAGAGAAGGGATAGAAAGAAAGTACTAATGATGAACAACCTAAAGATATGACCAGAGTAGAACAAGGTCTGGTCTGCTGCTTCTATGCAACCGCTACCATGAGACCAAGTATTGCCACATTCATGGTAAAAACTTTGTAGCATCAGAAAAGGGTAAAGCGGATTCCAATATTCGGAATTGGAAATATCATCAATTATATGATGAAAAGTGGCTTGGACTGGATATATATAACCTTCAATCCTGCTAATCCATCCGGACTGGATTTGAATCATAATGGTATCTGATATTAGGTAAATAATATTAAAAATCACCTTTGTGGTTAATGTGGAGGTTGCCAACGTAATGAAAAATACGGAAATAAACGAAAAAATATTTCCCAAAAAACTAATGCCTATTATTTTCTTGAGTTTGCTAGAAGCCCATCTCGTAAAAGAAATAGAAAGAGCAAAAGCCGCACAGTAGGAAAGCATGGTTACGCTAATTTTCAACCATCTATAGTGGCCAATTTCTATAAAATCGCCAACAAAATCAGAGAAATAGAATTTTAAGAGAGGAATCAGTGTGGTAATGACAAGCACAGTCAATACTGAAAAAAATCTGCGTTTCGAAAATAATTTAATGCCAAAAAGCCTGTCACTAAGATTTATATATCCTTCGATCTCTCTCTTGGAGAAATTGTGCCAATCTATATTTTCAAACCGATACCAGCTCTCTTCGAGCCACGAATTAATTTTTTTTTGCTTAGATTTTCCAATGAGGAAATCGATGGCCCCACCAACTACGGTGGATGTCATGATCACGCCCATGGCGTGAAAGAACCCCTCTGTTGCTGCCGCGGCATCCATTGAATTCCCTCTTTGTATTGGCGGTATTCTTGCCCAGATGAAGCAGCTTGTGTTTTTAATCTGGGGAATTAATCAAGGGTCAAGGAAGTCTCAATTTTTTGTGAGGGTCGTAGGCTCATGAGCCCGGATCAATGAAAAAGATTGGCAGGGGCAATCAAGTCGGCATTGGCGATAACGAGGAGCATTGATCGACACGAAAGTCTGGCAACCAAGGGTAGTTACGTTTCAGGTGGTGTTCAACAACAACATGGAAGACCAGGGGCCGCGGAACGCACGGACCTTGATGCGGATATTGGGAGCGCTCGCTGGGCATTCGGAAAGCCCACCGCCATCGTTCCTCGATTGAAATCTGCGGATCAGAAAGTGGCCGCCACTAACGGAGAGCGGCCCCCGGCAGCCATTCCATGCCCGTGCGCTGCTCCAGCTCGCCATAAGTGATAGGTGGCCCCGGACGGGCTTCTGCGGAGTTCTGCTGCCAATGTGCCCAGGCTCTCTTTGTGGTGGCGTCGTAGACGAGCTTGAATAAATGCGTGGGCACGCGTACCTGGTTGGCACCTATGACAGGACTTCCCGGGGCGAACACGGGGCCTGTGATGACATACACATCACCTTGGGCGCGCATGACATAGGCACGTGTGTCTTCTTCGATCTTTGCCCAGGCGCCGGCATTCTGTTGTGGGTTCTGCGGAACGACGTTGGCTAGGCTGAACGACTGTTCCATAGCCGTCGTATTGAACATATCGGCTGCCGGCGCCATGTGCCCTCGGGAATAGCCCGAGCCCTTGTAATCGCTGAGTTCGGCGCGCTCGGCCTGGGGCAGGCGTGCATCCGCAAAGAACTTGTCAGTCCGCTTCTGCGTGCGGGCTTGCAGCACGAGCTGGCGGTTCAAGCGCTCTGCAACAAAGGCAGGAGTTCGTGTGCTGCCGTTGTGCAGCACCGCGAAACCCTCGTAGCACAGCTCGCGCTGCTGAGGGATACCGGGAACCATGGGCGCGATCCCGTTGGTGAAGAACTGCGGACAGGCAGCAAACCGAGAGGATGCTGTGGTTTTTCCGAGTTCAGTGCGGGAACCCGAGACGGTGGGCTGCAAGCCGCAGCTGGTGGTCTGTATGGCCACGATTCCGGCGGTGATCAGCGCGATGCCGAAGCGGCGTACGGTGGCGGAAGGGAGATGCTGGCTGTGGCGAGGATTGGCGCCGGCGCTGCGACGTTTACGAGACTTCTTCTTGATCATGCGGCGACGAGTTTACGCGCGTGTGCTGGGTACAACTGGTCATTGCGATGCGCCCATTTGATCGATCCGTGGGTAGTGCGAAGTAGGTTAAAGGGCTTGGGTGATCAAAACGGGGGCGCATGCGGCAAAACGCGGAGAAGGGTGGTCTGTGGCGACGGTCGGCCATGTGACTGCTTCAGGCTGATCTGAGACATCGGGTTGCTCCCGTCAGCCGCCGCCCAAGCTATCGAAGCGTAACTGGTTCGGCGTCGGTGTCTTGGGCTGGTGAGCCAAATGGTTATTCAGCGCGGGGGCAGACTTGTCGATCTTTAGGTTGTCTGTAAAGAAGGTCTTGCCGGATGGCGCCTTGAGGTCCTCGAGGAGCTTCGCCTTGTCCGCCTCCGACCGGACCGACCCGGTGAGCACCACTTGACCTGGATTTTTCCAGTCCGGATCCGCTGTTACATCAGAGAGCGTGGCTGCGAACTTCTCGCGTAACTGCTTTACCCTGGCGTAATTACGGTCTGCGGCCTGCACACCGGCGTACACGTCGAGGTTGACGGCCTGAATGGCTCGAAGCGTCTCCGCTTTGCGTTCAGGCGGGAGAGACAACAACGGTTCCAGCTGTGGTGGCGTTACTGCCACGTTTGCAACGCTGTTCTTCACCGTCGCGTCCGCCAACGCTTTGTAGTAGTTGCTATTGCCCTTCAGGTCCGCAAGCAGAATGTCGATCTGCGGGCTTTTGGATAGGTTGGCGACCAGCTCGCGGGGGTCTGGTCCCCAGCCGGTTTTGGAGAACTTCACCTTTAGATTTAGAGGAGGGGATATGAGCGCATTGATAGCAAGGTTGTACTTGCCGTCCGCGTTGGTTGTCGTGCTCGCCGGCGGCTGCGGTGACCGGGGGTCTATCACACTAACGACGACGCCTTCCAGCGGTGCGCCCGTGCCTGCGTCGACGACCCTGCCCGTGATCCGCAGGTCGGTGAAACTGAATTTACCTGTTGTCTGGGCCAGTGCATGTAGGCAAAGGAAGGCGATGCATGCTGCAACAAATTGGCGAATACTCATGCGTTGCCCTCCTTTGCGATGCAGCGCATTTGCGCCGTGCGGGCCAACTCCTTCATCTCTTCGAGCGGCACTCCCTTGAAACTCCACTCTGCCATCGGTGTTGTTCGGCCGGAGAGCTTGGCCCAAGTCCACTTGACCACGACTACTTCCACCCCATAGGCATTGAAGTCAACGGCCTGCGGACGGGCAAGCGACCAATCCATCACCAGTCCCTCGGGTCTGGTGGTTTTGAATGTCGCCGAGCAGACCACGCCGGCCGTAGCGTCGCGGCCAACCTCCACCTGGGACAGAATGATCGGGAACGCCGGTTGCGAGGCGACGCGTAGCGGAAAGGGCTCCGGCTCGTCCGCCCAGGCGCGGAGCGGCGTCGTGGCCTTGAAGAGCGCGCTGCCACTGAACAGTCCGGCCTTTGCGCTCGCCACCACCTCTAGGTTGTAAATGCCGCGGCTGGGAACCTTGCCCACAATAGTGACGGTATGGCTTTTGCCCGCGCCTAGTCCTGCGAGCGGGCTGTCCGGAACGTTAAGTGGAATGGCCGGCCCGCTGGCCGGCCGCAGCGCGGCCTCCACCGTGATGTGCCGATGGTTCACCGAAGAAAGGAAATTTTCCAGCGTCGCCTTTGCGGTGAACTGCTCGCCCTCGACTTCGTGCTGGCCATCCGCTTTCTCCAGGGTCACGGATAATTCAGGGGGAGTGGCGACTTTCTCGTATGTGCTGACGAGCACCTGAACGGCGCCGGCGATGCCGGACAGGGACAACAAGATCTGCAGCGGTGTGTAACGTTTCCACCACGGCTTCTTCGGCGTGGCTAGGGCGCCAAGACCGCCTGAGAATGCCACCGGGGCGCCCAGCTTGTCAGACAGCGCAGCACGGTTCATCTCGAAATGATCCACACTCGACCAATAGGTTATCAGCGTGTCCCCGAGGCTCGGGTGGCGCACCCGCTGTACTGCCTGGAGACCCGGAAACTCGGTGAACGGCGTGTCGGGCACCACAAGGGCTTGCGTGGACGACATGGCGGCCAGGTAAGGCAAGGGCTTGGCCTGCGCGCCAATCTCATCATGCGCCGTCCGCAGCGCTTCCTGGGTGGGTGGCGACGCGTCCATTGTCAGCGCTCCAAGAATTGCTGCGTAAGCACACCGGAGATTTGATGGCTGGACAACAAAGTGTCCCCTCCCTCATCGCTCGTGGGATGTATGTCACGGAAGTCGCTGGCCGGGCGCAATGGCTGGTGTGCGTCGCCATACAAGTGCAGCAGCCAGCACACAGCTATCGCACACCGTCCCCAATGCAAATCGCTACGCTGGAACAAGGACAGCGGCAGCAACCTGTTCGAAATCCAGCACAGGGTTGCTCGGCCGCTGCGCCGGGTAGACAGTGACCATCGGCGAGAGCCCATTTCCGTAGAGAACGGCACGGTGTCAGCCAAGTTCCAAAGCTCGCTCAGTTTGATTCCCATTGGGCGCTCCTGTGATGCGCACTATTTACCATATCGAGGTGACGGACGCATCCTCTTCTTTTAGGACGGCTGCCCCCCGAGGACACGCTTACCATAAGCCGCGGCGGTGATGAGTCCCGTGCAGTTGGCTGAGTGTTGGTGCCACTCCAGAACTGACCAGCTGGTGGTCAGGATTGGATCGGCTCTAACAATCCGCCATTGGGAAGGCCGCGGACGCGCAATCGCAGCAGCTCACCTTCCCAATACGGTTTCATAAGTAGGGCAATCGGCCTGTCGGCGGCGCAACTCGCCAAGGGCGAAGAGACGCGGTGCCCGGTCACGCACCATGATGAGGCGGTGCCGATGCGTGACGCGCGGCTATCAAGGCGGAGGGAGTGTCGGCAGCACTTCAGCCTGCCGTGGCGCTGCGTTAGGCCGCGGAGCCGGGCATGCCCGCGTGGACCACCTCGTAGGCATCGCTGGGGAACAGCGTCACTGAAATCTCGCCCTGGTTGCCCTGGTTTCCGCCGAGCACCACCCAGCCGCTAGCGGTCTTGCCAACAAGAAAGGCCACGTGGTTCTGAGGTGCCGCGTTGGCGCGGACCCGTGTCTCACGGATGAGCACCACGGCACCGTAGCAATTCTGCGATGCGTCGATGTCGACACTGCGGCCCCAGTCGACCCAGTTTTTGGCGCCCTCGGGCGTGTTGGTTGGCGGCGGCGGGCCGACGTCCTGAATCGTCCAGGCGACAAAGCACGCGCACCAGGCCGTGGTGGCCGGGTCGAGTTGGCCGAGGTTCAGCGCGGCGAGGAACTGGCGCACTTTGTCCTTGTCGCGGGTCTCGTCGAGGCCGAGCTGTGAGATGGCGCGCGACATCCACGCGTCTGCGGTGCAGGCGGTGCCATTGCCGGCGTCGATCACGCGCCAGGTCTGCTCACCGACGACGCCGTCGGGCACCAGCCCGGCGCGGCCTTGCAACAGCCGCACGGCGGCGCGCAGGTCCGAGTCGTAGACCTCGCCGCTGCCCTGTGCGCGGGCGGGGATGCCCAGCATTTGCGTCAGTCGCTCGCGCAGGTCCGACACCAGTGGATCGCTGGCGCCCGGGTTGAGCACCGGCCGCGGCTTCACCGACGGCGAGCGGCGCTCGACGATCGCCTCGTAGAGCGTGCCGTCGAGCTCGGCGCCGGGCGGCATGTCGAGCTTCGCGCGCCGCGCCGCGATGGCCGTGCGGGTCGCGTCGTCGAAGACACCGGTGGCGGGAGTTTGCAGCTTGCGCTGGACATTACGAATCTCCTCCTCGCTGAGCGAAGCCTCGATCTTGGACGTGGTGTCGGTCGTGCCAGTCGAGGGTAAGGTCCCTGAAGGCGGTGGCGGCGGTGGTGCGTTGCCGCCTGGCAGCGGGTCACCCTTGCCGCCGGAGCGCTTGTCGTCGTCCTTGTCCGACGTCGGCGTGCCGGATGCCCGCAGCTTGACCAGCCGACCCAGCGTGTCGAACCAAAACGGCGCACCAAGGCTTAGTGCGACCGCGGTCATCAACCAGCCGAGGATGGCGCCGTTGAGCGCGGCGTTCCACAACTGCGCCCAGGTGCCACAGCCGCCTGCTTCGGCCGAGCACTGGCGCAGCTCGGCGTCGCTCATCTGGCGGGCCAGGACCGAGGACTGGAAGCCCAGCGGCAACTGGAAGGGCTGCTCGCCCTGGCGGCGCTGCACGCAGCTGCCCAGCTGGCTGCTGCCCTTGGCAAACTGCAGCGCGCATTCGGCCAGTGCGCGGTCGAAGTCGACCGGCGCGGGTGCAGCGAAGCGGAACAGCTCGCCGCTGCGCGCATGCAGCGTCTGCACGTCCTGGATCAGGCTGTCCATGGTCCGCGAGGCCTTACCCTTCGGATCCGGCGTCTTCAGGCGCACCAGCGCCATGTCCGATCCGATCGCGCCCAGCGAGCGCTGCACCAGGGCGACGCGCTCCTGCAGGTTCGCGTCGAGTGTCAGCTTCGCGCCGCGCGTAGTGGCGGCGGCGCGACCAGTTGCCATCTCCAGGCCGAGGCGATGGATCTGGTCCAGCCACAGCGTCGCGGGCGACAGCGTGGCCGGCTTGGTCTTGCCGGTCGTCGTCGGCTTCGCGACGACCGTGCAGATCGCGACCGCCGGATCTGCCGCGGAGGTCGGCGCCGCGGGCGCCGGCCCGGCACCCCGGCAGTGCTCGCCGACGACGGCGGCCTCCTGGCAGCTCGCGGGCTCGGCCGCCTCGCAGCTCACGGCGAAGAAGCTGTTCTCCTGCAGGAAGGCCTCCTCCTTGAGCCGCGCCAGCAGCGCCTGCAGTCCATCCTCGACCTGCGTGTAGCGCGCCGCCAGAGAGTCCGTGCTGGTGGTCGTCGTGCGCGGCGCCGACGCGCCGGACTCCGCCGCGCGCCGCGCGCCGTCCACCACGACCGCGGCATCGGCTAGTTGCTTGCGCAGCTCGGCATCACCCCACAGCGTGCGGGCGATCATGACCGAGTCGACGTTGAGCCCGACCGCGATCAGTAGCGCGATCGCGAAGGTCCAGCGCTGCGACGAGCGCTTGAACCAGCCGCGCGAGCGTTCGCCGATGTCGCCGAACCAGCGCGCGACGTCGGCCTCGAAGGCCGGCCAGTCGCCGGTACCATTGGCGCCGCCGCGCAGGCCGGCGCTGTCGGTAGTGGCCAGCCGCAGCGAGGCGATGAATTCACTGGCACCGGCCGGCGCGCGGATCGCGGTGCTCGCCGCGGTTTTCGCGGGCAACACCGGCGCCATCAGCGCGCCGGGTCGCAGGCTGGCCATGAAGCCGGCCGGCGTCAGTCCCAGCGTCTTCGGATGGTTGCCATGCCCGAGCACCGCGAGAAAAACCTTCGCGAAGACGTCATCGGGGATGTAGGAGGGCGCGCGTCCGCCCTTGCCATCGGCCAGCGAGACGATCAGCGGGTGCGCGAAGAAGGAATCGGTCAGCGCCCGGTTCTCGCCGAAGGCGGACTGCACCGTCTTACGCATGTGCCGGCTGCGCCAGCGCATGCCGGAGTTGACGACGTACTCCTGGATCGTCGTGACGAACAGGCTCAGCACCGCATAGAGCAGCGCCATGCCCAGCGCGACATCGATCATCGTGTTGTTCAAGATGCGCTCCGCTCGATATCGTTGTAGAAGACGTGCCGGCCCAGCGTGTAGCAGGGAACGTGGCCGCGGGCCCAGCGCGGCAGGACCTCGATTGCGTGGTAATGCAGGGCGCCGTGGGTGAAGTCGGCCAGGCCGCCTCCGGCGGCGTTGCGCGCGATCGCCGTCGCGCGGACGAAGTAGGGATCGGCGCTGGTCACGCGCATCAAGGCGGCGCGCGAGGCAGTTCCCTCGTCCCAGCAACTGAACTGCGACGGCTTACGGCATACCTCGACGATGGTGCGGCCCCACCAGCGCGGTGCGGCGACGCGGTTGAGGATCACGCAGGCGACCGCGGCCATGCCCTCGTCGCCCTCGCCGCGGGCCTCGGCCCAGAGCGTGCGCGCCAGGGTGTCGACAACCTCGTCATCGCTAGGGCGCAGCGATGGCGGCGCGGCGGGCGGCGCAACGACCGCGGGCCGTGCCTGGGCGGCTTTCAGCGCCGGCCGTATGCGCGTGGGCAGCGGTGCGTTGCGGGAGGCCTGCGTCAGGGCGACGATACCGAAGTGGTCGAGGATGGGCCGTATCGGTGAGTACAGGGCATTGCCCACGCTGGCGTCGTCGATGTCGCGGTAGGCGCTGTGGATGCCGATTAACGCGTCATTCGCGTCGCGAACCGAGGCGCCACTGTCTCCATCCTCGGAGCGCTGGTCCAGCCGCGCCGAGCGTAGTTCGTCGATGCGCAGCGTCACCTCGAATCGGCTGCCGTCGGGATTCACCTGCTCGAAGTCGAGCTGGAGGACCGATTCCTCGCGCATTGCATGGCCTGTCAGCGAGCGACCGCCGGGCAGCGCTACGCGTAGCGGCGCGTCCACTGCGGGGGGATCGGCGATGGCGGCGGGCAACAACTCGGGCACGCGGTCGATCAACGCACGCCAGTCACCGGGGCTTAACCGCACCAGGCCCGCGTCAACCGGGAACGGTCCGGCGATGCCAGCTGGCGGCACGCCAAACACGGGAGTCGCGGTCTCGGAAAGGTAGGCCCGGTTGATGATCAGGCGTCCCGAGTCGGCGTCGATGGTCACAGGATCGTCGAAGGCCGCCCGGGTGTCGGTGCTGAGCACATGACCGGCGGTGACTAGGTAGTCCGCGCCCGGCGCGTAAGCATCGTTGGCGAGGAAGCCGGCGGTGCCGAACACTCGTGGGGCGCCGGAGGGCGGGTCAATGTAGAGGCTCGCGCACTGCAGTCGCGGCCTCGGCACCCGGCGTGGCGCGAGCGCGAGCCGGCCATGCGGCGTGTCGAGCCAACTTGGCACCAGCCCGAGCGGGGTACCTGTGGCGACATGAACGACGATGCACGGCTCAATGCCGTCCAGATCCAAACCGAGGCCGTCGATCGTCTCGGGTCGCAGCCATTCGAACGCGCCGATGCCCGGCTCGCCTAGGCGCAATGGAGCGCCTAGGGCTCGGAAGATTCGGCGTGCCCAGTCGTGCGCCGCGCTCACTTCTTGGCTCCTGACTTGCGGATATGGACATCACGAACCTCGATGAGACCCTCGTTGCGGAACACCAGCCGCAGATCCTGATCGGTGAGCTTGGCGTCCGGCGTCACCACTACTCCGATGCTCTGACGGCCGGTGGCGCTGTCTGACTCGATGCGCAGGACATCACTCGTCTTGAGGCTGGTGTTGCCGGTCAGCGCCACCGTTGGCAGGCTGGTGCCGCCCAGCGCGCTCAGCCGTACCGCGCTGCCGGGCTCCACGGTGAGCGTGCCGGCGGGATCGACCACGAGCTTCACGCCCGGCGTTACGAACTGGCAGTTGCCTTCGTCCTGGACGAGCTTGGCGCGCTCAAAGTCGGCGTTGGTGTGCGCCTTGAGATCGTCCATTGCCGCCAGCAGCTTCAGTGATGCGTTGCGCACGGCGTCCGTCTGCGGCGCCAGGGCGGGGGGCTTGAGATCGCGCGCCGCACCGCCGGAGGTGCTCGTCGCCCCGATGCGCGAGGTCGCCTTGAAGGCGGTGTCTGTGGTCGAGCTCCCCGAGGCCGGCGTGGCGGCGGCCTGTGCCAAGACGGCTGACAGCCCCTGTGTGCCTAGCTTCAGATTGCCGACGGTAGCGCGTAACGTCGCCACGTCGGCCTCGGTAGCAAGCACCGCCTTGTTGCCAGCGTCCTCGATGCGCTTAACAGCGTGCAGCAGCTCGAAGGGCGCTTTGTCTATGCGATCGCGCAGGGCGCTGGCGACGAGGAGTTGTAGGCCGACGGCCAAGAGCTGAGCGTCCGCGTCCTTGGCCAGCGCGTTCGCGGCCTTGAGTTCGGCGTTCTCCTCCACGACCACCGGCGCCTTGCCCTGACCTCGCAGTTGGCAGGCCGTCGTGGAGCTGCCGGCGTCGCAGCCGTTCCTGTAGCTGCCCGTGCGCTGCGAGGACGCGGGCTGCTTCTCAATCTCCCTCCGCAGGTCGGAGAGCGCGGTGCGCAGGCCGGTTGCCTTGTCTCGGACCTCGGCCTGGGCATCGGAGAGGCTGAGCGAGCCATCCTTCTGCTTCATAAAAGGTGGCTTGCCACCTGCCGTGCTAGTGCCGACGATCTGGTCGCGCTCGTAGAGGTAGCGGGCGCTGGCGCCATACATGGCGCAGCTAAGGGCCTCAATCGCCGCCTGGCGCGCGGTCTGGCGCGGTCGCGATTCGCGCGCGCTGAGCCAACTGTAGGTGGCGGCGCCAGCCAAGCCGAGCTTCGCGATCTCCCGCCGGGCGCCGTCGCCGAGCCCGAAGATCCCACGGTACAGTGCGTAGGCACCGAGCGGCAGTCCCACGGCGGTCGCCAACCAGGGCGCGCCGGATTCGTTGAGCTCGACCTTGAGCAACCGCAGCCGGGCGGCGTCGGCGTCGTCCAGCGCCGCGGGCATCAAACCGTAGAAGACGGGGCAATCGACGCCGCCTTTGCGGGTGCCGCTGGCGGTCGGGCCCGCGGCACCTTTGCCGCAGAGTTCACCATAGAAGCCGTCGCCATCGACCGAGCTGGCGGCCCGCGAGGTGAAACCATAGGTCGGGCGCTGGTCCGCCACCTGCGGACTGAACTCCGCGCAGCCGCTGCCGGCCAATGTCAGCGACACGGCCAGCAGCCGCGGTGCCCATCCCCTCGCGCGTTTCTGTTGATCTCTCTGGCGCATGTCGTCGTACTCCGCAACGAGTGTCGTCGTGCCGATTCCAATGTAAGGTGAAGCGGCCAGGCTGGCATCCTCCAAATTGATGAGGCGCCCAATTTGTGGAGAGTCAGTCAGGCCGCCATCAGCCCGTCCCGCACCTTGAACCGGGCGATCGCCTTGATCAGCGCGGCCGTGGACCTTTCCTTGACCAACGCAGCGTTCTGCTGCGTGCCGCGGTCGATCGAGGCGACAGCCTAGTTGCCCTGTACGATGTCCTTCGGCCCCGAGTCTCGAGCACCTGCAACCGCTGCAGAGTCGACCCTGCCGACGGCCGCTTCAGGCTGGTTGCTGCCGTTGGCATGTGTTTGGCGAATAGGTACTATCGGCCAAGTGCGGACGTTCACGACGGTCAGGTATCGAACTAGCTCCGCGGTCGAGACGGGTCCAATCACATGAACAATATCGATGTTTCTTCGGAATTCTTGGCCGTTGTCCTTTATCAGCATGACGCGCCTAGGGTGATGAAACTGACCGCGGCTGAGGCGGTTGCACCAAGCATTCGCCTGGGTGAAGCCGACTATCTTGATTCCGGAGCAGGAGATTGGTTGGGCTTTTACGACTGGTTGAGAAATCACCAAGGCGAAGTCATCGGCGTTCAGCAGTGGGTTGACGAAACCTCTACCTTCCCCTTTTCGACCAGATTTGGTGGGGTGGAGGCGAACGTCAAACATGGCGTTCTTCGTATCTTTTTTGGTCAATCGCGCGAAGTCGACGAAGAGAATTCTTGCGACCAAGACTTTGGAAGCAATCGCTTGCTCGTCACTGGCGAATCTGTCGCTCTCACCTTCCATGCGCCACATCTTATCGCCGAGAGGTAGTGCAACGTCAGTCTCTGGGAACCCAATCCATCGCAGCTGACGTCGGCTCGGGCCCCCGAGCCACCTGATACGATGCCAGGATTCGGCCAATACCAGTCAGTGACTGTTTGAGAAAGCGGATGCTCAACGTGCGTTGTTCAGCGGCGCCGTCAGGCGTCCGCCGGAATGGATGGTTGGGCTTGCTTATTCGACCTTTGGAAGGCAGTGAACTGCCTAGTGGCCGGAGCTGCGAGAATTAGCAACAGCAAGCCAAGTAAGGTGAAGGCTATAGCAAGGACAAAAGTTGGGACAGGCGGGAATCCAAATTGAACCAGCGCGATTGCCGCCACGATACAAATAGTGAGGAAGCCATGCGCGAATTTTGAACCGCGCCAAAAAAACCAGCAAGTAACCACGGTAACGATGGTTCCACCAAGCTGACTCCAACGCATGGTTCCGCCCAAGAGCAAGAGGCCTTTTGTACAAAGATCAAAGAGCAC
Source organism: Rhodoferax sp. OV413 (assembly GCF_900104385.1). Classification (GTDB taxonomy): domain Bacteria; phylum Pseudomonadota; class Gammaproteobacteria; order Burkholderiales; family Burkholderiaceae_C; genus Rhodoferax_B. The sequence goes on along the minus strand of NZ_FNJA01000014.1, from coordinate 7,164 downwards.
GATAATTGCGATGAATGCCGCGACGTAAAAGCGACCACGTTTTTCTTTTGGAGTCATAGCGTTCAATTTTGTTTAGAGAAATTGGCCCAACGTTGGAGATGACTGGCGGACCGTAGGCCGACGAAGCCGGCCGAAAGAACGTCCGTGTCGATCGACCTGTTCGGCCGCGGCGCGTGGCTTCCAACTTTCATTGGGTTTTTCTCTGCCGTGTAGTGCAAGCCCGAACGAACTCTCGCCCGAGCAACGTCGGGTTCACCGATGAAAACGTCTCGCCGCCACCCCAGGTACCTGGCACCTTCACGCACCCAACGCGTACTAGGTTCCCGAGGGCAAGGGCAATCTCATCAGATGGCTGTTGCGTGGCATCTTCCTTCTCGGCCAGAATACGCACGCTATCCGGCAGGGCATCCGTGATGATGCCAGCGTGCCTCGCCTCATCAAAAGGAAGAGAGTAAATCACGTTGAGTATGCGGGCTTCCAAAGGTGTAATTTGACTGAGAATCTCGATGAACGATCGATGAACCTCCACACCTGAAGCTGCATTCGCCGCGTTGACAAGGAGCGCGGCGAACAGATCCTGAAGCGAGTCGTCGTCCTCGATGGTCGCCGCTTGTAGAAGAGGAATAGCAATCTTCAAGGGCACGGCGCGGGACGGAGCTTCAAGTCCGGCCTCACGCAGAAATTGGTCCGCACGCTGCATCAGTCGCACCTGACGTTCCCATCGCACGTACTTCAGCCGATCGCTCAAGATGCCGACCCCTTCCTCGAGGGGACCTGCAACATAGCGGGCAATGAAGCCCCCGGCTTCGCGAACCGCATCTATGCCTTTACCCGTAGCCTTGGCCACTTCCTGAATTGCTTTGGACTCTTCTTCCATCACAGCCCCTTGAACGCGGTCGAACGTAATGTAGACCGCAGAACCTGCGGGATAAGCTGGGCGGTGCGGGATATTCTGGACACGGATTCCTCCTGAGAGTGGCTTGCAGCCTACGTTTTTAACGACCTTGCTGTGCAAACATCCAGGTATAAAAATCCCGTGAGACCCGGCAGGCTTATGCAGGGAAAACTATAGCTTGAAAAGGTGAAATCGGGGCGCTCCAAGGGCAAGGTTATGACCGCGGGAACGCTGGGTAGCGCATCGCAGACCGCTTTGGAGAGTGATGCCCATCGTCGGCTTGGGGTCCGAATGGACCAGCCAGCCTTTCGGCTACAGTCGGCCAATACCAGTCAGTGACTGTTTGAGAAAGCGGGCGCTCAACGTTGGCGCAGAACGGTAGGTAACACCCGCCGCATAGCGGCCTCTTATTGTTGACTGTCCGCTTCGAGCAACGGATTAAACATCACGTTTTACCCCTGCGAGTCGAACCTCTGAAAACCTCATGGCCATTGGGTCACCTTGCACCTCAAGCGCACCGCTGTCTTCCATTGCAATGATGCGGACCGGCATGTAGACATACGGAAGGTGAGGAAATTTCGCGTCGAATTCTTTCAAAGAAGTTCCGACGACCATCGCCACCTTGCGCCAGCGGTCTGTGCAACTTTGCAGGATAAGTGCATCAACCGCTGCAGCGTCAGCAGCTGTCGCTCGCCGCATCTGCGCCAACTCCTCCGGCGTTGGATCGTCGTCATTCTCTTCGTCGTCAGCGTCAAGTGGTTCTAGTTGATCTGACATGGTTTGATAGCGATGGGTGGCGGTAAGGTTTAAAGTAGAAGTGACCGCCGATAGGACGTCCACGTCGACTGCCATGTTAGAACGCTTACCCATTGAGGCCCGAATATATCGCCCAAGCGCTGGCGAGCACCCAGACAGCGCAGAACACCGATCGAGCCCATGCCCAAGCCGAACCACGAGACGAAGGAGTATGAGGTAGAGGCTTTCGAAAGACGAAAGCTGGCATGACCGCCGCGAAAAAGAGCAGCATGAATACGAACAGCACTTTGCCCGGGCCAGGACCGACCTGAAAGAGCCGCTCAAGGACAGCCGGCGCGAAAGCGATCACGATCAGAGCGCCCAGGAACTTCCGGCGATGGCGCTCCGAAAAGGCGCGAATAGCAATCGCGTACTTCGAAAAGAGCATTGGTACCGACATTGCCGGCGGCCTAACGTCGAAGCTGCCCGGTGCGCAGCACACGCCGCAAAACGGCATCCTGCTGCTGCGTGTCCGCACCGAGCGAGATGTTAAACCGCATTGCCCACAAGCCTTTGCAACATTGCGAGGTGTGCAGTATTTCGTCGAGCACCGTAGCAGGGAAGTTCATTCAGCAAGTGTAGCCAACGCTCAAGAAATTCAGGCGACTGCTCAGCGGCGCGTCGCTCAGTTTTCCAGCGCCTGTTTAGATTCATGACCTCACGCTCAAACGCTACGCGAACCACAAAACAGTCCTGACACAGGGTTCGACGCTGACATATATAGGCTTTCTTTACCTCGTAGGTCTCGCGCTGTGCCTCGGCCGAGAATACTGTTGGATGTCCACAGTGATAGCACTTGAAATGGATGTCTTCGTATACGGTAGGTGTCCCAACGTAGGTAAGCTTACGTTGGCTTGCTTCCGACCATTTTTCGACATTAGCGGGGATGGTCGAGGGCACGTGCTTCACCATGATGCGGTCTAACGTAAAAAGGACCGGACCACCAACACTTGCGGCGGAGCCGCCTTCTGCTGTTGTGGGTCCCTGTCGATTGAAAAGTCAAAGCTCACCGCTCACCTGTAAGCCTTTTCACAAGGTCGGTGAACCAAAGATGCTTCTCACCATTCACTTGAGTTGTTCGGGTCCCGAGAGGATAGTCCACGTACCCAGGAAGACGAACCGTCCAAGTCGACCGCTTGGCCTGATCGCTCGTCGCCCCCTCCACTTCCATAGCACCTCGCCAAACGCCCATGATCGTATTGGCAGGCAGCAGTGGCCTGCATGTTGCTCGGAACTCCTCGTCGGATTTGATAGTGGGTGGGGGCGCCTCAAACTCCCCCAAGACTAGTAGGTAAGACGAGCCGATCTTCAAGTACGGGAGATATCCAACTTCCACAACGGCGCCGGGTGACACGTTCTTGACGCCTTCGATGGCACGAGCCTTGTAGCGTGCGCCGCACCATTGCCCGCGTGGGGAGACTACTTTTCCCTCAATGATTTCGAAGACACCAACGATCCTTGCTTCGTCATAAAGCTGGGACAGCTTTATGGACGTGGGCGTGGAGGCGTGCGCCGAAATGCAAAGGGCCGCAAAGATAGCCGTGAGCGTCTTCATTGGCTTTAGCATAAAAGTTCCGTGAAACCCGGCAGGCTTGTACTGGAGAAACTATAGCTTACGAAGGCGTGAAATCGGGGCGCTCACAGGGCAAGGTTACCATCGGCCACAAGCGGACATTCCGTCGAGGTTTGCACACCAAAGTAATTGCGCAATGGACAACACTGAAATTAATCCGTATTGGACAAAACTTGAGCTGGCCATGAAGGCTGAACCTCCGGTCATTGTTCCAAAAGGGTTGGACGACGAGGAATACTTTGAAAGTTTACGCACCAGTATTCGGGAAAATGCCACGCCGCCGATTCGAGTGTTTGCCACGGTTAAGGAGCCAGGCTTCCCAAATCGGGCATTGGGCTCAACGGTCGATGGGTATCTACTCGCGAGAAGTTCGAACGGTGTTGGCTACTGGTTAGTTTATGAGCCTGACGAAGATGAGTACTACTGTTTTTGGGGGCCAGACGAAAGTAACCTTGGTGCCTATGGTGTGTCTGGGAATCCAATTTTCTGCTGGTGGGACTAGGGACGAAGGAGTTTCGGCTCAAAGTCTGACCAGTCTCAACCGGTAGGCAGAATCCGGCCAGAAGCGGACATTCAAGAGAGCTCCGAGCTGTTTAGTTTAGAGACGTAATCGTTGTCCCTATTTCAATATGCAAGGAAGAAATGAGTGGTCCTGCTCCGTTAGAGGTTAGGTTGACTTTCATAGCTTCCATCGTGGTTGCCATTGTCTATTTCTTTGTGGCCCGCATGCCTTCGTTGATGTACTGGAAGGCGCTACTTCATTTAGCACTATTTGGGATGGGGGGATTAGGTTTCATCGCGCTGATGATATGGAATGTCCTTATGCAAAAGAAATCGCTTATTGCGGTGAATATGTTTTTCACCATGTTGCTGATTTTCTTTTTGGTTCTTATGCTTATCGTCAGGACATGACGGCAGCTGATTTTCGGCTTTCGGCCACAACCAGACGTTCCATGATGCCGTCGCTGAAAGTATGAAGGTCCCCACATGAACCAGCTAAAGGCTCGGCTTATCTACCAGGAAGCGATGCGGCGATTACAGGATGCCGAAACGCTTTCTGACTCGGCGTTGCTCTCCGAACAATCTGATTCTTCGTATCTGCTTCGCCTGTTAGGGTTTGAACTTCTGCTGAAATTGGTTTACGAGTTAGATTTGCATGAGCCAGCACCCAATGTTCATTTTTACGAAAAGATTTTCGAAAAACTTTCAAGCGAAACTCAAACCAGACTTCTTACGTTGGCTGGCGGGCGCGTGGGCCCATCGGCGCTGGCCTCGAAGCCTGTAGACGTCTTGAAGGAATGGGGGGGAAATTTCATTGGTTTGCGCTACCCGTGGGAGCGTTACAAAAATATGACGGAAGAAAATTATTCGAAGGTCGGCAAGACATGGGCAGAAAAAGGCGCGCCGTTGAATGAGGCAACCTTTCGCTATTTCCCAGAAGAGTTAGTTGGATTTGTTTACGCCTTGCAGATTGTGGCCGGTGAGTTGGCCGAAGGCTCGACAAACTTGGACCCAAAGGCGTAGTGATGAAACGAGTAGCTCGGATTGAATGCCCGCTTTAGGCAAATCGCTATTTCCGCTGAGGGCCCGAATGGACCAGCCAGCCTTTCGGCTACAGTCGGCCATTACCGGACATACGAAGTCGCCCTCTGATTCCGCATTTCACTTGACAACTTCCATGAGAAAAATCGAGCTACCGCGTATTTCCGAGCGTATTCGCGGCTTCACTCTCCCGACGGACGGCCTGATGCACGTCTTCGATTACGACGAGGTATTTTGCGTGGACCTTGGTCGAGCCTCGGTTGAAGTCCTTACCGACAATCCGTACGCGTTCGATGCGGAGCACCCGGAGTCGCTTGGCGTTTCAGATAACCCACCCTTGCTGCTGACTAACCGAATCTCAGTCGCGTATTCTTTCGACCCTGTGGCGGATTCACAGCCAGTGCAAGTGCTGGTCGACGGCCAGCGCTATGACATATCGTTTCGCACACTATCCGGCGACTGGTTTGTCGCAACCCTGACTGCCGATGAGCGATACCTCATCATTGCCGAACCGTACATGCTGGAGGTTTATGCGTTCGAAGCCGGTACTGCTGCCGCAACCGCGGATACAGTCAACAGCTAGACGGTTTTCGGCCAACAACGGACATTTAAGACTCCCTGCCAGTTGTCCACATTTTTGAGGATGGCGTCACGGTTCCGGTACCGTTTGGCAGTGGCAAGATACGTTCAAGAGCTGTCAGTCAATGAGCAAGTGAATAAGTGCACCAAACCCTGCGCTGAAAGATTTTCGCGCGCATTACCCAACAATATGCACAGAAGAACCGTATCGAGAAATCGAAAGCACCAGTTAGGTTTTTCAAGCCTTGAAATTATTTTCTACACCTGCATTGTTTTTGCTGGCTATGGCTTAGTGGCTGCAGTAGTTGTTGGGAGCTCTTACCTCATGGTGAAGAGGAGCCCATTTGCACTGATACCTGTTGTGTTCTTTTGGCTATGGACGTGGAGCTATACCTCCTTTTGGGGCATTGGTCCACAGAAGTGGGCAATGAAAATTGCCGTACCTGCATGCGAGGAAGAAATAAAGAGCCTACCGAAAAGAGTTGAGGTCGACGGAGTCATGGACGAGGGCGCATTCCTTACTTGGCAGAACGTGACAAACCTATTGGTTCTCCGTGGACTCGGCTTTGTAGAAGTCAGAGTGCGTAGCGACTCAGGGGGGCGGACGCACTATTTACACACTTCCGAGACAAGCCTAAACAGACTGCTTGAAGAAGGTAAAGTCGTAAGATTTGACTTGGGCAAGCAAGGTGATTCGTCATGTATTCAGAAGGTGGAATCCTCGCAGTTCAAGCCAGACACATGCATCCGAATGAATTTGCTCGATGAGTCCAAGGCTCGGTACTCAGTTCGTCATTCTTTCGATAACAGTGCTATTCCATTTGCTGTCGGAAATTGGGTACTCTCTGACAATACGCTAAACACCGAAATTGTGCGCATAAGTACACACGACTCGCCCACTCGTGCACAGCTTGGCAACCCCTCCACAATTCAGAAGGTGGAAACCTTAAAAAATTGTCGTGGTCCCCACGCTCTCCTTTTTTCGACCTTGTACGGAGTGACTCGCGGACCCGAACATGCAAACAACTAGCATTCAATTGAGCTGCCGGAAATACAGCAGAAGACTGCTTTTGTGAAAGCGCAGAGACTGCTTTGGGCCCAAAGCCGTCGATCATCGCGCCAGAATGAGGGAATAAAACCCACCTTTACCGACAGAGGGTGGGAGCTATACCTTAAAAATCTATGTCTTCCGTGTGGTCCAGGACTTGAGCCAGCGCCGTATCATGATCGATGGCAAATTCCGTACAGAAGTCGCGGAAGTTCTTCCGGTGTAACCCGGATCTGCGGCGAAACTGCTCCCCGTCCTCCATCCCAACCAAGGACATCAAGAAATCCCCCTCATCATCGTGACATAAGGAATCCGCGTGAAAAGCACCGTTTGGCAGGGCGCCGCATTTGATCAAGATGGTTTTCATGGACTACTCCTGTTCGTGAAAAACTAGAGTGTGCTGCAGACCAGGCGTCAAAATCCCGGACTGTTAGTGCCGATCCAAAACTGACCAGCTAAACCGCAAAGTGCCGATCCAAAATTGACCAGGGTGTTCCACTGACCTGCTGAAACTTTCAGCAGGGATTCAAGGTGATCACCATGGACATGATTGGCAAGGTCAGGCGCATGAAGTTGCGCGACCAACTCTCCCTCAGCGAGATCGCGAAGCGCACCGGGCTGTCGCGCAACACGGTCAAGAAGTGGCTCAAGGCACCCGGCGAGGCCGTGCCCAAGTACGAACGCACCAGCGTCGAGGGCAAGCTCACCGCCTTCGAGCCGGCCCTTCACCAG
>NZ_FNJA01000022.1 GCF_900104385.1 Rhodoferax sp. OV413 | reverse complement strand
GAAGTATGCCGATGGCCTTCCGCTCTATCGGCAGGAGGCAATCTATGCCCGCGACAAGGTCGAGCTTGACCGGAAGCTGATGGCTCAATGGATGGGTAAGCTCGGCTTTGAACTTGATATCCTGGCCGACTACATCCTCGCCGAGATCAAGAAGGCTGAGCGTATCTTCGCTGACGAGACGACGTTGCCCACACTCGCGCCCGGATCCGGATCGGCCAGGACGGCCTGGCTTTGGGCTTATGCCCGCGATGACAGACCCTTCGGTGGCAGTAGCCCGCCGATGGTCGCCTATCGCTTCGAAGATAGCCGTGCTGGCGATCGGGTCGCCCGGCATCTGAATGGCTATCGCGGTATTCTGCAGGTTGACGGACATGGTGCCTATAACAAGCTTGCCAGATCTGACGGAGGCAATGACGGCGTGATGCTGGCCTACTGCTGGTCCCATAGCAGGCGCAAGTTCTACGAGCTCCACGCTTCAGACAGCTCCAGGATCGCCACCGAGACGGTGAAACTGATGGCGAAGCTCTGGCAGGTGGAAGAAACCGCCCGCGGCCAAAGCCCTGACGCCCGTGTCGCCGCGCGCCAGGCGACATCTGCTGCGGTTGTCACGGAGCTCTTCGCCCTCTGGCAGAAGACCCTACCGCGGATCTCTGGCAAGTCGAAGCTGGCCGAGGCGATCCGCTATGCCACCTCGCGTCGCTCCATCTTCGAGCGCTTTCTCACCGACGGCCGCATCGAGCTCGACAACAACATAGTCGAGCGTGCAATCCGGCCCCAGACAATTACCAGAAAGAATAGCCTCTTCGCCGGCAGCGATGGCGGTGGAAGGACCTGGGCAACAATCGCCACGCTCCTTCAAACAGCGAAAATGAACAATGTCGATCCGCAGGCCTGGCTCACCCAGACACTCGAGCGCATAGCCAATGGTTGGCCCAGCAGCGATCTCGATGCACTCATGCCGTGGAATTACACGCGCTGAACGGTCTCAGCTTGCCGCTTACGCTTCCGCCGTAACCGAGCCGCGTTCCTTCGCCCAGGTTCGGGCGTAGCGCCGGACTGTGTCGTAACCGCCCGCGTAGCCGAGGTCGCGCAAGTCCTCGAATATCCGGATCAGTGTCAGCCGTTCGCGAGAGGATTTGGCCGCATTGGCGAGCAGCATTCCATCGAGCTGATCGCGCCAGGGGCCGAGCTTCGGCTGAGGTTGACGGGTCCGCTCGTATTTGAACTCCGTCTCATCGCTGCGCAGAACCTTCCGCACCACTTTCCGCGATATACCAAGCTCCCGGCAGATCGCCTTGATCGTCTTGCCCTGAACATGGGCCAGCCGTCTTATCTTCAGAATTGTTTCCACAATAAGCATCCAAATAAAAAGCCTCCGATGAAACCGGAGGCTGTTGTAACCCCATCGCAGATGGGGGTCCCGTTTGGACGCCGATCACCCC
>NZ_FNJA01000013.1 GCF_900104385.1 Rhodoferax sp. OV413 | reverse complement strand
GACTACCACGTGCCGTTTGGTGGGCGCAAGGGCTCCAGCTACGGTTCGCGCGAGCAGGGGCGGTATGCGCAGGAGTTCTTCACTACGGTGAAAACGGCTTATACCGGCGCATAGGCGGGGCTTGACCATGATCGAAATCTTCGACCCCCGACTCGCGCCCGTGGTGCAGGACGCCCGGCTGGAAAAGCTGTGTACCGGCGCCATCTGGAGCGAAGGCCCGGTGTGGCTGCGCGAGGACGACTCTGTGCTGTGGAGCGACATCCCCAACAACCGCATGCTGCGCTGGTCCGCCGCCGACGGCATGTCGGTGTGGCGCGATGGCGTGGAGTTCACCAACGGCCACACGCGGGACCTGAATGGCGACCTGCTGCACTGCTCGCACGGTCAGCGTGCGATTGTGCGCACGCCACTACGCGATAGGCGCATCCAGGCGGATACGCCAGACACGATGGTGGTCGACCGCTACCAGGGCAAGCGCCTGAATTCGCCCAACGACATCGTCGTCAAGCGCGACGGCACGATCTGGTTCAGCGACCCGCCCTACGGCATCCTGAGCGACCGCGAAGGGCACAAAGCGGTGCCGGAGCAGGCCGCGAACCATGTGTTCTGCTTCAACCCGGCCACCGGGGTACTGACCGCCGCCAGCGCCTGGGTGCAGGAACCGAACGGCCTGGCGTTCTCGCCCGATGAATCGCTGCTGTACGTGTCCGACACCTCCGCCGCTCTGGCGCCTGCAGGCCAGGGCCACCACCACATTGCCGTGTTCAATGTGGCGGCCGACAACAGTTTGCACAACCCACGTGTCTTCGCCGTAGTCAGCCCTGGCCTGTCGGATGGCTTTCGCCTGGACACCCAGGGCTGGATCTACACCAGCAGCGAAGACAGCGTGCAGGTCTACCACCCGGACGGCACGCAGTTGGGCAAGATTGCGGTGCCGGAAAAGATTGGCAACCTGTGCTTTGGTGGCCCGCAAGGCAACCAGCTCTTCATCGCGGCCAGTACCTCGCTGTACCGCATCACCCTCCACACCCGAGGAAACTGAAAACCATGTCCAAAGAAATCCTGCTGCTGGTAGAAAAATGCAGCCACTGCTTCAGTTACTACGATATTGATAGCGGCACACGCTTGCACAGCGTGCAGCTACCTGAGTTTCCGCATGAATTTGTGGTGGACGCGGCGCAGCGCTATGCCTACATAGGCCATTACGGCGTGGAGACCTCGGGCCATCTGGGCCATGGCGGCACCAGCATCTTCCAGATCGACATCGCCGAAAAACGCCTGGCGCGCACCATCGACATCGCGCCGTTCAACCGCCTGCACGGCATGCAGATCGACGACCAAGATCGGCTCTACGCGCTGAGCGAAGACCGCGCCCAGCTGGTGGTGATGGACCACCCCGCCACCGACACCGCACCCCGCCGCGCCGTGCCCACCGGCGGCATCAAGTCGCACCTGTTCGCGCTAAGCCGCGACGGGCAAACCGCGTATGCGATGAACCTGCTGTCGCACACCGTGACCAAGATCAAACCCTATGACGCGACCTTTGCCCCACAGGCCTGCGCGCCCGGCGACAAGCCCGAAGGCTATGCACTGAGCGAAGACGAAAAAACCTTGTTCGTCACCTGCCGCTGGAGCAACACCCTGGCCGCCATCGACACCGCGACCATGCAGGTGCTGCGCACCGCACCGAGCCGCGACGATGCGACCCGTTTGTACCTGTACCGCGATGGCCGCATCGTGGTGACCAACTACGGCGAGCGCTCGCTGAGCGTGGTGGACCCAGTCACTCTGAAGGAGCTGGCCCACATCCCCATGGAGGCCCGTGCCATCGCACTCAGCTACCACCCGACCAAGCCGCTGGCCTTCGTGAGCCAGGACAACGACAAGCTGGGCTACTTCAACATGGAGACGCTGAAGTTCGAGCGCTTCATCGCCACCCAGCGCGAACCCGATGTGTCGCGGGTGGTGATCCTGTGAACGCGCCGGTTGTCAGCATCCAGAACCTGGGCAAGCGCTTCGGCGGCACCCAGGCGGTGGATGGCGTGTCCATAGACCTGTTCCAGGGCGAGATCCTGGCGCTGCTGGGCGAGAACGGCGCGGGCAAGTCCACGCTGATCAAGATCCTGGCCGGGGTGTATGCGCAAGACGTGGGCAGCATCACGCTGCAGGGCGAGGCCGAATCCGTGTGGCGCGCCCGGCCCAAGGACAAGCAAGGCATCGCCTTCATCCACCAGGACCTGGGCCTGGTGGAATGGATGACGGTGGCCGAGAACGTGGCCCTGGGCATGGGCTTCCCCAAGCGCCGCGGCTTTATCGACTGGAAGCAGGCCGAGGTGAATGCCGCCCGCGTGTTAAGCCATGTAGGCTGCGACATCGACCCGCGGCGACGCGTCTTCACCCTGACCCGCGCCGAGAAGTCGTTACTGGCCATCGGCCGCGCACTGGACACCCAGGCTAAGGTGCTGGTGCTGGACGAGCCCACGGCCAGCCTGCCGATGGCCGATGTGCAGCGCATGTTCGAGCTGCTGCGCCAGCTGAAAAGCCAGGGCGTGGCGATGATTTACGTGTCACACCGGCTCGACGAGATCATGGACATCTCCGACCGTGCCGCGGTAATGCGCGACGGCAAGCTGGTCGGTACCCGCACCACGGCCGAGACCACCGATACCGAGCTGGTGGAGCTGATCGTGGGCCGCAAATTTTCCGGCACTCTGGCCAAGGCCGATGCGCGCAGCCGCGAGGTGGTGCTGCAGCTGGACCAGGTGTATTCGGCCAACGCAGGCCCGGTGAGCCTGGATGCGCGCAAGGGCGAGGTGCTGGGCCTGATCGGCCTGCGCGGCGCCGGCCACGAGGCCATCAGCCGCGCGCTTTTCGGCCTGGCCGAGGTGTCGCAAGGTCGCATGCTGCTAGGTGGCAAGGCCATCGCGCCGCGCAACCCCGCGCATGCGATTGCGCTGGGCGTGGGCCTGGTGGCGGCGGACCGGCTGGAAGAAAACCTGGGTGCGAACCTGAGCGTGCAGGAGAACCTGTTCCCCAATCCAGCCCTGGTGCTGGGCTCGCTGCTGGCCCGCTTGCGTCGCACCACCGAGGAGAAGCAGGCCCGCGCGCTGATCAAGCAGTTTGACGTGAACCCGCCCGCGCCCCAGGCCGATGTGCAGAACCTCAGCGGCGGCAACCAGCAAAAAGTGGTGCTGGCGCGCTGGATCAACCTGCAGTTGCCGCTCTTGATTTTGGAGGAGCCCACCGCCGGCGTGGACGTGGGCGCCAAGCGCCAGATCTACGACATCCTGCGCGAGCAGGCGAATGCCGGCGTCTGCGTGCTGGTGGTGTCCACCGACTTCGAAGAGGTGGCCAACGTCTGCACCCGCGCCCTGGTGTTCCGCGACGGCCAGGTCGCCACCGAACTCAGCGGCGATGCTCTCAGCGTAGCCGGCCTGCTGGTCGCGGCATCGGGCCAGCAAAACACAACAAACAAGTTAACGGAGACAAACACACCATGAGCAGTTCCATCAAAGCCACGGCGCTAGAGCCGGACCCATCTTTCGACAACCAGCAGAGAGGCTTGCTGGCCGGCATCAGCCAGCTGATTCCCGTCTACGGCCTGCCCGCGCTGACGCTGGGCCTGATCCTGCTGTTCTCAGTGCTGCTGCCCGACAGCTTTCCGACACTGTTCAACCTGCGCTCCATCCTCAGCGACAAGTCGGTGATCGCCATCCTGGCGCTGGCCGCCACCATCCCGATGATGACCGGCAAGATCGACCTGACCGTGGGCTACGGCATCGTGCTGTGGCACATCCTGGCGATCAGCCTGCAGACCAAGTTCGGCCTGCCCTGGCCGGCCGCGGTGCTGGTGGTGTTGCTGTGCGGCGCGCTGTTCGGCCTGCTGAACGGCATTCTGGTGGAGCAGGCGCAGATCGACTCCTTCATCGCCACCCTGGGCACCGGTACCGTGCTGTACGCGGTCGCGCTGTGGCACAGCGGTGGCCGCCAGGTGCTGGGCGAGCTGCCGGATGGCTTCTTGAACATAGCAGGATCGGACTTCCTGGGCCTGCCCATCACCGCCTTCTACGTGCTGGCGATTGCGGTGGTGCTGTGGCTGGTGAGTGAGCACACCCCCATTGGCCGGGCGCTGTATGTGATCGGCTCCAACCCCAAGGCGGCCGTGCTGAACGGTATTGCGCTGGAGAAATGCGTGATGGGCGCCTTCGTCGCCTCGGGCACCTTGTCGGCCTTTGCCGGTGTGGTGCTGGCATCGCGCCTGCAGATCGGCCAGGCCGGCGTGGGTCTGGAGTTCTTGCTGCCAGCCCTGGTCGGCGCCTTCCTGGGCTCGACCACCATCCGGCCCGGTCGCGTTAACGTCTGGGGCAGCCTGGTGGGCGTGGCGATTCTGGCGGTAGGCATCTCCGGCATCCAGCAATTTGGCGGCGCCTTCTTCGTCGAACCGCTGTTCAATGGACTGACCTTGCTGGTCTCCATCGGTATCGCCGGCTACGCACAGCGCAAGCGTGGCCAATCCATCAAACGCCGTATTGCCGAGCTGCATATGGCGGTTGCTCCCGCCGCGCCGTCACCCGACGGTGCACCTCTCAAAGTCCATTCCAACTAAATTATCAGGAGACAAAAAAATGGCTAAATTTTCCTTTCCACTGCGCGCCATCGTGCTGGCCGCAGCCGCCTTTGGCGTAGCGGGCCACGTGCTGGCCGACGACTTTCTGGACGCCGCTAAAAAGCGCGTGACCGTGGCCACCGCGCCGGCCGACAAATGGGATGGCCCCACCACCGGCCCCAAAGCCGCCGTGGGCAAAACCATCGTCTATGTCGCTGGCGACCTGAAGAACGGCGGCCACCTCGGCACCTCGCAGGGCGTGGAAGAAGCCGGCAAGGTGATCGGCTGGACGGTGCGCGTCATCGACGGCCAGGGCTCGGTCAGCGGCCGCACCGCCGCGCTGAACCAGGCGCTGGCGCTCAAGCCGGCGGGTATCGTGGTCGGCGGCTTTGATACCTCTGAGCAGAAGGTGGCTTTCGAAGCCGCGGCCAAGGCAGGCATTCCGCTGGTCGGCTGGCATTCGGGCGAGCAACCCGGCCCCAACCCGGCCGCAGGCCTGTTTGCCAACGTGACCACCCTGCCCGCCGACGTATCCGAAACCGCCGCCTCCTGGGTGGTGGCCGACTCGGGTGGCAAGGCCGGCGTGGTGATCTTCACCGACTCGCAGTACGCGATTGCGCTGTTCAAGGCCCGCGCCATGGAAGCGGTGATCAAGAAGTGCGGCGGCTGCACGGTGCTGAGCTTTGAAGACAGCCCGATTTCTGAGAGCTCGACCCGCATGCCCCAGCTGACCACCTCGCTGCTGCAGCGCTTTGGCGACAAGTGGACGCATTCGCTGGCCATCAACGACCTGTACTTCGACTTCATGGGGCCGACGCTGCAAGCCGGCGGCAAGAAGGGCGACGGCGCGCCCAAGGCCGTGTCGGCCGGCGATGGCTCCGAGGCCGCCTACCAGCGCATCCGCACCAAGCGCTACCAGGCCGGTACCGTTCCCGAGCCACTGAACATGCAAGGCTGGCAGCTGGTGGACGAACTGAACCGCGCGATGGCCAAGGTCGCCTGGTCGGGCTACTCGCCCAAGGTGCATCTGGTGACGCCGGAGAACGTGGGCAAGGACGGCGGCCCGAAGAACATCTTCGACCCCGACAACGGCTACCGCGCCCAGTACAAGGCGATCTGGGGCAAGTAAGCGGCACCGGGCAAAAGGCGGACCGAAGCATCCGCCTTTTGCATTTCGCTATCAAATAAAGAGCTGCTTGCGCAATCAATACCTGCGCTTGCGGCCTTTTTCTTATGTAGGTTCAATAATGCGGTGGCAGCTCGTCGCGCAGGCTGCGCGGCGCACCCAGGCCGCCGTCGGTAGAAGGCTGGTCCAGTCGGGCCACTTGGCGCAGCAGCAAGTCGATCTGTTGTTGCTGGCGGATGATGATCTGTTCCAGCTGCTCCAGCAGGTCTTCGCTGAAGCTGGCCTTGATCTCCAGCGCAGTCAGGCGCTGGTCGGTGTCGTGCGGGTGTTCCATCGCCCTATTGTCTCAGTGGTCTCAGCCTGCCAACTATGTCCCCCAAGCGACCGCAGCCTGCTGGCCCTAGGGGCTTGCCCGGTAACACCTGCTGACACTCCCCTCCCAGAATGGCCCCAACTGACAACCGACGGAGACACCGCATGGACAAACCCTGGCTGAAGAACTACCCCGCCGACGTAGCGCACGAGATCGATGTCAATGCCTATGGCTCCTTGACGCAGCTGCTGGACGAGTCGTTCGCCAAGCACGCCGACAACCCGTTCTCGGTCTGCATGGAGCGCTGGATGTCCTATCGCGAGCTCGACCAGCTGTCCACCGCGCTCGGCGCCTGGCTGCAGGCCCAGGGCTTGGCTCCCGGTGCCCGGGTCGCCATCATGCTGCCGAACATCCCGCAGTTTGCCGTCACCATGGCCGCCGTGCTGCGCGCCGGCTATACCTGCGTGAACGTGAATCCGCTGTACACCCCGCGCGAGCTGGAGCACCAGCTGAAGGACTCGGGCGCCACCGCCATCGTGATCCTGGAGAACTTTGCCCGCACCCTGGAAGAAGTGGTAGACCGCACCCAGATCCAGCATGTGGTGCTGGCCAGCATGGGCGACCTGCTGGGCGCAGTCTTTGGCACGGTGGTCAACTTCATGGTCCGCCACGTGAAGAAGATGGTGCCCGCCTTCAACCTGGGCGGCAGCGCCCGGCTGAAGATCACCCACTTCAACGCCGCCCTGGCCGACGGCCGCGGTCGCCAGTTGCAACGCACCGCCAGCACGCTGGATTCGGTGGCCTTTCTGCAGTACACCGGCGGCACCACCGGCCTGTCCAAGGGCGCGATCCTCACGCACCGCAACATCGTGGCCGCCGTGCTGCAGGCCGAAGCCTGGTTCAAGCCGGCGCTGGCGCGGGTCGGCGATCCGCACAAGGTCAACTGCATTGCCGCCCTGCCGCTGTACCACATCTTCGCGCTGACCCTGTGCCTGATGGGCATACGCCTGGGCTCGCACATGACGCTGATCCCGAATCCGCGCGACTTCAGCAAGTTCATCGCTACGCTCAAAAAGCGCCCCTTCCATCTGCTGCCGGCGGTCAACACCTTGTTCAACGCCCTGCTGCTGCAGCCGGACTTCAAGACCATCGATTTCTCGCAGCTCTACGTGTCGCAGGCCGGCGGCATGGCGGCCTCGGAGGGCACGGCCCAGCGCTGGCTGGAAGCCACCGGTTGCCCCATGGTCGAAGGTTGGGGCATGAGCGAAACCTGTGCCATCGGCACCAACAACCCGGTACTGGCCAAGACCTTCAGCGGCACCATCGGCCTGCCCCTGCCCAGCATAACTCTGGCGATCAAGGACGACGACGGCACCGACCTGCCCCTGGGAGCAGCCGGCGAGATCTGCATCAAAGGCCCGAACGTCACCGTGGGCTACTACAACCAGCCGGAGGAAACCGCCCGCTCGTTCACCGCCGACGGCTATCTGCGCACCGGCGACATCGGCATGATGGACGAGCGCGGCTACACCCGCATCGTCGACCGCAAGAAGGACATGATCCTGGTCAGCGGCTTCAACGTGTTCCCGAACGAGCTGGAAAACGTGATTTCGCTTTGCCCCGGCGTAGTCGAATGCGCGGCCATCGGCGTGCCCGACGAAAAACAGGGCGAGGCCATCAAGGTGTTTGTGGTCAAGCGCGACCCGGCCCTCACCGAGGCCGATGTGATGCTGTTCTGCAAACAGCAGCTCACCGGCTACAAGCTACCCAAGTCCATAGAGTTCCGCAAAGAGCTGCCCAAGTCCAACGTGGGCAAGATCCTGCGCCGCGAGTTGCGTTCGCCGACGACTTAGGTCGCCGGGCTTTGGCCCACCTGCCGGGCCACGTGCACCTGGTGCAGCGTGATCTTGCGCACCTCGGCCTGGCTGGCCTGGATGTGGGCACGCAGCAGCATCGCCGCCTGGTCACCGCGCCGGCTGCGGATGGCTTTCAGAATCTTCGCGTGCTCGTCGTAGGTGGCGGTGATGCGCGCCTGCTTGGTGAAATCCAGCCGGCGGATGATGCGGATGCGCTCGGTGACGTCGCTGTGCACGCGGGCCATCTCGGTATTGCCGGCAGCCCGCACCAGGGCGCAATGGAATTCCTCGTCCCACTGCGCAACCTGCAAGGTGTCGGTGCTGCGCTGGGCCACAGGCACCAACCAAATGGCGAGCAGCTCGTCGAGCAAGCGGTGGTCGATCTGGATATGCGGCGCTGCCGCACCCGCGCCACATTCGCATAGGCGGTGGGCGGCGGTGGTTTCCAGCACCATGCGCAGGTCGTACAGCTGCTCGAACTGGTCAAAGTCGAACGGCAGCACACGCCAGCCGCTGCGGAACAGCACCTCCACATAGCCCTCTTGCTGCAGCCGGGTCAGCGCCTGGCGCACGGGGGTGCGCGACACGCCCAGGCGCTCGCTGATCTCGTTTTCGGTAAAGCGGTCGCCGGGCACGAGCTTGAACTCGGCAACGTCGCGCTTCAGCTGGGCGTACACCTCTTCGGCGCGCGAGCGGTATACGGCGGGTTCTACAGGGGATATGGGGGATGGGGTCAAGGAGTGCACAGGGCAAACTTTAGCAGCTGCAATGCAGCGGGCTCACAGCGAGGCCAATGCCTGCAGCACCACCGTGGACGGCGCCGTCCATCCAACGATGCCGCCCTGGGCCCGCACCATCTCCAGCGTGGCGGCCTTGAACTGCGGAAAGTAGCTCTCGGTGCAGTCCTCCAGCAGCAGACCGTCGTAGCCGCGGTCATTGGCCTCGCGCATGCTGGTCTGCACGCAGACCTCGGTGGTCACTCCCATAAACAACAGCTGCTGGATGCCGTGCTCTTGCAGCATCTCGTGCAAGCCGGTGGCGTAAAACGCGCCCTTGCCGGGCTTGTCGATGACGATCTCGCCATCCACCGGCGCCAGTGCATCGATGATCTGGTTGCCCGGTTCGCCCGCGATCAGGATGCGGCCCATATTCCCTACATCGCCGATGCGCAGCGCCGGGTTGCCGCGGTTCAGCTTAGCCGGCGGGCAGTCGGACAGATCCGGCTTGTGCGCCTCACGGGTGTGCACCACCAGGCCACCGGCCTGGCGCCAGGCCGCCAGCATCGCCTGGCTGGCCGGCACGATGGCCTCCAGCAAGGCCACGTTGTTGCCCAGGGTCTCGCCAAAGCCGCCGGGTTCGATGAAGTCGCGCTGCATGTCGATGATGACCAGGGCGGCACGGGCCACATCCAGCGGGTAGTCGAACGGCAGCGCGGAGATATTCAGGCTCATGCGGCCTCCTTGTGGTCGTCATGCCCACCGCCCATGTGGGCACCGAGTACGTGGCGCTCGGCGGTGGCGGCGGGGGTTTCAAACACGATGCGGCCTTCGCTCATCACCACGATGCGGTCGGCCAACTCCAGCAGTTCGTCCAGGTCTTCGCTGATCAGCAGCACCGCGCCGCCGCGATCCCGCACGCCGAGGATGCGGCTGTGGATTTCGGCCACGGCGGCAAAGTCCAGGCCGAACACCGGGTTGGCGGCGATCAGCACATTGATGTCGCCGGCCAGCTCGCGCGCCAACACCGCGCGCTGCACATTGCCGCCGGACAGGCTGCGTATCGGCGCGCCCTCGCCCTGCGTCTTCACGCCGTATTCCTTGATCCAGTCGCGTGCCCGGTTGCGCCAGGTGGAAAAGCGCAGCAGCCCGCCGACGTTCAACGGCGGCTGGTCAAAGTCGCGCAGCGCCATGTTCTCGGCTACCGACAGATCGCCGACGCAGGCGTTGCGCAGCGGCTCTTCCGGCAGGCTGCGCACCTTCAGGCGGTGGTTGTCTGCGCGCCGCGCCGCGTAGTCTTCGCCCATCACCTGCACCCGGCCGCCCAGGCGTGCCCGCTGGCCCACCAGCGCCTCGACCAGCTCGCGCTGGCCGTTGCCCGAAACCCCGGCCACGCCCAGCACCTCGCCCTTGCGCACCGCCAAGCTCAGGCCGTGCAGCGCCAGGGTGCCGCGGTCGCCCTGGGCTTTCAGGCCGTCTACCTGCAAAGCGATGGGGCCGTCGTTTGCTGCACTTTGTGTAGCACGTTGCGCAGGTGCTTCCTGCGCCAGAGCACTATTCGGCTCTAAACTTTCGCCCATCATCGCCTGCGCCAGGGTTTGCGTCAGCCGCTGCGGCGCGGTGCCGGCGACGCGGCCGTGGTGCACCGCCTTGCCGCGGCGCAGCACCGTCACGCCATCGGCATAGGCCAGTACCTCGCGGAACTTGTGGGTGATGATCAGCACGCTGCACTGACCGCTCTGGGCGAAGGCGCGCACATGGCCCAGTACCTCGTCGGCCTCTTGCGGCGTCAGCACCGAAGTAGGTTCGTCCAGGATCAGCAGGCGCGGCTTCAGGTACAGCTGCTTCAGCAACTCCAGCTTCTGCTTTTCACCGGCGGCCAGCTCGGCCGGGCGTGCGTCCAGGTCCAGGCTGAATGGCGTGGTGGCCAGGAAGGCTTTCAGCTCGGCGCGCTTAGCCGTCCAGTCGATCACCGCCGGCAGGGTGCCGCCGGCCAGCAGCAGGTTCTCGGCCACCGTCATGCCCGGCGCCAGGGTGAAGTGCTGGTAGACCATGCCGATGCCCAGGGTGCGCGCGACGATGGGGTTGGCGATCAGCTGCTCGCGTCCGTCGAGCATGATGCTGCCCTCCTCCGCGCGCTGGAAGCCGGCCACGCACTTGACCAGCGTGCTCTTGCCGGCGCCGTTCTCGCCCAGCAAGGCATGCACGGTGCCGGGCTCCACGCGCATCGAGACACTGTCCATCGCGGTGAAGCTGCCGAAGCGCTTGGTCAGCAGATAGGTTTCCAGCGCCAGCGCGCCGGTGCCTGCGGGAAGCGCGCCAATGGGGGTGGAGTCTGGGGCCATGGCATTCCTTGGGTTAGACAACGTCGAGCAGCGCGCCCGATGGCGCGTGCGCACCGAAGACGCCGCCCTGCATGGTCACCATATTCAGCGCCGCCTGGTGGTTCGCCGGGTCGGTGGCCGCGGTGCAGTCGGACAGCAGCAGGCATTCGTAGCCGCGGTCGTTGGCATCGCGCATGGTGGTGTGCACGCAGACATCGGTGGTGATGCCGGCCAGGATGATGTTTTGCACGCCGCGCTGGCGCAGCACCATGTCCAGGTCTGTGGCGTAGAACGAGCCCTTGCCGGGCTTGTCGATGATGACCTCGCCCGGGAACGGCACCAGCTCGGGAATGATTTCCCAGCCCGGCTCGCCGCGCACCAGGATGCGCCCGCAGGGGCCGACGTCGCCAATGCCGACGCCATCAGCGCCGATCTGCCGCGAACGCCAGCGTTTGTTGGCCGGCAGGTCTGAGAGGTCGGGTCTATGACCTTCACGGGTATGGATGATGTGGTAGCCCAAGGGGCGCAGCCGCGCCAGCACATAGGCTATCGGCGCAATCGGCGCGCGGGTCAGGCTGATGTCGTAGCCCATCACATCCACATAGCCGCCGACGCCGCAGAAGTCGGTTTGCATGTCGATGACGATCAGCGCCGTGTTGTCGGGGCGCAGCTGGCCGTTGTAGGGCCAGGCGTAGGGATTCGCAGCAACATAGGCCATAAGATTTACCTTGTAGAAGACAGCTCGCCCGGGCTGCCGACAGCCACGCTGCCGGGCTTGCAGGTGAAAACCAGAATCACCAAAGTCAGCACATAGGGCACGGTATTGAACAGGTGGTAGCCCCAGCCTATGCCGACCGACTGCATCGCCGGACCGATGGCGCCGGCACCGCCGAACAGCATGGCGGCACCCACGCAACGCAGCGGGCTCCAGCGCGCAAAAATCACCAGAGCCACCGCGATCAGGCCTTGGCCGCTGGAGATACCTTCGTTCCAGCTGCCGGGGTAGAACAGGGTCAGCGACGCACCGCCCAAACCCGCCATGAATCCGCCGGCGGCCGTGGCCGCAATGCGGATGCCGGACACCGAATAGCCCAGCGCCCGCGTGGCATTCGCCGAGTCGCCCGCCAGTCGCACCAGCAGCCCCCAACGGGTGCGGGCGAAAGCCCACCACAGCCCCACCGCCAGCGCGATGCCGATGGGCAGCAGCGCATTGATCTGCAAGGCCGACTGCAACACGCTGGAGCCGCTCCAGCCGCCGAGGGGAATGGCCGGAATCTGCGGGGCCTGCGGCTGGATCAGCGGCTTGCCCAGGTAGAACGCCAGGCCGGTGCCGAGCAGCATCAGCGCGATGCCGGTGGCCACGTCGTTCACCCGCGGCAGTGAGCACAGCACGCCGTGCAAGGCGGCCAGCAAGGCCCCGGCGCAGGCACCGGCCAGCACGCCCAGCCAGGGTGATCCGGTGAGGTAGGCGCCGCCGAAGGCGCTCATGGCCGACAGCACGAGAACGCCTTCCAGACCCAGGTTGATACGGCCAGATTTTTCTGTCAAACACTCACCGAGGCTGACGAATAGGAAGGGCGTTCCAACGCGTAAAGCGCCCCCCACAATCCCAGCGAATAACGCCACCCATTGGTCAGCGGTCATGTTGCCTCCACGCCAGCAATCGCCGGTTTACGCATCTTGGAAAACAGCAGCTTCCAGTCCACATCGCGCAGCGCTTCGCTGGCCAGGATCAGCACGAAGGCAATGCCCTGCAACACCATCACGGACGCATCGGGCAAACCGAGGCGACGCTGCAGCAGGCTGCCCGCCGCACCAAAGCCGCCGAACAAAATGGCCACCGGCACGATGGCGACCGGGTTATGCCGGGCGATGAAGGACACCAGGATGCCGGCATAGCCATAGCCGGCGATCAGCGCGGCATTCGCATTGGTGTGCACGGCGGCCACTTCCACCGCGCCGGCCAGGCCGGCACTGGCGCCACCGAGGGCGCAGGCCGTCAAGATCAGTTGCGTGGCAGGCAAGCCCACCAGTTGCGCGGCCCGCGGGTTGCCGCCAACCACACGAATCGAAAAGCCGGAGGCCGTCCAGCGCAGCCACAGCCCCAGCGCCACGCAGGCCAGCACACCCAGCACCAGCCCCCAGTGCACGTCCGAACCGGCAATGCCGGTGATCAGCAAGCCCTCGGCCAGGCTGTGCGTGGCCGGCTTGTTCAGGCTGGCCGGGTCGCGCAGCGCGCCCTCGACCAGGTGCTTGAAGATGCCGATCGCCACATAGGCCAGCAAGAGGCTGCTGATGGTCTCATTGATACCGCGCGCCTGGCGCAGCCAGCCCGCCAGCATGATCCACAGCGCCCCGGCCAAGGCGCCAGCGGCGCAGGCGATCACGGTGCCCAGCAGATTCGCCGGCAGCGGTAGCAGCGTGCCCACCGCGGCACAGGCCAGGCCGCCCAACACCAAAGCCCCCTCGCCTCCGATGATGATCAGGCCAGCGCGCGCCGGCAGCGCCACGCACAGGGCGGTGAGCATCAGCGGCGCCGAGCGCTGCAGCGTGTTCTGCCAGGAGAACCAGTCGCCGAACGCGCCCTTGAACAGCGTCAACCACATGTCCACCGGGTTGACGCCCGCGAACCAGACGAAGACGCCGAACAGCAGCAGCGCCAGCAGGATCGCCGTGACCGGCAGCAGGATGTCTTTGGCAGTGGAGTGCATGCGAGCTCCTGTGGGCGGGGTTTAGAAACTGCCTTGCACGCCTTCCACCAGGTAGTTCATTCCTTCCAAAACCGGATCGGTCTGCTTGAGCACCTTGCCGGCCGCAATCACGGTAGCGCCCTTGTTGTCCTTCAGCGGGCCTTTGAAGATGTCGAAGCTGCCAGCCACCATCTGCGCCTTGATGCCATCGGCCTGCTTCTTCGCCGCGTCGGTAACCATGCTGCCGTAGGGCGACATCTTCACGTAGCCCTCTTTCAGACCGCCGCGCAGGAAGTTGGGGTGCGGCTTTCCCGCCTGGGCCGCGTCGATGGCGGTTTTGTAGGCGGTGAACCAGTTCCATTCGGCGCCGGTGAGGTAGGCATTGGGTGCCAGCTTGGCCTGGCTGGCGTGGTAGCCGCAGACCATCTTGCCGCGCTTGGCGGCGGTCTCGACGATCACCTTGGGGCCGTCCACATGCATGGTGAACACGTCGCAGCCCTGGTCGGCCAGGCTGTTGGTGGCCTCGGCTTCTTTCACCGCCATCGACCAATCGCCGGTGAAGATCACGCTGCAGGTGATGCCGGGCTTGACGGAGCGTGCCCCCAGCGTAAAGGCGTTGATGTTGCGCAGCACCTGCGGAATCGGTTTGGCCGCCACGAAGGCGATCTTGCCGCTCTTGCTCATATGGCCGGCGATCACGCCGTTCAGGAACTGGCATTCGTCGATGTAGCCGAAGAAGCTGCCCACGTTCTTGGGGTTCTTTTCGGTCCACATACCGCCGCAATGCGAGAAGCGCACATCGGGGTACTTGGGCGCCAGTGCCAGGATGTGCGGGTCGAAGTAACCGAACGAGGTAGGGAACAGCAGGCTCGCACCATCCTGGGCAATCATCCCGGTCATGGTTTTTTGCACGGCCGAGGTCTCGGGTACGTTCTCTTCTTCCACCACCTTCACACCGGGCAGCTTCTTGATTTCGGCCGCGGTTTGCGCATGCGCTTGGTTGTAGCCGTAGTCGTCGCGCGGGCCGACGTAGATCACGCCCACGGTGAGCGGCTTTTGGGCCAGTGCACGTGGCGCCCAGCTACCCAGGGTGCCCGCAGCCGTCAGGGCGGCCAGCGTTTGGAGGGACTTGCGGCGATTCAGGCTGTCAGAGCTCATACGTTTCTCCAGAAGAGTGGTTACCAAAATAGTGCGTAAGACGATATTCCAACTTGGATACAAGATGGGACGCAAAATGCATGCCTGCGGATTCAGCCATGCTCAAGCCCCACCCACCCGCACGATGGCCGCCACCGGCCCACCGCCAGCAGGCCCCTGGTGCTCGGCCCCGCCAGACACATACAGCGCGGTGCTGCCCACCAGCGATGCCAGCACCGCGCCCACGGCGGCGCGGGCATGGCGTGTGGCATTGATGTCGGAGTCGTTCAACATGGTGTGGCGCAGGCCGCGCACCAGGCCATCCGGGCTAGCCTCGGCCTTGGCCAGCAGATTCACCAGGCCGGGCAAGGCCGATGCACCATCACCCTCCATGCCGAAGGCGCTGCGCAGCAGTTGGCGCACGCTGGCGGCATCCACCGCATCGCGCATCACCGTGTGGGCGATGCGGTAGGGCGACAGTGCGCCTTCGGCCTCGCCCAGCACGATCACCACATTGCCCTCCAGCTCGATACCTGCCGAGGCGGAGGCTCGGGCTGAATACAGCGACCAATCATTCAGCAGCGCGGCTGCGGCATCAGCCTGCGGTGGCACTTCACCCAATGCCACGGCCACGGCCAGGGCCGAAGCGCCACGCGAGTACGCCATGGACTCGTAGCTGTCCTGCGTGACCGTCTGGGCGCCGCGCTGCAAGGCGGCATTGACCTTGGCCGAGGTCAGCAACGGGCATTTGATCTGCACAAAATGCACGTCGGCCGCGTCGTATATGCCGGCGTCCTGCATGGCCTGCCGCACCGCCGTGGCCGTGCACGCGATCTGGGCGGCACGGCCTATCTCCTCGGGCAGGAAGTCGCGCGTATGGGCGACACCCACCACCAAGCGCTTGCCTTGGGCCGGCACCGCATCGACCCAGCGGCGCGAGAAGACCGTCCAGTGCGGCGACAGCACCCCTTCGGTGCCGCCCGACATGACCAGGGCCACGCGCTGCCCCACTTCGGCGGGCGTGCAAGCCAGATGCGGGCCGAGGAAATGGCACCAGCTGGTGGCGGCGAAGTCGCGGGTGAAGTCATTCACACAGCCATTGCCCTCGGTCTTGCCCATCACGGCTACGATGTCCGCTGGGTGCAGACTGCCGCTGGTGATCAAGGCCTGCACACCCGACAGATCCCCAGGGCCGCTGCACAGCACCCGGTGCACCTCCACGTGTTGGACCTTGGGGTTCATGCGCGCACCACCGGCATCACAACAAGCTGACGTGGGCCGCCACCACGCGCCAGCCCTCGGGTGTGCGCAGCCAGGTCTGGCTCTGGCGGCCGGTCTGGCTGCTGCCGTCGCGTTGGAACTCCACGTTGGCTGTAGCGAAGTCTTGCCCATAGGTGGTGATCACCGTCTTCAGCAGCTGGCGCTGCAGGCCTTGGGCCGGGCGCCCAGCGCGGAAGGCCTGGATCGCATCGAAACCATAGAGGTTCTCGGTCGCGCCGTAGCGCAGGGTGTGCGGGCTGCGCCAAAACAGTTCGTCCAGCACCTCGACGCGGTTGTTCACCAAGGCATCTTCGTAGCGGTCGAACACGGCCTGCACCTCGGCCAGCACTCCGGGCAAATTGATAGCGTGGTCCATCGTGGTCCCTCAAAGTTTGGCTACCGGAGCGCGGCACACGCCAGCCGCCTCCAACGCCGCGGCGGCGCGCAGCACCAGGTCTTCGCGCCAGGGCGCAGCAATCACCTGCACGCCTATTGGCAAGACCGGGTGCGCGCCCCACACCGGCACCGCGCAGACCGGCAGGCCGATGCAGGAAATCGGCTGCGTCAGCACACCCATATTCGGGCGCAACGGCAGGTCGCGGCCATTCAGGTTCAAACGGTCTGCGCCCAAGGGCGTGGCGGCGCACGGCGTAGCGGGCGCCAGCAGCAGGTCGTACTTTTCAAACACCTGGGCGGCGGCCCGTGCATACCGGGCGCGCACCCGTTGGGCCCGTGCCACCCAGGCCGCAGGGATCAGCGCGCCGGCCAGAAAGCGGTCGCGCGACAGGGGTTCAAAGTCGCCAGGCCGCTGGCGCAGGTTGTCCAGGTGCAGGGCCGCGCCCTCTGAATTAGTGATCAGAAAAGCCGCGGCGCGGCCGGCTTCGACGAGAGGCAGCTCGACCGTATCGCGCGCACCCAAGGCTTGGGCGACCTTGGCCACGGCGGTGCGGGCCTCGGGCAAGGCGTTGTCGTGGAAATAGCCGCCCAGCACGCCAATGCGCAGACCCTGGATGCCCAAGTTCACATCAGTCACTACAAATTCTGTAGCGCGCTGCGCACATCCTGCATCCCGGTGCAGCCCTTTTTCTTCAAAACCCTGCATCGCGTCATAAGCCAGTGCGAGGTCGCGCACGCTGCGCGCGAACGGCCCCAGGTGGTCCAGGCTGGTGACGAACGGAAAGCTGCCGGTGCGCGGCAAGCGCCCGAACGTAGGCTTCAGGCCAAAAATGCCGCACAGCGAGGACGGCACGCGGATCGAGCCATTGGTGTCCGAGCCCAGGGTCAAAGGCACCTGGCCAGCTGCCACAGCGGCAGCACTTCCGCCCGAGGAGCCGCCGGCCGTAAGGTCCAGGTTGTGCGGATTGTGGCAAGCGCCTTCGTGGCTGTTCTCGGTGGTGAAGCCGTAGGCGTATTCGTCCATGTTGAGCGCGCCGACCAGGATGGCGCCAGCCGCCTCCATGCGCCGCACCAGCAGGCCGTCTTGAGTGGCCGGCACGCTATCGCGCTCGATCTTCGAGCCGGCCAGGGTGCGCAGGCCGGCGATGTCAAACAGGTTCTTCACGGCGAAGGGCACGCCCAGCAAGGGCAATGCGGCCTGGGTACCGTCGGCCAGGCCCGCATCGATCTGCGCCGCACGCTGCAGGGCTCGCTCCTGGACCAGATCGGTGAAGGCGTTGACGCGCCGGTCGGTGGCCGCAATCCGGTTTAGGCAGGCTTGTACCAGCTGCGTAGCCGTTACTTCGCGGGCTGCCACGGCATAGGCCATGCGGGTTGCGTCCTGCTGCCACCATGCCTTAGTGGGCGTCATGGCGCGTCTCCGGGCACAACTGGCGAAACGGGGATGAAGGCCATGGGCGACTCGTCCTGCACCGTCAAGGGCACGGCCTGCACCAGCTCGGCCATGCCCGCAGCCAGCGCGAAATAGCGCAGCACGCCAGGGCGCGCATCGCCCAGCGCCAGGCCCAGCGCGGTGGCGGCCGCATCGACATAGGTTTCCATTTGCTGCTCCGTCATCACCGCGCCTTTCGCTGAAAAATCACCCGGCATGGCTGCCACCGGCCATGTACGCACGCCACCCGCCGAAATGCGAGATGTCCGTAGCCCCGTGCAAAGCCTGCGGCTCGCAGATAAAGCCCTGCACCGTGCTGCCATCGGACAGGGTCAAGCTGCCGATACCCAATGGCGCAGGAATGAGCGCAACGAACGAACCGTAGTGCGCCAGCGGCATCTCCCACACCTCGACCGCAATCTGCGTGCCCGCGCCGGGGGCGACGCGCAGCAGGCCGGGCTTGGGCGGCACGGTGCCGGGCAAGGCGTACAGCTGGTAGTCCGATGCAGTAGTGGTGCTGGCGACCAAGGTGGCCTGGCGTTCGGTCAACTGGCCGTTCAGCGGCATGCCGGACAGGTGGGCGCCGACCACGGCCACGCGCACCACCACCGCGGGGAGCAGGCCCGGCACGGGTTGCGGCGCAGGCAAAGGCAGATCCAGCGCGCCTTGCAGCAGGCCCGTCGCATGGTGGTAGCGCTGGCCCAACTCGGCCAGCTGCCAGTCGCTGCCACAGGGTCCAATCAAGGTGATGCCAAACGGCAAGCCGTCGGGCCGGATGCTGCTGGGCACGGAGATAGCCGCGTAGTCCAGCAAATTCACAAAATTGGTGTACGCACCCAGATTGCGGTTCAGCACCACCGGGTCGGCCTGCATGGCCGCAATCGTGTAGTGGGTGGGCGCGGTGGGCACCAGCAGCAGGTCGATGCCACTCCACATGGCAGCGGCCTGCTGGCCGTAGGCGCGCAGCTTGACCTGGGCCTCGTACACATCGGCCGCGCTATAGCCTCGGCCGGCCGCCAGAATGCTGCGCACGGGCTCGACCACCTGGTCGGCATGCGCATCAAAGAAGCTGCGCACCGCGGCGTAACGCTCTGTCACCAGCGCGCTGTCGTACAGCAGCGCCGCAGCGCCGGCCAGCGGGGCGTAGTCAATGGCAACGGGCGTGCCGCCCATATCGCGCAGCCGCTGGATGGCTTGCTGGAAGGCCGCCTCGGCCAGACTGTCACCGAAGAATGCCAACTCAGACGGCACACCAAAGCGGAACTGCGCCGGCAAAGCCTGGCTTGCGAGGTTCAGCGCGCGCGAATACGGGTCCAGCGGGTCGTAGCCGATAGCGGCTTGCAGCACGCTGGCGGCGGTGGCCACAGTGCGGGCAAAGATGGACACGCAATCGACGCTCTGCGCGGCCGGCACCAGTCCGCGCGTGCTGATCAAGCCCTTGGACGGCTTGATGCCAACAATATTGTTCAGCCCAGCCGGCACCCGGCCCGAGCCAGCAGTGTCGGTACCCAGAGCGAAATCCACCTGCCCCGTGGCCACCACATAGGCCGAGCCGGAGCTGGAGCCGCCGGACACATAGGCTGGATCAAAGGCATTCGGCACCGCGCCATACGGGGACCGGGTGCCGTTCAAGCCGCACGCAAACTGGTCCAGATTGGTCTTGCCCTGTAGCGACGCACCAGCCTTGAGCAGCTTTTGCACCACAGCGGCGTGGGCTGTAGGCGCGTAGGCAAAGGCCGGACAGGCCGCCGTGGTGGGCAGGCCCTGTACGTCCAGGTTGTCTTTCACCGCAAACCGGAGGCCCGACAAAGCGCCCTCCGGCATGCCCGCCAAGGGCGGATCGCACCGCGACAGCCAGGCCGTAGCCGCATGGCCGGCAGGAGGGCCTAAGGTTTCACCAGCTTCCAGGATTTCGGTTCGCACCATTTTTAAGCATCCCAACTTGTATCCAAGATGAGATGCAAACACTGTGCCAGTTTGAACGATCACAATGGGCATCGGGCCGAGCGCCTCAAGCGCTGTGTGTTCTGGGTCGCATCGTGGCCCGCAACGCGAATAAGGGCAAAGTCTGAGGGGTGTGCGGGTGCTGTAAAAATGCCCCATATGAAAAACACGATGTCCCACCGCAAAACCTCGCCCGGCACTAGCGCACCGATGTTGACAGTGATCGCCATCGTCTGGAACGCGCTGGCCTGGGGGCTGGTTATGCCCCACCCCGGAACCGCTGAATGGTTCAAGGGCTTGGCGGTGCTCGCGGGTATGGGGATTGCGGCCGGCGCCCTGCTGCTCTGGTTCGGTCGTCTGCGGGGCACTGGCGTCACGCTGCATCTCTCGCAGGACCCGGTGCCCCACGGCGTCCCCACAAGGGCGACGTTCAACCTGACCCGGCCTCTGAAGGCGCAGGCATGGACGCTGCTGGCGACCATTGACTCGCCGGACGAAGATCTGAGTGGCTTTGGGAGCGTCTGGGAGCGCAAGTTTGTCGCTAGCCCCGTCCCCATGCTGGTGGCCGGCGAGCTCATGGTGCAGTCGGTCACGGCGGAATTCACGCTCCCTACCGATCTGCCAAGTACGCAGAACGACTTCTGGTACGTTTCCCTGGTGCTCCAGGGCGAGAACGACGTATGGCCATTTGAAATTGCGACCCGCCCCGCAACGTCCGGCGCAACGGGTTTAGACAGCGGGCACGACGCCTGGGATGCATCTCAGCCGGCGACTGACGCGCCGCCGCAGCCGTCGAGCCTGCCCGCACCAGACACCGGGTCTCGATTGCCGTCTCCAGCACGCGTCCGAAGTGGCCTTCGCTGGGTCCGGCGCGGCGCGTTCGCAATGTCGCTCGGTGTGGTGGGCTGGGTCGCGTGGAGTTGGCTAATGCCCATGTGGTCCTCAGATGCGCAGCCCGAGGACTGGCCGGTCATGACCATGTCGGAGGACAGCGTGGCGGTCGATGACGCATCGGTAGCGGGGGTGGAACGCGCGCGGGGCGTGGACGAAACCGATGCCTCCTGGCGCCTGAGCACGCGCGTGCGCACACCGGAGTTTGGAGTGCTGCTAAGCAACTGGTTACTCGACGATGGGCACTTGCGCGCCCACCTGCAAGGCCAGGCACAAGTGAACCGCGGGGAGTTGCGCATGCGCATTCAGCAGCTGGCGCTCGCGCCAGCGAGTGCCTGTAAACCGGCTGTCAACTGCCGGGTGGAAAGCATTCGTCTGGTGCTGAGCCAGGCCGCCAGCGACGGCACCACCGCCACCTTGGCGCAAAGCGAGCCCCTGCCCTGGGTGGTCGATCTGGCAAAAGACCCCGTGGCCCTGCGCAGCGATGGCATCTTTCAACTCACGCTGCCGCAGAGCCTGGCAGGCGACCAGGATGTACGCTTGCAGTTGGTGGTGCAAACGGCGAACGCCGATGGGCACTCCACCTTTCTGCTCTCGGATGACACGACGTATGCGTCGAACGGCAACTACATGGGCTTGCAACTGGCGCTGCGCGCGGCCGGCCCCGCAGGCGATAACGTGATGGACCCATGCGACCGGGTGGGCTCCTTGGGCGAAGCGGTGCGCGCCCATTGCGAAGGACAGGTCCAGTTTCGGCTCGACTCCAACGCCTTCTCAGGGCGCAAGGAACTCGACGCAGCCTTGATCGACGCCATCAAGCACTACAACAGTGCTGCCGTGGGCCCGCTGCTCAAGGCGGGCGCGAGCCCCAATGCGGTCGACCCCGGACAAAGGAGCATCAGCGCGCTGATCCTGGCAACCTCCGGCGATCAACAAGAGGTACGGGCTGCGCTGATCAAGGCGGGCGCCAAGGTCTAGGGACGCTCTGCAAAACTCCCTGGCAAGGGCGCGACGCTGCACGGCGGGGGTCGCTGGTTAAAATTGCGGGTTGCCTGCCCACCCGGCAGTGCCCCGCTCTTGCCTTGGAAACCACCTTGTCCTACGCCTCCGAAACCCGCCGCCGCCGCACGTTTGCGATCATTTCCCACCCGGATGCGGGTAAAACCACGCTGACCGAAAAGCTGTTGCTGTTCTCGGGCGCGATCCAGATCGCAGGATCGGTGAAGGCCCGCAAGGCGACCCGCCACGCCACCAGCGACTGGATGGAAATCGAAAAGCAGCGCGGTATCTCGGTGGCCTCGTCGGTGATGCAGATGCTGTACCGCGACCACGTGATCAACCTGCTGGACACCCCGGGCCACAAGGACTTCTCGGAAGACACCTACCGCGTGCTGACCGCAGTGGACTCGGCACTGATGGTGATTGACGCGGCCAACGGCGTGGAAGCGCAAACACGCCGCCTGATCGAGGTCTGCCGCCAACGCGACACGCCCATCATCACCTTCGTCAACAAGATGGACCGCGAAGTGCGCGAGCCGCTGGACATCCTGGACGAGATCGAACGCGAACTCGGCATGCCTTGCGTACCCATGACCTGGCCGGTCGGCCAAGGCAAGACCTTCGGCGGCATCATGAACCTGCGCACGCAAACCATGACGGTGTTCGACTCCGGCAAGGAACGCCTGCCGCAGGAATTTGAAACCATCGCCCTGGACAACCGCGATGAGCTACTGAAGCGCTTCGGCCACGAATTCGAAACCGCCGAACAAAGCATGGAACTGGCTGCCGGTGCCTCGCCCGCCTGGGACCTGCAGGCCTTTCTGGCCGGCAAGCAGACGCCGGTGTTCTTCGGCTCCGGCGTAAACAACTTCGGGGTGATGGAAGTGCTGGACGCTCTGGTCGACCTGGCACCCGCGCCGCAGCCACGTACTAGCACCACTCTGGTGAACCGCCAGCCGGTGGTCAAGGAAATTCAGCCCGAAGACAAAGCCTTCGCCGGCGTAGTCTTCAAGGTGCAGGCGAATATGGACCCCGCGCACCGCGACCGCATCGCCTTTGTGCGCATGGCCTCCGGCAAGTACACGCCGGGCATGAAGCTCAAGGTGCAACGCACTGCCAAAGAGCTGCGCCCGACCAGCGTGGTGACCTTCCTGAGCCAGCGCCGCGAAGCCGTGGACGAGGCCTATGCGGGCGACATCATCGGCTTTACCACCCACGGCGGCGTGCAGCTCGGCGACACCATCACCGACGGCGCCAGCCTTCAGTTTACCGGCCTGCCTTTCTTCGCGCCCGAGCTGTTCATGACGGTGATCTTGAAGAACCCACTGCGCACCAAGCAGCTGCAGCAGGGCCTGGCCCAGCTGGGCGAAGAAGGCGCGATCCAGGTGTTCCGCCCCAACGTCGGCGGCCCAATGCTGCTGGGCGCCGTGGGCCAGCTGCAGTTTGAAGTGGTACAGCACCGCCTGAAAGCCGAGTACGACGCCGATGTCCGCCTGGAAGGCTGCCAGTACACCGGCGCGCGCTGGATCACCGCCGACACCCCGGCCGAGCTACGCGCGTTTACCGACGCGTATCCGATGCGCATGGCCAACGACGCGGCAGAAACCCTGGCCTACCTCTGCACCTCGCCCTACGACGTGCGGCTGGCGCAAGAGCGCTTTCCGAAGATCCATTTCCACCCGCTGCGCGAGCATGCGGGGTTGGCGCTGCAGAGCGCGGGCTAAACCGGGGGCGGCGGTTCGACCTGCAAGCTCGAATCACAGCCCACACCCGCCGCGATCCAGCGCCGCGCCCAACGACTTAGCAGCGGCGCCGCCCAGCGCCAGCGCGGGGCAAGAACATCGGCGGGCTGGCTGATGGCGCCACACAAATAGCGGCTGTGCTCACCATCCCAGCGCAGAGCCGCGCAGGCCCCCGTGCGGCGGCGCGACAACAGTATGCCCAGTGGGCATGGTGCCGACAGGCAGCACACGCCGCAGCCATTGCAGGGCGCGCCGACCACAGGTTTGGCCGGTGCAGCAGGATGGATGTGCAGCACCTGCCATTCGGACGCTGGGGAATGGGGCATACGCGATTGTGGCCCAGGCGGCAATCGCTATGGATTCAAGAGCTGCCTCCGCTTACCGCATGTGCACTACAAGCCTAAAAGGCTTGAAGTTTGCGCGCAGCGCTAGGCGAGCTTGAAGACCGCCACTGCGTCCACCAGGTCCTGCGCCTGGGCGCGCATGCTGCTGGCGGCGGCTGCCATTTGCTCGACCAGGGCGGCATTCTGCTGGGTGGCCTGGTCGATCTGGGTCACGGCTTCGCCGATCTGGGCTACGCCCGAGCTTTGCTCGCTGCTGGCGGCGGTGATCTCGCCCACGATGCCGGTGACGCGGCGGATGGCGTTGACCACCTCGGTCATGGTGGCGCCAGCTTTGTCCACCTGGGCGGTGCCGCGCGCGACCCGCTCGACGCTGGTGGAGATCAGCTGCTTGATTTCCTTGGCCGCGTCGGCCGAGCGGCCGGCCAGGCTGCGCACTTCGCTGGCCACCACGGCGAAGCCGCGGCCCTGTTCGCCGGCGCGGGCGGCTTCGACCGCGGCGTTGAGTGCCAGGATATTGGTCTGGAAAGCGATGCCGTCGATCACGCCGATGATGTCGGCGATCTTCTGCGAGCTGTCGTTGATGCCCTTCATGGTTTCCACCACGTCGGCCACCACGGCCCCGCCCTCGGCGGCGACCCTGCTGGCGCTGAGGGCCAACTGGTTGGCCTGCGTGGCGCTATCGGCGTTTTGCCGTACGGTGCTATTCAGTTCCTCGGTGGACGCCGCCGTTTCCTCCAGCGCGCTGGCCTGGTGTTCGGTGCGGGCGCTGAGGTCGTGGTTGCCCTGGGCGATTTCGGCGCTGGCGGTGGCCACATTTTCAGAGCCCTGGCGCACGGTGGCCACCACTTGGGACAGGCTGATCTGCATCGCGGCCAGAGCCTGCATCACCGTGGCGACTTCGTCCGTGCCGGTGGTATCGATGCTCTGGCTCAAGTCGCCGCGGGCCACAGCGTTGGCCACCTCGCCGGCCTGCAGCAGCGGCTGGGTAATGCCGCGCATCAGCGCCAGGCCGAACAGCACGGCAAACAGCACGCCGCCGGCAATCGAGGCGACGAAGATATTGCGGATGGTCTGGTAGCGGGCCGCAGAGTCCTCGTAAGCCAGGGCCGCCTCTTGCTTGGTCAAGGCCAGCAAGGCACTGATGTCCTCGGCGATGGGGTCGAACAGATCGTCGAATTTGCGCACCACCAGCACCCGGGCAGTGGCCACGTCAGAGTCCTTCAAGGCGGCGAGCGCGGGGCTCAGCCCGTCTTTCATGATGCGCTGGTGTTTGCCGGCGATCACCTGCACCAGCTTCTCGCCGTCCGGGCTCATCTCAACGGCCACCAGGGATTCCCAGACTTTGTTGCTCTTCAGGATATTCGCCTCGGCCTCGGCGATGGCCTTGGCGACTTTTTCTGGCGCGGGGGACAGCAGCGCGTTGGAGATGAGCTGCCGGTTGCGGGTGGTCAAAAACTGGAAGTCGGCCACCGAGGCCTGGGCCTGCATGCGGTCCTGGTACATCGATGCCATGGCGGCATTCGACTTGGCGATGCCAAACAGGCCCAGCGCGCCAATCGCCACCAGCAAAGCCGACAGCACGCCCACCAGTACCAGCAGACGGGTGGATATCTTGAAGTTTTTCATGCGCGATTACCTGCAGCCACTTGTAAGCAAATGTGCAGGGTAACCGAACCAATGGGGCATTTCCGCCGCAAACCGCGCCTATGGCTGGCACACCAGGGTAAAGCCGGATAGGTTTTTTAACCGCCAGCGATTGCCATTTAGGTATCGCGGTGGCGCAAGCGTCCGATGCTTTAGAAGGGCATCTTCGGCATGCCCTTCATGCCGCCCATGCGCTTGAGCATCTTCATCATGCCGCCGCCCTTCATCTTCTTCATCATGTCCTGCATCTGGCCGAACTCGTTGAGCATGCGGTTGACCTCTTGCACCTGCACGCCGGCGCCGGCGGCAATACGGCGCTTGCGGGTGGCTTTGATGAGCTCGGGCTTGCGACGCTCCAGCGGGGTCATGCTGTAGATGATGCCTTCTTTGCGGCGGATGTCGCGCTCGGCCTTGTCCATGTCCATGGTTCCGGCCTTGGCGGCCATTTGGGCGGGCAATTTGTCCATCAGGCTGGACAGGCCGCCCATCTGCTTCATCTGCTGGATCTGGCCCAGGAAGTCGTTCAGGTCGAAGCTTTCGCCGCTTTTGACCTTGGCTGCCAGCTTTTGCG
Source organism: Rhodoferax sp. OV413 (assembly GCF_900104385.1). GTDB lineage: Bacteria > Pseudomonadota > Gammaproteobacteria > Burkholderiales > Burkholderiaceae_C > Rhodoferax_B. The sequence continues at coordinate 32,693 of NZ_FNJA01000013.1, read as the reverse complement.
CAGCTGCCATGTCCACCCCGGAGGTGACTTGCTCGACCAGCGCGAGGATGTCGCCCATGCCCAGCACACGGCCTGCATGGCGCTCGGCGTCAAAGACTTCCAGGCCGTCGATCTTTTCGCTGGTGCCGGCAAACTTGATCGGCACGCCGGTCACGTGGCGCACCGACAGCGCCGCACCGCCGCGCGAATCGCCATCGGTCTTGGTCAGAATGATGCCGGTCAGCGGCAGGGCATCGGAGAAAGCCTTGGCGGTGTTGATAGCGTCCTGACCTTGCATGGCATCGACCACAAACAAGGTTTCCACCGGCTTCAACAGCGCATGCAGGCCCTTGATTTCGTTCATCAGCACTTCGTCAATCGCCAGGCGACCGGCGGTGTCGACCAGCAGCACGTCAAAGTAGTGCTTGCGCGCATAGTCGAGCGCGGCGGCGGCGATGTCGGCCGGCTTTTGGTCGGCCGTGCTGGGGAACCACTCGGCGCCCGCCTGCTTGGTCACCGTCTTCAGCTGCTCAATGGCAGCCGGGCGGTACACGTCACCCGACACGGTCAAGACCTTCTTCTTGCGCTTTTCGATCAGGTGCTTGGCCAGCTTGGCGGTGGTGGTGGTCTTACCCGCACCTTGCAGGCCAGCCATCAAGATCACCGCGGGCGGCTGGGCCGCCAGATTGATGTCGCTGACGCCCTCACCCATGGTGCGGCTGAGCTCACGGTTGACGATGCCGACCAGCGCCTGGCCAGGCGACAGCGAGCCCATCACCTCCTGGCCCAGGGCTTTTTCCTTTACCCGTGCGATGAAGTCGCGCACCACCGGCAAGGCCACGTCGGCTTCCAGCAAGGCCATGCGCACTTCGCGCAGCATGTCGGCCACGTTCGACTCGGTAATACGGGCCTGACCACGGATTTCTTTGACCAGGCGGGAGAGTTTGTCGGTAAGGGCGGAGGCCATAAGAAGTTTCCGAAGAAGGTTGTATTGCCAGGCGAAACTCGGATTCAGCCCCCAGAGAGGCCAGAACATAAACCCGCCAGAAACACCGCAGAACTGGCTACGCCAGGCTGCTGGTGTTGCCCCCTGCAAGGGGGTTGGCGAAAAGTGCGCAGCACTAGAGCCTGGGGGTGAGCCACTAATAGTTAAACTGCGGACATGATTTTAACGACTGCGCCTCTTGCCACCGTGCTGCTGTTCACGGCTACGGCGCTGGCCTACGCGGTGCCCGCGCTGGGTGCCGCGCACTTGAGCATGCGCGCCAGTCGGTCGGCCTTGTGGCTGGCCTGGCTGCTGCATGCCCTGGTGCTCTGCATCGGCCTGTTTGACAAGCCCGCACGCTTTGGCTTTGCGCCGGCGCTGTCGGTCACGGCTTGGCTGGTGTTGACGGTCTACGCGGTGGAAAGCCACTTATTTCCCCAACTCAAGGCGCGCTGGACCTTGGCCGGATTGGGCGCAGTCGCGGTGCTGCTGGCATTGCTGTTCCCGGGGAGCCCGCTGCATGCCATGGCCTCGCCCTGGCTGCCCTTGCACTGGGCGCTGGGGATTGCCTCGTATGGCTTGTTTGCCGCGGCAGTAGTACATGCCTGGCTGATGACCCGGGCCGAACAACAAATGCGCCTGGCCGCCGACTCGCCCAGCGGTATCCCGCTGCTGACCCTGGAACGGCTGACGTTTAGACTGGTCAGCGCGGGCTTTGTACTGCTGTCGGCCACCTTGCTGGCGGGCTGGCTGTTCGGCGAGCAGCTGTACGGCGTGAGTGGCTGGAAGTGGAGCCACAAGACGGTGTTCTCGGTACTGTCGTGGCTGACATTTGCGGTGCTGCTGATCGGGCGCAGCCGGTTTGGCTGGCGCGGCCGTACCGCCGTGCGGGTGCTGTACGCTGGCGCCGGCCTGCTGCTGCTGGGCTATGTGGGCTCGCGCTTTGTGCTGGAAGTGGTACTGGAGCGCATCGCATGAAGCTGTTGCTCGTCTTGGTGGTGCTGCTGTTTGGCGTGTGGCTCTGGCGCTCGCGGCGGATAGCGAACAAACCGGTACCACCGCGCCCCCCCAAAGTGCTGCCCAGCATGGTGACCTGCGAAGTTTGCGGCCTGCATCTGCCCCAGACCGAAGCTCTGGTGACCGAACGCGGCGTGTACTGCAGCCCACAACACCAGCAGCAGGCCAAGCAGTGATACCGGGTCTGGCTCGCTCCACGGAGCAGCCCCTGCTGCCTACCGACCCAGAAGCCGACCCGATGGCGCTGGCCCGGGTCTGGTACGGATTTATGACCGCCCGGGTCACGATTGCCCTCGCGATCTTGCTGCTGCACAGCTCCCTGCTGGCACTAGGCCAGCCTATTTCCCCCTGGTTGCTGCTGTTTTGCCTGGGCTACTTTGCCAGCGCCTTATTACTGCGGCTCAGCACCCGCCCTAGCCAGACCGAACGCCCTTCGGCCAAATTCTGGATCGGCACAGTGGGCATCGATGCGGTGGTGTTCTCCACCCTGCAACTGCTGCAGTTGGGTGGCATCAACTACAGCCCTTTGCTGGGTCTGCCGGTCTTGCTGGCCGCGGTACTGGGCTCGCGCATCATGGCGCTGGGCACCGCTGCGGGCATGACGTTGCTGCTGCTACTGCTCGACACCTGGCGCATTTCGACCCACCAAGTGGGCGACGAAACCACTCTGCTGGTGCAAAGCGGCTTCACCGGCATGGGTTACTTCATCCTGGCCTTTCTGGTCAACCAGCTGGCAGCCCGGTTGGTTCGGGAGGAACAGCTGGCCCGGCGCAGCCAGATGGATGTCCGGCTGCAAACCCATGTCAACGAGCTGGTGATCGAGGCATTGACCGATGGCGTGCTGGTCGTGGACGGCAGCGGCGCCACCCGGGCCGCCAACCCCGCCGCCCGGCTGCTGCTGGGCACCGATGGAGGCGCCGACCGCGCGCCGCTGCAGCTGGGCAGCGAACCCGGCTGGCGGGCGCTGCTGGCCTTAGCCCAGAAAACCTTTGGCGAAGAAACAGCACAGCAGGCCGACATCCGCGTGCAGTACCCGGGGAAAAGCCCGCGCCGCGTGCGGGTGCGAACCAAGCTGACGGTGGCCCACGAGGTGCAGGCCGAAAGCCTGTGTGTGATGTTCCTGCACGATCTGCGCGAAATGGAGGCCCGGCTCCGCACCGAAAAGATGGCTGCGATGGGCCGCATGTCTGCGGCCGTGGCGCATGAAATCCGCAATCCCCTGGCCGCCATCAGCCAGGCCAATGCCTTGCTGGAAGAAGACCTGAGCGATCCGGCCCAGCAGCGGCTGACCGCCATGGTGCGGCAAAACGCCTTGCGGCTGTCCAAGATCGTCGACGAGGTGCTAGAGATCGCCCGGGTGCCGCAACACGCCATCCAGCGCAGCACACCCATGCAAACCCAGCTCGACGAAGCCACTGAAAGCATCTGCCGCGACTGGTCGCTGCACGACAGAGCCCGCCGGCAGGTCCAGGTATCTCTGGGCACACTCGGACTGCCGGTCGACTTCGACCCCGAGCACCTGCGGCGCGTGCTGGTGAACCTGCTGGACAACGCCTTGCGCTATGCCAGCAACCAGGCCGATGCGATCCAGGTCAGCACCCACCTGGCCGCCAACCGCCAGTCCGGTCTGCAGGTCTGGAGTGACGGCCCGCCCATGGAGCAGGCGGTAGAACAGCATTTGTTTGAGCCTTTTTTCAGCTCGGAGAGCCGCTCCAGTGGCCTGGGTCTGTATATTTGCAGGGAACTGTGTGAGCGCCACCGCGCCACCATCGGCTACCAGCGTGCGTCCCGCATGCGGGACGGCTTGGCGGTGCAAGGCAACGAGTTTTTTGTGCAGTTCAGGCCCCCCAAACCACCGACGCGCCCCGCGCATCCTGAAGACATCCAACTGGTTTAACCCATGGCCCAGCCTCTTTCCAACCCTGCTGCCACCGTTCTGGTCGTTGACGACGAGCCCGACCTGCGCACGCTGTATGAGCTGACATTGCTGCGCGAGGGCTACCGCATCGAGACCGCCGGCGACCTGCAGGAGGCGCGGCAACTGCTGCAGCACAGCCGCTTCGACGTGGTGATCACCGATATGCGCCTACCCGACGGGCTGGGGCTGGAGTTGTTGCAGGCGCTGAAAGCCCAGCAACGGCCCGAGCGGGTGATCGTCATGACGGCCTACGGCTCGGCCGAAAACGCGGTGGAAGCGCTCAAGGCCGGCGCCTTTGACTACCTGACCAAACCGGTGGATCTGAAGCAGTTTCGTGCAGTAGTGGCGTCCGCCATCCAGGACAACGGCAAGGCCCCCCGCGCATCCATTAATGCCGAAAAGCCCTCGCAGCGCATATCTGGCGGGCAGGAGGCGCTACAAAAATTGGTAGGCGACTCTGAGGCCATGCAGTTGGTCAAGCAGCGCATCGTCAAGGTGGCGCGCAGCATGGCCCCGGTGCTGGTGCGCGGCGAATCCGGCACCGGCAAGGAACTGGTGGCCCAGGCTCTGCACGCCAACAGCCACCGCGCCGCTGGCCCGCTGGTGGCGGTGAACTGCAGCGCGATCCCCGAGAACCTGCTGGAAGCCGAGTTCTTTGGCGCCAAGAAAGGCTCTTACACCGGCGCGGTGCAAGACCGACCCGGCTACTTCCAGGCGGCCCGTGACGGCACCTTGTTCCTCGATGAAATCGGCGATCTGCCGCTGGCCATGCAATCCAAGCTGCTGCGTGCCATCCAGGAGCGCAGCGTACGCCCGCTGGGCTCGACCCAGGAAGACGCTGTGGACGTGCGTATCGTCAGCGCCACCCACAAGGACCTGGCGGCCGACGTCAAGGCCGGACGCTTCCGCCAGGATTTGTACTACCGCTTGAATGTGATCGAGATCGCCATCCCGCCGCTGCGCGAGCGCCGTGGCGACCTGCCGGCCCTGTGCGAGGCACTGTTGGCGCGGATTGCCCACGAGTCCGGCATGCCGCTGCCCCGGCTGTCGCCCGAACTGTTGGAACAACTGGCCTGCCACCCGCTGAGCGGCAATGTGCGGGAGCTGGAGAACCTGCTGCACCGGGCTGTGGCCATGGGCGATGGCGATGCCTTGCACGTGGACTTCGAGCCCACGCAGGAACCCGCACCGCTGATGCCACAAATTCCACCCGTGCCGCCCATGCCGCTGGACGAAGCCCGCCCGGAACAAGTACCGCCCCCCGCTGGCGCCATTCCCACCGATCTGCAAGCCTACCTGGACCAGCAGGAGCGCGAAATCCTGGTCAAGGTGCTGCATGAAACCGGCTTCAACCGCACGGCCACCGCGAGCCGGCTGGGCCTGAGCCTGCGCCAGATCCGCTACCGCATCGAACGGCTGAACATCGCAACCCCGCAAGACAATGAACCCCATGACGCCTGAAGCCCCGTCCCCTGCCGCTTTGTGGTCTGGCGGCTGGTACCGGTTTGCCCACCAGCAGCGGTCGCCAAATTTTGGCCCACGCCCGGAGGGCGCGCACACCGACCTGGTGGTGCTGCATTCCATCAGCCTGCCGCCTGGCCAATATGGCGGAGAGGAGGTCATGGCGCTGTTCGGCAATACCCTGGACTGGAGCGCCCACCCCTATTTCGAAAGCATTCGCGGCCTGCAGGTATCGGCGCACTTCTATATCCGTCGCAATGGCGAGCTATGGCAGTTCGTCAGCGCAGACGACCGCGCCTGGCATGCCGGCGCTTCGCACTACCGAGGCCGCAGCAACTGCAATAACGACTCGATCGGCATCGAGCTGGAAGGACTGGAGGGCGATAGCTTCGAGCCCGCCCAGTACGAAACCCTGGCCAGCCTGCTGCCCGCCATCGCCCAGGCCTATCCGATCCGCCATGTCGCCGGCCATGAGCACATTGCGCCGAACCGCAAGCATGACCCAGGCGCGGGATTGGACTGGCAGGCGGTGCAGCGCGGCACGGGCTGGAAAACCCGGTGTTTCCCCCCATCTGTACAAAGTAGCCTCCACGCAGAAAAAATGTAACAGTGCAGACGGTAGGCAGATTCATCCGGAACCCCAGTTATCTGCGCCAAGCCAGTCGTTACGCCGCAATGCCAGGCAAAACCCCTGCAAAGCCGCATGCTTGCTGCGTTTAAATGCACCAGCCCTGATGGAACAAAGCCTGCCGCCCAGTTGACCAGCAACCGCCTCCAAAGACTGGGCCAAAGAGCTACAACTTCAGTCGAGATACACTACCGGTAGTGGCTTGAATTGATTTCAGACCCTATATATAGTGTCTGACTTGTGCTGCAAGCCAGATCAATTCCACTGCATCGGCGTGGTAGTCAAAGTACTTGCAACGTATTTTTAGCCTCTGCCCACCGCCAGTTTCAGCCCCCCATACCGTCCACCGTCCTTACACCGATAGAACCAAGGAAACCATGCAAACAGCATTGAACACCCCGTCCGCTACCCTGCCGTTGCAACCTGCACCCCGCAGCACCGACCGCAGCGAATCCAGCACCCCCGAGATGCTGGCGCACTACCAAATCATCCGCCGCAACGGCGCGGTGGTGCCGTTCGAGCCGGGCAAGATCGCCATCGCCATGATGAAGGCCTTTCTGGCCGTGCATGGAACGCAGGGTGCGGCTTCGGCCAGCGTGCGCGAAGTGGTGGACACGCTGACGCAAGGTGTTATTCGGGCTCTGGTGCGTTCGCGTCCCGGTGGCGGCACCTTCCATATCGAAGACGTGCAAGACCATGTGGAACTGGGCCTGATGCGTGGCGGCCACCACGAAATCGCCCGCGCCTACGTGCTGTACCGCGAACGCCACACCCAGGAACGCGCCAAGCAAACCATCGAACAAGCGCCTGCAGCACCCGTGCTGCATGTACTGGACGGCGGCCAGCGCGTAGCCCTCGACACGGCACGCTTGCAGCAGTTGATCGAACAGGCTTGTGCCGGTCTGGGCAGCGAAGTCACCGCCGCCCCCATCGTGGCCGAGACCATGCGCAACCTGTACGACGGTGTGCCCATGGAAGAGGTCTACAAAGCCGCCATCCTGGCTGCCCGGACCCTGATTGAAACCGACCCCGACTACACCTACGCCACCGCCCGCCTGTTGCTGCATACGATCGCCAAAGAGGTCCTAGGCCTGGATGTCACCCAAGCCGAACTGGCCGAGCGCTACGCCGATTACTTCCCCCAGTACATCCAGAAGGGTGTGGACGCCGAACTGCTGGACGCCAAGCTGTTGGGCTACGACCTGAAAAAACTGGGCGCTGCCCTCAAGCCCCAGCGCGATCTGCAGTTTGACTACCTGGGCCTGCAGACCCTGTACGACCGCTACTTCCTGCACATCCGCAAGACCCGCATCGAGCTTCCACAGGCTTTCTTCATGCGCGTCGCCATGGGCCTGGCGCTGAACGAGACCGACCGCGAAGCCCGCGCCATCGAGTTCTATGAAGTCATGTCCTCGTTCGACTTCATGTCCAGCACGCCCACGCTGTTCAACAGCGGCACGCTACGGCCCCAACTCTCCAGCTGCTACCTGACCACGGTGCCCGACGATCTGGACGGCATCTACGAATCCATCAAGGAAAACGCCTTGCTGTCCAAGTTTGCCGGCGGCCTGGGCAATGACTGGACCCGTGTGCGCGCCCTGGGCAGCCATATCAAGGGCACGAATGGCGAATCCCAAGGCGTGGTGCCGTTCCTGAAAGTCGTCAACGACACCGCTGTGGCAGTCAACCAGGGCGGCAAGCGCAAGGGCGCGGTCTGCACCTACCTGGAAACCTGGCATCTGGACATCGAAGAGTTCCTGGAGTTGCGCAAGAACACCGGCGACGACCGCCGCCGTACCCACGACATGAACACCGCCAACTGGGTGCCGGACCTGTTCATGCGCCGTGTCATGGAAGGCGGTAGCTGGACCCTGTTCTCGCCCAACAACACCCCCGACTTGCACGACAAGTTTGGCGCCGACTTCGAAACCGCCTATGTGGCCTACGAAGCCAAAGCCCAGCGCGGTGAAATTACCCCATCCCGCACCCTGCCTGCCAGCGACCTGTGGCGCAAGATGCTGACCATGCTGTTCGAAACCGGCCATCCCTGGATCACCTTCAAGGACGCCTGCAATGTGCGCAGCCCGCAACAACACGCAGGCGTGGTGCACTCTAGCAATCTGTGCACCGAAATCACCCTGAACACCAGTGACACCGAAACCGCAGTCTGCAACCTGGGCTCCGTCAACCTGCTGCAACACATTGTGACCGGTGCCGATGGCAGCAAGACGCTGAACCATGACAAGCTAAAGAAGACCATCACCACGGCCATGCGCATGCTGGACAACGTGATCGACATCAACTACTACGCCGTCAACAAAGCGCGTGACTCCAACCTGCTGCACCGCCCGGTCGGCCTGGGCCTGATGGGCTTCCAGGACAGCCTGTACGCGCTGCGCATTCCCTACGCCAGCGAAGCCGCCGTGGCATTTGCCGACACCTCGATGGAAGCCATCTGCTACTACGCCTACTGGGCGTCCAGCGAGCTGGCCAAGGAACGGGGCCAGTATTCCAGCTACAAGGGCTCGCTGTGGGACCAGGGCATCCTGCCGCTGGACACCCTGGACATGCTGGCCAAAGCCCGCGGCGGCTATGTCGATGTGGACCGCTCGGCCACCCTGGACTGGGGCTCGTTGCGCCAGAAGATCCAGTTAGATGGCATGCGCAACTCCAACTGCGTTGCCATCGCGCCCACGGCCACCATCTCCAACATCATTGGGGTGGATGCGTCGATCGAACCCTGCTTCGGCAACCTGTCGGTCAAATCCAATTTGTCGGGCGAGTTCACGGTCATCAACAGCTATCTGGTGCATGACTTGAAGCGCCTGGGCCTGTGGGACAACGTGATGCTGATGGACCTGAAGCACTTCGACGGTTCGCTGCAATCCATCGACCGCGTGCCGAACGAGATCAAGGCGCTGTACCGCACCGCGTTCGAAGTCGAAACCACCTGGCTGGTAGAAGCCGCGTCGCGCCGCCAGAAGTGGATCGACCAGGCCCAGTCGCTGAATATCTACATGGCAGGCGCCTCGGGCAAGAAGCTCGACGACACCTACAAGCTTGCGTGGACGCGTGGTCTGAAAACCACCTACTACCTGCGTACCCGCAGCGCCACCCACGTGGAGAAATCCACCGTGGCGGCAGGCCGTATGAATGCTGTGTCATCGGGCCAGGCACCGAGCCAGCAAATGAGCGCCATCGACACCGCTGCGATGGCTGCACGCCAGCAAATGAATGCCGACGCACTGAGCGCAAGCCCTGCGACCGACATCAAATTCTGCGCGATTGACGACCCTGGTTGCGAAGCCTGCCAATAAAGCGCAGACCGACCGATGTGCATCGCGAAAACCGGTTTTTCGCGATGCACATGAGCAACACAAACCCTACAAATTTGCGGTGTTGAAAATGAGCACTTTTCATTTCGCTGCGCCGCTCTCATAATCCTAGCATTGGAAAATCTATGTTGACCTGGGACGAAGAAGTCAAGCCCTCACCGCCATCTGCAGCCACCCTCGGTTTACCCATCAACCGGGAGGAGCAACACACTGCTTTTTCTGCAGCAGCCCCATCGACCACCGCACCTGTTGCAGCCCAACCAGCCATCGCTGTAGCCGCTGCCCACGTTGCCGTGCAAGCCACGGCCGCACGCCGCGTCAACGCTGCAGACAAGCGCATCATCAACGGCCAGACCGACGTCAACCAGCTGGTGCCGTTCAAATACAAATGGGCCTGGGAAAAATACCTGGCTTCGTGCGCTAACCACTGGATGCCGCAAGAGGTCAACATGACCCGCGACATCGCGCTCTGGAAGGACCCGAACGGACTGACCGAAGACGAGCGTCGCATCGTCAAGCGCAACCTCGGCTTCTTTGTCACGGCCGACTCGCTGGCCGCCAACAACATCGTGCTGGGCACCTATCGCCACATCACGGCCCCTGAGTGCCGCCAGTTCCTGCTGCGCCAGGCATTTGAAGAAGCCATCCACACCCATGCCTACCAGTACATCGTGGAGTCGCTGGGCCTGGATGAGAGCGAGATCTTCAACGCCTACAACGAAGTCGCATCGATCCGCAACAAAGACCAGTTCCTGATCCCCTTCATCGAAGCGATCATGGACCCCAACTTCCACACCGGCACGCCCGAGAACGACCAAACGCTGCTCAAGTCGCTGATCGTTTTTGCCTGCCTGATGGAAGGCCTGTTCTTCTACGTCGGCTTCACGCAGATTCTGGCGCTAGGCCGTCAGAACAAGATGACTGGTGCCGCCGAGCAGTACCAGTACATCCTGCGCGACGAGTCCATGCACTGCAACTTCGGCATCGATCTGATCAACCAGCTCAAGCTGGAAAACCCACACCTGTGGACGGCCGAGTTCAAGACCGAAATCAAAGACCTGTTCATGCGCGCGGTAGAACTGGAGTACCAGTACGCCGAAGACACCATGCCGCGTGGCGTGCTGGGCATGAACGCTTCCATGTTCAAGGGCTACCTGCGCTATATCGCCAACCGCCGGGCCACCCAGATCGGCCTGGAAGCCTGCTTCCCACACGAAGAAAATCCGTTCCCGTGGATGAGCGAAATGATCGACCTGAAGAAAGAGCGCAATTTCTTCGAAACCCGCGTGATTGAGTACCAATCGGGCGGCGCGCTTTCTTGGGATTAAACCCGTCAGATCCATGCCATCCACTACCGCGCAAACCCCAGCCTGTACTACTACAGTGCATGGCCGCGTTTGCGCTTCCGAGTCCATGGTGCTGGGCATTCGCCCAACACCATGCATCGCTCTATGCCTAACAATCGGTATAAAGTGCTCTTTGTAAACAGATCAAGGAGAAAATAATGGCAACTGCAAAAAAACCGGCCGCAAAAAAGGCCGTTCCAGCAAAGAAAGCGGCTCCCGTAAAGGCTGTCGCAGCAAAGAAAGTAGCTCCGGCTAAACCTGCCGCAAAGAAGGCTGCCCCCGTCAAAGCAGCTCCCGCCAAAAAGGCCGCGCCCGTCAAAGCCGCGGCAAAGGCTGCTCCAGCGAAAAAAGCTGCTCCGGCCAAGAAAGCCGTCGCAGTGAAAGCCGCTCCAGCCAAGAAAGCAGCTGTCAAAGCGGCACCAGCCAAAAAGGCAGCACCCGCCAAGAAGGCCGCCGCTCCAGCGAAAAAAGCTGCTGCCAAAGCCGCACCCGTGAAAGCTGCACCCGCCAAGAAGGCTGCCGCTCCCGCGAAAAAGGCTGCTACCAAAGCTGCAGCACCAGCCAAAAAGGCAGCTCCTGCCAAGAAGGCTGCAGTTGCCGTGAAGGCCGCCCCTGCCAAGAAAGCAGCTGCTCCCAAGGCCGCTGCAAAAAAGGCAACCAAGGCGCCTGCAGCAAAGCCTGCATCGGCTCCAGCCGCTGCATCGGCACAAACCACGCTGAACCCTCAGGCAGCGTGGCCATTTCCGACGGCCAGCAAGCCCTGACCGGACGACTGCGGTCCGCATCAGGCCTGGCATCGCAAGATGCCAGGCCTTTTTTATAGCTAAGGGTAAAACGCCAGCAAGCGATAGCCCACGACACGGGCCTTACCAGCCTTATCGGTAACACGTAAATCCACCGACGTCGCCCACTCCCGGCCCGCAAACAAAACCCTGGATGCAGCCCCCAATTCAACCGGCGACAGCACACGCTTGGATACTGCTTGCTCATCGCTATCGGTCAACACAAATTCGATGGCCGGCATGGCGAGGTCCACCCGGGCTTGGTTCTTCAGCACCAAGCTCAAGCGATAAGCCTCACCATTTTGCAAGCTGCTCAAGGTAGAGCTATCAATCACAATGGATTCAATTTCCTGTAGTGGATCGATGGTGCAGCCCAGGGGCTGGCATAAAGCCAACAATCCGGGCCGGCTCTCAGGCCAGTTCGCCGCCAACCGGTTACGCTGATTGACCACCACCTGCAAACCGAGCAGCACCAGCAATACACAGGCGGAACAGACTCCCAGCCAATACAGCGCAGGTCGGGACGCTACCTCGCTCGGAACCGCATCACGAACAAAAGAGTAGGCGCCTGCCTCAGCATCCGCCTGAGGTGGCTCCGGCTCCACAGCAACGACTGGACTCAGAGTATCTTCCTCGGTAGAGGCACCCTCATCTACGCCAGCAATGTCTTCCGCCGCCAGCATCTGCGGCTCCGAATCGGCGGGGATTTCAGTTTCTGGAATGGCTTCTGGTGGCGGAAATGGCGCAGCGTTCCACACAGCCAACTCAGGCTCTGAGGACACAGGTATCTCTGTATGAACCGTAAGCTCCGGCTCTGGCGCTAGCTCCTGCGAATCTGCCAGGGGCTCAGGCGCGGGCTCAGGTATGTGCGCTGGAACGTCTGGCTCTGCAGACTCCGGCACAGCATCTGCAGCATAGACACTGTGGTGTTCCGCGTCGCTTTGCTGCAAGTCACCCGATGCATCGAAAATCTCGGCACAGTGTCCACAGCGAACCCAGCCTTCCGAAATGCGCAGCTGATCAGGGACAACCTTGAACAGCGTCCCACACACCGGGCAACGGGTTATCAATGCCATGGGCTATCGTGCTGGTTCAAGCCTGACACGGCAAACGCCCTATATCTGGGCTGTCATGAGGACCCAGCCATCTTCACGGTCGGCTACGTCCAGCACCGCCCAGGGCGCATAGGCGGATTTCAGCTCCTCCACTTGGCGCTCCAGGATACCTGCCAAGACCAAGCTGCCGCCGGGCGCAACATGCGCGCACAGCAATGGCGCCAACACCTTCAGGGGAGTGGCTAGGATATTGGCCAGCACCGTCTGGTAACCGCCCACCGCCTGGTCTGGCAAGCCCGCTTTGAGCTGCACCTGGTTGGCCTCGGCATTGAGCAAAGTGGATTGCACAGCCGCTTCGTCGATATCCACCGCGTCGATATCCGTCGCACCATATTTGGCCGCCCCAATCGCCAAGATACCCGAGCCACAGCCGTAGTCGAGCACGCGCGTGAAGCTGCTGGCGTCCTGCCGAGCAATCCAGCGCAAGCACATACGGGTTGTGGGGTGTGTGCCCGTGCCAAAAGCCAGGCCCGGATCTAGCCGGATGACTTTGGTCGCTTGCGCAGGAGGCTCGTGCCAGGTGGGAACGATCCAGAAATCAGAGGTAATCTCCACCGGCGCAAACTGCGACTGGGTGAGCCGCACCCAGTCTTGCTCTGGCACCACGGAAAGCCCCAGTACATCACAACCGGCAAAAAAATCCTGCAGCTTGAGCACCGACAGAGCGTCCTGGGCCAAGTCTTCGGAAGCAAACAGCGCCTGGATGCGCGAACGCTGCCAGCCGTCTTGCGGCGGCGGCATGCCAGGCTCGCCGAACAAGGCTTGCTCGGCATCGGTCTGCGCGTCTGCGTCTTCTACGCTGACACTCAAGGCATCCAAGGCATCCAGCGCATCGCTGAGCGTCTCTACCCTGTCTTGCGGGCACATCAGGCTGATTTCAAACATGTGCGACGCGCTCTTAACGTTTGTGCTGCGAGAGCCACTCTTCCAAATAATGGATGTTGGTGCCTCCCGCCATGAACTTGGCATCCACCATCAACTCGCGGTGCAGCGGGATATTGGTGTTGATACCCTCAATCACCGTTTCCAGCAACGCGGTACGCATGCGCGCCATGGCTTGCTCACGCGTGTCACCGTGCACGATGATCTTGCCGACCATGGAGTCGTAATTCGGCGGCACGTAGTAATTGGTGTAGACGTGCGAATCGACGCGCACGCCAGGGCCACCTGGTGGGTGCCACATCGTGATGCGGCCCGGTGACGGCGTAAATTTGTACGGATCTTCCGCATTCACGCGGCATTCAATCGCATGGCCACTGATGGTGATCTGGCGTTGCGCAAATGGCAGCTTCTCACCCGCGGCCACCATGATCTGGGTCCGGACGATATCCACGCCGGTGATCAGCTCCGTCACCGGATGTTCGACCTGCACACGGGTGTTCATTTCAATAAAGTAGAACTCGCCGTTTTCATACAGGAACTCGAAGGTGCCCGCGCCACGGTAGCCGATCTTTTTGCAGGCCGCCGCGCAGCGCTCGCCGATCCGCTCGATCAGTTTGCGCGGAATACCTGGAGCCGGCGCTTCTTCCAGCACCTTCTGGTGGCGGCGCTGCATTGAGCAGTCGCGCTCACCCAGATACACCACGTTCTTAAATTTGTCGGCCAGGATCTGGATTTCGATATGGCGCGGATTCTGGAGGTACTTCTCCATATAGACCGCACCATTACCGAATGCCGCCTTGGCCTCTGCCTTGGTCATTTGCACGGCATTGATCAACGCCGCTTCGGTGTGCACCACGCGCATACCCCGGCCGCCACCGCCGCCAGCGGCTTTGATGATCACCGGATAACCGACGGCCTTGGCCGTGCGCCGAATCGTGGCGGCATCGTCCGGCAATTCGCCTTCAGAGCCTGGAACGCAAGGCACACCCGCTTTGATCATCGCCTGCTTGGCCGACACCTTGTCGCCCATCATGCGGATGTTCTCAGGCGTAGGTCCGATGAACTGGAAGCCACTCTTTTCCACGCGCTCGGCAAAATCTGCGTTTTCGCTCAGGAAACCGTAACCGGGGTGGATGGCTTCGGCATCCGTCACCTCTGCCGCGGAAATCAGCGCGGGCATATTCAGGTAACTCAAACCCGATGGGGCGGGACCGATACACACGGCTTCGTCCGCCAGCTTGACGTACTTGGCTTCGCGATCCGCCTCGGAATACACCATGACCGCCTTGATACCCATCTCGCGGCAAGCCCGCTGGATACGCAGGGCGATCTCGCCTCGATTTGCTACCAGTATTTTTTTAAACATGCGCCACCAAACTCTGTGGGTTCACTCAATCACGAACAAGGGCTGGCCGTATTCCACAGCCTGGCCGTTTTCACACAGCATCTGCACCACGGTACCGGCCTTGTCGGCTTCGATTTCATTCAAGATCTTCATCGCTTCGATGATGCAGATGGTCTCGCCTTCCTTGACCTGGCTGCCGACTTCCACAAAAGCCTTGGCGCCTGGGCTGGACGAGCGGTAGAACGTACCCACCATCGGGGACTTGACCACGTGGCCCGTAGGAGCCTCTACGGCCGGTGCAGCCACTGGCGCAGCTGCAGCCTGGGCGGCCACATCGACCACGGGCGCTGCCATCATGGCAGGCGGTGCGGCCTGGTACACCATGGCACCACCGCCCTTGACGATGCGTACCTTGCCTTCAGCTTCGGTAATTTCGAGTTCCGACACGTTGGAATCAGACACCAAGTCGATCAACGTTTTGAGTTTGCGCAAATCCATAAAACCTCCAGCCACGACCAACCAAAAAGAGGTGGAATCTACCTCAATTCCGCCGAACGGTCGCTTATTTCTTGTATTTCATTTGTAAATCGCCTTCCAAGGCCTCTGTCAAAAGGGCTTGGAAAGGATCAAACTGCCTATTTCAAGGCGGCCCAGACTTGCAAGTCGGCCGCGCTTAGCTTGCCCATTTTACGATGAAGCACTGCGCCGCTGGCACCCAACACCACCGTAAAAGGCAGGCCGCCGGTCAGATTGCCTAGGGAGCGGCCGAGCTCGGTACCGCCCAAACCGGCCATCCCGACCGGGAAACTAACCGGTGTTTTCTGCAAAAAGCCCTGCACTGCAGGCAATTGGTCAACCGCCAAGCCCACCACTTGCCAGCCGTTGGCCGCATGATCCTTGAAGAAGCGATCAATCAAGGGCAGCTCTTCCACACACGGTGGACACCAAGTGGCCCAAAAGTTCAGCAACACGGGTCGCCCGCGAAAAGCCTGCATCTCCAGTGGACTACCGGTTGGACTGTCCAGGCGCAGACGCCACAGTGCCTCTTCGGCATCGGCCAGCACTGGGCCAGGCTGGTGATGCCACCACGCCAGGCCCGTACCGGCCAGACCGGCAGTAGCGGCCACGGCAGCCAGCAGGCGACGACGCTGGGGCACAGCCGGAGGAGAAATAACAGTGTTCATGTCGCCGTATCCTGCAGCAAACGGCGCACCGCGGCGATGTCCCCGCGCGGCGTACGGCCTTTGCTGTCGGGCTTCAAAGCCCCGCGCAAGTCGTCCAGGTCATACACCATAAGGTGCACACCCACCACCACGCCCAGTTCGGGGCTGCGGCTGGCAAAGCTCAGTGCCTCGACCGCGTCGCCGCGAAACCCGGTCACGGTTGTCGGCTCGTAGGGCACACGGTGGTCAATCAGCGCGATCTCTGCCGATTTGGGGTCATCGCAAAACATCTGGATGCTGATGTCGGACAACCGGGTTGCTGTACCAAACCATACGGCGCCGCATAAATGTGGCCTGAAATGGGCCATGCGCTCCATCCAGGTCAGCGCCAGCACCCGCAGCGCACGCAGCTCCTCGGGCTGGGTGTCGCCGCAGAACAGCTCTATATATTCACGCACCGCGTCTTCCAGCACGTCATTGCCGGGCAACGGCGCGCGGCCCATGCCCAACTGGGCCACGGCACGGCGCTTGGCGGGGCCGTATTCCAGCCCCTCCTCCACAACCAAGCGGGCGGCGGTTGCGGCAATTTCAGAAGTCATTGCATCCATGCCCCGGATTTTGCACCTTTTGCCGGCCCGGCCCAGCCACTGCCCCGCCCTCTAAAATCTGCGCATGCACATTCATATTCTGGGTATTTGCGGCACCTTCATGGGCGGTTTGGCAGCTTTGGCGCGGGAGGCCGGCCACCGCGTCACCGGTTGCGATGCGGGGGTGTACCCACCCATGAGCGACCAGTTGCGGGCGCTGGACATAGGCCTGATCGAAGGCTTCTCGGCCGACCAGCTGGCGCTCAAGCCCGATATGTTCGTGGTGGGCAACGTGGTATCCCGGGCCAGGCTGGCCGACGGCAGCCCCAAGTTCCCTTTGATGGAAGCGATCCTGGACGCCGGCCTACCCTACACCAGCGGACCGCAATGGCTGGCCGAGCACGTGCTGCAGGGCCGGCACGTAATGGCGGTGGCCGGCACCCACGGCAAAACCACCACCACCGCGATGCTGGCCTGGATTCTGGAATATGCGGGCCAGCAGCCGGGATTCTTGGTCGGCGGCGTGCCTTTGAACTTTGGCGTGTCGGCCCGCCTGGGCGCGGGCAGCAGCTTTGTGATCGAAGCGGACGAGTACGACACCGCGTTTTTCGACAAGCGCAGCAAGTTCGTCCACTACCGCCCGCGCACGGCTGTGCTGAACAACCTGGAATTCGACCACGCCGATATTTTTGACGACCTGGCCGCCATCGAACGGCAGTTCCACCATCTGCTGCGCACCGTGCCCGCCACCGGGCGGGTGGTGGTGAACGGCCTGGAGGAAAGCCTGGCACGCGTGCTGCACCAGGGCTGCTGGAGCGAGGTACGCAGCTTTGGCGCGGCCGTCAGCGACTTCACCGCCCGGGGCGAACCCCACCATTTCGAAGTTCTGCAGCGCGGCGAGCGCGTGGCCACGGTGGAATGGGCGCTGGGCGGGGTCCACAACCAGCTCAACGCGCTGGCCGCCATCGCCGCCGCCGACCATCTAGGCGTAACCCCGGCCATCGCAGCCCGCGCACTGGGTGAATTCCAGAACGTCAAGCGGCGCATGGAAGTGCTGGGCACGGTGCGCGGCATCACGGTGTACGACGATTTTGCCCACCACCCCACGGCCATCCGCACCACGGTGGACGGCCTGCGCCGCCGGGTCGGCCCCACGCAGCGCATCCTGGCGGTGTTCGAGCCGCGCAGCAACACCATGAAACTGGGCGCCATGAAGGCCCAGCTGCCCTGGAGCCTGGAAGATGCAGACCTGGCGTTCTGCCATGCGGGCGGGCTGGGCTGGGATGCGCGCAGCGCCCTGGAGCCTATGGGCGCCAAGGCCCAGGTTGCCGACAGCATTGACGCGCTGGTAGACCAGGTACTGGCAGCCGCACAGCCGGGCGACCATATTCTGTGCATGAGCAACGGCGGCTTTGGCGGCATCCACGCCAAGCTGCTGCGGGCACTACAAAAGTAATAGCTGCTGGCGCTTATGAAATATGCGCCAGCAGCACTTTTTACTTAAATTTCAGAAGAGCAGGCCGCGATCGGATAGCAGCACATTGGCCGAGGGTAACCAAGCCATGTCGCCAGCTGCGGTGGTGATGGCGCCGTCAAAATACAAACCGGCCAGATCCCGCGCCAACTGGCCGGGATTCAAGCCGCTTTTCTGCAGCTGTGCCATGCTGGTGGGGCCAGCCCCCAGGGCCTGCAGCACCGTACGCAAAGACTCTTTCAGCCAGGAGGCGGGCACCTGGGGGGGACGCACCAGGCGGATCAATTCGGTGTGGTAGACCGCAGGCAGCAGATCGACGGCCGAATGCTGGGCAAATTGCCACATCACCTCGACCAGGCCTGCGCGCTTGAAGCGCGGCGGCAAGCCGTCGGTCGAGGCCGCGCGCTGCGTCCAACTGGCTTGCTCCAGCTGCACCGGGCTGGCATCCACACGGTAGTCGACGCGGCGCCGGGGCAAGTCGACCACGGCTAGCAGCACCGACTGGTGCACCACCTCATAGACCGCATGCCGCAGCCCACCCAGGGTCTGGTACAGCAGCGCCCCCAGGAAATACTGGGCCCGCAAAGGCTGCAGCCAGACCTCAAACTTCTTCAACACCATCTGCACCGCACGCTCGGACTCGGGGTCAAAGGTGGTCAAAGGCTCAATCTCTTGCGAGGCCAGCGGTGTGGTGAAGGCCATCGGGCGGTCTACCGCCTCCAGCTGCAGTTGCAACGGCGGTGCGGCCCGCCGGCTGTCGGGAATCGCCAGCACGCCATCGTCTTGCAACTGGGCGGCCTGGCCACTCACGCACCAGGCATCGGCCTCTTCGAACCGGGCCACACGCCAGGCCGGCAGACTGCCCGGTTCATAGGGTAGGAAGCCCAGCAATGCCGCCCTTTGCGGTGGCGAGAGGCCCGCCACCCCTAGCCAAAATATAGGTCGATCCAATGCCATAGCGTTCCTCCGATGTTGAGGTTCATCCTGCCCGGCGTGCTTTCACCGCCTCGGACAGGATATCCAGCGTCTGCAGGGATTGGTCCCAACCCAGGCAGGCATCTGTAATGCTACGGCCATATTCCAAGGATTGCTGGTCTGTTTTGCCAGGAGTGAACTTTTGTGCACCTTCGACCAGGTGGCTTTCCACCATCAGGCCGAAAACCTGGCGCGAACCACCGGCGACTTGCCCAGCGATATCGCGCGCCACCTCGATTTGCTTCTCGTGCTGCTTGCTACTGTTGGCGTGGCTGCAGTCGACCATCAAGGTGGCCGGCATCTTGGCAGCGCTGAGTTCGGCGCAGGCCGCAGCAACGCTGGCGGCGTCGTAGTTCGGCGCTTTACCGCCGCGCAGGATCACGTGGCAGTCCTTGTTGCCATTGGTCTGCACGATGGCGACCTGGCCATTCTTGTGCACCGACAAAAAGTGGTGACCGCGCGCCGCCGCCTGAATGGCGTCGGTGGCGATACGGATATTGCCGTCGGTGCCGTTCTTGAAGCCGATGGGTGCCGACAGGCCGGATGCCAGCTCGCGATGCACCTGGCTCTCGGTGGTGCGCGCGCCAATCGCGCCCCAGGCAATCAGATCGCCGATGTACTGCGGCGAAATCACGTCCAGGAACTCGCTGCCGGCGGGCAAGCCCAGGCGGTTGATGTCGATCAGCAGCTGGCGGGCGATGCGCAGGCCTTCGTCGATGCGGTAGGTTTCGTCCAGGTAGGGGTCGTTGATCAGGCCCTTCCAGCCCACGGTGGTGCGGGGCTTTTCGAAGTAGACGCGCATCACGATCTCCAGCGTGTCGGCGTATTTCTCACGCTGCTCCTTCAGGCGGCGCGCGTATTCCAGTGCCGCCATCGGATCATGGATGGAGCACGGGCCAATCACCACCAGCAGCCGGTCGTCGGTGCCGGCGATGATGTTGTGGATGTTCTTGCGGGTGGTGGTGATCAGCGACTCCACGGGTGTGCCGCGGATGGGGAAGAAGCGGATCAGATGTTCTGGAGGAGGTAGCACGGTAATGTCCTTGATGCGTTCGTCGTCGGTTTGGCTGGTTTTTTCGACGCTCGCATACCAGCTGTCGCTGGTGGGGTGGGCTTTGGCATTCATGGGCTGTGCTCCTGTGGGTATTAAAAATAAGTTGAGAAAAACGGTGGGGCAAAAAAAAACCGCCGGAGTGGTGAAACTCCGGCGGTTTTTATGAAGGGCTTTATTTGCTTACAGACACGCCTCTCATCCGCCGGGGACCGAGAACCAAAAGTAAAAGTAGGCAAATACGTGCTGCTGCATAGCGTTTCAATGTAACACAGAGATAGGCGGGGGCAAAACCGGGTAAGCCCTCAGGCCGTGCCGCCTACCGTCAAGCCGTCGATGCGCAGGGTGGGCTGGCCCACGCCCACGGGCACGCTCTGGCCTTCTTTGCCGCAGGTGCCGACACCGGGGTCGAGCTTCATGTCGTTGCCGATCATGCTGACTTTCTTCAGGCATTCGGGGCCGCTGCCGACGATGGTCGCGCCCTTCACCGGGTACTGGATCTTGCCGTTTTCCACCCAATAGGCTTCGCTGGCGGAGAACACAAACTTGCCCGAGGTAATGTCCACCTGGCCGCCGCCGAAGTTGCTAGCGTACAAGCCCTTCTTGATGCTGGCAATGATTTCCTGCGGGTCCTTGTCGCCGCCCAGCATGTAGGTATTGGTCATGCGCGGCATCGGGATGTGCGCGTAGCTCTCACGCCGGCCATTGCCGGTGGGCTTGACGCCCATCAGGCGCGCATTCATCGCGTCCTGGATGTAGCCCTTCAAAATGCCGTCTTCGATCAGCACATTGCGCTGGCTGGCGCAGCCTTCATCGTCCACGTTCAGCGAGCCGCGGCGGTCGGCAATCGTGCCATCGTCGAGGACGGTCACGCCCTTGGCGGCAACGCGCTGCCCAATGCGACCGCTGAAGGCGCTGGAACCCTTGCGGTTGAAGTCACCTTCCAGCCCATGGCCGATGGCTTCGTGCAACAGGATGCCGGGCCAGCCCGAGCCCAGCACCACCGTCATCACGCCAGCCGGGGCGGGGCGGGACTCGAGATTGGTCATGGCCGCATGCACGGCGGCATCCACGTATTCGTTGAGCATGGCGTCGTCAAAATACGCCAGGCCGAAACGGCCACCGCCGCCGCCCGAGCCCATCTCGCGGCGCACCACGCCCTTGACCGTGGCCTCGGCAATCACCGTGACGCTCAGGCGCACCAGTGGGCGCACATCGGCAGCCAGCGTGCCGTCGGCCCGCGCCACCATCACCACATCGTATTCCGCGGCCAGACCGGCCATCACCTGGGCGACGCGCGGGTCTTTGGCTCGGGCCAGCTTTTCCACCCGCTCCAGCAGCTTGACCTTGGCCGTGCTGTCCAGCGAGGCGATGGGATCGACGCCGGGGTACAGGCTGCGTCCTTTTGCTACCTTTTGTGCAGCTACCTTCGCACGTTTTGTCTGCGCTGCAGCCGAAATAGACCGCACAGTGCGGGCGGCATCCAGTAGCGAAGCCTCAGAAATATCGTCGGAATAGGCGAAGGCGGTTTTCTCGCCGCTGACGGCCCGCACACCCACGCCCTGGTCGATGCTGAAGGAACCGGTTTTGACGATGCCCTCCTCCAGGCTCCAGCCTTCGCTGCGCGTGTACTGGAAGTACAGGTCGGCATCGTCCACTTTGTGGGCGGTGATTTCGGCCAGCGCGCGGCTGAGGTGGGCGGGCGTCAGGCCAAAGGGCTCCAGCAGGAGCGATTGGGCAATGGCGAGGCGTTCGAGTGTGGGTTCGCGAGAGATCATTCAATCATTTTAGGCTTGGCCCGCGGCCGCCGCTGTGCCGCCGGCCATACCCCGCCAGGACTCAGGATTGGACCAGGCGCCGCGCCTTGGCAATCGACATCAGAATGCCCAGCCCCAGCCCCAACGTGACCATGGCGGTGCCGCCATAGCTGATGAAGGGCAAGGGCACGCCGACCACCGGCAAGATACCGCTGACCATGCCCATGTTGACGAAGGCATAGGTAAAAAAGATCAGCGTCACGCTGCCCGCCAGCAGACGCGAGAACATGGTGGGCGCGTCCATCGCGATCACCAGCCCGCGCAGCACCAGAAACAGAAAGCCGGCAATCAGCAGCAGGTTGCCGATCAGGCCGAATTCTTCGGAAAACGCGGCAAAGATGAAGTCAGTCGTCCGCTCGGGGATGAATTCCAGATGGGTTTGCGTGCCTTGCATAAAGCCCTTGCCCGTGACCCCTCCCGATCCGATGGCGATCATGCCCTGGATGATGTGGAAGCCCTTACCCAGCGGGTCGCGGCTCGGGTCCAGCAGCGTGCAGATGCGCTGCTGTTGGTAATCGTGCAGTACCACCCAGCGCATGCCGTCGGCACATAGCGCCGGCTCGTTCCAGACCAGCAGGCCTATGCCCACCAACCCCAGCAGCACCGGCGGCACGATTAGCTTCCAGCTCAGGCCGGCAAAGAACAGCACCGACAAGCCGGTGGTCATGACCAGAATCGCCGTGCCCAGATCGGGCTGCTTGACGATCAGCGCCACCGGCAAGGCCAGCAGCAAGCCCCCGACCAGAAAGTCCAACGGCCGCAGCTGGCCTTCGCGCCGCTGGAACCACCAGGCCAGCATCAAGGGCATGGCGATCTTCAAAATCTCGCTGGGCTGGATGATGATGCCCAGGTTCAGCCAGCGTCGCGCGCCCTTTTTGGTGATGCCAAAGATGGCCACCGCAATCAGCAAGGCCACGCCCAGGGTGTACATGGGCACCGCCAGCGCCATCAGGCGTTGCGGCGGAATTTGCGCCACCACGAACAGAATGGTGCCGGCCAGCAGCATGTTGCGGCCATGGTCCACGAAGCGCGTGCCATGGTCGTAGCCCGACGAATACATGGTGAGCAGGCCCGCGCAGACCAGCATGAACACCGCAAACGCCAACGGCCCGTCAAAGCCACGGAACATGGGCGTGACGCGCTGCCACAGCGGGGATTTTTCAAAAACTACAGACATACCCGATTATCGCGCTGGCCACGAATCAGCCCCCAAGGTTGAGCGGGAAAAACTACCCGGCCAGTACCCGGTTCTTGCCGCTGCGCTTGGCCAGGTACATGGCTTGGTCGGCGCGCTTGATGCAGTCCACGCCCGATTCGCCGGCTGCCAACTGCGCCACGCCGGCGCTGAAGGTGATCAGCACCTTCTGGTTGTCGCGCAGAAAGAATTTCTTGGTCAGCTCGCGCTGCAAGCGGGTCAAGGCGCCGACACCCAGCTCCAGCCCGGTATCGGGCAGCACGATCACAAACTCTTCGCCGCCAAACCGGGCCAGGGTGTCCTGGGGCCGCATCGAGACACGGGTGACGTCGGCCAGGTGGGTCAGCGCGGCATCGCCGGCCTCGTGGCCCAGGTCGTCGTTGAGCTTCTTGAAGTTGTCGATGTCCAGCAGCGCCAGGCACAGCGGCGTGCCCTTGCGCGAGGCCCGGGATATCTCGCGCTGGATGGCTTCGTCCAGGCCGCGGCGATTCAAGGCGCCGGTCAAGGGGTCGTGCCGCGCTTGGGCGCTGACCCGGTCTAGCTCCAGGTGCAGCTTGCTGATTTCAGCCTCGGCTTGTTCGGTCTTCTCGCGCATGAACTGCAGCTGGTCACGCGAATTCTGAGTATCCAGCGCCATGCTGCGGGTGGCGCTGAGCGCTGTTTGCAGCACCGGCGCCAGTTCTTCTATGGAGGTGACCTGCTCGATCTGGCGCGCGCACTCCTCGATCCGCACCTGGTAGACGCCGCTGGACTCGCCCATCAGGGACAGCCGGTCGACAAACGCCACCAGCAGCTCGCGCATCTGGGTCTGGGCCTCGTGCGCCCGGGTCTTGGCCTCGGCCTGCTTGGCAATCACATCGACCAGGCGCCGCTGCACGTCGTCGAGCCGGCGCAAGCTCAAAGGCGGAGTCGAGGCTTCCATCAGCGCGTCGATCTGACCCTTGAGCCACTGGTCGTCTATGCAGAGTTCGCCGATGTTGGTGAACACCAGGTGCAAGAGCTGCAGCAGCACGATCTTGATTTCAGCCTGGTCCTCGGCGGTAAACGACAGGCGGTGGCTGAAGTTGGCCAGCATGGTCTTGGTGCGCGGCAAATCAGGCACCGGCTGGCGGATGAAGGCCAGCAGCTCGCGGGCCTGCTCCAGAAAGCGGTCGTCGTCGGTGCCCAGGGCTGGCAAGGCGTTGTCGATCAGACGCGCGATCTGCTCCATGAATTCGGGGGTCAGCGCCGGGTTGCTATGCGGGCTGGCAGCCAGGGGCGTCAGCCCGCTGTCCGATACCGTGGGCGCCACCATGCCAAAGCCGGCGTAGCCCACCAAGGCGTTTTGCACGCCCTCCCAGCTGCGCTGGGAAATGGCCGACTCCAGCAGGCCGCATTGCTTTTGCTGGCCCGGGTTCTTGGCCGGCAGGGCGGCGGAAATTTGGCGCAGGCGGTCAAACGGGAAATGCGCGGGCGGCAGGGTGCCAGCCACCTCGTGGTACAGGGTTTGGTAGTTCTCAGGCGTAGGCGCCAGCTTCTTGAGACTCAGCTGCTTGAATGTTTCACGCGCAATTTCACTTGGAGATCGATCAGCCATGGGACTCGCAGTTAAATCTGTCATGGGCAGTAGCCCCCAAAGAGGTTGATCGTATCTGGTAAACCCGGCAAATCCAAGGCAAGAAACCGCTTATGTTTGCTAGCATAAGCTTATGCCTGTCACCCATTTGCTGTACCTCCACGGCTTTCGCTCATCGCCCCAATCAGCCAAGGCCCAGCAGGTGGCAGAACGGGTACGCAACCAGTACCCCGCCGTCACCTGGTGGTGCCCGCAGCTGCCGCCGTCCCCGCAGGCAGCCATGGCCCTGGTCCAGCAAGGCATTGCCGACTGGCCGCGGCAAACCATGGCGGTCATAGGTTCTTCGCTCGGCGGCTTTTATGCCACCTGGGTCGCCGAGCACACCGGCTGCAAGTCGGTGCTGCTGAATCCCGCGGTAGACCCGGCGCGGGACCTGGCCCGCTACATCGGCGAGCAGACCAGCTGGCAGAACCCCGAAGAGCGGTTTTTCTTCGAACCCGCCTTTATTGGTGAATTGCAGGCCCTGACCCTGCACAACCAGCCCCCACCCGAGCGTTGCCGGGCCATCATCGCCAAGGGCGACGAGGTACTGGACTGGCGCGAGATGGCGGCCCGCTACGCCAGCGCCCAGCCTTTGCTGCTGGAGGGTGGCGACCACGCCCTGAGCGACTTCGAAGCGCACATCGACGGCATATTTGCGTTTCTCGACCTGCTCAAAAACTGACAGCCAGGTCGGACCGGCCGCGCCGCATGGGAGAATTCGGCCCATGTTTGCATTATTTGAAGAAGCCGGAAAATTCATGGCCGGGCGCATCTTGTCCGAAGCGGAGTCGTCCGCCCAGGTCGAGCTCGACAGCGGCAAGCGGGTCAAGGTCAAGGCCGCCAACCTGCTGCTGAAGTTCGACAAGCCGACTCCCGCGGTCCTGCTGCGCGACGCCCAGCAGGTAGCCGCCGATATCGAGCTGGAAATGGCCTGGGAGTTCGCGCCCGAGGACGATTTCGGCTTTGCCGACCTGGCGCGCGACTATTTCAGCGACAAAGCCACGCTGGAGCAGCAAACAGCCATGCTGCTGCGTCTGTTCGAGGCGCCGCATTACTTTCGCCGCGCGGGCAAGGGGCGCTTCCGCAAGGCTTCGGCCGAGATCCTGCAATTGGCGCTGGCCGCGATCGAAAAGAAGCAGCAGATTGCTATACAAATTGCGGCCTGGGCGGAGGAGCTAAGTCAAGGTTCGTGCCCGCCCGCTGTGCGTGAGCAGCTATACAAAATACTCTTTAAACCCGATAAAAACGGCCCCGAGTACAAGGCCGTGGTCGAAGCCTCGCGCGCCACCCACAAGGCGCCGCTGGTGCTGCTGCAGCACGCCGGCGCCATCGACTCGCCCTACCAGTTCCACTGGAGGCGCTTCCTGCTGGAGAACTTCCCCAAGGGCACGGGCTTCCCCGCACTGGAGGCGCCGCAAATCCTCGACGATTTGCCGCTGTCCACGGCGCAGGCCTTCTCCATCGACGATTCGCAAACCACCGAGATCGACGACGCGCTGTCGGTGCAGGGCCTGGGTAGCGGCACTGTCACGCTGGGCATCCACATCGCCGCGCCCGGCCTGGCCGTCAGCCCCGGCAGCGCCATCGACCAGTTGGGCCGGGCCCGCCTGTCCACCGTTTACATGCCGGGCTACAAACTGACCATGCTGCCTGATGCCGTGGTGCAGCACTACACGCTGCAAGAGGGCCGCGACTGTCCGGCCGTGTCGCTGTACGTCACGCTGGACGAGGCGACGCTGGAGATCAGCGCCACCGAAACCCGACTGGAGCGGGTCCGCATCGCGGCCAACCTGCGCCACGACCAGCTCGACACCCTGGTGACGGCCGAATGGCTGGAGAATCCAGCTTTTGAGCATGAAAACGGCACTTCAAGCATACCAATGGAGCGCGAGCAGCTATCATTTTTATACCGCTTGGCAAAACACCTGAAAGCCCAGCGCGAAGTGGTGCGCGGCAAGCCGGAGAACTTCAACCGGCCCGACTACAACTTCAAGCTGGTCGGCAAGGAAGGCAACGAACCCGCCGGTACCGAGCAGGTGCAGATCACCACCCGCCAGCGCGGCGCCCCCCTGGACTTGATGGTGGCCGAGGCCATGATCCTGGCCAACAGCACCTGGGGCCAGTGGATGGCCGAGAACGGCGTGCCCGGCATCTACCGCAGCCAGGCCAGCCTGCTGCCCGGCGTGAAAGTGCGCATGGGTACCAAAGCGCTGCCGCACGCGGGCATCGGCGTCAAAAGCTATGCCTGGAGCACCTCGCCCTTACGCCGCTACACCGACCTGGTGAACCAGTGGCAGATCATCGCCTGCGCGCGCCACGGCAAGACCGCCGCGCTGGCCGCGCCGTTCAAGCCCAAGGACGCCGACCTGTTCTCCATCATTTCGATGTTTGACGCGGCCTACGCCACCTACAACGGCTACCAGGGCGCGATGGAGCGCTTCTGGACGCTGAAGTACCTGCAGCAGAACGGCATTACCGAAATCATTGGCAGCGTCTTCAAGGATGGCATGGTGCGGGCCGACAGCCTGCCGCTGGTGCTGCCGGTGCTAGGCGACGCGCCGCGCGGCGCCAAGGTGCGGGTCAAGCTGGGTGAAATCGACGAGATCACGCTGGACATCAGCGGCACCGTGGTCGAGCGGCTCGACACCCCGGTCGAAACCGCGGAAGACGCACCGGCCGAGGAAGAAGACGACGACACCACGGCCGGCCCGATCGCCATTGCCGTCGACATGAACGAAGCCGAAGCGGCCCCGGCCACTGATGTAGCACCGTGAACCTGCGTTTTCTCCCCAGCTTCAGCCCCCTGCAGCTTGCGCTGGGGTTCTCCATCGGCCTGCACGCGGTGCTGCTGACGCTGCGCTTTGTAGACCCGGAAAGCTTCAACCGGGTGTTCCAGGACACGCCGCTGGAGGTGATTCTGGTGAACGCCAAGTCTGCCACCCCGCCCGACCGCGCGACCGCCATCGCCCAGGCATCGCTGGCCGGCGGCGGCGAGGCTGAGCAAGGCCGCGCCACCTCGCCGTTGCCGCCCTCGGCCTTGACCGACCTGGGCGAGACCATGGAGGAAACCCAGCGCAAGATGGACGCGATGCAGCAGCAGCAAACCATGCTGCTGGCGCAGGTCAGCCAGCAGCTGGCCAGCATGCCGCTGCCCGACCCGAAGCAGGCCAGCAATTCACCCGAAGCTGCGGCCCAGGAGGAAAAACGCCGCCAGCTGCTGAACCTGCTGGCCGAAATCGAGCGGCGCATCAACCAGGAAAATTCTCGCCCCAAGCGCCGCTACGTCAGCCCCGCCACCCGCGAAGAGGTGTACGCGGTGTACTACGACGGCCTGCGCCGCCGGGTCGAAGACCGGGGCACCGAGAACTTCCCCGAATACGCGGGCAAGAAGCTCTACGGCGCATTGACCATGATCGTCACGGTTAACTACGACGGGCAGGTGCTGGCCACCCAGATCGCCGAAAGCTCGGGCAACCGCACGCTGGACCGGCGCGCCGAGGCCATCGTCCGCAGCGCTGGCCCATTTGGCCAGTTCAGCGACGCCATGCGGGCCAAGGTGGACCAGCTGGTGGTGGTGTCGCGCTTCCGCTTCACCCGCGACCAAACGCTGGAAACCAAAGTCGGCGCCACGCCCTGACCCTCTCATTTTCGAAAAGAGTTTTTATGGACCGCTATTGCGTGATGGGCAACCCGGTAGAGCACAGCAAATCGCCGTGGATCCATGCCCGCTTTGCCGAGCTGACCGGCCACAGCCTGCAGTACGGCAAGCGCCTGGTGCCCTTGGATGGCTTCGTCCAGGCCGTGGCCGAGCTGCGCGCCGAGGGCGGCCTGGGGTGCAATATCACCGTGCCCTTCAAGTTTGAAGCCGCCCGGCTGGCCCAGCACGAATCTGCGCGTGCCCGCCTGGCAGGAGCCAGCAATTTCCTGCACTTCCGCAGCGACGGTATCTATGCCGACAACACCGATGGCGCCGGCCTGGTCAACGACATCCAGTCCAACGCCGGCGTCGCCCTGGCGGGGCGCGATGTGCTGCTGATCGGCGCCGGCGGCGCGTCCGCCGGGGTGCTGGGGCCGCTGATCGAAGCCCAGGTGGGCCGCATCACCGTTGCCAACCGCACGCTGGACAAGGCCCGGGCGCTGGTGGAACGCCACGCCGCGCTGGCTCGGCAACACGGCGTGCGCGTCGACAGCTCCGAGCTGGCCGCGGTGCAGAGCCCGTACGACGTGGTCGTCAACGCCACCGCCAGCAGCCTGAGCGGCGCAGGCGTGCCAGTGTCCCCCCAGGTGCTGAAACCCGGCGCCCTGGCGCTGGACATGATGTACGGCCCGGCCGCCGCCGGCTTTATGGACTGGGCCCGCGCGCACCAGGCCGTGCCCCGCGATGGCCTGGGCATGCTGGTCGAGCAGGCGGCCGAGGCCTTCTTGCTGTGGCGCGGCGTGCGCCCGCCATCGGCCCGGGTGCTGGCCGAACTGCGCTCCACTCTGGCCTGACGCCATGCGCTCCGTCTTGCGCTGGCTGCTGCTGGTGGCGTTTGCCACGCTGGCGCTGCAACTGTTTTTTGTCGGCCGTATCGCCATGATGGCGGCCGTTGACCCGCAATCCACTGCATTTGAACGCTCGGAGGCCTGGCGGCTGCTGACCAGCGCCGACACCCGCATGCGCTGGCGCCAGCAATGGCTGCCGTACAGCCAGATTTCGGACAACCTGAAACGCGCAGTGATTGCCTCCGAAGACGGCAGCTTCACCAACCACGAAGGCGTGGATTGGGAAGCACTGGAAAAAGCCTGGCAAAAGAACGAAAAAGCCCAGGAACGCGCCGCCAAGCTGGCTGCCCCGACCAAGGCCAAAACACCGACCACGCCGCGTCCGCCCAAGGTGATTGGCGGCTCCACCATCACCCAGCAATTGGCGAAAAACCTGCTCTTGTCCGGTGAACGCACGCTGCTGCGCAAGGGGCAGGAATTCGTGCTGACCATGCTGCTGGAGCTGCTGCTGGACAAGCAGCGCATCCTGGAAATCTACCTCAACAACGTGGAATGGGGCGAAGGCGTGTTTGGCGCCGAAGCCGCGGCCCAGCACTACTTCCGCAAGCCCGCGGCCCGCCTTTCGGCCTTTGAGGCGGCCCGGCTGGCGGTGATGCTGCCGCGCCCCAAGTATTTTGAGAAACTGCCCAACTCGGGCTACCTTTCGAGCCGGGCCTCAACCATCGTGGCCCGCATGGGCAGCGCAGAACTGCCCTGAGCAGGGGGCGGTGGATAATGTGGGCCGCATTCCCGCTGAATCCGCCTGAGCCACCCCATGTCTGACATCCTAGAAAAAATCATCGCCGTCAAACGCGAAGAAATCGCCACCGCGCTGAAGCGCAAACCCTTGTCGGAAGTGCGCGCTGACGCCGAATCACGGGTACTGACCCGCGACTTTGTGGGCGCCATGCGCAGCAAAATCGCCGCTGGCCAGGCCGCGGTGATTGCGGAAATCAAAAAAGCCAGCCCCTCCAAAGGCGTGCTGCGCGAAGACTTCATCCCCGCCGATATTGCCCAAAGCTATGCCGAACATGGCGCCGCCTGCCTGTCGGTGCTGACAGACCGACAGTTTTTCCAGGGCCAGGTGGATTATTTGAAGCAAGCCCGGGCGTCCTGCCAGCTGCCGGTGCTGCGCAAAGACTTCCTGGTCGATGCCTACCAGGTGTATGAATCGCGTGCCATGGGCGCCGACTGCATTCTGTTGATCGCAGCGGTACTGGAAGATGGCCACATGGCCGAGCTG
Source organism: Rhodoferax sp. OV413 (assembly GCF_900104385.1). Lineage (GTDB taxonomy): Bacteria > Pseudomonadota > Gammaproteobacteria > Burkholderiales > Burkholderiaceae_C > Rhodoferax_B. The sequence goes on along the minus strand of NZ_FNJA01000013.1, from coordinate 2,274 downwards.
GAAGCTATCGCCCGCTCACTCGATATGGCGGTGCTGGTAGAGGTGCACGATGCAGCAGAGCTGCAACGCGCTTTGAAGCTCAAAACTCCGCTGATCGGTATCAACAACCGGAATCTGCGCAGTTTTGAAGTCAGCCTGGACACTACCCTGGCCTTAAAAAAAGACGTTCCAGCCGACCGCCTACTGGTGACGGAAAGCGGCATCCTGAGCAAGGCCGATGTGCAGCGCATGCGGGATGCCAAGGTGGACGCCTTCCTGATAGGCGAAGCCTTCATGCGCGCAGCCGACCCCGGCGAGGCGCTGGCCAGCCTGTTCGATGCAGGCTGATGCCTAGCTAAAAGAGAGCACAAGGTCGTGTCACTGTGGTCCCATGACCGGCTGGAGACCTGGCCACCGGCGATTACGGCGGTTGCGCCAGATTGGCAGCCCACCGTCGCTGACTTCCTCGCCAGCCCAGCTGGCCAGCGCATCAGCCAGCTGCTGCATCAGCGCCTGGCGGCGCACGCCACCATCTATCCGCCCCAGCCATTCCGCGCGCTGGAGCTGACACCGCTGCATACGGTCAAGGTGGTGATCCTGGGGCAGGACCCCTACCACGGCCCCGGTCAGGCAGAAGGGCTGGCCTTCTCGGTCGCTCCCGGCATCCAGCCACCGCCGTCTTTGCGCAATATTTTCAAAGAATTGCAGCGCGAAGACATGGCCCCCAGCACTCCCGGCGGCTCCTTAGCAGCCTGGGCACGCCAAGGGGTTTTGCTACTCAACACCAGCCTGACCGTCGAAGATGGCAGCCCCGCAAGCCACGCCAAGCAAGGATGGGAAGCACTGACCGATGCCGCCGTCATGCGGGTGGCCCAAACTGCGCCGGCCTGCGTCTACCTGTTGTGGGGCGCCCATGCGCAAAGCAAAGCACCGCTGATCCAGCAAACAGCACAGGCCCACCAGCACCAAGCCCTGGTCCTGCAAGCCAACCACCCCTCGCCCTTGTCTGCCTTGCGCCCGCCCGTGCCATTCATCGGCTGTGGGCACTTTCGAGAAGCCAACGATTTTCTGGCCCAAGCCGGCCTCAACCCAATTGACTGGGCTCGCCTCTCATAGTGGTCGGGTGTTACCCAAACCGGCATCCGCAAAGATCAATTCACGCCTTTTTACACAGGCCGATCGAACATTGCCCGCAATCAGGCTATGATTGAGGGCTGTCGCAAATGAAGACATTAGTTTCAAACTATAGTTCTATGCTATAATTTGAGGCTTCGCCGGAGAGGTGGCCGAGTGGTTAATGGCAGCAGACTGTAAATCTGCCCTCTTACGAGTACGCTGGTTCGAATCCAGCCCTCTCCACCAGCGATGTGCTGATTTTTGAAAGTATTGACAAGCGGGTTTTGGGTTTGGCGTGAATGTTTCGCCTTGAGTGCATTAAAGCAAGCAAGTGCGGGAGTAGTTCAATGGTAGAACCCTAGCCTTCCAAGCTAATGACGCGGGTTCGATTCCCGTCTCCCGCTCCAAAGGCGCTTGTCAGTAGGTAAGTTTAGGTTGTATTGCTGCGAGCCTTTCGTAGCAATGTAACAAGTGCCCATTTGGCTCAGTGGCAGAGCACTCCCTTGGTAAGGGAGAGGTCCCGGGTCCGATTCCCGGAATGGGCACCAGTATTTCGAAGGCGCGCCGAATCCAGTAGGTGCCGATGTTTGGGTAAATTTGGTTTATTTTTTTCGGAGCCGAAAAAATGGGAAAAGAAAAGTTCACACGTACCAAGCCCCACGTCAATGTGGGCACGATCGGCCACGTTGACCATGGCAAGACCACGCTGACCGCCGCCATCACCACCGTGCTGGCAGCCAAGTTCGGCGGTTCGGCCAAGGCCTACGACCAAATCGACGCAGCACCTGAAGAAAAAGCCCGCGGTATTACCATCAATACCGCCCACGTCGAATACGAAACCGCCAACCGCCACTATGCCCACGTGGACTGCCCAGGCCACGCCGACTATGTGAAGAACATGATCACCGGCGCAGCCCAAATGGACGGCGCTATTCTGGTGTGTTCCGCTGCTGACGGCCCTATGCCACAAACCCGCGAACACATCCTGTTGGCCCGCCAAGTTGGCGTGCCTTACATCATCGTGTTCCTGAACAAGTGCGACATGGTCGACGACGCCGAACTGCTCGAACTCGTTGAAATGGAAGTCCGCGAGCTGCTCGACAAATACGATTTCCCTGGCGACTCCACCCCCATCATCCACGGCTCGGCTAAGCTGGCCATGGAAGGCGACAAGGGTCC
>NZ_FNJA01000006.1 GCF_900104385.1 Rhodoferax sp. OV413 | reverse complement strand
GAAATGGCTCGTCACAAGGAACTCAGCGCCAATACCGGCATTGCGGTGTACTTCTGTGATCCCCACAGCCCTTGGCAACGGGGTACCAACGAGAACACGAATGGGCTGGTGCGCCAGTATCTGCCCAAGGGTATGGATCTGTCTGAAGTGACCCAGGAGCAACTCGATGCGATTGCCGATGAGATCAACAACCGCCCCCGTAAAACCTTGAATGCGCACTCGCCCATCGAGGCCTATCGCGATTTCTTGCTCAAACACCATCCACCGCACGCTACTATCCAATGACCCTTGTGTTGCACTTGGACTTGAATCCGCCCAGGAAATAAATGCGCCACACGCTACATAATTTATAGCAAATCTAACCAGCACGTGCGCCGTGTCTGCGGTAGCTTAATTTTTGCCCGCACGGCCAAACGCCACGCGCTGCACCCGGTAGCCATGCCGGGCCATCCAGGCCGGAAGACCGGTGGGGCCAACCATGTGCAGGCTACCGACCGCAGCGAAGACAGCGGTACCCTGCCCATGCAGGCGGTCTATGGCCTGCGCCATGCCGAGGTTGCGGTCGTCCAGCAAGGCTTTCATAGCGCGGCGCTCGCGCTCGTTCGTCGGAGCACATTCGCACCAGGCCTTGTAGCGCTGCAAAGTGGCGTAGTCGGCCTCGTCCCACATGCGGACCATGCGCAAAGTGATACGGCGCACCTTGCCCGAGGCCATATCGTCCAATTGCTCTTGGACACCCTCGTTACGGTCCTCGGCATTGGTGGCCAGCAGCAACCGCACTTGGTCTTGCGGTTTTTCCAGTCCCACCACCGGCATGGCGCGCGCATGGGCGATGGCGGCTAGCCGGAAGTCTGCGCCCCAATCTCCCGAATATCCGTCGGCGCGCAGCATGCCAATGGCCAACATGGTCACCTGCATTTCCGGCGCCAACATATCGCTCAAAGCGGGGGGCAGGCAAGATTGGGCAATGGCTTGGCGCAAACGCGCCTCCAAGGTGGGCGCCAGCACCTGGTCGGGCTGGCGCGCCAAGCCTGCCATCAGGGCCTGGATGGTGGCGGGCACAGTGTCCATTTCCAGCGCCAGCTGCTGACTCGCGTCCAGGGCGGCCTGGGTCTGCGGACCTGGCTGGGCCCACTCGGGTTTGCCTATATGTAGGGTGCCGTACAGGTAGGAGGTGTGGCCGCCCTTGCTGATACGCCACAGAAAACCACGGTCGCGCACCGGGCTGTCTGGTGTGGCCACCAACGGTGGGTAACGGCTGGCGCAGTCGGCGGGCGGCTCATCTGCGCTGGACGGCTGGGCCCAGGCCAGCAGCGGAGCCATAAGGCAGGCCGCCAGAGCGGAACAAAAGAAACGAGGCAGCGGAATTCTTAAAAACATCGCGCCAGCATATCAAGCCCCATCGCGCACCCGCATAAACACCTTCCAGAAAGCCGCATCCTGGGCATTCGCAAAATTGATACGCATCAGGCTGCTGGGCTGGCGGTTGGCGTGGAACAGCGCGCCGGGGGCCAGCATATAGCCCTCGTCCAGCATGCGCTGGGCCAGCGCGTCGGTGTCCACGCCGGTATCGACCCAGCCAAACAGGCCGGCCGGCTCCGACGCAAAACTGCAGCCGGCCGCCAGCGCCAGCTTGGTGCTGCGGGCGCGCGCCTGGTCGAGCCGTTCGCGCACCCGTTCGGAATGGCGGCGCAGCTGGCCCTGGTCGATACACCAGGCCAGGGCCTTCTCCAGCAGGGCCGGGGTGGTCAGGGTGGCCAGCAGCTTGGTGTCGGTGAGCCGCTCGACCAGCGCCAGCGGCGCTGCCAGAAAGCCCACGCGCCAGCCCGGAGCCAGGATCTTGGAGAAGCCGCTGGCGTACAGGGTGCGCTGCAGCCCGTCCAGCACACACAGGCGGGTCGCATGCTCGGGCGCCAGGTGGCTGTAGGTATCGTCTTCCAGGATGTAAAAGTTGTGCGCGTTGGCCAGGGTCAGCACCCGGTGTGCGCTGCCCGGCGTGAGGCTGAAGCCGGTGGGGTTGTGCAGCACGCTGACGCTGACGAACAGCTTAGGGCTGTGCGCCTCGCAGTAACGCGCCATCACCTCCAGGTCCGGCCCGTCGGCATGGCGCGGCACCGGCAGGATGCGCATGCCCATGGCCTCGAGCCGGGCAAATTCCACCGCCCAGCCCGGCTCCTCGACCATCACGTAATCGCCGGTGCGCAGCAGGGTGCGGCTGGCAATGTCCAGCGCATGGGTGGCGCCCACGGTGGTGATGATCTGCTCAGGCCCGGCATGCACATGCAGGCCGGCCAGCTTTTTGGACAGGCTCTGGCGCAGGCCCGGGTCGCCCGCCGGGTCGCCGTAGCGGCGCGAAAAGTCCGCCGTGCCGGCCGCCACCCGGCGCACGGCGGCGGGCATGAAGCTGTTCTCCAGCCAGTCGGGCGGCAGCACGCCCATACCCGGCTGGGGCTTGTCGCTATCGCCCTGGAACATGCCACGCATCAGGGCGGTGGCGTCGATGGGGCGGCGTGGCGGGCCGTCGTTTGCTCCTGAATGTGTAGCTGCTCGCGCAAGTACATCCTGCGCCGGGGCCGTTTCCCTTACATAAAACCCGCGGTTCTTGCGGGCTTCGACCAGGCCCAGGGCCAGCAGCCGGTCGTAGGCCGCCACCACCGTGGACGCGCTCACCTGGTGCTGCTGCGCACACTGGCGCACCGAGGGCAGACGCGCGCCGCCGGCCAGCAGGCGGCTGCGGATGCGCTCGGCGAAATGGCTGGCAAGTTGCTCGGTGAGCGACTGGGCGGCGGCTTTCATCAACATGGAATGCACTCCTGTGTGCTGGCCTCAGGACCAATACAGACAAAAAACTGGCTGGTTAAAGTGTACTGCCAGTGTGCTGGTATTACCACTACATTGAATGCCCACTCTGTACTTGCCACCGCATGACTACCCTCAACGCCACCCTCCCCCTCGCGCCCACCTCCGCCGAGCGCCGCGGCCTGTGGCTGGGCCTGCTGGGGGTGGTGATTTTTGCGCTGACCCTGCCGATGACGCGCCTGGCCGTGGGCACGCCGGCCGATCCGCAGATGTCCGGCGTGTTCATCGCCATGGCCCGCGCTGCCGCCGCCGGGCTGTTGTCCGTCGCCTTTCTGCTCGCCACCCAGGCCCCGATGCCGCAGCGCGCCGACTGGTGGCCACTGGCCTTGACCGCCTCGGGCGCGGTGTTCGGCTTTCCGCTGCTGACCTCCATCGCCATGCGGCATGTGGAAGCGGTGCACGCCAGCGTGATCATCGGTGTACTGCCGCTGACCACCGCGGCCGCCGGTGCGCTACTGCACCGGCAACGCCCGTCCACCGGCTTCTGGCTGTGTGCGGCCCTGGGCAGCGCACTGGTGGTGGGCTTTGCGATGCTGCGCTCGGGCAGCGGCCTGGCCATCCAGTCGGCCGATGTACTGCTGTTGCTGGCCATGCTGTTTGGCGCCGTGGGCTACGGCTTTGGCGGCCTGCTGTCGCAGCGCATGCGGGCCGACCATGTGATCTGCTGGGCCTTGGTGATCTCGCTGCCGCTGACCCTAACGGGCGCAGCACTGACCTGGCCGGTCGCCCCGCTGCAGCCCTCCACCTGGCTGGCATTTGGCTACCTGGCGGTGTTCTCGCAATGGCTGGGCTTCTTTGCCTGGTACCGCGGCCTGGCGCTGGGCGGCACGGTGCGGGTCAGCCAGGTGCAGCTGGTGCAGCCGTTTTTGAGCATGCTGTTTGCCGTGCCGCTGCTGGGCGAGACGCTGGACGCAGTGACGGTGGGCTTCGGCCTGGCGGTGATCGCCGTGGTTTTCATCGGCAAGCGCATGCCGGTGCGTTGATTTTTAAAAGGACACCATGAGCACCCAACTCTTCTTCGCGCTGACGCTGTTCGCCTTCGTCAGCTCCGTCACCCCCGGCCCGAACAACCTGATGCTGCTGGCCTCGGGCGTGAACCACGGCTTTCGCGCCACGCTGCCACACATGGTGGGCATTTCGGTCGGCGTGTTTATTCTGCTGGCCTCGGTCGGCATGGGTCTGGGCCTGCTGTTGGAACAGATACCGCAGCTGTACCTGGTGCTGAAGTGGCTGGGTGCGGCCTACCTGCTGTACCTGGCCTGGGGCGTGGCTACCGCCGGCGCCCCGAAAGACGCGGAAGCCAAACGCCCGATCAGCTTCTGGGGTGCTGCTGGCTTCCAGTGGGTGAATCCGAAAGCCTGGGTCATGGCCGTGGGCGCGTTCAGCAGCTATCTGCCGGCCCACAGTGGCAGCGCCCTGGTGCTGGGCACGGCGATCTTGTTCGCCGTGGTGAACCTGCCGACCATCAGCCTGTGGGCTTTGTTTGGCAGCCGCCTGCGCCACTGGTTGCGCATCCCCCACTACCGCCGGGTTTTCAACGCTTTGATGGCGGTTTTGCTGGTCGCTTCGCTCGCGCCCATGCTGTCCTAACCGACAATCGGAGCACTCCCTTATTTTTGTACTACCGCCGCGCTGTGCGGCCCGCTGAAAGACACCTATGAGCAATCCCGCCAACCCCTGGACCTTGGCCGCCCGCACCGAGAAGATGAACTCCTCGGCCATCCGCGAAATCCTCAAGGTCACCGAACGCCCCGGCATCATCAGCTTTGCCGGCGGCCTGCCCTCGCCCAAGACCTTCCCGGTGGCCGAATTCGCCGCTGCCTGCGAAAAAGTGCTGCGCGAAGACGGCAAGGGCGCGCTGCAGTACGCGGCCAGCGAAGGCTATGGCCCGCTGCGCGAGATCGTCGCCGCCGGCCTGCCCTGGAACGTCGACCCCGCCCAGGTGCTGATCACCACGGGCTCGCAGCAAGGCCTGGACCTGCTGGGCAAGGTGCTGATCGACCCAGGTAGCAAGGTGCTGGTCGAAACCCCCACCTACCTGGGTGCGCTGCAGGCGTTTGCGCCGATGGAGCCCAAAGTGGTCAGCGTAGCCAGCGACGATGAAGGCGTGGACCTGGACGACCTGGCACGCAAGGCAGACAACGGCCGCTTCCTGTACGTGCTGCCCAACTTCCAGAACCCCACCGGCCGCACCATGACCGAAGCCCGCCGCGCCGCCCTGGTGGAGCGCGCCGCGGCACTCGGCCTGCCGCTGGTCGAAGACAACCCCTATGGCGACCTGTGGTTCGACGCACCGCCGCCCGCGCCGCTGACCGGCCGCAACCCCGACGGCTGCGTCTACATGGGCTCGTTCTCCAAGGTGCTGGCGCCCGGCCTGCGCCTGGGCTATGTGATCGCCCCCAAGGCCATGATGCCCAAGCTGCTGCAGGCCAAGCAGGCGGCCGATCTGCACAGCCCCAGCTTCAACCAGCGCATGGTGGTGGCGGTGATGCAAGACGGCTTTCTGGCCCGCCACGTGCCCACCATCCGCGCGCTGTACAAGTCGCAGCGCGACGCCATGCTGGCCGCACTGGCGCGCGAAATGCCCGCCGGCGTGACCTGGAACACCCCCGACGGCGGTATGTTCCTGTGGGCCCGCCTGCCCGAAGGCGTGCACGCCGTGGACCTGCTGCCCAAGGCCGTGGACAAGGGCGTGGCCTTTGTGCCCGGCACCGCCTTCTATGCCGACAACGCCGATCCGCGCAGCATCCGCCTGTCCTTCGTGACCGCCAGCGTCGAGCAAATCAACATTGGCATCAAAGCCCTGGCCGAAGCCATACGCTCGCTGTAAATCCTGTAACCCACCGATTGGAAATCCGCCCCATGTCCACCACGCCGCCCCAGAACCGCCGCTTCCAGCAAGTGGACGTGTTCACCCCCATTCCCTACCAGGGCAACCCCCTGGCGGTGGTGTTGGACGGGGCCGGCCTGGGCGACGCGCAGATGCTGCGCTTTGCCAACTGGACCAATCTGTCGGAAACCGCTTTCGTGCTGCCTCCCACCGAGGCCGGTCGCGCGGCCGGTGCCGACTACCAGGTGCGCATCTTCAGCCCGATCGACGAAATGCGCTTTGCCGGCCACCCGACTCTGGGCAGTTGCCATGCCTGGCTGCAGGCCGGCGGCCAGCCCCAGAGCAAGGGCTATGTGGTGCAGGAGTGCAAGGTCGGCCTGGTGAAGATCCGCCGCGTCGACTCCCGCTTGTTCTTTGCCGCCCCGCCGCTGAAGCGCAGCGCGCCCAGCCCCATGCTGCTGGCCCAGGTGGCCGCCGCCCTGGGGCTGAAGGCCCGCGACGTGCTGGCCGCCCAGACCCTGGACAACGGCTCGCCGTGGCTGGGCCTGCTGCTGGACAACCCGCATACCGTGCTGCAGCTCAAGCCCGACCAGCTGGCTTTGAAGAACCTGGGCCACAAGGTCGGCGTAGTCGGCATTTACCCCCAGCCCGAGGCCCCGGCCCTGATAGGCCGCTCGAACCGCGAGGCCCGCGCCTTCAGCCAGTCGGCTGCGGCCAGCGGCCCCGAGCCGCACCTGGAAGTGCGGGCCTTTGGCGCGCCGGTCGGCATTCTGGAAGACCCTGTGACCGGTAGCCTGAACGCCAGCCTGGCCCAGTGGCTGATCGCCGACGGCTACGCGCCCGACCAGTACCTGGTGTCGCAAGGCACCTGCCTGGACCGCATGGGCCGCATCCACATCGAACGCGATACCGACGGGCAGGTCTGGGTCGGCGGCGAGTCGGTGACCTGCATCAGCGGCAGCGTGCTGCTGTAGACGGCTTACTCTCTTTTTAATAGCTGCTTGCGCAGGCTGTTATTGCGCTAGCGGCATTTTTTACGGTTGACCCGCTATGCACCAGCGCCGCTTCCAGCAAGTCGATGTGTTCACCTCCGTGCCCTACCAGGGCAACCCGCTGGCCGTGGTGCTGGACGGTGCCGACCTGGGCGACGCCGAGCGGCAGCGCTTTGCCAACTGGACCAATCTGTCCGAAACCACTTTTCTGCTGCCACCCACCACGGCCGGCCGGGCCGCGGGCGCCGACTACCGGGTGCGCATCTTCGACCCGGTGAGCGAGCTGCGCTTTGCCGGCCACCCGACGCTGGGCAGCTGCCACGCCTGGCTGCAGGCCGGCGGCCAGCCGCAGCGCCCGGACCGGGTGGTGCAGGAATGCCAGGTCGGCCTGGTGCAGATCCGCCGCGTCGGCCAGCGCCTGCTGTTTGCCGCACCGCCATTGCAGCGCAGCGCGCCCAGCCCCCTGCTGCTGGCCCAGGTGGAGGCCGCGCTGGGCCTGAAGCCGCAGCACATCCTGGCCGCGCAGACCCTGGACAACGGCCTGCCCTGGCTGGGCATCCTGCTCGACAGCCCGCAAACCGTGCTGCAGCTGCAACCCAACCACCTGGCGCTGAAGCAGACTGGCGTCACCGTCGGCGTGGCCGCCGTCTATGCCGATACGCCCAGCGCCCAGCTGGAAGTGCGGGCCTTCGCCGCCGCCGTGGAAGTGCCCGAAGACCCGGTGACCGGCAGCCTGAACGCCAGCCTGGCCCAGTGGCTGATCGCCGAGGGCCACGCACCCGCCCAGTACCTGGCCACCCAGGGCCGCTGCCTGGGCCGCAACGGCCAGGTCTGGGTGGGCGGAGCATCGGTGACCTGCGTAAACGGCACGGTGCAGCTGTAACCTGCGCGCCAGGTTCAGGCATAAAAATAGCTTGCGGCGCAGCATCTGCCTGCACAATAAGCTATCAAATCAGGAGTTGACCGATATGCACAAAGCATGGATCGCCGCCGGCCTCGCGCTGGCATGGGTGGGCGCCGCACAGGCTGCCGAAGTCAGGCTGCGCATCCTGGAGACCACCGATGTGCACATGAACCTGCTGAGCTACGACTACTACCAGGACAAGCCCACCGACCAGTACGGCCTGGCGCGCACCATCAGCCTCATCAAAGCCGCGCGCGCCGAGGCACCCAACAGCCTGCTGTTCGACAACGGCGACCTGCTGCAGGGCAACCCGCTGGGCGACCTGGTCGCCAAGGTGCGGCCGCTGCAGGACGGCCAGATCCACCCGGCCTACAAGGTGATGAACCAGCTGGCCTACGACGCGGCCAACCTGGGTAACCACGAGTTCAACTACGGCCTGTCGTTCCTGCAGCGCGCGCTCAAGGGCGCGAACTTCCCCTACGTCAACGCCAACATCTACCGGGCCGATGCGCCGGACCAGCATGCATTCACGCCCTACATCCTGCTCAAGCGCGAGCTGCTGGACGCAGAGGGCAAAAAGCACCCCATCACCATCGGCGTGATCGGCTTTGCCCCGCCGCAGATCCTGCAGTGGGACAAGGCCAATCTGGAGGGCAAGGTGCTGGTGCGCGACATCGTGGCCACCGCGCAGAAATACGTGCCCGAGATGCGCGCCAAGGGCGCCCAGCTGGTCATCGCCATTCCGCACAGCGGCTTCGAAAAAGGCGAGGCCAGCGCCCTGGCCGAGAACGCCGTAGCCCCGCTGGCCGAGGTGCCGGGCATAGACGCGATTTTGTTCGGCCACGCGCATGCCGAATTCCCCAGCCCGGCCTTCGCCAGCTACCCCAAGGTGGACGCGGCGCGCGGCACCATCAACGGCGTGGCCGCGGTGATGCCGGGCCGCTGGGGCGACCACCTGGGCGTGGTCGACTTCAGGTTGGACAACGCTGGCGGCAGTTGGAAAGTAGTGGGCAGCCAGTCGTCGATCCGGCCAATCTTTGACCGCGCCGCCAAGCAGTCGCTGGCCGCCGCCGACCCGCTGGTCGAGCAGGCGATTGGCGCCGAGCACGCGCAAACGTTGGACTACGTGCGCAACAAGGTGGCCTTCAGCAGCGCGCCCATCTACAGCTACTTTGCGCAGGTGAGCGACGACCCGTCGGTGCAGATCGTTTCCAACGCGCAGACCGCCTACGTGAAGCGCGCGATGCAGGGCACGGACTACGAGAAATACCCGGTACTGTCGGCCGCCGCGCCCTTCAAATCAGGCGGCCGCCAGGGCTGGGCCTACTACACCGACATCCCCGCCGGCCCGCTGGCCATCAAACACATGGCCGACCTGTACATCTACCCCAACACCTTGAAAGCCATGCTGCTGACCGGCGCTGAAGTGCAGGAATGGCTGGAAATGTCGGCCGGCCAGTTCCGCCAGATCGACCCTAAAGGCCCGGCCCAGCAGCCGCTGGTGAACGACGCGTTTCCCTCGTACAACTTCGACACCATAGACGGCGTGAACTACGAGCTGGACCTGACCCAGCCCGCCAAATACGACGCCAAAGGCGCCGTGGCCGCGGCCGGCGCCAACCGGGTGAAAAACCTGCGCTTCGGTGGCCAGCCCATCAACCCCGCAGCCAAGTTCATCGTCGCCACCAACAACTACCGCGCGTTCGGCGGCGGCAACTTCCCGGCCCTGAATGCCAGCAAGGTGGTGCTGGACGCGCCCGATGAAAACCGCCAGGTGTTGGTCGAATACCTGGCGCTGATGAATACCCTGACGCCCGGCGGCCAGGTCAACCCCACGGCCGACGGCAACTGGAAGATCCGCCCCGTGCCCGGCGTGCGCATGGCCTTCACCTCGGGCAGCGGCGGCATCCGCTATCTGGCGAACCATCCCGGCATCAAGCTGGAGAAGGACAATGGGGACGGGTCGGCCTTGTATACGCTGGGGGAGTAGCTTGTTTGGTCGTTGAACTTAGCCTGGGTGGTGTTGACTGACATCCCCGGCCGGGGTGTGCGCCCGGCAGCGCAGTAACTTGTCTTTTGCTTCGCCAAAAGAAAGTAACCAAAGAAAAGGCGAGCCGAAGTCGTCGCCGGCTACGCCGGTCCGCTGCGTTGCTCAGTCTGAGCGGGGTCTGGCTAAACTCGCTGCGCTCAGACAACGCCAGCCCTGATCCGCTCAGACCTCCGCTACTCGCCGACGCCACACGGCGTGGCAGAGAACATCCAACAGCCGAACAGCCAACCCCAGCCCGGCGTAGCCGGGCTCGCGCCCTAGGCGCGATGTGGCGCCCAGCGCCACCGATCCCGATCCCCGGGGTCCCCCTCTGTATGCGCCGAGAAGCGCAGTTTTGGGCGGATCAGGGCTGGCGTTGTCTGAGCCGCAGGCGAGTTTAGCCAGACCCCGCCCAAAGCGAAGCACCGCAGGTTTCCCAGTGCGATAGCGCTGGGACGCAGACAGTGGGGGCGCCTTTCTTTTGGTGACTTTTCTTTTGCGTAAAAGAAAAGTTACTGCGCCGCCGGGCGCATACCCGGCCAGGAATAGCATCAATACCCTAGAACGGCCACCCCACCCAAAAGTGCATCGAAAAAAGTGACTGTCACATATATTCATGAGGCGGCACACTCCCCCTCATCCGCACGACAATGCTCAAAACCTCATCCTTCCTCACCGCAGTTGCAGGTCTGGTGCTTGCCGCTTCTGGAGCTGTAGCCGCACCAGCGAACAAGTGCGTGCTGAACGGCACGGTCACCTATCAACAGACACCCTGTCCATCTGGCCAAGCTCGACCGTCACCCACCACCCAAGAGCTGAACGCCGCGGAGAAACAGCGACGTGCTGCAGCTGTTGCAACGCCCGCCGACAAGGTAGCTCCCGCAGCTCCTAACCTATCCAGTAGCTTCCGTTGCGACGGACGACAGTACTGCTCACAAATGAAGTCTTGTGCCGAAGCAAAGTACTTCCTCGCCAGTTGCCCCGGCGTGAAGATGGACGGCGACAAGAATGGAATCCCCTGCGAGCAGCAGTGGTGTGCTCGCTAGCGCCAATGCCCCACCCGGCGCTCGACCGCGCCTAAGCGCCCACATCCAGCTGCAAACGCACCGTCCCCAGCGGCGCCTCCACACCGTCTGCACCAAAGCTGCGTTCCACCACATGGACCTGGCTGCGCGCATGCTGTAGCAGGGTGCTGGCGCGGGTGCCGTAGTGCGGCAGGTGCACGAAGGCGGCGGACAAGGCGCGCTCCAGCTCCAGGCTGACACCGGTGGCAGGCAGGTCGGCATCGTCAGCCACGCAGGTGTCGGCCAGCAAATTCCACAAGGCCGCCTCCAGCGCCGCGCTGATGTCGGGCGACTCGGCGGCCTGGTGGGCTTGCAGCACCTGGGCAAACGCGCTGCGCAGCTGCACCAGCTTGGGCCAGGGCGTGTCGAAGTCGGCATTCGACACCGCCCAGACGCCGGGCTGGGGCAAGAAATGGCGCCGGTGTCGGCTCTCGAAGGCCACCAGCTGCTGGCCGTCGAACAGCAGCAGGTTGAAGGCGTTGAAGGCATCCGAGCGCGCGGCCAGCGCCTGCGCAAAGTCCTCCGCGCTGTGCTGGCTCTGCAGGAAGTCCATAACGATGGCGCCGCGCGACGGCGCATCGGCGCGGTTATGGCCCGGGTCGCGGTAATTGGTCAGCGCCGCCAGCCGGCCGCTGGGCTGGTGCACGCCCATCCAGGTGCCGCCACCCTGCTGGTCCTGGCCGGCCACGATCTGTCCTCCGCCAGCTTCCGGCCAGGCATGCAAAGGCAGAGTGGGCCGCGCATAGAACTCGTCGCGGTTGGCGGCGATGGTCAGCGGCACGCGGGCGTCGGGCTGCCATTGGAAGGTGAGTAGGCACATCGTGGAAGATCGGAGTTTGCTATTGTGTTTATAGCTTCTCACGCATATTCGATAAGCGCCAGGGGCTTATTTCCTGCCTTGGGCGTCCTCAGGTCAGCGAAAACTTCTCGCTGGGAAACGCGTCCTTGGGGTTGGGGCCAAAGCGGTTGCTGCCGGGCTGGCTGTCCTTGAGGCTGAACACCAACAAGACGATGGCGCCGACCACAGGAACCACCGCGATCAGCAGCCACCAGCCGCTGCGGTCGATGTCGTGCAGGCGCCGCACGCCCACCGCCAGCGACGGCAGCAGCAGGCCTAGCGCCACAATGCCGCCGAACAAGCCCACGCCCGCCTGCCGATTGAATGCGCCCACCATGCCGTCCAGCAGGGCCGCGCCTATCGCCAGGCCGCAGTAAAACAGAAAGAAGTACCAGTATTCGCTGCGTTGCGCGCGGCCGGAAAACACCGCGTACTTCTTCAGGGCATCGACAAACCAGTTCATTGCATTCTCCCTCGTGGCACTGCGCCGCCGCCCGCCCCGATGGCGCACGACCCGCCCGGTCCCCGCACTGAAATTATGGCCGCGCCCGGGCAAATTTTTCTGTGACGCATGACCCGAATCCGAACGCGCTAGCCCGCCGAGGGGTTGCAGATGGCGTTCAGGTTCATGGTGAGCAAGGCGCCCTTCTTAGGTAGATCGGCCACGCAGATCACGGTGCGCGCCGGCAGGTGGCTGCTAAACACCTCGGCATAAGCACGGTTCATGGCTGCAAAGTCTTCGACATGCTTGAGGTAGACGTGCACGTGCATCACGTCTTCCAGGCGCGAACCCACCGACTCCAGCATCCGCCGGAAGTTCTGCAGTATCTGAAGCGACTGAGAATAGGCATCGGTGCCGGCCATCAGCCCGGTGGCGCTGTCCACTCCTGGCGTGCCGGAGATGGAGATGAAGGGGCCGGACTTGGCGATGTGGCTGTAAGGCCCGATGGGCGTGAACAGATCAGGCGGGGTAAAGGTTTCTACAGTCATGGTGAACAGGGCTCAAGTAGCGTGGACAGGATGGAGGCGCAGGAAAAACGCCTTGGGAATTTTAAGTTGCCCGCCACCCGCACTGAGAGTTAACTCACTACTATATTAATAGCACCTCACGCTGGTGGATATTGCGCTAACGGCCTATAGGCACCCAATATCTCAAACGTTACCGATGTCAGCCGGCAGCAGCCCATAGACGCTGGCGTCTTCTGCCACGCCGTTGAAGTACAGGCGGTTGCGTGCATCGCATTCCTTGCGGGCACCGATGGCCTGGGCGACGTGCTGGCTGGCCGCGTTGTGCAGCAGCACCACGATTTCCAGCCGGGTCAGCGCCAGCTCTTTGAAGCCGATGTCGGCCGCCATCCGTGCCGCCGCACGGGCCACGCCACGGCCGGTATGCGGCGTTCCCACCCAGTAGCCCAGGCTGCCCATGCGGTAGGCCGAATTCACGTCATGGATGCCAGTTCCGCCCAGCACTTGGCCGCTCGCCAGGTCAAAAATGCCCAGCGGAAACGCGCTGCCGGCGCGCCACACGTCCTCGCAATAGGCCATCCAGGCCCGGGCTTCCTGCAGGCTGTAGGCGGGCGTGCACCAGGGCATCCAGTACGAGAGCGAATCTATCGATGCGCGCACGGCCGCATAGAAAGCGTCCGCATCCGCAGGGCTGAACGGGCGGACCGCCATCCGGTCGTTGCTGCGCACCACCACCTCAGGCCAGCCCGTGTGGCTGCTCCAGCAAATGCGCCTTCGCCGCCACACCCCGCCATTCGGCGTGGCCAGGCAAGGGCGCGCGGGGCTGGGTGATAGGCCGCCACTGCGGGCTCATGGCCAGGCGGGCGTTCAGGGCGATATAGGGGCGCTGCGCATCGTTCGCCTCGGCGGCGTTGACGATGGCATCCACCGGGCATTCGGCCACGCAGATCGAGCAGTCTATGCAACTGTCCGGGTCGATTACCAGGAAGTTCGGGCCTTCGACGAAGCAGTCCATGGGGCAGACGGCGACGCAGTCGGTGTATTTGCACTGTATGCAGGGTTCGGTGACGATGAAGGGCATGGCGGCATGATCGTAGACGAAGATGACAATCTATCTGGGGCTGCCATCCAAGCAAACGCCCACCGTTTCCCATAGAGAATAGCCGCCTCAGCATCTCTCCTGCACAGCCGCCATGCGCATCTCTTTATGGCCCAATTGCTGTAGCAGCAATACCAAGCCCCTCGGCGCAAGCACACATCCATCAGGACTTTCCATGAGATTTTTTCCACTGCTTGTCGTTCTGCTCGCTATGGCGGGTTGCGCTACGCCACCCAAGCCAGCCCCAATAACGTTGAACTGGGCGGGACTGTATGACAACAAGGCTACGCTTAGCTTGACGCCCGGAATTCGGCACAAACTAGACGCGATTGTTCCCCTTTCTCGGCTTATCGTACGACAAGACCGCATTCCCGCGCAGACCGGAATACTTTTCGGCCTCAACTTCACCATCCCGGGTGCGGTGGCCGGCGACGCGGTGGCGCTACGCCAAGTCATCCGCTTTCCTACCCCTGGCTTGACCAATCCCCAAGGCCAATTGCTTGCGCAAAGCGAAAAGCCACTTGCTGCCAGAACTGGACACCCCTTGACCATCGGCTACCGTTTCCGAGACTGGGAAGTCAAAGAAGGTGAATGGATTTTTGAAATTTGGCGGGATGGGGAATTACTCCTAAGCAAATCCTTTTATGTGACACAGAACGAGCCCGTGCCAGCTGAACAACCGGCATTCCAACGGTTGGAAGATCCACAATGCCCTCTACTTTCTTACCCGGAAAACGCGCGCAAACAGAGAGTCGAAGGACAAACACAGGTGCTGTTCACGATCAGAGGCAACGGCAGCGTGGAGGACGTTTCCTTGCTCGCACGTAGTGGTGCCACGCAAGCCCATGCGCTACTGGATACCACCGTAATCCAAGCGTACAAATCGTGCAGGTTTAACGCAGTACAGGGCATAGAACTTTACTATGCGGGGCAAGCAGTTAGCTGGGTCCTAAAGTAGGAATGTTCCCCACAGCGGCACGGTTGAAAACGAAAGCAACAAAGTAGGCGATCACCGCGCCAGCCAGCTTCACCAAGGCCGGCGCACACCGAATAGCCACAACGCCCGCTAAGCGCATCTAGGGATTGGCAACCAGACACAATCGCGCCGCGATTCGACCGGACGCAGCTCTAGGCACTGCGCACCGGTGTATGGGCCTCCTGAATAGCCTCATACGATCTATGCTGCTTAAACAGGCTGCTGACCCCGAATAAACCTGAGCTGACAGCTGCTATTTACATAGCACCTCACCTTACTTCAGCTCGATCTCGACAAACACAAACTCATAGTTGTTCACGTTGACCACGTTATGCGCCACCCCGGCCGGCCGCGCATACGACACGCCCGCCGTGAGTTGCACTTCGCGCACCCCCGTGGGCTCCTCCAGCCGCAAGGTGCCGGTGGTCAGCGGCACGACCACGTAGTCCATGGCGTGCACATGGTGGCCAGTGTCGGCGCCGGGCGCGAAGCGCCATTCAGTGACGACGGTGCGGTCGTTGTTGACCTGGAGTGTGGGGGTGGCGTGCATGGTGTTTGAAGTATGGAAGAGGCGGCAAAAACGGGCATGCAAAAACGCGGCCAGGTAGCGCCCTGGCCGCTATAGGCACCGATCCCAATCGCAGTGCCCCAGTCTCCAACTCAGCTGTCCAAGCCCCCCAGGCAGATGTACTTCATCTCCATGAATTCATCCAGCCCGTACCTGGACCCCTCGCGGCCCAGGCCCGACTGCTTGACGCCGCCGAACGGCGCTTCGGCGGTGGATATCAAACCGGTGTTGACGCCGACCATGCCCGACTCCAGCTGCTCGGACACGCGCATCACGCGGCCGATGTCGCGGCTGTAGAAGTAGGCGGCCAGACCAAACTCGGTGTTGTTGGCGCGTGCTATGACCTCGGCTTCGGTGTCGAAGACAAAGATCGGCGCCAGCGGGCCGAAGGTCTCGTCCTGGGCGAACAGCATGTCTTCGGTTGCGCCGCCGATGACGGTGGGCTCGAAGAACAGGCCGCCCAAGGCGTGCGGCTTGCCTCCGGCCAGCACCTTGCCGCCCTTGGCCACCGCATCGGCGATGTGTTCCTTGACCTTGGCCACGGCCTTGGCGTCAATCAGCGGGCCCTGGGTCATGCCGGCTTCGACGCCGTTGCCGACCTTCAGCGCTTGCACCTTGGCCACCAGCTTGGTGGTGAAGGCTTCCAGCACGCCGCGCTGCACATACAGGCGGTTCGCGCACACACAGGTCTGGCCGGTGTTGCGGTACTTGGAGATCATCGCGCCATCGACGGCCGCGTCCAGATCGGCATCATCGAAGACGATGAAGGGCGCATTGCCGCCCAGCTCCAGCGACAGCTTCTTGATGGTGTCGGCCGACTGGCGCATCAAGGTGCGGCCGACTTCGGTGGAGCCGGTGAAAGTCAGCTTGCGGACGATGGGGCTTCGCGTCATCTCGCCGCCGATCTGGCTGGCCGAGCCGGTCAGCACCGACAGCAGGCCCTTGGGTACGCCGGCGCGATCCGCCAGCTCGGCAAAAGCCAGGGCGGAGTACGGCGTCTGCGTGGCGGGCTTGACCACCATCGAGCAGCCGGCGGCCAGCGCCGGGCCGGCCTTGCGGGTCAGCATGGCGGTGGGGAAGTTCCACGGCGTGATGGCTGCCGTCACGCCGATGGGCTGCTTGATGGCCATCAGGCGGCGGTCGCCAGTGGGCGCGGGAATCGTGTCGCCGTAGACACGGCGGGCTTCGTCGGCAAACCATTCGATGAAGGACGCCGAGTAGACGATTTCGCCCTTGGCCTCGGCCAGCGGCTTGCCCTGCTCGGACGTGAGTATCAGCGCCAGGTCGTCCTGGTGCTGCAGCATCAGGTCGTTGAGGCGGCGCAGGATGGCCGCGCGGTCTTTGCCCGACACATTGCGCCACTGGCGCTGGGCGGTTTCGGCGGCGGCAATGGCGCGCACGGTCTCGGCCGTGCCGCACATGGGCACGGTGCCCAGCACCTCGCCGGTGGCGGGGTTGGTCACGGGCACGGTTTCGCCGTTGTCGGCATCGACCCAGGCACCGGCGATGAAGGCCTGCTGGCGTAGCAGGGTGGGATCTTTGAGGTTCAGAGTGGTGGTCATCAGGTGATCTTTATGCGGTCATGGCTTTAGAAAGAATGTCCAGGCCTTCGGCCAGCACGCTGTCTTCGATGGTCAGTGGGAACAGGAAGCGGATCACGTTGACGTAGACGCCACAGGTCAAGAGGATCAGGCCCGCGTCGAGCGCGCGCTTCTGGACCAGCTTGGTGAATTCCGGGTCGGGCGAGCCGTCGGCCTTGTTGAATTCCACCGCCACCATGGCGCCCAGGCCACGGATTTCAGCGATCTGCGGCACCTTGGCGCGCAGGCTTTCCAGCCGGGCTTTCAGGGTCTGGCCCAGGCGCTCAGCGCGCTCGCAGAGCTTTTCTTCTTCCAGCACGTCCAGCACCGCGTGGGCCGAGGCAATCGCCAGCGGGTTGCCAGCGTAGGTGCCGCCCAGGCCGCCAGGGGCCGGTGCGTCCATCACTTCGGCGCGGCCGCAGACGGCCGACAAGGGCATGCCGCCGGCCAGGCTCTTGGCCATGGTCATCAGGTCGGGCACGACGCTGTGGTGGTCCATGGCGAACATCTTGCCGGTGCGGGCAAAGCCTGTCTGAATTTCATCGGCGATCAGCAGAATGCCATGCTGGTCGCACAGCGCGCGCAGCGCTACCAGCAGCTCGGAAGGCATCACATAGAAGCCGCCTTCGCCCTGAATCGGCTCGAGGATGATGGCCGCCACCTGGGTCGGCTCGATATCGCATTTGAAGATCTGCTGGATGGCGTTCAGCGTGTCCTGCACCGTCACCTCGTGCAGCTCGGTCGGCGCCGGCACATGGAAGATGCTGCCGGGGAAGGGGCCGAAGCCGACCTTGTAAGGCACGACCTTGCCGGTCAGCGCCATGCCCATGAAGGTACGGCCATGGAAGGCGCCGGTCAGCGCGATCACGCCGGGGCGGCGGGTGGCGGCGCGGGCGATCTTGATGGCGTTTTCCACGGCTTCGGCGCCGGTGGTGAAGAAGGCGGTTTTCTTGGCGTGGCTGCCCGGCGTCAGCGCGTTCAGGCGTTCGGCCAGGTGCACCGAGCTTTCATAGGGCACGACCTGGTAGGCGGTGTGGGTGAAGCGCTCCAGCTGCGCCTGGATGGCGGCGATCAGCTTGGGATGGCGGTGCCCGGTGTTCAGCACCGCGATGCCGGCGGCAAAGTCGATGAAACGGCGGCCTTCGACGTCCCACAGCTCGGCGTTCAGCGCGCGGTCGGCGTACATCGGCGTGCCTATGCCGACACCGCGTGGGGTGGCGGCAGCGCGGCGCGCATCCAAAGCGGCGTTGGAAGCAGGTTCGGTGCGGAAGTGCTGGGTGTCGGTAGCGGTGTTCATGGTTTCCTTGCGGGCAATGGAGTAGACGTGGGCAAAGTTTAGAATCGATTTGGCCCCAAAATTAGAACCAATACTGAATACTTTATGGAACCAATTAGGCGCAAAAACCTGGCCAAGCTGGCGCCCAAGGCCAGCACCCTGCCGGACTTCGTGCTGCGCCAGTTCGACCAGCAGAGTCCGCAGAACGACCACCGCCAGCTGTACAGCATCCTGCAAGGCGGCATCCGCCAGCAGGTGCTGGCGGCCGGCACCAAGCTGCCGCCGACCCGGGTACTGGCGCAGGCGCTGGGCATCGCCCGCAATACCGTGGTGCATGTCTACGAGCAGCTGGCGCTGGAGGGCTATGTGCAAGCCGGTGTCGGCCGCGGCACCTATGTAGCCGCGATCGGCCCGCGCCTGGTGGACCGCAGCGCGGCCCAGCCAGCGGCCAGCGGCGCACGCACCGCCCTGCTGTCACGCCGCGGCAGCCAGCTGGTGCGCGACAGCAAGGCCGCGCCGCTGCAGTGGGGCGCGTTCACCCCCGGCGTGCCCGAGGTGCGCATGTTCCCGTCCCAGGTGTGGAGCCGCCTGCAGGCCCGGATGCTGCGCCAGCACACGCCCGACCAGCTGACCTACGCCACCGGCCCGGGCGACGCCGGCCTGCGCCAGGCGGTGTCCGAATACCTGCAGGGCACGCGCGGCGTGGTCTGCAGCCCCGAGCAGGTGGTGATCACCAGCGGCACCCAGCAGTCGCTGCACCTGGTGGCGCAGCTGCTCAGCGACGTTGGCGACAGCGCCTGGCTGGAAGACCCGGGCTACTGGGGCGCGCGCAGCGTGTTCCGCGCCCATGGGCTGCAGCTGGAGCCGGTGGCCGTCGATGCCGAAGGCATGGCGCCGTCGCCCGAGCAGCTGCGCCAGCCGCCGCGGCTGATGTTCGTCTCGCCCTCGCACCAGTACCCGGTCGGCGCGCTGATGGGCCACGGCCGGCGCCAGCAGCTGCTGGACTACGCGGCGGTGCACGGCGTCTGGGTGGTCGAGGACGACTACGACAGCGAATTCCGCTACGGCACCCGGCCACTGCCGGCACTGCAAGGCCTGGATGCGCACGGCCGGGTGGTCTATCTGGGCACGTTTTCCAAGACCTTGTTCCCGGCGCTGCGCATCGCCTACCTGGTGCTGCCGCCGGACCTGGTGGACGGCTTTGCGCGCGCACTCAACGAGCTGTTCCGCGAAGGCCAGACCCTGCAGCAGGCGGTGCTGGCGCGCTTCCTGGCCGAAGGCCATTACGCCAGCCACATCCGGCGCATGCGCGGGGTCTACAGCGCCCGGCACGAC
Source organism: Rhodoferax sp. OV413 (assembly GCF_900104385.1). GTDB lineage: Bacteria > Pseudomonadota > Gammaproteobacteria > Burkholderiales > Burkholderiaceae_C > Rhodoferax_B. The sequence goes on along the minus strand of NZ_FNJA01000006.1, from coordinate 382,185 downwards.
GCGCTGATCCATGCCATCCAGCAAGAGTTCGGCAGCCAGCTGCCGGTGATTGGCGGCGACGCCGGCCTGCACCTGGTGCTGGGCCTGCCCCAGCATGTGGACGACGCCGCGGTAGCCCAGGCTGCGCTGCGCGCCGGCGTGACGACGCGGCCGCTGTCGCTGTACTACCTGCGCCAGCCGGCCGCCACCAAAGGCTTGCTGCTGGGCTACGGCGCGGTGCGCGAGGAAGAAATCGGCCCCAGCTTCGCCAAGCTGGCCCAAGTGGTGCGAGGTTTTTTTATGAGGTAACCCTGGCGACTATGGAGCCGGCGTTGGCTACCCATAATCCGCCCATGGGACACCTCTACCTTGTGCGCCACGGCCAGGCCTCGCTGGGGGCTGCGGACTACGACCAGCTGAGCCCGCTAGGCCAGCAGCAGAGCGTGCGCCTGGGCGAATATTTCGCCAGCAAGAGCATCCAATTCGAAGCCGTGCTGACCGGCACGCTGCGCCGCCACACCCAGACCTATGCCGGCATCTGCCTGGGCAGCAACACGCACCTGGTCGCCCTACCCTGGCCGGGGCTGGACGAGTACGACAGCGCGGCGCTGATCGCCGCCATCCACCCGGCGCCGCTGCCGCCACCCACCGAGCCCGAAGCCTACCGCCAGCACTTCCGGCTGCTGCGCGATGGCTTGACCCAGTGGATGAACGGCGTGCTCAGCCCCCACGGCATGGCCCGCTACGAAGACTTTCGCCACGGCGTGGTCAGCGCGCTGGACCATGTGCGCCGGCAGTACCGCGGCAATGTGCTGATCGTCAGCAGCGGCGGGCCGATCTCTACCGCCGTCGGCCACATCCTCGGCACCACGCCCGAGACCACCATCGCGCTGAACCTGCAGATCCGCAACAGCGCCATCACCGAATTCGTCTTCACGCCCAAACGGCATCTGCTGCAGACCTTCAACACCCTGCCGCACCTGGAGCATGCGGACTACGCCAGCTGGGTCACTGCGGCCTGATTGCTATTTAATCCATAGCTGGTAGCGCAGATAAAACCTGCGCCAGCGGCCTGTTTCTTATAAATTTTCGGCGTCAACCCGCTCGGCCAGCAAGGTCTGCGCCGCAGCCTTCACCGCCTGCGTCAGCCGCTGGGCCGACACCGGCTCGCGCTCCCAGTGGTGCCAGTACAGCGCCACGTCGACCGTGCGGCCGGGCAGCAGTTCTTCCAGCGGCAGACGGCCGACGCGGCGCGCCAGGAACTGCTCGGGCACCATGCCCCAGCCCATGCCGTACTCCAGCGCGCTCTCGAACGCATCCACCGCCGGCACAAAATGCCGCGGGTACTGGGGCGAGGCCAGGCCGAAATGCTGGGCCAAGAACGCATCCTGCAGAGCATCCTTGCGGTCGAAGATCAGGGCCGGCTGGGCCAGCAAGCGGTGCACCGACACTGCGCCGGCTCGGGTGCGGCACTTCTGCAGCAGCGCGGGTGCCACCATGGCGCGGTAGCGCATCACGCCCAGCGGCTCGGCCAGGCAACCGCGCATGGGCTGGGCCAGCGCGCTGACGCAGCCGATCACGTCGCCGGACTGGAGCGCACCGAGGGTGTGGTCCTGGTCGTGGATCGCTATGTCCAGCAGCAGCCGGTAGCGTGCCAGCGTGGCTGCCACGCCGGGCAAAAACCAGCTGGCCAGCGAGTCGGCATTCACGGCCACGCCCAGGCTCTGCCAGGGGCTGTCGGCGCCGCCCTGGGCCCGGCTGCTGGGCAGGCCGTGGACCAAGTCGGCCTCCATCAGCCGCAGCTGCTTCACATGTGCCAGCAGGGTCTGACCGGCCGGCGTGGCGCGCACCGTCTTGCCGCGCACCAGCAGGCGCTGGCCGAGTGCGGCCTCCAGCCCCTTGATGCGCAGCGACACCGCGGCCAAGGTCAGGTTCAGCGCCTTGGCCGCCGGGCCGAAGCCACCTTCTTCCAGCACCGCGGCCAGGGCTTCGAGTTGTTTGACATCCAGCATAGTTAAAAATTAATTGCAGGATTGAAGTTTAATTTAGTTGTGTTTAACCATGGGCTGGTATGCGGGACACTGCGGGCCTACTCCGACCGAAAGCCCGCCATGTCCACCGTCTTCCTCACCCCGGCCTTCAGCGCCGGCCTGCTGCTCAGCCTGTCGCTGATCATCGCCCTGGGGCCGCAGAACGCCCATGTGCTGCGCATGGGGCTGACGGGCCAACATGTGTGGACCACGATTGCGGTCAGCATCGCCTCGGACATCGGGCTGATCGGCATCAGCGTACTGGGCCTGGCGCAGCTGGGCGGCCTGTCGGACAAGCTGCAGGGCGCGATGGTTGGCGCGGGCATCCTGTTCCTGCTGTACTACGGCTACCAGGCGTTCACCCGCTTCCGCACCGGCTCCACCAACACCCAGGCGGCCCTGCTGCCCGCCGCGGCGATGACCCGGCGCCAGGCGGTGATGGCGGCGCTGGCCTTTGCCTGGCTGAACCCCCATGCCTGGCTGGACACCGCCGTGCTGATCGGCACCGCATCGCTGGCCTGGGGCCGGCCCGGCAATGCGGTGTTTGGACTGGGCGCTGCGACGGCGTCGGTGCTGTGGTTTGGTGGCCTGGGCTTGGGCCTGGTGTGGCTGGGCCAACGGCTGCGCAAGCCGGCCCTTTGGCGCGCGCTGGACGGGCTGGTGGCCGCCATGATGTGGGGCACAGCCTGCGTGCTGGCCTGGGGTTTGCTCTAGTTTTTAATATCAAAGATAGGAGCATCTTGCGCAGGTTTAATCTGCGCTAGTGGCTGATTTCATGCCTGAAAAATCAGCCTAAATCGGGGGTATCCACCAAGGTGGACAGCGGCAGGTCGGCAATCTCCTGCAGCAGCAAGGCCAGCTGCTGGCCCGACGCATCGACCAGCGCCTGGCCTTTGGCAGCGGTGGCCGCCGCCGCATTGCCAGCCGCGCCCGTGGCGTTGTAGTCCTGCATCTGCCAGCCCAGCTTGGCGCTTTTGCCGTTGCCGAGGATCGGGTATTTGGCAGCGCGGTCTTGCGAGCTGGATTGGAAGTCGCGGGCCTGGTCCATGCGCACCCATTGCGGACGCAGGGCCAACATCATCGAGGTTTCCACATCGCCGGCATGCACGCCGAAGCGCTGCTCCTCGGCGCTGAACGGGCTGTTCGCCGCGCCCAGCGGCAGGTTGAACCAGCTGGCGCTGTAGACCAGCAGACCATGCTCGGTGCGCAGGGTGCGAGCCACGATGTCCATCAGGCTGACCTGGCCGCCGTGGGAATTGAAGATCAGCAGCTTCTTCACGCCGCTGCGTGCCACGCAGGCGCCGAGCTCAGTCCAGATGCGGATCACCGTTTCGCTCGACAGCGTCAGCGTACCGGGAAAGCGCTGGTGCTCGGGGCTGAAGCCCACCTGCTGCGTGGGCAGCACCAGCACCGAGGCGTCGGCCGGCAGATGCGGCAACGCGGCTGCCACCACGCCATCCACCAAGGTGGTGTCCACGCTCAGCGGCAGGTGCGGTCCGTGTTGTTCGGTGGCGGCCACCGGCAGCACGGCGACGGTGCGGGCGGCGTCGAGCTGCGCGAAGTCGCGGGTGGTGAGGTCGGCCCAGAAGCGTTGTGTGGCGTGCATGGCCTGGATTTCACCACAGGCTGCGGCACCACTCCAGCACGCGCGGGTCCATGTCGTGCAGCAAGGCCCACACGGCCACTCCGGCCAGGGCCGCGCCCGCGATCCGCATGCCCCAGTCCTTGCGCAGGGGACTGCGCCAGGCTTGTAGGCGCAGCCAGAGCCAGGGCCCGGCCACCAGGGTGATGCTGCTGCCCAGCGCGAACAAGGCCATGGACAGCGCACCGTCCAGTAGGCCGCCGCTCAGCGACGCGACCAGCAGGGCCGAATACAGCAGGCCACAGGGCATCAGCGCCCAGGCAGCCCCTGCCACCAGCAGCCAGCGCCGCCCGGCCACCCGGGAGCGCACACGGGTCCAGATCTGGCGGCCTGCGCCGTCCACCCACAGCGGTTGCCGCGCCAACACCAGCAGCATGCCGCCCCAGACCAGCACGGCGACATGGAACAGCGTCCACACCGGGCGCAGCACCGCCGATTGCTCGGCCAGCCAGGCCAGGTTTTGCACAGCTGCCGCGGCCAGGCCACCCGCCAGCGTGTAGCCCAGCAAGCGCCCGGCCTGCAGCTGCAGCATGCCGCGCGGCGCACCCGCCACGCGCACCACGCCCGCACAGGCCGCGCCGCACATGGCGGCGCAGTGCGGCCCGCCGGCCAGGCCCATCAGCAGCGCGGTCCAGGCCAGGGAGGTCTGCATGGCGCAGTCAAATAATCCGAGAGAAACGCGCGCGGTTCTGGTCGGCCTGCAGGTAGCGGTCGAACACCATGGCGGCGGCGCGCACAAAGAACCAACCCGTTGGAGTGACCTGGATGCTGCTGGCATCGATGCTGACCATGCCGGCGTCGACCAGGGGCTGCAGGGCATCCAGCTCGGCGGCGAACATGGCTTTGAAGTCCACCAGGTAGGCCAGCTCGATGGATTCGAACTGCACCTCGCCCTGGCACATCAAGGCCATGATGACGGCGCGGCGCACCAGGTCGTCGCGGTTCAGCGCCAGGCCGCGTACCACGGGCAGCTGGCCCTGGTCGAGCTTGTCGCAGTACTCCTCCATGGTCTTGGCGTTCTGGCTGTAGGTGGCACCCATGCGGCCGATAGCGGACACGCCCAGGGCTATCAGGTCGCAGTCGGGTTGGGTGCTGTAGCCCTGGAAGTTGCGGTGCAGCCGCCCCTGGCGCTTGGCCACGGCCAGCGCGTCATTCGGCAGGGCGAAATGGTCCATGCCCACGTAGACGTAGCCGGCACCCATCAGCGTGTCCAGCGCCTGCGCCAGCATGCTGAGCTTGGCCGCCCCCACCGGCAGCTCGGACTTGAGGATGCGGCGCTGCGGCTTGAAGCGCTCGGGCAGATGGGCGTAGGCGTACAGCGCAATCCGGTCGGGGCGCAGCTCGACCACCTGCTCCAAGGTGCGCGCAAACGAGGTCGGCGTCTGCCGCGGCAGGCCGTAGATCAGGTCGGTATTGATGGACTCGAAACCCAGCGCCCGCGCGGCTTCGACCAGGGCAAACACCTGGTCGGCGGGCTGCACGCGGTGCACGGCCTTTTGCACATCGGCATCGAAGTCCTGCACACCAAAGCTCAGGCGGTTGAAGCCCAGCGCCGCCAAGGCGGCCAGGCGGGCCGGATCGACGGTACGCGGGTCGACCTCGATCGCATATTCGCCGCCCGGCGCCAGGGTGAAATGGCGGCGCAGCATCTGCATCAGCTGACCCAGCTCGGCGTCGCTCAGAAAGGTGGGGCTGCCGCCGCCCAGGTGCAGCTGGCTGACCACCCGGGCGCCGCCCAGCTCGGCGGTGTGCAAGGCCATTTCGCGCTCCAGGTACTGCAGGTAGGCAGCGCCGCGCTCATGGCGTTTGGTAATGATCTTGTTGCAGGCGCAGTAGTAGCACAGCGACTCGCAAAACGGGATGTGCACGTAGACCGACAGCGGTAGGCTCTGTGCGGCGGCCCGGCGCAGGCGCAGAGCCCGGGCATAGTCGTCGGCCGTGAACGCCTCGACAAAGCGATCGGCCGTGGGATAGGATGTGTAACGCGGCCCTGGCACGTCAAAACGGCTGAGTAGATCTGGCGTAACGCGGGTCATAAAGGGCACTCTGGTTGCATATGCCCAATGTGCCGTGAACGCCGCCCGCTTTCCTTGACCTGGATCAAGCCGGTTTCAGATACTTCTATACACAATATAAGTTCTTATAAGCCCTTTCGGTTTTGAATAAGCCGATACTCCGCGCATGAACCCTATAGCCATCAAAGTTGCCTGTTCGAACTGCAATCTGCGTGAACTGTGCATGCCGTTGGGGCTCAACCAAGACGAGTTGGACCGCATCGACAGCCTGGTCGCCGTGCGGCGCAAGGTCAAGCGCGGTGCCACGCTGTTCCGCAATGGCGAGACTTTTACCGCGCTCTACGCCATCCGCACCGGCTTCTTCAAAACCTCGATCACCACCGAGGACGGGCGCGACCAGGTGACCGGCTTCCAGATGGCCGGCGAGATCATTGGACTGGACGGCATCGTCAACGACCACCACACCTGCGATGCAGTAGCGCTGGAGGATGCCGAAGTCTGCGAAATGCCGTTTGAGCGCATCGAAGAGCTGTCACGCGAAGTCAACGCCTTGCAGCGCCATGTGCACAAGATCATGAGCCGCGAAATCGTGCGCGAGCACGGTGTGATGCTGCTGCTGGGCAGCATGCGGGCCGAGGAGCGGCTGGCGGCGTTTTTGCTGAACCTGGTGCAACGCCTGCATGCACGCGGCTTCTCGGCGCTGGAGCTGGTGCTGCGCATGACGCGCGAAGAAATCGGCAGCTACCTGGGCCTGAAGCTGGAGACCGTGAGCCGCACTTTCTCGAAGTTCGTCGAGGACGGCATTGTCGAAGTCAAGCAGCGGCATATCCGCATCCTGGACACCGAAGCGCTCAAGCGCATCGTCAATCAGCAGACGCAGGCCTGTCTGTAGGCTGCGCCACCAGCAGCGCCAGGCTGGCGACCAGCGCCGTCACCCCCCAGAACCCGAAGAACGCCAGGCTGTACACACTTTGCCGTGACAGCTCCAGCGACTGTCCCTGCCATTGCAGGCTGTAAGGATCGACCACGGCAAACACCAGGGCCTCCAGCACACAGGCGCCCAGGAAAGCCGGCCACAACACGCTGATGGTGCGCTGCGCTGTCATTGGGCAGCGCTCACTTCTGCGGCACCGCGCCGGCAGGCGTGGCCGCATGGTTGCGCCCCTGCATCGCCGGCGCCAGCGAACCCTGTGCCGCCAGGGTCTTGTTGATATTCACACCCTGGCGGTAGTAGTCCTGCGCCAGCACCGGATCTTGCTGGCTGAAGGCGATCCAGGCTGTGACCACGGCAGCCACCACCACCACCAGAGGCCCGGAGATCACCAGCCACACATGGCCGTATTTCCACCAGGGTTGCACAGGTTCTGTAGACATAAACTTTCTCCTCAACGTAGAAGTTAACGCGGCACGATGAAGGTGGATTTTTCCGACACACGGTGTTCCCCGTCGGCGGTTTCTATGTCGAACACCACCGGGTGTGGGCCCGGGGTAGCCGAGCCATAGGGAATGTGCAAGCGCACGGCCACCCAGCGCGACTGCACGGCATCCACTTCCAACCATTCCTCAGACGCCAATACCAATCCATCCAGTCCATGTGCCGACAACCGGTAGCGCTGGGGCGACTCGGTGGCGTTCATGACCTGCAGGCGGTAGACGTTCTCCAGCTGGCCACCGGCCACAATGCGCGACAGAGCGGCGCGGTCGCGCACCACATCCACCTTCAGCGGTGTGCGCAGCAGCAGGCTGGCCAGCAGGACGGCGGCAATCGTCCACAGTACCGCGGTGTAGATCAGCACACGGGGCCGCAGCACACGGCGCAGCATCTGCCGGGCCGACCAGCCCTGGGCGATGCCGTTCTGCGTGGCAAAGCGGATCAGGCCGCGCGCATAGCCCATCTTGTCCATCACGCCATCGCACACGTCCACGCAAGCGGCGCAACCTATGCACTCGTACTGCAGGCCCTCGCGGATGTCGATGCCGGTGGGACAGACCTGCACGCACAGCGTGCAGTCCACACAGGACCCCAGGCCCAGGGCTGCCGGATCGGCCTTGCGCGAGCGAGCGCCGCGTGGCTCGCCGCGGGCCGTGTCGTAGCTGACGATCAGCGTGTCCTTGTCGAACATCGCGCTCTGAAAGCGGGCATACGGGCACATGTACTTGCACACCTGCTCGCGCAGAAAACCGGCGTTGCCATAAGTGGCGGCACTATAGAACAGGCCCCAGAACACCTCCCACGAGCCAAAGCTGCCGCTCAGCGATTCCTGCAGCAGCTCTTGCGTGGGCGTGAAGTAAGACACGAAGGTAAAACCAGTCCACAGCGACAGCAGGATCCAGACCGCATGCTTGGCCCACTTCTTCCAGAGCTTGCGCACCGACAAAGGCCCTCCGTCCAGCCGCATGCGCGCCGTGCGGTCGCCTTCAATATGGCGCTCTATCCACATGAAGATTTCGCTGTACACCGTCTGCGGGCAGGTAAAGCCGCACCAGAGCCGCCCGGCCACCGCGGTGAACAAAAACAGCGCCAGCGCCGACACCACCAGCAAGCCGGTCAGGTAAATGAAGTCCTGCGGGTACAGCACCAGATTGAAGATGTAGAAGCGCCGCGCACCCAGGTCGAACAGCACGGCCTGGCGCTCGCCGTACTGCAGCCAGGGCAGGCCGTAGTACACCAGCTGGGTCAAGAACACCATGGCCCAGCGCCAGCGGGCGAACAGGCCTTGCACCGAGCGCGGGTAGATCTTCTGCTGCGCGGCGTACAGCGACACCATGTCCCCATCGGCCGGCACGGCGGCGATGGGAATGGTCTTGCGGGGGCTGGGCGCGCGCATGGGCTGCTTACGGGGTGACCGCGGGCTTGTTCGACAAGCCCCACACATAGCTGGTCAGCACATGGATCTGCGCCTCGGTCAGCTTGCCTTGCTGGGCCGGCATCTGGTTGGTCTTGCCGTTGTTGACCATGGCCACGATGGCCGCCTCGCCCCAGCCGTGCAGCCAGATGTCGTCCGACAAATTGGGGGCACCCAGGGCCGGGTTGCCCTTGCCGCCCACGCCATGGCAGGCGGCACAGACGCCGAACTTGGACTTGCCCAAAGCGGCACGCAGCGAGTCGTGCGGGCTGCCCGACAGGCTGAGCACGTAGTTGGCCACGTTCTTCACGTCGTCCGGCGTACCCACGGCTGCGGCCATCGGTGGCATCTGGCCGATGCGGCCCTGGTGCAAGGTTTCCGATATCTTTTCCGCGCTGCCGCCGTGCAGCCAGTCGGCATCGGCCAGGTTCGGAAAGCCCTTGCTGCCGCGGGCGTCCGAGCCGTGGCACTGGGCGCAGTTGTTCATGAACAGCCGCTCGCCCACGGCCATGGCCTGCGCGTTGCCGGCAAGCTTTTCGGGGGGCAAGGCGGTGAAGTTGGCATACAGCGGCGCCAGCGCTTGGTTGGCCTCGGTTACCTCGCCCTCGTACTCACCCACCTGGGTCCAGCCCAGCGTGCCCTTGTAGCTGCCCAGGCCCGGGTAAACCACCAGGTAGCCGATGGAGAACAGCACGGTCAGGATGAACAAGCCTACCCACCAAATGGGCAGCGGGTTGTTCATCTCGCGCAGGTCTTCGTCCCATACGTGGCCGGTGGTGTTGTCGCTCTGGAACGGTACTTTCTTGCGCGCAGTGATCCACAGCAACAGCAGACATGCGGCAATGCTGACCACCGAAATGCCGGCGACAAATAACGACCAGAAATTGCTGGTGAAATCACTCATGGGGATGTCCTGTTAGCCGTCAATCTTGTAGAAAAGGAAGCTGCGCTGCTTCGTCAAACCGGGCTTTGTTGCGGCGCGAAAAAGCCCAGACCCAGATACCGATGAAGGTGATGAAGCTGCAGACGGTGGCGATAACGCGCAAGGTGGTGACGTCCATGGTGGGCTTTCTGAATCAAGGAGCGCTGGCGGGTGCAGCGGGGGCAGGAGCAGCGGCGGCCTGCAGGGCCAGCTGGTCGGTCAAGGCCCGGCCCAGCACCTGCAGGTAGGCGATCAGCGCGTCTTGCTCGGTCTTGCCTTGCACGGCCTCGGCGCCACCGGCGATCTCTGCATCGGTGTAAGGCACGCCCACGCTGCGCAAGGCCTTCATGCGGGGCGCTACCACGGCCGGCTCGACCATGGCTTTTTCCAGCCAGGCGTAGGCGGGCATGTTCGACTCGGGCACCACGTCGCGCGGGTTGTTCAGGTGGATGCGGTGCCATTCGTCGCTGTACTTGCCGCCCACGCGGTGCAGGTCGGGCCCGGTGCGCTTGCTGCCCCACTGGAACGGGTGGTCGTAGACGAACTCGCCGGCCACCGAGTAGTGGCCGTAGCGCAGGGTCTCGGCGCGGAACGGGCGGATCATCTGCGAGTGGCAGTTGTAGCAGCCCTCGCGCAGATAGATGTCGCGGCCCACCAGCTGCAGAGGGGTGTAGGGCTTGAGGCCGGTGACCGCCTCGGTGGTGGACTTCTGGAAGAACAGCGGCACGATCTCGACCAGTCCGCCTACGGCGACCACCAGCAGAATCAGCACGATCATCAGGAAGTTGTTGGTCTCGATCTTCTCGTGCGAGAACAGCGGAATGGGTTTGTTGTTGTCAGCCATGTTCTTGTCCTCAAGCGTGGGCAGGTTGGAACGCAGGCACGGGTACCAGCACCGAGCGCCCGGAGATCGCCGTCATCCACACGTTCCAGGCCATCACCAGCATGCCGCTCAGGTACAGCAGGCCCCCGACCATGCGCACCACATAGAACGGGAAGGTGGCTTTGACGCTCTCCACAAAGGTGTAGGTCAGGGTGCCGTCGGTGTTCACCGCGCCCCACATCAGGCCCTGCATCACGCCGGCAATCCACATGGCGGCGATGTAGAAAACAACGCCGATGGTGGCCATCCAGAAATGCAGCTCGATGGCCTTGATGCTGTACATGGTCTTGCCGCCGAACATGCGCGGGATCAGGTAGTACAGCGAGCCCATGGTGATGAACCCGACCCAGCCCAACGCCCCGGAATGCACATGGCCTACGGTCCAGTCGGTGTAGTGGCTGAGCGCGTTCACCGTCTTGATGGCCATCATCGGGCCCTCGAAAGTGCTCATGCCGTAGAACGACAGCGAGACGATCAGGAAGCGCAGGATCGGGTCATCACGCAACTTGTGCCAGGCGCCCGACAGCGTCATTACGCCGTTGATCATGCCGCCCCAGCTGGGCGCCAGCAGGATCAGCGAGAACACCATGCCCAGCGACTGGGTCCAGTCCGGCAGCGCGGTGTAGTGCAGGTGGTGCGGGCCGGCCCACATATAGGTGAAGATCAGCGCCCAGAAGTGCACGATGGACAGGCGGTACGAGTACACCGGCCGCTCGGCCTGCTTGGGGATGAAGTAGTACATCATGCCCAGAAAGCCGGCCGTCAACAGAAAGCCCACCGCGTTGTGGCCGTACCACCACTGCACCATCGCGTCCTGCACACCGGCATAGGCCGAGTAGGACTTCATCCAGCCCGCGGGCACCTCGGCGCTGTTGACGATATGCAGCAAGGCCACGGCGATGATGAAGGAGCCGTAGAACCAATTGGCCACGTAGATGTGTTTGACCCGGCGCCGGCCTATGGTGCCAAAGAACACGATCGCATAGGCCACCCACACCACGGTGATCAGGATGTCGATGGGCCATTCAAGCTCGGCGTATTCCTTGCCGGTGGTATAGCCCATGGGCAGGCTGATAGCCGCAGCCACGATGACCGCCTGCCAGCCCCAAAACACGAAGGACGCCAGCGGCGGGCAGAACAGCCGCACCTGGCAGGTGCGCTGGGCCACATACAGGCTGGTGGACATCAGGGCGCAGCCGCCAAACGCAAAAATTACCGCGTTGGTATGCAGCGGCCGCAAGCGGCCATAGCTGAGCCAGGAGATGCCGAAGTTCAGCTCCGGCCAGGCCAGCTGCGAGGCAATGATGACCCCCACCAACATGCCCACTACGCCCCAGACCACCGACATGATGGCGAACTGCCGCGCTGCCGTATCGCTGTAGACCTCCGGCGGAGCCATTTGTGTATTCGTAAAAGCCATGGGCACCTCATTTGTGTTCATGGCAGTGTCCAAGCCTTGACCCAAAGACACTTTGATTCAAGTCAAGTCAATGTCACTTAGGCCGCTCGCGATAAGCGGCCCCGGTATTCTTCAAGAACACCGCAGAACTGGCTTTGCCAGGCTGCTGGTGTTGCCCCCAGCCTGTCGTAGATGTTTTGCAAACATCTACGAGGGGGGTTGGCGAAAACATGCGTTATCGACCTATTGGGTCGATTCCGGGCAGTGTGTAGCCTGGGGGTGAGCAATCCCGTCAATCGTTGTGCAGAATCCGCTCGCCTTCTTGCTCGATGTTTTCAAACTGGCCCTGGAAAATGGCCAACCACAGCCCACCCAGGATCAACAGCACCAGCACCACCGACAAGGGGATCAACAGATACAGGATGTCCATCCGTGCTCCCATACCGTTTTGCTATGCAATACATAGCTGCTTGCGCAGGTTAAATAAGCGCTAGAGGTAGTTTTCATATAAAAACTAGCCGCGCGACAAGCGGGCCGCATTCAACACCACCAGCAGCGAACTCAGCGCCATGCCCAGGCCCGCGGCCCAGGCGGGTAGCCAGCCGGCCAGCGCCAGCGGCACGCAGACCGCGTTGTAGGCCGCGGCCCAGAGCAGGTTTTGCCGCACCACGCGCAGCGTGCGCCGAGCCATCAGCAGGGACTGCGGCACCACGTTCAGCGCATCGCCGGTAACCACCAGGTCGGCCTGGCGCTGGGCCAGCGGCACGGCCTGGCCAAAGGCAAACGACACATGGGCGCCGGCCAGCACCGGGCCGTCGTTCAGCCCGTCGCCGACCATGGCCGCGCAATGGCCCTGGGCTTGCAGCGCCTGCAGATGCTGCAGCTTGTCCTGCGGCGAGCAGCCGCCGCGGGCCAGCGCAATGCCCACCTGCGCGGCCACCCGCAACGCGGCTGCCGCGTTGTCGCCCGACAGCAGCTCGACCCGGATGCCAGCGTCACGCAGCGACTGGATCGCCGGCACCGCATCGGGCCGCACGTCCTCCGACAAATCAAACGTAGCCAGCCAGCCCTGCGCATCGCTGAGGTGCACCTGCTGCTGGGCCGGGTCCGCCGGCACGCCGCAAAACCGCGCCGCGCCAAAGCGGTAGTGCGGGCTGCGCAGGCCTTGGCCAACGACCTCCTCCACATCTTCCACCGGCTCGGCCGGCAGGCCCAGCGCCTGGGCTGCGGCGACCACCGCACGCGACACCGGGTGCAGCGATTGGCGGGCCAGCGCTGCCGCCAGGGCCAACGCGCGCTGCGCCGACACATCGGCCCGGTGGTGGGTGGTGACCACGGCCATGCCGTCGCGGGTCAGGGTACCGGTCTTGTCAAACACCACGGTGTCCACCTGGGCCAGGTTTTCCAGCGCCTGCAGGCGCCGCACCAGCACGCCCGACTTGGCCATGCTGCCAGCCGCCGCCAGCAGTGCCGCCGGCGTGGCCAGCGACAGCGCGCACGGGCAGGTGACCACCAGCACCGCCACCACCACCATCAGCGCATGGCCAGGGCCGGACGGCCACCACAGCACACCCGCCAGCGCGGCGGCCAGCAGCACGCCCCACAGGAACGGCCGCGCCACCCGGTCGGCCAGCTGCGCCAGCCGCGGCTTCTGGCTGGCGGCCTGGGCCATCAGTGCGACGATCTGGGCGAAGCGAGTGCTGGCGCCCAGCTGGTCCACATGCAGCTCCACTGGAGCGCTCAGGTTGTAGCTGCCGGCCAGCACGGCGTCACCCACCGCGCGGCCCAGCGGCCGGGATTCGCCGGTGAGCAGCGCCTCGTCCACCTGGGTACGGCCTTGCAGCACGGTGCCGTCGGCCGGAAAGGCCTCGCCCGGCAGCACGCGGATGTGGTCGCCGGTGTGCAGCCGCCGCACGGCCACACGCACGAACGCGGCGCCGTCCCAGCGCTCCACGCTGTCGGGCAGGCGGCCGATCAGCGCCTCCAGCGCGCCGGCGGTGCGGTCGCGCAGGCGCAGCTCCAGCCAGCGGCCGGTGAGCAGGAAGAACACGAACATGGTCAGCGAGTCGAAGTACACCTCGTGGCCCAGCAGGCCGTCGGGGTCGAAGGTGCCGGCGCTGCTGACGGCAAAGGTCACGGCCATGCCCAGCGCAGCCGGCAGGTCCATGCTGATGCGGCGCTGCAGCACGTCGCGCCAGGCATTGGCAAAGAACGGCCCGCAGGAGAACACCAGCACCGGCAGGGTCAGCACCCAGGAGGCCCAGCGCAGCAGCTGGGCCATGTCGGCCGTCATCTCGCCCGGCCCGGCCACATAGGCAGGCATGGCGTACATCATCACCTGCATCATGCACAGGCCGGCCACCAGCCAGCGCCACAGCGCCCGCCGTTGCTCGACCTGGCGGCGCTGGCGCTCGCCGGCGTCCAGCGCCGGGATCGCGTGGTAGCCGGCCTGCGCCACGGCGGCCAGCCACTGCGAAGGCCGGGTCTGCGTGGCCGACCAGACCACCCGCGCCCGCCGGGAGGCCGCGCCCACCTCGGCCAGGCGCACGCCGGGCACGGCGCGCAAGGCCTGCTCGACCGACAGCGCGCAGGCTGCGCAGTGCATGCCGTCGATCAGCAGTTGCGATTCCTGGTAGGCCGGCCAGTCGCTGGATGGCTGGCTGAACGCAGCCCATTCGCCGGGTTCGTCCAGCCAGTCGCGGGTTGGCAGGGAGGAAGGCGCAAGGGTGGCAAGCATGGGGCCTAGCGTAGCCGTGTAGGACGGGGCCGCATTTGATGTGGATCAACCCCAGAGCCGATAAATAGGACTAATCTATCGGTCTAGTCCACTACCGGAGATCACCATGTACAAATGCATTCTTGTCGCTACCGACGGGTCGGAACTCTCGCAGCTGGCGGTGACCAGCGGCATCGACCTGGCCAAGCTGACCGGCGCCAAGCTGGTCATCGCCAAGGTTGTGCCGTTCTATGCGCGCAGCTATTTCGAGGGCTCGATTCCCGTGAGCATGGACGAGCTGGCACGCATCGAACAGCAATGGTCTGACGACGCCTTGGTCGTGGTGGACGCCGACAAGGCCCGTGCCGAGGCCCAGGGCGTGAACGCCAAGGCCGTGGTGGTGAAGTCGGACCTGGTGGCCGAGGGCATCATTGCCGCCGCCACCCAGCACCAGGCCGATTTGATCGTGATGGCCTCGCACGGCCGCCGCGGCATCAAGCGCCTGCTGCTGGGCAGCGAAACCCAGCAGGTGCTGACGCACTCGCACACGCCGGTGCTGGTTTTACGCTAAATCGATGGCTGGCGCATATATAGCTTGCACCAGCAGCTATCAAACGTATAGCATTCGAAAAGCCCGTACCCCGTCTGGGCAAGTATAAAGGGGAACCCTCCCGCGCATCCAGCCTCCAAGCTGGAGCGGCGGGGCCGGTTCCTCTATTTTCGAAAGGTTGTGCTATGGCGTTAGGCTGGTTTTCACTGCTCAAAACCGTACCCTGGGCGGAGGTGATCGCCACCGCACCGGTGGTGGCCGAAGGCGCCAAAAAGCTCTGGAAAACCGTCTCCAAGAAGCCGGTGACAGCCCCCGCCCCGGCCTCGGTGGTGCTGGCCACCGAGGGCGACATCCTCAGCCAGCTGCAGGCCCGCATCGCCACCCTGGAAGCCACCACCGCCGAGCTGCATGCGCAAATGCAGGACTCGACCGAGCTGATACAGGCCCTGGCCACCCAAAATACCGAACTGGTGCAGCGCGTAGAGGCCAACCGGGTGCGGCTGCGCTGGGTCAGCCTCGGCCTGGTGCTGCTGGCGCTGGTGTTTGCCTACACCCTGAAAACAAGCGTCTAACCCCCAGGAGTCCACCATGTACATCCCGCCCGGCTTCAACACGGTCACGCCCTACTTCTTTGTGCGCAACGCCGATGCGTTTGTGGACTTCCTGGTCCAGGGGCTGGGCGGCAGCGAAACCGGCCGCACGCTGCGGCCCGATGGCTTTATTGCTAACGCCCAGGTGCAGATCGGCGGATCGGCGGTGATGGTCAGCGAAGCCAGCGACCACTACCCGCCGATGGCCGCGGCCTACTACCTGTACGTGGAAGACGCCGACGCGGCGATGGAGCGGGCGCTGCAGCACGGCGCGGTGCTGCAGATGCTGGTGGCCGACATGCCCTACGGCGACCGCCAGGGCGGCGTACTCGACCCGCACGGCAACATCTGGTGGATTTCGCAGCGCACCGTGCAGGCGCCCTATTCCGATTGAATCGACTGAACTGTGCCGGCCAAGGCCGCACGCAGCCGGGGCTGGGCGAGGTCCAGGCCCAACTGGCTAGCCAGCGCCAGCACCGGTGCCAGCCGCCGCTGCTTTTTCTGCGCGTGGTTCTGCGCAATGTCGGCCAGGCGGTGGGCCAGAAACGGATTCAGCAGGCGTTCACGCAAGTCCACCAGATAGGCCAGGGCCGCATCGCGCTGGCCCAGTGCTTCGAAGACCGGCACCACCTCTTCGGCCCATAGCGACTCCAGCGCGGCGCGCAGGGCCGGGTCGTTCATAGCCTGCTGCACCGTCTCGTCGGCCGCGCGGCCATCGACCAGCCAGCGCTCGGCCAGGTAGGTATGGCCGGCGTTTAGCAAGAACAGCTTGAGCCGCTCGTGGTGGTCCAGGTCGTCGGTCAGGACGATGGCCTCATGCTGGCAGGGCAGCACCAGCCGGTCCTGCTTTTCCACCGCCCACAGCGCATAGGGCTCGGCCACCGCACCCACCGGGTCCAGCGCCTCGGAGACGATGCGGTCGACCAGCGAATTGGCCCAGACGCAGTGTTGCCGCAGCCAGGCAATGAACTCAGCCGGCAGTGCCCAGGCAGCGGCCAGCCCGCAAACCACCTCGCGCAGCGCGTCGCCGTTGCGCTCGATCAGCTCGCAGGGAAAGATCGACAGAGGCGCGGCCGGCTGCTGCTGCCAGCGGTGCCGCAGCAGCACCAGCAGCTTGGCCGGGAAGCTGCGCGGCACACGGGCTGCAGAGGCCAAAAGATCGGGGCCGTCCTGCGCATCCAGCTGGTAGCCGCGGTCGGCGGTGTTCGAGACGATCACCTGGACCTCGCCAGCCATTGCGTCCAGCAGTCTGGGCCAGTCCACATCGGCCTGCCAGGCTTGGCGCACGGCGTTGCAGGTGACGGTGCTGTCGATACGCTCGCCGCGCAGCAGGCCTCGCAGATGCACCGGGTAGCCAGCGCCCTGGGCCAGCGCCGCCACGCGCTGCGCGCTGGCCGGGTTGCTGGTGGTCTGCACCACGGTGATCCCGCCCAGCGCCTGGCCGCGCGCCAGCGCCTGCGAAACGAACAGGTCCACATGCGCCTGCAGAAAGCGGCTGGTGCCGAACTGGAGTATGGGCTGACCCATGGCGCTGGGCTTCAGCATTCGACGATGGCCTTGACCACGCCCTGGGTCGGGTCCAGCAGCTTCTGGAAGCCGGTCGGCACATCGGCCAAGGCCAGGCGGTGGGTGTTCAACGCAGCATCCGGGATCTGGCCGGCGCGCATGGCCTGCAGCACGGTTTCAAAATCTTCGGTGGTGGCGTTGCGGCTGCCCAGCAGCGTGGTCTCGCGCTTGTGGAATTCCGGGTCCGAGAAAGTGATGTTGGCGCCCACCACTGAGATCAGCACATAGGTGCCCGCATGGGCGACAAATTGGAAGCCGCGCTCCATGGCCTGGGGGTTGCCGGTGGCGTCAAAGACCACGTCAAAGTATTCGCCATCGGTCAGCGCGGCCAGTTGCGCCTCGTCGTCCGGGCCGATCTGCACGGCGGCCGGAACGGCCAGCTGCTTGGTGCAGAAATCCAACCGGTCGCGCCGGGTATCCAGCGCCGTGACCACTGCGCCGCGCAGCTGGGCGAAGATCATCGCCGCCATGCCGATAGGCCCGGCGCCGACCACCAACACGCGCTGGCCGGCTTGCACCTGGCCGCGGCGCACGGCGTGCGCGCCGATGGCCAGGAACTCGACCATGGCCGCCTGGTCCAGGGTCACGCCCTCGGCCTTGTGCACAAACGCCTGGGGCACGGTGAGGTATTCGGTAAAAGCGCCGTCGCGGTGCACGCCCAGCACCTGGATGTTGACGCAGCAGTTGGTCTTGCCCTGCCGGCAGGCCACGCATTTCCCGCAGGAAAGATAAGGCATGACGTAGACCGTGTCGCCGGCGGCCAGATGGCTGCCGGCCGGTGCCTGCTCAACGATGCCCGACAGCTCGTGCCCCATCACCCGCGGGTAGCTGAGGAACGGCTGCTTGCCGGTAAAGATGTGCAGGTCGGTGCCGCACACACCCACGCGTTTGACGCGCAGCAGCACCTCGTCTTCGCCGCGCAGCGGCATGGAGCGGTCTTCGGCGCGCAGCGTGCCCGGCGTTTCGCAAATCACGGTCAGCATGGAAATCCTTCAGTTCAGTTCAAAAATGCGCTTCAGCCGTGGAAGCGCTTGTAGATGGCGGTGAGGTTGCCGTTCTCGTTGTTCTTGGCGACCCAGTCGTTGATCCAGGCCTGCAGTTTGGTTTCGCCCTTGCGCATGCCAATGCCCAGGGGAAAGCTGTTCATCACGAACTTGGTTTCCACGCCCAGCGCAGGTGCCTTGTCGGCCACCGTCTTCACGATGGACGGCGAGGTAGCAAAGATCTCGACCTGGCCGCTGGCGATGGCGGTGACCAGGGTGGCGTCGTCGTCAAAGCGCACGATCTGCGCGCCCTTGGCACCTTCGGTCGCCAGGCGGTCGTTGGTCGTGCCGCGGGCCGTGGCCACGCGCTTGCCCGCCAGGTCGGCAAAGCCCTTGAGTGCCATGGCCTTGGGCGCAGCGACCACGGCCTGGATTTGCGCGTACGGGGTTGAGAAATCAATCACCTTCTCGCGCTCGGGCGTGACAGACAGCGAGGAGATCACCAGGTCGGCCTTGCCTGTCTGCAGGAACGGAATGCGGTTGGCGCCGGTGGTCTGCACGATCTCCAGCTCCACGCCCAGGTCCTTGGCCAGCAGGCGGGCGGTTTCCACGTCGGAGCCGGTGGGCTTCATCGCGCTGTCCATGGTGCCGAACGGCGGCGAGCCCACGTCGATGGCGACGCGCAGCTTCTTGGCGGCGCGCACGTCGTCCAGCAGGTCGGCCTGGGCCGCACCGGCAAAAGCAGCCACGGCCGCAGCGGCCAGCAGGCCGCGCACAAAAATGGAACGTTGGATCATGGTGTATCTCCTAGGGGGTTGTGGGGCGGAACGGGTAACACAGGCAGGGCTAGTACTGCGCCCCAGAAGTAACGAAACATGAAAGCGCGTCTTCGTCCCCATGGTGTCGTTGCAAACCTTGCGAAGGCGTACAGCCTTCGCTGCGGCTTGCGCCTAACCCTGAGAACGAATCCATCACTTTCATTTTGTTCCGCTACTTCTGGGGCGCAGTACTAGAGGCCACTGCCGACAAACTGGCGCAATTCTTCGGTTTGGGGGGCATCGAGCATGGAGCCCGGGCCTTGCTCCCAGACCTTGCCGCGGTGCATGAAGATGACTTCGTCGGCCACCTTGCGAGCAAAAGCCATCTCATGGGTGACCAGGATCATGGTCATGCCGTCGGCGGCCAGCTTTTCCATCACGCGCAGCACCTCGCCGGTGAGCTCGGGGTCGAGCGCCGAAGTCACTTCGTCGAACAGCATCAGCTGCGGCGCCATGGCCAGCGAGCGGGCAATCGCCACGCGCTGCTGCTGGCCACCGGAGAGCTGCGAGGGGTAGGCATCGGCCTTCTCTGCCAGCCCGACCTGGGCCAGCACCTTGTGGGCGCGCTCGCGCAGCTCGGCCTTCGCACCCTTGAGCACCAGGCGCGGCGCCAGCATGATGTTCTGCTCGACCGTCATGTGCGGGAACAGGTTGTAGCTCTGGAACACGATGCCCACGTCGCGGCGCAGCTGCTGCAGGTCGAGCTTGGGCGAGGTGATGTTGTGGCCGCAGACCTCGATGCGGCCGCTGTCCACCGTCTCCAGCCGGTCGATGCAGCGCAGCGCCGTGCTCTTGCCCGAGCCACTGCGGCCGATGATGGCAACCACGCTGCCCTTGTTGACATTGAAAGACACGTCCTCCAGCACCCGCACGGCACCGAAGCTTTTGGAGATCGACTCGACCTTAACGATGGGCAACATTGAATTTCCTCTCTAGGCGCCGGCTCCACACCGACAAGGGGTAGCACAGCGCGAAATACAGCGCGGCAATCAGCACGAAGATCACGAAGGGCTGGAAGGTGGCGTTGTTGATGACCTGGCCAGCGCGGGCCAGCTCGACAAAGCCGATGGCCGAGGCCAGCGAGGTGTTCTTGACGATCTGCACCATGAAACCCACGGTCGGCGGCGTGGCGATCTTGATGGCCTGGGGCAGCACCACATGCACCAGCCGCTGGCCCCAATTGAGCGCCAGGCATTCGGCGGCCTCGACCTGGGTGGCCGGCACCGACTGGATACAGCCGCGCCAGATCTCGCCGAGGTAGGCCGACACATAGACGCTCAGGCCCAGGCCGGCGGCGGTCAGCGGCTCGATGTTCAGGCCCATGGCTGGCAGGCCGAAGAAAGCCAGCGACAGCAGCACCAGCAGCGGTGTGCCCTGGACCAGCTTGATGTAGAGCATCGCCAGGTGGCGGCTGCCCCCGGGCCCGTAGACCCGGACGATGGCCACCACAAAGCCCAGCAGGCCACCGCCCGCAAAGGCCATCAGCGACAGCAGCACGGTCCAGGCCAGGCCATGGAGCAGGAACTGCAGTTGGGGAAGACTCAAGGATGTCATGTCGGCCCCTTCAGACGGTGGTGCCCAGGCGGCGCCGGCGCGGGAAGGCCACATAGCTCGCGGCCCAGAACACCACCCGCATCAGCAACGACAGCACCAGATAGGCCACGGCGACGATCAAATAGGTCTCCACCGAGCGAAAGGTGTCCGACTGGACCCGATTCGCCACGGCGGTCAGCTCCTCGGCGGAAATCTGCGAGGTGATGGACGAGGCCAGCATCAGCAGCACGTACTGGCTGGTCAGCGCCGGGTAGACCCGCTCGATGGCCGGCGGCAGTACCACATGGGCGAGGATCTGTGCGCGGCTCAGGCCCAGGCACTCCGCCGCCTCCAGCTGGCCGCGCGGAATCGAGTCGATACCGGCGCGCACGATCTCCGAGGTGTAGGCGCCGACATTGATCACCAGCGCCGCCGTGGCCGCGGTGAATGCGTCCACCTTCCAGCCCACCGAGGCCAGGCCGAAATAGACGATGAAGATCTGCACCAGCAAGGGCGTGTTGCGGATGGTCTCAACGTACACGGCACACAGCCGGGCCATGCCGGCCGACTGCCCCATCCGCCCCAGGGCGCAAAAAACCCCCAGCAAAAAACCGAACACCGTGGCTGCCAG
This sequence comes from Rhodoferax sp. OV413, assembly GCF_900104385.1. Classification (GTDB taxonomy): domain Bacteria; phylum Pseudomonadota; class Gammaproteobacteria; order Burkholderiales; family Burkholderiaceae_C; genus Rhodoferax_B. The sequence continues at coordinate 361,082 of NZ_FNJA01000006.1, read as the reverse complement.
CGACAGCCCCAGCGTGGTGGCCGCGCCCGCCAGCAGGTCCGGCCAGTACGCCAGCGGAGCGCTGAAATCGAATGTGTACTGCATGTGTCTCGTGCTGCCGTGGGGCAGGGTTTTGATTTTTGGTAAGGCCACTTTACCTAGAAAGACAAATTGGCCTTACCGTAGTTACCCTAAAGCCCGAAAAAGCAGCCACACTCGCGCCAGCAGCCCCCATAGAATCCGCAGATACAACGCTTGGTAAGGCCAATCCCGTCCTTGCCCTGCAGACACAGGAATACCGATGCTGGAACAACTCAAACAGGTGGACACCCGGCGGCTCTACCAACAGATTGCCGACCAGATCCGTGCCTTCATCCAGAAAGGCACCTACCCGCCCGGCACCCGCCTGCCTCCGGAGCGCGACCTGGCGCAGCAGTTGGGGGTATCCCGGCCCTCGGTGCGCGAAGCCCTGATCGCGCTGGAGATCGACGGTAGTGTGGAAGTGCGGATGGGCGCGGGCGTCTACGTATGCGCGCCCTCAGCACGCACGTCCCAGGCGACGGCAGCCATGGGCGAAAGCCCGAGCGAGCTGATGCAGGCGCGCGCGCTGCTGGAGGGCTCGGTGGCCATGCAGGTTTGCGCCCTGGCCACGCCCGAAACGCTGGCGCCGGTGCGCCAGGCGCTGGAAGACATGCGCAGCGCCGTCGCCCAGCAGCGCCCGCCGCTGGCGCACGACCGGCAGTTCCATCTGGCGATTGCCGCCTTGACCGGCAATGCGGTGCTGGTGCGGCTGGTGGGGGAGTTGTTTGACGAGCGCCACAGTCCGATCTCGGCGCAGCTGCGCGAGCATTCGGAAAGCAGCCTGACCTGGGCCGAGGCGCTGCACGAGCACGAGGCCATACTGCAGGCGCTGGAGCGCCGCGATGTGCTGGAAGCGCAAACCGCGATGCGCGCCCACCTCAAGGCATCGCAGCAGCGCTGGGTGGAAAACAGCCGGCGGGAGTGGGCTTGAATACCCCTCAGCCCGCCGGCACCGGGGCTTAGACGCCGCCGGGATTGGCGATCAGCGCCACGCCGGCCGCGTCCTTGCCGCTGCCCAGCAGGCCGGCGCGGGTGTAGACGCCCAGCTTCTCGCGGGTGTCGGCGATGTCCAGGTTGCGCATGGTCAGTTGGCCAATGCGGTCGGCAGGCGTGAAGGCCGCGTCTTCCACCTTCTCCATCGACAGGCGCTCGGGCGCGTAGGTCAGGTTGGGGCTGTTGGTGTCCATGATGGAATAGTCGTTGCCGCGGCGCAGTTCCAAAGTCACTTCGCCGGTGATGGCGCGGGCGATCCAGCGCTGGGCGGTTTCGCGCAGCATCAGCGCTTGCGAGTCGAACCAGCGGCCTTGGTACAGCAGGCGGCCCAGGCGGCGGCCATTGCTGCGGTACTGCTCGATGGTGTCTTCGTTGTGGATGCCGGTGACCAGGCGCTCGTAGGCGATGTGCAACAGCGCCATGCCGGGGGCTTCGTAGATGCCGCGGCTCTTGGCTTCGATGATGCGGTTCTCGATCTGGTCGCACATGCCCAGGCCATGGCGGCCACCGATTTCATTGGCGGCGTACATCAGGGCCACGGCGTCAGGGTAGGTCTGGCCGTTCAGGGCGACAGGCTGGCCTTCTTCAAAGCGCACGGTCACCGATTCGGCCTTGACCACGCAGTCTTCGCGCCAGAACGGCACGCCCATGATGGGCTTGACGATATGCATGCCGGCGTTCAGGAATTCCAGGTCCTTGGCTTCGTGGGTCGCGCCCAGGATGTTGGAGTCGGTGGAATAGGCCTTCTCCACGCTCATCTTGTAGTCGAAGCCGTTGGCCACCAGGTACTCGCTCATCTCCTTGCGGCCGCCGAGTTCGTCGATGAACAGCTGGTCCAGCCAGGGCTTGTAGATGCGCAGCTCGGGGTTGCACAGCAGGCCGTAGCGGTAGAAGCGCTCGATGTCGTTACCCTTGTAGGTGCTGCCGTCGCCCCAGATGTTCACACCGTCGTCGCGCATCGCCACCACCAGCGCGGTGCCGGTCACGGCACGGCCCAGCGGCGTGGTGTTGAAGTAGGTGGCACCACCGGTGCTGATGTGGAACGCGCCGGACTGGATGGCGGCAATGCCCTCGGCCACCAACTGCGGGCGGCAGTCGATCAAACGGGCCATTTCGGCGCCATAGGCCAGGGCCTTGCGCGGGATTTCGTCGTAATCGGACTCGTCGGGCTGGCCCAGGTTCGCGGTGTAAGCGCAGGGAATGGCGCCCTTGGCGCGCATCCAGTGCACGGCGGCGCTGGTGTCCAGCCCCCCAGAGAACGCGATGCCGACGCGTTCGCCAGCGGGGAGTTTTTGCAGAATATTGGCAACCATGGTGTTCTCTACGTCAGTGCGAAACCCTCGATGTTAATTGACGCGCGGGAATGCCCTTGGTGGAGAGGCATTGCGGCCTAGCTGCAGCGGGCGAGGATCACTATGTTTTTAGTAGCTGTCTGCGCTAGTAGATATTGCGGTAGAAGCCGATTTGATTCAAAACCGACCAAGCACTACCGTGCCGGACGGGTTGGTGACTGCCATTGGATTCGGCGCATCCGCGGCCTCAGGCCGTGGATGCCAGCTTCAGCCTGACCATCCTGACCTCTCGTGCGGGAGACATGCCGAACAAGCGGCCATAGTCGCGGGTGAACTGTGGAACGCTCTCATAACCCACGCTGTGCGCTGCGTGGGCCACCATCAGGCCTTCCGAAAGCAGCTTCCGGCGCGCTTCGATGAGCCGGAGCCGCTTTTGCAACTGGATCGGCGTCACCGAAGTGATGGTACGAAAGTGTTCGTGAAACGTCGAGACGCTCATGTCGGCAACTGCCGCTAGTTGCTCGACGTGCAGAACCTGGGCGTAACCGCCGCGGATGCGCGCCACAGCCCGGCCTATGCGCTGGGCGTGGCTGTCTACCACCCCCAGAGCCCTGATGGCGCCAGCGTGCTGGCCCGTGAGCAGCCAGAAATGCAGCTCGCGCAGTAGCTGCGCCTGTAGTACCGCCAGCGAAGCCGGACGTTCGAGCAAGGCCATCAGCCGCAAGGCGCAGTCAGCGACATCCGGCCCCGTAGGATCGACCCGCACTGCCTGACCAATGGCCCAGGGCGCTGCGCCCATCTCCACCACAAGGCTTTCGAGAACGGCGATATCCAGGTCGAAGACGATGGAAACATAGGGCGCAGCCGCGCTGGCTCTGGTGATTTCGCTGACTGTCGGTACATCGGTGGTGATGAGCAGCGATTCGCCTGCACCGAACTCAAACGTCTCGCGTCCCATCGCTACACGCTTGCGACCTTGCAGCACCAGAGCCACCAAAGGCCTGTTGATGGCGTACTGCATCGCGCCCGGAACTGTCTCTCGGATGACGGTGACGCCGGGGATGGACGTGCGTGCAACGCCATCGCGGTCGGCATTCGACTCGGCGAAGCGGAAAGCAATCTCAAGAAGCTTCTGGGTCATGGACTCAGTCTATGCCAGGGACTGTGGTCGCGGCATCGTGCCGGACTTTTAGGCAAGAATTACCGATTTACGCGCAATTCCTCTGAAGGCCTTGGCTGAAGAATCCATGGTCTTCAACATGAACTTTCGAGGAATGAAAATGAGCGCTATTTCTTTGGTCACAGGCGGCAGCCGCGGGCTGGGTCGCAACACCGCATTGAGCATCGCCCGGCACGGCGGTGACGTCATCCTCACCTACCGCAGCGGCGCCGACGATGCCCAAGCTGTCGTAGCCGAAATCGAACGCATGGGCCGCAACGCTGTGGCCCTGCAGCTCGATGTGTCCACCATTTCAGCTTTTCCGGCTTTTGCAAATGCAACCCGAACCGCCCTGACGGAGCGCTGGGGACGCTCGAGCTTCGACCACCTCATCAACAACGCAGGCCACGGCGAAATGGCTAGCTTGGCGGAAACCACGGAAGCACAATTCGACAGCCTATTCAATGTGCATGTGAAGGGCGTATTCTTCCTGACGCAGGCGCTGCTGCCATTGCTGGCAGACAAGGGCCGCATCGTCAATTTCTCATCCGGTCTGACCCGTGTGTCTTTCCCGGGCTTCTCGGCGTACTCGGCGGCCAAGGGGGCGGTAGAAATCATGACGCTCTATATGGCCAAGGAATTGGGCAGCCGCGGCATCACCGCCAACACCGTTGCGCCGGGCGCCATCGAAACCGACTTCCTCGGGGGCGCCGTGCGCGACACCCCGGGCTACAACCAAGCCTTCGCCAACATCACCGCACTGGGCAGGGTAGGACTCCCCGACGACATCGGCCCCATGGTGGCCAGCTTGCTGCGGCCGGACAACCGTTGGGTTACCGCACAGCGTATCGAGGTGTCGGGCGGGCAAAGCATCTGAGAAAGCAACGGGCGGTCTGGGCAGGAATGCAGCGCACGCAAATCACTACATTATTAATAGCTGCTTGTGCTTATGGATATTGCGGCAGAGGCAGATTTAATCTAGAAACCAGACCCTACCGCCACGCTCACGCAGCCGGTCACCCAGCGATAGGTGCGTGCTGCGCCATCAGCCCGATGACCCAGTCGATGAACACCCGCAGTTTGCTGCTGACATGCCGGTTCGGCGCAAACGCCAGGTACAGCGGCATGGGGTCCAGGCGCCAGTCCGCGAACAAGGGCACCAGTTCGCCACTGGCCCGGTGCGGCTTGGCCATGTAGTCCGGCAGCCACAGCACGCCGACGCCGGCCAGGCCGGCCGCCAGGTAGGCATTGCCGTCGTCCACCGAAAACACGTAGCGGCCTTGCACCGTGGTGCTCTCGGCGTCGCGGTGCATGGCGTACGGAAAGGTCTTGCCGCTGCGCGCCCATAGGAAGCCCACGACGCGGTGGTGCGTGTCCTCCAGCTCCCGCGGGTGCGCCGGCGTGCCGGCCTGCGCCAGGTAGCTGGGCGCGGCGTACACGCCAAGCTGCAGGTCGCCGACGTGGCGGGCCACCAGCGACTGGTCGGTGAGCTCGCCGCCGCGCACCACGCAGTCCACGCTTTCGTCAATGATGTCCACCATGCGGTCGCTCACACCCATGTCAATCTGGATGTCAGGGTATTGGGCGTGGAAGGCCGGCAATGCCGGCACCAGCACCATGCGGGCCAGGGGGCTGGGGACATCGACCCGCAGCCGGCCACGCGGTGCCGCGGATGCGCTGGACAGGCTGGTCTCGGCATCGTCCACGTCGGCCAGGATGCGCAGCACCCGTTCGTAATAGGCCGCGCCATCGGCCGTGACGTTGACCTTGCGAGTGGTGCGGTTCAGCAGCCGCACGCGCAGCCGCGCCTCCAGCTGCTGCACCAGCTGCGTCACGCTGGTCTTGCTCATGTGCAAGGTCTCGGCCGCCTTGGTGAAGCTGCCGGTTTCCACCACCCGGGCGAAGGCCTGCATGGCATCGAAACGGTCCATCGCTGCTCCCCATACCTCGACATTAACGTTGCCGATTGTTTGGATTTTACAAACAGTGATGGGTGGGCTTGGCTGTTTATCCGCGAAGCACGGCGCTCTAAAGTGGCTCCATCTTTCACCCCTAACAAGGACAGTCATGACCCAACGCGACGTTGTTTTCCCACCCGGCCGCCAGGCGCTCTACGAGCGCAACCGCTACTCGCCAGCAGTACGCTCTAACGGTTTTTTATTCGTGTCCGGCCAGGTTGGCAGCCGCGAAGACGGTTCGCCCGAGCCCGACCTGGAAGCGCAGGTTCGCCTCGCCTTTGATAACCTGAACGGCATCCTGAAAGCCGCCGGGTGCAGCTTTGATGACGTAGTGGACGTCACCGTCTTCATCGTCGACCCGGCGTCGAAATTCGAAACCATCTGGAAGGTGTTCCCCGACTACTGGGGCCAGGCGCCGCACCCGACGCTGACGGGGGTCGGCGTGACCTGGCTATATGGCTTCGACTTCGAAATCAAGGTGATTGCCAAGCTGCCGGAGAGCAGTGCGGGCTGAGCGGGCTCGGTGCTAAGCCGACAACCGCTTGAAGGCCTGTGCCGTCCATGGTTCCCGAGAAAGTGAGCAAAGGCTACTATCGGCCTCCCGGTCGATTGTCTCGATGCCAGGTTGCTGACAGAATCCGAGAGCCCCCATGGCTCAAGTACCCGCGTCATTTCATGCGGGCGGTCAAGCTGGGCATCCTCGACCTTGCCCCCTGGCAACTGCTGGAAGGCAAATGGCTGCGTGTTCGCTTAGACGGTTTTGCCAAAGGAGACAGAGCATGGCTAGCGCACTTCCTCAGCTCGCTGGGGGCACCTTCTTGAGCGATGGCGGCCTCGAGACTTCGCTCGTTTTTCTCGACAAGATTGAATTGCCGCACTTCGCTGCGTTCACGCTACTGGATGATGAGCTTGGCCGCGAGCGCTTGAAGAGCTACTACGTTCCGTATCTCGAACTCTGCGGCGAGACGCCCGGGGCTGGATTCATACTTGAAACACCTACGTGGCGCGCCAGCTCCGATTGGGCCACTCTGCTGGGCGTTGATGCCGCGCGCCTGAGAGCACTCAACACCCAAGCGGCGCAGATGATGTGCGCGATGCGCGCGCGCTGGGCGCCACGCCTCAGTGGGCCCATTGTTGTAAGTGGCGTCATCGGTCCGCGGGGAGACGGCTACATTGCTGAAGCACCCGACAGCGTGGATGACGCTGCCGACTATCACCACCAGCAGGCTGAGGCGCTTGCCGCTGGCGGCGTCGACATGCTCGCGGCCGTCACCATGACCACATCAGCTGAGGCCCTGGGCATCTCCATGGCGGCGCAGCGTGTGGGATTGCCCGTCGCCATCTCATTCACTGTTGAGATGGATGGCCGACTGCCCAGTGGAGAGACGCTGGGGGACGCCATAGAAAGAGTGGACGCGTCCACTCCGCCGGCCTACTTCGCCATCAATTGCGCGCATCCGACGCATTTCGAGCATGCTTTGACAAGCAGCGCACCGTGGATCAGGCGCATCCAGGGCCTACGTGCCAACGCCTCGACCAAGAGCCATGCTGAACTCGATGAATCAACCGAACTGGACATAGGCGATCCGACGGACCTTGCTCAACGGTACCGCGGCCTCAAAAGTGTCTTGCCGCGGCTGAACGTACTGGGCGGCTGCTGCGGGACCGACTGGCGCCACCTTCGCGCTGTACGGGATGCGTGGGTTAGCTAGGTACTCGGAGCACCGGGCGCAGCGGCCTGGATTCGCACTTGCCCTGAAAGGCTGGTATCGGACGCGACGTATGCCTCTTCTGGGCCCCCAAGCCGTCCCGCCCCCTCAATGCCCCGCCAGCACCTGCTCCAGCTCGGAAAAGGTCTGCGCCATCGCTGTCACCTGCAGCCGCTGGCCCAGCTGGCGTTCGACCTGGGTTTGTGACACCAGGCCGCGGATGCGCGGTGCGCGGTCGGCGGTGTTGGAGTCGATCACCAGCAGGTGCGGACGGCCGCGCTGGGTCAGCGTGGCGACCACCTCGGCCACTGTGGCGCGCTGCAGTGCGGCGAAGGTGATGGCGTCGATGTCGGCCAGAGGGGTCATCACGTCGGCGGCGGTCAGGTCCTGGTGCTTGACCTGGCGCTGGTGCACCAGGCGCATGGGCTTGTCGCCGGCGATGTCGGCGGCGGTCAGAATGCCGTCCACCGAGGGCATGTCGGACACCACGAACAACAGGCGCACACCCTGGTAGATCATCTTCAGCTCGGCCTGGTCCAACGAGGTTTGCGGCTGCACCGTGGCGGCGCGGATCTGCGCCAGGTCGGTAAACACCGCCATCGCCGGCGAATCCAGGGTTACCGGGCCATGCTGCGGCGGCTGGACCTGGACGATGTGCGTGCCTGCGGGGAAGCGGAAGGTGGGGAGGGAGCCGTCTGACATGGTTGCCTTTCAAAGCCGCACCCGGGGGCCCGAACCAGGGCCAGTCGCAAGGGGTGCAATCGGTGCTGCGACGGTTTCGGTTATAGGCCTGGCCCACGGGCGCCACAAGCGGCTTTACTAGGGTTAACCCTGACTTTACCGGCGCTTTGCAATCCACCCAAAAATCGCTGGTTTTTGCGGCTCCGGCGGGTAGCAGCCGGCCGGATCGGGTAGATTCAATGCCCCACCCGACCACCCGCTCGACTCCGCACCATGACCACCTCTGCCTGGCTCCTGTTCATCACCATTTCCCTGGTGACCGCCTTCACCCCCGGCCCGGCCGTGCTGCTGGCAATGTCCAACACCATGGCCTGGGGCCTGCGCAAGACGCTGCTGGGCAGCTCGGTGGGCAGCGCGATCGGGGTGTTTGTGGTGTCGGGCATTGCCATGGCGGGGCTGGGCACCTTGCTGCACACCTCGGCCTGGTTGTTTGCGGGGCTGAAGACCGCTGGCGCGCTGTACCTGATGTACCTGGGCTACCGACAGTGGACCAACCCCGGCTCGGTTTTCAGCAAGGCCACCCAGGCCGTGGCGCAGCCAGACAAATCCCGCTTGGCGCTGGCCCGCCAGGGCCTGCTGGTGTCGCTGACCAACCCCAAGAGCATCTTGTTCTTCACCGCGCTGTTTCCACAGTTCCTGCACCTGGACGCGCCCATGCTGCCGCAGTTCCTGGAGCTGACCAGCGTGTTCACCGCCTGCGCCCTGACTTCGCACCTGGTGTATTCGCTGCTGGCCACACGCTTGCAGGGCTGGTTCTCCACCCAAAGCCGGGCCCGGCTGTTCAACCGCGTGACCGGCGGTGCGTTTGGCCTGCTGGGTCTGGGCCTGCTGCGACTCAAAAACCCGAACTGACCCGAACCACACCACACGGTATGGCCACACCGCGCAACGCCACCGGCGACTCGTTTTTTGCCTGGGATGGCGATGTGCTGATCGTCAACATCCTGGGCAAGCCCTCGGCCTGCTGCGACGCCATCGCCAAGCCCATGGGCACACAGCTCAAGGTCAGCGTCACCGCCACACCAAAGAACGGCAAGGCCACCGACCATATGGTGCGCTTCCTGGCGCCGCTATTTGGCGTGGCGGTGGCCGATATCGAGGTGGTGTTCGGCCAGGAAAGCGTGCACAAGCAACTGCGCATCAAGGCGCCGAAGAAGCTGCCGGCGGTGTTCACCAGCCCCTGAGCTGGAACTTTGCCACCTGCCAGCCGCTCCCACCCGGCATACTCTGGTCCCACCATGCTGCACCGCTTCCTATCCGCTCTGTTTTTAATAGCTGCCACCGCAGCATCCATCAGTGCCAATGCCCAAAATTCCCCTAAATCGGTAGTCACCACGCCGCAGGTGCGCGCCGAGCTGCTGGCGCATGCGCCGCAGGGCGTGGTGCCCGGCCAGCCGGTGTGGGTGGGGCTGCAGATCGCCCACCAGCCCGAATGGCATACCTATTGGAAGAACTCCGGCGACTCCGGCCTGCCCACCGTGCTGCAGTGGACCCTGCCACCGGGCGTGACGGCGGGCGACATCGCCTGGCCGCTGCCGCGCAAGATCCCCATCGGCAACCTGGCCAACTACGGCTACGAGGGCACGGTGCTGCTGCCAGTGCCGCTGACCATCTCGCCCGACTTCAAGCCCTCCCAGCTGGCCAGCGAGCTGGAGGTGAAGCTGCACGCCGTCTGGCTGGTCTGCCGCAAGGAATGCATTCCCGAGGAAGGCGACTTCACACTCAAAGTGCCGGTGAAGAGCACCACCGCCATCAACGGCGCCGCGTTCGACGCCAGCCTGGCCGCGCAGCCGCAGCCGCTGGCGGCGCGCAGCAAGATCGAGGTACAGGGCGCTAAGCTGCAGATCACGGTGGCCGACCTGCCTGCGGCCTTGCGCGGCAAGACCCTGGAACTGTTCCCGGAAACCCCGGAAATCACCGCCCCCGCGGTCGACATCCGCCAAAGCTGGAGCGGCCCGACCTGGACCGCCACCGCGACGCTGACCGCCATGCGCAGCCAAAGCCCTGCACAGATGCCACTGGTGCTGGTGGCCGAGCAAGGCGGGCAGCGCCAGGGCTACCGGACTGAAGCGGATGTACAAGGCAGCTGGCCGCAGGCGGTGGCCGCGCCCACCCTGTCCCCGGCGCTGGAAGCCGCTTTGCAGGCCAATAGCGCGGCCGCGCAAATCCCCGCCGCACCCAGCCTCAGCTGGGCTGCCGCCCTGCTCGGCGCGCTGCTGGGCGGGCTGATCCTGAACCTGATGCCCTGCGTGTTCCCGGTGCTGGCGATCAAGCTGATGGGTTTTGCCCAGCATGCGGGCGACCGCCGCGCCCACCGCGTCGATGGCCTGGCCTACAGCGCCGGCGCCATCGCGTCCTTCCTGGCACTGGGCGCGCTAATGCTGGGCTTGCGGGCTGCTGGCGAGCAACTGGGCTGGGGCTTCCAGCTGCAGTCGCCGGCCGTAGTGGCCGGGCTGGCTGTGCTGTTCACCGTGGTCGGGTTGAACCTGGCAGGGCTGTTCGAGTTCGGCCAGTTCCTGCCCAGCCGCCTGGCCACGCTGCAGGCGCGCAACCCGGCGCTGAACGCGTTTTTGTCTGGCGTATTGGCGGTGGCCGTGGCCTCCCCGTGCACTGCGCCGTTCATGGGGGCTTCGCTGGGCCTGGCCGTGGGCCTGCCGGCCGCGCAGGCGCTGCCGATATTTGCGGTGATGGGCCTGGGCATGGCCCTGCCCTACCTGGCCGCCAGCCTGAGCCCGGGTCTGGCCCGGCTGCTGCCGCGGCCCGGCGCCTGGATGGCCACCTTCCGCCAGTTGATGGCGTTCCCGATGTTCGCCACGGTCGCCTGGCTGGTCTGGGTGCTGGGCCAGCAAAGCGGCATCGACGGTGCCGGCAGTCTGCTGGTGCTGCTGGTAGCTGTGGCGGCCGTGCTGTGGGCGCTGGGGCTGGCAGGGCGCACGCGGCTCGTGGTTGCTACGCTTTCCATAGCTGCTCTCGCTGGAGCTATCAGCGCTGTAGGCCCAAATGTTATAAAAAATGCACCGCCGTCCAACGCGGTGGTTGCCGGCGAGCGCTGGCAACCCTGGGAGCCGGGTCGGGTCGAACAGACCCTGGCCACCGGCCAGCCGGTGATGGTGGACTTCACCGCCGCCTGGTGCGTGACCTGCCAGTACAACAAGAAGACCACGCTGTCGAACACCTCCGTGCTGGCCGACCTGGAGGCCAAGAACGTGCAGCTGCTGCGCGCCGACTGGACCCGCCGCGACCCGGCCATTACCGCGGCCCTGGGCCAGCTGGGCCGCAACGGCGTGCCGGTGTATGTGCTGTACAAGGCCGGCAGCGCGCCGCAGGTACTGTCCGAGGTGCTAAACGTGGACGACCTGCGGGCGGCTATCGCCAAGCTGTAGTGAATAGACGGCACCCCCACTGACAGCCAGGTTCATCGAAGCCTGCTATCTTTGCAGGCAACCAAAGGAGTATCGCCATGCCAGCCCCTACGCCCCATGCGTTTGCCAGCACCCTGCAAAGTTTCAGCACCCCCAGCGGCGCCTCCGGACAGTACTGGTCCCTGCCCCTGCTGGCCCAGCAATACCCCAGCATCCACCGCCTGCCGGTATCGATCCGCATCGTGCTCGAATCGGTGCTGCGCAACTGCGACGGCAAGAAGGTGGCGCCCCAGCATGTGGAGCAGCTTGCACACTGGCTGCCGAACGCCGAGCGCACCGAGGAAATTCCCTTCGTCGTGACCCGCGTGGTGCTGCAGGACTTCACCGGCATCCCGCTGCTGGCCGACCTGGCCGCCATGCGCACCGTCGCCGCCGCGCTGGGCAAGAGCCCCAAGACCATAGAGCCGCTGGTGCCGGTGGACCTGGTGGTCGACCACTCGGTGATGGTGGACTACTACGGCACGCCCCAGGCGCTGGACCTGAACATGCGGCTGGAGTTCCAGCGCAACTACGAGCGCTACCAGTTCATGCAATGGGGCATGCAGGCCTTTGACACCTTCCGTGTGGTGCCGCCCGGCTTCGGCATCGTGCACCAGGTCAACTTGGAATACTTTGCGCGCGGTGTCTACAAGAGTCCGCAGGACCAGAGCGCCAGCCCGGTGTACTACCCGGACTCGCTGGTCGGCACCGACAGCCACACCACCATGATCAACGGCGTGGGCGTGGTCGGCTGGGGCGTGGGCGGCATCGAGGCCGAGGCCGCGATGCTGGGCCAGCCGGTCTACATGCTGACCCCCGACGTGGTGGGCTTCGAGCTGACCGGCACGCTGCGCGAGGGCGTGACCGCCACCGACCTGGTGCTGTTTGTGACCAACATCCTGCGCGCCGAAAAGGTGGTGGGCAAGTTCGTCGAATTCTTCGGCCCCGGCGCGGCCTCCATCCCGGTGCCCGACCGCGCCACCATTGGCAATATGGCGCCCGAGTACGGCGCCACCATGGGCTTCTTCCCGGTGGACGACAAGACCATTGCCTACTTCCGCAGCACCGGCCGCACCGCCGAGGAAATCGAGCGTTTCGAAGCCTATTACAAGGCCCAGGGCTTGTTCGGCATGCCCAATCCCGGCGACATCGACTACACCAAGACCGTGCGGCTCGACCTGGCCAGCGTGACCCCCAGCGTGGCCGGCCCCAAGCGCCCGCAGGACCGCATCGACCTGGACAAACTGGCCACGACCTTTGCCGACCTGTACAGCAAACCCAACGAGGCCAATGGCTTCAACCAGCCGGCCAGCACCCTGGCGGTGCGGCACCCGCTGCCCTCGGCGGGCGACACCACCATCGGCAACGGCGACGTGCTGATTGCCGCCATCACCTCCTGCACCAATACTTCCAACCCCAGCGTGATGCTGGCTGCCGGCCTGCTGGCCAAGAAGGCGGTGGAGGCCGGCCTGACGGTACAGCCGCACATCAAGACCTCGCTGGCACCCGGCTCCCGCATCGTCACCGAATACCTGCAAAAAGCCGGCCTGCTGACCTATCTGGAGCAGCTGGGCTTTTACCTGGCCGGCTATGGCTGCACCACCTGCATCGGCAATGCGGGCGACCTGTCGCCCGAGATCAATGCCGCCATCAGCAGCAACCAGCTGGTCTGCGCGGCCGTGCTGTCGGGCAACCGCAACTTCGAGGCACGCATCCACCCGAACCTGAAGGCCAACTTCCTGGCCTCGCCGCCGCTGGTCGTGGCCTATGCGATTGCCGGCAATGTGATGAACGACCTGACCACCCAGCCGCTGGGCAAGGGCACGAACGGCAAGCCGGTGTTCTTGGCCGACATCTGGCCCAGCATGGCCGAGATCGACCAGAACCTGGCCTATGCGATGGACGCGCAAGCCTTCCGCAGCAACTACGACAAGGTGAAGACCGAGCCCGGCGAGCTGTGGAGCAATATCCACGGCACCACCGGCCAGGTCTACGACTGGCCCGCATCCACCTACATTGCCGAGCCGCCGTTCTTCGGCAACTTCCATCTGCAGCCGGCAGCGACCAACCCGGGCTTTACCGGTGCGCGCACCATGGCGCTGTTCGGCGACTCCATCACCACCGACCACATTTCGCCAGCCGGCTCGATCGCCGAGAAATCGCCGGCCGGGCAATGGCTGCTGGCCAATGGCGTACCCAAGGCCGACTTCAACAGCTATGGCTCGCGCCGCGGCAACCACGATGTGATGGTGCGCGGCACTTTTGCCAATGTGCGCATCAAGAACCTGATGCTGCCGCTGGACGCCAACGGCTCGCAGGAAGAAGGCGGCCTCACGCTGTACCACCCGCGTCAGGGTGCCGCCGAGAAGATGCCCATATACGACGCAGCGCAGAAATACATGGCCGATGGCGTACCCACGGTGGTGTTCGGCGGCGAAGAATACGGCACCGGCTCGTCGCGCGACTGGGCGGCCAAGGGCACACAGCTGCTGGGCATCAAGGCCGTGGTGGCGCGCAGCTTCGAGCGCATCCACCGCGCCAACCTGGTCGGCATGGGCGTGCTGCCACTGCAGTTCCTGGGCACCGACAGCTGGCAAAGCCTGGGCCTGCGGGGTGACGAAACCATCGACGTGGTGGTGGGCGGAGCCCTGCAGCCGCAGATGGACGTAGCCCTTGTAGTGCACCGGGTGGACGGCAGCTACCAGCAAATCACCGTGCGCCTGCGCATCGACACGCCGATCGAGGTCGACTACTACCAGCATGGCGGCATCCTGCCGTTTGTGCTGCGCCAGCTGCTGGCAGCTTAAACCAGCGCCTGTGCGGCAGGCCCTGCTTAAATAATTGGCGCCCGGGCGAATCCGGGCGGCCGAAATCGGTTTATTCTGTGCAAACGCCCTCTTCCCGCCGAGACCGGAGCAGAGGGAGCCGCCCAGCAGACAACCGAAACAAGGCCGCATGCGCGATTCCCGCCTACAGACGTCCAACCTCCATCCACGCGCCGAGCTGGATGTGGAAACCACCATGCTGTATGTGGCCTATGGCCGGCAGCCGTTCAACCTGCTGCTGACGCTGGCTTCGGTGGTCCTGATCCGGTGGCTGATGTGGGAGCATTTTTCCCATACCGTGGTGGCCAGCTGGCTGGCGGCGCTGCTGGTCAGCGCAGGGCTGAGCTTCGCCATCTGCCAGGCCTTCCGCTACGCCGCTCCCACCCGCAGAGCCATTGGGCGCTGGCAAACTCTGTTGACCGCCCAGGGCCTGGCCAACGGCGCGTCGTGGGCCATTGGCCCCACCCTGCTGGCGTCCCAAGCCCAAGGGGCGGAGCTGGCGCTGCTGGTCAGCATCCCCCTGGTCGCCTGCACGGTGGCGGCGGTGTCGGTCGCCGAGCACCGCGCTGCGATGTACGCCTTTCTGGGCACGGCGCTGGTACCGCCCATTCTGGCGCTGATGGCCCTGGATGGCGCCTTGGAGCAGGTGGTGGCCGTGGTGCTGCTGTTCGGCCTGACGGCCATGTTCGTGGTGGGCCACAACATCCACCAAACCGTGCGTACCTCGCTGGGTGCACAGGCCCAGATGCGGGCCATCCTGAATGCCTCGCAAGAGGCGATCATCGGCTTCGACAGCCAGGGCCGCATCACCGACTGGAATATGCGCGCCGAGTCCATGTTCGGCCGCAGCCTGGACGAAGTGCGGGGGCTGGACTTCGAAACCACGCTTGTGCCCGCACGCCACCACAGCAACTTCCGGGAGACCAAGGCAGAGTTTCTCGCCAGCGGCGACAGCCAACGCATGAACCAGCGGATTGCGACCACCGCACTGAACCACAGCGGCCAGGAGTTTCCGGTGGAAGTGGCGATTGCGCCGCTCAGGAATGCCAAGGGCTACCAGTACACCGCCTTCATTACCGACATCACCGCACGCAAGGAGTCGGAGGAGCGCTTGGCGCTGTTTCGCCGGGTGTTCGACACCAGCAGCCAGCTGGTCAGCATTCTGGATGGCGAGGGCCGGTGCCTGTACCAGAACCGGGCCCACGCCCAGGAGCTGGGCTATTCGGATGCAGAGGTCGTCGGCCAGCACTTCACCCTGACGGTGGCGCCAGAAAGCCTGGCGATCTGTGCCGCCGAAGTTCGGCCCGCGCTGGCCGTCGGAGGCAACTGGAATGGCCATCTGCAGCTGCAGCGCAAGGATGGCAGCCGCTTCATCGCCAGCAACAACATCGGCTGCATCCAGGACAAAACCGGCCAGATCCAGTACATCTTCAACATCTTCTTCGACTTCGGCCCCGAGCTGGCGCGGCGCAACGAACTGGCGCAGGCCAAGGAGGCGGCCGAGCGCGCCAACCAGGCCAAGTCGGACTTCCTGTCCAGCATGAGCCATGAGCTGCGCACACCGATGAATGCCATCCTCGGCTTCTCGCAGATGCTCGAATACGACAGCGCGCTGAATGCCGACCAGCAGGACAATGTGCAGGAAATCCTGAAGGGTGGCCGGCATCTGCTGACGCTGATCAACGAGGTGCTGGACCTGGCGCAGATCGAATCCGGCCGCACCAATCTGTCGCTAGAACCGGTGGACCTGGCCCATCTGGTAGAAGACTGCCGGCAGCTGATACAGCCGCTGGCCGATGCGCGCAATATCCGCCTGCAGCTCAGCGTGCCGCCCCAGGCCACGGTGCGCGCCGACCGGGTACGCTGCAAACAGGCCTTGCTGAACCTGCTGTCAAATGCCGTCAAATACAACCGCGAAGGCGGCGAGATCCGGGTGGCGATGCTCACCGCCCAGGGCGGCCGGCTGCGGATGGGCGTCACCGATACCGGCACCGGCATCGCGCCGGAGCGACTGACCGAGCTGTTCCAGCCGTTCAACCGCCTGGGCGCCGAACACGGTGAAATCGAAGGCACAGGCATAGGCCTGACCATCACCCGCAGGCTGGTGGACCTGATGGGCGGCGAAGTGGGCGTCGACAGCCAGTTGGGTGTGGGCACGACTTTCTGGATCGACTTGCCCGCCGATGCCCCGGCCACCGACCTGGCCACCACGCCGCGCAGCGCCGCCGCCTCGGCCACCGCGTCTGCGCAGCGCTACTGCGTGCTGTGTGTGGACGACAACCCGGTCAACCTGAAGCTGATCGCCCAAACCATGGCACTGCGGCCGCACATCGACCTGCTGACGGCCCACGCCCCCGAGCTGGGCCTGGAACTGGCGCTGGCCCACCGACCAGACCTGATCCTGCTCGACATCCACATGCCGGGCATGAGCGGCTACCAGCTGCTGCAGGTGCTGCAGGCCGACGCACGGCTACGGGCCACGCCGGTGATCGCCATCACCGCCAATGCCATGCCCAGCGACATCGCCCGCGGCCGTGCGGCGGGCTTCAGCGACTATCTGACCAAGCCGCTGGATGTCGGCCTCTTCCTGCTGACCGTAGACCGTTGCCTGGCAGGCAGCGCAAAGGACGCCCCATGAGCTCTAAACCGATGGAACTGGCCCGCATTCTGGTGGTGGACGACGAGCCCGCCAACCTCAAGCTGCTGGAGAAACTGTTGACCAGCCAGGGCTACCCGGCTCCCGTGCTGGTGCAGGATTCGCGCGAGGTGTTACAGCGCTACCAGCAGGTCCGCCCAGACCTGATACTGCTCGACATCAACATGCCGCACCTGGATGGCTACCAGATCATGGAGCAGCTGAAAGCCCTGAACGACCCGCTGCTGCCGCCCATCGTGGTCCTTACCGCCCAGCTGGGCCGCGAACACATGGTGAAGGCGCTGGCCCTGGGAGCGCGCGACTTTGTCGGCAAGCCGTTTGACCGCGTGGAACTGCTGATGCGGGTGCGCAACCTGCTGGATGCCCAGCGCGCCCACCGCCTGCTGCACGACCAGAAAGCCGCGCTGGAAGAAATGGTGCGGGTGCGCACCGAAGACCTGAACCGCACCCGCCTGCAGGTGGTGCACCGCCTGGGCCGGGCGGCAGAGTACCGCGACAACGAAACCGGCCTGCACACCATCCGCATGAGCCATTACGCGGCCCGGCTGGCCCAAAGCCTGGGCTGGAGCACCGCCGACTGCGAACTGCTGCTGCACGCCAGCCCCATGCACGACGTGGGCAAGATCGGCATCCCCGACGCCGTGCTGCTCAAGCCCGGCAAGTTCGAGCCGCACGAGTGGGAAATCATGAAAACCCATGCCGAGATCGGTGCCCACATCCTGGGCGACAGCGACTCCGACCTGCTGCAGCTGGCCAGCACCATCGCCCGCAGCCACCACGAGAAGTGGGACGGCAGCGGCTACCCCCAGGGCCTGGCCGGCGAGGCCATTCCGCTGGCCGGACGCATCGTGGCGGTAGCCGATGTGTTTGACGCCCTGACGTCCAGCCGCCCGTACAAAAAAGCCTGGCCGGTGGAAGAGGCGGTAAAGCTGATCCGTGACGGCGCAGGCAGCCATTTCGACCCCACGGTGGCCGCCCACTTCCAGCAATGCCTGCCCGACATTCTGGCGATCCGCGAGCGCTTCAAAGAGCCCGATTGAAGCAGCCGGCTTTGGCGTAGCATGGGGTACATCTCCCATACCAACCATCTACCAAACCTCTCCCAACCCAAGGAAATCCATGTCCATCCCTCGCTACCTGGCACCCGCCCTCTGCGCCGCCCTTTTGTCCGCTTGCGCAAGCTCGCCGTCCGGCCCCTCGGCCACGGCCCGTCTGTCGCCAACCACCGGAAACACGGCCACCGGCAACATCCATTTCACCCAGCTACCGGGCAAGGTGCTGATGCAAGGCGAAGTCCGTGGCCTGCTGCCCAACACCGTGCACGGCTTCCACATTCACGAAAAAGGCGACTGCAGCAGCGGCGATGGCATGGGCACGGGCGGCCATTTCAACCCCGACGGCCATGCCCACGGCGCTGCCACCGGCGCCATGCACCATGCGGGCGACCTGCCCAGCCTGCAGGCCGATGCCAGTGGCGTGGCCAAGATCCGGTATGAATCCACCACCCTGGCGGTGGGCAGCGGCGCGACCGACGTGGTCGGCCGTGGCCTGATCGTGCACAAGGACCCCGACGACTTCACCACCCAGCCCACCGGCAACTCGGGGGCGCGGATTGCCTGCGCGGCCATCCGAGCCAACTAGGGGTTTCAAAAGCATCGGCTTGCAGGGTGCCAGCCGGGCCGACACCTCATTGACAGAGAGCGCACCATGGATATGCAGACCATCCCCATAGCCCACACAGTATCTGTGTCGGGAAGATGCTTTGCGCTGACTTCCTCCGTACACCGGCTCTGATATGCGTCTGCTGCTGGTGGAAGACGAGGCCGAAATGGCATCGTGGCTGGTGCGGGTATTCAAGCAGAGCGGCTTCGTGCCGGACCATGCACAGAATGCCGCCGTCGCCGAGTCATTGCTGGCTGGCAACAGCTATGACGCGGTAGTGCTCGACCTGCGGTTGCCCGACAAACACGGCTTGGCCTTGCTGGCCGATATGCGCAAGGCCGGCAACCGCACACCCGTGCTGGTGCTGACCGCACAGGGCTCGCTGCAGGACCGGGTGAAAGGCCTGAACGTCGGGGCCGATGACTTTTTGACCAAGCCCTTCGCAATCGAAGAACTCGAAGCCCGCCTTACCGCGCTGGTACGGCGCAGCCGGGGCAGTTCGCACACGCCGCTGCAGTGCGGCTCGCTCTCGTGCGCCCACGACAGCCGGGTCTTCACACTGGCGGGAACACTGTTGCAGCTCACACGGCGCGAGAGCGCGGCCCTGTCGGTCTTGCTGGCGCGCAGCGGTTCGCCGGTAGAAAAGTCCCTCCTCTCGGGCAAGGTCTTTCCGACCGACAGCAATGCCGGCCCGGATGCGATCGAACTGGTGCTACACCGGCTGCGCCGCAAGCTGGCCGGGGGCGACGTGCGCATTGTGACCGTGCGCGGCCTGGGCTATATGCTGGAAAGCACGGTGCATGAAAACCTTCCGGGCTGACCCCGACCACTTCGGCATCCGCGCACGCCTGCTGACACTGCTACTACCCGGCATCCTGGGCCTGCTGATACTGGACAGCTGGAACGACTACCGCGCCTTGCGCACGCTGGTACAGGACGCCTACGACCAGTCCATGCTCGAATCGGTGAACGCGCTGCGCAACAGCCTGGCACTGGCGCAAGACGGCTCCTTCCAGTTGAATGCGCCATCGTTCATGGCCCCAACAGCAACCGACGCCGGCAGCCCGCAGCACAAGCACCTGTATGTAGGCCTGGCACCGCACCAGACCGCGGGGGGCGGCACGGCTGCCAGGCAAACCCTGCTGGGCGATGCAGACCTGCCTGCACCGCCTGAACCGGCGGCACCAGCCTCCTCTACGGGTTCAGCCTCCCAGGTCTGGTACGACAGCCGCTACCAGGGCCAGCCGGTGCGGGTGGTAGCCATCCAAAGCCAGGTGGTGGACGGACGCGGCCAGACCTTTGACCTGCTGATCCAGGCGGCTGAAAGCAGTGGCCAGCGGGATATGGCGCAAGCAACCTCTTCAGAGCATGCGCTGCTGCGCGACGCGCGCATGGTGCTGGTGGTGGTTCTGCTGGTCTGGCTGGGGGTGAACTGGTCGCTGCGGCCGCTGGAGCGGCTGCGCAAATCCGTGTTGCAAAGCAAGGGCCATGATCTCAAACCGCTAGACACCATCGATGTTCCGCATGAGGTGGCACCGCTGGTCGACGCCATCAACCAGTACGTGGCCAACTACCGGGACTTGCTGGACCAGCAGTCGCGGTTTCTGGCCGACGCATCGCACCAGTTGCGTACGCCGCTGGCCATCATGCTGACACAGGCGGGCTTTGCGCTCCGCGAAAAAGACCCCGAGCAGCAGCGCGCGACCTTGCGCGCCATCGTCACCCAAATCTCGCGCAGCCGGCGCCTGTGCGAGCAACTGCTGTCGCTGGCCCACGCAAGCGACCACAGCCCGCCCGCCGATGCGCCGGAGCTCACCGACCTGAACACCGTTGCCAAGGACGTCGTGCTCCAGTACCTCACACTGGCCCACGAAAAAGACCAGGACCTGGGCTGGATCGATGCCCGGGATGGCACGCCTTCCCTCTCCGAAGATCCGGCCGCACCTGTGGTTCCCGTGCTGGCCCGAGGCCCCGAGTTGCATGAGGCGCTGGCCAACCTGGTACACAACGCCATCGTCTACACACCGTCCGGCGGCCACATCACCGTGATGGTCAGCACCCAGGATGGCATGGCAAGTG
This sequence comes from Rhodoferax sp. OV413, assembly GCF_900104385.1. GTDB lineage: Bacteria > Pseudomonadota > Gammaproteobacteria > Burkholderiales > Burkholderiaceae_C > Rhodoferax_B. The sequence goes on along the minus strand of NZ_FNJA01000006.1, from coordinate 340,547 downwards.
CCGAAGTATGCGACGACGGCCCGGGCATCGCCAAGGCGCAGCGGGCAGCCGTCTTCGAACGCTTCCACCATACGGGCAGCAGCCCGGGCAAAGGTGCGCACGGGGCCGGACTGGGTCTGGCGATTGCACGCGCCTACGCCCGGCGCAACGGCGGCGACATCGCGTTGGCCGACGCCAGCCTCGCCGCAGATACCGCGGGCACAGCCCACGGCGCTACCGGCTTACGGGCCATCCTGCGCCTGCCTCTGGTGTCCGGACCGCAGAGCTGAGCCCTCACGGCCTCAGCGCCGAAGCACGAGCGTTGGCCGCAGGGCGCCACGTGTTAGTAATAACACGTATTTTGAGCCTGGGCGCGCAAAACGAAAGCTGATTGGAAGCCTCGCTTCCTACCATCCCCCTCCAACCCGAACGCCTTGCCGTCTGCGTTTTGCACGACCTGGCGGCGCGGGGCATACCCATAAGGAGACCCGGATGACCCCCCCCGTAAATCACAACGCCGCATCGGCCCAGCCCTGGAGTCGCTACATATGAATCTGAAGAACCGAAATTTCGTCAGAGGCTTGTTCCTCATGGCGATTGCCCTGCTGTTTGGCGTGGTGGCGCGGAACTACTCGATAGGCGAACTGAGCCGGTCCGGGCCCGGGCTGTTTCCCCTGATGGTGAGTTCTTTTCTGTTTGTGATCGGCCTGCTCACGGTGGTGCGTTCGCACTTCGTCGCGCCAGTGCCGCTGGACTACAACGTCAAGAACATTGCCCTGATTCTGCTGAGTCTGGCCGGGTTCGCGGTGATCTCCGAACACCTCAACATGATCCTGGCCATCGTGTTTCTGGTGTTCTGCTCTACCTTCGCCGGTACTTCGTATTCGGTGGTGCGCAACATCAAGATCGCGCTGGGCCTGATCGCGGTGGCCTATGCGTTCAAAAACTTCCTCGGCCTTAGCCTGCCCTTATTCTGATGGACATCCTGCACAACCTATCGCTTGGGTTTGATCAAGCGCTGACTCTGCAAAACCTCTTGTACTGCGCTCTGGGTTGCACGGTGGGCACGCTCATCGGACTGCTGCCCGGACTGGGCCCTTTGTCCACCATCAGCCTGCTGCTGCCGCTGACCTATTCCATCCCCACGGGTGGCGCACTCATCATGCTGGCCGGTATCTACTATGGCGCCCAATACGGCGACAGCGTGAGCGCCATCACCATGAAGATCCCGCATGCCAGCAGCATCGTGGCCTGTATCGATGGCTACCAGATGACGCTCAAAGGCAAGACCGGCCTGGCGCTGTTCACCGCGGGTATTTCCAGCTTTATCGGCGGCACCGTGGCGATTGTGGTCCTGTCGACGATGGCGCCTACGCTGGGCGAGGTGGGCTTTCTGTTCGGTCCGGCCGACTACTGCGCCCTGATGTTGCTCGGCTTCTTCTGCGTGAGTTTTGTCAGCGCGGGCAGCTTGCTCAACGGCCTTGCCATGGCCATGGTCGGCGTGCTGCTGGGCATGGTTGGTACCGACGTGAACAGCGGCGTGGCGCGCTACACCATGGACCTGCCGTTCCTGATGGACGGCATCGGCCTGATCAGTATTGCACTGGGCTGCTTCGGCATTGCCGAGGTCGTGAAAAACCTGGACAACAAGAACGTGCTCACCCCGTTCAACGGCGAGATCAAGCTCATGCCGACCTGGCCGGAGTTCAAGCGCATCATACCCAGCGCCCTGCGCGGCAGCGTGATCGGGTCGGTACTGGGCATCCTGCCCGGCGGCGGCCCCACCATCGCCCAGTTCGCCGCCTATGCCGCCGACAAGAAGTTCAGCAAGTACAAGCATGAAATCGGCACCGGCTGCATCGAAGGCGTGGCTGGCCAAGCCGCGGCCGACGAGGCGGCTGCGCGCACCAGCTTCATTCCGCTGATGGCCATTGGCATCCCTGAAAACGCCGTCATGGCGCTGATGATGGCCGCGTTCGTGGTCAAGGGCATCCAGCCCGGCCCCAACATGATTGCCAGCCACCCCGACCTGTTCTGGGGTCTGGTGGCCAGCATGTGGGTGGGCAATTGCTTCCTGGTGGTCCTGAACGTGCCCTTGGTGCGCTACTGGCTGTCGGTGTTCAAGATCCCCTACACCGTGCTGTTTCCGGCGATCCTGTTCTTCTGCTGCATCGGTACTTTCAGCATCAACAACAGCCTGGACGACATCTACACCACATCCGTTTTCGGCCTGATCGGCTATCTGTTCCTGCGCCTGGACATGGAGGCCGCGCCGCTCATGCTGGGCTTCATCCTGGGCCCCATGCTGGAGGAGAATTTCCGCCGCACCATGCTGCTGAGCCGCGGCAGCTTCAGCACCTTTGTCACCCGCCCCATCAGCGGAACTTTGCTCAGCGTGATCGGCGCGCTGATCGTGTGGCAAGTGGTGGTTTTTGTGCGAGGTTTGCGCAAGACGCCCACACCGATTCGCCTGGAACCTGCAGCGGTCACCGAATAGTTCCGCCGCCCCAAGGACTGGTCGGCGCTAAGCGGGTGCCTGCGGATCAAACACCGCCACCGCATTGCGCCCCTGCTCCTTGGCGGCATAGCAGGCGGCGTCGGCGGCCCGCATCACTTCGGCCGCAGATGGGTAGCCAGCGTCCACCGCCACCAGGCCAATGCTGGTGCTCACCCCAAAGCTCTGCCCTTCCCATGGCAAGCGGTAGGCCGCCACGGCGCTGCGCAGCTTCTCACCCACCTCCAGGGCCTGCGGCAACGGGCAGCCGCGCAGCAGGATGGCGAACTCGTCTCCGCCCAGCCGGGCCACGGTGTCGGCCTGGCGCACCTGGGCGGCCAGGATATGGGCGACATCGCGCAGCAGCGCATCGCCGGCGGCATGACCACCGGTATCGTTGACCTGCTTGAAGTGGTCCAGATCGATGAACATGGCGCAGAACGGCTCCGTGCCCGCGCGCTCTGTGCTGCGGGTCAGCTGCTCCTCGAACGCCGGCCGGTTGACCAAGCCGGTGAGCGAATCGTGGCTCGAAGTCCAGGCCAACCGTTCGCGGTGCTCACGCGATGCGGTGATGTCCTCCACTGTCCAGATCGTGCCTTTCGACTGGTCTCCCGGCATCACCGCACGGCCGCGCATATGAGCCCAGAACAGCTCGCCCGTCACACGTGCGAGCTGCACCTCGCCATCGAAGGCGCCGTGCTGCATGAAGGCCGGATACGCGCGCTCCGACAAAGCCTGGTAGGCCTCGGCCGAGGGATGCATCAGCCGCGTCGGCTTGCCGATGACGCGCTGCTTGTCGAACTGGAAAATCTGGCAGAACTGGCGACTCACCAGTTCAAAATGGCCGTTGCGGGTGAAGGTGATGCCGACCTCGGCGTGGTCCAGCACCGCCTCCAGCTGCACCAGCAGCGCCTGGGTTTCGCCCTGCTTTTGCTGGCGCTGTTCCACCACCTGCTGGAACGCCAGTGCCAACTGACCGATCTCGCCACCATCCTGCGGCCAGCCTTCAGTGGACGAATCTTCCTCCAGCAGCATCTTCTTCGCCCGTGCCCGCAACGTGGAGATCGGCCGGGTCAGCCGCCAGGCCACCGCGCCGGCCAGCAGGGCAGCCAACAGGCCTACGCCGCCCGCGGCTTTCCAGGCCGTGGCCTGGGCTGCATCCACGGGTTGCAAAGCCGCTGCCAAGGGTGTGAGCCGCACCAGCGTCCAGTCTGAATCGGGTATGCCCGCCATGGCAACCAGGTGGCCCTGGCTCAAGGTGGCAGCGCCAGTGGTATCGATGGGACTGCCCACTGCATGCCAGCGGCTGAACACATCCATCAAACCGGGTTCTTCTGCCGCCGGCCCCAGCAGCTGGGCGGGGTTGGTATGTGCCAGCAGCACGCCGGCCCGGTCCATGATCAGCACTCGAGCGCCTTTGCTATGGACGGTGCGGGTGACCTCCGAAAACAGGTTGTTGGACTGCAGCCGCAGCACCCCGGCGATCACACCAACGACCTGGCTGTCCGGTGCTTGCGAGGAAATGGCAATGATCACCACCGGCGTCTTGGCCACCCTGGCAACCAGCGGATCGGAGAGCACGGGCTGGTCGGTGCGCAGTGCTTGCTGGAAGTACGCGCGGTCGCCAATATTGGGCAGATCGGTGGAGATTTGGTCTTTGGCCATGCGGGCCAGCATCGCCCCATCCGAGCGGGCGGCCAGCACGCTTTCAAACAGCGCGTTCAGGCCCTGGTTACTGGCAAGATAGCCCTGCATGGCCGCGGGGTCGTCCCACAGCGGCGCAGGCGCTTGCCGGGCCACGGCCTTCAAGGCATCGCGCAACATATCGATCTTGGTGCCCAGCAGTGCGGCGGTGCGCTCCACATCGTCGCTTTCACCCTGCATCAGCATCTGCTGGATATTCGCCTGCGTGGTGAACAGCACCAGTTGCGTCGTCACCAGGGCCGACAACACCCCGGTAACCACCGCCATTGCAACGATCTTGAACTTGAGCGTGCGGACCCAGCCAAAGCGCGCAAAAACATGTGACACAGTCTCCATCGTGACATGTTACCTTGACCTTTTTTGGGGTTGGTTGCTGATGCCGTCGATTGCGCTACTTCCGCCCCACAATGCCCATCGGCTAGCAACGAGGATGTCTGCTACAGATGGCTTTCGATCTCGGCCTCCAGTCCGGCCATGGCTTCCCCTCCGGCCATGAGGTCGGTGATTTCCTCGCGGGATTTCTCACCTTTGCGGAAGTCGGCCGCTTTGGCGCCGCGGATCAGCACCGCAAAGTGGTCGCCCACGGTCATGGCATGCATCACCTGGTGGGTGATGAAGATGACAGCGATGCCCTTCTTGCGCGCTTGCAGAACAATCCGCAGCACATGGGCGGCTTCCTTCACGCCGAGCGCTGCTGTGGGCTCGTCCAGAATCAGCACATTGGCACCGAAGTGCACGGCGCGTGCGATGGCCAGCGCCTGGCGCTCCCCGCCGGAAAGCCCACCCACCAGCCGGTTACCGTCGTTGATGCGGGTGATGCCCAACTCGCGCATCTCCCGCACGGCGACCTCGTTCGCATAGTCGCGGTCGAAGACTTCGAACGGGCCCCAGCGCTTGGTAGGCTCCGCCCCCACAAAGAAGGATCGCCCAATGCTCATCAGCGGAAACGTGCCGCCGAACTGGTGCACGGTGGCAATGCCATGGTTGCTGGCCTCGCGCGGATTCTCAAACAGCACCGGTTTGCCATTCATCCACATTTCACCGGAGGTTGGCTTGTGCACGCCGGACAGCAGCCGGATCAAGGTGGATTTTCCGGCGCCGTTGTCGCCCAGCAAGCACAGCACCTCGCCCGCATGCACCTCCAGAGAAATATCGTGTAGGACGTCGATGGGGCCGAAGGACTTGTTTACGCCCTTTAGTTGCAGCAGAGGGGTGGTCATTTGCTTGCCTTTTTCTTAGCGCTGGGTGCAGAGTGGGTCAGTGCCATGGTGCGGAAGGTGTTGTTGAGGAGCACGGCCGCCAGGAGGAGAACACCAATGATCAGGCTGGCCCAGTTGGCATCGAAACCGGTGTAATAGATGCCTTGGTTGACGATGGCAAAGGTCACCGTGCCCAGCACGATGCCCAGCACCGAGCCATAACCGCCGGTGAGGAAAACACCGCCGATGACCACCGCAATGATGGAGTTGAAGATGAAGGACTGCCCGGCTGAGACTTGGGCACTGTTGTAGAGGATGGCCTGACACATGCCTACGAAAGCCGCGCAGAAGCCACTGGCCATGTACAGCGCGATATTGAGCTTGTCGGTAGGGATGCCGGCATTGCGCGCACTGACCTTGTCGCCGCCGAGCGCCAGTATCCAGTTGCCGTATTTGGAGTGGCTCAGTATGTAGCTGACCAAGGCGATGGCGGCTACCCACCACAGCAAAATGACTTCAAATTTGCCGTCGATGAAATCGCCGAAAACCATTTTGTAGACCGGACTGCTTTCCAGCGCCACACTGGTGCTGCCCGCCAGGATGACCGACAAGCCCAGGGTCAAACCCGCCACGGCAAACAAGGTGGCCAGAGTCACCACGAACGACGGCAGATCGGTGCGGATGATCAGGTAGCCGTTGAGGAAGCCGATGCCCAGGCCCAGGCCCAATGCGGCAGCAATGCCCACGGGCATGGGCAGGCCGTAGTGGCCGGAGACGATGGCGATGGTCATCGAACTGGCCGGGATCACGCTGCCTATCGACAGGTCCAGCTGACCCGCGATCATCAGGAGGCCAATCGGCAAGGCAATGATGCCCAGCTCGGCGGCGATGTTCAGCCAACTGGCTGCACCACCGGCGGAAAGAAATGTCTCCCCACCAAAGATGGAGAAAAAGACAAACACGGCAACCAATCCTATGAAGGATCCGGTTTCCGGACGGCGTAGCAGCGCACCGAAGGAAAACGGCGTGCGGCCTGCGCTCACGTCCGGCTTGCTGCCGGCGGGCGCTGAGATATGGATTTGCGAGTTCATGATGGGGCTCGATGTATGCATGGAAAAAGAGTGGGCACCCGAGCGCCCGAGATCGGCCAGGGGCGCTTGGGTAGCGGGATGCCGCTCATCGGCCGCGCCCCGCCGTATGCCGGTCAGCGAGCGCCGGCAGCTGCGCCCGCGACGGTCGCATCCACGTTGGAGGCGTCGACGATTCCAGGGCCCGTCAGAATAGGCGCGGTCGGCACTTTCAGGCCGTATTGCACATAAGCGTTGAGCATGGACACGGCCAGGTAGCCTTGCAAGTAGGGCTGCTGGTCGATGCAGAAGAGTTGCGTGCCGTCCTTGATGCGCTTGAGGTTGGTCGGATCGATGTCGAAGGTGCCCAACTTCACGCGCTTGCCAAAGCCTCCCTGGCTGATGCCATTGGCGGCGCTATTGGCATCGTTGGCACCGATCGTGATGATGCCGTCCACAGCGGTATCCTTTTGCAGGGCGGCCTTGATCGCCTGTGCGACGGCGGTGGGGTTACCAAAGGCCGAGGAAGGCAAAGGCAACTGGACGCTCTTTCCACCCCCCTTTGCCATGCCGTCAGCAACGCCTTTGCAGCGCGACTCCTGGTTGGTCGATCCCGGCTGCGTATTGACGCACAGAACATACTTGGCGCCGTGGCTGGCAAAGTACTCGCCGCCACCAAAACCCGCCACGTACTCCTCGCTGCCCACATAGTTCTGGGCGCCCAGGCGCTTGGCGGCCTCCATGCCACCCGAGTTGTAGATGATCAGCGGCACACCGGCGGCCACCACCTCCTTGAACGCGGCGTCCATGGCTTCGGGCACCCAGTCAGGGCCGACGATGGCATCTGGCTTCTGGCTCAGGGCAGAGCGGATCAATTTGGCCGCATCGGGGCCGAGGTTGTCGTAGGTCTGTGGTCCGAGCCAGGTCACCGTGCCGCCTGCAGCCTTGACGGCCAGTGCAGCATCATCCGCCCCCTTCTTGACACGCGACCAGAACGGATCGTCGGCCTTGCCGCCGATCACGAAGATCTTGGGGCCAGCGGCCATCGCAGTTGTGGCCATGGCTGCGATGCTGGCAGCCACGGCCGCCATCGTCAGGATGCGTTTCACTGATTGCATATCTATCTCCTCTTGTGTCTCATGTGGATGTCAAAAACCTGTGTGGATCGCACCGGCTGCGCTCCAGGCCGCTCCAGTGGCCTGTTGGACAGGGCCAGAACATTTTTTGCTACTTCTTGCGAAATGCAACCGGGTGCAATGCACTGTAGCCAAGAACCCATTGCGCAGTCATAGGTGTTTCCCCGTGGAAATAAAATTCCAAACGCTGCAGTAAAAAACTTAAATTTCCAAAAAATCCTTTCAAATCAAAGATCTTTGAAAAACAAGAGGAATTGCATGGTCATCTGCCAGCCGAGAACGGCTGTGATGTACAGAGAGTTCCAGCGTATGGAATCCCGCTTTTCAAGAACTACAGCCCCGAGGGATTGCACCCGATCACAATTTACCTGTTTACCCCTCGGGTCGGTTCATTGGATGCGCTGCGACTCCTCCAGCCACGCAGGTGCGGGCCTTGCGCCTCAGGCCTCAGTCCTGGCGCCGGTGCGAGGCCCGCAGCACAAGCGAACCAGGGGCCATCAGCGCCCTGGACGACGCACTGCCGGGCTCCACGATCAAGCGGATGGCTTCGCCCACCAGGTATTCGACCGGCTGGCGAAAGGTGGTGAGCTCGTAGCTGGGTGAAGCTGCCATCTCGATATCGTCAAAGCCGACGATGGCGATCTTGCGCTGGGCATTCGCGGCGACCAGTGCGTCCATGGCGCCAATCGCCAGAATGTCGTTTTCACAGAACAGCGCTTCCAGGCGCGATTCCCGGGGTGTGGCGGCCAGATAGCGCTGCAGCGCGTGCATGCCCTGCTCGCGGCGGTAGTGCGCGGTTTCCATCACCGTGGTCAAAGCAATGCCACAGGCGCTGAGCCGATCCCTGAAGCCCTCCATGCGCCGCAGCTCGGTGCGCTCGGACATGGGGCCCGCCATGTAGCCGATGCGCCGGTAACCCTGCGCCAGAAACAGATCCGCAATCTCTGCACCCGCGGCATAGCCATCGGTGCTGACGAAAGGAATGTCCGCCTGACCGCTGTTGCGCAGGAGGACGACCAAAGGGATGTGTTTGATGCGCTGCGCCAACTCGATCAGCTCATGCGTCAAGGTGGTACCCAAGAACATGATGCCGTCCACCTGGAACTGGTCCGCCAGGCGCAGTGCAATCGCAGGCCGGTACTCGGGGCTGGTATTGAGCAGCAAAGTGCTGAGCCCCCGCGCCTGCAGCTGCCGGGTGGCCTCGTTCAAGGAGTAGAGCTGGTTCGGGTTGGCCAGCTCATCTGCCACCAGGGCGATCAAGCCCGTGCTGCGGGTGGACAGGCTTCTAGCCAGGAGATTGGGCGAATAGCCCATCTCGGTGGCCAGGGCCCGGATACGGTCGCGCACCTCGGGAGCGATCGAGGCCCCGTCCGTGAACGCGCGGGACACGGTCCACTTGGAGGTACCGGCGCGAACGGCTACGTCGCGCGCCGTGACTTTCTTGTTCGAATTGTCTTGGTTCATGGTCTTGCTTGCATCTGGCCGGGGCTATGAGCCGCAATTTAGCGGCAACTTTGTCTACACCGCTCCCGGCGATGGCCCAAACCATAGTACCAAGTTGGCACCCCGCGCTTACAGGGCTGGCTCTGCACGCCAAAACTGCATCTATTTCACAACATTTTGCACCCGAGAGCAAATCATCTAAAAATCTATCGAAAACCCTTATAAAAATTCTATTTTCATTGTGCGATGATCACATCATTAGAAAATTAATTCTGAAAAATACTTCATAAAAAATATATTTCAAGAAATTTTCAAAAAAATTTTCTCAAGATATGCACCCGGTTGCATTTCACCGATGTAACGGTTGAACCCAACAAACTTTAGGAATCGCTATGGACGACTCGCAATACGGCAAACGCAATAAACGTGGCGACTGGGCCCCGTACCAGGCGCTGGAGCCAGCCCCCCTCTGGGTGCGGCCCTTCAACCTGGGCAAGATCCTGCGCTGGCTGGTGTCTTACGTCTGGCCCTGGAACGCCTTGCACATGGCCAGCGCCCTGCTGTACTGGTATGCCGTGGTGCCGGATGTGGAGACCATGAAAACCTTGGGCTGGGGCTGGGCGCTGTGGCTGTATGCCGTAAATGCAGCCGCCGTGTTCGTGCTGTACGGCGCTTTTGAATACCAGCTGTATATGCGCCGCCGCCAAGGCTCGGCATTCAAGTTCAACGGCAAATTCCCGGCCGACCAGCCCTCGGACGTGTTCTGGTTCAAGAGTCAGAACATCGACAATTCCCTGCGCAGCTTTTTCGTCTCCATCCCGCTGTGGACCGTGGTGGAAGTGCTGTTTCTGTGGTGCTTCGCCAACGGTTACGTGCCCTGGCTGGCGTGGGCAGACAACCCCTACTGGCTGGTGGCCCTGGTGCTGCTGGCCCCGGTGATCCACGAGACGCACTTCTTCTTCATCCACTGGGCCATGCATACCCGCCTGGGCTACAAGTGGGTGCACGCCATCCACCACAACTCGGTCAATCCCACGCCCTGGTCCTCGCTGTCCATGCATCCGGTAGAGGCCTTTCTGTACCACGCGGTGGCGCTGTGGCATCTGGTGATTCCGTCCAACCCCATCGTGGCGCTGTTCCAGCTGCACATCGCGGGATTCGGCGCACTCAATGGCCACATTGGCTTCGACAAGGTCGAAGTGTCAGATGGCGTGGCGTTTGACAGCTCGGCCTATGCGCACTACCTGCACCACAAGTACTTCGAGGTGAATTACGGCGGCGACCAGCTCGTGCCGCTGGACATGCTGTTCGGCACCTGGCACGACGGTTCACCTGCAGGCGAAGCCCGCATGCAGGCCCGCTTTGACAAGAAGCGCGCCCGGATGAATGCAGAAACGCCTTCCACTTAAATCTTTAAAGACCACTCCTATGCCCGAATGGATCAATGCCTGCGCCGTGAACGATGTGGAGCCCGAAGAAGCCATCCGCTTCGACCACGCCGCCAAAACCTTCGCCATCTTCCGCAGCCCGGACGACCGGTATTACTGCACTGCCGGGCTCTGCACCCACGAGAACGTGCACCTCGCCGACGGCCTGGTCATGGACCATGAAGTCGAGTGCCCCAAGCACAGCGGCGCCTTTGACTACCGCACCGGAGAAGCCCGCCGCTCCCCGGCCTGCATCAACCTCAAAACCTTTCCAACCAAGGTCGAAAACGGCCGCATCCACATAGAAGTCTGACCACCATGACAAACGCTTTTACCCTCGCCGCCTGCGCCGAAATGCTGTGGCGCGACAAACCCATGCAATGGCGCGTCCAGCGCCTCACCGAAATGGGCTTCCAGGTGGGCCTTTGGAACTGGCCCGAGCACGACCTGGCCCAGCTGGAGAAATCCGGCGCCACCTTCTCCATCATGAACGGCTACCTGCGCGGTCGCCTGACCGACGACGAGGGCGCTGCCGAGCTGCTGCGCACCGCCCGCGAGACCGCCCAAGTCGGCAAGCGCCTGGGCGTAGCCCGGCTGAACCTGCACGGCACCGGCCTGGGCGACGACGGCCTGCCCGTCACGCCTGTTGAGGTCACCACCGGTGCCATGTGGCTCAAGGCCCGTGACACCCTGGCCCGCATCGCCGACCTGGCGGATGAAGAAGGCGTGACCTTTACGCTGGAAAACCTGAACCTGCCCGTGGACCACCCCGGCGTTCCCTTCGGCCGGGCTGAAGACACCCTGGCCCTGGTCTCGGCAGTGAACCATCCGCGCCTGCGCCTGAATCTGGATCTGTACCACGCACAAATTGGCGAAGGCAATCTGATCGAGCTGTGCAAGGCCTGCCTGCCCTGGATTGGCGAAGTGCAGGTGGCCGACGTGCCCGGCCGCATGGAGCCCGGCACCGGCGAAATCAACTACCCCGGCATTGCCCGCGCGCTGCACGCCATGGGTTACCGCGGCCCGGTGGGCATGGAAGCCTTTGCCTCGGGCGACCCTGAGGCGGCTTTGGAGTCCTTCCGGGCGGCCTTCACCCTGCCCGCCTGAATCCGTTTTTCACCCCAACCCTCCCTTACTTTTCAAGGAATCTCCATGTTCAAAATTGGTCTTCTCGGCGCAGGCCGCATCGGCAATGTGCACGCCCAAAGCATCACCAGCCACCCCTTGTGCCAGCTCGTAGCTATATCCGACGTGCACATGCCGTCGGCAGAGAAGCTGGCCGCTACCTGTGGCGCCGTGGCCCGCAGCACGCAAGACATCCTGAACGACCCATCGATTGACGCGGTGCTGATCGCCACCTCCACCGACACCCACGCCAACCTGATCGAAGCCGCTACCGCAGCGGGCAAAGCCGTGCTCTGCGAAAAGCCGGTCGACCTGGACCTGTACCGCGCCCTGGCCTGCCAGGAGGCCGTCAAAGACAGCGGCAAGCCCGTGATGATCGGCTTCAACCGCCGCTTCGACCCCCAGTTTGCCGCCCTCAAGCGCGCACTGGATGCCGGTGAAATCGGCAAGGGCGAGCTGCTGTCCATCACCTCGTTCGACCCCGCGCCGCCGCCGGTGTCGTACATCAAGGTATCCGGCGGGCTGTTCCGCGACATGGCCATCCATGACTTCGACATGGCCTGCTGGCTGTTTGGCGGCCTGCCAGAAACCGTGTCGGCGATTGCCTCCAGCATCGTGGACCCGGCCATCGGCGAGGCCGGCGACGTGGATACCGCCGTCATCACCCTGCGCTATGCCGATGGCCGCATCGCCGTCATCAAGAACAGCCGCCGCGCCGTCTACGGCTATGACCAACGCGTGGAACTGCTGGGCTCGGAAGGCCTGTTGACGGCCAACAATGTGCTGGAAAACACCGTCACCAAAGTCACCACCGGTGGTGCCGTCAGCGCCAAGCCTGAGTTCTTCTTTCTGGAGCGCTATATGCGTGCCTATGCCGCCGAATGGACTGCTTTCATCGCCGCCCTGGAGTCGGGCAGCGCCTTGCCCGTCACACTGAAAGACGGCATCAACGCCCTGGCTGTGGCCGAAGCCGCCACGCTGTCCGCCAAGCAGGGCAAGCCGGTCACGCTGAAAGACGGAAAACCCGTCCTGGCATAAGCCACCGTAGCCCCGACCGCCATGTTGACCGGCTCTCCCGCCTCCGTCCTGGAGGCGCGCATCCAAGGCAACCTGCCCAGCTTGAGCCCCAAGCTGAAGCAGGTGGCAACCTATTGCCTCCAGCATGCGCGGCACCTGCATCTGTGCCGCATCCAGGACGTGGCGCAGCGGTGCGAAACGCAACCCGTCACCGTGGTGCGGCTCGCCAAGCGCTACGGGTTTCGGGGCTTTCTCGACTTCAAGATGGCATTCTTGACCGATGCAGGGAGAGCGCCCACCAGCGCGCCGGAGCCCCCTCCAGTGCAGGAAGCCGAGGAACATGGCGACGCATACAGCCGCGCGGTGCATTTGCTGCAGCAGGCCCGCACAGTTTGGATGCATGCGGCGCCACAGACCGCGCAAATCGCGCATTGCTATGCCGATATGCTGCGCGTAGCAGGCTTGACCGTGCAGTGGATGCATACCCCCATGGACTCGCCTGCGAACCCGTGGGCAGCTAGGGAGTGCGATGTGCTGCTCTCTGTCGCACTGCTGTCCGATCCTGGGAGCGACTTCAACCCCGTAGGCATGGCCCAGCGCATCGGCATCCCCTGGGTGGCCATCACCGATGGCCTGGGCGGATGCGGGTATGGCGCAGCAGCGGCCCAGGTATGCATTGCCCATCTGGGCCAGGGTCTGCACGGCATTCCCGCAGGCCTGGCCTTGGCCCGTGCGGTGCGCGACGCCCGTCCATCCGCCCACGGCCAAACGCCATCCTAGAGCAGGTCGCGGCCCTCGCCGCGCCGTGAAATGGCATGCAAAGTCTTGGCCCCTGCTGTTCTCAGATGGTCCAAAATCATGACAACTTTACGGACCCCATTTCATGCTTCTGGACTCTATTCGGTCGAACCGCCCCCCCCTCCAAGCCGCCATCGTCGATCTGGACGGCACCATGGTCGATACCCTGGGCGACTTTGCAGCGGCTTTGAACGGCATGCTGGCCGACCTGGAACTGCCGGCCATCACCGCCGCCACCATAGCGCCCATGGTCGGCAAGGGCTCGGAGCATCTGCTGAATTTGGTGCTAAAACATGCTCTGGCGCAATCTGCGCCTGCGCAAGCAGCTATCAATACTGAAGCATTGTTTGACCGCGCCTGGGACCGCTACCAGCACCACTACCTGGCGATCAACGGCCAGTTCTCGCAGGTCTATCCGGGTGTGGTGGCCGGCCTGCAGGCCATGCAGCAACGCGGCTGGAAGCTGGCCTGCCTGACCAACAAGCCCACGGCGTTTGCGCTGCCGCTGCTGCAGGCCAAGGGGCTGGACGGCTTCTTCAGCCAGGTGTTTGGCGGCGATGCGTTCGAGCGCAAAAAGCCCGATCCGCTACCGCTGCTGAAAACCTGCGCGGCGCTGGGCACACTGCCGCAGCACACGCTGATGCTAGGCGACTCACGCAACGACGCCCAGGCCGCGCGCGCCGCCGGCTGCCCTGTGCTGCTGGTGCGCTACGGCTACAACCACGGCGAGCCGGTGGAAGCGGTGGATACCGACGGCCTGCTCGATTCGCTGGCCGAACTGGCTCCACTTTGAACCAGGCCCACCATGCTGCGCGCACGCTGGAACAAGCTGGGCCTGGCAGTCTGCTGGCTCATGGTCTGCGCCCTGGCACAGGCCACCAGCACGACCATCACCTACCCGCGCCCCGAGTCCAACACCGACCTGCGCTACGTGTATTACTGGCGGCTGATGGAGGCCGCGCTGGACCGCACCCAGGCCGAATACGGCCCGGTCGTGCTACAGCAAACGCCCTTCAGCATGAACGCCCAGCGCTGCATGGAAAAGCTGCTCGACGGCTCGATACAGGTCGCCCTGCGCTCCGTCATGCCGCCCGAATACGCCGACCGGCTGGACATGGTGCCGGTGCCGCTGGACAAGGGGCTGCTGGGTTACCGGGTTTTTCTGATCCACAGCGACACCCAGGCCAGGCTGGCCCAGGTCAGCACACTCGACGACTTGCGGGCCTTCCGCATCGGCCAGGGCCTGGGCTGGGATGACCTGGCCATCCTGGCGCAGGCCCGGATGCAGGTGGTCCAGGGCGCCAGCTACGACGGCCTGTTCCAGATGCTGGAGCGCAAACGCTTCGACCTGTTCCCCCGCGGCATCAACGAAGTACTGGCCGAGTACCGGCAACACCGCAGCACCGAGCCCGACCTGGCCATCGACGATGCACTGCTGCTGTACTACCCGCTGTCGCGCTATTTCGCGGTCAAGAAAGGGCCCGAAGGCGATGCGCTAAAGGCCCGGCTAGCCCTGGGCCTGGCCCGCCTGCGCGCCGATGGCGGCATGGACAGGATGTACGCCGGGTTCAAAAAAGAAGTGCTGCGCGGCTTGCCGCTGAAGGGCCGCAAGCTGATCCGCCTGGACAACCCCAGCTACGCCCAGCCGGTCTACGGATTGGACAAGAAGGAGTACTGGGACGCGCTGACGGCCGAACTCAGGCCTTGAGCTTGAGCATGTAGATGATGGCGGTAGCGGTGGTCTGGTCGATCTCCATGAAGCTGCGCAGATCGGTGCCATCCAGCCAGCTCGATTCCCAGCGGTTCTGCTTCAGCGACTTCTGCCAGCTCGCATGGTTGGTGGCGTTTTTGACACCCGCCAGCAGCTCGGACACCCGCGCCGGCGCCACGCCGCTGCCCACGAACAGGCCGCGCCAGTTGGACATCACCGCATCCACCTTCTGGTCGCGGATGGCCGGGATGCCGAACATCGGCTTGCGCGCCGACACACCAATCGCCCGCAGCTTGCCGCTGGCCAGCAGGTCGGCGAATTCGCTGTAACCCGATACGCCGGCCACCGCCTTGCCGGTCAGCACCGCCTCGGCCGACTGCACGCCGCTGGTGAACGGCAGGTACACCAGGTCGGCCACCGGCGCCCCGGCCGCGCGTGCGAACAGGCCGGCAAAAATATGGTCGATGCCACCGGAAGATCCGCCGGTGAACGGCACCTGCTTGGGATCGGCTTTCACCATGGCCACCAGGTCGGTGACCGAGCGTATCGGCGAGTCGGCCTTGACCACCAGCACCAGGTAGTCGCCGGTCAGGCGGGCCAGGGGCTGCACCTGGGCCAGCGTCACCGCAGGCCGCTGCAAGGCCACGGCGCCGACCATCACGGTACCGCCCATCATCATGGCGTTCGGGTCCTGGCTGTAGCGCTGCACAAACGCGGCCAGGCCGATGGTGCCGCCCTTGCCGCCAATGTTTTCGTAGTCCACCTGCTCGCAGGCTCCGGCCGCCACCAGGGATGCGCCTATGGCCCGGCCGGTCTGGTCCCAGCCACCGCCTTCGTTGGCGGGGATGACGATGCGCAGGCGCGGAGCCAGAGGTTTGACGGCGTCTTTGTCACCCGCTTTACGCACCGGGGCGGCGGTCTGCGCATACAGCGCCGGCGCCAGCCCGGCCAAAGCCAGACCCAGGGATTGAGACAAAACGCCTCGGCGATTCAGGCCAATATGTTTCATAAGTTACTTCCCGTCGCAAGTTGAAAACCGCTTGAATGGGCCGAAAAGAACATGACTGGCCCGGCAGCGGCAGCTTACTACGAAATGAGAACTATGAAATTGATAGCTACCAGCGCTTATTAAATAATCGTCAGAGGCATTATTTATACAAAATCTGCAATCAGAAGCTGCTGAAATCGGGGCGCCGGTTTTCCATAAACGCCGTGAGCGCCTCTTTCGCGGCAGGCTCACGCAGCATGCGGCTGAACAACACGGTTTCTTCGGCAATGCGCTCGGCCACGGGCGCAGCCTGCTCTTGCTTCATCAGCCGCTTGGTGGTGACCAGCGAAGCCAGCGGCTTGGCCGCCAGGCGCTTGGCCTGCAGCTGGGCCAGGGCATGCACCTCGGCCGGCGGCACGATGCGGTTGATCAGGCCCACCTCCAAAGCCGTCTCTGCCGTGAACGGGTCGCCCAGCAGCAAGGCCTCGGCGGCGCGCTGGTGGCCCATGAGCCGCGGCACCAGGTAGCTGGAGCCGGCCTCGGGGCAGACGCCCAGGTTCACGAAGGGCATGGAAAAAGCCGCGTTGTCGCCCGCGTAGACCAGGTCGCAATGCAGCAGCATGGTGGTGCCAATGCCCACCGCCGCACCGCAGACCGCGCCGACCAAGGGCTTGGGGAAGCTGCTGATGACGCGCAGAAAGCGGATCACCGGCGACTCGGCCGTGGGCACGGGGGCACTCAGGAAATCGCCAATGTCGTTGCCGGCCGAGAAAATGGTTTCGTGGCCCTGGATCACCGCCACCCGCACGCTGGCGTCGGCCGCAGCAGCTTCCAGCGCATCGGCCATGGCGGTGTACATCGCCGAGGTGATGGAGTTCTTCTTGGCAACCCGGTTCAGCGTGATGGTCAGGATGCCCGCGTCGGTATGGGTCAGGATGTCGGTCATATATGGTTCCCCCCCAGGCTCCGCGCACTGCGTGTCGCTCCTCCAACCCCCTGCAGGGGGCGATACCAGTGGCCCGGCAAAGCCGGTTCCACGGTATCTCTGGACTGGATGCGCTCAGCACGCCCGCCGGGGTTAAGTAGTTGCAAAAGATGGGGAGCTTAAACCCGCTCGAAGATGCCTGCCGCGCCCTGGCCCATGCCTACGCACATGGTCACCATGCCGTATTTCAGGTTGTTGCGGCGCAGCGCGTGGATCACCGTCGCAGCGCGGATGGCACCGGTGGCGCCCAGCGGGTGGCCGAGCGCAATCGCGCCGCCCATCGGGTTCACCTTGGACGGGTCCAGGCCCAGCGTGTTGATGACCGCCAGCGACTGGGCCGCGAAGGCTTCGTTCAGCTCGAACCAGTCGATGTCCTGGTGTTGCAGGCCGGCGTAGCGCAGCGCGGCAGGAATCGCCTCGATCGGGCCTATGCCCATTATGTGCGGCGGCACGCCCTTGCTGGCAAAGCTGACGAAGCGGGCCAAGGGCGTCAGGCCGAAGCGCTTGATGGCCGACTCGCTGGCCAGGATCAGCGCGCCGGCGCCGTCCGAGGTTTGCGAGCTGTTGCCGGCGGTGACCGAGCCACGCGCCGAGAACACCGTCTTCAGCTTGCCGAGTCCTTCGACCGTGGTCTCAGGGCGCACGCCTTCGTCCAGATTGACGGTGCGCTGGGTCACGGTGACCTTGGCGCTGTCCAGATCGACGCTGCGGTCATCGACGGTGATCGGCGTGATCTCGTCGCTGAAGTAACCGGCCTTCATCGCCGCCAGCGCCTTCATGTGCGATGCATAGGCGAACTCGTCCTGCGCGCTGCGGCTGATCTTCCACTGCTGCGCCACCTTCTCGGCGGTCAGGCCCATGCCGTAGGCGATGCCGTAGTTGTCCACGTCGTCGGTGTTGCTGAAGATGTTCGGCGACAGGCTGGGCCCGTTGCCCATCATCGGCACCATGCTCATGCTTTCAACACCGGCGGCAAACATCACATCGGCCTCGCCGACGCGGATGCGGTCGGCCGCCATCTGCACCGCGCTGATGCCAGAGGCGCAGAAGCGGTTCACGGTGATGCCGCCCACCGAATTCGGCAGACCGGCCAGCACCGCGCCGATGCGCGCCACGTTCAGGCCCTGCTGGGCTTCGGGGATGGCACAGCCGCAGATCACATCTTCGATGGTGGCGGGGTCCAGGCCCGGCACCTGGGCCAGCGCCGCGCGCAGCGTGGTGGCCAGCAGCTCGTCGGGCCGGGTGTTGCGGAGATAGCCTTTGTGCGAACGGCCAATCGGCGTGCGGGTGGCGGCGACGATGTAGGCGTCTTGGATTTGCTTGCTCATATTCGTTC
Source organism: Rhodoferax sp. OV413 (assembly GCF_900104385.1). Lineage (GTDB taxonomy): Bacteria > Pseudomonadota > Gammaproteobacteria > Burkholderiales > Burkholderiaceae_C > Rhodoferax_B. Next base: position 322,138 of record NZ_FNJA01000006.1, on the reverse strand, counting down.
CTTAGTTGCGCACAGGCTTGCCGGTGGACAGCATGCCCATGATGCGTTCCTGCGTCTTGGCGTTCTCCAGCAGGCTGCAGAAGGCTTTGCGCTCCAACGCCATGATGTATTCCTCGGTCACCAGCGTGCCGTTGTCCACGTCGCCACCGGTCACCACGCCGGCGATCAGGCTGGCAATGTGAAAGTCGTGCTGGCTGATAAAGCCGCCGTCACGCATGTTCACCAGCTGACCCTGGATGGTGGCCTTGCCGTTGCGGCCCGCCACCAAAAACTGGCGCTTGTGCGGTGCGCGGTAGCCGCCGGTGGCCATGGCCTTGGCTTCATTGATCGCGACGAACAGCAGCTCGTCCTTGTTCGGCACGATGACATCGCTGTCCAGCAAGTAGCCAAGCTTGCGCGACTCCAGCGCGCTGGTGCCCACCTTGGCCATGGCCGCGGCGGTGAAGCCTTCGGTCAGGAAGGGCAGCAAGTCCTTGTGCGTGGACAGCGCGGCGTTCTCTGCCGCACGGCGGGCGATATAGGTCAGGCCGCCTGCGCCGGGCACCAGGCCCACGCCAACTTCCACCAGGCCGATATAGCTCTCCATCGCCACCACGCGGCGGGCCGAGTGCACCGCCAGCTCGCAGCCGCCACCCAGCGCCAGGCCGCGCACGGCCGACACCACCGGCACATTGGCGTAGCGGATTTTCAGCATCACGTTCTGCAGCGCTTTTTCCATCTTGTTGATGGCACCGGCGCCGCCCATCATGAAGCCGGGCAGCATGGCCTGCAGATCGGCGCCGGCGCTGAAGGGCTCGTCACCCGACCAGATCACCACGCCGGCGTAGTCCTTCTCGGCCAGATCGACCGCGCGGGCCAGGCCTTCGGAGACTTCGGGGCTGATGGCGTGCATCTTGGTCTTGATGCTGGCGATGATGATCTGGTCATCGAGGGTCCACAGGCGGATGGCCTTGTCCTCATGCAGGGTCTTGCCTGCCGTCTCGAAGCCACCGCCCAGGCCCAGACCTTGGGTGTGGCCGGAGATTTTTTCAGGAAACAGCTGCCTGGCGTAGACAGGCAGTGCGTGACGCGCTACAAATTTTGAAGTAGATGGGTTCCACGAACCTTCGGCCGTGTGGACGCCTTGCGCCTCGGCCACCGGGCCGTTGAACACCCAGTCGGGCAGCGGTGCGTTGCTCAGCGCCTTGCCGGCGGCGATGTCTTCTTTGATCCAGTTGGCTACCGTCAGCCAGCCGGCTTCCTGCCAGAGTTCGAACGGGCCTTGCTGCATGCCGAAGCCCCAGCGCATCGCCAGGTCCACGTCGCGCGCGGTTTCGGCAATCGTCTGCAGGTGCACGGCAGCATAGTGGAAGCTGTTGCGCAACACCGCCCACAGAAACTGGCCTTGCGGGCCTTCGCTGTTGCGCAGCAGGGCCAGGCGCTCGGCGGCCGGCTTTTTCAGCATGCGGCCATAGACCTCGTCGGCCTTCTCGCCGCCTGCCACGTAGTTGCCCGTAGCCATGTCGAAGCGCAGGATGTCGCGGCCAACTTTCTTGAAGAAACCGGCCTTGGCCTTCTGGCCCAGGTTGCCCATTTCCAGCAGCTTGGCCAGCACCGGCGGCGTGCCGTAGCTGCCGTAGAACGGGTCGGTGTCCAGGCTCAGGTTGTCTTGCAGCGTCTTGACCACGTGGGCCATGGTGTCCAGGCCCACCACGTCGGCGGTGCGGAAGGTACCCGAGCTGGCACGGCCCAGGCGTTTGCCTGTCAGGTCGTCGACCACGTCGTAGGTCAGGCCGAACTTGGCGGTCTCGCCGATGATGCCCAGCATGCCGGCGATACCGACACGGTTGGCGATGAAATTCGGCGTGTCCTTGGCGCGCACCACGCCCTTGCCCAGGCTGGTGGTGACGAAGGCTTCCAACTGGTCCAGCGCTTCAGGCTGGGTGGTCGGCGTGTTGATCAGCTCCACCAGGTACATGTAGCGCGGTGGGTTGAAGAAGTGGATGCCGCAGAAGCGCGGCTTGATTTCTTCGGGCAGCGCTTCGCTGAGCTTGGTGATCGACAGGCCGGAAGTGTTGGACGCCACCAGCGCGTGCGGCGCGACGAAGGGCGCGATCTTCTTGTACAGATCGAGCTTCCAGTCCATGCGCTCGGCGATGGCTTCGATGATGAGGTCGCAGTCTTTCAGCTGTTCCAGGTGGTCATCGTAGTTGGCCTGCTGGATCAGGTCCGCATCTTCGGCCACACCCAGTGGCGCGGGCTTGAGCTTCTTCAGGTTGGCAATGGCCTTGGCGGTGATGCCGTTGGCCGGGCCTTCTTTGGCCTTCAGGTCGAACAGTACGACCTGCACCTTGACGTTGACCAGGTGCGCAGCAATCTGCGCGCCCATCACACCTGCGCCGAGTACGGCGACTTTCTTGATCGGGAATCGGGACATAAACGTCTTTCGAAATTACTGAATGCGTTGCCAGATTTGGGTGCGGTAGAACGGGCCGATGTAGCCACGCACCTGGAGCTTCTTGCCGTCTTCCAGCGGCTCCATGCGCAGCGTGTAGTTCTTGCCGTTTTCGGGGTCGAGGATCTTGCCGTCTTCCCACACGTCCTTGCCTTCGGTCTTCTTGGCGCCGCGGATGATTTCCAGGCCCAGCTTGGGCTTGTCTTTGCGGTCGTCGGTGCACTCCTTGCACAGCGGTTCGGGGCTAGGGATCAGGGCTTTTTCCACCACCCCGCTGAGCACGCCGGCGCTGTTGGCGGTAATGCGGATCTCCGCCTTGGCCTGGCCGGTCTTGTCGTCGATATTGCGCCACAGACCCTCGGGGGTCATCTGAGCAAATACTCCGCCAGCGCAGATAAGACCTGCGGTGAGTGCTATTATTTTTTTCATGCTTGTCTCCAAAGCGGGCTTCAGGCCAGCGCGGCGTCGGTATCCATCAGCGCCTTGCTGCCAGTGCGCATGGTGCGCATCAGCGTGGCGGTTTCGGGGAACAGCTTGGCGAAGTAGAAGCGCGCGGTCTGCACCTTGGCCAGGTAGAACTGGTCGGTGTTGCCGGCGGCGATTTCACGCAGTGCGACCTGCGCCATACGGGCCCAAAAGTAGCCGAACACCAGGTGGCCGGCGACGCGCAGATAGTCGACTGCAGCCGCGCCCACTTCGTCGGCGTTCTGGAAGCCCTTGAAGCCCAGCTCGGTGGTCAGCTTGGTGACCTGGTCGCCGAGGATGGCGATGGGGGTGATGAACTCGGCCATCTTCTCGTTCACGCCTTCTTCTTCCACCAGTGCGGCGACCAGGCGGCCAAACTTCTTCAGCGTGGCGCCGTTGTTGCCCAGCACCTTGCGACCCAGCAAGTCCAGGCTCTGGATGGTGTTGGTGCCTTCGTAGATCATGTTGATGCGGTTGTCGCGCACATACTGCTCCATGCCCCATTCCTTGATGAAGCCGTGGCCGCCAAACACCTGCATGCAGGCATTGGTCGAGATGTGGCCGTTGTCGGTCAGGAAGGCTTTGACGATGGGGGTCAGCAGGGCCAGCATTTCGCCGGAATCGGCACGCACCTTTTCGTCGGGGTGGCTGTGTTCCTTGTCCAGCAACACGCCGCAGAAGATGCCCAGTGCGCGGCCGCCTTCAGCATAGGCCTTGGCGGTGAGCAGCATCTTGCGCACGTCGGGGTGGACGATGATCGGATCGGCTGGCTTGTCCTTGGCCTTGGTGCCGGACAGCGAACGCATCTGGATGCGGTCCTTGGCATAGGCCAGCGCGTTCTGGTAGGCCACTTCGGTCAGGCCCAGCGACTGGTTGCCCACACCCAGGCGGGCGGCGTTCATCATCACGAACATTGCCGCCAGGCCCTTGTTGGGCTGGCCGACCAGGGTGCCGATCGCGCCTTCTAGCACCATCTGCGCGGTGGCGTTGCCGTGGATGCCCATCTTGTGCTCCAGGCCGCCGCAGTAGATGCCGTTGCGCTTGCCCAGCGTGCCATCGGCACTGACGTGGAACTTGGGCACGGCGAACAGGCTGATGCCCTTGCTGCCCACAGGCGCATCGGGCAGACGGGCCAAAACCAGATGGACGATGTTCTCGGCCATGTCGTGTTCACCCGCGCTGATGAAGATTTTGTTGCCGGTGATGGCGTAGCTGCCATCGGCCAGCGGCTCGGCCTTGGTGCGCAGCAGGCCCAGGTCGGTACCGCAATGCGGCTCGGTCAGGCACATGGTGCCGGTCCATTCGCCACTGGTCAGCTTGGGCAGGTACAGGGCTTTTTGGGCATCGGTGCCGTGGGCTTGCAGCGCCTCGTAGGCACCGTGCGACAGGCCGGGGTACATGGTCCAGGCCTGGTTGGCCGAGTTCAGCATTTCATAGAAGCACTGGTTGACCACAAAGGGCAGGCCCTGGCCGCCGTAGGCCGGGTCGCAGCTCAGCGCTGCCCAGCCGCCTTGCACGTACTGTGCGTAAGCCTCTTTGAAGCCCTTGGGGGCGGTGACTTCGTGCGTGGTCTTGTCCAGCGTGCAGCCTTCTTCGTCGCCGCTGATGTTCAGCGGGAAGGCCACCTCGGAGGCGAACTTGCCGCCCTCTTCCAGCACCGCGTTGATGGTGTCGGCATCGGTGTCGGCATGCTGCGGGCAGAGCTTCAGGTCGTCGGTGACCTTCAGCACTTCGTGCATCACAAATTGCATGTCGCGCAGGGGCGGGGTGTAGCTGGGCATGGTTACTCCTTGGATTTTTTGGGGGTGGATGGCGATGGGGCGACGGGCTGCCCGTAACGCTCCAGGATGTGCTCGAAACCGGTGTTGGCGCGCGCCACGGCACCGGGATTCTTCAAAAAACGGGCCTCATAATGCAACGACAAGATCAAGCCATGTATCTCGAAGGCGACTTGCCGCTCGTCGGCATCGGCGCGCAGATCGCCGACTTCCTTGGCCTGCTCTACCGCGCGGCAGAACGCCGACAGCCAGGCCTGCACCGAACTGGCCAGCGCGTCGCGCACCGGGCCGGGCCGGTCGTCGAACTCAACCGCGCCGCTGATGAAGATGCAGCCCGACTGCAGCTCGATGGCCACGCGCTGCATCCAGTTGGCAAACAGCGCGCGCAGCCGGGGCAAGCCGCGCTGGGCTTGCATGGCGGGGTAGAACACTTCGGCCTCAAACAGGCGGTGGTATTCGCGGATCACCGAGATCTGCAGCTCTTCGCGCGAGCCGAAGTGGGCGAACACGCCCGACTTGCTCATCTGCGTGACCTCGGCCAGCGCGCCTATGCTCAGGCCTTCGAGCCCGATGTGGCTGGCCAAGCCCAGTGCCGCCTCGACAATCGAGGCCTTGGTCTGCCGGCCCTTGAGCAAGGCGCGGCCTTCGCTGCTGGCATCGCGGCCTGATTTGGCGGACGGTTCTGACGAAGTCATGGGTTTAAATTCAAAAATACGAACGATCGTGCTATTTTTTGAATTTAACCAGACTTGTTTTCAAAAGTCTACCGATGGGACCGCATTTATTGCGCCTGCGCGACAGGGTTTTCCCAGGCCAGCCCTCCGCTTCGCATCACCCCGCCAACGCCTGCTCCAGCCAGGTATAGACAAATGCATCCGCATCGTTCTCACAATGCGCAACATTGAAGCGCATCCAGGAGCGCGTGGCGGCAACCGTACTGAACAAATGCCCCGGCGCCAGCATCACGCCGCGCTCGCTGGCCCGTGCTGCCAGCTCCACCGCGTTGTGGATGCGCGGATGCCAGGCCCAGAGGAACAAGCCGCCACCGGGCTCGCAAAACAACTCAAACCCCATATTGCGCAAGCGCTGACCACAACGCTCGTGGGCTTGCGTCAGCCGGGTGCGCAGGCCACGCAAATAGCGCGGACGGTGCGAATCGCTCAAGGCGGTGTGCACGATGCGCTCCACCAACTCGGAACTGGTCAGGCCAGAAAACATCTTCAGCCGTGAGAAATCCCCCATGATGTCGTTATGCGCCAGCAGATAGCCGCAGCGCAAGCTCGGGGCAATCGACTTGGAAAAGCTGCCCACGTAAACCACCCGGGACAGGTTGTCCAGACTGGCCAGCGAAGGACGCGACTCGGTATCCAACTCGCAGTAGATATCGTTTTCCACCAGCAGCACGTCGTATTTCTCGGCCAGGCGCAGCACCTTGTGCAGTTGCTGCAGCGTGGCCACAGAGCCGGTCGGGCTATGGAAGCGCGGCTGGGTAAAAAACACCTTGGGCCGCAAACGCACGATCAGGTCCTCCAGCGCTGCCAAGTCCCAGCCGTCCGGCGTTCGGGGCACACCGTGCAGGCGGACGCCGGCAAAGCGCAGCGCGTTGGTGAGATTCGGGTAGCCCGGCTCATCCACCAACACCACGTCCCCCTGCCCGACCAGCCAGCGCACAGCCAGGTCCAGGGCCTGGCTGGCGCCATGGGTCAATAGCACCTGGAATGGCTGGATGTGGATGGCATGCTGGCGCATGCTCTCGCAGACCCAGGCGCGCAATGGGAAGTAACCCAAAGGATCGCCGTAGTCGCCCAGTTGCATCGGGTCCACCGCGGCCAGGGACCGCATGGCCTTGCGTACACCTTCTTCAAACAGCCAGTTTTGCGGCAACCAGCCACAGCCGGGTTTGAACGGCAGATGGTGGTTTTCGAAAATGCGCTGCAGGTACCAACTGTTGTCAAAGCTGCCTGCCGATAAGGCCGATGGCCGCTCAACGTCCGGCGAATGCACCGAGGCGGTGCGGGCACAGACAAAAAACCCGGCGTTCAAACGCGAAACCACATAGCCGGCTGCGACCAAACGGTCGTAGGCCTCGACTACGGTAAAGATGCTGACCCCATTTTGATGGGCGAATTGGCGTATCGACGGCAGCTTGGCCCCCGTACGCAGCCGCCCCGTATCGACCATTTCCCCAATGCGCGCAACGATCTGCGCCACCAACGGCGTACCGTGGCGAAATTCAAACTTAAACATGGGGGTATTGGAAACGCTCGCGTGCCCTAGTTTGCGTAGGGTTTGTGTGTACCGGTCTGTGGACCAGCACGTACCGTGCCACACACAGCGCCTGTGTATATGGCGACAGATCAAGCGGGGCTCAAAAATACCGGCATTGCAACGACAAGCGGCGAACGACACCCCATGGCACCCCACGCGCACAACACCAGCAGCCAGCCTTTGGTCCGCTTTTCAGCTGTCCAGAAGACCTACGACGGCAACCAGCTGGTGGTCCAGAACCTGGACCTGCAGATCCAGAGCGGCGAGTTTCTGACGCTGCTGGGCCCCTCCGGCTCCGGCAAGACCACCACGTTGATGATGCTGGCCGGCTTCGAGTCGCCCACCTCGGGCGAAATCTTCCTGAACGAAAAATCTATCACCCGCACGCCGCCACACAAGCGCAACTTCGGCATGGTGTTCCAGAACTACGCGCTGTTCCCGCACATGACCGTGGGCGACAACGTAGCCTACCCCTTGAGCGTGCGCAACGTGCCCAAGGACCAGCGTGCCGAGCGCGTGGCCCGCGCGCTGGACATGGTGCAGCTGCGCGGCAAGCAGGACCGCTATCCGGCCCAGCTCTCCGGCGGCCAACAGCAGCGCGTGGCCCTGGCCCGCGCCATGGTGTTCGAGCCCCAGCTGGTGTTGATGGACGAGCCGCTGGGCGCGCTCGACAAACAGCTGCGCGAACACATGCAGATCGAGCTGAAAGACCTGCACAAGAAGCTGGGCGTGACCTTCGTCTACGTGACCCACGACCAGAGCGAAGCGCTGACCATGAGCGACCGCGTGGCCGTGTTCAACGACGGCGTGGTGCAGCAGCTGGCACCAGTGCTGTCGCTCTACGAGACCCCGGCCAACCGCTTTGTCGCCGGCTTCGTGGGCGACAACACGCCGCTCAAAGGCAAGTGCGGCAGCAGCGAAGGCGGCCTGTGCGAGCTGAGCATCCCCGGTGCCGTGACCCGCTGCCTGGGCGTGAACGTGAACACCGCCCATGTGGGCGCCGACATCATCGCCAGCGTGCGCCCGGAGCGCATCGCCGTGCATGCCGAGAACAGCCTGCCCGAGCTGAACGTGTTCAAGGCCGTGCTGGTCGACACCATGTATTTCGGCGACCACCTGCGCCTGCGCTGCGCCGTCGACGGCCAGGGCCTGGCCACCGTGAAGCTGCCACTGTCCGTGACGCAGCCACCGGCGCCAGGCGACACCCTGTGGCTGCACGTGCCTCCCGAACACCTGCGTGTGTATCTGTAAGTCGTTATCCCTTCCGTTGTTCTGTTCCTTTCTTAACTGGAGTTTTCTGTGATGAAGCTGAAGTACCTGTCCCTGCTGGCGGCCGTGGCCACCCTGCCCGCCCTGGCCCAGACGCAACTCAATGTGATCAACTTTGGCGGTGCCAACGCCAATGCACAGAAGAAGGCGTTCTACGAGCCCTATGACAAAACCGGTGCAGCCAAGATCGTGGCCGTCGAATACAACGGCGAACAGGCCAAGATCAAGGCCATGGTCGAAGCCGGCAAGGTCACCTGGGACGTGGTCGAAGTCGAATCGCCCGACGTCAGCCGCGGCTGCGACGAAGGTCTGTTTGAAAAAATCGACTGGGCCAAGGTTGGCAACAAGGCCGACTTCGTGCCCGCCGCCGTACATGAATGCGGTGTCGGCGTGTTCGTCTGGTCCACCGTCATGGCTTACAACGCCGACAAGCTCAAGACGCCACCCAAGACCTGGGCCGACTTCTGGGACACCAAGAAGATCGCCGGCAAGCGCGGCATGCGCAAAGGCGCGCGCTACAACCTGGAATTCGCGCTGATGGCCGACGGTGTGGCTACCGCCGACGTCTACAAGGTATTGGCCACCAAGGCCGGCGCCGACCGCGCATTCGCCAAGCTGACCCAGCTCAAGCCCAGCATCCAGTGGTGGGAAGCCGGTGCCCAGCCGCCGCAGTTCCTGGTCGCCGGTGACGTGGTTATGAGCACCGTCTACAACGGCCGCATCGACGCCGCCAACCGCGAAGGCAAGAACCTCGGCATAGGCTGGACCGGCGGCATCTACGATCTGGACTACTGGGTCATCCCCAAGGGCACGCCAAACAAGGACGCGGCTATCAAGTTCATCGCCTACGCCACGGCGCCCGCCGCGCAGGCCGAGTACGCCCGCAACATCGCCTACGGCCCGGTGAACAACAAGGCCTTGCCGCAGCTGAGCAAGGAAGTGCTGGCCAATCTGCCGACCTCGCCCGCCAACGCCAAGGACTCGCTGCAGTTCAACGTCAAGTTCTGGGCCGACCAGGGCGAAGAGCTGGAAAAGCGCTTCGCCGCCTGGGCCACCCAGTAAGCAGGGCGCAGACGCAAACACCATGGGAAACGCTACTTTGACCGCTGCAAACGCCCTCGGCGCGGAGGACCGCGATGTGCTCATGCGCCAGCTGGGCCGCGCCAAACGCCGTGCCCGCATCTGGGCCTTTGCCCTGGCACTGCCGATGCTGGCCTACTTGCTGGTCATCCTGCTGGCGCCGATTGCGGTGCTGCTGGTACGCGGAGTAGAGAATCCCGAGGTGGTTGCAGCACTGCCGCTGACGGCGCGCTCGCTCGATGGCTGGGACCCGGCCATGACCGCGCCGCCACGGGCTTTCGCGGCCCTGGCCATCGACCTGTCCAAGCTGCCCGGTGGCGGCGGCCAGGCCGGTGGCCTGGCGCGTCGACTGAATACCGAAACCCCGGGCGCGCGCTCGCTGGTGATGAACACCTTCCGCGCCATGCCGCTGCCGCCGGGCTTGTCCGACGAGGAATACCGCAGCCGCATCCTGGAAATCGACCCGCGCTGGAGCGAGAGCAAATACTGGATGGCGATTGCCAAGAACGGCTCGCGCTGGACCCCCGACTACCTGCTCACGGCCATGGACCTGCAGCGCGAGGGCGGCCAGATCACGGCGGTAGACCCGTCGCGCGCGGTATTCACCAAGATTCTCTGGCGCACCTGCTCGACCAGCTTCATCGTCACGCTGTGGTGCCTGCTGCTGGCGTATCCGCTGGCCTACTGGCTGTCCACCCTGCCGGCACGAAAAGCCAATCTGCTGATGATTCTGGTGCTGGTGCCGTTCTGGACCTCGATCCTGGTGCGCATCGCCGCCTGGATCGTGCTGCTGCAGCGCGAAGGCCTGATCAACCACGGCCTACAGGACCTGGGCCTCATCAACGAGCCACTGGCCCTGTTGTTCAACCGCACCGGCGTGGTGATCGCCATGGTGCATGTGCTGCTGCCCTTCATGATCCTGCCGCTGTACAGCGTGATGAAGTCCGTGCCCTCGACCTACCAGCGCGCCGCCGTGTCGCTGGGCAGCACGCCGCTGGCCGCGTTCTGGCGCGTCTACGTGCCGCAAACCTATGCCGGCATAGGTGCCGGTGCGCTGATGGTATTTATCCTGGCTATCGGCTACTACGTGACCCCGGCGCTGCTGGGCGGCGCCGACGACCAGATGCTGTCCTACTACGTGGCCCAGTACATCAACGTGAACGTCAACTGGGGTGTAGCCGCCGCGCTGTCCACCGTGCTGCTGGCGACCACGCTGGTGCTCTATGCGCTGTACCGCCGGCTCCTGAAAACAGAACTGAGCATGACCTGATATGAGCAAGTTCCTCCCCGTATTCCCTGCCTACGCCACCTGGCTCGACAAGCTCGGCTGGTGGGCGCTGCGCGCTTTCGGCGTCGGCATGCTAGTGTTTTTGCTGCTGCCCATCGTGGTGATCATTCCGCTGTCGTTCTCGTCCAGCTCCTTCTTGTCGTATCCGATTCCTGGCTGGTCGATGCAGTGGTACCAGAACCTGTTTGGCTCGGATGAATGGAAGCGGGCGGCACAAAACAGTTTCATCGTGGCACCCGCAGCCACGGTGCTGGCGACCATTCTCGGCACCCTGGCGGCAGTCGGGCTGGCGCGCGAAAACTTCCCCGGCAAAGGCCTGCTGATGGGCGTACTGATCTCGCCCATGGTGGTACCGATTGTGGTGGTCGGCGTAGCCGCTTACCTGAGCTTTGCCAAGGTCGGCCTGACCGATTCGTATGCGGGTTTGATCATGGTGCACGCCGCACTCGGCGCCCCGTTTGTGCTGACCACCGTGCTGGCCACGCTACAGGGCTTCAACCAGAACCTGGTGCGCGCCAGCCAGTCGCTGGGCGCCTCGCCCTGGACCACCTTCTGGCGCGTGACGCTGCCCATCATCGCGCCTGGCGTCTTCTCGGGTGCGCTGTTCGCCTTTGCGACATCCTTCGACGAAGTGGTGGTGACGCTGTTCCTGGCCGGCCCTTCGCAGTCCACGCTGCCGCGCCAGATGTTCAACGGCATCCGCGAGAACATCAGCCCGACCATTGCGGCGGTCGCCACCCTGCTGATCATCTTCACCACCAGCCTGCTGCTGGCGCTGGAGTGGCTGCGCGGTCGGCGCCAGTAAGAAGACAAATGCTACATATTCAATAGCATCCAGCGCTTATTGCATAAGCGCTACAACCCCAAAACCTATAAACCAACAAAAACATCCCCAAGCCTGACGGCTGGGGATGCACTCAGCTTATAGCTTGAAGGGCACTACTACCTGGTGCTGTTCACCCAGACCTTCGATACCCAGGGCCATGGTGTCTCCCTTCTTCAGGAACACCGGTGGCTTCATGCCCAGGCCGACGCCGGGCGGGGTGCCGGTGGTGATCACGTCACCCGGCATCAGGGTCATGAACTGGCTGACGTAGCTGACGATCTTGGCCACGCTGAAGATCATGGTCTTGGTGTTGCCGGTCTGCACGCGCTGGCCGTTCACGTCCAGCCACATGCTGAGTTTTTGCGGGTTCGGCACTTCGTCGCGCGTCACCAGCCAGGGGCCGAGCGGGCCGAAGGTGTCGCAGCCTTTGCCCTTGTCCCAGGTGCCGCCGCGCTCGATCTGGTATTCGCGTTCGCTCACATCGTTGATGGTGCAGTAGCCGGCGACGAAGTTCAGCGCGTCCTTTTGCGACACATAGCGGGCCTGGGTGCCGATGACCACGCCCAACTCGACTTCCCAGTCGGTCTTCTTCGAGCCCTTGGGCAGCATCACCGGATCGTTCGGACCCTGGATGCACGAAGTCGCCTTCATGAACACCACCGGCTCGGCCGGAATCGGCAGGCCCGACTCGGCGGCGTGGTCGGCGTAGTTCAGGCCGATGGCGATGAACTTGCCCACGTTCGCCACCGGGCTGCCCATGCGCGGCTTACCCTTGACCAGCGGCAGCTTGGCTGGATTCAGCTTGGCGATCTTGGCCAGCGCGGCGTCGCCGAGCTGCTCGGGGCCGATGTCCTTGAGCTCTTTGCTCAGGTCGCGCAGCTTGCCTTCGGCATCGATCAGACCTGGTTTTTCTTTGCCAGGTTTGCCGTAACGAACGAGTTTCATGGATTTCCTTTGGGTGTGAAAAGAGCGAATTAAATCGTCATACCGCCATCGACCGAGTACGTCTGGCCGGTCGCAAATATCGACTCGTCGCTGGCCAAAAATACCACAATGGGTACGATCTCATGGGCTTGCGCCAGCCGGCCCATAGGCTGGCGGGCTACAAAGGCTTTGCGCGCGGCGACCGGGTCGGCGTTGGCGTTGATGCGGTCGTGCAGCGACGGCGTATCCACCGTGCCGGGGGCGATCGCATTACAGCGTATGCCCTGGGCCACGTAGTCGGCGGCCACGCTTTTCGTCAAACCAATCACCGCCGCCTTGGTGGTGCCGTAGACGCAGCGGTTCGGCAGGCCCTTGATGCTGCTGCAGACGCTGGCCATGTTGATGATGCTGCCGCCGCCTTGGGCCAGCATTTTGGGCAGCGCCGCCTGGATGGCCCAGAACTGGGCTTGCACGTTCAGCATGAAGGCGAATTCCAGATCGCGGTTGCTGGCCTCCAGCACCGTGCCGTTGTGCACCACGCCCGCGCAGTTGAACAGCACATCGATCTTGGGCATGCGCTCGACCATGGCCTGGATGGCCGACTGGTCCAGCACATCCAGCGGCAACGCGGTGATATTGGCCACGCCCTCGTAGGACGCCAGCAACGCCGGGTTCACATCGGTAGCCCACACCTGGGCACCGGCGGCCGCCATGGCCAAGGCGGCCGCCTGGCCTATGCCTTGGCCCGCAGCGGTGACCAAGGCCGTTTTTCCGTGTAATCGCATGTGTTGCTCCAGTGGTTTCAGGGTTTTGCCCGATGTAGGCGCGGATAATCTGTGGAATTATGAATTGGCCTTACCACTTGGCCAACTAAGGCTAACCCTTAATCCTCCGTCTTTACCCACCCATGCCCCTGCAACCCCTGGAACCCCAACGCCTGTACCGCCAGATTGCCGAGCAACTGCGCGCCGGCATGCTGTCGGGCGAATTCGCCGTCGGCACGCGCCTGCCGGCCGAGCGCGAGCTGGCGGTGCAGCTGGGCGTGAGCCGGCCGTCGGTGCGCGAGGCGCTGATTGCGCTGGAAGTCGAAGGCTGGGTCGAGGTGCGCACCGGCTCGGGCGTCTATGTGCTGGAGCGCAACGCGCGCAGCCAGAGCACAACGGTCGGATCTACAGGACCCGCAACGGCGGTTTCGCCCACCGAGTGGGGTCCGCTGGAACTGATCCGCGCGCGCCGGGTGATCGAAGGCGAAACCGCTGCGCTAGCCGCCAGCCTGGCCCAGCCCGAACACATCCATGCCATGGAGCAGGCCTTGCTGACCATGCAGGCCGAAGCCGCCCAGGGCAGCGCGCCGCTGGACGGCGACCGCGCCTTCCACTCGGCCATCGTGCAGGCTAGTGGCAATGCCGTGCTGGTAGAGACCGTGCACAGCTTCTGGGACGCCCGGCGCGGCCCGCTGTTCACCCGGCTCGGTGGCTACTTTGAAACCCCGCGCTCCTGGCGCACCGCGCTGAAGGAGCACCAGACCATCCTGGCCGCCATCCGCGCCCAGGACCCGGCCGCCGCCCGCGCCGCCATGCACGCCCATATGGACAAATCCCACAGCCGCCTCAGCGCCAGCTGGCAGCACGCCACCCCCGCATGAAAGAACCCACCATGGCCACGCCTCCCTTCATCCGCCTCCACCCTGCCGACGATGTGCTCATCGCCCGCGCCCAGCTGCTCAGCGGCACCAGCGTCGACGGCATTCCCATCAAAGGCCTGGTGCCGCCCGGCCACAAGATCGCCACCCGGGCGATTGCCGCCGGCGAACCGGTGCGGCGCTACAACCAGATCATCGGCTTTGCCTCGCGCGCCATCACCCCCGGTGAGCATGTGCACACCCACAACCTGAACATGGGTTCGGACAAGGGCGACTTCAGCCGCGACTACGCGTTTGGCGCCGATGTCAAAGCCGCGGCGCCGCGCCAGGAGGCCACGTTCATGGGCATCAAGCGCGCCGATGGCCGGGTCGCCACGCGCAACTACATCGGCATCCTGAGCAGCGTGAACTGCTCGGCCACCGTGGCCCGGGCCATCGCCGCCCACTTCTCGCGCCAGACCAACCCGGCCGCGCTGGCCGACTATCCGCAGATCGATGGCGTGGTCGCCCTGACCCACGGCACCGGCTGCGGCATGGACAGCGAAGGCCTGGGCCTGCAGCTGCTGGAACGCACCTTAGCCGGCTACGCCACCCATGCCAACTTCGGCGCGGTGCTGGTGATCGGTCTGGGCTGCGAGGTCAACCAGACCAGCGCCTGGCTGGCCCGCAGCAGCCTGCGCGAGGGCGATACCCTGCGCAGCTACAACATCCAGGACGCCGGCGGCACCCGCCAGTCAGTGGAGAAGGGCATTGCGCTGATCACCGACATGCTAGCCAGCGCCAACAATGTGCGGCGCGAACCCTGCAGCGTATCGCACATCACCATCGGCCTGCAGTGCGGCGGCTCGGACGGCTATTCGGGCATCAGCGCCAACCCGGCGTTGGGCGCGGCGGTCGACCTGCTGGTAGCCCATGGTGGCACGGCCATCCTCAGCGAAACCCCTGAGGTCTACGGCGCCGAGCATTTGCTGACGCGCCGCGCGGTGCAGCCGGCCATCGCCGAAAAGCTGATCGCCCGCATCAAATGGTGGGAGCATTACACCGAGATCAACGGCGGCGAAATGAACAACAACCCCTCGCCCGGCAACAAGGCCGGCGGACTCACCACCATCCTGGAAAAGTCCCTGGGCGCGGTCGCCAAGGGCGGCACCACCAACCTGGAAGGCGTGTTTGAATACGCCGAGCCGGTGACGGCGCACGGCTTCGTCTTCATGGACACGCCGGGCTACGACCCGGTAAGCGCCACCGGCCAGGTGGCCGGCGGGGCGAATGTGATCTGCTTCACCACCGGCCGCGGCAGCGCCTACGGCTGCGCACCCTCGCCGTCACTCAAGCTGGCCACCAATTCGGCGCTCTGGCAGCGGCAGGAAGAAGACATGGATATCAACTGCGGCGAGATCATCGACGGCAGCAGCTCGGTGCAGGAGATGGGCCAGCGCATTTTTGAGCTGGTGCTGGCCACCGCCTCCGGCGAGCAAAGCAAGAGCGAACGCCACGGCTACGGCCAGAACGAGTTCGTGCCCTGGCAGGTTGGCGCGGTGATGTAGTCAGGGCTGGCTGGCGGGCCGCACCGAACGGTACACCTCGGCGCGGTGCCGGTGCGTCAGCACCAGCTGCCACAGTTGGCCTTGCCGGGCCCGGAAGAAGCCCGCGCAGCACAGCAGGTAGTACTGCCACATGCGGTAGAAGCGCGGGCTGTAGTACGGGCTCAGCGCCGGCCAGGCCTGCTGGAATTTCTGGTACCAGGCCATCAGCGTGCGGTCGTAGTCGGAGCCGAAGTTGTGCCAGTCCTCGATCAGGAAATGGCTCTCCACGGCCACGGAGATCTCCGCCGGCGACGGCAGCTTGCCGTTGGAGAACACGTACTTGTCGATCCAGCGGTCGGTGCTGCGCGAGGCTTCGTTCAGGCCAATGGTGTGCAGCAGGAACAGGCCCTCGGGTGCCAGCAGGCGCTCGGCGGTAGCGAAGTAGGTGGCGTAGTTCTTGGCACCCACATGCTCGAACATGCCAACCGAGACGATCTTGTCGAACTGGCCTTGCAGCTCCCGGTAGTCCATCAGCTTCAGCGCCACCGGCAGGCCCTGGCAGCGCTGCTGGGCCAACGCCAGCTGCTCCTTGGACACCGTGACGCCGGTGACCGCCACGCCGTAGTACTGGGCCGCGAACTGGGCCAGCCCGCCCCAGCCACAGCCTATGTCCAGCAGCGACTCGCCGCGGCGCAGCTGCAGCTTGCGGCAGATCATGTCGAGCTTGTCGAACTGCGCCTGCTCCAGATCCTGGGCGCTCTGCCAGTAACCGCAGGAGTACATCATCCGGCTGTCGAGCATGGCCTCGAACAAGTCGTTACCGGCGTCGTAATGCTGCTCGCCGACCTGGAACGCGCGCTGCCGCGACTGCAGGTTGAAGAAGCGGTGCCGCAGGTTCTCGGCCAGCAGCCGAACCCGGCCCCAGCCGACCGCGCGCGACTCGATATCGGTGAGCAACAGGCGGGTAAACAGCGCGTCCAGCTGCTCACAGTCCCAGTCGCCATCCACATAGGACTCGCCAAAGCCCAGCGACCAGTCGCGCAGCACCCGGGCAAACAGCCGCGGGTTGTGCACCTGGATGTCCCAGGGCCGGTCGCCGTTGATGCGCACATCGGCCGCGGCCAGCAGCTCAGCCACCACGGCCGGTACCGCCGCCTGGGCTGGGACGGCCTCGGTAGACGGAGCCCGCCGAGGCCGGCGTTCGCGCATGCCACTCGCCGGCATGCCGGCAGCCGTGCTCCATTGCATCTTGCGATCGCTCATGCTGCGTCCTTTCAGCCCAGCCCAGGATGTTCCAAGCGTACGCGGACTGCCTATTCCCCGTAAGAAAATTAAGGCAATTCAATCGATAGTTTTTGTAAATTTACACGCGAGAGTACCGTTTTTCGCAGGCATTGAAACGCCTGGAAACAAATTCGAAATTTAAGAAAATGGGGCTCTGGCGCAAGCAGTATCTGCGCTACAAGCTATCTTTTAAATAGCAAACACCCGTCCCACGTCGATGGTGGCCCGGACTCTCAAATCGCAGGCCAAACTTCAGCCGTCTTCGCCTGGCGGCGCAGGTAGCTGGCTATGTCGTCCGTCGACATCGGCCGCGCAAAGTAGTAGCCCTGCGCCTCGTCGCAACCGAAGGCGCGCAGCTGGTGCAGCATGTCGGCGGTCTCCACGCCTTCGGCGATGGTGCGCAGGTTCAGGCTGCGGGCCATCTGGATGATGGCCCGCACGATGGCGGCGTCGTCGGGGTCCGTACCCAGATCACGCACGAAAGACTGGTCGATCTTGAGCTTGTCGATGTCGAAGCGCTTCAGATACGACAGGCTGGAATAACCGGTGCCGAAATCATCGATCGACAGCTTCACACCCAGCAGCTTCAGGCGCTTGACACAGTCCAGCACCCCTTCCACGTTCTGTATCAGAATGGATTCGGTCAGCTCCAGCTCCAGCAGCGCGGGGTCCAGGCGGGTTTCTTCCAGCGCCTGGGCCACCGACTGTTCCACGCTACCGCGCTTGAACTGCACGGCCGACAGGTTCACCGCCATGCACAGTTCGGGCAGCCCGGCGCGCTGCCAGGCCACGGCCTGGCGACAGGCCTCACGCAGCACCCAGTCGCCAATGGGAACGATCAAACCGCACTCTTCGGACACCGGTATGAAGCGTGCGGGCGACACCATGCCCAGCTGGGGGTGGTTCCAGCGTATCAGCGCCTCGACGCCAATGATGGCGCCGCTGGCCAGGTCCATCTGGGGCTGGTAATGCAGCACGAATTCATTGCGCTCCAGCGCGCGGCGCAGGCCATTGCGGATGAACTGGTGTTCGACCGCCTCCACGTCCATCGCGTCGTCGAAGAAGCGGTAGGTATTTCGCCCGTCGCTCTTGGCTTTGTACATGGCCATGTCGGCCTTTTTGAGCAGGCTCTCGAAGCTCGTGCCGTCGTCGGGGAAGATGGTCACGCCCATGGACACCGAAGTCGAAATTTCATGGCCTGCGGCATCAAAGGGTAGCTGCATCTGCTCCATCAGCTTGGCCAGCAGCGGCGCCGCATCGTCCACCTGGGCCAGGTCGGGCAAGAGAATCAGGAACTCATCGCCGCCCAGCCGGCTGATGGTGTCGGTTTCGCGCAGGCAGGCACCCAGGCGGGTGGCGATCTGCTGGAGGAAGGCGTCACCGCTGTCGTGGCCCAGCGTGTCGTTGATGCTCTTGAAGTTGTCCAGATCCAGAAACAGCAGCATCAGCCGCTGGTTGGCCCGGCTCGCATGGGCCTTGGCCTGCTCGAAGCGGTCCTGCAGCAACAGGCGGTTGGGCAGGCCGGTCAGCGCGTCGTGGAAAGCCTGGAACTGGATCTGCTGCTCGGCCAGCTTGCGCTCGGTGATATCAGCCACCAGAAACAGGTAGTCATAAGGTTGCCCGTCGGTGGTCAATAAGGGCGCGGTAGACAGACTGATATGGATGACCGAGCCGTCACGGCGCTGCCGTACCAACTCGACCTGGTTGAGCGACTCCCCATTGCGCAATCTGGAAGCAATGTGTTCGTACTCCTGCACCTTGTCCTTCGGTATGAAGAGCACCTTCTGTCCAATGGCTTCTTCGGCAGTCCAGCCAAACATCCTCTGTGCAGCCGGGTTCCAGCTGCTCACAATATAGTTGAGGTCGCTGGTATAAATGGCCAGCGGCGAGTTCTTGACCATCGACTCCAGCCGCTGGTTGCTGGCTTTGAGCTTGGCACCGGAGCGCATGATCTCGTCGCGCATCTGGTTAACGGCGTTCGCCACGTGGTCCAGCGCATCGGGGCGCCAGCGGCCATCCTCACTGCGGTTGAGCTGCAAGGCCTGCTCGCTGGATACATTCTTTGAAAACTGCCGCAGGTAGCCGGCAATATGCTCCAGGTGCTGGCCCACCAAAGCCTGGAAGATCAGCAAAACGAAGGCGGTGACCAAAAAGGTCTTGATGGCATTGCTCACCAGCATGACCATGAATTTAGACCACAGCCGCGACACCACGTTGTCCACGCTGGCGACCACCTGCAGCTCGCCGATCAACACGCTCTCGCCAGAACTGGCGCGGTTCAAGGGGAAGACGGTTTCGATCTGGCGCTTGGAGGACCGCGCGCCGGCCGACCACTGGGTCTTGCCGTCGGAAACAATGCCCACGTACTCGATATCGCCCAGGTTCATCAGGCCGTTGAGGTGGTTCTGGATCTGGGTGGGCTCCAGCACCCACACGCTCTCCACCAAGGTGGGCAGATACACCTTGCGGATCGACTCCACCCGCTCGTGGATCCCGCGTATGTCGCCGCGGTAGTCCAGGTAGAGCTCCACCGCGGTGATGACAGCGGTCACCGCGGAGCTGAACAAGACCACGGCCAGCATGATCTTGCGCGCGATGCCGTTATTGCGAACCAGTGCCTTGCTGAAAAAATTCACTTTAAGAGCGTCGGCAAGTTTCATCAGCTCTCCAGCGGCTGGGGGTGGCATCCAAGATGGTTTTGTCGTTCCCGCCCGCGTTGGGTCCCCTCAGAACGTGTCCACGATCTTAAAACCTGGGCAAGCTGGAAAACATGCGGATATACGCGTG
Source organism: Rhodoferax sp. OV413 (assembly GCF_900104385.1). GTDB lineage: Bacteria > Pseudomonadota > Gammaproteobacteria > Burkholderiales > Burkholderiaceae_C > Rhodoferax_B. The sequence continues at coordinate 302,567 of NZ_FNJA01000006.1, read as the reverse complement.
TGCGATGCGTGTGCCATTCCTGGTCGATGAGCCACTCGGCCAGCAAGCGCGCAGTCCTGCATTTAAACCCCGTTCCAGCCACAAAGCCAGGGTATAAATATCCAGGTTTCAGTATTCGCCGCCGTGGCGACATCCACACCGCAGACCAGCGAAAAACGCACTATGGCAAAAAGCAAGAGGGTTCTGTTTTCTCGTTTATGGAGAACTTGGCTAACTTGGCTGTGGGCCCTGCTCGCCACCGGCCTGCTGTCACAAGCGGTTTATGCCAAAGACCTGGTTTTGGTTGCTGCCGACAGCCGCCCCACCGCCTATATGAAGGACGGCAAACCGGTGGGCATTCTTGTGGACCTGGTGACCGAGGCTTTCCGACGGTCTGGCCAGTCCGTCAAAATCCAGTTGATGCCCTGGGCACGCTGCCTGGCGGAAGTGCGCGATGGCAATGTCGACGGGATATTTTCGGTGTTCAAGCTACCCGAACGAGAAGCGTTTCTGGCCTACACCGACATCCCGGTGATTACCCAGGTCGAGGTATTTTTTGTGCACGCCGATTCCCGCATCCGATTCAACGGCAATCTGGCGGCCCTGGCGAACCACCGGGTTGGCGTGATCCGGGACACCAGTTACGGCCCGGGAATCGATACCTTAATCAAGAATGGCACCTGGGCGAAAGTCACCCATACCAGCAGCGTTGACAGCCTGGTGGCCATGCTTGCGGCCAAGCGCATTGATATTTCACCCAGCTACCGCTATGTGTTTCTGGACGCCGCCAAACAGGCCGGCTCCATGGGCAAGATCAAGGAGCTAACTCCCGCGGTGGAGTCCATTCCCAGCTATCTGGCGTTCAACAAAAAGCGCGACTACGCACAAACTATTGCCGAGTTCAACAAGGCGCTGGCGTCCATGAAGGCAGACAAATCCTTCGATGCCATCTACGCCAAGTACATGCAGTAGCGGCACGTAGCGGCAGACAGCGGGCTGCTAGGCCGCTGCCAGCAAGCTCCGCAGGCTGGCTTCCAGGTGCTCGGTCGGCAGCCGGGTAAAACCCGAGCGCGCAAAGCGCTGTAGCCGACCGGCGACAAAAGAGGTCAGCACCGATGCCCGCACCTGGGCGTCCACCGTGGGGGTTTCAGAACCGGCGCTGGCGGCGCGCAGGCATTGGCGCAGCGTGGCCTCGATCTTGTCGAAAAACAGGTTCATGCGCTGCTGCAGGCGTTCGTTTTCAAACACCAACGCGTCGCCGACCATCACCCGGGTCATGCCGGGGTTCTTCTCGCCGAACTGCAGCAGCACCGAGACGATGCGGCTGGCCTGGCGCAGGCCATTGCCGTCGTCGTTCGCCATGATCTGGTTCACCAGCGAGAACACCGACTGTTCGATGAACTCGATCAGGCCTTCGAACATCTGCGCCTTGCTGGCGAAATGTCGGTACAGCGCGGCTTCGCTGACTTCCAGCCTGGCCGCCAGCGCGGCGGTGGTGATGCGCTCGGCGCCCGGCTGCTGCAGCATGGCGGCCAGGGTTTGCAGTATCTGCACCCGGCGCTCGCCGGGCTTGGGCCGCTTGCGCGGTGCAGCGGTGTCCAGCAGCTCGGCGTCGTGCTCCATTGCGGCCTAGCTCGAACGGATCATGGTGCCGAAAGCCTGGTCGCTCAGGATCTCCAGCAGCAGCGCATGCGGCACCCGGCCGTCGATGATGTGCACCGCCTTGACGCCGCTCTTGGCCGCGTCCAGCGCGCCGGCGATCTTGGGCAGCATGCCGCCCGACAAGGTGCCGTCGGCAAACAGGCCGTCGATGTCTGCCGCGGTCAGGTCGGTCAGCAGTTCGCCGGCCTTGTTCAGCACGCCGGGGATGTTGCTCAGCATCAGCAGCTTCTCGGCCTGCAGCTGGATCGCCAGCTTGCCGGCCACCACGTCGGCGTTGATGTTGTAGCTCTCGTTGTTCTCGCCAAAGCCGATGGGGCTGACCACGGGGATGAAGGCATCGTCTTGCAGCGACTTGACCACGCTGGCGTCGATGCTCTCGATCTCGCCAACCTGGCCGATGTCGTGCTCGATGCTGGGGTCGGTGTTGTCGGCCATGCGCAGCTTCTTGGCACGGATCATCGCGCCGTCACGCCCGGTCAGGCCTACGGCCTTGCCGCCGGCCTGGTTGATCAGGCCCACGATGTCCTGCTGCACCTGGCCGGCCAGCACCCATTCGACCACTTCCATGGTTTCCTCGTCGGTGACGCGCATGCCCTGGATGAACTGGCCCTTCTTGCCCAGGCGGCCCAGCGCGGCTTCGATCTGCGGGCCACCGCCGTGCACCACCACCGGGTTGATGCCGACCAGCTTGAGCAGCACCACGTCTTCGGCAAAGGCTTTTTGCAGCGCCGGCTCGGTCATGGCGTTACCGCCGTATTTGATGACCATGGTCTTGCCGTGGTACTTGCGGATATACGGCAGGGCCTGGGCCAGGATGTCGGCCTTGTCACGCGGAGCCATCACGGCGGAAGGGGTGGTCATGGTGCGGTTTCCCAAAAAGAGCGGATTAAATCAGGGCTGGATGACGGAACAGCTTAATGGTGGTGGCCGTGCTCACCGTGCACGTGCTGGTGCGCCACCTCTTCATCCGACGCGGCGCGCACGCTGATCACCGTCACGGTGAACTGCAGGGCCTGGCCAGCCAGGGCGTGGTTGCCGTCCAGCAATACCTCGGGGCCCTTTATCTTGACCACGTTGTAGATGTGCTCGCGGCCGTCGTCGCTGCGGCCCTTGAGCTGGCCGCCGACCTTTACGCCGGGCGGGAATTCGCTCTTGGGGATGCTGCGCACCAGCGTTTCGTCGCGCAGGCCGAAGGCGTCTTCAGGCTGCAGGTTCAAGGTGACCTGGTAGCCGGCCACGCGGCCTTCCAGGGCTTCTTCGATCTTGGGCAGGGTGTTGTTGTAGCCGCCGTGCAGGTAGACCATCGGGTCTTTCGGCGCTTCGATCAGCTTGCCCTTGGCGTCTGCGACTTTGTAGCGCAGGGTAACGGCGGTGTTTTTTTCGATTTTCATGGAGGACTCGGTAAGTAGCTCGGTAAGAGGTTGCGTGGCTTATTTTCGCGCACGCCGCCCATCGTCCAGATTTTTACGCGAAATCGACCGCCAGCGCAGATACCACCTGCGCCAGTAGCTATCAAAAGTATTGCAGGCTCAGGCCAAGACCTTCTCGCCGCCCAGCATCTGGGTGAAGCGCGCGGGGTCGGTGCCGTGCACCGGCGCCGCGTCGCCCCAGGGCCAGCCACCGAACTGGGTGCGCCGGTAGTCGGCCATGGCCTGCTCGATCTCGGCCCGGGTGTTCATCACGAAGGGGCCGTACTGCGCCACCGGCTCGCCCAGCGGCCGGCCCTGCAGCAGCAGGAATTCGCTGAGCTCCGGGCCGTTGACCAACTCCACGTCCGCCCCGGCGTCCAGGGCTATGACGGCATGGCTGTCCAGCGCCTGGCCGGCGATCTGCACCGCCCCGCCTTTGAAGAAGTACAGCTGGCGCCGCGTCTGCGCGCCCGCGGCGGCCGGCAGGGTCCAGCGCGCACCGGGCTCCATGCTGATGGTCCAGATGGCCACGTCGGCATCGGCCTGGGCAGCAAAGGAATCGGGCGGTGGCGCCAGCGGCTGCACATCGCCCAGCTGGCCGGCGGTGACCAGCACCCGGGTACTTCGGCCCCCCGCATCGGTATGGCTGTAGCGCGGCACGTCCTGCTGCCAGAACATGGTGAAGTGCGGCTCCACCATCTTGTTGCGCGCCGGCAGGTTCAGCCAGATCTGGAACAGCTCCAGCGGGTTCGGCTGGGCTTGGTCCAGCAGCGGGAACATCTCGGCATGCACGATGCCGCGGCCGGTGGTCAGCCACTGCACATCGCCAGCGCCGTAGCGCGCGCTGGCGCCCAGCGAGTCGGCGTGGTCAACCAGGCCCTTGCGCACCACGGTCACGGTCTCGAAGCCGCGGTGCGGGTGCGGCGGAAAGCCGGGCACGGTCTCGCCGTGGTACATGCTCCAGCCGTCCTTGCGGCTGAAGTCCTGGCCGATGGCGCGCCCGGCCAGCGAGGCGGCCGGACCGAGATCCCCATTGGCCTTCGGATAGGCGTCGTCGTGGTAGGCGCAGAACAGGAACGGGTCCATGGTTTCCCAGGGGAAACCTAAGGGTTTGACGTGCAGAACAGGCTGGCTGGCTGGCATGGCGGGCTTTCCTTCAAAACGGACAAATGGGGTCGGCGGGCCGGGATTCAACCGGTGGCCGCGCCTGGGCTAGCGCTAACCCAAACTCGACGATACACTGCCCCGGCAACCAGGAGAGCCCCCCTATGCCAGTCTATGCAGTCTATGTTTTGGCATTGCTGATCGGCGTGATCGCAGGCCTGCGCGCCATGACGGCGCCGGCCGCCGTCAGCTGGGCCGCACAGCTGGGCTGGTTGCCCGTCACAGGCACACCGCTGGCCTTCATGGGCCATGCCTACACCCCCTATATCTTCACCCTGCTGGCCGCCATCGAGATGGTCACCGACCAGCTGCCACAAACCCCGAGCCGCAAGGTACCCATGCAGTTTGGCGCGCGCCTGGCCAGCGGTGGCCTCTGCGGCGCCACCATAGGCGCTTCGGTCGGCGCCTTGCTGCCCGGCCTGGTGGCCGGCGTGGCCGGGGCGGTGATCGGCACACTGGGCGGCGCGCTGGCCCGCAGCAAGCTGGCCAAGTCCTTCGGCAAAGACCTGCCTGCCGCACTGCTGGAAGACCTGGTGGCAGTCGTCGGCGCCATCGTCATCGTGTCTACACCGCTCACGCTATGAGCCAGCGTTTCGACGCCATCATCGTCGGCGCCGGCCAGGCTGGGCCCTCGCTGGCCGGGCGCCTGACGGCCGCCGGCCAACGTGTGGCGCTGGTGGAGCGCCAGCTGTTCGGAGGCACCTGCGTCAACACCGGCTGCATGCCGACCAAGACCTTGATCGCCAGCGCCCGTGCCGCCCATGTGGTGCGCCGCGCGGCCGAGTTCGGTGTGCAGATCGCCGGCAGCCTGGCCATGGACATGCAGATGGTCAAAGCCCGCAAGGACAAGGTGACTCTGAATGCGCGCCAGGGCGTCGAGTCCTGGCTCAAAGGCATGGCCGGCTGCACCGTGTTCGAAGGCCATGCGCGCTTCGAATCGGCGCGCAGTTTGCGCGTGGGCGATGCGCTGCTGAGCGCCGAACGCATCTTCCTGAACGTAGGCGGACGCGCGTCCATCCCCGACCTGCCGGGCATCGACGACGTGCCTTATCTGACCAACACCTCGATGATGGCGCTGGCCGAGCTGCCACGGCATCTGGTGATCGTCGGCGGCAGCTATATCGGCCTGGAATTCGCCCAGATGTACCGGCGCTTCGGCAGCGAAGTGACGGTAGTCGAGCGCGGCCCGCGCCTCATCTCGCGCGAAGACACCGAGGTGTCCAGCGCGGTACAGGCCATCCTGGAGCGCGAGGGCATTGCCGTCCATCTGAACGCCGACAGCATCCGCTTTGCCCGGCGCGGCGCCGACATTGCGGTCGGCACCACGGCCGATGCCGAGGTCGTTGGCTCTCACGTATTGGTAGCCGTGGGCCGCCGGCCGAACACCGACGATCTGGCACTGGACCAGGCCGGCGTGGCGCTGGATGCGCGCGGTTACATCGTGGTGAACCAGCAGCTGCAAACCAACGTGCCCGGCATCTACGCGCTGGGCGACTGCAATGGCCGCGGCGCCTTCACCCACACGGCGTACAACGACTTCGAGATCGTCGCGGCCAACCTGCTGGACGGCGCCAGCCGCAAACTCAGCGACCGCATCGACACCTATGCGCTGTATATTGACCCACCGCTGGGCCGGGTCGGCCTGAGCCCGGCGCAGGCCCGCAAGACCGGCCATGACGTGCGGGTCGGCATGCGGCCCATGGCCCGCGTGGGCCGGGCGGTAGAGAAAGCCGAGACCGACGGCTTCATGCAAATCGTGGTGGACGCGCAGACCCAGGCCATCCTGGGCGCCACCATCCTGGGCGTGGGTGGTGACGAAGCCATCCACAGCATTCTCGACATGATGGCCGCCAAGGCGCCGTACCCGGTGCTGCAGCAGGCCATGCACATCCACCCCACGGTGGCTGAGCTGATCCCCACCCTGCTGGGCGAATTAAAGCCCTGACGCTGAAAGGCTTGTGCCAAGGCAGAGACAGCGGCACAAGCAAACCAGAGTACAAAGCCTGGCATGCCATGGGCCACCCATAGGCAGACGAAATCAGGCCATGGCGCATATGGAACCTGCGCCACCAGCTATCTTTTAAAGAGCAAACTAGCTTTTGGAGACACTATGCAACAGCCTACTGACGCGCAGTTCCAGTACCTGACGGGACAGTCGCGCCTCAGCTTTGCGGCCCTGCTGCCGCATTTCGACATCCTCAGCGCCGACGTGGCCAGCACCGGCATGCTGGACATCCGCTACGGCGACGGCCACCGCGAGTGCTTTGACTTCTTCCCGGCGCGCGGCCGGCCGCGGGCCACGCTGCTGTTCTTCCACGCCGGCTATTGGCAGTCGCGCGACAAATCGACCTTCCGCTTCATCGCCCCGGCCTTCACCCGGCGCGGCCTGCATGTGGCCCTGGTCAACTACCCGCTGTGCCCGCAGGTATCGCTGGGCGAGCTGGTGGATGCAACCCGGCGCGGGGTGGTGGCCGTGCACCGCCACGTGCTGGCGCGCGGCCAGGGCGATCTGCCGCTGTTGGCCAGCGGCCATTCGGCGGGCGGCCATATCGCGGTGGAACTGGCGCTGACCGACAAGCTGGCCGATGACGACACCCAGCCCAGCCCGCGCATCCACGGCGTGCTGGCCATCAGCGGCGTGTACGACCTGGCGCCGCTGGTCGACACCACCCTGAACCGGGCGCTCGGCCTGGACGCCGAAAGCGCGCGGCGCCATTCTCCGGTAGGCCGGGTTGGCGCGGTGGCGGCGCCCGCACTGTTTGCCGTGGGCGGCGCCGAGACCCGAGCCTTCCTGGTGCAGACCCAGCGCATGCACGCGGCCTGGCAGGACGCCGGCCACCCCAGCACCCAGCTGATGGTGGACGGCGCCGACCACCTGACCGTGCTGGAAGACCTGGTGGCCAGCGACAGCAGCCTGCACGGCGCAGTGCTCGACTGGGTCGACCAGGCCGTGGCCCAGGCGCAGGTCCAGACGGCTTAGGCCCGGCCCGCGAACCCAAGCCTTAGGAGAAACGACATGCATCTGGAAGGCTCCTGCCACTGCGGCAGCGTGAAGTTCTCGGTCGATGCGCACGAGCCCGTGCCCTTCATGCGCTGCTACTGCAGCATCTGCCGCAAGACAGCCGGCACCGGCGGCTACGCCATCAACCTGGGCGCCGACCACCGCACGCTGCGCGTCACCGGCAAGCGCTATCTGAGAATCTACCAAGCCACGATCCAAGAGGGCGACGAGCTGCGCCACAGCAGCGGCCAGCGCCACTTCTGCAGCCGCTGCGGCACGGCGCTGTGGCTGTGGGACCCGAGTTGGCCCGACCTGGTGCATCCGCATGCCGGCGCCATCGACACCCCGCTGCCGACGCCGCCGGAGAACGTGCACTGCCTGCTGAACTCCAAGGCCGCATGGGTGCGGGTCGAAGGCCACAAGGGCGACCCACGCTTTGGCGGCTACCCCGACTTTTCGCTGGCCGAATGGCATGCGCAGCGGGGGCTGACATCGGGTACGGCGCCCTCAAAAACTCCAAACAAAAACAAGCGCAAGTAGCTGTTATTTTTATAGCAAATCAGACAACCGCCGCTGCGACCTGTTTGGGGAAATCTGTCGACGCTGCCAATGTGCGCCACTGCGCGGTTTCGCGCTCCACAAACGCATGCTTGTCGGCAATCGTCTGCAGCGTGTCGGTGCCCAGCGGCAGGCGCAGCGGCGGAGTCGGCGATGCCACCAGGGCCAGCAGCGCCTGGGCCAGCCGCAGCGGGTCGCCGGGCTGCTGGTGGTTGATGCGCGTGGCGGCCACGCGCACCTTGCCGGCGCTGGCCGCGTAGTCGTCCAGCACCCGGGGCGATACCGCCAGGGAGGCGGCATCGAGAAAGTCGGTGCGGAAGTAGCCGGGCTCGACCACCGTGGCGTGGATGCCCAGCGGCGCCAGTTCGGCGTGCAGGGCTTCGGTCAGGCCTTCCACCGCGAACTTGGTCGAACAGTACAGGCCAAAGCCCGCCGCCGACTGGTAGCCACCCAGCGACGAGATATTGATGACGTGGCCCTGGCGGCGCGCCCGCATCGCGGGCAGCACGGCGCGGGTCACGTTCAGCAGGCCGAACACATTGGTCTCGTACAGGCGGCGGACCTCGTCGGCGCTGGCTTCCTCCACCGCGCCCAGCAGGCCGTAGCCAGCGTTGTTGACCAGCACGTCGATACGGCCAAAGCGGTCCAGCGCAGCAGCCACGGCGCGCGCGGCCTGGGCTTCGTCGGTCACGTCCAGCGGCAGGGCCAGCAAGCCCTCGCTGTGGCCAAAGCGCTGCTGCAGCGCAACCGCGTCGCGGGCGGTGGCGACCACGGCGTCGCCCTGGGCCAGCGCAGCTTCTGTGATGCGCGCGCCTATGCCGCGCGATGCGCCGGTGACCATCCAGATGCGGGGGAAAGTAGTGTTGCTTGTCATGCTGAAGTCCTTGAATCAATGTTGCGGTAGGGCAATGTAGTTTTTGCATACCCAACTGAATAGCCGGCAATCACTGGCTTCATAATCAAGAAATTCATGACAATGTAGAAACCCATGGCCATCAACGAACTGCGCGCAGTTGCCACCTTCGTCAAAGCCGCCGAACTCGGCAGCCTGCGCCAGGCCGCCGCGGCACAAGGCATCAGCCCGCAGGCCGCCAGCCAGGCGCTGGTGCAGCTGGAGCAGCACCTGGGCGTGCGCCTGTTCCACCGCACCACCCGCAGCCTGAGCCTGACCGAAGAGGGCGCGCAGTTTCTGCAGGCCGCCCAGCCCGGCCTGTCCACCCTGCAGCGCGCACTGCACGGCGCGCGCCGGGGCCGCGAAGAGATTGCCGGGCCGCTGCGCATCGTGGCGCCGCGCTCCATCATGCTGGAAGTGCTGTGGCCGGTGCTGGAGGAGTTCTGCCGCCGCCATCCGCAGATCGAGCCCGATGTGCAGATGGACGACCGCCTCAGCAACTGGGTGGAGGACCGGGTCGATGTGGGCTTCCGCGCTGGTTCGCCACCCGAGGGCAGCATCTCGCGCCGGCTCATGCCCTTGCAGCTGGTGGTCTGCGCCGCCCCGGCCTACATCGCGCAGCATGGTGCGCCGGCCAGCATCGACGCACTGGCCCAGCACCGCTGCAGCGGCTTTAGGCATGCGAGCACCGGCAAACCCATGCCCTGGGAATTCAAGGTGGGCGAGGAGATCGTGGCCCGCAACATCGCAGCCTCGCTGCTCAGCAACGATGTGGAGCTGGAAGCCCGCGCCGTAGTGGCCGGCCAGGCGATTGGCCAATTGGTCGGCACAACGGCGGCGCCCCTGGTGCGCGCCGGGCAGCTGGTGCCCCTGCTCACCGCCCACGTGTCCGACCACCTGGGGCTGTACGTGTACTACGGCAGCCGCAGCGCCCAACCGGCGCGGGTGCGTGCGTTTATCGACCTGGCGGTGGAACGGCTGGTGGGCAACACGCAGTTCGTGCTGCAGCCGCACGAACTGGCGGCGGGCGTCAGTTCGCCACCAGCACCGGCTGCTCGCGGTAGACGCCGGGCAGCAGGGTCTTGAGGTTGGCAATCTTCGGCAGGTCGTAACGGGCGATGTACAGCGCGTCGGGGTGCAGGGTGGCGTAGTTCTGGTGGTACTTCTCGGCCGGGTAGAAGCCGCTGAGCGGGCTCAGCTGGGTGACGATCTTGCTGGGGAAGACTTTGGCCGCATCCAGCTCGGCAATGTAGCGCTCGGCCAGCGCCTTCTGGCTGGCATCCGCGTAGAACACCGCCGAGCGGTACTGCGGGCCCACATCCGGGTACTGGCGGTTCAGCTGGGTCGGGTCGTGGGCCACCGAGAAATAGATCTGCAGCAACTGCGCATAGCTGATCTGCCGCGGGTCGAAGCGTACCTGCACCGCCTCGGCATGGCCGGTGCCACCGCCGCTGACGCGCTGGTAGTTGGCGTCGGCCGGCGTGCCGCCCGCATAGCCCGACACGGCCTGCAGCACGCCCGTGGTGTGCTGGAACACCGCCTGGATTCCCCAGAAGCAGCCGCCGGCAAACACCACGGTTTCCTCCGTCGGCTTGGCCGGTGCCAGGCCGGCCAGGGCCTGGGCCGACGGCGGTGGGATGGCCACCGGCTTCTCGGCCACGGCGCTGGGGCTCCAGTACAGCGCGGCCAGCACCACCACGCCGGCCATGAGCAGCAGGCTGGCCTTGGAGATGGCAAAACGAGAAGCGGTGGGGGCAACAGTCGAGCGTGTCATGATGGATCCTGGGTCTGAGTGGGATGCGGAGCAGCAGGTTCCGCACATGGCCATTCGTCGGTGCAGCGTTCTAATCCTTACACGCGGCCTACGGCAAGATGGCCTGCCAGCATTACTGCAACACCAGACTCTGCGCCAGATGGCTGTACACGGCATGCACACGGCGCAAATGGCGCGATTCGGTGTGCGTCAACAACCAGAGTTCAGTCTGGGCTTCGTCCAGCACATCGCCCAGCTGGCGCAGGTCACTGCGGCGCTGCGCCAGGAACAGCGGCAGCACGCCAATGCCCAGGCCCTGGGCCACCAGCTCGGCCACAGTCAGGATGCTGTTGACCCGGTAGGCGGGCGCGACCTTGGGGAAATGCTTTTTGCGCCAGAGCACCGACGGGTGTTCGGGCAGGGCATCGTCGGGCGCGATCCAGCTGGCCTGGGCGGCGGTATCGTCGCTTTTCAAGCCCGCAAACAGCGCCACACGGATCGGGCCTATGTGCTTGCCCACCAGATGCGGCGGTGGGCGCTGGGTGGCGCGCACCGCAATGTCGGCATCGCGCCGGGTCAGGCTGGCCAGCTCGTTGCCCGCATGCAGCTCGTAGCTCAGCAGCGGATGGAGCGTTCGCAGCTGCTGCAATGCCGGCGCCACCAGCGCATGCAGGACGGTATCGGTCGTGGTGATGCGCACCGCGCCCGCGACCTGCTCGGGCCGGGCCTGCGCGGCCGAGCGCGCCGCCTCCAGCTGGGCTTCCATCTGCTCGCCGCGGCTGGCCAGCTCCTGCGCCAGCTCGGACGGCAGATAGCCGCTGCGCGAGCGCGCGAACAGGCGCTGGCCCAGGCCTTTCTCAATGCGCTGGATGCTGCGGAACACGGTGGACGCATCCACCGCCAGCCGTTCACCGGCGGCCGCCAGGGTGCCGGTGCGCACCAGGGCCAACACCGTTTCCACATCGGCCGCGCTTAGTTTGTATTGCGCTATTGCATTCATGGTTTGTAGCACTGCCTATTTTCATTGTGCTGGCGCAATCCTACATTTCCTGCATCCCCACTGCATAGGCCCCTACCATGCTCACCCTCATCAGCCACCCACTCTGCCCCTATGTACAGCGCGCCGCCATCGTGCTGGCAGAAAAGAGCCAGCCTTTTGAACGCATCCACATCGACCTGGCGCACAAGCCCGACTGGTTCCTGCAGCTCTCGCCCCTGGGCAAAACGCCGGTGCTGCAGGTGGACGGCCAGCCGATTTTTGAATCGGCTGTGATCTGCGAGTACCTGGACGACACCGCCGCGCCACGCCTGCACCCCGACGACGCCGTGGAGCGCGCACAGCACCGCGCCTGGATGGAGTTTGGCTCCGCCATGCTGAACACGATTGCAGGCTTCTACAACGCGCCCGACGAGGCCGCACTGGACCGCAAAGCCGCCGAGCTGCGCGCCCAGTGGGCACGCTTGGAGGCCGCATTACAGAGCGACCCCTACTTTGCGGGCCAGCAGTTTTCGATGGTGGATGCGGTCTTCGGTCCGGTATTCCGCTACTTCGATGTGTTCGACAGCCTGGGTGACTTTGACTTTTTTGCCGCCACGCCCAAGATCAACGCCTGGCGCCTGGCTTTGGCAGCGCGGCCGTCGGTGGCTAACGCCGTGGGCAGCGACTACCCCGCGCTGCTGCGCCGGTTTTTAAGCCAGCGCCCCTCTGCGCTGGCGCAGCGCCTGGCTGCGCCGGCCTTGGTTTGAAGATCAGCCCGGCTTGTTCACAAAGCCGACCACCAGCCCCTTGTCGGTGACCGTGATGCTGCCCGGCTGCAAGCCCATGGTGTCGGCCAAGGTCAAATCCTGCGGGCGCAGAGTGTGCAGCACCACCTCTTGCAAAGACTGCGCGGCCAGGGCCGGGCCGTAGGCGTTCAGCAGCTCGGCCGCGGCGGGCTGCAGCCCGGGGAACTGCAGGTTCTTGAACTGCAGCTGGTAGGCGCGGATGCTGCGGTCGCTGGCCTCGTAGCGCAGCGCAAAGTCCACGTCGAAGCTGCCGGTATAGCTGCGCCGCAGCGCCGGGCCTGCGGCCTCGACCTGCATGGCCGCGGCCAACCGGTTCTGTACGGGCAGCAGGCTCAGGCGCGGTGCCTGCAGGTCCAGGTTCAGCAGGCCTTCGACCGGGTAGCGCAGCGGAAAGCGCTGGGCCACGGTTTGTTGCAACACCTGGGCCGACACGGTGTAGCTGGGCTGGGCCAACACCCTGTCCATCGCCACCACGCCCGCTCCCAGCAACGCCAGCCGGGCGCTGGTTACCAACAAATATCTGCGTTGCATAAGTCTCCTTGCCGCTGTTGGGTCCGCCGGGCGGGCCAGAGTTCCGGCGCAGGCTTTAGCTACAGGTATTTATAAGCATAAAAATGGGCTTTAGCGCAGGAGGTACCAGCCCTGATAGCTATCAATATGATTGCAATAAAACTCAGTGCTGCACCGGGTACGGCGGAATGTGGTCGCCTTGCTGCAGCGCACTGGCGACCTGCACCAGCAGCTCCAGGTCCAGTTGCTCGGGGTCGCGCGGCACCACGTCGTAATGGCATAGCGTGCCCAGCAGCAAGCCCTCGGGTGTCAGCACCGGTACGCCGCAGTACGCCAATACCGCGTTGCGCGCCGCATGCCCGTCCAGCCGCGCGTCCATGAGCGCATTGGCGGTGGTGAAAACGCCTTTGCTGTCGCGCACATAACAGCAATAGGTGGCGGTGTCGGGCACTTCCTGGGTCGTCAGCTCGGAGGGGTTGGCGCGGTCGAAATGGATGGCCGCATTGGCCTTGCCGGCTGCGAAGCAAAAAATACCGATGAACCGGTAGTCTGACAAACCAAGAACATAGGCCAAGGCATCCCTGGCGCCAGATTCTTGAAGAATGCAGGAGAACTGCTCGAATGCATCCTCGGTACGGAGCTGCTGGCAGGCAAGCGTCATAAGCGTGATTTCGTGGATTGAACAAATAGTGCGGCTGCCTATTTTGTTCGAAGACGATTACCGCATGGGACGTTTTATTACCAACAAGACCATTAAATGCCCGGACCAGGTTGCGCAACGCAAGCCCGGCGGTTTAGACCGCGTTGCCTTGCGCGTCGACCTCGTAGGTCGTGACCTCGAACTTGGCCAGCGTGTTCTGCCCGAACGCCATGGTGATAGGCACATCGCCCGCATCCCGGCCACGGGCCATGACCACGCGGCCGATGCGCGGCGTGTTGTGGCGCGCGTCAAAGGTGTACCAGCGGTCGCCCAGGTAGACCTCGAACCAGGCGCTGAAGTCCATCGGGTACGGCACCGGCGGTATGCCGATGTCGCCCAGGTAGCCGGTGCAGTAGCGCGCGGGAATATTCATGCAGCGGCACAGGGTAACGGCCAGGTGCGTGTAGTCGCGGCACACGCCCGTGCCTTCGCGGAAGCCTTCCACCGCCGTGCGCGTGGCCCGGGCCGCCATGTAGTCGAAGCGGATGTGGTTGTGCACGAAGTCGCAAATCGCCTGCACCCGCGCCCAGCCCTTGTTGGTCTGGCCAAACTGGTTCCAGGCGAACTGCAGCAGCTCGCTGTCCACCTCGCAGTAGCGGCTGGGCAGCAGGAACTGCAAAGTGGCGGTGGGCAGCTCGGTCGGGTCGTGCTGCCAGGCGTTCCAGTTCACCTCGTCCGGCAGGCCGTGGTCGCGCACCACGGCCTGGCTCTGAAAGCGCACCTGGTTCACGCCGGCCGGCGCATTCACCCGGCCACACAGGTTGCCAAAGGCGTCGTAATACTCCTCGGGCACCAAGCCCGGCTCCACCTGGATGTGCTCGGGTGCCCACAGGTCGCCGCTGCGCGAGGGGTGTACGTGCAGCAGGTAGACGAACGCCATCGGCGAAGTGATAGCCAGCTCGATATCGAAGCCGATTTTGATGAACATGGGGAGCCCGGTCAGAAGTCAGAGGGAAGATGGATTGCAGCCTCGACAGCGTCGAACGCAATACCACCCACTGTGCCGGGATGCGCTACCTCAGAGTAGCGGCCGGTGGCCCGTAGCGCTGTCGGAAATGAAGCGCTAGCGTGCCGGACAACTCCTACGCAAGTTGCAAGCCATGCGGGTCAGTCTGATGTACCAGATGCAAGGAGAAACAGCTGCTGGCGCAGATAGTACCTGCGCCCGCAGCTATCCATTAAATAGCGGATAAAGCCCCACGCCGGTGGGCAAACGGAAGGTCATGCCGAAATATACTGGCGCTCCTTGCTAGCCATCTCCCAGCCATGCAACCAGACCCTTGGGTCGCGTAGACGCCGCAGACGGTGTCGGCATGCGGCCTGGCACCGTAAGAAACCGATGGCTTCTGTGAAAGTTTCGCGCCGCGACGCGCACCGCCTGCTCGCCGGCCTGTGCGCCCTGCCCTCCGCAACCTCCCTGTGGGCCGACACCCCAGCGTCCAACAACACCCCCGCCGCGCGCCTGCCCACCGAGGCCTTTGCGCAGCTGCCCATGCTGTCCGGCCTGGCTTTGTCGCCGGACGGCAAGTACCTGGCCGGTTTGGTGAACATAGAAAACGACACCGTGCTAATCACGCGCGCCGTGGCTTCGGGCAGCCAGATGGTGTCGCTGTTGAAAAGCGACAACCAGCGCTTTTTCTTCAACTGGGTGAAATGGACCAGCGACGACCGCCTGGTGGCCAGCGTGCGCTATGCGGCTGTGCGCGGCAACGGCATAGGCACGCAGGAAACGCGCTTGATCTCGGTCAAACGCGACGGCAGCGAGTTGCTGCACATCAACCTGAAGGTCGACCGCGGCGGCAGCAGAGAGGCGTCCATCCCCAGCTTGCAGGTGCAGGACAACGTGGTCGACTGGCTGCCCGAAGACGGCAAGAACGTACTGCTGGCCCTGGGTGAAGGCAACGAAGGCTGGCCCGCCATCTACAAGCTGGACCTCACCACCGGGCTGCGCAGCGGCGTGCATGGCGCCAAGCGCGGCGTGTATGCGTGGATGCTGGACCGCAAGCACCAGGTACGCATAGGTGTGGCGCGCAACGGCGGGCGCTTCGAGATCATCGAACGCGCCGACCCGGGCGCCAACTGGCGCACGCTGTGGAGCTTCGAGCGCGACAGCCAAGCCACCGCCTGGCCGCTGGGCTTCGGCAAGGACCCGCAAGAACTCTGGATCCAGGCCTGGCACCAGGGCCATCTGGCGGTGTTCAGCGTCGACCTGGCCAACCCGGCCCTGCCGCGCACCCTGCGGCTGGCCAAGGCTGATACCGACATGGACGCCGGCCTGATGCACTCGCCACGCAGCGGCGAGATTGTCGGCCTGCGCATGACCACCGAATCGGGCAGCGACGACGCCCGCGACGCGCTGTGGGACCCCGAGCTGAAAGCCCTGGCCTTGATGATCGACCAGCAGCTGCCCGGGCGCTTCAACCGCCTGCTGTCTTTCAGCAACGACGAACAAAGCTATCTGCTGCACTCCAGCGGCAATGGCCGCCCCGGCCAGTACTTTGTGGGCCACCGTGCGCGTGGCGAGCTGGCCCTGCTCGGCGAAACCTACCCCCGCCTGCCGACCACCCAATTGACCGGCAAACAGACCGTGCGCATCGTCGCCCGCGACGGCCTGCCGCTGAATGCCTTCATCAGCCAGCCACGCGGCGCGGTACCGGGCAAGCCCTTGCCGCTGGTGTTGCTGCCCCATGGCGGGCCGCACAGCCGCGACGATGTCGACTTCGACAGCTGGACCGAATTCCTCACCAACCGCGGCTACTGCGTGCTGCAGGTCAACTTCCGCGGCTCGGATGGCGGCGGGCTGAAACACAAGCTCGCGGGCATGCAGCGCTGGGGCCTGGAGATGCAGGACGACCTGACCGATGCCGTGCAATGGGCCGTGGCCCAGCAGCTGGCCGACCCGCAGCGCCTGGCCATCGTCGGTGCCAGCTACGGCGGCTATGCGGCCTTGATGGGCGCCGTCAAAACCCCCACGCTGTACCGCTGCGCCATCAGCTTTGCGGGCGTCTGCAACCTGCTGGATCTGGTGTTTGAAGAGAGTGACTACATCGGTGGCGCCGCCGCCGTCGAGGCGCAGATCGGCAGCGTGTGGGGCGACCGCGAACGCCTGCGCGCCACCTCGCCCGCGCTGCAGGCCGACCGCATCCAGGCGCCGGTGCTGCTGGTGCACGGCAGTGTCGACCGCGTGGTGCCGGTCAGCCACAGCCAGGGCATGGCCGCCGCACTATCCCGCGCCGGCAAGCCCCACCGTTACGTAGAGCAAGAAGGCAGCGACCACCACCTCAGCCGCTACAGCCACCGGCTGGAGTTTTTCAAGCTGATGGAGGCCTTTCTGGCCCAGCACATCGGCCAGGCCGCCTAGCGGAAACCTGGGGCGGCGGCCCCGGGCTTAACCGCGCGCCGGAATCCCCAGCCCGCGGACCACGGCCGGCCGCTCCACGAACGCCGCCAGCACGCGCTGTACGTTGACGAACTCGGCAAAACCCACCAGCTCGCCCGCGCCGTAGAAGCCCACCAGGTTGCGCACCCAGGGGAAGATGGCGATGTCGGCAATCGTGTAGTCCTCGCCCATCATCCAGTCGCGGCCTTGCAGGTGCTGGTCCAGCACCGCCAGCAGGCGCTTGCTTTCGGCCACGTAGCGGTCGCGCGGGCGCTTGTCGTCAAAGTCCTTGCCGGCAAACTTGTGGAAGAAGCCCAGCTGGCCAAACATTGGCCCGATGCCGCCCATCTGGAACATCAGCCACTGCAGGCATTCGTAGCGCTGCGCCGCGTCGTGCGGGATGAACTTGCCGGTCTTCTCGGCCAGGTAGACCAGGATGGCGCCCGACTCAAACAGCGCCAGCGGCTTGCCGCCCGGGCCGTGCGGGTCCAGGATGGCCGGGATCTTGTTGTTCGGGTTCAGCGACAAGAAGGCCGGCGAGGTCTGGTCGTTCTTTTCGAAGCTCACCAGGTGCGGCTCGTAGGCCATGCCCATCTCCTCCAGCAGGATCGACACCTTGACGCCGTTGGGCGTAGGCAGCGAATACAGCTGCAAACGCTCCGGGTGCTGGGCGGGCCATTTCTGGGTGATGGGAAAGACGGAAATATCGGTCATGTGCGGTTGTCCTGTGGGAGTCAAAAGCTACGGCGTATCCGCCGCATCGGGCATTTTGGCGGCAGCCTGGCGCAGCTGCGTTTTACACACAAAAATGCCCATTCGCGCAATCCGGATGTGCGCCAGCAGCTATGCAATCAGGAGTAATCTGTGCATCCGCTGGATGCTTCAATACGGCAGGGCAAAACCGTTGCGGCCAGCGCTGATGCGCGAAATGGTCGGCTTGTCGCCCACCATCTGCGCCGTCAGCGACACGCTGGCGCCCGGCACCAGCAGGCTACGGTCGCCGGGCTTGAAGCTGACCACTGGCGCGTCCAGTGGCACCACGATGTCACGCGCGCCATCCTTGTATTTGAGCTGCATGGTCCGGCCCTTGGGTGTGGCCACCACGTCGGCCACCGTGGCATTGGTCATGGTGCTTTGCGGCAGCATGTCGAAGGGTCGGTGCCCCTCGCCCGCGCCGCGCGCCGATTCGGGGAACACCATCACCGCAATCGCACGCTCGCTGCCGTCCGGCTGCGGCATGGCCGCCGTGCCGATAAAGCTGCCCGGTTGGATGTCGGACATAGCCATCGGGTAGATCTCGGACACCGGCAGCGCATCGGGCAGCACCAGCTGCACCACCTCGCCGCTGCGGTCCTTCACCGTCAGCAAGCCCGGCGCCACGCTCTGCACCGTACCGCGCACCCGCACGCTGACCGCCGGCGGCGCCACCGCCTGGGCCAGACACAGGTTGGCAGCCAGACACAAGGCTAGGGCCGCAGTGCGGCGGGTTGTCAAAAGCATGGGGGGGCTCCAAGGTGGTGAAGCTGTGCAGTGTAGGCAGGCGTGCGGGGATAACGGGGCGCAGGGCTATTCGGGCACCGGGTTTACATGAAATCAGGCTCTGGCGCAGATAGATCCTGCAGCGGAGGCTATCAAAACAATAGTGGATCAGCCCTGCCGCAAACCCTGCAAGCGCTGGTGCGCCGCGTTGTCCACGTCGGCAGGCTGCTGCTGCTTGGCCTGCAGGTAGCGGTGGGTAAAGACGTCCAGATAGGCCTCCAGCGTCTGCGCGGCATGCGGCTCGCCGGCCAGCTCCAGGCAGAGGGCGGCCACCTCGGAGGTGCAGAAGTGGTCGTCGCGCCGCGACCTGCGCAGCTTGTAGCGCGAGATGCGGTCGGCCTGCAGGCTGAGCACCGGCAGCTTGTCGAGGTACGGGCTTTTGCGGAACATCTTGCGGGCCTCGGGCCAGGTGGCGTCCAGCAGCACGAACAGCGGGCGCTTGGCCTCGGCGTGGGCCACGGGTGGCAACAGGTCCGTCACCACCCGCTCGGGGGCCACAAACTCACCGGGGAACACCAGATACGGCTGCCACTGCGGGTCGGCCAGCAGGGCCAGCAGGGTCGGGTCGACCTCGGTGCGGGCCCAGCCAAAGGCCGAGGTATCGGCCACCACGTCGGCAATCAGCCAGCCGGTGTTGCTGGGTTTCAGCGGCTCGATGTCGGCCATCAGCAGGCAGACCCCGGCCTGGTTCGGATGACTGGGCAGCACCGGGCGCAGCGCGCACATGCAATGGCTGGGTGCCAGGCGGCAACCCGTGCAGCGCTCTACCTTCGAGCCGCCGCGGGCCAGAAAGGGCTTGGCGCTACGCGCTAAGCGGGTGCTGCGCAGGCGCGAGACTGCGTGGGGTGGGGTGTGGAACATGGGGGTATTGTCTCTGGGCGTGCTACGCCTAAGGCCGTGAGGCCAGCGCCTGCAAGAAATCGGCGTCTTTCCAGTAACCGCTGAAGTCGCTGTCTTGCTCGAACTGGGCCACGGGCTTGCCCAGGCGGCGGGCCACGGCGATGGCTTCCAGCATGCGGGCTTTGTCGCCGCTGACCGCGTAGTAGCAGGCCAGGTTGTACATCAGCGTGCCGTTGGTCTGCTTGGCCGGGTCAAACTTGGGGCCTATCAGCGTGGCCATCACCGCGGGTACCAGATCTTTGTCTTGCGGCGCCAGCTGGGCGTAAATGGCCAGCGTCTGGCTGGCGATGACGGTGATGTTGTAGGGCTGGCCGGGGTCTTTGCTGTAGTGGCCGATATGCGGGTGTACCTCGGCCAGGTAGTGCCGCACCAGCAGGCCCGCCGCCTTGAAGTCCTTTTGCCCGTTGTAGGCGTTGATCAGCTCCGCATAGGCCGCTGTCACGTTGGGCGCCAGCGCCTCGGCGTGCTCCTTGTCCTGGGCGAAGGTCTGCGCTTGCTTCAAGAAGGCAGGCAAGCCCGCCGCGCCCGGCAGCTTGGCCGCAGCGGTGGCGGTCTGCAGCACGCCGCGCAATGCGTGGTCCGATACCTTCTCGGCCGGCGGCTTCATCACATAGCTGAAGCGCGCCTTGGTCAGCGGCAGCAGCGTGCTGCCACTGCGCAGCTGCACCTGCATGCCGTCCAGCGTGCCTTTCAGATCGGGGACCTGCACCACCAGCTCCAGCGGCGTGGTCTGTGCCTTGTTGCTGCGCAGCTGGTTGAAGGCGCTGCTGGTTTCGTCTGCATCCAGCGTCACGCGCAGCATGGTGATGTCCAGGTCGTACGAGGTAGTCCACTGCAGCTGCAGCGCCGTGGGCAGCTGGCGCAGCTTGGGCCACAGCGGGCGCACCTCCACCTTCGGGCCCATGCCCTCGAAGCGCTTGCTCTTGCCCGGGTCGCGCAACCAGTAATGGGCCGGTGGCAGCGCCGCAAACTCCACCATGCCGGTGACCGCGATGTTGCGCGTCTCTGGCCCCTCAAACACCGGCCGC
This sequence comes from Rhodoferax sp. OV413, assembly GCF_900104385.1. Lineage (GTDB taxonomy): Bacteria > Pseudomonadota > Gammaproteobacteria > Burkholderiales > Burkholderiaceae_C > Rhodoferax_B. The sequence goes on along the minus strand of NZ_FNJA01000006.1, from coordinate 282,308 downwards.
CAATCGGGCAGCAGGCCCTGCGTGGCGGCGGGCTGGCCCGTGCCCTTGGGGCGCACCACATACAGGCCAATGTCTTTTTCGTAATACGGCAGCAGCGCCGCTTCGCCGGAGCGCTCCATATAGGTCCGCATGTGCTGGGTGAACCAGGGGCTGGCGCCCGGCATGCTGGGCGCCGGGTCCCACCAGCGCATGTCGGAAAAGCGGTAGTCACCGCGCGCCTTGGCCACAAAGGTCTTGAACTGGACCACCTCGTTGCCCACGTGCAGCTGCGTGTGCGCGTCGCCAAACCAGTATCGCTCGGGCAGCCCGCCCGGCACGCCCCAGGCCTTCAGCGCCAGGCCAATGGTGGCGCCAAACAGCTGGCCGCCCAGGCCCTCTTCCAGGTGGTACTTGCGGCGGTCAAAGCCCACCACCGTCGCGCGCGGCGGCGGGCTGTCGCTGTAGCCGGCAAACTGCTCGGGCTCTACCTCTTTCCAGGCCTGCGGCCGGGTGCGGTAGTCCTTCAGGCAAGTGGCTTTCCAGCGCAGCGCTTCGGCCGAGTGTGTGCGCTGGTTGCAGTAGTTGTCGACCTGGTCGCGGTGGCGGGTGATATCCATGACCTGCGCCTTGCCTGCCTTCCAGATATAGGCCCAGGCCGTGGTGTCGGTGTTGTCAAACTCCACCACCTCGGCCTTGTCCAGCGTGGCCCACAGCTCGGTGGGACTCAGCGCATTGCCATTCAACGGCGGGCCATAGGCCTTGCGCTGCCGCTCGCCGGTGAACACCCAGTCGATGTAAAACAGCGGCGTGAACGCCACGCCCGAGGTGAACAGGTTGGACGGCTCGCGCATCGAATCCTGCAGCTCTCCCTGCGCGCTGAACTTCCACAAATACCCGCCCGCCACGGCCACCACCTGGCGGGTGCGCGGTATGGCAAACACACCCTCCACATCGCCATGCAGCACCTTGCGCACCTCCAGGTTCTGCGAGGCCGCTGTGTTGTCGGATAGCCGGGGGTACGGGTCGGCGGGCTTGGCCGCCAGGGCGGTGGACAAGGCGGCCCAGGTGCACAAGGCGGCGAGGGAGCGGGGTAAGGAGAGTGGCATGGACGTTGTGGGCGGCGCGGCAGGGCCTGCATTGTCGGGGCTGCGGCGGTGGCGCTCGGCGCGGGCTGGGGCGGGGGGCACCGCGTGTTGGCTCCGTAGATGGCCGGTGCGGCGGTTAACGCAGCCGGACACGACTGAACGCATGCATGGTGCGCACAACAAAATCCGCCCTCTGCGCAGGTATTGTCTGCGCAAGAAGCTATCAAAACACTAGCAAATCACGCCGCAGGCCGGTGTACCGCTGCCTCAGCCGGCACCATGGGCAACTCACGCATCCTCGCCCCCCTCCATCAACACCCCGCGCCGCGCCAGCCGCTCGCGCGCTTCCAGCAGAGCCTGGTGCAGGTGCTGCTCCAGCTCGGCCTTGGGTGGTAGTTCGGTCCAGTATTCGGCCACGGTGATGCCGTCTTTGTGCATTTGCAGCAGCTCCACTTGCTCGCGGCTGGATTCGGCGCACAGGATGAGGCCGATGGGCGCCTCTTCGCCTGGCTCGCGTTCATGCTTGTCCAGCCATTTCAAATACAGCTCCATCTGGCCTTTATGGGCGGCTTTAAAGCGGCCCAGCTTCAGCTCAATCGCCACCAGCCGGCGCAGGCGGCGGTGGTAGAACAGCAGGTCCAGGTAAAAGTCTTCGCCATCGATCACCATGCGCTTTTGCCGTTCCACAAACGCAAAGCCCCGGCCCAGCTCCAGAATAAAGGCCTCTAGCTGGCGCAAGATGGCGTCTTCCAAATCGGCCTCGTCGTGGCCCTGGCGCAGGCCCAGGAAGTCTAGGAAATACGGGTCTTTGAAGACGAGGGCGGGGTTGGTCTGCGAGGCAAAAGCAGGCTCAGTCGGAGTGGATGGAGGGACTTGCAATGCGGCAAGCTCCGCGCGCTCGTAGGCTTTGCGTTCGATCTGGTGGCGCAGCTCTCGCACGCTCCAGGTGTTAGTGGCAGCTTGGCTGGCGTAAAACTGGCGGGCGGGCTCGGTTTTGAGCGGCAGCAGGTTCACAAAATGGCTCCAGCTCAATTGTCGCGACAGCGTCGCGACAATCTCGGGCTGAGGAAAAGTCTGGGCAAACTGCACCATGCGGCGCAGGTTTTTGGCTTCAAATCCACGGCCAAACTCCTGTGCCAACTGATCCCCCACACGGTTGATCAACTGGTCACCGTACTTGGCACGGTCCGCGCCGCCCAACACCTCGGTCCGCAGCCGCTGCCCCACTGCCCAATACAAGCGCGTCAGTTCGGCATTGACTGCACCGGCCAGGCGCTGTCGGCTGCTGGCAATGAGCGCACGCAGTTCCGCGTGCAAGCCGTCCGCAGCTGCAGGAAGCACCTCACTCATGGCAGCACCTCCGCGGCAGTCGCGGCATGGATGAACAGCCGCTGATGGCCTTCCACTTCGTGCAGAAGCGAGGCACCTGCCTTGTGAAACACCATGGTGAAATCCTTTCTGCATTGGGCCGATTAGGGAATAAGGATGTTAGTGGAAGACGCATGCCCCGGGCATGCAAACAGGGGCCACCCCAGCCTCGCAGTGCGCACCTTGCGCGCCCACACCAAATCCCCCACAACGCCCTTTGCCACGCGTTCTGACCACAATACCGCCCTGACCCTCTCAACCAACAAGGAGCAACGATGGGAACCATGGTGAATTTCGCACGGCCCGATGGCAAAACCGTGCAGGGCTATCTGGCCGAGCCGGCCGCAAGCAATGCCCCGGCCATTGTGGTCATCCAGGAATGGTGGGGGCTGAACGACCAGATCAAGGGCGTGGCCGACCGCCTGGCCGCTGCCGGCTTTCAGGCGCTGGTGCCCGACCTGTACCGCGGCAAAGCCACGGTAGAAGAGGAAGAAGCCCACCACCTGATGACCGGCCTGGACTTCGGCGACGCCGCTGGCCAAGACATCCGCGGTGCGCTGCAGTTCCTCAAACCCCGCGCATCCAAGGTGGGCCTGACCGGCTTCTGCATGGGCGGCGCCCTCACCCTGCTGGCCGCCCAGTCCCCCGAGCTGGACGCCGCCGTCGTCTGGTACGGCTGCCCGCCGCTGGAATACATCGACGCCAGCAAAATCAAGATTCCGCTTCAAGGCCACTGGGCCACGCAGGACCAGTTCTTCAAGATCGACACCGTGGCCGCGCTGGAAGAAAAGCTAGGCGCAGCCGGCGTGGACTTTGAGTTCCACCGCTACCTAGCCCACCACGCCTTCGCCAATGAAGAAGCCGTCGGCCCCGGCCGCATTGCGGCCACGCAGTACGACCCGGTGTGGGCGCAACAGGCCTGGGACCGTGCGCTGCGGTTCTTTGGGAAGCACTTGGGGTGAGCTGACGCATACGGCCATGGCTCTGAAATAGCGCTGGAAAAGGACTCCATTGCCTACCTCAAGGCCATTGCCGCAGAAAATGCAGGCATCTTCCATAAGGACTCTTCGTGTCAGACTCCATCGTCATCCAGCAACCCGCCCTGCAGGCCCAGCAACTCATGGTGCTACACCACGGCGAGGGCGGCAGTGCACGGCACATGGAGCCCCTGGGGCGGCGCCTGGCCGCGCATTTCCCCCATGCTTTCATCGTCAGCGTGCAGGCGCCGTACCGCTACGACGGGGCTACCCCCCAGCCTGCCGACGCAGAGGTGCGCGGCCAGTGGTTCCCGACGCAAGACATCGATGACGACCAGCGCGCCACACGCGTGGCACAGGCCGTGCCCGCCTTTGTGCACAACCTGCGCTACTGGCAAACCCAGAGTGGCGTAGGGTCGGATGCCACGGCCATCTTTGGCTTTGCACAGGGCGCCACCATGGCGCTGGAAGCCGCGCAGGTCGAACCCGCGCTGGCCGCACGCATCATCGTGCTGTCCAGCCGCTATGCGCAGCTGCCCAGCAGCGCACCCGAGAAGACCACGCTGCATTTCATCCACGGCAAGGCGGACCCCGTCATCCACTACGGCCACTGCGTGTCCGCCGCAGAGCGCCTGGTGGGACTGGGCGGCGACCTTACGGCAGACGTCATCCCCTTCCTGGCACATGATGTGACCGACGAAGTCATGGACTTGGTGCTCGAACGCCTGACAGGCCATATTCCCAAACACCAATGGGAAGAAGTGCAAAAAGCAGCTGCGCAGCAGCAGGCAGCTAGCCCGCCGCCCACACCGTAGCCTGTATGCCAAATAGGCTGCTAGCGCAGGTGAAATCTGCGCTAGCAGCTATCAAATCATGAGCAAACCAGCACACCACAGCTTTAAAACGCCCGAGCAGCTCCACGCCTGGCTGCAGGTGAACCACGCCAGCGAGACTGAGCTGTGGGTGCGCATCTTCAAAAAGGCCACCGGCCAGCCCTCCGTCACCTGGGACGATTGCGTGGTGGCCGCCATCACATGGGGCTGGATCGACGGGCTGCGCAACGCCCTGGACGACACCTCGTTTCTGCAACGCCTGACGCCACGCCGCGCGCGCTCCAACTGGTCGCAGAAAAACGTGCAGCATGCCGAGCGGCTGATAGAGCAAGGGCGCATGCAAGCCGCTGGTCTGGCGCATGTAGAGGCCGCGCGCAGCGATGGGCGCTGGGCCACAGCCTACGCCGGCAGCGCCACCATGGTGATGCCCGAAGATTTTTTGGCGGCGCTGCAACAAGACCCCGCTGCCCACGCTTTCTACGCCACGCTCAAACGCCAGAGCCAGTTCACCATTTACCACCGGCTGCACAGCGCCAAGCGGCCGGAAACCCGGCAGAAGCGCATGGCAGAGCTGCTGGCAAAGTTGGGGCGTGGAGAAAGCCCTTGATATTTGCCGTCAGCGCGAGGGGCATGTAAGCGCTAGTTTTGTGAGCCCAATTGGCGTGTAGCTCCTGTGGAATATGCGCAAGCAGCTATTGAATAAGTAGCGTCATGCCTTGGGCGTAAAGCGCATGGTCCCGCTTGGGGTCCGTGGTTGTGTTCCCGTTGCTGTGCGTGGCCGGCCCGCCGGACGGCACCTCGTCAATCACCTATGCACGTTGCCACACTAAATAAACCAATGTCGTGATATTTAACTTATGGCAAACCAAGCTTTTCTGCCACACGTTTAAAGACATCACTCCAACTGCCTCCGGATAACGCATGGTCGGTGGAGAACTTTGCTGCCCCCGAGCGACTCTTCTTAACGATCACGTTCCCATTCTCTGCAACTAGGCAATAGTCTTGCTTCTTCCAGTCTCTAAGCGTCCATGCCTGCGGTCCTTCTACTATCCAGTCCGGCAACGGTCCCACAGCGGCTAACTCCGCCAAGAACTCGCTGACGTCTCGGTATCTTCCGTCAATCGAGGTTGCTCGCCGCAAAGACCTGACAAGCTTGCGCGGCACGTATGCAGGGATCTTCGTCCAATCTAACAACATACCTCTTTGAATCCGGTCACGTAAGCAATCATCCACGAACAGGCACTCATCAGCATAAGAAACATTGTCGTACCGTAGCCCCTCAAGCTTCTTAATCTGTGCAGTTTTGAGGTGCTCTGTAAGGAGCTCACTCAACTGTCCGCCAAATAGTAAGTACCCAATAAGACCTGCTTGATAGCAGTCTGATGAAAAGTTAAAACGTCCTTGGTCACCAAATGCTTCTGGCGGCCTATAGAGGACACTATGTTTTGATGCCGGTACGACATTAGCACCTGCGGCCATTCGACGCACCGAGCCGAAATCTGCAATTAATAAGGTGTCATCGTGGATCAAAAGGTTTTGCGGCTTAATGTCTCTGTGAACAAGCCGTAGAGGCTCTGAATGAAGTGCCGTAAGGCCGGAGAGCAGTTGTCGCAGGAGTCGGAGCGCTAATCGAATGGGAATTGGACGCTCTTGGATATATGAACTCAGGTCTCCATAATTTGCATACGGTGTCATAAAAAATGAGCAGCCATGCATTAAGTTCCTCGCGTCGAGGACCTTCATAACGTTTTCATGATTAATTGCGGCAATGAGGGCAGGCTCTTGCTCCATCTCATTCGGGGCATGGAAATAAATCTTCAGTGCAACGTCCCGTTGCAGTACGTTATGCCTTCCCAACAATACGTACCCATTCGCACCTGAGTCATTGAACTGGTGTGGTTCAAACTCCGGAAATCTTTTCAACGCTTCATGTGCCTCTGCGGGCAGCGCAGAAATATCAATCGCCATAGTTATGCAGGAAGACGTTCGAAGGCTAAGTCGTAGGCAAGTCCAAGATCAACAGTTTCCGGCCGACAGGTCTTAAGTCCACCTTGTTTTCTATCCGTGGCTTTAATTGTTGCGGGATGGACAAACTCAACGGTACACGGCGAGGCCGCAAGCAATACACCTTCGGTTAAAAATGTTGATGCACTACCGGCCCCTTGACCGGCACTCGCGCGACGATTTACTACGATGCAGTCAATGACGTTAACGGCGCAGAACGACTTAAAAGCCTGCACAAAAGACTCGACATCATCACGCGTCGGATTTTTAGGAATTTCGAGTTTATTTACCTTGCTCCGAACCGCAAGGTGTTGATTTCTAGTTCCAGACAGAGCAACGAGTCGCGCAATATTGCTCTTTAAAATTACACCTAAAACTACCATAAGTACGTCCGCCTTCTTGTTAAATTTAATAGTCGAACTTCCGACTAACCACCGCTCTCAAAGGGCATCCGCGACGCACAGGAACTCAGCGCCGGAATCAATGCAGCTATCACGCCATTAGCCCCAAGTGTTTCTAATTGCAACGTCCGCCGCATGATGCATGGCAAAGCAGCAAAAATGACTCGCACCGACCGCGTTAGTCCCCCATATGTATGAAGCACGCCAGCCGTAGAACTTGACGGCTAAGACTAAAACCAACTCTGCTAAATTGCCCCGCATGCCCCCAGCACGCCCCCGAGCCCCCGCCAAGCCCACCCTCGCCGACCGCCTATTCGCCCGCGGCGACCGCTTCTTGCGCATCGCCCTCAGCCACTACGTGACCAACGGTCTGAGCGTGACCTTGGGGCTGGTGGTGATCATGTTGCTGATCTTTGAATCGGCCGGGCTGGCCGGGGCGTCGAGTGCGGCGGTGGGGGTGATGGTTACCAGCCTGCCGGACGTGCCGGCGCCGCGGCGCCGCAAGATCATGCAGATGCTGCCGGCGCCGCTGCTGGGCACGCCGCTGTTCATGCTGGTACAGCTAGTGCGCGAAGACGTGTTGCTGCTGGGCGTGGTGCTGGTGGCCGGCACCTTCTTGGCGGTGATGCTGATGGCCTGGGGCAAGCGCGGCGGGCCGTTGACGTTTTCGCTGCTGTTCTCGATGCTGTTTTCCATGGCCGCGCCGCCGGTGGGTGCGCTGGAGCAGATCCTGGAACACGGGGGCTGGTTTGCGCTGGGGGCGGCGCTGTACCTGGTGTGGGGCGTGCTGACCACCCACTGGCTGAACACCCGCTTCCGTACCCAGCTGCTGGCCGAGTGCCTGCACAGCTTTGCGCAGATTCTGCGCACCCAGGCGCAGCGCTTTGCGCCCAACGCCGATCCGCAATCTCTGTTGGCCCGCATGCTGGAGCAACAGGCCACGCTGGCCGACCACCTGCAGAACACCCGCGACGTGGTGCTCGAATCGCCCACCACGCCAGCCCGCACCCGGCTGGCGGCCATGCTGCTGGGCCTGCTGGAGGCGCGCGACCACCAGCTGGCCTGCGACCTGGATCTGGACACCTTGCTCAAGCATGAGGGCAGCACGGCCACCCTGCCGGCGCTGCAGCAGGTGCTGAACACCACCGCCCAGCAGCTGGAGGCGCTCAGCCTGTCGATGCTGCTGGGCCGCAGCATGCAGGCGATTGCGCCGATTGCCGACCTGCGCACCGCGCTGGCCGGTGTGCTGCCGCCGCGGCCCGACCCGGCCATGCTGGTGCCCGGCCCGCTGACCACCGGCACGCCGGACGCGATGGCGCTGCTGCACAACATGGCCGACCGCATAGGTCACATCAACGACGAGGCCATGCACCTGGCCGCCCTGGCGCGCGGCGATGCGGCGCCCGAGCTGGCGGCGGTGCGCACCCAGTGGCAGCTGTTCGTCAGCCCCACACGCTGGGCGATTGCGCCGCTGCTGGGCCAGCTGACCTGGCGCGCCCCCACCCTGCGCTACGCGCTGCGCGCCACGCTGGCGGTGGGCGTGGGCTACATCGTGTCGCTGCACCTGCCGTGGGCGGCGCACAAGTACTGGATATTGACCACCATCGTGGTGGTGATGCGCGGCAATCTGGCGCAGACCCTGCAGCGGCGCGACGCGCGGGTGGCCGGCACGGTGCTGGGCTGCCTGCTGGTGATGGCGCTGCTGGCCACCCACCCCGGGGCGCGCACGCTGTTCCTGGTGATTGCGCTGGGCATGGGGCTGGCCCATGCGTTTGCGCTGCGCCGCTACCTGTACACCACCATCTTCGCCACCCTGGCCGGGCTGCTGCAAGCGCACATCCTGCTGGTGGGCGCGGCCCCCACCTTTGCGGTGGGCGAGCGGCTGGCCGACACCTTGCTGGGCGCGGCCCTGGCCTGGCTGTTCAGCTATGTGCTGCCGGCCTGGGAACGCAGCCAGCTGCCGGGCCTGGTGCGGCGCAGCCAACAGGCCCAGCTGCAGCACGCCAAGCTGGCGCTGGCGCTGGGCGAGCCCGCGCAGACATCGGATTTGCCCTGGCGGCTGGCGCGCCGCGAGGCCTACGACAGCCTGTCGGCCCTGACCCTGGCCACCCAGCGCAGCCTGGCCGAGCCCAGCGAGGTGCGGCCGGCGCTGGCGCCGCTGGAGGCGGTGCAGGCGCGCAGCTACCAGCTGCTGGCCCAGCTAACCGCGGTGAAGTCGCTGCTGCTGCTACGCCGCGCCCAGCTGGACATGGCGGTGGCCACGCCGGCGCTGCAAGAGGCGGCGCGGCAAATCGCCCAGGAGCTGGCGGCCACGGCCGCGCCCAAGGACACACCGGCGCCCGCCGATGCCCCCACCATCGTCGGCCAACCGTTTCTGCCCAAACCCGACCCGCTACTGGCCGACGACCTGACTCCCTGGCTGCTGCGCCGGCTAACCCTGGCCACATCCATGGCGCGCGAGCTGCAGCAGGCATCGGCCCTGGCCCAGCTGCGCCAGCCGCCCGCGGGTGCCAAAGCCTGAATGCTATGCAAAACGTAGCTACCTGCGCTGGTAGTACCTGCGCCAACGGCCGATTTGGTTCTAAGTCCACCGCATGAACCAGCCACCCAGCCCCCTGGGCCAGCTGCCGCGCGGCATCTGGGTGCTGGGCTTTGTGAGCCTGCTGATGGACATCTCGTCGGAGATGGTGCACAGCCTGCTGCCGCTGTTCATGGTGACGGTGCTGGGCACCAGTGCCTTGACGGTGGGCATCATCGAAGGGCTGGCCGAGTCCACGGCGCTGATCGTCAAGGTGTTCTCGGGCACGCTGAGCGACTACCTGGGCCGGCGCAAAGGCCTGGCGCTGCTGGGCTACGGCCTGGGCGCGCTGACCAAGCCGCTGTTTGCCATCGCCCCCGGCATGGGCCTGGTGCTGACCGCCCGGCTGCTGGACCGCGTGGGCAAAGGCATCCGCGGCGCGCCGCGCGATGCGCTGGTGGCCGACATCGCACCGGCGCATCTGCGCGGCGCGGCGTTTGGCCTGCGCCAGTCGTTGGACACGGTGGGCGCCTTCATCGGCCCGCTGCTGGCCGTGGGGCTGATGCTGTTGTGGGCGAATGACTTCCGGGCGGTGTTCTGGGTGGCGGTAGTGCCCGGCCTGCTGGCCGTGGCACTGCTGTTCTTTGGCCTGCAGGAGCCGGCGCCCCAGCCCGGCGCCAAGCGCAGCAACCCGATCCGCCGCGAGAACCTGCGCCAGCTCAGCCCCGCCTACTGGTGGGTGGTGGGCCTGGGCGCGGTGTTCACGCTGGCGCGCTTCAGCGAGGCTTTCTTGGTGCTGCGGGCCCAGCAGGGCGGCATGCCGCTGGCCCTGGTGCCGCTGGTGATGGTGGCAATGAACCTGGTGTACGCCGCGTCGGCCTATCCGTTCGGCCAGCTGTCGGACCGCATGGGGCACAAGCCGCTGCTGGCCATCGGCCTGCTGGTGCTGGTGGCCGCCGACCTGGTGCTGGCCTACAGCAGCCACTGGGGCGTGGTGCTGGCCGGGGTGGCGCTGTGGGGCGTGCACATGGGCATCACCCAGGGCCTGCTGGCCACCATGGTGGCGGCCACCGCGCCGCCCGCGCTGCGCGGCACGGCGTTTGGCCTGTTCAACCTGGTCAGCGGCCTGGCGATGCTGCTGGCCAGTGTGCTGGCAGGCCTGCTGTGGGACGGCTGGGGCGCGGCCGCTACGTTTTATGCCGGGGCGGGTTTTTGCGTGCTGGCGCTGCTGGGGCTGGCCTGGCAACCGGGCGCGCGCAGGGGCGGCGTTTAAAATTTCCCATGCCTAACGACACCCCGCACGACGAAGCCCCCGAGAAAATCCAGGAACCCCGGCTGTGGACCGGCGACGGCTGGACCGCCCAGGTCATCAAGAACGAAGACGACGACGGCTGGGCCGTGGCCATGCTGAAAGACGGCGAGCCCGAGCCCGCGCTGGTAGGCCCCTGGACCATGGGCCGCGACAAGAAGAACCCCAAGCCGCTGGACGGCAACGCCTTCAGCACCCTGGTGAAGACGGCCAACGAGTTCGTGCGCCGGCACGAGCAGCAGCTGCACGCCAGCCTGCACCAAAGCATCACCGTGGCCGCCGCAGCCGGCAGCATCACCGTGCGGCTGGACATCGTGCCCGACGAAGACAACCCCAGCGCCACCCTGAGCGCCGAAGACGCGGGCGGCGACACGCTGGCCGAGGTACGGGTGGCCCCCAGCTTCAAGCTGAACCGCAGCAGCGCCCTGGCCTGGATCGACGCTGGCTTCGCCAAACCGCGATAACGCTATTTAATTAATAGCTGCCTGCGCTGATATTACCTGCGCAAACTACCAATTTCACCATAAGAAATAGCCCCGGTTTACCAGCCGGGCATGGTGGCTCTGTATGATCCGAAATTTTGTCTAAAGCATCCCCCCACACCATGTCCGCCGGAATGAACCCCGCCCAGCAAGAGGCTGTGAACTACCTGCACGGGCCTTGCCTGGTGCTGGCGGGCGCGGGTTCGGGCAAGACGCGGGTGATCACGCACAAGATCGGCCGGCTGATCCAGTCGGGCCTGGCGCCGAAGCGGATTGCCGCCATCACCTTTACCAACAAGGCGGCGATGGAAATGCGCGAGCGGGCCAAGGCGCTGATCGGCCGCGACGCCAAAGACGTGGTGATCTGCACCTTCCACGCTTTGGGCGTGCGCATGGTGCGCGAAGACGGCCACCGCGTCGGCCTGAAGCCGCAGTTCAGCATTCTGGACGCCGACGACGTGACCAGCATCCTGAAAGACGCCGGCGGCAGCACCGACGTGGCCACCGCCCGCACCTGGCAGTGGACCATCAGCAAGTGGAAGAACATGGGGCTGAACGCCGAGCAGGCCGCGGCCCAGGCGGCGGACGACAACGAGGCCATCACCGCCCGCGTAATGGCGCTGTACGAAGAGCGGCTGACGGCCTACCAGAGCGTGGACTTTGACGACCTGATCAGCCTGCCGCTGCGCCTGCTGCGCGACCACGAGGAAGTGCGCACCAAGTGGCAGAGCGTGCTGGGCCATGTGCTAGTCGACGAATACCAGGACACCAACGCCACCCAGTACGACGTGCTCAAGTACCTGGTGGGCGATGCGGCCCGCTTTACCGCCGTGGGCGATGACGACCAGTCTATCTACGGCTGGCGCGGCGCCACCCTGGACAACCTGAAGAAGCTGCCGGTGGACTTTCCGCAGCTGAAGGTGATCACGCTGGAGCAAAACTACCGCTCCACCAGCGCCATCCTGCGCGCCGCCAACAACGTGATCGGCCCCAACCCCAAGCTGTACCCCAAGACCCTGTTCAGCGAACTGGGCGAAGGCGAGCCGGTACGGGTGGTGGACGCCGACAACGAAGAGCACGAGGCCGAGCGCGCCGTGGCCCGCATCCAGAGCCTGCGCGCCGGCGCCGCCGTGACCCAGGGGCCGCAGTACCAGGAGTTCCGCCACTTCGCCATCCTGTACCGCGCGAATCACCAGGCCAAGCCGTTTGAAAAAGCGCTGCGCAAGGCGGCGATTCCGTACAAGGTGTCGGGCGGCACCGGCTTCTTCGACCGGGCCGAGATCAAGGACTTGTGCGCCTGGTTCCGCCTGTGGATCAACCACGACGACGACCCGGCGTTCTTGCGCTGCATCACCACGCCCAAGCGCGGCATCGGCCACCAGACGCTGGGCAAGCTGGGCGAGTTCGCCACCCAGTACAAGCTGAGCCTGTTCGAGTCGCTGTTCACCTCCTCGCTGGGCGCGCTGCTGCCGGCCAAGGCCATGGACGGCCTGCACGAGTTTGGCCGCTATGTGACCGACCTGGAATACCAGGCGCGCCGCACCGTGGGCGCCGAAGACTCGCTGGCCTTCATGCTGCAGTGGCTGAAGGACATCGACTACGAAAAGCATTTGTACGACGGCGAGGACAGCGAGAAAGTCGCCGCCGCGCGCTGGACCAATGTGCTGGAGTTCTGCGACTGGATGGCGGCGCGTGCCGGCGGCCAGACCGACGAGGATTCGGGCACAACGACGGTGCGCGAAACCAAGAGCCTGCTCGAAGTGGCGCAGACCATCGCCCTGCTGTCCACCATCAACCAGCGCGAGAAGGATGCGGACGTGGTCACCCTGTCCACCCTGCACGCGTCCAAGGGGCTGGAGTGGCCGCATGTGATCCTGGCCGGCGTGACCGAAGGCATGCTGCCCTTCAAGCTGGACGACGACGAGGGCCGCCAGCAGGTAGTCAGCGACGACATCACCCAGCGGCTGCAGGAAGAGCGCCGCCTGATGTACGTGGGCATCACCCGCGCCCAGCGCAGCCTGGCCGTGAGCTGGACCAAGAAGAAGAAAAAGGGCCGCGAGATGGTCTCCGCCCAGCCCAGCCGCTTCATCAAGGAAATGGGGCTGGACCAGGCCACTGTGAAAGAAGACCCGCGCGAGAAGCTGCGTGCGCTGCGCGCCGAATTCGCCAAGAAGTCGCAAGACAACGCGGCCGCCGCCCTGGCCGCCCAACAACCATGAAGACCTGGATCGCTACTTTTTTTATAGCTGCCTGCGCAATATCTACCTGCGCCACAGGCCAAAATCTTGTAAATCCACCCGCCAGCTGCCCGGCCGTCAACACACTGAGCAACGCGCATTTGTACGGCCAGTGGCTGGCCCAGATCGACGGCGAGCCCGGCCCGGCCAGCGTGCAGTTTCTGAAAGACCCTGACCAGGACGACAGCCTCGTGGGCAGCATCAACCGTGCCCTGCCCGTTGACCCCAAGGCGCCCAAAACGCCCAAGGGAGCGGCCGCTAAACCGGCGCTGCTGGCCGGCGATGTGCAGGACGGCGAGTTCAATTTGGAAGAATCGGACGACGGGGTGCGCATCAGCGCCACCTGGTCCGGCCAGCTGGTAGCCGCATCCTGCGGCAAGGAAATCAAGGGAATATGGACCAACGCACTCAACGACCAGACGCACCCCTTTGTGCTGCGCAGACAGGGCGGCTGGCAATGAAGCCGGCAGCCGGCAGTTTCACGCTGGGCCTGCTGCTGGCGGCCATGGGCGGCGGCGCGCAGGCGCAGTCGGCGCCCATCACCTCCAGCACCATCGTGGCGCCCGCCACGCCGGCGGCCACCGGCAGCGCGGCCGGCGCCGTGCCCTGGCTGTCCTGCGCGCGGCTGGTGAACGACCGCGAAGCCCGACTCGCCTGCTTCGACGAGCTGGCCCAGCAGCAGAGCGCGCCCCCGCCGCCGGCCGTGCCGGTACTGGCCACCGCCAGCGCCGCCCTGCCCGAGATTCCGCCCCAGCCGGTGGCCGTGGCGCTGGCGATTGCCGCCGACCAGGGCTGCAAGGACACGCGCTATTCCGAGTTCTCGCGCTTCTGGGAGTTGGAAACCGGCAGCGACTGCGGCACCTTCAACATCCGCGGCTACCGCCCGATCAGCCTGTCGGTGGTGACCGCCGACAACGTCAACGAACAACCCAGCTCGCCCAGCGCCGGCCACACAGCCACCTCGGCCACCGCCTACAAGCGGGTGGAAAACCGCATCCAGGTGTCGGTGCGGACCAAGATCGCCCAGGGCATGCTGACCGACCGCGCCAGCGGCCTCAGCGATTCGCTGTGGTTTGGCTACACCCAGCAGTCGTATTGGCAGCTGTTCACGCCCTCGCTGTCGCGGCCGTTCCGCAGCACCGACCACGAGCCCGAGCTGGTCTACGTCTACCCCAGCACCGTGGCCCTGCCCGGCGGCTGGAAGCTGCGCTACAGCGGCGCCGGCCTGGTGCACCAGTCGAACGGCCAAAGCCTGCCGCTGTCGCGCAGCTGGAACCGCGTCTACGGCATGGCCGGGCTGGAGCTAGGCGACCGCTGGCAGCTGCAGGCGCGCGTCTGGAAACGCCTGCCCGAGAGCAACGGCAACGACGACAACCCCGACATCAGCGACTTCATCGGCCGCGGCGAGCTGCTGGCCGCCTGGAACGTCAACAAGGACAACACCCTGGTCACCACGGTGCGCCATTCGCTGCGCAGCAACAACCGTGGTTCGGTACGGCTGGAATGGCTGAAATCGCTGGACGGCGACGGCCGCAAGAGCGGCCTGCGCCTGCACACCCAGCTGTTCAGCGGCTACGGCGACAGCCTGATCGACTACAACCACCGGCGCACCGTGTTGAGCGTGGGCTTGAGCCTGGTGGATTTCTAACGCCCGTTGCAGGCGGACCGGCTAGGCTGCCTGGGGGCGGCCGGTTGGTTTGTAGGTGTAGGGCTTGGTGTTGAACTTGCCGTGCGGCAGGCTGGCCAGGCGCTTGAACATCCGGCAGCAATAGCCTTCTATGCCCAGGCATTTGTTCAGCTCGTCGACCGGCAGCGGGCCGGAGACGACGACGATGTCGTTTGCGTAGTCCTGCGCACCGGCAGCCCGCAGCCGGCGCCGCGCGCCCATGGCCCAGGACTGGATGCGCACCGGGTTGCCGTGCTGGTGCAGTTCGCCAGTGCTGACGTCAAAAGCTATCGCCACCGTGTCAGTCTTCAAACGGAACCGACGCTCGCCCGTGACCGCGCTCGGAGGCGTGTCCATGTCGTACAGGTAGTAGCTGCCGCCTTTGAGTTGGTATTGCAGTTCCATGGGGATTGCGGGCGATTGCGGGGAGGTAACCCACATTGTGGATGATATTTTTCACGTCCAAGGCATTAATTAGCAGCCTAATGCGGCCCAACTGGTAGCCAACGACCGGCTTTTACCCGGCGCTTACACATGGCCACCCACAGGCATGCAAAAGGCCTGCCAGGGCCCGCCACCGATAATCGGGGCATGACTACACCGAACAAAACCCCAGCTGCCACCGATTTCAGCAGCCTGCCGCTGGCCCCCGCCATGCTGGCCAACCTCACGCAGCTGGGTTATTTACAGATGACGGCGATCCAGGCGGCCAGCCTGCCGCTGGCCTTGCTGGGCCAGGATCTGATCGCCCAGGCCATGACCGGCAGCGGTAAGACCGCCGCCTTCGCCCTGGCCCTGCTGGCCAACCTGAACCCGCGCCGCTTCGCCATCCAGGCCATGGTGCTGTGCCCGACGCGCGAACTGGCTGACCAGGTGAGCACCGAGATCCGCCGCCTGGCCCGCGCCGAAGAAAACATCAAGGTCGTGACCCTATGCGGCGGCGTGGCGCTGCGCGGCCAGAATGCCAGCCTGGAGCATGGCGCCCACATCGTGGTCGGCACGCCCGGCCGCATCATGGACCATCTGGAGCGCGGCAACCTGGACCTGTCGGCACTCAACACCCTGGTGCTGGACGAGGCCGACCGCATGCTGGACATGGGCTTCTTCGAGGACATGGCGACCGTCATCAAGCAGTGCCCGAAAGAGCGCCAGACCCTGCTGTTCTCTGCCACCTACCCTGAAGGCATCGAAAAGCTGAGCCAGCAGTTCATGCGCACGCCCAAGACCATCATCGTGCAGGCCCAGCACGCGGCCACCAAAATTTCGCAGCGCTGGTACCAGGTGGAAAAATCCGAGCGCCTGGCCACCGTGGGCAAGTTGCTGAACCACTTCCGCCCCGAGAGCACGCTGGCCTTCTGCAACACCAAAGTGCAGTGCCGCGCGCTGGTAGAGGAACTGCAAGCCCAAGGCTTCAGCGCGCTGGCGCTGTACGGCGAGCTGGAGCAGCGCGAGCGCGACCAGGTGCTGGTGCAGTTTGCGAACCGCAGCTGCAGCGTGCTGGTAGCCACCGACGTGGCGGCGCGCGGGCTGGACATCGCCGACCTGGCCGCCGTGATCAACGTCGACGTGACGCCGGACTCGGAAGTCCACATCCACCGCATCGGCCGCACCGGCCGTGCGGGTGCGGAAGGCCTGGCGCTAAACCTGGCGTCGATGAACGAAATGGGCTTCGTCGGCAAGATCGAGGTGCTGCAGGGCCGCGAGTCCGAATGGCACAAGCTGGACGAGCTGACCCCGACCAGCAAGGAGCCGCTGCGCCCACCGATGATGACGCTGCAGATCACCGGCGGCCGCAAGGAAAAGATCCGCGCCGGCGACGTGCTGGGCGCGCTGACCGGCGACGCCGGCTACACCCGCGAGCAGATCGGCAAGATCAATGTGAACGAATACTCGACCTACGTGGCAGTAGACCGCCGCATCGCCCATGAAGCCGAGCGCAAACTGAACGCCGGCAAGATCAAGGGCAAGAGTGTGCGGGTGCGGTTGCTGACGGAGTAGGCCCTAAGGGTGAACGGCAAAGTGTGACAAATCGCACGTCGATTTTGCTTACAAAACTCTTCGCCAAAACTCTGAAAATACAAATAACTTATTGATAAATAAAGTTATATTGCATTTGGCCCAACATGTGCTTTAAGTAACAAGAAGTTATTTTTAGTTACAAAACCGTTTTACCATGTTCAAAAAAGCATTCGCTACTCTCGCCCTGTTGGCCACCGCCACCCTGTCCCAAGCCACGCCCGTTTACGTTGGCAGCTACCGGGTAGATGCAGGCCCTAACTGGACCACCAATCCCACCGTGTACTCGGCCACCGAAGCCGCCGCACTGCTGTTTGGCGGCGTTGCCAGCGACTACGACATCTCCACCATTTCGTCGAACATTTTGAACATCAACCACCTGGCCTGGTACACGATTTGGGGTATTGGTGGTGGGACCACTTTCAATGAAGACTTTAAGTTGGATCTCGGTGCGCCTGGCTATAACGCGCCCGGCGGCGCCAACAGCGCCATCTCGGCCTATACCGACGACAACGCAATAGGCGCCCAGTACACCAACTACGTGTTCCGCGTCAGCAGCCTGGCCTCCGACACCAACAACGTGCCTGAACCCGGCTCGCTGGCCTTGTTCGGCGTGGCGCTGGCCGGCTTGGCGGCAGCACGCAAGAAGAAGGCGACCTGATCCAGCCGTTTCCAACCCCAAAAAATACCCCGCATCGGCGGGGTATTTTTTTGTCTGTCGCTTTGCTGCAGCATCAAGCCGCAGGGCGCAGCATCTCTATATGGGGCATATCGTCTTCCAGGTAGACCTCACCCAACGGCACAAAGCCGAAGCCCTGGTAGAACTTCAACAGGTAGTGCTGGGCGCTGATGCGGTTCGCCTGGCCGGGCCAGGTGGTGGCACAGCGCTGCAGAGCTTCGGTCAGCAGCTGCAGGCCCAGGCCTTGGCCACGAAAGGCCGGCGCACTGAGCACCCGGCCCAGCGAGGGCTCGGGGTACTTGCTGCCGGGGTCGGTGACGCGCAGGTAGGCAGCCAGTTGCTTACCCGACCAGGCCAGCAGATGCCAGCATTGCAGATCGTAGTCGTCCACGTCGTGGTAGACGCAGTTCTGCTCGACCACGAAAACCGCCGAACGCAGCTGCAGCGCGGCATGCAGGTCCCTGGCGCTCAAATCATCCAGCCGCGCCCACTGGAAGCGCAACTCAGGACTGGGCATTTTGCAGCGCGGCGATACGTTGTTCGATCGGGGGATGGGTCGAGAACAGCTGGCCAATGCCGCCGGCAATGCCGAAGGCGGCCACGCTCTTCGGCAGCTCGCCGGTGTGCACCCCGCCCAGGCGGGCCAGGGCGTTGATCATCGGCTGCTTGCGGCCCATCAGTTGGGCCGCACCGGCGTCGGCCCGGTATTCGCGGTGGCGCGAGAACCAGGCGACCACCATCGCGGCGGCAAAGCCCAGCACGATGTCCAGCACGATGGTGCTGACGTAGTAGCCGATGCCGGGGCCGGAGCTGCGGTCGTCGCCCTTGCGCAAGAAGCTGTCCACCGCATAGCCGATGACACGGCTCAGGAACACCACAAAGGTGTTCATCACGCCCTGGATCAGGGTCATGGTGACCATGTCGCCATTCGCCACGTGGGCGATTTCGTGGCCCAGCACGGCTTCGATCTCTTCATGGGTCATGCTTTGCAGCAGGCCGGTGGAGACGGCGACCAGGGCCGAGTTCTTGAAGGCGCCAGTGGCAAAGGCGTTGGGATCGCCTTCAAAAATACCGACTTCGGGCATGCCGATCTGGGCCTTGTCGGCCAGGCGGCGCACGGTGTCGACGATCCAGGCTTCGTCGGCGTTCTGCGGCTGCTCGATGATGCGCACACCCGAGGTCCACTTGGCCATGGGCTTGCTGATCAGCAGCGAAATGATGGCGCCGCCAAAGCCCATGATGAGGGCGAAGCCGAGCAGCGAGCCCAGGTTCAGCCCGTTCGGCGTGAGGTAGCGGTTCACCCCCAGCAGGCTGGCGACGACGCCCAGCACCGCGACCACCAGGACGTTGGTCAGGATGAATAAAAGAATGCGTTTCATAGGTTCTCCGTGGGAATAACTGGAGGATAGATGCGGATGGCGGGCCACAGTTCAAGCGATTTGCCGCGGCGGCCGAAAAACTTCGGCGTCAGCGTAAAACGACGGCTCGGTATTCTCGGCCCACCAGCCCGGCACACCCAGCACCGGCAAGGGCGCAAAAGGCTTGCCGGCCAGGCCGGCCGCGCTGAGCTGGGCTGCCACTTCCGCATCCAGGCTTGCTACGGAATATATAGCTGTTGGCGCACAGTATACGTGCGCTACGATCGCTTTTCTTGGACAAACCAGCTTCTCCAGCAGTGCATGGCCGAACAGCACCAGCTGGGCTTGCGCCCACAGCGGTCGCAGCGTGACGAACAGCCGCTGCCAGTCGCGCGCCCGCAGCGCGTCCCACAGCGGCGACGGGGCGATCAGGAAGGCGGCGTTTTCGTCGAACACCGTCAGCGCGTCGCGCACCGGGCCGCGCAAGGGCTGCACGCCGGCGGCGGCGATCTCAGCGGCCTGCAGCTGGTTCAGCCGGCTCTTGGTCTGCGGAAACTGCAGCCAGCACAGGCCGTTGAAGAAGTCGTGCAGGTTGTCGCGGGTGGGCACGCAGCGGGTCTGGTGGATGAAGCGCTCGTAGGGCTCGCCGGGCGGCAGGTCAGCTTGCGGCACAAAGCGCACCGGGGCACTGCCGGCGGCATGCAGGGTGGCGGCGACGGACTGGCCTTGCTGCAGGCGCAGCGTGGCGGGCTCGCCCAGCGCGCGCAAGGGCTGCAGCCAGGGCTGCGACCAATCTACGCTCCACGCCTCTGCTGTACCTTGCATACGGAACCTTACGCCTTATAAAAACTACAATGCAGGCTTGCGGCTCCCCAGCCCCCCCTTGCCCACATGCCACATTGAGGAATCTGACCCCCATGGCCCAGAAATTTGATATCGAGATGCCCAAGTCGCTGACCGAAATCGTCGCCCAGCGCGTGCGGCAGGCGATTATTGACGGGGAATTCGCGCTCGGCCAGATGATCTCCGAGGAAACCCTGGCCGAGTCCTTCGGCGTCAGCCGCACGCCGGTGCGCGACGCGCTGACCCTGCTGCAGACCACCGGCCTGGTCGACATCCGCTCCAAGCGCGGCAGCTTCGTGTTCCAGCCGGATGAGAAAGATGTGCAGGCCATCTGCGACTTCCGCGCCATGCTGGAGCTGCACGGCGCCATGCTGTCGCGGGCGCTGCAGCGCGAGGCCACGGTGGCCGGGCTGCAGGCCATCTTCCAGCAGATGCAGGCGGCCATCGCAGCCGATGACGACGTGGCCTATGGCCGCTGCGACTCGGCCTTTCACGAAGCGCTGTTTGCCCACTGTGGCAACGCCTATGTGGTGAATTCGTACGCGCTGGTGTCGGGCAAGATCGCCGCGCTGCGCACCCATATGTCGCGGCAGTTCTCGGATGCGCGCAGCGTGTCGATGGACGAGCACGCGCAGATCATCCAGTGCGTAGACAGCGGCAACTTCGCCCAGCTGGAGGTGCTGGTCAACGCCCATGTAGGCCGTACCGTCGAGGCGTTCCGGCTGGCCCAGGCCACACGCAGCGCCCCGCCGCCAGCGACCAAGCTGCGCGCCACCGCCTAAATCCACCCTCCAGAAAGCCCGCCATGGCACCAGCCCACCGACTCCAGCAACTGCTACAGACCGGCAAGATCGTGATGGCGCCCGGCGCGCCCGACGCCATCACCGCCCGGCTGGTGCAAAAGGCCGGCTTTCCGGCCGTCTACATGACCGGCTTTGGCGCCACCGCCAGCCGCCTGGGTACACCGGACATCGGCCTGCTGAGCCAGACCGAGATGACCACCCACGCGCGCGACATGGCGCGGGTGGTGGACATTCCCATCATTGCCGACGCCGACACCGGCTACGGCGGCCCGTCGAACATCCAGCGCACGGTGCGGGAATACATCCAGGCCGGAGTCGCCGCCATCCACCTGGAAGACCAGGTGGCCCCCAAGCGCTGCGGCCAGATGGCCGGCATCCGCCTGATGGATGCCCAGGAAAACGTGCTGCGCCTCAAGTGCGCGATGGAAGCCCGGGGCAGCGACCCGTTGCTGGTGATAGGCCGCACCGACGCCCTGCCCGCCATGGGCATAGCAGAAGCCATACGCCGCGCCCACCTGTACCAGGCGGCCGGGGTGGACCTGGTGTTTGTCGACGGCATCAAGAAGATCGCCGAGGTGGAGGCCGTGGCCAAGGCGGTGCCGGGGCCGAAGATTGTCTCCATCGTCGACGGCAACGAAACCACGGCGCTGACCGCCCAGGACCTGCAAGACATGGGGTTCTCGGTGGTGTTCTATGCGGTGACGGCGCTGTTTACCGCCGTCAAGGCGGTATCGGATGCGCTGGCGGAGCTGCAGCGTAGCGGCACGCCGCGCGGCAGTGCAGGCAACATGGTCAGTTACGCGGAATTCAGCACCCTGGTAGACCTGGATTTCCACAAAGACCTCGACGACAGATTCGGAGCCTGAAATGACCACACCCGCTTGCCGCTACTGCACCGCCACGCTGGCGGAACTCGACAGTCTGATGGTCCACATACGCGACCTAGAGCATTCGCGCGTGTTCCTGCTGCGCGACCAGACGCACCGCGGCCGCTGCATCGTGCTGCTAAAGCAGCATGCGCGGGAACTGTTCGAATTGGCGCCCGAGGTGCTGAGCGGTTTCATGCAGGAGGTGGCGCAGGTGGCCGCTGCCATCACCGAATTAGGCGATTGCGACAAGGTGAACTACGCGATCTACGGCGACCTGAACGAGCACATCCACATGCACCTGGTGCCCAAGACCCGCAGCGGGCCACACTGGGGCCAGGCTTTTGTGCTGACGCAGGACGCGCCGCTGGCGCTGCCGGCGGCGCAATTCCAGGCTACGCTACAAAAACTGCAGCAGTTGCTGCAGTCAGTATAAGCGCCAACGGCCGATTTAGCTCTTAACTCAGCCCTTGCCCAGCGGTGGCAGGATTTCCTTCACCATGGGCTTGCCGCCCTTGATCTCGATGAGGAAGCTGTCGCGGTCGATGTCGCCCTTGTCGTCAAAGGTCACGTCCATCAGCACGCCGGGCTCGTCGGCCACCTTGATGGTCATGCCGTGCAGCTGCTTGGCCACGGCCACGCGGTCGAACTTGCCAACCTTCTGGATCGCGGCCTTGAGCATGTAGACGCCCTGGTAGCCCTTGATGCCGTTGTGGTCGGGCACGAAGTTATAGGCCTTGACGAACTTGTCGCGCACCATCTTGATCCCGGCAATCGGCGCATCGGCCGACATCTCGGTATGGCCGACCACGCCGTTGGCAGCCTCGCCGGCCAGGTCGATCACCTTCTGGCCCAACAGGGTCACGTCGCCGACGATGGGCTTGTCCCAGACCTGCTTGCGCAGCTCGCGTAACGCGCGCGCCGACTCTTCTTCGTTCAGGTAGACGAACACCGCCTCGGCATTCGCCTGCTTGACCTTCACCACCGGGGCCGAGAAATCTACCTGGCCGACCTCGGTGGACACATCGGCCACCACCTCAACGCCGTAGGTCTTCAAGGCGCTGACGATGGCGTCGCGGCCCGGCTTGCCGAAGTCGTTGTTCACGTACATCACGGCGATCTTCTTGACCTTCAGGTTCTGTGCGATGTACCGTGCGGCCTTGGGCATGGAATTGACCTGCGTCAGGCCGGTGCGGAAGATGTAGGGGCTGCCCTGCTGCGTCACCAGGGCGCCGGCGGCGGCGGTGAAATTGGGCACCTCGGCGCGGCGGGTCTCGGTCTGGCTGATCAGGATGGAGCCGGTGAACACCGGGCCGAAGATGGCAAAGGCACCGTCGTCTATGGCCCGCACCACCAGGCCCTTGGCGACACCGGGGTTGGTCTGGGTGTCCATATTGGTGACCTCGATCTTGCGGCCCAGGATGCCGCCGGCGGCATTGATGTCCTTGACGGCCAGCTCGATGCCCGACTTGAACATGGTGCCGGCAGTGGCGCCTGCACCCGACAGCTCGACCACGTTGAAGATCTTCACAGGGTCGCCCTGGGCCCACACCGTTGCGGTACTGCAAAGGACGGTAGCCGTCGCGGCGGCGATGAGGGTTCTGCGCTGGAATTTCATTTTTGTCTCCATAGGTCGTAAGGATCGAGGATCGGGCTGCGGTTGCCCAGTGTTCCGGGCTATTTTTCATTCACAATTATTAGTGTACAGTACCCAGTACCTTACATACATCAATTTTATTCCACCGCCATGACAGCCTCTACCGCCGCCGAACAAGCTCTGCAGGCCCTGCGTCAACAGCTGGGCGCTGCCGTATTCATTGCCGACGAAGTACCGGCCCGCAACCGGAACGACTACAGCGGCCTGGCGCCAACCCAGCCGCTGGCCATGGTGCGCCCCGCCGATGTGGAAGGTGTGGCAACGGCCCTGCGCATCTGCCACGCGCACGGCATCGCTGTAGTGCCGCAGGGCGGGCTGACCGGCCTGTGTGGCGGCGCGCGGGCGCAGAGCGACGAGATTGCGCTGTCACTGGAGCGCCTGGTCGGCATTGAAGAAATCGATCCGGCCTCGGCCACCATGACGGTGCTGGCCGGTACGCCGCTGGAGGTGGTGCAACAGGCCGCGGCGGCGGCCGGCTTCTTCTGCCCGCTGGACCTGGGTGCACGCGGCTCGTGTGCGATCGGCGGCAACCTGTCGACCAATGCGGGTGGCAACCGGGTGATCCGCTACGGCATGGCCCGCGACATGGTGCTGGGCATCGAAGCCGTGCTGGCCGACGGCACGGTGGTCAGCAGCCTGAACAAGATGATCAAGAACAACGCGGGCTTTGACCTCAAGCATGTGTTCATCGGCAGCGAAGGCACGCTGGGCATCATCACGCGCACCGTGCTGCGCTTGTTCCCCAAGCCGGCCTCCACCATGGTGGCGCTGTGCGCGGCCGATGACTACGGCACGGTGCTGAAGCTGCTGACGGCAGCGCGCAACGGCCTGGGCCCGATGCTGTCGGCCTTCGAAGTAATGTGGCCCGACTACTGGGACATGGCGACGCAGAAGGTACGCGGCGTACGCAACCCGTTTGCGGCAGACGGCCGCAGCTATGGCGCCTATGTGCTGGTCGAAGCCCTGGGCACCGACCCGGCACGCGACGGCCCCAATTTCGAGGCCTGGCTGGCCCAGCTGCTGGAATCCGGCACCGTGCCGAACGCGGTGGTATCGCAGTCGCTGGCCGACGAAAAAGCCTTCTGGGGCGTACGCGACGCCTGCGCCGAATTCCACCAGCTCTGGCCCGGGCACCTGGCCTACGACATCGGTTTGCCGGTGGTCAACATGGACGAATACGCGGTGCGCTGCAAGGCCGCGCTCAGCGCCCAATTACCGGGCTGCGAGGCGGTGTTCTACGGCCACATCGGCGACGGCAATGTGCACATCGTGGCCTACCAGAGCGGCGTGACCGCCCAACCCAAGGACGCGGCGGACGAAATCATCTACGGCCTGGTGCGCGAGTACGGCGGCACGGTATCGGCCGAGCACGGCATAGGCACCATGAAGCGCCGCTGGCTGGCCCATGCGCGCTCGGCCGAACAGATTGCGCTGATGCGCACGCTGAAGGCCGCGCTGGACCCGAAAAACATCCTCAACCCCGGCAAGGTCATCTGACCAGCCGGGTCCTGGGCACCTTGCTTAGACCAGGCGCCAAGGCAGGGCTTCGCCAGCCCGCAACGGCTTGAGCTGCGCATCGCCGAAGGCAAAGCTGTCGGGCGGGGTCCAGCTTTCACGGTGCAGAGTGATGGTGCCCTGGTTGCGCGGCAGGCTGTAGAAGTCCGGACCATTGAAGCTGGCAAAGGCTTCCAGCTTGTCCAAGGCGTCGGCGTTGTCGAAGGCCTCGGCGTACATCTCGATGGCCGCGTGGGCGGTGTAGCAGCCGGCGCAGCCGGAGGCGTGCTCCTTCAGATGCGCGGGGTGCGGTGCACTGTCGGTGCCCAGGAAGAACTTGGTGCTGCCGCAGGTCGCGGCCTCGACCAGCGCGACCCGGTGGGTTTCGCGCTTCAGCACCGGCAGGCAGTAATAGTGCGGGCGGATGCCGCCAGTGAAGATGGCATTGCGGTTGTACAGCAGGTGGTGGGCTGTGATGGTGGCCGCGGTATAGCTGTCGGCCGCGGCCACGTACTGGGCCGCTTCCCGGGTGGTGATGTGCTCGAAGACGATCTTCAGCTCGGGAAAATCGCGGCGCAGCGGGATCAGTTGGCGGTCGATGAACACGGCTTCGCGGTCGAACAGGTCGATATCGGAACTGGTGACTTCGCCGTGCACCAGCAGCAGCATGCCGGCACGCTGCATGGCTTCCAAGGTCTTGTAGATCTTGCGCAAGTCGGTCACGCCGGCGTCGCTGTTGGTGGTGGCGCCGGCGGGATACAGCTTGGCGGCGACCACGCCCGCGTCTTTGGCGCGGGCGATCTCGTCGGCGGGCAGGCTGTCGGTCAGATACAGCGTCATCAGTGGCTCGAAATCCACTCCGGCAGGAACGGCGGCTAGGATGCGCTGCTTGTACGCCAACGCCTGGGCGGTACTGGTTACCGGTGGGCGCAGGTTCGGCATGATGATGGCCCGGCCGAACTGGGCGGCAGTGTGCGGCACCACGGTGTGCAGGGCATCGCCGTCGCGCACATGCAGGTGCCAGTCGTCGGGCCGGGTGATGGTAAGGGAGTAGGGAGTGGCTGAAGTCATAGGCAGAATTGTCGCATTCCAGATTTTGGGCAAAAAAAATCCTCCGGTGAAGGAGGATTTTTTAGAGGTGGGCAGTATCAGTGCGCCAGGATCTTGTTCAGGAAGTCCTTGGTGCGCGGCTGGCGGTTTTCCGGGTGGCTGAAGAACTCGTCTTTCGAGCAGTCTTCCAGGATCTTGCCGCCCACGTCGATAAAGATCACGCGGCTGGCCACCTTGCGTGCAAAACCCATTTCGTGGGTCACGCACATCATGGTCATGCCTTCCTTGGCCAGGGTCACCATCACGTCCAGCACTTCGCCGACCATTTCGGGGTCAAGCGCCGAGGTGGGTTCGTCGAACAGCATGACCATCGGGTCCATGCTCAGCGCACGGGCAATCGCCACGCGCTGCTGCTGGCCACCGGACAGCTGGCCGGGGAACTTGTCCTTGTGCGCCATCAGGCCCACGCGGTCCAGCATCTTCAGGCCACGCACCTTGGCGTCGTCGGGCGTACGGCCCAACACCTTGATCTGGGCCAGGGTCAGGTTCTCGGTCACCGACAGATGCGGGAACAGCTCGAAATGCTGGAACACCATGCCGACGCGGCTGCGCAGCTTGGGCAGGTCGGTCTTGGGGTCGTGCAGGGCGATACCGTCGACGAAGATCTCGCCCTTCTGGAACGGCTCGAGTGCGTTGACAGTCTTGATCAGGGTCGATTTGCCCGAACCCGACGGACCGCACACCACCACCACGTCGCCCTTTTTGATGCTGACGTTGCAGTTATTCAGCACCTGTACAGGGCCATACCATTTGGAAACGTTCTTAATTTCAATCATGTTTTACTCCACGGGTCTGCATCAACGGATGATGGCGATTTTGAGTTGCAGCTTCTTGACGATGTAGGACAGGCCAAAGCACATGATGAAGTACACCACGGCGGCCAGCAGGTAGGCTTCTTCCGGACGGCCATAGATCTTGCCGGCGGTGGTAAAGCCTTTGAGCAAGTCGTAGGCACCGATGGCATAAACCAGCGAGGTGTCCTGGAACAAGATGATGGTCTGCGTCAGCAGCACCGGCAGCATGTTGCGGAAAGCCTGCGGCAAGATCACCAGCTTCATGTTCTGCGCATAGGTCATGCCAACGGCCTGGCCCGCATGCACCTGGCCACGCGGGATCGACTGGATACCGGCGCGCATGATCTCGCTGAAGTACGCGGCCTCGAATGCGATGAAGGTAATAGTGGCCGACAGCTCGGCACCAATGGGCCGGCCGATGAGGGTAGGCATCAGCAAGAAGAACCACAGAATCACCATCACCAGCGGAATCGAACGCATGCCGTTGACGTAGAAGGTCGCGGGGTACATCAGTATCTTCTTGCCGGACAGGCGCATCAGCGCCAGCACGGTGCCGAACAGAATCCCACCGACGGTCGCGATCAGGGTCAGCTCCAGGCTGAAGAGGAAACCCGTCTGCACGAACTTGCGGATGATTTCCCAGTTGAAGAAGGAAAGGTCTAGTCCACCCATATCAATGCCCCCCGCCTACGCCACCCGCGACAATGAAGCCGGGGATCTGCATTTTTTTCTCAACAAAGGCCATCACGCGATTCACGGAAAAGGCCGAGACCGCGTACAGGAGGGTGACTGCCAGATAGACCTCGACGCCGCGCGAGGTTTCTTCCTGGGCTTGCATGGCGAACATGGTCAGCTCGGAGATAGACACAGCAAATGCCACCGACGAGTTCTTCAGCAGATTCATCGACTCGCTGGTCAGCGGTGGGAAGATGATGCGGAAGGCCATCGGCAAAATCACATAACGGTAGGTTTGCGGAGTGGTGAAACCCATCGCCATACCTGCGTAGCGCTGGCCTTTGGGTAAGGCCTGGATACCGGCGCGCACCTGTTCGGCGATACGGGCGGAGGTGAAGAAGCCCAGGGCCATCACCACCAGCGCAAAGCCGGGAATCTGTTGCATCGCCGGAAAAATCTTGGGCAGCACGAAGTACCAGAGAAAAATCTGTACCAGCAGCGGTATGTTGCGAAACAACTCTACCCAGGCATTGGCAAAGCGCACCAGCCAGGGGCTGTTAGGCAGGGTCCGCAAGGTCCCCATCAGAGCGCCCACCACCATGGCGACGACCCAGGAGCTACCGGCCACAGCCAGCGTCCAGCGCCACGCCTCCATCATCCACTGCAGATAGGTGCGCCCACTGCCGTCGTCATTCAAAAATACTTGCCAATCCATATAGCCCTCCTCCAGAAATGTGCCACCCACCGTCTACAACGATGCTGCGCCGATGTTTCTAGCTTGAAACAAAAACCCCGTCCCTGCAAAAGGGGGACGGGGTTGCGAGCATCCTATCTGCAGTGCTTACTTCTTCAAATATTCTTCCACGGGCTTGTCGTTCAGATTTGCCCAGGCTGCCTTGGTGGCTTCGCTAGCAGGCAGGCCGACCTTGGTGTTCTTGGGAGGAATCGGCTGCATGAACCACTTGTCGTACAGCTTGGCCATTTCGCCGCTCTTCACCATGGCGGTGATCGTGTCGTCGGCCAGCTTCTTGAAAGCGGGGTCGTCCTTGCGGAACATGATGGCGATGGGTTCCACGCTCAGCACTTCGCCCACGATTTTGAAGTCGGCAGGGTTCTTGGCGGTCGCGATATTGCCAGCCAGAATTTGCCCATCCATCACAAACGCATCGGCACGGCCGGATTCCAGCAGCAGGAAGCTGTCTGCGTGGTCCTTGCCAAAGACTTCCTTGAAGTCGACGCCGGTGGCACGCTCGTTCTTGCGCAGCAGCTGCACCGAGGTGGTACCCGTGGTAGTTGCCACGTTCTTGCCGTTCAGCTGGGCAATCGAATTGATGCCGGAGTTGGCCTTGACGGCAATGCGCACTTCTTCCACGTAGACGGTGTAGGCAAAAGCCACGTCTTTTTGGCGCACGGCGCTGTTGGTGGTGGAGCCGCATTCAATATCGACGGTACCGTTCTGCACCAAAGGAATGCGGTTCTGCGAGGTCACGGGCTGGTATTTGATTTCCAGCTTTTTGCCGACGGCTTTGTCCAGGTTAGCGATGATGTTCTGGCACACGTCGTAATGGAAACCGGTGTACTTGCCATCACCCAGGGTGAAGGACAAAGCGCCCGAAGAATCACGCACGCCCATGGTGATGAAGCCGGCAGCCTTGACCTTGGCAATCGTATCGGTGGCTTGTGCCATCGCGCCCCCAGCGGCCAAAGCAGCAACAGCAAAAGCCAACAAATGTTTCTTCATGAAAAAGCTCCAAGGTAAAAGATAAGAACTACACAACGCAAATTTTAAAGACTCCGGCGCGCGGGATAACCCTTGTGCCCGATATTGGTGCGTTCAACAAGATCGAAAAATTCCGAATCACACCCACTATGCAGACTTTATGCCTGCCCTCCAAAGTGCCGGGCCCTTGCCCGACAACCACCATGGCTTACTCTGGCTTTACCCCCATGGTTTGAATAATCGTCGCCAACTGCGGACTCATCGGTAGATTGATGCTGACGCCCGAAGGCAGTCGGCGCAAAAACCAGCGTTTATACAGCCGCTCCAGATCACCCTCTTCCGCCAGGCTGCCAAATGTCTTGTTAACCAACGCAGCCAACTGCGCATCGCCCTTGCGGTACATGATGGCGTAGGGGTCGTAGGACAAAAAGTCACCCACCACCGCATAGTCGGCCTGGCCCTTGTTTTGCGCCAGCAAGCCATAGAGCAAGACATCGTCGGTGGCAAATGCATCGGCCTTGTCGGCCGCCAGCAGCGCAAACGACTCGGCATGGTCGCGCGACACCAGCAGATCGAGATTCAGTTTGAACTTCTCGGACAGCTCGCGCATGGCCTTCTCGTTGGTGGTACCCGCGGTGACCACCACACGCTTGCCCACCAGATCGCGGAACGACCGGACCACCGAACCCTTCCTCACCATCAGTTTGGTGCCGGAGACAAAAGTGGTGGGCGAGAACGCCACCAGCTTTTGCCGCTCCAGATTGCTGGTGGTGGAGCCGCACTCCATATCCACCTGGCCGGACACGACGGCGTGGATGCGCGACTCGGACGTCACCGGCTGCCATTTGATCAGCAGCTCGCGCCCCATCTCCTCGCCCATCGCATCGACCAGCGCCCGGCAGATGTCCACCGCATACCCTATGGGCTCGCCGCGTGCCGACAAATAAGAGAACGGAATCGACGACTCTCGGTAGCCCAAGGTGACGGTACCGGCGTCCAGCGCCTTCTTCAGGGTGCCGGTCAGCACCTGCGCCTGGGCCAGGCCGGCCAGCAGACATGCCAGCAGCCCGGCTGCCAGCGGCTTGGTCCATACGGATTGCATGGCGTGCAGCCTCAAGCCTGCGCCGGACTCGGCCGAGCCGCATCCATCACGCGGGCATTCTGCTCGGCATCGGCTTCAGGAAGCAGCTCGCCTTCCCATTTGGCAACCACGGCCGTGGCGATGGAGTTGCCCACCGCGTTGGTGGCAGAGCGGCCCATGTCCAGAAAGGTGTCCACGCCCAGGATCAGCAGCAAGCCGGCCTCGGGAATATTGAACTGGTTCAGGGTGGCGGCAATCACCACCAGCGAGGCGCGTGGCACACCCGCCATGCCCTTGGAGGTCATCATCAGGATCAGCAGCATGGTGATCTGTGTCGACAGCGGCAGATGGATGCCGTAGGCCTGGGCGATGAACAGCGTGGCGAAGGTGCAGTACATCATCGAGCCGTCCAGATTGAACGAGTAGCCCATGGGCATCACGAAGCTGGAGATCTTGCGCTTTACGCCAAACCGGTCCAGCGCGTCCAAAATCTTCGGGTACGCGGCCTCCGAGCTGGCCGTCGCAAACGACAGCAGAAAGGCCTCCTTGATCAGCACCAACAGCTTGAACACCCGGGGACCCAGGAACAGGAAGCCGGCAAAAATCAGCACGCCCCACAGCAGGAACAGGCCCAGATAAAAGTCGCCCATGAATACCGCGAACTTCAGCAAAATCTCCAGTCCGTTCACAGAAACTGTAGCAGCCATCGCAGCCAGGACGGCCAGCGGAGCCAGTTTCATCACGTAGCCGGTGATCTTCAGCATGACGTGCGACAGTTCCTCGATGGCCGCCAACAGCACCTTGGCCTTGTCGCCCAAGGCCGCCATGGCGACGCCAAAGAACATCGAGAACACCACGATCTGCAGGATCTCGTTGTTCGCCATGGCTTCGGCGAACGACTTCGGCACCAGGTGATTGACGAAATCTTTCAGCGTGAATTTGGAGGTTGCCAAGCCGGCAGACGCACCGATGTCGGGCAGCGGCAGGCCCAGGTTCTTGCCCGGTTCCAGCAGGTTCGCCATAATCAAACCCAGCACCAGCGAGATCAGCGAAGCAGTGAAGAACCAGCCCAGCGCCTTGCCGAAGACCCGCCCGACCGAAGACGCGTCACCCATGTGCGCGATGCCCATCACCAGCGTGGAGAACACCAGTGGCGCGATCAGCATCTTGATCAGCCGCAAAAAAATGTCCGACACGATGGAGATGTAGCCTGCGATCTCGGCAGCCGATTTCTTGTCCGGAAAGCTGGTAAACACCATGTAGCCCAGAAGAATGCCCAGCACCATGGCCAGCAGGATGGTGACTGCTGCGGGAAATTTCTTTTTCATTGTCGTCCTCTCAACCCATTCAAATCCAAAAGTCGAGAACAAGACACATGCACACCAGCGAGATCTGGAAGGTGGATGTGTGTGTTCTTCGCCAGATATCCAATTATTTTTATAGACCGCCACGCACCAAGGCGATGGGCTGGGTCAGTTTTTCCGGCACCAGCAAGGCCTCGAGTTCACTGCGGGACATGATGCCCAGCGACTCGGCCACCTCGCCAATCGGCGCGCCCGTCTTCATTGCCGTCTTGGCGATCAGCGCAGATTTTTCGTAACCGATCAAAGGGTTCAGCGCGGTGACCAGCGTCACCGATTCGCGTACGCGCTTGGCCAGCAACTCGCGGTTCGGCTCGATACCGGCCACGCAATTGGTCTGCAAGGTGCGGCAGGCCTGGCTCAGATGCTCGATGCTCTTGAACAGGCTCCAGCCCATGATGGGTTCAAACGCATTCAGCTGCAGTTGGCCGGCCTCGGAGGCCATGGTCACCGTCATGTCATTGCCTATGACTTCGAATGCCACCTGGTTCATCACCTCGGGAATCACCGGGTTCACCTTGCCCGGCATGATGCTCGAGCCGGCCTGGCGCGCCGGCAGGCGGATGTCGCCAAAGCCGGCCTGTGGGCCGCTGGAGAGCAGGCGCAGGTCGTTGCAGATCTTGCTGAGCTTGCAGGCCACGCGCTTGAGCACGCCAGACAGCTGGACGAATGCGCCGGTGTCCTGCGTGGCTTCGATCAGGTTGCTGGCTTTTTCGACCGGCACGCCGCTGATCTCGGCCAGCAGCTGGCAGGCCCGGTCCGAATAGCCGCCGGGGGCGTTGATGCCGGTGCCGATGGCGGTGGCACCGAGGTTGATTTCCTGGATCAGCGCGCGGGCCTCGCGCAGCCGGGCCTCGTCTTCGCCGATCATGATGGCGTAGGTCAGGAACTCCTGGCCCAGGGTCATCGGCACAGCGTCCTGCAGCTGGGTGCGCCCGATTTTGAGGATGTCTTTGAACTCCAGCGCCTTGGCTTCGAAGCCGGTGCGCAGAAAAGCCATCGACGCCAGCAGGCGCTCGATGCCCAGCCACAGCGCGATGCGCACTGCCGTGGGATAGACGTCGTTGGTGCTCTGCGAGGCGTTCACGTGGTCGTTGGGGTGCAGCACGTCGTAGCGGCCTTTTTCCAAGCCCAGCTTTTCCAGCGCCAGGTTGGCAATCACCTCGTTGGCATTCATGTTCGTCGACGTGCCTGCGCCGCCCTGGATCACGTCCACCACGAACTCGGCGTTCAATGCGCCAGCCACCAGGTCCTTGCAGGCCAGCACGATGGCATCGGCCAGCTTGGCGTCCAGCACACCCAATTCCATGTTGGTGCGGGCGGCGGCCTGCTTTACAAAGGCCAAGGCGGTGATCAGATCCGGCATCGCCGAGATGCGGGTGCCGGAGATCGGGAAGTTCTCTACCGCACGCGCCGAATGCACACCCCAGTACGCATCTGCCGGGATCTGTTTTTCACCCAAAAAGTCGTGCTCGACGCGGAAATTGGTAGACATAAAAACCCATGGCAGTTGAGGAGGTGGCGAACTGTAAATGTCCGTTTCCCCAAACACCAATGCTGTTTACAGGGTGCGTTATGCATAAGTGTCATAGATTTGACACGGGCCAAACGCATGCACCAAGCCGTATCGCCTACCGCACCAAAACGGCCTCTATTTGCCCGTTTTCTGTGCTGCCAAGTACGTCCACAAAGCCTGGGCTGTTCCCTTGGCCGCTGACGGGCCGGTGGGCTTTTCGCGGTAGGCGCGCACGTCCATGGTCATCTCCAGCCCGGTCAAACCGGGTGGCGCGGCACTGACCAGCTTGCGCGCACGCAGCTCTTTCTTGACGGCGCTGTAAGGCAGAAAGGCAATGCCATGGCCTTCGAGCGCCATGGCCTTCAGGCCTTCGGCCATGTCGGTCTCGTACACGCGGTCCAGGTGGATGGCGGTGGCCGATTGCTTGAGGATCATGTCCACGGTTTGCCCCAGGTAAGCCCCCGGCGCATAACCCAGATACGGCAGCAGTTGCCCCGGCTTGCCCGGCAGCTGGAACAGCGGCGCGCCGTCGGCATCGGCCTTGACGTAGGGCGCGATCACCTCCTGACCGAGGCTGACCATCTCGTAGCGGTCGGTGCCCAGCTGAAACGGCTGGGCGCTGTGGTGGTAGGCGATCAGCAGGTCGCAGCTGCCCTCGACCAGGCGCATCACCGCGTCGTGCACGTTCAACGCGATCAGCCGGCTTTTGATGGGGCCAAACTTCTCGCGCAGCAGCGAAACCCAGGCCGGAAAAAAGGTGAACGCCAAGGTGTGCGGCACCGCGAACTCGATCACGTCCTGCCCCGCCGAATGGTGGCCGCGCAGCATGGCGCGCGTGCTTTGCAGTGCCTGCAGCATCTCCAGCGACTGGGCGTACAGGGTTTCACCGGCCGGCGTCAGCCGCGTGGGATACGAGCTGCGGTCTACCAGGTCGGTGCCGGCCCAGCCCTCCAGGGCCTGGATGCGTCGCGAGAACGCGGGCTGGGTCACATGCCGCAGCTGGGCCGAGCGGCTGAAGCTGC
Organism: Rhodoferax sp. OV413; assembly: GCF_900104385.1. GTDB lineage: Bacteria > Pseudomonadota > Gammaproteobacteria > Burkholderiales > Burkholderiaceae_C > Rhodoferax_B. The sequence continues at coordinate 248,454 of NZ_FNJA01000006.1, read as the reverse complement.
GGGTCTCAGCCAAGCTGACGAAATCTTCAAGCCATTTGGTTTCCATGGGGCGGATTATGGACGCGGGCTAGATAGGGGAAACTACGGGTTGGCCCGCAAAATGCCGTGTGCTGTTGTCGACGAAGCGCTGCACCGATGCCTCAATCGCCTGTGGCGACCAACCGCCCACATGCGGTGTCAGCACCACATTGCGCAGGCCCAGCAGCTCGGCCGGCGGCTGGGGCTCGCTCTCGTACACATCCAGGCCGGCACCGGCCAGGCGGCCGCTGCGCAAGGCGTCGGCCAGCGCCGCGGTATCCATCACGCTGCCGCGCGACACGTTCACCACATAGCCCTGCGGGCCCAGGGCCGTCAACACCTCGGCACCGACCAGATGGCGCGTTGCCGGCCCGCCGGGCGTGGCCACCACCAGAAAGTCGGCCCAGGCGGCCAGCGACAGTACATCGGCAAAGTAGGCATAGGCCACGTTCTCCTGGCGCTGGCGGCCGTGGTAGCCGATCTGCATGCCAAAACCCAGTGCCCGGTGCGCCACCTTGTGGCCGATGCCGCCCAGGCCGACGATGCCCAGGCGCCGCTTGGAGACGCTGGCCGGCAACGGCAGCGCATCGCGCCACACGCCCTGGCGGCACTGCTGGTCGAGCTGCGGCACATTGCGCACCACGCCCAGCAGCAGCGCAAACGCATGGTCGGCCACGCAGTCGTCGTTGGTACCCGCGCCATTCGCCAGCACCAGGCCGCGCGATCGCGCATGGGCGATGTCGATATTTTCATAGCCCACGCCCAGCGCGCAGACGATTTCCAGCAGCGGCATGGCGTCCATCTCGGCCGCCGTGAGGCCCACGCTGCCGATGGTCAGCACGGCGTGGATATGCGCGCCGTCCTGCTGCACATGGCGAGCCCGCAGCTCGGCCGATGGCGCGTACACCAGGTCGAAGAACGGCGTGAGCATCGCCTGGTGGTGGTCGGCCATGTAGGTCAGCACAAGGACTCGGGGGCGTAGGGGATGCATGGGCAAAGCTCGCAAAAAGTAAGATGAAATACTATCAAATAAATAGCTTTAAGCGCAGGCAGAATAAGCGCTGAAAGCCTATTTCATTTAAAAATTCGATCTAGACACCGTCGCTATTCAGAACTCTGCTGCAAAGCCCACATCGCCGCATAGCGACCATTCGCCACCAGCAGCTGGGCGTGGGTGCCGCGCTCCAGAATCCTGCCGGCGTCCATCACCAGGATCTCGTGCGCATCGACCACGGTGGACAGGCGGTGCGCGATCACCAGCGTGGTCTTGTTGCGCGCCGCGGTCTGCAGCTCGGCCTGGATGGCGCGCTCGTTGGCCGAATCCAGCGCCGAGGTGGCTTCGTCAAAGATCAGGATGGGCGGGTTCTTCAGCAGGGTGCGGGCGATGGCCACGCGCTGCTTCTCGCCGCCCGACAGCTTGAGTCCGCGCTCGCCGACCATGGTGTCGTAGCCCTTGGGCGTGGCGCTGATGAAGCCGTGGATGCGTGCCGCGCGGGCCGCGGCTTCCACCTGTTCGCGGCTGGCGCCCGGCTGGCCGTAGGCGATGTTGTATTCCACCGTGTCGTTGAACAGCACCGTGTCCTGCGGCACGATGCCGATGGCCTGGCGCACGCTGGCCTGGGTCACGGTCTGGATGTTCTGCCCGGCGATCAGGATCTCGCCCTGCTGCGCGTCGTAGAAGCGGAACAGCAGCCGCGCCAGCGTCGACTTGCCCGAGCCCGAGGGGCCGACCACGGCCACCGTCTTGCCGGCGGGGATGTGCAGACTGATGTCCTGCAGGATGGGCCGCGCCGGGTCGTAGGCAAAGAACACATGGTCGAAGCGCACATCGGCATGGCCATCGCCGGGTTCCAGTTGCAAGGGCTGGGCGCCGGGCGCATCGGCGATTTCGCGCTCTTTTTCCAGCAGCGCGAACATCTTTTCCAGATCGGTCAGGCTTTGCTTGATCTCGCGGTAGATCACGCCCAGAAAGCCCAGCGGGATATACAGCTGGATCATGAAAGCGTTGACCATCACCAGGTCGCCCAGGGTCATGCGGCCATCAACCACGCCCTGGGTGGCGCGCCACAGCATGGCGACCAGGCTGCAGGCGATGATCAGCTGCTGGCCGGTGTTCAGCAGGCTGAGCGTGGTCTGACTTTTGACCGAGGCGCGGCGGTAGCGCTCCAGGTTTTCGTCGTAGCGCTTAGCTTCAAAGGCTTCGTTGTTGAAGTATTTGACGGTCTCGAAGTTCAACAACGAATCGATGGCGCGGCTCTGCGCATGCGAGTCCAGCTCGTTCATCTGCTTGCGGAACTGGGTGCGCCACTCGGTCACGGTGACGGTAAAAGCGATGTAGGCCACCAGCGCTATCAAGGTGATCCAGGCGAACCACACGTCGAACTTGACGGCCAGCAAGGTCAGCACAAAGCCGACCTCGATCAAGGTCGGCACGATGCTGTACAGCGAATACGAGATCAGCGAGTTCACCGCCCGCGTGCCGCGCTCGATGTCGCGGGTCATGCCGCCGGTCTGGCGCTCCAGATGGAAGCGCAGGCTCAGGGCGTGCAGATGCTGGAACACCTCCAGCGAAATGCGCCGCGAGGCACCCGCCGTGGCCTTGGCGAACACCAGCTCGCGCAGCTCGGTGAACAGCGAGGTCGACAGGCGCAACAGGCCGTAGCCCACCAGCAGCGCCACCGGCACCACGATCAGCGCGGGGACGCCGCCCAGTGCGTCCCCCGTGAGCTTGCCGGCGGTGGGGCTCATGGCGTCGACCAGCTGCTTGAGGAGCAGGGGCACGCTGACGCTGGCCGCCTTGGCGCCAACCATGAAAGTCAGCGCGGCGATCACCCGCCACTTGTACTCCCACAGATATGGGAACAGCCGGCGCAGGGTGCGCCAGTCGGACGAAGGCGGCGCGGCGTTAGCCAGCGCCGGCATGGCAGCGGGAGGAGCGGTTTCGCCATAGCGGCGCATGGGGGACAATCTCGTGGTTACATGGCTTGCACAATGCCCGGGCCATATTTTTTATATCCAACAGATTGTCCCCTATGCCCACAAATTCAATCGCCTCGGTGGAGTTACCCTCCGACATGGAGTTGGTACTCAAGGTCATCCCCATGCCGGCCAACTGCAATTCCAGTGGCGACATCTTTGGCGGCTGGGTGATGGCGCAGGTCGATCTGGCCGGTTCGGTGATTCCGTCGCGCATCGCCCAGGGGCGCATTGCCACCGTGGCGGTGAAGGAATTTGTCTTCAAGCAGCCGGTACGCCTGGGCGATGTGCTGACGTTCCTGGCCGCGCCGACGCGCCTGGGCCGGACCTCGGTCACCGTGCGGGTCGAGGTGTATGCCGAGCGCCTGAGCACCCAGGGCAAGTACATCAAGGTGACCGAAGCCTCGCTGACCTATGTGGCCATCACCGACCAGGGTGAGCCCCGCCCGCTGCCCGTACAGGCCTGAATCCGCTCTATTCCACACCCATGCCCATGCAAAACCCCAGCTCCGCGTTCAGCCAGGAATGGACCACCCTGCAAAACAACTACGAGCAGCACGAACGCAACGCCCTGCTGCTGAAACTGGCGGCTATCGTTCTGTGTGTCTGCGGCTATGTGCTGGCCATACCCGACCAGCTGAGTGGGGGCATTGCGCTTCTGCTATGGGTGCAAGAGAGCATTTACCGCACCTACCAGGCGCGCCTGGGTGAGCGGATCTTGCGGGTGGAAGCCATGCTGCAACGGGGCGCGCCAGCCAGCAACGCCTGCCAGCTGCATACCGAGTGGCTGGCCACGCGCAAGGGCGGCCTGGGCCTGCTGGCCGAGTACGCAGCCCATGCGCTGCGGCCCACGGTGGCTTTTCCGTATGCCTTGCTGGTGCTGGCGGAGCTGGTGTCCTACGTGGGCACCTGAGCCCGCCACGCTACCGCAGTCGGAAGACTACTTGGACAGCACCCGGCGGATGGTGGCTGCCAGCTCTTCGGGCACAAACTTGCCCACATAGGCGTCGGCGCCCACGCTCTTCACATGCACTTCGTTGGCCGAGCCAGACAAGGACGAGTGGATGATGACGGGCAAGGACTTGAAGCGGTTGTCCTGCTTGATCTTGCGCGTCAAGGTGAAGCCGTCCATCTCTGGCATTTCCAGATCGGTCAGCATCAGCGCCACCTTGTCTTCAATCGACTTGCCTTCGGCCACAGCCGCGTCGGACATGGCTTGCAAGCGGTCCCAGGCTTCCTTGCCGGTCTTGCACATGACGAAGGGCACGCCAATCGCAACCAGGGCCTGTTCGACCAGGGTGCGCGCCAAGGCCGAGTCATCCGCCGCCAGCACCACGGCACCGGGGCGCAACTTGATCGTCGGGCCCAGCACGTTAGGGTCTACGTCGGGCGCAGTAGGCGGCATCACATTGCGCAAAATCTGCTCCACGTCCAGCACCTGGGCGAGACGGGTGTTGTCCACATCGCCGTCCAGGCGAGCGATGCTGGTGATCATGCCGCCGGCGGTGTTCGACTCGGCCGACAGCACCTGGCTCCAATCCAGGCGCACGATCTGGTCCACTTCTTCGACCGCGAATGCCTGGGTCGAGCGCGCGTATTCGGTCACCATCAGGATGTTCAGGCCGTTCTTCGGCAGGCAGCCCACGGCGCCCGCCAGGTCGATCACCGGGATCACCTGGCCGCGGATATTGGTCATACCCAGCATGTGCTTGGTGGATCCCGCCACGGCGGTAATGGTCGGCATGACCATGATTTCGCGCACCTTGAACACATTGATGCCAAACAGCTCGCGCTGGGCGGAATGGGCAGCCTCACCCAATCGGAACAGCAACAGCTCAAACTTGTTGCTGCTGGTGAGATTGGTGCGTTCGTCTACCTCTTGCTGGACTGTGGCCATGGTTTTCCCCTTAGATGCGTGCCATTAGAACTGGATTTAAATTTTTTACAAGTTTTAACACCTGCCATCTGGCGCCCAAAACGGCCCAGTCCGGTGCAGAAAAATGTAACAGCATGATTCATGCCTTCAAGATGCGGCGGGCTGGCACGGCGCTCAGCCCGGCTTGCCCAGCAACGCATCCTTGAGCTTGAAGTCCGCCGGGCTGGGCCCGAGCCAGATGCGCAACAAAGCGTTGAAAAACTCGGCTTCGGGAAAGGGCTCGCCCTGCTGCTTGCCCTTGACCAACAGCACCGTGCCCACGCCGGGCGTCCACTCCAGCACAAAGTTGTCGCCAGGCACCAGCTTCTTCTGCTCGGCAAACACCTGGCCCATGCGGAACAGGCTGGGCACCAGCTTGGACAGCTCGGCCCGGCCGGTGTTGTCCTCCACCCCACGGGTGAACAGCTTGCCCAGCTCGTTGGCGTCGATCTCGCGCAGCATGTGGATGCTGATGCGCTTGGGGCCAGGCGCGGCCATCACCTCGTCCGGGGTACTGGCCTTTTTACCCAGGTACAGGCCCGCGCTATAGACCTTGAACACCGCCTTGTAGCGCACCCCCGCGCCATTCAGAAGCAGCGTCGTGCCGCCCTGCTCCACGCTGTCGGCGTAGGGCACGCCCGCCACCGTCACGGCGGGGGCCGGAAGCGCCAGGGCCAGCAGGCCCGCCAGCGCGGCTGAACAAACAAAGCGAGATTTCATGCAGACCAATCTTGTACTGAGCGGGCATTTGCACCGAGGCCTGCATTTTCACCGTTCGTGTGGCGATTTACCCCAGAATCCCCTGGTAGATACCCTGAACCCCCAGGCCTGACCGGCAGGAACCCCGCTTTGGGTTTGCTACACTTTAGCCATGTCCACCTCACGCACGATCATTGCAGGCTGCCCATGCCAGGGAGCCTGGTCCTGGCGCAAGCCAACATCTGCGCGCACCTGATCGCACGGCACGGCCGTGCCCCCCGCGCCTCGTACCCGAGGCAATTGGTTGAATTGGACACACAGCACTCCGTGCTGTCGCCTGGCCCCAGCGGCCTAGGCTCTCTTAAAAGGCAACTCCGTGATTACCGAACTCGAATTCAAAAGCCTGGCCCAGGACGGGTACAACCGCATCCCCTTGATGCTGGAAGCCTTCGCCGACCTGGAAACCCCGCTCTCGCTCTACCTCAAACTGGCGCATAGCCGCAACGGCGGCGCCTATAGCTTTCTGCTGGAATCGGTGGTCGGCGGCGAGCGCTTTGGCCGCTACAGCTTCATTGGCCTGCCCGCGCGCAGCTTTCTGCGTGCCAGTGGCTTCGGCGCTGAGGCCAAGACCGAAGTGGTGCGCGACGGCGTTGTCGTCGAAGCCCACCAGGGCAACCCGCTGGACTTCATCGAAACCTACCAGAAGCGCTTCAAAGTGGCGCTGCGCCCCGGCCTGCCACGCTTCTGCGGCGGCCTGGCCGGCTACTTTGGCTACGACGCGGTACGCTACATCGAGAAAAAGCTCGAAGCCAGCTGCCCGCCCGACACCCTGGGCTGCCCCGACATCATGCTGCTGCAGTGCGAAGAGCTGGCGGTGATCGACAACCTGTCGGGCAAGCTGTACCTGATCGTCTACGCCGACCCGAGTCAGCCCGAGGCTTACGCCAGCGCCAAGAAGCGCCTGCGTGAGTTGAAAGAGCAGCTCAAATATTCGGTCAGCGCACCCATCGTCAAACCGACGCAAAGCCACCCCACCGAGCGTGAATTCGCCAAGGCCGACTACATCGCCGCCGTGGAGCGCGCCAAGGAGCTGATTGCCGGTGGCGACTTCATGCAGGTGCAAATCGGCCAGCGCATCAAGAAGCGCTATACCGAATCGCCGCTGTCGCTGTACCGCGCGCTGCGGGCGCTGAACCCCTCGCCCTACATGTTCTTCTACAACATGGGCGACTTCCACGTGGTCGCGGCCTCGCCGGAAATCCTGGTGCGCCAGGAATCCATGCCCGGCGGCGAGCAAAAAGTCACCATCCGCCCGCTGGCCGGCACCCGCCCGCGCGGATCTTCGCCCGAGGCCGACAAAGCTGCCGAAGCCGAACTCATCGCCGACCCCAAGGAACGTGCCGAACACGTGATGCTGATCGACCTGGCGCGTAACGACATCGGCCGCATCGCCAAGATCGGCAGCGTCAAGGTCACCGAAGCCTTTGCGGTGGAACGCTACAGCCACGTCATGCACATCGTCAGCAATGTGGAAGGCACTTTGCTCGACGGCATGAGCGCCATCGATGTGCTCAAGGCCACCTTCCCCGCCGGCACCCTGACCGGCGCGCCCAAGGTGCATGCCATGGAACTGATCGACCAGCTGGAGCCGAACAAGCGCGGCTTGTACGGCGGTGCCTGCGGCTACATCAGCTACGCCGGTGACATGGACGTGGCCATCACCATCCGCACCGGCATCATCAAGAACCAGACCCTGTTCGTGCAGGCCGCGGCCGGCGTGGTTGCCGACTCGGTGCCCGAGCTGGAATGGAAAGAAACCGAGGCCAAGGCCCGCGCCCTGCTGCGCGCCAGCGAATTGGTAGAGGAAGGCCTGGAATGAGCACCATCCCCAAAGCCCAGCACTGCACCACCATGGCCGAGGTGCGCCAGCACATCGACGCGCTGGACGAGTGCATCGTCGCCCTGGTGGCCGAGCGCAGCGACTACATGACCCAGGCCGCGCGCATCAAGCAGCGCGCCGACCAGATCGTCGACCTGGAGCGGGTCGAGTTCATCGTGGCTCGCGTCAAAGCCCAGGCCGCCCGCCTGGGTGCGCCTCCAGAGATTCTGGAAGCCACCTACCGCGCCATGATCGATGCATCCATCGTCTATGAGCAACGCACGTTTGACAAAATCCACGCAGCACAAAACCAAGCAGGAGTATCCGCATGAAACTGCTGATGATCGACAACTACGACAGCTTTACCTACAACATCGTCCAGTACTTCGGTGAACTGGGCGCGGATGTAGAGGTAGTGCGCAACGACGAAATCACGCTGGAGCAAATCACCGCCCGCAACCCCGACCGGCTGGTGATCTCCCCCGGCCCGTGTTCGCCGAAAGAGGCAGGCATCTCGGTGGCGGCGATCCAGCATTTCGCCGACAAGCTGCCGATACTCGGCGTCTGCCTGGGCCACCAGGCGATCGGCGCGGCCTTTGGCGGAACCATCATCCGGGCGCAGCAGCTGATGCACGGCAAGACCAGCATCATCACCACTACCCAGCAAGGCGTGTTCGCCGGCCTGCCGGAGCAGTTCACCGTGAACCGCTACCACTCGCTGTCGATTGAGCGCAGCAGTTGCCCAGCCGACTTGGAAATCACAGCCTGGACCGAAGACGGCGAGATCATGGGCGTGCGCCACAAGAGTCTGGCGATCGAGGGCGTGCAGTTCCACCCCGAGTCCATCCTCACCGAGCACGGCCATGCGATGCTGAAGAACTTCCTGGACCAGGGGGCACGATGAGCCTGGACGCGCTGGGCATCGTCCACCTGCCGCTGTTCATCGCGGCCGGCTGGCTGCTGAACCTGACGCCCGGCCCGGACGTGTTCTACATCCTCAGCAACGGCCTGCGCGGCGGTTGGCGGGCCGGTGTGGTGGCGGCGCTGGGCATCACCGCCGGCTGCTTCGTCCACATATTCGCGGCCGCGGTCGGCATCAGCGCGCTGATCACGGCATCTGCCACCGCCTTCACGGTGTTGAAGTGGGTCGGCGCGGCCTACTTGGTGTGGGTTGGCGTGCAAATGCTGCGTGCGCCGAAACCCGTGGACGCTACTGATTCGATAGCTGCCTCCGCAGATTCCACCAGCGCCAGCAGCACAAAAAGCTTGAAGAAGGTATTTCTGCAAGGCTTCTGGACCAATGCGCTGAACCCCAAGGTGGCGCTGTTCTTTCTGGCCTTTCTGCCGCAGTTCATCACCCCGGGCAGCACGCACCCCACGCTGTCCTTCGTGCTGCTCGGCCTGCTGTTCAACCTGAACGCCGTGCCGATCAACCTCGGCTATGCCTTGCTGGCCGCCTGGGCGGCTCGCCGCATGGGCGCGGTGCGGCGCGGCATGCACTGGCTGGAACTCGGCGCCGGCGCACTGTTTGTCGGCTTTGGCCTGAAGCTGGCGCTGTCCAGCACCCCTAGCAATTGAACCGGAGCCTCTCCATGATCACCCCCCAAGAAGCCCTGCAGCGCACCATCGAACACCGCGAAATCTTCCACGACGAGATGCTGCACCTGATGCGCCTGATCATGAACGGCGAGATGTCACCGGTGATGATGGCGGCGCTGATCACCGGCCTGCGCGTGAAGAAGGAAACCATAGGCGAGATCACCGCCGCCGCCCAGGTGATGCGCGAGTTCTCCACCAAGGTCCATGTGGCCGACCCCACCCACTTGGTCGACATCGTCGGCACCGGCGGCGACGGCTCGCACACCTTCAACATCTCTACGTGCAGCATGTTCGTGGCCGCAGCCGGCGGCGCCAAGGTCAGCAAACACGGTGGGCGCAGCGTCAGCAGCACCAGCGGCAGCGCCGATGTGCTGGAGCAGCTGGGCGTGAACATCAACCTGCCGCCCGAGCGCATCGCCCAGTGCATCGCCGAGGTCGGCATCGGCTTCATGTTTGCCCCGAACCACCACCCGGCGATGAAGAACGTGGCGCCGGTGCGCAAGGAGCTGGGCGTGCGCACCCTGTTCAACATCCTCGGCCCGCTGACCAATCCGGCCGACGCGCCGAACATCCTGATGGGCGTGTTCCACCAGGACCTGGTGGGCATCCAGATCCGCGCACTGCAGCGCCTGGGCGCCGAGCATGCGCTGGTGGTCTACGGCAAAGACGGCATGGACGAAGTCAGCCTGGGCGCCGCCACCCTGGTCGGCGAGCTGAAGAACGGCGAGATCCGCGAATACGAAATCCACCCCGAAGACTTCGGCATGACCATGGCCAGCCACCGCGCGCTGCGGGTCGACACCCCCGAGCAGTCGCGCGCCATGCTGATGGGCGTGCTGGACAACGACCACGGCGCGGCGCGCGACATCGTGATCCTCAACGCCGGCGCCAGCCTGTACGCCGCCAATGTGGCCGATTCGCTGCCAGCCGGCCTGGAGATTGCACGCAAAGCTATCGAATCCGGAGCAGCCAAGGCCAAATTGCAGGCCCTGGTGGCGGCTACGGCGGGCTGATACCCGCGGCCGCGGCAGGTGCGGCCAGGCCTCGGCGTGGGGAGCGAGGCCCAGAGGCTCATTTCGGAAACATTCGGTTACCATCTGGCACCACTGTCGCCTATGCGTCTCGCGTTTTTCGCACGGGAGCGGGGCGACCTGCCATGAACCGACCCGAAAGACCCCTAAATGAACGCGATCCGCAACCTCCGCATTGGCCAGCGCCTGATGCTTGCTTTTGGGGTGATTCTGCTCATCCTGGCCACCAGCGCCGGCGTGGGCGTCTGGCGCCTGCAAGAGCTGGCGCAAACCACCCGCACCCTGGGCACCACTGAGAACGAGAAGCTCAAGCTGGCCGTGCAATGGCGCCAGACCATCGACCTGAACTGGGTGCGCACCCGCGCCAGCATGCAAGATGCCGACACCAGCCGCATCCCCGGCTGGCAGGCCGAGATGGACAAGACCTCGGAAGTCACCCTGGCCTCGCGCAAGCGGCTGCTGGAGCTGGTGCAGTCCGACGAAGGCAAGCGGCTGATCGCCGACATCGACGCGGCCCGCGAGGCCTACCGCACGCCGCGCGCCCAGCTGCTCAAGCGCAAGCTGGACGGCGAAGGCGTGATGGAAGCCCTGGAAAAAGACCTGCAGCCCCTGGCCCTGAACTACATCAACGCCATCTCCAAACTGGAAGCCCGCCAGCAAGGCCTGTACGACGCCGCCATGTTGAAGGCCGAGCAGAACGCCGCCCAGGGCCAGACCATCCTCATCATCGGCGGCGTGGCCTCGATGTTGCTGGGTGCCTACTTTGCCTTCGTCCTGTCGCGCTCCATCGTCAACCCGATCCAGCAGGCATCGACCAGCGCGCGCCTGATTGCCGACGGTGACCTGACCGAGAACGTACACATCGAAGGCAAGGACGAAGCCGCCGAGCTGCTGCATGCGCTGAAGGACATGCAGAACAACCTGTCGCGCGTGGTCTCGGGCGTGCGCGGCAATGCCGAAGGCGTGGCCTCGGCCAGCGCCCAGATCTCGCAGGGCAATAACGACCTGAGCGCGCGTACCGAAAGCCAGGCCAGCGCGCTGCAGCAGACCGCTGCCTCGATGGAACAACTCAGCTCCACCGTGCGGCAGAACGCCGACAACGCGCGCCAAGCCAACCAGCTGGCAATGAGCGCGTCCACCGTGGCCTTGCAGGGCGGCGACGTGGTCAGCCGCGTGGTCGAGACCATGAAGGGCATCAACGACAGCAGCAAGAAAATCGCCGACATCATCAGCGTGATCGACGGCATCGCCTTCCAGACGAATATCCTGGCCTTGAACGCCGCGGTCGAAGCCGCGCGGGCCGGCGAGCAAGGCCGCGGTTTTGCGGTGGTGGCCAGCGAAGTGCGCAGCCTGGCGCAGCGCAGCGCCGCTGCCGCCAAAGAGATCAAGACCCTGATCGACAACAGCGTGAGCCAAGTCGACCAAGGCAGCAGCCTGGTCGACCAGGCCGGCACCACGATGACCGAAGTGGTCAACTCGATCCGCCGCGTCACCGACATCATGGGCGAGATCAGCGCCGCCAGCACCGAGCAAAGCCAGGGTGTCGCCCAGGTCGGCGAGGCCGTCACCCAAATGGACCAGGCCACCCAGCAGAACGCCGCGCTGGTCGAAGAATCGGCCGCCGCGGCCGGCAGCCTGCAGAACCAGGCCGAGCAATTGGTGCAGGCGGTCTCGGTGTTCCGCCTGACGGGCGGCGTGCCTGCCACCCGCTTGCTGCGCTGAGTCCCGGGGGCCACGGCCCGGCCCCTAGAATTCCTGCATGCACGCATCTCCCCTGCCCTTCCCCGCTCCGGCCTACATCGAAGAAACCCGCTTCGGCAACTGGTTCCTCAACACCCCGACCTGGAAGACCCATGTGCTGTGCCGGGCGCTCGACGATCTGCAGAGCTTGCTGCCGGCCGGCGCCGGGCCGTTTGAGACCATCGTCGATGTGGGTTGCGGCTTCGGCCATTCGTTTGCCGAGCTGGCGCGGCGCTTTGGCCCGCGGCAGATCATCGGTCTGGACGCCGCCCCCGAGCTGCAGCAGCGCACCGCCCAGGCGGTTGCCGACTGCGCCAGCGCGGTCCAGCTGCTGGAATGCCACGCGGCGGCCATCGCGCTACCCGACGCCTCGGTGGACATGGTGTTCTGCCACCAGACCTTCCACCACATCGTCGAACAAGAGGCGGCGCTGGCCGAGTTATTCCGCGTACTGAAACCCGGCGGCTACCTGCTGTTTGCCGAGTCCACCCGCTACTACATCCACTCGCTGCCGATCAAGCTGCTGTTCCGCCATCCGATGGACGTGCAGCGCACCGCCGACGAATACCAGGCCCAGCTGCGCGCCGCCGGCTTTGCCTTCGACAGCAGCCATGTCTCTCTGCCCTACCTGTGGTGGAGCCGGCCCGACCTGGGCTTCTTCGAATGGCTGGGCCGGCCTGTGCCCACGCAGCGCAACGAAACCATGGTGAACCTGGTGGCGCGTAAGCCTTAGAGCGGGCAACCGCTACATATTACATAGCTGCTGGCGCAGGTGGAATATGCGCCAGCAGCCGATTTAGGTAATTTTCCGCTTAGAAGCTTTCCCAATCCGACTCAGCCCCCGCGGCCGGCTTAGGCGCCGGGGCGCTGGACTTGGGTGCCGCGAGCTTGATGGGCTTGGCCGGCAGCGGCTTGCGGGCTGCCGGGGCTGGTGCAGCCGTCGCGCTACGGGCAACCGGCCGGGCGGGCGCAGCCACCGCAGGCGTGTGCCTAGGCGCCACGGTGCGTGCAGGTGCGGCGTGCGGCTGCTGGGCCGTATGCGCGCCGAGCTTGAAGGCGCCAACCACCTTCACCAGGTCGCCGGCCTGGGTCTTCAGGCTGCTGGCCGCGGCCGCCATTTCCTCCACCAGCGCGGCGTTCTGCTGCGTCGCCTGGTCCATGTGGGTCACGGCCTCGCCGACCTGGGACACGCCGGCGCTCTGCTCGGAGCTGGCCACGCTGATCTCGCCCATGATCTGGGTCACGCGCTGGATCGAACCCACGACCTCGGTCATCGTGCTGCCCGCCTGGTCGACCAGGCTGGTGCCTTGCTCCACGCGTTCCACACTGGCGTTGATCAGCGCCTTGATTTCCTTTGCTGCCTCGGCGGATCGGCCGGCCAGGCTACGCACCTCGGAGGCCACCACGGCGAAGCCGCGGCCTTGCTCGCCGGCCCGCGCAGCTTCGACCGCCGCGTTCAGCGCCAGGATATTCGTCTGGAACGCAATGCCATCGATCACGCTGATGATGTCGGATATCTTCTTCGACGAGTCGTTGATGCCCTTCATGGTCTCGACCACCTGGCCCACCACCTCGCCGCCGCGTATCGCCACGCTGGATGCGCTCTGGGCCAGCTGGTTCGCCTGGCGCGCGCTGTCGGCGTTCTGCTTGACGGTGGCACCCAGCTGCTCCATCGACGCCGAGGTCTGCTCCAGCGCGCTGGCCTGGCTTTCGGTGCGCGAACTCAGATCGTTATTGCCTTGCGAAATTTCCACGCTGGCGATGGCCACCCCGTCGGCGCTGGTGCGCACCTGCAGCATCACGCTGTGGATCTTCTCCACGAACTGGTTGAAGCTGGAGGCAATGGTGGCCAGCTCGTCGTTGCCACTGGTGGCCACGCGCAGGGTCAGGTCGCCATCGCCCGAGCCCACTTCCTGCATGGCATCGCGCAGGACGGTCAGGCGGCGCAGGGTTTTGCTGAGTACCGCCGCGATGATGGACAGCACGGCCACCGCCACCACCAGGGCACCGATCACCGAGGACCAGACCATGGCGCGGATGCCGGCCGTGGCCTCGTCGCGTTGCAGGGCCACCACCAGCGACCAGTCGGTGCCGGTGATGGGTGCTCCATAGACCAGGCGGGACTCGCCATTGATCTTGATCTCGGTCAGTCCTTTCAAGTCGGCAAAGCTGCCTTGGCCCAGATCCGGCGCAATATCAGCCACGGGCTTGAGCAGCAAATTGGCATCTTCGTGCACCACGATTTTGCCGGCCTTGGACACGATAAAGCCATAGCTGCCAGGCGTGGGACGGATGGAGGCCACGTTGCGCGACACGGTGTCCATCAGCACGTCGGTGGCGGTCACGGCCTTGACCTGGCCGCCCTCCTTTGTGGCTGCGGCGAAGGTGATCAACAACTTCTTGGTCGCCGCGCCGATATAGGGGTCGGTGACCACCGGGCCGTCGGCCGCAGCGGCTTTTTTGTACCAGGGTCGCGCCGTGGGGTCGTAGTCCGGGGCGCGGGTGCGCACCTCTGAGAAGATGGCCTTCTTGTCGGCATAGCCGATGTAGGCAGAGTCCACACCGCCCGCCACCTTGGCCTGCACCAGGGCTTTCAGCGGGTCCTCCTCGGCCACTGCGGCTGCCAGGGACGCCACCACCCTGTGGTTTTGCGCGACCCATTCGGCCACACCCTCAGCATGCGAACTAGCGAGTGATCGGGTCTGGCTATCCAGCGCCTCCAGCGCGTACTGGCGCGCGGTCCAGACGTTGTTGATGGACAGGCCGACCAGCCCCACCAGCAGCACGGCGGCGGTGATGGCGACGATCTTGCCGCGAAGCGAGGTAAACATTGCAAGCATAGGTTCTCCAAACAAATGGAACAGGTGGAACGCGTGCGTGTTACGAAAAGTAAAGCGCATCCATTCTTGCCGAGAACACCTCCGCTGCGTGCGGTTGGCCATGGTGGAACCGCATTTATTACATGTTGCCGCAAACCATCTGCGCCGCAGAAATTTAAAACAAAATAAGCTGCCAGCGCAGAATTTACCTGCGCCAGCAGCTATTTAAACCATAGCAACCCGAGTCAACCGTTGCGCCGGGCGATAGCGTGGTCCAGCGACAACTTGCCCGGCCCCTGCGCCACCAGGTACAGCAGCAGCGCCGCCCAGGTGCCGTGGGTGGGATAAGCGTCGGGGTAGACGAAGAGCTGGATGGTCAAGGTCATGCCCAGCAAGGCCAGGGCCGAGAAGCGTGTGGCCAGGCCAAGCAGCAACAGCAGCGGTAACACATGCTCGGCACAGGCGGCCATGGGCGCGGCGATTTCGGGCGGGACCAAGGGCAGCCGGTATTCATCTCGGAACAGGTCTATGGCCGAGTCCGACAGCCGCGGCCAGCCGAGCTGGAAGTCGCCGCCGATGATGTCAATCGCCAGGCCCTGGATCTTGGTCTGGCCGGATTTCCAGAACACCGCCGCCACCGAGAAGCGGGCCAGAAAAGCGATTAGCGAATGGGGGATGCGTTCGCACAGCGCAATGCACTGCCGCAACAGCGATGAAAGGTATGCCATGGTGTTAGGCCTCGGTAGAAATATGGGTGATGAGCTGCTGGCGTATCAGCAGGGCCAGGGTGTGGGGTAAGTCCAGCGCCGGGTCGACGCTGGCGGCGGCGAGCAGGCTGTCGCCTTGCTGCAGCGCCTGGATGCAGGCGGCGCTGGCGGCAGGAATCTCCAGCACCTCCACCTCCCAGCCGTTGCGGACCACCAGCGCGGTCTGCGCCCGGTAGGGATCAATCTCGGCCATCTGCAGCAAGCCCTGGTGCGCGGCCCATAGGTCGCAAATGGCATGCGGCGACGCCAGCAGCTGCAGGCTGGGATGCAAGCGCAAGCGCAACTGCGGCAACTGCTGTGGGTCGGCCAGAGCCGCTTGCAAAGACTGGGGCGGCAGCGGCTCGGCATCGGCTGCGTGGTAGGCCCGCACGCGCGCCAGCTCCAGCCGCGCCACGTCGGCCAGGTAAGGTAGGCTGGCGGCGGGTGCAAAGCCGGCGATGAAGTCCGGCAGCGCGCTGCCATACCCGGCCATCACGGGTGAACGCGGCGGGTGCGCCTGGATGAACAACTGCGCCATGGCCTGAAAGAAATCAGTGCCCACCAGGGCCTGCACCACCGGGAAAGTGGCCCCCAGCGCATCGCGCAGAGACACCACTACGTTGTTGCGGTAGACGTTGAAGCGTGCCGCCGGGTCGGAGCCGTTCCAGGTGTGCAGACCGGGCGGGCACGGCAGCGCGGGCTGAAACAAGGCCTGGGCAAAAGCAGCCTGGTTCATGCGGCCACCTCGCAAGCTTGCAAATGCATCTCGGCGGCCTGCGCCTCGGCCAGCAGCACCGGCAGCGCAGGGACTTCGTTGTCGCGCTCGATCAGCGTAGGCAGCGGGCCGGTCAGCCGCAGCGCGGCGGCATACAAGTCCCACACCGGCTGGGCCACGGGGGCGCCATGGCTGTCGATCAACAGCCGGTCGCCCGCGCCGTCCTGCTGCTCGGCAAAGCCGGCCAGGTGGATCTCGCCCACCTGGTCCAGCGGCAGCGCCCGCAGATAGGCCAAGGGGTCAAAGTGGTGATTGACGCTGCTGACATATACGTTGTTCACATCCAGCAGCAGGCCGCAGCCGGTGCGGCACAGCACCTCGCGGATGAAGGTTGTTTCGCTCAGCGTGGACGCGCTGAACTGCACATAGGTGGCAGGGTTCTCCAGCAGCATGCGGCGCTGCAGCCGGGTCTGCACCTGGTCGATGTGGTCGCATACGCGCTGCAAGGTTGCGGCGGTATAGGGCAAGGGCAGTAGGTCGTTGAGGAACACTCCGCCGTGGCTGGACCAGGCCAGGTGCTCGGAAAAGGATTGGGGCGCGTAGCGGTCGAGCAGCCGGGCCAGCGCGTCAAGGTGCACGGTGTCCAATGGGCCCTCGGCGCCGATGGACAGGCCGACGCCGTGGATGGACAACGGGTAGCGTTCGCGGATGCGCGTCAGCATCTGGTGAAAAGGGCCGCCGTCCACCAGGTAGTTTTCGGCATGCACTTCGAAGAAGCCCAGGTCGGGCGCGGTGTCCAGAATCTGCCGGATGTGGGCAGATTTCAGACCGATGCCCGACCTGTGGGGTAGCGACGTGGAGGAAGACATGGCAGTCGCTACATCCAGGTGCATTACATCTTGGCAGTAAAGGCCATCTTCTGGCCCATGCCGGTGGGCGAGGTGGGGGACTTCATGGTTTCGCAGGTACCGGCGGGCACGTACTTCCAGGCATTCGCCTGGTAGTCCATCTTCGCCGTGCCGGCGCAGGTAGTGCCGGCACCGGCCGCGCAGTCGTTCTTGGCCTTCATGGCCACGCCAAAGCATTTTTCTTTGTCGTCGGCAGCGGCAGCCGGGGCGGCGGCCATGGCCAATGCCGAGCCGAGTGCCAGGGCCAGCACGGCGGTGGATGCGAAGGAGGTGGTAGCGCGAGTGGTCATAAGAATCTCCGGTAGATAAGTGAAGTGGGTTGGAATGCAGCAGGGTGTTGGCCTTGCTGAGCAGTAGTCCGCACAGCCGCTGGTTTCTTACAGGCAGGGGTATAGTTTTTGAAAATTCTTTCTGGAGCGCATATGCCACTCACCACTTTGCTGGGTACCCAGCTGCCCCTCATACAGGCGCCGATGGCCGGCGTACAAGGCAGTGCGATGGCCGTGGCCGTCAGCAATGCGGGCGGCCTGGGCTCGCTGCCCGCGGCCATGCTGAGCCTGGACGTGTTGCGCGAAGAGCTGGAGAAAATCCGCGCCCAGACCAGCCAGCCCTACAACGTGAACTTCTTTTGCCATACGCAGCCGCAGCCCGACCCGGCACGCGAAGCCGCCTGGCACGCGACCCTGGCGCCCTATTACCAAGAGCTGGGCCTAGACCCCGCGCAGATCGTGGCCGGCCCGGGGCGCGCGGCTTTCAACGCCGCGGCCGCGGATCTGCTGCAGGAGTTTCGCCCGCCGGTGGTGAGCTTCCATTTCGGCCTGCCCGCGCCCGAGCTGCTGGCCCAGGTGCGCAGCTGGGGCGCCAAGGTGATGGCATCGGCCACCACAGTGGAAGAAGCGCTGTGGCTGGAAGCCCGCGGAGTCGACGCAGTGATCGCCCAGGGCCTGGAGGCCGGCGGCCACCGTGGCCACTTTCTGTCGCACGACCTGACGCGGCAAATGGGCGCGTTTGCGCTGCTGCCGCAGATCGTGCGCGGGGTGCGCATACCCGTGATCGCCGCCGGTGGCATTGCCGATGCCCACGGGGTGGCCGCCGCTATGGCGCTGGGCGCAGCCGGCGTGCAGGTGGGCACCGCCTACCTGCTGTGCGACGAGGCCACGACCAGCGCGCTGCACCGGGCCGCGCTGCAGTCGCCAGCGGCGCGGCACACGGCGCTGACCTCGCTGTTCACCGGGCGTCCGGCACGCGGCATCAGCAATCGGCTGATGCGCGAGCTGGGGCCGATGAATACCAACGCCCCGGCCTTCCCACTGGCCACCGCAGCCATTGCCCCGCTGCGCGCGCGGGCCGAGAGCCAGCACAGCGGCGACTTCTCGCCACTCTGGTCGGGCCAGAACGCCAGCGCCTGCCAGGCCCTGCCCGCGGCCGAAGTCACGCGCCTGCTGGCCCAGGGCTTCTAGCCCTCCGCCCCCATCCAGGCGCGGCGCACGCGTTACGCCTGGAAACAAATGGGCTTGAGTTACAGCCCGTTACCGAGGGCAAGTACCAATGTTTGTAAAGCGCTTACACCGAAAATGTAACCGCTTACATTGCTGCGGCACACCCTGCACATCAAAGCAAAAAACCATGCCGTCCCGGCGTCTGCAGCCTTGTTGCGCGCCGGCTCCGGCACCGGTACGACCACCCGTTGGAGACCTTATGCATTACACATTTCACCTTTCCGGACGCCGCGGCCTGATCGCCGCCTGCAGCGCCGCCCTGCTGGCCGGCTGCGGCGGCGGATCGGGCTCCGAGTCGCTGGCCGAGTTGCAGGCCAAGGCTGCGCCTACCACCCTGGTGCAGTACCCGGACTGGCCGCACATCAGCAGCGACATCCCCAGCGATGCGGCCACCGAGGCGCGCATCCAGGCCATCGTGGCCGGCATGACCTTGGCCGAAAAGGTTGGCCAGATGACGCAGCCCGAAATCAAAAGCATCACGCCCGCGCAGGTCACGCAGTACTACATCGGCTCGGTGCTGAACGGCGGCGGCTCCTGGCCGCAGAACAACAAACACGCGCTGTCCAGCGACTGGGTGAAGCTGGCCGACGACTACTGGATGGCCTCCATGGCCACCGACGCGAAAGTGAAGATCCCGGTGATCTGGGGTACGGACGCAGTACATGGCCACGGCAATGTGTATGGCGCCACCCTGTTTCCGCACAACATCGGCCTGGGTGCCGCCAACGACCCGGCGCTGGTGCGGCGCATCGGCCAGGCCGTTGCCGTCCAGGTCGCGTCCACCGGCATCGACTGGAGCTTTGCGCCGACGCTGGCGGTGGTACGCGACGACCGCTGGGGCCGCACCTACGAGGGCTATTCAGAAGACCCGCTGATCGTCAACAAATACGGCTACGAGATGATCAAAGGCTTGCAGGGCGACTTCGCCCGCCCGGCCACCGTGATCGCCACCGCCAAGCATTTCATGGGCGACGGCGGCACCGACCAGGGCAAGGACCAGGGCGTGAACATGGCGACCAAGGCCGAGATGGTCAACATCCACGGCCAGGGCTATTACTCGGCGCTGGGCGCGGGGGCACAGACCGTGATGGCATCCTTCAACAGCTGGACCAACGAGGCCGCAGGCATCACCGTCGGCAAGATGCACGGCAGCAAGGAAATGCTGACCGATGTGCTGAAGACCAAGATCGGCTTTGACGGCTTCGTCATCGGCGACTGGAACGGCCACGGCCAGGTGCCGGGCTGCAGCGATGGCAGCTGCGCCCAAGCCATCAACGCCGGGGTCGACATGATCATGGTGCCCGACCAATGGAAGGCCTTCATCGCCAACACCATCACCCAGGTACAGAACGGTGCCATTCCACTTGCCCGGATCGACGACGCCGTGACCCGCATCCTGCGCGTCAAGATGCGCGCCGGCATCTTCAGCGCCAAGCGCCCGCTGGAACGCCTGAACGCCGGTGACGCCGCCCAGCTGCAGCACCGCGTGCTGGCCCGCGAGGCGGTACGCAAATCCCTGGTGCTGCTGAAGAACGAGAAGCAGCTGCTGCCCCTGGTGCGCGGCCAGAAGGTGCTGGTGGTTGGCAAGTCGGCCGACAACCTGTCGAACCAGACCGGCGGCTGGTCGCTGACCTGGCAAGGCACGTCCAACACCAATGCCGATTTTCCGAACGCCGACAGTATCCTGGCCGGTATCAAGGCCGCCACCGGCGCCGCCAATGTGGTCTACAGCGAGACCGGCACCGATGTGAACATCAGCGACTTCAAGACCGTGATCGCCGTCATTGGCGAAACCCCGTATGCCGAGGGCGTGGGCGATATCGGCAAGACCGGCACACTGGAACACGCACGCCGCTACCCCGAGGATCTGGCGGTGCTGAACGCCGTCAGCGGCAAGGGCGTGCCCGTGGTCACCGTGCTGGTCACCGGCCGGCCCGTGCTGGTGAACAAGGAGATCAACCGCTCCGATGCCTTCGTCGTCGCCTGGCTGCCGGGCACCGAGGGCAAGGGCGTGGGCGATGTGCTCTACCGCACCTACAACGGCAAGGTCAATTTCGACACCGTGGGCAAGCTGTCCTTCTCCTGGCCCAAGGCCGGCTGCCAGACGCCGCTGAACGTGGGCGATGCGGCCTACGACCCGCTGTTTGCCTATGGCTACGGCATGCGCTACGCCGACCAGAAGACGCTGGCCAAGCTGGACGAAAGCGTGCCCACCCTGGGTTGCGGCCAAACCGCCGGCGGTGGCGGCACCGCCACCGTGGACCTGGAAATCTTCAATTCCACCGACAAGGCCCCATTTGCACTCGGCATAGGCTCGCCAGAGAACTGGGGCGGCACCGCCATCGGCTCGGACCTGAACGCCGTGGTGTCGCACGCCACGATCAAAGTCGAAACCACCCAGATCAATGTGCAACAAGATGCCAAGAAGGTCAGCTGGACCGGCACCGGCCAGTTCTACTCGCAAGCGCCCAGCACCAGCGACCAGCAAGGCTATCTGAACGCCGATGGCGCATTGGTGTTCGACACCATCGTCCACAAGCTGCCGGACGGCCTGGTCAAGCTGCGCGTCGACTGCAGCTACCCTTGCATCGGCGAAGTCGATGGCACAACTCTGTTCAGCACTCTGGGCCTGAACAGCAAGCACACGGTGAAGATTCCGCTGGCCTGTTTTGCCGCCAAGGGTACGGACTTCTCGGCCATCAACACGCCGATCCTGGTCTATACCGAGAAGGCCTTCACCGCATCCTTTGCCAACATCCGCTGGGTGCCGGGCGCCGCCAAGGATGCCGATGCTGTGGCCTGCGAAACCCTGGTGCCGCCGACAGCAGCGCTGCCCACACCCAAGCCCGGGCCGAGCTACAGCATGTTCAGCAACGGCTTGGTGTCCGACGGCTTCAAGATCAACACCTACTCGACCAACAATGTGCACACCACGTACAGCGTGCTGCCCAGTGGCGAGCTGGCACTGAACTTTGCGGCCGATGGCGGTGACGGCCTGCTGTTCTTCAACGACAGCGACCCGATCAACCTGGTCAACTTTGCGGGCGGCAAGCTGGAGTTCGAGCTGAACGTCAGCAGCTACGGCAGCAACAGCGGCGGCCTGGTGGTGAAGATGGAAAGCGCGGGCACCAACTGCACTACCGGCGACGTGCTGTTCGGCCGGCCCGCAGCTGGTGGCTGGCAGACCGTCAGCCTGCCCCTGAGCACCCTCACCGCCGCCAAAACCGCCTGCTTTGATGTGCGCCGCACCAGCGTGCCGTTTGCCATCTTCCCGAAATGGGGCGACCAGCAAGGCGTGCAGTTCCAGGTGCGCAACGTGCGCTTCACCCAATAAACCCCCACGGAAACCCATATGTTCAAAAAGACAAGCTCGAAAATCATCGCCACCGCACTGCTGGCCTTTGGCCTCACGGCGGCGGCCCAGGCCACACTGGTCAGCTTTACCGGCGGCACGGTCACCCAGAACAGCGGCTCCACCGGCGTCACCAACAACGCCATCAACTGGGACGATGTGCGCAGCTACCAGGAGGCCGGCTACCGCTTCGAATTCTTTGGCACCGACTCTGCCTTCTCCAGCAATGTGGGCGACTTCTACGAGGTCGGCAACGACGTGCTGCAAGGCCACTGGGCCACCGGCAACTTTGGCTATTTGACGCAGATCCGCCTCACCCGCATCGACGGCGGCGCCTTCAGCCTGGGCAGCTTTGACATCGTCTCCAACACCGATACCGGTGGCGGCCCGGCGTCCGGCAACGAGCAGGTCTACATCCATGCATCGGCCAACGGCATCTCCGACGACTACGCGCAGCTGCTGGCCAGTGAAGACTCGGACTTCCCCGCCACCAGCTTCGGGCTGGGCGCGCCGTTCGACAACGTGCGGGCCATCTGGTTCGACGTGAGCGGCACATCCGACAGCTTTGGCGTGGACAACTTCCTGCTGCAAACCGTGCCCGAACCCGGGTCGCTGGCCTTGTTCGGCGCGGCCGCCATCGGCCTGGTGGCCACCCGGCGCCGCCGCCCCGGCTGAACCCTGCGGCCGCCGGGCCGTGATTGGTAAGATCCTGCGGCAGGCCTGGCTGACATCCAGCCAGGCCTAGCCACTTGCATCGCTACCACCATGTCCACCATCCATACCGTTGCGGCGCGGGCCGGCGTCTCCAGTGCCACGGTGTCGCGGGTCATGAACGAGCCGAACAAGGTGCGCGAAGCCACCCGCGTCAAGGTCGAGCTGGCCATGCGCGAGCTGGACTTTTCGCGCAACAGCTTTGCCGCGTCCCTCGCCAGCCGGCGCTCCAACTGTGTGGGCTTGGTGGTCTCGCACCTGTCCAGCGCCTTCTTTGCGCCGCTGGTGAACGAGATCGAAGAGGCCGTGAGCGCCGTCGGCAGCTACCTGATCGTCACCTGCGGCAAGAACAGCGAGGAAGAAGTCGCAGGCGGCCTGCAGTTCATGCGCCAGCGCCGCTGCGACGCCATCATCCTGTACCCGGGCCAGCTGTCTGACCAGGCGCTGGCCGAAATACTGCTGAGCAACCCTCAGGTGGTGGTGATACACCGCACCGTGCCGGGCTTTGCAGCCCGCTGCGTGCAGCTGGACAACCACACGGGCGGCCGGCTGGCGGCCGAGTACATGCTGGGCTGCGGCCACCGCGCGATCGGCGTGGTCGCCGGCCCGCATTCCAACCCCGAAAGCATGCAGCGCCTGGCCGCGTTCCGCGACACTTTGCAGGCCGCTGGCGTGGCGCTGCCGCCCGAACGGGTCATCGAGGGCAGCTTCCATTTCGAATCGGGGCGCCAGTGCATGGCCAAACTCTGGGCGGCCCAACCGGCGCTGACTGCGGTGTTCTGCCTGAACGACCAGATGGCATTTGGCGCGCTGAACTACTGCCGCTCCGCCGGCATCGACGTGCCGTCGCAGCTGTCGCTGATCGGCTTTGACGATGTGGAATACGCCGACCTGATCCATCCGCGCCTGACCACCGTGCACCACCCGGTGGCCGCACTGGCGCGGACTGCCGCCCAGCTGGCGTTGCGCCTGGCGGTGGGCGAGAACCTGACCGAGCCCCAAGGCCTGCTGGTGCCCCGCCTGGTGGTGCGCGACTCGGTGCGGACGCTGGGCTAAGCCTCAGTCCTTCTCGGGCCGCGTCAAGTCCAGCACGGTGATGCCGACCTGCGAGCGGCAGCGCTCGGCCCAGCGCGGATCGGCCAGGCTGCGCTCCACATCCTTGCGACCGGCCTCCCAGTGCTCGCGCACCGTGGCGCGCGAGAACTCGTAGTCCTTGGACTGGGTTTCGTAGTGCTTGCTGCGGTGGATCAGGTGGACGATGGTCAGCGCGGCCGAGGTGCCGGCGTTCAGCAGCAGCTGCAGGTCGGGGTCGTTGGCCAACTCGGGCGGCAGCTTGGCGGCCAGGCGCTTGGCCGCGCTGGACAGCTTTTGCTGCGTGGCAATCAGATCGGTATTGAAGCGGGTGCGGCTGGCAAACTGGATGTCCTTGCCGCGCTCGGCCACCTCGCTCAGGTTGCGCGGCATGCGGCCCTTGGCGCTAAACAAATCCACCTGGAACACCAGCATGTCGTCCGCCGCCGGCTGGTCGATCACGTACTGCAAGGGCGTGTTCGACACCAGGCCGCCGTCCCAGTAGAACGCGCCGTCGATCTCCACCGGCGCAAAGCCCGGCGGCAGCGCGCCGCTGGCCATGATGTGCTGCGGCCCCACGGGTTTTGCGTCCGACGAATCGAAGTACTCAAAATTGCCGCTGGTCACATGCACCGCCCCGACCGACAGGCGCACCTTGCCCTCGGGGTGCTTGGCGTTGATACGCTCAAAGTCCACCAGGCGCAGCAAGGTGCTGCGCAGTGGTGAAGTGTCGTAGTAGCTCAGCGCCCCGGGCGTGCCCGAGGGCTGGAACGGTGCCGGCGGCACCCGCGGGTTGAAGAAGCCCGGCACCCCGAACAGCGAGGCCCAGGCGGCGCTGGATTCGTTGAAGAACTCACGCGCCTCTATGCCAAAGTGCGCGGGCAGCGCCGGCGCCAGCAGCTGCGAGGACACGCCTTCCCAGAACTCGCGCAGCCGGGCCACCCGCAGCTCGGGCCGGTTGCCGGCAATGATGGCCGCGTTGATCGCACCAATCGACACGCCGGCCACCCAGTCGGGGGCGATGCCGTGGTCGTGCAAGGCCTCGTAGACCCCCGCCTGGTAGGCGCCCAACGCGCCGCCACCTTGCAGCACCAAGGTGCATTGTTCAGGATAGGGTACGGGGGACGCGGTCATGCCAACACCTTTCAGCAGCAGGGAATGTTGCACTGCAGTATAGGCGGGCGGTACCGGCACTGGGCGCTCGCTTTGCCCAAAATGCTATCAAATACATAGCTACTAGCGCAGTCTATTCCTGCGCTACAGCACGATTCCACTCACACCACTGGCCGGGTTGTAAAGCCCCCAGGCTGTAGGCACCGATCTGCACCCGCACCAGGCGCAGGGTGGGCAGGCCGACAGCGGCCGTCATGCGCCGCACCTGGCGGTTCCGCCCTTCGCAGATGCGGATCTCCAGCCAGGATGTCGGCAAGTTGGCGCGAAAGCGTACCGGCGGCGTGCGCGGCCAGATCTCGGGCGGGTCGATCTGCGCGGCCTGCGCGGGCAAGGTCATGCCGTCGTTCAGCAGCACGCCCTGGCGCAACGCCTGCAGCGCGGCCTCGGTGGGAATGCCGTCCACCTGCACCCGGTAGGTCTTGAACTGCTTTTGCCGCGGCTGGGTGATGCGCGCGTTCAGCACGCCGTCGTCGGTCAGCAGCAGCAGGCCTTCCGAATCCCGGTCCAGCCGGCCGGCCACGCGCAGGCTCGGGTCCTGGATGAACTGGGCCAGCGTGGTCCGCACGCCATCGGGGCGGAACTGGGTCAGCACGTCAAAGGGCTTGTTGAAGAGGATGATCTTGGCCATGGGCAGGCCCGATTTTAGCCCCCGGCCAATAACAGCCTTTTAGGGCTGCGGCGCATATTCTTCCTGCGCAGGCAGCTACGCTTTCAATAGCAAACCACTGATAACCGTTCAGGGAGTCTGCAGCGTGCCGTCGCGCAGCCGGGTCTGGGTCCATAGCGTGGTGGCGTTGTCACACGGGTACTTGCGGGCCTCGGCCTCGTCGATGTCCACACCCAGGCCGGGCTTGTCGTTTGCGTAGACATAGCCGTTGCGGTATTCGGGCAGGCCGGGGAACACGTCCAGCAGCGCATCGCGCGGGCCCTTGAGTTCCTGGATCACGAAGTTCGGCGGCTCGGTGCCCGACCATTCCTGCACACCGAAATTGCGCGCCGCCAGGTCCACATGGATGTTCGCCGCATGGCCTAGCGGCGACATATCGCCCGGGCCGTGCCAGGCGGTGCGCACGCCGAACTGCTCGGCAAAGATCTGCAGCTTGCGGCCGGCGGTGATGCCGCCGATCTGGCTGAGGTGCACGCGGATGTAGTCGATCAGCCGCTCGACGATCAAGAACTTCCATTCGGTCGGGTTGTTGAACAGCTCGCCCTGGGCCAGCGGCGTGGTGGTCTTGGCGCGCAGCTGGCGCAGCCACTCGCCCTCCTCCAGCGCAATCGCGTCTTCCAGAAAGAACAGGTCAAACGGCTCCAGCGCGCAAGCGAACTGGATGGCCTCGCTGGGCTTGAGGCGCTCGTGCACGTCATGGCACAGCGCCACGTCAAAGCCCACTTGGCTGCGTATGCCCTCGAACAGCTTCAGCGTTTCGCGCATGTACTGCTTGCTGTCCAGGTAGATGCCGTCCAGCGCGCCCTGCGGCGCCGTGGCCGGGGCCGCGCCGAAGCCGCCGCCGCCGTAGCCGCCGTTCTGGCAGCGGATGTGGGTGATGCCCTGCTCGCGGTACTTCTGGATGTTGTCGCACAGCTCGGCCAGGTCGCGGCCGTCGGCATGGCGGTAGATAGGCACGCCCTCGCGGCACTTGCCGCCGAACAGCTGGTACAGCGGCATCTGGGCCATCTTGCCCTTGATGTCCCACAACGCCATGTCCACGCCCGAGATCGCGTTGTTCTCGATCGGCCCATTGCGCCAGTAGGCGTTCTGGTGCATCAGCTGCCACAGCTCCTCGATGGCCGTGGCATCGCGGCCCAAGAGCAGCGGCTTCAGGTACTGCTCCAGCAGGCACTGCACCGCCAGCTGCCGGTAGGCAAAGGTGGCGCAGCCCAGGCCGTACAGGCCGGGCTGGTTGGTCTCGATCCGCACCACCAGCAGGTTGATGCCCTCGGGGGCGGTGAGTATGACTTTGACATCGGTAATCAGGGTCGCCATTGCATGCTTTCTCAATCGAAATTCAGTAATACCTTCATGGCCTGCGAGCGGTCGGCTGCGAGGGCAAAAGCCCGGGCCGAATCGCGGTAGGACAGCGTGGCCGAGATCAGCGGCTTGACATCCACCAGGCCTTTGTTCAGCAGCTCCACCGCCATGGCGAATTCCTCGTGGAAACGGAAGGCGCCTCGCAGATCAAACTCCTTGGCCACCAGGGTGTTGATCGGCAGCGTCATCTCGCCACCCAGGCCCAGCTGCACCAGGATGCCGCGCGGCCGCAGGGTGTCGAGTGCGCCGCGCAGCGCGCGTTCGTTGCCACTGGCTTCGAACAGCACATCGAACTGGCCCTTGTCGGCTTTGAAGCGCGCCAGGCCTTCGGGTTCGTCGGCCACGTTGATGGCCTCGTCGGCTCCGACCTTGAGCGCCTTGCCCAGGGTGTGGTCGCTGACATCGGTGGCCACGATGTGCGCGGCGCCAGCGCGCCGGGCCGCCACAATCACCAGCGCGCCTATCGGCCCGCAACCCGTGACCAGCACCGACTTGCCCAGCAGCGAGCCGGCACGGCGCACCGCGTGCAACGCCACCGCCAGTGGCTCGGCCATCGAGCCCTCGCCGTCGCTAACGCTGGCCGCCAGCCGGTGTGCCTGGTGCGGCTCGACCACGATCTCCTGGCGGAACGCGCCCTGCACATGCGGGTTGCGCATGGCACTGCCGTAGTAGCGCATGTCCAGGCAGTGGTTCTGCAAACCCTGCTGGCAGTAGCGGCACTGGCCGCAGGGGTTGCTGGGGCAGACGGCGATACGCTCACCCGCCGCGAAGCCGGTCACCGCACTGCCCACGGCGTCGATGACGCCAGCGATTTCATGGCCTAGCACCATGGGTTCCTGCAAGCGGATGGTGCCGAAGCCGCCGTGGTTGTAGTAGTGCAGGTCCGAGCCACAAATGCCGCCGCAGCGCACCCGCACGCGCAGCTGGCCCGGGCCCAGTTCGGCGGTGGGAAAGGTTTCGACGCGCAGATCGCCCGCGGCGTGGATGACGAGTGCTTCCATGGTGCTATGCCTTTGTGCGCGGATTTACTTCTGCAGATTGATGTCGCCGACCAGCTTCTTGAAGTGGGTGGAGGCGTTGTTCATGAAAACCTGGAAAGGCTCGCCGTCCATATAGGCGGGCTGCAAATTGGCCTTTACCAGCGCCTCGCGGAAGGCCGGGTCTTCACCGGTCTTGCGTGCGGCTTCGCGCAGGTACTGCACGACTTCGGGTGCGGTGCCCAGCGGCACGCCCAGGCCGCGCCAGGTGCCCATCACCAGGTCTACGCCTTTTTCCTTGAAGGTCACCACCTTGTCGAAGGGTGCGGGCAGGCGACGTTCGGCCATGGCCACCAGCACACGCACCTTGCCAGCCGCCACGTGCGAGCCGATCTCGGCCGGGCTGACGGTGATCGCATCCACATGCCCGCCCACCAGAGCCAGCACGCTGGGCGCCGCACCCTGGAATGGCACGTGGTTGAAGCGCACCTCGGTTTTCTCTTCCACCGCGGCCGCCGCCAGGTGCCAGATGGTGCCCGTGCCCGCATTGCCCATGGACACCGTGCCGGGCTGCTTGCGCGCCTGGGCTAGCAGCTCGTCGATCGACTGCCAGGGCGCATCGCTGCGCACCGCGATCAGGCCCGGGTCGCCGTTCAAGCGGGCGATAGGGATGAAATCCTTGGTCGTCACCTTGCTAATGCCGACGTGGGAAATGATGGCCAGCTCGGAGATCAGCACGCCGATCTTGTAGCCATCGGGCGTGGCGCGCTGCACCTCGGTCATGCCGATGCCGCCGCCGGCGCCCGGCTTGTTGCTGACGATAAAGGGCTGGGGCACGTACTTCTTGGCGGTCTCGGCAAACAGCCGCGCCATCACATCGGTGCCACCGCCGGCCGAGGATGGCACGACGATCTCGATAGGGCGTGTCGGATAGTCGGCAGCGACGACGGCGGTGGAAAACAAAGCGCTCGCCAGTACGGCGGCCACAGCGGAAATGGACAGGCGGATGGAGTTCATGGTGATCTCGAAAAGGAATGGAAAAGATGGGCCGTCACAGCACGGCGAGCATGCCGCCGTCGACGTAGATGATTTGCCCGCTCACATAGTCGGAGGCCGCGGAAGCCAGGTAGACCGCGGTGCCGGCCAGCTCGTCGGCACGGCCCCAGCGGCGTGCCGGCGTGCGGCCCTTGACCCAGGTGTCGAAAGCAGGGTTCTGCAGCAAGGCAGTGTTCATCTCGGTGGCCATGTAACCAGGGCCGATGGCGTTGGCCTGGATGCCGTGCTCAGTCCATTCGGCGGCCATGGCGCGGGTCAGCATCTTGATGCCGCCCTTGGCCGCTGTGTACGGGCCGACGGTGGCGCGCGCGGCCTCGCTGGTCAGCGAGCCGATGTTGATGACCTTGCCGCCGCGGCCGCGCGCAATCATGCGCTTGGCAGCCTGCTTGCCGACGATGAAGGCACTGGTCAGGTTGGTGTCAATCACGCGCTGCCAGTCCTTGAGCTCCAGGTCGACCAGGGGCATGCGATGCTGGATGCCGGCGTTATTGATCAGGATGTCGACTTCTATGCCTTGCTGGTCCAGCGACGCAAACGCGGCACTGACCGCCGCTTCGTCGGTCACGTCGAACGGCAGGCCCTGAGCCTCGTGGCCCTGGGCGCGGAGCTGGGCCACGGCTTGCGCAACCTGCTCGGTATTGCGCGCGTTGATGACGACTTTGGCGCCCGCCTCGGCCAGGCCCTGCGCAAAGCCGTAGCCCAGGCCGCGGGCAGAGCCGGTGATGAGCGCCGTGCGCCCAGTCAAGTCAAACAATGGGGACATGGGGTTTCCTTATGCCAGTTGTAGTCAGGTGAAATCGATGGAGCGGGAGGAGTGCACAGTTCCGCCGCGCAGGCCGAGCTCGCCCAAGCCTGGAAAGCGGACCACGACATCGGCATCCTTGGGCATGGGGATCGCGCCCACCCAGGAGCCCGTGGTGACCACGCTACCCGCGGCCACCGTGCGTCCACCGCGCGTGGCATGGCGCAGCCAGATCGGCAACAGCCATAGCGGATCACCCAGCGAATAGGCGCCGGTGTTGGCAATCACCGGCGTGCCGCCGAAGCGGACTTCGCAGCGTTGGCTGGCCCAGTCGTGTGCGCGGCAGGGCAGCCATTCGCCCAGCATCAGCGCGCCGTGCGAGCCCTGGTCGGCCAGCCGCAAAGCGGCCGGTGCCTGCAGCCCTTCCTGCCAGCGCGAATCGGCGATCTCGATGGCGACAGCCATAGCGTCCACCAGGGCCGGACCATCGGCGTGGCCCAGGCGCTGCGCGCGCTCGGGCGTCACATCTTCCTTGATGCGCAGCACGATCTCGGCTTCCACGGCCGGCGTGTGGAAGGACAGATCCGCAAGCGTGTCGCCGGCCACCCGCACACCCGCGGACGGCAGGGCCGCATGGCTGAGCACAGAGTCCCGAGACGCCCCGCCCGACTTCCAGTAGCCCGGCCCACCATCGGCAAACCAACCCAGCGCCTGGGCTACCGCGTCCTGGACCGCATAGGCCTCGTCGTCCGTACTCAGCGCGTCCCGCAAGGGTGCGGCCGGAGCCGGGTGTCCGGAACGGCGCGCCGCGACCAGGGTGGCTACGACCTCTTGCGCGGCCGCGGGCAGGGTGGGAGAAGAATGCACGTTCATGCCTTAGGCCAGAGCAGGTTGTTCAGCGGCTGGCCGTTCAGCCAACGCTGGATGTTGTCGGCCATGGTCTGCTGGCGCCGGCGCACCGTGCCCGAGGTCCAGCCCGACATGTGCGGGGTCATGAGCAGATTCGGCAGCGACGCGAAATCCAGGCGCGACGGTGCGCACTCGGCTTGGTCGGGCGTCGGATAGCGGTACCAAGTGTCGATGATGGCGCCGCCTATGCGGCGCTGGGCCAGGGCGTCATACAGCGCCTGCTCATCGATCACCGGGCCGCGCCCGACGTTCAGGATCAGGGCATCGGGCCGCATGGCGGTAAAGGCCTCGGCCCCGACGATGCCGGTCGTCTGCGCCGCCAAGGGCAGTGAGACCACGATGGCGTCGGCCGATGCCATGAAGGCGGGCAGCTGGTCCAGCGTAAATGCCTGGTCTACACGTTCATCGTGGATGGGACTGCGGTTGGCCACTGTGACCCGCATCCCAAAGGCTTTGGCCCGTGCCAGGATGGCCTGGGAAATATGGCCAAAGCCAAGCAGGCCCAGCGTCTGTGCGCCGAGTTCGCTGCGCAGTGCCGTCGGCCGGCCAGCCCAGTAGGTCCAGCGCTGCTGGCGCAGATCGGCGTCGGCCTGCGCCAGCGGCACGTGGCGCTGCAACAAGGCGGCCATCACGTATTCGGCAATGGCGTGCTCATGGCCGAAGCAGTTGCATAGCACGGTGCCGGGCGGCAGCAGCGCCGTGTCGATGGCATCCGTGCCTGCGGAGGGCGCATGGAACAGGCCCGCTTGCTGCGGCACCGGCATCTCGCGGTTCAGCTTGATACCGACGATGACGTCGGCGCTCTCGTAGTGTTCGCGCTCGCCGAGGCCGGCCAGCGTGTCGCTCAAATCGACGATCTGGTGCCGTGGGTCGACCAGGGTCTCGAAGCCCTGGCGGAAGTTGGCGGCGTTCTCGCCGTGGAAAGCAATCTTGAGGGTTTTCATGGGCTGTCCTGGTTGGGGTTCATTGCGACGCTCAGGCCGCGCGCGCCAGCGCCGGCACGCGGATGCGCTGGCCGTTGCGCTCGAACAGCACGGCCTCGCCGAGATCGAGCGACAGCTGCACGGGCTGGCCGGTGCGCAGATCGCTATAGCCCTGCACCACGACCATCACGTCGTCACCGCTTTCGCCGTCCTCGCTATGGGCGGTGTTGGCATGGTCGAGCTTGATGCTGACGATGGACTCGGCCCCCACGTGCTCGACCAGTACCATCTGCCCCGCCAGCACGCCGTTGCCCAGGCCCAGCGCCTGCGGGCGGATGCCAAGCAGCACATCGCGTGCTGCCTGTTGTCCCAGCGCTGCCAGATGCTCGGGCAGCGGCAGCACGGCCTTGCCAATGACCAGACCGCGCGGCTCGATGCGCGCCTCGATCAGGTTCATCGGGGGCGTGCCGATGAACCGGGCCACAAAGGTGTTCGCCGGGTCGGTGTAGATATCGCGCGGCGTACCGAACTGCTGCACCTCACCGTCGCGCATCAGCGCGATGCGGGTGCCCATGGTCATGGCCTCGATCTGGTCGTGCGTCACATAGACGAAAGTGCCCCCGACTTCACGGTGCAGCTTGATGATTTCGGCGCGCATCGAAGTGCGCAGCTTGGCATCGAGGTTGGACAGTGGCTCGTCCATCAGGAACACATCGGGCTGGCGCACCATGGCCCGGCCCAGCGCCACGCGCTGGCGCTGGCCGCCCGACAGCGTGCGCGGGTAGCGGTCGAGCATCTCGGTCAGTGCCAACGTCTTGGCCGTGCGATCGACCAAGTCACGCACGGCCGGCGTCTGCTCGATGCGCCGCTTGGCCAGGCCGCCGATGAGGGGCAGATGGAACCACCAGCGGTGCTGGCGCATGATCAGCGGAAAGGTGATGTTGCGCCGCACCGTCATGTGCGGGTACAGCGCATACGACTGGAACACGAAGGCCATGTCGCGGGCGCTGGGCGGCAAGGTGTCGACGCGGCGGGCACCGACGTGGACTTCACCGCTGGTGACCTGCTCCAGGCCAGCCAGCATGCGCAGCAGCGTGGACTTGCCGCAGCCCGAGGGCCCGAGCAGCACTAGGAATTCGCGGTCGGCGACGTCCAACGTGATCTGGTTCGCGACCTTCTTGCCGCCGAAGATCTTGGTAACGCTCTTGAGGGAGATGGATGCCATAGTGAATGTCCTTAGCCCTTGACGCTGCCGGCGGTCATGCCAGAGACGACGTAGCGCTGCACGAAGAGGTAAAAGATGACGGCGGGCAGCGTGTACATCAGCCCGATAGCCATCACGGTATGCATGGGCGTGCTCAGCTCGCCCACGAAGCCGGCCAGGCCGACCGAAGCGGTCTGCAGCCCCTGGTCGCTGATCAGCGTCTGGGCGAACACGTATTCGTTCCAGCCATGGAAGAAGGCGATCACAGCCGCCGCAGCCAGACTGGGCGCCACCAGCGGCAGCACCATGGTCAGTACGATGCCCAGGCGCGAACATCCGTCGATGCTGGCGGCCTCTTCGATGTCGATCGGCACGCCGTCAACCGCCCCCTTGAGGATCAGGGTGATTACCGGCACCGTGAAAGCCGTGTTGGCAAGGATCAGGCCAGTCAGGCTATTGAGCAAGCCCAGCTGGCCAAAGATCGCGTACAAGGGCACGACCAGCATGGCTTCGGGCAGCATCTGCGTGACGAATAGCGCCACCCCTAGGATGGCAACCGCCCGCATGCGGTAGCGCGACAGCACATAAGCCGGAAAAATGGCCAGCACGATGCTGAGCCCGGCCGTGCCAAAGGCGACGATGGCGCTGTTCTTCAGCCAGGTGGCGACGGCGGTGGCGCTAAAGGCGTGGCCGTAGACCGCAGCTTGCGACCAGTCGGGCAGCAGGTGCGGCTTGGGGGCGAACAGGTCCGACGACGAAGTCAGCGAGGTCACCAGCATCCAGTAAATCGGGAACGCGGCCACGCCCAGCAGAGCCAGCACCAGGATCATGCGCAGCGCGTGGCTCCAGGACAGCGTGCGGCTCATCGCTGCCCCTTGGCGCGCTCGACGCGCTGTGTGTAACGGAAATAGACGATGGTGATGAGCAGCGCAATCGACAGACCCACCATGCCGACGGCGGCGCCCTGCCCCAGATCGCGGTACACAAAAGCCCGACGGTACAGCTCGATCACCATGGTGTTGGTCGAGCCGATCGGGCCACCCTGCGTCATGAGCCAGATCAGGTCGAAGCGGCGCAGGGACCAGATGGTCAGGAACAGCGCGAGCAGCGCCACCGAAGGCTGGATGGTTGGCCAGACCACGGCACGAAACACGCTCAGCCGGTCCGCGCCGTCTATCACCGCGGCCTCGCGCAGTTCGGAGGACACGCTCTGCAAGGCGGCCAGGATGACCACCGAGGCGAACGGAAATATCTGCCAGATGGTCGTTAACAACACCGCGGGCAAGGCCAGCGCCGGGCTGTCGAGCCAGCTCTCCAGGCTAGCCGGCCCGCCGAGCGCGCCCAGCAGATGGTTGAAGATGCCGTACTGGCCGTTGTATATCCAGATGAAGATCAGGGCCACGGCCACCGGTGGCGCGGCCCATGGAATCGTCACCAGCGCCCGCGCCAGACCGCGACCGCGGAACGGCGCATTGAGCAGCAACGCCGCGCCCAGGCCCAGGCCGATCGCCACCACCACGCAGACCACGGTGTAGATAGCGGTGATCAGAAACACCTGGCGGAATTCCTCCTGCGTCACCAGATCGACGTAGTTCTGCAGCCCGACATAGGTATGCTGGCCAGGCGACAGCAAGGCGGTCGACGTGAAGCTCAGATAGAACTCCTGCACCAGGGGATAGCCCTGGAACAGCAGCAGATACAGGGCTACCGGTGCGGCGAACCAGTAGGGAGTCCAGTCGCGCTCGGCCCTCGGCGCCGCGGCGCTGGCCTGAGATGAAGCAGCATGCATGGGTAAGCTCTGCAGTGGGCCGACTTACTTACGCAGCACGCGCGACAAGGCCGCACGCTGGGCGTCGTCCATCGCTTTCTTGGGGTCTACGCCGCCCTGCAAGACCTTGAGCACCTGCTCCAGCACGATCTGCTGGATCTCCGGGGTCTTGACCTCCAAGCCCTGCACCAGTTGCGGCACGCTGTTCACGGTCTGGTCGTCATAGACCTTCAGCCAGGGCCGCTTGGCCATCAGCTCCGGGCTGCGCTCAACCACCGTCGCCACGTTGCTGGCGCCCAGCAATTCCTGCAGGTCCTTCTGGTTCTCGGGCTGCAAGGTCCACTTGATAAAGGCTTCGGCAGCGGCCTTGTGCTTGGTATTGGCATTGATGGTCAGCGCGGTCAGCACCATCCCCTGGGCCCGCGTCGGGAACGGAGACGGTGCGGCCGCAAACGCCAGTTCGGGTGCCTGCAGGCTGAATATGCCGGCCACACCGCCGTTGTCGACCTCCATCGCCACCTTGCGCTCCCAGAACATGCGGCGGTAGGTGGCGGCGTCGGCACCCTTGGGAATCACGCTCGCGTCGTAAACCTGCTTATAGGCGGCGACGCCTTCGAGCACCTTGGGATCGTTCAGGGTCAGATTGCCTTGCGCGTCGCTCCAGCGGCCACCAAAACCGTAGACGAAGTTGCACAGGTCCTGCCAAAAGCCATTGCCCTCGGCCATGGTGGCTCGGTAGGCGTAGCCGTAGACACCGTTGCCGGTAGCGGCCTTGGCGCTGGCCAGAAATTCGTCAAAGTTCGCCGGTGGCTTGCCGCCCTTGAGCAAGGCCGGGTTGTACAGCAGCACATAGTTGCTGAGCTCGAACGGCACGCCATAGCGCTTACCGCCCACCATCATGTATTTGTCGGGCTCGGTGAACTTGTAGTTGCCGCCCTTGAGCAGATCGTCCAGCGGCAAGATGCTTTTGCTGTTCACCGCGGCGTAGTAGTCAATCGCGTCCATGCGGACCAGATCAGGCCCCGCGCCGCCGCCCATCTGCGTGAACACCGTCTTGGCAAAGCTGCCGAAGGGAATGGCGATAGGCGTGATTTCAGCGACAGCCTGGCTCTTGTTGAACTTCTCCACCCAGGCCTTGAGGCGCTCGCCCCGGCCCGCCTCGCTGAACGTGACAGCCGCAAAAGTCAGCGCCTCCTTGGTTTGCGCATGGGCCGCCAGCGGCAGGCCACCGACCACCACGGCACCTACCAGCGCCGCCATACAGACCGAAAGCTTGGACAGTTTCTTCATGCTTGTCTCCATCAATGCGGGCCCATGGGCCGCGAAGTTATTCGAATGGGTGGTCTGCAGGCTGCGTCCG
Organism: Rhodoferax sp. OV413; assembly: GCF_900104385.1. Classification (GTDB taxonomy): domain Bacteria; phylum Pseudomonadota; class Gammaproteobacteria; order Burkholderiales; family Burkholderiaceae_C; genus Rhodoferax_B. Next base: position 212,635 of record NZ_FNJA01000006.1, on the reverse strand, counting down.
GCAATCAACCCGAAATGAAGAATAACGTGATATTTCACGAAAGTTCTTGGTGCTTACCCGCATGCATGGAGAGTCCGATGGCGATAGAAAATGGCGTGTATTCCACTGTGTAAGAGCGGTATATCACTGTGCCGCAGCTTACATATCAGGGTATGCTTGGCAGTTGAACGCATGCGGTATCGCATGCCATTGCAATCGCAGAAAGAACACTATGGCTTCGTCCCCCGGCTCCCGTTCCGCACTGACGGCCGTGGCTGCGCCGTTGTCGGACGCACCGCGCCGCCGCAGCCAAGTCAACCTGTCCGACCAGGCCTATGAGCAGATCGAAAGCCTGCTGGTCAGCTGCGAGCTCAAGCCCGGGCGCTTTCTGGCCACCCACGAACTGCAGGCCCTGGTGGGTCTGGGCCGCACGCCGGTACACCAGGCCGTCAGCCGCCTGGCAGCCGACACCCTGGTCATCGTCTCGCCGCGCCACGGCATCCAGATCGCCCCGGTCGACCTGACCCGCGAGCGCGTGCTGCTGCAGCTGCGCCGCGACATGGAGCGCTTCGTGATCCGCCTGGCCACCGAGCGCTCCGGCGCATCGCAGCGCAACCAGATGCTGCACCTGCGCCGCCAGCTGATAGAGCACGGTGCCGACATGACGATTGCGCAGTTCAACCAGGTCGACCGGCGCATCGACCAGCTGTTCCTGGCTGCCGCCAACGAGCCGTTTGTGGAAAGCACGCTGCGCCCGCTGCACACCATCTTCCGGCGCATAGGCTGGATTTACCACATGCAGACGCCCCAGCACACCAACCTGCAGAGCACGGTGGACGGACATATCGCCGTGATCGACGCGGTAGCCAACGGCCATGTGGATGCGGCGATTGCCGCCTCCGACGGGCTGATGGACTTCGTGGAAAGCATGTTCAGCGTGCTGGAGCGCGAAGTCGCCCCGGCCCTGCTGGACTGCAGCCTGGACACCATGGACGACACCTTCGCCCCCATCGCCAGCGCCTAAAACCTTCAAAATTCCACACCATAGAAACAGTATCCGGTGCCGTTTTTTGTAACAATGGCTTTACAAAGGCTTGGGGAACAATGGACGTGGTGACAAGAAAGAAAACACTGTACGAAATCCTGGCGGTGGCTGCCGATGCCTCCGAGGCCGAGATCCAGGCCGCGTTCGAGGCCGCGTCCGCCAAGCTGGTGTCGCAGAAAAACCGCATCAGCGCGGACGACTACGACTTCAAGCTCAAGGTACTGCAGCTGGCCTTCAAAACCCTGTCCACCCCCAGCAGCCGCGATGCCTACGACGCCAAGCTGGCCGCGGCAGCCGTGCCAGCGCCGGTGCCGGCCGCCGCTGCGCCCTCGCTGGCCTTGGTGCCCCTGCAAGCCGATGCCGAAGCCTTGTCGCTGCGCGCAGAGGCCATGGCCTTGCGGGCCGACGCCATGACCCTGCGCGCCGATGCGATGGCGCTGCGTTCCGGCGCCGCGCCGTTCCGCGAGAGCCGCAGCTTCGCGTCCAGCAGCGAACCGGTCGTATCCAGCCTAGCGCCGCTGCTGCGCAAGATTTTGATGGTGCTGGGAACGCTATTTGCCATCGGTGCGGTAGCCCAGTCAGTTAGCCTGCTGCTGGCCAACCGCCGGGCTGAAATGGCCGCTACCGCCGCCGCCCAGGCCAGTGAAAAAGTGCTGCTGCAGGAGTACTACCAGACCCACGGCGTGCGCCCGGCCAACAAGGCCGAGCTGGATGCGCTGGAAGCCGAAAACCGCCGCAAAGAAAACGAGAAGCGCACGGTGGAGCGCGAGAAAAGCAAGGTCGAACAGGACGCGCGCCGCTTCGAAGAAGAATCCCGCCGCCGCGGCGAGCAGGTGGCCGCCGACCTGCGCATGGCCGAGCTGCAAGCCAAGGAACAGGCGCGGCGCGACGACGAACGGCGCGAATGGCAGCAGAAGGAAGACCAACGCGTCAAGGAGCAAACCGAACGCATGCGCATAGAGCGGCAGAAAGCCGAATGGCGCGAAGTGCTGCGCCGCTGACCCGCATGAACTACTACGAGCTACTGGAGGTCAGCCCGAACGCCAGCAAGGAAGTGCTGCGGGCCGCCTACAAGAGCCTGATGCAGCGGCACCACCCGGACAAGCACCAGGCCGACAGCGCCATGGCCAGCCGGGCGGCGCTGATCGTGCAAGCCTACGGCGTGCTGTCGGATGCCGGCCAGCGCGCGGCCTACGATGTGCAACTCAAGCAAACCGCGGTACGCTCCGCGTTGCCCGCCGGCTACGCAGCGCCGCGCCCGCGCCGGACTGCAGCCCCAGCCACCACATCGAACTGGTACCTGTGGCTGCTGGCCATCGTAATCCTGGCGGCAGGTGGACTGATGTGGTCGCTGTCGTCGAAGAAGAAACCGGCGCCGCCCGTGGCTACGGCCGTGCTGGTAACGGGCGCTCCGGCGCTGCCGGACAAGCTCCCCAGCACCGAGCCGGCCAAAACCGGCCCCGCTGCCGAGGTCCGCAAACTGTCCCTGCTGGGCTCCGAGCTGCGGGTGGTGCTGGCCACGACCGAGCCGCTGGCCGACGGCGTGGAAAGCAGCCGGCACATCCTGTCCATCCCCGCCGTGACGGTGGAGATCGGCAACATCGAGTCCGAAAAGTTCGCCAGCCTGCTGACCCAGCACCAGGACGAGCTGATCCAGAAGCTGTCGGAAAAACTGGCCTACGCGCCCTACGCTGAGCTACGCATCGAGGGCGACAAATTCCTGAACCGGTTTATCGCCGACGCGCTGCGCGACATCACCGTCACGCAGGGCCTGGGCGACAAGGCCAGCGCCGGCAGCCTGGACCCCAACCGATACGGCGTGGTTGCGGTGTCGCTGCCCGCGTCGTTTGCGTTGCGCTAGAAATAAAGCTTTTTAGGCTGCTAGCGCAGACTTCACCTGCGCTAGCAGCTCTCTATTCCATAGCAAATCAGGGCATGGACGCCAACAGCGCCGCATTGCCGCCGGCCGCCGTGGTGTTCACCGTCAAGGTCTGCTCGGCGCAGAAGCGGTACAGGTAGTGCGGGCCGCCGGCTTTGGGGCCGGTGCCGCTCAGGCCTTCGCCGCCGAAGGGCTGCACGCCGACCACCGCGCCGATGATGTTGCGGTTGATGTAGACGTTGCCGATGTGGGCGGCCGCCGCCAGCGCGTGGGCGCGGCTGTCGATGCGGGTCTGGATGCCCAGGGTCAGACCGTAGCCCAGTGCGTTGATCTGCTCGATCACGGTCTGCGGATCGCCCGACCAGCGCACGATGTGCAGCACCGGGCCGAAGATTTCCTGCGCCACGTCGCTCACCTGCTTCAGCTCAAAAGCCTGTGGCGCTATCAAGTTGCCAGCTGCCGGCGTAGGTGCTGATTGCGCTAGCAAGGGTTTCGCCGTGGAATGCAAACGCTGGATGTGCTTCTGGATGCCGTCAAAAGCCTCCTTGTCGATCACCGGTCCCACGTCGGTCGCCCACTCTGCGGTGTTGCCCAGCACCAGCTCCTTGGCGGCGCCCTGGACCATCTCGATCACGTGGTCGGCAATGGCGTCGTGCACACACAACAGGCGCAGCGCCGAGCAGCGCTGGCCGGCGCTGCGGAAGGCACTTTGCACCACGGCATCGACCACCTGCTCGGGCAGCGCGGTGCTGTCGACCAGCATGGCGTTGATGCCGCCGGTCTCGGCGATCAGTGGCACGATGGGACCGTCCTTGGCGGCCAGCGCGCGGTTGATGATGCGGGCTACCGGGGTCGAGCCGGTGAACACCACGCCGGCGATGCCGGGCAGCGCCACCAGCGCCGCACCGACGGTTTCGCCCGGGCCGTGCAGCAGCTGCACCGCGGCTTCGGGCACACCCACCGAGTGCAGCAGGCGCACGGCTTCCAGCGCGACGAACGGGGTTTGCTCGGCCGGCTTGGCCAAGACCGTGTTGCCGGTGGCGAGTGCCGCCGCCACCTGGCCCATGAAGATCGCCAACGGGAAGTTCCAGGGGCTGATGCAGACCCAGACGCCGCGGGCGCTGAGGCGCAACTCATTGGTTTCGCCGGTCGGGCCGGGCAAGGCCACCGGCGCCATGATGCGCTCGGCCTCGTCGGCATAAAAGCGCAAAAAGTCCACGGCTTCGCGCACTTCGGACACGGCATCGCCCCAGGTCTTGAAGGCTTCCTTGACCAGGATGGCGCAGAAGCGCGGCATCTGGTGTTCCAGTGCATCGGCGCATTGGCGCAGCAGCGCAGCGCGCTCGGCGACCGGGGTTTTGCTCCATATTTTGTAGCTGGTTGCGCTGGTGGAATATGCGCTAGCGGCCTTTTTGGCATCAAACTCTGGCACCGATGGTACGGTCAGGTTGTCGAAGGCGGTTTGCAGCGCGGCGCGCTGGGTGGCGACTTCCAGGTCCAGGCCAGCGCTGTTCTTGCGGCCAGCGCCGAACAGTTTGGGCGGCAGCACAAAGGCTGATTCCGGCTCCAAGCGCAGGGGAGACACCAGGATTTCTTCCATGCCCACCGACTCGTCGGCCAGCTGGTGCACGAAGGACGAATTCGCGCCATTCTCCAGCAGACGCCGCACCAGGTAGGCCAGCAGATCGCGGTGCTTGCCCACCGGGGCGTAGACGCGGCAGCCGATCAGCGGGTTCTTCAGCACCTCGCGGTACACGCCCTCGCCCATGCCGTGCAGGCGCTGCAGCTCGAACGGGTTGCCGCTCTTGGCCGCCAGGCTCAGGATGGCGGCGATGGTGGCGGCGTTGTGGGTGGCGAACTGCGGGTAGATGGCATCGGGCGCGTCCAGCAGCGCCTTGGCACAGGCCAGGTAGGACACATCGGTGTGGTGCTTGTGGGTGAATACCGGATAGTGCGGCAGGCCGAGTTCTTGGGCACGCTTGATTTCCGAGTCCCAGTACGCGCCCTTGACCAGGCGGCACATCAGGCGCAGCTTGTATTTGCGGCCGATGCTGGCGATGTGTTCAATGAGTTCCAGCGCCCGGGTCTGGTAGGCCTGCATGGCCAGGCCGAAGCCGCGCCATTGCGGCTGATGCTGGGCGACCAGGGCGGCCAGGGCCTCGAATACGTCGAGCGACAGCTCCAGGCGGTCGACTTCTTCGGCGTCTATGGTCAGGTTGATATTGGCGCGGGCGGCTTGCTCGCACAGGCTCCAGACGCGCGGTACCAGCTCGGCCAGCACGCGTTCGCGCTGGGTCCATTCATAGCGCGGGTGCAGGGCGCTGAGCTTGATGGAAATACCGTCATTCTTCTCGCATACGCCCGCCTTGTCTGCGCGGCCAGCTATGGCTTCGATAGCATTCTTGTAGCTTTGCAGATAGTTCAGCGCATCGGCGTCGGTGCGCGCGCCCTCGCCCAGCATGTCGTAGCTATAGGTCAGCTGGGCCTGCTTTTTGCGCGCGGCAGCGGCTTCATCCATGGCGTCGCCAATGGTCTGGCCCAGCACAAACTGCCGGCCCAGCAGCTGCACGGCACGCACGGTGGCCGCCACCACGGTCTTGGCGCCGAGCTTGGTCAGCAGGCCTTGCGGTGCTTCGGCATCGGGCAGGAATTTCTTCGACAAGGCGATGGCGCTGCTGGACAGCTTGGCCAGCGTAGAGCGGCCCAGCACCTGGGCGGCGCCGGTTTCGTCCATGCCGTCAAAGTCGGCACGGCCCAGCTGGTCGGCGGTCAGGGCGATGGCGGTTTCGGCATCCGGCACGCGCAGCAAGGCTTCGGCCAGGCGCATCAGGGCCAGGCCCTCGGCGCTGGAGATCGGGTATTCGCGCAGCAGGCTTTCCATGGCCCAGAACGGCGGCGGGTTGTCGCGCACGGCCTGCACCCAAGGCCGGGCGGGGGCGGAGGCAACAGCCCATTCCAGCGCGCCCGACAAGGCGGCAAGACGGTGGGCGACGACTTCGGCCTCGGGCCGGTAAGGGGTGGGCAAGCGCATGGTGAACTCCGGTGGAAATTGAGGGTCTACAGATTGCAATATCCGCTAGTTTGTCGCGCCAATACCCGATAGTTTCACCAAATTTCTACGTCAAACTAGTTTTTAAATCTACAAAAACCGTTAATGCGCGATCATGGGAAAGGCGTTGCGCAGCCCTGAGATCAGCATCTGCACCGCCATGGCGGCCAGCAGCAAACCCATCAGGCGTTCGAGTGCGATCAGGCCCGATTTGCCAATGCGCCGCGCCAGCCCATTGGCCGACAGCAGCACCAGCCAGACCACCACCATGCTCAGGGTGATGGCACCAGCCCAGGTCCAGGCGCGCTCGGGCTGGCGCGAGGCCAGCAGCAGCACGGTGGCCAGGGAAGACGGACCGGCAATCATGGGAATCGCCAGCGGCACCAGCATGGGCTCGGCCTCTTGCTCGGGGCCGGAGAAGCTGACGCCCATGCTGGGGAAGGCCATGCCCATGGCGATCAGGAACAGGATCACGCCGCCAGCGATTTCCAGCGAGGCGTCGGTGAGGTGCATGACATGCAGCAGCCGGTCGCCGACCAGCATGAAGACCAGCAGGATGGCCAGCGCAAACAGGCATTCGCGGGTGATGACCAGAAAGCGCCGCTCCTTGGGCGTATCGCGCAACAGGCTGAGCACGATGGGCACATTGCCCAGCGGGTCCATAACGATCAGCAGGACCAGCAGGGCGGACAAAAAGTCATGTGGCATCGGTGACTTGGCGCATCAGCGTGCTTTTACCAAACAGGCTCTCCACCAGGTCGACCGCCAGCTCGGCGGTCTGGTTGCGCACATCCAGCGCGGGGTTTAGCTCGACGATGTCCAGCGAGGCCAGCAGGCCGGTGTCGGCAATCATCTCCATGCACAGCTGGGCTTCACGGTAGTTCGGACCGCCACGCACGGTAGTGCCGACGCCGGGGGCGATGACCGGGTCGAGGAAATCCACGTCCAGGCTGACGTGCAAGTGGGTGTTGTCGTCCAGGCCATCCAGCGCCATTTCCATGGTGTGGCGTATGCCCATCTCGTCGATGAAGCGCATGTCGAAGACTTCGATGCCCTGTTCATGCACAAAGCGCTTTTCGCCGGCATCGACGCTACGGATACCGATCTGCACGATCTCGCGCGCACTGATGGCTGGCACATGGCCGCCGATCTCGACCAGCTCGCGCGGGCCATGGCCGCACAAACAAGCCACCGGCATGCCGTGGATGTTGCCGCTGGGGGTCAGCGCCGCGGTGTTGAAGTCGGCATGCGCATCCAGCCACAGCACGCGCAGCTTTTTGCCGGTTTCGCGGCAATGGCGGGCGACAGCACTGATCGAGCCTATGCCCAGGCAGTGGTCGCCGCCGAGCATGATGGGCAGCCGGCCTGCGCTGAGTTCTTTGTAGACCACGTTGTGTGTCAGCTCGTTCCACTGGGCCACTTCGGGCAGGTGGCGGTAGCCGTCCACCGGCTCCTGCCAGGGATTCGCCGGGCCGCGGATATTGCCGCAATCGCGTACGTCCAGCCCCGACTGCTGCAGGGCCAGGGCCAAGCCAGCGACCCGCAGAGCCTCTGGGCCCATGCGCGCGCCGCGTACGCCCGCGCCGATGTCGGTGGGGACGCCAATCAGGCTTACGCCCATGCTGGTATTGCTCATGCTGCTATTGTTTCTGCTAGTGGGGCGGGTGCCACGGCGCGCAGCGCGGTGGGGCGTACCAGACTATACAAATCTTTCGGGTCGGCGAGGTCGGGAATCAGCGCCAGGCGCTGGCCCAAGCCCAGTTCACGGGCGGTGTCGCGCATGAAGCGCAGGGCCGAATAGTCTTCCATCGCAAAGCCGACCGAGTCGAACACGGTGATCTGGGTGGCGCTGCTGCGGCCGGTGGCGGTGCCGGCCAGCACATTCCACAGCTCGGTCACGGCGAAGTCGGCCGGCAGCTGCTGCAGGTCACCTTCGATGCGGGTTTGCGGCTCGTATTCGACGAATACGCTGGCGGCGCGCAGCACATCGGGGTGCAGCTCGGTTTTGCCAGGGCAGTCGCCGCCCACGCCGTTGATGTGCATGCCGGGCTCCAGCATCTCGGGGGTGAGGATGGTGGCATTGGTTTTGTCGGCAGTGACCGTGGTCACGATGTCGGCTCCGCGCACCGCCTCGGCCGTGCTGGCGCAGATCACCACCTTGAGGGCGGTGGCGCGCAGGTTGTCGGCCAGCTTGGCGGTAGCCAGCGGATCGGTGTCAAACAACCGGACTTCCTGGATGCCCATCAGATGGTGGAAGGCCAGGGCCTGGAATTCGCTTTGCGCGCCGTTGCCAATCAGCGCCATGCTGCGGCTGTTCGGCCGGGCCAGCGCGCGGGCTGCGACTACGGAGGTGGCTGCGGTGCGGATGGCGGTGGTCAGGGTCAATTCGCTCAGCAGCTCAGGCACACCGGTAGCCACATCGGCCAGCACGCCAAACGCCATCACCGTGGGCAGGCCGTGCAAGGCATTATTCTTGGGGTGGCCGTTGACGTACTTGAAGGCGTAGCTGTGGGCATCGGCAATCGGCATCAGCTCAATCACACCGTCTGCCGAGTGGCTGGCGACGCGCGCGCACTTGTCAAATTCAGGCCAGCGCAGAAAGTCCGCATGGATCGCATCGGCCATGCCGCGCAGGCAGGCATCCAGCCCCTTGCGCTGAACAATGGTGGCCACGTCATGGGCGCTGAGAAAGGGGGTGGTGGCGAGTGAGGTGGTGCTGTTCATGGTGCGGGCCCTTGGCGTGCTTTGGCTTGGAGTGACCTGCATACGCTGGGGCCGTCTGGCTTTCAGCAGCTGCAGATCCGTGGAATGCAGCCAGTGTCGCAAGATGCCATGCCAATGTATATCGTCAACAATGCCATCTTTATGCTTAAATATTAGCAATATGGCAGATATTTCTACCAAAACATCAATTACCCATGCGCGGACCAAAAAAAAGCCACCCGGCATGCCGGGTGGCTTTTTTATCATTGCTAAATGCAAACCGGCGTTATGCCGGCAGGCAATTAGAACGCGTGGCGGATGCCAACTGCGTACAGGTTCAGCTTGGTCTTCGTACCAGCAATCTTGTACTCAGACAAGTTCAAGCCGGTGTACACCGAAGTACGCTTAGACAGGCTGTAAGAAGCGCCAACAGCGAAACCGTTGGTCTTCAGGTCAGCCACGCCAGCAGCTTCCGACTTGGCGCTAGCGTAACCGGTGGACAACACCAGGCTTGCACCGACTGGTACGTCAACACCGATTTGCGCGGTGTTTTCTTTGTCGTAACCGGTGTCAGGGTTCTTCACATTGCGGTAGCTAGCCAGCAGCTTAGCCACGCCGAGGTCGTACGTAGCGTTCACCAGGTTGTGCTTGGTGGTCAAGCCGGAACCGCCGGTAGCGACAGCATCAGACTTCTTGTCGTTTTGGTAAGCGTAACCAACATACAGAGGGCCGCCAGCGTACTGGACATTCAGAGAAAAAATGCTCTTAGCGTTGGAAGTAGCGGTCTTGTTTTCACCCAAGCCATATGCCACGGTACCGGTCACGCCGCCGAAGCTGGGGGAGATGTACTTGATTTGGTTCTTAGGGCTAGCAACGTAACCGGCTTGGATGTAAGCGGTAGGCGACAGGATGGAGTCAAAAACGGCATTCGCGGTGCCATGGATGTCATCCAAAGCGGACCAAGAATTGCCCAGTTGGATCTCACCGAAACCACCGGACAAGCCAACATACGATTGACGGTCAAAAATGGAACCATTGGTGCGGCTCGTGCCGTCATCAATATTGAAACCGCCTTCCAGGACGAAATTGGCCTTCAAGCCACCGCCCAGGTCTTCAGAACCCTTGATACCCCAACGGCTGCCGGACACGCCGCCGCTTTCCAGAGCAGTTTGGCGAACGCCATTGGTGACCTTGCTGGATTGCAAGTTAACGTCAGCAATACCGTACAAGGTAACGGAAGACTGGGCCATTGCGGCGCCGGTGGAGGCCAAAACAGCCAAAGCAATCAGACTTTTTTTCATGGGTTTCCTATCGGGTTGAAAAATTGGTGTTCGAAGTTTGCCGCAAAAGATTCGGCAACTAGCGATAACCCTATAAAAACCTCTTCCATTGTTGTAATAACCACACAATATGACGGCTTCTTTACATCGTATCGATTTGCAACAACATTTCTGCGCTTCAAACTATTAATTTATAGAACTTATTGCCAGTCAGCTGACACTTAGGCAATCGCTAATATCAGAATGAAAACATGGACGCAATTGACCAACAACTGATATCGCTGCTGCGTAAGGACGCCAGAACCACGGTCGCAACCCTGGCACAGAAGCTGGATGTATCGCGCGGTACGGTGACCAACCGCATCACCAAGCTGGAAGACGCAGGCGTCATCGTGGGCTATACGGTACGGCTCAGACCTGACGCGCAGCCCCAAGGGATCAGCGCCTGGATGTCGATTGCAGTCGCCGGCAACGCAACACGTGCGGTCATTAGCAGCCTTTTAGGTGAGCCCGGCGTGGCAACCCTGCACGACACCAATGGGCGCTGGGATCTATTGGCCGAGTTGCGGGCAGCCAACCTGTCGGAGTTATCCCAAGTGCTGGAGCGCATCCGGCTGGTGCAAGGCATCAGCAGCACCGAAACCAGCATCCACTTAGAAACCTACCGCCTGTCGTGAGCCCCACTTTGCTTGACCTGGATCGTATTGATCTGAAGATCCTGGATTTTTTACAGGAAGATGGACGCATATCCAATCTAAAGCTGGCCGAAAAGGTAGCGTTGTCGCCCACTGCCGTATTGGCACGTGTGCAAAGGCTAACCAAGGATGGTTACATACTGGGCTACGAAGCACGGCTGAATCCGCTGCAGCTGGGGGCATCGATGATGGTGTTTGTCGAGGTCCTGCTGGACCGCACCACTCCCAATGTGTTCGATGCCTTCAAAGCGGCCGTACAGGTAAGGCCTGAAATCATGGAATGCCATATGGTGGCAGGCGGATTTGACTATCTGCTCAAAACCCGCATGGCGGATATGCTGGCCTACCGCGAATTTGCGGGTACGGTGCTATGGCAACTGCCCGGCGTGCGCGAGACCCGGACCTATGCCGTGATGGAAGAAGTCAAGAACTCCACCCGCCTGCGCTTGCTATGAAATCAGAAACCCTGCTGGGCATTCTGATTCATGACCGCAGGCCAACCGCAGCGGTGTACCGGTCCATTCGTTGCTACGACAACCGCCCATGAAAACCACGGCCCTGAGCGCCCCGGGTGAGCAGACCAGCCTGCTAGCCACACTACAGCAAGCCCATTTCAAGGTCGCCATGCTGATGCTGCTGGCGCTGGGGTTCGCGCTGAGCTTGGCCGCATTCATGGCCCTGCGCGCATCAGCCCAGCACAACCTGCAGCGCGTCGCCAGCTCCATCGCCTACACCACCGAGGCCGCAGTCGCGGTCAAGGACACGATGGCCATCCAGGCAGCACTGAGCCACATCGCCGCCCAGGAGTCCCTGGTCCACGCCCACGTCCTAGATGCCAAGGGCGCAGTGCTCGGCCAGTACCGGCGCAACACCAACAGCCTGCTCAATACCGTGGGGGACTGCTTGGCCAGCCTGTTGCTCACGCAGCCAACCACCGCCGCCGTAGTGGTTCAGGGCAAGCAGATTGGCGAGGTGCGGCTGCGCGGCGATGGCTCCGGCTTTGTCTGGCTCTTGTTCACTGGCTTGGCCGGCGCACTTGTGTGCCTGGCCTTGGGTGGCCTGGCCATGCGCCAGCTGTCACGCCGGGTCCTACGCGATGTCGTGCAGCCTTTACAAGCCCTGATCGCCGTCGCCCATGCGGCCCGCCAGGAGCGGCCAACGCAGACCCGCGCACCTGCGTCGAAGATTACCGAGTTGCACCAATTGGGCGAAGACCTCAATGCGCTGCTGGAAGAAATCGAAGCCCACCAGACCCAACGCCAGCAGGAAGACCAGCCGCTATCGCATTTGGCCAACCATGACAGCCTGACGGGCCTGCCAAACCGCGCCTACTTCCGCCGCCGCCTGAGCCGCGTACTGCAAGATAACCAAACCGAGGGCAGCGGACTGGCCGTGCTGTACCTCGACAACGACCACTTCAAATCTGTCAACGACCGGTACGGGCACGCCACTGGCGATGCGCTGCTGGTAGAAGTAGCCAAGCGTGTGCGGGCGCAAATACGGGAAACCGACGTCTTAGCCCGCCTGGGTGGCGACGAGTTCGCGGTTTTGCTGGCACCACTGCACAACATCGAGGATGCGACACGCATTTCCGACAAGATCATTGCCAGCATGGCTGAACCGTTGGTGCAGCGCCCCGCAGACCGTATCGTGCCGTCGCTGAGTATCGGTATTGCGATCTACCCCGTCCACGGCCAAACCGCGGAGCAGCTCCTGCGGGCAGCCGACAGCGCGATGTACCGCGTCAAAACCCAGCAGCGTGGACAACGCCATATTGCCCGCACGGAGGCCGACACCTCAGACCTCAGGGAATCGCTGTAGTACCTACAACCCGGCCACCAAAAATAGCCGTACCTACCCGCACCATGCTGCTGCCCGCCGCCACGGCCGCCTCCAAGTCAGCGGTCATGCCCATGGACAAGGTATCGAATTGCGCAGCCCCCGGCAGCCCGGCGGCAATGGCATCAAACAAGGCTTTGGCCTGCCGAAGCGCTACCAGCTGACCCTCGTAGTCGCTGACAGGCTCAGGAATCACCATCAGCCCACGCAAGCTCAAGCGCGGCAGCTCGGCAACCTGGGCAGCCAGTTCTACAGCTTCATCCGGGTGGATACCCGACTTGGTCAGCCCGCCGTCCACATTGACCTGCAAACAGACTTGCAGCGGCGGCAAATGCGCGGGACGCTGGTCGCTGAGCCGCTGGGCAATCTTCAGCCGGTCAATCGTGTGTACCCAGTCAAAATGCTCGGCTACCAGGCGGCTTTTGTTGCTCTGGATCGGGCCGATGCAATGCCACTCAAGGGGCAGCTCTCGTAAAGCGGTGATTTTGTCGACCGCCTCCTGGATATAGTTTTCACCAAACCGGGTTTGCCCGGCGGCGAAAGCCTCGCGCACCGCCTCGGGGCCCCAGGTTTTGGAAACGGCCAGCAAAGTCACACTATCGACCGGGCGGGCCGCCTGTGCGCAGGCTGTAGCGATACGTGCACGAACGCCTTGGAGATTGTTACTAATGGTAGTCATAATCAAACCCACAGCGTACCAAACATCGAGGGATCCGTGGACATCACCCAACTGCTCGCGTTCAGCGTAAAAAACAAGGCCTCGGACTTGCATTTGTCGGCCGGGCTGCCGCCCATGATCCGGGTGCACGGCGATGTGCGGCGCATCAACGTCGATCCGCTGGACCACAAAACCGTCCACGCCATGGTCTACGACATCATGAGCGACAGCCAGCGCAAACACTACGAAGAGTTTCTGGAAGTCGATTTCTCGTTCGAGATCGAAGGCCTGGCCCGCTTCCGGGTTAACGCCTTCAACCACGCCCGGGGTGCGGGCGCCGTGCTGCGGACCATTCCGTCCAAGATCCTGACGCTGGAGCAGCTCAACGCGCCCAAGATCTTTGGCGACCTGGCGCTCAAGCCGCGCGGCATGGTGCTGGTCACAGGGCCGACCGGCTCGGGCAAGTCCACCACCCTGGCGGCCATGGTGAACCACCTCAACGAAACCGAATACGGCCACGTGCTGACCGTCGAAGACCCGATCGAGTTCGTCCACGAATCCAAGAAATGCTTGGTCAACCAGCGCGAAGTCGGGCCACACACGCTGAGTTTTGCGGCCGCTTTGCGCTCCGCATTGCGCGAAGATCCCGACGCGATTCTGGTCGGCGAAATGCGCGACCTGGAAACCATCCGCCTGGCCATGACGGCGGCCGAAACCGGCCATCTGGTGTTCGGCACCCTGCATACCTCCAGCGCTGCCAAGACCATCGACCGGATCATCGACGTGTTCCCGGCCGAAGAAAAAGAAATGGTCCGCGCCATGCTGTCCGAGTCGCTGCAGGCCGTGATCTCGCAAACCCTGTGCAAAACCAAGGACGGCCAGGGCCGGGTGGCGGCGCACGAAATCATGCTGGGCACCAGCGCGATCCGCAACCTGATCCGCGAAGCCAAGGTGGCGCAGATGTACTCCACCATCCAGACCGGCAACAGCGTGGGCATGCAAACCCTAGACCAGAACCTGACCGACCTGGTGCGCCGCAATATCATCAGCCCTGCAGAAGCCCGGGGCAAAGCCAAAATTCCTGAGAATTTCCCAGGTTGACCATGACAGACCACTGGAGCACCCCATGAAGGGTATTCTCGAATTTCTACTCGCTAAATCGGGCCCGAAGCCCGAGTCCGCCACGCCCGATTCGGTGCTCTTCACCACGGCCTTCAACGGCCAGAATGTGGACCCGTCGATGCTGGTGCCTTGGGACGCCCGCGCGGTCGAGGTCGGCGCCAAGCGCCTTCCGTCCGGCAACAGTGTGAAACTACTGCAGACCCTGTGGGCCAAGGACAAGAACATGGCGCAGCTGGATGCAGCCTCCATCGAACGCATGGAGCGCTTCTTCCAGTTTGCACTGGTGCCTGGCGGGCGCGACATCATTCGCCAGGGCGAATACGGCAACTTCATGGTGGTGCTGCTCAAAGGCACGATCGCGGTGGACCGCCTACAGCCCTGGGGCGAACACCTGCGGCTGGCCGAAACCAAGCCCGGCGACATCCTGGGCGAAATGTCCTTGCTCGACAGCGGCATCCGCTTCTCGGCCTGCACCACGCTGGACGACTGCGAAATCGCCGCGCTCAGCGCCGAGTCGATGGATGACATGATGAACACCGACCCCCGGCTGGCGGCCAGCCTGATCGCCTTACTCGCACGCAAACTGTCCCTCAGGCTGCGCGCCATCAGCGCCCGCTTCAGCGACCGTCCCAACTAGCAGGGCCCATACGATGGAACGCGACCAAGCCAGCAAGTTCATTAACGACCTCCTGAAGTTGATGGTCAGCCGCAACGGCAGTGACTTGTTTATTACCTCCGAATTTCCACCCGGCATCAAGGTGGACGGACGCCTGACCAAGGTATCGCCCCAGCCGCTGAGCGCCGCCCACACGCTGGCGCTGGCCCGCGCGGTGATGAACGACAAACAAGCCGCCGAATTCGAGCGCACCAAGGAATGCAATTTCGCCATCGCCCCCGCCGGCATCGGCCGCTTCCGCGTCAATGCCTTCGTGCAGCAAGGCAAGGTCGGCATGGTGCTGCGGGTGATTCCGGTGGCCATCCCCACCATCGACGGCCTGGCTTTGCCGCAAGTGCTGAAGGACGTGGTGATGACCGCGCGTGGCCTGTGCATCCTGGTCGGCGGCACCGGTTGCGGCAAGTCGACCACCCTGGCGGCCATGGTCGACTGGCGTAACGACAACTCGTTTGGCCACATCATCACCATCGAAGACCCAGTCGAGTTCGTGCACGCCCACAAGAACTGCGTGGTGACCCAGCGCGAAGTCGGCCTGGATACCGACAGCTGGGATAACGCCCTGAAGAACTCGCTGCGCCAGGCGCCCGACGTGATCCTGATGGGCGAAATCCGCGACCGCACGACCATGGAACACGCAATCGCATTCTCCGAAACCGGCCACCTGTGCCTGGCTACGCTGCATGCCAACAACGCCAACCAGGCGCTGGACCGGATTCTCAACTTCTTCCCCGAAGAGCGCCGCCCGCAGCTGCTGATGGACTTGTCGCTGAATCTGCGCTCCATCGTGTCGCAACGCCTGATCCCGCGGCAAGATGGCAAAGGCCGCGCCGCCGCCATCGAGATCCTGCTGAACACCCCGCTGATCTCCGATCTGGTGTTCAAGGGCGAGGTCTCCGAGATCAAGGAGATCATGAAGAAGAGCCGCAACCTGGGCATGCAGACCTTCGACCAGGCGCTGTTCGACGCCTACGAAAACCAGCTGATCAGTTACGAAGATGCGCTGCGCAACGCCGACTCCCTCAACGACCTGCGGCTGCAGATCAAGCTCAACAGCCAGCGCGCCAAAACCCAGGATCTGGCTGCGGGTACCGAGCATTTCGCAATCGTTTAGGCTCACCCCCAGGCTCCACACTACGTGTTTCCGCCCACCCCCTTGCAGGGGGCAACACCAGCAGCCTGGCAAAGCCAGCTCTGCGGTGTTTCTGGAAGGCCTGCGTTCTGTCTTTTAGTTCCATCCTTTGATTGATATGTCCAGCACCAACCCCAAAACCTACGCTCCCGTTCCTTCCAAAAAAGTCGCCTTTCTCGGCCTGGGCGTCATGGGCTATCCCATGGCCGCACACCTGGCGCTGGCGGGCCACCAGGTCACGGTGTACAACCGTACCACTACAAAATCCATAGCATGGTGCGCAGAGTATGCAAGCACCAGCGCCCCAAAACATGCTGAAACACCACGCTTGGCCGCCATCGGCGCCGACATCGTGTTCTGCTGCGTCGGCAACGACGACGACCTGCGCTCGGTCACGCTGGGGGCCGACGGCGCCTTTGCTGGCATGGCGCCGGGCGCGATCTTTGTCGACCACACCACGGCCTCGGCCCAGATCGCCCGCGAACTCGACAGCGCCGCCCGCACCCTGGGCCTGCGCTTCATCGATGCACCGGTCTCCGGCGGCCAGGCGGGTGCGCAAAACGGCATGCTGACCGTGATGTGCGGCGGCGACCAGGCGGCGTTTGACGCGATCGCCCCCACCGCCATGGCTTTCTCGCGCGCCTGCACCCGGGTCGGCGACAGCGGTGCCGGCCAGCTGGCCAAGATGGTCAACCAGATCTGCATCGCCGGCCTGGTGCAAGGCCTGAGCGAAGCCGTGGCCTTTGGCCAGCACGCCGGGCTCGACATGCTGCAGGTGCTCGAAGTCATCGGAAAGGGCGCTGCCCAGAGCTGGCAGCTGGACAACCGTGGCAAGACCATGGTGGCCGGCCAATTCGAATTTGGCTTTGCGGTGGACTGGATGCGCAAGGACCTGGGCCTGGTGCTCGACGAAGCCAAGCGCAACGGCTCGCGGCTGCCGGTCACCGCCTTGGTGGACCAGTTCTACGCCGACGTGCAGCAGATGGGCGGCCAGCGCTGGGATACGTCCAGCCTGATCAAACGATTGAAATAAGCACCCCCCTTTGCCCATGGCGGGCAAGGGTGCAACGCATACCGCCTGACGGCGGCAGCTTGCGCTTAATTTGTGGCTGGCGTGGGGGTGGCCGAGGTCACAGGCGCTGGCTTGGGGGTCAGGCCCTGCAGCTCTTCTTCGGTCAGGATGTCGAACACCCGCACCACTTTTTGCACGCCACTGACGCTGCGCGCCAGGTCGGTGGCGCGGTTGGCTTCGCGCAGGGAAACACGGCCCATCAGGTAGACCACGCCGCGCTCGGTGATGACCTTCATGGTGTTGGACTGCACGTCGCGCGCATCCACCAGCGTGGCCTTGACCTTGCCGGTGATTAACGTGTCGGACGAGCGCTGCGACAGCGACGACGCGCCCAGCACCGCCACTTCATTGACGACGGAACGCACGTTCTCCACCTTCAGCACCAGGTCTTGCAGCTTCGCCTGGTCGGCGGCGTTCGGCACCTCGCCGGTCAACAGCACCTGGCGGTTGTAGCTGGTCACATTGACATGGGCGCGCTCGCCCAGGGCTTGGGCGATCCGGTTGTTGGCACGCAGCTCGATGCCTTCGTCTTCCAGCTGGGCGCCGGAGGTGCGCCGGTCAGTCGCCACCAGGGCGCCACCCACGGCCGCCCCGCCCATCACCAGGGGGATGCACCCGGAGATGCTGGTGGCCAGAACCACCGCCGTGGTGGCGGTCAAGAGAAAACGCTGCATGGTGACTTTCATTGGGGCGACTCCAGGTCGCCCAGGAGTTGGGAGTCCACGCCGTCGCACAAGCAGTGCAGTACCAGCAAATGGACTTCTTGGATACGCGCCGTACGGTCGTGCGGCACGCAGATATGTACATCGGTCTCGCGCAAAGCAGCGCCCATCTTGCCGCCGCCCTTGCCGGTCAGCGCCACCACGGTCATCTCGCGCTCGTGGGCGGCTTCGATCGCCAGCAGCACGTTCTTCGAGTTGCCGCTGGTGGTGATGGCCAGCAGCACGTCACCGGGCAGGCCCAGCGCGCGCACCTGCTTGGCAAAGATCACGTCGAAGTTGTAGTCGTTGCCGATGGCCGTGATGATGGAGCTGTCGGTAGTCAAGGCTATCGCGCCCAGCTCGGGCCGCTCACGCTCGAAGCGGCCGACGAACTCGGCCGCGAAATGCTGGGCATCGGCCGCCGAACCGCCATTGCCACAGGCCAGCACCTTGCCACCGCTGGTGACACTGGCCAGCATCGCCTGGATGCCCGCGGCGATAGGTTTGCTGAGCGGCTGCGCCGACTGGTACTTCAGGTCGGCGCTGTCAATGAAATGTTGCTGAATGCGTTGTTCAATCATGGTGCGGAATGATACCTGTGCTGTATGAGGCGGTTTGTAAACGAAAGTTCAGCCTGCATCGAAGGCAGCGCGCAGCCACTCTATGCCCGCGTACTCGATCAGCACCACGTCGAACCGGCAGGGCGGCGGGGTGTGCAGGCGCAGCAGATAGCTGCGGGCGGCGAACACAATGCGCTTTTGCTTGGTGGCGCTGATGCTGGCCGCGGCCCCGCCAAAGGCTGCGCTGGCGCGCTGGCGCACCTCGACAAACACTACCGTGCCGTCGGGTTCGCGCATCACCAGGTCGATTTCGCCGCCGCCGCGCCCAGGCGTCCGATAATTGCGCTCCAGCAGACGCAGGCCCTGGGCCTGCAAATGCGCCAGCGCCCGGTCTTCGGCCGCATCACCGGCTTGCTTGGTGGTCGGCGTGGCCAGACCCATCTTTTTGAGGAATCCCATTGAGCGCTTCTTTTGCCTCCGCCTTGAGTGCCGCGCACGAGGCCGCAGCTTCGCAGCATTATCCGGCCGGCACGCTGTACATCGTGGCCACGCCCATCGGCAATTTGTGCGACATCAGCCTGCGCGCCCTGCATGTGTTGGGCCTGGTGGACACGATTGCCTGCGAGGACACGCGCCACACCCAGGCCCTGCTGCGCGCCTACGGCATCGACAAGCCCAACGCCCAGCTGCTGGCCGTGCACCAGCACAACGAGACCGAAGCTGCGCAGAACGTGGTGCGCCGGCTGCAGCAGGGCGAACGCATCGCCTACGCCAGCGACGCCGGCACGCCAGCCATCAGCGACCCCGGCGCGCGGGTGGTGGCGGCTGCACGGGCCGTCGGCATCCCGGTGGTGCCGCTGCCCGGCGCCAGCAGTATCACGGCGGCGCTGAGTGCCGCCGGCATCGTGCAAGACACAGGCTTTGTGTTCACCGGCTTCCTGCCCAGCAAGGCCACCGAACGCGATACCGCCGCCCAGGGCCTGCTGGCCGAGCCGCGGGCCGTGGTGCTGCTGGAAGCCCCGCACCGCATCGAAGCCCTGGCGCGCAGCCTGGCCTGCCTGGGCGACCGCCCGGTGACGGTGGCGCGCGAGCTGACCAAGCAGTTTGAAGAAATCGCCACCGTGCCGGCCCAGCAGCTCAGCACCTGGCTGGCCGCCCAGTCCTCGCGCACCCGGGGGGAATTTGTGGTGGTGGTGCACCCTGCCCCACCGGCCGAAGCGCCGGCCCAGGATCTGCGGGTACTGAAGCTGCTGCTGGCAGCGCTGCCGCTGAAAACCGCGGTGCAGCTGTGTACCGACATCACCGGCCAGCCACGCAAAGTCTTGTACAGCGCCGCGCTGGCCCTGAAGCCAGAGGCGACTGAAGACTCCTGAATTGATAGCTGCTAGCGCAGGTACTACCTGCGCTACAGCCTTATTTCTTATAAATTTACTTGCGCGGCCAGAGAAAGCTCAGCGGCTGGCGGCGCAGGCGCTGCAGCACGGCCGAACGCAGCCGCTGGCGGTCCAGCCCGCTGACGCTGTGCGCACCCAAGGCCAGCTGCAACGCCAGGTAGAAGCTGACGGTCAGGTTCAGCAAGCCGATCAGCGGAATCGCCCCCACGCACCACCAGAAGATCGACATCTTCCACACCGGCAGACCGTAGGCCGCGGCGGCGGCGGCCAGCTGGCCGGTGGACAGGGTGACGTGGCGCGCCTCCAGCCCCAGGCCGACAAAGGCCAGCACCGGCGGCAGCAGGCCCAGCATCAAGCCCAGCGAGATATTCGAGGCAAAGCCCGAGATGTGTTCGCGCATGAAATGCGCCCAGCGGTCGGCCCGCACCGAGCCCAGCACACGCGTGATACGCGGGTTGTAGCGCAACGCCGAGTCCAGGCGGTGCAGCACAAACCAGTTCTCCACCGCCCCGGCGATCAGGCTGGCGGCAAATAGCAGCACCCCGGTAAACGCGGCAAACAGCAAGGTGCTGGGGTTCAGCAGGCTCAGGGTCTGGAACACATGCTCGGCATCGACCCGGCTGATCATCGGCTTGCCACTGGCCCACAGCATGGCCGCGCTGATCAGCAGCACGCAGGGCGTGACCATGCCGACGTTGCCGATCACCGCGGCCACCTGGGAGCGCACCAAGTGCGTCACCTCGTCGACGAAGTCTTCAATCGCGTCGCTGGTTTTCAAGTCCTTCAGCTTGGCGGCCATGGCCGGCGCGGTCATGGCCGGCTGCTTGGTGGCCAGGGTCCAGTGCATCAGCTGGATCATCACAAAGCTGGCCGCATACATCACCCCTGAAAGCATGCCGGCCCAGAAGGCCGTCATGCCCATGGCGGTGATCAAGAACTTCAGCAGCGTAGTCAGCGACGTAGCCGCGCCACCGCCGGCCGCCTTGGCCAGCATGCCGCGGTACTCGGCACGGTCGCGGGTGATGTAGTGCTCGCCGGTTTCGGCGCTGCGCTCGGTCACCTTGGCGGCCAGCATGGACGCATTGGCGCGCACCAGCGAACGCAGGCTGCGCCGCTCCTGCCCGGCCTCGGTCAGCCGCGACACCAGGCGCGCGGCACTGGCCTCGGGCGTGCTGGACAGCAGACAGTCCATCAGGTCGCGCACCCGCAGCAGGCGTTCGCGCAGCTGGCGCAGGATGAACACCAGGTTCACCGAAATCCCGTGGTCGTTCAAATGCGGGTAGACGCTGGCCGCGGCCTGGCGGCACAGCTCCAGCCGTTCTCGCAAACGCTGGGCCGCAGCCTCCAGCTCGGGCAGCTCACGCGGCGTGGCGATAAAAGCCAGGCGCAGGGCTTCCACATCGGCCGGCAGGTTGTTGAAGGGCTCGGCTTGCCGGGCCGCCACGCTCATGCGCAGGCGCAGCTCGGATGCCACCCCGGTCGCCAGAATCTGGCTGGCGCAGAACGTGATGGCCTGCAGCAGCTCGTCCTGCCACAGCGTGACGCCGGGCGTGCGCGAGGGCGAGGACAGCAGGTTGCCGATGCGCTGCAGGCTGACGTCGTCCAGTGCCGACAGCCAGGCTGCGTCCTGGGCCGACGTAAAGGCCAGGTTGAACAGCTCGCCGGCATCGGTGGTCTCGGGTGTGCCCGGCAGGATTTTGCAGCGCACGCGGTCGACGAACTCGCTGAAGAAAGCCGTGCGCGGGGAGAAGCCGTGGTCCGACAGCACCATGGTGCTGTCCACGGTTTCGGCCAGTATCCGCCACCATTGGCGCAGGCGTACCTGCAGTTCAGGACGGGACTGCAGCGCCTCGAGAAAGCGCTGGACCCGGGCAACCGAGTCTTCCGGCGACAGCCTGTCGCCACGTATCCAGTCCAGCAAACCGATAAGCCACAGATGGCGCTGCGCCAGTGGCGCGTCGGCATCCAGTGCGTCTAAAAGGGAGGGAAGGGAATGTGTGGTCAATGCGATGGGTGTTCTCTAGGGTTTGTGCCTATTCTAGAGAAGATGGTGCGGCTGGCGGGGATCGAACCCACGACCCTTGGCTTCGGAGGCCAATACTCTATCCACTGAGCTACAGCCGCAACGCCAGCGATTGTAGCCGCTGCCCGGTGGTCCCCATTTCAACGCAGAAAGTGGCTCCCCATGGGGCTTGCCAAGGGGTGACGGTTATACTCGCGGGCTAATTAAAGCCCCCCGAATTTTTGAGGACACCATGAGCGCCAATCCCCATGATCATGCGGCCGAAGAAGCCCATACTGGCCCGATAAAAAACCCCAAGCAACTGCTCGTCGCGGTGTTTTTCTCGTTTGTGGTGCCGATCTTCATCATCATCGGCCTGGTGTACTACGTCGTCTCCGACGCCAAGCCGGCCGGCACCAACTCCGCCGACACCATGGTGCTGGGCGGCATGACCGCAGAATCGCAAAGCCAGGCCGTCGCTGCCCGCATCCAGAAGGTGGGCGTGGTGGAAATCCGCGATGCAAACCGCGAGCTCAAGTCCGGAGAAGAAGTCTTCAAGGCCCAGTGCACCACCTGCCACACCGCAGGCGTGGCCGGTGCGCCCAAGTTTGGCGAAGCCAGCGCCTGGGCGGCCCGCATTGCCACCGGCTACGAGGCCTTGCTGCACTCCGCGCTCAAGGGCAAGGGCGCTATGGGTGCCCAGGGCGGCGGCGACTTTGAAGATACCGAAATCGCCCGCGCCGTGGTCTACATGGCCAATGCCGGCGGTGCCAAGTTCCCGGTGCCGCAAAAGCCCGTGGCTGCAGCGCCCACCGACGCGGCATCGGCTCCACAGTAAATCGAATGGCCCACGTGGCCACCATGACAAAGGCCGGCATTACCGGCCTTTTTTTATGGCTGAATCACGTTCCAGCGCATATCCAACCTGCGCAAGCAGCTATTTTTTATGTAGCAATTGCGGGCTGAGCACATAGCCGAACCGGCTCTCCAGCGTGGCGGCGTCGGCGGGCTGCGGCACCCACAGGCCCTGCTCCACCGCATCGGCGGCATAGGCCATGTCCAGGGTGTGGACCAGGCCAAAGCCCAGATTGGTTTCCAGGTACAGATGGCCGAGTTCGTCCAGCACACAGCGCTGCACCCGGGCTGCCTGTCCGGTATGGGCGGTGATGGCAAAGTCGCTGTGCACGCGCCACACATAGGGCGCGATCTCCAGCTCCACATAGACCCGCTGCGGCCCGTTCTGGAAGAACCAGCAGCCGCGCGCGTCGCTCTCGTAGTTGCGCTGGATGAAGTCGATCAGCTTCTCGTGCTTGAGCAGCGAGCCCCTGCTCTGTGGCGTGCCGCCAGCAGATGCAGCAAACGGCCCGGCGGCCTGGGCCGGGTCGTCGCGCATGTACCAGCCGCCGCGCGCGTCCAGGCCCAGCCAGCCATAGCAGTCGGGCACGTTGGGCCATTTAGCGATGGCTTGTTTGACGATGTCATCCATACATTACTTCACCGATTGGAGCAGCCAGCCGCCGACGGCATCCGGCATGCTGCGCACATGGCCGGGCAGCGGGCCGTGCGGAAAGCCCACATGGCCGCCATGCGCGGGCTGCCACAGCGTGACCTGGTTGCCCACCTCGTCCTGCCGCGGCAGGCTCCAGACCGGCACAAACGGGTCGTTGCGCGCATGGACCACCAGGGTCGGGATGCGGATCTGCGCCAGATGCGGTTTGGCCGAGGCCCGGGCCCAATAGTCTTCGGTGCTGGAGAAACCATGCAGCGGGGCGGTGAACACATTATCGAACTCGTACAAATCCCGCGCTGCCAGCAGTGCTTCGCGGTTGAATAGGCCGGGGTGCTGCTCCAGCTTGCGCAGCGCCTTGGGCTTCATGCTGCGCAGAAACATGCGGGTGTAGATTTGCCGGTTCATGCCGCGGCCTATGGCCCAGCCAGCGGCGGCCAGGTCAGTGGGCGCACACACGGCGGCGATGGCCCGTACCGTCTGGCGCGCCTGGTCACCCATCTCTTCGGCCCAGCGCAGCAAGGCGTTACCGCCCAAGGAGATGCCGACCGCCAGCACCTTGCCACGGTGCCAAGATTTGAGCCGCTTGAGGATCCAGCCGACTTCTTCAAAGTCGCCCGAATGGTAGGCCCGTGGCGCCAGGTTCAGCTCGCCGCTGCAGCCGCGAAAATGCGGCACCACAAAGCCCATGCCATGGGCCCGCGCGAAGTCGGCAAAGGCCTCAGAGTAATGGCTGCCGGACGAGCCCTCCAGCCCATGGAACAGCACCAGCAGAGGCCGGTCGGTATCGCTGGCAGCCGGGTCGGGCACCATGGCGGCGGCGTCGCAGAAGTCGATGTCGATGAAGTCCAGGTCGGGGGTGATCCAGCGCTCGCGCCGGAAATGCGGCTTGGGGCCGAACACGCGGCGCGAATACAAGGCCGGCCAAATGGTTTGCGCCTGCCCACCGGGCAACCACCAGGGCGCTACATAATTCATAGCTTATTGTGCTTTCACCGTATGCGCCAGAGGCTTATTTTTTATAAAAGTAGGTCAGTGCAATAAAGTCGGCGCAGCGTTCTGCTCCAGCATGTCTTGGCCGGTGCCCGGGCTCGCATGGTGGGCCACCATGCGCCAGCCTTGGGCGGTCTTGTGGTACACGTTGGTGGCCACCGCAAAGGCCTCGCGCGGGCCGTCGGCCGTCATCACCTCGATGCGTTCGACCAGGTTGTGCACCGCGCTGCCCAGGGCTTCAACCTTGCGCACATGCTCGGGCCAGGCGCGGATGCGGCCCTGGCTGAACATCGCGTCAAACCCCGCCCGGACCGCCGCCACGCCCACCATGCGCGCGCCACCCGGGTGCACGCAGACGACATCGTCCTCGTCGGCCCAGCAGGCCATGAGCTTGTCGATATCGCCATTTTGTAAGGCATCGTAAAAAGCGGCTTCGGTGTCGTCGGCGCTGCCACCCACGGTGGCCGCTTGGAGTTTGGCTTTGGGCATGGCGTGCAAGGCATTGAGGGTGCTTTGATTTTGCCCTGCTTTGGGGTGGCTGCTCCAGGCATCTGTGCTAAGGTGAAACGCCTATGGGCCAGACGCCCAGACTTACCTAGGAACCCTTATGAAACGCTGGTTACCCGCTCTTTTGCTTGCATTGGCGCTTAGCGGCTGCGGCTACAACGACTTTCAACGGCTGGACGAGCAAAGCAAGGCCGCCTGGAGCGAGGTGCTGAACCAGTACCAGCGCCGCGCCGACCTGGTGCCGAACATCGTGGCCACGGTGAAGGGCGAAGCCGCTTTCGAGCAGGACACCCTGACCAAGGTGGTCGAGGCCCGCGCCAAGGCCACAGCCATCCAGGTCACGCCCGAAACCCTGAACAACCCCGAGGCCTTCGCCAAGTTCCAGGCCGCCCAGGGCGAGCTAGGCAGCGCCCTGAGCCGGCTGATGGTGACGGTGGAGAAATACCCCGACCTGAAGGCCAACAAGGGCTTCAGCGACCTGCGCGTGCAGCTCGAAGGCACGGAGAACCGCATCACCGTAGCCCGCAACCGCTTCATCGGCACCGTGCAGGAATACAACGTGCTGGCGCGCAGCTTCCCCAGCAACCTGACAGCCAAGGTATTTGGCTACCAGCCCAAGCCCAGCTTCACGGTGCAGAACGAGGCCACCATCAGCGCCCCGCCGGTGGTGGACTTCAAAAAGTAAAACTCCATGCTGCTACGCCTGTGTGTTGCGTGCTACTTGGCACTGTTGGGCCTGGTCAGCCACGGCCAAAGCGTGCTGCCCGTACCGGCGCTGACGGGGCACGTGATCGACACCACGGCCACACTCAGCGCGGCGCAGCAGCAGGCGCTGGAAGCCAAGCTGACCGCATTCGAGGCCAGCGCTGGCGCGCAGGTGGTCGTGCTGCTGGTGCCGACCACCCAGCCCGAAGACATCGCCAGCTACGCCAACCGTATCGGCAACGCCTGGAAGATCGGCCGCAAAGACGTAGGCGATGGACTGATCCTGCTGGTCGCCAAGAACGACCGCAAGCTGCGCATCGAAGTCGCCAAGACGCTGGAAGGCGCGGTTCCCGATCTGGCGGCCAAGAACATCATCGATGAAGTGATCACGCCGCGCTTCAAGCAAGGCGACTTCGCAGGCGGCCTGGATGCCGGCGTGGAGCAGATCATGGCGCGCATCAAGGGCGAAGCCCTGCCCGCGCCCAGCGCCCAGCCCACGGGCGGCTTTGAGGGCTTCGACTGGACCGAGCTGCTGGTGTTTGCGGTGTTTGCCCTGCCCATAGGCGCGGCGATGGCCCGCAGCGTGTTCGGCCCCAAGTTCGGCTCGCTGGTGGCCAGTGCGGCGGTCGGCGGCCTGGCCTGGTTCGTCACCACCAGCCTGTTGATTGCCGGCGTGGCCGGGGTCGCGGCCTTGCTGTTCACCCTGGTATCGCGCTTCACGCCCACCTCCCTGGGGCGCGGCTCCAGCTGGGGTGGATCGGGTGGCGGCTTTGGCTCTAGCGGGCGCGGCGGCGGTGGCGGCGGTTTCAGCTCGGGTGGCGGCGGTAATTTTGGCGGCGGCGGCGCCTCGGGGAACTGGTGATGGCGCTCTGGCAAACCGTGTTGCGGATTCTGCAGCACAGCAGCCTGGGCGCCGCCGACGTGCGCCGCGCAGTTCCGCCAGCCCTGCTGGAGCGTCTGGGCCAACGGGTCAGCGCCAGCGAACAAAGGCATACCGGTGAAATCCGCATCTACGTCGAAGCCGGCCTGCCGCTGAGCTATCTGTGGCGCGACGCCGCTGCGCGCGAACGCGCCGTCATGCTATTTGGCAAGCTGCGGGTCTGGGACACCGAGCACAACAACGGTGTGCTGATCTATCTGCTGCTGGCCGAACGGTCCATCGAACTGGTGGCCGACCGTGGCCTGAACCAACGCATCTCGGCACCGGAATGGCAGGCCATGGTCAAGCACCTGGGCACCGCCCTGCAGGCTAGCCACTACGAGGAAGGCCTGACCCAGGCGCTGGAAGAGGTGTCGGCCGCGCTGGTACAGTATTTCCCACTGCAGGCCGGCCAGTTGCGAAGCAACGAGCTCCCGAACTTGCCGCTACTGAACGACGCCGGCTAAGCTCCCGGCTATTCCGCCCAAAGAAAAAGCCGCTCGAAAGCGGCTTTTTTGTGTGCGACAGCAGAGATCAGCGGTTGCGGCGGAATTTGCGCAGGGCCGAAATCTGGGCTGCCATGATGGCCAGCTCGGATTGGGCTTTGGCAATATCCAGTTCGCCTTTGGCGTTGCGCAGAGCTTCCTCGGCAGCCGCCTTGGCGGCATTGGCCTTTTCTTCGTCCAGATCCTTGCCGCGGATCGCCGTGTCAGACAACACGGTCACGCAGTTCGGTTGGATCTCCAGCACGCCACCGGCGACGAAGATGAACTCTTCGGTGCCGTCGGCCTTTTCGATGCGCACCGAACCCGGCTTGATACGGGTGATCAAGGGGGTATGGCGCGGATAAATGCCCAACTCGCCAGATTCACCCGGCAAAGCCACGAAGCGGGCTTCACCGGAGAAGATGGATTCTTCGGCACTGACAACATTCACGTGAATGGTCGACATACGTATCCTTTGGGTTCAGCGTCGGGCAAGAAGGAATTAAACCTTCTTAGCCTTTTCGATGGCTTCGTCGATGGAGCCGACCATGTAGAACGCTTGTTCTGGCATGTGGTCGCATTCGCCGTTGACGATCATCTTGAAACCACGGATGGTTTCCGACAATGGCACGTACTTGCCGGGCGAACCGGTAAACACTTCGGCCACGTGGAACGGCTGGCTCAGGAAACGCTGGATCTTGCGCGCACGGGCCACGGCCAGCTTGTCTTCAGGAGCCAAGTCGTCCATACCCATGATCGCGATGATGTCGCGCAGTTCGCGGTAGCGCTGCAGCGTACCTTGCACGGCACGGGCGGTGTTGTAGTGGTCTTCACCGACGACCAGCGGGTCCAGCTGGCGGCTGGTGGAGTCGAGTGGATCGACCGCAGGGTAGATACCCAGCGAAGCGATATCACGGCTCAACACCACGGTGGAGTCCAAGTGGGCGAAGGTCGTAGCAGGCGATGGATCGGTCAAGTCATCCGCCGGCACGTACACGGCCTGGATGGAGGTGATCGAACCGACCTTGGTCGAGGTAATACGCTCTTGCAGACGGCCCATTTCTTCGGCCAGGGTAGGCTGGTAGCCCACGGCGGAAGGCATACGGCCCAGCAGTGCGGACACTTCGGTTCCGGCCAGGGTGTAGCGGTAGATGTTGTCCACGAAGAACAGCACGTCACGGCCTTCGTCACGGAAGGATTCCGCAATGGTCAGACCGGTCAAAGCCACACGCAGACGGTTGCCTGGGGGCTCGTTCATCTGACCGTAGACCATCGCCACTTTGGACTCAGGCAGGTTCTCGAGGTTCACCACGCCGGAATCGGCCATCTCGTGGTAGAAGTCGTTCCCTTCACGGGTACGCTCACCTACACCAGCAAACACGGACAAACCGCTGTGCGCCTTGGCGATGTTGTTGATCAACTCCATCATGTTCACGGTCTTGCCCACACCGGCACCACCGAACAGACCGACCTTACCGCCCTTGGCGAACGGGCAGATCAAGTCAATCACCTTGATGCCGGTTTCCAGCAGTTCTTGCGAAGGGCTGAGTTCGTCGTAAGCCGGAGCCTTGCGGTGGATGGTGGCCGTCAGTTCCTGGCTGACCGGACCACGTTCGTCGATGGGCGCGCCCAGCACGTCCATGATGCGGCCCAGGGTAGCCTTGCCCACGGGCACGGTGATACCGGCGCCAGTGTTATAGACCACCAAACCGCGGCGCAGGCCGTCGGAAGAACCCAGCGCAATGGTACGGACAATGCCGTCACCCAGCTGCTGTTGCACTTCCAAGGTCAGCGCGGAGCCTTCCATTTTCAGTGCATCGTAAATGCGGGGCATATGGTTGCGCGGGAACTCCACGTCCACCACGGCACCAATACACTGAACAATTTTCCCCTCGACGCGGGAGGTCACTTCTGCATTTTCTTGAGCCATGTTTGCTCCAATAGATTGAATCTTTAAATCGAACGATGACAGACTGGAACGGGAAACGGCTTAAACAGCCGCAGCACCCGCCACAATTTCCGACAGCTCTTTGGTAATTGCAGCTTGGCGGGTCTTGTTGTAGACCAACTTCAACTCGGCAATCACGCTACCTGCGTTATCCGTTGCAGCCTTCATGGCGACCATGCGTGCAGCATGTTCCGACGCCATGTTTTCAGCGACAGCCTGGTAGGCCAGCGCTTCTACGTAACGCACCAAGAGGTCGTCAATCACCGACTGCGCATCCGGTTCGTAGATGTAGTCCCAAGCATGCGCACCCGCAGCCTTGGTTTCCGCCTGCATCTTGGCGGCCGACAAAGGCAGCAACTGCTCAATCACCGGCTCTTGGCGCATGGTGCTGACAAACTTGTTGTACACCAGATGCACGGCACTGATTTCGCCTTTTTCGTAGGCGTCCAGCAGTACCTTCAACGGTCCAATCAACTTGTCCAGATGCGGCTTGTCGCCCAAATGGGTGACATGCGACACCACCTTGGCGCCAATGCGAGTCAGAAAGCCCAAACCCTTGCCACCGATGGCCACCGCCTGCGCGCTATTGCCCGCAGCCTGCGAGTCACGCAGCTTGATGGTCAGGGCGCGAAACAGATTGGTGTTCAAACCACCGCACAAACCTTTATCGGTCGTGATGACCACAAAACCTTCGGCTTTGGCACCGTTGGTTTGCATAAAGGTGTGCACGTACTCCGGATTCGCCTGACCCAGGTTTGCAGCGATGTCACGGATCTTCTCGCTGTACGGACGCGCTGCGCGCATCCGCTCCTGCGCTTTACGCATCTTGGAAACGGAGATCATCTCCATCGCCTTGGTGATCTTCTTGGTGTTTTCCACCGATTTGATCTTGCTGCGTAGTTCCTTGCCTGATGCCATGGGTGGCTCCTAGTTTGGAATTAAGCGAACGTCTTTTTGAACGCGGCCACAGCGGCGAGCAATTCAGCCTCAGCTTCCTTGTCCAGCGCCTTGGAGGCTTCGATCTTTGACAGCAAAGCAGCGTGCTTGTCCTTGAGGTAGGCGTGCAAGCCATGCTCAAACGACAATACCTTCTTGACCGCGATATCGTCCATGAAGCCCTTGTTCACGGCGAACAGCGTGGCGCCCATCAAGGAGATGGACAGCGGGCTGTACTGGGCTTGCTTCAGCAACTCGGTCACGCGTGCGCCGCGGTCCAGTTGCTTGCGGGTGGACTCATCCAGGTCAGAAGCGAACTGGGCGAAAGCCGCCAATTCACGGTACTGCGCCAAGTCGGTACGGATACCGCCGGACTGGCCCTTGATGATCTTGGTCTGAGCAGCGCTACCCACGCGAGACACCGAGATACCGGCGTTGATCGCAGGACGGATGCCGGCGTTGAACAACGAGGTTTCCAGGAAGATCTGACCATCGGTAATCGAGATCACGTTGGTCGGCACGAAGGCAGACACGTCACCGGCTTGCGTTTCAATGATAGGCAGAGCCGTCAAAGAACCGGTCTTGCCCTTGACTTCACCCTTGGTGAAGGCTTCGACGTAGTCGGCGTTCACGCGAGCGGCACGTTCCAGCAAGCGGCTGTGCAGATAGAACACGTCGCCAGGGTAGGCTTCGCGGCCTGGTGGACGGCGCAGCAGCAGGGACACTTGGCGGTAAGCAACGGCTTGCTTGGACAAATCGTCGTACACGATCAGGGCGTCTTGGCCGCGGTCGCGGAAGTACTCGCCCATGGTGCAGCCAGAGTAGGCGCTGACGTACTGCATGGCAGCCGATTCAGAAGCCGAAGCTGCCACCACAATGGTGTATTCCATTGCGCCAGCTTGTTCCAGAGCGCGCACCACGTTCTTGATCGACGAGGCCTTTTGGCCAATCGCGACGTAAACGCAGGACATGTTCTGTCCCTTTTGGTTGATGATGGCGTCGATCGCAACAGCCGTCTTACCGGTCTGGCGGTCACCAATGATCAGTTCGCGCTGGCCACGGCCCACGGGCACCATGGAGTCAATCGACTTCAGGCCGGTTTGCATAGGCTGGTCCACCGATTTACGGGCGATCACGCCCGGTGCGACCTTTTCGATCACGTCGGTGAGCTTGGCGTTGATAGGCCCCTTGCCGTCGATAGGCTGACCCAGGGCGTTCACCACGCGGCCGAGCAGCTCGGGGCCGACCGGCACTTCCAGAATACGACCCGTGCACTTCACGATGTCGCCTTCGGAAATGTGTTCGTACTCACCCAAGATCACGGAACCGACGGAGTCGCGTTCCAGATTCAGGGCCAGGCCGTAGGTGGGTTGCCCGTCGCTGCCGGCGGGGAATTCCAGCATTTCGCCCTGCATCACATCGGAGAGGCCGTGGATGCGGCAGATGCCGTCGGTCACGGACACCACGGTGCCTTGGTTGCGAATATCAACGCTGGCTGTCAAGCCTTCGATGCGGCTCTTGATCAGTTCAGAAATTTCTGCGGGATTGAGTTGCATGACTCTTTCCTTCTCTTTCTTTGGTTAGCAAACAACCGGAGCCACGGGCTCTGGCCGAAAACGCTGGCTGCGACCTTAGGCGGTCAGAGCCAATTTCATATGTTCCAGGCGGGCTTTGATCGAGGTATCCAAAACCTCGTCACCCACCACGACGCGAATTCCGCCAATCAACTCAGGCTGCAAAGCCACCGTGAGATTGAGCTTGCGTCCAAAACGCTTTTCCAGGGCTGACAGTACATTTGCCAGCGCAGCGGCGTCCATCTCGAAAGCACTGAAAACAGTGGCATCCGAAGAGCCGCTCCGCGCATTTTTCAACGTGCGGAACTGTGTGGCGATCTCGGGCAGGGCGTTCAAACGTCCATTTTCAATAGCCATGCGCAAAAAGTTTCTTGCGGCATCGGGCAAGGCCGACTTGGCCACACCCGCGATCACGTCAAACACCTGGCCGACCTCTACCTTGGGGTTGTCGGCAAACTGCAGCAACTGGGGGTTGGCAGCAATTGCCGCCAATTCATCCAGCCATACGGCAGTGCCATCCAAGTCAGAGGAAGTCGCCTTGAACAGCGCCTCGGCGTAGGGACGGGCAATGGTTGCTATTTCAGCCATGGTCGTTCTACTGCTCAGAGTTCAGTTTGGAGTCGGTTCAACAAGTCCGCATGGACACCGGCATTGACTTCCTTGCGGAGAATCTGCTCGGCACCCTTCACAGCCAATGCTGCCACTTGCTCACGCAGGGCTTCACGGGCTTTCACGGTTTGCTGCTCGGCTTCGGCACGGGCTGCTGCCACGATCTTGTTGCCTTCTTCCACCGCGCGGGCTTTCGCCTCTTCGACGATGGCCTGGGCACGGCGATCGGCATCAGCCAAGCGCGATGCGGTCTCGGTGCGCGACTTGGCCAGCTCGTCTTCCACACGCTTGTTGGCGTTGGTCAACTCAGACTTGGCTTTATCGGCGGCAGCAAGGCCGTCAGAGATTTTCTGCGCCCGCTCGTCCAATGCTTTGGTGATCGGAGGCCACACGAATTTCATCGTGAACCACACCAGGATCGCAAAGACAACGGCCTGCAGAAACAGGGTTGAATTAATGTTCACGGCTTAATTCCTTTCGGTCGTGAAAGGGATGCCAACAATTAGATTGCGAAAGGCTTGGCGAAAGCGAACAGCAGGGCAATAGCCACGCCGATCAGGAAAGCCGCGTCGATCAGACCGGCCAAGATGAACATCTTGGTTTGCAGTTCGTTCATCAGTTCAGGCTGGCGTGCCGACGATTCGAGGAACTTGCCGCCCATCAAAGCGATACCGATGGAGGCACCCAGGGCGCCCAGACCAACGATCAAACCACAAGCCAGAGCGACGAGACCGAGAATGTTTTCCATGATTGTTCCTAAAAAGTACAGGTAAAAGAAAAAAGAAAAGCGAAAACGAACCTTAACGCGGTGTTAATGCGCTTCGTGAGACTGGCCCACGTAAATCAGCGTCAACATCATGAAGATGAAGGCCTGCAAGGTGATCACCAGGATGTGGAAGATGCTCCACGCCGTACCGGCAATCACATGCCCAACACCTAGCCAGAACATGCCCTCAGCGGGGTTGAACTGCCAGGCCCACGTGCCGCCCATCAAGGCGATCAACATGAAAACCAATTCACCAGCAAACATATTGCCGAACAAACGCATACCGTGAGAAACCGTCTTTGCCAGGTACTCGATCAACTGCATCAGGAAGTTGATTGGATACAAAAACCAGTGGTCGCCAAACGGTGCTGCAACCAGCTCATGCGCCCAGCCGCCCAGGCCCTTGATCTTGATGTTGTACACCAAGCAAACAAACAGCACGCTGACCGACAAACCCAGGGTGGTCGACAGATCGGCAGTAGGAACCACACGCATATAAGCGTGGTGCGGGTCGCCGCCGGTGGATGCATAGAAATGCTCCCACACTTTGGGCAAGATATCGACCGGCAGCATGTCCATGCCGTTCATCAAGAAGATCCAGACAAACACCGTCAAGGCCAACGGAGCCACCAGCTTGCGGCTCTTGGCGTTGTGGATCACGCCCTTGGCCTGGCTATCGACCATTTCGGTCAGAATTTCTACGGCTGCCTGGAAGCGGCCCGGAACGCCTGACGTGGCTTTGCGCGCAGCGCGCCACAGGAAGAAGCAGCCCACAATGC
This sequence comes from Rhodoferax sp. OV413, assembly GCF_900104385.1. Taxonomy (GTDB): domain Bacteria; phylum Pseudomonadota; class Gammaproteobacteria; order Burkholderiales; family Burkholderiaceae_C; genus Rhodoferax_B. The sequence goes on along the minus strand of NZ_FNJA01000006.1, from coordinate 179,124 downwards.
CCAAAATCACCGAGTACAAAACGGAATCGAGATTAAAGAGGCTGAAATCCACAATGCTGGTTTGCTTGACGCTCTCGAACGAGAAGTCTTTTTGCAAATGTTGCAAATGGTGAACGATGTAATCGCCCGCCTTCGGACCCGTTGTAGCAGCGTGTTCAGCAGCGTTTTCAGTCGACATATTTGAAATCCATCAATCCTGTTAAGCCGTACGTTGGCGCTTGGGGCGAAATAACAGCGCCACCCAAACCACCTTCATTGTCACTACGAAGCCAGCCAACAAGGCTAGCCAATTCAAACCAGAAACCAACCGCGGCGCCGCAAACAACATGGCAACCGTGACGGTGATCTTGACCAACTCCCACACAAAAAAGCCCACCATCGCCGCGCCTGGCACGGTCCGTGCAAGTCTTCCTGTGACCCCTTGCGCAAACAAGGCTGCAGGCACTACAACCGACAGCACACCGTATGCAGCAGACCAACCGTTAGCGGCCTTGCCGGTTAGCAGCCAGGCCGCCAATGCAACCACGCTGCCCACCAAGGCCTGTCCCAGCAACACCCACCACAAAGACAAGGGAGGATTCTGCTGCCGCCACAACTGCGCTTCTGCTGCAGTCAGGGGCTTGAAATCTGCGTCCTCTACCTTATCTTCATCACGGGCATCAAAGTCTGGGACCATTTTCAACTTGTTTTATGACACCCGGGCGCGACTCTGAGCTATTTAGCAAAGCCTACTATTATACGTAGAAACCCCTTAAATTAGCCACCAAAATCTGCATGCGTGCCGTTGGATCAGGCTGCCAGCCTGGTTTTGCAGTGTGCGCTGCGTGCCGTAATGTAAAGCACGACGGCAGACTCTACCCCCAGTCGCCGCATGCACACCCCAAAAATCGCCACCCTGTTTCGTACACACCGCTGCTGGAACGCGCTAGGACTGGCCCTCGGCCTCGCCGGTTGCCAAGCACCCAACCTGCCCGCCTCCGCCATGCAGCACCACACGCCAACCGGCTTCAAGAACAACTACACCGATGCCATTCCAGGCTCGATGTCCGACCTGCTGCGCTGGAAATCCAACGCCTGGCGCCACAACCTGCCACCGCCGCCACAGACTCCCACACCCGTGGTCGCCCCCGACCTGGCGGCCATCCACGCCAATGCGCGCGCCGGTGCAGCCATGCAGCCGGCCATCACCTGGATCGGCCACGCCAGCATGCTGGTGCAGGCCAGCGGGCTGAATGTGCTCACCGATCCGGTGTTCAGCGAACGCGCCTCGCCAGTGCAGTTCGTGGGGCCGCAGCGGGCCCAGCCGCCCGGCGTGGCCATGGCCGATTTGCCACCGATTGACGTGGTGGTGATCTCGCACAACCACTACGACCATTTGGATACGAATGCGGTGCTGGCGCTGAACCAGCGTGCGCAAGACGCTACGCTTTTTATAGTACCCCTGGGTTTGAAGGCCTGGTTTGCCGACCAGGGCATCACCAACGTGGTGGAGCTCGACTGGTGGCAGCAGCACACGGTACAGGGCGTGGAATTCCACCTCACGCCCGTGCAGCACTGGTCGGCCCGCGGCCTGGGTGACCGCTTCCAGACGCTGTGGGGTGGCTGGGCCGTGTTCGGCGCCGACTTCCACTGGTACTTCAGCGGCGACACCGGCTATAGCCAGGATTTCAAGGACACCCGTGCGCATTTCAAGGACCGCAGCCCCGAGGGTTTTGACCTGGCGTTGATCGCCGTTGGCGCCTACGAACCGCGTTGGTTCATGCAGAATCAGCATATCAATCCGGCCGAGGCGGTGCAGATCCACCGCGACCTGCATGCGCAACGCAGCGTCGGCGTGCATTGGGGCACGTTCAACCTCACCGACGAGCCGCTCGACCAGCCGCCCAAAGATCTGGCCGCCGCCCGCCTCGCCCAGGGCGTGGCCGAAGACGATTTCTTTCTGCTGAAAATTGGCGAAACCCGGCGCCTGCCAGCCCGCGCCAGCAGTTCAAAATAAGGCCTCTACTCCCAGCCCCCACCATGCACACCTTGCCCGACTTCCCCTGCTACCTCAACGGCGCCTACACCCCCTTGTGCGACGCCAAAATCAGCGTCATGGACCGCGGCTTCATCTTCGGTGACGGCGTGTACGAAGTGGTGCCGGTCTACGCCGGCCGCCTGTTCCGCTTCGAGCAGCACATGGCGCGGCTCGACCGCAGCCTGCGCGAGCTGCGCATCCCGAACCCACTGACCCAAACCGAATGGCGTGCAATTGCCACTAAATTGGTAGCTGGCCACGCAGCCAGTACTGGCACCAGCGGCCCGAATGGCATTCAGGGCAACCACCTGGTCTACATCCAGATCAGCCGCGGCGTGGCGATGCGCGACCATGCGATGCCGCAGGACATCACGCCCACGGTGTTCGCCATGGCCAACAAGATGAACCTGCCCTCGGCCGCCCAGCGCAGCCAGGGCGTGGCCTGCGTGACGGCCGAAGACTTCCGCTGGGAGAAAGCCCACATCAAGGCCACTAGCCTGCTGGGCGCGGTGTTTGCGCGGCAGATCGGCGTCGATGCCGGCGCAGTCGAGACCGTGATGTTCCGCCATGGCTTTCTCAGCGAGGCCGCCTCCAGCAATGTCTGGCTGGTGAAAAACGGCACCCTGGTCGGCGTACCCAAAGACAACCTGGTGCTCGAAGGCATACGCTTTGGTTTGATGGAAGAAATCTGCCGGGCCCAGGGCATTCCGTTCGAGCTGCGCCGCATCAGCCGCGAAGAGGTGCTCAACGCCGATGAGTTGCTGCTGTCCAGCGCCACCAAGGAAGTGCTGGCCATCACCACGCTGGACGGCCAACCGGTTGCAAACGGCCAACCCGGCCCGATCTACGCCAAACTGTATGCGGGCTATACCGCTGCCACCCAAGCCGCCTAACCAGCACATTCGCACCATGACCACACCTACCACCGAAGCCACCGATCCCGTCGACCCGCGCAAAGACTCGTTGATCGAATACCCCTCGCAGTTCCCCATCAAGGTGATGGGCGCGCAGGCCGAGGGCTTTGTGCACGCCATCACCAGCATCGCCAAACAATTCGACCCCGGCTATGACGCCGCCACGGTCGAGCTGCGCGAGAGCAAGGGCGGCAAATACCTGGGCATCACCATCACCGTCACCGCCACCAGCCGCGAACAGCTCGACGAGCTGTACCGCACGCTGAGCACCCATCCGATGGTGAAGATGGTCTTGTGACGGCCCCGCTGTCCGCCCAGTTGCTGGGCCGCGTGGACTATCTGCCCACCGTGGCCGCCATGCAGGATTTCACTGCCCAGCGCACATCGGATGCGCCGGACCAGCTATGGATTTGTGAGCACCCGCCGGTCTTCACCCAAGGCCTGGCGGGCAAGGCCGAGCACCTGCTGCTGCCCGGCGAGATCCCGGTGGTGCAGACGAATCGCGGCGGCCAGGTCACCTACCACGGCCCCGGCCAGGTGGTGGCGTACCCGCTGCTGGACCTGAAGCGCGCCGGCTATTTCGTCAAGGAATACGTCTACCGGCTGGAAGAAGCCGCCATCCAGACCCTGGTGCATTTCGGCGTTACCGGCCTGCGCGTACCCGGCGCACCAGGCATTTACGTGCGCCTGCAAGACCCGTTCAGCCACGCGCGGCTGGAGGCCGGTTTTACATCCAAAGAGCTGGAAACCAGCCCGACCTACCTGGGCAAGATTGCCGCGCTGGGCATCAAGGTCAGCCGGCATTGCAGCTACCACGGCGTGGCGCTGAATGTGGCCATGGACCTCGAACCCTTTGGCCGCATCAACCCCTGCGGCTATGCAGGCTTGCAGACGGTGGACCTGGCGCAGCTGGGCGTGGACGCGGCCTGGGCCGAAGCCGCCCAGGTGTTTGCCCACAAGCTGGAAAAGTACCTGGCCTAGCCTGTACCCGGCCCCATCCGCACCAAAGCGGGCAAAAAATACACTTCGGCGTCGCAATCCAGCTAGTGCCTGTTTGCCATCGGTCCAAGATGGTGCACCTTCGTGCCCATTCTGGCGCAGAGGTCTGCGTCCAATGACAAACAAGGAGACAAACCCAATGTCAAGCAACCGAGGTGTCGTGTACCTGGGGCAAAGCCAGGTCGAAGTGCAAGCCATCCCCTTCCCCAAACTCGTCAACCCCCTGGGCCAGTCGGCCGAGCACGGGGTGATCCTGAAAGTGCTGTCCACCAATATCTGCGGCTCCGACCAGCACATGGTGCGCGGCCGCACCACCGCACTGGCCGGCTTGGTGCTGGGCCACGAAATTACCGGCGAAGTGCTGGAAGTCGGCCGCGATGTGGAAACCCTCAAAAAAGGCGACCTGGTTTCCGTGCCCTTCAACGTGGCCTGCGGCCGCTGCCGCACCTGCAAGGAGCAGCACACCGGCGTCTGCCTCAGCGTCAACCCGTCGCGCGCCGGCGGTGCCTACGGCTATGTGGACATGGGCGGCTGGATCGGCGGCCAGGCCGAATACGTGATGGTGCCGTACGCCGACTTCAACCTGCTGAAGTTCCCCGACCGGGATCGCGCACTGGAGAAGATCCGCGACCTGACCTGCCTGTCCGACATCCTGCCCACCGGCTACCACGGCGCGGTAACGGCCGGCGTCGGCCCGGGCAGCACGGTCTACGTGGCCGGTGCCGGCCCGGTCGGTCTGGCGGCGGCCGCTTCGGCGCGCCTGCTGGGCGCGGCGGTGGTGATCGTCGGTGACGTGAACCCGGCGCGACTGGTGCATGCGCGCAAGGTGGGTTTTGAGACCGTCGATCTGTCGCTCGACGTGAGCCTGGCCGACCAGATCGCCGCCATCCTGGGCACACCGGAAGTCGACAGCGCCATCGACGCCGTCGGCTTCGAAGCCCGCGGCCACGGCCATGCGGGATCGCAGGGCGAGGCACCGGCTACCGTGCTGAATTCGCTGATGGAAATCACCCGCGCCGCCGGCAAGATCGGCATCCCCGGCCTGTACGTAACGGACGATCCGGGCGGTGTCGACAAAGCGGCGAAGAGTGGTGCCCTGAGCCTGCGCTTCGGTCTGGGCTGGGCCAAGTCGCACAGCTTCCACACCGGCCAGACCCCGGTGATGAAGTACAACCGCGCGCTGATGCAGGCGATTCTGTGGGACCGCATCCACATCGCCGACATCGTGGGCGTGCAGGTGATCTCGCTGGACGAAGCCCCCAGCGGCTACGCCGAGTTCGACGCCGGCGTGCCCAAGAAGTTTGTCATCGACCCGCACCGCCAGCTAGCCAAAGCAGCGTAGCCCACAGTCGGCGCTATGCATTAAATAGCTGCTAGCGCTTATGGAGTAAGCGCCAGCAGCCAATAAAGCATAAATTCACGAATAGACACCCCGTCCAAAGATTCCGCGGAACTGGCTATGCCAGGCCGCTGGAATCGCCCCCTGCAAGGGGGTTGGCGGCCACACGCAGTGGGCAAGCCTGGGGGTGTTCCCTAATCCCCGAACTCATCGCCCAGCTCGCGGGCGCGGTGCTTGGCGGCGTGCAGGGCACGCATGAAGGTGTTCTTCAGCCCGTCCTGGTCCATCGAGGTGATGGCCGCATGGGTGGTGCCACCCTTGGACGTGACACGCTGGCGCAGGATCTCCGGCGGCTCGTTGGAGGCGCGGGCCAGAGCCGATGCGCCGACAAAAGTGCCAACCGCCAGCCTATGCGCCTGGTCGCGCGACAAGCCCATGTCGGCACCCGCCTGGGTCATGGCTTCGATCAGGTAGAACACATAGGCCGGGCCCGAGCCCGACAAGGCGGTCACCGCATCCAGCTGCTCCTCCACTCCCACCCACAGGCTTTCGCCGGTGGCGGCCAGCACCTTTTCAATGACCTGGCGGTCGGCATCCGACACGGCCGGCCGGGCGAACAGCGCTGTCATGCCCTTGCCGATCAGCGCCGGGGTGTTGGGCATGGCGCGCACTACGCGTTCGGTGTCCAGCCATTTGGCAATGCTGTCGCTGCGGATGCCCGCGGCCACGCTCAGATGCAGGGCAGTCTTGGTATGGAAGCGGGTTTGCAAGGCCGCGTCCTTGAACATCTGCGGCTTCACCGCCCAGACCACAGTGCGCGCCTGGGCCAGCACCGGGCCGGGCATTTCATGGGCCTGGATGGCGAAGTCGGCCAGCAGCTTGGCACGCGCCTCGGCCCAGGGCTCGATCACCAGGATGTGGTTGGCCGGCACACCTTTCTTGACCAGCCCGCCGATGATGGCGCTGGCCATGTTGCCGCCGCCGATGAAGGCGATCTGGTCGTGTGCAGCGGCATTGGGCTGCCCGCCGGATTGGGACGAGGGGCCGAAGGGCGAAGAGCTGATGGGTGCAGGCCGGGAAGATGCCATGGGAATTCCAGAAATACAGTGGGTCGCGGACGTGGAGACCAGGTGCTTACTTGCCGTTGATGCCGAGCAGTTCGACTTCGAACTGCAGCGTGGCATTGGCCGGGATCACGCCACCTGCGCCGCGCTCGCCGTAGGCAATCGCCGGTGGGCAGGTGAGCTTGGCTTTGCCGCCGACCTTCATTTTCTGCACGCCTTCGGTCCAGCATTTGATGACGCCGTTCAGCGGGAACTCGATGGGTTCATTGCGCTTGTACGAGCTGTCGAATTCCTTGCCGTCCAGGAAGGTGCCGCGGTAATGCACCTTGACCTTGTCGCTCGCGGTGGGGCTGGCGCCGGTGCCGTCTTTCAGCGAACGGTAGACCAGGCCGCTGGGGGTGACGACGGCTCCGGCCTCTTTGGCGGCAGCGGCGGCGTCGGTGGTCTGGGCCCAGCTGGCGCTGGTCAGGCTGGCGGCAAACAGGCAGAAAGCGGCGGTAGTCAGAGCAAATTTCACGAAAAACCTTGGGTGTTGGAATAGATACCATCCATTATTGCGGTTTCTCGGCAGCGTTTTCCCCTCGCTTCATCAGAAGTGGGGATGGCGCAGCAAATACATGCACCGCAAGCTACATATTTAATAGCATTTGGGGCCTAATGCTCCACCCAAACCAGAAGGAAACCCGCATGCCCGCATTCCAGTTCGATCTCTTGGTGGTGGGTGGCGGCAGCGGCGGCGTACGGGCTGCGCGCATGGCCGCACAGCGCGGTGCGCGCGTGGCGCTGGCCGAAGTGGGCGCGCTGGGCGGCACCTGCGTCAACGTGGGCTGCATCCCCAAGAAGCTCTACAGCTACGCCGCGCACTATGCCGAAGCCTTTGAAGAAGCCGCTGGCTTCGGCTGGCAGGTGGGCCACGCCAGCCTCGACTGGAGCCTGCTGAAGAAAAACCGCGCCACCGAGATCACCCGGCTCAACGGCATCTACCAGCAGCTGCTGGTGGGCGCGGGCGTGCAGCTCATTCCCGGCTGGGCCACGCTGCTGGACGCGCATACCGTACAGGTCGGCGACCAGAGCTACACCGCCGAGCACATCCTGGTCGCCACCGGCGGCACGCCCAGCCTGCCATCGATTCCCGGTGCCGAGCATGCGGTGGTGTCGGATGCGATGTTCGACCTGGAGCCGTTCCCGCAGCGCCTGCTGGTGGTGGGCGGCGGCTACATCGCCTGCGAATTTGCCTCCATCTTCAACGGCCTGGGTGCCCAGGTGACCCAGGTGTACCGCGGCCAGCAGCTGCTGCGCGGCTTTGACGACGACGTGCGCAACTTCCTGGCGCAAGAGGTGCGCAAGGCTGGCGTCGATCTGCGGCTGGAAACCGATGTGGCCAGCATCCTGCGCACCGCCGCCGGGCTGGAGGTACGCCTGGCGAACGGCGACACCCTGACCGTCGACCAGGTGCTGTACGCCATCGGCCGGGTGCCGAATGTGCAAGGCATGGGCCTGGAGACGCTGGGCATCGCCCAGGGCAAGGACGGCGCGATCGAGGTGGACCGCCACTACCAGACCTCGGTGCCCTCGGTCTATGCACTCGGCGACGTGACCGCGCGGTTGCAGCTCACACCGGTGGCACTGGGCGAAGCCATGGCCCTGGTCGACCATTTGTTCGGCCCCAAGGCTGGCAAGGCGGCACGCAGCATGGACTACGATCTCATCCCCACCGCGGTGTTCACCCACCCCAACATCGGTACCGTCGGCTTGACGGAAGCCGCAGCGCGCGAACAGTTTGGCCCGGTCAGCATCTACCGCAGCGAATTCAAATCGCTGAAGCACACGCTCAGCGGCAGCACCGAACGCACGCTGATGAAGCTGGTGGTCGACGATGCGAGCGACCGCGTGGTCGGCCTGCACATGGTGGGCGCCGATGCTGGCGAAATAGTGCAAGGCTTTGCCGTGGCCATGAAGGCCGGCGCCACCAAGGCAGTGTTCGACAGCACCATCGGCATCCACCCCACCATGGCCGAAGAATTCGTCACCATGCGCGACCCCATCCCCCTATCTCGCTGAGCTTGTTGCGTTGCACAATAGACCCATGCCTTACCTGCCCGCCTTTATCGCCCCCACCCGCTTCACCGATCCGGTTGCCGCCCTGGCGCAGGTCCGGCTGATTTACGACCAGCAGATCGACCACCTGCGCTCGGCCATGCAGCGCTTTGTGGCCGGTGAAACCCTGCCCGGCCATGTGCGGGCCTGCTACCCGTTTGTGCGCCTGCACACCGAAACCGTGGCCCGTGCCGCCAGCGCCCTGATCGAAAGCGCGCACCTCAGCTACGGCTTCGTGGCCGGCCCCGGCCGCTTCGAGACCACGCTGACCCGGCCCGACCTGTACCACAGCTACTACCTCGAACAGTTCCGCCTGCTGCTGCAAAACCACCAGGTCGAGCTGGAGATCGGCACCAGCGCGCTGCCGATTCCGGTGCACTTCTCATTTGCCGAACACGACCACGTCGAAGGCCACATGGACGCCAGCCGCCGCATGCTGATGCGCGACGTGTTCGACCTGCCCGACCTGGCCGCCATGGACGACGGCATCGCCAACGGCACCTACGAGCCGCACCCCGGCGAACCGCTGCCGCTGTCGCTGTTCACCGCGCCGCGGGTCGACTATTCGCTGCACCGCATGCGCCACTACACCGGCACCGGGCCCGAGCACTTCCAGAACTTCGTGCTGTTCACCAACTACCAGTTCTACATCGACGAATTCGTGCGCATGGGCCATGCGGCCATGGCCGACCCGAACAGCGAATACTGCGCATTCGTCGAGCCCGGCAACGTCATCACCCGCCGGGTGGGCCTGCCGCCCGAAGCGGTGGACGCACTGGGCGCTGTGCCGCCGCGCCTGCCGCAAATGCCCGGCTACCACCTGGTGCGCTCCGACAACGCCGGCATCACCATGGTCAACATCGGCGTCGGCCCGGCCAACGCCAAGAACATCACCGACCACATCGCCGTGCTGCGCCCGCATGCCTGGATCATGGTTGGCCACTGCGCCGGCCTGCGCAACAGCCAGCAGCTGGGCGACTACGTGCTGGCCCACGGCTATGTGCGCGAAGACCATGTGCTGGACGAAGAACTGCCGCTGTGGGTGCCGATCCCGGCCCTGGCCGAAATCCAGCAGGCGCTGGAACAGGCCGTGGCCGACGTGACCCAGGTGCAAGGTGTGGCGCTGAAGAACATCATGCGCACCGGCACCGTGGCCAGCACCGACAACCGCAACTGGGAGCTGCTGCCGAACAACCAGCCACAGCGCCGCTTCAGCCAGAGCCGTGCAGTGGCGCTGGACATGGAATCCGCCACCATCGCTGCCAACGGCTTCCGCTTCCGCGTGCCCTACGGCACCTTGCTGTGCGTCAGCGACAAACCTTTGCACGGCGAGATCAAGCTGCCCGGCATGGCGAATCACTTCTACCGCGAACGGGTCGACCAGCATCTGCGCATCGGCATCCGCGCCATCGAACTGCTGCGCGCCCAGGGCCTGACGCAGCTGCACAGCCGCAAGCTGCGCAGCTTTGCCGAAGTCGCCTTCCAGTAACCGCACACCTGTTCTCCGATGCAGCTCGATATTCCCACCCTGCTGGTGATCGCCACCGCGAACCTGTTCATGGTGTCGATTGCCTTGCTGACCATGGTTGGCAGCCAGGCCAGTGCCGCCACCCGCTGCGCCCAGTTGGGGGTGGTGGCCCTGGTGCTCGGCGGGGCGTCCAGCATCGCCGCCGGCTATGCCTGGGCACCGGTGCTGGCGCCGCTGGCCGTGGCGCTGTTCGGCCTGTGCCAGTGGCTGCTGCACCGGGCGCTGGGTAGCTGGCTGGGCCACCGCAGCCGGCCGAACAAATACCGCAAGCGGCCAATCCGCCGCAGCCCGCAGGACTGGCTCGACTACCGCTGGTGCGCACGCTCCTTGCTGGTGCTGCTGGTGGCCGCGCCGCTCGGCTATGCGCTGGGTTTTGCCAGCCCGGACTTCCAGCTCGGCTGGTCGCACCTGTGCCTGGCGGCCATGCTGCTGCTGGTGGCGCGGGCCACGCTATTCCCGCTGCGCCATGTAGGCCGGGCCTGGCGCTGGTGGCTGTGCGCCTGCCTGGTCGGCACCGCGGGCCTGATGCTGGTGCGGGCGGCGATCGGCATCTGGGGCTCGGAGGCCGCGCTGCAAAGCATCAACCTGACCATGGCGGTGACGCTGAACCTGGGCACCATCGTCTCGGTGGTGGCCTTGCTGGCCGCCTGGCGCGACGAGGCCAAGGCCAGGCTGCACAGCCTGGCCATGACCGACGGCCTGACCGGCCTGCTGAACCGGCGCGGCTGGATGGAGCGGGCCGAGGGCATGTTTGCCAACGCCCAGCGCTACCAGCAGCCGCTGACGCTGATGATGCTGGACCTGGACCACTTCAAGCGCATCAACGACACCCATGGCCACGAGGTCGGCGACAAGGCGCTCAAGCTGTTCGCCCGGCTGCTGCGCGAAAGCCGCCGCACCGGCGACCTGGTGGGCCGCCTGGGCGGCGAAGAATTCTGCATCGTGCTGGCCAATACCCACCGCTCGGCCAGCATAGGCTTCGACCAGCGGCTGCGCGCCATGCTGCAGGAAGTAGGCGAAAAAGAGCTGGGTTTCCACATGAACTTCAGTGCCGGCGTGGCGGTTCTGCGCGACGGCGACGGCACCCTGGCCGGCCTGCTGGCGCGCGCCGATACCGCGCTCTACTCAGCCAAGCACGAAGGCCGCGGCCGCATGGTGCAGTCCGACGGCGGACTCGGACAAACAGTTATTTAAGCCCGCTGCGTGCGGGGCCGCCGTTCAGGCGGGATACGCCAGACCATGCAGCTGCGCATACTGCAGCAACATGATGGTCTTGCCATCGCAGATACGGCCATCGGCCACCATCTGCAGGGCCTCGGCCAGGGGTAGCTCCAGCACTTCGATGTCTTCGCCTTCGTGGTGCTCGCCACCACCGTCCGACACCTTGTCGGCCTCGCTGTATTCGCCGACGAAGAAGAACACCCGCTCGGTCACCGAGCCCGGGCTCATATAGGCCTCGAACACCTTGCGTACATCGCGCAGGCGAAAGCCGGTTTCCTCTTCGGTTTCGCGGCGGATGCAGGTAGCGGGGTCGTCCTGGTCCAGCAGGCCGGCGCAGGTTTCGATCAGCATGCCGTCGGGGTTGCCATTCACAAAAGTAGGAAAGCGGAACTGCCGCGTCAACACCACCGTACCCTGGCCCGGGTGGTAGAGCAGGATGGTCGCGCCATTGCCGCGGTCGTAGGTTTCACGGCTCTGGCGCTGCCAGCTACCGTCGCGCCGGCGCAACTCAAAGGTGTTCTTCTTCAGCAGGTACCAATCGTCGGACAGGACTTTTTGTTCGACGATGCGGATGTCATTGGCTTGCATGCGGGCTCCCAAGGTGATAGCAGGCAGTCTAGCGTAAACATGCACATTCGTGCAACTTCAATGATAATCATGCATATCTGAACGGAAACCCCATGCTGACCCAGCAACGCAAACAACTGATCCTGGAAACCCTGCGCCGCGACGGCCGCATCGTCGCTGCCGACCTGAGCGCCAGCCTCGGCCTGTCGGAAGACACCATCCGCCGCGACCTGCGGGCGCTGGCTGCGCGCGGCCTGCTGCAGCGGGTGCACGGCGGCGCCCTGCCCGCCTCGCCGGCGGTGGCCAACTTTGCTGCGCGCAGCCAGCTGCAGATGGCGGGCAAGCAGGCGATTGCCGCCGCCGCCGCGGCCCTGGTGCAGCCTGGCCAGGTGGTGTTCATCGACGGCGGCACCACCTGCCAGCAGCTGGCGCTGCGGCTGCCGCACAGCCTGCAGGCTACGGTGGTGACGCACAGTCCGACCATCGCGCTGGCCCTGGTCGAGCACCCGCTGGTCGAGGTGCAGCTGGTGGGCGGACGCCTGTTCAAGCATTCGGTGGTGGCGGTGGGCGCGGCGGCCATCGAAGCGATCCGCCAGGTGCGCGCCGACCTGTATTTCATGGGAGTCACCGGCATCAGCGCCACGGCCGGACTCAGCACTGGCGACATGGAAGAAGCCCATGTGAAGCGCGCGCTGATGGCCCAGGCGGCCGAGACCTGGGTGCTGGCCTCGGCCGAGAAACTGCACGCCGCCTCGCCCTATGTGATCGGCCCCTGCAGCAGTGCCACCGGCCTGGTGGTCGAGCCCGGCACCAGCGACCAGGAGGTGGCGGCGCTGACGGGGCTAGGTCTGACCTTGGTCCGGGCTCAGTAGCCGTTCTTCTTGACCGGCGCTTCCTGGCCCAGCAGCGCGGCTTTCAGCCCGTAGTCGGCCGGGCTGTCGCCGACCCAGATGTTCAGCACCATGCCGAAGAACTCGGCGTCGCCCACCGGCGTGCCCTGGGGCTGGCCGGCGATGAAGAACAAGGTGCCCTGGCCGGGGATGAACTGCATCGCAAAGCTGTCGCCCGCGGCCAGCTTGCTGCGGCCGGAGAAGATTTCGATCAGCCGGTTCGCCGAGGTGGTGTGCTTGAGCACAAGCTCCTTGGGCGAATTGGCCGACAGGCCTTTGATGAAGGCCAGGCCCAGGTCGGTGCCGGAGACTTCACGCAGCGCGGTAAAGCTCAGCAGCTTGGGCCCGGGCAGGGCGCGCAGCTCCTCGGGGCTGGACACCTTGCGCGGCGTGTACAAGGCCATGTCGTAGACCTTGAACACCGCGCGGTAGCGGGTGCCGGCGCCATTCAGCTGCAACGGTGTGCCCAGCACCTGGGCATCGGCGGCAAACGGGGTGCTCGGCGCATTGGCCGCGGCGGCCCACACAGGCTGGCACAGCAGCGGGGCGGCCAGCATGGCGGCACGGATCAGGCGGTTCATCGGTCGGTCTCCTGCAAAGCTTTTATGCCCTGCACTGTACCGCGTTTGCTTTACATACCGGCTACATTGGTTTGAAGCTTTTTAGGGCTCTAGCGCATATGCAATATGCGTGAACAGCTACCAAATAAATAGCAAAATCCGATTCACGGCGCAACGCCTGGCAAGGCCGGCCGCGCATCCAGCTCGGCGCGCATGCGCGGCAGGTGCTGCGGGTAGTGGCGCTGCATGAAGTCCACCAGGCCTTCGCGCACATCGCAGCGCAGCCGCCACAGCAGATCGGCATTGGCCGAGGTCACCTCCAGCCGGATCTGCACGCCGTGGGCGGCGGTGTCGGTCACGTCCAGCTTGCAATGGCGGCCGTCCCAGGCCGGCGAGCGCTGGCAGATGCGCAGGGCTTCGGCGCGCAGCGGGTCCATGGCCATGGCGTAGTCCACCCACAAGAACACCGTGCCTATCATTTCGGGGTTGCGCCGGGTCCAGTTCTGGAACGGGTTTTCGATGAACCACTGCAGCGGAATGATCAGCCGCCGCTGGTCCCAGACGCGCAGCACCACGTAGGTGCCGGTGATCTCCTCGACCCGGCCCCACTCGCCCTGCACGATCAGCACGTCGTCTATGCGCAGCGGCTGGCCCAGCGCGATCTGCAGGCCGGCCAGCAGATTGCCCAGCACCGGCCGCGCGGCGATGCCCACGACCAGCCCGACCACGCCAGCCGATGCCAGCAGGCTGGCGCCAAACTGCCGGGCCTCGGGAAAGGTCATCAGCACTGCCGCCAGCCCGGTCACCAGTATGCCGAACACCAGGGTGTTGGCCAGCACCTTGGCCTGGGTGTGGACGCGGCGGGCGTTCAGGTTGTCCTCCACCTGCAGCGGGTGCAGGGCGATCAGGCCCTGGGTGGCGCCGCGCACCACGCGCAGGCCCAGCCAGGTCAGGCCGGTCAACAGCAACAGCACATTCACATGGCGCACACCGGCGATGAGCGGAAAGTCGTGCGGCGCTATCTGCCACACAGCCTGCAGCGCGATCAGCGGCAGCACCACCCGGGCCGGCGCATGGCAGGCCTGGGCGATGGCCGAGGCCAGCGGCAGGTTGCGCGTGACCCGCCGCACCAGCAGCGCGCCCACCGCATGCGCCACCAGCCCCAGCACGATGGCCAGGCCGGCCGCAAGAAGAATACGCAACGCCGAGTCGTCGGCCCAGGCAATGAGCTGGTTCACGGAACGCGCTTAGACCGCGCGCGGCTTGACCAGCGCGGCCGCCTGCTTGGCGCGGCTGCGGGCGACTTCCACGTCGGCGTCGAACGCCAGGGCCACGCCCATGCGGCGCTTGACGAAGCTCTCGGGCTTGCCGAACAAGCGGATGTCGGTATTCGGCACACGCAGCGCTTCGGCCACGCCGTCGAAGACGATGCCCTGGGCGTCGACGCCTCCGTAGATCACCGCGCTGGCGCCCGGGCTCTTGAGTGCAGTGTTCACCGGCAGGCCGAGGATGGCACGCGCATGCAGCTCGAATTCGTTTTGCCACTGGGTGCACAGCGTGACCATGCCGGTATCGTGCGGGCGCGGGCTGACTTCGCTGAACCAGACCTCGTCGCCCTTGACGAACAGCTCGACGCCGAACAGGCCCTGGCCGCCCAGGTTGTCGGTCACGGCCTTGGCGATCTCGCGCGAGCGCTGGATGGCCGGCAGCGGCATGGGGTGCGGCTGCCAGCTTTCCACGTAGTCGCCGCTGACCTGGATGTGGCCGATGGGGTCGCAGAAATGGGTTTCCACCTTGCCGTCGGCGCCCAGGGCGCGCACGGTGAGCTGGGTGATTTCGTAGTCGAAGTCGATGAAGCCTTCGACGATGACCCGGCCGTGGCTGACCCGGCCGCCGGCCATCGCGTAGTCCCAGGCGGTTTGCACATCGGCCGGGCCGCTGATCTTGCTCTGGCCCTTGCCCGAGCTGCTCATCACCGGCTTGACGATGCAGGGGTAGCCAATCTTGCTGTCGATGGCGGCCTGCAGCTCGGCCAGCGAGTCGCAGAACACATAGGGGCTGGTCGGCAGGCCCAGGGTCTCGGCAGCCAGGCGGCGTATGCCTTCGCGGTCCATGGTCAGGCGGGCGGCGCGGGCGGTGGGGATCACGCGCACCGTGCCGGCGGCCTCCAGCTCTTCGAGCATGGGGGTGGCGATGGCTTCGATCTCGGGCACCACCAGGTCGGGGCGCTCGGCTTCGATCAAGGCCTTGAGCTGCAGCGGGTCGCTCATGGTGATGGTGCGCGCATGGTGGGCCACCTGCTGGCCGGGGGCATTCGCATAGCGGTCGACGGCGATGGTCTCCACGCCCAGGCGCTGCAGCGCAATCAGCACCTCTTTGCCGAGCTCGCCGGAGCCGAGCAGCATGACCTTGGTTGCGTGGGGGGACAGGGGGGTGCCTAGAGTTTTCATGAACGTATGCAGTGCGACAGGAGGGTGGGCCCGAGCGGGCCGGAAGCGGCGAATTTACCGCATGTGGCCGCAGCGGGGGGCCTGGGTTGGCCTAGGTAGAAACATCCTGTTACCCTACGCGACCCCGTGGCCCAATCGATCCTCCTCTTCGAACTCCGCCCATGAAACACCGCTACGCCGCCGCCCTGACCGCCCTGCTCTGCGCCCTGGGCCTGCCCGCCGCCGCACAAATCCTGGTCGGCCAGACGGCGGGCTTCACCGGCTCGGTGGCGGTCGGCGTCAAGGAAACCACCGACGGCGCCAAGCTGTATTTCGACATGGTCAACGCCAAGGGCGGCGTGGCCGGGCAGAAGATCGAGCTGCTGTCGCTGGACGACAAGTTCGACCCGGCGCTGTCGGCAGAGAACACACGCATTCTGATCACCGAGAAAAACGTGGTCGCCATGTTCCTGACCCGCGGCACGCCGAATACCGAAGCCATCATTCCGCTGCTGGACAAATACGGAGTGCCCCTGGTCGGCCCGTCCACCGGCGCCATGGTGCTGCACCAGCCGGTGCGCAAGCATGTGTTCAACGTGCGCGCCACCTACCAGCGCGAAGCCGAGAAAGCCATGGCCCACCTGGCCAGCACCGGCATCAGCAAGATCGCCGTGGTCTACACCGACGACAGCTTTGGCACGGACGGTCTGGCCGGCGCCCAGAAGGGTTTGCAGCATGCCAAGCTGACCCCGGTGGTGCTGGAAAAGTTTGACCGCGCCAAGCCCGACTTCTCGCAAATCGCACCGGCCGTCGTGCAGTCCGGGGCGCAGGCCGTGCTGCTGGTGGCATCCAGCGCCGCGGCGGTCGAAGGCATCAAGGCGCTCAAGGCGGCCGGCAGCAACGCCCAGTTCATCACCCTATCCAACAACGCGTCCGCCGGTTTTATCTCGGGGCTCGGCAGCCATGCCAGCGGCGTGGTGGTGACCCAGGTGTTCCCGCGCTCGTTCAACTATGCGTTCATCAGGGAGTTTGCCGACCTCGCACGGGCCAAGGGCCTGGACGATTCCAGCCCGGCCATGGTCGAAGGCTTTGCTGCCGCCAAGGTGCTGGTGGCGGCCCTGCACCGCGCCGGCCCCAAGCCCACCCGCGAACGCATACAGGCCGCATTGGAAAACCAGGGCAAGCTCGACATCGGCGGGCTGGACGTCAGCTACAGCCCCAGCGACCACAGCGGCCTGGACTTTGCCGACCTGGCCATCATCAGCGCCGATGGCAAGTTCCGCCGCTGATTGCAAATTTGCTATTTAATCAATAGCTAGTCGCGCTTAATTAACCTGCGCTAGCGGCACTTTTCGCACAAGAAATTTACGCCCTTATCGATAGCAGTCAGCGCTTGCGCACCCGGCGCTGCGAACTGCGCGCATGCGGCAGCCAGCCGTGCCAATGCCAGCGCGCCATCATCAGCAGGCCGCGCACCCATTCGTCGGCCGCGTAGGCAATGAAGATGCCCGGCAGGCCCAGGCTGCGGCCCAGCACATACGACCCCAAGCCCAGTACCAGCACAAACGAGCCTATGCTGGCGGCCACCGGGTAGATCACGTCACCCGTAGCCCGCAGCGCGCCGGTGACGATCAGGTTGAACACCCGCCCGGTCTCCAGCGCCACCGCGATCCACAGCAGGGTTTGCGCGGCCTGGATCACATGCGGGTCCTTGGTGAACACGCGCATCAGCCAGGGCGCGGCCAGGGCCGCCGCCAGCGCCAGGCCGCCGGAGGCCATCAGCCCGTTGCGCACACCCTTGCGCACCAGCGCCCGGGCCTGACTGAACTGGCCGCCACCGACCAGCCGGCCGACCATGATCTCGCAGGCCCAGCCTATCGCCAGGCTCACCAGCAACACATAGCGCAGCAGCTGCAAGGTGTAGGCATGGGTGGCCAGCGCCACCACGCCTAGCCGCGCCGCGCCGGCCAGCGACACCATGAAGGCCGCGCGGTAACCGAGTTCGGCGCTGGCGCCCGGCACACCGATGCGCAACACCGGTGCCAGCACCCGCGGCTGCAGCACCCACCAGTGGCGGGCCGTGGGCACCAGGTCCATGCGTTTGCGCCACAGCACCAGGTGCAAGGCCAGGCCCAGCGCCCGGCTCACCACCAGCGCCACCGCAAAGCCGTACAGGCCCAGCCCGTCCCACGGGCCCACGCCCAGCATCAGCGGCACGGCCAGCGCCAGGTGGGTGCTGTGCATGACCACCATCACCTTCAGCGAGTCGCGCGCATGCAGATGGGCGCGCAGAATCGCCGCCATGGTCAGGTTGTAGCCGTCGAGCAGCGCGGCCGGCGCCAACAGCTGCAGATAGGGGCTGGCCAGCGGCAGGATTTCGTCGGGGGCGTTCAGCACGTCGAGGATCAAGTCGTTGCCCAGCACCAGGATGGACACCACGAACAGCCCGGCCCAGGTGCAAGCTCCCAGGCCCGACAGCGCAGTGCGCCGCACCAGCTCGACCTGCTGGCCGCCCAGCAGCTGGGTGATCACCACGCCCATGCCGATGGCCAGCACCCGGAACACCACGTACAGCGACTCCAGCACCTGGTTCGCCAGGCCCAGGCTGCCGGCCGCGCCGTCCGAGGTATGCGAGGCCAGCCACAGGCCGGCGATGACGACGGTGTAACCCAGTAAGAACTCCCCAAAGATGGGGCCGGCGACGGCGTTCAGCCGGGGGCGTTCAGGCAGATGCATGGGATGTGGCGGGCCTTGCGGCAGCGGGGATGGCAGCTGGGAATAGGCAATTGCGGTAACGCTACCATTCTTCCAAAGAAATCAGCCCCGTGCCGCATCCTCGCGCAACATATCTGTGGCTTTTTCCGCCAACATGGTGACGGCTGCCGTCGTATTGCCGCTGACGATGCGCGGCATGATGGACGCGTCCACCACCCGCAGGCCGGCCACGCCGTGCACCCGCAGCCGCGCGTCCACCACGTCCAGCGGCCCCGGCCCCATGCGGCAGCTGCCCACCGGGTGGTAGACCGTGTCGGCGTGCTCGCGCAGGTAGTACTCCAATGCCATATCGCCCTGGGCTGCGGCCGGGGCCGCCAGCTCCCGCCCGCCCAGCGCGGCCAGGGCCGGCTGGGCGCAGATGCGGCGCACCAGCTGGTAGCCCCGCAGCAGCCGCTCCATGTCGGCGCGCTCGCCCAGGAAGTTCGGGTCGATCAGCGGCGCGGCCAGCGGGTCCTTGCTGTCCAGGGTCACGCTGCCGCGGCTTTCCGGACGCAGCACGCACACGTGCACCGAATAGCCGTGGCCCCACAGGGTCTTGCGGCCGTGGTCGACCAGCTTGGCCGGCACAAAGTGCAGCTGCAGATCGGGCAACGGCTCGCCGGGCTGGCTTTTGACGAAGCCGCCGGCCTCGGCCAGGTTGCTGGTCAGCCGACCGCGGCGGTGTTTACGCCAATCGACCACGCCCTGGGCGATATGTGTGAGCCCGGTGGGTGACAGCCCCCACAGCTCTTTGGCGCGCGGGGCGTGGACCGCATGCACCACGTCCACATGGTCGTGCAGGTGCAGGCCCACGCCCGGCAGGTGGTGCACGGTGGCAATGCCATTGGCCAGCAGCTGCGCGTGGTCGCCGATGCCGGACAGCATCAGCAGCTGCGGCGATTGCAACGCGCCGGCGCTCAGCAGCACCTCGCCCTGGCAGCGCAGCTGCTTGAGCAGGCCGTCCTGTATGAATTCCACACCCACGGCGCGTCGGCCCTGGGTCAGGATGCGGCTGGTATGGGCGCCGGTAAACACCTGCAGATTGGGCCGGCCCAGGTGGGGCGTGAGGTAGGCCTTGGCAGCGCTGCAGCGTTCGCCGTCTTTTTGCATCACCTGGTACAGGCCTACGCCCTCCTGCGTGGCGCCGTTGAAGTCGCTGTTCGCAGGGAAGCCGGCCTGCACAGCCGCCTGCACAAACGCCGGGCTGTAGCGGTTCGGGCTTTGCAGATCGGTAACCTGCAGCGGACCGTCCACGCCATGCCAGGCGTCGGCACCGCGCGTATTGTGCTCGGCCCGGCGAAAGTACGGCAGCACGTCGGCAAAAGCCCAGCCGGGGTTGCCCTCGGCCGCCCAGTGGTCGTAGTCGGCGGGCTGGCCGCGGGTGTAGATCATGGCGTTGACCGAGGTCGACCCGCCCAGCACCTTGCCGCGTGGCTGGAAGCCGCTGCGCCCGTTCAGCCCCGGCTGCGGCATGGTGTCGAAGCGCCAGTGCGTGCGACCGTACTTGGCCAGTAGCGCAATGCCGGACGGGCACTGCACCAGCGGGCTGTGGTCGCTGCCGCCGGCTTCGAGCAGGGCCACGTTGACCGCCGGGTCTTCGCTGAGCCGCCCGGCCAGCACGCAGCCGGCGGCCCCGGCGCCGATGATGATGTAGTCGAACATGGTGTGAATCTGGTCGGCGGATAAGCCGCTTTATGATGAATGTTGCATTGCAACCAATTTTTCTACCGGGAGTCCGCTATGAGCATTTTGACAATCAACACCGTCGGCATTGTCGGCGCTGGCACCATGGGCAACGGCATCGCGCAAACCTGCGCGGCGGCCGGCCTGCATGTGGTGATGGTGGACATCTCGGACGAGGCCGTGGCCAAGGGCCTGGCGACCATCGCCAGCAGCCTGGACCGGATGATCAAGAAGGAAAAGATCACCGCCAGCGACAAGGCCGCCATCCTGGCGCGCATCCGCGGCTCGACCCAGTACGACGACTTCAAGGCCGTGCAGCTGGTAATCGAAGCCGCCACCGAGAACTACGCGCTCAAGGTGAAGATCGTGCAGCAGCTGGACGCCCTGCTGGCGCCCGAGGTGCTGATCGCGTCTAACACCTCGTCGATCTCCATCACCAAGCTGGCGGCCGTGACCCAGCGGCCGGATCGCTGCATCGGCATGCACTTCTTCAACCCCGTGCCGCTGATGGCGCTGGTGGAAATCATCCGCGGCCTGCAGACCAGCGACGCCACCCACGAGGCGGTGCACGCCATGGCCATCGCCCTGGGCAAGACGCCGATCACGGTGAAGAACGGCCCGGGCTTTGTGGTCAACCGCATCCTGATGCCCATGGTCAACGAGGCGCTGTTCGTGCTGGCCGAGGGCGTAGCCACGCCTGAAGACATCGACGCCGGCATGACCTTGGGCTGCAACCAGCCGCTGGGTCCGCTGGCCCTGGCCGACATGATCGGCCTGGACGTCTGCCTGGCGGTGATGGAGGTGTTCTTGAACGAATTTGGCGACAGCAAATACCGCCCCTGCCCGCTGCTGAAAGAGCTGGTGGCCGCCGGCCGCCTGGGCCGCAAGACCGGCCAGGGCGTTTACACGTACTAGGATGGGGGCAACGCATTTCGGTGCGTTTTAATTTAACTTGCACGCAATTTAATTGCGAACTATAATTCAACCCATGGCCAAGCCCACCATCACCCCAGAACAAGCCCTGCTGCTCGACAACCAGCTGTGCTTTGCGCTGTATTCCACCTCGCTGGCCATGACCAAGCTGTACAAGCCGCTGCTGGAAGAGCTGGGCCTGACCTACCCGCAGTACCTGGTGATGCTGGTGCTGTGGGAGCACGACGGTCTGATGGTGTCGGCCCTGGGCGAGCGGCTGTTCCTGGATTCCGGCACCTTGACACCGCTGCTCAAGCGCATGGAAGCCGCGGGCTGGCTGAGCCGCCAGCGCGATGCCCAGGACGAACGCCGCGTCACCATCCGCCTGACATCTGCGGGGCGTAACCTGCAGGCCCAGGCCACCAAGATCCCGGGCTGCATCCTCGATGCATCCCAATGCGCCCTGCCCGAATTGATTTCACTCACGCAGCAAGTACAGGCCCTGCGCGAGCGACTGACGAGTCCCCGAGCCTGACACCCTTTTTTGTAAACCCCAAGGAACCACCATGCCTACCAAACTCGACAAAGTGCTCTACACCGCCCACGCCCACACCACCGGCGGCCGCGAAGGCCAATCGGCCAGCGACGACGGCAAGCTCAGCGTGACCCTCGCGCCCCCCAAGGAACTGGGCGGTAACGGCAACGGCACCAACCCCGAGCAATTGTTCGCTGCGGGCTATTCCGCCTGCTTCATGGGCGCCATGAAACACGTGGCCGGCCTGAAGAAGATCACTGTGCCCGCCGATGCATCCATCGACGCCAGCGTAGACATCGGCCCCATCCCCGCCGGCTTCGGCATCGCTGCCCAGCTGAAGATCAGCCTGCCCGGCCTGGACCGCGCTGTGGCCCAAGACCTGGTGGACGCCGCCCACGGCGTGTGCCCCTACTCCAACGCCACCCGCGGCAATATCGAAGTTACGCTGACTTTGGTCTAAGCCCCCTCTTGCCCGCCAGGGCAAACCCCCGAGGCCCGCGCCATAACCATGGCGCGGGCCTAGTGCTTTGTAGCGGTGACAATCAAAGCATGTCCACCCCCACTGCTTCCTCCAACGCCGCCCATCCCTACGAAACGCTCACGCCCGACGTGGTGATGGACGCGCTGGCCAGCGTCGGCCTGTATGGCGACGGCCGGCTGATGGCTCTGAGCTCGTACGAAAACCGGGTCTACCAGGTGCACCTGGAAGACGGCAGCGCAGTGGTGGCCAAGTTCTACCGGCCCGGCCGCTGGAGCGAAGCGCAGATTCTGGAAGAGCACAGCTTTGCCGCCGAGCTGATGGCCGCCGAGATACCCGCCGTCGGCCCGCTGGTGCTGGACGGCCGCAGCCTGCACCCGTTTGCCGGCTTCCAGTTCAGCGTCAGCCCGCGCCGCGGCGGCCGCCCGCCCGAGCTGGACGACTTCGAGGTGCTCGAATGGATAGGCCGCTTCCTGGCGCGCATCCACACCGTGGGCGCCAAAAAACCCTTTGTGCACCGCCCGGCGCTGGACCTGGAAAGCTTTGGCCTGCATTCCCGCGACTGGCTGCTGAAGCACGAAATGGTGCCGCTAGACGTACAGAGCGCCTGGACCAAGGCCTGCGGCGATGCTCTTGATTTAATAGCTGCCAGCGCACTCCCCACCAGCGCTACAGGCCCAAAAGACTTAAAAGTCCTGCGCCTGCACGGCGACTGCCACCCCGGCAACATCCTCTGGACACCCACCGACGGCCCGAACGGCGGCCCGCACTTCGTCGACCTGGACGATGCCCGCACCGGCCCGGCCGTGCAAGACCTGTGGATGCTGCTCAGCGGCGACCGGGCCCAGCGCACCGGCCAGCTCAGCGGCCTGGTCGACGGCTACGAGCAGTTCCGCAGCTTCGACCGCCGCGAGCTGGCGCTGATCGAGCCACTGCGCACCCTGCGCCTGATCCACTACAGCGCCTGGCTGGCCCGGCGCTGGAGCGACCCCACCTTCCCCATCAACTTCCCGTGGTTCGGCAGCAGCGACTACTGGGTCGGCCAGGTGAACATGCTCACCGAGCAGATCGAAGCCATGCAGGAAGAACCTTTGTACGTATGAAGCTGCTGCTCTATCGTTGCACCTTCACGACTAATTTCATTAATAAGATGGAAGAGAGCAGGTCGCGTGGATAAAACGCTTTGTTTCTAAAAGTAACGTTCAGGTAAAGTGCTCAATCATCTTTTAAAAGGTTATACGTGCACAACGCCAAACGATCTATTGTTGCGATTGCAATCCTGATTTTCGGAACAGTCGCTTATGGCGCCGAAAAATCCCGTGAAGAGCGGACGGCAGCAATGGAGGCCTTGGCGTGGCAGCAAGGACCTACAAGTGGCGCATTGGAAGATAAAGCCACCATAAAAGTCCCCCAGGGTGCTCGGTTTCTGGACGTAAACAACGGGTCCAAGTTCTTGGAGCTCACGGGGAATTTGCCTTCCAATGAAAACATTCTGGTGGGTGAAACTTGGTGGGCGGCCTTCTCATTTAATCCCGCTGGCTATGTAAAGGACGACGAAAAAATTGACCCTGACGCGCTGTTAAAGGATCTCAAAAGCAGCGACGAACCCGGCAATCAGGAGCGACGCAAGCGCGGCATGTCCGAGCTGTTCACCGAAGGCTGGTACATCCCGCCGCACTACGACACTGCCACCAAACACTTGGAATGGGCTCTCCGTTTGCGTGCCTCTGACAGCAATGCGCCAATCATCAATTACACAGTTCGTTTGTTAGGCCGATCCGGTTATGAAAGTGCGATTTTGGTTTCAAGGCCGGAAACCCTGGAGACCGATGTGAAGTCCTTCAAGGCGGCACTCGCCGGGTTTGACTTCAACCCGGGCGAAAAATACTCTGAATTTAAGTCGGGCGACAAAATAGCTGAATATGGTTTAGCCGCGTTGGTGGCCGGTGGCGCTGCCGCCGTTGCTGTGAAGTCGGGGTTTTGGAAAGTCATATTGGGTTTCCTTGCGGCAGGTTGGAAAATCATTGCTGTCGGCGCGGTCGCTGTCGTGGGCGGTGCAAGCAAACTGTTCAAGAAAAAAGAGTCGTGAAATTCAATGCGGAAGCGGCTCTGATGCTGCTTGCGTGGGGGCTGTACATCTTTGACTCGGCACGACTGTTATCGGGGAACGAGGCAATCATGCGGTCCTGTGGCCAGGGCTGGCAGGCGGTCTTCGGCTCCAATCGCTGGAAAATCAGAGGGAAGGAGCCCTACATTCCCAATCCGTTGACACCCTATGTGCAGATGTATGTTCTTCAATGGGATTTTGTGCGGGTGGGGGGACAAGAGCAGGGCGACGGAGCGTTGAAAAAGCGCCCGGAGTTCAGCAGCTTTACACCGTTCGTCATACTTTCTGCACTATGCCTTTTCGTGCTGCTTCCTATAGGGCTCTACACCAGGGCTGGCGTCTGGGCAGCATTGCCCGCAGTAATGACCATGTACCTCAGCAACGTCGCGGCTTTGGTGACCCTGGCCCGGCGCAGACGCGTGTTGGGCTTGACCCCTAGCCAATATTGGGGACTCGTCGTCGAATGCTTGACCTGCCCACCCTTTGCAATCAATCTGATTCGTAGATTGTGTGCGTTGCAACCCGTGAAAGAAGACTTTGTGGCTGCCAGCGCTCGTGTGTTGCCCGAGGAGGCGCTTACAGAGGTCAATACACAATGCCGGCTTCGACTGGATGAGCAAATTGACTACGCAGACGATGCCGGCAGCCGTATGCAAACCCTAGTCGCAGCCAGAGCGCGGTTTGCAGCGGAAGAGGCGCCATCATGAGTGGAATGGAAATAGGCGTCATCGTTGGAGGGCTGGTTTTTGGCTATTGGCTAGTTTCGTTTTTTACGGCGAAATCACCGCCCAAGCCAATGCCGGAATACGTTGATTTCAGAAACGAAGCGTTATCAGACCAGATGCCTGCGCAGGCTCAGGCCGCCCCATGTACTGCAGCGTGGTACGCAGTGCTGGAAGTTGCGCCGACGGCATCGGCGGATGAAATACGCGCAGCATACCGACGACTGATAAGTCTCTACCACCCGGACAAAGTGACCACACTGGGCCCAGAACTGCAGGCTTTGGCAGAGCAAAAATCGCAGCAGATCGGCGCTGCCTATCGGACAGGCATGCAATTGCGAGGAGTAAGTGCATGAAGCTACTGCTCGCCTTGTTGGCTGCAGGCAAGCTCGGCAAAGTAGCCTTGTCGGGTGGCACCATGCTGCTCTCGGTGTTTGTGTACGCCATAAGCTATGGCTGGGCTTATGCAATCGGCATTGTGGGACTGCTGTTTGTGCATGAAATGGGGCATTTCATTGCCGCTAAAAACCGCGGCTTGGCGGTAGGGGCTCCTGTGTTCATTCCTTTCGTAGGCGCATGGATATCGCTGAAAACTGTCGACCTCGACCCTGAAACGGAAGCTTATGTAGGTTTGGCTGGCCCCATGCTAGGCACGGCCGGGGCATTTTTGTGCTACCTGTATGCCCAGGAAAGTGGGCAAAAACTCTGGTTGGCCATCGCCTACACCGGCTTCATTCTCAACCTGTTCAACCTGATTCCCTTGACGCCACTGGATGGTGGACGCATCGTTTCCGTCGTGTCGCCCAAGCTGTGGCTGTTGGGCGTACCCCTGCTCTGCGGCGTTTTTTTCTGGAAACCCAGCCCCATGCTACTGATCATCGCCGTTCTAGCCGCCCCCAAAGTTTGGGCGGCAATCAAAGGTGAAGCGTCAGAAGGGCGGCAGATCGCATCCCTGCAGATCAAACTCCAGTACGGCATCCAATACCTTCTGTTGATTGTCGTATTGGCCGTCTTGGCCCTGGATGCGCACGAGAAAATGGGTGTTCGCAGCTTTTGATGAATAAGAACTGTTAGGAGCACTAGCCAAGACATACAGTCCGCCTGCTGCGGACGCGGAGATACAGCGCATAGAGTCAGAAACTATGCTTCGCCTCGAAACCGAACCAAACGAACGACGGAAATGAGCTCTTTCTCAAGAAGCACCCTCTAGCCAAGTGATGTTCCTGATGGCGCCGATGCAAACGCCGCTTTCTGTCCTGGACTGCAAGGCGCCAGCATCGAGCAACTGGAGCCATGGGCGCGACGCCGGCGCTATTCATGAAGTCACCGGTTGCGCAGCCGACAGGCAACTAAGAACTGTACAGCCGGCGCTGGACCTGGAAAGCTTCGGCATCCACTCGCGCGACTGGCTGCTGAAGCACGAAATGGTGCCACTGGACGTGCAAAGCGCCTGGACCAAGGCCTGCGGCGACGCTCTTGATTTAATAGCTGCCAGCGCACTACCCAGCAGCGCTACAGGCCAAAAAGACATAAAAGTCTTGCGACTGCACGGCGACTGCCACCCCGGCAACATCCTCTGGACGCCCACCGACGGCCCGAACGGCGGCCCGCACTTCGTCGACCTGGACGACGCCCGCACCGGCCCGGCCGTGCAAGACCTGTGGATGCTGCTCAGCGGCGACCGGGCCCAGCGCACCGGCCAGCTCAGCGGCCTGGTCGACGGCTACGAGCAGTTCCGCAGTTCCGCAGCTTCGACCGCCGCGAGCTGGCGCTGATCGAGCCGCTGCGCACCCTGCGCCTGGTCCACTACAGCGCCTGGCTGGCCCGGCGCTGGAGCGACCCGACCTTCCCGATCAACTTCCCGTGGTTCGGCAGCAGCGACTACTGGGTAGGCCAGGTGAACATGCTCACCGAACAGATCGAAGCCATGCAGGAAGAGCCTCTGTACGTATGAATGCAGTGCTGAGCCGCGCCGGCCTGGCCTGGCCGCCGACCTGGGGCGAGGCGCTGATGCTGGGCGAATACCTGTCGTACCGCGTGGGTGCTTATTTGCTACTCAACGTAGTGGAAGACCCGGCCTGGCTAGCCTGGGCGTTTTGCTGAACGCCGTATTCTCATCCTCTGATTAGGGGATGCTCTGGCCGGGAAGTGTGTGTACAACCGGGCCTGCCTGAAACCCCCACCGCAAGGAGCCCGCAATGCCCGACCACCGTTCCTCAGCCCCCGACTGGCTGACGCTGGAGCAGCGCCGGGTGGCAGCACGGCGTAGCGCACTCGGCAGTGGGCTGACAAAAACCGTGGATGGCCAGCCGCAGCCGCTGGTCACCGGCCTGGCGTTGTCGGGCGGTGGCATCCGCAGTGCCACGCTGTCGCTGGGCATGCTGCAAGCGCTGGCCCGCGGTAACGCGCTGCAGCAGTTCGACTACCTCTCCACGGTCTCCGGCGGTGGCTACGCAGGGGGCTTTTTGTGCAGCCTGTTCATTCCTGAAAAAGTCCGCCAGGGCAACCCCACCGCACCGTCTCAGGCCGAGCTGCAGCAAGCGGCGCGCGCGGCCCAAGAGAAGCTGCAGGCCACCGAGCAGCGCAGCAATGCCCAAGCCTCGCCGGCCAGTAAGCCGATCAGCTGGCTGCGCAACAGCGGCCGCTACCTGGCACCGAATGGTGGCGGCGATGTGTGGTTTGGCTTCACCACCTGGCTGCGCAATCTGCTGGCGGTGCACTATGTGCTGGGCATCACGCTGGTGCTCGCACTGGGAATATTGGGATGGCTGAATCAGGCTGCGCTCGCACATCTGCACCGCCTGCCATGGCAGCTACCCGGTTGCTTGCAAGCGGGCGCGCTATACGGCGTGCTGGCGCTGGGGGTTGCCGGCACCGCGTTGCTGCCGCTGGGCATTGCCTACTGGTACACCGAAATGCCCAAGCTGCGGCAAACCGGCTGGCTCGCCGGCGTTTTCACCTTCACGGCCGTGGTGGGCATGCTCCTGGGGCCTGCGCTGTGGCTGGCGACAGCCGCTTGGCAGAACACAGCGCTGCAGATACTGGCCGGGGTGTTGGTGCTCGCCAGTGCCTGGTACTTGGCTACCTGGAGCTGGACCTGGTGGCAAGACCGCCAGGGCCAGCCCACCGCGTGGATGCAGGTCACGCGCACCCGCCTGACGCGCTATCTGTCGCGGGCGCTGGGCAGCGCCGCAATGCTAGCCGCGCTGTGCCTGGTGCTGGCGGTGTGCGAATGGCTGCAAACCTACCTGTCGGGCTCCTATGGCGCAATCGGCAGCGGTGTGGTCGCTGGCCTGCTAGGCCTGTGGAAGCTGTTGCCCGTCAAGAGTCTGAAGCTGAACAAACCACTGGCACTGCAATGGCTGCCGCTGCTGGGCGCGCTGCTGCTGGGCACGCTGCTGGTACTGGGATGGGGCACGGTCGCGGCCTGGCTGCTTGCAACGCCTGCGCATCGGGGAATCTTGCTGGCCTTGCTGTTGCTGGCCGGCATCACCGGCGAATGCTTCCAGTTCCTGAACCTGTCGACCATCCAGAACCTGTACACGGCGCGCATCGTACGGGCCTATTTAGGCGCTACCAACATCGCCCGCGACAAGGCCGAGCACCAGGACATGACCGAGCCGCACGCCACCGACGACATGGCGCTGGACCAGTACCACGGCCGCTGCGATGCCAGCGGGCCGGTCCAGCTGCATTCGCTGGCGCCGCTGCACCTGATCAACGTCACCATCAACGAAACCGTGGCCTCGCAGGGTTCGCTGGTCAACCAGGACCGCAAAGGCCTGTCGCTGGCGGTGACGCCCGACGGCTTCATGGTGGACGGCGAATTCTCCGCGCGCCCGCACAACCCGCGGCAAAGGCACCCGTTCTTTGAAAAGCTCACCGTGGGCCGCTGGATCGGCATCTCGGGCGCCGCCTTCACCCCCGGCCTGGGCCGCGGTACCCGGCCCGAACTGGCGATGCTGATGGTGCTGGCCAATGTGCGGCTGGGCTACTGGTGGCAGGTGAAACTGACGCCCAAAAGCAAGCGCACCCGGGCCCGCACCGGCCACACCGCCCGGCGCTGGCCATTTGCTACCCAGCTGCATTTGCTGCGCGAGATGCGTGGCAACTTTTACGGCACGAACGACAGCCACTGGTACCTGTCCGACGGCGGCCATTTCGAGAACACCGGGGTCTACGAGCTGCTGCGCCGGCGCGTCGATTTCATTCTGGCGCTAGACAACGGGGCCGATGCCAGCTACCAGTTTGAAGACGTGGCCAATCTGATGCGCCTGGCCTCGGTGGACATGGGCGCCCAGTTCACCCCGATTGCGCCAGAGACCGTGGCGCAAAGACTGCAAGCTACGCCCCAGGCCGATCTGGCCAGCATGCTCGGCAACCCCACCGGCTTTCCCCGCGACGAGGGCAAGGGCCGGCATTTCCTGCTGGCCTACCAGGTCAGCCTGCCGGCCACCGATGCGTTTGCGGCGCACACCGCGCTGCTGCTGTGGGTCAAGCCGCGGCTGACCGAAGAGGCCAGCCTGGACCTGCGCCAGTACC
The DNA here is from genome assembly GCF_900104385.1 of Rhodoferax sp. OV413. Classification (GTDB taxonomy): domain Bacteria; phylum Pseudomonadota; class Gammaproteobacteria; order Burkholderiales; family Burkholderiaceae_C; genus Rhodoferax_B. The sequence goes on along the minus strand of NZ_FNJA01000006.1, from coordinate 149,766 downwards.
AGGCCACCCACCTGCCGTTTCCCCAGGAGCCGACAGCCGACCAGTTCTTTGACGACCAGCAGTGGGAAAGCTACCGCCAGCTTGGCCAGCATGCGGGCCAGACCCTGCTCGAAGGTGGTGTGGGCCTGCCTGGGCTAGTGCAGGCGCTGGGCAAGAGTGCCACACCTCCGCTATATATTTAGTAGCTGTTGGCGCAGCTACTATCTGCGCCAGAGGCCTAAAACACCTGTAAACGCTCAAACCGCGAAGCCTGCGGAAACATCTGCTGCAGCGCCTCGCGGACCCGGGCCAGGCGCGGGTCGTGCGGGTGGGCGTCGTCGGTGGTGTCGTTGATGCAAAAGCAATCCACCTGGCCGCGGGCGGCCACCAGGCGGTCCAGCTGGGCCATGCCGTCGGCATCGCCGGTGGACACATACAGGTGCGAATACTCGCGCATCTGGGCCAGGCCGTGGGCCAGCGCCCAGCGCAGCACGAAGTCGGACACGATGGCCGGCTTGTCCCAGCAGCGGAACACGGTGGAACGCACCCGGGTGAACATCTCCGGCGCCCGCGCCTCCAGCGCCAGCAGCAGCGACTTGCGCAGCGGCCGGGGCGCATGCGCGAAAGTACGGAAGGTCGGCTGGTAGCCGCCGGGCAGCGCGGGCTGGTCGCGCAGCCACTGCTGCGACAAGCGGCAGGCGTTCTCCAGCGCGGTGGCGTCAGGGCGCAGCGGCTCGTCGCTGACCAGCGGGTCGTCGGACCAGGCGACAAACACGCCTTCGCGGCTGAACCAGTGGCCTAGCTCCACCGGCGCGCCAAAGAACACGTCGTCGTTCAAATAGAAATAGCGCTCCGACAGGCCCGGAATCCGGTGGATGTAGGACTCGATATGGCCGGAGTCAAAAACCGGTAGCGCCGCACCGGGTATCAGCTCGCGGTGGTCCACCACCGTCAGCCCGTCTACCTGGGCCAGCCAGGCCGGGGTCTGGCCGTCGGTCACCAGGTAGATGTGGCCGTGGCCGGGGAAGAACTGCTCCAGCGCGCGCAGGCTGTAGCGCAGCTCGTCGTTGTCGCGGAAGCGCCCCTCCACATTTCCGTAGGCGGCCATGGCCTGGCGCTGCGCGGGGCTCAACTGCTCCAGCGCCCGCTGCCGCTTGGCCCGCCAGGCGGGGTCGTTGCCGTTGACCCACAGGTACACGATATCGATGGCGGAGGCGTTGCAGTCTTCGGATTCCATGTACGCAGTCAAACAAGAGGAGTGGCTAAACGGGGTCGGTGATATTAGCGGGCTTTGCCCAGCGCCGCGCAGCAGGGGATACACCCTCCGCTACCACCCAAATGTGGGTGCATACTGCGCGGGGAGACGACTTTTTACCGCGCCCTTTTCTGATATTTACCCCATGGCTGATGTTCCACCGCTCTCTCCACAAGCTACCCCGGCGCCCCGTCCCGCAACAGTACCCAGCCCCGCCAGCTGGGGCCGCTTCAGCCTGCAACGCATACTCGGCCAGGGCGAACACTCGGTCACCTGGCTGGCGTTAGACCCGCGCCTGGGCCCGGCGCCCGGCCGCGAAGTGGCGCTCAAGCTACCCGTGATCCACAAAGCCGCCGACGCCGCCGTCATCACCCGCTGGGTGCAGCACGCGCGCCGCGTCAGCCACCTGGTGCATGCCCATGTGGTGCCGGTGCTGGAAGCCGACGTGCTGGAGCAGCAGCCCTATCTGGTCTACGGCTACCTGCCGGGGCAAACCCTGGCCAACATGCTGGCCCAGCGCGGCGCCCTGCCCGCAGCCGAGGCCGTGGCGCTGGCGCTGGATGTGCTGGACGCCCTGGCCGCAGCCCATGCGGCCGGCATGCTGCACCGCAACCTCAAGGCATCCAACGTACTGGTCGACGCAACCGGCCGGGCCCAGCTGCTGGACTTCGGCACCGCCACCCTGGTCGATGGCGCACCCGCCTGGCTGTCGCCCGAGGCCGCGCAAGGCGACATCACCACGCCGCAAAGCGATGTGTTCGCCGTCGGCCTGCTGCTGGCCGAGATGCTGGCCGGCAAGCCGCTGCTGGACGCCAACGACCCGGACCGCGCCAAATACCGCCTGGCCCACGAACAGCTGGCCCCGGCGGCCGACCTGGGCCCGGACGTGAACGCCAGCCTGCGCGCCATCGTGGCCCGTGCCCTGGCCTACGACCCCGGCCAACGCCCGCCCGGCGCCACCGCGCTGCGCGACGCACTGATCGCCTGGTCCGAAGCCACGGCCCGCGGTGACAGCGGCGAAACGTCCGACGATGTGCCAGGCAAGAAGACGCTGGACGCGCTGCTGGCCCGCATGCGGCACAAGAGCGACTTCCCCGCCATGTCGGACTCGGTGGCCCGCATCCAGGGCATGGCCAATTCCGAAACCGAGAGCATCGGCAGCGTCACCAACGAGATTTTGAAAGACGTCGCGCTGACCAACAAGCTGCTGCGCCTGGTCAACAGCGCGCACTTTGCGGCCCGCGGCGGCAGCATCAACACCGTGTCGCGGGCGGTCAGCCTGGTCGGCTTCAACGGCATCCGCAACATGGCGCTGAGCCTGGTGCTGCTGGAGCACATGGGCGACAAGGCCCACGCGAATGTGCTGAAGGACGAGTTCCTGCGCTCGCTGATGGCCGGCTCAATTGCGGTCGAGCTGTGCGCGGTGCAGCGCGAAAGCGAAGAGGCTTTCATCGGAGCCATGTTCCAGAACCTAGGCCGGCTGCTGGCCGAGTTCTACTTCCCCAACGAGGCGCGCACGGTGCGCGGCCTGATGGCATCGACCCACAAACCGATGGCCGAGGCCGCGGCTGCCGCCAGCGTGCTGGGCGTGGGCTACGAGGCGCTGGGCGTGGAGATCGCCAAGAGCTGGGGCCTACCCGAAGGCATACAGCGCAGCATGCGCAAGCCCCGGGGCGAACCGCCGCTGCACCCGCCGGTGGTGGTCGAGGAGCGCACCCGCTGGATCGCCATGGCCGCCAACGAGATCGCCGACATCCTGCTGCGCAGCCCCACGGCCGAGGCTCCGCTGCGGCTGGCCCAGGTGGCCGGCCACTATTCGCGCAGCCTGGGCGTCAGCCCGGCGGCGGTACGCATCGCCACCGTGGCGGCGCGCAAGAAGCTGATCGAGATGGCCGCCGCCATGGAGATCCGGGTCGTCGCCGGCTCGGGCGCGGCCCAGCTGCTGCAAGCCCCCGAAGAAGGCCCGGACCCGGTGGTCGAGCTGCCCGATGCGCTGGCGCCGCTGGCCCTGCAGGCCACGCCGCCGGCCGACGGCAGCCCGCCGCCCACACCGGTGCACAGCGTGGCCGACATCCTGACCGAAGGCATACAGGACATCACCCACGCCATGGTGGAAGACTTCAAGCTCGGCGACGTGCTGCGCATGATCCTGGAAACCATGTTCCGCGCCATGCACTGCCAGCGCATCATCTTCTGCATGCGCGACCCCAAGACCGAAACCCTGACCGGCCGCTTCGGCCTGGGCGAAGGTGTGGAGGGCGTGGTCAAGCCGTTCCAGGTGGCGCTCAAGCCCAGCGGCGCGCCCGACCTGTTCAGCGCGGTCTGCCTAAAGGGCGCCGACACCATGATCCCCGACGCTACCGAGCCCCGCATCGCCGAGCGCCTGCCGGCCTGGTACCGGCAACAGATCCACGCGCCCACCTTTTTGCTGCTGCCGCTGGTGATCCAGAACAAGCCGGTGGGCCTGATCTACGCCGACACCGCCACCAAGGGCGGCCTGGGGCTGGACGAGAAAGAACTGGCCCTGCTGCGCACCCTGCGCAACCAGGCCGTAATGGCGTTCAAGCAATCGAGCTGAACGCTGGTCCGCGCGAGATGCTATTTATTTAATAGCTTCTCGCGCAATCTCTGCCTGCGCCAGAGCCTATTTTTGCCATACACCCACCTGGGCGATCACCCAGTCACCAGCATCCAGCGGCAGGTCGTGCCCCGCCGTGGGGTGCACTTGCAGCGCGCACTGCCAGTGCCGGGCCAAAGCGCGCGAACAGGCCACCGACACCAACTGGTCCCGCGCGCTGGCCAGCAGCAGGGTCGGCACGGGCGGCGGATGCGTCGGCGCTTGGTAGCGGGCCGCGGCCAGCAGCTGGCGCACGGCATTCGCGCGGCTTACCGGGTGCTGGGCGCGCAAGGCCAGCCACTGCGGCAGCACAGCGTCGTGCGCGCCGTTGCTGGTGATGCGCAGGATGCTGCGCTCCCACAATTCGGGCGAGCCGCCCCACAGCGCCAGCCGCAGCAGCAGCCCATAGTTCTGCGGCCGCAGCCGCTGGTAGAACGGGCTGAAGGGCCGCAGGCTGGTGTTCAGCAGCACTTGGGCCGCCACCTGCTGCGGGTAGGCCGTCGCCCAGGCCACGGCCACCATCGCGCCCAGCGACATGGCGAGTATCTGCACCGGCCCGACGATCTGCCGGCGCGCCAGCTCGGCCCGGCAATGCACGACCATCGCGTCCACGTCGGCCGGGCTGCGCTGCCGGTGCAGGCTGCCGTTGCCCGGCAGGTCCAGCGCAATCACCTGGTAGCCCGGCTGTGCCGCCTGGAACAGGTCTACAAAGCCGCCCCAGTGGCCGCTCTCGCGGGTCAGGCCGCGCAGAAGTATCCAGGTGCTCATTTGGGGCCGTACCAGTCGTGCCGGGCCTGGGCGTGGTGGTAGGTGCGCATCTCTTCGGGCGGCAGCCACAGCTTGTGGCCGTGCGCGGCGCGGGCCAGAAAGTCCAGCAGCGACTGGTGCTGGCGCAGCACGCGCTGCTGCCGGTGGGCGATCAGCGGGTTGAAGATGCCGTGGCGCGAGAACAGCTGGCGCGGGTTCTTCTTCACCCACAGCCAGGACCCCATTTCCAGAGTCAGCGGCAGAAAAATCCGTCCAGGCGGTGCTTGCTGGTACAGGTGGTCCCACAGGTCGCCGTGCGCCAGGTACTGCAGGCTTTGCGGCTCGAAGATGTAGCGGTACTGGCTGTGCGACTCGATGAAGATGCGCTTCAGCGCGTGCATCTCGGCCAGGTGGGCAATCGGCGTGCGGGTGTGGGCGTAGGGAAACCACAGCCGGTCGCTGACGCCAAAGCCCGAATGGCAATCCACCGACAGGCTGAAGGCACGCGACAGCAGCTCGGCCTGCACCACCGCGCAAACCGCCTGGTTTTCGGCCTCCATCGCGGCGGCATGGCGGCCGCGGTACCAGGGCAGGCGTGCGCTGAGTCGCTGGCCGCCGACCAGAAAGGGCACGGGGTCGCGCGCGTCCACCGGCGCATTGCGCATCAGGTCCACACCCTGCGGATTGGCCCGCGTGCCCAGCGCCATGCCGCCGGGGTTGATGATGGGCATGAACACCAGGCGCACCGATTCCAGCTGGCGGTGCAGCGCGCTGTCCCAGGCCAGCCGGGTCACCAGGCTGTGCAGATAGGCGATGACCACGCCAGCGCCGATCCGCTCCAGGCCGTGCACGCCTCCAAAGTAGCCGACCGCCGGCACGTCCAGCGAGGGGTTGCCCAGGGTGATGGCATGCACCGGGTAGCTGCCGCCGCCCGGCAGGGCCACGCGGCACACCGTGCGCGCCTGCAAGTGGCTGCCGCCCAGCGCAACCGTGCGCTCCAGCGCCGCCAGTTCGGGCAATGCGGGCAGTTCGGGTGGGGATGCAGAGGCGTGGGGCACAGGCTCGCAGCATAGCCACGCCGGCGGCGGTGCGGGGCCGAATTTTGCCCACTGTGCGGCAATGGCACACCGACACGCGCTTGTCACATTGCGCGCCTATGGTGGGCTGCAAACCACGAGGGGAGACCCATGATGCTGCTCCGCAAAGCCACCCTGATGCGCCTGATCGCCGTACCCGCCTGCCTGGTCTGGGGCGTGGCCGAGCTATGGGCCTTGCAGCGCGCGCGCTGGCAGCAGCGCCGCTTCGGGCATTGAGCCCGGATACCCAATATGTATGAAGCTTTGGAGAGCTGTCGGCGCGGCATGCCGCCCTGAAGACCGTGGGGCTTCGTTGGCAAAATCTGCTTTCATTTAGATAGCTGCCTGCGCAATCCATATAAGCGCCAGAAGCATATTTCACCTGTATTTTTAGCCTTACGCTGACCGTCTTTCAACGCCTGCCTGGCGGGCCAGCACCACACCATTCGGCTCGGATGTGGCCCTTTGGCCCGCGTTGACACACCTGGGGGCGCTGGTTAAGGTGGGCCGCGCAAATCTGCGGGCCATGCCCGCCTGTTTTGCGATCCAACCCAACAAGGAGAATTGCATGGCGTACCAGATCTGGCTTCGGGCCTTGGTTTTTGCGTTTTGGGCGAGCCTGGCCGCGGGGGCGCACGCCGATGACTGGGAGTGCCGAGACCGCCCCGCACCGCAGGTGACCTTTATCCAGTTCCAATCACCGAATCTTGCCGCGCCCCAGAGCCCGCTGACCATCAAGGGCAAGCTGAGCATTCCAGCCCGGGCCAACGCGCGCCGCAACTGCTTTGATTTCGACAACTACCCTTCCAAAAAGCGCGGCCACGGCGACAACCACAAGCTGCCGGCGGTGCTGATACTGCACGGCTCCAGCGGGGTGGATGCGCGTGGCGACTTTTATGAAGCGGCGCTGAATGTGGCCGGCATCGCCACCCTGCAGATCGACATGTGGGAGGCCCGTGGCGTGACCGGCGGGACGAACCGGCCCCAGCTGCCGATCCTGACGGTACCCGACACCTTCTCGGCGTTGGCCTTTCTCAGCGCCCAGGCGAATATTGACCCGGACCGCATTGGCGTGCTGGGCTTCTCCTGGGGCGGCGTGATGAGCCTGGCCAGTGCCGAGCGCGCGTATGCGGGCCAGTTTGGTGGCGGCCGCAAGTTTGCGGCCCACGTGGCCCATTACCCGGTGTGCTACGCCGCCAACAACGCGGCCATCCTGCGCGCTTTCGGCGTGTCGCCGGCGCAGGCGGGCACGCTGTTCCAAAACCTCACGGGCGCCCCGGTACTGATCCAGATCGGCAGCAAGGACAGTTACGACAACAGTGCCGCCCCTTGCCGGGCGTTGGCGGCTTCGGTCAACCCGAGCAATGGCGACGTGGTGGACGTGGTCGAATACCCGGGCGCCTTCCACGGCTGGGACCGGCTGATGGTGCCGGTGACGGCCGCCGACCCGTTTGCCAACCAGGGCAGCTACTTGCTGGGCACCTCGGCCATCCCCAGCATCAGCATCGTCCCCGATGTAGCCCAGGCCCACGCCTCGCGTGAGCGCGTGGTGCGCTTCTTCCGCGGCAATCTCTAGGCACCATTCACAGATGGGCGAAGAGCGCTGGGGCACGGTCCCAGCGGTCGTGCAAGCCGTCCACATAGGTGATGGGCACGCAGGCCAGTTCTTCGTCGGACACATCGTTCAGGCACATCAGGTTCACCCCAACCATCTTGCCAATCGGGGTGTCGTTGCCAATGCCGAAGGCGCGCACGCCGCAGTGCTTGCAGAAGAAGTGCTGGTTCTTGCGGGTGTTGAACAAATACTCCGTCAGATCGCCCTCGCCTGCCAGCAGACGGAAGCCCTGGGGCAGCACCACGGCGGGCCAGAAGCGGGTGCGCCGGCAGATCGAGCAATTGCAGCGGTAACTGCTCTGCGACAGGTCGATGTCGGCCTCGAAGCGGACGGCCCCGCAGTGGCAACTGCCATGGTAGGTTTTCAGCATCGCCAATTCCCTTTCAATCTCCAGCTAGCGGCGCACCCGCGGCTGATCCGGGTCGTAGACCGTCGTACTGGTACCCACGCCGACACCGACCTGCGCGCCACCGACGTTGGTGCTGGTGCCCACCCCCACGCCGGTACCCACCTGGCCGCGCTGGTTCACCCCTACACCAACACCCACCGGCCCCACCCCGGCCCCCACGCCCAGATGCACACCGCCCGAGCCGCCACCGACCCCGATGCTGACCCCGGGAAACAGCGGCACGCTGACACCCACGCCCACCGAGCTGCAGGCGCCCAGCAGCGCCAAGCCCACCGATGCCAAGCTGTAACGGATACCCGACAACATACGCCCGCCTTTAAGCCCCATCCGGGATCTCCGGCTCGACGAGATGGGCCAGGGCCGACAAGGATTCCTGCCAGCCGAGGTAGCACATCTCGACCGGAATCACCGACGGAATCCCCTCCTGCACGATACTCAGCTCGGTGCCGCAAAGGACTTGGCGCAAGGCGACCGTGACCTGCATCTCGCCCGGCAGGTTGGGGTCGTCAAACCTGTCGGTGTAGCGGATCTGCGTGTGCGGCGTGAGTTCGGTGTAGGTGCCGCCAAAAGAATGGCTGCCGCCGGTGCCGAAGTTGGTGAACGACATGCGGAAGCTGCCGCCGACCCGCACCTCCGAATGGTGGATTTTGGCCGTGAACCCGCGCGGCGGCATCCACTTGACCCATGCGTCGGGGTCGAGGAATGCGCGGTAGATGCGCTCGGGCGGGGCCTTCAGCACGCGGTGCAGGCGGACGGTGTTGGCTTGGTCGGACATGGGTAGGTCTCCTTTGCAAATGGGTGGGCCGCCAAAGCTGGCTAGGACCGGTCTGGCATCGGGGCAACGGCCTCTTGCCGACTACCCAGGCGCGGAGCAAATCATCTCTGTTTTGCGCCGCCCCGGGGGCTACATTTGGTAAGCCCTGCATACGCTACGAATTACATAGCTTTTCGCGCAATATCCATGAGCATACGCCTCATAAATCCGCTTGCACCATCACTGTAGGCCGTCGACGTATACCGACCCCGTCGAACTTCTTCAGCAGGGGGGCTGCATCGACCCGGACGACCTAGACCTCCCGGAAATCTATTCCTTTGAAAGTCCGCGTGGCGTTGCCACGCTCAACCTGATGGTGCTGGATTCGCCGCTCGGCACGACCTTTGTCTGCTGCATCCTGGGCCAGCGCGGCCAGCTTGCAGGCTAGCCAGGCGCGGGCCAAGCGTTTGTTGGCATGCTGGCTGCGCTCGGTTTGCACTTTGACGCTGAGCCCACTGGGCACGTGCGTGGCCCGGACCGCAGAGTCGGTCTTGTTGACATGCTGGCCGCCCGGTCCGCTGGCGCGCACGGCTTCAAAGCGGATGTCCTTGTCGTGCAAGGCGTCGACAAAACTGGGGGACTCCGGCGCAAAAATATCTGCACCAATGAACCAGTTCTTGCGCCGATGACCAGGCCTGTAAGGACTGGGACAGATCCACAGCACACTGCCTTGCCAGCGCTGCGCCAAGGCCTGCGCCATATCGCCGTCCAGCGCCAACAAGACTGAACGCAACGTGTCCACTGCGTTACCCTGCACTTGCTCAATGACATCTACTCGGACCGCCAGTTGCGCGGCTTCTTGTGTCAAACGGGCCAAGGCTTTGTGCACCGCGAGGCAACATTCTTCGGGGCCGGTATTGGCGGAAAGTTGCAACATGATCATTCGCAGCACTCCCCACGGGTTTTGTAGGTGAGCACAGGCTTCAGGCGTGCCAACATCCGCACCAGACCCGCCCGCACCAAGGTCTGCACCACGCTGTCTACCGGCTTGTAGGCCTGCGGCGCTTCCTCGTAAATCAGCTGGCGGTCGTTGCAGATCACGCGGCTGCCTAGCGCGGTGCGGCCCATCTGCGTGGGGGTCATCAGTTTGAACAACCGGTCTTTGCAGGCCGAGCGAATCCACTTGCGGCCCGCACCATGCGCGAGCGACTGCAGGCTTGCATCGTCACTCCCGCAGGGCTGCACCAGATAGCTGTAGTCGCCGCGTGAACCGGGTATGACAACCGGCCCAGCATCCGACGGGGTGGCTCCCTTGCGATGCAGCCAACCAGCTGTGCCCGCAATCGTGGCAGATGCCACGAAGTTATGGTGCACATCCAGCAGACACTCGCCTTCGCTGCGCACGTTGGCCAGTAGCCTCTGCGCAATCCATTGCCGGTTGCATTGGGCGAACTGCAGCGCCGCGTCGTGCTGCCGCAGGTAGGCGGCGCTGTCCGCCCCTCCCTCTGGCACACCATGGTGACGGAACTGGTCCACGTGCTGGCGCAAGATGTGCTCCCCCAGCCCGCGCGAACCGCTGTGCACCAAGAGCAGCAAATGCTTGGTGTCCAAACCCAGTTCCTCGACAGTGTCGCTGGCATAGACCGTATCGATCTGCTGAAACTCGGCAAAGTGGTTGCCTCCGCCTAGCGTGCCCAATGCCGATTCAAAACCTGTTGCGTTCATCTGACCGCTTGCCAGCGCCTGCGCAATCGCGGCTTGGCCATCAAAGGCATCTTCGCTTGAGAACGGCCCGTCGATATTGCCCACCCGCTTTTCCAGCTTGTCGAGCTTGACACTGCTGGCGCGCATGTCGGTCTTCCACAACGCCATGCCACAGCCAATATCGTTACCCACCAGCGCCGGATACAAGCGCCCGACCGAGAAGAATGCGGCCCCAACCGGATAACCGCGCCCAGGATGCAAGTCAGGCATGCCCGCAACCCGCTGCATGCCCTCCAGTTGCGATGTGGTGATGAGCTGCTGTACGGCAGCGTCCTCCATCCACGTGGCGTCGGACGCGACCACACAGGCACGGTCCGACACGTTTTTGACAAAATTGCCCATAAAAATCCAGAATCAAAAAACGTTGAAACCGGACCGGGACAGACGCACGCACGCCAACGCTGCGCCGCACACGCATCAGGCGTTGTGCAGCGTGCCGTGGGGCGCTAGAAAAGGTGGGAGAAGCTTAGTTGACAAGCCCCGCCACCGCTGACCCAGCCCACAGGGAGGTCGTGTTCTTTTGCATGTTGTTCTCCTGGTAGGTGGATGAAAGGGTGGGGAGTACAGTATTTGCGAGATGGCTAGGTGCCATGGCGAAAACTGCAGGGCGCGACTTTAGCGGGGGAAGTGATGCGTGGCAAATGCGCAATGCATTGGTGACGCGTTTATGCGACAGCGCCTCTTTCCCTGGTTGGTTAGCTCAGCTTGGCGGAATGCTCCGAACCACAGACCCAACTGAAAGCATTCGGTTCAACCCCAAGTCTCTTTGAGAACTGCGCGAAACAGGTCTGACAGCAGAGGCTCAACGTCCGCCCTGTCCTTGCGCACAGGGGAAAGCTTTTCGAGTCGCTCCAACTCGCGCTCGACGAATCTTTGAATAGGCGCGATCTGGGGTGAAAGGCCCATCTCGGGGGAAGTGCGTTTCACTTCCAGCAGATCGTTGATGGCTGCACCCAATTCGTCTTCGCCTTCAACAAACTCAAACAAGCGCTGAAATTCAATGGGTGCAGGCGTTCGGTAGTGTTCCAGCCAGCGTACTGACAGGAGAGGCCTCAACACATAGACGTACTTTTTCAGCGGCACCTGCTCAGCTTGCAGATAGCCTCGGTAGTTGGTCTTGGCCATGCTCCTGTAGTGGTAGATGCCACTTTCAGCAGAGTAGACCTGCGGTAGCAGTTCTCTTGCTCTGGCGTGAAAAGTGCCCGTGTGTTCGTACATGCTCGGAGACTGAATCCACTCCACAAACCCCGGGTTGGACTTGGAGAACAGACGCAATGCTTTACGCAGATCCCATCCGTTGATGTCCATGTCATCCACGATGGGATACTCGATCACGTCACGCTTTTCTTCCAGCCTTACCGACAGATACCAATCTGGCCGGTTGACATAAATGAAGCGGGCATCGTAATCACTGTTGGGCGATGCGAAACCCCAAGCACGGCTACCGGATTCAATGGCGAGCAAGACTTTGACGTGATGCTCCGACTCGGCTGTACGCAGGCGGTTGAAAACTTCTTGACGAACTTCTGTGGAAATCATCGAACTCCCTTTGTCTGCTGTTTGGCTTGACTATGTCGCATCTGTTCAGCGCAACGCTCAGATTCCTAGCGTCGGGCAGTATCCCAATCCAGACCGAACTTCAGCAAATACTTGCGCAAGCGGTCTGCGTCGTTAATAACGCTGCGCTGTCGGCGTGACACGTTGAACAGCTCTCGCCCCGCATCGCTGATGCTGGCGTGCTGTCGACACACCGCAATGACCGCCTGCAGCTGGAGACGATCAAAGGTATCCAGGGTGCTGGCCTTTGCGCCCAATAAGTCTTCCAGCGACGGCGTATGAGCAGCTTGGGCGTTCAACCCCATGCCGGTTCCTCCGATGCCCGGCTTGGCCTGCGGCTGCCATTGCCACCGAAGGCGTTGTATCTCTGCCTGAACCAACGCAATGCCAATGCGTCCGTGGTCTGCCAACGTAGCCAGGCGGGTGATGGAGGCGCTGAGGTCGCGAAAGTTGCCACGCCAGCTTGCATCTACATCGGTGGCAAAACGCAAGTAGGCTGTGCGCGCCTCGGTGGTGAAACGCACCTGTTTACCCAACTCCTGTGCCGCCAGGGCGAGCTGGTGGTCCATATTGGGCTCGATGTCTTCACGTCGCTGGGCCAGGCCGGGCAGGGTGTAGGTCCATAAATTAATACGGGCAAAAAGGTCTTCGCGAAAACGCCCGGCGTCAATTTCCACGCGCAGGTCTTTGTTCGTCCCTGCAATGAGCTGGAAATTACTCTGCACCTCGCGATCCGATCCCATGGGCAAAAAGCGCTTCTCTTCCACTGCCTTGAGCAACATGGCCTGTTCATCCAGTCCCAGCTCTCCGATTTCATCCAGGAAGAGCAGCCCGCCGTGTGCCGTGCGCAGCAGGCCGGGGCGGTCGGTGATGGCGCCGGTGAAGGCACCTTTTTTGTGGCCAAACAGCGTGGAGCCCGCACCATCGCCACGCAAGGTTGCGCAGTTCACTTCGACAAACTCGCCTTCAATCTGGTGGCGCGCCTTCTTCAACTCAAACACGCGCCGCGCCAGCATGGACTTACCCGCGCCCGTGGGGCCGGTCAGCAACATCGGCGCCTTGCTCTGCACCGCGACGCGCTCCACCTCGTCTATCAGCGTGTTGAAACGCGTATTGCGAGTGGCGATGCCGCTCTTCAAGAAAGACACAGCGTCTTGTTGCGCAACATGCAGGCGCTGGTTGATGGCGTCGTAGCGCGACAGGTCCAGGTCAATCACTTCATGGCTGCCGGGGCCACGCCCTTGGCGTCCCCGCGGGGGAGCGCTTTGCAGCAGCACGCCAGGAAGAAAACGCGCCTCGACCAGCAGAAACAAACAGATCTGCGCCACGTGGGTGCCGGTGGTGATGTGGGCCTGGTAGGTCTCGCGGTTGGTGTCAAACGGGTAGGCGGCCGCCCAGTCGTACAGCGCGGTATACACCTCGCCGAAGTCCCAAGGGTTCACCAGATTCATCTCTACAAGATTCACCTGGGTGCTGGGCGACTGTTGGACGAAGTCATCGCGCACCAGTTGGGCCAGGGTGTTGTTGCGTCGGTCGTGGAATAGCTCCAGCCGGTCAATGGCCAGATCGTCGTGCTGCGCCAACGACACCGTGGGCCGCCACTTCTCCCAGCGCGCTGGGCTCTGACCAGAATCCAGCTGAGTTCCTAGAAATCCGATGACAACAGTCTTTTTCATTTGGCTAGTTTACTAGCTATAAAGATAAATATTGCAATTTTCCATACAACTGCACTTGCAAAAATTTTTTCTAATTTTTTAAATACCTATTTAAATCAATGGCTTATGAATTACTTAGTGAAAATTCAAGACTTGGCACGCTGCCTGCAATACATATCCCGTCACCACAACGGTGAATGCAAACAAGGAGCAAGAGCATGGCAAACACACAACTATTTCAAAGCATCAAAGGCAAGTTCTTGCCGGCAGCCAACACCGCCAATGAAGCTGGTGGCGTGGCTTATGCCCTGGCACCCCAGCACGCTCTGGTGCAGTTGGCCGTAACCGGTTGCCTGAACAATGTGTACTACGCCGGTGCGGCAGAGCAATTGGACAAAGTGCTGGAGCTGGCGGCCCAGGTGGATGTGAGTTTTGTGGCCAAGACCGCCATCTATGCCCGTGAGCGCGGCCATATGAAAGACATGCCCGCGCTGCTGTTGGCATCGCTGGCAACCCGCGATGTGGCTGTGTTTGCAAAGGCGTTTCCCCGCGTGGTGGACAACGGCAAGATGTTGCGCAATGTGGTGCAGATCCTGCGTAGCGGCCAAGTGGGACGTAAATCGCTGGGTTCACGCCCCAAGAAGTTGGTGCAGGCCTGGTTGTGCAACGCAAGCGAAAAGCAATTGCTGAACGCCAGTGTGGGTAACAGCCCTTCGTTGGCCGATGTGGTGAAGATGGTTCACCCCAAGCCGGCTGAAGCTTGGCGCGCCGCGTGGTTTGCCTGGTTGATTGGCCGTGACTTTGATGTGAACCAGTTGCCCGAGGCGACGCGTGCTTTTGAAGCCTACAAGAAAGATCGTAGCGGCGTGGCGCCGGACGTGCCTTTTCAGATGTTGACCGCTTTAAATTTGACGACCAACCAGTGGACGCAAATTGCAAAGAACGGTTCATGGCAGATGGTGCGGCAGAACCTGAACACCTTTGCACGCCACGGTGTGTTTGGTACGACCAAGGCTGAAAAGGCCATTGCAGCCAAACTGCGTGATGCGCAAAGCATTGAGAAAGCCCGTGTATTGCCCTACCAGTTGATGGCGGCGTACAAGGCTACAGATGAGGCTGTTCCTCAGCAAGTGCGTGAGGCACTGCAAGATGCGATGGAAATTGCATTGAAGAACGTGCCAGAGTTGGCGGGCGATGTGGTGGTGTGTCCTGATGTGTCGGGCTCCATGAGCACGGCGGTGTCTGGACATCGTGGTTCTGCAACCAGTGCGGTGCGCTGTATTGACGTGGCTGCCTTGGTGGCTGCGGCTCTGCTGCGCAAGAACCCGACCACTGTGGTTTTGCCGTTCGAGCAGAAAGTTGTCAGCTTGTCACTGAACCCGCGTGACTCGGTGATGACCAATGCGGAGAAGCTGGCCGCCGTGGGTGGAGGTGGAACCAACTGCTCAGCACCGCTGGCTCTGTTGAATGCCAACAAGGCCAAGGCCGATCTGGTGGTGATGGTGTCGGACAACGAGTCGTGGGTGGATAACAAGCGTGCTGGTGCTACGCAAACCCTGCGTGAGTGGGAGGTGTTCAAGCAACGCAACCCGCATGCGAAGTTGGTGTGTATCGACATCCAGCCCTATGCCCATACGCAGGCGCTGGAACGGTCCGACATCTTGAACATCGGCGGTTTTACCGATGAGGTGTTCAAGGTACTGGCCTTGTTCGCGGCGGGTGCGTTGGGAGCCGACCACTGGGTCGGATTGATTGACGAGCTGGTGTTGTAAGCCGGAACGCGATGTTGTGTTAAGCGTCGTCGCCTGAGGAGTGCCGGTGTGATTACATCCAAACTGTACCAATCACACCAATTGTTAGTCCTCAGGCGGGGACCTTCTTTTTGAAGGTAGAACAGAGAGTTTTCAAAAGCGCGAATGCTGGTGAGATTACATTGGTTTAGCCGGTTCGACTCTGGCCATGTGCATCACAGGAAACTGAATGCACATGAAATCTCACCGATCTTGTCGCGCTTTTGAAAGCTCTTGAGGAGAGAGCGAAAGGTTTTGATTGCCGGTGGCAAATGCGGTTGGAATTACAGCATTGTCACTGCCGAGGTCGCGGGTTCGAATCCCGCCGGTGCTGCAATGGATTTGTACCCGAGTCCATTACAGCACCGTAGCTCAGTCTGGTAGAGCACGTATCCATTTCAACAATTTTGTTGCTGCTGGTGATCAAAAGGGTTTGGATGAATGCCCGTGGAATTACAGGTAAACGCAGCGTGCAAACGCTCTCACGTCAAAAGACGCGAGTTCTGGGTTCAAGTCCCAGCTTGGCGACAAGTGGCGGAATTTCATTTCACAAACACTAGTCATCCGTTTTATGAAGCGAGAAAACAAGAATGAACTACCAACAACTCAATGTAGAAAACGGTGTACCCGTAAAGATGTGGACCAACGGCGTGCCGGTGGAAGCGGAGGCGCAGCGCCAGCTGGAAAACGCAGCCAAGCTGCCCATTGTGTTCAGCCACGTGGCCGTGATGCCCGACGTGCACTACGGTATTGGCGCCACCATCGGTAGCGTGATCCCTACGATCAAGGCCATCATTCCCGCTGCGGTGGGCGTGGATATTGGTTGCGGGATGATCGCCTGCAAGACCACGCTGGTCGCCAGCGATCTACCGGATAACCTGGGGCCGCTGCGTAGCGAGATTGAAAAGGCCGTGCCGCACGGCTCAGCACCCAAGCAGTATCGCCATCACAAGTCGAGCCGCGAGGTCGGGGCGTGGACGAACCCGCCCGCTGCGGCAGACGTCGCCTGGGCGCAATTGGTAGACGAGTTCGATGCGCTGTGCGTGGACTACCCGCGCCTGAAGAACACCAACAACCACCGCCATATGGGAACGCTGGGTGGGGGTAACCACTTTGTGGAGATCTGCTTGGATGAAGCCGGTAGCGTGTGGATCATGTTGCACAGCGGGTCGCGCGGTGTGGGGAACGCCATTGGTACGCACTTCATTGAGCTGGCCAAGAAGGATGCCGAGCTGCACCAGCGCAACCTGCCGGACCAGGACCTGGCCTACTTTGAAGAAGGTGCCCAGTACTTTGGTGACTACGTGCGTGGCGTGGATTGGGCGCAAAAGTTTGCGCGCCTGAACCGCGAGGTGATGATGCAGGCCGTGATTGGCGCACTGCGCAAAACCATAACCAAGCCGTTCGAGACGCACCTGGAAGCGGTGAACTGCCACCACAACTATGTGCAGAAGGAGACTCACTTTGGCCAAGAAGTATTTGTGACCCGCAAGGGCGCAGTGAGCGCCAAGGCGGGTGAGCTGGGGATTATTCCCGGCAGCATGGGGGCCAAGAGTTTCATCGTGCGCGGTAAGGGCAACCCGGATAGCTTCAACAGCTGCAGCCACGGTGCCGGCCGCACCATGAGCCGCACCAAGGCCAAGAAGCTGTTCACCGTGCAGGACCAGATCGATGCCACGGCCGGTGTGGAATGCCGTAAGGACGCCGACGTGATCGACGAGATCCCGATGGCCTACAAGGACATCGACGCCGTGATGCTGGCTCAGAGCGATTTGGTGGAAGTGGTGTACACGCTGAAGCAGGTGGTGTGTGTGAAGGGTTAGTGCCCCCGATCGAGGGGGCTGGAAAGAGACAAGAACAATGAAAACAGAACTTGAAAACACGATAGAAATCGACGGCTCGCAAGGTGAAGGCGGCGGGCAGATCCTGCGAACCGCCCTGGCGTTGAGCCTGATCACCGGCCAGGCCTTCAGCTTGATCAACATCCGCGCCAAACGCCCCAAGCCAGGCCTGATGCGCCAGCATCTGGCCTGTGTGCAGGCGGCGGTGGCCGTAGGTGGCGGACCTGCACACTGCAACGCGGTGGATGCGGAAGGCGTTGCGGTGCAGATTGGCGCCGGCCAACTTACGTTTAGGCCCGGCCCGGTGCGCTGCGGTGACTACGAATTCGCGATCGGCTCCGCCGGTAGCTGCATGCTGGTGCTGCAAACCGTGCTGTGGCCGCTGGCCTTGGCGGCGCAGCCGTCCAACCTCACGCTGCGCGGCGGCACACACAACCCGATGGCACCATCGGCCACGTTTTTGAGCCGCATGGCACCGTACTTCTCTGGCGCTGGCCAAGCGGTGTATGCGCTGGAAGTGCAACGCCACGGCTTTTACCCCGCAGGTGGCGGCGAGGTGCAAGTGCGCATTGCACCGCCACCCGATGGGCTGGCTGCGATCCATTTAATGGAACGCGGTGCGCGGCTGGAAGCCTGGGTCGAATGCCTGCACACCGGTATTCCCAAGGGCGTGGCCGGCCGCGAGCTTGAGGTCCTGGGCCGCGCGTTGGGCTGGACCGAAGACCAGCTGCGCGACCGCGCCTTGCGCTCCAACGAAGGTCCTGGCAATGCGTTGCAAGTAATTTTGCAGTTTGAGCACATCACCGAAGTGCTGACTGCCTTTGGCGAAAAAAGTGTGAGCGCAGAGGAAGTGGCGCGCAAGGTACTGCGCGAGGTGCAAGCCTACCTGGCCCACAGCGCACCGGTGGGCGAGCATCTGGCAGACCAGTTGATGATCCCGATGGCATTGGCAGCGTTGCAAGGCAAGGCGGGGCAATACTGGGCAACCAGCCTGTCGGAGCACACGCGCACCAACGCCAGCGTGATCGAGCAGTTCCTGCCACTGCGGTTTGTGATGGAACCCCTGAACGGTGGCTGGTTGGTTCGCGTCGAAACCTAGTACAAGAAAAAAGCCCCGGCAGTCTCACAACTGCGGGGCTTTTTGAATTGCGCTTTTGCTATTTATTCAATAGCTACCAGCGCAATATCTATCTGCGCCAGCGGCACATTTCTTTCAAACTGGCTTACACCAGCAGCGCATTCACGCGCTTCACATACGCCGCCGGATCGGCCGGCAAACCACCTTCAGCCAGCAGTGCCTGGTCGAACAAAATGTGCGCCAGATCGTTGAAGTGCACCGAGCCTTCGAGCTTCTTCACCAGGGCGTGTTCGGCGTTCACTTCCAGCACCGGTTTGGTCTCGGGGGCGGACTGGCCGGCTTGCTTGAGCATGCGGGCGAGCTGGGTGCTCATGCCGTCGTCTTGCACCACCAGGCAGGCGGGGCTGTCGACCAGGCGGGTGGTGACGCGCACGTCTTCGGCCTTGTCTTTCAGGGCTTCCTTAAGCTTGGCCAGCAGCGGCTTGAAGGTTTCGGCGGCTTCTTCAGCGGCTTTCTTTTCGTCTTCGTCGAGCAGCTTGCCCAGGTCGACCGCGCCCTTGGCGACGGACTGCATGGGAGTGCCATCGAAGTCGTGCAGGTAGTTCAGCGCCCACTCGTCGACGCGGTCGGTCATCAGCAGCACTTCGATGCCCTTCTTCTTGAAGACTTCGAGCTGCGGACTGTTCTTGGCGGCGGCGGCGTTGTCGGCGGTGATGTAGTAGATGGCTTCCTGGCCTTCTTTCATGCGCGCCTTGTAGTCGGCCAGCGACACGGTGGTGCTGTCGGTGGTGCTGCTGGCAAAACGCAGCAGCTTGGCTAGGCGGTCGCGGTTGGCGAAGTCTTCGCCCAGGCCTTCTTTCAATACGGCGCCGAATTCGGCGTAGAACTGGGTGTACTTGCCGACCAGGGCCTTGTCTTCGTCGCTCACCACGTCGGTCACGCCATCAGCCGAGGCTTCGGGCAACGCGTTGTGCTTGGCCAGGTCTTCCAGCATGCCCAAGACGCGCTTGGTGCAGCCTTCGCGGATAGCTTTCACGTCGCGGCTTTCTTGCAGCAGCTCGCGGCTCACATTCAGCGGTAGGTCGGCGGAGTCGACCACGCCCTTCACAAAGCGCAGGTAGCTGGGCAACAGGGCTTCGGCGTCGTCCATGATGAAGACGCGCTTCACGTACAGCTTCAGGCCGCCCTTTTTGTCGCGGTTCCACAGGTCTTGCGGGGCCTTGCCGGGCACGTAGAGCAGCTGGGTGTATTCGGTGCTGCCTTCGACGCGGTTGTGGGTGTGGGCCAGCGGGGCTTCGAAGTCGTGGCTGATCTGCTTGTAGAAGTCGTCGTACTGCTCTTGGGTGATGTCCTTCTTGGCGCGGGCCCAGATGGCGCTGGCCTTGTTGACGGCTTCCCATTCGCCGGTGTTGACCATGCCGCCGGGCTGGCGGCCGCCGGCTTCGTCGCTGGTGTTGATCAGCTCGCCGTCTTTCCACTCTTCCTTTTCCATCAGGATGGGCAGACTGATGTGGTCCGAGTACTTGCTGATGATGCTCTTGAGCTTCCAGGTGCTGGCGTATTCGAGCGCGTCGTCGCGCAGGTGCAGGATCACGCTGGTGCCGCGCTGTTCGCGGGTGATGTTCTCGACTTCAAACGCATCGCCGCCGCTAGCGCCGCCGTCGCTGGTCCAGCGCACGCCTTCCGTAGCGGGCACGCCGGCACGGCGCGATTCCACGGTGATGCGGTCAGCCACGATGAAGCCGGAGTAGAAGCCCACGCCGAACTGGCCGATGAGCTGCGAGTCGGCCTTCTGGTCGCCGCTGAGCTTGCTGACAAAGTCCTTGGTGCCGCTCTTGGCGATGGTGCCCAGGTTGTCGATGGCTTCTTGCTGGGTCAGGCCGATGCCGTTGTCGGTGATGGTCAGGGTCTTGGCGTCCTTGTCGAAGGACACGCGCACTTCCAGATTCGGCGCGTCTTCGTACAAGGCGCTGTTGCTGATGGCTTCAAACCGCAGCTTGTCGCAGGCGTCCGATGCGTTGGACACCAGCTCGCGCATGAAAATTTCTTTGTTCGAATACAGCGCGTGCGTGACGAGGTGCAGCAGTTGCGCGACTTCGGCCTGGAATGGCAGGGTTTTCTTGGTCATGTTGGGATGAATGCCTTGGAAATGTCAAAAAACGGAACACCGGCAGCAGCGTGCCGGGCAACCCGTAATTATGGCCGCAGCTGCAAACTTCAAGTCCCGGGGCGTATCCGGCCGGTTTTCATACAGATTGCGGACAAATTTGTCGGTGGATTGTTAAAACCATTGCCCTTGTGACCGGCGCTTGCGACCATCGTTGGCTGCAAAAACGCGTGCCGGCAACCGTCGGCCCACGCACCAACAATCAAACGAGGGGTACATACATGGATAGCAATCTGAAGAAATGGTCGGCCGAATTCATCGGCACCTTCTGGCTGACGCTGGGCGGCTGCGGCAGCGCCGTGCTGGCGGCTGCCTTTCCTGGCGTGGGCATTGGCCTGCTGGGCGTGTCGCTGGCCTTTGGCCTGACGGTGGTGACCGGCGCCTACGCGCTGGGGCCGATCTCGGGCGGGCATTTCAACCCCGCAGTGTCGATCGGCCTGGCGGTGGGCAAGCGCTTCCCGGCGTCCGGCCTGCTGGGCTACATCGTGGCCCAGGTGCTGGGTGCCTGCGCGGCAGCCGGCGTGCTGTATTTGATCGTCTCCGGCAAGGCCGACTTCGACGCGGCAAAGGCCTTCACCGGCGCCGGCGCGTTTGCCACCAACGGCTATGGTGCGCACTCGCCAGGTGGCTTCAGCCTGCTGTCGGTGCTGGTGTGCGAGGTGGTGATGACGGCCATCTTCCTGATCATCATCCTGGGCTCGACCGCGAAGCGCGCGGCCGGCGCCTTTGGCGGGCTCAGCATTGGCCTGTGCCTGACCTTGATCCATTTGATCTCGATCCCGGTGTCCAACACCTCGGTGAACCCGGCCCGCAGCACCGGCCCGGCGTTGTTTGTGCCCGGCGCCATGGGCGATCTCTGGCTGTTCTGGGTGGCGCCCATCGCCGGCGCGGTCATCGGTGCGGTGATTTACAACGCCTTGCTCAGCGACGAATAAGCCTATGCAGCCGCCTTGGCTTTGAGCAGGCGCGGAATGTTGTCTTCGATCCAGTCGGTCAGCAAACGCACCTTCTCGGCGGCCTCGCGCCCCAGCGGGGTGAGGCTGTATTCCACGTGCGGCGGCACGACCTCAAAAGCGATGCGGTTCACCAGGCCATCGGCCTCCAGGCACTGGAGCGTCTGGACCAGCATGCGTTCGCTCACGCCATTGACCTTGCGCCGCAGCTCGCCAAAACGCAGCGTGCCCGACTCCAGCGCGATCAGCACCAAAACGCCCCAGCGGCTGGTGATGTGCTGCAGCACCTCCCGCGAGGGGCAAGCGGCAACCAGCACGTCGCCGCGCTGCAACTTGTCGGCAATTCCCATGTTGTAGCTCCTTGCGAACACGGCCTGGATTGTAGATAAACGCGCTGCATCAGCACTTACTATTTTGTGTGTACTTGCAAAAAGTAAGTACCCTGCCTACATTCAGTCCCCAAGCTGGCGCCTTGAGGCCCGGCCCCTCCACGCTGAAAGGACTTGAATGAAGACAACCCTACTGGCAGGCATAGCCAGCATGCTGGCCGCCGCCTGCGCGCTGCCGGCCCTGGCCCAGGAGGCCGTGCGCAGCGCGGCCAACGCCGACGCACTGTTTACCAGCCCCGACCCCAAACTGCACGCCAACAAGCAGGTGGCCTACCACATCGTCAAGGACTTGCTGGAAGCCAACCACTGGGAGCTGGCCGAGCGCTACATCGACAAGGACTACATCCAGCACAACCCCAACGCACGCAATGGGCGGGATGCCGTGGTGTATTTCTTCACCCAGATACTCAAGGTCCAGCCCACGCCGATTCCAGAAAAACTGGGCCTGCCGGTCGCCGAGGTCATGGCCGAGGGCGATCTGGTGACGGTGATCTATCCACGCCGGGTCATCGACCCCAAGCACCCCAACGGGAGCTACAGCACGGCCTGGTTCGACACATGGCGCATCAAGGACGGCAAAGCTATCGAGCACTGGGACCCGGCGCTGATGAACGAAGCGCCCAAGCTGTCCAACTAAAGGCGCAGCACCGCACACAAAAAAGCCGCGACACAGCGCGGCTTTTTTTGCTTAAAACTTCTCGTGCGGCGTCAGGTAACGCCACTGGCCCAGCGGCAGATTGCCCAGCATCACATTGCCGATGCGCACCCGCTTCAGGCCCACCACCTTCAGGCCGACCAGCTCGCACATGCGGCGGATCTGGCGCTTCTTGCCTTCGGTCAGCACAAAGCGCAGCTGCTCGGGGTTTTGCCAGGTCACCTTGGCGGGCTTCAGGGCCTGGCCGTCCAGACTCAGGCCGTGGCGCAGCTTGGCCAGCATGGCGGGCGGGAACACGGCCTGCACATTGCTGGTGACCGGGTCGTCGTCGTCCATGCGCACCAGCTGGCCGGTGGGCGCGGGCTGGCCCAGGCCGTGGTAGGCCACGCGCACCAGGTATTCCTTTTCCATCACCGAGTCTTCGCCGATCAGCTGGCGGGCGATGCGGCCGTCCTGGGTCATCACCAGCAGGCCGATGGAATCGATGTCGAGACGGCCGCAGGGCGCCAGGCCGCGCAGCTGATTCGCGTGGAAGAAGAAGCGCGCGTTGTCGTCGACCCAGCGGTTCTGCGGGGTGAACAGGGTCACCGCCGGCTCGTGGCCGTCTTCGGCCTGGGCGCTCACATAGCCCATGGGCTTGTTGATCAGGATCGTGACCTGCGTGGCCTGGTGGCCCGCGGCGGCCTTGTCGATCTGGATACGGTCGCTGGGCGTGACCTTGACGCCCATCTCGGCCACCGCGCCATTGACCTTGACCCAGCCCTTGGCGATCCATTCGTCGGCCTCGCGGCGCGAGCACATGTTCAGCTCGGCCATGCGCTTGTTGAGGCGCGTGGGCTCGTTGCTGGCGGCAGGCCCGGCAGGTGGTGCGGCACGGCGGAAGGCGACGGTGGGATTCGGGGGCTTGATGGGGGTGTTCATGGTGCGCTACTAAATTAATAGCTGCCTGCGCTGGATTCATCAGCGCCAGAGGCAGATTTTGCCTATATTTTAAGCGAGCAGCCGGTAGCCGACCGCGGTTTCGGTCAGCAGGTGGGCGGGCTGGGTCGGGTCGGCCTCCAGCTTTTGCCGCAGATGGCCCATGTAGATGCGCAGGTAATGGCTTTGCTGGGTGTGCGCCGGTCCCCAGACTTCGCGCAGCAGCTGGCGGTGCGTGAGCACCCGGCCGGCATTGCTGATCAGCACCGCCAGCAGCCGGTATTCGATGGGCGTGAGGTGCACTTCGGCGCCGTCGCGGCGCACCAGCCGGGCCGCGCGGTCGACCTCGACCGCGCCGAAGCGGAACACCGGGTCGGCCTCGACCACGCCATCGGCCGCCGCCGCGCGCGGCCGGCGCAGATTGGCGCGGACACGGGCCAGCAGCTCGCCCACACCGAAGGGCTTGGTCAGGTAGTCGTCGGCCCCGGCGTCCAGCGCGGCGATCTTGTCAGCCTCGTCGCTGCGCGCCGACAGCACGATGATGGGCACGGCCGACCAGCCGCGCACATCACGTATCACTTCCAACCCGTCGCCATCGGGCAGGCCCAGGTCCAGCACCAGCATGTCGGGCTTGCGCGTGCCGGCCTCGGTCAGGCCCTGCTTGGCGGTGGCGGATTCGAACACCTGCCAGCCCTCGGCCTCCAGCGCGCTGCGCACAAAGCGACGGATGTGGGGTTCGTCTTCGATGATGACAGCGACAGGGGTCAAGGTATGTCCGGTGCGGGGCGGCGTGGCAGGGTGATGCTGAATTCTGCACCACCGCCCTCGGCCTGCGCAGCAACGATCTGGCCGCGGTGCGCGTCGACGATGGCTTTGCAGATGGCCAGGCCCAGGCCCACGCCGGGGGTGGCCGATTCGGCGCTGCCGCGGGTGAACTTGTCGAACAGTTCGGCTTCGCGCCCCAGCATCGCCTTGGGCAGGCCCGGGCCGTGGTCGCGCACGCTGAGCACCAGGCTGGTGGGCATGGCGCGGGCCTGCAGCACGATGGGCGGCGCGCCATATTTGGCGGCGTTCTCCAACAGATTGACCAGCACGCGCTCCATCAACACCGCGTCGAATTCGACCAGCGGCAGGTCGGCCGGCACCTCGGTTTGCACCGGCTGGCCGCGCAGGGCCGGGCCAGCGGCGCGGATGGCCGCGCCCACCAGTTCCTCTACCGACTGCCAATCGCTGCGCAAGGCCACGCCACCGTTCTGCAGCCGCGCCATGTCGAGCAGATTGGTGACCAGGGCCGACAGCTCGCGCGCCTGCACCACCATCGCCCCGGCCGCATCGGCCTGGGCCGGCGCCAGCGGCGGCTGCGCGGCCTGCAGCGATTCGGCCAGGCCCATCAGCGCAGTCAACGGAGTGCGCACATCGTGCGAGATGGCGGCCAGCAAGGTGTTGCGCAGGCGCTCGGACTCCATATGCACCACGGCCTCCTGCGCCACCTCGACATAGTGCACGCGCTCCAGCGCGATGGCTATCTGCCGGGCCAGGGTTTGCAGCAGTTGCTGCTGCTCAGGGATCAGCAGCCAGCGCGGCTGGCTGGGCTTGAGCGCCAGCACGCCGCGCACCCGCATCGGCGCTTGCAGCGGCACGCAATGCCAGGGATGGGCCGGCAAGGTGGTGGTGGCTAAGCCGGCACTGTGGCCGGTGCGCAGCACCCATTCGGCAATGCCGGCGTCGAAGTCGTGCGGCAGCATGGCGGGCAGGTGCAACCTACCCGCGCCCTCCTCCTTGTGGTCGGCCACCAGCACCAGCACCTTGCCGCCTTTTACCGGGTCCCAGGCCTGGCCTTCGACCTGGGTGAACAGGCGCTGCACCGCAGCCTGGCCAATCTCCACCACCTGGCTGCTCAGCAGCGCGCCAGAGAGTTCGCGCGTCAGGTCGAACAAGGCCTGGGTGCGGCGCTCGCGGCTGTCGGCAATCCGCGCGGCAAAGCGCAGGCCGGCAGTCAGCTGGCCTGTCAGTAGGCCAATCGCCAGCATCACGCCGAAGGTCACCAGGTACTGGATGTCGCCGACCGCAAACGAGAAGCGCGGCGACACGAAGAAGAAGTCGAACGCCGCCACGTTCAGCAGCGCGGCCAGCGCCGCCGGGCCGCGGCCCCAGCGCAGCGCCACCAGCACCACGGCCAGAAGGAACAGCATCACGATATTTGCCTGGTCCAGCCGGGCGGCCAGCGGCGTGGTCAGCAAAGTCACCAGCACCGAGCCGCCGAGTGCGGCCGCATAGGGCAGCCAATGGCCGGGCTGCAGCACGGCCTCGCCGTCGGGGCGCAACAGCACCCGCGGCAGCCGGCGGGCGCTGGCGCTGCTGCCGACTTCGACCAGCTCCAGCGTCGGGTCCAGTGTGGCCAGCTGGCGCGCCACCGTGGGCTGCAGCGCATGCCAGAACTGCCAGCGCGGCCGCAGGCTGGGCCGGCCCACCACCAGGGTTGCGCAGTTCAGGGTCTGGGCCTGGTGCGCCAGTGCCGCGGCGATGTTGCTGCCGGTCAGCACCGCGGTGTCGGCGCCCAGGGTTTCGGCCAGCTGCAGCACCGACAAAATGCGGTCGCGCTCGGCCGCGGCCAGGCGCTGCAGCAGCGGGGTTTCCACATAGGCCGCATGCCAGCGCACGTTCAGCCGCCCGGCCAACCGGGCCGCGGTGCGCACCGCATGCTCGGCGCCCTCCTGCGGGCCGATGCAGGCCAGGATGGCACCCGAGGTGTTCCACACCGGCGGCAGTGCCGTGGTCGCTCCCGACTGCTCGACCCGGTAGCTGCGCACATCGTCTTCCACATGCTCGGCGGTGCGGCGCAGGGCGATCTCGCGCAGCGCGATCAGGTTGCCCTTGCGGAAGAAGTTCTGCGTGGCCCGCGCCGCCTGCTGCGGCAGGTAGACCTTGCCGGCCTGCAGCCGGGCGGTGAGCTCGTCGGGCGTGACGTCGACCAGGATGATTTCGTCGGCGCTGTCGAGCACGGTGTCGGGCACGGTCTCGTGCACGCGGATGCCGGTGATGGCACCCACCGTGCCGTTCAGGCTCTCCAGGTGCTGCACGTTCAGCGCCGACCAGACCTCGATGCCTGCGGCCAGCAGCTCCTGCACGTCCTGCCAGCGCTTGGGGTGGCGCGAGCCTTCCACATTGGTATGCGCCAGCTCGTCGACCAGCAGCACGGCCGGCTTGCGGGCCAGGGCCGCGTCCAGGTCGAACTCGGGCAGGCTGCGGCCACGGTAAGGCAGTTGGCGCGGCGGCAGCTGCTCCAGGCCGTCCAGCAGCGCCGCGGTCTCGGCCCGGCCATGGGTTTCGACCACGCCGACCAGCACCTCGCGGCCAGCCGCATGCGCCTGCTGGGCCGCGCTGAGCATGGCGTAGGTCTTGCCCACGCCGGCGCTGGCGCCGAAATAGATGCGCAGCCGGCCCTGGGCGCGGGCCGCGTCCTGCTCCTGCAGGCGCTGCAGCAAGGCGTCGGGGTCGGGGCGGGTCTCCATGCGCGGAGGTTACTGCAAGCCAGCGTCCAAGGCCAAATTGAGCTGCAGCACGTTGACGCGCGGCTCGCCCAAAAAGCCCAGCAAAGGTGATTCCACCTGCTGGTCCACCAGGGCCTGCAGCTTGGCAACCTCCAGCCCACGGGCCTTGGCCACGCGGGCCACCTGGAAGCGGGCCGCGGCCGGGCTGATGTGCGGGTCCAGCCCGCTGGCGGATGCCGTCACCAGGTCCACCGGCACGGGCGCGGTGTTGCCGGGGTCGGCATCGCGCAAGGCCTGGATGCGGGCCTTCACCGCGTCCACCAGGGCCGGGTTCAGCGGGCCCTGGTTCGAGCCGCTGGAGGCCACGCCGTTGTAGGGCTGCGGGCCGGTGGCCGAGGGGCGGCCCCAGAAGTGCTTAGCGTCGCTGAAGTTCTGGCCGATCAGCGCGGAGCCAACCGGCTTGCCGTCGCGCAAGATCAGGCTGCCAGCCGCTTGGTGCGGAAAGGCGGCCTGGCCGACGCCGGTGACGACCAGGGGGTAGACCACGCCGGTCAGCACGGTCAGGACGGTGAACAACACCAGGGTGGGACGAAGAATCGCATTCATTTTGAACTCCTTAAACCATATGGGCTGCGACCAGCAGCATGTCGATGGCCTTGATGCCGATGAAGGGCACAACCAGGCCGCCCAGGCCGTAGATCAGCAGGTTGCGGCGCAGCAGCGCGGCAGCACCCACGGGCCGGTAGCGCACACCCTTCAGTGCCAGCGGCACCAGGAACATGATGATCAGCGCGTTGAAGATCACGGCCGACAAGATGGCGCTGGACGGGCTGCCCAGCTGCATCACGTTCAGCGCCTTGAGCTGCGGGTAGGTGCTGACGAAGATCGCCGGGATGATGGCGAAGTACTTGGCCACGTCGTTGGCAATCGAGAAGGTGGTCAGCGAGCCGCGCGTCATCAGCAGTGCCTTGCCGGTTTCCACGATCTCCAGCAGCTTGGTGGGATTCGAATCCAGGTCCACCATATTGCCGGCCTCCTTGGCCGCCTGCGTGCCGCTGTTCATGGCCACGGCCACGTCGGCCTGGGCCAGCGCGGGCGCGTCGTTGGTGCCGTCGCCGGTCATCGCCACCAGGCGGCCTTCGCTCTGGTACTGGCGGATCAGCGCCAGCTTTTGCTCGGGCGTGGCCTCGGCCAGGAAGTCGTCGACGCCGGCCTCGGCGGCAATCGCCGCGGCGGTGAGCTTGTTGTCGCCGGTGATCATCACCGTCTTGATGCCCATGCGGCGCAGCTCGCCAAAGCGCTCCTTGATGCCGGCCTTGACGATGTCTTTCAGCTCGACCACGCCGAGCACTATGGCGCCGTCGACCACCACCAGCGGCGTGCTGCCGCGGCGCGATACGTCGTCGGCCTGCTTGGCCACTTCGGTGGGCATGCGGCCGTTCTGGGCCTGCACATATTTGCGGATCGCATCGACAGCGCCCTTGCGCAGCACGCGCACCTTGCCGTCGGCCGATTGCAAATCAATACCGCTCATGCGGGTCTGCGCGGTGAACGGCACCTCGGTGGTCGTGCCCACCAAAGCCTGCACCGCACCGAGGCGCTGCGCCAGGGCCACGATGCTGCGGCCCTCGGGCGTTTCATCGGCCAGCGAGGCCTGGGCGGCACAGGATGCGAGTTGCGCTTCGGTGACGCCGGGGGCGGGGAAGAAGGCCGAGGCCTGGCGGTTGCCGTGGGTGATGGTGCCGGTCTTGTCGAGCAGCAGCACGTCCACGTCGCCCGCGGCTTCCACCGCGCGACCCGAGGTGGCAATCACATTGGCCTGCATCATGCGGCTCATGCCGGCCACGCCCACGGCCGACAGCAGGCCGCCAATGGTGGTGGGGATCAGGCAGACCAGCAGCGCGATCAGCGCCGTCATGCTGACGACAGTGCCCGCGCCGGCGGCCTGCACGCTGAAGATGGAGTACGGCAGCAGGGTCACGGTGACCACCAGAAACACGATGGTCAGCGCCACCAGCAGAATCGTCAGCGCGATCTCGTTCGGCGTCTTCTGGCGCTTCGCGCCTTCGACCATGCTGATCATGCGGTCCAGAAACGACTCGCCGGGGTTCACGCCGATGCGCACCACCAGCCAGTCGGACAGCACACGGGTGCCGCCGGTGACGCTGGAGAAATCGCCCCCCGACTCGCGCACCACAGGCGCCGATTCGCCGGTGATGGCGCTCTCGTCCACCGAGGCCACGCCTTCTACGACCTCGCCGTCCAGCGGAATGAAGTCATGCGCTTCGACCAGCACCACATCGCCCTTGCGCAGGTTCTCAGCTTCTTCGGGCAGCCAGGTGGTGCCGTACTTGGGCTCGCGCAGCTTCTTGGCCATGGTGCTCTTCTTCAGCCCGCGCAGCGAAGAAGCTTGGGCTTGTGCCCGCCCTTCGGCCAGGGCTTCGGCGAAGTTGGCGAACAAGACGGTGAACCACAGCCACACCGCCACCGACAGCGTGAAGCTGGCCGTGCCGTCGCCGCTTTGCAGCGCCAGCCCACCAAACAGCGTGGTCAGGATGCTGCCGATAAACACGACGAACATCACCGGGTTGCGCCACTGCACGCGGGGGCTGAGCTTGGTGAAGGCCGCGGCCAGCGCGGGCTTGAGCAGGGCGGGATCAAGCAACACCAAAGACTTTTGGGTGTTCATACGGATGTCTTTCGAAAATTTACGCAAAACAGGGCTCTAGCGCAGGTAATACCTGCGCAATCAGCTATTAAGTTAATAGCATTCATGGATGCACCCACAGCACCAGGTGCTCGATCACCGGGCCCAAGGCCAGCGCCGGCACGTAGTTCAGCAAGCCCACCAGCAGCACGGTACCGATCAGCAGGGTGACGAACAGCGGGCCATGCGTGGGCAGGGTGCCGCTGGTCACTGGCAGCCGCTGCTTGGCGGCCAGCGCGCCGGCAATAGCCAGGACAGGAACGATCACGCCAAAGCGCCCCAGCCACATCGCAATGCCCAGCAGCACGTTATAGAACGGCGTGTTGGCCGACAGGCCGGCGAAGGCGCTGCCATTGTTGTTGCCGGCCGAGCTCAGCGCGTACAGGATCTCCGAGAAGCCGTGCGCACCAGGGTTGGCGATACCCGCCGTACCCGCGCCGGACGTCACCGCCACGGCCGTGCCCGCCAGCACCACGATGGGCGTGACCAGGATGGCGATGGAGGTGAGCTTCATCTCGTGCACCTCGATCTTCTTGCCCAGATATTCGGGGGTGCGGCCAATCATCAGGCCGGCGATGAATACCGCCAGGATGGCGAACACCAGCATGCCGTAGAGACCGGTGCCGACGCCGCCAAACACCACTTCACCCAGCTGCATCATCACCAGCGGCACCATGCCGCCCAGGGGTGTCAGCGAGTCGTGCATGGCGTTGACAGCACCGCAGGAGGCGGCGGTGGTGATGACGGCAAACAGGCTGCTGGCGGTGATGCCGTAGCGCAGTTCCTTGCCTTCCATATTGCCGCCGGCCTGCTGGCTGCTGGCCAGCTGGTCCACGCCCAGCGGCGGCAGCAGCGGGTTGCCGGCCTGCTCGGCGGGCATGATGGCCACCACGGCGATGACGAACATGATGGTCATCGCCGCCAGCACCGCCCAGCCCTGGCGTTGGTCGCCGACCACGCGGCCAAAAGTGAAGCACAGCGCGGCCGGGATCAGGAAGATCGCCAGCATCTGGAAGAAATTGCTCAGCGCTGTCGGGTTCTCATACGGGTGCGCCGAGTTGGCGTTGAAGAAGCCGCCGCCGTTGGTGCCTATCATCTTGATCGCCTCTTGCGACGCGACCGGGCCCATAGGCAGGGTTTGCGTTGGGGTCTTGGCGTCTTCCAGCACCGGCTGGCCCTTGGCGTCCAGCACGGGCGCACCAGCGGCATCCAGCTTGGGCTGCTGGTAGCTGGTGATTTCCAGCGTGGTCACGTCCTTGTAGCCGTCGAAGTTCTGGATCACGCCCTGGCCGACCAGGAATATGGCGAACACCAGCGACAGCGGCAGCAGCACCCAGGTGGTGACGCGCACCATATCGACCCAGAAGTTGCCGATGACGGCGGTGGAACGCGCCGCAAAGCCGCGCATCAGTGCAAACACCACGGCGATACCGGTGGCGGCCGAGAAGAAGTTCTGCACCGCCAGCGCCAGCATCTGGGTCAAGTAGCCCATGGTGGATTCGCCCGCGTAGCCCTGCCAGTTGGTGTTGGACACAAAGCTCACCGCGGTGTTGAACGCCGAGTCGGCGCTGACCGCGGCCATGCCCTGCGGGTTAAGCGGCAGCCAGACCTGCAAGCGCTGCAGCGCGTAGACCACCAGCACGCCCAACAGGTTGAAGGCCAGCAGCGCCAGCGTGTAGTGCGCCCAGTGCATGGACTGGCTCGGCGAGGTGCCGGCCAGTTTGTACAACGGCGCTTCGACCTTCTGCATCCAGCCAGGCACATTGCCGTTGGCCAGACGCGCCAACCACAGGCCCAGCGGCCACGCGGTGGCGAGCAGAACGATCAGGTAGAGGGCCAACAGGCCCCAGGCATTGGCGCTCATCAGAACTCCTCGGCGCAGATCAGCGCGTAGACCAGGTAGGCCAGCAACAGCACGGCGCACAGGCCGCCCAGGCCATACAGCATTTCGAGCGGGATCATGCGCGGCCTCCCTTGGGCTTTTCGAGCTTCTGGAAGCCCTTGACCAGCAACACCATCACGCCCCACAGCAGGCCTGCACCTGCCAGATAGACCACGTCCATACCATCACGCTTTCTTTGAGAAATTGATGGGCTAAGCGTAGGTTGGGGGGCGTAAAAACGGGGTAGAGAGGCAGGGGGTGGGTGTATAGAAAGCGTAAAAATGCAGGCCCATCTGCCCAAGCTGGCCGGCGGTACGCGCCGCATGCTGCGGAACTAAACCACCGGGCGCGCCACCAACGCAGCACCTGTCAACACACATCCCATGCCTCTTTCGAACCACACCACCCGCCCGCAGCGCATGAGCCGCCGGGCCACCACCTTGCTGGCGGCCGTGCTGCTGGCATGCATCGCCCTGGGGCATGAGGGGCGGCGCGTGGCCCAGCTGGCGCTGCTGGCCGCGCCCATGCTGGTGTGGCTGGCCTGGCCGGTGCACAGTGCCGGAGTGCACCGCACACGCACGGCAGCCGTGTGGCTGTGGGCGGTGGCGTTTGCGCTGGACGGCATCGTGCGCGGCTACCTGCAGCACACCTACCAGGCGGCCCCCGAAGGCGCGCTGGTGCTGGGCTCTGCCGCCAACTCGAATGCGCGGGAGAGCGCCGAATACTTCTCGACGCAATGGCGGACGATGGCGCTCTGGGCCGCGCTGGCGCTGGGGTTCTCCGTACTCGCGGGCTGGTGCGCAATGCACGGTGCACGCCGGCCGGCCGACAGCCCCCAGGCCGGCCAGTCGCGCTGGGTGCTGGCTATGGCCTGCGTGTTGCTGCTGGCCTGCACACTGGGCTATGCCAGCAAGCCTTGGCGGCGACTGCATCCCGTGCTGTTCTGGCCGAACTGGGTGCAGTCCCTGCAAACCCTGCGCGGGCAATGGAGCGACCAGCAGCACACACGCGACCGGGCGCTGCAGCGTGCCCAGGCCGCCGCCCCCACGCTCACGCAGACCGGGCCCGCCACCGTGGTGCTGGTGATTACCGACAGCATCAACCGCGACAACCTGGCGCTGTACGGCTACGGCCGCCCCACCACGCCGCAGCTGTTGGCGCAGCAGGCGCAGTTGGGCAACCAGATGCTGGTGCTGCGCAACGCCTGGTCGGTGGATGCCAGCACCCTGCCCGCGATGCGCAACATGCTCAACTTTGGCCAGCCCGAAAGCGATGATCCACTGCACCTGCTGGCCTTGGCCCGCGCCGCAGGCTACAAGGTCTGGTGGATCAGCAACCACGACGACATGGCGATCGAGCAAAAGCACGGGCGGCTGGCCGACGTGGTCGACATGGTGAACCGCACGCCCGGCCGGGCCAGCGCCTCGCTCGACAGCGAGCTGCTGGACTGCGTGCAGGAAGCCCTGCAGGACCCCGCCGAGCGCAAGCTGGTGGTGGTGCACCTGATGGGCGCCCACCCGCACTACAGCCTGCGGTTTCCAGACGGCGCCAACCCGTTTCAAGGCAGCAAAGATGGCGTGGAAACCGACCTGATCCAGGCGGGCCGCAGCGCCTGGGTGCGCAAGTTCCGGCGTGAATACGACGCTGCCGTGCTCTACCACGACAGCATCGTGGCCGAGCTGCTGCAGATGACGCGGGATACCGGTGCGCCGCAGACCTACCGCGCGTGGATGTACCTGTCCGACCACGGCCAGGAGGTGGGGCACGTCAACGACTACGCCGGCCACAGCCCGTCCACCCCCGCGGGCTACCGCATCCCCGCCATCATCTGGCGCAACCAGCCGCCCACCCCACCCAGCGCAGACCTGGCAACCCGCCCGTTCCGAGCCGACTGGGCCGCCTGGACTCTCGCAGATTTGCTCAACATCCAATGGACCGGCCAGACCCTCAGCCGCGACGTGCTGGCGCCGGGCTACCAGTGGCAGGCACCGGTGCTGCCGGTGGAAGTGGGCTCGTTTGCTGACTAGGTGTTTGGGCGCTTAACGGGGCACGTTTTGCTATTTATACGATAGCTGCTTGTGCAGGATTTTATTGCGCTAGAGGCTTAAAAGGCTTGTGTTTTCTGGACCGCTGATGGTGTCTCACGCTTCCCTGGCCGGGGTGTGCGCCCGGCGGCGCAGTAACTTTCTTTCGCTTCGCCGAAAGAAAGTCACCAAAGAAAGGGCGAGCCGAAGTCGTCGTCCCTGCGCTGCGCTCCGGGCACACTGCGTTGCTCGGTCTGAGCGGGGTCTGGCTAAACTCGCTTCGCTCAAACAACGCCAGCCCTCATCCGCTCAGCCCTGCGCTACTCGCCGACGCCACACGGCCTAGGGTACGGACAGCCAAACAACCAATACCCAGCCCGGCTACGCCGGGCTGCAACCGCCTCGCGCCCTAGGCGCGATGTGGCGCTTTGCGCCACCGATCCCGCTCCCCGGGGTCCCCCTCTGGTTGCGCCGCCGGGCGCATATCCCGGCCAGCAGCGCAGGTGGCGCAAACACCGGGCTATAGTGGCCTGCGCGCGGTCCACACCGCTGCCGTAAGCACACGCACCACACTACATTTTTACCAATAGGAAGTTCATGGGATTACTCGACGGCCTGATGGGCAATGCGTCAAAGATGGACGCGATGAAAATTCAAACGGAGTTCGGTCAAATCCTGGCCCCCGGGGAAGTGGTTGAACATGCATACCAACTGGTTCGTGACTACTTTGTCTTCACCAACAAGCGCTTCGTGCTGGTGGACAAACAAGGCTTGACCGGCAGCAAGGTGGAATACCACTCGATTCCCTACAGGAGCATTACGCATTTCAGTATCGAAACAGGCGGCACCTTCGATCTCGATGCCGAACTGAAGATATGGATTACCGGCACTCCTGCGCCGATCCAGAAACAGTTCAACAAGAAGCTCAGCATTTATGAAGTGCAAGCAGTGCTCGCGAGCTATGTCCTCAAATAGGTTTGGGTGCGCAGCGGACTTCCCCTGCCCCTAAAACCCATCGTCTTTACCCCCTCACCAAGCCACCCCCGCAAACCGCCCCACCAAAAAATCCAGCAAGGCCCGCACGGCCGGCGACAAATGCCGGCGCGACGGGTAGAGCGCGTGGATGGTCATCGCCGGCAAGGTCCACTCGGGCAACACCACTTGCAGCTGTCCGCTGCGCAACAACGGGTTCGCCAAGTATGTGGGCTGCAGCGCAATGCCACCGCCGGCCAGCGCGGCCTGCAGCAAGGTGGTGGCTTCGTTGGCGCTGAAATGGCTGGTGACGCTGACCCTGGCGGTCTCGCCATTCCGCTCCAGCTGCCACACGCTTTTGCCGAAGTTGGCGTAGCTCAAACAACGGTGCCGGGCCAGCTCGGCCGGGGCCTGGGGCGTGCCGTGTGCGGCCAGGTAGGCGGGCGAGGCCACCAGCAGCGAATCGCAGCGCGCCAGCGGGCGCGACACCAGCATCGGGTCGGGCTCGCTGCTGATGCGGATCGCCAGGTCGATGCGCTTTTCGACCAGGTTCACCGAGCCCTCGCTGACGTCCAGATCGATCTTCAGCTGCGGGTGTAGCGCCAGAAAGTCGGTGATCGCCGCAGCCATCTGCGCGTAGCCTAGCGACATGCTGCAGGTCAGGCGCAGCTGGCCGCGCAGCGCGCCCTCGGTGCTGGCGGTTTCTTCCTCCACGTCCTGCATCAGCGCCAGCATCTGCTGGCTGCGGCGCAGGCAGTGCTCGCCGGCGTCGGTCAAGGTGACGCTGCGGGTGGTGCGCTGCAGCAGCCGCGCATTCAGCCACTGCTCCAGCTCGGCCACGTAGCGCGTGACCATGGCGCGCGACATGTCCAGCTTGTCGGCGGCGGCGCTGAAACTGCCGCTGGTGGCGACCTCGGTAAACACCTGCATGGCGGTCAGTCTGTCCATGGTTTGCCCGATTTATGCAATAGATAAGCCCAGTTTAAGGGGTTTATTTGACCGGTTGGTGCAAATACACTGCTGTTACTCCATCTGCGCCGAGGGCAACACGGTGCTAACCCACAGGAACTGATATGCAAGCCACCACCCAGATCACCTATTTGTTCGACCCGCTGTGCGGCTGGTGCTATGCCGCCGCACCCTGCCTGCGCACGCTGAGCGAATTGCCTGGCGTGGCCGTTACCCTGGCGCCCACCGGCCTGTTTGCAGGCCAGGGCGCGCGCCGCATGGACGCGCAGTTTGCTGCCTATGCCTGGAGCAACGACCAGCGCATCCAGCAACTGACCGGCCAGCCGTTCAGCCAGCAGTACCGCGACAAGGTACTGGGCCAGCAGCAGGCGATGTTCGACTCCGGCCCGGCAACGCTGACGCTGACCGCCGTGGCCCTGACGGCGCCGGAGCGCGAGCTGGACGCACTGCAGGCCATCCAGCAGGCCCGCTACGTCGAAGGGCGCGACACCAGTACGGTGGCCGTGCTGGCAGAAGTGTTGCAGTCGCTAGGACTGGGCGCAGCGGCAGCGCGTTTGATCGCCCCGGACGACGCATTGCAAACCGCCATGCAAGCCCGCCTGGACCAGGCCCGGGCCGATATGCGGGCCTTCGGCGCGCAAGGCGTGCCCACAGTGATCGTGTCGGACGCCGCCGGCCGACGCCTGCTGCGCAGCGGCGCGCTGTATGGCGACCTGAGCCCGTTGCTGGCCGAGCTAAAAGCGGCTGATCAATAGCGCCCTGCGGCGCCTCAGTGCGCGGCCCACAGCCGCGCAAAGCTGGCCACCGCCGCCAGGCCTGCAAAGCCCGCACCCAGGGCCAGCGCCACGGTAGAGCCGTACACGCCGGCCAAGCCGAAGCACAGGGCCACCAAGGCCGCGCCGGTGGTCTGGCCGAGCAGCCGGGCCATGCCGATCACGCCGCTGGCGCCGCCGCTGCGCTCGGGTGGCGCGCTGGACATCAGCGCCTTGAGGTTCGGCGACTGGAAGAAGCCAAAGCCCGCACCGCAGACCGCCATGCGCAGCACGATGTCCCAGGTCTGCGGCTCGGCGGGCAGCAGGGCCAGCGAGGCCAGGCCCAGGGTCAGTAGGCTCAGGCCCACGCCACCGAGCAGGCCGGGCGGATGGCGGTCCGACAGCCGGCCGGCAAACGGCGCGGCCAGGGCCACGATCACCGGCCAGGACATCATCAGGAAACCGGTATCCACCGGGTTGCGGTGCAGCACGGCCTCAAAGTAAAACGGCAGCGACACAAAAGCCAGGCCTTGCGCGGCAAACGCCGCCATGGCGGTGATGGTGGACAGCGCGAACATCGGGCGGCGCAGCAGGTCCACCGGCAACATGGGCGCGGGATGGCCGGCCTGGCGCCGCAGCAGCAGCCCGCCGGCCAGTAGCGCCACTCCCAGCGGCAGCAGCACCAGCAGCCAGGCTTCGCGCTGCGCGGCAGCCCCCAACGCCAGGATCAGCGCGGCAAAAGTCAGCGCTGTCAGCAGCGCGGTGGCCGGGTCGAAACCATGGCCGCGGCGCGGGCTGCGCTGCAGCGTGGGCACGGCAAAGGCGATCGCCAGCAGGCCCAGCGGCACATTGATGGCGAACAGCCAGGGCCAGGACGCCACCGACAACACCAGCGATGCCACGGCCGGGCCCAGGGTGAAGCCTATGCCCACCACCAGCGCGTTCAGCCCCACGCCGCGGCCCAGACGCGACGGCGGGTACAGCTGGCGGATCAGGGCGATGTTGACGCTCATCACCGCGCCCGCGCCTATGCCTTGCAGCGCGCGGGCGCCGGCCAGCAGCGGCAAGGTGGTGGCCAACGCGCACAGCAGCGATGCGGCGGTAAAGAAGGCCAGCCCGCCGATGAAAATCCGCCGCGGCCCCCACAGGTCGCCCAGCGCGGCAAACGGCAGCAGGCTGGCCACCACCGCCAGTTGGTAGGCGTTGATCACCCAGACCGAGGTGGCGGGCGGTGCCTGCAAGTCGGCGGCAATGGCCGGCAGCGCGGTGTTGGCAATCGCGGTGTCCAGCGCGCTCAGCACCACCCCCAGCAGGATCGCCACCAGGGCCAGCCATTCACGGGTTTGGAATTCATGCGAGGGGTTGGCGCTGAGAGGCGGAGTGGTCAATTCGGGCATCGAAAAAATGTACCCGGGATGGCGGGCCGCCGCGGCTGCGGGGTTAATCTGCAGCCGCGCGCTGCTTCTGCCAGATCACCAGCGCGATGCCGCCGAGCACGGCCACCGACGCCAGCAGCAAGCGCAGGCTGGCGGTCTCGCCCAGGAACACAATGCCGCCCAGCGCCGCCAGCACCGGCACGCTGAGCTGCACGGTGGCGGCCGCCGTGGATGGCAGCTGGGGCAAGGCGCTGTACCAGATCGCATAGCCGATGCCCGAGGTCAACGCCCCCGAGGCCACCGCGTACCGCAGGCCCGCAGAGTCCAGCGAGATGGCGGGATAGAGCAGCACGCTTACGGCCAGCGCCAACGGGGCCGCGCGCAAGAAATTGCCGGCCGTCACGGCCAGCGGGTCGCCAGCACCCTTACCACGCAGCGAGTACATGCCCCAGGCCACACCCGCGCCCAGCATCAGCAGCGCGCTGGGCAGCGGTGGCGCGGACAAGCCAGGCAGCAGCAGGCCTACCAGTCCGCCCAGAGTGACCAGCAGCCCCGCCCATTGCAGTGGCCGCAGACGCTCGCCGGCCCAGACGCCGTGGCCGATCATCGTGGCCTGCACCGCGCCAAACAGCAGCAGCGCCCCGGTGGCAGCGGATAAACGCAGATAGGCAAACGAGAAGCCTGCCGCATACGCAAACAGCGCCCCGGCCGATAGCCAGTTGCCGCCCACCGGCGTACCTGGGCGGCGCATGCGTACCAGCAAGCACAGCACCAGCGCGCCGGATACCAGCCGGATGCTGGTAAAGCTGGCAGCATCCAGGCTGGTGTGCTTCAGCGCCACCCGGCAGAGCAGTGAATTCCCGGCAAATGCCAGCATCGCCAAGGCCGTGTAAACCAGGGTGCGGGTAAGGGACATGCGTTGCCTCCAAGGCGTGTAGCGCCCGGTCGCGGGATCGCACCATCTTAGTCTTTTCGGCATCCAGCGCAATCAGCATCTGCGCTAGCAGCTATTTTTTATATAGCACCGCAAGCAGCAAGGCAGCACCTGGCCGGCGGCCACACTCTTTTTTCAGATATTATATAAATTGATATATTGAAAGGTGAACCCCATCGCATGCCCAAAGCCGCCCAGACCATCAACCCCGAAACCCTGCGCGGTGCGGCCCACCATGCGGTGGCTGCCATGAAAGTGTTGGCCAATGAAGACCGTTTGCTGCTGCTGTGCCAGCTGTCGCAAGGCGAGATGTGCGTGGGCGACCTGGAGCTGCAGCTGGACATCCGCCAGCCCACCTTGTCGCAGCAGCTGGGTGTGCTGCGCAACGAGGGCGTGATCACGCCGCGCCGCGACGGCAAGAAAATTTACTACAGCGTGGCCGACCCGGCGATGCTGGACATCCTGGCGCTGCTGTACCGCCTGTACTGCCCCAAGGAGGCGCAATGACCCTGGACTGGAACCATTTCACCCCGCTGGCTGCGCTGGGCGGCGGTGCGTTGATCGGCCTGGCCGCAGCGCTGTTCGTGCTGCTGAACGGGCGGATTGCCGGCATCAGCGGCGTGTTGGGCGGGCTGCTGGTGCCACGCCGGGGCGATGTGGCTTGGCGGCTGGCGTTTGTGGGTGGGCTGGTGGGTGCACCGCTGGCCTATGGGCTGTTCGCGGCGCTGCCGGTGCTGCAGATCGACGCCGGCTACGGCACGCTGGTGGCTGCCGGGCTGCTGGTGGGCGTGGGCACGCGCTATGGCGCGGGCTGCACCAGCGGGCACGGCGTATGCGGGCTGTCGCGCCTGTCGCCGCGCTCCATGGTGGCTACGGCCGCTTTCATGGCCGCGGGCTTTGCCACGGTGTTCGTGCTGCGCCACCTGCTAGTCGCCTGAGGAGTCCACGATGCTTGTTTTTGCCTCTTTGCTCTCGGGCCTGGTGTTTGGCCTGGGCCTGATCGTCTCCGGCATGGCGAACCCTGCCAAGGTGCTGGGTTTTCTGGATGTTGCCGGCGTGTGGGACCCGTCGCTGGCGTTTGTGATGGCCGGTGCCATCGCCGTGGCCGCCGTAGCTTTTGCCCTGGCCCGGCGGCGCAGCCACTCCCTGCTGGGCGCACCCATGCAGCTGCCCAGCGCCCGCCGGATCGACTGCCGCCTGGTCATCGGCAGCTTGCTGTTTGGCGTGGGCTGGGGCGTCGCCGGCTTCTGCCCGGGGCCGGCGCTGGTGGGTTTGGGGATGGGCGCGGGCAAGGCGCTGGTGTTCGTGGCCGCGATGCTGGCGGGCATGGGTTTGTTCGAGTGGCTGGAACGCCGCTAGCGCCCGCCTCGATGGTGAATAAACTCGGGTTTTGACCACGCCACGCCAGATGCCCTCCAACCGTCTTCCTGCCAACTGGATTCGCTACCGCTATTTGCCGCTGATCGTAGGCGTTGTCGGCATGGCCCTGGCCACCTCGCTGGCCTGGGTGGTGATCAACATCTCGCACACCAAGGCGCGGGCCGAAATCGCGGTGCAGGCACAAAACCATTTGCTGCAGATCCGCGACCGCATGGACCGGCAGCTGCAGAGCACCCTGTCGGTTCCAGAAACCGTGGCCGCATTTGTGGCTGCGCAGGGGCGTATGCCGCCCGACATTTTTGCCACCGTGGTGGGGCGCCTGCTGGAGCGCCAGCGCAATATCCGCAACCTGGCCCTGGCGCCCGACAACGTCATTACCGACATTTATCCGCGCCTGGGCAACGAGAAAGCCCTGGGCCTGCGCTACATGGACAACCCGCAGCAGCGCGGTGCGGTGGAACGCGCCATCCAGACCCGCCGCACCGTGGTGGCCGGGCCGATCCAACTGGTGCAGGGCGGGCTGGGCATTACCAGCCGCACGCCGGTGTTCCTGCCGCCGGTGCTGGACGGCAAGCACAACCCCGAGCCCGCGTACTGGGGCATCGTGTCGCTGACGATGAACGCCGACACCTTGTTCGCCGACGTGGGCCTGACGACCGACCAGATGGGCTTCCAGGTGGCGGCACGCGGCAAGGACGCCACCGGTGCCGGCGGTGCGGTGTTTTTGGGGCACGCGGATCTGTTCGATGCAAACCCGGTCACGCTGGAGGTGCCCCTGCCCGGCGGCGGTAGCTGGCTGCTGGGGGCCGTGCCCAACGGTGGTTGGCGTGCCGCCGGTAGCGCCCCCACGCTGGTGGTGTGGCTGTCGTACGCCTTTGCGGTGCTGCTGGGCTTGCTGGGTGCGCGCCTGATGCGTGCGCACCAGCAGGTGCTGGCGCTGGCCAGCCACGACCGTTTGACCGGCCTGCCCAACCGCCGCCTGTTTGAAGACCGCTTGTCGCAGGCGGTGCTGACGGCGCACCGCGACCACCGCCCGGGTGCCTTGCTGCTGATCGACCTGGATGGCTTCAAACCGGTCAACGACAGCCTGGGGCACCGCAGTGGCGACCAGGTGCTGGCGCGCGTGGGCCAGCGCTTGCAGGGCCTGGCCCGTGCCAATGACACGGCGGCCCGCATCGGTGGCGACGAATTTGCGCTGGTGCTGAATGCGGTGTCGTCGCCCGAGGCGGCGATGGAGGTGGCGCACAAGGTGCTGCAAACCATGCTCACCCCCGTGGGGCTGGACAACGGCGAGCATGTGTCCATGGGCGCCAGCATCGGCGTGGCGATCTTCCTGGGCGGCACGGTAGAGAGCCTGCCCAATCTGATGGACCGCGCCGACCAGGCCTTGTATGAAAGCAAGCGCAACGGCAAGGGCACGGCCAGCATGGCGCCCTTGGCGGTGCGCGACACGGCAGCGCAGGCCGACTAACAACCGGTAGAAGTATCGCAGTCTTTTAGGCCTTCTGCGCAGCCTGTATCTGCGCTACCAGCTATGTTTTAAGTAGCAAACTGGTTCGCCGGCACCTGCAGGCCCAGGGTCTCGCGCAGGGTGCTGCCCGGGTACCCGGTGCGGAAAGCGCCGCGCTGCTGCAGCACCGGCACCACCTGCTGCAAAAAGTCGTTGGCGCCCAGCGGCATGATGGCCGGCAGCACCACAAAGCCGTCGCAAGCGCGTTCGCTGTGCCAGGTGATCAACTGGTCGGCCACCTCTTCGGCCGTGCCAATGGGTGCAAAGAACGACAGGCTTTGCGCGTACCACACGCCCAGCTGGGCCAGGGTCAGTTTCTCGTCCAAGGCCTTTTGCAACACCGCCTGGAAGCGCCCTTTGCTGCCGGTGATGCGCGCGGCAATGTCGGGCACTGGGGCGTGCAGTTCGTACTGCGCCAGGTCGTGGTTCATGCTGGCCGACATGAAGGTCAGCGCAGCCTGGGGCAGCACGCTGTCGTTCAGCTCGCGCTGCAGGTCCAGCGCGTCTTGCCGGGTCTGGCCGACAATGGGCACGATGCCGGGCAGCACCTTCAGGCTGTCGGGGCTGCGGCCCACGGTCTGCAGCTGCTGCTTGAAACGCGCGTAGAAATCGCGGGCTTTCTCCAGCGTGGGTTGCACCGCAAAAATCACCTCGGCCTGCTCCAGCGCGGTACGCTCGAAGTTGCTCGACACGCCGGCCTGGATCTGCACCGGATGCCCTTGCGGTGGCCGCGGCACATTCAGCGGGCCACGCACCTGGAACCAGGCGCCGTCGTGGTCCACGCGGTGCAGCTTGCTGGGGTCGCCGTAAATGCCGTTGGCGCGGTCGCGGACCAGCCAGTCGTCCTCCCAGCTGTCCCAGAGCTTTTTTACCAGGGCGACGAACTCCTGCGCCTTGTCGTAGCGCGGGTCGTGGCCCAGGTGCTGGGCCTGGCCGTAGTTGCGCGCCTCGCCGTCGCTGACCGAGGTGACCACGTTCCAGCCAACCCGGCCGCCGCTCAAATGGTCGATGGTGGCCAGCATGCGGGCCGTCGTGTAGGGCTGGCTGTAGGTGGCCGACACGGTGGCGGCCAGGCCGATCTGCGAAGTCGCGCCGACCAGCGAGGCCATCACGCTCAGCGGCTCGGCATGCTGGGGCAGCGCGCGCGCGCTGACGGTGGCCGCGAAGTCGCCGCCATACACGTCGTCGACCGACAATTTATCGGCCAGGAAAATCATGTCCAGGCAGGCGGCTTCGGCCTGCTGCGCCATGTCTTTGTAGAAGCGCCAGTCCAGCGGCGCGGTGCTGCCGGCCAGCGAATGGCGCCAGGCGCCGAGCTGGCTGCCGACCTCGCTCAGATACAGCGCAAGATGCATCTGGCGGCCGTCGCCGGCCGCGCTCATGGATTGAACGAGGTGTCGAGCAGTTGCTGCGCTTCCAGGCGCTTGGGGATCAGGCCGGAGGCCACGTACAGGTCGACCGTGGCCTGCTGCAGACGCAGAATGCTGTCGTCGATCTTCAGCGGTGCATGGCCTTCACGGCGTTGCTTGGCCAGGGCCACGTCTTCGGGAATGCCGACCAGCTTGGCGATTTGCTTGGAATAGGGCTCGACATGGGTCTGGCCCCAGGTGCGGGCCTGGGCGTTGCGCGCCACGAAGTCCTTCAGCGCATCCTTCTTGTCCTTGATGGCCTTGTCGGAGGCCACGAAGTACGACACCGCGGGGTAGCTCTTGCCGTCGACCAAGATGCGCGCGCCAGACTTCTGCGTGGCGAACGACACATAGGGCTCCCAGGTCACCACCGCGTCCACCGAGCCCTGGGTCAGGGCCAGCGTAGCTTCGGACGGTGCCAGGAAGGCCAGGGTCACCGCATCCGGGCTCAGCCCGGCCTTGGTCAGCACCTGCAGCAGCAGGTTATGGCCGGATGAGCCCTTGACCACGGCGATGCGCTTGCCCTTCAGGTCGGCGATGCTCTTGTAGGGCGCGGCATTCGCCACCAGCACCGCATTGCCGTCGTAGGACGAGGCAAAAATGGCCTTGGCCTGCAGGCCGGCGGCGGCGGCAAAGGTCAGCGGTGCGTCGCCCACCGAGCCGGCGTCGATGGCGTCAGCGCGCAAGGCTTCCAGCAGGGGCGCGGCGTTCGGGAACTCGCTCCACTCCACCTTGTACGGCAGGTTTTGCAGCACGCCGGCGGCCTCCATCACCGCGCGGGCATTGCCACGCTGGTCGCCTACGCGCAGGGTCACAGGTTGGGCCAGGGCGGCGGTGGCCGCGGCGGCAAGCAGGCCCAGGCCCAGGGCCCGGGTGGCAAAAGAAATAAAGCGCTTCATGGAATGGCAGAGGGTGTAGAAAACAACCCCGCATTCCAGCACCCCCACCCGCCGCCGGCAACGAAGGCCTGCGGATATCCATATGCGGATTTCAGCCTTGCAGGCTTTTCTTCAATAGCAGACTAGCGTTCGGCCAACGCCAGCCGCGCCGCCATGCCCAGGAACACCGTGCCCGCCACCCGGTTCAGCCAGCGCTGCGCCAACGCCGAGCTGCGCAGCCCGCTGCTGACCGCCGCCGCGAAGTAGGTGATCGTGCCGAACGCCACCAGGGTGGCAGCGATGAAGATGCCGCCCAGCACGCACAGCTGCAACGCAATCGCGCCGCGCTCGGCATGGACGAACTGTGGCAGCAGCGCCAGGAAGAAGAACACCACCTTGGGATTGGTCAGGTTCATCACCCAGCCGCGCACAAACATGCGCAACAGGCTGGGCTGCTGATCGGTCTGCAGGGCCAGCGGCCCGACCGGCGCGCGGAACGCCTGCCAGGCCAGGTAGGCCAAATAGGTAGCACCCAGCACCTTGAGCACGGTGAAGGCGGTGGCCGATGCGGCAAACACCGCCGCCAGGCCGAGCGCCACCGCCAGGGTATGCACCACCAGGCCCGCACACAGGCCCAGGGTCACCACAAACCCCGCCT
This sequence comes from Rhodoferax sp. OV413, assembly GCF_900104385.1. Classification (GTDB taxonomy): domain Bacteria; phylum Pseudomonadota; class Gammaproteobacteria; order Burkholderiales; family Burkholderiaceae_C; genus Rhodoferax_B. The sequence continues at coordinate 105,605 of NZ_FNJA01000006.1, read as the reverse complement.
TGCGGCCCTGCGTGGCCGACTGCATCAGCACAAAAATATTGTCTGGGCCGGGCGTAAAGCCTAGCACCAGGGACAGGCCAAAGAAAGCGATGCAGGTATCCAGAGACGGCATAAAACCCTTTTGAAAAGTGGCGCAACTCCGCGGCAAAGTGTCGGCGCGGGCAAATTATGCGCCCCGGGGCGGCCCCGATAATGGACCATGCCCACCCCCCGCAAAAGCCATCTCGACCCCTTCGCCATCGCCCTGCTGCTGGCCTGCTGCATGTTCTGGGGCTTCCAGCAGGTGCTGGTCAAAGCCACCATGGCCGAGGTGCCACCGGTGTTCCAGGCCTGCCTGCGCTTTGCCGTGTCCAGCCTGGCGGTGGCCACCTGGTGCCGCTGGCGCGGCGTGCGCCTGGGGCTGGGCAGCGAGCCGGCCGGGGCCTGGCGCTTCGGGCTGCTGGCCGGCGCGCTGTTCGCCGCCGAATTTGCCTGCATCCATGCAGGGCTGCAATACACGCTGGCCTCGCGGTTGACGGTGTTCCTGTACAGCGCGCCGTTCTGGGTGGCGCTGCTGTTGCCGCGCTTTGTACCCGGCGAGCGGCTGCGCGGCTGGCAATGGCTGGGCCTGGGCTGCGCGTTTGCCGGCATGGCGCTGGCCATGGGCGAAGGCCTGTTCAGCCATCCCGCGGGCAGCGCCTACCCGCTGGGCTGGTTCGGCGATGCGCTGGGTCTGCTGGCGGGGCTGATGTGGGGACTGACCACGGTGGTGATACGCACCACCTCGTTCGCCCGCGTAGCGCCCGAAAAACAGCTGCTCTACCAGGTGGGCGTGAGCGCGGCCGTGCTGCCGGTGGTGTCCTGGGCGCTGGGCGAGGCCTGGACCCTGGACTTCAGCGCCTTCGCCGCCGGCTCGCTGCTGCTGCAGGCGCTGGTCGGCGGCTTTGTCAGCTACCTGGCCTGGATGTGGATGCTGGCCCACTACCCGGCCACGCGGATGTCGGTGTTCGTGTTCCTGACGCCGGTGTTCGCGCTGCTGTTTGGCGCCTGGTGGCTGGGCGAGCCGTTGTCGGCCGGGTTGCTGGCGGCGATGGCGCTGGTCGGCACTGGCATCGTGCTGGTGAACCGCCAGCCCGCCGTGCAGACGCAGCAGCTGCCGGCCTGAATATGCAAGCCTTTTAGGCCTTTGGCGCAGGTAGTACCTGCACCAGCAGCTACGTTTTAGATAGCAAAAGCAGTTTTACTTCTTGCCGCCGACCACCAGCAGCAAGCCCCCCACCACGATGGCGCCGACGCCGGCCCACAGCGGCACGTTGACGGTTTCTTTTTCTTTCACCGACAGCTCCAGCGGGCCGAGCTTCACCGCGGTGGTTTCCTTGGTGTAGCTGAAGCCGCCGTAGACCAGGGCGAGTACGCCGGCGGCAATCAGGACCACGGCGACGAGTTTGAGAGAGTTCATGAAGGGGAATTTCCAGGGTTGTAAGTCGGATGCTGTTGCGCGCATTCTGCACCGGCTGGCAACGGCTCAAGCCTCGGCTCGTTCGGCCCAGCGCTGGCGCCAGGCCTTGAAGCCGTCCACCGGCAACGGCCGGCTCATGTAGTAGCCCTGGGCTTCGTCGCAGCTCTGTTCGCGCAGCAGGTTCCAGATAGCGGCGTTTTCCACGCCCTCGGCCACCACGCTCAGGCCCATGTTGTGCGCCAGGTCGATGGTGGAGCGGACGATCTTGGCGTCGTCGGGGTCGCTCTCCATGCCCATCACAAAGGATTTGTCGATCTTCAGCTCGTCCACCGGCAGGCGCTTGAGGTAGGCCAGCGACGAGTAGCCGGTGCCGAAGTCGTCGATCGACAGCTTGAAGCCGCGGTCCGACAGGCGCTTCAGGGTGCCCTCGGCGCGCAGCGGGTCGTCCATGATGGCGCTTTCGGTGATCTCCAGGCAGAAGCCGTCGGGCGCCACCTGGTGCTTGTCCAGCAGCGCATCGAGCCGGGCCGGAAAGTCCAGGTCCAGCAGGTCGCGGGTCGACAGGTTGATGGACATGCGCAGCGGCAGGCCGGGCTGCTGCAGGTCGGCCCACTGGCGCGCGGCTTCGTCGAACATCCACAGGGTCAGCTGGCGCACAAAGCCGGTCTGCTCGGCAAACGGGATAAAGGCATCGGGCGGCACCAGGCCGCGCACCGGGTGCTGCCAGCGCACCAGGGCTTCGGCGGCGATGACCCGGCCGCTGTCCAGCGCGATCTTGGGCTGCAGGAACAGCCGCAGCTCGTGGTGTTCCACCGCATAGCGCAGCTCGGACAGAAGCGACAAGGTCTGCTTGCTGGACGAGTCGAGCGCCGGGTCATACAGCTCGAACACCGTGGCCTTGCGCTTGGCGATGTACATCGCCACCTCGGCCCGGCCCAGCAGGCTGTCCACGTCGGTGGCGTGCTGCGGCCAGCAGGCCACGCCCAGGCTGGCGCTCAGGTCGACGGTCTGGTCGTCGAAGCTCAGCGGGGCTTCGAACGCATTGGCGATGGTCTTGGCCGCCTCCATGGCCTGGTCCGCATTGGCGTTGAACAGCACCACCGAGAACTCGTCGCCACCCAGCCGGGCCACCAGCGCACCGTCGTCCATGCGTAGCAGCAGGCGCTCGGCCACGGCCATCAGCAGGCGGTCGCCCAGCGCGTAGCCGAGGATGTCGTTGACGTGCTTGAAGCGGTCCAGGTTCAGGGTGATGACGGCCAGCGGCTGCGCCTCGGCATCGTTGCGGCGCTGGAGTATGGTTTCCTTGACGGTATCGCGAAAGCGCAACCGGTTCGGCAAGCGGGTCAGTCGGTCCCAGTAGGCCAGCTGCTGGATCTCGTTGCGGCTGATGGCGATGTTCTTGCGCATCCGGTCGAAGGCATTCGCCAGGTCGCCGATCTCGTCCTGCCGCCAGGTGTATTGCACCGGCTGGTCGTATTCGCCGCGGCCCAGGCGCTCGGCGCCCTGCACCAGCGCGCTCAGCGGCGTGGTCACGCGGCGCGCGGCCCAGGTGCTGCCCAGGCCGAACAGCAACAGGCCCAGCACGGTGATCACCAGCAGCACCAGCTGCACCTGCTGGAACGGCGCCACCACCTCGTTCAGCGAGCGCAGCAGCAGGGTCTGCACCCCGCCGCCCACGGCCTGCAGGTCGACATGCCGGGTGACCAGGGTGTCGCCGTCGTTGTCCAGCTCGGTAACCGCGCCGCCAGCGCTTTGCAGCGCCTGCAGGCTGGCATCGGGCAAGGTGGACAGACCGATCTGCGCCGGCTGGCCCCTGGCCTGGGTGAGCATGGCCACGTGCAGGCCCGACAAAGTCAGCATGTCGTTGGCCAGGGTCTGGTCGATGGGGAAGCCCATCAGCACCCAGCCGATGACCAGCGGCGCGCGCAGCGGCACCATCACGAACTGGTACGGGGTATTGCCGACCAGCGCCACCGTGCCCCCCAGCTCGCTGCGGGCCAGCGGCACGGTGATCTCGGCGATGGCTGCGGTCAGGGCCGGGTTGTCCGGCGTGTCGTTGAGGGCCCGCAGCGCCATCTGGTTGTCCAGCAAGGCGGTGACGGTGGCGCCTATGCGGGCGCCCTGGTTGTCCAACGCGGAGCGTATGGTTTCGATGTCGTCGGAATTGACCGCTGCGCGAAAGCCGAAGTCGCCGGTCAGCAAGCCCGCGCCCTGGCGCAGCTTTTCGGCGTTCTGGTCGAGCAGGCGGCGCCACACGCGGTCGCCCAGCTGCAGTTCGTGGCGGATCTGCTCGCGCGCATTGCGCTCTATGCTGGCCCGCACCACCAGCAGGCCGGCGGTCTGGACCAGCAACAACAGCAACAGCGAGAGCGCCACGATGCGGGTCGACAGGCGCCAGCGCCCTACCCCCAGCCGGCTCAACAAGTGCAGTCTCATGGAGCCAGTCCGGCCACCCGCACAGTGGCCGCACCGCCGGCCGCTGCCAGCGCCAGCGGCTGGTCCAGCGCCGGCGCGCCTACCGCCATGTTGGCATGCCAGACGCGCAGCCGGTAGTTGCCGGGCGGCACGTTGTCCAGGCTGAGCTTGCCATCGGCGCCGCTGCGGCCGAAGTACGGGGTGTCGACGACCACGATCCAGGCCACCATCTTGTCGTGGATGTTGCAGCCCAGCACGGCGATGCCGGGCTTGTCGAACACCACCGGGTTGGCGGTGGTGCCCGCGTACAACTTGAGCTCGAAGGTCTTGGTGGGCGAAAAGGAATACACGTGGTGGCGCACCGCGTCGCGGTTCGGGAACTGCACCGAACTGCCGACGGTGACCACCCGCACCTGCGGGTCGAACTGCTTGTTGGCCTGCGCCACCTCCACGCCCTGCAGGGGCTTGGCCGCGGCCTGGGCCTCGCGCGACTCCAGAAACACCACAGCACCGGCCAGCGGCTGGCCACCACCGTCCTGCACCTGGACCTGCATGGTCGCCGCCCCGGCGGGGGCTGCCACACACAGCAGGGCGGTCAACAGGATAGGCAGACGCATGGAGTTAGGGCAATCGGAGGCAGGGTAAAAAGGGGCGGCTACCGGGCCAGGCTCGGCGTCCACATATTAATACGACCGCTCTGCAGCGCAGCGCGCCAACGCTAAATATCTGCCTTCAGGTAGTGCGCGCCGGGAATCGGGTTGTGGTAGTAGGGCGGCACCTCGGCAAAGCCCAGCTCTTCGTAGAGGGTGCGGGCGGCCTCCATGTCGTCCAGCGTATCGAGCAGCACGCAGCTATAGCCAGCAGCACGGGCGGCGTCCAGCGCGGCCTCGGCCAGCTGGCGGCCCAGGCCAAAGCCGCGGAAGGCCTTGCGCACGAACAGGCGCTTCATCTCGCTGGCATTCGCGTAGTCCGCGCTGTCCAGCGGGCGCAGCGCGCAGCAGCCGGCCAGCTCGCCATCGACCAGGGCCAGCAGCAGCGCGCCGCGCGGCGCCGCGTACTCGCCGGGTAAGCTGGCCAGCTCTTCGTCGAACGACTGGAAGCACAGGTCGACCCCCAGCTGGCGCGCATATTCTTGGAAGATGGCGCGGGTCGCGTCCAACTCCTCCGCCTGGGTCGGCGAAACGAGTTCGATCACGGGAGCATTCACAACGGGCTTGGAGGCGGAAGACACCATGCCAGTTTAGCCCCCCAGGCTGACCACCCAGGCCACCGCCGCCACGCACAGCCCAAATACCAGCAGCGCGACAGTGCGCGTCACCGCGTCGTCGCGCGAGGCCGGCTGGGGCGTAGCCAGCAATTTGTCGCCTAGCAGCATGGGTGTGACCAAGTTCTGCTTTCTTTTCCAGGCATAGAACGCGATGGCCGCCAGATGCAGCAGCACCAACACGATCAGCACGGTTTTACCGACCTCGGCGTGGTACCAGCTGGCCAGGCTGACCGTGTCGTTGGAGACGAATCGGGTCAGCGGCCCAGCGGCGGCGATCTCGTCGTCGCTGAGCAGGCCGGTGCCCACTTGGGCCAGCAAAAAGCCCAGCAGCGCAAACACCGAGCCCGCGCCCAGCGGGTTATGGCCCACCGAATGCGCGGGCAGGCCCTGGCCGCGCAGGTAGCGCCAGATGGTGCGCGGCGCGTAGATGAAGGCCGCAAAGCGCGACCAGCGCCCGCCGACCAGCCCCCATACGATGCGAAACAGCAACAGGCTCAGCACCGTATAGCCGAGCCGGAAGTGCCAAACCATGGTGGCGCCGCCAATGGTGCCGGTCACCAGCAGGCCCACGACCGCGCAGGCCAGTACCCAGTGGAAGATCCGCGTCGGCAAATCCCAAACCCGTACTCTGTGCATCTTCATCGTGAAATCCTTGGTGCAAAACGGCTGCGCTAAGGCTACAGTGGGCCGCGCTGGTTTTCCAAAAATATTAACCCACGAAAGACTGCCCACCATGAAACGGATTGCTTCATTTGTTCTGGCCGCGTCCGCGCTGGCCCTGGCCGGCCCGGCAGCGGCCCAGTTTGCCAAGCCCGAGGACGCCATCAAATACCGCCAGAGCGTGATGTTTGTGATGTCGCAGCATGCGGGCCGCATCGGCGCCATGGTGCAGGGCCGGGTGCCGTTCGACGCCAAAGTCGCCACCGAAAACGCCGAAGTGGTGGCCACCCTGGCCCAGCTGCCCTGGACCGCCTATATGCCGGGCACCGACAAGGGCGGCAATACCAAGGCCTTGCCCGAAATCTGGACCGATGCCGCCAAGTTCAAGGAACACGGCGACAAGCTGCAGGCCGACAGTGCCAAGCTGCTGGCCGCCACAAAAACTGGCAATCTGGACAACGTGAAGACCGCTTTCGGTGCGGTAGGCGGCAACTGCAAGTCCTGCCACGACGCGTTCCGCGCCAGGTAGAACAGTTGATTTGCTATTGAATGGATAGCTGCCTGCGCGGGCAACATCTGCGCCAGAGGCCTATTTCTTACTGGAAATAGGCCTTGTGTGCGTTCAGGCCTCGGCCAGCAGCTTTTCGATCATGCGGTGCAGTTCGGCAAAGTCGGGCTCGCCGATGAAGCGCTTGACGATTTCGCCACGCTTGTTGACCAGAAAGGTGGTCGGCGTCAGCTGCACCGGGCCCCAGGCCGTGGCGGCGGCTCCGGTGTTGTCGATGGCCACCTGGAACGGCAGCTTGCGGGTCTGCGCGTAGTTCACCACATAGCTCGGCGGATCATAGGCCATGGCCACGGCCAGCGTGTCGAAGCCCTGGGCATGGTATTTGTCGTAGGTGGCGATGATCTTGGGCATCTCGGCCACGCAGGTGGTGCAGCTGGTGGCCCAGAAGTTCACCAGGGTGACCCGGCCCTTGAAATCGGCCGTGCTCTTCTGGCTGCCGTCGAGCAGCACATAAGTGGCCATGGGGGCGGCATTGTTGCTATGGGCCACCAGATAATAGGCACCCGAACCCACGGCTAGCAGAACTGCTGCGCTGGCTGCAATAAATGTTTTTTTCATTTCAAAGGTTGCCCATGTATCGCCGTCATTTTAATTCCGCCTCGGTTTCTGCACTCGGCCTGCTGTTGTGGTCTACCGCGCAGCAGGTGCATGCCCTGTCGCTGGCCGACCTGAGCGACAAGGAAGCTAACCAGGGCCTGAAGACCGCGCTGGAGAAATCCGCGCTGGCCGCCGTCGGCCTGCTCGGGAAGACAGATGGATTCCTGGGCAACGAAAAAGTTCGCATCCCCTTGCCCGGCTACCTGGAAGACGCGGCCAAATGGCTGAAAAAACTCGGCCAGGGCAAGCGCGTCGACGAGCTGGTGACCAGCATGAACCGTGCCGCCGAAGCCGCCGTGCCGCTGGCCAAGGATGCGCTGGTGGGCGCGGTGAAGAGCATGAACTTCAACGACGCGAAGAACATCCTCAGCGGCGGCGAAAACGCCATGACCAACTTCTTCGCCGAGAAAACCCGCACCCCGCTGTTCGGCAAGTTCCTGCCGGTGGTCACCCAGGCCACCGAGCGCGTGGGCGCGGCCGCCCAGTACAACCAGCTGGCCGGCAAGGCCGCGGGCCTGGGCCTGATCAAGAAGGAAGACGCTTCTATCCAGGACTACATCACCCACAAAACCCTGGACGGCCTGTACCTGATGATCGGCGAGCAAGAGAAGAACATCCGCCAGGACCCGATCGGTACCGGCAGCGCGGTGCTGAAAAAGGTGTTCGGCGCGTCCTTTTGAGCATGCGCCGGACCGCCCTGCTCTGCATGTGTCTCGCCGCGCTGGCCGCCTGCAGCCCGTCGCTGAACTGGCGCAGCGTGCGCTCCGAAGCCCATGGCCTGCAGCTGCTGCTGCCCTGCAAGCCCGACAAGGCCAGCCGCGAGGTCAGCATGGCCGGCGCCAATCTGCAGCTGGACATGCAAGGCTGCGACGCCGCGGGCGCCACCTTTGCCGTGTCCCATGTGCGGCTGGCCGATGCCCGGCAGGCCGGCGCCACGCTGGCCGGCTGGCAAGCGGCCACGCTCGCGCATCTGCATGCGGCGAATCCGCAAACCCAGGCCTTTGCCCTGCCGGGTAGCTGGTCGGGCGTGCGCTGGGCGCTGGCCGGCCAGCGCGCCGACGGCTCGCCAGTGAACGCCCAGGCGGTCTGGTTTGCCCATGCCGACCCGGCTGGCGTCGACCTGTTCCATGCCGTGGTGTATGCCGACAAGCTGGACCCGGCCGCGGCCGAGACCTTCTTTACCGGGCTGAAATTCGAGTGAACTAAGCTAGACGCTTGCCGCGCCGATAATTGGACTTAATGAACAGCATCCTCATCATCGCCCACGCCCCGCTGGCCCATGCCCTGCGCCAGTGTGCTCTGCACGTGTTTCCCGACTGTGCGGACGGCGTGGTGGCGCTCGATGTACAGCCCCATACCTCGCCCGAAGAAACCTTTGCCATGGCGCGCATCGCCATCGACCAGCTGGGCAACGGGCAGTTTCTGGTGCTGACCGATGTGTTCGGCGCCACGCCCTGCAATGTGGCGCAGAAGCTGGTGGACGGCATCAAGTCCAAGCTCATTACCGGCGTGAACCTGCCGATGCTGCTGCGCACCGTCAGCTACCGCCACGAGTCGCTGGAGGCCCTGGTGTCGCGTGCGCTGATCGGCGGCACGCAGGGCATCATGCAGGTCGCCATCACCGCTCCCCAGAACCAAGCCCGCAAGAAGCATGATCCAAACCACCACGACCATCAGCAATAAGCTGGGCCTGCACGCCCGCGCCTCCGCCAAACTCACCAAGCTGGCGGGCAGTTTCCCGTGCGAAATCTGGATCGCCCGCGGCGAACGCCGTGTCAATGCCAAAAGCATCATGGGCGTGATGATGCTGGCCGCCGGCCTGGGCGCCACCGTGGTCATCGACACCGACGGCCCGCAAGAGCAGCAGGCGATGGACGCCCTGCTCGCCCTGATTGCCGACAAGTTCGGCGAAGGCCAGTAAATATGGCTCACCCCCAGGCTTGTTCGCTGCGCGTAACCGCCAACCCCCTTGCAGGGGGCAATGCCAGTCGCCCGGCAGAGCCGGTTCGACGGCATTCACCTGGGGATACGGGAGCCGTGGCGTCATGACTTTTGCTATCCACGGTCTGCCGGTTGCCCGGGGCATTGCCATCGGGCGCGCGGTGCTGGTCGGCTCCAGCCGCGTGGATGTGGCGCATTACTTCATCGAAGCGCACCAGGTCGCGGAAGAGATCGACCGCGTGCGCATGGGCCGCAACGCGGTGGTGGACGAGCTGCAGCGCCTGCAGCACGCCATGCCGAAAGACGCGCCGCCCGAGCTGACCGCCCTGCTCGACGTGCACCTCATGCTGCTGGAGGACGAGACCCTGACCTCCGGCGTCAAGCACTGGATCACCGACCGCCTGTACAATGCCGAATGGGCGCTGACCACCCAGCTCGACATCCTGGCCCGCCAGTTCGACGAGATGGAGGACGAGTACCTGCGCGAACGCAAGGCCGACCTGGAGCAGGTGGTCGAGCGCATCCTGCGCTACATGAAGGGCGTGGTCTCGCCAGTGGCCCAGCCGCTGCCGATCCGACGCAAGGCCGGCCAGCACCTGTGGCCCGACGAAACCCTGACCGTGCCCCTGGTGCTGATCGCCCACGACCTGTCGCCGGCCGACATGCTGCAGTTCAAGCAAAGCGTGTTCGCCGGCTTTGTTACCGATGTCGGCGGCAAGACCTCGCACACCGCCATCGTGGCCCGCAGCCTGGACATCCCGGCCGTGGTCGGCGCACGCAGCGCCAGCCAGCTGGTGCGGCAGGACGACTGGGTGATCATCGACGGCGACAGCGGCGTGGTGATCGTCGACCCCTCGGCCATCATCCTGGCCGAATACGGCTTCAAGCAACGCCAGGGCGAGCTGGAACGCGAACGCCTGATGCGGCTGCGCCACACGCCGGCCGTCACGCTGGACGGCCAGCGCATCGAGCTGCTGGCGAATATCGAAATGCCCGAAGACGCGCTCGGCGCAGTGAATGCCGGCGCGGTCGGCGTCGGCCTGTTCCGCAGCGAATTCCTGTTCATGGGCCGCAAGGGCAGCCTGCCGAACGAAGAAGAGCAGTACCAGGCCTACCGCCGCGCGGTCGAGGGCATGCAGGGTATGCCGGTGACCATCCGCACTGTGGACATCGGCGCCGACAAGCCGCTGGACAAGGGCCAGAAGGAAGACACGCACCTGAACCCGGCGCTGGGCCTGCGTGCCATCCGCTGGAGCCTGGCCGACCCGGCGATGTTTTTGACCCAGCTGCGCGCCATCCTGCGCGCCGCCGCCCACGGCCAGGTGAACCTGCTGGTGCCCATGCTGGCGCACGGCAGCGAGATCCGCCAAACGCTGTCGCTGCTGGACTTTGCCCGCGCCGAGCTGGACAACCGCGGCGCGGTCTACGGCCCGGTCAAGCTGGGCGCGATGATCGAGATTCCGGCCGCCGCGCTGACCTTGAAGCTGTTCCTCAAGTACTTCGACTTTTTGTCGGTCGGCACCAACGACCTGATCCAGTACACGCTGGCGATCGACCGCGCCGACGAGTCGGTGGCCCATTTGTACGACCCGCTGCACCCGGCGGTGCTGCGCCTGCTGGCCGACACCATCCGCGAATGCCAGTCCCAAGGCAAGGGCGTCAGCGTCTGCGGCGAAATGGCCGGCGATGTGGCCATGACCCGGCTGCTGTTAGGCCTGGGCCTGCGCAGCTTCTCCATGCACCCGGCGCAGATCCTGGCGGTCAAGCAGGAAGTGCTGCGCGCCGACACCAGCCGGCTCACGCCCTGGGCCCAGCATGTGCTGGAAGCCGAAGAACCAGCGCTGGCCATGGCCGACCCGCTGTCGGCCCGCACCGAGGTGGAGCCGGTGTGGGACTCGGGCCTGGGCCCCTTGTCAACCTACTGAATTTACAAACAAAAAGAGCTGCCAGCGCATGTACATCATGCGCTGGCAGCTCTTTTTTTAATAGCAAACCTAGGTCAGCCTAATGCCAGGGACTGCGCAGAAGCGTAGACCGGCGGCTGGGGGCTTTCTTCCTCGCCGGCAAAAGCGCTGATGGTGACGGTAAAGGCCAGCGCAAACAGGGCTGCGGCGGCAAATTTAAGCGTATTCATAACTTCTCTCCTGCACCAGCCGGAGGGCAGCAAGCTGCCTTGTCGCTATGTGACCCTGCGGGGGCTGAAATCACATCGCACTCAAGGCACTTGCTGCGGGTGTCCGGTAAGGCACGGTGGCGGTTTAGCTGCGGATGCGGACGATTTCACCGGCCTTCAGCGCGGCTTCATACTCGGCGCGCACTTCGGCACGGGTCTTGGTGCTGGCGGCAACGGTCTTCGGATACTGCTTGTCGTTGCTGAACGAAAGCAGGCTGCCGTCCTGGCGGGCCTGTGCCAGCTCGGCTTGCACGTCGGCGCGGCTCTTGGTGCTGGTGACCGATAGCTGGGGGTAGTTGTTGTCGTTGCCGGCAAAGGCGCTGGTAGCGGCCACGGAAGCCAGGGCGATCAGGGCGGAAGCGGCGAATTTGGATGCGGTCATGGTCATTTCTTTCAATCGGTTGGTTCAAAAGACCACAGCCGGGTCGGCTGTAGCCATGGTCGGTTTTTTGAAGCTCCTGGATCAGGAGGCTTGCTTGCCGAATCCATGGACTGAACTTTAAAACCGCCAAGCGCCTTGGCGGTTCCCCGGGTTTGATGGCATCGTTCTATTAATTTCAACGATGAAGTATTGACCGCACTAAAAATGTGGGAATTTTGACCGCAGAATGCAGATTTCCGCGGGTTAGTACTTAGAACCGGTACAAAGTCTTTCAGGGCTTGGGAATGCGGATCCGGCTGATCATCAGCGAGCCCGACAGCGCAAACATCAGCACCAGCGGGTGCAGGGTGAAGCCGCCCATGCGGACCTCGCCCAGCCACAGGGCTCCGCGCACATTGCCGGTCCAGGCGGCCATGGCCAGCACGAATACCAGCACGATAGAGGTGGGGATGGGCGTGCCTTCGAAGTACTTCACCTTGTCCGTGCCCTGCGACAGGGTTTCGGCCGTCACGTTGTAGCGCGCCAGCCGCGACACGCCGCAGGCCACAAAGAAGGCCAGCACCACGCGGTCGTACAGGCCTTGCATGCCGCAGCCGTAGGCAATGATGGCCGGGGCCACGCCGAACGAGATCACGTCGGCCAGCGAATCCAGCTCGCGGCCCAGGATCGAAGTCTTCTGGCGCCAGCGCGCGATCTTGCCGTCGAACACGTCGAACACAAAGGCCGCCAGCACCAGCCAGCAGGCAAAGTACACATGGCGCACATCGCCGAGCTCCAGGTAGGTCATGACGGAGAACAGCGCGCCCACCCCGCAGACCGCGTTGGCCAGCGTGAACCAGTCGGCCAGGTGGAATTCGCGGATCATGGAGAAAGGTTTTTGCGGCTTGTCGGGGGTCATGGAATACAGCTCCTGTGGATGCGCGGGGGGCGGATCGATGGTGTGAGGATACCCGCCCACCGATTTATATGAAAAAAAGGCCTGCAGCGCAGGTAGTACTTGCGCCAGCAGCTACTAGTTTGATAGCGGCTTGAGCAGTTCCTGCAGATCGGATTCGGAAAACAGCGGCTCCTTGCGCGCCTGGGCCCCGCTGTACATGCTCTCGGCCAGCGCGGCCTTGCGCTCCTGCAGGGCCAGGATGCGCTCCTCGATGGTGCCCTGGGCCACCAGCTTGACCACCCAGACGCTCTGCGTCTGGCCGATGCGGTGGGCGCGGTCGGTGGCCTGGGTTTCGACCGCGGGGTTCCACCAGGGGTCGTAATGGATCACGGTGTCGGCCTGCGGCAGGTTCAGGCCCACGCCGCCGGCCTTCAGGCTGATCAGGAACAGCGGCACGGCGCCGCTGGTGAACTGGTCGATGATCGCGTCGCGCTTCTGCGACTGGCCGGTGAGCTTGGTCCAGGCGATGCCGCGCTTTTTCAGCTCGACTTCGATGCGCGCCAGCATGGTCGTGAACTGCGAGAACAGCAGCACGCGTCGGCCCTCGGCCAGCATCTCGGGCAGGATCTCCATCAGCTGCTCCAGCTTGGCCGACTGCTGCACCTGGCGTGCCGACTCCAACCCCAGCAGCTGCGGGTCACAGCAGACCTGGCGCAGCTTGAGCAGCGCGTCCAGGATGGTGATGTGCGACTTGGCCAGGCCCTTGCCGTCCAGCGCCTCGCGCACGGCTTTCTCGGTGCTCAGGCGTATGGTTTCGTACAGGTCGGCCTGGGCGCCAGCCAGCTCGACCCGCATCACGGTTTCTACCTTGGGCGGCAGCTCGTGCGCCACCAGGGCCTTGGTCCGACGCAGCATGAAGGGGGTGATGCGGCTGCGCAGCTGGGCCAGGCGTTCGCTGTCGCCGGCCTTCTCGATAGGCGTGCGGAACAAGGTGTTGAACTGCGCCTGGCTGCCCAAAAAGCCGGGCATCAGAAAGTGGAACAGGCTCCAGATCTCGCCCAAATGGTTTTCCATCGGCGTGCCGCTCAACGCCAGCCGGTGCTGGGTGTTGAGCTCGCCCACCACCTGGGCGGCCTGGGTGCTGGCGTTCTTGATGTTCTGCGCCTCGTCCAGCACCACGATGTGCCAGGGCGCCTGCAGCCAGCCGTCGCGGTCGCGCTGCAGCAGCGAATACGGGGCAATCACCACGTCGTGCGCATGCGTGCTGTCGGCCACCTCGTGCCGGTCCGCGCCGTGCAGCACCAGGCAGCGCAGGCCCGGGCAGAAGCGCTGGGCTTCGCGCTGCCAGTTGCCCATCAGGCTGACCGGCGCAATGATCAGCGCCGGGTTGCTCAGCCGGCCCGCGTCTTTTTCCACCTGGATGTGGGCCAGGGTCTGCAAGGTCTTGCCCAGTCCCATGTCGTCGGCCAGGATGCCGTTCAGACCGGCGCGGCGCAGGAACTGCAGCCAGTTCAGGCCTTGCTGCTGGTAGGGCCGCAGGCTGGCGTGCACGCCGGCGGGCAACGGTACCTCGGGCAGCGCGCTGTGGCCGGCCAACTGGGCCACCAGTTCCTGCAGCGCCTGGGCGCCGGCCCATACCGCCCCCTGGCCGAGGGCCGCGCCGGCGCGCAAGGCTTCGAGCCGGCTCAGGCGCAGGCTGTCGCCATCCAGGTCGTGGCGGCGGTCGCCAACCAGCTCCAGCAGGGCCGACAGCCAGGGCCGCAGCGGCGCAGTGGGCACGCGGATGAAGCTGTCGTCGGGCTTGCGCATGAACACATGCGGCGGCAGCACCCGTTCGCCGCTGTCGCCGTCGACCGGCGCATTCGCCAACTGGGCCAGCAGGCTGGGCAGCCAGGGCAGGATGTTGTGCCGCTCGCCATTGATCTCCATGCCCAGCGACAGGTCGAACCAGGGCGAGGCGTCGGGGTCGGCCGCGGAGGATTGCATCTGCACGTCCAGGCTGTCGGCGCGCTGCAGCCAGTCGGTCAGCCCGTCGTCCAGCGTGACGCTGAAGCCATCGGCGCGGAATTCCGCATAGCCGCTGTCGGCCCAGTCCAGCCAGGGCTGCTGGCTCTGCGCGCCCGGCAGGCCGTAGCCCGAGGCTGGCAAACCGACCAGGCCGCGCTGCAGCAGCAGGCCGGCGAGCCGGGCTTCGGCCTCCAGGTCGCGCTGCAGCAGGGTCTGGCTGCCCGCGTGGGTGAGCAGCACGGTGGTCTCGCGGTGGTCCCAGCTGCCGCGCAGCCCCGCGTAGTCGAAATGCAGCTGGGCCCGCAACAAACCCAGCTGGGCCTCGTCTTTTTTGGCCACCGGCAGCAGGTGCAGATGGCCGGTAGGTGCCACGCCTTGCACGCAGGGCAAAGGCGTCAGCGTGGGCGGCAGGGCCACCGCACCCAGGCGGCGCAATAGCGGCGCCTGGAACGGCTGCAGCGCCGACTGCGGCACCGGCGGCGCATTCAGCAGCAGCGGCAGGTGCTCGGCGGCGATGCCCGAGGTCTGGGCCAGGCCACACGCGCCCTGGGCCGCGTCCAGGTACAGCGGCGGCTGGTTGGCGTACAGCTGGGCGGTGCTTCGGCCCGCGCCCAGCTGGGGCAGCAACGCCCACACCGGTTCGCCGGCTTCGGGCGTACTGGACTGCCAGCGCCAAGCCAGGTCCAGCGGCTCGGCCCAGCGCAGCGGCGCGCCCAGAAAGCCACCATCGGCCAGGGCAAACAGGCGGCCGCTGTCGGACGCCATCTGCACCGCCAGCCGGCCGGCGGCACCCGCCACCACGGCGCTGATGCCGTAGGAGGCCGAGGGCACGGCCACGCTCTGGCCCTTGACCAGCAACAGCAGCTCGCGGTCTTGCGGGCTGGCGTCGTCCCACAGCGGGTGGCCGGGGTAGGGCAGGTTCTGCAGGGTTTTGGGCTTGGCCCAGTCGCCGTTGCGCTTGCGGTTGGCCTTGTAGACCTGCAGCTCCAGCATGCGCGCCAGGTGCGGCGCGGCGCAGGGGCCGAGCACATAGACCAGGTAGTCGGTGCGCTCCACATCCGGGTGCGGGTGGTGGATGCGGTCCAGCGCGTCGAACTGGGCCAGCCAGTGGCCGACCTTGGCCTGGGCGGCGGCGCGCGTACGTTCGGCCGCGGCCTGCCGGGCGGCGGCCAGCTCGGCGTCGGTGGGCTGGCGCGGCGGGGCGTTGACCGTGGCCTGGGTGCGGTAAGCGGCTTTCAGCGACAAGGCCACCGCATGCTTACAGTCCACCCCCACCGGGCAGCTGCAGTCGGCGTCCCAGTGGGTCAGCATGCCGTGCACATTGATGTGCAGGCGGATGTTCTGCGTGTAGGGCGTGCGTTCGCTGCCCTGCACCTTGCCGGCCAGCTGCCAGCGGCCGTTGTCGATGGCGCGGACCTCAAGGTCCAGCACCTTTTGCCCGCGGTACAGCGTTAAGCCACGCTCCAGGACGGCGTTGGAGACGTAGTTGCCGAGATTTCTAGGGTTGAACCACAGGCCACCAACCGTCGCCATTTACAGCGCGGTGTTGGCCAGGGCGTGTTCGGCCTGCTGGTCAGCGTGGTAGCTGCTGCGCACCATGGCGCCCACGGCGGCGTGGCTGAAACCCATGGCGTAGGCCTTTTCCTCGAACATCTTGAAGGTGTCGGGGTGCACGTAGCGCTTGACGGGCAAATGGCTGTTGCTGGGCGACAGGTACTGGCCGATGGTCAGCATGTCGATGTTGTGGTCGCGCATGTCCTGCATCACCTGCAGGATTTCTTCGTCGGTCTCGCCCAGGCCGACCATGATGCCGCTCTTGGTCGGCACATTCGGGTGCAAGGCCTTGAACTTCTTCAGCAGGTTCAGGCTGAACTGGTAGTCGCTGCCCGGCCGGGCTTCCTTGTACAGGCGCGGCGCGGTTTCCAGGTTGTGGTTCATCACGTCGGGCGGGGCCAGCTTCAGGATTTCCAAAGCGCGGTCGTCGCGGCCGCGGAAATCGGGCACCAGCACCTCGATCTGGGTCAGCGGCGAGAGTTCACGGATGTTCTTGATGCAATCGACGAAATGCTGGGCGCCGCCGTCGCGCAGGTCGTCGCGGTCGACACTGGTGATCACCACGTATTTGAGCTTGAGCTTGGCGATAGTCTTGGCCAGGTTCAGCGGCTCGTCCGCGTCCAGCGGGTCGGGCCGGCCATGGCCGACGTCGCAGAACGGGCAGCGGCGCGTGCACTTGTCGCCCATGATCATGAAGGTGGCCGTGCCCTTGCCGAAGCATTCGCCAATATTCGGGCAGCTGGCTTCCTCGCACACCGTGTGCAGATTGCTTTCACGCAAAATTTGTTTTATTTCGTAAAACCGGGTGCTGGGCGAACCGGCCTTGACGCGTATCCATTCGGGCTTCTTCAGCACCTCGCCCTGGACCACCTTCACCGGGATGCGCGACAGCTTGGCGCCCGCTTTTTGCTTGGCCAGCGGGTTGTAGGACTCGACAGATTGCGCGTCGCGGACGACTTCGGTGGTGCTCATGGGCGTAATACTTTGGTGGTTGGCCGGGGTGGCGATTATCGCCCGAGGCGGAAATTAGAGCTTCCTGTCTTGGCATTAACCGGGGGAGATGGCTATAGTTCGGTTCATGTTGCAGTGCAACATAAGTTGCACACCGCCTGTTTTGATATTTTTACCGGAGCCTTCCATGCTGAACTTTGCCACCCTCACCGCCACCCAGAAATCCGCTGCCACCGGCTTTTTCGAGCTGTCCAACACCTTGTTTGACGGCGTGCAAAGCCTGGTCAAGCTGAACCTGCAAGCCGCCAAGGCCACCTTGCAAGAAACCGCCGACACCACCCTGGCCGCCTTCCAGATCAAGGACCCGCAAGAACTGGTGACCCTGCAGACCAACCTGCTAAAGGCCGTGCCCGAGAAAGCCACTTCCTACCTGCGCCACGTGCAGGCCATCGCCACCTCCAGCGGCGCCGAAGTCCGCCAGTACGCGGAAGACCTGGGCGCTGACGCCAAGACTGGCTTCGCCACCCTGGTCGAAACCGCCACCCAGAACGCCCCGGCCGGCACCGAAAACGCCGTCGCCCTGGTGAAATCCACCGTCGCCGCGGCCACCAAGGCCATCGAATCGGCCCAACAAGCCGCCAAGGAAGCCACCGACAAGGCTGTGGAAGCCGTCGAAGCCCACCTCGACACCAAGGCATAAGACCTTGCCCGGGCGCGTCCGCGTCCATCCCTGACAATATGCCCTGCGGCCTGGTTCACTACCGGGCCGTTTGTCTTTGTGGAAGGTCTTGACTCACCCCCAGGCTGCAGCGCTACGCGTCTTGCGCCACCCCCCTTGCAGGGGGCGACACCAGTAGCCCGGCGAAGCCGGTTCTACGGTGTCCTTGGAGGGATGCGTTCTGCTTAAATTATTTGTGGAGAAATCAATGCCCAGTCAAAGCCCCTCTTTTTTCACCCGCCTGGCCCTGGCTTTCGCCGTGCTGGGCAATGGCAAACTCGCCGCCCAGGTGCAGGACGTGCGCGACGGCGTGCTGCCTACCGCGCCGCCGCCCCCTCCCCCGGCTCCGGTGGCGCCGCCCGCCCCGGTGCTGAAAGTCGCCACCCCGGATGCGGCCCTGCAGCTGCTGGCCTTGTTGCAGCGCGAAGCCCGGTTTGTCGACTTCCTGCAGGAAGACGTGGCCAGCTACCCGGATGCCGACATCGGCGGCGCCGCCCGCCTGGTGCATGCCGGCTGCCGCAAGGTGCTGGACGCGCATTTCACCCTGGCCCCGGCCCGGCCCGAGGCCGAAGGCAGCCGCATCGTGCTGGAAGCCGACTTTGACGCCGCCAGCGTGCGCCTGACCGGCAATGTGGTCGGCCAGGCGCCGTTCCGCGGCACCTTGCGGCACCCGGGCTGGAAGGCCACCGACGTTCGCCTACCGCGCACCACCGAGGGCCACGACCCGCGCATCTTGGCCGCCGCCGAGGTGGAGCTGTGAGCGAGGCGCGCTACGCCATTGGCATCGACCTGGGCACCACGCATTGCGCGCTGTCCTGGGTTGACCTGCAAGAGCCCGAGGCACGGCCGCGCATCCTGCCCATCGCCCAGCAAAGCGCGCCCGGCGCGGTGCAGGACTACCCGCTGCTGCCGTCCTTCATCTACCTCCCCCACGCTAGCGAATTTGCCGACGGCGACCTGGCTCTGCCCTGGCAGGCCGCGCCGACTGCGGTGCTGGGCGAATGGGCGCGCAGCCATGGCGCGCAAACCCCGATCCGCCTGGTGTCCAGCGCCAAGAGCTGGCTCTGCCACCCCGGTGTGGACCGCCGCGCCCCCATCCTGCCCAACGATGCCCCCGACGAAGTCGCCCGCATCTCGCCGCTGGAGGCCAGCACCCGCTACCTGGCCCATCTGCGCGATGCCTGGAACCACACGCACCCCGACGCGCCGTTCGGCCAGCAGGCGCTGACGGTGACCATCCCCGCCTCCTTCGACCCGGCCGCGCGCGAACTCACGGCCGAGGCCGCCCAGGCCGCCGGCTATACCGGCGTCACCCTGCTGGAAGAGCCCCAGGCCGCGCTGTACAGCTGGATCGCCCAGAGCGGTGGCGGCTGGCGCAAGCAGGTCAAGGTCGGCGACGTGATCCTGGTGGTCGACGTGGGCGGCGGCACCAGCGACTTCTCGCTGATCGCCGTGGTCGAGCAAGAAGGCAATCTGCAGCTGCACCGTGTGGCGGTGGGCGAACACATCCTGCTCGGTGGCGACAACATGGACCTGGCCCTGGCCCACGGCGTGGCGCGCCAGCTGGCGGCAGACGGCAAATCGCTGGATGCCTGGCAGCTGCGCGCACTCACCTACGCCTGCCGCCTGGCCAAGGAGAAGCTGCTGAGCGACGCCGATGTGCAGGCCGTGCCTCTGGTCATCCCCAGCCGCGGCGCCCGCCTGATCGGTGGCTCCATCAACGCCGAGCTGCGCCGCGATGCGCTCACCGCAACCATCCTCGAAGGCTTCTTCCCCCAGGTGGACAGCAGCGCCCGCCCCATCAGCCGCGCCCGCGCCGGCCTGACCCAGCTCGGCCTGCCCTATGCGCAGGACGCCGCCGTCACCCGCCATCTGGCCGCGCTGTTGGGTCGCCAAGTGGGCGCCACTGCGGCCCTCGGCGGCTTCGCACCCGATGCGAACGCCAGCTTCCTGCATCCCACGGCCGTGCTGTTCAATGGCGGCGTGTTCAAGTCCGACCTGCTGGTGCAGCGCACCCTGGCTACGCTGAACAGCTGGCTGGCAGCCGAGGGCGCGCCGGCTGCGCGTTTGCTCGACGGTGCCGACCTGGACTACGCCGTGGCCCGTGGCGCGGCCTACTACGGCACGGTGCGCCAAGGCCAAGGCATCCGCATCCGCGGCGGCACCGCCCAGTCCTATTACGTGGGCATTGAGTCGGCCATGCCCGCCGTGCCCGGCCTGGAGCCGCCGGTGCAAGCCCTGTGCGTGGCCCCCTTCGGCATGGAAGAAGGCAGCCAGGCGGACTTGCCGCCGCAGGAATTCGGCCTGGTGGTCGGCGAAGCTGTGCGCTTCCGTTTCTTCGGCTCGTCCGTGCGGCGCGAGGACGCTGTCGGCATGCTGCTGGATTTCTGGTCGCCCGACGAGCTGCAGGAGCTGGCCGAGATCGAAGCCCATCTGCCCGCCGACGGCCGCGCCCCGGGCGAGGTAGTGCCAGTCAAGCTGCGCGCCGCTGTCACCGAAGCCGGCACGCTGCAGCTGCAGGCGATACCGCGCAATGGCGGCGAAGGCTGGAAGATCGAGTTCGAAGTAAGGAATTAGGCTCACCCCCAGGCTCCACGCTGCGCGTTTCCGCCAACCCCCTTGCAGGGGGCGAACCCAGTGGCCCGGCAAAGCCGGTTCCACGGGTTCTCTGGCAGGGAATGTTCACGTCAAACAGGCTGCTAGCGCAGGTAATACCTGCGCTAGCAGCTATTAAAAAGTGAGCATCACGCTTCCCTGAGCTCGGTCTTGCGCTCAATGATGCGCGACACCAGGCCGTACGCCACCGCTTCCTCGGCCGACAGCCAGCGGTCCCGCTCAATGTCGACCAGCACCTCCGCCAGCGGCTTGCCGGTTTCGCGCGCGATGGTGCGGGCGATGCGCTCGCGGGCCTTGACGATCTCGCGCGCCTGGATGGCGATGTCGCTGGCCGGCCCGCCCGCGCCGCCGCTGGGCTGGTGGATCAAGAAACGTGTATTCGGCAGGCAGTAGCGCCGTGCGCGCGGCACGGCCAGGAACAAATGGGTGGCGGCGCTGCCAACCCAGCCGGTGCCGACCATGTTCACCGGCGCGGCGATGAAGCGCACGATGTCGTGGATGGCGTCGCCGGATTCCAGGTGGCCGCCCGGCGAGCTCACCAGCACGTCGATGGGCTCGGCGCTGTCGGCATCCAGCGCGATCAGCCGGCGCGCCACATCGGCGGCCATCACGTCGGTGACCGTGCCGAAAATCAGCAAGGTGCGCGACTTGAAGGCCTTTTCCTCCAGGTAGGAGGTGCGCGGCTCGGTGGTGTCTGGTTTGGCTGGGGTATCCATGGTGGTCCTTGTGGTTGAACTGCCTTGACGAACCAGGCAGGGCTTGTGTGACACCCGGCCCCTTCCCCGCTTATGGCATGCTGCGTCCATGTACGACGAACACCACTGGGCCCTCATCGACTCCGACCGCAGCCGCCTGGTGCGCGCCGCCACCCGCCTGCTGGGCCCGGCGGAAGCCGAGGACGCGGTGCAGGACGCCTACCTGCGGGCCTTGGTAGCCGACACACAAGCGCCCTTTGTTGCCCAAGCCTGGCTGCTCACCGTGGTGCGCAACCTGGCTATCGACAGCCTGCGCCGCCGCGACTGGATGCAGCAATGGCTGGCCGGAATGGATGCAGGCGACACGGCATCCCAATCGGCCGAGATGGATGCGGCCCTGGCGCAAGAAGCCGCGAAGGCCCTGCGCCTGCTCGCGGCCCAGCTGGCGCCGGAGGACGGTGCGGCCCTGCTGCTGCACGAAATCTTCGAGGTCACCCATGCCGAGATCGCCGAGGCCAGCGGTAGGTCCGAAGCCGCCAGCCGGCAGCAGCTGCGCCGGGCGCTGTTGCGTCTGCGGCAAGCGGCCGGCCCCGGGACCGATACAGAGACAACTGCAGAGCAAGAAACCGTCTTCCGCCTCTACCTGCAGTCCCTACAGCTGCGCGATCCGCACACCCTGTGGGCGATGCTGCGCCGGCCACCGATCAGCGCCTTGGCAAGTCTGTCCACGCTGGCGGCCGAAGCCCTATCCGCGCCGCCCGTGACCACCTGCGGCGTGCTGCAGGTCGGCGGGCAACTGGGCCTGGTACTCACGCTGGACGGCGTCCGGCTGTGTGTCGTGCCGCTGGGTGTGAGGGCCGAGTGCGAGCGGGAAGCCGCGCTGTTGTAGCGCACATCCACCGGGTACACGCGCTTCGCAACCTGGATTCTGCGGCTAGCTCGATTAGCATCGTCCCTAGGTCCGCGCACCAACACACGGCTAAGAACCCGCCACGCCCAACCAGCTTCGAAGGCGGCAAAGAGAAGGAAAGTATGAGCACAAACGTCAACGCTGGGCCAGCCAGTCTGGCTCCGCCCCCAGACGGCTATACCGAATGGCTGGCCGACCTGAAGAGCCGCATCCACACCGCCCAGCAGCGCGCCACGCTGACCGTGAACCGCGAGCTGGTGTTGCTGTACTGGCAGATGGGGCAGGACATTCTGTTGCGGCAGGCCGCGCAGGGCTGGGGCGCCAAGGTGATTGAGCGGCTGGCGCATGATTTGCGTGCGGCCTTTCCGGACATGAAGGGGTTTTCCCGCGCCAATCTGATGTACATGCGGGCATTTGCGGAAGCGTGGCCGGATGCCGAAGTTGTCCAACAGGCTGTTGGACAATTGCCTTGGGGGCACAACCTGGTATTGCTTACCCGTTTGAAAGACCATCAACAACGCTTGGCCTATGCCCGGAGCGCCATCCAGCATGGGTGGTCGCGTAATGTGTTGAACATCCATATCGAAACACGTCTGTTGGAGCGCACCGGAACGGCGGTGACCAACTTTGAGGCCAGTTTGCCCAAGCCGCAGTCTGATCTGGCCCGTGAGTCATTGAAAGACCCGTACCGCTTTGACTTCCTAGGCCTCAGTCGAGAGGCAGGCGAGCGCGAGATTGAAAACGCCTTGGTCCAGCATGTCACCGAATTTCTGCTGGAGCTGGGCGCGGGCTTTGCGTTTGTTGGCCGGCAGGTGCTGTTGGACGTGGGCGGGGACGAGTTTTTTATCGACCTGCTGTTCTACCACCTCAAGCTGCGCTGCTATGTGGTGATTGAGCTCAAGGGTGGCAAGTTCAAGCCCGAGCATTTGGGGCAACTGGGCTTTTACCTTACCGCCGTAGACCGCCAAGTCAAGAGCGAGCTGGACAACCCCAGCATCGGCTTGCTGCTGTGCAAAAGCAAAAACAAGATCGTGGCCGAATACGCCTTGGGCGACAAGAGCCAGCCCATGGGCATCGCCGAATACAAGCTGCTCGAATCCCTGCCCGCAGAGCTGCTGACCAGCCTGCCCAGCATTGAGCAGATTGAGCGCGAGCTGGCCAAGGGCGACACCTCCATAGAAGACGATTCGCAATGACGCCACCCTGGCCGCCACGGTGGGCAACGCCCAAAATATACGTAAAAACAGCCTCCAGCGCATATTTAATCTTCGCAAGCAGCTATGCTTAATGTAGCAAGCAAGCAACCCCGCTACACCGTCGGCATCGACCTGGGCACCACCCACACGGTGGTAGCGTTTGCCGAGCGTGGGGCGGCGCAGATCCAGCTGTTTCCCATCGCCCAGCTGGTGGCGGCGGGCGAGGTGGCGGCGCTGCCGCTGCTGGCGTCGGTGCGCTTCCACCCTGCCGCCAGCACGCTGGCGCCGGCCGATCTGCAATTGCCCTGGCCGTCCACTGAAACCGCGGTGCTGGGCCGCTTCGCGCTGGAGCTGGGCGCGCAGCAGCCGGGCCGGCTGGTGGCCAGCGCCAAGAGCTGGCTGTCGCACGCCGCGGTGGACCGCACCGCGCCCATCCTGCCCTGGGGCGCGCCGGACGATATTGCCAAAGTCTCACCCTTGGCCGCCAGCGCCAGCACCCTGGCCCATGTGCGCGCCGCCTGGAACGCCCAGCACCCCAAAGCCCCGCTGGAGCAGCAGGAGTTGGTGTTGACCGTGCCCGCGTCCTTCGACGAAGGTGCGCGCGCACTCACGCTGGAGGCCGCGCGCCTGGCGGGTTTGCCCGGTGTCAGACTGATCGAGGAACCCCAGGCCGCGTTCTACGATTGGGTCTACAGCCACCGCGAGACTCTGGCCGAAGATTTGCAGAACACCCGCCGCGTGCTGGTTTGCGACGTGGGCGGCGGCACCACCGACCTGACGCTGATCGATGTGGACATCGTCGACGGCCAACCGCGTTTGACCCGCAGCGGCGTGGGCGACCACCTGGTGCTGGGCGGCGACAACATGGACCTGGCGCTCGCGCATCTGGTCGAATCGCGCCTGGGCAGTGAGCGCCTGAGCGCCACCCAATTGGCCCAACTGACCCAGCGCTGCCGCGCCGCCAAGGAACTGCTGTGGAGCCCGGGCGCGCCCGACAGCACCACCGTCACCCTGCTGGGCAGCGGCTCCAGGCTGATCGGCGGCGCACGCTCGGCGCCGCTGAGCCGGGCGGATTTGCAGCAACTGCTGGTCGACGGCTTCTTCCCCCAGGTCGCCGCCGACGCCCTGCCGCAGCGCGCGCGCAGCGGCCTGGTGGCCTTCGGCCTGCCGTATGCGAGCGACGCAGCCATCACCCGGCATATCGCCGCCTTCTTGCAGCGCCACCCGGGTGCGCCACCCGATACCTTGCTGCTCAACGGCGGCGTGTTCCATGCGCAAGATTTGGTGCAGCGCCTGCAGCAGACGCTGGACGGCTGGGCCGCCCAGCCGCTGCAGCTGCTGCACAACCCACAGCTGGACGCGGCCGTGGCCCGCGGCGCCGTGGCCTATGCGCTGGCCCGCGCTGGCAAAGCGCCGCGCATCGGTGGTGGCTCGGCGCGCAGCTACTTCCTGGTGCTGGACGACGGCCTGACCAGCCAGCGCGGCATCTGCGTGCTGCCGCATGGCGCCGAAGAGGGCCGGGCCATCACCCTGGCCGACCGCACCTTTGCGCTGCGCCTGGGCCGGCCGGTGCGCTTCTACCTGGCCTCCAGCGTCACCGATACCCGGCACCAACCGGGCGAGCTGATCGACCTTTCCACGGGCAACTTCGTGCGGCTTCCGCCCATCGCTACCGTGGTCCAGGGCAGCGCCAGCGAGGTGCTGGTGCAGCTCAGCACTGCGCTCACCGAGGTCGGCACGCTGGAGATGCACTGCGTCGCGGTAGCCGACCCCACGCAGCGCTGGCAACTGGAATTCCAGCTGCGCGGCCAAGCGTCGGAAGATGTACCCGAGGCCAGCGTCGAAGCCGCGCCGCACCCGCGCCTGGCGGATGCCAGCAACGCCATCGGCCGCGTCTACGGCGACCGCAGCCAGGGCGTGGACGCCAAAGAGGTGAAGCAGCTGCGCAGCCAGCTGGAGCGCCTGCTGGGCAGCCGCGACAGCTGGGACACGCCGCTGCTGCGCACCTTGTTCGGCCAGCTGCTGGATGCCGCCAAGCGCCGGCGCCGCACGGCCCAGCACGAGCGCCAGTGGTTCAACCTGACCGGCTATGCGCTGCGCCCGGGCTTCGGCCATCCGCTGGACGACTGGCGGGTGCAGCAGCTGTGGCAGCTGTTTGAGCCCGGCATCGCCCACAGCCACGAACCGCAGCAGTGGTCCGAGTGGTGGACGCTGTGGCGCCGCGTGGCCGGCGGCCTGACGGCCGAGCAGCAGGACATGGTGTTCGAGGCCATCGCCTACTACCTGCAGCCTGGGGGCGGTCAGGACGTGCCCGCGCCCGGCGGACCGCCCATGCTGGCGCTGGACGAGATGCTGCGCATGGCGGCCTCGTTCGAGCGCCTGGCGGTGACCCACAAGGTGCAGCTCGGCCAATGGCTGGTGCAGCGCCTGCAACAGCCCGGCGAGAACCCGCAAAGCTGGTGGGCGCTGGGCCGCATAGGCGCGCGCCAGCCGCTGTACGCCAGCCTGCACCATGTCGTGCCGCCGGACGTCGCCGCGCAGTGGCTGGAGGCCGTGCTGGCGCAGGACTGGGCCCAGGTGGAGCCGGCAGCCTTTGCCGCCACCCAGATCGCCCGCGCCACCGGCGATCGGGCCCGCGACGTGCCCGAAGCGCTGCGCCAGCGCGTGTTGGATCGCCTTGCCGCAGCACGCGCCGCGCCGGCCTGGATCGCCATGGTGCGCGAGGTCACGGTGCTGGACGCGGCCGACGCGCGGCGGGCGTTTGGCGAATCGCTGCCCGTGGGTTTGAAGCTGGTCAGCTGAGCCCACCGGCCGGGCGAACTATGATGGACTGATGCCCGAAGTCCATTCCGATCCCGCCCGCGCCGCAGCCCCCAACGACCACGATCTGTCCCCCATGGCGCCGTTCCGCAGGCCGGTGTTCCGCATGCTGTGGAGCACCTGGCTGATGGCCAATATCTGCATGTGGATGAGCGATGTGGCGGCCGCCTGGATGATGACCTCGCTGAATGCCACGCCACTATGGGTGGCGCTGGTGCAGACGGCCAGCAGCCTGCCGGTGTTTCTGCTCGGCCTGCCCAGCGGCGCGCTGGCCGACATCCTGGACCGCAAACGCTACTTTCTGATCACCCAGATCTGGGTGGCGGTGGTGGCCTGTTTGCTGAGCCTGTGCATTTTTCTCGAACTGCTGTCGCCGGTGCTGCTGTTGCTGCTGATTTTTGCCAACGGCATCGGCCTGGCCATGCGCTGGCCGGTGTTCTCCGCCATCGTGCCCGAGCTGGTGCCGCGCACCCAGTTGCCGGCGGCGCTGGCGCTGAACGGCGTGTCGATGAACGCCTCGCGCATCATCGGCCCGCTGGTCGCCGGGGCGCTGATCGCCAGTGCCGGCAGCGCCTGGGTGTTTTTGCTGAACGCCGTACTGTCACTGGCCGCGGCGGTGATCATCTCGCGCTGGCAGCGCGTGCATGTGCCGCACCCACTGGGGCGCGAGCGCCTGCTCAGCGCCATGCGCATAGGCGTGCAGTACGTGGCCCAGTCCTACCACCTGAAGGGCGTGCTGCTGCGGATATCGATCTTCTTCCTGACCTCGACCGCGCTGGTGGCGCTGCTGCCGCTGGTGGCGCGCAACCTGCACGGCGGCGGGGCCGGCACCTTCACCCTGCTGCTGGCCTCGATGGGCCTGGGGGCGATCATTTCCACGCTGTTTCTGCCGCAGCTGCGCCGGCGCCTGGCGCGCGACGCCCTGGTGCTCAGCGGCGCCGCCGTGCAGTCGGCCGCCATGCTGGTCGTGGCGCTGACGCACCACACCTGGATCGCCGTGCCGGCCATGCTGCTGGCCGGGGCTGCCTGGATCACCACCGCCAACACCCTCAGCGTGTCGGCCCAGATGGGCTTGCCCGACTGGGTGCGGGCGCGCGGCATGTCGATGTACCAGATGGCCATCATGGGCGCCAGCGCCGGCGGCGCCGCGCTCTGGGGCCAGGTGGCTACCGTGGGCTCGGTGCAGACCAGTCTGCTGCTGGCGGCGGTCTGCGGCGTGTCGGGGATGGCGCTGGTGAACCGCCTGCTGCCCGGCCAGGGCATGGTCGAGGATTTGACGCCTTCCAGCCAGTTCAAGACGCCGCAGGCCGAGGCGCCGCCGGCCAGCGGCCATGTGATGGTGAGCATCGAATACCGCATCGATCCGGCCCGGGCGCGCGAATTCCGCAATCTGATGCAGGAATCGCGGCGCAGCCGCCTGAGCCATGGCGCGCTGTCCTGGGAGCTGCTGCACGACATCAACGACCCCGGCCGCTTTGTCGAAATGATCGAAGACGCGTCCTGGACCGAGCACCTGCGCCGCTTCGACCGTGTGACCACCGCCGACGTAGCGCTGCGCGACCGCAAACTGGCTTTCCACATCGGCGAATCACCGCCGGCGGTGAATCGCTGCGTGATGGAAACCACCATCAAGACGGCCTCGACCGAGGGTTTCTAAAACCCCAGGTAACACGGCCGCGGTGGCCCGGCTTGCAAAAATGGGCGGGGCTTCGATACTGCACAATGTGTGGCTGCCCGCCAGCCAGGCCGGCCGCAGTTGTCTCGGGCAACAAGCCAAACTGCCCACCACCAGGAGTTTTTATGTCGCTTCGCATCAATGACACCGCGCCCGACTTCACGGCGCAAACCACCCACGGCCAGATCAGCTTCCACAACTGGATCGGCGACCAGTGGGCGGTGCTGTTCTCGCACCCCAAGGACTTCACCCCGGTCTGCACCACCGAGCTCGGCTACATGGCCAAGATCGAACCTGAGTTCACCAAGCGCAATACCAAGCTGATCGGCCTGTCGGTAGACCCGGTGGAAAACCACAGCAAGTGGGTTGCCGACATCGAGGAAACCCAGGGCGCCACGGTCAAATACCCGATGATCGGCGACACCGATCTGGCGGTAGCCAAGCTCTACAACATGCTGCCCGCCGATGAAGCCGGCGGCTCGGAAGGCCGCACCGCCGCCACCAACGCCACCGTGCGCTCGGTGTTCATCATCGGCCCGGACAAAAAGATCAAGCTGATGCTGACCTACCCCATGACCACCGGCCGCAATTTCGACGAAATCTTGCGCGTGCTCGACTCCATGCAGCTGACCGCCAAGCACAAGGTAGCCACCCCGGTGAACTGGAAGAACGGCGACGACGTAATCATCACCACCGCCGTGTCGAACGAAGACGCCGAAAAGACCTTCCCCGGCTATAAGACCATCAAGCCCTACCTGCGCGTTACCAAGCAGCCGACGTAAGGACACCATCGGCCCAACGCAGCTTGAACACGGCGGGTCGATTCAATTGCAGCGCATTTGCACTACAATTGAATTATGAAAACCGCAACCATTCCCTCTGTACGTGTGGCTCCTGCGTTCCGGGCCGAAATCGAAGCTCTGCTGGGAAGCGGCGAAACGCTGTCTGAGTTCGTCGAAAACTCTGTCGTCGAAGCCGTGCAAAGAAGGCGCAACCAAGGTGAATTTATTGCTCGCGGCATGGCATCTTTGGTCGATGCCAAGCAGTCGAATAGTTACGTGGATGCCGATGTGGTCATAGGCAAATTGGAGCGCAAGCTGGCAGCGGTCAAGGCACAGCGGTGACATTCCACGTCCGGCTGACCCACGACGCCGCCGAAGACCTGGAGCGCTTGTTTGACTTTGTGCTGGAACGTGAGCTGCAGCGCAGCGACGGCAATTTGCAGCTGGCCGAACACGCACTCCAAGCTATTAAAAACGGCATCGCCACCTTGCGTAACTCTCCCTTCACCTGCCGCAAAGCCGGGACCAGCCCGTTGCTGCGTGAGCTGGTGATTCCGTTTGGGCGCTCAGGCTATGTAGCGCTTTTCGAGATCATGGACAGCAGCAATGTGGTGGTAGCGGCTGTGCGGCACCAGTTGGAAGACGACTACCACTAAGAAGCGGGACGGCACCCACTCTAAAGTACCCCGGTACTTACCGGAACTGCTCGGGCTTATAAAAACCGCTGTCCACCAAGACAGCGCGCCAGTTCTTGGCGTCGACCAGCACCGGCTTGAGCAGGAAGGCGGGTACGACTTTTTCGCCGTTGTCGTAGGTCTTCTCGTCGTTCAGCGTGGGCTTCTTGCCGGTCAGCAGCGCGTCGACCATGGTGGCGGTGACCTGGGCCAGATCCCGGTTGTCCTTGAACACGCTGGAGCTTTGCTCGCCGCGGACGATGGAGCGCACCGAGGGCAGCTCGGCGTCCTGCCCGGTGATGAAGGGCAGTGTCTGGCTGCCCTGGCCGTAGCCGGCTTTTTTCAGCGCCTCGATCAGGTCAATGCTGATGCCGTCGTAGGGCGACAAGACGGCGTCCAGGCGCTGCTTGGCGTAGTGCTTGTCCAGGATGCCGGCCAGCCGTGCCCGGGCCACCGAGCCGCTCCAGCGCAGGGTGGACACCTTCTCCATGCCGATCTGGCCCGAGCCGACCACCAGCTGGCCCTTGTCGATATACGGTTTCAGTACCGACATCGCGCCGTTGTAGAAGAAGAATGCGTTGTTGTCGTCGGGCGAGCCGCCAAACAGTTCGATGTGGAACGGCCCCTTGCCCGCGGCCAGGCCCAGGCGGGCGGCGATGTCGCTGCCCTGCAGCACGCCGACCTGGAAGTTGTCAAAGGTGGCGTAGTAGTCGACGTTGCTGCTGCCGCGGATCAGGCGGTCATAGGCGATCACCTTGACCTTTTTGTCGGCCGCCGCCTTGAGCACCGGGGCCAGCTTGGTGCCGTCGATGGCGCCGATCACCAGCACCGTCGCGCCCTTGGCCAGCATGTCTTCGATCTGCGCCGTCTGGGTCGGGATGTCGTCGTTGGCGTACTGCAAAATAGCGCGGTAGCCGAGCTTGTCGAGCGACCGGGTCATGGCCAGGCCCTCGATCACCCAGCGCAGCGAGGTGATGGTGGGCAGGGAGATGCCGATCACCCCCTTGTAGCCCTTGTCTGCATTCTGTGACCAGGCGGCCGCAGATAACAGCCCGCCCAACAAACCACCGACCAACCGTCTGCGCACAGATTGCATGCTGAAGTCCCCGAAGTGTATTTTTATCGTTTGATCGTAGCAGACAGGCTACGCTCGCACCCCTATCCGCCCCTGCATCTGCCCTCCCCAGAATGAAACTCATCGCTCCTTCCAAAGCCGACACCGCGCTGCTGCCCCCGTTTCCCGGCCTGCCGCTGGAGCGCATCCTGGTGCCCAGCACCGCGGCGGAATTCGCCGCCGCCACGGCCGACATCCTGGCCGCCGGTGCGGTCGGCTTCGACACCGAGGCCAAGCCGACCTTTGCGCCGGGCGAGGTCAGCAGTGGCCCGCATGTGGTGCAGTTCGCGCTGCGCGACAAGGCCTACATTTTCCAGCTGCACTGGCCCGACTGCCGGGCCTGCCTGGTGCAGGTGCTGGAGTCCGAGCAGGTGCGCAAGGTCGGCTTCGGGCTGGAGCAGGACCGCGGCCAGCTGCACGCCCGGCTGGACGTGACACTGCGCGCCGTGATGGACCTGAACCTGGTGTTCCGCAAGCAGGGCTACGGCAGCTCGATGGGGGTGCGCGCCGCCGTGGGCGTGGTGCTGCGCCAGCGCTTCCACAAGTCCAAAAAGACCACCACCTCGAACTGGGCCCAGCCCACGCTCACGCCGACCCAACTGCTGTATGCGGCCAACGATGCGTACGCGGCGCTCAAGGTTTTTGAAGCCTTATAGGTCGCTAGCGCTTATTTAGACTGCAGCAACAGCTCTTGAAACAATAGCAATTTCAGAGCCCATGCCTTCGGCCAAGTCACACCGCTATCGGACAATGGCGGTATCTATCCGCTTGCTGTAGAAACCCGCCATGTTGCTGAATGTCGATTTGTCTACCGTGTTGACGCTGCACAAGACCTCGCTGGTGGTCGGTGCGCTGGTGTTCCTGCATGTGCGCCGGCAGTCCGACCAGCCCCAGGGGCTGGGCCTGTTGGCGCTGGGATTTGCCGCGCTGGCTCTCGGAGCCACCTTGGCCGGAATGGGCGAGTACCGTGCCGTGCCGGTGTGGCTGTGGACCCACTTGAGCCTGTGGCTGGGCCTGCTGGGCTATGCGCTGCTCTGGGCCGGGTTCCTCGAACTGGACGGGCTGCAACACTGGCAGCGCACACGCTGGGCGCTGCTGCTGCCGGTAGCCGTGGGCGCGGCCGGCGTGGTGACCGGGTTTCCGTACCAGAACCTGCTGCGCGCCAGTGCCTTCCACGCCGGCGCGGTTCTGGCATTGGCGCTGGCCGCCTGGCAGATACAGCGCGGCTACCGCCGGGAGGCCTTGCCCGGCCGGCAGCTGCTGGCGGCGGCGCTGGCGCTCAGCGCGGGTGTGTATGCGGCCAACCTGTTCAACTTGCTGATGGACTTCCCCCTGCCTTTTGGTGTGGAAGACGCGTTTTTTGTGCAGATTCTGTGCAACTTCGGCATTGCGCTGCTCACGGTGTCGCTGGTGAGCCAGCGCAGCGCCCTGCGCTTGCAGCAAATGGCGCAAACCGACCCGCTGACCGGTGTCGGCAACCGGCGCTGGTTCCTGGCGCAACTGCCTGCGCAGGTCCACACCGGTGCGGTGGTGGTGATGGACCTGGACCACTTCAAGCAGATCAACGACCGCTTCGGCCACGCGGTGGGCGACCAGGTGCTGGTCGACTTTGCCCACTGCATCAACGGCATGCTGGGCGCAGGCGAGAGCTTTGCGCGCTACGGGGGCGAGGAGTTCTCGCTGTTCCTGCCCCACGCGTCCGCTGCCGAGGCGTTGGCCCTGGCCGAGCGCCTGCGCCAGGGCGTGGAGCAGCAGGTACACCACAGCCAGGACCTGCGCGTGCCGGTCACCGTCAGCATGGGCGTGGCATCGGCCACGCCGCACGACCCGTCCTGGCAGGTGCTGCTGCACCGGGCCGACCAGGCGCTGTACGCGGCCAAGAGCGCGGGGCGCAACCGGGTGATGGCTTAGGGGCTTAGGCCGGTCATTGCGTCCCCGTACACTCCCGGCCATGAAATTCAAGATGGCCCCCAATTCCTTATTCGCGATCCTGCTGCGCTCGCCGTGGTGGATCAGCATGCTGCTGGTACTGGTATTTGCCTTGGCATCCGGTGCGCTGCTGCCGCCCCAGTACGTGCTGTTTGGCGCCATGGGCGGGCTGCCGTTTCTGGTGATCGGTGTGCTGGCCGCCAAGCGGCAGTGGAATACGCCCAGCTCAGCCCGCGTGACCGAGACCCGTGACCGCCTGGCCGCCATGGCCTGGAAGGACTTTGCAAATACCCTGCAAGCCGCCTACAGCGCCCAGGGCTACACGGTGACCCGCATCAACGCCAAGGCGGCCGACCTGCGGCTGGAGAAGAACGGCAGCAGCAGCCTGGTCGCGGCCAAGCGCTGGAAGGCGGCCAACCAGGGCGTCGAGGCACTGCGCGATCTGGCCGCCGACAAGCAGGCCCTGGGCGCCGACCAGGCCATCTACATCAGCCTGGGCGGCGTGACCGACACCGCCCAGCGCTTCGCCCAAGAGCAAGGCATACAGCTGCTGACCGACGCCGGCCTGACGCAGCTACTGAAACCCTAAGAGTAAAAACTGCCTCTAGCGCAGATAGATACTGCGCAGGCAGCTATCTTTTCAGGAGCTACCAGCTGGGCCCGCGGCGGATCGCATCGATCTTGCCTTCCAGCTTCTTGACGCTGGCCGTGCCCGTGGACTTGCCCGACAGCACCTCGTGCGTGGCGTTCCAGAAAGCGGCCGAAACCTCGTTGTATTTGGCCCCGGTCACCGTGGCCGGCCGGGGCACGGCGACCTTCAGCGTCTCGAACAAATCGCCGTAGAACGGATTGGCGGCCAGGATGTCCTTGTCCTGGTACAGCTTGGGGATGGTGGGGTTGGAGGCCAGGGTGATGGCGCGCTCTTTTTGCACTGCCTCGCTGGTCAGGTACAGCACCAGGTCCGCCGCTTCCTTGGGGTGTTTGGAATATTTGCTGACCGCCATTTGCCAGCCGCCCAGCGCGGCTGCGCCGCTGCTGTCCGCGCCGTCGCCCTTGGGCATGGTGATGACCCCGATTTTGCCCTTGACGCCGCTGTCGGCCCCGTTGCCCAGCGCCCAGGCATACGGCCAGTTGCGCATGAACACGGCGTTGCCGCTCTGGAACACGCCGCGCGCCTCTTCTTCGGCGTAGTTCAGCACGCCCTGGGGCGCGATGGTGCCGATCCAGCCGGCCGCCATGTCCAGCGCCTTGGCGGCCTGGGGGTTGTTGATGGTGGTTTTGCCCGTGCGGTCAATGATGGTGCCGCCGCCGAAGCTGGCCACCCATTCCAGCCCGGTGCAGCTCAGGCCCTCATAGGCCTTGGCCTGGAACACAAAGCCCTGCATGGCGGCATTGCCGGCCTTGCGCTCGGCGTCCATCACCTTCTTGGCGGTGGCGGTCAGCTCGGCCCAGGTGGTAGGCGGCTTTTCGCCGTATTTGGCCAGCAAGTCCTTGCGGTAGAACATCACGCCGGCGTCGGTCAGCCAGGGCATGGCCAGCAGCTTGCCGCCCACGGTGTTGTTGGCCACCATGGCCGGGAAATGGTTCTTTTCCACGCCGTTGGTATAGGGCTTGAGGTCGAGCAGCTGGTCTTTCAGAATGCCGGGCCAGACCACGTCGATCTGCATCACGTCGAGCTTGTCGGACTTGCCGGCCAGCATCTGCCGGAACAGGCCCAGGATGTCGCTGGACGACTGCGGAATGCTCAGCAGCTCCAGCGTGTTGCCGGTTTTGGCGCCCCACTCGGCAGCCATTTTTTTGCAGTACTGGATCTCCTGCTCGCTCGAATTGCAGGACATGGTGAGAGTCACCCCCGCCGCCTGCGCGCTGGCCGCGCCGAATGCCCACACACCCATCCAAACCATCTTTTGCAATTTCATTTTTGTCTCCTGAAAGTTATTCAAAACCACTCACTCCAACCGAAATATCGCGGCTTCAAAAGGCCGCAAAACCATGTTGTGCAGACTGCTGCCTGCCGCCGGGTAGTTGGCAATCACCCGCTGCGCCACCTGGTACGGCAGGTCCAGCACCGGCGTGCCGCCGTAGAAGTTGCACAGCACCAGCCAGCGTTCGCCACCCAGGGTGCGCAGGTAGGCGTAGACCTCATGGTGGTCGGCCAGCAGCAACTCGTAGCGGCCATGCACCAGCACCGGCTGGGCCTTGCGCAAGGCAATCAGCTGGCGGTAGTAGTGGAAGACCGAGTTCGTGTCGAGCAAGGCCGCCTGGCTGTGTATCTGCGGGTAGTTGGGGTTCACCGGCTGCCAGGGCGTGCCGGTGGTAAAGCCGGCATGGGCATTGGCGTTCCACTGCATGGGGGTGCGGGCGTTGTCGCGGCCCTTGGTGCGGATAGCTTGCAGGGCCACCTCGGGCGGCACACCGCGCTCCTGCGTGGCCGTGCGGAACATGTTGATCGACTCCAGGTCGTAGCAGTCGGCCTCGGACGCATAGGGCTTGTTGGTCATGCCCAGCTCTTCGCCCTGGTACACGTAGGGCGTGCCCTGCATGCCGTGCAGCAAGGTGGCCAGCATCTTTGCGGATTCGACGCGGTAAGTGCTGTCGTTACCAAAGCGCGATACCGGCCGCGGCTGGTCGTGGTTGCCCAGGTACAGGCTGTTCCAGCCCTGGCCGGCCAGGCCGTCCTGCCAGCGCGTGAGACTGGCTTTCAGATCGCGCAGGTCCAGCGTCTTCAGCGCCCATTTGCCCTCGCCGTGGCCGGGCACGGCGTCCAGGTCCATGTGCTCGAACTGGAACAGCATGTTGAGCGCGCCGGTCTCTTCGTGGGTGATCTCCACGCCCTGGCGGATGGTGGTGCAGGGCGCTTCGCCGACGGTGATGATGTCGTAGTGGTCCAGCACCTCGCGCCGCATTTCCTGCAAGAACTCCAGCAGCCGCGGCCCGTTGGTGACCAGGGTGAACGCGGGCTGCAAAAAGCCCGGCCGCAACACTGGCGCGTTCTGCAGGCCGCCGTCGGCCGCGTAGGTCTTGGAAATCATGTTGATGACATCCATGCGGAAACCGTCCACGCCCTTGTCCAGCCAGAAGCGCATCAGGCCATGCACCTCGGCGCGCACCTGCGGGTTCTCCCAGTTCAGCTCGGGCTGTTTTTTGGAAAACATATGCAGGTAGTACTCGCCGGTAGGCGCGTGGAATTCCCAGGCCGAGCCGGAGAACGCGGCCTCCCAATTCGTGGGTGGGCCGCCATCGGCCGCCGGGGCGCGCCAGATGTAGTAGTCGCGGTAGGGGTTGTCTTTGGATTGACAGGCCTCGGTGAACCACAGGTGTTCGTCCGAGGTGTGGTTCACCACCAGGTCCATCACCAGCCGGATGCCGCGCTGGTGCATCTGCGCCAGCATCTGGTCGAAGTCGGCCATGCTGCCGAACTCGGGCGCAATGGCCCGGTAGTCGCTGATGTCGTAGCCACCATCGTCGTTGGGCGACTGGTAGATCGGCGACAGCCAGACCACGTCGACCCCCAAGGTCTGCAGGTAATCCAGCTTGCTGGTGATGCCGCGCAGATCGCCGATGCCGTCGCCATTGCTGTCGCAAAAACTGCGTGGGTAGATCTGGTACACCACGCTGCTTTTCCACCATGCTGGGGCCATTGCGCTTCCTTCTCTCGGGGTTGTTGGGTTGCCGAAAGTTTAGGAGCCGCCCGCGCTGACCACCAGCGAATCCACTGCCAAAAAACTGCAAGCTATGCAATAAAACTGGGATAGGTTAAAACGCCCATCCAAGGGTAAATACGGTTAACTGCCTCTGGCATAGCCGGATGCAACCGGTTTTAATGCCTGGTATATGCAACAAAAACCAGAGCGCCGGGGCCTGCAGGCCCTGGAGGCAGAAACCGCCCGCAACAGTGCCGAAAAAGCCCTGCGCATGCGCGCGCATCTGCGCCACAGCATGGCCAGCCTGCTGGCCGACAGCCTGCCGGTGCGCGCCTGCGGCGGCCCCGATGCCAGCAGTGCCGGCAGCCTGCGCGGCGAGGGCCACTTCCACCTGGTGCCCGAGCTGTTCCTGCAAATCAGCGGCAGCACCCAGTTCACGATGCCGCACGGCCCGCTGGCGCTGGGCGCGGGCGAAGCCCTGCTGATGCCGCCGCGCATGCTGCATGCCGAGACCATCTCGGGCACTTTTAGCAACCTGGTGGTCTATGCCGACGGCACCGCCCTCACCTGCCACCTGGCGTCCGAGACCACACCCGGCCGCCCCGGCGTCGACCACCTGGAATCGCGCCAGCATCCGCACGCTGCCCGCATCCACGACTGGCTGGCCGACGCCGCTGCGTTGGGCAGCGATGCCGAAGATGCCTGTGCGCGCCTGCAGATGCGCGCCCTGCTGGCCAGCGCCTGCGCGGGCGTGCTGCGGGTGCTGGACGATGCCGCGCCCCGCACCCAGCCCGAGCCACCGCTGGTGGCCCGGGTGCGCATGTGGGTCAACAACCAGCTGGGCGACCACGCGCTCAACGTCACCGCGCTGGCCGCGCAGGCCGGGTGCACGCCCGAATATTTGTCGCACGTGTTCAGCCAGACCACCGGCGGGCATTTGATCGCCCACATCAACCGCCAGCGCATGGCGCGGGCCGCGCATCTGCTGGCAGAGACCGACCTTGTGGGCAAAGAGGTGGCCTGGGCCTGCGGCTTTGCCACCCCCAGCTATTTCATCCAGACCTTCCGCCAGCAGTTCGGCGCTACACCGCAACAGTGGCGCGCCAAGCGCAAGGCCGAGCTGGGCAGCACAATGCCGGCATTGGAGTAAACATGGCCACCCACCCCAGCACCGCCGAATTTCTGCTCGACCAACTGGCCGCCACCGGTGCCGCGTCGGTGCGCCGCATGTTTGGCGAATACTGCGTCTACCTGGCGGGCAAGCCGGTGGCGCTGCTGTGCGACAACCAGCTGTTCCTCAAGCCCACCGATGCCGGCCAGCGCCTGATCGGCGAGGCCGTAGAGGGCGCGCCCTTCCCTGGCGCTCGGCCGCATTGGCGCATCACCGCCGACCAGTGGGAAGACGCGACCTGGCTGTGCCAGCTGGTGCAGGTCACGGCCCACGCGCTGCCCGAACCCAAGCCAAAAACGAAGCCGAAGAAGAAAGCTCAGCCGAAAGCGTAGCTGCCGCCGGCCACGCCGACAAACACCGCAAACCCGACCCAGTGGTTCAGGCGGAAGGCTTTGAAACAACCGTCGCGCTGGCGGTTGCGGATCAGGGTCCAGTGCCACAGCGCCTGCAGCGCCGCCACCCCGATTGCTACGTAAAAAATAGCGCCTTGCACATATGGTTCAAGCGCCAGCAGCCAAATCAGCAAGTAAATCGCATAGAAGGCCATGACGCCCACCACGTCGAAGCGGCCCAGGGTGATGGCCGATGTCTTCATGCCGATCTTCAGGTCGTCGTCGCGGTCGACCATCGCGTATTCGGTGTCGTAAGCCAGCACCCAGAACAGGTTGCCCAGCAACAGCAGCCAAGCCAACGGCGGCACGCTCTGCCACCAGGCGGCCAGGCTGAAGCCCGCCCAGCCGGCGGCGCTGAACACCTGCCAGGCGGGGCCGCCCCGCACGGCAGAGAAGGCCATAGGAATGCCGAAGCTGAAGGCCACACCCAACACGGCCTGCGGCATGGACACGTAGCGCTTGGCATACGGATACACCAGGGCCACGGCCAGCGCGGCAAACGACCAGACCACGGTGACGGCATTGGTGGTCAGCACCAGCGCAAACGCGGCAATCGCCAGCAGCGCGCCAAAGCGCAGTGCAGCCCCCACCGACAGCGCGCCGCTGGTCACCGGGCGCTGGGCCGTGCGCTTCACGTGCTTGTCGAACTCGCGGTCGGCCACGTCGTTGACGCAGCAGCCGGCGCTGCGCATCAGGATGGTGCCGAGCGTGAACACCAGCAACAAATGCCAGCCCGGAAAGCCGCCGGCCGCCACCCACAGCGCGCTGAGCGTGGGCCAAAGCAGCAGCAGCCAGCCGGCCGGCCGGTCCCAGCGGATCAGTTGCAGGTAAAGACGCACAGATTTCATAGCCAAACAGGCCACTAGCGCAGGTAGAGCCTGCGCCAGCAGCTATGATTTATGTAGTAAAAACTTACAGGCCGAGTTGCCGCAAGTCCAGCTTGCCCTGCAGCACCGGCGGGCACCACAGGTAGGCGCCGGTGACCGGCTTGGAGAAGCTGAAGGTGGCATCGACCACGCCGTCCTCCTGCCCGGCCATGCGGCGCATCTGGGCTTCGAACGCATCCAGGGTGGCGCCAAAGGCCACGAAGAACAGGCCGCACTGGTGGCCCACGGCCCAGGGCATGGAGCGGCGCAGCACAAAGGCTTCGGGGCTGAAGCTCTCTTGCGCGGTGCGCTTCACGTGGGCGGAAATCGGCGCGTCGTCCAGCTCCTCGTTGTCGGACATGCGCCGGCCCATGGCGTTGTTTTGACCGTCCGTACCGAGTGCGTCGAAAGCATCCAGGTTGTGCACCCACTGCTGGATGGCGACGAAGCTGGAGCCGTCCTCTTGCAGTGCGGCAGCGACGGCCTCGGCGCCCTCGGGGTTTTCGGTGCCGTCTTCAAAGCCGGTCAGGTCCCGGCCATGCTCGGCCGCCGGCTCGCCGTGGCGAAAGCCGTCGAGCACCCGGTCCAGGTGGAAGGCCGGGGCCAGGGCTTTTTCGATGGCGCGGGCCTGCAGCACCAGCTCGCCCTGGGCTGTGCCGCGCAGCCAGCACCACAGCGCCAGCGGGGTGCTGGGCACGTGGACGCCGTGGCCGGAGAAGTCGGGCATGCTGCGCAGGCCGGGCACGCGAGCCTCCAGGGTCTGCACCAGCGTCGCCCCCAGGCCGACCACTACCGCCTGGCCGTCGGCCAGCGCTGCCAGACGTTGCAGGCTGAAACCCAGCACCGCGGGCGTGGCCTGGGCGGTGACCGAGAAGAAAAGATAGCGCCCATGGGCGGGTACAGATTCCAGAATGCCGGCTTGCGCAAATTCCACAGGGTTCTCCATCGTTTTCAAGATAAGCGTTTCACGCCCGGCAGTTCGCAGGCATAGATGGCGTTGCGCAGTGCGGCAATCGCCTCGTAACGGGTAAAGCTGCGGCGCCAGGCCAGCACCACGCGGCGCATCGGTGGCTCGCCGTCGAACGGCAGGTAGCGCACATAGGGGTCATCGTCGCGGCCGCGCTTCGGCTTGGCCGCCAGCGCAGATTTGGGCACGCTGAGCTGCGGCACCAGGGTGATGCCCATGCCGGCGGCCACCATGTGCTTGATGGTTTCCAGCGACGAGCCTTCAAAGCTCTTGCGTATGCCCTCGGCGCCGCTGGAGAAGCGCGCGAATTCGGGGCACACCTCGAGCACATGGTCGCGGAAGCAGTGGCCGTTGCCGAGCAGCAGCAGGGTTTCGTTCTTCAGCTGTTCCGAGGTGACGCTGGCCTGCGAAGCCAGCGCATGCGAGGTCGGCACGGCGACCATGAAGGGCTCGTCGTAGAGCGCGGCCACGGCCAGGCCGGTGTCGGGGAAGGGCTCGGCCATGATGGCGCAGTCGATCTCGCCCATGCGCAGCATTTCCAACAGCTTGACGGTGAAGTTCTCTTGCAGCATCAGCGGCATCTGCGGCGTGCGGCTGATCACCTGCTTGACCAGGTCGGGCAGCAGGTAGGGCGCAATCGTGTAGATGATGCCCAGGCGCAGCGCGCCGCCCAGCGGGTCTTTGCCGCGCTGGGCAATTTCCTTGATGCTGGCGGCCTGCTCCAGCACGCTTTGCGCCTGGCGCACGATTTCTTCGCCCAGCGGGGTGATGGAGACTTCGTTGGCGCTGCGCTCGAACAGTTTGCAGTCCAGCTCTTCTTCCAGCTTCTTGATGGCCACCGACAAGGTGGGCTGCGACACAAAGCAGGCCTCGGCGGCTTTGCCAAAGTGCTTCTCGCGGGCCACGGCGACGATGTATTTCAGCTCAGTGAGGGTCATGGGCGTATTGTCTACCTAGCGGATGCTGTTGCGCGAGGGGCAGATGTTTCCGGTGGACACAATCCCCGCCACTCTCTTAACCCGCCCCCTGCTGCCGCCACAGGGCCGGCGTGGTGCCGGTAACGCGGCGGAACTCGCGCTGGAAATTCGACTTGGTCTGGAAGCCGCTGGCCAGCATGGCCTCGGCCACGGTCTGCGGGCTGCTGCGCAGCAGATCACAGGCGTGCTGGATACGGAAGTCGTTGACGTACTGCGAGACGTTCTTGCCCTCGACCCGGTTGATGGCGGCCGAAATCTGCCGCGCCGGGATGCCGCTCTTGCGCGCCAGGCGGATCAGGCTCAGGTCCGGCTCCAGGTACAGGCGCTGGTCCTGCAGCAGCTGCTGCAGCACGGCCACGGTGCGCTGGTCGTCGGCCAGTGGGGCGGCGGGTGCGGCTTCCACAACTGCTTCAACCGCCTCGGCCGGCGGCGTGGCCTGGTCGGGCAGGCTGTCTGCTGCCACCGAGGCCGCGTAGCCCCAGAGCAACAGCAAGAACAGCTCGAAGCTGCCCAGCAACAGCGCGCTGTAGCGGCCACCGGTACTCACCATGTCCCAGGCGATAAACGCATCGACCAGCGCCGACAGCAGCAGCGACACCGCGGTCGCCTGCAGCATGCGGTGCACCAGCGGCGCCTGGTCGAGCCGCGCCACCCCCAGCGCATCCGGCCCGCGCCGCGCCAGCCGCAGTATGGCCAGGCCGTAGCCCAGGTAGACCAGCACCACGGCCGCATCGATGGCCTGCGGCCACCAGGCGATCATCGCCAGCACGCCCAGCGCCGGCAGCGCGTGCAGCTTCTGCCAGGGCGAGGCCGCGGCGTCCTGCGCCAGGGTCTGGTAGCAGCGCAGGGCCCAGGGCGCGAGGCTGACCGCCAGCGTGGCCTGCAGCGGCAGCAGCAGCTTGATGCCGTAGCCCCAGCGCAGGCCCACCAGCACCGACAGCAGCGCGTAGCCGCCCAGCAGCAGGCGGAAGCGCTGGTTGGCCAGCACCACCACGCCCTGGCGCCAGGTCATCTGCGCAAGCAAGAACACCAGCACCAGGGCCACGATGAAGGGAAGCGGAATGAAAAACATGGGCAATACCAGCAGATAGAAAGCGCGACAAAGGAGCGAGACAAGGGCCTGGATCGTGTTCGAGGACGGCCTGTATCCGGTTGCAGGGCGCCAAGGCGCGCGGGAGTCGGCATTCTCGGCCATGCCTTTCCCGCCATCCGGCGTATTTTTGACACAGGAGTTTCCATGCGCTTGCTTTGCTCTATTTTTCTGGCTCTGGCCAGCCTTTGCGTATCCACCACCAGCGCCTGGGCGCAAGACGGCCCCGGCATCCAGCAGCTGCTGCTGCCGGCTGCGCACCGCGGCAGCCCGCTGCAGGTCGTGCTCTGGTACCCGGCCGAAGCTGGCGGTCGGACTCAGATGGTGGGCGCCAATCGGCTTTTCTACGGCAGCCCGGCGCGCTGGGATGCACTGCCGGCGCCGGGCCGGCATCCGCTGCTGCTGCTATCGCACGGCTCGGGCGGCAATGCCATCGGCCTGGGCTGGCTCGCCACACAACTCGCACAGCAGGGCTATATCGTGGCGGCGCCGAACCACCTCGGCAGCACCACCGGCGACTCCACGCCGGCCACCACAGTGCAGATCTGGCAGCGGCCGGCCGACCTGTCGGCCGTCACCAGCGCCCTGCTAGCCCACCCCGACTGGCAGGCCCGGATTGCGCCGCAGCGCATCGCCGTGCTGGGCTTTTCGCTAGGCGGCTACACCGCCCTGGCACTGGCCGGCGCCCAGGTCCGCTTGGCCGACTACATACGCTACTGCGCCACGCCGGTGCCGCCGGGCACGGTGATCAACGAATGCCCGTGGTTCGCGCGCGGCGGGGTCGATCTGCAGCGCGTAGACGCCAGCCGCTTTGAACAATTGCACGTGGACCCGCGGATCCGCGCCGTGGTGGCCGTGGACCCGGGCCTGGCCCAGGCCTTCGATGCGGCCAGCCTGCGCAGCATGGGCGTGCCGGTGCAGTTCATCAACCTGGGCCGGCCCGGCCAGCTACCGCTGGCGGTAGATGCAACCCGGCTTGCGCCCTTGGTGCCGGCAAGCCGCTATGCCTTCGTGCCCGATGCCACCCATTTCAGCTTTCTGGGGGTGTGCAAGCCGAACGGGGCCGCCCTGCTGGCCGAAGAAGGCGAGTTCGACCCGGTGTGCGAAGACGGTGGCGGCCGGCCCCGGGCCGAGATCCACGCGGAGCTGGTGCAGACCATTCTTACCGGCCTGGCAGCGCTTATGCCACCCCAAGAACCTCAAAAACCATAGCGCTTTACGCAGGTGGGATGTGCGGCAGCGGCTTTTTTCATCTAAAGTACGCAGGCCTGCGCCGTTGGATGTGTAAGCGAACGTAGCTTCCTGGGCCATACTACGCCCTGGTCCTTTGCCTCCCACCCCATGCTTAAACGAATCAGCGTTCAACAGCTCACCCTCGGGATGCACATCGACGGGTTCTGCGCCCCCTGGATGGACCATCCGTTCTGGCGCAACCACTTCGTACTCAGCGACCCCAAGGATATTGAGCGCGTGCTGGCCAGCAGCGTGCTGGAAGTGTGGATCGACACCACCAAGGGCCTGGATGTGCCGCCAGGTGTCGAGCCCCTGGCCCAGACCACCTCGGCCGAGGCGATTGCGCAGGAGATTCTGCAGGTCGAAGCCCCGGCGCGCGACACCACCCCGACCACCGCTGCGGTCGAATACGCGCGGGCCAGCCGCATCTGCGCCAAGTCCAAGCAGGCGGTGATGGCCATGTTCGACTCGGCGCGCGCGGGCCAGCCGGTGAACACCGAGCTGGCCAATCTGCTGGTGCAGGAAATCTCGGACTCGGTGCAGCGCAACCCCGACGCGATGATCAGCCTGGCCCGGCTCAAAACCGCCGACAACTACACCTATATGCACTCGGTGGCGGTGTCCGCGCTGATGGTTTCGCTGGCCTTGCAGCTGCAGCTGGACGCAGATCAAACCAAGATCGCCGGCATGGGCGGCCTGCTGCACGACCTGGGCAAGGCCTTGACGCCGACCGAGGTGCTGAACAAACCGGCCAAGCTGACCGACGCCGAGTTCGACATCATCAAAGCCCACCCGGTGCAGGGCTACGACATGCTGGTCGACGACCCCACGCTCGACGCCATGGTGCTGGACATCGTGCTGCACCACCACGAGAAGACCGATGGCACAGGCTACCCCGCCGGCCTGAAGGGCGAGGACATCAGCCTGTTCGCCCGCATGGGTGCGATCTGCGATGTGTACGACGCCATCACCTCCGACCGGCCGTACAAAAAAGGCTGGGACCCGTCGGAAGCCATGCGCAAGATGGCCGGCTGGACCAGCGGCCACCTGGACGCCCAGGTGTTCCAGGCATTCGTGAAAAGCGTGGGCATCTACCCCACGGGCTCGCTGGTGCGGCTGTCGTCGGGGCGCATCGGCGTGGTCACCGCGCAGAACCCGCGCGCGCTGCTGAAGCCGGTGGTCAAGGTGTTCTTCTCCACCAAGTCCGACATGCGCATCCCGCCGGTGCTGATCAACCTGGCCCTGCCCGAGTGCAAGGAAAAGATCACCAACCGCGAAGACCCGCAGGTCTGGAAGTTCCCCGACCTGAACCCGCTGTGGTCGGGCTTCGAGCCCAGCAGCTGGTAGGCCCTAGGCTTTCAGGTACTCGGCTTTGCCGCCCAACCAACGCAGTACATGCTGCTCGGCCAGCGCCGGGTAGCGGTCCAGCATCTGCGGCGCCAGTTCGCG
Source organism: Rhodoferax sp. OV413 (assembly GCF_900104385.1). GTDB lineage: Bacteria > Pseudomonadota > Gammaproteobacteria > Burkholderiales > Burkholderiaceae_C > Rhodoferax_B. The sequence continues at coordinate 61,857 of NZ_FNJA01000006.1, read as the reverse complement.
CGCCCATTCCAGCAGCTCGGTATCGGTCTCCAGATCGGCAAAGCGCAGCAGCGGCGCACCCGACTGGCGCGCGCCCAAAAACTCACCCGGGCCGCGGATCTCCAGGTCGCGGCGGGCGATCTCGAAGCCGTCGTTGGTCTCGGCCATGGCCTTCAGCCGGGCCCGGGCGATCTCGCCCAGCCGCGGTGCATCGCCGGTGGAGTACAGCAGCACGCAGGCCGAGGCCGCCGCGCCACGGCCCACCCGGCCGCGCAGCTGGTGCAGCTGGCTCAGGCCAAAGCGCTCGGCATGCTCGATCACCATCAGCGAGGCATTCGGCACGTCGACCCCGACCTCGATCACCGTGGTGCTGACCAGCACACCCATCACGCCGTCGGTGAACAAGCCCATCACCGCCTTTTTCTCGGCCACTGCCATGCGCGAATGCAGCAGGCCAATCAGCACGCCGGGCAGGGCTTCGCTCAGGTCGGCATGGGTTTGGGTGGCGTTGACCAGGTCCAGCGCCTCGCTTTCCTCGATCAGCGGGCAGACCCAGTAAATCTGCCGGCCCTCGTCGATCTGGGCGCGGATGCGCTCTATCACCTCGTCCCGCCGGGCGTCGTTGATGACCTTGGTGACGATGGGTGTGCGTCCCGGCGGCAGCTCGTCGATGGTGGATACGTCGAGGTCGGCGTAGTAGCTCATGGCCAGGGTGCGCGGAATCGGCGTGGCCGTCATCATCAGCAGATGCGGCTCCAGCGCGCCATCGACCAGCTTGCTGCGCAGCGCCAGCCGCTGGGCCACACCAAAGCGGTGCTGCTCGTCGATCAAGGCCAGCGCCAGGTTTTGGAACACCACTTTCTCCTGGATCACCGCGTGCGTGCCGACCACCAACGCGGCCTCGCCGCTGGCGATCTTCTCCAGCATCTCGCGGCGCTGCTTGGTCTTCTGGCTGCCGGTGAGCCAGGCCACGCATTTGCCTAGCGGCGCCAGCAATGGCTCCAGCCAGCCGACCAGTTTGCGGAAATGCTGGTCGGCCAGGATTTCGGTGGGCGCCATCAGCGCGCACTGCCAGCCGGCGTCGATGGCGGTGCAGGCGGCCAGTGCGGCGACCACGGTTTTGCCGGAGCCCACATCGCCCTGCAGCAGGCGGTTCATGGGAATCGGCAAGGCCAGGTCGGCGGCGATCTCCTGGCCAACCCTCTCTTGCGCCGCCGTCAGCGCGAACGGCAGCGCGGCCAGCAGGCCCTCGCGCAGGCTGGCGCCGGGGAGCGCGACCAGGGGCGGGGCCTGCAGCCGGTCGCGCTCGCGCTTGGCCTGCAGCTGCGACAGCTGCTGGGCCAGCAGTTCCTCGGCCTTCAGCCGCTGCCAGGCCGGGTGGCTGCGGTCTTCCAGCGCGGCCAGCGACACATTGGGCGCGGGGTGGTGCAAAAAAGATAGCGCCTCGCGCAGGCTGTAATTGCGCTGCAGCCCGGTTTTATCTAAATATGCGGGGTTGTAGGGCGGGTAGCCGGGCGGCAGGGTTTCGCTCAGCGGGGCGCGCTGCAGGCCGCCCAGCACGGCGCGACGCAGATAGGCCTGGGGCAGCCCGGCGACGCTGGGATACACCGGGGTCAGCGCCGTCGGCAAGTCGCCACCGGCCAGCTTGAACACCGGGTGCAGCATCTGCCGGCCCAGGAAACCGCCCTTGACCTCGCCACGCACCCGCAGCCGCGCCCCCACGGCCAGGGTCTTCTGGTGCGAGGGATAGAAGCTGAAGAAACGCAGCTGGCAGGTGTCGCTGCCGTCGTCTACCGTCACCACCAGCTGGCGGCGGCCGTGCAGCGTGACCTCGCTGTGCGTCACCAAGGCCTCGATCTGCACGGTTTCGCCCTCGCGCGCATCGGCCAGGCGGGTGATGCGGGTTTCGTCCTCGTAGCGCAACGGCAGATGCAGGGCCAGGTCGATGTCGCGCCGCAAACCCATTTTGAGCAGGGCTTTCTGGGCGGGGTTGAGCTTGGGCGGAGGTGCGGCCATGGGGGCGGATTTTGCCTTGTTGTGCCGATCCGCCAGCACGGGGCAGAAAGCCCCCTGATTCGCCACATTTAGCGGCGGTAAACGCGGCTTCCTACGTCATACTATGTAAAAACTTGTACTAACGTGCATTTGGCCCGCCCAGGCTTGCTCTATTTAACGCAGCGCAACATGCTTAAACGAATCCACGTTCAACAGCTCACTTTGGGCATGCATATCGACGGTTTTTGCGGCCCCTGGATGGAGCACCCGTTCTGGCGCAACCACTTTGTGCTGACCGACCCCCAGGACATAGCGCTGATTCTGGCCAGCAGCATCCAGGAGGTCTGGATCGACACCAGCAAGGGCAAGGACCTGGCTGCCGACACCCCGGCCCTGGCACAAACCGAGTCGCTGGCCGCCGTGCAGCAGGAAGTGCACGCCGCCGAGGCCGTGCCCTCCGACACCCAACCCACCTCGCTGGCAGCCGAATACAAGCGCGCCGCGGAGATTTGCGTCAAGTCCAAGCGGGCGATCATGACCATGCTGCAGGAAGCGCGCATGGGCAAGACCGTGGATACCGAGCTGGCCTCGCACATGGTGCAGGAGATCTCGGATTCGATGCTGCGCAACCACGAAGCCATGATCAACCTGGCCCGCCTCAAGACCGCCGACGACTACACCTACATGCATTCGGTGGCGGTATGCGCACTGATGGTGGCGCTGGCGCGCCGCCTCGAGCTGGACGAGGCCCAGACCCGCTCCATGGGGCTGGCCGGCCTGCTGCACGACCTGGGCAAGGCCATGATGCCCATGGAGGTGCTGAACAAGCCCGGCAAGCTGACCGATGCTGAATTTGCCATCATCCAGTCACACCCCGCGCAAGGCCACAAGCTGCTGGTCGAAGGCCAGGTGCTGGACCCCATCGTGCTGGACGTGGTGCTGCACCACCACGAGAAAACCGATGGCACCGGCTACCCGCAGCGGCAAAAAGACGAAGAAATCAGCCTCTACGCCAAGATGGGCGCGGTCTGCGATGTCTACGACGCCATCACCTCCAACCGGCCGTATAAGAAGGGCTGGGACCCGGCCGAATCCCTGAAGCGCATGGCCGAATGGACCAACGGCCATCTGGACGCCCAGGTGTTCCAGGCCTTTGTGAAAAGCCTGGGCATCTACCCCACGGGTTCGCTGGTGCGGCTGACGTCGGGGCGCATTGGCGTGGTCGTCGAGCAGAATGCCGCCACCCTGCTCAAGCCCCTGGTCAAGGTGTTTTTCTCGACCAAAGCCGACATGCGCATCCCACCCCAGGTGATCGACCTGGCTGCCACGGGCTGCAAGGAGAAGATCATAGGGCGCGAAGACCCGGAAACCTGGCGCTTCCCGGACCTGAACGAGCTATGGTCGGGCATGGCGCCGCTCGCCTGACGCACGCTCAGGACTTGTCCGGCGGCGGCTCCAGCACCTCGCCGTCCGGCCCCCAGGCCACCCGGGTGATGCCGGGCTCCATGGCTTCCAGGCGGCGCGCCTCCAGCTCGGCCGCGGTCACACTGCCAAACTGCTGCCGCCCGACATCGGCCATCTCGCTCTGGTGCCGCAGATGGGCAGCGCGTTCCAACGCCTGGCGGATGTGGTCGGTGAAATCCTTCTCGTCCCAGGGCTTCATGACGTAGCGAAAGATTTCCACATCGTTGACGGCCCGCATCAGGGTTTCGAAATCCGAGGTGGCGCTGAGAATCATCCGCACGGCCTGCGGCTGGATGTAGCGCACCAGACCCAGAAACTCGGTGCCGGTGATCAAAGGCATGCGGTAGTCGGAAACCACCACGTCAAACGGCACCTGCTTGAGCCGGGCCAGCGCGACCTCAGGGTCAACGGTGGTTTCGACCACCAACGCAGCCCCAAAACTCGAGCGCAGCACGCGCTTGAGCGCCGACAGCACATGGTCCTCATCATCCAGCAGCAAGATACGTTGCATCATGGCCTCCAAGACGATTTTTTGATCGGTAGCTTCAAGGGCATGCCCTCGCGGCCCTCGCGCAGCTGTATGCGCCGGATCAGGTCGGCCGACAGCACATGGTCGGCCGCCAGCAGCACCACCCCTTCGGCGGACACCAGGTCGGTGGCCAGCGCCATGCCGGAGCGCAGGTCCTTGATGTCGGTCATCACCGACGGGGCCTCTACCGCGACGGCGGCTTCGAGCAGCACCTGCAAGAAAACATCCACCACCTCGGGGTGGAACTGCGTGCCGCGCCCGCGCGCAATCATGGCCCGCGCATCGGCGGCGCCCAGATTGCCGGAACTCAGATGCCCATGCAGCAAGTCGTCATAGGTGTCAGCCACAGCCAGAATCCGCGCGCCCACAGGGATGGCATCGCCCACCAGGCCGTCCGGGTAGCCATGGCCATCGTGGCGTTCATGGTGCGAGCGGATCAGGGCCGCCACACCTTGCATGTCCTCCAGCGGCATCAATGCCTGCTCGCCCAGCACCGGATGCTTGCGGTACAGCACCAGCTCGTCCTCGGTCAGCCGGCCTACCGGCCGCGCGAGGATGTGGTCGGACAAACTGATCTGGCCGATGTCGTGCATCAGGCTGGCAATGAAGAGGTCTTGCTGCTCTGCCTCGACCAGGCCCATGGAGCGCCCGGTGCGGCGCGTGAGATCCACCACCCGCCGCGCGTGGCCCGACAAACTGCCGCCGCGCCACTCCATCAGGTTGGAGAAGACCTTGATCGAGGTCAGGTAGTTCTTCTTCAACTTTTGCGTCAGCAGCGACAGCTCGCTGGTACGGGCCTGCACTTTCTCTTCCAGGCTGCTATTGAGCGCCAGCAGCTCGGCGTTCTTGACCTGGAGCAAGGCCTCCAAGCGGTGCTTCTCGCGCTCCAGGGCCTGGCGCTCGAAAACCTGCCGGGCGGTACCCAGAATCTCGGCGTCGTCCCAGGGTTTGGTGATGTAGCGGTACACCTCGCCGCTGTTGATGGCGGCAATCGTCGACTTGATGTCGGCATAGCCGGTGAGCAGCACCCGCACCGTGTCGGGCCAGCGCGAGCGCACCTGCTCCAGCAGCTGGGCGCCGTCCATGCCGGGCATGCGCATGTCCGAGATCAGCAGATCCACCGGCTGCTGCGCCATCAGCTCCAGGGCCTCAGCGCCGCTGGTGGCGGTGACCACGCTGTAGCCGGTACCCCGGAACAAGCGGCGCAAGGCGGCCACGATGTTCGGCTCGTCGTCCACGCACATGACGCGGTATACGTGGGCGGCCGGCGGCTCGGCAGCCAGGCCATCGGCCAAGGGTGCAGGTACTTCGCTGTCCAACATAGATGCCACGGCTCAGTCCTCTTTGGGGTGTTGCACCGGCAGGCTCACCCGGAAACGGGTGCCCACACCGACTTCGCTGAACACATCGATCTGGCCAAAATGCTTTTTGACGATGCCATACGACAGCGACAAGCCCAGGCCCGTGCCCTTGCCCACCGCCTTGGTGGTGAAGAAGGGGTCAAAAATCCGGCCCAGGTTCTCTTTGGCGATACCGCCGCCGTTGTCTTCTACATCAACCCATACCGTATCGCCTTCGGTGCCGGTGCGGATGGTGATCAGGCCCCGCTCGGCCTGGATGGAATGGGCTGCGTTGACCAGCAGGTTCATGAACACCTGGTTGAGTTCGGACGGCAGGCATTCGATGTCCGGGATTTCGCCAAACTCTTTCACCACGTCGGCCTTGTACTTGATCTCGTTGTTGACGATGTTCAGGGTGGACGAAATGCCGTGGTGCAGGTCGGCCGACACCCATTCCTGCGAGGTGTCCACGCGCGAGAAGTCCTTCAGGTTCTGCACGATGTTGCGCACCCGGGTGATGCCGTCCTTGGACTCGTTCATCAGCGAGGGGATGTCTTCCTTCAGGAAATCCAGCTCCACTTTCTCGCGCAGGGCTTTGAGCTGTGCGCCTACCGGGGTGCCAGCCAGCGCGGGTTCGGCCTGCTCGTAGGCCGACAGCATCTGGAACAGGTCGTCAAGGTAGCGCTCCAGCGTGCCGAAGTTGGAGAAGATGAAGCCGATGGGGTTGTTGATCTCGTGCGCCACGCCCGCCGCCAACTGGCCGATGGAGGCCAGTTTTTCGGACTGCATCAGCTTGTCTTGGGCATCCGAGAGCCGTGCGTTGAGCTGCTTCAGCTCCTCGTTGGCACGCAGCAGCTCCTTCACCTGGTCGCCGGTGAGGCTTTCGCCCACATCCGGTGCGGTGGATGCAGCGGGATTGCTTGTCGTGTTCAAGGCATGGCTCCTACGTTAAAAGGATCTGGCAGACGGACTCGTACTGCTGCTCGGTGGCATGGAACACCTGGGCATAAGCACTTTCGCCCAGCCCCAGCCGGGACCAGGCCGGCAGGGACAGCGCCGGCACCATGTCGCCGTCCTGGTGCGACAAGTCCATCGCATGCGCGATGTTGTCGGCCACGTGGACCACATCGGTCAGGCTTTTCTCCGGCGTCTCGGGTGGGTGGTGGTGCCCGACGATCGCGGCCACGATGGTCGGCGAAAAGTTCCAGTGCTCGGCAATCAGCCCGCCGACCACGGTGTGGTCGGTACCCAGAATGTGCTGCTCGGCCGCCAGGTTCAGGCAGTCCTGCTCGCGCCGGTAGGCCATGGCCGCACCGTATTGGGCGCTGTAGTGCGTGGCCAGCACCAGCCGCCCGATGTCGTGCAGCAGGCCCAAGGTAAACGCGGCGTCCTCGTCCAGCCGCGCCGCCTGCGCTACAGAGCGGGCGCACAAGGCGGTACCGATGGAATGGCGCCAGAACGCGGCGAAGTCAAAACTCGATCCCTCCGGCCGCGGAAAGCCGCCCACCAGGCCGGCGGCCGTGGCGATGCTGCGCAAGGTGCGCAGCCCGAGAATCGTGGTCGCTTCGGCAATCGAAGTCACCTGGCGCGACAAGCCGTAAAACGAGGAATTGGCCAGCCGCAAGGTCTTGGACGCCAAGGCCTGGTCGTGCGAAATCTTCACCGCCAGCTGCTCCATATTGGCATGCGGATCGCCCATGCACTGGATCAGCTCCATCACGATCGCCGGTAAGGCCGGCAGATCGCGCGCGCTGCGCAGAATCTCCTGGGTAGACAAGCTGGTCATGGGCTAGCTCCCTGCCGATAGCGTGCCACCATATGCAGCAAGGGGTTGACCTGGCCGGCTTGCAGCGCATGCCGAAACAGGTATTGCAAACGCTCGTCGGTGTGCGCTTGCTGCGCCAACAACTCCGAGGCATCCGGCGCGGCGGCCACAACCACCAGGCTGGTAACACCCCGTTGCCGCAGGCTGTCCAGCCTGGCCGGCGTGAGCAGCGTACCCGCAGACAGCAGCACCTGCTGGTGCACGTCCAGCACCGGCTCGGCCAGCACCGCTGCATCCAGCACGTCCTCGATGGCAACCGTGGTTTTATGCATGGCCTACACCACAGACAGGCCGGGGCCTGCAGGAGTCAACACCAGCAACTTGCCCCGGGAATGGGACTCCTCGCCGATCACGCGGCAGACCACGCGGTAGGCCTGCGCAGCAAACTGCAGGTCGTAGTAAGTGCCATCCGCCTGGCGCCAGACCTGCAGCAGCGCAGGGGACAGCACTTCATCGGCATCACGCCCCAGCAGCAGCGCCGCACTGCCAAACAAGGCCTCTGCGTCGGCATTCACAAAAGCCACCATGCCTGCCAGGTCCAGGCCGACGATGGCTGTTGGGATCAGGTCCAGCACCTCGCGCGCCACCACCAGGCTGTTGGACTCCCGGCTGATCTGCTCGCGCTGCTCGGCCAGCAGGGTTTGCAGGCGCTCGTTCACCGCACTCAGCTCCTGGTTGGCCACGATCACCGCGCGGCCCAGCCGGCTGTTCTCGTCGGCCATTTCCTTGTGCGAGAAAGCCTCCGCAATATGCCCGCGCAGACGCTCATCGTCCCAGGGCTTGGTCAAGAATTTGTAGATCGCGCCTTCGTTGATGGCATCGGTGATGGACTGCAGCTCGGTATAACCCGACAAGACCATGCGCACAGTTTCGGGGTACAGCTCCTTGGCCCGGCGCAGAAACTCCACCCCGGTCATGCCGGGCATGCGCTGATCGGAAACGATCACATCCACCGCATGCTCGGCCAGGCGCTGCAAGCCTTGGGCGCCGCTGTTGGCAGTTACCACGTTGTAGCCGTCGCGGCGCAGCAGGCGCTTGAGCGAGGCCACGATGTTGTCCTCGTCGTCCACCAGCAGCAAGGTGCGCTGGTGGGTGCGCCGCAGCAGCAGATGCTCGGGCAGCTGCCGGCCTTGGCGCAACACCTCGGCCATCGCGTCCGCCGGGATGGAGGTGCTGAAATAATGCCCTTGCATCTGGTCGCAGTGGTTGGCGATCAGCAGCGCCAGCTGACCCTCGGTCTCCACGCCTTCGGCCAGCACCTTCATCTGCAGGCTGTGGGCCATGGTGATGATGGCCCGGGTGATGGAAACGTCCTGCGATGCCGCCGTCACATCGTGCACAAACGAGCGGTCCACCTTGACCACGTCGATCGGCAGGGTCCGCAGATAACTCAGGTTGGAGTAGCCGGTACCAAAGTCCTCCAGCGAGATCTCGATGCCCATGGCCTTCAGCTCGCCGAGGACCCGCGTCACATGGGCGCGCTCACCCAGCAGCACGCCCTCGGTGATCTCCAGGCCCAGGTAGCGCGACTCCAGCCCGGTTTCCGCCAGGATCGTCTGGATACGCTGGACGATGTCAGGCTGCAGCAGCTGCCGGGCCGACAGGTTCATCGCCACCCGGCCCGGTGCCAGGCCTAGCCGCTGCCAGGCCAGCGACTGTTCGCACAGGCTGCGCAGCACCCACTCGCCTATGGGCACGATCAAGCCGGTTTCCTCTGCCACGTCCAGGAAGGCGGTACGCGCACCCAGCGGCTGCCCTGACGCATGCCATTGCAGCAAGGCCTCGGCGCCCACCACCGCACCACTCACCAGGTCCAGCTTGGGCTGGTAATACAGCTCGAATTCATTGCGCTCCAGGGCGCGCCGTAGGCCGGATTCCAGCGCCAGCCGGGTCACAGCTTTGGACTGCATGTCGACACTGAAAACACAGATCTGGTTGCTGCCCAGCGCGTCTGCATGGTAGGTCGCGGCCTGGACATGGTGGAGCAACTCTTCGGGCTCCTGCCCATGCTGGGGGAACAGCGCGATCCCCATGCCGCAGGTCACCTTGATCTCGTTATCGCCCACCATCAAGGGCACACCCAGCGCGTCCATCCATGCCGCCGCGAGCTGCCGCGCCAGTGCCTCGTCCATGGGCTCGTCGCGTGCCAACAGCACCGTGAATTCGCCGTTGCCGAAATGCGCCAGCATGTCATTGCTATCCAGGCTCTCCTGCAAGCGACCGGCCACGGCCGCCAATAGAAGATTCCCGCCCACCTTGCCCAAGGATTCGCTGACCAGCTTCAATTGGCCGATCTGTATGCCGATAACGGCCACCTGGACTTCCTTGCGTTGGGCTTCGCGCAACACGGTATCCAACTTTTCGCTCAGCGCATTGCGGTTGCGCAGCCCGGTGATTTCATCGGTGTTGGCCAAAGTATCCAGGCGTTGCTCGGCTGCACGTTGTTCCGTGATGTCCTGCAGGATGGTGACCGAGCGCACGACCTGGCCCTGGGCATCCGCCTCGGCCAGGCCCCGGTGCAGCACCGTGCGCAAGCTGCCATCGGTATGCATGATGCGGTGCTGGAACTCCAGAATCTCCCCGGGCGACACACCTTCGCTGATGGCCTGCACATAGGGCCTATCGGCCACCGGCACGCGGGACAGCAGCCATTCCCGCGTCACGGTCGCATCGCTGGGGGTTTCGCCAAAGATATTGAACATGCCGGACGACAAAGTCATGGCTCCGGTCGCCAGATCCATTTCTGCCGACCCGATACGGGCCAGTTCTTCTGCGTTGTTCAACAGTTGGGCCCGCGACTGGGCCATTCGGGTCGCGCGCTTGATGTCACTGACGTCATGCAAGGTGACCAGATCGGCCACGCCATTGGGAAGCTCAATGCGAACACCCCGAACCTGCGCAGAAAACTGCGTGCCATCTTTGCGTATGCATTCGATTTCATACACATGCCCTGGCACACCTTCCACCCGCGCCTGAACCTGTTGACGCACATAGTCGCGGTAATCAGGAGCCGTGAGTTCCGCCGCCTCCATGCCATAAAGGTCGTCTTCCGGCAGGTAGCCGAACAATTGCTTCAAGTTCGGATTGACGTAAACCAGGCAATGTTCTTGCACGACGAAAATCGCAGCCTGCACCTGCTCCAGCAAGAAACGATAGGTATCAAGGGGCAAATTAACGGACACGGCATTCCCATCCATGCAATGTGCTGGAAGAGCTGGCAGCCAAGCTGGCAACGGCGGATAAAAGCCCAGGCCTCAGATCCCGAGACACGGCCGCAATAAGCCACAGAAAGTCGAGCCGATTCGACCAGTTTCGCGTGGGGACATGCATATGCGTTGACCTCCTGCCACGGTGCATGCTGTTCGCATGCCAATGGTTTTACCCACTTTACACCCGCAAAACCCATTCTGCTGTATCCACAAGAATCCAGGCCGCAGCAGACGCCGGTATATACCCACTTTGCATGATGCGGCTCCGCTTTCCCTCCCGCATGGGACAATCCACAGCTTTTTTCAAAACTCTTGGTATGGGCTTGTCCAGCCCTCAAGTTACATGCGACCCTACACCCTCAGCGATTTCGACTTCACCCTGCCCGAGGCCTTGATTGCCCAGCACCCGGCCCCCGAACGCAGCAGCTCCCGCCTGCTGGACGGCACTGGCCCAGCGGCCCAGGACCGCATCTTCCGTGACCTGCCCAGCCTGCTAAAGGCCGGCGATTTACTGGTCTTCAACGACACCAAGGTGCTCAAAGCCCGGCTGTTTGGCGAGAAAGCCAGCGGCGGCAAGGTCGAGCTGCTGGTCGAGCGCGTGCTCACCGGCAACCAGGTTGCCGCCCATATGCGGGTCAGCAAAAAGCCCGAGCCCGGCGCCACCATCAACCTAGTAGGCGACGGTGGCTTCCGCGCCACCCTGCTCGGCCGCTGGCCGGATGCCGACGGCACGCTGTTCCGCTTCGTACTCAGCAACGACGCGGGCGACGACCCCTACACGCTGATGGAGCGCCACGGCCATGTGCCGCTGCCGCCCTACATCACGCATACCGATTCGGCCGAGGACGCGCAGCGCTACCAGACCGTGTTCGCTCGCGCACCCGGCGCCGTGGCCGCGCCCACCGCCGCCCTGCACTTTGACGACGCCCTGCTGGCACAGCTGGAAGCCCAGGGCGTGCAGCGCGCCAGCGTGACCCTGCACGTGGGCGCCGGCACCTTCCAGCCGGTGAAGACCGAGAACATCGCCGAGCACCAGATGCACAGCGAGTGGTACGAGGTGCCCGCCGCCACCCAGCAGGCGATAGCCGCCTGCAAAGCCCGTGGTGGCCGCGTGGTCGCCGTCGGCACCACCACCGTGCGCACGCTGGAGTCCTGGGCCCAGTCGGGCGTGGCCAGCGGCGACACGCGCATCTTCATCACGCCGGGCTTTGCGTTCCAGCATGTGGACCTGCTGGTGACCAACTTCCATTTGCCCAAGTCCAGCCTGATGATGCTGGTCAGCGCGTTTGCCGGCTACGAGCACATCATGGACCTGTACCGCCACGCCATCGCCAACCAATACCGTTTCTTCAGCTATGGCGACGCCATGCTGCTCCAGCGAAAGACTGCCTGACCATGTTGAAATTTGACCTACTTGCCACCGACGCCCCTTCCGCCGACGGCAGCTACGCTGGCAGCCATGCGCGCCGCGGCACGCTGACGCTGAACCACGGCGTGGTGCAGACCCCGATCTTCATGCCCGTGGGCACCTACGGCACCGTCAAAGGCGTGATGCCGCGCAGCCTGGAAGAAATGGGCGCGCAAATCATCCTGGGCAACACCTTCCACCTGTGGATGCGCCCGGGCCTGGACGTAATGGCCCAGTTCGGCGGACTGCACCAGTTCGAGAAGTGGAACAAGCCCATCCTCACCGACAGCGGTGGCTTCCAGGTCTGGAGCCTGGGTGAGATGCGCAAGATCAGCGAAGAAGGCGTGAAGTTCTCGTCGCCCGTCAACGGCGACAAGCTGTTCCTCACGCCCGAAATCAGCATGCAGATCCAGACCACGCTGAACTCCGACATCGTGATGCAGTTCGACGAATGCACGCCCTACGACACCAAGGGCCACATCACCACCGAGCGCGAAGCCCGCAACTCCATGGAGCTCAGCCTGCGCTGGGCCAAGCGCTGCCAGGCCGAGTTCGCCAAACTGCAGAACCCGAACGCACTGTTCGGCATCGTCCAGGGCGGCATGTTCGAGAACCTGCGGCAAGAGTCGCTGGACCAGCTGGTCGAGATGGACTTCCCCGGCTACGCGGTCGGCGGCGTCAGTGTCGGCGAGCCCAAGGACGAGATGCTGCGCATCATGGCCCACACGCCGCACAAGCTGCCGGCCCACAAGCCGCGCTACCTGATGGGAGTCGGCACGCCCGAAGACCTGGTGCAGGGCGTGGCCGAAGGCGTGGACATGTTCGACTGCGTGATGCCCACCCGCAACGCGCGCAACGGCACGCTGTTCACCCGCTATGGCGACCTGAAGATCCGCAACGCCCGCCACAAGACGGATGAGCAGCCGCTGGACGTCACCTGCACCTGCCACGCTTGCGCCGGCACCTCGGGCGTGTCTTATGCCAATGGCGGCCGCGACGGCTTCAGCCGCGCCTACCTGCACCACTTGGACCGCTGCGCCGAAATGCTCGGCCCCATGCTGGCCAGCATCCACAACCTGCATTACTTCCTGAACCTGATGTCGGAGATGCGCGCGGCGCTGGACACAGGCACGTTTGGCGCGTTCCGCGCGCAGTTCAAGGCGGATCGGGCGCGTGGGGTCTAGGTTTACCTTGCAAATCAGGAATGGCATTCCCTGATTTGCAAGGATGCAGTTCGTGAAGAAGCCAGTATTAGCTATATTTTCAATAGCTTCTGCCGCTTACTTCACCGGCATTAGAGCCACTGCCATCAAAATTACCGGTTAAATCTTTTACCGATGCATTGACAGATATCGCGTTCTATTCTCTAATTTCTGCAACAACAGAAATTAGAGAAACCACATGGAACTCAGCCCCACCACCCAGAAATTCGTTCTCCACTGGGGCGAAATGGGCACCCGATGGGGCGTCAACCGCACGGTCGCCCAGATCCACGCCCTGCTGTTCTGCAGCAACCAGCCGCTGAATGCCGAAGACATTGCCGACACGCTGAACGTGGCCCGCTCGAATGTCAGCAACAGCCTGAAAGAACTGCAGGGCTGGGGCCTGGTCCGCGTAACCCACGCAGTTGCGGACCGCCGCGACCACTTCGTAGCCCACCAGGACATCTGGGACATCTTCCGCGTGGTGATGGATGAGCGCAAAAAGCGCGAACTCGACCCCACGCTGGCGCTGCTGCGCGAATGCGCCGATGGTGCCAAAGACGACCCCGCGCTGGATACCGCCACCCACGCCAAGATGGCCGCGATGCTGGAGTTCATGGAAATGCTGATGCGCGCCTATGACGACTTCAAGCACCTGCCCCCCGCCACGCTGAAGCGCCTGTTGAAGATGGGCGGCACGGTGGCGCAATTTTTAGGTTCCGACAGCAAGGATGCCAAGCCATGAACGCACCCGCACTGCGGCTGTACTTCGACGGGCAATGCCCATTCTGCACGGCGGAAATGGGGCGGTTGCGCCGCTGGGACAGCGCCGGCCGCCTGGCATTCATCGACATCGCCGAAGACGGCTTCGACCCCGCGCAGCTGGGCGTGGACATGGCCGCACTCAACACCGAGCTGTATAGCCGAACGGCGGACGGGCAGGTGCTGGTCGGCATCGACAGCCTGCTGGCGGCCTACAGCCTGGTCGGGCGCGGCTGGCTGGTGTCGCCGCTGCGCGTACGGGCATTACGGCCCTTGCTGGCTTCGCTGTACCGCGGTTTTGCCCGCAACCGCTACCGCTTCTCGCGGCTGCTGGGCTACCAGGCCGTACCAGCCTGCGACGCCGGCGTGTGCCGCACCGGCCATCCATTTCTACCCCTCTGAACCCCATGCCTAAAACCTCAATTTCCACCACGCGGACCTGGGTGGTGCGCTGGATGTACGCGGCGGCGCTGGTTCATTTTCTGGTCGGTGCGCTGCTGCCGTGGGTCGCCAATTTCGCGCTATTCAACAGTTACCACCAGGGTATCGAAACCGCTTTTTGGAGCGGCCTGGCACCCGTCCCGGCGCGTGCCCAGCAAGTGTGGTGGTTGGCCCTGTTTGGCGCCACCGTGCAATGCCTGTCGCTATGGATGTGGGCCTTGATCCGCATCGGCGACACGCAGAAAAACTCCAGCGCCTGGGGCTGGCTGATCGCCGGCCTGGTCATCTGGGCCCCACAAGACATGCTGATTTCCCTGCAAGCCCAGGTCTGGCCGCACGTGTGGGCAGATGGCTTTGCACTGGCCAGCATGTTGCCACCCCTGGTCTGGCTGTACCGCCACGACCGGACTACTGAGAAAACAAAACATGCATGAAGCTCCTTATCTGCAATGGGCTTTGAACCTGTTGATCGCGCAGGGCCTGATGGGCGCTTTTGACACCCTCTACCACCATGAATTGACGGTCGATCTCCCCCATCGGCGCAGCGCCCGGCTGGAGCTGTCGATCCACGCCACCCGGGCCGTGCTGTACGGCCTGCTGTTCGCCGGCATCGCCCACCTGGCTTTTCACGGCGCCTGGGCATTCGTGGTGGCAGGCGTGGTGGCGGTTGAAGTGCTGCTTACGCTGTGGGACTTTGTGGTCGAGGACCGCAGCCGCAAGCTGCCCGCCAGCGAGCGCGTGCTGCACACGGTGCTGGCCATCAACGGCGGCGCATTGTTCGGCTTGTACGGGATGCAACTGCTGCAATGGTCGGCATTGCCGAGCGCCTTGGTGGGTATCGATTTCGGCTGGCGCGGCTGGGTGCTGACGCTGCTTGCCGCCGGTGTAGCGGCCTCGGGCGTGCGCGATGGCCTGGCGACTTGGCGCATGGCACACCAGCCCACGCCCAGCAACCCTTTCAGCAATTTGGCGCACCAGCGCGTGCTGGTGACCGGCGGCACCGGCTTCATCGGCGAAGCACTGGTGGCCCAATTGCTGGACGCAGGCCACAACGTAACCATCTGGGCGCGCGACCCCTTGCGGGCCGCCTACCTGTTCGACGGACGGGCGCGCTGCATACGGTCACTGGGCGCACTGGACCCGACAGAAGCCTTCGACGCCGTCATCAACCTGGCGGGCGCGCCGGTTGCGGGTCCACGCTGGTCTGCTCACCGCCAGCAGCAGCTGTTGGCCAGCCGCATCGGCACCACCCAGGCGCTGGCGGATTGGCTGGCACAGGCGCAGCACCAGCCCACGGTGTGAATACAGGCCTCGGCCATCGGCTACTACGGTGCGCGCGATGCCAGCGAAAACCTGACCGAGGAGAGCCCCAAAGGCCAAGGCTTCATGGCCGAGCTGTGTTCCCGCTGGGAGGCCGCCGCCCAGTCCGCCGTTACGTCCGATATGCGCCAGGTGGTACTGCGTCTGGGTGTGGTTTTTGGCCCCGGTGGCGCACTGGCGCCGCTGCTGATGCCCTACCGCCTGGGCTTTGGCGGACGTTTGGGCAGCGGCCGGCAAGCGGTCAGCTGGATACACCGCGACGACGTGCTGGCACTGGTCGCCGCCGCGCTGGGCGATACCGCCATGCACGGCACCTACAACGCAGTCGCCCCCGAGCCAGTCAACCAATCCGCGTTTGCCGCCACGGCCGGGCAGATCCTGGGCCGGCCCGTGTGGTTCCACATTCCCGCAGCCCCCATCCGCTGGCTGGCCGGAGAAATGGCCGAGCTGTTTGTGGATGGCCAACGGGTGGTTCCAGCCCGTCTGGCCAGCACCGCCTTTGCCTTCCGCTACCCCACACTGACCAGCGCATTGCGCGACCTTGCCTGATGCCACAACCTCTTCTGTATTTGCTCGCCGGCAACGGCGGCGCGGCCGACTGGTGGGATGACGCCAGGCCCCACTTCCGGCACCACCGTGCCGAGCCCCTGGAGCTACCCGGCTTCGGCGACAACCCGCAGCCGCCGTGCGCGGATTTGTCCGCCTATGCGGAAGCGCTGCTGGCCGCCACCGTCCCCGGCCACAGCATCCTGGCCGTGGGCGTCAACGCGCTGGTCGTACTGCATGCCTTGCAGCGCCGGCCGGGGCACTTTGCGCGCACCGTGCTGCTGGCGCCCGTTGGCGTTTTTCTGTGGCAACGCACGCTACCGGCATTGATGGCACCGCTGCCGCTGCGCAAGCTCGTGCACGGCCTGCTATCGCACCGTCCCGCCTGGTTTGCCCGCAAGTTCTCAGCGCAGCGCTGGACACCCGCCCAGTACCAGCGCATAGGCAATGGTTACCGCCGCTGCCGGGCCTTCATCCCCTACTGGGACCTGGTCAAGGCCGACACCGCCCTGCCCTTGCTGGAATGGATCACCGATCCGATCGAGCTGGTATGGGGCGGGCACGACGCGGTGCTGGCCCAGGACCATGCGGCGGCCTGGTCTGCCGTGCTGGCGCGGGCGCAGCTGACGGTCCACATCCAGCCGGACTGGGGCCACTACCCCTGGATCGATGAACCCAGCGCATTCACCGCGTGGCTGGAGTCCCGTCAACCGGGCTTTGTGGCGCACAGCAAGGGCGGGCGGCTGCGCCTGGCGGAGCTGGCGGGTCTCCCGGTGCCGCCATGCGTCACGGTGACCGAGCCAACCGATCCGCGGTTGCCAGTGCTGCTGGCCACCCCACCCGGCGCGCTCTGGGCCGTGCGCTCGTCCAGCGCTTACGAGGACCAGGCCGATGCCGCCAATGCCGGCCTGAGCACCACCTACCTCCGTCTGCCAGCCACCCAGGTGCCAGCCCACATTGACGCACTGCGTGCCCACGGCGTGGAGGAAGTCGTGGTGCAGCGCTATATCGCCCCCCAGGTCTCCGGCATCGCTTTTGTGCGCCATCTGGCGGTGGAAGTGGAATGGGTGCAAGGCCATCTGGAGACCTTGGCCGACGGCTATGGCACGCCCCGGCGGGCCATCCTCTCGCGCATGGGCCCGGCCTGGGCCGACGGCGCCTTCCAAACCACCCAGGGCCTGACAGCCCAGGCCCTGTGGACCTTTCTGCAATCGGTGCTGCGCAGCTTCCACTACGTACACGGCGACGTGGAATGGGCATGGGACGGCCAACAGCTATGGCTGCTGCAATACCGCCCCATCAGCCACTACGGCTGGTGCCGACATCTGACCGCCGCCAACATCGCTGAAATCCTGCCACCGCAACCCAGCCGCCTGGTCGAATACGCCCAGCGCCGCGCCGCCACCAGCATCCCCGCCGTCATGGCCCGCTGGGATGCGCGGGTGCTGCAGGACAACGAGCCCTTCACTGCCCTGTTTGGCGATGCCTCGTACATCAACAACGACCTGTTTTTGGCCCGGCTAGCCGACTGGGGGTTGCCGGCGCAGCGCTACTCCAGCGAAGTCGGCAGCTCCACACCATCCATACCGCTACGTCCGGTGCGGCTACTGCGGTCGCTGCCGCTGTTTGCCCGCATGCAAGCGCAAAGCCGAAAAAGCCTGCGGGCGCTGGAGCCAGGGCTGCGCCGTTTCAACCAGGAACTGGACCAGCTGACGGCAACGGGCGCGGATGGCCAGTTGCTCGCCGACTGGTTTGTGCGCTTTTATGTGTTTGTTGTGCAGGGCAATTTATGCATTGCCACGGCCCTCGCGAGCAGCAGTGGCGATTGGTTCGGTCGACCAGACACTGTGTACCAAGACCTGCACGATGCGCCGCACCGCCTACCCTGGGAAACCGATCCGGCGACACCCCGCCCGCCCGCTCTGGCGCTGCCATTGCAGTCATTCCCCCAATGGCCCACACACGTGCGCGCCGCGCACCAGTTGGGCCTACCTGGCATGCGCGGGTACTACGTGCAGGTGCGCGAATGGTATCGGGATAACCTGATGCGCATCTTTTTCAGGCTACACCACGCCATGCCCACAGCCGACCGCGCCAACTGGTTCGCGCCCCACCCCCACGCCCGCACGCAAGACGGCAGTTTTTGGCAAGACGGTCATAGTGGCACCGAACAGGCGACCCGCTTTGTGATCTATCCGGGCACGGTGGAAGGCATATTGGGCAAAGACATCCTGCTAGAGGAAACACTGGACCCAGGCCGCTATGCGGACTACCAAAAGGCCCGCGCCGTGGTCGTGCGCATGGGTGGCCGCTTGTCGCACGGCGCTACCTTGCTGCGAGAGTTGCGCAAACCCTCCTCCGTGGTACCCGATGTGGACACCCGATGGCGAGGTAAACGGGTGCGCTACCAAGATGGCGTTCTCACGCGGATTGGGCCCTAGCGAATGCTATTTATTAAATAGCTATTAACGCAATCAACATATGCGCTAGAGCCCTCTTTCATCTAACCCATTGATACATCCCCGTGCTGCACACGCACGGGGGCAAAAACCCATGATCGGTTCTTGCACAGAAAAATTCCGTCTTAGGTAACACGGAATCCTTCGTTGGCCTGCATGCCATCGGCTCCTACATTGAAAGGCCGATCTGCATTGCACCCCACGGAGAATTCTGATGAACGACCGCCTGTACACCGCCCAAGCCTCGCGTTCCGCTGCCGTCAAGGCGCGGCTGGACCACCCGGTGATCGACACCGATGTGCACGTCAACGACTTCGCGCCGGCGCTGGAAGACTATGTGCAGCACTACGGCGGCACGGCCCTGGTCGATGCGCTGCGCAAGGCGCTGGGCGGCCGCTTCGCCACCAAGAGCGCGGCCGGCAAGGACTGGTACCAACAGACTGCCGAAGAGCGTCAGCACAACCGCACGCTGCGCGCCCCCTGGTGGGCCCGCGTCACCCGCAACACGCTGGACCTGGCCACCTACACCCTGCCTGATCTGCTGGCCGAGCGCCTGGCCGAGCAAGGCGCTGACTACTCGGTGCTGTTCCCCAACGACGTGCTGTCGCCGGCCGCCGCCGGCACCGAATTCCGCCAACCGCTGCACCGCGCGATCAACCACTTCCACGCCGACCAGTACCGCAAGCACGCGCACCGCCTGACACCCGTGGCCGGCATCCCCATGCACACGCCGAAAGAGGCCATCGAAGAGCTGGAATTCGCGGTGAACACCCTGGGCCTGAAGGTCATCAACATCCCCGGCGGCGTGCGCCGGCCCATCCCTTCCGTGGCCGCGCTGTACCCGAAGGACGCGCACCCCGAGGTGGCCAAGCACGCCACCTACACCGACTTCTTCGGCATCGACAGCGAGCACGACTACGACCCGTTCTGGGCCAAGGTGGTCGAGCTGGGCGTACCGGTGACCACCCACTACGGCAGCCAGGGTTGGACCGGCCGGCAGTCGACCAGCAACTACATGTTCAACCACGTAGGCCACTTCGCCGACGGCTCGCAGGCTTTTGCCAAGGCGCTGTTCTTCGGCGGCGTGACCAAGCGCTTCCCCGGCCTGCGCGTGGGCCTGCTGGAAGGCGGCGCCGACTGGGGCTCGCACGTCTACACGCACCTGGTGGACCGCTGGGAAAAGCGCAATCGCCATGCAGTCCAGAACTACAACCCGGCACATGCCGACATCGAGCTGCTGGAGTCGCTGTTCGAACGCTACGGCCAGGACCTGACCAAGGGCAAAGCCATCAACCGTGACACGCTGCTGCGTGACAGCCTGGGCATCTCTGCCCTGCCGCACAGCCGCGACCCGGTGGATGACGAGCTGGACGACTTCAAGGCCGCCGGCATCGAAAGCGTGGAAGACATCCGCGACCGCTGGGTGAACAACTTCTTCTTCGGCTCCGAGGCCGACGACCGCACCGTGGCCGCGGCCTTCAACCACAAGGTGCACCCGCTGGGCGTGAAGATCAACGCCATCTGGTCGTCCGACATTGGCCACTGGGACGTGCCGGACCTGACCGAGCCGCTGGCCGAAAGCTGGGACCTGGTGGAGCAAGGCGTGATCTCCGCCGCCGACTTCAAGGCCTTCACCTTCGGCAACCCCTACAAGTTCTATACCGAAGCCAATCCGCGCTTCTTCGAAGGCACAGACATCGCCGACAAAGTACGCGGCAAGGTCTGAGCGGTTCTCTATTCCATTTTCAAGGTACCACCATGTCCCCAAAATTCTCCAAAATCCGCCGCATCAGCCTGGCCACCGCCGGCCTGGCGCTGTCCATCGCATCCTTCTCGCTGCAGGCCGCGCCGCAGGTGATACGCATCGGCGTGGCCACTGCCGGTGGCGGCGACCCGGTCAACTGGGGCGGTTCGCCCGGCGGCGTGGTGCGCGGCAACCAGTGGCTGGAGGAAGAGTTCAAGGGTTCGGGTGTGCAGGTCGAATGGCTGTTCTTCAAAGGCGCGGGCCCGGCGGTGAATGAAGCGCTATCGAACAAGCAGATCGACTTTGCCTACCAGGGCGACCTGCCCCAGGTGATAGGCCGCGCCAACGGCCTGAAAACCAAGCTGCTGCTGGTCAGCGGCGCGCGCAACAACCTGTATGTGGTGACGCCACCGCAGTCGGAGATCCGCGGCATCAAGGACCTGAAGGACAAAAAGGTATCGATCTTCCGCGGCACCAACGGCCACCTGGTGGCCAACAATGTGCTGGCGGCCAATGGCCTGACGGAGCGCGATCTGAAGGCGGTGAACCTGGACGTGGGCAGCGCCCAGGCGGCTGTGGTGTCGAACGGTGTGGACGCGGCCTTTGGCGGCTACGAATGGTTCAAGGTGCGCGACCAGGGCCTGGCCAAGGTGGTCTATTCCACCCAGGGCCAGGACCCGGCCTATACCCGCCAGGCATCGCTGCTGGTGCGCGAGGACTTCGAGAAGGACAACCCGGCCGAGGTGCAGCGTGTGGTGGATGTGTTCGTGCGCGCCGCCGACTGGGCCTCGGACGAGAAGAACCGGGCCGATTTGTTCAAGCTGTGGGCGCGCAGCGGCACGCCGGTGGCGTCATGGGAAGCCGAGTTCGACAAGCAGGACCTGGCGGTGCGCAACTCGCCCCTGGTCGACGACTTCATCATCGGCCGCTACAAGGCCGTGGTTAGCGACGCAGTCAAGCTCAAGCTGATACGCCGCGAAGTGCCGGTGGACGGCTGGTTCGACACCCGCTACCTGAAGGCCGCGCTGAAGAAGCAGGGCCTGGAAAACCGCTGGACCGTATTCGATGCCAAGGGCAAGCCCAAGGCCGGCGCGGCCACGGTGGCCTCGAAGTAAGCACAGACGCCCATGTCCGCTGACGCCACCGCCACCCTGCCGGTCCCGGCCGAGCACCCGCCAGCCGCGCGCCCCAAAGTGCAACGCATCGTGCGTCGCAGTGCCACGGTACTGGAGTCACTCTGGCTGCCGCTGGTCCTGCTGGCCCTGTGGACGCTGGGCGCGGCCCAGGGCTGGATCTCTGCCCAGGTGCTGCCACCTCCGCTATTCGTGCTGGAGACGCTGCAAGACCTGGCCGCCAGCGGCGACCTGTGGCTGCATGTGTCGGCCAGCATGCAGCGCGTGCTGGTCGGCTTTGCAGTCGGCAGCCTGATCGGCCTGGCACTGGGCACGGCCATGGGCCTGTCGCGCAGCGTCGAAGCCTATGTGCTGCCCAGCTTCAATGCGCTGGTGCAGATTCCGGTGCTGGCCTGGCTGCCGTTTGTGCTGCTGCTGGTGGGCATAGGCGAGCCGCTGAAATACATACTCATCGCCAAGGCCGCGCTGGTTCCGGTGGCACTGAACACCTTGCAGGGCTTTCGGCAAGCCCCGGTGAACCTGCGCGAAGTGGGCGAGGTCTACGGCTACACCCGGCGCCAGCAGGTGCTGGAGATCGTGCTGCCGACCGCCGTGCCCACGCTGTTCACCGGCATCCGCCTCGGCTTCACCAAGGCCTGGCTGTCGCTGGTGGTGGTCGAGCTGGTGGCGTCGAGCGAAGGCCTGGGCTATTTGATCGTCTACGGCCGGCAGCTGTTCCAGCTGGACCTGGTGATGGCCGCGGTGATCGTGGTCGGCGCCATCGGCTATGCGATCGACCGGCTGCTGGACCTGGCCGAGCGCCGCTTCATCGGCAGCCGCGCGACCAGCACCGAGGGAGCGCACTAATGGCCGGCACACTCGACAAGGCCGAACTCGCCACCGTCGTACCGCTGGCCGTGCCCGGCAGCCAGCGCTGGCGCGGCCTGGTGCTGCCGGTGGCCGCGCTCGCGCTGTGGTGGCTGGCCTCCAGGCTCGACCTGGTGAATTCCGCCCTGCTGGTCTCGCCCGGCAAGGTGCTGGACACCGCCTGGGAGATGGTCAGCAGCGGCCGGCTCTGGCGCGCGCTCAGCGCCAGCCTGGCGCGCGAGCTGACCGGCTTCTTCATCGGCACAGCCTCGGGCCTGGTACTCGGCGCGCTGCTCGGCCTGTGGCCGCGCTTCAACCGCCTGGTTGGGCCGAGCTTCAACACCTTCAAGCAGATCTCGCTGTTCGCCTGGATTCCGCTGATATCGGTGTGGTTTGGCCTGGGCGACGTGGCCAAGGTGGTGTTCCTGTCGCTGGCCGCGCTGGTGCCGGTGGTGGTCAACACGGCGGCCGGCATCCGCAACACGCCGGCCAGCTTGCTGGAAGTGGCCCGCGTCTACGGCTACACCCGCTGGCAGACGGTCACGCAGGTGGTGTTGCCCTCGGCGATCCCATCAATCTTCACCGGCGTCTATCTGGCGCTGATCTATTCCTGGCTGGCCACCATCGGCGCCGAATACTTGCTGGTATCGGGCCGCGGCGTCGGCAATCTGCTGATCGAAGGCAGCGAGCATTTCCAGATGGACCTGGTGATCTTCGGCATGGCGGTGATCGGCCTGGTGGGCTGGTTGATGAACGCATCCGCGCGCGTGCTGGAACGGCGCATTTTCAAAGGTAGAACGACATGACGACAGAGACCGTGGTGGCCAACGAGCTCGACATCCGTGGCCTGGGCAAACGCTACGCCAGTACCCAGGCTGCCGGCGGCACGCTGCAGGTGCTGCAGAACATCGACCTGCACATCCCCAGCGGCCAGTTCGTCAGCATCGTCGGCGCCAGCGGCTGCGGCAAGTCGACGCTGCTGCGCCTGGTGCTCGGGCTGGATGCCGATTACGAGGGCCAGATCCTGCTCGACGGTGAACCCATCACCGGAACGGGCCGAGAGCGTGGCATCGTGTTCCAGGACCACCGGCTGTTCCCCTGGCTCACCGTGGCGCAGAACATCGCCGTGGGCCTGCGCAACGCGCCGTTCACCGAAGGCCAGAAGCGCGGCCTGGTGGCCGAACACGTGGCCCTGGTCGGCCTGGAAGGTTTTGAGCACTCCTACCCGCACCAGATCTCCGGCGGCATGGCGCAGCGCGTGGCCATCGCCCGTGGCCTGGTGAACCGGCCGCGCGTGCTGCTGCTGGACGAGCCGTTTGGCGCGCTCGATGCGCTGACCCGGGCGCGCCTGCAGGGCGAGCTGCAGCGCATCTGGCAGAAGGAAAAGATCACCATGCTGCTGGTGACCCACGACGTGGAAGAAGCCGTGTTCCTGGGCGACCAGGTGGTGGTGATGCAGCCGCACCCGGGGCGCATACGCCGCACCGTGCGGGTCGATCTTCCGCACCCGCGCAATCGCAGCGACCCGGCCTTCATCCGCCTGCGCGACGACGTGCTGAGCGATTTTCTGGACCCGCGCGAACGTGGCCCCAGCGAGGTGTTCCCCGCCGCGCCAGCCATCCACGTCTTTCCCGCACAGGGGCGGCCGCTGCAGCTGGCCTGGTAGCTTGGCAATCACAGAAACACTATCTATTTGATAGCTGCCTGCGCTGATTCCACCTGCGCCAGAGGCCTGTTTTATCTAAAACTCAATGGGCAAAAGCCGCGGCATCCCGCGCCGCGCCCGCCTGGCGGCCGTGCTTGCGGTCCTGGGCCCGGGCGATGAAGGTCATGCCAAACGCCAGCAGCGCCAGCGCCGCACCCACCCAGGGCAGCTGCGCATAGGACACGCCCGACTGGATTGCCAGGCCGCCCAGGTAGGCACCGCCTGCGCAGCCGATGTTGAAGCCGCCCTGGTTCAACGTGGACGCCAGCGTGGGCGAACCATGTGCGGCGTCCATCACGCGGATCTGCAGAGCCGGCACGGCGGCGAACGAAATGACACCCCAGACGAACAGGGTCAGCAGCGCCGGGCCCCAGTAGGCGCTGGTCAGCGTGAAGCCCGCCAGCACCAGGGTCAGCAGGAAGAAGATGGCCACCAGCATGCGCAGCGGCCGCCGGTCGGCCAGGCGCCCACCCAGCAGATTGCCTACCGTCAGGCCCACGCCGAACAGCAGCAGGAACAGGCTGACACCGTCATCGCTGACCTGGGTCACGCCGCTCAAAATCGGACGGATATAGGTAAAAACGGAAAACAGGCTGGCAGCCGACACCCCGCTCAAAGCCATGCCCAGCAGCACCCGCGGGTCGCGCAGCATGCGGAACTCCTGGGCCAGCCCGGGGCCGGGCACGGCTGCCATGCGCGGCAACAAAGCCGCCAGACCCACCAGCGCCACCAGGCCGATGGCCGCCACCACGCCAAAGGTGTAGCGCCAGCCCAGCGCCTGGCCCAGGGCGGTACCGCCGGGCACGCCCAGCACATTAGCCAGGGTGAGGCCGGCAAACATCAGCGCCATGGCCTGGGCCCGCTGGTCGCGCGGCACCAGGTCGGCGGCCACCACCGCGCCCATGCCAAAGAAAGCCGCATGCGCGAACGCGGTGAACACCCGCGCGGCCATCATCAGGCCGAAGCTGGGGGCCAGCGCGCAAAGCAGATTGCCCAGCATGAAGATGGCCATCAAGGTCAGCAAAGCGCCCTTGCGCGGCGCCTTGGACAAGGCCACGGCCATCAGCGGCGCCCCCACCACCACGCCCATGGCGTAGCCGGTGACCAGCATGCCGGCCGAGGGGATGGACACATTCAGGTCGCCCGCCACCTCGGGCAGCAAGCCCATGATGACGAATTCGGTAGAGCCTATGCCGAAAGAGCCCACGGTCAGGGCGAACAGGGGCAGGCGGGTGCGCAAGTGGTCAAGCAAAGGCATGGCGGGGCAGCCCGTGCGGGTCGCGGGCGGGGTTCAGATGGGGGATAACCCGTATCTTAAATGCAGCACCCGGCCCGTGCCGAGCTGTGGCTAAGTTCCCACAGACTCCGCCGGCCGGCTCGCCGAGGTGCCGCACGCATGGCAAAACTTGGCAAACGCGCTCTTGCGGGTATGGCAGGGCGCGCAGTGGTCAAACAGGCCAATGCCGCAGTGCGGGCAAAAGTCGATGCTGTCGTTCTTCAGGTCCACCGGGCGCTCACAGCCCGGGCAGACGCTTTTGGCCAATCGGGCCAGGGCCACGTCGTAGCTGAGTTCCTCGCGGCGCTGGGCATCGGGCAGGGCTTCGGCGAGCTTCTGTTTTTCCAGGTAGCGGTTCAGCCCCACGATGGCCTGGCGCCCGACCAGCACGGTGAGCACGATGCCGACCACATAGCGTACATAGCCGCCGTAACTCGGCAGATACGGCACCAGTTCGACAAAGAAGGCGAACAGAGCGAAGTAAATGAAACCCCAGACAAACGGCCAGTAGGTGCTTTTGCGCTGTTTGACAAACAGCCAGCCGGCGATGGCCAGCAGCGGCAGGGTCAGCGCCAGCCGGTAGCCGAACACCCGCAGCTCCTGCTTGCGCTGTGCCTGGTCCAGGCCAGTCTGGGCCGATTCTTCCAGCGCTGTCAGCCGGGTTTGCGCGGCCTGCACCGACTGGCGGGCATCCAGCGCAATCTGCTCCTGCTGGTCGATCAGGGTCTGGGCGCTGCGTTCAGCGGCCTTCAGCTGGTCCAGCGCCTTGGTGCGGCTGAGCAGCTCGGGGTCCTGGTCGGAGCGGCCGGTGGCGTGGCGGGTGGCCAGCCAGTTGTCAAAAGTTTCGCGGGCAGCCGCTCCATTGGACTGGGCTACCTGCAGCTTCAGGCTGGCCTGCTCCAGCGCGGTGTCGGCATCGCGTTCAGCCAGCTGGCCGGCCTTGACCGCGGCCCGCGCCTCGGTGGCCGCCGGCTTGTCGATGAAGTCTTCCAGGGTGAACTGGTGCTCCACCTGCGGCAGATCGCCCACCACGCTGCCGCCCAGGCCGATCAGGAAACCCGCAAAAATGAAGGCCACCAGCCACAGGCCGCGGTGGAACCACTTTTCGGACAAACGCAGTGCTTTGCTCATATCAATTCCTTGTTACAAGGCCAACTGTACGGGCGCGCCCGCCAGCTGTGTGCGTTGCAGCCAGCTGAACACCGAATCCACGGTGATGGTCTCGATACGGTCGCTGAAGCGCTTTTCGTTCGGGTGGTCGTCGAAGGCCACGTTGGCCTTGGTGGCGCGCGCACCCAGCCGGGTCAACGGCCCGATCTTTAGGGTGGTGGGTGTGTAGCCCTTGAACTTCAGCCAGGCCTGGGCCCGCTCGCGCGAGTCGGCACTGGGCTCCATGGCGGCGGCCAGGGTTTCCAGCGCCCACTGGTTGGACTGCTGGTATTTGGTCGCCCAGGCGTAGCTGACCAGGCTGTAGGGCTTGCTGTGCAGGCGCACGGCACGGGGCGTGTCTTGTAGCAAGACCAGCAGTCGCTCTTGGACCTCGGGCGTAGGCACGGCCCAGGCGGCTTCATAGCGCCAGAGGTCGTCCATGAAGAACTCGCCCAGGCCCTGGCGGTAGATAAAAGCATCCGGCGTGCCGCACTGGTTGAGCTTGTGCAGCACACGCCATACGTGGCCGCCCTGGCCGTCGGGCTGGCGGTAGGCAAAGCCCAGGTGCGAATAGCGCAGGCCGTACGGGCTCAGGTCTTGCCCGGCGCGGGCCAGGATCACCACCCGCGCGCCGCTGGCATCCAGCGCCGCCAGGGTGCGTTCGGCCAAGGTGAGGCCGCGCTCTATGGTGGCGGCCTTGGGCGGCTGCTCGGCATCGCAGGAGCGCCCGGCCAGCGCGGGTGGGGCCAGCCACAGGCCGGCACACAAACAGATGGCGGGCAGAATTTGCAGGCGCATGGCGGGCTTTCGGTTCAATTGGTCACACGTTCGTTGTGCAGCAAGGCACGGCCCAGCGCATTCGGGATGAAGGCAATCGCCTCACCTGCCGCCGACAGCACGGTGCCCGCGCCGATCACGCTCACCGTGACCACACTGCCTGCCACCAGCGATGCGCCCGCCACGCCCTTGCCGACCACTTCGATGCTGGCCTGCGCGCCGTCCGAGGCCCGCTCCAGCAGATACACCGTGCCGCGGGCGGTGGACTGCACCGTTTTGACCACCAGCACCGCGCCGGCGGTAGACAAGACGACCGGCACCGCCACCACCGATCCCGCAGCCGCACTGGCGCCCACCACAACCGAGGCCACCGGCAAGGCCGACACAGCGCTCAGCGCCGAGGCCTCGCTCTGTGCTTGTGCATCAAAAAAGGCTCCACCGAAGACAGCGAATGCGCTGGCAGCTATTAAAAAAGTAGCAATTGTCTTGTTCATGACCTTTTCCTTGGGGCTTATTCAGCAACCGCATCGACGCGTGCCGCCCGGCCTTGCAGACGGGCTTCGCCCACATCCGCGTCATGCTTGTCGCGCAGCGTCTTGGCCAGAGTGAAGGTGCAGGTAATCAGGTACAGCCAGCTCACACCCAGAAAGGCCTTGTAGGTCTCGTTCACGTCCATGCGCGCCAGGCCCCAGCCGGTCAGGCCCATGGCCAGGAAGAAGCCGCCCCAAACCACGAACTTAAACATCGGCGTGTCGGCAACCCGGGCTTCGCCCTGTGCGCGCTCGTTGTCGCGCACAAACTTGGCCAGCACGAAAGCTGCGGACAGGCAAAAGAAGTAGCCCATCACCATGAAAGCCCGGTCCAGATCCTGGCCCGGCAGATAGGCCAGGCCGACGGCGCAGACAAAGATGGCGATGGCGAACGACAGCCAGACCTGCAACGACCAGGCTTTGGAGTCGCGGTGGATCAGAACGGTTTTGGAAGCTTGCATGGTTTCCTGCGAAGAGTGGTTGAACATGGCCGCGATTGTGTCCAGCGCCAGGCCCGACCCGCACGCATTCTTCGTCTAGTTTGATGAAATACGCTGCCAGGTATCGAATTACGATACTTTTTACCGCCCAGGTACGCGGTGCAAAATGGGCCGCATGAAAGCTCCCCCCAGACTGCAAGCCTTGGTCGAAGAAGGCCTGATCGACACCGTGGTCCGCCAGCTGATGAGCGGCAAGGAAGCCATGGTCTACGTGGTGCGTAGCGGCGACAACACCCTCTGCGCCAAGATCTACAAAGAAGCCACCAACCGCAGCTTCCGCCAAGCCGTGGACTACACCGAAAATCGCAAGGTCAAAAACAGCCGCCAGGCCCGCGCCATGGCCAAGGGCAGCAAGTTTGGCCGCGAATCGCAAGAAGCGGCCTGGCAAAGCGCCGAGGTGGATGCGCTGTACAAGCTGGCCGATGCCGGCGTGCGCGTGCCGCGGCCGTACAACTTCTTTGAAGGCGTGCTGCTGATGGAGCTGGTGACCGATGCCGCTGGCGACGCCGCCCCGCGGCTGAACGACGTGGTGTTCAGCCCCGAAGACGCGCGCCGCCACCACGCCAGCCTGCTGGCCGAAGTAGTGCGCATGCTGTGCGCGGGCACGGTGCATGGCGATCTGTCGGAATTCAACATCCTGCTGGCCGCCGACGGCCCGGTGATCATCGACCTGCCCCAGGCAGTGGATGCGGCCGGCAACAACCACGCCCAGCGCATGCTGCTGCGCGATGTGCTGAATCTGCGCGACTTCTTTGGCCAGTTCGCACCCGAGCTGCTGCACACCGACTTCGGCCCCGAGATGTGGGAGCTGTACCAGCGCGGCCTGCTGAGCACCGAGGTGACGCTCACCGGCCATTACCAGCGCAAGGCCGGCGCCGTCGACATGGGCAGCGTACTGCGCGAAATTGATGACGCCCGGGCCGAAGACGCAGCCCGCAGGCTGCGGATGCAGCAAAGCGGTTAGGGCATGCCCGCCCCAGACAGCTGGCCTTGCGGGGCCGATGCAGGCTAAGATCAAGCGCATCTCTGCATGGCGTAAAGCGCCCTCTTGGGAAAGGTCGGTATGCGTCTGTGGCAAGCTGGAAAGTGGAGCTCCTTGTCGGCCAGGATCCGGCTGCTGGTGCTGGTCACCATCCTGCCGGCGGTGCTGCTGGTGGTCTACCAGGCGCACGCCAACCGCACCGAAGCGATTGCCGCCACCGAAGAGCGCGCCACGCTGACCGTCAAAAGCCTGGCTGCCACCCAGCAAAGGCTGATCAACAACACCCGCGAATTCCTGCAGAACCTGGCCTACCTGCCCCAGGCCCAGCAACCAGATGCAGCCGGCTGTTCGCAGTACCTGGCCGAAGTGCTGTCGCTGAACAATACCTACGTCAACCTGGGCCTGCCGCGGGCCGATGGCGCGCTGCTGTGCAACGCCACCCCGTTGAGGGCGCCAGTGAACGTGGCCGACCGCCCCTACTTCCAGCGCGCCATCCAGTCGCGGGAGTTTTCGGTAGGCGCGTTCCAGGTGGACCGCGCAACCCAGGCCTCCAGCGTCAACTTTGCCTATCCGGTGGTCAACTTCGCCAGCCAGAAGGTGGTGGGCGCGGCGGTGGCGGTGGTATCACTCGACTGGTGGAGCCGCCGCCTGGCCGACCTGAGCCTGCCGGATGGCGCCGTGGCCCGGGTGACCGACCCCAGCGGCTACGTGATTGCCCGATACCCACCCGCGCCGCTGGAGTTGGGCCTGCTGTTCTACGACGCCAATTTCAGCAGCGCACTGAACCAGCACGGCGACATCGGCGTGCTACACCGCCACGACAGCGATGGCAAGCGCCAGCTGGTGGTGTTCCGGCCACTGATCGAATCGGATGGCAAGGCGATTGCCACCATGAGCCTGACCATTCCACTGGAAAACCTGTATGCCGCCGCCAACCAGCGGATGTGGAACGACATCGGCTTTCTGCTGCTCGGCCTGCTACTCAGCTTTGGGTTGGCACACGAAGGCATACGCCGCGCTGTCGCCCAGCCGCTGCAGCGCCTGCTCGACGCCACCGACGGGCTGGCCCATGGGCGCTATCTGCCGCAGATGCCGACCACCGGCATCCGCGAACTGCGCGAGCTGGCCCAGCGCTTCAACAACATGGCCTTGAAGCGGCAGGGCTTCGAAAACCAGCTGCGCGAGAGCGAGGAAAACCTGGCCATCACCCTGCATTCGATTGGTGACGCCGTGATTGCCACCGATGCCGAGGGGCGGGTCACCCGCATGAATGGCGTGGCGGAGCGGCTCACCGGTTGGTCCATGGCCGACGCCGTGGGGCAGCCGCTGCGGGCGGTGTTCCGCATCGTCGATGCCGGCACGCGCGCGCCCATACCGGACCCGGTGCAGGTGGTCATGGCGCGCGGCGAAGTCGTGGAGCTGGCCAACCACACGGCACTGCTGGCGCGCGACGGCGCCGAATACCAGATTGCCGACAGCGCCGCGCCGATCCGCAATGCCGATGGCGAGATCGTCGGTGTGGTGCTGGTCTTCAGTGATGTCTCCGAGTCGTACCGCGTTCACCGGCAACTGGAGGCCAACGAGGCGCGGTTTCGCATCCTCTCGGCCTTGTCCTCCGACTGGTACTGGGAACAGGATGCGCAGTTTCGGTTCGTACGCTTTGAGGGCAATGCACAAGCACAGCTCGATAAAAAAGACACTTCACCCTATGGACATGCCCGCTGGGACGAGCCAACGCTGAATGTGACTGAGGCCCAATGGGAACAGCACAAGGCGCTGCTGCAACAGCACCTGCCGTTCCATGATTTTGAAATCCAGCGCGTCGACATTCACACCAAGCAGCCCTACTGGATATCCATCAGCGGTACACCGATTTTTGACGACCGCGGCAAGTTTTGCGGCTACCACGGAATCGGCAAGGACATCACGGCACGCAAGCATGCCGAGAATGAATTGCGCATCGCCGCCATCGCCTTCGAATCGCAGGAAGGCGTGCTGGTCACCGACCGCGACGCGGTGGTACTGCGAACCAACAACGCCTTCAGCAAGATCACCGGCTACAGCGCCGAAGAAACCATTGGCCAGCCCATCAGCATGCTGGCCTCGGGCCGCCACGACGCGGCTTTTTTTACCGCCATGTACAGCACCCTGAAGACCGCCAACGAATGGCAGGGCGAGATCTGGAACCGCTGCAAGAACGCCGAGGTGCGGCTGTACTACATGACCATCACCGCCGTCACGGACGCTGGCGGCGGCCTCATCCACTACGTCGCCACGCTGGTGGACATCACCCAGAAAGCCGCCGCCGCCAAGGAGATCGAGCACCTGGCGTTCTACGACGCGCTGACGCACCTGCCGAACCGCCGGCTGATGATGGACCGCCTGCAGCAGGCCTTTGCCTCCAGCACCCGTACCGACAGGCATGGTGCGCTGTTGTGCCTGGACCTGGACCACTTCAAGACCCTGAACGACACCCTGGGCCACGACATGGGCGATGTGCTGCTGCAGCAAGTGGCCCTGCGCCTGAAAAGCTGCGTCCGCGAAGGCGACACCGTGGCCCGGTTTGGCGGCGACGAGTTCCTGGTGCTGCTGGAAGACCTAAGCCCGTTTGCCACCGAGGCCGCAGAACAGACCCAGGCCGTGGGCGCGAAAATCCTGGACACCCTGAACCAGCCCTACCAGCTGGCCTCGCACCATGTGCACAGCACCACCAGCATGGGCGCGGTGCTGTTCAGCGGGCAAACCCAGTCGCTGGAAGAGCTGATCAAGTACGCCGACCTCGCCATGTACGCGGCCAAGAATGCCGGGCGCAATGCCGTTCGCTTCTTCGATCCGATGATGCAGGCCGCGGTCAGCGCCCGCGCTGCGCTGGAGAACGATTTGCGCACGGCGCTGGCCGAGCAGCAGTTCCAGCTGTACTACCAGATCCAGATCGGCCCGGGCGACCAGCCGGTGGGCGCCGAGGCGCTGATCCGCTGGCAGCACCCGACGCGCGGCCTGGTGTCGCCGTTCGACTTCATCCCGCTGGCCGAGGAAACCGGGCTGATCCTGCCCATCGGCCTGTGGGTGCTGCAAACCGCCTGCAAGCAACTACAGCGCTGGCGCAACGACCCGGCCACCGCCGACCTGCAGCTGGCGGTGAACGTCAGCGCGCTGCAGTTCCGGCAGCCGGACTTCATGGAGCAGGTCGGCGCGGTGCTGCGCCACACCGGTGCCCGCCCGGACCGCCTGAAGCTCGAGCTCACCGAAAGCCTGGCCCTGGAAAATGTGGAAGACACCATCGCCAAGATGAAGGTGCTGCGGGGGCTGGGCCTGCGTTTCTCGATGGACGACTTCGGCACCGGCCAGTCCTCGCTGTCCTACCTGACGCGGCTGCCACTCGACCAGCTGAAGATCGACCAGAGCTTTGTGCGCAACATCGGCATCCAGCACACCGACGCCCTGATCGTCCAGACCATCATCGGCATGGCCCATAGCCTGGGCATCGACGTGATCGCCGAAGGCGTGGAAACCGAGCAGCAGCGCGCGTTCCTGGCGCTGAATGGCTGCACGCTATGCCAGGGCTATCTGTTCAGCCGACCGGTGCCGCTGGATGAGTTTGAAGCCCTGCTAGGCCAGTACGCCAGCGCAGCCTAGGCCAGCAGCCCCGCCACCCGCAGCCGCAGCGCCTCTGGCTGCACCTCGCCCGCTGCCATCGCGGGCCCTACGTTCAACCCCACCCGGTTCAGCATGCCGCGCCGGAACGGCTTGGCCATGGCGGTGCCGCCTTCGGCCCGGCTGAAGTACGAGCCCCACAGATTGGTCAGCGCCATCGGAACCACCGGCACCGGCGCACGCTCCAGAATCTTCATGATGCCGCCCTTGAACTCCTGCAGCGTGCCGTCCTTGGTGATGCCGCCCTCGGGGAAGATGCCCAGCAGATCGTCGTCCTGCAGCACCTTGGCGGCAGCCGCAAACGCGGCGTCGTAGGCCGCGGGGTCTTCGGCGCGCGGCGCGATGGGAATCGCCTTGGCCAGGCGGAACAGCCAGCCCAGCACCGGTACCTGGAAGATCCGGTGGTCCATCAAAAACACGATGGGCCGCGGGCTGGCCGCCATCAGCAGCACTGCATCGACAAAGCTCACGTGGTTGCAGGCCAGGATCGCCGGGCCGCTGATCGGGATATGCTGCTCGCCCGTCACCTTGAAGCGGTACACGCAGTGCGACAGCAGCCAGGCCACGAAGCGCAGCAGGTACTCGGGCACCAGCAGGAAGATGTAGAAAGCCACCACCGCATTCGCCAGGCCGGTGAACAAGAAGATCTGCGGAATGCTGAAGCCACTGCTAAGCAGCGCCCCGGCGATCACCGAGCTGCCAATCATGAACAGCGCGTTCAGGATGTTGTTGGCCGCGATGATGCGGGCCCGGTGCGTGGGCTGGCTGCGTAGCTGGATCAGCGCGTACATGGGCACGCTGTACAGCCCGGCAAACAGGCTGAGCAGCGCCAGGTCGGCCATCACCCGCCAGTGCGCGGATTGCGCCACAAAAGCCCCCAGGCCCATCACCGGCACCACCGGCAGGCCGCGCGAGGCAAAGTACAAATCGACCGCAAACACGCTCATGCCGATGGCGCCCAGCGGCACCAAGCCGATCTCCACATGCCGGCGGCTCAGCACCTCGCACAGCAGCGAGCCGGTGCCGATACCGATGGAAAACAGCACCAGCAACAGCGTAGCCACCTGCTCGTCGCCGTGCAGCACCTCCTTGGCAAAGCTGGGGAACTGGCTGAGGAATACCGCGCCGAAGAACCACATCCAGCTGATGCCCAGCAGCGAGCGGAACACCACCAGGTTGCCATGCGCCAGCTGCAGGTTGCGCCAGGTCTCGGTGAACGGGTTCCAGTTGATCTTCAGCTGCGGATCGGTGGCTGCCAGCTCGGGAATCGCCTGCGCCAGCCAGCGGCCGATCAGCGCCAGCGCCACGCAGCCGATGGCCACCGCGGTATGCCCGACCTCGGGGATCGTCACCAGCAGCCCGCCGACGATATTGCCCAGCAGAATGGCCACGAAGGTGCCCATCTCCACCATGCCGTTGCCGCCGGTCAGCTCGGCGTCCGACAGCACCTGCGGCAGGTAGGCGAACTTGACCGGCCCGAACAAGGTGGAGTGCAGCCCCATCAGGAACACACAGGCCAGCAGCACCGGTATCTGCACCGCCAGGTTGGTCGTGAAAAAGCCGTAGGCCGCCACCAGCATGATGGCGATCTCCAGGTTCTTCACCGCGCGGATCATCCGGGTCTTGGGGAACTTGTCGGTCAGCTGCCCGCTAGTCGCCGAGAACAGCAGGAACGGCAGAATGAACAGCGCCCCGATCACCAGCCCCGCCAGCGCCGGCGGCAACCAACTGACGCTGAGCTGGTAGG
The DNA here is from genome assembly GCF_900104385.1 of Rhodoferax sp. OV413. GTDB lineage: Bacteria > Pseudomonadota > Gammaproteobacteria > Burkholderiales > Burkholderiaceae_C > Rhodoferax_B. The sequence goes on along the minus strand of NZ_FNJA01000006.1, from coordinate 27,335 downwards.
TCACCATCACGGTGAACGAGAACTTGAACAGGTTGTCGTTCGCCGCCCCGGAGAACTGGGTCCAGAAGAACGGCGCAAAACGCCGCTGCTTGAGCAGCGCGAACTGGTTGGGATGGGGCGCAGAATCGTTTGTCTGTAGTGTCATTTTTAATGCCAAATAGGGCTGTGGCGCACATTCTATGTGCGCATACAGCTATTTAAAATATAGCAAACATGGGTGTCATCAAACGCCGTACCGGTCCCACAAGGCATTGCTGAACCGGGTCGCCCCCAGGCTTTGGCGCAAGGCCCGCAGCCTGGCGGCCTGGGGATAGGCCGTATCGAACTGCTGCTGCGTGGCATGCAACTGGTAGGGCAGATAGTACGTGCCCCCATGCGCCAGGGCCAAGCCCACCATCGAACGGGTCCATGAGGCCACCGCCGGCTGGGCAGCCCCGGCGACCCGCTGCTTGTAATAAACCACGAAGGAAAACACATCCTCCTGCGCCCAGGCCATCAGGCTCTGGCGGTCGGCCGGCGCATGGCGGATCGACACGTTCAAGGTGCCGGTGGACGACTGCTGCAGCAACACCGCCATCTGCCGGGCGAACGCCAGGAAATGGCGCTCGGGAATGAAGTATTCCTGCAGCACATAGGTGGCGATGGAGCGCGTCGCAGGCTCCAGCTCGGCCACGTCGTGGCTGGCCTCGTAATTGCGCCAGACCACGGCGGGCCGGTCCTGCAAAGGGTCGACCAGCTGGCGGCGCAACGCATCCCCGCCCGGCAGTTCGGTCATGGCCCAGATGGCAGCTTTTTCCTTGAGGTAGCGCCCCTGGGTGCTGCGCAAACGGGCCGGCTGCGTCAACGGCTTGTCGCTGCGCCGCCAGGTCACGCAATGCGGCTGCCCGAAGTCTGGCGCCTGCAAATCCGCGTTGTGCAGCAGCGCGTTGGGGTCGCTGGCCACCTGCTGCTTGAACCAGGCGGGGTAGTCCGCCAGCGCCACCCGTTCGGTATGGCGCTCGATGGCGAAGTTGTCGTCCAACGCCAGCTCCACCTCGGTCACCACGCCGACGCCGCCGTAGCCGCCAATGGCTGCAAAAAACAGCTCGGCATGCTGCTCGGGCGAAGTCTCCAGCACCGTGCCATCTGCCAACACCAATTGCAGCGCCCGCACGCTGGAGACGATAGGCCCATGGCCCACGTAGCGCCCGTGGCAGTTCACCGATACCGAGCCGCCGACGGTGAAGTTCGCGTAGCTCTGCATGGTGCGCACCGCCAGACCATGCGGGTCGATCAACGTCTGCAGATCCCGCCAGCGCATGCCGGCCTGCACCCGCGCCACTTTGCGCACCGGGTCGAGCGCAACCAGCTGCTGCATGCTGCGCATATCCAGCTGCAAGCCACCCGCCAGCGCGGTCTGCCCGCCCATGCTGAAGCGCCCTCCCCCCACGCTGACCTGGCCCGGCCAGCGCCGCAGCGCTTGGCAGATGTCGTCGGCATTGCGCACCGCCACAATCTGCGCCGTCGGCATTGAATACAGGTGCGTCACATTGCAGACGCTCAAAGGGTCGGCCGGGCAAGTGGCCGCCGCATCGGTCGCTGCCAGCACCGCCCCAGCGGCCACGCCGCCTAAAAAGGCGCGGCGGGTGAGCTCAGTGGCGGCTTGGGGCATGGCGGCTTCCTTGTGGCATGTTGGCAGCATTGTGCCCAGCCCCTGCGGATTGCTGAGCAGGCCGCGGCCGGCGGTTTCCCAGGTCTCGTAAAAAGAACGCCACAGCCAACTCCTTGAAGATTAAGTGGCGCGAGTGTCGGTACAGCCCACGCAAACCCGCCACAAAATACCAACCTGCATGCGCTTACAGTACAAAAGGTATCAATAATCGATACCCATGAGCACAACCGCCGACCTCGTCACCGCCCTGAAGAAAGAACTCAAAGCCGCCCAGCTGACCTACGCCGACCTGGCGGCCAAGCTGGGGGTGGCGGAATCCAGCGTCAAGCGCATGCTGTCCAAAGGCGATATGCCGTTGTCGCGGGTAGACGCTATCTGCCGCGCGCTGAAGCTGGACTTTGCCGAGCTGGCGCGCCGCGTGGCCGATGCCCAGCCGCTGCTGGCCGAGCTGACGCAGGAACAGGAGCGCGCGGTGGTGGCCGACAAGAAGCTGCTGCTGGTGGCGATCTGCGTGCTCAGCCAGTGGACGCTGGAGCAGATCGTGACCTGCTACCGACTCAGCGAGGCCGAGTGCATTGCCTGCCTGACGCAGTTGGACCGTATCGGCATCATCGAGCTGCGCCCGCTGAACCGCTACCGGCTGCGGCTGGCCAAGGCCTTCCGCTGGCGGCCGCACGGGCCGGTGATGCAGTTCTTCCGCGAGGACGTGGTGCTGGACTACTACAGCGGCGGCTTTGACGGCCCGGGCGAGGGCCTGCTGCTGGTGCATGGCTCGGTGAGCCGCAGCCTGGCGCCGGTGTTCTTGGAGCGGCTGCAGCGGGTAGCGCAGGACTTTGCCCAGCAGCACCTGGCCGACCAGAAGCTGCCCGAGGATGCACGCGAAGCCTACACCCTGGTGCTAGGCATGCGGCGCTGGGAGTTCGCCGCGTTTACGGCTTTGAGACGTTGAACACCCCCAGGCTACAGCGCAAGCGCTTTCCGCCCACCCCCTTGCAGGGGGCGAACCCTACAGCCCGGCACAGCCGGTTCTGCGGGTTCCTCGGGTGAGAAACCGTTGCGCCTACTTAGCGCTGTCGGTAAACACCGTCAGCACGCCGGTGTAGCCGTACAGGTTCTGCCGGGCGATCTCGCCGGCGGCGAAGAAGCCGACCAGGGGCACGTCGCCCAGGGCCCGGCGCACAATCTGCAGCTCGGCGCTGGGGCCGCCGAAGTGGTTGCCGCCGCGGCCGGTGCAGCTTACATAAACAGCTCCGGCAATGCGCCGCGCCGGGTGGGGGGCAGATTCGGCCTCGGGCGCGGCCAGCGCGGTAGCCAGCTCGACCGACAGCTCTTCGGGCTCTAACTCTTCGCGGATTTCGGCGCAGATGCGCACCAGGTCGGCCCTGGCCGCCGCCACATTGCGTTGGCAGAAGGCCAGCCGGGTGCCGACTTCGACGTTGTCGCCGATAGCTACGCCTTTGCGCGTGGGGTCCAGGCCGATGATGTGGCGCACCACCACCTCGCTGCCGAAATGCGCGGTGCGCACCACGGTATCGCCGACGGCGGCACGGGTCAGGCCGACCAGGGTGGCGCGGACCCGGCCCAGGGCTTCCTGCGGCTGCTCCAGGTTCACGCCCAGGTCGCGCAGCAGCACGTCGAGCGCGGGCTCGCCATCCAGTTCCAGCACCAGGTTGGCGTCGGACGCGGTGACCACGCGGGTGGCGGTGATCGGCTGGCAGCCCTGGGTGACGCGCGACACCAGGGGTACGCCGCCGCCAAAGGCCACGCCGCTCAGGCCACCGCTGAACACGCCGCGCGCCGCGCCATGGCCTTTGATGTTGCCGTTGCCACCGACAGCAAACTGCACCGAGCGCGAACGGCTGGACGCCAGGCCGCCGAACAGGTAGCCGGTATCGGTGCGCTGGGCCATTTCGGCCACCAGCTCGGTGAGATCGGGGGTGTTGGCATCGGCATGCACCAGGGCGGTATGCGCCTCGAAACCCAGGCCCAGCGGCGCCACGCCGGAGAACACGCGGTACTGGTCGGCCGGCAGGTCGCACAGCATGACGCTGAGCGCGGGCTCGTCCACATACTCGACATTGTTGGCGGCGATGCCTATGCCCACGGTGCCCGACCAGTCGGTCACCTCGGGCAGCTCGCCACTCAGGTGGTCCAGGATGTCCTGGGCGTCGGCCGCGTAGTGGTCGGTGATGTAGAGCAGGCCCAGGGTGGGCGCGCTGGCGTAGTCGGGCAAGGCCATGTGGGCGCGCAGTTGCGCCAGGACCAGGCCGGCGGCCATGCGCCATTGCGGGTGGGTGGCGTGGCCGTGGGGAAAGAGTTTCATAGCCAGCTCGGAATGCAGTTCGGGTTCAGGATATCAGTTCAGCGGCTTTTTCGCCGCGGCCTTTTTGGCTGGCGCTTTCTTGGCGGGGGTCTTTTTGGCAGCGGCTTTGGCGGCGGGCTTGGCCGACGGCACCTGGGCGGCCTTGGCCATGGCGCCTACGCTTTTCAGGGCTTCGGCCGCGAAGTTGGTCGCCAGATTCTTGCTTTTCTCGATCGCCGCCTGGGTACTGGCGTCCTTCAGGGCCACGCCGGCGATCTGCTGGAACTGCTCGGTCAGCGAGCCCCACCACTTCAGCGGGTCGACCACGCCGGGCGCGGCCGGCGCGTCGGCAGCGGCTTCGGCGGGTGCCGGTGCGGGTTCGGGCGCGGCGGGCTTTTCGGCCGGCTTCTCTGCCGGTTTTTCGGCGGCTACATCGGGCTTGAGCTTGAAGGCGCTGGCCAGATCGGTCATGCTGAAGTTCATGCCCTTCAATGTGGCCAGGGTCATTTTCTGCACTTCCAGCGCCTGGATGGTGGCCTTCAACGCGACCGCGTTCTGGTCGAGCCAGAACTGCACGGCCTTCAGCTCGGTGATGCGTTTGTCCAGCTCTTCGACATTGATGGTGGGAGCCACCCAGCCGCCCATCGCGGGCATGGCCGGGGCTGCGTTCGCCGCGCCTTTGCCCAGGTTCTGCAAGAAATCAAAGCCGGGCACGAATTTGCTGAAATCAAAGGCGGGTGTATCGCTCATGGTGTCTCCTGTGGGGGGTAGCGGTGCGGGTTTTCACAGCTTACCCCAATGGAGCCGCATTGCGCACCGCCAGATGGCGCTTGGCATCAAGACAGGGCGGTCTTCAGCGCCGCCACGCGGGCCAGTACCAGCCAGTCCAGCAGCAGCACCGCCAGCAATACGCCGCCTGCCAAGGGGAAAGCCACAGCCACCAGCAGCATCACCACCGCGCCGCCCTTCCACAGAGGGGCCTGGGCGGGCACGCTGGGCGCGGCCAGCCGGCCGCTGCCCTTGGGGCGCCGCACCCACCACATGGCGACGCCGCTCACACACAACAGCACCACGGCCAGGCAGAACAGCACGTTGGCGCAGGCGCTCCACAGCCCTACATCGCCCTGGTGCAAGGCAATCCCCACGGCCATGGCCTTGGCCACCGGGGCGTAGTCGGCATAGCCCGCCTGCGCCAGGATGCGACCGGTGTAGCGGTCCACGTGCACAAAGCGGTCCTGGAACGGGTTGGCCAGATCCCCGCTCATGGTGTCGGCCGAGATGGAGTACACGCCCGTGGCATCCTGCGGCACATTGATGTGATACTGCCCGGTGAACCCCAGGCGCTGCGCCAAGGCGGCTACGCCGTCCAGGTTCACCGCCTCGCCAGCGCCCACACCGGGCGTACCCATTTGGGAGCCGGACACCGGTAACGGGGTCTGCTCCAAGCCCCAGGGCACGTCGTGCAGGCCCGCGCTGTTCAGCGTGGCGTGGGTGGCGTCCGAGGTGGGCACGGCGTCCCATTTGGTGGCCGGGAAGCTGCTCCAGGGCTGGACCAGCTTGGCGCCCCACACGCCCGTCCACGACATGCCGGTCAGCAGGAACAAAGACAGCACCAGGCTGAGCCAGAAGCCCAGGCTGGCGTGCAGCGACTTCCACCACTTGCGGCCCGTGGCCCGCCAGTGGGGTACCAGCACCTCGGACCACCGCTCCAGCTGGCGCGGCCAGAACAGGTACAGGCCGGTGATGAGCATCACCATACCCAGGCCGGCGGCCACTTCTACCAGGTAGTCACCGGTAGGCCCCAGCAGCAGCGTGCCGTGGATTTTCTCGGCCCAGGCGAAGACCGTGGTGTCCTTGTTTACCACCTTGATGACCTCGGCGGTGTAGGGGTTCACGGCGACCGCATCGGTCACGCCGTCGTGCAGCATCAGAAACCAGCTGGGCACATCGGGTGTCTTGGGCGCGATGTATTCCTTGAGCTGGGCCGCAGGAAACTGCGCCAGCACGGGCCGGGCCTGCGCGGTCACCGCCAGGGCCTGGCCTTGGGGTGTGACGTAGGTCGTCGTGCCCAGGCGGGTCTGGAAGCCGGTGAAGAAGACCATCACCAGGCCGGTCACGGCCAACATCAGCAAGAAGGGCACGACGAACAGCCCGGCATAGAAATGCCAGCGCCAGGCCATGGCATAAAAACGGGACGCACCCGGCGTGCCAGACGCGCCATACGTGTGAGAAGGCGAAGTTGCATTCGAGGAAGTCATATCTTCAAAAATGGAATAGGCGAGCGAACCCGGCCCGGCGTAGGGACGCGTTCAGCTACAGCTGCGCCTGTCAGCGCGGGACATTCAGAGGGTGCAGGGGCTCAGGCCTGCGGCACTTGGCGAAAACGGCAGTGAAGACCCGCCGTGTGCGCCGTGGTCAGTGCTTGTGGGCGGCCGCCGCAGGGGCTCCGGGGGCCGTGGTGGCGATCGGCAGCTTCAGCTCTTGCTTGCTCTGCACGCCCTTGGCGTCCTGGAACACCAGGGTCAGCGGGATGGTGCTGTCCTTGGGCAGCGCGGCCTTCAGGTCCATCAGCATGATGTGGTAGCCGCCGGGGGTCAGGGCCACGGGTTTGCCGGCCGGCAGATCCAGCCCGCCGGGCAGCGCGCGCATCTTCATCACGTCGCCCTCCATCTTCATCTCGTGCACCTCGGCCACACCGGCGACCGGGGTGGACACGGAGACCAGCCGGGCCGCTTCCTTGGCGGTCAGGGTCATGAAGGCGCCGCTGCCCTTCTGGCCCGGCACGGTGGTGCGGGCCCAGGCGTTGCTGACTTCCACATTCTGGGCAAACAACTGGCCGCTGGCGCAGACCAGTATTGCGGCAATAGCTGCGAATTTCATAGCATTCATTCCTTTAATGGGCATGGCCAACGTGTTCCGACGGGATGATTTCCAGCAGCGCCGCCGGGTTCTTCAGGCCCTTGCTGGAGGTGCCGCTGGCCGGCACTTCGGACCAGTCGACGCTGCCTTTCTCGCAGATCTGCAGCACCTTGAACCACATGGCGCCGGCCGTGGCAGGCAGGGCACCGCGCAGCACGAATTCGTCGTAGTAGGCGTCCTGCAGCCAGCTGTCTTTGGACGCAGCGGTCCAGGTGATTTCGGTCACGCCTTCGGTGACCTGCTTGCCGTGGTCGTCAAAGGGTTTGTCAAGCTTGCCGCTCTTGATGGCCAGCAGCCAGCCGGCCTTGGGCATGGGCTTGGCGTCCTGGAAGCCGGCCGGGATGGTGACACGCAAGCCAGTCACGGGCGAACCCTCGCAGCCGTGGCCGACGCGCAGGGTAGCGCGGTAATAGGTGCCGGCCAGCGCCGCCTGGTCCGCCAAGGTGACATGGGCAAAAGCGCTGCTGGCACAGATAACAGCTGCGCAGGCAGCTACGGATTTAATAGCAATTGAAATAGACATGAAAATATTCGGTCGCAAGACCCCAACTCAAAAAAACAAGAAATAGGCCGCTAGCGCAGGTGGCACCTGCACGAGTAGCTACATATTTGATAGTTCAGAGCAAGGTCGGCGGCCCGCGCGCCGGCAGGGGCGCAGCGGTCAGCCAGGCGATGTGGGCGGCCGGAATGCTGCGCAGCACATAGGCCAGCGGCTGGGCCGGTTCGACCTGCACCCGGGCAGTTGGCGGCGGCGCGCCAGGGGTCAGGCACAGCGGGCAGTCGCCCATCTGGCTCACCACCTGGGTGCTGCCGTCAGCCGACTTGACCAGCAGCTTGACGGCACCGGCACTGGAGCAAACCAGCTCCATGGCCAGCGGGTGCGTCAGCGGCGCGGCAATCGCCACACCCAGCGACAGCGCAAAACACAGCAGCACCCAGCGCGCCAGATGGCGGGCGAAGGCGTGGGGGTTGCGCAGCGTGGGCATGGCAGCGATTATGCCGCGCCTGCGCGCCAGCTCAGGCGCCGCGCACCATGGCCAGCACCTTGCCCGCGTCCAGGCTGCGGGCCGTCTGCTGCATGGCCGGCAGGTAGCGGCTGTGCAGGCCTTGCGCCTCCTGGGTCACGCTGGCGTAGACGTCCTTCAGCACCTGGGTCGACATGCTGCGCCCGCCCGCGTAGTAGCGCTTGGCCACATGGCCCAGCGCATAGGTGGCGGCAAAGCTCATGCCGGTGCTGACCGCCTGCTGGCCCAGGCCGCGCAGCAGGCCGCCGCCGACCTTGCCCAGCAAGCCGCCGAGCAGCTTGCGCCCGGCCTGCTCCAGGTACTGCGAGGTCAGGCCTACGCCGACGGTAGCCAGAAAGTCTTTGATATGGCCGCGGTCCAGCTCGAAGCCATGGGCCTTGCCGATGCCGTAGACCAGCTTCATCTGCAAGGGAATGATGGCCATGGTGGACAGGGATTCGGGCAGCAGCTCAAGCGCGCCGTTGACGATGGCGGCGTTGAGGATCTGCTTGTCCAGTTCGGCATCGCTGACATTAGCGGTAATGGCGGCTGCGGTCGCGGCCAACGGCGCGGAGGCCATGGCGTCGGCCTGCTGCACGAACTGTTCGGCAGCCGCTTTTTGCAACCCCAGGGCCTGTTGCACGCTGGCCAAGAAGCGCTGCTCGGCAGGGGAATGCACGCCATCCGCATCGCAGACGCAGACGGCCATTTCATAGGCCAGCTGTTTGGACTCGACGCTGACCAGCGCCGCCGCCACGCTGTCCAGCGAGACGCGCTGCAGCAGCACGTCCTGGTACAGCGTGGGCAGGTTCAGGCCATCGGCTTGCGACAGGCCTTCGGCGATGCGCTTGATCTCGGCGCGCTCGCGCTCGTGCTTTTCACCATCGACAAAGGCGGCGAGCAGGCTCAGGGTGACGATGGCCCGGGTTTCAGATGCATTCATGGAAGGTTCTCTGGACGTAACGGAACTGGTTGGTGCCGAAACAGGGCCAAAGGTTCCGGGCGGCATCCGGCGCGCGTCATGCATTTGCCACACCAGCGCCTTCTGCGTGTCACATGGCCACCGCACACTCGCGGGCAACTGCATTGCCATGGAGCTGCCATGAACGATATGTCGCACCGCATCTGCGCATCCTGTGGGGCTGCCGCACCGGCAGGGGCCTGATGTTCCAGGCCTTTGACGCAGGTGCGCCCGCCGCCGGACTCTGGCGCGCCGCGCTGGCGCCATCTGACGACGATGGACCCGACGACGACGCAGTGCCGGCGCAACGCCTGCGCTGCATCTTCATCTCCGACCTGCACCTGGGCACGCCCGGCTGCCAGGCCGAGCCGCTGCTGCGCTTCCTCAAAGCCTACCCCAGCGACTACCTGTACCTGGTGGGCGACATCATCGACGGCTGGCAGCTGCGCCGGCGCTGGTACTGGCCGCAGTCGCACAACGATGTAGTGCAAAAGCTGCTGCGCCGCGCCCGCAAAGGCTGCCGTGTGATCTTCGTGCCCGGCAACCACGACGAATTTGCGCGCGGCTTTGTGGGCCACCACTTCGGTGGCATCGAGGTGGTGCAGGAGGCGGTGCACGTCACCACCGACGGCCGCAAGCTGTGGGTGGTGCATGGCGACTACTTCGACGCGGTGGTGCAGTACGCAAAATGGCTGGCCTACCTGGGCGACAACCTGTACGAACTGACGCTGAAGCTGAACCGGCACCTGAACAGCCTGCGCGCCCGTATGGGCCTGCCCTACTGGTCGCTGTCGTCCTACCTTAAAGGCAAGGTGAAAACGGCGCTGAACTACGTGACCGACTTCGAGGAAGCCGTGGCCGCCGAAGCCCGCAAGCGCGGCCACCACGGTGTCGTCTGCGGCCACATCCACCGCGCCGAGATGCGTAGCATCAACGGCACGCTGTACTGCAACGACGGCGACTGGGTGGAGAGCCGCACCGCGCTGGTCGAGCACATGGACGGGCGGCTCGAGCTGCTGCACTGGCAAGACCCGTCGCCCTCTACCGCCACCAGCGTGCCAATGCAACACACCGCCACCGTTTAACCAGGAGCCACCCATGTCCGACTTCTTCGAGCAACTCAGAATGCAGCGCTGGGACGACCACCGCTACTACCACCACAGCCGTATCAACCAGTCGCTGCACCTGGTCAGCGCAGTCAGCTTTGTCTGCGCCTACGCGCTGCTGTTCAAAGACCCGGCGCTGGCCGCGCTGCTGGCCTGGCTGGTGTCGATGACGAGTCGCCAGGCCGGGCACTTCTTCTTCGAGCCCAAGGGCTATGACGTAGTGAACCAGGCCACGCACGAACATAAGGAAGACATCAAGGTTGGCTACAACCTGCGCCGCAAAGTGGTGCTGCTGGCGATCTGGGCGGCATCACCGCTGCTGCTGGTCTGGCAGCCCGGCCTGTTCGGCCTGCTGGAGCCGCACACCACCTGGGAAGGCTTTGCCCGCAACACCGGCCTGCTGTGGCTGGCCGTGGGCGTGGGCGGCCTGGTGTTCCGCACCGTGCACCTGTTCTTCATCAAGGACGTGGAAGCCGGCCTGGTCTGGATGACCAAGATCCTGACCGACCCCTTCCACGACATCCTGCTGTACTACAAGGCACCGCTGGCCTTGCTGCGCGGCGAGCTGATCGAACCCCGCAAAGCCCACCACGCCTGAGCGGCGTGGTGCTGGCCCTGTCAGAAGCGGTGCGCCAGCATCTCCCGCAGTACCCGGCGCTTGATCAGCTTGTTGGTCAAGCCCGGGTTATGCCACCACCAGCCATCGGCCTGCATCGCCTGGGCGGCGCGCACGAAGCGCTCGGCCACGGCAGCAAAGTCGGCATCGCTGTAATTCAGACTGAAGATGAAACGCCCGGTACCCACCCAGCTCAAGGCCAGTCCTTCGAGCCGCAGGTAATGTTGCAGCAACCAGTTGTAGCAGGCCGGCTGGGTGTAGAGCACGGTCCAGATAGACGACATGTTTGCCACCTGCACCGGCACGCCTGCAGCGGCCAGGCGCTGGTTCAGATCCGCAGCGCGTTGGTCCCAGCGCGCGTCCTGGCCGGCGTACATGGCCTGGATCGGCGCGGTCTCCAGACTCTGCAAAAACACATTCATCGCACCCATCACATAGGGATGGGCATTGAAGGTGCCGCGGGCAAAGCAGATGTCGGCCGGGGCCTCCTCGCGAAAGCGCTTCATCCACGCATGCTGGCCGCAGACCACGCCCACCGGCAGGCCCCCGCCGAGTGTCTTGCCGTAGGTCACCATGTCGGCCTGCACGCCAAAGTATTCCTGCGCGCCGCCGGGTGCCAGGCGGAAGCCGACGAACACCTCGTCGAAGATCAGCGCGATGTTTTTCTCGGTGCAGATCTGGCGCAGCTCCTTCAGCCAGCGTGTCGTGGCGGCACGGTCGAAATGCGCGCTGCGGCCACTGTCCAGCAACGAGGAATCTCCCGGTGCGCCGATGTTCGGGTGCAGGGCCTGCAGCGGGTTCACCAGCACGCAGGCGATGTCTTTACGGCGGCGCAGCACGCGCAAGGTGGCCTCGCCCATATCCTTCAAGGTGTAGGTGTCGCGCTCGGTCACCGGGTTGCCGATGCCGGGCTGCACATCGCCCCACCAGCCGTGGTAGGCGCCGCAAAAGCGCAGCAAATGCGTGCGCTTGGTGTGGTAGCGGGCCAGGCGCACGGCCTGCATCACGGCCTCGGTGCCGGACATGTGGAAGCTCACTTCGTCCATGCCGGAGATGGCTTTGAGCCGCTGCGCGTTGTCAGCCACCACCGGATGGTACGAGCCGAGCACCGGGCCGAGTTCGGCCACCATGGCGCTGCCCTGGCGGATGCAGTCTTTGTAGAAGTCGTTGCCGAACAGGTTCACGCCGTACGAACCGGTCAGGTCGTAGAACACGTTGCCGTCCATATCGGTCACGGTCACGCCGGCCGTGGACTGTACGAAGGAGCCGGTCTTCAGCGCCTTGCCGAACAGCTCGCGGAACTGGTAGGGCACTTTGTAGGCGGCGATGAATTGCATGTCGGAGATATCGCCCTCGGCCGCGCACGTCAGCTGCAGGCTGTGGGCGAAGCGGCTGGCGTACTCGGTGGCCAGCCGGGCCAGCGCGGTCTTGCGCAACCCCACCACCTCGGGCGGCGCGCCGTCCAGACCAAAAGCCTGGGCATCGTCGTAGCCGTAGTTCGGCAGCTGCGCGGCCATGCGCCGCGCCATGCGCGGGTGCCCGGTAAGCGAGCGGTGTTTGGCCAGAGACAACTCCAGCCGCGTCTTCACGCGGGTTGCAGCGTAAAGCGCGGCACCGCCTCCCAAAGCAAGCAAAGCCATTGATTCATTCACAAGATTTTTCCTTTCAAAAGAGATTGACCATGCAGATACGCCAGCAGATACAGCAACTACTGAAACAGGAAGACCTGAACTTTTTGCTCACCAACCGCCTGCCACGGCGCTGGCTGACGCAGGCCATGGGCTGGTTCAGCCAGATCGAGCAGCCGCTGGTGCGCGATGCCTCGATCGCGGTGTGGAAGTTCTTCTCGGACCTGGACCTGAGCGAGGCCAAGAAGACGCAGTTCAAAAGCATGCACGACTGCTTTACCCGCGAACTGAAAGACGGCCTGCGCCCCATCGCACTGGACCCGGCGGTGCTGAGCAGCCCCAGCGATGGCATCGTTGGCGCCTTTGGTCCGATCGAAGGCGGCCAGGTGTTCCAGGCCAAGGGCTTTCCGTACACGCTGCAAGAGCTGTTGGGCGACGAGGCACGCAGCGGCGAATGGCGCGACGGCTATTTCGTGACCTTGCGGCTCACGTCCAGCATGTACCACCGCTTCCACGCGCCTCAGGACTGCACGGTAGAGAAGGTGACTTACTTTTCCGGCGACACCTGGAACGTGAACCCGATTGCTTTGAAGCGGGTTGAAAAGCTGTTCTGCAAGAACGAACGCGCCTTTCTGAAGACCCGCATCACCGGCGACGGCCCGGCGCGCGGCCAGACGGTTGCGCTGGTGCCGGTCGCGGCGATCCTGGTGGCTAGCATCCGCCTGCATTTTCTGGATGTGCTGCTGCACCTGAAGTACCAAGGCCCGAACACCCTGCCCTGCAACGCCAGCTTCACCAAGGGCCAGGAGATGGGCTGGTTTCAGCATGGCTCGACCATCATCGTGCTGGCGCCCAAGGGCTTTGCGCTGTGCGAGGGCTTGCGCGATGGCTCAACGGTCCGCATGGGCCAAGCCCTTATGCGCTGGACGCAACCGACGGTTTAGGCTGCACAAACTGCGCCGCGGGCAGACTGCTGAAATGCCCGCCGTGGCATTGCACCACGGTGCGCAAGGTGCCGACAAAGCTGTCCACCACCGCGGCCCAGCCCAGGTGGGCCACGCTGTCCGGGGCGTTGAGGCGCAGCGCCTGCAGCCGCTGCGGGTGGCTGGCCAGGGCCACCGCGGCCTGCACAAACTGGGCTTCCTCGCCCAGCGGCACCAGCGCGCCGTTGTACTCCTGGCGGATCAGGTGGGCGGCCGCGGCATGCGCATACGACAGCACGGCCAGGCCGCTGGCCAGGGCTTCGGGCACCACATTGCCGTAGGTCTCGGTCATGCTGGGGAACAGGAACAGGTCGCCCGACGCGTAGTAGGTGGCCAGCTCTTCGCCCTGGCGCACGCCCGCAAAAATCGCCTGCGGACAGCTGTCCTGCAAGGCCTTGCGCAGCGGGCCGTCGCCCACCAGCACCAGCTTGGCCGTGGGCTGGCGCGCCTGGATCGCAGAAAAGGCGGCCAGCACGGCAGCCACGTTCTTCTCGCGGGCCAGGCGGCCCACATACAGCGCCACCACATCCTGTTCGCCCACGCCCCAGCTGGCGCGTAGCGCACTGGAGCGGCGCGCCGGGCTGAACTGGGCGATCTCCACGCCGCGCGACAGCACCGACACATTGCGGTAGCCGCGCGCCTGCAGCGCGTAGACCATGGCCGGCGTCGGCACCAGGGTGGCCATGGTGCGGTTGTGCAGCTTGCGCAGGTAGGCGTCGATGGGCGTCTTCAGCAGGCCCAGGCCGTAGTGGCCCGAGTAGTTGTCGAAATTGGTGTGGAACGAGCTGGTCACCGGCAGCTGCAGCTTGCGCGCCGCCGTCACCGCCGACCAGCCCAGCGGGCCTTCGGTGGCGACGTGCACCACGTCGGGCCGCATCTGCTGCCACAGCGCCAGCAGCCGGTTTTTCGACGGCAGGCCGAAGCGGAAATTGCCGTAGCTGGGAATCGGCACGCCGGCGGACAGCACTTCATCCAGCCCCGCGCGCGGCCCCTGGGCCTCCGCCCCGGGCTGGCGCGGCCGCACGATTTGCAGCGCATGGCCGCGCTGCAGCATGCCTTCCACCAGGCGCCCCAGGGTCATGGCGACGCCATTCACTTCGGGCGGAAAAGTCTCGGTCACCAGCGCAATCCGCAGACTGGCCGGTTGTGCAGCGAATGATTCCACGATGATCTCTTCAGCGTTGTTCACGCTGTCGAGACTACGGGGGCTGCATGGCAGATTGATGGCGTTGGCGTGTCAGTTTCAAGACACCGCCGAATTTCGATATAAAAAGTGCCTCTAGCGCTTATTTCACCAGCGCAAGCAGCTACTTTTTATATAGCAAACCAGTCACGCTTATCTGGGCCGGTCGTAGAACGGGAAGGTCATGGGGGCGATCACCGTGACTGCCTCGGCACCGCCGACGCCGCGGTAGGGTGCGAACTGCATGTCGTTCACCGCCAGCAGGCAGGCCTCGTCGAGCACCGGGTTCTGGCTGGACTGGGCGACCCGTTTGCGCAGCACCTTGCCGTCGGCGTCCACCAGGATCTCCACGATGACGGTGCTGGTACGCGAGCGGTCCCGCACCAGATCCGGCGCCGGCGTCGGCACCTTGACCCGCCAGGGGGTGCTGGTGCGCATCTGGGTGATGTCGATCTGCTGGTCGGGCCACGGGGCCTCGGGCGGGGCGGATGCGCAGCCGGCCAGGACGGCCAGCGTGGCAACCAACAATAAATGGCGAAAACGATGTTGCATATGGGTTCCTATATTTCGTATCTGGGCGGCGCTTTCAGCCCAGCAGGGGTGCCAATTCCTGGTCGATGGCGCCGAACAGGCTCAGGCCGTCCTGGCCCTTCATTTCGATGCGCACCGTGTCGCCGAACTGCAGGTAAGCCGTACTCGGCTGGCCGCTTTGCAGCGTCTCCATGGCGCGCTTTTCGGCGATGCAGTTATAGCCTTGGGGCCACTGGGTCTTGGACTTGCTGCCCACGCCCGCGTTGGCCACCGGGCCGGAGCCGACGATGCTACCCGCCCGCACGTTGCGGGTGGCGCACAGCTGGGCGATCAGCTGGCCAAAGTGGTATTGCATCTCGGGCCCGGCATCGCACATGCCGACCTTGCGGCCGTTCCAGCTGGTGTGCAGCGGCAGGTGCACGCGGCCCTTGTCCCAGGCATCGCCGAGTTCGTCCAGGGTAATGGCAACCGGGCTGAACGCGGTGGCCGGCGCGCTCTGCACCCAACCCGCGCCCTTGGCCCGCTCTACCGGCTCCAGGCTGCGCAGGCGCACGCTGTTGCTCAGCAGCAGCAGGCGCACGCCGTCCAGCGCCTGGGCCGGGGTCGCGCCCTGCGGCACATCGGCGGTGATGGCGGCCAGGCCGGCGCCGAAGTCCACGCCCAGCGCTTCCGACTGGCAGCGCAGCAGCTCGCAGGCGCCCAGCAGGTTGTCGCCGCTGCCCGGGGCCAGCACCAGGCCGGGCTCGGCGTCCTGGGCCTGCAGCAGGCTGGGATAGGCCTGGCCTTCCACCCACTGGTAGGCGCGCGGCAGCGGCGCCATGCATTGCAGCGGATCGAAGGGAAACGTGTGGCGGCCCCGGCCCTGGTTCAGCGCGTCGTACAGGTCTTGCAGCTGTGGGCTGAGGAAGCCCCAGTCGTCCAGCACCTGCTGCAGGCGGCTGGCAATGCCGGTCGCATAATGGGCCGAAGCCAGGTCGCGCGACACCACTACGAGCTGGCCGTCGCGGGAACCGTCTTGGTAGGTGGCCAATTTCATAGGGGAGTCAGCCGGGTGGAGTGGATCAAGCGTTGCATAGACAAATGAGTTTAACGAAGCCCACCCTGCCCCTGCGTGCGCTGCTGATGATCGGCGGCGGTGTGGCACTGGCCCACCTGCTGCTGCTGCGCGAGCTGCCAGCGGCGCTGCAGGTACAAGGGGAAGCCCCGACAGTCCGCGCACTGCAAACCCGCAGCATCGCCGCGCCGCCTCCTCCTCCGGTCGCAGCCGCCCCGGCGCCGGCGCCTCCGGTAGCACGGCCCAAGCCCCAACCCGCCCCGCCCCCAGTGGACGCGGCCCCCGCCAGCACCACCGTCGCCAGCGTGGAGACCCCGGCCCCCCTGCCAGCCGAGCCCGCCCCGCTGCCCGAACCACCGGCCTCGGCACCGGAAGTCCCGGTGGTCACGCCACCAGCACCACCGGAACCCGCTGCATCCGCCCCGGTCTCGGCCCCGCCCGCCCCGCCCACCGTCACCCAGGCCACGGCCTTCGCCTTTCCGGCGTCCGTGCGTTTGCTCTACGAGCTCAGCGGTGAATCGAAAAAGCTGCGCTACCAGGCGCGCGGCGAGCTGCTGTGGCGGCAGGACGGCCAGCACTATGACGCCCAGCTGCAGGCCAGCATGCTGTTCTTTGGCTCGCGCACCCGTACCAGCAGCGGGCAGATCACGCCTGGCGGCCTGGCGCCGACCCGGTTTTCCGACAAATGGCGCAGCGAACAGGCCGCGCACTTCGACCAGGAGAAGCACAAAGTCACCTTCAGCGCCAACACGCCCGAAGTCACCCTGCAGGCCGCTGCCCAGGACCAGCTGAGCGTGATCCTGCAAATTGCCGGCATGCTGGCCGCCGATCCAGCCAGCTACCCTGCCGGCAGCGGCATTGCGCTGCAAACCGTGGGCCCCAAGGATGCGGATATCTGGGCTTTTACCGTGGAGACGCCGGAGAAGATCCGGGTGCCCAGCGGCGAGCTAGAAACCATCAAACTGATCCGCAAACCGCGCAAGGAATTCGACCAGAAGGTCGAAATCTGGTTGGCCCCCAACCTGGGCTACCTGCCGGCGCGGCTAAAAATCACGAATGCCAACGGTGATTTCATCGACCAACAACTGCGCGGCGTGGAAAAGCCGTAATCTGTAGCTGCCTTGAAAACTGTAGAAACGTAGCCATCTGTGCATCAGTGATTGAAAAGGACCGCACCATGAACACGCTTTACGACTCTGAATCCTTTGTGGTGGTCCACATGCAGCCGAATGCCGCCCTGGAGGCCCTGTTGCCGCAAATGGACACCCCGCGCGCACCCACGCTGGAGCGCCACGGCTTTGAAATTGTCGACAAACGCTCGGGCAAAGAGGTCTACCTGGATGGCTCCTGGGCCGAGCTGTTCCAGCGCCACATCGCCGCCTGGCAGCAAAACACCCCGACCCAGGAAGAAGTCGAAGACACGCTGGAGCAATACGCCGGCCTGGCGCAAAACCCGGTCGTCATCCACTGAGCATGCTGCTGCGCGCCGCCCTGCTGGCCATGGCCTTGTTGACGGGCTGCGCCAGCATGTCGCCGAACCGCGCTCTGGCGCTGCTGCCGGCGGATGCCATCCTGCTGGGCGAACAGCACGACGCCCCCGACCACCAACGCATCCACCGCGAAACCATAGAAGCCCTGGCCACCCAAGGCCAGCTCGCCGCCGTGGCCATCGAAATGGCCGAGCAAGGCCGCAGCACTGCAGCACTACCGCGCGATGCCGACGCCGCCCAGGTACAGGCCGCCCTGCAATGGGACGACGCTGGCTGGCCCTGGGCCGCCTACGGGCCGGCGGTGATGGCTGCAATGCGGGCTGGCGTGCCGGTGCTTGGCGCGAACCTGCCGCGGACCCAGATGCGCACCGCCATGGCGAACAGCGCGCTGGACGGCCAACTGCCCGGCCCGGCGCTAAAGGCCCAGCAGCAGGCGATCCGCCTTGGCCACTGCGGCCTGTTGCCCGAAAGCCAGATCGCGCCCATGACGCGCATCCAGATCGCCCGCGACATGGCCATGGCGCAAACCCTGCAGGCGGCTGCCGTTCGCGGCAAGACCGTGCTGTTGCTGGCCGGCGCCGGCCATGTGGACCGCAGCCTGGGCGTGCCACAATACCTGCCTGAAAACCTGGTATCCAAAGCCGTTCTGCTGCAGGCAGGACCAGCGCCAGCAGCTACCAAAAGCATAGTAAATTTTGATAGCACGTGGCAAACACCCAGCATTCCCGCCACCGACTACTGCGCCAGCCTGCAGAAGCAGCTGCCCGGCTGACCCGCAGCCGCAAGCTCGGCGACAATCCAGCCTGTATGACCCCAACCCACAACCACGCCTACATCCTCACCCTGTCCTGCCCCGACCGCCAGGGCATCGTGCATGCCGTCTCCGGCTTTCTGCTGGAACGCGGCAGCAACATCGAAGAAGCCGCGCAGTACAACGACCACGACACCGGCCTGTTCTTCATGCGCGTGCAGTTCGCCTGCGGCGCCGTCAGCGCTGCCGACTTGCGCAGCCAGCTGGGCAGCTTCGCCGAAGGCTTTGCCATGCGCTGGAGCCTGCACGAGACCTCGGAGCCGGTGCGCACCGTGCTGATGGTCAGCAAGGAAGGCCATTGCCTGAACGACCTGCTGTTCCGCTGGAAGAGCGGCTTGCTGCCGCTGGACATCCGCGCCATTGTCAGCAACCACCGCGACTTCTACCAGCTGGCGGCCAGCTACAACGTGCCGTTCCACCATATCCCGGTGACTGCCGCCACCAAGGCCCAGGCCGAGGCCCGCGCCTACGAGGTGATTGAAAGCGAAGGTGCCGAGCTGGTGGTGCTGGCGCGCTACATGCAGATCCTCAGCGACGACCTGTGCCGCAAGCTATCCGGCCGTGCCATCAACATCCACCACAGCTTTCTGCCCAGCTTCAAGGGCGCCAAGCCCTACTACCAGGCGCATGACCGGGGTGTGAAGCTGATCGGCGCCACCGCCCACTATGTGACGGCGGACCTGGACGAAGGCCCGATCATCGAACAGGACGTAGCCCGCGTAGACCACAGTCGCACCGTCGAGCATTTCACCGCCCAGGGCCGCGATACCGAGAGCCAGGTGCTGGCCCGCGCCGTCAAGTGGCACAGCGAGCACCGCGTGCTGCTGAACGGCCACAAAACGGTGATTTTCAAATAGCGTTGGCCATCACTTCACCTAGGCGCACGCTAGCTGCTGGTGCCCAGGCGGTGTTGAAGCTCAGCGGGCCTTGGGGGAACAGCATCACCACGGTGGAACCGAGCAGGAAACGGCCCATCTCGTCGCCCTGCTTCAACACCACCTGCTGGTCGTCATAGCGCCATTCGCGCACCGGGCCGCGTGGCGGATTGAT
The DNA here is from genome assembly GCF_900104385.1 of Rhodoferax sp. OV413. Taxonomy (GTDB): domain Bacteria; phylum Pseudomonadota; class Gammaproteobacteria; order Burkholderiales; family Burkholderiaceae_C; genus Rhodoferax_B. Next base: position 8,046 of record NZ_FNJA01000006.1, on the reverse strand, counting down.
CACACCCTGCCAGACGGTGGCCATGCTGCCGACGATGGCAGCGCCCACCAGCACCAGCACGAATGGCCCACGCGCCGAATCAAACACACAGACCACCCGCTCGTTGCGCGCGAACAGGCCGGGCACGCCCTGCGCCGTCACCGGGTTCACCGAGAACAGCTCACCCGGCACGTAGGTCATGCGCGTCAGGCGCCCATCGCAGGGCATGTGGATGCGGTGGTAGTCCTTGGGGCTCAGGTAGATATTGGCAAAGTGGCCGTTCTCGAACAGCGCACCCAGGGCAGCGTCGCCGCCCACCAGCGCGGTGGTCGAAAAAGTATGGCCCTTGGCCTGGAAGATCTGGTCGCGCTCGATACGGCCAAACTGGCTGATCGCGCCGTCCACCGGGCACACCAGATCGGCCTTGGCCAGTGGACGGGCGCCGGGCTTCAAGGCGCGGGTGAAGAACTCGTTGAAGCTGGCGTAGCTGCTGATATCTGGATTGGCCGCCTCGGCCATGTTCACCCCGTACTTGGCTACGAACCAGCGGATGATGCCGGTGGTGATGCTGCCGGCGCGTGCCGTGGCGACATGCCAGCCAAAAGCGGTGATGGCGTGCTTGGGCAGCAGGTACTGCAGCCACACTTTGAAACGGTCAGACACGCGCAATCCCCTAGGCAAAAAGGGGGCCATTGTAGCGAGCACCCCCTGGCGTAAGAGGGACAATGCCGGCATGAGTGCTACGCGTATACCCCCAATCCAGTGCCTGCTGACCTTCGAAGCTTTGGCCCGTTTGCGCAGCGTGACCCAGGCGGCCGACGAGCTGTGCGTTACCTCCAGCGCGGTCAGCCACCGGGTCAAGCAGCTGGAGCAGATCCTGGGCACCAAGCTGTTTGGGCGGGCCGACTTTTCACTGACCACCGAAGGCAGCGAGTACCTGGCCCACGTGCGCGAGGGGCTGGCGATTCTGGAGCGCTTCCCCAGCACCCAGTCGGCCCCCGGCAAGCGCAAGCTGCGGCTGGCGGTCACGCCGACCTTTGCCCGGGCCATCCTGATCCCGCGGCTGCGCCAGTTCACCGAGGCCTATCCCGAGATCGACCTGACCCTGCAGGTGTCGATTCCCTTGCTCGACGTGGTGGCCGAAGATGCCGACCTGATAGTGCGCTTCGGCACCGGGCGCTATGCGGATGTGGAACACGTCTGCCTGACCCGTGACGAGGTTACGCCGCTGGCCTCGCCGGCTTTTGTGCGCGAGCACGGCCCGTTCGACGCGGTGGACGACCTGGAAGGCGCGCGCCTGCTGCGCTCACCGCTGGAGCCTTGGCGCACCTGGTTCGCGGCCCACCAACTCGACTGGCCCGAACCCGCCGATGGCTCGCAGTTCAACGACATCGGCCTGATGTGCGATGCCGCGGCGGCCGGCATGGGCATCGCCCTGGTCCGGCTACGCCTGGGTGCGCCCTGGCTGGACAACGGTGCGCTGGTGCGCTTGTATGCCCGCAGCGTGCCCAGCCCGCATGCGCATTACCTGTGCTGGAACACCGGCGCCATGGACCGCTGGGAATGCGCAGCCTTTGCCGATTGGCTGAAGAAAGCCGTCGTCTGACACTGAACTTTTTAAAAAAAAGAGCTGCTGGCGCAGGTACTACCTGCGTCAGCAGCTCTTTTATTGATAGCAAGTAGCTTATGCGGTCTTGGCTTGGGCCAACAGGGTGGCTGCGTCGCTGACTTCAAACTTGCCCGGACCTTCGATGTTCAGGCTGGCGACCACGCCATTCTTCACCAGCATCGAATAGCGGTTGCTGCGCAGGCCCAGGCCTTTGGCCGTCAGGTCCAGCGTCAGGCCGGTGGCCTTGGCGAAGTCGGCGCTGCCGTCGCCCAGCATACGGACCTTGCCTGCAGTCTTCTGGTCGCGCGCCCAGGCGCCCATCACAAAGGCGTCGTTCACGCTGAGGCACCAGATTTCGTCTACGCCGGCGGCTTTGAAAGCCTCTGCGTTGGCCACATAGCCGGGCACGTGCTGGGCAGAGCAGGTGGGCGTGAACGCGCCAGGCAGGGCGAACAGCGCAATCGTCTTGCCTGCGGTGGCCTTGGCCACGTCGACGGCGTTCGGGCCGATGCTGCAGCCTTCGCCTTCGACTTCGGAATACTCGAACAGGGTGGTGGATGGAAGGGTGTCGCCAACTTTGATCATGGTGTGCTCCTGGAGTAAAAAGAAAAATGGGGCTGTGCCAGCCCCATAAACAAAAACGGCCCACATTGTGAGCCGTTTTTTAACTAGTTTGCAGCTTTAGACTGCAATAGCCTTTTGCACCAAGCGGGTAGCAACCCAGTTCTTGGTCTTCGAGATCGGACGGCTTTCCGTGATCTCAATGGTGTCGCCCAGCTTGAACTCACCCTTTTCATCATGGGCGTGGTACTTGCTCGACTTACCAACGATCTTGCCGTAGAGCTCGTGCTTCACACGGCGCTCGATCAGCACGGTCACAGTCTTTGCTCGTTTGTCGCTGACCACCTTGCCAATCAAGGTGCGCTTGAGGGATGTTTTAGCTTCCGTCATGTTTTCGCTCCTTACTTAGCGGTTTTGTCAGCGGCTTGCTTCTCGACAAGAATGGTCTTGGCGCGGGCAATGTCACGACGCGCGGTGCGGATCGTGGCTGTGTTGGTGAGTTGTTGCGTGGCTTTTTGCATACGCAGGCCGAAATGGGCGCGTTGCAGCGCTTTCACTTCGTCCTTCAGGCCGGCAACGTCTTTGGTGCGCAGTTCAGTAGATTTGGTCATATCAGTCTCCTGCTTACTGGCCAATCATGCGGGCAACGAAGGTGGTACGCAAAGGCAGTTTGGCAGCAGCCAAACGGAACGCTTCACGGGCCAGTTCTTCAGGAACGCCGACGATTTCAAAAACGATCTTACCCGGCTGAATTTCAGCCACGTAATACTCAGGGTTACCCTTACCGTTACCCATACGCACTTCAGCAGGCTTTTGGGAAATTGGCTTGTCAGGGAACACGCGGATCCAGATACGGCCGCCACGCTTCACGTGACGGGAAATCGCACGGCGTGCGGCTTCAATCTGGCGGGCCGTCAGACGGCCACGGTCAGTGCACTTCAGACCGAAATCACCGAACGCAACCGAGCTACCCCGGGTTGCGATGCCGGTGTTACGGCCTTTTTGCTCTTTGCGGTACTTGCGACGCGCGGGTTGCAACATGTTTATTCTCCTTTACCGTCAGCTGCAGCAGGTGCAGCAGGCGCGGCTACTTTACGGACGCGCTGAACGGTAGATTTCGGTGCAGCTGCACCTGTGGCTTCAACAGGCTTGTCGCTACCGTCTGCAGGAGCCGCATTGGCACCTACAGGGCGGCGGGGAGCACGTGCTGGAGGACGGTCATTGCCACCGGGACGGCCACCGCGGTCATCGCGACGGGGTCCACGGGGACGACGTTCTTCTTCGCTGCGCGGCTCTTGCGCGGCGGGGGCATCATTGCGACCCAGGTGGTCACCCTTGTAGACCCAAACCTTCACGCCAATAATGCCGTAAGTGGTTTTGGCTTCAGAGGTGCCGTAGTCGATGTCCGCACGCAAGGTGTGCAGTGGCACGCGACCTTCGCGGTACCACTCGCAACGAGCGATTTCAATGCCATTCAGACGGCCAGACGACATGATCTTGATGCCCAGGGCACCCAGACGCATGGCGTTTTGCATGGCGCGCTTCATCGCACGGCGGAACATGATGCGCTTTTCCAGCTGCTGGGTGATGCTGTCGGCAATCAGCTTGGCATCGATTTCAGGCTTGCGCACTTCTTCGATGTTGACTGCGACGGGCACGCCCAATTGCTTGGCCAGGTCACGCTTGAGGTTCTCGATGTCTTCGCCTTTCTTGCCGATCACGACGCCCGGACGAGCCGAGAAAATCGTGATGCGGGCGTTCTTGGCAGGACGCTCGATCAGAATGCGCGAAACCGAAGCGTTTTTCAGCTTGGCTTTCAGGTACTCACGTACCTTGATGTCTTCGGCCAGCATGCCGGCGAAGTCGTTGTTGCTTGCGTACCAACGGCTGGACCAGTTACGGCTGACCGACAAACGAAAGCCGGTAGGGTGGATTTTTTGTCCCATATCTTCCGAACCTCTTAGTTGCCGACCGTCACGTACACATGGCACGTGGGCTTGCTGATACGGTTACCACGGCCTTTTGCACGGGCCGTGAAGCGCTTGAGCGTCGCACCTTGTTCGACGTAGATGGTTTTAACCTTCAACTCGTCGATATCGGCACCGTCATTGTGCTCAGCGTTGGCGATAGCCGACTCCAGCACCTTCTTGATGATCACAGCAGCTTTTTTCTGCGTGAATTCAAGAACGTTCAGAGCTTGGTCTACCTTTTTGCCGCGGATCAAATCTGCGACCAGACGGCCTTTGTCTACTGACAAACGCACGCCACGAAGGACTGCACGTGTTTCCATGGTCTTTCCTTATTTCCGCACGACTTTTTTGTCGGCAGGGTGACCCTTGAAAGTACGGGTGAGTGCGAACTCTCCCAACTTGTGGCCCACCATTTGGTCGGTAATATAGACAGGGACGTGCTGTTTGCCGTTATGCACAGCAATGGTCAGGCCGATGAAATCGGGCAAGATCATGGAACGACGCGACCAGGTCTTAATTGGCTTTTTGTCCTTGGTTGCCACGGCCTTTTCAGCCTTGGCAATCAAGTGGTGGTCTACGAATGGACCTTTTTTGAGTGAGCGAGTCATCTAGCTACCCCTTACTTCTTGCGACGCGACACCACCATCACTTGGGTGCGCTTGTTGTTACGGGTACGGTAACCCTTGGTCAGATTGCCCCAAGGATCGACTGGATGACGGCCTTCGCCGGTCTTACCTTCACCACCGCCGTGTGGGTGATCCACAGGGTTCATCACCACACCGCGAACGGTTGGGCGGATACCCATCCAACGCTTGACACCGGCCTTGCCCAAACGGCGCAGGCTGTGTTCTTCGTTGGCGACTTCACCAATGGTGGCGCGGCATTCGATATGGATCTTGCGAACTTCACCCGAACGCATACGCACCTGGGCGTAGGTGCCTTCGCGCGCCAGCAGCGTCGCGGAGGTACCAGCCGAACGGGCGATCTGTGCACCAGCACCGGGCTTGAGCTCGATGCAGTGGATGGTCGAACCGACAGGAATGTTGCGTATAGGCAAGGTGTTACCAGCGCGGATCGGGGCTTCAGCACCGCTCAGCAGGGTTGCACCGGCTTCCAGACCACGGGGAGCAATGATGTAACGACGCTCGCCGTCGGCATAGCACACCAGAGCGATGTGGGCCGTACGGTTTGGATCGTATTCAATACGCTCGACCTTTGCAGGAATGCCATCCTTGTTGCGAACAAAGTCCACAACGCGGTAATGGTGCTTATGACCGCCGCCACGGTGGCGGGTGGTGATATGACCATTGTTGTTACGGCCCGCTTTTTGGAACTGGGGTTCCAACAGCGCCGCGTGAGGAGCACCCTTGTACAGGTGGTCACGCGAAATCTTCACCATGCCGCGTTGGCCTGGCGAAGTGGGTTTCATTTTAATGACAGCCATGATTACGCGGCCTCCCCGGTCAGGTTCAGCTCTTGACCTGGCTTCAGCGTCACATAGGCCTTGCGCACGTTGTCGCGACGACCGATGGATTTGCCAAAACGCTTGGTTTTGCCTTTGGTGTTGACCACAGAAACGCCTTTGACTTCCACCTTGAACATCAGCTGCACAGCAGCCATGATCTCGTGCTTGGTCGCGTCCTGGAGTACCTTGAACGTCACTGCATTGGACTTCTCAGCCACCATGGTTGCCTTTTCAGACACGATGGGAGCGATCAGCACTTGCATCAGACGGCCTTCGTCAAATTGACGGTTGGTCAAGTTCATGCGGCTCATGCGAACATCTCCTGGAGTTTGTCCATGGCAGCCTTGGTCACCAGAACCTTCTTGTAGTGCACCAGCGACACCGGATCGGCGTAGCGGGGTTCAACCACCAGAATGTTCACGAGGTTACGGGAAGCCAGATACAGGTTTTCATCGATTTGGTCAGAAATGACCAGCACGGATGCCAGGTTCATCGCCTTGAACTTAGCCGCCAGGGGCTTGGTCTTGGGCGAATCAACAGTCAACGAGTCCACCACAGCCAGACGGCCTTCACGGGCCAGCTGCGACAGGATCGCGGCCATACCAGCGCGGTACATCTTCTTGTTGATTTTCTGCGTGAAGTTTTCATCAGGCATGTTCGGGAAAATACGACCGCCGCCGCGCCACAGGGGCGAGGAGGTCATACCGGCGCGAGCGCGGCCAGTTCCCTTTTGCTTGAATGGCTTCTTGGTCGAGTGGCGAACCTGCTCACGGTCTTTTTGGGCACGGGTGCCTTGACGCGCGTTGGCCTGGAAAGCGACTACGACTTGGTGAACCAGGTCTTCGTTGTAAGCACGACCGAATACGGTTTCGGGCACATCGATCTTGGATGCGGCCTGGCCTTGGTCATTCAGGAGTTCGAGCTGCATTAGTTCGCTCCTTTTGCTGCTTTGGCCTTGATGGCCGGACGCACCGTCACAAAACCGCCCTTGGAACCAGGAACTGCGCCCCGGATCAAAAGCAGTTGACGGGCTTCGTCAATACGGATCACGTCGAGGTTCTGGGTGGTGACGAGGTCGTCACCCAGATGGCCCGTCATGCGCTTGCCAGGGAACACACGACCTGGATCCTGGGCCATACCGATGGAGCCAGGAACGTTGTGTGAACGGCTGTTACCGTGCGATGCACGTTGCGAGCTCATGTGGTGGCGCTTGATGGTACCGGCGTAGCCTTTACCAATCGTGGTGCCTTGCACGTCGACCTTTTGACCCACCGCAAACACGGCGGACACGGGCACAGCAGAACCAGGCTTGTACTGGGCTGCGGCATCCGAGGTAACGCGGAATTCTTGGATGATCTCACCGGCTTCAACGCCTGCTTTCGCAAGGTGACCGGCTGCCGGCTTGGTTACACGCGAAGCTTTGCGTGCACCGAATGTGACCTGCAGGGCCACATAACCGTCATTCTCTTGGGTTTTGATCTGGGTCACGCGGTTATTAGACACGTCTACCACCGTGACAGGAACTGCGTCCCCTTCATCGGTGAATAGGCGCATCATGCCTACCTTGCGGCCCAGCAACCCTAGGGAGTTGCTTTGACTCATTGTTTTCTCCGTAACTTCCACCCGTGCAACTGCAATTGGCTACACGGTTTGTGTGTGAAAGACTGTTAATAAAACCGCGTGAAAACCCTAACGAATTTCCGCGCAGCCTTGGAGTATAGCCCGCACTTGGCTTTGAGGCAAGTGCGGACTATTTCCTTGGGTGGTTTGTGGCTCCCGCTTGCGCGGAAACCACACCGTTTTGCTTATTGCAGCTTGATTTCGACGTCCACGCCAGCGGGCAGATCGAGCTTCATCAACGCGTCAACGGTCTTGTCCGTTGGGTCGACGATGTCCATCAGACGCTGGTGCGTACGGATTTCGAACTGGTCGCGGCTGGTCTTGTTGACGTGCGGCGAACGCAGAATGTCAAAACGCTTCATGCGGGTTGGCAAAGGCACTGGGCCTTTGACAATCGCGCCGGTGCGCTTGGCGGTATCCACAATTTCAGCGGCCGATTGGTCGATGAGTTTGTAGTCAAACGCCTTCAGGCGGATGCGGATTTTTTGCTTGGTAGACATGGTGCTTCCTACGTCGTTTTAAGCAATGATCTTGGCAACCACACCGGCGCCGACGGTCTTGCCGCCTTCACGGATAGCGAAACGCAGACCTTCTTCCATGGCGATGGGGTTGATCAGCTTGACGGTGATCGACACGTTGTCGCCTGGCATGACCATTTCCTTGCCTTCTGGCAACTCGATCGCACCGGTCACGTCCGTGGTACGGAAGTAGAACTGGGGACGGTAGTTGTTGAAGAAAGGGGTGTGGCGGCCGCCTTCGTCTTTGCTGAGCACGTAGATTTCAGAGGTGAAATGCGTGTGTGGCTTGATCGAATTGGGCTTGCACAGCACTTGGCCGCGTTG
>NZ_FNJA01000012.1 GCF_900104385.1 Rhodoferax sp. OV413 | reverse complement strand
GCGACCATTTACGTCTGAGGAGTAAGCAGACTTTGGCAAACAGGGCCCCAGTGCGGACAAGTTTAGGTGCTGGACGCGACAGCCTGCGTCTACGGGTACAACGCTTCTGGGCAAAGGTGCCGCTGTAGACGGCCACTGGCGCATTGCGCTCAATCTCGCGGCTGACGGTAGAGGGCGAACGGTGCAGCAAGCGGGCAATGGCGCGGATACCAAAGCCTTGCTCTCGGTACTGCCCCAGCGCGATGCGTTCGTCTGACTGGAGTTGCTGGTAATGGAGGACTTTTGTCATTTCTGCACCTTAGTTGAATAAGGTGTTGCACTTCAGATTTGAGTCCGCCCTGCGCTGGATTGGTTTTTTTATGTCTGGTCACCAGGCGGAACTTCGCCGTAGGCTGCCGCTACCAGGTCAGCCAGCTGCTGGGCCGCCTCGCCCATGCTGCGGCGGGCGCGGTGCACCATGCCAATGTCCCGGTGGAAGGTGTGCTGCCCAAGGTTGATCGCGCGCACGGCGGCAGGCCAGCGCCGATTGGTGCTGGTCTGCGGTACCAGCGCGATGCCGACCCCGTTCGCCACGAGGCGCACGATGGCTTCCAGCTCGTCCACTTCGCAAACCTCCTGCACACGCAGGTGTGCTGCGCGCAAGAAGCGGTCGACCTGCCGGCCGCCGAATGAGGCGCGGTCGTAGCGCACGAACGGCTGGCTGGCCAGCAGTTCGGACCAGTCGCTGCCTTCCACCGCGCGGGGCACCAGCAGGCGGAAGGGCTCGCGCGACAGCGTGGTCCAGCGCAGGTCCGAATGCAGCGAAAAGGGCGGGCGGATGATCACCGCCATGTCGATATCCCCGGCATCCACCCGGTTCACCAGATCCATCGACAGGCCAGGAATCACGCGGGAGCGGCAATCGGGAAACTGCTTGTGGAATTTGGCCAGAACGTCGGGCAGCAGGGTTCTTTGCACCGATGCAATCGCGCCGATGCGTACCAACACCGTCGTCGGTCGGCCCTTCTGGCGGGAACCGAGGTCGCTGTAGAGGCGGATCAGCTCCTGCGCCCGGTCCAGGGTTTGGTGCCCCATGGCGTTGAGCCGTGCCGACCGGCCGGTGCGGTCGAAGAGCGCAAAGCCCAGCTCGGCCTCCAGGCGCTGCATCTGCGCGCTGACCGCGGCCTGGGTGAGGCCGATGGACTCGCCCGCCGCCGCAAATGTGCCCTGCCTCGCCACCGAGACGAAGGTCTTGAGTTCGCGAATCATGCGTCTGCTCCCAGGTGGTGGATGGGCCGCAGCCAATCACAAAAAATATTTGAACTCAGACTAAATATATATTGATTTTATTATTTTCATCGGGGATTCACACTTGCGCATCTTTCCTCACCACCAAGGTCAAAAATGCAAACTCCCCAAACGAATCCCGCGATGCTCTCCCCGTTTCACCTGGCTTTCCCGGTGGATGATCTGGCCAAGGCGCGTCAGTTTTATGGCCAGGTTTTGGGCTGCCCCGAAGGCCGCAGTTCAGAAGACTGGATCGACTTCAACTTCTACGGCCACCAGATCGTCGCGCATCTGGCACCCAGCCAAACCGGCCTGGCCCAGCGCAATGCGGTCGATGGCCATGGGGTGCCGGTACGCCATTTCGGAATCGTGCTGCCGATGTCCGACTGGGATGCGATGGCGGACCGGCTGAAGTCGCAGGGCATCGAATTCATCATCGAGCCCTACATCCGCTTCAAGGGCGAGCCCGGCGAACAAGCCACCATGTTCTTCCTCGATCCATCGGGCAATGCGCTGGAGCTCAAGGCGTTTGGCGACATCACCAATCTGTTCGCCAAGTAAAGCCCCCGCAGCGATACCCCCCACGAGAAAAACACCATGAAACACCTGGCTCTGACTCTCATCGCCGCCTGCGCGGGCCTCGCTGCCCTTACGGCGCAGGCGGACACTCTGCAGAACATCAAATCGACCGGCGCCGTCACGATGGGCGTGCGGGATTCGTCCGGCGTACTGTCGTACACCCTGGGCAAGGAGCAGTACGTCGGCTTCCACATCGAGCTGTGCCAACGTGCGCTGGCCGATATCCAGAAGCAGCTGGGGCTTCCCAGGCTGGACATACGCTATGTGCCGGTCACCTCCACCAACCGCATCCCGCTGCTGCAGAACGGAACCATCGACCTGGAGTGCGGTTCGACCACCAACAACGCGACGCGCAAGCAGCAGGTGGCCTTTGCCGTCACCACCTACATGGAAGAGATCCGTATCGCCGTCAAGGCCAATTCCGGCATCCAGTCGATCGGTCAGTTGAGCGGTAAAAAGGTGGCGACCACCAGCGGCACGACGAGCGTGCAGGTGCTGCGCAAACACCAGCGGGCCCAGGGTGTCGAGTTCCAGGAAGTGTTTGGCAAGGACCATGCGGAGAGCCTGCTCAACCTCGAGTCAGGACGTGCCGACGCCTTTGTGATGGATGCCCAGGTGCTGGCCGGCAATATCGCCAACGCGCGCAATCCAGCCGACTACAAGATCGTGGGCGAGGTGCTGGGCGTGGAGCCCATCGCCATCATGCTGCGCAAAGACGACCCGGCTTTCAAGCAGAGCATCGACAACAGCTTGCGTGGGCTGATGAAGAGCGGCGAGATCGCAACTATCTACGACAAATGGTTCATGAAGCCGATTCCGCCCACAGGTGCCGTCATCAACCTGCCGGCGTCGCAGGCCACCAAGGCCGCCTGGGCCAGTCCCAACGACAAGTCGACAGAAGAGTACACCGCTGCGCGCTGAGCCGGTGCGGCATCCCCATCCGGCTTGCCATGCGGAGGCCACCATCACCCGCAAATCTAGCCCTGCCTGGTTTGCAGATGGCGCTATGGCACCAAGGGTCTCATAGCGCCAGCAGTTTGGCGCCCACCCAGCCGGGCATTTCTTTTCTTCGTTACAGGTCCTCACCGCCCTTGTGGATGAGGAATAAAAAATGCAAAACACCACGAATCTGACAAGACGTTCATTGCTGGCTCTTGCCATCGGCGTTCCCGGCGCAGGGCTCATCGCCTGCGGCGGCGACGACGACCACCCCAGCTTTACCGCAGGTGCCGCAGCGACGGGAGATGCCTACAGCGCCGATGTGGCCGGGCAGGTGCTGCGCGATGGCGGCAATGCCATCGATGCGGCGGTCGCCACCGCGTTCACGCTGGCCGTCACCTACCCGGAGGCCGGCAACCTGGGCGGCGGCGGCTTCATGAACATCTACATGGATGGCAAGCCCTACTTCCTCGACTACCGTGAGACGGCGCCGCTTGCCGCCACCCAGGCGATGTACGCCCAGTTCAAGGATGGGGCCGGCAATCAGGACCCTGTGAGCAGCATATGGGGCGCGCAGGCCGTGGCCGTGCCAGGCACCGTGGCGGGGTTGTGGGCGGCGCACCAGAAGTTCGGCCGCCTGCCTTGGCAGCGCCTGGTTGCGCCCGCCATTGCCCTGGCCCGCGATGGCTATCTGCCTTCCAAGGAAGCGATTGCGTGGCGTGAGTTCATGCAGAACGCATTTGCCACGGCGCCTTATCCCACCAACCTGATGGAATACTTTGGCAGCATGGCCTTGGGGCAGCTGTTCAAGCAGACGGAACTTGCCGCGACGCTGGAGCGCATTTCGGCCCGCGGGGCGGACGAGTTCTACCGCGGCATGACGGCGGATTTGCTGGTTGCGGCCATGGCGCAAGATGGCGGCCAAGGCCTGATCACCAAGGCCGACCTGCTGGCCTACAAGCCGGTGTGGCGCGAACCCATCGCCATGCAATGGAACGGCATGACGGTGCTGAGTTCACCGCCACCCAGCTCCGGTGGCATCGCACTGGCCCAACTGCTCGGCATGAAGTCCGTGCTGTCCAAAACCCTGTTTGCCGGTGTGCCACTCAATAGTGCCCAGTACATCCACCTCAACGCAGAAATGATGAAGCGGGTCTTCGCAGACAGGGCGCAGTTTCTCGGTGACCCGGCGTTCACCGACGTCCCCGTGGCCGGCCTGCTGGACCCGGCCTATATCGCCGGCCGTGCCGCAGAGGTGAACCCGGTGGGCATTACGCCGACGAACGATGTCCAGCCTGGCGCGCCGAAGATGCACACCACGCACTTTTCCATCGTCGACAAATGGGGCAATGCGGTTTCCAACACCTATACGCTGAATATGCCCTACGGCAGCGGCGTGGTGGTGCGCGGGGCGGGCTTCGCGCTGAACGATGAAATGGACGATTTCGCCACCGTGCCCGGCCAACCTAACTCGCTGGGTGTTGTGGGTGGAGACGCCAATGCCGTCGCGCCCGGCAAGCGGCCGCTGTCCTCCATGTCGCCCACCATCGTTCTCAAGGACGGCAAGCCTGTGGCCGTGCTCGGTACGCCCGGCGGTTCCCGCATCTTCACATCGGTGTACCAGGTTCTTGCCAATATGTACGACTACGGCATGGACGTGGAGGCAGCGGTGCGGAACCGCCGCTTTCACCACCAGTTGCCCCAGGGGAGCGTCATTGAAGGTGAACCGTCTTCGCCGCTGCCCGCGGAACTTGCCGCAGAGCTGGTCGCACGGGGGTACACGGTATCGACCTGGGCGTTCAGTACCGATGTTCAGGCCATCCAGGTGCTGAACGGCAGGCCAACCGCCGCGTCCGACCCCCGGGGGCGAGGCAAGTCGGTGATTGCAGGCTGACACATTTTTGCTGGCGTTGCAGACGGTGGATGCAAGGCCCGCCTTTGCCGCCTTCTGCCCATACTTCAGATTGCTATCAAAATAAAAGCGCCTTGCGCAATCTGTATCAGCGCTGGAGGCTGATTTTTCGTATGGACTACTTGTCGGTCTTCAGCGCGGCCAGGGTGCGCAGCAAGGCGCGGTTCACCTCTTCCAGGCCCATGCCGTGCTCATGGCATAGCTGGCGCATGACAGCGTGGTTGTTGTCCGACTCCATGGCGCTGGCGATCTCCAGCAGCGGCGCATACGGGCCGCTGTTGCGCACCGTGGCGTTGTAGATGCGGCTGGACAGGGGCACGCGGTGCAGCGCGCTGCCTAGGGGCTCGCCCATCAGCACGTCGATCTGCGAGAACAGGCCACAGAGGTAGATTTCGCGGGCCAGCTCGTGCTCGGCGCCGGCGTCCATCAGGTTTTCCATCAGCCGGGCCCGCACCACCATGGAGGCCTTGACCGGCCGCAGATTGGCGTCGCGCGAGGACTGCGGCAGCTGGGCGCTGAGCCAGCGGCGCAGCTCGGTATAGCCCAGCATCATCAGGCCGTGGCGCAGCGACTCAATGCCGTTGCGCAGGCCTACGGCGGCCGAGTTCGCATAGGCCAGGAAACGGTAGGTGAGGATGGGCTCCTCGCCCAGCAAGGCCTCGATGCGCTCGACCGCCAAGTCGTCGTCGATGGCCCGGATCAGTTGCAGCATGGCCTGGTGGTCGGGCGCGGTGGCCTTGTGCTGCAGCGCGTGCAGGATGTCTTCGTCGGGCCAGCCCAGCAGGCCGGTGGCGTTGCGCTGGTCCAGGCAGTGTTCCATCAGCAGCCGGCTGGCCACGCCTTCATAGATGCAGCCGGCCAGCACCGGGCTGGGTTCGGGTTGCTTGGAGCCTGCGCGTTGGCGGGCTGCGGCCTGCAGTGCGGCCAGTGCGTCCTGCGGGCCCAGGCGCAGTACCTGGGTGAAGAAGCAGGCGGCGACCTCGGGGTCGGGGCGCTGCTCGGCATCCCCGCGCCAGACCAGGCGCAGGCCGCGGCGGTGGGCGCGCTGTACGCGCTGGGGCATAGCATGGCTGTGCATCCAGTCGCTGCGGACTTCGATCCAGTGGCGGCTGGGCGGCGCGTGGTCGAGCAGATCGCGCAGCAGCTGGGGTGAGGAGGTGACGGACAGCAGCAGCGGCGGACTGTGCGGGCTGTCCTGCTCCTGCAGTATGCCCATCAGGTGGGCGGCGTCCAGCGCTGCATCGGGTGGTGCGGTAATGCACAGCTGCACCGCCGCCAGCGCGCGGTGGCGGTTCCAGATGGGCCTGTAGCCCAGGGTCACGCTGCCAAGAATGGTTTGGGCCATAGCAGCTAGCTTAGTCCAACTTACCCGATGTAGTTAAACAAAGACAGCTTCTGGATCGAGGCATACGACTGCAGCGCAGCCTGGTAGGCGGTTTGCTGGTTCTTCTGGTCGGCGATGGCGGCGATCATGTCCAGGTCTTCGGCGTTCGAGCGGTCGGATTCCGACTGGATGGTGTTGGCCGACTGGGTGTCGGTGATGCGGTCGGCACGGGTCAGCAGGTCGCCGGCTTTGCCGCGGCTGGAGCTGATTTTCTCCAGGCTGGTGTCGATCTGGGCCAGCGAAATCGCCTGCTCGTGGTTGAAGTTGGCGTCGGTGCTGTTGGCACCGGTGGTGGTGGTGTTGCCGGCCGCGTCTTTGGCGTACATGCTGGCGATGGCGCGGTCGAGCACGCCAAAAATGCTGGGCCGGCTGGCGGCGACATTGGCGTTGATTTCCATGGTGTCGCCATTGGCGGGCGCGCCCTTGACCACCACCGAGATGCCGCCCATGGTGATGCTCTGGCCGGCCGTGTAGGTTTGCGCCGCTGACGTGACGCTGGTGGTGTTGTTTGTCACCGTGTAGGTAGTGGCGCCGGTGGCGGGAGCGACCGGGGCGATGAAGTTGATGGTGTAGTCGTAGCCATTGGCGGGCAAGGCAGCGGTGGTGGCATCGGTGACCACGCCGATGTCGGCAAACGCCTTGCCGGTATTGGTGGTGCCCAGGGAAACGTTGAACACGCCATTGCTTTCCGGCACGTCCATCCAGGCGGCACGACCGTCCAGTGTGAACGGGATGGCCACGGTGCTGGCGGCGGATTGGCCGGGCAGGCCGTTGTAGGTGTAGTCGGGGTCGGGCGGCGTGCCGTCAACGCTGGTTTCGAACGGCGCGGCCGTGCTGCCCAGGCCGTTGAACAAGGGCATGCCATTGCTGTCCTTGCGGTTTGCCAGGTCGAGCAGCTCGTCGCGGATGCCGACCAGCTGCTTGGCGATGGTTTCGCGCTCGGTCGGGCTGTTGGCGCCGTTGCCAGCCTGCACCACCAGGTCGCGGAAGCTCTGCAGCAGCGAGGTGGCGCTGCCCAGGGTGGATTCGGCCTGGGTGATGGCGCTCTTTTGTACTTCCAGTGCGCGCTGCTCGGTCTTGATGCGTTCGATGCGGGTGGTAGCGCGTTCGGCCGCTCCGGCGCCTGTGGGGTCGTCGCTGGCGCGCAGAATCTTCTTGCCGGAGGTGACGTTTTCTTGCAGGCCCGACAGCGCGTTCTGCCGCGATGTGAGGTTGCGCAGCGCGTTGTCGTAGCTGTTGGCGGTACCCATGCGGGTGAAGGTATTGCTCATCAAGCGCTCCTAACGGGGGGCGGTTCGGGTGGTCAGCGGCCGACGCTGGCCATCAGACTGTCAAAAATGGTTTGGGCGATCTGGATCATTTTGGACGAAGCCTGGTAAGCCTGCTGGTATTGCAGCAGCTTGGCGGCTTCTTCGTCCAGGTTCACACCGGACACGCCGGTGCGCGAGGTTTCCAGGTTGTCGGCAATCGACTTGGAGACTTCTGCGGTGTATTGCACGCTTTGCACCCTCACACCCACCTGCGACATTAACGAGGCGTAGCCGTCGGCCAGGCTTGCACCGTCGAACAAGGCCAGATCGCGCAGGTCCATCAGGGCATCGGCATTGCCGGCATTGAGCTTGGCGTAGCTGGTGTTGGACGGGCCGAGGGTGATGGTGTCACCGACCTGCGCAGCCCCCGACATGGTGAGCGACCAGCCCGACGCCAGATTGCTGGCGTCGTAGGGGATGGCGGTGCCGGGGTTGTAGGTGAAGGTACCCGCAATATCCGAGCGGGTATAGGTATTGGCCCCGGTGAAGGTCAGGGTTACGGCCGCCGGTATTGGCACCGATTTGGCGGTCAGGTTGGCCACCGACAGACTGCCGGTATTGGTCGTGCCCATGGCGCCCTGCACCGGGCTGGCTACGGCCAGCTGGCGTGGCGAGGCAAATGCGATGCCGATGTCGGCCGCTGCGTTGCGGAAGGGCTGGAGCAAGAAGCTGTCGCCAGAATTGGGTGTGCCGCCGGGTGTAATCAACAGACCGTCGTAGCTGCCGGTCACCGGGTCGGGCGTGACCACGGTGTTGTCCGAATTGCGTGTGACGGTAAAGGCAACGGCCGAGGTATAGGTTACGGTGTAGTCCGATGCTGCCAGCTTGGCCACATTGGCCGGGTCGACGCTGATGCCTATGGTGCCCGTGCCGGTGTTGAAGGTGGCCCCCACGCCATTGGGCATGTTGACCGGGCTGAACAGGTTACCACCGGCGTTGCCGTCCAGGTCCAGGCCCAGTTGGTGCTGCGCATTCAGCACGGTGGTGATGCTGACCGCCATGCGGCCCAGCAGGTTCACGCCCTCGGCCAGATCCTTGTTCTGGAACTTCAGCATGCCGGCGATCTCGCCGCCGCCCATCATGTCCTCGGACAGCACGGAAGTCTGGTTGCCGAAATTGATGGCGATCTGGGTCTTGGTGTTGTCCTGCGGGTCGGTCTGCACCGAAAGCGGATTGGCTTTGACGCCCAGAACCAGTGGCTGGCTGCTGGCTGCGAACAAGGTGACGGTGCCGTCCCCCGCATCGATGGAGGTGGTCTGGATGTACTGGTTGAGCTGGCTGATCAGGTTGTCGCGCTTGTCCAGCAGGTCGTTGGGCGACTGGCCGTTGCCCTTGGCCTGCTGCAGTTGCAGGTTCACAGCGGCGATGCTGGTGGTCAGGGTGTTGACTGCGGAGACGGCGTTGTCCAGCTCGGTGCGCAGGCCGGTCTGCAAATTGGTCAGCTGCGTGGCAGCGTTGTTGAAGCGGGCCGCGGCTTCATCGGCGCGGGTCAGCACCACGGTACGTGCGGTCAGGTCGGTGGGGGCGCTGGCCACGTCCGAGAACGCGTTCATCATGTCGGTGACGGCGGCGCCCAGGCCGTTCTTGCCACCGGTAAATATGTCTTCCAGCTGCAGCAGCTTGTTGGCGCGGGCGATGTCGGAGGCCGAGACCGACTTGGACAGCGCGGCCTGCCGGGTCAGGTATTCGTTGTGGTTGCGCTGGATGGTGGCAATGTCCACGCCCTTGCCGATGTAGCCGCCGCCGCTGTACTGGCCTTCGACTGTCTGCAGCACCGTGGTCTGGCGTGAGTAGCCGACGGTGCTGGCGTTGGCAATATTGTTGCCAATGGTTTGCAGCGCGACTTCATTGGCGACCAGAGCCCGCGTGCCGACGTTGAGTAGATTGCTCATGGCGGTCTGTTACGCGTAGGCTCGGCGCAGCTGCTGGGTGGTGCTAATGGCACGGGTCAGCTTGGCGGCGTAGTCGGGGTCGGTGGCGTAGCCGGCGCGCTTGAGCTCGGTGGCATAGGCCTGGGACGAGCCGGTTTGCTGGCGAGCCTGGGCGTAGCGCGGGCTTTCATTGATCAGCTTGGCGTAGTCCTTGAACGAGTCTTCGTAGGAGTCGTAAGCCCGGAACTTGGCGCTGACTTTGCGCGATTCGCCGTTGATCACCTCGGTGGTGGTGATGGTGGTGGTCTTTCCAGTCCAGTTGGAGCCGGCCTTGATGCCGAACAGGTTGAACGAGGTGCTGCCGTCCTTGTTCAGAATCTCTTTGCGGCCCCAGCCGGTTTCGTGGCCTGCCTGGCCCAGCAGGTAGCTGGCGGGCAGGCCGGTGTCTTTTTCAACCTGCATGGCCGTACCGTTGTGGCGCTGCACAAAATCGCTCTGGCTGGTGGTGCGGCTCACGGGCCCGGTTACCGGTGCAGGGGACAGGCGGCCGGCCGGCGTGCCCAGCTGCAAGGTACTGCCATCGGCAGGCACGGTCTGGCGCGTCAGCTGGCGTTCAATCGCTTCCGACAAACCACCGGGCCGGCCCGACATGGTGACCGATAACTGTTGGTCGAGCAGGTCAGTGCCCAGGTCGCCCTGAGGGCTGTCGAGCATGCCGGATTTGGTGGTGGCCTCGCGCATGCTCTTGATCAGCTCGCGCATGAACAGCGACTCCAGCTGCTTGGCGGTTTCCTTGATGGCGGCGGGGCTGTCCTGGCCGGCCTGCTGCTTCAGCGCATTCAGCGATTTGACGTCGGCCGCAAGCGCATTGGAGGAGACCTGCGAGGTCTGGTTCAGTGGATTCAGCGATAGGGACATGTCAGATCACCTCCAGCTCGGCGTTGAGGGCACCTGCGGCCTTGATGGCTTGCAGGATGGCCAGCAAATCCTGGGGGGTCGCGCCCAGGGCGTTCAAGGCGCGCACCACGTCAGACAGCTGGGGCGCGGGCGGAACCTGGATCAGAATGCCGGGTTCTTGCTTGATCTGGATATTGCTCTTTTCCGTGACCACGGTCTGCCCTTGCGACAAGGGGTTGGGTTGGCTGACCGACGGCGTGGTGCTGATGCTGATGGACAGATTGCCATGCGCAAT
Source organism: Rhodoferax sp. OV413 (assembly GCF_900104385.1). Classification (GTDB taxonomy): domain Bacteria; phylum Pseudomonadota; class Gammaproteobacteria; order Burkholderiales; family Burkholderiaceae_C; genus Rhodoferax_B. The sequence goes on along the minus strand of NZ_FNJA01000012.1, from coordinate 57,199 downwards.
CGCGCAAGGGCCCAGGGTGACCGCCTGGTTCAACACGATGGAGCCGGTGCGGGAATTGATGACTACCTTGGCGGCCGGCGAAGAGGCTTCGAGGGGCAGCTCTTCCAGGTCGGCCAGGAAGTTGACGCGGGCGTTCGGGTCGTTGGGCGCACGCACCCGGACGGTACGGCCGTCCATTGCGTTCGCCAGGCCGCTGCCCAGTTTGTTGTTGACAGCCGCGGCCACCCGGCGCGCGGTTTGGAAGTCGGATGAGTTCAGGTCCAGGGTGATGTAGTCGCCCTCTTGCAGCGGCGTGGGCACGCTGCGCTCGACCTGGGCACCGGAGGGGATGCGGCCGGCACTCAGGTGGTTGATCTGCACCTTGCTGCCGCCGGCGGCAGCGCCGGCACCAGCCACCACCATATTGCCCTGGGCCATGGCGTAGATTTCGCCGTCGGCACCGCGCAGCGGGGTGGTGATGAGCATGCCGCCCTTGAGCGACTTGGAATTGCCCATGGAGGCCACGTTCACGTCGATGGTTTGGCCGGGTTGGGCGAATGCGGGCAACTGGGCGGTGACGATCACCGCGGCCACGTTCTTCAGTTGTAGCGACGACGCCAGGCTGGCCGGCAAGGTGATGCCCATTTGCTGCAGGTAGCTGGACAGGCTTTGCGAGGTGTAGGGCATCTGGGTGGTCTGGTCACCCGTGCCGTCCAGGCCGACCACCAGGCCGTAGCCGGTCAACTGGTTGCTGCGCACGCCTTGGACAGCGGCGACTTCCTTGATGCGCAAGGCCTGGACGGGGCTGGCTGCCAGTACGCCCAGCACCATGCACAGCGCCGAGACCCAGGTCACGGCACGGCGTGTCGGCAGGTGGCGGAAAAAATGCATGGCGAACAACCCGTTCTACGTATGGTTCGACCGAATTGGTCCAACCTTTAGCATTATTTTCCTGCGCGCTAGAACGGGAGAACGGTCAAAAAGAACCGGGACAACCAGCCTATTGTTTGGGCTTCGCCCTGGGCGCCGCGGCCTTTGGACTCGATACGCGCATTCGCCACCTGGGTGGAGCTGACGATGCTGCCGGGTTGCACGGCGCGCGGGTCGACGGTGCCCGAGAAGCGCAGTACGTCGACGTTCTGGTTCACGCCGATCTGCTTTTCGCCGGCTACCACCAGGTGGCCGTTGGCCAGCACTTCCACCACGGTGACGGTAATCGCACCGGAGAAGGTGTTGGCGCTTTCGGTGCCACCCTTGCCGGAGAAATCGCTGCTGGAGCTGGCGCCGACCGACAGCTTGTTCAGCAGCGGTGTTTTTAGGAATGGCAAGGCGGTGATGCCGGCTTCGTTTTCCGCCGAGCGGTTGACGGTGCTGGAGGACTTCTGGCTGGCACTGACGTTTTCCACGATCTGGATCGTCAGGCTGTCGCCCACCATGCGCGGGCGCCGGTCCTCGAAAACCGGCCGGTAGGCCGACGAGGTGAACAGGCTGCCGGTGGGGCGCGCCGTTGTCGCCGCTGCGGTCGGGGGTAAGGCCCGGGGCAGGGTGGATTCGACGAAATCCACTTTGGGTGCGGGCTGCAGGGTTTCGCAGCCAGTGCAGAGCAGGCCGATGGCCGCCACGGCGGCACACCAGCGCAGAGCAGCAGTAAGGGATGCGGTGTACATGGCTTTCTTCCTAGAGCTGGGCCAGTTTTTGCAGCATTTGGTCGGAGGTCTGCACGGCCTTGGAGTTCATTTCATAGGCGCGCTGGGTCTGGATCATGGTGACCAGCTCCTGCACCACATTGACGTTGGAGGTTTCCACAAAGCCCTGTTTGACCACGCCCATGCCGCTGACGCCGGGCGTGCCGGTGGTGGGCTGGCCAGAGGCCGGGGTTTCGGTGTAGAGGTTGCCGCCTTTGGGCTCCAGGCCGGCCGGGTTGATGAAGTTAGCCAGCGCGATATTGCCGGCGGGCTGGGGGGTGCTGTTGCCCGGCAGCATGACTGTGACCGAGCCGTCGGTGCTGATGGTGACGCTTTGGGCGGTAACGGGGATGGTTACGCCGCTGGCGACGGTGAGGCCGGCGGCGGTCACCAGGCGGCCTTGGGAGTCGACCTGGAACGAGCCATCGCGGGTGTAGCCAATCGTGCCATCGGTCTGGTTGATCTGGAAGAAGCCGTTGCCGTTGATCGCCACGTCGAGTGCATTGCCAGACGATTGCAGGCTGCCCTGGGCGAAGGAACGGGTGGTGGCCACGGTGCGCACCCCCAGGCCCAGGTGCAGGCCGGTGGGCAGCTGGTTTTGTTCGGTGCTGTTGGCGCCGACCTGGCGCAGGTTTTGGTAGATCAGGTCTTCAAACACCGCATTGGCGCGCTTGTAGCCGGTGGTGGAGACGTTCGCCAGATTGTGCGAGATCACGTCCAGCTGGGTTTGCTGGGCTTCCATACCCGTCTTGGAGATCCACAGGGAGTTGATCATGGCGATTCCTTTTTTGGGGGCGATTAGCCCTGTACGTTCAGCAACTGGCTGGCCGATTTGTCGTTGGTTTCTGCGGTTTGCAGCAGGCGCATCTGGGTTTCAAACTGGCGGGCGACCTGGATCATGCCGACCATGGTTTCCACGGCGTTGACGTTGGATCCTTCGACCGCGCCGGAGAGCAGCTTGGCGTTGGCATCGGCCGGCAGCGGGTCGCCGGTGGCACCGCGGAACAGGCCGTCGTCGCCGCGTTTGATGGGGTTGTCCACGTCGGGTGTGATCATCTTCAGGCGGCCCAGGTTGGTCGGCGCCTGGCCGGCGACCTTGGCGCTGATGGTGCCATCGGTGCCAAAGGTGATTTCGGAGTTGGCCGGCACATCGATGGGGGCGCCGCCGTCGGACAGCACGGGCAGGCCCATCGGCGTGACCAGGGTGTTGTTGGGCGAAACCTCAAAGGAGCCGGCCCGGGTATAGGCTTCGGTGCCGTCCAGGCCTTGCACGGTGAACCAGGCATTGCCCTGTGCCATGGCATCCATGTTGCGGCCGGTGCGTTGTATTGGCCCCGGAGTTTCAGAATGGCCTGCGGTGGCTTCCAGTGCGAAAACCCGGGTGCTGGCGCCAGGGCCGTTTAGTGGCACGGAGCGGTAGGTGGATAGCTCGGCACGGAACCCGCCGGTAGAGACGTTGGCCAGGTTGTTGGCCAGCACGGCCTGCCGGTTGGCAGCCGTGTTGGCCCCCGTCATCGAGGTGTAAATGATGTGGTCCATGGCGGGGCTTTCTCAGGCGGGCAGCGCGTTTAGCGGGCTTAGCGCAGATTGACCAGGGTGGACATCACCTGGTCCTGGGTCTTGATGGTCTGGGCGTTGGCCTGGTAGGCACGCTGGGCGGTCATCATGTTGACCAGCTCTTTGGTGAGGTCGACGTTGGAGTCTTCCAGCGACCCGGCGCGCAGGCTTCCCAGGTTGCCGGTGCCGGGCGCACCTTTGACCGAAGGCTCACCGCTGGACACGGTGGCCAGCCAGTAGTTGCCGCCAATCGGCGCCAGGCCTTGCACATTGGTGAAGCTGGCGAGCTGGATCTGCCCGGCCGCCAGGGACTTGCCGTTCGAATAGGTGCCCTGGATGATGCCGCTTTCATCGATATTGATCGCGGTCAGCGTACCAGGGGCCTGGCCGTCGCCTTTGGCCGTGGTGACGGAAAACTTGGAGCCATGTTGGGTGGCATTGGTAATGTCGATATCGATCGAGAAGGTGCCGGGTGTGGTTGCGGCGCTGGGCAGATTGAGCGTGCCCAGGGTGAACGAGGCAGGTGTGGTACCGCCGTTGGTGTCAAAGACGAGAGGCGGCGTTACCAAAGCCGGGGTGGCGCCGTCTACGCTGGCATAGACATCCCATGTGTTGATGGCAGTTTTGGTGAAATAGAAACTGACGGGAATCGCTACGCCCTGTTCGTTGTAAGCCTGGGCGGAAGTGCCGTAGGTGGCCAGTGGCGGGACCAGGGCGCCGGGTGCAGTGCCGGTGGCGATGGCCGCTTCCGAGTCCAGATTGAAGGTCAGGTCGATCTTGGTGCTGACTTCGGCCGGAATTTCGCCACCCGCAGGCAGCAGCAGCGGGCCGATGGCGCCGCCTGTAGGAATGCTGCCGTCGGCTGCTGCAGCCAGGCCCATCAGGTGGCCGCCAGTGTTGGTGATGATTTCGCCGTCGTCGTTGAGCTTGAATGCGCCGTCGCGGCTGTAGGCCGTGCTGCCATTGGGCAACTGGACCTGGAAGAAGCCGTTGCCGTTGATGGCTACGTCCAGCGAGTTGTTGGTAATGCTGATATTGCCCTGGGTGAACTGCTGCGACACGGTCGAAACCTCGACGCCGATGCCGTTGCTGATGCCGCCGGAACTGCCCAGCGAGGAGGCATACAACTCGGCAAACTCGGCCCGCGAGGACTTCATCCCTGTGGTGTTCGCGTTGGCGATGTTGTGGCCAATCACGTCCAGATTCTGGCTGGATGCGTTCAGACCGGACAGACCTTGTTGAAAGCTCATGGGGTGCTCCTGAAAATGCGGTGGGGGTGTGCGGGCTTAGAGAATGGCTTTGACGGCGCTGTATGCGACCGATTCGCCGTTCTGCAGTTGCAGATTGAGGACGTTGTTGTCGTTGCTGACCGACACCACCTTGTTGCGTTCCAGGGCTGTGCTGGTGACGACGGTGCTGCCATTGGTGGCCACCACCTTGAAGCTCAGCTCGCCCGCGTTGGCGTACTGCGATGCGTCCCAGGTAAACGATTGGCGGCCGGATTCGAGCGCGCCCATGTTCACAGTGCCGAGCACGGTGCCGGCGGCATTGCGAACTTCCACCTTGACGGTATCGGCATTGCCACTGAGGTCGAACGCGCCTTTGCCCACGCCATCGGTGACGCTGACGGTGGAGCCTTCGGTCAGTACCTCGTGGCCGATGGTGGTGCTGCCTTGCAGCGACTGAAGGGCCGCAATTTGCGAGGCCATGCTGGTCATGGTGTCGTTCAGCGTCTGTATGCCGGACACGGTATTGATCTGCGCCAGCTGGCTGGTCATCTGCGCGTTGTCCATAGGATTCATCGGATCCTGGTTGTTCAACTGGGCGACCAGCAGTTTCAGGAAGCGGTCTTGTGAGGCTTCCGATGTGGTGGCGTTTTTGTTGCTGGCCGCAGAGGTCAGTGAGCTGCTGGTGGCATTGATGGTGTTGAAATCCATGGTGCGGCTTTCCTAAAAATTATTGACCCATCTGCAGCGTCTTGAGCAGCAGGGATTTGGCGGTATTCATGACTTCCACGTTGTTCTGGTACGAACGGGAGGCCGAAATCATGTTCACCATTTCGTCCACCGCATTCACGTTGGAATGGGTGACATAGCCATCTGCATCGGCGGAGGGGTGGTTGGGGTCCAGCACCTTGCGGCCGGGCTGCTGGCTTTCGGTGACTTCTTTGACCCGTACCCCTGCCGAGCTCTCGGCGCCCATCAAGGTAGTCTGAAACACGACCTGGCGCGCTTTGTAGGCTTGCCCGTCGGGCCCGGCCACGGCGTCCACGTTGGCCAGATTGCTGGCCACGACGTTGAGGCGCTGCGATTGGGCGCTGATGGCGCTGCCAGAAACGCCGAAGATGGAGAACATGGACATGGTGATCCTTTAGGTACTGTGCGGCTTACTGCCCGGTGATGGCGGCGAGCATGGTCTTGGCCTGGCCATTGATAAAGCGCAGGGTGGCTTCGTAGCGGACGGAGTTGTCGACAAAATTGGCCCGCTCGCGGTCCAGATCGACTGTGTTGTTGTCCATATTGGGCTGGCTTTGCACGCTGTAGCCCAGCTTCTGGGCGTTGCTCAGGCTGCTGTCCAGTCCGGGGAGGTCCATGTGCTGGGCGCTGGTTTTCTCGCCTGCCATCAATTTCTGGCCCGATGTCGCAGCCGTCATTGCGTCTTTGAAGTTGTAGTCCCTTGCTACGTAGCCCGGGGTGTCCACGTTGGCAATATTGCTGGCGATGGCACGCTGGCGCTCGGCGCGTAGCACCAATGCCTTGCTTTGAAAGTCCATTCCACCAACCATTTTGTCCAACATGCGACACCTCGCGTTATCTCTGGCGAGGCAGCCGGTGCCATCCCGGTTCTCGCGTTGGGCAAATTATGGGAAAACTTGAGTCTTTCTAGTCCCCAAAGAAGCGGGTGATTCGTGGTCAGTTCGGCCCTTTGCCAGGGCGGGTGCTGCCTATAGTTTGTGGTGTCATGGAGCGCCTGGGTGCAGCCAGCTGCGCAGTGCTCTTCAGGCAAGGAGTTTTTATGTTACAAATTTTGTCGAAGTTGTGGCGCTACCGCGCGAGGGCGACCGGCCTTGTGTTGTGTGCGCAGGCTTTGGGGGCAGTGGCACAGGTAGAGGCGGACGTGGTACAGGTCGGCCAGCGTTGGCTGGAGTCCACGGTGGCCCAGGTGTCTCCTGCCGCGTCTGCAAATGGCATGGCGTTGCGCATGGAAGTTGCCGTGGGGGCGCTGGATGCGCGTTTGCGTCTGTCTCCTTGCGCCAAAGTGGAACCTTTTGTGCCGCAAGGTACCCGTCTATGGGGCCGGAGCCGTGTGGGTTTGCGCTGCCTGGATGGGGCTACCCGTTGGAGCGTGTTCTTGCCCGTCACCGTCAAAGCCTTCGGCCCGGCGTGGGTCGCCAAGAACAATATCAACGCGGGTGCGGTGCTGATGCCTGATGACGCCATGGAGGCGGAAGTGGATTGGGCCGAGGATGCGTCGCCGGTTGTTGCGCTGCCAGAGCAATGGATAGGCCAGGTTGCCACACGCTCCTGGGCGGCTGGACAGGCCATTCGCCAATCGATGGTCAGGGCACCCCAGGTGTTCCAGGCCGGAACTCAGATCCGGGTTTTGGCCCAGGGACCGGGTTTTCAGGTGACCTCAGATGGCCAGGCCATGACTGCCGGGGTGGTTGGCCAGCCTGCTCGGGTGCGGATGGAGAGCGGCCGGGTCATGTCCGGCGTGGTGCAGGACGCACGCACCATCCGCGTCGACATGTAAAAAGTGGTTTCTTTTTGCCATTGCGCAAGAATTGGGCTAAAGAAAATGATAGATCGGTCGAAACCATTGCTACGATGCCTTAACTTCAAGGCTGTTGGAGAGTGTGATGAAAATTGGACAAGGGCTAGAGTTGCCGGTAGCAGTCAGTTCTGCAAACGTCAAAAAGACCGAGCAGGACAAGGAAGCTGCGCCCGCCAGCTTGGCGCAAAAGGGCGCGCGTGCGACCCCTTCGGCGGGGGCCTCGGTGTCCGTTTCCACGCTGGCACGTACGCTGGAACAAACCGATCGGGGCGTTGGAGCCGATTTCGATGCCAAGAAAGTAGCGGACATCCGTGCCGCGATCAAGGGCGGCACTTATTCCGTCAATCCAGAGGCGATTGCCGACAAATTGCTGGCCAATGCCCAGGAGATGCTGGACGTAACGGAAAAGTAAGGTTTTCAGGGCTGGTTTTGGGGCGAGGTCTTTGAATATGGCTGCTAACCATTCATCCCTTGGCCTAGAAGCCAGTTTGTCCACAGTCGAGCAACTGCTCGACGATGTCTCTTCCGCCCTACTCGCTGGTGAGCCGCTGGTGCTGGAAGCTGCCAGCACCTCATTGCGCCAGGCGATGGTCGATATGGCGCGCGTAGTACCGGCTGCTACGGGTTTGAAATCTTTGGATGCGAACATGCGCCTGCGTTTGGCAAAGATTTCACTGACTTTGACACAGCAGCGCGAGAGCTTGATCCGGCGTGCAGTAGTGGTGGACCGCACCTTGGTGACCGTATTGCCCCAGGCGCAGTCGCTGGCAACTTATTCAGGAGGCGTAAAGGCGGCTGCTTACCGTGGCGGTTCTGCCCGTATCTATGCGGCGGTTGCCACTTGATATGCCCCGGCCTCGCCCATAAAAAATCGCCCACCAGGGCGATTTTTTATGGGCGAGTGTAAAAACACCTCAGTGGCTACGCATCTTGGCGCGCAGTCGGGCAATCGATTGGCTGTGCAGCTGGCAGACCCGGGATTCGGTAATCTCCAGTACGGCTGCAATTTCCTTGAGATTCAAGTCGTTTTCGTAGTACATGCTCATGATGTACTGCTCCCGCTCTGGCAGGGTTTTGATGGCTTCTACCAGGGACGCGCGTAGCCTGTGGTCGCGCAGCAAATGGACAGGGTCGGCGCTTTCGTCGGCGATATGCCGGTCCAGGAAACTGGATTCCTCGTCAGAACCGCCGGTCATGTCTTCTAGATATACCAACTGGGTGCCGCGGACTTTGCCCAGCAGCTCCTGGTAATCGGCCAGATCCATTTCCAGCTCGGCGGCGATTTCTGATTCCAGTGGGCTGCGGCCGAGCTTTTGCTCCAGGCGCTGCACTGCACGCTCGATTTCCTTCTGGCTCTTGCGTGAACCCCGGGACATCCAGTCACCCTCGCGCAATTCATCAATCATTGCGCCGCGGATGCGTTGCGTCGCAAAGGTTTCAAACTGCACGCCCTGGGCAACTTCGTAGCGGGTCAGGGCTTCGGACAATCCGATCATGCCAACCTGGATCAGGTCGTCGAGCTCGATATTCGGCGGCAGCTTGGCGATCATGTGGTGCGCCAACCGTCGAACCAGAGGGACATACTGGCGGATCATGTGCTCCCGGTCCAGATGGCCTTTCGCGGTGTACATCAATATGCCCCTGCCCGATAGCCGAAAGGGGTGGGGGACGGCGCTCTACCTGCATCCGCCAGGCTGTGCGCTATCGGAATCGCATTGGCCATCAAGCGCAGCGCGAGCGGATGGGCGTCGTTCCAATGCTTGTGCTGTTGCGGAAAGGTGCGAACCGTCATGAATTCTGTATGGCAGCCCAGATGGATTTGGGCGCATTGCTGTAGCGCGCGGCCGGTGGTTTTGGCCAAATTTTCCGCATTCTTAAACGGATTGCTCACCACGGATGCGATAAGGGGTACCAACTGGGCTTGCAGGAGCAATTTCTTGAAGCTTTTATAGGCACCAATGATAGATGCTCTGCCTGGAGCGACCGCCAGCAACGGCCGCACTTGGCTACCCGGCAACAAAGCGGCCAGCATGTGGGCGTCCGCATACACCACGACAAGGTCGCAGTTGCGAAACAAGTGGCCCAAGGGTTGCAGCGGCATGCGGTGTCCCCGACTATATTGGCTTGCTATGCGGCCAAGCCCTAAGCGGGCTGGCACGATATGCCATGGAGAGGTGTCTGATGGCACATCTTCCAGCCAGTGTGCGTGATCCAGTAAGTTCTGTAAACCTGGATTGTCATCGGTTTCCGTTGAGCTTGCGTCCAGTACGGTGATGCGGTAGTTGAAGCTCTGTAACACTGCGCAGATTTGCCATAGCAGGGGAAGCTCCGTGTCGGAGTCCCCCCGGGTCACCATGGCAATCACACTCCAGGCGGCCTGCGGCGCCATTCGGCGCAAGCTTTCGCCTTGGTCGATACACGACTCAAGCATGTACCCGTTCCTTGCGGGCAGGGGAAGGCGAAGCGGGGGTAAAGAAGAAGTTCAGATCCACCGCCTTGGGGTCAAATGCGGATTTGGTGGTGGAGCGCATGGAAGCCCGAACCAGCTTTTTAGCGTCAGCCGCCTCCCAGTCCTCGGGCACGCGCTGGCCATTGCACACGCCGCGCAGCACCAGTTGGTGCCGGATGATGGCGTCCAATGCAGGGCCCAGCTTGGCTGCTTCGTCGATTTTGGACAGGATGGCTTGTTGTACGCCCCGGGTCTTGAAAGAGGTCAGCACCTCGTCCATGGTGTCGCCGTGGCTGCCGGCATTGAGCACCAGCAGGCGATTGACACCAGGCAGGTCCAGCACATCCATCATGTCCCGCTTGCGTGGGTCTTTGGGGGCAATGCCTGTGGTATCGATGAGCACCATCTTCTTGTTGCCCAGCAAGCCAAGCAGGTCTTGCAGAGCGGCCCGGTCGTGGGCCAGATGCGCCACCACGCCCAGCATGCGACCAAAAGCGCGTAGTTGTTCGTGTGCGGCAATCCGGTAAGTGTCCAGCGTGATCAGGCCAACACTGTTGGCACCATGAACCCGTACGCAATGGGCTGCGAGCTTGGCGGCGGTGGTGGTTTTACCTACGCCGGTGGCGCCGACCAGTGCATAGATGCCACCTTGGTCAAACAAGGGTTTGGCTCCGGCATCGGTGCGTAGATTGCGCTCCAGTACCTCCATCAGCCAACGTACGGCCTCTGCAGGGTTGGCATCCTCTGGCAGCCGCTCGATCACGGCGCGGGCCAAGGCTGGCGAGTAGCCTGCACGGATCATCTTCAGCATCAAATTGGACTGGATGGGATCCTGTTTGGTTTTGCCCAGCCAGGCCATGGTGTTGAAGCGCTCTTCAATCATGTCCTTCATGGCTTGCAGTTCGTCCACGATGCCCTTGGAGTTCATCACTGCCGATGCGGGCGCTGGCTTGGGGCGAGCCACCGGGGCCGTTGCAAAGGGCGCGGCATGCTGCGCGCGTTGGGCTTGCGGAACGGGCGTTGCAACGCTGGGTTGTGCATCCACCTTGGGGGGGAAGATTTCGTCCCGCAAACCCGTGCTGGTTTCATGGCGGCGGCGGAGCATGCGTTCGCGCACATAGTCCTGGAACGACAGTGTGCTCATGGCCAGTTGCTCGGTGTCTTCTTCCACCGGTATCTGGGCCATAGCCTGGGTGGCCGCGGAAGACGAGGCCGGTGCCGCATGGGTCTGGCCCAGGCCGGACGGCTCTGATGCCCGGTCTAGTGAGGACAGGGCATCTTCTGCGGTCGCTACCACTTCAACGCCTGTGGCGGTCGGGCGGTTGGACAGGATGAGCGTGCCCTCACCAAAAACCGCGCGGGCCTTGGCCAAAGCTTCGCGGGACGTAGCAGCGTGAAAGCGTTGGATGTTCATGTGAGTGCACCTTTGAGAATGGGGCCAATGCGGATGGTGTGGGTTTCTGGAATTTCACTGTGCGCCAGCACTTGCAGGCGGGGGGCTACCCGGCGCACCAGCCGCGAAATGGCATTGCGAATTTGGTCTGGAACCAGCAGGCAGGCGGGTACACCCAGCTCTTCTTGCTGGAGGGCGACGTCCGCCACATTGCGGGTCAGCAGGTCGGCAACGCCGGGGTCCAGTGCCGGGCCGGCGGCATTGCCGAGGGCTTGCACCAGCATGCGTTCCAGGCCGGGCTCGATGGCGATCACGTTCAGTTCGCGGGTCGGGCCGTAGATTTGTTGCACGATGGCCGGAGCCAGCGCAATGCGTACGCGGCGGGCCAGGTCGGCCGGATCGGTGGTGCTGCCAGCATGCTCGGCCAGGCATTCCACAATGGTTCGGATATCGCGGATGTGCACAGACTCTTCCAGCAAGAGCTGCAAGACTTTCTGGAACGTGGCGATAGACACCATTTTGGGAACCACTTCTTCGATCAGTTTGGGGGCCAGCTTGCTGACATGCTCCACCAGTTGTTGCGTCTCTGTGCGGCTCAGCAACCTGGCCGCCTGCACTTGCATCAAGTGTGACAAATGTGTAGCCATCACGGTTTCCGAATCAACCACGGTAAAGCCAGCCATTTGTGCCGCTTCCTTTTGCCGTTCGTCGATCCAGTGTGCGGGCAGACCGAAGGCCGGATCGGTGGTGGCCGTGCCAATCAGTGGGGTGGTGATGCCGCCGGGGTTGATGGCCAGGTACATCCCAGGGAAGGCCTCGCCTTCGCCCACTACAACGCCGCGCAAAGTAATGCGGTAAGCGCTGGGTTTGAGGTCGAGGTTGTCACGCACATGGACGGGCGGCGGCAGAAAGCCCACCTCTTGTGCGAACTTGCGACGTACCCCTTTGATTCGGGTGAGCAGATCGCCAGGGCGGGTCTTATCTACCAGCGTAATCAGGCGGTAGCCCAACTCCAGTCCCAGCAGATCGACGGGCTGGAGGTCGTCCCAGGTAGCTTCGCCATCGGTTGGCGGAGGCGCCACGATGGCGGTGGAATCCACCGGGGCAGGGCGTTTGGAGATGGCCCAGGCGCTATAGCCCAAGACGGCAGCCATGGACAAAAACACCGTGTGCGGCATGTTGGGAATGATGCCCATGAACGCCAAGATGCCGGCCGTGATGCCCAAGACCTTGGGGGAGTCGAACAGTTGGTGGATGATCTGCTTGCCAATGTCGTCGTCCTTGCCCACTCGCGACACCACCATGGCGGCTGCGATGGAGATCAGCAGGCCGGGGATCTGCGCAACCAGGGCGTCACCTACCGCCAGCAGGATGTAGGTGTCGGCGGCCTTGGATGCCGTCAAACCGTGTTGCAGCACGCCGATGGTGAAGCCGCCGACGATATTGATCAGCAGAATCAAAATGCCGGCAATCGCATCACCCCGGACAAACTTGGATGCGCCATCCATCGAACCAAAAAAGTCGGCTTCTTCGCCCACTTCGGCCCGGCGGCGTTTGGCTTCTGCGTCATTGATCAAGCCCGCGTTCAGGTCGGCGTCGACGGCCATTTGCTTGCCGGGCATCGCGTCCAGCGTAAAGCGCGCAGAAACTTCCGCAATACGCTCTGCGCCTTTGGTCACGACGATGAAGTTGATGACCACCAAAATGGCGAAAACAATCAAACCCACCGCAAAGTTGCCGCCGATCAGGAAGTGCCCAAAGGCCTCAATCACCGCGCCTGCAGCGCCCGCGCCGGTATGGCCTTCCAGCAGCACAACCCGGGTGGACGCCACGTTGAGCGACAAGCGCATCAGCGTGGTGAGCAGCAGAACAGATGGGAAGGCGGCAAAGTCCAGGGGCCGCACCATGTAGGCGGCGACCATCATCACCATCAGTGCAACGGCGATATTGATGGTGAAGAAGGTGTCCAGCAGCCATGCAGGCATGGGCAGGACCATCATGGCCAAAATGGTCATCACCATGATGGGCGCAGACACGCCCTGCATCAGCGACCGGTTGGTGTTGAACCACTGTTGGGCTGATTTGAGTTGCGGGTTCACGGTGTGGCCTCGGCCAGAATGGTTTTACTCAGGGGGTCCAGCTCAGGCGGAACATCGGGCTGCGGGAAGCTATCGGGCATGGTGCCTTCGCCACGCATGGCGGCTTTGACCCGGTATACATAGGCCAGCACCTGGGCTACTGCGGTGTACAGGGCTGACGGAATCTCGCCATTGATCTCGGCATGGGCATACAGTGCGCGGGCCAGCATGGGGGACTGGAACACCGGCACGGCGTTGGCGTTGGCCACGTCCCGTATTTTCATGGCCACCAGGTCGGCGCCTTTGGCAATGACTTGCGGCGCGCGCATGGTTTTTTCGTCATAGCGCAGGGCGACCGCAAAGTGCGTTGGATTCATGAGCACGAAGTCCGCCTTGGGCACCGCGCCGACACTGCTGCGCTGGGCTACTTCACGGGCTCGAGCGCGCATCTTGCCCTTCATCTGCGGATTACCATCGGACTCTTTGTGTTCTTGCTTCACTTCCTGGTGCGACATCTTCAACCGCGACTTCATCAGAAAGGTCTGCAAAGGTACGTCGATGGCTGCCAATGCAAAAACGACCAGCAGTAAAAGGCTCATGCCCGAGGTAATCCAGTTGGCCAACTGCTGGATTGAAGCTGCGGAAGGCTGCAGCACCAGGAGTGCAACCGTATTCAGACTATTGGATAAAAATGTCCATGCGACCGTTATCAGTACTGCGGTGATTGCTATCAATTTGATAACTTCTGTAACTTGCTCTTTGGAGAACAGGCGGCCGAAACCGGAGATCGGGTTCAGGCGGCTCAAGTCCGGCATGATGGGTTTCAGGCTGGTCACCCATCCGCCAGCGGCAACTGCGCTTCCCACTGCCGCAACCATTACGATGCCTGCGAAAACGGCGCTGGCGATCATGCCGATCAGCACCATGTCTTGCAGGCGATCCAGCATGCTGCCGTTGTTTGCCAGCGTGCTGGCGGTAAAGGAGAGTTGTTGGCTCATGGCCAACTTGAAACGCTCCAGGAAGGTCGGCGCCAAAACCAGCAATGCCGCCGAGCCCGCACCCAGAACCGCCAGATGCGACAAGTCTTTGGAGCGTGACGCCTGCCCGTCCTTGCGCGCTTGCTGCAGCTTGCGCTCGGTCGCGGGTAGGCTTTTGTCTTGGCTGGATGAGTCCATGGCACTGGAGTTTTATGAAACCCCATTGTCTGCATCCGGCCATTTTTCTAAAGCCCGATAAACGGGATTTAGAAGGGCTTGTTAGCGAAGTTAGAAGCCTAGGCTGGCCAGCAAATCATCGACCTGCGATTGGTCGGTTACGACATCGGTTCGCGAATTAGGGTCCACCACGGGGCCGGCCAATCCCTCGGGTACCTTGGCCACAAGCTGTGTCGCGGGGGCTGTCTGGATTAACAATTCGATCAATTGCCGTTCAATCGTGGCAGTCAGGTTGACTACACGGGCAATTACCTGGCCGGTCAGATCATGGAAATCTTGCGCCATCATGATTTCGGTCAGATGGGAATCAATTTCTTTGCTCGCGCGGTCTACGTCTGCTACAAAATTGTATACAGCACCTGTTGCCACAGCTGCTACCGGATCTTTTACGATCAGCGCGGCCAGGCGGCTGGTTTCTGCGGCAATGAAGTCGTGCTGAATCTTGGCCAGGTCGACGCGGCTAAGTACTTTTTCGGCCGCCTCGCCCGTCAGGCGCGCGATGTAGGTGAGGCGGCTTTGCGCGTCGGGTAGCTCTTCCACGCTACCTTTTAGCTTGTCCGTATAGCCCAGTTCATTCAATGAGTCGTGCAGCTGCCGCGTCAGCATGCCCAGCTTTTGGTGCACTGCCGGTTGAAGGTCCCCGTCGGCGGGAAGGGCTGCGGCGCTCATGCTGGAATCAGCCCATTCTTTTTGAGAATGTGCACAAGCTTTTCTTCCAGCGTGGCTTTGGTAAAGGGTTTGACGATGTAGCCGGCCGCGCCACCCTGGGCAGCTGCCACGATGTCTTCTTTGCGGGCCTCGGCGGTGACCATCAATACAGGGAGATGCTTGAGCTTCTCATCTGCCTTGATTTCCGCAAGGAGTTGAAAGCCGTTCATGTTCGGCATATTGATGTCGCTGACAACAAAGTCGAAATGTACGCCGCTGCGAAGCTTTTGCATGGCGGCGACGCCATCTTCGGCTTCTTCTGCGTCAGGAAATCCGCTTTCCTTGAGCAGGTTGCGGACAATACGACGCATGGTTGAAAAGTCGTCAACAATGAGGAAACGCAGGTCAGTTGCCACGTGTGACCCTTTCGATGGAGGTTGCTGAAATAAGGCGCATTGTGAGGGTTCTCGGCGTTCTCATGGTTTCTGCACGCCTCGTGCGGGCGTTGGTGCGGATGTCATGTTGGTAACGGATGGTGTTTCAATTGTTACAGGATCAGCTATTGTGGCATTGCCCATTAGCCGTTCCTCTGCTTCTCTGGTCATGATCGTAATACTGATCCGGCGGTTTACGGGGGCCAAAGGATTTTTGGTGTCCATCAAATTGCTGGCAGCCAGGCCGACGACGCGCGCCATTTTCGCATCTGGCATGCCAGCGGCCACCAATTCTCGGCGCGACGCATTCGCCCTGTCGGCGGATAGTTCCCAGTTGCTGTAGCCCCGTTCACCGTTGCCGTAGGGGGTACTGTCGGTGTGTCCGGCCAGGCTGATGCGATTTTCGACTTCGTTGAGGGCGCTGCCGATTTCTCGCAAAATCTCACGCATATAGGGTTTTACCAGGGCGCTGCCACTGTCAAACATGGGGCGATTTTGTTCGTCCACGATTTGAATCTGCAACCCATCGGGTGTGGTTTCTAGGCGAATTTGCGAGCGGAACTCGCTCAGTCTGGGGCTGCTGGTGATCAAGGAGTCGATTTTGGCGCGCAAGCTGGAGATGCGTTGGGCATCCTGCTTGGCAATCTCTGCCTTGGCCGCGGCATCATCCATTTTCTTCTTGGCCGGATCGTCCCCTGTGCCGCGTGTGCCTTGGCCGGCCGATTTGGTCAGATCCGAACCACCGCCAGACAAAATACTGTTGCTCGCACCGGCGCCGCTACCACCTTGCATGGCCACCTTCAGCGGGGTGTTGAAAAAGTCAGACAAGCCCTTTTTGTCGCCCTCCGAGGTGGAGCCCAGCAGCCACATCAGCAAAAAGAACGCCATCATGGCGGTCACAAAGTCGGCGTAAGCAATCTTCCAGGCGCCGCCATGCACGGCATGGCCGCCTTTCTTGATCTTCTTGACGATGATCGGTTGGAGCTTTTTACCGTCGCTCGCCATACCCGCTTTCTGCTAAGTTATTTTTTGCCACGGACATGGCCTTCCAGCTCCGCAAAACTGGGGCGGTCCGTTGAAAACAATACTTTTCGGCCAAATTCGATGGCCGTAGCGGGGTTGTAGCCCTGCATGCTGGCCAGCAAGGTGGATTTCATGCATTGCAGCTCTTTGGCGCCATCCTCGGTTTTTTGCTCCAGCAGCCCGCCAAGAGGTTCCACAACGCCATATGCAAGCAAGATCCCCAGGAAGGTACCTACCAGAGCGGAGGCGATCATGCCGCCCAGCACCGCCGGCGGTTGGCCTACTGAGCCCATGGTGTTCACCACCCCCAGCACCGCCGCCACAATCCCGAAAGCGGGCAAAGCGCCCGCCAGCCGCGCAATGGCTGCGATGGGTGCGTGGGCTTCGGCGTGGTGGGTGTCGATCTCGCTGTCCATCAGCGATTCGATTTCGTGGGCGTTCAGATTGCCGGACACCATCATCCGAAGGTAGTCGGTCATGAACTCCACCACGTGGTGATCGCTGCCCACCGTGGGGTATTTTTTGAAAAGCTCTGATTCGTGCGGGGACTCCACGTCACCCTCGATGGCCATCAACCCTTCTTTGCGGGCCTTTTGCAGGATGTCATACAGCAGGGACAGCAGCTCCAGGTAGCGGGTCTTGGTGTACTTTGAGCCCTTGAGCGCCTGCGGCAGCAGGGCCATGGTGGCTTTGAGTACTTTAGGCTGGTTGTTTACCGCAAAGGCCCCCAGTGCGCCGCCGAAAATGGTGATCAGCTCGAACGGCAAGGCCTTCAAAATTACAGCGATGTTGCCACCGTGGAAGATGTAGACACCGAAGATGCAACCCATGGAGACGGCATAGCCGATGAGGACGATCATGTCTGGGGTCGCGCAAGAGTTAGGGCGGTATAGGGATGCATCGTTATCAAAAGCGGCTTTTAACCTGTCTAAATGTATCGGATTTGTTGCACCTTACTTTAAAAATAAGGACCACAAAATGGCATTTAATCGGGCCTTGCTGCAGGGAGTTGAAGGTTTATCCTCCCATGAGACGGATGTCCTGTAAACCATCTCTTACGCAAGGCTGATTGACTATGACTGATTTGACGGACG
Organism: Rhodoferax sp. OV413; assembly: GCF_900104385.1. GTDB lineage: Bacteria > Pseudomonadota > Gammaproteobacteria > Burkholderiales > Burkholderiaceae_C > Rhodoferax_B. The sequence continues at coordinate 39,871 of NZ_FNJA01000012.1, read as the reverse complement.
CTGCCAGTCTTGTCTTGCCCGATGCGGACGCGACGCAGGATACCTTGCAGCAGGCGTTGGAGGCCCATAAAAAATGGGAGTTCGGGTCTGCGGAAGCCTTGTACCGCGCAGTGCTGGAAGCGGAGCCACTGCATGCGGATGCGCACCACAATCTGGGGGTTTTGCTGGCCGTGCAGCTGCTGCGGCCACAAGAAGCATTGCCACATTTCGAGGCTGCACTGAATGCGGACGCGGGGCGTCCGCAGTTCTGGTTTAGCTACATCGACGCCTTGATCCGCTGCCAACATTTCGATCTGGCGCGCGAGGTGCTGCCGCTGGCCCAGGCCCAGGGTTTGCAATTGGCTGCCATGAACGCCTTGAGTGAGCGGCTGCCTCGGCTGTCGCTACATACCGCGTCGCCTGTGCCAGCTGAACCGTCGGCCGAAGAGATGCAGGCCCTGGTGCAGCTGTTCAACCAAGGTGACTATGCGCAGGGCGAAGCGCGCGCCCGGGCGCTGGTGCAGCGCTGCCCGGAAAATGGTTTCGCCTGGAAGGCGCTGGGCACCATGCTGCAGCCGCAGGGCAAGAAGGAAGAGGCTTTGGCAGCCAAGTTAAAAGCCGTACAGCTTTTGCCAGAGGACGCAGAAGGCCTGTGCAATTTGGGCCGCTCGTATTTCGAGCTGGGCCAGACCCAGCAGGCCATCGAAGTTTTACAGGCCTGTGTGGCCGTCAAGCCGGATTACGCTGAGGCTTTCAATAACCTCGGCTTGGCCTTGAACGCAGACGGCCAGGTGGATGCGGCGCACCGCTGTTTTGAGCGCGCAATCGCCATACAACCCGGTTTCGCGGAGGCGCTGAATAACCTGAGCGGCATTTTCAATGTGCATGGCCAGGTGGATGAGGCCGTTGCCGTGCTGCAAAAGGCAGTGGCGGCCAAGGCCGACTACCGTATCGCCTTCGACAATCTGCTGTTTGTATTGAATTACCACCCAGACAAGAGCGCAGAAGACATATTTCAGACCTACGGCGAGTACGAGGAGCGCTTTGGATTGCCGCACCGCGCTAGTTGGGCTCCGCACCAGAATCCGCGCAATGCACAGCGGCGCTTGAAGGTCGGCTATGTGTCGCCCGACTTCAAGGGCCATGCCTGCACCTTCTTCATGGAGCCGCTGCTGTCCAAGCACGACCGCAATCTCGTCGATGTCTATGCCTACGCCGAGTTGACGCAAGAAGACGCGGCCACCCAGCGTTACAAGCAATACGTAGAGCACTGGGTACCCACCCGCGGCATGAGCGACGACGCGCTGGCCCAGCGCATCCGCGCCGACGGCATCGACATCCTGGTGGACCTGGCTGGCCATACTGCTGGCAATCGCCTGGGCGTGTTTGCACGCAAGCCGGCGCCGGTGTCCCTGAGTTGGATGGGTTTTGGCTACACCACCGGCCTGAAGGCCATCGACTACTACCTGACCGACACCGCCAGTGCACCGGCCGGCTGCGAGCATTTGTTCTCTGAACAGCCCTGGCGCTTGCCCGATTCCAGCTACGCCGTGTACCGCCCAGGCGTCGGCATGGGCGAAGTCAGCACTTTGCCCGCGCTGGAGCGCGGCTATGTCACCCTGGGCAGCCTGACCCGCGGCGTGCGTATCAACCGCCACACCATCCGTGTCTGGGCCCAGATACTGCAGCGTCTGCCCACGGCCCACATCGTCATCGACAGCAGCTCTTTCAAAGATGCGACTGTGCGAGACGCTGCGATAGGCAAATTTGGCGTCTATGGAATTGCGGCCGAGCGCCTGCACATCGGCTTCAACAGCCCCCCCTGGGATGTGCTGCGCGGCATCGACATCGGCTTGGACTGCTTCCCGCACAACTCGGGTACCACCTTATTCGAGACCCTGTACATGGGTCTGCCCTATGTGACCCTGGCCGGCCGCCCCAGCGTAGGCCGTATCGGCAGCGCCATCCTGCACGGGGTCGGCCATCCGGAATGGATTGCGCAGACCGAAGACGAATATGTGGATAAGGTCGTCGCCCTGGCGTCGGACCTACCGGCCCTGGCCGAGCTGCGCGGCACGCTGCGTACGCAGATGCAGGCCAGCCAGTTGATGGACGAGGCGGGTTTTACGCGCAAGGTCGAGCAGGCCTATGGCGAGATGTTTGCGCGCTGGGCCCAGCAGAGCCCTGTAGCGCAGGTGGACAACACATCGCTGGTGACGCGCCGCGATGCGCCTAGCGCGGACGAGATGCGCTTGCTGGCCTCGTTCTTCGAGTCGCGTGACTTTGTGGCGGGGGCTGAGGCCGCACGCGAAATGGTGCGCTTGTACCCTCGCGAAGGCTTTGGCTGGAAAGCCCTTGGCGCCATGCTGCACCCCTTGGGTCTGGTGGACGAGGCGCTGGCAGCCAAAAAGAAGGCCGTGGAGCTGATGCCGCAGGACGCCGAGGCGGCCTGTAACCTGGGCCAGTCGCTGCAAGACCAGGGGCACTACATGCTGGCCGAGGCCGCTTTGCAGCGGGCCTTGGCGCTGAACCCTGATTACGCAGAAGCCTATAACAACCTCGCCATCACGTACCAAAAAATGGGTCGTATTGCCGAGTCGGAAACCAATTTCCGGGCGGCGCTGGCGCTGAAACCCCAGCACAAATGGGTGTACGACAATTTTTTGTTCACACTGAACTACCACCCCGAGCACAGCGCTGAAACCATTTTTGAGGCTTACCGCGAATACGAGCGGCGCTTTGGTGATCCGTACCGGGGTGACTGGGTCGCACATGGCAATGACCGTAGCCTGGGCCGGCGCTTGCGGGTCGGCTATGTGTCGCCCGACTTCCGCAGCCATTCCTGCACTTTCTTCATGGAGCCCTTGCTGGCGTGGCACGACCCGGCCGTCGTCGAGGTCACGGCCTACGCCGAGCTGAACAAGGAAGATGCGGTCACCCAGCGTTACCAGCGCCATGTGGCGCACTGGGTGCCCACGCGCGGCATGAGCGACGCCGATCTGGCCCAGCGTATCCGGGCCGACGGCATCGACATCCTGGTCGATTTGGCCGGCCATACCGTAGGCAACCGCCTGGGCGTGTTCGCGCGCAAACCAGCACCGGTGTCCTTGAGCTGGATGGGCTACGGCTACACCACCGGCCTGCGTGCCATCGATTACTACCTGACGGACGAGGCCAGCGCCCCGGTGGGCAGCGAAGCTCTGTTCTCCGAGGAGCCCTGGCGCCTGCCGGACAGCTGCTATGCGGTGTACCGCCCGGGCGACGGCATGGGGGAGGTGAACCCCTTGCCTGCCCTGGAGCGCGGTTACGTCACCCTGGGCACCCTGACCCGCGGGGTGCGCATCAACCACCACACGGTCAGCGTCTGGGCCCGGGTGCTGCAACGTTTGCCGACGGCCCATCTGGTGGTCGACAGCCGGTCTTTCCAAGACGCGGCGGTACAAGAAGACGTGGTGCAGAAATTTGTGGCCCTGGGCATAGAGCGCGAGCGCCTGCACATCGGCTTCAACAGCCCCCCCTGGGATGTGCTGCGCGGCATCGACATCGGCTTGGACTGCTTCCCGCACAACTCGGGTACCACCTTATTCGAGACCCTGTACATGGGCCTGCCCTATGTGACCCTGGCCGGCCGCCCCAGCGTGGGCCGTATCGGCAGTGCCATCCTGCACGGTCTCGGCCGCCCGGAGTGGATTGCCACGACCGAAGACGAATACGTAGAAAAAGTCGTCGCCCTGGCATCCGATCTGCCGGCCCTGGCCCTGCTGCGCGCCGGTTTGCGCGCAGAGATGCAGGCCAGCCAATTGATGGATGAAAAACGCTTTGCCCGCAAGGTCGAGCAGGCCTATGGCCAGATGTTCGAGCGCTGGGTCAGTCGTACTGCCGAGGGGGCGGTCGAGGCCGCGCCCAGTGCAGACGCGATGAACGGCCTGGTGCGCCTGTACCAGGAGCAGGCTTTTGTGGAAGGCGAGCAAGCTGCGCAAGCCCTGGTCGCTCGCTATCCGCGCCACGGCTACAGCTGGAAGCTGCTGGGCTCGTTTGCGCAAAAGTGTGGCCATGTCGATGCGGCTTTGCAGGCCAAGCAACGCGCCGTGCAGCTCCTGCCCGACGACACCGAGGCGCTGTTCAACCTGGCCATGGCCTATGAGCAGCAGGGTCTGATGCGGCAGGCCGAGCCCTGCTACCGAGCGCTGATTGCTCTGCAGCCGGGCGACGCCGAGGCGCACCACAACCTGGGCAATACCCTGGTGGGCCAGGGGCGGCGTAACGAGGCCATTCCTTGCTACCGCGAAGCCCTGCGGCTCAAACCCGACTTCGAGGCCTCGCACCAAAGCCTGGGCGGTTTGCTGCAGGAGTCGGGAGGGCTGGTCGAGGCGGAATCGGTCTGGCGCAGCCTGCTGCGGCTCAAGCCCGACGATATGCAGGCGGCTTTGCATCTGGGCCGGGTCTTGCAGCAGCAAGGACGGCGGGCCGAGGCCGAGGTCAGCTTCCGCAAAGCTGTCGATGTGTCGGACGACAGCCATGTGGGCTACTTCCACCGCGGCAATTTCCTGGGTGAGCTGGGCTTGCTGGCCGAAGCCGAGGCTGATTTGCGCCGGGCTGTGGAGATCGAACCCCAGGCCGCCGAGGCCTGGAGCAATCTGTGCGGCATTCTCAAGGAGCAGTGCCGACTGGTGGAGGCCGAGGTCTGCGCCGTCAAGGCTCTGGAAATCAAGCCCGAGTTTGTGGCCGGCTGGGCCAACCATGCGGTGGTCCTGCTGATGCAGGGGCGCCTGGCCGAGGCGGAGGTGAGTTTCCGCCGTGCCATGGCCTTGGAGCCGCAACTGGTGGGTATTTTCTCCAGCCTGCTGTTTGCGCTGAACTACGACGCCGATAAAACGGCGGAGGAGATCTACGCCAACTACGCCGAGTTCGACCGGCTTTTTGGTGCTCCGCACCGGTCGGCCTGGCTACCGCACAGCAATCCGTCCGCAGCCGGGCGCCGGCTGAAGGTCGGTTACATGTCGCCTGACTTCAAAGGCCATGCGTGTACCTTCTTCATGGAGCCGCTGCTGTCCCAGCATGACCGCAGCGTGGTGGATGTTTATGCCTACGCCGATCTGGTGAAGGAAGATGCGGCCACTCAGCGTTACAAGCAATACGTAGAGCACTGGGTACCCACCCGCGGCATGAGCGACGACGCACTGGCCCAGCGCATCCGCGCTGACGGTATCGACATCCTGGTGGACCTGGCGGGCCACACCGCCGGCAACCGCCTGGGCGTGTTTGCGCGCAAGCCGGCGCCGGTATCTCTGAGCTGGATGGGTTTTGGCTACACCACCGGCCTGAAGGCCATCGACTACTACCTGACCGACGCCGCCAGCGCTCCGGCCGGTTGTGAGCATCTGTTCTCGGAGCAACCCTGGCGCCTGCCCGACGGCAGCTATGCCGCCTACCGCCCCAGCCCGAGCATGGGCGAAGTCAGCACTTTGCCGGCGTTGGAGCGTGGCTATGTCACCCTAGGCACCCTGACCCGCGGCGTGCGCATCAACCACCACACTATCCGCGTCTGGGCGCAGATACTGCAGCGCCTGCCCACGGCCCATCTGGTGATGGACAGCAGCTCGTTCAAAGACCAGGTGGTGCAGGAATCGGTAGCCCAGAAGTTTGTCGCCTACGGCATAGACCGGGATCGGCTGCACATCGACTACAGCAGCCCGCCGTGGAACGTGCTGCGCGGCATCGACATCGGCCTGGACTGCTTCCCGCACAACTCGGGCACCACCTTGTTCGAGACCCTGTATATGGGTCTGCCGTTCGTCACCTTGGCCGGCCGGCCCAGCGTAGGCCGTATCGGCAGCGCCATCCTGCACGGGGTGGGCCATCCGGAGTGGATTGCCCAGACCGAAGCGGAGTATGTAGACAAGGTCGTCGCCCTGGCGTCGGACCTGCCGGCCCTGGCCCAGCTGCGCGGCACGCTGCGTGCCCAGATGCAGGCCAGCCAACTGATGGACGAGGCGGGTTTTACGCGCAAGGTCGAGCAGGCCTATGGCCAGATGTTTGCGCGCTGGAAGGAGCAGCAAAAATGAAAGCAGTGATATTGGCCGGGGGCTTGGGCACCCGGATTTCCGAGGAAACGCATCTGCGCCCCAAGCCTATGATCGAGATCGGCGGCAAGCCCATTCTTTGGCACATCCTGAAGATGTACTCGGCCCACGGCGTGAACGACTTCGTGATCTGCTGCGGCTATAAGGGCTACATCATCAAGGAATACTTCGCCAACTACTTCCTGCACATGTCCGACGTGACCTTCGACATGGCCAGCAACCGCATGGAAGTGCACCACAAGCATGCCGAGCCCTGGAAGGTGACCCTGGTGGATACCGGCGACGACTCCATGACCGGCGGCCGTCTGAAGCGCGTGGCCGACTATTTGAAAGACGAGGCTGCTTTCTGCTTCACCTACGGCGATGGCGTGTCCGACGTGGACATCAGCGCCAGCATCGCCTTCCACCACCAGCACGGCAAGCTGGCCACCGTCACCGCCGTGCAGCCCCCGGGCCGCTATGGCGCGCTGCGCATGGACGGCGACGTGGTGCAGGGATTCACCGAAAAGCCGCGCGGTGGTGACGCGGGTGGCGGCCTGATCAACGGCGGCTTCTTCGTGCTCTCCCCCCAGGTGCTGGACCGCATCGCCGGCGACACCACCAGCTGGGAGGCCGAGCCATTGGCCGGGCTGGCCGCAGAGGGCCAGCTCATGGCCTATGAACACACCGGTTTCTGGCAACCCATGGACACTCTGCGCGAGAAAAACCTGCTGGAAGAACTCTGGTCCTCCGGCAAAGCCCCTTGGAAGCGCTGGTAATGGGCGTTTGGACCGATACCCCCGTTTTCCTCACCGGCCACACCGGATTCAAGGGCGGCTGGCTCAGCCTGTGCCTGCAGGCGCTGGGTGCCCAGGTGCACGGCTATGCGCTGGACCCCAACACCCAGCCCAGTCTGTTCGAGGTGGCAGGCGTGGCCGATACCTTGGCCAGCGACACCCGTGCCGATCTGGCCGACCTGGTGGCCTTGCAGGCCGCGCTGGCCGCCGCCCAGCCCACGGTGGTGTTCCATCTGGCGGCCCAGCCGCTGGTGCGCGCCAGCTATGCCGATCCCTTGGGTACTTTTGCCACGAATGTGATGGGCACGGCGCATCTGCTCGAAGCTGTGCGTTCCGTTCCCAGTGTGCGGGCCGTGGTGGTGGTGACCACCGACAAGGTGTACGACAACCGTGAATGGGTCTACCCCTACCGCGAAAGCGATGCGCTCGGCGGCCACGACCCGTACAGCGCCAGCAAGGGGGCGGCGGAAATCGTCACCGCCAGCTACCGCGCCAGCTTTTTCCATGCGGCCGGTGCAGCGCAGATCGCCACCGCCCGCGCGGGCAACGTGATTGGCGGCGGCGACTGGGCGGCAGACCGCCTGGTGCCCGACTGCCTGCAGGCCTTTGCCGCCCAGCGGCCGGTGCACTTGCGCTACCCCGGCGCGGTGCGTCCCTGGCAGCATGTGCTGGAGCCGCTATCGGCCTATCTGCGCCTGGCCGAGGCGCTGCTTCAACAGCCTTGCCACGCCGCCAGCGCCTGGAACTTTGGCCCCGATGCGCGGGGTGACGCCACCGTTGGCCAGGTGGCGCAGCGCCTGGCCGCGCTCTGGGGGCAGGGCGCCCAGGTTGAAATTCCAGATGGTGGCGTGCATCCGCACGAGGCCGGCCAGCTGCGGCTGGACATCACCCGCGCCCGCGCCGAACTCGGTTGGCAGCCGCGCTGGAGCCTGGACCAGGCGCTGGAGTACACCGTGGCCTGGCAGCGCGCCTGGCTGGCGGGCAAAGACATGGCGGCGGTCAGCCGCGCGCAGATTGCCGCCTATGGCCTGCTGTAATATGCTTGCTATTTTATTTGTAGCTGCTGGTGCAATGTATGACTGCGCCAATGGCCTATTTGACCTATGAGTCGGTTTGACATCCAACCCACCCCCCTGGCCGGGCTGCAGCGCGTGCAGCGCCAGCGCCTGGGCGATGCGCGGGGTTTTCTGTCGCGCCTGTTCTGCGCCGAAGAGTTAGCCCTGGCGGGGTGGACCGGCCCCATTGCCCAGATCAACCATACCTTTACCGCCCAACGGGGCACGGTGCGCGGCATGCATTTCCAGCACCCGCCGCATGCCGAGACCAAGCTGGTGAACTGCTTGCAGGGCGAAGTCTGGGATGTGGCAGTGGACCTGCGCCGCGGCTCGCCCACCTTTCTGCAATGGCATGCCGAACGCCTGTCCGCCGACAACCAGTGCGCACTGCTGATTCCCCCCGGCTTTGCCCACGGCTTCCAGGCGCTGACCGATAACGTGGAAATGCTCTACTGCCATTCCCAGCCTTATGCGGCACAGAGCGAGGCCGCCTTGCATGTGCAAGACCCGCACCTGGCCATCGCCTGGCCGTTGCCGGTGCAAGGCCTGTCACCGCGCGACGCCCAACATGCTTTGATAAGCGACGATTTTGAAGGAGTGCATTTGTGAAATGCCGCCACTGCGCCAGTGCGCTGAGCCTGCCGTTCCTGGACCTGGGCAGCGCCCCGCCCAGCAACGCCTATTTGACCGAGACCACGCTGAACGCACCTGAGCTCTGGTATCCGCTGCGCCTGCTGGTCTGCGAGAACTGCTGGCTGGTGCAGACCGAAGACCATGCGGGCCGCGACGCGCTGTTCAACGACGACTACGCTTACTTCAGCAGCTTCTCCAGCTCCTGGCTGGCCCATGCCAAAAGCTATGTGGATGCGATGCAGCAGCGCTTTGCGCTCGGCGCGCAGAGCATGGTGGTCGAGGTGGCGTCGAACGACGGCTACCTGCTGCAGTACGTGCAGGCCGCTGGCGTGCCCTGCTATGGCATTGAGCCGACCGCCAGCACCGCGGCCGCGGCCAAGGCCAAGCGCATTGCTGTGGTGGAGCGCTTCTTCGGCGTGGAACTGGCGCAGGAGCTGGCGGCAAAAGGCCAGCAGGCGGATCTGACCGCGGCCAACAATGTGTTGGCCCATGTGCCGGACATCAACGACTTCGTCGCCGGCTTTGCCGTACTGCTCAAGCCCCAGGGCGTGGCGACCTTCGAGTTCCCGCACCTGCAGCAAATGGTGCGGCAGTGCCAGTTCGACACTGCCTACCACGAGCACTATTCCTATTTGTCGCTCACCGCCGTGCAGCGCATTTTTGCGGCCAACGGCCTGCAGGTGTTCGATGTGCAAGAGCTGCCCACCCACGGCGGCAGCCTGCGCGTTTACGCCCAGCGTGCCGATACCGGCACCCAGCCATTGAGCCCGACAGTGCAGCAGGTGCTGCAGGCCGAGGAGGCCGTGGGCATGCGGACCCCCGATTTTTATAGCCAATTCGGTGCCCAGAGCAGGCGGATAGCGCGCGAGCTGCTCTCATTTTTGGTAAGTGCCGCACATGCCGGCCACAGCATTGCGGCCTACGGAGCCGCAGCCAAGGGCAATACCTTGCTGAACTTTGCCGGCGTGCGCCCGCACCTGCTGCCCTATGTGGTGGACAAAAACCCTGCCAAGCAGGGCAAGTACCTGCCTGGCAGCCGCATCCCCATCGTCGATGAAGCCCAGTTGCGCGCCCAGCAGCCGCACTATGTGCTGATACTGCCGTGGAACCTGCAGGCCGAGGTGATGGAACAGCTGGCCTATATCCGCGACTGGGGTGGCCGTTTCATCACCGCGGTGCCGGGACTGGTCGTGTGGCCGTGAAGGTACTGCTCACCGGCGCCAGCGGCTACCTGGGCCGCTACGTGCTGGCCAGCCTGCGCGCGCAGGGCTGCGAGGTGGTGGTGCTGGGGCGCAGCCTGCCGGCCGGTTTTGAAGATGTGCCGCTGGTGCACTGCGACCTGCTCGACGGCACGAATCTGGCTGCGGCGGTACAGCAGGCCGGCGCCACCCACCTAATGCACCTGGCCTGGACCACCGAATACGGCGTGTACTGGGCGTCGCCGCTGAACTTCCGTTGGGTCGATGCGACCCTGCGCCTGCTGCAGGCCTTTTGCGACGCCGGTGGCCGGCATGCGGCCATCGCCGGCACCTGTGCCGAATACGACTGGGCAGCCGGTTATCTGCGCGAAGACGCCACGCCCTATGCGCCCGCCACCTTGTACGGTGTGGCCAAGGATGCGACCCGCCGCATGGCCGCGGCGCTGTGTGCAGCCCGTGGTGTGTCGCTGGCCTGGGGCCATATCTTCTTTCCGTTCGGCCCGGGCGAGGCCAGCCAGCGCATGCTGCCCTCGCTGCTGCGGGTGTTCCGCGGTCAGGCGGCGCCGTTCGGCGTGAATCTGGCGGCTTACCGCGGCATGCTGTACGTGCCGGATGCGGCGAATGCGCTGGTGACCCTGCTGGTGCAGGGTTGCAAAGGCAACTTCAATATCTGCTCGGGCCAGCCGGCGCTGATTGGCGACGTGGTGCAGACCCTGGCCGGTTTATGTAACGCCGACCCGGCCCCGGTGCTGGCCCTGGCGACCGCCCGCCCTGGCGACCCGCCGATGCTGGTCGGCGAGAACACCCGCTTGCTGGCCACCGGCTGGCGACCTGCCTTTACGCTGGAGCAGGGCCTGGCCGCCCTGGTTGAGCACCCATCTTTAACGAGGACCTGACCCACTATGGCGAATCTGACAAACAACCACCTGAGCACCATGTTCTGGGGGACCACCGACCCGGATGACTTCACCAAGGGCGTGCAGCACTGCATCAATGCCGTCAAGGCGCAGGTTGGCATTTATGCGGGCGACAATCTTTTTACCTACAACCGCAACCTGAGCTTTCTGGAAGACGCGCCTTTCATGGCAGCGGTCGAGAAAAACGTGACCACCGAGGTCGAGCGGGCGATCATCTGGCGGACTTCCGTGCTGCTGTGGGGCGTGCGCAACGGCCTGCGGCTGGAGGGCGATTTTGTGGAAGGTGGCTGTTACAAAGGCACGAGCGTGCGCATCGTCTGCGAGACGGTCGACTTCGCCAAGGTGGGCAAGCGCTACTTTTTGTATGACTTGTTCGACCACGACCCCACCATGCCCCACCATGCCATGCCCGAGCACAGCAAACAGCTGGCCAAGTCGGTGGTCGACCGCTTTGCCGACATGCCCAACGTGGTGGTGACGCAAGGCAAAATTCCCGATGTGCTGGAACAGGTTGCACCGGAGAAAATTGCCTTCATGCATCTGGACATGAACAATGCTCCGGCCGAGGTCAGCGCGCTGGAGGTCTTGTTCGAACGCATGGTGCCCGGCGCCTTGCTGGTGCTGGACGACTACGGCTGGATTGCCTACCGCGGCCAAAAGCTGGCCGAAGATTCCTGGTTTGCGGCCCGGGGCTACCACGTGCTGGAGCTCCCCACAGGCCAAGGCCTGGTTATTAAGCGTTGATATTAGGAGCAAACATGACCCCAGAACAGCAATTCGCTGCCGAGCGCCAAGAGCGGCTCAGCGCCTACGCGCAAGACGCCGCGTTCAAAGACCTGTCGCGCCAATGGCTGCAAACGTCGATGGATAAAAAGTATGTATACAACTTTGACTGGCTGGGTCGGCCCATCATCCAGTATCCGCAGGACATGGTGGCCATGCAGGAGCTGGTGTGGACGGTGCGGCCCGATCTGATCATCGAAACCGGCATTGCCCACGGTGGCTCGCTGATACTCAGCGCGTCCATGCTGGCCATGCTCGATATGTGCGATGCGATTGAAAGCGGCAGCAGCATCGATCCGCGGGTTTCGGCGCGCAAGGTGATTGGCATCGACATCGACATCCGCGAGCACAACCGTGCGGCCATCGAAGCCCACCCCATGGCCAGCCGTATCCAGATGGTGCAAGGCTCGTCGATCGCGCCCGATGTGGTGGCCCAGGTACGGGAAGCGGCGCAGGGCTATAAAAAAGTGATGGTGTTTCTGGACTCCATGCACACCCACGACCATGTTCTGGGCGAGCTGGATGCTTATGCGCCGCTGGTCACCCCGGGCAGCTACTGCGTGGTGTTCGACACCTTTGTGGAAGACATGCCGCCCAAATTCTTTGCCGACCGCCCCTGGGACATCGGCAACAACCCCAAGACCGCCACCCGCCAGTGGCTGAAGAGCCACCCGGAGTTTGCGGTGGACCCGACCGCCGAGGCGCGGTTGATGGTGACGGTGGCGCCCGAAGGCTTCCTGAAGCGCGTGGGCTAGGCAAGCGTTTGTATGCAAAAGCGCCAGTTGCTATGTTATCCATAGCTGCTGGTGCAATCTAAATAAGCGCTGGAGCCCTATTTTGTCTAAAAACTGAGCCCCAAACAAAAAAAGACCCCGAGGGGTCTTTTTTGTTGGGGGCGCGGGTGCCTGATTATTGTTGCAGCAGGGTCAGCACGCTTTGTGGCAGCTTGTTGGCCTGGGCCACCATGGCGGTACCGGCCTGTTGCAGGATCTGGGTGCGCGACAGATTGGCGGTTTCCTGGGCGAAGTCAGCGTCCACGATCCGGCCCTTGGCAGCAGCCAGGTTTTCGATCTGGATGCTGATGTTGCTGACCGCGCTTTCAAAGCGGCTTTGCAAAGCACCCAGGCCGGCGCGGGCCGAGTTCACCTGGTCGATGGCTTTGTCGATCTTCTTCAGCGCCACCCAGGAGTTGCGCTGCGTGTCCACCGTCAAGGTGTCGATACCCAAGGCGTCTGTGGTGGTGTCGGTGGAATTGATGTTGGAAGCCAGCACGCCGCCGGCCAGACCGGTGGTGGCGGTGGTGAAACCAGCCAGCGTCACGACCTTGGCATCGCCCGCCGAATCCAGCTCGCTGGACATCAGATCGATGCGGTAGGTCTGGTCGTCGTTTTGCGACAGGAAGGCGGTGACGCCGGTGTCAGCCGATTTGCGGTTGATCGCTTCGATGACCTGGCCCATGCGTTCTTCGCCGGAATTGGCGGCGGCAATCGCGCCCAGATCAAAGGCTGCGGTGTCGCCGGTGACCGAAATCGTCAAAGTGTTGCTGGCGAGGGAGGTCAGCGTGCTGACGCCGGAAGCGTCCACGTTGCTGGCGGTCTGGTCGAAGGCGTAGGCCACGTCGGCCAATCCCTTGGCGGTCGAGTTGGTCAAGGCGCCCAGCGATGCCACGTCGCCTGAGTTGGCGCCCACCTGGAACACTGCGCCGGCAAACGAGCCGTCGAGAATCTTTTTACCGTTGAACGAGGTTTGCTTGGCAATCCGGTCCACTTCGTCGGTCAACTGGGTCACTTCGGCCTGCAGCGCGGCACGGTCGGCCTTGCTATTGGTGGCATTGCTGGCCTGGACAGCCAGTTCACGCATACGTTGCAGCATGTCGCCAACCTTGCCCAAAGCGCCTTCAGCGGTTTGTGCCAGCGAAATACCGTCGTTGGCATTGCGCGCGCCGACAGTCAGGCCGCGCACCTGGGTGGTCATGCGCTCCGAAATGGCCAAACCGGCGGCATCGTCCTTGGCGCTGTTCACCCGCAAGCCGGAGGACAGGCGTTGCATAGACGTCGCCAACGAGTTGGCCGAGGTTGCCAGGTTGCGCTGCGCATTGAGCGAATTGATATTCGTGTTGATCGTTGCAGCCATTACGGAGCTCCTTTTTCAGATGAAAGTTGGCCTATGCCAGTTCGGGTCAGCTCAGCTGGCCAACGACCATGAGCGGTAAGTAAATTGTGGACATCGGGGGAAAATGCAGTGGCGCGATAAGCGGCAGAAAAGCCGGGTTATTTACATGTCAGGCCTAAAGTTTTCTGTGGGACACCCGAAAACATACTCAACGGGCCTTTTCACTGGTTCGTCATTGAACTCAACCCTTCAGGAGCTTTGAAATGTCCACCTCTATCAATACGAACATCAATTCGCTCAATGCGCAGCGCAATTTGATGTCGTCGGCCAACTCGTTGGCGACGTCTATGCAACGTTTGTCCTCGGGTTTGCGGGTGAACAGCGCCAAGGACGATGCCGCCGGTTTGGCGATTTCCGAGCGTTTCCTGACCCAGGCCAAAGGTTTGACGGTCGGTGCCCGTAACTCCAACGACGGTATCTCGCTGGCGCAAACCGCTGAAGGCGCTTTGGGCAAGGTTGGCGACATGCTGCAACGTATGCGTGAACTGGCTGTCCAGGCCAGCAATGCCACCAACAGCAAGGCCGACCGCGCCGCGCTGCAATCTGAAGTTTCCCAGCTGACCGACGAAGTGGATCGGATTGCCAAGCAAACCACCTTCAACGGCAAAAAAGTGCTGGACGGTTCGTTCGCTGGTGCGGTGTTCCAAGTGGGCGCCAATGCCGGCGACAACATTTCTGTGGGCGCTTTGACCAATTCCAGCGCCAAGGGCTTGGCCGATGTGTCTTACGCCTTCGACCAAACCGCCAGCAACGTGGACGCTTCTGCTGTGAGCACACTGGCTTCCATCGCAACCAACGTGTTGACGGTGTCGGTGACCGGTGATGCTGCTGCCTTCGATTTGGGTGCGATTGCCGCAGCCAGCTCTGGCGAAGAACGCATGGGTCAAGTCGTTGAAGCGATCAACCGTAAGTCTGCCGATACCGGTGTGACGGCTTTCCTGTCGCAAAACGACGACCAGACCTATCGTATCGATCTGATGTCCAGCGAGCTGGATTCGGCTGGCGATGCCAAGGTCGTGACGCTGGCTGGTTTCACCACCGCCACCACCGGCCTGGCCGGCGGCGCATTGGCATCCAATATCAATGCGACCAATACCACTACCGATGCCCTGGGTATTGACACCCTGTCGGTGGACACACAGCGCAATTCTTGGGTGGCCCTGAAGAAGATCGATGCCGCTATCGACCAGGTGAACTCGGCACGTGCGGATCTGGGTGCTTTGCAAAGCCGCTTTGAAAGCGCCGTGGGCAATATTGCGATCAGCGTGGAAAACATCTCCGCTGCACGTGGCCGGATTGTGGATGCTGACTTCGCGTCGGAAACCGCCAATCTGTCGCGTACGCAGATCCTGCAACAGGCTGGTACCGCCATGGTGGCCCAGGCCAACAAGCTGCCACAGAGCGTGCTGTCTCTGCTGCAATAAGTTTGTAAGCACCGCGGTCTGCAGGTTCGGGTTGCCAAGGCGACCCCGATATGCAGGTTGCTTATTGGTAAAAAGGTGCTAAAACTCGAAGGCGGATAAAGGAACCCCCTTTATCCGCCGTTTTGCCTTCTGGAATGCGGATACAAATACGGCTATTCGCATTCAGCGTGGCAGGCACCGCTCTCGGAGGTCATCATGGGTATTTCATCAACCGGTATTGGCAGTGGTTTGGAGGTGGAGTCCATCATCACCAAACTGGTGACTTTGGAAAAGCAGCCGTTAACCACGCTGCAGACCAAGGCTGCGATTATCCAGACCAAAATCTCGGACTATTCGCAGATCAAGTCGCTGGTGTCTACCTTGTCGGACGCGGCTTCGAAAATGACGCTGGATAGCGGCTGGAACAGCCTGTCGGTGTCGTCCTCGAATAGCGCGGCGGTGTCGGCTGCGGTGACCGGGCTGGCCACGGCGACCAGTTTCAGCGTGGGGGTGTCGCAGCTGGCCAAAGCCCAGTCTACGGTGTCTACAGCGGTGACGGCTGGCGCGGCGCTCGGATCTTCGGGCACCCTGACCTTGCAACTGGGTACCTGGGCCAGCAATGCTTTCACGGCGGGATCGGCTCCCAGTGTCGCCGTGACCGTGGCAGCTACCGACACCATGGCCCAGATCGCAACCAAAATCAATGATTCCGGCTCGGGCTTGGTGGCCACAGTGTTGACCGATGCATCGGGCGACCGTTTGATGCTGCGTTCGTCTGCCACGGGGGAGGCCGCAGGTTTTCGTATTCTGGCCACCGATGGCGATGGTAACGACACGGACAGCAGTGGTTTGTCGCGCCTGGGCTTTGATTTATCCGCGACTACCGCATACGGCATGGGCGCCAACACCTACCAGGCCGGGCAGAACGCCAAGGCCACGATCAACGGCATTGCCGTGACCTCCACGACCAACAAGTTCAAGGACGTGATCGCGGGCTTGACGATCACTGCGTCCGAGGTGACCGGTAGCAATGTGGAGATATCCGCCACCAACGACAAAGAGGCATTGACGACCAATATCCAGGCTTTTGTGGATGCCTACAACGCTATTAACAAATACCTGGCCGATGCCACGGCTTACGACTCTACCTCGAAAACATCAGGAGATTTGCAGGGTGATGCGACGGCGATTGGCCTGCGCAACAGCTTGCGTTCGATGATGGGAACGGCTACGACAGGCGGCAGCGTGACCCGCTTGTATGAACTGGGCATCAGCATGGGTCAAGACGGAAATTTGACTGTGAATGCAGCCAAGCTGAGTACGGCACTGGATACCCCGGACAAGGTCAAAACCTTTTTTGCCCAGAACAACAACGACACCGCCAGCAATGGCTTGGCGCGCAAGGTGAAGGCCTTCACGACGGATTTGCTGTCCTTCAGTGGTGCGATGAACAACAAGGCAGATGCGCTGGCCGCTGAGACCAAGCGCAATACAGCTGAGCAAGACAAGGTGACTGCGCGCGCGGCGGCTGTGGAGAAGCGTTTGCGTGCCACCTATACCGCGCTGGATACCAAGATGGCAACCTTGAGTGCGCTCAGCACCTACATCACGCAGCAGGTGGAGGTCTGGAATAGCAGCAACTCTAATTAAGCAGCAGCGCTGCTCGCTGTTGTGCACTCGGTTGCCTGAATTTTTCCAAATGCCAATTTTTGATTTGAGTTTCTATGGGCAATGCCGATAACTAAAGTATCAAGTCCAATGGAATCCACGACCATGTTTACTCCAGTTAGCGCCCGAGCTGCATCTGCTTACAAGCGAGTCGGCGCTCAAACCAGCGTAGAGGGAGCCAGTCCGCACCAAGTGGTTTGCTTGTTGTTTGAAGCCTTGATGCAATCCCTGTATGCAGCCCGCGGTTGTATTGACCGCGGCGACCTGGAAGGCAAGGGGAATGCGCTGTCCAAGGCGGTGCGCATTCTGGATGAGGGTCTGAAGTTATCGCTGGACATCGAGTCTGGCGGTGACCTGGCGCTCAATCTGCGTGGTGTATACAACTACAGCATCTTGCAGCTGACGACGGCCAATCTCAAAAATGATGCGGCTTTGGTTGATGAGGTCGTGCAATTGATTGCCCCTGTATTTGATGCCTGGAAAAGCATCGCTGTGTCTCCTGTCGCAAAAATCTAAATTCACCTATCGTGCCGGACCCAGACTATGTCGCAAATTCTGATTGACTACTACAAAGCCATTGAAGACAGCAGCCACAAGATGCTGCAGGCTGCCCAGCACGAAAACTGGGATGAGGTGGTGCGCTATGAGGGGGCTTGTGCGGTGTTGATCGAGCAACTGCGCCACCAGTCCTTGGCGGAACAGCTGACCCCTGAGCACAAAACAGAAAAGGCCCGCATCATGCAACGCATTTTGCGCAACGACGCGCAAATCCGTTGTTTGACCGAGCCTTGGATTCAGCAGTTTGAACAGATTCTGGAGCGCCGCCCCCAACTGCTGCATTGAGGGACGGGAGGGCACTCCCACCAGGGAGGGCCCAGTCAAGCAGGTGTTAGACCTGCATATTCATGATGTCGCTGTACGCCTGCACCATGCGGTTGCGTACATGCAACGTGGCCTGAAAGCCGATTTGCGCTTTCTGGATCGCCACCATCGTTTCTTCCAAGCTGACGTTCGGGTTTTCCATCTGCACTTCTTTTTGCAGCTGGGTGGCGTTGTTTTGCGCTGCGCTGACCTCGGTGAGTGCGCCTTTCAGTGCGCCTGCAAAGCCTGCACTTTTGGTGTCTGGCGTGGCTGCTGGGCCGATGCGCGAGGTAGCCCCGGTACGGCTGGGCAGGCTGGGAGAAATGGGTGACAAGCGGAGATCCATGGCGGTTCCTCCTGGTGATGGATGCAATGCCTGGATCGTAGCGACACCGACGCTGTAGCATTGCGGGGAAATGGTTGCCAAATCCCCAGCTTATTGGGTCGATGGTTTGGCGGCCAGCCCGAATAATCTCCATTGTCCGTGGAGCAAGCTCGCGCCATACCGATCCGGAAAGCATGATGTCTGCAGTCGCCGAAATACCCGTTAGTTCACCGTTGACGCAAAGGCTGGCCAATTTGGACCGCCCGCAGCGTATGCGCTTGGGTGCGGGTGTCGCCTTGCTGGTGGTGGTCGTGATTGCGGCCTTGGTGCTGGGCCGGCAACCCGAGTACAAGGTGCTATATGCCAATCTGGCAGACAAAGACGGCGGTGCCATCGTGGCGCAACTGTCGCAAATGAATGTCCCCTACAAGTACACCGAGGGTGGCGGAGCCATCTTGGTGCCTACCGATCGTGTGCACGACACCCGCTTGCGGCTGGCGTCGCTGGGTTTGCCCAAGGGCTCGGTCTCTGGATTCGAGCTGATGGAGGCCAACCGTTTCGGGATGACGCAGTTCCAGGAGCGTTTGGCGTTTCAGCGGGGGCTTGAGGGGGAGCTGACCCGTTCTATACAGGCTTTGTCCTCGGTTTCCAGTGCCCGCGTGCACTTGGCGTTGCCCAACCAGAATGGTTTTTTCAGAGAACAGCAAAAGCCTTCGGCATCTATTTTGGTGAGTCTGCACCCGGGCCAGTCCTTGGACCGTACCCAGTTGGCGGGCATCGTGCACCTGGTAGCTTCCAGCGTGCCCGAGATGCAGCCCAGTGCCGTGAGTGTGCTGGACGACACGGGCAAGCTGCTGTCGCAGTCGCCCGATAGCACCACCGGTGGTGCCGATGCTGAGCAACTGCAGTATGTGCAGCGGATCGAGCAGCAATACAGCCGCCGTATTCTGGACATGCTGGAGCCTATCGTCGGGCGGCAGAACGTAAAAGCCCAGGTCACCGCGGAAGTCGATTTTTCGCAGACCGAGTCGACTGCCGAGATGCACAAGCCGAATCTGGCCAGCGATGCAAGCGCGGTACGTAGCCAGCAAGTGGTGGAAAGCAGCGGTAACGCGGCCAACGCGGGTCCGAGCGGTGTTCCTGGTGCAACTTCTAACCAGCCGCCAGCATCTGCAGCGGCGCCTATCAATGGGGCGGCTGTGCCTTTGACAGCCGGCGGTGCCAATGCGGCGGCAGGTGCCAATGGCGGCACCATGAAGCGTGAGTCTGTTACCAATTACGAGGTGGACAAGACGGTGCGGGTGGTGCGGGGTGGCTCTGGTGCTATCAAGCGCTTGAGCGCCGCCGTGGTTGTGAACCACGCCACTACCGAAGATGACAAAGGCAAACCTGTCACCAAGGCCCTGAGCGAGCAGCAAATCGAACAAATGACTGCTTTGGTGCGGGAGTCGATAGGCTTCAACAAAGACCGTGGCGACTCTGTGAACCTGATGAATGCGCCGTTTATGGTGCAAGCCCCGGTGGTGGATGACACCCCTCTCTGGAAGCAACCGCAGACGCTGGAGATGGCGCGCAGTCTGGCTTGGCCGGTGGGCACGCTGTTGCTGGCGGCTCTGGTCATTCTGGGCTTGGTGCGCCCTGGCTTGAAGGCCATGGCGGCGCCCAAGGCTTCCCCTGCAGGCGGCCCTGTGGGTGGTGGCTTCGGGCCCGATGGCTCGCCGGCGATGGGCTCTCTGGGTGGGCCATTGGATGCCTTGGTTGCCAACGATACGCAGCGGCCGACGACTTTTAACGAAGACGGTGTGCAGGTATTGGCACCCACCGAGCACCAGTTGCGGCTGGAAGATGCGCGGGAACTGGCCCGAACCAACTCTACGGCAGTCGCCAATATCGTGAAAAACTGGATCAACGGGGAGTCCGCGGGCTGAAAGGCCGGCGTATGAAAGAGCACCATGGATGAACAAGGTCTCACCGACGCAGCCATTTTTCTGATGTCTCTGGGCGAAGAAGAGGCGGCCGAGGTTTTTAAGCATTTGTCGCCGAAAGAGGTGCAGAAGCTGGGCGAAACGATCGCCAAGACCAAGGTCGTGACGCGGGAAAAGGTCGATCAAGTGTTGGTGCGGTTCACCAGCGCGGCGGCTGCCCAAAGCCTGCTGGTGACCGATACCGCCGACTATGTCAAGGCGGTGCTGCGGCGTGCGCTGGGGGACGACAAGGCCTCGCTGCTGATTGACCGCATTTTGCTGGGCGGTGATGTATCGGGTATTGAAAGCCTGAAGTGGATGGATCCGCTGTCTGTCGCCGAGCTGCTGCGCAATGAGCATCCCCAAATCGTGGCGGCTATCTTGGTGCATCTGGACTATGAACAGGCAGCGGCGGTGCTGAAGCAGTTGACGGAGCGCCAGCGCAACGAGGTGCTGCTACGGGTGGCCACGCTGGAGGGTATCCAACCTACTGCGTTGAAGGATTTGAACGAGGTCTTGTTCAAGGTGCTGGCTGGTGGCGACAAGATTCGCAAGACCTCCCTGGGTGGCGTCAAGGCGGCGGCTGAAATCATCAATTTGTTGGGTGCCAATATCGAAGGTACGGTCATCGAGTCGATCAAAGGCTTTGATTCCGATCTGGCGCAGAAAATTGTCGACAAGATGTTTGTCTTTGACGACGTCATCAAGCTGGATAACAAGTCGATCCAGCTGGTGCTGAAAGAAGTGGCATCGGAGACCTTGATCGTGGCCCTGAAGGGCGCGGGCCCCGAGCTGAAAGAGAAAATTTTGGCCAATATGTCGTCCCGCGCGGCAGAAACGATGCGCGAAGATCTGGAATCCCGTGGCCCGATGCGGCTGTCGGAAGTTGAGACCCAGCAGAAGGAAGTGCTCAAAATTGTGCGCCGCTTAGTGGATGAAGGCCAGGTTGTATTGGGAACGGGTGGCGATGACAGCTTCGTCTAAAGCCCGGACCCACTCCCGCTTCATTCGCAGTGAAGAATTGGGTGTTGTATCGGAGTGGCAGTTTGGTTCGGTTGGCCCGCCGGCTTTGGTGGTAGAGCAACTTCCAGAACCAGAACCAGAGCCAGAAGAGCCCGAGCAGGTCCGTCTGGACCGGGCCTGGGAGGATGGCCATGCGGCCGGGTATGCGCAAGGCCATACCGAGGCAATGAACGAGGGAAACCAGCGCTTGGACGCATTCGTGCAGGGGCAGGGCGTCGAGACGGCGCGCGCTTTGGCGGAAATCTTGTCTGGCATGCAGGAGCGTTTGACCCAGGCAGAACAGGACATTGCGCAACAGGTACTGGCACTTGCGTGCAGTTTGGCCCGCCAGGTAGTGCGACGTGAGCTGGCGATCGACAAGGCTGCCTTGGAGCCCGTGATTCGAGAAGCACTCGGTATGCTGGTTATGGACGGTAAGCGGGCCGTCATCAAGTTGCACCCCCTGGATCTCGAGGTGCTGCGCGAACCATTGCAAGAAGCTTTTCCTTCTCCGACATTGACCTGGCTGGCTGATGAGCTGGTTGAGCGCGGGGGCTGTTTGGTGGAGTCTGGCGGCACGGTCATCGACGGCACCTTGTCTAAGCGTTGGGAGCGTGCGGTCGCCAATCTAGGGCTGGTATCGGCCTGGACGGATGTTGACGATGGAGCCTGAAGCCGCACCCCTGTGGTCACGCTTTATGGCGGATGCGCAGCAGCGCGTCGATAGTGGAAGCACCCTGGAGGTACGTGGCACGCTGACCCGTTTGGCCGGCCTGGTGCTGGAGGCGGTAGGTATCCGTACCCCTGTGGGGTCGCAATGCAATGTCTCCATGGACGGTGGCCCCTCCGTACTGGTGGAGGTGGTGGGCTTTTCGAATGACCGTGCTTACCTGATGCCCGCTGGTGATGTGCATGGCCTGCGCAGCGGTGCCAGCGTGGTGCCTGCAGCGCCTTATATAGCAGTACCTCGGTTGGGGGATGCGCCGCGGGACAAAGTTGCGACGGCCGGTGTGCTGCGCTTGCCACTGGGTGACGGCTTGCTGGGGCGTGTCGTGGATGCCCAAGGGTTTCCTTTGGATCACGGTGGTCCGATACAAGATGTGATGGCCGTGCCTTTGGATCGCCAGCCCATCAATGCCATGGACCGCGATCCGGTGCGTGAACCGCTGGACACGGGTGTGCGCGCGATCAATGCCATGTTGACCGTAGGCCGGGGGCAGCGGATTGGCTTGTTTGCTGGCTCCGGGGTAGGCAAAAGCGTATTGCTGGGCATGATGGCCCGCTATACCAAGGCGGACGTCATCGTGGTCGGTTTGATCGGCGAGCGGGGCCGCGAAGTCAAAGAGTTTGTCGAAGATATTTTGGGTGAGGAGGGCCGGGCCCGTTCCGTGGTCGTGGCTGCGCCGGCCGATGCGCCCCCATTGCTGCGTTTGCAGGGAGCGGCCTATGCGACGGCTGTGGCCGAGCATTTCCGGGACAAAGGCCAGCATGTCTTATTGTTGATGGATTCGCTGACCCGGTTTGCCATGGCGCAGCGTGAAATTGCTTTGGCCATTGGCGAACCTCCGGCTACCAAGGGCTATCCGCCGTCGTGCTTTGCCAAGTTACCACAGCTGGTGGAGCGCAGTGGCAATGGATTGAACGGTGTGGGGTCCATCACAGCCTTTTATACCGTGCTGTCGGAGGGGGATGACCAGCAAGATCCGATTGCCGACGCGGCCCGGGCAATTCTGGACGGACATATTGTGTTGTCGCGTTCCCTGGCCGAGGCGGGGCACTTCCCGGCCATTGATATAGAGCAGTCGGCATCGCGGGTCATGCACAACGTGGTGTCGCCGGCGCATTTCGAGATTGCCCGAAAGTTCCGGGTGATCAATTCACGCTACCAGAAGGGCCGGGATCTGGTGCAAATCGGGGCTTACGCGAGCGGATCGGACCCTGGGCTGGACGAAGCCATTCGCTTAAATGGTGGCATGACCGATTTCTTGCAGCAGGGCATGTATGTATCTGCCTCTCTGCAGCAGAGTTTGACCGATATGGAGCGGAGCATTTCCAAAGCTCCGGGTAGCCGATGAGCCCGCAAAAGCGTAAATTGGGGCCACTATGACGCTTCTGAAAACATTGGCGGTGGCGATTGACGTGGCGCATCTCAAGCGCGACGAGGCAAGCCGTGCATTGGGACAGGCGCAGCAAAAGTACCTGGGGGCGAAGAACCAGTTGGAGCAGCTTGAAACCTACGCCACCGAAACCGAGGATCGCTGGATGGTGCAGGCGCAGAACTGTGCATTGCCGGAGATGATGCGCCACCACTACCAGTTTATGGAGCGTTTGGCGCAGGCGATCCAGATGCAGCAAGGTATTTTGGCCGACCAGGCCCGATGGGTCGACGTTGCGAAAAAGCAATTGGCGGATGCAGAAATACGGGTCGCCACGTTGAAGCAGGTATGTCGAAACAAGCAGCTGGAGGCGGATCGCCTACAGAGTCGCCGTGAACAAAAGCAAATTGATGAGTTTGCGGCGTTACGGTTTGGAAAATCAATAGACCAGCAATTTGGTGAGGGGTTGTCATGAGTATCGAAAGTGTTCCCGTTGCGCTGGTGCCAAAGGCTAGTGAGATCCAGCAAGGCGGCGCGAGGGCCAAAGCCGACAGCGCAAACGGCGACAAGGAGCCGGACGCTTTTTCCAACTTGTTGAATGGGCTGGATAAAGAGCCTGAGGCTTCGCCAGAGAAGGTGGGAGAAGCTTCGTCGGACGAGGATTCCGAGGCGAAAGGGTTGGCACGCAAAAAGTCAGCCGGCATTAGCAAACCGGCGAAAGATACAGTGGTGCCAGACGCTACCTGGCTGGCTCCAGCCGTACCAGTAGTCGCGCCGGTGACAACGCCACAAGCCGGGGTTAGCCAGCCTGAGACCTCAAATCTCGTTGGCGAGCTTGAGGCAGCAGCTTCGGGTGTGGCAGATACAGGTAAGGGCGGTCCGCAATTGACGGCGCCGGATAACCGGGTCCAGTCGGCCAATTTGGCGAACTACGCCTCGGTTTTTGAGCAGATTCAAAGTCGCTTGGCCGTCGGCAGTACTGCTGCGGTAGAGGCCGGGCAGCCAACAGCTGGTCTGGCGGAGGCAGGTAAAAAGGGTTCTGCCAAACCCGTATTGGGTACGGCGGTTGCGGATGTCCGCGCGGATCGCCTGGCTAGCTTGGCGGAAGGCGGTATGTGGGTGATGCCGGTGACGGAGCCCTCGGCAACCCAGTTGGCGTCCGATGCAGCTACCGCGCTGAAGGCTGCCGCCCTGGAAACCAAGGATATTTCGGCAGTGAAGGGCGAGAAGAGCTACGAGGGCGGCATGGGGCTGCATCAATTTACCCCCACGGTGCAATTTGACAGCACGGCTGTGGCGGTGGACGCCACCCAAATGGCTCCGGAGGCGGCCATTGCTGACCAGGTCAACTATTGGATATCCCAGGGTATTCAGAATGCGGAGCTGACATTTGATGGCGCGGGTGCAGAGCCTGTGCAGGTCAGCATTTCCCTGTCTGGTAACGAGGCCCACGTCGAGTTTCGTACGGACCAGGTGGAAACCCGGGAGCTGCTGACTGGAGCCGCGTCGCACCTCAAGGATTTGCTGCAACAAGAGGGCATGGTGCTTTCTGGTCTGTCTGTGGGCTCCTCGGGGGCTGGTGGTGCCGGAGCGCGTGAGCGTCGTGCGCCTTCCGAAGACCGGCAGAATGCTGCGCGCAATGTGTCGGATCAAGTGGCGGTTCGGGCAGTGGTGCCTGCGCGCACTTCTGGGCGTGCCGTTGATTTATTTGTATAGCTGGGTGCGCCAGTAGTCAGTGCTCTTGTTGTTCTGAGTGGTGTGAATGCGGCGGTTTTGTACCGCTTATCTGGCTGCCGCTAAACTTGTTTGGATAAATAATGCATCCATACATGTTGAGTTGATGGCGAATGTGGGCCATAAAAAGCCCCACCCCGGAAGGAATTATTGTGTCTGCACCTGCTGCCGCTGAAGCGTCCGCGCCCCCTAAGGCCAAGGGCAAAAAAATGATCGTCATTATTGTGGCGGTCATTTTGTTATTGGTGCTCGCCGGTGGTGGGTGGTTTGTCTTTTTGCGCGCCCCAGCCTCAGAGGATGGAGAGGATGCCGCTCCAGCGGCCCATGCCGAAGCCAAGCACATGGTGCCCCCCGTATTTCTTCCCATGGACAATATGGTCGTGAACTTGGCCGATCCTGGAGGGGAGAAGTTTGTGCAGATTGGTATCACCATTGGCGTGGTGGACCAGAAGACTTCGGATGCCGTAAAGGCGAATTTACCCACCATTCGTAGCGGTGTTTTGCTATTAATTTCGCAGCACACATCGGACGAACTCCTGACCAAAGAAGGCAAAGAGAAGCTGGCTCGCGATATTCTGCGCGAGGTTTCTACGCCTCTGGGCTACGAGGTGGAAGAGCACGAGGAAGAGCCTGCCGCAGATGCCCCCCCCAAGAAGAAGAGCGCGGCTAAGAAGAAATCTGCTGCAGCAGCCAATCCGGTGCTGAGCATTCTGTTCTCCAGTTTCATCATCCAATGATGGGCCACCATGGAGTCGCTTCATGAGTGAATCATTCTTATCGCAAGAAGAAGTTGATGCCCTTTTGGAGGGTGTCACTGGCGAAAGCCAAAAGGCGGCAGAGGAAGTTTTTGAGGCGGGTGAAATCCGCAACTACGATATCTCCAGTCAGGAGCGTATTGTCCGGGGCCGCATGCCGACCATGGAGGTCGTCAACGAGCGGTTTGCCCGCAATTTTCGAATTGGTTTGTTTAACTTCATCCGCAGAAGCCCTGAAATCTCCGTTGGTACGGTTTCGGTGCAGCGCTACAGCGCATTTTTGCGGGAGCTGGCGGTTCCCACCAATTTCAACATCATGGCGATCCGCCCCTTGCGTGGCAGCGGCCTGATCGTATGTGAGCCCTCTTTGGTGTTCGGGGTGATCGATACCTTGTATGGCGGTGTCGGCAAGTTCCAAACGCGCATCGAAGGGCGAGAGTTTTCCATGACGGAGCAGCGGGTGATCAATCGCCTGGTGGATGTAGTCTGCGCAGAGTACAAAAAAGCCTGGCATGGTATCTACCCCTTGGAGCTGGACTACCAGCGCTCAGAGATGCAGCCCCAGTTTGCCAATATTGCAACGCCTAGCGAGATCGTGGTTTCGACTGTGTTCCAGCTCGAAATTGGCGATATCGCCGGCGCGATCCATATTTGCATGCCGTATTCGACACTGGAGCCCATTCGGGACGTGTTGTATTCGTCCACGCAAGGTGATTCCGTCGAGGTGGACCGGCGTTGGATTACCTTGCTGAGCCGGGAGATCCAGTCGGCTGAAGTGACGTTGGTAGCGGAGTTGGCCCAGGCGGAAGCCACGGTGGAGCAGCTTTTGAGCATGAAGCCAGGTGATTTCATAGAACTGGAGAGGGAGCCTCGGATTCGGGCTTCTATCGGCGGAGTGCCGATATTTGAGTGCCAGTACGGAACGCACAATTCAAAGTATGCGATTCGTATTGAAGAGTGTTTGCGAGGCAGTGAAAGCAATTCCCCAGGAGATTTAAATGGCAACGGATAACAAGAACGACGAAGCTGAAGATCCAATGGCCGCCTGGGCCGAGGCCTTGGAAGAGCAAAAGGTTTCCGATGCCAAGGTGGAGGATATCGGGCAGGGCGGTCCTCTGTTTGGCGGAAACGTACAGGCTAAAGATGGAACCTCTCAAGACATCAATATGGTCTTGGATATTCCTGTCACCTTGTCGGTGGAGTTGGGTCGTACCAAGGTTCCTATCAAGTACATCTTGCAACTGGCGCAAGGTTCGGTGGTTGAACTGGATGCGCTCGCTGGTGAACCCATGGATGTTTTGATCAATGGATACCTGATTGCCCAGGGTGAAGTCGTCGTGGTGAATGACAAGTTCGGTATCCGTTTGACCGACGTGGTTACGCCTTCTGAGCGCTTGAAGCGCTTGAGCAAAGGCTGATAGCGCATGATGAGCCAGACGCTGCTCGCGGCGGTGCTGTTCGTCATTGTTTTGGCGATGCTTCCTTTCGCAGTTAAGTGGATACAGCGGCGTGCCCTGGGCGGCGCAAATGCAACATTAAATGCTTCGCGCCTGGTGTCTGTTTTGGCGGTAGGTCCGCAACAACGGGTGGTAACGGTCGAGGTGGGGCCTGAGGGCGCGAGGGCTTGGCTGGTGCTGGGGGTTACCGGGCAAGCCATCACCTGTCTGCATACCGCTCCTGTGGCGGGGCAAGCTGCGACTTATGCAGCCGTGGCATCTGCTGTGCAGAGTGGGACGGCGAATGTTTAAGTTGCGTGTCCGTACCTGGGGGCTTGCGCTGGCGGGTCTTATTCATGCTCCTGTATTTGCCCAGGCTGTCGGCACTTTGCCGCTGTTGATTGGCGCCCCGGGTCAAGGGGTCAGCTATTCCGTACCCATTCAGACGCTGCTGTTCTTTACCGCGCTGTCGTTCCTGCCGGCGGTGTTACTGATGATGACGGGCTTTACCCGCATCGTGATCGTGCTGTCGTTGCTGCGCCAAGCTCTGGGAACCCAGTCCGCGCCTCCGAATCAAATCGTGATTGGCTTGTCGTTGTTTCTCACTTTTTTTGTGATGGGGCCAACGCTGGACCGCGTGTACACCGATGCTTACGTCCCCTACACGACCAATGCCTTGTCGTTTGAGCAGGCGCTGGAGAAAGGCGAGGCGCCTGTGCGCCAGTTCATGCTGAAGCAGACCCGCCAGTCGGACTTCGCCTTGTTCGCCAAATTGGCCAAACTCGATGCGGGCGTCACGGCAGAAACTGCACCCTTGCGGGTGCTTGTGCCTTCGTTTGTGACCAGCGAGCTGAAATCGGCTTTTCAGATCGGCTTCATGATCTTCATCCCGTTCCTGGTGATTGATATCGTTGTCGCCAGTGTGCTGATGTCCTTGGGCATGATGATGCTGTCTCCGGTTTTGGTCGCTTTACCTTTCAAGCTGATGCTGTTTGTGCTGGCGGATGGATGGAACCTGTTGATCGGCTCCTTGGCTGCCAGCTTTATCCAGTAGCAAGAAGTAGGTTGTATGAACTCGCAAATGGTTCTCACCACAGGGCAGGAAGCCATGTGGTTGTTGCTGATGGTGTCGGCCCCGATTTTGGTGACGGTGCTGGTGGTGGGCTTGGTTGTGAGCATCTTCCAGGCCATCACCCAAATCCATGAGGCCACGCTGTCCTTTGTGCCCAAGCTGATTGCGGCCGTACTGGTGTTTGCTATCGCCGGCCCCTGGATGCTCAGTACCTTGGTGGACTACATCCGTCGCACCATCGAATCCATTCCTACCTTGGTGTTGTAGCGTAAGGCTTATCGGTGATCACTTTTACCGAAGCGCAGTTGGCGGGGTGGCTGTCTCCCATCGTCTGGCCATTCTTGCGCGTGCTGGCGATGTTCAGTGTGGCGCCCGTGTTCTCGTTGAAAGCCATACCGCAGCGTGCCAAAGTGGCCTTGGCTTTTTTTGTCGCCTTGGCCGCACAAGCAAGTCTGGCCAATCAGCCCATGATCAGCCTGAACAGCCCCCAGGCCTTGGCGGCCGTAGTTCAGCAGGTTGGTGTCGGCTTGGCGATCGGCTTCGCGGTACGCCTTGTATTCGCTTCCGTGGAGCTGGCGGGCGAACTGGTCGGCTTGCAGATGGGGCTGAATTTCGCCTCCTTTTTTGATCCCGCCAGTAATGCCCAGGTGAGCGCGGTATCCCGTTTTTTGGGCCACATGTCGATACTGCTGTTTGTGGTGATGAACGGTCACCTGATGGTGTTGATGGCCGTCATCAAGAGTTTTGACAGCTTTCCAGTCGATGGCAATTTTCTGGTCACCTTGCAGCACATCAAGATGTACACCCTGGGAGCAGATCTGTTTGCCAGTGCTTTGTGGATGGCACTGCCTATGGTGGGCATGCTGTTGTTCGTCAACTTGACGATGGGGGTGATCTCTCGGGTCGCACCGCAGATGAATATTTACGCGATTGGCTTTCCCGTGACGTTGACCATGGGTTTGGTGGGGGTTACCGTCACCCTGCCCATGCTGGATCAGCCGACGATGGCTTTGATGGAGCGCGCTATCGACCTGTTCTCCGCCCGACGTTAGGGCTATCTCTATCGGTAATGTGGCTCAGACCAGATTGTTCCGAATAGCGTACACCGTCAGTTCTGCATTGTTGGTCAGTTTCAGTTTTTCCAGCACCCGCGTGCGGTAGACGCTGACGGTCTTAGGGCTCAGCAGCAATTCTTCCGCGATATCAGACAGGCGCTTGCCGGAGGCAATCTTCAACAGAGTCTGCATTTCCCGCTCGGACAGAGATGCATGCGGTACTTCAAGTACCGGTTTCGACAAGCTTTCAACCAGCATTTGCGCGACTTCGGGCGTTACATACTTGCGTCCCTGCATCACGGTACGCACTGCCAGCACCAGCTCTTCGGGGTCTCCGGCTTTGTTCAGATAACCCTGTGCGCCTGCGCGCAGGCAGCGAATCGCATATTGGTCCTCTGGGAACATCGACACAATCAGCACCTTGATAGGCGAATCGGCTTCCCGCAGGCTCGCCAGTACTTCCATGCCGCCTCGACCGGGCATACTCAAATCCAGTACCAGTACATCGCATGCGACGGAACGCAGCAGCCCCCTGACTTCTGCGTAGCCCGACGCTTCGCCTGTAACCTGAATATCGACTGCCTCGGACAAGGTGTCGCGGATACCGCGGCGGACCATGGCATGGTCATCGCATAAAACTACATGGATCATGGGGGATTCCCGTTGGCTGGGTCTGCTGTCTCGGAGGGCAGCGGCACAGACAGAATAATGGATGTGCCGACGCCGCCCCGATTGCTGATGTCCAGCCAGCCCTGGACGGTTTTGGCCCTTTCGTGCAGGCCTCGCAGTCCAAAAGCTTTCGGCTTGTCGAGCTGGCTTTTTTGTACACCGCGGCCATTGTCGGTAACTTCGAGGGTTAAAACGCCCTCTCCGTCGGTCAGCTCAATGCTGACGGCGCTGCATTCAGCGTGTTTCGATATATTTGTCAGAGCTTCTTGTGCTGTGCGGTAGGCCACCAGCTGGATCGCCTTGTCGACATTGATCTTTTCATGGGTTGCATGAAACGTGGTGCTGATGCCGGTGCGCTTTTGAAAGCTTTGTGCCAGCCACTGTACCGCTGCACTGAGGCCTTGGTCCAGGATGGGCGGGCGCAGATCCATCATGATGCGCTGGCTGGCGCCGAGCGCATGCTGCAGCATTTCCAAGGCCGAGCCAATATGTGCGGCGGTGGTTACGTCTTTGTGGTGCCGGGCCAACCAGGCAAGATCGAGTTTGACCGCGGCCAATGAGCCGCCAATATCGTCATGCACTTCCCGGGCAATCGCGGCCCTTTCTTGTTCTATGGAGCTTTGCAGGTGTTCTGCCAGCTCTGCCAAACGGCGTTCAGAGGCGGCCAGGTCTTTGTCTGCGCGCTCTTTGGCTTGGCGGATCTCTCTTACTTCGATGGCTCGGGCGATGACGTGCGCCAGCTTATTGATGTCATCCTTGAGCAGGTAGTCGCTAAACCCCAGTCGAATCGCATCCACTGCAGCTGCCTCACCAATGGCGCCTGACAGCAACACAAACGGTGGTTGCTGTTCCTGTTGTTGGAGTGCGTTCCAGGCATCAATGGCCGTGAAGCCCGGCAGGCGGTAGTCGGCCAAGATGAGGTCGAACTGTGTGCTGCGTGTCAGCTGTTCGAAGGCCGGCAGTGTTTCCACCCGATTGACCGTGCAGGCAAGCCCTTGTTTCTTCAAGGCATGCACCACAATTTGGTGGTCGATGACGGAGTCCTCTAAGTGCAGTATGCGGATAGATTGAGCCTCAAGCCAGGGTGTCATGCCAACCTCAAATCCATGGAAAAATGAGCCACATAAAAATCAAATACCTATAAGCTGGTGGCTGTTATATGCTGGGGCCTTGCGAATCAATTTGCAGATTGTTCGTAACAGAATGTGAAATAGAATTAACATCCGGCTATAACGAGGCAATTTGTCTAGGGCTTTCCTGCAGCGACGGAGAATACATGCAAACAGAGCCTTCCATGTCTACGGGACCTGTCGTCCAGTTACCGGTGATGTTGGTCGCTGAGGTACAGGACTCCCTGATGGTGGTGATGCACGACCTGAGTCGACTCGAAAGTTTGCTGAGTCACACCATGGACAACCTGATGGCGCGCTTCAACAGCGTGAACCAAGGCCTGGATGCTGTTGCTTTACCCGATTTGCCCGCTGTGGACGATGTGCGCAGCAACCTGCGCGCAGCAGTCACAGAGCTGCAGTTCCAAGATATGGCCTCGCAATTAATTGTGCACACAACGCTTATGCTGCAAGGCTGTGCGTTCCGCTTGGCATCAGAAAGCATGGGACAGGAAGATGGTGAAGAGGCTGCGCCCTTTGGGGCGATGGTTCCCGACCGTCCTAACCCTGTGACCCAAAGCGAAATGGACGCAGGTTCCATTGAGCTGTTTTGACACGCCTATCCTTCGAAATTTTCAAGCACTCTCTTCTTTAGCTGGAGCTTTTCATGCATTCGATTCTTGCCGTTGACGATTCACCCTCAATGCGAAAGATGGTGTCATTCACGTTGACCGGAGCGGGTTACCAAGTGATTGAAGCGGTGGATGGGCAGGATGCTTTTGAGAAAGCGCAGTCGCACTCTATCGATTTGGTCCTTGCCGATCAAAACATGCCCAGGTTGGATGGCATTGGCTTGACGCGCCTGTTGCGGGAGCATCCTAAGTTCAAGACCATCCCCATCCTCATCTTGACCACGGAATCCAGTGATCAGATGAAGCAGGCGGGGCGGAGCGCAGGAGCCACGGGCTGGCTGGTCAAGCCGTTTGATCCGGCACGGTTGATTGAAGTGATCCAGAAAGTTATTCGCTAAATTCGACGCGCTCGGATAGAGGCAACACAGGAGTCCGTATGGCTGAAATGCACCAAGAGAGCTCAGGCGCCGATTTTGACCTGACCCAGTTTTACCAAATATTCTTTGAAGAGGCCGGGGAGAACCTGGACCAGATGGAGCAAATGTTGCTGGATCTGGACCTTGCGAATACCGATGACGAGGAGCTGAACGGTATTTTCCGTTGCGCCCATTCCATCAAGGGCGGGGCTGCCACTTTTGGTTTCTCGGACGTGGCCGAGTTGACCCACCAGATGGAATCGCTGCTAGACCGCTTGCGCCGCCATGAGCTCAAGTTGATTCCTCCTATGGTCGATGCCTTGCTGGAGTCGGCCGATGCTTCCCGCAGTTTGCTCGCGCGCCACCAGGCGGGCGGCGAGGGGGTTGCTGTGTCCACCTCGGCCTTGGTCAAGCGCATCAGCGTGTTGGCTGCTGGTGAGATTCCAGTCGCAGCACCGGTCGTGGTAGCGCCTCCGGCGCCAGCGCCAGTTGCTGCAAGCAAAAAGGCGGGCGGTCCGCGCTCGTTGGTAATCCACATTGGGCCGCTGGAACGGCCTGACCAGGCCGATGCGGTGCAAGAGCTTTTCCGGGACATTCCGGGTTTGGGCAGCATGTCCAGCCTGCCTAGCGACCGCCCTGATACTCGTATTTTTGCGGTCGAGACAACTTCCTCGGATGAGGATTTGCTGGACCTTTTTGTTTTCCACGTCGCCAAAGAAATTGTCAAGATTTCCGACCGTGATGATGCGGTGGCTACTCCTGATGCAGTGGCTGCTGTTGCGCCGGAGCCAGAGTTGGCTGCTGTAGCTCCTGCGGCGGGCGAAGAGGAGTATGGATTCTTCGCTGGCGCACCCGGCCATCCGTCCGAGTCTCTGGCCGTGGTGCCTGCGGCAGATGCTGCCGCCAAAGCCGCGAAGGCTGAGCCTAAAGCGGCCGCGCAAACCCCGCTGGAAGCCACCACGATCCGGGTCGATATCAAAAAGGTTGATCAGTTGATCAACTTGGTCGGCGAATTGGTTATCACGCAGGCGATGCTGGCGCAAAACAGCCAGGGGCTGGATCCGGCGATGCACCAGCAGCTGTTTGCCGGTTTGGCTGATCTCGACCGCAACACCCGCGACCTGCAAGAGTCGGTGATGTCGATTCGCATGATCCCTATGTCCATCGTGTTCAGCCGCTTCCCGCGCATGCTGCGTGATCTGGCCAACCGCCTGGGTAAGAAGGTGGACTTCGTGACTCAAGGTGAAGCCACCGAATTGGACAAAGGTCTGGTCGAGAAAATTACCGACCCGCTTACCCACTTGGTGCGCAATAGCTGCGACCACGGTATTGAAATGCCCGAAGAGCGGCGTGCTGCCGGCAAATCGGAGAACGGCACTATCACTTTGTCGGCGGCTCACCAGGGCGGCTCCATCGTGATCGAGGTGCGTGACGACGGCAAAGGCATGTCGCGTGAAAAAATCCTGCGCAAAGCCCGCGAACGCGGGTTGGATGTCAGCGACAGCATGACCGATGCCGAGGTGTGGCAGCTGATCTTCGCCCCCGGCTTTTCTACCGCTGAAACCGTGACCGATGTGTCGGGCCGTGGCGTAGGTATGGATGTGGTGAAGCGCAATATTGCCTCGCTGAATGGCACGGTGGATATTGATTCCAGCGAAGGCTTTGGCATGAAGGTGTCGGTTCGTTTGCCCCTGACCTTAGCCATCATGGATGGTATGTCGGTCAGCGTAGGTGACGAGGTCTACATCCTGCCGCTGTCGTCCGTGGTCGAGTCGTTCCAGGTCAACGACGAGGCGGTAAGCACCGTTGCCCAAGGTTCGCAGCTGGTCAAGGTGCGTGAAGAATACATGCCCGTAATCGCCCTAGAACGCATCTTCCAGGTGCCTATCGCCGATGCCGAGAAGACCAACAACATCATGGTGGTGGTGGAGTCGGAGGGCAGCCGGGTGGCCTTGCTGGTCAACGAGTTGCTGGGCCAGCACCAGGTGGTGGTGAAGAATCTGGAATCCAATTACCGCAAGGTGTCGAATGTGTCAGGCGCCACCATCATGGGCGACGGCAAGGTTGCATTGATTCTGGACATCGGAGCCTTGGTGCGCCGGTCCCGCCATTGAGCGCCAGGGCAAGCAGTACAAACGAGTAGATGTTGAAGGAGAGTGACATGGGTGCAATGGAACGGGTTGGTGATTTGACCACCGCAGCGCGCGAGTATTTGACCTTCCGGCTCAGCCAGGAAGAGTACGGCATCGACATTCTGAAGGTGCAGGAAATTCGGGGCTACGAGCCGCCCACAAGGATCGCCAATGCACCCACCTTTATCAAAGGGGTGGTCAATTTGCGCGGCACCATCGTGCCCATCGTAGACATGCGGCTGAAGTTCAACTGCTCCGAGGCCGAGTACAACAGCTTCACCGTTGTCATCATTCTGAATTTGCGCAGCCGCATCGTCGGCATCGTGGTGGACTCGGTCAGCGATGTGCTGGAGCTCGCGGCAGACAGCATCAAAACCGCCCCCGATATCGAGAGCATTATTGACAACGGTTGCATCTTGGGCCTGGGTTCGGTCAGCGACCGCATGCTGATCTTGCTGGACATCGAGCGCCTCATGTCCGGGCCGGAAATGGGTTTGTCGGCCGACTGAGCTGCCTAGCCTATGCTGCCTAGCCACTCCCCTGCCGCGGCCGGCAATGGCCCCATTCTGGAGGGGCGTGAATTCGTTTGGACGGACGCCGATTTCGCCCGCGTCCAGTCGCTGATCTACAAGCACGCCGGTATCAAGCTGCACGATGGCAAGCATGCCATGGTGTACAGCCGCCTGTCGCGCCGCCTGCGCGATACCGGGCACAGCAGCTTTCGGGATTACCTGGGGTGGCTGGAGCAAACCGATGGCCCTGAGTGGCAAGAGTTTGTGAATGCCTTGACCACCAACCTCACGGCCTTTTTCCGTGAGCAGCACCATTTCGAAATTCTGGCCACCTTGTTCAAGTCCAAGCCTGCGGGGGCGCCGTGGAATGTCTGGTGCAGCGCCTCGTCGACGGGAGAGGAACCGTATTCGATTGCCATGACGGCGTTGGAGTCCCTGGGGACGAATGCTAGTTTTAAATTGGTGGCCAGTGATATTGATTCCAAGGTCCTGGCGTCGGCGGCGCAAGGCATTTACCGACTGGAGAACTTAAAAGGGCTGGACCAGGGGCGCATGCAGAAGTTTCTGCTGCGCGGCAAAGGCGATAACGCGGGTCTGGTGCGTATCAAGCCCGAGCTGCGCCGCATGATCGATTTCATCAGCGTCAACCTGATCCGCGACGATTGGCCGTTTCGTGAGCCGTTCGACGTGGTGTTTTGCCGCAACGTCATGATTTACTTTGATGGTCCCACCCAGCGCGCAGTGCTGGAACGCATCCACCGCGTGATGAAACCGGGAGCGATGTTGTTTGTGGGCCACGCTGAAAACTTCAGTGAGTCGCGCGATCTGTTTACTTTGCGGGGAAAGACCAGCTATGAGCGTTGCTAACAACCGCCCCCGCTGGTCTGGCTTTCCATGTGCGGGCCACGCGGCTGCGTTGGACGAATAAAGACTATGGACATTCCTAGAACCTCCGGTCCCACGCTTGCCCAGCGCATGGCGGCGGGCGAGTTCCCGATTGGTCCCGACGCGGATCGCCGGCGTGCGCTGCGCGTAGGCAGCACGCCCGTTGGGCGGCCCCAGAGCGAGCGCCACAGTACGATAGAGCAGCTCAAGTCCCGTCCGCGCAAGCCGGGGGAAGCGTCGTTTTTCTACGCCGACCACCACTTCCAGTTCAACGCCGTCAAGGTCTTGCCCGGTGAGTACTTTGTGTCGGACGAAAACCTGGTCATCATGACGGTGCTGGGCTCGTGCATTGCCGCTTGCCTGTGGGACACGCGGGCGCAGGTGGGGGGGATGAACCACTTCATGTTGCCCGATGGCGAAGACGGTATCGGTGCCGGGCGCTACGGCTCCTACGCTATGGAATTGTTGATCAACGAAATGCTCAAGAACGGCGCCCGCCGTGAAACCATGCAGGCCAAGATTTTTGGTGGCGGCCAGGTGATGTCCAACTTCACCACCATGAATGTGGGCGAGCGCAACACCCAGTTCGTCATCGATTATTTGCACACCGAGCGGATTCCGCTGTTGTCGCAAGACGTGTTGGATATTTATCCGCGCAAAGTGTGTTTTTTTCCGGTGACCGGCAAGGCCATGGTCAAGCGACTGGCCCATGCCCATCCGGACCAGGCGGTCAACGAGCGGCGTGGCAACGTGGCCACGGTGGTGCAGTCAACGTCCGGTGGTTCTGTCGATTTGTTTTAGCCAGGTAGAGTGATGAAGAAGATCCGTGTGTTGGTGGTGGACGACTCGGCCTTGGTGCGCAGTCTGCTGACCGAAATCATTAACCGGCAGCCTGATATGGAGTGCATCGGTGCGGCCAACGACCCACTGATCGCGCGCGAAATGATCCGCGACCTCGATCCCGACGTGATCACGCTGGACGTGGAAATGCCGCGCATGGATGGCATCGACTTTCTGGGCCGTTTGATGCGCCTGCGGCCCATGCCGGTGGTGATGATTTCCACCATGACGGCCCAAGGCGCCGAAGTCACCATGCGCGCGCTGGAGCTGGGGGCTGTGGACTTTGTCGCCAAGCCGCGCATCGGCTTGGCCAGCGGCTTGCGGGAGCTGGCCTCGGAAATCGTCGACAAGGTGCGCGTTGCCGCGGTGGCCAAGTTCCGCCGTCCGTTGTTGCCCGTGCTCACCCCTCCCGGGTCTACGGCTGTACCTGCTGCGGCCTCGGCCGCGCGCTCCACCAACTCATTGATAGGCCGCTTGTCGACCGAGAAGATGATTTGCATCGGCGCCTCCACGGGCGGCACCGAAGCTATCAAGGAGATCTTGGTCCACATGCCAGCCGACTCTCCGGCGATTGTCATCACTCAGCACATGCCGCCCGGCTTTACTACCAGCTTTGCTGCGCGCTTGAACAGCCTGTGCCAGATCACCGTCAAAGAAGCGGCCCATGGCGAGCGCATCCTGCCCGGCCATGCGTACATCGCGCCGGGCGGCAAGCAGTTTCGCATCAACCGCAGCGGTGCCAATTACGTGGCCGTGGTGGAAGATGCTGAACCCGTCAACCGCCACCGCCCCTCGGTCGAGGTGTTGTTCCTGTCCTGTGCCGAGATGGTCGGCCGCAACGCCTACGGCATCATGCTCACCGGCATGGGCAACGATGGTGCGCGCGCCATGCGCGAAATGCACGACAAGGGCAGCTACAACTACGTGCAGGATGAGGCCAGCTGTGTCGTGTTCGGCATGCCGCGCGAAGCCATTGCCCATGGCGCAGCGGATGAAGTGCTGCCGCTCGACAAGATCGCACCGGCCCTGCTGGCCAAGCTCGGGGCGAGCGGCGATCGGTTACATAACCGGATTTGATGCCAACTTTCATGAGGAAAATCGGCATCTAGCGCTTATTCCATGAGCGCTACCAGCTATGTAAATAATAGCTTTAGGCGCTCAGCATTTCCCAGCGCTCCAGCGCCGCCAGCAGCAGTTCGTCGATCGCGGCATTGCGCTGCACCAGGGTCGCAGCACGGGCGGCGTCCTTGCTGTAGATGCTGCCATCGGTCAGTTCGGCGGTGATGGCGGATTGCTCCAGCTCCAGCGCCGCAATCTGCTCCGGCAGGCCGTCGAGTTCGCGCTGTTCCTTGAAGCTTAGCTTGCGGGCTTTTGTAGCGGCAACCGCAGCAACTGGCTTTTGCTCTGCATTTGCTAGCGCCACGGGCGCATCTGCTGTGCGCTGTGGCGTGTTTTTACGGTTGGTTTCGGCGATCAGCTTGGCGCGCTTGCTCTGGATCAGCCAGTCCTGCACGCTGCCTTCGTATTCGCGCCAGAAACCGGGCCGCTCCTCGGGTTCGTGGGCAATGATGCTGGTCACCACGTTGTCCAGAAACGCGCGATCATGGCTGACCAGGAACACGGTGCCGTCGTAGTTCTGCAGCAGGTCTTCCAGCAGCTCCAGCGTGTCGATGTCCAGGTCGTTGGTCGGTTCGTCGAGCACCAGCACATTCGCCGGACGGGCGAACAGGCGTGCCAGTAGCAAGCGGTTGCGTTCGCCTCCCGACAGCGAGCGCACCGGGGAGTTGGCGCGCGCCGGGGAGAACAGGAAGTCGCTCAGATAGCTCTTCACGTGCTTGCGCTGGTTGCCGATCTCGATCCATTCGCTCCCCGGACTGATGAAATCTTCCAGTGTGGCGTCCAGATCCAGGGCGTTGCGCATCTGGTCGAAGTAGGCGACTTGCAGGTTCGCCCCTTGGCGTACCTTGCCGCTGTCGGGCTGGATTTCACCCAGGATGAGCTTGAGCAAGGTGCTTTTGCCGGCACCGTTGGCGCCCAGAAAGCCGACCTTGTCGCCCCGCAGGATCACATCGCTGAAGCCCTTGACGATGATCTTCTCGCCAAAGGATTTGCTGACATCGGTGAGCTCGGCGACGATCTTGCCGCTGGATTGGCCCGAGGCCACATCCAGGTTCACGCTGCCCTGGGCTTCGCGGCGTTTGGCGCGGCTGTCGCGCAGCGCTTCCAGGCGGCTGATGCGGCTTTGGCTGCGGGTGCGACGGGCTTCCACACCTTTGCGTATCCATATTTCTTCTTGTGCCAGCAGCTTGTCGGCTTTGGCGGAAATGACTGCCTCTTGTGCTAGTTGCTCTTCCTTTTGCAGCACGTACTGCTCGAAGTTGCCGGGGTAGGAGTTGAGCTTGCCGCGGTCGAGTTCCACAATCCGGGTGGCTACGCGGTTCAGGAAGCTGCGGTCATGGGTGATGGTGATCAGGCTACCATTGAAGTCGATCAGCAGGTCTTCCAGCCATTCGATAGAGTCCAGGTCCAAGTGGTTGGTGGGTTCGTCGAGCAGCAGCACGTCGGGCTTGGCGACCAGTGCCTGGGCCAGGGCCACGCGTTTCTTGGTGCCACCCGACAGGGTGCCGACAATCGCCTCCGGGTCCAGATGCAGGCGGTGCAGGGTTTCTTCGACGCGTTGTTCCCAGTTCCAGGCATCAAAGGCTTCAATCTGCGACTGCAGTGCATCCAGGTCCACGCCATCGGCGCCTGACAAATACTGGTCGCGTGCCTCAATCACCGCGGCCAGGCCGACACTGGCCGCTTTGAATACGCTGACTTCTGGGTCCAGCAGCGGTTCCTGCGCCACATAGGCGATACGCAGACCTTGCTGTACGTGCATAGTGCCGTCATCGGGCTTCTCCAGCCCGCCCAGGATCTTGAGCATGGACGACTTGCCCGCCCCGTTGCGGCCGATCAGGCCCACGCGCTCCGTGGTTTCAAGGGAAAAAGCGGCTTTATCGAGAAGTGCGACGTGTCCAAAAGCCAGTTGGGCGTCGAGTAGGGTAATGAGTGCCATGTTGGGGGGATTATCCGGCCTACGGGTTTGTGCCTGCCTAGGGCTGTTAAACAGGTCTCATATAGATGGAGCTGCGATACCGGTGTAGTTGAGAGAAATTGCCATATGCATTGCGCAGCGCGTCAAAACGGTGCTAAAGTCATGGGCTGCCCTGATGATGCGTAGAAATATGCAAGATACGAAAGTAAGTCAAAAGGTTGCAGATGGCTCGGAAGTTGGTGAAAACCAGTATATAATTCGAGGCTCTGCTAAACGCAGCAAGCGCCAAGTTTTAAACAAAAGCGAGTTGCGGCAGGCGGGCAAAAAACAAAGTTTTTTGCAGCAAGCTTCAAAAAAGCATGCTAGAATACAAGGCTTCGCTGATCACAGCGAGTCAAGCAAAGCGAAGTAAAAATCGCGGTGCTGATCCTTAAAAATATACAGCCGATAAGCGTGGGTGTTTGAATGCGATTGCCAAGTTCTTCGGAACTAGTGCATAGCACTACAAACGCTCATGAAGTAAAAAAGATGTGAATATCAGAAATGAAGTTCATGTCAATTCCAATTTATGAGTGGCCTCTGGTGGTAAAAGTCAGGGGCAAAAAATTCAAGATCGAACTATAGAGTTTGATCCTGGCTCAGATTGAACGCTGGCGGCATGCCTTACACAT
>NZ_FNJA01000020.1 GCF_900104385.1 Rhodoferax sp. OV413 | reverse complement strand
AGCCGCCGCTGCTGCGCCTGGTGCTGGTGCGCACCGGTCCCGATGCCATGCATCTGGTCTGGACCAGCCACCATCTCCTGCTCGATGGCTGGAGCGCCAGCCAGCTCATGGGCGACGTTCTCACGCAGTACACTGGCCGTCAGCCCGAGGTCGCTGGCCGCTACCGTGACTATATTGCCTGGCTGGCCCAGCGCGATGCGCAGGCCGATGCGCATTTCTGGCGGAGTGAACTTACGCAACTCGAGGCGCCGACGCTGCTGGCTGAGGCCCTGCCCGCCGCCGCAGGCGCCGGAGAGCTAGCATACCGCCACCACCGCGTGTCGCTCGGCGCGGCCGAAACCATTGTGCTCGTGGAATTTGCGCGCGCCCAGCGCATTACGCTGAACACCGTGGTGCAGGCCGCCTGGGCGCTGCTGCTGAGCCGCTACACCGGCCAGCGCCACGTGGTCTTCGGTGCCACCGTGGCCGGCCGACCCGCGGAGCTTCCGCTGTCGCAGCGCATGCTGGGCCTGTTCATCAACACTTTGCCCACGGCAGTGGAGGTGCCGGCCGCGGCCACCGTGAGCGACTGGTTGCGCGGCATCCTCGCGCGCAACTTGGCGGTGCGTGAGCACGAGAACGCCGCGCTCAACGATATCCAGCGTTGGGCCGGACGGGGTGGCCAGGCGCTGTTTGACAGCATCATCGTGTTTGAGAACTATCCGGTGGACCAGGCCCTGCGCCAGGCCGACCCTAGCGGACCGGTCTTCGGCGCGGTGGCGGTGCGCGAGGAAACGCATTACGGGCTGACCATCGCCGTCAACCAGGCCGACACGCTGTCGTTCAAGTTCGGCCATGCCACCCGCCAGTTTGACACTGGCTGTATTGCCACTCTGGCCACGCAGTTGCTGAGGATACTGGCCGAGCTCGTTCAAGCCCCGAACCGGCCTGTGGGCGCACTGGAACTGCTCGATCCGAAGGCCATGGCGCAGGTGCTAGCCCTGGGCAAAGCAACCGATCCAGCACCTGTTGATGCAAGCCTGATGCCAGCGCTGATATCGCGTTTGGCAGCACTGGGCCCCGATGCGCCAGCGCTGTTCTGCGGCGACACCGCGTGGACACGCGCTGACCTGGAGCGGCGCGCTAACCGCATTGCCCAGGTGCTGATGGTGCGCGGCGCAGCGCCCGGTGCTCGCGTCGGCATCGCACTGCGACGTTCGGCCGACATGTTGGCCGGCTTACTGGCCATCTGGAAGGTCGGCGCTGCCTATGTGCCGCTGGACCCGACCTACCCGGTGGACCGGC
This sequence comes from Rhodoferax sp. OV413, assembly GCF_900104385.1. Classification (GTDB taxonomy): domain Bacteria; phylum Pseudomonadota; class Gammaproteobacteria; order Burkholderiales; family Burkholderiaceae_C; genus Rhodoferax_B. The sequence goes on along the minus strand of NZ_FNJA01000020.1, from coordinate 1,343 downwards.
TTGCGCACATCGTGGCCGACAGTGGCATCGTTCTGTTGCTGACGCGCTGCGATGAGACGCAGGCCGGCATCTGGCCGGCGGGCCTAAACCTGGTTGACGTGGACCATGCGGCTGTGGCTGACGCAGCCGATATCGCGCCGCTGGTGTCGCTGCATGCGCAGAGCCTAGCCTATGTAATCTACACCTCAGGCTCTACCGGCCTGCCCAAGGGCGTGGCCGTGGCGCACGGCGCGTTGGCCATGCACATGCAGGCCGTCGTGCCGCGCTTTGGCCTGCGCGAAAACGACCGCTGCCTGCTGGCGGCCTCGATTAACTTTGACGCCGCGGGCTCGCAATGGATGGCGCCGCTGGCGGCGGGCGCCGCCGTGGTGGTACTGCGCGAACATGAATGGGCGCTGGACGAGATGGCCCGGCTGATCGTCGAGCGGCAGGTCACGGTGGTGCATTTCCCGCCGGCCTACCTGCGCGAATTGGCCCAGGCCCACACTGGCGGGCGGCTGCCGCTGCGCGTCTGCATTGCCGGCGGCGAGGCGCTGCCGACGGAAGACGTTGCACTGGTGTTCGACGCCTGCACGCCACAGTGGTTGGCCAATTCTTATGGGCCGACCGAAGCTGTAGTCAGCCCCTGTGTCTGGCGTTGCGACGGCCCGGGCGCCGCCCTGGGTGCTTATGCGCCCATTGGCCGGCCGGTGGGTACGCGCCTTGTGCGCGTGCTCGACGCCGACCTGCGACCGGTGCCGTCGGGCGCGGTGGGCGAGCTCTACATCGGCGGTGAAGGCCTGGCGCGCGGCTATCTGTCGCGGCCTGGGCTGAGCGCCGAACGCTATGTGGCCGACCCGTTCGGCCTACATGGCGAGCGGCTGTACCGCAGCGGCGATCTGGTGCGCTGGCGCGCCGACGGCGAACTGGCCTACATTTGCCGGGCCGACTTCCAGATTAAGGTGCGGGGCTTCCGCATCGAGCCCGGCGAGATCGAGTTCGCGCTGCTGGCCCAGGCCGGCGTGCGCGAGGCTGTGGCGCTGGCGCAGGACGAGGCGGGCCGCAGCCGGCTCGTGGCCTATGTGGGGCTGGAGGACGGAGCCGAAGTGCAGGCCGATGCCCTGCGCGCGGCGCTGGCGCAATGCCTGCCCGAGTACATGGTGCCGGTGGCCATCGCGTTGCTGCCGCGGCTGCCGCGCACGATCAACGGAAAGGTGGACCGGCTGGCGCTGCCGCCGATCACGGCGCCCAAGGTGGCGGCGCAGCAAGCGCCGCAGGGTGGGGTGGAGGTGGTGCTGGCCGCTATATGGTGCGAAGTCCTGCGGTTGGCTCAGGTGGGCCGCCACGATAACTTCTTCGAGATC
>NZ_FNJA01000011.1 GCF_900104385.1 Rhodoferax sp. OV413 | reverse complement strand
CGGCTGACTCACCACTGCCACATCATCGAAACGGGCAACGAGTCCTACCGGTTCCGGCACAGCACGCACGAAGCCAAGGGGCGGATCAAAACGCGGGAACAAAGCCGGAAGGTGGCGGCTGGCCAGTCCGTCGAAAACGCGGAGGGGGCCTCGCCTGACGGCTCGGGAACAGACCAAACCAATGCAAGAAAAGGAGGCCCAACCGAGGCAGACGGCCTATAGTTATTCACAGTTGGCCTTCACGGAGGCCGCTCTAGCCCCTGGTCAATATTCGATTGGCACTGGTGGTCAAGATTGGATCGGCTCTAACAACCGGGCCTATCCGCCAAGAAATGTGCATCAAAATCTCCCTTGGCTCACGCAGTCCCATCGAATACCGAGCAAGCCTCGGACTTACGGCATAACCCAGTCCAGGAATTCTGCCGCACCCCCACCTGGTCAAATCTTGACCGCCAGTAACAAACTGTGGGTGGGGGAATTAAGCCTACCCGGTCACTGGACCGTTACAGCCAAAAACTCTCGCAACTCACTGGTCCGGCTGAACCGAGGCTTGAAGGTTCTATTTTCAAGCGGTTGCGTTTTGTCTGAATCCAGCATGCCCTGCACCTCTAGGTTCAAGAAGTAAATTTGAAGTGCTGCGGCGGTACGCGTGAACCCATTCGTTGACTTACTGCCATTCTCCATTTCAGTCCGGTCAGGCATTGCAATCAGCATCCAGTCCGCTGCTGTATGTCCACTAAACTGCTTATAGCCAATTCCAAACTTCATGAACAGAACCACTTGCCACGAATAGGGATGGTGCCCTACCGCCCACACATTTTTACCTTCAAGCGATTGATTGAAGAAATCTGACAAGGCAGTCGGAGCGAAGCCTAGTGCCGCACAGGCAACTGCAACACGGTCGACTTTATCCTGCGCTCCTAGCCAGTGCATGCTTTCTGTAGGGTCAGTTTTTTCGGCTTTCAACTTAGCAAGCTGTAATCGCGCCCACGGCAGCCGAGACTCAGCTTTCTTAAGTTTGACTGCAGCTTTGGTCAAGACATTCGGAATGGAGATTGGCCGGGCCTTAAGGCGCCAGCTGGAATTCTTCCAGCGTAACTCCTCCTTTAGTCTTGTTGTTTCCCAAGCTATCCTTCCATTAAGCAGCCATTTCCAACGTGCGGGGTCTGAAAGCAACCGCTCAAAGTCCACACTACCTATTCCAGCCGCAGGCAAGTCCGAAACATCGAACTCTGCGCACATGGACACTACCCGTCGAAGTTTTTCGACCTTCGCCTCTTCGACTGCGTGGGCATAGCGCACCTCAAGCGCAATTTTGGCCTGTGTATCCAGCTCGTAGTAAACGTCCGGCTGAACCTCCTCAAATCGCCGCTCCGCTTCAGCAAAAGCGATGTTCCAGGTTTCTGCTGGTACCTGCACGGTTGTATTCCAGGTCTTGCCAATCTCTTCAAACTGAACAGGGACAATTTTTACGGGAATCACCAACTGCTTCATTTTTGCAAATTCGTCTCGCACAAAGGCATGAAGCAATGTCATTGGTTGGGGGTTGCAATTGACGTCCTTCGCTCGATGCTGAAAATGCCACGCCTTCTTGCCCCCCAAATGTGCATGTAAAGCTCGCCCGCAGTCTGGGCATACGCAATTGCAGGGCAAACCCCGTTCAAGTTCACTGTCGAGGTCCCCAACGTGAATCAGTTGCCCCTCGCGACGTCCATAGCAGAAGTTCACCGTCACCGTGCAGTCCCTCTTAAGGCTAGCCGACGCTAAAAGCTTTCGGCGTCGCGAATTCCTTCAATTCTTGACCGCGCCTGCATGCCACCACATAAAGTACCTCAGCTTTATAGGGCACAACGCCGGAAGTGCTCTTGAAGGCCACTTTGCGTTTGGCGTAGCAAAGAGAAATATCCAGAGATTTAAGTACTTGGATGTGGGCATCCAGCTCATCGTAAATATCGAACTTATCGACTTCAGAGTACAGGTCATGACAATCCCGATATTCGTGGAAGTAGTCCGTCAGCGCAGCAAACTCTTCATCCGCCTCTCGCACTAACTCAAAGGCTGGAGAAAACAAATCCATCTGAGTTGTTTCAGCCAATTTAGCGAGCTCCTTCCCTGTAATCAGTGCCTGTGCTTTAAGCGTGATGTGGTCTTTCGCAAACTGTTCTTGCTGGGCTTTTTGCTCTTCCGCGTCCGGGATACTGATTGGCTTGTTAAAGGCATCGATATCCTCAAGTCCAAACGCCCGAGCCAAGGCCCGGCGAGTATCCGTGGAAGACGGCTCTCCTTTTTCCACTCGTTGAATAGTCCGAGTGGTTAGTCCCGAAATAGCGGAAAGCTGCTCCTGGGACCATTTCCTTAGTTCACGAAACAACTTGATGCAAAACGCCAATTCTTGCAATGTTGGCATTCGGGGGGACTTAGTTTGTTCAGCAGTGGTCATCTAAAGCTCCATCAGTGGTTGGTTGATGACGCAAGTGTTAATTTTTCGACAGAAAAAGAACACGACAGGAACACGACAGCACAACGACAAAGCGGTTCAACCGGTGTTACTGGCCAATAGCGGCCCTACTTCTGCCCGGTTTTCTAGAACTATGTGGTGAGCTATGGGACTTCCCCCGGTCAGCTGGTCTAACCCCAGGTGCTTCAGGGCATAGAACAGGAGTGCCTGCCGACACTCCAGCACCAATTTCCCCTCAGCCATCCCGTAGTCCAGCTCAATGACTCGCTGATGCCCCCCGGAAAGTTCGGGATTGGGCACCAGTACGAGCTTCACCACATTAGCCCACTGTTTGTCTTCCGTTGGCTCCACATAGGTGACGTCCGACGGCTCAATCTCCAGGATTCGAGCGATTACGAAATCTCGGTATTGGCTCCGCAAATGGCAGTAGACCCGCACGTGCCACCGAAATCCGTCGTGCGCGAGGGCATGGGGGGATACCGCTCTTGGCTGAAGTTCCTCTTGGGCCATTGACTGGTACAAGACTGAAACGGCGCGATGCTCGCGGATAGCTGCCACGAGAGCGGCCAAGGTATCGCTGTTGAGCAGCCTCCCCGGGGTGGGCACCAAGTCCATAGACGGCCGCCACCCCACAAAACTCGCCTCTGGCCCTAAAAGCCCTGTTTGAGTGGTCAACAGCTCATTCAAATACTGCGACGCATTGCTGCTTGCGTACAAGGCTTTGAAATTGGTGCTCGCAACGTAAACCCGCGCGCTCTTGTCATAGGCCATGTTGGCTGAGGCAAGTTCCAGGTACCTGGCAATATCCAAAGACGCCTGTGGGACCGATATCGAGAAATGCTTAGTCAGGTCCACCCGATTTAGCCGCCCCTCCCAACGCAGCCTGAAATCAATGAATTCAAGGCGTCGGTCCTGGCTCCATTTGGTTAAGGGACGGGGTTCGGCCACTGGTGGCACCGATTCAATTTTAGACATATGAAATTATTACACATCTAAATATTATCCGGCTATTTAATAACTGCGTATAATTAATAGTCACATGAAGAACATGCGATGAACCCGGGATAAGTTGCAAAGCGTTCATAACGACAAAGATAGCCAGGGAGCCACTTGTGAGCGCAAACGTCTTTTTTGAAGCCGAACGCCTGAAGTTTTTCAGGCCGCTGAATAGCTCTCGCCGCGAGCTGCTGGCTGCGTGTCTACGAACGCTGTTTGAGCGCTTGCACGGCCCCGCGGCCGACTACTCTCACAACCTGAACCGAGAGTCGCTCAAGGAATTGGTCCTACCCGTTGTTCGGGATTACCAAAACGCGGTGGACTCCGAGGATGGCCAGGACGAGTTCAACACAGCGGAAAGCACGGACCCCCAGCAATTAGCCACGGTGGTCATTCGCGTACTTCTGCGCGACGGCTGGCTGGAACAATTTCCAGACCGTCATGGGCTGGTCGTAGCATTCAGGTTTTCTCGTCCGGGCAAATTGTTTGCCGAGGCGTTTTGGTCGCTACACCGCCCCAGCCGAAGCCGCCAACGCAACATGCGAGGCTGCCGGAATGCCTTGAGCGCCGCCCTCGCTGACCGCGGAGACGCCCACGATTTGGTGGACGCTTACGAGTACGCCGAAAAGGTTATCGAAGACCTAACCGACGGTATCGACTACCTGCAGGAACGTATTCGCCACTTGATGCAGGAAGCCAGTACGCACAACCAATGGGATGACTTCGTAGAGTTCCTGGAGCGATTCCAGCGGGACTACTCCAAGCAGCTCACCACGGACAGTGCTACTTTGAACCGACAGGCAATTCGGCAGAACATTGAGGCCTTACGAATCCGCCTGTCGGACGCCAAATTCAATCGAATGGAAAGTCAGCTCAAGGACATCGCTCAATGGGCTGTCAAGGAGCACAACGGCCCCAGCGTTTTTGACTGGTTACTTGGACGGATAGAGGATTTGGTGAACGCAGCTTGCGACACTAAGCAACCCACCTTTGTGAAGTCAATGGAAACGTACATCCGCCGGGTAACGGGTCTAGTGCAACAGTCCATGACCCTTCGTACTGGGCAGAGCCGGCACGCCTACTTGGGTGTGATTGCCAACCTGGCCAAAAAGAATACTGAGACTCAGAACCGACTGCTTCAAACCATCGGGGAGCAGATTGCTTGTGTTGAAGTCCGGCTGCTCGACCCGTCAAGCTTCAAGTTGCGCTCTGCAACACAACGTCGCAAAGCAGCAACCATCTCCCTCAAGCCCATAGTGAGCCGAGAAGCACGTCTCGATGCCGCTTTACGCCGCGCAGAGTCCGAAGCGTTCGCTGTCGCAAATGACGAACTGGTAACAAATCTGCGCGCAGATATACGCCTGTTCCAGCACCCAGTTCGCCTCTCCTCCCAGCCGCTTCACACTGCCAAAGAACTCATCGGAAACATGCAAGCAGTCGAAGCCGTGCGCAGTACCAAGGACGGTGACCTGATTGCGAAGCGCCTGTCTCGTCGGGTGGAAAACGAGTACTACAGCGGGTTTGACTACGAATTTGACTTCAAAAAGAAGGATGTATGAGCCTCACTACTGAACTGCGTGAAAAATTGGCCGTAGTCAACCTTAGCATGGAGCGATTCCGGGAAATTCTGGTTCGCTTGCTGTCCTATGGTGTATTGGTCCGAGATGAGGACCAGAAAGAACAACTGCTGTATGACGATGCAAGGCGCATTGAGCCCCTTCTGTGCGAGTACCTGGAAGTCGCGGGCATGTTGCTTCACCACGACTCAAATGCGCAGTTTTACCGTCTGTATGGCCCAGGCGCAGTTGTGGACGGCCTGCCTGAAGATACGCTACCGCCCGCGCCCTCGTTGAAGGCTCGCCTCTCTGTTGACTTTGTGGCTGCCGCAATCGCATTGCGCTTCCTGTATCAAGAAAAACTGAATCAGGGGCTCATCGATAACCAGGCTGAAGCAATGGTCACTTTCGAAGATATCGCAGCCACAATGCAAACCCAGCTCAAGCGCCAACTCCCGGACGGCAACACAGCAAGGATGGACTTGCTGGGCGAACTTAAGCGACACCGACTTTTGCGGTTCGCGTCGACCTTTTCACCTGTAGATGAGGACGCATACCTCGCCATCAGACCGACGATTGTGGGCGTTGTAAGTAATGAAGCATTGAGTACCGCACTGGATGCAGACGGCGTCATTGAGCAAGTCACCCAGGTAGAGGAGTCCCAGCCATGAAGCTCGACAGCCTAATTTTGGTAAATTGGGGGCAAATGCACTCGGGCACCTTCCCCATGGGGGAAATGACGCTGTTCACCGGAGCAACTGGTGCGGGAAAATCCACAATGCTGGATGCCCTGCAAACTGTGATGACGGGGGCAAACAAGGACATCCTGAGCCTCAACCCCGGTCAGGATGAGGTTGCCCAAGGGCAGCGCAGCAAGAAAGTTGTGCGAGGGATTGAAGCGTATGCAGTCGGAGCGGAATTCAGTAATTTCTCCCGCAAGGACGGTGCACAGGCATATATGGCCGCGGTCTTTCGTCCAAGTGCAGGGGAAGAACACCTTAAGCCCTTCACAGCATTGGTCGGAGTGTCCGCGCGAGTTGAAGGCGCGGGAGATTCCCGCCAGGCAAAATTGGAAAGCTTGGCTCTGGTCATCATTGATGACGCCGTACTTACCCATGACGACTTCATTAAGGACCCAAAAACTGAGGAGTGCGTGGCAGTTGAACGCATTGCCAAACACTTGCAAACCAAGCACCCCCGCCTTATTGACTTCAACAACAAGAAGACGGACTACTTATGTGCGCTTTTTGGGCGATTCCGTGGGAAATCCAGTGTTACCAAGGAAGAAGCGACCAACGCTGCCAAGGCTTGGGTGAAGTCCATTGCTTCCAGAAAGATTGGGGATGTCCACGAATTGGTGCGAGATGAAATTCTGGAGTTTGATGCGAAGCAGCTCCAGCAGGACATTGACAGCATTAGTGGCCTGATGCGTCAGGTCAGCAATCTGCGGCAGGAAAGCATCAGGCTGCAGTCCAACGTGACCCGGCTTACCGAACTTCAGAACGCAATTTTGGAAGCGTGCGAAGCCCACGAGGCCCACATAACTCAGGGCTTCTTTGTGGCGAACTTGCAGCTACGCAGCGACGATGCTGCCATTGCCGCCCATCAGCTTCAAATCGCAAATGCGGACCAAGAAACAGACGAAAACGGTGGAAAAATTCTTGCGTGGAAACTCCGTGTAAAAGCGCTTGATGAGCAACGCATAGCGCTCAGTGCGAGGCTGCAAGGTATCCCTGTTCATAATCAGAAACAGGAGCTTGATGCCACGCTCGCGAAGGCCATTGCCGAGGCAAACGCTATCTTGAAGACGCTGAGCGACTCCTTGACGGCAGCAGCTCAGCTCGAAGGCGCAGCAAAGGCATTGATTTCGCGACAAGTACCCGAGGGTTGCGACGACTTGTCCAACTCTATTCAACGAGTGGCTGAGGCCTATGCCAAAACAGACTTCACGCGACTAGCAACGTGCCATGAGCGTATCCAGGAAGTTTCGGCCCTGGAAGAACTCAATGTCGGCCGCCTGTACGAGTTAGTTCAAGCATTTTCGGGAGTCAATCAGGGAATTGACGCAATTTACGACTCCTTGGTAGGTCCCAACCAGAGCGTATCTCTGTCGCTGGCGTCTCAATTTACCGTGTCGGCGACGCTCAAAAATCGCGCAGATGAATTGGTCGGCGAACTAGGTCGAAAAAGAGGCCGGCTGAGCCAAGGACAGGTAACGTACCCTCGCATCACCCAAGCGGCACTTCGTCTGTTGAAAGAGCAATTTCCGGCGGCAAACGTGCAAGTCCTCTGCGACTTGATAGAGCCAAAATCAGAGAAGTCTGACTCCTGGCAGCAGGCTATTGAAGGCTATATGGGCGGCACTCGCTTCAACTTGGTGGTGGGAGTGGATTTTGAACGGGACTGCGTGGACTATTTGAAATCGCGGGATGTCCATGCGACGGTGGTCCAGGGTGCCCTCTGTCTGAAGAAGGAGTCCAGGCTGACGATTGAAGCCGACTCCATCGTTCAAGAGCTGCGCACCGCGAATCCGATTGCACAAGCTTATCTAGCCTCCCAATATGGCGGGGTAAAGAAGGTCGCAGATATCGAAACCCTGAGGAGTACCCCGCGAGGGGTTACGAAGGATGGAGTTGCATCAGGTGGGCACTCCATGTTCCTCTGCGAAAAAGTAGAGCCCGTATTTGGCCAAAGAGCTCGAGTTCAAGCCCTGGAGCGTGCAGAGCGGGACCTCAAAGTCGCGGAAGCTGAGGCGCACCGCCTTGAAAATATTCAGAAAAAATTGGCTGAAATTAAGGCGTCTCTTCAGTGGCTAAAACAGCCTCACTTTGATGCAAGCTCCCTGCGTGAGCAGGCCAATTTGATTGAGAAGACTCGTGAGACCTTGAGCAGCTTGGACATCACCGAAGTCAAAGAGCTTCAAGACAAGCTCGCTGGCAAGGTGGAGGAAATTCTGAACCTGCAGGATTTCATTACGATTGCTGAAAAGCGAATTGGCGCGTTGGACGAAGTAGTACAGAACGCAAACAAAGCCATCAGGGACGTTACGGCAAACAAGCAAGAGCATTTGCGAGAATTTGAAAACCAAATCCAACGTATGAAACGGCTGATTGAGGACAATTCAAGCCTTGAGTACGCAGTGCTAAAGGCTGCCGTTGAAAGGAAGCTGCAGCAAGATACTGAGCCCCTAGCAAATGCTCGCAGGACTCTTGGTGAACTCGCAATGAAGCCCTCAGGGCTGTTGGCCACAGCACGGGAGGCTTTGTTTGACTACAACAGCCAAGCAAAGTCTGACGAGCGGTTTGTACAAGCCTTTACGCAGCATTCGGACGCGCAGTCTTTTGAAACCAGCTACGCGTCTTTGGTCAAACTTTCTCAGGCAGTGGTTACGACGCTTCAGGGCCTGCAGGGTGTTGGTCTGTACAACAACCGACTGGAACTAGACAACGCAGTGAAGTCATTTCATGACGTTTTTACCAAGCAGTTTTGCGTGGAAATCAAGACACGGGTGGATGAGGGAATTCGCACCTTGCGCCAGCTCAATGTCGAACTTAAGAATCTGAAATTTGGGATAAGTAGCTACAGTCTCGACTGGTCTCAATGGGAACCGGAGTTTGCAGAGTACCTGGACTTCTTCGAGGCGGTAACCTTGTTAGCGGACTCTGCCGAGCCCATGGACTTGTTCGGTGAGACCAAGCTGAGTGATAAGCATGTGAAAATCCGAGACCGGCTGGTTCAGCTTCTTCTGGACGACAACCATGAGCGTGCGACCAAGGACTTGCTGCGCATCGCGGACTACCGAAATTACCGTCGCTACGACATCATCAATGAAACCACTAGCGGGGGACGTATGAAGCTCTCGGAGTGGGCAACAGGCTCGGGTGGGCAGTTAGAAACTCCCGCCTACATCGTGCGCGCCGCGGTGTTAACCAACCGCTTGAAGCTCTTCGAAAAAGGCCCCAGCCTCCGGCTTTTGGTCAACGACGAGTCCTTCGCTCGGATGGACGATGCCCATGCTCGGGCAGTCCTGGAGTTCATGCGCGATAAACTGGATTTGCAAGTTCTGAGCGCAATGCCTACACAGAAGTCCAACGCTCTCCGCAATGAATTCAACCGGGAATACAGTTTCACGCGCTTAACGCCCGTTGCAAACGGAGAACTTGACTTCATTACGGATTGTGACGAACGCATTTTGAAACCAGACAAGATGCGCGAACTGTGGGAACGCCAACGTCAGATTGCTCGCGAGAAGGCCAAGCAGTTGTTTGACTCCGCTAATCCCGTGGAGGAAACCGCCGAGATTAAGGTAGCTGGCGAATGATGGAGTTCTCCCCTTTGTTGCGAGTCCCCGGTATTCAGACCCTGCTGAACATGCTTGTTGACAGGCTCGACAGCGCTGAAGCCCGTGGCAGCGCGAGCGCGCAAACAGTCGCACTCAATAACGCCACATGGCCAGCGCTGTACCAAGCCTCCATGGAGTCTGACAAAGAGCATCTTTGGGAACAGTTCCTTCAACTGGTTAAAGCGGGTTGGCTCCAAGTGACGCCTGTGACCGCGGCGCGGTCAATTGCTGGATATGACAAGCAACCCCGAGTAAAGGTTTTGGACGTTGAAGCGGTACGAAAGGTTACCGGACGTCCGGCACGGCCCAAGACGCCTGTGGAGCGCTGGCGGGAGGCCATTGATGCCAACCTCGATGCATCTGCCGAGGTTAAGAAGGCTGCGGGGGAATATTGCATTGATATGCCAGACCGCAGCATGGCCGAGGTCGTGGCTAAGCTCAATACTTTAAAGAACTTGGCAGGAAGCCCGCTCTTGCTGCGGGAGGTTTCTTGCCGGTTGTTCTGGGGAATGTCGAAGGTCTTGGACAATCGGACGGGTTTAGTGGCCACACTGTTGGGCACCGACGAATGCCCCTTCCCTGAGTCGCCAATCCAGCTGCAGGTCTACCTTCCGCAGGGAGGCTTCAACGGAGTTCTCTTCATCGAAAACCAAATGAATTTTGAGCAAGGCGTGCGCTCAACCAATCCAGTCTTCGCCAAATTGGCGTTAGTCTATGCCTCGGGATTCAAGGGTAGCGCGGCTCGGCTTCGTAATCGTGAAACGGTGTCTTTGTACTTCTCCCACAGGGGTGAGCTGGGTGGGAACCGTGCAGACTACTTTGACAGCTGGTTGTTCACAAAGAACATCGCGATACCGGTTTGGTTCTGGGGTGATTTGGACTGGTCAGGTATGCGCATTTTGGCTGCATTGCGGAATAACTTCCCAGAAATGCAGGCTTGGCAACCCGGTTACAACCCTATGCTTCAAAGTTTGCGTGAGGGCCATGGGCACTCCCCGGAAGCAGCCGACAAGAAGGGGCAAAGGCCACTGGAGACGGTGGGCTGCCCATATTCCGACGGCCAACTGCTGGCTGCGCTAAAGGCACTGGGTAAGTTCGTGGACCAGGAGCAGTTTGGACTTTAGAGCGACTGCAGTCAGCCGTAAAGTGACAAGTTGGGTGTCCATGGTGTCGCCAACGCCAATTTGGCCAGCCCTGCAAATTTTCATTGGCCAGGGTTCATGGTCCTGCTGCCCCAGAAAGATTCAAAATTCTTTGCACTTTGCTTGACCACTAATTTCTGATACCAGCTCTAAATTGCCCCGCGTCGCCAGTACTTCGGTAACTTCCCTAAATTCTTGCGAAATGAGCCTGGGAGCAGCCTTCCTCGCAAACAAGGAAGCCCCTGCCCCTTTCCGCGCGCAGTTCCCAGGCCACGTTGGAGAACGCAATTTGTCCATACTGTCGCATCACCATGGAGTAAAAACGTGCAAATAGCTTTGGAAAAACTCTTTTACCTAAGCCAGCACGGGCTTCGCAAGGCACCGCTTGTGTAACCAAGGCTACTTACCGCCCTAAAGGGCAACTTTTGTTGCAGTCTAATGATGATGTGCATAAAGGTTCGCTATGCCACAATAGAGCGGCTCAAACAATTTTTATATTTTTTATACTAATGCGATTTTTTTATACAGTGTTCTCAGTCCTAGTCGTTACCGCCTGCACTCAAACCACCGACCGGCCTATCGGCGTAAATTACGTCTTGAATTCAAATCCAGAAATTCTTATAAATCACAACGATGACAAGTGGCACATCTATACTAACCAAGACTACAAAAATGATGCAGCGAGTATTTCGGTGTTGAGCAATGACGTACCCGCATTGATGGGGCTTCCAATTACAGTAACGATTTCCAATTCCGAAAAAATTGAACTTCCCGCGACTTTCAACTTAACCCATTTCGAAGGAATTCGTGCGAAATGCTTGGATTGTCCAGACGGAAAGCAATCATGGGAAGTTCACTACCCGAAATAGGGAAGTAACCCACTCAACAAAAGTTAAGGACTTTTCTAAGCGGATTGATTGAAGATTGGATGCTGGGATATGGATTGGGCCGTTAATCGAAAGTAATCTTCCATACCAAAACCTAGAGTAGTTGACCGCATCAAAAGAGCCATCTTCCCTAGGGGTCCCTGCAGCGATAATTAGGCAATTCTTCTGTCGTTTCAATTTGTGGTCATATTCCGAAACATTGTCTCCAAATACTACGCTTTGCATTGCGCACGAAAATGCCTCTTCGGTCGTTTCAGAATTTCGTAAGTTTAATACGTATCGGTCATGAGGAAATTTTGTTGTCTGAGAGAAGTCGCTGAGCACCATGCCAATTGCAATACCTAAGGCGATGAAAGCAGACGCAGAGAAAAGTTTTTTTATTGGCATAGTTTTTTAGGTTAAGTAAATTAAGACATATAGCCAATTTATTTATCTTGACCTGTTGGCGCCAACTCCAGAATGACCAGGAGCGCCAGAAAGATGATGACCATCCCGAGTTCTTGCACAACTAAGCAGGATTCACCTTTCCTGATGGACAAGCACGGTCAGCTGACATCGGCTCAAGCGCGCTCAACTGGTCAATTCAACTCCGGCACAAACACTCGGAAACCAGGGAGCTCCTTGTCGCCCGGGCTATGACCGTCCGCTCAACGCTGCACAGGCGAACTAAGTGGTGGGGGGGGGACTATGGCCCCTTGAGTTTTCTTGTCGCTTTCTGCTCGGCCCTTTTAACCGCGGCTGTAGCCCTTGTCGCCGCCAGTTTAGTCAAGTGAATGGATAGATTTTCTAAAGTTATTTCTTTTGAAATTGATTTACCCTGAGAATTCGTTTCTCTAGCAAGAACTACGACAGATTTATCATCCGCGCCAGTGACGGTTTTAAGCAGCCACTTCACATACCGAATGAAGTCCGCTGCCCGAACACAATGACCGGGAGGATTTCCAAAAAACGCATCGGCAAATACTTCAGCATCGAATGGTGAAGATTTGTTCAACGCGACGCACGTACTTGGCCAACTATCAACGCAGACTACATCGCGGTATGGCTGAAGCATCGACAAGCCAGTCGCACTATCACGCCATGCAATCTTGTGACATTTGGCATGCAACTCTGCCATCGCACTATTAGTGACCAACCCCTCGCACAGTCTCTTGACTCTTTCCGCCTTATCCTTGGCCTCAGTGGACAATTGGTCTTCACTCCACTTCGATTCGACGATAGCGAAGTAGTCAGCTGCAGCGAATATATCGTCAGCGAGCACTTTTCTATCTTGGGGACCAAGCGGATAAGCATTGAATTGCCCGCCTGCTTTGCGCGCCTTGTCTCGCAAAATTTCCTTGAGGACCTCAATACCCGCAGCTTCGTTTTGACCCATTGCCCTTGAAAGTGTTACTCACACCTGTAGTTATTGCTACGAATTATGCGGCCTAGGTCGACTGAAAGTTGTGCCAATCACTGGAGAATCTCGAAAGGCTGCGGCATAACACCGGCCCAGAAGCGCACCGCTGCGATGCCGGACCCATCGATGCCGAACTGATTGTGGATATCGACGTCGTTATGGCATCCGCCGAGGTCATAAGCCCAGTAGCAGATGATGCTCGGTCCAATCTAGATGGGCCCCCAATTCGGTAATTGACCAGAACGAAGTGAGCTATAGCGGACTTCCAGTTTGGCCGACACGAGTCAGGTGGGCACTTGTGCAGTAATCATCATCCAGTCCGACACCATGTCCAGACATCCCAGAGTTCATGGCTGGCAGCGCAGACCTCACATAGGTTGTGGATGCCTGACTTTCAACTATGATTCTTGCGGTCCCAATGGCAGTATTCATCGACTTCGAATTACAGAAATTTCGACTCACCCGAATCACCATTAGGTGTTATCGAACGAATACCTGCGATATACCAACAAACTCCTTCTTTATTTTCTTTGTTCTTTGGCTCGAATTTCCACGGAGATTTTTTACACATTTCTGGATTTCCTTCTGCCAATTCCACGTGACACGCCCCTGAGAAAGGACATTTCGTTTCTTTCAGAAACTTCGTTGCTACGATACGTCCACTCGAAGTGAAATGTTGCTTCACAAAGTGAATGGCTGAGCACAGGACAATAAACCAAATAATATCTTCATTTGATGAATTTGCCAAACCATTTCGATTACCACGATAATCCACTACTGCAGTGCCATCAGCCTTTTCTTGAACGATGACGTTTTCAGCAAGAGAGCATGATATTTCCAAGAATGTTTGTGAAGTCAGATTTTTCCGCAAAAAAAGTGCTTCAAGACATGGATTTTTCATTCGCTGCTTTGCGGCGTCTTTTATTCTTGACAAATAATTTTCAAACGGAACTTCCAGTTTATCGGTATGGGCATAGAATTCCCTGAGAATATTTATTTCCCCTTCAAATTCTCCTTCAACATACGATTCAAAATTCCCCATAAGACCACGTAGATATTCTTCGAACTTCTCACCACTTTTCCTAAGTGCAAGACATGCATCTACAAACCCCTGAGACGGCGAGTAATGCATAAGTGCGGCATTACCAACACTTATCCTCTCTAACGGAGTGGTTGGGCGTCCAACAAGGTAATCTACCAATGGTTCATAGGTCAAATATGGAAATATTGGCGTTCGGTCATCAATGACCTTCTTTAAGTCACCTCTCTTTTCCCACAGCTCGCGCTCTACTTCATACGCGACCCCCTCCGTAATAAAATTAAGCCCGATTTTCAAAATTCCATCAACCGTCCTGCACCCTAACCTTCCTGATATGGTCACTTGATAAGCAAAGGATTTCGGAAAATAATTCTGGGTGTAACTTTGCAGATGAGAAATATTCCAAAATAATTTGGAAATTTCATTTTTATCACTTACATTTTTTTCAAATGACCCAAGAATGAAATTTAGATTTTTGATGAAAAATCCAATATTATCTCCCTGAGTTGATTCATCACTGGATTTTCCAACCCCTTTTTTTTCCTCTATGAGAAATTGCGCCGCCGTAAAAACAGCCGCGTTAGCGAGAAAAGCCGCACGAATACCGGCTGTTGTTGATATGTTATGCAGATAATGTACAAATTCATGCACATGGGTTGGAATAGCTGAAGGACATGAATCCTCGTCGACCGGGAATAGGTCCGCTAAACTAGAGAACCGCGTAAAAAAACTACTCGTACTATATACACCGAGAGTGGCAGAGGAGAATTGCTCATCACTTGTCAAAAGTGTCATTGGTTAGAGAAAAATAATTATTCAAAAAATCTACGAGGTCAGTTTCGATGTCTTATGCGGTCAACTTTGATTTCAACTCAACGTGAGTGGCCGCAACCGTGCTCAAGGTGACCGATGTTTGGTGTATCTTGTCCTACCCTGCTCCTGTTAAGGATTACTCTTCATCCTGTTCGGTCGAACCATCCTCAAAACTAATGAAGGCTGGCACGCGTAGCGTAGGCATCCCATCAATTCTGATGAATAGGCCATTTATATCGTGTAGGCTCTCCACATGACGCCAGTTAAATTTTCTAGAGCGGCGCGTCCCCCACAGTTCGATTAAGAGGTGCATTAATGAAAGAGGTGGCCGCTGCAACACCGGTATCCGGAGACATCGCACTTCGCTTCTTAGCACTCTGTCAGTTTCGTCGACTTGGCAAGGTCCAATTGGATATCGACTGTTACGGCCAAGAAAAATTTGACCACTTCGGGCTGGTTCAGCGGAAGACGGATTGACCAGCTGTCCCCTGTTAAACGCCTTTCCTGACGCGCGTTGCCGCCGCACTCGGCTGGTCAATCCCAAGCTGGCATACGTGGTGATATCGACGTCGGTGCCAACAGCTAGCTGTTGATTCCTCGCCCAGCATCGGTCATCCGGCGCTGGGCGTTTTCCTGGTCAAGAGCTATGCCTTCGTTATCAACTAAGGCAGCGACATCAGCCGCTATTCGGGCGAATCCTAGTTTCGCTTCTCCAGGAACCAGCGTCGGCGGTGCCATTCCAGGTATTTGACGTGTTCTGGCTCAGGTGAGAGCCGGAGGCTTGAGTCGAGAGCGAGAGCAGTGCGAACCTTTCCTGACAGCTCTTTGGCGACGAGCATCACTCCTTCATTCGTGAAGGAAATAAAACCTCTATCGAATAACGCATCGTAGTGCGGGGTCAGCAATAGCCCATTGAATCCGTCGAGCTTTTCTTTATCAGTAGACTTGGACCAAGGTTTGATGTGGGAAGCGATGAGCAGGCGGGGCTCCTCGCAGCCGGTCAGGCAACAGCGGCTATCCCAACATGCAAGCACACTAGCACGATACCGCCCTTGACCGACCCGCGAGTCCCGGAGAGCCTTTTTTGTGGTCGCCGAGCGGTTCGGGTCGCTTTCGATTGAAGCTAAGTCCCGCTCTTCAAGCTCGTATTCGACCTCGGGCGTGAGCCAGTAACTTCGCGCACCCCTGGCCAGGGCGTCGATTCCAAGGCGCTTGCAGTACGCCACGTAGAAAGCTTCTAGCTCGGCGTCCGCAGAATTGCTGCCACCAAAAATCCTGCCAATTGCGGGGTTCGTGAGCTTGCCGTCTCTTCCGGCGTTGGCAGCGTGCTTTGCAAGAGTATTTGCGGCATAGCCCACGAATCTGGAGGGCGCGAACGCCATACCCTCGGGCGTCAAGTAAGGGACAAAACACCTCCCCCTTCGTATCAGGTCGCGAAAGTAGGCATGGTCCGTTCCATCGCTCCGCCGGACACGTTCTAATTCGGCAATGTTTTCTTGAATTTGCTCGAAGGTGGTCACTAGGTCCATCGAAAAGTTGCTCAAGGTTAATGAAGGAACTTGCACAGAAGGTATCACCAAGCAGACCGAGCCGGGAATTCCACCCTAAATTCTCCTGCGCAGCAGCTCGCCATGGAGGTCAATCGGTATCGTCGAAGAATTCATGACGGAGTTCGGATAGCGCGTATTCAGTGGCATAGCTCCTAGCCACAGACAGCGCGGGAAATTCTGCTTGGGTACCGAACGGCCGGTTCTGGCCGAATTGAGCGGTGTCGGTGACCGGCCGCTTCTGGCCGCATTCTGCCGGATATGTAAACGCCTCCACGCGGCACAACGTGGCTAGCAACGAGCTGAGAGGTGCGCATCCTCATAATCATGTTCACGCCCCCGAGGCCGCCATGCAATGACGCCTTCCGTTCGCGCGCGCACCTCAGGAGCCGCCAAACAAGTTGCGACGGCTTCATAGCCGGCAGCACCTGGATAGGGCGCCACGCGAATCGGTGGGCTGTGATTGGCAGGGCAAAGAAGAATGGACTCCCCCGTGCCAACGGAAGCTAAATCGAGGATGACAGCAGAACGTGTCATCAAGAAGAGCGGGCGCTCCACGGACATACGGCGACGCAGATGGGCAGACACCGCCTGTTGGGTGGGCGTATCCAGTCCGTGCTCGACCATGTCGACGACCAGAATGGTCGGCCCTTCGGCTTCCAGTCCCACCAGCAAAGCGGTTAGCGCCTCGGAGATGACAGCGCCGTCTTCGACCAGCCAATCAATCGCGTGGTTGACGCGTAATCGTAGGTCCGAGTCGGCATCTAGGCGCGCCTTCGCATCACCTGCCGCAACCCGCTCTAGGCCGAGGAACGCCGCCGACGGCAGCACCTCGGCTAAGCGCAGGGCCAATCGCGTTTTTCCGCTGCCCAGCGGACCCACGATGTAGTTCAGGGGACGGATGTCGTGCAACTGGAAAAATTCACCTCCCCAGGGCCAGGGGAGTTCGAATTCGACGCTCAGCCCACTGGTCGAAACCTGCAAGCGCGTCAACTCTGTGACGGTTGGCCTCTGCCCTCTGTCCAATTGGGCTCGTAGACCACGAACACGTTCGATGGTGTCTGCCAGTCGACGCGCATCACCTTCAAGCACGGCCTGATGTAAGGCCAAGGCAGGTTCAAGTCCCTCGGCCTCGCCTTCCAAGACACTGGCCACTTGCGCAAGGCTCAGGCCCAGCGCACGAAGGGCCACAATTTCGCCGGCACGCTGCATCTCCGCTGGCCCGTAAGACCGCCAGCCGGCCTCGGTGCGCGTCGGCGTCATAAGACCACGTTGCTCGTAGATACGTAATGCCTTCACGGAGATGCCGAGCCTTCTCGCTGCCTCTGAAGGGTTCAGGAATCGCGTTCGACTGTTCACAAATTCACCTCTTCACATTTGGAAAGATGTTTTTATAAAGGTGGCCCTAAGGGTCGGGTCAAGCGAGTTTTGAAAAAAGCGCACGAACGTCAGCTTCTGGCTCAACTGGAGCTAGGCTTCGAACCTTTCCCCATAGACTAAGGCGTTTTAGTTACCGTTCCATTGGCATCAATGACTAAGTGACCATCGTCAACTAACCTCTGAACGAAGCGTTCCACCTTGATATCGTCAGCCTTTTCAACTCCGAGCAGAGACTTTACGGCACCAAAGAGCCTCGCTTTTCGACTGGGCTTGTTCTTGGACTTACGCAACGAAGCCAGCACGTGAGAGTAGACCGTCTCATCATCTACAACGAGTAATTTCTTGTTTACTGCAGGGGTTGGCTTGCCGCCTGTTGCTGATGCAACTGAGGGATTGACCACCTTTGGGGTGTTTGTTGCTCCAGATACCGCCTTCTTTGCTTGTGCGGGAGCTCTGGCAGACCTCTCTGCGACCGACGCTTTGCCTGTCGTCGCCTTTGCTGCTTTGGTAGGCTGCTTAGTAGCGGGGGGCTTATTGACAGGTATCGACTTTTTCGTGGGCGCCGCTTTTTTTGCGACTACCTTCTTGGCTGGAGCCTTTTTTACCCCCGCCTTTTTAGCAACGGCTTTCGGGGCACCAAAACCAAGTTGGCTAGCCGCGAATCCCAGCTCCTTGGCATGCTCCAACATGGGGCGGTAACCTTGGTCATTGGAAAGCACCACAAACTTGGCGCTTGGATTGCGCGAACTGATGTAACCAACGTAATAGCTCAAGTGAAAATCAAGAGCGTTCTTGCCCGAGCGCGAAATCGGAACAAGGGTCAACTCATTGCCAAATGACAGCTGATTGTCACCAACCCGCTTTTGGGTGGGTCCATGAAAAATCCAAACATGGGTGACGTCCGGTACCAGTACACGAATGTCCAGGTCCTTAGGCTGCACGTTCTCCCAGTCGACCAAGACATGGGTTTGGGCCGGCCTCACGGGTTGTTGCTCAGTCACGACCTGTACATCAGGAACAACGTGATTCTTCGCGCTTTTTAATAGCGTATCGTGAACCGCATATTCCAGGTCAACATCCGTATGGTCTACCAGTTGCAGAAGATGCAGGAGCACGTCAGCCGACTTCTCACCGATGCGCGCCTGCAACGGCTTGTCCGTCTTTGAGGCATAAGACTCCTCTGGGGTCTTCCACTGAAACAGCTCCATGAGTTCAGCAGCTTCAACCACCAGCGCCATAGCTAGATTCTTGGGCGTATGGAATTTCTCCCAATTTCGCTCCGACGCGAATGCTCTAAGCGTCTCCTGTAGGGCCTTGAGGTCCATCGGATTCATCCCTTTCACATATTGACTCTCAGACTATACGAGCACCGGCGCTCCCAATGGAAAGACCGCTCTCTATCCGCGAGAACGTGAGTAATGATGCCCCACTCCTGACTGCACAGGTTGCCACGGTTGCTCGAAAAGTGGCTCACAAACGGGCTGCCAAAGTTACTGACGTGAAAACGTACAAGAAGCTTGGGAAGAACTCTTTTACCCGAGGTGGTGTGAGCATCACAAGCGTTTCTTTATAAATCAGCAGCTTAGTGCTACCGGTTCGGGAACAACTCTTTTGCCCACCACCAACTTCGGTGGCTTCCCTAAATTCTCGCGAAACGAGCCTGGGAGCAGCCGTCCTCGCAAACGCTCCTTGACTTGAAGCTTCGTCAACCGGTGGCGCTGCTGCACCACTCGAACCAGGGCAATCAGTTCACCAATAGACACCTCCAACAGCTACTGAAGAACAGGGAACCTTTAACGCGGACTGGTCCGCACATTTCGCATTTCAACGCAGGATGTCCAACATTTTTAACGAGTTTCTCTCTAAGGTCAGATGAGCATCCGTGAATGAAATATCCCATGCATCAGCAAGTAGTTGTGCCGTTATCGGCATGCACCAAGGCATGACTGGTGTCTTGTCCATCTGTGCAAAAGGACCGTCGCTTTCGGGAATTACTCGGTCCCTGGGCAGCTTTGCTGCCAATGCGCGTCCACTCATTGAGTTGAACATTGCTGGGCCTACGCTGAACCAGCAGCCTTTAGCCTCAGCCGCCTTCAACTCTGACGCGGTACCAGAAAACCAGTGCAGTACCGCAGTACCGAACTGTGGATGTAGGCTCAACTCAGTTAATACATCTTTGACTGCCTGTCTCGAATGAATGCTGAGCACCCGACCGCCCAAGTTTGCGCATTGCGCGACTACTGCGCTAAAAATCTTTCGTTGAACGTCGTAGGTAGCTTTAAACCTTGAAGAACCATCGAGTCCCACCTCACCTACTGCGGGTGAGGTGACTATCTGTTCCAACAGCAGGTCCAGCTCGTGAGACCTTTCGTATGCTATTTCGGGGTGTAGCCCCGGGGTAATAAGGACATTCGTAGATGGTTCTAGCGCACGAGAGGTGGCCGCAAAAGCCTTCGGGCTAGTCGTAACGAGCCAAGTGAAACTGTTCCGGCGGCAAGCTTCCTTGTAGACCTCCCTGGCGTTGGGGTAGAGGTCAAGATGGCAATGAAAATCCATCACAGTAGGCCATCCGCTTTAAGTAGCGCGTCCAGCTCTGCAATACCTTGAGAAAGAACAGCTCTGTATGACTGACGTTCAGCAGGCAAGGCAAATGCCAATGTCGCACCGAGAAATCGGTCCAACCCTTGAGACTGGACCGACAAGACAGCTAGCGCTGCAGCCATAGGGTCATCGGGGCCGCTAGCCTTGTCTGACCCAGCTAGAGAGGAATGTACATACCTAGTTGTATCGGCGGCTAGGTCCCAGGCACGAAACGCGCTTTTGCGAATCATGCATGGCACGCAGCGACCACAATGCACGCGGTTGTACGTGCGAAACCTTCCGCAACTTGTCGAGTCCGCAGCCCATGCTCTTAGCAAGTCTTGATTGAGGCATTCCGTCAACATTTGCCCCTTCGTTTTGAACTTGTAGGGCAATTCAAGCTGTACCCGAACACCCAGTCCGCTCAAGAGCTCTTGAAGCATCCCAATAAAGAGGGGATGCGTTGTCCGTGTGCTGAGGCTAGCCACTCGACCAGGAACCAATGGTGGGTTTATGCAGATGAAGCCATTTTCAGGAACGAAGATTTGGACTGGTGAAGCCGCGATGCGAGATGCCGCGAGAACTGCAAAACCGTAGAAGGCCAGTGAACGCCCCCGCGTCGAGGGCTCGCGCACGCCACTAAAACTAATACCATGACTCCACTGCTGATGTGTTGCACCTCCTCCCAACATCGCGGCATAGTCGCGCTGACGTTGAGAGTCCTCATGCGCAAGCTGGGATACAAACATCGGACGACGCTCTTGCTCTAAAAGGTTAATGCCTCCGATGAGGCTATCCAGCCCTCCGGAAAGCAACGACACACAGTCGCGGTCAACCGGCACGGGTTTACCATCAGGTGGCGGCGCACCCCCTTCGACAAAATGCAGGGTCCAGTAGTCGCCCGTCAGCACTTTCAACATGTTTTCGGCATGCTGCTTCCAGGGTACCCACCTTAAAGGCTCATGCAACCCAACAGTGAGCTCTATGGTACGAGTCCATCCGTCGGCACTGGCCCCACGCAAACAAGCCAAGTCTGCGGCACACACAGCAAGACAAAATTGCACGAAATCCCATACTTGAGGGCTTGGCGCGAACCCTTTTCGCTTGAGAGAGCCCCTCCAGCTTTTTGCTATGGTTCCGACGCCTTCACGCTTTGCACTTTTGAAAAAAGTAAACGCGCGTTCTCCCTCAGCAAGATTCGCGGGAAGGTGGTCAACAGTTGTGCAAATAATCTTCATCATTGAGCGAATACCTGTAAAGAGGACGCCAATACCTCGCGCGCAAGCTGCTGAGGATTCAAGTTGTTCGGCGTGAACCGCCCCATCACAACAGACACCTCGGCCATCACATACTCCTTGATGTCCTGGCGGTACAGTTGCACCTCGTGGGGGTCGAACTTGAGTCGTTCGTAGGTCTGGCCGAGTTGCATGTCCATTCGATTGCATACTTCGTTTGAAATGGTGAACGCCATCACATTTGCGATTTGCTGGTCCGTAAGCGCAAGAATGTCCACGTTCGGGTCCAACTCATAAAGCATTCCCAACGCCTCAGCCGCAGCGTTACGAAGGGACTCATCGTCAACACTGCCGGTATCTGGGATAACCTCTTTCACAAGTTCCAGCACAAGGTCACTTGCTGACAGATTCGCCTGACGGACTCGTTCAACCCAATCCACAACCTTTGGGTCCGTCCGGTCACGAGCTGAAGTGAGGAATTGGCCTAACTGTCCAACCCCTTGCGAAGTGCGGCGCATCGTGGATGCCGCACGCCGCGGCCCCCCCATGCCTTTGTTGACCATACTCTTGGTAGCGGAACGCAGAGACTCACGCCCGCCACCAGAAAAATACGCAGACATCTTGGTTCGAGCCTCTGCGTATCTCCGGTTCGGAGCGATAGCTCCTAGGTCTGCCGCGGCATCCCCTTCAGTTGCAGCAGAATCGGCACCGTCGGAGTCGGCATCTGTGTCTTGATTTGGGCTTGCGTCACCATCAACAGCATCTGGAGTAATAGGCAAGTCACCAGCACCGGAGCCTCCACCATCGCCTGCAAGCCACTCAGGGTCAAAGGGAGACCCGGTCTTACCACCCTTACTAGATGTAGATGTTCCCATTAACGTGCCTTCTTAGCCTTGATTGCGTTCTTGACCGGAGTAGCCACGGTCGATGATTTTTCCCAAGTGTCAATAACGGAATGGCTCCAGGTCTGTTCATAAAGAGTCGGAATAATCCCCGGTCCAACCTCACTTACTGGCGCTTGTGCTAAGAGTACAGACGCGTCGGCGGACAATTCAGGAAACACCTTGCAAGACTCGACCAACATGACAATGTCTTCCCCGCGCTTCCAAGTGCGTTTCGGTGCCTTTATCTGCCAAGCTCGGCCCATAGCCAACCTGGCCTGGGTCGAACCGGCGCTGCGAATAGCCTGCGTCAGCGGCTCATTTGCACTGGTGACAACAACAAAGGCGTCACGGAGGGCTCTACCCTCTGACGTCAAATCATCAGCCCCAAAATCGCGTGTCGCAGTGTCTCGACTCAGATGAAGTAGCGGCCGCAGGTCAGTCTCCCCCAGTGCCGGATGAAGTTGCAGCCACTCCCTGGTCATGAAATCATTCTTAAATAGTTCTGGCAGAGCTGTACCGTCCAAAGCCGCAGCCTCCGCCAGACGCAGGACATCCACGCGGCCATCCAATGCCGAAGTTACCAAAGCGGCAAGAGCGTTTGCCAAGGTCTCGTCGCATCGCTCCACAAGGTGCCACTTTGCCAGTGCACGAATATCCAGCTCAATGTCCTGTGGTTTCGCCAGCGCTGACCTGAGATAAACGGTATTAAGAAATCGCTTCATCAAACGCGGGTTAGCATTGACCGCACTGGACTGTGTCAGAAGCGGAGCCAAGCCTTCAGCTAGGTCCATTAGTCCGACCATTCGGGAGTCTCCCACGTCTACAAGACTATGGAGAAAGTCCGTTGTGACAGCATCACCGCGCCAGCTGGTCCGCAAGCGCTCTGGAACGGCGGCCAGCGCTCGCTTAAACCTTTCGCTGTCAAATTCGTTATCCTTGTTGGCTCGCTCCAGAAGCAAAAGTGCCAGGTAACCCTTTGCCTCGTTTACACCTAGCCGAGGAACATGCAAGGGAACCTGGATTAACTTGTCAAAGTAGTTTGTGGCAATGTCGCTGGTGATGCCTGTCCCCTCAAAGTGGACCCGTACGGCACCTCGAATGAATTCGTTGTCCGCGGCAATCACGAAAGCACTTCGCTTAAGAAATAGTAGAAGTCGAATCGACTCCAGCGTAGATATAGCTGTCTTGGGTAAACATCGGTCAAGGTCATCAACGAAAACCACCAATGTGATTTTCAGTTCGCGCAGAAGCTCTTCCAGTGCGTCTCGAAAGGCTTGAATCTCACTGGGTAACGAGACAGGCTCTGCTGGCTTTAGCAGCGCAGTATCGTTCTCGGTTTTCTCAGATTTTGCATCGCCCCCCTCTTTGGCTTCTTCGTCAGGTCCAAAGATACTCCCGACTTTGAAGAGTGCTCGTCCGATGGCACCAACAGGAATTCCTGTGGCAATTGTGGCTGCTACTTCGCCACCCATCTGCACCAATCTAAGCAAATTGATGCGTTGCAGTAGGCGCTTAGCTTTCTTAAATATTGCTTCATCTGAGGCGGCGCGCCGCAATACTTCGTCGCCTACGAGCTGCAACAAGGCGCTACGGGCCCCTTCAAAATCTTGGTACAACCAAGGATTGAAGGTGACAACTACGTAAGTGTTGTCGCCAGGTACCGTAGCAATATCCAGTCTTTCTGCAATCATCCGCACAAGAGAAGACTTTCCAACGCCCCACCCCCCGGAGACTCCGATGGAGATGGGGGACCCATCTGCTTGCTGGAGAAGGTTTGTGCAAGCATCTGCGACCACTCCAAAATTTAAGTAGTCAACCGTTGTTTCGTTGTCATGCCACATTGGCAGTTCCTCCCTTGCTAATTGTTCAACTGTTGGTGAAAGCTAGGTTCAAGTACCGTTGGAGCTCTGTAAAACGACCTTCACCACCGATTCGTTCAACAAAACAATCTGCTACACCTCGGGTGCGCTCCTCATTCCGACCGTAAACGTAAGCCCGTGAACTCCATCCTCCGGGCCGAACCATATCCAGGGGTTCTGGTGTTTTTTTGTCATTTGGATATTGTGCATCAATACATAAATTATACGAACATACTTTTTAAACGTATACTTATTAGATGCAAATAACAAAACCACCCAGGTATGACTGCGGTGTTTCTCGCTCACCCTCGCGCTGTCCAGGCTCTCAACAGGGTTGTTCGGCCTTTGGCACTAAAGGAGAAACCATGAAGGTGTACCTTGCTTTTGTGGGGCGTCCTGGGTCTTTTAGGGTTTCTGCTCGTTTACGGATTCTTGACCCGATGAGTCCCATACTGAAGATGCTGACACGCACGCTATTTACCGGTGCTGCGATGGTCCTGACCACCTTGTCGGTAGCACATGCCTGGGGCACAGAAGGTCACCAGGTCATCGCGCTCATTGCGCAGTCCCAGCTTAGCCCCAAGGCCAAAGCAGAGGTTGACCGCCTGCTCGCCCAGGAATCCGGAGACACTTTGCCGTCTATTTCTACCTGGGCAGACGAGCACCGTAACCCATCAACGGCACCTTGGCATTACATCAACTTTCCCCGTGGCGACTGTGTATACGTCGAGCAACGGGATTGTCCTGATGGTCGCTGTGTTGTGGGAGCCATCAAAAAGCAGCTAGAAATCTTGGGCTCCCGGGCGCCGGACAATAGTAAATTGACTGCGCTGAAATACTTGGTCCACTTCGTCGGCGATGTGCACCAACCGCTGCATGCTGGCTACCAGGACGACAAAGGGGGCAATAAGTACCAACTCCAGGCGTTCTTGAAGGGCAGCAATTTGCATGCGGTATGGGACTCAGGGCTCATCAAGAACCTTAGTGAAGAGCCCGAGGCCATGGCCGTACGACTGCAAAAGTTGACAGCTGGGATGCCCTTAGAGAATTTGAACGGGGTAAACGCTGCAGAGGAATCCTGCACCATCGTTTCCCAGCAAGGGTTTTACCCTGAGCGCCTGGTGGAGTTGCCGTACATACAGCGATACACACCAGTCGTAGAGCGGCGTCTTGCTGTTGCCGGAGCACGATTGGCCGACGTTCTGAATGCCACATTCAAGTAACCAAGTTTAGACAACCACAAACAGTACCCGAACCAGCGTTGCGCAGGCCTGACCATATTTGCAAACGGTTCTCATCCTAGGAGGCTTCTCGACACCAGATATTGCCAAAAATCATCATCAATTTTGAGGATGAACTAGTGACGCTAAGGTTGGAGCAAATTTGAATAACTTAGAGCTGAGGCAAGATTTGACCAGCAACGCCCCCTAAATGACGCACCCAACCATCCCCCCTTCCCGACTCGTCATATCTCAGCAGAACATCTGGAAGTTAAACAGCCTCCATCATTGGGCGGTATCCCTTAGCGGCTCAACCAAACAGTATGCCTGCTGCCTGGAATTAATACGCCCAAAGGCAAGAAGCTTTTCGATACATCTATGGTAGAACATCACAGATACATCAATGCATTTTGCAGGCAAAAACGAACACCAGCCTGCGCATTTACCTCCAGAACGCTTTAGCGCTAGGTCCCTATTTGCGCTCGTCGCCGTACCGCATGCCCGTCCAAGACAACGGTTAAAAACTCAGATTCAAAAGTGAAGAAAAAGTGAACTTCCAAACATTCCTGGCGACCACTCCAGCGCCGGTATTAGCCACGGGCGGCGTACTAACCTTACTGATTCTAGTTTTTCTAACTATCTTTTTAGTTCCTGGCACGCTGCACTGGGTTCGGCTGAACGACTTACAGCGCCGCATAAAAAAATTCGACTCAAAGAACCCCTCTTCGGAATTTCAGAAGGTTTTTTCGAACGACAAGCGCCTCGCCCATCTCTGGAAGGAATACCAGGACTCGCTGCATATCCAGCGAGAAGAGCGAGATGGGCAAATGGTAGTTCTAGCAACGCGCGCTACGGTACCGGCGGAGCTGTACTTCAATAGTCAATTTGTTGTAGACAGTCGGTTACGTACCGAATTCTTCAAGCATCTTCCCGGGTTATTCACTGGTATTGGCATCATTGGCACATTCAGCGGCCTCATTGAAGGTCTAAAAACCTTTCAGGTGAGTGAAAACGCCGCCACTGTTAGAGCAAGCCTCACTTCGCTCATGCACTATGTTGGCGAAGCCTTTCTAGTGTCCGCAGCGGCCATTACCGCCGCGATGGTGGTCACGCTTCTTGAAAAGCTTCTCCTTGCAGCTCTCTACCGCCAGACGGAAGAGATTGCACATGCCATCGATGCGAGATTTGACTCAGGTGCTGGTGAAGAGTACCTGTCAAGACTTGTCAAAGCATCCGAAGACTCCGCAAGCCAATCGAAAATCCTGAAAGATGCGTTGGTCACAGAGCTTGGCGAACTTCTTCGTGAGCTCACGAGTGCCCAAATCTCTTCCGCCCGGGAGCAACAGGCGTCGCTCGCAGACAGGTTAGCCGCAAACTCGCGCGAACAGGTTGAAGCGACGCGTGAAGACAACAAGGCTCTCGGTGCAGCCATCTCTGAGAGCATTCAACAAAGCCTACAAGGCCCGTTACAGGACATAGCCAACACCGTCAAATCTGCAAGTGGCGACCAGAGCGCTTCCGCCGTTCGTATGCTTCAGGATGTAATGGCAAGCTTCAGCCAACGGCTGAACGACCTCTTCGGTGGGCAGATTACTGGCTTAAGTGACCTGAATCAACAAACGGCTCGGAGCATTCAGGAAGCGGTGAGCACCCTTCAAACACTCGTAGCCAACATCGAAGAATCGAGTCGCAGGTCAACTGACACTATGGCAGAACGCATGGCGCAGGCGATTGAGAAGATGGAGGCACGGCAGGAAGCTATGAACACTCAGTCTAGTGCCTTCGTTGACCAAATCCGCCAGTTGGTAGCGTCGTCCCAGTCGGAGACTAACCAGAAGCTGCAAACAACCCTCGAGTCAATCGGCACCCAGGTGGCGGAAATGCTTTCTGCCTTAAATACCTCCCAAAGTAGCGTGTTCGAGAGGAACCAAAGCCGGGAGCTGGCGATGACGGAGCGCGCCCAGAGTGCCGTGAGTGGCATGTCGGAATCGGTGGAAAGCGCTATCAGGGAGATGAGCGCAGTGTCAACCCAGATGGCACAGAGCGTCGCAGCGCTGACGCACGCCACCAGTACATCGGTCGACAAAATGAATGCCGGAGCGGAACAACTCGGCACCGCTTCAAGGAATTTCGCAAATGCAGGTGAACGTGTGTCTTCCGTTTTAGGGCAAGCGGCAGATGTCACGTCCAGGTTGTCAGAAACCTCTGGCGCGCTCACCTCAGGCGCTTCCGCGATGCAGGACCTTTTACGCGACTACAAAGTCCAGCGCGAAGCAGTCGGTCACTTGGTCACGGAGCTACGTTCAACCGTAGAGTCCGCACGGAAAGAGGCAACCCTCACTGGCGACATTCTGGCCCGTATTGAGAATTCTGCGACTCGCCTCGGCGCAGCCCAGCTGCAGGCGGACGAGTATCTGGAGGGTGTCAGTAAAGTACTTGGCGACGCCCATACTTCCTTTGCGACACAAGTGAAACGCACCCTCGACACGGCGAACACAGAGTTTCATGCGAAGTTGAGCAGCGCGGTTGGCATGCTTTCCTCCGGCGTCAGCGAACTTGAACTCACACTTTCGGCAATGGGTAATTTGGCCCCCGCCCGCCGTTAATCATGCTCGGAGCACGAATTGCCGTTAAGCGCGGAAACCGGGACGAAGCTGAAAAGCCCTTCTGGATATCGTTTGCGGATTTGATGACGGCCTTGATGGTTCTCTTCCTCGTCGTCATGGGAGTTGCCCTCCTTGCAGTCACCACGAATGTGTCGGAGCGCGAGAAAAAGGAGGAGCAGCACCGCAAGGACATTGACCTTATCCTTGCTCGCTTTACCGAGGCTGCAAAGCGCTACGACGGCATCAAGGTCGACAAGGAACGCCGGGTAATTGACTTCGGAGACAGAGCTCGCTTCGCATTCGGGAAGTCGAATCTGTCTGCCGAGCAGGAAAACGTACTCCGACAGTTCGTGCCCGAAATCCTGAATCTGGCCAACGAAGACCTCGGTAAAAGGGTATTAAAGCGCGTAGTCGTTGAAGGCTATACCGACAAAACTGGGTCTTACCTTAGCAATCTAAACCTAAGCTTGCAACGCAGTCAGCGTGTCCTCTGCACGATGTTCGCGACGGGAACCGGAGCCAACCTCCTGTCCGACCCGCAAAAAGAAGACGTTCGTAGCCTGTTCCTGGTTGGCGGTTATTCGTTCAATGCAGCAAAGGACACTGACGAGGAAAGCCGCCGCGTCGAAATGCGTATGGAATTCCTCGGCATTGACGAAAATCGGGCAGACGTGATGCGGCAACGCGGCAACTTTGGGGACTGCGCCCTGAAATGAGTGCTCTAAACCAACTTGTGTCGCTGCTGCTGCCTGGCTCAGAGCTGGGGGCAAAGCCAGTTAAGGCCAATGAAGGTATAGACCGCGTCTTGGCGGAGATGGTGGCGCGGGCCAAATCCAGCCAACGGTCAGAGGTGCCTGAAGACCACCAACTTCACGCGGTTCGTCAATTTTGGGAGCGACAGGAGCTTTCGACCTTCAAGGACGCGTATCTCCTGTCCTGGGGACTTTGCATTCCCCATATTCAACGTGGTCCCTGTGTCCTTGAAGACCGCTCACGCTTTCGGCTAGTGCTCGATGGCGTTGAAACGTTTCGGACTAAGCCCAGCGCATTTCGCCGCTGCTACCAGGGTCTAGTTAAGAGCTACTTCACATACGACGCAATGCATCCAGAATGCAATGTCGTAGGCCAAAGCAATTGGAACGTTCTGCGCGAATACCTAGGCGAGCGGACATCCGATATCCGTGACCGTTACCTAAACCCTGAATGGGTCGCGACAGCTCTTGAAAACACGCAGCTTTTCAGCACAACCCCTTGTGAGCCATACGTGGAAGCCTTGCTCCGTGGCGATGCATCCGCCGTAGATAGGCTCTGCGAACAGCTTGGCATTGCAAAGGCTTCTTGGTTCATGCGGCAACTTGTTCTCTCGCAAGTGCAAAGCGCCACTACGCTGGGCAACCAGGAATTTCAGTCGCTGATGCGGCGCCTGCTCGAGTTGCTCGGTCGAAACGAAGTTCTACGCGACCGGGGACTCACGCTTATCTTGAACCGCTACGCCAAGGTCCCGGGTACCCATCTGCATCAAGAACTCCGCGATGCCGCTGTGCAATGGTGGGGAAATCCCTGGCTACCCTCGAACGAGACACGATGGGGTGGCGTTGACCCAGCAGCCAGGTCGATGGTTTCAGATTGGCTCAAACTCGAATTCATTGAAACCTTCTTCACAAAACTGGCGGACGATGGTCTTGGCGACCCACGCAGGATGGAATTCTGGAAGAGGTACGTCAAGGCTATTGGCAATATTGAGTTCGCCCTAGGCTCTGCGGCGCGCAGTTCAAGAGAACCCGACTTCATCGCTTTGCGCAAGAAAATGGCCGGCTTGGTCTGTGACTTGGACGTCTCCGGCTCCAACAACGCCTTCATCATGACAATGGGGAACTTGGTTGCCGTTGAGTTCAGCGGAATGGGTAATGCGCTCTATGGCTACGATGCTCGCAACGAACTCCCCTTCGATACCTCCCGAGCGCTTCGACTGGCGGCTGGCGCGCAGAACTCATTGAAGCAGAAGACGAAAAGCATTCTTTGGATGACCCACCAAGATGGCATTCACAACTGGGATAAATGGGAACAGATGTTCGAGGCAACGTTGAAAAAAGAATTCGACATCTATCCGGGTACCTCGACTACCCGCGTCGTTCGTGCCCCCCCCCCTTCGCGACCGCCTCCTGCTCCGCTAGCACCACCACCACCAGTTCACCAGCGTCCGCCGACCACTACACCGCGCCCAGGACCTAGTGACGAATGGGCTCTTGCTTCAGCACTCACCCCCGCGTACTCGATGAGTGCGCTTCAGCGTCTGACACGCCCGCTGGGCATAAAGGTAGAAGACCTAACAATGCTTGGTGGCAATGTTTGGGTGCGAACCTCCACCGAAATTCCGGGCTTTACAAGGACGCTTGAGGCTTGGGGGTTTCAGTACAAGCCGAATAAGGGCTGGTGGAAATAAAAAAGCATATGTTCAAGATTTTCAAAAAAACCCCATCGGCAACGGCGAACAGCTGGCTGCGCACCTGGACCCCTACGGGATTGGTGTTGTCCCGAACAGGCAGCAGAGCAGGTGCGCAGCCTATTGGCCTGATGTTTGACGGCTACGTCACGCAGCTAGTCGACGACGGTTTCCTTGATGAGGCAGAAGATGGGCTTGTGCTCTCCTGGGACAACCTCTACGCGGCGCTTGGACGCCCGGAATATGCCGAGCTGAATCAAGCCATTGCACTTCCCTCCCAGACCGCAGCCCGGCCTGCACTGCGGAGCACCAATTCGCTAACTGCGCGAGATTTCTCGATTGCCATTGATTCCTGGCAAGAGCCGACCGGTGAGAGCCTTGACTGGGAGCTTATCGGCCCCCTCATGTTGTGTAACGACCGCACCGAGCTGATGAAGCCAGCCCAGTGGGAATTGTTCAAGGATGTCATCGCATTCGCCAGGCGACACGCGGATGAGCGAACAGACCTCGCGCACCGTATGGCTTGGGGCCGTATCCGCAAACTGGCTTTAGCTGCCGACGCGCGCTTAGACGATTTTCTGTACCGCTCCGTCGTTCTGACCCCTGAGAAGCTGGAGATAGGGTTGCGGCGGTCTGAGAACGTCACTGACGACAAAGTCATCGAGATTGAGCCGCTCTTCGCTGGAGCCCCATCGAACTGGTTGGACTCGTTCGACTCGAAGAGCTCGGTCCGCGACAGGTACGACATCACCACCACCGAAGGCATCGTCCAGGTTCTCATATCGCCGAAGGTGCGAACCGTTCTACAGGAAATCAAACGCCTTCCGGGGCGGCGCGTGGCCGGTAGCCGGGCCCAAGCCTTCTTACTGAACCCTTTCGCAACGCTTGGCGACGATGCTGGGGATGTTATAGAGGAGACCCAGTTTGAAAAGGCGCGAGAGGCTGCGGGTCTCGTCTATGAACGCTTTTCGCCTCAGGTCGAGCGTGACGCATCGGGTTACCCAACCAAGGTTGGTCTATTAGTGGAAACAGCTAATGCGGATGGCCCCTTGTCATCAGAGACCATTTGGCTCGACGACGAAGCACTCACCAGCTTTGTGAAAAAACTGCGCCAAGCCCTAGAGCGCAACTTTCAGCTCCTTGCCTGGAATGGCTTCGACCTCGAGTTACAGGGAGATGCCGAGCGCGACCTAGCGTTGCTGCAAGCGGCGCTTCAAAGACGCTCCGCGCCTACTACCTTGGTGTCGTACGCAGAAATCCACGACTTGAACGGCTATTCGTCTCGTGTCGACTCAATCGGCGTAGAAACGCCCTATTTTTCAGCGCATATCGCAAAAGTTAAGGAAGGTGACGGCTGGTTCCCAGAAAACGTCACGCCGATGATTGTTTACCAACCAGCTGGGACTACCGAACCAGTAGCGGTCCCTACCAGCAAAGCCGCCATTGAGCGCCTCGAACGCCAAGTTGCAACAGCTAAGGCTGCCGGCGAAGACAAAGTGCAAGTCGAATGGTTACCCCAGCCCATCCCCCTGGAGGAAGCGACCAAAATAACCGAAACGTTTAAGAAGGTATTCAAGGACGTCGAAGATGGCAACTTCCCCTCCAAAGTACCGACTGATGCCAAAGAAAAATTGGCTGTGGTCCCTCGGAAACAGCTTGTCCTCATCGCAAACATCGAGAAGCTCGAGTATGAAGAGATTCGAACCGATGCGTTGGCATCAGTGCCCCTTGAGCCTAAGATACCTCGCGCCATTCGGCCAGAACACTCGCTTCTTCCCCATCAACGCGCTGGCTTAGCCTGGCTTCAGCACCTTTGCAGTCTTCAAACTGACTTTCAGGTACGCGGGGCTGTCCTTGCTGATGACATGGGCCTCGGAAAGACATTCCAGTTACTCGCGCTGATGGCATATCTGGTTGAGTTGGACCCCAACATTGACCCCATGCTCGTCGTCGCACCAGTCTCGTTGCTGGAAAACTGGGCCGAGGAGTCAAAGAAGTTCTTGACTGACGGTGCCCTTCCCCTTCTAACCGCCTATGGGGATGACCTGTCTTCTTTGCGCGTTCCGCGTGCTCAAGTCGACCAACGGCTCCAGTCAGAGGACGGTCTCGTCAAGTTCTTGAAGCCAGGTTGGGTTGGTGGTGCGAAGCTCGTGCTAACCACTTACGAAACACTGCGCGACCTCGAGTTCTCGTTTGCGGCTCAGAAATGGTCACTCATGGTGTGCGATGAGGCGCAGCGAATAAAAAACCCAGCTGCCATGGTTACCCGCTCTGCCAAGAAACAGAACGTGGGCTTCAAAATCGCATGTACTGGTACCCCGGTGGAAAACACGCTAGCGGACCTGTGGTGCCTGTTCGATTTCGTTCAGCCAGGACTTCTGGGTGCATTGAACGATTTCGGGCAACGCTACAGACGGCCCATTGAAGCCAAGACTGATGAGGAGAAAGCACGTGTCGACGAACTTCGCGCCCGTATTGCCCCCCAAATTCTTCGACGTATGAAGGCGGAGGTGGCAAAGGACCTGCCACAGAAGATTGTGGTCGACGCGTGCCGCAGACTTCAGCTGTCCAACACCCAAAGAAATTTGTATGCAAAAGCCATCGACGGCTTTAAAAAACGTGGAGCTCCAGACGGGGTTTCCCCATTTAAAAATCACTTAGGCTTGCTGCACTACCTAAGGCTGATTTGCACCGACCCCCGTCCCCATGGCCTGAATGTATTCAAGCCAGAGCTCACGAAGGAGTACTGCGAAAAGGCACCCAAACTTGCATGGCTATTGACTGAACTTAAGAACATCAAGGCGAAGAGCGAAAAGGTTATCGTATTCTGTGAATTCAGAGAAATACAGAGGCTACTGCAACATTACATTGAAGCAGAACTGGGTTTTCGACCGGACATCATTAACGGAGATACGAGCGCATCTTCATCCTCGTCGGCCAGCAGACAGAAACGCATTAAGGCATTTCAGGAAAAACCTGGATTCGGCGTAATTGTCTTGTCCCCTGTAGCGGTTGGATTCGGCGTGAATATTCAGGCAGCGAACCATGTAGTTCATTACACACGTACTTGGAATCCGGCCAAAGAAGACCAAGCCACAGACCGAGCCTACCGAATTGGTCAGAAGAAGGACGTTTACGTCTACTACCCTGTGGTGACTGCTGATGACTTCACCACTTTCGATGTCAAACTTGACCACCTATTGACCTATAAGCGAAGTCTTGCGGACGACATGTTGAATGGCTCGGGAGATGTTGGCCCCAGTGATTTCAATCTAGTCGACGTCGTTCCAGATGCAAGTATTGAAAACCTCGATGAACGTGTGACTATTGACGTAGCCTTACGCATG
The DNA here is from genome assembly GCF_900104385.1 of Rhodoferax sp. OV413. Classification (GTDB taxonomy): domain Bacteria; phylum Pseudomonadota; class Gammaproteobacteria; order Burkholderiales; family Burkholderiaceae_C; genus Rhodoferax_B. Next base: position 43,595 of record NZ_FNJA01000011.1, on the reverse strand, counting down.
GAATGGCAGCATTTCGAATGCTTAGCCGGTGTAATTTGGAACAAGCGTGGCTATTCCAGCTATCGGACACCAGGGAGCAACGACAACGGCATTGATGTAGTCGCCCTGGCATCCGGCCGCGGACAGCTAATACAGGCGAAAAGTAGCAGTCGTGATGGCGCAGGTTTGAGCTGGGAAGCAGTTAAAGACGTAGTCACTGGGGAGGCTTTCTACAAACGCCGCCATCCAGGTATCGTGTTCGAAAAGGTCTGCTTAACGAACCAATTCTTCAACCCACAGGCGCGGGAGAACGCATCACTTAACTCCGTTGAGCTCCTGGACCAGGTTCAACTTACTACTCTGTTGCAACAGCACCCCGTAACGATGTTGGAAGTGGAAAAGATGCTCTATGCAGACTGGCAGCATCCGGATGTCTAGTAATAGTTTGCCCGATTACAACGCTGGATAACTAAGCCTGTAGCTAAGGTCCTCCAGGCTACTTACCAGTGGAAATTTGACTGCTGAAATTTAGCGTGTCAAAAAACGAGTTAGCTCATCGTGGCCCAGTCTTCGAGTTACTCCCCAGGACTACACCTCGGTCGACTTAGGTACCCCTGTCTGTACTACCGCTACTGACACATCGGTCACACCAATTGCGTTCATGCATTGAAGGAAGAACGTCATGGAGAACGTTCCTCTCGAAATCTTGTTCGCAATGGCACCCTCGGTATCCGTCACACCCAGTACCTTAAGCTTTACCACAAGCACTTTGTAGCTTATGCCGCGCCTTGCCAGCTCTCCTTTAAGCAGGAGTTTGGCTTCTCTATCCCAATTAGTCATTTGTCAAAAGTGGTACATATATAACGATAAAAATATTTAAATGTCATATATGACATTTATTGTTACAATGTCGTATTAGACATATTCCCATCTATTGGAACATATTCATATCAATACTGACGCTAAATTGAAATACATAGATTTAACGCTGAAACAGGTTTCTAGACGTTGGAGTTACTGCTCAAGCCCTCAGGCATGAGCAGCTTGATATTCAAAGTAAGGAACCGCAGATGGCAAGACCTATTAAGTGGACAGAAAAAAAGATTCAAAGTCTTGAAGCCGCCGGAAACGGGCGTGGACTGGGAAAAGATTACATCCCCTGGCTAAGCGTCACAGATGTAAGCAGCCTGGGCCGCTCGCGACGGGTTTTCAGCCACAAGACAGGCCGCACCCACGAGTTGCTGTCTGACGTCGAATACCGACTCTTTCTAGTCTTGGAGTGGATGCCCAGCGTAGTCGATATTCGAGAGCAGTACCCGTTAGACAGAGCAACGACCCAGACGATTGCTCAGCAGTTAGGCCTGAGGCATCCCCACTACCCGGGCACACACGTTGCAACCGTGATGACCGTGGACTTCTTAGTCACACAGATGATTACCGGGAATAGGTCCCTCATGGCGCTAAATGCCAAACGTGATGAAGAGGCGTCCGACCAAGAGTCCCTCTTGAAACTTGAGATTCAAAGGAACTACTTTGAGCTCAACGGTGTGCCACACCACGCAATCTTTCATTCGCAAATTCCTCGCCAAAAATCCGACAACATAGATTGGATACGCTCTGCGCTACTGAAGCCTGGTGAAACTGAGCCCCGCCTGGGATTCTTCAGTGGACTCACCGCTCGGATGGCAGCAGACTTGAGCAGCCCGTCTCTCAACCAGGCAACGGTACTTTCAGATTACTGCAAGGCATTTGACGAACGCCACGGCCTAGAACAAGGAATTGGCTTGCGTATTGCCCAAATGCTCATGCACGAACGCGTCCTGAAGGTGGACCTTTCTTCCTCCAACTTGGCAGCAGAGCCACTTTCGGCCTTCGTCATGACCGCACAACGCGGCCAGCTACGCGCTGTAGGAGTTGCATGATGCTTTTTCAGAACGAAATATTCAATCACCAAGGCCGCAAACTCAGGCTCCTTTACGCCAGCGCGGAGACAGGTTGCGCCTATGTAATTGACATACATGACAAATTAGCTTGGCCATTCGAAATGCCTATAGCGGTAGTGACACAGCAACGTGCCATCGAAATTGAGGGCGAAGTTCGGCTGGAACCAAGCAAAGCCGCCGCCCTCAAACGGGATGCGGCTATGGCTCGTATTGCACCAATCGTAGCGGACCACAATAGGCCCCAGGTATTCGATTCAAAGAGACGTTCGGCCCTCATCTATGAGCGTGCTGCCCAGTTGGGCTGCTCGGAACGCACATTGCACAAGGACCTGCGTCGCTACTGGCAAGGTGGCCAGACTCCCCAAGCTCTTCTTGCCAACTATCACCGCTCAGGGCGCTCTGAAGTTCACGTAACAGCCGGCCGCGGTCGAGCGCCAAGTGGTAATCACAACACCTTCCAGCTCTCAGACAGTGATATCAGAAATTTTCAGGACGTAATTAAGAAGAAATACCTCAAAGACAAACGTACAACCGTCGTCGATGCCTACAACCATATGCTGACCACAAAGTACAACTACATGGACGGCAACGGGAAAACTTGCCTCAAGGGCATTGGCGATTACCCTTCAAAACGTCAGTTTCGGCACTTCCTGGATACCAACTACAACCTTGAATCTCGGCTGCGAAGCCGAGAAGGCGATAAGGATTTCGAGCGCGACCACCGTGCAAAAGTTGGCACCATTGCAATGGACTGCTTAGGTGTCGGGCATATCTACGAAATCGATGCAAGCATTTGTGATGTCTATTTGGTTTCCACCGCGGACGTGACCAAGATAGTCGGAAAACCCACCTACTATCTCATTATTGACAGGTGGTCACGCCTCATTGTGGGCTTCTATATAGGCCTAGAGAATGCCAGTTGGATTTGCGCCATGGAATCGATATTGAGCATTGCAGCTGACAAAAATGAATTGTGCTCTCTCTATGGCGTTCCTTACAACCCGGAGGACTGGCCTGCACATGGCGTCATGCCAAAGGAATTTCTAGCGGACAGAGGCGAGATGATTTCCAAGTCCAGCTCTCAGATTTCTGATGACCTGGGGCTAATCGTAACAAACGTGCCTGGACAAAGACCTGATTGGAAACCCCTGGTTGAATGTGGATTCAAACTGACGCACGGTGCCATTCATGACATCACTCCCGCGTATGACCCGCCGTCGAACGCAACAAAGAGACGCGGCAAGCACTATGAGAAGGATGCCTGCCTGACTTTGAAGGATTTTGGCTTCATCATCTTGAGCGCCATCATCGCCCATAACCGAAAGGCCATCCGAGCCTACCCCCATACGTTAAAGCAAATGTCGGCCGGAGTTATTGCCAACCCAATATCACTATGGAACGAAGATGTCATCTTACGCATGGGTGCCTTGGCCAAGTACAAAGAATCCACTGTCCGATATGCGCTACTTCCCCGCGAGAACGCAAAGGTAACTGCTGAAGGAATTCTGTTTCGTGACTGCTACTACACCTGTCCCGAGGCCGTAGCCGAAGGATGGTTTGTAAAGGCACGCAAATCGCACTACTCAATAAAGGTGTCTTTCGACACCCGCAGCGCAAACTGCATTTATGTTCACGTTTCAGTCTCCAACGGACAACCCATTCGTGCTGATTTGTCAGGTAGGAGCATCAAGTACAAGGGATTATCCCTGGCAGAAGTCGCGTTTTACGAAAAACTGAGGAAAGCAGTCATGCCTGAGGTTGAGCATTCGCACAACGCGTCAGCATTTGACCTGATTACAAAGACAAAGCCCATCGTAGACGCCGCGAAGAAGCGACTTAGCAACGTCAAGTCCAAGACATCTAGGTCTGCCAGGAAAGCCGACACTAAAGCCGACCGCCAGGCAGAACTGAGTCAGGAGCGCAATGAACGTGCAGAGGCAACTGCAATGATGGAACGACCTCAAACCGGGGATTCTGCGCAGGTGGTTCCCATTTCGGCAGCGAAGTCCTCCAACTCCCCCACGTCTTCAAAGTCTGTTGCTGAAGATGTCGAAGACAAATCAAACCAGAAACCAAATCAAGTAACAACCCCTCCCGCAAACAGCGCGACCTCCGCAACGAACTCAAAGAAGCCGCCAACGCTGGAAGAATTGGCAATAGAAGCACGAAAGAGAATGTTCCATGGATAACTTGCACCAACTCAGTCCTGGATGCGTAAAGGCAACCTACACGGCACAGCGTCTGCCGCAGTACAAGGGGAACCCACTGATTGAAGCGCTTCCACCGAGCATGAGCGACGCAAGTCTTGCAGAGGCCCTAGAGCTGTCCCCAGAATTTGACCCTGAACAGCGCGAGTGGGAAACCTTTGAGCGCTTTCAAATGCTCACAAGCCTGTCCACCTTCTGCGTCCCGCTCTCCCGGCACATAGAGCTTGCTCGCGCCCTGGATTCTTTAATGCGCTCTGGCTATGTCGGTCGCGCCCCTCGTACAGCGGGGCATGCCCAGATTTACCAACGGCTTTACGATAACCAGAAAAAGGGTATCACTTTCAGCCAGTCGGCCACGTCCATAGTGACACAGAAGTCAACTTCGCTCATTGGAATTTCCGGAATGGGGAAAACCACCACCGTTGACCGATTTACAGCGCACATCCCCAAAGTCATCTATCACGGTGAAAACGACCTAAACCTGTACCAAATCCCGTACCTGCACGTAGAGATGCCCAGCGACGGTTCTAGTATCAAAGGCTTGGCCATCGCAATACTGCATCAACTCGACTCACTCATTCCTGGCGCCAACTACTACGAAGAGTACGCTGTACGCGGCAAGCCGGGTGCTGACGTGATGATGCGCAACGTAGCACGAGTCCTAAACACACACTTGGTAGGTTTGTTGATTTGCGATGAAGTGCAGAACCTCTCAAACTCACATAAAGGTGCCCAAACCGTAATGACGGAGCTTGTGTCGGCCACAAATGAACTGAAGTGCCCCATTCTGTTCATCGGCACAAACAAGGCAACCCAGATTCTTGGGCTAGACTTTCGGACCGCTCGACGTGCGACAGGGTACGGAATCGCCACCTGGGACCGACTGCGCGAGGTTGAGGCTGACGGCGAGTCCAGCGAGTGGACAAGATTTCTAATTGAACTCTGGAAGTTTCAGTGGGTCCGGAAGCCAGTGCCCTTCAATGCGCATTTTGCCCAGGTGATGTACTACTACTCTCAGGGCGTCATCGACATCGCCATCAAACTGTTTGCGTCTGCACAGGCACGTGCAATGCTTGACCAGTCAGAGACCCTGACGGCAGAACTGCTGGTAGACGTATACAACCGGGAGCTTAAGCTTATGCACCCAATGATTGATGCACTCCGGGATGACGACATTGCCAAGCTTTCCCTCTATGACGATATTGCGCCAATAGGCTTAAAGGAAATTCTTAAGGGCATGGACATGAAGCTCAAGAGCAAAGCGTCTCCACTGTATTCCGTTAAATCGACGGAGGGGAACTATATCGACCGCATTGCCAAGGGACTCACGTCTATGGGCTTTGGCGAGGAAGATGCCCTTCAAGCGGCGGTGGGTACGTTGGAAGAAGGCAAATTACTGTCTGTTCTTGAAGGCGCACAGAAGGCAATGAAGGCATTAACTACGCCCAAAAAGACCAGCAAAAAGAAGGATACGCCCGAGGCGTTCGAAGTGGTTAGCTTTGACGACCGCCCCAATGACTACCGTCGTGCGATACAGGCTGCGCACCTAAAGAAGTCGGACGTACTAACTGAGATGAAAGAGCTCGGACTTGCACCTCAACTAGAGGAGCTCTTTGACTTTTGATACGCTTGCCCAGCCCCTATCCAGATGAGATTATGGGCAGCGTCATCGCCCGCGGTTGCGTGCATACAGGGCTTCCACCGAAGCGCATGCTAGAAAACATATATCAAAGCTCCAGGAGCTATTGTTCGTTCCTGATGCCGTCGAGTTTTCATAGGCTCGGCTTACTGACCGGAAAATCTCCTGACCAGATTTTGGATGAACATACTGTATTTCCCTATTCGGTAGCGTTCATGCCAAAGGAGGAACGGGAACGTCTGCGCAAGAAAGCGCTGGAACTGAATGTTCAAACGGATTGTCTTGGCTCGCTGACCAAGTCGGTCACCTACGGAGTCCCTTTTCGCAGGGTGTGCCCACAGTGCATCACGGAAGACCTCAATACTTACGGTGAAACCTATTGGCACCGCTCGCACATGCTTCCCGCCGTCCATATCTGTGCCCAACACGGTGTACGTCTGCATGAAACGGACATGCGTCTCAAGCGGAATCTGAATAAGAGCTTCATCCACTTCCCCACTCCCTTTGGACATAAGTCGATTTCCGATATCGCGCCCAGCTTCATTTTGCAGGCGGTCACCGAGGTATCCATAGCGGCCTTGAAGGCCGTTACGCCTTTAGAGATGGATTGGCATTACGTCTACCGCACCAAATCGTTGGAGAAGGGATATCGGATTGAAGGAGGTGCCGTAGCAAGCAGGGTGTTAACAGCAGATATTTTGAGGTTCTATGGGGAAAAATTCCTGAAAGATTGTGGTGCTCAATTTATGGAAGGGGCAGCGGGCCCATGGCCCTCGTTGATGTCACGCGAAGGCTCAGGCATTCCTTTCGCACCTGTAAAGCACGTTCTGATGCAAATCTTCCTGAATGCCGAGAGCAGCCAGACCCTTAACGTGACCGGGAGCTACTCGCGGCCTGGTCCAAGGTCGGGCGACAGTGTCGCGCTGGATACCAAAGCAGCAAAAGCGCTCCAACGTGAGCTGCAGAAGGCAACACGAAACGGCGTTCGTCTGACAGTCCAGGCGCTGTTGCGAACGATTGGCATCTGGGAGAAATTTCGGCATCACCGAGAAAAGTTTCCGAAAACCAACGCCCTCGTTCAAGCGTTTAAGGCATCAGACCAGTCCGAACGCCAACTTGGCAGACGAAAACGCCTGTACAACAAGCCTACCTGACCAGGCTAAACATGCGGTTCTACACAACTCCAGTAACTGGAGTTGTAAATGGAATGGGCATTCGGAATAGCGGTAAAAAATGGGCAGCTGGTAGTCGAAGGTACAAGTCGTGACGGGGACTTGGAGATTGGTAACCTTCTGGAGTTAGGCACGTGTGGGGTGCCTAAATGTTCGCAATTGGTTAAGCACAAGGGTACGCTTGATTTCAGCGCGCTCGTAGCAGTAAACGCGGACGAATACTTGGACGCTTTGGGTCTACACGCGCCACAAAAATTACCAAATCGACACCAGGTGTTCGAATGTAGATTTGACGGCGTAAGAGTTGTTTTTCCAGCACTTGTGCTTATGAGAGCTCTTTTTCGTCCGAACAAGTTTTTGTTGCCCGTAATGTTCCGTCCTCAAGCCCTAGACCGCATTCGGTTCTTAGACTACACCCGTACACCAACCGAGGTTGTTGTTGACGCAAGCTGGCGCGGGACGTACCGGTCAGGAGAGGAAGTGAATCAATGCATTTCATGGATGACGCTTTTCCCCTCCGCAATCCGACTTGCGTCATCAGTCCACGAATTCGCCATGCGCGGCGAAATTGGCATGAGCCTGCCCCTCGGCAGCGCGAGAGCAACTATGCACGGTCTGAACGTGGGAGGCATCTTGTTTGTGACGGAGATGAAGGTAATGGCCGTGCATGCCAATGAGGACCCCATTCCGGGGGCGACAGGATGCTCTCAAGATTTTGTCCTGAGAAATGTGAGTTATGACGGGAAACTAAAAAGTAGTTTGGCAGAAATCAGCAAATTTCCCATTGGGAAAAATGGTGAGCTGGGCGTATCTGACCTAGAGTGGACTGCGATAGCTCCGACCCTCCTTAAAGGACAAGAAAGAGCCCGTGAAATCCTTAACCAACGTCACCTCTTTGACGCAATTTTGCAGAAAATAAACTTCTGCACAAGCTGGCGAACATTGGCTCCGAAATCGGGAACGGGTAACAACGCACGGTTCGCTGAGCGGAATTGGCGTTCCCGAGAAACACTTATGCCATCGCTGGAAATTCTGATGACGATGCGCACTTGATATGAACCAGCGCGCGACAGCTTAAATCCGCCACTCAAAATGGATGCACCTACATGGTGCGTTTAGTAGTTATCGGCCTCAATTCCGGCCGCTGAGACCCGCTGATTCAATTGGCCTACCTCCCGAGTAGAACTTTAATTGTAACGACCAGCATTGGTTGGTGGTGGGTCAGTAGTTGTTCCCAAGAGTTAACTCCATAAGGAATGTCGGCCAAGAGCAGTCGGTTGGTCTCGCTGCAGAATTGCACCGGAAAGACGACATTCGCAGCGTGCGCACCCGTGCTTCGCGTATGGTGCATTAGACTGCCCGTGGGGTTGAACTCTGGAGATAGGAATGCAGAACGCGTATCTTGGGTACGTCGAAAAGGACGAGGGGCTCTGGCGGGTAGTTGAACCGATTCTTCCTCGACTGACGACCTTGTCTGCGGAGCAGGTGGAGACGCTCGTGTTCTACCTCAAGTCACTGCATGGCTACTGCCCTAGCAGCGCCAACGAGTTGCAGAATCAAGTGCCCTTTGAAACGAGACTCGATGCTATTCGAAACAACTCGACACAGGACGACCTTCAGAGCAAAGCGCGTTGGCGGTTGCGACTAGGTATTCTGATTTGCATCGTGGCCGGTTTCCTCTCGCTGCCGGGCGTACTTGGCTTGTTTGCAGGTGAGTGGGAAACGGTCGCCGTTTGGGGGTTACCGGCTTTGGCTCTTGTCTTCCTGGCTGACTATGTCGGGTTCCTCCCTGCAATCAATACGTTTAAACAACAAGACCGCCGCTATTTCCTTGAAAGTATTCGCGCAGCGCAGGCGTGTAACGAGTTGGACTGGTCCGGTCTCTTCACCTACAACGGCGAGACGAAAACGGGGCCGCAAAACGATGAGGCAATTCACCAGACTCACCTTCGCATCGCCGGGCTGACGCAGCAGCTTCGCACGGCGCTCTACAACGATGAGTACATGAACTACTCGAGGCCACGCGGCTGAACTCGTCAAGGCTTTCAGCAGTCTCTCCACGTCTATCGCGATGCGGTGCTCGCTGCGAATTGGAAAGTGGCAGTCGGTTAGTTGGGCTCGGTTGACGACACGGTTCGCTCGGGAAATTTGTGACTTGAGCGCCCGCTTTGGAGCAAAGCGTACAGCCGGTATGGGTCCAAAGCCGGCAGCGGGCATCGCTCTCCAAAGGGGTCTGCGATGCGCTACCCCGCGTTTCCGCGGTCACAACCTTGCCCTGTGAGCGCCCCGATTTCACCTCTTCGCAGCTATGGTATCCCCAGTGAAGCATGCCGGGTTTCACGGATTTTTTATACCTGGATGTTTGCACCGTAAGGTCGTTAAAAACGTAAGCTGCAAGCCACTCTCAGGACGAAGCCCTGTCCAGAATATCCCGTATCGTCCAGCTTATCCTGCGGGTTTTGCGGGATACATTACGTTAAGCAAAACTCGATGGCATTTTACAAACAACAATCAATGAAATCCGATGAAATCAAATTAGGGGTTTGCTTCCACGAGGCCGGTCATTGGGTCGTCGCGCGCAATCTTGATTTTAAGGTTGGCGAAGTAAGGATAAAAATAATAAAAGACGGAGAAAATATTGGCCACTACGGGTCGTCAAAAATATTTCCAAGGCTTAACTCCAACCCAACGCAATTTATTGAAAAATATCTAAAAAATAGAATTGCCGTTTTGTTTGCTGGTGTTATTGCTCAAACTTTGACAATAACAAACAAAGACGCAAACACTGCCGAAGGTTTGCTGCGCACCGATGGTTCAGACGACTACAAAACAATCACTGAGTTGCTTTTTATTCTACGAGGCGTATGCCACCCTGACGAAGCAGAAGAGCTGGATGACACGCAAATATTGAAACTTCAAAAAGAGTGCTGGGAGCATTCAGACAAAATTATTCAGTCAATGAGAGGTGATATAGAAGCCTTGGCTCATAAAATGGCTAATGAGATTGCGTGCATAAATAAGGAATATATTTTTAATCATAATAAATTGACTGGTTGGCTGCCTAACTCGTCGCTAAACTCGGACGCGCCGCCAGATGGCGGCGCGCTAACATGTTATACCCCTAGGGAAATTGCAGAATGAAAATTATCGCACCGTGTATGGAATGCCAAAAAGAACTGGGGCATCCGTCATTCGAGCCGATATTTTCAGATTATTATGAGGAGGCAGTGGCTTATATAGAGTGCTCCAGAGGACATAAATCTGCAGTTCTACTGCAAAGCCAAAAATTCGAAATTCTACTTGAGTCAGCTGCAAACGCACTTCTTGAGGGCTATACGATTGAGGCAGCGTCAAGTCTCTCGGCAGCTTACGAAAGGTTTTTTGAGTTTTCGATTAAAGTCTTTTGTAAAAAGAACGTAATCACCAAGCAGGCTCTTGAAGAAACATTTAAGCAAGTATCAAAACAGTCCGAGCGCCAAATCGGAGGCTTTCTTTTTCTTCATCTAATAACCTTTGGTAGCAACTACGTGCTCAGCAAGAAAATTCCAGAATTAAGGAACAAGGTAGTCCATCAAGGCTACATACCAACGCCAGAAGAAGTAATAGCCTTTGGAGAGCAAATTTATCAAGAAATCTACTCAATAACTCAACTCCTAAAATCCAGCATGCAGAGCGAAATGCAACAGGTCATCATGGATGACCTCCAATCAAAGAACGAGAAAATTCCGCCACAAACACCCCGCGCAACATCCACTGGCGCAATGTTTTTTTCTTTATCCATGGCCGAGCAAAAAAGAGACTTTCACGAGGCTCTTGCTTCTTACAAGGATGCTAAGGAAATGATTTTTGGCTCCGTGCCATACATGAAATTGCTTAACAAGGCAGTTTCGCTATATTCAACATTGCGTGGCGCGGGGTATAAACCATAATTTAACTGAACCTGCGCGAAAAGCCGCGCAGTCCAGTTAATTCAGACGCTGAGCGTCCGCTTTCTCAAACAGTCACTGACTGGTATTGGCCGTATTCTGCCGCACAACCGACAGTCGAAATGGGCTCGAAGCAGTCCCTCCAGTTTCTCAAATGCGGACTGTCAAATCGGAAGGCCGGCATGCTTACAGTCCAAGTTCGGCCACTCGCATATGACGTCGAGGCCCTGATGGAAACCTCTTGCTCTCATCGGAAACTTACAGCCACAAAAGTAGTTTTTTATAAAACAACTACTTAGCTAGCTTTTTTTTGACTTGTATTAGCTACATAAGTATTGTTAGTCTAAGAAATACTACCAAAGTAGCCATGAAAAGCCATTCCGAAGTCGCCCAGCTGCTACGCCAACAAATGCGCAGCCATGGCATCACCCAGGCCGAACTGTCCGCCAGCGCGGGCCTGCCGCCCCGCACATTGCAGCTCATGCTCAACGGTTCGCGCGACTACCGCCTCGGCACGCTCTTAGCCGTGGCAGACCGACTGGGGCTGGAGATGGTTCTGGTACCCAAGTCGGTAGCGTCCGCGGTGCATGCGGGCAGCGTGACCGAGCCGGCCGTCAAGTCCGTGGTTCAGGCTGCGCTGGAGCGCGCGACAGTGCCTGGCGTCTGTGCCGAGGAGCCCCGTCTATGAACGTCAAAGCCTTGGCCATCTTCCTCGGAGGTATGGATGCCGCCCACCGCATCGGTGTACTGTTTCAGTACCACCTGGCCCACGATGCGGTCACTACCCGATTCGTGGCGGATGAGGGCTTCGCCACCAACCCTGCGGGCCTTTTGCTAAGCTCGAGTCTGCGTGTGGCCAACCCCGAAGCACAGCGCACCCTCTGGGCGGACATCACCTCGCGGCTGCTCAACGGCAGGTTCTCGAACCGCAACGGTTGGTTGCTGCCTGCGCTTTTTCAGAACCTGTTGCCCGAAGGTGTCTTTCGGGACCGTATAGCCGAACTGCGTGCTTGTGACCCGAAGGACCATTTCGAGATTCTTGCAGCCTGCGGCAAAGACCTGCCCGGCTTTGTTTACGCGCTACCCGTGGACCTGGACCGGGACACGCTCAACCGCTACATCACCCAGAACCAGGATGCCCTGGAGATGTCTGTTACGGCTGAACCCCTTGAAGAAGGCGTGTCTCTGTCCGGTGTGCAGCCCAAGGTGGCGGTCACCTTGAAGGACGGCCGCTATGTTGCACGCACAAAGACCGGCGAGGCGCACATCATCGCCAAGTTGCCTGTGGTCGGCCAGCCGCAGTTGCCTGAGCTTGAGCACCTTTCACTTCAACTGGCAGGTGCCGCTGGCGTGAACGTCTGCGAAGCCCGGCTGGCGCCCCTTGCCTTGCTGGCGGTCGAGCATGGTTATGACATGGACGAAACGGATGCCCAGACACTGTTCCTGGCTGTGAACCGCTATGACCGAGACGGCCCCGGCCGTGTGCACTGCGAGGATTTTGCGCAGGTCCTGGGTGTATGGCCGGAGGACAAGTACCGGGAAGCGAGTTATACCCAGGTTGCCCTGGTGCTGAACGCTTTGTTCGGCGAGAAAGGCGTCGCCGAACTGCTGCGCCGTTTGCTCGTCAACGAGTTGCTCGGCAATCCTGACATGCACCTGAAAAACATCGGCCTGCGCTACCCCGATGGCCACCACCCCGAGCTGCCCGGCGCTTATGACATCGTTGGCTACTCGGCCTACGCCAAGCGAGTGGGCCACGCGCTGCACTTGCTGCCGCCCGACACACCAGGGGTCAAGCCAAAGCTCAAGGCGGAGCCTGGCATCGCCACGCCTGGCAAACCCCAGCTTTCGCCCGCGGTACTACGCCAGTTTTGCGCCATCCTAGGACTACCTGAAAAGCCGATGGCAGCGGTCCTGCGCAAGGTCATTGCTGCGGCGGTCGTTAAGTGGCCTGACATGATTGCCGCCTCCGGTATCACCGACCAAATGAAGAGCAATCTTTCGGCGCACTTTCGTTCACACCAGATGGTGCAGTCATTCGAAAAGCGCGCAAGCAGAGTTGCAGCTGCTTAATACCGCTGAGTCATCAACTTGGGTGCTTTTTTTTATCGGTAGCAGGTGTCAATAAGCTGTTGGCCAAAACACTTTGAAATCAAATGCCTATGTCGATTTCGAGCAGCCAAGAGGGAATATTAGGCGGAGGGGGCCGTTGCTTGGGCCAGTCGCCTCTCGAGCGGCAACATGTCGGCTAGCACCAATTCAGCGTGTTCCAGCCAGTCCATATCCCTCTGCAAAATTGGCTGTTTGCTGGTAGCGAACCGCCCCCGAACGTGGTCAAGATATTGCCGGACCGCCTCGCATCTGTGCCAGAGCGCAGCTTCGTCGAATAACTGCTGCCGGAAGGCCTGCTCTTCCTTGAGGCGCCTGGCGGCCTCATCACGCTTACGGGCAGCCTCCTCGCGCAAGCGCTCCTGTTCCGCCCATTCGAGCTTGCGCTGAATGATTGCCTTGGCGGCGTCCACCAGACTCAGGATGAAACCACCCAGCTTGCCCTCCATGGACTGCCGTGCTGTATCAGACCACCGCTTTTGTCCGTCGAACCACTCCTCGATTTCAAAGGTGAGACGGCCTGTCAGATGGTATCTGTACGTCTTGGTGTAGTCCCATTCGTACTTGCTGTTCTGCACTTTGGTTTCCGACCGGGTGTACGCCTCAATAACCCGCATCCTGACCGTGGTGCCCTCGTACTCGACCACCAATGGGGAGTGGCCGCCCGCGCTGGTCAGCCTGGCATTGAGCTGCGGCAATGCCACTTCGATGGCGTGCAGCATGCGAACAGTCCTAGAAACCGAATCGGGACTGACCGCGCAATTGAATGCGCTAGACCCAGCGCAGGCCACCAACCCACGAGCGTCAGGCTTGGCCGCCAACAGTGCTTTGTGGGTCTGTGCGGCAATGGGCCCGAGGTCTATTGCCTTGTCAGGAACCGTGAAGTCCAACTCGGGGACCTTGGTGGCCAAGGCCTGCACATCCGGCATGGCTGGCATATGGAATCGATTGGAATTCGCCTCAAAAACCAATTCTTTGGCCTCTAAAGGTGGCAGTGCTGGCTGCGACACGGCCTTCCCATGCTGTACTTTCATCCAATGCCCAACTGGCGGCAGCGGTATGTGATTCTTCCTGCAAACCTTGGCCAGGCCTACGTCAGAAATGCCGAATTCTTTTGCCAGGGTTCGAACCGGTGTCGCCCAAACCCGGCGATAAAGCTCTTCACGTGAGATTTTCATGTCCGAGTGGCCCCTTGCGTGACAACCAGTTGCCTGAATGTACTGGCAGCGTCGCCCAGATTACACGCCTACATGGTGCGTTTTGCATTTATGAGCGCCAGCTCCGACCGCTGAGGCTCACTAATTTCAACAGGCGTTTTCGAGAGCAGAACTTTAATGTCATTTCAGTTTTCAATCAGTTTTTACTGGAGCAAGGTTTTAATGTCACTCCAAAATTGTGAAAGTGAAAAAATCCTTATAAATCAACGACATCCCGGAGCAGAACTTTAATGTAAGCCACCAGCGTTCGATGGCGCCCTGGTCGCCCACCACCAGCGCCGCCAGCACCCCGGCCAGGCGCCGGTCCGCCACCTGCTGGTAGATCGCATCGCGCACCGCCTGGCGGGCCTGCTCCACCGGGTGCTGCCAGGTGCGCGCCAAGCGCTGCGGAGCCGCATCCTTGGGGCCGGCGCGCACGTAGCCGGTGGCCTGCACGCCCTGCTCCCACAGCCAGAGTTCAAAGTCGAAGCCATGCGGATTGCGGCCACCATGCGGAGCCTTCAGGCGCACCGTCATTTGCCAGCGCTCGCCGGCGCGCAGTGCATCGGGCTGGCGCTGCAACTCCAGCAGTTGCGCACTGCCACCCCAGCCCGAAGCCAGCACGCCGCCGTACCAAGCCAGGTCAATGCGCGGTGGAACCACCACCGGCTGGCCATCGACCTGCGCCGACTCGATCTGCAAGCGAAACCGCAGCCCCGTGTCGCTGGGCTGTGGCATGGCCGCGACAAGTCCAACCACGGCCACGTCGCGTCCTTCCAGATCGGGCGCCAACGCGGTCTGCAAAAAATAGCCGGCGCGCAGACCGCACGATCCCCAGGCCAGCAGCAAACCGCAGAGCAAAGCCGGCAGCCAGCGCCTGCGATGGAATCGAATAGCTATTCTTTTAATAGCTGCTAGCGCAATCAGAATCAGCGCTAGCAGCACAAATCCTATATAAACCCAGGGCGGCCACAAGGCCGGCTGCGCCACCTGCAGCGCAGTGCCCAGCAGCCAGCCCAACAAACCAGGGGCTAGCCAGGCAACACGTTTGATCTCCGAGGGCCAGAGGTTTTGCATCAAGTTATGTCCAAGTCGCCATGCCTTAGTCATGTTTCATGGCTCAGGACTTGCTAGTATGCGTGCAGTCCCTGGCGTTGCTAGGACATCTTTTTCGAAGCTTCCAAGAGACACCTACATGTCCATCCATGCCGCACTGAACCACGTTACGCACTACAAGTACGACCGACCGGTCAACCTCGGCCCCCAAGTCATTCGACTCCGTCCCGCACCGCACTGCCGCAGCAATGTCATCTCTTACTCGCTGAAGATCGAGCCCGCCAACCATTTTGTGAACTGGCAGCAAGACCCGTTCGCCAACTACCAGGCCCGCCTGGTGTTCCCCGAGAAGACCACCGAATTCAAGGTCACCGTCGACCTGGTGGTCGAAATGGCGGTCTACAACCCGTTCGACTACTTCCTGGAGCCCGAGGCCCAGAACTTCCCGTTCCAGTACAAAGAAGGCCTGAAGGAAGAGCTCTCGCCCTATCTGGTCACCGAGCCGGCCACACCGATGGTGCAGGCCTACCTCGACAAACTCGACCTGAAGACCCAGCCGACGAATGATTTCCTGGTGGCTATCAACCAGCAGATCCAGCACGACATCAAGTACCTGATCCGCATGGAACCCGGCGTGCAGACGCCCGAAGAAACGCTGGAAAAAGCCAGTGGCTCCTGCCGCGATTCCGGCTGGCTGCTGGTGCAACTGTTACGCCACTGCGGACTGGCCGCGCGCTTCGTCTCCGGCTACCTGATCCAGCTGACCCCCGACGTAAAAGCACTCGACGGCCCCAGCGGAACTACCGTCGACTTCACCGACCTGCACGCCTGGTGCGAAGTCTTCCTGCCGGGCGCCGGCTGGGTCGGCCTGGACGCCACCTCCGGCCTGTTCGCAGGCGAAGGCCACATCCCGCTGGCCTGCACACCCCAGCCCTCCAGCGCTGCACCAATTGAAGGCGGCGTGGACAAGGCCGAGGTCGAGTTCGAACACCACATGCAGGTCACGCGCCTGTACGAATCGCCACGCGTCACCAAGCCCTATACCGACGAACAATGGGCCGACATCCAGGTGCTGGGCCACAAGGTGGACGACGAACTGGTCGCTGGCGACGTACGCCTGACCATGGGCGGCGAGCCCACCTTTGTGGCGGTGAACGACCGCGATGCAGCCGAATGGAATACCGACGCGCTCGGCCCCACGAAGCGCGGCTTCGCCACCGAGCTGGTGCAAAAGCTACGCGACCAGTATGGCCAGGGCGGCTTTCTGCACTTCGGCCAGGGCAAGTGGTACCCGGGCGAACAACTGCCACGCTGGGCGCTGAACATCTTCTGGCGTGCCGACGGCCAGCCCGTGTGGCGCAACCCCGCCCTGTTTGCCGACGAGCGCGTGGCATCGAACTACACCAGCGAAGACGCGCGCCGCTTCACCGAACGCCTGGCGCAAAACCTGGGCCTGAAGACCGACTACATCCTGCCCGGCCACGAGGACGTCTGGTACTACCTGTGGCGCGAACGCCGCCTGCCGGTGAATGTCGATCCGTTCGACTCCAAGCTCGGCGACGAGATGGAACGCGCGCGTCTGCGCCGCGTCTTCGAACAAAAGTTGGATGCGGTGGTCGGCTATGTGCTGCCGGTCAAGCCCGCCGATGGCCCGCGCCTGGCCGGCCCGGTGTGGACCACCGGCCCCTGGTTCCTGCGCGACGAGCGCATGTACCTGATGCCCGGCGACTCGCCCATGGGCTTGCGCCTGCCGCTGGATTCGCTGCCCTGGGTCAGCGAAGCCGACTACCCCTACATGATCGAGCAAGACCCGTCCATACCCCGCGATGGCCTGCCCGAATCCTCTTCGATGTATGCCCGCTACGCGAACCGCGCAGCGGCGCGCGCTGCCGGCTTCACCAGCAGTGCCACCGCCGTGGGCGGCCCGCTGCGCCCGGGCAAGGCAGCAGACTCGATTCCGACGCTGACCGAGCGCGCCAACCTGCCCTACCAGGCCGGCGTCAACCCACAGCCCGAAGCCTTGCGCCAACGCCAGGATGGCGCCGCCCGTTCCATCGGCGACACCCCGCCGCTGGCCAGCGCCCATTCGCCGCTGCAAACCGAGCCAGCCAGCTTCACCCGCGCTCCGGCGCGCAACGAGTCGGCCTACTGGGTGGGCCGCACCGCCTTGTGCGTCGAAGTGCGCGACCCGCGCCGCGCCAGCGGCCCCAAGGCCGAAGCCATCGGCACCAAGTCCGGCGTGCTGTATATCTTCATGCCGCCACTGGAGCTGCTGGAAGACTACCTGGAGCTGCTGGCAGCGATTGAAAACACCGCCGAGCAACTGGGCGTCAAGCTGGTCATCGAAGGCTACCCGCCCCCGCGCGACCCGCGCCTGAAGCTGCTGGCCGTCACCCCCGACCCCGGCGTCATCGAAGTCAACGTGCACCCCGTGACCACCTGGGGCGAGCTGGTGGACAACACCGAGTTCCTGTACAACGCCGCCTTCGAATCGCGCCTGAGCGCCGAAAAGTTCATGACCGACGGCCGCCACATCGGCACCGGCGGTGGCAACCACTTTGTGATGGGTGGCGCCACGCCTTCCGAGAGCCCGTTCCTGCGCAAGCCGGAGCTGCTGACCAGCCTGCTGGTCTACTGGCACAACCACCCGTCCCTGAGCTATTTGTTCAGCGGCATGTTCGTCGGCCCAACCAGCCAGTCGCCCCGCGTCGACGAAGCCCGTAACGACCAGCTGTACGAGTTGGAAATCGCCGTCGAGCAGGTCGCCAAGAACCGCGAGAAATACGGCCAGGAGATGCCGCCGTGGATCGTCGACCGCACGCTGCGCAACATCCTGATCGATGCCACCGGCAACACCCACCGCAGCGAGTTCTCCATCGACAAGATGTACTCGCCCGACAGCGCCACCGGCCGCCTGGGCCTGCTGGAGTTCCGCGCGTTCGAAATGCCGCCACACGCCCGCATGAGCATTGCCCAGCAACTGCTGCTGCGCGCCCTGGTGGCCCGCTTCTGGAAGACGCCGTACCAGGCGCCCGCGACCCGCTGGGGCACCGAGCTGCACGACCGCTTCATGCTGCCGACTTTCATCGAGATGGACTTCAACGATGTCATCGCCGAGATGAACATGGCCGGCTACGCGTTCGACAAAAGCTGGTTTTCCCCGCACCTGGAGTTCCGCTTCCCGCTGGTTGGCGATGTGAAGACACACGGCATGGAGCTGACCCTGCGCAACGCGCTGGAACCCTGGCACGTGCTGGGCGAGGAAAGCACCTCCAGCGGCACCGCCCGCTATGTTGATTCCTCGCTGGAACGCATGGAAGTCCGCGTCACCGGCTTCAACCAGAGCCGCTATGTGGTCACCTGCAATGGCCGGGCGATTCCGCTGCAGCCCACCGGCACCACCGGCGAGTTCGTAGCCGGCGTGCGTTACCGCGCCTGGAACCCGCCATCGGCACTGCACCCCACCATCGGCATCCACGCACCGCTGACCTTCGATATCGTCGATACCTGGATGAAGCACTCGGTCGGTGGCTGCCAGTATTTCGTCACCCACCCCGGTGGCTTGAGCTACGACACCTTCCCGGTAAATGCCTACACGGCCGAAAGCCGACGCCTGTCGCGCTTCAGCCGCATGGGCCACACGCCGGGCGTGATGAGCGTGCCGCCGGCAACCATCAATGTGCCGGGCAGCCGGGAGTTTCCGTTCACCCTCGACTTGCGGCGGTGAGCGGCATGCCGCTCAACCGGCGGCCTGCACTTGGAGAGGGAGAAGCGGTATTTGTGCGCGCCGGGTTGTCCATATCTGATGTGACAATCGGGTGAATCGTGGAAAACCTGAACCTACCCCCTTTTCAAATGCCGCCTTCGGAGGACCCCCGCGCGCTCGCATTGGCGCTGGCCCGGCCGGCCATGGCCGGGCATTTTGACGAGCTGCTGGGCCAGTCGCGGCCGGCCGATACCTGGCTGCTGCCCAAGCCGCCGGCCGAGCGCACACCGCTGGCCACCGAATGGAACCAGTTCTTTGAACACCTGGGTGCCAGTGGTTTTGCCGACCTGAACCACCGCACCGAGCAACTGCAGCGCCAGATCCATGACAACGGCGTAACCTACAACGTCTACGCCGATGCCGACAACCCGCAGCGCCCCTGGTCACTCGACCTGTTCCCGCTGATCGTCTCACCCGAAAGCTGGCAAAAGATCGAGGCCGGTGTGCTGCAGCGGGTGCAGGTGCTCGACCGGGTGTTGGCCGATATTTACGGCCCGCAGCAGCTACTGGCGCGCGGCTTGCTGCCGCCCGCCCTGGTGCAAGGCCACCCCGGCTACCTGCGCTCCATGCACGGCGTGCAGCCCCTGGGCAGCACGCATCTGCACGTCACCGCCTTCGACCTGGCCCGCGGGCCCGACGGCAACTGGTGGGTGGTGTCGCAGCGCACCCAGGCCCCGTCCGGACTCGGCTATCTGCTGGAAAACCGGCTGTCGATCTCGCGGCTATTCCCGCAGGCGTTTGAGGCCATGCACATCCAACGCCTGGCCGCGACCTACCGGGCCCTGGTGGATGGCCTCAAGCGCATGAGCCCGGCCGGCAAGGATGCGCACATCGCCCTGCTGACCCCCGGCCCCTACAACGAAACCTATTTCGAACACGCCTACCTAGCCCGCTACCTCGGCCTGACCCTGGTCGAAGGCAGCGACCTGACGGTACGCGACCAGCGCCTGTACCTGAAGACACTGAAGGGCCTGGAGCCGGTGCACGGCCTGCTCAAGCGCCTGGACGACCAGTTCCTAGACCCGCTGGAACTGCGGCCCGACTCACGCCTGGGAGTTCCCGGCCTGATGCAGGTAATCCGCGCCGGCAATCTGGTGATGGCCAACCCACCAGGTTCGGCCTTTCTGGAATCCCCGGCGCTGCTGGGCTTTCTGCCGGCTTTGTCCCGGCACTTGCTGAACCAGGAACTGCTGCTGCCCGCCCTGCCCACCTGGTGGTGCGGCGAACGCGCGGCTTCCGAAGCCGCCCTGCCCGAGCTGGCCAACTGCGTGATCAAGCCGACCTACCAGGGGGCGGCCAGCCGCCAGGCTTTTGACGCAGTGCTGGGCCGCACCCTGTCGCGCCGCGAACTCGACGAATGGGCGGGCCGCATCCTGCGCCAGGGCGACGAATACACGGTGCAAGCCTATCTGCCGCTGTCGCAAATGCCGACCTGGAGCGCGCAGCCAAACCAGCCGGCGCGCATCGCCCCGCGCTCGATGATGCTGCGGGTGTTTGCCGTGTCCGACGGGCCGCAGTCCTGGCGGGTATTGCCCGGCGGACTAGCGCGCATGGTCAATGTGCGTGACAGCGTGGCATCTATGCAGCGCGGCGGCAGCAGTGCCGACGTGTGGGTGCAAACCCAGGGCGAAGTCGACCGCACCACCTTGCTGCAGGCCAGCCTGTCGCCCGAGCTGGTCACCCGGCGCAGCCACCGCGTCACCAGCCGCGCCGCCGAAAACCTATTCTGGCTGGGCCGCTATGCCGAGCGCACCGAAAACAGCCTGCGCCTGGCCCGCGTCACCCTCGAGGGCCTGAGCGGCGAAGACCAGACCTCGACGCCTTTCCTGGTCTGGCTGCACGATATGGCCACCCGCCACGGCCTGGTGCTGGCGGCCGTGCCATCGCCGCTGCAGGCACGCCGGGTGTTCGAGCGCTCGCTGATCGCCGGCCTGGCCGATCCGGCCGCCGTGCCCAGCGTGGGCTATAACCTGCGGGCCATCAAACAGTCGGCCGCCACCTTGCGCGAGCGACTGTCGCAAGAGCACTGGAACGTGATCGTGCGCGCCGAAGACAAGTTCTTCAGCCGCTGCGCCAAGAATGCCAAGGACGGCGACTTTTCGCCCATGGAAGCACTGCGCGTGCTGGAAGCCACCAGCACCCACCTGGCCGCCATGACCGGCGCACAGACCGACCGCATGACCCGCGACGACGGCTGGCGCCTGCTCAGCATCGGCCGGCACATCGAGCGCCTGGGCTTCTTGTCCACCGCGCTGGCGCGCGGCTTCAAAGCCGGCTCGCTGGCCAATACCGGTGGCTTCGAGGCCATGGTGGCGCTGTTCGACAGCACCATTACCTTCCACTCGCAGTACCAGCAAAGCCGCGACGTGGCGGCGCTGGTTGATCTGCTGGTGCTGGACCGCGACAACCCGCGCTCTCTGGCCTGGGTTGCACACACCTTGCGCGGCCGGCTGGCCAAGCTGGCGGGCAGCCCGCCCGGCGAGCTCAGCCCGATGTCGAACCGGGTGCTGTCCCCCGCCGACTGGGACCTGGCCGAACTCTGCAGCGTCGACGCCCAGGGCAACTACCGGGTGCTGACCGACCTTTTGGCGCAGTGCACGCAATGCGCGTATGCAGTGTCCGACGAAATCAGCGCCACCTACTTCACCCATTCACGGGACGCAAAGAAGAGCCTGGGGGCCTGAGTTTCAGCTTGCGCGGCGCCCAAATATGGGGCCGCTGCCCCGCCCTGGGGGCGCCGCACAAGTCGTGTTAAGGTTGGTTTGCCATGCAGCTAGAAATCACCCACGAAACCCATTACGCCTACCAGCCTGCGGTGGAAACCGCGCAGCATGTGGCGCATTTGCGCCCGCCCAGCACGGCGCACCAGCAGCTGCTGAGTCATACGCTGAAGATCGGCCCCACGCCCAGCCAGCTGACCCAGTCGCTCGACGTATACGGCAACCTGTGTTCGTTCTTCTCGCTGCAGGCGGTTCACGAACACCTGAGCGTGGTCGCCCGCAGCCTGGTACGCACCAGCGAGCCCATCTGGGCCCAGAGCGCGCTGACCTGGGAGCAGGTGCGCGAACGCTTTCGCTACCGGGCCGGCGCCCAGTTCAATGCCGCGGCCGAATTTGTATTTGCCTCGCCTTATGTACCGCGCCATCCCGACTTTGCGGCCTACGCCCGGCCCAGCTTCGGCCCCGGCGTGCCATTGCTGGCTGCAGCCCAGAACCTGATGGAGCGCATCTACACCGACTTCACCTATTCGTCGGAAAGCACCGAGGTCAACACCCCGGCCGTTGAAGCACTGGCGCTGCGCAAGGGCGTGTGCCAGGATTTCGCCCACATCATGGTCGCCTGCCTGCGCGCCATGGGTTTGCCGGCGCGCTATGTCAGCGGCTATTTGCTGACCCACCCGGCGCCAGGCCAACCCCGGCTGATCGGCAGCGACGCCTCGCACGCATGGGCCTCGGTCTATGTGCCGGACCAGACCGGCGACCTGGGCTGGTGCGACTTCGACCCGACCAATAACCGCACCCCGGGCGAAGACTATGTGACCCTGGCCACCGGGCGCGACTACTCCGATGTGTCGCCCATGCGTGGCGTGATCCACGGTGGCGCCAGCCACACCCTGAGCGTGGCCGTGACGGTGATGCCGCTGGAGCCAGTGGCCGCAGCGCCGGAGCGCCCGGGCGATGCCAGCCAAAGCCAGCGTAGCGGTGATGCATCCTCGTCTCAATCCCAAAGCCAAAGCCAAGCCAGCAACTGGTCGCCACCGCCGATGCAGTGGCAATAGGCTGCAGCCAGCATCTGCTATTGAAATAGTAGCTGCTTGCGCAATACCCCTATGCGGCAACCGCCGTTTTTATCTATAAAAGGAATCGCCATGGACGTGTACGCAAAACTCAAAGAACTGAATATCACCCTGCCCCCCGTAGCGGTACCCGTGGCGGCCTATGTGCCGTTTGTGCGCACCGGCAACCTGGTGTTCCTCAGCGGCCACGTGGCCAAGAAAGACGGCAAACCCTGGGTCGGACAGTTCGGCAAAGACATGACGACCGCCGAAGGCCCGGCCGCGGCCCGCGCCATCGCCATCGACTTGCTGGGTACCTTGCATGCCGCCGTGGGCGACCTCAACAAGATCACCCGCATCGTCAAGCTCATGTCCCTGGTCAATTCGACGTCCGATTACACCGAGCAGCATCTGGTGACCAATGGCGCCAGCGAGCTATTTGCCGAGGTGTTTGGCAAAGACGTAGGCGCCCATGCGCGCAGCGCCTTCGGCGTGGCCCAGGTGCCTATGGGCTGCTGCGTGGAAATCGACCTGATCGCCGAAGTCGGCTAAGCAGCCACTCAAGCGACCCGCTTAAAACAGCGGCTTGCTTAGAAGCTTTCCCACTCGCCTTCGCCTCCGGCGGGTACGGCAGCGGGTTTGGCCTTGGCCGTCGGTGCCGCCAGCGAACGGGCCACGGGGCCGGTTGCAGCTGGCCGCGCCGGAGCGGCTACCGGAGTGCGCTTCACCGCCGCCACTGGTGCATGCTTGATGGCGGGCGCCGCAACGGGCTTGGACACCGGCGCAACCGCCTTCTTCACACTCGCTGCAGGCCGGTGGACCGGCGCGCTGCGCATGGAGCTGTGCACTTTAAACACCGACACCGCTGCAGCCAGCTGCGTGGCCTGCTCGCGCATGCTGCTGGCGGCGGCCGCGCTTTCCTCGACCAAGGCCGAGTTCTGCTGCGTCATCTGGTCCAGGTTCACCACCGCACGGTTGATCTCGCCGATGCCCGAGCTTTGCTCGGTGGCAGCAGCGGAAATCTCACCCACGATATCGGTGACGCGCTTCACCGACTGCATGATGTCGGTCATGGTGGTACCGGCTTCGGCCACCAGCCGGGCGCCGGACTCGACTTTCTCGACCGAGGTGCCGATCAAGCCCTTGATCTCCTTGGCCGCCTGGGCGCTGCGCTGCGCGAGGCTGCGCACCTCGCTGGCCACCACTGCAAAGCCGCGGCCCTGCTCGCCCGCGCGGGCGGCTTCCACCGCGGCGTTCAATGCCAGGATATTGGTCTGGAACGCAATGCCGTCGATCACACCGATGATGTCTGAAATCTTGGTGCTGCTGGCGTTGATCTCTTCCATAGTGACCACCACCTGCTTGACCACATCGCCGCCCTTTTGCGCCACGCTGGAGGCGCTGGCCGCCAGGGTGCTGGCCTGGTGGGCGTTGTCGGCACTTTGGCGCACGGTCTGGGTCAGGTTGTCCATGGACGCCGCAGTTTCTTGCAGGTTGCTGGCAGTCTGCTCGGTGCGCGCCGCCAGGTCGTTGTTGCCGCTGGCGATCTCGGCACTGGCGGTGGCGATGCTGTCGGTACTTTCGCGCACCTGGTGCACCATGCGCCCCAGCGAACTGCTCATCGAGCCCAGGGAACGCAGCAGATCACCAAATTCGTCTTTGCGCGCCGACTCCAGCTGCATGCTGAGATCGCCCTCGGCAATCAGCGCCGCGGCCGAATTGGCCTGCTCCAATGGCTGCTGGATGCTGCGGATCAGCCAGTAGGCCCCGGCCAGCACACACAGCACCAGCAGCGCCAGCCCTGCGCTCACCAAGTTAAACAGCAGGGCACGGCCGTCCTTGGCATCGACCTCGGACTGGCGCAAGGACTGCTCCTGCATCTCCACAAACTTGCGCTGCTCCCCCAGGTAAGCGGTGACGGCCGACTTGACCTCGCCCTGCAACAGCGCCAGGGCTTCCTCGGCCTTGCCATCTTTCTTCAGCTGCTGGGCCCGGGCCCGGCTGTCCAGCACCAGCTTGCGGCTGGTGGCAATTTTTTCCAGCTGCGCTTTGTCAGCATCGCTCAAAGCACTGTCGGCAATGCTCTTCTGGATTTCCGTGATCTGGGCACTGGTGGCCGTAGTCGGGTCCTTGAAGGTGGACGCCACCACCGGGTCGGTGCTCAGCAGGGAGGCTTCCGCCCGCACGGCATTCAGTGCCGTCAGCCCCGACCACTTGGTCGACTGCATGACCCGCTGGACCATGGCGCTTTGTTCTGCCGAGCTTTCTGCTTCCAGCTTGGCGAGCCTGAAGCTCACCAAGCCGACCAGAACCAGCAGCGTCGTAACGATCACCCCGACTGCCAGCCAGAGCTTGGCAGCCACCCGCAGATTGCTGAAGTTCATGATTTCTCCTTGTGGTGCACGGAATTTGTCTCTCAACAAATTGTGACAGATTCACACCGGAGAAGTCAGCTTATGTATACAAAAGCTAATGCGAACTACTCCAGTCGCAACACCGCATTCGGCTTGAAGCCCAGGTCGGCCAATTTGCCCTTGCGGCCCCGTACAGCGCGCGCATTGTTCAAGCTGCGGATCTCCAGGGTTTCGGTACGTGGCTTGGCACCCCGGCCAATGCCGTCGATGCGGATGCTGCGGGTGTAGGCCGCGGCGCCGGCCAGCACGTCTTTGTCTTCCAGGTCGATCAGCATCAGGCCGCGGCCACCCTTGGGCTGGTTCTTCAGCTCGGTGATCTCGAAGGTCAGAATCCGCCCGCCGGCCGATGCGCAGGCCACATGGGTTGCCGGCGGCACCGGCTGGCCACCGCCACCACCGTTGGCATGCGACGGCGGGTTCACCGTTTCGCCCTCGCCCACGGTAATGAAGGCCTTGCCGCCTTTTTGGCGCGACAGCATGTCGTCCACCGTCGCCAAAAACCCGTAGCCGCCCGAACTGGACAGCAGCAAGGTGGCATTGCCCGGGCCGGCAAAATAATGCGCCACCTGGGTGCCGGTTTCCAGCTCGATCAGCGTGGTCACCGGCTGGCCGTCGCCGCGCGCGCCGGGCAGCGATGCCACGGGTACGGTGTAGACGCGGCCGACCTTGTCCTTGGCGGTGCCAAATACCAGCAGGGTGTCGACGCTACGGCACTCAAAGGTGCCGTACAGCGCGTCGCCTGATTTGAAGCTGTACTCGGGCGTGCCATTTGCGGCCCGGTCCTTGGCCCAGCCTTTTTGTGCCCGCACCCAGCCTTTTTGCGACACCACCACGGTGACGGGCTCATCGACCACTTTGACTTCGACCACCGCGCGCTTTTCGGCCTGGATCAGGGTGCGGCGCGCGTCGGCAAACAGCTTGGCGTCGGCTTCGATTTCCTTCACCATCAGGCGGCGCAGCACGGCCGGATTGGCCAGGATGTCTTCCAGCTTGGCCTGCTCTTCGCGCAGGTTTTTCAGCTCCTGCTCGATCTTGATGGCTTCCAGCCGGGCCAGTTGGCGCAGGCGGATTTCCAGAATGTCTTCGGCCTGGATCTCACTGAGCTTGAAACGCTCTATCAGCGCCGCCTTGGGCTCGTCGGCCTGGCGGATGATGGCGATGACCTCGTCGATATTGAGCAGCACCAGGTGCCGGCCTTCCAGGATGTGGATGCGCGCCAGTACTTTGTCCAGCCGGTGCCGTGAGCGGCGCTGCAGCGTGGTCTGGCGGAAGGCTATCCATTCCTGCAGCATCTGGCGCATGGCCTTCTGCATCGGTCGGCCGTCCAGGCCGATCATGGTCAGATTGATTGGCGCCGAGGTTTCCAGGCTGGTGTGGGCCAGCAGCGCGGTGATCAGCTCCTGCTGCTCGATACGGCTGGTCTTGGGTTCGAACACCAGGCGCACGGCCGCGTCCTTGTTCGACTCGTCGCGTACCACGTCCAGCACCGACAACACCGAAGCCTTCAGCTGCGTCTGCTCCAGGCTCAACGCCTTCTTGCCGGCCTTGATGCGTGGGTTGGTGAGTTCTTCGATTTCTTCCAGCACGCGCTGGGTGCTGACGCCGGGCGGCAGCTCGTTCACCACCAGCTGCCACTGGCCGCGCGCCAGGTCTTCTATCTTCCAGCGCGCGCGCACCTTCAACGAACCGCGGCCGGTACGGTAGGCGTCGGCGATGTCGGCGGCGCTGCTGATGATCTGGCCGCCGCCCGGATAGTCGGGGCCGGGCACGATGGCAAACAGTTCTTCGTCGCTCAGCTGCGGCGTCTTGATCAGCGCCACGCAGGCATCGGCGATCTCGCGCAGGTTGTGGCTGGGGATTTCGGTCGCCAGGCCCACGGCGATGCCGCTGGCGCCATTCAGCAGGTTGAACGGCAGGCGTGCCGGCAGTTGTTGCGGCTCTTCAAAAGAGCCGTCGTAATTGGGCACAAAGTCGACCGTGCCTTCGTCCAGCTCGTCGAGCAACAAGGTAGTGATGCGCGACAGGCGGGCTTCGGTGTAGCGCATTGCGGCTGCGCCATCGCCGTCACGGCTGCCGAAGTTGCCCTGGCCGTCGATCAGCGGGTAGCGCTGGCTGAAATCCTGCGCCATGCGCACCATGGCGTCGTAAGCGGCCTGGTCACCGTGCGGATGGTATTTACCCAGCACATCGCCGACGACACGGGCGCTCTTCACCGGCTTGGCACCGGTGGCGCCATTCGCGCCGCCAAAGCCCAGGCCCATGCGCGACATCGCGTACAGGATGCGCCGCTGCACCGGCTTCTGGCCGTCGGTCACGTCCGGGATGGCCCGGCCCTTGACCACGCTCAGCGCGTATTCGAGGTAGGCGCGCTGGGCGTAACTGGCCAGGCTCAGAGCATCGTCGCCATCGGCGGCCAGCGGGATCGCTTCATCAACGGGAGGCAGGGGCGGCTCGCCGGGTGGATTGGGAGGCAGGTCCAGTTCGGGTTGGTCGTTCATGGAACAAAAACTTCAGTGCAAAAAATGGGAATGGGAGGCAGCGGCTGTCTGCCGCGCAGACGGATCAGACAGCTGTGGAGCAGACGGGATTCAGGGCAGGCCCACCAGCACAGGCTGGCTGCTGGACGGCATATTGCCGCGACCAACAGCCCCACCAGACAGCTCCATGCGCACCCGCGTAGGCTGGCGGCGCTGCTCCACCGGCGGCTTCAGCCCGTTATAGAGCTGCAGCACGGTTTTGACGTAGGCCTGGGTTTCTTTGTAATTGGGAATCCGGTTGCCCGCGCGCTGCACCGCGCCTTCGCCGGCGTTGTACGAGGCCACGGCCAGGTCCAGCTGGCCGGGGAACATGCGGATCAGGTCGCTCAGGTAGCGCGAGCCGATGCGGATATTGGTCTTGGGGTCGGTGAGCTTTTGTTCGATGCTGTTCTTCGGGTCGCCCACCAGGCCGTAGCGTTCGGCGGTGGCCGGCATGATTTGCATCAGGCCGACCGCGCCCTTGGGCGATACCGCCGTGCTGTTGAAGCCGGACTCGGCCACGATCAAGGCCTGCAGCAGCTCATAGTCAATGCTGAGCTTGTTGGAGGCCTCGAGCAGATGGTGTTTCACCAGCTTGTAGCTGGGCGAAATATCGAAAAACGCCAGCAGCTTGGGAGGTGCGCCGGGCGCGGCAGGTGTTTGCGCGGCGGCGGCTTTCACGCCCTGGGTGGTGTCAAAGCTCTCGTCGCCCTGGTAGAACAGCTCGTAACGCTCG
This sequence comes from Rhodoferax sp. OV413, assembly GCF_900104385.1. Lineage (GTDB taxonomy): Bacteria > Pseudomonadota > Gammaproteobacteria > Burkholderiales > Burkholderiaceae_C > Rhodoferax_B. The sequence continues at coordinate 15,161 of NZ_FNJA01000011.1, read as the reverse complement.
TCCACCCGCTCGCTGGCGAAATGCGCCACGCCCTGGGTGTCGATATAGCCCCATACGTCCGCACACGCCCATTGCTGCACTATTAATAGCGCAAAGCCTATACAGAATCTGCGCCAGAGGCCAGTTTTATTCATAATTTTCACAACTCAACCCAAGGCTGCTAAGCAGCTAGACATCGATCTCCACCGCATCGCCATGCAGCTCCATGAGTTCCCGGCGCGACGAAGCCTCGCCCTTGCCCATCAGCTTGGTGATCAGGTTCTCGGTTTGTGCGAAGTTAACATTCCCCAGCTGAACCGGCAACAGGCGGCGTGTATCCGGGTTCAAGGTGGTGTCCCACAGCTGTTCGGCATTCATCTCGCCCAGGCCTTTGAAGCGGCTGATGCTCCAGGCGCCTTCGCGCACGCCTTCCTTGCGCAGCTTGTCCAGGATGGCGGTACGTTCGCCTTCGTCCAGCGCATAGGCTTTGGAGGCCGGTTTCTTGCCGCGGGCAGGCGCGTCGACCCGGAACAGCGGTGGTCGCGCCACAAACACATGGCCGGCCTCGATCAGCTTGGGGAAATGGCGGAAGAACAGGGTCAGCAGCAGCACCTGTATGTGCGATCCATCTACGTCCGCATCGCTGAGGATGCAGATCTTGCCGTAGCGCAGACCGCTGAGGTCGGGCGTGTCGTTCGGCCCATGCGGATCGACACCGATGGCCACCGAGATATCGTGGATTTCGGTATTCGCAAACAGCCGGTCGCGCTCGACCTCCCAGGTGTTCAACACCTTGCCGCGCAGCGGCAGGATGGCCTGGCTTTCCTTGTTGCGGCCCATCTTGGCGCTACCGCCGGCGGAATCGCCCTCGACCAGGAACACCTCGTTCTGCGCCAAGTCGCGGCTTTCGCAGTCGGTCAGCTTGCCGGGCAGCACGGCCACGCCCGAGCCCTTGCGCTTTTCGACCTTTTGCCCGGCTTTCTGCCGGTACTGGGCAGCCTTGATGGCCAGCTCGGCCAACTTTTTGCCGTATTCCACATGGTGGTTCAGCCACAACTCCAGCGCCGGCCGCACGAAGCTGGACACCAGGCGCACCGCATCGCGCGAATTCAACCGTTCCTTGATCTGGCCCTGGAATTGCGGGTCCAGCACCTTGGCGCTAAGCACAAAGCTGGCGCGCGCAAACACGTCTTCGGGCAACAGCTTGACGCCCTTGGGCAGCAGCGAATGCAGCTCGATGAAGCTCTTTACCGCGGTGAACAGGCCGTCGCGCAAACCCAGTTCATGGGTACCGCCCACCGTGGTGGGAATCAAGTTCACATAGCTCTCGCGCACCGGTGCGCCGTCTTCGGTAAAGGCCACGCACCATTGCGCGCCCTCGCCTTCGGCAAAGGTTTCGTGGCCGTTGTCGGCAAAACCCTCGCCCTCAAACATCGGAATCACCAGCTCGCCATTCAGCGTCTGGGTCAGGTAGTCACGCAGGCCGCCCTTGTACAACCAGGTCTGCACATCCTTGGTCTTCTCGACAGTCAAGGTGACGGTGACGCCGGGCATCAGCACCGCCTTGCTGCGCAGCAGATGGGTGAGCTCGGCCATGGGCAAGGCCACGGCTTCGAAGTATTTGGGATCCGGCCAGACGCGCACGCTGGTGCCGGACTTGCGGTCACCGGCCTCGGCCTTGCGCACCTGCAGCGGCTCGACCACGTCGCCACCGGCAAACACCAGCTTAGCGGCCGAGCCTTCGCGGTACGAGATGGCCTCCAGCCGCAGCGCCAGCGCATTCGTCACGCTGACGCCCACGCCGTGCAGGCCGCCGGAGAAGCTGTAAGCGCCGCCTTTGCCCTTGTCGAACTTGCCGCCCGCGTGCAGGCGGGTAAACACCAGCTCGATCACCGGAGCGTTTTCTTCGGGGTGCATGCCGAACGGAATGCCGCGGCCTTCGTCTTCGATACCGACCGAGCCGTCCAGGAATAGCGTGACCCGGATCTTCTTGCCATGGCCGGCCAAGGCTTCGTCGGCCGCGTTATCCAGCACTTCCTGGATGACGTGCAAGGGGTTGTCGGTGCGGGTGTACATGCCCGGGCGCTGCTTGACGGGCTCCAGGCCTTTCAGTACGCGGATCGAGCTTTCGGAATATGCAGGGGTGACGGGGTTTTGGGTTGCCATAGGCGCGGATTGTAGTGGTTTGTGGCAGCAAACACTGGATACAACCACAGCCTTACTGCCTATAGCCGGCAAATTGGCTACAGTCAGAGGATGAACCGTCCCTCCCCCTCTCTTTCACTTGCCCAACTGCTGATCTGCGGCGGTGCCATCGTCACGCTGTCCATGGGCATACGCCACGGCTTTGGCCTATGGCTGCAGCCCATCACCCAGGCCCAGGGCTGGACCCGCGAAACCTTTGCGTTTGCCATCGCCATCCAGAACCTGGCCTGGGGCATCAGCGGCGTGTTTGCCGGCATGCTGGCCGACAAGCTGGGCGCCTTCCGGGTGATGGTCGCTGGCGCCGTGCTGTACGCACTGGGCCTGGTCGGCATGGCCTACGCGCCCACGCCGTTTTTGTTCACCCTGAGTGCCGGCGTGCTGCTGGGCATGGCCCAGGCCGGCACCACCTATGCGGTGGTCTATGGCGTGATCGGGCGCAATGTGGCGGCCGACAAGCGCTCCTGGGCCATGGGCATTGCCGCGGCGGCCGGCTCGTTCGGCCAGTTCTTGATGGTGCCGACCGAGGGTCTGTTGATTAGCCAGCTGGGCTGGCAGCAGGCACTGGTGGTGCTGGGCGCGGCCGCAATGCTGATCGTGCCGCTGGCCTGGGGCCTGCGCGAACCGAACTTTGGCGCCGGCCAGCCGGTGCGGCGCGAACAGACAATTGGCGAAGCGCTGAAAGAGGCCTTCAAGTACCCAAGCTTCCAGCTGTTGATGGCCGGCTATTTCGTCTGCGGCTTCCAGGTGGTGTTCATTGGCGTGCACATGCCCAGCTATTTGCGCGACAAAGGCTTGTCGCCCCAGGTGGCCAGCTACGCGCTGGCGCTGATCGGCCTGTTCAATGTGCTCGGCACCTACGCGGCCGGCTCGCTGGGGCAGCGGATGCAGAAAAAGAACATCCTGGCCTTCATCTACTTTGCCCGCGCGGTGGTGATCAGCGTCTTCCTGCTGGCGCCGCTGTCGCCCACCAGCGTCTACATCTTTGCCGCGACCATGGGCGTGCTGTGGCTGTCCACCGTGCCGCCGACCAATGCGGCGCTGGCGCAGATTTTTGGCATCCAGCATATGTCTATGCTCAGCGGCTTTGTGTTCCTGAGCCACCAAATCGGCTCGTTCATGGGCGTGTGGCTGGGCGGCTTCCTGTACGACCGCAATGGCAACTACGACCTGGTCTGGTACATCGCGATTGCCCTGGGGGTGTTCGCCGGGCTGGTCAATCTGCCGGTCAAGGAAGCGCCGATCCAGCGCGCGCGCACTGCGCCGCAAGCGGCCTGACAGCATGCGCCGCGCCACCAAGCCCTTAGTCTGGTGTGTCGCCCTGGCGGCGCTAGCCGGCGTCTTTGCGCTCTACACCCGGCCCGAGTTCCTGGTGGCGCTGGCCGACCAGCTGTGGGCTTGTTTTTGAACAAAATCGGCCTCTAGCGCACTGTCTATCTGCGCAAGCAGCTATTAAATCAATAGCAATCTGGTCTTTCAGTGCCATTTTTGAACGCAAAGGCCTATCGAATACCCGATACACGCTCTCGTTAGAATGGCCGTTTTCCCGTTTGAGACTGCGGACATGACACCCATTACCGGCAGCATCGTGGCGCTTGTAACGCCCATGCTTGAAGACGGCAGCGTGGACTACCCCACCCTGCGCACATTGATCGACTGGCATATCGCCGAGGGCACGGACTGCATAGGCGTGGTCGGCACCACCGGCGAATCGCCGACGGTCAACATCGAAGAGCACTGCGAGATCATCCGCGTGTCGGTCGAGCAAGCCAAAGGCCGGGTGCCCATCATGGCCGGCTGCGGTGCCAATTCCACCTCCGAAGCCATCGAGCTCACCCGCTTCGCCAAGAGCGTGGGCGCCGACTGCCATCTGCAGGTCGTGCCCTACTACAACAAGCCCACGCAAGAAGGCCAGTACCAGCACTTCAAGGCCATCGCCGAAACGGTCGATCTGCCCATGGTGCTGTACAACGTCCCCGGCCGCTCGGTCGCCGATATGCTGCACGACACCGTGCTGCGCCTAGCCCAGGTGCCCGGCATCGTCGGCATCAAGGAAGCCACCGGCAATATTGAGCGCGCGCAGTGGCTGATCCGCGATGTGCCCCAGGGCTTTGCCGTGTACTCGGGTGATGACCCAACCGCCGTGGCGCTGATGCTGTGCGGCGGCCAAGGCAATATCAGCGTGACCGCCAATGTGGCGCCGCGCCTGATGCACGAACTCTGCGTGGCCGCGATTGCAGGCAACGTCCGTCGCGCCATGGAAATCCAGCGCCAGCTGATGCCGGTGCACAAAAACCTGTTCGTCGAAGCCAACCCTATCCCGGTGAAATGGGCGATGGCCGAAATGGGCTTGTGCGGCCCGGCGCTGCGCCTGCCGATGACGCAGCTGTCCACCCACCTCCAGGCCACCGTCAAAGACGCGCTGCGCAGCGGCGGCCTGGTCTAAATACTATTTTTTAGGAACGATACGTGAACCATATTGCACGAGTTGGATTGCTGGGATTGACGCTGACTCTCGGCGCCTGCACGATCATGGACGGCGAGAAAATCGACTACAAAAGCGCAGGCGCCAAAACCGGCCCGTCACTTGACGTACCACCCGACCTGACGCAGCTGACCCGCGACTCGCGCTATGTGGTGCCCGGCGCCCCCATCACCGCCAGCAACTACAAAGTGGGCCAGGTCGCCGCCGCAACGCCTACCGCCGCCTCCTCGCTGGGCGACATCCGCATCGAACGCGCGGGTACGCAGCGCTGGCTGGTCATCAACCGTCCGGCCGACCAACTGTGGGGGCCGGTGCGCGACTTCTGGCAACAAAACGGCTTCTTGCTAACCGAAGACCAGGCCAGCCTGGGCATCATGGAAACCGACTGGGCCGAAAACCGCGCCAAGCTGCCGCAGGACATCATCCGCAGCACCCTGGGCAAGGTGTTTGAGTCGCTGTACTCGACCGGCGAACGCGACAAGTTCCGCACCCGCCTGGAGCGCAATGCATCCGGCGGCACCGAGATCTACATCAGCCACCGCGGCATGATCGAGGTCTACACCAACCAGGCCAAGGACCAGACTATCTGGCAACCGCGCCCTACCGACCCCGAGCTGGAAGTCGAGTTCCTGCGCCGCCTGATGCTCAAGCTCGGCGTACCTAGCGACGACGTGAAGACCGCGCTGCTGCCCGAAACCGCCAAATCCGGTGCCCGCGCGACCACCATCAACAACCAGCCCGTGGTCCAAATGGACGATGGCTTCGACCGCGCCTGGCGTCGTGTGGGCCTGACCCTGGACCGCACCGGCTTCACCGTGGAAGACCGCGACCGAAGCAAAGGCACGTATTTCGTGCGCTATGTGGCGCCGAATGCAGACAAGAAGGAACCCGGCTTCTTCAGCAAGCTGTTCAGCAGGGAAAACGTCACACCGCCGCTGCAATACCGCATCGCCGTGGTCAGCGCGGGCGAATCCACCACCGTCTCGGTGCTGAATGCCAGCGGCGCCCCCGAGTCCTCGGCCAATGCCCAGCGCATCGTCAAGATCATCGCCGACGATCTGAAGTAACCACCGCTTCCCAGGTGCTTCGCTTCAAAAGCCTGGGCAGCGGCAGCGCGGGCAACGGCACCGTGGTGGAAGCCCAGCACGGCGGTCATACCACCCGGCTGCTGGTCGATTGCGGCTTCGGCCAGAAGCAGCTTGACCAGCGGCTGGCATTGGCAGGCCTGCAGGCCTCGCAGATCGATGCCATCTTCATCACCCACGAACACGGCGACCACGTCGGCTGCGCGCCGCAGTGGGCGCTGCGGCACCGCATCCCGGTGTGGATGAGCCACGGCACGCAAGCTGCCATCGGTCCGCACGACTGGGACGGCTTGCTCCACATTGCCCGCGATACCAGCGCAATCGACGTGGGTGGCCTGCAGCTGACGCCATTCACCGTGCCTCACGATGCGCGCGAGCCACTGCAGCTGTGTTGCCGCAGCGGCGATGCCCAGCTGGGCATACTCACTGACCTGGGCCACGCCACGCCCCATGTGCTGCAGCAGCTGATGGGCTGCCAGGCCATGCTGCTGGAATGCAACCACGACACCGAGCTGCTGGCCGCGTCGCGCTACCCCGCCTTCTTGAAACAGCGCGTGGGCGGTATGTACGGCCACCTGGCCAACCAGGCCGCCGCCGAGATCGCCCAGGCCCTGGTGGACGGCGGCCTGCGCCACATCATGGCCGCGCACCTGAGCGAACAGAACAACCGGCCAGAGCTGGCATTGGCGGCTCTGGCAGCAGCCGTGGGTTGCAGCGGACTCACCCTCGGCGTTGCAGAGGCCGCCACGGGCACCGACTGGCTGGCGGTCGCAGTTTAGAGAGACATACCCTGGTAATTACCCTTGGATTTTGGGTTATCATCGATGGGTCACTGGGGAGTAGCCGCCCGTCTCAAGACGGGGCTTGTATCAACATACTTGGCCGAAAGGCTATGGTGCAAGCGGTTCATATTGAAAGCTTGGCAAGACCTTTGACCATAATGCCTTCGGAATGGCCGGGGAGCGTTGTGGTCAATCGTTTTGGATTCCGGCCAATATATAAAGAACCCCATGGAAGCATTCTTCGTCTCTACCGGCATCGTCGCACTGGCCGAAATCGGCGACAAAACCCAACTCCTCGCCTTCATTCTGGCGGCCAAGTTCCAACGGCCCTGGCCCATCATCGGCGCCATCCTGGTCGCGACTTTGGCCAACCATGCCTTCGCGGGCGCACTCGGCTCCTGGATCACCTCACTGGTCGGCCCCGAGACCCTGCGCTGGGTATTGGGCATTTCCTTCCTGGCCATGGCCGCCTGGACCCTGGTGCCCGACAAGTTTGAGGAAGAAGACGCCAAGCTCGCCCGCTTTGGCGTATTCGGCACCACGCTGGTCGCGTTCTTCCTGGCCGAAATGGGCGACAAGACCCAGTTCGCCACCGTTGCGCTGGCCGCCAAATACCACTCGTTCTTCCTGGTGGTCGCCGGCACTACCCTGGGCATGATGCTGGCCAATGTGCCCGCCGTAATCCTGGGCGACCGGATCGCGCAACGCCTGCCAACCCAGCTGGTGCACCGCATCGCAGCAGCCATCTTTGCGATCATGGGCGTTGCCACCTTGATGGGTGCTGGCGCCGGGCTCGGTCTGTAAACCCACGGCCATGAAAATGGCCGTACAGACTTGAAGCTCTGTACGGCCATTGGCGATTGGCCATAAAAAAAGCCACCTTGCGGTGGCTTTTAATGCATCGAGTAAAGATTACTTCGAAGCGGCGCTGGCAGCAGCAGCAGCGGCTGCAGCAGCTGCGTCGGCAGCTGGAGCAGAAGCGTCAGCAGCTGGTGCAGCTGCAGGAGCTTCAGCAGGTGCGGGTGCTGGTGCAGCAGCAGGTGCTTCAACCGCAGGTGCTGGTGCAGGAGCTGGTTCTTCTTTTTTGCCGCAAGCAGCCAAAGCAACAGCAGCCATCAGAGCTGCGAGTACAAGCGATTTGTTCATTACAAAATTCCTTAAGAGGTAGGGGAAAACAATTTCCGGAAATCGTCGGCATCACACGGATGCGTATGCGACCGAGTGAAAGCACTCGAGCTCTTTCAACTCAGCCCTCGATTATAAGCTTCTTCTTTGGCAATGCTTAAAAACCCTAGGGCGTAAAAGCAACAGGCAAGCTCACAAACCGAGGATGGAGGCCGGGAACGCCGGGCTGCTTTTGCGCAGCCATTCGTCGATGCTTTGCCGCAGCAGCAGGCGCCGTTGGGGCTCGTCGCCGCAGATGCCATCGCTGCGTTCCAGGTCCAGCCGGCGCATGGCCCAAGCCGGACTCCAAAGCGCGCTAGGCAGATCCTGCGGGCTGGCCTGCCGGCACGAGCGGCAGTCCACCAGATGCGACCAGGTGGTCCGCCAGACCGCAAACCGCGCATGGCGCCGCACCACCTCGTCGTAGGCGATGGCCAGCATCGTGAACTGGCGGCCGGGCCGGGCCCAGGCTTGCAGGGATTCGACCACCGCCCGCTCGCCCAAAGGCCAATCTTCAAAGTTGGGATCGCAGATGACGATTTCGCGCCAGCCCTCGTGGGCCGCACAGGCGAAAGCATCGCGCACCCGCTGCTGAAATTCCACCCGGCCCTGGAAGCGCCCCGTGGGCCGGGGTGGTGCTTCAGAAGGGGTTTGCGAGTCGTCCATAGAACACCTTTTCAGTGCGCGTGCACCCAGCCGGACGCACACCATGACAGCAGCAAAGACCGCGCATCTGCACTGGCGCGGGCCAGCTCCTTGGGGCCCAGTTTCCGCGCATCGGCGAGGCGGCGCATCAAGGTGGCGTCGCGGCCGGCGGCGCGGTAGCTTTCGCCATTGATGAACACGTGGTGGGCATCGTAGAACATGCGGGTGCGCGGGTCCAGCGCCACCTGGTCCAGGCTGGCGGGCGGCTCTTGCGACTCGAACCAGACCTGGGCCTTGGGCTCGGTCAGCACCTCGCCCAAAGCACATTGCAGCGCCGTAGGATCGTCCAGCAAAGCCGTCAAAGCGGTCTGTGCAAAGTCTTGTAAAGATGCGGGAATTGCGCCCGGATGCTCCACCGCCGGCTGCCCGGCATCGCTGTACAAGGCCTCGCCGACCACATCCTCGGCCTCCTCGGCCATGCGCTGCATCAGCTCGCGGGCCAGTTCGCTGCGGCGCGGCGCCCGAAAACCGATGGAATAGGTCATGCATTCGCCGACCGCGACACCGTCGTGGGCGTAGCGCGGCGGCAGGTACAGCATGTCGCCCGGCTCCAGCACGAACTCTTGCTCGGGCTCGAAGTTGGCCAGAATCTTCAGCGGCGCTCCCTCCACCAGACTCAAATCCTTTTGCCGCCCGATGCGCCAGCGGCGTTGCCCGTGGGCTTGCAGCAGGAATACGTCGTAGCTGTCGAAGTGCGGCCCCACGCCGCCGCCGTCAGTAGCGAAGCTGACCATCACGTCGTCCAGCCGCACATCCGGCACAAAGCGAAACTGTTGCAACAGTTCGTGCACGGTAGCCGCATGCGTGTCCACGCCCTGTACCAGCAGGGTCCAGCCGGGGGTCTTCAACGGCGGCAAGGCGCGGCGTGGCAGCGGGCCGTTCTTCAGCTTCCAGCCGGTGCCGGCCTGCGTGATCAGGCGCGACTCGACTTCTTCTTGTTCGGCCAGCGCAAACAGCGCGCTGCGGTCCAGCAGGGCCTGGAAGCCGGGTATGGCCTGGCGGATCAGCAGGGGCTTCTTCTGCCAGTAGCGCTGCATGAATTGCTGCGGGCTCAGGTCGCCCAGCAAAGGCAATATTTGGGTGACGTCCATCAAAATCCTTGGGTTTTAAAACAACTGCCTAAACTGCGACAATTCTCGTATGGAAATCACACAACAATGCGTCGTCGCTCTGACCTGGACGCTCAAAGACACCCTTGGCGAAGACCTGGACGTACTCAACGAACCGGTCGAATTTCTGGTCGGCGGCGATGATCTGCTGAAAAAAGTCGAAGAGGCCCTGCAAGGCCATGTGGCTGGCGATGTGCTGGAGCTGCACCTCGAGCCCGAGGAAGCCTTTGGCGACTTCAATGACCAGCTGATCTTTCTGGAACCGCGTGCGCTGTTCCCCGATGTGCTGGAAGCCGGTATGAGCTTCGACGGCGCCGCCCTGCCCGAAGGCCTGAGCCCCGAGCTGCCGCGCGAAGGTCTGTACACCGTGGCCGAAATCTACCCCGAACACGTGGTGCTGGACGGCAACCATCCGCTGGCCGGCATCGCACTGCGGCTCAAGCTGGGCGTGGCCGGTGTGCGTGAAGCCACCGAAGACGAAATCGGCAGCGGCACCGCCGGCACCGGTTTCTTCAACATCGCCCCCGGTGGCCCCAACGGCCAGCACCTGCACTGATTCCAAGGTAAAAATAAGTCTCTAGCGCAGTAGATCCTGCGCTGGCAGCTATTCATTCAATAGCAACCAAGGTTTTCGTTGGCACCCCTTTTTCAACAACGTGCGTTCATGCGCCTGTGGACCGCGCGCGTATTCGGCACCTTGGGCACACAGATTCTGATGCTCGCCGTGGGCTGGCAGATGTACGACCTGACCGGCAGCGCCTGGGACCTGGGCCTGGTCGGCCTGCTGCAATTCCTGCCCGCCCTGCTGTTGACCCTGGTGGCAGGCCATGTGGCCGACCGGGTGCACCGCGGTCGCATCGTCGCCGTCTGCGTGGGCCTGCAAGCCCTGGTCGCTGTGCTGCTGCTGTTGGCCACCTACGAACACTGGGTCAGCCGCGCCTGGCTGCTGGGCATCTCCCTGGTGCTGGGCACGGCCCGGGCCTTCCAGATGCCGGCCCAGCAGGCGTTGACGCCGCTGCTGGTGCCGCCCGCGCTGCTGCCGCAGGCCATGTCGCTGAGCGCGGCCGGCATGCAGGCAGCGACCATCGGCGGCCCGGCCTTGGGCGGGGCGATCTTCCTGGCCGGCGCCAGCGCGGTGTACGCGAGCGGCGTGCTGCTGTTCGCGGTCAGCGTGGTGCTGCTGAGCGGCCTGCGCTACGAGCATGTGCCGCCGCCGCGCGAACCCATGACGATGCGCAGCGTGCTGGCCGGCGTGCACTTCATCTGGGAGCACAAGCCGATTCTGGGCGCCGTATCGCTCGACCTGTTTGCGGTGCTGCTAGGCGGCGCCACCGCCCTGCTGCCGATGTTTGCCAAGGACATTCTGCACACCGGCCCCTGGGGCCTGGGCCTGCTGCGCGCCGCACCGGCCGTGGGTGCGCTGCTGATCTCCATCGTGCTGACGCGCTGGCCGCTGCAACGCAAGGTCGGCCGCACCTTGCTGCTGTCGGTGGGGCTGTACGGCGTGTGCATGGTGGTGTTTGGCGCGTCGACCAGCCTGGTGTTGTCGCTGGCGGTGCTGGCGATTTCGGGCGGTGCCGACATGGTCAGCGTGGTGGTGCGGCAAAGCCTGGTGCAGCTGGAAACCCCGAACGAAATGCGCGGCCGTGTCAGCGCCGTGAATTCGGTGTTTATCGGCGCGTCCAACCAGCTGGGTGAGTTTGAATCGGGCGCCACCGCCGCCCTGCTCGGGCCAGTCGGCTCGGTGGTGCTGGGCGGCATAGGCACGCTGGTGGTGGCGGCCCTGTGGTTGAAGATATTCCCCGGCCTGGCCCAACGCGATAAGCTGCAGTGATGGACCAAGTGGATGCAGTCGTCATAGGAGCCGGTGTGGTCGGCCTGGCAGTGGCGCGGGCGCTGGCTTTGCAGGGGCGCGAGGTGTTGCTGCTGGAAGCGGCCGACGCCATCGGCACTGGCACCAGCTCGCGCAATAGCGAAGTCATCCACGCCGGCATCTACTACGCGCCGGGCTCGCTCAAGGCCAGCCTGTGCGTGCAGGGCAAGCAGCTGTTGTACGCCTACTGCGCCGAGCGCGGCATCGCCCACCAGCGCTGCGGCAAGCTGATCGTCGCCACCAACGCCGACCAGCTGGTGCAGCTGGAAAAAATCCGCCTGCAGGCCGCCGCCAATGGCGTGGACGACCTGCAGCTGCTGGACCGCGCCGCCGCTCGCGCGCTGGAGCCGCAGCTGGAATGCTCGGGCGCGCTACTGTCGCCCAGCACCGGCATCGTCGACAGCCACGCGCTGATGCTGGCGTTGCTGGGCGACCTGGAGAACGCAGGCGGACTTTTGGCCCTTAACAGCCCGCTGACGCAGATGCAGATTGCGCAAGACGCTATTATTTTGGAAGCAGAAGACGGCACGCAGTTGCAGGCCCGCACGGTGGTCAACGCTGCCGGGCTGCAGGCCCAGGCACTGGCCCGCCGCTGCGCAGGGTTGGACCCACGCCATGTGCCGCCCAGCTATTACGCCAAGGGCAATTACTTCACCCTCGCGGGCCGCGCGCCGTTCCAGCACCTGATTTACCCGGCGCCGCAAGCCGCAGGGCTCGGCGTGCACCTGACGCTGGACCTGGGCGGTCAGGCCAAGTTTGGCCCGGATGTGCAATGGGTGGATTCGCCGGATGACCTGGTGGTCGACCCGGCACGGGGCGAGGCGTTTTATGCCGAGGTGCGCAAATACTGGCCCGGCCTGCCGGATGGCGCCCTGCTGCCCGGCTATGCGGGCATCCGCCCGAAGATCCAGGCGCCGCACGAGGCGGCGAAAGACTTCCTGATCCAGGGCCCCGCAGTACATGGCGTGCCGGGTCTAGTCAATTTATTCGGCATCGAATCGCCAGGCCTGACCAGCTGTCTGGCCATCGCTGAACATGTGGCGCGGCTGGTGTAAAACAGCCCATGCCGCTTATCCCGCTCACCGCCATCGCCGCCCAATTGCCGCAGGCCTGGACCTCGCAAATCCAGGCCCATGTCGGCAGCACCCGCATCAAGGTGCTGCGCATGGACAGCTGCGACTACCCCGACGAAACCCACGACTACGCCGAAGGCCTGCTGGTGCTGGAGGGCGAGATGCAGTTGACCGTGCAAGGCACACCGGTGACCGTGGCCGCAGGCGAGCTGTACATGGTGCCGGCCGGCACACCGCATGCGGTGGCGCCGGGCAGCCACGGTACCTTAGTGATTCTAGATATTTAAAGAAAAAAGCCCTGCAGCGCAGCTAGTACCTGCGCAAGCAGCTATTTATTCGATAGCACCAGGTCGGTCATCACATCCATGGGGATCAAAGCCCCGCGGTGCTGGATGACACGTCCGGCCAGGCGGTTGCCCTGGGTGGCCGCGGCCACCACATCGCCGCCTTGCAGGCGCACGGCCAGGTAGCCGGCGGCGAATGAATCGCCAGCGGCGGTGGTATCCACCACTTTGGCAACCAGCTCGGTCGCCACTTCCTGCAACCCGCTGGCGGTGCGTACCAGGGTCGGGTTGCGACCGCGCTTGATGACGACTTCGGGGCACGGTAAGGCCTTGGCGGCAGCGACGGCGTCGTCAAGAAGCGGCAGGCCACGCAGGGCTTGTTCGTCGTCGGCCGTGACCAGTGCGATGCTCGAAAGGCTGTAGGCGCGCTCAAAGCTGGTCAGGGCCTCTTCGCGGCTGGCCCACAGGCGCGGACGGTAGTTGTTGTCAAAAATCACCGGGGTGCCGCGGGCCTGCAAACGGGCCATCAGGGCAAACAGGCGTTCGCGGCCAGCAGCCGGCAGGATCGCCAGGCTGATGCCGCTGAGATACAGGGCGCCGAGGGAGTCGGCCGCGGCTTCCAGCGGCGTCTGCTCGGCGTCGAAATAGGCTTTAGCAGCGCTGCTGTCGCGCCAGTAGCTGAAGCTGCGCTCGCCGTGCGCGTCGACCTCGATCAGGTACAGGCCGGGCATGCGGCCCGGCAGGCGCTGCACCAGCGATACGTCGAGCGCCTCGGCCTGCCAGCGCGCCAGCATGCCAGCGCTGAGCTTGTCGTCGCCCAGCGCGGTGGCGTAGCCGACCTGCAGGCCGGTAGCGCAACGCGCCAGGTAGACGGCGGTATTGAGGGTGTCGCCCCCAAAGCTTTGCTGCATGCTGCCAAAAGCCTCCCCCTGGAGTTCCAACATGCACTCACCAAACAAGACGACACGCTGCATACCGATCAGGCTCCGGTGTAGGCGGTTTTCACCGTAGTGAAGAACTCCTGCGCATACCGCCCCTGCTCGCGCGAACCGTAGCTGGAGCCCTTGCGCCCACCAAACGGCACGTGGTAGTCCACACCCGCGGTCGGCAGGTTCACCATCACCATGCCGGCCTGGCTGTGGCGCTTGAAGTGGGTCGCGTACTTGAGGCTGGTAGTGGCAATGCCCGCCGACAGGCCAAACGGCGTGTTGTTGGACTCGGCCAGTGCGGCTTCGTAGTCTTTGACGCGGATCACGCTGGCCACCGGGCCGAACACTTCTTCGCGGTTGATGCGCATGGCAGCTGTGGTGTCCAGCAGCAAGGCGGGTGCCATGTAGAAGCCTTCGGTCGTGCGCTCCAGGCGGGTACCGCCAGCCACCAGCTGGGCGCCTTCGGCCTGGCCAATGGCCACGTAGTCCAGATCCTGCTGCAGTTGCGACAGCGAAGACACCGGGCCGATGTCGATACCGGCCGCCAGGGCGTCGCCGATCTTCAGCGTGGCCATGCGGGCTTGCACAGCGTCGACGAACTTGCCGTAGATACCGTCGGTGACGATCAAACGGCTGGATGCGGTGCAGCGCTGGCCGGTGGAGAAGAACGCGCTTTGCACGCTGAGCTCGACGGCCTGGTTCAGGTCGGCGTCGTCCAGGATGATTTGCGGGTTTTTGCCGCCCATCTCCAGCTGGACCTTCTTCAGGTTCACCGCGCACTGCTGGGCGATACGGCCGCCCACGCCTTGCGAGCCGGTGAAGCTGATACCGCTGATGCCAGGGTGGTTGACCAGCGGATCGCCGATGACGGAGCCACGGCCCATCACTAGGTTGAATACACCGGCAGGGATGCCGCTGCGGCTGATGATCTCGGCCAGGGCCCAGGCGCAGCCGGGGACCAGGTCGGCGGGTTTCAACACCACGCAGTTGCCGTAGGCCAGGGCCGGGGCGATCTTCCAGGCAGGAATCGCGATGGGGAAGTTCCAGGGGGTGATCAGGCCGACCACGCCCAGCGGTTCGCGGGTGATTTCCACACCGACGCCGGAGCGCACCGAGGGCACGATCTCGCCGGTCAGGCGCAGGCATTCGCCAGCGAAGAACTTGAAGATGTTGCCGGCACGGGTGGCCTCGCCAATGCCTTCGGCCTTGGTCTTGCCTTCTTCGCGGGCCAGCAGCGTGCCCAGCTCTTCGCGGCGGGCCAGGATTTCGGTGCCGATCTTGTCCAGTGCGTCGGCGCGGGCCTGCACATTGCCGGTCGACCAGGCGGGGAAGGCGGCTTGCGCCGCCTGCACGGCTGCATCCAGCTGGGCGGCGTCGCCCTGGGTGTACTCGCCGATGACGTCGGACAGGTTCGACGGGTTGATGTTGGGGGCGTAGCTATTGCCGGCCACCCAGGCGCCGTTGATGTAGTTGTCGTGTTTTTGGGTCATG
>NZ_FNJA01000003.1 GCF_900104385.1 Rhodoferax sp. OV413 | reverse complement strand
ATTCGCCAGCGAAGAACTTGAAGATGTTGCCGGCACGGGTGGCCTCGCCAATGCCTTCGGCCTTGGTCTTGCCTTCTTCGCGGGCCAGCAGCGTGCCCAGCTCTTCGCGGCGGGCCAGGATTTCGGTGCCGATCTTGTCCAGTGCGTCGGCGCGGGCCTGCACATTGCCGGTCGACCAGGCGGGGAAGGCGGCTTGCGCCGCCTGCACGGCTGCATCCAGCTGGGCCGCGTCGCCCTGGGTGTACTCGCCGATGACGTCGGACAGGTTCGACGGGTTGATGTTGGGGGCGTAGCTATTGCCGGCCACCCAGGCGCCGTTGATGTAGTTGTCGTGTTTTTGGGTCATGGTGAAGCTCTAGGTGTTCCAGCGCAGGACCAGCGGGTCCAGCCGGCGTGCGATGTCTATCAAGCCTTTGCGCACCTCGGGGTGCATGGGCGGAAACGGGTGGCGCCCGGCTTCGCAGGCGATCACGCCGCCCTCGGCCATCAAGGCCTTGGCGGTGAGGATGCCGCCCTGGCGGTTTTCGTGGTTGATCAGCGGCAGCCAGCGCTGGTACAGCGTGAAGGCCTCGTCGTGCCGACCCGCGCGGTGGGCTTCGACAATCGGGCGTATGCCGTCGGGGAAGGCGCCGCCGGTCATGGCGCCGGTGGCGCCGGCGTCCAGGTCGGCCAGCAGGGTGATGGCTTCTTCGCCGTCCCACGGGCCTTCAATTGCATCGCCGCCCAGGCGGATCAGCTCGCGCAGTTTGCTGGCAGCGCCGGCGGTCTCGATCTTGAAGTAACTCAGCTGCTCGATCTCCTGGGCCATGCGCGCCAGGAAGGCTGCCGACAGCACGGTGCCGCTGGCCGGTGCGTCCTGGACCATGATGGGGATGGAGATCGCGTCCGACAGCCGGGCATAGAACTCGTAGATTTGCGCCTCGGGCACGCGGAAGGTGGCGCCGTGGTAGGGCGGCATCACCATCACCATGGCCGCGCCCATGTCCTGCGCGCGGCGGCTGCGGGCTGCGCAGATGGCCGTGCCGTAGTGGGTGGTGGTGACGATCACCGGCACCCGGCCGGCCACGTGTTCCAGTACGGTACGCGTGATGACTTCGCGCTCGTCGTCCGACAGCGAGAACTGCTCGGAGAAGTTGGCCAGGATGCAGATGCCATTCGAGCCGGCGTCGATCATGAAGTCGATGCAGCGCTTCTGGCCTTCCAGGTCCAGCGCGCCATCGGCGTGGAAGATGGTGGGCACGACGGGGAAA
This sequence comes from Rhodoferax sp. OV413, assembly GCF_900104385.1. Taxonomy (GTDB): domain Bacteria; phylum Pseudomonadota; class Gammaproteobacteria; order Burkholderiales; family Burkholderiaceae_C; genus Rhodoferax_B. The sequence goes on along the minus strand of NZ_FNJA01000003.1, from coordinate 615,667 downwards.
ACGCCCTGGTAGCGGGGGGAAGAGCGGGAGGAGGGGGATCGCATGGTGCTCAATAGTGCTCGTTGATGTTGCGGAAGGGGCCGAACTTGGCGCGCTGGTAGGCCTGTGCCGGCTGGCCGGCAAAGTTCTCGGGAATCGCAAAGCCCTGGGGGCGCAGTGCCGCGTCGGGGTAGAGCTTGCTGCGGTTCGGGTTTTGCCCCCGCGGGGTGGTGTCGTCGTTCACAAAGGCAGCGATGTCCAGCGCCTCGGCCGGCGTGAGCTGCGGCTTGTCGGCGCTGGCGCCAAACGGCATGGAGGCGCGGATGTAGCGCGCCAGCAGCGGTACGGCAAACATATGGCCGGCGTTGTCATAGGTGTCGCTGCCAGCCAGCGGTGGGAACAGGTAGCCGCCACCCTGGTCGAAGTTGGGCTTGCGTTGGCCGGTCGCATCCACACCATGGCAGGCCTGGCATTTGCTGGCGTACAGCTTCTGGCCGCGCACCGGGTCGGCGGCACGGTCAAGGGCCTTCATGGGTAGCAGGCCCGCGCCGTCCATGGCGGCGTCAGGCAGGGTGTCCTGGGCCAGCCAGCGCAGGTAGGCCAGGACGGCCTGGAACTCGGGCGCCTCCACCTTGATGGGCACTGCGCCGGCGCCAAACATGCCCATGGCGCGTTGCTCCAGTGAGATGATCTTGCCCGATTTGATGTCGAACTTGGGGTAGTCGTTGACGGCGTTGACCAGGGGCAGGGTGAACTTCTTGCTGCCGGGCAGGCCGGACGGACCGGCCTGGTGGCAGTTGACGCAGTTCAGGCTGTTCCAGTTCATGCGCTTGGATGCATCGGGGGCCAGCTTGCCGACGCGGGTGGCGGTGTTGCGCAAGATGTCGATGCCGTCGCGGATCTGGTCGCCTGCCGGGCCTGCGGGAATGCGCGCCTCGCTGGGCTCGCGCCAGGGCTGCTGCGGCCGGGCGGCATAGCGCGCTAACAGGGCTTGCGCATCGGCGGTAGGCAATGCGTCGCCCACCTTGTGCGGGGCCACGTCGAAAGCCTGGGCGACGCCCGAGACACACAGCAGCAGGGATAACAAGGCGCAGCGCATGGGCTTATTCGACGATGTTGAATTGGTCGAGGAACTCGGTGTTCAGCGTCAGGCCCAGGCCCGGCGTGTTGTCGTCGAGCTGCACAAAGCCGTTCTGGGCCACCGGTTCGCCTTTGAAGATGTAATAGAACAGCTCGTTGCCGACTTCCACGTCGAACATCGGGAAGTATTCGCTCATCGGGCTGGCGATGGTGCTCATGGTCAGGTGGTAGTTGTGCATCTGGCCGGCATGCGGAATCACCGGCACGCTATAGGCTTCGCACAGCGCGTTGATCTTGTGGGCGGCGGTGATGCCGCCGACGCGGTTCGTGTCGTACTGCACCACGCTCACGGCCTTGCGCTCCAGCAGTTGCTTGAAGCCGTAGAGGCTGAATTCATGCTCGCCGCCGCTGATCGGCACGATGTTCATGGCGTTGAGTTCGGCATAGCCGTCGATGTCGTCGGCGATCACTGGTTCTTCCAGCCAGCGCGGTTCGTATTTAGCCAGCTTGGGCAGCATGCGCTTGGCGTATTCCAGGTTCCAACCCATGTAGCACTCGAGCATCAGGTCAGCGTCGTAGCCGATGACCTCGCGGATGGCGGCTACCGATTTCAGGTTCTCGGCCACGCCGTGTTGCAGGTGGGCCGGGCCGTAGCCAAAGCGCATCTTGAAGGCGGTGAAACCCTGGTCCTTGAAGGTCTGGGCTTCCTTCTGCATCTCGGCCAGATCGGTGCGGTACAGCTTGCTGTAGTAGCAGGGGATCTTCTCCTTGGTGCGGCCGCCCAGCAGCTTGAACACCGGCTTGTTGACCGACTTGCCGAGGATGTCCCAGATCGCCAGGTCGATGGCCGAGATCGCGCCCATGGTGACGCCCTTGCGGCCCCAGGCGTGGGTGGCGCGGTACATGCGCTGCCACAGGTATTCATAGTCCCACGGGTCCTGGCCTATGACCAGCGGCGCCAGGTATTCGTCGATGATGGCCTTGGCGATCTTGGGGGCCAGCGCCACATTGCCGAGTCCGACGATGCCGTCGTCGGTTTCGATCTCCACCACCGTCCAGGAGTGGAAGCGGAAGGTGCTCATGCTCTCGGTCTTGGAATACACCAAGTCCATGGCGTTGGAGCAGAAATTGCCTTGCGGTGGAACGGTCTTGCCCTTCCATTCGAAAACACGGGCGCGGACGGATTTGATTTTCATGCAGAGTCTCCTGTTTCAGTGGTTGTGCGTGGCCAGGCCCATGCGGGCGGCAATGCGGAATGCGTTGTAGGTGGCGTTGACGTCGGCCTTGCCCTGGCCGGCGATGTCATAGGCCGTGCCGTGGGCCGGCGTGGTGATGGGCACTGGCAGGCCGCCCTGCACGGTCACGCCCTTGCTGAAGCCCATCAGCTTGATGGCGATCTGGCCCTGGTCGTGGTACATGGTGACGATGGCCTGGTACTCGCCGTCGCGGGCCTTCAGGAAGATGGTGTCGGCCGGGAACGGGCCGGCGATGGCCAGGCCCTGGGCGTTCAGCGCGGCCACGGCCGGGGCGATGATGTCCACTTCTTCGCGGCCGCAGGTGCCGCCGTCGCCGCCGTGCGGGTTGAAGGCGGCCACCGCCACCTTGGGTGCGGCTACGCCCGCCGCCTGCAGCGAGCGGTAGATCAGCTGCGTGGCCTGCTGGATGCGCTCCTGGCTTAGGTAGCTGGCCGCGTCCTTTAGTGGGATGTGCGAGGACACGCGCGAGGTCCACAGGTCGCCCAGGGTGTTGAACTCGCAGAAATAGCTGGTCACACCCAGGTACTGGGCAAAGTGGTGCAGCTCGTCCTCGTGCTGCAGGCCGCCTTGCTTCATGGCGAACTTGTTCAGCGGGGCGAAGCAGATGGCATCCACCTCCTTGCGCTGGGTCGCGTCCATGCAGGCATTCAGCACCTGCAGTACCGACGCACCGCCAATGGCCTGGGCCTGGCTGCGCTGCACCTGGGCGGCGGCCACGGTGTCCATCGCCAGCCAGGCGGCCTGACTGCTGTCGGCGCGGCCGCGGACTTCGGCGAAGCTGCTGACCGGCGTGGTGGCTACCTGCACGCCGGCAATCTTTTGCCCATCGGCCCACAACCAAGGGTCGCCCACCAGCACGATGTTGGCGTGCTGGGTGGCATCGGTCTGGCCCAGCAGGCGGGCAATCAGCTCGGGGCCTATGCCCGCGGGGTCGCCCAAGGTGAGCGCGACAACCGGCACGGTAGCGGGTTTACGGTTTTGCATGGTTTCTCCTCAAATGCTCAATCTAGTTTGATGTTCTTGCGCTGGATCAGGTCGCCGAAGCGCTTGTATTCGGCGTTGTGGAAGTCCTGGAATTTGGCTTGCGCCATCGGCGTGATCTCGGCGCCTATGCCTTCCAGCCGGGTGATGGTTTCGGGCATGGCCAGCACTTTGTTGACTTCGGCCAGCACCCGCTCCTGCACCGCCTTGGGCGTGCTGGCCGGCATGTAGATGCCGTACCAGGCGCTCATCTCCACGCCTTTGACGCCGGACTCGGCCAGGGTCGGCACATCGGGCAGCTGGGCATTGCGCTTGGGCGCGGCCACCGCCAGGGCCTTGATCTTGCCCGCCTTGATCTGGCCGATCACCGAGGGCAGGGTGTCAAAGCTCATCTGCACCTGGCCGCCGATCAGGTCGACCATGGCCGGGCCGCTGCCGCGGTAGGGGATGTGGGTGATGAACACGCCGGCCGATTCCTTGAACAGCTCGGCCGCGATGTGCTGGGTGCTACCGGCGCCGCTGGTGGCGTAGTTCAGCTGGCCGGGCTTGACCTTGGCCAGCTTGATCAGGGACTGCACATCGTTGGCGCCCAGCGCGTTGTTGACCACCAGCACATTCGGCACCGAGCCGACGAAGGCCACGGGCACCAGGTCCTTGTTGCTGTCGTAGTTGAGCTTCAGCAGATGCGGCGCAATCGCCTGGGCGGTGGACACGCCCATCAGAAGGGTATGGCCGTCGGTGGATTTGGCCACCGCGTCGGCCGCCAAGGTGTTGGACGCGCCGGGTTTGTTTTCCACCACCACGGCTTGCTTGAGCAGCGGGCCGAGGCGGTCGGCCACGGCGCGTGCCATGGCGTCGGTGCCGCCACCGGGGGCCGAGCCGACCAGAATCTTCACGGGTTTGCCAGGCCATTCCTGCGCCAGCGCCGGGGCGGCGATGCTGCTGCAGGCCACGATGGCGGCAGCAGCCCATGCGGTGAAAGGAATGTTCGCCATGCTTGTCTCCAGATGTATTTATGGACTGCATCTTAGAAAGCCGATTGATTCCCGTATATTGAAAGAATTTGATGCATTGATTCCAAGGGGTTATCAAATGAGCGCCACCACCGACACCACTTCGCAGCTGCTGAACCGCCTGCGCATGCGCCAGATCGCCCTGCTGCTGGCCATCGACGAGCACCGCACCCTGCATGCGGCTTCGCAGCAGCTGGGCATGACCCAGCCCGCGGCCACCAAGATGTTGCACGAGCTGGAGGATGCGCTGGGCCAGCCGCTGTTTGACCGCGTCGGCCGCGGCCTGCAGCTGAACCCCGCGGGGCAGGCGGTGATGAACACCTTCCGCGGCATGCGCGGCACCATGGAGGCCTTGAACCGTGAGCTGCAGGCGCTGCGCCTGGGCGGCGCGGGCAAGCTGTTCATCGGCAGCATCATGGCCGCGTCGCCGGTGCTGCTGACCGACACCCTGATCCGCCTGAAGGACGAGTACCCGCTGCTGGCGATAGAGATTGCGGTGGACACCAGCGACCGGCTGATGGACCAGATGCGCGAAGGCGCGCTGGACGTGGTGATCGGCCGCATGCTGGGCCCGGTGCGGCAGAACCACCACTTCCGGCCGATTGGCGAGGAGCCGCTGTCCATCGTGGTGGCCACCGACCACCCATTGGCCGGCAAAGCCAGCGTGTCGTTTGACGACATGCTGCAGTTTCCGTGGATTCTGCAGCCGCACGGCAGCCCGATGCGCGAGGTGCTGGAGCAGGAGTTCCGCGACCACCACACCACCTTCCGCCGCGGCCTGATCGAGACCTCGTCGATCCTGACCACCACCAACCTGATCTTCAAGACCCAGATGATTGCGGTGATCCCCGAGTCCAGCGCCAGCCGCTACCAGACCCACGGCCTGCTGAAGATCCTGCCCTACACCATCGACCACAAGCTGGCCGCCTACGGCAGCATCGTGCGCAGCGACCGACCGGTCAGCGTGGCGGCCGCGCGCTTCCTCGAATTACTCCACGCCTAGATTCAAGCCTTTTAGGGCTCTAGCGCAGGTAGAGATTGCGCGAGAAGCTATAAATTATGTAGCTATTGCTGTCGCGGCAGCCAGCCCAATCCGGCCGTGGTGCCGCCGGCCACGGCGCCGCGCCGGGGCCGGTATTCGCAGCCCACATGGCCGGTGTAGCCCAGCGTGTCCAGCAGCGCGAACAGGTAGGGGAAGTGGACCTCGCCCTGGTCCGGCTCGTGCCGATCCGGCACGCCGGCGATCTGGATGTGGCCGACCCGGCCGGTCGGCAGATGCCGGCGCAGCTGCATCGCCAGGTCGCCCTCCATGATCTGGCAGTGGTACAGGTCCATCTGCACCTTGAGGTTGACCGCGCCCACGGCCTGCACGATCGCATGCGCCTGGTCTTGCCGGCTCAGGAAGTAGCCGGGCATGTCGCGGCTGTTGATGGGTTCGATCAACACGTCCACACCCGCCGCGGCGGCCTGCTCGGCGGCCCAGGCCAGATTGGCTTCGTAGCGCGGGCGCAGGCTGCCGCGGTCCTGGCCCGCCGGCACGATGCCGGCCATCACGTGGATGCGCGGGCAGGCCAGTGTCTGGGCGTAGTCCAGGGCCCGCCGGATGCCATCGCGGAACTCGGCCTCCCGGCCCGGCAGGCTGGCCATGCCACGTTCACCCGCATCCCAGTCACCCGGCGGGGCGTTGAACAGCACTTGGCGCAGGCCATGGGCCTGCAACTGCGCGGCCAGATCGGCGGCGGCGTAGGCATAGGGGAACAGGCATTCCACGGCGTTAAAGCCGTCGGCGGCGGCAGCGCCGAAGCGGTCCAGGAACGCATGCTCTGGATACAGCATGCTGAGGTTGGCAGCAAATTGGGGCATGCGGCTATTTTGCAGGCTTTTCAGGTCGTTAGCGCTTATTCTTCCTGCGCAGGTAGCTCTTTAATTGATAGCAACGTCGCTGTCTAGCCGCGCATCGGCCGCCAGCTCGCCAAGGGTCTGCACCTGCGCATACAGCGGTGTGAAGTCGGGCGCTGTCAGGTCGAACAGCTGCTGGAAGCTGTCGATCACAAAATAGGTTTGCTGGTAGCTGTCGATCTTGTAGCGGGTGCGCATGCAGCGCGTCACGTCCAGCGCCAGACGCTGCGGCTCGGGGCTGCGCACGCTGTGTTTCAGCTCGCCGGACGAACTGAGAATGCCGGCACCGTAGGCGCGCAAGCCATCCGCCTGCCGCACCAGGCCGAACTCGATGGTGTACCAGTACAGGCGCGACAGCTGTTCGCAGGCGCCTAGGCCGTGCGCCTTTAGGCCGCCCGCGCCGTAGGCCTGCATGTGCGCGGCAAACACCGGATTGAACAGCAGCGGCACATGGCCGAACAGGTCGTGAAACACATCGGGCTCGACGATGTAGTCCATCTCCTCGGGCGTGCGTATCCAGTCGGTCACCGGGAACTTGCGGTTCGCCAGCAGGGTGAAGAACGGCACCTCGGGGATCAGCCCGGGCACGGCCACCACCTCCCAGCCAGTGGCCGGGGTCAGGCGGGCGTTGATTTCCTCAAAGCGCGGAATCCGGTCCTTGACGCCCAGCAAGGGCAGGGCGGCGATGAATTCGTCGCAGGCCAGCCCCGGCACCAGGGCCGACTGGCGTTCATACAGCTGGCGGTAGGTGTCGTGGTCCTGCGCGGTGTAGGCCGCGTAATTCTGCGGGCAGGTGTAGTCGGCCAGCACCAGGCCGTCGCGCGCATAGTCGCCGCGCGGCGGCCGGCTGCCTTCGCCGTAGACCACCGGCGCGGGGGGCGTTAGCGCAGCCATTTGTCGGCCGTGCGTTGGTATTCGCCGGTCACCTGGGTCAGGTGCAGCCACTGGTCGACAAAGGCCTTCATGGGCACATCGCCGCGCGGCAGCAGATAGGCCATTTCACCGTACTGCAGCGGCTTGTCGGGGTTGACTGCGCACAGGCCGGGCTTGAGCTTTTGCTGCACCAGGGCCTCGGCAGCTTCGGTCACAAAGATGTCGGCGCGGCCTTGCAGCACCTCGTCAAAGATGGTCAGGTTTTCGGGGTGGATGGTCAGCGTGGCCTGCTTGTAGTTGGTCTTGGCAAACTTTTCGTTGCTGCCGCCGGGGTTGGCGATGGCGCGCACGCCGGGCTTGTCGATGTCGGCCAGCGACTGGAACTTGCCCACGTCGGCACAGCGCACGATGGGGGTCTTGCCGTTCACCATGTAGGCGGTACTGAAGAAGGCTTTCTTCTGCCGCTCGGTGGTGACGGAGATGCCGCCCACGCCGATGTCGCACTTGCCCGCCACCATGTCGGGCACCAGGTTCGCCCAGCTGGTTTTGACGAAGCTCACCTTGGCGCCCAAGGCCGTGGCCAGCGACTGCACCAGGTCGGCGTCTATGCCTTCGAACACGCCATCGGCGCGCAGGAAGCTGAACGGCTTGTAGTCGCCCGGGGTGCAGGCGCGCAGCACACCGGATTGCATCACGCTGTCCAGGGTGGACGGCGTCTGGGCCTGGGCGCACAGCGCGCTGCCTACGGTCAGGGCCAGGGTGGCGGCGGTCTTGCGGAGCGATGGTTTCATGGGAATTCCTGTAGGCGGTGGAGGAGGGTGATCGGCGGCAAAGCCGCCGTTACAACTGTAGGAGCGGGGGAAGGCATTTTTGCTGCAAGTTGGGGCCTGTGCATAGCCTCCCGTGCAGGAAGGTTGCAAAATACAGGCCATGGAAGCACTAGACAAGATTGACCGCCTGATTCTGCGCAGTTTGCAGGCCGATGGCCGGGCCACTTACGACCAGATTTCGGAGCAGGTCAGCCTGTCGCCCAGCGCGGTGCTGCGCCGCGTCAAGCGGCTGGAAGACACGGGGGTGATCGCCCGCTACGTGGCGCTGGTCAAGCCCGAGGCTGTCGGTCTGGGCCTAACGGCCTACTTGAACGTGCGGTTGGAGAAGCACACCGAAAGCCACAAGCGCAACCCCATGGATGTGTTCCGCGCTAGCGTGCAGACCTGGCCCGAAGTGGTGGAATGCGCGTCGCTGACCGGCGAGATGGACTATCTGCTGCGCGTGGTGGTGCAGGACATGGGGGCCTATTCGCGCTTCATCATGGACACCTTGCTCAAGCACCCGAGCGTGGAAGACTGCAAGACCAGCTTTGTGCTGGACCACGTCAAGGCGACCACAGCACTGCCTGTGTGAACCTTCAGGCGGCGTTCGCCACGCTGCGCAGCCGCAGGCCGAACGCAATCACCAGCGCGCCAAAGCCGATCGCATAGCCGGCAATCAGCCAGACCACGGCCAGCGCATTGCCCGGCGTAATGAACAGCAGCAGGCCGAACAGCACCGCCAGCACGCCCGACAGGATCAGCCGCCACTCGCCTTCAATCGACTGGCGCATGCGCAAGGCCGCCAGGATCTGGAAGCCGCCCATGGCGACCGACCAACTGGCCACCAGGGTCGACAAGGCCAGGCTGCTGGTGCCTGGCCAAAAAATCACCAGGCCCGCGCAGGCGCCGGCTGCGCCGACCAGCGCCAGCGACCACCAGGGGCGGTCTTCCTCGCGGATCTGGTAGGCGGTGAGCAGCGCCAGGAAGCCGTCGGCCATCACATACGCACCCCAGATCGGGGTCAAGGCGTCGAGTTCGCGGCTGGGGACCAGAAACGCCAGGCCGCCAAACAGCACGGCCACCGCGCCACGGAACACCACCCAGCCCCACTGCCGGCCCATTTGGGTCAAAAAATAATCCGTGTGTATGCGCATGAAAACGTCCCGTTTCTACTTTTGAATTCCATGCAAAGTTTATGCCGCAAAGCGTAATTTGTGAAATTTTCTGCAACGCTTTGTACACAATTATTTGGAAGAAAATGTGATTTCTTCAGGAGATACCGCTTTATTCGGCGGGGTTTCGTGCGGAACTGCCGCGCAAAACTGGGGAAAACCCTTATATTCGACGGATGCATGAATTGAAGCACCCGTCCCACACCTCTGCCGATGCCGGCCGGGGGGACCTGTGGCGTTCGCCCTTGGTACGCGGTGGCGTCCACGGCAGCCATGGCGCGGTGGCTTCTACGGTGGTGCCGATCCGCTCCCTGGGCGAGGGGCACCGCGAGCGCATCGCCAACCATTTGTTGGCGCTGGACGAGCGTGACCGCTACCTGCGCTTTGGCTACAACGCTGCCGACCGGCATATCCGCGACTATGTGGATGGCCTGAATTTCGAGCGCGACGACATCTTTGGCATTTACAACCGCAAGCTGGAACTGATCGCCATGGCGCACCTGGCGTATTCGGTGAACCCGCAGTTCAAGTCGTGTGCCGAGTTCGGCGTGTCGGTGCGGCCTCAGGCGCGCGGCCGGGGCTATGGCGGCCGACTGTTCGAGCGGGCCGTCATGCACGCCAGCAACGAAGGGGTGGACTTGCTGTTCGTCCACGCACTCAGCGAAAACACCGCCATGCTGAAGATCGCCCGCAAAGCTGGCGCCGTGGTGGAGCGCGATGGCGCCGAGACCGAAGCCTTTTTGCGCCTGCCCGAAGCCACGCTCGACAGCCGCATGACCGAAATGGTGGCCGAGCAACTGGGCCAGACCGACTACCAGCTGAAGACCCACGCCAAAAGCTTCTGGGACTTGCTGGAGGCCCTACAGAACGTGCGACAGGGCGTGCGCGAAGGCCGGCATAAATCGGCCATGTAAACCAAGCTGCACTAGCCAGCGTTACAGAGGGTTGTACTGGAATTTGCGCGGCGGACCGTTGTGGTAACCGCAATCCGCTATCCTTGAGGCTTATCCACAACCGCACGTCCTGCATCCAAGGCTGTGTCAGACCCTTACCCCGCGCGCTCGTCCTCTGTTCCTGAACGTGAAGACAAGCGTGGCTTTCTGCAAAAACTCGCCGAATTCATACATCCCGGGCCGGATTCGCGCGACGAGCTTCTAGAAACCCTGTCCGAAGCCGAGGACAACCACATCATTGGTTCCGAGTCGCGCGTCATGCTCGAAGGCGTGATCCGCATGGCCGACATGACGGCCGGCGAGGTGATGGTGGCCGCCACCCGCATGGACCTGCTGAACATCGCGGCACCGTTCGACGAATTGCTGCACGTGGTGATCGAAACCGCCCACTCGCGCTTTCCGGTGTTCGAAGGCGAAAAAGAAAACATCATCGGCATTCTGCTGGCCAAGGATTTGCTCAAGCTGCAACGTGCGCCCGAGCTGAACATCCGGGCCCTGCTGCGCCCCGCGGTGTTCGTGCCCGAAACCAAGGGCCTGAACGACCTGCTGCGCGATTTCCGCGGCAACCGCAACCACCTGGCCATCGTGATCGACGAGTTCGGCCGGGTTGCCGGACTGATCACCATCGAAGACGTGCTCGAGCAGATCGTCGGCGAGATCGAAGACGAGTTCGACATTGCTGAGGACGACGGCGACATCTTCGGCTTGGCCGACCGCACCTACCGGGTCAGCGGCGTGACCTCGATCGAGCGGGTCAACGAGGCCTTCGGCGTGAAGCTGGCCGGCGTCGACCCCGACGACGCGTTCGAGACCATCGGCGGCCTGATCGCTCACGAAATGGGCCATGTGCCCAAGCGTGGCGAGCACTTTGCGTTGGCCGGGTTGAATTTTGTGGTGCTGCACGCCAAGGGCGGTGCGGTACGCTGGTTCAAGGTTTCGCCCGCGGCCGACAACGACAACACCGGTTGATGCGCAGCCTGTTTCGGCGGCGGCCCGGCGCGGCTCCGGCGCTGCTGCTGTGCGTGGCTGCGGGCCTGGCCCAGGCCGCGTCGATTGCCAACCCCTGGAACGGACTGCCCCTGTGGTGGCTGCAACTGCTGTCGCTGGGCGGACTGGTCTGGCTGCTGGAGCGCGCTGACACGCCCCGGCAGGCGGCACTGCGCGGCTGGTTGTTTGCCAGCGCCTGGCTGACCGGCACCTTTTGGTGGCTGTTCATCTCCATGCATACCTATGGCGGCCTGCCGGCGCCGCTGACCGTGCTAGCCGTCGGCGGCCTGGCCATGGCGCTGGCGCTGATTTATGCGCTGGCTTGTGGGGTTTTCAAGGCGCTGGCGCCCACCCATCCTGCGCTGCGTGCTATTGTTTTTGCATCTTCGTGGATGCTGGCCGAGCTGGCCCGCGGCCAGTGGTTTACCGGCTTTCCCTGGGGCGCGGGCGGCTATGCCCAGCTGGACGGGCTGGCGCTGTTTGCGCGCTATGTGGGCGTGTACGGCGTGGGCTGGATTGCGGCGCTGGTAGCTGCCTGTGTGTTGCTGCGCCAGTGGTTGCCTTTGCTCGCCGTAGGCCTGCTGGCCGGGGCGGCGCTGGCGGTACGCCTGCCGCCCAGCGACCCGGCGGCCGTGCTGCCGGTGACCTTGCTGCAAGGCAATATCCCGCAGGACGAAAAGTTCGAGATGGGTGCCGGCGTGCCTGTGGCCCTGAACTGGTACGGCGAGCAGCTGGCCCAGGCCCGCACGCCGCTGGTGGTGGCGCCCGAAACCGCCATCCCCATGCTGCCGCAGCAGCTGCCGGCCGGCTACTGGCCCGGCCTGCTGCAGCGCTTTGCCAGCGGCGGCCAGACAGCCCTGGTCGGCGTGCCGCTGGGCAATGCGCGCGACGGCTATCTGAACGCCGTGGTCGGCCTGCAGCCTGGCAGCCCCAAGCCCTATGAATACGCCAAGCACCATCTGGTGCCGTTTGGCGAGTTCATTCCGCCGCTGTTCAAGTGGTTCACCGAGATGATGAAGATCCCGCTGGGCGACTTCAACCGCGGCGCGGTCGGTCAGCCCTCGCTGGCAGTGGCCGGCCAGCGGCTGGCGCCCAACATCTGCTACGAGGATTTGTTTGGCGAAGAGCTGGGCGCGCGCTTCATCGACCCCGCGCAGGCGCCGACCATCTTCGTCAACGTCAGCAACATCGGCTGGTTTGGCAACTCGCTGGCCATCGACCAGCATCTGAGCATCTCGCGCATGCGCGCGCTGGAGTTTGAGCGGCCTATGCTGCGCGCCACCAATACCGGCGCCACTGCGATCATCGACTACCGCGGCCAGGTGACGCAGGCCTTGCCCCGTTTGACGCGCGACGTGCTGGTCGGCGAGGTGGAAGGCCGGGGGCTGAACGCCACCAGCGGCTGGCGCATCACGCCCTATGCCTGGTGGGTAGCCCGCGGCGGGCTGTGGCCGCTGTGGGGGCTGGGCCTGCTGGTCTGGCTGCTGGCCTGGCGCACCCGACGCTGACCTGGCGCTGATCCGGCGCTTAGGCGCTCATCACCACCAGCATCTGGGCCTCGGTACGGCCTAGCGACAGATAGATGTGGCCGATGCCGCTGTCGAAGTAGGCCGATTCATGGCGCCCCAGCTCGATGGTTTCGCCGGTTTCAAACTCTAGCCGTACCCGGCCGGACAGCACGGTGACGAACTCCTGGCCCGCATGGCGGATGAAGTCCGGGAACTGGCTGCGCTCCCGCGCCAGGATGCGCCCGTGCATGGGCGTCATGCGCTTGCCCGGGAATTCCGTGGCCAATGCGCGGTACTCGTAGTTGCCCGAGCTGTACACCGGCGCCGCCGCCACCGACGACCACACCACCGTGGGTGCAGCCAGGTCGGCCGGCGCGGGTGCGCGGGTGTCGAACAGCTGGTTGATGTCCAGCGCCAGCGCACGGGCCACGGCGGCCACTTTCTCGTAGCCCACCGACGATTGGCCAAGCTCCATCTTCGACAGGGTGGACAGCGGCACACCCGAGCGGGCCGACAGCTCCTTCAGCGTCAGCTTGCGTGACTTGCGGTAAGTGCGCAGACGCAGCCCCAGGCGTGCGCGGTCGGCCTCGGGTGCATCGGGAGGGGGACTGGCGGGGCGTGCGGGCATGTCGTTTTCCCTAGTGTGGGCCGGAAGCATCCAAGTTTTGCTGGACGGGCATGATTCTCGCATGTGAGAATTCTCAAATGCGAGAATTTGACGTCATCATCCTGGGCGCCGGCATTGCCGGTGCCTCCCTGGCCTGGCGCCTGGCGGGCCAGCGCAGCGTGGCCCTGCTGGAGCGCGAGAGCCAGCCCGGCTACCACGCCACCGGCCGCTCGGCGGCCATGTTCATGGAGAGCTACGGCCCGCCCATGGTGCGGGCGCTGACCCGCGCCAGCCGGGCGTTCTACGAGCAGCCGCCAGCGGGCTTTGCCGAGGTGCCGCTGGTGCATCCGCGCGGCGTGCTGTACCTGGCTTCACCGGGGCAGGAGGCGGAGCTGGCCAGCACCCGTAGCGCATTGGCATCTAGCTGCCCCGATCTGGTGGAGTGGGATGCCGCCACCACCCTGGCCCGCGTGCCCTGCCTGCGGCCCGAAATGGTGCACGGCGCGCTGTACGACGGTGGTGCGCAAGACCTGGATGTGCATGCCCTGCTCCAAGGCTTTCTGCGCGGCTTCCGGCGCAAGGCTGGGGCGCACAGCGCCGAGCTACACACCGGCGTGGAGCTGACCGGGGCGCGCCACGACGGCCAGCACTGGACGCTGGATTTCGCCGATGGCCAGAGCCTGCGCGCCCGCACCGTCGTCAACGCCGCGGGCGCCTGGGCTGACGAGCTGGCCGCGCTGTTCGGTGTCCAGCCGATCGGCCTGGTACCGCACCGGCGCAGCGCCTTCACCTTCCCCGTGCCCGAGGGTCTGGACGCATCCGGCTGGCCGGCCGTGGTGGGCGTGGACGAGAGCTATTACTTCAAGCCCGATGCCGGGCAACTGCTGGGCTCGCCAGCGAATGCCGACGCCACCGTGCCGCACGATGTGGTGCCCGAAGAGCTGGACATCGCCATGGGCATCCACCAGATCGAAAGCGTCACCACGCTGCACATCCGCCGCCCGGGCAGCACCTGGGCCGGTTTGCGCTCCTTCGTGCCCGATGGCGAAATGGTCATCGGCTTCGATGCGCACTGCCCGGGTTTCTTCTGGCTGGCGGCCCAGGGCGGCTACGGCATCCAGAGCGCGGCCGGCGCCAGCGCCTTGGCCGATGCGCTGGTCCGCGGCCTGCCTGTGCCGGACGAACTGCAGCGCCAAGGGGTGGACCCCGCGGCCTTGTCACCGGCACGGCTGCGCTAAGCACCTTCAATTCTTCATCCACCCACGAGGCCGCTATGCACCTACCGCCATTCCACGCCACGCGCCGCCGGCTGATCGCCGGTGGCATTCTTGCCTCCACCCTGGCCGCTGCGGGCGGGCTGGCGCAGGCGGCCGACTTCCCGGACCGGCCCCTGACCCTGGTGGCGCCGTATCCGGCCGGCGGTGCGGCCGACGTGCTGGCCCGCATCCTCGGCAAGACCTTGCAGGATCAGCTGGGTCAGCCGGTGGTGGTGGAGAACAAGCCCGGCGCCGGCACTGCGATTGGCGCGGCCTATGTGGCGAATGCCAAGCCCGATGGCTACACGCTGCTGATCAGCTCCAACTCCACCTTCACGTTGAACCCGGCGCTGCAGAGCAAGCTGGCCTACGACCCGGTCAAGGGCTTTGATGCAGTGGGCATGGTTGGTTCGGTGGCCCTGGCGCTGCTGGTGAATCCGACCGTTAAGGCGAGCAACGTGCAGCAGCTGGTGGCGGCGGTCAAGGCCAAGCCCGATGACTTTGTCTACGGCAGCTTTGGCAACGGCACCAGCTCCAACTTTGCCGGCGCCATGTTCAACAGCGCGACCGGCCTGAAGATGACGCACGTGCCCTACAAGGGCAGCGCGCCGCTGATGACCGACCTGATCGGCGGGCAGATTCCGATCTCCTTCGACACGGTAGTGGCCGCCTCGCAGCAGCTCAAGAGCGGCAAGGTGAAGGTGCTGGCCGTGGCCACCGCCAAGCGCTCCAGCGTGATGCCCGATGTGCCCACCGTGGCCGAAAGCGGCTACCCGGGCTTCGACATGACGGCCTGGCTGGCCCTGGTCGCCCCGCGTGGTCTGCCGCCCGCTGTCAAAGCCCGGCTGGAGAAGGCCTTGGCCGCGCTGATGGCCAGCCCGGACACGCAGGAGAAGATGAAGCTCGCCGGTTTCGAGCCCGCTTACAGTGCTATCCCTGACTGGGCGGGTATGGTGTCGGCCGACATCGCCAAGATGCGCAGCATCGCCGAACATTCGCAAATCAAGATTGAGTGACCAGCTATGGATACCCGCCTGCCCGAAACCTCCGCCGTCGAACTGCGCCGCCTGATCGGCAGCCGCCAGCTTTCGCCCGTCGAACTGATGGACGCCTGCATCGCGCGCATCGAAGCCCTGAACCCGGCCATCAACGCCATCTGCGCTACCGACTTCGACCGCGCCCGCAGCGCGGCCCGCGAGGCCGAGGCCCAGGTGATGCGCGGTGCGCCGCTGGGCCCGCTGCATGGCCTGCCGCTGGGCGTGAAGGACTTGCAGGACACCGCCGGCCTGCTCACCACCTATGGCAATGTGGGCCTGCGCGGCAACGTGCCCACGGCCGACAACTTGCTGGTGGCGCGGCTGCGCGCGGCCGGTGCCATCGTCACCGCCAAGACCAATGTGCCCGACATGGGCGCGGGCGCGAACAGCCGCAATCCGGTCTGGGGCGCGACCGGCAACCCGTTCAACCCGGCGTTGAACGCGGGCGGTTCATCCGGTGGCTCGGCTGCGGCGCTGGCGGCCGATCTGCTGCCGCTGTGCACCGGCTCGGACACCGGCGGCTCGCTGCGGATTCCGGCCGCGCTGTGCGGCGTGGTGGGGCTGCGGCCGTCGCCAGGCCTGGTGGCGAACGACGCGCGGCCGCTGGGCTGGTCGGTGATTTCGGTACTCGGGCCGATGGGCCGCACGGTGGCCGACACCGCGCTGCAGTTCGCCGCCAGCGTTGGGCCGGACCCGCGCGACCCGCTGTCGTATCCGGTGGACGCTTCGCAGTTCTGGCCGCTGAAGGACATCGACCTGTCCCGGCTGCGCGTCGGCACCACCGAAGACTTCGGCATGTGCATCGTCGACCCCGAGATCCGCCGCGTGTTCCGCCAGCGGGTCGAGGCGATCCGCCCGCTGGTCGCGCAATGCGAGCCAGTGGACTTGCAACTGGGCGACGCCGACCGCGCCTTCGACGTCCTGCGTGCCGAGAGCTTTGTGGCGGCGTTTGCCGATACCTTTCGCAACGCGCCCGAGACCCTGGGCCCGAACGTGCGCGCCAATGTGGAGATGGCCGCCGCCATCACCCTGGCCGACCGCGCCTGGGCGCACCTGGAGCAGACCCGTATCCAGCGTCGCTTCGCCAAGGCCTTCGAGCAGTACGACCTGATCCTGGCGCCAGTCACGCCGGTCTCGCCATTCCCCTGGACCGAGCTGTTCGCCGGCCGCATCGACGGCCAGGACATGCGCAACTACTACCACTGGCTGGGCCTGACCTATGTGGTCACGCTGGCCACCAACCCGGCGCTGTCGCTGCCCTGCGGGACGGATGAACACGGCATGCCGTTTGGCCTGCAGATGGTCGGCCGCCTGCATGGCGACGCGCAGCTGCTGTCGGCCGCGCAGGCGCTGGAGCAGGCGTTTGCCGCCAGCCCCGCGCTGTGCCGGCCGCGGCCCGATCTGCAGGCGCTGGCCCAGGCCCGGCCCGAGCTGAAGTCCATCGTCACCCACCCGCCCTTGCACGGCGAACCCGGTAGTTTCCCGGGTGGACGCACCGCGGTGTAGCGAAATTTGCTATTGAATAAATAGCTGCTGGTGCAGGTAATGCCAGCGCTGAAGGCACTTTTTATATAAATTCTCGAATGCCCGTGCCCGCATGCCGATGACCGGTAGCGATGGGGTTATGAAAAGAAGGCATGGGTCTTGCGAGGCCTGTGGGGTGTGCGTCGCTACCATCAGGCACCTCTGATTCGAGGCGTTTTCATAAGCACAACATCTACAGGAGCAACTCTTTATGCGCATCCATTTCGGGATCGACAAATTCATGGCAGGCGCCGCCATTGCGGCCCTATCCGCTTTATCCGCCTTCGCCTCTATCGCCCACGCCCAGGCGGCCAAGCCCAATGTGGTGATTCTGGCCACCGGCGGCACCATCGCCGGCGCCGGCGCTTCTGCCATCAACAGCGCCACCTACGCGGCCGCCAAGGTCGGCGTGGAAAAGCTGATCGCTGGCCTGCCCGAACTGGCCAATGTGGCCAATGTGCGCGGCGAGCAGGTGTTCCAGGTGGCGTCTGAAAGCCTGACCAACGACAACCTGCTGACCCTGGCCAAGCGCGTCTCGGCCTTGGCCAAGCAGGCCGATGTGGACGGCATCGTCATCACCCACGGCACCGACACCGTGGAAGAAACCGCTTACTTCCTGACCCTGGTGGAGCGCACCAACAAGCCCATCGTGATGGTGGCGTCTATGCGCCCGGGCACGGCCTTGTCGGCCGATGGCGCGCTGAACCTGTACGACGCGGTAGCCGTAGCCGGCAGCAAGGACGCCATGGGCAAGGGCGTGTTGCTGACCATGAACGACACCATCGACAGCGGCCGTGACGTGAGCAAGAACGTCAACATCAAGACCAATGCGTTCTCCAGCCAATGGGGCCCGCTGGGCATGATCGTCGAAGGCAAGAGCTACTGGTTCCGCGCGCCCATCAAGCGCCACACCATGAACTCCGAGTTCGACATCGACACCATCACCTCGCTGCCCAACGTGGAAATCGCCATGGGCTACGAAGGCGTGGCACCTACCGCCATTGAAGCCCTGGGCAAGAGTGGCATCAAGGCGCTGGTCCACGGCGGCCCTGGCAACGGCTCGGTGGCCGACCGCATCGTGCCCTACCTGCAAAAAGTGCGCGCCGATGGTGCCATCGTGATCCGCAGCGCCCGCGTGCCCGACGGCTTCGTGCTGCGCAATGCCGAGCAGCCTGACGACAAGTACGACTGGGTCGTAGCCCACGATCTGCGTCCGCAAAAAGCCCGCATCCTGGCCATGGTCGCCCTGACCAAGACCAGCGACACCAAGGAACTGCAACGGATCTTCTGGGAATATTGATGCCTGCGGGCCACCGGCGGCCTAGCTGCCGATGGCTGCAAAAATGATAGCTGCTAGCGCATATTGAATATGCGTTAGCAGCTTTTTTTATGTCTATTTGGGTGGTGGCTCTTTGCCGTCACGCCAGGCGCGGAACTGGTTGTACGAGTCTTTTTTGGCCGCGCGGCGTTCGCGTTTTTGCTTGCGGTGCCACCATGCCACGGCGGACCAGACGATGGTGCCCAAGGCCAGCACTGCGCAGAACAAATACGCCATAAACCAGCCGAATTCGCTGCCCGTGTCATCCATACACACCTCCGATTTGTTGTTTGCGTGCAATGTAAGCGCTGGCTGCGCGCAATAAGCGGGCCAAAGTCACACAAGCGGCCTTTTCCTGCGCGATGGCGGGCATTCGGCCGCCCGGGAATCGGCTAGCGCAAGCCCGGCCGGCAGACCCGTAAAATCAAAGATTAGGCCGCTACCGGTGGCCTCCTCTTTTGCAGACCTCCATGAAGACATTCCAGCAAATCATTCTGACCCTGCAGTCCTACTGGGCTGAGCAAGGCTGTGCGCTCTTGCAGCCCTACGACATGGAAGTGGGCGCGGGCACCTCGCACACCGCTACCTTCTTGCGCGCCATCGGCCCCGAGCCCTGGAAGGCCGCCTATGTGCAGCCCAGCCGCCGCCCCAAGGACGGGCGCTACGGCGAGAACCCGAACCGCCTGCAGCATTACTACCAGTACCAGGTGGTCTTGAAGCCCGCGCCGGCCAACATCCTGGAGCTGTACCTGGGTTCGCTCGAAGCCCTGGGTTTCGATCTGAAGAAGAACGACATCCGTTTCGTTGAAGACGACTGGGAAAACCCGACCCTGGGCGCCTGGGGCCTGGGCTGGGAAGTCTGGCTGAACGGCATGGAAGTCACGCAGTTCACCTACTTCCAACAGGTTGGCGGCATTGATTGCAAGCCCGCCACCGGCGAGATCACCTACGGCCTGGAGCGCCTGGCCATGTACCTGCAGGGCGTGGACAACGTCTACAACCTGGTCTGGACCGACGGCCTGAGCTACGGCGACGTTTACAAGCAGAACGAGGTCGAGCAATCGACCTACAACTTCGAACACAGCGATACCGACTTCTTGTTCACCGCCTTCACCGCGCACGAAAAACAGGCCAAACACCTGATCGGTGCGCAACTTGCTCTGCCCGCCTACGAGCAGGTGCTGAAAGCCGCGCACAGCTTCAACCTGCTGGACGCACGCGGCGCCATCAGCGTGACCGAACGCGCCGCCTACATGGGCCGCATCCGCAACCTGGCCCGCAGCGTGGCGCAAAGCTACCTGGACAGCCGTGCCCGCCTGGGCTTCCCGATGGCGCCCAAAGAATGGGCTGCCGAAGTCCTGGCCCAGATTGAAAAGAAAGCCGCCTGATATGACCGTGAAGAATCTACTGGTGGAGCTGTTTGTCGAAGAGCTGCCACCCAAGGCCTTGAAGAAACTGGGCGACGCGTTTGCCGGCGTGCTGCTGGAGCAGCTCAAGGCCCAAGGCCTGGCGACGGCCGAATCGCAGCTCACCGCCTTCGCCTCGCCGCGCCGCCTGGCTGCGCACATTACTGCCGTGGCCGCTTTCGCCGCCGACAAGGCCGTTTCGGCCAAGCTGATGCCCGTGGCTGTGGGCCTGGGTGCCGACGGCCAGCCCACGCCTGCACTGCTGAAAAAGCTGCAGGCGCTGGGTGCCGACGCCTCCGCTGTCGCCAGCCTGAAGCGCGCCATGGACGGCAAGGCCGAAGCCCTGTTTCTGGAACGCACGGTGGCCGGCGCCACGCTGCAGGAAGGCCTGCAAAAAGCCTTGTCGGAGGCCCTTGCCAAGCTGCCCATCCCCAAGGTCATGCAGTACCAGCTGGCCGACGGCTGGAGCAGCGTGAACTTTGTGCGTCCGGCCCACGGCCTGGTGGCTTTGCACGGTGCCGACGTGGTGCACGTCGAAGCCCTGGGCCTGCAGTCCGGCAATACCACCCATGGCCACCGCTTTGAAGCCGCGGTCGATCCGGTGGTGCTGAAGGATGCCGACAGCTACGCCGCCACCCTGGCCCGCGATGGCGCGGTGATCGTCAGCTTTGCCGAGCGCCGCGCCGACATCGTGCGCCAGCTGAATGCAGCTGCGGCGCAGATCGGTGGTGGGGTGCGTGCTATCGAAGATGAAGCATTGCTGGACGAGGTGACGGCCTTGGTCGAGCGCCCGAATGTGCTGGTCTGCAGCTTCGAAGAAGAGTTCCTGGGCGTGCCGCAGGAATGCCTGATCCTGACCATGAAGGCCAACCAGAAGTACTTCCCGCTGCTGAACGCCGCTGGCAAGCTGACCAACCAGTTTCTGATCGTCAGCAACATCCGTCCAGACGATGCCAGCCAGGTCATTGGTGGCAATGAGCGCGTGGTGCGTCCGCGCCTGGCCGATGCCAAGTTCTTCTTCGACCAGGACCGCAAGAAGACCCTGCTGTCGCGCGTCGAAGGCCTGGACAAGGTGGTTTACCACAACCAGCTCGGTTCGCAAGGCGAGCGCGTGCTGCGCGTCCGCGCGATTGCCAAAGCCATTGCCCAGCAGCTCGGCGGCGACGCCCTGGCGCAGCAGGCCGACCAGGCCGCGCAACTGGCCAAGTCCGACCTGGTGACCGACATGGTGGGCGAGTTCCCCGAGCTGCAAGGCACGATGGGCCGCTACTACGCGCTGAACGACGGCCTGCATGCCGACGTGGCCGATGCGATTGAAGACCACTACAAGCCGCGCTTTGCCGGCGACAGCCTGCCGCGCAATGCGGTGGGCATCGCCGTGGCGCTGGCCGACAAGCTGGAGACCCTGGTCGGCATGTTCGGCATCGGCAACCTGCCGACCGGCGACAAGGATCCGTTCGCGCTGCGCCGCCATGCGCTGGGTGTGCTGCGCATGCTGACCGAGCAGAACCTGGCGCTGGATGTGGCCGGCCTGGTCGATACCGCATTCGACGTGCTGGGCGACAAGCTGACCGCGCCGCGCGAGGCCTCGGTGCAAGCCCTGCTGGGCTTCATCTACGACCGCCTCGGTGGCAGCCTGCGCGAGCAGGGCTACAGCGCCCAAGAAGTCGACGCCGTTCTCGCCCTGCGCCCGCAGCGCCTGGCCGAAGTGCCCAAGCGCCTGGCCGCTGTACGCGTGTTCGCGGCCCTGCCCGAAGCCGCGGCCCTGGCCGCGGCCAACAAGCGCATTGCCAACATCCTGAAGAAGGCCGATAGCGTGGACGCGCATGTCAGCCCGGTGCTGCTGAAGGAAGCCGCCGAAGTGGCCTTGTTTGCCGCGATGGAGGCGACCGCGCCCACGGCCCAGGCGCAGTTCGAGTCCGGCGACTACACGGCTTCGCTGCAGTCGCTGGCGGCGCTGCGCGCACCGGTGGATGCGTTTTTCGACGGCGTGATGGTGAACGCCGAAGAGACCGATGTGCGCCTGAACCGCCTGGGCTTGCTGCAAAGCCTGCACAACGCCATGAACCGCGTGGCCGACCTGTCGAAGTTAGCGAGCTGACATGAAAATCGCCATCCTGGACCGCGACGGCACCATCAACGCCGACAGCGACGAGTTCGTCAAGTCGCCCGAAGAATGGCTGCCCTTGCCCGGTGCGCTGGAGGCGATTGCCAAGCTCAACCATGCGGGCTGGCATGTGGTGGTGGCGACCAACCAGTCGGGTCTGGGCCGCGGGCTGTTCGACATGGCGGCGCTGAATGCCATGCACGCCAAGATGCACAAGCTGCTGGCGGCTGCCGGCGGCCGCATCGACGCTGTGTTCTTCTGCCCGCATGCGCCCGACGAGGGCTGCCATTGCCGCAAACCGGCGCCGGGTTTGTTCGAGCAGATCGGCGAGCGCTTTGGTATCGAGCTGCACGGCGTGCCGACGGTGGGCGACAGCCTGCGCGATCTGCAGGCCGGTGTGGCCGCGGGCTGCGAGCCGCATGTGGTGCTGACCGGCAAGGCTGCGGCCTACCGCGGCCATGCGACGCTGCCGGTCGGGTTCCCGGTGGGCACCTGGGTGCACCAGGACCTGCTGGCGTTTGCCAACTTCCTCATCCAGCGCGAGTCGGCCGCCAAGGCCGCGGCGTCTTAGTGCTATTTAATTAATAGCTGCCTGCGCATATTGAATATGCGCCAACTACCTAAAAGATCAAAAAATGCCTTTGTTGCGTTCTGTTGTACATATGCTGTGGCTGGCGTTGACCGTCATCCCCTGGGCCCTGGCCGTGCTGGTGCTGGCGCTGTTTGCCGGCCCGACCCGCATCTACTGGGCCTGCGCGCGCTGGCTGAAGCTGGCGGTGGACAGCGGCACGGTGATCCTGGGCATCCAGAACCGTATTACCGGTATGGAAAACCTGCCCACCGGCCCGCTGGATTCGGCGGTGTTGCTGTGCAAGCACCAGTCCACCTGGGAGGCGCTGCTGATGCCGGCCATCATGCCGCGCCCGCTGGCCTATGTGTTCAAGAAAGAGCTGCTGTGGGTGCCGTTCTTTGGCTGGGCCATGGCCTGCATGGACATGATCCACATCGACCGCAGCCAGGGCAGCCAGGCCTTCAAGAAGATGGTGGCATCGGGCAAGCGCCTGGTTGGTCAGGGCACCTGGATCATCCTGTTCCCCGAGGGCACGCGCATCGACCGCGGCCAGGTCGGCGAGTACAAGACCGGTGGCACGCGGCTGGCGATCCAGTGCGGCGTGCCGGTAATTCCTATCGCCGTGACCTCGGCCAAATGCTGGCCGCGCAAGGCCTTCATCAAGACCCCGGGCATCGTGGACATCTCCATCGGCAAGCCTATCCCCAGCGTGGGCCGCCGCCCGGATGAGCTGATGGCCGAGGTGCAGGCCTGGATCGAAGCCGAGATGCGCCGGCTCGACCCCGAGGCTTATCCGCCGCTGGAAGCCGCTAAATAGCGTCTAGCGGCCGTTGATGCGGTCCAGCAGCTTCTGCACCTGCTCGTTGGCAGCGCTGCGCTGCTCGCTGTCGATTTGAAACTGCAGCTCGTGCAGGAATAGCGAGGCCCGTACCCAGGCATCGCGCATGCCCTGCAGGGCCTCGGCCAGCGCACGCAGTGGAGCGTCGTCGGCATCCTCTTGCGGCGCTGTGTCGGACATCAGAACGCGCTCCATTCCTCTTCGTCGGCCGCCGTCTTGGCTTTGGGCAAGGCCTTGGGCGCCGCCGGTTTGCTGGCCAGCGCGGGCGGACGGGCTGCGGCAATGGCGGGCCGGGCGGCTTTGAACGGCACCGGCTTGGGTGCACTGGCCCGCGTGGCCAAGGCGGTTGAACCGCTGCCACCGGGTAGCTGGAACACGGCCACCGTGCCCACCAGCTCGTCGGCCTGGTGGTTGAGGCTGCCGGCGGCAGCGGCCATTTCTTCCACCAGCGCGGCATTCTGTTGCGTCACCTGGTCCATCTGGATGATGGCCTCGCCGACCTGCGACACGCCACTGCTTTGCTCGCTGCTGGCGGCGCTGATCTCGCCCATGATGTCGGTGACCCGGCGGATCGAGCCGACCACCTCGGTCATGGTCACGCCCGCCTGGTCGACCTGGGCTGTGCCTTGCTCGACGCGCTCGACGCTGGCGTTGATCAGCTGCTTGATCTCCTTGGCGGCTTCGGCGGAGCGGCCGGCCAGATTGCGTACCTCGCTGGCCACCACCGCAAAGCCGCGGCCTTGCTCGCCGGCCCGCGCGGCTTCAACGGCTGCGTTCAAGGCCAGGATGTTCGTTTGGAAGGCAATGCCGTCGATCACGCTGATGATGTCGGAAATCTTCTTCGACGAGTCGTTGATGCCCTTCATGGTTTCGACCACCTGGGTGACTACCTCGCCGCCGCGGATGGCCACCGCGCTCGCGCTCTGGGCCAGCTGGTTGGCCTGGCGCGCGTTGTCGGCGTTTTGCTTGACGGTGGCATTGAGCTGCTCCATCGAGGCGGCGGTTTCTTCGAGGGCGCTGGCCTGCTGCTCGGTGCGGCTGCTCAGGTCGTTATTGCCCTGGGCGATCTGGGCGCTGGCGGCGGCCACGCCCTCGGCATTGCTGCGCACATGGCTGACGGTGCGGATCAGCGATTCCTGCATGCGATGCACCGTGGCCATCATGCTGGTGCTGTCGTTGGGGCGCACTGGCACCGGAGTGTCCAGCTTGCCATCTGCCACGCGCTGCACGGCTTCGCTGACCTGGGCGGGTTCGGCGCCCAGGGCGCGGGTCAGGCTGCGGGTGATGGTCCAGCCCAGCAGGCCGCCCACCGCAGCGATGGCGGCAGCCAGTGCGACCATCAACATGGCATAGTGGTTGGCATTGGTCGAGGCTTCATTGGCCAGGCCTTTGCTCAGGCCGGCCTGGTAGTCGGTCACGTCGTCAACGGCTTTGAACAGTGTGCCCTGCACCGCACGCAGCGGGCCGACCAGCACGTCGGCGGCTTCGGGTGCCTTGCCTTGTTTGGCCAGATCCACCACCTGGTCGATGCCTTGTTCGTAGTGGACCCGTGCGTCCACAATGGTTTTCAGGTACTCGCGCCCTTTGGGTAGGGCGGGAGACATGCTTTTGTCCAGCTTTCCCAGCAGCTCGGTATTGGCGGCACGCATGTGGGCAATGGTTTTTTGCTCGGCTTCGTGGAATGCCGGGTCTTGCTTGAGTGCGATATTGCGGGCGGTTCGGGCAATGGTGTTGAAGTTGTCCTTGATCTCCGAGAACTGGTCTACCTTGAGCATGCGGTTGTTGGCGATCTCGTCCAGGTTCGAGGCCATCTGCTGCATTTGCACCGCGCCCAGGGTGGCGATCACCATGCCGAGGACGATGGCGCTACCGAAGCCCAGGCTCAGGCGGGTGCTGACTTTCAAACGATCAAGTGCCATGGTGGTTCCTTGTGTGGATGAAGAAAAAAAGCCGAAGAAGAGGATGGCCGGCAAGCATGTAAACCAGGTGCAGAGGGGCAGATTCCCTCCACCTGTTGCCTGGTATTTTTGTAAGGGCTGGGCGCCGCAGCGTCAAGCCGCAGAGCGGGGCGGGAGATTGCAAACATCCTCCTTGTTGAGGAGCTTTTTCGGGCGATGGGTGCGTTAAGTCACGTCTGCCGGACATAGGCCGAAGTAGCGGGTCGGGAGCACCACGCTAAACTTTCCACTTATGCGCAACTTACTGCAATTCACCCTCGATCTATTTGGCCCTGCGCAGCAGCCAGCGCAGTCCCCGATTCCGCTCCCTGTTTCCCCTATGAATAGCAAGAAGAAAAAGGCCAAGGCGCCGACCCACGCGGCCTTGGCTGCGCCTGAGTTGGCCGCCGACGCCATGCAGTTGGACAGCGCCGCCACGGGCCAGGTGCTGGCGTCGCCGCATTTCGCGCACCCGCTTGCCACCCGCCAGGCCCAGCTGGGCAATGTGCTGGTGGCCTATGCGTTCAAGCGGGCCAAGCGCCGCAGCATCGGCTTCGTCGTCGGTGCCCAAGGCCTGGTGGTGAGTGCGCCGCGTTGGCTGCCGCTGGCCGGGGTGGATGCCGCCGTGCGCGACAAGGGTGGCTGGATCGTGCAGAAGCTGGGTGAGGCGCAGGAGCGCCAGGCCCAGCAGCAGGCTACGCGCATCAGCTGGGTGAATGGCGGCACGCTGCCGTACCTGGCGCAGCCGCTGGTCATCGACCTGGTGCCTACGCAACGTGGTGCGCTGTTGAACGGCGCGGTGCTGCAGCTGGGCCTGCCGCTGGATGCGCCGCCCGACAAGATTCGCGCAGCCGCGCACAAATGGCTGCTGGCCCAGGCCCGCGTGCTGTTTGCCGAACGGCTTAACCACTTCGCCCCGCAGCTGGATGTGCAATGGACCCGCTTGGCTTTGTCGAGTGCGGCAACCCGCTGGGGCAGCGCCAATGTGACAGGTGCGATCCGGCTGAACTGGCGCCTGCTGCACCACCGCATGGAGGTGATCGACTACGTGGTGGTGCACGAGCTCAGCCACCTGCGCCACATGGACCACAGCGCGCGTTTCTGGGACACGGTGGGCTCGATACTGCCCGGCTACCCGGCACTGCGCGCAGAGCTGCGCAGCTTGACCGTCCCTAAGTGGGAGGATTGTTGAACACCCCCAGGCTTGCCCGCTGCGCGTGGCCTCCCACCCCCTTGCAGGGGGCAACACCGGTGGCCCGGCTGAGCCGGTTCCACGGTGTTTCTGGTATTGCGCCGCTGGTTGGCGTTTAAGCGCTGACGGGAAGCTCTTCGCTCTCGCCCGGCACTAGGCCGTGCGGATAGGCCAACGGTGTGGGGCTGAAGCGGTACACGCCGTCGGCGCTACGCTGGCGCTGCAGATATCCATCCACCCACAGCTTGTGCAGATGCGCTATGGCTTCGCCCATGGCGAAGGTGGTCTGGTGCAGGTCCAGCTGGCGTTTGAACAGCACAGGCAGGATGTCGGCTGCGCTACAGCTTTGCTTGTCGCGCGCGAACGCCATCACCCGGCCCAGGTGGTCGCGGTGGTGGTCGTGCAGCTGCTGGATGCGCGTGTGCAGGCCCTGGAAGGGCTTGCCGTGGGCCGGCAGGGTCAGGGTGTCGGTGTCCAGTGCGGCAAACTTGTCGATCGAGTCCAGGAACTGCTGCAGCGGGTTGGATTCCGGCTCCATGTCGAACACGCTGACGTTGGTGGAAATGCGCGGCAGCATCATGTCGCCGCCGATCAGAATGGGGAAAGCCTTGTGCAGGATGCCCTGCGTGTCCGTCTGGGCGCTGACGGCATTGCGCGCCACCCCCTGCTGCACATCCGCGCAGTACAAGGCGATGTGCTCGGGCGCGTGGCCGTAGCCGCTGATGCACTGCCAGTCGCGGCCGCCGATGCGCAGGGTCTGGCCGTCTTGCATGCGCACAAAACTCGGCGGTAGGGCTGGCACCATGGCCGCGTAGTAGCTGGTGCGGGCGCTGATCTTGGCCATGGCTTCCGGGTCGGTCAGGCCGTGCTTCTGGAAGAACGCCGCTGCCCCGGCGCCGCCGTTGCCGCTGGTGTGCTGGCTATGGTGGTAGGCAGTGAAGTAGTCGGTGGCGCTGATCCACAGCGGTGCGTTCCAGCGCTCGCACAGCCAATAGGCCAAGCCGATGTGGTCGGGGTGCATGTGGGTCACGATGACCCGCAGGATAGGCAGGCCTTCTAGCTGGGTGGCAAAAATCTCTTCCCACTGGGCACGCGATTCGTCGCGGCTGATGCAGCAGTCGACCACGCTCCAACCGGCGCGTCCGTCGATCTCGTCGCGCAGCAGCCATAGGTTGATGTGGTCCAGCGCAAACGGCAGCGCCATGCGGATCCAGCGCACGCCCGGTGCCACGGCCAGGGTCTGGCCTTGCGCGGGCAGGGCGTCGCCCAAGGGGTAGTGCAGTTGTTGTTCCAGCAGGTTCATGGCGGTATAGTTGACGTTTACGTAAACGTCATTTTAGACACCATGGCGATCAGCACCTACAGCATCAGCGACCTGGCCCAAGAGTTCGATCTGACCACCCGCGCCATGCGCTTCTACGAAGACATGGGCTTGCTGCAGCCCGAGCGCACCGGCCCGGGCGGCCGCACCCGCGTCTACAGCGCGCGCGACCGAGCCCGGCTCAAGCTCACCTTGCGCGCCAAGCGGCTGGGCCTGAGCCTGACCGAGGCCAAGGACGTCATCGACATGTACGACAGCCCGCGCGATACCGCACCGCAGCTGCAGAAGTTCCTGCTGGTGCTGGCCGCCCACCGCGAGCAGCTGGAGGCGCAGCTGGCCGAGCTGCTGGCGAATATCGACGAAGTCAAAGCCCACGAGAAAGAGGCGCGGGCCTTGCTGGGCAAAAGCGCTAAAACCACCAAGGCCGCCAAGCCGGCGGCCAAACCGCTGGTTTAAGGCGCGGGCTTGGCCAGCGGCTGGCCTTTTTCCACCACATACACCCCGACCAGCTTGATCGGCACGCTGCCGTCGTTGTGCGCATCGTGCACCACGCCGGCAGGCACCACAAACGATTCGCCGGCCTTGACGATGCGCGGCGGCTGGCCGTCGACCAGCAGCGTGGCTTCGCCCTCCAGTACGTAGCTGATTTCGTCGCCCGGATGGGTGTGGCGGCCGGCTTTGGCGCCCGGAGCCACTTCGACCCGTGCCACCACGGCCTCGCGCCCGGGCACCGACACATCGGCCCGGCCCACCAGGGTGCGCTGCAAGCCGCTGTTCTGGGCCATGGCGGCGCCGGCGCAGGCCAGCCCCAACAGTAAAAGCGTACGCGCGGCGGCGTGGGGGAATGCATGCATCTCTGTCTCCTGCAAATAGTGGGTGTGTTCTGCGGAAATTTCCGCCTGGGCATTCTCTGCCCAGCGGGCGGTTTTGTGTACAGATTCCCCAAATGCGGCCAGCATGGCTATACTTTACGTTGACGTAAACGTCAACTTAAAAACGGCCGACACGATCGGCCGATAACCAGCAGGAGACAAGCCATGCAATTGCCCGGACTCGACTTTCAACTCGGTGCCGACATCGACGCGCTGCGCGATGCGGTGCGCACTTTCGCCCAAGCCGAGATCGCGCCGCGCGCGGCCGACATCGATGCGACAGACCAGTTCCCCATGGACCTGTGGCGCAAGATGGGGGATCTGGGCGTGCTGGGCATCACCGCGCCCGAGGCCTTTGGCGGCGCCAACATGGGCTACCTAGCGCACATGGTGGCGATGGAGGAAATCAGTCGCGCCAGCGCCTCGGTCGGCCTGAGCTACGGCGCGCACAGCAACCTCTGCGTGAACCAGATCAAGCGCAACGGCAGCGATGCCCAGCGCGATAAATACCTGCCGAAACTGATCAGTGGCGAGCACGTGGGCGCGCTGGCCATGAGCGAGACCGGCGCTGGCAGCGACGTGCTGTCGATGAAGCTGAAGGCCGAAGATAAGGGCGACCACTACCTGCTGAACGGCAGCAAGATGTGGATCACCAACGGCCCCGATGCCGACGTGCTGGTGGTCTACGCCAAGACCGCGCCCGAGCTGGGCGCACGCGGCGTCACAGCCTTCCTGGTCGAGAAATCCATGCCCGGCTTCTCGGTCGCGCAGAAGCTCAACAAGCTGGGCATGCGCGGCAGCCATACCGGCGAGCTGGTGTTCGACAACGTGGCCGTGCCGGCCCGCCACATTCTCGGCGGCCTGAACCAGGGCGCCAAGGTGCTGATGAGCGGGCTGGACTACGAGCGCGCCGTGCTGTCCGCCGGCCCCATCGGCATCATGCAGGCGGTGATGGACAACGTGCTGCCCTACGTGCACGAGCGCCAGCAGTTCGGCCAGAGCATCGGTGAGTTTCAGCTGATCCAGGCCAAGCTGGCCGATATGTACACCACCTTGCAGGCGGCCCGCGCTTTTGCCTACACCGTGGGCAAGAACCTGGACGCGCTCGGCCCTGACCACGTGCGCCAGGTGCGCAAGGACTGCGCTTCGGTGATTCTGTGGTGCGCCGAAAAAGCCACCTGGATGGCCGGCGAGGGCGTGCAGATCTTTGGCGGCAACGGCTACACCCTCGACTACCCGCTGGGCCGGTTGTGGCGCGACGCCAAGCTGTACGAGATCGGCGCCGGCACCAGCGAGATCCGCCGCATGCTGATCGGCCGCGAGCTGTTTGCCGAGACGCGCTAGTATGTGCTATTGAATGTGTAGCTGCTCGCGCAGGTGGAATATGCGCTGCAGGCCGATTTTTTATAAATGACGGCCTGGGGGCCGGCGGCGCTTCATCCGCGGTTCACCCGGCTGTCATCTGCCGTTCATGGGGCCGGAAACGATAATGCCGCATGTTTCGCAAACGCCTCACCGTCGCCCTGGGAACCCTGGCTTTCGCCGCACTGCTGCAGGGCGGCGTGTCCTTGTGGGCCTTGCAGGCGGCCAGCGACAAGGTCTACCGCGGCCGCGTCGCCAGCGATGTGCTGGCCGGTTTTCTCGACCTCTATGGCACCAAGCAGCGGCTGCGCGCCTGGCTGTCGCAGTCCTTGCTGGGCGCGCCGGTGGCGCCGCAACTGCGCGAGCAGCTGCAAAGCGAGATGGCGGCCACGCTGGAGCGGCTGGACGCCATGGCCTTGCAGGCGGCCGAGCTGGATGGCGACCGCGGCGCGCTGCAAGCCGAGCACCGCCAGCGCCAGGAAGACCTGCGGGTGCTGCACCAGAGCCTGGACGAATTGCGCATCGCCATGGCCAGCGTGCAACCCCAGCCACCCAACGACAGCTCGGTAGCGCTGTGGTCGGAAATCACCCGGGTATTCGACGTATCCCAGGGCCGGGATCTGCGCTCGCTGCTGGACCGCAACATCGCGCGCGAAAGGGCGGCCGTGGCCCGCGACCGGGCGGCTGCCGATAGCTCTCTGGCCCTGGTGCGCACCTTGGCCCTGGGCGCGGCCACCTCGCTGGCGCTGGCGGCCGCGCTGCTGGCGCTGTACTTCGCCCGCGCGTTGCGCCAGCCGCTGGAAGAGCTGAGCACCGGCGTCGAAGCCCTGCAGCGCGGCGAGCTGCAGCACCGGATTCCGGCGCACCGGCATGACGAGTTTTCGCGCTTCGCCCAGCGGGTCAACGCCATGGCGGCCGAGATCTCCCACCACCGTGACCGCGAAGTGGAGGCCCGCCATCGACTGGAAGACCTGGTACAAGCCCGCACCGCCGAGCTGCAGGACGCACTGCAGACCTTGCAGCAGCTCGAAGCCCGGCGCCGCCAGCTGTTTGCCGATGTCAGCCACGAGCTGCGCACGCCCACCACCGCGATCCGCGGTGAGGCCGACATCGCCTTGCGCGGCCAGGACAAGCCCGCGGCCTATTACCAGGGCGCAATGCAGCGCATCGTCGGCGCCGCCCAGCAGCTGGGCGGCGTGATCGACGACCTGCTGACCATGGCGCGCAGCGACATCGACACACTGGCGTTGTTGCGCACGCCGCTGGATGTGGCCGAGCCTTTGCAGGAAGCCGTGGAGCAGGCCCGCACCCTGGGCCGCGAGCACCGCGTGCAGGTGGAATACACCGCGCCGTACCCGCCCCCGGGCTGGCGGCTGCTGGGTGATGCGCAGCGCCTGCGCCAGCTGTTCACCCTGCTGCTGCACAACGCGGTGCGCTATTCGCATGCGGGCGGCGTGGTGCAGGTACAGGCCCAGCAGGTGGTCGATGCCAGCGGCGTGGCGCAGTGGGAGATGCGCGCCATCGACCAGGGCATTGGCATTGCGGCGGAAGATTTGGGCCGGGTATTCGAGCGCAACTTCCGCAGCGAGCGGGCCCGTTTGCACCGTGCCGATGGCAGCGGCCTGGGCCTGCCGATTGCGGCTACCCTGGCCCGCGCCCATGGCGGCCGTATTGAGATCGACAGTGCGCCGGAGCGTGGTACCACCGCCATCCTGCGCCTGCCCTTGCTGACAGAACCGAGCTGACACCATGCATATTCTGATTGTGGAAGACGACGCCCGCGTGGCCGACTTTCTGGACCGCGGCCTGCGTGCCGAGGGTTACCGCACCCAGGTGGCGCGCAACGGCATCGACGGCCTGGCCTTGGCCCGCCAAGTGGCCCAGCAGGTCCGCGAAGACGGCACGCCCACCGTCATGCTGCTGGACCTGATGTTGCCCGGCATGGGCGGGCTGGAGGTCTGCCAGACCCTGCGCGCCGCTGGCGTGGCCTTGCCCATCCTGATGCTCACTGCGCTCGGCACGCTGGACGACCGGGTCTCAGGCCTGCGCCTGGGCGCCGACGACTACCTGGTCAAGCCGTTTGCGTTCGAGGAACTGCTGGCCCGCATTGAGGCATTGATGCGGCGATCCCGCGACCTGGCGCCGGCCAACGCCACGCGCCTGGAGGTGGGCGACCTGGTGCTGGACCGCGATGCCATGCGCGCCAGCCGTGGCGGCCAGGCCCTGACCCTGACCGCACGCGAGCTGGCCCTGCTGGAGCTGCTGATGTCGGCCCCCGGCCGCTTGTTCAGCCGCGAGCGCATTTTGTCGGTCATTTGGGGCACGCACGAAGACCCGTTGACCAATGTGGTCGACGTCTACATCCGCCGCCTGCGCAGCAAGATCGACGACGGTCAGGCCCAGCCCCTGATCCATACGCTGCGCGGCCTGGGCTACCGGCTGGAAGCGCTGGGCTAAGCGGCGCTGAGCGCAGGCTGTTCATCTGGCGTTCATGCAAACGTCAGCCGGGCTTAACGCCACGGGCCGGCTGGGGTTCATGCCCGGCTTTGACACTTCTTTCACTGCAGCAGATAAGCCGCTGCAGGTTTTGCCCCACCGGGCCAACCCATGAAAGAGTGAACACCATGATGTCTGTTACCACCCGTTTGATCCCTGCTGCTGCCCTGTTTGCCGTGCTGGCTACCGGCACCGCCCACGCCAGCGCCCAGAGCTGCGAGACCATCACCGAGAAGGAAGTGACCAGCCTGTTTGACCGCTGGAACGACTCGCTGAAGACCCTGGACCCGGCCAAGGTCACCGCCAACTATGCGGAAGATGGCGTGCTGCTGCCCACCGTGACCGACCAGCCGCGCAGCACGCCGGCCGAGATCAATGATTACTTCGTCAAGTTCTTGAAGGCGCAGCCCCAGGGCAAGATCGACAAGCGCTTCGTCAAAATCGGCTGCAATGTGGCGCAGGACGTGGGTACCTACACCTTCAGCCTGAAAGACGGCGCCAAGGTCCATGCGCGCTACACCTATGTGTACGAGTTCACCGGCGGCAAGTGGCTGATCGCCCACCACCACTCTTCGGCCATGCCCGAGAAGAAGTAACCGAGGGTGATCCGGGCAGGCTGGACGCCTGTCCGTGGCCGAGTGCAGCCCGGTGCGGCTGCACTTGGTGCTGCCTGGTAACCAACTGGCGGCAAAATACGCACCATGACACACACTATTCCTGATATTTTTGCTAACAACCGTGCCTGGGCTGCCCAGATGGAGCGCCAGCGGCCCGGCTTCTTCACCGAACTCACGCGCCAGCAAAAGCCCAAGTACATGTGGATAGGCTGCTCGGACAGCCGGGTGCCGGCCAACGAAATCATGGGCCTGGACCCAGGCGAGGTGTTCGTGCACCGCAACGTGGCCAATGTGGTGGTGCATTCCGATCTGAACGCGCTGTCCACCGTGCAGTTCGCGGTGGACGTGATCAAGGTCGAGCACATCACCGTGGTCGGCCACTACGGCTGCTCGGGCGTGGCGGCGGCGCTGGCCGGCCAGCGCGTCGGCCTGGCCGACAACTGGCTGCGCCACATCCAGGATGTGCGCGACCGCCATTGGCACCTGATCGACGCCATCCCCGAAGGCCGCCGCCACGATGCGTTGGTGGAGTTGAACGCCATCGAACAGGTGGTGAACGTTTGCCAGAGCACCGTCATGGTCGATGCCTGGGCACGCGGCCAGAAGGTCAGCGTGCACGGCTGGGTCTACGGCATCCACGACGGCCTGCTGCAGAACCTGCACATCAGCGTCGACGGCGTCGACTCCCTGGAAGCCGCGTACAAGGCGGCGATTGAAGGTGTTTCAAAGGCCGAGCGCAATTAATACCTGCGTGAGTAGCTATTGAAAATATAGCAAACCATGTTTCCCCAGCGCCTGGACTCGCCGCTCGCCTACGAGATTGCCAAGGCGATGATGGATGGTTTCAACCGGCACTACCGCCTGTTCCGCAGCGAATCGGCGCGGGCCAAGCACCGGTTTGAAACGGCAGACTGGCACGGCCAGCAGCGGGCCCAGCGTGAGCGCATCGAGTTCTACGACTTGCGGGTGCGCGAATGCTCGACCCGGCTGGAGCGCGAGTTCAAGGCCGGCGAGCAGGGCATGGACGTGTGGCAACAGGTCAAGCTGCACTACATCGGCCTGCTGGTCGACCACCGCCAGCCCGAGCTGGCCGAGACCTTCTTCAACTCGGTCACCACCAAGATGCTGCACCGCAGCTATTTCCAGAACGACTTCATCTTCGTGCGCCCGGCGGTCAGCACCGAGTACATCGAAAACGCCGAGCAGCGCCCCACCTACCGCGCCTACTACCCCACCCGCGCCACGCTGGGTGAGGTGCTGCAGCTGCTGCTGCAGGACTTCGACCTGCAGTGCGCCTTTGCCGACCTGCCGCGCGATATCGCCTGCGTGCAGGCGGCGCTGCAGCAGCAGCTGGGCGAGGTCACGCTGCGGGCCAATTTCCAGATCCAGGTGCTGAGCGGCCTGTTCTTCCGCAACAAGGGCGCCTACGTCTGCGGCAAGCTGATCAACGGCTTCCAGGAGCACCCGTTTGCGCTGCCCATCCTGCACAACGCCGACGGCAAGCTGGTGATCGACGCCGCGCTGTTTGGCGAGGACGACATGCTGCTGCTGTTCAGTTTTGCGCGCGCCTACTTCATGGTCGACATGGA
Organism: Rhodoferax sp. OV413; assembly: GCF_900104385.1. GTDB lineage: Bacteria > Pseudomonadota > Gammaproteobacteria > Burkholderiales > Burkholderiaceae_C > Rhodoferax_B. The sequence goes on along the minus strand of NZ_FNJA01000003.1, from coordinate 581,104 downwards.
GATCCCCAGCGCCTACGTGCAGTTCCTGCGCAGCATGATGCCGCGAAAGCCACGCAACGAAATCTACAACGCGCTGGGCCTGGCCAAGCAGGGCAAGACCTTGTTCTACCGCGACCTGCTGCAGCACCAGCGCCATTCCAGCGACAAGTTCCGCATCGCGCCCGGCATCAAGGGCATGGTGATGCTGGTGTTCGACATGCCATCATTCCCCTACGTGTTCAAGCTCATCAAGGACTATTACCCGCCGCAGAAAGACACCAGCCGCGAGCAGATCAAGGCCAAGTACCAGTTGGTGAAACAGCACGACCGCGTGGGCCGCATGGCCGACACCCTGGAGTACAGCGGCGTGGCGTTTCCGCGCGCGCGCTTCGACGACGCGGTGATCGCCGAGATCGAAAAGTTCGCCCCCAGCCAGCTGGAGATCAGCGACCGCGATGGTGACGGCCAGCAGGAGGTGGTGATCCGGCATGTCTACATCGAGCGCCGCATGATCCCGCTCAACATCTATCTGCAGGAAGCCTTTGACGCCGGCCCGGACGACCGCCGCGCGCGTGCCCAGATCGAGCGCGTGGTGCTGGAATACGGCAACGCCATCAAGGACCTGGTGGCCGCCAACATCTTCCCCGGTGACATGCTATGGAAGAACTTCGGCGTGACGCGCCACGGCAAGGTGGTGTTCTACGACTACGACGAGATTGAATACCTGACCGACTGCAACTTCCGTAAGCTGCCGCAGCCGCGCAATGAAGAGGAAGAGATGAGCGGCGAGATTTGGTACAAGGTTGGCCCCAAGGACGTGTTCCCCGAGACCTTCGGCCCGTTCCTGCTGGGCAATCCGCTGGTGCGCGAGGCCTTCATGCGCCACCACGCCGAGCTGCTGGAGCCCAGCTTCTGGCAGGCGCACAAGGAGCGTATCCAGGCCGGCTACGTGCACGACGTGTTTCCGTACGAGCAGGACAAACGCTTCAACCCTGGCCGCTGATCGCGTACACTGCGACCCGCCCGGGGTGTGCAGTGAGCTGCGCTGAGATGGAAATCCAAACCCGCGAACTTGATCTGGTTCATACCAGCGTAAGAAGAGCTTGACCATGCTGTCCCTTTGCGGGCGGTGTGGTCACACCACCCGTCGTGGGTGTTCTCCTTGGGAGTTTGCGCGGTCTGGCTGCGCTTTCGGGCTCCCACTTTCACAGGAGAACCCACCATGAACGCACCCGACAAATTCACCCAGCTGCTGCGCTACGCCTGCGACCCGCTGCCGGCCTCCACCAAGCGCTACATCCAGGGCAGCCGCCCCGATCTGCGCGTGCCGCTGCGCGAGATCATGCAGAGCAACGGCGAAGCCGTCACCGTCTACGACACATCCGGCCCCTACACCGACCCCACTGCCCAGATCGACGTGCGTGCCGGTTTGCAGGCCCTGCGCGCCGGCTGGATTGCCGACCGTGGTGATACCGAAACCTATGCCGCCCGCATCCTCCACGCGCTGGACGACGGCCGCAAGAGCGACGAGAACGAGGCGCTGCAATTGCTGCGTGCCCAGGCTTCCGGCCTGCAACGCGCGCCACGCCGCGCCAAGGCCGGCGCCAACGTTTCGCAGATGCACTACGCCCGCAAAGGCATCATCACGCCCGAGATGGAATTCGTGGCTCTGCGCGAGAACCAGAAGCTGGAATGGATGGAGCAGTACGCCGCCAACACCGAGCGTGATAAACGCCTGGCCGGCAACAGTTTCGGAGCGTCCATTCCCAAGGTCATGACGCCCGAGTTCGTGCGCTCCGAAGTGGCCCGCGGCCGCGCGGTGATCCCGCTGAACATCAACCACCCCGAAGTCGAGCCCATGGCCATCGGCCGCAACTTCCTGGTGAAGATCAACGCCAACATCGGCAACAGCGCAGTAACCTCCAGCATCGAAGAAGAAGTCGAAAAGCTGGTCTGGGCGATCCGCTGGGGCGCCGACACGGTGATGGATCTGTCCACCGGCAAGAACATCCACACCACCCGCGACTGGATCATCCGCAACTCGCCCGTGCCGATTGGTACCGTGCCGATCTACCAGGCGCTGGAGAAGGTGGGCGGCATTGCCGAAGACCTGACCTGGGAGATCTTCCGCGACACCTTGATCGAGCAGGCCGAGCAGGGCGTGGACTATTTCACCGTGCACGCCGGCGTGCGCCTGCCCTTCATCCACCTCACGGCCAACCGCATGACCGGCATCGTCTCGCGCGGCGGCTCCATCATGGCCAAGTGGTGCATCGCCCACCACAAAGAGAATTTCATCTACACCCATTTCGATGAAATGACCGAGATCCTGAAGGCCTACGACGTCAGCTACTCGCTGGGCGACGGCCTGCGTCCCGGCTCCGGCGCCGACGCGAACGACGAAGCCCAGTTTGCAGAGCTGCGCACCCTGGGCGAGCTGACGCAAAAGGCCTGGGAGCAAGACGTACAGGTGATGATTGAAGGCCCCGGCCATGTGCCCATGCACATGGTGCAGGAGAACATGACCGAGCAGCTCAAGCACTGCCACGAAGCGCCGTTCTACACACTCGGCCCACTGACCACCGACATCGCGCCCGGCTACGACCACATCACCAGCGGCATCGGCGCGGCGATGATCGGCTGGTTCGGTACGGCGATGCTGTGCTACGTCACGCCCAAGGAACACCTGGGCCTGCCCGACCGCGACGACGTGAAGGTGGGCATCATTACCTACAAGATCGCCGCCCACGCCGCCGATGTGGCCAAGGGCCACCCCGGTGCGCGCTACCGCGACGATGCGCTGTCCAAAGCCCGCTTCGAGTTCCGCTGGATGGACCAGTTCAACCTGTCGCTGGACCCGGAAACTGCGAAGAAATTCCACGACGAAACCCTGCCCAAGGATTCGGCCAAAGTGGCGCATTTCTGTTCGATGTGCGGGCCCAAATTCTGCTCGATGAAGATCACGCAGGAGGTGCGTGAGTACGCGAAGAACCTGGGCGTCAGCGAAGAGGCCGCGGCCGAGCAAGGCATGCAGGCCAAGTCGGAAGAGTTCAAGAGCGGTGGCGGCGAAATCTATGTGCCGGTGAACGGCGTGATCCCTATCGCACAGGGCTAAGCCAGCGACTTATCCCGCCAAAACTGGGCGTCCGGCAGCACTCCGGTGCCGGCGGCCGCATTCTGGGCCATGTGCGCAGCGTCGCCGCTGCCCGGTATGGCACAGGTCACAGCAGGGTGGCTCAGAACAAATTTGAGCAACACCTGCGACCAATGGGTACAGCCAATGTCCGCCGCCCAGGCGGGCAAGGCCTTGGTTTTTAATCGGCGCAGCAGGCCGCCGCCGCCAAACGGCATGTTCACCAGCACCGCCACACCCCGCTCGGCGGCCAGTGGCAGCAGGCGTTCGGCGGCTTCAGGCGCATCCCAGGCGTAGTTGATCTGCAAGAAGTCGAGTTTTTCGGTGCGCAGAACGGCCTCCACATCGGCATAGGCCGAAGCGGTGTAGTGTGAAATGCCGATGTAGCGTACCCGGCCCGCGGCCTGCCACTCCCGCACGCTGGCCAACTGGGTGCGCCAGTCCAGCAGGTTGTGGATTTGCATCAGGTCGATGCGGGTGGTGCCGAGTCGCTGCATAGATGTCTCCATTTGCCGCAGCCCGGCCTCGCGCCCTTGGGTCCAGACCTTGGTGGCGATGAATGCCGGGCTCTGCGCGTGGTGCAGCATCTCCCCCGTGGTGGCTTCCGCCCGGCCATACATCGGCGAGCTGTCCAATACGCTGCCTCCGGCAGTGAACAGTGCGTTCAGCACGCCGGGAAGGCGCGCGTATTCGGGGCTACCGGGGCGGTGGTCGAAGCCCCGGTAGGTTCCGCAGCCGATCACCGGCAGTGATTCGGTGGTTCCGGGAATCAGGCGTGTGTGCATAGGGCTTCCATCGTAATCCTGCAGGGCCTGCAACCCTCCCGTTAGCCCAGACTGCCACCTCCGTTGACGTGCAATACCTCGCCCGTCAGGTAGGGGTTGGTCAACGCAAACAGGGCGGCATCGGCCAGGTCTGCCGGGCTGCCAATGCGGCGCGCGGGCAGGCTGCTGGCCAGGCTGGCAAAGAAGGCGCTGCGGCTGGCTTCGTCCATGAAGGCCCAGCCTTCGGTATCCACCACGCCGGGCGATATGGCGTTGACGCGCACCGGGGCCAGCTCTACCGCCAACGCCCGCACCAGGCCTTCCACCCCTGCATTCAGCGCCGACACCATGGCCGTGCCAGGCGCAGGGCGGTCAGCCGCCAAGCCAGAAAACAACAGGATGGAGCCGCCGGGCTGGAGCTGCGGTAGGCCAAACTGCACCAGGTGCACCGGTCCCCAGAATTTGCCCGCCAGCATGCGTTCAATCGCATCGCGCGGCATGCTGGCCAAGGGGCTGTAGGTCAGGTCGGCAGCGGTAGACACAAAGTAATCAAACGCGCCCAACGCCTGGAAGCCAGCGGCTGCGGAGGCCGCATCGCCCAGGTCCATGGGGATGGTGGCTACACCGCCGCCCAGGCGCTGGCGGGCATCGGCGAGCTTGGCCTCCGAGCGGCCCAGAATGGTGACGCGTGCGCCCCGCTCCAGCGCCAAGGCGGCAATGGCGAAGCCGATGCCCGAGCTGCCACCGGCGATGGCAATGTGTTTCTGGGTGATGTCCATGTTCATACTCCTGCTTGGTTAAATGCGCCCCGTGCCGGATGGATAGACCGGGCGGCAGGGGCTAGACGTGTGGCCACGATGGCCGCGAAAAAAAGAGGCACCAAGCCCACCCACATGGGCATTTGGGGCGAGTGCGCGCTGGCGATGCCGCCTGCCACCGAGCCCACGGCAATGCCCAGGTTGAAGGCGGCGATGTTCATGCCCGAGGCCAGCTCGGGGCTGCCCGCCGGGTTCTGTTGGGCGGCGACCAGCACGGTTTTTTGCAGCACCGGCACCGCCCCAAAGGATGCCAGGCCCCAGACCAGCATCACCGCGGCCATGGCCGGGGCCGATGCCGCCCCCAGGGCGGCACCCAGCAGTGCCAGTACCAGGCCGCCGACCACGCACAGCGCGGCGCTGCGGCTGCCCACGCGGTCTACAAATCGGCCTCCCAGGGTGTTGCCCATCGCCGCGCTGACCCCATACAGGGCAAACATGCCGGTGATGCCCTGGGCTCCCAAATGGGTGCTCTGCGCCAGCAGCACCGCGATGTAGGTGAAGCCGGTGAACGAGCCCGCGTAGGCCAGCGCCGTGGTCACCACCGGCCGCAAGGTGGGCAGATCAGACACCGTGGCCCAGACGCTGGGCCGGGGCGTACCCGCCGCTGCAGGCAATGCGGTACTGGCCGGGGCCCACCGCAGCAGTGCGACTGCGCTGACCGCAGACAGCAGACAGCAGCGCGATGGCGCCAAAAATGAACTGCCAGCGCACGGTGCCGCTGGCCAGTGTGCCTAGCGGCACACCCAGCACCAGCGCTAGCGTCAGTCCGCCAAACACGGTGGCAATCGCTTGGCCGCTGCGGGCCGGCCCGGCAGCGCTGGCGGCGGTGGATGCGGCCAACGCCAGCACCACGCCGTGCATCAGCCCTGCCAGCAAGCGGCTGCCCAGCAGCAAGGGCAAGGAGCTGCTCAAGGCCGTAACCGCATTGCCCACCGCAAACAGCAGCATGCTGACCGCCAGCACCCGCCGCCGAGACGCGGGAGCCAGCCAGGCGCTCAACACCGGTGCGCCGATACTGACCCCGATGGCATATACGCCCACCACCAGGCCCACCTCGCCCAGGCCCAGGCCGGTGTCAGCGGCGATGGCGGGCACCAGACTGACCGCGACGAACTCGGCAAAGCCGAGGGCAAACGTACCAGCGCTCAAGGCGAGCAGGGCAGGGGACATACAGGCTCCAAGGGATAAGAGCCCGTATCGTATTTTCTTGCTTGCAAGTTGATAATCCGTTGAATTGAAGAAACACTCTTGCAGGATTGCAAATATGGGAAGCTTGAACGGCCTGCTGGAATTTGTGGCGGTGGTGGAGCGCGGCACCTTCACCGGGGCGGCGCGGCAGATGGGGGTGTCGGTGTCCCACATCAGCCGCCAGATTGCCGAGCTGGAGGGCCGCCTGGCCGCGCAGCTGTTCGTGCGCACCACCCGGCAAATGCAACTGACCGAGCCCGGCCGGCGTTTGTTCGACACCAGCCAGCCGCTGCTGCAAGAGCTGATGCGGGCGCAAGACATCGTGCTGGACACGCAGGACGTGGTGGAGGGCCGCCTGCGCATCAGCCTGGCGGGCAAGTTTGCCGAAGAGCAACTGGTGCCGCTGCTGACACGGTTTTGCACCGAGCACCCGCTGGTGCAGCTGGAGCTGGACGTATCGGCCCGCAATGTGGACCTGGTGGCCGAGGGCTTTCACCTGGCGGTACGCATGGGGCCGCTGGAGAGCAGCAGCTCTCTGGTCGCCACCCGGCTGCTGGCCGTGCCGCTATGGGTACTGGCCAGCCCGGCCTTGCTGCGCAGCCTGCCGCCCATCCGCACCCCGGCCGATCTGCCCGCCGAATGGTGTTTGCCGCTGGTGCAGCGGCCCTGGGACTTTGTGCAGGGCGCGCAGCGTGCCAGCCTGCAACCCGCCGGGCGCTTCGCCAGCAACAGCGGGGCGGCGATGACCCAGGCGGCGCTGGACGGCTTGGGCATTGTGAATGTCCCGGCCTACTACGCCCACGGCCTGGTGGCCGAGGGGCGGTTGCAGCGCATCCTGCCCGACTGGGACGGCGTGGAGCACAGCGTGTTCTACCTGGTGCTCCCGGCCAGCCGACACCGCTCTCCCCCGGTGCGGCACGTGATGGCGTTTTTGCAGGCGAACGTGGTGGTGCCGCCTTGCTAGGGGCTGCTTACAGCATCTCCGCCAGCGCCTCCTTCACCCCTTCTTCCACCAGCGGCGAGCTGGTGCCGCCCAGGTGCAGGGCGGCATGGTCGGGCACCGGGGTGGCGCAGTCTTTGTGGACCACGCCGTCCTTCATCACCAGCTGGATCTTGGCCGGGTCGGTCAGCAACGCCAGGTTCTCCAGCGGGTTGCCGTCGACCAGCATGATGTCCGCCAGGTAGCCGGCTTTGAGCAGGCCCAGCTCATCCGGGCGCTGCATGATCTGCCCGCCGAGCTGGGTGGCGGCGCGCAGGGCTTCGACGGGGGTCATGCCGATGTAGTCCACGAAGTACTGCAGGTCGTTGGCATTGGTGCCGTGCGGCATCCAGGCAAAGCCGTAGTCACCGCCGGGCAGGATGCGGATGCCGCGTTTGTGCATGGCGCGCAACGAGGCGGCGGCAACCTCCAGCTCGCGCTTGTAGCCCATTTGCGTGGCCACGGCCTCGGTGATGCCGAACTCGGCAGCGTTGTAGGTGGTACGGATCAGCCAGCCAATGCCGGGGGCAACAAAGTGCTTGTCCTTGGCGGCTTCCAGCATGTCCAGTGCTTCCTCGTCGGCAAAGCTGGCGTGGTAGACCATCTCGATGCCGTGGCGCACGCACTGCTTCACCGATTCGCTAGAGCGTGCATGCGCGGCCATGCGCTTGCCGTAGCGTTTGGCCTCTTGCGCGAGCATGGCGATTTCTTCTTCGGCAAAAGGCGACATCTCGGCCGGCAGTCCAGCGATGTATTCGCCCGACAGATTGATCTTCAGATGGTCTACGCCGTACTTGATGAAGGTGCGCGCCGAGCGGCGGATTTCTTCCGGTCCGCTGCAGACGCTGCCAAAGCTCAGCTCCGGAAACGGCATGTGCGGCAGCGTGTTGTCACCCAGCGCGCCGATGGTGGTGATCTCCTGGCTGCCGGCCAGATAGCGTGGGCCGGGGAACTCGCCCGCGTCGATGGCATTGCGCAGCACCACGTCGAGCCGTGGCTTGGCCGCCGCCGCGCCGATGGCCGAGGTCCAGCCCATGTCCAGGTAGCGCTTGGCCACCCGCACGCACCACAGCATGTGCTCTTCGGGCGGCATGAACTGGATGGCCGCCAGCGAGGGCTGGTCGTTCCACGAGAAATGCGTGTGCGCCTCGGTCATGCCGGGCATCAGAAAGCGGCCTCGGCCCTCGATGACGCGGGCGTCGTCGGTGCTGATGCGCTCGGGCAGGCGAGTCACCTGCACAATGCGTTTGCCCTCCACGAGCACGTCGCCCAGGTAGGTGTCGGCGCCGCTGCCGTCGAAGATGCGGACATTGGTGAATGCGGTACGGGTCATGGTTGTCTCCTGTTGTGTCTGAATCAAAGGGTGGCGTAAAAGGTTTGCAGCGCCTGCATGCAGCGGGCTGCTTGCTCGAACGGGGTCCAGTGGCCGCAGGCCTCGAATAGCAGCGTCTGGCTGCCGGGAATGCGCGTGGCCATCAGCGCCACATTCGCCGCCGGGGCCACGCCGTCCTGGTCGCCGGTGACCAGCAAGGTGGGCACGCGGATCTGCTCGATGGCGGCAGACTCAGCCCGGGCCAGGGCTTCGCAGCTCTGGGCGTAGCCTTCGGCCGATTGGCGCATCACGATCTCGCGCACCAGGGCCAGCACCGCGGGCTGCTGCGCCTTGGTCTCTGCACCGGTGGCGCCCTTGGCGATGGCATCGGCAATCTCCTGCATGCCGGTCAGGCCGCTGCGGGCTAACTGGGCGCGGGCGTGGATACCGGGGCGGCCGGCTTCGGGCGGAGCTACCAGCGGGCCAAACAGCGCCAGCGACAGCACGCGGCCCGGGTGCTGCACCGCCAGGTGCTGCGCGACCACCGTGCCCAGCGAATGCGCGGCGACATGCGCGGCCGGAATATCCAGCGCGTCCAGCAGGGCTATGAGCGCATCTACATAGCCCTGGATGGACAGCGCGCCCGGCGGCAGGGCCGAGCGGGCGCTGCCCGGCAGGTCGGGCCGGATGACCCGAAAGCCCGTCAGCGCGCCCAGCAGCGGGGTCCACACATTCGACGAGCCGCCCAGGCCGTGGATGCACAGCAGCGGTGGGCCGCTGCCTTCGATTTCAACGGCCAGGCCGTGGATCAGTTGGCTTGCCATGCTGACCTCAGACGAAACGGTTTTCGATGGCACCGATGCCGTCGACTTCGATGCGCACCACATCGCCTGCCGCCAGGTAGCGCGGGGGCTGCATGCCCATGCCCACGCCCGCCGGGGTGCCGGTGGCGATCACGTCGCCGGGGTACAGGGTGATGCCGCGCGAGATGGTTTCGATCAGCGTGGGGATGTCAAAAATCATGTTCTGCGTGGGGCCGTCCTGGCGCAGCTCGCCGTTGACCCAGCAGCGCACACGGGTCTCGCGGCCGTCCAGCACGTCGGCGGTGACGATCCACGGGCCCATCGGGCAGAAGGTGTCGAAGGACTTGCCCATGTCCCACTGCTGGTGGCGCACCTGCACGTCGCGGGCCGACACGTCGTTGACGATGGTGTAGCCAAACACATGTTCCATGGCCGCAGCGCGGGAAATGTTCTTGCCGCCCTTGCCGATCACCACGGCTAGCTCGGCTTCGTAGTCCACGGCGGTCGTCACTTCCACCGGCACGCGCACTGCGTCGTGCGGGCCAACCACGCATTCGGGCACCTTGGTGAAGACGATGGGCCACTCTTCGGTGTTGGCGCTGTTGTCCTTGAACACCGACGCGGCCAGTTCCTTGGCGTGCGCGTGGTAGTTGCGGCCCACGCACCAGAGGTTGCGCCGGGGCAGGGGAATGGGTGCGTCCAGCGCCACGTCGGCCAGGGCGATCGGCGTGCCAGTGGTGGCGGGCATCTTGCCGCCTGCGGCCAGGGTTTCGATGACGGACAGAGCGCCTTTCAAGGCTTCCGCCGGTGTCAGGTCCAGAGCGGTGACGCTGCTTTCATCGGCAGCGACGAGGCCTACATAGCGTTGGCCTGCGACGAGGTAGGTGGCGATTTTCATGGTGGCTTTCCAGTGCAAAAAGGGTTGAAGCAGGGTGCAGCGCAACTGTAGGTAGAGCGCCGAAAACCGGCTTATCCGCCCGTCCGGCGGCGTATCAAATCGTCTGATGGCGTGCTAAGTACATTCCCTAGCCGGGGGCTCGGGCGGGTTTGGGCGGGCACACAATGCGGCCATTCCCCACCACCAGGACTTTCACGATGGCCGAGGCGTACGCACTCCACACAGGCGCATTTGGCACGGCCATCGTGCTGGAGCTGCGCGCCAATCTGGTGGCGCACGCGCACTCCGAAACGCAGATCGCCTTCTGGCTCGGTGGGGCCCGCGCCCGTGCCCTGGTGGGTGCGACGGTGGTGGACTACAGCGAGAACGTCGCCCTGGGGGCGAACGCCTTTGAGTCGCACGACATGGTGCTGCTGGACGATAGCGGCCCCTGCCTTTTCCTAGCCTTCATGCTGTCCAAGCCCTGGCTGGATGCACGCAGCCAGGCGCTGGGGCGCAACTTCCGCTTTCCATCGCCGCGCATCCCCATCCACCCGGCGCTGCGCCAAGCCTGCTGGCGGGTGCTGGACTTGATACTGGCGCTGGACACGCCGCGCGACGCGGTGGACGAAGAAGTGGGGCGGCTGCTGGAAGCCGCCATCCAGGCCTCGACCGAGCAGGTCGAGGTGCCGCCGCCCGCCGCCTTCGGCCCCACGCTGGACCACCGGCTGCGCAAGGCCATCGCCCATATGCGCGAGCACGTGGCCGAGAAGACCACGGTGGACGACATCGCCGCCCAGGTCGGTTTGTCGCGCGCGCATTTCTTTGCGCTGTTCCGCGACCAGCTCAACGCCACGCCGCAGGTGTTCTGGAGTGCCGTGCGGGTCGAGGAAGCGATGCGCCGCGTCAGCGAAGGCCTGCCGCTGACCGACGTGGCGTTGGACCTGGGCTTCTCGGCCCCGGGCAATTTTTCGCGCTTCTTCAAGGAGCACACCGGCGTGTCGCCGTCGATATTTCGGCGTGCCGTGCGCGATCCATTGCCGAACACCGTGACCGGCGTGCCCCGCTAGGGTTATGTAGAGAAATACGCTGATAGCGCTTATTTATCCTGCGGGATATGCTATCAAATGTATAGTGACTCTCTGTGCCGGGAGTCGGCGTACAGTGGACCCAAAGGAGCTCCCACCATGTCTATACCTGCCGCCGATCCCATCGTCATCCTAGGTGCCGCCCGCACGCCCATGGGCGGGTTCCAGGGCGACTTCGCCGCGCTCGCCGCCCACGACCTGGGTGGCGCGGCGATCCGCGCTGCCGTGGCGCGTGCCGGGGTGGACCCGGCACGCATCGGCGAGGCGCTGCTGGGCAACTGCCTGATGGCCGGCCAGGGCCAGGCGCCGGCGCGGCAGGCAGCCTTCAAGGGCGGTCTGCCGCAGAGCTGCGGCGCGGTGACTTTGTCGAAGATGTGCGGCTCGGGCATGAAGGCGGCGATGCTGGCGCACGACATGCTGCGCGCCGGCAGCTTCGACGTCATGCTGGCCGGCGGCATGGAGAGCATGACCAACGCGCCGCACCTGCTGCCCAAGGGCCGCAGCGGCATCCGCATCGGCCACGGCCAGGTGCTGGACCACATGATGCTCGACGGCCTGGAAGACGCCTACCAACCCGGCCGCTCCATGGGCACGTTCGGCGAAGACTGCGCGGCCAAATACGGCTTCACCCGCGCGGCGCAGGACTCTTTTGCCACCACCAGCGTGCAGCGCGCCCAGGCGGCCATCACCTCGGGGGCGTTTGCGGCCGAGATTACGCCGGTGACCGTGCCCGGCCGTAACGGCGACACGCTGGTGTCCATAGACGAAGGCCCGGGCAAGATCCGACTCGACAAGATTCCCACGTTGCGGCCAGCATTCAAGAAGGACGGCAGCATCACCGCCGCCTCCAGCTCGTCGATCAACGACGGCGCTGCGGCCCTTGTGCTGGCCTTGGCCTCTACCGCCCAGCGCCTGGGCGCACAGCCGCTGGCCCGGGTCGTTGGCCATGCTACCCATGCGCAGGCGCCCGAATGGTTTGCCACGGCGCCGCTGGGCGCGGTGCAGAAGCTGCTGGCCCAGACCGGCTGGAGCGTCGCCGATGTGGACCTGTGGGAGGTGAACGAGGCTTTCGCCGTGGTGCCGATGGCGCTGATGGCCGAGTTGGATATTGCGCACAGCATCGTCAACGTGCACGGCGGCGCCTGCGCGCTAGGCCACCCTATCGGCGCCAGCGGCGCGCGGATTCTGGTCACCCTGCTGTACGCCTTGCGCGCGCGCGGCCTGCGCCGCGGCGTCGCCACGCTGTGCATAGGCGGCGGTGAGGCCACGGCAATGGCGCTGGAGTTGCTATAGATAGCGTAGCTGCTAGCGCTGATTCCATATGCGCCAGAGGCCTATTTTGTTTAAATTCTCTGCGCGTAGCCTACTTGGCCTACGATGCCGGTTTTTGCACACAGGAACCTGGCCATGGCCCACATCCTCATTCTTGGCGCGTCGCGCGGTATCGGCCTGGAGTTTGCGCGCCAGTACTTGGCGGCAGGCCACCGCGTGATCGCCACCGCCCGCGATGCCGCTGGCCTGGCCCGGCTGAAGGCGCTGGGGGCCGAGCCGCAGCGGCTGGACGTGGCCGATCCGGCCAGTGTCAGCGGCCTGGCCTGGCTGCTGGACGGCGAAAAGATTGACACCGCCGTTTACGTGGCCGGCGTGTATGCCGAGGGCCGCGCCACGTCGCCGCCGACGCGCGAGGCCTTCGACCGCGTGATGCACACCAATGTGCTGGGCGCGATGCAGGCGATTCCGCAGGTGGCGCCATTGGTGGAGGAGGCCGGTGGCGTGTTCGCCTTCATCAGCAGTGGCATGGGGCAGATTGGGGATGTGTCGTCCAGCGACGTCTGGGCCTACCGCGTCAGCAAGGCGGCGCTGAACATGGCGGTGGCTGCGGCCCAGCACGACTATCCGCGCGCCACCCTGCTGGCGCTGTGCCCGGGCTGGGTGCAGACCGATATGGGCGGGCCGGGCGCACGCTTGACGGTGCAGGACAGCGTGGCTGCCATGCGCAACACCTTGGCCGCCGCCACACCGGCCGACCGGGGCCGTTTTCTGCACCACGACGGCCGGCCCTATGCGGGCTGGTGAGGGCCGATGTGTAACGGCGGCCCCGGCCGCGCGGCTCTACGTATAATCCACCCCTCCGAGGAGCGCTGCAACCCCTGGCCTGGCACACAGGTACGGGTGTGAGGCTCGGAAACCGTCCATCAAGTGATAACCGCGCTCACCCACTGCCTGCTAGGCTGAGATTCGGGTGAGTCCCGGTTCACCGTCTGCGCAGTGGCCCTACCAACATGTACCAACCTGTTTTGGAGCCCACCATGAACGCAGTTCTCAAACCCATCCTGACCGCCGACCAAGCCATTGCCGACCTGAGCCTTGCTGCCTGGGGCCAGCGCGAAATCCGCATTGCCGAAACCGAAATGCCCGGCCTGATGGCCATCCGCGAAGAGTTCGCCGCAGCCCAGCCGCTGAAGGGCGCACGCATCACCGGTTCGCTGCACATGACGATCCAGACCGCCGTGCTGATCGAAACCCTGCAAGCCCTGGGCGCCACCGTGCGCTGGGCTTCGTGCAACATCTTCTCGACCCAAGACCACGCTGCCGCCGCGATTGCCGCCGCCGGCACGCCGGTGTTCGCCATCAAGGGCGAGTCGCTGAAAGACTACTGGGACTACACCCACAGCATCTTCGACTTCGGCGCCAAGGGCACGCCCGGTGAAGGCCCGAACATGATCCTGGACGACGGCGGCGACGCCACCTTGCTGATGCACCTGGGCCAACGCGCCGAGAAGGACATCAGCGTCGTCGGCAACCCGACCAGCGAAGAAGAAACCCTGCTGTTTGCCGCCATCAAGGCCAAGCTGGCTGTGGACCCTACCTGGTACACCCGCAAGTCGGCCGAGATCATCGGCGTGACCGAAGAAACCACCACCGGCGTGCACCGCCTGAACGAAATGTCGGCCAAGGGCACGCTGCTGTTCCGCGCCATCAACGTGAATGACTCGGTGACCAAGAGCAAGTTCGACAACCTGTACGGCTGCCGCGAATCCCTGGTGGACGGCATCAAGCGCGCCACCGACGTGATGATCGCCGGCAAGGTGGCATGCGTGGCCGGCTACGGCGACGTGGGCAAGGGCTCGGCCCAGGCACTGCGCGCGCTGAGCGCCCAGGTGTGGGTGACCGAAATCGACCCGATCAACGCCCTGCAGGCCGCGATGGAAGGCTACCGCGTCGTGACCATGGACTACGCGTGTGAACACGCCGACATCTTCGTCACCACCACCGGCAACAAGAGCGTCATAACCCACGCCCACATGCTGAAGATGAAGGACCAGGCCATCGTCTGCAACATCGGCCACTTCGACAACGAAATCGAAGTCGCGGCGATCGAGCAATACGAGTGGGAAGAAATCAAGCCGCAAGTCGACCACATCAAGTTTCCTGACGGCAAGAAGATCATCCTGCTGGCCAAGGGCCGTTTGGTGAACCTGGGCTGCGGCACCGGCCACCCGAGTTTTGTGATGTCGGCCAGCTTTGCCAACCAGACCATCGCCCAGATCGAGCTGTTCACCAAGAAGGACGCCTACGAAGCCGGCAAGGTCTATGTGCTGCCCAAGCACCTGGACGAGAAGGTGGCGCGCCTGCACCTGAAGAAGGTCGGCGCCCAGCTGACCGAGCTGACCGACGAGCAAGCTGCCTACATCGGCGTCTCCAAAAACGGCCCCTACAAGGCCGAAACCTACCGCTACTAAAGCGTCCGCTCCCCCGCATCCCGGGGGAGTTTTTACCTTCACCTTCGGAGCCCGATGCGCGCTGACCAATTACTTGTAGAACGCGGCCTGGCCGCATCCCGCTCCCAGGCCGTGCGCCTGATCACCGGGGGCATGCGCTGGTTCGACGGCATCAAATGGCGTGATGTCGCCAAGAACAAGGACGACATTCCGACCGACGCCAAGATCGAGTTGCTCGACGACGCCGAGGCGCGCTATGTGTCGCGTGGCGGGCTCAAGCTGGAAGCCGCACTGAAGCACCTGAGCCTGGACGTGACCGACTGCAAGGTGCTGGACGTGGGCCAGTCCACCGGCGGTTTCACCGACTGCCTGCTGCAGGCCGGTGCGGCCCAGGTCACCGGTGTGGACGTAGGCCATGGCCAGTTGCACCCCAAGCTGCGTGGCGACCTGCGGGTGCTGTGCGTGGAAGGACTGAACGCCCGTTCGCTCACGCCTGAATCGCTGCAGGAAGCCTGCGAAATGGTGCTGTCCGAACACTGGGAGCCACCCGCGGTGGACGACCCGGAGCCTGAGGCGCCCTACAGCTGGATGCGCGGTGGAGGCGAAGTCACCGACTACGACGACAGCGACGATGCCGACGATGCCGAGGTCGAGGCGCATATTGCGCAGGCAACGGGCAAGGTGAACGCGCGGCCTCTGGATGCGGACCCCGCAGCCGATGCGGCACCCCACCCGCGCCGGAACCGCCGCAAAGCCGGCTTGGACGGTGTGGACACCGACCCGGAGTTCGACCTGGTGACGGGCGATGTGTCGTTCATTTCGCTGACGCTGATCTTGCCGGCGCTCGTGCCGCTGCTGAACCCGGACAGCCGTTTGCTGATGCTGGTCAAGCCGCAGTTCGAACTGCAGCCCGGCCAGGTCGGCAAGGGCGGCATCGTGCGCGACGAAGCCATGTACGGTGTTGTCGAAGCGCGTTTGCGCCAGTGCTGCGCCGACGTCGGCCTGGAGGTGCTGGACTGGTTTGACAGCGCCGTGGTCGGCGGCGACGGCAACCGTGAATATTTTATTTTTGCAAAAACGAGTGGCGCATGAGTCTCGCATCCCATCTACCCATCAGTCTCGAATTCTTCCCGCCGAAAACGCCCGAAGGCGCGGCCAAGCTGCGCACCGTGCGCGAGGCGCTGTATGCGCTGAAACCCGAGTTCTGCTCGGTCACCTTCGGCGCCGGCGGCTCGACCCAGGAAGGCACGTTTGCCACTGTGGCCGAGATACTTGGCGAGGGCGTGCCTGCCGCCAGCCATTTCTCCTGCGTGGGCGCGACCAAGGCGACGGTGCGCACCCAACTGGCCACCTTGCAGGCCATGGGCGTGAAGCGCCTGGTGGCCTTGCGCGGCGATTTGCCCAGCGGCTATGGCGCAGGTGGCGAGTTCCACTACGCCAGCGACCTGGTGGCCTTCATCCGCGCCGAGACTGGCGACGCTTTCCAGCTGGAAGTCGCCTGCTACCCCGAGGTGCACCCCCAGGCCAAATCGGCCGATGCCGATCTGAACGCATTTGCCATCAAGGTGCATGCGGGGGCGAACTCGGCGATGACCCAGTATTTCTACAACGCCGACGCCTACTTCCGCCTGGTGGAAGACGCGCGCAAGCTGGGCGTGACCATTCCCATCGTGCCGGGCATCATGCCGATCTCCAGTTCATCGCAGCTGATGCGCTTCAGCGACGCCTGCGGCGCCGAGATCCCGCGTTGGATACGCCTGCGCCTGCAAGGTTTTGGCGACGACACGGCCAGCATCAAGGCCTTTGGCCTGGACGTGGTGACGGATTTGTGCGAACGGCTGATTGCCGGCGGCGCACCCAGTCTGCATTTCTACACCATGAACCAGAGCGTGGCTACGCTGGAAATCGGCAAACGCCTGGGTCTGCCTGGCTAATCGCTAGTCGGTCAAGAACTGCTGGCGGAACGCGTCGCAGAACTGCGCCGTGCCCGATAGCGACAGGGTCAGCGTGTGCCGCGGCAGGCCTTGCGGGCCCAGCTGCACATGCAGCTCGCGGCTCTGCGTGTCGTAGTGGATTTCTTCGGTGGCCGTCCATTCCTGCTGGCCGTGCAGGTAGAAGTCCCACTCGCCGCCATCGTCCAGCGGGGCGCGCATGCCGGGGAAGGACGTGTGCGCCCAGTCCAACACCTGTTTGACCTCTTGCCGCACCGCCGGCACCTGCTCGGGCCGCGTCGAGGCCATGGCCTCGAACGTGCCACAGCCTAGCTCGTCTTCGCTGTAGTCAAAGTCGAGGTAGAGCATGCGGTTCAGTCTTGTGCGGGGGCTGCCGGTTTGGCGCTGCGCACACCGTTCTTGGCCACCAGCTCGATGTAAAACGAGGGCGCGCCAGTAGCGGCGATCTCGTCGATCAGCTTGGTGATGGCGGCATAGTGCGCGACCACGGCGGTGTCGGCGCTGCTGCCAAAGCGGCAATCCCAGTCCCAGTAGTCCACGCCTTCGGGCAGGGGGACGCGCAGCTGGCGTTTGATGTATTTGCGGATTTCGTGTTTGGTGGCATCCAGCACGCGGTCGCGGTGCTTGCCTTCGATGTCCAGGGGGAACGTTTTCTTCACAGAGTGCCTTTGAGAGACCGTTGCCATCCTGGTTGGATGGCACACGGCAGGCGCTCGATTATGAGGCCTGGCGCCCTGGAACTTGTTTTGCTATTAAATAAATAGCTGCTGGCGCAGGTGGAATATGCGCCAGCAGCCGATTTTTTATAAATCGCTTACTTGCGCACCACCGCGTCACCGGGGGCGAAGTCGGCGGCCTTCAGCGGGCTGCGGCTGGTGATAAAGCTGCGCAGCACGTCGGCGTCGACGAAGCCGGTGTCCACATAGGTTTTGTGGGCCAGCATCTTGGGGTAGCCGTCGCCGCCCACGGCCTGGAAGTTGTTGATTACCAGGCGGTAGGTTTTGGTGGGGTCTACGGCTGCGCCGCGGATGCGGGCGTTGCTGACCACGCCGCCGGTAATGACCAACTGCACGCCGGCAAACTGCGAGAACGCGCCCGAGCCGACCGACATCTTGGCCACGGCATTCAGGTAGTCCATGACTTCGGCGCCGGTCAGATCCACGGTGGCGATGGTGTTGCCAAACGGCTGGACCTTGAGCACGTCCTTGTAGGTCAGCGGGCCGGCGGGCAGCGAGTCGCGCACGCCACCGGCATTGACGACAGAGAAGTCGGCCTTGGTCTTGTCCATCATCGACAGCCCGACCAGCACGCCCATGGCGGCCGGCTGGGCGCGGATCACGCTGCGGTCGCCTTCGATGCGCACATCGCTGCTACCCACGGTGATGCCCAGCTTTTCCTGGCCGATGTTCTGGTACGGCGTGAGCAGGGCCAGCATTTCCTTGTTTTCGGCGATTTCCGTGGTGTAGACCACCTTGGCGGTCTTGCCATCGTCGGTCTTGACGGTCTTTTTCAGGTTGATCGGGATCAGCGCGTACTTGACCAGCTTGAACTCGCCGTTGCGGTAGCTGAAGTCGGCCCGGCCCACGTATTTGCCCCATTCGTGGGCTTGCACGATCCAGGTGCCGTTTTGTCGGTCCGGGGCGCAGGCGGTGCCGGGCACGTAGGCGTCGTCGCGCACGTTTTCGGCCTTCATGCAGACCGGGTTTTGCGAGTGGCCGCCGACCACCAGGTCGATGCCCTTGACGGCGCGGGCCATCTCCACATCGCCCTCGGCCTGGGTGCCGTGGTTGCCGTTGGTGTAGTGGCCCATGTGGGTGGCGGCGATCACCACGTCGGCCTTGCTGCGCAGCTCGGGCACGACCTTATTGGCTTCGGCAATCACGCTGCGGAATTCGACGCCCTTGACGTTGTCGGGGTGCACCATCTTGTAGGTGTCTTCGGTGGTCAGGCCCATCACGCCGACGCGGACACCGCCGACGTTGAAGATCTTGTAGGGCGCAAACATGCGCTGGCCGTTGTCGTAGATATTGGCCGACAGCATGGGGAAGGTGGCCAGGTCGCGCTGCATCTTCAGCACGACGCGCGGCTTGTCGAACTCGTGGTTGCCCACGGCCATGGCATCGAAGCCCAGCAGGTTCATGCCCTTGAAGTCGGGCACGGCGTCTTGCAGGTCGGATTCGGGTACGCCGGTATTGATGTCGCCGCCGCTCAGCAGCAGCACCGAGCCGCCGGCCGCCGTCACCTCGGCCCGTACCTGGTCGACCACGGTTTTCTGGGCCGACAGGCCGTATTCGCCATCGCTGTTCTTCCAGAAATGGCCGTGGTGGTCATTGGTGTGCAGGATGGTGATGTTGTAGGTCTTGTCTTTTTCCGGGCCCTTGGGCCCCATGGACGAGCAGCCTGCCAGGGCGGCGACCAGCAAGAGCAGGGTGAAACGGCGGTTTGGCATTTGCATGGGAACTCCTGAGATGAACGAGAGAAAAGCAAGACAGAGGCCAAGGGACGCAACTGTCTTATTCCAGGGATACCGTGGAACCGGCTCCGCCGGGCCACTGGTCTCGCCCCTTGCAAGGGGGGTGGCGGAAACGCGCAGCGTGGAGCCTGGGGGTGAGCCTATTTCCCTCCGCGCAGCTCCTGCATGCGCTCGTCGAAATAGCTTTTTACCGTGTAGCGCTCCGACAGCACCACGTCGCGCCGCGGGTGCAGGAACAGTGGCAGCGAAACCCGCGACTTGAAGCGGCCTTCGCCCGTGGGATTCAGCACCCGGTGGGTGGTGGACGGGTAGTAATGGCCGGAGGCTTCTTGCAGCATGTCGCCGATGTTGACGATCAGCAGGCCGAAGTCGCAGGGTACGTCGTACCACTGCTGGTCCTTGCCCAGCACCTGCAGGCCGGGCTCGGTGGCCGCGGGCAGGATGGTCAGCAGGTTGATGTCGCCATGGGCGGCAGCGCGCACGCTGCCGGGTTCTTCGTTGCCGCGCAGCGGCGGGTAATGCAGCACCCGCAGCAGGGTCTGGTCGCAGCCCTCGATCATCTTGGGCAGGGGTTCGGAGTAGCGGGCGCGGACCTCGGGCGGCGAGTTGTCCTCCACCCATTTCAGCAGCTCGGCGGCCAGGGCGCTGCCGGCTTGGTAGTAGCGCTGCGCCGCATCCGACACCTCGGCTGGATAGCGGCCCCAGGGGTAGATATGAAAGAACTCTTTGAGGTCGCGCTTGTCGTTGCCCTTAGCGGTTTCGGACACGGCGGGGGAGAAGTAGCCGTCGTGCGTTTCCGGGTTGTGCGCATACTTGTGCTTGGCCTCGGAGCCGAAGAAGGCCAGCCACTCGGCATAGATGCCGTCCACCAGATGCTGGTCGAGCGGATGGTTGGCCAACACCCCGAAACCGGTCTCGTGCAGGCTCTTGCAGAAGTCTTGCGCAGCGGTGGGGCTGTGGTAATTGACGACGGGGAATTGCATGGATACCTCTCCTTGAAAGGGCTTAGCGCGGCAGCCAATCCGACATTAGCACTTCTTCCAGCAGCGTGTTGCAGGCTTCGGCCTGGACCTGCATGCAGACCTGGGTAGCCGGCTTGTCGGCCCAGCCGGCCTGCGGGTGGAAGATGTCCTTGCGCTTCATCATGGTCTGGCCGTTGGCGATGCCCTCGGTGGCGACGCGGATGGCGCCCGACTCGATGGTGAACAGCTCGGGGTTCACCAGGTAGATGAAGGCCAGCACGTCGTGGCCGAAGCAGCCGTGGATCTTGGCCACATGCGGGTAGATGCCGCTGTAGAAGTCGGCGTAGAAGCTGACCGCGTGGTGCAGCACATCGGTGGCGATGTGCTTTTGCTTGTCGGCAATCTTCTTGAACATGGCCAGCGGCACGATCACGCGGTGGGTCACGTCCAGGCCGACCATGGTCAGCTTCCAGCCGGCGGTGAACACATGGTCAGCCGCGTGCGGGTCGTTCCACACATTGGCTTCGGCGACTGGCGATACATTGCCGGGCTCGGTCACGGTGCCGGCCATCAGGATCACTTCCTTCAACAGCTTGGGCAACTGGGGTTCCAGCTTCAGGGCCAGGCTCAGATTGCCCAGTGGGCCAACGGCCACCAGGGTGATTTCACCGGGGTGGGCGCGCGCCATGTCGACGATGAACTGGGCGCTGGAGCGTGGGTCCAGTTGGTTGCTGGTGGCGACGCGCGAGGCCAGGTTGCCCAGGCCATCGGCGCCGTGGATGAAGGCGGGCGGCGCTTCGCCGGGCTTGACCCAGGGCGTGGCCACGCCTTTGGTGACGGGAATCGTCTTGCCGGCGATGGCGGTGAGGTACAGGGCGTTGGTGGCTGCCTGTTCCACCGTCACATTGCCGAAGGTGGTGGTGATGCCGACCACGTCGATGGCCGGGTGGGCCAGCGCGAAGTACAGGGCCATGGCGTCGTCCACGCCAGGATCGGTATCAAAAATGACTTTGGTAGGTGTGCTCATGGCGTTCGGTCCAGTGCTAGATAAAAGAGGTTAGGCGGGGAATCCGCAGAATGCCCGCAGTTCGGCGTCCGCGCCCGCGGGCGTGCCGCTCTGCACCAAAGCCTGTACTTCGGCGTGCGTCGGAATGCTGGACTGCGCGCCAGGCCGGGTGCAGGCCATGGCGCCGGCAGCGCTGCCGTATTGCATGGCCAGCGCCAGGCTGTGGCCTTGGGCCAGGGCGGCGGTGAGTGCGCCGCAAAAGCTGTCGCCCGCGGCGGTGGTGTCTACCGGCGTTACCGGGAAGGCGGCTTGCAGCAGGATCTGGCCGTTCAGCCGGGCGCAGCAGCCGCGGTGGCCCAGGGTGACGACCACGCAGGGCACGGCCAGGCGTTCCAGGCACTCGGCCACGCTGCCCTGGTGCTGGGCCACGCTGGCCAGTTCGCCTTCGTTCACCACCAGCACGTCTACCGTGGCCAGCAGGGCTGGCGGCAGCAATTGGGCAGGGGCGGCATTCAGCACCACTTGCACGCCTTGTGCCTGCGCCGCTTGGGCGTAGGCGGTGACGCTGTCCAGCGGCGTCTCCAGCTGCAGCAGCAGGTGGCTGAAGCCGGCCAGCGGTGGCAGGTGCTTGGCCTGCAGGGCAAGATTGGCGCCGGGGGCTACGGTGATGGCGTTTTCGGCATCGTCAGAGACGCAGATGAAGGCGGTGCCCGTGGGCGTGTCCGCGGTACGCACTACGTGCGACACCACGCCGGCGTCGGCCAGCGAGGCTTCGAGT
This sequence comes from Rhodoferax sp. OV413, assembly GCF_900104385.1. Taxonomy (GTDB): domain Bacteria; phylum Pseudomonadota; class Gammaproteobacteria; order Burkholderiales; family Burkholderiaceae_C; genus Rhodoferax_B. The sequence goes on along the minus strand of NZ_FNJA01000003.1, from coordinate 559,270 downwards.
GGCTGGGCAAAGGCGTCGTCGCCCAGTGCCAGCAGCATATGGGTAGGGGCGCCACCGGCGCGCGCGCAGGCGATGGCCTGGTTCGCGCCCTTGCCGCCGGGGAAGGTCTGGAACGCGCGGCCCAGCACGGTTTCGCCCGGTGCGGGGATGTGGGAGGCACGCACTACAAAATCAAGATTGGCTGAGCCAGCAACAAAAATCATGGGACAGAAAAGGTTAACGCGATTTGATAAAGGGCACGCCGATGGCCTTGGGGGCCACCGACTTGGCCATGAAGCCCGCCAGGATAATGACGGTGACGATGTAGGGAATCATCTGGATCAGCGAGCCCGGCACCTTGCCGATGACGGGCAGCACCACGCCTTCGAGCTGGATCTGCAGGGCGCTGAAGAACGCAAACATCAGGCAGCCCAGCGTGGTGTGTACCGCGCGCCAGCTGCCAAACACCAGCGCCGCCAGCGCCAGAAAGCCGTTGCCGGCCGACATATCACTGAGGAAGAATCCGGTCTGCACGATCGCCAGGTAGGCACCCGACAAGCCGCACAGCACACCGCCGACCAGCAGGGCCAGAAACCGCGTGCGACCCACGTTGATGCCGGCCGTGTCGGCCGCGTGCGGGTTGTCGCCCACGGCGCGCAGGCGCAGGCCAAAGCGGGTGTGGTTGACCACCCAGTGCACCAGCGGCACGGCCAGAAACGCCAGGTACACCAGCACGGTATGGCCGCCGATCAGCTGGCGCAGCAGCCAGCCCAGCAGCGGTACATCGGCCAGGCCCTGCGTGCCGGGGATGTTGAGCACGCCGAAGCGCCCTTCGTCCAGCGAGGGCGAGCGCCCGCCTTGCTGGAAGAAGAACTGCGCAAGCACAAAGGTCAGGCCGCTGACGGCGATGTTGATGGCCATGCCCGACACCAGTTGGTTGCCGCGTTGTCGGATGCACACATAGCCGTGCAGCAAGGCCAGCAGGCAGGACACGGCAATGCCGGCCAGCACCCCGAACCAGGGGTTTTGCGTGGCATAGGCGACGCAGGCCGAGGCAAATGCGCTGCCCAGTATCTTGCCTTCCAGGCTGATGTCGACGATGCCCGAGCGCTCGGCGAACAGGCCGCCCAGGGCCGCAAAAATCAGCACCGGCGCGCTGCGCACCATGGCGACCAGGATGCTGGAGAGTTGGATATCGTCCATCAGGCGGCACTCGTCTTTTTAAAGCGCTGCAGCAGCGCAGCCAGGGCCGGGGCGTAGAGGTTTTCCATCGCGCCGCAGAACAGGATGATCAGGCCCTGGATGAACACAAAGGTCTCGGGTGGGATGTTGGATTTTTCCAGCGACAAATCAAACCCGCCCTGGATCAGCCCGCCAAACAAAATGGCCGACAGCAGGATGCCAATCGGGTGGTTGCGCCCCATCAGGGCCACCGCGATGCCGATGAAGCCGGCGCCGGCAGTGAAGTTGAGGCCCAGGTTGTGCGACGAGCCCATCTGGCTGTTGACTGCCGCCATGCCGGCCAGCGCACCCGATACCGCCATCACGCCGATGATGGTGCGCTTGATGGAAATGCCCGCGTAGTGGGCGGCGTGCGGATTCAGCCCGACCGTGCTGACGCCATAGCCCCAGGAGGTGCGCCACATCACCAGTGCATACGCGCCCAGCGCCAGCAGCGCCAGCAGGAAGCTGATGTTCACCGGAGTCTGGCCCAGCACCGGCAGCCAGTCGTTGAGCCGCGGCAGCCAGCCGGATTCGGCGAACTGGCGGCTCGACGTGCTTTGCTGGCCGACCGGGATCAGCAGGCTGACGATGATGTAGTTCATCAGCGAGGAGGCGATGAAGTTGAACATGATGGTGGTCACCACGATATGGCTACCGCGCTTGGCTTGCAAGTACCCGGGCAAGAAAGCCCAGGCTGCGCCGAACACGGTGCTGGCCGCAATCGCCAGCGGAATCACCACCCACGGACCCCAGTGGGCGTCCATGTTCAGCACCACCAGCGCCATGCCCAGGCCACCGATGTACATCTGACCTTCGCCGCCGATGTTGAACAGGCCGGCGTGCAGTGCAAATGCCACCGCCAGCCCGGTGAAGATGAAGGTGGTGGCGTAGAACAGGGTGTAGCCCAGCCCCTCGGGGTTCAGGAAGGCGCTGTTGACCAGGATGCCCAGCGACTCGATCGGGCTTTCGCCCAGGGCAAAGATCACCACGCCCGCTACCAGCATGGCCGAGACGAGGTTCAGTATGGGCAGCAGTAGGTTGGTGGCCCAGCGGGGCAGATTGTGTGGGTTCATAAGGTCAGTGGCTTACGCCGCCCATCATCAAGCCGATGCGGGTGGTATCGAAATCGCCGGCCGCCAGCTCGCCGGTGATGCGGCCGCCACACATCACCAGGATGCGGTCGGCCAGCACGCGGATTTCTTCCAGCTCTACCGACACCAGCACGATGGCAATGCCGGCATCGCGCAGCGCCAGCAGCCGGCGGTGGATGGTTTCAATCGAGCCGATGTCCACGCCGCGCGTCGGCTGTCCTATCAAAATGAGAGCAGGCTTCGCAGCAATCTCGCGCGCTAGCACCACTTTTTGTTGATTTCCGCCGGAGAGCAGGCCGACGCGCAGCTGCGGGTCGGTGGGGCGCACGTCGAATTCCTGGATCAGCTGTTGCGCATGGGCCAGGATGGCGGGCGGGTTGAGCAGCCAGCCGGCGGCGAATTCGGCGTCGTTCTGGTGGCCGAGCAAGGTGTTGAGCGCCACCGAATTGGCTTTGACCAGGCCTTCGCGCAAGCGGTCTTCCGGCGCATGGGCGATGCCCAGCGTACGGTAGGCGGCGGGTAGGCCGTCGGCATCGCGCCGGCCGGTATAGGGCAAAAGATTGCCTTGGTAGCGGATGTCACCATGGCTGGGCAGGCGCATGCCGGCCAGCACTTCCAGCAGCTCCGACTGGCCGTTGCCGGAGACGCCGGCGATGGCCACAATCTCGCCAGCCCGCACCGAGAAGCTCAGGTCGTCGAGCAGCTTCACCCCTTGGGCATTCTGCAAGCCCAGATGCGCGACATCCAGCACCGTCGCCCCGGGCTGGTAGGGCCCGCGCGACAAGGTGGACTCAATCGAGCGGCCGATCATCAGGCTGGCCACGGCTTCGCGGCTGCTGGTGGCGGTATCGACCTCGCCCACCACGGTGCCGGCGCGCATCACGGTGACGCGGTCGGTCAGCGCAAAGATTTCCTGCAGCTTGTGGGTGATCAGGATGATGGTTTTGCCCTGGTCGCGGAACACCCGCAGGATGGCGAACAGCGCATCGGTTTCCTGCGGGGTGAGTACGGCAGTGGGCTCGTCCAGGATCAGGATGTCGGCGCCGCGGTAGATCAGCTTGAGGATTTCCACCCGTTGCTGGGCGCCCACCGACAGGTGCTCGACCCGCACATTCGGGTCGACTTCCAGTTGGTACTGGGCGCCGAGTTCGCGCAGCTTTTGTTCTGCGATCTTGAACTTCGCATCCAGCACCAGCGCGCCTTCCACGCCCAGCATGATGTTTTCCAGCACGGTAAAGCTGTCCACCAGCATGAAGTGCTGGTGGATCATGCCGATGCCGCGCTGTATGGCTTCCTGGCTGTTGCGGATGGGAACGGGCTGGCCGTCCAGCAGAATTTGCCCACTGTCGGCCTGGTAGTAGCCGTACAGAATGCTCATCAGCGTGGATTTGCCGGCGCCGTTTTCTCCGACGATGCCGTGGATCGAGCCCTTGCGGATCCGGAAGCTGACGTTGGCGTTGGCCTTGACCGCGCCGAACTGCTTGCAAATACCCCGGAATTCCACGACCGGCGCCACGGCGGTGGCGCCCTTGTGTTGCAGCGTCAACGCCACTCCTGGTTAGACGGGGCAGCTGTTGGCGGCGCGGTAGTCCACCACGCTGACCTTGCCCGACTTGATGTCGGTGGCGGCCTGCTTGATGCGGGTTTCCATGGCGGGGGTGATCAGCTTGCGGTTGTTGGCGTCCAGCGCCCAGTCCACGCCGCCTTCTTTCAGGCCCTTGTTGGTCACGCCAGCGGCCCAGGTGCCGTTCTTGACGCTCATGAAGCCGTCATAGGTGGCGTTGTCCACGCGCTTGAGCATGGAGGTCAGGATGAAGCCGGGGTACAGCGGGTTCTGGTTGGAATCCACGCCAATGCCGAGTTTGCCCTTGTCCTTGACCGCTTGCAGCGCACCCATGCCGCTACCGCCGGCAGCGGCGAACACCACGTCGACGCCACGGTCGAATTGCGCGCGGGCCAGCTCACCGCCCTTGGCCGGGTCGCTCCAGGCGGCGGGCGTGGTGCCGACCATGTTCTGGGTGACTTCGATTTTGGGGTCCACTGCCTTCACGCCCTGGGCGTAGCCGCAGCCGAAGGCGCGGATCAGAGGCACGTCCATGCCGCCGATGAAGCCGACTTTTTGCGACTTGCTGGCCAGTGCGGCAGCGACGCCGACCAAGTAAGAACCTTCCTGCTCCTTGAAGGTGACGGAGTTGACGTTGTCGCCCTTGACCTCGTCGTCAATGATCATGAACTTGACCTTGGGGAATTCCTTGGACACGGTGGTCACCGCATTGGTCATGGAGAAGCCGATGGAGACCACCAGGTCGACATTCTTGCGGGCCATCTGGCGCAGCACCTGCTCGCTTTGCGCATCCGAGTTCACCTGGGCTTCCAGGTAGCCGATTTTGGTGTCCTTCTTGAAGCGCTCTGCGCCCTCATAGGCCGACTGGTTGAAGGACTTGTCGAACTTGCCGCCGCTGCCGTAGACCAGCGCCAGTTTGGGGTCGGCGGCATGGGCTCCAAATGCGCACAGTGCAGCAGCTACAGCCAGGGAAATGGAAGTGATTTTCATAGCGGACAAATGGGTTGAGTAAAGGAAAGCAGGGGACCGCCACACGCTGTGTGACGGGGAACCGCCGAGCGGTGCTACATGCTAAGCGAATTTAAGCGCCCGGGAAGTGGCGAAAACCAGTGTCTGCTGATACCGGATATATCGAATTTCGTAATTTGAAACGACCAATGGATGGCGGACGATTCGCCCGCGACGACCGGGTTGCAGCCCTGCCGCCGGGCTGCGCCTGCCGGATTAGCCGCCCGAATCCAGCGTCGAGGTGGCGTGCTTGTCCTGGCCCAGGCGTTCCACCATCTGCTCCAGTGCCGGCTTGAGCGCGGCCTTCAATGTGTGCGGTGGGTTGATGAGGAACATGCCGCTGGCGGGCAGGCCGGGGCGAACGGTTTCGCCCGCCGCGTCGGTGGTGAGTTTGCTGAACTTGACGGTCAGGGTGGCGTGCAGCCAGCTCTTGCCGGCCTTGGTGGCGAGGGTTTTGAGCTTGCGCGGCAGATCGTGCGCTTCGGGGCGCGGAATGATCGGGTACCAGACCGCGTAGGTGCCGGTGGCAAACAGCTTCAGGCAGTTGCCAATCATCTCCGCCACACGGCTGTAGTCGCTCTTGATTTCATAGCTAGGATCGCAGAGCAGCAAAGCGCGGCGGCTCGGTGGGGGTAAGAACTTGCGGATGCCTTCAAAGCCGTCTTCGCGGAATACGGCGACCTGGCGGCCGGCCTCCAGCTGGGCGATATTGGCCGACAGGGTTTTGCTGTCGGTGGGGTGCAGTTCAAACAGCTTGAGCCGGTCGTGGTCGCGTAACAATTGTTGCAAGATGAACGGCGAGCCGGGGTAGACTTTTTTGCCGCCCGACTTGTTGAAGCTGGCCACCATGTCCAGATAGTCTTGCAGCGCGGGCGCCGCCTGGAACGGGGGCTGTCCGGGCTCGGGGGCTGCCAGCAGCTTCAGGATGCCATTGGCCGCCTCGCCGCTGGTTTCGGCGTAGTCGCCATCCAGCCGGTACAGACCGGCGCCGGCATGGGTGTCCAGCACTGCCAGGGCCGGGTCTTTTTCGGCGAGGTATTTGAGGGTTGCAATCAAAACCGTGTGTTTGAGCACATCGGCGTGGTTGCCTGCATGGAAGGCGTGACGGTAACTAAACATACCCCTATGGTAACGAGAGCCACGCCCGCGGTGTTGCCATGGGCACTAAACTTCGCACCATTGCGTACCGTTCCATGACCAACTCCGTCCATCTCACTGCGCCGCCCAAGGTGCTCCATACCGATGCGTTGCCCAACGGCGCACGGCTGGGTGAGTTCGAGATCATCCGCCTGCTGGGGGTGGGCGGCTTTGGCATGGTCTACCAGGCCTACGACCATTCGCTGCAGCGCTCGGTGGCCATCAAGGAATACATGCCGACCGCGCTGGCGGGGCGTGCCGAGGGGGTGTCGGTGTCCATCCGTTCGTCGCTGGACGGTGCCAGCTACCGCGCGGGCCTGCAGTCGTTCGTGGCCGAGGCGCGCTTGCTGGCGCGGTTTGACCATCCCTCGTTGGTCAAGGTGTTCCGCTTCTGGGAGGCGCACAACACGGCCTATATGGTGATGCCGCTGTATGTGGGCCTGACTCTCAAGCAGGCGCGCAGCCAGATGCGCCATCCGCCGTCCGAGGCCTGGCTGCGCCAGGTGCTGTGGTCGGTGCTGGAGGCGCTCAAGCTGCTGCATGCGCAGGACACGGTGCACCGCGACGTATCGCCCGACAACATTTTTCTGCAGGACAGCGGGCCGCCGGTGCTGCTGGACCTGGGTGCGGCCCGGCGGGCGATTGGCGACCTGAGCCGCCGGCACACGGCGGTGCTGAAGGTGAATTACGCGCCGATCGAGCAGTACGCCGATGCCCGCGACATGGAGCAGGGGGCCTGGAGCGACCTGTATTCGCTGGCGGCGGTGGTCCACGGCTGCTTGGCCAACGACTTGCCTTTGCCCGCCACTTTCCGCGTACTGCGTGACCGCATGCCCAGCATGCAAGATGTGGCGCAATTGGCCCAGGCCGAGCATGGCCGGGTGTATTCGCCTGCGTTTGTGGCCACGCTGGACCGCAGTCTGGCGATACGTCCTGAAGAACGTCCCCAGTCGGTGACCGACTTCTCCCGGGCTCTGGGCTTGCAGGCGCCGCGGGATATGGCCCAGTTTGACTGGCGTGCCGAGATGGGCCCGGGCTGGCAGTTGTCGCGCGAAGAGCAGGCACGGCGGGCGCGGACGGGGCCCATGGATCTGGCGGAGTTGCCCACGCAATTCATGTATCCACCGCGGCAGTCGGCCGATGGCCTGGCGGTGCTGGACAGCGTGGTGGATGTGGAACCGCGGCGCTGGAAGATGCCGGCGGTGCTCGCATCCTTGGCACTGGCCAGCGTTCTGGCTTCGGCCGCATGGTGGGGCCATCCGCCCGCGTCGCCGCTGCCGGTCGCAGCGGTAGCACCGGCTGCTGAAGTCGTCGCGGCGGCGGAAGTGCTGGAAGAGCCGATCACGCTGGAGGTGGTCGCAGAGCCTGTGACGGTGGTTGCCAAGCCGGTGGCCAAAAGCGAACCACGCAAGCGGACTGTTACGCCGCAGCCGGTCAAGAGCGCCCGTGCGGAGCCCCGCTCGGCGCCGGCTTCCACCCCTTCCGAGCTGGCGGCGCACTACCGCACCAGCAAGGCACCGCCGGCGGCCCTGTGTGGCGATAGCAACTTCTTCACCCGCTCCATGTGCATGTACCGCGAATGCCAGAAGCCGGAATTTGCCGATTTGCCTGTGTGCGTGGACAACACCCAGCGCCTGTTAGCCCAGCAACAACAGCGGCGTTAGTCCCATATTTGACGCACAGCGGGGCAACTTTGTATAATCAAAGGCTTCGCAGCGTTTAGCTGGCCCCGCGGCGAAGGTTCAAACCCACCTAAGAGATCTCCACCAGAGAGACGCCGACCGTGGAAAAGGGCTGCTAGGACGCCAACCCCTAGGGTTGGCCAAACCATTCTTTTAAAGAGAAAACTCATGACCAAAACTTTCAGCGCCAAACCCGCTGACGTGGTGCACGAGTGGTTTGTGATTGACGCGACCGACAAGGTCCTCGGACGAGTAGCCAGCGAAGTTGCTCTCCGTTTGCGCGGCAAACACAAGGCCATTTACACGCCTCACGTCGATACCGGTGACTTCATCGTCATCATCAACGCAGCCCAGCTGCGTGTCACCGGCGCCAAGTCGACTGACAAGATTTACTACAGCCATTCCGGTTACCCAGGTGGCATTTCTGCCATCTCGTTCCGCGACATGCAAGCCAAGCACCCAGGCCGCGCTTTGGAAAAAGCCGTCAAGGGCATGCTGCCCAAGGGCCCGCTCGGCTACGCCATGATCAAGAAGCTCAAGGTCTACGGTGGTGCTGTGCACCCCCACACCGCCCAGCAACCCAAAGTGTTGGACATCTAAGGAGCTCTAAATGATTGGTGATTGGAACAATGGCACCGGTCGTCGCAAATCCAGCGTCGCTCGTGTGTTTCTGAAAAAAGGCTCCGGCCAGATCAAGGTCAACGGTAAAGACATCACCGAATTCTTCGGTCGTGCTACCTCGATCATGATTTGCAAGCAACCCCTGGTGTTGACCAACCACGCCGAGACTTTCGACGTGATGGTGAACGTGCACGGTGGTGGCGAGTCCGGCCAGGCTGGCGCAACCCGCCACGGCATTACCCGCGCCCTGATCGACTACGATGCAACGCTCAAGGCTGAGCTGAGCAAAGCCGGTTTCGTGACGCGTGATGCGCGCGAAGTCGAACGTAAGAAGGTCGGCTTGCATTCTGCTCGTCGCCGCAAGCAGTTCTCGAAGCGTTAAGCCTCGCGACCCTTGTGTCCGCAAAAACCGCCAGGCCTTCGGGTTTTGGCGGTTTTTGTTTTTGAAAAGACCGCACTGCCGATACCGGCAAATTGTTTGCCCCGCAACTTAAGTCGGGAATTGCAGTAGCATCACCTAGATTCTTACGGAGTACCCCACATGAGCGCCCTTGCCGAAAACATCCAGACCGAAATGCCGACCCCCATCGTCTTCACCGACAGCGCTGCTGCCAAGGTGGCCGACTTGATCGCGGAAGAAGGTAATCCGGATCTCAAGCTGCGGGTGTTTGTGCAAGGTGGCGGCTGCTCAGGCTTCCAGTACGGCTTCACCTTCGACGAGATCACCAACGAAGACGACACCACCATGACCAAGAATGGCGTGTCCTTGCTGATCGATGCGATGAGTTACCAGTACCTGCTGGGCGCCGAGATCGACTACAAAGAAGATCTGCAGGGCGCACAGTTCGTCATCAAGAACCCCAACGCCACCAGCACCTGTGGCTGCGGCTCCAGCTTCTCTGCCTGAGCTTGCTGCGCTTCTAAAACATGGCCGCCTGAGGGCGGCTTTTTCTTGCCCGAAACCTGCCCATGCAAGACGACAAATCCAACCAACGCCTGCTCTGGCTGGTCGCCATAGGCTTCTTCATGCAGACGCTGGATGCCACCATCGTCAACACCGCCTTGCCGGCCATGGCGGCCAGCCTGGGCGAGAGCCCGCTGCGCATGCAGTCGGTGGTGGTGGCCTATTCGCTGACCATGGCCATGCTGATTCCGGCTTCGGGCTGGATGGCCGACCGCTTTGGGACGCGCCGGCTGTTCGTGGCGGCGATTGCCTTGTTTTCGCTGGGTTCGCTGTTCTGCGCCATTTCGCACAGTCTGACCCAACTGGTGATCTCCCGGGTGCTGCAAGGCGTCGGCGGGGCCTTGTTGTTGCCGGTGGGGCGCCTAGCCGTGCTGCGGGCATTCCCACGCGAGCAGTTCCTCAAGGCCATGAGTTTTGTGGCCTTGCCCGGGCTGATTGGCCCTCTGATCGGCCCCACGCTGGGCGGTTGGCTGGTGGAGTACGCCACCTGGCACTGGATCTTTCTGATCAACCTGCCGGTAGGGCTGGCAGGCTGTGTGGCCACGCTGGCGCTGATGCCCGAGGGCGTGCGTGGTGCGGCGCGGCGGTTTGACCTCAGCGGCTACCTGATGCTGTCCTTCGGCATGGTGGCCTTGTCCTTATCGCTGGACGGCTTGTCGGAGCTGGGCTTGCGCCAGGCTACGGTGCTGGTGCTGCTGGTGTTCGGCTTGGCCAGCCTGGTGGCCTACTGGCTGCATGCGACGCGCCAGCCCGAGCCTTTATTCTCGCCCCGGCTGTTCGACATTCCCTCGCTGACCATAGGCTTGCTCGGCAATCTGTTTGCCCGCATCGGCAGCAGCTGTATGCCGTTTCTGATTCCCTTGCTGCTGCAGGTCAGCATGGGTTATTCGCCTTCGCAGGCCGGCATGATGATGCTGCCGGTGGCGCTGGCCGGCATGGTCACCAAGACCTTGGCCACCCGCCTCATCACCTGGCTGGGTTACCGCAAGGTGCTGGTGCTGAACACCGCGCTGGTGGGGCTGACGATGGCCAGCTTTGCTTTGGTGGCGCCCGGCCAGCCGCTGTGGCTGCGCCTGGTGCAACTGGCGTTCTTTGGCGCGGTCAATTCGATGCAGTTCACGGCCATGAACACTGTCACGCTCAAGGACCTGGATGGCCCGCTGGCCAGCAGCGGCAATAGCCTGCTGTCCATGGTGCAGATGCTGGCCATGAGTATGGGTGTGGCGGCTGCGGGTGCGGTGCTGGCGGGCTATACGGGCTACTTCACACCTGCCGGTGCTGCGCAGACCTTGCAAGCCTTCCACGCTACGTTTGCGACCATGGGCTTGATGACGCTGGCATCGGCCTGGATTTTCTGGCAGCTGTCGCCTGACGCCCGCGGTGTCGGCGCCGACCCCGCCGACAACCACTAGGCCGGGTAGATCGCCCCTAGCACCCGGCTGCCCCGGGCGCCGGTCACGCTGGCTAGGTTGCCCGGCTGCAGCAGCAGCGCCTGGCGGGCCAGCCAGGCGAAGGCAGCAGCCTCGACCTGCAACGGCGGCAGGCCGTGCGCTGCCGAAGATTGCACCTGTACCGCAGGCAAGGCGGCCTGCAGGCGCTGCATCAAATAACCGTTCAGCGCACCGCCACCGCAGACGATCAGTAGTTTGCTATTTTTTTCGTAGCTGCCCATGCAGGTAGCAATTGCGCTAGCGGTCAATTCGGTCAATGTGGCTTGCACGTCGACCGGGGCCAGTGCGGCGAAGTCTTGCAGCTTGGCGGCCAGCCAGGCCGGGTTGAACAGGTCGCGTCCTGTGCTTTTGGGCGGGGCTTTGCTGAGATAGGGTTCGGCCAGCAGCGCGACCAGCAGCGCGGGCTGCACAGTGCCGCTGGCGGCCCAGGCGCCGTCGGCGTCATAGGCCTGGCCGGTGTGCTGCTGGCACCAGTAGTCCATCAGCGCATTGCCGGGGCCGCAGTCGAAGCCCAGGATGTGTGCGCCCAGCAGGCTCAGGTTGGAGATGCCGCCAATGTTCAGCACCGCAACAGCTTCGTCCGTTCGGCCAAAAACCTGGCTGTGGAAGGCGGGCACCAGGGGTGCCCCCTGGCCGCCGGCCGCCACATCGCGGCTGCGGAAGTCCGCCACCACGGTGATGCCGGTGCGTTCGGCCAGCAGGGCCGGGTTGTTGAGCTGCAGGGTGTAGCCGATGCCGTCGAACTCCTGCGGTCGGTGCCGCACCGTCTGGCCGTGCGCACCGATGGCCTGGATGTCGGCGGCGCTGCAGCCGCTGCGTTCCAGCAGTTGTTGCACCACGTCGGCATAGACGCCGACCAGGGCATTGGCGGCCAGCGCGGCCCGGTGCAGCTCGTTGCTGCCAGGGCTGTTTAGCGCCAGCAGCTCGGCCTTGGTTTCCGGGGGGAAGGTTTGGGTGGCGTACTGCAGCACCTGCAGCGCGCCATCGGAGAAAGCTACCAGCACACCATCCACCCCATCCAGCGAGGTGCCGGACATCAGGCCGATGGTGAGTTCGCGCACGGGTTTAATCGGCGCTGGCTTGCTGGATCGATGTGGCTGCAGACAGCTGCAGACGCATGATCGAAGCCAACTGGTTGAATGCCGGCTTTGCGGCGGTCGACACCGGCTGGCTGTCATTCTGGCGCGCCACGGTCAGCGGGTCTTGGTGCACGCCGTTGACGCGGAATTCAAAGTGCAGATGCGGTCCGGTCGCCCAGCCGGTGGAACCAACGGCGCCGATATGGTCGCCCTGGCTGACGCTTTGGCCGGGCCGCACATCGATGCGGCTCAGATGCGCGTAGACGGTTTCGTTCTGATTGCGGTGCTTGACGATGATTACGTTGCCGTAGCCGTTTTGCACGCCGGCAAACTCCACCACGCCATCGCCCACGGTGCGCACGGAGGTGCCGGTGCTGGCTGCGTAGTCCACGCCCAGATGCGCGCGCCACTTTTGCAGAATCGGGTGCATGCGCATGCTGAAACCGCTGGTGATGCGCGAAAACTCGACCGGCGAGGCCAAGAACGATCGGCGCAGGCTTTGGCCGTCCAGCGTGTAATAGCCGCCTTTTTGACCCGGCTCGGCAAACCACATGGCTTGGTAGGTCTTGCCATTGCTGGTGAACTCGGCGCTCAGCACACGGCCGCTGCGCAGCACCTGGCCATCGGCCTCGGCGGTTTCATAGACTACCGAAAAATGGTCGCCCTTGCGCAGTGCACGGTGGAAATCGATGTCGCCGGAGAAGATTTCAGCGATCTGGGTGGCTACCGGGTCGGGGATGCCGGCCTCGTCGGTAGCGGCAAACAGCGAGCTGCGGATGGTGCCACCAGCCAGCCGACTGGTGTTTTGCAGCGCGGCTTCTTCGATGCGCGAGCGGAAGCCCTGCGGAGTTTTCTCAATCACCAGGCGCTCAAACACGCCGGCGTTGCCGGGGTTCCAGCGCACGCTCAGGCGTTGCAGGGCGTGGTTGTCGCTGGCTTCGGCGTGCACCGTGCGGCCTGCACGGCCCAGTACCGCCTTGCTGGCCAGGGCATCGCTGCGCAGGAAGGCTGCGGCGTCGGCGTCGTCAATGCCCAGACGCTGCAGCAAGGACTTGGCGGTATCGCTGGAGCGGGTGGTTTCGGTGCGGAACAGGTTGAAGCTGTGGGTGTCCAGGCTGTTCGCTTGCTCTTGCAGCGACAGGGGTTGGACGGATTCGGTGATTTGGCGGATGGGCAGGTCAGCGGGGTCCGGGGCCAGGGAGGCAACAGCATATGCGCCGCCGCCGCCGCCCAGCAATACAGCGGCCACCAGCGCGGTGATGCGCTTGGGGTGGCGTTGTAGTACGGACAAAAGCCTATCGCTGACGGTGGTGAGACCGTGGTTCAAAAGAGGGATTCCCAACAAAAATTAGGACTTGCGCTACCCCCTGGGGCTAGGCCTGTGGCCTGCCTCGCGGGCACTGCGAAAGTCGCGAAGGTGGACTGCTGAGTAGAGAAGAGCCCTGGAAGTTCAGTCTTTGGGCGGCCTATCAGGCAACGCACCACTAAAATCAGGGCAGACAGCAAAGCAGCGAGTATAGCGGCGTGCCCCGTGCGCCACAACTGAAAAAGCCCTGAAAAACCCTTATGAATCAAGCAGTACATGCCGAGCCTGGTGGCTCATTTCCTGTAACAGACCGTGTGCGGGAGGCCTTGGCGGTGTCGCTGCGCGGCTGCGACGAGCTGATTCCGCAGGAAGACTGGCTGAAGAAGCTGGCCCGTTCCGAAGCCACCGGCGTGCCGCTGCGCATCAAGCTGGGCCTGGACCCGACGGCGCCCGACATCCACATCGGCCACACCGTGGTGCTGAACAAAATGCGCCAGCTGCAGGACCTGGGCCATACGGTGATCTTCCTGATCGGCGACTTCACCAGCATGATCGGCGACCCCTCGGGCCGCAACAGCACGCGCCCGCCGTTGACCGCCGAGCAGATCAAGGTCAACGCCGAAACCTATTACAAGCAGGCCAGCCTGGTGCTGGACCCGAGCAAGACCGAGATCCGCTACAACAGCGAATGGAGCGACCCGCTGGGTGCGCGCGGCATGATCCAACTGGCTTCTCGCTATACCGTGGCGCGCATGATGGAGCGCAACGACTTCCATGACCGCTTCCATGGAGGTCAGTCGATCGCGGTGCACGAGTTCCTGTATCCGCTGATGCAGGGCTACGACTCCGTGGCCTTGAAGAGCGATCTGGAACTCGGCGGCACCGACCAGAAGTTCAACCTGCTGATGGGCCGCCACCTGCAGGCCGAGTACGGCCAGGAGCCGCAGTGCATTCTGACCATGCCGCTGCTCGAAGGCCTGGACGGCGTGGAGAAGATGTCCAAGTCGAAGAACAACTACATCGGCATCAGCGAAGAGCCGAACACCATGTTCGCCAAGGTGTTGAGCATTTCCGACGTGCTGATGTGGCGTTGGTACACCTTGCTGTCGTTCAAGACCGAGGCTGAAATCGCCGCGCTCAAGGCCGAGGTGGACACTGGCCGGAACCCGAAAGACGCCAAGGTGGCGCTGGCGAAAGAAATCACCGCGCGTTTCCACAGTGCGGCCGCGGCCGATGCCGCCGAACAGGATTTCAACAACCGCAGCAAGGGCGGCGTGCCGGACGAGATCCCTGTGCTGAACCTGCTGCTGGGCGAGGGTGGTGCCGCGGTCGGCATCGGTGCGCTGCTGAAGATGGCCGGCCTGGCCGCCAGCAGCGGCGAAGGCAATCGCCTGATCGACGGCGGCGGCGTGCGCGTCGACTCCAGCGTGGTCAGCGACAAGGGCTTGAAGCTGGGTGCCGGTACCTATGTGGTGCAGGTTGGCAAGCGTAAATTTGCCCGCGTTACCCTGCAATAAGTTCTTACGGCGCTACTTGGCGCCCGCCTGCTCCAGCAAGACCACCATCTCGCGGTAGCCCCGGGCGCGCGCCAGCTGCAGCGGCGTATTGCCCGCGCGGTCGCTGAGCTGCAGATTGGCCCCGGCCTGCACCAGTGCGGCCAGAGTCCGCTGGTGGCGTGGCCCGCCATCGCCGAGCACGATGGACTCGATCAGCGCGGTCCAGTGCAGATTGTTCACATGGTCCAGCGGTGCACCGGCGGCAATCAGCTGTCGCACCACGCCGTCATGGCCCAGGTGCGCGGCTGCTATCAGCGCCGTGCCGTCGTAGCGGCTGGTGGTCAGCTTGGCGCTGGCGCCCAGGGTCAACAGCGTGGCCAGCGTAGCTTCGTCGTCGGCCACCGCGGCGATGGTGACGGCGTCGTAGCGGTCGTTTTCTAGCAAACCCAGATCGGCGCCCGCGCCCGCCAGCAGACGGATGGCCTGCGTCTGCCGGGCAAAGGTGGCAACGTGCAGCGGGGTGCGACCCTGTGGATCGCGGCTGTTCAGCTCGGCCTTCTGCGCCAGCAGCTGTTGCAGTTGGACCATGTCGCCACGCTGCGCCGCCGCATGCAGGCCGGTATAGCGGCTGATCTGTACGGCGCTGGGCGGTACCTGGCTCCAGCCGGGGCTGGCCAGCAGGCAGGCGGCGACCAGCGTCAGGGAGAGGCGGTAGCTACGCATGGCTTACTTCAGCTGGTCCTTGATCTTGTCCAGCGCGGCCAGCGCGCATTGCTCGTCCAGGTGGCCACCGGGCGCGCCGCCGACACCGACAGCGCCGATGACTTCATTCCCCAGCTTGATCGGCACGCCACCGCCCAGCAGCAGATAGCCCGGGATGTAGACCAGGTTGGCGGCTGCCGGGTTCTTCTGTGCGCCTTCCATCATCGCCAAGGTGCTGTTCTTCGCTGAGGCCGAGGTATAGGCTTTTTGCTGGCTGGCGGCTAGGGTGTGCGGGCCGGCGTTGTCGGCGCGCTGTACGGCGCGTACCCCACCCGCGCGGTCCACCACGGTGGCGCTGACCGCGTAGCCATTGGCGGCGCAGGCCGAGACGCTGGCAGCGGCGATCTGGTTGGCCAGGTCCAGCGAGATGTTGTGTTCTGTGCGTACGGCCTGGGCCTGTGCGGCGCCGGCGATGCAGGACAGGGCGATGAAAGCAGTTTTGAAGCTGAGGGTCATGGTGTTCTCCGAGGGGCGGTAGCGGTTCGATCAACCGTGGGAGAACTGTAAAAATTAAGGCACGATTTGCCCATGCGTACGGCTACGCCCGGCCCTCCGTAGAACTACGGAGCCTGTTCCTCGGCCAGCGCCGCGTAGCTGCGGATCAGCTGCGCCAGCGACTCGGCCTCCAGCTTGGCGAACAGATTGGCGCGGTGGGTTTCCACGGTACGCGGCGACACCTCCAGGGCCCGGCCAATCTCCTTGTTGGTCAGGCCGGCGACGATCAAGCCCAGCACCTCGCGCTCGCGCTCCGACAGCTGGGCGTAGCGCTCGCGCGCCTGCCGGTCGGCCTGGTGGCGGGTGCGGGACTGCACATGCTGGCGCACTGCGTTCTGCAGGGCTTCGAGCAGGGCTTCGTCGTTGACCGGTTTTTCCAGAAACTCGGCGGCGCCGGCCTTGAACGCGCGCCGGCACATGGCGACCGTGCCGTGGCCGGTCAGCATGATCACCGGCTGGTCCACGCCTTGGGCCACCAGGGTGTCCAGCATGGCCAGGCCGCTGATGCCGGGCATGCGCACATCCAGCACGATGGCGCCTATGCCTTGGCGGTCGAATTCGGCCAGGAACGCCTGCGGGTCGGCCCAGGTCTGCACCCGCAGCCCGACGGTGCTGATCAGCAGCGCCAGGCTGTCGCGCACGGCGGCGTCGTCGTCGATCAAATGGATCAGCGGGGACAAGGTGGTGGTCATGGCGCCAAGGGTAAGGACAGGCGCAGCGCGGCCCCGTGCGGGGCCACATTGCTGGCCTCCAGCGTTCCGCCCATGCCGCTGGCCAGGCTTTCGCAGAGGTTCAGGCCCAGGCCCAGGCCGCCGTGGCGGGTGGAGAAAAACGGCTCGAAGATGCGCGGCAGCACTTCGGGCGGAATGCCGGGGCCGCTGTCCTGCACCGTCAACCGGCCGTGTTGCGGGTCGGCGGTGATGCTCAGCGTCAGCTGGCGCTCGGCCGGTGGCAGCTGCTCCAGCGCCTGCAGAGCATTCATCAGCAGGTTGTGCACGATCTGCTCTAGCGCCACCGGCTCGGCCAGCACGCTGATGTTCGGCAGGCTGCTGAGTACGCTGGGGCGCACTTCGCGGCGCGTGCATTCGGGCTCCAGCAGGTAGAGGGCGTCGTGTACCGCGTCCTGCAGGTTCACCGGCTGCAGGGGGCCGGCCAGGTCGGGCCGCTCCACCGCGCGGCGCAGCCGGCCGACCACGCTGCTGGCGCGCCGGGCCTGCTCCACCGCCTGCGCCATGGCGCTGCGCGCGGTGCTCAGTTCGGGCGGGTCTTCGTCTAGCAGGCGGCTGGCGGCTTGGGTATTGGCCAGCATGGCGGTCAGCGGCTGGTTCAGCTCGTGGGCCATGCCGGCGGCCAGCTCGCCCAGGGTGTTGAGCCGGGCCACCTGGCCCAGGCGCAGCAGCTCTTCGGCGCGGCGGCGTTGGTTACGCTGGCGCTGCAGCGCCCGTACGGCCAGCAGCAGGGCGGCCATGGCCACAGCCCAGGCCAGCATCCATGTCCAGGGCAGTTCATTCCAGCCCACCTGGCGCAGCGCGGCAACGTCGAAGGGCTGGCTGTCGGTGGCCAGGTGCTTGTGGAATTCAAAGCGCCAGCCGCCGTCGCCGATGCGGCCTGGCTGCACCACGAACTCCTGGCCCGCCTGCTCCAGCATCAGGCGCACCGGGCTGCTATCGGCCACCATCGGCCATTCGCTCCAGGGCACCATGCTGCGCGCGTCTATGCGCAGCGCATAGCTGTTCGGGTCGGCGGCCAGCAGCAGCTGGAAGTGGCCTTGGGCCAGGTGGGCGCTGGCCAACACCACCTGGTGGCTGCGGCGCGAGCGCTCCTCGGCTGCGGCCAGCGCGGCGTCCGGCCAGCTGGCATTGGGGGCGCGGTGCTGCACCCCCAGAATTTGCGGGTAGACCGAGGCCAGGCGCTGCTCGGGCGCGGCCGACAGGCCGGCGGCGCTGGCCGGCTGCACCAGGGCCAGCATGGCCAGCACGGCGTCGTGCTGTACCGCGCGCTGGCTCAGCAGGCGGTGGGCGATGCGGGCATCGGTTTCAAACGCATCGCGCAGCTGCGCCAGCTCCAGCCGCGCCAACGCCAGGCTGCCCAGCGCGGTGAGCAGGCACCACGCCAGGAGCCACCAACCACGGCGCTGTACGGCTTTCCACATGGAACCCATTGTGCCTCGCCGGGTGACAATCCCGGTCTTCTGAGGAGTCTGGATGAAAGCCGTTTTGCAAAGAGTGCGCGAAGCCCGTGTCGTGGTCGGCGCCGAGCTGGTGGGGGAGATTGGCCCAGGCCTGCTTGTGCTGCTGTGCGCCGAGCGTGGTGATGCCGAGGCCCAGGCCGACAAGCTGCTGGCCAAGATTTTGAAGCTGCGCATCTTCAGCGACGCGGCCGGCAAGATGAACCTGAGCTTGCAGGACGTGGCCGGCGGTTTGCTGGTGGTCAGCCAGTTCACGCTGGCGGC
This sequence comes from Rhodoferax sp. OV413, assembly GCF_900104385.1. GTDB lineage: Bacteria > Pseudomonadota > Gammaproteobacteria > Burkholderiales > Burkholderiaceae_C > Rhodoferax_B. Next base: position 540,959 of record NZ_FNJA01000003.1, on the reverse strand, counting down.
CGATGCCTCGGGCGGGAACCGGCCCAGCTTTACCAGCGCGGCGCTACCCGAGGACGGGCGCCGGCTCTACGACTACTTTGTGGCCCAGGCCCGGCTGGTGCACCAGCCGGTGCAGACCGGGCGGTTTGCGGCCGACATGCAGGTGCACTTGGTGAACGACGGACCGGTGACGATTCCGCTTCAGATTCAGCCCGCGTAGGGATCGGCAATGCCCAGTTCGGCCAGGATTTCGGTCTCGTAGGCTTCCATATCGTCGGCATCGGCGGCGCTGGTTTCGTGGTCCCAGCCCTGGGCGTGCAGGGTGCCGTGGACCAGCAAGTGGGCGTAGTGGTCTTGCAGCGACTTGCCGTTCTCGGCGGCTTCGCGGGCCACGACTGGCGCGCAGAGCACCAGGTCGGCCGTGATCACCGGCTCCTGGGTGTAGTCGAAGGTCAGCACATTGGTCGCGTAGTCCTTCTTGCGATACGCGCGGTTCAGGGCCTGGCCTTCTTCGGCATCCACGATGCGCACGGTGATTTCGGCGTCCACGGCCAAGGCATGGCGAATCCAGCGGGCTACGCTGTGGCGCGGTAGGGCGGCGCGGTGCGTGGCTGCATCCGCAAGCTTGCCGAATTGCAGCGAGAGTTGCAGGTTGTTAAGCATGTTTTAGGCCTCTGGCGCAGGATCTATCTGCGCAGGCAGCTATGGTTTTTGTAGTGTCAGGCGGCCTTGCGGCTGCGCACGGGTATGTCGGACTTGCCGCGGGTGTCGTAGGCGTCGACGATGCGCGCCACCAGCGGGTGCCGCACCACGTCGGCGCTGGTGAAGCGGCAGATGGCGATGCCCTTGGTGCGGCGCAGTACCTGCTCGGCGTCGATCAGGCCGCTGAGCTGGGTTTTGGGCAGATCAATCTGGCTGACGTCGCCAGTCACCACGGCCTTGGAACCGAAGCCGATGCGGGTCAGAAACATCTTCATCTGCTCGGGCGTGGTGTTCTGCGCTTCGTCCAGGATGACGAAGGCGTTGTTCAGCGTGCGGCCGCGCATGAAGGCCAGCGGCGCCACTTCCAGCGCATTGCGCTCGAAGGCTTTTTGCACTTTCTCCGGCCCCATCAGCTCGTACAGCGCGTCGTACAAGGGGCGCAGATACGGGTCGATCTTCTGGTTCAGGTCGCCGGGCAGAAAGCCCAGGCGTTCGCCGGCTTCCACCGCCGGGCGGGTCAGCACGATGCGCTGCACGGCGCTACGCTCCAGCGCGTCCACTGCACAGGCCACGGCCAGATAGGTCTTGCCGGTGCCGGCCGGGCCGATGCCGAAGGTGATGTCGTGCTGGGCGATGTTGTCCAGGTAGGTGGTCTGGTTCGGCGTGCGGGCGCGCAGGTCGGTGCGGCGGGTTTGCAGGCTGTGGCCGTCGGCGCCCAGGTCGGCATCGCTGGCCAGCATCAGCTGCACGGTGTCGGGCTTGATCGGGCGGCCGGCCTGTTCGTACAAGGCCTGCAGCAGCTCCAGCGCCTGCTGGGCGGTGGCCTTGGGGCCGTCGATCTTGAACTGTTCGTGCCGGTGGGCGATCTTGATCTGCAGCGCGTCTTCGATGGTGCGCAGATGCGCGTCCATGGGGCCGCAGAGGTGGTCGAGCCGGGTGTTGTTGGGGGGCGAGAAGGTGTGGCGAACAATCATGGTGTGTATTGTCGCCTGCTACCCGCAACGCTGTTGCGGGTAGCCTTGCAGTCCGTCAGACGATGGCTTGCAGCGGGGCCTTGGTGGGTGCGGTTTTGTTGGTGCCGAACGCGATTTCGCCCGACAGTTGGCCGCCTTCTTCGATCACCAGCTTGCCGTAGCGCACCTTGCCGGTCACCTTGCCCGTGGCGTAGATCACCAGCTTGTCGCGCACCGTCAGCTCGCCGTCGAAGGCGCCGTGGATTTCGGCGATGTCGATGTCGGCTGAGCCTTTGAATGCGCCGGCCGAGGTGATCTGCATCAGGCGCGAGTCCATCGTGGCTTCGACCGTGCCTTCGACCACCAGGGTGTCGCAGTCGGTGATTTCCACGCCTTTGAGCTTGATGTTGGGCCCGACGGTCAGGGTGCTGCCGGTGGTTTTGACGGGGGCTTCGGCTGCAGCCACAGGGGAGGCGGTCATAGCGGGCGATTCGACGGGGTTGGTGTTCATGGGGGGAGTCCGGGCCAGGGGAGGGGGGGTATTCGTCAGGTTCTGGCGCAAGCCAAAGGTTTCGGGTTCACGCTTGCCAAAAAACGGGGCTTGCAAAGCCATGGGGATTCCTCCTTGAAGAGACACGACATACGTCTCAGAAGCCGTTGATGGTAGGGGCCTAAGCCGGTTACATCGCCCCGCAGGATGCAAGGTTTGTAACAAAATGGCGGATCGCCCCCGTCGTGGACAATCACGTTTTCAACACGGGAACCCCATGATCGGACGACTCCAAGGCCTGCTGGCCGCCAAGAACCCGCCCCAGGTGCTGATCGACTGCCACGGCGTGGGCTACGAGGTGGATGTGCCTATGAGCACCTTCTACAACCTGCCGGCGCTGGGCGAGTCGGTCAGCCTGCTGACCCATTTCGTGGTGCGCGAAGACGCGCAAATCCTCTACGGCTTTGCCACGCCGGGTGAGCGCGACGCGTTCCGCCAGCTGATCAAGATCAGCGGCGTGGGGCCGCGCACCGCCTTGAGTGTGCTGTCGGGCATGGGCGTGGACGATCTGGCCCAGGCCATCACCTTGCAAGAGGTGGGGCGGCTCAAGAAGGTGCCCGGCATCGGCCCCAAAACCGCCGAGCGCCTGCTGCTGGAGCTGAAGGGCAAGCTGGGTTCCGACATCGGCGTACGCACCGGCGCCACCAGCGACGCCCAGGCCGACATCCTGCAAGCCCTGGTGGCCCTGGGCTATAGCGACAAGGAAGCCGCGCTGGCGCTGAAGGCCTTGCCGGCTGGTGTGGGCGTGAGCGAAGGCATCAAGCTGGCGCTGAAGGCTTTGGCGAAGTAAGCGCTCAACCGGCTTGTTATGCTTTTGATAGCTGCCCGCGCAGGTGGACTATGCGCTGGCAGCCTATTTACTGTGCGTCACGGACCACGCGGCCGTTCAGTGGCTGCACCGGCCGTGCGTTGTACGGAAACAGCTGGCTGAACAGCCGCAGCTGCTCGGGGCTGATCTGCACCGGCTGCTTCAGCACCATCCACAGCACGCCTTCGGAGCAGGGCGGCGTGGTCAAGGACCCCATGAACTGGTAGTAGCGCATGTCTTGCGGCAGCAGCTCGTTCAGGTCCAGCAGGCCGGCGGGCATGCGCACCCGGTCGCCGCTGTCCAGCGGCATATAGGTCCAGACCTTGTTGATCAGCGCATTCGCCTGGCCGGGGTCGAGCAGCACCGCAATCACCGCCACCTGGCCATCGGGGTCACGGTGCACCAGGTGGGCCACCATGGCGAAGGTCTTGCCGTTTACGCGCTCTTCGCTCGGGTGGTGGAACACGATCTGGTGCAGCTTGTAGGTGGCGCTGCGCACCGTCAGCGTGTTCTCGCCCGCCACATCGACCTGGATGGTGCGGCCGTTGTTCAACACCATGGCGCTGCTCGGCTGGTAGCGGATCTGCAGCGGCTCGGCCGGGCCTTGCAAGGTGTTCAGCTGGTCGATGGCGATGGGCGACTGGCGCGTGCCCTGGGCGCAGAGATTGAATTCGGGGCTCAGCTTGGCCCAGGCCTGTGGGCCGTTGCTGCCCTCGTAGCCCCAGCGGGCTTCACCACCGATGTTGCTGCCGCTGTTGCCGTGGGGGGCGGCGCTGGGCTCGCGCCCGGCGGCGGCCAGGGCGGCTGCGCGCGTGGCGGCCCGGCTGTCCACCGGGTTCACCAGGCCGCCATGGGCTTTCTTATAGGCCGCAGCCACGTCCGGCGGCGGCACGGGGGCGCCGCGGGCACCGGCCTTCTTGGGTTCGGCCTCGATGGTCAGGACCATCTTGGGCACCTCGGCCGGCTTGCTTTTGGCGGCCTTGCCCTTCTTGGCCGGCGGCGGCGCGGCATTGACCTTGTCGGCGGCGTCGCGCACCTGCTGGGCGATGGATTCCTTGCTGCCCGGATCTTGCGGCTCGGGCTTGGCGGGCAGGGTGATCTTGCCTATGGGCTTGGGTTTCTCGGCCGGTGCATCGGCGGCCCAGGCGCTGGCCAGCAGCCCCGAGCACAGCAGCCAGCCTATCGCGCTGCCGCGCACAGTGCGCCAAGGGGAGGTGGGAGTAGAGGGAGTGGAGGGGACAGCGCGCACTGGGGCGGGGCGGTGCATCATGGAAGAGGTCCTGGCTTCGGAGAATGTGTTGCATCGACTATAGCCATAAGCGTTCGCGTGTTTCAGCCCAGTGACACGCTATAGTGACCAGCCCACCCTCTGCCCTCTGACTGCCGTGTCCATCCAGACTGATGATTTTGCTGCGCCGCCGCCCAAGCGCGTAGTCTCCGCCGCCCCGTCCTCGCCGCAGGAAGAGGCGATTGAACGCGCGCTGCGCCCCAAGCTGTTTGATGACTACGTGGGCCAGACCAAGGCGCGTGAGCAGCTAGAGATCTTCATAGGCGCGGCCACCAAGCGCGGCGAGGCCCTGGACCATGTGCTGCTGTTCGGCCCACCCGGCCTGGGCAAGACCACGCTGAGCCACATCATTGCCCACGAACTCGGCGTGAACCTGCGCCAGACCAGCGGCCCGGTGCTTGAAAAACCCAAGGACCTGGCCGCGTTGCTGACCAATCTGGAAAAGAACGACGTCCTCTTTATTGATGAAATCCACCGCCTGAGCCCGGTGGTCGAAGAAATTTTGTACCCCGCGCTGGAGGACTACCAGATCGACATCATGATCGGCGAAGGCCCGGCGGCGCGCAGCATCAAGCTCGATTTGCAGCCCTTCACCCTGGTCGGTGCTACCACCCGCGCCGGCATGCTGACCAACCCGCTGCGCGACCGCTTCGGCATCGTCGCGCGGCTGGAGTTCTACACGCCGGACGAGCTGGCCCGCATCGTCAAGCGCAGCGCCGGCTTGTTGAATGCGCCTATGGACGCCGAAGGCGGCTACGAGATCGCCCGCCGCTCCCGGGGCACGCCGCGCATCGCCAACCGCCTGCTGCGCCGGGTGCGCGACTATGCGGATGTCAAAGGCACGGGCACCATCACCCTGGACATTGCGAACCGCGCCTTGTCCATGCTGGACGTGGACCCGCAAGGCTTCGACCTGATGGACCGCAAGCTGCTGGAGGCGGTGATCCACCGCTTTGACGGCGGCCCGGTGGGGCTGGACAACATCGCCGCCAGCATCGGCGAAGAGCGCGACACGATCGAGGATGTGATCGAACCCTACCTGATACAGCAGGGCTTCTTGCAGCGCACCAACCGCGGCCGCATCGCCACCCTGGCCGCCTACCGGCATCTGGGCGTGACACCGCCACAGACTGAGGGTGGGCTGTTTACTGCGGAGTGAGGGGAATTTAGCTTTGCTATTTAATTAATAGCTGCCTGCGCAGGTGGTGCCTGCGCAAACGGCTGATTGGGCTATAAGCGTGGCAGGGCTGTCGGCCTACTTCACGCCACGCAGGTCGCGCCATTGCGCCCGCGCAAACCAGGCACATACCGCGGCCAGTGCCAGGTAGAACCCCTGCAGGCCCCAGTTCAGCGCCGGAAATTTCGCCAGGCCTATGAGCACAAACAAGGTGCTGATGGCGCACAGCAGACCCGACAGCAGCAGCCAGACCAGTGCCAGTGCACGTTCCACGCCGGTTTTGACGGTGCCCAGCGCGGTTTGCGTTTGCTGCCAGGCATCGGCCGCGTCGGCCAGCGGGCTTTGTTGTTGTTGCTCCACCAAGGCTTCGGCGATGGAGTTGCGCTGTACCAGTGCCGCAAAGTCGCCCTGGCGGGGCCGCGTAGCACGCTTGCGCCACCAAAAAAACACAAACAGCAACACAAGAGCTGCAACGAAGAGACCAGCGTACAGCAATTGCTCCTGCCACGGGTATTCGCTTGCGTGCATCAAGTAATGGAGCATGGTCTGTTCCTCAGGCGCTGGTTTCGTCCAGTGCGTTATCGGTTTCCAGATGCTGGGTATCGGCCCAGCCCACTAAGTTGAAGCCTTGCGGCGTCCACAGCAGGCGGTTGATGGCCGCGTTGCCCAGCTCCCAGCTGCGCGGGTCTTGCAGGCCCAGGCCGACCGCTGCGCGGTACAGCACGTCCATCACGCCGCCGTGGGCCACGATGGCGATCAGCTCGCCCGGGTGTTTTGCCGCCAGGTCTTGCACGCAGCCGAGCACCCGGTCGCGGAAATCGTTCAGGCACTCGCCGCCTTCGGGGGCGAATTCCGGGTCGCGCTTGCGCCAGCGCAGCGCCTGGTCCGGCAGACTGGCTTCGATCTCGGCAAAGGTATGGCCCTGGAACACGCCGAAACCGCGTTCGCGCAAGCCCTCGTCGGTGTCGATCTCCAGCCCCACGGCGCCGGCCACCGCCAGCGCGGTCTCGTAGGCGCGCCACAGGTCGCTGGCGTAGACAGCGGTGATGGGTTCGCCGGCCAGCGCCAGGCCTAACTGCTGGGCTTGCCAGCGGCCAGTGGCATTGAGCGGAATATCCAGTTGGCCCTGGATGCGGGTGTCAACGTTCCAGGCGGTTTCGCCATGGCGGATGGCGATGATGCGGGTGGGGTCCATCAGGGCTCCAGAGTGGCAGGTAGGTTAGTGCGGCAGTTCGATGGTGACGTTGCGCGGGCCGGCGGGCGGGTGCGGAAAGCCTTGCAGGGCGGCAGCCACCAGCGCGGGCACCACGTCGGTGCCGATCGGCGAGCGGCTGTCAAAACCGGCGCGGGTCTCGTAGACCACCTGGCCGGTGGACAGCTCGCGCAGCACCAGACTCAGCTGGCGCTGGAAGTTGCGCGGTGGTGCCCGCCACAGCGGGGCCGAGAAGCCCATGCCCCAACCCCGGCCGGCACCAATCCCACCACCGATCCACGGCGAGTAGTAGCCACCGCCCCACATGAACGGGTCGTCGCGGTAGGTGGTTTCTTGCGCCTGGGTGGTGATCAGCAGGCTGTAGGCCGGGCGCGCAGTGTCCAGCACAAAACCGGCCTGGTTCAGCGCCGGCAGCGCCAGTTGCTCCAGCGCGTTCTGGGCCTCGGTCTGCTGCGAAGGCAGGCGTTCGAAGCGGAACGGCAGCGGGCCGGGCGGGCTGCTCCAGGAGGCGAAGCTCTGCACTTCGCTGTCCACACGCCAGAGGTTGGCGCAACCGGTCAGCAGCACGGCGGCTGCGAGGAGGAGGGTGCGCCAGATCAGCATGGGAGCTCCTTAAAGGCGGACGACTTGCAGGCCGGGTAGACCGGCTGGTGGGAAGCTCGGAGCATCGAAGGCCTGGTCACCGTCTTCACTGGGTACGCCGGTGGTCTGCAGGCCTTCGAAGTCGTAGCGGCTGCGGTCCATCAGGTGCGAGGGCACGACGTTCTGCAGCGCACTGAACATGCTCTCGACGCGGCCGGGAAACTTCTTTTCCCATTCCTGCAGCATCTGCGAGATCTGCTTGCGCTGCAGGTTTTCCTGGCTGCCGCACAGGGTGCAGGGGATGATGGGGAACTGCTTGTGGGTGGCCCAGCGCACCAGGTCTTTTTCAGTCACATAGGCCAGCGGGCGGATCACGATGTGTTTGCCGTCGTCGCTGACCAGCTTGGGCGGCATGCCCTTGAGCTTGCCGCCGAAGAACATGTTCAAAAAGAAGGTCTGCAGCATGTCGTCGCGGTGGTGGCCCAGGGCGATCTTGGTGGCGCCCAGCTCGTCGGCCACGCGGTACAGAATGCCGCGGCGCAGCCGGCTGCACAGGCCGCAGGTGGTCTTGCCCTCGGGGATCACGCGCTTGACGATGCTGTAGGTGTCCTGGTTCTCGATGTGGAAGGGCACGCCCAGCGCTGTCAGGTAGGTGGGCAGCACATGCTCGGGAAAGCCGGGCTGCTTCTGGTCGAGGTTCACCGCGATGATGTCGAAGTGGATGGGCGCACGGGCTTTCAGCTTCAGCAGGATGTCCAGCATGGCGTAGCTGTCCTTGCCGCCACTGACGCAGACCATGACTTTGTCGCCTTCTTCGACCATGTTGTAGTCGACGATGGCCTTGCCCATTTCGCGGCACAGGCGCTTCTCCAACTTGTGGGTTTCCCGCTCGATCTTGAAGTCAGGGGCGGCGGGGCTGCTAGGCGTTGGGGCTTCGGCCTCGTCGGTGGTCCATACGGCGCTCATAGGGGTGCAATCGGTTCTAAAAACCCCGATTATCCCGCGCTGCGCTGCCAACCGGGTCGAACCCGGCTATATCACTGCGATTTGCTGGTGCTGGCCGTGGACTTTGCCATGGGCGTTTTAGGCTCCATGGCGCGGCGTACCGTGCCGTTGGCGCGCAATTGCTCGAACGCGGCCTGGGTGCGCGCCACCAGTTCCGCCGAGGTGAATTTGCTGTATGCCATGTAGACGCCAGTGGTCATTTCGTCCAGGCTCAGCACCTTTTCCAGCCCCGCGCAGTCGAAGTGGGTGGTCTGGCACTGGGCCAGCGCGCCGGATTCGCTGAGCGGCACCATGTCGACCTTGCGGTTCACCAGCTGGGCGAAGTTTTCGGTGCTTTGAGCGGAGACCACTAGCCGCGTAAAGCCCTGGCGTTGCAGGAACTGGTGGCGCAGGTCGTCGCGCATCACGCCGACCACGTAGTTGCGCGCGGCGTCCAGGTTGGTTGCGCTGATATCGCTGCGGTCTTTCAGCTTGTACAGGTGGTAGCGCACCTGCAGCAGTTCGCCAACCCACTGGAACTGCGGATCGCGCTCGGGGGTGCGGGCGATCAGATAGATCAGTACATTCGGCTCTTTCAAGGCCATGTCGTAGGCCCGTGCCCAGGGGTACATGGTCAGGCTGTAGTCCTTGATGTTGGCCAGCTGCAGGGTTTTTTGCAGGATCTCGGTGGCCGGGCCGGCGATCTTGTCGCCCTGCATATAGACATAGGGCGTGGTTTCGGTAACCACCCGCACGGTTTGCGCGCTGCTGAGCAGCGGCGCCAGCAGGGTGGCCGACAGCAGCCACATCCGCAATGCTTTATCCATGGTCTGTTCCTGTGTTGCTCTGCAAGGCAATAGCCGCGGGGCTATGCACCACCACCTGGTTCCTGCCTTGGCTCTTGGCCTGGTAGAGCGCTTTGTCGGCCTGGTCGAACAAGGTGTCAAAGCGCTCCACTTGTGTGGCGTCGAGCTGGGCCAGGCCGACGCTGATGGTCACGTGGGCCGCGGCCTCGGAGTCCTGGTGGGGGATGGCCAGCGCAGCCACGGCCTTGCACAGATGGGACGCCAGCTCCGCACCATGGGCGGCGTCGATACCCGGTAGCAGGATGGCGAACTCTTCGCCGCCGATGCGGGCCACCAGGTCGCCGGCGCGGGCGCAGCTGGTCTGCATGGCTTCGGCTACGGCGCGCAGGCATTGGTCGCCGGCGGCGTGGCCATAGCGGTCGTTGTAGCGCTTGAAGAAGTCGATGTCGCAGACCAGCAGCGACAGCGGCTGGCCGGTACGCAGCGCGCGGCGGAACTCGATTTGCTTGACCTCGTCGAAATGCCGCCGGTTGGCCAGGCCGGTCAGCGGGTCGGTACGCGCCAGGCCATCGAGCAAGGCGTTCGCATCTTCCAGCCGGGTATTGGTGTTTTCCAGTTCGGTAGTGCGTTCGCGTACCAGGTCGGCCAGGTGGTCGCGGTGGGCCACCAGCTCTTTTTCATCGCGCTGCTGGCGCTCCAGGTAATCAGACAGATTGCTCTGCAGCTGGTTGACCCCGGTGACCAGCTGTGACAGTTCGTCCTGGCGGTTCGGATGGCGGTCCAGCGTCAGCAGCTGGCGCAGATTGCTGGGCGTCAGCTGGCCCAGGTGCTGGGCGATGCGCCGCACATGCACGGTGACCAGGCGGCTGAACAGCAGCATGATCAGCCCGGCCAGCAGCAGGGACTGCGCGACCTGGGTGATCACGATGTTGGCAATCTCGGCGCGCAGCCGGGTCCACAGCACCCGCTCATCGCCATACAAGGCAAACGTGCCCACGGTCTCCTTGGTGCCGGGAAACACCTCGTAGTCCAGCTGGGTCTGCAGCGTGGGCGCCAGGTTGGACATCTGCCAGCCTTCGCGGGTGCGCCGGAACACCTCGGGCACGCGGTTGGCCGACTGCAGGGTCACGACCACCTGGCCGACTGACGGCACATTCACCACGCTGGCGATATGCGTTTGCATGGATTCGCGGTCCATCTCCCAGATGGATTTGGACAGGGTGCGCTCGTAGACTTGGGCGATCAGCTTCAGCTCGCCCGACATCACCGCCACACTGTTTTGCCAGGCCGACCAGGTGCGCAAGCCCACGACTGCCAAGGTGAACAGCAGGCAAAACCCCAGCGTGGCCAGCACAATGCGGCCGCCCAGGGACACCGATGTCGGCGGCTTTACAGAAGGTGCTTCTGTCACTGCGTCAACAGGCGGGGTGGGGCCGACGGGGGCGGGGATGGGCTGCACTCAAAGCCATTTTTTCTGCAGGGCGTCGTAGGTGCCATTTTTCTTGATGGCCTCCAGACCCTTGCGAAAGCGTTCGACCAAGGCGTCGGGCGTCTTGAGCCCAAAGGCCATGTAGTTGCCACCGCCGCTGAGCTCGGGGATGCGCAGTGACTTGTGCAGCACCTGGGCCGGGTCGTCGCCGGCCTGGCGCGACATGAAGTAGGCGCCCAGCTCGTTCATGACCCACAGGTCGACGCGGCCGAGCTTGAGCTTCTCGTAGTTCAATTCGTATTTGCTGCTGGACTGCAGGTTGCGGCCCAGGGCGAAGCCCTGCGAGGCCAGGAACTGCTCGCCGATGTCTTGGTTGACCGTGCCGATCTGCAGGCTCTTGGCGCTTTCCAGGTCGGCCAGCTGGATGTGGCGGCTTTTCAGCGAGAACAGGTAGAAGTCGGTCGGCGTGATCTGGCCGACCCACTTGAACAGCTTTTCGCGTTCCTTGGAACGGTTCATGGAATAGATCAGCACGCTGTCGCTGTTCTGCGCCGTTTCATACGCCCGGGCCCAGGGAACCGACTGGAACTGGCCTTCTATATTGATCTCTTTCAATACCGCCTGGACCACCTCGGTGCCGAGCCCGGTGATCTTGCCCTTGTCGGTGTAATTGAAGGGCGGGTATTCCTCGGTCAGTATCTTGATGGTCTCCACCGACCAGGAGGGCAGTGCGCAAGCGCAAAGTCCCAGCAGCACAAAGGTGCGGCGGGCCGATGTCGCAAAGCCGGACAAGATCATGCAGCTATCTCCACGGTGGCGAATGAACGGGCCTGCGCATAACCGGGGGGGCAGGCTGGATCAGTTTATTCTATGGGCTGACCGTCCGTGTTTGGGGCGAGATTTGGGGCCTTACCACTGGCCGGTTTCGACTCTTATGGCGACTTCGCAGTCGTCAAAAATCTCCAGCTTGGCGATCTTCACGCGCACGCCCAGCACGCCGGGCAGTTGCATCAAGCGCTGGGCCAGCTTGCCGATCAGGCTTTCCAGCAGGTTCACGTGTTCGGCGGTGCAGTCGTCGATGATGATCTGGCGCACCTTGCGGTAGTCGAGCACGTGGTTGATGTCGTCGTCGCTGGGCTCCAGTGGCTGCGGCCCCAGGTTCAGCTCGGCGTCCACCAGGATGGGCTGGGGCGAGGTTTTTTCGGACTCCAGAATGCCCAGATTGGCGTCGAAACGCAGCCCGGTGAGTTGCAGGGTTTGGTTGCCGGAGGTGTGGGACATGGTGTTCTTCTAGGTAAGGTCCATCAGGGAAAAATCGCGCTCGAATTGCATCAGGTGCTGGCCGCCGTCGACCAGCAAGGTGGTGCCGGTGATGGACCCATTCTCCAGCGCAAACTTCACCGTGGCCGCCACATCGGCGGCGGTGGACGAGCGGCCCAGCGGCGAGATCTGGTGCAGCGCGGCAAACTGTTCGTCGCTCAGCATATGGCTCTTCAGGGTCAGGCCGGGGGCTACGCCCACCACCCGCACCCAGGGCGCAAGGGCCTGGGCCAGCATGGTGTTGGCTACTTCGAGCGCGGCCTTGGACAGGGTGTAGCTGAAGAAGTCGGGGTTCAGGTTCCACAGCTTCTGGTCCAGCAGGTTCACCACCGCGCCGCTGTGGGTGCCGCGGGTGTGCAGATGCTGGTGCAGCGCCTGCGCCAGCAGAATGGGCGCGCCGGTATTGCTGCGCAGATGCTGCTCCATGGCCTTGAAGCCGAAGCTCTGGGCGCTGTCGTGCTCGAAGGTGGACGCACTATTGACCACTGCATCGACCGTGCCGAACTGCGCCAGCACCTGGGGCAGCAGGGCGCGCACCGCGGCCTCGTCCGCCAGGTCGGCCTGGAATGCAGCATGTTTTAGGCCGCTGGCGCTGGTAATAGCTGCGCAGTCAGCTACAGTTTGAATAGCATCCTGCGCGGAATGGCGGTAATGCACGGCCACTTGCCAGCCGCCGCGGGCCAGCGCCAGGGCGATTTCGCGCCCCAGCCGTTTGGCTGCGCCAGTTACCAACACGGTACGAGCTTGCGGGGAGGGCGGAGAGGGAGGCAACATTCAGAGACAATCCAGGGGTGGAAAAAACACCCCCCAGTTTAACGAGCGCGCTCCAGGCGGAGATTCGGCATGTGATCACCGCTGCCGGCGGCTGGATCGCCTTTGACCGCTTTATGGCCCTGGCCCTGTACCACCCCGGCCTGGGCTACTACGCCAACGACCGCCCCAAGTTCGGCGCCATGCCCACGCAGCTGCAAGACGGCCAGCGGGTCGAGGGCAGCGACTTCGTCACCGCGCCCGAGATGTCGGCGCTGTTCGGCCAGGCCCTGGCCGTGCAGGTGGCGCAGGCGCTGCAGGTCACCCAGACGAATGAGGTGTGGGAGTTCGGCGCCGGCTCCGGCGCACTGGCCCTGCAATTGCTGGAAGCCCTGGGCGACCAGGTGCAGCGCTACTGCATCGTTGACCTGTCGGGCAGCCTGCGCGCGCGCCAGCAGCTGCGGCTGCAGCGCTTTGCCGACAAGGTGGAATGGGTGACCGAGCTACCCGCCCGTCTGCAGGCGGTGGTGGTCGGCAACGAGGTGCTGGATGCGATGCCGGTGCAGCTGCTGGTGCGCCAGAGCGGCGCCTGGCATGAGCGCGGCGTGGCGCTGCAGGGCGAAGACTTCGTCTGGCAAGACCTCCCCACCGATCTGCGCCCGCCGGTCGAGATCGACGGCCCGCACGACTACCTGACCGAAATCCACCCCCAGGCCGAGTCCTTCATCCGCACCCTGGCCGATCGCCTGACCCAGGGCGCGGCCTTCTTCCTGGACTACGGCTTCCCCGAAGGCGAGTACTACCACCCGCAGCGCAACACCGGCACGGTGATGTGCCACTACGCGCACCGCTCCGACCCCGACCCGCTGGCCGATGTGGGCCTGAAGGACATTACCGCCCACGTCAACTTCACCGGCATTGCGCTGGCCGGCCAGGACGCGGGCCTGACGGTGCTGGGCTACACCACCCAGGCGCGCTTTCTGATGAACTGCGGTTTGCTCTCAAAAATGGAGCGTGCTACGCACGCAGAACGTGCGCAAGCGCTCAAATTGATCACTGAACACGAGATGGGCGAGCTGTTCAAAGTCACCGCCTTCGGCGCCGGCCCCGAGTGGGAGCCCCTGGGCTTCGCTGTCGGCGACCGCAGCCATACGCTGTAGCCATGATCCTAGATTCCGCAGTTGACCGCTTGTTATCACTTGGAACACCGTATGGCTATTGAATTTTGTGACCCTCTAGTCGCACACCTTCTGGGTGGACCACGCTACACATCCGATTGCACCACTGGCGCCGCGTCTGGCTTCGTTGCTCCGCCTGGCGGGCATGAGCCCGCTTCGTTGTCGCGCCTATCCAGCCACGCCCCCAGCGGCACACTCGGACGTGTCCAACTACGGAATCTAGGATGATCCGCTGGCTGCTGGTTATTTTCCTGGCCCTGTTATTGATTGACTGGTTTTCCCCGTTGTTGCACAAGCTCGGCTTTGGCAGACTGCCTGGCGACTTGCGCTTCAGACTCTTTGGCCGACCCTGGTTTATTCCGTTGACCACCACCCTGGTGCTGAGCTTTCTGGCCAGCCTTGTTTCCAAACTCCTCTAAAGAACTGATCCCATGAAAGCATGTATCGACATCGGCGGCACCAAGGTCGCCGTCAGCCTGGCTACTGGCAATGAGGCGCTGCCCGTGCTGCAGGCGCGGCGCACCGAACCCACGGCCAAAACCGGCACCAACGATGCGCTGGCGGTGCAGATCATCCGCATGGTCGGCGAGGCCTGCGCCGAAATCGGCGTGGACCCGGCCACGGTGCAGAACGCCGGCGTGTCGTCCTGCGGCCCGTTCATCATCCGCGACGGCCTGATCGAGCTGGCCGCACCGAATATCTGCGGCGGCATGGCCGGCCCGGCGCGTGGCCTGCCGAACGACTGGGATACGGCTCTGCTGGAGGCACCGCTGGGCGCGCGTTTCGCCCGCGTGCGCATCGAAAACGACTGCGTTGCTGCGCTCGAAGCCGAGCGCCACTGGGGCGCGCTGGCCGGTTTTGACCACTGCGCCTATGTGACCTGGAGCACGGGTATCGGCATGGGTGTGTGCGTGGACGGCCATGTGCTGCGTGGCAAGAACGGCAATGCCGGCCATGCCGGCCATATGTTTGTCTCGGACAACGACGATGCGCTCTGCGGCTGCGGCAATATCGGCGACGTCGAAGGCCTGGTGGCCGGCAATGCGATCGCCCGCCGCTTTGGCCAGGACGCCGCCGTGCTGTTCCAGGCCGCGCGTGCGGGCGATCCGGCTGCGCTGGCCAAGGTCGACGACCTGTGCCGCGTGCTGGGCCGCGCCCTGTACAACCTGGTTGTGACATTGGATTTGCAGCGTATCAGCCTGGGTGGCAGCGTGTTCTGGCACAACCGCGAGTTTCTGTTGCCGCGCCTGCAATCGCATATTGACGGCAAACTGCCGGCATTAACTGCAGGTGCCTTGCTGGTGCCCGCCGGATTGGCCGACAAAGTCGGTGATTACGCGGCTGTGGCATTGGCCTGATAGTGGGGTAATCAGGCGCCATTCGCCGCAGTGGGATTTATATGGCGTCTATTGGAGTGGGCTTATTGCACAGCCCATCCGGATAAATACATTGAAAAACTATTTTTAATAGGCTAGAGTCTGCGCAGGGTTTTTTCGCAGCATATAATCGGGCCTGATTTTAACTTTCGACGTATCCGGAAACAAAAAAATGTCATCCTACAAAGAACTTCTGCAGCAACGTGAACTCCTCGAGCAGCAAATTTCTGAAGCCCGTCAGCGTGAAAATGCCGATGCGATTGAAAAGGTAAAAACGCTGGTGGCAGATTTTGGTTTGACCGCTGAGGATATTTTTTCTACCGGTGGTAAAGCCAAGGTAAAGAGCGTTGCCAAGGTGGCGCCTAAATTCCGTAACCCAGTTACGGGTGATACCTGGACCGGTCGCGGCAAGCCGCCAAAATGGATCCAAGGCCAAGAGCGCGATCAATTCCTGATTGCCTGATCGATATTCTCCTGCTGCCGCATTCAACCCGCGGCGGTTGAGATTCTGCAAAAAAGCCCTGTCGTTTGACCGGGCTTTTTTGCATTTAGGGCTTTGGATGGGCCGGGCTGCATCAATTTGCCCTGATTTTTGCATCAATACCTGGGCCGGCTTGCGGTAGTCTTGTACTTTGATTCCATCCCCCGGCTTTATTCTCTGGAAACCCCATGCCACAGCTCTACATCGGTAATAAAAATTATTCGTCTTGGTCCATGCGCCCCTGGGTGCTTTTGAAGCAGGCGGATATTCCGTTTGAAGAGGTCATGCTGCGGTTTGACTCGTTTGACGCCCAATCGCATTTCAAGGCGGCGGTGCAGGCCGTCAATCCGGTCGGCAAGGTGCCGGTCTGGGTGGATGGGGATTTGGCAGTTTGGGACACGCTGGCGATTGCCGAAACCCTGGCCGAGCAGTTTCCCGACAAAGCCCTGTGGCCACGCCAGCCCCAGGCGCGCGCTCGGGCCCGCAGCGTATGTGCCGAAATGCACGCCGGCTTTACCGCTCTGCGCAGCCACTGCCCGATGAACATCGAGGCCCGCTTGCCCGAAGTCGGCCAGCTGCTCTGGCGTGACAAGCCGGCCGTGCGGGCCGACGTGGCGCGGCTGGCCGCCATGTGGGGCGAGTTGCTGGACGCGCATGGCGGCCCGATGCTGTTCGGCGATTTTTCTATCGCCGACGCCTACTTTGCGCCGGTGTGCATGCGCTTCAACACCTACGCACTGCCGCTGCCCGCCGCCATTCAGGCCTATGTGGACCGGGTGACCGCCTTGCCTGGTGTACAGGGCTGGATCACCGAAGCGCTGGCCGAGCAGGATTTTCTGGACTTCGAGGAGCCTTACCGGTTGGCGCGCTAGCTAAACTGCGGGCATGCAAATTTATCTGGTGGGTGGGGCGGTGCGCGATGCCTGGTTGGGCCGCCCGCCGGGTGACCGTGATTGGGTGGTGGTGGGGGCAACGCCCGAGGTATTGCTGGCCCAGGGCTACCTGGCGGTGGGCAAGGACTTCCCGGTGTTCCTGCACCCGCGCACCCACGAGGAATACGCGCTGGCCCGCACCGAACGTAAGACCGCCCCCGGTTACCGCGGCTTTGCGGTCCACGCCGCGCCGGATGTCACGCTGGAGCAGGATCTGGCGCGCCGCGACCTCACTATCAATGCGATAGCGGCTCCCGCAGATTCCATCAGCGCTAGCGGCACATTTTCTATAAATTCCGACAACCTGATCGACCCCTACGGCGGCCAGCGGGATTTGCACGACAAGGTACTGCGCCACGTGACCGAGGCTTTCCGCGAAGACCCGGTGCGGATTTTGCGCGTGGCCCGGTTCGCCGCTCGCTTCACCGATTTCAGCGTGGCCTCGGAGACCATGGCGCTGATGCGCGAGATGGTGGACGCGGGCGAGGTCGATGCCCTGGTGCCCGAGCGCGTCTGGCAAGAGCTGACGCGCGGCCTGATGGAAGCCCAGCCTTCACGCATGTTCGAGGTGTTGCGCGACTGCGGTGCGCTGGCCCGCCTGCTGCCCGAAGTGGCGGCGCTGTGGGGCGTGCCCCAGCGTGCCGACTACCACCCCGAGATCGATACCGGCGTGCACCTGATGATGGTGCTGGACATAGCGGCACGCCTGCAGGCCCCGCTACCCGTGCGATTTGCCTGCCTGACCCACGACCTGGGCAAGGCCACCACGCCGGCCGATGTGCTGCCACGCCATATCGGGCACGAGGCCCGCAGCGCCGAGTTGCTCAAAGGCGTGTGCCAGCGCCTGCGCTTGCCCACCGACTGCCGCGAGCTGGCCGATGTGGTGGCGCGCGAACACGGGAATATCCACCGCGGCATGGACTTCGGGGCGGCGACGACGCTGCGTTTGCTAGAGCGCTGCGATGCCTTGCGCAAACCCCAGCGTTTTGCCGATGCCTTGCTGGCTTGTGAGTGCGATGCACGCGGCCGGTTGGGTTTGCACGACTCTGCCTATCCCCAGCGCCCGCACTGGCTGGCGGCTTTGGCGGCGGCGCAGTCGGTCGCGACCGACGTGATTGCCCGCGAGGCACAAGCCAAGGGCTTGCAGGGCAAGGACATTGGGGGGCTGGTGCATGCCGCGCGGGTGGCGGCCTTACGGAACAGCGGGATGGCCGCCTAGGCAGAGGCTCAGATCAGCTTGTTAGGAGGTGGCCGGCGGCGGCCCGTCGCTGTCGCCGATTTCCAACTCGGGCATGCACAGCTTTTGCAGTGATTCCACCGGCTCGTCGCGCATGCGGGCCAGGGTCAGCTCGGCCAGGGCCAGGCCGGTGGCGGCCGGCGTGGGCTGCATCACCGCGGTCACGCTGGTACGCACTACCGAATCCGAACCCAGGCCGTCGTAGACGATGACCGACAGGTCGCGCCCGAGCACCAGCCCGGAATGCAGCACCGCATGTACCGCGCCTATGCCGGCCAGGTTGTTGTCTACCAGCACGGCCGTGGGCCGCTGGGGCAGGGCCAGCAGTTTTTGCATGGCCGCATAGCCGGAGCGGCGCTCCAGCGCATTGCGCTGCACGGACGTGGGCTTGAGAGCCACGCCGGCGGCTTTCAGGCTGGCGCAGAAACCCGCATAGCGCTGGTCGGCAAAGTTGTATTCGGGTGGTGCGCCCAGATAGGCGATGCGGCGGTGGCCCAGGCGCAGCAGGCGGTCGGTGGCCATGCGGGCACCGGCCAGGTTGTCGAAGTCGAACCAGGGGTAGCTGCTCTGCGCAGGCAAGGAGCTGCGCCCATAGGCCACAAACGGCACGTTGCGTGACTGCAGCAATTCCAGCCGGCGGTCATGCAGGCGGGTGCGCGGCACCACAAAGACGCCGATATGCCGGCCGGTGATAGCGCGCTCGTAGGCCGCCAGCTCGTCCTGGGCAGGGGCCGACATGATCAACAAATCCAGCCCGGCCTGGGCAAAGCGTTCGCTCATGGAAGAGGCGACCTGCAGAAACTGCTGGTCGCCCAAATCGCCGGTGGTAATGGGGAAGACGATACCGACTGCGTCCGCCCGGCCCAGCGCCAGGCCCCTGGCGCGTGCGTCGGGTTTGTAATTAAGTCGTAACGCGGCCGCCATCACATCGCGGCGCGTAGCGGCCGCTACCTCAGGGTAACCATTCAGCGCGCGGCTCACCGTGGTGAGCGACAGGCCGAGTTCTTCGGCGATCCGTTTCAGTGACATCTAGGCGGGTAAAAGCGTGTAAGGGCTGGGCGATAGTAGCGTTTGCTACCCGCATAGAGGCTGTGTCAATAGGTGAACCGGCTGTCAAGCCTGCATCGTGTCGCAATTCCGCAACAAAAACGCCGATGCCTTGGGTGGCAAAAAAGTTCCATTTTCGATGCCAATTTTTTTCAAATTTCTCCGTAATCCAAAGCAAATTTGGCATCAGTTGGACATCTGAAAAACCGCGTCGGAAGCGCTGTTTTCATTGGAGAAATGGAGGAAAGGACGCGATCTGAACTTTGTTTTTTGCTCGACCTAACTCTTGAAGCGTCTACCGAAAAATTTTTGCATTTTGGTAACTCGCTTGTTTCTGTAACAAGGGTAATTGCTTATCGGTCGAAAAAGACCGTCCACCAAGAATACCCCCAGATTTGCACGGTCTTCACACAGCTCCTGCAGCGTTCAGGCAGCCGTTGGACTAGCAAATCAAGAACAAACTTAATCACACTGGAGACATCCTTGAACCAAGCTACCTTTACCGTTCGCGCCACTGCCCTCGCCGCTTTCGCGATGGTTTCTGCCTCGGCTTTCGCTTTGCCCAATATCGACGCCAATATCGAGCTCGATAGCAAGTACCAAAACAACGACCGCGGCGCTTCCCAGTCCGGCCGTGTCGAACTGAATGCCAGCCAAAAACTGGGTTCCAAGTACTTCATGGCCGGTCGCGCCACCTACCTGTCCAAGCCTGATGGCTCGGCTGGTACGGATGACTTGTGGGCACAGTTCGGTTCCGAAACCGCCGACATCAAGCTGGGCCGTTTCGAAGCTGCCAATCTGTTCCAAACCCCTGGCGACGTGATCGTTGAGTACTCCGGCTTCTCGCCTTACCAAGCCAATGTGCTGCGCGGCCGCCAAGGCGCTTACGCCAATGGCAGCGCACCTTTCCATGCAGCTGTGAACGTCCAATTGGGCGGCGGCCTGAGCCTGGAAGTCAGCGGCGTGTCCAGCAAAGGCGCCGGCGGTGCTACCGGTTTGCGTCCTGTGCTGAACTACGCCAACGGCCCTCTGCATTTGGCCGCTGGTGTTGAAGCGATCAAGTACGAAGGTACCGCAGCTACCGCAGCAACCACCACGTTGAGCTGCGGAGCCATCACCGCCGGCGTTTGCACGTCGGTACTTGCTACCACCACGGCTGGCACTCCCGCTACAGGTAGCGTGAACCGCACCGGCTACGGTTTGACCGGTGACTACAACTTCGGCGGTGTGACCCTGTATGCCAACTACGCAGCCGGCAAGAGCCTGTCCAACATCAAGCAAAACACCTTTGCGCTGATGGCCGGTATTGGCAATCTGACCGTGGCCAGCGTGTTCGGTAAGGGTTCCAACCTGAGCGCCGACGACAAGGTCACCACCTTCTGGGTTGCCTACGCGATTCCATTCTTTGACGTGAAGGGTGCCAAGATCACCCCCGCGATCTCCCACTCCAAGTCCAGCGGCCCCAACGAAGCGCCTAACGCAACTGGTTTCGCTCTGCGCGTGAACTACGAGTTCTAAGCTCTGGCGGCTATGACCGCTGCAACCATGCTTCCTGCTGTCTAAGCGGGAGCATGTCTTCCATGAAAAGCCTGCATCGCCCTCTGGGAGATGCAGGCTTTTTGCATTGGATGGATGTTTGGGGACGCCAAATGTGCGTGCCCTCGGGTAAACCCAGTGTTCAATTCAAAGCGCTTTGAATTTATACTGGCTCGGCTTTTACCGGCGATAAAACAATGGCCTGCGGCTTGGCATGGACTGCCAGAACAGCCTGGGCCCACATCGAATAAACAAGGAGACATCTACATGACAGCAATCACCAAAACCGCAGCCGCTGTGCTGCTCAGCCTCGGCGCTATGGGGGCACATGCAGCGGGGGTGACCATCACCATTTCCTGCGGCTCGGTGGGGCAGGACTACGAGTTCTGCAAAAAAGCCGGCGATGAGTGGGCCAGCAAAACCGGCAATACGGTGAAGCATCTGAGCATTCCCCAGTCCACCAGCGACATCCTGGGCCTGTTCCGCCAGATGTTCGCCGCCAAATCCACCGAGGTGGATGTGATCAACGTGGATGTGGTGTGGCCCGGTCTTTTGAAAGACCATTTGCTGGATCTGACCTCGTACACCAAAGGCGCCGAAAAGGCCCATTTCCCGGCCATCGTGGCGAACAACACCGTGGGCGGCAAGCTGTTGGCCATGCCCTGGTTCACCGATGCCGGCGTTCTGTATTACCGCAAGGACTTGTTGACCAAGTACGGAGAAAAAGCCCCCACCACCTGGGCCGAGCTCACCTCTTCTGCCCAGAAGGTGATGGACGGCGAGCGCAAGGCGGGCAATGCCGACATGCAAGGTTTTGTGTTCCAGGCCAAGGCCTACGAAGGTTTGACCTGCGATGGGATTGAATGGGTGTCCAGCTTCGGCGGCGGCAGTATTGTGGACAGCACCGGCAAGATCACCATCAACAACCCCGCTGCCGCCAAGGCGCTGAACACGGCTGCCGGCTGGATCGGCACCATTGCGCCCAAGGGCGTGCTGAACTATGCAGAAGAAGACGCCCGCGGCGTGTTCCAAAAGGGCAATGCTGTGTACATGCGCAACTGGCCGTACGCCTGGTCGCTGAGCCAGGGCGCAGACAGCCCGGTCAAGGGCAAGGTCGGCGTCGTCGCGCTGCCCAAGGGCGATGGCGGCAAGACGGCAGCTGCCCTGGGTGGCTGGCAGCTGGCAGTGAGCAAGTACTCCAAGAGCCCCAAGGAAGCGGCTGATTTTGTGATGTACCTGACCAGTGAGGCCGTGCAAAAAGACCGTGCCATCCGCGGTTCGTACAACCCCACCATCGCCTCGCTGTACAAGGACAAGGAAGTACTGGCCGCCAACCCGTTCTTTGGTGATCTGTATGACACCTTCGTGGGTGCAGTACCCCGCCCGGCCACAGTCACGGGTGCCAAGTACAACGAAGTCTCTGCCGCTTTCTGGAATGCCACGCACGAAGTGCTGTCGGGCAAATCCACCGGTGAAGAGAGCGTGAAGAAGCTCGAAGGCAAGCTGGATTCGATCCGCCGCGGTCCTAAGTGGTAAGCCCCCACTGTTGAACCCCCGGGCCGCTATGCCACACAGCATGGCGGCCCGTTCAGCACCTTGATCCCAGGAGTCGCCATGCGCACCCAAACATCCGAACTCACCCGCGAGCGCACCCGTAGCGCGTGGATTTTTCTGACCCCCACGCTCATCGTCCTGCTGCTCGTCGCGGGTTGGCCGCTGGGCCGCACCATCTGGTTCAGCTTTACCGATGCCACGCTGGAGAACATCGGCGAGTCTTCCTACAACATGGTGGGCCTGCAGAACTACTTCGGAAAATACGGTGTTTTCAATTTGGACGCCGTTGAAGGCTTCTGGAAAACCGATTGGGGCATGGCGATCCGCAATACCTTCAAATTCGCCATCGTCTCCGTTGTCACCGAAACCTTGTTGGGGGTGGTGTTCGCGCTGGTGCTGAATGCCAACTTCAAAGGCCGCTCATTTGTACGGGCTGCGGTGCTGGTGCCCTGGGCGATCCCTACTATCGTGTCGGCCAAGATGTGGGCCTGGATCATGCACGATCAGTTTGGCGTGATGAATGCGCTGCTCAAAGGCGCGGGCATCATCGACCACAACATCGCCTGGACTGCTGATCCCGACTACGCGTTGTGGTCGGTCATGCTGGTCGACGTGTGGAAGACCACGCCCTTCATGGCCTTGCTGACCTTGGCGGCGCTGCAGATGCTGCCTACCGATTGCTACGAAGCTGCCCACGTGGACGGCATCCACCCGGTGCGCGTGTTCTTTAAGGTGACGCTGCCGCTGATCTGGCCGGCCCTGATGGTGGCGGTGATCTTCCGGCTGCTCGATGCCTTGCGGGTGTTCGACATCATCTATGTGATGACCTCCAACAGCGTGGACACCATCAGCATGTCGGGCTTTGTGCGGCGTGAAATCGTCGACAACAACTACGTGGGCTATGGCTCGGCGGCTTCCACCGTGCTGTTCCTCATCATTGCGGTCTGCACCCTGCTGTATCTGAAGCTGTCGCGTGTCGATCTGGGCGGCAAGAAGTAAGGAAACCGAGCATGAACCACACTTTCCAAAAAATCCTCGGCTCCATCGGTTTGTACGCCCTGGTGGCCATCATCGCGCTGTTCTGCCTGTTCCCTTTCTATTACGCGATCGTCACTTCGCTGAAGTCGGGCACCGAGCTGTTCAGCACCTCGCTATGGCCGGATGCGCCTTCGCTGAAGAACTACATCGCCATGTTCACCGTGTCCGAGCATCCGTTTGGTCGCCACATTCTCAATTCGGTGGCAGTGTCGACCTTGGTGGTGATCGCCTCGCTGTTCCTGGGCGTGACGGCCTCCTATGCGCTGGGCCGCATCCAGTTCCGTGGCCGCGGCTTGCTGCTGTTGACGGTGCTGGCTGTGTCCATGTTTCCGCAGGTGGCGGTGCTGTCGGGCATGTTCGAGCTGATGCAAGCCTTTGGTCTGTACAACCACTGGTGGGGACTGACCCTGCCGTACATGGTGTTCACCCTGCCGTTCACCGTATGGGTGTTGACCACCTTCGTGCGCGACCTGCCCAAGGAGCTGGAAGAGGCCGCCATCATGGACGGTTGCACCCCCTGGGGCATCATCACCAAGGTGTTCTTGCCAGTGATGTGGCCGGCCCTGGTGACCACCGGACTGCTGGCCTTCATCGCCGCCTGGAACGAATTCATGTTCGCCCTGACCTTCGTGCTGAACAACAACGATCGCACGGTGCCCGTGTCAATCTCGCTGATCAGCGGCGCCGACAAATATGAAATCCCCTGGGGCAAGATCATGGCGGCCTCGGTGCTGGTGACCCTGCCGCTGATCGCCCTGGTACTCATATTCCAGCGCAAGATCGTGGGTGGTTTGACCTCTGGTGCCGTGAAGGGCTGAGCATGGCACAGGCGAACGAGTGGTGGCGTGGCGGGGTGATTTACCAAATCTACCCGCGCAGTTTTCAAGACAGCAATGGCGACGGTATTGGCGACTTGGCCGGTGTGGTGCAGCGCCTGCCCTATCTGGCCGAGCTGGGGGTAGAGGCGGTCTGGCTGTCGCCGTTTTTCCAGAGTCCGATGAAGGATTTTGGCTACGACATTTCCGACTACCGGGCGGTCGACCCGATGTTCGGCAGCCTGGCGGACTTCGATGCGGTGGTGGCCAAAGCCCACGCGCTGGGCATCAAGGTGCTGATCGACCAGGTGCTGAGCCACTGCTCCGACCAGAACCCCTGGTTTGTCGAGTCGCGCTCCAGCCGCGACAACCCGCGTGCCGACTGGTTCGTCTGGGCCGACCCCCAGGACGACGGTACGCCGCCGAACAACTGGCTGTCGATCTTCGGCGGTTCTGCCTGGCAGTGGGACACGCGCCGCTGCCAGTACTACATGCACAACTTTCTGGCCAGCCAGCCGGACCTGAACTTCCACAACCCGCAGGTGCAGCAGGCGGCGCTGGACAATATGCAGTTCTGGCTGGACCGCGGCGTCGATGGCTTCCGGCTGGATGCCGTCAACTTCTGCGTGCACGACGCGCAGCTGCGCAACAACCCGGCGCGCGGCATGCCGACCGACGATCCGTCGGTGAACAAGGTCAATCCCTACGGTTGGCAGCGCCACGTGTACGACAAGAGCCAGCCGGAGATGCTGGACTTTCTGCGCCGCATCCGCAGCCTGCTGAACCAGTACCCAGACCTGATGACGGTGGGTGAAATCGGCGACGACGACACCCCGGCCCGGATTGCCGAGTACACCGGTGGTGGCGACAAGCTGCACACCGCGTATTCGTTTGACCTGCTCGGCCCCAAGTGCGATGCACGCTACATCCATGGCGTGGTCCAGCGTCTCGAAGCCGTGTGTCTGGACGGCTGGCCCTGCTGGTCGGTATCCAACCACGACGCGGTGCGGGTGGCCAGCCGTTGGCAGCAGCCTGCGCACAATGCCGCCTGGCTGCGGCTGGTGTTTGGGCTGCAGCTGAGCCTGCGCGGTTCGCCCTGCATTTACCAGGGCGACGAGCTGGGCTTGACCGAAGCCAGCGTGGCCTTCGAAGATTTGCAAGATCCGTATGGCATCGCCATGTGGCCCGAGTTTGTAGGCCGCGATGGCTGCCGCACGCCCATGGTCTGGGACGCGGCCGCACCCCATGCGGGCTTTAGCAGCGCCGCCAAGACCTGGTTGCCCGTGGCCTCGGAACATCTGCCGCTGGCTGCCGCCAGCCAGAGGGCGGCCCCGGATTCGATGTTCCATTTCTACCAGGCCATGCTGGCCTGGCGGCGCCAGCACGCGGTGCTGCGGACCGGCGACATCGAGCTGCTGGCTGCCGACGACACGGTGCTGGCCTTTGTGCGCCGCAGCGATGACGCCGCCCTGCTGTGTGCCTTCAACCTGGGTGCCAGCCCGGTGCGCTATGCCTTGCCCGACCATGTGCGGCCGCTGGCTATGGACACCCGCCATGCCTTGCCGTCGGGTGAATTGGATGGTCAGACCCTGCTGCTGCCGCCGTATGGCGCGCTATTCGCAACGCTTTAATTAAAACCACGGCCTGCGCAACCCGTTACGCAGGCCCTCATAACAAGGAGACCTTCATGTCTGAAATCCGCTTCCGTGATGTGCATAAACGCTACAACAGCAGTGTTCCCGACACCATCCGCAAGGTCGATCTGGACATCGACAAAGGCGAGTTCGTGGTGTTTGTCGGCCCCTCGGGTTGCGGCAAGTCCACGCTGCTGCGCATGGTCGCGGGCCTGGAGGACATCACCAGCGGCGAGCTCAGCATCAAGGGCCAGCGCATGAACGAAACCCCGCCCTCGCGCCGCGGCGTGGCCATGGTGTTCCAAAGCTATGCGCTGTACCCGCACATGAGCGTCTACGACAACATGGCGTTTGGCCTGAAGCAGGCCAAGACCGATACCGCCACCGTGGAGCAGCGGGTGCGCAAGGCCTCCAAGATTCTGCAGCTCGATCCGCTGCTCAAGCGCCTGCCCAAAGAACTGTCCGGCGGCCAGCGCCAGCGCGTGGCGATTGGCCGGGCCATCGTGCGCGAACCCGATGTGTTTTTGTTTGACGAGCCGCTGTCGAACCTGGACGCCTCGCTGCGCGTACAGACGCGCCTGGAGATCGCCAAGCTGCACAAGGACATCGGTACCGCCAGCATGATCTACGTGACCCACGACCAGGTCGAGGCCATGACCTTGGCCGACAAGATCGTGCTGTTGAATGCCGGCGAAGCCGTGCAGCGCGACGGCAGCGTGGCCCAGTGTGGCGCGCCGCTGCAGCTCTACCACCACCCGGTGAACAAGTTTGTGGCCGGCTTCATCGGCAGCCCGAAGATGAACTTCATCGCCGCCCAACTGGTCGGCGCCGCCAACGGCGTGGCCACCGCCAAAGTGGCCGAGGTCGAGGTGCAAGCCGAGGTCGATGCCTCGCGCCTCGCCGGCCACAGTATGGTGACGCTGGGCGTGCGGCCTGAGCATGTGCAAATCGTGCCACCCGGTGGCAGCAATGTGGTCGCCGGCCTGGTGGCCTTTCTGGAGCAGTTGGGCGAAGCCAGCTATATCTATGTGCGCCTGGCCGGTGGCGAGCTGGTCACGGTGCGCGAAAGCGGCCAGTCCAGCTGCAGCGTGGGCAGCGCGGTGAACCTGTACTTCCCGCCGCACTGCATGCATTTGTTTGATGAAAACGATGTGGCGACGCCGCGCACCGCGCGCCCCGAGATCCTGGGCCAGCCGCTGGTGGCGGGCGTGTCGATTTCGCGCGCCAGCACGCACGCCAGCTGAGTCCGCGTTTACATATAAAAAGAGCTGCCTGCGCTTATTTAATAAGCGCAGGCAGCTCTTTTATTGATAGCAAGCGGTTTTAAACCTCGAGGTTGTCGATCAGACGGGTCTGGCCCAGCCGGGCTGCGCCCAGCACCACCAGCGGCGCCGGGGCGCTGGCATCGGGCGGCAGCAGATCGCTGCGCCGGCGTGCTACCAGGTAGTCGGGTGCCCAGCCACGCTGGCGCAGGCCATCCATGGCCTGGGCTTCCAGCGCTGCGGTATCGGTAGCGCCATCGCGCAAGGCGCTTGCCATGCGCTTCAGGGTGGCCGACAGTTGCACTGCCTCGGCCCGCTCGGCAGGGCTCAAATAGCCGTTGCGGGAAGACAAGGCCAGTCCGTCGTCCGCACGCTGGGTGGGGCCGGCCACGATGTCGATGGGCAAGGCAAACTGCCGCACCATGCTGCGTATCACCATCAGCTGCTGGTAGTCCTTCTGGCCGAACACGGCGGTGCGCCGGCCCTTGGCTTCGGAGAACACGCAGGCAAACATCTTCATCACCACGGTGGCTACGCCGACAAAGAAGCCGGGCCGGAACTGGCCTTCCAGCAGATCGGCCAGGCCGGCTGGCGGATGGATCTTGTAGGTCTGCGCTTCGGGGTACAGCTCTTTTTCGGTCGGCGCAAACAGCACGTCGCAGCCGGCGGCGCGCAACTGGGCGCAGTCGCTGTCCCAGGTGCGCGGGTAGCTGTCGAAGTCCTCGTGCGGCAGAAACTGCAGCCGGTTCACGAAGATGCTGGCCACGGTGACGTCGCCCAGCGGCTTGGCCTGGCGCACCAGGGCCAGGTGGCCGGCGTGCAGGTTGCCCATGGTGGGTACAAAAGCGGGATGCTGGTAGGCGCCCAGATGGGCGCGCAGCTCTTCAATGGTGTGGGCGATGAACATGTTGCAGGCGCAGCCTAGGCTGCAAAAATCACCAGGCGTGCTGGCTGTTGTCGGGGAAGCTGCCTTCTTTCACGGCGTGTACATAGGCCTCCATGGCGCCGCGCACACTGCTGGCGCTGTCCATGAAGTTGCGCACAAACCGCGGCATCTTACCCAGGTTGATCCCCAGCATGTCGTGCAACACCAGCACCTGGCCGGCGGTGTCCTTGCCGGCGCCGATGCCGATGGTGGCGCAGTGCGTGAGCGCCTTAGTCAGCTCGGCCGCCAGTGGCGCCGGCACCATTTCCAGCACCACCATGGTCGCGCCCGCGTCCTGCAGCGCATGGGCATGCTGGCGCAGCGTGCTGGCCGCCGCGTCCGACTTGCCTTGGACCCGGTAGCCGCCCAGTGCATGCACGGTCTGCGGCGTCAGCCCCAGGTGGGCGCAGACCGGGATGCCGCGGTCGACCAGGAACTGCACGATCTCGCTGGTCCAGCCGCCGCCTTCCAGCTTGACCATGTGCGCGCCCGCCTGCATCAGCACAGCGGCGCTGCGCAGGGCTTGCTCGCGGCCTTCGTGGTAGCTGCCAAACGGCAGGTCGGCAATCACCCAGGCGGTGGCCTGGGTGCGCTGCAGGCCGCGCACCACGCTTTCGGTGTGGTAGCGCATGGTTTCCAGGCTCACGCCCACGGTGTTGTGCAGGCCTTGGCAGACCATGCCCAACGAGTCGCCGACCAACAGGCATTCGACACCGGCGGCGTCGGCCACGGCGGCAAAGGTGGCGTCGTAAGCCGTCAGCATGGTGATTTTTTCGCCGCGCTGGTGCATCTCGGCCAGGCGCGGCAGGCTGATGGGCTTGCGCTGCGCGGGCGTGCTGGTCGGGGGCAGGGTGCCGTATGGCGATGCCGATGCCGATGTGGTGTTGCTCGTGGCGGGCTGGCTCATGGCAGGTCCTTGTAGGGTTCTACGGCATTGGCGGCCAGCGGACCCACCAAACCCAGGCGGGCCTTCAGTGACTGCGGCTGGCCGCTCAGGATGGCGGCGTAGTTGGTGGTGTTGGAGAGGACTTTTTTGACGTAGTCGCGAGTTTCGGTAAACGGCACATTCTCGGCCCAAATGGCGGCTTCCAGCACCGGGCCGTTGCGCCAGACGCGGGGCCGCCCCGGGCCGGCGTTGTAGGCGGCGGCGGCCATGGGCATGGAGCCGGCAAAGTCGTCCAGCACCAGCTTCAGGTAGCCGGTGCCGATGGTGATATTGGTGTCGCGGTCGTTCAACTGGTCAGGGGTGAAGCCGCTCAGGCCGATCTTCTTGGCGGTCCAGCGGGCGGTGGCGGGCATGACCTGCATCAGGCCGGAGGCGCCCACGCCGGAGCGCGCATCCATGATGAAGCGCGACTCCTGGCGGATCAGGCCATAGACGTAGGCCGGGTCGAGGTTGATCTCGCGGCTGCGCCTGACCACGGTATCGCGGTAGGGCATGGGAAAACGCTGCTCGAAGTCCATCACATTGCGGGTGCGTTCGCTGGTGTTGATGCAGCGGTCCCATACCTCGCGCTGGCAGGCCAGGTCGGCGGCGGCGAGCAGCTCGCGGTCGCCCATGCCGCCGCGCTCATGCAGATTGGTGGTGTAGTTCCACTCGCGGTTGCCCTCGCTGCGCAGGCCCAGCTGGATGGCGGCCAGGCCGCGCTGCAGGCCCAGGTTGGCGCGGGCTGCGTCTTTTTCTTCGGGGGTGACGGCCGGGGGGCGGGGCGGCACCGTGGTCTTCTGGCCCAGCTCTTCCAATGCCAGCTGCTCGTAAAACCCGCGCACTCCGGCAATGCTTTGCAGCAAACGCGTGGGTTCCTCGCGGTCCAGGTCGGACTTGGCCAGGGCTTGCAACGCCCGTGCGCGCCAGTAGACCCAGGTGGCATCGGCGTGCAGGTTGTCGCCCATGGCCTGGGTGGCGCTGGCCACGTCTTTCCAGCGGCCCAGGCGCAGGGCGCTGCGGACCTTCCAGGCCAGCATCTCGTCGTTCAGGTCGCTGTCTTTGCTGACTTTGGCGTAGTAGTCGGATGCGCTGTTGGACAAGCGCATGGCGGCCTGCTTGCCGATGACGCCCCAGGTCCAATTGCGTTCTTCCACATTCAGTTGGGTTTCCCACTTGCTCTCCATCAGGGCGGCGGCATTGTCGGGGTCGGAGGTGGCCAGCTTGACCAACGCCAGCAGCATCACTTCGCGGCGGGCACGGGACAGGGCGGTGACCTTGCCCAGCAAAAACTTCGTCGGGCTGTCGTTCAGCTCGTTCAGCATAGCCAGCGACTCGGGGGCGACGATTTCCACGGCCTTGGCGGCAACCCGCGGGCGGTTGGCTTCCATGCCCAGGCGGGCTTTGCGCCAGATGTCGACCGGTGTGAGTTTCTTGGCTGCATACAAGTGGCTGGCGGCTTGGGTGCAGCCGTCGTCCAGCTCGCGCTGGGCATACCAGTTGCGGCGCACTTCTTCGGCCAGGGCCGGTGGGCTGTCGGCGCCCAGTTTGATCTGGTCGATCAGCAGCGCGTAGCAGCGGACTTCGCGGTCATCGGCCATGCGGTAGCGCGCATGTTCCTCGGCAAACGTGGCCCAGTCGCGGCGCTGGCCCAGTAGCAGCAACCAGTCGTTGCGCAAGCGGTCTTCCTGGTAGCTGCCGGGGAAGCGGCTGCTGAAGCTCTGCAGGTCCAGCGATGTCAGCTCGTCCAGCCGCGCGCGCTGCTCCCAATAGGCGGCCCAGGGCTCCAGTAGGTGGCCGCGCACCTGGGGCAGGAGCGCGCTCAGCCGCTTGCGGTCTGCGCGTTTGAAGGCCTGGTTCATCTCCAGAATGGTGCTGTCACCGGCGGGATCGGATTTGGGTTGGCTGCAGGCCGCGCCTGAGAATACGAAGCTCAGGGCGAGTGCGAACGATGTCAAAATGGCTGGAACTTGCATGTGGGGGATTATGGACACGACTTGGTGTATTTCCTGGTCGCAGGTCTCCAAGCCCTTCGACCAGGAAATACACCAAGTCCCTATGGAAAACTCAATGAACGACAAGGCCCAGGACAAAAAAGCCCTGCGCGAGGCGCTGATTGCGCAACGCCTGGAGCTACCCGACCGCCTGGAACGGGCCGATTTATTGCAACGTGTGATGCGTATCTGGCTGGTGGGGCGGCCCGATACCGTGATTGGCGCCTACTGGCCGATCAAGGGCGAGTTCGATCCACTGCCGGCCCTGCACCGCTGGAAGGAAGACGGCGAGCTGCTCGACGGCCCCGAGCTCAAGCGTATCGGCCTGCCGGTGGTGAACAAGCTGCACAAGACCATGACCTTCCATGCCTGGTATCCGGGCTGCCCGATGGAGGAGGATGCCTACGGCATTTTGAAGCCCAAGGCGACCGAGATGGTGCAGCCGACCTTGCTGTTTGTGCCCTGCGTGGGCTATGCGGCCGGTGGGTATCGCCTGGGCTATGGCGGTGGTTTTTACGACCGCATGCTGGCGTCCCTGAGCCCCAAGCCGTTTACGGTGGGGCTGGGTTTTACCCAGGGCTACCTGGACGACTTTGCGCCTGAGCCGCACGACATGCCGCTGGACGCCATCCTGAACGACAACGGAGTGGTCTGGCCAGCTGGCTGAACACCCCCAGGCTTGCGCACTGCCCCGACATCGGTTTGAAAAGCCGAAGGCGCATGTGGCCGCCAACCCCCCTCGTATCGGTTTGTAAAACCGATACGACACGCAGGGAGCACAACCAGCGGCCTGGCAAAGCCAGTTCCGCGGTTGTTCTGGAAGGGCGGCTTCGCTGCGCTCGCCCTGTAAAGAGAAGGAAACCGTGTTTGGGCCTTACACCGGCTTGTAGGCGATAACGTCGATTTCCACTTTGGCATCCACCATCAAGCGGGCTTCGGTGGTGGAGCGGGCAGGTTTCTTGTCGCCGAAATACCCCATGTAGACACGGTTGAAGCTGGCAAAGTCGCGCGCGTCGTCCAGCCATACGCTGGTCTTGCACACATCGTCCAGCGTGCAGCCTGCCAGCGCCAGCACCTGGGTCAGGTTGTGCATCACCTGGCGGGTCTGCGCTTCGATGCCGCCCTGCACAATCTCGCCCTTGTCGTCGGCCGGCACCTGGCCGGATACGTAAACGAAGTCACCAGCCCGCACGGCCGGTGAGAACGGGCGTGGCAATTGGTCGGAGGTAACGGGCGGGTTGCCAATATGGATCAGCGGCATGAAGAAACTCCTGTAGGGCGGTAACAAAACAGGCCCCATTCTGGCACGCAGTCCTGGTTCAGACCGTGTTTCGCACTGTTTTGGTGAAATTAATTTTCATAATTTCACGGGTTTTCCCTGTTTTATTGGAAAATTGCTTGGCATATTCTTTGCATTGTGAAATTTACTTTCAATACAAAGGGTCCATGATGAAGTCAACCACCGCCTTGTTGCGCCGCACCGTTTTATTGATGTCTATGGGCGCGGCGCTGCTGCCCATGGCCCTGCAAGCGCAGACAGCCAAGTCTGCACTCAACCTGGCGATGGTGGCCGAGCCGCAAACCCTGGACCCGATGGCCAGCAGCGCCGACCTGGTCGGGACCATCATGCAGCACGTTTACGAGCCGCTGTTCACCTTCGATGCCAAGTGGAACGTGGTGCCCATGCTGGCCGAATCCATGCCCAAGGTATCGGCCGACGGCAAGCAATACACCATCACGCTGCGTGCGGGTGTGCAGCTGCACAGCGGGCGCGAGCTGAATTCGGAAGACGTGGTCGCCAGCCTGAAGCGCTGGATGGAAGTCTCGCCGCGCGGCAAGGCGCTGGCCAAGGAAGTGGACGACCTGTCCGCCAAAGGCCCGCTGGTGGTATCCATCACCCTGAAGAACCCGTACGCACCGCTGCTGCCGCAGCTGGCTTTGCCTTCGGGCATGGCCGCCATCATGGCCAAGGAGTCGATCGCCCAGCCGCTGAAAGACTTTGTTGGTACCGGCCCCTATAAGTTCAAGGAGCGCCGCCCCGACCAATACGTGCTGTTGACGCGTTTTGACGCCTATAGCGCACGCAAAGAAGCCGCTAACGGCTACGGCGGCAAAAAGACCGCGGTGGTGGAAGAGCTGCGATTCATCCCCGTGCCCAACGCCAATACCCGCGTCGAAGGCGCGCTGGCCGGCCAGTTCCAGTTTGCCGACCTGCTGCCCATCGAAGCCTTGCCGCGGCTGGAAAAAGCCACCGACAAAGTCGTGCCCATCATGACGCCATCGTTTGGCTTCCCTTACCTGGTGTTCAACACCAAGGAAGGCGTGATGGCCCCGCTGGCAGTACGCCAGGCCGTGCAAGTGGCGCTGGGCGAGGGCGAGATGCTGGCGGCTGGTTTCGGTGACACGCGTTTCTTCACCGCCGAAGGCAACCATTTCCCCAAGGGCACACCGTTCTATTCGGCTGCCGGTGTGGACCACTACAACGAACGCAACCCCGCCAAGGCCAAGACGGCCGCCGCGGCTGCCGGCTACAAGGGCGACGCCATCCGCATCCTGACCAGCCGCCAGTACGACTTCCACTACAACATGGCTTTGATCATGGCCGAGCAGTTGAAGAAGGCCGGCTTCAAGGTGGACCTGAATGTGGTGGACTGGGCCACCCTGGTGCAGCGCCGCAACGACTCCAAGCTGTGGGACATCTATGTGACGCATTCCGGCCAGTTCCCCGAGCCCATGCTGTCGCCACCCCAGCTCGGCGATGGCGCACCCGGCTGGTGGTCTACACCCGCCAAGCAAGCCGCGCTGTCGGCGCTGAACCAGGAAACCAACCCCACCAAGCGCGCCGCGCTGTGGGGCAAGGTGCAGCAGGTGGTGTACGACGAGGTGCCTTACATCAACGTCGGCAAGTTCAACAGCCTGTCGGCCAAATCGCCAGCGCTGGAGGGCTACACACCTGCCACCTGGCCGTTCTTCTGGAACACCGGCCTGAAGAAGTAAGCCGGGTCGGCCCGGCGCCGACCTGATTTCGCCTCTTCCCATCCAATCCCTTCCACCCATTCACAGGAAATGCCATGCCATCTCGTGTTACTGACCAGGAATTGCCCCATGCCCACACCGCTGCCAGCCGTAGAAACTTTCTCAAAGCCACGGCCGTCGTCTCTGGCCTGGGGGCTTTGGGCTTGACTGCGCTGAGCGCGCAAGCCGCCAGCACCGGCACTGTGTATGCCTACGTGGGCACCTACACCGATGGCGGCAAACCCTGGCGCGGTGGCCGTGGCCTGGGTGTGCACCAGTTCGCGCTGAACAGCAAAACCGGCGCGCTGACGCCGATTGCCGGTGCACCGGCGGCGGTACTGAACGCCGGCGACGCAGCCAGCAAGCTGCGCAACCCAGCCTCGCTGGCGCGCCATCCATCGCTGCGCATGCTGTATGCCGGCAACGAGTTTTCTGCGGTGGCAGGCCCGGACAGCGGCGGCTCGGTGTCGGCCTACCGCATCGAGGCGAATGGCGCGTTGTCTTTTGTGGCCGAGATCGCCTGCGGTGGCAAGGACCCGGCCTACGTCAGCGTCCACCCGGACGGCCGTTTCTTGTTCACCGCCAACTATTCCAGCGGCGATGTCAGCGTCATCGCGCTGCGCGCCGACGGCGGCTTCGATACCGATAAGCCGGTGGCTGTCTACAAGGATGTGGATGCCTGTGGCGGCACGCAGTGCAAGCCGGGCGCCGATGTAGTGCCGAAAGCCGCGCTGTCGCACGAAGGCTTTGCCACTAGCGACCACGACGGCCCGCATGCCCACATGGTGCACAGCGACCCGAGCGGCAACTTTGTGCTGGTGGCCGATCTGGGCCTGGACCGAGTCATCTCCTACAAGTTCGACCGCAGCACCGGTGTGCTGAGCCAGCCCAGCAGCGTGGCGGTGTCGGAAAGCTCGGGCGCGCGGCATTTCTGCTTCCATCCGAATGGCAAGTGGCTGTACCTGGTGAACGAAGAGGCGTCGACGATTGCCTTCATGCGCTACGACGGCGCTACCGGCGTGTTGACCCTGGTGAGCGAAACCTCGGCCTTGCCACCGGGCTTCAAAGGCACCAGCTATGCGTCCGGCATCCGCATGCTGCCCGACGGCCAGCACTTTGTGTCATTGAATCGTTTGCACGACTCGATCTCGTTGTTCAAGATCAATGCCGCCACCGGCGAGCCTAAGCTGGTACGCGAAGAGTGGACGCGTGGCAATTACCCACGCAGCTGTACCCTCGACCCGAGCGGCAAGTTCTTGTACGTCTGCCATAACAAGCAAGGCGACAACGTGACGATCTTCCGGGTGGCCAAGGGTGACATCTCATTCACCGGCCAGTACGTGGCGGTGGGCAGCGCATCCTCGATAGAGTTCTCTGCGTAGGTTTTTTGAAAATGACCACAGCGGGTTTTCGCTGCTGTGGCTGGTTTGCTTGAGGAGAAATTCTGTGTATCGCTATATTGCCTCCCGCATCGCGGGCATGCTGGTGGTGATGGCGCTGGTAGCGGTACTGGTGTTCATCTTGACGCGGGCCGCGTCCGGCGACCCGATTTCGGTGCTGCTGGGCGACCAGGCCACGGCCGAAGACATTGTGCGCGTGCAGCGCGAATACGGGCTGGACCAGCCGCTGGTGGTGCAGTTCGGCTACTGGCTGAAAGAGCTGGCGCACGGCAACCTGGGCCAGTCGATCTTTCTGCAACGCCCTGTGACCCAGGCGCTGTGGGAGCGGGCCGAGCCCACTACCTTGCTGGCCCTGCTGGCGGTGGCCATCGCCGCGCTGATCGGCGTACCCAGCGGCATCGTTTCCGCGGTGTACCGCGGCAAGTGGATCGACCAGGTGGTGACCGGGCTGGCCATGCTCGGCGCCAGTATCCCCAGCTTCTGGCTGGGCCTGGTACTGATGCAGATTTTTGCGGTGGCGCTGGGCTGGTTTCCGGTGTCCGGCTATGGCGATCCAGGCGCCACGCTGGTCGAGCGCCTGCACTATCTGGTGCTGCCGGCTACCGTGCTCGGGGTGTTGAATTCGGCGTTGATCATCCGCTTCACCCGCGCGTCGATGCTGGATGTACTGGAAGAAGACTATGTGCGCACCGCCCGCGCCAAGGGCCTGACCGAGAAGGTCGTCATCCTCAAACATGCGCTGCGCAACGCGCTGGTACCGATCGTCACTGTGCTGGGCCTGACCACGGCGCTGATGATCGGTGGCGCGGTGGTGACCGAAACGGTGTTCGGCCTGCCTGGCGTCGGCAACCTGGTAGTGAATGCCGTGCTGCGGCGTGACTACCCCGTCATCCAAGGTGCGCTGCTGGTGATCGCGGTGATCTACGTGGTCATCAATTTCCTGGTGGACCTGCTGTACATGCTGGTCGATCCGCGCGTGAAGTACTGAGCCAGAGTCACCATGAAAATCCCCCACGTTCTCCAAAAACTATTCCGCCGCCGCATCGTGCTGGCGGCCGCCATCTGCTTGCTGCTGGTCGTCATCGTGGCGGTTTTCGCCAGTGTGCTGACGCCGTTTGACCCGAACGACACCGCAGTCAGCCAGCGCCTGTCCAAGCCCACCATGGAGCACATCCTGGGCACCGACGAGCTCGGCCGCGACCTGTTCGCCCGCATCGCATTTGGCGGGCGCTATTCGCTCACCATCGCCGCCCTGACTGCGGGAGGTGCTATCGTTTTTGGTACCTTGTTCGGCTTGCTGGCCGGTTTCTTCCGCAAGCTGGATGCACCGGTGATGCGCGTCGTGGACGCGATGATGTCCTTCCCCGACATCTTGCTGGCGATCGCGCTGGTGGCGATCCTCGGCCCGTCGATGCTCAATGTGGTGCTGGCCCTGGTGCTGGTCTACACACCGCGGGTGGCGCGTGTCGTGCGGGCCTCGACCCTGGTAGTGCGCGAGCTGCTGTTTGTCGAAGCCGCACGTGCACTCGGCGTGTCCACCGGGCGCATTCTGTGGCGGCACATTTTGCCGAATCTGATGTCGCCGATCCTGGTGCAGACCTCGTTCATCTTTGCCTACGCCATCCTGGCCGAAGCCGCCTTGTCCTTCCTGGGCGTTGGCGTGCCACCCGAGATTCCCACCTGGGGCACGATGGTTGCCGGCAGCCAGCAGTATGCGCAGCAGGCGCTGTGGATCGTGCTGTTCCCCGGCCTGGCCATCATCCTCACGGCGCTGTCGCTGCAACTGCTGGGTGATGGTGTGCGCGACCTGCTGGACCCCCGGTTGAAGAAGTCCCTATAAAACTATGTCTACCCCCACGACCCCCAACCCTACTCGGCTGGATGTACGCCATCTCAGCACCTTTTTTGACACCGACGAAGGCCTGATCCGCTCGGTGGCCGATGTCAGCTTCCAGATCCACCCGGGTCGCACCACCGCGCTGGTGGGCGAGTCCGGTTCGGGCAAGTCCGTGACCAGCCTGACCCTGATGCGCCTGCTGTCGCGCACCGCCAGCACCCAGGTCAGCGGCGAGGCACTGTTCACCCAGCGCGATGGCCGCACGGTGGACCTGCTGCAGCTGCCCGAGTCGCAGATGCGTGCTATCCGCGGAAACGAGATTGCGATGATCTTCCAGGAGCCGATGACCAGCCTGAACCCTGTCTTCACCGTCGGCGAACAGATCGCCGAATCGGCTCGCTTGCACCTGGGCTTGGACGCTGCAGCCGCCATGGCCCACGCCCAGCGCATGCTGGAGCTGGTGGAGATTCCGGCCGCGGCCCAGCGTGTGAAAGAGTATCCGCACCAGCTATCCGGCGGCATGCGCCAGCGCGTGATGATCGCCCTGGCCATGGCCTGCAACCCGACGCTGCTGATCGCCGACGAGCCGACCACTGCGCTGGACGTGACCATCCAGGCGCAGATCCTGGCGCTGATGCGGCGCCTGCAGGCCGAGACCGGTATGGGCATTTTGTTCATCACCCACAACCTCGGTGTGGTGGCCCACCATGCGGACGAGGTGGCGGTGATGTACGCCGGACGCATCGTCGAGGCGGCACCGGTGGGCGAACTTTTCGCCCAGCCGCGTCATCCCTACACCCAGGGCCTGTTGGCCTGCCTGCCGGCGCAGCAGCGCAAGCGCGCGCTGAACGCCGACGGCAAGCGCCGCCTGTACGCGATCCGCGGCCAGGTCTCCAGCCCGCTGTCACCGCCGCCAGGCTGCGCATTCGCACCGCGCTGCGACCTGGCGTTGCCGCTGTGCCAGCAGGCGATGCCGGCACTGGTAGAAGAAAGCCCCGGCCGCAGAGCCCGCTGTGTGCTGCCGATAGAGCAGCGCAATGTCATGCAGCACAAGGAGGCCGCATGAGCGAAGCCCTGATCGAGGTTCGTAACCTGCACAAGTATTTCGGCGCCAGCACGCGCCCGGTGCGCGCGGTTGACGACGTGTCGTTCGCCATCCAGCGCGGCGAAACCCTGGGTCTGGTGGGCGAATCGGGTTCCGGCAAAAGCACCATAGGCCGGACCCTGCTGCGCCTGGTGGAAAGCACGCAAGGCCAGGTGCTGTACCGCGGCGAAGACCTGGGCAAGGTGTCCGACAGCCGCATGCGCGCACTGCGCAGCAAGCTGCAGATGATCTTCCAGGACCCGTATGCCAGCCTGAATCCGAAGATGCGCATCCGCGACATCCTAGGTGAAGCGCTGCAGGTGCATGGCCTGCATAGCGGCAAGCAAGCCCGTGCAGCGCGCATCGCCGAGCTGCTGGAAACCGTCGGCCTGCGGCCCGAGCATGCGGCGCGTTACCCGCATGAGTTCTCCGGCGGCCAGCGCCAGCGCATAGGCGTGGCGCGGGCCTTGGCGGTGGAGCCGGAATTCATCGTTGCCGACGAGCCGTTGTCGGCGCTGGACGTGTCCATCCAGGCCCAGGTGGTGAACCTGCTGTGCGACCTGCGCGACAAGCTGTCGCTGACCATGCTATTCATTTCGCACGATCTGGACGTGGTCGAATACCTGTGTGATCGCGTAGTCGTGCTGTACCTGGGCCGGGTGATGGAGGTCGCGCCTACGGCCGATCTGTTCAGCCAGCCGCTGCACCCGTACACCCAGGCGTTGCTGGCCGCGTCGCCCAAGCCCGACCCGCAGCATAAGAGCGTGCACGTGCCGCTGCAGGGCGACATCCCCAGTCCGATCGACCCACCCTCGGGCTGCGTCTTCCGTACCCGCTGCCCGCACGCGATGGCACTGTGTGCCGAGCAGCGCCCCGAACTCAAAGACCTGGGGCAGGGCCGATTCAAGGCCTGCTTGCGCGATGATCTGCCCCTGGTGAACATGGAATGAATATGACTCTGCAAGATATCCTGGACCCGCAACTCGACGCCTCGTTCAAAGGCTTTCCGCAGCACAGCGCGCCGCTGCGCCGCTCCGCCGTGGCTGCACAAAACTGGAACGTGCTGGACGGCGACCTGCCGCTGCCATTGGCCATCGTGAAGCGCGATGCGGTGACGCACAACCTGTCGTGGATGCAGCGCTTCGCCGCCGAGCGCGGTGTCGACATGGCGCCGCACGGTAAGACCACCATGTCGCCGCAGCTGTTCCAGCGCCAGCTGGATGCCGGCGCCTGGGGCCTGACCTTTGCCACCGTCGGCCAGGTGCGCGCGGGCGCCACTACTGGCGCGCGCCGTTGCCTGATTGCCAACCAAGTGCTGACTGCCTCCGACCTGCAAGGCATACAGAGCCTGCAGCAGGAATTTGCCGGCCTGCGCATCGCCTTTCTAGTCGATTCGCTGGCCCAGCTGGAGCTGATCGAAGCCTGGTTCACTGGCCACGCCGAGGCCACGCCGTTCGAAGTGATGATCGAGATCGGCGTGCCCGGCGGCCGCACCGGCTGCCGTACCCATGCGGATGCGCTGGCCCTGGCCGAGCGCCTGCACCAGAGCAGCGCGACGCGCCTGGTCGGTATCGAATGCTACGAAGGCGGTGGTGCCAGTGGCAAGACCGAGCCCGACAGCGCCTACGCCGATGCCCTGATGCAGCGCGTCGCCGCCATCGCCCTGGCCTGCGACGCGGCGGGTTGGTTTGCCGATGACGAGGTGCTGATCAGCGCTGGCGGTTCGGCGATTTTCGATCTGGTGGCCGAGCAACTGAAACCTGCGTTGTCGCGTCCGGTGCGCGGCTTGCTGCGCTCGGGCTGCTATGTGACGCACGACCACGGTTTCTACAAGCGCATGGTGAATGCGGTGAACCAGCGCCTGGGCTGCGAGGACGGCCTGCATCCGGCCATCGAAGTCTGGGCCAGCGTGCAGTCCTGCCCCGAGCCTGGCCTGGCG
Organism: Rhodoferax sp. OV413; assembly: GCF_900104385.1. Classification (GTDB taxonomy): domain Bacteria; phylum Pseudomonadota; class Gammaproteobacteria; order Burkholderiales; family Burkholderiaceae_C; genus Rhodoferax_B. The sequence continues at coordinate 501,209 of NZ_FNJA01000003.1, read as the reverse complement.
ATTCTGGCGGTCGGTCGGCGCGACCTGTCCTATGACCTAGATTTGCCTACGCCGATTGCCTACAGCCCGTGCGGTGGCCGCAGCATCAGTACGGCACCCGCCGACTGGACCATCAGCGCCTTGAACGACCAGCATGCCTATCTGCGCTGGCTTGACGCCGGCAGCGCGCTGCTGCAGGTCGGCGACCGCGTGGCGCTGGGTATTTCGCACCCCTGCACCACCTTCGACAAATGGCGCTGGATGCCGGTGGTCGATGCCGACTACGGCGTCTGCGATGCGCTGGTGACCTGTTTCTGAAAGACCGCATGTCCTCTGGCGTACTCCAAAAAATTGCGGCCCTGATGGTTTCCGCACCGGCCGGCCGGCGCAAGGTGCTGGCCCTGGTGCTGCAAGACCCCGAGCGTGTGCTCGACGAAAGTTTTGAAGCCCTGGCCCAGCGTGCCGGCAGCTCGGTGCCGACTATCATGCGCACCTGCCGCGACCTGGGTTACCCGGGCTTGCGCGAATTCAAGCTGGCGCTGGCGCAGGAAATGGCTGTTGGTGGCTCGCCGCTGCACCGCAAGGTGCGTCTCGAAGACGATGCGGCCCAGGTGATCACCAAGGTCATCAAGGGCGCGGCCTCGGCCATCAACAGCGTGCCGGCGCAGCTGAGTGTGGAGGCGGTGGAAGCCGCGGCCCGCGCGATGGCGGCGGCCACGCGGGTGGACTGCTACAGCGTCGGCGCCACATCGAGCTTCATGGCATCCGACATGCAGGCGCGCCTGTTCCGTCTGGGCCTGGTGGCGAATGCCTATCTGGACATGCATCTGCAGCTGGTGTCGGCGGCCACGCAAATGCCCGGCGGCGTGGTGTTTGCCATATCCCACGTGGGGCGCATGCCCTCGCTGATCGAGGCCGTGGACGTGGCGCGGAGCCAGGGCGCCACGGTGATCGCGCTGACCCAGCAAGACAGTCTGCTGGCCCAGCATGCCGACATCGTGCTTGGCATCCATGTGCCCGAAGACCCGGTGATGCACGTCGGCACAGAAGCCTATCTGGTGCATTTGACGGTGATTGAAATTTTGACCGTGCTGGTGGCCCAGCGTCTGGGCGACCAGGCGGTAAAGCGCCTGGGTGGCGTGCACGAAATCCTCAGCACCCGCGGCGTCGATATGCGGCACCACCCGCAGCTCAGCTGGGGCGTGAACCCTGCCGAGCCCGGAGACGCCGCATGACGCAAGCTGCTGTGCTGCTGGAGCAAGGCCGCATCATCGACGGCACGGGCGCACCCGCCTGGGTGGGCGATGTGCTGCTGCAGGGCGACCGCATCGCCGCCATGGGGCCCAAGCTCGCCATAGACCTGCCCGAACTGCAGCGCATTGATTGCCGCTACCGCGTGATCGCGCCTGGCTTCATCGACGTGCACACCCATGACGACAACCTGGTGCTGCAGTCGCCCGGCATGTGGCCCAAGCTGTCGCAGGGCATCACCACGGTGGTGACCGGCAACTGCGGCATTTCGCTCGCCCCTTACCAGGTGCAGCAGCCGCTGCCACCGCTGAATCTGCTGGGGCCGGACTCTTTCAAATACCCTGCCTTCAAGGCCTATACCGCGGCCGTGGACCAGGCCCAGCCGGCCGTGAACGTGGCCTCGCTGATCGGCCACACCACCTTGCGTTTCGCCTGCATGGCCGATATGGGCCAGCCCGCCAGCGCCGAGGAGCTGGAGCGCATGTGTGCGTTGCTGGCCGACTGCATGGCCCAGGGCGCGACCGGCCTCTCAAGCGGCTTGTTCTACGAGCCGGCGTTTGCCGCGCCCATGGAGGAGGTGGTACGGCTGGCGAAGGTGGTGGCCCAGTTCGATGGTGTCTACGCCACGCATTTGCGCAGCGAAATGGCAGCCATCCTGGAGGCCTTGGTCGAGGCTGGCGACACGGCGCACATTGCCGGCGTGCCGCTGATCATCTCGCACCACAAATGCGCTGGCCCGGCCAACTGGGGCCGCACCTTGCAGACCCTGCCGCTGATCGAAGAAATGGCTCGACGCCAGAGCGTGGCGATGGATGTGTATCCGTACCTGGCCGGCTCCACCGTGCTGCGCGAAGACCTGGTGGACGGCGTGATCGATGTGCTGCTCAGCTGGTCGACCCCGCACCCGGAAATGGTCGGGCGCCTGCTGGCCGATATTGCGGCCGAGTGGGGCGTAGACCAGCAAACCGCCTGCCAGCGCCTGCAGCCCGGCGGCGCCTGCTACTTCCAGATGCACGAGGACGATGTGAGGCGCGTGCTGGCCCATCCCTTGAGCATGATTGGCTCGGACGGCCTGCCGCACGACCAGCACCCGCATCCGCGGCTATGGGGCGCGTTCCCGCGCGTGCTGGGCCGCTATGCGCGCGACGAGCAGCTGTTCACGCTGGAGCAGGCGGTCTACAAGATGACGGGGCTGTCGGCGCGTAACTTCCGCCTGCAACAGCGCGGCCAGCTGCAGCCCGGCTGGTTTGCCGACGTGGTGGTGTTCGACCCGGCGCGGGTGCAGGACATGGCCAGCTATGCGAGTCCGTTGGAGCGCTCCATCGGCATCGAACAGGTGTTCGTCAACGGCCGGCTGGCCTGCGAAGCCGCAAGCGGCGGCGTGCTGCAACGGGCCGGCCGCATGCTCACGCGTCAGTCGAAGTGATCGACGGTATCTGGGTCCGGCGCATCGCCTATGGCTTTGCGCGTGACCTGGGCCTGTAGCAACAGCCAGGCGCAAAACGCCTTGATCTCCGGCCGCGCCGCGCTGCGCGGGCCGACCACCAGCCAGTAGGCCATTGGCGAGTCCACCCGCATATGCGGCAGGATCTCCACCAGGTCGCCACTGGCCAGGCTGTCGGCGATCAGCGGCATGCGGGCCAGGGCCACGCCCTGGCCGGTGAGGGCGGCCTGGGCGATCTGGTGCGCGTAGTTGAAATGCATCCAGCGCCGCGGCTCGATTTTTTCCAGGTGGTGGATTTCCAGCCAGCGCCGCCAGGTCAGCCATTCCAGGTGCTGGGTGCGGTGCGAGTCGCTGGCCTCCAGCAGTGCGAAATGCGCCAGGTCTTCGCCGCGCGCCAGGCTATGGCCGGTCTTCAGCAGCCAGGGGCTGGCCACCGGGGTCAGCTGCTCGCCAAACAGGCGCACCGCGCCCTGAGGCACGGTCTCGGGCATCGCGTAGCGCAGCGCCAGGTCTACATCGGCGGTTTCCATGTCCACCAGGTTGTCGGTGGCGTCGATGCGGATGTCGATGTCCGGGTACTCGGTCTGGAAGGCCTCGAGCCGGGTGATCAGCCACATGGACGCAAACGAGGCCCAGGTGCTGACGGCCACGCTTTTACGCCCCGCGCTGCGCCGGATCATGCGCACCGTGCTGTCCAGCTGCTCCAGCGTATGCGTCACGCTGCGCATCAATTGCGAGCCTGCGCCGGTCAGTTCCACCGCCCGGGTGTGGCGCAGGAACAGGGGCACGCCGACTTCTTCCTCAAGCGCCTGGATCTGCCGGCTGACGGCCGACTGCGTCAGCGCCAGCTCTTCGGACGCGGCGCGGAAGTTCAGGTGCCTGGCCACGGCGGCAAAAGCGCGCAACTGGCCCACGCTGATCGGGCGGGTGCGCAAATGGGTTTGGGGTTGCAGCATTTAGGGGGGCTTTGCATTCATGCGGTTTGGGAATCAATAGCCTAACCCGATTTCATTGGACCCGGGTGCCTATGGCAACGATGATTCATTCCCGAAACGTATTTATTTGGAGAACCCTATGTCCGCTACCCTTGCACTGCAATCCTCCCCTTCTGCTTCGGCATTGACGGAATGCTGGAAGCTGGACGCGGGCCATGCCACCACCTTGCAACCGCACCAGACCGGCGTGTTCCGCGTGACCCAGGGCAAGGTGTGGGCGACTCTGGACGGCCCGCACACTGGCCACACCATGGTGCTGGGCGACCACATCCTGGAGGCCGGCGATACGCTGCGCCTGCAGGCCGGCCAGCGCATGGTGATCGAGTCCTGGTACCTGGGCGAAGGCGCCAGCCAGGCCGGAGCGGCCTACTTCAGCTGGGAAGCCGCCACCGAAGCTGTCTGGGACGGCCGCCAGGAAGCCGCCAGCGCCGGTGCCCAGTGGCGCGGTGGCGTGGTCCAGCCGGGCCGCGACCTGGCCTGGGCGCTGCGTTCCGCCGCCACGGCTGCTGGCCGCCTGGCCATGGGCCTGGTGGGCCTGGGTGACACCCTGGTGGCTGGCCGCGGCCGCACCGCATAAACCTGTATGCTATGGAATAAATAGCTGTCAGCGCAGGTACTGCCTGCGCTGGCAGCTTACTTTTATAAAACTGACCAGAAAGGCACTGCAGACCCGCAGTGCCTTTTTTTATTTTGCGTAGGACTTGCGCGAGCCGTCTTCAAACACCTCGTCGTCGTGCAAGAGCTTGCCGTCGTCGTCCCAGTCGCGTTCGCGGCTGATGCGGCCACGGCTGTCATAGACGGATTCGCCCACCAACTTGCCTTGGGCGTTGAAGGACTGGTGGGTGCCCACAGGCGTGCGGTTGTAGCGGTCGGCCTGGGCATAGCGCCCGGTGCGGTTCGGCTTGCCGCTGTCGTAGAAGTCGGTTTCGTCCACGTAGTCGGTGTTGCCGTCGCGGCTGTACAGCATGCGGCTCTTGGGCTGGCCGTTCAGGTAGAAGCTGGCGTCGCTCACCGCGCGGCGCTCGGCCCATTTCTGCTCGCGCACCAGGCTGCCTCTTTCGGAGAATTCGCGCTCCAGCGTTTTGCTGGATGTTTTACCGTCCAGCTGCCAGAGGGTTTCGCGGCGCAGCGTGCCGTCTTCGGCAAAACGGCGCTCGGAGCGGATGCCGTCCTTGGTTTCTTCCACGCGCTCGGGCTTGCCACTGGGGTACAGGTCTTCCAGCCGCTGGCGTTGGCCGTTGGCGTAGCGGGCACGCATCTGCAGCACGCCGGCGTCGTTGAACATCTCCACCTGGGCCGGGCTGCTGCCGAAGCCGCAGAGCTTGGCGTCGTCCACCAGCGGCGCCAGTAGCGGCTTGTCGCCGCAGCGCAGGCTGCGCAGTTGGCCGCGCGGGGTGAATTCGGCGTAGGCTAGTTCGCCCAGGTTGCCGGCGCCGTAGTAGGTGGCGCGCTGCAGGGCGCCGTTCGCGTGGTTGCGCCGCACCAGGCCGACTTCGCTGCCGTTGTCATAGGTGGATTCGCGCAGCACCGTGCCGTCGGGGGCGAATTCGCGCACCTTGCCGTGGTTGTTGCCGCGTTCGTTGATCTGGCGTTCGCGCAGCAGTTTGCCGTTTTGGTAGAAGCGGTCCAGGCCCATGAAGCGGCCGTTCTGCAGCTCTTGCTCGTGCACCAACTGGCCGCTGTCGCGGTCTTTGCAGCGCATCACGCCAGTCTTGCCGGCCGTGGTGCTGCCGTTGTCGGGGTTGACGGATTGGCCGTTGAGTTCGCAGTCCTGTACGGCGTGGGCCGCGCTGGCGCAGAGCAGGGCCGCACACAGGGCGGTGAGGGAGGGAAAATGCATTTTGCTATTGAATATGTAGCTGCTTACGCAGGTGGTATATGCGCTGGCGGCCTGTTTATGCCTTGGTGTCGAAGCGAAAGCTGGAGGCGGTGACGCCGCCGTACATGGCTTCCTCGTGGTAGACGCAGGTGGCCGGGTCGTTGAAAGCGGCGCCCACGGCGACCATCAGCGGGATCAGATGTTCCTCGCGCGGATGCGCCAGGCGGGCTGCCGGCGCGTTGGCCCAGGCCAGCAGGCGGGCTTCGCGCTCGGCCGGGGTAGCGGCCACGGTGTCCTGCAGCCAGTCGTCAAAAGCCTTGGATGGCGCCCGGGCCGCCGGGCCGAACATGCGCAGGTTGTGGTAGCTCAGGCCGCTGCCGACGATCAGCACGCCCTCGTCGCGCAGGGGGGCCAGGGCCCGGCCCAGCGCCAGGTGGATGGCCGGGTCCAGCCCGGTCTTCAGCGACAGCTGCAGCACCGGCACGTCGGCCTGCGGGTACATCACCACCAGCGGCGAAAACGTGCCGTGGTCAAAGCCGCGCTGCGGGTCCAGCCGCGCCGGCAGGCCGGCGGCGGCAATCAGGTCGTGCACGCGCTGCGCCAGTTCTGGTGCGCCGGGGGCCGGGTAGACCACGTGGTAGGTGTGCTCCGGGAAGCCGCCGTAGTCGTACAGCATGGGCGGCTGCGGGTGGGACATGGCGGTGAAGGCGCTTTCCTCCCAGTGCGCCGAGATGCACAGCACGGCTTTTGGGGTGACGCCGATCTGGCGCGGCATATCGGCCAGCGACTCGGCCAGCACGCGCATCATGGGGCGCATTTCTTCCATGTACGGCCAGGGGCCGCCGCCATGGGAGATGAAGTAGGTGGGCAGGGTGGTGGTCATGGTGGGAGAGCTTTCTGCGGGCGAAAGGCGTTTTATAGCGCAGCCGCGTGCCCGCTGCACGAAAGCCCCACGGTGGGGGCTTCCAGATCTACATTTGCTATTGTATTAATAGCCACTGGCGCAGGTGGTGCCTGCGCCAGCAGCCTATTAGGCTTGCATCAGCCCGCCGGTGGCTCGGCCAGCACCCGCAGCGCCGGCAGGCTGGGGAACATGGTGTACAGCGTGCCGCGCGTGGTGACGAAGGGAGTGAAGCCGCTGAGCGGTTTGTTCGCCCCCCCGCCCAGCGGGATGTCGAACTGGCCGCCGCTGCCTTCGTGGTTGCCGATCAGCGGGTCTTTGGCCGTGCTGTGGTTGGGCACGCCAAACGGGTTCTTGTTGCCCCACTCGGACACCAGATGCTCGAACTGGTCTTCCAGGCTGGCGCAAAAGAACAGGCCGAGCAGGCCGCGGTCAAGCTCTGCCGTGTCGGCGCCGGTGGGCGGACCGTAGGGAATGCCACGGCGCAGCAGCGGCCGGCGGCGGAACGGCACGACCGGGTCGGCGCGCGGGTTCATGCGCCGGATGTGCGCGCCGAACGGGCAGCCCAGGCCTTGCTTGTCGGTCGAGAAGTCGAAGTCGTTCAGCTCGGCGTTGGACTGGGGGCTGTGGTCTGGCCCGGGCTGGTTGGGCGATGCTGCATCCAGCACCCGGCCGTCGTGCCAGCGGCCCAGCATCTTGGCGCGCACGTAGTCGGCCGATGGGGCGTCGCTGGCGGCCTTGTCGACGAAGGACTCGAATGCCGCGGTGTCCTGCGCCATCTTGCGGAAGACTGAGAAGCTGCCGTTGGCAAAGAACTGGCGCACCGGCTCGTCCTCGGTGCTGAGCAGCCAGCGGTTGTAGCCCTCGTCGTTGTCGTGGCCCAGCAGGAACTCGCCCGGCGCGTGGAACTGCGGCTGCAACTTGAGGTCGGCATAGTGGGCGGCATGCGGGTGCAGGCCGTTGATCAGCGGGTTGGTGAGACCGTCCAGGTAGCCGAAGTGGATGCGGCGCTTTTTGCGCTCGCGGTTCAGGTGGCCGCCCTGGAAGGCTGCCGTCCAGCCCTCGGGCGCAAACGCCGCGCCGGCCAGCTGCTGCAGCGTGGCCTGGGCCTGGTCCAGCTCGGCCTGGGTGTCGGCATGCAGGGTGAGGAAGACGTGCGCGGTATTCGGCCTAAAGCTGGTATCCCACTGCTCGGCAGCGCTGGGGCCGGTGTCGGCCAGGCGGTGCGCGGCGCGTTGGTAGGCGCCCTGGGCAAAGGCCGGCGCACGGTCCTGGAAGGCGCGCAGGTAGACCGACGGCAGCTGCAATTGCTGCAGACCTTGGAAGGTGAAGCCTATGCCCATCGGGCAGCGCTGCTCGGTCTTCAGCCGTTCGGCAGCCGCGCGCGAGGCGGTGGCCGAGACCACCCAGCCGCCGTCCAGCAGTGCGCGCAGAAACTGCCGTGCCGCATCGGCCTGGGTGATGCTGAGCACCAGGTAGCGGCTGCAGTGGAAGTCGTAGCCGTTGGCCACGATGTTCTGGATGTGGGCTTTTTCCAGCCGGGCGGTGTGTGGCATTTAGCGGACCTCCGGACTGGAGACGATGTCGGCCACGGTGCGCAGCGGATAGGCGCTGTAGAAATAACGCCCGGCCGGCGCCTTGTTGTGCAGGCGGATGGCGTCGATGAATTCCTTCGGAAACTCGGCCACCGGCAGCGGCGGTGCATGCTCGATGTGCTCGAACAGCAGGTCGAACAGCGGGCCGATCTGCAGCGCGAAGTGTTCGATGTAGGCATCGAAATCGCCGTCGAAAATCGTGTGCAGCACCAGCTTGCTGTCGTTCTCCAGAAACTCGAAGAACGCGAAGTGCACATGCCGCGCCTGTTGCAGTCGCAGCTCGATGCGCGGCGCACCGTAGACGATGATCTGCTTCAGCGCCTCGGCATGCACGGCCAGCGGCTTCTTGATTTCCATCACCACGTTCAGCGACTGCTGGATGACACGTTTGTCCACGGTGTACTGCAGGGGGTAGCTGCTGCAGTTGAAACCCCAGTGTTTTTGTAGCCGGTTGGCATCACCAGTGGTCGGGTCCAGCGTTTGCGCCAGGCCGGGCAGCAGCAGCACCTGCTGCACCACCTGGGCGACCAGCGGCATGGCGATGTACTTGCCCAGGCACTGGTGCAGGTGGTCGCCGGGGTCGCCACCGAAGATCAGCGGGTCGTCTTTGGTGGCCGTGGCACGGAACTCGTGCGGGTGCGGCTGGCCATCGTCGCGGGTGGCGGCCCCCACCGCCAGGATGACCAGCGATCCGGCCGGGACGCGCACGCCGTCCACGTCGCCAAATGGGTTGTCCTTCAACACCCGGCGCGGCAAGAAGGGTGCGGGCGGCTGCAGGCGCAGTGCCTCCAGGATCAGCGCACTCAGGGCAGCGCCATCGGCCGGGTTTTGCGCCGCACGCAGCGCCGCAGCCTTGGCCAGCGGCATCTGGTTCAGGGTGAAAAACTGGCTGACCGCAATGCTGACGCTGGCCTGCACATTGCCGATGATGCCGGCGATGGAGCCGACCACAATGGCTGCCAGCTCGGTACCGGAATACTGGGCTGCGGTGCGCGCCAGCCGCGGCAGGATGGGTTCGAAATCCTTCAACAGCTGGGCGCCCTGCGGCGGGAAGGCAAAGGTCTGCAGCTCTTTCAGCTCCAGCTGCAGCGCGGCGACATCGTCTTGCTCTTTTTTACCGATGGCCTGCTGGTACTGGTCGATCAGCTGGCCTACGCGCACCAGCAGCATGCCCATCGCGCCCGAGGCCTGGGGCACGGCCAGCGGGTTGGCTACAAAGTGGCGGGCGAACATCTGGTAGCTCATGCCGTTGTAGGCCATGCGCATGGTCTGCTCCAGCAGGCCCACGTCCGACTGGGCAAAGCCGAACAGAAAGCCGACGAAACGCAGCGCCGCCTGTTCGCTCAGGTAGGCCAGGTCGAACTCACGGGTTTTCAACGGCAGCACCGAGGCAGCCTGGTAAGCCAGCGCCGACAGCGCCGCAATCGTGCGGCCGTCGTACTTGAACGCGCCCATCGCAAACTGGCGCTGGGCCTTGTGTTCGTCGGTGGCAGGCGTGGGCTGGTCTTTGTCCAGGCCCAGCATGAAAGTGCCGCTGCCCAGGGCCAGGTAGGGCGAGTTGCTGAAGGATGCGGTGTCGGTCAGCGCCTGCTCGATATGGGCGCGCTGGGTCAGCAGGTAGACGGTTTGGTGGTACTGCGAGTCGCCGGGATCGCTGGCCCGGGCCTTGGTGTCGGCGCGGCTGGTGAAGGGCAGCACGCGTGGGGTGTATAGCAGTTCGCGGTACAGCGTGGCGCGTTGCTGCTCGTCGCTCAGCCAGCTGAACAGCAGGCGGTTTTGCTGGAACGCCGAGGTATCGGGCGCGTCGAAGGTACTCAGTAGCTTGGTCATGGGAGCTCCGTGATGGGGCCGACTGACCGAGATGGCTGTGGCCCGCTTTATGCCAGGATGGGTGTGCTGCTGGCGAGCTGCAGCTGTTCCAGCAATGCGCTCGCAGCTTGCACGTCCTGAGTGTAGTAACCTTCTGTTACAGCGTCATACTCTAATTTGAGGATGTGCCAGGCATCGTGCGGCCGGCCCTGGGCCTGCCACAACCTGCCCAGGCTGGTGGCACTGCGCAAGGCGGCTGCATGGTGCTGGTGGGCGCGGGCAAATTCGAGTGCACCCAGCAGCCACTGCTGGGCTTCCAGGCTGCGGTCCTGCCCGTGCTGGGCGGCCGACTGCAGAATCAGCTCGCCGGTGAGCCGGCGGACCTCGGCCTCGTGGTAGTGCTCCTTGTACTGGCAGACCAGTTCGAAGGCCTGGGCCAGCACGGCCAGGCCGTCATCGGGACGTCCGGCGAGGGCAAGGCCTTCGGCCTGCATCGCCAGGTACAGCGGGCGGGTCACGACCGCGCCGGTGGATACCCACATGCCATAGGCCTGCCGCATTTCTTCGACCCCGGCTGCGGGGTCACCCAGCTCGGCTACCAGGCGGCCGTGCAGCAGCTGGGCATAGGCCAGCCAGACCGCAAAGCCGTTCTCCTGGCAGATGTCCCGGGCCCGCTGGGCGCATTGCAGGGCTTGCGGGTGCTCCCCGCGGAACAAATGCACCGAGGCGCAGAACGCATAGGCTTCGGCCATGCTGAATTTGTGTTCGAGCTGCTCGGCCACGGCAACGGCTTTCTGGGCGCGCGCCAGGGCCTGGTCGGCCTGGCCGATCTCCCACAGGGCCCAGGCCGAATAGCACAGGCAGATCACACCCGGGTCCTGCACCATGCTCGGATGGTGGGGGATGGCGTCGTAGGCGACCAGGCAGGCGTCGAGGCGCTCCACCGTGGCCGCAAATTCGCCTTGGTGGAACAGGATGTTGCCCACTGCCCATTGCAGCTGGATCTTGCGTATCGGGTCGACCGAGTCGCCCAGCATGGCGGTGGCCTGGCGGGCGATGATGTGGGCGCGCTCGAAGTCGGCACGCATGAAGTGGTAACCCTCCAGGCCGAGCAGGGTTTTCATCTGCGCGGCTTCGTCGCCGGCCCGCTGGCAGAGTTCGGCCGCGCGCTCGTAGGCATGTCCAACCTGGTCGGCACCATAGCCGTGGGTGGCGATCAGTTGCCCGGCCAGCATCAGCTGCAGGCGCAGTTCGGTGCGGTCGCGCTCTGGTACGGCCGGCAACCGGGCCAGCAGGCCCAAGCCGCTGCGCAGGTGGTTGGTGGCCTCCATGTGGGCCGAGCGGGCGGCGGCGCGGCGGGCTGCGCGTTCCCAGTATTCGAGGGCCTGGGCGTCGTTGCCGGATTGCGCGAAATGGTGGGCCAGCAGCTCGGGCTGGCTTTGCGCCAGATCCTGGAATTGCTCACGCACCACGTTGGCAATGGTGCGGTGCAGGCGTTTGCGGTCACGCTCCCACAGCGAGCCGTAGGCGGCGTCGCGCACCAGCGCATGCTTGAAGAAGTAATTGGCGCTGGCGGCGCTGCCTTTTTCGACCAGCAGGCCCGAGCGCACCAGGGTGGCCAGCTGGGCTGGCAGGTGGTTCAGGCCGATGGGCGAGGTTTCGTGGCCCAGGATGGCCTGCAGCAAGGGCAGCGAGAATTCGCGGCCGATGGTGGCACCCACCTGGGCTACCTGTTTGGCGCCGGCCAGCCGGTCCAGCCGGGCCATCAGCAGGTCGTGGATGGTGGAGGGCACCGAGAAGCGGGCGGCCAGGGCGGCGTCGCCGCTGTGCGCCTGCACCCCCAGGTCCATCACCATGCGCGCCGATTCCTCAATGAACAAAGGCACGCCGTCGGCTTTTTCGGCCAGCAGTTGAACCATCTCGCCCGGTACGGCAGAGGGGCCGCAGGCGGTCAATATCATGGCCCGCGTGGCGTCGGGCGACAAACCCTTGAGCGCGATTTCGTGGACCGCAAAGCCCGGGTCGTGTGGGGGCGGCTGCTCCGAGCGCATGGTCAGCAAGATCAGTAGCGGGACTTGTTCTGCCTCAGCCACCACGCGGTGCAGGAACTCGCGGGTCGACGGGTCTATCCATTGCAGGTCTTCGACCACCAGGCAGACCGGACCGCGCCGGGTTTCCTGCAGCAGCCAGGCGACCAGTACGTCCAGGGTGCCTTGGCGTTGTTTCTCGGCAGAGGCTTTCAGCGGTGGCAGATGGCCTTCTACCGGCACCGACAGCAGGGAAGCGACCAGCGCCAGATTGCTGTCGTCCACCATCGCTTGCGGCAGCCGGTGTCGGATCCTGTCGAGCTTGGCTTCGGTGGTGTCGTCGTCGCCCAGGCGCAGGCGCCGGCGCAGTAGGTCGATCAGCGGATGGAAGGCGCTATGGGTGTGCTCTGGCGTGCAGCGGCATTCGATGGCGCGGTGGCTGCGCGCTGCGAGCCGGCGGCGGAACTCGCTGGCCAGGCGCGATTTGCCCATGCCGGCCTCGCCCGATACCAGGACGCTGCGCAGTGTGCCGGTTTGCACGCCGGTCCAGTGGGTTTCCAATAGGTGGATTTCGGAATCTCGGCCCACAAACGGGGTCCGCGGTGGGGCGCCTTCGCGTGGCTGCGTGGTGCCGTCTAGCACTTCGCCCAGCACCTGGTAGGCGGTGGTGGTCAGCGAAAAACCCTTGAGCTGCGGCAGGCTGTCCAGCCGTTCAAAAATAAACTTGTTCTTGACGATCTGCCGCGTCGAGTCGCTGGCCACCAGGGTGTTGGGGCGGGCGATCGACTGCAGCCGCGCCGCCAGGTGCAGCGATACCCCAAAAGGCTGGCCACCCTTGACCACTACGTGGCCGGTGACCACGCCCAGGCGCACCTGGATACCCAGCTGCGTGACCATTTGCAGGATTTCCAGCCCGGCCCGCAGTGCCCGCGCGGCTGAGTCCTCGTAGGCCAGCGGAATGCCGAAGTAGCACATCACGCCGTCGTCGCCCTGGGGGCTGTCCGATATGCCGCCCCAGCGCGCGACGATGCCCGCACAGGCTGCGTGGTAGCTGTCGAGCATGTCGCTGTAGCGTTCGGCGCCCCATACGCCCAGCAGCTTGGTCGAGTCCACCAGGTCGCAGGACATGGCGGTGACCTGGCGCAAATGGTCGCCCAGCCCTGGGCGGTCGCTGGCCGGCTGCAAGACCAGTTTGGCGTCGCCGTAGAGCGCCGGGGTCCAGGGGCGCCGGCCGGCCGTGTCGCCATGGGCGCTGTGCTGCAGGCCTTCTACCCGGGCCAGGCGCACGGCTTCGCCCAGACCCATGCCTTGCGCCAGCCCTCGGTACAGCGAGTGCATGCCGTCGACGCTGTTGTGCCCGTCCGTCCAATGGGTTTGGACCAATACGGGAGCGCTGCGGTGGCAGGCGGTTTGCAGCCAGGCTGTGTTGCTGGTGTGGCCGGCTGTGCTGGCCAGGCTGTCGAATACCAGCAGCTGGGCGGTTTTGGCCTGGCGCGCAAGGTCGTTCCAGACCAGCGGCAGGGTGTGCGCCGTGGCGGGGTGCAGGCTGGGGTCGATCGCGTCTATGCAATGCACCACGTCGCTTTCGTCGGCCAGCCGCAGCAGGGCGGGGCGCTCCAGGGCCTGGGCGCTGGCCTCGGTGACGACCAGGTATTCCATGGCCCGCAGCCGGGTGGCCAAGGCATTGCTGTAATCGTTGTGGGCCTGGCTGCTGCCGGTACCCAGCACCAGCAGCACCCGCAGGGTTTCGCGGTGCAGATCTACGCGCGGCGTGAAGGCCAGCGTGGCATCGGACACGATGCGCCGGGCAATCTGGAATTTTTCGCCCAGAAAGTTCTTCCCATCGAAGGCCATTTCCCAGGGGATGTCGAGCAGCTTCGCATCCAGCTGCAGGCACAGGTCGCGCGGCGGGCTGTGGCGCAGCAGCAGGCGGATTTTTTCCGGGAACAGCCGCGCAAACAGGCCGGCGCCCCGGGTCTGGAGTTCGAGGTGGCTGGCCGGGGCCGGTTCGGCCAGGGGCGCCAGCGTGCAGGGCGCCAGCTGCAGGCTGGTGATGAGGCCGATGGCACGCCCGTCGGAAATCGCCATCGACATGCGCGACTCTTCCAGCAGCACCGTCATGGTCAGGGCGGGGGCGTCAAAGGTATGCACTGCGCAGCTCCGTCGGCGGCCGGGTCAGAAGGTGTAGCCTGCCCGCGGGGGCAGCTGGACCACCATGTCAGACATCGGATAAGCCACACAGGGCAGGATGTAGCCCTCGGCTTTTTCCTCGGCACTCAGGCCAGGCCAGGCGATCTGGTAGCGCACCCGCCCGCTCAGCATCCGGCAGATGCAGCTGCGGCAGCTGCCGTTGCGGCAGGAACTGGCGAGCAGCAGACCCGCGTGCTCGGCCGACACCAGCACAGGCAGGTCGGGTGGGGCATCAAAGTGTTCGGCCTCAGGAAGAAGGCTGACTTTGTAACGGGTTGCTTCTGATGGCATGGGTGGCTTGAGTTTAGTCTGAGCCACCCTCCGGTGCCAAGAGCCTGCGTTTTGCGGCGACAATCCTGCTCCCCCGAAATACTTTCGTTCTTTGGCCGCTGTTGGCCGTTACTTCCCCATGACCAGTCCTCTCTCTATTGATGTTCGCCCCGCCGTGCTGCGCGAGGCCCAGGCGATTGCCGATTTGCACGTCAGCGCCACCGCCGACGCCTACCAAGGCCTGGTGCCGGACGAGCATCTGAACACCTTGCCCATGCCCAAGCGCCTGAGCCTGTGGCGTGAAGCCATCGAATACGGCGATCCGCAGGTGCAGGTGGCGCTGGATGGCGACAAGATCGTCGGCTTTGTGGGCTTCGACCGCTCGCGCGACAAAGGCACGAAGAACACCGTAGGCGAAATCTGGTCGATCTACGTCGCCGCCAGCCACTGGGACAAGGGCGTGGGCCTGGCCCTGTGGGATGCCGCCCGCGAAGCCCTGGTCGAAGAAGGCTGCACCACCGTCACCGTCTGGATTCCGCTGCGCAACGAGCGCGCACTGCGGTTTTTTGACCTGGCCGGCTTCAAGCGCGAACTCAACACCGCCAAGACCGTGCCCATGGGCGACATCAAGATCGAAGAAATTCGCCTGAAACGCGCGCTGGATTGATTTGCTATTGATTAAGTAGCGTCTTGTGCTTGTTGCATAAGCGCTAGAGGCCTAAAAAGCATAAATCTGGCGCGGTGGAGTTACCACCTCGCTGGTAGCGGCTGCATCAGCACGATCTGGCGGTTTTCGATGCGCACGTAGCCGCCGTTCTCCAGATCTTTCAGTATCCGGCTGACCATTTCCCGGCTGCAGCCGGTGCGGCTGGCGATTTCCTGGTGGGTCAGGCGCTCGGTGATTTTTTGCGTTCCGTCTTCCTGCGGAGTGGCCAGCCCCAGCAGGCACTGGCTGAGTCGGCCATAGACGTCGACAAAGGCCAGGTTGCGCGCACTATTGGTGGCCATACGGGCGCGGCGGATCACCTTGGACAGCAGGTGCAGCGCAAATTCCGGCTGCCGGGCGATGAAACCCAGCAGCGTATTGCGCGTCAGCAGCGCGCAAACGGTGGACTCCAGGGTCACCACGCTGGCGGCGCGGGGGCCGCCGTCCAGTGCCATTTCGCCAAAGTATTCGCCGGGGCCGATCACTCCAAAGGTGATTTCCTTGTCGTTGTCGTCGGTGCAGTACACCTTGACACGTCCGTCCACCACCACAAACAGCGTATCGCCGGCGTCGGCCTCGTGGATCAGGATCGAGCCCTTGCGGTAGCGCCGTACTTCACCCAGCGGCACCAGTTCACGCACCAGTTGGGGGTGGCTGGGGTCGTCGCAGAAGCGTTGGGTCAGGGTCGGGAGTGGGGTTTGCATGGATAGACGGGCGCAAGCGGCGCACGCCAGTCTAAGCCATGGCAAGCCTGTGGAAAGACGAATGCAAGCCCGGCTGGCGGGCCGATGGCTTCAGTGTTGCACTGCCGCCATGTGCCGCGCCATGGGCGGCAGGATGGACACGGTTTCCACCAGTTGGCGGATGGTGTCGCAGCGGGTTTTGAGCCGGATGCTGCGCAGCTGGCTGCGCACGGTGGAGATCTGCACGCCGTGG
This sequence comes from Rhodoferax sp. OV413, assembly GCF_900104385.1. Taxonomy (GTDB): domain Bacteria; phylum Pseudomonadota; class Gammaproteobacteria; order Burkholderiales; family Burkholderiaceae_C; genus Rhodoferax_B. Next base: position 485,287 of record NZ_FNJA01000003.1, on the reverse strand, counting down.
TGCTGGGCGATTTCGGTGGGGCGCATGCCGCTGCAAACCGAGGCTAGCACATTGCTTTCGGCGCTGGTCAGGCCACGTTCCCGTGCGAACAGTGCCATGGTCGAGCTGTCGCACAGCTGCTGCTTGGCAAATACCAGCAAGGCATAAGGGGTGGGTGTCGGGGCATTCAGCGGAACCACGGCGACGCTGGTGGTGCAGTCTTCGCCACCCAGGCTGATCAGGGCCCGCACGCCGCTGTGGGCACGCAGCAGGGCGCGTTCCAGTTGCGCATGGTCGGTAGGCAGCAGAGTGCTCAGACGTCCGCCCACTACGCACAGGCCGCTGCGCAGGCTGCCGGGGCCGTTGAGGCCGTCGTGCGCCAGGCGGTTGGCAAAGCGGATCTGGCGGGTTGCCATGTGCACCAGGGCCAGGCCGTAATCCATCTGCTCCAGCACGCACTGCATCAGGCCCAGCGCGTCGGGGGATTCACTGGTGCTGGGTTCGTCGATGTAATTGACGGATTCGGAGGCGAGAGCGGCGAAAGTAGAGTGCAACATGGCGGATTCCCTGGGAGCCCGCTGGTCCTGCGGTATGCAGGCCGATGCATGGAATGCGGTAGGCAGCGTGGCTGGTACCAAGCATATGTAAACCTAGTGTTTCTAGGCGGTTACTTTGGGGGGCGGATTTTGTGATGCATGCACCAAAAACCCTGGTTTGTGGTTTTCATCAAGGCGTAACCGCCGGCAAGGTTCAGCGCTGCGCCACCAGTTCCTGCAGCGACTTCTCATAGCTGCCCAGCCAGCGCACCGCGGCTTCACGTTGCTTGGCGGTGGTGCTGTTGTGCACCGCGGCCATGCCCTGGCAGTCCTGCTGGGCCAGGGCCGCTGCATAGCTGCGATAGGCGGCCTGGGGCGAGTGCGTGGCCCGCTGCAGCAGGCCGCGGACCGCTTGCAGGCTGTCGGCGGCGCCGGGGGCGGCGCGCTGCAACTGGTGCAGGGTTTGCAGGATGTCGGTTTGCCGGCGTTGGCGCTCGGCGTGCAGCAGCTGCGGATCGAAGCTCGATTGCTCCACCTGCTGGCGGATCAAGGCCTTCTGTGCAGGGGTGACGCGGCCATAGACCATTTCGGCGCGCTCCAGGGCTTTGTCGTAGCGCTTGGCGCGCATCTCCGCGGGCTCCGGCGCCAGCCACTCCTTGCGGAACTCGGCATTGTTCTTGGCGTATTTGCGTTCCAGCTGTGCCAGCTGGGCCGGCGTCAGGCTCAGCGCCAGGGTGGCGGCGGCCGATTCGCCGCTGAGCAGCAGTTCGTCGACAAAGCCACGCACCTGGTTGCCCATGCTGCAGATCTGCTCGGGCGCCAGGTCGCCGGTCACCAGGGTTTGGGCCTGGTTCAGCCATTCGGCGTAGCTGGGCAGCTGCTGCTGGCGGTGCTGCCGCTGCAGCACGACCAGGTCTTCGCGCAGCTGCCGGGTTTGGGTGCTGTCCAGATCGACATAGCCGTCCAGCCACCAGACCGCCAGGTCCACGCCGTTGTTGTAGCCCAGCTTGATGCCGGTGCAGCCGGGCAGCGCGGCGGCCAGCACCAACAGGCCGATAATCCGAATCCACCCGTGCCTGCGCAGCGGCTGGAAAGCCTGTTGGATACCCCTTCGGACGCTGCGCAAGCCGTTCCATTTACCTCTAAAGAAACAAGACATGGCAGAAGTCGATGTAGTCATCATGGCGGCGGGTAAAGGCACCCGCATGAAAAGCAAATTGCCCAAAGTGTTGCATTCTTTGGCCGGGCGCGCATTGCTGGCCCATGTGGTGGATACCGCCAGCGCCCTGCAGCCGCGCAATGTGGTGCTGATTACCGGCCACGGTGCTACAGAAGTTGAAGCGGCTCTCGCAGGCTACATCAGCGCTAGCGCCCCATTTTCTTTAAATTTCGCACGCCAGGAGCCGCAGCTGGGCACCGGCCACGCGGTGCAGCAGGCCTTGCCCTATCTCGCAGACGACGGTGTGGTGATTGTCCTGTCCGGCGACGTGCCGCTGACGCATGCCGACACCTTGCGCCAGCTGCTGGCGGTGGGCGGCGGTGACAAGCTGGCCTTGCTGACCCTGGAGTTGCCCGACCCCACCGGTTACGGCCGCATCGTGCGCGAGGGCGATGCGGTGCAGGCCATCGTCGAGCACAAGGACGCAAGCGACGCCCAGCGCGCGATCCGCGAAATCTACAGCGGCATCCTGGCCGTGCCGGCTGCCCGCCTGCGCACCTGGCTGGGCCGCTTGGACAACCGCAACGCCCAGTCCGAGTACTACCTGACTGACATCGTCAAGATGGCCGTGGCCGATGGCGTGCCGGTCGTAGCGCACAAGATCACTGACGCGCTGCAGGTCGCCGGCGTCAACAGCCCTGTGCAGCTGGCCGAGCTGGAGCGCGCCTACCAGCGCCAGCAGGCCCTGGCCTTGATGGAGCAGGGCGTGCGCCTGGCCGACCCGGCGCGGCTCGACATACGCGGCAGCCTGGAATGCGCGCAGGATGTGTCCATCGACGTGAACTGCGTGTTTGAAGGCACGGTGGGGCTGGGCGAGGGTGTGCGCATCGGCGCCAACTGCGTGATCGCCAATGCCCGCCTGGCGGCCGGCGTGGTGGTGCACCCCTTCACCCATATCGACGGCGAAAAAGCCGGCGTTTCGGTGGGCGCGGGCAGCCTGATCGGCCCGTTCGCCCGGCTGCGCCCCGGTGCCCAGCTGGGGGCCGAGGTGCACATCGGCAATTTTGTCGAGGTGAAGAATTCCACCCTGGGCGATGGCGCCAAGGCCAACCACCTGGCCTACCTGGGCGACGCCAGCGTAGGCGCGCGGGTCAACTTTGGCGCCGGCAGCATTACCGCCAACTACGACGGCGCTAACAAGCACCGCACCGTCATCGGCGACGACGTGCACGTGGGCAGCAACTGCGTGCTGGTGGCGCCCATCACCCTGGGCGCAGGCGGCACCGTGGGCGGTGGCTCCACGCTGACCAAGGACGCACCCGCAGGTGCCTTGAGCGTGGCCCGCGGCCGCCAGGTGGCGATTGCCAACTGGAACCGCCCGAAAAAGGCCAAGCCTTGACCCAGCCGGATACCGCCAACCAGATAGCCGAGCTGCAGGCCCGCCTGCAGCAGAGCGAGGCGCGCAATGCGGCGCTACAGGACGAGCTCGAGCACTTTGTGCGCAATGTTTCGCACGATCTGCGGGCGCCGCTGCGCCATATCAGCGCCTATGCGCCGCTGGTGCGCGAGATGCTGGCCGAGGGCGAAGACCCTGCCCCCTGCCTGGACACGCTGGAGCAGTCGGCCCGCAGCATGGCCCGCATGGTTGATGCGCTGCTGGAACTGTCGCGCCTGGGCCGCATCCCGCTGCAATGCCAGCCACTGGACATGGCCGCGCTGGTCGCCGAGGCCCGGCGCGAGCTGGCCGCCGACAGCGCGGGCCGCCATATCGACTGGCAGTTGCCTGAAGCTTGGCCGTCGCTCAGCGGCGACGCCGCCTTGCTGCGCCAGCTGTGGCGGCATCTGCTGTCGAACGCCATCAAGTTCACCCGGCCCCGGCCGCAAGCGCAGATCACCATCGGCTGGGAGCCGGCGGCAGACGGTTTCAGCTTCTGGGTGCGCGACAACGGCGTGGGTTTCAACCCCGCGGCCAGCGGCACGATGTTTGAACTGTTCCAGCGCCTGCACACGGTATCTGAGTTCGAGGGCGCCGGCATCGGCCTGGCCCTGGCGCGCAAGATCGTGCAGCGCCATGGCGGCAGCATGTCCGCACAGGCGGTGCAGGATGGGGGCTGCACCGTGCGCTTTACCTTGGCGGCGGGTTAGCATGGCGATAATCCGCACACGACGCTGTGGGTCCGTGGCCCTGTGCCACCCAGATTACTTCTACTGAAAGAATCGATAATGAAGAAAACACTCCTTGCCGCCACTTTGCTGGCGGTCGCTGCCATGGCCCATGCCGAACCCAATCCCGCAAAAAAAGAACTGATCAATAAATTGCTGCAGATCCAGCAACCTGCGGTGGACGTGACTGCATCGGCCCTGGCCGAGCAACCCTTGTTGCGCCTGAAGCAGCAAGTGGAGGCCGCTGTCCAGTTCCGTGTGCCGCCCGAACGCCGCGAAGCGCTGGGCAAGGAAATCCAGGGCGACGTCAAGAAATACATCGATGAAGCCCGCCCGCTGCTGCGTGAGCGCGCGAGCAAACTGGCCCCTTCGACCATCGGCGTGTTGCTGGATGAAAAGTTCACAGAAGACGAGCTGCGCCAGCTGATCGCCCTGCTGGAGTCGCCGGTACAGCGTAAATTCAACCAAATGGGCCAGGAAATCCAGAAGTCGCTGGTCGACAAGCTGGTGGCCGACACCAAGGGCCAGATCGAGCCCAAGCTGAAGACCCTGGAGCAATCCATCGGCAAGCGGCTGGAAGCCGCCGCGCAACCCGCCAAGTAAATCTAAGGAATATGGCTCTGGCGCAGGTGCTAGCTGCGCTAGCAGCTATTTATTAGATAGCAATTGCTTCCGGTTTCAGGCCGTGGCCAATTCCCGCGCCACCGAGCCTGCATAGGCTAATCCGGCCGCCACGCTGGAGAAGCGGTCGCCCACCACCATGCGCGACTGCGGGAACAGGGCTTGCAAAGCCTGTTGCAGCGGCGCCAGCGCCGACGAGCCGCCGGTCACGTACATCGCGTCCGGCCGCTCCACCCCCGCCAGTTCCACACATTCCTGCGCGCATTGCACCACCCGGGCCAGCTGGGCCTGTAGCGCCTGGGCCAGGCCTTCGGGCGTGATCTGGGCGTCCAGGCCGCGCTCTATACAGTCCAGGTCGATGTCGGCCGGCGCCGCGCTGAGCGAGCAGGCGATCTTGGCGGCTTCTACATTCGCCAGGATGTGGTGGCCTACGCGGTCCTGCAGCACCTGCAGCAGGCGCTGGTGGAGCCGGCGGTCGGTATAGGCGTCGCGCAGGTCGGCGGCCTGGGACAGGCTTTTGCGCGAATACGACTGGTGGATCAGATGCCAGGTGCTGAGATCGAAAAACACGCCCGATGGCACTTCGCGCCCGCTGGGACCGGTATGGCCCAGGCCCAGCAGCGGCATGGCGTGGCGCAGGTTCAGGATCTGGTCGAAGTCGGTACCGCCTATGTGCACGCCGGTGGTGGCCAGGATGTCGCGGCTGCGGTCGCCCAGCGCCTGGCGGCCTGGTCCGACCCGCACCACGGTGAAGTCGGAGGTACCGCCGCCAATGTCCACCACCAGCACGGTGGTGTCTTGGGTGACGCGGCGTTCGAAGTCGAAGGCCGCGGCAATCGGCTCCAGCTGGAACTGCACTTCGTCAAAGCCGGCGGCGCGTGCGGCATGCTCCAGCGTGGCTTGGGCCAGCGCATCGCGGGCCGGGTTGCCGTCGACAAAATGCACCGGCCGGCCCAGCATGGCGTGCTGCACCGCATGGCCTAAATGGGCTTCGGAGCGCCTCTTCAGCTCCTTGAAAAACAGGCCCAGGATGTCGGTAAAGCTCATCAGCTGGCCGTTGACCACGGTTTTTTCGTCCATCAGGCTGCTGCCCAGCAGGCTTTTGATGGAGCGCATCAGCCGCCCGTCGGTGCCGGCCAGGTAGGCCTGCATGGCGGCCGTGCCAAAGCTGGTGTGCTGGTCTTCGTGCGAGAAGAACAGCGCCGTGGGCAGCGTGGGCTTGCCCGCGTCCAGCGCGATGGTGTCCAGGCTGCCGTCGGCGCGCACCAGCGCCGCCACGGTGTTCGAGGTGCCGAAGTCGATACCGAGCATCATCCCTTGGTCGCCCCCAGAACAGACTGCAGAAAGCGGCTGATGTCAGCCACCTCCTGGGGATGCACGCTGTGCGGCATCGGGTAGGTATGCCATTGCACCGGGTAGCCCAGGGCTAGCAAGGCCTGGCGCGAGGCTTCGGCGCGCGGCAACACGACCACCGGGTCGGCCGTGCCGTGCGCCATGTAGATGGGGGTCTTGGCGTTGGCCGCGTGCCGCTCGGCGGCCAGGGTCGCAGCCAGCGGCAGATAGCCGGACAAGGCCATGATGCCGGCCAGCCGGGCGCTGTGGCGCAGCCCAGTGTGCAAGGCCATGGCGCAGCCCTGGGAGAAGCCGGCCAGCACGATGTGTTCGGGCGCGATACCACGGGCCACCTCGTGGGCAATCAGGGCTTCGATGGCCAGCGCCGAGGCATGGATGCCGGCCGCGTCTTCCTGCCGCACCAGGTCGACGTTCTTGATGTCGTACCAGGCGGGCATCACATAGCCGTTGTTGATGCTGACCGGCATGGTCGGCGCGTGCGGAAACACGAAGCGGATGGGCGCGCAGCCGCGCAGGTCCAGTTCGGGCACGATGGCCGCAAAATCGTCGCCGCTGGCGCCCAGGCCGTGCAGCCAGATGATGGCGGCGGTGGGGTGGGGCGCGGTTTCGATTTCAATGCGCTGCAGAAGATTGGTCATAGTGCGTACTAAGGGTTTTCCGCAGGTTCGCGGCATCAGGAGGGTAGTGATTCTAAGGAGCTATGGTGAAGCCGGGCAAAATCGCCCGCATGCCCTTTCTGCGCCACTGCCTCTCGCTATCCGTCTGCCTTGCATTTTGTGGGCCCCTGGCGTGGGCCGCGGACGCACCGGCCAGCAAGGACATGCAGATCGTCCAGCGCATCGACGACGTGCTGGTCGGGGTGGATGCGGTGTCGCTGGAGATTCTGGGCCGCCGCCATGTGGCCGGCACCTACTTCTTGATCAATCTGCGCCGGCCCAGCCCGGTGGCCGGCTATGCGGACTTTGTGGCCGACTGCCAGGGGCCGCTGCGCATTGCCACCTTGTCGTCTACCTTGCCGTCGGGTTCGCTGCAGCCTGAGCCGCCGCCTTTGCTGCCGCGCCGCGCCACGGCGCTGGACCTGGAGAGCCTGAGTTTCGCGCCGGTACACATGCTGGACGGCACCTGGCTGGTAGCTGAATTCGCCTGCCGCAGCAGCAGCCAGCCGGGCGCGGCCCGCCGTATTGCCCGGCAGTTGCGCGAAAAAGGCGGCCCGCCCGACATGCAGAGCGTGTATTGCGATCTGCAGGCCGACGGCAGCAATGAGACCCGGCGCGGCGTGGAAGTGCGCTTCAGCGCGCAGGACGACGCGGTGGCGGTGAACCACCAGTGGCTGAGTTCGGGCTTTGTGAGCGACACCGAGGTGGTGTTCGGCAGCGGTGCCCAATGGATCGTCGACCGCCAGGCCCGCCACGCACGCCTGTTGGGCGGCAGCGGCAAGCTGCTGTTCGAAGGCAAGTGCGACAGCCGCGCGCCTTGAGGATGGCGGTTTAGGTCAGCAGCGCCTGCGCGAATTCGCGCGCGTTGAAGGTTTCCAGGTCTTCCAGCTGCTCGCCCACGCCGATGAAGTACACCGGAATTGGCCGCTCCTGGGCAATCGCCGCCAGCACGCCGCCTTTGGCCGTGCCGTCCAGCTTGGTGACGATCAGGCCGGTGAGCTGGATCGCGTCGTCAAAAATCTTGACCTGGCTGACGGCGTTCTGCCCGGTATTGCCGTCGATCACCAGCAGCACCTCGTGCGGCGCTGTAGCGTCGGCCTTCTGCACCACGCGGCGGATTTTCTTCAGCTCTTCCATCAGATGCAGCTGGGTGGGCAGGCGGCCGGCCGTGTCCACCAGCACCACGTCGCGGCCGCGGGCCTTGCCGGCACTCACCGAGTCGAAGGCCACGGCGGCCGGGTCGCCGCCTTCCTGGCTGATGATTTCTACCGTATTGCGGTCGGCCCAGACGCCCAGCTGCTCGCGCGCGGCGGCCCGGAAGGTGTCTGCGGCTGCTAGTAAAACACTAGCGCCTGACGCAGACAGGTGGCGCGTCAGCTTGCCAATCGACGTGGTTTTTCCGGCGCCGTTGACGCCGGTGACCATGATGACGGTGGGCGTGTGCTGGCCGATCACCAGGGCTTTTTCCAGCGGCGCCAGCAGGGCGGTGATGGACTCGACCAGCAGGGCTTTGACGGCCTGCGGCTCGGTGGCCTTGGCGGCCTTGACCCGTTGCTTCAGGTCGGCCAGCAGGTGTTGGGTGGCTTTGACGCCGGTGTCGGCCATCAGCAGCGCGTCTTCCAGCTCCTCGTACAGCGCGTCGTCGATCTGCGTGCCAGTGAACACGGTGGCAATGCTGGAGCCGGTCTTGCGCAGGCCGTTCTTCAGCTTGCCGAGCCAGTCGGCGCGCGGGGCGGCCGGGGCTGCGGGCACGGGATCGGCAGCCGGCTTGGCCGCGAAGGGGTTGCGCAGCCAGCTGGAGGCCGGGGCTTCGGGGACGGGCGTGGATGGGGCGGCTGGCAGGGGCGCAGGCGCCGCGGCGGGGGCGGGAATCTCGGGGGTAGGAGGTTTTTTCTTGAAAAAGCTGAACATAAAGGGCGTTCTTAGAATCAACCATTCTATGAAACGCCTCTTGCCCCTGTTGTGCTGCAGCCTCAGTGCCCTGGCGAATGCCCAGATTGCCCCGTCTGTCGCCCCTTCCACCACCCCCACCACGGCCACGCAATGCGGGCTGGCGAACGGCTTGACGGTCATCGTCCAGCCCGACCACCGGGCCCCCACGGCGGTGCAAATGCTGTGGGTCCGTGTCGGCGCCATGGACGAGGTGGACGGCACCTCGGGCGTGGCCCACATTCTGGAGCACATGCTGTTCAAGGGCACGCCCAGCCTGGCGCCGGGCGAGTTTTCGCGCCGGGTGGCGGCCCTGGGCGGGCGCGAGAACGCCTTCACCGCCAAGGACAACACCGGCTACTACCAGCAGATTCCGGCGGCCAAGCTGGAAGCGGTGATGCAGCTGGAGGCCGACCGCTTTGCCCACAACCAGTGGAGCGACGACGAATTCAAGCGCGAGCTGGAGGTGGTGAAGGAAGAACGCCGCATGCGGGTGGAGGATGCACCGCGCTCGCTGATGCACGAGGCGCTGACCGCCACCGTCTTCACCGCCTCGCCCTACCGCCGCCCGGTGGTGGGCTGGATGAGCGACCTGGAGGCCATGACCGCCGACGACGCCCGGGCCTTCTACCAGCGCTGGTACGTGCCGGCCAACGCGGCCCTGGTGGTGGCTGGTGATGTGGAGCCGGCCCAGGTCTGCGCGCTGGCCCAGAAGCACTACGGCAGCATCCCGGCGCGCGCCGTGCCGGTCCGCAAGCCCCGGCTGGAGCCGCAGCAGGTCGGCATCCGCCGGCTCGACTACAAGGCCCCGGCCGAACAGGCCTACGTGGCCCTGGCCTTCAAGGTGCCCAAGCTGGCCGAGGATAACGACGACGCCCTGGCCCTGACCGTGCTGGCCGCCGTGCTCGACGGCTACAGCGGCGCCCGGCTGGAACGCGCGCTGACCCAGGACCGCGGCCAGGCCGGCGGCCCGGTGGCCGACAGCGCCGGTGCCTACAACGGCCTGGTCGGCCGCGGCCCCCAGCTGTTCATGCTGGACGGCGTGCCGGCCGCCGGCCACACCACGGAAGAAGTGGAAGCCGCCCTGCGCGCCCAGGTGGCCCTGGTGGCGCAGAACGGCGTGACCGAGGCCGAGCTCAGCCGGGTCAAGACCCAGTGGGTGTCGAACGCGGTGTACAAGCTGGATTCGGTGTTCAACCAGGCGCGCGAGCTGGGCAGCAACTGGGTGCAAGGCCTGCCGCTGGACGCCAACGACCGGCTGATTGCGCGGCTGCGCGGTATCAGCGCGGCCCAGGTGCAGGCGGTGGCTGCCCGCTATTTTGGCGACGACCAGCTCACCGTGGCGGCGCTGCGGCCCCAGCCGCTGGACCCGAACCGACCCAAGAAACGCCCCCTGCCCACCGGAGAACTGCGCTGATGTTTACTATTAAAAATATAGCTTCTTGCGCAGGTTCTATATGCGCTGGAAGCCTTTTTCTTATAAATTCTGCAGCAGCGGCGATTCCGGTGCAACACTGGACCCAGCCCAGCGGCGCCCAGGTCTTCCTGGTGGCCAGCCCGGCGATCCCGATGCTGGACGTGCAGCTTGACTTCGACGCCGGCAGCCGCCGCGATCCGGCCGCGCAGGCCGGCCTGGCCAGCATGACGGCGAATATGGCCACCCAGGGCGTGCGTGCCGTCGGCAAAGACCCGGCGTTGGACGACAACGCCGTGGGCGAGGCCTGGGCCGATCTCGGCGCCTCGCTGGGCAGCAGCGCCAGTGCCGACCGCATGAGCTTTTCGCTGCGCAGCCTGACCTACCCCGACCTGCTGGACAAGGCCACGGCGCTGGCCGCACGGCAGATCGGCGAGCCGGCGTTCAGCGACAGCCTGTGGCAGCGCGAGCGCCAGCGCGTGGCGGCCCAGCTGAAGGAAGCCGCCACCCGCCCCGGCACGGTGGCTGGCCGGGCGCTGGCGGCAGCGGTCTACGGCAGCCACCCCTATGGCTACCAGCTGACCGAAGCGACGCTGACGCGCATCCAGACCACCGACATGCGGGCGTTCTATGCGCGCAGCATCCTGCCCTGCCGGGCCACCGTCAGCCTGGTCGGCGCGGTGGACCGGGCCCAGGCCGATGCGCTGGTCACCCGGCTGCTGGCCCGCCTGCCGCAGACCGCCTGCGCGCCCTTGCCGACGCTGCCGGAGGTGGCGCCACTGGCCCAGGCCAGTGATCAGCGCATCCCCTTTGACTCGGCCCAGGCCCAGGTGATGATCGGCCAGCGCGGCTACCCGCGCAGCGACCCGGACTTTTTTGCGCTGCTGGTCGGCAACCACATCCTGGGCGGTGGCGGATTTGGTTCGCGGCTGACCAGCGAGGTGCGCGAAAAGCGCGGCCTGAGCTACAGCGTCTACAGCGGCTTCGGCCCGGGCTTGCACGCCGGGGCCTTTACCATCGGCTTGCAAACCCGGCCCGACCAGGCCGCGCAGGCGGTGCAGGTGGCGAAACAGGTGCTGGCCCGGTTTGTGGCCGAGGGGCCGACGGCCGCCGAGCTGCAGGCCGCCAAGGACAATCTGGCTGGCGGATTTGCGCTGCGCATCGACAGCAACCGCAAACTGCTGGACAACGTAGCTAACATCGCCTGGAACCATCTGCCGCTGGACTACCTGGACCACTGGACCCAGCAGATCGAACGCGTGACGCAAGCCGACATCCAATTGGCTTTCCAGCGTATCTTGCAACCCGAAAAAATGGCCACCGTGGTGGTCGGAGAAAACCCATGAGCACGTTGCAACGTCCCCCCAAAAAAGCAGTCAAGAAGAGCAAACCCCGCCCATCAGACCCGCACCCCGTAGGTGGGAAACCTGGGGAGATCCGCATCATCGGCGGTCAGTGGAAGCGCATTCGCCTCACCGTGGCCAGTAAGCCCGGCCTGCGCCCCACGCCCGACCGGGTGCGCGAAACCCTGTTCAACTGGCTGGGCCAGGACCTGGGCGGCTGGCGCTGCGTGGATGTGTTTGCCGGCACCGGCGTGCTGGGCTTCGAAGCGGCATCGCGCGGCGCGGCCGAGGTGCATATCTTTGAACAAGACCCGGCGCTGGTGGCCCAGCTGAAAGCCACGCAGATCAAGCTGCAGGCCGGCAGCACCCAGATCCAGCGCGGCGATGGCGTGGCGGCACTGCGCCAGCTGGCACTGGCCAGCGTGGACCTGGTGTTTCTGGACCCGCCGTTCGAATCCGGCCTGTATGAGCCGGCGCTGGGCGCCGCGGCCAAGGCGCTGCAGCCCAAGGGCTTCATCTACCTTGAAGGCCCGAGCAAATGGACCGATGAGTTGCTGGCCCCGTTCGGCCTGCACGTCTACCGCTACCTGAAGGCCGGCGCTGTGCATGCGCATCTGCTGCAAGCCCTGGGCGCAGACGCCGGAGAAGCTGCATGAATCCGCCGGTTCTGGCCGTCTACCCCGGCACCTTCGACCCCATGACCCTGGGCCACGAGGACGTGGTGCGCCGCGCGGCCCAGCTGTTCGACCAGGTGATCGTGGCCGTAGCGGCGGGCCACCACAAGAAGACTCTGTTCAGCCTGGAGCAGCGCATGGAGATGGTGCGCGAATCGGTCAAGGCCTATCCGCAGGTGCGGGTGGAGAGCTTTTCGGGCCTGCTGCGCGACTTCGTGGTGGCGCGCGGCGGCAAGGCCATGGTGCGCGGCCTGCGCGCGGTCACCGACTTCGACTACGAATTCCAGCTGGCCGGCATGAACCGTACGCTGATGCCGGACGTGGAAACCGTGTTCCTGACGCCCAGCGACGGCTACCAGTTCGTGTCCAGCACCTTTGTGCGCGAGATCGCCCTGCTGGGCGGCGAGGTGCACAAGTTTGTTTCGCCCTTCGTGCAGCAGCAGTTGGACGCCAAAGTGCGCAGCCTAGCGGCCCAGCCGGGTCAGCCAGGCCAGTAACGCCGCATTCACGGCCTCCGGCTGCTCCATGGTCAGCATATGGCCGCACTGGGGCAGCAATTGCAGCTCGGCGCCGGGCACCAGCGCGGCGATTTCCTGCGACAGCGCAGGTGGCGTCAGCAGATCGGATTCGCCGCACAGCACCAGGGTCGGGCAGCGCACCAGGGCCAGGTGCAGGCGGGCGTCGGGCCGGTCCATGATGGCGCGGTTCTGGCGTATCCACTGGGCCGTGCCGGCGCGCAGCACCAAGTCTTTGTAGCGCCGGGTCAAGGCCTTGTTGCCTGCCTGCTCACGCGAGAAGGCCAGGGAGGCGCTGGCCCGCACGAATTCCGACACCCGGCCTTGCTCGAACATCTGGATAGCGCCTTCGCGCTGGCGCCGGTGCAGTGCGCTTTCGGGCCGCGCGCCGGTACCCAGCAAGGCCAGGCCGCGGACCCGTTGCGGCGCCTGGCGGGCGGCTTCCATGGCCACCATGCCACCCATGGAGGCGCCGCACAGCACCAGTTCGCCCGCATGTTCTTGCAGCAGCGCCTGGGCCATGGCCGCAATGTCGCCGTGGCGGGCGTGCACGTCGGTCACCGCGGTGCGCCAGCGGGGCGGCAGGGCGGCGAGCTGGTCCAACCACATCTCGGCATCGGCTGCCAGGCCGGGGATCAGAATCAGTTGGGGCATGCGGGAATCTTCGGGCGGAGGGGGAAAATTGGCCTATGCTGGCCGTATTCAAACCCCGGGAGAATACGCCATGAAGATCTTGTTACCCCTAGACGGCTCCGAGGTGTCGCTGCAGGCCGTGCGCCAGGTCATCAGCATGGTGCGCCAGGGCCTGCAGGCCGAGGTGGTGCTGGCCAATGTGCAAGAGCCCGCGCACCTGTATGAGATGGTGATGGCGGCCGACCCGGCACTGATTGCCCGGGCCAGTGCCCAGGCCGGCGCCAAGGCGCTGAAGGCCGGCGAGGCCTTGCTGCGGCATGCGGCTATTCCGTACGCCACCGAGGTAGCCACCGGCGATCCGGCGCATACGTTGATCGACATCGTGGAGCGCTTTGCCTGCGACATGGTGGTGATGGGCGCGCGCGACAAGGGCAGCCTGCGCAGCGCGCTGCTGGGTTCGGTGTCGCACGAGGTGCTGCATGCGGCCAAGGTGCCGGTGATGCTGATCAAGCCAAGTGAGGCGCCGGAATCAGAACCAGAATTCGAGGAAACGGTCTGATTTTTCTGCCCGGACTAGGTGATTTCCCATGCTCCGGCCTACGTGGTTTCCCATACGCTGAAACACAGGGGCTTGGCTATGATCGCCCCAGTTCAACAGGAGCATCCATGAAAAAACTAGTTACCTTGGTCGCATTGGCGGCTGTCGCTGTGTGCAGCCAGGCGGCCGATTTCCCCAGCAAGCCGGTCAGCATCGTCGTGCCGTTCTCGGCTGGCGGCCCTACCGACCGGGTAGCCCGTGACCTGGCCGAAGCCTTGCGCAAGCCCCTGGGCGGTGTCAGCATCGTGGTGGACAACGTCGCCGGTGCAGGTAGCTCGATCGGCTCCGCCAAGGTCGCACGGGCTACGCCCGATGGCTATACCTTGCTGCTGAACCACATCGGCATGGCGACCATGCCTGGGCTGGTGCGCAACCTGCCTTTCAAGGTGGATAGCGACTTTGAATACCTCGGTATGGTCAATGAAGTGCCCATGACCCTGGTGACCAAGCCCAGCATGCCGGCCAATAACTACAAAGAGTTGACCGCCTGGCTGGCGCAGAACAAGGGCAAGGTGAATCTGGGCAATGCGGGTGTGGGTTCGGCATCGCATTTGTGCGGCCTGTTGTTCCAGAGCGCCTTGCAGTCCGACATGACCACCGTGCCCTACAAAGGTGCGGCCCCGGCGATGACCGACCTGATCGGCGGCCAGATCGATCTGATGTGTGACCAGACGACCAACACTTCGGGCCAGATCGAAGCCAAGAAGGTCAAGGCGTTTGCCGTGGCGAGCAGCAAGCGCCTGACGACCCCGGCCCTGAAGGATCTGCCCACGCTGCAGGAACTGGGCTTGAAGGACTTTGAAGTCACCATCTGGCACGGCCTGTATGCCCCCAAAGGCACGCCACCGGACGTACTGGCCAAGCTCAACGCGGCATTGAAAGTGGCGCTGAAAGATCCAGACTTCATCAAGAAACAAGAAGGCCTGGGCGCGGTGGTGGTGAACGACAAACGCGTGGAACCGGCGGAGCACAAGAAATACGTGTTGGCTGAAATCGCCAAGTGGAGCCCCATCATCAAGGCTGCGGGCGTGTACGCGGACTAACTGCGTTGTGTTGCAAAAAGCCGCTGCGCCGCGAGGCCCAGCGGCTTTTTTATTTACCAGACGATTTCGACGTTGTCCTGAGCGCAGCGTTGCAGCATGGTGATGAAGGGTTTGGCGCGCTGTTGCAGTGTGACGCTGTCCATTTCATGGGCCTTGGCCTCGGCGGTAGCGGCCCGGCGGGCGGCGTTGTCTTGCACGATGGCCGCCTCTAGCGCGCTGATCGCGCCAGGGATTTCGGCAGGCAGGATGATGCCGTGGGCGCCGGTGGTCTTGCCCAGAATATCCAGTATCTGGCGGCCATTCGGTTCGAGCATGACAAGGTCGCCGTCCGCCTTGGATTTGAATTTGTAGATCATGGAGCCTCCTTTGGAAATGGTGTCACCATTGTGCCCGGCTTGCTGCCGTTAGACTGGCATGATCCGGCCCGTAACTTCCCTAGGATGTGCGCTATCCCGCTGGTCGGGTGCCGCCTGGGCCATGTCCATTTCCCACAGGAGATTTTGAGTGTCCGACATCCATATGCAGCGTGAACATACCCTGGGCTTGCCTGCCGCACGCAAGCTCGCCAACGAATGGCTGGAGCAAGCTGAAAGCCGGCTGGGCCTGAGCTGCACCTATGTCGAGGGCGCGAGCTGCGACGAGATTTCCTTTGCGCGCGCCGGTGTGAGCGGCACGGTGCAGGTCACCGAAGACCGCTTTGTGCTGGACGCCGAGCTGGGCTTCTTGTTCAGCGCGTTCCAGGACAAGATCGAGACCGAAGTGGCCCGGCGGATGGACAAGTTGCTGGCGCAGGCGGCGCAAGCCTGAAATTTATTGGGCTTCTAAAGCTCCGCGGCTTCCACCAGAAACTGCACCCGGCGCTGGCCCTGCCACTCGTTCACGTCGAGGCGGAAGGCCAGGGTCACCCGGGCCGGCAGGCTCTCGGTGTGGCCGAACCAGATACCGTCCACTGGCTGGCCCTGGTGCTTCAGCTTTAGCGACAAATGCTTTTCGCCGACCAGGCGCTGCGACACCACTTCGACTTCTTCGCTGAATGTCGGCGGCGCAAAGCCCTGGCCCCAGACCTCTTTGTGCAGCACGTCGACCAGTTCGGCGCGGCGGTATTCGGGCGCTAGCGGGCCGTCGGTTTCCAGTCGCCGCGTCAAGGTGGCGGCGTCCAGCCATTCCAGCGCCACCTGCTGCAGGCCTTGTTCGAATTGCTCGAAGTTGTCTTCGTGCACGGTGCAGCCGGCCGCCATCGCGTGGCCGCCAAAGCGCAGCAATACGCCCGGGTGCCGCTTGGCCACCAGGTCGAGTGCATCGCGCAGATGGAAGCCGGGGATCGATCGGCCCGAGCCCTTGAGTTCATGCTCCTTGCCCGGGGCCTTGCTGGCGGCGAAGACGAAGATCGGGCGGTGCAGCTTGTCCTTCAGCCGGGAGGCCACGATGCCGACCACGCCCTCGTGGAAGTCCGGGTCGAACACGCAGACGGCCGGTGGCGGCTCTTCGGATTCATCGAACAACGACTCGGCCACCAGCATCGCCTGGTCGCGCATGCCGCCTTCGATTTCGCGGCGTTCGCGGTTGATCTTGTCCAGCGTGGTGGCGAGTTCGGTGGCGCGCGCCGGGTCGTCGGTCAGCAGGCATTCGATGCCCAAGGTCATGTCGGCCAGG
The DNA here is from genome assembly GCF_900104385.1 of Rhodoferax sp. OV413. Classification (GTDB taxonomy): domain Bacteria; phylum Pseudomonadota; class Gammaproteobacteria; order Burkholderiales; family Burkholderiaceae_C; genus Rhodoferax_B. The sequence continues at coordinate 469,018 of NZ_FNJA01000003.1, read as the reverse complement.
CGGCCGGCGGCGTTGATGCGTGGGCCCAGCGCAAAGCCGAAATCGAAGGTGGTGGCGACCTTGGCCTGGCGCCCCGCTGCTACAAATAACGCAGCTAGTCCCGCAGGTTGTGCCTGCGCCCGCAGCCGTTTCAGCCCTTGGGCCACGAGGCGGCGGTTGTTGGCGTCCAGCTTTACTACGTCGGCCACGGTACCGAGGGCTACCAGGGTCAGCAGCGGGTCCAGCTTGGGCTGGTTTTCGGCCGTGAAGACGCCTCGGCTGCGCAGCTCGGCGCGCAGCGCCAGCAGCACGTAGAACATCACGCCGACACCGGCAATCGACTTGCTCTCGAACGTGCAGCCCGGCTGGTTCGGGTTCACCAGCACGTCGGCATTCGGCAGCACGATCTGGCCGTCTTTCAGCGCGGGCAGATGGTGGTCGGTCACCAGCACCTGCAGGCCTAGCGCCTTGGCCTCGGCCACGCCTTCCAGGCTGGCGATGCCGTTGTCCACGGTGACTAGCATGTCGGCGCCGCTGTCCTTGACGCGGCGGGCGATGCTGGGGGTCAGGCCGTAGCCGTCGGTGACGCGGTCGGGCACGATGTAGTCGGCGTGTTTGGCGCCCAGCAGGCGCAGGCCGCGCAGGCCGACGGCGCAGGCGGTGGCGCCATCGCAGTCGTAGTCAGCGACGATGCAGAGCTTTTTATCGGCAGCAATGGCGTCGGCCAGCAGCACGGCCGCGGCCTGCGTGCCCAGCATGCTGGCGGGCGACAGCAAGCGGCCCAGGCCGTCGTCCAGCGCGTCCTTGTCGGCCACGCCGCGGGCGGCGAACAGGCGCGCCAGCAGCGGATGGACGCCGGCCTGTTCGAGCGCCCAGACGGCGCGCGGGGGAATATCGCGTGCTGTAATTTTCATAGCTGCTCCAGCACAGCGGATAAGCGCTGGCGGCTAAAAATGCTTGATATTTTCTGTAGGAAGCTGCGTGGCGCGGCCTCGAAGCTTTGGGCATTGCGTTCGCCGCACAGCGTCAGCTGTACCTGCGTGCCTTGTTCTACGTCCACCAGCAGGGCCGCGCAGTCTTCGGCGTCGATCTGCTGCCAGGCGGTGGTCCAGCCGGCCCAGTCCTCATTCTGGGCGGCGTGCAGCAGCGCCAGGGGCATGCGGGGGGCGGCCACCGGCGGCGGTGGGGCGGCCAGGGCACCGCTGCCGCTGACCCAGAACGAGTTGATCGGCAGCAGGCCGCGCTCGGCGCGGGCGTCGTTCACCGGGTGGGTGTAGAGCAGCATCTGCATCTCGCTTTGCAGCCGCCGCAGCGGCCCGCCCTGGGCAGTGGGCGGCATCCAGTCGTCCACATTGCGGCTGCCAACACCGCTGACCACGCGGTCCAGCGAGGCCGTGGCCAGGCCGTGGAAGATCTCGCTGCGCGCCAGCCACAGCGTGGGGTGGGCGTATTCCAGCGCGATGCCGTCTTCTTCGAAATACGGCCGCACCGCGGCCAGCACGGCGCGCGAATCGGCTTCATCCAGGCCCAGGGTGTCGGGGCGGGCCATCACGATGTGGTCGGTCATCACCTGCCAGTGGCAGGGGGTAATGAAGGCCCAGGCGCCGTCCTGCCCAGCCTGCGAGGCCCGCCAAGCGGCCCAGGGGATGAGTCCGTCGGCAGCGGCCAGGCCGTGGTGCCGGGCCAGCGCGCGTTCGTGCGGCGGCGACAGGCTGTCTTCCGGCCCGCTGTCGCGGGTGGTGGGCGTCAGGCGCGCCAGCAGCCGCTCCAGATGGGGCAGGCGCAGGGTGGCCAGCGCAGCGCGGCAGCCTTCGGAGTCGCTGGCGGCGAAGGGAATCAGCAAATGGGAGAGGGTGGACATGGGGCTATTGTCCGGGATGGCGCAGCGCTACCATCCCCCCATGACCACCCACTACGAATCTCTGCAGCAAGCCGCTGCCTACCGCGACGCCTTCAACGTCGAACCGCCTGCCGCTGTAGGCGAGCGCCATATGTGGCCGCGCAAGCCGGGGTTTTGCATCCGGCCGGTGTCCGGCGAGGGCGATGCGCCACCGACCCGCGAACTGCTGCCCGCCCAATGGGGTCTGGTGCCGCACTGGGTCAAGTCGGCGTCCGACGGTAAGCTGCGTGCGCCCAAGCTGGTGAATGCGCGCTCAGAGACGGCCAGCACCACGCAGAATTTCCGCGATGCCTGGCTGCAAAACCAGCGCTGCATCGTGCCCATGCAGGCGTTTTTTGTGGACGACTGGCGCAGCGGAAAAGCCGTGCCCACGCGCATCTCGCGCATCGATGGCAAGCCCATGGGCGTGGCCGGGCTGTGGGCCAGCTGGACCGGGCCGGACGGCGTGCCCTTCCTCAGCTACACCCTATTGACCATCAACGCCAACAACCACGCCCTGATGCGCCGCTACGGCCCCGAAGGCAACGACCGGCACATGCCGGTGATCCTGAACGAAGGCGCGGTGGATGCCTGGCTGACGGTGCGCATCGAAAAGGCCAAGGAATTCATGCGCCAGTACCCGGCCAACTGGCTGGCCGCGAACCCGGTGGAAGACAAGGCGGACAAGGTGCCGCAAGGGCTGTTCTGATGCCGTCCGTAGCACCATTTGCAATAGCCCTTCTCTACCCAAATATCTTGTGGCTGCCAGCCGCGACATGTGATTCAACTAGCTCGATGGGTACCGCTCTGTCATATTGACTGGAACCCCGCGATATTTTTGACTTGGTCACGCGTACGGGATCGGGTTTTAAGTTTGTCGTGACCCCATCCACTTGGGACCGGGCCTCGTCGCAATGCTGCTTTGAATGTTGACTTTTCATCGGCTGGCGTGGAGTCGGATGTGATGCCGCCATGCTTCATTCATTGATGCGATGTTTTTTGTTGGCCGCTATCTCGTGTGACATAACATGCAAAGAGTGGACATAAAAAATTACATATCAATGAAAATATTTACAGTAACCATTAGTGCTTTTCTGCTCGTTGCTTGTGGTGGCGGTGGCGGTGGCGGTGGCGGTGGCGGTGGCGGTGGCGGTGGCGGTGGCGGAGTTTCTAACGTTGAAGCCCCAAGCACGCTTTCTGGGGTTGCCGCTGTAGGCGCTGCTATTGCAAATGGAAGTGTTGTGGCGCACTGTGTCAGTGGCCCAGCCCTTAGCGGAACAACGGATTCAAGCGGTGCCTTTTCGTTGGCATTGACGGCGACACATTTGCCGCCATGTATGCTGCAAGTGAGTGGCGGTTCCCCTTCTGTGACACTGCATAGTTTTGCCACTGCATCTGGTCGCGTCAACATTTCTCCGATTACGGAGTTGGTTTTGTCTCGAGTCCTGGCAGGCAGTCCTGCTGTTGCATTCGGCAGCTTTTCTGCTGCACAGGGTGCATCTATTAATAGCGGGCTTGCTGCGGCCAAATCGTATGTGGCTACGCAAATAGCCGCTATTGCCGGGGCATCCTCCACTATTGATCCTATGAGCGGAGTGTTTGTAGTGGGGGATGCTAATGACAAAGTGTTGGACGCTCTTGGCTTGGCAATGGTCACTGCGGGAAAAACAATTGATGATCTTCGCGTTGGGGCCTCAACCGGTGCCGTTTTATCAGGCATTGTTCCGCCCCTAAATACCTCTGGAACTGGAACTGGAACTGGAACTGGAACTGGAACTGGAACTGGCGGATTTCCACCAGCTCCGAGACCACCCAGTACAACTAGTTCAAAAAATGTTTTCTGGCTAAGAGGGGATGGCTCAATATTTGAGTATTTAACTTCAAATCAGCTTATATATTCAGAAACTCCCTCGTATCAGCCGCTGGCAGTCTCATTGTATAAGTCCATCAAAATTGGTTTTGGTGGCAATGAAGTTGAATTTTTACCCAATAGAACATTGCCGACTATTTATCGTGATCCTTCGACGCAGGGAGGAGCATATGAGTATAAGCTGGGGCTTAATAAAGTTGCCACTAGCGCATGGTTGCTTGATGGTCTTTATCCTGGAATGGTGGTGACCACTCCGGGTAGAGGGTGCTCTCCCGGTATTAATGCTTATTATTTACATGAGGTAGGTATTGATGGAAATGGTCGTGTGTTGAACTTTGCGGCAGATTTTTCGTATAACTGCGGCGGAGGCGACAATCAATTGCAAGGAGTGGTTCGCTACAACTCAACAGTTCCATCGGTACTGCAACAGGTTTTTGCGGTTGCTGGAGCCGACGTTGGTACTGGCGAGGGTAAGTTATTGGTTTTGGATGGAAGCCGCTCTTGGAGTCCTGCGTCCAAGATTGTCAAGGCGCATTGGACGCAAGAGTCTGGGCCGAGTTTGGATTTGAGTCAATGTGCGCAATTGATTTGTAAAACTTATTCCCCATTATTGCCAAATGGAGGTGGAATTTCCAAGCTGAAATTAACCGTTGAGACGGAAAGTGGGTTGACGTCAAGTGACGTTGTATCCGTGATCATGAAATCAAACTTGGATAAGCAGAGTAAATTTGAAGTTTGGGGGAAGGGTTTTATTGCGCGCGGCGATGGTTTGGGGTCTGATAATAATTTTTACGACTCGAGTGCAAAATTCTATGTTCCTAAATATTTGAGTTTGGGTTCGGTTTATGAAAATCAAACTATTGAGCGTGTCAATGTGGCAATTGAAGGGTTGAGTTCATCAGGGAATGTTGGGAGATATAACGTGGCATTGATGAGCCCCAAAGGGAGTACTTTGGCTGCGGGGGAGTATTGGGATTTTGGTACAGGTGGCGGATTTGAGGCCTTTGATGATATTTCTTCAATCGCAATGGATAATGTTGGATCTGGCGCCGCATGCGGGCATCAAATTGGGAACTTGCTGATTGGTGATTTGGATCGAGATCCAAACGATGTTGGAAATATACGAAGCATGTCCGCATTTTTACGTATCAATTGTGTGGTGCTGGGAATTGTCGAGGAAAATTCCAGCTATGCGCGAATTTGGCTGAATCACCAACCCTCAAATATTCCAGTTGCAAAAATATCAGGTTCGAATCAAGTTGTGAGCGGTGGCTTTATTTCGCTTTCTTCTATTAATTCAACATCGACCCGCAGGCTGGATACAAAGGTTTGGAGGTTGGTCTATGGAGCGTCCAATGATTTGTCTGCGATGGTTTTGTCTGACGATGGTGATTACATGCGTGTGAAAGTTGGAAGCAATGTCGCTCGTGGGACCCGATTCGTTTTTGCATTGGACGTGATAGATGCGGCGGGTGAGGCGGGGACTGATTTGTTCTCAGTCGTTGTTCAATAGCTAGAGGTTGCTGGCGTTGGGAGCAGTCTCAAATTTACCGAAAACACGTTCTAAGATGCCGGCCGAACCCGCCTGGATACCCGTGGCCCGCACCGAAATCGGCGTGCACACCTTCGCGCCGGGCCAGAGTAATCCGCGCGTCACCGCATACCACGCGCTCACCAACATCGCCGGTTACGACGACAAGGCTTCGTGGTGCTCGTCTTTCGTCAACTGGACTTTGGCCCAGGTCGGCATCACCGGCACCGGCTCGGCGCTGGCGCGCTCCTGGCTGGACTGGGGCAAAGCCCTGGACCAGCCGGTGCCCGGCTGCATCGTGGTGCTGACCCGCGACGACCCGACGGGCTGGAAAGGCCATGTGGGCTTCTACCTGCGCCATGAAGCAGGGCAGATCGTGCTGCTGGGCGGCAACCAGCTGGACTGCGTGTGCGAAAACAGCTATCCGCTGGCCAGCGTGCTCGGCTACCGCTGGCCGGCGTAACATCCTTGGCTGTCTGCGGGCCGCGCCCACAGCCCTTTTTCCTTCGATCAAGAGGCACTGAGATGCAACGATTTTCCCTGGCCGTTTTGTGTGCGAGCATGGCCCTCGCCTGGATGCCCGCCGCGCAGGCCGAGACCCTGCAGAAGCCCGCACTCGACCGCTTTGCCGCAGCCCAGCAGGCCCAGCCCGCGCCGGACTTCAACGCCTTTCTGGCGGCTGCAGCCCAGGCCAACCCCTGGCTGCAAGCGGATGTAGCGGCCTACCGGGCCAAGGCGGTGTTGACCGGCGACGCGCTGACCAACATCAGCCGCCTGCTCGGTCTGTACAACCGGCTGCACAACCAGACGGCGGTGATTGCCTCCATCGCCCAGATGGTGGCCATCCCGACGGTGCGCGACGACAAGATTCCACCGCACCAGAATCCGAACACCATCGCCTTCGGCACGCTGCTGGAGGCCATGGCCAAAGACTTCGGCCTGCAGTACCGCAATGTGGACAACCGGATTTTCGAGATCAAGCTGGCCGGCCGTGGCCAGGAGGAATTCGGCATCCTGACCCATGCCGACGTGGTGCCGGTGGTGGCCGATGAATGGGTGCTGGACGACGGCACCAAGCTCGACCCGTTCAAGCTGACCCGCGTCGGTGGCTACCTGTACGGCCGCGGCACCATCGACGACAAGGGTTCGATTGCCGCCGTGCTGTATGCGATGAAGTCCGTCAAGGACAGCGGCCTGCCGCTGGACCGCACGATCCGCCTGATGGTCGAAACCACCGAGGAAACCGGCGGCGACGCGATGAAGTACTACCGCGCGCAAAACCCGCTGCCCAACTACAACATCGTGCTCGACAGCAAGTACCCGGCCGTGGTGGCCGAGAAGGGCTCGGGCGCGCTCAAGGTGTTCTTCCCCGCGGTGCCGACCGATGCCAGCAGCACGGCCATCGTCGCCATGGCAGGCGCGGCCGCGGCCAATGCCGTGCCGCAGAACGCCACAGCCCAGTTGCGCGGTGGCAACCTGGTGGCCGTCGCGGCCCAGCTGGAAGCCGCCAAGGCCGCCTTTGTGCAGAAGTACAGTGCCCAGGGCGGCGCGTTCAGCATTGCCATCAGCAGCAGTGCGGACAGTGTGGACATCAAGGTGGTCGGCGTCTCGGCGCATGGCTCGCGGCCCGAAGAAGGCGTGAACCCGCTGCCGCGCCTGGCGCTGTTCCTGCAGGAGTCTGGCGTGCCACTGGCGCGCAACCACTACGCGCGGGCCGTGCAGTACCTGGGCGACCTGTACGGCACCGGCTACCTGGGCGAAAAGATGGGCCTGGGCTACCGCGACGACTTCATGGGGCCGCTGACCTTTTCGCCGAACCTGATCCGCGAGAAAGACGGCAAGCTGGAAGTCACTGCCAATGTGCGCATGCCGCGCGGCCGCACGCCAGCCGAGCTGACGGCCGCGGTGACTGCCAAGGTCAACGCCTGGTCCAGCGCCCAGCAGGCGCCGCTAGAGATCAGCTACGACCAGGGCGACTGGATGGCGCGCGACCCCAAGGGCGCGTGGCTGGCCACGCTGCTGAACATCTTTGGCGACACCACCGGCCTGGAGGCCAAGCCCGTGCCCACCGCCGGCAGCACCACCGCGAAGCTGATGCCCAATGCCATCAACTTCGGCCCCGCCATGCCGGGCAAGAAGTACACGGCGCACAATGCCAAGGAGTTCAAGGAAGTGGTCGACCTGGACGCCGACATGCAGATGTTCACCGAGATGCTGGTGCGCATAGGCAACCTGCCGCAGATGCAATAGGGCAGTAAGGCTTACTGCCACGCGATCGATGAAGTAACTTTGCAAAAGGCTCCCCATGCACCCACGCATTTCCATTGGCATCATCGGCACCGGCTGGGTCGGGGCCAGCGTGGCGATTTCGGTGCTGCAGGCCGGGGCGGCGCAGGAGCTGATTTTGTTCGACGCGCGCGACGGCCTGGCCGAGGGCGAAGCCATGGACCTGGCGCATGGCGCCTCGTTCTACCCCTCGGCCACGGTGCGCGCCGGGTCGCTGGCCGAGATGCTGGACACCCAGGCCATCGTCATCACCGCCGGCAAGAACGGCGCGCCCGGCCAGTCGCGGCTGGACCTGCTGCGCGACAACCTGGCCATACTGCGCGGCATTGCGCTGCAGCTGCGCGGCTACCAGGGCATCGTGGTCATCGTCAGCAATCCTATCGACGTGCTGGTCTACGACTTCACCCAGGCTTCGGGCCTGCCGCCCGAACGGGTGATTGGTACCGGCACCATGCTGGACACGGCGAGGCTGCGGCAGATCTTGGGCCAGCGGCTGGCGCTGGACCCGCGCTCCATCCACGCCCAGGTGCTGGGCGAACATGGCGATTCCGAGGTGGTGCTGTGGTCGGGTGCCGAGGTCGGCGGTGTGCCGCTACGCAGCTGGCCGGGCTGGCAGCGTGCCGACGAGGCGCAGATCGCCCTGCAGGTGCGCCGCGCCGCCTACGAGATCATCCAGCGCAAGGGTGCGACCAACCACGCGATCGGCCTGGTCACCGCGCATCTGCTGCACGGCATGCTGCGCGACGAACGCCGCGTACTGACGGTGACCCGCGTGCAGACCGGCGCGCTGGGTTTGTTCGGCGTGGCCTTGTCTTTGCCCGCGGTGGTGGGGGCGGGCGGCGCGCTGCAGGTGCTGGAGCCAGCGCTGGAGGCCGACGAGCGCACCGCGCTGCTGCGTTCCGCCGAGGTGCTGCGGGCCGCGATTGCGTCGGTGGATTTTTAAGCCTTTTAGGCCGCTAGCGCAGATATTACCTGCGCCAGTAGCTATTTATTCAATAGCAAATCAATTCAACCCGGCTGGCAAGCCTGCCAGGCGGCGACAAAGCCCGCGGCCCGCGTGCGCACCTGGTCGGCCGGTGTGCCGGGCGCGTACAGCTGGCCGCCGATACCAAAGCCGGTAGCGCCGACCTTGACCCAGGCCGCCATGCTCTCGGGCGTGATGCCGCCCACCGGCCAGATCGGCGTGCCGCTGGGAAGCACCGACAGCAGGGCCTTCAAACCAGCGGTGCCCACCTGCTCGGCGGGGAATATCTTCAGCGCATGGGCGCCGGCGTCGAGCGCGGCAAAGGCTTCGCTGGGGGTGGCGATGCCGGGGGCGCTGTACAGGCCGCTGGCGGCGCTGTGGCGTATCACCTCGGGATTGCAGTTGGGCGAGACGATCAGCTTGCCCCCGGCAGCTTTGACCGCATCCACATCGGCGGTGCGCAGCACCGTGCCGGCGCCGACCAGGGCGTCGGCCGGGGCCATGGCCGAGAGCAGGCGTATGCATTCCAGCGCGCCCGGGCGGTTCAGCGGCACTTCCAGGATGCGGAAGCCGGCGTCGAATAAGGCCTGGCCTACGTCCTCGGCCGAAGCAATGTCCAGGCCGCGCAGGATGGCGACCAGAGGGGGGTGGGGTGCGTGCATGGTCAAGCTCCGTGGGTTTGGATGTAATGGAAGCCGCTGAGGATCACCTCGCGCGGCGACAGCACGGTGAGCGCGCTGCCGAGCTGGCGGGCCGCGACCTGGTAGGCCTCGGCCAGGGCGGGTGAGCCGATCAAATGGAATTGCGGCCGGCCGTCGGTAGTCGCGGTATGCGGGTCCAGGTCGCGCAGCACGTCCTGCAGCTCGCTGCCGATCAGCAGGCCGCTGAGGTAGGCCTGGGCCTGGCTGGCCGGCATCGTGCCGGTGACCACGCGGGCACGGCAGGCAAACAGCTGGTGGGCCAGTGCGCCCGGCGCGCCCGCGGCCACGCCGTCGGCAAACGCGGCCTGGCTCCACAGCGGTTCCGTACCAGCGGGTTGGGCGGCTGCGGCCAGCGTGCCGTGGGTCGACAGCAGGGCGAACAACTCGCCCGTCATATAGGTGCGCAGCTGCTCAATGCGGCCGTCGCGCAGCAGCACCCATTTGCTGTGCGTGCCGGGCAGCACAAACCAGCCGTCGCGCAAGCCCATGGCGACTGCGCCCAACAACTGGGTTTCTTCGCCGCGCATCACGTCGGGCTGGCCTGTGGCATCGCGTACGCAGTAGCCGGGCACGATGTGGCGCCGCGCCTGGCCGGGTACCGCGACCAGGTGCTGCGGTATGGCTTCCAGTGCGACTTCCGGGCCGAGATACGGGGCCTCGACCCAACCAAACGCGCTGCCGACCATGCCGGACATGACGACCGGGCTGTCGGCGTTGCTGGTCAGCGAGGGCAGCCAGGCGGCCAGCGACTCGGCGTGGCGGCCCCGGGTAGTGAGCGCGCCCTGGTCGTCGGATGCCTCGGTGCTGCACTGGCCGGCTGCGTCCAGCGCGTATGCGCGGCGGTGGGTCGTGCCCCAGTCCACGCCGATCCAGGGGGTATGAGAATGTGCCATGGTGTTTGTCGCCTCTGTTTTTATGAGATTGTATGATTTATTATGGGCTTATTACACGGTTTCGTGCTTTGGAGTGATGCGCAATGAAGTCCCCTGTCCCCGCGAAAGCCAGTCAAAACACCTCGGCCACCTATACCGGCCGCAACCTGCATGGCCAGGTGGTCAAGGCCTTGGGCCATGGGGTGCTGGGCGGCACCTACCCGGCAGGCGAGCTGCTTCCGAATGAGGAGGAGCTGTGCCGTACGCTGGATGTGAGCCGCACCGCGTTGCGCGAAGCCATCAAGGTGCTGGCGGCCAAGGGTTTGCTGGAGTCGCGCCCGCGCGTCGGCACCTGGGTGCGGCCCGAGTCCAGCTGGAACATGCTGGACCCGGATGTGCTGTCCTGGCGCTGCGCCACCGGGCCGGATGCGCAGTTTTTGCGCCACCTGACCGAGATGCGCGAAATCATCGAGCCCGCAGCGGCCGCCCTGGCGGCGCGCAGCCGCAGCCCTGCCCAATTGGCGGATCTGGAGGCGGCTTTTGCGGCCATGGAAAACGCTGCCGATGTGAACCAGTGGGTCGAGGCGGACTTGGCTTTTCATAGTGCGGTGCTGCAGGCCACCAACAACCCCTTGCTGGTGCCGCTGGCAGCCATTATTGGTAGCGCGCTCGAGTCCTTGCTGGGGATTTCTGCGCGCAAAGCTGGGGGCTTTAACGATGCGCTGCCCGACCACCGCAAGGTGCTGGATGCCATCCGCATGGGCGATGCGCAGCGCGCCTTGCATCGCATGGCGGTGATGCTGTCGGACACGCGCGAGCTGATGCAGCGCTCCGACATGCTGGCCGATGTGCGGGCGGAGGAGGTGGTGCCGGAGGTCTGAAGCCGGGTTCTCAAGGGTTTCCCCTGATCGTAGAATGCAAAGTCATTTGTATGATTTATTAATTCCACGCTTTTGTGACCCCTGAGGCCCATCCATGACCACCGAATCCCCCAAAAAACGCCGTTCCCAGCATTGGTTTGGCGGCACCAGCAAGGACAACTTCATCCACCGCAGCTGGATGAAGAGCGAAGGCCTGCCGGACGATAGCTTTGATGGCCGTCCGGTCATCGGCATCTGCAATACCTGGAGCGAGCTCACGCCCTGCAACCAGCATTTCCGCCAGATCGCCGAGCGCGTGAAGCACGGCGTGCTGCAGGCCGGTGGCATTGCGGTGGAATTCCCCGTGTCCTCGCTGGGCGAGACCCTGATGCGCCCCACCGCCATGCTGTACCGGAATCTGGCCAGCATGGACGTGGAAGAAGCCATCCGCGCCCATCCGCTGGACGGCGTGGTGCTGTTGGCCGGCTGCGACAAGACCACGCCCGCCACCCTGATGGGCGCGGCCAGCGTCGATTTGCCGACCTTGGTGGTGTCTGGCGGCGCGATGCTGAACGGCAACTACCGCGGTGAAGCGATTGGCTCGGGCACCCATGTGTGGAAGTTCTCCGAGGCTGTGAACGCCGGCAAGATGACCTTGCCGCAGTTCATGCAGGCCGAGAGCTGCATGTCGCGCTCCGCCGGCGTCTGCATGACCATGGGCACGGCTTCGACCATGGCCAGCATGGTCGAGGCGCTAGGTGTTTCCTTACCCACCAATGCCGCGATTCCGGCCGTTGATTCGCGCCGCCTGGAGTTGGCGCAGCGCTCCGGCCGCATGATCGTCGACATGGTCGAGCGCGATATGCGCTTGTCGCAGGTGCTGACCCGCGAAGCCTTTGAAAATGCCATTCGCGTCTGCGGCGCCATCGGCGGCTCGACCAATGCGGTCATCCATCTGATCGCCATCGCCGGCCGCATGGGCGTGCCACTGTCGCTGGACGACTGGGATCGCCTGGGCAAGGACATCCCGACCATCGTCAACTTGATGCCATCGGGTGAATACCTGATGGAAGACTTCTACTACGCCGGCGGCCTGCCGGTGGTGATGAAGCGCCTGCTGGAAGCCGGCCTGCTGCATGGTGACGCGATCACCGTCAACAACCGCACCCAGGCGCAAAACGTCGAGCACGCAGAGTGCTTCAACGACAAGGTGATCCGTCCATTGGACAAGCCTTTGGTGGAGCAGGGCGGCCTGGCGATTCTGCGCGGCAATTTGGCACCGCAGGGCGCGGTCATCAAGCCGTCTGCGGCCACGGCCAAGCTGCTGCAGCACCGGGGCCGTGCCGTGGTGTTCGAGAACATCGAACACTACAAGGAACGCATCATGGAGCCGGACCTGGACATCGACGAAAACTGCGTGATGGTGCTGAAGAACTGCGGCCCCAAGGGCTATCCCGGCATGGCCGAGGTCGGCAATATGGGCCTGCCGCCCAAGCTGCTGCAAAAGGGCATTACCGACATGGTGCGCATCTCGGATGCCCGCATGAGCGGCACAGCCTACGGCACGGTGGTCTTGCACGTGGCGCCTGAAGCCGCAGCGGGTGGCACGCTGGCCCTGGTGCAGGACGGCGACGAGATCGAGCTGGACGTGGCGGGCCGTGGCCTGCACCTGCATGTGAGCGACGAGGAACTGGCCCGCCGCCGCGCCGCCTGGGTGCCGCCGCCCGAGCCGGCCTCCGGCTATGTGCGCATGTACCACCGCCATGTGCTGCAGGCCGACCAGGGTGCCGACATGGACTTCCTGGTCGGTTGCCGCGGCGCCGCCGTACCGCGCGACTCCCACTAACTTTTTCCCAAAGATTAGCGCAGTGTCCGCGGTGCGGGTGCTGCGCCAGCCTCACTCCATTTCCGAAGGCCCGCCCGTATGGCACGCATTGATCTGAAGAATGTTTTCAAGTCGTATGGCGACAACCCCGCGACGATCCGTGATGTGTCGTTAAACATCGGTGAGAACGAGTTCTGCGTCTTTGTTGGCCCATCCGGCTGCGGCAAGTCCACCTTGCTGCGCATGGTGGCCGGCCTGGAGACGATCAACCAGGGCGAGCTGCTGATCGGCGGCGTGAAGATGAACGACGTGGAACCCGCGCAGCGCGGTGTGGCCATGGTGTTCCAGAGCTACGCGCTGTTCCCGCACATGACGGTGTTCGAGAACATGGCTTTCGGCATGCGCTTGTCGAAGACACCAGAGGCCCAGGTGCTGCAGCGTGTCAATGAGGCTGCGCGCATCTTGCAGCTCGGCCCGCTGCTGGAGCGCCTGCCCAAGGCCTTGTCCGGCGGCCAGCGCCAGCGCGTGGCGATCGGCCGCGCCATCGTGCGCCAGCCGGGGGTGTTTTTGTTCGATGAGCCGCTGTCCAATCTGGATGCGGCGCTGCGCGTGCAGACCCGTTTCGAGATCGCCAAGATCCACCGCGACTTTGGCAAGGCCAGCACCGTCTATGTGACCCACGACCAGGTCGAGGCCATGACCCTGGCCGACCGCATCGTGCTGCTGAATACCGGCGAGGCGGTGCAGCGCGACGGCAGTGTGGCCCAGTTCGGCCCGCCGCTGGAGCTGTACCACCGTCCGCGCAACAAGTTTGTCGCCGGCTTCATCGGTTCACCCAAGATGAACTTCATCGACGGCACACTGGAATCGGCCAGTACCGAGCTGGCCACGGTGCGCCTGGCCCAGGGCGAGCTGCTGCAGCTCCGTGTCAACGCCAGCGCATTGCCTGTCGGCAGTGCCGTGTCGCTGGGCCTGCGCCCCGAAGACGCCGAAGTCGGCACCGCCACCCAGCACGTGCTGCGTACCGTGCAGTGGCAGGAGCGACTCGGTGAATCCACGTATCTGTACCTGGACAGCGGCACGCCCAGCGACCCTTGGGTGGTCAAGGCGCCGGGCAATGCGTTCGCCCGCGCCGGCGAGCGCGTGGCCGTGTCGCTGCCGCCGCAGCACCTGCATTTGTTTGACGCGCAAGGCCGCGCGGTGGAGCGCACCGTGGCCAACGAAGACTTGCTGCTGTCGGCAGCCATGGCTTGAACCAAGGAACCCCGAAGATGAAATTAGGCGTTTGCTATTACCCCGAACACTGGCCCGAGAGCTGGTGGCCAGACGATGCCCGGCGCATGGTCGAAGTCGGCATCCAGTACGTGCGGATTGCCGAATTCGCCTGGAGCCGCATCGAGCCCAGCCCCGGCGTGTTTGCCTGGGAGTGGCTGGACCGTGCGATTGCCACGCTGCATGCGGCCGGCCTGAAGGTGGTGATGTGCACGCCCACCGCCACGCCGCCCAAATGGCTGGTCGATGCCGACCCCGGCATGCTGGCCGTGGATGCCCATGGCCAGACGCGCGGCTTTGGCTCGCGTCGGCACTACTGCTTCTCCAGTCTCAGCTACCGCGCCCAGTCGGCACGCATCACCACGGCTCTGGGCGAGCGCTATGGCCAGCACCCGGCGGTGGTGGCCTGGCAAACCGACAACGAGTACGGATGCCACGACACCGTGGTCAGCTACAGCGCAGCCGCGCGCCAGGGCTTCCGCGCCTGGCTGCAGCAGCGCTACAGCGATATCACCGCACTGAACACGGCCTGGGGCACGGTGTTCTGGAGCCAGGAGTACCGCAATTTTGAAGAAGTCGATGCGCCTGTGGGCACGGTAACCGAAGTCACCCCCGCGCAGCGCCTGGACTACCAGCGCTTCGCCTCGGACGAGGTGGTGGCGTTTAACCGCATCCAGGTCGACATCCTGCGCCAGCACTCGCCGGGGCGTGATGTGGTGCACAACTTCATGGGTTTCTTCACCGAGTTCGACCACCACACGCTGTCGGCCGACCTGGACGTGGCCACCTGGGACAGCTACCCGCTGGGTTTCACGCAGAACTTCTTCCTCACGCCCGAAGAAAAGCGCCACTACGCGCGCATCGGCCACCCAGATATCGCGTCCTTCCACCACGACCTGTACCGCGGCATGTGCAAGGGCCGCTGGTGGGTGATGGAGCAGCAGCCCGGCCCGGTCAACTGGGCCCAATGGAACCCCGCGCCGCTGGACGGGATGGTGCGGCTCTGGACCTGGCAGGCCTTCGCCCATGGGGCCGAGGTGGTCAGCTACTTCCGCTGGCGCCAGGCGCCGTTTGCCCAAGAGCAGATGCACGCCGGCCTGAACCGCCCCGACCGCACGCTGGACCAAGGCGGCCTGGAAGCCACCCAGGTGGCCCAGGAACTGCGCCAGCTGCAAGCCCATTTGCCGACGACCTACCAGCAGGCGCCCGTGGCCCTGGTGTTCGACTTCACCAGCATCTGGATGGCCAAGATCCAACCCCAGGGTGCGGACTTCAATGCCGTGGAACTGAGCTTTCGCGCCTACAGTATGCTGCGCCAGATGGGGCTGGATGTGGACATCGTTTCCAGCAGCGCCGACCTCGATGGCTACGCCCTGGTGGTGCTGCCCGCCCACCTGCGCGAAGACACAGCCCTGGCCGCGCGCTTGGCCCGCAGCAAGGCCCAGGTGGTACTGGGCCCGCGCAGTGGCTCCAAGAGCGAGGCCCTGGCCTTCCCCGGCAACATGCCGCCCGGCGCGTTTGCCGAGCTGGCCGGTGTCACGGTGCAGCGCGTCGCTTCCCTGCCGCCTGGCCTGGTGGACAGCGTGCACTGGAACGATGGCGGCCATACCGAAGCCAGCCGCTGGCGCGAAGACCTGGCCTGCACCACAGCCGCCCCGGTGGCCGTGTTTGCCGACAACCGCCCGGCTGTGACCCATAACGGCAGCACCTGGTACACCGCCGGCTGGCTGGATGCCGCGGGCTGGCGCCGGGTGCTGGGCCTGGCTGCCCAGGCTGCGCAGCTGACTGTGCAGGATCTGCCGCCGGACGTGCGGACTCGCCGCTGCGGCGACTTGCAGTTCGTGATGAATTTTTCGGGTTCCGAGGTGCAGTTTGCACCGGCAACACACGCGCAGTGCCTGCTGGGTGCGCGTGATCTGGCCCCCCAGGCCGTGTCGATCTGGAAGCTGTAGCTTTCACGTTAGGGCTTCCGTACAACGCGTTTCAAACGCATATTTAGGAGACAAAAGAATGGTGTTCAAACCCGTCAAACAGGTGCTGGCTGCAGCGGCCCTACTGGCTTGCAGTCTGTCGGCCCTGGCCGGTGAGCTGGTGTTCAACAACGACGCATCCGACCCGGCACCGCGTGCCGCGTTCGAGGCGCTGGTGAAGGGCTTCGAAGCCGCCAACCCCGACGTCAAGGTTAAGGTCAACGTGTTCGACCACGAGGGCTACAAGACCTCGATCCGCAACTTCTTGACGGCCGAAGCGCCTGACGTGTGTACCTGGTACGCGGGCAACCGCATGGCCCCGTTTGTCAACGCCGGGCTGTTCGAAGACGTGTCCGATGTCTGGGCCAAGGAAGGCCTGAACGAGAAGCTCAAGTCGGCTTCCTCGGCTATGACCATCAACGGCAAAAAGTGGGGCATGCCCTATAGCTACTACCAGTGGGGCATCTACTACCGCAAGGATTTGTTCGCCAAGCTGGGCATCGCCGAACCCAAGAACTGGGCCGAACTGGTGGCCGCCAGCGCCAAGCTCAAGGCCAACAAGATCACCCCGTTCGCCATCGGCACCAAGGAAACCTGGCCCACCGGCGGCTGGTTCGACTACCTGAACATGCGCGTCAACGGCTATGAGTTCCACATGGACCTGACGGCCGGCAAAGTGCCCTATACCGACAAGCGCGTGCAAGCCGTGTTCGACAAGTGGGACGATCTGGTCAAGCCCGGCTACTACCTGGCCAACCACGCTTCGTACAAATGGCAAGAAGCTTTGCCCGCCTTCATCAAGGGCGATGCAGCCATGTACCTGATGGGTAATTTTGCGGTGGCACCGATGAAGGAAGCCGGCCTGACCGAAGCCCAGCTCGGCTTCATGCAGTTCCCGGAAATCACCCCCGGCCTGCCCAAGGCGGAGGACGCACCTACCGAGTCCTTCCACATCCCGAGCAAGGCGAAGAACAAGGTTGATGCACGCCGCTTCCTGGCCTACCTGTCCAAGCCCGAAGTGCAGGCCGAGATGAACACCATCCTGGGCCAGTTGCCGGTGAACAAGGACGCCAAGATGCCCATGGACACCTACCTGAAGGCCGGCTTCTCCATGCTGTCCAACGCCTACGCGCTGGGCCAGTTCTATGACCGCGATGCGCCGGCTGAAATGGCCAAGGCCGGCATGGACGGTTTTCAGCAATATATGGTGAAGCCGGGCGAGCGCGCCAAGATCCTGGAGCGCCTGGAGAAGGTGCGTAAGAGCGTTTACAAGTAATCCCGCCCCGGGAGGCTCGTGAGGGTCTCCCGGTCAGGAAACTGCATGATGACCCCATCCTCCGAACCCATTGCTCCACTCGCCCCACCCGCTGCCAGCTGGTGGTCCAAACACCAGATCAGCGTGGTGCCATGGCTGTTTCTGCTGCCCGCGCTGGTGATGTTCGGCGTGTACGTGATCGGCCCGATCTTCGAGTCGATCGCGCTGAGTTTTTACGACTGGGACGGCTTGGGCACGCCCAAGTACATAGGCTTTGGCAACTACGTAGAGCTGGCTGGTGACGAGGACTTTTATATTGCGCTGAAGAACAATGTGATCTGGTTCTTCGGCTTTTTGCTGGCGATTCCCGCGGGCCTGGGCCTGGCTCTGTTGTTGAACCAGAAGGTGTTCGGCATCCGCCTGGCGAAGTCGCTGTTTTTCTTTCCGTTCGTGATTTCGCAGGTGGTGATCGGCCTGGTGTTCAGTTGGTTCTACGACCCCACGAACGGCGTGCTGCTGCACGTGATGGGCTTCTTCGGCATGGAGCCTATCGCCATCCTGTCAGACGACACCTTGGTCACTTACGGCATCGTCATCGCCGGCCTGTACCCGCAGATCGCCTACTGCATGATTCTGTACCTGACCGGCCTAAACAACCTGCGCCCGGACCTGATCGAAGCCGCGCGCCTGGAAGGCGCCAAGGGCTGGACCATGCTGTGGAAGATCGTGCTGCCCCAGCTGCGCCCTGCCACCTTTATCGCCGTGGTGGTCACCGTGGTCGGCTCGCTGCGCAGCTTCGACATGGTCTCCATCATGACCCAGGGCGGGCCCTTCGGCCAGTCGCGGGTGCTCGCCTACTACATGTATGAGAAGGCCTTGAGCGAATACGGCTACCGCATGGGCTATGGCACAGCTATCGCCACAGTGCTGTTTTTACTGATGCTGGTCTACATCATTTTTGTCCTGCGTAGAGTCTACAAACAAGAGCAGGAAACCGAATAATGTTCCCTACCCCGATCCAAAAAACCAGCCTCACGACCCAGCTGCTGTACCGCCTGGGCCTGCCCGTGGCCATGCTGGTCTGGCTGCTGCCCATCATTGCCGTGGCGGTTACCTCGATTCGCGGCGCCGCTGACTTGAACACCGGCAACTACTGGGGCCTGCCCACCGAATGGCGGCTGGTCGAGAACTACTCCGCGGTGTTCAGCAAGACCCCGCTGGCGGCCTACATCATCAACAGCTTTCTGGTCACCATTCCCACCGTCATCGGCGCGGTGACGCTGGCCTGCATGGCCGGCTTTGCGCTGGGCGTGTACCGCTTCAAGCTGA
The DNA here is from genome assembly GCF_900104385.1 of Rhodoferax sp. OV413. GTDB lineage: Bacteria > Pseudomonadota > Gammaproteobacteria > Burkholderiales > Burkholderiaceae_C > Rhodoferax_B. Next base: position 450,425 of record NZ_FNJA01000003.1, on the reverse strand, counting down.
ACCTGCTGGTGTTCTTTTTGTTCGTGGGCGGCAATTTCGTGCCGTTCCAGATTCTGATGGTGCCGGTGCGCGACCTGAGCCTGCGCCTGGGCCTGTACGACAGCATCACCGGGCTGGCGCTGTTCCACATCGCTTTCCAGAGCGGTTTTTGCACCTTCTTTATGCGCAACTTCATCCGCGAGCTGCCGCGCGAGCTGATCGAGGCCGCGCGGGTCGAGGGCGCGTCAGAAATCCAGATCTTCTTCAAGGTGGTATTGCCCCTGGTGCGCCCGGCGGTGGCGGCGCTGGCGGTACTGGTGTTCACCTTCATCTGGAACGACTACTTCTGGGCCACGGTGCTGATCCAGGGCAACCACGCGATGCCGGTGACCGGCGGGTTGAAGTCGCTGAACGGCATGTGGGTGGCGCAGTGGCATCTGGTGTCGGCCGGCTCCATCGTGGCTGCCATGCCGCCGGTGCTGATCTTCTTTTTGATGCAAAAACACTTCATCGCCGGTCTGACCTTCGGTGCCACCAAGGGCTGATGGCGATGTCCCGTTTGCTGCGCCTGGATGGGCAGAACGTCTCGGTGGTGCTGGAATTTGCGCTCGGCCAGATGCCGGTGTGGCGGCATTTTGGCGCGCGGCTGCCAGATACGCTACTGCTGCATGCCTGGCCGGCGGCGCGGCTGCAGCGCCTGGCGCCGGGCACGTTGGACCGCCTGGGTGGCCTGCCCGTGCTGCCCTGCTTTGGCAATGGCGAGCTGGGCGCGCCGGCGCTGCGCGTGCACCGCGCCGGCCTGGACGCGGTGCAAGATTTGCGCGCCACCGGCTTCGCCCAGCCCGATCCGCAGACCCTGCAGCTGACGCTGGAGGACGCGGTTGCCAGCATCTCGGTACAGCTCTTTCTGCATCTGTGCGCCGACAGCGATGTGCTCAGCCTGCACAGCGTGCTGCACAACACCGGTAGCACGCCGCTCACCCTCGACCATCTGGCCAGCGCTACCGTACCGATGCCGGCTGCGCTGCAGGAACTGGGCAGCTTCCACGGCCAGTGGTCGCATGAATTCCAATGGACCCGGCAGGCCGTGCCCCAGGTGGGCTGGCAGCGCGACAACCGCAGCGGCCGCAGTTCGCACGAGGCGCCGCCTGCAGTGTTTGTGCTGGCCAGCGATGCGGGAGAGCACACCGGCGAGGTGGTGGCCGCGCAGCTGGCCTGGAGCGGTAACCACCGCTTCGCGCTGGACCGCGCCGACGACGGCCGGCTGAATTTGCAAGCCGGCGAATGGTTCGCCCCGGGCGAGGTGCAGCTGGCACCCGGCACCAGCCTGGCGACCCCGCTGCTGCACCTGGGTTGGTCCAAAGCTGGTTTGAACGGCGCCAGCGCCCGGCTGCAGCGCTATATCCGCAGCCAGGTGCTGCAGTGGCCCGGCGGCCGCATGCGGGCCCGGCCGGTGCACCTGAATACCTGGGAGGCGGTGTACTTCGACCACCAGGCCGATGTTTTGTTCGACCTGGCGCGGGCCGCGGCCAGCGTGGGCGTAGAGCGTTTTGTGCTGGACGACGGCTGGTTTCCGGCCCGCAAGGACGACCGCGCCGGCCTGGGCGACTGGTGGCCCGATCCGGCCAAGTATCCCGAGGGCCTGGGCCCGCTGATCGCCCATGTGCACAGTCTGGGCATGGAGTTCGGCCTGTGGGTCGAGCCCGAGATGGTGAACCCCGACAGCGAGCTGTTCCGCGCCCACCCCGACTGGGCGCTGCAGCTGGCAGGCCGTGCACTGGTGCTGGGCCGCAACCAGCTGGTGCTGGACTTGTCGCGTCCCGAGGTCAGCGCCTACCTGTTCGACAAGCTTCACGCGGTATTGGCCGCGCACCCGATTGCCTATCTCAAGTGGGACATGAACCGCATCTTTGCGCACGCCGCGGGGCAGGACGGCCGCCTGGCCATGCGCAGCCAGATCCCGGCCCTATATGCGCTGCTGGAGCGGCTGCGCGCCGCCCATCCGCAGCTGGAAATTGAAACCTGTGCGTCCGGCGGTGGCCGTGCCGACCTGGGCATGTTGCGCCACACCCAGCGCCTGTGGACCAGCGATAACAACGACGCCGTATCCCGGGTGGCGATACAGAGCGGCGCCGCGCGCCTATTCCCGCTGGAGCTGATGGGCAGCCACGTCGGCCCGGCCCCGGCCCATGCCACCGGCCGCAGCCAGAGCATGGCTTTCCGCTGCGCCGTGGCCTGCTTTGGCCACATGGGCGTAGAGGCCGATGTGCGCCAACTGGGCGAGGCCGACCGCGCCACCCTGGCGCACTGGATCGCGCTACACAAGTCGCTGCGCGAGGTACTGCATAGCGGCCGCTTCAGCCAGGGCCGCACGGTGGATGGCGTGGTCTGGTGGCTGGTCCAGACGGCTGGGCAGGCAGTGCTCGGCGTGTTCACCGTCTCGCCACCCAATTACAGCTACCAGCCCGGCCTGCGCCTGCCGTCCTTGGCCGGTAGCGGGGCCTGGCAGGCGCGCCTGCTGGGCAGTGCCGGCCAGGCACGGGCGCGCGGCGATGCGCCTGACGTGTGGGGCGATGCCTTGCGCAGCGGCGGCGGGCGGGTGCAGGGCGAGGAACTGGCCCAGGTGGGCTGGCCAGTGCCGGTGATGCACCCCGAGTCGGCTCTTGTTTATTCATTCTCCAGCGTGCCTGCCTCAGAGGGCTGAGCAGGCACGCGTTTTTTTATTCAGACAGACCAAGGAGCATTGCTTTGAAAACCGCACATTACCCCAGCCTGGAGGGCCGCAGCGTGTTCGTCACCGGCGGCAGCTCGGGCATCGGTGCCGACATCGTGGTCGGCTTTGCCCGCCAGGGCGCCAAGGTGGCGTTCACTGGCCGGAATGCCGAGTCGGCCGCCAAAGTGGTGGCCGAGGCCAGCGCGGTGGGCCCTACGCCGCTGTTCCTGCAAAGCGAAGCCTCCGATGTGGCGGCGCTGCAGGCGGCGATTGCCCAAGCGGCCGGCGCCCATGGCGACATCAACGTGCTGGTCAATAACGTGGCCAACGACCAGCGCCACGACATCATGTCCGTGACGCCGGACGACTTTGACTGGCGCGTCTCCGTCAACCTGCGGCCGCACTTCTTCGCCGTGCAGGCCGTGGTGCCGGGTATGCGGCGCCTGGGCGGCGGGGTCATCGTCAATCTAGGCTCGACCAGCTGGAAGATCAAGGGCAAGGGCTACCCGGTGTACGCCACCTGCAAGTCGGCCACGGTAGGCCTGTCGCGCAGCCTGGCGCGGGATCTGGGGCCGGACAACATCCGCGTCAACACTCTGACCCCCGGCTGGATCATGACCGAGAAGCAGCTGACCCAGTGGGTCGACGCCGAAGGCGAGCGCGCCATGGACGACAACCAGTGCCTGCCCGGCCGCATCGTCGGTGCCGACATCGCCAACATGGCGCTGTTCCTGGCGGCCGACGACAGCAGCATGGTCACCGCCCAGGACTTCGTGGTGGATGCGGGTTGGACCTGAGGCCTGAATTCTTGTTTTAGAGCCAAAATACCACTAATTAAACAGCCTGCCAGCGCATATTCAATATGCGCTGGCAGCTATCTTTTTAGTAGTTGAAAACTGTAGCACCCTGCGCACTATGCCCCTGCCCTGTACCGCCACCCCCATCTGGCCCGCGAACCTGCAACTCGGCGAGGGCACGCTCTGGCATGCCGCCAGCGCACGCTTCTTCTTTGTCGACATCCTGGGCCAGGCAGTGCACGCCTGGGCGCCCAGCACCGATACCCGCCAGACCTGGCTCGTGCCCGAAAAGGTGGGCTGGTTGGTGCCTTGTGCCGATGGCCAGGCCTTTGTGGCCGGCTTCCAGTCGGGCTTTGTGCGCCTGACCCTGGAGCCCGAGCTGAAGATCGAGCGCCTGGGCTCGCCGCACCCCGACCAGCCGGGCCTGCGCCTGAACGACGCCAAGGCCGATCCCGCCGGCCGCATCTGGGCCGGCTCCATGCACCATGAAAACCCCCAGCAGCCGCTGGGCCAGCTGGCCTGCCTGCACCCCGACGGCCGCATCGAGATTGCCGAGCGCAACATCCACATCGCCAACGGCCCGGCGATTTCGGCCGATGGCACGGTGATGCTGCACACCGACAGCCTGCTGCGCAGCATTTACCGCTACACCCTGGGTGCCAACGGCCAGCTGCAAGGCAAGAGCCTGTGGAAGCGCTTTGCGGTTGAAGAGGGCGAACCCGATGGCATGACCTTCGACGCCGAAGGCCATCTGTGGGTGGCGTTCTGGGGCGGTGGCTGCCTGCGCCGCTTCAACCTGGCCGGCGACGAGCTGCAGCGCATCAACCTACCCGCCAGTCAGATCACCAATGTGGCGTTCGGCGGCGAGAACCTGGACCTGATGCTGGTCACCAGCGCCCGGGCCGGCCTGTCGGCCGAGCAACTGTCCGAGCAGCCGCTGGCAGGATCGGCCTTTGTGTTGCGCACCGGCGTGCGCGGCCTGGTGCCGGCGGTCTGGGGTTAACCGCTGGTCGCTATTTAAAAGATAGCTTATCGCGCTGATTTAATCAGCGCTGCAGGCACTTTTTCTGCTGATTTTCCTTCCGCAGCCAATGCTGCCACCATCTGACCCAGCCGCGCAAATGCGTGGTCGATCTCGGGCGTGAACGGCCAGCCGCAGTTGACCCGCAGATGGCTCTCGAAGCGGTTCGAATTGGTGAAGATGGTGCCGGGCGCGATCACCATGTTTTCGGCCAGCGCCGCGTGGAATAGCGCGGTGGCCGAAAGCTGGTGCGGCAGCTCGACCCACAGCGACAGGCCGCCGCGCGGCACGGTCAGCCGGGTGCCGGGCGGGAAGTAGCTGGCCACTGCCTGGGCGGTCTGGGTGCGCTGCGTGGCCAGGATGCCGCGCAGCCGGCGCAGGTAGCGGTCATAGGCGGCCGAGCCTATGAAGCTGGCGGCGGCACGTTGCGCCAGCCGCTCGTTGCTGCGCGAGGCAGCGAACTTCAGCATCTCCACCCGCGCCTGCCAGCGCCCGGCGCTGACCCAGCCCAGGCGCAGGCCGGGTGCCAGGCTTTTGTGCAGCGAGGCGCAGTACACCACGTGGCCGCTGTCGTCCCAGGACTTGATGGCGCGCAGCGGCTCTTCGCGCAGCACGCTGTCGTCCACCAGCGCGCTGTAGGTATCGTCTTCGATCAAGGCCACATCGTGCTGCTGGCACAGGCGCAGCAGCGCCTGCTTGTGGGCGTTGGGCATGATGCTGCCGGTGGGGTTTTGCAGGTAGGGGATGACCACCACGGCCTTGATGCGTTGGGTGTTGCGCAGCGCCAGCTCCACTGCGTCCACCGAGATGCCGGTGCGCGGGCTGGTGGGGATCTCCAGCGCCTTCAGGCCCAGGCTTTCCAGGGTCTGCAGCAGGCCGTAGAAGGTGGGTGACTCCACCGCAATCGTGTCGCCGGGTTGGGCTACGGCGCGCAGCACCAGGTTCAGCGCCTCGGTGCAGCCATTGGTGACCTGGATGTCGTTGGCCGACAAGTGCATGCCGGCGCCCATGGCGCGCTGGGCCAGCACTTCGCGGAATTCCAGGCAGCCCTGTGGCGGCGCGGCCCGCACCAGCTGCTCGGGGTCTTGCCGCAGGCTTCGCTGGGCGGCCAGGTTTAGCGCTTGGCTGGGATACAGCTCGGGCGCGCAGCGGGCGGTGGACAGATTGGTCTTGAAGCGCTGCATGCGGCCCAGCGCCAGGAATTCCGACACCTTGGTGTGGATGCCCACGTACTGGGCTGGGTCGGGTGCGCGCTGCATCGGTGGGTCGTTCACCGGCGCCAGCCGCGAACGCTCGGGTGTCCGCACAAAGTAGCCTGAGCGCGGCCGGGCCTCCAGCGTGCCTTCGCTCTCCAGCAGACGGCAGACCTGCATGGCGGTGGACAGGCTGACCGCATGCTGGCGCATCAGCTCGCGCAGCGAGGGCATGCGCTGGCCCGGCAGCAGGCTGCCGGCCTGGATGGCGCTGCGGTAGTGCTCGGCCAGGCTTTGGTATTTGGGCGGGGAGGCGTGGGCTGCGGGCATGGTCATAGGCCCTCCATCATGCGGGGCCGGGGGTGGACTGAACAGGTACAGACGGAAGCAAAACAGACCATAACAGATGCGCATTTTCTGAACTGTTGCGTAACAGATGGCGGCGGTCTGTGGCTGTTCGATGGCGGCTGGAATTTCTACGCTACAGCTACTTTCACAAAGAGGTCTTGTATGCCGCTCCTTACTGCCCTTACTGCCCTTACTTCCCTAAGGCCCCTGTTGACCCTGCACTTGCCGGCCGCACAGCGCAGCTGGCAGCCGCTACCGCGGGGGGCGGAGATCATGGTCGCCGAGGGCGCTGTATGCGTGCACCGGCGCGAGTACCTGGCCGGGCTGTGGGTGGATGCGCCGCTGCTGCTGCGGGCCGGAGAGCGGCAGCGGCTGGCCGCCGGCTGGGTCGAGATAGAGGCGCTGGCCGCTGCGCGGGTGGTGGTGTCTACCCGTAGCCGGTGGACCTGGCCTGCGGCCCTGGCGCGGCTGTGCTTCGGGCGGACGGCGCGGTCGGCGTAGCCGGCAGGCTAGGAAGCGCCCGACCGGGCTTTCTTGCGGGCTTCGTAGCGGTGCATCAAGGGTGTCACGGAAATGCCGTGCACCACGATGGAGGCCACGACCACGCCCACGGTGATCGACAACAGCTGCTCGGCCTGCGCGGGCTGCAGCCCGTGGGTAATGGCATACAGCAGGTAGTACAGCGAGCCTATGCCGCGTATGCCAAACCAGGCCATCAGGCGGCGCTGCGCACCCAGCACCTTCGTGCCCAGCAAGCCGGTAAATACCGATAGTGGGCGTACCAGCAGAAACAGCAGGGGAATGAACCACAGCAGTTCAGCCCGGAAGCGCACCGTCGCCAGCAGCACGCCTATGGCCAGCACGATGCCGACTTCTACAAAGCGCTCCAGCTGGCTGTTGAAGCGCTGCACGGCCAGCATCATTTCGGCCGGCGTGGGTGGGGCTGGCTCTAAGTCGGGCGTGGACTCGCTGGCCGGGGCGGCTGCTTTTTCGCCAACCCGCTGCAACGCCAGCCCGGCGGCAAACACGGCCAGAAAGCCGTAGGTCTGGCAGGCCAGCGCCAGGCCATAGGTCAGCGCAATCAGGCCCAGGGCGATGAACTCGTCGGCATCCAGCGCCTCTTGGTGGCGGGTGCGCAGGTACAGGATCGCATGGCCGAGCAGTGCGCCCATCAGGCTGCCCAGGGCCAGGCCGCCGGCAATCGCCCACAGTACATCGACCGCGGCCCAGCGCCAGCCATTGGCGCCCAGGTCGTGCAGGCCCAGCAGGCCCAGGCCCAGCATCACCACCGGGAAGGCAGTGCCGTCGTTCAGGCCACCTTCGCCGGTCAGGCCAAAGCGCAGGCGGTCCCCGTCGCCCGGGTCGGACAGTTGCACGTCCGAGGCTAGCACCGGGTCGGTGGGCGCGAGGATGGCGCCCAGCAGCACCGCGGCGCCGGGTGGCAGGTCCAGCAGCCAGATGCCGATAGCGGTGACCGCCGCAACGGTGACCAGCATGGACACGGATGCCAGCCGCAGCGGAATCCACCAGCGCCGGTCTTTCAAAGGCAGCTTCAGCTTCATGCCGGCGGTGAACAGCGAGATCAGTACCGCCACCTCGGTCAAGCGTTCCAGTAGCTGCGTGTCTTTCAACGCATCCAGCTTCCACAGGCCCAGGCCCCAGGGGCCGATGGCGATGCCCACGCCCAGGTACAGCATGGCCGAACTCAGGGGCAGGCGGCTGATGAACGAACCGCCCAGCGTCATGGCGATCAGCAGCGCCCCCACCACGATGCAGCCCAGGGTGAAGGCGGTAGGTCCATTCATGGCTGCAGGCGCTTGGCGCAGCAAGTCATAGCGTGACCCCTTTGGCCATCAGGGCCGCACACAGCGCCACGCCCAGCAGCAAGGCCAGCTCCAGACCCAGCAGGCCGCGCAGCCGCGCCAGTTGCTGCGCGCTGACCACGGGCGGCAAGCCCTGCCGGGTTTGCGCGCCCCAGCGGATGAACTGCACGGTAGGGTAGATGGACAGCAGGCCGACGACCACAAACAAGGCCATCTTCAAGCCGAAGAAGGGATTGCCCGCGTAGAAGGCCGCGCCCTTCTCGTAATAGAAGACCCGCAGCAGGCCGACCCCCAGCACAGTGGCCGCGCACAGGCCGTACCAGCGGTCGCAGACCTGGATCTGCCGGGCCTGGGCGCAGGTCGGCGCCTGGCGCAGCAGCAGCCAGGTGGCGAACACCGTGGCAAAGATGCCAAACACCGCAGCGAAGTGCAAGAAGGCAAACAGGGCGCTGGTCAACATGCAGGTCTCCTGGGAGGGCGATGGCCGGAGTATGGAGGACTTTTGGTTGCTAGCGCATATGGTTATTGCGCAAGCAGCTGCAAATTTAATAGCAAGCCATCAATCGATGACATTCTCCATGACAGATGCAACACAAGTACGCGTTTCCGACACACGGTGTTGACCCCGGCTTGGGAAGATCACCCCATCGCAACAAACAACCCAAAGGATTCACCATGACACGCTCTATCAACCGCATCGCTGCTGCCGCCCTGATCGCCCTGGCCGCCGGCCCTTTCATGTCTGCCCAAGCCGCTACCAATGACGCCGACTTGGCTACTGCCGTGCAGTCCAGCTTGAGCAATACGCTGGGCAGCGATGCCAGCAACCTGACCGTCACTGCCAACAACGGCAACGTCACTTTGCACGGCTGGACCCAAGGCCCGCAAGAAGAAGCCAAGGCCCGCTTTGTGGCCAGCAAGGTTCCTGGCGTGCACAACGCTTATAGCTCGGTACGCACCTTCTCCAGCGACAGCAACGAGTAAACCGCAAACCGCATTCATCTTCTCCAGTGACCGGAACGCCCGGTGCGCCCCTAGGGTGCGCCAGGCGTGGCCGGGTTATAGGTCTCTGCCGCAACCGTGGGTTGTGCAGAGGCTTTTTTTTCGTCTGCACCATGCCTGTGTCTATCCGGAATAGTTTTGTTACATATTCTGAAATATGTGAGCTACTAATCTTTGCGTAGTCTCATTGTTTTTGTAAAGACAAGCCATGTTGGTCCAGAGTTTGCTATTTCCGTCAAGCTTGTTTTTCAGAAATATCTGAAATGCAAACTTGTGAGAAGAAATTTACTTGGGTAGTCGTGACGGATATCACCATTCAGTGGGTTGGGCGTCTGACATTTACGCTATCAAGTCATTTCCCTTAAGACAAAATTTGTCACAAATTCCTGCATTGAAAGTGCTCTGTATGTAACTGTTTCACGCAGATTGGAATAGGTCTGGCGGCGCTTGGCAATGCAGCACTTTGTCGTAGTTAAGCCTTATCGGCACGTAATCCAAGGAAGCCCATGCGCGTAAAGAACGGGAAGCTGAATCAAACCGCTAAACAGGTTCCAGCGCTTGTCGGGTGCTCCGCCACCGGGTCGCCAGCAGCATGTGAGCCGCCTGCCGAGATGACTTATGGGCTTTCGCGTCGCAGCTTTCTGTACAGCGTGGGCGTCTTGGGCCTGTCCGCCTGTGGCGGTGGCGGCTCAGGCAGCGCGACTACAGCCGATGGTCGCAGTGCCACCGATATCACCGCCGCAGTTCTGGCCAACCAGAATGTCACCCTCACGGGCGATGCAATCATCCGCCTGCCGGTGGGTTCCTCTACCTACACCGGGGTGATTTCTGGCAAGGGAACGCTGGTTCTGGCGGCGACCGGTGGTACCAGCAGCCCCAGTACCCTCATCATCACCCAGGCCAGCACCTTTACCTTGCCGGATGCGCAGCAGGTCCAGGTGGTCACCAAGACCAGCGCCACCGGGGGCTATAGGCTCGACATCGCTGGCACCAACCCGCCGGTGCTGACCATCAATGCGGGGGTGACGCTGCACATCGGCACCAACACCAGGGCCGACAACGCACCCAACATCATCGCCACTTCGGACAGCCTGAACGCCGCCAGCCTGCTCAACGGCGAAGTCAATCTGAACAACATCCTCAACAACGGCAGCATCGTGCTCAGCAGCGCGCAATTCATCCTGCTGGGCGAAATCAGTGGCAGCGGCCCGGTCTTGCAAGGCGTCAATGTCTGGGGCGGCAATTCGATGCGCGGGCTCAATGCATTCGAAGGCGTCTTGTCGCTGAGCACTGGGCACGACTTCGGCAGCAACCACGTGGCCGCCTCTCTGCCTAATGCAAAAGCTGTGTTGAACGAGGGTTCGTGGCTGGTCTGGAGCCCGCCGGGCAGCGTGGTGAAGGTCGCGCAGAATATCTACGAGGCGGCCTTTGGTGGCGACATCAACTTCCACCCGATCGGCAGTTCGACCATCGTCATGTCCGGCATTTACAGCCATACTGACAACAGCCCGCACAACAGTCCCAACCTGGTCGATCCGGGGTTGAGCGATGCCAGTCTGAATTTTGCCAAGGTGATCTACCGCGGTGGGGCCAACGACGTGAACGGCAACGACGGCAGCTACCGTGGCATCAATATCGAAGCGGGCGGGGGCACGGTGCAATGGGGCGACGGCACGCATAATAATTTTTTCTTGCCATCGGCTCCGTCGCCTGCCGAGGTGTCCCCGGCCCTGGGTGCCAAAAACGCTTACATCAATCTGCACAGTGGCAGCACGCTGGCCTTCAATTACAACGGCGCGGTGACTCTGAACGTGGGCATCACCGGTGGCGGTGGCGGCCCCAACAGGACGGGCGCCATCGGCGTGGGCAATGTGACCATCATGGGCACGGCCGGCAACGATGTGACCTTTGCCCAGCCCCAGAACTACAACGGCACCACCACCATCGGCGCCAATGCCATCTTGCGGCTGGGTGCGGGCACCACCGTGCCTCTGAACTACATCACCGTGCGCCCCACAGGTAAGACGACCGTGCTGCAAGCCACCTATACGGGGGACTCCAGCCTGTTGACGGCCGAGTCCACCGGCGGGCTCTCGACCAATGCCATCGTCAACGTGGGCCAACTGATCATCCAAAACACCAGCACCAACATCACGCTGTCGAACATCAGCGGCAGTGGCAGCCTGGTGCATAACGGCGCCATCACCACCACCTTGCGCAACAACAGCTATAGCGGCAGTACCACCATCAACAGCGGCACGCTGCTGGCGGGCAGCAGCAATGCCCTGGGTACCGGCAGCGTGGTCAACAACGGCGCTTTGGCGCTGACCAGCACGCGGGCCTTGGCGATGGGTGGAGGTTTTCAGCAAAGCAACGGCGGCAACCTGACCCTTGCTATCGATGGCTCCAACCCGGGCGTCAATTTTGACCAGCTGACGGTGGCTGGCGCGGCCGTGCTCGGCGGCACGCTGACATTGAATATCACCGGCAGCTACACCAGCGGGCAGAAGCTGGTGCTGGTCAATGCCGCCAGCGTCAGCGGTGCATTCAGCAGCATCACCAGCAATGGCGCATCCGTGCTGGGCGGGCAGGATGCGACGAGTTTTTACGTCATCGTCCAGTAAGGCCTGTCACCGAGATGTGCCCGCTGCCATCTCTCTCATTCCAACTCCCCGGGGAAAGCGACCATGGAAAAATTGAAGCCGTGTCAGACAGTAGACCGCGTTTCGCGGCGCATGTTTTTGTCTGGCCTTGGTGTGCTGGGCCTGCCTGCCTGCGGCGGCGGTGCCTCCGTCTCGGCGGAATCCACTGCGATGGCATCCGATACCACGTCAGCAAAATCAAGCACGGAGGCGGCTGCGGCGAGGGTATTCGTGCATCCCGGGCTATTGCACACGGACGCCGACTTTGAGCGCATGCGTTCCAAGGTGGCGGCACTCGCCCAGCCCTGGACCGACGGATGGAATGCCCTGACCTCCAACGGGCGCTCCCAGTTAGGCGCGAGCCCGCGCGCCCTGGAAACCGTGGTGCGGGGCGGCACCGATCAGAACTTCGCGCAGATGTACATCGATATTTCGCGGGCCTACCAGCTCGCCTTGCGCTGGCAGGTGTCGGGCGATACCCGCTACGCCGATCTGGCGGTGACCTTCCTCAACGCATGGTCGTCCACGTTGAAGACTGTGACCGGCAACGCCGACCGCTTCCTGGCCGCTGGCATCTACGGCTACCAGTTCGCCAATGCCGCCGAGATCATGCGCAGCTACTCCGGGTGGGCTGCGGCGGATTTCGCGCGCTTCCAGAACATGATGCTTACGGTGTTTTACCCGCTCAGCAGCGACTTTCTTGTGCGGCACAACGGTGCGGAGATCACCAACTACTGGGCCAACTGGGACCAGTGCGCCCTGGCCTGTATCCTGGCCGTCGGTGTGCTCTGCGACCGTGTGGATATCTACGATGAAGCAATGGCTTACTACAAGAACGGGCAGGGCAACGGCGCCGGGCTGGAAGCCGTCTACCACGTGCATACGGGCTACCTCGGCCAATGGCAGGAAAGCGGGCGTGACCAGGGCCATTGCACACTGGGTATTGGGCTGGCAGGCGCGTTCTGCGAGATGGCCTGGAACCAGGGCGACGATATGTACGGCTATGAGAACAGCCGCTTTCTGGCCGGTGCTGAGTACGTGGCCAAGACCAACTTGTTGGACGCCAACGGCGCGTATTACGCGATGCCGTACCTGACCAACAAGAACAAGCAAGGCGCGCAAACGCAATTGTCTACAGCCGGGCAGGGCAGTGTGCGTCCGGTCTGGGAGTCGGTCTACAACCATTACGCGGGCCGCCGCGGTATTGCGGCGCCCTACTGTGCGCTGCAGGTGGCGCAGCTGCATCCGGAGCGGGATGGCGGTAATGGCGACCAGCTGGGTTTTGGCACGCTGACCTTTTCGCGCGAGCCTCTCACCACCAGTCCGAGCGGGTTGACCGCGCAATGCAGCGGCCCGCAAGCCATCCTGTCGTGGTGGGGTGTCCCCGGTGCCACCAGCTACACCGTCAAGCGTGGCACCAACCAGGGCGGCCCCTACACAGCCACCATCGCTTCCGGCATCACGGACCTGCTCACCTACACAGACACCAATGTGGACGGTGCGGCTGCCTATTACTACGTGGTGACGGCCACTACCGCAGCCGGCGAAACCGCGCCTTCCGCAGAGGCTAAGGCCATCTTCACGCCCGAACTGCTGGCGCGGCTGCGGTTCAACGAAACCAGCGGAACCACGGCGGCCGATGCCAGCGGCAACGGGTACGCCAGCACCTTGGTGAATGGGCCGCTGTGGGTGGTGGGGCGCACCGACCATGCCGTGTCTCTGGACGGGGTCGATGACTATGTGAGCCTGCCCGACGGGGTGGTTGCCGACCTTGCAGACTTCAGTATTGCAACCTGGGTGTACGTGGATGCCGCAGGGACCTGGGCACGGATCTTCGACTTTGGCTCGGGTACCCGGCGTTCTATGTTCCTGACGCCCCGGAACGGCAGTGGCGTTGTCCGCTACGCCATCGCCACCGTGCATGCCTACAACGAGCAGGTGATCGATGGCAGCGCGGCATTGCCCACCGGCCAATGGGTGCATGTTGCCGTCACCCTTTCCGGCACAGTTGGCACTCTCTACGTCAATGGCAGCGTGGTCGGAACCAACACGGCGATGATGCTCGCTCCCTTCCGCCTTGGTAGCACGACACAGAACTGGATTGGCCGGTCCCAGTACCCGGACCCTTATCTGAAGGGCCGTGTGCAGGACTTCCGCATCTATCGCGGCGCTCTCAGCGCCGCGGAGATCACCGCACTGATGTAGCCGAAACCGGCGTTGAACGCCTGCCGGCCACCCGCCTCGGTTTTTGGTGCGTGGCCGCCTACATCTGAAGGGCTCAAGCGCGGCCGTGCGATACCCGCGACTGGCGGGCCAGCGAGTCGACGATGACGGCAATCGCCAGCACCGCGCCGGTGATCATGTAGCGCAGCGATGACGACAAGTCCAGCAAGGTCAGGCCGCTGGAGATCGACTGGATCACGATGATGCCCAGCAGTGCCGAGTACGCGCTGCCGCGGCCGCCAAACAGGCTGGTGCCTCCGATGACGGCGGCTGCTATCGCGTTCAGATTCACGTCGCCGGTGCCGGCCTGCTGGCTGGCCGAGGCCAGGCGCGAGGATGCCAGCACGCCGCCGAAAGCCGCCAGCACGGCGCACAGCACAAACGCACTACTGTAGATCTTGCGCACGTCGATGCCGGCACGGCGCGCGGCTTCGCGGTTGCCGCCGACGGCGTTGACCATGCGGCCCCATTGGGTACGCTTCAGCAGGTAGTCCAGCCCCACCACCAGGCCCATGAAGATGCCGAACATCCAGGGGATGCCGCGGTCCTGGTAGAAGTACAGCGTGATCAGCTCCAGCACCACGGTGATGGCCAGCGTGCGCAGCAGCAGCTGTTGCAGCGACTCGGTCGACAGGCCGACACTGCGGCGGCGGGCCGCGGTGCGAAAGCCGGACAGGAACATCACCCCACCGGCCAGTGCCACCACCGCGTAGGCCAACCACGCCGGCATGAAGACCGACTGGCCCAGGTTCACCAGCGGCGAGTCGTAGGGCAGGTTGATGGACCCGGTGCCGCCCAGCACATACAGCTGCGCGCCCAGAATCGCCAGCAGGCCGGCCAGGGTCGAGACAAAACTGGGCATACCGAAGCGGTTGAACAGCTGGGCATACAGCAGGCCGATAGCGGCACCGGTAGCGACAGCCGCGGCGATTGCCAGGCCGACCGGCCAGCCTTGGTTGACCCACAGCACGCCGACGATGGCCGAGGCGAAGCCGCTGACCGAGCCCACCGACAGATCGATCTCGCCGACCATCAGGATGCAGACAATGCCCAGCGAGATCACGCCAATCGTGGATGCATCGAACAGCATGTTGATCAGGTTCTGGCTGGACAGAAAAATTGGGTTGATGCTTTGGAACACGGTCCAGATGATCGCCAGCCCGACGACCACCGGCAGCGAGCCCAGGTCGCCGGCGCGCACGCGGTCGATGAAGGTGCGGATGGTGCCCATCACGCCGGCGTCCACCTTGTAGCGTTCGTCGCTGCGGTCGAGTAGCGGTGTGGCGGATGCCGTGGTGTGGTTTGCGCTTGTCATGGTGGTTCTTATGCTGTCTGGTTGAGTTGGGCCTGGCGCCGACCGGAGCGGCGCGAGACGGAGTTGTCCGAGGCACCGGTGATGGCGCTGACCAGTTCCTGGTTGGAGGCGTCGGGCGCGAACACACCGTTGTTCTTGCCCAGGCGTAGCACCACGATGCGGTCGGCCACGGCGCGCACGTCCTCCATGTTGTGGCTGATCATCACCACGCCCAGGCCTTTGTCGCGCACCCGTTCGATCAGGTCCAGCACCTCGGCGGTCTGGGCCACGCCGAGGGCTGCCGTGGGCTCGTCGAGCAAGATCAGCTTCGGGTTCAGCAGCAAAGATCGGGCGATGGCCACCGTCTGGCGCTGGCCGCCGGACAGCGAGGCCACCGGAATGCGCACGCTGGGAATGCGCGCCGACAGCTCGTTCAGCAGTTTCCAGGCCGTGACTTCCATGCTGACCTCGTCCAAGTGCAGCGGGCTCAGCTCCTTGCCCAGGAAGATGTTGGCCACCACGTCGAGGTTTTCGCAGAGTGCCAAGTCCTGGAACACGGTGGCGATGCCCAGCGCCAAGGAGGCGCCGGGGTCGGCCAGGGTCACCGGCTGGCCGCAGAAGTGCATGCTGCCGGTGGTCGGCTGGTGCACGCCGGACAGGATCTTGACCAGCGTGGACTTGCCCGCACCGTTGTCGCCAACCAAGGCAACCACCTCTCCCGCATGCACGTCGAGATCGATATCGGTCAGAGCCGCCACCGCGCCGAAGCGCTTGGAGACGCCACGCAGACGCAGCACCGGTTCGCGGGCCGTGGGTCCAGCAGCAGGGTGTTGTATTGGTTGTGCAGCCATGGTGTGTTTACTTGGTGATGCCGAGTTTCTTGCAGCCGTCCGCATAGCGGTCGACGCAGAGTACGGCCGGGGTCTGGATCGGCTTGCCGCTGACCATCTTGTCGATGATTTCGGCCTTCAGGTTTTCGGCCGTCACCACGGCGGGTACGAACAGCTGCGACGGCGTGCCGTACAGCGTGGTCTCGGCTTTCGGGGTTTCGCCGGCCAGCAGTTTCACTACTACCTGGGCGGCGGCCGCGGCCACGGTTTCGCTGGGCTTGGAGATGGTGTTGTACTGGTCGCCGGCGATGATCAGCTGCAGCGCGGCGATGGTGGCATCGTTGCCCGAGACCAAGGGCACGGGGTTCATGCCGGCTGCCTTGAAGGCCGCAATCGCGCCGCCGCCGGTGCCGTCATTGGCAGCTACTACGCCGATGATCTTCTTGCCGAAGCGCGAGATCTGGCCGCTGGCCCATTGCTGGGCTTTGGCGGGCACCCAGTCCGGCGTGTCGTATTCGGCCAGGATCTTGTAGCCGCTGTTGTCCAGGCTGGAGTGGATGCCCTTCTTGATCAGCCCGGCAGCCGCGTCGGTGGGCGAGCCGTTGATCTGCAGCAGGCCCACGTCGTTGGGCGACACGCCCTTGGCCTTCAGCCGGGCCACCAGCGAGTCGGCAATCGCCTTGCCTATGCCTTCGTTGTTGAACGACACGTAGTAGTCGGCCTTGGCGTCGGGGATGGGGCGGTCGTAGGCGACAACCTTGATGCCCTTGGCCTGGGCCTGCTTGACCAGCGAGGCGGCGGCGGTGGAGTCCACTGGGTCCAGCACGATGGCTTTCACGCCCTGCGACACCACTGAATTGAATTGCTGCTGCTGGCGCGATGCGTCGCCGTCGGCGTTCTGGTACAGCACTTCGCAGGCCGCGCAGAGCTTCTTCATCTCGGCCACGAAGCCAGGCTTGTCGTGCTCTTCGTAGCGGGTGGACGACTGGTCGGGCATCAGGAATGCGATCTTGGCCGGCGTGATGGTCTGTGCGTAGACCGCGGTGGTGCCGAGAACCAGGGTGGCCAGTGCGGCAGCGTGTGTGAGTTTGTGCATGTCTATCTCCTATGGATGTAATTTTTAAAGTGGCAATTCAACAAAGGCGGGGTTTATCTCGTCGGTGTCTCTCCTTGGGTAGTTCGGCGCAGTCGGTGCATGGCCGGCTTTAGCGTGGGGTACAGGTCTACGTACTGGGCAAACAAGTCGTTGTAGGCGGCGTGGGCTGCGGCATCGGGCCCGGTGCGCAGCACCGGCGTCACCCAGCCACGGCGCACCGCATCTGCGTCTATCAGGCCGGCGCCAAAGGCCGCCAGCATGGCTGCGCCTAGCGAGGCCTCCACGTCATCGGCCAGGGTGTAGACCGGGCGGCCTGTCACGTCGGCAATGATCTGCATCCACATGTCGGAATGGCTGGCGCCGCCGACCACCACCAGGCGTTCGTCCAACTGGGCAATACCTTTGACGCCGGCCTCGATGTTGTGGCGAAGCGCGTAGGTCACGCCTTCCAGCACCGCGCGGTACAGGTGCGGCCGGCCGTGGTGCAGGCCCAGGCCGACGAAGCTGCCGCTGGCCTGCGCGTCCCACACGGGGCTGCGCTCGCCCATCAGATAGGGCAGGAACAGCAGGCCGTCGCTGCCCGGTGGCAGCAGCACGGCGTCTTTTTCCAGCAGGCTGTGCGGGTCGACACCCAGCGCCTTGCCGGCGGCGACCTCGGCCTGGCAAAAAGTCTCGCGGAACCAGGTGACCGATGCGCCGGCGGCGATGGCGCCGCCGAACACGTACAGATCTTGCCCGCCGTTGAATACATGCGGCATGCTGATCAGGCCGTGGCGCGCATCCACGCTGGGGCGTACCGTGCCCCAGCACATGCTGGTGCCAATCATCGCCACATGGTTGCCCGGCTGGGCCGCGCCGGCAGCCAGCGTGGCCACCGCGGCATCCACGCCGCCGGCCACCACAGGAATACCTGCGGGCAGGCCCAGGCGCTCGGCCCAGGCCGGCAGCAGCGGGCCGACCACGCCGCTGGATTCGACCAGGCGCGCGGGCATCATGCTGTGCGGAATGCCCAGCATCTCCAGCGCCTCGGTCGACCAGCTGCGGGCCTTCACGTCGTACACGCCGCCGATATTCCCGGCCGAGCTATGGTCCACCGCCACCTCGCCGGTCAGGCGGGCATTCACATAGCTGTTGGGTGGCAGGAACTGCTGGGTCTTGGCCCACACGGCTGGCTCTTTTTCGCGCAGCCAGAGCATCTTGGTGTAGCCGTAGTAGCTGTCCACGCCGTTGCCGGTGATATCAAAGAGGCGCTCCAGGTCGACGTGGTCGCGCACCCAGTGCACCTCGTCCTGGGCGCGCCGGTCCATCCAGATCAGGCAGGGATACAGCGCCTCGCCCCGCGCATCCACCGGTATGCCGCTGCCGCCGTACAGGCTGCTCACACATATACTTTTGATAGCAGCCTGTGCAGGTGTTACCTGCGCTAGAACCCCGTTTATGCATGTAACTACAGCATCGAGCCAGACATCCGGCCACTGCTGAGCCCACAGGGGTTTTGGCGTTTCGACCTGGTAGCTCTGGGCGTACTGGGCCAGGATGGTTCCGTCGGCGCGCACCAGCACGGCCTTGGTGCTTTGGGTGCCGATGTCGACGCCGATGACGCAGTCGCGGGCGGTCATAGGGCTGGTCATCACAGATCCACGGTCAGCGGCAGGATGACCAGGTCGCGGATCGTCACCGTGCGCGGCCGGGTCAGCATGAACAGCACGGCGTCGGCCACTTCCTGGGGCTGCATCAAACTGCCGTTGGCCAGGGCTTCTTCCATCTTCGCCTTGGGCCAGTCGTCGAGCAGCGCGGTGACGACAGGGCCGGGGGCGACGGCGCCTATGCGCAGCCCGTGCGGCGCGATCTGGCGGCGCACGGTATGCACAAAGGCCTGCACCGCGAACTTGGAGGCGGTGTAGATCGGCTCCCACATCACCGGCACCAGGCCAGCGATCGAGCTGGTGACGATGATGTCGCCGGTACGCCGTTCCTTCATGTGCGGCAGCACCGCGTGGATCGAGCGGAAGGTGGCGTTGATGTTCAGGTTCAGCATCCGGTCCCAGGCATCGGGGTCGCCGGTGGCGACCTCACCGCCGACGTAGGCGCCGGCGTTCGCATGGAAGATGTCGAGCTGGCCGGAGCGGGCCAGGATAGACGGCAGCATGGCGGCGACGCTGGCACTGTCCAGCAGATCCACCGTCAGCGGAATGGCGCGCTCGCCGAGGTCTGCGCACAGCGCCGCCAGCCGTTCGGTGGCGCGGTCGACCAGGAATACGGTGGCACCGGCGGCCAGCATGGCCTTGGCGCATTCCAGTCCTATGCCGGAAGCGGCGCCGGTGACGGCCGCGACCTTTCCATCGAGTGCTTGCTTCATTTTGCTTGTCTCCAGAGGCGGTTGGTGTTCATGTCGGTTGGTGCTTAAAAGGTTTGGGCAAAGCTCCGCCCGGGCCGCCATCGGGCGGCCGCTTGCAGAGAGCGGGGTGGGGTGGCGAGGGGGCGCTAGCCCAGCGCCTCGCAGTCATCGTTCAGGCGGTAGTACTGGCGGAACTTGGAGGGCGGCATGGTCTTCTGCGCCAGGAACTGGCGGTTGAAGTTGGACACATTGCTGAAGCCGCAGGCGTAGCAGACATCGGTGACCGGCGTGTCGCTGGAGATCAGCATCTCGCAGGCCTTGTTGATGCGCAGCCGGTTCAGGTACTGGATGAAGGGCACATCGGTATGCCGACGGAAGAAGCGCGAGAAGGCGCTGGCCTCCATGCCCGCATAGCGCGCCAGGTCGGCTTCGCTGAGCTGCTCGTCCAGGTGCTCGGCCAGGTAGCTGAGCACCTGGTTGATGGTGGACGACTGGTAGCCCTGCGGGTCGGGCCGGAAGGTCGGCGTGGCCAGCAAGGTGCTGTCGTGGGCCGTGGCCAGAATCTCCAACAGGCTCAGGAACTTGTGCACGCGCTGGAAGCCCTTGGCGTGCAGCAGCTCTTCCATCAGCGGCGCGGCCTTGGTCGAGGTGGCATTGGAGAACAGGATGCCGCGCTGTGCATCCACCAGCAGGCGCTCCAGCTGGCCCAGCTCCGGAAAGGCCTCGATGCCACCCATGATGCTTTTGCCGGAGAACTGCAGCACCCGGCAGCGTTCGGGTACGGGCTGGTTGTCCGGCACTTCGCTGATCCAGTTGTGCGGCACGTTCGGCCCCACCATGTACAGCTGGCCGGGCTCGAAGGTGCCGGTGTGGTCGCCCACGTAGAAGCGGCCCGAGGTATGGGTCACCAGGTTCAGCTCGTACTCGGGGTGGAAGTGCCAGCGCACCGTTTCATACGGATAGCCGTGCGTCCAGACCTTGAAGGACTCCTGCTGCTGAATGCCTACCAGTTCGAGGTAAGGGGACATCACGGTCTCCGGCTGTGGTTATGGTTGCAGCGGAGCGCAGACCCTAAGCCTGCTGCATCCTCTGTGCGAATGCCTGTAGCTTAGCCAGCCACCCCTGGGCTTACTACTGCGCAAGCCGCGCATCTCTGATACTTTTTTGGCTTATAGGGTAAGCACTTAGTTTGTATCAGTGCTTTAGAAAACGCGGTGGGAATGCGCGGTAAATTTCAAGTGTTTTAGGCCTCTAGCGCAGCTACTACCTGCGCAGGAAGCTATTGTTTGCATAGCAAATTGCCCTTGCCGAGCAGGCCTTGCAGGCGGAATGCCACAATCGCCGCTGTTTTCGCTCTCTACCGCTCCATGCAAATCCCCTACGAACTCTTGGTGGGCTGGCGCTACACCCGGGCCGGCCGCGCCACCCGGCGCAACGGCTTCATCTCCTTTATCTCCGGCGTCTCCATGCTTGGCATTGCCCTCGGCGTGGCGGCGCTGATCATCGTGCTCAGCGTGATGAACGGCTTCCAGAAAGAGGTGCGCGACCGCATGCTGTCGGTGGTCGCACACATCGAGGTGTTCGCCCCGAACGGCGAGGCCTTGCCCGATGTGGCCAAGACCCTGGCCGAGGTGAAGCGCAACCCGGCTGTCATCGGTGCAGCACCTTTCATAGCAAGCCAGGCATTGCTGGCGCGCGGTGACGACATGAAGGGCACTATCGTGCGGGGCATAGATCCGGCGCACGAGGGTGAGGTTACCGACCTGGCCGTGGCCTTGCCCAAGGCGGTGATGGAGCGCCTGGTGCCCGGCCAGTTCGGCGTGGTGCTGGGTGCCGAGCTGGCACGCAGCCTGGGCGTGCGCGAGGGCGACCCGGTGACCCTGATCGCGCCCAGTGGCCAGGTGACACCGGCCGGCGTGGTGCCGCGGCTGAAGCAGATGACGGTGGTCGGCACCTTCGATTCCGGCCATTTTGAATACGACTCGGCGCTACTGATGATGCACATGGACGACGCGGCGCGCATCTTCCGCCTGGAAGGCCCGACCGGCATCCGCGTGCGCCTGCAGGACCTACACCAGGCGCGCCAGGTGGCGCAGCAGCTGGCTGACAGCCTCAGTGGCAACCTGCTGATCCGCGACTGGACCCAGCAGAACAAGACCTGGTTCGCCGCCGTCGAGCTGGAAAAACGCATGATGTTCATCATCCTGACCCTGATCGTCGCCGTGGCCGCGTTCAACCTGGTCAGTACCTTGGTGATGACAGTAACCGACAAGCGCGCCGACATCGCCATCCTGCGCACCCTGGGCGCGAGCCCGAAAAGCATCATGGGTATCTTCATGGTGCAGGGCGCGATGGTTGGTGTGATGGGCACCTTCGCCGGCCTGGCGCTGGGCCTGGGCATCGCCTTCAACATCGACGTCATCGTGCCGGCGCTGGAGCAGCTGTTCCACGCCAGCTTCTTGCCCAAAGAGGTGTACTTCATCAGCCGCATGCCGAGCGAGCCGCAGCAGTCCGACATCGTGCCGATCGCGGTGATATCGCTGATCCTGGCCTTCCTGGCCACTATCTATCCCAGCTGGCACGCCAGCCGCGTCAATCCTGCCGAGGCTCTGAGATATGAGTAAGTTAGTTCTCCAGGCCAACGGCCTGACCAAGCGCTTTTCTGAGGGCCGGCTTGATGTGACCGTGCTCAAGGGCGTGGACCTGCAGGTGTTTGCCGGCGAGACCGTGGCTATCGTGGGAGCCTCCGGTTCCGGCAAGAGCACGCTGCTGCATTTGCTGGGCGGGCTGGACGCGCCGACCAGCGGCTCGGTGCTGCTGCATGGCCAGGACCTGGCCAGTCTGGGCCCGGCCGAGCAGGGCCAGCTGCGGAATCAGCACCTGGGTTTCGTCTACCAGTTCCACCACCTGCTGCCCGAGTTCAGCGCGCTGGACAACGTTGCCATGCCGCTATGGATTCGGCGTATGCCGCGCGCCGAGGCTGCGCAGCAAGCTACCAAAATACTAGCAAGCGTAGGCCTGAGCGAGCGCATCCACCACCGGCCGGCCGAGCTGTCCGGCGGCGAGCGCCAGCGCGTGGCCATCGCCCGCGCCCTGGTGGCCCAGCCGGCTTGCGTGCTGGCCGACGAACCCACTGGCAATCTGGACCGCAGCACCGCCGACGGCGTATTTGCCCTGATGCTGCAGCTGGCGCGCGACCAGGGCACGGCCTTTGTGCTGGTCACCCACGACGAGTCGCTGGCC
This sequence comes from Rhodoferax sp. OV413, assembly GCF_900104385.1. GTDB lineage: Bacteria > Pseudomonadota > Gammaproteobacteria > Burkholderiales > Burkholderiaceae_C > Rhodoferax_B. The sequence continues at coordinate 427,883 of NZ_FNJA01000003.1, read as the reverse complement.
GCCCGCTGTGGCCGTACTTTGCGTTTGAACCAAGGACAGTTTGCCGTGCTGGATACGGCCCAGCCCGTCAGCCCGGGCTACGCTTCGCTTCTGTAAACCCGCTGTTGCACCATTCCTGTGCGGACGTACACTGGTGAATTGTGTATTTTTGTATCGGGATCACGGCGCAGCGGCGCGCTGTGTGTCCATCGACAGCAGGCCAGGGGGCCATCACATGCAAAGCGCAGGAGTGGGTCCATGCTAGGTCAGGAGCAGTTTTACGGGCGGGCCCTCCGGGTGCTGCGCGACAGCCGGGTGTTCGGCAGTCTGGACGAAGCCGTGCTGCACGACCTGGCCCAGCTGCTGGAGCGCCAGGACGTACCTGGTGGCAGCATGGTGTTCCAAGAAGGCGCACCGGCCGAAAGCATGTTCTTCGTGCTCACCGGGCGCCTGCGCGTGTCGCGCCGCAGTGCCGAGAGCGGCTTGCTGCTGTACAACGAAATCCGCTCCGGCGACAGCGTGGGCGAAGTGGGCATGGTGCTGCAGCAGCCGCGCACCGCCGATGTCAGCGCGGTGCGCGATTCCATCCTGGCGGTGCTGCACCGCAGCCATTTCGAAACCCTGCTGTTGCGCCAGCCGTTGGCCGTGAACCGGGTGTTTTCGCAAGCCATTTTTGACCAACTGCGCCACACTGCGCGGGTGCTGCAACGCCACCAGGCCCATGCCTTCGTGGTGCTGCCTTTGCCGGGCAGCACCGGCGCGGCCGAGGTGGCGCGCGGCCTGGCCCAAGCCCTGGGCCGGCTGGGCCGGGTGCACCACGTCACCCCCGTGGCGGGCGCCGCCGAGGACCGCTTCGATGCGCTGGAAGAAGCCTACGACTACCTGGTGCTGGAGGCCGATGGCGGACCGTCTTCTCCTTCTTCACCGTCTTCCTGGACCCGGCGGGCCTTGCGCCAGGCCGACCAGGTGGTGTGGGTGGCCGATGCCGGCGCGTCTGCCGTGCCCAGTGCTTTGGAGCTGGACCTGGCCAGCCAGCCCGGCGTCCAGATGAAGCGCCAGCACCTGGTGCTGCTGCATGCGGCCACGGCCACGCAACCCCAGGCCACCGGGCCCTGGCGCGTAGGCCGTACGCTGGAGCGCATCTACCCGCTGCGCCGCCAGCAGGATGGCGACTATGCACGCCTGGCGCGCTTTCTGACCGGCCGGGCTGTGGGCTTGGTGCTGGGGGGCGGCGGTGCCCGGGGCTTTGCCCATCTGGGCGTGCTGCGGGCATTGCAGGAGGCCAAGATTCCAGTCGACCTGGTGGGCGGCAACAGCATGGGCGCGCTGATCGGTGCGCAATACGCCTGCGGCTTGCCGCTGGACAGCATCCGCGAGCAGACCCGCAAGTTCGCCGAGGGCGGCGAATGGCTGACCCTGCCCATCATTTCCCTGGTCTCGGGCCGCCGCGTGGCGCGCGATCTGCACCGCATGTTTGGCGACACCCAGGTGGATGCGCTGTGGACCCCGTACTTCGCCGCGGCCTGCAACCTGACCACGGCCCGCACCACGGTGCAGGACAGCGGGCCGCTGTGGCGCGCGGTGCTGGCCAGCAATTCGCCGGCCGGCCTGTTTCCGCCAGTGCTGCACCAGGGCCAGCTGCTGGTGGACGGCGCGATCCTGGAAAACGTGCCGGTCGACGCGATGCGCATGCGCCTGGGCGTGCCGCTGGAGAAGCGGCGCGGCAACGGCACGGTCATCGCCATCGATGTCGACGTGCGGGAAGACATGGGCGTCGACCCGCGGCTGCAGCGGCTGTCGGTGCGCAGCAAGTTGAAGGGCTATTTTTCGCGCGGGGCGCACAGCCAGCCGGGGATTGCCGAAATCCTTTACCGCGCCGGCCATATCGGCGGCCTGAACCAGCGCGCCACCACCCGGGCCCAGGCTGACCACTATCTGGAGCCACCGGTGGCCGATTTTTCGCTGATGGCTTACCGCCGTGCCGATGAGATTGTCGAGGTGGGTTACCGCCATGCGATGGAGAAGATTGCCACATGGACGCAGTGAACCCCGGGCCGTCCGTCGAGGGGCTGCACCTCTCGCTCAGCCAGCATGAAGTCTGGCTGGACCAGCGCACCTGGGCCGGCAGCGCGCATCTGAATATCGGCGGCTGCTGCTTCTTGCAGGGTCCGCTGGACTTGGCGCGCTTTCGGCAGTCGCTGGAGCTGCTGGTGGCCGAAAGCGAAGCCTTGCGCCTGGCCCCCCTGGTTGATGGCCGCCAGGTGCTGCTGGCGCACGGCAACGCCAACCTGGAGCTGCTGGACATGAGTGCCGAAGCCCACCCCAAAGAGGCCATGCGCGCCTGGTGGCAGCAGCGCATGAAGGTGCCGTTCGCGCTGGACGGCACACCGCCTTGGCGCTTCACGCTGCTGCGCGGGCACGACACCTTGCACGGGCTGACCATCCAGTTCCACCACCTGGTGATGGACGGCTGGGGCACGACCCAGGTGGGGCGGCGCTGGAGCGAGCTGTACAACGCGCTGGAAGCCGGCCGTGCGCCTGCGGTGCGGGTGGTGCCCGGCTACCGGCAGTTCATCGACGAATCGCAGGGCTACCGCCAGTCGCCGGCGTTCGAGCGCGATGCCGCCTATTGGCAGGCGCAAATCCCGGTGCTGCCGGCGCCGCTGATCGAGCGGCGCTACGCCAGCAGCCAGCAGCACGAGCTGCCCGAAGCCCGTGTGGGCTTGCAGCGCGTGGCCCGGGCCGATTACGACCGGCTCTGCCAGGTCGCCGCCGTCCAGGGCTCCAGCGCCTTCAACTATTTTCTGGCGGCGCTGGTGCTGTACTTTGGCCGCATCGGCAACCGCCAGGAGGTGGTGGTCGGCGTGCCCAGCCTGAACCGCGGCGGCCGCCGCTACAGCGACACCCTGGGCATGTTCGTCGGCGTGATGCCGGTGGTGGTGCCGCTGACGCCGCAGATGACGGTGGGCGAGCTGCTGGCCGCCGTCGGCAGCGCCATGCGTTCGGCGCTGCGCCATCCGCGTTATCCGCTGAGCGAACTGGGCCGCACGCTGGAGCTGGCGCGGAACCGCCGCGAAGGCGTGTTTGACGTGCTGCTGTCGTTCGAGCGGCAGGACTACGCTGTGTTCTTTGGCGCGGCAGAGCTGGTCGAGCTGCGCCAGCTGTTCTCCGGCAAGGCGCGGTTTCCGCTGGGCGTCACGGTGTGCGAATTCCATGCCGAGCAGGATGTGGAGCTGGCCCTGGAGGCCAGCGCCGCCTGCTTTGCGGTGGGCGAGGTCGAGCTGCTGGGCCGCCGGCTCTGGCATCTGGTGCAGGCTTGCATGGGCGCGCCCGATACCCTGGTGCACAGCCTGCCGCTGCTGCCGCCCGAGGAGCGCTGGGCGCTGGTCGACGGCCTGCACAAGGACGTGGCCTCCATGGCCTATGCGCAACCCTTTATTTCGCTGTTCGAGCACCATGCCGGCCTGCGCCCTGAAGCCAGCGCGCTGGTCTGGAACGAGGGGGCGATGGACTACGCCACGCTGGATGCCGTCAGCACCCACCTGGCCTGGCGCCTGCGCGCCCTGGGGGCTGGCAAGGACCAGATCGTGGCCGTGCTGATGGAGCGCTCGGCCGACATGGTGGTGGCCATCCTGGCCGTGGCCAAGGCCGGTGCCGCGTTTCTGCCGTTGGACACCGATGCGCCCATAGGCCGGCTGGAAGCAGTGCTGCAGGAGAGCGGCGCCATCGCCGTGCTGCTGCAGCCGCAATCCGTCGAGCGGCTGGGCGGCCTGCACGCCTGCAGCCTGCAGGTGGACTGGCGCGAGGCCCAGGCCGAGGTGGCGCAGCAGGGCGTGCCCCGCCTGGCAGCCCGGCCTGCGGCCAGTGACCTGGCCTATGTGTTGTTCACGTCTGGTTCCACCGGCCGGCCCAAGGGCGTGATGATCGAGCACGGCACGCTGGCGCGGCGCCTGGGCTGGTTGTCGCGCGCCTATGCGGTGGAGTGGCATGACCGCTCGGCCCAGGCCACGCAGCTGACCTTCGACCCCTCGTTGATCGAGCTGCTGCTGCCGCTGGTGCATGGCGCCAGCGTGGCCTTGCCGCCGCCCGGGCGCTTGTTGCCCGAGTCGCTGGCCGACTTTGCGGTGCAGCACGGGGTCACCATCATGGCCTTTGTGCCCAGCACCATGAGCCGCTTTCTGGACACCGCAGGGCACCGGCGCGACCTGAAGCTGCGCGTGGCTTGCTGCGGCGGCGAGGTGCTGTCGCCCGAGCTGGCCCGCCGCTTCCTGAAGGAAACCGGCGCCCGCCTGTTCAACGTTTACGGCCCCACCGAGACGGCGATTTTTGCCACCGCCTGGGAATGCGACCACCACCGCACCGATGGCGCGCTGCCGATCGGCCGGCCGATTGACGACACCCGCATCTATGTGCTGGACCAGGCGCTGCAGCCCATGCCCATGGGCGTGCCGGGTGAAATCTTCATCGGTGGCGATGCCATCGCGCGCGGCTACCTGAACCGCCCGGAGCTGGACGCCCAGGTGTTCCTGCCCGACCCCTACCGGCCCGGAGCCCGCATGTACCGCACCGGCGACCGGGGCTGGCTGGGCAGCGACGGCAACCTGCATTTCCTGGGCCGGCAGGACCGGCAGATCAAGCTGCGCGGCTACCGCATCGAGCTGGGCGAGATCGAATCCGCGCTGTCGGCCATCGACGGCGTGCTGCAGGCGGCAGCCAAGCTGGTCGAGCGCAAGGGCAAGCCGCAGATCCAGGCCTGGGTGGCTGCCGTCGGCCACACCACGGTAGACCGGCTGCAGGCCGTGCTGCGGGCCCGCCTGCCCGACTACATGGTGCCTGGCGGTATCAGCATCCTGCCCAGCCTGCCCTGCAGTTCGGCCGGCAAGATCGACTACGACGCCTTGCCCGACCCGGCCCAGGCCAATGCCTTGCGCGAAGCCCGTGCGCCCAGCCGCAAATACGAGCCCGAGCTGCTGGCGCTGTGGGAAGAGGTGCTGGACACCCGGCCACTGGGCGTGCAGGACAATTTCTTCGACCTGGGCGGCGATTCGCTGGCCGCGGTCATCCTGTTGACCAGCATCGAGCAACTGGTGGGCCGTAAGGTGCCGATGTACCTGGTGACCGAGCATCCGACCATCGAAGGCCTGGCCCAGGCCCTGCTGGCCAAGGCCAAGGGTCCGAGCGTGATGGTCAACCTGGGGGCCGATACGGGCCGCGTGCCCCTGTACCTGGCGGCCTCGGGCCATGGCGATCTGCTGCGCTTCCAGAACCTGGCCCGGGCGCTGGGCAATGCCTGCGATGTGCACATGCTGCAGCCACCGTTCGCCCACCCGATCAAGGACATCAACGAACTGGCCGAGCTGTATGCCGAGTGCATCCAGTCGCATGGCAAGCGGCCGGGCTTTCTGGCCGGCTTCTCGGTGGGCGGCATTCCGGCGCTGGAAGCGGCCCGGCTGCTGCGCCAGCGCGGCGTGCCGCTGCGGGGGCTGTTCCTGATAGACACCACCTATCCGGCATCGCGCCTGGGCGGAACCATGTTCTGGCGCTTGTGCAGCTGGCTGGTGCGTCGCCTGCGGGTGCAGGAGCTCAGCTTGAACGGGCGCCGCATGGGAGCCATGTTTAACGACCCTGGCCTGGTCAGCCAGGTGATGGCGCTGGACGGCTACCGCCCGGCGGGCTTCGACGGCCCGACCTTGCTGCTCAAGTCCTCGGGCCTGTCTAGCTGGGGGCGCTGGCTGTTCGGGCCCTGGCGCCGGCTCATGCCCAAGCATTTGTACGAACACCAGATCCCCGGCCTGCACGGCTCGATCTTCGAGCCCGGCAATGTCAACGAGTTGGCCAAGGTGATCGCTGAACGCATGGACATCGCGCCTTGAACCCGTCCCTGCGTTGGCGGCTGCTGTGGCTGGTGCTGTTGGGGGTGGCCGTGCTGGGCCTGGCGATTGCCTGGAGCGCGTCGCCGCTGCGGGCCTGGCTGGACGTGGACCGCATCGTCGCCGGCCTGCAGCAGCTGGGCCAGTCGTTTGGTCCGGTGGCGGCGGTGGCCGGCTTTGCGCTGGCCAGTACCCTGGCCGTGCCCTTGTCCTTTTTGACCCTGGTGACCCTGGTGGCCTTCGGCCCCTGGGCCGGCGTGGGCTGCACGCTGGCCGGGGCCTTGCTGGGGGCGGGCGCGAGCTACGGCCTGGGCCGCTTGCTGGGGCGCGAGGTGCTGCAGCGCCTGGGCGGTGCGCGGGTGAATGCGGTCAGCCGCCGGCTGGCCGAACGCGGCGTGCTGGCGGTGATTGCCATACGCATGGTGCCGGTGGCGCCGTTTGCCATTGCCAACATGGTGGCCGGGGCCACGCACATCCGGCTGCGCGACATGCTGCTGGGCACGGCGCTGGGCATGGCGCCCAGCACCCTGGTGATGGCGTTCTTCATGCAGCAGATCATTGCCGCGCTGCGCCAGCCCGGGCCGCTGGCCATCGCCATCGTGCTGCTCACGCTGGGGCTGCTGGTGCTGGGCGCCTGGGCGCTGCGCCGCTGGTTGCGCTAGCCGCCTACCAGCGCGGCCCGCGCCGCAGCCGAGGGGAATACACAAGCCACATCGTGCGCGCAGCCGGGCACGATGACCAGGCTGCGCTGCCGCTCCGGCGCCAAGACGCGGCGCTCGTAATCGGCATAGGCCTGTGCGCGCTGCAGCCGGTACGGCCCCTGGGCCTGGGCGGCGCAGTTCTTGTCCAGGATTTTGTAGAAAGTGCCGGCAGCGTCGCTGCTGTCCAGCGCGCCTACCAGGTAGTGGATGTCGGCCTGGGCATAGCGGGTACGGGCCTCGGCCGGGCTGCGCCCCAGGCTGGCGGGCAGCTGCCGGGTGCCGTACTTCCAGCGCTGCACCGCGGGGCAGGCGGCCACCGTGTCGGCCGGCCAGACCGGGTCGAAGTACAGCCAGCTGCCGGGCGCCGCCACCACGTAGCGCAGCACCACGCCGGGCGGTGGCAGGGTGGCAAAGCCGACGTAGTGCTGCACCATTTGCGCACCCGCAGAAAACCCGGCCACCGTGACCGTGCGCAAGCCGGGCCAACGCTGCAGCAGCTCGCGCACCAGCGCATCCATGGCGGCAAACGAAGTCAGCGGGCTGCCGCGGGCCGGCTCGCCGGCGATCCAGGAAGCGCAGGTCCACAGCAGGTCGCCGGCCTCGGCGCTGGGCACGCCGGTGCTGCGGCAGTGGCCTGCGTCGGTATTGGCCACCTGGAACAGCGGTGCGACCACTAGCGTGCGCGCGCCGGCACCGGCCTGCTGCACCGCCTGCCAGGCAGCCGCAAAGCTGCCAAGGGCATCGCGCGGATGGCCGTGCACCGCGATCAAGACTGCGTTAGGGTCGCCGGGGCTGGCGGGGTCTTGCGACACAAAGTAGTGCAGGCTCCCGGCCTGCCCGGCAGGCGTAAAGCCCAGGTAGCAGGCGGATGGGCCGCCGCAATCGCCGGCCCAGGCCGGCAGGATGGCCGCCGAAGTTGCCAGCAGCGCACTGCAAAGCATTTTCAGAAACCATGAAAGCAGGCTGTGGGTATTCATGTGTGAGATTATGTATTTGCTGTGGGACGGCTGTATGGGACGGCTTTGGTAAAATAATGTGTGGTATTGAAATAAAAGCCATCATCGATTATTTTGTTTAAATGGCTTGGGGGCTGGGATTGTTAATAGATAAAACGGGCGTTGCGATCGGGCAAGGTCAAGGCGTAAAGCCATGACCACCTTGCAGAATACGCACGCCATTCCGTTGCGCAAAAAAGTGCGCAAGGGGCTGCACCAGGGGCTGCGCAAGGCGATTGCGTTTCTGCCCCGGAAAATCCGTTTCTCGATTTACCGTTCGTTTGTTAATTGCGACCTGCACCCTGACGAGCGCCTGGTGCTGAAGATTGCCGACACCCAGGACGAGCTGGAAGCCTGCTTCAAACTGCTGCACGACGCCTATGTGGCCAGCGGATTCATGAAGCCCGACCCCTCAGGCCTGCGCGCTACCATCTACCACGCGCTGCCTACCACCACCACGCTGTGCGCCAAGTTCGATGGCGAGGTGGTGGGCACGATTTCGCTGATACGGCAAAGCGCGTTTGGTTTTCCGCTGCAGGCGATCTTCGACCTGAGCGATATCCATGCCGAGAAGGGCAAGATTGCCGAGGTGTCGGCGCTGGCGGTGCACCCCAACTTCCGCAAGACCGGGGGGGCGATCCTGTTCCCGCTGATGAAGTTCATGTACCAGTACTGCAGCACCTTCTTTGATACCGTCCATTTGGTGATCGCGGTCAACCCCGACCGGATCGAGATGTACGAGTCGCTGCTGTTCTTCAAGCGGCTGCAGGCGCATGAGGTACAGGAATACGATTTTGCCAACGGGGCGCCGGCCGTGGGTGCGAGTTTGAATTTGACGACCGTTCCTCTCATATTTAAGAAAGTATATTCAGGCAAGAAAAAGAAAAAAGATCTGTATTTTTATTTTATTAAAAGCCGGATTAAAAATATTATCTTGCCGACCCGCCGGTATTTCACCACCAACGACCCGGTGATGACGCCGGCTATGCTGGATTACTTCTTCAACCAGCGCACCCAGGTCTTCAAGAAGCTCAGCGAGCGCGAGAAGATTCTGCTCGACTCGATCTACAACCTGCCCGAATACAAGGCCGTGATCCCTCCGGTGCCTGCGTCGGATGCGCCGGGTGGCGGCTTGCGCCAGCACCAGCGCTATTCGCTCAAGTGCCGCGGCCAGCTGGCGGTGGGCAGCGGCGCCGATGCCCGCTCCGTGGAGCTGCAGCTGGTCGAGCTGTCAGACGACGGCTTCCAGGCCCATTCCCGGTCGCGCTTGCCGCTGTTCATCTGGTCTCCTGCGCAGATCCAGCTGGGTGCCTCCGAGGCGTCCAGCCTGCAGGTGATGGCGGTGCGCAGCGAGGCGCGTGGCGACGAGCACTACTACGGCTTCAAGCTGGCCGAGCCCGACCTGGCCTGGCGCAAGTTCGTCACCGCGCTGCAGTCGGGCATCACCGCCAAAGACCTGGACAACGCCAGCCTGTTCCTGATGGGCCACCAGCCTGACTTCGATGCCACCACCGCGCCGCAGTACCTGGACGGCGTCGAGTTCGACGACACCGACCGCCGGCCTTAGAACGTGTTCAAGGTCTTTTTGGGGCCGCGCAGGTATCTTTTCGGGATGCGCTGCTAGGCGCAAAACCCAAGCCAAGGCTTCTGCCTTGGCTGGTTTTGTAACGACGCAGAGCGCCCGAAAATGTACCTGCCCTTCGGGTTGGGGTGAAATCGGGCGATTTGTCTGCCGTAGCCCTTGCATGGGCAGGGAGCCCATGTTGCGGTCTCCGACAACCAACTCATCCCGATTGCACCCCAACGCGGCCCCAAAAAGACCTTGAACACGTTCTTAGTCGCGCTTGCTGGCTGGCGTTAAAGTCCACGCACTATGTGGATCGACACGCACTGCCATCTGGATGCCCCGGAATTTGGACCCAACCATGCTCTGGCACTGGATCTGCGTGCGCAAGCAGCTATTGAAAATGTAGCGTTGTGCGTGCTGCAGGGCGTGATGGCCAGCAACTTCGACACGGTGCGGCTGCTGGCCCATCGCACCCAAGACGCGTATGCACTGGGCATCCACCCGCTGTTCGTGCCGCGCGCCCAGGACGGCGATCTGGACCTGCTGGACCAGGCGCTGACCGCGCACCGCGATGACCCGCGGCTGGTGGCGGTGGGCGAGATCGGGCTCGACTACTTTGTGCCCACGCTGCAAGAGCCGGCCATGCTGGCGCGCCAGCAGCTGTTCTACCGCGCCCAGTTGAAGCTGGCCAAGAAGCACGGCCTGCCGGTGATCCTGCATGTGCGCCGCAGCGCCGACCATGTGCTCAAGCATTTGCGCGCCGTGGCTGGGCCGGGCGGCCGCTGGCTGGGCATTGCCCACGCCTTCAACGGCAGCCCGCAACAGGCCCAGGCCTTTATCGATTTAGGGCTGAAGCTGGGCTTTGGCGGCGCCATGACCTTCGATGCGGCGAACCAGCTGCGGCGACTGGCCAGCAGCCTGCCGCTGGACGCGCTGGTGCTGGAGACCGACGCGCCCGACATCCCACCACACTGGCTGTACGCCACCGCCGCCCAGCGCGCGGCGGGCCAGGCCCAGGGCATCAACTCGCCGGTGGAACTGCCGCGCATTGGCGCGGTGCTGGCCGGGCTGCGCGGCGTGGCGGTGGACGAGGTCGAGGCGGCGACCACCCGCAATGCACTGGCCGCCTTGCCGCGTTTGCAGGCCTTGGCCGTATGAGCCGGCTGGTCGGCTTGCCGCCGCTGGTGTCGGCCGATACCCGGCTGGTGGTGCTGGGCAGCTTTCCCGGTGCGGCCTCGCTGGCGGCCCAGCAGTATTACGGCCATAAGCAGAACCAGTTCTGGCGCATATTAAGTGCCATTTATGCCGCTGACGCAGACACGATCTGCGCAGGAAGCTATGAATACCGTAGCAACTGGATGCTCTCCAAAGGCCTGGGTCTGTGGGATGTGTACGCCAGCTGCGAGCGCGAGGGCAGCCTGGACGCGCAGATCCGTAAAGCCGAGGTAAATGATTTCGCCGCCCTGCGCCAGCGCTGTCCCGGGCTGCAGGCCGTCGCGCACAATGGGGCCGAGAGTTTTCGCCACGCCGACCAACTGGCCGAGCTGGGCCTGCCCACCGTCCGCCTGCCATCCACCAGTCCGGCCAATGCCAGCTGGAGTTTTGCGCGCAAGCTGGCCGCGTGGCGCGATGTGTTTGAACAATATGGAATGATTTGATGGCCCGTAAATCTGCCGCCACGGCAACCTCCGCCCTGCCCGAAGTCAACTTTTGTGACTACGGCGATGTGCGCACTCTGCACCTGGGCACCGAGTGGGTCCAGGGCTCGATGCTGCTCGACATGCCTTTTGATATCGAGCTCGAATATGTGCAGCGCATGATGGCCTGGCTGCTGTTCGTGCCGCCCAGCAGCGTGGGCAAGCGGCATGCGATGCAACTCGGCCTGGGGGCCGCGGCGCTGACCAAGTTCTGCCGCAAGAAGCTGCGCATGAACACCACCGCGGTGGAGCTGAACCCGCAGGTGGTGTCGGCCTGCCGCTTCTGGTTCAAGCTGCCGCCCGACGACGAGCGCCTGCACATCGTGCTGGGTGACGCCGCGCTGAAGATCCAGAACAGCGACTGGGCCGCCACCGTGGACGCGCTGCAGGTCGACCTGTACGACCAGGACGCGGCCGCGCCGGTGCTGGACAGCGCCGACTTCTATGCCGACTGCCGCAAGCTGCTGACCGACGAGGGCTGCATGACAGTGAACCTGTTTGGCGAGGCCAGCAGCTATCCCGCAAGCGTGGAGAAGATCACCGCCGCCTTCGGCGCCGATGCGGTCTGGGCCTTCAAACCCACGCGCGAAGGCAATACCGTGGTGCTGGCCCAGCGCACGCCCAGCCGGCCGTCGCGCGAGGACCTGCTGGAGCGCGCCGATGCCATCCAGACCCGCTGGGGCCTGCCGGCGGCCAAATGGTTGAAAGTCTTCAAACCCGTTATAGCCTGATTAGCCTGATTTTTCGAGAGGGGCGCCCGCCATGAAAGTTGCCACACCCGCGCTGGCCAAGACGGCCTACCAGGGCCCGGTCCATTGGCGTTTGCTGGTCGAATGGCTGGCCGAGGACGGCGTGATTGCCGCCGCCGAGCAGCAGCGCACCATCGCCCGTTGCTCGCAGGCCGAAAGCGCCCAGCCGGCCCTGGTGCGCCTGGCCAGCGTGGCCATGCAGCGCGCTAGCGACGGCAAGCCGCTGGACATCGAGATGCTGACCCAGTGGCTGGCGGGCCGTGCCGGCCTGGCGTATCTGCGCATCGATCCGCTGAAGGTCGAGGTCGGCAAAGTGGCCGACACCATGAGTGCCGTCTACGCCGAACGCCACAAGGTGCTGCCGGTGCAGGTCACCAGCTCTGAGGTGGTGGTGGCGACCAGCGAGCCCTTCTTGACCGACTGGATGGGCGAGGTGGAGCGCCAGTCGCGCCGCAGTGTGCGCCGTGTCGTGGCCAGCCCGCTGGAGATCCACCGCTTCACCGCCGAGTTCTATGCGCTGGCCAAGTCGGTCAAGGCGGTACAAAAAGCCGGCGGCAATATCGGCGCGGGCAGCTTCGAGCAGCTGGTCGAACTGGGTCGCACCAACAAGCAGCTGGACGCGAACGACCAGGGCGTGGTGCAGGTGGTCGACTGGCTGTGGCAGTACGCCTTCAACCAGCGCGCCAGCGACATCCACCTGGAGCCGCGGCGCGAGCAGGGCGTGATCCGCTTCCGCATCGACGGCGTGCTGCACCCGGTGTATCAGATGCCCATGGGCGTGATGAACGCCATGGTGGCGCGCATCAAGCTGTTGGGCCGCATGGACGTGGTGGAAAAGCGCCGCCCGCTGGACGGCCGCATCAAGACCCGCAATCCGCGCGGCGACGAGGTGGAAATGCGCTTGTCGACCCTGCCCACCGCCTTCGGCGAGAAGATGGTGATGCGGATCTTCGACCCCGACACGGCCGTCAAGGATCTGGACGCCCTGGGCTTCACCCCGCACGATGCACAGCGCTGGGAGTCGCTGGTGAAGCGGCCGCACGGCATCATCCTGGTGACCGGGCCCACCGGTTCGGGCAAGACTACCACGCTGTATTCGACGCTGAAGCGCGTGGCCACCGAAGAGGTCAATGTCAGCACAGTGGAAGACCCGATCGAAATGATCGAGCCCAGCTTCAACCAGACCCAGGTGCAGCCGCAGCTCGACTTCGGCTTCACCGAAGGCTTGCGCGCGCTGATGCGGCAGGACCCGGACATCATCATGGTCGGCGAAATCCGCGATCTGGCGACTGCCGAGATGGCGATCCAGGCGGCGCTGACCGGCCACTTGGTGTTCTCCACCCTGCATACCAACGACGCGCCTTCGGCTTTGACGCGGATGATGGAGCTGGGCGTGCCCGCCTATCTGCTGAATGCCACTGTGCTGGGCGTGCTCGCCCAGCGCCTGGTGCGTACCCTGTGCAAGCAGTGCCGCGCGCCCGACGAGGCCCTGGCCCGCGAAACCCTGGCCGAGGCCATCAAGCCCTGGAAGATCAGCGCCAGCTACACGCCCTACAAGCCGGTGGGCTGCGTGGACTGCCGCATGACCGGCTTTCTGGGCCGCATGGGCGTGTACGAGTTGCTCACCGTGTCCGAGGCTTTCAAGAAGAAGGTGAACCAGAGCCCGAGCATCGACGAACTGCGCCGCCAGGCCGTGGCCGACGGCATGCGCCCGCTGCGCCTGGCCGGTGCCTTGCGGGTGGCCGAAGGCCTGACCACGCTGGACGAAGTGCTGTCTACCACGCCGCCTTTGGAGTGAACAGCGGCCCTGGGTAACCCAGGCACAAGCGACGGTCCGTACGTGGAATCCCTCACTCTTTTCCTAGGGTGAACCCGTGCCAGTCGCGCAAGACCTTCCAACCATAATCGCCCCACTGATATTTTTGTCGCTGGTTTGTTATTTTTGGGAGATCCGTACGTGTTAATCAAAAGTCAGAAGGATTTTTTCTCCGGACTGATGTTCATGGGCGTGGGTGTGGCATTCGCTTGGGGCGCTACCACCTACACCGTGGGCACCGGTGCCCGGATGGGGCCAGGGTATTTCCCTCTGGTGCTGGGCGTGGTGATGGCGATTCTGGGCGCGATCATCACCTTCAAGGCGCTGGTCACCGAGACCGAAGGCGGTGACAAGATTGGCAAGTGGGCCTGGCGCCCGCTGTTCTTCATCCTGGGCGCCAATCTGGCCTTCGGGGTGCTGTTGGGCGGCTTGCCCAGCATCGGCTTGCCTGCCATGGGCTTGATCATCGCCATCTACGCGCTGACCCTGATCTCGGCCAAGGCCGGCGAGAAGTTCGTCTTGCGCGACGTGTTGATTCTGGCCACCGTGCTCGCCATCGGCAGCTACCTCGCCTTCATCTTGCTGTTGAAGCTGCAGATCCAGGTCTGGCCCACATTCATTACCGGTTAAGGGATTCCCATGGATTTGCTAAGTAATTTGGCGCTGGGCTTCGGCGTCGCTTTCACCCCGATCAATCTGCTGTATGCGTTGATCGGCTGTATCTTGGGTACGCTGATCGGCGTGCTGCCCGGCATTGGCCCGGTGGCCACCATCGCCATGCTGTTGCCCGCGACCTATGCGCTGCCACCCGTTTCGGCTCTGATCATGCTGGCCGGTATCTACTACGGCGCGCAATACGGTGGCTCCACCACCGCCATTCTGGTGAATCTGCCAGGGGAGTCGTCCTCGGTGGTGACTGCGATTGACGGCTACCAGATGGCCCGGCAGGGGCGGGCGGGGCCGGCGTTGGCGGCTGCGGGTATAGGCTCGTTCTTCGCCGGTTCGGTGGGTACGCTGATTCTGGCGGCCTTTGCACCGCCGCTGACCGAAATTGCTTTCAAGTTCGGCCCGGCCGAATACTTCTCGCTGATGATTCTGGGCCTGATCGGTGCCGTGGTGCTGGCTTCGGGCTCGCTGCTCAAGGCTGTGGCCATGATTCTGCTGGGTCTGTTGATCGGCTTGGTCGGTACCGACGTGAATTCGGGTGTGGCGCGTTTCAGCTTCGATATCCCCGAGCTGACCGACGGCCTGGGCTTCGTGGCCATCGCCATGGGTGTGTTTGGCTACGGCGAAATCATCAGCAACCTGGCCCAGCCAGAGGACGACCGCGAGGTGTTCACCGCCAAGATCAGCGGCATGTTCCCGACCAAGCAGGACTTCAAGGACATGTTGCCGGCCATGCTGCGCGGCACCACACTGGGCTCGGCTCTGGGCATCTTGCCTGGCGGCGGCGCGCTGTTGGCTTCGTTTGCCAGCTATGCGCTGGAAAAGAAGATGAAGATGAAGCCCGGCGAAATCGCTTTCGGCAAGGGCAACATCCGCGGTGTGGCAGGCCCTGAGTCGGCCAACAATGCGGGTGCGCAAACCTCCTTCATTCCGTTGTTGACGCTGGGTATTCCACCGAATGCCGTGATGGCGCTGATGGTCGGTGCGATGACCATCCACAACATCCAGCCTGGTCCCCAGGTGATGACCAGCAACCCCGAGCTGTTCTGGGGCCTGATCGCTTCGATGTGGATCGGCAACCTGATGTTGGTGATTCTGAATCTGCCGCTGATCGGCATGTGGATCAAGCTGCTGTCGGTGCCTTACCGCTTCCTGTTCCCGTCCATCGTGCTGTTCTGCGCGATTGGCGTGTACTCCACCAACAACAACACCTTCGACATCTGGCTGGTGGCGGGCTTCGGCTTCATCGGCTACCTGTTCAACAAGCTGGGTTGCGAACCGGCGCCCTTGTTGCTGGGCCTGATCCTGGGCCCGATGATGGAAGAAAACCTGCGCCGCGCCTTGCTGTTGTCGCGTGGCGACTGGAGCGTGTTCGTGACCCGTGGCCTGTCTGCCAGCCTGTTGGCTGTGGCGGCGCTGATGGTCATCATCGTGCTGCTGCCTTCGGTGAAGAGCAAGCGCGAAGAAGCCTTCGTCGAAGACTAAAGCGTTCCCCGCTCCCGCAAAACGGCACCTTCGGGTGCCGTTTTTTTTGGCGACGGCAGGGTACGCCAAACACGATGCTGGGGAATGGAGGTTCAACCTAGAATGGGCTTCCAACGCACATCCTATCTGCACCAGTGGCTACAAAAAATATAGCGAGCGGCCTGCTGCTCGCACTCGTGGGCTCGATCGCCTTCAGCGGCAAGGCCATCATCGTCAAGCTGGCCTACCGCTACGGCGTCGATGCCGTGACCCTCATCATGTACCGCATGCTGTTTGCGTTGCCCATCTTCGCCATCATGGCCTGGTGGTCCAGCCGCGGTAAGCCGCCGCTGAGTGCCAAGGACTGGTGGGGCGTGCTGGGCCTGGGCTTTACCGGCTATTACTTGGCGAGCTTTCTGGACTTTGCCGGCCTGGGTTACATCAGCGCATCCCTGGAACGCCTGATCCTCTACCTGAACCCGACCCTGGTGGTGGTGATGGGCTGGCTGCTGTACCGCAAGCCCATCACCCGCATCCAGGTGCTGGGCATGGCGGTCTGCTACTGCGGCGTGGTGCTGGTGTTCGGCCACGAGATCAACCTGCAGGGCGCGAACGCCGGCCTGGGCGCCTTGCTGGTGTTCGGTAGCGCGGTCAGCTATGCGATCTACCTGGTCTACAGCGGGCAGATGGTG
Organism: Rhodoferax sp. OV413; assembly: GCF_900104385.1. Classification (GTDB taxonomy): domain Bacteria; phylum Pseudomonadota; class Gammaproteobacteria; order Burkholderiales; family Burkholderiaceae_C; genus Rhodoferax_B. Next base: position 411,687 of record NZ_FNJA01000003.1, on the reverse strand, counting down.
CAGCGCCTGGGTTCGCTGCGCCTGGTCGGTCTGGCAACCACCGTGGCCTGCGTGTTGTGCCTGCTGCAGTTCGTGCTGCTGCGGCCGATGGCGGCCGCCCAGGTAGCGCCCGAAGTCATCTGGCTATCGGTGCTGAACGCCACCGCCTGTACCGCCGCCCCGGTACTGATGGTGATGATGGCGATTGAACGGCTGGGCGCCGGACTGGCGGCCCAGGTCGGCATGGTTGGCCCGATGTCCACTATCCTGATGGGTGTGCTGATCCTGGGCGAGCCTTTCACCGCCTGGGTGGCTGCCGGCACGGTGCTGGTGGTGTCCGGCATTTATGTATTTACCCGCAGTGGGCGTTGATCAAAGGAGAGACCATGGACTTGGGAATTTCGGGCCGTTGGGCCTTGGTGTGTGGGGCCAGCAAAGGCCTGGGCTGGGGCTGCGCACAGGCGTTGGTGCGCGAGGGGGTGAACGTGCTGATCGTCGCCCGTGGCGCTGAAGCCTTGGCGGCTACTGCTGCAAAATTAATAGCTGACAACGCAGGAACCAGTAGCGCCAGCGTGCTTTTTTGTGCTGCAGATATCACCACGCCAGAAGGCCGGGCCGCAGTGTTTGCGATCCGCAAGGATTTCGACATCGTGGTCACCAACGCCGGCGGCCCGCCGACCGGCGACTTCCGCAGCTGGGACCGCGAGGCCTGGCTGAAAGCGGTGGACGCCAACATGCTGACGCCGATCGAACTCATCAAGGCCACGGTGGACGGCATGGCCGCGCGTGGCTTTGGCCGCATCGTCAACATCACCAGCAGTGCGGTGAAAGCGCCTATCGACGTGCTGGGTCTGAGCAATGGCGCACGCAGCGGCCTGACGGGCTTTGTGGCCGGCGTGGCGCGCAGCCCGCTGGCGGGGCAGGGTGTGACCATCAACAACCTGCTGCCGGGCTCGTTTGACACCGACCGCCTGCGCGGCAACATGCAGGGCGCGGCCGCCAAAACTGGCAGCAGCGTGGACGCGGTGGCCGACGCCCGGCGCAAGACCATTCCAGCCCAGCGCTTTGGCACGCCAGAAGAGTTTGGCGCGGTCTGCGCGTTCCTGTGCAGCGCCCAGGCCGGCTACATCACCGGCCAGAACGTGCTGGTCGATGGCGGCGCCTATCCTGGCACTTACTGAGCGTTCTTCAGCGCTTCTAGCGCCTGGGTGACTTCATCCAGGGCCACGCCCTCGGCAGGCTGCAGGTTGCCCAGGGCGGCCAGGCCTTCGGCCTGCAGCTGGGCAATTGCCCGGCCGGCGTCCTTGGGCGCATCGAAGCCGGCGCTGAGTAACAGCAGACGGCCTTGTGCATCGACCAGCTTGAAGTGGAACTTGCCGTCGGCCTCGCGGTACTGCTTGAAGCTGGGCAGCGCCGCCTTGGCCACCTTGGCCGACTTCTGCACGGCCTGGGCCCGCAGATCGCGCAGGCCCACCGCGTGGCGCAGCTTGGCGATGAACGGGGTGGCGGTCTGGCGGGCCTTGGCGGCGCCGGCCAGCAAGATGTCTTCCACCTGTCCGGGGTTGTCCATGTAGGACTGGTAGGCCTCGCGCATGGGCGCGATTTCGCGGTCTATGCGTTCGAACAACACTTGCTTGGCGTCGCCCCAGGCAATGCCGTCGGCGTAGGCCTGGCGCAGGCTGGTGGTTTCTTCTTCGCTAGCGAAGGCCTGGTAGATCTGGAACAGGGCCGAGCCCTCGGTGTCCTTGGGCTCGCCGGGCGCGCGCGAATCGGTGAGGATGCCGGCAATCAGCTTGCGCAGCTCGGCCCGCGGGGTGAACAGCGGAATCGTGTTGTCGTAGCTCTTGCTCATCTTACGGCCGTCCAGGCCGGGCAGGGTGGCCACGGATTCTTCAATCAGCGCCTCGGGCAGCACGAAATGCTCGCCGTACACATGGTTGAAGCGCTGGGCGATGTCGCGCGCCATTTCGATGTGCTGGATCTGGTCGCGGCCCACGGGTACCTTGTGGGCGTTGAACATCACGATGTCGGCCGCCATCAGCACGGGGTACATGAACAGGCCGGCGCTGATGTCGGCGTCCGGATCGGCCTGTGCGGCCAGGTTCTTGTCTACCGAAGCCTTGTAGGCATGGGCACGGTTCAGCATGCCCTTGGCACTCATGCAGGTCAGCAGCCAGGTCAGCTCGGGGATTTCCGGGATGTCGGATTGGCGGTAGAAGGCCACGCGGTTCGGGTCCAACCCGGCGGCCAGCCAGCTGGCGGCGATCTCCAGAGTCGAGCGCTGGATGCGTGCCGGGTCGTCGATCTTGATCAGTGCGTGGTAGTCGGCCAGGAAGTAGAAGCTCTCCACCCCCGGCGCCAGGCTGGCGCGCACCGAGGGGCGGATCGAGCCCACGTAATTGCCCAGATGGGGAGTGCCCGAGGTGGTGATGCCAGTTAGAACGCGTGAGGAAGTCATAAACAGTTAATCAACGGATCAAGAAGGTCAGGGGGCTGAGCAGAATATCCAGCAGGCCGAAGGTCAGGCCCATCACCGGCTGCAGCCACAGGCTGCTGACGATGCCCGAAATCACCAGGGCCATCACGATGAAGAAGCCCCAGGGTTCGATGCGCGAGACCAGGGCGGCCTGCCGATACGGCAGCAGGCCGACCAGAATGCGGCCACCGTCCAGCGGCGGCAGCGGGAACAGGTTGAAGGCGAACATCACCACATTCACCAGCATGCCGGCCTTGCACATCCGGAGGAAAAATGGCTCGGCAATGCCCGCACCCACCAGTAGATACAGCAGCACGCCCCACAAGAAGGCCTGGATCAGATTGGCGCCCGGGCCGGCCAAGGCCACCCAGACCATGTCGCGCTTGGGGTTGCGCAGGTTGCCGAAGTTCACCGGCACCGGTTTGGCATAGCCGAACAGGAAGGCGCCGGAGGTGGCGAAATACAGCAGCAGCGGCATCAGAATTGTGCCCACCGGGTCGATGTGCTTGACCGGATTCAGCGTGATGCGCCCCATCCGGTAGGCGGTGTTGTCGCCAAAATGGTGGGCGATATATCCATGAGCTGCCTCGTGCACCGTGATGGCAAACAGCACGGGCAGGGCGTAGATGAGGACGGTTTGGATCAGGTGTTGGATATCCACGGAGCGTATGTCTCAGGGCTTAGGGTTTAGAGGCCAATGGCAGCCAGGTCGCCCCGGCCCTGGCGCACCAGCACCGGGTCGCCGCCGGTGCCCATGTCGGTCAGGTCGATGACGGTGGTGGGCTCCAGCGGGCAGGCACCGGCATCCAGCACGGCGGCGATCTGGTGTTCGAAGCGTTCGCGTATGGCTTCTGCGTCGTTCAGTGGATCGGTTTCACCCGGGGGTATTAGCGTGGTTGCCAGCAGGGGCGCGCCGTGCATTTCCAGCAAGGCTTGCAGGGTTTTGTGATCGGGTACGCGCAAGCCTATGGTCTTGCGCGAGGGGTGGCTCAGGCGGCGCGGCACTTCCTTGCTGGCTTCCAGGATGAACGTGTAGGGGCCAGGCGTGGCGGCCTTGAGCAGGCGGTACTGTTTGTTGTCCACCCGGGCGTAGTTGGCCAGTTCGCTGAGGTCGCGGCACAGCAGGGTTAGGTGGTGTTTGTCATCCACCCCGCGTGTGCGGCGCAGCAGATCTGCTGCGGCCTTGTCGTCCAGATGGCAGACCAAGGCATAGCTGGAGTCGGTGGGTACTGCCACCAGCTTGCCTTGCCCCAGCAGGGCCACGGTTTGCTTGAGCAGGCGGGCCTGGGGATTGTCGGGGTGGATTTCGAAGTACTGTGCCATGGGGTGATTATCAGGATTCAGCCGGTTGGACAGAAATGCGGCTTTCCCGCACGGTCAGCCAGGCGCCGGCAGCGCCGCAGACCGCTACCAGCAGTATGCCCAGGGTCGCCCATTGGTCGGGCACATGGGAAAACACCAGCCAGCCGCCGAGCATGGCAAAGCCGATCTGCCCGTACAAAAACGGAGTCAAGGTGGCTGCCGGGGTGCGGGCATAGGCCAGGATCAACAGGAAGTGGCCCACCGTGGCCATCAAACCCATCAACAGCATGCCGCCCCACAGGCGCCAATCGTGGATGGGAACCCAGAAGAACGGTACCGCCAGCGAGGCCACCACGGTGCCGATCCAGCCGGTGTAGAAATGCATGGTGAACGGGTCTTCGGTCTTGGCGAGGCGACTGGTCAGTACCTGGAACCAGGCATTGGTGGCCACCAGGCCCAGCGGCAGCAGGGTGGCCCAGCTAAAGGCATCGCCACCGGGGCGGATGATGATCAGCGTACCGACAAAGCCGCCCACGACCAGCACCCAACGCAGAGCCGATACGCGGTCGCCTAGGAGCGCTGCCACCAGTGTGATGACCAGCGGAGTAATCATCACGATGGCGGTGAATTCGCCCACCGGCATGTGTTTCAGGCTCAGGAACGACAGCAAGCTGCTGGTCAGCAGCAGCACGCCACGCAGGCATTGGAATCGGGGGTGCGCGGTGCGCAACAGCGCCATGCCGCGCAAGGGCAGCATGGCGGCTGTGGTAACCGAGGCCTGGAAGAGATAGCGAACCCATAGCGCCATCAGCAAGGGCACGCTGGCGCTGGTCCATTTGGTGGTGGTATCCAGGGTGGCAAAGCACGCGACCGCCACTGTGACCAGCGCAATGCCGGCCAGCGCAGATGCCGGGCGGCTCACTGGATGCGGTCCGCGAGCAACTCCCATACCGGCGTCAGATCGCCCGGCAGGTAGGGCAGGGTGCCCAGGTCGGTATGGCTCTCGTCCGGGCTGTGGAAGTCGCTGCCGCGCGATGCCGCCAGGCCGAATTCCCGCGCCATGTCGGCGTATTCCACGTATTCGGCTACGGTATGGCTGCCGGTCACCACCTCGACCCCTGTGCCGCCATGGGCCTTGAATTCGCTGAACAGCGCGTACTCTTCGTTGGCGGAAAACTTATAGCGGCCCGGGTGGGCGATCACCGCCAAGCCACCCGTCTGGGTTATCCAGCCGACGGCGTCCTTGAGCGTGGCCCAGCGGTGCGGCACATAGCCGGGTTTGCCTTCGGTCAGGTATTTGCGGAACACCTCGTAGGTGTCTTTGCAAACCCCCGACTCCACCAAAAAGCGGGCGAAATGGGTGCGCGAAATCAAAGCGGGGTTGCCGACAAATTTGAGGGCGCCTTCATAGGCATCGCGAATGCCCACCGCTGCCAGGCCGGCAGCCATCTCCATGGCCCGTGCGCCGCGACCACCGCGCGTGGCTTCTAGGCCTTGTTGGATCAATGGGTTGTTGGCGTCAAAACCCAGCCCGACGATGTGTACGGTTTCACCGGCAAAGGTGACGGAAATCTCGGCGCCGGTCAGGTACTTCATGCCGTGGGCCTTGGCGGCGGCGGCTGCGCGTTGCTGACCACTCACTTCGTCATGGTCGGTCAAGGCCCAGAGCTCGACTCCGTTGGCGCTGGCGCGGGCGGCGAGTTGTTCGGGCGTCAAGGTGCCGTCGGAGACGACCGAGTGGCAATGGAGGTCGGCGTTGAGTATGGAGGTCACGATTTGATTTTAGGCGCTATGGGTTTTCCCTGCCCCGGCAGCGCCAAATCTGCGGACCATAAAAAAACCCGCTGGGTAAGAGCGGGTTTTTTCGTGGGACTGGAAGACCAGACTGAATTACTTCAGCTTGATTTCCTTGTAGTCCACATGCTTGCGAGCTTTGGGATCAAACTTGCTGATCAACATCTTCTCGGGCATGGTTTTCTTGTTTTTGGTCGTGGTGTAGAAGTGCCCCGTACCCGCTGTAGATTCCAGCTTGATTTTTTCGCGTCCGCCTTTGGTTGCCATGATTCAGCTCCTTATGCTTGGCCACGTGCGCGCAGATCGGCGAGCACAGAGTCGATGCCATTTTTGTCGATCAAACGCAGACCGGCGTTGGAGATGCGCAAGCGGATCCAACGGTTTTCTGTTTCGACCCAGAAGCGGCGGTATTGCAGGTTCGGCAGGAACCGACGTTTGGTTTTGTTGTTGGCGTGGGAGACATTGTTCCCAACCATTGGGCCTTTGCCCGTGACTTCACATACGCGTGCCATGAGGACACTCCAATCAAAGCCGTGGTGGCGTGAAAGCTACCCCGGCCAATTAACGGCGAATCGCCGCACCTCGCCACCTAAGCGGTGGCGGTAAAAGTAATTTACCAAGCTCAATTGGCACCCGAAAGCACCAGCCAAATTCAGTAAAGCCTATGATTATAGCCTTGTCCTGGAAATTCTTGCTGGACAGGCTTTGGGGCGTAATTTCGGGCATGAAAAAGCCCGCTACTTTTGGGGTAGCGGGCTTCTTGGTATGTGGTGCCGGAGAGATGAATCGAACACCCGACCTTCTCATTACGAATGAGCTGCTCTACCGACTGAGCTACACCGGCACATTAGCCTTAGATTATAGCTTGGAGAAGTAGCTGGCTACTTTTTCCACTTCATTTTTTGATCCCAGCACCACGCTGACGCGTTCGTGCAGCTTTTGCGGCACGATGTCCAGGATGCGCTGGGTGCCGGTGCTGGCGGCGCCGCCGGCTTGTTCGACCAGCCAGCCCATGGGGTTGGCTTCGTACATCAGGCGCAGTTTGCCGGGCTTGCCGGGTTCGCGCTTGTCCCAAGGGTAGAGGAAGATGCCGCCGCGGGTCAGGATGCGGTGCACGTCGGTCACCATGCTGGCGATCCAGCGCATATTGAAGTCCTTGCCGCGCGGGCCTTCCGTGCCTTGCAGGCAGTCGTCGATGTAGCTTTTCACCGGGGTGTCCCAGTGGCGCATATTGCTCATGTTGATGGCGAATTCCTGGGTGTCGGCCGGGATCTGCACGTTTTCCTGCGTCAGGAAGAACGAGCCTTGTTCGCGGTCCAGGGTGAACATGGCGACACCGTTGCCCACCGTCAGCACCAGAGTGGTTTGCGGGCCGTAGAGGCAGTAGCCTGCGGCGACCTGGTTCTTGCCGGGTTGGAAGAAGTCTTGCTCGACCACGGCGGCATCGCTTGGGGGCTTCTTCAGCACGCTGAAGATGGTGCCGATGCTGACGTTCACATCGATGTTGCTGGAGCCGTCCAGGGGATCGAACAGCAGCAGGTATTCGCCCTGCGGGTAGCCGTTGGGCACGGCATGAATTTCTTCCATTTCTTCCGAGGCCATGGCCGCCAGGTGGCCGCCCCATTCATTGGCTTCGATCAGCACTTCGTTGGCAATGATGTCCAGCTTCTTCTGGATTTCGCCTTGCACGTTTTCCGAGTCGGCGGTGCCGAGCACGCCGCCCAGCGCGCCCTTGTTGACCGCGTGGCTGATGCCTTTGCAGGCGCGGGCCACGACTTCGATCAGCAGACGCAGCTGCGATGGGATCAGGCCGTCTACGCGTTGCTGCTCGACGAGGTAGCGGGTGAGAGAGATGTTTTGGGACATGGGGTTCCTTATTTAGTCGGCCAATGCGCGGGAGACTACCTCGCGCACGTCGTTGCTCAGATCGGTCTTGGCGGCTACCCGCACCAGCGCTTCGCGGGCGGCGCTGCGGTAGGGTTCGGCCAGGTTCTTCCAACGGTCCAGGGCGCGCGCCAGGCGGGCGGCCACCTGGGGGTTGATGCCGTCGAGCTCAATCACGCGTTCGCTCCAGAACACATAGCCTGCGGCGTCGCGGCGGTGGAAGGCGCCGGGATTCGCGCTGCAGTAGCTGAACACCACGCTGCGCGCGCGGTTCGGATTGCGCAGGCTGAAGTCGGGGTGCTTCATCAGCTGGCGCACCGCCGGCAGGATGTTGCCATCGCGGTCGGTGGCGCCAGCTTGCAGGGCAAACCATTTGTCCAGCACCAGGGCTTCGTCCTTGAACAGCGCATGGAAGCGCGGCAGCGCCTGCGCCGCCAGCGGATGGCCGCTGGAGACCAGCGCGGCCAACGCGTTGAAGCGGTCGGTCATGTTGCCCGCGTCCTTGAAGCGTTGGTAGGCCTTGCCGGGCCAGACCACATCGCCGCTGGTCTGCGCAGCCAGGCACAGCTGGCTCAGCGCCATGCCGGTGAGCGCGCGGCGGCCGCTGGACAGTGGGTCGGGGCGGTAGGCTCCGGTGTCGCCGTAGGTCTCGTAAGCCCAGGCCCAGTCGGCGGTGAGCGCTTGCGCGAGCTGGTTGCGCATGGCTTCGCGCACCGCGTGGATGCGCTGCGGGTCGACCACGTTCAGCTGTTCGGCCAGATAGGTTTCGGATGGCAGGGTCAGCACCAGCTCTTTGAAGGCGGCATCCAGGTCTGGATGGCGCAGCACGCTGCGCATCGCTTCAATATAGGCATCATTTAGCGGTTTGATGCCCGCTATATCTGCGTCACTAGCTATTAATGTGATAGCGGATCGGACGGCCAGGCGCTGGCCGGCTTCCCAGCGGTTGAAGGCGTCGCTGTCATGCGCCAGCAGGGTCAGCAGCTGGGCGTCGGTGTAGTCGTACACCAGCACCACCGGGGCCGAGAAGCCGCGCAGGATGCTGGGAACGGGCTCGGCGTCCAGATTCACGAAGGTCAGCGTTTGCGTCGCTTCGGTCATCACAAAGGTGTAGGGTGCGGTCAGCGTGTTGCCGTCCGCGCTCTGCAGTGGCAGGGCGCTGCCATCCTGCGTCAGCAGGCCCAGGCCGATAGGGATCACGAACGGCTCTTTGTGCTCCTGGCCCGGCGTCGGCGCGCAGGTTTGCGACAGGGTCAGCGTGTAGCTGCGTGCGGCTGCGTCATAGTGGCCCACGGCCTGCACGCGCGGCGTGCCGGCCTGGCTGTACCAGCGCTTGAACTGGGGCAGTAGGCGCGCCAGGTCCGACTGCGGGTTGGCGTCGGCAATCGCCTGGGCGAAGTCGTCGCAAGTCACGGCCTGGCCATCGAAGCGTTCGAAATACAGCGTCATGCCCTTGGCGAAGCCGTCGCGGCCCACCAAGGTCTGCATCATGCGCACCACTTCCGCGCCTTTTTCGTAGATGGTGACGGTGTAGAAGTTGTTGATCTCGATGTAGCTGTCAGGCCGCACCGGGTGGGCCATCGGGCCCGCATCTTCGGGGAACTGGGCGGTACGCAGCACGCGCACGTCTTCTATGCGCTTGACAGCCTTGGCCGACGGGTCGCGGCACAGGTCCAGGCTGAACTCCTGGTCGCGGAAGACGGTCAGGCCTTCCTTCAGGCTCAGCTGGAACCAGTCGCGGCAGGTGACGCGGTTGCCGCTCCAGTTGTGGAAGTACTCGTGGCCGACCACCGACTCGATGTTCGCGTAGTCGGTGTCGGTGGCCGTGGCCTGGTTCGCCAACACGTACTTGGTGTTGAAGATGTTCAGGCCCTTGTTTTCCATCGCGCCCATGTTGAAGTCGCTGGTGGCGACGATCATGAAGCGCTCCAGGTCCAGCGGAAGGCCGAAGCGGGCTTCGTCCCAGGCAATCGACGCCATCAGGGAGTGCATGGCGTGCTCGGTCTTGTCCAGGTCGCCGGGGCGCACGAAGACTTGCAGCAAATGGTCTTTGCCATTGCGCGCGCTGATGCGCTGCTCGCGGCTGACCAGTTGGCCGGCCACCAGGGCGAACAGGTAGCTGGGCTTGCGGAACGGGTCTTCCCACTTGGCAAAGTGGCGGCCATCGTCCAAGGGGCCGTGGTCGACCAGGTTGCCATTGCTCAGCAGCACCGGGTACTTGGCCTTGTCGGCGCGCAGGGTCACGGTGTAGGTGGCCATTACGTCCGGGCGGTCCAGGAAGTAGGTGATGCGGCGGAAGCCTTCGGCCTCACACTGGGTGAAGAAGGTGTCGTTGCTGACGAACAAGCCCATCAGCTTGGTGTTCTTGGCCGGTGCGCAGGTGGTGAAAATTTCCAGATCAAAGGCGCCGTCTTCGGCGCCCGGCAGGCTTTCCAGCACCAGCTGGTTGCCCTCGATCTTGAACGAAGCGCCTTGGCCGTTGACCAGCACACGGGCCAGGTTCAGCTCTTCGCCGTCGAGGCGCAGCGCTTGCGCGGGCACATCGGGATTGCGGCGCATGCGCATCTTGTTGAGCACGCGGGTTTTGGCCGGGTCCAGGTCGAAGCAGAGCTCGACCGTGTCGATCCAGAAAGCCGGCGCGGTGTAGTCGGCCCGGTGGATGGCTGTCGCCTGTCCTTCACGATACATGGAGGTTCCCCAGAAAGTTCGATTGCAAGAGTTCGTCGTAGTTGCGCACGCAGGTAATCACGTGCGGCCCGGCCAGCTCTTCGGGTGTATTTGTGGTGCAGATGCCGACGGCACGCATGCCAGCCCGGCGAGCAGCTTCTATGCCAAAAGGCGCATCTTCGAAGACGATACAGTGCTCTGGAGCAATGCCCACACGCTCTGCTGCTGCCAAAAAGATAGCGGGCGTAGGCTTGCCGCTAAGGCCCTCGTCGCCGCGGGCGATTGCGTCGGGCGGCGGTGCCATCTTCAGATGGCCGAGGGCGAATTCCACGTTGTGGATGTCGCCCGCCGTGCCCACGCCGACCTTCAGGCCGCGCGTCCGGGTGGCCGCGTAGAAGGCGCTGAAGCCGGCCACTTCCTTGAAGATGGGGCCGAAGATGTCGCGGTACAGGCGCTCTTTCTCGTGCACCAGCTCCCAGGCCAGGGCATCGTCCATATCCGGCTGGTCCAGCAGCAGGCGCACGCATTCCAGGCCGGTGCGGCCGGTGGTGCGGCGCATCAGCTCGTCGATGTCCATGTCAATGCCGTGCTTTTTGGCAAAGTCCTGCCAGGTGGAGGCATGGTGCGGCATAGAGTCGATCATGGTGCCGTCCATGTCGAAGATCAGGGCCTTGGTGGGCTGAGCGAAAAGAGCTTGCATTAAACGCCTTGTTTCAGAGAGGCTTCGATGAAGATGTCCAGATCGCCGTCCAGCACCTTTTGCGTGGCCGAGACTTCGACATTGGTGCGCAGGTCCTTGATACGGCTGTTGTCCAGCACATAGCTGCGGATCTGGTGGCCCCAGCCTACATCGGTCTTGGTGTCTTCCAGCTTTTGCTGGGCCTCTTGCTGCTTGCGCAGTTCGAAGTCATACAGGCGCGAGCGCAGTCGCTTCCAGGCCACGTCGCGGTTGCTGTGCTGGCTGCGGCCGTCCTGGCACTGCACCACGATGCCGGTCGGGATGTGCGTCAAACGCACGGCCGAATCGGTCTTGTTGATGTGCTGGCCGCCGGCGCCGGACGCGCGGAAGGTGTCGGTGCGCACGTCGCTGGGATTGATCTCGATCTCGATCGAGTCGTCGATTTCGGGGTACACAAACACGCTGGCAAAGCTGGTGTGGCGGCCGCCCGACGAGTCGAACGGGCTCTTGCGCACCAGGCGATGCACGCCGGTCTCGGTGCGCAGCAGTCCGAACGCGTATTCGCCTTCGATCTTGATGGTCGCGCCCTTGATGCCGGCGGTGTCGCCGTCTGTGATGTCTTCCACGGTGGCGGTGAAGCCCTTGCGTTCGGCGTAGCGCAGGTACTGACGCAGCAGCATGCTGGCCCAGTCGCAGGCTTCGGTACCGCCGGCGCCGGCCTGGATGTCCAGGAAGCAGGGCAGGGGGTCGGCCGGCTGGTTGAACATGCGGCGGAATTCCAGCGCCTCGACTTCGGTGGCCAGGCTGGCGGTTTCGGTCTCGATGGTGATCAGGCCGTCTTCGTCGCCTTCTTCCTTCGACATCTCGAACAGCTCGGTGTTGTCGGCCAGCTCACGGGTGAGCTTTTCCAGCGCCAGCACCACGCCGTCGAGCAGTTTCTTCTCTTTGCCCAGTTCCTGGGCTTTCTTCGGGTCGTTCCAGACGCTGGGGTCTTCTAGCGAGGCATTGACGGTGCGCAGGCGCTCGGCTTTGGCATCGACGTCAAAGATACCTCCGTAAATCTTCGGTACGCACGCTCAGGCTGCTGAGTTGGTTGCCAATGGTGTTGATGCGTTCTGCTTCCATGAGAGTCTTCCTTGAGTGCACTGGCCGGCTGCGGGAGCCGGCCAATTGAGTGAGCCGATGGCGTAACCCATTATTTTCTCACGCCTCTCATGACGCCCGGGCGGCAGGCCGGGCTTTTGCTGCTTCAGGCCAAAAGCGGTTTGCCCAGGCCGGGCGCGGCGCCGCTGAGCCGGAACACCGACACCGTGCGCACCAGCTCGGCTGCCTGGTGCTGCAGGCTGTCGGCGGCGGCCGCGCTTTCTTCCACCAGGGCGGCGTTTTGCTGGGTGGTCTGGTCGATCTGGGTCACGGCTTCGCTGATCTGCTGCACGCCGCGGCTTTGCTCCTGGCTGGCGGCGCTGATCTCGCCCATGATGTCGGTGACGCGGCGGATCGACGCCACCACCTCCTGCATCGCCGCACCGCTTTCGTCCACCAGGGCCGAGCCCTGGGCCATGCGCTGCACGCTGGTCTGGATCAGGGCTTTGATCTCGCGGGCCGCGTCGGCACTGCGCTGGGCCAGTAGGCGCACTTCGCTGGCCACCACGGCAAAACCGCGTCCTTGCTCGCCCGCCCGTGCGGCTTCGACAGCGGCATTCAGCGCCAGGATGTTGGTTTGGAAGGCAATGCCATCAATGACGCCGATGATGTCGGAGATCTTGCGCGAGGCTTCGGTGATGCCGGTCATGGTGTCAGCCGCGCGGGTGAAGACCTCGGAGCCATGCACGGCCACGCTGGACGCCTTCACCGCCAGCTGGTTCGCATGCTCGGCGCCGTCGGTGTTCTGCCGGATGGTGGCGCCCAGCTCTTCCATGGAGGCGGCGGTTTGCTCCAGCGCCGAGGCCTGCTCTTCGGTGCGCGAGCTCAGGTCGTGGTTGCCCGCGGCGATCTCCTGGCTGGCGCTGGACACGCTTTCGGCGCTGGAGCGCACGGTGGCGACCACGGTGGACAGGCTGGTTTGCATGCCGTGCAGCGCGTTCAGCAGGTCGGCCAGCTCGTCTTTGCCCGACACGGCCTGGGCGGCGGTCAGGTCGCCGCTGGCCACCGACTGCGACACCCCCAGCGCATGGCCGAGCCGGGTGGTGATGGTGCGGCTGAAGCGCCAGCTGGCCAGCATCACGGCAATGCAGGCCGCCAGCATGATGGTCAGGCTGATGGTGGTGGCGCGCTGGCCGGTGCTGGCGGCCATGTCGGCGACGGCGCGGCTGTCGGTGCCTATGGCCTGTGCTGCATCGTCCAATAGCTTGCTGGGCTCGCGGTCCATGCCTTGCACCGCCTTGTCGCCCACCGCCGAATCGAAGTCGGCGCCCTTAAAGGCTTCCAGCCCTTTGCGGTAGGCCGCACCCATGGTCTGGTGGGATTGCGCAAAGCGCTCGACCAGGCTGCGCGCCCCGCCGGGTGGCAAGGCTTGTTGCAGGGCGCTGGCGGATTGGGCGATTTCGCTCTCTTTGGTTTGGAATGCCTTCCAGTAGCGGTCCAGCTGCTCGGGGTTTTTGCCGCGCAGCAAGATGTTTTTCCATTCCTGCACCTGGACCTTGAAGTCGTTGAGCAGGTTGGAAATGGCTCGTTCGTGCGCGTGGCTGGTTTGCACCGTGGTCTGGTAGGTGTTCAGCGAGCGGTTCAGCTGGTAGATGCCGAACAGTGCGGCACACAGGACTAAGACCAGCGCAGCGGCAAACGCCAGCGGAAGTTTGAGGCTTAGTTTCATGGGGTATCGCTGGTGTAGCGCCTGTAGCCAATGACGTTTACATAGTGGCACAGAACCCCGGGGCACGCTATTGGCCCGTCTGCTATTGAATTGAGAGCTGGTGGCGCTGGATTTGCCTGCGCTACAGCCCTAAAAGACTTGCATTTCAGGCAAAAAAATCTTCGATCAAACGCGCCAGCTGCTGTGGCTGGTCGTGGTGCAGCATGTGGCCGGCGTCTTGTACCACGGCCAGGGTGGCGTTGGGCACGGATTGCAACCGCTGGTGGTATTCGTCCAGCGTATAGCCCAGGCCCCAGCGGGCCAGGCTGTCGTCCGAGGCTTCCACCGCCAGGGTGGGCGCCGTGATGCGCTGGTACACGGCCAGCACCTCGTCGACTCGGAACAGCTGGGCGCCGCGCAGCTTGTGGGCCGGGTCGCCCAGGATTTGCCAGACGCTGCTGCTGTCGGCCAACGTCTGCGGCTGGGCCCAGTGCTGGGCCAGCCAGTCGGCCTTGTCGGCGGGCAGACGGCGGTTGGTCTTCACCAGGCGCTGGGCCACGCCGGGCAGGTCGGCATAGGTTTTGAGCGCCATCTCACCGCGGTGCAGGCTGTGCAGGCCGTCCATCCATTCGGCATAGCGTCCCGGCGCCTGCGACGGCCGGGTGGCGGGCATGCCAAAGCCTTCCAGGTTGACCAGCCGGCGGATGCGCGCCGGGCGGATGCCCGCGTACAGCATGGCGATGTGGCCGCCCATGCTGTGGCCCACCAGGTCGACCGCCTGGCCGGGGGCGTAGTGGTCGAGCAGAAAGTCCAGGTCGCCCAGGTAGTCGGGAATCCAGAAGCTGTCGACCCCGCCGCTGCCGGTCAGGCCAAAGCCGCGCCAGTCGGGGGCGATGATGTGGCGGTCCTCGGCCAAAGCGTCCACCATGAACTGGTAGCTGGCCGCCACGTCCATCCAGCCGTGCACCAGCACCAGCGGCGGCTGGCCAGGCGTGGGCTGGCCCCATTGGCGCACGTGGTAGGGGATGGTTCGCAAGGTGGTGAATTCGCTGCGGGAATGGCGTAGGGCTTGGTACATGCCGCGATATTAGCCATGCAGCGGGGGGCTTGTCTGTCCGGTGGACGACTCGTATCCGGCGCTTGTTGTAGGATGGAAAACGCTGCTGAAACACGGTTGTTAAGCAAAACCCATTGCCATCCCATGAAAAAAATCCAACTCGGTCAAAGCGACCTGCAAGTCACCTCCATCTGCCTGGGCACCATGACCTTCGGCGAGCAGGTTGACGAAGCCCATGCCCACGCCATCCTCGACCGCTCGCTGGAGCGCGGCGTGAACTTTCTGGATACGGCCGAAATGTATTCGGTGCCGGCCCGGGCCGAAACCTATGGCGGCACCGAAACCATCCTGGGCCACTGGTTTGCCAAGAACCCGGGCGCGCGCCACAAGGTAGTGCTGGCGACCAAGGTTGCCGGCCCGTCGCGCGGCATGCCCTGGGTGCGCAACGGCAGCCCCGACCTGACCCGTGCCGAGATCATCGACGCCTGCCACGGCAGCCTGCACCGCTTGCGCACCGACGTGATCGACCTGTACCAGATCCACTGGCCGGCACGCCATGTGCCAGCCTTTGGCGGCGTCTACTTTGACCCGGAGAAAGACCTGCCGGTCTCCAGCATCCACGAGCAGCTCGAAGCCCTGGCCACCCTGGTCAAGCAGGGCAAGATCAAGGCCATCGGACTGTCGAACGAAACCCCGTACGGCGTGCACGAGTTTGTGCGCCTGGCCGAGCAGCACGGCCTGCCGCGCGTGGCCACGGTGCAAAACCCATATTGCCTGATCAACCGCACCGTGGAAAACGGCCTGGACGAAACCATGTACCGCCTGGGCGTGTCCCTGCTGGCCTATTCGCCGCTGGGCTTTGGCCTGCTGACCGGCAAGTACGACGCGTCCGGCACCACCGGCCCGGGCGTGCCCGAAGGCCGCCTGGCCAAGTTCGAATCCATGCGCAAGCAGCGCTGGGGCCGTACCGAGGCGCTGGAGGCCGCCCGCCGCTACAACGCCCTGGCCCGCGCCAACGGCCTGACGCCGACCCAGATGGCGTTGGCCTTCTGCAACTCCAAATGGCAGGTCGCCAGCACCATCATCGGCGTGACCTCGGTGGCCCAGCTGGACGAGTGCCTGGACGCCTGGGGCCAGACCCTGGCGCCCGAGCTGCTGGCCGAGATCGACAAGGTCCGTTGGGAGCTGCGCGACCCGGCGCAATAAGGCTCACCCCCAGGCTCCACACTGCGTGTTTCCGCCAACCCCCTTGCAGGGGGCGAACCCGACGGCCCGGCGGAGCCGGTTCCGTGGGTTCTCTGGAAGGGGGGCAGGGGCGCTTATTGATAGCCGGGATGGTTTTTACATTTGCTATGGTTTAAATAGCTGGTGGCGCTGGTAGTGCCTGCGCTACAGCCTTTATTTTTATAAATTTCAGTATGGCGAAGTCAGACCATATTTCGGAGACGCCGGCGACCCAGCTGCTGCGGGCGCACAAGATCGCGTTCACCGAGTACCCCTACGCGTATGTGGAGCACGGCGGGGCCCAGCACAGCGCCGAGGTGCTGGGGCTGGACCCGTTCAGCGTGGTCAAGACGCTGGTGATGGAGGACGAGCGGGCCAAGCCGCTGATCGTGCTGATGCACGGCAACCGCGCGGTGTCGCTGAAGAACCTGGCGCGGCAGATTGGCTGCAAGTCGGTCGCGCCCTGCAAGCCCGAGGTGGCGAACCGGCACAGCGGCTACCTCGTGGGCGGCACTTCGCCGTTTGCTACGCGCAAGAGCATGCCGGTGTACATCGAGGCGGCGATTCTGGAGCTGCCGCGCATCGCCATCAACGGCGGCCGGCGCGGTTACTTGATTGGGTTGGACCCGCAGGTCTGCGTGCAGCTCTTGGACGCCAAAGCCGTGAACTGCGCAATTCCTTTATAGACGGCTGGCAAAATGCGTCCAAGTTTGGAGACACCTCTTGGAAATGCTTTACCCCCTTCTTGTCACCCTGGCCGCTTATTTGCTGGGCTCTTTGTCGTTTGCGGTGATCGTCAGCCGCGTCATGGGTCTGAGCGACCCGCGCACCTTCGGCAGTAAAAACCCCGGCGCCACCAATGTGTTGCGCTCGGGCAGCAAGCCGGCCGCCATTGCCACGCTGCTGCTGGACGGCGTCAAGGGCTGGCTGCCGGTGGCGCTGGTCGGCTGGTATGGCAAGCCTTACGGCCTGGAAGACGGCACGATAGCGCTGGTCGGGCTGGCGGCGTTCCTCGGCCATCTGTACCCGGTGTTCTTCAAGTTCGTGGGCGGCAAGGGCGTAGCCACGGCACTGGGCGTGCTGCTGGGCATCCACTGGGCGCTGGGGCTGATGGCCATCATCACCTGGCTGATCATGGCCTATGCGTTCCGCTATTCGTCGCTGGCCTCGCTGTCGGCCGCGCTGCTGGCGCCGGTGTATTACGTGCTCTGGGGCGGCACCGCCTGGTACACCGAAACCCCGGTGCTGCTGTCCATCTGCGCCATGGGTTTTCTGCTGGTGTACCGGCACCGCGAGAACATCACGCGTTTGCTCAAAGGCACTGAATCGCGCCTGGGCAAGAAAACCCAAAAACCCGGCTGACGTTAGCGGGGCGGCGCCGGGCGGTCGGCGTAGATGCCCTGGCGCAGCAGGCTCTGGTGGTTGACGCGGATCTTCACCGTGTCCTGGGTCAGCGCAGACTGCACATGCGGCGCGCTGGTGGCGGTGCGGTGCAGGCGCGGCGGCACATAGGCTTCGCCCTTGCGGTTCATGAGGGTGGCAACCAGGGGCAGGTTGGCCTTGCTGCTGCGCCGCAGCACCACAGCGGTTTCACCGTTGTCCATGCGCACATAGGTGCCGGGCGGGCACAGGCCTATGGCACGTACCAGTGCAAAACCCACCGGGTCGTTTGGCCCTAGGCCGCTGGCCATGATGCTGCGCACCGAGTCGGTCACGCTGCGCCCGGTGCGCGATTTGCGCGGGCTGACCATGGCGGCGTAGCGGTCCACCACGCGCAGGGTATGGGCCAGCCGCGGCACCAGGCCGAGCTGCTGGAAGTCGTGCCGGGCATCGTGCGCGTCATGGTGGGCGGCCACCACGTCCAGCCAGTCGGCGTCGACGATCCCAACCTTCAGCAGCAGGCGCCGTCCGTCCGCCGCATGGGTCTGTATCAGTGCCTTCTGTTCGGCGGTGGGTGTTGTGGTCTGCACGGCCAGGGTGTCTTGCAGCGCCGTCATGGCGATGTTCATGGTCATGGCCGCGAACACCAGGCTGTCGCGCTCGCTTTCCACCAGGTGCAGCTCTTGCGAGGTGATATGGCACAGCACGGCGCAGACCAGTGCATGCAGGGCGCTGTAGCCGACCGAGGCATTGGTGGCCAGCTGGAACAGCAGGTACAGGCCGGTGTCGGTGTCTTGTTGCAGCAAGTCTTGCATCCAGCGGTCGTACTGGCGGATCTTTTGCTCGAAGTTCGGGATGTTGCGCGGATTCGCCAACACCATGGCCAGGCCCGATTCGAGGTCGGCCCAGAGGCTGAGCAAATCCTCGTAGTCTGCGTCCTGCGGATGGGGCACGTGGGTATAGGGCATGGGCGGGGAAGTTTGGCAGCGAATCTACCAGAGAACGTAGCGCTAGTAACGGCGTTCGAGCACCATTTGGTCGTTGATCCGGGTCATCTGGAACTGGGTCAGAAAACTATTGCCCAGCAGCACATAGGGCATGGACGACGGCGTGACCACCGCTTCCACACCGGACAGCTCCACATCGCCGATCCGCACCGAGCTCAGCCGGATGCGCCAACCGTTGGAGTTGCCATTGGCCGTGCTCATCCGCACCGGCTCGCCGTTTTTGTAGTTGATGCCCATGCGGTCGGCATCGTTCATGCCCAAGCTGACCACGGTGGCACCGGTGTCCACCACGAACTGCATGCTCTGGCCGTTGATCCGACCCGGGCCGATGAAGTGGCCCTGGCTGTCGGCCACCAACACAATCTTGTTGCCGCTGCTCTTGCCCTTGACGCTGACCGGCGACTCGCCCAGGCGCAAGGTGGCGCGTTTGCCGTTGATCTCGACCAGGGCTTCGTCTGCCGCCACCGAGATCACTTTGACGCCCAGGTGGGTTTCACCGGGCGCCACGCTCTTCGGTGGCTTGCCATCGACCAGCAGCAAGGCCTTGCCGCCCATCATGCCGCTGAGGGCCACGCTCTGGGCCTGCACCGCGGCGCCCACGGCCAGGGCTGCACACAGTACAGCCAGCCGAAGGTATGCGGGCCTGCCCATGGGGGTCAGTCGCGGAAGTTGTTGAAGCTCAAAGGCAGATCGTCAATTGTGCTGCGCACCAGGGCCATGGCGGCCTGCAGGTCGTCGCGCTTGGCGCCAGTGACACGCACCGCATCGCCCTGGATGGCGGCGGTGACCTTGAGCTTGCTGTCCTTGATGGCGCGGGTGATCTTCTTGGACACTTCGGTTTCGATGCCGCTGCGCACCTTGATCACCAGCTTGACCTTGTCGCCGCCGACCTTTTGCACATCGCCCTTGTCGAGGAACTTCACGTCGACATTGCGCTTGGTCATCTTGTTGGTCAGCACGTCCATGATCTGGTCGAGCTGGAACTCGGCGTCGCCGATCAAGGTGA
Organism: Rhodoferax sp. OV413; assembly: GCF_900104385.1. Classification (GTDB taxonomy): domain Bacteria; phylum Pseudomonadota; class Gammaproteobacteria; order Burkholderiales; family Burkholderiaceae_C; genus Rhodoferax_B. The sequence goes on along the minus strand of NZ_FNJA01000003.1, from coordinate 392,441 downwards.
TTTCCTTGTCTTTCAGTTCGATGCTGGCCGAGGTGCCCTTGAAGTCGAAGCGGGTGGTGATTTCTTTAGTGGTGTTGTCCACGGCATTGCGCACTTCGGGCAAGTCGGGTTCGCAAACGGTGTCGAATGAAGGCATGGTTTTCTCAAAATAGGCTGGGGGCGTGGGGCAATCGCAAAGCTTGCCCGCCGCCCGGTGGGACAATCTGGCCATGTTAATCGAGAAAAATGTTCCTTTGCGTGGCTATAACAGCTTCGGCATCCATGCGCGCGCCCACACCCTGGTGCGCGTCACCAGCGAGGCCGATCTGCAGTCGCTGCGCGAGGATGCGCTGCTGGCGCCGCAGCCCAAGTTTGTGCTCGGCGGCGGCAGCAACATCGTGCTGACCGGCGATGTGAAGCCTGTGGTGCTGAAGGTCGAGGTGCCGGGCAAGCGCTTGGTGGCCGAGACCGACAAGGCCTGGATCGTCGAAGCCGGCGCCGGCGAGAACTGGCACGACTTCGTCGCCTGGACGCTGGACCAGGGCTACACCGGGCTGGAGAACCTGGCGCTGATCCCCGGCACCGTCGGCGCGTCGCCGGTGCAGAACATTGGCGCTTACGGCGTGGAGCTGCAAGACCGCTTCGAGGCTCTGGACGCGGTCGACCTGCAGACCGGCCAGAGCTTCACGCTGAACGCCGCTCAGTGCGCGTTCGGGTACCGCGACTCGGTCTTCAAGCACCAGGGTGGCCTGGGGCTGGAGGGCCGGGCATTGATTACCCGGGTGCGCTTCCACCTGGCCAAAGCCTGGAAACCGGTGCTCGGCTACCTGGATCTGGAAAAGAAGATGGCCGCCACCGGCGTGGCTGCGCCCACTGCGCGCCAGATCTTCGACTGGATCTGCGAAATCCGCCGCGCCAAGCTGCCCGACCCGCAGGTCATCGGCAATGCCGGCAGCTTCTTCAAGAACCCCACCGTCAGCACCGAGCAGTGCGCCGACATCATCGCCCGCGACCCGCGCGTGGTGTACTACCAGCTGGCCAATGGCACGGTGAAGCTGGCGGCAGGCTGGCTGATCGACGCCTGTGGCTGGAAGGGCAAGTCGGTCGGCAATGCCGCCGTCTATGAAAAGCAGGCGCTGGTGCTGGTGAACCGCGGCGGTGCCGAGAACCCCGCCACCGGCGGCGAGGTGATGACCCTGGCCAAGGCGATCCAGACCAGCGTCTATGAGCGCTTCGGCATCCTGCTAGAACCCGAACCCGTCGTCGTTTAACTCTTAAAAGCCACCATGCCGCATCTTGTGATTCTCTATACCGGCCAGCTCGACAAACCTGCCGACCAGGGCGGCAGCGACATCGGCCAGCTATGCCGCAGCCTTGCCGACACCATGCTCGGCCTGCAGGACGACGCGGGCAAGCAGCTGTTTCCCACCGGCGGCACGCGGGTGTTCGCTTACCCGGCCGCGCACTATGCGGTGGCCGATGGCTCGGGCGACCATGCGTTTGTCTACCTGAACCTGCGCATGAGCAAGGGCCGCAGCGAGGCGACCCAGCAGCGCGCCGGCGAGGCGCTTTTGACCTGCACCCGCGCGCATTTCGCGCCCATCTTCGACCAGCGGCCCATCGGCATCACGCTGCAGATCGACGTGGGCGCCGAGGTGTTCGACGGCAAGCACAACAACCTGCACCCGCTGTTCCACAAGAGCTAGCGGGCGTAGGAAGAACGCGCATTCGCCAGAAACACCGCAGAGCTGGCTCCGCCAGGCTGCAGGTGTTGCCCCCTGCAAGGGGGTTGGCGGAAGACGCGTAGCGCTGCAGCCTGGGGGTGTTTAACCAAAATGGCAGATGTAGTGGTAGGGCGTGGCGACGCGGATCTGGAAGCTGGAATTGCCCGGCACGCTGAACTTCTCGCCTTCGCCGGATTTCACCCATTCGGTGCTGCCGGTCAGCAGGTATTCGCATTCGCCGCCCACGCCTTCCATGATTTCGGGGGCGCCGGTGTTGAAGGTCAGGGTGGCGGGCAGGATCACGCCCACGCTTTTCTTGGTGCCGTCGGCAAAGGTGATGCCGTGGCTGACGCATTTCCCGTCGAAGTAGACGCTGGCCTGGGTGGTGACGGTAACGTTGTCGATCTTTGCGGTGGTCATGTTGGACTTTCTGTTGCTTACTATTGAATTTGTAGCTGCTCGCGCAGGTAGTACCTGCGCCAGAGGCACTTTTGGCTTAAATCTTGGCTGGAATGCCCTTCGATTTTAGGGCGGCCGGGCGTTGGTTTTAGGGGGCTTTGCCGGCCCAGGCATCGGCGCTGAAGCCCACCGTAGTGCTGTCGCCCCATTCGACCACCGGGCGCTTGATGGTGCTGGCATGTTCGCGCATCACCGCCTCGGCGCTGGCTGCATCCACCACACTGGCCTGCACGGCGGGGTCCAGCTTGCGCCAGGTCGTGCCTTGGCGGTTCAAGACCTTTTCCCAGCCGACGGCCTGGGTCCAGGCGGCCAGCCGGTCGGCCGGCACGCCGGCTTTCTTGAAGTCATGGAAGGCGTAGGGCAGGGCGTGGCTGTCGAGCCAGACGCGGGCCTTTTTGACCGTGTCGCAGTTGGAGATGCCGTAGAGGGTAATCATGGCCGGATTATCGTTTGCGACAATACCCCCTATGCAAACCTTGAACGACTGGCTGGCGCACTGCGAGCGGCTCCACCCCACCACTATCGAGCTCGGCCTGGACCGGGTTCGCACTGTCGCAGAGCGTATGGGCCTGCGCTTTGACTGCCCGGTGATCACCGTGGCCGGCACCAACGGCAAGGGCTCGACCTGCGCCATGCTGGAGGCCATCCTGCTGCAATCGGGCTACCGCACCGGGGTGTATACCTCGCCGCACCTGGTGCATTTCGAAGAGCGCTGCCGCATCGGCGGCGAGATTGCGGGTGCTGCTGATTTTGTAGCGCACTTCGCAAACGTGGAAAGCGCCAGAGGCGATATTTCCCTCACCTATTTTGAGTTCAGCACCCTGGCCATCCTGAGCCTGATGGCGCAGTCCGGGCTGGACGTGGCGATCCTGGAGGTCGGCCTCGGCGGCCGCCTGGACGCGGTGAACATCATCGACACCAGCTGCGCGGTGATCACCAGCATCGACCTGGACCACATGGAGTTCCTGGGCAAGGACCGCGAAAGCATAGGTTTCGAGAAGGCCGGCATCATGCGCGCCGGCAAGCCGGTGGTGGTCAGCGACCCGGTACCGCCGCAGAGCGTGCTGGACCATGCCAAGGCCATCGGTGCCGACCTGTGGCGCTTTGGCGAAGACTTCAACTTCTCGGGAGACAAGCAGCAGTGGGGCTGGGCTGGCCGCGGCCGGCGCTACAGCGGACTCGGCTACCCGGGTCTGCGTGGCGCGAACCAGCTGGTCAATGCATCCGGCGTGCTGGCGGCGTTGACAGCGCTGCGCGAGCAGTTGCCGGTGACGGCGCAGGCGGTGCGCACCGGCTTGTCCATGGTCGAGCTGCCGGGCCGCTTCCAGATCGTGCCCGGCCAGCCCACCCTGGTGCTGGACGTGGCGCACAACCCGCACGCCGTGGCGGCGCTGGCGGCGAACCTGGACGCCATGGGCTTTTACCCGACCACCCATGCGGTGTTCGGCGCCATGGCCGACAAGGACTTGCTGCCCATGCTGGCGCGTATCGGTCCGCTGATCGACCGCTGGTATTTCACCGACATGCCGACCCCTCGCGCGGCCACGGCGCAGCACTTGCAAACCCAGTGGCAGGCCCAAAATAGCCGTAAAGATGCATCGGCAACGGTGCACGCCGACCCCCAGCAGGCGCTGGCGGCGGCCATCGCCGCCGCAGACCCCGCTGATAGAATCGTGGTCTTTGGCTCGTTTTATACGGTCGGCGGCGTCCTTGAGGGCGGTATTCCGCGGCTGACAGCCAAACACATGGGCACCTGACTCTCCACCGCATGGCTTTTTTCAAGTTCCGCTCCAAAGGCTCCCAAGATGAACCGTCGGTGGGCCCGGCTGAAACCATCGACGGCATGCGCCGCCGCGCCCGCCACCGCCTGATCGGTGCAGCGCTGCTGGTACTGGTCGGCGTGGTCGGCTTCCCCCTGCTGTTCGATACCCAGCCGCGCCCGATTCCGGTCGATATCCCAATCGACATTCCGGACAAAGCCAAGGTCAAGCCGCTGAGCATTGGCGGCGCCGATGCCGTGGTCAAGGTGGAAAAGCCAGTCAGTACCGTCGAGCCGGCAGTGAAAGACTCCAAGCTGACCGCCGAGGCCAGCCTCGACCCCAAGGAAGAAGTGGTGCCGGCCCGGCCCGCCGCCAAGGTGGAAAAAGTCGAGAAGGTCGAAAAGATCGAGAAAGCCGAAAAAGTGGCAGCGGCCAAGCCGGAGGCGAAACCCGAGCCCAAGCCAGAAGCCAAGCCCGTGCACAAGCCTGAGGAAGACGGCGCCAAGGCCAAGGCCTTGCTCGAAGGCAAAGCCGCCGCAGCCGATGCCGGTGGTGAGCGCTTCATCGTGCAGGTCGGGGCGTTTGCCGATACGGCCAAGGCCCGGGAGGCACGCCAGAAGCTGGAACATGCAGGTTTGAAGACCTATACCCAGGTGGTGGACACCAAGGACGGCCCGCGCACCCGGGTCCGGGTGGGGCCATTTGCCAATAAGACCGAGGCCGACAAAGCTGCCGGCAAGATCAAGGCACTGGATTTGTCCGCCTCGATCCTGGCCTTGTAAGAGCGCGGCGCCATGGCGGCTTTGGACTGGATCGTGTTGGCCGTGCTGTGCGCATCCCTGGTATTGGGCGCGGTGCGCGGCCTGGTGTTCGAGGTGTTGTCGGTGATGGGCTGGATCGCAGCCTTCGTGGCGGCGCAGTGGTTTGCCGCCGATGTGGCCGCCCGGTTGCCGATGGGCGATGCGTCGGGGGCTTTGCGTTTCGCCGCGGGTTTTGTGCTGGTCTTCATTGCCGCGGCGTTTACCGCCGGGCTGCTGGCCAAATTGGTCAAAACACTGGTGCAGGCTGTGGGCCTGCGGCCAGTGGACCGCGTACTCGGGGCCGTGTTTGGCCTGCTGCGCGGCCTGATCCTGTTATTGATTGGCGCCGTCATCATCCATCTGACGGGCCTGCACCAGGGAATCTGGTGGCAAGAATCCCGCAGCGCCGGTGTGCTTACCGATGTGCTGCATACCGCCCGGCCGATGTTGCCGGAGGCTTTTGCCAAATTTTTACCGTGACGCAAGTTACTCGCTAGGAAAAAACCATGTGTGGAATCGTTGGAGTTGTCAGCAACGCCCCTGTAAACCAGCTGATCTATGACGCCTTGCTGCTGCTGCAGCACCGCGGCCAGGATGCTGCCGGTATCGTCACCCAGCTGGACCGCAAGTTCTTCATGCACAAGGCCAAAGGCATGGTGCGCGACGTGTTCCGCACCCGCAATATGCGTGGCCTGCCCGGCAACTGCGGCCTGGGTCAGGTGCGCTACCCGACGGCGGGCAATGCCTACAGCGAAGAAGAGGCCCAGCCCTTCTATGTGAACGCGCCTTTCGGTATCGTGCTGGTGCACAACGGCAACCTGACCAATGCCCACGCGCTGAAGGCCGAGCTGTTCAACACTGACCACCGCCACATCAACACCGAGAGCGACTCCGAAGTGCTGCTCAATGTGCTGGCGCATGAGATCGAGAAGTCCACCCGCGGCCTGCCGCTGTCGCCCTTGGACGTGTTTGCTGCAGTGCGCAATGTGCACCGCCGGGTCAAGGGTTCGTATGCGGTGATCGCCTCTATTGCCGGCCATGGTTTGCTGGCGTTCCGCGACCCGTTCGGCATCCGCCCGATGTGCATTGGCCGGGCTCCGGGCTCGGTGATGCTGGCCAGCGAGTCGGTGGCCCTGGAAGGCACGATGCACACGCTGGAGCGCAACCTGGCGCCCGGTGAGGCTGTGTTCGTCGATCTGGAAGGCAATGTGCATTCCCAGCAGTGCGCCGATGCGCCCGCGCTGAACCCCTGTATTTTTGAGTATGTTTACCTGGCCCGGCCCGATTCGGTGATGGACGGCATCTCGGTCTACCAGGCGCGCTTGAACCTGGGCGAAACCCTGGCCAAGCGGGTGATTTCCACCGTGCCGCCGCAGGACATCGACGTGGTGATCCCGATTCCCGAATCCAGCCGTCCCAGCGCCATGCAGTTGGCGCAGCTGCTGGGCTTGCCGTACCGCGAAGGTTTTGTGAAGAACCGCTATGTCGGCCGCACCTTCATCATGCCCGGCCATGAAGTGCGCAAGAAGTCGGTGCGCCAGAAGCTCAACGCGATTGCCAGTGAATTCAAGGGCCGAAATGTGCTGCTGGTCGACGATTCCATCGTCCGCGGCACGACGTCCAAGGAAATCGTGCAGATGGCCCGCGATGCCGGTGCCCGCAAGGTCTATATGGCCAGCGCCGCGCCGCCGGTGCGCTTCCCCAACGTCTACGGCATCGATATGCCCACCAAGGACGAGCTGGTGGCGCATGGTCGTACCGTCGAGCAGATCCGTGAACTGATCGGCTGCGATGCCCTGATTTACCAGGATGTGGAGGGCATGAAGCGCGCCATCTGGGCGGCAGCATCCCCTGCGGCCGGTTCGCCCGACACCGCCATCAGCGGCTTCGACGCATCCTGCTTTGACGGCGTGTACGTCACCGGCGACATCACCTCGGACGACATCCAGCGCCTGAACGAAGGCCGCCCGGGCGGACAAGACCCTGACGGTGACAATTCCCGCCTGGCGTTGCCCAACACTGAACACGCCTAAGCATTGATTGACATGACACAGAAGACTCGTACCCGTTTCGCGCCGTCACCCACCGGCTTTATCCACCTGGGCAATATCCGCTCGGCGCTATATCCCTGGGCGTTTGCCCGCGCCACCGGCGGCGACTTCATTCTGCGGATCGAAGACACTGATGTGGAGCGCTCCACCCAGGTGGCCGTCGATGTGATCATCGAAGGCATGCAGTGGCTGGGCCTGGACTATGACGAAGGCCCGTTCTACCAGATGCAGCGCATGGACCGTTACAAAGCGGTGCTGGCGGACCTGGTGGCGGCTGGCCATGTCTACCCCTGCTATATGTCGGTAGCCGAGCTCGACGCCTTGCGCGACGCGCAGATGGCGGCCAAGGAAAAGCCGCGCTATGACGGCACCTGGCGGCCGGAAGCTGGCAAGACCTTGCCGCCCATCCCGGCGGGCGTGCAGCCCGTGCTGCGTTTCAAGAACCCGCTGGGCGGCGCCGTGGTCTGGGATGACAAGGTTAAGGGCCGCATCGAGATCAGCAACGACGAGCTCGACGACCTGGTGATCGCCCGGCCTGATGGCACGCCGACGTATAACTTCTGTGTGGTGGTCGACGACCTGGACATGGAGATCACTCACGTGATCCGCGGCGACGACCATGTGAACAACACGCCGCGCCAGATCAACATCTTCCGCGCTCTCGGCAAGGAGCCGCCGGTCTACGCCCATTTGCCGACCGTGCTGAACGAGCAGGGCGAGAAGATGAGCAAGCGCAACGGCGCCAAGCCGGTGACGCAGTACGCCGCTGAGGGCTATCTGCCTGATGCCATGGTGAATTACCTAGCGCGCCTGGGCTGGAGCCATGGCGACGACGAAATCTTCAGCCGTGAGCAGTTTCTGCAATGGTTCAACCTGGACCATCTGGGCAAGAGCGCGGCGCAGTTTGATGAAGCCAAGCTGCGCTGGGTCAACGCCCAGCATCTGAAAGCCATGCCGGACGAGGCGTTGGCCGCTTTGGTGGCGACCCATCTGCAGGCTAAGGGCATCCAGAGCGATCACCGTTTGCCGGCTATCTGTGGTTTGTTCAAGGACCGTTGCGACACCACCATCGTGTTAGCCGACTGGGCTGCTACTTTCTATGCCGATGTCACGCCCAAGGCCGACGAACTGGCGCAGCACGTGACTCCTGCGATCCAGCCTGCGCTGGCGCTGCTGCGCGAGAAGCTGGCCAGCTGTGCCTGGGACAAGCCATCCATCGCTGCGGCCATTAAGGAAGTGCTGGCTGCCCAAGGTCTGAAGATGCCCCAATTGGCTATGCCGGTGCGGGTGTTGGTGATGGGCACGGCCCAGACGCCGTCCCTAGACGCGGTGCTTTTTTTAAGTTTTCGCGAAAAAGTTTTGCAGCGCTTGCAAACTCCCTAATTTGCGCGCTATAATTTGAGGCTTGGAAGGTTAACAACAACGTAAGGCTTACAAGGCTAAACGAAGTTGCTGGTTACGGGGGTATAGCTCAGCTGGGAGAGCGCTTGCATGGCATGCAAGAGGTCAGCAGTTCGATCCTGCTTACCTCCACCACCAAATCTTTTGAGTGTGGAAGTTATTTTTGATAACGTTGTTCCAAGGTTTTGACCCTATCGTCTAGAGGCCTAGGACACTACCCTTTCACGGTAGGTACCGGGGTTCGAATCCCCGTAGGGTCGCCAAGTTGTAGCGCTTGGGTATCGAGCATGTAAATGCTAGGTGCCGAAAGCTATCTACCAGGAGTGGTAGTTCAGTTGGTTAGAATACCGGCCTGTCACGCCGGGGGTCGCGGGTTCGAGTCCCGTCCACTCCGCCAAATTAAAAAGCCTTTGCAAATCATTGATTTGCGAAGGCTTTTTTCATTGTAGGCTGGCAATTGCATGCGGGATGAAAGATTCCCATACAGTTGTGTTTCCTCCATGCATGATGTTGAGCGTAGTTGATGGACGCAGTCGAAAAACAAGAGGGGATATTTTGATTTCTGTAGTTGTTGTCAATTACAACGCCGGACAGTTTCTTGTTGACTGCATTGCTTCGGCTTTGCCGCTGGTCGATGAGATCGTGGTGGTCGACAACGCGTCGCAGGACTCTAGCCTGGCGCAATGCGCCGGGCTGTTTGCCGATGAACCACGGCTCAAAATCATCCGTAATACGGCCAATCTCGGCTTTGCAGTGGCCTGCAATATGGGTTTCGCTGAGACGAACGGTGACTTTATTCTGTTCTTAAACCCTGATTGCCGGCTGGATGCAGCTGCGGTACCTGCTTTGCTGCAGGCTCTGGAATCCGATGTCTCGGTGGGGATGGTAGGCGGCTTGCTGATCAATGCCGACGGATCCGAGCAGGGCGGCGGGCGGCGGGCCGTGCCCACACCCTGGCGCTCGTTTGTTCGGGCATTTGGCCTCAGCCGTTTTTCCCACCGCTGGCCCAAATTGTTTTTTGATTTCCATCTGCACAAGCAGCCCCTGCCCAACGCGCCGATTGAGGTGGAAGCCATCTCGGGGGCCTGCATGCTGGTGAAGCGCCAGGCGGTGCTGGATGTGGGTCTGTGGGATGAGGGCTATTTCCTGCATTGCGAAGATCTGGACTGGTGCATGCGTTTCAGGCGCTTGAATTGGAAAATATTGTTCGTTCCCTCGGCCAAAGTGACGCACGCATTGGGCGTCAGCAGCCGAAGTCGCCCGATCTTCGTGGAATGGCACAAGCACAAGGGCATGGTACGCTTTTATAGAAAATTCTTCCAGCACCAGTACCCGGGGCTGCTGATGGGCATGGTGGCCGCTGGGGTCTGGGTGCGGTTTGCCCTGGTGGCGGCGTACTACACCGGAAAGCGCGCGGGAAAGGCATGGGGGCGTAAACATGACTAAGGCTGCCGCGATAGGTGTTTTGGGGGCTACCAGTTTTGTGGGCGCCTGCTTGCTGCCCCAGCTGGAGCAAAGCGGACATTTGGTTGCCGCCTTTTCCCGGCGTCCGCACAACGCAGTTGAGCCGGGGGTGGAATGGCGCCAGCTGTATCCGAAAACCGTCTCTATCCCCTTGGATCACGCCGCTATTCCCAACTGGATCTGCGTAGCGCCGCTATGGGCTTTGCTGGACCAGTTGCCGTTGCTGGAGGCTTACGGCGTGCAGCGGCTGGTGGCGTTGTCATCCACCAGCCGTTTCACCAAAGATACTTCCATCGACCTGGAGGAACAGGCTTTGGCGCGCCGATTGGCCGATGCGGAGCAGCGTATCCAGGCGTGGGCACAGCAACGTGGCGTGGCCTGGACGATTTTGCGGCCCACGCTGATTTACGGTTTGCAGCAAGACAAGAACATCACCGAAATCGCCCGCTTCATCCGGCGGTTCGGTTTCTTTCCGGTGTTTGGCAAGGCCAACGGGCTGCGCCAGCCTATCCACGCTGCCGACGTGGCGGGGGCCTGTGTCGCCGCCTTGCAGTCGCCCGAAGCGGCGAATCGCGCCTACAACATCTCCGGCGGCGAAACGCTGGCGTACCGCAGTATGGTGGCGCGGGTGTTTACCGCACTGGGTCGTCGGCCGCGCTTGCTGACGGTGCCGCTGTGGATGTTTCGCCTGGCCGTTGCGGTGCTGCGCTGTTTTCCGCGCTACCGCAACTGGTCGGCGGCCATGGCCGAGCGCATGAACCGCAACCTGGTGTTCGACCATGCCGAGGCGGTGCGCGACCTGGGTTTTGCGCCCCGGGCGTTCCAGTTGACTGCCAGCGACTGCGCCCCTTAATTCTGGATGCCTGGCATCTTTTGTGACCAATGAGCAAGCTTGCATGACCGATTTGACGGAACCCCATCCCCCTCTCCCGCATTACCCCGCTGACAGCCTGCTGGTCGAGTCGCTCGACATCGAAGCCCAGGGCGTGGCCCACAAGCCTGACGGTAAAGTCGTATTCATCAAGGGCGCGCTGCCGTTCGAGGTGGTGACGGCGAACATCAATCGCAAAAAGGCCAGCTTCGAGCAGGCCACGGTCGGGGCCATCCACCGTGAATCCTCGCAGCGTGTGCGGCCCGGCTGCCCGCATTTCGGCTTGCACGAAGGCGCTTGTGGTGGCTGCAAGATGCAGCATCTGCATGTCGGCGCGCAGGTCGCCATCAAGCAGCGGGTGCTGGAGGACAACCTCTGGCATCTGGGCAAGGTCAAGCCGCAAACCATGTTACGACCCATCGAAGGCCCGGCCTGGGCTTACCGCTACCGGGCCCGGTTGTCGGTGCGCTATGTGCGCAAAAAGGGCGAGGTGCTGGTCGGCTTCCACGAGCGTAAGAGCGGCTACGTGGCCGATATGAAGGTCTGCCCGGTACTGCCGCCGCACGTCAGCGCCTTGCTGCTGCCGCTGCGGGCGTTGATTGCGGGCATGGATGCGCGCGAAACCCTGCCGCAGATCGAACTGGCTTGTGGCGACGAGGTGACGGCGATGGTGTTGCGCCATATGGAGCCCTTGAGCGCTGGCGACCTGGCTCAGCTGCGGGCTTTTGGCAACGCGAACGGCGTGCAATGGTGGCTGCAGCCCAAGGGGCCGGACAGCATCCATCTGCTGGACGAGGGTGGCACCCAACTGGCCTATGCGTTGCCGGAGTTCGGCATCAACATGCCGTTCAAGCCTACTGATTTCACCCAGGTGAATCCGCAGATCAACCGCGTGCTGGTCGGGCGCGCGCTGCGCCTGCTGGATGCGCAGAAAACCGAACGCGTGATCGACTGGTTCTGCGGCCTGGGTAACTTCACCCTGCCGCTGGCCACCCAGGCGGGCGAAGTGCTGGGCATCGAAGGCAGCGAGGCCTTGGTCGCGCGTTCGCGTGAGAACTACAAGGTGAATAAGGCTTCCACGCAGGAAGGACATGCGCTAGCAGCTACGAAGTTTGTAGCGCGCAATCTGTTCGAGATGACGCCCGAAGTCCTGACCGCCGACGGCAGTGCCGATAAATGGCTGGTCGATCCACCACGTGAAGGGGCTTTTGCGCTGGTTCAGGCCCTGGCGGCCTTGCACCAGGACTCTGCGCTGCGCGGAGGCTGGACGCCGCCGCGGCGGATTGTCTATGTGAGCTGCAACCCGGCCACCCTGGCGCGCGATGCCGACGTGCTGGTGCACCAAGCGGGGTATCGCTTGCTATCGGCGGGGATGGTGAATATGTTTCCGCATACCGCGCATGTGGAAAGCATGGCGGTGTTCGAACTCGAAGCCTAAAACTAAGAGGCTTTGGCCTTGCCGCTGCGGGGCTCTTTGGCTTCCGGGGCGGCTTTTTCTTTGCTGCTGGCCACGGCTTCTTCTACGGGCGCAGAGCCGTCCACCGGGATCTTGACGACCGAGGCCACGCCTTCGATCTTGTTTTCCCGCATATAGGTGTCCATTTCCTTCCAGCCGGCAAACACCAGGGCCTTGGAGGCTTTGGGGTTCAAGGTGTAGCAGTCTTCGATGCCGCGCAAGGCGTGGCGGCAGGCGCCACCCGTGGCTTTGGCATCGGCTTCGCGCGCAGCTATCTTGGGGTCGGGATAAACCCCCGGGATTTCGCAGCCCGACAACAGCAGGACTACGCAAGAGGCGAGAAGATAGCGGGGTGACATGGTGCCCAAAGTAGCCAAGAGATACATGGTTATCGGCTTAAGACTACATGCATTGAGGCTTAGTTTCAACCGACCAAGTAAAAAGGCCCCGCAGGGCCTTTTGTCGGTAGGGGTATGCGCGGTCTAGTCGCGTTCGCCGCCCATGATGCCGAGCAAGGCCAGCAGGCTCTGGAAGATGTTGAACAGATCCAGATACAGGGCCAAGGTGGCGCTGATGTAGTTGGTTTCGCCGCCGTCGATGATCTGCTTCAGGTCGTACAGCATGTAGGCGCTGAAGATGCCGATCGCGGCCACCGACAAGGCCATCATGCCGGCGGTGGAGCCGACAAACACATTGATGATGCCGCCGACCAGCAGCACGATGGCGCCGACAAACAGCCATTTGCCCATGCCCGACAGGTCACGCTTGATCACGCTGGCCACGCTGGCCATCACCAGGAACACGCCGGCGGTACCGCCGAAGGCCGTCATGATCAGGTCCGGGCCGTTCTTGAAGCCCAGAATCATGGCGATCATGCGCGACAGCATCAGGCCCATGAAGAAGGTGAAGCCCAGCAGCACCGGCACGCCAGCAGCCGAGTTCTTGGTCTTTTCAATCGCGTACATGAAGCCGAAAGCACCGCCCATGAAGACGATCAGGCCCAAGCCGCCGCCCAGGCTCTGGGTGATGCCGGTGGCCACGCCCAGCCAGGCGCCAAGCACCGTGGGCACCAGGCTCAACGCCAGCAGCCAATAGGTGTTGCGCATCACGCGCTGGCGCTGCTCCTGCACCAGTCCATAGCTGTAGTCGCTGGGTTGGCCGGTGGCAATGCTGGTTATACGGTCGTTCATATCGGTACCTCCTTGAAGATCTGTAATAGCAGGTGGGGAAATTCTAGGTGGATTCAAGGCCAAAGCCTAAATAGCACCGGACGGCCGACCTATTTTTTATGGGGGTACTGGCCTGGGGCGGTGATTCCCATGCTGCAGCGCCGCAAAACCCCGGGGCCAATTGGTATGCTTGCGGCCTTTACCAACTCACAGGGATGCTGCCTTGAAAACCAAATCCGTACTGGAACTCGCCGACGTTAAAACCATTGCCGCCGCTGCCGAAGCCGAAGCGCTGAAGAACCAATGGGCAGTGTCCATCGCCATCGTCGACGACGGCGGCCACTTGCTGTGGCAGCAACGCCTGGATGGCGCGGCCGCATTGACCGCGCATATCGCCCCCGCCAAGGCCCACACGGCCGCGCTGGGCCGCCGCGAAACCAAGGCTTACGAGGACATCATCAACGGCGGCCGCACCGCATTTTTGACCGCGCCCGACGTGAAGGGCTTGCTCGAAGGCGGCGTGCCCATCATGAAGGACGGGCAGTGCATTGGCGCGGTCGGCGTCAGCGGCGTCAAGTCGAGCGAAGACGTGCAGATTGCCAAGGCCGGTATCGCCGCCATCGGCCTGTAATTGCTCTTTTTTTGGTAGCGCCTGGCGCTTATGGTTCCTGTGCTACCGGCCTGTTTTGTGTGTAAAACGGGCTCAGCAGCAGCGCGCTCTCGCATTCGCCGATGATCCATTGGCGGAAGCGGCGCAAGGGCTCCGACGCCCGCTGTGCATGCGGCTCGACCAGAAAGTAGCCGCGCGCCGTCTTCACCGCGTGCTGCACCGCCGGCACCAGCTGACCGCTGCGCACCAGCTCATCCACCAGGGGGACCCAGCCCAGCGCCACACCCTGCCCGGCAATCGCCGCCTGGACCACCAGTGGGTAGTTGTTCAGCGTCAGGCCGTGGCTTTCGTCGCTGGTGGACAGGCTTTGCAGCGCAAACCAGTTGTCCCAGCCCAGCCAGCGCAGGGGCTCGGCGCTTTCCAGGTGCAGCAGCGGTAGCCGCGCCAGTGCCGACGGCTGGCCGCTCAGCCCGTGCCGGGCCTGGAACTGCGGGCTGCAGACCGGGATGACGATTTCCGGAAACAGCCGCGTCGCCGCGCAGCCCGGCCAGGGGCCGCTGCCAAAAGCGATGGCAATGTCCACCGACTCGCCGCGGATGTCGAACTCGTTTTGCGTGGTGACGATGCGCACGTCCAGGTCGGGGACCAGTTCGCGCAGCGCGCCCAGCCGCGGCATCAGCCAGTAGGCGGCAAAGCCGAAGTCGGTGGCCACCGTCAGCACCTGGCGGGCGCGGCGCGCGCGGATCTTGGCCGCGGTATCTCCGATGTCGGCCAGGCCGTCACGCACGGCATTGAAGAGCTGCACGCCGTCGGCGGTGAGCGACACGCCGCGGTGCTCGCGCTTGAACAGCGGCACACCCAAATCTTCTTCTAGCAGGCCAATACGCTGACTGACCGCCGGCTGGCTGGTGCCCAGCTCTTGCGCGGCGGCGGTAAAGCTCAGATGCCGGACCGCGGCTTCAAAGAAAACCAGGCTCTGCAGCGGCGGGAGTCGTCGTGTGGTTGCCATAACGAAAATTTATGCATTCATAAGAATTGGCCATCTTCACGCGCAATTGGCACCTGCGTAGACTGGCTTCATTGCATAAATTTACATTATGTTTGGAAAGACCGATGGAAGCCAGGAAGCCGAATATTCTGATCTTGATGGCCGACCAGCTGACGCCTTCAGCGCTGGCCGCTTATGGCAACACGGTCAGCAAAACCCCGCACATCGATGCGCTGGCCGCGGCCGGCGTGGTGTTCGAGTCGGCCTATACCAATAGCCCGCTGTGCGCGCCGTCGCGCTATGTATTCATGGCGGGCAAGCTGCCGTCGGCGATTGGCGCCTACGACAATTCTGCCGAGCTGCCATCCGAGGTGCTGACCTTTGGCCACCACCTGCGGCATGCGGGTTATCGCACCATTCTGTCGGGCAAGATGCATTTCTGCGGCGCCGACCAGCTGCATGGCTTTGAAGAACGCCTGACCACCGACATTTACCCGGCCGACTTCGGCTGGACCCCCGACTGGGAGCAGCCCGAAGTCCGCCCCAGCTGGTACCACAACATGGGCTCGGTGACGGAGGCCGGCACCTGCATCCGCAGCAACCAGCTGGACTTCGACGAGGAGGTGGTGTTCCTGGCGCAGCAAAAGCTGTTCGATATGGTGCGCGACGACGATGACCGGCCTTTCTGCATGCTGGTGTCTATGACCCATCCGCACGACCCGTATGCGATTCCGCAGCAATACTGGGACCTGTACCGCGACGAAGATATCGACATGCCGCGCGTCAGCGCCGACGTCGTGCCGCCGGACCCACACAGCCAGCGCCTGCGCCACGTGAGCGACATGGACAGCACGCCCATCAGTGACCAGCAGACCCGCAACGCCCGCCATGCCTACTACGGCGCGGTGTCCTATGTGGACGAGCAGA
This sequence comes from Rhodoferax sp. OV413, assembly GCF_900104385.1. Lineage (GTDB taxonomy): Bacteria > Pseudomonadota > Gammaproteobacteria > Burkholderiales > Burkholderiaceae_C > Rhodoferax_B. Next base: position 376,782 of record NZ_FNJA01000003.1, on the reverse strand, counting down.
TCGGCAAGATACTTCGCACCCTGGAGCAGACCGGCCAGGCTGACAACACCATCATCGTCCTGCTGTCCGACCACGGCGACATGCTGGGCGAGCGCGGGCTTTGGTACAAGATGAATTTCTTCGAGAACGCCTGCCGCGTGCCGCTGATCGTGCATGCGCCGGGCCGGTTCAACCCCAGCCGGGTCGCGGCATCGGTGTCGCTGGTGGATGTGCTGCCGACCCTGGTGGACATGGCGTTTGACGGCGCTGCGCCGGCCTACCCGGAGCGGCTGGACGGCCGCAGCCTGCTGCCGCATCTGCGCGGCACGGGCGGGCACGACGAGGTGGTGGGCGAATACCTGGGCGAGGGCGCGGTGGCACCGCTGGTCATGCTGCGCCGCGGCGCCTATAAGTTCGTCCATTCGCCCGGCGATCCCGACCAGCTGTACCGGCTGGATACCGACCCCGGCGAACTGCACAACCTGGCCACCGACCCGGCTGCGGCCGAGATGCTGCAGGGCTTTCGCAGCGAGGTCGCGGCCCGTTGGGACATGGACGGGCTGCGCGCCCAGGTGGTGGCCAGCCAGCGCCGCCGCCGCTTCCACTTTGCCGCCCAGAACCAGGGCGCCCGCCAGGCCTGGGACCACCAGCCTTACCAGGCGGCCAGCCAGCGCTATATGCGCAACCACATAGCTCTGGACACGCTGGAAGCGCGTGCCCGCTACCCCGCTACCCGGTCGTGAAGCGGTAGCCCAACCGCGTGTCAGTGGAAATCAACCTTTAACCTCAGGAGTGCAGCATGGGAAGTAAACGTGTTTTGCTGGCATCGGCCAGCGTGGTCGTAGGCGCTTTGCTGGTGGGCCAGAACGCCATCGGCGCCGAGCCCGAGGCCTGCAAGCAGGTACGCATGGCCGATCCGGGCTGGACCGACATCACCGCCACCAATGCGGTCGCCGGTGTGCTGCTGGGCGCGCTGGGCTACGAGCAGAAGGTGTCGTCGCTGTCGGTGCCTATCACCTATGTGGGCATGCAGAAGTCGCAGATCGACGTGTTCCTGGGCAACTGGATGCCCGCGCAGAAGCCGCTGGTTGAGCCCATCCTCAAAGACGGCGGCATGGAGGTGGTGCGCGCCAACTTGCCGAACGCCAAGTTCACCCTGGCCGTGCCCGGCTATGTGGCCGATGCGGGCGTGAAAACCTTTGCCGACCTGGCCAAATATGCCGACAAGTTTGACCGCAAGATCTACGGCATAGAGTCCGGTGCGCCGGCGAATCAGAACATCAAGAAGATGCTGGAAGCCAAGAGCTACGGCCTGGAGGGCTGGAGCTTGGTGGAGTCGAGCGAGCAAAGCATGCTCAGCCAGGTGGCGCGCAAGGAGCGCGGCAAGGACTGGATCGTGTTCCTGGCCTGGGAGCCGCACCAGATGAACACCAAGTTCCAGGTCAACTACCTGGACGGCGACAAGGAATACTTTGGCCCCAACTTCGGCAGTGCCACGGTGAACACCGTGTCACGCAAGGGCTATGCGGCCCAGTGCCCGAACGTGGGACGCTTGTTCAGCCAGATGGCATTCACCGTGGACTTCGAGAACAAGGCGATCTCCGAGGTGCTGGAGCAGAAGATCGATCCCAAGGCCGCCGGGATACGCCAGCTCAAGGCCAATCCGAAACTGGTGGAAACCTGGCTGGCCGGGGTCAAGACCTATGGCGGCGAAGATGGGCTGGCCGCGGTGAAGAAAGTGCTGGCCCAGAACTAAGGCCAGGGACTGTGTGGGAAAAAAAGCATGGCTAGTCGGATGCCGGACAAGTCCGTCCTCCGTTGGCTAGCAAAAACGACCCTTGCAGACTTCATGATTGAAGTCTTGGGAGTCGCCCCACGATGAAACTCTTTTCGTCCTGCCCCAGCCCAGGGCAGGGCGAAATCAAAACTCTTACTTCGTCAGAATCAGCTTGCCCAGCTTGGTGTTTTGCAAGCGGTAGACCGAACCGTTGTGCATGATCTCCACGGCCTTCTGGCCCTTGAGCAGATCCCGGCTTTCCACCGACAGCACCTTGGCCGCGGCAGCACCCATGTCCATGCCCTGGAGCACGCTGTTCGCGTTCTCGCCCGAGGTGGGGTTGAACAGAGGACGGGCGGCTAGGTTAGCGTACATGGTGTGCTCCTGAAGAAGTATGCGATGTAGTAATGATAACTATTCTCAATTAAATCACAAGCGCTTTTCGAAGATATTTGTAAAAAAGATCTTCAGGGCGCCTTGGGTTCGGTGATGAAACCGATCTTCTTGACGCCGGCCTGCTGGGCCGCTGCCATGGCTTGCGCCACGCGCTCGTAGCGCACCTCCTTGTCGCCGCGGATATGCAGCTCGGGCTGGGGCTCCTTGGCGGCCTCGGCCTGCAGCATGGGCACCAGATCGGCATCGGCGACCTTGTTTTCGTTCCAGTAGTACTCGCCCTGCGCATTCACGCTGAGGCGGATGGTTTCTGGCTTGACGTCCTGCACCTGGTTGGTGGCGCGCGGCAAGTCGATATTCACCGCGTGCTTCATCACCGGGATGGTGATGATGAAGATGATCAACAGCACCAACATCACGTCCACCAGGGGCGTCATGTTGATTTCGTTCATCACCTCATCGGCGTCGTCCTGGGTTCCGAAGGCCATGGCTTAGCTCCCTTTTTTCATCGGCACCACCTTGGCGGCGGTACCGGTGGCGACGCGGGCGCCGGTAACGAAGAAGGCGTGCAGATCATGGGCAAAGCTGTTCAGTTTGATCAGGATGGACTTGTTGCCACGCACCAGGGCGTTGTAGCCCAGCACTGCAGGAATCGCCACGGCCAGGCCCAGCGCGGTCATGATCAGCGCTTCACCGATCGGGCCGGCCACCTTGTCGATGGTCGATTGGCCCGACAGACCGATGCTCAACAGCGCGTGGTAGATGCCCCAGACCGTGCCGAACAGGCCGATGAAGGGCGCGGTGGAACCGACGGATGCCAGGATCGCCAGGCCAGCTTGCAGCTTGGCGGTGAACTCGTCGATGCTGTTGCGCAGGCAGCGCGTGACCCAGTCGCTGACGTCCAGGCTGTCATGCAGATGCGCCTTGGTGTTGCGGTGGTGGGCCGTGGCTTCGCGGCCTTCCAGTGCGATTTGCAGGAAGGGGTTGGTCGGGTCATCGCCCAGCTTCTTCAGGCCGGTGGCGAAGTCTTCGCTATGCCAGAAGTCGGCGGCATTGCCGGCCAGCTTCTTGAACTTGAAGATGTCCAGCGCCTTGAGGATGATGACGATCCACGAGGCCAGTGACATGGCCAGCAGGATGATGGCCACGGTCTTGGTGACAAAGTCGCCTTGGGTCCAGACGTTGGCGATGCCGAATTGCGATTCCATTAAAAACTCCAAAAGTAAAAATTATTCGAGGACGTAATTGACCGGCGCCTCGTACCACATAGGTTGGGGCACGCCGTTGACCTTGCCGGCGACGAAGCGGCATTTCATGATGTATTCCAAAGCGGACTTGTCCAGCCGCTCATAGCCGCTGGACTTCTTGATCTCGGCTCTGCCAGGCAGGCCATCGACGCCAATGAACACCCGCACCAGCACCTTGCCCTGTTCGCCCAGGCGCTTACTCATGGCGGGGTAGGTGGGGGAGGGGTTGTTCAGGTAGTCAGCATCGCTGGACGGCAAGACGATCTTGGGCGGCGCCGGCGGCGCTGCCGGAGGAGCGGGCGGCGCCACAGCCACCGGCTCGGCGATGGGCGGCGCGGGAGGCTGCGGCGTGGTGACGCCGGTAGGGGCGTTCGGCGCGGGTGTCGGGTCGGCTATGGCCAGGGGCTGCGGTGCCGGCGGCAGGGTGGGGGCCTTGGTTTTGACCACCGGCTGTTTTATGGGTGCGGGAGGCGGTGGTGGGGGTGCCACCTTGGGCTGGGGCGCTTCGATGAATTCGCTCAGCATTTCAACCGGCACAACGATTTCAATCGCCTTGCGGACCAGGCCGCTTTGCAGGGCCCAGATGGCCAGGCCGTGGAAAACCAGCACGCTGCTGACGATCACCGCATTGCGGCTGAGGCGCGGCAGAGAGAAAGAGGGGGACAAAGGCGCAGTGCTGTTCATAGAGTGTGGGCGCAAGCAATCCCTGCCGCCTTGCGAGGGCAGAGCTGAGGGCCGCAGCCTGAAAATTTATTTACGAAAGATCCACCAGGCCGAACCTACGACCAGGATCAGGCTGCCGCCAAGTGTGCCGAGGAGTTCCATGCCCTGCTTTCCAAAATGGAGCTGGCGAGCTGAATCGCTGCAACCGGGTGGGAGGCACTGCACTGCGCGACCACATCGCGGGCGCAGCTTTCGCACCGGCCACACTGGGTGGCTACGCCGAGTTCGAGCTGTATGTCGTCAAACCCGTAGCCCGCGCGCACATGGCGGGCGATGTCACGGTCAGAAACGCGGTTGCATACACAGACGATCATGGCGGCAAGCAGGGTGGCTGGCTGTTGAAGATAGGTGATTATAAATACGAATCCGTCGCATTTGCAATGCCTATCGTGGAATTCCCTGGATTTTGCGCAAACAGCAGTGCCGGGCCCGCTTGCGCCAGGGTCGCACAGCCGCACAAAGCCATGGCGATTTCCAGCTCGTCGCGCAGCAGGCGCAGCACATGGGCCACGCCCACAGCACCCGCATTCGCCAGCCCGTAGACGTATGGCCGCCCTATCAACACCGCGCTGGCGCCCAGGGCCACGGCCTTGAGTACATCGGTGCCGCGCCGGATGCCGCCATCGACCAGCACCGGCATGTCGCCCACCGCCTGCTTGATGCGCGGCAGCACGGCGGCGGTGGCGGGCGTGGTGTCCAGCGTGCGCCCGCCGTGGTTGGAGACGATCAGCCCGGCCAGCCCCAGCGAGGCGGCTTGGCGTGCATCCTCGGGGTGCAGGATGCCCTTGAGCAGGATGGGGAGGCGGGTGTGGGCCTGCAGCCAGGCTACGTCGTCCCAGGTGGGGGCGTGGGCCAGCAAGCCGTCGAACAAGGCGCTTTGGCCGGGCTGCAGGGCCGGCGCCGGGGCGGGCGCCAGTCCGGCCAGGTTCACTGCCGATACGCCGGGCGGCAGCCGGAAGTTGGCGCGGCGTTCGCGGTCCCGCGCGCCGTTGGTGGGGGCATCTACTGTCAGCACCAGCGCGTCGTAGCCGGCCTGTTCGGCGCGGCGTACCAGGTCCAGGCTGAAGCCGCGGTCATGCTGCAGATAGAGTTGGAAGCATAAAAGGCCTCTGGCGCTTTCTGGTATTACGGCAGCAGCTATGGTTTCCAGAGCAATACTAGATTGCGTGCTGAGCACCATGCCCGCGCCCAGGGCGGCTGCAGCGTAGGCGCTGGCCAGCTCGCCGTCCGGGTGCGCCATGCGTTGGTAGGCCACCGGGGCCAGCAGAATCGGGTGCGCCAGGGTGCGGCCCAGTAGCGTGGTGCGGGTATGGCCGCCGGCCAGGACTTGCAGCACGCGGGGCTGCAGCAGCTGTGCGTCCCAGGCGCTGCGGTTCGCACGCAGGGTGATTTCGTCGCCGGCGCCACCGCTGAAGTAAGCCCAGGCGTTGGCGTCCAGCACGGTCTGGGCGTGGCGCGCATGGTCTTCCAGCGTGACTACGCCGGGCGGAATTTTCTCTACGCTGGGGGCGCTCATGTATCTGCCCACATGCGCAACAAGTTGTGATAGGTGCCGGTCAGTGCGGTGGTCTCCGGGGTTTCGCCGTGCTGCTGGCGCAGCCCCAGCAGGGCCATATCCATATCCAACAACATGCGGCGTTGCTCCCCGCTGCGCACCATGCTTTCGATCCAGAAAAAGCAGGCCAGGCGGGCGCCGCGCGTGACCGGCTCTACCTGGTGCACGCTGGTGCCCTCGTACAGCACCATATCGCCAGCGGGCAGCTTGACCCGCTGTGCGCCGGCAGAGTCCTGCACCACCAGCTCGCCACCGTCGTAGTCAGTTGGCTCGCTGAGGAACAGGGTGCAGGAGATGTCGGTGCGTACCCGCAGCCCGGTGTCGGGCGCAAAGCGCACAGCGTTGTCCACATGGTTGCCGTAGAAATTGCTGCCACCTTGGTAGCGGTTGAGCTGCGGGGTGTAGACGCGCTTGGGTAGGGCGGCCGAAAAGAAGGTCGGGTTGCGGTCCAGCCCGCGCAGCAGCATGGCGCGGATTTCGGTAGCGGCATCGCAGTCGTGCGGCAGCTGTTCATTGTTTTTGACGGCCCGTGCCTGGCTGCCGGCGCTGCTGCGGCCATCGGCCCAGGGCGCGGCTGCCAGCAGGCGCTGGGCGTGTTGGACTTCTTCGGGGCTCAGGATGTGGGGGATGTGCAGCAGCATGGGAGGAGATTGTGGTGTATGTGCAGGGTGGTGGCCTACGCATGAAAAAAGCCGCCCCGAAGGGCGGCTTGTAGCGATCAGCACAAAAGCAGCAAGCTTAGAACTTGTACTTGGCCGTGACCTGCATGGTGCGGCCCGCACCCGGCACATAGAACGCGGTGTACAGCGCATCGCCGTACAGCTTGTTGGTCACGTTCGTCACATTGGCCTTGACGGTGAATTTGTCTTCAATCACCGTGTATTCGGCCAACAGGTCGGCCGTGACATAGCTCGGCGACGAGAAGCCGGGGTTGCGGTTAGGTGTTTGTTCGCCCTTGAAGTTCAGGCCCGCGCCCACGCGGATTTGCGGCGTGATCTGGTAGGTAGTCCACACCGTGCCGCTGTACTTGGGCGTGAGCGATGGGCGTTGGCCTTGGCCTTCAGCACCTTGTGCGCCTACGTCGATGCGGGCGACTGGAATCCATGCATAGGAGCCGAACACTTCCCATTGCGGCGTGATGCGGCCGGTGAAGTCGAGGTCGATACCCTGGGCATGGCGTTTGCCGGACAGCACGGCGATCGGGATCAGGGGATCGGTGTTGCGCTCATGCATTTTGGTCGTGCGGAACAAGGCCAGGCGCGTGGTGAAGCGCTTGTCGGCCGAATCCAGGCGAGCGCCCAGTTCCAGGTTTTGGCTCTCTTCTGGTGGGGTTTCGGCGTTCGTGGCACCCAGCGAATAAGCGTCGCCAGAGGTGTTGAACGAGGTGCCGTAAGCGACGTGGAACGACTGCAGTTCGTTCGGCTGGAACAGCACGCCTGCGCGTTTGCTCCACTTGGCAATGTTCATGAAGTAGGTGCCCGTGCCTGCACCGGAGGTCGCGTTGTAGGCTCTGTAGCCCGCTGTCATGTGGTCAAAGCGCAGACCACCCAAAAGCTTCCACTTGGGCGCCAGCTGCACCACATCCTGGCCGTAGATACCGTAACCGTTAGAGGTGTAGTTGTTGGTCACGCCGAAAGGGCGGGTGCCTTCTGGGACGGAGGCTCCATCGTCGGGGGTGCCGATCGTCGTGGTAGGACGGTTCAGGACAGCCGCTTGCGCTGCGGTCAGCGTTTGGGCTCCATAGACGGTGCGCTCTTCATGGGCGTAGTCGATGCCGGCCAGCAGTTCATGCTTGTAGCCGAGTGCCTCGAACTTGCTGCTCAGGTCGGACTGGCCGTACAGGTTGTTCATGTCCTGTACCTTGTTTTGTGCACCGCGCGTCAGCACCGTACCGGGACCAAAGTTGTTCAGTCCCACCGCTTGTCCATTGGGTTGGGCGGCTGCGCCGGCGAAGTTCCACAAGGTGGCACGTTGGTCACGCGAGTAAGAACCCTTGCGGATGGTGGTTTTCAGTTCGGTGTCGGCCGAGAAGCGGTGGATGTGGCCCAACGTGCCGTAGGAGGCGCGGCCATGGTTGTAGTCGCTGTCCATGCCGTAGTAGGCATCGGGGTCCAGGTTAGGATTGAGTTGCGATGTGCTGGTTGGCGAGGCCGCCGTAGGCTTGATCCAGCGGATGCCGTAGTTGATGCCGTTGCGGTTTTCCAACTGGTAGAAGCCCACCGAGAATTCGTCGACTTCACCGATGCCGAAGCGGTAGGCGCCAGCAATCCCGCGCTTGTCGATGCTGCTGCCTGCGCCGTTGTTGTCGGCGGTGTTGGCCATGGCATTGATGCGCAAAGCCGAGCTATCGCCGGTCTTCACGTTGAAGTCGCCCGTGGCCCGGCGGTATTTGTGGCTGCCCAGGGTTACGTTGACTTCGTTCTGGTCAATCAGCAGCGGCTGCTTGTTGACCTGGTTGACCGCACCGCCGGTGGAGCCGCGGCCGAACAGCAGAGCTGCAGAGCCGCGCAGGATTTCCACCCGGTCGTTGTTGAAGGTGTCGCGTTCGTAGAAGGCTGGATCGCGGATGCCGTCGGCGAACACATCGCCAGAACCTTGCAGGCTGAAGCCACGCAGTTTGATATCTTCTTCGCCGCCCTCAGCCGCCAGGAACGAAATACCGCCGGTGTTGCGCAGCACGTCCCGTACGGTGTCGAAGTTACGGTCGGTGATCAGCTTTTCGGTCAGAACCGTGATCGACTGGGGAATGTTGCGCAGTTCCTGGTTGCCCTTGCCGATGGTGGTGCGCTCAACCTTGATGGTGTCTTTGCCTTGGGCTGCTTCCGCCTTTTCCTTCACCACGACGGGCGCCAGGGTCTTGGTCTCGGTTTGCGCCATCGCGCCCATCGAGCCGGCCAACAGCATGGCGCCCAGGGGCAGCATGGCGTAGGGCGCTGCAGTTTTGATAGCTACTTGCGCTGGTTGAATGTGCGCTGGAGCCGTATTTTGGTTGGAATTTTTGCGTCGAGACATGGAAGTCAGCCTAAGGGGTTTGAACGATGGCTGGCTGGCGCATGGAGCCCTTGGTGGGGGGCCGCAGGGCGTGGCTGGCTGGGTGAAGAATTACCGCGTAATTGTAAATTAATGCGAATCATTCTTGTTGCGTTGGCGATGCAAACACCGCGTGCAGGACCCGAAAACGCAGCATTTCTCTACGTTTTGTTGCAGGCCTGCAACGCAACTTACAACCCAGCCCGTCGGGAATACAAGTCCCATACGGCCTTGGCGCTTATTCCATCAGCGCAAGCAGCTACTATTTTGATAGTTGCTGCAGTTTTTCAGGCCAACCACTTGCCGTGGTTGTCCCATCGCACGTTGTCCAGGTGGCGCTCCAGCGCATGGGCGTCCAGCATACCGCGCAGATCGCCTTGCGCGCCGCTGGCCAGCCAGTCGGCACCGTGGACGGCCAGGGCGCCGGCTTCGGGCAAAGGCAGCTGGCTGGGGGCTTCGCCCTGGGCCGACCACCAGGCCAGTTGCCCGGCGCGGGTGGCGCTGATGACGAAGCGGTCGGCGGTTTGCGGACTGCTGCCCGGCACATAGGCCACGTCGCCCGCATAGCCGCCCAAGGCCAGGGACGGTGGCAGCGGCACGCTGCGCAGGCCGCTTGCATCCAGCAGTGCCAGCAGCGGTGCATTGCGGCGGGCCTGCAGATCGGTGTGCTCGGCCTGCATGGCCACCGCGACAGTGCCGTCGGGCGCGCGAGCCAGGTGGCGCAGGCTCAAGAAGGGGTCACTCACGCGCCAGACCTGGCGCTGGGCGCCGGTCTTGGCGTCCAGCCGTGCAATCGACGAGTCCATGCGGCCGATGTTGAGCTTGGTGCGGCCGGTTTCCGGCAGGCTGAGCAGGCCACCGTTGGCCACCAACAGGCTGCCATCGGGTTCGACCAGCACCATGTGCGGGTCCAGGCCGCCGCTGGGGAATTCGGCGCGCTTTTCCAGGCTCAGCGGGTCGCGCACGGCGACCATGCCGGCGCCGGTGTCGGTATTGGTTTCGGTGGTGTAGAGCGCGCTACCGTCCAGCGCATAGCTGGCATGGCCGCAGAGCACGCGGTCGTCTTCGATGTCATGCCACAGCACGGCGCGGGCGGTGCGGGTGTCGAAGCGCAGCAGGTATTCGCCGGGGCGGCGGGCTACGGCTAGCGCCTGCGTGGGCTGGCCCAGGGCGCTGTGCAGCATTTGCACTTCGTGGGCGCGCTTGGGCAGGGCCACGCCGCGGGGGCTGCTGCCCAGCTGCCAGATGCCGGCCCAGGCCTGGTTGTCGTCGCCGCTGGTCCAGGAGGTCAGCAGGCCCGGGCGTGTCGGGTTGGCTGCATGCAGGGGCAGGGCGGCGTTGGCGGCTGCAAACGCCAGCCAGTCGCGGCGGCGCAAGGTGTAAGGCTTAGTCACCGTCTGACTCCGAGAATCCGACCATGGTTTTCAGCTCGGGGGCGATCTTGTCTTCCATCAGCTGCTTGGTCTTGGCCAGGGTTTGCATGGCGGCGGTGACGGTAGTGCCACGCGCCGGGTCGGCGGCCTGCATGCGGGTGTGCAGCTGCGCCACCGCCGATTCCAGCTGGGCCGACAGCTCCAACTGGTTGTCGCCTGCCAAGTAGCCGTTCAGGCTGCCTTCCTCTTGGGCGCGGCCGGTGCCGACCAGAAAGTGCTGCAGCCCGCCCCATGCGGCCTGCCAGGCGGCCCGGGTGTTGCCGCTGGTGGCGCGCGGCCAGTCGCTGGCGCGGCCGCTGCGTGCGGGTTTGCCCATCTTCTTCCAGCGCAGTTGTTCGAAGCCGCCAACGGCCTGGCTGAACCATTCGTGGAATACGGTGAGGGCGGTTTCGGGTGTCCAGGTCTGCTGGGCCAGGGCCTGGAAGTCGGCCAGGATAGCCTGGGCTTCGCTGGCGCTGGCCTCGGCCAGCAGAGCGGCGTAGGCGCACTGGGCAGCGTCCGGGGCACGCTGCCAGAGCAGCCATTCCAGCGCTGGCAGACCTTTGGCAGGGGCACCGAGTTGTTCCAGCGCAGCGGCGTCTGCGGGCGGGGCTTGCACGGCGGCCGAGACCATGGCGGGGCGGGTGGGCCAGAAGTCCAAAGTGCGCGCGCTGCGGCGCTCCAGTAGGGGGCCGACGGACACTGCCGATAGCCGTTCCCAGTCGAGCATGGCGGTGCGCCAGGCTGCGCGCGCGGGTTGTAGGCCGCAACCGGCGGCCAACTGGTCGCGCAAGGCGGCGGTGGACTGGGCAAAGGCCTGGGCCGCGGGCACAAAGTGCAGCTGCAAGCCGTTGCGCACAAAGTCGGACTGGGTGAGTGCCGGGCTGGCGATGCGGGGCGGCAAGGGCGCCGCCCAGGCGGCGTGGCAGAGTACGCCGGCCCCCAGTGCGAGCCAGCGACGGCGGTCAATCAGAAGTCTCACTGCGGCACTTTCCATTAGAGCGAATTGACAAACTTCACCAGAGCGTCGCGGTCGGCTTTGGGCATTTGCAGCACTTGCTGCTTCGACGCTTCGGCTTCGCCACCATGCCAGAGTATGGCCTCCAGAGTGTTACGGGCGCGGCCGTCGTGCAGCAGGAAGCTGTGGCCGTTGACATCGGGAATCAGGCCGATGCCCCATAGCGGCGGGGTGCGCCACTGCTGGCCATTGGCCAGGCCGTCCGGGCGGTTGTCGGCCAGGCCCTTGCCCATGTCGTGCAGCAGCAGGTCGGTGTAGGGCGTGATTTTCTGGCCGCTGAGCGACGGGAACGGCGAGGCGCCGGTGGTGTAGCTGGGCCGGTGGCAGACGGCGCACTGGGCCTGGGCAAACAAGGCCTGGCCACGGCGCACGTCCACATTATCAAAATTGCGCCGGGCCGGTACCGCCAGGGTGGCCTGGTACTGGATCACCTTGGTGAGGGTGGCGTTGTCGATTTCCGGGCCACCCTTTTCGCCACCGCGCGGGGCGGCTGCGCAGTCTTTTTGCTTGGACGTGCAGTCCTCGCGGGGGAAGTGCTCGGAGGTGATGCCGATGTCGCCATTGAAGGCGGCGGCCGACTGGTGCGCCAGGCTGCCGGTATTGGCCTTCCAGCCAAAGCGGCCTATGACTTCTTTGCCGGCAAACGGGTCGAACACGCGGTTGCTGGTGCCTTTTATGGCGTCGCTGTGCTGGCTTTGTTGTTGCACATTGGCCAGGATGTCGGCCTCGGCAATTGCATCGATCAGGCCGACGCCGGGCATCTGCGGCGCAATGCGCGGGCTGACCATGGTGCGGGGCTGCATGGGGCCATAGCCCAGCTTGGTAAAGCTGTAGTGCGGCTGGCGCAGGCTGTAGTGGCTGCCATCGGCAAACTGGCCGGGCTGCTCGGTGTAGCGGATGCGGACCTGACCTTCGGGTTTGACACCTTGTGCCGCCGAATTGGCGAACTGTTCGCCATAGGTCGGCTCGGGAAACGGTTTGCCGTCTGGCCCCATGACCGACAGCCGGAACAGCAGGCCTATGGGTTGCTCGGCGGTGATGCCGTTCTTGAAAGTATTGGGGGGGGCGCCGCGCCCGTCCTGGGTATGGCAGCCGCCACAGGAGCGGGCGATGAAGTGCGGGCCCAGGCCGTCGCGCGCGCTGGTGGACGACGGGGCTTCCACCCAGTTGCGCCGGAAGAAGGAGTTGCCGATGGCAAAGCTGGTGCGGGCCTCTTCGTCCAGGTTGGCCGCAGGAAAGGAAAAAGCGTTCAAGCCCTCTTCAAACACCGTGGTGTCGCCACCGGGTTTTTCTTCAAAGGTATCGGCTACCGGGGGGGAGGCCAGGGCCAGCCATGCCGCGGCAACCCCGGCCGCAGCCAGGGTCAGCGTGCATGGTGTGCGCCAGCGATTTTTATTCTGGATCGGCTGACGCATGGACTTATTCTTTGGCGGGGTCTACCAAGGTGAGTTTGGTGATGCCCACGGCCTTGGCGGCGTCCAGGAAGTCCTTGCTTTGCAGCTTCAGCGCGTCGGCCACGGCTTGCACGCGCTTGCGGCCCTCGGGGTCGACGATTTCGCGGTCAAACGGGGCGTGGATGCCTTCGGCCGCCTTGACGCTGGCCGCAATGTGGCTGCTGGTGCGTTCTGCGGTGGCGGCGTCCTTGGCAGCCACCAGGTCACGCAGCGAAGCGCCTTGCAAGACGCTGCCGTCGGCGCGCTTGAAGCGGCCGAGCCAGACGTTTTCAATGCCGGTGGCATTGGCCACGATGTCGCGGTGGGTGTTGTCGGAGAAGCAGGAGTGTTCGTCTTCCTGGTTCTTGGAGGCCAGGGCCACTTCGATGCGTTCGCCGGCCAGTTCGCCGCGCGACAAGGAGCCTACGCCGACCAGCATGTTGCGCAGTGCGTTGGTGCCAGATTTTTCGAATTTGGCGCGGTAGTTCTTGGCATCGGGAGCCCAGGCTTTGGCCAGGCCGGACAAGTCGCTGATCAGCAAGTCGGTGACCACCTTCAGGTACTCGCGGCGGCGGTTGGCGTTGGGGGTCTTGCCGTCGACAAAGTCTTCAAACGAACGGTTGCCGGGGCCGGTTTCGCTCAGGTCCTGGCCCCACAGCAGGAATTCGATGGCGTGCCAGCCGGTAGCAATGTTTTCTTCGCCGCCACGCTCGTTCAGAGCCGACAGGCTTTTGGCGGTGATCTTGGCCTTGGGGTTGTTGATGATGCCGGCCTTGGGCTTGCCGACGACGTAGTCCACATAGGCTTCGTCCATGGGCCAGGCGTTGATGCGGCCTTCGGGGCCATTCTTGTCGTCGATGGGGCCGGCGTAGAAGCGGAAGGCTTCGGTCTGGCCGTAGAACTCGCGTGCAGCGATCCAGGCTTTACGGGCCTTGGCCAGGCCTTCGGCGCTGGGGGCAGCGTTGAATTCGGTGATGGCGGTGTTGAGCGCCTGGGCCGTGCTCAGTGTGTCTTCGTAGCTGGCATAGACCAGTTTGCTGTAATCGGCGGCGACTGCCGCGGCGGTGACAGGGGCGGTGGTTTGGGCGGTGGCGGCGAAAGCCGTCAGCAATGCAGCACTCAACAGAAGAGATTTCACGGCACAGGTCCTTTGTACTCCGGCCCGCGAACAGCAAGGATTTCACCATTGACGCGGGTGGATCAAAGCCCTATTGTAATGAGATTGATTCTCGATACGAGGCGCGTGCCGACGAACTTTACCCGTCCTGGTTGATCTTGCTGATCAAGGTTTGCAGCACTGCCGCCGCCTGGTCGTTTTCGACCTGGCAGGTACCCGCCGCATGGTGGCCGCCGCCGCCGTGGGCCAGCATCAGTTCGCCCACATTGGTCTTGCTGCTGCGGTCCAGGATGGACTTGCCGGTGGCAAATACGGTGTTTTGCTTTTGCACGCCCCACATCACATGGATGGAGATGTTGGTTTGCGGGTACAGGGCGTAGATCATGAACCGGTTGGTGGCCCAGATGGTTTCTTCGTTGCGCAGGTCCAGCACCACCAGGTTGCCGTGCACGGTGGCGCAGCGTTCGATTTGCGCTTTGGCCTTGACGGCGTGTTCCTGGTAGATCTCGACGCGTTCCTTGACATCGGGCAGGGCCAGGATGTCGTCAATGCCGTGGTTGCGGCAGTACTGGATCAAATCCATCATCAGCGCGTAGTTGCTGATGCGGAATTCGCGGAAACGGCCCAGGCCGGTGCGCGCATCCATCAGGTAGTTCAGCAGCACCCAGCCCGTGGGTTCCATGATTTCGTCGCGCACATACTGGGCTGAATCGGCCTTGTCCACCGCATCCATCATGTCAACGGTGATGTTGGGGAAGGCCTTGGCCCCGCCGTAATAGTCGTACACCACGCGTGCAGCGGATGGCGCCTTGGCATCGATCACATGGTTCTTGAGTCCGCTCTGGTTGCGGATGGTTTCCGACAGATGATGGTCGAACGCCAGATGCGCGCCCGCCACATACGGCAGGTTGGTGGTGATGTCGCGCTCGGTGATCGCCACTTTGCCGTCCTGCATGTCCTTTGGATGGACGAACTTGATCTCATCGATCATGTCCAGCTCATTGAGCAGCACCGCACACACCAGGCCGTCGAAATCACTGCGGGTGACCAAGCGAAATTTTTCTGTGCCCATGGCGTCAATCCTTGTTGAGAGTGGCATAACCGTTACACGCTGTGTTTTTGATTATGCCGCCAAGGCCGCGGGCTGCGCGGCTTAAAAGCTGCGGGGCAACAGAATGCTTTTGTCTACCGTGCCGATTTGTGTATGGCCGCAAAATGCCATGGTCACGTCGAGCTCCTTGTGCAGGATTTCCAAGCATTTGGTGACGCCAGCCTCGCCCATGGCGCCCAGGCCATACAGAAAGCTGCGCCCGATCATGGTGCCTCGTGCGCCCAGGGCCCAGGCCTTCAGCACGTCCTGGCCAGAGCGGATGCCGCTATCCATCCAGACTTCGATGCGGGGCCCTACCGCGTCGACTATGGCGGGCAGGGCTTCGATGGCGCTGGGTGCGCCGTCCAGCTGGCGCCCGCCGTGGTTGGAGACCACCATGGCATCGGCGCCGCTGTTGGCAGCCAGCTGTGCATCTTCCACGTCCATGATGCCTTTCAAGATCAGCTTGCCGCCCCAGCGCTTCTTGATCCATTCCACATCGTTCCAGTCGAGCTGGGGGTCAAACTGCTCCTTGGTCCAGGCGCTCAGCGAAGACATGTCGCTGACATTCTTGGCGTGGCCCACCAGATTGCCGAAAGTATGGCGGCGCGTGCCCGCCATGCCCAGGCACCAGCGCGGCTTGGTCATCAGATTCAGGATGTTGGCCAGAGTGGGTTTGGGTGGCGCCGTCATGCCGTTCTTCAAATCTTTATGCCGTTGGCCCAGCACCTGCAGGTCCAGGG
Source organism: Rhodoferax sp. OV413 (assembly GCF_900104385.1). Taxonomy (GTDB): domain Bacteria; phylum Pseudomonadota; class Gammaproteobacteria; order Burkholderiales; family Burkholderiaceae_C; genus Rhodoferax_B. Next base: position 361,265 of record NZ_FNJA01000003.1, on the reverse strand, counting down.
TGAGCACCAGGGCCGAGCAGCCGGCTGCTTTGGCACGGTCCATCAACGCTTCCATAAAAGCGCGGTCGCGCATCCAGTACAACTGGAACCAGAACGGGGCTTTGGTATGGGCGGCGATGTCTTCCAGAGAGCAAATGCTCATGGTGGACAGCGTGAACGGTATGCCGAACTTCTCGGCAGCACGTGCCGCCAGGATTTCGCCGTCGGCATGCTGCATGCCGGTGAGGCCGGTCGGGGCGATGGCCACCGGCATGGCGGCGTCTTGGCCCACCATCTTGACTCGGGTGCTGCGGTTGGCCATGTTGACCGCCACGCGCTGGCGCAGCTTGATCTTTTGGAAGTCGGCCGAGTTGGCGCGGTAGGTGCTCTCGGTCCACGAGCCGGAGTCGGCGTAGTCGTAAAACATGCGGGGTACGCGTTTTTGCGCGAGCACGCGCAGATCTTCGATGTTGGTAATGACGTGTGGCAAGCGGTTCTCCTGAATGCCTTGGATGCTAGCGGGCTTGACGGGCGCGCGGGCTGAAGAAATTTTGGAGCAGACCGCATTTTTCTCACGCAGCATTAGGAGGGCAGGGAATCCGTTGTAGAATTTAAAGCTTAGCGGCTGTAGCTCAGTTGGATAGAGTACTTGGCTACGAACCAAGGGGTCGTGGGTTCAATTCCTGCCAGCCGCACCATATGTAAAAACCCGCAATCGCAAGGTTGCGGGTTTTTTTACGTTTATTTTTGCCCATTTGGATAAATGGGCTTGAAATCATTGTAGAATGCAAGGCTGCGCGGCTGTAGCTCAGTTGGATAGAGTACTTGGCTACGAACCAAGGGGTCGTGGGTTCAATTCCTGCCAGCCGCACCAAAATGTAAAAGCCCGCAATCGTAAGATTGTGGGCTTTCTACTTTGGTTCTTCAAATAGGCGTTCCATGAGCAAAGCCTTCACCCGCGAGACCGATGCGGACAACGACGATGCAGACGATCTGCCATCGGCGCCCTTGCCTGCAGGCAGCAAAAACTACATCACCCCCCAAGGCTACGCCCGCTTGCGCGCGGAGTTCACCGAGCTGCTGGAGACCGAGCGTCCCAAGATCGTCGACGTTGTGTACTGGGCTGCCAGCAACGGGGACCGGTCTGAAAACGGCGACTACCTGTACGGCAAAAAACGCCTGCGGGAGATCGACCGGCGAATCCGCTTTCTCACCAAGCGGCTGGAGATTGCCGAGGTGGTGGATCCCAGCGTGCACTACGGTAATGACCAGATATTCTTCGGCGCCACGGTGGCGTACGAGGATGCTGCGGGCGAAGAGCGCACTGTCACTATCTACGGTATTGACGAGGCGGATACGGCCCAGGGGCAGGTGAGCTGGGTGTCGCCCATCGCCCGCGCTCTGCTCAAGGCACGGGTGGGCGACGTAGTGCGGCTGCAGTCCCCGGTAGGGCCGCAGGATATTGAAGTGCTGCGGGTGGACTACCCCGCCCCTGGCGCGGCCTAAGACGCAGGCTTGGCCCGCGCGGCTCGCAACACCGAAGGTGTGCGCTTTAGCTGGCGCAGTGCGACTTCCAGATGGGCGTGGTCGCGCACCGAGATCAGGAAGCGCAAATCGGTGGCGTCTTGCTCGCCTTCCTGGCCCATGTCCACATGGGTAATGTCCACTTCGGCGACCGATAAAGCGGCCGCGGCCCGCGCCAACACCCCTTTGCTGTTTTTGACGGTTACCACCACGCCGGTTTCAAACTGGCGCACCGGTTCATCGGCCCAGTCCACGGCAATAAAGCGTTCGCTGTCCTTGTACTGCAGGCGTTTGGCGACCGCGCAGTCGTCGGTATGCACCACCAAGCCTTCGCCGCGTCCCAAATAACCGACGATGGCATCCCCGGGAATCGGCCTGCAACAGCGGGCAAATTGGACGGATGTGTTTTCGCTGCCATCCAGCACCACCGCGCCTTGCGACAGGCTTTCGTGTGCGGTGTAGCGTTCGCGGGTTAACAGCAGGGCGTCGGGTTTTTCGCCGTTTTCGGACAGCAGGACTACCAAGCGCTTGGCAACGATGCTGGCCACGCGCTTGCCCAGGCTGATGTCGGTCAGCAGTTCTGCGCGCGTGCGGTTGCCGGTGAAGCGCAGCAGTTTGTCCCAGATCGGCTGGCTCTCTGGGGTGGATTCGGGCAGTTTCCCCAGTCCTTCAGCACGCAGAGCCTGGGTCAGCAGTTTTTCGCCCATGCTTTCGGATTCGGTCTGCGCCATGCTTTTTAGATGGTGGCGAATCTTGGAGCGGGCGCGCCCGGTGCGCACAAAGCCCAGCCAGGCCGGGTTCGGAGCTGATACCGGGGCAGTGATGACTTCGATGATGTCGCCGTTACGCAGCTCGGTGCGCAGTGGCACTTGTTCGCCATTGATCTTGGCAGCCACGGTGCGGTCGCCCACATTGCTGTGGATGGCGTAGGCGAAGTCCACCACGGTGGCGCCGCGCGGCATGGCCATGATCTGGCTTTTGGGCGTGAAGACGTAGACTGCATCGGGAAACAGATCGACTTTGACGTGGTCCCAGAACTCGGCAGCGTCGCGGGTTTCGTCCTGGATATCGAGCAGCGACTGCAGCCATTTGGTGCCCAGCCGCTCGGCGGTGGCGCTGTCTGCGTCGTTGGTCTTGTACAGCCAGTGCGCCGCGACGCCCGATTCCGCCACCAGGTGCATGGCCTCGGTGCGCATCTGGAATTCCACGTTTACGCCTGACGGGCCCACCAGCGTGGTGTGCAGCGACTGGTAGCCGTTGAGCTTGGCAATCGCGATATGGTCCTTGAATTTGCCGGGTACCGGCTTGTACAGCTGGTGCAATATGCCCAGGGCCGTGTAGCAGTCGGTGACGCTGGAAACGATGACCCGGAAGCCGTAGATGTCGGTCACCTGGGCAAAGGTCAGATGTTTGTCGTCCATCTTTTGGTAGATGGAGAACAGCGTTTTTTCGCGTCCGGCTATACGTACCTGCATGCCGGTTTGCGCAAATACCGCCTCGACTTCTTGCTGCACTTTTTGCACCAGATCGCGGCGGCGGTTGCGTGCTTTGCTGACCGCTTTAGACAAGATGGAGTAGCGCCAGGGCCGCAGATAGCGAAACGACAAATCCTGCAGTTCGCGGTAGGTCTGGTTCAGACCAAGGCGGTGGGCGATGGGTGCATAAATGTCCAGCGTCTCGGACGCGATACGCGCCCATTTCGAGCGTGGCATGTCGCCCATGGTGCGCATATTGTGGGTGCGGTCGGCGAGCTTGATCAGGATCACCCGCACATCGCGCGCCATGGCCAGCAGCATCTTGCGAAAGGATTCGGCCTGGTTTTCTTCGCGGGTGTTGAACTGCAGCTTGTCGAGTTTGGTCAGTCCATCGACCAGCTCGGCCACCGGTGCGCCAAAGCGTTCAATCAACTCGGGCTTGGTCACGCCGCAGTCTTCCATGGCGTCGTGCAGCAGGGCTGCCATCAAAGCCTGGGCGTCCAGCTTCCACGCTGCGCATTGGGCAGCCACGGCAATCGGATGGGTGATGTAGGGCTCGCCGCTGTTGCGCAGCTGTCCCAGATGGGCTTCGTCGGCAAAACGGTAGGCTTGGCGTACCTGTTCTACGCTGGCGGCGTCGAGGTAGTCCAGATTCGCCGTCAGGGCGGCAAAGCTGGCGGCGGCTGCATTCACCGCGGCTGGACTGGGGGCGTGCCCGCCTTTCTTGTGGTGGGGTTTTGGCGGCAAGCCAGCAGGAGGGGGAAGCGTGTCACTCATGGCTTGAATATAGCGTGGCTACCGCATTCATCAGGCGCGCAATAAAAAAGGCACCGCAATGCGGTGCCTTTTAGGATGTGTACCAGCCTGGTCGATCAGTTGGGTACTTTTTTCAGCATTTCCAGGCCCACTTTACCGGCGGCGATTTCGCGCAGGGCGGTGACCACGGGCTTGTTCTTGCTTTCGATCTTTGGGGCGTGGCCTTGGCTCAGCATGCGGGCCCGGTAAGTGGCCGCCAGCACCAGCTGGAAGCGGTTAGGGATTTGCACCAGGCAATCTTCGACGGTAATACGGGCCATGAATTTCTCCAGAAAACTAAGCGATGTTCAGGGATTTGAAGGTGTCGGCTCGGGCACGGCGCTGTGCCGCAAATTTGAGCCGCTGGGCATGAACAATGGTTTTCATGTCGAAAACTGCCCTGTCAAATAGCTCGTTGATTATAACGAAGTCGAATTTATGGGCTTGCGCCATCTCAATCGCTGCATTGGCGAGGCGCAATTCGATCACGTCGGGGGCATCTTCGCCCCGCCGTTCCAGCCGCGAACGCAGCTCTTCCCAGCTCGGCGGCAGGATGAAGATCAGCACCGCGTTGGCGAAGATCTGCTTGATCTGGATCGCGCCCTGGAAGTCGATTTCCAGAATCACGTCGGCGCCCTGGGCCATGCGTTCTTCAATCGCCTTCTTGGAGGTGCCATAGCGGTTGCCGTGGACTTCGGCCCACTCGACAAAGGCGTCGGCTGCGACCATGGCGTCGAATTCGGATTGCGAGGCAAAAAAGTACTCGCGCCCGTGTTTTTCCTGCCCACGCGGATCACGGGTGGTGTGGGATACCGAGGGCTGCACCTTGGCGTCCAGTTCCATCAAGGCCTTGACCAGGCTGGACTTCCCGGCACCGCTGGGGGCAGCCACCACAATCAAATTTCCAGGGTAGTCCATGGTGTGTTCTCGCCTTGTGGGCTATCAAAAAAATGGCACATTCTATATTTGACCGTACTGCGGCGGTCTTGGCCCGGTGTGCGGAGGGCGGTTCTCGCAATCGCTGACAATACGGCTTATGAATTGGCTAAACGATGTGAAATGGGACGCCCAAGGGCTGGTCCCGGTGATAGCGCAAGAGGCATCCAGCGGCGACGTGCTGATGTTCGCCTGGATGAACCGCGAGGCGCTGGAGCAAACCGCGGCTTTGGGGCGGGCGGTGTACTTCAGCCGCTCGCGCAATCGCCTGTGGTTCAAGGGCGAAGAATCGGGCCATGTGCAAACCGTGCATGAGATCCGGCTCGACTGCGACAACGACGTTGTCTTGCTCAAGGTCACGCAGCTCGGTCATACGCCCGGGATTGCCTGCCATACCGGCCGCCATAGCTGCTTCTTTAGCGTCCTGAAGACGGATGCCGCGGGCGCGGTAGGCTGGGAAGCAACCGAGCCGGTCTTGAAAGATCCTGAATCCATCTACAAGTAACGGATATGACCTCCAACGACTCTCTTGCCAAACTGGCTGCCACGATTGAAAGCCGCAAGGCGGCCAACGGCGGCGACCCGGCCTCCAGCTACGTGGCGCGCCTGCTGCACAAGGGGCCGGACGCGTTTCTCAAGAAGATCGGCGAAGAAGCCGCCGAAGCCATCATGGCTGCCAAGGATGCCGAGTACGGCGGCAACACCGATGCACTGAAATCCAAATTGGTCGGCGAAGTGGCCGACCTGTGGTTCCATTCCATGGTGGCGCTGGCCCATTTCGATCTGGGCCCGGCCGACGTGATCGCGGAGCTGGAGCGCCGCGAAGGCACCAGCGGTATCGAAGAAAAAGCCCTGCGCAAAGTGCTTGCGCGTGAATCGGAGGCGCCATGAGCGACATCATTGACGTGCAAGCCATCGACAGCGAAAAAGCCCAGGCGCTGAAAGCCGTGGGCTGGATCAGCTACCTGCTGCATCTGGTGGTGGCGGTGGGGGCGGTGATTCCGGGCGCCCAGCCCGGCGCGGTGCTGCTGATCGTGGCCCTGGTGATCGACCTGGTGAAAAAGAGCGAGGCCGAAGGCACCTGGCAGGCGAGCCACTTTTCCTGGCGCATCCGGTCCGTGCTGTGGGCCGGCATTTTGTATGTGGTAACCGCGCCGCTGTGGTTTCTGTTCATCCTGCCGGGCTGGATTGCCTGGGGCCTGATTTCGTTGTGGTTCTTGTACCGTATCGTGCGTGGCATGGTCGCCATGAACGCCAGCCAGGCCGTAGAAAGCGCTGTATGAGCCTCCATGATCCCAACTGCCTGTTCTGCAAAATCATTGCCGGCCAGATTCCGTCCAAAAAAGTCTATGAAGACGAAGAACTTTTCGTGTTCCACGACATCCACCCCTGGGCGCCGGTGCATTTCCTGATGGTGCCTAAACAGCACATTCCGTCCATGGCCCAGCTGCAGCCCGAGCATGCAGGCCTGCTGGGGCGCATGATGGTGTTGGCGCCGCAATTGGCGGCACAGGAAGGTTGCCGACCTTACCCGCAGGGTGGCTTTAGGGTGATTGCCAATACAGGGGATGATGGGGGCCAGGAAGTGCACCATCTGCACCTCCACGTGATTGGCGGGCCCCGTCCTTGGCTCAAGGGCTAAGGCCTTCCAGGTAGCGGCCTGGTATTGTCATGACCGCCGACTAAAATCAAACATACATTGTTAGGAGTATTCCATGGGTTCTTTCTCTATTTGGCATTGGTTGATCGTGTTGTTGATCGTGGTGATGGTCTTCGGGACCAAGAAACTGAAGAACATGGGCAGTGACCTGGGTGGTGCGGTGAAGGGTTTCAAGGACGGCATGAAAGACGGCGCGGCCGATGCCGACAAGCCTGCGGACCAGGTCAGCCATGCCGCTGGTGCAGCCCAAAAAGGCACCATCGACGTGGAAGCCAAGACCAAGTCCTGAGCCGGTTGAACGCCTGTGATTGATCTCGGTATTTCGAAGATGGCGCTGATCGGCGCGGTGGCATTGATCGTCATCGGGCCGGAAAAGCTGCCGCGCGTGGCGCGCACGGTAGGCACCTTGCTGGGCAAGGCGCAGCGCTATGTCGCCGATGTGAAGGCCGAGGTCAACCGGTCCATGGACCTGGACGAGCTGAAGAAAATGAAGGAAACGATGGAGGGTGCGGCGCGCGATGTGCACCAGTCCATCCAGACCAACGCCAGCGATTTCGAGAAGCAGTGGGCCGAAGACGGCTCCACCGCCTTGACCACGCCTGACGACGCCTACGTGCACTACCCCGAGTACAAGCTGCCCAAGAAGCGCTGGCGCGTCAAGCAAGGGGCCACGCCCCAGTGGTACAAAGCCCGCGCCGGTGTGCGCACCAAAGCCCTGTCCGGTGCAGCCCGGGTGGCGCGCTATCGGCCCCAAAAAATCAATTGACCCGTGCCCTGTGGGTACGCGTGTCTGTCTGGGCATGACCCGAACGAATGTCCTCCATGTCCGATTCTCAAAAAAGCCAAGACGACGAGCTAGCCGGTACCGAGCAGCCTTTTGTGCAGCACCTGGTGGAGCTGCGCGACCGGCTGATGAAGGCGCTGATCGCGGTAGCCGTGGCGGCTGGCGTGCTGGCGCTGTACCCCGGCCCTGCGGCCTTGTACGACCTGCTGGCTTCGCCCCTGGTGGCCACCTTGCCCAAAGGCAGCAGCTTGATCGCCACCTCGGTGATCTCGCCGTTTCTGGTGCCGCTGCAGGTGATGTTCATGGCGGCCTTCATGCTCGCCTTGCCGGTGGTGCTGTGGCAGGTCTGGGCGTTTGTGGCGCCGGGCCTGTATTCGCACGAGAAAAAGCTGGTGCTGCCGCTGGTGGTGTCGAGCACCTTGCTGTTTTTCATCGGCGTGGCGTTTTGCTACTTCTTCGTGTTTGGCCAGGTGTTCAAGTTCATCCAGAACTTTGCGCCCGAGAGCATCAAGGCCACGCCCGACATCGAAGCCTATCTGAGCTTTGTGCTGACCATGTTCCTGGCCTTCGGCCTGGCCTTTGAAGTGCCGATTGTGGTGATCGTGCTGGCCCGCATGGGCCTGGTCAGCATCGAGAAGCTGAAGGCCTTCCGCGGCTATTTTGTGGTGCTGGCCTTCATCATTGCGGCCATCGTCACGCCGCCGGATGTGGTGTCGCAGCTGGCGCTGGCCATCCCCATGTGCCTGTTGTACGAGGTCGGCATCTGGGCGGCTCAGATCTTCATCAAGCACACCCAGGCGCCGGACGACGAAGCTAAACCCGCAGAATCCTGATAAAAAAGGCTGCTAGCGCTTATTCTGTAAGCGCTGGAAGCTATTTAATTTGTAGCAAATTGCGGATCAACGCGTAGGCCGGGTTGGCCGGGGGCGCAGACCCGGGGTCACGTCCAATGCCATCTGCTTGTCCTGGCGCAGCACGCTGAACGGCGCCGGCGTACCGGGCTTCAGCATCGCCACGCTGGCCAGCAATTCCGTCACATTGACCACCGGCTTGTTGGCCACGCCAACGATTACATCGCCGGGCCGGATGCCGGCCTGCGCAGCCGGGCCGTTCTGCAGCACGCCGGTGATGATCACGCCGTGTTCGGCTTTCACGCCAAAGGTTTCGGCCAGTTCGGGCGACAGATCGCTGGGCTCAACGCCGATCCAGCCGCGCCGCACCTGGCCGTCGGTGACGATGCCTTCCAGCACCAGCTTGGCGGTGGACACCGGAATCGCAAAACCAATGCCCATGCTGCCGCCGGAGCGCGAATAAATCGCCGTGTTGATGCCCATCAGGTTGCCGTTCACGTCGACCAGCGCGCCGCCCGAGTTGCCGGGGTTGATGGCGGCGTCGGTCTGGATGAAATTCTCAAAGGTGTTGATGCCAAGCTGGTTGCGGCCCAGCGCGCTGACGATGCCGCTGGTGACCGTCTGGCCCACGCCGAAGGGGTTGCCAATGGCCAGCACTTGGTCGCCCACCAGCAGCCCATCCGAGCTGCCCAGCACCATCACCGGCAGCTTGTCGAGCTGGATCTTCAGCACGGCCAGGTCGGAATCGGGGTCGGTGCCTATCACCTGGGCCTGGGCGCGGCGGCTGTCGTTGAGAATGACTTCGATGGCGTCCGCGCCTTCCACCACGTGGTTGTTGGTCAGGATGTAGCCATCGGGGCTGACGATCACGCCGCTGCCCAGACCGGCCTGGGCCTGGGCGCCGCGCTCACCAAAGAAAAATTTGAACCAGGGGTCGTCGCTGCGCGGGTCGCGCTCGGCCATCTTGCTGGTGTTGATGCTGACCACGGCCGGCGAGGCTTTTTTGGCAGCGGCGCTAAAGCTGCCGGCCACCGGGGTGCTGGATGAAACTGCCGGTGCCTCGATCAGCGAAATCGACGAGCCGGAGAACGGACGCTTGCCCAGCCATTCGGGCTTGAGAGTGCCCACAACGAAATAAGCCGCCAGCAAAACGGTGGCGGTTTGTGCGAAAAGGAGCCAGAGGCGCTTCATGGTGTATACGAAAAAAGGCGGGTGAAGCTGCTGATTGTCTCCCATGGCACCCCTGTCCGTATCTGCCTGGCCCCATGGGGTTAAGGGTATACCCCTAAAATGCCGCCTCGCGCTCGCCAGCCGCTCCCAGGACTGGCTGCAGCCCTGTAGGTGCAGCCTGTGCTGCAAAGAGAATCCCGATGCCATCTACCTCCCATCCCTTGTCCGCTGGCGCGCTTGCGTCGTCTCCCTCGTTGTCGCGCCAAGATGTGCAAACCCTGGGCCTGTCCGCCCTGGGCGGCACACTGGAGTTTTATGACTTTGTGATTTACGTGTTCTTTGCTGCGGTGCTGAGCCACCAGTTCTTCCCCGTCGACATGCCGGACTGGCTGCGCCAGCTGCAGACCTTCGGCATCTTTGCGGCCGGCTACCTGTCGCGCCCGCTGGGCGGCATTGTGATTGCGCATTTTGGCGACCTGCTGGGCCGCAAGCGCATGTTCACCCTGAGCATCTTTCTGATGGCTGTGCCGACCCTGGTGATCGGCCTGCTGCCCACCTACGCCAGCATCGGTGTGGCGGCGCCCTTGCTGCTGCTGGCCATGCGCGTGCTGCAGGGCGCGGCCATCGGCGGCGAAATGCCCGGCGCCTGGGTGTTCGTGGCCGAACACGTGCCGCCGCACCGCTACGGCCTGGGCGTGGGCACGCTGACGGCCGGCATCACCGGCGGCATCCTGCTGGGCTCGCTGGTGGCGGTGGGTATCAACACCCATTACAGCCCGGCCGACGTGGCCGATTTCGCCTGGCGCATCCCCTTCATCCTGGGCGGCGTGTTTGGCCTGGTGTCGGTGTATCTGCGCCGCTTTCTGCACGAGACGCCGGTGTTCCAGCAGCTGTCGCAGCGCCGGCAGGTGGCACGCGAACTGCCGCTGAAGACGATTCTTCGCGAGCACCGCGCGGCCTGCCTGCTGGTTGGTGGCCTGACCTGGGTGCTGTCGGCCGCTATCGTGGTGGTGGTGTTGATCACGCCCAACTACCTGCAGAAGGTGCACGGCATCGCCCCCGCGCTGGCGCTGGAAGCCAATGCCGTGGCCACGCTGACGCTGACCCTGGGCTGCGTGCTGATGGGCTGGGCCTGCGACCGCATCGGTACCCGGGCCGTGATGCTGATCGGATTTGGCGGCCTGCTAGTCACCTCTTACCTGTTCTACACCGGCCTGCCGGGCACGCCCATGTCGCTGGTCTGGAGCTACGGCCTGGTGGGCTTCTTCGTTGGCGTGATCGCCACCGTGCCTATCGTCGGGGTGCGGGCGTTTCCGGCGGCAGTGCGCTTCTCGGGCCTGTCGTTTGCCTACAACCTGTCGTATGCGATTTTTGGCGGCATGACGCCCATCGTGCTGACCCTGTGGCTGCAAAAAGACCCGCTGGCCCCGGCCTACTACGTGGGCGGCCTGGCCGTGCTGGGCATGCTGCTGGCCCTGGTGCCGCTGTCGAGCCGGGGTTTCGTGGCCCGCAAAGCTTGAGACAATGCGGGCATGACCACCTCCCGCCTAGAACTGCTGCAAGCCTTTGACACCCTGCTGGAGCCCGCCCGCTTCAAGGACTACGGGCCGAACGGCCTGCAGGTCGAAGGCAAGGCAGAGGTGCGCAAGATCGTCTCGGGCGTCACCGCCAGCCTGGCGTTGATCGAGGCGGCGGTGGCTGTACAAGCCGACTCCATCTTTGTGCACCACGGCCTGTTCTGGCGCGGCCAGTCGGGTACTGTCACCGGCTGGATGAAGCAGCGCCTGGCCCTGCTGCTGCACCACGACATCAATCTCTACGCCTACCATTTGCCTCTGGACGCGCACCCCACGCTGGGCAATAACGCGCAGCTGGGTCTGCAGCTGGGGCTGGTGGGCGCCGGCCAGTTTGGCGACAACGCGCTGGGTTTCCTGGGGCAGCGTGCCGACGGCAGTGCATTCGATTCGGCCCAGGCCTTGGCTGCGCATGTGGAAAAACAACTCAATCGGCCTGTGACGCTGATTCCTGGTGCGGGAGCAGCTATTAAAAATATAGCTTGGTGCACCGGCGGCGCGCAGGGCTACTTTGAAGCTGCGATCGCGGCGGGTGCCGATGCCTTCATCACCGGCGAGATTTCCGAGCCGCAAGCCCATTACGCCCGCGAGTGCGGCGTGGCCTTTATCGCCTGCGGCCACCACGCAAGCGAGCGCTACGGCGCGCCGGCCGTTGCCGCGCACGTGGCCGCGCAACTGGGGCTGGAGCACAGCTTCATCGACATAGACAACCCCGCATGATGCAACCCATCGCCATCACCTTGGGCGATCCCGCCGGGATCGGCCCGGAAACCATTGCCAAGGCCTTCCGCGACGCGCCGGATGCCACGCAGGGCTGCTTTGTCGCTGGCGATGTCGGCACTATGCGCCGCGCAGCCCAGCTGCTGGGCCAGCCGGGGCTGCCGGTGGCCTTGATCGGCGCGCCCGCCGAGGTCTGGTCCGTGCCGCCGCGTTGCATTCCAGTGCTACAAATAACAGAGCTGCTAGCGCCCGTGCCCTATGGCCAGATCAGCGCTCTGGCTGGAAAAGTAGCCGCCGACTGCGTGCTCTGGGCCAGCCGCGCCGCGTTGCGCGGCGAGATTGCAGCGCTGGTGACCGCGCCGCTGCACAAGGAGGCGCTGGCAGCCGCGGGCCTGCCTTACCCCGGCCATACCGAGTTGCTGCAGGCGGAGGCGGCCGCGCACCTGGGCAAGCCGCTGGCCGAGGTGCCGGTGCGCATGATGCTGGCCAACGACGAGCTGCGTACCGTGCTGGTCAGCATCCACATGTCGCTGCGCAATGCCATCGAGGCCGTGACTTTCGACAATGTGCTGCAGACCCTGCGCATCACCCACCGTTCGGTCGGAGCCGCGCTGGGTCGCGCGCCGCGCATAGGCGTGGCCGGGCTGAATCCGCATGCGGGCGAGGGCGGCCTGTTTGGGCGTGAAGAAATCGACACCATCATCCCGGCCATCCAGGCCGCGCAAGCCGAGGGTCTGGACGTGCACGGCCCGTATGCGCCCGACACGGTGTTCATGCGGGCCCGCGCCAAGCCTGGCCAGGCGGGCGAGTTTGACGTGGTGGTGTCGATGTACCACGACCAGGGCCTGATCCCGGTGAAATACCTGGGGGTGGAGCAGGGCGTAAACGTCACCCTGGGTCTGCCGCTGGTGCGTACCAGCCCGGACCATGGCACGGCGTTTGATATTGCCGGCACCGGCGTGGCCGATGCCTCCAGCCTGGTGGCGGCCATCCGCATGGCGCGCAAGCTCAGTCGAATTTAGGGCATAAAAAAGCCCTCGGGCGTAAGCACAGAGGGCGGTAGCTGCTTCGAATAGCGTAGCTATTACTTTTGCAGGCTGTCGCGGATCTGGCGCAGCAGCAGCACGTCTTCCGGCACCACGGGTGCGGCTTCGACGGGCGCTGGGGCTTCTTTCTTCAGGCGGTTGATCTGCTTGACCATCAGGAAGATGATGAAAGCCAGAATCGCAAAGTTCACCGCCACGGTGATGAAGTTGCCGTAGGCAAACACCGGTACGCCGGCTTTCTTCAGGTCGGCCAGCGCGGTGCCGGTGCCGGCTGGCACATTGCCCAGCACGATGTACAGGCTGGAGAAGTCGAGCTTGCCAAACACCATGCCCACCACCGGCATGATCAGATCGGCCACCACCGAATCGACGATCTTGCCGAATGCGCCGCCGATGATGACGCCGACAGCGAGGTCGATCACATTGCCCTTTACGGCAAATTCTTTGAACTCTTTGATCATGCTCATGGCTTTGTCCTCGTTGTTAAATGGTGACTTGTATTGTCCACAAAATCATTGTGGTTCTTCGCTTAAAGTGTTGCTGGCGCGTTAAGTTGGGCTAGAGCGCTCAGCTACAATCGTCGGTTGACCCCAAACGAGTGATGATTTTGAGGACCCCCATGAGTGACACCCCAGTCGACACCAGCAAGCGAACGTGGTTGATCGCATCCGGTTGTGCCGGTGCAGTGGGTGGCGTAGCTACCGCCATCCCTTTCGTGAGTACGTTTCAGCCTTCAGAGCGTGCAAAAGCCGCCGGCGCAGCGGTAGAGGCCGACATCTCGGGGCTCAAGCCGGGCGAGAAAATGACCGTGGAGTGGCGTGGCAAGCCTGTGTGGATCTTGCGCCGTACTCCCGAGCAAGTTGCCGAGCTGCCCAAGCTGGATGGTCAATTGGCCGACCCAAAATCCTTGCGCAATCCTTCCGAGTTCACGCCGGAATACGCCCGCAACGATGGTCGCTCGATCAAGCCGGAGTTTCTGGTGGTGGTCGGCATCTGCACCCATCTGGGCTGCTCGCCGTCGGACAAATTTACGCCAGGCCCACAACCGTCGCTGCCGAACGATTGGGAGGGTGGCTTCCTGTGCCCTTGCCATGGTTCGACCTTCGACATGGCCGGCCGTGTGTTCAAGAACAAACCCGCTCCCGACAACCTTCCGGTGCCGCCGCACATGTATCTCTCGGATACCCGGTTGCTGATCGGCGAAGACAAGAAGGCTTGAGGGACATATGGCTACATTCAAAGAAATCTCCCCCAACGCCAGTGCCCCCGAAAAGCTGTTGAACTGGGTAGACAACCGTTTCCCGGCCAGCAAGCTCTACAAAGAGCACATGTCGGAGTACTACGCACCGAAGAACTTCAACTTCTGGTACGTCTTCGGTTCGCTGGCCCTGCTGGTACTGGTGCTGCAAATCGTCACCGGCATCTTCCTGGTGATGCATTACAAGCCCGACTCGAACCTGGCTTTTGCCTCGGTCGAGTACATCATGCGCGATGTGCCCTGGGGCTGGTTGATACGCTACATGCACTCCACCGGCGCTTCGGCTTTCTTCGTGGTGGTCTATCTGCACATGTTCCGTGGCCTGCTGTACGGCTCGTACCGCAAGCCGCGCGAACTGGTCTGGGTGTTCGGTTGCGCGATCTTCTTGTGCCTGATGGCCGAGGCTTTCATGGGCTACCTGCTGCCCTGGGGCCAGATGAGCTACTGGGGCGCCCAGGTGATCGTGAACCTGTTCTCGGCGATTCCGTTTGTTGGCCCCGATCTGGCGTTGCTGATCCGTGGCGACTACGTGGTCGGCGATGCTACGCTGAATCGCTTCTTCAGCTTCCACGTGATCGCTGTGCCGCTGGTGCTGCTGGGTCTGGTGGCGGCGCACATCATTGCGCTGCACGAAGTCGGCTCGAACAACCCCGATGGCGTTGAAATCAAGGGCCCGAACGCTCCCAAGGACGCCGAAGGCCATCCTCTGGACGGCATTCCGTTCCACCCGTACTACTCGGTGCATGACATCTTTGGTGTCAGCGTGTTCCTGATGGTGTTCACCGCCATCATTTTCTTCGCGCCTGAATTTGGCGGCTACTTCCTGGAGTACAACAACTTCATCCCCGCCGACTCGCTGAAGACGCCGCTGCACATTGCGCCAGTCTGGTACTTCACGCCGTTCTACTCGATGCTGCGCGCTATCACCAGCGAGATGATGTATGCGCTGATCGCCTGCGTGGTTGGTGCTGCGGCGCTGGGCGTTTTCAAGTTCAAGCTGCCGGTGTTCGTCAAGGCCATCATCGTGGCTGCGGCTGCAGCCGTGGTTGCGATGATGCTGAGCATCGACGCCAAGTTCTGGGGCGTGGTCGCCATGGGCGGCGCGGTGGTGATTTTGTTTTTCCTGCCCTGGTTGGATAACAGCCCGGTCAAGTCGATCCGCTACCGTCCAAGCTGGCATAAATATGTGTATGCCGTTTTCGTTGTCGACTTCTTGATACTGGGTTACCTGGGTGTGCAGCCGCCGTCGCCGATTGGTGAGCGCGTGTCGCAGATCGGTACGCTGTTCTATTTTGGCTTCTTCCTGTTGATGCCGTGGTGGAGCGCCTTGGGTACGCCCAAGCCTGTACCTAGCCGCGTGACTTTTGCTGCGCACTAAGCGGAAGAGACTCAGAATGAAAAAAATTATCCTCGGTGTACTCGCTGCGTTGACTTTGTCTTTGGGTGCTACCACCGCCGCTCACGCGTCTGGTGGCGACGAAATTGCATGGGACAAAGCGCCTAACAAGACCAACGATCTGGCTGCGCTGCAAAATGGCGCCAAGTTGTTCGTCAACTACTGCCTGAGCTGCCATTCGGCGGCCTTCATGCGCTACAACCGCCTGCGCGACATCGGCTTGACCGAGCAGCAGATCAAGGACAACCTGCTGTTCGCTACCGACAAGGTGGGCGACACCATGAAGGCCTCGATCGATCCCAAGCAGGCTAAAGACTGGTTTGGCGCCAATCCGCCCGACCTGACCCTGATCACCCGTTCGCGTTCAGGCCATGGCGGCACCGGTGCCGATTACCTCTACACCTATCTGCGCAGCTACTACCCTGATGAAACCAAGCCGACCGGCTGGAATAATCTGGTGTTTCCCAACGTAGGCATGCCGCATGTGCTGTGGGAGCTGCAAGGTAACCGCAAGCCGGTGTATGCCGCGGTGGAAGAACATGGCCATGAAGTCAAGGTTTTCAAGGGCTGGGAGCAAGTAAGCCCCGGTACCCTGACACCGCTGCAATACGAGCAGGCGGTGGGTGATCTGGTGAGCTATGTCCAGTGGATGGGGGAGCCGGCCCAAAATACCCGCGTGCGCGTCGGTGTGTGGGTGCTGTTGTTCTTGCTGGTGTTTACTTTCATTGCGTGGCGCTTGAATGCGGCGTTCTGGAAAGACGTCAAGTAGGCCCCATATACATAGCCGATGGCCCGGGCAAGCTGCCCGGGATTTACAGAGTGGGCTTGCGCACGATGCATCCCACTCTTTTTGATTTTTAGGAGCCCTTGCCATGATGGTGTTGTACTCAGGAACGACCTGCCCTTTTTCCCACCGCTGCCGCTTTGTATTGTTCGAAAAAGGCATGGACTTTGAGATCCGTGATGTGGATCTCTACAACAAGCCCGAAGACATCAATGTCATGAACCCGTACGGCCAGGTGCCTATCCTGGTGGAGCGGGACCTGATCTTGTATGAATCCAACATCATCAACGAATACATCGACGAGCGCTTTCCGCATCCCCAGCTGATGCCCGGCGACCCGGTGGACCGTGCGCGCGTGCGCCTGTTCTTGCTCAACTTCGAGAAAGAACTGTTTGTGCATGTTGGCTTGCTGGAGTCGCGCGCTTCCAAGGGCAACGAGAAAGCCCTGGAAAAAGCCCGCGCCCATATCCGCGACCGCCTGACGCAGTTGGCCCCTGTGTTCTTGAAGAACAAGTACATGCTGGGTGAGAACTTCTCTATGCTCGACGTGGCGATTGCGCCGCTGCTCTGGCGTCTGGATTTCTACGGTATCGATCTGAGCAAGAACGCTGCGCCGCTGCTGAAATATGCCGAGCGCATTTTCTCGCGCCCCGCCTATATTGAGGCGTTGACCCCGTCTGAAAAAGTGATGCGCAAGTAAGTCGGAGCTACTGTTGTCAATCATGCAAGCCCTGGACTCGACCTCCACCCGCCCTTATCTGATCCGTGCGCTCTACGAGTGGTGCACGGACAATGGTTTTACGCCGTATGTGGCGGTGCTGGTGGACGATTCCGTGCAAGTCCCGCGCGAATATGTGAAGGATGGAGAGATTGTTCTCAACATCAGCTTTGATGCGACCAGTTCGCTGAAGCTGGGCAACGATTTCATCGAATTCAAAGCACGTTTCGCGGGCACCCCGCGCGAAATTCTGGTGCCGATCGGGCGCGTGATTGCCATTTATGCGCGTGAGAACGGGCAGGGCATGGCTTTTCCGTCGCCGGTGCTTGCAGCGCCAGCCGATGAGCCTGCCAAGCCTGTGGCTGCGGCACCGACCGCCGATGCAGCGTCGCCCCGGATTGTGCAGCTGTCAACGGTTGAAAGCAGTGACGAAGAGCCGCCAGAGCCGCCGCGTCCGGCTGCCGGGCCTCGCCCGGCGTTGAAGCGGGTGAAGTAAAAAATCGCGGGCGCTCAAAATGCGCCCATCGATTCAGTAAAATACGTTTTTTCGCCGATTTAGCTCAGTTGGTAGAGCAACCGCCTTGTAAGCGGTAGGTCGTCAGTTCGATTCCGACAATCGGCACCATTTTTTACGTTTTCGCCTTCATTTGTACTTTGAGGCGGATAGCCGTTACGTCCCACCCTTTGCTGCGCAAATGTGCGAGGAGCGCGGGCGATAGCTGTCGCAGCTTGGCCGATACGGCATTGCTGTTGACCAACAAACACCAACTGGTTCCCTCAATCGGTCCGGCCTTGATGGCCGACCACAAAGCTTCAGGCATCAGACCTTTGACGGCTTTGAGCCGGTCATTGGACTCTTGCGCCAGGGCTGTGAGCCGCGCCAAGGTCGGCGAATCGGCTGCGGCTTGCAGGAGGGTGAAGGATTGGTTGCGGAGACGCATAGCCCCGGATTATCACAGCCGTTGTGTTCCGCAGTAGCCAGCGGCCGCGGTTTTAGGCCGTTGCTGGCAGATGGGTAAAATCCGTCGGCTATGCATTGCAAACTGGGCCCCTGTGGGTTGACTTTTGCTGTCAAAGCCTCATCTGACTCCAAGCTAATTTAGGGATTTCGATCGCCATGCCGCTGTTCTGCTGCGGTGGCGGTCTCGCATTCATGACCACCAACTTTTTGACCAAAATTTTCGGCAGCCGTAACCAACGCCTGCTGAAACAGTACCGCAAGACCCTCGAAGTCATCAATGCGCTGGAGCCGCAGTTTGAAAAACTGTCTGACGAGGCCTTGCGTGAAAAGACCTTGTCTTTCAAAGAGCGGGTGGCCGGAGGTGAGTCGCTGGATGCCATCTTGCCAGAGGCATTTGCACTGGTGCGCGAGGGTTCCAAGCGCATCATGAAGATGCGCCATTTTGATGTGCAGATGCTGGGTGGCATGTCTCTGCACAACGGCAAGATTTCGGAAATGCGTACCGGTGAAGGCAAGACCTTGACCGCGACCTTGCCTGTGTATTTGAATGCCTTGTCTGGCAAGGGCGTGCACGTCGTCACGGTCAATGATTACCTCGCCAACCGCGATGCGCGCTGGATGGAGCGCTTGTATAACTTCCTGGGTCTCACCGTCGGCGTCAATCTGCCGAACATGCCGCGCGAAGAAAAGCAGGCTGCCTATGCTGCCGACATCACGTACGGTACCAATAACGAATTCGGCTTCGACTATCTGCGTGACAACATGGTCTACGAGGTGCGGGACCGCGTCCAGCGCGGCCTGAACTACGCCATCGTCGACGAAGTGGACTCGATCCTGATCGACGAAGCCCGCACGCCGCTGATCATCAGCGGCCAGGCCGAAGACCACACGGCGATGTATATCGCCATCAACAAGATCATTCCCTTCCTGACCCGCCAGGAAGGCGAGGCCGATCCGCGTACCGGCGAGGGCGTTACCAAGCCCGGTGACTTCACGCTTGACGAGAAATCCCACCAGGTGTTCTTGACCGAAGACGGCCACGAGAACGCCGAGCGCATCCTGACCGAGCAGGGCTTGCTGCCGGCGGGCGCATCGCTGTACGACCCGGCCAACATCACCTTGATGCACCATCTGTACGCTGCCCTGCGTGCCAACCATCTGTACCACCGGGACCAGCACTACGTCGTGCAGAACGGTGAAATTGTCATCGTCGATGAGTTCACCGGCCGCCTGATGTCGGGCCGCCGTTGGAGCGAAGGCTTGCACCAGTCGGTCGAGGCCAAGGAGGGCGTGGCCATCCAGGCGGAAAACCAGACATTGGCATCGATCACCTTCCAGAACTACTTTCGCCTGTATGGCCGCTTGTCGGGCATGACCGGTACGGCCGATACCGAGGCCTACGAATTCCAGGAAATCTACGGCCTGGAAACGGTGGTGATTCCGCCCAACCGTGTGAGCCGCCGCGAAGACCAGCTGGACCGAGTCTACAAAACCACGCGCGAAAAATACGAAGCGGCGATCAAGGACATCCGCGAATGCTACGAGCGCGGCCAGCCCGTGCTGGTGGGCACGACATCGATCGAAAATTCCGAAATCATCGACCGCTTGCTGAACGACGCCCAACTGCCGCACCAGGTGCTCAACGCCAAGCAGCATGCGCGGGAAGCCGACATCGTGGCCCAGGCTGGACGGCCGAAGATGATTACCATCGCCACCAATATGGCCGGCCGTGGTACCGACATCGTGCTGGGTGGTAATCTGGAAATGGCGATCAAAGCGGTTGAAGCCAACCCAGCGCTCGACGATGCCGCCAAGGCTGCCGAGGTCGAGCGGGTGCGTGCGCAATGGACCACTGATCACGAAGCGGTAAAGGCACTCGGCGGCCTGCGCATCATTGCCACCGAACGCCATGAATCGCGCCGTATCGACAATCAGCTGCGTGGCCGTTCCGGCCGCCAGGGTGACCCCGGCTCTTCGCGTTTTTACCTGAGCCTGGATGATCCGCTGATGCGCATCTTCGCGGGTGACCGCGTCAAGTCCATCATGGACAGGCTCAAGATGCCCGATGGCGAGGCAATTGAGGCCGGCATCGTGACCCGCAGCATCGAGAGCGCCCAGCGCAAGGTCGAAGCGCGCAACTTCGATGTGCGCAAGCAATTGCTGGAATACGACGACGTGTCCAACGACCAGCGCAAGGTGATCTACCAGCAGCGCAATGAGATTTTGGATGCCGCCGACCTGACGGCCCAGATCGCCTCTCTGCGCGAAGGCTGCGTGGATGATCTGGTACGGCAGTTTGTGCCCGCCGAGTCGGTCGAAGAACAGTGGGACATTGCCGGGCTGGAGAAAGCCATGTTCGACGAATGGCAGCTGGACGTACCCCTGCGTGCGCAGGTGGAGTCTGCCAGTGCGATTACCGACGAAGACATCTTGGAGAAGGTGCTGGCGGCTGCGAACGCCTCTTTCATCGCCAAGGTGGAGCAGGTCGGTGGTGACAATTTCACCCAGTTCGAACGCATGGTCTTGCTGCAAAGCATAGATACCCATTGGCGTGAACACCTGAGCGCGCTGGACTACCTGCGCCAGGGCATCCATTTGCGCGGCTATGCGCAGAAACAGCCCAAGCAGGAATACAAGCGCGAAGCCTTCGAGCTGTTTGGCCAGTTGCTGGACGCGGTAAAGAACGATGTCACCAAGGTGCTGATGACTGTCAAGGTGCAGTCCAGCGAACAGCTGGGCGAAGCCGCTGAAGCCATGGAAGACCGGGCCGAAAGCATTGCCAACGTGACCTACACCGCGCCTACCGAAACCGGCGAAGTGGAAACCCGCGTGGATGCTGGATCGACTCGTCCGCCCGCTGCCGGCAATATCCCGCGCGTTGGCCGTAACGACCCGTGCCCTTGCGGTAGCGGCAACAAATACAAGCTGTGTCACGGCAAGCTGGCCTAATACGCAGCGCATCGGCACCACGGGCTTCGGCCCGTTTTTTGATTCATTTTTCTACGCTTCCAACATCTTTTTTGAAAGCCCACCATGCCCGTCAACCTGTCCGCCCCTGATCCCGCTGGTCTGCATCCCGTCCCCGGCGTGCTGCTGGGTATTACCGAAGCCGGCGTGCGCAAAGCCAACCGCAAGGATGTGACCGTGGTGCTGCTGGAAGAGGGCGCCTCGGTGGCTGGTGTATTCACCCAGAACCGCTTCTGCGCTGCCCCGGTGCAGATCTGCCGTGACCATCTGGAGCGCGGTCTTGGTATACGGGCGATTCTGGTGAACACCGGCAATGCCAATGCCGGCACCGGTGACGATGGTCTGATGCGTGCTAAATCGACCTGTATCGCCCTGGCCCAGCACCTGGATCTGGCGCCCGAGCAGGTCTTGCCTTTTTCCACCGGCGTGATCATGGAAACCCTGCCGCACGACCGCATCAATGCCGCCTTGCCCGCGGCGCTGGCCGATGCCCGCGCCGACAACTGGGGCCGCGCGGCAGAGGCCATCATGACCACCGACACCATCGCCAAGGCCTTCAGCACCCAGGTGCAGATCGGCGGCGCGACGGTGACGGTCACCGGCATCAGCAAGGGCGCGGGCATGATCCGCCCGAACATGGCGACCATGCTGGGCTTCATGGCCACTGACGCCTGTGTCGACCAGGCTTTGCTCTGGCAATTGGCCAAGGACCTGGCCGATGCATCGTTTAACCGCATCACCATCGACGGTGATACCTCGACCAACGACTCGTTCGTGGTGATTGCCACCAACAAGGCTGCGCATGCGCCCATCACTTCAATGGACAGCGCCGATGGCCGCGCGCTGAAGGCAGCGATGCAGCAAGTAGCGCAGCAGCTGGCCCAGGCCATCGTGCGCGACGGCGAGGGCGCGACCAAGTTCATTACCGTGCGGGTGGAAGGCGGAAAGACTGCCGAGGAATGCCGCTTGGCGGCCTACGCTATCGCCCATTCGCCGCTGGTCAAAACCGCCTTCTTTGCCAGCGACCCGAATCTGGGTCGAATTTTGGCCGCAGTGGGCTATGCGGGCATTACCGACCTGGACCAGACCAAGATCGACCTGTTCCTGGACGACGTACACGTGGTCGTGAATGGTGGGCGCAACCCCAGCTATCGCGAAGAAGACGGCCAGCGCGTGATGAAGCAAAGCGAGATCACGGTGCGCGTCGGTTTGGGCCGAGGTACGGCGGCAGACACGGTGTGGACCTGCGATTTCAGCCACGAATACGTGACCATTAACGCTGACTACCGCTCATGAACGAGAAATTCGAACGCCTGATCGACCGCGCCGAGCACTTGATGCAGCGCATCGAAGCGGCCTTGCCGCAGCCGGTGTCCGCGCCCGACTGGAACGCGGCCATCGCCTACCGCTACCGCCGCCGCGGCAATGGCCACGGCGTGCTGGAGCCGGTGCGCCACATCGGCAGCATGGCGTTGACTGATTTGAAGGAGATCGACCAGCAGAAGGAGAAGATCCAGCGCAATACCTTGCAGTTTGTCGAAGGCAAACCGGCCAACAACGTGCTGCTGACCGGCGCCCGTGGCACCGGCAAGTCCTCGCTGATCAAGGCCTGCCTGAACACCTATGCCGACCAGGGCCTGCGCCTGATCGAGGTCGATAAGGGTGACCTGACCGATTTGCCGGATATCGTCGACGTGGTGGCGGACCGGCCGGAGAAATTCATCGTTTTCTGCGACGACCTGAGCTTTGAAGACGGCGAGCCCGGCTACAAGGCGCTGAAGTCCATCCTGGACGGCTCGGTGGCCGCCTCTACGCCCAATGTGCTGATTTACGCCACCAGTAACCGGCGCCATCTGCTACCCGAGTACATGAAGGAAAACCTGACCTACACCCACACCGACGACGGCGAAGTGCATCCGGGTGAAGTGGTGGAAGAGAAGATTTCCCTGTCCGAGCGCTTTGGCCTCTGGGTCAGTTTCTACCCCTTCAGCCAGGATGAATACCTGGCTATCGTGGCCCAGTGGCTGCAGTCGTTTGGCGTGGCTGCGCCTGCGATTGATGCCGCGCGTGCCGAGTCGCTGGTCTGGGCGCTGGAACGCGGCTCGCGCAGCGGCCGGGTGGCCTACCAGTTTGCGCGCGACTACGCGGGCCAGCACGCAGCTAAGGCGCCTTCAGCATGAGCGGCCAGCCTTTGGTGGCCGATGGCGACCGTCCCCGTGAAGGCGGGCCGGACCGGGCCACGGTCGACGTGGCCGTGGGCGTGCTGGTGCAGGCCAACGGCGACTTTCTGGTGACCTCGCGTCCGGAAGGCAAGGTGTATGCGGGCTACTGGGAGTTCCCCGGTGGCAAGCTCGAAGCCGGTGAAACGGTAGAGCAGGCGCTGCGCCGGGAGCTGGTGGAAGAGTTGGGCATCACCATCGGTGCCGCCCATCCTTGGAAGGTCGAGCTGGTGGACTATCCGCACGCGCTGGTGCGCCTGCACTTCTGCAAGGTGTTTGACTGGACCGGTGTCCTGGAAATGCGCGAAGGCCAGACCAGTGCCTGGCAATCGCTTCCGCTGCAGGTGGCGCCGGTACTGCCTGGCACCGTGCCGGTGCTGTGCTGGTTGGCAGAAGAGCGTGATTTTTCGGGTGCTACATATTCTGTAGCTTGATGCGCAGGTATTGCCTGCGCTAGCGCCCAATTTCTTATAAATCTATTGCAACCGGGCATCGCCGAAGACGATGTCATCCGGCGGTGCATCGGCCGGTAGGCTGAAGCTGGCACTGGCCCAGGCGCCAAAGTCCACGTTTTTACAGCGCTCGCTGCAAAACGGCCGGTACGCATTGCTGGCTGCATACAGGCTTTTGCCTTTGCAGGTCGGGCAGACGACCCATTTTTTGGGAAGAGTGGCGTCGGTGTCAGTCATGCTCATGCACACAGTGTCAGTTCAAACGAAGCATCTTCGCTGCAGGCGTGCAGGCGGTCATCCGCCTCGTGGCGCATCATGCGCACCGAGACCATCAACCGGTTGCCGCTGATTTCGGGTATCAGGCCCAGCTCGGGATCAATGCGCAGGCGCAGCAACTGGTAGGTGCGGCCCTGCGGCAGGTTTTGCTGGAATTGGCCGGCGATGGCGATCACTTTTTGCGGTGCCCCCGAATCGCGCAGCATCTTCAGCAGGTGGTGGATGGACTCGGCCAGCGGGGCCAGGGTGGATGCCCAGTGCTCGATGGCGCTGCGGCGCACCGTTGCGGGCTTATGTTGCCAAGCAAAATACGCGGGCAGATCAAAGCCGCAGGTACCACCGGGAATGCTGACGCGACTTCGCAAGCCCATCAGCCAGTCGTTTTCGGTGAGTGCATGGCCAGCCTTGCCCGGTTGCTCATGCAGCGCGGTGTAGCAGCGGTCCAGCTGGGCGATGACGTCGTCTAGCACTTCTTCGGCGATGGAGGGGTTGCCGCGGTAGCCGTTGAGTATGGTTTTCTGTTTTTCCAGATCCCGCATCACGTCCGATTTGAGGTCGGCGCGGGCTGCCACGTCCATGATTTCAAAGATGGTTGTGAGCGCGTAATGGTGGTCCAGCGCGTGTTCTCTGGGCACCAACTCGCCCAAACGCCGAAACAGATGCTCCAGCCGCAGGTAGGTGCGGATACGTTCGTTAAATGGGTATTCGTAGAGGATCACGCTGTTTTTCCAGTGGCGGCATCATAGCCCGAAGTGGGGGGCGATTTTGCGGACCTCTGCGCGCAGCTGGTCCAGCGTCAGGCCATCGTTAAAGATCACCCAGTCGGCAACTGCGAGCCGTTCGGTACGGCTGGCCTGGGTCTGGATCACCTTGCGTACCGTGGCCTCATCTAGGCCATTGCGCGCGAGTACCCGGGCGACTTGCGTGTCCTCCAGGCAGTCCACGACCAGGATCTGGTCGAGCCGATGGCGCCAGTGTCCCGACTCAACCAGCAGGGGAATATCGAACACCACACAGCGGGATCCTGCCGCTTGGGCCGCCTGGAATTGGGCTTCGATTGCCTGGCCTACCAGAGGGTGGACGATGGCTTCCAGGCGCTTCTTGGCATCGGGTTCCGAGAAGGCCAGGGCCCGCATCCGGTCGCGGTCCATGGCACCTTCGGTGGTAATGAATTGGGCGCCAAAAGTGGCTCGGATGGCCTCGATGGCAGAGCCGCCAGCAGCCGTGGCGGCGCGCGAAATGGCATCGGCATCAACGACCGTGGCGCCCAGGTCTTGCAGCATCTGCGCGACCGTACTCTTGCCGCTGCCGATGCCACCGGTAAGCCCGATCCGAAGGCACGGTTGCATACTTTTACAAACCAATAGCGTGCAGGATGGCGTTGGGTCCGAAGACCATGGCGGTCAGGCCCGCTCCCGCCAGAAATGGCCCGAACGGTATGTAGCCCCCTTCGCGCAAGCCGGAGCTGAACTTCATGGCGATGCCCACCACCGCGCCGATCACCGAGGCCATCAGAATCATCGGTACCAGGGCTTCCCAGCCAAACCAGGCGCCTAGCGCCGCAAACAGCTTGAAGTCGCCATAGCCCATGCCCTCCTTGCCGGTCAGCAGTTTGAAGGCCCAGTAAATGATCCACAAGGACATGTAGCCCGCGACGCAGCCCCACAAGGCTGTAAACAGCGGGACCGAGGTCCAGTGCAATGCCGAGCCGATCAGCCCAGCCCAGAGCAGCGGCAGGGTTATGTCGTCGGGCAGCAGGGTGGTGTCCCAGTCGATCAGGGCCAGCGCCAGCAGTGCCGCGGCAAAGCCGCACCAGGCCAGCCCGGTGGTGGTGGGGCCCCATTGCCATAGACAGAAGAAAAACAGTGCGCCGGTCGCCAGCTCCACAGCCGGATAGCGGGGACTGATTTTGGCACTGCAGGCCGAGCATTTTCCGCGCAAGAACAGGTAGCTAAGAACCGGTATGTTCTCGTACCAGCGGATCTGTTGCCCACAGTGCGGGCAGCGTGAACGCGGCAGCAGCAGATTGAACGGCTCTGCCGTGGCCGGCTCGATGCCCTGCATTTCAGCGTATTCGGCGGCCCATTGCCGTTCCATCATCTTGGGCAGGCGGTGCACAACTACGTTCAGAAAACTGCCAAGCATCAGACCGAAAAGACCACCCAGCAGGGCCACCATCCACTGCAGTTCCGGCATTAGACGACTTGGCCCAGTTTGAAGATCGGCAGGTACATGGAAACCACAATGCCGCCGATCAAGGTGCCCAGGAACACGATGATGATGGGCTCCATCAGGCTGGACAAACCGGCCACCATATCGTCTACTTCGGCTTCGTAGAAGTCGGCCGCCTTGCCCAGCATATGGTCGATGGAACCGGATTCTTCGCCGATGGAGCACATCTGCAGCACCATCGAAGGGAAGATTTTGGCGTTGGTCATGGCCGTCGTCAGACTGGTGCCGGTGGAGACTTCTTGCTGGATCTTCTCGGTGGCAATCTGAAACACCGAGTTGCCAGAAGCCCCGCCTACCGAATCAAGAGCTTCAACTAACGGGACACCGGCGGCAAACATGGTGGACAACGTGCGAGTCCAGCGGGCGATACATGACTTCTCTACCAATGCGCCGAATACCGGCAGTTTGAGCATGATCCGGTCCATCACTTGCTGCATCTTGACGTTGCGCTGCCAAGCTTGCATAAAGAAATAAAAGCCAGCACCGATGCCGCCGAAGATAAGCCACCAATAGCGAACAAATACTTCACTGATAGCCATCACAAATAACGTAGGAGCGGGCAAATCTGCCCCGAAACTGCTGAAAACTTCCTTGAACGCCGGAATCACAAAAATCATGATCACCGCCACCACTACAAACGCCACCACCACCACCGAGGCGGGGTACATCAGCGCCGATTTGATCTTGGATTTGATCGCCTCGGTCTTTTCCATATAGACCGCCAGCCGGTCCAGCAGAGCTTCCAGAATACCGGCGGCCTCGCCAGCCTCTACTAGGTTGCAGTACAGGCTGTCGAAGTACAGCGGAAACTTGCGAAACGCCGCGCTCAGTGAGCTACCTGTTTCCACATCTTGGCGAATATCGTTCAGCAGTTTGGTCACGCTGGCGTTGGCATTGCCGCGTCCCACGATGTCAAAGGCCTGCAGCAGGGGCACACCGGCTTTCATCATGGTAGCCAGCTGGCGCGTAAAGATCGCGATGTCCTTGGGCTTGATGCTTTTGCCCGAGCGCATGCGGCGCTTCTTGATCTTGGTCGGAAATACGCCTTGGCGGCGCAAGGATGCCTGGACCTGGTTTTCGCCCGCAGCGCGGGTTTCGCCGCGCACCTGTTTGCCATTGCGGTCCTTGCCTTCCCATTCGAAGACAAACTCTTTAACGTCTCTGGGCGATGCAGTTGCCATGGAATGCCTTGTACGTCCGTCGTGGTCTATTCATTGCTCACGGCGAGCACTTCTTCCAGCGAGGTCAACCCTAGCTTGACTTTGTGCAAACCGGCCTGGCGCAGCGTGCGCACGCCTTCGATTCTGGCCTGTTCGGCAATATCCATGGCACTGCCATCGCGCAGGATGATGCGTTGGATTTCATCGGAAATCGGCATCACCTGGTAAATGCCCACCCGGCCTTTGTAGCCGTTATTGCAGGCATTGCAGCCTATCGGGCCATAAGGCTTCCAGGAGCCATTCAGTTCTTCGGCCTCAAAACCAGATTCCAACAGGGTTTTCTGTGGAATCTCGATATGCGCCTTGCACACCGGGCACAAGCGCCGCGCCAGGCGCTGGGCGGTGATCAAAATCACGCTAGAAGCAATGTTGAACGGCGCAATACCCATATTGCGCATCCGCGTCAAGGTGGTGGGCGCATCGTTGGTGTGTAGGGTGGACAGCACCAAGTGGCCGGTTTGCGCGGCCTTGATGGAGATATCGGCGGTTTCCAGGTCGCGGATTTCGCCGACCATGATGATGTCGGGATCCTGGCGCAGAAAGGATTTCAGGGCGACGGCAAACGTCAGGCCGGCCTTGTCATTGACATTGACCTGGTTGACCCCCGGCAGGTTGATTTCGGACGGATCTTCCGCCGTGGCGATGTTGACACCTGGCTTGTTTAGCAGGTTGAGGAAGGTGTAAAGCGACACGGTTTTTCCCGAACCTGTGGGGCCGGTGACCAGCACCATGCCGTAGGGCCGGCCAATCGCATGCATGACCCGCTCTTTTTCTTCAGGCTCGTAGCCCAGCGCGTCAATGCCCAACTTTGCGCTGCTCGGATCCAGAATCCGGATCACGATCTTTTCGCCAAACAGGGTAGGCAAGGTGCTGACGCGGAAGTCGATCACCCGGTCCGGTCCGATCTTGAGCTTCATCTTGCCGTCTTGCGGCACGCGTTTTTCGGAGATGTCGAGTCGTGAGATTACTTTGATGCGCGAGGCCAGCTTGTCCTTGATGGCTACCGGTGGCGAGGCGATTTCGCGCAATTCACCGTCAATCCGGAAGCGCACGCGGTAGTTGTGCTCGTAGGGTTCAAAGTGCAAGTCCGAAGCCCGCATGCCGAATGCGTCGAGCAGCATCTTGTGCAGGAACTTGACGACCGGGGCATCCTCGACCTCGTTGGCATTGATTTCTGCGGCTTCTTCCGGCACACCCATGTTGGTGTCGTCGAAATCGAAGTCGCCACCAATGATGTTGCCCATGGCTTCATTGGCGGACACGGAGTTGGCGTCCACGATCTTGGACAGCTTGTCGTATTCGGCAATGATCCAGTCCACGCCTAACTGGGTGGAGAACTTGATTTTTTCCGCGGCCTCCTGGTCGGACGGGTCGGCGGTGGCGACGATCAGGCGGTTGTTGCGCTTGCTCAGCACGACCACGCGGTAGGCTTGGCAGATCTTGCCGTCCAGCAGGTCTCTGGGCAGGCGTTCGCGGTCTACCGCGTCAATGTCGAGCAAGGGGGCTGCGAACGCGGTGGACATGGTGTGCGCCAGGTCGGATGCAGACACCACGCCCGAGGTCATCAGTTCGGCGATAAAACTGGTGCGGTTGCTTTGGGCTTTGCGGTAAATGTCTTCGGCCGACTTTTGCCCCAGCTTTCCGGCAGAAATCAAAACCCTTCCCAAGCCGGGAAGCGCTACGGTAGAGGTTTCTTTGGTGAAGGGTTCAACAGCGGCCATAAGCCCAAAATGTAGCAGGTAGCAAAAGGTAACCGAATCATCACCGATTCAGTGGCGGCTGTAAATGGCGCAGCCGCACCTATTCAGGGGCTGCTGCTATCAGATTGGGTGCTGATGAAGCTTTGTAACTCGTTGGGCAGCGCGGCGTTGAGCTCCACACTCGCGCCACTGGCGGGGTGGCTCAACTGCAAACGCCATGCATGCAGAAACATGCGTTTGAGCCCCTGCTTCAACAAAGCCTTGTTGGCCTCAAAGTCGCCATATTTGTCATCACCGGCAATCGGAAATCCTTCCGAAGCCAGGTGCACGCGGATCTGGTGGGTCCGGCCGGTCTTGATAGTTACCTCCAGCAGGCTGAAGCCGGCAAAGTGCTGGGCCACCTTCACCAGCGTGAGCGAGCGCATGCCGTCGGGGTCGTCCCTCGCCACCACCTTGACCCGACGTTCTCCGTTCGCCAGCAGGTACTTGTGTAAAGATTTGTCCAACACCTTCTTGTTGGCCGGCCAGTGCCCTAGCACCAGGGCCAGATAGGTCTTGCCGGTTTCGCGTTCGCGGAACTGGTCTTGCACGTTTTTCAGAGCGCTGCGTTTCTTGGCTAGCAGCAGGATGCCTGAGGTTTCCCGGTCCAGCCGGTGCACCAGCTCCAGAAACGGCGCCTTTGGGCGGGCCATGCGCAACTGCTCGATGACCCCAAAGCTGACACCGCTACCGCCATGCACGGCCACACCCGCCGGTTTGTCGATGGCCAGCAGGTGCTCATCTTCCAGCAGCACCGGGAATTCGCGTGCGGGGGCTGGTGCGCTGGCCATGGCTTCGGCCTTTTCGGCAACCCGTTCGGAAATCCGGGTCGGCGGCAGCCGCACCACGTCGCCGCCTGCAATGCGGGTGTCGGCCGCCGCACGGCCTTTGTTGACCCGCACTTCGCCGCTGCGGATGATGCGGTAGACATGGGTTTTGGGCACGCCTTTGAGGTGGCGCATCAGGAAGTTGTCGAGCCTTTGGCCGGCGTCGTCAGGGTCCACCGTAATGAATTTGACTTCAGGCATGGGGGGAGGGTGGTTAGCACCTATAATATTTTTCACCAGCGTCGTGTCGTAAGTGCTTGATTCACCACAGTTTAGAGCACAACACCGACAACGCTGCGAGGTCGATGCCACTCCAGGCTGTCTGCTGCCAAGCCGCGCGAACCTAGCGCCGATGGCCGCAAACGCTGATGAGGCGGGCTGACGCGATGGAAATACGGATACGGAATACCCCCAAATTGTCGACCTGTGCCAATACGTTCTACGTAGTGCCCAGGTGGCTCAACGGATCGAAGCGAGAACTCTTGTGCTGATGGTGATGGTTCAAACCTGCTGGCGGTGGCTCATAGCCCCGGTCTTTGGCATGGAACTGCCCCTGGCGCACATCTACTATGCGCGAGTAGCTATAAATTCAATAGCTGTTCTGCCCACCACCTTCCTCGCCTTCGTCCCCATACCCCCTCTGTCACCCTGTAAGCCAACGCTTACCTAGTGCAGTCTTGCGGTCATTCCGGTTGTTTCCATGCGTCTGTTCAGGCATCAAAAGGCCCAATTTGGGCCATATTGAATTGAAGAACATTTCTGGACCCCCTGTGGTCCAGTCAAAGGAAACGCACCATGAAACGGATGCTGATTAATGCAACGCAGTCGGAAGAACGTCGGCTAGCGATTGTGGACGGGCAAAAACTGCTCGACTACGAAATTGAAATCGAGGGGCGCGAACAGCGCAAGGGCAATATCTACAAGGCCGTCGTCACCCGCGTCGAGCCTTCGCTGGAAGCCTGTTTTGTCGACTACGGCGAAGACCGCCACGGTTTTCTGCCCTTCAAAGAAATCTCCAAGCAGTATTTCACCCAGGGCGTGCCGGTCAACCAGGCGCGTATCAGTGATGTGATCCGCGAAGGCCAGGAACTGCTGGTCCAGGTCGAAAAAGAAGAGCGCGGCAACAAGGGCGCCGCCCTGACGACCTTCGTGTCGCTGGCCGGCCGCTATGTGGTGCTGATGCCGAACAACCCGCGTGGCGGTGGTGTGTCGCGCCGCATCGAAGGCGACGACCGGGCCGAGCTCAAAGAAGCCATGGACCAGCTCGAATACCCGAACGGCTCCAGCATCATTGCCCGTACCGCCGGTATCGGCCGCAGCGCCCCTGAACTGCAGTGGGACTTGAACTACCTGCTCAAGCTGTGGACTGCCATCGACGGCGCCGGCAAGTCGGGCAAGGGCGCTTTCCTGATTTACCAGGAATCCAGCCTGGTGATCCGTGCCATCCGCGACTACTTCAACAACGACATCGGCGACATCCTGATCGACACCGACGACGTGTACGAGCAGGCCCAGCAGTTCATGGCCCATGTGATGCCTGAGCACGCAGCCCGGGTCAAGCGCTACCGCGACGACGCGCCGCTGTTCAGCCGCTTCCAGATCGAGCACCAGATCGAATCGGCCTACGCCCGCACCGTGCAGCTGCCGTCCGGCGGCGCCATCGTGATCGACCATACCGAAGCCCTGGTGTCGGTGGACGTGAATTCGGCCCGCTCCATCCGTGGTGGCGACATCGAGGAAACCGCTACCCGCACCAACCTGGAAGCTGCCGAAGAAGTGGCGCGCCAGATGCGTCTGCGCGATTTGGGTGGCCTGATCGTGATCGACTTTATCGACATGGAAGAAAGTCGCAACCGCCGCGACGTGGAAAACCGCCTGCGCGACGCGCTGCGCCAAGACCGCGCCCGCGTGCAGTTCGGCACCATCAGCAAATTCGGCCTGATGGAGATGAGCCGCCAGCGCCTGCGCCCGGCGCTGAGCGAAGGTGCTTCGATCCCTTGCCCCCGTTGCGGTGGTTCCGGCCATATTCGCGATACCGAAAGCTCGGCATTGCAAATCTTGCGCATCATCCAGGAAGAGTCGCTGAAGGACAACACCGCTTCGGTGATGTGCCAGGTGCCAGTCGACGTGGCTTCGTTCCTGCTGAACGAAAAGCGTACCGAAATCGCCAAGATCGAGCTGAAGCAGCGTATCAACGTGCTGATGGTGCCCAACAAGACGCTGGAAACGCCGAACTACAAGCTCGAACGCCTGAAGCACGACGACCCGCGTCTGGACCACATCGAAGCCAGCTACAAGATGGCCGACGTGGTGGACGATGCCACCTCGGTGACGCGCCGTTCGCAAGAGCCGACCAACAAGCAAACCCCGGTGATCAAGGGCGTGCTGCCCGACGCGCCCGCTCCGCAAGCCGTGCCCAAAGCCGTGGCACCCGCGCCTGCACCTGTGGTGGCCGCACCCGCACCGGTGGCAGCGCCGGTCGAGACCGGTTTCTTTGGCTGGCTCAAAGGTCTGTTTGGTGCTGCCCCAGCGCCGGTCGTTGTGCCTGTGGCACCCGCCCCAGCGCCCGTAGCCGCCAAGACCGAAGAACGCCGTGAAGGCCGCAATGCGCGCGGTGAAGGTTCCGGTCGCGGTGGTCGCGGTGGCCGTGGCGGCCGCGATGAAGCGCCAGAAAGCCGTGAAGGCCGCACTGAGCGTGGTGAGGGCCGCAGTGCTGGCCGGGGTCCGCGTAATGCCGAAGGCCGTGAAGCCCGTGAGGGCCAGGAAGCCCGTCCGGACCGTGGTCCGCGCAATGCGGCCGACCGTCCTGAGCGCGCCGAGCGCCCGGAGCGTACCGAAGGTGCTGTCGACGCCCAAGGCCGTGGCCGCGGTGGCCGTGGCCGCGGCGACCGTCAGCAGGGTCCGCGTGAGCGTTCCGAAGCTGACAGCCAGGCATTGTTGTCCCAAGGCGAAGCAGGTGTAGTGGCCGAAGCTGGTGCCGTCAGCGTTGACGCTACGGGTGCAGAGCCCCGTCCCGAGCGCGCGCCCCGCAATGCGGGTGAGCGCGGTGAACGCAACTCGCGTGGTGGCCGTGGTGGCCGTGGCAGTCGCGAAGACGGCGTAGCCGGCCGGGACCGCCAGGACGAGCCGCGTCCCGACCTGCGCGAACCCTCTGCCGAAGCCGAGTCTGGCCGTGCCCCCCGCCCTGAGCGTGAGCCACGTGCTGAACGCGAACCCCGTGCGGAGCGTGAGCCTCGCCAGGACCGCGAACCGCGTGCCGAACGTGAGCCACGTGCGCCAGAGGTGGAAGCCGTTGAGCGTCCAGAGCGTCCTTCGTACTTCGCGGCCGCCAAGCCGGCGGTTGCCGACGCTGAAAGCGCCCCGGTGCTAGCCGAGGCTGGCGAAGCTGGCAACGAAGCCCGTCCCGAGGCTGAAGAACCCCAGCGCCGTGAAAAACGTTCGCGGGACCGTTATGGCCGTGACCGCAAGGACCGTGCGCCGCGCGACAACGCGGGTGAGCCTGCGGCTTTCGTGCCCAACCCGGTAGAGCCGCAAGCCGAATCGCTGGTGGAGCGCTCGGTGGCGGTGGCTCCGGCCGCTGCCCCTGAGGTGGCTGAGGTGGTGCAGGAACGTGCGCCCGTCGCGCCAGTTGCAGCTGAAGTGGTTGTGAGCGTCGCCGCACCGGTAGCCGCACCCGCAGCGCCGGTGGTGGCCGCGGCTCCCAAGATGCCAGCTTTCTCTCTGCCTACGGCGGAGCTAGACCAATTGGCCCAGAGTTCGGGTCTGCAATGGGTGGGTACCCAGCCTGAGCGCGCTGCTGCCGTCCAGGCCGCGATCGCCGCTGAACCCCG
The DNA here is from genome assembly GCF_900104385.1 of Rhodoferax sp. OV413. Lineage (GTDB taxonomy): Bacteria > Pseudomonadota > Gammaproteobacteria > Burkholderiales > Burkholderiaceae_C > Rhodoferax_B. The sequence goes on along the minus strand of NZ_FNJA01000003.1, from coordinate 327,872 downwards.
GCCAGTGCATGTGCCGCGGGTACGCCCTCCCATCGTGGTGGCGCAAGCCGAGCCGCTGGTGATGGTGGAAACCAAGCGTGATCTGCGCAGCATGGATCTGCCGTTCTAAGCAGTTCAGCCTGCCAACAAGAAATGGACCTTCGGGTCCATTTTTTTTGCTTGTGCGGGGTAGATAGCGGCGCGGGATCTAGCGGCTAGTCGCCGGCTGTGATGGGTAGCTCACTGCCTCGGCCAGACCCGCAAAACCCTGGGGGGTGTCCCGGGGTCTGGAGCAGCGATCAGGTTGCGGCGACGCGCTTATAGGCTTCTTGCGCAGCGGCCGTATCGCCACGCTGCTCAGCCAGGTCGGCCAGTGCGCGCCAAGCGCTGCGCTGCAGCCCGGCATCTGTCAGCTGGTGTACGGCTTGCGTCAGCAGCTGCTGGGCCTTGCCCCATAGCTGGTGGCGCAGGCAGGCGATGCCCGCCAGGTACTGCAGATTCGCATCGCGCGGATTGCGCTGCTGGGCGGCTTCAATCCGGTGCAGCCAGGGCAGGTCCATTGCAGTGTCGGAGACCGCAAACCCGGCCTCCAACGCCCGCACCAGCTTGATGCTGTAGGCGTGCTCCTGCTCGGTGTGGGCCACCAGCTGCTCCCAGATCGGCAGCAGCCATTGGCGGGCCAAGCCGGCATCCCCTTGCAGGGTGGCCAGGCGGTGTGCGGCCTGGATGGCCACATCGGGCATCAGGCGTTCGGTGCTTTCCAGCTCGGCCCAGGCGCGCTGTAGTTGTGCGGGGTCGTGGGCGCCGCTGACCAGCTCCAGTGCCAGGCCACGCAGAATGCTCTGGGCCGCGGCCGGCGAGAACGCACGGTGCTTGGCCAGCAGGCGGGCGGTCTCCAGCGCGGGCAGGGTCTGGCGTGCCAGGCGGTTGGCTTTCAGGCGCACGCGCAGGGCCAGGGTGCGGCGGGCAGCGCCCTGGGGCAGGGCGTCCAGCCATTGCAGCGCGGCATCGGCGTCGCGGTCGGCCAGGGCCCAGTGGGCGGCACGCAGCTGTACGCCTTCGCGGGTTTCCTGGGTTTCCAGGGTATTGCGCTGCGCCGTGCTGTCCAGGGCAAGCTGCATATGGGTATCGCGCACAGCGGTGTCTTGCAGCGACTGGGCGCTTTCGGCGGTGATCAGGTGTGCCAGTGCGCGCAGCTTGTCGCCATGGGCCAGCGGATGGCCGCTGGTCAGCAAGGCTTTTTCTTGGCGCAGGGCGGCTTCGGCGGCTTTGCGGGCGCGCAGGAAGCGGCCGGCCAGCAGGTGCGAGAACGCGTCCAGCAAGGCCGTGTGGGTGGCCCGTTCTTTTTGCTGTAGGCGCCAGCGCTGGGCCTGCTGCGGCATGGAGAACAGTGCCGACAGCGCCTTCAATGCCAAGTGCAGCACCACAAACAGTGCGGCCGTCAGCACCAGCACCAGATTCAAGGACAGGTCAACCCGGTACGGTGGCCAGAAGACGGTGATGGTGCCCTGGTTGTTGCCAGCCAGCAGCGCTACCGCGACGGCCACACCGAACAGGGCCAGGAGCCAAGCAATCGCACGCATGCTCAGCGCCCCGCCGCGGCAGTGGCCAGAGCGGCCAAGGTTTCATCCACCCGCGGCAACTCGGCGCTCTTCATCTGACTTTGTACCTGCTGCAGCAAGGTGGCCATGTTCTGGGTCTTGCGCGAGCTGGGGTCGAAGTATTTGTTCAGCGCTGCGGTGGCCGCTGCCAGGTCGGCGCGCGAGGATTCGAGCTGTCGGGCCAGCAGGCCGAGCCGGGCATTCAGCAGCTTGAGCTTGAGATTTTCGCGCAGGAAGAAGCTTTGCTCGGGCGACAGCAGAGCGGCCTCGGGCTGTTCGATGCGGCTGACGCGCAGCAGTTTGCGGGCTTCCTGGTGTACCAGGTCCAGCCAGCGCTGCCACCATTCGCTGGCCGCCGGTCCGCTGGTGGTTTTGTCTGCGCCTACGGCGGAGGCGGCCACCACGGCGTTGACGGTGGGCAGCTCGTCGACCTGGCGCACCAGTTCGTCGAGCTTGATCAGCAGGCCCGGGGTGTCGGTGGTGCTGGCGGATTTGATGCGGTCGGTGTCGCGGGCGATGGCGCGCTGCAGCGGTGCCAGGCGCGGCTGGGCGGCCCGGCTGACGCGGTCGTCGGCCGTTTTGAGGGCTGCCAGCAGGGGCTCGACGCTGCCGGTGAGCTGGGCTTGCTGCTGGGCCAGCCGCACCGAGGATTCGATGTCGACCACCAGGTTTTCGTCGCGCGAGCGCGACAGGCTTTGCATCAGGTCTTCGAGCTGAGAGCGCTGCAGCGTGGTTTCGCTGATGCGCGCATCGGTGACGGCCTGGTGGGCCGCGGTTTCGCGGGCCTGGTCTTGCGCTTGGCGGGCCATGGTGCGGGCCTCTACGGCTTGGGCGCCGGCGTCGGCGCTTTGCCGCGCCAGGTGTTCCTGGATGCTGGACAGCTTTTGCCACAGCATGCCGCTGCTGGCCAGGGCCAGCACGGCTACGCCCGCCACAACCAGCGTGGACTTGCTGGAGCCCTTGGACGGTGGTGTCACCGATGGAGTGGGCGGGGCGGCAGATTCAGGGGGCAGCTCGGCATTCATGCCAGTGATTCTATCGAGGCCACTATCTCGGCCAGAGTCGGGCGTGACTCGCAAACAACACCAAAACCCGCAGCCCGCGCGGCCTGTGCAATCCGCGGGTGGGTGGCGACCGCGCGGGCCGGGCGGAAATCCTGGCCTGGCAGCAGGGTTTGCAGATGGGCAATGGCCTCAGAACTGCTGAACAGCCAGACGCTGCCATCGGCGCAGGCCTGTCGCGCCTGGTCTAACTGGGCGACGCTGAACACCGGCAGGCGGCGCTCGTAGGCGACCACCGTGTCGACCTGCGCGCCGGCGCCGGCCAGTTTCTCGGCCAGCCAGCTGCGGCCCGCGCTTTCGCCAGTGTGGTCGCCGCCGCGCACGATCAGCACCCGGCTGCCGGGCTGCACGGTGGGGGCGACGATGTGCCACAGGGCTTCGGAGTCGAATTGCCCGGCGGCGGCATCGGGCGCATCGATCTGCGCGGGTTCTACGCCAGCCTGGCGCAGTGCAGCCACGGTGCCGGGGCCGGTGGCCCATGCTCTTGTTCTGATAGCTGCTTGCGCAGGCATAGATTGCGCTAGAGGCTGATTTAATGCATAAAAATGCTGGACCGCGTTGCCGCTGACAAACATGGCAGCCTGGTAGCTGGCCAGCTGCTGCCAGGCTTGCCGCACCGGTTGCGCATCGGCGGCCGGGCCGATGTCGATCAGGGGCAGGGCAGTGCTGCGTATCCCTAGGGCCGCCAGCTCGCGGACCCAGCGCAGGCCGTCCTGCGCGGGGCGGGTGACGATGGCGTGCATGGCCTTGGTTGCCAGTGCCCGCTAGCGGGCGCCGCCAGCGCGCAGCTGGGCGGCAACCTGCTCACCGAGCGCGGTGGCGCTGGCCAGGTCGGTGATGGCGGCCTGCGCGCTGGCGGTGACCAGGGGCGCGGGCTGCTCGGCATCGCCCCAGGCGGCGTCTATATGCAGTTGCGTGCCCTGCCAGGTGGCATAGGCGGCCAAGGGCATCGAGCAGCTGCCTCCCATGCTGCGGCTGACGGCGCGCTCGGCGGCCACGGCCTGCCAAGTGGCGGTGTGCGCCAGCGGGGCCAGGGCGGCGATCAGATCGCTGCGGTCGGCGCGGATTTCTATGCCCAGTGCACCTTGGCCAGCGGCGGGCAGCATGCTGCTGGGCGCGAAGCGGCTGCGGATGCGCTCCGGCAGGCCGAGTCGCATCAGGCCGGCACTGGCCAGCACGATGGCGTCGAACTGGCCTTCGTCGAGCTTGCGCAGCCGGGTGTCCAGGTTGCCACGCAGCGGGGCGATCTGCAGGTCCGGCCGCAGCGCGCGCAGCAGCACGGTGCGGCGCAGGCTGGAGGTGCCGACCACGCCGCCCTGCGGCACATCGGCCAGGGTGGCGTAGCGGTTCGAGACAAAGGCATCGCTCGGGTCTTCGCGCTCCAGCACGCAGGCCAGGGCAAAGCCTTCGGGCAGGTCCATGGGCACGTCTTTCAGGGAGTGCACGGCGATGTCGGCGCGGCCTTCTTCCAGGGCGATTTCCAGCTCCTTGACGAACAGGCCTTTGCCGCCGACCTTGCTCAGCGAGCGGTCGAGGATCTGGTCGCCGCGGGTGGTCATGCCCAGCAGGCTGACATGGTGGCCTTGCTGCGCCAGCAGGGCCTGGACGTGTTCGGCCTGCCACAAAGCCAGCCGGCTTTCGCGGGTGGCGATGACGATGTTCAAGAAGGGCGCGGACGGTGTGCTCAAACCGGTAACCTGTTGGTAATTTTTGGAAGAAATAGCGGGTGTTTCGGGGGGAGGTCGATGCTAGCATGCGGCCTGCCCGCCTCTTTGTTTCGCCCACCTAGGAAGTTTACGTATGTCAACGGCAGATTCCCCCAGCTCCAGCGCCCCCAAACGCGTCCCGCCAGGCCCGTCCCAACCCGCCCGTCCGGCCCGCGCCAAGGACAATGAGCGCCCTCTGGTGGAAGACATCCGCTTGCTGGGCCGCATCCTGGGGGATGTGATCCGCGAGCAAGAAGGGGCGCCGGCGTTCGAGCTGGTCGAGCAGGTGCGCAAGCTGTCGGTGGCCTTCCGCCGCGATGCCGATACCGATGCCGACAAGGCGCTGAAGAAGCTGCTCAAAGGCCTGACCGGCGACCAGACCGTCAGCGTGATCCGCGCGTTCACCTATTTCAGCCATCTGGCCAACTTGGCCGAAGACCGCCACCACATCCGCCGCCGCGCGGTGCACGAGCGCGCCGGCGATACCCAGGAAGGCAGCATAGAAGTGGCTCTGGCACGCTTGCGCTGGGCGGGTATAGCTCCTAAAACAATAGCGCAGACCCTGGCCCACAGCTATGTATCGCCGGTGCTCACCGCCCACCCCACCGAAGTCCAGCGCAAGAGCATTCTGGACGCGGAGCGCGACATCGCCCGGCTGCTGACGCTGCGCGATGAGATCCGTGAACGTGGCGTTGCCAGTGTCAAGGACGCGCTGGCACCGCGTGAACTGGCGGCCAACGAGGTGCAATTGCGGGCCCGGGTGATGCAGCTATGGCAAACCCGGCTGCTGCGCATGTCCAAGCTGACAGTGGCCGACGAGATCGAAAACGCGCTGAGTTACTACGAAGCCACATTCCTGCGCGAGATTCCCAAGCTGTATGCCGAGCTGGAAGGCTCACTTGGCAACCACCCGGTGCACAGTTTTCTGCGTATGGGCCAGTGGATCGGCGGCGACCGCGACGGCAACCCCAACGTCAGCGCGCAAACCCTGGAATACGCCTTGCGTCGCCAAGCCGATGTGGCCTTGCGGCATTACCTGACCGAAGTGCACTACCTGGGCGGCGAGCTGTCGCTGTCCGCCGGCCTGGTCGGGCTGACGCCGGCCATGCAGGCCCTGGCCAAAAGCTCGCCCGACACCAATGTGCACCGCCAGGACGAGCCCTATCGCCTGGCGCTGACCGGCATGTACGCCCGCCTGGCCGCCACGCTGAAAAGCCTGACCGGCGGCGATGCGGCCCGCCACGCCGTGGCGCCGCAAAACGCCTATCTGCTGGCCGAGGATTTCCTGGCCGATCTGCGCACCATCCAGGCCTCTTTGCTGGCCAACCACGGCGCTACCCTGGCCGCCGAGCGGCTACACCCGCTGATCCGCGCGGTCGAGGTGTTCGGCTTCCACCTGGCCACGGTGGACCTGCGCCAGAGCTCGGACAAGCACGAGGAAGTGGTGGCCGAGCTGCTGTCGGTGGCGCGCATCGAGTCCAGCTATTCCGCATTGGACGAAATGGCCAAGCGCAAGCTGCTGATGGGCTTGCTGAACGACGCGCGGCCCTTGCGCGTGGTCGGCGCCCCATATTCCGAGCATGCATGCAAGGAAATCGCCATCTTCGAGGCGGCCCGCGTGACCCGCGCCCGCTATGGCGTGCAGGCCATCCGCCACTACATCATCAGCCACACCGAGACAGTCAGCGACTTGCTGGAAGTGCTGCTGCTGCAAAAAGAGGTGGGCCTGATGCACGGCACGCTGGACCAGAAGGCCACGGTAGACCTGATCGTGGTGCCGCTGTTCGAAACCATCGAAGATCTGCGCAATGCCGCGCCCATCATGCGCGAGTTCTACGACCTGCCCGGCGTGGCCGATCTGGTGCAGCGCAGCGGCGCTGAGCAGGACATCATGCTGGGCTATTCGGACAGCAACAAGGACGGCGGCATTTTCACCAGCAACTGGGAGCTGTACCGCGCCGAGATTGCCCTTGTCGATCTGTTCGACCAGTTGGCTAACAGCCACAACATCACCTTGCGCATGTTCCACGGCCGCGGCGGCACGGTGGGCCGTGGCGGCGGCCCGAGCTACCAGGCCATCCTGGCCCAGCCACCGGGCACGGTGCGCGGCCAGATCCGCCTGACCGAGCAGGGCGAAGTCATAGGCTCCAAATACGCGAATCCCGAGATCGGCCGGCGCAACCTGGAAACCCTGGTGGCTGCCACCCTGGAAGCCACCCTGCTGCAGCCCACCAAGTCGGCCACGCCGGCGTTTTTGCAGACGGCGGCCCAGCTGTCCGAAGCCAGCATGGCGGCTTACCGCGCACTGGTCTACGAAACTCCGGGCTTCACCTCTTACTTCTTCGATTCCACGCCGATCCGCGAGATCGCCGAGCTGAACATCGGCTCGCGCCCGGCTTCGCGCAAGGCTTCACAGAAGATCGAAGACCTGCGCGCCATCCCCTGGGGCTTCAGCTGGGGCCAGTGCCGTCTGACCCTGCCGGGCTGGTATGGCTTTGGTTCTGCTGTCGAGGCGTTTTTGAATGAAAACGGCGCTGCAGGCAAGAAGGACGCACTGGGGGTGCTACAAAAAATGTACCGCCAGTGGCCGTTCTTCCGCACCCTGCTGAGCAATATGGACATGGTGCTGGCCAAGAGCGACCTGGCGTTGGCATCCCGCTATGCCGAGCTGGTCAGCGACGCACGGCTGCGCAAACGGGTCTTCAGCAGTATCGAAGCGGAGTGGCATCGCACGGCGACTGCGCTGTCGCAGATTACCGGTGAGAAGCAGCGCCTGTCGGGCAATGCGGCGCTGCAGCGCTCGATCCGGCACCGCTTCCCGTATATCGATCCGCTGCACCACCTGCAGGTCGAGCTGGTGCGGCGCTACCGGGCCGGCCAGGGCGATGAGCGGGTGCAGACCGGTATCCATATCTCCATCAACGGCATTGCGGCTGCATTGCGTAATACGGGGTAAAAGCGCGCCAGCTCTGCATGTTGCTCTGCAATAATGAAAGCAATGGCCACTCCAAGGCCCCTGGTTTTTCATCTTAGTGGAGTCTTTTATGCTGATACAACCCGTTGTGCTCTCTGGTGGCTCAGGCACCCGTCTGTGGCCGCTGTCGCGTGAAAAATACCCGAAGCAGCTGCTGCCGCTGATCGGTGACGATTCGCTGCTGCAGGCCACGGTGCGCCGGGTCGAGGGCTTGGGCCTGGGGGCCGTGGCGGCGCCCATGGTGGTGTGCAACGAGGAATACCGCTTCGTCATCGCCGAGCAGCTGCGCCTGATGGGCCAGCCCGGCAGCATCGTGCTGGAGCCCACCGGGCGCAATACCGCGCCGGCTCTGACCCTGGCCGCGCTGGCGGCGCTGCGCGGCGGCGCAGACCCGGTGCTGCTGGTGATGCCGGCCGACCATGTGATCGTCGACAAGGCGGCTTTCCAGGCCGTGGTGCGCCAGGGCGCGCTGCTGGCGGATGGCGGCGCCATCGTCACCTTCGGCATCACCCCCGACAGCCCGGAAACCGGTTACGGCTACATCCAGGCCGGTGCCGCCTATGGCGACAGCGGCGCGGCCACCATCGCTCGGTTTGTAGAAAAACCCGACCAGGCCACCGCCCAGAGCTATCTGGATGCAGGCTCGTACTCCTGGAACAGCGGCTTGTTCATGGTCCAGGCCTCGGTGTGGCTGGCGGCCATGGGCGTGTGCCGCGCCGACATTTTGGCGGCATGCCAGACCGCCTGGGATGCAGGCCAGACCGATGGCGAATTCGTTCGCGTCGGCAAAGAGGTTTTCTCGGCCTGCCCCAGCGATTCCATCGACTATGCGGTGATGGAGCGCATAGCCTCCGGCCAGGCCGGCTTGCCGCCCGGCGTGGTGATTCCGCTGGCCGCCGGCTGGTCGGATGTGGGCGCCTGGGACGCTCTGTGGCAGGTGCTGCCCAAGGATGCAGCTGGCAATGTGAGCCAGGGCGACGTGCTGTTGCACAACTGCCGCAACACCCTGGCCTTGTCCGAAGGCCGCTTGATTGCTTGCGTGGGCGTGGACGACATCGTGGTGGTGGAAACCGCCGATGCCATCCTGGTGGCCCATAAGGACCAGACCCAGGACGTGAAAAAGATCGTGGAAAGCCTCAAGCAGAAGGGCCGCTCCGAAGGCCAGTTGCACCGCAAGGTGTTCCGCCCCTGGGGCTGGTATGACAGCGTGGACAACGGCAAGCGCTTCCAGGTCAAGCGCATCGTGGTCAAACCGGGGGGCACTTTGTCGCTGCAGATGCACCACCACCGCGCCGAGCACTGGATCGTGGTCTCGGGCACGGCCAAGGTCACACGCGGTGAAGAGGTATTCCTGGTGACCGAAAATGAATCCACCTATATCCCGCTGGGCACCACCCACCGGCTGGAGAACCCGGGCCGCGTCGAGCTGGAAATGATCGAAGTGCAGTCGGGCAGCTATTTGGGTGAGGACGATATTGTCCGGTTTGAAGATGTATATGGCCGCTAGACAATTTGATTTGATCGCTTTTGACTGGGATGGCACGTTGTTCGACTCGACGGCCATCATCACCCGCAGCATCCAGGAAGCGGTGCGCGACGTGGGCGGCACCGTGCCCAGCGATGTAGCTGCGTCCTATGTGATCGGCATGGCCTTGATGCCAGCCCTTGCGCATGCCGCGCCCGATGTGCCCGTATCCAAGCATGCGGAACTGGGCGAGCGCTACCGCCACCACTATATTGCGCACCAGCACGACATCGTCTTGTTTGACGGGGTCTTGCCCATGCTGGCCGAGCTCAAGGCGCGCCAGCATTGCCTGACGGTGGCCACCGGCAAGTCGCGCCGCGGCCTGGACGAGGCTTTACACGCGGTTGAGCTGCAAGGCGTGTTCGACGGCTCGCGCACCGCCGATGAAACCCAGGGCAAGCCGCACCCGCGCATGCTGCACGAGCTGATGCGCGAATTCGGCGTGGCGCCCGAACGCACCCTGATGATTGGTGACACCACGCACGACCTGCAGATGGCGCTGAATGCCGGCTGCGCCAGCGTGGGCGTGGGCTATGGTGCGCACCCGACCGATGCCTTTGAGGCGCTGCAGCCGCGCTTCGTCGCCCATTCGGTGGCAGAGCTGCGTGACTGGCTGAGGTTGCATGGCTGAGTCGCCGCTGGTTTTCCGGGAGTCCTTGCCCGTGCAAGCCATTCCTGTGTGCAATGTGGCCGATTTGCACGACGGCGGTGATGCCGTGCCGTTTGACGTCATGTACCTGGGCGAGTCCTGCCGGGCCTTTGCCATCCGCTACAACGGCCAGGCCTACGCCTACCTGAACCGTTGCACCCATGTGCCCATGGAGCTGGACTACCAGCCGAACCGCATATTCGACGACTCCGGCGAATGGCTGCTGTGCGCCACCCATGGTGCCGCCTACCGGCCGGACACCGGCGACTGTGGCGGCGGACCCTGCCGCGGCGGGCTGGTGAAGATCGAGCTGTCCGAGCGGGACGGCGTAGTGCACTGGCATACTCGCCACCAATTGCAACCTGTTGAGTTTTAACAACCATGACCGACCCAATTTTTCCTGGGACCCCCGAGACCCCGCCAACGCCTAGCCGCAGTACCAGCGAGGCCAGTGGCTGGGAGCGCGCGACCCTGGAAAAGCTGGCCTTCGCTGCGCTGGCCGAGCAAAAAGCCACGCGCCGCTGGAAGACCTTTGTGCGTTTGTCCTGGTTGGTCTTTTTCATCGCCGTGGCCTGGATCGGATTGAACCGCGCCGCACCGACGACGGATAAGTCCACCGCCCATACCGCCGTGGTCGAGATCAAGGGCGAAATCGCCTCCGGGGCCGATGCTGGCGCCGAGTTCGTGGTGGCCGCCATGCGCAGCGCGTTTGAAGACGAAGGTGCCCAGGCCGTGGTGCTATTGATCAACTCGCCAGGCGGCAGCCCGGTGCAGGCCGGCATCATCAACGACGAAATCCGCCGGCTCAAAGTGCTGCACAAGAAGCCGGTGTATGCCGTGGTGGAAGAAACCTGCGCATCGGCGGCCTATTACATCGCCGTGGCTGCGGACGATATTTACGTTGACAAGGCCAGCATCGTTGGCAGCATTGGTGTGCTGATGGACGGCTTTGGCTTCACCGGCTTGATGGACAAGCTGGGCGTCGAGCGCCGCCTGATGACGGCCGGTGAAAACAAAGGCTTTCTGGACCCGTTCAGCCCGCAAAGCGAGACCCAGCGCGCGTTTGCGCAAAACATGCTGAACCAGATCCACACCCAGTTCATCGATGCAGTGAAGGCCGGCCGCGGCAAGCGTCTGAAGGAAACCCCCGAGACCTTCAGCGGCTTGTTCTGGAGTGGCCAGCAGGCCGTGGAGATGGGTCTGGCCGACCATCTGGGCAACCTGGACTATGTGGCCCGCGAAGTGGTCAAGGCCGAAGAGCTGATCGACTACACCCGCCGTGAGAATGTGGCTGAACGCCTGGCCAAACGCTTTGGTGCGGCGATTGGCGAGGGCTCGGTGCGGGCCCTGAAGAGCATCCCTGCACTGCGCTGATAAGTTCAGCGTCCGTTAACGTCCTATCGCAAACACGGCGGGCTGGTCAGAGACCAGGCCCGCCTTGTTTTTTTGTCGCCAGCCTTTGACCGTGTCGCTCAGGGTGCGCGGCTCGGCCAGGGTCATACCGCTGCTCACCGCCAAGCGTGTATTTTGCTGCAAATTCTGTAGCAGCCCCTGCAGCAAGGACGAGTTGCGGTACGGTGTTTCTATGAAAATCTGGGTTTGCCCGGTCTTCAACGCCAGTGCTTCCAGTTCGCGGATGCGCTGGCCGCGTTCCGGTTCAGCCTGCGGTACATAGCCAACAAACGCAAAGCTTTGCCCGTTCAAACCGCTGGCCGCCAGCGCCAGCAGCAGCGATACGGGTCCGACCAGCACCACCACCTCCAGCCCTAGTTCGTGGGCGGCGCGCACCACCGACGAGCCGGGGTCGGCCACCGCTGGCATGCCGGCTTCGCTGACCAGGCCGATGTCCGCGCCTTGCAAGGCGGCCGCCAGCAGCGGCTTGGCGTCAAACTGGCCGCTGTGGTCGCCTTTTTTATGCACTTCCCGCGGCAGCTCCTGGATTTGCAGTGCCTGGATGGGCTGGGCCAAGGGCTGCAGCGCGTCCACCCGCTTCAAGTAGGCGCGGGTGGTTTTGGCGTTTTCGCAGATCCAGTGCTGCAGGCGGGCCGCCACCCGTAGCGTGCCCAGCGGCATCACGTCTTCCAGCGGCGTCTGGGTGGTGCAGCCGAAATCCAGAGGAGCTGGTACCAAATAGAGTTTGCCGGGCTTCATAGCAGGGCGACTCCGGCGGCGCGCAGCAGCTGGCAGGTGCGGATCAGCGGCAGGCCGACCAGTGCGGTCGGGTCGTCGCTGTCGATGGCGTCCAGCAGGCTGATGCCCAGGCCTTCGCTTTTGGCGCTGCCTGCGCAGTCATAGGGTTGCTCGGCGCGAAGATAGGCCTCGATTTCGGCGTCGCTGAGCTGGCGGAACTGGACCCGCACCGGTGCCAGCGCGGTCTGGGCAAAGCCGGTTTCCAGGCAGACCACCGACAGCGCGGTTTGGAACACCACGGTCTGGCCGCGCATCTGGCGCAACTGGGCCACGGCGCGTTCGTGGTTGCCGGGCTTGCCCAGCGGCGTGCCATGCAGATCTGCCACCTGGTCAGAGCCGATCACCACTGCCTGCGGGAAGCGGGCCGCCACGGCCTGGGCCTTGGCCAGCGACAGGCGCAAAGCCAGGTCGCGCGGGCATTCGCCGGGCAGCGGGGTTTCATCGACCTCGGGGGAGGCGACCTCGAACGGAATCTGCAGGCGCTGTAGCAGCTCGCGCCGGTAGCGCGAGGTCGAGCCCAGTACCAGGGCGCGGCGGATGGGGGAGGGCGGGGAAGAATGCATGCCGGGATTCTCTTACACTGCAGGCATGAAAACCGAGATTGCCTCCACCCCCCTGGACGTTCGCGCCTTCGCGCAGTCCGCAGGTAGCCGCGCGCAGCAGGACCTGCTACAAAAATACGAGCGCCTCGCGCAGGAGGTATCTGCGCCAGCAGCCGATTTGACTCTTAATTGGAGCGCGCAGGGCGAGCTGCGCGCCGTGCCCGGCGGCGAGCCCGAGGTCTGGCTGCATGTGCAAGCCGACACCGTACTGCCCCTGACCTGCCAGCGCTGCCTGACACCGGTCGATGTGGCTTTGGCGGTAGACCGCTCGTTCCGCTTTGTGGCCGACGAAGAGACCGCTGCTGCGCTGGACGACGAATCCGAAGACGATGTGCTGGCGCTGGACCCGGAGTTTGACCTGGCCACCCTGGTGGAAGACGAGTTGCTGATGGAAATTCCCCTGGTTCCGCGTCATGAGGAATGCCCGGTGGAGGTCAAATTGGAGGTGGTGGACCCGGCATTCGAGGCCGCTTTGGCCGAGAAACCCAAGCCGTTTGCCGCCCTAGCCCAGCTGCGAGGCGAGGGCTCGGACTGAGGGCTGGCGTCAAGTCACAGCCTTGGGCTATAATCTAAGGCTTCGCGCGAAAAGGCCTGTGTGCTTTTGGTTGATGTTTAATCAATGAGCCGAGGATGCCTCGGATCTGACTGTTTCGCGCTTCCTTCGTTTTCGTGTTTGTGTAATTACTTAAGCGTTTAGCTTTAAACGCATTTACTTAGGAGCCGACCATGGCCGTCCAGCAAAACAAAAAATCCCCTTCCAAGCGCGGTATGCACCGTTCGCACAACGCACTGAACGTGCCCGGTATCGCAGTGGAACCCACCACCGGTGAAGTTCACCTGCGCCACCACATCAGCCCCAACGGTTTCTACCGTGGCCGCCAGGTGTTGAAGAACAAATCCGAAGCCTAAGCTGCGCTTTGAATCCTGGGCCCGGTGCTACGCAACCCGTAGCCACGGGCCTTTGTTTTGATGTCTGCACTTCTGGTTTCTTGCGCCTCCTGCAGCGTTAACCCCAAGGTTGGCGCGCCATGATCACACTTGCTGTGGACTGCATGGGCGGCGACCATGGTCCGCGTGTGACCCTGCCCGCCTGCCGCCAATTTCTTGACCGCTATCCGGACGCAGCTTTGCTGCTGGTGGGCTTGCCTGCCAGCTTGGCTGAGTTTGTGCACCCGCGTGCGACCCTGGTGGCCGCCAGCGAGGTGGTGGGCATGGACGATTCCATCGAGATAGCTCTGCGCAAGAAGAAGGACTCTTCGATGCGCGTGGCGATCAGCCAGGTCAAGCAGGGCACGGCCCAGGCGGCGGTGTCCGCTGGCAATACTGGCGCCCTGATGGCGATTGCGCGCTACCTGCTGAAGACCCTGGATGGCATCGACCGCCCCGCGATTGCCGGGCAGATCCCGAATGCCAAGGGCGGCGCCACTACCGTGCTCGATCTGGGTGCGAATGTGGACTGCACGGCCGAACATTTGCTGCAGTTCGCGGTAATGGGCTCGGCCCTGGTGTCGGTGCTGAGCGATAACGAAAATCCCTCGGTTGGCCTGTTGAACATTGGCGAAGAAGCCATCAAGGGCAACGAAACCATCAAGCGCTCGGGCGAGCTGTTGCGCGCAGCCGCGCTGGCCGGCGACTTGAACTTCTACGGCAATGTCGAAGGTAACGATATTTTCGTGGGCACCACGGATATCGTGGTCTGCGATGGCTTTGTTGGCAATGTGGCGCTCAAGACCAGCGAGGGCCTGGCCAGCATGATCGTGAATTTCTTGCGGGTCGAGTTTTCGCGCAATCTATTCACCAAATTTGCGGCAATTTTGTCCTATCCGGTGCTAACAGCGCTTAAAAAGCGCATGGACCATAGGCGATACAACGGTGCAGCCTTGCTCGGCCTGCGCGGCCTGGTGTTCAAAAGCCATGGTTCTGCCGATGCTTTTGCGTTTGAGCAGGCCTTGCACCGGGCGTATGATGCAGCCCGAAACAACCTGCTGGACCGTGTCCAAGCCCGCATTGCCCATGCGGCCCCGCTTTTGGCGGAGCCCGCGGACTATGCGCTGGATACCTCCGCAACCATGAGCGCATGACGAGTCCATATTCCCGTATCACCGGAACCGGTAGTTATCTCCCACCCCGTCGCTTGAGTAATGCCGATCTGGTCGCCGAATTGGCGACCAAGGGCGTAGAGACTTCAGACGACTGGATCGTGGAACGCACCGGCATCCGCGCCCGCCACTTTGCAGCGCCCGACGTGGCCTGCAGCGATCTCGCACTCCATGCGGCCCAAAATGCCTTGCAGGCGGCCGGCGTTGAGGCCAAAGACATTGACCTGATCATTGTGGCCACGTCCACCCCGGACATGGTCTTCCCCTCGTCGGCCTGCATTCTGCAGAACAAGCTAGGCATTGCCGGCTGCCCGGCGTTCGACGTGCAAGCCGTGTGCAGCGGTTTTGTCTACGCGCTGACGGTGGCCGACGCAATGATCCGCACTGGCACGGCGACCAAGGCCTTGGTGGTCGGCGCCGAAGTTTTCTCCCGGATTCTGGATTTCTCGGATCGCACGACCTGCGTGCTGTTCGGCGACGGCGCGGGTGCGGTGGTGCTTGAAGCCTCGGATACACCCGGCATTCTGGCCAGCGACCTGCATGCAGACGGCAAGTACGTCGGCATTCTGTGCGTGCCAGGCCACGTCTCGGGCGGAGCGGCTTCAGGCCATCCGCTGCTGAAGATGGACGGCCCCGCGGTGTTCAAGTTGGCGGTGGGCGTGTTGGAAGACGCCGCCCGGGCTACCTTGGCCAAAGCCGGCAAGACCCAGGAAGATATTGACTGGCTGGTGCCGCACCAGGCGAACATCCGCATCATGCAGAGCACCGCCAAGCGGCTCAAGCTGTCGATGGACAAGGTGATGGTCACGGTGGACCAGCACGGCAACACCTCGGCGGCCTCGATTCCGCTGGCGCTGGACAGCGGTGTGCGCAGCGGCAAGATCAAAAAAGGTGAGACGCTGATGCTGGAAGGCGTGGGCGGTGGTTTTACCTGGGGTGCAGTGCTGCTGAATCTGTAGCATGCTGCGCTTGTCCAATAAGCGCTAACGGCATATTTGACTCATATATTCCATGAATAATTTTGCATTTGTGTTCCCGGGCCAGGGCTCCCAGTCTGTGGGCATGCTCGACGCCTGGGGTGACCACCCGGTGATTGCCCAGACTCTGCAGGAGGCCTCGGACGCTCTGGGTGAAAACGTCGGCCAACTGATCAAGGAAGGCCCGAAAGAAGCCTTGGCTTTGACCACCAACACCCAGCCGGTGATGCTGGTGGCTGCCGTGGCCGCCTACCGCGCCTGGATCGCCGAGACCGGTCTTGCGCCCTCGGTGGTGGCTGGCCATTCGCTGGGCGAGTATTCGGCCCTGGTGGCCTCGGGCGTGCTGACCTTGGCGCAGGCGGCGCCTCTGGTGCGTTTCCGGGCCCAGGCCATGCAGGATGCGGTGCCGGTCGGCGTCGGCGCCATGGCGGCGATCCTGGGCCTCGATGCTACTAAAGTAATAGCTGGTTGCGCAGAAGTGACAAGCGCTATGCGTGCTTTGGGCTCTGAATTTGCAGCCGAAGTGGTAGAGGCGGTGAACTTCAACGACCCCGGCCAGACCGTGATTGCCGGCAGCAAAGCGGCGGTTGAGAAGGCCTGCGAAGTCCTGAAGGCCAATGGCGCCAAGCGCGCTTTGCCTTTGCCGGTGTCGGCGCCTTTCCATTCCAGCCTGATGCAGCCTGCAGCCGAGAAGCTGCGCGAAAAACTCGCGCAGGTCAGTTTTGCCGCGGCCCAGATTCCGCTGGTCAACAACATCGATGTGGCGGTGGAAACCGATGCCGACCGCATCCGCGACGCCCTGGTGCGCCAGGCGTTTGGCCCGGTGCGCTGGGTGGAATGCGTGGCAGCTATCAAGGCGCGTGGCGTCAC
Organism: Rhodoferax sp. OV413; assembly: GCF_900104385.1. Classification (GTDB taxonomy): domain Bacteria; phylum Pseudomonadota; class Gammaproteobacteria; order Burkholderiales; family Burkholderiaceae_C; genus Rhodoferax_B. The sequence goes on along the minus strand of NZ_FNJA01000003.1, from coordinate 311,639 downwards.
TACCTTGGTCGAATGCGGTCCGGGCAAGGTGCTGGCCGGCATGGTCAAGCGTATCGACGGTAGCCTGACGGGCCTGCCTTTGTTTGACCCGGCCAGCATGGCCGAGGTTCGGTCCAATCTTGCGGGAGCCGCAGCATGAGCGCAGTCGAGTTTGCAGGCCAGTTGGCCCTGGTTACGGGCGCGTCGCGCGGTATCGGTGCTGCGATTGCACTGGAACTGGCACAGCGCGGCCTGAAAGTCATAGGCACGGCGACCAGCGATGCCGGCGCTGCTGGTATCAGCCAGGCCTTGGCGGCCTTTCCCGGTTGCAGTGGCAAGAAACTGGATGTGAACAATGCAGCTGAGGCCGAGGCGCTGATCGACAGCATCAGCAAGAAGCACGGCGGTCTGCACGTGCTGGTAAACAACGCCGGCATCACCCGCGACACCCTGGCCATGCGCATGAAGGACGACGACTGGGATGCGGTGCTGGACACCAACCTGAAAGCCGTATTCCGCATGAGCCGCGCCGTGATGCGCACCATGATGAAGCAGCGCTATGGCCGCATCATCAGCATCACCTCGGTGGTGGGCGCGTCCGGCAACCCCGGCCAGGCCAACTACGCGGCCGCTAAGGCCGGTGTGGCCGGCATGACCCGCGCTTTGGCGCGCGAGCTGGGCTCGCGCGGCATCACGGTGAACTGCGTGGCGCCGGGCTTCATCAACACCGACATGACCGCCAGCCTGCCGGAAGAGCAGCAAAAAGCCCTGCTGGGACAAATCCCTTTGGGCCACCTGGGCTTGCCAGCGGATATCGCGCATGCGGTGGCCTATCTGGCGTCGCCGCAGGCGGCTTATGTGACGGGGCAGGAATTGCACGTCAACGGCGGCATGTACATGTAGCCTCGGCATTGCGCCAAACCAAATCCAGCCGTTCTATCCGTACGGCAGTCTGGGCAGGGGATCTTCTGCAGCCCGGCTAAAATCACGGATTCTTTTACAACCCTCAGAGGGAACTATGAGCGATATCGAAGCACGCGTTAAAAAAATCATTGCCGAACAACTTGGCGTGGAAGAAACCCAAGTCACCAGCGAAAAGTCTTTTGTGGCCGATCTGGGTGCCGACTCGCTGGACACCGTGGAGCTGGTGATGGCTCTGGAAGATGAGTTTGGTATTGAGATTCCAGACGAAGATGCCGAGAAGATCACCACCGTGCAAAACGCGATCGACTACGCTACCAGCCACCAAAAGGCGTAAAACTCCGGCGCGTGGTGTCTGGGTGTCCATACCCGGCTGGAATAAGGCGTTGCCATGCGCCTGCCGCGCCGTTTTTTCACGCTGCCAGCGTCTCTATTGTGTGAACCCACAGGGCCGCAATAGGACTGCAGCATCTGCAGCATCTGTGCTGCTAACCACACAAATTTAATTATGTCCCGTCGTCGTGTTGTCGTCACAGGTTTAGGGTGCGTCAGCCCCGTGGGTAACACGGTGGCCGATGCATGGTCGGCTTTGCTGGCCGGTCAGTCGGGCATTGACCTGATCAAATCGTTTGATGCCAGTCCGTTCTCCTGCAAGTTTGCGGGCGAGGTCAAGGGCTTTGACATCAATGCGCTGATTCCCGAAAAAGAAGCGCGCCACATGGACCGCTTCATCCACTTGGGATTGGCCGCCGCTATCGAAGCGGTTGCCGACGCGGGACTGGCGACGGGCGATGCGCTGAGCGAAGAAGACGCCATGCGCATAGGTTGCAATATCGGCTCGGGTATTGGTGGTTTGCCGATGATCGAGCAAACCCACGCCGAATACACCAGCCGTGGCGCACGCCGGATTTCGCCCTTCTTTGTACCGGCTTCGATCATCAACATGATCTCGGGCCATGTGTCGATTAAATTCGGCTTCAAAGGCCCAAACATTGCGGTGGCAACCGCTTGCACTACGGGTTTGCATGCCATCGGGGTGTCGGCCCGGATGATCGAATACGGCGACTGCGATGTCATGGTCGCCGGTGGCGCAGAGTCCACCATGTCGCCTCTGGGCCTGGGCGGCTTTGCTGCAGCCCGTGCTCTGAGCACCCGCAATGACGACCCGCGTACTGCTTCGCGCCCCTGGGACAAAGACCGTGACGGCTTTGTGCTCGGCGAAGGCGCTGGTGTGCTGGTCATCGAAGAATACGAACACGCCAAAGCCCGTGGTGCCAAGATCTACGCGGAAATCGTCGGCTTCGGCATGAGCGGCGATGGCTTCCACATGACGGCCCCGAATGTCGACGGCCCCCGCCGTTCGATGCAGATGGCGCTGAAGAACGCAGGTATCAATCCTGATCAAGTGGATTATTTGAACGCCCACGGCACCTCCACGCCTTTGGGTGACGCGAATGAAACCAATGCGATCAAGCTCGCATTCGGCGACCACGCGAAGAAGCTGGTGGTCAACTCCACCAAGTCCATGACCGGCCATTTGCTGGGCGGCGCGGGCGGCATTGAAAGCGTGTTCACCGTGTTGGCCCTGCACCAGCAGAAGAGTCCGCCCACGATCAATATCTTCAACCAAGACCCCGAATGCGATCTCGATTACTGTGCGAATACCGCGCGGGACATGCAGATTGACGTGGCGGTGAAGAACAACTTCGGCTTTGGCGGTACCAACGGTACGCTGGTGTTCAAGCGGATTTAGTCCGTATTCTGGTTACACAGATCGTATTTCTGAGCGCTTTTCAGCCATGCACAGCGCCCCGTCGGTGACTTATCCGGTGGGGCGTTCGCGTTTTCTGGCCCGTGTACAGCTTGGTCTATGGCTGCTGGGCGCAGCGGCGGTGGCCGCCTGGTGCGTCCAGGTCGATGCGCTGGGGTGGCGCCAGGCGCTGGCCCTGGCCAGCCTGGTGTTCACCGGGGCTTGCGCTTGGTGGGGCTGGCGGCGGATGCCGGTAGGCGGGTTGCACTGGGATGGCCAGCAGTGGTTCTGGACCGGTGCCGGCGAGCCTTGGGCTGTGGCTTTGCAGCTCCATCTGGACTGGCAGCGGCATATGCTGCTAAGTTGCCAGTCGCCGGGTACGGCCCTGCGCTGGTGCTGGGTCGAGCAGGCCAGCCAACCGCAGCGCTGGCGCGACCTGCGGCGTGCGGTATATTCGCCCGCCAGAGCACATGCCGAGCCCGATAGTGTGCTTTTGTCTGAACCATGACCTCACTTCCCCCCCCTGTTCTCACCACGCCGGCCACGGCGACCGATAGCGATCTGATGCTGGTCGAGCGCACGGTCGCGGGGGATCAGCGCGCCTATGGGCTGCTGGTGGTCAAGTACCAGCGCCGTATCCAGCGCCTGATCGGCCGCATGGTGCGCGATGTGGACCTGGTGGAAGACATTGCCCAGGAAACCTTTATCCGCGCCTACCGTGCCTTGCCCAAGTTCCGCGGCGATGCGCAGTTCTATACCTGGCTGTACCGGATCGCGATCAACACCGCCAAGAAGACCTTGATGGATTTCAAGCGCGATCCCACCGTCTCTGAGGCCGCGATGCGACCTTCGGATGACGAAGATGAAACTTACTTCCGGAAAAACGAACCAACCAGCTCGGAAACCCCGGACACCGTGCTGGCAGCCAAGCAGATTTCGACCGCAGTGAACGAAGCCATGGAGGCTCTGCCCGAAGATTTACGCCAGGCGGTGACTTTGCGCGAGATAGAAGGCATGAGCTACGAAGACATCGCAGAAATGATGCAGTGCCCGATAGGCACAGTGCGGTCGCGCATATTTCGGGCCCGGGAGGCGATTTCAGCGCGGGTCAAGCCCTTGCTGGAGAGCCAGTCCGGCAAGCGCTGGTGAGCCAGGCAATAGATTGAAGACGTGGTAACAGGATACAAGGTGACGCACATGGCAACGGAACATGCTTTTGACCCGCAAGACACGCTTTCGGCATTGGCCGATGGGCAGCTGCGCGGGGAGGCTTTTGCCCAGGCGGTAGAGCAGGTGGCGAACCAGCCCGAGGCGCAGGCGACTTGGCACGCGTACCACGTGGTGGGCGATGTGCTGCGCTCGAATGAGTTCGCCGAATGTGCGGGGGATATGGATTTCCTGGCCCGGTTCCAGAGCCGCTTGGCGCAAGAGCCTGCTTTGGTGCCTATGGTGAATGCTGCGAATTTAATAGCTATCAAGGCATACGCGAGTAGCGCAGAAGCCGTATTTGATGCTGAAAATGCACCCGTGGATGTGGCGGCCAATGAACCACGTTTCGCCTGGAAGCTGGTCGCTGGCTTGGCCTCTTTGGTGGCCGTCGTTGCTGTCAGCTGGAATGTGCTGGGCGGTTTGGGTGCTACGCCGCCTGCGGCGCAGCTGGCCCAGGCGGTCACCGAGCCGGTGGCACAGGTGCAGCAGACCGTTGCACTGGCCGGCGCCGAGCCCCAGGTGATGCTGCGTGATGCACGTCTGGACGCCTTGATGGCCGCGCACAAGCAGGTGGGCGGTACTTCGGCCTTGCAGATGCCGGCGGGCTTCCTGCGCAACGCCACCTTTGAGAGCCCAGCCCCTTGAGGGCAGAAGGCCAGGAAAGCACGCGATATGCACGTTAGAACCTATACCGTCCTGCTGACCGCGCTGTGCGCGGCGACGCTGCTGCCGTTGGCGCAGGCGCAGCAGACGGCGCGCGCGCAGCCGGTCGCATCGTCCAGCGAGCCTGCGGTTGCCGAGCGCACGGTGAGCGAATGGTTGATGCGTATGCACGAGGCATCGCGCAAACGTACCTATGTGGGCACGTTTGTGGTGTCGTCAGGTACCGGCAGTCTGTCCAGTGCGCGCATCTGGCACGCCTGTGACGGCGCTCAGCAAATGGAGCGGGTCGAGTCCCTGACCGGCGCGCCGCGCTCGATCTTCCGCCGCAACGACCAGGTCATCACCTTTTTGCCGGAGAGCAAGGTCGCCGTGACCGAAACGCGCGAATCTTTGGGCCTGTTTCCCAACCTCTTGCAAACCGGCGATTCGGCGATTCCGGCGTTCTACGGCGCCAAGCAGGTCGGCAGCGACCGCGTAGCCGGCTTTGATGCCGATGTCGTGGTGCTCAAGCCCAAGGACAGTTTGCGCTACGGCTACCGGATCTGGAGCGAGAAGAAATCCGGCCTGGTGGTCAAGCTGCAAACCCTGGATGCAGAGGGCCGGGTGCTAGAGCAGGCCGCGTTCTCCGAACTGCAGCTGGATGCCCCGGTGAAGATGGAAAAACTCGGCCAGATGATGGCCAATACCGCCGGCTACCGGGTCGAAACCTCGGCTATGGTGAAGACCACGGCCTTGTCGGAAGGCTGGGTGCTGAAGAACGGCGTGCCCGGCTTCCAGCCCATGAGCTGCTTCCGGCGCTCGGTGGGTACGGGCACGGCTGCAGATGGCATGGTGCAATGGGTTTTCTCGGATGGACTGGCATCGGTCTCTTTGTTCGTCGAGGCGTTCGAGTTGCAGCGCCATCTGCAGGAGGGCAGTACGGCGATGGGCGCAACCCAATCGCTGACCCGCCGTATCGGCGACTGGTGGCTGACCGCCGTAGGCGAAGTTCCGCAGGCGACCCTCAAAGCATTTGCCCATGGGCTTGAGCGCAAGAAGTAAGCGCAGGCCCGACTATTTCTCTGTTTTTCTCTCTTGGTTTTTGAAGAAAGCACGACGATGTTTCAACTCAGTTTGAAGAATATGCGTTCCTATGCTGTGGCCTGCTCCATGGCTGTCATTTCTGTTGGGATGCTGGTCCCTGTTTCGCCGGTGTCGGCGCAAACCCGAACCTTGCCCGACTTCACCGATCTGGTCGAGCAGGTCGGCCCATCGGTGGTGAACATCCGCACGCTGGAAAAGGTCTCCAGCCAGGCGGCTGCCGGCAATGGCATTGACGAAGACATGCTGGAGTTCTTCAAACGCTTTGGCGTGCCCGTGCCGAATGTGCCGCGCCAGTCCCCGCGCCAGCCCAAGCCGCAACAGCAGCCCGAAGAAGAAACCCCGCGCGGCGTGGGATCAGGCTTCATCCTGAGTTCCGACGGTCTGATCATGACCAATGCCCATGTGGTGGAGGGTGCAGACGAAGTAATCGTGACCCTGACCGACAAGCGCGAATTCAAGGCCAAGATTATGGGCTATGACAAGCGCAGCGATGTGGCCGTGGTCAAGATCGACGCCACCGGCCTACCCGCGGTGAAGGTAGGCGATGTGGGCCGCCTCAAAGTGGGTGAATGGGTGATGGCGATTGGTTCGCCGTTCGGCCTCGAGAACACCGTCACAGCGGGCATCGTCAGCGCCAAACAGCGCGATACGGGCGACTATCTGTCGTTCATCCAGACCGATGTGGCCATCAATCCCGGCAACTCGGGTGGTCCGCTGATCAATATGCGCGGTGAAGTGGTGGGCATCAACAGCCAGATTTACTCCCGCTCGGGTGGCTTCATGGGTATCTCGTTTGCCATCCCGATCGACGAGGCGACCCGCGTGAGCGAGCAGCTGCGGGTCTCCGGTCGCGTGTCGCGCGGCCGTATCGGCGTGCAGATTGAATCGGTGTCGAAGGAAGTCGCGGAGTCGGTGGGCTTGGGCAAGGCCCAGGGCGCATTTGTACGCGGTGTGGAAACCGGTTCTCCCGCTGAAAAAGCCGGCGTCGAGGCCGGCGACATCATCACCAAATTCGACGGCAAGGCGATCGAGAAATCGTCGGACTTGCCCCGCCTAGTGGGCAATACCAAGCCCGGCACTAAAAGCAGCCTGACCGTGTTCCGCCGCGGTGCTTCCAAAGACCTGAATGTGCTGATCGCCGAGATTGAAGACGACAAGCCCGTCAAGAAGGCCTCCTCCAAAGAAGACAAGCCCAAGGCCTCGTCTGCTGGTCAATTGCTGGGTTTGGCGGTGAGTGAACTCAGCGATGCGCAGAAGAAAGAGCTGAAGATCAAGGGCGGCGTCAAGGTGGACAGCGCGACCGAAGGTGCTGCCCGTGCGGGCGTCAAGGAAGGCGATGTGATCGTGGCGATTGCCAATACCGAGGTCAATAACGTCAAGGAATTCGAGGCCGCCGTTGCCAAAATGGACAAATCCAAGCCTGTAAACCTGTTGTTCCGCCGTGGCGAATGGGCGCAGTATGCGTTGATACGGCCGGCCAAATAAGCGCGCGCACCGTTTAAAAGCCCCCCTTCCGAGTCGGATTTGGGGCTTTTGGCGAATTACAAATCCCCTAAAACCGGTGTCACAAAAATTTCTTGCAGCCTAAAAATGCGGCTTCTATGTTTGTGATTACTAACTTCAAAATCGTCTAGTAACGATTTTGGATAGAATCCAACGCGCGCTCTATAGGTTTTGGACATATCAAAAATGCTGGAAACCACAATGCGGGACGAAGCCGTGCGGTGCACAGGCGATCCACAAGTTGTCCAGAAACCTATCCACCGATGCTGTTAATAAGTTGTGCATAAGATTCCTGTTGTGGCCTTGCAACGCCTGACCTGCGCCAGTGTGCGGGCTTTGCTAAGCCGCCTTTTTGCCTACAATGAAGTTCCAGCTATCGCAGTTGCCAAAGATTGTTGGTTCAGGGCGCGTTCGTTATCGACGCGCCCTTTTTTCGTTTCTGCGTCTTTTTAATTCAACCACTTAAAGCTTCCCGTTGATGAATCACATCAGAAATTTCTCCATCATTGCGCACATTGACCATGGCAAATCCACGCTGGCAGACCGCTTGATTCAGCGCTGCGGCGGCCTGGCCGAACGCGAAATGGAGGCCCAGGTGCTCGACTCGATGGACATCGAAAAAGAGCGTGGGATAACTATCAAGGCACAGACGGCAGCGCTGCATTACAAGGCCAAGGATGGTCAGATTTACAACCTGAATTTGATCGATACGCCCGGCCATGTGGACTTCTCGTACGAGGTGAGTCGCTCGCTGTCTGCGTGTGAAGGCGCTTTGCTGGTGGTCGATGCCAGCCAGGGCGTGGAAGCCCAAACCGTGGCCAATTGCTATACAGCACTCGACCTCGGCGTCGAGGTGATGCCCGTACTGAACAAGATAGATTTGCCGAATGCAGATCCCGACAACGCCCGGGCTGAAATCGAGGATGTGATCGGTATCGATGCGACCGATGCCATTCCCTGTTCGGCGAAAACGGGTTTAGGTATTGACGATATTTTGGAGGCCATCGTGGCCAAGGTGCCGGCGCCCAAGGGCAATCCGGATGCGCCCTTGCGTGCCATGATCATCGACAGCTGGTTTGACTCCTACGTCGGTGTGGTGATGTTGGTGCGGATGGTTGATGGCCGTTTGGGCAAGGGCGAGCGCATAAAGATGATGGCCTCGGGTGCGGTCTACAACGCCGACAACCTGGGCGTGTTCACGCCGGCTACCGAAGTGCGTCAATCGCTGGAGGCCGGCGAGGTGGGCTTCATCATCGCGGGCATCAAGGAGCTGCAAGCGGCCAAGGTGGGCGATACCGTCACCCTGGAAAAAAAGCTGCCCAACAATGCCGGTCCGGCCGCCGAGGCCTTGCCGGGTTTCAAGGAAATCCAGCCCCAGGTGTTTGCCGGTCTGTACCCGACCGAGGCCAGCGAGTACGACTCGCTGCGCGACGCGCTGGAAAAGCTCAAGCTGAACGATGCATCGCTGCACTACGAGCCCGAAGTTTCGCAAGCACTGGGTTTCGGTTTCCGTTGCGGCTTTTTGGGCCTGCTGCACATGGAGATCGTGCAGGAGCGCTTGGAGCGTGAATTCGACCAGGACCTGATCACCACCGCGCCCAGCGTGGTCTACCAGGTGGCGCGCTCCGACGGCACCATCACCATGGTGGAAAACCCCTCCAAGATGCCGGATTCCAGCCGCATGGAGGAAATCCGCGAACCTATCGTCACCGTGCACCTGTACATGCCGCAAGAGTATGTCGGCGTGGTGATGACGCTGGCGAACCAGAAGCGTGGCGTGCAGATGAACATGGCCTACAAGGGCCGCCAGGTCGTGCTGACCTATGAGATGCCGCTGGCCGAGATCGTGCTCGATTTCTTTGACAAGCTCAAATCGGTGAGCCGCGGCTATGCCTCGATGGACTACGAGTTCAAAGAGTATCGCGCGGCCGATGTGGTGAAGGTCGACATTTTGCTCAACAGCGAGAAGGTCGATGCGCTGTCCATCATCGTGCACCGTAGCCAGTCCCAGTACCGGGGCCGGGCCGTGGTGGCCAAAATGCGTGAGATTATTTCGCGCCAGCAGTTCGACGTGGCCATCCAGGCGGCTATTGGTTCCGGCATTATTGCGCGTGAGACAATCAAAGCGCTGCGCAAGAACGTGATCGCCAAGTGCTATGGCGGCGATATTTCGCGCAAGAAGAAACTTCTCGAAAAACAAAAGGCCGGTAAAAAACGCATGAAGCAAATCGGCTCCGTCGAAGTGCCGCAAGAGGCGTTTTTGGCTATTCTCCAGGTGGAAGATTGATGCAAGTTTTGACGGCGATGATTTTGGCGGCTTTTGTAGGTTACGGAGGCGCCTGGTACATGGGACTGCTGGAAGGGAATTTTGCCCTGCTGCTGTTTTTGGCAACCCTGGTTACCGGCCTGTACTGGTTGGCCGAGAAGTTCTATTTCCTGCCGCGCCGCAAGCAGGCGGCTTTGGATCTCGAAAAAGCCTCTGAGTTGCGCCTGGCGGAGCTCAAGAAAATGGGTATTACCCAGGTCGACCAGGTAGTGCCCGACGCCCAGGCGCGCTTGCTGATGCAACCCTGGTGGCTGGACTGGACGGCCGGCCTGTTCCCGGTCATCGTGGCGGTGTTTCTGCTGCGTTCCTTCTTGTTTGAGCCGTTCAAGATCCCGTCCGGTTCGATGATTCCCACTCTGCTGGTGGGCGATCTGATCCTGGTGAACAAATTCCACTACGGTGTGCGCCTGCCGGTGCTCAACACCAAGATCACTGACGGCACGCCGCCCCAGCGTGGTGATGTGATGGTGTTCCGTTACCCCCCTAAGCCCAGCCTGGACTACATCAAGCGGGTGGTTGGCGTGCCGGGTGACGAAGTGGCCTACATAAACAAGCGCCTGACCGTCAATGGCAAGGTGATCGACACCACGGCCTTGCCCGACTTCTTTGATGAAGACCAAATGCGCTACTTCAAGCAGTTTGAAGAAAAGCTCGGCGACAAGCCGCACCGTCTGCTGAATGACGACGACCGTCCGGCCTTCGTGCAGGGCGCCGACGATTTTGCGTTCCGCAAGAACTGCCAGTACAGCGTCGAAGGCGTGGTCTGCAAAGTGCCCGAAGGCCAGTACTTCATGATGGGCGACAACCGCGACAATTCGCTCGATTCGCGCTACTGGGGCTTCGTGCCGGACAAGAACATCGTGGGCAAGGCCTTCTTTGTCTGGATGAATTTCGGAAGCCTCAAGCGCATTGGTGCATTCAACTAGCCTGACACAGCACGCAAGGACATAGCATGAAACATCCTCTCAAATCCAAACAACGCGGCCTGTCTTTCATTGGGCTGGTGCTGACCGCAGCGCTGATCGTCTCGGTGTTCGTCGTGGGCGCCAAGCTGGTGCCTACCGTGATCGAACACCAGGCGATTTTGAAAGCGCTGAACAAAGCCCAGAGCGGCAATACCGTGCCCGAAGTGCGCGCTATTTTCGACAAGGCTGCCACCATTGACGATATTTCGTCGGTGTCCGGCAAAGACCTCGAAGTCACCAAGAACGGCGAGAAAGTCGTGGTCAAGGTGGCTTACAACAAAGAAATCGAGCTGGTCGGCCCTGCGTATTTGCTGATCAAGTACACCGGGTCCAGCAAATAGCGTGAACGATGGCCTGTTAGCACTGCAGCAACGACTGCAGCATGTTTTTTCCGATAGCAAGCTGCTGGTGCGTGCCACCACCCACCGCAGCTTCTCAAGCGACCACAACGAGCGGCTGGAGTTCCTGGGGGATTCGGTCCTGAATCTGTCCGTCGCGGGCATGCTCTACACCCGGCTGAAGGATCTGCCCGAAGGTGATCTGTCCCGCGTCCGCGCGAATATGGTCAAGCAAGACACCTTGCACCAGCTCGCCGTTGGGCTGGATCTGCCCAGCGTGCTGCGTCTGGGAGAGGGCGAAGCCCGTTCTGGCGGGCAGAAGCGTCCCTCCATCCTGGCCGATGCCCTGGAAGCCGTGATTGGCGCGGTGTATCTGGATGCCGGCTATGGGGCAGCAGAAGCCCTGGTCCAGCGCCTGTTCAAGGCGGTGGAAATCAACCCGCAGATGCAGGCCATCGGCAAAGACCCGAAAACCGAGTTGCAGGAGTGGCTGCAGGGTCGCAAAATGAAAGTACCCGCCTACCGCGTGGTCAGCACCCTGGGGGCTGCCCACCGGCAGACCTTCGATGTCGAATGTGAAATTGTTGAGCTCGGCCAAACCGAGCGCGGCATTGGCGGCTCGCGCCGCGCTGGCGAACAGGCGGCGGCCGCTGCCATGCTGGTAAAACTGAATCTCAAGCCGTCGCCGTGAAAGCTCTCCCATGACTGCAACTACCCCGAATACCCCCCCCGTGACTGAACTGTCGGATGTGCCAGACGATCAGTCTTCCCTGGAAGGCATGCTGGCTGGGCTGAAAAAATTGGCCCCCGGTGGTGACTCCACCGGCCAGCGTTGCGGCTTGGTCGCCATCGTCGGCAAGCCCAACGTCGGCAAGTCCACCCTGCTGAATGCCGTGGTGGGCCAGAAGATCAGCATCACCTCGCGCAAGGCCCAGACCACGCGGCACCGCATCACCGGCATCCGCACCCGTGACAACACCCAATTCGTGTTCGTCGACACCCCCGGCTTCCAGACCCACCACAACAACGCGCTGAACCGCTCGCTGAACAAGACGGTGCTGGGCGCTGTCGGCGATGTGGACCTGATCCTGTTCGTAGTCGAGGCCGGCAGCTTCACTTTGGCTGATGCCAAGGTGTTGTCGCTGCTGAAGCAAGACATCCCGGTGCTGCTGATCGCCAACAAGCTGGACAACGTGCACCGCCGCGCTGAGATCGCGCCCTGGCTGCAAACCATGCAGGAGCGTCACAAGTTCGCCGAATTCGTGCCCATGTCGGCCAAGAACGCCAAGGATGTGGAGCGCCTGTTCGCCATCTGCGCCAAGTACCTGCCCGAGCAGGGCTGGTGGTATGCCGAGGACGAACTCACCGACCGCAGCGAGAAGTTCCAGGCTGCCGAAACCGTGCGCGAAAAGCTGTTCCGCTTGACCGGCGACGAGCTGCCCTACACCTCGACCGTCATCATCGACAAATTCGAAGAAGAGCCACCGGCCCGCAAAGGCCAGAAGCGCCTGCTGAAGATTGCCGCCACCATCGTGGTCGAGCGCGATGGCCACAAGGCCATGGTGATCGGCGACAAGGGCGAGCGCATCAAGCGCATCGGCATGGAAACCCGCGTCGAACTCGAAAAACTGATGGACGCCAAGGTGTTCATCGAAGTCTGGGTGAAAGTGCGTTCCGGCTGGGCCGACGACGAGGCAAGAGTCCGCTCCTTTGGCTACGAGTGATTCGTGGCGTCAAAACGCTTCCATGACGAGCCTGCTTACGTACTGCACCGCTACGACTGGAGCGAGTCCAGCTTGATTCTGGAGGTCTTCACCCGCCACCACGGCCGCATGGCGATTGTGGCCAAGGGGGTGAAGAAGCCGACCTCCAACTTCCGCCCCATCCTGCTGCCGCTGCAACCCCTGCGACTCTCGTTTGGCGGCGATGCGGAAATCCGCAACCTCAAAGCCGCCGAATGGGTGGGTGGCCATGTGATGCCGACCGGCGATGCGCTGCTGTCCGGCTATTACCTGAACGAGCTGCTGATGCGCCTGTTGGCGCGCGATGACCCGCATACGGCTTTATTCGATGCCTACGGCGTTGCGGTGCAGGTGCTGGCCTCCGAACATGGCGAAGCGCTGCAACCCGCGCTGCGGGCGTTTGAGCTGCTGCTGCTGCGCGAGATCGGCCTGCTGCCCCTGCTGGATGTGCAAACCATGACTTTTGAGCCCCTGCAGCCCGAAGGCCGCTACAGCTTGGTGGCCGAAGGCGGCTTGCGGCAAAGCCAGGCCGACGACCGCGCCAGCCTCAGCGGCGCGCAATGGACCTCGCTACAACAGTCGCTGCAGCCGGGCGCACCCTTTACTGCCACCTTGCGTGCCTGCGCCGAGGTGTTGAACGGGCTGAAGCCCCAGCTGCGCGCCGTGCTGCACTACCATTGCGGCATGGCAACGCTGCATACGCGGCAATTGATGATGGACTTGCAAGCCCTATGAGTAACTCTTCTGCGCGGATCGCGCTTTCCGTCAACGTCAACAAGGTCGCCCTGGTGCGCAATACCCGGCACCTGGGCATCCCCAGCGTGGCCCGCGCCGCCACGCTGTGCCTGCAGGCGGGGGCACAGGGCATTACCGTGCACCCGCGGCCCGATGCGCGGCATATCCGCCCGGACGACGTGACCGAGCTGTCGGCGCTGCTGAAAGCCTGGCCGGACCGCGAGTTCAACATCGAAGGCAATCCGTTCCAGAACCTGATGGACTTTGTGCGCCAGTGCCGGCCCCAGCAGTGCACTTTTGTTCCCGATGGCGAAGACCAGTTCACCAGCGACCACGGCTGGAACCTGGCGCAAGACGGCGAACGCCTGCGCCCGCTGATCCAAGAGGCCCAGAGCCTGGGCGTGCGTGTCAGCCTGTTCATGGACCCTGTGCCCGAGGCCATGGCGCTGGCCAAGGCCGTGGGCGCCGACCGGGTCGAGCTCTACACCGAGACTTTTGCCAGCGCCTTTGGTCAGCCGAATTTTCAAGAGGTTTTTGGGCAGTTCGTGCAGACAGGGCGGGCGGCAGCAGCTATTAATTTGGGAGTCAACGCCGGCCACGACCTGAACCGCGACAACCTGACCACCTTCTTGCGCGGCTGCCCCATGGTGCAAGAGGTGTCGATTGGCCACGCGCTGGTAGCCGACGCGCTGGAGCTGGGCTACGCCGCCACGGTGCAAAACTATCTGCGCTGCATAGACGCAGCGTTTACCGCCGGAGCCTAGGCATGATCTACGGCATCGGCACCGACATCTGCGACGTGCGCCGCATCCGTGCCAGCCTGGAGCGCCACGGCGACCGTTTCGCCGAGAAAGTGCTGTGCGAAGGCGAGCTGCGCACCTGGCGCGAACGCAGCGGGCGCTGGCCCGAGCGCGGCATCCGCTATCTGGCGACCCGCTTCAGCGCCAAGGAGGCCTTCAGCAAAGCTATTGGCATGGGCATGCGCATGCCGATGACCTGGCGCCTGTGCGAGATCGACAAGATGGCCAGCGGTCAGCCCTTCATCGTGCTGCACGGCGAGCTGAAAACCTGGTTTGAAGCGCGCCAGCTGACCGCGCATGTCACCGTGACCGACGAAACCGACTACGCCGCCAGCTTTGTGGTGGTCGAGCAGCCAGCACCACCTAATATGCCGTCAACCTAGTTTGCTATATTGTTTGTAGCTGCTGGCGCTGGAAACATATGCGCTACAGCCCTTATTTCTATAAATTTAAGCCATGCACCAACACGCACCCCTGATCATCGATATCGCCGGTACCAGCCTGACCAAGGCGGACCGCCGGCGCATCAAGCATCCGCTGACCGGCGGCATTATTTTGTTTGCCCGCAACTGGCAGGACCGCGACCAGCTGACTGCGCTGTGCCGCGATATCAAGAAGATCCGCAAGGACGTGCTGGTCTGCGTGGACCATGAAGGCGGCCGGGTGCAGCGCTTCAAGACCGACGGCTTCACCCACCTGCCGCCCATGAGTGTGCTGGGCGAGCTGTGGATGCGCGATGCGCTGCAGGCCACCAACGCCGCCACCGCCTGCGGCTATGTGCTGGCATCCGAACTGCGCGCCTGCGGCGTGGACTTCAGCTTCACCCCGGTGCTGGACCTGGACTTCGGCGAAAGCAGCGTAATCGGCAACCGCGCCTTCCACCGCGATGCCCGCGTCACCAGTATGTTGGCCAAGAGCCTGATGCACGGCCTGTTGCGTGCCGGCATGGCCAACTGCGGCAAGCACTTCCCTGGCCACGGCTTCGTCACGGCCGATTCGCACACCCACATCCCGGTGGACACGCGCAGCCTGAAAACCATCTTGGCCGACGACGCCGCGCCCTACGGCTGGCTCAACACCAGCCTGAGCAGCGTGATGCCCGCGCACGTGATCTACCCCAAGGTGGACCGGCGCCCGGCCGGCTTCTCGGCCAAGTGGCTGCAGGAGATTCTGCGCGGCACGCTGGACTTCCAGGGCGCGATCTTCAGCGACGACCTGAGCATGGCCGGCGCCCGCCAGATCGACGGCCGGGACGTCAGCTATACCGATGCCAGCATCGCCGCGCTGCAGGCCGGCTGCGACCTGGTGTTGCTGTGCAACCAGAGCCTGGGCGACGGCCAGGAAGTGGATGCCCTGCTGGCCGGTATGACCGAAGCCCAGCTCAAGGGCCGCTGGCAACCCGACGAGGCCAGCGAAGCCCGACGCCAGGCCTTGCTGCCGGCGGCGCCAGCGCCAGACTGGGAGCACCTGATGACCCAGCCGGCCTACATGCAGGCGCTGTGGCTGGTGCCCTGAAATACTATTAATTTTGTAGCTGCTAGCCCAGGTAACCTATGTGCTAGAGCTTAATTCGGCGTTGGGGTAAGAGCCCTATGCTGAAACTTGTCGACAGCTGCCACGATCGCCTGAACGATGGCATCTTGCTTGGCGTTGTCGGCCACGTATTTTTCGTCCTCTGCGTCCACGATCACACCCACCTCCAGCAGCACGGCAGGCACCGTGGTTTTTCGCAAAACCAGTAGCTCGTCAAATCTGTAAATGCCCAACTGGGCATCGAGAAGTTCGCGGTTCTCGCCTGCAATGGGTTCGGCGTGGTGCAGCGTGGGATGGCGCCCCAGTGCGAGCAATGCCTGCCCCAGCAGCTTGGCAAACTGCTGGCTTTGCGCAAACCTGGGATTGAGTTGGGACACAAAGATCGAGTAACCGGCAATCGGCTGAACCGTCTGGTAGGCGGGTGTGCCGTTGACTTGGGTCTTGGTCAGGTATTTCAGTTGCGCCGAGTCGTGGTGCAACGCTAAAAATAAGTCTGCCTGTCGGGCATTTGCCAGTTCGGCGCGCCCGTCCAGGCTGATTTCTTCGGTGGGTGCGCGCGTGAGCACTACCTGCACGCCAGTGGCCTGTAAAGCTTTGGCCAGTTTTGCGCTCAGTGCATCGTTGTAGCTGACTTCGTGGATGCCCTTGACGCCCAAAGCACCGGCTTGCTTGGGGGTGTGGCCGGGGTCTATAACGATGACGAATGGTTTGTCTGCGGTGCGCGGTGCGTCCGCTGCATCACAAGCTGCGGCGTATGTAAAAAAAGCGCACAGACACAAAAATGCCTGTGCGCTGCGTGCTTTTAAATAGCGCGACAACATGTGTTTCCGCCTATCCGTTCAAGCGGCTTATTCCCACGATTTTTTGGCGATAGCGGTGTCGTTGCACGTGCCGGTTTTGCACTCGCGGGCACGGTCGCGCAGGTATTCGGCGCGCTCACGGTTGAGTTTGTAGTTGCAGCTGACGTCGATGGAGCCAGAGCGCTCGCAAGACGCATCCCGGTATTTGATCCACTCGCGTTGTGTTGCCGTCAGCTGCTGTTTGACGTTGTCTTTGAGCGGTTTGCGCAGCTCGGTGTACACGGCGTTCAGCTCTTTGTCGGACTCTAAAAACAACTTGGCGACGCAATAAGTTTTGTCATAGCTGGTTTTGAACTTGTCGCAGCTGTCGGTGTCATCCGCGTGGGCAAATTGCGCCGAGAAAACCAAGCTCGCAGCCAACGAAGCCAAAGTCAAAAATTTCATAAATTCTCCGAATGTAGGACTGGGAATTATGGGCGATTCGCACACGGTGGAAGCCATGCGCTAGCTCCCGTCCATCGCATCTTTATGCGGTAGGTAGTAGCCACGTGTGCACTACTATTTTTATAGCTGCTAGCGCAGGTACTATCTGCGCTAGCGCTCTATTACAAGGTGAAAATCAAGACTCGCGGCGCAGCGCCGGGAAGAGGATCACGTCGCGGATGCTGGCGCTGTCGGTCAGCAGCATCATCAGCCGGTCGATGCCGATGCCGCAGCCGCCGGTGGGCGGCATGCCGTATTCCAGGGCCCGCACAAAGTCAGCATCAAAATGCATGGCTTCGTCGTCGCCGCTGTCCTTGGCATTCACCTGGGCTTGGAAGCGCGCGGCCTGGTCTTCGGCATCGTTCAGCTCGCTGAAGCCGTTGCCGAATTCGCGGCCGGTGATGTACAGCTCGAAGCGCTCGGTGACTTCCGGGCGGTCGTCGTTGGCGCGGGCCAGCGGCGAGATCTCGGTCGGGTGTTCCATGATGAAGGTCGGCTGCCAGAGCTTTTCTTCCACGGTTTCCTCGAAGTACAGCACCTGCAGGCTGGCCAGGCTGCGGCCGGCGAGCTTGTTCTTGGCCTCGGTCAGGCCCAGCTTCTTCACTGCATTGGTCAGCCAGGTGGCATCGAACACGTTTTCGCCGGCTTCGGTGTACTTCTGGATGGCTTCGACGATGGTCAGGCGTTCGAACGGCTGGCTCAGGTCGACCGGCTTGCCGGCGTACGTGAGCTGCAGCGAACCGGTAGCGCGCTGGGCCGCATCGCGGATCAGCTTTTCGGTGTAGTCCATCAGGTCCTGGTAGTTCCAGTAGGCTGCGTAGAACTCCATCATGGTGAACTCGGGGTTGTGCCGCACCGAGATGCCTTCGTTGCGGTAGCTGCGGTTGATCTCGAACACGCGGTCAAAACCACCGACGATCAGGCGCTTCAGGTACAACTCGGGCGCGATGCGCAGGAACATCTCCTGGTCCAGCGCGTTGTGGTGCGTCTTGAAAGGCTTGGCATTGGCGCCACCCGGGATCGGGTGCAGCATCGGCGTTTCGACTTCCAGGAAGTCGTGGCCCACCATGAATTCGCGCAAGGCGCTGACGGCCTTGCTGCGCGCCAGGAAGCGCTTGCGCGCTTCCACATCGGTCATCAGATCGACGTAGCGCTGGCGGTACTTGGTTTCCTGGTCGGCCATGCCGTGGAACTTGTCGGGCATGGGCCGCAGGCTTTTGGTGAGCAGCCGCACGCTGGTCGCGTGGATCGACAGCTCACCGGTCTTGGTCTTGAACACCGTGCCTTCGGCAGCCACGATGTCGCCCAGGTCCCAGTGCTTGAAGCTGGCGTACAGCTCGGGCCCGACGTCTTCGCCCTTGACGTAGATCTGGATACGGCCGCCGGTGTCGCCCAGCGACGCATCTTGCAGCGTGCAGAAGCTGGCCTTGCCCATCACGCGCTTGAGCATCATCCGGCCGGCGACCTTGGCGGTTACGCCCAGTGCTGCGAGCTCTTCGGTGGACTGGCTGTTGAAGCGCTCAAACAGGCTGGCCGCGTTGTCGGTCGGCTTGAAGTCGTTGGGGAACGCAACCCCTTTGCCCTCGACCTGTTGCTGGCGAATGGCTTTGAGCTTCTCGCGGCGCTCCAGGATCAGCTGGTTTTCGTCTTGGGCTACGGCAGGGGTGGTGTTTTCAGACATGGGAGGCGTTTGGAATGGAAAAGGGCGGGTTGCGCCGAACCCATGATTCTAAAACGCCGGCCGCCCGGCTTTAATGGGTGATGCCGTCGCGGCGTACCACCTTGAAGAATGTCTTGGCCAGGATTTGCAGATCCAGCCGGAAAGACTGGTGCTGCAGGTAGTAGGCGTCGAGTTCCACCTTGGCCGGAATCGGCAGCTCGTCGCGGCCATGGATTTGCGCCCAGCCGGTCAGGCCCGGCACCAGGGTGTGAACACCTTTGGCAGTGCGCAGCGCCACTAGATCGTCTTGGTTGAACAGCGCCGGCCGCGGCCCGACAAAGCCCATATCGCCTTTCAGGATGCTCCACAGCTGGGGTAGTTCGTCCAGGCTGCTTTTGCGCAGGAAGCTGCCGATCGGCGTGAGGTAGCTATCGGGATTTGCTAGTAAATGTGTAGCTACTGCCGGCGTTCCAATCTGCATAGAACGGAACTTTGGCATAGAGAAAATGCGGTTGTTTTTGCCAACGCGGTTGGACCAGTAGAGCACCGGGCCGGGGGAGGTGAGGCGTACCGCCAGGGCTACCAGTAGCAAAGGAAACGCCAGCACCAGCAAGGCCAGCAAGGCCAGGAACAGATCGAAAGCCCGCTTCATTTGCGGTATCCGGCCACAGCGCGGCGCAGGCCCTCATCAACGCTGACAGGCGGCGCCCAGCCCAGCAGGGTGCGGGCCTTGGCAATATCGAGCTGCAGGTTGCCGCACAGGCGCTGGGCTGCACCCTGCTGGCCGAGCATGGCGGCGCCAGCCATGAGCATCCAGGCAGGTACGGGCAACAAGCGTGCTGGGCGCTCCATGGCCAGGGCAATGCGTTGCACCAGCTCTTTGGTGGACAGATCTTCGCCGTCGCTGGCCATGAAGATCTGGTTGGCGGCAGCGGGGTGGGTCAGGGCGGTGGTGATCAGGTCTACCAGGTTGTCCACCGATACCAGGCTGCGCTGGTTGTCCATGGCGCCCAGGGGCAAAGGAATGCCACGGGCAACAGCCGCTGCCAATGCCGCGAAATTGGCTTGAACCCCCGGGCCGTAGACCAGCGGCGGGCGGAGGATGGTCAGCTCCAAGCCGGTGGTTTGGGCGATTTTCTGCAAGCCTTGTTCTGTTTCCAGTTTGCTGATGCCATAAGGCCCTTGGGGCGCCACGGGGCTGCTTTCGCTGAACGCCTGCCGGGCAGCTGTGGCCTCACCGTTCACCTTGGCCGAGCTCATGTAGACCAGGCGCTTGACGCCGGCCTGCGCGGCCATCTGCGCCAGGCGCGTGCTGCCTGCTACGTTGATTTGCCTAAACGCCAGCAAGGGGTCGGCTGCTGGCTCGTTCACAACGTGTACACGGGCCGCCAGATGGACGACGGTATCGATGCCGGCCAAGGCCGCATGCCAGTCGGTGTCTGCACTGAGATCGGCGACCAGGACTGTTTCTATGCCCGCAGGGATTCGGTCGGGTACCAGCTGGCGCACTGCTGCACGCGGCATGAACTGCGGCAAAGTTTGCAGATGGGCCAGCAAGGCGCGGCCTATCAGTCCGGTGGCACCGGTAACCAGTACTTTCACGGGCGAACATACTCCAATAATTTGAACGGATATTTGGACAGGATTTTGAACCAGTTGGTGGGGATATTGTTGTCCCGGCAGGCTTGCATAACTTCGCGGTTCAACAGCACCGTGCTGCGCCAGCCCCGCGTGCTGACGCCGCCTGTCTGCATGTGGACCAGAATTTCCGGCAGGTAGCGGTAGCGCAGGTCTGGACGCTGGAATGTGCGTGCCACCCATTCGAAATCGCCCGCAATCCGGTAGTTCTTTTTGAAGCTGCCGGCATCTGCGAAAAGAGTTCGTCGCACAAACATGGAGGGATGGGCGGGCATCCAGCCCCATCCTATCAAGCCAGGTCTGAACCGGTCGGAGCGGTAGCGGCGAATGAGCTGGTCAGGATGGGCGGGGTGGAAGAAGGCCACATCGCCAAAAACGATATCCAGTGCTGCGTCGCCAAACATCTGCTGGATGGTGGCCAGCACGATATCGTGGGCATAGCGGTCGTCCGCATTCAGGAAGCCCACGATATCGCCGGTCGCTGCGGCGATACCTTTGTTCATAGCATCGTAGATGCCGTGGTCGGGCTCGGACACCAGGGTTTGCACATGGCCACCATGTCGACGGACTTGCGCCACCGTGTCGTCTTTGGATGCCCCGTCAATCACGATATGTTCAATCTCGACGCCGGATTGGCTGGCCACCGAGCGCAGCGTATCGGCTATGGTGGCGGCGCTGTTGTAGGTGACGGTGATAATGCTGATTATCATGGAGGCAACGGCAGATTCATTGGGCGAGCGTTGCCCGGTAGATGCCAACCGTTTCCTCGGCGCAGCGACGCCATGAATACTGATTTCTGCACACTTTCCCACGTTCGACCAGTTCGGTGGAGGCAGCGTTTGAATTGAGTACGCCTTCCAGGGCCTGGCGGATGGAGTCGATATCGTTGGGATCAAAAAATGCCGCGGCATTTCCGACCACTTCGGGTATAGAGCTGGTGTTGCTGCATGCCACAGGGCAGTCCATGGACATAGCCTCCAGCGGTGGAATGCCGAAGCCCTCATACAACGATGGATAGACGAACAAGGCTGCGTGGCGGTAACACGATGCCAGAACGGTGTCGGAGCCGCCCATTTGCCGTACGCGGTGTGAGGCGGGTGTGCTGGCAATCAAGGCTTGCTCCGCTTCGCTGAAAGCGCCCCCCCCAAAGCACAGCAGATCAAAATTACAGGTGAGCCGGGGCGACGCGCTGTAGGCCTTGAGCAGAGCTGCAAAGTTTTTATAGCCCGCCCTGTGTCCCACAAAGAGGATGTAGGGTGTATCGGCTCCGAGTGCGCGGGTCCGGAAGTTCTGGGCGGTTTCGTTGGGCAGTAATTGATCGAGCGCATCGAAGCCGAGGTGCGTAACCGATACGCGCTCGGGTGGTATGTTGTTGTAGTGCTCCAGCAGATCTTTACGGGTGTTTTCGGAGATGCAGATGATCTTGTCGGCATGGGCCACTGCGCGCTTTTTCCAGCGGGCAATCGGGTCGCGTGGAGAGAAGTGCTGTGGGTACTTCTCGTGGATCATGTCGTAAACCGTGAGTACGTTCTTTGCCGGCCCCGGTAGATGGCAGTAGGGGTAGTAGTAGGTCCTGTGCAGGATGTCGGAACCTGTGTAGCGCTGTATCAATCCGGCGCCGAGCAAGCTGGCAGCCCGGAACAATGGCTGGGGTGCATCGGTCGCAGGCGTTTTTGCCCCGCATAGCAAATCATCGGGCAACGCCTTCAGATATTCGTTGCAATGCAAGGGGGCCAAGATTTTTGCTTGTACGTCGGCGCGAGCATGCATTTCCTTGGCGATGCTGGCAAAGTAGCGAGAAATGCCCCCGACAGCCTGGGAGCAAAAAATCTGCGAGTCGAAATTTACGCGCATAAATACGGCTAAGAAGTCAGGTGCTAACTTTTACTTTGGGGATGGGCGAGTGTGTTGCTGCCGACTTGCATCGCTCTGAAATCAAGCAGGAGATTTCGTATGCAGCAGCGCAACCAGGGTGTGGAAGGCCGAACTATAAGCGGCGGAGGTGTACCCCTGTGCCAAACCCAGAGACACGTTCTGGGCATATTGCAGTCTGGCGTGGTCCCAGCTCGCGACCTGTTGCAGCGCCTGGGCCAGAGCCTCGGCGGACATGTCGTGGAAAACAAATCCATTGATACCCGAGCGAACGAGGTCGTCTGATGCGCCCACCCAGCGCGAGGTGATGAGCAGGCTGCCGCTGGCGGCCGCTTCACAAACGACGGTACCCCAGTGGTCCTCCCTGCTGGGTAGTACCAGGCAACGGGCTTCTTGCATGCGTTGCGCCGTCACTCTGGCTTGCGCAAATCCTTCAAATACGATGCCATCCCCATGGCATTGGTCTCGCATGGGGCCGTTGCCCAAGATGCGCAGAGTCCAAGTTCCGCCAGACTGTCGATATTGTCTAAATGCTTCCAGCAGGATATCAACCCCTTTGCGGGGAATCAGTTGGCCTACGAACAGGAACTCCTTCTGCCGATCCGATATGGTCGGGCCCACTGTATATATGCTCTCGAATGCGCCGTAATACCCGGTAAAAATGCGATCGGCAGGCATGCCCAGAAAGCGCATTAACTTAGTCGCAGAATGCCCGGGAACCAGGGCCGCATCGAAATGCTGCCTTAGCCAGAGGCGAAACCACAGTGCGCCCGCGATTTGGCGCAGATTGCCTTTGAAACTGTTGTCGACGGCAACGATAACTTTGGCCCCGCGTTGGCGCATCCATCGGTCAAAACGCAACCAACCCTTGTGTGCCCAGCCAGTGTGAATGATGAGATTGCGGTCGGCGAACTCATGCCTTCGCTCCCAGATGTCGTCGGGATGTGCAAGCCATTCAACCTGGTGGCCAAGCAGGTCTTCAAGCCCTTCGAATGGAACGGCTGCGCGGGTTCCTAACAAGACCAACTGGCCTCCGAACAGGTCAACCACTTGTTTGGTCATCAGACCGCAGGGGGGGAATCCCTCCCAGAAGATCAAGGGGCGCAAGTCGGATGGCTTGGTCAGAGCGGATATATCGATCACTTAGGTGGGTCCAGGGTGTTGTTGATGTACACGATGGCTTCTTTCACGCCATAGCAGCGCAAGATGGCTGTGATTGTTTGCTATGCAGTGGGCGTTCGCCATCGCGTAGGCCAAAAAGCCCGTAGTTGCAATTTAAGTATCTGCGGAGCAAAAAATGCATTCGATGCCACTACAGAGAAAAATTGCGCTAGTACCGTGATGAAGGCGGAGCCTTGTATGCCCATTTGGGGGATTAATAGGTAATTGCCTACTATGCTGACGACGGCTCCTAAAGCCGTTCGGTAAAGGGTTAATTTTCCTTTTCCCTCATTGATGAGCCATAAACCTTGCGCGACTCCCATGAATATAAATATATTGGAGAATATGTGGATGGTGAGAACGTGAGCTGAAGCTGCGTATCTGGGGCCATACATCAGCTCAATGATGACTCCGGATAACAGGGCTACGGTGAGTGCGATTGCAGTAGACAGGGCGGCGAAGACGCGAAACATCAAAAATATGGCGTGCATGTATGCATCTTCGTTGTCGAGTTTTTTTCTCGCAATGTAGGGTGCAAGCGCTGTGGCCAAGGTAATGGGAATGACATTCCATATTTGAGATAGAGAAACTGCGGCCGAATAAAAACCAAGCTCGGTTTCATCTAGCATTTCGCGGATCATGATTTGATCGATCCGCATATATAGCAATGCAGCCAATCCACTCAGCATGAACGGCCAGGATTGACTTAAAAGTTCTTTGCTAACATGAAGGTTGAAATGCCAGCGCTGGGCGGTTGGAAATCTTCTGTAGATACCCGCAAGGGCTATGGCCAACAAGACGGCATCCAACAGGGTTGCCAGGGCATACATCCACAAGGGCGCATCCAACACAATGAATGCGATGCGTGCCGAGTTGGCTATCGCATATGAGACAAGTTTTGCTGCAACGGTGCGGCTATTTTTGCCTTGGCATTGAAACCACAAGTCGATGGTGTCAGCACTTTGAAATACCAGGCTCATGCCGATAAGCGCAACCATTTGAAGCGCCGTGTTGTCGTCGGGGCGCAATACCCAGATACTGCCGATGGCAATAAGCCAACACAACAGGCCTGCTAATAACCTTAGTCGGAAGGCCGTTCCCAGTATGAGTGCTGCATGACCCGGATTACGTGCCAGGTCTCTAACTACGATTCCGTCCAATCCTAAATTGGCAATTCCTTGGAAGAGCGCGATGAAGGTGATGGCGTAGGCCAGTTCTCCAAAGGCATGCGGACCAAGGTTGCGGGCTACCCAGGCACCTACGGTGAGTGCGAGTACCAAGCGGATTAATTTGTCGAATAGGAGCCAAAGCGAATTGGCTGCAAACAGGAACGCACCGGGGCGTTTTGCCAGATAGGTTTGTAAAGATCCAGGTAGCCCGTATATCCACCGTCCGTAATTGCTTAATCGAGACATGTGGATGCAGTTGTTGCATTGCTTCTTCGTAGCACAGCCAAGAGATTAGGGGAGAAGGTGACGGGCATTCCGCCCATGAACAGATGCTTGATGACCGTGCCAACGGCCCAGCGAACGGGGTTTCCAACTGCAAGGAGAAGGCGCCGGGGCATGCTGGTTCCTTGCACTGGCTGACATGGACCACCTAGTGCGATGACTTCGAAACCAGCTAGTTGGGCGACTTGCCTGAGCATCATTTGGCCTATCGCCGTTGTATGGGTGACATCGCCATTTTGTATAGGCATCGAAAATGGGTTGTCGCCATTCGGGAACCTCAACATCAACAATGTTTGCGGGTTGCAGATCTTGCCCAAAGAACTTAAAAAAGCAACGAGTGAGTTGCGGTCGATATGCTCCAGTACGTCAAAGGCTGTAATTAAGTCGTATGGTTTTTGTAGTGAGTTGAAAGAGAAGTCGCTGACGTTATTCCTGGCTACGTAGCCATGCTTGGCGGCCCGGGCAATCAATCTGTCGTTAATTTCGACTCCATCGCATTGCCAACCTTGATTGCGGCACCATCCTAAAAATGCACCATTGCCAAATCCAATGTCCAGCACGTGCAGATGCTGTGAGGCGGTCAATCCATATCGCTTTAATTCGGCACTGTAGTAAGCCGCCTGTTCCGAAGTAAAGGAACCAAATGCAGCTTCATCCCAGCCTTGCGTAATTTCATAGTTTTCGTAGCTCATGGATGGATTGCGAAGTGAATGTGCCGGCTAGATTTCTGAACAGCGGTGGCATCAACACCATTCAGGAATTGATTACTCGGAAACATCAATATTCGCCGGTTGATAGTTTTGCACCAAATTTTGTAGCAAGGTTTTGACAAGTTCTAGGTCATTGCTGCTGGATGCCTGCTTCAATTCTTGGAGTTGTTGTTCAAGCACAGTCCACGCCACAAACTCTTCTCGCGCCTTCATGATGCGTGCGTGCTCCGTCACTTCGGGATTGTCGCCAATCAGCAGCTCTTCATACAGCTTCTCACCCGGGCGCAAACCAGTGATGGCAACCTCGATGTCTCCATCGGGCCTATCGGCGTCGCGAACGCTCAGGCCCGATAGCGCCACCATACGGTATGCCAGGTCCAGAATTTTCACGGGCCGGCCCATTTCCAGCACGAACACATCTCCGCCATGGGCCATCGCACCTGCTTGCAGCACCAGTTGAGCGGCTTCCGGGATGGTCATGAAGTAGCGGGTCACTTCTGGATGGGTGACGGTCAGTGGGCCGCCTTGCGCGAGCTGGCTCCGAAACAAGGGCACAACACTGCCGCTGGAACCGAGCACGTTGCCAAAGCGCACCATCGCGAAGATGGTGTGGTTGGATACCCCCGTGGGGGCCGATTTTTCGCAAAACTGCACTGCTTCGCTGGCGGCCAGGGCTTGCAGAATCATTTCTGCGATCCGCTTGCTGGCGCCCATGACATTGGTCGGGCGCACTGCCTTGTCGGTGGAGACCAAGACAAAATGGCCAACCCCGTTCTCCATGGCAGCACGCGCCATATTCAGGGTGCCGAATACATTGTTCAGAATGCCTTCGGCCGGGTTGCTTTCTACCAGCGGTACATGCTTGTAAGCCGCGGCATGGTAGACCGTGGCGGGCCTGTATTGGCTGCAAATGCCGGAAACGCGGGCATGGCTTGTAACGCTGCCAAGCAACGGCACCAGCTCTACGGCCAGTCCCAGTGCCGAGCAAAGACCTTGCAGCTCGGCATGGACGGTGTAAAGCCCAAACTCATTGTGGTCCAGTAGCAGCAAACGTGTAGGGCGCTCCAACACAATCTGTCGGCACAGCTCGCTGCCAATGCTGCCGCCGGCTCCGGTGACGAGCACGGTTTTACCGGTCAGATTTCGGGCCAGCAATGCGGGGTTGGGGGGAATGGGTTCCCGGCCTAAAAGATCTTCAATGTCCAGCTCACGGATGTCCTGTACCGTCACCCTTCCGCTGGCCAGGTCGGACATGCTCGGCAGGGTGCGCACATGGACCGGTAGAGTTTGCAGTGTCTGGAGGATTTCGTTGCGGCGCTCCCGGCTCACGCTGGGAATGGCCAATAGGATGTCGGTAATGTTTTCCTGGCGGACCAGGTTGGGGATTTGCGACGGTCCATACACGCGCACGCCATTGATGCTGCGGCCGGCTTTGGCTGGGTCGTCGTCTACAAAACCCAGTACCGAATAGGTACGCGTACTTCCCAGTGCGGCGGCCGTCTGTGCACCGGCTTCGCCCGCACCGTAAATCAGCAACCGCGCGTCGTTATGGCGCGCATCGTTACTCAGGCCGGCCAGCCAGAAGCGGGCGATCGAGCGGCTAGTGCCTACCAGCAGCAAGAAAATCAGGGGCTGCAAAATGCCCACGCTGCGGGGTATCACCTCCCACCGCATCCATTGCATCCACAGCAAGGTGCCCAAAAGCCACAGGGTGTAGATGCCCACGGCCTTGGCAGTGGCCGTCAGTGCGGCCATGCCGGTGTAGCGAAAAATGGCGCGGTACAGTCCAAAGCGAATAAAGATGGGCACTGACAAAACCGGTCCCAGCGCGTACACCACCCATTGGATGCCTTCGGGCCAATGCAGCCTGTCGAGGCGCAAAGTGAACGCCAGCCACATGGCCACCAGTGCCAGGGCGACATCGAGCGAGACCACGACCAGGCGCTTAGTGGAGCGAGACCAGTCCAATATGGCCTGGTGGTTCAATAAGAAAACTGGCATTACTCGGGGCGTTGGTCGGCGGGATGGGCTTTGGCCAATACATCCGCCACCAGCTCCAAACGTACCAGGGGGCTTTCCAGTGCCATCAGGTTGTGCTTCAAAGACAAGGGCAAAGGCAGCACCTCGCACCAGCGGTTGGCCACCCAGCCGCAATCATCCAACTGCAGTGGGGCCAAAATGGGGAATCTATTCTCTGCCACGTGCTGCTCACGCAATGTCTCGATCAATTGGCCGAGCGCGGCGGAGGTACGCTTCAGATCTTCAGGCACTGGCGTCAGCGCATCCGCATCCAGCAGTTCCACATCGCCCATCCATAAGCCATTGGCGAGCTGGTGGCTGCTGCTCAAGCGAAAGCGCTCCGTGCCTACGCAGTCGACCATCATCAAGCCAGGTTGCGGGGCTTCGAAATGGCTGATGCGGGCCAACGTGCCCACGGGGTGAAAACTGTCCGCAGGCACGCCAGGGCGACGGACTTCGGAGCCCTGCACCAGCGAGACCACGCCGAACGGTGTGCCTGCTTTGCGGCATTGCTCAATCATGTGGAGATAGCGCACCTCAAAAATGCGCAGAGGCAGCACACCACCCGGAAACAGCACGGTTTCCAAGGGGAACAGCGGGAGCTGGGATAAGACGCGGGGTGTGGACAAGGCGGTATCTGTACAAGCAAGGACAGGCGCTATCATCCCATGACCCGAATAGGCGCTTTGCATGCTGTACCAAATCATCTCGTTTTTATTGGAAGTCGCCACTGGGCTGGTCGGAGGCGCGTGCCTCTTGCGCCTGTATATGCAATACCAGCGCATTCCATTTCGTAATCCGGTGGGCAGCTTGGTTTTTGCCTTGACCGACTGGCTGATCTTGCCATTACGGCGGGTTTTGCCAGCGGTAGGACGTTGGGATGTGGCCAGTCTGGTAGCACCATTCTTGTTGAAGTTGCTGCAATTCTTGTTGTTGTGGTTGTTGGCGGGCGGGACGGCAGGATGGCTGGCCATACCGGTTCTGGCTTTGTTTGGCGTGGTGTCTCTAACCATTTCCGGCTTGACGGGCATGTTGCTGATTTACAGCGTGCTGTCGTGGATGCAAACCCGTTCACCGCTCTCGGACGTGCTGGAGCGCTTATGCGCGCCGTTGCTGTTGCCCGTACGGCGCATCGTGCCACCCATAGGTGGGCTGGATTTGTCCGCCCTGGTGCTATTGGTGCTGTTGCAGGTAGTCGCTATCGTGATTGGATACGCCCTACCTGCAGTGCTTGCACAGCTTTAAACCACAGCATCCACCGGCTGCTTCAGCAGCATGGCCAGCGTGTGCGCAATGGTTTTGCGCAAATCCTTGCGGTTGCAGATCAGGTCGATCGCTCCCTTTTGCTGCAGGAACTCGGCACGTTGAAAGCCTTCCGGTAGGGTGACGCGTACGGTGGACTCGATCACTCGCGGTCCGGCAAAGCCGATCAGTGCCTTGGGCTCGGCAATCACCACGTCGCCTACAAACGCAAAGCCGGCACTCACGCCGCCCATGGTGGGATCGGTCAGAACGCTGATATAGGGCAGGCCTTTTTTGGCTAAGCGGGTCAAGGACGCATTAGTCTTGGCCATTTGCATCAGGCTCAGCAGACCTTCTTGCATGCGGGCACCACCGGTCGCGGTAAAGCAGATAAAGGGTACTTTTTGTTCGATGGCGGCGTGTACGGCACGCACAAAGCGTTCGCCGACCACGCTGCCCATGCTGCCGCCCATGAATTCAAATTCAAAACACGCCACCACCACGTTGATGCCGTGGACCGCGCCGCCCATCACCACCAGCGCATCCGTTTCGCCGGTGTTTTCCATCGCCTCCTTGATGCGCTCGGGGTATTTGCGGCTGTCCTTGAATTTAAGCGGATCGACCGGAACCACTTCCTGGCCCAGTTCGTAGCGGCCTTCGGCATCCAGGAACACATTCAACCGGGCGCGTGCCCCAATGCGGTGGTGGTGGCCGCAGCTGGGGCAAACGTTCTGGTTTTGCTCCAGGTCGGTTTTGTACAGAACCGTTTCACAGCTTGGGCATTTGATCCACAGCCCTTCGGGCACGCTGCGCCGGTCGGCCGGGTCGGAGCGCTGGATTTTGGTGGGGAGCAGTTTTTCAAGCCAAGACATGTTGGGTTCCTCTGTACAGTGGGCGCGCCATGGCCATCCATGGGTGCGCCGGGGATTATGCGTCTAGCGCTGTGCGGATGTCCCGCAGAAAATGGGTAGCGGTAGCCACCACCTGGTCGTGCGGTTGGTCTTCGATCAGCTGGATGATCTTGCTGCCGATCACCACCGCATCGGCCACCTGGCCGATGGCGCGGGCGGTATGCGCATCGCGGATGCCAAAGCCCACGCCTACGGGGATGTGCACATGCTCGCGGATACGGGGCAACATGGCCTCGACCGCTCCGGTATCCAGCGTGCCAGCACCTGTAACGCCCTTGAGCGACACGTAATACACATAGCCGCTGGCCACGCTGGCCACCTGCTGCATGCGTTTCTCGGTGGAGGTGGGGGCCAGCAAAAAGATCAGGTCCATGTTGTGGGCCTTGAGCTTGGCGGCAAAGTCCACGCATTCTTCTGGCGGGTAGTCCACCACCAGTACGCCATCTACCCCCGCTGTGGAGGCGTGGCTGATGAACGCATCCTGGCCATGTGCCTGGTCGTAGCGCTCCACTGGATTGGCGTAGCCCATCAGCACCACTGGCGTACGGGTGTCCTCAGTGCGAAATTGCCGCACCATCTCCAGCACATCGACCATGCCGATGCCGAAGGACAAGGCCTTGTCGCCAGCCTTCTGGATCACCGGGCCGTCGGCCATGGGGTCACTGAAGGGGATGCCGAGTTCGATCACATCGGCACCGGCCGCCACCATGCCGTGCATCAATGCGGGGGTGATATCGGCATACGGGAAGCCTGCGGTAACGTAAGGAATCAGGGCTTTGCGCCCGTCTTTCTTGAGCTGGACAAAGGTGTCGGTAATGCGGCTCATACGGCCTCCTTCAGCGTGGCACCAGCACCTTTGACGGTCAGGCCGCGCATCGATGGTCGGTCGTAGAAATCGGAGCCCGACAGGTCAGCTACCGTGCCAATGTCCTTGTCGCCTCGGCCGGACAGATTCACCAGAATCGACTGGTCTGGTCGCATCGTCTTGGCCAATTTCATCGCGTAGGCAAAGGCGTGGCTGGATTCCAGCGCGGGAATGATGCCCTCGGTGCGGCACAAGTAGTGAAAGGCTTCCAGCGCTTCCGCATCGGTAATGCCCACGTATTCCGCGCGGCCAATGTCTTTCAGGAAAGCATGCTCCGGGCCGACGCCGGGGTAGTCCAGGCCGGCACTGATGCTATGGGTTTCCGTCACCTGGCCATTCGCGTCCTGCAGCAGATAGGTACGGTTGCCGTGCAGCACGCCGGGACTGCCTTTTTGCAGCGATGCCGAATGCTTGCCTGACTCCAGGCCTTCGCCGGCCGCTTCCACGCCGATCAAGCGGGTCGCAGCATGGTCGATGTAGGGATAGAAGATGCCCATGGCGTTGCTGCCGCCGCCGACGCAGGCGATGACGGCATCTGGCTGTTCACCGGTACAACCCGCAGAGGCCAGCATTTCCGGCATCTGCATCAGGCATTCGTTGCCAATGACGCTCTGGAAGTCGCGCACCATCATCGGATAGGGGTGCGGGCCGGCCACCGTGCCAATGATGTAGAAAGTGTTGTCCACATTGGCGACCCAGTCGCGCATGGCTTCGTTCAGCGCATCTTTCAGGGTTTTGCTGCCCGACTCCACCGGCACCACGGTGGCACCCAGCAGCTTCATGCGGTAGACGTTGGGGCTTTGGCGCTTCACGTCTTCGCTGCCCATGTAGACCACGCATTCCAGGCCGTAGCGGGCGCAGATGGTAGCCGTGGCTACGCCGTGCTGGCCCGCGCCGGTCTCGGCGATGATGCGCGGCTTGCCCATGCGCTTGGCGAGCATGGCCTGGCCGATGGTGTTGTTAACCTTGTGGGCGCCGGTGTGGTTCAGGTCTTCACGCTTCAAGAATATCTGCGCGCCGCCCATTTCACGGCTGGTGCGAGCTGCGTGGTAGACCGGCGAGGGGCGGCCTACGAAGTGCGCCAGTTCCGAGGCGAACTCGGCCAGGAAGGCCGGGTCGTGCTGGTATTTGGCGTAAGCGTCTTTCAGTTCTTCGATCGCGTGGGTCAGCGTTTCAGATACAAAACTTCCGCCGTAAATGCCGAAATGGCCTGAAGCATCAGGTTGCTGGTAATTGGACATGGTGTGACTTTGCAAGTTGGGCGTCTGCCGCGCGCACAGCGGCGACAAACTGGTGGATTTTTTCGGCGTCTTTGACTCCTTTGAGGGTTGCCCCTCCGGTAGCGGAGACTTCGACGCCGGAACTCACATCAACGGACAGCGACAGAGCGCGTGGCCGGACCTGCAAAATACCATCGGTCACGTTTGCAGGCGTGAGTCCACCACTTAAGACGAGGTGAGAGTTGACGCTTGGAGGAAGACGTGACCAATTGAATGTTTTTCCGCCGCCACCAAAACCTTCGACATGGGCGTCGAGCAGGATGGCTTGGGCTTTTGCGTAATCGGACGCGAATTTTACCAAGTTGAAGCTACCACTGTCACCCAGGGGGATACGCGCCGCGCGCAGGAACGGACGCGTGCCTTGCGCGGTTGCAGCAAAACACTGCTCCGGGGTTTCTTCACCATGAAATTGCACTGTGGCGCAGGGTATACCTGTGCAAGCAGCTATCACATCTGTAGCAAGCGCGTTCACGAACAGCAACACCGGTGTGACAAACGGCGGCAGGCGTTTAGCCAGCTCTGCCGCGCGCTGCTGCGTCACATAGCGGGGGCTGGGCGGATACATCACAAAGCCGACCGCATCGGCACCGGCTGCGACAGCAGCGTCTACATCTTCTTCGCGGGTCAGGCCGCAGATCTTGATACGGGTGCGTTGCTGAAAAATAGGTGGTGTCATGGCAGCCAATCATAGGCCGGAGTCCGGTCTGGCAGGCCCCAGTGCGCGGGATACACCGGTCCCATGAAGTACAAACCGTCGGGCGAAAAGGTCGGCGCGGCGGCGTTACGGTCGCGCGCGGCCAGCACTTCGAGTATCCATTCCGGCGGCCGGAAGCCCTGGCCTATCACCACCAGGCAGCCCATCAGGTTGCGGATCATGTGGTGCAGGAATGCATTGGCCTCAAACTCGAAGCGCCAGTACACACCGCGCCGCGAAATCTCCAGGCGGGTCATGGTTTTGATCGGCGACAAGGCCTGGCAGCGGGCGGCCCGGAAGGACGAGAAATCATGCTCGCCCAGCAGATGTGCCGCGGCTTGCTGCATGGCGAACAGATCCAGCGGGCGGTACACCCAGCCCACGCGGCCCCCTTCGACGCTGGGGCGCACCGGCGATTCCAGCAGGGCGTAGACATAGCGCCGCGCCACGGCACTGGCCCGGCAATGGAAGCTCGCGGGTACTTCCTGGGCCCATTGCACGGCGATATCGCGGGGTAAGAATGCATTTACGCCGCGCACCCAGGACGCAATCGGGCGCTGCAGCGGTGTGTCGAAGTGCACTACCTGCATCAGGCCATGCACCCCGGCATCGGTGCGTCCTGCGCAGAGGGTGGAGACTTTTTGCTGGCTGAAAGCCTCCAAGGCCGCTTCCAGTTTGTCCTGTACCGTGTTGCCAGACAGCTGGCTCTGCCATCCCTCGTACGGTTGGCCGTTGTAGCTAACGCCTAGGGCCACACGCACGGCATGCTCCCACGGCAGGTATGGAGTAAGCCCCTTGCTCCGGGACGCTCCGCGTCCAGAGCAAAAAAGGGCCGCACATCAAGACAGGCTGGCCAGGAATTTCTGGGCTTTGGCGCGCAGGGCGCCGGTAGCTTCTTCCAGCACTTCTTCGGCCAGCGCCCGTGCGCCGTCTTCGTCACCGATAGAGTTGAACTCCTCGGCCAGCGACAGCTTGGTGGCCAAAGGATCGCCTTCGTCGATTTCTTCCACCGGGGCTGCAGCAGCTTCAGCGGGCGGCACCTCGTCCAGGTCGAGCGACAAAGAGCCCAGGTCGAATTCGATGGGACCCGTGTCATTGGCAGGTGCCGCTGCAGCCACAGGGCTGGCAGGTGCTGCCGGGGCCGCAGCAGGCGCCGCCAGCGGGCCAGCGGCGGTGCTGAGATCCAGGTCGAAGTCCAGTCCGTCAAAGTCCATCTCCGCACCGGAGCCAGGCAGGTCCAGGGCGGCTGGTACCGTCAGCGAGGCGACGTTGTCGACCGTGGGTTGGATAGGCTGTATGGGTGCATCCTGGGCGGTGGGCGCTGCATCTGCAGGCAGTTCGCTGTTCAAGAAGTCCAGGTCCAGATCCAGGTCCAGGTTATTGGCTGGGAGTTCCGAGTCCGGATCGGCTTGCTGGGTGGTATTGCCGGCTTCCAGGTCTTCCATCCAGGCCGGGCTGGCTACCGCAGCTGCGGCCAAGCCTTGGGCGCTGGATTGGAACAATCGATTGTCGGGGTCCAGGTCGCGGCCCATGGCGGCAATCCGCTCCCATTCCGGGCCTTGGCCGTCGGTCAGTTCGTGGGCAACGGCGGCCAGGCCGCCGAAGTTGGCAACATCGCGGCGCTTGGCGTAGATTTCCAGCAGCTTGGCGTGGATGGCTACGCGATCCGGGTTGGTGCGCAAGGCTTCCTTGAGGATCTCCTCGGCCTGCAAATCCCGGCCATAGGCGAGGTAGACGTCGGCTTCTGCAATCGGGTCTACGTCGCTGCCGGCATCCAGTTGGCTGGGCGAATACGACATAGAGGACGCGGGGGCGTCGTCTGCATTGGTGTCGATACGCTGGCCACCGCTGGCACCAAAGAACGAGTCCGCTTGCATGCGGCTTTCCAGGAAGGAGCTGTCTGCAGCGGCCGATTCCTTGCGCTTGCGCGCGCTGTACAGGCCGAAGCCACCCAGCAGTGCCAACAGGGCGGCGCCACCCAGTACCAACTGGTTCTCGCGCAGCATTTCCATCCAGTCGGTGGAATCATCGACAGGCGGTGGAGGAGGGGGCGGGACTGCGCTGGCCGGTGCCGAAGCTATCGGGGCGGCGGGAACGGCGGAGGCTGCAGGCTCGGCCATGGCCGGTGCGGATGCGGCGGCGGATGCAACGGGTGCGGGTTCGCTGGCAGCGGCAGGTGGTGGCGCTACTGCTACAGGAACCGTTGGCGCTGCCACGGGGGCGCTGGCCGCACTGGCGGCAACCGCTGCGGAGGACGCGCCCAGCTTGTTCAGCTCGTTGATGTTCTTGGACAGCTCGGCTACCCGGGTGGCGGCTTCCTGGTCGGCTTTTTCGCGGGCAATCTTGTCTTCGGCAGCTTTGTTCTTGAGAGCGCCTTTGGACAAGGTCAGCTTGTCGGGCGTGGCTGCAGAAGGCTTTTTCTCGTCGATCTCGGCTTGCACCTTGCCGCTGGCCTTGCGATCTGCGCCGGCGGTTTGCACCGATGGCACGCTGCCGGCCAACTTGCCGCGGAAAGCGTTGAAGTCGCGGCTTTGGGCATTGATGATCTGTGTTGCCTCCACCGGAGGTGTGGCGCCAGCTTGGGTGCTGTCGGGCAGGTCCAGCACCGCACCGGTACGCATGCGGTTGACGTTGCCGTTGATAAAGGCATTCGGGTTGGCGCGCAGCAGCGCGACCAGCATCTGGTCGAGCGAAATATTGGCGGGCTTGGCTGCAGCAACGATCTTGCTCGCGGTGTCGCCGGGCTTGACCGTGACCTGTCCGTTGCTGGCGGCGGGCTTGGCTGCTGGAGCTGGCGCCGGGGCGGCAGCGGCCCGCGGAGCGGGCGGTGTGCGAGCCACTGGAGCCTCGGCCGCAGCCACGGGCGCTGCAGGTGCCACGGGCCGGGCCGCGGCAGCTGGCGCTGGTAGCGGCACTTGCGGTGCCGTGGTAACGGCTGCCGGCGGTTGGCGCATGCTGGGCGGGTCCAGCAGAATGGTGTAGTCGCGGACGATGCGGCCCGACGACCAGTTGACCTGCAAAATCAAGTCGAGAAACGGGTCGCTGACGGCCCGGTTGGTATTGATGCGCAGCAGCGAGCGGCCATCGGGGCGGCGCTGCAGCACGATGCGCAGGTCGGCCAGCGCCGAGTTGTATTCCAGGCCTGCCGCGCGGAAGGCTTCTGCCGGCGCAACCTCGGGTTTGAGGCTGCTGGCTTCTTCGGGGGTGATGTCGGGGAGCTCGATCTCGGCCCGCAAGGGTTCACCCAGGCCAGACAGCACGGTCATGCGTCCCAGCGAAAGCGCCATGGCCTGGCTACTGGCCAGGCCAAGAAGTGTCGCAGTTACCGCTGCAGTCACGGCAGATGTCTTCCAGCCACGCAACGCTGTCATGCAACGAAGAGGGCTTGGGGCGCGGTCAACCGGCAAATTCTTGTTCATCATTCGGGCATGCACTACGACACTAAGATAGGAAAAAGTACCATAGCATCAATGTCTTAGGCTGACAAGCTGATGTAGGCTTTCACGGTTGAGCACCGCATTTCCGCGGTGTTGCAATGGGTTACATGTTACCAAACGACAACAACCTGCCAATGGCGGCAGGTTGTAAATCAAAGTATCAGAGCTTACGCGTCCAGCAAAATGCGCAGCATGCGGCGCAGCGGTTCGGCCGCGCCCCACAAGAGTTGGTCGCCAATAGTGAACGCGCCCAGGTACTCGGGGCCCATCGCCAGCTTGCGCAGGCGGCCGACCGGGATACCCATGGTGCCGGTCACGGACACCGGCGTCAGGTCTTTCACCGTGGCTTCACGGGTATTCGGCACCACGCGCACCCATTCGTTGTCTTGGGCGATCATGGCTTCGATGTCGGCCAGCGGTACGTCTTTCTTCAGCTTGAAGGTCAGCGCCTGGCTGTGGCAGCGCATGGCACCGACGCGCACGCAGAAGCCGTCGACTGGCGTGATGGCGGTACCGAAGCCTGGGCCTTGGCCGAGGATCTTGTTGGTTTCGGCGCCGCCCTTCCATTCTTCCTTGCTGGAGCCGTCGCCCAGGTCCTTGTCGATCCAGGGGATCAGCGATCCACCCAGCGGCGCGCCGAAGTTGGCGATCTCGGCGGCAGACAGGTTCTGCTGCTTGGCCAGTACCTTGCGGTCGATTTCCAGGATGGCCGACTTGGGGTCGTCCAGCAGGGTGCGTACTTCGGCGTTCAGCGTGCCGAACTGCGTCAGCAGCTCGCGCATGTGCTGGGCACCACCGCCGGAGGCAGCCTGGTAGGTCATGCTGGTCATCCACTCGACCAGACCGGCCTTGTACAGCGCGCCCACGCCCATCAGCATGCAGCTGACGGTGCAGTTGCCGCCGATCCAGTTCTTGCCGCCCTTGGCCAAGGCGTTCTTGATCACCGGCAGGTTCACCGGGTCCAGCACGATGATGGCGTCGTCGTTCATGCGCAGCGTCGAGGCCGCGTCGATCCAGTGGCCGTTCCAGCCGGCAGCGCGCAGCTTGGGGTAGACCTCGGAGGTGTAGTCGCCGCCCTGGGCGGTCAGGATGATGTCGCAGCGCTTCAGCGCCTCGATGTTGTACGCGTCTTGCAGCGTGGTTTCGTTCTTGGCTTGCGCGGGGGCCTTGCCACCGGCGTTCGAGGTGGAGAAGAACATCGGCTCGATCAGGCCGAAGTCGCCCTCGGCCTGCATGCGGTCCATCAGCACCGAGCCGACCATGCCGCGCCAGCCCACCAAACCTACGAGATTACCTACCTTCATCACATTGCCCTTTCAGAAAAATTGATTTCTCTTCTCCCGGCTCGTCGGGCCGGGAGGGGCGTGACGAACCGGGCTAAGTCTTAGCCTTTAATGGTCGTCTTGGTAATGGCAGCCACGACGGCATCGCCCATTTGCTGGGTGCCGACCTTGGTCGTGCCTGCCGAGTAGATGTCCGGTGTTCTCAGGCCTGCAGCCAGCACGGATTGCACTGCGGACTCGATACGGTCGGCAGCGTCGGCTTGTTGGAGGGAGAAACGTAACATCATGGCAGCGGACAGTATTGTAGCCAATGGATTGGCCACGCCTTTGCCGGCGATGTCGGGGGCACTGCCGTGGCTGGGCTCGTACAGGCCCTGGTTCTGCGCGTTCAGGCTGGCGGATGGCAGCATGCCGATGGAACCGGTGAGCATCGAAGCCTCGTCGGACAGGATGTCGCCGAACATATTGCCGGTGACGATCACGTCGAAGCTCTTGGGGGCCTTGACCAGCTGCATGGCGGCGTTGTCGACCAGCATGTGGTCCAGCGCCACGTCCGGGTACTGGGTGCCGATCTCGACCATCACGTCTTTCCACAGCTGCGAGGTTTCCAGCACATTGTTTTTGTCCACGCTGGTCACGCGCTTGTTGCGCTTGCGGGCAGCCTGGAAGGCGACGTGGGCGATGCGCTCGATCTCTGGGCGGCTGTAGCGCATGGTGTCGAAGGCTTCTTCCGCGCCGGGGAAGTGTCCGTCCACCGCGATACGGCGGCCGCGGGGCTGGCCAAAGTAGATGTCGCCAGTGAGTTCGCGGATGATCAGGATGTCCAGGCCGGAGACCAGCTCGGGCTTGAGGCTGGAGGCGCTGACCAGCTGCTCGTAGCAGATGGCCGGGCGGAAGTTGGCGAACAGGCCCAGGTTCTTGCGCAGGCCCAGGATGGCTTGCTCGGGGCGGAACTGGCGTTCCAGCTTGTCGTACTTCCAGTCGCCGACGGCGCCGAACAGCACGGCATCGGCTTCTTTGGCCAGCTTCAGCGTGGCTTCGGGCAGCGGGTGGCCGTGGGCGTCATAGGCGGTGCCGCCGACCAAGGCCGATTCCATTTCGAACGGCAGGTCCAGCACCTCCAGTACCTTGATGGCCTCGGCGACGATTTCGGTGCCGATGCCATCACCGGGAAGGACTGCAATTTTCATGGAAGTCATAAAGAAATTTATAAGAAATAGGCCGCTAGCGCAGGTTCTATATGCGCTAGCAGCTATTGAATTGATAGCTCGACGGTATTACGTACCAGCGACCAAGGTATGCGCCAGCCAGGGTTTGGTGGCCAGGCGTTCAGCCTCGAAGGCCTTGATCTTGTCGGACTGGCGCAATGTCAGGCCGATGTCGTCGAAGCCGTTCAACAGGCAGTACTTGCGGAAGGCCTGCACGTCAAAGGGCAGCTCGTCGCCCTGCGGCTTGACGACGACCTGGCGTTCCAGGTCTACCGTCAGCTGGTAGCCAGGGAAGGCCAGGCAGGCGTCGAACAGTTCAGCGACCTGGTGTTCGGGCAGCACGATGGGCAGCAGGCCGTTCTTGAAGCTGTTGTTGAAGAAGATGTCGGCGTAGCTGGGCGCGATGATGGCGCGAAAACCGTATTGGTCGAGCGCCCAGGGCGCGTGTTCGCGCGATGAGCCGCAGCCGAAGTTCTTGCGTGCCAACAGTATGGACGCACCCTGGTAGCGTGGCTGGTTCAGCACGAAATCGGGGTTGGGCTTGCGGCTGGCGGGGTCCTGGCCGGGAAAGCCGGCGTCCAGATAGCGCCATTCGTCAAACAGGTTTTGTCCAAAGCCGGTCTTGCGGATCGACTTGAGAAACTGCTTGGGAATGATGGCATCGGTGTCGACGTTTTCCCGGTCCATGGGGGCCACCAGGCCCTGCAATACGGTGAATTTCTGCATTATTTTGACGCCGCGCCTTCGAGTTTTTCACCGGCTTTTTGCACGTCCTGGCCCACGCCGCGCACGGTGTTGCAACCAGCCAGGGTGAAGACAAAAGCGATAGCGATCAGGGACACGATTTTTTGCATGGTTTTTTCCTAATTAAAAAGCCCGGATTCAGGCGAATTGACGAACATCGACGAAGTGGCCATGTACGGCGGCTGCCGCCGCCATGGCCGGGCTGACCAGGTGCGTGCGACCTCCCGCACCCTGGCGGCCTTCAAAGTTGCGGTTGCTGGTGGACGCGCAGCGCTCACCAGGCTCTAGTTTGTCAGAATTCATGGCCAGGCACATCGAACAGCCGGGTTCGCGCCACTCGAAGCCGGCGGCGATGAAGATCTTGTCCAGGCCTTCGCGCTCGGCCTGTTCTTTCACCAGGCCGGAGCCCGGTACGACCATCGCCAGCTTGATGTTCTTGGCGATTTTCTGACCCAGGCTTTTGACCACGGCCGCGGCTTCGCGCATGTCTTCGATGCGGCTGTTGGTGCAGGAACCGATGAACACCTTGTCGACGAAGATGTCGTTCAGCGCCTTGCCGGGCTCCAGGTTCATATAGGTCAGTGCGCGCTCGATGGCGCCGCGCTTGTTGCTGTCTTTTTCCTTTTCGGGATCGGGAACAAAGCCGTCGATGCCCAGCACCATTTCGGGCGAGGTACCCCAGGTGACTTGCGGAATGATCTGGCTGGCGTCCAGCTCGACCACGGCGTCGAAATGCGCGCCGGGGTCGCTGTGCAGGGTACGCCAATAGGCGGCAGCGGCATCAAATTCAACACCTTTGGGGGCCAGCAAACGGCCTTTGACGTAGTGGATGGTCTTTTCGTCCACCGCCACCAGGCCGGCGCGGGCGCCGG
This sequence comes from Rhodoferax sp. OV413, assembly GCF_900104385.1. Lineage (GTDB taxonomy): Bacteria > Pseudomonadota > Gammaproteobacteria > Burkholderiales > Burkholderiaceae_C > Rhodoferax_B. The sequence continues at coordinate 271,762 of NZ_FNJA01000003.1, read as the reverse complement.
CTTCGATGGCCATGTTGCAGACCGTCATGCGGCCTTCCATGCTCAGCGCGCGGATGGCTGCGCCGGCAAATTCGATGGTGTAGCCGGTGCCGCCCGCGGTGCCGATCTTGCCGATGATGGCCAGCACGATGTCCTTGCCGCCGCAGCCCTTGGGCAGCGTGCCTTCTACCTTGACCAGCATGTTCTTGGCCTTCTTGGCCAGCAGGGTTTGCGTGGCCATCACATGCTCGACTTCGCTGGTGCCGATGCCGTGGGCCAGCGCGCCAAATGCGCCGTGGGTGGAGGTGTGCGAGTCGCCGCAGACCACGGTCATGCCCGGTAGCGTGGCGCCATTTTCAGGGCCGATGACGTGCACGATGCCCTGGCGTTTGGACATGAACGGGAAGTAGGCCGCCGAGCCGGATTCGGCGATGTTGGCGTCCAGCGTGGTGATCTGCTCTTTACTGATCGGGTCGGTGATGCCGTCGTAGCCCAGCTCCCAGCCGGTGGTGGGCGTGTTGTGGTCAGCAGTGGCGACGATGGAGCTGATGCGCCAGACCTTACGGCCGGCCTGGCGCAGGCCTTCAAAAGCCTGCGGACTGGTCACTTCATGGACCAGGTGGCGGTCGATGTAGAGGATGGTCGTGCCATCGTCTTCGGTGTGGACGACGTGTTCGTCCCAGATCTTGTCGTACAGAGTGCGTGCCATGGGTGCTTCTTTCGTGGAATTCAATTTTATGCTTCTGGGCGGGGGCTGAGGTGGTCCAGCAGCAGCCGCGCTGTGACGGGTAGGGTGGAGAAATCGCGCGCCACCAGCTCAATCTGGCGCGTGGCCCAGGGGTCTTTCAGGGGCACGGCGACCAGCTGGCCGGTGCCATGCATCAGCTCGAAGGCGCGCTGCGGCATCACACCGATGCCCAGGCCGTTGGCAATCATGCGGCACATCGCGTCGAGGCCGGCCACATGGATGCGCAGCTTGATGCTGCGGCCCTGTTCGGCGGCGGCGCGGTGCATCGCCAGGTAGATCGAGCTGGTGGCCTGCAGGCCCACATGGTCGAAATCCAGAGTTTTTTCAAAATGTATAGCAGCTTGCGCAGACAGAATATGCTCTGCAGGCACTATTAATACCAAATTGTCTTGCCGATAGGGCCGGGTCTGCAGCGCGCCCACGCCGTCGGCGGTATTGCAGATGCCCAGGTCGGCCGCGCCTTCCTGCACTGCGCGCACGACTTCGGAGCTCAGGTGCTCCTCCAGGTCGATCTTCACCTGCGCATGCTCGCGGATGAAGGCGCCCAGGTCTTCGGGCAGGAACTGCACCACGGCCGAGATGCTGGCGTGGATGCGCACATGGCCGCGCACGCCGAACGCGTATTCGCTGAGCTCGCCCTGCATCTTCTCCAGGCTGTAGAGCATGGAGCGCGCATGGTGCAGCAGGCTCTCGCCGGCCGGGGTCAGGTCGACACCGCGGGTATGTCGCACCAGCAGCGGCGTGGCCAGGGTGGCTTCCAGGTCGCTCAGACGCTTGCTGACGGCCGATGCGGCGATGAACTCGCGTTCCGCCGCCCTGCCTATGCTGCCGAGCTCGCACACCGCGACAAACAGCTGTAGCGAGGTCAGGTCCATGCGGCGGGCGAAGTTGCGTTCAGTGGGTTGCATCGGGGTGGGTCATCGTCTGGTGCGATGGCTTGGGTATTTTCTCGCTTTTAATTGCTGTTTGCCATCTGAAATGGCGATGCCAGCCATCGTTACCAACAACCGGTGAATTTATAGGTTTTAGGGCTCTAGCCCAGATACTGCCTGCGCTAGCAGCTATTTAAAATGTAGCAATGCGTTCGAGCATGAAAAAACCCGCCGGCACTGCTGCGGGCGGGTTCTTGGGGGCCGGGCGGCTTAGCGCGTGGCGATAGGCTTGACGTCGCGCTTTTCGGAGCCGGTGAACAGCTGGCGTGGGCGGCCGATCTTGTACTCGGGGTCGCCGATCATTTCATTCAGCTGGGCGATCCAGCCCGAGGTGCGGGCCAGGGCGAACACAGCGGTGAACAGCGGAGTCGGGATGCCGATGGCGCGCTGCACGATGCCGGAGTAGAAGTCGACGTTCGGGTAGAGCTTGCGCGACACGAAGTAGTCGTCTTCCAGGGCGATCTTTTCCAGCGCCATGGCCAGCTTGAACAGTGGGTCGTTTTCCAGGCCCAGCTCGGCCAGCACTTCCTTGCAGGTCTCTTGCATCAGCTTGGCGCGCGGGTCGTAGTTCTTGTACACGCGGTGGCCAAAACCCATCAGCTTGACGCCGGAGTTCTTGTCCTTGACCTTTTCCATGAACTCGCCAACCTTGGCCACGCCGCCCATCTTCTGGATGTCGGTCAGCATGTTCAGGCAGGCTTCATTGGCGCCGCCGTGGGCTGGGCCCCAGAGGCAGGCTACGCCGGCAGCAATCGCCGCGAACGGGTTGGTGCCCGACGAGCCGCACAGGCGCACGGTCGAGGTGGAGGCGTTTTGCTCGTGGTCGGCGTGCAGCGTGAAGATGCGGTCCAGCGCGCGTTCCAGCACCGGGCTGACGACATATTCTTCGCAGGGCGTGGCAAACATCATGTGCAAGAAGTTGCCTGCGTAGCTCAGGTTGTTCTTCGGGTACATGTAGGGCTGGCCGATGGTGTACTTGTAGGCCATGGCCACCAGCGTTGGCATCTTGGCGATCAGGCGGATCGCGGCGATTTCACGGTGCTGTGGGTTCGTGATGTCGGTGCTGTCGTGGTAGAAGGCCGACAGGGCGCCGACCAGGCCGGTCATGATGGCCATCGGGTGGGCATCACGGCGGAAACCGCGCAGGAAGAACTGCATCTGCTCGTTGACCATGGTGTGGTTGGTCACGAGCTTGGTGAAGTCGGCTTTTTGTGTGGGGTTGGGCAGCTCACCGTACAGCAGCAGGTGGCAGGTTTCCATGAAGTCGCAGTTGGTGGCCAGCTGCTCGATGGGGTAGCCGCGGTACAGCAACTCGCCCTTGTCGCCATCGATGTAGGTGATGGCGGATTGACACGAGGCGGTGGACAGGAAACCCGGGTCGTAGGTGAACATGCCGGTCTGGGCATAGAGCTTGCGGATATCCACGACATCCGGCCCCACGTTGCCCTGGTACACCGGTAGATCCACACTCGGGCTGCCGTTACTGAACGACAGGGTGGCTTTGTTATCTGCTAACTTCATTTCATTGCCCTTTCAGCGGTTTCTCAACATACTCAAAACTTCATGCACCTCGCTGCGGTCCAGCGCGGGCTCCACCTGCGCAAGCGGCTTGCGTGCCAGGTGCAGGTCCAACAAATCGTTGTCACTCAATTCCATTAGATCGCTTAATGCTTGCCCCTGACTGACGGTCAGGGTGGCGGCGAACTTCTGGAAGAAGCTTTCGATGTAGATATCGTTCTCCAGCAAACCGCGGCGGCAGCGCCAGCGCAGTTTGCTCAGAGCCCGTTCACCGAGCAGATCCGAGCCCGCCGGGGCTGCGGTTTCGGTGGAGTCGATCGGTAGCTGCACCCAGAATCCTTAGATGGCGCGCCGAACCATCAGCTCTTTGATCTTGCCGATGGCCTTGGTGGGGTTCAGGCCCTTGGGGCAGACGTCCACGCAGTTCATGATGGTGTGGCAGCGGAACAGGCGGTACGGGTCTTCCAGGTTGTCCAGGCGGGCCGCAGTGCTGTCGTCGCGGCTGTCGGCGATGAAGCGGTAGGCTTGCAGCAGGCCGGCGGGGCCGACGAACTTGTCTGGGTTCCACCAGAAGCTGGGGCAGCTGGTGGAGCAGCTGGCGCACAGAATGCACTCGTACAGGCCGTTCAGCTCTTCGCGTTCTTCCGGGCTTTGCAGGCGCTCGCGCTCGGGCGCCAGGCTTTCGTTTACCAAGTAGGGCTTGATCGAGTTGTACTGCTTGAAGAAGTCGGTCATGTCGACGATCAGGTCGCGGATCACAGGCAGGCCAGGCAGCGGCTTGAGCACGATGGTGCCCGGCAGGGTCAGCATATTGGTCAGGCAGGCCAGACCGTTCTTGCCGTTGATGTTCATCGCGTCCGAGCCGCACACGCCTTCGCGGCAGGAGCGGCGGAACGACAGCGTCGGGTCTTGCTGCTTGAGCTTGATCAGCGCGTCCAGCAGCATGCGTTCGTGGCCGTCGAGTTCGATCTCGATGGTCTGCATGTAGGGCTTGGCATCCTTGTCCGGGTCGTAGCGGTAGATTTGGAAGGTACGTTTGGTCATGGTTTTGTTCTCGTGGGGCGGCTGGGCTTAGAAAGTCCGGACTTTGGGCGGCACGCTGGCAACCGTCAGGGGCTGGAGGTTGACCGGCTTGTAGTCCAAGCGGTTTTCGGCGCTGTACCACAGGGTGTGTTTCATCCACTCCTTGTCGTTGCGGCCCAACGGGAATTCGGCGTGGTCGGCCGGGTGTTCGTAGTCGTACACCGTATGCGCGCCACGGCATTCGCGGCGGGCGGCGGCGGACACGATGGTGGCCTGGGCGACTTCGATCAGGTTGTCCACTTCCAGGGCTTCAATCCGGGCGGTATTGAAGATCTTGGACTTGTCTTGCAGCGTGATGTTGGCCACTTGCTTGCGGATGGCGGCTATCTTTTCCACGCCTTGGTCCATGCTTTCCTGGGTGCGGAACACGCCGGCATGCAGTTGCATGGCCGCGCGGATGTCGCCGGCCACGTCTTGCGAGTAGGTGCCGTCGGTAGATTCGTCCAGCTGGTTCAGGCGTGCCAGGGTGCGGTCGGCCGCTGTTTCTGGCAGCGGCTTGTGCTCTTTGTTACGTTGGTTGAACTCGACGATGTGGCGGCCAGCGGCCTTGCCGAACACCAGCAGGTCGAGCAGCGAGTTGGTGCCCAGGCGGTTCGCGCCGTGCACGCTGACGCAGGCGCATTCGCCCACGGCGTACAAGCCGTTGACCACGGAGTTGTTGATGCCGTCTTTTTGCTCCACGACCTGGCCGTGGATATTGGTTGGCACGCCGCCCATCTGGTAATGGATGGTGGGCACCACGGGAATCGGTTCCTTGGTGATGTCGACATTGGCGAAGTTGACGCCGATCTCATACACCGAGGGCAGGCGCTTGTGGATGGTGTCGGCGCCCAGGTGGTCCAGCTTGAGCAGGATGTAGTCCTTGTTGGGACCGCAGCCACGGCCTTCCTTGATTTCCTGGTCCATGCAGCGCGACACGAAGTCGCGGGGGGCCAAGTCTTTCAAGGTGGGCGCATAGCGCTCCATGAAGCGTTCGCCATTGCTGTTCAGCAAAATCGCGCCTTCGCCGCGGCAGCCTTCGGTCAGCAGCACGCCAGCACCGGCCACGCCGGTGGGGTGGAACTGCCAGAACTCCATGTCCTGCAAGGCGATGCCGGCACGCGCCGCCATGCCCAGGCCGTCGCCGGTGTTGATGAAGGCATTGGTGGAGGCACCGAAGATGCGGCCTGCGCCTCCGGTGGCCAGCAGCACGGTCTTGGCTTGCAGGATGTGCAGGTCACCGGTTTCCATTTCCAGGGCGGTCACGCCGACCACGTCGCCGGCTTCGTCTCGGATCAGGTCCAGGGCCATCCATTCAACGAAGAAGTTGGTCTTGGCCTTGACGTTTTGCTGGTACAGGGTGTGCAGCATTGCGTGGCCGGTACGGTCGGCCGCGGCGCAGGCGCGCTGCACAGGCTTTTCGCCGTAGTTGGCGGTGTGGCCGCCGAACGGGCGCTGGTAAATCGTGCCGTCAGGGTTGCGGTCGAACGGCATGCCGAAGTGTTCCAGCTCATACACCACCTTGGGTGCTTCGCGGCACATGAATTCGATGGCGTCCTGGTCGCCCAGCCAGTCGGAACCCTTGATGGTGTCGTAGAAGTGGTAGTGCCAGTTGTCTTCCGACATATTGCCCAGCGAGGCGCTGACGCCGCCTTGGGCAGCCACGGTGTGGCTGCGGGTGGGGAACACTTTGGACAGCGAGGCCACGTTCAGGCCGGCTTTGGACAATTCGAGTGCGGCGCGCATGCCCGAGCCACCGGCTCCGACGATCACGACATCAAATTTACGCTTGGAAATGTGGGCTTTGGTATAAGTCATTTTGTTGTTTCTAGTGTCAAACGTAGATCACAGGCGCCACAGCACTTGGATCGCCCAGCCGGCGCAGCCGACCAGCCACACCAGCGTGAAGATTTGCAGCAGCAAACGCAGCCAGACCATCGAGGTCACGTAGTCCATCCAGACATCGCGCATGCCCACCCACACGTGGTACAGCAGGGCGATGATCACCGAAAAGGTGACGATCTTCATCCATTGCGCAGCGAAGATACCGGCCCAGATGTCGTAGCCGATCGGGCCTTTGGCCAGCAGCAGCTGGGCCAGTACGACCACGGTGAACAAGGCCATGATGCCTGCGGTAACGCGCTGCGCCAACCAGTCGCGCAAGCCGTAATGGGCGCCGGTGACGACGCGTTTGGATCCGTAATTAACCGACATGGTTCAAATGCTCCGGGATAAATTAGTACAGGCCGAACAGCTTGGCTGCCAGCACCAGGGTCAGTCCGATGCTCAGCGCGAGCGTGAACTTGGCGCTGGAGGCGCCGAATTCCTTGGTCACTGCGTCGTGGTTGGTGTCCATCCACAGATGGCGCAGACCGGCGATGAAGTGGTGCAGATAGGCCCAGATCAATGCCAAAGCTACCAGTTTGAAGAGGAAGCCGGGCACAAAACCAGCACCGATGTTGAACACCGCTTTGAACTTGGCAAACGAAATTTCGCTGGAGACCGAGGTGTCGAACATCCAGATGATGAAAGGCATCAGCAGGAACATGATGACGCCGCTGACCCGGTGCAGGATTGAAACCCAGCCAGCGGGTGGAAGGCGATAAGTAGGCAGATCCGTGAGGGCGTTAATGTTGCGAAATTCGGGCCGTTTGGTGCGGGTGGTGGAGGCTAGCTCTGACATAGATGCGCTTTCGTGGTGTGTTACTGCGTTGTAATTCTTCGTACGGCTGCAGCCCAAAATTCTATTGCAATGCAGCAATCGGGTTTAAGCCACAGCAAAATAGGCTTCAACTTAGTTCATTGTGGTAGTGGTGGCTGTGGGTGTTGTATAAGCCGCGCCGTAACTCCATGGGAACGTCGTTGTAGGTGTAGGCAATGCGCTCCACGCTGAGCAGCGGGGCGCTGGGGCCGACCTTGAGCAGGCTGGCCTGGCTGGCATCGGGGTGCACGGCACGGATTTTTTCTTCAGCCCGCACCATGTGGACGCCAAATTCGGTTTCAAACAGTGCGTACATCGCGCCCTGGTAGGTGGATAAGCGCTCGGCCGTCAACCCCTTGAACGGCCCCCCCGGCAGCCACAGGTCTTCCAGAATCGTGGGTACGAAGACGCCGTTGCTCTTGAATGACAGCACGCGGCGTACCTGCAGCACCGCATCGCCGGTGCGCAGGGCCAGGGCCCTGGCAATGTCGGCGCTGGCGCGCAGGCGCTTGCAGTCGATGATGTCGCGCTGTGCCGGGCCTTCGCTGGTGGTGTTGCCCTGGTCGGGCATCAGCTTCAGGAAGCGGTAAGGCATGTGCTGCGCGGCATGGGTGGCCACAAACGTGCCCTTGCCCTGGCGGCGCACCAGCAGGTTGTCGGCCGCCAGTTCGTCGATGGCCTTGCGGACCGTGCCCTGGCTGACCCGGTAGCGGGCTGCCAGGTCCATCTCGCTGGGAATGGACTCGCTGGGCTTCCATTCGCCGGACTGCAGGCTTTGCAGGATCAGCCCCTTGATCTGCTGGTACAGCGGACTGAAGGCCGGCGTCAGCGCCGATGCAGATGCGGCGGAGCTGGTAGCAGGCTCAGTACCTGTCAGCGGGGTATCTGCAGAGGAGGGGACGATGTGGGCCATGGTCAGGCGGGGCAGGCAGGGGGTTGGCTACGGTAACTTAATGTGAGCCGAATCATATCTTATATAAGACATAAGACAAATTGACGCTTACGGGTTTTCGAGAGTAAACTCCTAGGCTGTTTTCTGCTGCCCGGCGACTGGCTAGGGCGCACATACATCCCCTTTTCAACACTTCCTGGAGTTTTCCCCATGAGCAAAAAGCCCGTTCGCGTAGCCGTTACCGGTGCCGCAGGTCAAATTGGTTACGCCATCCTGTTCCGTATCGCTTCTGGCGAAATGCTGGGCAAAGACCAGCCCGTGGTGTTGAGTCTGCTGGAAGTGCCCGTAGAAAAGGCCCAGCAAGCGCTGCAGGGCGTGATTATGGAATTGCAAGACTGCGCGTTCCCGCTGCTGGTGGGCATCGAAGCGCACAGCGACCCTCTGGCTGCGTTCAAGGACGTGGACTACGCATTGCTGATCGGTTCGCGCCCCCGCGGCCCGGGCATGGAACGTGCCGAACTGCTGGCCGTGAATGCTGAAATCTTCACAGCCCAAGGCAAGGCCCTGAACGCCGTGGCCAGCCGCAATGTCAAGGTGCTGGTGGTCGGCAACCCTGCCAACACCAATGCCTACATCGCCATGAAGAGCGCGCCGGATCTGCCACGCAAGAACTTCACCGCCATGCTGCGCCTGGACCACAACCGCGCGCTGAGCCAGATCGCTGCCAAGACCGGCAAGGCTGTGGCCGACATTGAAAAGCTGACCGTCTGGGGCAACCACTCGCCCACGATGTACGCCGACTACCGTTTCGCCACCATCAACGGCGAAAGCGTCAAGACCCTGATCAACGACGAAGTCTGGAACAAAGACACCTTCCTGCCCACCGTGGGCAAGCGCGGCGCGGCCATCATCGCCGCCCGTGGCGTGTCTTCCGCTGCCTCGGCCGCCAACGCTGCCATTGACCACATGCGCGACTGGGCCCTGGGCACCAACGGCAAGTGGGTCACCATGGGCATCCCATCGGACGGCCAGTACGGTATCCCCGAGGACACCATGTTCGGCTTTGCCGTGACCTGCGAAGGCGGCGAATACAAGGTGGTCGAAGGCCTGGACGTCGATGCTTTCTCGCAAGAGCGCATCAACATCACCCTCAAAGAACTGCAAGACGAGCAAGCCGGCGTCGCCCACCTGCTGTAAACCATGCAGCATCCACGCGAAATTCTGCTGGGTGCCCAGGCTGCGGAGGCTGTCCTCCCGGTCTGCGACCACTACAGCGGCGTTGAAGCGCGGATGCGCAAAAGCCTGCAATTGCAGGCCGAAATGACCGAGGAGTTCGGGGCCTGCGTGTTCGACGTGACCCTGGACTGCGAAGATGGTGCACCTGTCGGCGGCGAGGCCGAGCACGCCGCAATGGTCGTGGCCCTGGCGCTGGCCGCCGCACCCGAAGCCCGGGTCGCGGTGCGCGTGCATCCCGTGGACCATCCGGCTTTTGAGCAGGACATTGCCGTCATCGCCGGCCAGGCCGGGCAGCGCCTGACCCACATCATGGTGCCGAAGATCGAGTCGGTGCGCGATATTCTTCAGGTCGAAAAAGCCCTGCAGCGCGCGTCTGCCCTGCATCTGCCGCTACATGTTTTGATAGAGTCGTCGGCCGCCGTGCACCGGGCCTTCGAGATTGCTGCGCAGCCGCGGGTGCAGTCCATGAGCTTTGGCCTGATGGATTTTGTGTCCAGCCACGGCGGTGCGATTCCGGCCGAGGCCATGGGCGTGGCCGGCCAGTTCAGCCACCCGCTGGTGCTGCGCGCCAAGCTGGAGATCGCCTCCGCCTGCCATGCGCACGGCAAGGTGCCGTCGCACTGTGTGGTGACCGAGTTCAACGACACCCAGGCCTTGCAGGCCGCCGCCGAGCGCGCCGCCCGCACCCTGGGTTTCACCCGCATGTGGAGCATCCATCCGGGCCAGATCCGCCCCATTCTGGCGGCGTTTTCTCCTGCCGAATCCGAAGTGGAGGCTGCGGCGCAAATCATCGCCGCCGCCATCCGCGCCGATTGGGCGCCAATTGCTTTCGCCGGGCAGCTGCACGACCGTGCGAGCTACCGTTATTTTTGGCAGCTGCTGGAGCGTGCCCACCAAACCGGGCGCGCACTGCCGCCCGAGATGGCGGTGTATTTCCAGCCGGCAGCAGCTCTACCGTTATCTACAACAGAGACACTATGAAACTGATTTTGACCGCCGCCGTCTGGGCACTGGCTTCTGGCCTGGTAATGGCGCAGGACGCGCCCAAGAAACCTCCCGTCAAGGCCGCCGCTGCCAAGGCCGCGCCCAAAGAAGCAGCCAAGCCCACCAGCAGCCGCATCCAGCTCAAAAGCGCCGCCAAGAACGTCGCAGCCGGTATTGAAGCCGCCGAAGAGGCTTTGACCCCGGCCGAAATGGCGATTGCCGAGCGCGTGCAAGTCGGCACCGTGCCCTGCGAACTCGGCGCATCCGTCACCCTGGTGGCCGATGCCAAGTACCCCGGCTACTTCAATGTGCAGGTGAAAAACCTCAAATACCGCATGTTCCCGGTGGCCACCAGCACCGGCGCCATCCGCCTGGAAGACAAGAAAGCCGGCGCCGTCTGGCTGCAGCTGGGCAATAAATCGATGCTGATGAACCAGAAGCTGGGCCAGCGCCTGGCCGACGAATGCCAGAGCCCCGAGCAGGTCGCGGTAGCCGAGATGCTGAAGACCAAGCCCGCCCAGAGCATGTTCGACGCGCCTGCCAAGCCGCCGGTAGAGCCGGCCTCGGCACCGGCCGCGACCACCACCCCGTAAAACGAATCCACCCGCTGCCCCCACGATTTTTGAACCAGGAGAAAACCATGTTGCAAGCCTATGCCGCCCATGTATCCGAACGCGCTGCGCTCGGCATCCCGCCCTTGCCGCTGTCTGCCAAGCAGACCGGCGAGCTGATCGAGCTGCTGAAGAACCCGCCTGCAGGCGAAGAAGCCAACCTGCTGAATCTGATCACCCACCGCATTCCGGCTGGTGTGGACGATGCCGCCAAGGTCAAGGCCAGCTACCTGGCTGCTGTGGCCCACGGCACCGAAAAATGCCCGCTGATCTCGCGTGAAAAAGCCACCGAACTGCTGGGCACCATGCTGGGCGGCTACAACATCAGCCCCATGATCGACCTGCTGGACGACTCTGCTGCCAGCGTGGCCTCTGCTGCTGCCGATGGGTTGAAGAAAACCCTGCTGATGTTTGACCAGTTCCATGACGTGCAGGAAAAAGCCGAAAAGGGCAATACCTACGCCAAGGCCGTGCTGCAAAGCTGGGCCGATGCCGAATGGTTCACCAGCCGCCCCGAAGTGCCCAAGAGCATCACTGTCAGCATCTTCAAGGTGGCCGGCGAAATCAACACCGACGACCTGTCGCCTGCGCCCGACGCCTGGAGCCGCCCCGACATTCCGCTGCACGCCCTGGCGATGCACAAGAATGCCCGCCCCGGCATCACCCCGGAAGAAGATGGCAAGCGCGGCCCGGTCAAGTTCCTGGAAGACCTGCGCGCCAAGGGCAACCTGGTGGCCTACGTGGGCGACGTGGTAGGCACCGGCTCCAGCCGCAAGTCGGCTACCAACTCGGTGCTGTGGTTCACCGGCGAAGACATTCCCTTTGTGCCGAACAAGCGTTTCGGTGGCGTGTGCCTGGGTGCCAAGATCGCCCCGATTTTCTACAACACCATGGAAGACTCGGGCGCGCTGCCGATCGAGCTGGACGTGAGCCAGATGGCCATGGGCGATGTGGTCGAGCTGCTGCCCTATGAAGGCAAGGCGCTGAAAGATGGCAAGGTGATTGCCGAGTTCAAGCTGAAGAGCGAAGTTCTGTTTGACGAAGTGCGCGCCGGTGGCCGGATTCCGCTGATCATCGGCCGCGGCCTGACCGCCAAGGCGCGTGAAGCTCTGGGTCTGCCCGTCAGCACCTTGTTCCGCCTGCCGCAAAACCCGGCCGATACCAAGAAGGGTTTCACCCTGGCGCAGAAGATGGTCGGCCGCGCTTGCGGTTTGCCCGCCGGTCAAGGCGTGCGTCCTGGCACCTACTGCGAACCCAAGATGACCTCGGTCGGCTCGCAAGACACCACCGGCCCCATGACCCGCGACGAGCTGAAAGACCTGGCCTGCCTGGGCTTCAGCGCCGACCTGGTGATGCAATCCTTCTGCCACACCGCTGCTTACCCCAAGCCCGTGGATGTGAAGATGCACCACGAACTGCCCGACTTCATGAGCACCCGTGGCGGCGTGCCCCTGCGTCCCGGTGACGGCATCATCCACAGCTGGCTGAACCGCATGCTGTTGCCCGACACGGTGGGCACCGGCGGCGACAGCCACACCCGCTTCCCCATCGGTATCAGCTTCCCCGCCGGCTCCGGTCTGGTGGCGTTCGGTGCGGCCACGGGCGTGATGCCTTTGGACATGCCCGAGAGCGTGCTGGTACGTTTCAAGGGCGAAATGCAGCCTGGCATCACCCTGCGGGATCTGGTGAACGCGATTCCTCTGTACGCCATCAAGGCCGGTTTGCTGACGGTGGCCAAGCAAGGCAAGAAGAACATCTTTTCCGGCCGCATCCTGGAAATCGAAGGCCTGCCCAACCTGAAGGTCGAGCAAGCGTTTGAGTTGAGCGATGCGTCTGCCGAGCGTTCCGCTGGCGGCTGCACCGTGCACCTGAACAAAGAGCCGATCATCGAGTACATCAACAGCAACATCACCATGCTGAAGTGGATGATTGCCACTGGCTATTCCGACGTGCGCACCATCAACCGCCGCATCAAGGCGATGGAAGCCTGGCTGGCGAACCCCGAGCTGATGCACGGCGATGCCGATGCCGAATACGCTGCCGTGATCGAGATCGACCTGGCCGACATCCACGAACCTATCGTGGCCTGCCCGAACGACCCGGACGACGTGAAGACCCTGGCTGAAGTCGAAGGCAGCAAGATCGATGAAGTCTTCATCGGCTCCTGCATGACCAACATCGGCCATTTCCGCGCAGCCTCCAAGCTGTTGGAAAACAAGCGCGACATCCCCGTCAAGCTGTGGATGGCACCGCCGACCAAGATGGATGCCAAGCAGCTGTCCGAAGAAGGCCATTACGGCGTGCTCGGCTCGGCCGGCGCGCGCATGGAAATGCCGGGCTGCAGCCTGTGCATGGGCAACCAGGCGCAGGTGAAAGAGGGCGCTACCGTGTTCTCCACCTCGACCCGCAATTTCCCGAACCGTCTGGGCAAGAACAGCAATGTTTACCTGGGCTCGGCCGAGTTGGCCGCTATCTGCTCCAAGCTGGGCCGCATCCCCACCAAGGCCGAATACATGGCCGACATGGGCGTGCTGACCAAAGACAGCGCCAAGATCTACCAGTACCTGAACTTTGACCAAGTGAAGGACTACACGGATCTGGCCGACACGGTGAAAGATACCGCCGCCGCTTAAACGGTTGGGTGGGGGAGGGCTGGCAACGGTTCTCCTACTGATTGCACGCAAGGGCCTGCAGCTATATAAATAATAGCTGCAGGCCCTTGTTGTATCTGCGCCAGAGGCCTGTTTGGCTATATAAGCTCGGACAGGCGTCGTGCCTGGGGTGGCAAGGCCACCACGTCATTGATGTTCACCGGCAGATTGGACTGCATGGACTGCACGCCCGCGATGCCCACGGCGATGGAGGCTGCGCCTTGCTCGTGCCCAGCGGTGCGGCCCCAGGCGTCGGGCGCTTGCGGCGGGCCATAGAAATGGGCGTTCAGAATTTCATCCGCACCGCCATGGGCCGCGCGGATCTCCGGCATCGGCACCACGTAGCTGCTTTGGAAGTGAGGGAACACGCGTATCCACTCGCCTTCGGCCTCGGCGCCGGGCTTTTCTTCGATCTTCCAGTTCTTGGGGCTGACCGCGCGGTTCATGTGGGTGCCGATGAACTCGTGGTATTCGATGCGGCCGCGGTCGCCGTTGAAGGTCACGCGCATGCCTTCGCGCGGGCTGTAGCACACCAGGGAGTAGGTCAGTACCTGGCCGGTACGGTAGCGCACATTCAGCGACATCTGGTCGGGGATGGTGATGCCGTCGCGGAACACATTCTGGTCGCGCAGGTAGCCGGAGTCGGCCTCGCCCGCCAGGTACAGGCCGCGGAAGGACTCGCTCTCGTTCAGGTCCAGGTAGAACGGGTCGTCCTGGGCCTCGGGCACGCCGGTGTAGCGGGCGTAGCGGGTCAGCTTTTCGTCGCCGCGGGCGATGGCGTTTTGTTTGCCGTAGAACACCAGGTCGCCGTAGGCAAACACCTGCTGCGGAATCGCGTCCAGCCACCAGTTCACCAGGTCGAAGTGATGGGTGCTCTTGTGCACCAGCAGGCTGCCGGAATTCTCGATCTGCGCATGCCAGCGGCGGAAGTAGTCGGCGCCGTGGTTGGTGTCCAGCAGGTATTCCAGATTCACCGAGTGGATCTTGCCAACCACACCGCTGGCAATCAGCTCCTTGACCTTGGTGCGGAACGGCGCCCAGCGGTAGTTGAACGCCACCCGCACCCGGCGTCCGCTGGCTTTGACGGCCTCCAGGATCGCATGGCATTTGGCGGCGTCGGTGGTCATGGGTTTTTCGGTGATCACGTCGCAGCCGGCCAGCAGCGCGCGCACGATGTAGTCGTGGTGGGCCGAGTCCTGGGTGCAGACGAAGACCTCGTCGGGTTTTTGCTCGCGCAGCATGGCGTCGAAGCGGTCGGCTGTATAGGCGGGCACCGCGTGGTAGCCGATCTCGCCGGCCAGCAGCTGGTTGTAATAGGCCATGCGGGCCGGGCTCAAGTCGCAGATGGCAACCAGCTCGTTCTGCTCGGCATAGGCCGTGACCAGCGGTTCGATGAAGCTCAGAGCGCGTCCGCCGGTGCCGACAAACGCGTGGCGTTTTTTGACCATGGTGCAAAAGGGGTGTGCTGCCGCAGCGTGGCTGCAGCGGGTGGATAAACCTTTGCGGTGGACCGGTGTGCTGGCGCACCCAAGGACGGAAGCTTGCGCTTAAATCATAGCTGCATTTAACTAATTAGTGAATAGAATCCAGGTAAACGACGTTCCAAGCTGCTGTGCAGCGGGCGCATATCCACCCCACCTTACTCTTGGTTGGACCTTATGGCAGACACTCCAGTAACCACGGTAGAGCCCCGTTCCCGCGATGCCGATCGCTCGCAGCTGGCCATTCTGGCGGCAGCCCGCGACGAGTTTTCGCGCTATGGATTTGCCGGTGCGCGGGTCGACCGGATCGCTGAAAACGCCCAGCTCAACAAGCGCCTGATCTACTACTACTTCACCAGCAAGGACGAGCTGTTTCTGGCGGTGCTGGAGCGTACCTATGCCGATATCCGCGATGCCGAACGCCAGCTACACCTGGCCGATCTGGAACCGGCCAAAGCCATCCGCCGTTTGACCGAATTCACCTGGGAATACTACATCGCCCACCCGGAGTTCATTACTTTGCTGAACAGCGAGAACCTGCACCAGGCACGCCATCTGATCCAGTCTTCCCGCATCCGCGAGTTGAATTCGCCCCTGGTGCAGGACCTGGGCGACATCCTGGAGCGCGGCCGGGCTGATGGGGTGTTCCGCGGTGGTATCGACCCGGTGCAGCTCTACATCTCGATCGCCAGCCTGTCGTACTTCTATTTGTCCAATCACTACACCTTGTCGGCCATCTTTGGCCGCGATCTGATGGCCACCAAGGCGCACAGCGAAAGGCTGTCGCACATCTGCGATGTGGTCCTAGGGTATGTCCTGAGAGATTGACGGTTTCGGCCCATTTACAGGGGCTGGGTGCGATTTCATAATTCACCATTGAGTTAACTATTCGCGCATTCCCTGTTTTATAGGAGCTAGCGGTTATGGCACTTTTCACCCGTCGTCAATTTGGAGCCACTGCCGCTGCTGCAACGGCTGCATTCGGCTTGAACCCCTTGCTGGCCCAGGCGCAAGCCACCCGCCTGCGCTGCTTCTGGTGGGGCAACCCGGACCGCGACAAACGCACCAAATTGCTGTTGGACACCTACAGCAAGAAGAGCGGCACCCAGATCGCGGCCGAGTCCCTGGGTTGGGGTGACTACTGGACCAAGCTAGGCACGCAGACCGCTGGCGGCAATGCGCCCGATTTGATCCAGATGGACTACCGCTATCTGTTTGAATACGCGCGTCGTGAAACCCTGCTGCCACTCGACAAGCTGCTACCGCTGGCCGATTTCAGCCCGCAGGAAAAAGACGGCGGCAAGGTGGACGGCAAGCTGTACGGCGTGAACCTGGGCTCCAACTCCAAGGCTATGGTCTACGACACCGCTATGCTGGAGAAAGTTGGCGTCAAGTCCATAGACATCAACTGGACCTGGGACGACTTCACCAAGATCACCACCGACATTTCCAAGATCAACCCCGGCAAATACTGGGGCGCCAGCGACAACAGCCGCTGGGAGCAGGGCTTCGAGCAATGGCTGAACCAGCGCGGCAAGATGCTCTATACCGCGGAGGGCAAAGCCGCCTTCACCCGTGACGACGTGGCGGCCTGGTTTGACCTGTGGGACAAGCTGCGCAAGGCCGGCGCGATTCCGCCGGCCGATGTGGGCGCCACCAACAACGGCAAGGTTGAAGAATACGAGCTGACCCGCGGCCTGGCGGCCATGAGCTTCGTCAACTCCAACCAGGTGGTGGCCTTCCAGGGCATCAACAAGAACAAGCTGGCCATCAGCGTGTTTCCGCGCTCCAAGACCGGCTCGTCCGGCCACTACATCAAGCCTTCGCAGATGATGAGTGTGTCGGCCCGCTGCAAGGCACCGGAAGAGGCGGCCAAAGTGATCAACTTCATGGTCAACGACCCCGAGGGCGTGAAGATTCTGGGCATCGAGCGCGGCGTGCCGTGTTCTGCCGCCGCACGCGCGGCACTGGCGCCCGATCTGGACGCCTTGGGCAAGATGCAGCTCGACTATGTAGCCGCGGTCACCAAGGTCGCCGTGCCCCTGCCGCCGCCACCGCCCAAGGGCGCGGGCGAGGTGGAGAACCTGCTGCGCCGGGTCGCCGATGCAGTGGCCTTCGGCCGCACCAGCATCAAGGACGGCGCCCAGCAGTTCCACACCGAGGTGGAAGGCATCCTCGCCAGGGCCTGACGGCCACGGCATGCGGCCTAGGTGGCCGCTCCATTTTCGTTTTTTTGCTGTCTAGCCTGGAAGGCAAACTACGTGTCAAGCCTTGATGAAAAAACCTCCCGTGCGCGGCGAGGGCAGTCGCGTGCAGCCTGGCGCAGGGACCTGGTGGGCTATGCCTTCCTGGCGCCCTGGCTGATCGGCTTCGTCTGCTTCTCGCTCGGGCCGGTGTTGGCGTCGTTGTACCTGTCGTTCACCAAGTTCGATCTGTTGCGTCCGGCCCAGTGGATAGGCGCGGACAACTATGTGCGCATGTTCACGGCGGACGCCAGGTTCTGGCAGTCGCTCAAGGTCACTTTCAGCTACATGCTGATGGAAGTGCCTCTGAAGCTGGCATTCGCGCTGCTGGTGGCGGTGGTGCTGGACAAGGCAATACGCGGTGGTGCCTTGTACCGCGCGCTGTTCTACATCCCCTCGCTGTTGGGTGGCTCGGTGGCGATTGCCGTGCTGTGGCGGCAATTGTTCGAAGGCAATGGCACGCTCAACCAGATCCTGCTGTGGGTCTTCGGCTACAAGGGCCCGAGCTGGATCGCCAACCCGGACACGGCCATCTACACCCTGGTGCTGCTGGCGGTATGGCAGTTTGGCTCGCCGATGATCATCTTCCTGGCCGGCCTGCGGCAGATTCCGCAAGACCTGTACGAGGCTGCCTCCATGGACGGCGCCGGCACCTGGCGCAAGTTCCGCAAGATCACCTTGCCGCTGCTGGCCCCGGTGATCTTCTTCAACATGGTGCTGCAGATCATCGAAGGCTTCAAGGCCTTCACTCCGGCCTATGTGGTGTCCGGCGGCACCGGTGGCCCCATCGACTCCACGCTGTTCTACACGCTGTATCTGTACCAGGAAGCCTTCTCCTACTTCCGCATGGGCTATGCCTCGGCGCTGGCCTGGGTGCTGCTGCTGATCATCGGTGCCTTTACCGGCATCAGTTTCCTCACCTCCAAATACTGGGTCTACTATGAAGACGATCCGCGCTAACCAAGCTCGGGGTCCGGGCGTGCTGCGTCTGCTGGCCGGTGGCCTGGCCCGCCATGCCGTGCTGATCGGCGCGACCTTTCTGATGCTGTATCCGCTGCTGTGGATGGTGGCTTCGTCGTTCAAGCCCGAGTCCATCATCTTCACCGACCTGTCGATCTGGCCGCACGCGTTCGACTTCGGCAATTACATACAGGGCTGGACGGCGCTGCAAGAAAGCTTCACCGTGTTCTTCAAGAACTCGGTGCTGGTGGCCGTGCTGGTGGTGATAGGCAACACCATATCCTGCTCGATCACCGCCTACGCGTTTGCGCGGCTGGAGTTTCGCGGCCGGCGCATCTGGTTCGTGGTGATGCTGGGCACGCTGATGCTGCCCTACCACGTGACCCTGATTCCGCAGTACGTGCTGTTTCTGAAGCTGGGCTGGATCGACACCTTCTTGCCGCTGATCGTGCCCAAGTTTCTGGCCGCCGATGCGTTCTTCATTTTCCTGATGGTGCAGTTCTTCCGCGGCATTCCGCGCGAGCTGGACGAAGCCGCGGTGCTGGACGGCTGTGGCCCTTGGCGCATCTACTGGAAGATCATCCTGCCGCTGTCCATGCCGGTGCTGGCCACCACCGCCATCTTCTCCTTCCTCTGGACCTGGAACGACTTTCTGGGGCCGCTGGTGTACCTCAACGAGGCCAGCAACTACACCGTGCCGCTGGCGCTGCGCTCGTTTGTCGACTCCACCGGCCAATCGGCCTGGGGCCAGCTGTTCGCCATGTCGGTACTCGCCATCCTGCCGATCTTCCTGTTTTTTCTCTGCTTTCAGCGCCTGATTATTGAAGGCGTTGCCCAATCTGGAATGAAACGATGACATCTCCTACGATCCGCTTTGCCGCCATCGGCCTGAACCACAACCACATCTACGGCCAGACCCGCGCTGTGCTGGATGCGGGGGGCGAACTGGTCAGCTTCCACGCCGTCGAAGACGACTTGGCGGCCGACTACGCCAAAGCCTTCCCGCAGGCCCGCCGTGTTAAAGACCAACGCGAAATCCTGGAGGACCGCAGCATCCAGCTGGTGGTCAGTGCCACCATCCCCGACGTGCGGGCCGCTACCGCCATCGCCGTCATGCGCCATGGCAAGGACGTGATGGTCGACAAACCCGGCGTCATCACCCTGGACGAACTGGCCGCCGTGCGCAAGGTGCAGGCCGAGACTGGCCGGATTTTCTCTGTGTGTTTCTCCGAGCGCTTCGAGAATCGCGCCACCGAAAAAGCCAGCCAACTGGTGGCCGCTGGCGCCATCGGCCGCGTGGTGCAGACCATGGGCATGGGCCCGCATGCGCTGCGCAACAACCCGCGCCCCGACTGGTTCTTTGAGCGCAAGCGCTACGGCGGCATCTTGTGCGACATCGCTGCCCACCAGTGCGACCAGTTCCTGCACTTCACCGGCTCGACGCGGGCCGAAGTCGTGGCCTCCCACATCGGCAATTTCGGCAACCCAGAGACGCCTGAGCTGGAAGACTTCGGCGAAGTGCTGCTGCGCGGCAACGGTGGCACCGGCTTCATCCGTGTCGACTGGTTCACCCCCAAAGGCTTGGGTGTCTGGGGCGACGGCCGCCTGACGATTCTGGGCACCGAGGGCTATATCGAGTTGCGCAAATACGTGGACATTGCCGGCCGCCCGGGCGGCGACCATTTGTTCCTGGTCGATGGCAAAGGCACGCAGCACATGGACTGCAAGGCCGAAGTTCTGCCTTACGGTCCGCGCCTCATCCAGGACATTCTGAACCGTACCGAGACCTCCATGTCGCAGGCGCACTGCTTCCTGGCGACCGAACTGGCATTGAAAGCCGAAGCCTTGGCCACCCGTGTTGGAGGAATTGCGTGATGGTGCAGAAATTACAGAAATTGCGGGTGGCTGTGGTCGGCCTAGGCGTGGGCAAGGGCCATTTGCAAGCCTATGCCGCGATCCCCGAGTTGTATGACATCGTTGCGGTGTGCGACCTGGACGCGGCCAAGGCCAGCGCTGCCGCCGCCGAGTTCGGCGTGCCCTGGCACGCCACCCAGTTCAGCGAGTTGTTAGCCGGCGGCAAGGTGGATATCGTCGATATCTGCACACCGCCCTATACCCACCGCGCGCTGATCGAACAGGCGCTGACCGCCGGCCTGCATGTGGTCTGCGAGAAACCCCTGGTCGGCTCGCTGGCCGAGGCCGATGCGATTGCCGCTGCGCAAAAGGCTGCCAAGGGCACGCTGTTCCCCATCTTCCAGTACCGCTTTGGCCACGGCTTGCAAAAGCTCAAGCACCTGCAGTCCAAGGGCTTTGCGCACACGCCGTTCCTGACCACCATCGAGACCTCTTGGCGTCGCGATGCCGACTACTACGAGGTCCAGTGGCGCGGCAAATGGGCGACCGAAATGGGTGGCTGCTGCCTGACCCAGGCCCTGCATGCGCACGACATGCTGTCGTATGTAAACGGCCCGGTGAAGACCGTGTTCGCGCACCTGGCGACCCGCGTGAACCCGATCGAGGTGGAAGACTGCGCCGCCATTTCCATAGGCATGGAAAACGGCTCGGTGGCCACGCTGTCGGTCACCCTGGGCGCGGCCGAAGAGCTGTCGCGCTTGCGCTTCATGTTCTCCGATCTGACGGTGGAAAGCCGTAGCACCGAACCGTATCGTCCGGGCAAGGACCCCTGGCATTTCCAGGGCAAGACGCCGGCGATCGACGCCGCCATCACTGCCGCCCTGGCCGACTTTGTGCCGGCGCTGGAATCCTTCGAGGGCGAGTTCGCACTGATCCACGCCACGGTGACCAGCGGCGCCCCCACGCCCGTGACCCTGCACGACGCGCGCCAGTCGTTGGAGCTGATCACCGCCATCTACCACTCGGCCGAAACCGGTACGCAAGTGAACCTGCCCATCCCGCTAGGCCATGCCAAATACAGCAGCTGGGCGCCAGCCGGCGGCAGCTTCAACAAGGCGGCCCACCATGGCTGAGCTGTCACTGCGCGGGATTGTCAAACGCTATGGGAATGTGGAGATCATCCACGGAGTGGACCTGGACATCCGTGACGGCGAGTTCGTGGTCTTCGTCGGCCCCTCGGGCTGCGGCAAGTCCACCTTGTTGCGCATGATCGCCGGGCTGGAAGAAATCTCAGACGGCGAGTTTTGTATTGACGGTGACCGCGTCAACGAGGTGCCGGCCGCCCAACGCAAGATCGCTATGGTGTTCCAGTCGTATGCGCTGTACCCGCACATGAGTGTTTACGACAACCTGGCTTTCGGCCTGCAGACCGCAGGCGAGAAAAAGGACGTGATCGACCGGCGCGTGCAGCACGCCGCCAAGATGCTGAAGATCGATAGCTACCTGCAGCGCAAGCCCAAGGCCTTGTCCGGCGGCCAGCGCCAGCGGGTGGCGATAGGCCGGGCCATTGTGCGCGAGCCCAAGCTGTTTTTATTCGACGAGCCGCTGTCGAACCTGGACGCCGAGCTGCGCGTGCAGATGCGGGTCGAGCTGTCCAAGCTGCATGCCGATCTGGGCACCACCATGATCTACGTGACCCACGACCAGGTCGAGGCCATGACCATGGCCGATCGCATCGTGGTGCTGCAGGATGGCCGCATCGAACAGGCCGGCTCGCCGCTGGAGCTGTACAACCACCCGGCCAACCGCTTTGTGGCCGGCTTCATCGGCAGCCCGAAGATGAACTTTCTGGACGGCGTGGTGGCCGGCCGCAGCGCCACGGGTCTGGATGTGTGCCTGCTGGGCGGCGAGACCGTGCACCTGCCGGTACTGGCCAACGGTATGGCCGATGGCGCGCCGGTCTGCGTCGGCATCCGCCCCGAGCACGCGGAGCTGGCCGAGCACGGCCTGCCCATGCAGGTCAGCCTGACCGAGCAGCTGGGCGGCAACACCGTGCTCTACGGCAGCCTGGGCGCCCAGCAGCCGCTGGTGGTGCAGGTGGTGGGGCAGAGCCAGTTCAAGCGCGGCGACACCGTGCATGTGCACCTGCCGCCCGCCAGCTGCCATGGCTTTGCCGAGAACGGTTTGACCCTGGCCCGCCAGTGATGGCCTAGAACAAGGAGACAGCATGCAAGTTCTGCGTTGTGCTGCCGTGGCCACCCTTGCGTGGCTGGCGGCTTTCACCCAGCCACCGGCCCACGGCCAGACCAGCGACTACCCGAACCGACCCATACGCGTGGTCGTGCCGTTCCCTGCGGGCAGCACCACCGACATCATTGCCCGGGCCATTGCCGACAAGATGGGCGCCAGCCTGGGCCAGACCCTGGTGATCGACAACCGGGGCGGCGCCAGCGGCACCATAGGCCAGGCCCTGGTGGCGGCGGCCGCGCCCGATGGCTACACCATCATGGTCCATTCGTCGTCACACACTGTCAGCCCGTCCACCTTCGCCAAGCTGCCGTTCGACACCTTGGGCGACTTCGCCGGCATCACCCCGATTTCCAGCACGCCGAATGTGCTGGTCATCGCACCGTCGAAAAACATCAAGACGCTGCCCGCCCTGCTGGCTGCCGCCAAGGCCCAGCCAGGCAAGCTGAACTACGCGTCGGCCGGGCAGGGTAGCGCCACGCACCTGAACGCCGAGAAGTTCAAGATGGCCGCAGCCATAGAGGCCACCAATATCCCGTTCAAAGGCTCGGCCGAAGCGGTGACCGAGATACTGGCCGGCCGGGTCGACTATTACTTCAGCCCCATCGCCCCGGTGATCGGCCAGATCCGCGAAGGCCAGCTGCTGGCGCTGGCCGTTGGGTCGCCGCGCCGCGCCAGTGCCTTGCCCGATGTACCCACCACGGCCGAGGCCGGCGTGCCCGGCTCCGAGTTCAACTTCTGGATCGGCATGATGGCCCCGGCCAAGACCCCGCGCGACATCGTGCGCCGCCTGCACGACGAGGTCGCCAAAGCCCTGGCCACGCCCGAGGTCAAGGCCCGCTTTGCCAGTCTGGGCGCCGACGCCTGGACCCTGCAGCCCGAGCAGTTCGATGCCTACATCCGCGACGAGGTGGCCAGCAATGCCCGCCTGGTCAAGGCCGCGGGCCTGGCGCCCTGAGGGAGTGGGGATGCCCGCTTCCACCCCGGCGATGCCGGTCCGGCTGCGCTCCATCACGCTGTACCAGCGCCATGTGACTTTGCGCTTGCCGTTCCGCTTCGGCGCCGCCACCGTCACCCAGTGCCCGCAGGCTTTTGTGCGGCTGGAGCTGGAGGTCAATGGCCGCACCTGGGAGGGCATGGCGGCCGAGCTGATGGTACCCAAGTGGTTCGACAAGTCGCCCAGTCTGACCCACGAGCAGAACTTCGAGCAGCTGCGCGAAGCCTTGCGCACGGCACGGGCCGCGTACCTGGAGGCGGGTATGCCAATGACGCCGTTCGCGCTGTCACAGACCCAGGGCGAGGCGGCCATAGACGTGGCTGTGGCCAAGGGCCTGCCCCGGTTGGCCGCGCAGTTTGGTCCGGCCTTGCTGGACAAGGCGGTGGCCGATGCGGTGCTGCGCGCCGCCGAGCTCGACTGGACGCGCGGCGTAGCGGCCGGCGTGCTGGGCGATCCCTGGTCCGCCCAGCTGCAGCTGCGGGCGCCGGGCCATGTATGGCTGCGCCACACCGTGGGCCTGGCGGACCGCATCCTGGCCGGCGATACGGGGGCCAGCCCCGGCGACGGCTTGCCCGAGACGCTGGAGGACGCGATTGCCACTTACGGTTTGCGCTACTTCAAGATCAAGCTCAGCGGCCAGCTGGACGCCGACCTGGAGCGCCTGCAGCGGATTGCCGGTTTGCTGCAACGCACGGCCGGCGAATACCGCGCTACGCTGGACGGCAACGAGACCTTTGCCAGTGCCGAGGCCTTGGGTGCGTTCTGGCGCGCCCTGCACGCCCAGGCCCCTTTGCAAGACCTGCTGGCGCACACCCTGCTGTTGGAGCAGCCCTTGCCGCGCCACCTGGCTTTGGCCGAGCCGATTGCAGGGCTGGGAATAGACGTGCCGGTGATCCTGGACGAGTCCGATGACCAGGCTGGTGTGCTGGCCCAGGGCATTGCGCTTGGCTACCGGGGTATTTCCAGCAAGGCCTGCAAAGGCATTTACCGCTCGCTGCACAGCGCCTGGCGCGTGACCCAGGAGCCGCAGCGCCTGCTGCTGTCGGGTGAGGACCTGACCTGCCAAGCCGGGCTGGCGGTGCAGCAGGACACGCTGCTGGCGGCCAGCCTGGGCGTTACCCATATCGAGCGCAACGGCCATCATTACGTCGACGGCTTTGGCACCGCGCCGGCCGCCGAATCCGATGCCTTTGCCCAGGCCCACGCGGGCTTCTACCACGCGCCCCAAGGCCGGCCCCGGTTGCGGGTGCACAGCGGCCAGCTGCAACTGGCCACCTTGTATGTGCCCGGCTTTGCCACGGCGGCGGCTCCGCTGTGGGACAGCCTGGACCTCATCCACTAACTCACCCACTTGAAGTACCAGCCATGACGACACACACCCTCGGTCTCATCATGCACGGCGTCACCGGACGCATGGGCATGAACCAGCATCTGATCCGCTCCATCGTCGCCATCCGCAAGCAGGGCGGCGTGACCCTGTCCAACGGCGACAAGGTCATGCCCGACCCCATTCTGATCGGCCGCAATGCCGAAAAGATGCAGGCCCTGGCCCAGACCCACGGCATCGCCCGCTGGGGCACGGATCTGGACGCGGCCTTGGCCAACCCGGCCGACACCGTGTTCTTCGACGCCGGCACCACCCAGATGCGCCCGACCCTGCTGGCCAAGGCGATCCGCGCAGGCAAGCATGTGTACTGCGAAAAGCCGATTGCCACCAATTTGAACGAGGCGGTGGAGATCGCCCGCCTGGCCGAGGCATCCGGCCTGAAGCACGGCGCGGTGCAGGACAAGCTGTTTCTGCCTGGCCTGCGCAAGCTGGACATGCTGCGCCGCGCCGGCTTCTTCGGCCGCATGCTGTCGGTGCGCCTGGAGTTCGGCTACTGGGTGTTCGAGGGCGATCTGCAGCCCATCCAGCGCCCGAGCTGGAACTACCGTGCCGAAGATGGCGGCGGCATGATCCTGGACATGATGTGCCACTGGCGCTACGTGCTGGACAACCTGTTCGGCGAGGTCAAGTCGGTTTCATGCATAGGCGCCACGCACATCCCCGAGCGCTGGGACGAGGCCGGCAAGCCCTATAAGGCCACGGCCGACGATGCCGCCTATGCCACGGCCGAACTCATCGGCCACAACGGCGAGAACGTCATCGCGCAGCTAAACATGTCCTGGGCCACCCGCGTGAACCGCGAGGACCTGGTCACATTCCACGTTGACGGCACGCACGGCTCAGCCGTCGCCGGCCTCTCCTCCTGCAAGGCACAGTCGCGCGTCAATACGCCGCGCCCGGTGTGGAACCCGGACGAGAAGCAGACCATGAAGTTCACCGACCAGTGGCAGGAAGTGCCCGACACCCAGGTCTTTGATAACGGCTTCAAGATCCAGTGGGAGCACTTCATCCGCCACGTGGTGGAAAACGAGCCCTACCGCTGGACCCTGCCCGAAGGCGCGAAGGGCGTGCAACTGGTCGAAGTGGCCTTGCAGTCCTGGAAGGAGCGGCGCTGGGTGGATGTGCCTGCACTACACATTTGATAGCTGCTGGCGCAGGTAGTACCTGCGCTAGAGCCCGATTTTCTTTAAAAGTGGTGAGATGACCATGGCCCATACCCTTTTGCTGCCCGCCGCCGGGGCGCTGCAGTCCTATACCTTGCATGGCACGGCGCCACTGGCGTCTGGCACCCGCGTGCCGTTCAACCGCATCGCCTATTCCGCCGCCCATGTGGTGGCCGACCCGCGCGCCGCCATCGACCCCTGGCTGCAGTGCGCGGTGGACTGGGACGCGACCATCGCCTACCGCCAGCGCCTCTGGTCCCTAGGCCTGGGCGTGGCCGAGGCCATGGACACGGCGCAGCGCGGCATGGGCCTGGACTGGCCGACCTCGCTGGAGCTGATCCGCCGCTCGCTGGACGCCGCCAAGGACGTGCCCGGCGCGCTGGTGGCATCCGGCTGCGGCACCGACCACCTGGTGCTGGAGGATGTGCGCAGCGTCGACCAGGTGATCGCCGCCTACGAAGAACAGATGGCAGCCATCGAAAAGCTTGGCGGCAAGCTGATCGTCATGGCCAGCCGCGCGCTGGCCCGCGTGGCGCAAAGCCCGGCCGACTACGAGCGCGTCTACGACCGCATCCTGCGCCAGGCCCGGCAGCCGGTGGTGCTGCACTGGCTGGGCGATATGTTCGACCCGGCGCTCAAAGGCTACTGGGGTTCGCTGGATGTGGATGTGGCCATGGATACGGCGCTGGCCGTGATCGCCGCGCACCCGGACAAGGTCGACGGGATCAAGATTTCGCTGCTCGACAAGGACAAGGAAATCGCCATGCGCCGGCGCCTGCCCGCTGGCGTCCGCATGTACACCGGTGATGATTTCAACTACGCTGAGCTGATCGCCGGTGACGGTTTCGGCAGCGAGGTGACGCATGGCCAGAGCGACGCGCTGCTGGGCATCTTCGACGCGATTGCGCCCGCCGCCAGCGCCGCACTCAGCGCCCTTGCGCAGGGCGACAGCGCGCAGTTCCACGCCATCCTCGGCCCGACGGTGCCGCTGTCGCGCCACATCTTTGCCGCACCCACGCGCTACTACAAGACCGGCGTGGTTTTCATGGCCTGGCTGAACGGGCACCAGAGCCACTTCACCATGGTCGGCGGCCAGCAGAGCACGCGCTCGCTGGCGCATTTCGCCGAGCTGTTCCGGCTGGCCGATGCGGCCAACCTGCTGGAGCAACCGGACCTGGCGGTACACCGCATGCGTACCCTGCTGGCACTGCACGGAATCGAATAAGCCATGCGCGATTTCTCCCAAGACCACCGCTGGCTGTCCCTCAACACCGCCACGGTGCGAAAGCAGTGGCCGCTGGACCGCATCATCGAAGAATGCGCGCGGCGCGACATCCGCGCCATCAGCCCCTGGCGCGACCAGGTGGCTGCTGTCGGGCTGGACAAGGTGGCGCGGCAGCTGCGCGACACCGGCATAGCTCTCTCGGGCTATTGCCGCGGCGGCTTCTTTCCGGCCGCCGACGCAGCCGGCCACCAGGCCGCGCTGCTGGACAACCGCAAGGCAATTGACGAGGCCAAGACCCTGGGCGCACCCTGCGTGGTGCTGGTGGTCGGCAGCCTGCCCGGCGCGCTGACTGGCAAGCCGGCCTATACCGACATAGGCCGCGCCCGCAACGAGGTGTTTGACGGCATCGCCGCCGCGCTGGAATACGCGCGCCAGGTCGGCATGCCCTTGGCCATAGAGCCGCTGCACCCTATGCAGGCGGCGGAGCGTGCCTGCGTCAACACCTTGGAACATGCGCTGGATATCTGTGATGCGCTGGACCCGCAGCACTCCGGCGCGCTCGGCGTGGCGCTGGACATTTACCACGTGTGGTGGGACCCGAAGCTGCAGCAGCAGATTGCCCGCGCTGGCGCCGCACGCCTGCTGGCCTACCACGTGTGCGACTGGCTGCTGCCGACCCGCGATTTGCTGAACGACCGCGGCATGATGGGCGATGGCGTGGTCGAGCTGAAGAAGATCCGCGGTTGGGTGGAGGAGGCCGGCTACCAAGGCTATAGCGAGGTCGAAATTTTTTCGGAGCTGGACTGGTGGCAACGGCCTGGCGAGGAGGTGCTGGATACCTGCGTCAGCCGCCACCGCAGCGCTGTGTAGGCAAATATCCCGTTCACATCCGGTAGCAATTTTTCTGGCGTATAACCAAGGGGCGCTGTCAACAGGCAGCTGATTCTTACGTTGTTGTACTACTGAAAAAGAATGGACACCATGGCCTACACATCAAAATCCCTCCGTATTTCTGTCATCGCCTGCACCGTGGCTGCACTGGCTTTGGGTGGCTGCGCCAATATGAGCGAAACGCAAAAGGGCACGGGCATTGGTGCCGGTATCGGTGCCGTCGCCGGAGCCTTGATCGGCGGCAATAAAACCGGCGCCGCCGTCGGCGGCGCAGTCGGCGCGCTCGGCGGCTATGTGTGGTCCAAGCACATGCAGGACAAGAAGGCTGCGATGGAGCAGGCTACCGCCGGTACCGGCGTGGCGGTAACGCAAACCGCGGACAACCAGCTCAAGCTGAACATCCCCAGCGATATTTCCTTTGACACCGGCCGTGCCGACATCAAGCCGAACCTGCGCCCCATCCTCGACCAGTTTGCCAGCGGCCTGCAGAACCAGCCGAACACCGAGGTGCGCATCATTGGCCACACCGATAACACCGGCTCCGACGCCATCAACAACCCGCTGTCCTTGCGCCGTGCCGAGAGCGCGCGTGATTACCTGAGCGCACGCGGTGTGGATTCGCGCCGTGTGGCGGTGGCCGGCCGTGGCGAGTACGAGCCCATTGCCGACAACAGCAGCGATGCCGGCCGGGCCCGCAATCGCCGCGTAGAAATCTACCTGGCCGAACGCGCGCAGCAGTAAATCTTTCCCATAAAAAAAGCCCTTGGAACCATCAGGTTCCAAGGGCTTTTTTACGTCTGCGGTCTTAGTCCGACTTGGTCACCAAGTCGAAGTGCTCCACCACCGGCGGGCTGGCAAAGAACGGCCCGACGATGGCGCGCCATTCGGCAAATGCCGGGCTTTCGCGGAAGCCGACGTTGTGGGCTTCTACCGAAGTCCAGAAAATCTGCAGCACATAGCGCTCGGGGCTCTCGATGCCCTTGTTGACCTTGTAGCCCTTGCATTCAGCGTTCTTGCTGATGACGGTCTGCAGGCCACGCGTGATGGCCTCGTCGAAGGCGGCCTGTTCGCCGGGGCGGATACGGATATCGGCAATTTCCAGAATCATGTTGGTTACTCGGTAAATTTATAAGACTTCGCTTGCGAAGTCGGCCAGGCGCGAACGCTCGCCGCGCGCCAGCATGATGTGTCCGCTGTGCGGCCAGCCTTTGAACTTGTCCACCGCGAACGTCAGGCCGGATGAGCCTTCGGTCAGGTACGGCGTGTCGATCTGCTGCAGGTTGCCCATGCAGATGATCTTGGTGCCGGGGCCGGCGCGGGTGATCAGCGTCTTCATCTGCTTGGGCGTCAGGTTTTGCGCCTCGTCGATGATCACGTACTTGTTCAAGAAGGTGCGGCCGCGCATGAAGTTCATGCTCTTGATCTTGATGCGCGAACGGATCAGCTCGTTGGTCGCCGAGCGGCCCCATTCGCCTGCGCTGGTCTCGGTTTTGGCCAGCACTTCCAGGTTGTCATCCAGTGCGCCCATCCAGGGGCCCATTTTTTCTTCCTCGGTGCCGGGCAGGAAGCCGATGTCTTCACCGACGCTGACCGTGGCCCGCGTCATGATGATCTCGGTGTAGCGGCGTTCGTCCAGCACCTGGGTCAGGCCGGCGGCCAAGGCCATCAGGGTCTTGCCGGTGCCGGCATTGCCGGTCAGGGTGACGAAGTCGACTTCCGGGTCGAGCAGCAGGTTCATGGCGAAGTTCTGCTCGCGGTTGCGCGTGGTCACGCCCCAGACCGCGTGCTTGAGGTGGTTGTAGTCCTTCAGCGTCTTCAGCACCGCGGTTTTGGCGCGGATTTCGGTCACCCGCGCATACAGGCTGGGCTCGCCCGGGGCTTCGAAGTAGACGAACTGGTTGACCATCATCTCGGGCACGATAGGGCCGGAGATGCGGTAGAAGGTGTACAGGCCTTGCTGCCAGCTTTCCACGGTCTTGCCGTGCTTGGTCCAGAAGTCGGGGGGCAGCGCCAGCGCGCCCGAGTACAGGAACTCGCCGTCTTCCAGCGCCTTGTCGTTCTGGTAGTCCTCGGCGGCCAGGCCCAGGGCCCGGGCCTTGACCCGCATATTGATGTCTTTGGACACCAGTACCACTTCACGGCCGGGGTGCAACGGGCGCAACGCCTCGACCACGCCGAGGATCTGGTTGTCGGCCTTGCCTTGTGGCAGGCTGGTGGGCAGGGTGTAGTCCAGGGTCTGGGTCTGGAAGAACAGCTTGCCGCCGGCTTCCGGGTGGCCGGTAGCGTCCAGCTTCAGGCCGATGCCGATGTCGGCGCCATTGCTGCCGGCCAGCGCATCCAGCGAGCGGCTGGTCTGGCGCGCATTGCGAGCGACTTCGGTCATGCCCTTCTTGTTGCTGTCCAGCTCTTCGAGCACGATCATCGGCAGGAAGATGTCGTGCTCTTCGAAGCGGAACAGGCACATCGGGTCGTGCATCAGCACGTTGGTGTCCAGCACGAACAGCTTGGCCGGGCCGGTGTTCTTGGGGGCTTTGCGCTTGGCCGCGGGCTCTTGCAGCAGGGCCACGCCGCGGTTGCGGGCGGGCGCTTCGGAGGGCTTGTCGCCAGCGGGCGTGGATTTAGGCGATTCCAACGGCGGCTGGGCAGGCTTGTCGCGGCGCAGGTCTACCGGGGCGTCGGGGAGGTTACGGGCTTGTGGCTTCTCTTGCAGCTCTGCCGCGTTGGCGGAGGCTTTAGGTGCCCGGCTGGTCCCCGTTTTTTTGACGGGCTTGGCGACCACGTCATAGGCTTCGCGGGCCAAGGTGGCAGCGCGCTTGGTGGGGGCGGGAGGCAATGGCATAGGTCGTGGGCTCGCTAAAAAAGGAAATCAAAAAGCGAAAAAGCCGCCAGGAGGCCGGGCGGCTTTTGAGGGGGGAGCGCAGTCATGTTTACCAACAGCATGGGATCATTATGCATGAGCCCTGTGGCGGTGACTGGGCGGCGGTTAAACCGCTTTTTTGAGGTCTTTGACGGCTTGCAGCACGTCGTCCACATGGCCGGGTACCTTCAGGCCGCGCCATTCGTTCTTCAGCACGCCGTCGGCGCCGATCAGGAAGGTGCTGCGCTCGATGCCCTTGACCTTCTTGCCGTACATGATCTTGTTCTTGACCACGCCGAACATGTGGCACATCTTTTCTTCGGTATCCGCGATCAATTCAAACGGCAGTTCGAGCTTGGTTTTGAATTCATCGTGCGACTTCATGTTGTCGCGGGACACACCAAAGACCGTGGCACCGGCTTTGACAAATTCCTTGTGCTTGTCACGAAACTGCATGGCTTCGGTGGTGCAACCAGGGGTATTGTCTTTGGGGTAAAAGTACAAAATCACCACTTTGCCGAGGTGGGTGGTGTTGGAGACCTTGACGCCACCTGTGGCGTTGGCTTCAAATTCGGGGATAAGTTTATTGACAACGATCGCCATAGTGCTTGGGGTCTCTTGTGACTGGGGTGTGGTCGTCGAAAGTAGGAAGTGGCTTGGTGGAGGCGATGCGCGCACAGTAACCAATTACTGTCCAACTCACTGTGGCTGGACCACTGGCTGCTTCTAACTGCAACCCTCGATTTTACTCTGAAAACCCAGGAGCTCAGGCTGCGGGCTCCAGCAGCAGTGCGGCCACCACGTGGCGGCCCTCCTGGGCGAGGATGTTGTAGGTGCGGCAGGCGGCCTGGGTGTCCATGGTTTCCACGCCTACGCGCTGCGCCATCATGGGTTTAAGCCATACCGGCTGCGGGAAGCGGATGCGCTGGCCACTGCCGAAAATGACCAGCTCGGGAGCCAGCGCCGCCAGCTGGGCGAAATGCTCGGCGGTCAGGTCTTCGAAGCGGCTGCAGTTCCAGTCCAGCCGCTCGCCGCGCGAACCCACGACCACGCTGTTGACTACTTTTTCGGTATTGATGCCAACCCAGCCCGGCCCGTAGCCGGTGATGGATTGGACGTCGAATTTATCGGGTTGCAGTTTCATGGAGTGGTGTGCCCGGGGTGGATGTGGCCAGGCCCTGGAACGGGGCGGCAAATGTGGTCCAATTATAGGTTTCCATCCTTGCGGGCCGCCCGGGAGCAGGCGAACCGCATACCAGCCCATTTAGCGCCCTTAGGCCACCATGAAGACCATCCAAAAATCCAGCAAACTGGCCAATGTGCTGTACGACATTCGCGGGCCGATCATGGACGCTGCGCGCCAGATGGAGGACGAAGGCCAAAAGATCATCAAGCTCAATATTGGCAATCTGGCGGTTTTTGGTTTTGACGCGCCGGAAGAAATCCAGCAGGACATGATTCGCAACCTGCCCAATTCGGCAGGTTATTCGGACAGCAAGGGCATTTTTGGCGCGCGCAAGGCGGTCATGCACTACACCCAGCAGCAAGGCATTGCGGGCGTGACGCTGGACGACATCTACCTGGGCAACGGCGCCAGTGAACTCATCACCATGGCGACCAACACCTTGCTGGACAACGGCGACGAGTTGCTGCTGCCTATGCCCGACTATCCGCTGTGGACGGCGGCAACCAGCCTGTCCGGCGGCACGCCGGTGCACTACCTGTGCGACGAGGCCAACAACTGGATGCCCAATCTGGACGACATCCGCGCCAAGATCACGCCGCGCACCAAGGGCATCGTGGTGATCAACCCGAACAACCCCACGGGCGTGGTGTATACCGACGCGCTGCTGCTGGAGATCGTCGCCATCGCCCGCGAGCATGGCCTGGTGATCCTGGCCGACGAGGTCTACGACAAGGTGCTGTACGACGGCGTCAAGCACACCGCGATGGGCAGCCTGTCGACCGACGTGCTGACGCTGACCTTCAATTCGTTGTCCAAAAGCTACCGCTCCTGCGGCTACCGCGCGGGCTGGATGGTGGTGTCGGGCAACAAAAAGGTGGCCACCGACTACATCGAGGGCCTGAACATGCTCTCTAACATGAAGCTGTGTTCCAACGTGCCCGGCCAGTGGGCCATCCAGACCGCCCTGGGCGGCTACCAGAGCATCAACGATCTGGTCTGCGAAGGCGGCCGCCTGCGCCGCCAGCGCGACCTGGCGTACGAGTTGATCACCGCCATTCCGGGCGTTACCTGCGTCAAGCCACAAGCGGCGCTGTACATGTTTCCCCGGCTCGACCCGGTGGTCTACCCGATCGCCGACGACCGCCAATTCTTCCTGGAACTGCTGCGCGAAACCCGCGTCATGCTGGTGCAGGGCACCGGTTTCAACTGGCAGCAACCGGACCACTTCCGCATCGTCTTCCTGCCCCACGAAGACGACCTGCGCGAAGCGATTGGCCGCGTTGCCAAATTTCTTGAAAGCTATCGTAAACGTAGCGCCTAGCGCACGTACTACCTGCGCTATCGGCACTTTTTACTTAAATATTTGTTATGAAACCCATCCAAGTAGGCATCCTCGGCATCGGCACCGTCGGCAGCGGCGTGTTCAACGTTTTGCAGCGCAACCAGGAAGAAATCAAGCGCCGCGCCGGCCGTGGCATTGAGGTCACCATGGTGTCGCGCCGCAACGTGGCCGAGGCGAAAACCCTGGTGGGCGACCGGGCCCAGGTGGTGGCCGATGCGCGCGCCATCATCGCCAACCCTGACATCGACATCGTGGTCGAACTGATCGGCGGCTACACCCTGGCCAAGGAGCTGGTGCTGGAAGCCATCGCCGCCGGCAAGCACGTGGTCACCGCCAACAAGGCCTTGCTGGCCGTGCACGGTACCGAGATCTTCGCCGCCGCCCACGCCAAGGGCGTGATGGTGGCGTTTGAGGCCGCCGTCGCCGGTGGCATCCCCATCATCAAGGCGCTGCGCGAAGGCCTGACCGCCAACAGCATCCAGTGGGTGGCCGGCATCATCAACGGCACCACCAACTTCATCCTCAGCGAGATGCGAGACAAGGGCCTGGACTTTGCCGTGGTGCTCAAAGAGGCCCAACGCCTGGGCTACGCCGAAGCCGACCCGACCTTCGATATCGAAGGCGTGGACGCCGCGCACAAGCTCACGCTGATGTCGGCGATTGCCTTCGGTATCCCGGTGCAGTTCGACAAGGCCTATGTTGAAGGCATCACCCAGCTCGGTTCGCAAGACATCAAGTACGCCGAGCAACTGGGCTACCGCATCAAATTGCTGGGCATCACCAAGCGTACGCCGCAGGGCGTGGAGCTGCGTGTGCACCCCAGCCTGGTGCCGGCCAAGCGCCTGATCGCCAATGTCGAAGGCGCGATGAACGCCGTGGTGGTGCAGGGCGATGCCGTCGGCACCACGCTGTACTACGGCAAGGGCGCGGGCAGCGAGCCCACCGCCAGCGCGGTGATCGCCGACCTGGTGGACATCACCCGCCTGCACACCGCCGACCCGACCAATCGCGTGCCGCACCTGGCCTTCCAGCCCGATGCCATGAGCGACCTGCAAGTGCTGCCCATGGGCGATGTGGTCACCAGCTACTACCTGCGCCTGCGCGTGGCCGACCAGGCCGGCGTGCTGGCCACCGTTACCGGCCTGCTGGCCGCGGCCGACATCAGCATCGACGCGGTGCTGCAGCGCGAGGCCGACGAAATCGGCGGCGAAGGCGCCACCCAAACCGACGTGATCATCCTGACCCACGACTGCACCGAGTCGCGCATGAACGCCGCTTTGGCGCAGATGCAGGCCCTGCCCACGGTGCTCGCGCCCATCACCCGTATCCGCAAGGAAGAGCTGGCCTGAGGCCAGGGCTGAAAGGACACACCATGCACTACATCTCCACCCGTGGCGACGCCACGCAGCGCAAGTTTTGTGAAATCCTGCTCGAAGGCCTGGCGCCGGACGGCGGCCTGTACCTGCCGGTGCAGTACCCGCAGGTCGACGACGCCACCCTGACACGTTGGCGCAAGGTCTACCACGAGCAAGGCTATGCCGAGCTGGCGTTCGCGATCTTGTCGCTGTACATCGACGACATTCCGGCCGACGACCTGCGCGCGCTGTGCCGCAAGACCTATACCGCCCAGGTGTTCGGCACCGGCGAGATCGTGCCGCTGCGCCACGTGGAAAACGGTGTCTACCTCGAAGCCCTGTCCAACGGCCCGACCCTGGCCTTCAAGGACATGGCGATGCAGTTGCTGGGCAATCTGTTCGAGTACGAGCTGGCACGGCGCGGTGAAGAACTCAACATCCTCGGCGCTACCAGCGGCGACACCGGCAGCGCGGCCGAATACGCGATGCGCGGCAAGAAGGGCGTGCGCGTCTTCATGACCTCGCCGGCCGGCCGCATGAGCCCGTTCCAGCAAGCGCAGATGTTCAGCCTGCAGGACGCCAACATCATCAACATCGCGGTGGAAGGCGTGTTCGACGACTGCCAGGACATTGTCAAAGCCGTGTCCAACGACCTGGACTTCAAGCGCAAGTACAAGATCGGCACCGTCAACAGCATCAACTGGGCGCGTTTGCTGGCCCAGGTGGTCTACTACTTCGCCGGCTACATCCAGGCTACCGACAACAACGCGCAAAAGGTCAGCTTCGCCGTGCCCTCGGGCAACTTCGGCAATGTCTGCGCCGGCCATGTGGCCCGCTCGATGGGCCTGCCGATCGCCCAACTGGTGGTGGCCACGAATGAGAACGACGTGCTGGACGAGTTCTTCCGCACCGGCGTCTACCGCGTGCGCGGCAGCGCCGACACGCACGAGACCTCCAGCCCTTCGATGGACATCTCCAAGGCCTCGAACTTCGAGCGCTTCGTGTTCGACCTGGTCGGCCGCGACGGCGCGCGCACCAAGGACTTGTTCAGCACCCAGCTGTCTGCCGCCGGCAGCTTCGATTTGAGCGCCGACTCGGCTTTCAAAGACGCGGCTGCCCGCTACGGCTTTGTCAGCGGCAAGAGCACACACACCGACCGCCTGGCCACCATCCGCGACACCGATGCCCGCCACGGCATGGTCATCGACACGCATACCGCCGACGGCCTGAAGGTGGCGCTGGAACACCTGCAGCCCGGTACACCCATGGTCGTGCTGGAGACCGCTTTGCCCATCAAGTTCGCCGCCACCATCGTCGAAGCCCTGGGTCGCGAACCTGAGCGTCCCGCGCAGTTTGAAGGCATAGAAGCCCTGCCCAAGCGCGTGCTAAACCTGCCGGCCGATGTGGTACTGGTGAAGGCCTTGATTGAAAAAACCTGTGCATAAATGCGCTGCTGGCGCATATTCCATCTGCGCAAGCAGCTATAAAAAGCATAGTATTTATCGGGTTGCAGCATGAAGGCCGTTGTCTTCGCCGGGTTCTCGGGTTCGGGCAAAACCACGCTGGTGGAACGCCTGATCCCGCTGCTCAAGCAGCGCGGCCTGCGCGTGTCGGTGGCCAAGCATGCGCACCACCGCTTCGACATCGACCACCCGGGCAAGGACAGCTGGCGGCACCGCCAGGCGGGCGCGCATGAGGTGGTGATCGCCTCCGACCTGCGCCTGGCGCTGGTACGCGAATTCGAGCAGCCCGAGCAGCTGTCGGTACACGCACTGATTGCCGAGCTCAGCCCCGGCGTCGACTGGGTGCTGGTCGAAGGCTTCAAGTCCAGCGACCTGCCGAAAATCGAAGTCTGGCGCGCCGCGGCGAATCAGCCGGTGCAGTACCCGGACGACGCGCGCATCCTGGCCATCGCCACCGATGCCAGCTTGCCGACACCGCCGGGCCGCCCGGTGCTGGACCTGAACGACCCGGCGGCCATCACCGACTGGCTGTTGCTGCACGCTGACCGCTTTGCTTACAAGGCTCCGCTATGACTACCACCCGCACCCGCGCCCCCCTGATGCCGCTGGACGACGCGCTGGCCAGTCTGCTGGCCCAGGCCCAGCCCTTGGCCGAGGTCGAGGTCGAGCAGGTCTCCACCTTCGACGCCGACGGCCGGGTGCTGGCGCAAGACCTGGTGTCCGCGCTGCAGGTGCCCGCGCACGACAACAGCGCGATGGACGGCTATGCGCTGCGCTGTGCGGATGTGGCCGGTTTGGCCGATGGCGGCAGCCTGCCGGTGTCGCAGCGCATCCCGGCCGGCAGCGCCGCCCAGCCTTTGCAGCCCGGCAGCGCGGCGCGGATTTTTACCGGCGCCGCGATCCCGCCGGGCGCCGATGCGGTGGTGATGCAGGAAGACTGTGAAGTCCAGCCCGACCAGAGCATCCGCGTGCTGCGCCCGCCCCAGCCCGGCCAGTGGCTGCGCCGGGCCGGCGAAGATGTCGCCAAAAATTCCGTGGTGCTATCGAAAGGTGAGCGCCTCACGCCCGCATCCATTGCGCTGGCGGCCAGTATTGGTATGGAATATGTGCCGGTGGCACGGCGCCCGCGGGTGGCCTTGTTTTCCACCGGCGACGAGCTGGTGATGCCCGGCGCCGTGGCACCGCAGGACATGCGGCCCGGTGCCATCTACAACTCGAACCGCTTCTTTCTGCGCGCCTTGCTGCAGCGCCTGGGCTGCGTGGTCACCGACTACGGCATCGTGCCGGACCAGCGCGCGGCCACCGAGGACGCACTGCGCAACGCCAGCCAGGCGCACGACCTGATACTGACCAGCGGCGGCGTGTCGGTGGGCGAGGAAGACCATGTGAAGCCTGCCGTGCAGGCCTTGGGCCAGCTGAACCTGTGGCAGATCGCCATCAAGCCCGGCAAGCCGTTTGCCTATGGCACGGTGGGGCAGAGCCATTTCATCGGCTTGCCCGGTAACCCGGTGTCGAGCTACATCACCTTCCTGCTGCTGGTGCGGCCGTTCTTGCTGCGCCTGCAGGGTGCCACCCAGCTGGTGCCCACGGCGGTAGCTTTGCCCGCCCACTTCAGCTGGCCGCGGGCCGACCAGCGGCGCGAATTCCTGCGCGTGCGGCGCAATGCCGCCGGCGGGTTGGACTTGTTTGCCAACCAAAGCTCGGGCGTGCTGACCTCGGCCGCCTGGGGCGACGGCGTGGTGGACAACCCAGCCGGCCAGACCATTGCCCATGGCGACAGTGTGCGTTTTATCTCTTTGGCAGAGTTGCAGGCATGAAGCTCACTGTGAAGTATTTCGCCTCGATCCGCGAAGCCCTCGGCACTGGCCGGGAGACCGTGGAAACCAGTGCCGCCATGGTGCAGGACCTGCGCGCCGAGCTGGTGGCGCGCGGTGGCGCCTATGCGGTGAGCTTGGCGCCGGGGCGGGCCGTGCGCGCGGCGTTGAACCAGGAGATGGTGGATGGGCAGGCTGTGCTCAGCGATGGTGCAGAGGTGGCATTTTTTCCGCCCGTCACCGGCGGTTAGCTTTGTGGGGTTTGCGGGTCCGCTCGATTGATGGGTGAGGAGTCGTGACGTAAGAGCGGTACACCTTCACGCTCGCGGAAGCCAGCGGATGGTGAGGATACAAGCCTCCTTCAGCCCGAATGCACGGTGGTAGAGGCCTTGACCCCACGCAGCGAAGTCTCCTGGCCTGCGCAGGACGAACGTGAGTGTCTCGCTCGGTTCAAACCCAGGCGATCTTGAGAACTCAAGCTTGAACTCACTTGGCGCTGCCACGAGCATTGAGACTGTTCTGCCCTCACTCAAAGGTTTTGCTTCACCATTCGGATCACCTTTGGCGTGAAGGAACCATTTGACGCACAAGCCCGTACTCTCTAGATCGGACGGCATATGACGTAAATTGCCCGGACCGGACTTTGACCATTCACTGAAACCGATGAACCAGCCCGTGCCTTTGGTCTGAACTTCCCCTGCGTTACCGAACTCGACTTCCATGGGCGGTAGAGTTTCTGCGGACATTCTTAAGGCGCCTAACTCAATATGTACAGACATAAATGTGCCGCCCTAACACCGGATGTATCACTCCAATATGGGAGCTTGAATTCGCCCAAAACGCCATTCTGGCTTGGATGTCCAGGGTTTTTGACACACGATAAAAGCCCATAACAGATCCCGCAAAAGCAGCAGAAAAAAGCGATCAGCCACTATAGCTGGCTGCAGCTCCGCCGCCGGGTTACTGCAGATCCGCCAACTTCGAGCTACGCAGCCGGTTCGGTGCCAGCGCGCCGGCCGAGTCCAGGATCGGGTAGGCGATGGAGCAGATGTGCGAGTTGATGCGCTTGAGTTCGCTGATCAGGTCGATGTGCAGCGAGCTGGTTTCGATGCTGGACAAAGTGTTGTCGGTCAAGCGCACCAGGTGCGAACGCGAGTAGGCGTGCTCCAGGTCGCGGAAGCGGGCTTTTTCTTCCAGCAGCTTCTTGGCATCGTGCACATTGCCATTCAGGAACACGCTCATCGACAGCCGCAGGTTGTCCACCAGGCGGGCGTGCAGCTCGCTGATTTCCTGCATGCCGGCTTCGGAGAAGTTGCGGCCGGGCTTGATCTTCTTGTCTTCCACGTCGATCAGCACGCGCTCGATGATGTCGCCGATTTGCTCCATGTTGATGGTGAAGCTGATGATGTCGGTCCAGCGGCGGCTTTCTTCTTCCGACAGGGCTTCGCGCGAGATCTTGGTCAGGTAGTACTTGATGGCCGAATAGAGGCGGTCCACGGTGTCGTCCAGCTTGCGCAGGTCTTCGGCCAGCTGCAGGTCGCTGTCCTTGATGACGGTCATGAGGCCGAGCATCATGGTCTCCACCACGTCGGCCTGGTGCAGCGCTTCGCGGGCCGCGCAAGAGATGGCCAGCGAGGGCGTGGACAGGGCCGAGGGGTCGAGGTGGTGCGGCCGGGTCTGGGCAGCGGCGGCCTGGGTGGGCTTGGGCAGCAGCTTTTCCATGGCCTTGGCGACCAGCTGGGTCAGGCCGATGAAGGCCACGCTCATGCTGATGTTGAATGCCAGGTGGAACAGAACTACGCCGTGGGTGGCGTCGGGCAGCGAGGGCTGCACATGGCGCAACCATAGGCCGATCAGGGGCGCGACCAGCACCACGCCCATCAGCTTGAACACCAGATTGCCCACGGTGACCTGGCGTACTTCGATGGCCGACTTGGCGGTGGTCAGCACCGCCAGCGCGCCGCTACCCAGGTTGGCGCCCAGCACCAGGCCCAGCGCCACGTCCAGCTGGATCACATGCGACGCGGCCAGTGCGGCAATCAGCAGCACCACCGCCAGGCTGGAATAGGCCAGTATGGCCAGCACCATGCCCAGGAAGATTTCCAGCAGCACGTCGCTGCTGACGGCGCCCAGCAAGGCCTTGACCGCCGGCGAGGCCAGTAGCGGCTCGGTGGCGTCCACCACCAGGCGCAGCGCCAGCAGCATCAGGCCCAGGCCGATCAGCACCCGGCCTATGCGCCCGGCCGTGCCGTCCTTGGTGGACAGAAACAGCACCACGCCGATGAAGATGAACAGTGGCGACAGCCAGGACAGATCAAACGAAAAAAGCACTGACATCAGGCTGGTGCCGATGTCGGCGCCGCGCATGATGGCCAGCGCCGCCGGCAGGGTGATCAGGCCCTGGCCGACGAAGGACGAGGTCATCAGCGAGGTGGCGGTGCTGGACTGCACCAGGGCGGTAACGCCTATGCCCGACAGGGCCGCAGTGAAGCGGTTGCCCATGCTGCTGGCCAGGATCTGGCGCAGATTGGCACCGAATACGCGCAGCACACCGGTACGAACGAGATGGGTGCCCCACACGAGCAGCGCGATGGCTGCCAATAAATTAAGTAAATGCTTCATAGGGTAGCCACTAACTATACGCTGCCCCCGGCCTGCAATTTTTATGCGCGCGTCCCCGATTGGCCAGCATTCGCCATGGCGGCCTGTCGCCGCGGCCGAGACCTACATCACCCGGCCAAACCACCACACCGACAAACCGGCGGCCAGCAGTGCCAGCGCAGCGCCGACCAAGGCCAGCAGCGCCGAGATTTCGGTTTCTTTTTTCTCCACCGTGAGGCGTGAGCTCAGGGTTTCGTAGACCTTCTTCAGATCGGCTGCGGTGGCCGCATGGAAGTACTCGGCATTGGTGCGCAAGGCCACGGCCTTGAGGGTTTCTTCGTCCAGCCGCACCCGCATCGACCAGCCTTCGAAGCCTATGGTCTCGCCCTGCAGCGTGCCCACGCCCACGGTGTAGACCCGCACGCCGCGGTCGGCCGCCCATTTGGCGGCTTCCAGCGGGTCGACGCCGGTGGTGCGCTGGCCGTCGGTCAGCATGATGATGGCGGCCGAGTTGTAGGAGCCGGGCGCGACCGGGGTGAAGGTCTTGGCCGGGTCCTGCTTGGTCACCTCGTCCATCGCGCGCGGCCGCATGGCCTGGCGCCCGCCCAGGGCGGCGATGTCGATGCCGGCGTCGGGGAACAGCGTGGCCAGCGACAGCATGATGCCGTTGCCGATGGCCGTGCCGCGCTGCAGCTGGAAGCTGTCTATGGCCTTCACCAAATCTTCGCGACTCTGTGTCGGCAGCTGGGCCAGCTGCGCGCTGCCGGCAAAGGCCACGATACCCACCCGCACGTTGCGTGGCAGCTCGGCCAGAAAGGCTTTGGCGGCATTTTGCGCGGCGGTGATGCGGTCGGGCTGCACGTCAGTGGCGCGCATGCTGCCCGATACGTCCATGGCCAGCATGATGGTCTGGTCTTGCGAGGGCAGGGTGATCACCGCCAGCGGCCGGGCGGCGGCCAGCAGCAAGGCCACCAGCGCCAACAGGAACAACGCTGGCGGAATGTGCCGGCGCAGCCGGTAGCCGGGGCTCATGGCCTCGCGGACCAGGGCCATGCTGGAATAGCTGAGCGCGGTCTTTTTACGCCGGCGCAGCAGCCACAGGTAGAGCAGCACCAGCAGCGGCACGGCCAGCAGCAGCCAGAGCAGGGTGGGCCAGAGAAAAACCATGGTGGCGTGTCCTCATGCAGCCTGCGCGGCCATCGGGTGGGAGGGAGGGGTGAACGCTGGCCGCACGCGGTGCTGGCGCAGGTCCATGAAGCGCAGCAGCGCATCGACGAGGTCGTCATCGGTGCACAGCTCCAGCGTGTCGGCGCCGGCCTGGGTCAGTCCCGCGCGCAGCGCGGCCTCGCGCTCGGCGGCCAGGCGCGCAAAGCGGTGTCTAAAGCCCTTGTCGTTGGTGTCCACCTGCAGTTGCTCGCCGGTTTCGGGGTCGAACAGGGTGACCAGGCCGACATCGGGCAGGTTCAGCTCCAGCGGGTCGAGCAGGCGCACGGCCACCACGTCGTGCCGGCGCGCCAGCTGCGCCAGGGGCTTTTCCCAGCCCGGGGTGCTGATGAAGTCGGACACCACCAGAACGGTAGAGCGGTGGCGGATATTGCCGATGGCGGCCTGCAGCAGCAATTGCAGCTGGGTGGCGCCGGCCTGCTGGGCCGGTGCGGGCTGCAGCAGGCGGTGCACCAGGTGCAGTACATGGGCGCGGCTGCTGCGCGGCGGCAGCACCGCGTCGACCACCCGTTCCGGGCCACCGCCGGTGCCGTACAGCATGGCGCCGACCCGGTTGCCGTGGCGGGTCAACAGCCGCGCCAGCACGGCTACAAAGCCGGTGAGTATGTCGCGCTTGGCATTGCCCGGCGGGCCGAAGTTGATCGAGGGGCTGAGGTCGAGCAGAAACCAGGCTGACATTTCACGGTCTTCGGTGAACACCCGCACATGCGGGGTGTTCAGGCGTGCGGTGACGTTCCAGTCGATATGCCGCACATCGTCGTGCGGCTGGTATTCGCGCAGATCGGCCAGGTCCAGCCCGCTACCGCGCATCAGTGTGCGGTAGTCGCCCTGCAGCAGGCCGTCAAGCTTGCGCACCACGTTCCATTCCAGCTGGCGCAGCAAGCGGTCGGCTTGGCCAGGCAGGGTGGGCAGCGGGCGCGCGGCCCCGGCTTTAGGCGGCTCGTTGCTCATGTTGCAGGGGGCGCGCGGGCGCCGGTATCTTGGCCATGATTTTGACGATCAGCGCATCGGCGTCCAGGCCTTCGGACAGCGCTTCGTACGACAGCGCCAGCCGGTGCCGCAGCACGTCGGCGGCCAGGTCGCTCATGTCTTCGGGCAGCACGTAGTTGCGGCCGCGCAGCATGGCAAGAGCCTGCGCGCCTTCGGCCAGGT
The DNA here is from genome assembly GCF_900104385.1 of Rhodoferax sp. OV413. GTDB lineage: Bacteria > Pseudomonadota > Gammaproteobacteria > Burkholderiales > Burkholderiaceae_C > Rhodoferax_B. The sequence goes on along the minus strand of NZ_FNJA01000003.1, from coordinate 229,006 downwards.
GGATGGTGGCGCGGGGGCTGGCGCCGCAGCTGATGTACTGGGCAATCTCGGGCAGGCCGTGGCGGGCCGGCGCCCGCGTGGCGGCGACCAGCTTGACCGCGTACTGCAACATCGATGGATCGACATACACCGTGCGGCACTCGGCCTGTAGTGCGGCCAGCTGGGCGGTGGTGGCCACCGGCAGCACCTGCACCGGCAGATCCAGCGCGCGTTGGGCGATCACGAATTCTTCTTCTTCGCTGGGGTAGCCGAGCAGCACCTTCATCATGAAGCGGTCGACCTGGGCCTCCGGCAGCGCATAGGTGCCTTCGGTTTCGATCGGGTTCTGGGTGGCCATCACCAGAAAGGGCTCGGGCACCTTGTGGGTTTCGCCGGCAATCGTCACCTGGCGCTCCTGCATCACCTCCAGCAGTGCGCTCTGCACCTTGGCCGGTGCGCGGTTGATTTCGTCGGCCAGCAGCAGGTGCGCAAACACCGGCCCCAGGCTGGTGCTGAACTCGCCGGTCTTCTGGTTGTACATGCGCGTGCCCACCAGATCGGCAGGCACCAGGTCGGGGGTGAACTGGATGCGCTTGAAGCTGCCCTGGATGCTGCTGGCCAGGGTTTTGATGGTCAGTGTCTTGGCGAGGCCCGGCACACCTTCGACCAGCAGATGGCCTTGCGCCAAGATGGCCACCATCACCCGCTCCAGAAAGCGGTCCTGCCCAACGACGACGCGCTTGACCTCGAACAGCACCTGCTCCATCAGAGTTGCGGTGGGGATGACGGGTCTAGACAGGGGTTCCATAAGGCTCCTCGCAAAGATAGGCGAACTCAGAAAGGTGACATGCCGACCGCGGATGCCGCGTTCTCTATGGGTACGGCAAAGCCGATACCGATGAAGGTGCGGGCCGGTGTGGGGTTCAGGATGGCGGTGACGATGCCCACCACCTCGCCATCCATGGTGACCAGGGGGCCGCCCGAGTTGCCCGAATTGGCCGCGGCATCGAACTGGACCAGATTGCTCATCTGCTGCTTGCCTTCGGGTGAGGTGAATTCGCGCTTCAGGCCCGATACCACGCCGGCCGATGCCGACGGCCCGATGCCAAACGGAAAGCCGATGGCCACCACCTGGTCGCCCGGCCGCAAGTCCTGCGTGGAGCGCAGGGCCGCCGCCTGCAGGTCGTCGGGCACCTTGTGGGCTTGCAGCACGGCCAGGTCGTTCTCGGGCTGCATGCCAGTAACGCTGGCCGTGGTCTCCAGTCCGTCGTGGAAGGTGATGGTGATGCGCTCCGCGCCTTGCACCACATGCAGATTGGTCAGGATGATGCCTTTGTCAACGATCACCACCCCGGTGCCTACGCTGCGGCCTACTTCCTTGCTGCCGGTTTTGCTGCCGGAATAGCCCACCACGCGCACTACCGAGGGCGCGACGGTTTCGACTGCGCGGGCAGCGGCGGAAGGCAAGGTGTTGGTTTCCAGGGTACGCAGCACGGCGGCGTCGATGTCGTCCTGCGTGAGCTTGCGGGCCGCTGGGCGCTGGTGCAGCCACAGGCTGGTCAGCAGCAGAGCGGTAAGCACCACGATGGCGGTCCAGAGCGCGCGCAGGCTGTGTTTGGAAATAGCGGCAGGGGGTGTGGATACAGATGCTGGCGTGGCCGACGCAGCAGGCAGGGGCGCAGCTGCATCCGCTACGGGCACCGCCGCCGGCTGGGGGCGGGCGTGGCGAGAACTGCTGTAGAGAGCGGGCCGGGGCATCCTGTCACCTTTGCTCGTACACGCCAGGGTTTGGCGCAGAGTTTTTACGGTAGCACGGTTTGCCGCTTTGTGCATCTCCAAGGTTTCGCCATGTACCCCGCGGCGCCTCAGAGGTTGTTGCGCGCAGCGGCGTGGCGCGCCGCCAGATAGGCAAATACCACGCCCGGCCCCAGGGTAATGCCGGGCGCGGTGTAGACCCCGCCCATGATGCTGTGCATGTCGTTGCCCACCGCGTACAGGCCGGGGATGGGGGTGTTGTCCTCGCCCAGCACCTGGGCGTCGGCATTGGTGGCGAAACCGGTGGCCGCGCCGATATCGCCCGGATACAGCCGCACCGCGTAGAACGGCGCCTGGCGTAATGGCCCCAGGTTGGGGTTCTTGCCGCCAGCGGCGGGGTCGCCCATGTTCTGGGAATAGGCGGTGCTGCCGCGCTGGAAGTCCGGGTCCACGCCAGTTTCGGCATAGGCGTTGATCTGCGCCACGCTGCTCCGCAGGCCGGGGGCGTCTATGCCCAGTTGCTGCGCCAGCGCGTCCAGTGTGTCGGCCTGGGTCAGGTAACCATCGGCGAGGAAGGGCTCCAGGCCCTTGCCGCCGGGGCGCACCATGCCGATGCCGTATTTGCGCAGCGCCACGGCGTCGCAGACCAGGTAGGCGGGCAGATTGCCCGTCTGTTGCAGGGCTAGCGCGAACAAGTGGTAGGAGGTGCTCTCGTTGACGAAGCGCTGACCCGCCTGGTTCACTGTCAGCATGCCGGGCTTGGCGCGGTCCATCATGAAATGCGGGAACACGGCCGTGCTGCCATCCTGGCGCTGGCGCTTGGATACCGGTGCCCAGAAGGCCGGGCTCAGGCCGCCCTGCCCATAGTGCGCGCCGATGTTCTGCGCCAGGCCATGGGCTTCGCCGGTGTGGCCGGGTGCGGCCGGGTTCCAGTCAGCCGGGATGCCGGGCAGCAGATCCTGGCGCAGTTGCGGATGCCGGTTGAAGCCGCCGCTGGCCAGCACCAGGCCTTGGGTCACGGCAACACTGCGGTGCTGGCCATCCTGCACCAGCGTCACGGCCCGGATGCCGGTCGTGTCGCGCTGGATGCGCTTGACCGAGGTGTTCATCGCCAACGTCACATTAGGATGTTGCGACAGCGAAACCAGCAGCCGCCCGACCAGGGCGTTGCCCATCACCAGCCGCGTGCCGCGTGGGTGGCGCAGCCGGTCCAACGCGTGGCGCGCCAGCAACTTGGCCGCATGCTGGAACGAGCGGAACGACTTACCCAGCGCCAGCAGGTGGTTGATGTCGGTGCGGTCCACCATCATGCCGCCGAGCACGGTGAACTCGGGGATGGGCGGGCGGATCAGCGCGAACAGATTGCCCAGCAGACGGCCGTCAAACGGCAGCGGCTCCAGCGCCCGACCATTCAGGGTGGAGCCGCCCAGGTCAGAGATGTAATCGGGGTGCTTGGGGTAGGCGCGGTAGTGCACCTCGCTGCGGTTTTCCAGCAGCTCCACCGCCTCCGCACCGTGGTCCAGAAAGGCCTGGCGCAATGCCGCCGGGCTGTGTTCACCCACGGCATTGTCGAGGTAGCGTTTGGCGTCGGCCAGCGTGTCCTGCGGGTTGACGCCAGCCGCATGCCGCGTGCCCGGAATCCAGGTCGTGCCGCCCGACCAGGCCGTTGTGCCGCCCACATATTCGGTGCGCTCCACCAGCAGCACCTTCTGGCCCGCAATCGCCGCAAACAAAGCCGCCGCCATGCCTGCGCCGCCGGCCCCCACGACCACCAGGTCGAAGGCAGAGGATTCGGTCAAAGCTGCCAGGGATGGCAGAAGCTGCATGCTATTTCTCCAAGAGGAAGTCCACCATCAGGTCGCGCACGCGGCCGAACATGTGGGCGCCGGTCATGGTCTGGCAGCCCTTGGCGCGGGCGGCGGCGATTAGCGGCGTGATGGCCGGCGCGGTGATCACGCAGCCGACGAACATCGCGGCTTGCAGCTTGTCGGCATCCACCGGAATCGGGTCGCTGGCCTGCATGCCGACCGGGCTGGCGTTGAGCACGATGTCAAAGCCGGTGGGGTCGGCCGAACCGTGTGTGACCGGGCATTTGCCCAGGCCAGCCAAGCGGTCCACCAGGGTGCTGCGGCGGGCCGCGTCGGGGTCATGGATGGCCAGGCTGCTCACGCCCGCCACCACCAGGGCGTGGGCAATCGCCGAGCCGGCACCGCCGGCACCCACCAGCAAGGCCTTCTTGCCGGCGGGTTGGCAGCCGTTGTCCTGCATGGCAGATACAAAACCCAGGCCGTCAAACATGTCGCCGTGCCAACTGCCGTCGGGGTTGCGGCGCATGGTGTTGACGATGTGCAAGAAGGCTGCGCGGTCCGAGGTGCTGGCGCACAAATCATGGCAGGCGAACTTGTGCGGCACGGTGACGATGACGCCGTCCACGTTTTGCGCCAGCGACACGCCGGCCAACCAGGCGGCCAGCTGGGCCGGTGCCACATGGGCCGGCATCACATAGGCGTTGTGGCCCTTGTCGTGGAAGGCCTGGCTTACGCCGGCGGGTGATTTCACCTGGGCGATCGGGTCGCCCACGATGAAATGCACGCGGGTGGCGCCGCTCAAAGGTTCTGACATGCTGAAGTTCTCCGTCGGTCTGGTCAATGTGGCGATCATAAGTAAAAATGGAATACTATTCAACTATTGAATTAAGTTCTGATTTTGTTAAGATGCCTGCCATTGAACCGACGGAGTAAGCTGCATGAATGGTGTGTTGGAAAGAACCTTGGGCATCCTGGAGCTGCTGTCCCAGCACGGTGGCGGGCTGGAGCTGGCCGCCATTGCCGACCAGCTCGACATCCCGCGCAGCGCGGTGCACCGACTGCTGGCCGACCTGGTGCGCTGCGGCTATGTGCGACAAACCCGCGACCACGGCGACTACCTGCTGACGACGAAGCTGGTGTCCATGGGCCTGAGCTTTCTCAGCCACACCGGCATCGTCGACATTGCCCAGCCGCTGCTCGACCGCCTGGCCGAAATCTCTGGCGAGCTGGTGCGCCTGGCCGTGGTGGACGGCAACCGCCTGACCTGGGTGGCGCGTGCCCAGGGCGCACGCCAGGGCCTGCGCTACGACCCGGACATGGGCAGCGATGCGCGCATCTCTTGCTCGTCGTCCGGCCTGGCCTGGCTGTCCACCATGGAGGACGACGCGGCGCTGGCCCTGGTGGCCCAACAGGGCGTCGGCCCGGTGGAAGAATTCGGCCCCAACGCGCCCAAGACCCTGCAAGAGGTGATGCTGCAGGTGCAGGCCACGCGCGAACGCGGCTACAGCCTGACGCTAGAAACCTACACCCCCGGCCTGAACGCCATGGCCGCGCCGGTGCGCCTGGTGGGCCAGCCCGCTTTGGGCACCATCAGCATCGCCGGCCCTTCTGCCCGCTTCACACCGGAGCGCATGCAGGCTCTGGGCGCCGACCTGGTGTCGCTGGCCGCGCAGCTGGCCGCCGCCAGTGGCGCATCGCCGTTCTTCAACCAGCCGCGCGCCAATGCCGCCGCCGGTTTAAAGAAGATCTACGCGGCTTGAGCCATGTCCGCTGCGGAAACTTTCGACCTGCTGGTGATCGGCTCGGGTGCCGGCGGCTTGGCTGCCGCCGCCACCGCCGCCCACCTGGGGTTGAAGGTTTTGGTGGTGGAAAAAGAAGCCCAGTACGGTGGCACCACCGCCTGGTCGGGCGGCTGGATGTGGGTGCCGCGCAATCCGCTGGCGACCGAGGCCGGCATCCAGGAGGACATTGCTGAACCCACGGCCTATCTGCGCCAGGAACTGGGCACGCAGTTCGACGCAGAGCGGGTCCAGGCGTTTTTGCAGCAGGGCCCGCGCATGGTGGATTTCTTCCGCAAAAATACCGCGCTGCAGTTCACAGACGGCAACCGCGTGCCCGATTTCCATGGCCGGAATCCGCATGCGGCGCAGGGTGGCCGCTCGATCTGCGCCGCGCCGTTTGATGGCCGGCGCCTGGGGGCGCATATCGCCCAACTGAAGCCGCCACTGCCCGAGACCACGCTGTGGGGCATGGGCATAGCGTCGGGTGCTGAGCTGCGGCATTTCTTCAGCGCGCTGCGCAAGCCGGCCTCGCTCTGGTGCGTCAGCAAATTGGTGCTGCGCCATTTTTTCGACCTGCTGCGCTACCGGCGCGGCATGCGCCTGGTCAACGGCAACGCGCTGGTCGCCGGGCTGGCGGCATCGGCTTTTGCCAAGGGTGTGGAAATACGCACCAGTAGCGCGGCGCAGAGCCTGCTGAACGAGAAGGGCAGGGTCGTCGGTGCCGTGGTGCATGGCCAGGATATCCGTGCCCGCCGCGGGGTGGTGCTGGCCTGCGGCGGCTTTCCGCATGATGCGGCGCGCAAGCAGGAACTGCTGGGGCACGAACATTGGTCGGCCGCATCGCGTGGCAATACCGGCGACGGCCTGCGCCTGGGTGAGTCGGCCGGCGGCCAGGTGGCACGCGACGCGGTGCAGGCCGCGGCATTGGCGCCGGTATCGCTGGTGCCGCAAAAAGACGGCAGCTTCAACCATTTTCCGCACCTGATTGAGCGCGCCAAGCCGGGTCTGATCGCGGTAATGGCGAACGGCCAGCGCTTCACCAACGAAGCCGATTCCTACTACGACTTCGTGCGCGGCATGCTGGCTGCCACGCCGGCCGGTGCACCAGTACAGGCCTGGCTGGTTTGCGACCACGCCTTCATCCGCCACTACGGCCTGGGCGCGGTGAAGCCGGCACCGATGCCCATGGGTGCGATGCTGCGTAATGGCTACCTGCAACGCGGCAATACGCTGGCCGATCTGGCGCAGGCCTGTGGCATCGACGGTCCGGCCTTGCAGGCCACGGTAGAGCGCTACAACCAACTGGCGCTGGACGGTGTCGATACCGACTTCGCCAAGGGAGAAACCCCGTACAACAGGGTCCAGGGCGATGCCGAATGCGGTCGGCCGAACCCCTGCATGGCGTCGCTGGTGCAAGCCCCGTTCTATGCCGTGCGCGTCGTGCCCGGCAGCCTGGGCACCTTCGCCGGCCTGCGCACCAACGCCAGCGCCCAGGTGCTGAACGCGCAGGGTCAGACCATTCCCGGCTTGTATGCGGGCGGCAATGACATGCACAGCGTGATGGGCGGCACCTACCCCAGCGGCGGCATTACGCTGGGTCCGGCCATGACTTTCGGCTTTATTGCGGCGCACCACGCCGCCGGGGTGGATTTATAAAAAATCGGCCTCCAGCGCATATATCACCTGCGCAAGTAGCTCTTAATTCAATAGCAAACAAGGATTTTTATGTACTACGAACTCGCCACCATGACCCTGCCGTTCGGCACCGCCGGACAGGCCGCCGCCAACGTCCAGGTATTCACCACCGCGCCCGAAGCCGGCGGCGAGCTGCTGGGCTGCTGGTTCACTGACATCGGTCAGCTGAATCAGATGATCGTGTTGCGCGGCTTTGCCGACCTGGGCGCGCTGCAGGCCGAGCGCGCCCGCACGCAAAAGAGCGCCGACCCGTTCGGCTGCGGCAGCATCTTCCAAAGCCTGGAACAGCACAGCTACCAGGGCTTTCCGTGGATGAAGCCGGTGCGGCCGTCTGCCGAGTCCGGCATCAGCGGCCCGGTCTACGAGATCCGCACCTACGGCATCAAGACCGGCGGCGTGCAGGCCACGATTGACCTTTGGGAGCAGTACGTGCCGCCCCGCGAAGCGCTGTCGCCCTGCGTGGTGGCTATGGTCGCGCTGGACGGCCCGCTGCGCTTCACCAACATCTGGTCCTACCCCACGCTGGACGCGCGCAGCAAGGCCCGCGCCGACGCCGTGGCCCAGGGCATCTGGCCGCCCAAGGGCGGGCCGGCGCATTTGACGACGAATATGGTCTCCACCATCGCGCTGCCCACCGCGGTATCGCCTCTCAAATAAAAGCCCGGAGAACCCGATGCCACGGCTTTATTCCCAGGCCTACCTCACCGCTTGCGCCCTGACGCCGCCGCAGGCCATACGCCAGGCCGCCGCGTTGGGCTATAGCGACGTGGGCTTGCGCCTATGGCCCAACGTGGCAGGTGCACCGCAGCAGTTTCTGATCGGCCAGCCCGCGGTGCTGCGCGAAACCCTGGCGGTGCAGCGCGACACCGGCGTGGGCGTGTTCGATTTGGAAATCATCCGTATTGGAGCGGGCTTTGACCCTCGCATCTACCTGCCGTTGTTGGAGGCCGGCGCTGCGCTCAAAGCCCGGGCCTTGCTGGTCGCAGGGGACGATACCGACGAGCCACGTCTGACCGAGGCGTATGCCCGCCTGTGCGAACTGGTGCAGCCCTACGGCCTGACCGCTGACCTGGAGTTCATGCCATGGACGGCCGTGCCCGATGCCAATGCCGCGCTGCGCATTGTCCTGGCCGCGGGCCGCCCGGCCAGCGCGGGCATTCTGGTGGATGCCCTGCATTTCGATCGCTCCGGCACCACGCTGGACGACATCCGCGCCTTGCCGCGCGATCTGCTGCACTACGCACAAGTGTGCGATGCGCCTACCCGTGCCCAATGGACTCCGGTGGGTCGGGCTTTCACGGTGGAAGAAATGGTTCACACCGCGCGCTGTGAGCGCCTGCAACCGGGTGAGGGCGGCATCGGCTTGCAAGCCTTGTTTTCTGCTCTGCCGAATGACCTGCCTGTCAGCGTGGAGGTGGTGCATCTGCAGCGTATGGCGCAGATACCTCCCGCCGACTGGTCTCGCCAATGCCTTGCCGCCAGCCGCAACTTGTTGGATCTCCAGGCTACCCAGGCCTGATTTTTTGCATACGGTCTAAACAGACAGCGTATGGAGCCCGCCACGACGCACTGGAAGGCGGGCGATGCCTATCTGGGGCCTATCAACCGCATCAGCGACGACCAGGACCGTCTCCAATGGGAGCTCTTTAAAGCCGGAAGGGAGTGCTGGTGCCGGTAGATATTAATTTTGGCCTGTCTGCGCGGAGTTTTTCTGCCAAAAACAATATCGCCATTGCTGGTCACCGGAAGTGGGCCAAATTGGCTCACGACCAGCAGAGCACCATTGGGCGAATATGCGATGCCGTGTGGAAACCGCATGTGTGCATCAGGATTCTCGAGTGCCTGGGTTGGTCGTTTTTCCGTGATGCGGTTATTTGTGCAATCAAAAGAATACGACGTGACGTAATCTGCTTCGCTGTTCGATACGGTGATGCTGTTCCCATCGCGCGACACCTTGATATCCTCCGGTCTGGCCAAACGGGTTGCTTCGCCCTCGAAAGTCTGTGTGGGAATAGGATTGATGCGACCTGTCTGGCGGTCAAAATCGTAAATACAGATGCAATTCAGATCTGAATAGGTGACGAGCAAACAAGTCTCGTCCGGAGAAAATGCAATTCCTTTCGGAACACCCGGCAAGTTCTCGTCTGGTATCCAGTCAAGAAGGCGAATCGCTGGGCCTTCTCCATCAAAGCTGAAAAGGCCGACGGCTTTTTGGTGGGTATTTATCCAACCGAAAGCCACGGTTAAAAATTTACCAGATGGCGAAATATCCATGCCATGGGGCCTCAAGGTCGCCAAGGGAGCAGGAAATGGGATGCAAGCAATCGGAAGCGACGCATAAAGTTCATCTTCTCCGCGCTGGTAAATAGTGAATGTTGTGCTGCTCCAATTAATCACAATGATTTTTTTCCCATCTGGCGAGAAAACCACATGCTGTGGTGCACGGAGAAGTGCAGTGGGGTGCTTGATAACCTGGATAACGCGTGCTTGTCCGAATTTGTCAACCTTGAAGTTAATCAATTGATCAACCGATGAAAACGCCGCGCAAAATAAATCCTCACTGGGGTGAAAGGCGACGCTGTTAATTAAGCTGTAAGCCCAAGAGTTGTTTGTTATGCAGTCAATGGGCCGGGGTTCATACGACAATATTGCTCTCCAGTTGCTTATATTTTTTGTGTGCTCGTTCAGTAAAACTTATCGTATGGCGTCAGACTTTTATGGCTTGGGCGCTTGCACGGTTACGAATGTTTACAAGGGTAGCGTGCGTTGGACTGCCGGCCTATGGAGGTTTCTATCTAGTAACTTCCTGTTTAATTCCCAATTTGGGGGATTAATTCACGTAGGCGTTGCCGCCGCCACGGCATTCCAGTCGGCCAGGCTGACATCGGCCAGACCGGCGGCGCGCAGCATGCCAGCGTTACTGTTGCAGCCAGTGGTGGGGGCCAGGCATGCGGGTCTCTGTTGTGTAGAAGACCAGGTGCCTCCTGGCGGTACGGGCTCTAAGCGTGGGCCAAGTTGTCCTTGGTCTTGTCCTTGTGTATTGCGGTTGGATTCAGGCTGCCGATGTACGGGTCGGCGTATCTGAAAACCGGGCCTGCAGCGGGCTGAGTTCGTCGCCCCGCGCCTGCGCCAACACCGTGTATAGCGCGGGGCGGCTGCCGAGGTAGCCCAGAGTCGTGCGGTGGTGCAGGCTGAACATAAGCGGCTCCCAAAGCAGCCAATGATTCTGCGGCGCCCGGCAAGCGACGTCAAACCCCGGAACGCGTGCGTCAGCCCAGGTGGGTGTGCCGCTCGGGCCGCTCCTCGGTTTCCATGGCCGCCAGGCCTTGCAGGATGCCGCAGGCATCCACCGCCTGCTCGCTGGAACAGCGCTGGCGCAGGCTGCCGAGTTGTTCCTTCAGGTGCACCAGCTCGCGGATGCGCTCGTCCACATGGGCGATGTGCTGGTCGAACACCGCGTTGATGGCGCCGCAGCCGTCGGCCGGCTGGTCAGCCAGGCGCAGCAGGGTGTGGATTTCTTCCTGGCTCATGTCTAGCGCGCGGCAGTTGCGGATGAAGCGCAGGCGCTCCAGATGCTCGGGCCCGTAAACCCGGAAGTTGCCCGCCGTGCGGGCCGGGGCGGGCAGCAGGCCTTCTTTCTCGTAGTAGCGCACCGTCTCTACCGTGCATTGCGCGACCTGGGCCAATTCACCAATTTTCATATGGGTACTCCAGAAACCGGTTGACTCTATAGTAGCTTCAGGTTGTGTAATCCTTGCAAGTTCTCTGAAAGCCCCTATGTCCACCCCTGCCAAGCACGACCACGCCCATGAGCACCATGACCATGGCCACTCGGAACACGAGCACGGCCATGCCCACGGTGGCGGCGCTTGCTGCGCGCCCAGCGCGGTGTCGCTGGCCATGCCGGCTGCACCAGTCTCCAGCGCCCAGGGCATGCAAACCCCGATCCGTATCCTGCAGATGGATTGCCCGACCGAAGAAGCCCTGCTGCGCAAGAAGCTGACCGGCATGGACGGTGTGGCGGGCATGGATTTCAACCTGATGGAGCGCGTACTGACTGTGACGCACGAGCCCAGCGCCATCGAACCCATCCTGCAGGCGGTGCGCTCCCTCGGCTTTACGCCTGAGATCGCCAACAGCGCCGCGGCCCATGCCGCGCCCACGCCCGAGCCCGCCAAGCCCTGGTGGCCGCTGGCCCTGGCTGGTGCGGCGGCCGTGGCTTCCGAAGCCGCACATTGGGCCGGGCTGCCCGGCTGGGTGGCGGCCGTGCTGGCGCTGGTGGCGGTGCTGGCCTGCGGTACCACCACCTATAAAAAAGGCTGGATCGCGGTGCGCAATGGCAACCTCAATATCAATGCGCTGATGAGCATTGCCGTCACCGGTGCGCTCATCCTCGGCCAGTGGCCCGAAGCCGCGATGGTGATGGTGCTGTTCACCGTGGCCGAGCTGATCGAGGCCAAGTCGCTGGACCGCGCTCGCAACGCCATCCAGGGCCTGCTGCAGCTGGCGCCCGAGCGCGCTACCGTCCAGCAGGCCGATGGCCGCTGGAGCGATGTGGCGGCCAAGAGCGTGGCCTTGGGCGCGCGCGTGCGCATCAAGCCCGGCGAGCGCATCGCACTGGACGGCAGGATCGTCAGCGGCCGCTCCACCATCGACCAGGCCCCCATCACCGGTGAAAGCCTGCCGGTGGAAAAGGCGGAGGGCGACACGGTGTTTGCCGGCACCATCAACGCATCGGGTTCGTTCGAGTATCTGGTGACGGCTACTGCGGGGGACAGTACGCTGGCGCGCATCATCCATGCGGTGGGAGAGGCGCAAGGCGCGCGCGCACCGACGCAGCGCTTTGTGGACAAGTTTGCCCAGGTCTATACCCCGGTGGTATTTGCGGTTGCCGTGGCAGTTGCCATCTTGCCGCCGCTGCTGATGGGCGGCGACTGGTTCACCTGGGTCTACAAGGCCTTGGTCTTGCTGGTGATTGCCTGCCCTTGTGCGCTGGTGATCTCTACCCCCGTCACCATCGTCAGCGGCCTGGCGGCGGCGGCCCGCATGGGCATCTTGGTCAAGGGCGGTGTGTACCTGGAAGAAGGGCGCAAGCTGGTCTGGCTGGCGCTGGACAAGACCGGCACCATCACCCACGGCAAGCCCGCGCAGACGGATTTTGCGGTGCTGAATGGCGGGGTGGATGCCGAAGTACGCAGCCTTGCAGCCAGCCTGGCCAGCCGCTCGGACCACCCGGTATCCCGCGCCGTGGCCGAAGCCGCCCAACGGGATGCCGTTCCCTTGCGCACGGTGGAGGCTTTCGAGGCGCTGCCCGGACGCGGCACCAAAGGGCTGATCGACGGGAATCTGTACTACCTGGGCAACCACCGCCTGGTCCATGAGCTGGGCCTGTGCTCCGACGCTCTGGAAGCGCGTTTGTCGGCATTGGAAAAGCAGGGCAAAACCGTCATCCTGTTGGCCCGGGCCGACGCCGACAACGGCGCTGAAAAAGGCGTTGAAAAGGGCGTTATGGGCCTGTTCGCAGTGGCCGATACCGTCAAGGACAGCAGTCGCCAGGCGATTGCAGAACTCCATGCGCTCGGCATCAAGACCATCATGCTGACCGGCGACAACGTCCACACGGCCAAGGCCATTGCCGAGCAGGTTGGCATCGACGAAGCCCGTGGCGATCTGCTGCCCGAAGACAAGCTGAAGGCGATTGAAAGCAAGCTGGGCCAGGGCAGCGCAGTCGGCATGGTGGGTGACGGCATCAACGATGCGCCGGCCCTGGCCCGCGCCGACATCGGCTTCGCCATGGGCGCGGCCGGCACCGGCACGGCCATAGAAACCGCCGACGTGGCCTTGATGGACGATGACCTGCGCAAGCTGCCACGCTTCGTCCGCCTGTCGCGCAAAACCCATGCGCTGCTGGTGCAGAACATCGTGCTGGCGCTGGGCATCAAGGCAGTGTTTCTGGTCTTGACGCTGACTGGCCAGGGAACAATGTGGATGGCGGTGTTTGCCGATGTGGGGGCTAGTTTGTTGGTGGTGGCGAATGGGTTGCGGTTGGTGCGGTTCAGGGGGTGAGTTGCGGTGTTTTATGTGCGCCGCTGGCCGGGGTGTGCGCCCGGCGGCGCAGTCACTTTCTTTTGCGTGGCCACAAGAAAGTAACCAAAGAAAAGGCTACCCCCACTGTCTGCGTCCCAGCGCGATCGCGCTGGGAAACCTGCGGTGCTCGCTTTGAGCGGGGTCTGGCTAAACTCGCCTGCGGCTCAAACAACGCCAGCCCTGATCCGCCCAAAGCTGTGCTCCTCGGCGCAACCAGAGGGGGACCCCGGGGATCGGGATCGGGGGTGCAAAGCACCCCATCGCGCCTAGAGCGCGAGCCCGGTTGTCCGGCATCGCCCCGTGGCATCCACAAGAATAAATTTAAGCCAAATCGACCGCTAGCGCAGATAAATACTGCGCAAGAAGCTACTATTTATATAGCGCTATGTCCGCGCCGTTTCAAATGCTTGCGCATCCACAGCAGCAGATCGTCGACATAGGTAAACACCACCGGGATCACCAGCAGGCTCAGCACCGTGGAGGTGACCAGGCCGCCGATCACCACTACCGCCATCGGGCCGCGGAAGCTGGAATCGGTGCCCCAGCCCAGGGCGATAGGCAGCATGCCGGCGACCATGGCGATGGTGGTCATCAGGATGGGCTGGGCGCGTTTGTGGCAGGCGTCGACAAGTGCTTCGTAGCGGCCCATGCCCTGCTGGTGGTAGGCGACCACCGCGTACTCGACCAGCAGGATCGAGTTCTTGGTGACGATGCCCATCAGCATCAGCAGGCCGATCACCGACGACATCGAGAAGCCGCTGCCGGTGATCAGCAGCGCCATCAGCGCGCCGCCAATCGACAAGGGCAGGGCGGCCAGGATGGTGGCGGGCTGCATGAAGTCGTGGAACAGCAGTACCAGCACCGCGTAGATGCACAGAATGCCGATCAGCATCGCGCCGCCAAAGCTGGTGAACAGCTCGGCCATGCGCTGGGCGTCGCCAGTGGCGATCTGCTGCACGCCGCTGGGCAGGTTCTGGATCGACGGCAGCGCCTTCACCATCTTGTCGACTTCGCCGGTGCTCAGGCTGCCGAGTTCGATGCTCAGGGTCACATTGCGCATGCGGTCGAGCCGGGCCACCTGCGACGGGCCAGCGCCCAGCGACAGGTCGGCCACGGCGTCCAGCGGCACGGCGCCGGTACGGCCGGCTACGCGCAGCTGGCCCAGTGCTTCCAGGTCGGAGCGGGTGCTATCGTCAAAGCGCACGCGGATCGGGATCTGCCGCTGCGGCAGGTTGAACTTGGCAAGGCTGGTGGCGTAGTCGCCGTAGGTAGCCACGCGGACCACGCTGGCCAGGGTGTCGGTGGTCACGCCCTGCTCGGCCATGCGCACCGGGTCGGGCCGCACATGGATTTCGGGGCGCTGCAGGCTGGAGCTGTCGGTGATGTTGCCTATGCCTTGCAGCGTACGCAAGTCCTTGATCACCGCAGCCGTGGCCTGGTTCAGTGCCAGCGCGTCGTCGCTGGCCAGGGTGACGTCGAGCGACTGGCCGTTGCCCGTGCCCATCACGCCGACGCGGGTGCCGGGCAGCACGCCCAGGCTGTGGCGGATGGCGGCTTCCACGTCGGACTGCGAGCGGGCCCGCGTGCCGCGCGGCGTCAGGCTGACGGTCAGCGAGGCCTCGTTCACCGTGCTGCTGCTGGCGTCGCTGCTGGCGTCGCCGATCACGGTGAACACCTGGGTCACCTCGGGCAGCTGCTTGATCAATGCCTGGGCCTGGGCGGCGCTGGCACGGGTCTGCGCCAGCGTGCTGCCGGGCTGCAGCTTGAGCGAAATCGTGGTCTGCGCGGTGTCCGACGCACTGATGAACGAGGTGGACAGCAGCGGCACCAGGCTGATCGAGCCTATGAAGAACAGCCCGGCCATCAGCATGGTGCTGCGCCGGTGCGTCTGGCACCAGTGCACCATGGCCAGGTAGCGGCGCATCAGCGGGCCGTCTTGCTCCACGTGCGCCGGGCTGGGCTTGAGGATGTAGGCCGCCATCATCGGCGTCAGCAGCCGCGCCACCAGCAGCGATGCCAGCACCGCCACCGACGAGGTGATGCCGAACTGCCGGAAGAACTTGCCCGGTATGCCGCCCATGAAGGCGGTGGGCAGGAACACCGCCACCAGGGTGAAGGTGGTGGCCACCACCGCCAGGCCGATCTCGTCGGCGGCTTCCAGCGCGGCCTGCATCGGCGTCTTGCCCATGCGCAGGTGGCGCACGATGTTCTCCACCTCGACGATGGCATCGTCTACCAGCACCCCCACCACCAGCGACAGGCTGAGCAGGGTGATCAGGTTCAGCGAATAGCCGAGCAGGTACATCACGATGAAGGTCGGGATGATGGACAGCGGCAGCGCCACGGCCGACACAAAGGTCGCGCGCCAGTCGCGCAGGAACAGCCAGACCACCACCACCGCCAGGATCGCGCCCTCGTACAGCAGGTGCATGGAGCCGTCGTAGTTGTCCTGCGTGGGGCTCACGGTTTCGATCACCTCGGTGATCTGCACCTGCGGGTGGTTGGCGCTGAAGGTCTTGACCGCCGCGCGCACCGCGGCCGCTACCGACACCTCGCTGCTGCCGATCTGCCGCGTCACCTGGAAGCCGACCACCGGCTTGCCGTTCAGCGCCGCATAGGCAAAGCGCTCTTCGGCGGTGTCGCTGACGGTGGCAATCTGGTCCAGTCGCACGCTGGTCTGGGTAGCAGCGGCGGTGGTGACCGGGATGGCCAGGCCGGCCAGCTGCTCGGGCTGGTCGAGCCGGCCTAGGGTGCGCACCGACTGGTTGCTGCCACCCAGGGTGCCGCGGCCGCCCGAGGCGTCGGTCTGCACCGCCTTGATCTGGCTGGACACGCTGCTGGCCGTCACGCCCAGGCCGGCCATCAGCGCCGGGTCCAGGGTCACATGCATTTCGCGTTCGACGCCGCCGACGCGGTTGACTGCGCCCACGCCCTTGGCCGACAGCAAGGCCTTGTTGATGTCGTTGTCGACAAACCAGGACAGGTCGGACTCGCTGAGGTGCGGCGCGGCCACGGTATAGGTCAGCAGCGCCGCCGAGCCGCGCGTGACCTTGGACACCACGGGTGCAGCCATCTCGGTGGGCAGGTCGGCACGCGCGCCGTCGACGGCATTGCGCACCTCGTTCAGCGCTACCTCGCTGTCCTTGTCGATGTCAAAGCTGACGCTGATGACGGCCGAGCCGTCGGTGATGGTGGTGGTGATGTGGTCCAGTCCGGTCACCGAGGCCAGCTTGTCCTCGATCTTGCGGGCTACCTCGGTTTCCAGCTGGGCCGGGGCCGCGCCTTCCAGCGTGGCCGACACCTGGATGGTCGGCACATCCAGGTCGGGAAAGTTCTGCACCCCCAGCTTGTGCAGGCTGAACAGCCCGGCCGCGGTGAGGATGATGAACAGCAGGATCGCCGGGACGGGGTTGCGTATCGACCAGCTCGACAAGTTCATGGCGTGGCCTTGCTGGTGCTGGACGCAGCAGCGGGTGTCGCTTCAGCAGTCCACTGCACCGGGTCGCCGTCCTTCAGGAAAGCACCGCCGCTGCGCACCAACTGGGCTTGGGCACCGATGCCGCTGGTGATCTCCACCAGATCGCCCTGGCGGCGCCCGGTTTGCACCTGGCGCTGGGCCACCTTGTTGGCGCCGTCTTTTTCGAACACATAGCTGTTGCCGTCGCGTTGCACCACCGCGCTGCTGGGCACGGTGAGGGCCGGCGCCTGGCCGGTATCGATCTCGCCGCGCACATACATGCCGGGGCTGGCCGCACTACCCACGGGCAGGTCGATGTACGCCAGGCCGTTGCGGGTGCTGCTGTCCAAGGTGGGGCCGACCAGGCGCAGCCGGCCGCTGAGCTGCTGGCCATCGGGCAGGGTGATCTTGGCGGTCTGGCCGGGCTTGAGTGCGCTCAGCTGCTTGCCGGTGATTTCGGCACGCCATTCAACGCGACGCTGGCGCACCAGCTGGAACAGCTCGGTGCCAGAGGCCACCACATTGCCCAGGGTGGCGCTGCGGCTGGAGATCACGCCGTCGTCCACTGCCAGGATGCGGGTATGGGCCAGTTTGATGCGCTGCGCCTCCATGGTCGCCAGCGCGGAGTCCAGGCTAGCCTGGGCGGTCTGCTCGGCGATCACATACGAGGTGACTTGCTGCTCCGACAGGGCGCCGCTGTCCTTCACGGCGCGGC
This sequence comes from Rhodoferax sp. OV413, assembly GCF_900104385.1. Lineage (GTDB taxonomy): Bacteria > Pseudomonadota > Gammaproteobacteria > Burkholderiales > Burkholderiaceae_C > Rhodoferax_B. Next base: position 211,729 of record NZ_FNJA01000003.1, on the reverse strand, counting down.
TGCGGTCGGCTTCGGCCTTGGCCTGGGCCAACTTGGCGCGGGCCTGGGCCACAGCCGCGTCTTGCGCGCGCAGGTCGGCCATGATGGTGTTGTCGGCCAATCGGGCCAGCAGCTGGCCGCGCTTGACCACGCTGCCCACGTCGACCAGCACCTCGGTCAGGCGCAGGCCGGCTTCTTCGCTGGCGATGGTCGCCGTTTGCCAGGCAAACAGGCCGCCCGAGAGCTGCAGGCTGCGGCCCCAGTTGGCCTGCTGCGGCTGCACGGCGCTGACCGACAGGCCGGCATTGGCGGTGGGTGGCACGGCGGTGGCGGGTGCAGCGCGCGATTTCAGCATCCAGGCGCCGCCGGCCAGCAGCAGAACGGCGGCGGCCACAGCAAGAATACGGTTGCGGGTGAAGGTCATGGCGTGTCTCCTGTCGATACGGTCCAGCCGCCGCCCACGGCTTTGTACAAGGCGATGCCGTACAGCAGCTGGTCGCGCTGCACGGTGATGAGGGTTTGCTCGGCGGCAATGGCATTGCGCCGGGCGAGTTCCAGGTTCAGCAGGCTGTCGCCACCGGCGCGCCAATTGGCTTCCACGGCGGTGGCATAGCTGCGGTAGCCAGCGGCGCTGCGCTGCACATCGGCGGTGCGGCGCTCGGCGCTGTCTTGCCGCACCAGGCTTTGCTCGACCTCTTGCACCGCTGTACGCACGGCCTGCTGGTAGCTGGCCAGCGCCAGGTCGTAGGCGGCCTGCGCGCTGTCCACCGCGGCGCGCTTGGCGCCACCGTTCAACAGCGGTAGCGACAGGCTGGGGCCGAACGACCAGGGCGTGGTGTTGACCCCGGCGCTGCGGCTGCCGGACAGCGAACCGCTGAGTGACAGGCGCGGATAGCGGTCGGCCTCGGCCACGCCGATCTGGGCGCTGGCCGCGGCCAGTGCGCGCTCGGCCGACACCAGGTCGGGCCGCTGGCTGAGCAGATCGACCGGCAAGCTGTTGACCAGGAAGCCGGTGGGCGCAGGCAGTTGCGCAGCTTGGCTGTCGAGTTGCTGGCGCAGCGCGGGCTCGGCCAGACCGGTGAGCGCCACCAGGGCCTTGACGGTGATGTCGCACTCGGCCTGCTGGGCGATGGCCGTGGCCGAAGCGCTGGCGGCGCTGGCATCGGCCAGGTCGGCATCGGCGCGCGCTGTCATGCCGGCCTGCAGCGAGCGCCGGGTGACGTCGGCCGTGGTCTGGCTGGAGCGGGCGTCGGCCTGGCTGGCCTGCAGGGTCAGCTGGCAGGCGCGGTAGGTCACGTAGTCGGTGGCCACCTCGGCGGCCAGCGAAACGCGCGCATCGTGCCAGTCGGCCTGGCGGGCCTGCAGCGTGGCGTCGGCCGACTCGGCGGAACGGCGTACGCTGCCGAACAGGTCGATCTCCCAGCTCGCATCCAGCCCGCCAGTGCTCGTGGTTTGGGCACTGCCCAGGGTGTTGTTGCGGCTGGCCGAGGCCGATCCGCTCAGCGTGGGCTGGCCGGAGGCGCGCGCGGTGGTGACGCTGGCGCGGGCCGAGGCGATGTTGGCGCTGGCTTTTTGCAGCGACGGATTGCTGGCCTCGGCGGCCTGCAGCAGGCGCGTGAGTGCGGGGTCGTTGAAGCGGTCCCACCAGGCCAGCAACTGCTGGGTGTCGCCCGCATGCGGCAGGGCAGCCTGCCATTGCTTGGGTATGGACAGTTGCTCGGAGGCCGGCGCCCGGTAGGTCGGGCCTACGGCGGCGCAGCCCGACAGCACAGCGCAGAGCAGCAGCGCCAGGCCAGAGCGACCGGAAAATAAAGGAGGTGACAGCATGGTCGTTCGGGGCGGCTGGGCTGGGTGCCGCAATGTAAAGCCCGATGGTACGGGGCGAGTGTCAATCATTTGTGTCCACTCGGTTGCTTAGTGAATACACTGCCTGGCGCAGGTAGATATTGCGCAGGCAGCTATTATTTAAGTAGCAATCAGAAGCGGTAGTTGGCAAACACGCCAAAGCTGTTTTGCGACTTCTTTTCGGTGATCGGGCTGTCGGCCGCGTCGCCGCGCAGGCTGCTGGCGGTGAAGCGTGCACCCAGGCCCCACTGCGAAGTCAGCTGGTAGTTGGCGCCGATGTTGAAGCTCACCGCGTTGATGCCCGACTTGGCTGTGTAGCCCGGCAGGCCCGAGCGGGCGCTCTGCGCAGCGTCCACGCCAAAGAAGGTTTGCGTGTATTTGCTGTCGGCCCAGGTGAGGCCGGGGCCGGCGGTCAGCTGCAGCCGGTCCATCGGGCTGTACCGGGCCTCCAGGTCGATGGAGACGCGCGTGCCCTGGTCTTTGCCGCCCAGGTCGGTGACCACATTGCCGCCCACCTTCCACCAGCTGTCGCTGTAGCTGGCGAACACCGAGCCCAGGGCGGTGGCATCGATGTCGCCCATGCCCTGCAGGCGTGCCGAGTCGGATTCTTTGCGCGGCTTGTCCAGGTTCAGGCCCAGGCCGACGCCGACGCGCCAGCGCGTGTCCTGCACCAGGAAGGCGCCCACACCCGCCGGCACGCCCGCACCCGGCAAGCCGCCGATGAAGTAGCGGCCGTAGTTGGCGCTGAGCATGGGCAGCAGCGAGGTTTTGTTGTCAGCGCTGCCCGGGTATTTGGGCTGGGTCATCAGGCCCAGGCCGGCGCTGAACTTCCAGCTGTCGCTGGCTTCCTGGGCCAGTGCGCCCTGGCCCACGAAGGCGCTGGCGCAGAGGGTGGCGAGGGCGATCCAGTGGGCCTGGCGGTGCAGAGGGGAGGTAGGCATGGTGCATGTCCTTTCAAGAGTTAATCGGTGGAGGGGTTTGGACGCTCAGGCGGAACAGCGCGCCCACTTCGGTGTCGCCGATGCTGATGCGCCAGCCATGGGCCAGGGCGATTTCCTGGCAGATCGGCAGGCCCAGGCCGGCGCCCTGCGGCGTGCTGTGGGTGCCGCTGCTGTGGCCCGGGCCGCGCCAGAAGCGCTCGAACACATGGGGCCGGTGCTCGGCAGCAATGCCATGGCCTTCGTCGCGCACGCTCAGGCCCTGCGCATGCACCGCCAGGGTTACCACGCCGCCGGCCTCAGAGTGCTGGATGGCGTTTTCCAGCAGGTTCTTCAGCAGGGTGAATAGCGCGCTCTTGTCGCCCGGCCAGTGCACCGCCTGGGCGGGCAGCTGCAGGTCCAGCTGCACGCCGTGGCGGTCGGCCAGGCGCGACAGAAAGCCCACGGCTTCCACCGCTACTTCGACGACCGGAATCGAGGCTATCTGGTAGTTGTGGGCTTCGCTGGCTTCGGCCAGGTGCAGCAGCTGGTGTACCTGGCGGGCCATCACGTCGATGTCCATCAGCAGGGCTTCGCGGTCGGCCGTGCCGTCCAGTTCGATCTGGCCGCGCATCAGGGTCAGCGGGGTTTTCAGCTCATGGGCGGCCGCGCCCAGGAACTGCTGCTGCACCCGAAAGCCCTGCTCCAGCCGCTGCAGTGCCTGGTTGAAGGCGTGGATCAGTGGCACCAGCTCGGTGGGCACGTTGTCTATCGGCAAGCGGGCCGACAGGTTGCGCGGATCGATGTGGGCCGCGGCCTCGGAGGTTTCGCGCAGCGGGCGCAGCAGGCTCTTTAGCGCCAGCAGCATCAGCCCGATCAGCACCGGTATCGACACCAGCAGCGTCACCACCAGGCTGCCGCCCACCGGTCTGCGGGCCGCAAGCTGGGCCAGTTCCAGAATGCGTTCGCTGGCGACGGCCTGCAGGTAGTAGAGATGGCCGGGCGGCGTGTCGGCCACCGGCACCGTGGCCAGCTGTACGGCCGCGCCGTTGACCTGCAGATCGACCACGCCGACCGCGGGCGGGCGGTGGAAGTCCACCGGCAGCAGCTGCTCGTGGGGGTGCACGCGCAGCACCACCTGGCCTTGCGCGTCCACCACGCGGAACTCGATATCGCGCGGAAACGCGTTGTACAGCCACTGCAGTTCCGGCGGTTGCTCGATGCCGCGCGGCGTGCCGTCAGGATGGCGCTGCAGATGGCCGGCGGTCTTAGTGGCGATGTCCTGCAGCATGCGGTGGCGCGCGGCGCCGTCGTCCTGCGAAACGAAGATCAGCACGAACAAGCCGCTGAGCACCGCGGCAACGATCAGCACGCCCACCGCATAGGCGGCCAGCAGGCGCCCGCGCAGGCTGCGGAACCACTTACACCTCGACCAGCGCATAGCCATGGCCTCGCGTATTGACAATGCGCACCGCCGAGCCGATCGCCAGCAGTTTGCGGCGCATACGGTGCAGCGCCACGTCGAGGGCATTCGGTGTCACCGCCTCGGCCAGGCCCCAGGCGGCCAGCTCCAGGCTGGTGCGGCGCACGGTTTTGCCGCCGCTGCGCAGCAGGACCAGCATGATCTGCATCTCGGCCGGCGCCAGGGTCACGACCTCTTGGCCGCAGACCAGCATGCCGCCGTCGGGCCGGACCTGGATGTCGCCGAAGCCGTGTATTGCATCCAGCCGCTGGGTGGGCCGGCGCGTCAGCGCGCGCACCCGGGCCACCAGCTCTTCCATGGCGAAGGGTTTGGTCAGGTAGTCGTCGGCGCCCGATTCCAGGCCATCGACCCGGTCGTGCAGCGCGTCGCGCGCGGTCAGCATCAGGCAGGGAATCGGCTGCTTGGCCTGGCGCAGGCGGCGCACCAGGTCGATGCCGTCACCATCGGGCAGGCCGCGGTCGATCACCGCGGCTTCGTAGTCGCCATTGCGCAGGGCCGGCCAGGCGGCGTCGATGCGCGGGAACGCGTCCACCAGAATGCCCACCTGGGCCAGCGCCTTGCACACCAGCAGGGCCAGGCGTTCATGGTCTTCAACAAGTGCAATGCGACCCATGGTGTCAGGCCGCAAGGCGGGGGATGGGGCAGATGGGGCGAAAGGAGTGGACGGGGCTGTGCATGCCGGTCATTGTGCGTACACCTCTCTTACTGCCGACTTTCCGGACGAAAGTTTGTGGCAACGGGCGCCGTCGCATGGCAGGAAATACAAGCCTTTTAGGCCTCTGGCGCTTATAGAACCTGCGGTATCTGCTATTTATTCAATAGCATCGGCTTGGCTGCTTGCTTTTCAAGGCCTGCAGCGCTTGCGCAATCGGCTGCGCGGCCATGGGCCGTACCAGCCGCTGCACCTCGTGGCCGTCCTGCAGAAACACCAGGGTCGGCCAGAGCTTGATGCCGAAGGATCGTCCCAGCGGCCGGCCGCGGCCATCGGCAATCTTCAAGTGCCGCACATCGGGCCGCATGGCCAGCGCCTGTTCGATGGCCGGGCGGGCGGCGCTGCAGATGCCGCAGTAGGCGTCGCCAAACTCCAGCACCATCGCGCCGGGTGCGCTGTCGATGTCGGTGCGGGGTGGCTCGGCGCCGTATTCCTTGGCCATGGGTACTTCTTTCTGGAGGGCGGGGCACATCAGCGGGGTGGGCACATGTTAAGCCTGCGCGCTGTATCAGGCCAGCACCACCTTACAGCCGGCGTCTTGCAAGGCCGTCAGCGCCGCCAGCTTGCGCGCGCGTTTGTCGGTGATGAGCTGGTAAATGCCGCCCACCGGGCAAAAACCCACGCGGCTGCGCTGGCCGATCTTGCTGTGGTCGGCCAGGATGACGGTGTGCCCCGCCTGGCCGGCCATGGCGCGGGCGACCTCGGCTTCGCCGGTTTCGTAGTTGCTGGCGCCGTGGTCGGCGGCGATGGCCACCGGCGACAGCATCGCCCAGTCGACGCGCCAGCGCAGGATTTCTGCCACCGTGCTGGCGCCGTAGTTGGCGGCGATGCTGGCGGTAGGCGTGCCGCCCAGCACATGCACGTGGTGGCGCTGCTGGCCCTGGCTGTCGGGCACGCTGAGCTTCAGCGCCACGTCGAAGGAATTGGTGATGACCGTCAGCCCGCGCAGCGAGGCCAGCTCTTCGGCCAGCAACGACACCGTGCTGCCGGCGTCAATGAACACCGCCTGGCCGGGCAGCAACAGCTGGGCGGCGACGCGGGCGATGGCACGTTTTTCTTCGCGCTGGGCTTTGGCGCGCTCTTTTAGCGGCGCCTCGGGTTCGGGGTCTGTGCGCGCCACGCCGCCGTAGATGCGGCGCAGTTCGCCCAGAGATTCCAGCGCCGCCACATCGCGGCGCACGGTTTCGCGGGATACCGCCAGGTCGGTGGCGATGCGTTCGGTGGTGACCTGCTGAAAGTTGCTCAGCAGGGCGCGTATGCGCTGGTAGCGTTGGTCTGGAAGCATGGCAAAGCGGGGATAGGCAGGTCAAAAACAGAGCTCTGCAAACAGAGGAATGGCCAGCCGCGTGCCGGCTGGCCATTCTAGGACGCTGCGTTCCAGCAGGTCAGAGGGCGATCACCAGTTGGTCTGCCTGCGCTGCGCCAAACATCACCGGGTCGCTGATCGAGTGCTTGCCGGTTTCCAGGCGCCCGGCAAAGCGCCGGGTATATCCTTTCAGCGCGGGCACGGTGACGGTAAAGTCATACCAGTAGCCGCTGCTTTTCAGCGCCCAGCTCAGCGCGCCTTCGCCACCCGCCGCCACTGATAGCGTCTGGGCTGCGTTGCCAAAATAGGCATTGGCCACCACGCTGAAGCTGCAGGCCGCCGCGCCGGTGTTGTGCAGCTTGAGCATCAGGTCGCCATTGGCGATGTCGTAGCACACCTGTACTTCGGGGTTCGGCTGGTTGGCCGCGGCCAGGGTCTTGGCGTTGCCGGTGAAGTGGCGGTGGAAGCCATTCGGGCCCAGCACCCACAGGTCATAGGCGCCGTTGTCAGCAGCCAGCGACCAGCTGTTGGCGAGCTGCTTGCCGGCCTCCACGGTGTAGCGCTTGGGCAGGCCGTCCAGGTGCAGGCGGTCGTACACATGGAACACCGCCGCAGCCTGGCCGGTGTTGGCAAAGCTGAGCTTGAGCTGCTGGGTGCCGGGTACGCAGACGGCGGTTACATGCAGCTCGTAGGGCAGTGCGCGCGAGGGGCGCGTGCCTTGCTCCTGCACCGGCATGGCGGTGGTGCCCGGCAAGGCCGGCGTGGTTCTGCCGGGCAAGGCAGCCGCCCGATCGGCCGCAGCCAGGGTCGAGGGCAGGTTGCTGAAGAAGGCCGTGTTGTTCGGGTCGGCGAAGTTGAAGGCGCTGGTCAGGTCGCCGCAGACGGCCCGGCGCCAGGCCGAGATATTGGGCTCCACCACGCCAAAGCGGGCTTCCATGAAGCGGATCACCGAGGTGTGGTCAAACACCTGCGAATCCACCCAGCCGCCCTTGCTCCAGGGCGACAGCACATACATGGGCACGCGCGGGCCCAGGCCGTAGGGGCGGTGCTTCCATTGCTGCTGGCTGGGCGTGTCGTCGTAGCTCTGGATGTTGTTGTGGTGCTCGCCCACCAGGCTGACGGTGGAGTCGCCGGCCAGCACCGCGCTGGTGGGGTCGGCGTTCCAGGTTTCATAGGACGGTGCGGCCGGTGGCGGCATATGGTCGAAGAAGCCGTCGTTCTCATCGAAGTTGATGAACAGCACGGTCTTGCTCCACACATCGGGGTTGGCGGTCAGCGCATCCAGTACGCGGGCGGTGTAGTCGGCGCCTTGTGCGGGGCTGGACGGGCCGGGGTGCTCGGAATCGGCGGCGGGGGCCACGATCCAGCTGATTTGCGGCAGCGTGCCGTTGACCACGTCTTCCTTCAGCTTGTCCAGCTTGCGGGTGCTGATGCCGCGCTGGCGCAGCTGCTCCGAGTAGCCGAGCGTCTGGTTCCACGCGGCGCGGAAGACCTGGAAGCCGGCCAGCGAGTTGTCGGTGAAGTTGTCGTCCATGTCCTCGTACACCTGCCAGGTGATGCCGGCAGACTGCAGGCGCTCGGGGTAGGTGGTCCAGCTGTAGCCGCCGTCGCCCTCGTCCGCATCGAACCAGTCGTAGACGTTCGAGATCGCCGGGCCGTTGCCCAGCTTCAGCGGGTCGTTGGTGCCGGTCCACAGAAACAGGCGGTTCGTGTTGGTACCCGTCTGGCTGGCGCAGTGGTAGGCGTCGCACAGGGTGAAGGCATTGGCCATCGCGTACTGGAACGGGATGTCGGTCTTGTCGAAGTAGCCCATCGAATGGTTGCGCTTGGCAGCGGTCCACTGGCCCATGCGGCCCAGGTCCCAGGCCTGCTGCGCGTCGGACCAGCTGTGCGGCGTGCCCTCGACGCGCATGTACTCGAAGTTCTGCGTGGTGTTGAGGTGGAACGGCGCGATCCAGGCCGGGCTGGCGCCGGGCGTGGCATTCGGCTGGAACCACACGGTTTTGCCGCTGACGCCGTTGCGCGTGGCCACCGGAATGGGGAAGCGGTCGGCAAAGCCGCGCACGCCGTTCAGGCTGCCGAAGTAGTGGTCAAACGAGCGGTTTTCTTGCGTCAGCACCACGATGTGCTCTACGTCCCGGATGGTGCCGGTGGCATTGTTGGCCTGGATCGCCAGGGCCTTCTGGATGGCGGGCGGGAACATGGTGAGTGCTGCGGTAGAGCCGGCAGCGGTGGCGGCGGAGCGCAGGAAGTTGCGGCGATTGAGTGTCATGGTGTGTGGGAATGTGTTTGTTTGTGGAAATGCCGATCAGCGGGCGCAGCGCACGTCGCGGGCCTTGCCGTCGGAGCCGTTGTTGTCACCGCCGCCGCAACCGCTCAGCGCCAGGCATACCGCCAGGCCGCCGGCAAGGACTTGGCCCCAGCGTAGCAGACGGGCAGCGCGTGGGCGTGTGGAAAGAGGCTGTGCCGCGGTAGATCGGCTGTGCCGGTGGGCTTGGCTTGTGTGCATGGTGGGTTCCAAGGTGGAGGTCAAAAAATGGCCTTGTCCCGTTGCAGCGATGTAGCGTGCCGCGCCGATGTGTGCGGCGTGAAGCACGGTTTGGATGGCATCCGCTGCCCGGTCAGGTCAGTTGATGCTATGTGTTCAAAGTTACGTTTGTGTGACTTTGTGGTTCTTGTTTGGGTTTTGCACAGACGTAAAAAATCCCTTGCCACGGACTCCATGGCAAGGGATTTTTTTACGGGCTGGTGTTGGGCGGATTTATGTAAAACAGGCCGCTGGCGCAGGTACTGATTGCGCTAGTAGCTACGTTTTTAATAGCGAATGGCTTCAGTCGATCAACTGGCCGCCGTCGTGGAACGGATAGGGGCCGGGAAACACGCCGCTGGCCACCAGATGGCTGACCAACTGCCCGCCATTGCCCAGCGCATGCAGCGCAAAGCCGGGCGGCTCCAGAGTCCAGGCCGATGCCGCGTCGGGCGCCAGATCCAGACACACTTGGTGGGCCGGCGAGGGCACGGTCATGGCGATGCTGCCACCAAAACGCACCTGGATGCTGCGGTGCAGATGGCCGCAGATGATGCGCTCCACATTCGGGTGCCGGGCCACCAGCGCTTCCAGCTCGGCTGCGCCTTGCAGCAGGCCGATGTCGTCCATGTGGCCGATCAGCGTGGCAAACGGCGGGTGGTGCATGGCGATGACGACAGGGCGGTTGCGGTTCTGGTCCAGCGTGTCGGCCAGCCACTGCAGGCGCTGGTCGCACAGGCTGCCATGGCTGGAGCCGGGCACGACTGTGTCGAGCGCGACCAGCTGCAAATCGCCCACCTCTACGCTGAACTGCACGAAGCCGCTGTTGCCCAAATAGCCGTGGTCGGCAAAGCTGGCGCGCAGCTGTTCGCGGTCGTCGTGGTTGCCGGGCATCAGGTACACCGGCATGGTCAGCGGTGCCAGCAGACTGCGCAGATGCGCGTACTCGGCGGCGCGGCCGAAGTCGGTCAGGTCGCCGGTGATGACGACCGCATCGGGCTGCTGCGGTAGTCGCAGGACGGTGTCCACCGCTTGCTGCAAATATGGCGCGGTGTCGAGCCGGCCATAGGCCAGGCGGCCAGGTTCGCGGATGTGCAGGTCGGAGAGTTGCAGCAGCAGGGTCGTCATGCCATCTCCTCGCAGGACATCAGGCGTTCGGGGGCGATGTGGATGCCCACGGTGTCGCCCACCTTGGCCGGGTGGTCACGCGGCACTTCGGCGTTTAGCGGCGCCTGGTCGGCCAATGCCAGCGTGAGCTGCAAGCGGTCGCCCAGAAAGCTGCGGCGCTGCACCACGGCCTGGCCGGCGCCGGAGTGCACCGGGCCGATGTGGATATCTTCCGGGCGCACCAGCAGCGCGCTCTGGCCGGCGCGGGCGGGAGGGCATTCGAGCAGCAGACCACCCAGCGGCAGCAGGTTGCGCAGCAGCGCCGGGTTGTCGCGGCGCAAAGTATTTACCCGGCCCAGAAAGCTCGCCACAAACGGATGCCCGGGGCGGCGGTACAGGGTTTCACCGTCGCCCACCTGCACGATGCGGCCGGCCTGCATCACCGCCAGGCGGTCGGCAATGGCTAGCGCCTCTTGCTGGTCGTGGGTCACGTGGATGGCGGTGATGTGCAGGCGGCGCAGCAGCTCGGCCAGTTCGTCGCGCAGCGATTCCTTTAGCTTGGCGTCCAGCGCGGTCAGCGGCTCGTCGAGCAGCAGCACGCGCGGGCGCACCGCCACCGCGCGGGCCAGGGCCACGCGCTGGCGCTGGCCGCCGGACAGCTCGGCCGGGCGCTTGTTTTCCAGGCCGTTCAGGCGCACCAGATCAACCAGCTCGCCGACGGTGCGGCGCTGTTCATCGGCGCTGACGCCGCGAATCCGCAGGCCGTAGCCGATGTTGGCCGCCACCGACATCTGCGGAAACAGCGCGTAGTGCTGGAACACCATGCCGATGCCGCGCCGCTCGATGGCCAGCGCGGTTACGTCATCGCCGCCGAACAGGATGCGGCTGCCGGCGTCCGGCGTTTCCAGCCCGGCGATCAGGCGTAGCAAGGTAGTTTTGCCGCAGCCGGATGGGCCGAGCAGGGCCAGCACCTCGCCGGGCTCGATCGCCAGTGTGGTGGGCTGCAGGCCGCGCGTGCCATCGGCATAGGTTTTGGCGCAATCAATCACATCGACGCGCGTGCGTTCAAGTTCCATGGTGTTTCTCAATAAGGTGTCCTAGCCATTGCAAGCCCCACAAGACCGGCAGGATGACCAGCAAAAAGACCAGGGTGTAGGCCGAGCCGATCTCGATGCGCATCGACGCATAGCTGTCCGCCAGGCCCACCGGCAGGGTGCGCGTCAGCGGCGTGTGCAGCATCCAGGTCAGGTTGAATTCGCCGACCGACAGGGTGAAGACCATCAGGCTGCCGGCCACGATGGCGGGCAGCACGGCGGGTACCAGCACGCCCATGAAGCGCTGGCCAAAGCTGGCGCCCAGTGAGCGCGCGGCTTCCTCCAGCGCCAGCAGTTCATGCCGGCGAAACGCCGCGCCGACGGTGCGCACCATGAACGGCAGCGTGAACACCAGGTGCCCGACCAAAATGAAGGCAAAGCTCTGGCGGAATTCGCGCAGCTGCCCGTAGGCCAGGATCAGCGCCAGCGCGGTGGCCAGGCCGGGCACGGCCACCGGCAGGGTCAGCAGCTCTTCAAACAATCGTGCCCAGCGGGATCGGCTGCGCGCCAGCGCATAGGCGCAGGGCACGCCCAGCAGCAGGCAGCCGACCACGCTGAGCAGCGCCAGCAGCAGCGACGCCGCCACGGTGCCGCCGTACACGTCCAGCACCTCGCTGATCCAGCGCAGGGTCAGGCCACTGGCCAGGCCGGTGCTGTAGTTGTTGACCAGGCCGGCCAGCACCGACAAGGCGATGGGCGCGAGCATGAAGACGCTGACCAGCGCGGTCAACGCCGGCAGCAAGAAGGGGAGTTGTCGTGGATGGACCATGGTCTTATGCCCCCGCTGCCGCCGGGCCGGCCGCATGGCGGGCCAGGAACAGGCTCAGCCAGGTAATGATGCCCAGCGTGATCGACAGGCTGGCGGCCAGCGCGAAGTTGGCGTAGTTGGTGAACTCGTTATAGAGCGTGATCGGCAGCACTTCAAACTTGCTGGCCAGGGTGAAGGCCGTGCCGAAGGCACCCATGGATGTTGCAAAAACAATAGCGCCACACGCAAGCGTGGTCTGCGCCAGCTCGGGAATCCATACGTCTCTGGCAACGCGCCAGCGGGATGCGCCCAGCGAACGCGCGGCTTCTTCCAGCTGCGCATCCATGGCGCTGGCGGCAGCGGTGTAGGTGGCGATGGCGCGCGGCAGCGAAAAGTACAGATAGCCCAGGAACAGCCCCGTCAGCCCGTAGGCAAACGTGGTGCGGCCCAGGCCCAGCCACTCGGTCAGATCGGCCACCAGGCCCTGGCGGCCACCGAGCAGGATGATGAAGAAACCGATGATCACACCGGGGAAGGACAGCGGCAGGGTCAGCAGCGACAGCAGCAGCGGCTTGGCCCTGAAGCGCTGCCGCGCCAGCGTAATGCCGACCAAGCCACCGAGCAGCAGCGTGGCCAAGGTGACGGCCAGCGACAGGCCCAGCGTGTTCAGTAGGCTGTGCAGGTAGCGGCCGTCGGTCAGCACCGCGAAATAGGTGGCCCAGCCTTTGTCAGCCGGCAGTGCGAACAGGCGCACCACCGGCAGCAGCCAGAAGGCGGCAAAAAAGGCCACGGCCGGCGCCGCGCAGGCGCCCAGCAGGCGGGAAGGGGAAGTCATGCGGAGCGCCTCTGTGCAGGTTTACTGCACGTCTTTCAGGTAGCGGTCCGAGAAGGCTTTTTGCACTGCAGCCATCTTGGCGTAGTCCACGGTCTTGGCGCGGGCGTATTCGCTGGCGGGCAGGAAGCGGGCCTGGATTTCCTTGGGCATGGCCGTGGCGCGCACCGGACGCAGATAGGCATTGGCCCACAGCGCCTGGCCTTCATCGGACAGCACGAAGTCCAGCACCTTGTGGGCGTTGTCGGCGTGCGGCGCATTCGCTACCTGGCTCATCACATAGGGCACCACCAAGCTGCCTTCAGCGGGGATGACGAACTGCACGTTGGCCTTGTCTTTGTACTTGGCGCGGTAGGCGTTGAAGTCGTAGTCCAGCAAGATGGCGATCTCTCCCGACAGCACGCGCGCATAGGCGGTTTGCTTGGGCACGATGGGTTCGTTCTTTTGCAGTGCCTTGAAGTAGTCGATGCCCGGGCCGAAGTTGTCCAGCGTGCCGCCGCGCGCCTGGTTCACCGCCACGGCGCCGACGTAGCCGACGAAGGCCGAGGCCGGGTCCAGGTAGCCGATCAGGCCCTTGTACTCGGGCTTGAGCAGGTCAGCCCAGGACTGCGGCACAGGCTTGCCCTTGAGCGCATCCACATTCACCATGAAGCCCATGGTGCCGGAATGGATGGTGAACCAGTGGCCTTGCGGGTCTTTCAGCCCGTCGGGAATATCGGCCCAGCCGGCGGGTTTGTAGGCGGCAACCACGCCTTCTTTTTGCGCCTGGATGGCGAAGGTCACGCCCAGGTAGGTCACGTCGGCAACGGGGCTGGCTTTCTCGGCCACCATCTGCGCCAGCGACTGGCCGGAGTTCTTGTTGTCGGGCGGCACGGTGATGCCGGTCTTGGCTTTGATGGCCTTGATCTGGCTGGCCCAGTCGGCCCATTCGGGCGGGCAGTTGTAGCAGATGGCGTTTTGTGCCATGGCGCTGGCACCGGCCAGGCCGAGTGCCAATAGCGCGGCGCGCGCCAGGGTTTGGAAAGGTTTACGCATAAAGACTCCGTTGAAGTAAATGGGTGGGGGACGTAGCTTCTTGTTATGACTGCAGCACCGGGGCGCAGGACTCACCGGTGCGAAAACCATGGGCCAGCAGCACGCTGGCGTCGGGCGATACCGCTGCGCCGGCCGCCATGGCGGCCACCAGCAGTTGCACGCCGTGGCGGCCGATGTCGGCATTTGGTTGGGTGATGGTGCTGAGCATGGGCGTCAGGTCTTCGCCCAGCGCAATGCCGTCAAAGCCGGTGACGCTGATGTCCTGCGGCACGCGCAGGCCGGCCAGGTGTGCGGCGCGGATGCTGCGGATCGCCAGCAGGTCGTTCGAGCACACCAGCGCGGTGGGGCGGGGGCTGCGCTGCAGCAGCGTGCATATGTCTTGTACGGCAGTTTCGACAAACGGCACTTCCAGCCATTGCGTGCCGTCCAGCCCCAGCGCTTCCATACCTGCGCAGAAGCCGCGCTGGCGTTGCTGGGCCCGGTCGGACGCCGCCAACTGGCCGCTGATCAGCGTGATGCGGCGGTGGCCGAGTGCGGCCAGCCGCGCCACAAGCTCGCGCACGGCCAATTCGCTGTCCACCGACACGCAGGGGTGATCGGGGTGCTGGTTGTAGGCCAGCACATAGGGCAGATGGGCCGCACGCAGCCGGGCCAGCGCGGTGGATGTGGCGGGGTTGGACACCACCAGCAGCATGCCGTCCACATTGCCGGCCAGCAGCTGCTGTACGGCCTGTTCTTCGCTCTCCAGCCGGTAGTCGGTGGTGATGGGCAGGATGGCGTAGCCGGCGGCGCTGGCGGCCTTGGCAATGCCGTCCAGGCATTCGGCGAACACCGGATTCAGCAGGGTAGGCAGCACTACGCCGATCACCCGGCTGCGCTGGGTGCGCAGGCTGCGGGCGCTGGCATTGGGCAGATAGGCCAGGGTTTGCGCCATTTGCAGCACGTGGGCGCGCGTCACGGCATTCACCGTGTCGGGACGGTTGAAAACCCGCGATACGGTGGCCATGGATACGCCGGCCTGCTCTGCTACTTCTCGGATGCTCACGTTGTTGTCCTGACTGAAAACGTTTTCATTGGACAAGCTGGGCGTGACACCGTGATGACAGGTGCACCGGCGCAAACGTGGGGCAAAAAAAAGCCCGCATCAGCGGGCTCTAGGGATGGGTAGGCAGCTTATTTTCCGCGCTTGACCCGCAGCAGTTCGTCCAGGATCAGGCAGATGGCGCCCAGGGTGATCGCGGCGTCGGCCAGGTTGAAGGCCGCGAAATGCATGCCGCGCCAGTGGAAGTCCAAGAAGTCCACCACATAGCCGTGCATCAGCCGGTCGATCACATTGCCGATGGCGCCGCCCAGCACGCAGGCCATGGCAAACGAGAACAGCTTCTGCCCCGCATGCTTGCGCAGCATGTAGATGATGAACAGCGCCGCGGCCACACCGATGCCGGTGAAGAACCAACGCTGCCAGCCGCCCGCATCGTGCAGGAAGGAGAACGCCGCGCCGGTGTTGTGCGCGCGCACGATGTTGAAGAAGCTGGTGACATAGGTGCTGTCGCCCAGGCGGTAGTAGCCCACGATCAACACCTTGGCGAACTGGTCGGCGATCAGGATGATCAGCGCCAGGCCCAGCCAGGGTAACCAGCTGGCGCTGGACTTGCCGAAAGTGGTTTTGCCTTTGCCCGCCATTACGCAAACACCCGGGTTTCGCCGGCGCCATACAGGTTGCTGCTGCAGCGGCCGCAGATGGTGGGGTGGGCGGCATCGCTGCCCACGTCCGGCGTGTAATGCCAGCAGCGCTCGCATTTGGCATCAGAACTGGCTTTGACGCTGATGTTATGTGCGTCACCAGCTACCAAGTTGATAGCAGAGGTGATGAACACGAACTTCAGGTCGGCGCCCAGGCTGGACAGCAGGGCGTAGTCGTCGGCCGGCACGGTCAGCTCCACATTCGCCTGCAGCGAAGCGCCGACTTCGCCATTGGCGCGCAGCACTTCGATGTCCTTGTTCACCGCGTCGCGGATCTCGCGGATGCGGCTCCACTTGGCTTGCAGCGCGGCGTTGGGTGCGGCCAGCTCGGCATAGGTTTCCAGGAAGATGGATTCGCTGCTGCCGAAGATCTTCCAGGCTTCCTCGGACGTGAAGCTGAGGAACGGCGCCATCCAGCGCAGAATGGCATGGGTGATCTGCGCCAGCGCGGTTTGGGCGCTGCGGCGGGCCAGCGATTTCGGCGCGGTGGTGTAGAGCCGGTCTTTCAGCACGTCCAGGTAGAACGAGCCCAGGTCTTCCGAGCAGTACACCTGCAGCTTGGCGACCACCGGGTGGAATTCATACACCTCGTAGTGCGCCAGGATGTCAGCCTGCAGCTGGGCTGCACGGCTCAAGGCATAGCGGTCGATCTCCAGCAGTTCATCAAACGGAACGGCATCCGTCGCCGGGTCAAAGTCGCTGACGTTGGCCATCAGGAACTTCAACGTGTTGCGGATGCGGCGGTAGGTATCGACCACGCGGGCCAGGATCTTCGCGTCTATGCCCAGGTCGCCCGAGTAGTCGGTCGAGGCGCACCACAGGCGGATGATCTCGGCGCCCATCTTGTCGCTGACTTCTTGCGGCGCGATCACATTGCCTTCGCTCTTGCTCATCTTGCGGCCGCGGCCGTCGACGGTGAAGCCGTGCGTCAGCAGGCCCTTGTAGGGCGCGTGGTCGTACATCGCGCAGGATGTGAGCAGCGAGCTGTGGAACCAGCCGCGGTGCTGGTCATGGCCTTCCAGGTACAGGTCGGCCGGCCAGGCGGATTGCGCTTTGTGGCTGGCGCGCAGTACGTGCTCGTGCGTGGTGCCGGAGTCGAACCACACGTCCAGAATGTCATTCACCTTGGTGTAGTTCTCCGCATCGGCGCCGATGATGGATTCGGCCGTGGCCTTGCTCCAGGCTTCCACGCCGCCGGCCTGCACCATGGCCGCGGCCTGGTCGATGATTTCCATCGTCCGCGGGTGTAGCTCGCCGGTGGCGGTGTGGATGAAGAAGGGCAGCGGCACGCCCCAGTTGCGCTGGCGGCTGATGCACCAGTCGGGCCGGCCGGCGATCATGTCGCGCAGACGGGTCTTGCCGTTCTCGGGGTAGAAGCTGGTTTCCTCGATGGCATTCAGCGCCAGCTGGCGCAGGGTTTGCCGCGCCTTGTCCTTGGTGAACACGCCTTGGCCCTCGTCCATGCGGATGAACCACTGGGCGGCGGCGCGGTAGATCACCGGCGTCTTGTGGCGCCAGCAGTGCGGGTAGCTGTGGGTGATGGTCTCGGTGGCAAACAGGCGGTCGTGTTCGCGCAGCTTTTCGATCACCAGCGGCGCAGCCTTCCAGATGTTCAGGCCGCCGAACAGCGGCAGCTCGTCCACGTAGCGGCCGTTGCCCTGCACCGGGTTCAGGATGTCGTCGGTCTTGATGCCGTTGGCCACGCAGGAGTTGAAATCCTCTACCCCGTAGGCGGGCGAGGAGTGGACGATACCGGTGCCGTCGTCGGCGGTGGCGTAGTCGGCCAGGAAGATCGGGCTCAGGCGCTGGTAGCCGGGGTCTACATCGTAGAACGGGTGCTTGAAGTTGATGTTCGCCAGCTTTTCGCCCAGCGTGGTGGCCAGCACCGTGCCGTTCAGCGCGTAGCGGGCCATGGCTTTTTCCACCAGGTCGGCCGCAAGCAGCAGGATGCCGCGCTCGGTCTGCACCAGGGCGTAGGTCAGGGCCGGGTTCAGGTTCAACGCCTGGTTCGCCGGGATGGTCCAAGCGGTGGTGGTCCAGATCACGGCGTAGGCGTGCTGCACCAGTTTCTCCAGGCCGAAGGCGGCGGCGAGCTTTTCGGGCTCGGCGCATTCAAAGCCCACGTCCAGGGTTTGCGACTTCTTGTCGGCGTATTCGATTTCGAACTCGGCCAGCGAGCTGCCGCAGTCGAAACACCAGTACACCGGCTTCAGGCCGCGGTACACAAAGCCGCGTTCCATGATGCGTTTCAGCGCGCGGATCTCGTTGGCCTCGTTGCCGAAGTCCATGGTGCGGTACGGGTTGTCCCACTCGCCCAGCACGCCCAGGCGCTTGAAGTCGGCCATCTGTCCTGCTATCTGCTCGGTGGCGAAGGCGCGGCTTTTTGCCTGCACTTCGTCGCGCGGGAGGTTGCGGCCGTGCAGTTTTTCGATGGCGTTCTCGATCGGCAGGCCGTGGCAGTCCCAGCCCGGCACATAGGTGGCGTCCATGCCCTTGAGCTGGCGCGCCTTGACGATCATGTCCTTCAGGATCTTGTTGACGGCGTGGCCGATGTGGATGTTGCCGTTGGCATAGGGCGGGCCGTCGTGCAGCACGAACTTGGGCGCGCCCAGGCGGGCGTCGCGCAAGCGCTTGTACAGGCCTTTGTCTTCCCATTCCTGGACCCAGCCGGGTTCGCGCTTGGGCAGGTCGCCGCGCATGGGGAACGGGGTGTCGGGCAGGTTCAGGGTGCTGCGGTAGTCAGGAGCGGTTGATTCGGTCATGGGATTTTCGAATGGCACGTTGGGGAGGCAGCCGACACACGTGGGCCGCAAGATCTTTTGGCTGCGCGGGCAGCAAGGAGATCGTCTAAATTCGGTCGCGCGTCGTCTGGCGGCTGGTTTCGGCGTGCAAGGTCTTGAAATACGCGCGTGCCTCGTCGCAGTCCTTGGCGATGCCGATTTGAAGGGCGTCCAGACTGTCGTATTTCAGTTCGTCATGCAGTTTGTGCAGCAGTTCCACGCGGATGATTTTACCGTAGGCCCCCTCGGGGCCCAGCGCGGCAGGCCAGTCCAGGCAATGGGTTTCCAGCAGCACCCGGCCGCCGTTGATGTCGTTCGGGTCCAGCGAGGGGCGGATACCCAGGTTGGCGACGCCGATCAGCGGTCCATCTCCTAAGCCATGCACCCGTACCGCAAAGATGCCGCTGGCGGCGGGTTTCCAGTGCGCAAAGCGCAGGTTCAGGGTGCGGAAGCCGTCGTTGCGACCGGCGGCGGACTCGCCCAGCTGCCGGCCCAGCTTGCGCCCGTGCACCACGTGGCCGCTGATGCTGAACGGCCGGCCCAGCAGGCGGGCCACGTCGTCCATGCGGCCTTCAACCAGGGCGGCGCGCACATTGGAGCTGGAGACGCGGGTGCCGTGCACCTCGTAGCTGTTCATGCGGGCCACGTCGAAGCCTTGGGCTTCGCCGGCGGCGTCCAGCATCGCGTAGTCGCCGGCGCGCTTGGCGCCGAAGCAGAAGTCGTCGCCCACCAGCACATAGCGCACGCCCATGCCGCGCACCAGCACGTCGTCTATGAAGGCCTGGGGCGATTGGGCGGCGAATTTGGCGTCAAACGGCAGCACCACTGTCTGGTCCACGCCGCAGCGGTGCAGTTCGGTGAGCTTGTCGCGCAGGGTGGCGATGCGGGCCGGCGCCAGGTCGGGCTGGCCGGTGGCTTTGGCGAAGTAATCGCGCGGGTGCGGCTCGAAGGTCATCACGCAGCTGGGAATGCCGCGGTGCCGGGCTTCGTTGATCAGCAGCGCCAGCATGGCCTGGTGGCCACGGTGCACGCCGTCAAAATTGCCAATCGTCAGGGCGCATTGGGGCGCGATGCCAGGGTGTTGGAAGCCGCGAAAAACCAGCATGTATCGTTATCTTTTTGATAGCGTATTGCGCCCGTGTAATAAGCGCTGTCAGCTCAATGTTCATAGAAACAATGTATATTGTGACGCAGCAGACAGATACAAGGCAGCAAAGCCTTGGGTGCATTTCCGGTAAGTGGTCTATCAATTGATCCAGGAGGCGTTTTCGTGAAGGTCTTGAAGCTCTCAGCCCAAGGGCTGCCCCAGTCGTGGATTTCGCTGGAGCAGGCCGTTGTCCACTACGCTGCCGAAGAGGTGCGCTGGGAGATGGGCGCGCAGGTGGCGGTGTTCCATGGCGGGCACAACGCCATCACGGGCGAGCAGTCGATCATCACCGTCAACAGCATCATCGGCACCCGCGGCGTGCCGAATATCAACCCCTTCGACCTGCGCCCCAGCCTGACCAACGCCAAACTGTTTATCCGCGACCGCAATGTCTGCGCCTACTGCGGCAACCGCTTCCACGAAGAAGTGCTGACCCGCGAACACATCAAACCCCTGGGCCAAAAGGGCGCCGACACCTGGATGAATGTGGTCACCGCCTGCCGTGCCTGCAACCACCGCAAGAGCAACCGTACGCCCGAGCAGGCGCACATGCCGCTGCTGTACACGCCCTATGTGCCCAGCCTGTGGGAAGACTTCATCCTGCGCAACCGCCGCATCCTGGCCGACCAGATGGAGTTTCTGATGGCCCATGTGCCGAAGTCGTCTAGGCTGCTGATTTAGCCGATCCCCAGCTCAGCGCACAGCTTCTGTACCGTGGCCCTTAATTGGGCCACTTCTTCTTCCAGGGTTTCGATCCGGGCTTCCAGCCGGCTGGTGTTGCCGCTACCCGCGGGGGCTGCGGGGGCATTGATATCCACCGGACCGCACAGCAGATGTGCCCAGCGCTGCTCGCGTTCGCCGGGTGCACGGGCCAGTTTGACCACCAGTGGGCCGCCTTTTTCTTCGCTGCGCTCCAGCATTTCGTCCAGAAAGCCTTCCACCGAGGAAATATCGGCAAATTTGTACCAGCGCTCGGTATTCAGCCGCAGCTCGCCAGCGGTTTGCGGGCCGCGCAGCATCAGCAGGCCCAGAATGACGGCCGATTGCTCGGGTACGCCGATGCCGCGCTGGAAGTTGTGCTCGAAGCGCGTCACCCGGCTGCCGCTGGATTCGCGTACCAGGGCCAGGTCTTTCAGTGTGCCCAGGGCCTCGGCGATTTCGGCTTCGCTCAGGGTCATGATCGGGTCGCGGCTGGTTTTCTGGTTGCAGCCACTGAGCAGCGCGACCAGCGACATCGGGTAGCTGTCGGGCACGGTACGGGCTTTTTCCATCAAGGTGGCGAGCACGCGGGCTTCGGTGGGCGAGAGGAGGGTGGTGGTCACAGGGATAATTCCGGTCAGTATGAAAAACATTGTTATTTTGATCTCTGGCGGCGGCTCGAATATGGCGGCCATCGTCCGCGCCTCGCTGCGCGACGATTGGGCGCGGCGTTTCGGCGCCAAAGTGGTGGCGGTAGTGAGCAACAAGGCCACGGCCGGCGGGCTGGACTTTGCCCGGGCCCAGGGGCTGGCGGCCGAGGTGGTGGAGCACAAGGCTTTCGCCGATGCGGTCGATCCGCGCGCCGCGTTCGATGCGCAGCTGGCCCAGGTGATCGACCGCTATGAGCCCGCGCTGGTGGTGCTGGCCGGCTTCATGCGCATCCTGACGCCGGGTTTTGTCGAGCGCTATGCGGGGCGGATGGTCAACATCCACCCGTCTTTGCTACCGGCGTTTGCCGGCCTGAATACCTACCAGCGGGCGCTGGATGCCGGCTGCTGCTTCGCCGGCGCCACCGTGCACCAGGTGACCGCCGAGCTGGACCATGGCCCCATCCTCGGCCAGGCGGTGGTGCCGGTGCTGCCCGGCGACACCGCCCAGACCCTGGCGGCCCGGGTACTGACCCAGGAGCACCTGCTGTATCCGCGGGTGATTGCTAATTTGCTACAGAAAATGTAGCTGCTGGCGCAGGTATCAGCTGCGCTGGAGCCCTGTTTTCTATAAATTCCCAGCAATCTGGTCCCGTGACGACCTTAGCGGCTGAAGTTGCCTGCCTGCGCAAGATCCTTGGGGGATGACGATTTACCCACGTGCACCGTGTACTGGCCAGCCGGGATGACCCAGGCATTGCTTGCCGTGCTCCAAACGCTCAAGGGATGGTTGGCGCCCGACGGATCGATCGAGATGACGACCTGTTTGGACGCGCCGGGTGCCAATTCCACCTTCTGAAACCCGGTGAGCCGCTTGGGTGGTTGGGCTGCGCCTACGCTGCTGGCACTGGCGGGCAAGGACAGGTAGACCTGGACGACTTCGGACCCGGCAAGCGACCCCGTGTTGGTTACCGTGGCCTTGACCTCATAGGAGCCGGTGATCGTGTTGCGCGCCACACTGGAGGCTCCCACGTTGAAGGTCGTGTAGGACAGACCATGGCCGAATGGGAACGCGACGCAGGGATTGCTGCCATTCACCACCGCACACTGGCCGCTGACATTGCTGTCGTACCAGCGGTAGCCGATGTTGAGTTGCTCCGAATAGGTGACGGTCTGGGTCACGCCGTCCGCCGCCACTACACCCGGGAACTGCTGAGTCGTCAGGCTGTCCAGGAAGCCCTTACCCGCATAGGGAAAGGTGACCGGGAGTTTGCCCGAAGGGTTCTTTCTTCCAAACAGCAGGTCGGCGACGATGTTGCCGTCCTCCTGGCCTGGGAACCAGACTTCCAGGATCGACGGACCGGAAGTGCCCACCAGAGCCGGGTCCATGGCCACGCCTGCGTTGTCTTTCAGCACCAATGCCGTCTTTTGGGCCATGGCCTTGGCGGTGGTCGAGGTGACGGCCATGATGGCCTTGACCATGGCGACGGTATTGCTGTTCTTCACCGCATTCGTGCCGGTGGCCGTGGCAGGAGTGGTGAGTGAAGCGGATGCATACCAGTCGAGGCTGCTGCCATCGGCAGCAGTGGCGCCTGCAGCCAGGGGTACGGTGACGGAAGACAGCGAACTGCCGTCCTGGGTGGTCGCCCGGTCTGCGCCTTCTTCGGCGATGGTGCCGGCCATCACGATGACGGCATCGGCGCCTGCCGCAGCGGCTGTGACGTCGGCAAAGGACGCGGACACGCCGTCGATGGTGGCCGTGGCATTGGCGTCATCGACGAGGATCAGCTGAACCGTTGCCGTGGTGTTGCCCAGGCTTGTGAGCATGTTCTTGATGCCCTCCAGCGGCGCCACGGTGTAGTTGGGCACCACGTCGGAACTGCCGCCGCCGCCGCCCATGGCCTTGCCGACTACTGCGCCGCCAGCGACCGCCTGCTGCGCATAGACCTGCGAAGCCTTGCCGATCAGCACCAGCTTGGCCGCGGAGGATGCAAACGGCAACGCACCGTTGTTTTGCAGCAGCACAGCCGCCTTGGTGCCAATGTCACGCGCCACCTGGCCGTTGCTGGCGAAGTCGATCGGTGTTTGTTTCAGCGGGCGGTCAAAGATGCCCCACTTGAACATCTGCGTGTAGCGGCGTTCTAGCGACTTGTCGAACATCGCTGTGGTGATGGTGCCGGCGGTGAGTGCCGCTGTCAGGTTGGTCTTGGACCAGAACTGCGGAATCGGCATTTCGTGGTCCATGCCGCCCAGCATGGGGCCGACCGTGCTTTTTACCGTGAAAAAGTCAGATTGCACGTAGCCGGTAAAACCCCAGTCGTCGCGCAGCACGCCCGTGAGCAAGGCCTTGTTTTCGCATGAGTTGAGGCCGTTGACCGAGTTGTACGCGCACATGATGGATGCCGCCTTGCCGTCCTTGACGGTCATTTCGAACGGCAACAGATAGATTTCCCGCAGCACCTGCGGGTCTATGGTTTCCTGGATCTTCATGCGGTTGGTTTCTTGCTCGTTACCAACGAAATGTTTGGGCATGCCGATCAGCCCCTTGGCCTGGACAGCCTTGACCTCGGCCACACCCATCGTGCCGGTCAGGTACGGGTCTTCGCCGAAATACTCGAAGTTCCGCCCGAGGATGGGCAGGCGGGCCATGTTGACACCCGGTGCCTCGAACACATGCAGCGCCAGGTTGTTCATTTCGGTGCCGATGACATTGCCATAGGCGGTCGCAACGCCGGGATCGAACGAAGCCGCTGCGGAGATGGCCGAGGGCAGCGCGGTCGCTTTGGCCGACGTGGGATGGGTATAGGCGGCGGTGAAAAACTTGGTACCGGCTTTGACCTCGTCATACACGCTTTTCGATACACAGTCGTTCTGGCCCAGACCGACCGGGCCATTGGTGATCCGGAAGGTCGGAATATTCAGCGCCGCGATTCCGCTCACGTGCCGTGCGCCGTAGCACTCGGGCAGCTCGGGTAACAGCTCCGGCATGCTGCCGGTCAACTGCTGCATTTTTTGCTCGGTGGTCATGGCTTGCACGAGCAGCTTCGCGCGTTGGTTGGCGACGGCCTCCTTGGCAGCATCGGTGCTGGCTGCGGCTTGCTGGGCAACAAGAGAAGGCCTCATCCACGCATTGCCGTTGTAGCTGTCGGAGCCGCCACAGGCGACGAGTCCAACAGCCAGAGCTGTCCCCAGGGCCAGGGCGAGTGCAGTTTTACGGGGGCTCAGTATTTGCCCTCGGCTCTTGTTGGACGATGGACGGTGTGAAACGGGCCGCAGCTTTTGACGCATTTTTGTCTCCTGGTTGTGAAAGCGGAACCCAAAGCAGGAGTGGGACTTGTGTCGAACTCTTAATTTGGTAACGTTAACTTTTATTGTTATCGTTAACAATTTGAGAGTCAATGCAAATGACTTAGAGGTATCCCTAGGTGGCCCTGCGGCCTAAACGCTGGCGCGTTCGATGATCGTGAAGCCGATATCGATGGTGTGCTGGGGGATGGCGCGGCCTTCGACGCGGTCGACGATGCAGCGTGCGGCCTCAATGCCGATCTGCGTGCCGTCTATGCGCACGGTGGTGAGTGCGGGGTGCAGGTCCCGGGCAAAATCCAGGTCGCCAAAGCCCATGACCGCCAATTCTGTGGGCACGGCGATGCCCAGCACCTGGGCTTCGGTTAGCACACCCAGGGCCAGCATGTCGGAGCTGCAGAACACCGCGTCGAAATCGGTGCTCTGGGCCCGCAGGGCCCGCAGAGCGCTGCGGCCACTGCCCAGGGTGGTGGGGGCGGGCACTTGCTGGACCAGCGGCTCGGCCAAACCCAGGCTGAGGGCGGTGGCGACAAAGGCCTGGCTGCGGCGTTGCGCGCGTTCGTCGTCGCCGCTGATCACCGCCAGCCGGCGCCGGCCGTGCGCATGCAGGTGCCGGCATACGGCCTCGGCCACTGCGCTGTGCGAGAAGCCGACCAGCATGTCGATGGGCTCGGGGCTCAGGTCCCAGGTTTCCACTACGGGAATGCCAGACGCCAGCAACCGGCGCCGCGCCTCGGCGGAGTGCACCACGCCGGTCAGCACTATGCCGTCCGGCCGGCGGCCGATGATGGCGCCCAGCAGTTCGTCCTCCAGCGGTTCGGCATAGCCGCTTTGGCCCAGCATCAGCTGGTAGCCATAGCCGCGCAGCGCCGAGGTCAGGGCTTGGACGGTTTCATTGAACACCGGGCTGACCAGGGTGGGCACCAGGGCCGCGACGAGCCGGCTTTTGTTGGAGCGCAGCCCGCCGGCCAGCAGATTCGGCACATAGCCGGTGGCGGCGATGGCGGCTTGCACTTTGGCCAGGGTGGCGGGCGGCAGCCGGTCCGGGGTGTTGATGGCGCGCGAAACCGTCATCGCCGAAATGCCGGCCAGCAGGGCCACGTCGTTCACTGTGACGCTGGCGCTGCGCCGCTTGCGTTCGGCGGGCGGGGTGGGCTGGGCGGGCGGCGAGGTCTCGGTCATAGCCGCGATGGTAGCTGTAACACGGCCGCACACGGGCGACTACCCGTGGCGTGCCCGTCGCCATCAATGCTATTGAATATGTAGCTGGTCGCGCAGATTAAATGAGCGCCAGAGCCTGTTCTTATGCTGTAACGCTGACGGTGGAGCCGGTGGCGGTGCTGGCGCTGCCCGCAGCCATGCTGGTGTACTGCTTGAGCAGTTGCTGGGCCAGCTGGTTCAGGTCGATGCTGTCCGAGCCATTGCTGCTGGCGGAGGCTTTTTGCAGGGTTTCCATGGCGCTGTCGACCTGCTGGGCCAGGGTGTCGATCTCGCTGTCGCTGAGCTGGCCGTCCTGGTTGCTGTCGATGGCCTGCAGCAGGGCTTCCAGGGTGCCGGTGGCGCTGGTCGTGCCGCTGGCGGCGCCGGCGGCGGCTTCGGCGGCCGAGACGATCCCGTCTTTGTTGGTGTCCAACGGGTCGTAGGTGCTTGTGTCGGTACTGCTGCTCGGTGGCGGGCCGGCGGGAGGCGGGCCACCGGCGCCTTGCGGGCGGCCGGCACCGAACTCAGCTTCGGTCAGCTTGCCGTCGCCGTCGGTATCCAGGCTGGCGAAGCTGTCGTTGCTGGCCCGGGTCTGGGCGAATTCCATGGTGGACGGCAGGGGCACGATGCTGGTGATGCCGTTGACCAGTTCGTCGGCATTCAGGCTGCCGTCGCCATTGCTGTCGAGCTGCGTCATCAGGCCCGCAGCGGTATTGGTGTTGGTGATGCCGGTGCGTTCCGACACCTTGTCGAGCAGGGTTTGCAGCTCGCCGCTATCGACGCCGCCACTGCTGTCCGCATCGACCTTGGCAAACAATTTGTCTTTGTTGCCGCTGCGCGGGGCGTTGGCTGCGGCCCATGCGCTGCTGCTGTTGCTGACACTGCTGATGCTGGACATCATGGTTCCTTTTTCAAGCGCAAATCGTAGGGGCTGCCACCGGGGTGCGCGGCGCTGGGTGGCTATCTGATTCTTGTGCCTTGCTGTAAACGGCGTTTGTCCGGCATGTATCTGGCTTGGTACAAATCGCGGTTGAAGCGCCGGAAAAGAAAGGTAAAGACATGCCTGTTTGTGTCTTCAAGGGGGTGTTGTCTACCTACACTTTTCGGCGAAATGGACGATATATGAAGCCCTCTCGGCAAATTTTGGTGGTGGATGATGACCACGGCATCACCAGCTTGTTACAGGATTACCTGTCGGGTTTTGAGTTTTGTACCCACACGGCACACGACGGACCCGGCATGCGCATGCAGCTGGCCGCACAGCCCATCGACCTGGTGGTGCTGGACATGATGCTGCCCGGCATCGACGGTCTGAGCCTGACCCGTGAGCTGCGCCAGCGTTCCCGCATTCCCATCATCATGTTGACGGCGTGCTCGAATTCGCACGACCGGGTGCTGGCGCTGGAGATGGGGGCCGACGACTACATGAGCAAGCCCTTCGAGCCGCGCGAGCTGGTGGCACGCATCAAGACCGTGCTGCGCCGCGCTGCCACCGTGCACGACCGGATACTGCAGGAGGTGGGCAGCGACGTGGTGCACTTCGACCAATGGGTGCTGCACCGCCATGAGCGGCGGTTGACTTCGCCCACCGGCCTGGTCGTGCCCTTGTCGAATGCCGAATTCCGCCTGCTGTGTACCTTCTTGAGCCGGCCGCGCCGCTTGCTGAGCCGCGACCAGCTGATGGAGCAGGCGCGGGGCCGGGCGATGGATGCGTTCGAGCGCAGCATCGATCTGCTGGTGTCGCGGCTGCGGCAGAAGCTGCGCGAGTCGCCGGATGCGCCGTCCATCATCAAAACCGTGCGCGGCGCGGGCTATATGTTCAACGCCAGGTCGGTGCAGGGCCAGCCCGCGTGGCCGCTCTGAGGCGTTTACTTCGGCGCCTGTTGCCGTCCAGCCTGTTTGGGCGGCTGGCTTTGCTGCTGTCGGCTGCGGTGCTGGCCGGCCATGGGCTGGCGTTGACCATGCTGTTCCAGCTGGGCCCACCGCCGGACCGGCGCATGGAGCCGCCCCCCACGGCGCCAGCGCTGATGCGCCCGGTGTCCAAGCCTTTCATCGAATTCCACCGGCAACCGCCGCCACCTCCGCCCGAAATGGCGGCGGCCGGCTTTCCCAGCTTGCCGGGCCTGTGGCTGGACATTGGAGTGCGCGTGGCGGCTCTGGTGGCGGCGGCCTGGATTGGCGCGCGCTGGCTGTCGGCGCCGATCCGCCGCCTGGCTAGCGCTGCCAAGGCCTTGGGCCAGGATCTTGACCACCCGCCGCTGCCGGAGGTTGGGCCGTCGGAGTGCCGCGATGCGAGCCGTTTGTTCAACCAGATGCAGTCGCAGATCCGCCAGCAGCTGAACGAGAGCGACCGCTTTGTCGCTGCGGTATCCCACGACCTGCGCACGCCGTTGACGCGCTTGCGGCTGCGTGCCGAGGCCTTGGGCGACTGCGCCCAAAAGCACGCTTTCCAGCACGACATCGTGCAGATGGACCAGATGATCACCGCCACGCTGGACTATCTGCGCGGTACCGCGCAAGAAGAACCTTTGGTGCTGCTGGATGTGCAATCCCTGGTCGAGTGCCTGGCCGACGACCAACTGGCCGTGGGCCACGAGGTCAGCGTTGGTGGCGTGGCCGCACCGCTGCCGGCGCAGCTGTCGGCCCTGCGCCGCTGCATCGGCAACCTGGTGGACAACGCCATCCGCTATGGCGGCGCGGCCCATATCCAGCTGCTGGACAGTGCCGAGCGGCTGTGCATCGAGGTACATGACCGCGGGCCGGGCCTGCCCGAGTCGGAGCTGGGCAAGGTGCTGGCGCCGTTCTACCGCTTCGAGTTGCCGCGCTACGGCCAGCGCGGCCAGGTTGGTAGGGATATCGGCGTGGGCCTGGGCCTGTCGATTGCGCACGACATTGCGCGCCGGCACCAGGGTGCGCTGCAGCTGCGCAATGGCGAGACTGCCGGGCTGGTCGCCAGCCTGCAGCTGCCGCGTCAGCCGGCCTGACCGTCCGCTGGTTCGTCCGCCACGCGGCGAAAGCGCGGCTGGCGCAGGCCGTCAATCACCACTTCTTCCAGAAACATGGCTGCCGGGCGTACCCACAGGCCGTGCTCGCCGTACAGGGCGCGGTACAGGGTCATGGGCTCCAGCGTCTCGCTGTGGCGCACCGTGCCGACCACGTCGTAGAGCATGCCCTTGTAGTGGCGGTAGCGGCCGGGCGGGGTGGTGATGAGTGGGGGGAGGTTGGCGTCGGACATGGCTAGTGCTGGCTTGAAAAGGGCGGCGTGGGACAATCGGGGTTATGCATCCTAAAGACTTCCTCGACGAGTGTTCTGAACTCGTCCGCCTCGCACTCCAATTTGAACATCCCGCCGACTCGGTGGTTTCGCGGTTTTTCCGCGACAACCGCTCGCTGGGCCCACGCGAGCGCGCCACCCTGGCCGAAACCGTGTACACGGTGCTGCGCAAGAAACTGTTGTTCGACCACCTGGCGCCTTCGGGCAGCGGCTCCAAGCAGCGCCGGCTGGCGATTCTGGGCTTCCATGGCCCGCGCGACTTCCTGTACGCAGCTCTGACCGACCAGGAAAAGACCTGGCTGGAGAACTGCGACCAGGTCAAGACCGAAGACCTGCTGGATCGGCACCGCCACAACCTGCCCGAGTGGCTGGTGCAGCCGCTGAAAGAGCAGCTGAAAGACGAGTTCTGGCCGCTGGTGGAAAGCCTGGTCCACGGCGCCGGCCTGGATTTGCGCGTCAATGCCTTGAACGCCAAGCGCGACGATGTGCAAAAAGAGCTGGCCAAGGCCGGCATCCAGTCGGTCGCCACCCCGTATTCGCCCATGGGCCTGCGCCTGACCGACAAGCCCGCGCTGACCAAGCTGGATGCCTTCACACGGGGCGCCATCGAGGTGCAGGACGAAGGTTCGCAGTTGCTGGCCCTGTTGCTCGACGCCAAGCGCGGCGAGATGGTGGTCGATTTCTGTGCCGGTGCGGGTGGCAAAACCCT
Organism: Rhodoferax sp. OV413; assembly: GCF_900104385.1. Taxonomy (GTDB): domain Bacteria; phylum Pseudomonadota; class Gammaproteobacteria; order Burkholderiales; family Burkholderiaceae_C; genus Rhodoferax_B. Next base: position 182,642 of record NZ_FNJA01000003.1, on the reverse strand, counting down.
GGCTATCGGTGCGGGCATGCGCAACACTGGGCGCTTGTACGCTTTCGATACCTCGGGCCACCGGCTGGACGCACTTAAGCCCCGGTTGGCGCGCAGTGGCTTGTCGAACGTGCATCCCGCCGCCATCGCCCACGAGCGCGATGACCGCATCAAACGCCTGAGCGGCAAGATCGACCGCGTGCTGGTCGATGCGCCGTGTTCCGGCCTGGGCACCCTGCGCCGGAACCCGGACATGAAGTGGCGCCAATCGCCCAAGGCGGTGGAGGAGCTGGTGGTCAAGCAGACCGCGATTCTGCAAAGCGCCTCGCGCCTGCTCAAGTCGGGCGGACGCTTGGTGTATGCCACCTGCAGCATCCTGCCCGCGGAAAACGAAGAGATCGCGCTGGCGTTCTCGGCTGCGAATCCAGATTTCGTACCCCTTGAAACCGCCGAAGTACTGACCCATCTAAAGGTGGAAAACGCGGCCAGCCTGTGCAGTGGCCCGGTCAGCGGCGGCGAATTTTTGCGCCTGTGGCCGCACCGGCATGGCACGGACGGCTTCTTTGCGGCGGTTTGGCAGAAGAAATAACACGCTTACCCGTGTGCAACTAGGGGCGGGGCACTAGGTAAATTCAGGCCTCTAACTTAGAATAGAAGGCTTGCCGGCTTTTTTGTACAGCTCCGGCTTTATTAAAACATTGAGGCTATTTACCTATGTTGTTACCCGATTGGGCTGTGTTGAATGCAGCTGTTGACTGGCTTTCCAACGGACTGTTGAACCTGTCCTGGTGGGAAATCGTGTTGTACACGCTGGTCACCACCCACATCACGATTGCCAGCATCACCATCTACCTGCACCGCCACCAGGCGCACCGGGCGATGGATTTGCACGCGCTGCCAGCCCACTTTTTCCGTTTCTGGCTCTGGCTGGCGACCGGCCAGGTGACAAAGGAGTGGGTGTCTATCCACCGCAAGCACCACGCCAAGTGCGAAACCAAGGACGACCCGCACAGCCCTGTGGCGCACGGCATCAAGACCGTGTTCTGGACCGGTGCCGAGCTGTACCGCAAGGAATCCAAGAACCTGGAAACCATCGCCAAATTCAGCCACGGCTGCCCGAACGACTGGATTGAACGCAACCTGTACAGCCGCTTTAGCTGGCAAGGCGTGGGCCTGATGCTGATTTTGAACCTGGCACTGTTTGGTGCCGCCGGTTTGACCGTCTGGGCCATCCAGATGGTGTGGACGCCATTCTGGGCTGCCGGTGTCATCAACGGTATTGGCCACTACTTTGGCTACCGCAACTTTGAAGCTCCTGATGCCAGCACGAACATTTCGCCCTGGGGCATCATCATTGGTGGCGAAGAGTTGCACAACAACCACCATACCTATCCCACGTCGGCCAAGTTCTCGGTGAAGCCCTACGAATTCGATATTGGTTGGATGTACATCTGTGCCCTGGAAAAGGTCGGCCTGGCCAAGGTCAAGAAGACCCCGCCCAAGCTGCAACTGGGTGCTATCAAGCCCGTGGCCGACGAAAAGACGCTAGAAGCGCTGATCGCCAACCGTTACGAAGTCATGGCCGGTTTCGCCCGCGAAATGCGCCAAGCCTGCAAGGCCGAGCTGGAAACCATCAAGGCCCGCCAGGGAGACGTATCGGCCTTGCAAGCAGCCAAGCGCTGGATCCACCGCGATGCCGAGAAGGTGCCCGCTGCCGCCCAACCGCATCTGGCCCAGGCCCGTGCTGCCCACCCCGTGCTCGACAAGATGGTGGTGATGCGCGAAGAACTGCGCCAAATGTGGCTCAACACCTCGCAGTCGCGTGAACAGCTGACCGCCGACCTGCAAGCCTGGTGCCACCGCGCCGAAAGCAGTGGTATTGAAGCGCTGCAAAAGTTCTCGATGAAACTGCGTGCCGCCCACGCCTGATCGAGTTCACGACTCTCCAAGTAAAAAGCCCGCAATAGCGGGCTTTTTACTTTCCTAGCCCCACACGTCCAGCGGCGGCTCGGTGGCCACGGCCCGCAAGATGTCGGTGCGTGACACAAAGCCGATGACCGTGCCGCCTTCGTCGACCACCGGCAGGCCGGGCAGCCCGGTGTCGAGCAGCACCTGGGCGACGCGGCGGATGTCAGTGTCGGACGAAACGCTGGCGACCGGCGTCCACATGGTCCCGGATACCGGCTGGGCCATGCGCGTCGCCCAATCGTTGGCGTCCAATGGCACGGCGGCGTCTGGCGTGGAGGCGACGACCCGGCCAGGGCGGAATAGATCAGCCCGCAGCAGGATTCCCACCAAATGGGCATTCGCGTCCAGCACCGGCACCTGGGCGATCCGGTGTTGCGCCATCAGGTCGGCCGCTTCGGCCAGCGGGGTGTCGGCGCGGGTGGTGACGGCCGGCTGGGTCATCAACAGGCCGACCCGGTCCAGCGGCTGGCGCGGTGTGTCGGGCTGGCTGGTCTGGGCGTAGGCGGCGACGGCGGTACTCGGCAGCAGTGGCATGGGCGCCGACGTGGCCGGCTCTACCGGCGTATTCTGCAGCTCCGGCAGCAGCTCCATATCGTTGGGCTCGATGCGGCGCATGCGTGCAATCGCATGGACCTTGTCGATATGCCGCAGCTGTTCCATGGTGCCGGTAAACACCCGACCCGTAACCCCGTAGACCGAAAACATGGACCAAGCCCTCCTGTGCTGGCGCAAATTACCACAACAGCCGCGCCGGGGCTAGCTTAGTCCGGTTCCGGCAGGCACTGCGATTGGGCGGCGGCCAGCACCCGGGCGCTCGCATCCTCGACCCAGCCGATGACACGCAGCCGGGCGGCTTGTGCGCCTTCGGGCACGGCCAGCGGGCGGATTTCCTTCCAGCTGCCGGCGGCAGCGTTCCAGTCCAGCACCAGCGTGTTGCGCACCAGGTTGCGCTCCACCGGCGTGCCGTCGGTGCCGGCAGCAATGGTTTCCACCAGCGCCAGCCAGGCGGTCAGCGGGCCGTGGATCGACCCGGCGGGCTGTAACTCGATAGAGGTGCCGATATAGCCGCCCAGCGCCGGCCCACGGGCCACCCGCAGCAGGGCATTGCTGAGCTGCAGCGGGGCAGCTGGAAGCTCGGCCTGGCCCAGGGCCTGCAGCCGGTCCAGCCCGTCCTGGCGGGCCGCGGCGGACAAGGGGGCGTCGTCGCCCTGGGCGCTGGGCACGATCCAGTCCAGTGCTACGGTGCCCGCGCCCGGCTGGGCCGCCTGCGGGTCGGACCAGCAGCTTTCACAATCGGCGCTGGTAAAGCGTTCCAGCAAGGCGGCGGGCGCCGGCTGGCCGTCGCTGGAGCAGGCCTGCTGGGCCCAGGCTGCAGGACTCAATGCCAGCAGCAGGGCGGCTTTCCAGAGGGGAGGGGTGGCAGACATGGGGGTTCCTACAATCGGGTGATGTTTTCAGCAAATACTAACTTCGTCGCAGACAACGCTCCGCTCTTACACAACCTGAACCCGGAGCAGCTGGCGGCGGTCACCTTGCCGACCGGGCATGCGCTGATTCTGGCCGGGGCGGGCTCCGGCAAGACCCGCGTGCTCACCACCCGCATTGCCTGGCTGCTGCAGACCGGCCGGGTCACCCCTGGCGGCATCCTGGCCGTGACCTTTACCAACAAGGCTGCCAAGGAGATGGTGGTCCGCCTGGGCACCATGCTGCCGGTGAATGTGCGCGGCATGTGGATAGGCACTTTCCACGGCCTGTGCAACCGCCTGCTGCGCGCGCACTACAAATTGGCCAACCTGCCGCAGTCCTTTCAGATTCTGGACACCCAGGACCAGCTCAGCGCCATCAAAAGGTTGATGAAGCAATTCAATATAGACGACCAGCAATACCCTGCCAAACAGACCCAGTGGTTCATAAGTAACTGCAAGGAAGAGGGTTTGCGCCCCGACGCGGTAGAGGGCCACGACCCGCAGACCCGCAAGAAGGTCGAAATCTATGCGCTGTACGAAGAACAATGCCAGCGTGAAGGCGTTGTCGATTTTGGCGAGCTGATGCTACGCAGTTACGAACTGTTGCGCGACCACGACTCGGTGCGCGAGCACTACCAGCGGCGTTTCCGCCACATCCTGATCGACGAGTTCCAGGACACCAACAAGCTGCAGTACGCCTGGATCAAGATGCTCAGCGGCTACGGCGCCAAGGACCTGGCGGCCGGCACCGCCATCCCCGGCGGCAGCGTGCTGGCGGTGGGCGACGACGACCAGTCCATCTACGCCTTCCGCGGCGCGCGGGTTGGCAATATGGCCGACTTTGTGCGCGAATTCGGTGTCACCCAGCAGATCAAGCTCGAGCAAAACTACCGCAGTTTCAGCAACATCCTGGACTCGGCCAACCACCTGATCAGCCACAACAGCAACCGCCTTGGCAAAGACCTGCGCACCGACCAGGGCCCGGGCGAGCCGGTGCGCGTGGTGGAAAGCCCGCGCGACCTGGACGAAGCCCAGTGGATCGTTGACGAGGTCAAACAACTGGTGCGCGACGGCATGTCGCGCCAGGAAATCGCCGTGCTGTACCGCAGCAATGCGCAAAGCCGGGTCATCGAGACCGCGCTGTTCAACGCCGCCATTCCCTACCGGGTTTTTGGCGGCCTGCGCTTCTTTGAGCGCGCCGAAATCAAGCATGCGCTGGCCTATCTGCGCCTGCTGGAGAACCCGAACGACGACACCAGCTTCCTGCGGGTGGTCAACTTCCCGCCGCGCGGCATCGGTGCGCGCAGCCTGGAGATCTTGCAGGACACGGCCCGCAGCAGCGGCTGCTCGCTGCACGACGCGGTGAGCGCGATACCCGGCAAGGCTGGCGCCAACTTCGGCGCCTTTGTGGCCAAGCTCGACGTGCTGCGCGAGCAAAGCCAGGGCCTGAGCCTGCGCGAGATCATCGACCTGGTGCTGGACCACAGCGGCCTGCTGGCCCACTTCAAGGCCGACCGCGAAGGCGAAGACCGGGTCGAGAATCTGGAAGAGCTGGTCAACGCCGCCGAAAGCTTTGTCTCGCAGCAAGGCTTTGGCCGCGACGCCGTGGCCTTGCCGGTGGACGAGCTGGGCGTCGCCCTGAGCCAGTCGCCGGCCAGCCAGGGCCTGGACCCGAACGCCCCGGCGGTCGAGGGCTTCATCGACCAGGACAGCGGCGAAACCCTGTCGCCGCTGGCGGCCTTTTTGACCCACGCGGCGCTGGAAGCCGGCGACAACCAGGCCAAGGCCGGGCAAGACGCGGTGCAGCTGATGACCGTGCATTCGGCCAAGGGCCTGGAGTTCGACGCGGTGTTTGTCGGCGGCATGGAAGAGGGCTTGTTCCCGCACGAAAACTCGCTCAGCGACCGCCAAGGCCTGGAAGAAGAGCGCCGCCTGATGTACGTGGCCATCACCCGCGCGCGCCAGCGCTTGTACCTGAGCTTTTCGCAAAGCCGCTTGCTGCACGGCCAGACCCGCTACAACCCGCGCAGCCGCTTCTTCGAGGAGCTGCCCGAGTCTGCGCTGAAGTGGATCACCTCCAAGACCTCGGGTTACGGGTCTTCCAGTTTTACTCCTAAATCCATAGCTGGTGGCGCAGGTGGATACAGCGCTGGAGGCCGATTTAACAAAGAAGATGCGCCTTTCGCCAGCCCGCCCGTCCCGCCGCAAAAAGAGGCGCCCAGCCACGGCCTGCGCGTCGGCATGAAGGTGTTCCACACCAAGTTCGGCGAAGGCAAGGTCAATCTGCTGGAAGGCAAGGGCGACGATGCGCGTGCGCAAATCAACTTCCCGCGCCACGGCGTGAAGTGGCTGGCGCTCAGCGTGGCCAAATTGACGCCGGTGCCGTAACGGCTTTGTCGTCATAGCGTCATACACGGCGTGCAGCATGGTGGGCATCCCATCCAAGGAGCCCGCCATGTCAGACCTGCAAGAATTCCACGTTGGCGACTGTGTTGTGTCGCTGTTCGCCAAGCCCATGATCGACGGTACCTGGCTGGCCAAGGTCGGCATCGCGCTGCACTACGGCATGCCCATCCCCAGCGAACGCGTGTTCAGCTTCGACAACCCTTTCACCTCCGAAGACACGGCCCTGGCCCATGCCCGCGAGCAGGGCATGCGCATGGCGCGCGACCCGGTGGCCTATCTGCAAATGGCGGCTTGAGGTTTCTTCAGCCCATAACCTGCGGCTGAGCGCTGCCATCGGGCAGTGCGCGGTTATCTCGTTGCGACCGTTGCGGATTCCTGGGGTTGCCAACCGCCGCCGAGCGCCTTGAAGGCCGCAACCGCCGCGCGTGCGGATTCGGTTTGCGCTTGCGCCTGCATGTCGGAGGCCCGCAGCAGGTTCTCGTCGGCTTGCAGGACTTCGGTAATGCTGACGACGCCTTTCTGGTAGGCCGCAAACGATGCCCCCCGGGCTCTGCTGAGCGAGCCCACGCCTTGCGCCAGTATGTCGACCTGGTCCTCGCGTTTTACCAGGGCTGAAAACGCGTTTTCCACATCTTCGGTAGCCCGCAGCACCGCGAGCCGATAGCTGGCCAGCGCCTCGGCTTCCTGGCCCTTGGCCAGACCAATCTGCGCGTTGATGCGGCCGAAGTCAAACAGGCGCCAGCGCAGGCCCAGCACGCCGGCGGCCTGGCTTGCGCCGCTGGTGAACAGGTTGCCGCCAGATACCGATGTCGCGCTGCCGATCAGTCCACTGAAGGAGAGCTTGGGGTAGTACTCGGCGATGGCCATGCCGATGCGCGCGTTCGACGCAGCCAGTCGGCGTTCGGCCACGATCAGATCGGGCCGGCGCCGGAGCAAATCGCCCGGTGAGCCGGTAGCTGCGATCTGCGGGGCGGCCGGAATTGCGCCAGCATTTGCCAGCGCCTCCCGGTGCGTGCCGGGCGGTGTACCCAGCATCACGTCCAGCGCATGCATGGCCGTATCGAGCCCTGCTTCGAGGACCGGTAGCGATGCCCGCACTTGGGAAAGCGCGCCCTCGACCTGCCGCACCTGCAGCTCGGCCGCCAGTCCCTTGCTATACAGCAGATGGGTGGTGGAGAGCAGATCCTGTTGTGTCTGCACCTGCCTACGGGCCACGTCAAGCCGGGTTTGCAACCCGCGGATGCTGATGTAGATGTCGGCGGTCTGCGCCGCCACCGCCAGTCGTGTTGCCGTAGCGCCAGCTTCCGAAGCCTGGTACTCGGCCAATGCGGCTTCCCGTCCGCGGCGCAGGCCACCGAATAGGTCCAGTTCCCAGCCTACGCCGAGGTTGGCCTCATAGGCGTTGCCGTAGCGGTCGAAACTGGGCCTTGAATTCAGAACTTGCCCCAACGGCGTTTCGATCGACTGGTAGGCCCGCGCACCCTGGGCAGTGATGTTGCCGGAAGGCAGTAGCGCGGCATTCGCTGCGCCGAGCCCCGACTGCGCCTGAGCGACGCGGGCGGACGCCTGCGCGAGATCCAGATTTTGTTCTAGCGCGAGTGTGACAAAGTGGCTTAGTTGTGGATCGCCGAAGCCTTTCCACCACGTGACGAGGTCGGCGGTAACGGTGGCATGCCGTTGCGCCACCGCCGTTTCACCCAGGTAGCGATCTGGCATGGGTGTGTCGGGCCTGGCATAGTCCGGTCCGACAGCGCAACCGGCTGAAAGGCTGGCGATGGCCAGTATGAGGAGAGTGCGTTTTAGCATGGGCATCTTCCGCTAAGTGAGTGGGCATGTTGAATGAGTGTGTTGTGACTATATTACAATATGGTCACTAGTTGTGCAAGTTTATGACAAGGGTTAAGCTGTTGGGTATGAATAAAGCAACTACTGCGGCGAGCACGGGGCGCGGCCCGGCCGATCACGATGTGCGGGACCAGATCGTCACCGCCGCTACCGACCACTTCCGTCTGTATGGCTACGAGAAGACGACGGTCTCTGATCTCGCCAAAGCCATCGGGTTTTCCAAGGCCTACATCTACAAGTTCTTCGAATCCAAGCAGGCCATCGGCGAACTGATTTGTGCAAATTGCCTGCAGCAGATCGAAGCAGATGTCAAAGCCGCGATTGACGGAACCGACCGCCCGCCAGAGAAGCTGCGGCGCATGTTCAAGGCCGTGGTCGAGTCCAGTCTTCGCCTGTTCTTTGACAATCGCAAGCTCTACGACATTGCAGCCTCGGCCGCTGGTGAGCACTGGGAGGCGGTGCGCGTGTTCGAGGAGCGCATCCAGGCCATGCTGCAAGACATCCTGCGCCAAGGGCGCGAGAGCGAGGAGTTTGAGCGCAAAACACCGCTGGATGAGACAGCAGCGGCCATCCAATTGGTCATGCGCCCCTACCTGAATCCGCTGCTGCTGCAATACAACTTCGATTACGCCGAGCACGCACCGGCCCAACTTTCCAGCTTGGTGCTGCGCAGTCTGTCACCGTAAGTGGGCTAAATTTATTTAGTGACTATTGACAAATATAGTCACTAGAAACACAATGAAATCCTGTTTAGTTCTTTTACGGGATTTCTATGCTCCGCCGCCGCCTCGCCTTAACTGCTCTCGTCTCCGCGTTGCCGTTTGCCTTGATCGCATGCAACGAGAAGACGCCGCCTGACCCACGCACCGCAGTCCCACTGGTGCGCGTGGCGACCGTGCAGGGCGCGGCCTCCGCGTCTCGCAGCTTCACCGGCACCGTTGCTGCCCGGGTGCAAAGCGATATGGGCTTTCGGGTTGCCGGCAAGGTGCTGGAACGGCTGGTGGATGCGGGGCAAACCGTCAAACGCGGGCAAGCGCTGATGCGCATCGACCCCGTCGACCTGAAGCTCGCAGCCCATGCGCAGCAAGAAGCGGTCGCCGCCGCCCGGGCAAGGGCGCAGCAAACCGCAGAGGACGAGGCCCGCTACCGCGACCTGCGCGGTACGGGCGCCATATCGGCTTCAGCTTACGACCAGGTCAAGGCCGCGGCAGATACCGCCAGAGCCCAGCTGAATGCGGCCGAAGCCCAGGCTGAAGTCGCACGTAACGCCAGCCGCTACACCGAGCTGGTGGCAGATGCCGATGGCGTTGTGATGGAAACGCTGGTCGAACCCGGCCAGGTCGTCAACGCGGGGCAAGTCACGCTGCGCCTCGCCCATGCCGGACGCCGCGAAGCCATCGTCCAGCTGCCAGAAACCTTGCGTCCTGCAGCCGGCTCCATCGGCCAGGCCACGCTCTTTGGCAAAGAAGGCGTGACGGTTGCAAGCAAACTGCGGCAACTGTCGGATACCGCCGACCGGCAGACCCGCACCTTCGAAGCCAGGTATGTGCTGGAGGGAGAACTGTCCAACGCTCCCTTGGGCAGCACGGTCACGATCCAGATTCCCGAGGCCCAGTCCGCTGCGCAAGACGGCTTGCGGGTGCCGATGGGCTCGCTGTTCGATGCGGGCAAAGGGCCGGGGGTGTGGGTGATCGAAGGTGAACCGGCAAAGGTGTCCTGGCGGCCAGTCAAAGTCCAGCGCCTGGACGACGATAGTGCGCGCGTCGCGGGTTCGCTCAAGCAAGGCGACCGAATCGTCGCCCTGGGCACGCACCTGTTGCGCGAAGGCGAGCAAGTGCGCGTGGCGGGTCAGGCTACCGCCGTCGCAGGGGCGCAGCCATGAGCGAGGGCCGTTTCAATCTGTCGGCGCTCGCGGTGCGCGAGCGCTCCATCACTTTGTTTCTGATCTGCCTGATCTCGTTGGCCGGGCTGGTTTCGTTCTTCAAGCTGGGGCGGGCAGAAGACCCCTCCTTCACGATCAAGGTGATGACCATCGTCACCGCCTGGCCTGGCGCCACGGCGCAGGAAATGCAGGACCAAGTCGCCGAGAAGCTGGAAAAGCGCCTGCAGGAACTGCGCTGGTACGAACGTGCCGAGACCTTCACACGGCCTGGTCTGGCCTTTACCACCTTGACCTTGCTCGACAGCACACCACCTGCGGAGGTGGAAAAGGAGTTCTACCAGGCCCGCAAGAAGGTCGGCGATGAGGCCGGCAACCTTCCGTCTGGCGTGATCGGACCGATGGTCAACGACGAATACTCGGACGTCACCTTTGCGCTGTTCGCGCTCAAAGCCAAGGGCGAGCCACAGCGTCTGCTGGTACGCGACGCAGAGACACTGCGCCAGCGGCTGTTGCACGTGGCAGGCGTCAAGAAGGTCAACATCGTTGGCGAGCAGTCCGAGCGCATTTATATCGAGTTCTCGCATGAGCGCCTGGCAACGCTGGGCGTCAGCCCGCAGGAAGTATTCGCCGCGCTGAATAGCCAGAACGCGCTGACGCCGGCCGGCTCCGTGGAAACCAAGGGGCCGCAGGTGTTTATCCGCCTGGATGGCGCTTTCGATGAGTTGCAAAAGATCCGTGATACGCCGGTCATGGCACAAGGCCGCACGCTGAAGCTGTCGGACATCGCCACCGTCCAGCGCGGCTACGAAGACCCGGCTACTTTCATGATCCGCAACGGAGGCGAGCCCGCGCTGCTGTTGGGTGTCGTCATGCGCGACGGTTGGAACGGGCTCGACCTGGGCAAGGCGCTGGACAGCGAAGTCAGTGCCATCAATGCCGAGCAACCTCTGGGCATGAGTTTGGCCAAAGTGACCGACCAAGCCGTCAACATCGGTTCGGCCGTCGACGAGTTCATGGTCAAGTTTTTTGCCGCGCTGCTGGTAGTGATGGTGGTGTGCTTTGTGAGCATGGGCTGGCGCGTCGGCGTCGTGGTCGCCGCGGCCGTACCGCTGACGCTGGCGGCAGTCTTCATGGTGATGCTTGCGACGGGCAAGAACTTCGACCGCATCACCCTGGGCTCGTTGATTCTGGGGCTGGGCCTGCTGGTGGACGACGCCATCATCGCCATCGAAATGATGGTGGTCAAAATGGAAGAGGGTTACAGCCGCGTGGCCGCCTCCGCCTATGCGTGGAGCCATACCGCGGCGCCCATGCTCTCGGGCACGCTGGTCACGGCGGTCGGCTTCATGCCCAATGGCTTCGCTCCGTCCACCGCCGGCGAATACACCAGCAATATGTTCTGGATCGTCGGCATTGCGTTGATCGCGTCCTGGGTGGTGGCCGTGGTTTTTACCCCTTACCTGGGCGTCAAGATGCTGCCGGATCTCAAGAAGGTCGAAGGCGGGCACGACGCGATGTACAACACCCCGCGCTACAACCGCTTCCGCCAGGTGCTGGGGCGCGTCATCGCACGCAAGTGGCTGGTCGCCGGTTCGGTGGTGGGGCTTTTCGTGGTGGCCGTGCTCGGCATGGGTGTGGTCAAGAAGCAGTTCTTCCCGATCTCCGACCGGCCTGAGGTGCTGGTGGAAGTGCAGATGCCCTATGGCACGTCGATCACGCAGACCAGTGCCGCCACGGCGAAGGTGGAAGCCTGGCTGGCCAAGCAAGAGGAAGCCAAGATCGTCACCTCTTACATCGGCCAGGGCGCGCCGCGCTTCTTCTTCTCGATGGGGCCCGAGCTTCCCGATCCCTCATTTGCCAAGGTCGTGGTCCGTACCGATAACCAAGATGAGCGCGACGCGTTGAAGAACCGACTGCGCCAGGCGATTGCCGATGGCCTGGCCCCCGAGGCACGCGTGCGCGTTACGCAGCTGGTATTCGGCCCGTATTCGCCATTTCCGGTGGCCTACCGTGTCACGGGACCGGACCCGGAAAAGCTGCGCGATATTGCGGCCGAGGTGCAGCAAGTCATGACTGCCAGCCCGATGATGCGTACGGTGAACTCAGACTGGGGCACACGCACACCCACGCTGCACTTCAACCTGCAGCAAGACCGCTTGCAGGCGGTCGGGCTGACCTCGAGTGCCGTGGCACAGCAACTGCAATTCTTGTTGAGCGGTGTGCCCGTGACTGCTGTGCGCGAAGACATTCGCACGGTGCAGGTGGTGGTGCGTTCGGCTGGCAATATCCGGCTCGACCCCGCCAAGATCGGCGACTTCACGCTGGCGGGCGCCAACGGGCAACGCATCCCGCTGTCGCAAGTGGGTAAGGTCGACGTGCGCATGGAAGAACCCATCATGCGCCGGCGCGACCGCGTGCCGACGATCACCGTGCGGGGCGACATTGCCGATGGTCTGCAGCCGCCCGACGTGTCGGCCGCCATCACCCAGCAGCTCCGGCCCATTATGGACAAGCTGCCGAGTGGCTATCGCGTAGAGGAAGCCGGCTCCATTGAAGAGTCTGGCAAAGCGACGAAAGCCATGCTGCCGCTGTTTCCGATCATGGCGGCGATCACCTTGCTCATTATCATCTTGCAAGTGCGCTCCATCTCCGCGATGGTCATGGTCTTCTTGACCAGCCCGCTGGGCCTGATCGGCGTGGTACCTACGCTGCTGCTGTTCCAGCAGCCGTTCGGCATCAATGCGCTGGTGGGGCTGATTGCGCTGTCGGGCATTTTGATGCGCAACACGCTGATTCTGATTGGGCAGATCCACCATAACGAGCAGGAGGGCCTGGACCCGTTCCAGGCAGTCGTCGAGGCCACCGTGCAGCGCGCCAGACCCGTTATCTTGACTGCGTTGGCCGCCATCTTTGCCTTCATGCCGCTGACCCACTCGGTGTTCTGGGGCACTCTGGCCTACACGCTGATCGGCGGCACCCTGGCGGGAACGGTCATGACCCTGGTGTTCTTGCCGGCGATGTATTCCATCTGGTTCAGGATCAAGCCCGCCCCATCGCAAAGCGGATCTACCGCTCATCCCCATCCATCCCTATAAGTAAGAACTGCCATGTCGAATCCCCAAGTTGTTGTTGTTACCGGTGTGTCGTCCGGCATCGGACGTGCCACTGCCATCCAGTTTGTCCAGCGGGGTTGCCAGGTATTGGGCACCGTGCGCAGCATTGCAAAAGCCCAGCCCATACCGGGTGTGGTGCTGGTTGAGATGGATGTCCGCGACGACGTTTCAGTACGGTGTGCGATCCAGGTCATCATCGCCGAGGTCGGGCGCATCGATGTACTAGTCAATAGCGCGGGCGGGTCGCTGATCGGAGCGACGGAGGAAACCTCGATTGCCGAAGCCCAGTCGCTGTTCGATACCAACGTGTTTGGCATCTTGCGCACTACCCAAGCGGTATTGCCGCACATGCGTAAGCAAGGCGCGGGAAGAATTGTCAACGTCAGCTCGGTGCTGGGCTTTCTTCCAGCGCCGTATATGGGGCTTTATTCCGCATCCAAGCATGCGGTTGAAGGGATGTCTGAAACCTTGGACCATGAGGTACGCAAATTCGGGATTCGCGTAGCGCTTGTCGAGCCTTCCTTTACCAGGACCAACCTGGATATCAATGCGCCCCAAACGGCTTCCAGAATCCCTGCTTATGACACGGAGCGCAGCGTCGTTTCCCAGGCAATTCAAAAAAATGTCCATAAAGCACCGGAGCCTGATGGGGTAGCCACCACGATTGTCGATGCCGCTTTGGGACCATGGAAAATGCGGCGTACGCCCAAGGGCGAGGCCTCTCTGTTGGCCAAGTTGCGCCGTTTCATGCCAGCTGGTCCCGTTGAGGCAGGCCTGCGGAAAACGTTTGGGCTTTCCTGAACCGCTGCGGCGGGCCTCAGCCTAGATCGGCACAACATGCAAAAAGCCCGCTGGCATCGCGCCAGCGGGCTTTTTGCTGTGTGGTCCCCCGCAGGGGACGCAGCCACTCAGGTGCCGATGCGGCCGCCGTCGATCTTGGTGATGACGATGGTGGCCGAGCGCGGGCGCTTGCCGGCGCCGTAGCCGGCGTTGGCCGGCCACTGGCTGGTGTACTTGGCCGGGTCGTTGACATCGGCCATCTTGGTGGTTTCGCCCGGGTGTTGGATGTTGATGAACAGCGCGCGGCCGTCCGGCGTTTCGCACAGGCCGGTGATTTCGCAGTCCTTCGGGCCGACCAAAAAGCGCTTCAGCGTAGCCGGTGTGGCGGCGCGGCCCACATAGGTGTCGATGCGTTTTTCGCTGCCGTCGGTGCGCTTATAGGCCAGGGTTTTCTTGCCGCCGTCGCCCACCTTGCCGGGCATGCCGGCCAGCAGCATGCAGTTGGTCTTGTCGGTGTAGGCGCTGTCGTCGGTCTGGATCCAGCACAGGCCGGTGGCTTCGCTGAAGGCCAGGCCATCGGGCGCCGACATATCGTTCTCGTCGGTCAGGCCGGACAGGTTGACCAGGCTCTTGTCGGCATCGGCTTCCGATGCGAACAGGTACACGTCCCACTTGAAGGCCGTGGCCGCCGGCGTGGCCTGAGCGGTGCGGATGATGTGGCCGTTGACGTTGCCCTTGCTTTCCTTGCCGTCCTTCATGTCGCTGTAGCTGCGCGGGTTGGCAGCGTCGGTGGCCATTTCGCCGTCCACCGTGCGGTTGGCGTTGTTGGTCAGGCTCATGTAGAACTCGCCAGTGCGCGGGTTGATGCCACCCCACTCGGGGCGGTCCATCTTGGTGGCGCCAGCGGCGTCGGCGGCCAGGCGGGTGAAGATGGCGATGTCGGCCGCGGTCTTGAATTCGAAGTCGGGGTTGGCGGCGATGAAGGGGTTGTTCAGCGACAGCTCCAGCCATTCGCCGCTGCCGTCGGCCTTGAACTTGGCCGCAAACAGCGTGCCCTGGTCCAGGTATTTGTCGCCGGCAGCCAGGCGGTCGGCGGGGTTGGCATCGGCCGCATCCCACTTGGCGGCGGAGACGAACTTGTACATGTATTCACCGCGGGCGTCGTCGCCCATGTAGGCCACCACGGGCTGGCCGACCACTGGCTTGGCAAAGCTCACGCTTTCGTGGGCAAAGCGGCCCAGGCCGGTGCGCTTGCGCAGCGGCTGCTGGGTGTAGGCGTCGAGCTCGACCACGTAGCCGAAGGTGTTCATTTCGTTGCGGTAGTCGTCGCGGGCGCTGGCGCCGCTGGCGCTGTTGTTCCAACGTACGTACTGGTCGGCCGTGCCCCCGCTTTCCCAGCCGTGGCGGCTGGCGGCGCCGGCATTGCGGCCGTAGCGTTGCAGGCCGGCGACCGAAGGGTCTTTCTTGCCGCGCTTGTCGTCGTCCTTGGCATCGCGGAAGAAGTAGCCGTACCAGTTTTCTTCGCCCGACACGAACGTGCCCCAAGGCGTTTTGCCGGTGCCGCAGTTGTTCAGGGTGCCGCGGCAGCGGGTGGCGTCGGGGCTGAACTTGGTCACCAGGTGCTCGCTGCCTCGGGCCGGGCCATGCACCACGGCTTCGGTCATGGTGGTGACGCGGCGGTTGAAGGCCGAGCCGGGCTGGTATTTCCAGGCGCCGCCGGCGGCAGCCACTTCGACCACCGACAGGCCGTGGATCATCAGTTCCTTGTCAACCTCGGAGGCGGGGCGGGGCAGGCTGGTCTTGCCGCCGTTGGCATGCAGGAAGTGCGACGACAGCTTTTCGTCGGTGGTGGCTTCGTGGTTCACCGCCAGCAGGCCGCGGTTCACCGCGTTGCGCGAAGGCTTGCCGCCAGCGTCCAGGCCAAACCATTCCATGCCGTCGTGGTGGTCGCCGGCGCGCTTGTCGAAATCGATGTCGGTACCGTCGTTCTTGAAGGCCGCTGCGCCGCCCAGAATCGGGTCGCCCAGGGCGTAAATGATCTCCACCTTGTAGCCGGCCGGCACCGTCACCACGTCGGCCAGGCCCTTGGGCACGGCATTGAAGGCCAGCAGGCGCTCGTTGCCCGCACCCATGCTTTGTACCGTGCTATCCGTCGCGCAGCCGGTCAAGGCCACGCCGCCCAGCAGGCCGGTGGCCAGCGTGCCGACACCGCCGCCCAGCAGCTTGCGGCGGCTCAGGCGGGTGTCCAGCACCGCGTCGAAATGCGGGTTGGCCGAGCGGTTGGAGTCTTCGTCGTTGAAGTCGATGCGGGTGTCTGTGGTCATGGTCGTGGGTTGGTATGTAAACCGCGCGATCATCCTTGTCGCATGTGACAAAACCGTGAAATACCCGTGACAAAAGTAAACGACGCGGATGGCTGGTTTTTAATTCAATACTTCAATTAAACTTGAAATATGAAATCAAATCCTCTGGATGAAACCTCCGCCGTACGTTCCCTGGCGGCCCTGGCCCAGGCCCAGCGGCTGCGGGCGTTCCGCGCGCTGGTGGTGGCTGGCGCCGAGGGCCTGACCCCCGGTGCCATGGCCGAGCAGCTGGGTGTGGCGCCCAGTGCGCTGTCCTTCCACCTGAAGGAGCTGGCCCACGCCGGCATGGTCAGCAGCGAGCCGCGCGGCCGCAACCTGATCTACCGGGCCAACTTCGACCAGATGAACGCCTTGCTCGGCTACCTGACCGAGCACTGCTGCCAGGGCGAAGCTTGTGCGGTGGAGGTGGTCTGTGCCGACTGCTAAACCCCGGCTTTCCCAGCAGCTGCTGGCCGAGTGTGCGGGCACGGCCGCATTGCTCTGCGCGGTGATCGGCTCGGGCGTGATGGCCGAGCGCCTGGCGGGCGGCAACACCGCGGTGGCGCTGCTGGCCAACACGCTGGCCACGGTGTGGGCGCTGTATGTGCTGATCGAAACCCTGGGGCCGGTCAGCGGCGCGCACTTCAACCCGCTGGTGACCCTGGTTTTGTGGTCAAAACAGCCGCTAGCGCAGAGAAAACCTGCGCGAGCAGCTACGCTTTTTATAGTATTCCAGCTGTTGGGCGCAGTGCTCGGGGCCTGGCTCGCGCATGCGATGTTCGACCTGCCCATCCTGCAAACCAGCGCCAAGCTGCGCACCGGCAGCGGCCAGTGGCTGGCCGAGGCGGTGGCCACGGCCGGGTTGGTGCTGGTGATCCTGCGTGCCCCGGCGGGCAAGGCCAGCGCGCTGGTGGCCAGCTACATTGGCGCGGCCTACTGGTTTACCGCCAGCACCAGCTTTGCCAACCCCGCCGCCGTGCTGGGCCGCATGCTGAGCGACAGTTTTGCCGGCATCGCCCCGGCCAGCGCGCCCGGCTTTGTGCTCGCGCAGTGCGCGGGCGCGCTGGCTGGCCTGGGCCTGGCCCGTCTTTTTGAAACCCCTGTGGAAAGCACTTTATGACCGACACCACCATCTTCCATAACCCGGCCTGCGGCACCTCGCGCAATGTGCTGGCCTTGATACGCAACTCGGGCGTTGAGCCCACCGTGGTCGAGTACCTGAAAACCCCGCCGGGCCGCGACCAGTTGCTGGCCTTGCTGGCCCAGCTCGGCCTGCCAGTGCGCGCCGTGCTGCGCAAAAAGGGCACGCCCTATGAGGAGCTGGGGCTGGACAACCCGGCCCTCAGCGACGATGCCTTGATCGCCGCCATCGTGGCCCACCCCATCCTGCTGGAGCGGCCCATCGTCATCACCCCACTGGGCGCCAAACTGTGCCGCCCGTCCGAGGCGGTGCTGGACATCTTGCCCAACCCGCAGCAGGGCGCTTTTGCCAAGGAAGACGGTGAGAAGGTCGTCAACGCCCAGGGGCAACGCCTTGCTCCCTAATATCGACCCGGCACTGTTTGTGGTGCCCACGCAGGCCGCGCTGCAGCCGGTCACGCCCAGCCGCCACCCGCCGCGCATCCTGCTGCTGTACGGCTCGCTGCGTGAACGCTCGTTCAGCCGCCTGCTGAGCGAAGAAGCCGCTCGCTTGCTTAACGCCATGGGTGCCGAGACGCGTACCTTCGACCCGCATGGCCTGCCGCTGGCCGACGACGCGCCCGAATCGCACGCCAAGGTGCAGGAGTTGCGCGCATTGGCGCTGTGGAGCGAGGGCATGGTCTGGTGCAGCCCCGAGCGGCACGGCGCGATGACCGGCATCATGAAGACCCAGATCGACTGGATTCCGCTGGCCCAGGGCGCAGTGCGGCCCACCCAGGGCAAGACCCTGGCCGTGATGCAGGTCAGCGGCGGCTCGCAGTCGTTCAATGCGGTGAATCAGCTGCGCGTGCTGGGCCGCTGGATGCGCATGCTGACCATCCCCAACCAGTCGTCGGTGGCCAAGGCGTTTCTGGAATTCGACGAGGCCGGGCGCATGAAGCCCTCGGCTTACTACGACCGGGTGGTGGACGTAATGGAGGAACTGGTTAAGTTCACCCTGCTGACGCGCGACGCCGCCGGCTATCTGGTCGACCGCTACAGCGAGCGCAAGGAAAGCGCCGAAGCGCTGTCCAAGCGCGTCAACCAGAAAAGTATCTAAATTGGCTTCTGGCGCAGATACGGTCTGCGCAAGCAGCTATTTATTCGATAGCAGGTGGTGTGGCTTCTTCCACCGGATCGGCGGTAAAGCTGTCGCGGAAGGTGAAGTAGATGGATGTCAAAAACATGCTGGTGGTCAGCAGGGTCAGCACCAGAATGCCCATGCCCATCAGCGCGGGCAGGCTCAGCAGCATGGCCAGGATCTGTACCACCAGGCCGCCGACCATCACCAGCGCAAACCAGGTAAAGCCGAACACCATATACGCGCCCTTGTTGCGCCAGCAGGCCACCAGGCTGAAGAACACGCTTTTGCCCGGCGTAATGCCATGCCAGTGCACCAGCGCTGGCGCATGCCAGAAGGCCAGCGACAGCGGCAGGTGCAAGGCCATGAAGACCAGCATGCCTTGCTGCAGCTCCAAGGGGTTGTCGGACGAACCCGCGCTACCGCCTAGGCCCAGGAAGCGGCGCACAAACTCGCCGCCATCCACCAGCGAAGTAATGCCCAGCAGCAGCACAAAGCCGGCGGCGTACATGGCCCCCAGCACCAGCATGCCGCGCAGGCGCTGCGGATCGGCGCGGAAGGCTTTGTACAGCACGGTGGGCTGCGGAAAGCGGCCCTGGCTGGCCTCGTGCGTGGCCATCATCAGGCCCAGGGCCATGGTCGGCAGCAGGGCCAGCGCGACGAAATTGCCCAGCAGCGGCACCAGGTTGATGACCGACAGCGCCGCCATGAACAGGAAGAACAGGCCAGTCATGGCCAGGGGCTGCTTGAAATAAGCCTGGATGCCCAGCTTGACCCACAGAAAGCCTGTGCGGGCCGGGACGATTTGGAGTTTCATGGAGTAGGCAGCGGGTGTCAGAGCGTGATGGGGTGGGCCACGCGCTCACGCAGCACGCGCTCGAAATGGCTCGGGTCGTGGGCCTTGAGCATGGCCGCTTCACGCGGCAGGTGGAAGTCCCACAGGCGCGAGATCCAGAAGCGCAGTGCTCCGGCGCGCAGCATGGCCGGCAGCAGCTGGCGCTCGGCGGCGGTCAGCGGGCGCACCGCGCTGTAGGCGGCCAGAAAGGCGTCGCAGCGGGCGGCATCGTTGGCGCCCGTGGCCAGGTCGATGCACCAGTCGTTCAGGCAGACGGCCAGGTCGAACAGCCAGGCATCGGTGCCGGCGAAGTAGAAGTCGAAGAAGCCGCTGAGCTGGGGCTGGCCGTCCACGGTTTCGAACATCACGTTGTCGCGGAACAGGTCGGCGTGGATCGCGCCCTGGGGCAGGGCCGCGTAGGCGCTGGATTCGGCGATGTGGTTCTGGTAGGCCAGTTCGCTCTGCAGCAGCTGGGCCTGGGCCGGCTCCAGGTGCGGCAGCACCACCGGTGTGGTTTCGTTCCACCAGGCCAGGCCGCGCAGATTGGGTTGCTGCATGTCGAAGTCGCGGCCCGCCAGGTGCATGCGGGCCAGCATGTCGCCCACGGCCGCGCAGTGCGCAACGCCGGGTGCCAGCTCGCTCTTGCCGCGCAGCTTGCTGACCACCGAGGCGGGTTTCTTCTTCACGGTGTGCAGGATGTTGCCGGCCTTGTTGCCCATGGGGTTGGGCACGGGAATGCCGCGCTGGGCCAGGTGCTTCATCAGCTGCAGGTAGAACGGCAACTGCTCGAAGCTCAGGCGCTCGAACAGGGTGAGCACGTATTCGCCGCTTTCGGTGGTGGCGAAGTAGTTGGTGTTCTCGATGCCGCCTTCGATGCCGCGCAAAGCGGTGGTATCGCCCAGGTCCAACTGGCGCAGCAGCGCTTTCGCCTCTGTCAAAGAGACCTTGGTGTAGACCGCCATCGTCAGAAGCTCAGCAGTTTCCAGACCCGTTGGCCGACGCTGCCGGAGCCGCCGTCGCGCTCGTCCATCGCCCGGCGCGAGCCGTTGGCGGGCACGACCTCGTAGGCGGGCATGCCATTGCTGGGCTGGACGGTGATGTTCTGGGTTTCGCCACCGACGCGCAGCTCGTTGATGCGGGCACCGGAGTCTTGCACTTCGATGTGCTGTATGCGCTGGTCAATCGGCGCTGCCGGGGCCACGGGGGTTTGGGCCCAGGCCGACGACAGGCTGAGGAGCGTAAGAGAGAGGACGGGGGTGAGGATGTGGTGCGCGCGCATGCCCGGATTGTAGGTGTACAGGGCAGTATAAGAACGTGTTCAAGGTCTTTGCGGTGCCGCGCAGGTATCTTTTCGGGATGCGCTGCTAGGCGCAAAACCCAAGCCAAGGCTTGTGCCTTGGCTGGTTTTGTAACGACGCAGAGCGCCCGAAAAGGTACCTGCCCTTCGGGTTGGGGTGAAATCGGGCGATTTGTCTGCCGTAGCCCTTGCATGGGCAGTGAGCCCATGCTGCGGTCTTCGACAACCAACTCATCCCGATTGCACCCCAACGCGGCCTCGAAAAGACCTTGAACACGTTCTTAGCCTCCCGACCCTTCAAAGCGTAGGCTACTGCGCGGCCTTGAAACTCAGGGCTGGCCTACGTACACCACAATCTTGCCCACCACGCGGCCGGTTTCGCTGAGCGCATGGGCCTGGGCCAGGTCTTGCAACGCGAATTCGGCGCCGATCAGCGGGCGCAGCTTGCCGGCATCGACCTGCCAGGCCAGCTGCTCCAGCACCGGGGCGTTGGGCTCGATGAACACGAAGGCGCTGCGCAGGCCGCGCAGAGTAGCCTGTTCTTCGGGCGGCGGGCTGACGATGGACACCAGGATGCCGCCGGGCTTGAGCACATCCCACGACGCCTCTTGCACCGCGCCGCCCAGGGTGTCGAACACCACGTCCATGTCGCTCACCATCGTGGCGAAGTTCTGCGTCTGGTAGTCGACGACCTCGTCGGCGCCTAGCGACTGCACCAGGGCCTTGTTTTTGCCCGAGGTGGTGGCCACCACATAGGCGCCATGGGACTTGGCCAACTGCACCGCCAGCGAGCCCACGCCACCCGAGGCCGCATGCACCAGCACCCTTTGCCCCGCAGCCAACTGGGCTGCGTGGAACAGCGACTGCCAGGCGGTGATGCCGGCCAGCGGCAGCGCAGCCGCCTCCACGTGCGAAATGGTCTTGGGCTTGTGCGCAACTTCGCTGGCGTGGATCGCCACGTACTCGGCATAGGTGCCGTTGCGCTTGATGTCGGGCCGCGAGTACACCGCGTCGCCCACCGCAAAGGCCGTGACTTCGGCGCCCACGGCGGCCACCACGCCCGACACGTCCCAGCCCAGGGTCAGGGGCAGCGGGTAGGGGATCATGGACTGCAGATGGCCTTCGCGGATCTTCCAGTCGACCGGGTTCACCGACGCGGCCACCACCCGCACCAGCACTTCGTCGGCGGCGATGGTCGGCAGGGGCGCGTCTTCGTAGGCGAGCACGCTGCGGTCGCCATAGCGATGGATGCGGACGGCTTTCATGGGCTTTCCTTTGCTTGTCTCTCGTATTTATTGGGTGGGCTGGTCAAAGCCGAAGCGGATCAGCTCGCCGTTTTCGGGCGGCTGGGTGAAGGTCCAGTCGTTCAGTGCGTCGTGCATCACGCTATCGGGCGCCGGGGCGTTGGCCACAGCCACGCCTTTCAGCGCATGGCCCATGTAGTCGATCCAGATCGGCAGGGATACGCTGCTGCCCGACTCGCGGCCCAGGCTGCGCGGCTTGTCGTAGCCGGTCCAGACCACGGCCGCCAAGTTGGGTTGGAAGCCGGCGAACCAGGCATCGAACGCGTCGTTGGTGGTACCGGTCTTGCCGTACAGGTCGGGCCGCTTCAGCGTGGCCTGGGCCTTGGCCGCGGTGCCGCTGCGGGTCACTTCCTGCAGCAGGCTGTTGGTGATGAACACATTGCGTTCGGGCACCACCCGTTCGGTATCGGCCAGGGCGGCGGGCGGCGGTGCTTCGAACAGCACCTTGCCTTGCGCGTCGGTGATGCGCTCTATCACCACCGGCGGCAGCAGGTAGCCGCCATTGGCGAACACCGCGTAGGCCGAGGCCAGCTGCAGCGGTGTGGTGCTGCCCGCGCCCAGCGCCAGGGTCAGGTTGTCGGGCTGCTTGTCGATGTCGAAGCCAAAGCGGCCGGCCCAGGTGCGGGCGTTCTGCGCGCCCAGCATCTGCACCAGGCGCACGCTGACCAGGTTGCGCGACTTGGCCAGCGCCTGGCGCAGGCTGATGGCGCCGAGGAACTGGCCGTCGTCGTTCTGCGGCGTCCAGTCGGGCGCACCGGCGGCGCCGGCGATGGTCAGCGGGCCGTCGTTGACCTCGGTGGACGGCATCACGCCCTGGTCCAACGCGGCCGAGTAGATGAAGGGCTTGAAGCTGGAGCCCGGCTGGCGCCAGCCCTGGGTTACGTGGTTGAACTGCTGCTCAGAGAAGTCAAAGCCGCCGACCAGCGCGCGCACCCGGCCGGTGGCGGGGGTCAGCGCGACCAGCGCGCTCTGCACCTCGGGCCATTGGGAGACCGACCAGCTGGGGCCGGTCTTGCTGTCCTGGCGCTGCACCCGGATGATGGCGCCGCGGTGGATGGCCAGCTGCGGGCTGGCCTTGGCACTCAGCGCGTTCTGCACCCAGCGCAGGCCGTCGCCCTTGATCTGCAGGGTCTCGCCGGTGGCCAGGCGGGCCACGATGGCCTGCGGGCTGGCCAGCAGCACGATGGCCACGCGCAGGTCTTCGTCGTCGTTGTAGTCCTTCAGTGCCAGCGCGGCGGCGGCGTCTTCTTCGGCCGGGTCGCTGGGCAGGTCTTCGGTGTCCTCGGGGCCGCGGTAGGCCTGCTTGCGGTCGTAGGCCAGCACGCCGCGGCGCAGCGCTGCGTAGGCCGCCTGCTGGTCGGCAGCGATCAGCGAGGTGGTCACCTTGATGCCCTGGGAATAGGCCTGCTGGCCGTAGCGCTCGAACACCGCCTGGCGTGCCATCTCGGCCACGTACTCGGCATGCACCGGCACCTGCAGCGGCGAGCGTATCGCCAGCTTCTGTGCGGTGGCGGCGTCAAACTCTGCCTGGGTAATCATGTCCAGGCTGCGCATCCGGCCCAGTACCAGCTGCTGGCGGCGGCTGGCGCGCTCCAGGTTGGTGATGGGGTTGGCGAAGGCCGGGTTCTGCGGCAGGCCGGCCAGCATGGCGCTTTCGGCCAGCGTCAGCGCGGCCAGTGGCTTGCCAAAGTAGACCTGGGCGGCAGCGCCAAAACCGTAGGCCCGGTGGCCCAGGTAGATCTGGTTCATGTACAGCTCAAGGATCTCGTCCTTGCTTAAAGACCGCTCGATCTTCAGTGCCAGCATGGCTTCCTTCAGCTTGCGCTCGGCTGTCTTGCGGTTCGACAAAAAGAAGGTGCGCGCCACCTGCTGGGTGATGGTGGATGCGCCCTGGCGCCGGCCGCCGGTGAGGTTGGCCACCATGGCCCGCAGCACGCCTATCGGGTCGATGCCGCTGTGGTCGCGGAAGCGCGCGTCTTCGATGGCCAGCACCGCGTCCTGCATCTGCTGCGGGATCTGCGCAATCGGCAGGAACTCGCGCCGCTCGGAGCCAAACTGGGCGATCTCCACGCCGTCGCTGGTGAACACCTGCAGCGCCTGCTGCGGCTGGTAGCGGGTGACCTTGTCCAGCTCGGGCAGGCCGGGGTAGAGCCAGGCCACGGCGATGCCCAGGGCCAGGGCTCCCGCCAGCGCCATCGCGGCCAGAGTCCACAGCGCCGTGCGCCAGAGGGGGCGGGGTGGGGGGCTGGGGGTGTGGGGGGGAGGGGGTGCTTGTGTCATGTGTATGGTGGCGCGCAGTGCCGGTGTCGGAGACAGGCGGCGGGCACGCGGGTCTGGCGGTGTAGCAGCCCTGCCGCAAGGGCGGGGCTGGGGCATCCGGGAGGGCCGCTGGGCCCCCGGGCTGGGTCGGGCAAATTATGGACCACCCCGGGAGGCGGCGGTTTTGGAGCTTAGCGGGGGCTTGTGAAGGGGTTGTAAAGCGCGGTGGTCGGGAGGAGTAACTTTGTGTTTTTGCCATGGAAGGAGCTAGCTGCAGCGGAATTGACTCGGGCTATAGTTAAATTCTTCGCGTCGAGCGTGCATTGAAGTAAGTCACTCATCCAATTTAGAGTAGGCAACAAGTGAAGTTCTTGGCCCTCGTAGTCGCTTCGTTGCTATGCCTTGCCATTGGCGTCAGGGTCTATGACGCCTTTGCAGCGCCACACCGCCTCACGTGTGTCGCCAATGAGTTCAATTTCGGTTGTTTTACCCCTTTGAGCTGGGCTATTTCTCTGGTGGTAGCGGTGGCGGTGGCAGCGGCAATTTACGCGTGGGAGCGTTTTAGTGGCTAGGAAGATTGGAAGCCGCCCTTGGCTAGGCTTTACAGCTTTACGAGTTGAAAGCTTCCTAGTTCAGCAGTTCACAAGCAAATGAGTTCAGCCTAGACCCATGCAAATCCGCCCCTTCCACAGCAGCGACTTCCCCTCCATTCTGGAGATCTACGCTCTCTCCAAGCTGGACGAACTCCAGTTCGAAGGCCGGGCGTTCACGTTGGTGCCGCTGGACCAAGACCCGCCACGGTTGGCGCGCTTCCAGGAGTCGGATGCCTATGTGTGCGAGATGGATGGCGTCGTCGGCTTTGCGGCCAGTTTGGGTAGCAGCATCCGCTTTCTGTTTGTGCATCCCCAGGCCCGGGGCCGGGGCGTGGGGAAATGCCTGCTGGAGTTCATGCTGCGCCGGATGCCAGGCACGGTGAGCTTGAACGTGGCCAAGTCGAATAGCCTGGCCAAGCGGCTGTATGCGCAGTATGGATTTCAGGTGGTGGCTGAGTTCCAGGCCACGTATTCCGGCGTTGATGTGCTGGCAAATACCATGCAACGGGACGGCAGCATTCAAGCCTTTTAGCCCTGCAGCGCAACCAGCTATGGATTAAATAGCAAACCTTACAACACAGGCCGCAGCGCCTCGGCGACTTCGCGCAGCACCGGCAGCAGCTTGGTGACCAGTTGGTCGTCGGGGTACATCTGGCGCTGGGCGGTGACGCTCAGCGCGTACTGGCAGCGGCCTTTGCGGTCTTTCAAGGCGACGGCCAGGCCGCAGAGGCCGAAGTTCAGGTACTGGTCGGCGTGCCAGTAGCCGAGGGTGCGGGCGGCGACCACGCTGTCGCGGAATTCGACCGGGTCGACCGGGGTGGAGCCGGTGAAGCTGGCGAAATCATGGCTGGCGATCCAGGCGTCCAGGGCCGCGTCGTCGTAGGTCGACAGGATGCTGAAGCCCTGGGCCACCACATGCGCGGGCACGCGGGCGCCGGGGTGGAAGCCGATGGACACCATGCGCGGCGCATTGCTGCGCGCCAGGTAGACCACCTCGTGCCCGTCCAGCGAGCCGACGTTGAGGGTTTCGCCGCACTGCATGGACGCGCGCTGGATGAAGGGCTGGACCAGCCGCGGGATGCGCGCGCCGTCCAGAAACGCCTGGCCCAGACGCAGCACGCGCGGCAGCAGCCAGTAGTATTTGCCGTCGGTGGCGGCGTAGCCGTAGTGCACCAGGCTCAGCAGGTAGCGGCGGGCGGCGGTGCGCGTCAGCCCGGTGTGGGCGCCGGCTTCGGTAGCCGTCATGCGCGGCCGGTCGTCGGAGAACGCCTCGATCACCCGCAAGCCTTTGCCCAGGCCTTCTATCAGCAGTTTGCGGTCGATGGTGGGGGCGTCGGTGTCGGTCATGGGTGAGGGCAAGAAGGGTGGCCAAGCCTAGGGCTTACCCGCATTTTGTGTGCATAGTGTACGTAGGCGATCAATCATCGATCGCGGGGGCGGGTAAAGTCAGCGGGAATACCCGCGTCCACCACTACATTCGCGCTGCGGCTGCAATAGGCCGTGTTGACGGAACACTTGCGAGCGGAATACGGTGTGACGGCAGCCTTAGATCCGCCTTTGTCCTGCATGGTCCGCTTGCAGACAAGCGCTTACCCACACAGGAGACATACATGGCCGACACCCCCAATGGTGCGTCCCACCGTAACGAGCAGTCGAAGAAAGCCACCGCCAGTGGCTGGATCGGCTCGGCGCTGGAGTACTACGACTTCTTCATCTACGCCACTGCGGCGGCGTTGATCTTTCCGCAAATCTTCTTCCCCAAGGGCGACCCCAAGACCGCCATCATCGCCTCGCTGGCCACCTACGGCGTGGGCTATGTGGCGCGGCCCATCGGGGCCTTCTTTCTGGGCCACTGGGGCGACACCCAGGGCCGCAAGAAGGTGCTGATCATCTGCATGTTCCTGATGGGCTTTTCGACCGTGGCCGTGGGCCTGCTGCCCACCTACGACCAGATCGGCCTGTGGGCGCCGGCGCTGCTGGTGCTGATGCGCCTGATCCAGGGCTTTGCGGTGGCCGGCGAGATCTCGGGCGCCAGCTCGATGATCCTGGAGCACGCACCGTTCGGGCGGCGCGGCTTTTATGCGAGCTTTACCCTGCAAGGCGTGCAGGCCGGGCAGATTCTGGCGGCGGCGGTGTTCCTGCCGCTGGCCCACTACATGCCCACCGAGCAGTTCAATAGCTGGGGCTGGCGCATTCCGTTCCTGCTGAGCTTCTTGGTCATCGTGGCCGGCTACATCATCCGCCGCGAAGTCGACGAAACCCCGGCCTTCACCGAAGAAGGCGCGCACGGCACCGTGCCCAAGGCACCGTTTGTGCAGGCCATCACCGAGAGCTGGCGCGACATGCTGCGCGTGATGTGCTGCTCGCTGATGAACGTGATCCCGGTGGTCACCACCATCTTCGGCGCGGCCTACGCGGTGCAGCCCGGCTACGGCATCGGCTTCGAGAAAGACATCTATCTGTGGATTCCGGTGCTGGGCAATATCGTCGCCGTGCTGGTGATTCCGTTCGTCGGCAACCTGTCGGACAAGATCGGCCGCAAGCCGCCCATCATCGTCGGCGCCATCGCCTCGGGCCTGCTGGCCTACGTCTACCTGTACGCCATCAGCATCCACAGCGTGCCCTTGGCGATTTGCATGTCGATCCTGATGTGGGGCATCGTCTACCAGGGCTATAACGCCGTGTTCCCCAGCTTCTACCCCGAGATGTTCCCCACCCGCACCCGGGTTTCAGGCATGGCGATTTCGCAGAACCTGGGCACCCTGGTCACCGCCATGCTGCCGGCGCTGTTCACCTATGTGGCGCCTCCGGGAGCCATGGACATTCCGTTCACCGTGGGTGCCATCACCCTGGCGGTCACGGTGATCGCCGCCATCGCCGCCTTCACCGCGCGCGAAACCTACCGTGTCCATATGGTCGACCTGGGCAACCCGGATGCCGTGCCCGTGCCCAAGAAAGCCTACGACACGGCCCGCGCCCATTTGATGGACCCGGCGGGCGTGGCCAAGGCCTAAAACTAGCCCGTAACCCGGCCGTACGGGCGGCCCGCGCCGCCAGCGGGGCCGGTGCTATATTTTTGCCAGCCTTCGCCGCAGGCTTTGCGGCCCACTTGCTGGCAAAACACCATGGCACTGACCGCCACATCCGCATGCTCACGCGCTACACCGCCTGGGCCAACACCCGCTTGTTTGATGCGCTGCTGGCGCTGCCCGAGGGCCAGGCCAGCGCGGCCCGGGCCACGGGTTTCCGCAGCATGGTCAACACGCTGAACCACGCCTATGTGGTGGACCAGATCTGGCAGGCCCATCTGCAGGGCCAGCCGCACGGCTTTACCGCGCGCATCACCGAAACCGAGCCCGCGCTGCCGGCATTGCGCGACACCCAAGCCGCCATCGACCGCTGGTACATAGGCTATGCCGATGGCCTGTCTGACAACGCGCACGACGAAGTGCTGCAGTTCCGCTTCGTCGATGGCGGCGATGGGGCCATGGCCCGCGGCGACATGCTGCTGCACGTGGTGAACCACAAGACCTACCACCGCGGCTATGTGGCCGATATGCTGTACCAGGCCGGCGCGCGTCCACCGGTGATGGACCTGCCGGTGTTCCTGCGCGATGCGCCGCCTAATTTTTAAGCCTTATTGGCCGTAGGCGCATACAAAACCTGCGCTATCAGCTATTTTTTATATAGCAAAATGGGTGGTTTGAACCCTCTTCACCACCACCCATGCTGAACCGCCCCTTGCCCCTGCTGCTGACCACCGGCAGCCTGCTGGGCCTGAACTTCCCCCTGGGCAAGCTGGCCGGGGCGGCGGGCATCTCGCCACTGGTCTGGTCCCTGCTGATGTCGGCCGGCGCCGGCCTGGTGCTGGCCTTGGCGCTGTGGGCCTTGCGCGACCGCTTGCCGTGGGACCGGCGGCATCTGCGCTACTACCTGGTGACGGGCGCAGTGTCCAACGCGCTGCCCAACTTGCTGGTGTTCAGCGCCATGCCGCACCTGGGGGCGGGCTTTACCTCGATCTTCCTGGCGTTCTCACCGATCCTGACGCTGCTGCTGCACAGCATGCTGCAAAGGCGGCGGCCGGGTGCGCTGGGCGCGGCGGGCATTGCGCTGGGCTTTGTCGGCGCGCTGGTCATCGTGCTGTCCAAGGGCGGTGTGGACAGCCCCGGCGGCGCGCCCGCGCTGTGGCTGGCGCTGGCGTTTCTGATCCCGCTGCTGCTGGCCTGCGGCAACGTCTACCGCACCCTGGCTTGGCCGGCTGGCACCAGCGGCCTGGCCCTGGCTGCGGGCACCAACCTGGGCGCCGCGGCTGTGCTGGCGGTGCTGTCCCTGCTGTGGACCGGCAGCTTGCCGGTCGCTACTGCGCTGGCCGTGCCCGGCCTGCTGCTTGCCCAGATCGCCGTCACCGCCGCCATGTTCGCGGTGTTCTTCCGCCTGCAGCGCGTGGGCGGGCCGGTGTACCTGAGCCAGATCGGCTACGTGGCGGCGGCGGTGGGGCTGGGCACGGGGACTTTTGTGCTGGGTGAGCACTATGGCGTGTTGACTTGGCTCGGCGCTGTGGTGGTGGCGGTGGGAGTGTTGATGACGACACGGGAGCAGCAGGCCGCGGGCAAGTAGATACCATGCTTAGAACTTACAGGGAGCTTCACCATGCATCCAACGGGCACTGTCGATCTGGAGTTCCATCCCGATAGCGATGATCTGGGCCAGCACAAAAAGCTGCGAGACGGGCTGTCCGTGGCTCTGCAGATCGGCCGCACGCTGTGGGTTGCTAATGACGAATCGACCAGCCTGGAGCGGCTGTCCTTGGTGGCTGCCAAAGGCCGCAGCGGCAATTACCGGTATGGCCGCGAGCACAGGCAGTTTGCTCTGGGCGACTACCTTCGGCTGCCGGCGGGTCTGGCCGACGACCCTGCAGACGTGGAAGAGGTAGACGTGGAGGGGCTGGCCTGCGACAATGGCTATCTCTGGCTAGTCGGCTCGCACAGCCTGAAGCGCAAGAACCCGGGCGTGGACGACGACGCCAAAGTGGCCGCCAAGCAGTTGGCCCAGGTGCGGGCAGATGGCAACCGCTACCTGCTGGCCCGCATCCCCGTGGTCGACGAGGACGGCCTGTGCAGCCTGGCGAAAGAAGCCAAGGACAAGCGCAAAAAGCGCCACGCCGCGCAACTGGGCGGCAACGCCAAGGGCAATGACCTGATGCAGGCCTTGAAAGAGGACAAACATCTGGGGCCGTTCCTCTCCATTCCGGGCAAAGACAACGGCTTCGACATCGAGGGCCTGGCCGTGGTGGGCAAGCGCATCTTCCTCGGGCTGCGCGGGCCGGTCTTGCGCGGTTGGGCTGTGGTGCTGGAGGTGGAACTGAAAGAGGATAAGAAGCAGGCAGCTACGCTGCGCTTGCAGCCCATTGGACCGAAGCAGCGCCCGTACCGAAAGCATTTCTTGCAGCTGGGCGGCCTGGGTATCCGCGATATGTGCGTGCAGGGCCAGGATCTGCTGATTCTGGGCGGCCCCAGCATGGCGTTGGACGGCCCGACGACCGTGTTCCGGTGGCCGGGTGGTACAGCGCCCAAGGGCGAGTGTGTGGTGCCGGCGGATGGCTTGGAGCGGGTGTTGGACATCCCCCATGGCCAGGGCGTAGACCATGCCGAAGGCATGACTTTGTTCTCCGCCGAAGGGGAGGCCGCCCTTTCGCTTCTGGTGGTTTACGACTCGGCTTCTGATGGGCGAAAGTTGGGAGAGAGTGCGGTAGCCGCCGATGTTTTTCGGCTGCCTTGAGGTGCTGTTAAATCTCAAGCCTTTTAAGCCTCCAGCGCAATAGACACCCGCGCTACCAGCTATTTATACGATAGCAAGCACTGCTCGGCCGCGCAGGCCTGGTTCCGTTGGCTATGCCTGGCTGTCGCGCTTCAGCAATTCGGCCTCGAAACCTGCGAGCTCTTCATCCAAAGTCCCGCGGCTGCGGAAATGGCGGTTGGCTTTGCCGTACCAGTACTCGGCATCTTCCAGATCGCCTTCCTGGATGTGCAAGATGCCGTGCAGCCAGGCGGCCAGCGGCGAGTCGTCGGTCTGCACAAGATTGTGTGCCTCGATCCAGCGGCCCGAGCGCATATGCTCCAGGACTTGTTGAAGAACATCCATCGAAAGCTCCTTGACTGGATTAACGCATCACGTTCGCAACCAGCAGTGTGTCGGTAAATTGCTCGAATTTAACGACTTTGCCAGACGCGATGCGCCACACGTGCGCGACCCTGGCCTGCATGGGCTTGCCTGTGGCACGGTAGCTGCCGGAGTAAGTACCAATGCCGACGACCACATCGCCACCATCCACCAGCTGCTCCAGGTCAAAGCGGTAGTTGTCCCAGGTGCTTCCCAGAACCTTGAAAACATTGTCGATCACCGCTTGCGGGCCTATCCATGTGCCGGCGCAGGGGAAGCCCGCCATTTCAGTCCACTCGACGGTGTCGGAGACGTTGGCAAACATGCCGGCGAAATCCTGGCGGGCAGACGCCGCGTAATGTTCTTTGACGATGTCGTAGGGGGTGCTCATATCAATTCTCGGTAGTGGGTGAACAGGTCTGTGTCTTCATCAAGGCAGCAGGCTTTTTGCGCCTGCGTTGGCGACTGCACCGTCATCGGCGGGCATGCCGCCACTGGCACCAATCGCGCCCACCACCTGGTTGTTGAGCACCAGGGGCACGCCACCTTCTACCGGGAATGCGCCCGGCACTGCGATCAAATTCACCAACTGCTGTTTGACGATCAGGTCTTCGATCAGCTTGGTGGGGGCCTTGATGCCATTGGCCGCCTTGGCTTTGCCGATCGCGGGTTCAATGGTGCCCAGGCCAGCCTGGTTGGACCTTTCCAGGTAGACCAGGTTGCCGCCAGAGTCGACCACGGCGATGGTCATCTCTAGCTTGTTTTTGCGCATCTCGTGGGATGCGGCTTGCGCGGCCTTTTTGGCCACATCGAGACTGATGGGGGCGCCGTAAGGCAGGGCTTGGCTGAATGCGTTGACGGACACGAACGCCGCAGCCGCAAGGCTCAGTGGGATCAAAGTGGGTTTCATGGCGGGCCTATTGGTTTGATGAAGAACGCTTGAACGCCGCCCTGCCAGCAGGCTGGCAGGGCGGTCCATGCCTGGACTGGGTCAGGCGCTTTGCATTACCACTTCATCTCGCCCTTGTTGACCTTGGCACCAATGTCCAGGGACATGGCGCCATCGGTCACTTGCGGGTAGGCCTGCTTCATGGCGTTGACCAGCTCTGCGCTGTTTTTGCTGGCAGCCAGGTTTTTCTCGAAGGTCTGCAGATAGTTCTTGGTGAAGCTGATGGCGCTGGCATCGACCTGCGTGCCGGACTTCATGTGGCCGGGTACGACCAACACGGGCTTCAGGGCCGCCATCTCGTCGAGCTGGGCCACCCAGGCGGCACGCTCCTGCGCCGTTTGCGAGTCTGCGGTCCATACGTGCATGTTGCCGAATACTCCGATGTTGCCCACCACGGCCTGGATGGATGGAATCCAGGCATAGGGGCGGTGCGCCAGCAGGCCGGTTGTGCCACGGATTTCAATCGTCTGGCCTTCCAGCGTGAGGGTGCTGCCTTGCAAGGCGCGCGGCACTACCGGCGTACGGGGCGCGTTGGCACCCATCTTGGGGCCCCAGAATGCCAGCTTGCCGGACATTTTGGACACGATCTTTTCCAGCACGGCGGGCGTGGTCACCACGTCGGCCTGGGGGAAGATTTCTTTCAGCGTTTCCACGCCAAAGTAGTAGTCGGGGTCGGCCTGGCTCACGTAGATGGTCTTCAGCTGTTTGCCGCTGTCGAGCACATTGGCGGCAATGCGCAGCGCATCGGCGCGGGTGAAGCCGGCGTCGATCACCATGGCTTCTTTCTCGCCATAGACCAGGGTCGAATTGACGTTGAAGCTGTTGCCGTCGGCGTTGTAGACCTTGACGGTCAGCGGTTGGGCGGCTTGGGCTGCGGTGAAGGCGATGGCCAGGGAGGCGGCAACTACGGTCGTGCGGATCATGGTGAACTCCTATTGGGTTGAATAACGCCCAGTGGCGTTGGAGTGCACTGTAATTTCTATAACCGCGCAGATAAACCCATTAATCCGCACATTAATGTTGCGTAAATCGAGCAGGCCATGGGGCGCTATGGCTTCCCGCCGCAGTTTTCCATCGCAAACCGCAGCAGCGCCGCGCTGCTGTCCAGTCCAAAGCGCTGGCGGATATTCGCCCGGTGCGCGTCCACGGTGCGCGAATCGATGTCCAGCGCCCGGGCGATAGCTTTGCTGGTCAGCCCCTGGGCTACCAGTGCCAGCACCTCGGTCTCGCGGGCGGTCAGCGCGGGCTGCTGCTGGCGCCGGTCGAGGGCGCGCTTTAACCCGGCGGGGTAGTGGGTGGCGCCGCCCATCACGGCTTCGATGGCTTGCACCAGCTCGCCGGCTTCGGACTCCTTCAATACATAGCCCTGCGCGCCAGCGTCAAAGGCCTGCAGCATGTGCTCGTCCTGCGTGGATGCCGTGAACACCACGTAGCGGATGGCGGGCTGGCGCTGGCTGAGCTGCTGGATCAGCTGGATGCCGCTGGTGGGCTTCATCTGCAGGTCGGTCAGCACGATGTCTGGCTGCTGCTGCTCGGCCAGCACCAGGGCTTCTTCAGCGCTGCCGGCGGTGGCCACCACCTGCATCGGCGCACCGAAGGCGCCGAGCAGGGCGTTCAGGCTTTGCCGCACGATGGGGTGGTCGTCGACGATCAGCAGGCGGATGGAAACAGGTGTCGGCATGGTCAGTCCATTTTTAGCACGGCGGCCGGCAGCTGTGCCGTCAGCACGGTTGCGCCGGGGGCGGATGCCAGGCTGAAGCTGCCGCCCAGCATCTCGATGCGTTCGCGCATATTCGTCAGGCCCAGGCCGGAGCGGGCCTGGCGCAGGGTGGCTGGCACGTCGAAGCCGGCGCCGTCGTCACGCAGCTGCAGCGCCAGGCCGGCGGCGCCGTAGCTCAGCTGCAGTTGTACATGCTGGGCGCCTGCATGCTTTTCGATATTGCCCAGGGCTTCTTGCGCCACGCGGAACATGGCGGTGGCTGCGGCTTCGGGAATCGGCGGTACCTCGGCCACCTGGACCTCGACCTGGATGCCACTGCGTTCGCCGAATTCACGGGCAGTCTGTGCCAGCGCGCTGGCCAGGCCTACATCGTCGAGCAGGGTGGGGCGCAGGTCATGGGATATACGGCGCACATCGCGCACCAGGCCTTGCAGCAGGCTGATGCCCTGGCGCAGCGTGCCGGGCGCATCGGTGTTGCCGCGCTCTAGCTGCAGCAGCGCCGACTCGGCGACGAACTTTACCGACACCAGCTGCTGGCTGATGCCGTCGTGCAGCTCGCGGGCCACGCGCGAGCGTTCATCTTCCTGCGAATGCACCACCTTCTGCGCCATGGCGCGCAGCTTGGCGTCGGCGGCGCGCTGTTCGTACCAGTTCAGCGCCAGGCCACCGGCCGCCACCAGTAGCAGCGCGGCCGAGGCGATCCACAGGATCTGTTGCCGGGTCTTGCGCACGGCGGCCGCGGTGGAGCGGGTGATCAGCGCCTGGGTTTCCTGCAGATGGTCGAGATACAGGCCAGTGCCCATTACCCAACCCCATTCGGGCACCAGCTCCACATAGCCGAGCTTGTGCTCGTCGCGCCCAGTGGACGGGCGGTTCCACATGTAGTCGACAAAGCCGCCGCCGGCCTGGGCCTGGTGCACCAGCTGCTGGATGATGGGCGCGCCCGCGCTGTCGCGCAGCGCCCACTGGCTATGGCCTTCGAGATCGGGCAGGCGCGGGTGCATCAGGCTGTTGCCTTGAAGGTCGTAGACGAAAAAGTAGTTGTCGTTGCCAAAGTCCATGCGGCGCAGCAGCTCCAGCGCCTGCTGCTGGGCCTGGGCCTGGTTGCCGGCCTGCTGCTCGTACAAATGGGCCACGGCGCGGCGCCCGCTTTGTACGAAGTGCTGCAGCTCGTCTTTGCGTGCCTGCAACAAGATGGGCTGCATGGCGGCGATCTGCGCCTGGGCCAGCTGGTCGGACTGCTGGCGCACCACCCAGACCACGGCGGCGATGGCCAGCACCAGCGGCACGGCGGCCAGCAGCAGCACCATCGCGCGTAAATGCAGTCTGAAACCGTGTGTGCCCATGGGTGGATTTTGACCCAGGCTTGCCTGGGGAAAACCATTACGTAATCACTCCGCAACTGCACCGCAAGCACACCAATGCGGCGCCGCGCTGGGCGCTCGACACTGTGCTTTCGCACATCCGTTTCAACTACAAGAAAGAGACAATGGACACCCTTACCAAACATCCCCTGGCCCGCACAGCGCTCTGGGCGTTGATCGCCCTAGCCGGCGCCGGCGCCCTGGCCACCATCGCGCTGCACCGCGGCGAAACCATCAACGCCCTCTGGGTGGTGGTGGCGGCACTGGCGGTCTACCTGATCGCCTACCGCTTCTACAGCCAGTTCATCGCCAAGCATGTGCTGTCGCTGGACGCGAACCGCGCCACGCCGGCCATGCGGCACAACGACGGGCTGGACTATGTGCCGACCAACAAGTTCGTGCTGTTCGGCCACCACTTCGCGGCGATTGCCGGCGCCGGCCCGCTGGTCGGCCCGGTGCTGGCGGCGCAAATGGGCTACCTGCCCGGCATGCTGTGGATCTTGGCTGGCGTGGTGTTTGCCGGCGCGGTGCAGGACTTCATCGTGCTGTTCATCTCGACGCGGCGCGACGGCCGTTCCCTCGGCGACCTGATCAAGTCGGAACTCGGGCCGATACCCGGCGTCATCGCCCTGTTTGGCACCTTCATGATCATGGTCATCATCCTGGCAGTGCTGGCGCTGATTGTGGTCAAGGCGCTGGCCGACAGCCCCTGGGGCACGTTCACCGTGGCAGCCACCATTCCGCTGGCGCTGTTCATGGGCATCTACACCCGCTACATCCGGCCCGGCAAGATCGGCGAGGTGTCGGTGATCGGCGTGGTGTTCCTGATCCTCTCCATCGTCATGGGCGGCCAGGTGGCGCAGAGCGCCGAGTGGGCGCCGCTGTTCACCTTCGACGGCAAGCAGCTGACCTGGATGCTGATCGGCTACGGCTTCGTGGCATCGGTGTTGCCGGTGTGGCTGCTGCTGGCGCCGCGCGACTATTTGTCAACCTTCTTGAAGATCGGCGCCATCGTGGCGCTGGCCATCGGCATCGTGCTGGTGGCGCCGGATCTGAAGATGCCATCCACCACGCGCTTCATCGATGGCAGCGGTCCGGTCTGGGCGGGCAGCCTGTTCCCCTTCCTGTTCATCACCATCGCCTGCGGCGCGGTGTCGGGCTTCCATGCGTTGATTTCGTCGGGCACCACGCCCAAGCTGATCGAGAACGAGGCGCATGCCCGCTTCATCGGCTACGGTGCGATGCTGATGGAGTCCTTCGTCGCCATCATGGCGCTGGTGGCCGCGTCCATCATCGAGCCCGGCGTCTACTTCGCGATGAACAGCCCGCTGGCCGTGCTCGGCCCCACGGCCGAAAGCGCTGCGCAAGTGATCTCGCAATGGGGCTTTGTGGTGACGCCCGACATGCTGCTGCAGACCGCCAAGGACGTGGGCGAAACCACCATCATTGCCCGCGCCGGCGGCGCCCCCACCCTGGCGGTCGGCATGGCGCATATCTTTTCGCAGATGCTGGGCGGCAAGGCCATGATGGGCTTCTGGTACCACTTCGCCATCCTGTTCGAAGCGCTGTTCATCTTGACGGCGGTGGACGCCGGCACCCGTGCCGGCCGCTTCATGCTGCAAGACTTGCTGGGCACTTTTGTGCCAGCGTTGAAGAAGACGGATTCGTGGATCAGCAACGGCCTGGCCACCGGCTTGTGCGTCGCCGCCTGGGGCTACTTTTTGTACCAGGGCGTGGTCGATCCGTTGGGTGGCATCAACACGCTGTGGCCGCTGTTCGGTATCTCCAACCAGATGCTGGCCAGCGTGGCGCTGATCCTGGGCACCGTGGTGCTGTTCAAGATGAAGCGCGAGCGCTTCGCTTGGGTCACGCTGCTGCCCACCGCCTGGCTGCTGGCCTGCACCATGACCGCCGGCTGGCAAAAGGTGTTCCACGCCAATCCGAGAATCGGCTTCCTGGCCCATGCCGACAAGTACCAGGCTGCCCTGGACAAGGGCGAGCTATTGGCGCCCGCCAAGTCGCTACTGCAGATGCAGCGCGTGGTCTTCAACGACTACCTGGACGCAGGCCTGTGCGTGTTCTTCATGTTCGTGGTGATCAGCGTGCTGGTGTTCGGCATCCGCGCCTGCCTGGTGGCCCGGCGGAGCCATAAGCCCACGGTGCAGGAAGCCGGCGGCTCCTTGCTGACGGCGTGAGGCGGCCGTGCTGAAGGAAATCGCCAGCCTGGGTCAATCTGTCGGCAGCTATCTGGGCCAGACCGCCCGCCTGATGGTCGGCGTGCCCAACTACGACACCTACGTCGCCCACCAGCGGCGTGAGCACCCGGACCAACCGGTGATGGGCTACGAGGCCTTTTTCCGCGAACGGCAGGAGGCGCGCTACGGTGGCAAGGGGCGCATCGGGCGCTGCTGCTGAGGGGAATAGTGGGCTAGGTGTTGTGTAAATGCAAATAGTTTGTATTTGCATTAGTAGAATTAGGGATAACCCGGTTTTTCTACTTTTGGACTTGCACCGCACCATGCCCCGCTCTTTTCCCTTGCGCCATCTGCCCTTCCTTTTGTCTCTTGCTTACGGTAGCCACGCTGCCGTGGCGCAGGACGCTCAGCCCGCCCAGCCTGCCGATGCGCCTGCTCTCAGCCCCGTCACCGTGCGGGCCGCCACCGCCCAGGGCTTTGTGCCCAATACGGTAGAGGCCGGCAGCTTCCGCGGTTCGGACATCATGGATGTGCCGTCTACCGTCAACGTCGTCACCCGCGAAGTGCTGGAGCTGCAGGGCGCGGCTGGCCTGTACGACGCGCTGCGCAACACCGCGGGTGTGACGCGCCAGCAGAACGGCGGCGAAACCTGGGACCAGCTGGTGATCCGCGGCATGGGTGTGGAAAACCGCACCAACTACCGGCTCAACGGCTCCATGCCGGTGCTCAACTTCTCGCAGATCCCGATGGAGAACAAGGAGCGCGTCGAAGTGCTGAAGGGCGCCTCGGCGCTGTACTACGGCTTTACCTCGCCGGCCGGCATCGTCAACCTGGTGACCAAGCGCGCCGGCGCCCAGCCGGTAACCTCGCTCGGCCTGGTGGTCGACCAATACGGCAAGGCGCTGGCCAGCGTCGACGTGGGCCGGCGCCTGGGCGACGAGCAGCAGTACGGCCTGCGCGTCAACGCCGCCGGCGGTGCCCTGGGCTCGTACCTGGACGGCGCGGGCAACGGCGGGCGCAGCTTTGCATCCGCCGCCTTCGACTGGCGCGTCACCAGCCGCCTGAGCCTGAAGGCCGACCTGGACTACGACCACCGCAAGACCACCGAGCAGGTGGGCGTGGCCCTGCGCACCGCGGTCAACGGCGTCATCACCTTGCCGAACCCGGTGGATGCCCAGAAGCTGGTCGGCCCCGACTGGTCGACCTTCGACGCCGACACCCGCAACGCCCAGCTGCGCGCCGACTACGCCCTGAGCGACAACTGGGCGCTGACGGTAGAGGCCGGCCAGTCGCACGTGGAGCGCGGCCGCCAGCTGGCGATCTTCAGCTTTGCCAACGATGCCGGCGTGGCCTCGGGCGCGGGCAGCATCCGCGGCAATATCCAGAACCTGGAGGCGCAGACCGACCTGCTGCGCGCCGAGCTGTTCGGCAGCTTTGCCACCTTCGGCATCCAGCACGGCCTGACCTTGGGCGCAACCCGCACCCGCTTCAGCCAGAGCCCGATCTACCAGCAAAACTACACCATCGCCTCGCAGAACCTGTACAACCCGCTGCCCATCACCACGGTGACCTTTGGCGCGGTGCCGACCACGGCCACCACCGCCGCGCTGGACACGCAGGACACCGGCTTGTACGCGCTGGACCAGCTGCAGCTGTCCAGCCAGTGGCAGCTGATGCTGGGCCTGCGCCACAGCCGCTACCAAAGCGACCAGGGCAGCGCCCACTACGACGCCAGCAAGACCACGCCGATGGCGGCCCTGGTCTACAAGCTGTCGCCCGCCGTGTCGCTCTACACCTCGTATGCCAACGGGCTGGAGCAGGGCGACACCGCGCCCACCGGCACCGCCAACGTGGGCGAGCGCATGGCACCGGGCGTCAGCAAGCAAAAAGAGATGGGCATGCGCTGGCGCACGCCGGGCGGCACGCTGCTGTCGACCGCGCTGTTCAATATCAGCCGCCCCGGCTACTACACCAACAGCAGCAATGTCTACACGGCCGACGGCCGGCAGAACTACACCGGCGTGGAGCTGTCTACCCAGGGCCAGTTAACAAAGCAGCTGTCCTGGCAGACCTCGGCCCAATGGCTGGACGCCGAGTTCCGCAACATCAACGCCAGCTACAACGGCAAGAGCCCGGAAAACACCGCCAAGCAGACCGGCAGCGTGTTCCTGTCGTATGCGCTGGCCAGCCTGCCCGGCCTGTCGGTCAACGGCGGCGCCTACTACACCGGCCGCCGCCCGGTGAACGACCTGAACCAGGCCTGGTTGGGCGGCGTCACCCTGTACAGCCTGGGCGCGCGCTACGCCACCCGCCTGGCCGGCTACCAGACGACCTGGCAGCTGAACGTAGACAACGTGGCCGACAAGGAATACTGGGCCGCTGGCGGCACCCGCCTGGCCGCTGGCGCGCCGCGCACGGCCAAGCTGACGTTTAAACTCGATTTATAAGAAATAGGCTGCCAGCGCAGGTTCTACCTGCGCTGGCAGCTATAAATTCAGGAGCAAGCTACTCCTCGCTAGTCCACTCCACCTGCGCACCCAGGCTGCGCAGGTTCTCCACAAAGCCCGGGTGCGCGCGGCGGATCGGCGTGGCGTTGCGGATCTCCGACCGGCCATTCACGCTGGCGGCGACCATGAACAGCGCGATCGCCACCCGGATGATGTACGGGCTCTCGACCACCGCCGGCGTCAGCGGGCTACCGCCAAAGCTGACGATGCGGTGCGGGTCCGACTGGTACACATGGGCGCCGAATTTTGAGAGCTCGGTGGTCCAGCCCATGGCGCCGTCGTACACCTTGTTCCAGAACATCGCATTGCCCTGGGCCTGCACGCCGAGTGCCACAAAGATCGGCAGCAGGTCCACCGGGAAGTAAGGCCAGGGCGCGGCCTCCACCTTGGTCAGCACATTGCTGGTGAACGGTGTTTGTACCTTCAGCGCGCCAGGGCAGTCGGCACGCGACCAGCCGTTTTCATGCGTGATGTGCACGCCGAACTTGGCAAAGGTGCGGTCGATCAGCGGAAAGTTCTCCGGCGCGCTGTTGCGCACCACCACGTCGCCGCCGGTGATCGCGCCCAGCGCCAAGAAAGTGGTGATCTCGTGGAAGTCTTCGTCAAAGCGGTACTCGCCGCCGCCCAGCGTGCCGCCGCCGTGCACCGTCACGCGCGAGGTACCCATGCCCTCGATCTTCACGCCAATCATCTGCATGAAGCGGCAGAACTCCTGCACATGCGGCTCGGATGCGGCGTTGGTCAGCGTGGATACACCACCGGCCGAAGCTGCGCACAGCACGAAGTTTTCGGTAGTGGTGACGGACGCGTAGTCCAGCCAGTGGTCAGTCGGCGTCAGCGGGCCGCGGCAGCGCACCAGCAGCGAACCTTCGCTGCGCTCCACCAGGCCGCCGAACTGGCGGAACACGTCGATGTGCGGATCGATCTCGCGCACGCCCAGCGTGCAGCCCTTGACGTTGTCCTCCAGCCGCGCCACGCCAAAGCGCGCCAGCAGCGGCGGCACCAGCATGATGGACGAACGCATCTCTTCCGGCAGCCGGTGCCGCGCCGCGTCGAACACGGTCTCGCGGTGGTGCAGCTCCAGCGTGCCGGTAGCAAAGTCCATCTGCACCTCGCTGCCCAGCAGGCGGAAGATGTCCAGGATCTTGCGCACATCGGTGATGTCCGGCACGCCGAGCAGCCGCAGCGGCTCGTAGGTCAGCAACGTGGCGCAGAGTACCGGCAGCACGGCGTTCTTGTTGGCAGAAGGGGTGATGCGGCCGCGCAAAGGCGTGCCGCCGTGGACGATGAGGTTGGACATGGGCAGGGAGTAGAAGAGGTACGGGGAGGGCCGGCGAATTATCTATGCGCGGGGCCGGGAACACGTAACCAAACTGCAGTCAGCGCCAAGCGTGGTTTCCCGTAATAAATGGCCGTAAGGCTTATGAATTAAGCGGAGGAAGCTTCGTTTTATATAGCGAATAAGGCGACATTTTGTCACCTGCTGTCACCCGCGACCTAACCCATGGGGGCATGGTTGAGATGAGGGGCTTGACCGGGCTTGCCGAGGCATGCCTTCTCGATGGGAGGGCTCAGCGTGACCTGCGCCGCCACGCTTTCATACTTGAAGCGAACCTCGGAAGCCCCGAGCAGCGTAGTACGACTGTGCGCCGTTGTGGTACGTGAACACCTTGCCATAGCGGCGGTCGCAAAACAGAGCACCACCGAGTGACCTAAGGTCAGAGGGTGTCTTGATCCAGCTGGAAGTCTTGGTATCGAACTCGCCCAAGCTCTGCAGCTCTCGGTATTGGTCTTCAGTCAGAAGTTCGATGCCCATCTCAGCAGCCAGTTCCGCCGCGCTGTTTTCGGGCCTGTTCTCCTTCCTCGACTCGCGAGCCTCAGCGTCGTAGCAAGTGCTTCTGCGCCCGACGGGACTTTCTGGCGAGCAATCACTAAAGATGAAGTGGTTGGACTGTTTCGCCCTTCCAATGACATCCGGCTCGCCACCCGTGGCCTCCATGTCTCTTAGTGATCTCATCGCACCAAGATTTCCTTCGAGCTTCGCTTGCACCTCTGCCCACGCGATTCCGGCATGCCGGCACATGTTCTTCTCGAAACGAGCTTCCAGCACTTTGAGTAGCTCGGTACGTTCCTGTGCCTTCATGGTCTTGGTCATAGCGGTGATTTCACAATCGGTTAGAGAACAACACAGTTGATACTGGCTTCGAACGTTTGACATGAGACGTGGCGTCCGGCTCGCCGGGTGATGGCCCGCCGATGGAGGGGGTGGGCCTCTCGTTCATTGTGCTCATTGATTCACGAGCACACCGAAGCCTGCCAGTTGGCGTCGGAGCGATGACGGACCATCTGTGCCAAAGAACAGCATTGCGTTTAGTCCGGCTGCCTTTGCAGCTTCGACGTTTTCCGGTCGGTCGTCTAGAAACAGCACCGCGCTTGCTTCGCAACCAAGTTGGTTAACGACCCTATGAAAGAAACTGAGCTTGGGTTTGGCTGCACCGACAAAGCACGAATAGAACTCGGTGTCGAACAGAGACCTGTAGTTCAGGCCTTCAGACATGTGCCGTGCGCGAAGGGTTTGTTGATTGCTACCGATGTGGCATTGAAGGCCCGAGCGGCGAATGGTTTGAACCGTTTGCAGGATGTCGTGGTGAACTTCGATAGACAGAAGAACGTTCAGCGTCTCAGAGAGGAAACTGGAGCGTCCCCACTTTGCAAGTACAGCTTCTAGCCGTTCTAGGAAGCCGGTTTCTGCTTCGAGTACTTCTGTTTCGGCTTCAAAGATGTCGTCTAAGACTGCCTTGGCCTGTGACGCATCTTCGAGCCCAAGCACTGACTGCAGCGCCGGCTGCCAGTGCTGGGTTGCGTATTGGATAACGCCATCAGCATCAAAGAGTATGTGTTTTATGGTCATGGCAACACTCTGGGACTGGGCCGGACGGGCAAAGACGCTCAACGTAATGGGGGGCGAAAGACTTGCGGATTAAAAAGTTACTTCCGTAACGATTGGCCATTCAAATCTCCGGAAACTATTCTGCAGGCTGGATTTTCGGGAAATATCCGAATATCAAAATTTAGTCAAACCCCACATAGCTTGGACGGCCATGTTATCCGTCGAATGTAAGCCTGTTGTATCCCGAAAAAATGGAATCCGTGCGAGACATGATCCGGGGGGAATAGCCTGTGGCACGGCACTTTTCCGACCATCATCACCCGCGCACACGTCCCTCAGGAATCACCAACGGCGTCCCCGACACCGGGTCTTCGATGATCCGACACTGCAGATCAAACACCTGCTCGACCAGCGCCGCGGTGACGATCTCCTTTGGTGCGCCCTGGGCCACCAGTTTCCCTTGGCGCAGGACTACCAGGTGGTCCGCGTAGCGGCAGGCGTGGTTCAGGTCGTGCAGCACGGCGACCAAGGTGCGGCCTTGCTGGCGGTTCAGGTCGCGGAAGAGTTCCAACAGGTCGATCTGGTGCGCCAGGTCCAGGTAGGTGGTGGGCTCGTCTAGCAGCAGCAACTGGGTGTCTTGCGCCAGCACCATGGCCACCCAGACGCGCTGGCGCTGGCCGCCGGAGAGTTCATCCACCAGCCGGTCGGCCAGGTCTTCGATGGCGGTGGCGCGCAGGGCCTGGGCGACGATGCGGTCGTCCTCGGCCGTCCAGCCGCCGAACAGGCTTTGGTGCGGATGGCGTCCGCGCGCCACCAGCTCGGCCACGCGTATGCCTTCGGGGGCGATGGCGGTTTGCGGCAGCAAGCCCAGGCGGCGCGCCACTTCACGCGTGGGGTAGCTGCCGATCAGCGCGCCGTCCAGATACACCTGGCCGGCCTGCGGTGTGCGCAGCCGCGCCAGGGCTTTCAGCAGCGTGGATTTGCCGCAGGCGTTCGGGCCGACGATGACGGTGAAGGCGCCATCGGGAATCGCCACGCTCAGGTGCTCGGCCACGCGCGTGTCGCCATAGGCCAGGGTCAGATCTTCGCCACGGAGGCGGGAGGCAGAAGGTGTTTGCATAAGCTCAAAGATCGTGGCTTCGCCATTCGCGGGCTAGTAAATAAGTTAGGTAAGCCCCGCCCAGTGCGCTCGTGACTAGGCCGACAGGGATCTGGAACGGCGCCAGCACCAGCCGCGCCAGCAGGTCGGCACTGGCGCACAGCACGGCGCCCATCAGTGCGGCGGCCCACAGGCCAATGCCCGGCGCCCGGCACAGGCGGCGTGCGAGTTGCGGCGCAGCCAGGGCGATGAAGCCGATGGGGCCGGCGCAGGCGATGGCCAGCGCGGTCAGGCCCACGGCCACCAGGGTGAGATAGGCGTGGCTGCGGCCTACGTTCAGGCCCAGGCTGGTGGCCAGCTCGTCGCCCATCTCCAGCAGGCGCAGTCGCGGGCCGAGCAGCCAGGCCAGCGGTAGCAGCAGGGTGCAGCCCAGGCCCA
The DNA here is from genome assembly GCF_900104385.1 of Rhodoferax sp. OV413. Lineage (GTDB taxonomy): Bacteria > Pseudomonadota > Gammaproteobacteria > Burkholderiales > Burkholderiaceae_C > Rhodoferax_B. The sequence continues at coordinate 138,992 of NZ_FNJA01000003.1, read as the reverse complement.
GGCGTTGGGCCTGCAGCCAGCCGCTGCCCTGCAGGCTGCCGTGCAGCCACATCTTGGCGGCAAGGGCCTGGTCCAGCTCGGCGCGGGTCAGCAGGAAATCGTTGACCGAGGCCAGCATCGCCGCGATCGCCAGGCCGATCAGCACCAGCCGCTGCCCGTGCATGCCGCGCTGCAGGCTGAACAGATAGACCAACGCCACCGTGGCCAAACCGCCGACCAGTGCGCCCAATGGCACGTTCAGCGCCTGGTCGCCGAGCCACAGAATCATGACGAGTGCACCGGTAGCCGAGCCGGTGGTCAGGCCGATGATGTCCGGGCTGGCCAGCGGGTTGCGCGACAGGCTTTGGAAGATGGCGCCGGCCGTCGCCAGTGCTGCGCCCGCGCCGAGCGCCACCAGCGCGCGCGGCAGGCGCAGGTCGATCAGCACCATGCGGCCCATGTCTTCACCGCCGCCCCACAAGGTGGCGAAGAAACGACCCCAGGCCAGCTCGTAACTTCCTAGGCGCAGGCCGAGCAGGGTGACGGCCAGGCCGGCGACCAGCAATGTCGCCAGCACGACGCGGGTGCGGCGGTGCGCGAGTTCGGCCCAGATGCCGCTGCTTAAATTGAGCTTCATACCGCGCTCCCGCGGCGGCTGCGCTGCACCAGGGCCAGCAGCACCGGCGCGCCTATGAAGGCTGTGACGATGCCGACCTCGATCTCGCTGGGCACGGCGATGAGACGGCCGACGATGTCGCTGCCCAGCACCAGCACCGGCCCGGCCAGCAGGCCGTAGGGCAGTATCCAGCGCCAATGCGGCCCGACCAGCAGGCGCAGCGCATGCGGAATCACCAGGCCGACAAAGGCAATCGGCCCGGCGGCGGCCGTGGCCGCGCCGCACAGCAGGGCGATGGCGATAAAGCTCCAGATGCGCACCGGCTTCAGCCGCAGGCCTAGCGCCTGGCCGAACTCGTCGCCCAGGGCGATGGCATCCAGCGCGCGCGCCTGCCACAGCGCGATGGTGATGCCGGCCAGCACCAGCGGCAGCATGGGCCACAGCACGTCGGCATTGCGGCCATCGAGTGCGCCCACTACCCAGAAGCGGTAAGCGTCAAAGGTGTTGCTGTCGAACAAGGTGATGATGCCGGTGCACGAGCCCAGGCTGGCGCTGATGGCCATGCCCGCCAGCAGCAGGCGCACGCGTTGCGCACTGGGCGCGGCGCCGCTGCTCAGCACATACACGCCCACCGCCGCCAGCATGGCGCCCAGCAGCGCGAAGCCCACGTAGCCGATGTAGCTGCCGATGCCCAGCACCGACATGGCCAGCACCACCGCCAGCGCGGCACCGGCGTTGATGCCCAGCAGGCCCGGGTCGGCCAGCGGATTGCGCGTCAGCGCCTGCATCAGGCCGCCGGCGACTCCAAGTGCTGCACCCACGGCCAGGCCGAGCGCGGTGCGCGGCATGCGCATCTGCCAGACGATGGCGGACTCGACGCTGCCGTCCGGCTGCCACATCAGCTGCCAGAGCCTGGCCAACGGAATCGGGCGCGAGCCGAATGAAATGCTCGCCAGCACAAGCCCTAACAGGGCGGCCAGCAACAGCATCAGGCCCAGGCCCCGGGCGGCGCGGCGGGCCGGGGTGGTGGAGGGAAAGACGGTCATGGATTGGGCAATGCAGTGGTTGCGGTACGCGCCAGCGCACTCAGCACGGTGCGCGCGGCCAGCGGGCCGGCGTTCAGATAAAACGGGTCTAGCCCCACGCGCACCGCATGGCCTTGCGCGGCGCCGCGCAGCCGCGGCCACAGCGGGGAGCCGGTCAGGCCGGGCAGGGACTTGTCGCGCGCGGCATAGAAGATCCAGTCGGCATCGGCCTGGTCGAGCAGCTCGCCGCTGATGTCCTGCGAATTGCCGACGAAGCGTTGGCTGGGCGGGCGCTGCAGGCCAGCGTCTTCGGCGATGCTGCCGGTAAATGAGCGCACGCCCATGATGCGGTTGCGCTGCGCGTTGGCCTGCACGAAGGACACGCTGGGGGCTGTATCCGCAGGCCAATGCTGTGCCAGGGCGCCGGCATCGGAGTGGTATTGCTTGAGCCAGGCGCGGGCCTGCTCGCTGCGGCCCAGGGCGTCGGCCAGCAACAGAAAGTCGATCTTCCAGTTCACGCCGTTGCCGCGCGTGACCACCGTGGGCGCGATGCGCTGGTACAGAGCGTGCATCTGCGGCGTCAGCATGGCCTTGTTGACCAGGATCAGGTCCGGGCGCAGGGCGGCCAGCACTTCCAGGTCGGGAGCGCTGCGCACGCCCAGGTCGGCGGTGCGGCGCATGGCGGCCTGCTGGCTGGCAAAGCCCTGGGCCAGGTAGTCGGCATACAGCCGGCCCTGGTCGTCGCGGGTGGTGCCCACCGGCACCAGGCCCAGGGTCAGCAGGCCGTCGTTCTGGCCGGTGGACAGCACGGCGACCCGCAGCGGTTGCCTGACCAGCACGGTCTTGCCTTGGTAATGCGCGACGGTGCGCGGGAACACGCCGTCCGCCGCACCGCTGCCCAGGTCGGCGGCCAGCTTGCGCGGGGCGGCAGGCTTGGCCGGGGCCTTGTTGGCTGCGCCCGCACCTGCTGCCAGCCCGCAGAGCAGCAAGGCCAGGATGCTGCGGCGGCAGCGGTAAAAGGTCATGCTGGAAATCTCAAATGCAAATGGTAATAAGAATTGATTGTAATTGGATCGTTGCCATTTGTTGGATGTGCCCCGCAGGCAAAATGCCGGCATGACGAACAAGAAAACCCTGCTGCTGGTCGATGGCTCCAGCTACCTGTACCGTGCCTTTTTTGCCGGCGGCGAAACCATGAGCACCACCTTGCCCGACGGCACGGTGCAAAAAACCGGTGCCATCCGCATCATCATCAACATGATGAACAGCCTGCGCAAAGAGGTGCAGGCCGACTACGCCGTGTGCGTATTCGACGCCAAGGGCCCCACCTTCCGCGACGAGTGGTATCCCGCCTACAAGGCCACGCGCAGCCCCATGCCGGACGACTTGCGCACGCAGATCGAGCCAGTGCACGACGTTATCCGTTTCATGGGCTGGCCGGTGGTGGCCGTGCCCGGCGTGGAGGCCGACGACGTGATCGGCACGCTGGCCCGGGTGGCGGGAGACCAGGGTATCGAGGTGGTGGTGTCCAGCGGCGACAAGGACCTGAGCCAGTTGGTGAACGAGCATGTGACCATCATCGACACCATGAACGGCAAGCGCCGCGACGTGGCCGGGGTGACCGAGGAGTTCGGCGTGCCGCCCAGCCTGATGGTCGACTACCAGACCCTGGTGGGCGACACCGTGGACAACGTGCCTGGCGTGCCCAAGGTGGGCCCCAAGACGGCGGCCAAGTGGCTGATGGAATACGGCTCACTCGACGCGCTGATGGCCCGCGCCAGCGAGATCAAGGGCGTGGCCGGCGAGAACCTGCGCAACGCCGTGGACTGGCTGCCGCAGGGCCGGCGCCTGGTCACCATCAAGACCGACTGCGAACTGGCGGGCTATATCGACGGCCTGCCTGCTATGGATTCGATAGCTTTCGGCGCACAGGATACGGTCGCTCTGAAGGCTTTTTACGAAAAATTTGGTTTCAAGGGCCTGGCCAAAGCGCTGGATGGCGCGGCGGCCGCAGAACCCGTCGCCACTGCCGAGAAAACGCCCAAGGCCACCACGCCAAAAGCGTCCGAGCCCGGCCTATTCGACGACCCGGTGGAGCCCGCGGCCTCCGCCCGCACGCCGGGTTTTGAGACCATCCTGACCTGGGAGGCCTTCGATGCCTGGCTGGCCAAGCTGGAGGCTGCCGAGCTGGTGGCACTGGACACCGAAACCAACTCGTTGGATGAAATGGTCGCCGAGATCGTCGGCATCAGCTTCAGCGTGACGCTGGGCGAGGCTGCCTACATCCCGGTGGCGCATAACTACCCCGACGCGCCCGCCCAACTGCCGCGCGACGAGGTGCTGGCCAAGCTCAAGCCCTGGCTGGAGAACCCGGCCAAGCTGAAGCTCGGCCAGCACATCAAGTACGACCGCCATGTGTTCGCCAACCACGGCATCGAAGTGCAGGGCTATGCCCACGACACCATGCTGCAAAGCTATGTGCTGGAGGTGCACAAACCGCATGGCCTGAGCAGCCTGGCTGAGCGGCACTTGGGCCGTAGCGGCATCAGCTTTGAAGACCTGTGCGGCAAGGGTGTGCACCAGCTCACCATCAACCAGGTGGACGTGGAAAAAACCTCTGAGTACGCCTGCGAAGACGTGGACATGACGCTGGAAGTGCACCGCGTGCTGTGGCCGCAGCTGCAGGCGGTCAAAGAGCTGGCGTTCATCTACCAACTGGAGATCGACAGCAGCGAGGCGCTGTACCGGATAGAGCGCAACGGCGTGCTGATCGACGCGGCCACGCTGGCCAACCAAAGCCATGCCCTGGGCCAGCGCATCGTGCAGCTGGAGGCCGAGGCCTACGAGATTGCGGGCCAGCCCTTCAACCTGAGCAGCCCCAAGCAGCTGGGCGAAATTTTCTTCGACAAACTGGGCATGCCGGTGGTCAAGAAAACCGCCACCGGTGCCCGCAGCACCGACGAAGAAGTGCTGGAAAAGCTGGCCGAGGACTACCCCTTGCCGGCCAAGCTGCTGGAGCACCGCAGCCTGTCCAAGCTCAAAGGCACCTACACCGACAAGCTGGCCCTGCTGATCTTGCCGCGCAGTGGCCGGGTGCATACCCACTATGCGCAGGCGGTGGCGGTGACCGGGCGGCTCAGCAGCAACGACCCGAATCTGCAGAACATCCCTATCCGCACCCCCGAAGGTCGGCGTGTGCGCGAAGCCTTTGTGGCCGCACCGGGCAATGTGATCGCCAGCGCCGACTATTCGCAAATCGAGCTGCGCATCATGGCCCACATCAGCGGCGACGTGGCTTTACTGCGGGCCTTTACCAACGGGCTGGACGTGCACCGGGCCACGGCCGCGGAGGTGTTTGGCGTGACGGTGGAACAGGTGACCAGCGAGCAGCGCCGCTATGCCAAGGTGATCAACTTCGGCCTGATCTACGGCATGAGCGCCTATGGCCTGGCACGCAACCTGAACATTGACAACACCGCGGCCAAGAACTACATCGCCCGCTACTTTGACCGCTACCCTGGCGTCAAAACCTATATGGAAACCACCCGCGAACTGGCCAAGCAGCAGGGTTATGTGGAAACCGTGTTTGGCCGTCGCCTTCAGCTGGCCGGCATACAGAATGCCAAGGGTGCGCAACTGGCCGGCCTGGAGCGCGCGGCCATCAACGCGCCGATGCAGGGCACAGCCGCAGACCTGATCAAGCTCAGCATGGTCGCCGTGCAAAAAGCGCTGGACGCAGAAAACCGTGCCACCAAAATGATCATGCAGGTGCACGATGAACTGGTGTTCGAAGTACCCGAGGCCGAGGTCGAATGGCTGCGCACAGAGATCCCGCGCCTGATGGCCGGCGTGGCCGATCTGAAGGTGCCGCTGCTGGCCGAGGTGGGTGTCGGGCCGAACTGGGACAAAGCCCACTGATCGAATGATGATGCTGCGGTTTCGATAGCGGCTACCGCAGGTGTTATATGCGTGGACGGCCTAAAAGGCCTAAACCCTACTGACTTCGAATTGTTGCCGCCCGCTGTTTTTTGCGCGGTACAGGGCCGTGTCGGCGGCGTCTACCAATGTCTCGGGCGGGCGCTCGGGCTGGGGCACGGTGTAGGCGATGCCTATGCTCAGCGTCACATGGCCGGCGGTGGGCGAGCGCGGGTGCGGAATCCGCTCCTGCGCCAGTGCCTCCATGCAGTGCTGGGCCACCAGGCGGGCGGCTTCGCGGTCGGTGTTCGGCAGCAGCAGCACGAACTCTTCACCGCCATAACGGGCCACCAGCTCGCCAGCGCGGCGCACGCAGCTGGCCAGCAGCTCGGCCACGCGGCGTAGGCAGGCATCGCCGGCCAGGTGCCCGTAGTGGTCGTTGTAGAGCTTGAAGTGGTCGATGTCGATCAGCAGCAGTGCCAGGGTCTCGTGCTGGCGCGCGCAGCGCAGCCATTCGGTGGCCAGCACTTCGTCGAAATGCCGGCGGTTGGCGATGCCGGTCAGGCCGTCGGTGGCCGACAGCAGGGCCAGCCGCTGGTTGGCCAGCTCCAGGGCCTGGCGCTGTTGCACCAGCTCGGTGATGTCCAGCCGCACGGCGACGATGTGGCCGGACGGCGTGCGGGTTTCGTAGGCGTGCATCCACAGGCCATTGGGGTAGCCGCGCACCTCGGGCAGGCAGCGCTTGCCGCGCTGGGCCAAATGCTGGGCCAGCCAGGCTTCCTCGTTGCCCATGGCGTCGGGCGGAAAGCCTTGTCGCAGGCCGATGCGCAGCAGCGCCTCGTAGGTCTGGCCGCGGCCTTCTTCCAGCGAAAACCAGGGCCGCAGCTGGCCCATCTGGTGGTTGAAGTAGACCAGCCGGTCGTGCTCGTCGAACAACTCCATGCCGATGGGCATGGCCTCCAGCGCCTCATACAGCTGGGACTGGGCGCGCTGGGTTTGCAGCCGGGCCTGCTCCAGCGCGCGTTCCTTGCGTATCGCATCGGTGATGTCGGCGCGCAGCACCACCGTGCAGCCGTCGGACAGGCGGCGCTGGCTGATCCGTATCCAGCGGTCGTTGGGCAGCTCCTGGGTGTAGGGCGCACCGGGTGTGCGGTAGATGGCCAGCCGCTTCTGGACCCAGCTTTCTCTGCCCCCCGACTCGGGTATTTCGCCCAGCGCGATGGCGTGGCGCAGCAGCGCTTCGAATGTGATGCCGGGCTGCATGAACGCGGCCGTGCGCGGCAGCAGGCTGCGGCAGCGCTGGTTGACCAAAACCAGACGTTCCTGGTCATCGAACAGCGCAAAGGTGGCGTCGTCGGGCAGGATGTCCAGCGCCTCGCCCAGTTGGGCGCCTATGCTTTGCTGGTGGTGGTACAGCCGGGCCGTGTCGCGCTGCGCCAGCCACCAGGCCACTGCGATGGTGGCCAGCGCGGCTTGCAGCAGCACCAGCGGCCAGCCCAGCGGCTGGCTGGCGAGCAGCCCGACCAGTGCGGCTTCGGCGGCGACCAGCGCGCCGATCGCCAGCCAGGTGGGCCATGTGCGGAGAGTCCGGGGTACTTCCATTCGCTAAGCCCATCATGTGTAAAGGCTGCAAGGCCCCGTGTGTAGCGGGTTGTTTTGTAAAGTCTAGCAGCGCCTGCAGCCGCTGTGAGCAGTTCCGCAGAGCTTATTGCCGGCAATGCACACGGTGCCGCGGCGGGCGAGGCGGGGTTAAGAACGTGTTCAAGGTCTTTTCGGGGCCGCGTTGGGGTGCAATCGGGATGAGTTGGTTGTCGGAGACCGCAGCATGGGCTCCCTGCCCATGCAAGGGCTACGGCAGACAAATCGCCCGATTTCACCCCAACCCGAAGGGCAGGCACCTTTTCGGGCGCTCTGCGTCGTTACAAAACCAGCCAAGGCATCAGCCTTGGCTTGGGTTTTGCGCCTAGCAGAGCATCCCGAAAAGATACCTGCGCGGCCCCGAAAAGACCTTGAACACGTTCTAAGATCAATACCTTCTGGCGCCCTGTTGGCGGGGTCGCTAAGGTCGGTTCATTCTTTATAACTTTTCAACCACTCCGCGTATATTTGGCGGGCGTAAGTAGCTATGACTTTGGTAGCAATATTGCTGGGCACGCTGTGCGCCGGTATCGGCAGCGTCTGGGTGGCTGCCATGCTGAGTTTCGGGATTCTGGCGCGGTACACCCAGCACATGCTGAGTCTGGCTGCCGGCGCCTTGCTGGCCACCGCCTTCATGCACCTGCTGCCCGAGGCTTTTGAAAGCCAGTCCAGCGCCCAGGAACTGTTTGGCACCTTGCTGGTCGGGCTGGTGTTCTTTTTCCTGCTCGACAAGGCCGAGCTCTGGCACCACGGCCACGAGCACCACCAGGGGCCACAGGCCGATACGCACGCCGATGCGCATGCCGGGCATGACCACGAACACCATCACCATGGCCACGCCCATGGGCCGCGCCAGGGCGGTAGCTGGGCGGTGTTGACCGGCGACAGCGTGCACGCCTTTGGCGACGGCATCCTGATTGCATCGGCCTTTATTGCCGACATGCGCTTGGGCTTTGTGGCAGCGCTGGCGGTGCTGGTGCACGAGGTGCCGCACCACATGGGCGATCTGGTGGTGCTGCGCGGCAGCTCCAGCAACCGCCGGGCGGCCCTGGTCAAGGTGTCATTGGCCGGCGCGGTAACCGCCCTGGGCGGCATGGTGGGCTATGCGCTGGTCGACATGCTGCACGACTGGCTGCCGTACTTTCTGGTGGTGGCTTCCAGCAGCTTTATTTATGTGGCACTGGCGGATCTGATTCCCCAGCTGCAAAAGCGCTTGAGCGCACGTGAAACCGCCGCCCAGATCGCCTGGCTGCTGCTGGGGATTGGCCTGGTGACCCTGGTCAGCGGCCTGGCCCACGGGCATTAAAGAGGCGGGAAGGGCGCCGGTACTAGCAGCAGGCGCAGCCCGCCCGGTGGCTCAGGCGCTTGTAGTTGCTCTCCACGCTTTGCGCATGGGCGCTGGTGGCCCGGCGGGGTTCGGCGCTGCTGAGTGTCAGGAGCCGGGCTGCAACCAGGCCACAGCCCGGGCAGTTCAGCGGCTCGTTGCGCTGGCCCAGGCTGCGAAAGGCTTCAAAGCTGCCGCAGGCAGTGCAGTCGTAGTCGTAGGTGGGCATGGGTAGGGCTTCTCAGGGTGTGCCGTTGCGGCCATGCAGGCGGAAGCCGGGGCGCAGGCTCAGGCGGTCGTAATAGGTATGCACCGCGGGCAGCTCGGGCCGATCGATCGGGGCCATGCACCAGCGGTGGGTAGACAGGCCGAGCACGATGTCGGCCAGTGTGAAGTCGGCGCCGGTCGCATAAGCGCCGGTTTTCTGCAGCTGGCCTTCGAGCATCTGCATGTGGCGGTTCCAACTCTGCGTGCTGGCGGCAATCGCTGCCGGGTCGGTATGGGCCGGGCTGTGCCGCACCAAGGCCATGAACGCGTAGCGCCAGGCGTTGTTCAGCTCGCTGGCCTGCCAATCCATCCACTGCTCGACCAGGGCCCGCAGCTGCGGCGCGGTCGGCAGCAGGTCGGTGCGCCCGTGTTGTGTGGCCAGGTAGCGGCAGATGGCGTTCGACTCCCACAGCACAAAGTCGCCATCGCGGATGACGGGCACCATGGCGTTCGGGTTCAGAGCGCGGAACTCGGGCGTATCGGTGGATTGGAAGCCCGTGCCCCATTCCTGCTGCGCGTACGGCAGCTCCATCTCAGCGCACAGCCACAGCACTTTGCGGACGTTGATGGAGGGCGATTTGCCCAGCAGCTGCAGCATGGTGGTGGGCAGCTGTTTAGCGCGGCGCGTAGCCGATCACCCGCCATTTTCCATCGGCTTCACGCACGGTGGTGACGAGTTCTTCCACGCCTTTTTTCTCGGTGAAGTCGGTCTGGAAAATGGCCGTCACATATTCGCCATCGGGCCGGCCGGGCAGCGTGGTTTTGTAGACCACGTCGGAGGCGGTGCGGCTTTGGTAGCCGCCGAAGGGTTTGCGCACGCTGGGAATGCTGTCCATCCACTGGCCGATCTGCACCATGTTGCGGAAGATCTGGCTGGAGGCCTCGTAGGCGCCACCCCAGTTGCCCTGGTCCAGCATGGTCAGCCAGGCGGCTGCGGCGAGCTGGCCTTCGGCCTTTTTGGCGGTAATTTCGGGCGTGGCTGCTGCTGCGGCTGGGGCTGCCGGAGCTGCTGTTTGGGCGCCAGCGGTGGCAGAAAACAGCAGGGCGGATGCGGCCAGGCACACGGCGATGGGCGTGAGTTTCAACAAGTTCATGGGTGTGTTCCGGTGGCAGTAAGTCGAAAGAGTGTAGGCGCTGCCAAGCTGCGGGCCGCACAGCGCCAGGCTGCGCAACGCCCGCCCGCTGGGGCATGCCGACCAGTTTTACATTTATTTGCGCGGCGGGGCCAGGCGCTCAGCCCGGTGCGGGGATTTTTTGCCCCGTGGACGAGCCGGTCAAACTCTGTGCGGGCCGGCGCAGGCTGGCATCGAAGGGGTGGATTTTGGGGCTGATGCTGGCGGCTTCGCGCTTCAGCAGCTCGACCACGGTGGGCATGCGGTCGGCGTTCAGGCGGTCGGCGATCGTGCCCACGCTCAGGGCCGCCACGGCGCGGCCTTCGCGGTCGCAGATCGGCACGGCCACGCCGGCCATGCCTTCTAGCAAGCCGGTATTGCGGCCCGCATAGCCGAGCTGGCGTACGCGCTCGATCTCGGTACGCAGATACACCTCGTCGTACACGCCGTACTCGCGCACCCGCGACAGGTTGAAACGGATCACCTCTTCGCGCTCGGCTTCGGGCAGAAATGCCAGGATGGCCAGCGCGCCCTGGCCCACGCCCAGGGCGATGCGGCCGCCCACGTCGCCGGTGAACGAGCGGATCGGGAACGGGCCTTCGCTGCGGTCCAGGCAGACCGCGTCAAAGCCGCTGCGGGCCAGCAGAAAGATGCTGTCGCCCAGGCTGGCGCACAGGCGCAGCAGCACCGGGCGGCACAGCGTGCGCAGGTCGCCGGGGTTGCCGGCATGCGCGGCCAGCGCAAAGAAGTCGATGCTGAGCCGGTACAGCTTGCTGCGTTCGTCCTGCTCGACCATGCCTTCTGCCACCAGCGACTGCAGCAAACGGTGCGTGGTGGCCTGCGTCAGCCCCACGGCGCGCGCCAATTGGGTGACGCGCCCGCCTTCGGCCTGCACTGCCGTCAGCGCCCGGATGACGGCAAAGACCCGCGGCACCCCGCCAGTGGCGGTTGAAGGGGTTTCCATAGCACTCTCCTGCGGAATAATTTTCTGTGAGCTTATCTTAAATATTCCATTAAATGGAATAAATTGAAGAAAAATTCTGATTAATGGAATACCCGCTGAAAGTTGGTTTGCTTATTGCAATAGAGTGAATTGATATTGCCAAACAATCCGAAGCGAATGGCTGGTCGCACCACCCGGGTGCGCCAGTCCGCAGATCTGGCGTTCAGCGGGGCTCCGCAAGGCCCCGGCTCCTTGTGAACCGAGAAGAAAGGCCCGCGTATGTCATTCCTTCAACTCAGCAACGTAACCAAGTTCTACGGCAGCACCTGTGCGGTATCGGCCATGAACCTCACGGTGGAAAAGGGCGAGTTCGTGTCCCTGCTCGGCCCCTCGGGCTGCGGCAAGACCACCACCTTGCAAATGGTCGCGGGCTTCGAGGCCGTGAGCAACGGGCGCATCGAGCTGGACGGCCGTGACATCACCCACGCCAAGGCCAACACCCGCGGCCTGGGCATCGTGTTCCAGACCTACGCACTGTTTCCGCACATGACGGTGGCAGACAACGTGAGCTTCGGCCTGGAGATGCGCAAGATGCCCAAGGCCGAGCGCCTCGAACGTGTTAAGGAGGCGTTGGCCCTGGTGCACCTTGAAGCCCACGCCAGCCGCTACCCGCGTGAGCTCTCGGGCGGCCAGCGCCAGCGGGTGGCCCTGGCCCGCGCCCTGGTGATCGAGCCGCCGGTGCTGTTGCTGGACGAACCCCTGTCGAATCTGGACGCCAAGCTGCGCGAGGAAATGCAGTTTGAGCTGCGCAAGATCCAGCGCAAGGTCGGCACTACCACGGTGATGGTCACGCACGACCAGAGCGAGGCCATGTCCATCAGCGACCGCGTGGTGGTGATGGAGGGCGGCCGCGCCACCCAGATCGACCACCCGCACCGCGTCTACGAGCATCCGAGCACCCGCTTCATCTCCACCTTCGTCGGCAAGGCCAATCTGCTGACCGGGCGCTTGGTGGCCGGTGGCGCGCAGGCCCGGGTGGATCTGGGGGCCATCGTGGTGGATGTGGACGATGTGGGCTTCCGCCCCGGTGTGGCCGTGCTGCTCAGCGTACGGCCGGAGAAGCTGCAGTTGGTAGATGTGGGCCGCGGCCGACTGGATGGCACGGTGCGCGAGCGCTTCTTCCTGGGCAGCCAGTGGCTGTATGCGCTGACCACGGCCGTGGGCGAACTGATGGTGCTCAGCCCCAACGACGGCCGCCCGGCGCTGGACGAAGGCCATGCCGTTGGCATCGACTGGCCGATGCACTGCACCCGCTTACTGCCCGCCGACGAGGCTGCGCTGCCATCCATGGTGACCGCATGAGCAAGGCCACGCCCTGGTGGCTGTCCGGCCCCGCCCTGCTTCTGTTTGCCGCGCTGCTGCTGGTTCCGCTGGGGCTGACCGCCGTGCTGTCCTTCAATGCCTTTGATCCGGCCACCGGCGTCAAGGCCGGCGAGTTCACGCTGGAGCACTACGTCCATGTGTTCACCGACGACTATTACTACGGCATCTTCTGGCGCACCTTCTGGATCTCCGGCCTGGTCACGTTGATCTGCGTGGCGGTGGGTGCGCCGGAGGCCTACATCCTCAGCCGCATGGGTAACCCCTGGCGCTCGGTGCTGTTGCTGGTGGTGCTGGCGCCGCTGCTGGTGTCGGTGGTGGTGCGGGCCTTTGGCTGGAGCATGCTGCTCGGGCCCGAGGGCCTGGTCAACGGCACCCTCAAGCTGTTGGGCCTGGGGCCGGTCAAGATGCTGTACACCGAGATCGCGGTGGTGGTGGCCCTGGTGCATGTGATGCTGCCCTTCATGGTGATCCCGGTCTGGACCTCGCTGCAGAAGCTGGATCCCGGCGTGGAAAACGCTGCGCTGTCGCTGCAGGCCACACCTTTCACCACCTTGCGCCGCATCGTGCTGCCGCAGGTCATGCCCGGCATCTTGTCGGGCAGCCTGATCGTCTTCGGCCTGGCTGCCAGCTCCTTCGCCATCCCCGGCCTGCTGGGCGGGCGGCGGCTGAAGATGGTGGCCACCGTGGTCTACGACGAGTACCTGCACGAGCTGAACTGGCCGCTGGGCGCGGCCATCGCACTCATCCTGCTGGTGGCGAACCTGGTGGTCATGCTCAGCTACAACCGGCTGGTCGAAGGCCGCTATAAAAAGTCACTGGGGTAAGCAGCATGCGTAAAAACGGCCCTCTCGCCCTGGCGTTCAACGCCCTGGTCATCCTTTTCATGCTCGCGCCTCTGCTGGTGGTCTGCGTGGTGGCGTTCACGCCCGAGAACACGCTCAGCCTGCCGACCACCGAGTTCTCGCTGCGCTGGTTCCGCGCGGTGTTTGCCCACCCCGACTTCATGCAGTCGTTCTGGAACAGCCTGTGGCTGGCCCTGGCATCGGCGACGCTGGCCACGCTGCTGGCCGTGCCTGCGGGCATGGCGATCACCCGCTACAACTTCCCGGGGCGCGGCTTTTTGAACGGCCTGTTCCTGTCGCCCTTGATCATTCCGCACCTGGTGCTGGGCGTGGCCCTGCTGCGCCTGTTTGCCTTGGTGGGCGGGGGCGGCAGCTTTGGCTGGCTGGTGTTCGCCCATGCGCTGATCGTCACGCCCTATACCTTGCGCCTGGTGGTGGCGGCGCTGGTGGGCTTTGACCGCAGCGCCGAGCAGGCCGCGTTGTCGCTGGGCGCGAGCCAGGCCCAGGTGTTTGGACGCATCACCTTGCCGATGATTTTGCCCGGCGTGACCGGTGGCTGGCTGCTGGCCTTCATCAACAGCTTTGACGAAGTCACCATGTCGATCTTCGTGACCTCGCCGAGCACGGTGACCTTGCCTGTGCGCATGTACATGTATGCCACCGAGTCGATCGACCCGCTGATGGCGGCGGTGTCGGCCTTGATGGTGGCCGTGACGGCCTGCGCCATGATCGTATTGGACCGGGTCTATGGCCTGGACCGTGTGTTGGTGGGGCGCTGAACATGGTTACCTGGCAACCCCTGTTGCACCGCGTCGCGGAGTCTGACCGCGCCGCCGTGCCATTTACCTTGGATGGACAAGCCGCCAGCGCGCTGGAGGGCGATACCGTGTTGACCGCCGTGCTGACCCATTGCGGGCAGCTGCGCCGCAACGAATTCAGCTTTGAGCCGCGTGCCGGCTTCTGCATGATGGGCGCCTGCCAGGACTGCTGGGTCCAGGCGGCGAATGGTGAGCGCTTCCGCGCCTGCTCGACCTTTGTTACTGCGGGTATGGATGTGTGCACTGGCGGAGTATCGGCATGACGAAAAGCCCGTTACAGCCCGTGGTCGTCGGCGCCGGCCCGGCCGGCGTGCGGGCCGCCCAGACCCTGGTAGCGCATGGCGTACGCCCGCTCGTACTGGACGAAGCCCCGCGCGTCGGTGGCCAAATCTACCGCCGGCCACCCGCGCACTTCCAGCGCGCGGCGCAGACCCTGTACGGCTTTGAAGCCGCACGTGCCCAGGCCGTGCACAGCGCCTTCGACAGTTTGCAAAACCAGATCGACTACCGTCCCGACAGCCTGGTCTGGAACGCCCAGGGCGGCCTGCTGGATGTGTTGCACGGGCCCACGCAAACCACGCAAAGCCTGCCTTACCAGCAACTGATCGTGGCCACCGGCGCGACCGACCGCGTGCTGCCGATTCCCGGCTGGACCCTGCCCGGCGTCTACGCCTTGGGCGGTGCGCAAGTGGCGCTCAAATACCAGGGCTGTGCGATCGGCCAGCGCGTGGTCTTCATGGGCACTGGTCCTTTGCTGTACCTGGTGGCCTACCAGTATGCGAAGGCCGGTGTGGAGGTGGCGGCGGTACTGGATACCGCGCATTTCAGCGACCAGCTGGCTGCACTGCCTGCCATGCTGACCCAGCCGGCGGTGCTGGCCAAGGGCTTGTATTTTGTGGCCTGGCTGCGTGCCCACGGCGTGGCCTTGCACAGCGGTGTGCGGCCTGTGCGCGTACTCGGCCATGGCCGGGTGCGGGCCGTGGTCTGGCATGACGGCCGGCAGGAGCGCACGCTGGACTGCGACGCCATCGGCTTCGGTTACGCCCTGCGTTCCGAGACCCAGTTGGCCGATCTGCTCGGTTGCCGCTTCGCCTTTGCGCCGCAGCAGCGCGCCCATTTGCCCGAGCGTGATGCCGCAGGCCGCTCCAGCGTCGCCGGTGTGTACCTGGCGGGCGATGGCGCGGGCATCATGGGCGCGGACGCGGCCGAATGGGCGGGCGAGCGCGCAGCACTGGCCCTGCTCGCCGACCACGGCGTGGCGGTGGATGCCGCGCGTGCCGAGCGGCTGGAACGCAAGCTCCAGCGCTTGCAGACATTCCGCGCCGGTCTGGAGCGGGCCTTTCCGTTTCCCGTCGGCTGGGCCGCCCAGGCGCCCGACGAGCTGGTGGTGTGCCGCTGCGAGCACATCACCGCCGGCGAATTGCGCCACACGGTGCAAGCCACCGGTGCCGATGAAATGAACCGCCTCAAGGCCTTGTCGCGCGTCGGCATGGGCCGCTGCCAGGGCCGCAGCTGCGGTGTGGCCGCGGCCGAAATCCTGGCCCATGCCACGGGCAAGCCGGTGGAGCAGGTGGGCCGTTTGCGCGGCCAGGCGCCGATCAAGCCCATCCCTATCCACCTGGTGCATGCCTCGGCGGCGGAGGTGCAGGCATGACGGCCCAGCGCATCCAGGCCGACGTGGCCATCATGGGCGGCGGCATTGTTGGCTCTTCCGCTGCGCTGGCATTGCGGCGCATGGGCTTGCAGGTGGCGCTGCTGGAACGCGACCTGTGCGGCTCCCGCTCCAGCGGGGTCAATTACGGTGGCGTGCGGCGCCAGGGTCGGCCGGTCAGCCAGTTACCGCTGGCCCAGCGCGCGCACCGTATCTGGGCTAATTTGCCGAATCTGATCGGCACCGATGGCGAGTATCAGCGCAGCGGCCACTTCAAGATTGCGCGCAGCGAGGCCGACCTGGCCGCGCTGGAGAACTACCGCGCGCTGAGCCGTGACTTCGACCTGGGCATCGAGCTGCTGACCGGCTCGCGCCTGCGCGCCCACTGCCCTTGGCTGGGTGGCAAGGCGGTGGGCGGCTCGCTGTGTGCCGAAGACGGCCAGGCCAATCCGCGCCTGGTATCGCCGGCCTTTGCCCAGGCGGCCCGGCGTGCCGGTGCGCAGATTTTTGAGCGCAGCCCGGTGGACGAGGTGCAGCACGACGGCCAGCATTTCACGCTGCGCTCGGGCCAGGCTTTGGAAGTCATAGCCCCGGTGCTGCTGAACTGCGCAGGCGCCTGGGCCGGCAAATTAGCTGCCCAGTTTGGCGAGACCGTGCCTTTGCAATCCGGCCATCCGGCCATGGCCGTGACCGAGCCGTTGCCGTTCTTCATGGACTGGAGCCTGGGCGTGGAGGGCGGTGGCATCTACTGCCGCCAGGTGGCGCGCGGCAACCTGGTGCTGGGCGGTGGCGCCGGTGTGGCGCTGGACGCTGACCGGGCCCGGTCTGAGCGCGCAGCCATCGCCACCTTGTCGGTGCAAGCTGTTGAGCTATTGCCCGCGCTGCGCCATGCCCATTTCATCCGCACCTGGAGCGGTACCGAAGGCTATTTGCCGGACCGCCAGCCTGTGCTGGGCCTGAGCCAGACCACACCCGGACTGATCCACGGCTTTGGCTTTGCCGGCGCCGGTTTCCAGATTGGCCCGGCGGTGGGCGAGGTACTGGCAGAGCTGGCCCGCGATGGCCACAGCAGCACGCCGATAGCCCCCTTTTCCATCCAACGTTTTTCTTCCGCACCCACCACCCCCTGAAAGGATTTCACCATGTCCCATGCATTCCATTCACGCACTCTGCGCCGGGGGCTGATAGCCGCTGCGGCCGCCACCGCTTTGCTCGGCAGCGGCTTTGCCAGTGCCCAGACCAAGACGCTGTACATCGGCATGAACGGCGGCACCATGGAGAAGGCGTACACGCAGTACGTGTTTCCGGCGTTCGAGAAGCTGCACGGCGTCAAGGTGGTGGTGGTGCCGGGCACTTCGTCCGACATCCTGGCCAAGGCCCAGGCCAACAAGGACAAGCCGCAGATGCATGTGATGTTCCTGGACGACGGCATCATGGTGCGCGCCATCGGCATGGGCCTGTGCCAGAAGCAGCGGCCCAACCCTTCGCTGGCCGAGATCTACCCCGCTGCCCACTTCAAGGACGACATGGCCAGCGGCGTCAGCCTGGGCATGACCGGCCTGGCCTACAACGCCAAGATGTTCAAGGAAAAAGGCTGGGCCGCGCCCACCTCGTGGATGGATCTGGCCGACCCCAAGTTCAAAGGCAAGGTGGTGTTCCAGTCGGTATCGTCCTCGTCGTTCGGCCTGCACGGCTTCTTGATGTTCAACCGCATCCAGGGCGGCAACGACAAGAACGTCGAGCCCGGCTTCAAGGCCTGGCCGACCATGATCGGCCCGAACGTGCTGGAGTACATCCCCAGCTCGGCCAAGCTGTCGGAAATGGTGCAAACCGGCGAGGCGGCGATCTTCCCGCTGACACCTACTGCTGTGGCTGCGCTGAAGGTCAAGGGTATTCCGGTGGAATACGCCCAACCCAAGGAGGGCTCGGTGGTGTTGATGGTCGGCCAGTGCGTGATTGCCAACAACAGCGAACCCGAGCTGTCGCAAAAGCTCGCCGAGTTCCTGCTGAGCCCGCTGGCCCAGGCCAATGTGCTGCAATTCGGCGCGCAAATCCCCACCAACCCCAAGGCGCCTGCTGTGGGCGAGGGCGCGACCCAGGTAGCCGACATCACCAAGTGGATGAAGAACGCCGTGACCCTGGACTGGGACAGCGTCAACGCCAACCGCCCCGCCTGGAACGCGCGCTGGAACAAGACGATTGAGCGTTAAGCACGGCAGCCAGATGCAAAAAGGCCACCTCAACAGGTGGCCTTTTTTACGTTTGCATCACCGAGCGGCGATGGATGCAGTACGTATGCTCTGCAGCGTGCTGCTGGGCGTGATGGCCTCCGGGTCTAGCAGGCAGTGCAGTATGGCCGGCTTGCCGCTGGCCCGGGCGCGGGCCAGGGCCGGGGCGAACTCCTCGGTGGTGGTGACCTTCTCGCCATGGCCGCCGAACACCTGGGCGTAGGCGCAGAAGTCGGGGTTCTTCAGCTGGGTGGCGCTGACACGGCCTGGGTAGTGCCGCTCCTGGTGCATGCGGATGGTCCCAAACATGGCGTTGTCCAGCAGCACCACGATGATGGGCAGGCCGTACTGCACGGCGGTGGCGAACTCTTGGCCATGCATCATGAAGTCGCCGTCTCCCGCAAACACCACTACCTCGCGCTGCGGCCACAGGCGCTTGGCGCCCACGCCGGCCGGCAGGCCATAGCCCATGGAGCCGCTGGTGGGCGCCAACTGGCTCGAGTAGGTGGTGAACGGCCAGAAGCGGTGCACCCAGGTGGCGAAGTTGCCCGCGCCGTTGCAGAAGATGGTGTCGGCTGGCAGCACGGTGCGCAGATGCTGCATCACCTCGCCCATTTGCAGCGGGCCGGGGATGCGGATGGGCGCTGGGTCGCTCCAGCGCAGGTAGTCGGCGCGTGCGGTCTGGGTGGCATCGGCCCAGGCCACCGGCGCTGCGGGTCGCAGCGTGGATACGGCTGCGGCAAAGGCCTGCGGCGTGGCGTGGATGGTCTGGGTGGCGCGGTACAGCTTGCCCAGCTCATCGGCGTCGGCATGCACATGCACCAGGGCTTGCTGCGGCGTGGGAATGCCCAGCAGTTCGTAGCCCTGCGAAGGTACTTCGGACAAGCGGCCACCGACCAGCAGCACCAGGTCCGCATCGCGGATGCGGGCCAGCAGGCGCGGATTTGCCCCCAGGCCCAGGTCGCCTGCGTAGCAGTGGTGCGCATGGCTGAACAGCATCTGACGGCGGAATGAGCAGTACACCGGCAGCGTGTAGGCCTCGGCAAAGGTGGTGAACTGCTGCACTGCTGCATCCGACCAGCGGCTGCCACCGAGGATGGCAACCGGGCGCTGCGCCACCGCCAGCCGCTGCTGCAGCTCGGCCAGCAGTGCAGCGCCGGGGTAGGTTTCGGTGACCGCATAGGGCAGGGCATCGGCTACGCTGGCGGCCTCGGTCAGCATGTCTTCGGGCAGCGCGATCACCACCGGGCCAGGCCGGCCCGAGGTGGCGACGTGGAAGGCGCGTGACACCAGTTCGGGCAGGCGCTTGGGGTCGTCGATCTGCACCACCCACTTGGCCATGCTGCCGAACACCGCGCTGTAATCCAGTTCTTGAAACGCCTCGCGCCCCAGCGCCTCGCGCGCTACCTGGCCGACGAACAGCAGCAGCGGCGTCGAGTCCTGGTGGGCGATGTGCACGCCGGCTGCAGCGTTGGTGGCGCCCGGGCCGCGCGTCACAAAGCAGATACCGGGCTGGCCGGTCAGCTTGCCCTGGGCTTCGGCCATCATGGCGGCGCCGCCTTCCTGGCGGCACACGGACACAGCAATCGATGCATCGTGCAACGCATCCAGCACCGCCAGAAAGCTTTCGCCGGGCACGCAGAACAGCTGCTGTACGCCGTGGACCAGTAGTTGGTCGACAAGGATTTGGCCGCCGGTGCGGCTGTGTAGTGGGGTCATGGCAGGTGTAGAAGGAGGGGAGATCAGATGACGTTCTTTTCCAGCAGCGGACGCCGGTCCACGATGCGCTGGATGGAGATGGGCGAGAGGTCCAGGCTTTGGTAGCGCCCGGTAAGCATCAGTTCCGCCAGGCCGCGGCCCACGGCAGGGCATTGCTGCAGGCCGTGGCCGGAAAAGCCATTAGCAGACACCAGGTTGTCGCAGCTGGGGTGCAGGCCGACGATGGCGTTGTGGTCGAAGGTGTTCATCTCGTAGTAGCCGGCCCAGGCGCTTTGCAGGCGCAGCGCTTCAAAGCCTGGGATGCGTTCGGCCAGTGTGGGCCACACGCGGTCTTCAAATGCGTGGTACTCGGGCTCCAGCGGCGCAAAGTCGGCGTCCTGGTCGGCGGGCGGCGCAAAGCCGGCGATGAAGCCCTTGCCTTCGGGGCGTAACCAGATGCCGCTGGTGTCGATCAACAAAGGGCAGTTGGGCAGCTGCGCCGGGCTGGACAGGTTGAACACCGTGCGGCGCTTACCCACCACGGGCAGGGCGATGTCGGCCCAACCCGCAATGGCTGCAGCCCACGGGCCGCCCGCATTCACGGCAAAGTGGCATGGCAGCGTGCCCCCGCTTTTAAGCCGTACGGCAGCCACATGCTGCACGCCGTCGCTGCGGGCCATGTCCAGGCCCATGGCTTCGTCGGCGATGTAGCGCACGCCCTGGCTTTGCGCCTTTTTGCGCAGCGCGGTGAGCAGCAGGTAGCCATCAAACCAGCCTTCGCCCGACAGGCCGAGCGAGCCCAGCGCCACATCCTGCAGCGCCAGCCAGGCAAAGCGTTCTTGCAGCTGCGCAGGGCTGAGCAGCGCGATATCGGCACCATGCTGCGTTTGCAGCGCATGGTTTTCGCGCAGCGTGGCCGCGCCGGCGGCGGTGGCCAGATACAGGTAACCGCCTTCGTGCAGGCCGATGTCCGGCGTGTCGCCATGGCAGGCCAGCAGCGTGCCGACATTGCGCAAGAAGTCGATGCCGTAGGCCGAGATGCGGATGTTGATGTCGGTGGAAAACTGCTGGCGTATCGAGCTGGCCGACAGTGCCGACGACGCTTGCGCATACGTCGGGTCGCGCTCCAGCACCACGACCGGGCAGCCTGGCTGCTGCAGCGTGAGGAAGTACGCGATGGCGCTGCCGATCACGCCGCCGCCGATGACCACGATGGGCATGGGAGCCATACGTTAAATGTCGAACTTCACGCCCTGCGCCAGCGGCAATGCCGTCGAGTAGTTGATGGTGTTGGTGGCGCGGCGCATATAGGCCTTCCAGCTGTCCGAGCCCGATTCGCGGCCGCCGCCGGTTTCCTTTTCGCCACCAAATGCGCCACCAATCTCGGCGCCGCTCGGGCCGATGTTGACGTTGGCAATGCCACAGTCCGAGCCGTTGCTGGCCATGAAGCGCTCGGCCTCGCGCATGTTCAGCGTGAAGATGGAAGACGACAGGCCTGCGCCCACGGCGTTGTGCCAATCGATCGCCTGGTCCAGCGACTGGTAGCGCACCACGTACAGGATGGGCGCAAAGGTTTCGCGCAGCACCGGGCCGGCGTGCGTGTTCAGCTCGACCAGCGCGGGGCGTACGTAGAAGGCTTCGCCGCTGGCAATGTCTTCTACGCGCGCGCCACCGTGCACCGTGGCGCCCAGGGCGCGGCTTTCTTCCAGGGCTATTTGCATGTTGTCGAAGGCTGCGCGGTCGATCAGCGGGCCGACCAGGGTGCCGGCCGTGCGCGGGTCGCCGACCTGCACCTTGCCGTAGACCTTGGCCAGCTGCGGCACCAGGGTGTCGTACACGCTGTCGTGCACGAACAGGCGGCGCAGCGTGGTGCAGCGCTGGCCGGCCGTGCCCATGGCGGCGAAGGCGATGCCGCGCAGCGCCAGGTCCAGGTCGGCAGACGGGGTGACGATGGCCGCGTTGTTGCCGCCCAGCTCCAGAATTGCGCGCGCAAAGCGGCCCGCCAGGCGCGGCGCCACGGCTTTGCCCATGGCGGTGGAGCCGGTCGCGGACAGCACCTTCACATGCTCGTCGTCCACCAGCACTTCGCCGATGTCGCGTTGGCCGATCAGCAGCTCCAGCAGGCCGGCAGGTGCATCGCCAAAGCGGGCCAGCGCACGCTGGGCAATCGCCATGGTGGCCAGCGCGGTGAGCGGGGTTTTCTCGGACGGTTTCCATACCACCGAGTCGCCGCAGACCAGGGCCAGCGCGGCGTTCCAGCACCATACGGCGACCGGAAAGTTGAAGGCCGAGATCACGCCCACCACACCCATAGGGTGCCAGGTTTCCATCATGCGGTGCTCGGCGCGCTCGGTGGCAATCGTCAGGCCGTAGAGCTGGCGCGACAGGCCGACGGCGAAGTCGCAGATGTCGATCATCTCCTGCACCTCGCCTGCGCCTTCGCTGGGTACCTTGCCGACTTCCAGCGTTACCAGCAGGCCCAGGTCGGCTTTGGCGGCGCGCAGCTCTTCGCCCAGCAGGCGCACCAGCTCGCCGCGGCGCGGCGCGGGCACATTGCGCCAGGCCTGGTAGGCGGTGTGGGCACGGGCGATGGCGGCCGTAGCGTCGGCGGCCGAGGTTTGCGACAGCTTGGCAATCGTCTCGCCCGAGATCGGTGAGCGCACGGCCAGTGTGCCGCCGGTATAGGCGGCACGCGGTACACCCAGGCGTTGCAGCAGCTGGTCGACTTCAGAGGGGAGGGCGGCGGTGGTTGGGGACATGGTGGCGCAGTGGCGGAGTGTGAAAAAGTAGCCCCAATATCCCCCAATCCAGCCCGCTTGCATAGCGACAAATTCGAAGGACTTGATGCGAAAATGGAATCAAGTGCTTTCCACAGATGCTAGCTGCTTGCGCAGAGAAAATATGCGCCAGAGCCTGGAATTACTTAAAAGCAGCAGCCGAGCTTCATTCCCCAGGGGCATAACCATGTTTCGTAAAACCTTTCTGCCGCCGGTATCCGACCTGCTGGCCTTCGAAGCCGCGGCCCGCCACACCAGCATCTCGCGCGCCGCCGAAGAGCTGCACCTCACGCAGAGCGCGGTGTCGCGCCAGATCCGTCAGCTGGAGACGCTGCTGGGCATGGCCTTGTTCCACCGGGTGCGCCAGCGCGTAGTGCTCACCGATGCGGGCCGGGTCTACGCGGCCGACGTGCGCGCAGCGCTGCAGCAATTGGCTGGCGCTACCCAGAAGGTCATGGCCTATTCCGACGGTGGTGGCTTGCTGAACCTGGCCGTGCTGCCCACCTTCGGCACCCGCTGGCTGATCCCCCGGCTGGGCGACTTTGCGGCCCACCACCCGGATGTCACCGTCAACATCGCCGCCCGCAGCGAGCCCTTCGACTTTGCCCAGGAGCCGCTGGACGCCGCGATCCACTTCGGCGCGCCGCTGTGGGCCGGCGCGGTCTGCGAGTACCTGATGCACGAACAGGTGGTGCCTGTGTGCAGCCCCGATTACCAGCGCCAGCACGGCGTGAACCAGGTGCAGGATTTGTCTACCGTGGTCTTGCTGCAGCAAACCACCCGCCCCACGCAATGGGCCGACTGGTTCGAGCAGGTCGGCGCCGACGGCGTGCACGCCCTGCGCGGCCCGCGCTACGAGCAGTTCGCCATGATCGCCCAGGCGGCGGTATCGGGTCTGGGTGCTGCCTTGTTGCCCCGATTTCTGGTCGAGGCCGAGATCGCGTCCGGCGCGCTGGTGCAGCTGTTTCCGCAGGCGCTGAACAGCAGCGATGCCTACTACCTGGTCTACCCCGAGTCGCGTGCCCAGGCGCCGCTGGTGCGGGCGTTTCGGGATTGGATTCGGGACGCGGCCAAGCCCACGCTGGCTTTGCCTTGAGCGGCTCGGCCATGCCGCGTTTGCCATCCACCGCCGGTATGGGCTTAAATGGGTGCCCCGCATCCAGGAGCAACACCATGGTCCCTAAAAACACCTTGTGCCTGTGGTACGACGGCACCGCCGTCGATGCCGCCCAGTTCTATGCCAAAACCTTCCCCGACAGCGCGGTAGGTAAGGTCTTCCGCGCGCCGGGCGACTACCCCGACGGCAAGCAAGGCAATGTGCTCACCGTCGAGTTCACCGTCGTCGGCATCCCCTGCATCGGGCTGAATGGCGGCCCGCAGTTCAAGCACAGCGAGGCGTTCTCGTTCCAGATTTCCACCGACGACCAGGCGGAGACCGACCGCCTGTGGAATGCCATCGTCAGCAATGGCGGCCAGGAAAGCGAGTGCGGCTGGTGCAAGGACCGGTGGGGCTTGTCGTGGCAGATCACCCCCCGTGTTCTCATTGAGGGAATATCCGATCCCGATCCGGCAGTGGCCAAGCGCGTGTTTGACGCGATGATGACCATGCGGAAGATCGACATCGCAGCGATAGAGGCGGCGCGGGCTGGCGGCCCAGGTTGAGGTGAACGGTTTTCGCCCGGCTTGAGCATCTTGCTGGTACCGACGTCTGAGGTTCAATTTTGAGGTAGGTCAAGCACATGGGCGATGCAGTTTTCGATTACGTGGTGATAGGCGCCGGTACCGCAGGCTGCCTGCTGGCCAACCGGCTCAGCGCGGACGCGAGCCGTAGCGTATTGCTGCTGGAGGCGGGCGGGCCGGACAACTATCCGTGGATCCACATTCCTGTCGGCTATCTGTATTGCATCGACAACCCGCGCACCGACTGGCGCTACCGCACCGACCCGGCGCCGGGGTTGAACGGCCGCTCGCTGCTGTATCCGCGCGGCAAGACGCTGGGCGGGTGCTCCAGCATCAACGGCATGATCTACATGCGCGGCCAGGCCCGCGACTACGCGCATTGGGCCAGTGTGACCGGCGACGAAGCCTGGAGCTGGAACAACTGCCTGAGCGACTTCCGCGCCCATGAGGACCACTACCGCCTGGACGCCGCGGAGCAGGGAGGCAACGAGGCTTTTTCCGCGCTGCACGGCAGCGGCGGCGAATGGCGGGTCGA
Source organism: Rhodoferax sp. OV413 (assembly GCF_900104385.1). GTDB lineage: Bacteria > Pseudomonadota > Gammaproteobacteria > Burkholderiales > Burkholderiaceae_C > Rhodoferax_B. The sequence goes on along the minus strand of NZ_FNJA01000003.1, from coordinate 114,561 downwards.
GAAGCAGCGCCTGCGCTGGGATGTGCTGGACGCTTTCGCGCTGGCCGCGCAGCAGGCGGGCATTCCGGCGGTGGCGGACTTCAATGGCGGCGACAACTATGGCGTCAGCTACTTCGAGGTGAACCAGCGCAAGGGCTGGCGCTGGAATGCGTCCAAAGCCTTTTTGCGGCCCATACGCAAGCAGCGCCAGAACCTGACGGTGTGGACCGGTGCCCAGGTCTGCCGCCTGCTGTTCAGCACCGGCGCAGACGGCGCACCGGTGTGCAGCGGAGTCGAGCTGGTGCAGCAGGGTGTTCGCCGTACCGTGGGTGTGCGGCGCGAGGCGGTGCTGAGCGCCGGCGCCGTGGGCTCGCCGCAGATTTTGCAGCTGTCCGGCCTGGGCGATGCTGCTGTGCTGCAGGCGCAGGGCGTGCCGGTGCTGGCCCATATGCCGGGCGTGGGTGCTAACTTGCAAGACCATTTGCAGATCCGCTCGGTCTACCAGGTGCAGGGCGTGCGCACGCTGAATACCTTGGCGTCGTCGCTGTGGGGCAAGGCGCAGATTGCGCTGGAGTACGCCTTGCACCGCAGCGGCCCCATGAGCATGGCGCCGTCGCAGCTGGGCATCTTTACGCGCAGTGATGCGTCGCGCGCCCATGCGAATCTGCAGTACCACGTGCAGCCGCTGAGCCTGGAGGCGTTTGGCCAGCCCTTGCATGGCTTTCCGGCCATTACTGCCAGCGTCTGCAACCTGAACCCCAGCAGCCGTGGCAGCGTGCAGATCCAGAGCCCGCGCTTCGAGGACGCGCCGCGCATCGCCCCCAATTACCTGACCACCGACGAGGACCGGCAGATCGCCGCCGATTCGCTGCGCCTGACCCGCCGCATCGCCGCCCAGCCCGCCATGGCCCGCTACCAGCCCGAGGAATTCAAACCTGGCCTGCAGTACCAGACCGACGCACAGCTGGCCCGCCTGGCCGGCGACATCGGCACCACCATCTTCCACCCCGTCGGCACGGCCCAGATGGGCCGCGCCAGCGACCCGCAGGCTGTTGTCGACAGCCATCTGCGGGTACACGGCGTGCGTGGTCTGCGCGTGGTGGACGCCAGCGTGATGCCCAGCATCACCAGCGGCAATACCAACAGCCCCACGCTGATGATTGCGGAGAAGGCGGCGCGTTGGATAGTGACCGGGGTGTAGGCAACCGGGCTGGGTAGCTCAGCCTTTTTGCGTCGCTTCTCCCGTCTTTGCCAGCAAGCCTACAAACACCCCCAGCAGCTCCCGTGCACTCTGCCAGCCGGTCGCTGGGTCCACGCCCCATTGCGCGAAATGCCCGTCGGTCTGCATGCGGGCCAGGCCGTAGACGGTGGCGCGGGCCAGCACGGCCAGGGTTTGCGGATCGAAGCGCTGGACAGCGCCTTGCTGCTGGGCCAGCGTTAGCGCCTGCACCGTCAGGTCGCGCAGCTCCTGGTTGCGCTGCGCCATGCCGCTGGCTACGGCGTAGTCGATCTGGTCGCGGGCAGACACCACGCGGAAGTGCATCGGGTGTTGCTCGGCCCAGTCCAGATAGGCCTCGCCCAGCGCCTGCAGTTGTTCCAGGCCTTGCTGCCGGTGGGCGGCCACGCCCGTGAGCATGCCTATGCGCAAGCGCTCGGTGGCTTCTTCGGCTACCGCCGTCAGCAAGGCCTTGCGCGAGGCGAAATGCCGGTAGGGAGCGCTGGGCGCCACGCCGACGCGGCGGGCCAGTTCGCGCAGGCTGAGGTGCTCGGCCCCCACCTCTTCGGCCAACTCCACGGCCGCATTCAGCAAGGTCTGGCGCAGGTTGCCGTGGTGGTAGGCGCGGGGCGTGGGCATGGTTGCGTCCATAGTGTGAGCGTTTTTCATCATATGGCCAGAAGCCAGTATTCACTTGCGCTGCAATGTGAGCACCTTGTAACGCGGTTCGACGGCGCGTGGCAAAGCCCTTAGTCTGCGGCCCAGCTCGGCACTGTGCCGGGCACTAACTTTCATGTACTTGGGGGCAGAGCACCCCGAGTCATGAAAGTTCTTTCACGTTAAGGACTGTGATGACAAAACCTGTTTCCCCGCTGGTGGGACTCTCTACCACCGCACACCGAACCAATGGGTCGCACTGGGGCCTGCTAGCCGGCCTGTCGTTGGCGCTACTGGCCATGGCGGCGCTGATTCTGGTTTTGATGCCCGATGCGTCCGGCATGCGCCAGCTGATCCGCGCCACGGCGCGCAGCTCGCTGCTGTTGTTCGTATTGGCGTTTACCGCGTCGGCCCAGGCACGGCTGTGGCCGGGTGTCTGGTCGAAATGGCTGTGTAGCCAGCGCCGGCAGCTGGGGCTGGCGATGGCGGTGTCGCATGCCATCCACGCCTGTGCGATTGCGGGTTTTGCGCTGCTCGACCCCTTGGCCTTCCAGGTCCATCTGGTGCAGAGCAACCCGGTGCCGGGCTATATAGGCTACGCCTTCATCGTGGCGATGGCCGCCACCTCTTTTGACCGCAGCGCCGCCTGGCTGGGCCCGCGCGCTTGGCGCTGGCTGCATACAGGCGGCGTGTATTTTTTATGGGCCAGTTTCATGGTGACTTTCGGCAAGCGTCTGCCGCAGTCGGGGGCTTATGCGGTGCCGGTGCTGATCCTGCTGGCGGCGCTGGGCTTGCGCCTGTGGCCGTGGCTGGTGCGCCGGCGCGCAGTGTGAACGCAGACGGCGCGTGGCTCCATCTTTCTGGCCAAGCTTGGATCTACCCATGGTGCCAGCTTGGGCGTAGGCTTGGCCTATCTAATCTGGAGTACCCGCATGAACATCCGAATGGCCGAAGCGGCCGATTACGCGCAATGGCTGCCCCTGTGGAAGGGCTACCAGGTTTTCTACAAGGCGGAGATTGGCGATGCGGTGACCGATCTGACATGGGCGCGCTTTCTGGACTCCCGCGAGCCCATGCACTGCGCCGTGGCCGAGATTGACGGCGAACTGGTCGGCATGGTGCACTACATCTTTCACCGCAGCTGCTGGACGGCGGGCGACTATGTCTACCTGCAAGACCTTTTCACCCAGCCCGGCCTGCGCGGCAAGGGTGTGGGCCGGGCGCTGATCGAACACGTCTACGCCAGCGCCGAGCATGACCATGCTTCCCGCGTCTGGTGGCTGACCCACGAGAGCAATCTGCAGGCCATGCAGCTGTACGACCAGGTGGCCGACAAGAGCGGCTTTGTGCAGTACCGCAAGTTGCTGGGCTGAGCCTGTCGAACCGTAGCCTTAACAGTGACGCGACAGGAAATCGGAAACCGTTTTCATGCATGCACTCCGTTCTTCTACATGCGGCATATGGCTGGAGGATTCGAAGATCACCCATTCGTTAGCCCGAATATGGTCGGCGAAGGGTTGCACGACTTCGGGGGCTGCCTCGTCGTAACGGCCAGAAATGAGCAGCGTAGGCACTGCAATCGCGTGTAGCCTGTCGATGATGTTCCAGTCCTTCATGGAGCCGATGACATGGAACTCCGTGGGGCCGTTCATGGCGTGGTACACGGTGGGGTCTGCATCCATGGCGTCAAAGGTGCGTTGGACTTCTGCGGGCCACGGGTCAAGGCGGCACACATGGCGTTGGTAAAACACCTGGCTGGCCGCACGGTAGGCATCGCTGGTCAAAGTGCCTGCGGCTTCGTGTTCCAGCAAGCACGCTTGTACGTCTGCTGGCAATGCTGCGCGTAGGCGGGCCGCAGCCTGCAACCACAGGGCCATGGACGCAGGAGAGTTGGCAATCACGGCGGCCTTCAGGCCAATGGGGCGCAGCACCGCATGCTCGGCGGTCAGCATGCCGCCCCAGGACTGCCCTAGGAGTGCGTAGTTGTCGGCAATGCCCAGGTGCAGCAGCAGATTGCTGAGCTCATCCAGAAACAAGGGCACTTGCCAAAAATCAGCCGGCTTGTGCGGCAGGTGGGTGGAGCGCCCATTACCCAGTTGGTCGTAGTGGATGACTGCGCGGCCGGTCTCGGCGATCTCCCGAAAGGCGTCTACATAGTCGTGGGTGCAACCTGGGCCGCCGTGGGCTACAACCAAAGGCGTTTGGCCGCTGCGCAGATCGCCGCAGATGCGGTACCAGGTCTGGTAGTTTTGAAACGCGGCATAGCCTTCACTGATGGAGTACATGTTTTTTCCTGTGCGTATGGATAGCAGCAAGATAAAACAGCCCAGACCACGGGGCTAGCTAGCAAATTTGATAGATTTTCAGTGTTCGAGCAGGCGGTAGTGCATGGCGCGCACTACGGCCTGTACCCGGTTGCTGGCGCCCAGCTTGCGGGTGGCGGTATTCAGGTGCAGGCTCACGGTTGCTACCGAACGGCACAGCTTGCGGGCGATTTCTTTGGCGGTTAAGCCTTCTGCCGACCAGGCAAGGCATTCACGCTCCCGCTTGCTCAGGCGCACATGCTGGCAGGTCAGCATCTCGCTGTCGAACAGTGGGAAGACCGATTCCTGGAAAGAGTGGGCAATAAAACTCAGCTCGGCCAAAGTCTCAGCCAGCGCACTTTCCTGTTGGGTGCCAATGGCGATGCCCGTGATGGTGCCGAAGCCTCCACCGGGCAAATGCAGGGGCACCGTGGCACCGCAGGGCATCTGGTTGTCGCGCATGTAGTCGAGCACGGGTTGGTGCCGCTCGGTGAGAACTACGCGCAATGCGGATTCCTCCGGGCGCTGGTATGACCACACAAAGGGGGCGCAGGTTTTGAGTGCATAGGTCTGCACCGGATCGGCCTGGTAATAGCCGTGCTCGCTCCACAGAGACAGCATGTCGGTAGGCACATTGTTCATGTGCAACAAGGAGGGGGTGATCAAGTCGCCCTCCATCGAGAACGGCACAGGAGTGAAGTCGTAAATCATCGCGTCATACCCCAGCCGGGACGTCTGCTGGTACAGCTCAGCGAAGGACTGGCGCAGCGTATGGGCCTGTGTGGCAGGGCTATGGGTGATTCTGATACTCATGGCGATCTTCCAAAAACATCATGGACAACGGTTCTCAAATTTACAGAGTAAGAGCATTGCTACCCATGCAATTCAGGTGCCAAGCCACGGTGACCGCCCGCTTCGCCCCATCGGAAAACTAGCATTTTTGCTATCTACCCCACGGCACAAGCCGCCCTTACATTGGCAATAAGTCTGGGGCCGCTGGTGGCCTCTGTAAGCCGGGAGGTGTATGCGTGTGCAGTTAGCCAGGATTCAGTCGTGTGATCGCTCTTGGTGCGTCCAGCCAGCGCCTGCAGCAGCCTTGCACCAACAGCATGCATAGCATGTTGGCACGGAACATGAAACCGATAGCGCACGGAGGCTTGGGCCATCTGCCTGCCGCGAAAGAATGAATATGCACCGATATCGTTTTCTACTGTTCCGTCCGCTCCAGCTATTGCCCGTGCTGTTGGGCATCAGCTTGCTGACTTTTGTGATGGTGCGCAGCATCCCTGGCGACCCCGCCCGCATACTGCTTGGCGTGCGCAGCACGCCTGCTGCACTGGCCCGGGTGCGGGCACAGTTCGGGCTGGATGAGCCCTTGTGGCTGCAATACTTTTACTTCTTGCGCAACCTGCTCAACGGTGAATTGGGCAAATCGATCATTTACCGGGTCGATACCCTGAAGCTGATTTTTTCGCGCATGGAGCCTACTCTGTGGCTCATTGGCGGCAGCGTACTGCTGGCGGTGCTGCTGACCATACCGATGGCCGCCATAGCCGCGCGTAACCAAGGCAAGCTGGCGGACCACCTGATACGGCTGGTGTCGACCGGCGGCCTGGGGTTCCCGGCCTTCTGGCTGGGCATCATGATGATTCTGCTGTTCAGCATCACCCTGGGGTGGTTTCCGGTATCCGGTTACGGCGATACCTGGGGGGAGCAACTGCACCACATGGTGCTGCCCTGCCTGACGGTAGCGCTGGCACTGGCGGCGGTGCTGATCCGAAATCTGCGTGCCAGCCTGATCACGGAAATGGGCAGTGACTACGCCACTGCGGCGCGGGCCCGAGGCCAGCCCGTGTCGCGCATCTTCTGGCGTCACGCCATGCCCAATTCTTTGGTGCCCACCATCAACCTGCTGGCAGTCAATGTCGGATGGTTGATCGGCAGCACCGTGGTGATCGAGAGCGTGTTTGCCATTCCGGGCATGGGGCAGTTGCTGGTCAAGGCCATCTTCAGCCGCGACTACATGGTGGTGCAGGGTGTCGTACTGGTGTTTGCGCTGGCCACGGTGCTGGTGAATTTGCTGGCCGATCTGGCCACCGTTTCGCTTGATCCACGGGTCAAGTTATGAGTACGAAAAATGCATTGCAAGGTGTTGGCCGGCGCTGGCTGCCACGCCAGAACACCTTGGTTTTTGGGGCTGCCATCATCCTGTTGTGGCTGTTGCTGGCCGTTTTTGCACCATGGATTGCCCCCTACGATCCCGTCGCGCTGGACCCGACCGCCAGCTTGCTGGCGCCAGGCGGCAACTATCTCTTCGGTACGGACAACTTTGGCCGAGACATCTTTTCCCGGGTGATCTGGGGTGCGCGGGTGGATCTGCAGATGTGCCTTGTTGGCGTCATCTTTCCCTTCATGTTGGGTACGACACTTGGCGCATTTTCGGGTTACGTGGGAGGCGCCGTAGATGCCCTGGTGATGCGCTGCATTGACATCGTTTTGGCATTCCCTTTCTTGGTATTGATGCTGGGCATCATCGCCATTCTGGGCCCGGGGTTGATCAGTTTTTACATTGCGATGGCATTGGTGGGCTGGGTGTCTTATGCGCGTCTGGTGCGCTCGCAGGTGTTGACGCTGAAGCACCAGGATTTCATTTTGGCTGCACGCAGCCTGGGCTATAGCCACCTGCGGATCCTGTTCGTCCATCTGTTGCCCAACGCGTTGGCGAGTGCGCTGGTTTTCTCCATGTCGGATTGCGTGCTGGTGCTGCTCAGCGGGGCCGCCGTCAGCTATCTCGGCCTGGGTGTGCAGCCGCCCACGGCCGAGTGGGGCGTGATGGTGGCAGAGGGGCAAAGTTTCATCACCACGGCCTGGTGGATCACGACATTTCCTGGGTTGGCGATTGTGGTGCTGGCCATGGGATTCAGCCTGCTGGCCGACGGCATTGGCGAAAAGCTGGGGGAGCGTACATGACGCTGCTGCAGGTTTCTCATCTCAGTGTTGCCAATCGGCAAGGCATTGCGTTGGTGGATGACGTTTCCTTCAACCTGAAGGCTGGCGAGATGCTCGGATTGGTGGGCGAAAGTGGGTCCGGCAAAACCGTGAGTTGCCGCGCCTTGATGCGCCTGCTGCCCCCGGATGCACTGCGGATTGCGGGTGGCGAGGTCCTGTTGCAGGGACAGAATATTCTGGCCATGACCGAACGCCAGATGGCGAAGGTACGCGGGCGCGAGATCGGGATGATTTTTCAAAATCCCTCCAGCCACTTGAACCCGATCATGAGCATCGGTGCGCAGATTGCCGAAAGCCGGCGCCTGCATTTTGGAGCGAGTGCGCGCGAGGCGATGGCCGACGCCGTGGACCTGTTGCGCAAGGTGGGCATCCCCGATCCTGCGCAGCGGGTGAAGAGTTACCCGCACGAGTTTTCAGGCGGTATGCGCCAGCGCGCAATGATTGCGGTAGCACTTGCGCCCGAGCCCAAGCTGCTGATTGCAGATGAGCCCACCACCGCGCTGGACGTCACAGTGCAGCTGCAAATCTTGCGCTTGCTCATGGAGTTGCGCGACACACTGGGTGTTGCCATCGTGATGATCACCCACGACCTGGGCGTGGTAGCGCAAACCTGTGACCGCATTGCCGTGATGTACGGCGGGCGCCTGTGCGAGACCGGCGGCAAACGCCAGGTGCTGGCAGGCGCACTCCACCCCTATACGCAAGGGTTGATTGATTGCCAGCCCGCCAGCGAAGGAGGGCGTGGCAGGCTTGTCACCATCGATGGCCAGCCACCCGTGGCCGAGCATTTCCCGACAGGTTGCCGCTTTCATCCACGCTGCCAGCGCGCCACGCAAGACTGCCAGACACAACAGCCCACCATGCGCATATCACCCACGGACGCCACGCACCTCGCCGCCTGCCACCATCCCTTAGGCGCTTTGCACACATCGGAGGCGCCATGCTGACCGCCCATTGGCCCTTGCTGGAGGTCGATGCGCTGTCGGTCAAGTTCCCGGTTGCGGGCGCGCTGTTTGGGGCGAAACGTTGGCTGCACGCGCTGAGCGACGTGCATCTGCAACTGCGCAAGGGAGAAATTCTCGGCTTGGTGGGTGAGTCCGGCAGTGGCAAAAGCACGCTGGGGCGCGCCATCATCCTGCCGCAGGAGAACATCAGCGGCGGCTGCATTCGCTTTGAGGGGCGCCCCATCACCGGCGGTTTGAGAAGCGATATGGCGCATATGCGCCAGCAAATGGCCATGGTTTTCCAGGACCCCTTTGCCTCGCTCAATCCCAGGCAAACCATTGGTGAAAGCATTGCAGAAGTACTGCGAGTCCACCGCAAGGTCCCCAAAGACCGCATACCTGCGCGGGTGGACGAGCTATTGGCCGAGGTTGGCTTGCGTCCTGAGCATGGCAAACGCCGGCCCCACGCCCTCAGCGGTGGCCAGTGCCAACGTGCCGGTATTGCCAGGGCCTTGGCAATCGACCCCCAACTGATTGTTGCGGACGAATGCGTGTCGGCGCTGGACGTGTCGATCCAGGGCCAGATCATCAATTTGCTGATGACTCTGCGTGAAAAAAAGGGCTTGACGATTCTGTTCATCGCCCATGACCTCGCGATCGTGCGCCGCCTGTGCGACCGCGTTGCGGTGATGTACCTGGGGCGCATCGTGGAAGAAGGGCCCGTCGAAGTCGTGTTCAGCCAGCCGCGCCACCCTTACACCGCTGCGCTGATTGCTGCGATCCCCGAAATTGACCCCCACAAAACCCTGGCCGACAGTGCCTTGGCTGGCGAGCCACCGAGCCCGATTGCGCGGCCTGCTGGGTGCGCTTTCCACCCCCGCTGCCCGGTAGCCCAGGCGCAATGCCGCAGTGGGAGTGCCCCCGAAACCCGGCATTTTGCCGACCATGGCTACGCCTGCGTGTTGGATCGCAGTGGTGGCGAGTTCGTTAACCAAGGAGTTGTGAAATGAAACTAAGACTGACTAAGACGGCAGCCGTGGGCCTGCTATTGCTGGCTTGCTTGGCCAACGAGGCTGCGCAGGCAGCGGGCGTGTTGAGCATTGGCCGGCGCGAAGACAGCACCACGTTTGACCCGATCAAGTCGGCCCAGAACGCCGACAACTGGGTGTTCTCCAATGTCTTTGATCCCTTGGTGCGGGTGGATAAAACCGGCACCAAGCTGGAGCCAGGTGTGGCCGAGAGCTGGACGATCTCGCCCGACGGCAAGGTCTACACCCTCAAAATCCGCAGCGCCAAGTTCTCCGATGGCACACCCGTGACGGCCGGCGATGCCGCCTTCAGCCTGCTGCGCATTCGTGACAACGAGGGCTCGCTCTGGCGCGACTCCTACAGCATCATCGATACCGCAAAAGCGCCAGATGCCCACACCCTGGTGATCACCCTGAAGTCGCCTTCCGCGCCATTCCTGTCGCAGCTGGCCTTGCCGAATGCTTCCGTGATTTCTGAGAAAGCCTTGAAGGCCGCGGGAGAAGAGAAGTTTGCCGAAAGCCCTATCGGCTCTGGCGCCTTCAGCGTCAAGAAGTGGACCCGCGGCGAAAAAATTGCCTTGGTCAAAAACCCGTATTTTTGGCAGGCCGACAAGGTCAAGCTGGACGGCGTCGATTGGCTCACCATCCCTGACGACAACACCCGCATGCTGAAGGTCCAGGCGGGCGAACTAGACGCCGCCTTGAGCGTGCCGTTCTCGCGGATTGCATCACTGCAGAAAGATGCGAACTTGAAAGTAGCCCTGGACGTATCCACCCGCGAAGACCATCTGCTGATCAACCATTCGCATGGCGCGCTGGGCAAGATTGCAGTGCGGCAAGCGTTGGACATGGCGATTGACAAAGAAACCATCGTCAAGACGGTCTCGTTTGGTTATGGCCAGGTCGCCAACTCCTACATTCCCAAAGGCGCGCTCTACCACTACGCCGACAACCTGCGCCGACCCTACGACCCTGACAAAGCCCGAAAAATGCTGGCCGATGCGGGCGCCTCCAATCTGAACCTGAAATACCTCGTCAATGCAGGCGACGAGGTGGACGAGCAAATCGCCGTGCTCTTGCAGCAGCAGTTGTCCAAAGTGGGCGTGAAGATCAATCTGCAAAAGGTGGACCCCAGCCAAAGCTGGGACATGCTGGTGGCCGGTGACTACGACATCTCGGTGATGTACTGGACCAACGACATTCTCGATCCCGACCAGAAGACGACCTTCACGCTGGGCCATGATTCCAATCTGAACTACATGACCCGTTACCAGAACGACAAGGTGAAAGCCCTGGTGGCCGCCGCGCGTCTGGAAATGAATGCCAAGAAGCGGGAGCAGATGTATGTCGATCTGCAGAAGATGGCCAAAGCCGACGTGAACTGGATCGACCTGTACTACAGCCCTTACCGCAACGTCAGCCGTAAAAACATCACCGGCTTCTACCAGAATCCGCTCGGCCGCTTCTTCCTGGAAGATACCGTGAAGAAGTGATTTTCAAAGACGCCCGGCTGCTGGCTCACACCAGCCGGATGTCTAGCGGCTTCACGCCCGCAAACACCTGGTCCAGTTGCTTGCTGCTCAAGCCAAACTGCCGTGCAAACAGGCCGCCCATCACCGCACGGTATTCGTTGAGCACCGGGTAGTCGCGGTTCTGGAACAGGGTGGCTTGTTCCACCTTCTGTTGTTCGCCGGCGATCTTGCCACCGTGCAGGCCACCGCCCAGAACCCAGTAGACCGAGCCGTGGCCATGGTCGGTACCGCGGTTGCCGTTTTGCCGGAAGGTGCGGCCGAACTCGCTGGCCACCACCACCGTGGTGTTGCGCCAGGCCGGACCCATTTCTTGCGCAAAAGTGGCCAGGCCGCGGCCCAGCTCTTCCAGGCGCGAGGCCAGGTAGCCGCTGGCGCCACCCTGGTTCACATGCGTGTCCCAGCCGCCCACGTCGACAAAGCCAAGGTTGTAGCGCTCCTTCATCAGGCGGGCGATGCGCTGGGCCTCCAGCTCGAAACCCTTGGCGTTGATGGCGCCGCGGCTGGCGGCCATCATTTCAGTGCTGAGTTCGCGGGCCACTTCGTCGCGCACCGCAAAGCCGTCGGTCACGCGGCCGGACAGCTCGGTGCCCTTGTACATGGCGGCGATGATGGCCGTCTGGCGCGGGTCTACCGCGGGCTTGGCCAGCGACTTGAGGGCGGTGTTGGGCACTTGCACACTGCCTTGCATCACCAGCGGCAGACTGTCGGTAAAGGCCATGGGCTCGGCGCCGTTGATCACCGACGCCAGCCGGTTCATGAAACCGGACCGGTAGTTCTTGGGGCCGGTGAGCGGCTGGCCGAGCTCGATGCTGTCCTGCGTCTCGAAATGGCTGCGCGACACGTCGTCGGTGCCGGCGAAAGGGATGAAGCTGACCTCGCCCTTCTGGAACAGTGGATACACCGTGTCGCGCAGCGCCGGGTGCAGACCCCAGTCGGCGTTCAGCGCGATGGCGCTGTTCAGGTCGGCGCCCGGGCGGGGCACTGCGATGTCGGGGCGGGACGCGTAGTAGAAGTCGCTGGAGGTCGGCACCAGCAGATTTGCCGCGTCATAGGCCCCGCGCAAGAAGACGAACAGCAGACGCGACTGCGCGGCCGGCGCAGCAAACAGCTGCCCGGCATTCAGCAAGGGCAGGGCGGCTAGCGATTGGAGAAGGTGGCGGCGTTGCATGGAAGTACCTTTCAACGGTGCATCAATTCGGGCGACGACAGCAGGAAGCTGTTCCACTCCTGCGGCGAGGTGGCCTGGGCCAGTGCGGTCTGGGTGTTCGGGCCCAGGGTCTGGGCCACGGCGCGGTAGTAGAGCGCGGTGGCCAGTTGCGGAAATGCCGGCTGCTCCATGGGCTGCGGGCCCTCGGTCTTGAACAGGCCGGCGTTGCCCGAGCCTATGGCCTTGGCGATCTCGAAGCGGGTGGCCATCTGGCCGGGGCTGGACCAGGCGGCGGTGTCCAGCGCATAGCCGTCGGGCGTTTGCCGGCCGTACAGCGGCTGGCCCATGCGGTTCAGCCAGGTGAGCATGGGGCCGACGTTGAGGATAGGCTTGTCGTCATACGCCAGCCGCACGGCGGATACCACGTAATGGATCGGGTCCTTGAACTTCTGCCCCGCACCCTGCGCGTATTCGGGCGAGGACAGCAGGGTTTGCAGCGTCACGGCGATGTCGCCGTCGCTGCGCAGAAAGCTCTGCGCCATGCGCTCCACCAGTTCGGGTGGCGGCGTGTCGCTCAGCCAGTACTGAGCGAGCTTGCGGCTGATGAAGTGGGCGGTGGCGGGGTGGCGGGCCAGGCGGTCCAGCGCTTCGTCCAGCTCGGCCAGGCCACGGGCCTTGATCGGCTGGCCGAGCAGGGTCTTGGCGCCATAGTCGTGCCGGTTCGGGTTGAACTCGAACAGGCCCTTGCGCACATAGTCGGCCTGCAGTTCCTTGCGCACTTTTGGGGTCTCGCTGCCCAGGTTCACGCCCACGCCGGTGAGTATGCGGGCCATTTCCTGCACGTCCTGCTGGGTGTAGCCGGCGCCCACGCCCAGGGTATGCAGCTCCATCAGCTCGCGTGCGTAGTTTTCGTTGATGCGGTTCGCGGCGTTTTGTTCGTTGTCCAGGTAGCGCAGCATGGCCGGGTGGTGGGCCACGGCGCCCAGCAGGTCGCGGAATTTGCCCAAGGCGTAGGGGCGCAGGGCGGTGTCTTCGTAGTCGCCGACCATCGCGCGCAGGTTGGCCTTGTACATGTGCACGTTGAAGTGGTTCAGCCAGAACCAGGTCATTTGCTCCTGTACCTGGTTGGGCGAATACAGCGCGCGCAGCAGGTGCCGGGTGGCGGACTCGCGGGCCAGGCGGTTCATCTCTTGCTGGTAGGCCTGCTGGGCGGCTTTTTTGTCTTCGTCTTTGTCGAAGGTGGCGTTGGCCGCCTTGTTGCGCTGCTCCATGTCGGGCGCCAGCTGGTCCAGCGGGCGCTGGCTGATGGTCATGGCGGCGATCTGCTGCTGTACCGCTGGCGGCAGGATGGCGGGTTGGGGGTGCAGCTGCTGGGCCAGGTAGCTGGGCAGGCCGTTGGACTCAGCCTGGTCCACCGCCGCCAGGTTGGCGCCCCAGGTCAGGCGGTTGGTGAGCTTGTAGGCCTCCACCGGGGCCGGGCGGGCGCTGCTGCTGGCGACCGGCTTCGTAGGCCCCGGGTTGGCGCAGGCGCCCAGCAGCAGGCTGAGCACGATTGCGGGCGGGGCCCAACGGATTGGCGGATTTCCCATGGCGAGACTCCTGTTGTGTGGCACACAGAGTGTGCAACGCCAGCCCAGCCTCTGCCGATGACCGGCTTTACTTTACTTAGCCTTTGGCTACCCTTTTGCCACAGGCCGCGACGGGTCGCTGCACCAGTCGCTCCAGCTGCCCGCGTACAGGCCGGTGGTGCCGAGGCCGGCGATTTCCATGGCGATCAGGTTCGGGTTGGCGCTGACGCCGCTGCCGCAGTGGTGGACCACGCTGGCGGGGTCGCGGTTGCCCAGCAGGGCTTCGAACTCGGCGCGCAGCTGGGCCGCGGGTTTGAATTTGCCGTCCGGGCCGAGGTTCTGGCCGAACGGGCGGTTCAGCGCGCCGGGGATGTGGCCGGCCACCGGGTCCAGCGGCTCGACCTCGCCCTTGAAGCGCGCGGTGGCGCGGGCGTCGATGATGGTCTGGGTCGGGCGGCCCAGGTTGTTTGCTACGGTTTCTGTAGCTACCAGTGCAGCCAGGGATTGCAAAGGAACGAAGTTTGTTGTGAATTTAGAGGGCTCGGTGCCGGTGTTGACTGCACCGCCGGCAGCTTGCCAGGCCTGCAGCCCGCCGTCGAGCACTGCCACGGCCGCATGGCCGGCCCACTTCAGCATCCACCACAGGCGGCCCGCATAGTTGACGCCGTTGCGGTCGTAGACCACGGCCTGCATGTCGTTGGAGAAGCCCACGCTGGACAGCCAGGTGGCAAAGGCTTCCATCAGCGGCAGCGGGTGGCGGCCACCGGATTCGGCCGCACTGCCGTGCAGCGCGCTGAGGTTGTCGTTCAAATGCGCGTACACCGCACCGGGGATGTGGGCGGCGCGGTACTGCTGTTCGCCCGCGTCGGGCTGCACCAGGTCAAAGCTGCAGTCAAACACCATGTAAGGCTGGCCGCTGTGCTCCAGGGCTTGCAGCTGGTCTACCGAAATAATGGTGGTGTACATAGTCGTTGTCCTTTCAGTGTTCTTCGGCCGGGGCGTTGGGTGCGGCGCGCGAGCGCAGCACGGTGGCAGCAATGCCGCTGGCCGTGATCAGCCCCATTCCGGCCCAGCCCATGGCGGTGATGCGGTCGCCAAACAGCACCAGGCTGTAGATGGCGGCAAATACGATACCCGAATACTGCAGGCTGGCCACGGTGAGCATCGCACCCTCGGTCTTGGCACCCGAGTAGGCGCGGGTCATGAACAGCTGGCCCAGGGCGGCCAGCAGGCCAATCGGCAGCAGCCAGGCCGCGGCCACCCAGTCCCAGTCCGATTGCTGGCCGACCAGCAGCATGCCGATACCCCCCGCCACGGCCGAACCCACGGCAAAGTAGAACACCGTGCGGGCCTCGGGCTCGCCGATGCGCGACAAGGCCATCACCTGCATGTAGGCAAAGGCCGCGCCCAGGCCCGACAGCAGGCCGATCAGGCCGGCGAACATCTCGTTCTGGTCCAGGCTGGGGCGTAGCACCATCACCACGCCGACAAAGCCGGCCATCACTGTCAGCACCAGCGGGCCTTGCTGCAGCGGGGTGGCGCCGCTGCCTGGGCGCCAGGCCAGCAGCGCGCCGCCGACCAGGAAGGCGGCGATCCACACGCTGCTCATGTAGTTGAGCGTCATGGCCGTGGCCAGTGGCAGGTGGGCAATCGCATAGAACCAGGCGCCCAGCGAGGACACGCCGATGGTGCTGCGCCAGGCATGCATGCCGGGGTAGCGGGTCTTGAGGCTGACACCTTGGGCGCGCGCCAGGATGGCCAGAAAGGCCATGCCGATCAGGCCCCGGTAGAACACCAGCTCGGCGGAGTTGAAGTCGGCAGAGGCGATCTTCACGCAGACCCCCATGCTGGCAAACACAAAGGCCGCCAAAACCATCCACAAGGCCTGCATGGGCGCGCTTTCTAGAAATTTAAAAGAAATAGGCCGCTGGCGCAGGCAGAAACTGCGCTAGCAGCTATGGAAGTTATAGCGTAGAGGCGTCCATCGCGCGCCGGTACCACTCGTGGAAGTGCTGCATGCCGTCTTCCATCGGGCTCTGGTAGGGGCCGACCTCGTTGTCGCCGCGCTGCAGCAAGGCCTTGCGGCCCGCGTCCATGCGCAGGGCGATCTCGTCGTCTTCCACGCAGGTTTCCATATAGGCGGCCTGCTGGGCCTCGACGAAGTCACGCTCGAAGGCGGCGATTTCTTCGGGGTAGTAGAACTCCACCATGTTCAGCGTCTTCTGCGGCCCGATGGGGTGCAGCGTGGACACGGTGAGCACGTGCGGATACCACTCGACCATCACGTTCGGGTAGTAGGTCAGCCAGATCGCGCCGTGCTTAGGGGCGGCGCCCTGGTTGTACTGTTTGAGCGCATCCTGCCAGCGCTGGTAGGCCGGGCTGCCGGCCGCGCCCAGGCGCTGGGCCAGGCCGACGGTCTGCACCGAGTAGTTGTCCTTGAATTCCCATTGCAGGTCGTCGCAGGTGACGAATCCGCCGAGGCCTGGGTGGAACGGACCTACGTGGTAGTCCTCCAGGTAGACCTCGATGAAGGTCTTCCAGTTGTAGTCGCACTCGTGCAGCTCCACGTGGTCGAGCACGTGGCCGGTAAAGTCGAGGTCGGCGATCGGTCCCATGCCGGCCAGGTCGGCTTTGACATCCCTGGAGCCTTCAAACAGCAGGCCGTTCCACTCTTGCAGCGGGTACTGGTTCAGGTTCAGGCAGGGGTCTTGGGCGAAATGCGGCGCGCCCAGCAGGGTGCCGGTGGGCGAGCCATTGCCGCCGCTGTAAGTCCAGCGGTGCAGCGGGCAGACGATGTTGCCGCCCGCGCTGCCTTGCTGGGTGGTGTTCAGCGAACCCCGGCCCTTGAGCATTACCGCCTGGCGGTGCCGGCAGACGTTGGACACCAGCTCCACGCCGCGCGACGTACGGGTCAGCACCCGGCCTTCGCCCTCCTGCGGCAGGGCGTAGTAGTCGCCCAGCTCGGGTACGGCCAGTGTGTGGCCGACATAGCGTGGCCCCCGCTGGAAAATAGTGGCGACCTCGCGCTGGAACAGCGCGTTATCAAAATAGCTTGAAACTGGTAGTTGGCTTGCGGCCTGCTGCAGTTGAAGACTTAAATCAGACATGGTTGTCCTGACCTAGAGACTCCCCCTATGAAGGGGCAGGTTAGACGCGAGAAACTCGCGCGGGAAAAGGCTTCGGCAGGGTTGGATGGGCGTACCAACCGTTGGCGAAAAGAGGGGTGATTGTAGCCGCCGGGGTGGATTTGCTCGGCCGGCGGCGCTATCTCGGCGCCAGCCCGTAAAATTCATGCTCCCTTTACATTCGATTGACCGCCTCATCCATGCCCAAGGCCGCCGCCAAACTTGATACAACCGCTTCCCCGGCGGCCTTGCCCACCAGCTACGAAGCCGCCCAGATCGAGCTGGAGCAGCTGGTCGGCCAGCTTGAATCGGGCCAGCTGCCGCTGGAGCAACTGCTCGGCGGCTACCAGCGGGGCGCCCAGCTGCTGCAGTTTTGCCGCGACAAACTGGAGGCGGTGGAACAGCAGATCAAGGTGCTGGACCAAGGCGTGCTCAAACCCTGGACCCAAGAATGAGCGCCGCGGTATTTGATTTGCCGCGCTGGAGCGCGACCGAGCTGGCCCGGGTCGAGCAGGCCCTGAGCGACTGGGTCGCCGCCGGCGGCGTGGTCGATGCCGAACACCCGGCCCCGGCCGCCCTGCGCGAAGGCATGCGCTACGCGGTGCTGGACGGCGGCAAGCGCCTGCGCCCGCTGCTGGTACTGGCTGCCCGCGAAGCCGTGGCTACCGGCGAACCCGCTGCCGCCACGCTGGGGCTGAACGATGCGGCCCTGCGCGCTGCCTGCGCAGTAGAGCTGATCCACGCCTATTCCCTGGTGCACGACGATATGCCGTGCATGGACAACGACATCCTGCGCCGCGGCAAGCCCACGGTGCATGTGCAGTTCGGCGAAGCCCAGGCTTTGCTGGCCGGCGACGCCCTGCAAGCCCTGGCGTTCGAACTGCTAACCCCGGCCGACAGCGAGGCCCCGGCCAGCGTGCAGGCCACGCTGTGCCGCCTGCTGGCCCAAGCCGCGGGCTACCAGGGAATGGCCGGCGGCCAGGCCATCGACTTGGCCAGCATTGGCCTGGCGCTGACCGAAGACGAGCTGCGCTGTATGCACCGCCTGAAGACCGGCGCCCTGCTGCAGGGAAGCGTGATGATGGGCGCGGTCTGCACGGCCCGTGCTCTGCCCCTGGCTACCCACACCGCGCTGCAAACCTATGGCGCGGCCCTGGGCCTGGCCTTCCAGGTGGTCGACGACATCCTGGATGTGACCGCCGACTCCGCCACCCTGGGCAAAACCGCAGGCAAGGATGCCGCCCAGGACAAACCTACCTACGTCTCGCTGCTAGGCCTCGACCGTTCGCTGGCCTACGCCCAGGAGCTGCTGGCCCAGGCGCTGCATGCGCTGGACGCCAGCGACTTACCCAACACCCAGGCGCTGCGCGCGCTGGCAGATATGGTGGTCAACCGGTCTAGCTAGACGGTAGCCACTTGAAGAAAAAACTATGAACCCTGCGTCTTACCCACTGCTGGAAACCATCAACGACCCGGCCGATCTGCGCCGCCTGCCGCGTGCCGAGCTGAAGCCGCTGGCCGACGAGCTGCGTGCCTTCGTGATCGATAGCGTGTCCAAAACCGGCGGCCATCTGAGCTCGAACCTGGGCACGGTGGAACTGACGGTGGCGCTGCACTACGTGTTCAACACTCCCGAAGACCGGCTGGTATGGGACGTGGGCCACCAGACTTATCCGCACAAGATCCTTACCGGCCGGCGTGACCGCATGGCCTCGCTACGCCAGCTGGGCGGTTTGTCGGGCTTCCCGACCCGTTCGGAAAGCCCGTTCGACGCGTTCGGCACCGCGCATTCCAGCACCTCGATCTCCGCTGCCTTGGGCATGGCCATGGCGGCCAAGCAAAAGGGCGAGCAACGCCATAGCGTGGCCATCATCGGCGACGGTGCGATGAGCGCCGGCATGGCCTTCGAGGCGCTGAACAACGCCGGCGTTTGCGACTGCAATCTGCTGGTGATACTGAACGATAACGACATGAGCATCAGCCCGCCGGTGGGCGCGCTGAACCGCTACCTGGCGCAGCTGATGAGCGGGCAGTTCTACGCCGCGGCCAAGAACGTTGGCAAACAGGTGCTCAAAGGCGCGCCGCCCTTGTTCGAGCTGGCCCGGCGGCTGGAGCAGCACGCCAAGGGCATGGTGGTGCCCGCCACGCTGTTCGAGCAGTTCGGCTTCAACTACATCGGGCCTATCGATGGCCATGACCTGGAGTCGCTGATCCCGACCCTGGAAAACATCAAGCACCTGACCGGCCCGCAGTTCCTGCACGTGGTCACCAAGAAGGGCCAGGGCTACAAGCTGGCTGAGGCCGATCCGGTGGCCTATCACGGCCCGGGTAAGTTCGACCCGGCAGTGGGGTTGCAAAAGGCCAGCGGCGCCGGCAAACCGACCTTCACCCAGGTGTTCGGCAGCTGGCTGTGCGACATGGCTGCCCAGGACCAGCGCCTGGTCGGCATTACCCCCGCGATGCGCGAAGGCTCGGGCTTGGTGGAGTTTGAAAAACGCTATCCCCAGCGCTACTACGACGTAGGCATTGCCGAGCAGCATGCGGTGACCTTTGCCGCCGGCATGGCCTGCGAAGGCCTGAAGCCGGTGGTGGCGATCTACTCGACCTTCTTGCAGCGCGCCTATGACCAGTTGATCCACGACGTGGCCTTGCAGAATCTGCCGGTGGTGTTCGCACTCGACCGCGCCGGATTGGTGGGTGCCGATGGTGCCACCCATGCGGGGGCTTACGATATCCCGTTCCTGCGCTGCATCCCGAACATGGGTGTGGCCTGCCCGGCCGACGAGAACGAATGCCGCCGCCTGTTGAGCAGCGCGTTTGCGCAAGACAACCCGGTAGCCGTACGCTACCCGCGGGGCGCCGGTGCCGGCACGGCCATGGAAGCCGGCCTGCAGCCGCTGCCGTATGGCAAAGGTGAAATTCGCCGCCATAGCAAACAGGCTTCGGGCATCGCCATTCTGGCCTTCGGTACCTTGCTATACCCGGCGCTGGCCGTGGCCGAGAAGTTTGACGCCACTGTGGTGAACATGCGTTGGGCCAAGCCGCTGGACGTGGAACTGCTGCTGCAGGTCGCCGGCAGCCATGCTGCGCTGGTGACGGTGGAAGACGGCGCCGTGATGGGCGGCGCTGGCAGCGCGGTGCTGGAAGCACTGCAGGCTGCGGGCATCATCGTGCCGGTGCTGCAGCTAGGCTTGTCCGATACCTTCATCGAGCACGGCGACCCGGTCAAGCTGATGGCCATGCAAGGCCTGGACGCCGCCGGAATTGAGGCCTCTATAGAAAAACGCTTTCCCGCGCAGGTAAGTACTGCGAAGTCTGCTCTTAAATTGGTAGCGTAAGCGGTTTCAGCCGTAGCCGTAGGGATTTGGCGGCTCGGCGGTAAACAGCCAGCGGCCCATTTCCTTGCTGCGGTAGTCCAGCGGGTCGTGCAGGGTGTGCACCCTCACATTGCGCCAGTAGCGGTCAAAGCCGTAGCGGGCCGTCGTGGCCCGGGCGCCCATCAATTCAAAAATCTGCGAGGTGATCTGCAGCGCGGCCTTTGCGGCGGTGGCGCGTGCGGCCGCCACCAGCATGCCGACCTCGCCGCGCTGGGCCTCGGTCAGCGCCAGGCCTTGTTCCCAGGCACGCTGGAACGCGGCATTGGCTTCTTCGGCCAGCGCCACCGCGGCGCGTAGTGTGGCCCACATCTCGCCGGTGCGCAGCTGCAGCAGCGGGTCGTCCACAGACCGATCCACGCCAGCCATCACCCAGGGCTGGGTCTGGGTGCGCAAATAGTCAATCGCTTCGACCAGCGCGCCCTGGGCGTTACCCAGGTAGATCTCGGTGAGGATGACCTGGCCGATGATGTTGCGCAGCGTGGCCCGCGGGCTGGAGGCCGCACCGGGTGGGCCTAACACCTCGTGGTCGGCGGCGAACACCTGCTTGAACTCGACCGTGCCGCTATCGGTCTGGCGTTGGCCCATGTTGTCCCAGTCGGCATTCACCTGGATGCCGGCGCGGTTTGTGGGTAGCACCAGGTAGAGCCTGTCGGTCGGCTCGGGGCCGGTGGCGACCGACACGTTCAGTACGTCCGAGCCCCGCGCGCCCGAGCAGAAGGCCTTGATGCCGCCCAGCAGCCAGCCGCCCTCGGTACGCGTGACCTGCAGCCGGGTGTCGCGCGCATTCACCGCATTGCCCCAGAACCAGTTCTGGCCCACGGTCGCGCCCAGCCAGCGGTCCTGCTGCGCCGGCGAGCCAAACAGCAGCACGCTGGCCACTTGCAGCTGCTGGAAGCCGAACAAGTGGGCGAGCGAGCTATCGGCCTGCGCGAGACGCCGCACGATGCGGAAGATCAGCGGCCACGTGGCGCCTTGGCCGCCGAAGGCCTGCGGTACCGCCAGTGTCAGCAGGTCGCTGTCGCGCAGCAGCTGGCGCTCAGCCAGTGCCGTGCCGCCGGTCTTGTCACGTGCGGCTGCGGTCGCCGCCAGTGCTGCGGCGACAGACAGAACGGTGGGCGTGAATGCGCCAAAATCCTCCGCGAACAGCGCGGGCGACTGAGTATCTGCCATGGCTTAGCGCTGCATGCCCCAGCGGCGCACGGTGACGCGCTCCAGCGTCTGGAACACCAGGCTTTCCACCAGCAGGCCGATGGCGATGACCATCACCAGGCCGGCGAATACCCGGTCGGTGAATAGCTCATTGCGGTTCTGGAAGATGAACCAGCCCAGGCCGCCCTTGCCCGAGGATGCGCCGAACACCAGCTCGGCCGCGATCAAGGTGCGCCAGGCAAAAGCCCAGCTGATCTTCAGCCCGGCCAGGATGGACGGCAGCGCCGCCGGCACCAGGATCTGCAGCACATAGCGCAAGCCCTTCAGCCCGTAGTTGCGGCCGGCCATGCGCAGCGTCTCTGGCACGGCCTGGAAGCCGGCGTAGGTGTTCAAGGCCAGCGGCCACAGTACCGAATGGATCAGTACGAACACCAGGCTGCCCTGGCCCAGGCCAAACCACAGCAGGGCCAGCGGCAACAGCGCGATGGCGGGCAGCGGGTTCAGCATGGCGGTCAGCGTCGCCAGCAGATCGCGGCCCAGCTGGGTGGACACCGCCAGCGTCGTCAGTACAAACGCGGCAATCACACCGCCGATATAGCCTTGCAGCAGCAGGCTCAGCGAGATGCGGGTCTTGGTGATGAGTTCACCGCTGGCCAGGCCGTCGACCAGCGCGTGCGCAGTCTGCAGCGCGGTGGGCAGCAGCAGGTCGTTGTTCTGGATGCGGGCCACGATTTCCCAGAGGATCAGCAGTGCCAGCAGGATCAGGCCACGGCGCAGCCAGGCTTGGTCCCAGACGCGGGCGGTCCAGGGCAGCAGGCGTTCCACATGGGTGTCGGGCAGTGCCTCCAGCACGCGTTCGTATTCGGCCCGGATGGGCGGGTTCAGCGCAGTCATGCAATCTTTCGGGGCAATTCATTGGCAGGGGTCGGGCTGCCGTCTACTTCTTCGTTGAACAGCAGGCGGTGGATACGCTGCGCGGCGGCCTGGAACTCGGCTCCGCCCTGGCTGTGCATGCCGAAGTCGTGGCTGTTGATCTCGGCGCGGACCCGGCCCGGATGCGGCGACAGCAGGCCGATGCGGTTGCCGACGACCAGCGCTTCTTCGATCGAGTGGGTCACGAAGACCAGGGTGAAGCGCACCTCGTCCCACAGCGCCAGCAGCTCTTCCTGCATCTTGCGGCGGGTCAATGCGTCGAGCGCGGCAAACGGTTCGTCCATCAGCAGCACCTTGGGCTGCATGGCCAGCGCGCGGGCAATCGCCACGCGCTGCTTCATGCCGCCCGACAAGGTGTTCGGATAGGCCTTGGCGAAAGCCGAGAGACCGACTTTGGCCAGATAGTGCAGCGCACGTTCGTGGGCTTCTTTCTTGCCCAGCGTGCGCGAGGCCAGCAGCGGAAACGCCACGTTGTCGAGCACGGTCTTCCACGGCGGCAACTGGTCGAATTCCTGGAACACGACAATGCGGTCCGGGCCGGGCTGGGTCACCTTGCGGCCGGCGATGCGGATCTCGCCTTCGACTGGTGCAATGAAGCCAGCCATGGCTTTCAGCAGCGTCGATTTGCCACAGCCGGAGGCTCCCAGCAGCACGAAGCGGTCGGCCTCATACACGTTCAGGCTGACCTGGTGGGTGGCACGCACCACCCGGGCTGGCGTGCGGTATTCGAGGCTGACGCCGTCGACTTCCAGCAGCGGGGTGTCAGAGGCAGATTTCAAAGCGGTCACGGTGGCCATGGCGTGCTCAGCTGCCTGGCTGGGCGTAGGCTTCTTCGAAGAAATAGTCTTTCCACGAAGCCGCGCGGTTCTTCAGCACGCCCAGCTTGTTCAGCTCGTCGGCATACACATAGGTGCGGAATGGCGAGATGGTGAAGTCGTTCTCCGGGTCCTCCACAATCTTGCGCACGAAGTCCAGCGGCAGCTTGGATTTCTGCACCCGGATAAAGGTCTCTGCCGCCTTGGTTTTGTTCGCCTTGATGAACTGCGAGGCCTCGACCAGCGCGGCATAGAAGGCCTTGTAGGTCTTCGGGTTCTCGTCGTGGAATTTCTGCGTGGTGTACAGCACATTGAAGGTGGCCGGGCCACCCAGAATGTCATAGGAGCTGATGACCTTGTGCACGGCCTTGTTCTCCAGCGCCTGGTAGTAGAAGGGCGCGCTGGAGAAATGCGTGTTGATCTCCGAGCCGCCGGCCATCAGCGCAGCAGTAGCGTCGGGGTGGGCCAGGCTCACCGAGATATTGTCGAAGCGCTTGAAGTCGTCCTTGCCGTAGAGCTTGGCGGTTTCGATCTGCAGGGTGCGCGACTGGAAGCCGGTGCCTGCCGCCGGCACGGCGATGCGGTCCTTGTCGCTCAGGTCCTTCAGCGTCTTCACTTTCGGGTTGTTGCTGATCAGGTAGTTGGGCAGTGAGCCGAGCGCGGCCACGGCCTTGACGTTCTGCCGGCCCTTGGTGCGGTCCCACAGCGTCAGCATTGGCGGCACGCCGGCGGAGACCACGTCCAGCGCGTTCGCCAGCAGGGCTTCGTTCATCGCGGTGGCGCCGGAGATCTGGCTCCAGTCCACATCGATATCCAGGCCCTGGGCCTTGCCGTGTTTTTCGATCAGCTTCTGGTCTTGCACCACGTCGAGCACCAGGTAGCCGATGCCGAATTGCTGGGCGATGCTGATGCGGCCTTCGGCCTGGGCCAGCAGGGTGGCGCTGGCGAGAGCCAGGCCGGCGACGAGGCGGGTAAGAGTGAATGGCATGGAAATCCTGGGAGTCAAATATTAGAAAGGCGCATTGCCTTCGATGGTGGTGCGGTAGAGCTTGCGGCGCAGTTCGTCGGGCGTGCCGGCGGCCAGATGGGTGACGGAGCGGTTGTCCCAGAACACCATGTCGTGTGGCTGCCAGGCGTGGCGGTAGACCAGCTCGGCGCGCGAGGTGTGGGCGAACAACTCATCCAGCAGGGCGCGGCTTTCGTCTTCGGGAATGCCGACGATGCGCGTCGTGAAATGTTCGCTGACGAACAGCGCCTTGCGGCCGTTCTCGGGATGCGTACGCACGACGGGATGGACGGCGGGCTGAACCTCGTCCAGCTGGGCTTGCGTGAGCTTGGGGCGCCAGGGGTTGCGGGCGCGCAGCTCCTCGTATTTGGCCAAATATGAATGTTCGGCGCGCAGGCCGGCTACGGCGTTTTGCAGCGCGGCGGGCAAGGTGTCCCATGCGGTATGCTGGTTGGCGAACAAGGTGTCGCCGCCTTCGCTGGGCAGCTCTTGCGCGTGCAGCAGCGAGCCCAGGCTGGGTTTCTCTTTGTACGACAGGTCGGAGTGCCAGTAGGCACCGGCGTCGCCCAGGCCGATGGGCTGGCCGTTTTCCTTGATGTTGGAGACGATCAGAATCTCGGGATGGTTTTGCAGCTGAAAGCCCTTCAGCACATGGATCTGCAACGGGCCGAAGCGGGCGCTGAAGTCCACCTGCTGCTGCGGCGTGATGCGCTGGTCGCGGAACACCAGCACGTGGTGTTCCAGGTGGGCGCGGTGGATGCGCGCAAAGTCCTCGGCCGCCAGCGGGCGCGACAGGTCGAGGCCCAGCACCTCGGCGCCCAGCGGGGCGTCGAAGGGGCGGATTTCCAGTGCCTGCACCGCGGTTGGGGCCTCTGCATCAAATAAGGTCGTCATGGTTTCACTTTCTGTCGGCCCTGGCGCTGCATCGCGGCCAGGCAAGTCGGCGAATGTAGAGGGGGTGGGGCGCAAAGGGAACGATTGATTCGGAGTTTGTTAACTACGAACAAATATGAAGCCCATGGGCAAACCGCTGTTGCAGGCGCTTGGATTTAAGAAAAAGAGTCGTTCTGCGCAGGCAGGATAAGCGCTGCCAGCTATTTAATTTGTAGCAATAGAGCCGCATGGGCGCAGGGGAAAACCCGCAGGAATTCGGTAGTTGCGACTTCTTACAATCGGCGCTGACTTGCAGTCTCTGCCGTTCCTTCTGAACGGTGGATTTCAATCTATCTACGGGAGTTAATTCAAATGGACCGTCGTTCCCTTATCAAACATTCGGGCATCGCAGGCGTGCTGGCCGCGGGCATGGCGCCCGCAGTGCATGCCCAGGCCGCCGTTCGCTGGCGTCTGGCCTCCAGCTTCCCCAAGCCGCTGGACACGATTTACGGCGCTGCCGAGGTGTTTGCCAATGCGGTCAAGGCCATGTCGGGCGGCAAGTTTGAAATCTCGGTGCATGCCGGCGGCGAGCTGATGCCTCCGTTCGGCGTGGTCGACGGCGTGCAGCAAGGCTCGGTCGAGATGTGCCACACCGTGCCCTACTACTTCTACGGCAAGAACCCGGCCTTCGCCATCGGTGCCGCCATTCCTTTCGGCATGAACGCGCGCCAGATGAACGCCTGGATGATGCACGGCAACGGCCGCAAGCTGATGAACGAGTTCTACGGCAACTACGGCATGGTCAGCTACGCCGGCGGCAATACCGGCACCCAGATGGGTGGCTGGTTCCGCAAGGAAGTGAAAACCGTTGCCGACCTGAAGGGCCTGAAGATGCGTCTGGGTGGCGGCTTGGTGGGTGAGGTGATGGCCAAGATGGGCGTGGTGCCGCAGAGCATTCCCGGTGGCGAAATCTACCAGGCGCTCGAAAAAGGCACGATCGACGCGGCCGAATGGGTGGGTCCGTACGACGACCAGAAGCTCGGCTTTGCCAAGGTTGCGCCGCACTACTACTACCCCGGCTGGTGGGAGGGCGGCCCGGAGGTCGACTTCTTCATCAACCGCAAGGCGTTTGACGCGCTGTCGCCCGAAAACAAGGCGATCGTGGAAGCTGCCACCACCGTGGCTGCTGTCGACATGCTGGCCAAGTACGACGCCCGCAACCCTGAAGCGCTGAAGCAGCTGATCGGCGCCAAGGTAAAGCTGTTGCCGTTCTCCAAGGAAATCCTGGACGCATCCTTCAAGGCTGCGCAACAGGTCTACGAAGAGAACGACGCCAAGAGCCCCGAGTGGAAGAAGATCTTCGCCGACTTCCGCGCCTTCCAGCGCAACCAGGTGGCCTGGTTCCGCGTGGCCGAAGGCCGTTTCGACAGCTACATGCAAAGTATCAAGCTGTAGGCTGGTCCAGGCGCAGCGTGCTGCGCCTGCCTTGCCAACAAAAAACCGCGCCTCGGCGCGGTTTTTTGTTGGGCATCGCTGTTATTCAGAGTTGCCGAAAAGCCTTCAGTTCTTTGACGATGCGCTCGAACTCGGCCACCAGCTCGGGGCTGGCGCCGTAGAACACCATGAACTTGCCCATCAGCGTGCGCACATACAGGCGCGGCGCAATCAGCCAGTCCAGGCCGGGTATGCGGATCAGCTTGCCGTAGGCCAGGTCGTCGAAGGGCATCTGCTTGTCCCAGATCCAGCCCTGGAACAGGCCTTCGCTGCTGATGCGGGTGCGGCTACGCAGGATGTGCCACCAGGTCCAGCCCATCATCGCCAGGCCGGCGACAAACCAGACCACGCCGGTGGTGCGCGCCGTGCCCAGCACGCCGCTGGTCAGCAACTGGGTCAGCCAGACGGCGCAACCGCCAACGATGGCCGTGGCCAGCAGCTTGAACAGCGGGGAGAAGGCGGCGGCTTCCACCGGGCTGCCCTGGCCCGGCACGAAGCGGAAAGGAGCGGGGCCCAAGCTTATTTCTTCTCGGCTTCGGGCTGCGAAGCCGCGGCCTCAGGCGCGTCGGCGGCGGGCGCGTCGCCAAACGGGTTTTCGCCGCTGCTGCCGCTGGACTGCTGCATGTCGTTGTCGGGCACGTCGATCTGGATTTGCTCGGTGTCGATCTTCACTTCTTTGGGCAGGAACATGGTGACGGTCTGCGGCACAAAGATCACGATGGCCACCAGGATCACCTGCATCAGCACCCAGGGGATAGCACCCATGTAGATGTCGCTGGACTTGATGGGCTTCTCGATCCGCTTTTCCTTGAATAGCGTGTCGGCAATACCGCGCAGATAGAACAGCGCAAAGCCGAACGGCGGGTGCATGAAGCTGGTCTGCATGTTCACGCACAGCAGCACGCCGAACCACACCAGGTCGATGCCCAGCTTGGCCGCCACCGGGCCCAGCATCGGCAAGATGATGAAGGCGATCTCGAAGAAGTCGAGGAAGAAGGCCAGGAAGAAGATGAACAGATTGACGACGATCAGGAAGCCGATCTGGCCGCCGGGCAGGCCGGTCAGCAGGTGCTCGACCCACTTGGCGCCATCCACGCCCTGGAACACCATGGAGAACACCCGCGCGCCGATCAGGATGAACACCACCATGGCGGTCAGCCGCATGGTGCCGACCATGGCTTCCCAGATCAGTGCCATGGTCAGCCGCTTGTGGATCGCGGCCAGCACCAGCGCACCCACCACACCCATGGCGCCGGCTTCGGTCGGTGTGGCGATGGCGGTATCAATGCCCGGCAGGCCGCCCATCGAACCCAGCACCGCGAAGATCAGGATCGCTGATGGAATGATGCCGCGCAGGCACTTGGCCCACAGCTTGGGGCCGCTCAGCGTGCGCGCGGTCTTGGGGATGCCAGGGATGTGGTGCGGCTTGAAGACGCCCAGCATGAAGGTATAGGCCGCAAAAATCAGCACCTGCAGGATGGACGGGCCCCAGGCGCCGCGGTACATGTCGCCCACCGAGCGGCCCAATTGGTCGGCCATCACGATCAGCACCAGCGAGGGCGGCACCAGCTGGGTGATGGTGCCGGAGGCCGCCAGCACGCCGGTGGCGTAGCGCATGTTGTAGCCGTAGCGGATCATCACCGGCAGCGAGATCAGCGCCATGGCGATCACCTGGCCGGCCACCGTGCCGGTGATCGCGCCCAGGATGAAGCCGACGATGATCACCGAATAGCCGAGGCCGCCCTTGACGGTGCCAAACAGTTGGCCCATCGAATCCAGCATGTCTTCGGCCAGGCCGCATTTCTCCAGGATCGCGCCCATGAAGGTGAAGAACGGAATCGCCAGCAGCAGGTCGTTCGACAAGATGCCGAAGATGTTGATCGGCAGGTTCTCCATGAACACCGCCGGAAACCAGCCCATCTGGATCGCAAACAGGCCCGAAGCCATGCCCAGCGCGGACAGCGAAAAGGCCACAGGGAAGCCGATCAGCATGATCAGCACCAGCCCGCCGAACATCATCGGCGCAAAATTTTCCATCAGCATGTTGTATCCCGAAAAGCGTTAAATCTTGGAGGCTGGAGCGCGTTCATTGCACCGGCTTTTCGTAGTGCATGTCCATCTGGAACTTGCCTTGCAGGTAGGCAATGCGCTTGATGACTTCGGACAGGCCTTGCAGAAACATCAGCGCAAAGCCTAGCGGCAGCAGCATCATGGCCGGCCAGCGGATCAGGCCGCCGGCATTGTTCGACATTTCGCCCGAGCGGAACATGCCGATGAACAGCGGCCAGCTGAGCCAGGCAATCGTGGCCATCACCGGCAGCAAAAAGGCGATCAGGCCGAACAAATCCACATAGACCGGGCCGTTGCCCTTGAGCTTGCCGTAGAAGATGTCGACGCGCACATGTTCGTTGAGCTTGAGCACCACTGGTGCGCCCAGCATCACCGTGGTGGCAAACATGTACCACTGGATTTCCAGCCAACCGTTGGAGCTGATGTCCAGGCCGTAGCGGACAAAGGCATTGCCAGCCGAGATCAGTGCGGCGGCCAGTACCGTCCAGGCGGCCAGGCGGCCCATCTGCTGGCTGATCCAATCCATGCCGAGTGCGAGTTTGAGGAGTACGGACACAGTAGATCTCCAGGGAAACGGGGTAAAAACAACGGGGTAACAGCCATGGCCTCGCAGCGTATGCCGCACCGCAGCGCTGAGGCCCGAGATGATAACCTTGGCTCCCGTGGCGCCGGTGCCTGAAAAGCTTGGGTTTACCCTTGCGGGCGCAGCCCAAGCTGTGGTGAGATGCGCACAGCGCCTTTGAACTGCTGGAGACCGCTTTCCGGAATATCCATGCCTCCCGTATCCACCCCTTTGGCCTCGATCGATTCGCCTGCCATGCGCCAGGCCGGCCGCGACCTGCTGTCGCTGGCGCTGATGGATGCGCGCAACCACACGCTGCATCTGCTGGACCAGTTCGAGTCGGCACCGCCGATTGCCCAGGGCGGGCTGCAGCCGCGCTGGCTGGCCGGCCACATCGGCTGGATGGCCGAGGCCTGGCTGGGCCGCAACACCCAGCGCAGCCGCGGCACGGCCTGCGCGTTCCAGCCGACCCGGCTGGCCTCCATCGAGCCGCATGCCGACCAGTGGTGGAACGCCGAGCAGATGCAGCGCCGGGTGGCCTTGGCCGGGCCCGACCTGGCCACCACCAAGCACTTTCTGCTGAACACCCTGGAGAGCACGCTGGAGCTGCTGGAGAAGACGCCGGAGTCCGACGAGGCCCTGTACTTCTACCGCCTAGCGCTGTTCCACGAAGACCTACGCGGCGAGCAACTGATCACCCTGGCGCAGATCCACGGCATCCCGCTGCATCTGCCCCTGCCCGGCAGCATGCAGCTGCGCCCACCCTTGCCGCTGCCGGCCTGCGAGTGGCAGTTGGGCTCGGAGCGCGGCGGCTTTGTGTTCGACAACGAAAAATGGGCGCACCCGGTGGCGGTGCCCGGCTTCGAGATCGACGCCCAGCCGGTGAGCTGGGCCCAGTTCGTCGAGTTTGTCGACGATGAGGGCTACGACAACGCCGACTGGTGGCATCCGGCCGGCTGGGCCTGGCTGCAAACCCTGGCCGAAGGGGAGGGGCGGCGCGGCCCGCGCTATGTGGACCAGATCGGCGTGGCCAGCGGCGCCGTGCTGCAGACCCGGTTTGGCGCGCGCACGCGGCTCGCCGGCCAGCAGCCGGCCATGCACATGGCCTGGTGGGAGGCCGATGCCTGGTGCCGCTGGGCCGGCCGGCGCCTGCCCAGTGAGCAGGAATGGGAGCGGGCGGCGCTGGGGGCTGCCAGCCAGGGCTTCCGCTGGGGCGATGTGCATGAGTGGACGGCCAGCAGCCTGGTGCCCTGGCCGGGCTTCAGTGCCGACCCGTGGATGGCTTATTCCGTACCCTGGTTTGGCCGGGCCCGGGTGCTGCGCGGCGCCTCGTTTGCCACCCGCGCGCGCATGAAGCACCCGAAGTTCCGCGGCTTCGCCTTGCCGGGCGACGATGTGCGGTTTGTAGGCTTTCGTTCGTGTGCCATCTAGTTGCTATATTTAGTGTAGCTGCTAATGCAGTAGCTATAAGCGCTAGCGGCATATTTAATTGCTAACATTTTGTTGCAAAAAATGTAGCTATTGCGGGTGGTAATTTGGCTTCCACCTCCAAGTAACATGCATCTCCGGCACGTGGCGCCGTGTGCGCTTTCGCACAGAGCCCGCGTGCGATGTGCTGGCACAGTCCAGCCGTCATTTCAAAACCACGGCTTGCACCCAGGTGACACCGGCCGTCGGCCCATCACCCGGCACACAGCGAGCCTTCAAAAGGACCATAAACATGCAATTCCACCACTCAAAAGCACTCACTTTCGGGATGGAGCTAGAGCTGCAGATCGTGGACGATGCCACCGGCTCACTCTCCCCGTCGAGTGGCGAGCTGTGGAGCGAATTGGAGAAACTGCCCGAGATCGAACGCTATGCGCTGGAGGCCACGCTCTCCACCATCGAGGTCACGTCCTCCATCCACGAAGATTCCGACGAGATGGAAGTCGAGTCGCGCAAGCTGGTCAGCACATTGAAGGACATCGCCCAGGCCAAGGGCCTGAACCTGCGCGGCGGTGGCACCCACATCCTGCAGTTCTGGAACGAGCGTGAATTCACCCCCACCGACCGCGCCCACGAGCTGGAGTCCAAGTACGGCTTCCTGCCCAAGCGCTTCTCCACCTACGGCATGCACGTGCACGTCGGCATGCCCGGCAAGGCCGAGGCGATCCAGGTGGCGAATGTGCTGCAGAGCCTGACCCCGCTGTTCATCGCGCTGTCGGCCGCGTCGCCGTTCCAGCAGGGCGTGGACACCGGCTTCTGCTCGGCACGGCCGCTGGAACCGCTGGTCTACCCCTACGGCGGCCCCATGCCCAAGGTGGCCGACTGGACCGAGTTCGAACGCATCACCGACGAGATTTTTGCCTCCGGCCTGGCCAAGTCGCTGAAGGACATTTACTGGGACGTGCGGCCCAAGCCCGAGTTCGGCACCGTCGAAGTGCGGGTCTTCGACACCCCGCTGCGCATGCAAAAAGGCGTATCGCTGGCAGCGCTGACCCGCGGCTGCGCGGCCCTGGCGCTGAGCGGCAAGCTGCAGCTGCCGACCATCCACATCCCCTACAACACCGACCGCGTCAGCCGCTTCCTGGCCTGCCGCGACGGCATGGCCGCGCGCCTGTACAACCCCATGGCCGGTGAATGGATGCCGGCCCACCAATGGCTGGACCAGCTGGTCGATCTGATCGAGCAGAACCCGCTGGGCGCGGCCGACTTGCGCCGCGTGCGCGAGCTGCAAGGCATTGCCGACGGCCAGCAGGACAGCGACATCATGCGCTCCACCTGGCACCGCCTGGCCAGCGCCAGCGATGCCGCCGAAGCCAATGCGCCGGGCTCCGCGGCCTACGCCGCCAACACCCGCGAGCATTGCGACCGGCTGCTGTCCTGATCCGGTTGCAAGACTGCTTTGCTATGTAAAAAGTAGCGGGCAGCGCTGGTGTTACCTGCGCCAGAGGTAGATTTCTTATCCATTTCACGCCGCTGGCGCAGATGTCCCGGTTACGGCTGGGGATATGCGCTGTATGGATTAGGATGGCTCCATCCTCCGCCCACAGCCGCCCCACACCATGACCGAACCCACCTTGCATTTCGTCCCATGCCCGGGCGTTGCCGCCACCACCAATGCGCCCGACCAGACCGGCCACCGCATGGCCTACTGGCAGTGGGGCGACCCGGCCAACCCCCACGTGGTGCTGTGCGTGCACGGCCTGACCCGCCAGGGCCGCGACTTCGACGTGCTGGCCCAGGCGCTGAGCCCATTTGCCCGTGTCATCTGCCCCGATGTCGTGGGCCGCGGCCACAGCGACTGGCTGCGCGACCCGCTGGCCTACCAAATGGCCACCTACGGCGGCGACATGCTGGCCTTGCTGGCCCAGCTGCACGCCCAGGCGCCGATCCAGACCCTGGACTGGCTGGGCACCAGCATGGGCGGGCTGATCGGCATGGGGGTGCTGGGCACGCCTGGTCTGCCCTTGCCGGTACCGGTGCGCCGCCTGGTGCTGAACGACGTAGGCCCGGCGCTGGAGTGGACGGCCCTGCAGCGCATTGCCACCTACCTGGGCAACACCGGCCGGTTCGAGACGCTGCAGCAGGCGGCCGATGCGATGTGGGCCATCTCGGCCAGCTTCGGGCCGCACACGCCGGCCCAGTGGCTGGAGCTGTCGCGCCACATGGTCAAGCCCCTGGTGCCGGGCGAATCGGCGTTGACCCTGCACTACGACCCGGCGCTGGCCGAGTCGTTTCGCAGCTTCAGCGCGGCTTCTGCGGCCGAAGGCGAGGCCGCGCTGTGGCAGCTGTACGAAGCGATCACGGCACAGACCTTGCTGCTGCGGGGGGCCGAGTCCGACCTGTTGTCGGTGCAGACCGCCCAGGCCATGACCCAGCGCGGCCCGAAGGCGCGGCTGGTCGAATTTGCCGGTGTAGGCCATGCGCCGACCCTGATTGCCGGCCCGCAGGTGGCCGAAGTCGTGGGTTTTTTACAGCCCTGAGAAAGACTGTTGGATGAAAAGTTTGCAGACCGCCCAACCCCTGGCGGCCCCCTTGGAAGAGCGGCTCCCGGATGTGGTGGCCGCCACCGCGCACCAGACCGTGCCCGAGCAGGCCAATGCCCTGGCGCGGGCCCGGGCCTTTGCCGAGCCGCTGATCGCCGACGAGATGCTGGACACGGGCGAGAACACCCTGGTCCATGCCGATGCCGTAGCCGCCATCCTGCGCTCGGTAGGCGGCTCCGAAGCCATGCAGGCGGCCAGCTACCTGGTCCACGCCTGCGTGCACCTGAACAAGCCGCAGGAGGTGATCGCCAAGGCCTTTGGCGCCAACTTCGCCGCGCTGGCGGTGGAGACCACCCAGCTGATGCGGGTGCAGCGCCTGTCGCGCGGCGCCCACGGTGCTGCCAACCTGGTTGACGACTCGGCGGCGCAGACCGAGAACGTGCGCAAGATGCTGCTGGCTTTCTCGCGCGACCTGCGGGTGGTGATGCTGCGCCTGGCCTCGCGCCTGCAGACCCTGCGCTTCTGTGCGGCCAGCAAGACCCCGGTCGAGCCCCGGCTGGCGCGCGAATCGCTGCAGGTATTTGCCCCGCTGGCGAACCGCCTGGGCATCTGGCAGATCAAGTGGGAGATGGAAGACCTGTCGTTCCGCTTCATCGAACCCGACACCTACAAACAGGTCGCCAAGCTGCTGGACGAAAAGCGGGTCGAGCGCGAAGCCAATATGGAGCAGCTGCGCGCCAGCCTGGAGGCCGAGCTGAACGCCCAGGGCATCCAGGCCGTGGTGCAGGGCCGGCCCAAACACATCTACAGCATCGTCAAGAAGATGCGTGGCAAGTCGCTGGGCTTCGACCAGCTGTTCGACATCCGCGCACTGCGCGTGGTGGTGCCCAGCGTGCCCGACTGCTATGCGGTGCTGGGCTGGGTGCATTCGCGCTTCGTGCCCATGGCCGAAGAGTTCGACGACTACATCGCCAAACCCAAGGGCAATGGCTACCAGTCGCTGCATACCGTGGTCCAGCAAATGGTCGACGGCGTTGCCTGCCTGCCGATCGAGATCCAGATCCGCACCCAGGCTATGCACGACCATGCCGAGCACGGCGTGGCCGCCCACTGGGCCTACAAGGAGGCCGGTACCAAAGGCTACGCCGGCGTATCGGCCAGCGGCGAGTACGACGCCAAGATTGCGGTGTTGCGCCAGCTGCTGGCCTGGGAGCGCGATATGTCGGGCGCCGCCCCGCAGAACGGCCCGGTGGACGTGCTCAGCGACCGCATCTATGTGCTGACCCCCGATGCCGCCGTGGTCGAGCTGCCCGCGGGCGCCACCGCGGTGGACTTTGCCTACAGCCTGCACACCAGCCTCGGCCACCGTTGCCGCGGCGCCAAGGTGGACGGTGTTCAGGTGCCACTGAACACCCCGCTGCAGAACGGCCAGACGGTGGAAATCACCGCCGCCAAGGAGGGTGGTCCTTCGCGCGATTGGCTCAACACCGAGTTGGGTTATCTGGTCAGCCACCGCGCCCGCGCCAAGGCCCGCGCCTGGTTCAATGCCATGGCCGTGCACACCACGGTGGCGCGCGGCCGCGAGGCGGTGGAGAAACTGCTGCAGCGCGAAGGCAAGACCGCGATGAAGCTCGACGACTTGGCGGCGCGGCTGGGCTTCAAGTCGGCCGATGATTTGTTCGAGGTGGTGGGCAAAGACGAGTTTTCGCTGCGCACCATCGAGACCCTGCTGCGCCCGCCCGAGCCGGTGCTGGCGCCCGACGATTTGGTGCTGCTGAAGAAATCCCGCAATACCGAGAAGTCGTCACCCGGCGGGGTGCTGGTGGTGGGTGTGGATTCGCTGATGACGCAGCTGGCCAAGTGCTGCAAGCCCGCGCCGCCGGATGCCATTCTGGGCTTTGTCACGCGTGGCAAGGGCGTCAGCATCCACCGCGCCGACTGCAGCAATTTCCGCGAAATGTCGGTGCGCAATGGCGAGCGGGTGATCCCGGTGGAGTGGGGCAACGGCAAGAAGGAATCCGCGGCCGTGTACCCGGTGGATGTGGCGGTGCAGGCCGCCGACCGCCAGGGCCTGCTGCGCGACATTTCCGAAGTCTTTACCAAGGAAAAGATGAACGTGATCGGCGTGCAGACCCAGTCGGTCAAAGGCACGGCCTGGATGACGTTTACCGTGGAGGTGGCAGATGCCGCGCGGCTCAATAAAGTGCTGGGCGTAGTGTCCGAAGTGGCCGGTGTGCGCTCGGCTCGGCGCAGATAAACGCGAGATTTCAAAAACGCCAAAAACCCATGCTATACTCGTGGTCTCGAATGCATCCTTAGGCGCGTAGCTCAGCTGGTTAGAGCACCACCTTGACATGGTGGGGGTCGTTGGTTCGAGTCCAATCGCGCCTACCAAATTCAAGCCCTGTAAATCTTAGATTTACAGGGCTTTTGGTTTTGTGGCGTGCCATTTTGTGCGTGTTTTCAGGGTAATCCTTAAAACGCTGTTGGTGCGGGGTTTTTACAATTTGCTGCAGTGCAGTAAAGTGCAATCTATACCACCAAGGACCGCAGTGCCCAGCAATTCCCCCGATAGTGCGAACACCACGCACCGCGTCATCAAGAAGTACCCGAACCGCCGGTTGTACGACACGGATACCTCTACCTACATTACGCTGGCCGAAGTCAAAAAACTGGTCATGCTGCGCGAGCCCGTGCGGGTGGTGGATGCCAAGACCGGCGAGGATCTGACCCGGGCCATCCTGCTGCAGATCATTCTGGAAGAAGAGGCCGGCGGCGCGCCCTTGTTCACCGAGCAGGCGCTGGCCAACATGATCCGTTTCTACGGCAATACGATGCAGAGCTTTCTGGGGCCGTATCTGGAAAAGAACGTGCAGACCTTCATGGATCTGCAGTCCACCATGGGCGAGCAAGCCAAGGGTATGACGCCCGAAGCCTGGGCGCAAATGCTGAAAATGCAGTCCCCGGCGATGCAGGGCATGATGGGCAGCTACGTCGAACAGTCCAAGAATATCTTCGTGCAAATGCAGGAACAAATGCAGAAACAGACGGCCCAAATGCTGGGTACCTTCGGGCTGAAACCCTGAATTTGCCCAGGGCGGCGACAATATGGGGATGATCGAAGCACTATCCCCCACATTAGTCCCCAATAAAACACCGAAAGTCGGGTTCGTCAGCCTGGGTTGCCCCAAGGCCTTGACGGACTCCGAACTTATTCTCACGCAGCTCAGCGCAGAGGGCTACCAGACCTCCAAAACCTTCGAAGGCGCCGATCTGGTGATCGTCAACACCTGCGGTTTCATCGACGACGCGGTCAAGGAAAGCCTGGACACCATCGGCGAAGCCTTGGCTGCCAACGGCCGCGTCATCGTCACCGGCTGCCTGGGCGCCAAGGCCGGCGATACCGGTGGCAACCTGGTGCGGCAAATGCACCCCAGTGTGCTGGCCGTCACCGGCCCGCATGCTACCCAGGAGGTGATGGATGCGGTGCATGCGAATCTGCCCAAGCCGCACGACCCGTTTCTGGACCTGATTCCCAATGCTTTTGGTAGCGCCGGCATCAAGCTCACGCCGCGCCATTACGCCTACTTGAAAATCAGTGAAGGCTGTAACCACCGCTGCACTTTCTGCATCATCCCGTCCATGCGTGGCGACCTGGTGTCGCGTTCTATTGGCGATGTGCTGAGCGATGCGAAAGCCTTGTTTGAAGGTGGCGTGAAAGAGTTGCTGGTGATCAGCCAGGACACTTCGGCCTATGGTGTGGATGTGAAGTACCGCACCGGTTTCTGGGATGGCAAGCCGGTCAAGACCCGCATGCTGGAGCTGGTGCAAACCTTGGCCGACATCGCCGAGCCTTATGGCGCCTGGGTGCGTCTGCACTATGTGTACCCGTACCCGAGCGTGGATGAGATCATCCCGTTCATGGCAACAGGCCGGGTGCTGCCGTATCTGGATGTGCCCTTGCAGCACAGCCACCCCGATGTGCTCAAGCGCATGAAGCGTCCAGCCAGCGGCGAGAAAAATCTGGAACGCATCCAGCGCTGGCGCGAAGCCTGCCCCGAGCTGGTGATCCGCAGCACTTTCATTGCTGGTTTCCCGGGTGAAACCGAAGAAGAGTTTTCGCACTTGCTGGATTTCATGCGAGAAGCCCAGATCGACCGCGCGGGGTGCTTTGCCTACAGCCCGGTAGATGGCGCTGCCGCCAACGATATTCCGGGCATGCTTCCGCTGGAACTGCGCGAAGAACGCCGTGCCCGCTTCATGGCCGTGGCCGAAGAAGTGTCGGCGAACAAGCTGCTCAAGC
The DNA here is from genome assembly GCF_900104385.1 of Rhodoferax sp. OV413. Classification (GTDB taxonomy): domain Bacteria; phylum Pseudomonadota; class Gammaproteobacteria; order Burkholderiales; family Burkholderiaceae_C; genus Rhodoferax_B. The sequence continues at coordinate 77,500 of NZ_FNJA01000003.1, read as the reverse complement.
GCGTCGGCAGCACCATGCAGGTGTTGGTCGATTCCGCGCCAGGTTTAGGTAAAAAGGGTGGGGTGGGCCGCAGCTATGCCGATGCGCCGGAGATTGATGGCATCGTGCGCCTGCTGCCGCCTGAGAAAATCAGCAAGACCTTGAAGGTCGGGGAGTTCACCAAGGCGCGCATCGTAGGCACGCAAGGCCACGACTTGGTGGCGCTGCCCATCTAAATCTGACTTCCCCGCGTTGCGCATGCAGTGCGGGGAAAAAAAGGCAAAAAAAAGCCGCTAAGTTCTTAGCGGCTTTTTCTCGAGTAAATTGTGGTGCCCAGAACTGGACTCGAACCAGCACGCCTTGCGGCGCTGCGACCTGAACACAGTGCGTCTACCAATTTCGCCATCTGGGCCCACGAAACTCTTACGGTCTGCAATTGGTATTTTGCAGATTTTTAACCAGAAAAAAACCGCTAACTACTTAGCGGTTTTTGTTCGAGATAAGGTGTGGTGCCCAGAACTGGACTCGAACCAGCACGCCTTGCGGCGCTGCGACCTGAACACAGTGCGTCTACCAATTTCGCCATCTGGGCCCACGAGTTAAAGTATAACATGGGAAAAACAGCGTTTTGGACTCGTAGGCTTAAGGCTTGCTCAAAACCGCTGATTTTCCGAGCTGTGCCGCGCTCTGCTACCCTTTGGGCAAACCAGAAAGAGAGAAAGCTTATCAAAACGACCAGTCATACCAGCGGCTTGCTGGACGAGATCGAAGGCACCATCCAGGGTCACCGTGATGGACATGGGTTTGTACTGCGCGACGACGGCGAGTCCGACATCTACCTGCCGTCCAACGAAATGCGTGCCGTGCTGCACAAGGACCGGGTCAAGGTCCGCATCGTGCGCAGCGATCGCAAAGGTCGTCCCGAAGGCCGGGTTGTCGAAATCGTGGAACGCCCCTTGCAGCCCATCATTGGCCGCCTCTTGCAAGAAAGCGGTATCTGGCTCGTCGCCCCTGAAGACAAACGCTATGGCCAGGATGTACTGATACCCAAGGCCGCCATCGGCAGCGCCAAGGCCGGCCAGGTGGTAGTGGTTGAGCTGACCGAGCCGCCCGCGCTATTTGGCCAGCCGGTAGGCCGCGTCAAAGAAGTGCTGGGCGAGGTCGACGACCCGGGTATGGAAATCGAAATCGCGGTGCGCAAATACGATGTGCCGCATGTGTTTTCCGACGCCTGCATCGCGCTGGCCCGTACCCTGCCCGACAAGGTGCGCCCCCAGGACAAGAAAAACCGCGTCGATCTGACCGACGTGCCCCTGGTCACCATCGACGGTGAAGACGCGCGTGACTTCGACGATGCGGTGTATTGCGAACCCGCCAAGGTCGGCCGCAGCAAGGGCTGGCGCCTGCTGGTGGCGATTGCCGATGTCAGCACCTATGTGGAAACCGGCTCGGCCATCGACGTCGATGCCTATGACCGCGCCACCAGCGTGTACTTCCCGCGCCGCGTGATCCCCATGCTGCCCGAGAAGCTGTCCAACGGCCTGTGCTCGCTGAACCCGGATGTGGAGCGCCTGTGCATGGTCTGCGACATGCTGGTCACCGCCAAGGGCGACGTGCACGCCTACCAGTTTTATCCGGCGGTGATGTACAGCCATGCGCGCTTCACCTACACCGAAGTGGCGGCGATTCTGGGCAATACCCGTGGCCCCGAGGCCGTGCGCCGCAAAGACCGCGTCACCGACCTGCTAAACCTGCACGATGTCTACCAAGCGCTGCTGGTGGCGCGCAAGGTACGCGGTGCGGTGGACTTTGAAACCACCGAGACGCAAATCGTTTGCGACGAGTCCGGCCGTATTGAAAAGATCGTTCCGCGCACCCGCAACGAAGCCCATAAGCTAATCGAAGAAGCCATGCTGGCCGCCAACGTCTGCAGTGCCGACTTCATCGCCCAGGGCAAGCACCCGGGCCTGTTCCGCGTGCACGAAGGCCCGACCCCCGAGAAGATCGAGATACTGCGCAACTACCTGAAGGCGACAGGCGTCGGCATGTCGATCAGCGACGACCCGAAACCCGGTGAATTCCAGGCGATTGCCGCGGCCACCAAAGACCGGCCCGACGCCCAGCAAATCCATTCGATGCTGTTGCGCTCCATGCAGCAAGCCATCTATACGCCGGCCAACGGCGGGCACTTCGGCCTGGCGTTCGACGCCTACACCCATTTCACCAGCCCGATCCGGCGCTACCCGGACTTGCTGGTGCACCGCGTCATCAAGGCCATCCTGGCGCACCGCAAATACCAGTTGCCAACCCTGCCCACGCCGGGCGAGGCCCATGCCAAGCTGGCCAAGCGTCTGAGCAAAGGCGCCGCCTCCAAGCTGCAAGGCAAGGTCGGCGAGCCCGACTTGAAGATCAAGAAGGTCAGCCCGGAAACCCTGGCCTGGCAGGCAGCCGGTCTGCACTGCAGCGCCAACGAGCGGCGTGCCGACGAGGCCAGCCGCGATGTCGAGGCCTGGTTGAAGTGCAAATACATGCGTGAGCACCTGGGCGAGGAATACGGCGGCGTGGTCACCGCGGCCACCGGCTTCGGTATCTTCGTCACGCTGGACGCGATGTACGTCGAAGGCCTGGTCCACATCACCGAACTCGGTGGCGAGTACTTCAAGTTCGACGAAGCCCGGCAAGAGCTGCGTGGCGAGCGCACCGGTATCCGCTACGCGATCGGCACGCGGGTCCAGGTCCAGGTCAGCCGTGTCGACCTGGACGGTCGCAAGATCGATTTCCGGCTGATACGCGAAGGCGAAGAGCTGGTGAACCGGGCCATGAAGGACAAGGGCGTGCAGCGCGACGGTCCGAACCGCTCGAACACCGAATCGGCGCCGTCCAAGCGCTCCGGGCGCAAGGAGTCGCCAGCGCGTGACCGGGCGCCGCGTTCGCCCATCCAGGCGGTGAAATCTGCCGCCAAGGCGCCGGCCAAAAACGGCGCCGCCAAGAAGAAAACCCGTACCCGCCGCTAACCGGAAGACCGAGCATGGAAAAGCATTCCAAGACCGCCATCGTGACCGGCGCAGGCACTGGCATTGGCCGGGCCGTGGCCCTGGCCTTGCTGGCCGATGGCTACCGGGTGGCCCTGGCTGGCCGTCGGGCTGAGCCGCTGCAAGCCGTGCTGGCCGAATCCGGCGCGGCCGAGCGGGCGCTGGCCGTGCCCACCGACGTGACCGACCCGGCCGCCGTCAAGGCCTTGTTTGACACGACTCTGGCCGCGTTTGGCCGCGTCGATCTGCTGTTCAATAACGCCGGCACCAGCGCACCCGGCGTGCTGCTCGAAGACATGGCGCTGGAGCAGTGGCACAGCGTGGTGGACGTCAACTTCACCGGCATGTTCCTGTGCATCCAGCAGGCGTTCCGGGTGATGAAGGCGCAAAGCCCGCAAGGTGGCCGCATCATCAACAACGGCTCGATCTCCAGTACCACGCCGCGGCCCAATTCGATTGCCTACACCGCCACCAAGCATGGCGTGCGCGGCATTACCAAGGCGGCGGCGCTCGATGGCCGCAAGTACGACATTGCCGTGGGCCAGATAGACATCGGCAACGCCGCCACCAATATGACCAAGCGCATGACCACCGGCATCCTGCAGGCCCATGGCGAGATGGTGGTGGAGCCGGTGATGGATGTGGCCATCGTCGGCAAATCCGTGCTCTACATGGACAGCCTGCCGCTGGAGGCGAATGTGCTGTTCCACACGGTGATGGCCACCAAGATGCCCTTCGTGGGGCGCGGCTAGCTTTTTGCCAGCGCGCTGGCGGTGAGCGGCTGGCCTGCGGGCCAGCGGTCGGCCGCCAGGCCATGCCGGTAGACGGCTTCGCAGGCGGCGCGCATCGCGTACTGCCCTGCAGCCAGGCCGGCACCGACCATGCCGGCCAGCACATCGCCGGTGCCCGCGGTGGCCAACTGGGCGTTGCCCGTCAGGTTGATGGCCAGCGTCTGGTGCGGCGCGGCGATCACCGTGCCCGACCCTTTGAGTACCACTACGCAGACGAAGCGGTCGGCCAGCTGCTGGGCGGCGTCCAGCCGGTCGGCCTGGATCTGCTGCGTGCTGCAGCCCAGCAGGCGCGCGGCTTCCAGCGGATGTGGCGTCAGCACCGTCGGCAGGCCCTGGGCGGCGCGGTAGCGCAGCAGGGCTTGCAGGGCGGTATCGGTGGCGATGGCATTCAGCGCGTCGGCATCCAGCACCAGGCGGGCTGCCTCGCCGAGCACCCGCGGCAACAGGGGGCGCACCGCCTCGCCGCCGCCACAACCGCAGACTACGGCCAGCGCATGCAGCTTCAGCGCGCCCGGCGCCCGGAACATCAGCTCGGGCTGCTGCGGGTGCAGGCCCAGGCTGCCGCCGTCCAGCAGGCCGACGAAAACCCGGCCGGCCCCGCTGTGCAAGGCCGCCGAGGCCGCCAGCAGTGCTGCACCCGCCATGCCCGGCGCACCACCAATGACGGCCACGTCGCCATAGCTGCCCTTGTGGCTGGCGTGTGCGCGCGCGGCTGGCGGCGGCGGCCCGACCAGTTGGGCGCTGGGTGGGGTCGGGCTGGCGACACCCAGGTCGTCCAGCCAGACCTGGCCTGCCGCGTCCCGGCCGTGGCCGGTGAACAGGCCGGGCTTGAGTGTCAGAAGTGATAGCGTATTTTGCGCATGGATAATGCCGCCAGCGCTTTCTTTACCTGCGCTGGTAGCTATTGAATGTATAGCAAAACTGCCGGTATCGGCCTGCAGGCCGGTGGGCAGGTCAACCGCCAGCGTAGGCGCGGGGCTGGCGTTCATGGCGCTGATCCAGGCGGCCATGCTGCCGCTGGGGGCGCGGCTCTGGCCCAGGCCGAGCAGGGCGTCTATGCACAGGTCGTGCGCCGCCAGGTCGGTGGGCGGTGTGTCGGCAAACAGTACGCCGGCGGCGCGGGCGCGGGCCAGGGCGGCCAGGCTGTCTGCCGGGGCGCTGGCTTCCTGGCCGAGCCAGGTCGCCACCACCTGCTTGCCGCGCTGCTGCAGCTGGGCTGCGGCCTCCAGCCCGTCGCCACCGTTGTTGCCGGGGCCGCAGGCCACCCACACGCGGTGCGCATGCGGTGCCAGCGCCAGGGCCAGCCGGGCCACGGCCAGGCCGGCGCGCTGCATCAAGGCATTCGGCGGCAGGCCGGCCATCGCCGCCTGTTCGATCTGGCGCGTGGCGGCGGTTGTGAAAAGGGGGTGGCTGTGGTCTGCCGTGATGCGTTGCATGGGGCAGATTGTGGCGCTTATCCTAGGTTTCCTGGGTTTATCGGCGCAGGCGTTCCAGCCCCAGGCCTTCCAGATCCAGTTCCGGCGTGCGGCCGGCCAGCAGGTCGGCGCTGATGCGGGCGCTGCCGCAGGCCTGGGCCCAGCCGTGGTCGCCATGGCCCAGGTTCAGCCAGACGCCGGGCAGGCCGCTGGGGCCGACCAGGGGCGGGCCGTCGGGCAGCATGGGGCGCGCGCCCTTCCAGATCTGCACATTGCTGGCCAGCTGGGCTGCGCCGGGGAACCAGTCGTACAGAACTTTGTACAGGGTGGCGATGGCGGCCGGGTTCTTGGCATCGACGCGGCCGCCGATCTCGGCGCCGCCCGCCACCCGCACGCGCTGGCCCATGCGGGTGATGGCGACTTGGTGGTGCCCGTCCACCACCGCACTGACCGGGGCGTTCAGGGGTTCGCGGATATTCGCCGACAGCGAGTAGCCGTAGACCGCCGCCAGCGGGATCTGCACGCCCAGCGGCTTGAGCAGCGCCGCCGAGGCCAGGCCGGCGCAGACCACGACCGCGTCGAAGCGCCGCGGCGTGTCTTCATTTGCTATCAATAGCGTAGCTGCTGGCGCAGGTGTTATCTGCGCTACCGCGCGATTGAATTCAAATTTCACGCCCAGCTGCTGGGCCGCGGTCTTGAGCAGCATGGTGAACTGGCGGCAGTTGCCGACTTCGTCGTCGGGTAGCTGGATGGCGCTGTGCAGCGCGGTCTCGGGGCAGAGCGCGGGCTCGATCTTGCGGGCATCGTCGCCGGCGATGTGTCGGAACAGAATGCCGGCCTCGGTCAGCGCCGGCAGCTGGGTTTCGGCCCGCTTGGCATCGCGCTCGGTGCGCAGCAGCAGCAGGCAGCCATCGCTGCGGTCGTATTCCAGGTGCAGCTGCTGGGTCAGGCTGTGCAGGCGTTCACGGCTGTACAAGGCCAGGCGCTGCAGGCGTGCACGGTTGGTCTGGTAGCTGTCGGGCTTGCAGGCGCGGCGCCACTTCCATAGCCAGGCGAGTTCGCTGCCGCCCAGGCTGCCGCCGAGCTTGAGCGGACCCTTGCCGCTGAACAGGCCCCGAAAGGCCTTGCCGGGCTGGCCGGGGCCGGCCAAAGGGGCTTGCAGGCCGGGGGCGAGGATGCCGGTGCCGGCAAAGCTGGCTTCCTCGGCAGCAGCGCTGCGGCGCTCGAAAACGGTGACCTCGTGGCCATCGGCGGCCAATTCATATGCGGTGCTTACGCCGACCACGCCGGCGCCAATGACGGCAACTTTCATGCGGCAAACACCCGCATCTTCACAATCGACATGGAAACCCTGTTTTTATATAAGAAAAATACCGCTATCGCAGATTGGATCTGCGCAGGTAGCTATCAGAACTGTAGTGCTTTCTCGGCTTGCAGTGCGATGTTCAGCAGGCTGTCGTCGTGCAGGGCGGCGTGCCACAGCATCAGGCCGACGGGCAGTTCGTCGGCTGTATGGCACGGCAGCGAGATTGCGCAGCCGTCCAGCATATTGACCACGCTGGGGTTGCGCAGCAGCAGGCCGTTGGCGTGGAAGAACGCGTCGTCGCGGGCTACGCCGGGTGCCACGTTGGCAATGGGCGGGGCGACGATAGGCACGGTGGGCGAGACTACGGCGTCAAAGCCCAGCAGCGCCAGCTCCATCTTGGCTATCCAGGCGCGGCGGGCTTCGACCAGCTCCATGTATTCAAAAGCCCGCATCTGCGCGCCGCGCTCGATGCGCGCCAGCACGCGGGGGTCGTAGGTCGAGCGGATGCTGGGTCCACGCGCCAGCATCGGCCGGTGCCAGGCATAGGCCTCGACGGCCGAAAAGCCGCCGGTGGCCTGGATGGTTGTCAGCTCGCGCACCTCGGCCAGCGGCAGGTTGACCAGGGTGGCGCCGGCATCGCGCAGGCGCTGCAGCGCACGCTCGAAGGCTTTGGCGACGGTGCTGTCCAGGTTGTCCAGAAAGCCGCTTTGGGCGACGGCGATGCGGTACTGGGACAGTGGCGCGTCGTTGCGCAGCACCTTGCGCTGGGCCAGGATTTCATGCGCCAGCACCGCGTCGCGCACGCTGCGGGTCATGGCGCAAACGGTGTCCAGCGTGCTGGACAAAGGGATGGCGCCCACCGTGGGCACCAGCCGGGCCGTGCTTTTGAAGCCGACGATGCCGTTCAGCGCCGCCGGGATGCGGATCGAGCCGCCGGTGTCCGAGCCCAAGCCGATGAAGGCCGCGCCGGTAGCCACCGACACCGCGGCGCCCGAGGACGAGCCGCCCGGCACCCGCGGCACCGGCCCGTAGATGCGCGCGCCGGCGACCTGGTCGTAGCGGCCGTCCCAGGCCGCAGGCGTGCCGAAGTGCGGGTTCACGCCCACGCCCGAGAAGGCGAACTCCACCATATGGGTACGGCCTATCAGCGCGCCGCCCGCGGCCCGCAGCCGGGACACAGCCGGGCAATCGGCGCGGGCCGGGGCGTGGTCGGCCAGCAACGTGGAGCCGGCCTTGCTGACCTGGCCTTCGACGTCGAACAGGTCTTTCACCGACACGCTGAGGCCGGCCAGCGGGGTGTCAACCACGCCCGGCTGCGCGGCGGCGGCCCGGGCGGCGTCGAACGTGGGTTGCACAAACGCGGCGCGGCAGGCATCTGACTGGGCCACGGCGATGCAGTGGTCGATCTCGGTAGCGGGATGGCTCTGCTGGGACAACAGGCTTTGGCGGGTGCTAATCAGGTCAGGGCGCATGGTGTCCAGGCGGGGTGGGAAGGAGCGTGCTACACTCCTTGGGTTTTGCTGATCGGTCAGACTCGTATTGACTGTTGCAGGAAAACAAATCGCAAACCAGTCCATTCAAGGTGTTGCTCTGTAGCGAGGTACTCAAGGTACCCGACTTCAGCGGCAAATCGGACTGAATTTTAGACGCAACCTTAAGGAAAACTCCATGTCCGTCAACATGCGCGAAATGCTCGAAGCTGGTGTCCATTTTGGCCACCAAACCCGTTTCTGGAACCCCAAGATGGCTCCGTTCATCTTCGGTCACCGCAACAAAATCCACATCATCAACCTGGAAAAATCGCTGCCGATGTTCCAGGAAGCGGCCAAGTTTGCCAAGCAGCTGACCGCCAACCGTGGCACCATCCTGATGGTCGGTACCAAGCGCCAAGCCCGCGAAATCGTCGCCGGTGAAGCCCAGCGTGCTGGCGTGCCTTACGTCGACCAACGCTGGCTCGGCGGCATGCTGACCAATTTCAAGACCGTCAAGACCTCGATCAAGCGTCTGAAAGACATGAAGATCCAGCAAGAAGCCGGTCTGGACGCGATGAGCAAGAAAGAACAGCTGATGTTCGCTCGCGAAATGGTCAAGCTGGAAAAAGACATCGGCGGCATCCAAGACATGACCGCTCTGCCTGACGCGATTTTCGTGATCGACGTGGGCTTCCACAAGATCGCCATCCTGGAAGCCCGCAAGCTGGGCATCCCGCTGATCGGCGTGGTCGACACCAACCACTCGCCCGAAGGCATTGACTACGTGATCCCCGGCAACGATGACTCCTCCAAGGCTGTCACTTTGTACGCTCGTGGCATCGCCGACGCAATCATCGAAGGCCGCAACAGTGCTGGCAACGACGTGGTCAAGGCCGTAGCGGCTGAGAGCGCTGACGAATTCGTGGAAGTGAACGAGGCTGCTGCAGCCTAAGCGCTCCCATGGCGCGGCGCACTGCTGCGATCAAAGAGGGGCGCAAGCCCCCTTTTTTTTACACATTTTTGATTATTGAAGACGGAGAAATATATGGCTGCAATTACCGCAAGCATGGTCGCTGAACTGCGTGGCAAGACCGATGCCCCCATGATGGAATGCAAGAAGGCCCTGACCGAAGCCGAAGGCGATATGGGCAAGGCCGAAGAGCTGCTGCGCGTCAAGCTCGGCAGCAAGGCTGGCAAGGCCGCTTCGCGTATCACCGCCGAAGGCGTGGTCACCAGCTACTTCGACGCTGGCGTGGGCGCTTTGCTTGAAGTCAACTGCGAAACCGACTTCGTGACCAAGAACGACAGCTTCCTGGCACTGGCCCAAGGCGCGGTTGAACTGATCGCCAAGCACAACCCTGCCGACGTGGCAGCCCTGGGCGCGCTGAGCTACTCGCAAGACGGCTTTGGCCCGACCCTGGAAGACGTGCGCAAGGGCCTGATCGGAAAGATCGGCGAAAACATGACCTTCCGCCGCTTCAAGCAATTCTCCGGCTCCAAGCTGGCCGGCTACCTGCACGGCACGCGCATTGGCGTGGTGGTCGAGTTTGAAGGCGACGAAGTGGCTGCCAAGGACGTGGCCATGCACATCGCCGCCATGAAGCCCGTGGCCCTGACCAGTGCCGACGTGCCTGCCGATCTGATCGCCAAAGAGCGCTCGGTGGCTGCCGCCAAGGCTGCTGAAGACGCTGCTGTGGCTGTGGCCGCCGGCAAGCCTGTGCAGTCCGACGAAATCGTGACCAAGCGCATCGAAGGCGGCGTGCAAAAGTACCTGAAGGAAGTCTCGTTGTTCAACCAGTCTTTCGTCAAGAACGACAAGCAAACCGTTGAGCAAATGCTCAAGGCCACCGGCACCACCGTGAAGGCGTTCACCATGTTTGTGGTGGGCGAAGGCATTGAGAAGAAGGTCGATGACTTCGCAGCCGAAGTGGCTGCCCAAGTGGCCGCGGCTAAAACCGCTGCTTAACCGCGCAGACGCAATACCGACACTGTAGCGACCTGTTTTGCCCCTACCATTCCCCACTTTCATCCATCTATTCGAGGAACTCCTATGACCCAATCCCAACCAGCCTACAAGCGGATCTTGCTCAAGCTGTCGGGGGAGGCGTTGATGGGGGACGACCAGTTCGGCATCAACCGTGACACCATCGTGCGCATGGTGGAAGAGGTGGCCGAGGTCACCCGTCTGGGGGTGGAAGTGGCGGTGGTAATCGGTGGCGGCAACATCTTCCGCGGTGTCGCTGGCGGCTCGGTCGGTATGGACCGCGCCACCGCCGATTACATGGGCATGCTGGCCACGGTGATGAATGCACTGGCGCTGGCCGACGCGATGAACAAGGCCGGCCTGACCGCCCGCGTGATGTCGGCCATTGCCATCGACCAGGTGGTCGAGCCCTATGTGCGGCCCAAGGCCTTGCAGTACCTGGAAGAGGGCAAGGTTGTGGTGTTCGCGGCAGGTACCGGCAACCCGTTTTTCACCACCGACACGGCGGCAGCTTTGCGCGGCGCCGAAATCGGTGCGCAGGTGGTGCTCAAGGCCACCAAGGTCGATGGTGTCTACACCGCCGACCCGAAGAAAGACCCCAAGGCCACCCGCTACGCCAGCCTGTCGTTCGACGAGGCCATGTCGCAAAATCTGGGCATCATGGACGCCACCGCTTTCGCGCTGTGCCGCGACCAGAAGCTGCCGATCAAGGTGTTCTCGATCTTCAAGCACGGCGCGCTGAAACGCGTGGTCATGGGTGAAGACGAAGGAACTCTGGTCCACGCCTGATCCGGTCCTTGAGGAGAAAAATATGACCATCGCCGACGTTAAAACCAATCTACAAGCCAGGATGGACCAGTCCATCGTGGCCTTCAAAAACAACCTGGCCAAGATCCGCACCGGCCGCGCCAATCCGGCTTTGCTGGATACCGTGCAGGTCGACTACTACGGCTCCATGGTGCCGATCAGCCAGGTGGCCAATGTGTCGCTGATCGACTCGCGCACCATCGGCGTCCAGCCCTGGGAAAAGAGCATGGCCGCCAAGGTGGAAAAAGCCATCCGCGACAGCCATCTGGGCCTGAACCCCGCGTCCATGGGCGACCTGATCCGCGTGCCCATGCCCGCCATGAGCGAAGAGCGCCGCAAGGAGCTGACCAAGCTGGCCCGCACCGAAGGTGAGAGCGCCAAGATCGTCGTGCGCAATGTGCGCCGCGACGCGAACGAAGCCGTGAAAAAGCTGGTCAAGGACAAGCTGGCCTCGGAAGACGACCAGAAGCGCGCTGAAGCCGATATCCAGAAGATCACCGACCGTCACATCGCGGAAGTGGATCAACTGGTAGTCGCCAAAGAAGCCGACATCATGGCCGTTTGAGGCTGTTGTCCTGACTGCCCCGATGGCCGCTCTCCCCACCGCTGTTCCCCACCACATCGCCATCGTCATGGATGGCAACGGCCGCTGGGCGAACCGGCGCTTCATGCCGCGCCTGGCTGGCCACCACCAGGGCGTGGATGCGTTGCGGCGCTGCGTGCAGGCCTGCTTGGACCGCGGCGTCGGCGTGCTCACAGTATTCGCGTTCTCGTCCGAGAACTGGGACCGCCCGGCCGAGGAAGTCTCCGGCCTGATGTCGCTGATGGTCAGCGTGCTGGCCAAGGAAGTCGTCAAGCTGAAGGCGAACGGCGCGCAGCTACACTTTGTGGGCAATCTGTCGGCGCTGTCGGACAAGGTCCGCAACGGCTTGCTGGAAGCCGAGAAAGAAACCGCCGAAAACAGCAAGCTGGTGTTGAACATCTGCTTTAACTACGGCGGCCGCTGGGACATCGCCCAGGCCGCGCAAAAGCTGGCTGCCGCGGGCGAGGCGATTACCGAAAAGAGCATGGACCGGGCCATGGCCTTGGCCCATTCGCCCGATCCTGACCTGCTGATACGCACCGGCGGCGAGTTCCGCATCAGCAACTTCCTGCTCTGGCAGGTCGCGTACTCCGAGCTGGTTTTCAGCGAAAAACTCTGGCCCGAATTCGACGAGGCCGCGCTGGACGAGGCGATTGCCGTCTACAACCGCCGCGAACGCCGCTTTGGCAAAACCTCGGAGCAGGTCACCTCGGCTGCTTCGGCTACCTGAGCCGCCTTCCATGCTGAAGCAACGTGTCATCACGGCCATCGTCTTGTTGGCCTTTCTTCTGCCTGCGTTGTTCTATCCGGCCCCTGAACCCCTGTGCCTGCTGGCGGTGCTGGCCATCGCCTCCGCCGCCTGGGAATGGGGCAAGATGAACGGCCTGTCGCAACCCAAGGCCCTGGGCCTGGCGATGCTGATGGTCGTGGCCTGCGCCCTGTCCTGGATCATGGGCTTGCTGACCGCACACATGCCGACCTTGTGGACCGTGGTTGGCGCCGCCTGGGTGCTGGTTGGCGCCTGGCTGCTGCGCCGCGGCGTGGACGGTTGGGCACGGATTTCCAGCGCTTTGCGCGGCTTGGTCGGCTTTATCGCCCTGTGGGCCGCCTGGCTGGCGATCTGCCAGGCCCGTGTGGTCGGCACCAATTTCTTGCTGTCGGTGCTGCTGCTGGTCTGGGTGGCCGACATTGGTGCCTACTTTGCCGGCCGCGCGTTTGGCACTAAATTTTTCAAGAACAAGCTGGCCCCCGCCATCAGCCCCGGCAAAAGCTGGGAAGGCGTGTGTGGCGGCATGCTGGGTGTAGTCGTGCTGGCCCTGGTCTGGGTCTGGGCCGACGGTGCCTGGCAGGCGCAAGTGCCCAGCCTGTACACCCGCCTCGCGCACCAGAGCGGCCTGCTGTTGCTGCTGGCCGCCTTGTTCATGGCGGCGATGAGCGTGGTCGGCGATCTGGTCGAGTCACTGATCAAGCGCAGCGCCGGCGTCAAGGACAGCAGCGGCCTGCTGCCCGGCCACGGCGGCGTGCTGGACCGGGTTGACGCGCTCTTGCCCACGCTGCCGCTGGCCATGATGCTGGCATCCATCGTAGGCTGAAGACGGTATGAAACAGGTTTTGACGATTTTGGGTTCCACCGGTTCGGTGGGCACCAGTACCCTGGACGTGGTGGCACGCCACCCGGGCCGGTTCGAAATTTTCGCGTTGACGGCGGCCACCCAAGTGGACCTGATGCTGCAGCAGTGCGCGCAGTTCAAGCCCAAATTCGCCGTGATGGCAAGTGTGCCGCATGCCGCGTTGCTGGCTGAGAAAATCAAGCAAAACAGCCTTCCGACGCAGGTACTGTCTGCGGAAGAAGCTATTAAAATGGTAGCGTCGCATGCGGATGTAGATGCGGTGATGGCGGCGATCGTCGGCGCTGCCGGCCTGGCCCCGTGCCTGGCCGCGGCGCGCGCCGGCAAGCGTTTGCTGCTGGCCAACAAAGAAGCGCTGGTGGTTGGTGGCGAGGTGTTCCTGGCGGCCGTGAAACAGGGCGGGGCGCTGCTGCTGCCTATCGACAGCGAGCATTCGGCGGTGTTCCAGTCGCTGCCCGAAGACCCGGCGGTCTGGCCGCGGCGCATCGAGAAGATCATGCTGACCTCGTCGGGCGGCCCGTTCCGCACCCGCGACCCGGCCACCCTGCGCGACGTGACCCCCGAGCAGGCCTGCGCCCACCCCAACTTCGCCATGGGCCGCAAGATATCGGTGGATTCGGCCACCATGATGAACAAGGCCTTGGAGGTGATTGAGGCCAAGTACCTGTTTGGCGTCACGCCCGAGCAGATCGAGGTGGTGATCCATCCGCAGCAAATCATCCATTCGATGGTGCAGTTCCACGATGCCTCGGTGATGGCCCAACTGGGCACGCCGGACATGCGGGTGCCGATTGCCTACGGCCTGTCCTGGCCCGAGCGGATTGAGAGCGGCACGGCGCGGCTGGATTTCTCGCAGATGGCGGCCATGACCTTCGAAGTGCCGGATATGCAGCGCTTCCCCTGTCTGCAGCTGGCCTGGGAGAGCCTGCGCGCGCCGTCCGGCACCTGCGCGGTGCTGAATGCGGCCAACGAGGTGGCGGTGGCGGCGTTTCTGGACCGTCGCATCCGCTTTGACCAGATCCACCAGATCAATCTTGCAACTTTAGAGGCGGTCAGCCCCTCCAAGCCGCAGACGCTGGAGGATTTGCTGGCGTTGGACGCGCAGTCGCGCGCCGCAGCGCTGCAGGCCATGGCGGGTCTGCACGCTTAACCGCCTGCACGCTGAATAAAGGATTGCCATGCTGACCATTGTGGCTTTTGTCGTAGCGCTGGGATTGCTGATCGCCATCCATGAATACGGCCACTACCGGGTGGCGGTGGCTTGCGGCGTCAAGGTGTTGCGCTTCTCGGTCGGTTTTGGCCGCCCTTTGCTGCGCTGGCAGCCCAAGGGCTCGCCCACCGAGTTCGTGCTGGGTGCATTTCCGCTCGGCGGCTACGTCAAGATGCTGGACGAGCGCGAAGCGCCGGTGGCAGCGGAAGAGCGGCATCTGGCCTTCAATACCCAAACTTTACCCAAGCGCACCGCGATCGTGGCGGCCGGCCCGCTGGCCAATCTGCTGCTGGCTGTGCTGCTGTACGCCATCGTCAACTGGAGCGGGGTAGAAGAGCCCAAGGCGATTCTGGCCAGCCCCAGCATTGGTTCCATCGCTGAAAAAGCCGGCGTGCAGGGCGGCGAAACTGTCACCCGCGCGGGCTGGGACGGCGAGGCGCTGGACGAGGTGATGTCGTTCGACGACCTGCGTTGGCTGCTGACCCGCGGTGCGCTGGACGGCCGCGATGTGCGGCTGGAGCTGGCCACCTCCGAGCAGGGCGCGCGCCGCGAAGTGCTGATGCCGCTGGCCACGCTGCAGGCGGCAGAGGCTGATGCCCAGCTGTTCCGCACCATCGGCGTGCTTGGCCCCTGGACCCGCCCGGTGATTGGCGATCTGGTAGCCGATGGCGCGGGCGCCCGATCGGGCCTGCAGCGCGGTGACCTGGTGCAGCAGGTGGGTGCGGTGCGCATCGTCGATGGCCAGCAGCTGCGCGAAACCATCCGTGGCTCGCTGATCGACGGCCAGCCTGTGGCCCAGGTCTGGCGCATCGAGCGCGACGGCCGCATGTTGGACCTGAGCGTGACGCCAGATGCCAAGCCCGAAGGTCTGCAATCGGTAGGCCGCATTGGCGCCTATGTGGGTGCGCCGCCGAACATGCTGACCATCCGCTACGGCGCGTGGGACGGCATCTGGCGCGGTGTCGAGCGCACCTGGGAGGTGTCGGGTCTGACCCTGCGCATGATGGGCCGTATGCTGATCGGCGAAGCCTCTATCAAGAATTTGAGCGGCCCTTTGTCGGTGGCCGAGTACGCGGGCAAGTCGGCGAGCCTGGGCTTTACACAGTACCTGGTGTTTCTGGCGCTGATCAGCGTTAGTCTGGGTGTGTTGAACCTGCTGCCTGTGCCCATGCTCGATGGTGGGCACCTGTTGTATTATCTTTGGGAGGCCGTCACAGGCAAATCCGTATCCGACGCCTGGATGGAGCGCCTGCAACGCGGAGGTGGTGCGGTGCTTCTGGTCATGATGTCCATTGCACTGTTTAACGATGTCAACCGCCTCTTTGGCTAACACTCAAACGCGGGGCTGCTCTGCCGGCCCAGCAACACCCTAATTCATGAAAAATCACTTTACTTGCTTTCGCTTACGCACCTTGTCTGCGGCCGTAGCGCTGGTTTTTGCGGCCAACACAGCCTGGGCCGTCACCCCCTTCGCAGTCAGAGACATCCGTATCGAAGGCCTGCAACGGGTCGAGCCGGGTACCGTTTTTGCCTCCTTGCCGTTCCGTGTGGGTGATACCTATAACGACGACCAGGGCTCGGCGGCCATCCGCACGCTGTTTGCCCTGGGCCTGTTCAAGGACGTGCGCCTGGAGGTCAGTGGCGACGTGCTGGTGGTGGTGGTCGAAGAGCGACCGACGATTGCCGAGGTGGAATTCGTGGGCTCCAAGGAGTTCGACAAGGACGTGCTGAAGAAGTCGATGCGCGATGTGGGCCTGGCCGATGGCCGGCCTTTCGACAAGGCACTGGCCGACCGCGCCGAGCAGGAACTCAAGCGCCAGTACATCAACAAGAGCCTGTACGCCGCCGATGTGGTGACCACCGTGACCCCGGTGGAGCGGAATCGCGTGAACCTGACCTTCACCATTACCGAAGGCGAGCCGGCCAAGATCAAGGACATTCACATCGTGGGTGCCAAGGCTTTCAGCGAATCCACGCTGCGCAACCTGTTCGAACTGGATACCGGCGGCTGGCTTAGCTGGTACACCAAGTCGGACCGCTACACCCGCGCCAAGCTGAATGCCGACATCGAGACGCTGCGCTCGTACTACCTGTCGCGCGGCTATCTGGAGTTCAAGGTCGACTCCACCCAGGTGGCGATTTCTCCGGACAAGCAAAGCATTTCCATTGCCTTGAACGTCACCGAAGGCGAGCGTTTCGTGGTGTCCGCGGTGCGTCTGGAAGGCAACTTCCTGGGCAAGGAAGATGAGTTCAAGTCGCTGGTCAGCATCAAGCCGGGTGAGGCCTACAACGCCGACCTGGTGGCCAAGACCACCAAGGCGTTCAAAGACAATTTCGGCAGCTTCGGCTTTGCATTTGCCCAGGTCGAGGCGCGCCCCGAGATCGACCGCACGACCAACCGCGTCGTGCTGGTGATGCAGGCCGAGCCTTCGCGCCGGGCCTATGTGCGCAAGGTGAATGTGGCCGGCAACAGCCGCACCCGTGACGAAGTGATACGCCGCGAGTTCCGCCAGTTCGAATCGTCCTGGTACGACGGCGACAAGATCAAGCTGTCGCGCGACCGGGTGGACCGCCTGGGCTTTTTCAAAGAAGTGGGCGTCGAGACGCAAGACGTGGCCGGTTCGCCCGACCAGGTGGATGTGCAGGTCAATGTGGAAGAAAAGTCTTCCGGCAGCATCCAGCTGGGCGCGGGTTTCTCCAGCGCAGAAAAGGTCTCGCTGTCGTTCAGCATCAAGCAGGAGAACGCCTTCGGCTCGGGCAACTACCTGGGCCTGGAAGTCAACACCAGCAAGTACAACCAGGCGATCGTGGTCAGCACGATAGATCCGTACTTCACCACCGGCGGGATTTCGCGCTCCATCGACGTCTACCACCGTGCCACCAAGCCGTACAACGACCAAGGCGGTAATTACCAGCTGGTCACCCAGGGTGCGGGACTGAAGTTCGGCGTGCCGTTCAGCGAGCTGGATACCGTGTACTTCGGCGCCGCCCTGGAGCGCACCACCATCAAACCGGGTACCAACATCCCGGCGGCCTATCTGGCCTATGCGGCCGAATTCGGCTACACCAGCACCGCCGCGCCCTTGTCGATTGGCTGGTCGCGCGATGACCGCGACAGCACCTTGGCGCCCAGCAGCGGTGTCTACCAGCGCCTGAACAGCGAACTCGGCGTGTTCGGCGACGCGCGCTACACCCGCACCAACTACCAGTACCAGCAGTACGTGCCGCTGACCAAGCAGTTCACCCTGGCCTTTAACGGCGAAGCGGGCTGGGGCAAGGGCTTGGGGAGCAATCCCTTCCCGGTGTTCAAGAACTTCTACGGCGGTGGTCTGGGCTCGGTCCGCGGCTTCGAACAGGGCACTTTAGGTCCACGCGATGTCACTGGCTCGGTGATTGGCGGCCCCAAGAAGTTCACCCTGAATGCCGAACTCCAGTCGCCATTCCCCGGCGCCGGCAACGATCGCACCTTGCGCCTGTTCGCCTTCACCGACGTGGGTAATGTCTACGGCGACAACGAAAAAGTACGCCTCAACGAAACGCGGGCTTCGGTCGGCGTGGGTCTGAGCTGGATATCTCCCGTGGGCCCGCTGCGTTTGGCTTATGCCAAACCCGTGCGTAAATTCGCTGGCGATAGAATCCAACCCTTGCAATTCCAAATAGGTACGTCTTTCTAATGAAGAATTTTCTACGCAACTGGGGCTCCGGCATTGTGCTGGGAGCCATGCTTCTGTCGGCACATGCGCAGGCAGACGAGTTCCGCGTTGGATTTGTCAACACGGACCGCATCTTCCGCGAGTCGGCGGCGGCCAAGACAGCCCAGGCCAAGCTGGAGCAAGAATTTGCCAAGCGCGAGAAGGAGCTCAGCGATGCTGGCACCGTCTTGAAAGCAGCCTCCGACAAGTTCGAACGCGAAGCCTCGACCTTGGCCGAAAGCCAACGCGCGTCGCGCCAGAAACAGCTGGTCGACCAAGACCGCGAATTCCAGCGTAAGCGCCGCGAGTTCCAGGAAGACCTGAACTCGCGCAAGAACGAAGAGCTGCAACAAGTGCTGGAAAAGGCCAACAAGGTCATCAAGCAGGTTGCCGAGACGGAGAAATACGATGCCGTGCTGCAAGAGGCCGTGTACATCAACCCCAAGTACGACATTACGGACAAGGTCATCAAGGCTTTGAACGGCGTCGGCACCAAGTAATTCGCCAAGAGGGGGCTCCAACATGGCGCTGCGTCTAGGCGCAATCGTGGAAGCCCTCGGGGGCGAGCTGCAGGGCGACGCGGCACTGGTCATCGACGGCATTGCGCCGTTGGAATCGGCCGGCCCGTCGCAGCTGGCTTTCCTCAGCAATCCCAAGTACCAGCAGCAGCTGGCCAGCTCCCGAGCGGGCTGCGTGATCGTCGGGCCAGCCCAGCGCGATCTGGCCCTGGCGCGTGGTGCCTGCATCGTGGCCGATGCCCCGTATCTTTACTTTGCCAAAGTCACCCAGCTGTGGAAGCGCCAGCGTGCTGCCGTGGCCGGCCCTGCCATCCACCCCAGCGCGGTAATCGACCCCAGTGCCCAGATCGACCCCAGCGCCCGCATCGGCCCGCTGTGCGTGGTCGAGCGCGGTGCGCGCATCGGCGCCGATACGGTGCTCAAGTCCCGCGTCACCCTGGGCGAAGACTGCAGCATCGGCGCGCGCTGCCTGCTGCATGCGGGCGTGGTGATCGGCGCGGACGGCTTTGGCTTTGCGCCGAACGCCGGTGCCTGGGAAAAGATCGAACAGCTGGGCGCGGTGCGCATCGGCGACGACGTGGAAATCGGCGCCAATACCTGCATAGACCGGGGCGCGCTGGACGACACCGTGATTGGCAACGGCGTCAAGCTCGACAATCTGATCCAGATCGGCCACAACGTGCAGATCGGCGAGCACACGGCCATGGCCGGCTGTGTCGGCGTGGCCGGCAGTGCGCATATCGGTGCGCATTGCACCGTGGGTGGTGGGGCCATCGTGCTCGGCCATCTGACGCTGGCCGACCGTGTCAACATCTCTGCCGCCACGGTGGTGACCCGCTCGATTTCGCAGCCCGGCCACTACACGGGCATGTTTCCGATTGACGACAATGCGAAGTGGGAAAAGAACGCCGCTTCCCTGAAACAGCTGCACAGTTTGCGTGACCGCTTGAAGGCGGTCGAAAAATCACTAGAACAACATTTGAAGAGCCTAGAAACACCATGATGGACATCCACCAAATCCTCAAGCAGCTGCCCCACCGTTACCCCTTTCTGATGGTGGACCGGGTGGTGAGCATCGAAAAATCCAAGTCCATCCGCGCGTTCAAGAACGTCACCATCAATGAGCCGTTTTTCCAGGGCCATTTTCCGCGCCGCCCGGTCATGCCCGGCGTGCTGATGCTGGAAGCCCTGGCCCAGGCCGCCGCCTTGCTGGCTTTTGACGCACTGAACAAATCGCCCGACGACGACACGGTCTACTACTTTGCGGCCATCGACAACGCCCGTTTCAAGCGCCCGGTCGAACCCGGCGACCAGCTGATGCTGGACGTGGAGCTGGTGCGCATGAAGTCCGGCATCTTCAAATTCAAGGGCAAGGGCACCGTGGGTGAAGAGCTGGCGGTCGAAGCCGAGCTGACCTGCGCGATGCGCACCATCGCCTAAGGACTGCGTGTGACCGCTATCCACGCTACTGCCCTGGTGGACCCGTCGGCCCAGCTGGACGATTCGGTCAGCGTCGGCCCGTACACCGTGATCGGCCCGCATGTGAAGATCGGCGCCGGCACCACGGTCGGCCCGCACTGCGTCATCGAAGGCCACACCACGATTGGCCGCGACAACCGGATCTTCCAGTTCAACTCCCTGGGCGCGGTGCCGCAGGACAAGAAGTACGCGGGCGAGCCCACCGAGCTGGTGATAGGCGACCGCAACATCGTCCGCGAGTTCTGCACCTTCAACCTCGGCACGGTGCAGGACGCCGGTGCCACCCGTATCGGCGACGACAACTGGATCATGGCCTACGTGCACATCGCGCACGACTGCCAGCTGGGCAACCAGATCACCATGGCCAACAACACCACGCTGGCCGGCCATGTGCAGGTGGGCGACTGGGCGACCATCGGCGGCCTGACTGGCGTGTTGCAGCGCATGCGCATCGGCGCCCACACCATGGTCGGCTTTGCCAGCCATGTGAACAAGGATGTACCGCCTTTCATGGTGGTCGATGGCCATCCGCTGGAGGTACGCGCCGTCAATCTGGTGGGCTTGAAGCGGCGCGACTTTTCGGATGCGAGCCTGAAGGCCATCCGCGAGATGCACAAGCTGATCTACCGCCAGGGCAAGACCCTGGACGAAGCGCGTACCGCGATCCAGGCCCTGGCGGCCCAGATGCCCGAAGCCGCGGCGGACATCGCGCTGATGGACGACTTCCTCGGCTCTTCCGTCAGCGGCATCGCCCGCTAATGCCCGCGCCCCGCATCGCCATGGTGGCCGGCGAGGCCTCTGGCGACCTGCTCGCCGGCCTGGTGCTGGACGGCTTGCGTGCGCATTGGCCCGACCTGCAATCCACCGGCATCGGCGGTCCGCAGATGGCCAAGCGCGGCTTCCAGGCTGCCTGGCCCAGCGACAAGCTGGCCGTGCACGGCTACAACATGGACGTGTTCCTGCGCTTGTACGAGTTGATCAACATCCGCAAGCAGCTGCGCGAACGCCTGCTGCAAGAGCGCCCGGCGGCGTTCATCGGCGTGGATGCGCCCGACTTCAACCTGGGCCTGGAAGCCGCGCTGAAGGCCCAGGGCGTGCCCACCGTGCATTTTGTCTGCCCGTCGATCTGGGCCTGGCGCGCCGACCGGGTGGAGAAGATCCGCCGCGCGGCCGACCACGTGCTGTGCATCTTCCCGTTCGAGCCGGCCTTGCTGGCCGAGCACGGCATTGCCGCCACCTATGTCGGCCACCCACTGGCCAGCGTGATCCCGCTCAACCCCGACCGCGCAGCCGCACGGCAGAAGCTGGGCTTGGGCGACGGTGACGATGTGGTTGCCATCCTGCCCGGCAGCCGGCAGTCTGAAATCAAATACCTGGCTTTGCGGTTCTTTCAGGCTGCAGCGCAGATGCTGCTTGCGCGACCAGCTATTAAATTTGTAGTGCCGGCGATTCCCTCGCTGAAACAGCGCATCGAAGCCATCGCCACTGAGGCAGGCATGGCCGGTCGCATCCAGATCGTCGCTGGCCAGTCGCACACCGTGCTGGCCGCCTGCGACGTGACCCTGATCGCCAGCGGCACGGCGACTCTGGAGGCGGCGCTGTTCAAGCGGCCGATGGTGATTGCCTACAACATGCACTGGCTGTCCTGGAAGCTGATGCAGCGCAAGCAGCTGCAGCCCTGGGTGGGCCTGCCGAACATCTTGTGCGCCGACTTCGTGGTACCCGAGCTGCTGCAGGACGCGGCCACGCCGCAGGCCCTGGCTGCCGCTACGCTGCAGTGGCTGGACGCCAAGGGCTCTGCGAAAATCACCGCTCTTGAAGAAAAATTCACCGCGCTGCACCACACGCTGCAGCGCGATACCGCCCAGCTTGCCACCGATGCCATCGAAAAAATTATCAGCGCCTGAACAGGTTCCGCTGGCCTGGGGCCCGCGCGGCCTGGTCGCCGGCGTGGACGAGGCCGGCCGCGGCCCGCTGGCCGGGCCGGTGGTGGCCGCGGCGGTGATCCTGGACGATTTGCGCCCGATCCGCGGCCTGGCCGATTCCAAGAAGCTGACCGCCAAGCGGCGCGAGCAGCTGTTCGACGAAATCCTGGCCAAAGCCTTGTGCTGCTCGATTGCCGAAGCCAGCGTGGAAGAAATCGAGCGCCTCAACATCCTGCAGGCCACCATGCTGGCCATGCAGCGCGCCGTCACCGGCCTGCGCCTCAAGCCCGGCCATGTGCTGGTCGACGGCAACCGCCTGCCCACCCTGAGCATGACCAGCGACGCTATCGTCAAAGGCGACTCCCTGGTGCCGGCGATCTCGGCGGCCTCGATCCTGGCCAAGGTGACGCGGGACCGCTGGTGCGCCCAGGTCGACCTGGACTATCCGCAGTACGGCTTTGCGGGCCACAAGGGCTATGGCACGGCCGCCCATCTGGCGGCGCTGCAAGCCCATGGGGCCTGCCCGCTGCACCGTAAAACATTCGCCCCCGTGGCTCTGGCATTGCGATGAGTTCTGACCCCATCACCCACATCCAGTCGCGCGACAACCCGCTGCTGAAAGAGCTGCGCCGCTTGTCGCAGGACAGCACGGCCTACCGCAAGCAGGGCCGCGTTTGGCTGGAAGGCGACCACCTGTGCCGCGCCGCCTTGGCCCGCGGCTGGAAGCCGGCGCTGGCGGTGTTTTCAGAGTCTTTTTGGCCCCAAGCGCAGGCGCAATATGCGCAGGCAGCTATTAAAACCATAGTGATGGCCGACAAACTGCTGGCCGACCTGAGCAGCCTGGAATCGCCGGCGCCCATGGGTTTTGTCGTCGACTTGCCTAGCGCCACTGCGCTGGACCCGGCAGCTGCCAGCGTCATCCTCGACCGCGTGCAGGACGCCGGCAACGTTGGCTCCATCCTGCGCAGCGCCGGCGCCTTCGGCTTCAAGCAGATCATCGCGCTCAAGGGCACGGCGGCGCTGTGGAGCCCCAAGGTGCTGCGCGCCGGCATGGGCGCACATTTCGGCCTGCGCCTGATCGAAGGCCTGGAGCCCGAGGCGCTGGAGGCGCTGACCGTGCCCCTGGTGGTCACCAGCTCGCACCAGGGCGCGCTGCTGCAAGACCAGAAGCTGCCTTTTCCCTGCGCCTGGGCCATGGGCCACGAAGGCCAGGGCGTGGGTCCGGCCCTGCAGGCGCGCGCCCAGATCGCGGTGCGCATAGGCCAGCCGGGCGGCGAGGAGTCGCTGAACGTGGCGGCGGCGGCGGCCATCTGCCTGCATGCCTCGGCCATAGGCCAGCGCTAAATTCCGGTTTTGCTACTGTTATCGTAGCTGCTAGCGCAGGATCTACCTGCGCCAGAGCCTGTTTTTACTTATAAACGGTAGATGCCGGGTAGTTGCGCACTGCAGCGGTTGCGCCGGCCTTTACCCGTGCCCGCCGCTTTTTCAGCCAGATATACACCCCGGTCACGCTGAGCATGGCCACTACCAGGCCCATCAGCGAGATCAGGATGCGCCCAGGCAAGCCCAGGATGCGGCCCGAATGCAGCGGGAACTGGGCCTGGACGAAGATGTCGGCGGCCGTGCCCTTCCAGGGTTCGCGCTCGCCCAGGATGCGCCCGTCCTGGCCGTCCAGGTACAGGGTGCGGTGGCCGACACCGCCCGCGCCGTGGTCGTCCTCCGGCTGGAAGAAGGCCACGCCGTAAATGCCGAAGCTGCGCGCATAGAACACCGAACCCGTGGGCTCGGCCCATCCGCGCTGCGTGGCTTCCAGTCGCGCCGCGTCCAGTGCCTGGGCGTAGCCGAGCTGGGCGACCAGCGGCTGGTTCTCAGGGCGCGGCTGGCGGGTGTCGAAAGGCGAGGGCGTGACGTTGGAGACCAGCGACATCACCGGGAAGAACACCTCGCGGTACAGGTTCAGCGAGAACGCGGTAAAGGCCACGATGAACAGCAGCGCCCAGGTCCACAGGCTGCCGGCGCGGTGCAGGTCGAAGTTCAGCTTGTAGGTGCCGTTCTTCCAGCGGACCTTCCAGGCCAGCTTCCAGCGCTGCCACCAGGTTTTGCGCGGCGCGGCCGGCCCGGTCTTGGGTGGCGGCAGCGTCAGGTAGAAGCCGGTGAAGCAATCTACCGTCCAGACCAGGGCCACCACGCCCAGCAGCCACACGCCCCAGCGGTCTATGCCCCAGAAGGCCGGCATGTGCAGGCTGTAGTGCAGCACGTAGAGGAAGGAAATGAAGTTGTCCTTCTGGATCGGCCAGACCGCGCCCCATTCGCGCCGGCCCAGCTCGGCGCCCGATACCGGGTCGACAAACACCTGGTTGAAACCTGGCTGGAATAGTGCGCCGGTGGTCGGGTCGACGCGGGGCTCGACGCCGAAGGCCAGCGAATGGCCGGGCTCCACCGCCAGCGGCACGAAGCCGACCTGTACCGTCGGATGCCGGGCCTCGATCTGGCGTACCAGCTCCAGCGGTGGCAGCGCCGGGCCGACGCTGTGCGCCTCGGTGAGGTGCGGGTTCAGCCACGCGTCGAGCTCGTGGTCCCAGGAGATCACCGCGCCGGTCAGGCCCGAGATGAACAGGAAGCCGGCGATGAACAGCCCGGACCAACGGTGGACGAGAACGAGTAGCGAACGCATGCGGAGGTTTACCTTGTCAGAAGTCGAAGCGGGCGCTCAAGCTGAGGCTGCGCGGGTCCGCGGGTTTGATCCAGTTGGCGTACTGGTATTCCCAGAAGCGCGCATTGGCGGCGTTGTTGACGCTGGCCCTCAGGGTGGTGGCGTAGCCGCCGAGGTTCAGGCTGTAGCTGGCGCCCAGGTTGAGCACGGTGTGGCCACCGACCTGCACGCTGTTGGCGGCATTCAGCATCACATTGCCGGTGAACTTGGCGTCGGCGGTCAGGTCCAGCCCGGGTACCTGCGCCACCTTGTAGGCGAGGCGGGCGGTAGCCATCCACTCGGGGGCCCCGGCCACGCGCTTGCCGATGTTGGCAATGCCCTTGTTGTAGGCGGTGTCCAGCAGCATCAGGTTGCCGCCCAGCTGCCATTGCGCGCCGACCCGGGTGCTGGCGCCCAGCTCCAGGCCCTGGTAGCGGGATTCGCCGTCCTGCACCAGCACATTGCTGGCGTTCGCATACTCGCTGGGCCGCTCGATGCGGAACAGCGCGGCGGTGGCGCTCCAGCGCTCCTGTTCGGACTTGACGCCGATCTCGTACTGCTTGCTGGTCAGCGGGTCCAGCAGCCGATTGGCATTGGCATAGGTGCTGCCTACGGTCTTGCCCGGCTCCAGCGACTGCATGTAGCTGGTGTAGACCATGGTGTGGGCCTGCGGTTTGAACATCAGCGCCAGGGTCGGCGTGGTCACGCTGTCGGCGTAGCGACTCAGGCTACTGCCGTCGAGGTTGTAGTCGTTTTGCGCGTAGCGGGTGTGGCGCAGGCCGGCCAGCACCGACCAGCGCTCGGACAGGCTCAGCGTGTCGCTGGCAAACACGGCTTTCTGGCTGATGTCGCCGGCGCGGTACAGGTTCAGGTTGCCCAGGCTGGTGTAGTTGTTGGTGTTGGCCGCGAAGATGTTGCCCGTGCCCAGCGTGGCCCAGACGCCATTGCTGCTGTAGTCGTTCAGCTGCTTTTGCCAGGCCGCGCCAAACACCAACTGGTGCGTTAGCGTGCCGGTGCGGGCCTTGCCCTCCAGCATCAGCTGCCACTGGTCGAAGCGGTGGCCTTCGCGGGTGTCGGAGCGGTTCTCGTTGTAGTTGCCGGCCGCGTCCTGCAGGTAGAGGATGCTTTCGTTGCGGCTGCGCTTGGAGGTGCTGTAGCTGTAGTGGGTGCTGGCCGTCCAGTCGGGGGCGATCTGGTACTTCAGGCCGGTGGAGGTGAACAGGAAATCGGTGTCGAGAAACTGGCCGCCGCTCAGCAGCTGCTGGCTGTCGCCCAGCACGCTGTTCGGCAGGCTGCTGCCGCTGAGTTGCGCGGCCGAGATGGATGGGCCTTGGCCTTCGGTCTTGCGCTTTTGGTACAGGGAATCGAAGTTCCACACCAGGTCGGGCGTGAGTCGCGCGTCGAGTGCCAGCGACAGCGACTGGCGGTCTATCGTGCCGTCGTTGAAGGTCTTGCCGTTTTCATTGACGGCGTTCAGGCGGTAGCCGAACTGCTTGTCATTGCCGAAGCGGCCACCCAGATCGACGCTCTGGCTCCAGATGTTATTGGTCTTGTAGCCGAGCTCGATGCTGCGCAGCGGCTCATCGGTGGGCTGCTTGCTCACATAGTTGATCAGCCCGCCCGGCGAGCCAAAGCCGTACAGAAAGCCCGAGGAGCCCTTGAGCAGCTCGATCTGCTCGAAGTGCTCGTAGGGCAGGGTGATGGCGTAGCTGAGGAAGGGTTTGCCGTCGATGCGGTAGGCGTTTTGCCAGTCCAGGTCCAGGCCGCGCACCGTCACGTAAGTGGCCCAGCTGCTGTAGGCGCCGCTGTTGTCGGTCACGCCGGCGTCCAGGGCGAACACATCGCCAAGCTTGGAGATTTGCCGCTGTGACAGTTCCTCGCGCGTCACCACCGTGGTGGACAGCGGTGTTTCCAGCTGGCTGCGCGTGCCCAGGGCGCCGGCGCTGAGCCGGGCTCGCAGACCTGGCGCCTCGGGCGTTGCCGCGGCGGTGACGGTGACCGCGGGCAGCGTGGCGGTCGGGCCTGGGCTTGCCTGGGGCGCCGGCAGCAGCAGATAGCCGGCCGCGGTCTTGCCCAGTGCATAGCCGCTGCCGCGCAGCAGCAGGCCAAAGCCTTCTTCCACGCCATAGCTGCCGCGCAGGCCGGGGGTTTGCAGGCCCTTGAGCTTGTCGGCCTCGATGGCGATGGCCACGCCCGACTGCTGGGCGAAGCGGCTCAGCGCATCGACCAGGCTGCTGGCCGGAATGTCGTAAGACGTGGCGGCTGGCGGCGTGGAGGTCTGGGCGTGCACGCCCGTGGCCAGGGTGGCGGCCAGGGCCAGCTGGATGGCCAGGGCCAGGGGGCGGCGGGCGGTTTTCAGGGTCAGGGGCTGCATGGTTGAGTGGTCCTTGTTGTGGCCGTTTTGTAGAAAAAACGAAACCGGGAACCAGCTAACGCATGTGCCTGGAAGAGGGTGAGGTGCATCCAGGCGGCCTAGCGGTCCGTTTTTCGTCGCGTACCCCTGCCTTGACGCACGAGACGCGGAAACACGAACCTGTTTTTGAAAATATGTGGGGCAGCGGGTCTGCATGGCTGCTGGCGCTCAGGGTTGGCTAGGTGCATCGACCAGCACCAGATACGGCGTCAGGCGGCGCACGCGCAGAGCGGGCAGGCTGTCGGTCAGCAGTTGCAGCGCGCGGTCGGTATCGTCCAGCGGCAGCACGGCCAGCATGCGGATGTCCTGCAGCTGCGCGCGGTCGTAGACGATGCGGCCCGGCCGGTGCCGACCCAAAACGTCCAGCACCTCGGGCAGCGGCTGGTCGCGGGCCACCAGCTGGTGGAACTTCCAGGCGTCCTGCACGCTGCGCACATCTACCGCCTCGACCGGGCCCAGGCCGTCGGCGCGGATGCGCACGCGCTGGCCGGCCTGGATGGCGGTGCCATCGCTGCCGCTCTGTGCCGCGGTTTGCACCCAGACGCTGGACTCCAGCATGGTCAGCAGCGTGCTGCCCGGCTGGGTGTCCACGCTGAAGCGCGTGCCCAGGGCGCGGATGCGGCCCTGCGCGGTTTCCACCACAAACGGGCGTTGCGCATCGTGGGCCACGTCGACCAGGATCTCGCCTTGCAGCAGTACCAGGGTGCGGCGCTGCGGGTCAAAGTGCAGGTCGACCGCGCTGCCGCTGCCCAGAGTGATGCGGCTGCCGTCGGCCAGGGTGCGGGTCTGCCATTGGCCGGTGCCGGTGCGCAGGTCGGCGGCGATATAGCTGGGCGGGTAGGCCTGCCATACCAGCCAGCCCGGCAGCACCAGTGCCATGACCAGGGCCAGCAGAGCTGCCAGGCGCTTGGGCCGGCGGTTGGTGGGAGGGTTTTTGGCCGGGTTGAAGGCCGCCTGGAAGGCTGCGCGCGCCGGTCCGGGGTGGCCGCCGCTGGCGCTGCGCAGGCCGGCCATGCGGTCCATCACCTGCTGCATGCGCTGGGCGGCCGCGGCGTGCAAGGGGTCTTGCTGCTGCCAGGCCGCAAAGGCGGCGCGGGCGTGGTCGCGCTCCAGTGGGTCGGCAGCGCTGAGGCGCGCCGTCCAGTCGGCGGCCTGGGCGGCAATGGCGTCGGGGATCGCGGGAATGGACAGGCTAGCCATGGTCCAGCACCTGGTGGCAGCGCAGCAGGCCTTGGGCCAGGTATTTCTGCACCATGCGCACCGAGACGCCGAGCTGTGCGGCAATTACCGGCTGGCTGGCGTCTTCCAGGTAGTGCAGCAAAAAAGCCTCGCGGCCCTTGGCTGGCAGGCTTTGCAGTGCGGCGCTCAGCTGTTCCAGTGCCTGCAGGGCGATTAGCACGGCCTCGGGCGAGGGCGCGCCGTCCAGGGTGCCGGCCATGGCCGCCAGGCCGGCCAGATAAGACTGCTCGATGCGCTGGTGCCGCGCCCGGTCGACCAGCAGGCGCTGTGCCGTGGTGGTGAGGTAGGCGCGCGGCGCGTCCAGGCGGGCCAGCCCGTGGGCCGGTGCGCGGGCGTTCAGGATGCGCACAAAGGTGTCGTGCGCCAGGTCGGCCGCCTGCTCGGAGCAGCCCAGCTTGCGCCGTAGCCACGCGTTCAACCAGCTGTGGTGCTGGCGGTAGAGCGCGGCAATGTCCTGAAAATGGGTTTCGGAGGCAAGCATGGTGCGGCCCGCGGGAGGGCAGAGAATTCAGTTTAAGTAATGCGAATAATTCGCAATTGTATTTGCATGCGAAATGATTGAGCGAAACTGCGGCGGTGGGGAGTGGTGTTTGCTCTGCTATTGATAGCTGCTTGCGCTGGATTCATATGCGCTAGAGGCTAATTTCGTTTAAATTTTGGCGATCCGTTGGCTGGGCCGGCGCTATGGACCAAGCGCGCGGCATCCGCACCCGGTGGCTTCACCGCCCATCCATGAGATGTAAAACCTGGTCGGCGGGCCATGGGAAAGTAGGGGCGCGTGGTCGGGGCCCTGGCCGGCGGCGATATAATCGTGGGCTTTCCCGCATCCACGTACGCCTAGCGCCGGTCCTACCGAACCCCCTTCCAGAGCATTTGCAAGAGTTTTCTCTTGGACCGCTTGGGCGTACCCGTAACTATTTCGGAGAACCCAGTGCTTTTGTCTCTTCAGGGAACCTTCCCATCCGCCATCCTGGCGCTCGCAGACGGCACGGTCTTTGTTGGCAATTCCATTGGAGCCCCAGGCTCCACCGTGGGCGAGGTGGTGTTCAACACCGCCATGACCGGCTACCAGGAAATCCTCACCGACCCCAGCTACTGCCAGCAGATCGTCACCCTGACGTACCCCCACATCGGCAACTACGGTGTCAATGTGGAAGACGTTGAAGCCGCCCGCGTGCATGCCGCCGGCCTGGTCATCAAAGACCTGCCGCTGGTCGCCTCCAACTTCCGCAGCCACCTGAGCTTGTCGGACTACCTGGTCCAGCAAAAGACGGTGGCCATCGCCAACCTCGACACCCGCAAACTGACCCGCCACCTGCGTACCCATGGTGCGCAGAACGGCTGCATCCTGGCCCTGCCCGCAGGCCACGACGTCACGCCCGAGGCGATTGCCCAAGCCGTGGCTGCCGCCCAGGGCGCGCCCAGCATGGCCGGCCTGGACCTGGCCAAGGTGGTATCGGCCAAGGAGTCCTACGCCTGGACCCAGACCGAATGGCAGCTGCACCAAGGCTATGGTGACCAGAGCGCGCCGCGCTTCCATGTGGTGGCGTATGACTTTGGCGTCAAGTTCAACATCCTGCGCATGCTGGCCAGCCGCGGCTGCCGCATCACCGTGGTGCCGGCCCAGACCAGCGCTAAAGACGTGCTGGCGCTGAAGCCCGATGGCGTGTTCCTGTCCAACGGCCCCGGCGATCCTGAGCCTTGCGACTACGCGATTGCCGCCACCCGCGAGCTGATCGAAACCGGCATCCCGACCTTCGGCATCTGCCTGGGCCACCAGATCATGGCCCTGGCCAGTGGCGCCAAGACCTTCAAGATGAAGTTCGGCCACCACGGTGCGAACCACCCGGTGAAAGACCTGGACGACGGCCGTGTCAGCATCACCAGCCAGAACCACGGTTTTGCCGTGGACCAGGCCAGCCTGCCGGCCAATCTGCGCGCCACCCATGTGTCATTGTTTGACGGCACGCTGCAAGGCCTGGCCCGTACCGACAAGCCGGCGTTCTGCTTCCAGGGCCACCCTGAAGCCTCGCCCGGCCCACACGATATCTCGTACCTGTTTGACCGCTTTACCGCACTGATGGAGAAAACAAAAAATGCCTAAGCGGACCGACCTTAAATCCATTCTGATCATTGGCGCGGGCCCGATCATCATCGGCCAGGCCTGCGAGTTCGACTACTCCGGCGTGCAAGCCTGCAAGGCGCTGCGCGAAGAAGGCTACAAAGTCATTCTGATCAACAGCAACCCGGCAACGATCATGACCGACCCGGCCACGGCCGACGTTACCTACATCGAGCCCATCACCTGGCAGACGGTCGAGAAGATCATCGCCAAGGAACGCCCGGATGCGATCCTGCCGACCATGGGCGGCCAGACCGCGCTGAACTGCGCGCTGGACCTGTGGCACAACGGCGTGCTCGAGAAGTACAAGGTTGAGCTGATCGGCGCCAAGCCCGAAGCCATCGACAAGGCCGAAGACCGCCTGAAGTTCAAGGACGCGATGACCAAGATCGGCCTGGGCTCGGCCCGTTCCGGCATTGCGCACAGCATGGAAGAAGCCTGGACGGTGCAGAAGACCCTGGGCTTCCCCACGGTTATCCGCCCCAGCTTCACCCTGGGCGGCACCGGCGGCGGCATTGCTTACAACTCGGAAGAGTTCGAAACCATCTGCAAGCGCGGCCTCGAAGCCTCGCCGACCAATGAGCTGCTGATCGAAGAATCGCTGCTGGGCTGGAAAGAGTACGAGATGGAAGTGGTGCGCGACACTGCCGACAACTGCATCATCGTCTGCTCGATCGAGAATCTGGACCCGATGGGCGTGCACACCGGCGACTCGATCACCGTGGCACCCGCCCAGACCCTCACCGACAAGGAATACCAGCTGCTGCGCAACGCCAGCCTGGCGGTGCTGCGCGAAATCGGCGTGGACACTGGCGGCTCCAATGTGCAGTTCTCCATCAACCCGAAAGACGGGCGGATGGTGGTGATCGAGATGAATCCGCGGGTTTCGCGTTCCTCCGCACTGGCTTCCAAGGCGACGGGTTTCCCGATTGCCAAGGTGGCGGCCAAGCTGGCGGTCGGCTACACGCTGGACGAGCTGCGCAACGACATCACGGGCGGCGCTACACCGGCCAGTTTCGAGCCCAGCATCGACTATGTGGTTACCAAGATTCCGCGTTTCGCGTTCGAAAAATTCCCCACCGCCGATGCGCGCCTGACGACGCAGATGAAGTCGGTCGGTGAAGTCATGGCCATGGGCCGGACCTTCCAGGAGTCCTTCCAGAAAGCCCTGCGCGGCCTGGAAGTCGGCGTGGACGGCATGAACGAGAAAACCCAGGACCGCGAAGTCTTGGAAAAAGAGCTGGGCGAGCCCGGCCCCGAGCGCATCTGGTACGTGGGCGACGCGTTTGCCCAGGGCATGAGCGTGGACGAAGTGTTCGCGCTGACCAAGATCGACCCCTGGTTCCTGGTGCAGATCGAGCAGATCGTGAAGATCGAGCTGGAGCTAGAAACCAAGTCGCTGGACGACATCGACGCCGCCACCCTGCGCGCCCTGAAGCAAAAAGGCTTCTCGGACCGCCGCCTGGCCAAGCAGCTGAAGACCACCGACACCGCGGTGCGCAATGCCCGCCGCGCCCTGGGCGTGCGCCCGGTCTACAAGCGCGTCGATACCTGCGCCGCCGAGTTCGCTACCGACACCGCCTACCTGTACTCGACCTACGAGGCTGAAGGCGGCGAGTGCGAGGCTGCGCCGACGGACAAGAAGAAGATCATGGTGCTGGGCGGCGGACCAAACCGTATCGGCCAGGGCATCGAGTTCGACTACTGCTGCGTGCACGCCGCGCTGGCCATGCGCGAAGACGGGTACGAGACCATCATGGTCAACTGCAACCCTGAAACCGTGTCCACCGACTACGACACCAGTGACCGTTTGTACTTCGAGCCGCTGACCCTGGAAGACGTGCTGGAAATCGTCGACAAGGAAAAGCCTTTCGGCGTGATCGTGCAGTACGGCGGCCAGACACCCTTGAAGCTGGCGCTGGACCTGGAAGCCAACGGCGTACCCATCATCGGCACCAGCCCCGACATGATCGACGCGGCCGAAGACCGTGAACGCTTCCAGAAGCTGCTGCACGCGCTGGACCTGCGCCAGCCACCGAATGCTACGGCCCGTACCGAGCCCGAAGCGCTGGAAAAGGCGGCTGCCCTGGGTTACCCGCTGGTGGTGCGCCCCAGCTATGTGCTGGGCGGACGCGCGATGGAAATCGTTCACGAGCAGCGCGATCTGGAGCGCTACATGCGCGAAGCCGTCAAGGTCAGCCATGACTCTCCCGTGCTGCTGGACCGCTTCCTGAACGACGCGATCGAATGCGATGTGGACGCGATCTGCGATGGCCAGCGCGTGTTCATCGGCGGTGTGATGGAACATATCGAGCAAGCAGGCGTGCACAGCGGCGACTCGGCCTGCTCGCTGCCACCGTACTACCTGTCGGCCGAGACTGTCACCGAGATCAAACGCCAGACCACGGCCATGGCGCATGCGCTGAAGGTGGTCGGTCTGATGAATGTGCAGTTCGCCATCCAGAATGTGGACGGCAAGGACGTGATCTATGTGCTGGAAGTGAACCCGCGTGCATCCCGCACCGTGCCCTTCGTCAGCAAGGCCACCGGCATCCAGCTGGCTAAGGTGGCTGCGCGCTGCATGGTCGGCCAGTCGCTGGACGCGCAGGGCATCTTCAAGGAAGTCACGCCGCCGTATTTCAGCGTCAAGGAAGCCGTGTTCCCGTTCGTCAAGTTCCCCGGTGTGGACACGATTCTCGGCCCCGAGATGAAGTCCACCGGCGAGGTGATGGGCGTGGGCAAGACCTTCGGCGAAGCCTTTGTGAAGTCGCAGATCGGCGCTGGCACCAAGCTGCCGCGCTCCGGCGTGGCCTTTGTGTCGGTGAAGAACAACGACAAGGCGCGTGCCGTGGAAGTCGCACGCGGCTTGGCGACCCTGGGCTTTAGCCTGCTGGCCACCAAGGGCACGGCGGCAGCGATCCAGGCGGCAGGCATTGCCTGCAACGTGGTGAACAAGGTCACCGAGGGCCGGCCCAACATCGTGGACATGATCAAGAACAACGAGATTGCTCTGGTCATCAACACCGTGGAAGAGCGCCGCAACGCCATCGCCGATTCCCGCCACATCCGCACCTCGGCCTTGCTGGCCCGCGTCACCACCTTCACCACCATTTTTGGTGCCGAAGCGGCGGTGGAAGGCATGCAGTACCTGGATGACCTGGATGTCATCTCGGTACAAGAAATGCACGCGCAGCTAGCGGCTTAAAGAACTCTGGAACCTCATATGTCCACTATCCCTATTACCAAACGCGGGGCCGAGGCCCTGAAAGCCGAGCTGCACAAGCTCAAGACGGTTGAGCGTCCCTCGGTCATCGGTGCGATTTCCGAAGCCCGAGCCCAGGGCGACCTGAGTGAAAACGCCGAGTACGAGGCGGCCAAAGACCGCCAGGGCTTCATCGAAGGCCGGATCCAGGAGGTTGAAGGCAAGTTGTCGGTGGCCCAGATCATCGACCCGGCCAGCCTCGATGCGGGCGGCCGCGTGGTGTTCGGCGCCACGGTAGATCTGGAAGACGAAGACAGCGGCCAGGCCGTGCAGTACCAGATCGTCGGTGAAGACGAGGCCGACCTGAAGCTGGGCCGCGTCAATGTGTCCAGCCCGATTGCCCGTGCCCTGATCGGCAAGGAAGTCGGCGATACCGCCGAGGTGAATGCGCCCGGCGGCATCAAGCGCTATGAAGTGATGGCGGTCAGCTACATCTAAACCATGCGCCAACGCTTGCCCATCGGTCTGGCAGCCCTGTGGTGGGGCAGCCTGACCACGCTGGGTTTCATGGTTGTGCCGCTGCTGTTCATGCTGCTGCCGACCCCGGCCTTGGCCGGCAGTACGGCGGCCAAGCTGTTTACAGCGCAAACCTGGCTGTCGATGGGCTGTACCTTGCTGCTATTGCTGATTTCCAGGTCAAATGCGGCTCTGGCGCAGGTGGAGCATGCGCCAATAGCTACTATTTTTATAGCTTTCGGCTTGTTTGCCGCGGTGCTGGTGGAGTTTGCCGTGTCCCCGCACATCGTGGCGCGGGAGAATCTGAAGCTCTGGCATGGCCTGGGCACAGGCCTGTATGTGCTGCAATGGCTGGCCGCCGGCGCGACACTGTGGAAGGTGTCGGCGCCGCGCGGCTGAATCAGGTCTGGCTGCGTTTTTTCAGGCTGGTCTTGGGCTTAGGCTTGGCGCGTTTCACATTGCCGCCGGCCGTCAGGCGCTGGTTACCGAGTACCCGCAAGGTCTTGACTTCGGGGCGCTGGCCACCGCGCGTGCTATGTTTGAGCACCTTGAAGTCGCGTGGGCCGGGCATGCGGTCTTCGTCGACTTTGCGCTCTTTGGTGATTTCGGGCTGGGGGCGCCACAGCACCAGCAGCTTGCCGATGTGCTGGATAGGTGCCGCACTGAGTTCGTCGGCCAATTGCTGGTACATGGTTTCCCGGGCGACGCGGTCGTCCGAAAAAATCCGCACCTTGATCAGACCGTGGGAGTTCAACGCCAGGTTGACTTCTTTGATGACAGCGGGGGTGAGACCATCGCTGCCAACCATTACCACGGGGTTTAAATGGTGGGCATCGGCGCGGTGAACCTTGCGCTGGGCAGGGGTAAGTTGTATTTGAGACATGTGCGTATTATCAAGGCCAAGATGAAAGTTAAAACACAAAGTAAAAAAGTCAACAAGGCGTGGCTTAACGACCACGTCAACGACCCCTATGTCGTGTTGGCTAAACGCGAGGGCTATCGGGCCCGTGCAGCCTACAAGTTAAAGGAAATTGACGAAAGCTTCCATCTGATCAAACCCGGCCAGCTGGTGGTGGATTTGGGGTCGACGCCTGGCGCCTGGAGCCAGTATGTCCGGCGCAAACTGTCGCCCAAGACCGCGGCTGGCGGCGGCGCGGCTGTGGGGGCGCTGAATGGCAGCATCATCGCCATCGATCTGTTACCCATGGAACCCATCGAAGGTGTCACATTTCTGCAGGGGGACTTCTGCGAGCCCGAGATGCTGGGCCGGCTCTCCGATGCCATGGCTGGGCGTTTGGCCGATGTGGTGATTTCCGACATGGCTCCCAATTTGTCGGGCATCCATGCGGCCGACGCGGCGCGGGTGGAGAACCTGGTGGAGTTGGCCGTCGATTTTTGCCAGACGCATTTGAAGCCCCAGGGGGCTTTGGTGGCCAAGCTGTTTCACGGCGGCGCCTACGATCCCTTGGTGAAACTGTTCCGGCAGTCGTTCCATACCGTTAAACCGGTCAAGCCCAAGGCTTCCCGCGACAAGTCCACCGAGACGTTTTTGGTCGGCATCGGCCTGAAAGTCGCGCCTAAGGCAGTCCAAGCAGATACCGAAAACGGTTAATTTTTGGGTTAAACCCTTATTGTCCCTATGGCTGCGATAGCCAAGATAAGCCGGGCGTGCCCTTGAAACGCCTAAAATAGTACGCACTTACGTTGAAGTCTTTCTACCGGAGCCTTGCTTGAAAAATCCGTGGTTTTCCAAAATTGCCGTTTGGCTCGTCATTGCGATGGTGCTGTTCACTGTGTTCAAACAGTTCGACACCCGTGCTGGCGTGAGTTCTGGTTATCTCGGTTACTCTGAGTTCCTGGATGAAGTTCGCAGCAAACACATCAAAACTGCCACTATCCAAGAAGGCCAGGGCGGTACCGAAATCGTGGCCATCACCAATGATGACCGCCGTATCCGTACCAATGCCACCTACCTCGACCGCGGTCTGGTGGGTGACCTGATTGCCAACAACGTCAAGTTTGACGTCAAGCCCCGCGAAGAAGGTTCCCTGCTCATGACCCTGCTGGTCAGTTGGGGTCCGATGCTGCTGTTGATTGGCGTGTGGGTCTACTTCATGCGCCAGATGCAAGGCGGCGGCAAGGGTGGCGCATTCAGCTTCGGCAAGAGCAAAGCCCGCATGATGGACGAAAACAACAATGTGGTGACTTTCGCCGATGTCGCCGGCTGCGATGAGGCCAAGGAAGAAGTCAAGGAAGTCGTGGACTTCCTGAAAGACCCGCAAAAATTCCAGAAGCTGGGCGGCCGTATCCCCCGTGGTCTGTTGCTGGTCGGCCCTCCGGGCACCGGCAAGACGCTGCTGGCCAAGAGTATTGCCGGCGAGGCCAAGGTGCCTTTCTTCTCGATCTCCGGTTCGGACTTTGTGGAAATGTTCGTCGGCGTGGGCGCAGCCCGGGTCCGCGACATGTTCGAGAACGCCAAGAAGAACGCACCTTGCATCATCTTCATCGATGAAATCGACGCCGTCGGTCGCCAGCGTGGCGCAGGCCTGGGCGGTGGTAATGACGAGCGCGAGCAAACCCTGAACCAGATGCTGGTCGAGATGGATGGCTTCGAAACCAACCTTGGCGTGATCGTGGTGGCAGCTACCAACCGGCCGGACATTCTGGATGCCGCCTTGCTGCGCCCAGGCCGCTTCGACCGCCAAGTCTATGTCACCTTGCCCGATATCCGTGGCCGCGAGCAGATCCTTACGGTGCACATGCGCAAGATCCCGGTCAGCCAGGACGTGAACGCCAATGTGATTGCCCGTGGTACCCCCGGTATGTCGGGTGCCGACCTGGCCAATCTGTGCAACGAAGCCGCGCTGATGGCGGCCCGCCGCAGTGCCCGCGTCGTTGAAATGCAGGATTTCGAAAAAGCCAAGGACAAGATCCTGATGGGCCCCGAGCGCAAGAGCATGGTTATGCCCGAGGAAGAGCGCCGCAACACGGCCTACCACGAGTCTGGCCACGCGCTGATCGGCAAGCTCTTGCCCAAGTGCGACCCGGTGCACAAGGTTACCGTGATCCCCCGTGGCCGCGCCCTGGGTGTGACCATGAGCCTGCCAGCACAAGACCGCTACAGCTACGACAGCGAATACATGCTGAGCCAGATCAGCATGCTGTTTGGTGGCCGTATCGCCGAAGAGGTGTTCATGCACCAGATGACCACCGGTGCCAGCAACGACTTTGAGCGCGCTACCGCCATCGCCCGCGATATGGTGACCCGTTACGGCATGACCGATGCCCTCGGCCCTATGGTTTACGCCGAAAACGAGGGCGAGGTGTTCCTGGGCCGTTCGGTGACCAAGACCACCAATATGAGCGAGCAGACCATGCAAAAGGTCGACAGCGAAGTGCGCCGCATCATCGACCAGCAGTACGCCTTGGCGCGCAAGCTGATCGAAGACAACAGCGACAAGATGCACGCCATGGCCAAAGCCTTGCTCGAATGGGAAACCATCGATATCGAACAGATCGACGACATCATGGCCGGCCGCGAGCCCCGTCCACCGAAGGACTGGACGCCGCGCACCCCCACCGGCGGTGGCAGCAATGGCGGCAGTGGTGGCGCACCTGCGGTGACCACTGAGCCTGCACCCACAGCCGCCTAAGCTGCTGTGATATCGACTACGGGGCCTTCACAGGCCCCGTTTTCATTTCCGGCTTTTTTGCTCCACCATTTTCAGTACGCGCATGTTCTGGCAAACCACCCGCTTCCGCATTGACCTAGCCCAGCCCCAGGTGATGGGCATCGTCAATGTGACCCCCGATTCCTTCTCTGACGGCGGCCAGCATGACCATACCGCCGCGGCGCTCGCGCACTGTGAACAGCTGCTGCGCGACGGCGCGCAGATGCTGGACATCGGTGCGGAATCCACCCGCCCTGGTGCCCAGCCGGTGCCGGTGGAGCAGGAGCTGGCCCGCTTGCTGCCGGTGCTGCAGGCGGCAGTGACATTGGGCGTACCGATCTCGGTCGATACCTACAAGCCCCAGGTCATGCAGGCCGCGCTGGATGTGGGCGTGGACATCATCAACGACGTCTGGGCCTTGCGCTGGGCCGACCCGGCCCATCCGCTGGCCGGCCCAGTCGTGGTAGCGCAGCACCCCTCCTGCGGCGTATGTCTGATGCACATGCACCGCGAGCCGCAAACCATGCAGGCTGCGCCCATGCAGGGCGATGCCGTGGCGCAGGTGCTATCGTTTCTGGAGCGATCTGCGCAGGAACTGTCTGCGCTAGGGGTCGAAAAGACCCGTATTGCACTCGACCCTGGCGTGGGCTTTGGCAAGACCGTGGCGCAGAACTTTGCGACGCTGGCCCGCCAGTCCGAGTTCCTGGCGCTGGGTTATCCGCTGCTGGTTGGCTGGTCGCGCAAATCCTCGCTGGCGGGCATGACGGCGGGCGCGGGCACGCTGGATGCCTCGCAGCGGATGGTGCCCAGCGTGGCGGCCGCGCTGCTGGCGATAGAGCGCGGCGCGCGTATCGTGCGTGTGCACGACGTGTTGCAGACCGCCCAGGCCGTTAAGGTCTGGTCGGCGGCGCGGGCCTAATGCGGGCCTAAGCTTCTTTGTCACAATGGCGCCCATCCAGCGCCGACAATGCGCCGCACAATTCCACCAAGAGGATACATACATGACCCGACACTACTTCGGCACCGACGGCATCCGCGGTACCGTAGGCCAGGCCCCCATCACCCCCGACTTTGTGCTGCGTCTCGCGCATGCCGTTGGCCGGGTGCTGAAGCAAACCGAAGCCCGCCCCACGGTGCTGATCGGCAAAGACACCCGCATTTCGGGCTATATGCTGGAAAGCGCGCTCGAATCCGGCTTCAATTCGGCGGGTGTGGACGTGGTGCTGCTGGGCCCACTGCCGACGCCGGGCGTGGCCTACCTGACGCGGGCCCAGCGGGCCAGCCTGGGCGTGGTGATCAGCGCCAGCCACAACCCGTTTGCCGACAACGGCATCAAGTTCTTCAGTGCGCAGGGCGCCAAGCTGCCCGATGCCTGGGAGCTGGCGGTTGAGGCCGCGCTAGACACCCCGCCGGTCTGGGCCGATTCCGCTTCGCTGGGCAAGACCCGCCGGCTCGACGACGCCGCCGGCCGCTACATCGAATTCTGCAAAAGCACCTTCCCCAACCATCTGACCCTCAAAGGCATCAAGATCGTGGTCGATGGCGCCCATGGCGCGGCCTACCACATTGCCCCCAAGGTGTTCCATGAGCTGGGTGCCGAAGTGATTGCCATTGGCTGCGCCCCTGATGGCCTGAACATCAACGACAAAGTCGGCGCCACCCACCCGCAGGCGCTGGTCGAGGCCGTCAAAGCGCACAAGGCCGATTACGGCGTGGCGCTGGACGGCGATGCCGACCGCCTGCAGATGGTCGATGCCAATGGCCGCTTGTTCAACGGTGATGAAATCTTGTACCTGATGGTCAAGGAGCGGCTGTCGCGCGGCGGCAAGGTCACCAGCAAACGCGCGGGCGATGCCGTGCCGGGCGTGGTCGGCACCTTGATGACCAATATGGCGGTCGAGCTGGCTTTGCGCGAAAAGGGCGTCGAGCTGGTACGCGCCAAGGTTGGCGACCGCTATGTGCTGGAAGAGCTGGAAAAGCGTGGCTGGCTGCTGGGCGGCGAAGGCTCGGGCCATCTGCTGGCGCTGGACAAGCACACCACCGGCGACGGCCTGGTCAGCGCCTTGCAGGTACTGCAGGCCTGCGTGCGCACCGGCCAGACCCTGGCCGAGCTGCTGGCCGACCTGACCCTGTTTCCGCAAACCTTAATCAATGTGCGCCTGCAGCCTGGCCAGGACTGGAAGTCCAACACCCAGCTGCCGTTGGCCACCCAGGCCGCCGAAGCCGAGCTGGGCAACAATGGCCGGGTACTGATCCGCGCCAGCGGTACCGAGCCGTTGGTCCGTGTGATGGTCGAGGCCCGGGATGCGGCCCAGGCCCAGGCCTGTGCGGAGCGCATCGCTGCGACCTTGCGCTAGACGCCCTCGATCCCGCGGTTCGCGGATTGGAGGGCGGATATTGGGGCAGCAGTGTCTCTCTACAAAGTTCCCAAAATCAAGCTGGTATGCACTAATATGGGCCGCTGAATCGCATACAGTTTGAGGACGATTTTTTATCTATTCCCGCTTGCCATACCTGTAGGAAACCTGTGTGGAAACCAAACGCCTGAGCCACCTTGTGGACCACGCCCTACTGGGGGACGGGGCTGCACGGCAGCGGGCGATGGTGGAAGGCGTGGTGGATCTGGTGGCGAATACCGGCGTATCGCCGCAGATCCTGGCGGTACTCGACAGCCTGCCGGTGCTGGTCAGCGCCCTCGACTTGCGCCACCGGCAAGTGATTACCTACTGGAACCGCGAGTGCGAGGCGGTCTCCGGCTACGCAAGCGAAGAGCTGGTCAACCACCCGGAAGCCTTGCAATGGCTGTATCCCGAACCTCTTTACCTGGCGCGCAAGACGGCTGATTTCCAGGAGCTGGGCGCCCATTTCCGGGACTTGGAGTGGACCCTGACCACCAAGTCCGGCGAGAAGCGGCGCATCGCCTGGTCGACGATAGACGGGTTGCCGGCCGGCCCCGGCCAGCATGCGGTGTGGTGCGTCGGCCTGGACGTGACGGCGCGCTCCGAGTCCGACCGCTTGCTGCGCGACCGAGACAAGCTGCTGGGCTCGGTGTTCCGGCATTTGCCCGACATGGTCTACCTGAAGGACGGCGAGGGCCGCTGGCTGCTGACCAACCCTGCGGCCCGCGCCGTGCTGGGCTTGAGCGAGCAGGAGGCCTACGGCTACACCAACCTGGAGATCGCGGACCGCAACCATCCGCAGGGCGAGAGCCTGCGCCAGAGCGCCTTGACTGACGAAGCCACCTGGCAGTCGGGCCGGGCCTCGCACATGCAAGAAGTGGCCGATGACGGCCAGGGCAATCTGCGCTGGTTGGATGTGATCCGTGTGCCGACCTTTGGCCGGCGCGGCCAGCGCCTGCATCTGTTGATCGTGCGCCGCGACATCACCGACCAGCGCATCGCTGCCACCAAGCTCGAGCTGGCCGGCCGGGTGCTGGAGCAAAGCACCGACGGCATCATCGTCACGGATGAGCAGAACCGCATCATCATGGTCAACGGCGCGTTCACCGAAATCACCGGCTACCAGTCGCACGAGGTGCTGGGGCGCGACCCGCAGATCCTGGCTTCCGGGCAGCACGATCCCAGCTTCTTCCAGCACATGTGGAAGGTGCTGGCCGAAGAGGGGCGCTGGGCCGGCGAAATCTGGAACCGCCGCAAGAACGGCGAGGTCTACCCCCAATGGATGAGCCTGTCGGCGCTGCACCAGCGGGCCCACGGCGAGGTGACGCACTATGTGGCGGCCTTCTCCGACCTCAGCTCGCGCAAGGCGGCGGAAGAGAAAATCGCCTACCTGTCCAGCCAGGACGTAATCACCGGCCTGCCGAACCGGGCCCACGTGGCCTTGCGCTCCACCCTGGTGCTCAAGCACGCCAAGACCACCCACGAGCAAGTGGCCATGATCGTCATCGACGTGGACAACTTCAAAACCCTGAACGATTCGCTAGGCCATGCCGCCGGCGACCAGATGCTGCGCGAAGTCGGCCAGCGGCTCAGCCAGTTCGCCGACGAGCGTTCGGTGGTCGGGCGGCTCAGCGGCGATGAATTTTTGATACTGCTGCGCAATGTGCAGGGCACGGCCGATGCCGCCCATATGGTTACCGCTCTGATGGATGCTGTGGGCCAGCCCATGGTGCTGGCCGATATGCCGGTGAATGTGTCGATCTCGGCCGGCATCGCCATGTTTCCGGCCGATGGCGACCAGTTCGACGCCTTGTTTGGCCGCGCCGACTCGGCGCTGTACGCGGCCAAGCGCGGCGGCCGCGGCACTTACCAGTTTGCCAATGCCACCATGAACGAGGTGGCACTCGAGCGCCTGCGGCTCGAATCCGCGCTGCGCCTGGCTATTGAAAACAATGCACTGCGGCTCGAATACCAGCCGCTGATCCATCTGCCCAGTGGCCGGGTGGTCGGCACCGAGGCCTTGTGCCGCTGGGACCATCCCGAGCGCGGCCCCATCCCGCCCAGCCTGTTCATCCCGATTGCCGAAGACTGCGGCCTGATCGAAGCCCTGGGCGGCTGGGTGCTGAAGACTGCGGCCCTGCAGCTGCGCGCCTGGCATGATGCCGGCCAGCCCGAGCTGATGATGGCGGTGAACCTGTCGGCCCGGCAGTTCCAGCGTGGCGTGGTGCTGCGGCAGGTCGAGGAAGCGCTGGCGGTATCGGGCATTGCACCCGACCGGCTGGAGCTGGAGCTGACCGAGAGCGTGCTGTTGCACGACGGTGAAGCCGTGACCGCGGTGCTGCGTCGCTTGCAGGCGTTGGGTGTCAAGCTGTCGATCGACGACTTCGGCACCGGCTACTCCAGCTTTGCCTACCTGCGGCGCATCAAGTTCGACAAGATCAAGATCGACCAGTCGTTTGTGCGGGACCTGATCGACGACCCCGACAACGCCGCCATCGTGCGCGGCATCATCTCGCTGGCGCTGAGCCTGGGCCTGCGGGTGCTGGCCGAGGGCGTGGAGACCGAAGAAACCGCCCAGCGCCTGCGCCACCTGCAGTGCACCTATGCCCAGGGCTACCACTTCGCGCGCCCGCTGCGGCCCGAAGTGTTTGCGCTGCAGCAGGGTTTGACGGTCGCACCCCTGCCGTTCTGACCGGCCTGCCTCGGGCCTGTGCATCGGGGGTCAAATCTGGCCCAGAAGGGGGCTCCCGCGCGCCACCTACAATCGAAACACACTCTTACTTTTATGAAAATCCTGATCTCCAACGACGACGGCTACCAGGCGCCGGGCATCGTCGCCTTGTACGAAGCCCTGAAGGACGTGGCCCAGGTCGAGGTCGTAGCGCCCGAGCACAACAACAGCGCCAAGTCGAATGCGCTGACCTTGTACGCGCCGCTGTACGTGCACCAGGCGGCCAACGGCTTCCGCTATGTGAACGGTACGCCGGCCGACTGCGTGCACATCGCGCTCACCGGCCTGCTCGACTACCGGCCGGACTTGGTGATCTCCGGCATCAACAACGGCGCCAACATGGGCGACGACACGATTTACTCGGGCACCGTGGGCGCAGCCATGGAAGGCTATTTGTTCGGCATCCCGGCCATCGCCTTTTCGCAAACCGAGAAGGGCTGGGGCCACTTGGACGCCGCCGCCCAAACCGCCCGCGACCTGGTGCTGCGCATGACCCAGCAGCAGCTGGTCGGTGCCCAGCCCTGGCTGCTGAACGTGAATATCCCGAATCTGCCGCTGGAAGAGCTCAAGCCGATGAAGGTGTGTCGCCTGGGCCGCCGCCACACGGCCGAGAAAGTCATCACCATGGACAGCCCGCGTGGCGACACCATGTACTGGATTGGCAGCGCTGGCGTGGCCAAGGACGATGCCGAGGGCACGGACTTCCACGCCAGCCTGCAAGGCCACGTGACCATGACGCCTTTGAAGGTCGACCTGACCGACCACGACCACCTGGGCTACTGGGCGCAAACCGCGTCCCGGCTGGCGGGTGGACCGGCGGCGCAAGCCTGATGTCGCAGCGGCCTCCGTTTCCAGCCCGGCTGGATTTCTCGGCGGGTGCACCATCGGCCAAGCGGTCTGCTATTAAAACGGTAGCTGCTCCCGCAGTATCTACCAGCGCTAGTGGTCTAAAAAGCTTGAAACCTGTGGCGGCGCCCACGCCTGCGCCCGGCCATGGCATGGACTCGGCCGCGGTGCGCGCCCGCATGGTGCAGAAGCTGGCTGCCATGGGCATTGCCTCGGCGCCTGTCCTGCGTGCCATGGGCCTGGTCGAGCGGCACCGCTTTGTCGATTCGGCGTTGGTCAACCAGGCTTACGAAGACACCAGCCTGCCGATCGGTCTGGGCCAGACCATCTCCAAACCCAATGTGGTGGCCCGCATGGGCGAGCTGCTGCTGGACTCGCCTCTGGGCAAGGCCGGGCCGCTGGGCCGGGTGCTGGAGATCGGCACCGGCTGCGGCTACCAGGCGGCGGTGCTGGCGGTGCTGGCGCGCGAGGTCTACAGCATCGAGCGGCTGCGCGGCCTGCACGACAAGGCCCGCGCCAATCTGCGCCCGTTCCGCCTGCCGAATGTGCACCTGCTGTTTGGCGACGGCATGCTGGGCTACCCCAAAGGCGCGCCCTACGCGGGCATCAT
This sequence comes from Rhodoferax sp. OV413, assembly GCF_900104385.1. Lineage (GTDB taxonomy): Bacteria > Pseudomonadota > Gammaproteobacteria > Burkholderiales > Burkholderiaceae_C > Rhodoferax_B. The sequence goes on along the minus strand of NZ_FNJA01000003.1, from coordinate 33,238 downwards.
CGCCGCGGCCGGTGGTGATGCGATTCCGCAGGCCTGGCTCGACCAGTTGGCGGTCGGCGGTCGGCTGGTGGCGCCCATGGTGACCAGCGGCGGCAAGCAGGCCCTGGTGGTGGTGGATAAAACCGCCCAGGGGCTGAAACAGCAATTGCTCGAGGCGGTACATTTTGTCCCTCTAAAATCGGGCATTGCTTAAACAGAGATATGACGCAAGCAGTGGCCGGTCCCTTCGGACAGGAATTGCTTGGGTCCAACAGGAAATACACATGCACGCGTTGCGTCATCAGGATTGGAAGAATGCGCTTGCGCTGGTAGCGGTTGTGCTGCTGGCGGGCTGCGCGGGCCCGAATGCACACAAGGCCCCGGTGGAAGACCGCGGCACCAGCCGCTCGCAGTCGCCGGTCGCCGCCACACTGGCCGAGACCGTACCCGCCAAGCCGCTGCCCGGCGCCGAGAACGCCGGCCGTCCCGGCTACTACACGGTCAAACCCGGCGACACCTTGATCCGCATCGGCCTGGACTCGGGCCAGAGCTGGAAAGACATCGCCCGCTGGAACGGGCTGGAGAACCCGAATCTGATCGAAGTCGGCCAGGTGCTGCGCGTGGTGTCGCCCAACGCCACGGTTACCGAGAACGGCGTGACAACACGCCCCGTGGCTTCCAGCACCGTCACCGCCACCCCGGTACCGGCTGCGAGTGCACCTGCCAGCGCCGCGGCCAGTGCCGCCAGCGCGCCCAGCAGCGCCGCCAGTGCAGCTGCCAGCGCCAGCAAGCCCGCTGCCGTGGTGTCACCGGCGTCGTCGGGTGGCGAAGACGACCTGGCCTTCATCTGGCCCACCAGCGGCAGCCTGATCGCCGGTTTTGACGAAGCCAAGAACAAGGGTCTGGACCTGGGCGGCAAGACCGGCGACGCGGTGCTGGCCGCTGCCGATGGCCGTGTGGTGTATGCCGGTGCCGGCCTGCGCGGCTACGGCAACCTGCTGATCCTCAAGCACAACAACACCTACCTGACGGCCTACGCCCACAACCAGACCCTGCTGGTGAAGGAAGACCAGTCGGTGCGCAAGGGCCAGAAGATCGCCGAGATGGGCAGCAGCGATGCCGACCGCGTCAAGCTGCACTTCGAGATCCGCCGCCAGGGCAAGCCTGTCGATCCCGCCAAATACCTGCCCAACCGGTAACTGCCATGAAAACCCCCAACGCGTCCGGCAAAACTGTGCTTGTGGACGCGCTGGGCGACGAGAGCCTGCCCATGCCCTTGGGTGAGGTCGGAGACGGTCCATTGCCGCCCGGCGGGGCCGCCTGGCTGGCCCCCGGCGGCGATGGCCACGACACCTTGAGCCTGTACCTGCGCGACGTGCGGCGTACCGAGCTGTTCACCCCCTCCGAGGAATTCGACATGGCGACCCGGGCCCGGGCCGGCGACTTCGAAGCTCGCCAGGCCATGATCGAGCACAACCTGCGTCTGGTGGTCAGCATTGCCAAGACCTATCTCGGCCGTGGCGTGCCCATGAGCGACCTGATCGAAGAGGGCAACCTGGGCTTGATGCATTCCATCGACAAGTTCGAGCCCGAACGCGGCTTCCGCTTCTCTACCTATGCCACCTGGTGGATACGCCAGTCGGTGGAGCGCGCGGTGATGCAGCAGGGCAGGGTGATACGCCTGCCGGTGCACGTGGTGCGCGAGCTGCAGCAGGTGCTGCGGGCCCGGCGCACGCTGGAGCATGATTCCGCCTTTGCCGAGCTGCGGCCCGACGGTGTGCGGGTGGATGACATTGCCGGGCTGATGGGCCGCGACGCGAGCGAGGTCGCCGATTTGCTGGCGCTGGCCGAATCGCCACGCTCGCTGGATGCGTCCATGGACCGCTCGGAAGACGGGCAGACCCTGGTCGATACCCTGACCGACGAGAACACCCTGGACCCGTCGGCCAGCACCCACACCCACGAGGTCGAGCGCCTGCTGGAAACCTGGACTGCCACCCTGACCCGGCGCGAGCGCGAGGTGCTGGACGGCCGCTTTGGCCTGCACCACCGCGAACCCGAAACCCTGGACACCTTGAGCGACCGCCTGGGCCTGACCCGCGAGCGGGTGCGCCAGATCCAGAACGAAGCTCTGCGCAAGCTGCGTGTGCAGCTGGGCCGCAGCGGCGTCAAGAAAGAAGCCTTGTTGTGATGCAAAGAACCCGACGCATGTTGTTGCTGGCCGGTGTGCTGGCCTTGGCCGGTTGCGTGGCGCCTGGCCCGCGTACCACCACCATCAGCCAGGAAAAGTTGCAGACGCTGCTGGCCACGCGCTTCCCCTATACCGGCAAGCTGGGCGCGCTGTTCGAGCTGCAGGCCCAGGCGCCCCAGGTGCGGCTGATGCCCGAGCAGAACCGCATCGGCACTTCGATACAGGTGCAGGTGTCGGACCGGCTGGGGCGGGCCAGCTTCAACGGCCTGCTGGACGTGGACTATGGCGTGCGCTTCGAGCCCAGTGACCAGAGCATCCGCATGGCCGATGTGCATGTGAACAGCTTTACCTTCAGCGGTGTGCCCGAGCGCTACCAGGCCATCGTGCAAGACTATGCGCAGCAGCTGGCCGGCCGCATGCTGAGCGACGTCAGCCTGCACCAGATCCGCGCCAAAGACATGGAAACCATCAAGGGCTGGGGCTACGAGCCCGGCGCCATCGACGTGACGCCAGAGGGCCTGCGCATCACCTTGCAGCCCCGGCAGCAACCCTGACCCCTTACTATCAAAAAAATAGCTGCTGACGCAGGTAGTACCTGCGTCAGCAGCTATTTTTATATGTAGTGGCGGAAAGACTTAGTGCGCGCCTTGCTCCAGGAAGCGCTGGGCGTCCAGTGCCGCCATACAGCCCGTGCCGGCGCTGGTGATGGCCTGGCGGTAGATGTGGTCTTGCACGTCACCGGCGGCAAACACGCCGGGCACGCTGGTCATGGTGGCAAAGCCGTTCAGCCCGGCCTGGGTGACGATGTAGCCGTCCTTCATCTCCAGCTGGCCGGCAAAGATGTCGGTGTTCGGCTTGTGGCCGATGGCGATGAAACAACCCTTCAGGTTGATGTCGGTAGTCTCGTCGCTCTTGGTGCTTTTCAGGCGGATGCCGGTCACGCCGGAGGCATCGCCCAGCACTTCCTGCAGGGTGTAGAACAGCTTGAGTTCAATCTTGCCAGCGGCGACCTTTTCCATCAGCTTGTCGACCAGGATGGCTTCGGCCTTGAAGGTGTCGCGGCGGTGCACTAGGGTGACCTTGGAGGCGATGTTCGACAGGTACAGCGCTTCTTCGACAGCGGTATTGCCGCCGCCCACCACGCAGACCTCTTGCTCGCGGTAGAAGAAGCCGTCGCAGGTGGCGCAGCCGGATACGCCGCGGCCCATGAAGGCGGTTTCAGAGTCCAGCCCCAGGTACTGGGCCGAAGCGCCGGTGCACAAGATCAGCGCGTCGCAGGTATAGGTGCCGCTGTCACCGGTGAGGGTGAACGGCCGCTTGCTGAAATCGACTGCATTGATGTGGTCGAAGATGATTTCGGTCTTGAAGCGCTCGGCGTGCTCCAGAAAGCGCTGCATCAACTCCGGGCCTTGCACGCCCATCACGTCGGCGGGCCAGTTGTCGACCTCGGTGGTGGTCATCAGCTGGCCGCCTTGGGCAATGCCGGTGATCAACACCGGGTTCAGGTTGGCACGGGCGGCATAGATGGCGGCGGTGTAGCCGGCCGGGCCGGAGCCTAAAACCAGGACTTTTGCGTGTTTGTTGGTTGACATTAAATAAAAACCCGTGATGAAAATAACAAGGAGCCGTGTACAGTTTGCGTTGTGTTACAAAAATGCAAGCGCGCTGCAGTTGGTGCGAGACCCGTGTGGAAATTTTGCCCCAGATTGTAAGAACCCATGGCTTATAGGGTCCAAACCTAAGAGGAAATTCCGATGTCGATGTTGTCCAACATAGAGCTTTTGCTACGTGTGCCCTTGTTTTCCAGCATGACGCCCGAGCAGGCCGACGTGGTGGCCAAGGCGGTGACCAAGCAGCGCTTCAAGCGCGCCGAGGTGATTGTCGAGCAAGGCCGCAAGTCGAATGCGCTGTTCATCGTGCTCAGCGGCCGGGCCCGGGTGCTGACCACCGACAGCCGGGGCCGCGAGGTGATCCTGGCGACCCTGCAGGTCGGCGACTACATCGGCGAAATGAGCCTGATCGACAACGAGCCGCATTCGGCCACGGTGCAGGCCGATGTGCCCACCGACTGCCTGGTGCTGGGGCGCGCCGAGTTCGACCACTGCCTGGACGGCAATACCGCCATGGCCCGGGCCGTGATGACCGGCCTGGTCAAACGCCTGCGCCGCGCCGACCAGAAGATCGAGTCGCTGGCCCTGATGGACGTGTACGGCCGCGTGGCCCATGTGCTGCTGGACTCAGCCACCCACGATGCCGATGGCCAGATGGTGATCCGCGACAAGATTTCGCGCCAGGACGTGGCCAAGATGGTCGGTGCCTCGCGCGAGATGGTCAGCCGGGTGATGAAGGACCTGGAGGAGCGCGGTTACATCAAGGGTCAGGAGAACGGCTCGACCCACATCCAGTCGGTGCTGGGCTCGCTTACATAATCCTGCGGGCCATGGGGTAAGCTTGCGGCAGATTTTTCTGCCCATGACTTATTCACTCAATACCCTCAATTCCAATGGTCCGGTGGTGTCGCCCATGCGATCCGGCATCAACCGCTTTGCCCGCGAAATCGGCCTGATCCTGGGCCTGCTGGTGCTGGTCTTCTGGCTCATGTCGCTGCTCGGCTACTCCTTGCAGGACGCCGCCTGGTCTACCTCGGGCCAGACCGCCAAGGTGCACAACTGGGGCGGCCGCCTCGGCGCCTGGATGGCCGACATGAGCTACTTCTGCTTCGGCTTCTCGGTCTGGTGGTGCGTGGCCGCCGGCGTGCGCGCCTGGCTGGCCGGCCTGGCCGACTGGATGCGCGCCCATACCGAAGACAGCTCCGCCCGGCCACCGGCGAACCGCCTGGTCGGCAGTGTCTGGGGCTTCTGGGTGGGCCTGGCTTTGCTGATGTGCTCCAGCAGCGCCCTCGAATGGTCGCGGCTGTACCGGCTGGAGCCGCAACTGCCTGGCCAGGTCGGCGGGGTGCTCGGTTATCTGGTTGGCCCGTTCGGCGTCAAATGGCTGGGCTTTACCGGCTCGGGCCTGGTGTGGATTGCGCTGGGCGTGATCGGCGTGTCGGCGGTGTTCCGCTTCTCCTGGAGCCAGGTGGCCGAGCGGCTCGGCGCCTGGGCCTATTCCTTGGTCGAAACCCGGCGCGAGAAGCGCGAAGTGGCCGAGGACTTGGCCGTAGGCAAGAAAGCCGCCAAGAAGCGCGAAGCCGTGGTGCGCGAAGAGCGCGTCGAAATCGAAGCCCACCACCCGACGCCGGTGATGATCGAGCCGACCATGGCCGAGCCACCCAAGAGCCAGCGCGTCGCCAAGGAACGCCAGAAGCCGCTGTTCAGCGAAATGCCCGATACCAAGCTGCCGCAGGTCGACCTGCTGGACGGCCCGCAGCTGCGCCAGGAAACCGTGGCCCCCGAGACGCTGGAGATGACCAGCCGGATGATCGAGAAAAAGCTGAAGGACTTTGGCGTCGAAGTGCGTGTGGTGCTGGCCTCGCCCGGCCCGGTGATCACCCGCTACGAGATCGAGCCGGCTACCGGCGTCAAGGGCTCGCAGATTGTCGGCCTGGCCAAGGACTTGGCGCGTAGCTTGAGCCTGGTGTCGATCCGGGTGGTGGAAACCATTCCCGGCAAAAACTATATGGCGCTCGAATTGCCGAACGCCAAACGCCAGTCCATCACCTTGTCTGAGATTCTGGGTTCGCAGGTCTACCACGAGGCCAAATCCATGCTGACCATGGGCCTGGGCAAGGACATCATCGGCAACCCGGTGGTGGTCGACTTGGCCAAGATGCCGCACGTGCTGGTGGCCGGTACCACCGGCTCGGGCAAGTCGGTGGGTATCAACGCCATGATTCTCAGCCTGCTGTACAAGGCCGAGGCGCGCGACGTGCGCCTGCTGATGATCGACCCGAAGATGCTGGAAATGTCAGTCTACGAAGGCATTCCGCATTTGCTGGCCCCCGTGGTTACCGACATGCGCCAGGCCGCCCACGGCCTGACCTGGTGCGTGGCCGAGATGGAGCGCCGCTACAAGCTGCTGAGCAAGCTGGGCGTGCGCAATCTGGCCGGTTACAACGCCAAGATCGACGAAGCCGCCTCGCGCGAAGAATTCATCTACAACCCGTTCAGCCTGACGCCCGATAGCCCCGAGCCCTTGAAGCGCGAGCCGCACATCGTGGTGGTGATCGACGAGCTGGCGGATCTGATGATGGTGGTCGGCAAGAAGATTGAAGAGCTGATCGCCCGGCTGGCGCAGAAAGCGCGGGCGGCCGGCATCCATTTGATTCTGGCGACCCAGCGGCCCAGCGTGGACGTGATTACCGGCCTGATCAAGGCGAATATCCCGACCCGGATTTCCTTCAAGGTCAGCAGCAAGATCGACAGCCGCACTATTCTGGACCAGATGGGCGCCGAAGCCTTGCTGGGCCTGGGTGACATGCTGTACATGCCCGGCAGCGGCATGCCGACCCGGGTGCACGGCGCCTTTGTCAGCGACGAAGAGGTGCACCGCGTTGTAAGTTACTTGAAGACCCAGGGCGAGCCCGACTACATCGAAGGCGTGCTGGAAGGCGGCACAGTCGATGGCGAGGACGGCGAGGGCGTCGACGGCCTGGGTGGCAGCGGTGGCGAGAAGGACCCGATGTACGACATGGCGGTGGAGGTAGTGCTGAAGAACCGCAAGGCCAGCATCTCGCTGGTGCAGCGCCACCTGAAGATTGGCTACAACCGCGCCGCCCGTTTGGTGGAAGATATGGAAAAGGCCGGCCTGGTGAGCGCCATGAGCGGTGCCGGTCAACGCGAAATTTTGGTGCCCGCGAGAGCGGAATAAAACTGATGAAAAATTGGATTGCTACTGTATTGATAGCTGCTAGCGCAGGTACTGCCTGCGCCGATGGCCTGGAAAGCTTGGAGAACTTCGTCAAGACGGTGAAGTCCGGCCGGGCCGAGTTCACCCAGGTGGTGACCTCGCCGCCCAAGGACGGGCAGGCGGCGCGCAGCAAGACGTCGAGCGGCAGCTTCGAGTTCCAGCGGCCCAGTAAATTCAAATTCCTCTACAAGAAGCCGTTCGAGCAAAGCATCGTGGCCGACGGCCAGACCCTGTGGCTGTACGACGTGGACCTGAACCAGGTGACATCCCGCAAGCAGTCGCAGGTGCTGGGCTCGACGCCGGCTGCGCTGATTGCCGCCGCGCCCGATCTGAAAGCCTTGCAGGCCGATTTCACTCTGCAGGCCGCGCCGGACAAGGACGGCCTGCAATGGGTGACGGCCACGCCCAAGGCCAAAGACGGCCAGCTGCAAACCGTCAAGGTAGGTTTCAAGGTCGAAGGCCAGGCCACCGAGCTGGCGGCGCTGGAGATTCTGGACAGCTTCGGCCAGCGCTCGCTGATGAGCTTTGCCAAGGTCGAGGTCAATCCCGCACTGGCCGCCGAGACCTTCCAGTTCAAGCCGCCTGCGGGCGCTGACGTGGTCAAGCAATAAGCCTGTCTGCGTTGCCCGGCTGCCCACTTTGCACAAAGGAGGCCCGATGGAGAGCAACGCACCCACCCCGGCGATACGGGTCGGTATAGGCGGTTGGAGCTTTGAGCCATGGCGCGGCAGCTTCTACCCGGCCGATGTGCCGCACAGCCGCGAGCTGGAATACGCCGGCCGCCGGCTCGATGTGATCGAAATCAACAGCACCTACTACAGCAGCCAGAAGCCCGCCACCTTTGCCAAGTGGCGCGATGCCACGCCCGAGGGATTTGTGTTCAGCCTGAAGGCGTCCCGCTTTGCGACCAACCGCCGGGTGCTGGCGGATGCCGGCGAATCGGTCCAGCGCTTTGTGGGCAGCGGCATCGCCGAATTGGGTCCCAAACTCGGGCCCATCGTCTGGCAGTTTGCGCCGACCAAGACATTCGATACGGTGGATTTCGCGGCCTTCCTGCGCTTGCTGCCCGACGCGGTGGACGGCGTGCGGCTGCGCCATGTGCTGGATGTGCGGCACGCCAGCTTCAAGTGTGCGGAATATCTGGCCTTGGCGCGCAGCCACGGTGTGGCCACCGTGTTCATCGACTCTGACGATTACCCGTCGTTCGCCGACATCACCGGCAGCTTTGTCTACGCCCGCATGATGCGCACGCAAAGCGCGCTGCCCGAAGGCTGTACCGCCCAGGTGCTGGACCAGTTGGCGGCCTGTGGGCGGGTCTGGCGGGACGGGCAGGAGCCGTCGGGTTTGCCGCGGGTGGAAGCTGCTGCGCCGGCTGTGCCAGCCCGCGATGTGTTCATGTTCTTTATCAGCGGCGCCAAGGAACGGGCGCCGGCAGCGGCGATGGCCTTGCGCCAGCGCTTGCAGGCCTGAGCGCCTAGGCCTGCACCGCTGCCAGCGAGGGCTGTTTGCCGGCCGCCTTGTGCACCCGCTCGTGGTGCACCTTGAAGTTGTCGGCCGCTACCGGCGCCTGGATGGCAAAGGCTTTTTCGCGGGTGTCGCGGGCGACGTACACGCCCAGCGGCAGGCCTTGCGGTGTCACGGTGCTGACCACCAGCGGCGTGTTGGCGGCCGCGCCGCGCTGCACGCTCACGCCTTTTTCGCCGTTCGCCAGCAGCACACAGGTGCCCGGCGGGTAAAAGCCCAACACCGTGGTGATGGCGGCCGCCACCTGGGCGTCGTCGCGCAACGCGCCGACGATGCTGGACTTGGCGGCCTGCATCGGCGACAGGCCGGCGCGGGTGGAGCGGGCCGCGGTCTTGGCCACATACACGTCGACCAGGTGCAGGATGCGCCGGCATTCGAGGTTGCGCGCCAGGCCTTTGCGGGCATCGCGGTCATGGTGCAGGGCCACGATGTCCAGCAGGTCGGCATTCACCGCGCCCCAAGCGCGCAGCAGGTCGGCGCTGGCCTGGGGGTGGTCGTGGATCAGCTGCCTCTGCTCTGCATCGGGCGGGGTGCGCTGCGTGGCCAGGGTGTCCTGTAGCTTGGCCATGCCGAGGTTCATGGTCAGCGCCGCCTGCACCAGCACTGGCCGGATGGTGTCGTGCAGCCCCAGTTTGCGGGCGGTCAGCTCGCAGACCACGGCGCACAGCAGCGCATGGGTGGCGCAGTAGCCCAGGGCCTTGTCGCCCAGTGCCTGGAACAGGCTGAACAGGCTTTCGTTCGGGTCTTTGTCCAGCAGCTCCATGGCGCGCTTTTGTACGCCCTGCAGCCGGCCCAGCGGATTCTTGGCCGCTGCGCCCGCGTACAGCAGCTGGGTCAGCACGGTCTGCACGTCGACCCAGCCACCGGTGATGTCTTCGCCCACGGTGTAGTCCAGCTCCAGAATCTCGGCCGGCATGGTGGCCTGGGAGATCTCGTGGATGCTTTTGCCCTCGCGCAGCATGGCGTAGACCAGGCGGTCGTAGCTGTGTACCCAGGCCTTGTAGTCGGCCTGGGTGGCGCAGGCGCCGTGGGCCGCCAGGTGTTCGCGGTGGTGCTCCGACACGATGGCCTGGCCTTTGCGCAGCAGCAAGTTGCCCTTGGCGTCCCAGATATGGATGGGCAGGGGCCGGCCGAGCTCGATTCTGCTAATGGGCACAGAGGTGTAAATCATCGTAGAGGCCGGGCGCTGCGTGGATCTTGAAAATGCAGAAGGATAAGGGATGGCTGTGGCAGTTGAACCCGCCATGGCAGAATCAAACACCGCCTATTTGCCCGCTTGGCGAGGCTATCCACCCACTCCATGACCCGCACCTCCCTCTCCACCGATGCCCCGCTGGCCGAACGCCTGCGCCCCAAGACCCTGGGCGAAGTGATTGGACAGCAGCATTTGCTGGGCGAGGGCATGGCGCTGCGCATTGCCTTCGAGTCGGGCCAACCGCACAGCTGCATTCTGTGGGGGCCGCCGGGCACCGGTAAAACCACCATCGCGCGCCTGATGGCCGATGCCTTCGAGGCCCGCTTCATCACCATCAGCGCGGTGCTGGGCGGCGTCAAGGACATCCGCGAGGCGGTCGAGCAGGCGCTGGTAACCCAGGCCCAGGGCCGGCGCACCATCGTGTTTGTCGACGAGGTGCACCGCTTCAACAAGAGCCAGCAAGACGCGTTTTTGCCGCATGTGGAGAGTGGGCTGTTCACCTTTGTCGGCGCGACCACCGAGAACCCGTCGTTCGAGGTGAACTCCGCTTTGCTGTCGCGCGCCGCCGTCTATGTGCTGCAGCCGCTGGCACCCGCAGACTTAGAGAAAATAGTGCTGCACGCGCAGGAGATACAAGCGGTACCAGCTATAGAAAAAATAGCTGTTGACCGCTTGCTGGCCTATGCCGACGGCGATGCCCGGCGGCTGCTGAACACGCTGGAGACCCTGGCCGTGGCCGCCACCCAGGAGAAGCAGGCCGAGATCACCGACGCCTGGCTGCTCAAGGTGCTGGGCGAGCGCATGCGCCGCTACGACAAGGGCGGCGAGCAGTTCTACGACACCATCAGCGCGCTGCATAAATCGGTGCGTGGCTCCGACCCCGACGCGGCGCTGTACTGGTTTGTGCGCATGCTGGACGGCGGCGCCGACCCGCGCTACCTGGCGCGTCGGCTGGTCCGCATGGCCAGCGAAGACATAGGCCTGGCCGACCCTCGGGCCCTGCGCCAGGCGCTGGATGCAGCCGATGTGTACGAGCGCCTGGGTTCGCCCGAGGGCGAGCTGGCGCTGGCCGGCTGCGTGGTCTACCTGGCCATCGCCGCCAAATCCAACGCCGTCTACAAGGCTTTCAACGAAGCCAAGGCCTTCGTCAAGAAGGACGGCACCCGTCCCGTGCCCATGCATTTGCGCAATGCGCCGACCAAGCTGATGAAAGAGCTGGACTACGGCAAGGGCTACCGCTACGCGCACGACGAGGAGGGCGGTTTTGCCGCCGGCGAGCAGTATCTGCCCGACGGCATGGCGCCACCCAACTTCTACCGCCCGGTGCCGCGCGGTCTGGAGATCCGCATTGCGGATAAGTTGGAAGAGCTGAAGCGGCTCAACAATCAGAAACGCTAATACTTCTGTAAAGCCGCTTATTTCAGCATTTTCAAGGGTAAACACGACGTAAACCCGAGGTTTTGGCCCGTTTCGTGCTGGATACAATGCGCCACAGAACCCGCACCATTTTGGACATGGCGGGTTTTTTTATAGATAGCTGCTGGGCCCACAAAGCCGCTTTGGGTCGTCGACCCAGGGCAACCAGTAGCGTGTGGATGCACCACAAAACGGAGAAAACTTTATGGATATCTTGCTTCAGCAGATCATCAACGGTCTGGTACTGGGCAGCATGTATGCCTTGGTCGCCTTGGGCTACACCATGGTGTACGGCATCATTAACTTGATCAACTTTGCGCACGGCGAAGTCTTGATGGTCGGCGCGCTGACCAGCTGGACCATCATCGGCCTGATGAAAGACGCCATGCCCACCACCCCGGGCTGGCTGATACTGTTCATCTCGCTGATCATTGCCTGCGTGGTGGCGGCTACGTTGAATTTCGTGATCGAAAAAGTGGCTTACCGGCCGCTGCGCAACAGCCCCAAACTGGCTCCCCTGATCACCGCCATCGGCATGTCCATCCTGCTGCAAACGCTGGCCATGATCATCTGGAAGCCCAACTACAAACCCTATCCCACGCTGTTGCCGGCCACGCCGTACAACATCGGCGGCGCGGTGATCACCCCCACCCAGATCCTGATCCTCGGCTTGACGGCGGTCTCCCTGGCGGTGCTGGTCTGGCTGGTCAACTACACCAAGCTCGGTCGCGCCATGCGCGCCACGGCCGAGAACCCCCGCGTGGCGGCCCTGATGGGCGTCAAGCCCGACATGGTGATTTCGGCCACCTTCATCATCGGCGCTGTGCTGGCGGCCATCGCCGGCATCATGTACGCGTCGAACTACGGCACGGTGCAGCACACCATGGGCTTCCTGCCCGGCCTGAAGGCCTTTACAGCTGCGGTGTTTGGCGGCATCGGCAACCTGGCCGGTGCGGTGGTCGGCGGCATTCTGCTGGGCCTGATCGAATCCATCGGCGCGGGCTACATCGGCGCGCTGACCGGCGGTGTCATGGGCAGTAACTACTCAGACATTTTTGCCTTCATCGTGCTGATCATCGTGCTCACGCTGCGGCCTTCGGGCTTGTTGGGTGAACGGGTGGCCGACCGGGCCTGATGGGCGAACCAAAGAGCATCACCATGAAACTGAACAAAACAACCTTCATTGTCGGCGCCATCTTGGCGCTGATCCTGCCGCTGGTCCTGCAAAGCTTCGGCAATGCCTGGGTGCGTATCGCCGACATGGCGCTGATCTACGTCATGCTGGCCCTGGGCCTGAACATCGTGGTCGGCTTTGCCGGTCTGCTGGATCTGGGCTACGTGGCTTTCTTCGCCGTGGGCGCCTATGTCTACGGCTTGGCGGCTTCGCCTCACCTGACCGACACCTTCCCGGCGCTGGCCGCCATGTTCCCGGAGGGCCTGCACATCTCGCTGTGGATGATCCTGCCGGTAGCGGCGGCGGTGGCCGGCTTCTTCGGCATGCTGCTCGGGGCGCCCACCCTCAAGCTGCGCGGTGACTACCTGGCCATCGTGACCCTGGGTTTTGGTGAAATCATCCGCGTGTTCCTGAACAACCTGGACCACCCTGTCAACATCACCAACGGCCCCAAGGGCCTGAACCAGATCGATACGCTGAAGTTCTTCGGCATCAACCTGGGCAAGCCGCTGGAAGTGCTGGGCTTCGAAGTGGCTTCGGTCAGCCTGTACTACTACCTGTTCCTGGCGCTGGTGGCGATCAGCGTGGTGCTGTGCCACCGCATGGAGCTGTCGCGCGTCGGCCGCGCCTGGATGGCCATCCGCGAAGACGAAATCGCCGCCAAGGCCATGGGCATCAACACCCGCAACATGAAGCTGCTGGCCTTCGGCATGGGCGCTACCTTTGGTGGCGTGTCCGGCACGCTGTTCGCGGCGTTCCAGGGCTTCGTCTCGCCTGAATCCTTCAGCCTGATGGAGTCGGTAATGATCGTCGCCATGGTGGTGCTCGGCGGTATCGGCCACTTGCCTGGCGTGATCCTGGGCGCGGTGCTGCTGTCGGCCTTGCCCGAAGTGCTGCGCTACCTGGCGGGCCCGCTGCAGGCCATGACCGGCGGCCGCCTCGACTCCGCCATCCTGCGCCAGCTGCTGATCGCTGTCGCCATGATTGTGGTGATGCTGCTGCGCCCTCGTGGTCTCTGGCCCGCGCCCGACCACGGCAAATCGCTCAAGGCCAAGTAAGGAACACACATGACAAATACAAGTACTACCGATGTGGTCCTGCGGGTGGCGGGAATCTCCAAGCGTTTCGGCGGCCTGCAGGCCCTGAGCGATGTGGGCATCACCATCCAGCGCGGCCAGGTCTATGGCCTGATCGGCCCCAACGGCGCCGGCAAGACCACTTTCTTCAACGTGATCACCGGCCTCTACACCCCGGACAGTGGCAGCTTCGAGCTGGCCGGCAAGCCTTACTCGCCCACCGCGGTGCATGAAGTCGCCAAGGCCGGCATTGCCCGCACCTTCCAGAACATCCGTTTGTTCGCCGAAATGACGGCGCTGGAAAACGTGATGGTCGGTCGCCACATCCGTACCCATACGGGGCTGATGGGCGCGATCTTCCGCACCGCCGGCTTCAAGCGCGAAGAGCAAGAAATTGCCCAGCGCGCCCAGGAGCTGCTGGAATATGTGGGCATCGGCAAGCTGGCCGACTACAAGGCCCGCACCCTGAGCTACGGTGACCAGCGCCGCCTGGAAATCGCCCGCGCCCTGGCCACCGACCCGCAGCTGATTGCGCTGGACGAACCGGCCGCCGGCATGAACGCCACCGAAAAGGTCATGCTGCGCGAGCTGATCAGCAAGATTCGCCAGGACAACCGCACGATTCTGCTGATCGAGCACGACGTGAAGCTGGTCATGGGCCTGTGCGATCGCCTGACCGTGCTCGACTACGGCAAACAGATCGCCGAAGGCACCCCTGCCGAAGTGCAGAAAAATGAAAAAGTGATCGAGGCTTATCTCGGTACCGGAGGACATTGAGATGGCTGAAACACAAGCGAAAAAAACCGGTCAAGTACTGCTGAAGATCAGCGGCCTGAAGGTCTCCTACGGCGGCATCCAGGCCGTCAAGGGCGTGGACTTCGAAGTCCGCGAAGGCGAACTGGTCAGCCTGATCGGCTCCAACGGTGCAGGCAAGACCACCACCATGAAGGCCATTACCGGCACCCTGCCGTTCGTGGCCGGCGACATCGAGTACCTGGGCAAGAGCATCAAGGGCAAGGGCGCCTGGGATCTGGTGCAGGACGGCCTGGCTATGGTGCCCGAAGGCCGTGGTGTGTTCACCCGCATGACCATCACCGAAAACCTGCAGATGGGCGCCTACATCCGCAACGACAAGGCCGAGATCGCGATGGACATCGAGAAGATGTTCACCATCTTCCCGCGTCTGCGCGAGCGCAAGGATCAGCTGGCCGGCACCATGTCCGGCGGCGAACAGCAGATGCTGGCCATGGGCCGCGCGCTGATGAGCCGTCCCAAGGTGCTGTTGCTCGACGAGCCCTCCATGGGCCTGTCGCCCATCATGGTCGACAAGATCTTTGAAGTGGTCAAAGACGTGTACGCCCAGGGCGTGACCGTGCTGCTGGTCGAGCAGAACGCCAGCCGAGCCCTCGGCATCGCCGACCGCGGCTACGTGATGGAGTCCGGCATCGTCACCATGAGCGGCGACGCCAAGCAGATGCTCAGCGACCCCAAGGTCCGCGCTGCATACCTCGGCGAGTAAGCCGTAGAGCACCTTCTCCTGCGGCGCGGGAGAAGGTGTAAATCTATAGAAAACAAGGCCCCGCCGCACATACCACCTACACTAGGTGCTATGAATAACGTAGTGGCCAGCCCTGGCACTTTCCGCTTCCTCCACGCCGCCGACCTGCACATCGACAGCCCGCTGCGCGGCCTGAGCCGCTATGCGGGAGCGCCAGTGGAGCGCTTGCGCAACGCCACGCGGCGCGCTTTGGAAAACCTGGTCGATCTGGCGCTGGCCGAGCAGGTGCAGTTCGTGCTGCTGGCCGGCGACCTGTACGACCGCGACTGGCCCGACTTCCACACGGGTTTGTTCTTCCGCGAGCAAATGGTGCGCCTGGGCCGGGCGCAGATTGGCGTCTACATCGTCCAGGGCAACCACGATGCCCAGGGCACCATCACCCGCGAACTGCCGCTGCCCGAGCACGTCAAGGTGTTCTCCAGCCGCAGCGCAGAAACCGTGCGTATCGACGCGCTCGGCGTTACCATCCACGGCCGCAGCTTTCCGCAGCGCGCGGTGGACGAGGACTTTGTGCCCGACTACCCGGATGCCGTGCCCGGCCAGTTCAACATCGGCATGCTGCACACCAGCCTGACGGTCGGTGGCGGCATCCACGAGACCTATGCGCCCACGAGCTTGCCTATGCTCAAGACCAAGGGCTACGACTATTGGGCGCTAGGCCATGTACACACCCGCGACGTCGTTTGCGAGTCGCCGCGCGTGGTCTTCCCCGGCAATCTGCAGGGCCGGCATGCGAACGAAACCGGGCCCAAGGGCTGCGAACTGGTGACAGTGGTGGCCGGCCAGATGGAGGCGCGCTTCGTGCCGCTGGATGTTGTGCGCTGGCAGCAGCTGCAGGTTGCACTGGACGGCATAGCCAGCCTGGCCCAAGCCACCCAGCTGATCGCCGCTGCGCTGGCCGAGGCGACCCAGGGCGCCGGTGACCGCCTGCATGCGCTGCGTGTCGTGCTTACCGGTCGCAGCACGCTGCACGGCACCGAGGCCCAGCAGCCCGGCACCCTGGAGGCCGCAGTCCACGCTGCCGCCCAGGACGTAGCCGGCGCCGAACTCTGGATCGAACAGGTGCAGCTGCGCCTGGCCAGCCCCATAGACCGCGCCCAACTGGCCCAAGGCGAGGACGCGGTGGCCGAGCTGCTGCGCCTGGTCGACGAACTCGCTGCCGACCCCGCAGCGCTGGCCGCCTGGACGGCCAAGGCCTGTGGCGACGTGCTGCACAAGCTGCCGGCCGAGGCCAAAACCGATGCCGATTGGAGCACTTCTGCCGCCATGCAAGCCCTGCTGCTGGACGCCGAAGCCACGCTGCTGGCCCGGCTCGGGAGTACCGCATGAAGCTGCAAAAACTTTTCTTGAGCGCCTTCGGCCCGTTCACCGACAAAGTGCTGGACTTCAGCGCCAGCTCCGCCCAGGTGCACCTGCTGTACGGCCCCAACGAGGCCGGCAAGTCCTCGGCCCTGCGCGCCATGGCCGACCTGCGTTTCGGCATTCCGCTGCGCAGCGCCGACAACTTTGTGCACGACAGCGGCAAGCTGCTACTGGCAGGTGTGTTTGCCGATGCCGATGGCCAGCAGGTGGCGCTAGCACGGCGCAAGAAGAACAAGGATGCACTCACCGCCGCCGACCCGGCTACCGGCCTGCCGCTGGCCACACCGGTGTCGGCTGCCATCGCCCAGGCGCTGACCGGCGGCCTGGACCGCGCGGGCTTTGAGCGCAGCTTCGGCCTGGACCACGCGCGTTTGCGCCAGGGCGGCGAAGACCTGCTGAAGGGCGAGGGCGAGCTGGGGGCTGCGCTGTTCGAAGCCAGCGCCGGCCTGCAAGGCGTGAAGGCACTGCTGGCCAGCCTGCAGGACGACGCCAAAAGCTACTACAGCCCGCGCGCCACCCAGGCCACCATCCCCGAGGCGCTGCGCCAGATCGAAGAGCACAAGGCCGCCTTCAAGGCCGCGCTGGTTCGACCGGCCGAATGGAAGGACCGGCAGCGCGCGCTGGAGACCGCCACTGCCCAGCTGGCCGACCTGAAGCAACAACTGGCCAGCCAGACCAAGCGCATCCACGCGCTGACCGAGCTGCGCGCCGTGCTACCTTTATTGCAGCAGCATGCGCAGGTAGAGTCTACGCTAGAGGCACAAAACACTGTAAGTTTGTTAGCGCTTGACGCACGCGAGCAGCGCCTGGCTGCGCAGCACAGCCTGCACACGACCCACAGCCAGTGGGACGCCGCCCAGGCCGAGATCGACCACTGCGCCCAGTCCCAGTCCGGCCTGCGGCTGGAGCCGACCTTGCTGGCCCATGCGCCCGCCATCGAACGCCTGCTGCGCGACTGCGCCGCCGTGCGCCAGCAGCGCAGTGAGCGCCTGCAAACCCAAACCCAGGTGGAGCAGGGCGCGGCCGCGTTGGCGGCCATGGCCCAGCGCATCGCCCCGCAGCAGGACTTGGCCGCGGTGCTGGCAGCCGTGCCGGGCACGGCGGACCGGGTTGCGCTGGACGACTTGCTCGATAACTCGGCGCGCCAGACCCAGGCGCTGGCGCAGCAGCAGGCGCGGCTGGCGCAGATCGATGCCCAACTGACCGAAGCCACCGATGCAGATACCCACAGCGTGGCCCAACCGCTGCAAGCCGCAGTGGAAGCGGCCGTGCAACAAGCCCAGGCCTTGGGTGATATGCCCAAGCGCTTGGCCGAGGCCCAGCGTGGCTTGGACGCATTGGCGCCCCGTCTGCAGCAGGCACTGGCCGGGCTGCGCCTGCCCGACACCACTGCCTTGTACGCGGCGCGCCCATTGCTGCTGGCCGAAATCGTCGAGGCCGAAAAAGCCCAGACCGCGTTGGCGGCGCAGATCGACGCACTGCAGCAGGAAGACGCCGCCCTGCAACGCGCGCTGCAGACCTACCAGCTGCGTCAACAGCAGCTCGCGGCTGTGGGCGAGCTGGTCACCGCCCAGAGCCTGCAGGCCGCACGCCAGCAGCGCGACAGCCAGTGGCTGCAGCTCAAGCAGGCTTACGCTGACCCCGCTGCCGATCCGGCGTTGCTGGCGGCTTTCGAACAAGCCCAGGCCGAGGCCGACCGCCAGGCCGATCTGCTGCGCGCCGGCGCCGAGCGTGCCGCCCAGGCCGCCGAATGCGCGTTGCAGACCAGCGAGGCCCAGAGCCGGCGCGCCGCCATCGCTGAGCAGCGCAGCACCTGCGCCGCCCAGAGCGCACAGCAGCAAAGCGGTTGGCAGGCCGCCCTGGCCCAGGCTGGCCTGCCGCCGTACCCGCCCGCCGCGCTGCGCGAGTGGCAAGGCCAGCGGCAGAATGCGCTTGCCCTGTGCGAACAGCACGACACGCTGCAGCGTGAGTTGGCCGATCTGCAAGCCCGCGTGCAGACAGCCACCCAGGCTTTGGCCACGGCGCTGCAAGCGGTCGGGCAGGGGGTATCTACCCATCTGGCGACCCTGCTGCCGCAGGCCACGGCCTGGCTGCGCAGCACGCTGGAAGCCGAAACCCGCATCCGCGAGCGCAGCCGGCAGCGCGGCGTGCTGCAGGCCGAGCGCAGCGCGCTGCAGGCCAGCCTGGCCGAACAGCAGCAGGCGCTGGACGCGCAGACGGCCGTGCAAGCCGGCTGGACCGCGCGCCTGTTCCTGCCGGCGGCCAGCAGCGCAGCCACCATCAAGGCGCGCCTGGCCGAGCTGGCGGCACTCGACCAGGCCCAGGCCGAGCAGACCCGGCGCGTCCAGGCGATTGCTCAGCTGCAGGTCCGCGAGGATGCACTGCACAGCCAGGCCCTGGCGCTGGCCGCGCTGCTGCAGGAGCCGCCGGTGCAGCACGTAGATGATTTTGTGGATGGCCTCGGCACCCGCGTGGCCCAGGCCCAGGCGCATGCCACGCAAGCCGCCGAGCTGCAGCGCCGGCTTGACGTGGCTCTGCGCCAGCAGGCAGCAGCGGGCCAGCAGAAGTCGACCAGCCAGAGCGTGCTGCAAGCCATGTGTGCAGCGGCATCGGTAAGCGACGCGGCCGAGTTGCCAGAGGCCGAGGATCGCTCCCAGGCCAAGCGCGCACTGCAAGAGCAACTGCGCACGCTGGAAGGCCAGCTGCAACAGGCGGCGACGCGGCCCTTGGCCGAGCTGCGGGCGACGGTGGCCGGCGTCGATGTGGTGGATACCGACGCCGAGCGCAGCGCCTGCGAGGCCCGCGTCGCGCAGCTGGACCTGGACATCGCCCAGGCGACGGAAGCTGCGCAGAACGCCCGCCGCGCGCTGCAGGCCATAGACACCTCGGCCGCGGCGGCCGATGCGCGCGAGCAGATGGAATCAGCCGTCGCCCGCCTGCGTGGCGCAGTCCGGCCCTGGGCCCAGCTGCGGCTGGCCGAAACCCTGCTGCAAGAGGCCTTGAAGCGCTTCCGCGAACGTGCCCAGGCGCCTATGCTGCGGTTGGCGTCCGAGTACTTTGGCTTGATTACCGGTGGGCGCTATCCGAAGCTGGTGGTCGATGCATCGGCCGACAAGCCGGTGCTACAGGCCGAGGGCGCCGACGGTCGGGTGATAGGCGTCGAGGCCATGAGCGAGGGCACGGCCGACCAGCTGTACCTGGCCCTGCGCCTGGCCGCGCTGGAGTTGCAGCGCGAGGCCGGCAAAGCCATGCCGCTGGTGCTGGACGATGTGCTGATGACTTCCGACGACAGCCGCGCCGCCCAGGTGTTCCAGGCTCTGGCCCGCTTCGCTCAAGGAGGCCAGGTGCTGCTGTTCACCCACCACCAGCATCTGCTGCAAGTAGCCCAGGCGGCGTTGCCGGCAGAGGCGATCGCCATCCACCATTTATAAAAATAAGGGCTGTAGCGCAGGTAGATCCTGCGCTAGCAGCTACCAAAAAAATAGCGGACCGGTTTGCACCGGCCCGCTATGCGGATGAGCCTGGCAGCGTTTAGCCGAGTTCGCCCATCTGGCTTTGCAGATAGTTCTGGATACCGACTTTGCCGACCAGGTCGATCTGGGTTTCCAGGAAGTCGATGTGCTCTTCGGTGTCGTCCAGAATGCCTTGCAGCAGGTCGCGGGACACGTAGTCGCGCACGGTTTCGCAGTAGGCGATGCCGTCCTTGATGGTGGCTTGCGCGCCGTATTCGGCCTTCAGGTCGCAGGCCAGGCATTCGGGCACGTCTTCGCCGACCAGGATTTTGGCCAGGTCTTGCAGATTGGGCAGACCGTCCAGCATGAAGATGCGGTCCATCAGCTTGTCGGCGTGCTTCATCTCGCCGATGGATTCTTCGTATTCTTTCTTCGCCAGCTTGTCCAAGCCCCAGTGCTTGTACATGCGGTAGTGCAGAAAGTACTGGTTGATGGCGGTGAGTTCGTTCTTGAGTTGCGCTTGCAGATGCGCGATGACTTGTGGGTCGCCCTTCATGGTGGCCGTCCTTTGTATGTGTTGGCAAGATTGCTTCGGCGTGCATTGTCGGCGAGGCTTTGCGCTAAATCAAAAAAGAATGGTCTATGCCCCCAGGTTTTCGGTCAGAGTGCGAACACGCGTGATAGGCATTCGCAAGCCCTGTATGCACCGCTAACAGGGCGCGCCTCTGCGTGCAGCAATTTCATAGAAATGAGGGAAACACACATTGACCCGGCCTACTTGGCCGGCACAATCGTGCAAATGCTTTTGACCACCCCCATGCCCGCCGTGCTCGACATTGAAGCGTCGGGCTTTGGGCGCAGCAGCTATCCGATTGAAGTGGGCTGCGTGTTGTCCGATGGCAAGAGCTTTTGCACCCTGATCCGCCCAGAGCCCGAATGGACCCACTGGGACCCGGAGGCAGAGCTCTTGCACCGCATTCCACGCGGGTTGGTGGTGGACAAAGGCCGGTCTGCAGTAGAGGTGGCCCATTTGCTCAATACCCAGTTGCGCGGCCAAACCGTGTATTCCGACGGCTGGGCCAACGATTTCACCTGGATCAGCGCGCTGTACGAGGTGGCCGAGCTGAGCCCTTATTTCAAGCTGGAAAACCTGCGCTCGCTGCTGCGCGAAGACGAGGCTGACCGCTGGCACGACCTCAAGCAGCAGGTGGGCGAAGAACTGGGCGAACAGCGGCACCGTGCCAGCAACGATGCCCGGCTGCTGCAGCGCACCTTGCAGCGGCTGATGGAGCAGCGCTGAGGTCGTCCCCAGCTAGAACCGGCGCCGCTCCAGGTGCGCCATTTCATAGAACAGGGTCTTGGCGGCGAACATCCGTTGGTCGGCCTGGTGCAGGGTTTCGTCGACTTGCCCGGTGGCATCGCACGACGCCATGCCCATGGACAGGCTGAGCGCATGGCCGGGCTGTGATGCATTGGATGCGGCGACCAGCGACTCGATCCGGGTGATCAGCGTTTGAGCCATGGTTTCATTGCAGCCTGGCAGCAAGGCCACAAACTCGTCGCCGCCAGTGCGCACCATGGACCAACTGGCGTCGGTGCGGGCCTGGCGCAGCACCTCGCCCACCCGCTTCAGCACGGCGTCGCCCGCTGCATGGCCATGCGCGTCGTTGATGCGTTTCAGGCCGTTGAGGTCCATGGTTACCACGCACAGCGGCCACAGGCCATGCTGTGCCACCCGCTCCAGTTCGGCGGCGTAGAACGCCCGGTTGTACAGGCCAGTGAGCGCATCATGGGTGCTGACGTATTCAAGGTTGGCGGCAATTTCCTTGCGGGCGGTGATGTCGTCAAACGTCACCATCACGCGCTCCCAGGTGTCCTCGTAGCCGGGCAGCACCCGCACATGGATCTCGGCGTGGATGCGTCGGCCGTCCAGCGCGTAGTTGACGGTTTCTTTGGAAAAATGCAGACAGCCCTGCCACAGGTAATCGAGTTCGGCCGTCAGGGCCACCATGGTGTCAGGGCCAAATATCTCCGGCAGCCGGGTTACCAGCTCTGCCTGGCTTTGGGCTGCCAGCAGCAGCAAGGTCTGGCGGTTGACCCGTATCACCTGCAGGCTGCGTGAGCATTGCACAAGCAGATCGGGGAATTGGCGGAAGTGGGCCCGCAGATCGACCACTCCTTGCGCGCGCCAGCCTTCGAACAGCTGCTTGATGGCGCTGTAGTCTTCCAGCCACAAAGAGACCGGCGCCCATTCGAACATGTTTTCGTAATCGACGACCGAGTTTGGAACCGACATGCTCTCCACCTCCGAACAGTGAGTATCTACCCGCCATCGAGGTGCGGCGGCGGGTAAAAAGCGCCCATTGGGAATACGGCAGGCGCCACTGGTCGATGATACAAGGCGTCATACGTTGGATGCGTGCCTAGCACCACATCAGCAGGAGCAGCCGCGGCTAGCGGCTATGGGGTGGCGTAGGAATGCCTGGTCAGCGATTACTCGCTGCCAGGCAAACGCCTCCCTCCGAAATCAGGCAGCGACTGCTGCCGGTGCCGAGCGGATCAGGTGGTCAAACGCACCCAGCGCTGCCTTGGCACCATCGCCTGCGGCGATGATGATCTGCTTGAAGGGCACGGTCGTCGCGTCACCGGCGGCGAACACACCGGGCAACGAGGTCTGGCCCCGGTTGTCCACGATGATCTCGCCGTGCTTGCTGAGTTCCAGCGTGCCCTTGAGCCATTCGGTGTTGGGCACCAGGCCGATCTGCACGAAGCAGCCTTCCAGTTCGATGTGGTGGCTCTGGCCGCTGGTGCGGTCGGTGTAGGTCAGGCCGTTCAGCTTGTTGCCGTCACCGGTCAGCTCGGTGGTTTGCGCCGACATGTGGATGGTCACGTTGGGCAGGCTTTGCAGCTTCTTGACCAGCACCGCATCGGCACGCAGGGCATCGCCAAATTCGATCAGGGTCACATGCGCCACCAGTCCGGCCAGGTCGATGGCCGCTTCGACACCCGAGTTGCCGCCGCCAATCACCGCCACGCGCTTGCCCTTGAACAGCGGGCCATCGCAATGCGGGCAGTAGGCCACGCCCTTGTTCTTGTATTCCTGTTCGCCGGGCACGTTGACATTGCGCCAGCGCGCGCCGGTGGTGATGATCACGGTTTGGGACTTCAGCGAACCGCCGTTGGCCAGCTGCACCTCAACCAGGCCGCCGGGTGCGGTAGCCGGGATCAGCTTGTCGCCGCGTTGCAGGTTCATCACGTCCACGCCGTAGGCTTTCACGTGCGCGTCCAGGCCCATGGCGAATTTGGGGCCGTCGGTTTCCAGCACGGAGATGAAGTTCTCGATCGCCAGCGTGTCATTCACCTGGCCGCCAAAGCGCTCGGCGGCAATGCCGGTGCGGATGCCTTTGCGCGCTGCATACACAGCTGCTGCGGCGCCTGCGGGGCCACCACCGATGACCAGCACGTCAAAGGCTTCCTTGGCCGAGAGACGGGCCGCATCTTTGTCGGCAGCGCCGGTGTCGAGTTTGGTAACGATTTCTTCCACCGTCATACGGCCCGAGCCGAAATGGCTGCCGTTCAGGTAGATGCTGGGCACGGCCATGATTTCGCGGGCGTTGACCTCGTCCTGGTACAGCGCGCCGTCGACGATGACCGTCTTGATTTTGGGGTTGAACACCGACATCAGCGTCAGCGCCTGCACCACGTCGGGGCAGTTGTGGCAGCTGAGGGACATGTAGACCTCGAAATTGAAGTCGCCGTCCAATGCCTGGATGCTCTCAATCACACCGGGTTCGACCTTGGGCGGGTGGCCGCCGGTCCACAGTAGGGCCAGCACCAGCGAGGTGAATTCATGGCCCATGGGAACGGCCGCAAAGCGCAGGCTCATATCGCTGCCGATGCGGTTCAGGCTGAACGAAGGCTTGCGTGCGTCCGTGCCGTCGGTCTTCAGGGTGATCTTGTCGGACAACGCGATGATGTCCTCCAGCAGGCCGCGCATTTCGACAGCGCCTTTGCTGTCGTCCAGCGAAGCTGTGATCTCGAACGGCTTTGTGACCCGTTCCAGGTAGCTTTTCAGTTGTGCTTTGAGGTTGTCGTCCAACATACTTTTCTTTCAGTCAATACTGCCGCCAGCCTCGTGAGCCGGCGGCGGGTTTAGTCAATTGCGCAGATTTAGATCTTGCCGACCAGGTCCAAAGAAGGGGTCAGGGTAGCAGCGCCTTCATTCCACTTGGCAGGGCAAACTTCACCGGGGTGGGCGGCGGTGTACTGGGCAGCCTTCAACTTGCGCACGGTTTCCTTGACGTCGCGGGCGATTTCGTTGGAATGGATTTCAGCCGTCTTGATCACCAGCTCTGGGTTGATGATGAAGGTGCCGCGCAGTGCCAGGCCTTCTTCAGGGATGTGCACGCCGAAAGCGTTGGTCAGCGTGTGGGTAGGGTCGCCCACCAGTGGGAACTTGGCCTTGCCGACGGCGGGCGAGGTTTCGTGCCACACCTTGTGCGAGAAATGGGTGTCGGTGGTGACGATGTAAACCTCGGCACCCATCTTCTGGAATTCGCCATAGTTTTCAGCAGCGTCTTCGATTTCGGTAGGGCAGTTGAAGGTGAAGGCGGCCGGCATGAAGATCAGCACAGACCATTTGCCCTTCAGCGTCTCATCGCTCACGGTAACGAACTTGCCGTTGTGAAAGGCTTCGGTCTTGAAAGGCTGGACTTGGGTATTGATCAAAGACATGGTGGTTTCCTATGGAAGTTAGTAACTTGCAGGTGGCTAGGTGCGGAATGCGCTGGCTACCAGACTGCATGATAAGCTATTAATTAATTACAATCGATAGAAAATTTGTATTCATTCGATAGCCACGGTAGCAATCTGTATGTCACAAGTTGTGTCAAGGATTTTGACAAATGAGAATTATTCGCATATAGTTCGCTTCTATTCCAGCTAGCCACCCGGGCTGGCGCAGGCCCTTAAAACCAGCCCTCTGCGCCCGCCACCAGCCAGCCGTTGACCTTTTTCAACTGTTGTCAGGTTCCACTGTGGCGCTCCCTTCCTCTTCTTGTTCCCCTTCGTTTTTCGCTGTACGCGAACTCACCTGGCTGATCGGCCTGGCTTTCGGCTCGGTCTTGTCGGTACAGGCCCAAACTGTCCAGGTGGCTGCCGTCGGCAGCCTGCGCGAGGTGGTGGTCAGCGGCTCGCGCTCCGAGCAAGACCCTGACGAGCTGCCGATGAGCATCGATGTGATCCGCAGCCAGGATATCGAGAGCCAGCAAATCCACGACATCCGCGACCTGGCCAAAGACCTGCCGAACGTGTCGGTCAAGCGGGCGCCGGCGCGCTTCGGCATGGCGTCGGGCAATACCGGGCGCGACGGCAATGCGGGCTTCAACATCCGCGGCCTGGATGGCAACCGCGTGTTGCTGCTCACCGACGGCATCCGCATGCCGCGCAGCTATGTCTTCAGCGCCAACGCCTTTGGCCGCGACTACTTCGATATCGGCCTGGTCAAGCGGGTGGAGGTGGTGCGCGGCCCGGCCTCGGTGCTGTACGGCTCGGACGGCGTGGCCGGCCTGGTCAACTTCATCACCTATGAACCGTCGGACTTCTTGACGGCCAGCAAGACCTTTGGCGGCCGGGTCAGTGCCTCGGCCAGCAGTGACGACAACGGCGTGGGCCTGGGCGCCACCCTGGCCGGCCGTGCCAATGAGGTGGCCGAATGGCTGATCGGCGTGAACGCCAGCCGTTCCGACGGTTTGAAGAACATGGGGACCAACGATGCCCCCAACCTGAACCGCACCAAGCCGAATCCCGAGACCGACCACGGCAACTCGCTGCTGGGCAAGCTGGTGTTGCGCCCGAATGCCGACCAGAAGCATGTGCTGACTTTCGAACACGTCGAAAAGAAGGCCGACTACAACCTGCTGTCGGCCGTGGCCGCCGCTGCTACCGCGTCGACCTCGGTACTGGCCTCCACCGCCAACACCGATATGCAGCGCGACCGCCTGACCTGGGACGCGCGCTACCAGCTGGGCGCGGCCTGGGCCGACAGCCTGCAAACCGTGCTCAGCTACCAGGCTGCTGCCTCCCGCGAAGCCGCCACCGAAGACCGCAACACCGCGGCTGACCGGGCGCGCGACACCAGTTACGACGAGAACACCTGGCAGCTCGGTCTGCAGGCCAACAAGACCTTGCGCCTGGGCTCGGACACCGCGCACAAGCTCACCTACGGCGTGGACTATGTGCGCTCCACGGTGAAAACCCTGCAAACCGGCGTGACGCCGCCCGCGGGCGAGACCTTCCCGCTCAAGCGCTTCCCGGACACGGTGGAGAGCAGTGCCGCGCTGTACCTGCAAGACGAGGTGATGCACGGCAACTGGAGCATCACCCCCGGTGTGCGCCTGGACCGCTTCAGCATCGATGCCAGCCAGGACGGCTTCAGCGGCACGGCGGTGTCCATGTCGGACTCGGCCGTGTCGCCCAAGCTGGGCCTGTTGTACCGCACCAGTCCGCAATGGAGCGTGTTCGGCAATATCGCCTCGGGCTTCCGGGCGCCGAATGCCGGCCAGGTGAACGCCTTCTTCGAGAACGTCACCCAGTTCTACAAGACCATTCCCAACCCGAATCTCAAGCCCGAGAAAAGCCAGAACTTCGAGATCGGCACCCGCGGCCGCGTCGATGCGCTCACCCTGGATGTGGCCGCCTTCACCGGCCGCTTCAAGGATCTGATCGAAGACTCGGTCCAGGTCGGCGGTGCCGGCACCGCCGCCAACCCCACCGTGTTCCAGTCGATCAACGTCGGCAACGCGCGCATCAGCGGTTTTGAAGTCAAGGGCAACTGGGACTGGGGCCGCGTGGCCGGCGGGCAGCTGACCACGCCCTTCACCTACGGCATGGCGCGCGGCAAAGATAGCGATACCGGCAAGCCACTGGACTCTATCGACCCCGCCAAGCTGCGCCTGGGCATGCAGTACGCCACCGGCGCCTGGGACTTGCGCCTGGACCTGGCCCACCACGCGGCCAAGAAGCAGGGCGACACCAATGCCGCCTTGTTTGTGACTCCAGCAGCCACCACGCTGGACCTTGGTGGCCAGTGGCGCATCCAGAAAGACCTGCGCCTGAATGTGGCCGTAACCAACCTGACCGACAAGAAGTACTGGAACTGGAGCGATGTGCGCAGCGCCACCGCCGCCCAGGTGGCGGTGATCGACGCCTTCAGCCAGCCCGGCCGCAGCCTCAAGGTTTCGCTGGTCGCAGAGTTTTAACCCCAACCGATTTCCAAAGGAGAGTGTGATGAACCACCCCCGCCAAGACCCGGCTACCGACGCCTGCCAGGACGAGGAATACGCCATGCCCTGCGCCGAGGCGCTGCTGGCCAGCTCGCTGGCCTTGATGACCGGCTATGTGCAGGGCTGCTGCGATGACCACCGCACGCTGATGGCGCAGAAGATCGTCCAGCAACTGGTCAGCCTGTCGCAACACCCCATGCTGTCGCCCGACTTCAAAACCATGCTCTGGAACCTGCATACCCGCTGGCTGCAGCAGCTGCGGCTGGACGGCGCCGCCGAGATGCTGCCGCCCTCCGATCCGCCCAATGCCAGCCTGTGGCACAAAACCCATGAGGTGCTGCAATGAGCGACCGCGTCTGGGAACCCGCCGCGCTGCGCGAAGCCTTTGCCGCAGCCCGCGCCAGCGGCAAGCGCGCCAAGGATGCGGCCGAGTCCATTGGCAGCAGTGAAGGCGCGGCCGTGGCCGCGCACTGTGGCGAGCACAGCTACCCGCCCAAGGCCGTGCCTCTGGCCGGCCCGTGGATCGCCTTGCTGCAGGCCCTTGAGCCCTGCGGCCCGCTGCTGGCCCTGACCCGCAACGAAAGCACGGTGCACGAAAAAACCGGCGTTTACCGCAAGCTCTCGGCCATGGGGCCGAACGGCCACATGGGCCTGGCGCTGGGCGAAGACATCGATCTGCGCCTGTTCTTCAGCCAGTGGCATGCGGGCTTTGCGGTCACCGAGCTGGCCGCCAACCCGCAGAACCGGCCGAACGTCAGCCTGCAGTTCTTCGACGCGCATGGCAAGGCTGTGCACAAGATCTTCCAGCGCGACGCGACCGACCGCGCGGCCTTTGAGGCCGTGGTGCAGCGCTTCACCGCATCGACCTGCGATGCGGTGTTCACACCGGCCCCAGCCCCGGTGGCACCTTTGCCCGATGCACAGATCAATGCCGATGGTCTGGGCCAAGCCTGGGCCGCGATGCGGGACACGCACGAATTCTTCGGCCTGCTCAAACAGTTCGAGGTCGAGCGCCAGCAAAGCCTGCGCCTCATGCAGGGCCGCTTCACCCAGCGCCTGGCACCCAGCGCGCTGCGCGATGTGCTGCACTCCGCGTCCTTCGATGGCGTGCCGATCATGGTGTTCGTCGGCAGCCGTGGCTGCATCCAGATCCATACCGGCCCAGTCAAGCGCATCGAGCCCATGGACATCCGCGGCGTGCAGTGGCTGAACGTGATCGACCCCAGCTTCAACCTGCACCTGTGCGAAGACGCTATCTCCCATGTCTGGCGGGTCGAAAAGCCCACGGCCGACGGCGTGGTCACCTCGGTCGAAGCCTTCGACCAGGCGGGCGAGCTGATGGCCATGTTCTTTGGCGCGCGCAAGCCCGGCCAGCCCGAGCTGCAAAGCTGGCGCGACCTGGTGGCCCAACTGCCGGTGCTGGAGGCCGTACCCGCATGAGCAATCTGGCGACGGTAGAGACCAAGGCCTTTGTGCCCGCGCACGACTTTGCGGTATCGCAGCAGTTCTACCGCGACCTGGGCTTCAGCATGGCCTCGGTGGGCGGCGGCGTAGCCTATTTCCACTTCGGCGGACGCTCGGCCTTTTTGCTGCAGGACTTCTATGTGGCCGCCCTGGCCGAGAACCTGCAGATGCACCTGCAGGTCGAGGACGCACAAGCCTGGTTCGACCACGTGCAGCAGCTGGACCTGCCGACCCGCTATGGCGTGCGTGCACCCACCCCGCTGGTCGACCAGCCCTGGGGCATGCGCGACTTCGCGATTGCCGACCCCAGCGGCGTTTGCTGGCGCATTGCGCAGAACATCCCCGGCTTCGTGCCCGTAGGGCGGACCACGGCCGCATGAACCCCGATCTCCCTTCCGAATCTCTCCCAACCGATGACCCCGCCCATGACACTCCCCCTGCTGCGCCGCCGCGCCGTTTTAAGCTGGGCCGCCAGCGCTACGCTTGCGCCTGTTGTGCTCCAGGCGCAGACGGCCAGGCTGCCGCGCCTGGTGACGGTGGGCGGCGCCATTACCGAAATCGTCTACGCCCTGGGCGCTGAAGCCCAACTGGTCGGCACCGACACCACCAGCCTGTACCCGCTGGCCGCGCAGAACACGCCCAAGGTCGGCTATATGCGCAGCCTGTCGGCTGAAGGCCTGCTGGCGCTGAAGCCCGATGCCGTGATCGGCACTACCGAGGCCGGCCCGCCGGTGGTGATGGACCAGCTGCGCAGCGCCGGCGTCAAGGTCGATTTGATCGCGTCCGACCACAGCTGGGCCGAGGTGCAGCGCAAGCTGCAGGCCGTGGGCCGCGGCGCCGGCCGCGAAGCCCAGGCGCGCGCGCTGCAGGTCAGGCTGGATGCCGACTGGGCGGCGACGCAGCAGCTGGTTGCACAGTTCAAAGGCCGCAAGCCCAAAGTGCTGTTCATCCTGTCGCACTCCTCCACCGTGCAGGTGGCGGGTGAGAAGACCGCGGCTGACGCCATGCTGCGCTTCATCGGTGCGCAAAACGTGATGGCTGGTTTCAATGGCTACCGGCCCATGACCGCCGAAGCCATGGCCGCCGCCGCGCCGGATCTGATCCTGACCAGTACCCAGGGCATAGATGCGCAGGGCGGCATCGATAAGTTCTGGTCCCGCCCCGAGCTGGCGCTGACCCCGGCATTCAAGACCAAGGCCTTGGTGCACCTGGACGCGCTGGAGCTGCTGGGCTTTGGCCCGCGCATGCCGGCCACCGTGCGTGCGCTACACCAGCGCATCGTGCTCGCATGAACCTACCTACCCGTCGGCTCGCCGGGCCGCAGGTGTTGATGCTCAGTGGCGCACTGGTGCTGCTGAGCCTGCTCAACGCCAGCGCGCGCGGCGCCTATGCGATCGACCTTGCCGATATTTTGAAGACGCTGTGGGCAGCGGCCTCCGGCGGGCTCGATGGTTCGCCCGAGCAACTGGTGTTTCTCAACATCCGCCTGCCGCGCCTGCTGCTGGGCCTGGCGGCCGGTGCGGGCCTGGGCATGGCCGGCGCGCTGATGCAAGGCCTGTTCCGCAACCCGCTGGCCGACCCCGGCCTGATCGGCGTCAGCAGCGGCGCGGCGCTGGCCGCTGGCATCACCATCGTGCTCGGCAGCCGCTACTTCCCGGACCTGCCGCGCACCCTGGGCAGCTGGACCCTGGTGGCCATGGCTTTTGCCGGCAGCCTGGCGGTGACGGTGTTGATCTACCTGCTGGCCCAGTCCGAGGGTGGCACCCGCGTCGGCCTGATGCTGCTGGCCGGCGTGGCCATCAACGCGCTGGCCGGGGCCGGCCTGGGCTACCTGACTTTTCTGGCCAGCGACGAGCAGTTGCGCAGCATCCAGTTCTGGCTGCTGGGCAGTCTGGGAGGCGCGCGCTGGAGTGCGGTGCTGCTGGTGTGTACTATTGTTTTGATAGCTATTGGCGCAGGTATTACCTGCGCTAGACCCCTAAATGCCATTGCATTGGGCGAAGCGCAAGCGGCCTTGCTGGGCGTCGACGTGGAGCGCACCAAGCGCCGCGCCATCGCCATCACCGCGCTGGCTGTCGGCGCGGTCACCGCCACCACCGGCATGATCGGCTTCGTCGGCCTGCTGGCGCCGCACTGCGTGCGCCTGGTCGCCGGGCCCGACCACCGCATCGTGCTGCCGGGCTCGGCCATGTTGGGCGCGGCCCTGGTACTGCTGGCCGACAGCGTGGCGCGCACCGTGGTGCAGCCGGCCGAACTGCCGCTGGGCGTGCTGACGGCCTTTGTCGGTGTGCCGTTCTTCTTGCTGCTGTTGCGCCAGTTCAAGGGCCGGGTATGAGCGCTTATCTTGAAGCCCAGGCCACCTCCTGCCGCGTCGGTGGCGCCACCTTGCTGGAGTCGGTGTCGGCGCGCTTTGCCGCCGGCCAGTTCACTGCCATCCTCGGGCCGAACGGCGCGGGCAAGTCCAGCTTGCTGTCGCTGCTGTGCGGCCAGCGCAAGCCCAGCCAAGGCAGGGTGCTGCTCGATGGCCAGGCTTTGGATGCGTGCCCGCCGCTGCTGATGGCGCGCCGCCGCGCCTTGCTGCCACAAGACCTGTCGGTGGCCTTTGACTACACAGTGCAGGACGTGGTCGAGCTGGGCCGCTACCCACACCGCCAGCAGCCCAGTCCGCAGGAGTCCGAGATCGTGCAGCGCGCCATGCAGGCTACCGGCGTGCAGGCCCTGGCGCAACGCGTGCTCAACACCTTGAGCGGCGGCGAACGGGCCCGCGCCCAGCTGGCCCGCGTGCTGGCACAGATCTGGGAGCCGGTGCCTGGCCAGAGCCGCTGGCTGCTGCTGGACGAACCCACGGCCGCGCTCGACGTGCACCACCAGCACGCGGTGCTGCGCCTCGCGCGCAGCTGGGCGCATGCGCACGGTGTCGGCGTGGTGGCCGTGCTGCACGACCTGAACCTGGCGCTGCGCTACGCCGACCAGGTGCTGCTGCTGCAGGACGGCCGGGTCCAGGCCGACGGTCCGCCAACCCAGGTGCTGGACGCCGCCACCGTACGCCGCATCTGGCAGGTCGACGTGCACCCGGTGCGCGATGCCGATGGCAGCCTGCAATTACTCATGGCCTGAAAAGGAGACGCTGATGTTGGTCCAGGAAGCCCGTATCCACCTCATACGCAAGCCGGTTGCACCGGCCCCGTCCGACGTGGCCTGCGAACACGCGGCGCTGGTGCGCATGCTGGCCGGCGCTCAGGCGCGGGTTTCGGTGCTGGTCAGCGACCATGCGCAGCAGATCGCCGCCTTGCAAGCCCAAATCGTGCGCCTGCGCGGCCGCGCCATCCTGCGCGACACCCTACTGGCCTGGCTGCGCGAAAGCCTGGCGCGCTTGGAGCCCGAAGCTGCTGAAGACCTGGCGCCGCACGCCGACGCCGCCGACCGCGTGATCTGCCAGACCGGCTGCGTCAGCCACGGTAACTACTGGCGCGACGACGACCAGTGCCGGCGCACCGGCAAAAGCTGCGTCATGGACGGAGTTAAGGTCGAAATACCGCGCTAGTGAAGGTGGAATATGCGCTGGAAGCTATTAAAAATGTAGTGAGCCAGCGGCGGTGGTCAGCGTTGGTCTGCCTCAACCCAGCGGCACGCAGGGTGATTCGGCTATTTCGCAAGCGCTTTACTCTCGCAAGGTAGAGTCTCCAACCGTGCCCGCGCTACTTGGTTGGTCAGGCAGAAATATCCCCCACCGTTCTTCAAGGATTGCTGCAATGCGCCGTCTCGCTTTAGCTGTTTTTTCATCGCTGCTGGTCGCCCTGGCCGGCTGCGCCATCACGCCCGGCATGAGCCGCGATGAAGTCCTGTCGTCCTGGGGCCGTCCCACGGCCGAGCTGGACCGCAACGGCATACACCGGCTGCAGTATTCGCGACAACCGATGGGGCAGTCGGTGGTGATGGTCGACCTCGACGCGAATGGCCGCGTCGTGCAGTCGCGCGAGGTGCTGCAACCCAGCGAGTTCGCCAAGGTCGACCTATCGGGCAGCACCACGCGGGCCGACATCCTGTGGGCCTTCGGCCCGCCCGCCAAGGTGGACGGCGTGATGTCGTGGACCGGCGATATCTGGTCCTACCGCTGGAGAGACACGGAGGACATGTGGTTCTGGGTGTACTTCGATCCTGCGGGTATGGTGCGGCGCGTGCAGCAGGGGCCTGACATCGCGATTCGTCCCTTCCCTCGCTGAGTCCAATCGTCGGGGCAAACCTCAGTTGGTGCTGGGGTGCTTGGCAATGCGTCGAATGCAAGTGCAAGAAGCTATGGAACTCAAGTCATTCAGCGTAGAGTGGCAATATGTAACTGGGCAGCGGCACCATCGATTAGCAGGTCGAGCATCTGCTTTAGGGCATAGTGAAAGTCGGGTGTGGGCGGCGGAT
Source organism: Rhodoferax sp. OV413 (assembly GCF_900104385.1). Classification (GTDB taxonomy): domain Bacteria; phylum Pseudomonadota; class Gammaproteobacteria; order Burkholderiales; family Burkholderiaceae_C; genus Rhodoferax_B. Next base: position 303 of record NZ_FNJA01000003.1, on the reverse strand, counting down.
TCAACCGGTCGATGCAACAGTTTCGCTGAACATCTCAGCGGGCGTCTTGAAGCCAAGCGTCTTGCGTGGCCTCTGGTTCAATTGTCTCGCAATCGCGTTGAGCTGTAGCTGTGAGTAGCCAGAGATGTCGACGCCCTTCGGCATGTACTGTCTGAGCAGCCCGTTCGTGTTCTCATTGCTTCCACGCTGCCAAGGGCTTTGCGGATCGCAGAAGAAGACCTGGATGTCGGTAGCCATCGTGAAGCGCTTGTGTGCTGCCATTTCCTTGCCTCGATCCCAGGTCAATGACTTGTACAGTTCCTG
>NZ_FNJA01000004.1 GCF_900104385.1 Rhodoferax sp. OV413 | reverse complement strand
ACTGATTGTCGATGGTGCTCTGCCGAGGCGTGCAGCGATCGATCGGATCGATTCGCCTGCAACGATCGCGAGCGATATCTCTTCCCTTTCGAACAAAGTCAAGGCTGTCGCGGACCGGCACCGTTCCGGCGGCCGAATGCCACCCGTTTTCACCAAAATGTTTTGGATCGAAGTGTGCGGCCGGTCAAACAGTTGGCCAATCTGGTGAAGCGTCCAACCTTCCTTCCATCGCTCCCACATCAGCGCCTTCTGGCTGTCGGTATAGTAGTTTCGTGTCCGGTACTTCATCTGCAACACTCCGTCTGCTCACGCAGTTCTCAGTGTGTTGCATCGACCGGTTGAATCCGCCCTGCAAAGCCGTCCCTGTCGACGGCCGCTTCAGGCTGGCTACTGTCGTCCAACTTTGGCGGTCCAGTGACCGTTGACGTCGATTGCCGCCGCACCCCTTTGAAATTACTTGTCTAGGTTGGCCTTGAGCTCTTGCGACGCCTGCGCTATCGCGCTGCGGGGCGCCGGCAGGTGGCTGAACCCGTTCGACAGCCCAAAATCGTGAATCATGCCGTTGTAGCGCACCGACTTCACGTGCACGCCCGCAGCGTCGAGCTTGCGTCCGTAAGCTTCGGCTTCATCGCGCAGGACATCGAATTCGGCGGTCTGGATCAGCGTCGGCGGCAAGCCCTTGAGCTGCTCGGTCGTCGCTTGCAGTGGCGAAGCGTAGATATGCTTGCGTGCCTCGGCGTCGGTCGTGTAATTGTCCCAGAACCACGCCATCAAGTCCTTCGTCAGGAAGTAGCCGTTGGCAAACTGCTTGTACGACGGCGTGTCGAAGTTTGCATCCGTCACCGGACACAGCAATACTTGTGAACGCAGTGCAGGTGTGCCCTTCTCGTTCGCCATCAAGGCAACCACGGCGGCTATGTTGCCGCCCGCGCTGTTGCCTGCGACGGCGAGGCGTTTGCCGTCGACCTGGATCTCCTTGCCATGCTCGGCCACCCATTTGGTCGCGGCATAGGCTTGCTCGATGGCGACGCCGTACCGCGCCTCCGGCGACAGGGTGTAGTTGACGAAGACCGCCGCCGCGCCCGAGCCTGCCACCAGGTCACGCACCAGCCGTTCGTGGGTCGGGAAGTCGCCCAGTACCCAGCCGCCGCCATGGAAGTACATGAACGCGGGCAGGGTCTTCTGCTGGCTGCCTGTCGGGCGCACGATGGTCAGCTTCAGGTCGCTGCCATTGACGTGGATCGTCTTTTCGCTGACGTCAGCCGCCGGCAATGCCACCTTGGGGGCAGCCTGCGCGCCCGTCAGCGCGGCGCGGGCCTCGGCCGGCGTCATGGTATCGAGCGTCTTGCCGCCTTCAATGGATTGCAAGAACTTTGCGACGTTGTGTTCGACGCCCGGCAGGCTGGCTGCAGAAACGTTACCAACCGCCAGGGTCAGGGCGGAAAGGGCGAGAGCGGAGGTGAGGGTGTTCACGGTATTTTCTATTCAGTGACGGCAGGCAAAATCAGTTGTGGGTCTCGGTTTAGCTGTGCAGAGGGCTGCTCAAGGCGCCACGTGGGTTTGGAAAATCTTGCTGACCACTGTCCACTGGCCACCGACCTTCAACAGATGGAAGAAGTCGGTGAACGAGATGCCCGACATATCGTTTGCGTCGATGCGGGCGCTGGCTGCCGTACCGACGATCTCGATGCGGGTGATCGCGGCCGTAGCGTCAGGCGACGGACGGAAATCCTTGTCGACACCCTCGAACAGGATAGCAATCGCGCCACCGGTCAGCTTGCCATCGGGGCCGACGCTGTACATCGTCGCCTGTGGGCTGAAGGCGGACTTCATGATGCTGCTTTTGGCCTGCTTGCAGCCTTCGATGTACTTGTTCAGTACTTCGGAGATGGCTTGGTAGTCTTGCACGTATGTCGGTTTGCTCATGGTTTTTCCTTGGTTGGCCTGGCTGGCCTGGGGGCGGGTTGGCGCGTCTGCGGCTTGGGCAGTTGTGCCCATGCCGACAGTGATCGCCGCGAAAATCAAAGTCTTGATAAAGGTCGTTTTCACTCGTTTACTCCTGATAAGAGTCGCAATGACTCGTCGATTCCAAATCGGATATTGGGTCGGCAACCAAGCTGCTCAGTCGACCAGAGCAGGCCAGTCGGTGTAACCCTTGGCGCCGTTGCCGTAGTAGGTTTCACGGGGGGCAACAGCCAGTTCAGCGCCCGTTTTCAAGCGATGCACCAAATCGGGATTGGCAATGAACGGACGGCCAAAGGCGACGGCATCGACCTTGCCTTCCAGGCGGCGATTCACCGCCAGGTCGAGGTCGTAGTTGTTGTTGCCGATATAGGGACCTTTGAACAGTGCGCGCAATGCGTCGAGGTCTATGCCTGTGGGCACGGAACGCGAGGTGGCCGTGGCACCCTCGACAAAGTGCATATACGCCAACTGGAAGCGATTCAGCTGCTCGATCAAATGGCCATACGTCTGCATGACCTGGCTGTCCAGAGGCGTGTTGCCTGCGTCCGGCGTTACAGGGGAGAGCCGAATGCCGACGCGGTCGTGGCCCCAGACCTCGACCACTGCCGCAGTGACTTCCAACGGGAGCCGGCTGCGATTTTCGATGGAGCCGCCATATTCGTCATTACGCTGGTTGGTCGAATCGCGCAGGAACTGGTCCAGCAGATAGCTGTTGGCCGAATGCACTTCCACGCCATCGAAGCCGGCGCGTTGTGCGCACTCCGCGGCGTGCCGGTATTGCTGGATGATGCCGGGAATCTCGGACGTTTCCAGTGCGCGCGGCATCGAGACATCCAGCATTCCATTTTCGGTATAGGTTTGCCCTTCTGCCCGAATCGCCGACGGTGCAACCGGGGCTGCCCCGTCCGGCTGCAGGTCCACGTGTGAGAAACGACCCACATGCCACAGCTGGCACACGATAAGGCCCCCGGCTGCATGCACCGCGTCGGTCACTTTTTTCCAGCCGGCGACCTGTTCGTCCGTCCAGATGCCAGGCGTCAGGGCATAGCCCCGTCCTTGGGCGGAGATATTGGTCGCCTCGCTGATGATCAGGCCCGCGCTGGCCCGCTGTGCGTAGTAACGGGCATGCATTTCGTTGGGCACGCCATCAGGGCCCATGCGGCTGCGTGTGAGCGGCGCCATGACAATGCGGTTTGCGAGCTTCAGCGCGCCCATCGCCACTGGCGAAAAAAGACCGTTGAAAGAACTGCTGAGCGTCATTTTTTATTCCCTTCGGCAACCGGGTTGCCTGATGAATTGATGTGATGTCGGAAGTATGGAGGCCGGCGATAATGACGTAAATAGTCATAAGCAGACATACGGTATGAACAAAAAGCTCACAATCCAAGATGCGGCCCATGCCGGTCGTACGGGAGCGGCGCCCGCCTCGCCACCGGTGCATCTCCCTGGGCTATTGACTTTCGAGGCGGCGGCTCGGCATTTGAACTTTGCCCGGGCTGCAGCAGAACTGGGCGTCACGCCAACAGCGGTGTCGCGCACCATCAAAACCTTAGAGGCGCAATTGAAGGTCCGGCTGTTCAATCGCACAACGCGCAGCGTCAGCCTGACCGAGGCGGGTTCGTCACTGAATTCGAGAATGGCACCCGCGCTTGCACTGATCAGAAACTCCGTGTCAGAAGCTTTGCTGGCAACCGATCAGCCGTCCGGCACCGTGCGTGTCAATTCCTCATACGTGGCTTACCGTATGTTGATCGAGCCCCATGTGGAAGCCTTTCTGGCGAAATTCCCGTTGATCCATGTCGAGATATCGTTAGACAACCTGCTCGGCGATATCGTCAGTGCCGGCTTTGACCTCGGCATACGGATGGGCAAGAAAGTGCAGAACGACATGGTGGCCATGCAACTGGGAGCGGAGCAAAAAAGAATCGTGGTGGCCGCCCCGGATTACTTCCAAGACCGAAAGGAACCGACCACCATCGATGATCTGCTGCACCACAACTGCATTCGGCAACGCTATTCCGTTGGAGGCCGGTGGTATGAATGGAAGTTCGATTCAGAGGGTCAAACGGTTCAAATCGACGTGCAGGGGCGCCTTTTATTTGACGAAATGAGGTCTGTCGTGGATGCGGCTGTACAAGGGCTCGGTATCGGTTTCGTACTCGAGGAGTTTGCGAAACAGGAGCTGGCCAGCGGCCAGTTACGGCAGATTCTGAAGCGGCACAGCGGGATGGACGACGCGTTTCATCTCTACTATCCACATCGCAAATACATGCCAGGAAAGCTTCGTGCTTTTGTTGATTTCATGCTCAATGCCAACAAAACGTAGTCGTTCTGATTTGGTGGTGCCCATTGCAGCACTGGTAGTGCTGCTGAAGTAGGGGTACCCAAACAAGATCAGACAGCGCGGCCGTCGTAGTGCTGTACTGGGATGGACGCCAGGTCCAGCCCCTCCAGGCAGCGGATGTTGACCGCGGCCATGCGGTTCCCCTTGGGGTCGCTGCCTTCACCAAACGGGTGGATGCCGCAGCTGGCGCAGAAGTGGTGGCGGATCACGTGCTTGTTGAACAAGTAGGTGCTCAGGTCTGCCTCCGGCGTCAGCAGCTGCAACTGCTCGCGCGGCACGAACCACATCAGCGAACCCTTGCGCACGCAGATCGAGCAATTGCACTCCATCGCGCCTTGGATTTCACCCTCGACGGTGAAGCGAATCTTGCCGCAGTGGCAGCTGCCTGTGTAGACCATACATTGACTCCAGTTTCAGGGCATGACGATGACCATCCAGGATACGCCGAACTTGTCGGCCACCATGCCGAAGCTGGAGGCGTAAAAGGTCTTGCCCAAGGGCATCTGCACCTGGCCGCCCTGGCTCAGTGCGTTGAACAGCTTTTCGGCATGCGCGCCGTCCTTGGCGTCCAGCGACAGCGAGAAGCCTTTGAAGCTGGCCGGCTCGGTGCTGTTGCCGTCCGAGGCCATCACCACCGCTTCGCCGACGCGCATGCTGGCATGCATGATCTTGTTCTGGAAGCCCGCGGGCAGCATGCCTTCGGGGCAGGGCTCGGGGCTCTCGGCGTAGCGCATCTGCATGGTGACCTCGGCACCCAGCGCCTCGGTGTAGAAGGCCAGGGCCTCTTCGCAGCGGCCGTTGAAGAACAGATAGGGTTGTACTTGCATAAAGTCTCCTGTGGGGCGTGGAGAGCATCCACAGCAGCCATGCTAGAGGCTATGTCGGGCAGCGTCTACACCAGGATGTAAGCAGAGGTTCTGGCTGCAGCGTGCTACATAAATAGTAGCTTGCTGCGCAGGTTTTATCTGCGCCAGAGGCCGGTTTTATGTAAATTTTTCAATCGAACTGCAGCCCACCATTCAGGTCCAGCACTTCGCCGGTGATGAAGCCGCTGAGCGGATGCGCGAGGAACAGCACGCTGTGGGCCAGCTCTTCCAGTTCGCAGAAGCGGCCGACCGGGATCTTCTGCCGCAGCTCGGCCTGGCGCTCGGCGCTGACCTGCTCGGTCAGCATCTGGGTCTTCACGAAGGTCGGGGCCAGCGCGTTGCAGGTGACGCCAAACGGCGCATATTCGCGGGCGAAGCTGAAGGTCAGCGAGATGATGCCGCCCTTGCTGGCCGCATAGGCGGGCAGCGGTGACAGGCCGCCGGTTTTGGCGCCGTACGAGGACATGTTGACGATGCGGCCAAAGCCGCGCGCCTTCATGCCCGGCGCCACCCGCTGGCTGACGAAGAACACGCCGTCCAGGTTGATGCGCAGGGTCTTGTGCCAGAGCTCGGGCGTGGTCTGTTCGCAGTTGGCGTACTGCAGAAAGCCGGCGTTGTTGACGCACACGTCGATGCGGCCAAAGTGCGCCTCGATCTGGTCGCAGGCGGTCTGCACCTGGGCGTAGTCGCTCACGTCCATGACGAAGCAGGCCAGGCGGTCGCCATGCGCGGCCAGGGTGCTGGCAACTTGCTCGGTGTGCAGGTCGGTGGCGGCCACGCGGTAGCCGGCCTCCAGCAGGGCGCGGACGGTGGCCAGGCCCATCCCGGCGTTGGCGCCGGTGACGAGGGCGACCTGGTCTTTGATAGGGGGTGTGTTGTTCAGCATAAAGAGGGCTCGGGTTGGTGGAAATTCAGGATGCGAGGCTGCTGCGCAGCTCGGCCAGTGCGGCGGCCACGCTGCCGGCCTGGATGCGCTGCAGCCAATAGGTCACGCGGGCGGTCCATTGCGGGTTGTGGGGCAGGTCGGTACCCCAGACGGATGGCAGGGCCAGCACGGCTTGCACCGTGGCTGCAGCGTCGCCGCGGTGCTGCTGTGCCAGCGCCTGCAGCGTGGCGCCCAGCGGGTCCGAAATCGCATACGGCTGGCCGGCATCGTCTTCGGCCTGCAGGTAGCGCAGCCATACCGCGCTGGCAAAGGCCAGGGGCTCGACCGGTGCACCGGTGGCGAGGCGGGCCTGGATGGTCGGCAGCCAGCGCAGCGGAATCTTCAGCGAGCTGTCGGAGGCGATCTGGTGCACCTTGTGGCGCAGGTCGGGGTTGGCAAAGCGTGCCAGCAGGGCGTCGCGGTAGGCCGGCAGGCCGGGGCGCTGCAGCTGCGGCATCACCACCTCAGTCATCAGGTGGTGGACGAACCAGTGGATGTCCGGCTGGGCCACGCAGTCGGAGACGGTGGGCAGGCCCATCACCGCGCCCATCAGCGCGATGGCGGTATGGCTGCCGTTCAGCATGCGCAGTTTGGCTTCTTCGAAAGGCAGTACCTCCTGTACTACCTGCACGCCGGCGGATGCCAGCAAGGCGGCGTCTTGCGGGGCTACGAAGTTGTCTTCGATCACCCATTCCCAGAAGCCCTCGGTGCCCAGCGCGCAGGCGTCTTCCAGGTCCAGCACCTGGGCGGCGTCGGTGCGGTGCTGCGCGGTGGCGGCGGGCACGATGCGGTCGACCATGCTGTTCGGAAAGCGGCACGCGAGGTCTATCCATTGCGCCAAGCCCGGGTCGGTTTTCTGCGCCGCGTCCAGGCACAGCCGGCGCAGTTTGTGGCCGTTGCCGGTGAGGTTGTCGCAGGACGCGATGGTCAGCCCGCCCAGGCCGGCCGTGCGCCGCGCCGCCAAGCCCTGGACCAGCAGGGCGGCCAGCTCCGGCCCATAGGCTTTTTCGGTGACCGTCAGCGTGATCCAGCGGGTGTTAGGCGCGGCGATGGCGGCCACCACCTGCTGCGGTTCGCGGGCGGCCACACAGGTCTGGCGCAGTGCGCCGACCACCTGCCAACGGCGACCCTCGGCGCTGGCGATCTGCACCGAATACAGGCCGTCCTGTGCGGCCAGCGCATCGGCGAGCTCGGTGCTGCGCATGGCCACGCCCAGCACGCCCCAGCGCGGGTCGCCAGCGGCGAGCAAGGCGTCGAACACCACTGCCTGGTGGGCGCGGTGGAAGGCCCCCAGGCCGAGGTGCACCACGCCGATCTGCTGGGGGCTGCGGTCGTACTGCGGCAGCTGGAGTTGCGCTGTGGAGGAGGGCAGGGTAGCGAGAGAGGCTTGGGAAAGTGCGCGCATGGGTTGTTGGGCAGAGCGAAAAAGAAGCCATTGGACAACTGGACCAACCAATTAGCCCATAGTGGTAAACCACTAAACCAAATTATGGTTTACCAATTAATATTTGGTCCAACCACTTTGGGAAAAACCATGGCACTGCAACTGATCCAACCCAGCGACGATGGCTCGGCATCTCAGAAAACTGAAAAGATCGGCTCGGACCGCTCTTACCAGCGTCTGGCGGCGCAGCTGCTGCTGCTGATTGCCCAGGGCGAATTCAAGCTGGGCGAGCGCCTGCCGTCCGAGCGCGCGCTGGCCGAGCGCTTTGACGTCAGCCGCACCTCGGTGCGCGAAGCCATGATTGCGCTGGAGCTGCAGGGCGTGGTCGAAGTGCGCGGCGGCTCGGGCATTTACGTGACCCAGACCAGCGGCACCGGTAGCACCAGTGCCGCACCGGCCTATATGCCCGAGACCGGCCCCGGCCCCTTCGAGCTGCTGCGCGCGCGCTGCCTGATCGAATCGGAAATCGCCTCGGTAGCCGCTGAAACCCGCAAGGACAGCGACCTGGACCGGATCTTCACGGCGCTGACCGATATGCACGACAACATGGACGACAAAGAGGCCAATGAAGCGGCGGACCAACTGTTCCACCTGCGCATCGCCGAGTCCACCGGCAACAGCGTGCTGCTGCAGATGGTGACCGCTATGTGGGCCCAGGCCCGCGGCCCGGTCTGGACCAAGATCGAACACCACTTCCACACCCCTGATCTGCGTATGGCCTCGCATGCGGACCACCAGCGCATCTTCAAGGCCTTGCTGGCGCGCGACCCGATTGCAGCCCGCGCCGCCATGCGCGCCCATCTGGAACGCGTGATCGGCGAGTTTGCCCAAGCCTGGCGCTAGGCCTCTCGCGCACAGAACAACAGGAGACAACATGAGATTCAAGCCCTTGCATTCCACGCCCGCCCGCCACTGGCTTGCCGGCCTGTTGCTGGCCGCAGGCAGCTCCGCGCTACTGGCCCAGGCCCCGCCGGCCCCGGGCGCCAGCCCACGCATCGATGCCATCCAGAAGGCCGGTGAGCTGCGTGTCGGCGTGCTGCAAAACTCGCCCTGGCTGGTGGAGAACACCACCGGCAATGGCGCAGCCTGGAGCGGCCCGGCCTGGCTGCTGGCCACCGAATACGCGCGCTTGCTGAAGGTCAAGCTGCAGCCGGTTGCCGTGTCGCATGAAACCAAGGTGCCGGTGCTGGCAGCGAACCAGGTCGACATGACGATCAGCCCGCTGGGCGAAACCCCGGAACGCCTGAAGGTGGTGGACTTCGTTATTTATTCGAGCACCAGCGTCTGCATGTTCGGCCGCGCCGGCAACGAAAAGCTGGCCAAGGTGAATTCGGTGGACGACCTGAACAGCCCCGACATCACCATCGCCTATTTCACCGGCGGCGCCGAAGAAAACTGGGTCAAGGAGCGCTTCCCCAAAGCCAAGCTGCGCGCCGTGGCCAGCTCGGGCGCTACCGCGCCGGTGGAAGAGATCATGGCCAAGCGCGCCGACGCGGCGCCGATCAACCGCGTGCCCTGGGTCAATCTGAACCAAAAGGTCAAAGGCCTGGTGGTCTATCCCAAGGACAACAACTGCCAGGGCAGCCAGGAAAAGGCCTCGCCCGTGGGCCTGGCGGTGGACAAGAACCAGCAGGTGTATCTGGACTGGCTGCGCCAGGTAGAAAAGACGCTGCAGGCCACGCTCACGGCGGACGAAAAGCGCGTCATCGACAACATCAAGTGAGCTGGTTGCGGTCACGCACCCAGTAAGCCGCGGCGCGGGACCGCGATGGCTTCCCGCATCCACACATCTATCGGAGACACAACATGCAGAACATCACTGTCCGCCTTGGCGCGGCCAAAATCATCGCCGCAGCCGCGGTACTGGCTGCCACTTCAAGCGTCGCCCTGGCCCAGACCCCGCCCGCACCGGGTGCCAGCCCGCGTATCGATGCGATCCGCAAGGCCGGTGTGCTGCGCGTCGGTGTGGTCAATAACCCGCCCTGGCTGGCGCAGAACACCACCGGTGAGGGCGAACCCTGGTCTGGTCCCTCGTGGCTGCTGGGCAAGGAGTTCGCCAAGCTGCTGGGCGTGAAGATCGAGCCAGTGCCGGTAAGCCATGAAACCAAGGTGCCGGCGCTGATCGCCAACCAGATGGACATCATGATCGGCCCGCTGAACCAGAACGCCGAGCGCTCCAAGATCATCGACTTCGTGACCTTCTCCAGCACCGGGGTCTGCATGTTCGGTCGGGCCGACAACCCCAAATTCACCAATGTGAAGACGCTGGAAGAATTCAACAAGCCCGAGATCACCATGGCCTACTTTTCGGGTGCTGGCGAAGAGCCCATGGTGCGCGCCCAGTTTCCGAACGCCAAGCTGCGCGGTGTGACCAATTCCGGCTCGGTGGCCCCCATTGAAGAAGTGCTGGCCGGCCGCTCCGACGTGGCGCCGCTGAACCGCATGCTGTGGCCCAACATCAGCAAAAAGGTCAAGGGCCTGGCAGTGTTCCCCAAAGAGAACAACTGCCAGGACAGCAAGATCTTCGACATCAAGACCGGCATGGGCGTGAACAAGAACGAGCAGGTCTATCTGGACTGGCTGCGCGAAGTGGAAAAGCGCATGGAGCCCGCGCTCGCGGCCGAAGAAGTCCGCATGACCCAGCAGCTGAAGTAAGCACCGGCGCAACCTAAGGACTGCCCCATGGACGTCGACTTTTCCCCGCTGATCGACAACTGGCGCTTCTTCGCCAGCGGCTTCGGCGTCACGGTGGCACTCAGCGTGATCAGCGCCATCACCAGCTTGCTGGCCGGCCTGGTCATCGCCTTGCTGCGCCTGTATGGGCCACGCTGGCTCAGCCGGCTGCTGGTTTTCTATGTGGACACCATGCGCGCCATCCCCATCCTGGTGGTGCTGGTGTGGATCTACTTTGCATTTCCGATTCTGGCCGGTGTGACCTTTCCGCCGTTCTGGGCGGCGCTGGTCGGGCTGACGCTGCACATCGCTGCCTATGCGGCCGAGATCATCCGCGCCGGCATTGAATCGATACGCCCTGGCCAAACCCGGGCCGGCCTGGCGTTGGGCATGTCGCGGGCGCAGATTTTGCGCAAGATCATCCTGCCGCAGGCCACGATACGCATGCTGCCGGCCTTTGGCTCGGTGCTGACCATGGCCATCAAGGACACGGCCATCGCCACGGTGATCGCCGTGCCCGAGCTGATGCACCGCGCCGAGACCGTGGCAGGCCAAAGCTATAGGCCGGTGGAAGTGTTCACCGCGGTGATGGTGCTGTACTTCCTGCTGCTGTTCCCGGTGACCCGTGTGGTTGACCGCGCTTACCAAAAACTCGCACACCTGGGGCGCTCATGAACTTCGACTGGAACGTCATATGGACACACCGCAGCGCGCTGATGGAAGGCGCTGCGATGACGGTCGGCCTGACGGTGGTGACCATGCTGCTGGCCGTACCGGGCGGCATTCTGCTGGCGCTGATGCGCCTCTCAAGCAACAAGCTGCTGAACCACGTTTCGCTGGCCTTTGTGGAGTTCTTCCGCAACCTGCCGCTGATCCTGGTCATCTACTGGGCCTTCTACGTCATGCCCATGGCGTTTGACGTGCAGTTCTCGGCCTTGACCACGGCGCTGGTGGCCCTGGTGCTGAACATCTCGGCCTACAACGCCGAGACCTTCCGCGCCGGTATCAACTCGATCCGCAAGGGTCAGATGGAAGCCGCGCTGGCCATGGGCATGTCGCGCCGCCAGGCGATGTTCAAGGTGGTGATCCCGCAGGCCGGCCGGCGCATTCTGCCGGTGCTGGCCAGCACCTGGATCTCGCTGTTCAAGGACACCTCGCTGGTCTCGGTGATCGCCGTCAGCGAGCTGGCCTACACCTCCATGCAGATCCGCGCGCAGACCTTCCGCGTGCTGGAGATGCTCACCGCCATGGCCGCGCTGTACTGGCTGATGGGCTACCCCCAGGCCAAGCTGGTCGATTGGATTCACAAGAAATACGGAGTCAAGGAATGAACGCATCTATCCAAGCCGCAATGGGCGCAGCCCAACCGCGCAAGGGCGCCGACCAGCCGCCGGTGCTGGTGTACGACAACGTGCGCAAGCTCTATGGCGACTTCGTGGCGCTGAACGGCGTTTCGCTGCAGGTCAACAAGGGCGAGGTGATGTGCCTGATCGGTCCTTCCGGCTCAGGCAAGTCCACCTTGCTGCGCTGTACCAATGCGCTGGAGACGCTGAACGGCGGCCGCGTGCTGCTCGACGGCGTACCGCTGCCCACCAAGGAGTCCGAGGTGCGCAAGGTGCGCCAGCGCATGGGCATGGTGTTCCAGAGCTTCGAGCTGTTTCCGCACAAGACGGCGCTGGACAACGTGGCCATGGGCCCGATCACCGTGCTCGGCATGCCCGAGTCCGAGGCCCGGGCCCGCGCCATGAAGCTGCTGGAAAAGGTCGGCCTGGCGTCCAAGGCGCAGAACTACCCGGCCAATCTGTCCGGCGGTCAGCAGCAGCGCGTGGCGATTGCCCGGGCTTTGGCGATGGAGCCGGAAGTCATGCTGTTCGACGAGCCGACCTCGGCGCTCGACCCGGAGACTGTGGGCGAAGTGCTGAACGTGATGAAGAAGCTGGCGCAAGAGGGCATGACCATGATTGTGGTCACCCACGAGATGAGCTTCGCCCAGCGCGTGGCCAACTGGGTAGTGGTGTTCGAGAACGGCGCCATCATGGAAGAGGGTCCACCCGCGCAGATTTTTGACAACCCCACCGTGGCGCGCACCCGCGACTTTTTAGGCCACCTCGGCTGGAACGGCTGAGGCCGGCTCCCGCTCTGCATTCTCAATTTCACCACCCACACACTTATGAAAATCACCAACGCCCGCGTGATCGTCTGCAGCCCCGGCCGCAACTTCGTCACCCTGAAGATCGAAACCGACGAAGGCCTGACCGGCATCGGCGACGCCACGCTGAACGGCCGCGAGCTGTCGGTCGTCAGCTACCTGAACGACCACGTCATTCCCTGCCTGATCGGCCGCGATGCGCACCAGATCGAAGACATCTGGCAGTACCTGTACAAGGGCGCCTACTGGCGCCGCGGCCCGGTGACCATGAGCGCGATTGCCGCCGTCGACACCGCGCTGTGGGACATCAAGGCCAAGGCCGCAAACCTGCCGCTGTACCAGCTGCTCGGTGGCCGCAGCCGATCCGGCGTGATGGTCTACGGCCACGCCAACGGCAAGGACATTGAACACACGGTGGATGAAGTGCTGCGCTACAAAGAGATGGGCTACAAGGCGATCCGCGCGCAAAGCGGTGTGCCCGGCCTGGAGGCGGTGTACGGCGTGGGCAAGGGCAATATGTTCTACGAACCTGCTGATGGCAACCTGCCCAGCGAGCACGACTGGAGCAGCGAGAAATACCTGCTGCACGCGCCCAAGCTGTTCGACGCGGTGCGCCAGGCCGTGGGCCCGGACATCCATTTGCTGCACGACGTGCACCACCGCCTGACGCCCATCGAAGCCGGGCGCCTGGGCAAGTCGCTGGAACCCTTTCACCTGTTCTGGATGGAAGATGCGACCCCGGCCGAGAACCAGGACGCCTTCCGCCTGATCCGCCAGCACACCACCACGCCGCTGGCCGTGGGCGAGATCTTCAACACCATCTGGGACTGCAAGGACCTGATCCAGAACCAGCTGATCGACTACATCCGTACCACCATCGTGCATGCGGGCGGCCTCACGCATCTGCGCCGGATTGCCGACTTTGCCTCGCTGTACCAGGTGCGCACCGGCTGCCACGGCGCCACCGATCTGTCGCCGGTGTGCATGGGCACGGCCCTGCATTTCGACACCTGGGTGCCGAACTTCGGCGTGCAGGAATACATGCGCCATACCGAGCTGACCGACGAGGTGTTCCCGCACAGCTACAGCTTCAAAGACGGCTACATGCACTGCGGCGAAACCATAGGCCACGGCGTGGAGATCAATGAAGAACTGGCCGCCAAATACCCGTACCAGCGCGCCTACCTGCCGGTGAACCGGCTCCAGCACGATGGCACGCTGGTGAACTGGTAGTGCTATTTAAATAAGAGCTGCTAGCGCAGGTGGAATATGCGCCACAGCCCTTGTTTACATAAAAGCCTGCAGCGCGGCTGCGGGCGCGGGCCGGCCAAAGTGGTAGCCCTGGAAGGCGTCGCAGCCCAGGCCGGCCAGGAAGTCGCGCTGGTCCGCGGTTTCCACACCCTCGGCAATCACCGCCAGCCCCAGGCTGTGGCCTAGGGCCACGATGGTGCGGGCGATCACCGCGTCGCTGGGGTCGGTCAGGATGTCGCGCACAAAGCTCTGGTCGATCTTCAGCTGATCCAGCGGCAGGCGCTTGAGGTGCGACAGCGACGAGTAGCCGGTGCCAAAGTCGTCCAGCGAGAAGCACACGCCCTGGGCCTTCAGCTGGTTCATCTTCAGGATCACGTCTTCCACATCGTTGACCAGCATGCTCTCGGTCAGCTCCAGTTTCAACAGGTGCGGGTCGGCGCCGGTGTGCTGCAGGGCGGCCGCCACATTGGCTACAAAGTCGGCCTGGGCGAACTGGCTGGCGCTGACGTTGACCGCCATGGTCCAGCCCGCGGTGGCGGAGCGGCCGGCCCAGGCCTGCAACTGGGCGCAGGCGGTTTCCAGCACCCATTGGCCCAGCGGCAGAATCATGCCGCTTTCCTCGGCCAGCGGGATGAACTGCGCTGGCGACACCTGGCCGCGCTGCGGGCTGTGCCAACGCACCAGGGCCTCGGCGCCCACCGCCGCGCCCTGGCCGTCCATCTGCACCTGGTAGTGCAGCTCGAATTCGTGCTGCTCCAGGCCGTGGCGCAGGTCTTTCTCCAGCTCGGCGTGGGCCAGCACCGCGGCCTGCATGGCGGGGTCGAAAAAGCAGGCGGTGTTGCGCCCGGCCGACTTGGCCTGGTACATCGCCACATCGGCCTTCTTCAGCAACTCGTCCAGGCTGGCGTGGTCTTGGGCAAACACCACGATGCCGATGCTGGGCGTGCTGTCATGCGCCTGGCCGCGCAGGGTGTAGGGCTGGCCCAGCGCGTAGAGGATCTTGTTGGCAATCGCCTCGGCCTGGGTGGCGGCCTCATGGGCTTGCTGGCTCAGCGCCTCCAGCAGCACCACGAACTCGTCGCCGCCCAGGCGGGCCACGCAGTCGACCTCGCGCATGCAGGCGTGCAGCCGCGCGGCGACCTGCTGCAGCAACAGGTCGCCCACGTCATGGCCCAGGGTGTCGTTGAGCTGCTTGAAGTGGTCCAGGTCGAGAAACATCACCGCGCCGTGCTGGCGATTGCGGACTGTGCTGGCCATGGCCTGCTTTAAGCGGTCCATCAGCAGGCGCCGGTTCGGCAGGCCGGTCAGCGGGTCGTAGAAGGCCAGGCGGCGGATTTCTTCGTCGCGCTGGTGGCGCTGGGTGATGTCGCGCACGATGCCGATGAAGGTTGGCTCGCCCGCGCGGTCAACCTGCGAAACCGACAGGCTCATGGGGAAGACCTGGCCGCTCTTGCGCTGGCCCTCGACCTCGCGCGGCAGGCCGATGACGCGGGCTTCGCCGGTGCGCTGGAAGTGCTGCAGATAGCTGTCGTGGTGCTGGCGGTGCGGCCCCGGCATCAGCATCGCAACATTGCGGCCCAGCACTTCGTCCGGGGCGTAGCCAAAGATGGCGCTGGCGGCCTTGTTGAACGACTCCATCTGGCCGCGCGCATCGATGGTGATGACGCCGTCGACCATGTTGTCCAGAATCGCCTGGCTGTGCTGGGCCGTGGCCTGCAGCGCCTGCTGGCCGGCCAGCAGCTGCTGCTTGCGCCGGGTGGTGTTCTGGTGCGACACCACGAAGTGACCGGGGTGGCCGCGCAGCACCGATATGCGCAGCATGAACCAGCGCTTTTCTTGCGCGCTGTGGCACGGGTATTCCCAGTCGAAGGCTTCGCCATGGCCGTCCAGCACTGCGTGGATCTGGGCCAGCACCTGGCCCGATGGATGCTGGCTGTGGCCGGCGTAGACGTGGCACAGGTCCAGGTAGTTGCTGCCTATCCACGGGTGCTGGGGTGGCAGGCCGTGGTGGCCGAAGTCGCGCCAGGCCTGGTTCACATAGTGGATCTGGCCGCTGCGGTCGATGATGGCGATCTGGCTGTACAGCGAGTCGAGTACCGATGCCGGCATGCTGCCGGCGGCCGGCGCAATGCCTTGGCCGGCCTGGGACGCTAGGTACATCAGGGCAGGTGGAAGACTTGCACCGCCCGCGCCAGGCTCAGGCTGCTGTCGCTCAGGCCTTCGGCCGAGGCGGCCGACTGCTCGACCAGGGCGGCGTTCTGCTGGGTCACGGTGTCCAGCTGGGTCACGGCCTCGTTGACCTGCGAGATGCCCAGCGACTGCTCTTTGGTGGCATGGGTGATCTGGCGGATCAGCGCGTCGACTTGCTTGACCGAAGCCACCACCTCGTCGATGGTCTGGCCGGCGTCGTCCATTTGGTGGGTGCCGGCGGCGATCTGCTCGGCCGATTGTGCAATCAGCGTGCGGATCTCGCGGGCCGCCGTGGCGCTGCGCTGGGCCAGGGCCCGCACCTCGGTGGCCACCACCGCAAAGCCGCGGCCTTGCTCGCCAGCGCGGGCCGCTTCCACGGCGGCGTTCAGGGCCAGGATATTGGTCTGGAAGGCAATGCTTTCGATCACGCCGATGATCTCCTGCACCTTCTTTGACGAGGCACTGATGTTCTGCATCGCCAGGCCCACCTGGTGCACGGCCTGGCCGCCGCGGGTCGCCACGCTGCTGCTGATTTCGCCTTGCTGGGCCACCTGCTGGGCGGTGTCGGCGGTTTGCCGCACGGTGCTGGACAGCTCTTCCATACTGGCCGCAGTTTCTTCCAGGCTGCTGGCCTGCGACTCGGTGCGGGCCGACAGGTCCAGGCTGCCGGCGGCGATCTCGGCGGCCGTCTGGGTGAAGCCGTTGATCTCGGTGCGCACATCGCCAATCACGGCGCGCAGATTGATCTGGATCTGCCACAGGCAGCGTATCAGCGTGCCCAGCGGAGCCGGGTGGTCCAGGGTGATACGGCTGTTCAGGTTGCAGCCCGACAGGTCGCTGGCAAAGCGCTCGGCTTCGGCGATCACGTCGGATACATGGCGCTTGAACCACCACACCATCACAGTGGCCCCGGCCAGCTGCAAACCGACCTGCAGCAGCATTCCGCCCGTGCCCTGCACGCCCAGCAGCAGCGGCAGCAGGCCCAGGGCGATCATGCCGGCCAGCACCACCATGTAGCGCTGGGTGAAGCCGATGTGGCTCAGGCTGGCCAGCGCGCCGCGCCAGCCCAGCAGACGCACCGCGCCGGCTTGCAACTCAAATGTGTGGCGCTGGGATGCACGCTCGCTGCGGATGCGCGCATACAGCTGTTCGGCGTCCTGCACCTGCTGCCGCGTGGGCTTGGTGCGCACCGACATATAGCCGCGTGGCTTGCCGCCATCCATGATGGGGGTCACATGGGCCTGCACCCAGTAGTAACTGCCGTCCTTGCGCCGGTTCTTCACCATGCCGGTCCAGGGCCGGCCGCGGCCTATGGTTTGCCACATGTCCTTGAAGGCCTCGGGCGGCATGTCGGGGTGCCGGATCAGGTTGTGCGGCTGGCCGATCAGCTCTTCATAGGCATAGCCACTGACCTGCACGAAAGCGCTGTTGCAGTGGGTGATGACGCCCTGGGTATTGGTGGTGGAGACCAGCATCTCGCTGGACGGGTAGTCGTACTCTTGCTGGGTAACAGGCAGATTGGTTCGCATAAAACTCTCATTTGTAGTGGCTAGAACTACATCCAGTAACAGTCTCGATTAGGCCGCAGTGAGCCGCCTGCATCAAGCTCACGCGGCCCCTGTTTGCGGCTTGCTTGATGCAGATCAAGTAATCAGCCCGGTACTGCGGCGGTGGCCCCACGGTGCGGGTCCACCGGTGTACCAAGGGTTTCTACTGAAATGTGGTCCTGGCGCAGATAACGCTTGCGCAAGCAGCTACACAAGTCATAGCAAATGCAGATGAATCAGCGCTTGTTTGAAGAAATGTGAATCCAGCGTAAAGCCGCCTGCGTATCTGTCTGGCCAATTGGCACCAATGGACATGACCCACAGGAGCTCACCATGCAATTCAAAACCGGCCCAGTCACCGCAGCCTGCCTGCTTCTAGCCATAGGCGGCGCGGCGTTTGCCTCCAGCCACCGGGAGGCGCCCTTCATCACCACCAGCCCTAAGGTGGACGGCACCGACTTCTACATGTTCCGCAGCTACGAAGGCGTGGCCGGCAACGGCACGGGCGGGCGGTCCGACTACGTGACCCTGATCGCCAACTACCAGCCGCTGCAGTCGCCCTACGGCGGCCCCAACTACTTCTCGCTCGACCCGAACGCGCTGTACGAGATCCACCTGGACAACAACGGCGACGCCAAGGAAGACCTTACCTTCCAGTTCCGCTTCAACAACAAGCTGAACAACGTGGCTTTGCCCATCGGCGGCGCCAACGTGGCGATTCCGCTGATCCAGGCCGGCACCGTGGCCAACGTCAACGACGCCAATCTGAACCTGAACGAAACCTATACCGTGAATCTGGTGCGCGGCGACCGCCGCAAAGGCAGCAGCACGGCCGTCACCAAGGGCGACGGCAGCAAGACTTTCGAGAAGCCGGTGGACTACATCGGCAGCAAGACCCTGGGCGATGCCAATGCCTACGAGACCTACGCGCAAAAGCACATCCACAGCATCAAGATCCCCGGCTGCCCGGCCGGCAAGGACACGGGCAAGGTGTTTGTCGGCCAGCGTCAGGAAGGCTTTGCGGTGAACCTGGGCACGGTGTTCGACCTGGTTAACGCGCCGGCGTCCTTCCTGCTCGACCCGGCCAACAAAGACGCAGCCGGCAACGGCGGCCAGCATGTGATCCAGAAGGCCAACGTGACCACCATTTCGCTCGAAGTGCACAAGGACTGCCTGACCGCCGGCACCGACCCGGTGATCGGCGGCTGGACCACGGCCAGCATGCGCCAGGCGCGGTTGCTGAACGGCAAACCCGGCTCGGGCCACCAGACCTCTGAAAAGGCCGGCGGCGCCTGGGTGCAGGTCTCGCGCCTGGGCAACCCGCTGGTCAACGAGCTGGTCATCGGCCTGCCCGACAAGGACAAGTTCAATGCCTCCAAGCCGCAGGACGACACCCAGTTCCTCAGCTACGTAACCAACCCCACCTTGCCCGCGCTGCTGGGCGTGGTGCTGGCCGGCAACGCCACCGCTGTGGCGCCCACCAACCTGCCGCGGACCGACCTGGCCACCGTGTTTCTCACCGGTATCACCGGCGTGAACAAGCCGACTACGCCTACGCCGTCCGAAGTGCTGCGCCTGAACACCGCGATTGCGCCCGTGCCATTTGCCTCGCAAAACCGCCTCGGCGTGGCGGGTGAAGTGCTGCGCGTTGGCGGTACCGCGAATCTGTCGCAGGCGGTGGACCTGGCCGGTTTTCCGAACGGCCGCCGGCCCAAGGACGACGTGGTCGACATTGCCCTGGTGGCCGTGCTCGGCGGCCTGTGCGTGATCAACGGCGACAACAACAGCCTGGGCCTGAACAGCGTGCCTGGCGTGCCCAGCCTGACATCGGCCTGCAAAACCTCCAGCGTGCCGCTGGGCGCCAGCTCGGCCAATATCCACGACGCCGTAGACCAGGCAACCGTGCCCTTCCTCACCCGCTTCCCCTACCTGAACACCCCGAACTCCGGTTCGGCCAGCTACTAAGGAGCCGCCATGTTGCACTTCAAACAATGGACGGCGCCGGCCGCGGTGGCGATGGGCTTGCTGGTGGCCTGCGGCGGCGGTGGGGGCGATGGCGCTGCGGTCACGCAGTACGTGCCGGGCACCGACCTGCCGGTCGGCGTGGAGGCCCGGGTCGGCGACGTGATCGCCTTCGCCCAGGCGCAGATCGCCGACACCAGCGACAGCCGCGATCCGGTGCTGATCGGTGATGCCGTGCTGGCGACCAGCGAGTCGGATGAGCCCACGGACATCTGACGGACACCCCCCAGGCTGCGTTCAGCAGTCTGGGGGAGTCTGAGAAATCCAAAGAAAAAAGGGCTGTAGCGCAGATTTCACCTGCGCAAGCAGCTCCTGTTTATATAGCGCAACTCCAACCGGTACATACCATGCGCACCACCCCATTCCTATGCCTGGTCGGCTTGCTGCTGTGCGGCGCGGCGCAGGCGGTGACCGAGCTGCGGCCGGGCCGCGGCGACGAAGTCATCGAGCGGCTGCCGGCCATCACCCGCGTGCGGCTGGCGCAAACGGCGACGGCCATGCCCGACCCGGCGGCGGCCGCGGCCCAAGCGCGCGCCCATATCGCCACCGCCCGCCAGACCGGCGACACCCGTTACTGGGGCCGGGCCCAGGCCGCGCTGGCGCACTGGTGGGGCCAGGCCGATGCACCGGTGGCGCTGGCCGTGCTGCAGGCCACGGTGCAGCAGGGCCGGCACGAGTTCCAGGCCGCGCGCAGCGTGCTGCAGGCCGCCTTGCAGCGTGACCCCGGCCATGCCCAGGGCTGGCTGAACCTGGCCGCGCTGGAGCGACTGTCCGGCCAGTACCCTCGGGCCTTGAGGGCCTGCGAAGCCGTGGCCCGCGCCGGGCAAAACTTCTACGCCCAGGCCTGCCAGCTTGAAACCCAGTCGCTGCAAGGCCAGACCGGCGCCGCCCGCAAAGGCCTGCTAGCGCTGCGCGCACAAACCCAGGACGCGGGCCAGCGCAGCTGGCTGGACTCGCTGCTGGCCGAGAGCGAAGAGCGCGCCGGCCATGACGCCGCGGCCCTTGCCGCCTATCAAAGCAGCTTGCAAGAGGAGCCCGACCTGTACACCAGCATCGCCCTGGCTGACCTGCTGCTGCGCACCGGCAAGGCCGCCGACGCGCTGGCCGTACTGCAGCCGCTGCCGCAGACCGACGCCGTGCTGCTGCGCCAGGCGGCTGCCATGCGCCGCCTCGACAACCCGGGCTGGAAGCCGCTGCGCAGCACCTTGCGCGAATGGAACGGCGAGCTGGCCCGGCGTGGCGACGACCTCAGCCTGCACGGCCGCGAGCAAGCCCTGGTCGCCCTGTGGCTGGACGACGACGCGCCGGCTGCGCTGGCCATCGCCCGGCGCAACCTGGGCCTGCAGCGTGAGCCCATCGACTGGTGGGTGGCCCTGCAAAGCGCCCGCCAGGCCAAGGACAGCGCCGCCCTGCAGCAGCTGCAGACCGAGATGCAGGCCACCGGCCTAGTCGACGCCCGGAGTTCCCCATGAAATACCTGATTGCCATCCTCTGCGCCGCGCTGCTAGTCAACCCCGCCTGGGCCCACAAGGGCAGCGACGCCTATCTGGATGTGCGCCAAACCGAGGGCGCATTGAACCTGCAGCTATCGGTAGCCCTGAAGGACCTGGACCTGCTGCTGCCCATCGATGCGAATGCCGACGGCCAGCTCACCTGGGCCGAGGTGCAGGCCGCGACACCGGCGGTGCTGGCCCTGCTGCAAACCCACACCGGCCTGGACGCACCGACCCCGGGCTGCGCGCTGCAATGGCGTTACGACGGTCTGGAACGGCGCAGCGATGGCGCCTATCTGCGCGCCAGCAGCCCGGCCCACTGTGCAGCCGGTTCAGCACTCGGCTGGCGCTACAGCCTGTTCAAGGCCGAGGACGCGAACCACCGCCTCATCGTCACCGGCCAGCTGGATGGCCACGACCTGCTGGCCACCACCTCGCCGCAGCAGACCGCGCCTTTGCCGCTGCGCCAGGCCAGCGCCGCCACGCCGCGCGGCATCCTGGCGACGGTGTTCGACTACCTGGCCCTGGGCATGCACCACCTGCTGGAGGGTTACGACCACATGGCCTTTTTGCTGGCCCTGGTGCTGCCGCTGCAGCTGCGGCTGGCCCGTGGCGTGGCCGGCCAGGCGAATCCCTGGTGGGCGCTGCTGCGCACCATCACCGCTTTCACCATCGGCCATTCGATCACCCTGGTGCTGGCGACCTTGGGCGTGACCGAGGCTTCTCCGGTCTGGGTCGAGCCGGTGATTGCTGCGTCCATCGGCGTCACCGCGCTGCTGAACCTGTACCCGGTGCCGGTGCTGCGCCCCGAGCGGTTGGCGCTGGCTTTTGGCCTGGTGCACGGCTATGGCTTTGCCGGTCTGCTGATCGAAGCCGCGGCCCCCGCCGGCCTGCTGCCCTGGGCGCTGGCGGGCTTCAACCTGGGTGTGGAAGCCGGCCAGCTGACCGCCGTGGCCGGGTGGGTGCTGCTGTCGCAACTGCTGGTGCGCCAGCCCTGGTACGAGCGCATCGTGGTGCGCGGCGGCTCGCGCGCGCTACTGCTGCTGGCCAGCTACTGGGTCTGGCAGCGGGTGTTTTAAGGGGCTGCTACCAGACCATCAACGAGGTCTCGGCCGTCGAATCCGCGTAGTACAACCGGATGCCGATTTGGTACTTGCGCCCGGCGCTCAGGCGCTGCCGGATCAGCGCGTTGCGGTCCACGCCGCTGTCGTCGTCGCCGGCAATCTGCACGTTTCCGCCGGGCGTGGCTTCGAACAGCACCAGCACCGTGTCCGAATCGCCAAAGGTGCCGATGCGGTAGCTGCGGGTGCGCGGCGGCTGGAAGGCGAACACCCGGGTCTTGCCCGGCCCCAGGTTGAGCTTTTGCGACACGGCCACCTGCAGCTGCGGGATTTGCTCTACCGCAACGCCGGGGTAGGACTCGCGCATCCAGTTCTGGTCGAAGCCGGACAAGCCACCGGCCGGCTTGAGGCCTGCGCGGTAGGGCGCGGGCTCCTGGATCAGGCCTTCGCTGAACTGGTATTCCATCACCGAGTCTGGGTCCCACTTGGTGCCCTTGACCGAGCTGGTGGCGATCTTGTTCAGGATGTTGTGGTTGATCGCGTCGTCGTTCCAGAAGTTGGGCGCGCCGCGGAAGTAGTTGCGCACCGCGGCCTCGTTCCAGACGATGCCGGCAAACGGGTTCTGGTGTTCGTGCTCCAGGCCCAGGGTGTGGCCGATTTCATGCAGCGCGGTGTCGCGGCCGTAGACGGTGTTCAGCGGCCAGCCGAAGTTCATGGTGCGCTCGGCCGGGTCGCGCACTGAGGCCACGTCGCGGCCCACATACGACCAGGAGCCGTCGTCGGGGTCGAAGCCTATGCGCACCTGGGCGTCCTCGGGCCGCGCCACCGGCTTGAAGCTGATGCCGATGTTCAGCGCAAACCATTTTTCGAACGCCCCATCGACTTCGGCAATATCCGCCGCCGCACCGTGCCAGGCGGCCGGCACCGCGTCGCCGGGCTTGAAGCAGTAGTAGGTGAGCTGGGTGCCGTTCACCCACTTCTTGCTGAAGGTGATGATGGCGCGCGTGCGGTGGGCCGACACGTCGGCGGCAAATTCGCGTGGCCGTTGCAGCGGCTGGGCGCAGTAGCGCAGGGCGCCGGTGGGGGCGGGGCTGGATGCTGTGGTCATGGGAACCTCCTGGGCGGGGCGGTGTGCCCTGCGCTGAGGTTCAATTTAGGAGGCGTACCGGCTTTCTACATCCTTCAATTGGAGGATGTACGCGCGTCTACTATCAAAACAGTAGCTGCTGGCGCAGGTGGAATATGCGCCAGAGCCATGTTTTTTATAAATTACGGCACCGTGATGATCTCGCGGTGCATGGGCGCCAGCTTGGCCAACAGCTGGTTTTGCGTGCTGAACGGGATCGCCCGCGCGTCCATTGCGGCCTGCAGTATTTCGACCACCAGGTTGAACTGGGCTTTGTCTATGCCCAGCTTCTCGTGCGACTTCTTCATCTCTTCGCCCTCGTACTTGCAGGGGCCGCCGCTGAGCTCGCAGATCTGGTCGGTCAGCTGTTCCTTCAGGTAGGCGGGCTTGATCTCGTCGAACAGCTTGCCGATGCGCGCGTTGGCTTTCATGCGGTCGACGAAGTCGCCCATCAGCGCGGCGATGCCGGGCTTTTCGCCCAGCGCCTGGTAGAGCGGCGCGGTCTGGGCGTGGGCGGCGCTGGCGCACAGCAGCAGGGCGGCGATCCAGATGGCAAAGGTTTTCATGTTGCGAGTCCTCAGAATGCGATTTGGGCCGACAGATAGCCACCAGTTTGCTTGCGGCCCGACACCAGGCCCGGCGCGATGCGGCCCAGGTCCACATAGGCCAGGGTCAGCGAGAAGTTTTTGCTGGGCGCCCAGGCGACGAACAGGTCTTTCCAGCTGTCTTCGCGCAGCGCGCCCGAATTGGCGCCGAACACCGCGTTGCCCACCGGCTCCAGGTTGTTCGGCTTGAAGCGCACTTCGGCGCCGATGGCCAGGTCCTTGCGCAGCAGGTAGGCGACCGACAGCTCGGGCATCAGCCGGTATTTGTCTTTGCCCAACGCGCCGCCAAAGCCCAGCAGGCCGGTCTGGTTGGCCTTGGTATAGCGCAGCGTGCCGTTGACCAGCAGGCTCTGGGCCAGGAATAGCTTGGTGGCGTTGGCATACACGTCGGTGCCGCGGTCCTTGGCACCCAGGGCGCTGAGCACCGGACCCATGCTGCCGGCGTGTACCCGTTTGTGCTCCAGGCCGACGGCGATTTGCGGCATCCAGTTGTCGCTGTCCAGCACGGCGTCGCCGGCCAGGCGCAGCTTGGCGCCGAAGATGTCCATCTTGATGTGCTGGCCCGGCGTGACGCCAAAGGCCGCCAGGGCGGCAGTGGGCCCGGCGTTGAAGTCCTGCTTGGCGGCGGACAGCTCCAGCCGGTCATACACGCCGACCGCCGCACCCACCACGCTCAGGCCGTAGTCCTGCGTGCTGACGCGGGTGACGGCCGCGCTGGCGCCGATCTCGCGCGCCGTGGCATTGCTGCCGATCACGGCCCAGGGCGTGAGCCCGCCGCCGGCCGCGCCATCGATGCTGCTGACCCCGCCGGTCAACAGCAGTTTGCCGGTATCGGCCAGGGCCCAGGGGCTGCACAGGGCTAGCGTGGCAGTGGCTAGTGCAGTGGGGAGAACGCGCATAAAGACTCCGAAAGTAAAGGGAGATTGGTGCCGGAGAATGCAACATAAAGCTACATTTGGACACACCGAAAATACCTGAAAAACCGCGGGTGTGCCACCGGGCTGCTACATACCCGGCGCCTGCAACACCCGTCCTAGGAGAATTCCATGCCGCGTCCCTGGCTTGCCCATTACCCCCCTGGCGTACCTGCCGCCATCGACACCTCGGCCATGCCCTCGGTGGTGGCCTTGCTGGAGCACAGCTTTGCCCGGTTCCGCGACGACGAAGCCTATGTGTTCATGGGCCACGCGTTGCGCTACGGCGATGTGGACGCCTTATCAAAAGCGCTGGCCGCCTGGCTGCAGGCCCAGCCGCTGCAGCAGGGCGACTGCGTGGCCATCATGCTGCCGAACCTGCTGAGCTTTCCGGTGGCCATGGCGGCCGTGCTGCGCGCTGGCTTTGTGGCCGTCAACATCAACCCGCTGTACACCCCGCGCGAGCTGCAGCACCAGCTGCAGGACTCGGGCGCCAGAGCCATCTTCGTGCTGGACGCCTTCTTGCCCACGTTGGACGCCATCGTGTCGCACACCGAAGTCGCCAGCGTCGTGGTGGTGGCCGGTGCCGACCTGCTGGGCCTGCCTGCCGGGTCGGCCTTGTCCGCACTGCTGGCCGCACCCGTGGCGGGCGGCGAGCGCCTGCGCTTCACCGATGCCATCCGCCTGGGCCACAGCCTGCCGTTCAGTTCGCCGCAGATTGCGCCCAGCGACCCGGCGGTGCTGCAGTACACCGGCGGCACCACCGGCGTCAGCAAGGGCGCGACCCTGCTGCACAGCACGCTGGTGGCCAACCTGTTGGCGTCCGAGGTGTGGATGCAGCCGGGCCTGCAGCGCAAGCCGCGCAGCACCCAGTTCACCATCGTCTGCGCGCTGCCGCTGTACCACGTGTTCTCCTTCGTGGTCTGCAGCCTGCTGGGCATGCGGGCCGGCGCGCGCAACATCCTGATCCCGAACCCGCGCGACCAGACGGCCATGATTGCACTGCTCAAGCCCTACAAGCTGCACATGTTTCCGGCGGTCAACACCTTGTTCAACGCGCTGCTGCACCACCCGGACTTTGCGCAGCTGGACTTCAGCGAACTCTGTTTGTCCAACGGCGGCGGCAGTGCGGTGCAGGCGGCTGTGGCCAGCAAGTGGCTGGCTGTGACCGGCTGCCCGATCACCGAGGGCTACGGCCTGTCGGAAACCGCCTGCGCTGTGGTCTGCAACCGCACCGATGCCGACACCTTTACTGGCCACATCGGCCTGCCAATGCCGGGCGTCGACATCCGCATCGTCGACGACGCGGGCCAGGCTGTGCCGGTGGGCCAGGCCGGCGAAATCGCCATCCACGGCCCGCAGGTGATGGCAGGCTACTGGCGCCGCCCCGAGGAGACGGCGGCGGCGATGACGGCCGACGGCTTCTTCCGATCTGGCGACATCGGCGTGATGGACGCGCAGGGCAGCATCCGCATCGTCGACCGTAAGAAGGACGTGATCCTGGTCAGCGGCTTCAACGTCTACCCGAACGAGATCGAAGCCGTGCTGTCCGGCCACCCGCAGGTGCTGGAATGCGCGGCCGTGGGTGTGCCCGATGCGGCCAGCGGCGAGGCGGTGAAGCTGTTTGTGGTGAAGAAGCACGCCAGCCTGGACGATGCCGCGCTGCTGGCTGAACTACAGGCCGTGTGCGCCGATCAGCTGACCGGCTACAAGCGTCCGCGCAGCCTGGTGTTTATCGACGCCCTGCCCAAGTCCACGGTGGGCAAGGTGCTGCGCCGCGAATTACGCACCTCTGCTTAAAACAGCCAGCCGGTCTTTGCTTCCAAAAATGTAGCTGCTTGCGCAGGTGCAGATTGCGCTAGAGCCGTATTTTTATCTGAACTTTCGCCCAGCTTGCTGAGCGCCCCCACGCGCACCCCGAGCAACCGCAGGCGCTTGTCCAGCGGCGCGCGCTTCAGGCTCTGGCCGGCGGCCTGGCGGATGCGCGCGGCGTCGGCCGTGGGCTGGGCCAGGCTGGTGTCGCGGGTAGCGATCTTAAAGTCGTCATAGCGCAGCTTCACGCCAATCGTCTTGCCCACATAGCCTTTGCGCTGCAGGTCGGCCGCCACCTGTTCGCACAGGCGGGTGAACACCGCGCCCAGCTCGGCCCGGTCGTGCACCGCGTGCAGGTCGCGGTCAAACGTGGTTTCGCGGCTCATGGACACGGGCTCGCTCTCGGTGACCACAGGGCGCTCGTCGCGGCCATGCGCGGCCTCATACATCCAGGCGCCATAGGCCTTGCCGAAGTGCGCGATCAGCCACTGCGGGTCGGCCGCGGCCAGCTCGCCGATGGTGTGGATTCCCAGGCCGGTGAGCTTCTCGCTGGCCTTGGGGCCGATGCCGTTGATCTTGCGGCAGGGCAGGGGCCAGACCATGGCCGGCACATCGCCCTCGTGGACGATGGAGATGCCGTTTGGCTTGTTGAATTCGCTGGCCATCTTGGCCACCAGCTTGTTGGGTGCCACGCCGACCGAGCAGGTCAGGCCGGTGGCGTCCAGCACCGCCTTCTGGATCAGCCGCGCCAGCACCCGGCCACCTTCGCGCTGGCCGCCGGGCACGTCGGTAAAGTCCAGATAAATTTCGTCCACGCCGCGGTCCTCCATCTGCGGCACGATGTCGCGGGCGATGGCCTTGAACTGCTTTGAGTAGCGGCGGATTTCTTCAAAATCCACCGGCAGCAGGATCGCCTGCGGGCACAGCTTGGCGGCCTTCATCAGCCCCATGGCCGAGCCCACGCCAAACTGCCGCGCCGCATAGGTGGCGGTGGTGATGACGCCGCGGCCCACGTAGTCCTTCAGCAGCGGGAAGGCGGTGACCGGGATATTCGCCAGCTCCCCCCCATGCGCCAGTCGCAGCGCCTCGTCCTCCTGGCGCCGCCCGCCGCCAATTACCACCGGCAAGCCCTTGAGCTGCGGATAGCGCAGCAGCTCGACGGACGCGAAGAACGCGTCCATGTCTAGGTGGGCGATGCGGCGGATGGGGCTGGTGCTCATTGCGGGCTACACGATGGTTTGCCTGCGCAGCCAACCGGGTGTGGAGCGGGCTGAACTGTTCATGCATCCAGTATATCTAGGCTTGCTCGTCCCTTGCCGGAGTTGTTACAGCAGATGGGAAAAGAGTGCCACTGGAGCAGAGCGTGGAATAGCAGAGCAGGTGGCTGCTAGGCCGCGTGGCGGTACCTGATGCGGTAAGCAGTGGGCTACGCTATCGCCGGCGAATCGCAGGCGTGGGGATACAAATGGTAACGAGGTTATGGCGTAAAGCGTCCTAAACTGAGCCTGCGGTGTTCCCTGGTGCCCTGGCCGCTTCTCTCACAGTTATCGCACTTCTCCAAGGAGTGCGACATGTCGCTCAGATTTCTTTTGGTCTTGTCGGACCTACCCCTTCCATACACTACGTTTGTTCAGTTAGAGATCAAACATATTGAAATTCTCCACGCCGCAAACATCGTCCGTGCGGAAATACCGACCTATGAAAATGGAAGGTTCGTGGGTGAGGCAATTGTGCGGTCGATAACCCCCTTAGGCTTTGAACTCGTGGACTCGATGCGTAAGAACGGGTGTGATGACCCCTTGGCGGCTCATCAGCGTGGGCCGCTGGCGCCGGGTAAGACAAATGTCTCTTTGTTCCGATCCATAGTGCCTGGATCGCCGAGCGGGTCTACTAATTCAGAATCTCGAAAGGCCCTTGGTTAATCCTAAGGGCTTTTTTTCTTTCCGTTTTCGGTGTCGTGCGGGTGAAGGTCGACTATCGATGTGGCAAGACCTTTGCACTGCCTAAAGAGGGCTCGGCTAGGCAGCACCCCTGCAAAATTTATAAAAAATAGGCCGCTGGCGCAGATAGAGCTTGCGCAGGTAGCTATCAAAAATATAGTAAACGTTGCGTGGTGGCTTCAGACCATGCGGCCGTTGGTGCTCTGCACAAAGCAGCCGGTGATGCGCCACAGCTTGTTCTTTTGCCGCTCCAGGGTATAGATGGCCACCCAGGTTGCGCCCTCGGCGTCCGACATTTGCACCGGCTGGACGATTTCATTGCCGTCGCGCTCGGGCTTCATGAAGGCTACCGAGGCCGGCCGGTAGACCACTGCGTAGTGGCCGCGCACCATGGCCATGAAGTGGGCGGCCGAGGTCACGGATTTGCGTATATTCGGGGCGGCGTAGGAGAAAGCTTTGTCGGCATCGTCTGCGGCAAAGGCGGCCAGCTGGGCCTGCACCACGCCGCGCACATTTTTCTCGTCGGCCGGGCTGACGGGCGCTGCCAGCGCCGATACCGCAAGCAGGGCCAACACCACCACCGCCAGGGCGCGCCCAAAGCGCAGGAAGGAAGGAGTCGCAGAGCGTGCCATAAAGCGTGTCCTTTCAAAAATGCCGCAGCACCATCCTACGGCAAGCTCGGCCTGGCTGGCGGTCCGGGTGGCTCGATTTTCGGGCGCTAACCTGGCTTTGCGCGGCTGCCGGGCGATAACTGTATTCCGGGTGGTGCTATTGGCGCGGCGGGCCGAACTTCAGCGGCGCACCACGGCGGGTTTGGGCGCGGTTATCCGCCTGCGCGAACCAAAGGCATTGGCGTAGCACCAGGTGAATTCGGCGCCAACCAGGAAGATTTGCGCCGAGTAGTAGACCCATACCAGAATCACCACCAACGAGCCGGCCGCGCCAAAGGCCGAGGCCACGCCGCTGCGGCCCACGTACAGGCCGATCAGCGACTTGCCCAGGGTGAACAGCAGGGCGGTGAAGATGGCACCAATCCATACGTCCTTCCATTCCACCCGCGCCTGCGGCATCACTTTGTAGATCAGGGCGAACATGGTGGCCACCAGCAAAAAGCCACCGACGGCGTTGATGGTGGCGGCCACCACCACCCATTCGCCAAAGATAGGCTCCAGCCAGCGCCCGGTGGTGGCCAGCACGGCGCTGACCAGCAAGGACACGATGAGCAGAAAGCCCATGGCCAGAATCATCCCGAACGACAGCAAGCGGGCCCGCACCAGGGCCATCCAGCCGCCGTTTTGGCTGCGCGGCGGCGTGCGCCAGATGCGGTTCAGCGCGTTCTGCAGTTCACCCAGCACGCTGGTGGCGCCTATGAACAGCAACAGCACGCCGAGTAGAGTCGCCAGCGTGCCTTCGGTGGGTTTGTGGACGCTGATCAGCAGGCCTTGCACCGCGCTGGCCCCTTGTTCGCCCATCAGCGCACGCAGCTGGGCCACGATTTCGCCGCGGGCCGCATCTTCGCCAAACACCAGTCCGGCCACCGATATGGCGATCAGCAGCAGGGGCGCCAGCGAGAAGGTGGTGTAGTAGGCCAAGGCCGCCCCCATGCTGAGTGCGTAGTCGTCTAGCCAGGACTGCGCAACCTGCTTTAGCAAGGCCCAGTAAGAAGAGGGTGGGTTGGACATGCCATACGGGATCGAGTCGGTGGAGCTTGCATCATCGGCGGCCGGCAGCCACCGGGCTAGCGGAAAAGCCCACCAGCCGCTGTCGGACGGGGCCTACAGCGCTTGGGGCGGCAGATGGCACAGCGGCCACCTGCCGTACCCGCGTTTAGCCCATGCGCACCGGCACAAAAATCGTGTCGCCGCCGCGCAGAATCAGCAGGGCGATCGATTTGTCCGACTTGGCCACTGCCGCGCGCACCTGTTCTACGCTCTTGACCGGCGTGCCGTTGATGGCCAGCAGCACGTCGCCGTCTTCCACACCGGCATTGGCGGCGGCGCCCGCGGCGGACTCGATCAGCAAACCGTTGTCCACGCCGACCGAGCGCAGCTCTTCGGGCTGCAAGGGACGCAGAGCCAGGCCCAGCCGGCCTTGGGAGGCGGCTTCCTTGCTGCTGGCGACCTGCACCGGCTTGTCATTGGCATTGCCGAGCTTGGCGTCGAGCTGCAGGGCCGAGCCCTTGCGCCATACGTCCAGCCGCACTTTCTCGCCAGGCCGGGCCAGGCTGATGGCGGCCGGCAGGTCGCCGGAGGACACGATGGTCTGGCCGTCCACCTTGCGGATCACGTCGCCCGGCTCCAGCCCGGCCTTGGCGGCAGGGCCTTCTTTTTCGACACTGGAGACCAGCGCGCCTTCGGGCTTGTCGAGCTTGAAGGACTCGGCCAGGGCCTGGTTGACCTCTTGCACCGCCACGCCCAGGCGCGCATGTTCAACCTTGCCGTGGGCCACGATCTGGTCTTTGATCTTGCCGGCCAGGTCCATGGGAATGGCGAAGGACACGCCCTGGTAGCCGCCGGTGCGGCTGTAGATCTGCGAGTTGATGCCGATCACCTCGCCGCGGGTGTTGAACAGCGGGCCGCCCGAATTGCCGGGGTTCACCGCCGCATCTGTCTGGATGAAGGGCACGGCGCTGTCGTCGGGCAGCGAGCGGCCCTTGGCGCTGACCACACCGGCGGTGACCGTGTTTTCAAAGCCGAACGGCGAGCCTATGGCCAGCACCCATTCGCCGACCCGCAGGTCGCTGGTCTTGCCAATGGTGGCCACGGGCAGATTCTTGGCGTCGATCTTCAGCACCGCCACGTCGGTCTTGGGGTCGGCGCCCAGCACCTTGGCCACGAATTCGCGGCGGTCGGTGAGCTTGACCACCACTTCCTTGGCGCCCTTCACCACATGGGCATTGGTCATGATGATGCCGTCGGGGCTGACGATGAATCCCGAGCCCTGGCTGCGCGTGGGCGCTTCCTTCTGCGCCTGGGCGCCGCCCTGGCCTTGCTGGAAGCGGCGGAAGAATTCAAAGAACGGGTCGTTGCCAAACGGGTCGTCACGCGGCGCGCGCTGGGCGGTTTCGCTGTCGTCCGAGTCCTTGGCCGAGCCGGTCACGCTGATGTTGACGACGGCGGGGCCGTACTGGGCGGTGATCTGCGAGAAGTCCGGCAGGCCCATGGGCGCAGTGGCCGGGCTGGAGAGGGCGGCCACCGGGGCGGCGGCGTGGACCTCACCCAGGTTGTGTACCAGTGATCCACCCATGCCGCCGATGGCTCCGGCAGCGACCAGGGCAAGCACGAGTTTGGTGTTGTTCAGGGAGCGTAGGTTCATGAAAGCATCCTCGGGTTGGGCAGTGGAGATGCCCCAACTATCGGGATGCTGGCTTAGGCGATTCTTAAACGCCCCAGCCGGGGAGGGGTGGGCTGAATGCCCTGATCGTGCGCTTAGTGCCGAAACTCTTTCAGGTCCAGGCGGATGTCGTAGCTGTCATCGACCATGGTGATCAGGGCGTCGCAGCAGGTGGTTTGGCCGGCCCGGCCCTCGTAGGCCAGGCGGCGCTGGAAGCGGCTGGCATCGCCTTGCGACAGGAAGCCGACGCGCTTGCCGTGGGCACGCACTTCCACCGGCTTCCAGCTGTCGGGGCTCTTGACGCCCGTGTGTAGCTGCACCACCACGCGGGTGCCGTTCAGGCCGATGGGGGTACCGTCGGCCACCTGCTTCAGGGCTTGCTGGTAGCGGCTGCTGTCCGCCACTGGAAAGTGGAACAGGCCGAGCGAAGGCCATTTGTAGAGGTCGGCATCGGTGGCGTCGATGGCGGGCAGGCGGGAAGGGGTGGCAACCTGGTAGACGTCGTGGCGTTGCTGCGGTCGCATCGTGCGCCACAGCATGAAGGCTGCGGCAAAGACAAACAGGGTGGTGAACAGTTCGCGCATGTAAAGCTCCGGTGAAGCCTTATTTTTAGCCGCAAAGCCATTACATCTACGTGTGGTTGTTCACGGTTTATGCGCCATCTTGTGGATGTTTGGCGCCTGCCCGGCGCCTGGGGCGCGGCGCGGCGTTTGCGATACTCGGGCCATGCAGCTCCAAGACATTCTTTATTCGCAAGGCTTTGGCACGCGCCGCGTGTGCGCGGGCCTGGTCCAACAAGGCCTGGTTGAGGTTTACACAGAAAATACGGCTCTGGCGCCCGTCCTATGTACGGAGTCAGCTATGGATTTTGAAGCGGAAGGCCTGCGCTTCCGGGTCCAGGGCGTGGACTGGCCCTACCAGCGCCAGGCCTATGTGCTGCTGAACAAGCCGGCGGGCACCGAATGCTCGCAAAAGCCATCTACCTATCCCAGCATCTATACCTTGCTGCCCTCGCCGCTGCGCTTGCGGCCGCAAAAGGGCGCTTTGCAAGGCGTGCAGGCCGTGGGGCGACTCGACCAGGACACCACCGGCCTGCTGCTGCTCAGCGACGACGGCCAGTTCATCCACCGCATGACCTCGCCCAAGAAGCACGTGCCCAAGGTCTATGAGGTGACCACCAAGCACCCGCTGGACGACACCCAGGTCAGCCGCCTGTTGGCCGGCGTGGTGCTGGACGACGACCCCAAGCCGGTGCGTGCCGCCGCCTGCGAGGCCATCAGCAGCCACCATCTGCGCCTGACGCTGACCGAGGGCAAGTACCACCAGGTCAAGCGCATGCTGGCCGCGGTGAGCAACCGGGTCGAGGGCCTGCACCGCTCGCAGCAGGGCGGTTTTGCCTTGCCCGCCGATCTATTGCCCGGCCAGTGGCGCTGGCTGAGCCCCGAGGATCTGGCCCTGCTGTCGTCGCCGCAGCTGGTGTGACCCTCAGGCGCGCCTGAGCGCCAGCACCTGGTCGACCATCACCCCGGCCTGGCCCAGGTAGTTGGCCGGGTCGCAGAAGGCGTCCAGCTGGGCCCGGCTCACATGGGCGTTGATCTCGGGGTGCTCGGCCAGAATTTCGACCAGCGGGCGCTGCTGTTTCAGCGCGTCGCGGCAGAGCTCGTAGACCAGATCGTGCGCGTATTCGCGGCCGATGAACGGGCCCAGGCCCATCATCACCGCCTCGGACATCACCAGGCCGTGGGTCATGTTGATGTTGCGGCGCATCTGTACCGTGTCGACCTCCAGCCCTGCCAGTACAAACTTGGTTTGCTTCAGCGCACCCGACATCAGGCAGAAGATCTCGGGCAGCGACACCCATTCGATCTCCCACGGGCCGGTGGAGCGCTCGTGGTCGGCCACCATCGCGTCCATCAGCGCGGCGGCGTGCTGGCGCGCCACCGAGATGTTGGCGTGGATGTACAGGCAGGAGATGGGGTTGCGCTTTTGCGGCATGGTGCTGGACGAGCCGCGGCCCGGGGCGTAGGGCTCGAACACTTCGGCCACCTCGGTTTGCATCATCAGCTTCACGTCCATGGCGATCTTGCCCAGCGAGCCGCCGACCAGGGCCAGGAATGCACCCACTTCGGCGATGGTGTCGCGCACGGTGTGCCAGGCGATGGGCGGGCAGGCCAGGCCCAGCTCGGCCATCAGCCCGGCCTGGGTTTCCATCGCGCCTTTTTCGATCGACGCCAGGGTGCCCGCTGCGCCGCCAAATTCACCCATGAACACCCGGGGCTTGAGCTGCTCCAGCCGTTCGCGGTGGCGTTCGATACCGGCCAGGATGCTGGCCATCTTGAAGCCAAAGGTGATGGGTATCGCCTGCTGCAGATTGCTGCGGCCGATGATGGGCGTATCGCGGTAGGTGCGGCTCAGGTCGGCCAGTGAATCCGAAATGGCCTTCAAATCCGCCTCCACCAGCGCCAGGCCTTCGCGCATCTGCAGCACGGTGGCGGTATCGGTAATGTCTTGCGTGGTGGCGCCCCAATGGCAGTACTCGCCCAGCTTGTCGCGGCAGTTGGCGTTGATCTGGTTCACCACGGCAATGATGGGGTAGCCGATCTGCTCGGTCTTGGCTTTCAGCTGCGCCCAGTCGATCATCTCGATATTGCAGTTCTTGACGATCTCGTCCGCCGCCTCCTGCGGGATGATGCCCAGCCGGCCCTGCACCTTGGCCAGCGCGCGCTCGATGTCCAGGTACTTGGCGGTGCGGTTCTCGTCGGACCAGACGGCGCGCATTTTTGCGTCGCTGAAGATGTCGCCAAAGATGCGCGAGTCGATGATGGAAGCCATGGATGTCTCTCCTTATGAAGTGGGGGATGCGTTGGCCAGCAGGCGCTGGGCTTTGAGAAGCACGGGGCGGTCGACCATCTTTCCGTCCAGCTGCAGCGCCCCGCTGGGGTTGGCGCTGTAGGCCGCCTGCACCCTGGCGGCCCATGCCAGGTCGGCGGCGCTGGGTGCCAGGGCGCTGCGCACGGCGGCAATCTGGCTGGGGTGGATGCACAGCTTGGCGTTGAAGCCCAGGCGCCGAGCGTGGACCATGTCGGCGGCCACTACAGCGGCGTCCAATGCCACTGTGACCCCGGCCACCGGCGCCGGCAGCTCGGCGGCACGGCTGGCCAGCGCAATCTGCACGGCTGCCATGTCCAGCGCCGGGCTGTCGGCGGGCAGGTCCAGGTCGAGCGCGTAGTCGATGCTGCCAAAGGCCAGCCGGGCCACGCCGGGGCTGGCGGCAATCGCTTGGGCGGCCAGCAGGCCGCGCGCAGTTTCGATCAGCGCTAGCACCCTGCCGCTGTGCACGGTTTTCAAGTCGGCGATCTGTGCAGGCGACTCGGCCTTGGCCAGCATCACGCAGGGCAGGGTGCAGGCTTGCAGCAGGGCGATGTCGTCGGCATAAAACGGGCTGTGGGCGTCGTTGATGCGCAGCAGCACGCGGGCTGTGTCTGCCGTGGCACACCATTCGGCAAACGCGCGGCGGGCCTGCGGCTTGTCGGCCGGCAGCACCGCGTCTTCCAGGTCAACGATCACGCAGTCGGCGCCGCTGGCCAGGGCCTTGGCAAAGCGCTCGGGCCGGTTGCCGGGTACGAACAAATAAGTCTGGTCCATGGCCTACACCGTGCCGGCGTTGCGCAGTGCGGCAATCTGCTCGGTGCTATAGCCCTGGCCGGCCAGAATCGCCGCCGTGTGCTGGCCCAGCGCGGGCACCGCATCCATGCGCGGCGCGGCGGTCTGCCAGGACCCCGGCGGCAGCAGGGCCGGCACCCGGCCCTGGGGCGTGTCCACCTCGGTCCAGCGCTTGCGGGCCTGCAGCTGTGGATGCGCCCAGACTTCGGCCATGCTGTTCACCTGGGCGTTGGCGATGCTGGCCTGTTCCAGTCGCTCGACGACTTGCGCTGCCGTCAACGTCGAAAAGGCCTGCACGATCAGTTCTGAGAGCTCGGCGCGGGCCGCGCTGCGTTTGGAGTTGCTGGTGAAGCGTTCGTCCGTGGCCAGCGCCGGCTGCAGCAGCACCTGCTCGCAAAAGCCCTTCCATTCGCGCTCGTTTTGCAGGCCCAGCATCACAGTCTTGCCGTCGCCCGCCGGGAACGGGCCATAGGGATAAATGGTGGCGTGGCTGGCGC
Source organism: Rhodoferax sp. OV413 (assembly GCF_900104385.1). Classification (GTDB taxonomy): domain Bacteria; phylum Pseudomonadota; class Gammaproteobacteria; order Burkholderiales; family Burkholderiaceae_C; genus Rhodoferax_B. Next base: position 446,050 of record NZ_FNJA01000004.1, on the reverse strand, counting down.
CGGAGCGCGGTGGCGGCGCCGCGCCTTCGAATGCGTAGTACAGCGGGTAGCCCATCCATTCGGTCAGCGATTCGAGCATGGACACGTCGATGTGCTGGCCCTGGCCGGTTTGCTGGCGCTGCATCAGCGCGGCCAGGATGTTGGTATAGGCGTACATGCCGGCCGAGATGTCGGCAATCGACGGCCCGGCCTTGGACGGCGTGTCCGGCGTGCCGGTGACCGACACAAAGCCGGCTTCGCTCTGGATCAGCAGGTCGTAGGCCTTCTTGTCGCGGTAGGGGCCGTCGCCGCCGTAGCCGGAGATATCGCAGACGATGATGTTGGGGCGTACTTTGCGCAAGGCCTCGTACGACAGGCCCAGGCGCGCCGCCGCACCGGGTGCCAGGTTTTGCACCACCACGTCGGCTTCTTCGGTGATCAGGCGCAGCAGGATTTTCTGCGCCTCGGCGTCTTTCACGTCCAGGGTCAGGCTCTCCTTGGAGCGGTTGGTCCAGACGAAGTGCGAGGCTAGGCCGCGCACCCGCTCGTCGTAGCCGCGCGCAAAGTCGCCCACGCCGGGGCGCTCGATCTTGATGACGCGGGCGCCCAGGTCGGCCAGCTGGCGGGTGGCAAACGGGGCCGCAATCGCGTGCTCCAGGGTGACGACGGTAATGCCTTTGAGGGGTTGCATGCTGTGCTTACTCCACTTATTCCAAGATGGCGGTGGCATCCATGGTCAGGTAACCCTCGTGGTCACGCCCCCACAGATGGATGGTCTTGCCGTCGGCCGACGGTTCGCCGTGGACCGAGAACGGGTGGATGTCGAAGGTCGGCCGCACGGCCTTGAACGCGAACTGCAGCACCCGCGCATCCGGCATCTGGCGGCGCAGCAGGTCCATCAGCAGGGTGGCGATCAGCGGGCCGTGCACGATCAGGCCGGGGTAGCCCTCGATGGTGGTGACGTACTGGCGGTCGTAGTGGATGCGGTGGCCGTTGAAGGTCAGGGCCGAGTAGCGGAACAGCAGTACGTCGTCGGGCACGACGGTCCGGCTCCAGGCGGCGCTGGCGGGGGCCAGCAGCGGGGGCGGGGCCACGTCGTCGGGCGAGGCCGCGGCGCGGTAGACGATGTTGTGGTGCTCGGTCAGCGCCACCTCGCGGCTGCCGTTGCGCCGCAGCTCGTGGCGCACCTTGACGAAGACCAGGCTACCGGTGCGGCCCGATTTCTCTTGCACGTCTGAAATGGTGGAGGTGCGCTCCAGCGCGTCGCCGACCAAGAGCGGCTGGTGGAACACAAAGTCGCTGCCCGCCCACATGCGGCGCGGCAACGGCACCGGGGGCATGAAGCCGCCGCGCTTGGCATGGCCGTCGGCTCCAATGTCCGACTGGCGGTGTAGCGGCAAAAAGTACAGCCAGTGCCACAGGCTGGGCAGCGGCGTGCCGGCGGCCGGACGCTCGGCAGGCCAGTCCAGCGTGGCCGACAGGGCTGCAAAAGGTGTGGGGGTGGCGGTGTCGGTGACCGTTTCGCTGCGGCCTATCCAGTCGGCCAGATGGTGTGTCTCCATTGCGTATCCTTGCTGTGTATGCCGCAATGATCCGCACTGGCGGACTATTCACCAAGTGCAATTTTTAATACCATTGCTGCATGTCACGCATCAATTTCGATTTGCAGCAGCTGCAAGCCTTTGTGGCCGTGGCCGAGCGCGGCAGCTTCCGCGCGGCCGCCGACCAGATCCATTTGTCGCCCCCGGCCCTGAGCCGGCGCATCGACAAGCTGGAAACCATCCTGGGCCACCGGCTGTTCAACCGCACTACCCGCGAGGTGGAGCTGACCAGCCTGGGCCGGGTCTTCCTGGAGCGCGCGCGCTCGGCGCTGGACGATCTGGAATCGGCCCTGTTGGGCATCACCGACCTGGCACCGAGCCGGGGCGGGCGGGTCACCGTGGCCTGCGTACCGTCGGCCGCGCTGTACTTTCTGCCGGTGGCGCTGCGCAGCTTTTTGCAGCAGTACCCGGCGATCCGCATCCGGGTGGTGGACGAGAGCGTGAACCAGACCTTGTCCAGCGTGATCTCGGGCGAGTCCGACTTCGGCATCGGCTTCATGAGCACCCAGGTGCCCGAGGTGGCGTTTGAGTCCATCCACGACGACCCGTTTGTGCTGGCCATGCCGCGCAGCCACCCGCTGGCCCAGCGCAAAGCCATACGCTGGGCCGAGCTGGGCGCCGAGCGGCTGATTTCGGTGGCCCGTAGCAGCGGCAACCGCCAGCTGCAGGACGACGCGCTGGCCAAAGCCGGGGTGAACCCCAGCTTCGCGTTCGAGGTCAGCCACATCGCCACGCTGCTGGGCATGGTGGATGCCGGCCTGGGCCTGGCCGCCGTGCCGCGCATGGCCTTGCCGCGCCAGCATGCGAGCCTGGTCGGCGTGGCTTTGCGCGATCCGCCCATCGTGCGCAAGCTGGGCCTGCTGACACGGCACGGCGCCAGCCTGCGGCCGGCCGCAGCGGCCTTCCACCAGCATCTGCGCGATGCGCTGACCAGCCCCAGGCCGTTTGATTTTCTTCAAAAAGAATAGCTGCTTGCGCAGGTAGATACTGCGCTAGAAGCCTATTCAATACCTGAATCAGGCTTCTTCCAGCACACTACCGACCTGCATCTGCGCCCGCTGGGCGACCCGGTTCCACTTGGCGATTTCGTCGCCCACCATTTGCTGCAGCTGGGCCGGTGTGCTGGTCTGCACCCGGGCGCCGTCCGCGGCCATGCGGGCCACCAGTTCGGGGTCGCGCAGCACGGTGTTGAGGGCCTGGTTCAGCTCGGCCACCACCTCGGGCGGCGTATGGGCCGGGGCAAACAAGGCATACCACTGGGTTACATCGACCCCCGGCACGCCTTGTTCGGCCAGGGTGGGCACGCCGTGCATATTGGGCAGGCGCTCCGACCCGGCCACGGCCAGGGCGCGCAGCTTGCCGCTTTGCAGATACGGCTGGGCGGTGAACAGGCTGGGGAACATCAGCTGGGTGTGGCCGGCCACCGTGTCGGCAATCGCCGGCGCCGCGCCTGGGTAGGTCCGGCCCTGCAGGCTGGTGCCGGCGTTAAGGTTGAACAGCTCGGCGGCAAAGTGCGGCGCGGTGCCGGTGCCAGCCGACGCATAGCTGAATTTCGTGTCGCGCGCCTTGCGCACCAGGTCGCGCACGTCGGCAATGTCCAGCGCGGGGTTGACCACCAGCAGGGTCGGCGAGTAGCCGATCAGGCCGACCGGGCAGAAGTCCTTCAGCGGGCTATAGCGCAGGCTTTCCAGCGCCGGGTAGATGCCGTGGGTGGCGATATAGCCGAACAGCAGGGTCTGGCCGTTGGGCGCGGCCGAGGCCACGTATTCGCAGGCCACGCTGCCGTTGGCGCCCGCTCGGTTGTCGATCTGCACGTTCTGGCCCAGCAGCGGCGACAGCTTGCGTGCCAGCGCGCGGGCCATGGTGTCGTTGCCGCCGCCGGCGCTGGTCGGCACGATGATGCGTATCGATTTGGTGGCGGCCGGGGCCGCAGCGGCTGGCGCAGGCCGCTGTTCTTCTGGCGGGAACACATAGCTGGGCAGCTGCAGCTGGCCTTGCAGAATCTTGCGCGCGGTACGCACCAGGGCCGCACGTTCGACCTGGGCCGCTTCGCCAGTGCCGACCACTTCCACCTCAATGTCGATCTGCCCGGCCGGGTGCAGCACCACCAGTGGGCGCTTGCCGGCGGGTGTGCTGGCGCCGCTGGCCACGGTGCCGGGCAGGGCAAAGGCGGTGGCCACGCCAATCGCGCCGGTGACGGCGTGCGAGGCATGGCAGCGGCGCGGCGTGAAGTAGCGCGAGGTGATGCTGTTGGCATCGTCGCCGGGGCTGACGATCACCGGTTTGGGCACCACGCTGTCCGACACATCGCCCAGACCCATGCGCGCGCCCATCACCCGGCGCATGGCTTCGATGCGCTCCAGCAGCGCGGTATTCGCGTCCAGCTGGGCCGGGCGCTCGCGGCCGGTCAGGCCCAGGTCGGCGGCACGCAGGATCATCAAGGGCATGGCGGCGTCGATGCAGGTGACCTCAATGCCATCGATGATGTCGATCCGATTGCCGGTGGGGAATAAGTGGCCGGTGACCGCGCCCCAGGCGTCCAGAAAGTTCAGCAATATGGGCGCGGCCGTGCCGGCCACGCCGTCGATGCGCGCATCGCCCTCGTAGGTGACGACGCCACCGGGGGTGCAGACGGTGACGTCGATGCATGCCCCCGTGTTGACGTTGTAAACCCGGGCCGTGGTGTGGCCGTCCTGGGCGGCGATCAAGCCTTGTTCGATGGCGAATGGCACCACGCCGGCCAGCATATTGCCGCAGTTGGGCCGGGTGTCGACCGACTGGTGGCCCACGCCGACCTGGGCGAACAGATAGTCCACATCACAGCCCGGCTGCTGCGAGCGCGAGACTATGGCCACCTTGCTGTTCAGCGTGCTGCCGCCCCCCAGGCCGTCGAGCTGCAGCGGGTCGGACGCGCCGATCGCGCCGATCAGCGCCTGGTCGCGCGCCTCGGTGCCCTCGGGCAGCCATTCGCGCAGGAAGAACGGCCCACGCGAGGTGCCGGAGCGCATCAGCACGCAGGGGATGTTGCGATTGTTCATGGGGCGGTCTTCAGTCGGCTTGCAGCTTGGCTTGCTGGACCACGCGCTTCCAGCGGGCCAGGTCGGACTTGACCAGTTCGCCCAGCTGCTCGGGCGTGCTGGATTCGACATCGGCGCCGTGGCCTTCGATGCGGGCGATGGTTTCCTTGTCGGCCAGCACCTGGTTGAGCGCGGCGTTCAGCTTGACGATCACGTCCTTGGGGGTTTTGGCCGGGGCGAAGAACGCGTACCACTGGTCGACCTCGACACCGTCTATGCCCAGTTCCTTCAGGGTTGGCACATTCGGCAGCGCGGCCGAGCGCTTGGCGCCGGCGATGGCCATGGCTTTGAGCTTGTCCGACTTGACGTAGGGCAGGGCGGTGAACAGGCTGGGGAACATGATCTGGGTCTGGCCGCCAATCGTGTCGGTGATGGCCGGGGCCGAGCCCTTGTAGGGCACGTGCAGCGGATTGGTCTGGGTGGCGATCTTGAACAGCTCGGCCGCAAAGTGCGGCGCCGTGCCATTGCCGGCCGAGGCGATGCTGAACTTGTCGGGTGTGGCCTTCAGCATGGCGACCAGCTCCTTCACGTCCTTGGCCTTGACCGCGGGGTTGATGACCATCAGGGTGGGTGAATAGCCCACGCGGCCAATCGGCTCGAAGCTGGTCACCGGGTCGTAGCGCAGCTTTTGCAGCGCTGGGTTCATCGCATGGGTGGCCACGTAGCCGAACATGATGGTGTTGCCATCGGGCGCGGCGCGGGCCACCAGCTCGGCGGCGATGGCGCCGTTGGCCCCGGCCTTGTTGTCCACGATCACGGTCTGGTTCAGGATGGCGCCGAGCTTTTGGCCGATGGTGCGGGCCATGGCGTCGTTGCCGCCACCGGCAGCGGTGGGCACCACGATGGTCAGAGGCTTGTCGCTGGCGGCGAGGGCGAGGCTGGCGCTGCCGAGCAGCAGCAAACCGGAAATCATTCTTTTCAACATACGTGTCTCCAAAGGGGGGGCAAACGGGGCAAAAGTGCGTGGTACACACCACGGCTGCGATTGTTGGTGTTGCAGGACGTGCAGTAAATTGCACTTTTTTAATCGATTGGTGTGTGTTGCGCATCAATGGGTGGCGCTGACGGGGGCCCTGCCCACGGCTTACAGGTTTCCTTTGCTTGCATTTGCATTTGGGTGCGCTGCCCGAGTGGCCCTGCGGCGGCGGCTACACTTGAGGGCTGTCAGTCACTCCGGCTTGCGCCCTTCTCCAGACAGAGTTTTCAGCCCCGGGCTGAAGGCTGACGCAAGCCACCTACCTCTGGTGCGCCGTGAAGTTGTTTGTCCGTAGTTTTGCCTTCTTGGCCCCCGTTCTGGCCCTCGCTTTTGCTGCCGCTACCCCGTCGGCGGCCCTGGCCCAGTCCACCCCGATTTTTGTACTGAACTCGCTGGATGCCAGCGTCAGCGTGATCGACCCCGGCAGCTGGACCGAAACCAAGCGGATCACTACCGGCAAAGAGCCGCACCACATGTATCTGACGCCGGACGAGAAGTCGCTGATCATCGCCAATGCGCTGTCCGATACGCTGACCTTCATCGACCCCAGGACTGCCGAAGTGCAGCACGTGGTGCGCGACATCCTGGACCCGTACCAGCTGCGCTTTTCGCCGAACATGAAGTGGTTTGTGACTGCCGCCAACCGGCTCAACCACATCGACATCTACCGCTGGGACGGCAAGGACATCGTGCTGGCCAAGCGCGTGGCCACCGGCAAGACGCCCAGCCATCTGTGGATAGACAGCAAGAGCACCACGATTTACTCCACCATGCAGGACAGCGACGAGCTGGTGGCGGTGGACTTGGCGACCCAGACCATCAAATGGCGCACTCCCACCGGTGCCATGCCGGCCGACGTCTACGGCACGGCCGACGACAAGACCCTGCTGGTCGGCCTGACCGGCGGCGACGGCGTGGAGGTGTACGACGTGTCGGGCAAAACGCCGGTGCGCACCAAGGTCATCGCCACTGGTAAGGGCTCGCACGCCTTCCGCGCGGCGGGCGACAAGCGCCATGTGTTTGTGAGCAACCGCGTGGCCAACACCATCAGCAAGATCGACTTGCAAACCCTGGAATCGGTCGCCACCTACCCGGCGCCGGGCGGCCCGGATTGCATGGACGTGTCGGCCGACGGCAAGCTGCTGATGGTCACCTCCCGCTGGGCCCGCAAGCTGACGGTGATCGACCTGGAGTCCAAGAAAGTTGTGCGGCAAATCAATGTTGGAAGGTCTCCCCATGGCGTTTGGACACTGGACCACGCACCCCGTTAAATACGCTGTTGCTACGGTATTAATAGCTGCTAGCGCAGGTTCTATCAGCGCTACAGCCAAAAAACCTTGTGAAAAACCGCTGTACCTGACCTTCGACACCGGCCACATGGGCGTGGCCCCGCTGATCGCCGATGTGTTGAACCGGCAGCAGGTCAAGGTGACCTTCTTCGGCGCCCAGGAGCGTACCCAGGAGGGCGACGGCAGCCTGGGCGAGCACTGGGCTCCCTGGTGGAAGGCCCGCGCCGCCGAAGGCCACGCCTTCGCCTCGCATACCTACGACCACGTGTACTGGAAGGGCGACCTACCCGGCAATCCGCCGCAGTTCCGCGTCAAACCCTCGGCCGGGCCGGATGCCGACAAAACCTTCACCTGGACCGCCGCGCAGTACTGCGCGGAAATCGGCCGCGCCAGCCAGCGCCTGCAGGCCATGACCGGCCAGGCGCCGCTGCCGCTGTTCCGGGCGCCGGGCGGCAAGACTTCGCCGGCGCTGCTGGCGGCCGCGCAATCCTGTGGCTATGCGCATGTGGGCTGGGCACCGGCCGGCTTTCTGGGCGACGAGCTGTCCAGCGAGCGTGCCAGCAACCCGGCGCTGCTGGCCCAGGCACTGAAGAACATCCGCAGCGGCGACATCCTGCTGGCCCACTTGGGCATATGGTCGCGCAAAGACCCCTGGGCGCCGGCGGTGCTGGAGCCGCTGATCGTCGGCCTGAAGGAGCGCGGCTTCTGCTTCCGCACTTTGCGCGAGCATCCTGACTACACCGCCTGGATATCCGCCCACAGCAAATAATTGCCCATGATCGACTTTCTGACTAACTTGTTTTCCGATGCGCAGCAATGGCTGTTCGAGGCGCTGGTCCAACCCCTGGTGTTTGGCCTGGGTTTTGGCGGCTGGGTGGAAGACGCCTATACCGCCACCGGCTGGCTGCTGGTGGGTGTGCTGCAGCTCGTGGTGTTGGTGGCGGTGTTCGGCCCGCTGCAGCGCTGGCGCCCGGCCGAGCCGGTGCACGACCGTGCGGCCATCCGCACCGATGTGCTGTACACCCTGATCCACCGGCTGGGCCTGTTCCGGCTGGCGCTGTTCTTTACCCTCGATCCACTGATGGACGAAATGTTTGGCGCGCTGCGGGTGGCCGGCATGGGTACCTGGCATCTGGATGCGCTGTGGCCTGGCGTGACCGACCAGCCGGTGCTGAGCTTTGCGCTGTACCTGGTGGCGTTCGACTTTCTGGGCTACTGGGTGCACCGCGGCCAGCACCATTTCAACTGGTGGTGGAGCCTGCATGCGCTACACCATTCGCAGCGCCAGATGACGCTGTGGAGCGACAACCGTAACCATTTGCTCGACGACGTGCTGGGCGATGTGATCGTGGTGCTGGCTGCGCAGCTGATCGGCGTGGCGCCGGGGCAGTTCATCGCCATCGTGGCCTTTACCCAGCTTAGCGAGAGCCTGCAGCATGCCAACTTGCGGCTCTGGTTTGGCAAAGTGGGCGAGCGCCTGTGGGTCAGCCCGCGCTTCCACCGGCTGCACCACAGCATCGGCCTGGGCCATGAGTCGGCGGGCAAGAACACCCTGGGCGGGCACAACTTCGGCATCCTGCTGCCCTGGTGGGACATGCTGTTTGGTACCGCCAACTTCGAGCTGCGCTACGACCCCACGGGCATCCGCGACCAGCTGGCCGAGGAGGGCGGGCGCGACTACGGCCGGGGTTTCTGGCGCCAGCAGTGGCTGGGCGTGCGCCGGCTGTGGGGCAGTCTGCGTTGACATGATGCGGGTATCCTCCTGCCCATGAAACTGCTTCTGAACTCTTTTTGGCGTGCTGCGGCGTACTGCATGCACCCGCGCGTGATCGCGCTGTCGTTTCTGCCGCTGGTGCTGCTGGTGGCCTTGTCGCTGGGCCTGGGTTACTTTTATTGGGAGCCGGCGCTGGACTCGGTGCGCACCATGTTGGACGCGTCCGAGTGGGTGTCGCGGCTGTGGACCTGGCTGGAAACCGCCGGTGTGGGCCAGCTCAAGGTGGCGCTTGCGCCCTTGTTGGTGATTTTTGCGGTCACCCCCTTCCTGGTGGTGCTGTCGCTGTTGGCAGTGGCCTTGATGATGACGCCGGCGCTGGTGGCCCTGGTTGCCGAGCGGCGCTTTCCCCAGCTGGAGAAGAAAAAGGGCGGTACCTTTCTAGGGGGGCTGTTCTGGTCGCTGGGTTCCATTCTGCTGGCCCTGGTGGCCATCATCGTGTCGATCCCGCTGTGGCTGGTACCGCCGCTGATCCTGGTACTGCCGCCGCTGATCTGGGGCTGGCTGACCTACCGCGTGATGTCGTACGACGCGCTGGCGCTGCACGCCAGCAAGGACGAGCGGCGCGAAATCTTCCGCCGGCACCGCTTGTCGCTGCTGGGCATCGGCATCCTGACTGGCTACCTGGGTGCGGCGCCCAGCTTGGTCTGGGCCTCGGGTGCCTTGTTTGCGGCGGCGTTTGTGATCCTGGTACCGCTGGCCATCTGGATCTACACCCTGGTGTTTGCGTTTTCGTCGCTGTGGTTTGCCCACTATGTGCTGGCCGCGCTGGAAGCCTTGCGGGCTGAGTTGCCTATAGAGCCGGTGCCGCCCAGCACACCAGCCGAGCCCGTGACCCTTCTGGAACCCATCCACGTAAAGCCTGCTTATGACTCTGGAAACTCCATCCTCCCCACGCCTTGAGAGCGCGCCCACCTTTGGGCTGGTCATCGTCGGCGACGAAATCCTGTCTGGCAAGCGGGCCGACAAGCACCTGCCCAAGGTCATTGAATTGCTGTCCGCCCGCGGATTGCAGCTGGGCTATGCCGAGTACGTGGGCGACGATCCGGCGCGCATCACCGCCACCTTGCAGCGCGCCTTTGCATCCGGCGATGTGGTGTTCTCCACCGGAGGCATAGGCGCCACGCCCGACGACCACACCCGGCAATGCGCGGCGCGGGCGCTAGATGTGCCGCTGGCCCTGCACCCGCAGGCCGAAGACCTGATCCGCGAGCGCATGCAGGATACGGCGCGTGACCAGGGCACGGTCTACGAGCCTAACCACCCGGACAACATCCACCGGCTGAACATGGGCGTGTTTCCGCAGGGCGCACGCATCATCCCCAACCCCTACAACAAGATCCCCGGCTTCAGCGTCCAGCATGTGCATTTCGTGCCCGGTTTCCCGGTCATGGCCTGGCCCATGGTCGAGTGGGTGCTGGACCAGCACTATGCGCAGTGGTTCCAGCGCGCGGCATGGGTCGAGAAGTCGGTCATCGTGTTCGGCTCCATGGAGGCTGCGCTGACCCCGCTGATGCAGGCGCTGGAGCAGCGCTTTGACGGCGTCAAGGTGTTCAGCCTGCCCAGCGTCGACCACCCGGAGTTTGGCCGGCATATCGAGCTGGGTGTCAAAGGTACGCCCGCGCAGATAGACCATGCCTACCCGGCGCTGCTGGAGGGCCTGCAGGGTTTCGGCGCGCAGCTGGGTCCCGAATTGGTGCGTACATAAATGCACCAAATTGATGCGATTTCATTGCGCTCGAGTTTGGTGCATTCTGTTGCCGGTCTGATGGACGTTTGGCGCAGAATACCGCTGCCCGCCAAGGCAAAATAGGCGGGTGGAGGCAGTTGCCGGGCGTGCCGCTGGATGGCACAGAAACTGCATTCCCCATAAAGTTGATTAATTTCAGTCCAACGCAACCAACCCTACCAGGAGATTCTTGATGGCAAAGACCGTCGCAGACGTGATGAAGATGGTGAAAGAAAGCGAAGTCAAGTTTGTTGACTTCCGCTTCACCGATACCCGCGGCAAGGAGCAGCACGTCACCGTGCCGGTTTCGCACTTCGACGAAGACAAGTTCACATCGGGCCACGCGTTCGACGGTTCTTCGATCGCTGGCTGGAAGGGTATTGAAGCTTCGGACATGCAATTGATGCCCGATGCCAACACTGCCAACATCGACCCGTTCTTCGAAGAAACGACGATGATCCTTACCTGCGACGTGGTCGATCCAGCCGACGGCAAGCCGTACGAGCGCGATCCCCGCTCGCTGGCCAAGCGCGCCGAAGCCTACATGAAGGCCTCCGGCCTGGGCGACACTGCCTACTTCGGACCAGAACCAGAATTCTTCGTATTCGACAGCGTGCGTTGGCAAAACGACATGTCCGGCTGCTACTCCAAGATCGATTCGGAAGAAGCGGCTTGGAACACCGGCAAGGAATACGAACACGGCAACACCGGCCACCGTCCCGCAGTCAAGGGCGGCTACTTCCCCGTGCCTCCGGTCGACAGCTTCCAGGACATGCGTTCGGAAATGTGCCTGGTGCTGGAATCCCTGGGCATCCCAGTCGAAGTGCACCACCACGAAGTGGCCAACGCTGGCCAAATGGAACTGGGTACCAAGTTCAGCACGCTGATCCAGCGCGCCGACTGGGTCCAACTGCAAAAGTACGTGATCCAGAACGTCGCCCATGCCTACGGCAAGACCGCGACCTTCATGCCCAAGCCCATCGTTGGTGACAACGGTTCCGGTATGCACGTGCACCAGTCGGTCTGGAAAGACGGCAAGAACCTGTTTGCTGGCGACGGCTATGCAGGTCTGTCGGAATACGCGCTGTTCTACATCGGCGGCATCATCAAGCACGCCCGTGCCCTGAACGCCATCACCAACCCCGGCACCAACAGCTACAAGCGCCTGGTTCCTGGCTACGAAGCACCGGTGAAGCTGGCTTACTCGGCCAAGAACCGCTCGGCTTCGATCCGCATTCCGTTCGTGGCAAACCCCAAGGGTCGCCGCGTCGAAGCGCGTTTCCCCGATCCACTGATGAACCCTTACCTGGGCTTCTCGGCTCTGCTGATGGCGGGTCTGGATGGCGTGGAAAACAAGATCCATCCTGGCGAAGCCGCTACCAAGGATCTGTACCATCTGCCACCCGAAGAAGACAAGCTGATCCCAACCGTCTGCCACAGCCTGGACCAAGCGCTCGAATGCCTGGACCAAGACCGTGCGTTCCTGACCAAGGGCGGCGTGTTTACCGACGCTTACATCGACGCTTACATCGACCTGAAGATGCAAGAAGTCACGCGCTTGCGCATGGCCACCCACCCGGTGGAATTTGACATGTACTATTCGCTGTAATAGCGGATACAGTTCTGGGACTGCACTTACTGCTGCACCAGAGCTCTCACAAGGACGGCGCAAGCCGTCCTTTTTGCGTTATGGCCATGAGATGCTGTGGAAACAGAGTACCGTTGCGTTCATTCCATTTGTTCAAGCCCCTAGGGCCTATCCGATACGCATGAAATATCTTTCTGGTCTGATTTTGGGAATTGCAGCTGCGACCGTGTTTGCACAGGACGCTGCGGTGTACCGCTGCGGCAACGAGTACACGAATGCCGTGAAGGACGCCAAGGAAGCCAAGGCCCGCGGCTGCAAGCTGGTCGAAGGCGGCAATGTCAGTGTGATCCAGGGCGCCCGTCCCAATGGTGCCAACCCGGCCCCGGTGCGTGCGCCCACGAACAGTGGCACGGCCCCGCGCAGTGACGGCGTGGAGCAGCGTGCGCGCGACTCGGACGCCCGCATGATCCTGGAATCAGAGCTGAAAAAAGCCGAAACCCGGCAAGCCGAGCTGCTGAAGGAATACAACGGCGGCGAGCCCGAAAAGCAGGGCAGCGAAGCCCGCAACTACCAGAAGTACCTGGACCGCGTGGCCGAGCTGAAAGCCAGCATCGCCCGCAACGACAGCGATATCGCCGGCCTCAAGCGCGAACTGGCCCGCTTGCCGCCGGCGCGCGCCACCCCCTGATCCCTACGCCGTACAGGTTTCGCATCGACTATGCCGCACAACCCTCCCAATCCCTACATCGCGCGCTTCCAGGCGTTTGATTTGCTGGCCACCCTGGTGGCGGTGCTGAGCAGCGATGGCGCGGTGCTGTTTGCCAATGCCGCGCTGGAAGACGCCCTGGGCACCTCGCGCCGCACCATCGAAGGCTCGCACTTCCCGGACTGCTTCACCGAGCCGCTGATTCTGCAGAACGCGCTGGAAGGCGCGGGCAGCAACGAGTTTGCGGCCCTGCGCTACGACGCCTGGCTCAAGCGCCTGAACCACGACCCGGTGCCGGTGCATGTGATCCTGGCCCAGACCGAGCGGCAGGGCGAGGTCATCATCGAGTTGCTGCCGCAGGAACAGCAGGCCAAGCAGGACCGCGAGGAGCGCCTGATCGACCAGGCCCAGGCCAACAAGGAGCTGATCCGCAACCTGGCCCACGAGATCAAGAATCCGTTGGGCGGCATCCGCGGCGCAGCCCAGTTGCTGGAGATGGAGATTGAGTCGCGCGAACTCATCGAATACACCCAGGTCATCATCCACGAGGCCGATCGCCTGCAAAGCCTGGTCGATAGGCTGCTGGCACCGCACCGCCGCCCCCACGTGGTGGGCGATGTGAACATCCACGAGATCTGCGAGCGCGTGCGCTCCCTGATCCTGGCCGAATTCCCGCGCGGCCTGAAGATCGAGCGCGAATACGACGTGTCGATTCCTGAGTTTCGCGGCGACCGCGAACAGCTGATCCAGGCCGTGCTGAACGTGGCCCACAACGCCACCCAAGCCCTCAGCGAACGCATTGCGGATGGCGATGCGCAGATCACTTTTCTGTCGCGGATTGCGCGCCAGGTTACCTTTGGTAAGCAGCGCTACCGATTGGCATTGGAATTGCATGTCATCGACAACGGCCCGGGTGTACCGGAGTCGATCAAGGACCGTATTTTTTACCCGCTGGTGTCGGGCAGGGAAGGCGGGTCCGGGCTGGGGCTGACATTGGCGCAAACCTTTGTCCAGCAACACCATGGCTTGATCGAATGTGACAGTGTTCCGGGCCGCACGGACTTTAAATTATTGATACCGCTGCCTTGAAAAAAACCAAGGCAGCCTGACCCGAGGTGACCCCCGACATGAAGCCGATCTGGATAGTAGACGACGACCAATCCATCCGCTTTGTGCTGGAAAAAGCGCTGCTCAGAGAAGACTTGCCGACCCGCAGCTTCACCAACCCGCGTGACGTGCTGCTGGCACTCGAACAGGCCACCGACGAAGACGGCCCGCAAATCCTGGTCAGCGATATCCGCATGCCTGGCGGCTCCGGCCTCGATTTGCTGGAGAAGGTCAAGGAGCTGCATCCCGGCCTGCCGGTGATCATCATGACCGCCTTCTCCGATCTGGACAGCGCCGTGTCGGCCTTCCAGGGCGGCGCCTTCGAATACCTGCCCAAGCCGTTTGACCTGCCAAAAGCGGTCGAGCTGATCCGCCGCGCAGTCGAAGAAAGCCAGCGCGAAGAAGTTGCCGAAGAGCGCATGGCCGCCGCGCCCGAAATGCTCGGCCAGGCCCCCGCCATGCAGGACGTGTTCCGCGCCATCGGCCGGCTTAGCCAAAGCAATGTGACAGTGATGATCACCGGCGAATCCGGCTCCGGCAAAGAGCTGGTGGCCCGCGCGCTGCACAAGCATTCGCCGCGCGCCAACGGCCCGTTCGTGGCCATCAACACCGCCGCTATCCCCAAGGACTTGCTGGAGAGCGAACTGTTCGGCCATGAGCGCGGCGCCTTCACTGGCGCGCAAACCATGCGCCGCGGCCGCTTCGAGCAGGCCGATGGCGGCACGCTGTTTCTGGATGAAATTGGCGACATGCCGTTCGACCTGCAGACCCGTTTGCTGCGCGTCTTGAGCGACGGCCATTTCTACCGTGTTGGCGGGCACAACGCCGTCAAGGCGCAGGTGCGGGTGATTGCCGCCACCCACCAGGACCTGGAGCAGCGCGTGCGCGACGGCGTGTTCCGCGAGGATTTGTTCCACCGCCTGAACGTGATCCGCCTGCGCCTGCCCGCGCTGCGCGAGCGCGTCGAAGACGTGCCCATGCTGACCCGCCACTTCCTGCAGCAAAGCGCCAAGCAGCTGGGTGTGGAGCCCAAGCGCATCTCCGATGCAGCACTGTCGCAGATTGCGTTGTTCTCCTTCCCCGGCAATGTGCGCCAGCTGGAAAACCTGTGCCACTGGCTGACCGTGATGGCCCCGGCCCAGGTGATCGAGCCCAAGGACTTGCCGCCCGAGATCGTGGGCGCGGCCGTGCCGCCGGCCAGCCTGGGCCACACCACCTCAACCCGCATTGCCGGCGTGCCGGCGCTGCCGCTCGAAGCCACGCTGGACACCGAAGACGAACCGACGCTGAAGATCCCCAGCCTGGAGTCTCCCGTGGCCGGCCTGGCGCCGGTGGCCGCCAGCGGCTGGGAGCTGGGCCTGGAGGCCGAGGCGCTGGAGCTGCTGGCCCACGACCGGCATGACGTGTGGGACATCTTGTCGCGCCGTTTCGAGTCCAAGCTGATCCTGACCGCCTTGCACAACACCCGCGGCCGGCGCATCGAGGCCGCGCAAAAGCTGGGCATAGGCCGCAACACCATCACCCGCAAGATCCAGGAACTGGGTTTGGAATGAAATAGCCACTTCGCGCTTATTCAATAAGCGTGAGGTGCTATTGTTTTTGATTTTTTCGCGCCCCGACTGCGGCGCGAAAATTTTCTTGCCCGGCGCGCGTAAAGCGTACTAAAGTCATCCCGAGTTGTAACAAAGGTGCCCGACACGCTGAGCCAGCCCCCTTGGCCCGCGCGTACTGCGCCTTAGCTTGACCTCTGTAGCCCGGCCGCACGGCCGCTGCCAGGGGGCGCACGGGGAGGGTCCGCCATGGTGCTTCACCTGGCCCAGGACGTGGCTTGGATGCTCGTGCTGGGCGTATTGCAATGCCTGCATCTACGCCTGTGGACCGAACACCGGCGGGCCGGCCAGTGGGCCAGCGGTTTGCTGTTCGGCGGCGTCTGCATCCTGGGCATGATGGACCCGTTCAACGACATGCCCGGCGTGGCCCTGGACGGGCGTTCGGTGGTGCTGGGCATTGCCGGCCTGTTCGGCGGCCCGCTGGTGGGTGGTATTGCGGCCCTGTTGGCCGGTGGCTACAGCCTGTGGCTGGGCCACGCCGACATGCTGGCGGGCCTGGCCTTGGCGGCAACCTGTACCACCCTGGGCCTGCTGTACCGGGCCGCTGTGGCCCGCGGCTGGGCCACCCTGGGCGCGCTGCCGCTGCTGGCTTTTGGCATGCTGCTGCAGTGGATCCACCTGGCTTGCCTGGCCTTGCTGCCCGAGCCCATCCCCGCCGCCCAGTGGACGCCCATGGCTTTGTCTCTGGTGCTGATCTTCACGCCGGCCACCTTGTTGCTGGGCAGCGTGCTGCAAGAGGGCCAGCGGCGCGACGCCATCGACCTGGCGCTGCGCGAGTCCGAGGCGCGCTTTCGCAGCCTGCTGCAGGACATTCCAGCCGTGTCGGTCCAGGCCTATGCGCCCGACGGCACCACCCGCTACTGGAACAAGGCCTCCGAGCAGCTGTACGGCTTCAGCGCCGAGGAAGCGCTGGGCCGCAATCTGCGCGACCTGATCATCCCGCCGGACATGCGCGAAGGCGTGCGCCAGGCGATGGAGCAGATGTTCCGCACCCGCCAGGCGATTCCGGCCGGCGAGCTGCTGCTGTTGCACAAAGATGGCAGCCCGGTGCCGGTGTTCTCCAGCCACGCCTATGTGCAGGCGCGCGGCCGGCCGGCGGAGATGTTCTGCATCGACATCGATCTGTCGGCCCGGGTGCGTGCCGAGGCCGAGCTGCGCATCGCCGCCACCGCGTTCGAATCCCGCGAAGGCATGCTGGTGACCGATCCGCAGCAGGTTATCCTGCGCGCCAACCGGGCCTTCACCCAGAGCATGGGCTATACCGATGCTGAAGCCGTGGGACAGACTCTGGCGCTGCTGCAGGCCGGGCCCGACAGCGCCACCAGCTTCCAGCTGCTGCAGCAGGCCTTGCGCAGCCAGGGCCAATGGGCGGGCGAGATCTGGAGCCGGCGCAAGAATGGCGAGGAGTTTCCGCAGTGGGTCACCATCAACGCGGTGCACGACGAGGCGGGCGAGGTCAGCCACTACATCGCCACCTTGGTCGATATCACCCAGCGCAAGGCCGCCGAGGAGCAGATCCGCCAGCTGGCCTTCTTCGACCCGCTGACCCACTTGCCGAACCGGCGCCTGCTGATGGACCGGCTGCAGCGCGCACTGGCCGCTAGCGAGCGCAACAAGCGCACCGGGGCGCTGCTGTTCATCGACCTGGACCACTTCAAAACCCTGAACGACACCCAGGGCCATGAAAAAGGCGATCTGCTGCTGCAGCAGGTGGCGCAGCGCCTGCAGATCTGCGTGCGCGACCGCGATACCGTGGCCCGCCTCGGCGGCGACGAGTTCCTGGTGGTGCTGGAAGACCTGGACGCCGCACCGGCCCATGCGGCCGCGCATGTGAAAGCCGTGAGCGAGAAGATCGTGGCCCAGCTGCACCAGCCGTACCGCTTGGGCAACCTGGACTACAACAGCACGGCCAGCGTCGGCATCGCCATGTACAGCGGCCAGGGCACGCCGGCCGAAGAGCTGCTCAAGCAGGCCGACATGGCCATGTACCAGGCCAAGGCCGAGGGACGCGACGGCCTGCGCTTCTTCGACCCGGCGATGCAGGCCGTGGTGAATGCGCGCGCCGGGCTGGAGGCCGACCTGCGCCAAGGCCTGGCGCTCGGCCAGTTCCTGCTGCACTACCAGCCGCAGGTGGACGCGCAAGGCCGGGTCACCGGGGCCGAGGCCTTGCTGCGCTGGCCGCACCCCACGCGCGGCATGGTGCCGCCGGTGCACTTCATCCCGCTGGCCGAGGAGACCGGCCACATCCTGCCCCTGGGCCGCTGGGTGCTGCAGACCGCCTGTGCCCAGTTGGTGGCCTGGGCCCAGGACCCGGTGCTGGGCCGGTTGGTGCTGGCGGTGAACGTCAGCGCCCGCCAGTTCCGCGACCCGGACTTTGCCAGCGGCGTGCTGGCCCTGCTGCACAGCAGCGGCGCCAATCCGCGGCGGCTCAAGCTGGAGCTGACCGAAAGCATGCTGGCCGACAACCTGGACGACATGGTGGAGAAGATGGCGGCCCTGGGCGCGCACGGCATCCGCTTTGCGCTGGACGATTTCGGCACCGGCTATTCATCGCTGTCCTACCTCAAGCGGTTGCCCTTGGACGAGCTGAAGATTGACCAGTCGTTTGTGCGCGATGTGCTGGTCGACCCCAGCGATGCGGCCATCGTGCGCACCGTCGTCGGACTCGCGCACAACCTGGGCCTGGAGGTGCTGGCCGAAGGCGTGGAAACCGAGGCGCAAAAAGACTTTTTGGCACGCTGCCACTGCCATGTCTACCAGGGTTATCTGTTCAGCCGGCCGGTGCCGGTGGACGCGTTTGAAGCCTTTGTGCGGGCCAGTGTGCAGCCGGCTTCTATAGACGAGGTGAAGGCCGCCTAGACCTTCACGTCGCTGCGCCGCATAGTGCGGCTTGTTATTGTTTTGATAGCAGGCTGTGCAGGAATAACCTGCGCTGCAGGCCTGTTGGGCTGCATTTGTATAAAGAAATGTATAGATGGTCAACGCGCAATTCCAGCAGGCGTTGTGGGTACAGGTCTGAATATGTATCGGACTTGCTCGACGAAGTCGGAGCCCACTGCGACTGTTGCCAACAAGGATTATTTGCCATGACCACGATCAAGTCTCTTTTCGTCGCTGCCCTGATTTCCACCCTGGCCGCAGCTTCGTTTGCCCAGGCACCTGCTGCCACCAAAGACGCTGCCGCGCCTGCGGCCGCTGCACCCGCAGATGCTGCATCGCACGCCAAGACACCGGTGAAAAAGCATGTGGCCAAAAAGCCCGCCGCCAAGAAGGTAGACAAGGCTGCCGCCACTCCAGCGACCCCCGCTACGCCAGCAGCTCCCGCTGCCTCCGCCGCCAAATAAACCCGGTGCGTAGTTGAAGAACGGAGGCTGAAGCCATTCAGCCTCCGTTTTTTTGCGCCTGCGTTTTCTGCTTACGACGTGGTACTGCTGTGGCGCTGTGGCTCAGGCCACCACGCCCTGCGCGCGCAGCGTGGCGATCTGCACATCGGTCAAGCCCATGCCGCGCAGCACCGCGTCGGTGTCGCCGCCCAGGTGCGGCGCCGCGCTGCGGATCGCGCCGGGCGTGGCCGACAGCTTGGGCACGATGCCCGGCACTTCCAGGGTATCGCCATCGCGCGTGGTCTGCTGCAGCAGCATGTCGCGCGCGCGGTAGTGCGGGTCTTCGGCAATGTCTTTGGCGGTGTAGACGCGGCCCACCGGCACGTCGGCGGCCAGCAGGGTGGTGATGACTTCCTCGACCGTATGGCTGGCCGTCCAACTGCCGATGGCGGCATCCAGCTCGGCGGCGCGCTGGTTGCGCCCGGCGTTCACCGCCAGGTCCGGCGCGTTAGCCAGATCGGGCCGGTCTATGGCCAGCATCAGGCGCTTGAAGATGCTGTCGCCATTGCCGGCCACCAGCACGCAGCCGTCGGTGCAGTGGTAGGCATTGCTGGGCGTGATGCCGGGCAGGGCGCTACCGGCCGGCTCGCGCACCGCGCCGAACGCGCTGTACTCGGGGATCAGGCTTTCCATCACATTGAACACCGCCTCGTGCAGCGCCACGTCGACCATCTGGCCCAGGCCACCGTTGGCCTTGCGGTGGTGCAGGGCGGCCAGCACGCCGATGCATCCATGCAGTGCGGCCAGCGTGTCGCCAATCGACACGCCAACGCGCACCGGCACGCGGCCCGGTTCGCCGGTCAAGTGGCGCAGCCCGCCCATGGCCTCGCCCACCACGCCGAAGCCGGGCCGGTCGCGGTACGGGCCGGTTTGGCCGTAGCCGCTGATGCGCAGCATCACCAGACCGGGATTCAGCGCATGCAGTGCGTCCCAACCCAGGCCCCAGGCTTCCAGCGTGCCGGGGCGGAAGTTCTCCACCAGCACATCGGCTTCGGCGATCAGTTTGCGGGCGATGTCCTGGCCCTCAGCGCTGCGCAGGTTCAGCGCGATGGAGCGCTTGTTGCGCGACTGCACCTGCCACCAGACCGAGGTACCGTTCTGCACCATGCGCCAGTTGCGCAGCGGGTCGCCACTACCGGGAGGTTCGATTTTGATGACATCGGCGCCAAAGTCGCCGAGGGTCTTGGCGGCAAACGGTCCGGCGATCAGCTGGCCCATTTCTATGACTTTGACGCCTTGCAGGGCCTGCGGTGTGCTCATGGCTGAAATTTATAAAAAATAGGCCGCTAGCGCAGGGAGTAGCTGCGCAACCAGCTATTAAAACTATAGTGATCCGAGGGTGATGACGACCGGCGCATGGTCGCTGGGCCGCTCGTTCTTGCGCGGCAGCGTGTCGATCACGCAGGCCGTCACCAGCGGCTTCAAGGCCGGGCTGACCAGGATGTGGTCGATGCGCATGCCGCGGTTGCGGCGGAAGCCGAAGTCGCGGTAGTCCCACCACGAATAGCATTTGTCCGGCTGGGGGAACATGCGGTGCGTGTCGGTCAGGCCCAGCGCCACCAGGGCTTGCAGGTGGTAGCGCTCTTCGTCGGTGCAGTGGATGGTGTCCTTCAGGCCCACCGGGTCCCATACGTCCAGGTCGTCGAAGGTGATGTTGTAGTCGCCCATCAGCACCAGTTGCGGGTAGGTCAGCAGCTCGGTCTTGATCCAGTCGCGCAGGGCTTTCAGCCAGTACATCTTGTACTCAAACTTCTCGGTGCCCGGCGCCTGGCCGTTGGGGAAGTAGGCGCCGATCACGCGCACGCCGTTCACCGTGCCGGTGATCACCCGGGCCAGCTCGTCGCTGAAGCCGGGGATGTTCTTCACCACCTCGGTGGCTTCGGTCTTGCTGAGCAAGGCCACGCCGTTATAGGTCTTCTGGCCGAACCACTGCGCCTGGTAACCGGCGGCGGCAAAGGCCGCGTGCGGAAATTTGTCGTCGGTCATCTTGGTTTCCTGCAGCACCAGCACATCGACCGGGTTGGCGGCCAGCCAGTCCAGGACTTGGGGCAGGCGCACGGTGAGGGAGTTGACGTTCCAGGTAGCAAGTTGCATGGGGGCTCAGTAAGGCAGGTGGAAGAGCCGGGATTTTAGGGGGCGGCCCTACGCCGGGCCAGCGGCGTTGATTCTGGTTGTCTATACAGCTATGATTTGCGCGGCCCGTCCGTGCACGGCCCAGCACCCACCGCCCGATCTGGAAAGCCCCTCCCCATGTCCGATAGCACCGCCGAAATTTACCTGACCTATCTGAACCATCCCGACGTGCAGGCCCTGGCCCTGACAGATGCGGAAATCCTGGCCGCCGTGGAGCAGGCCTTGCATGCCCAGGGCAACCAGCAAACCACCATCGAGCCGCGCATGCATCTGGTGCCCGAGAAGGATTACCCCGGCCACTTCAATGTGTTGCGCGGCTACATCCGCCCCATGGGCCTTGCCGGGGTGAAGGTGGTGGGCGACTTCTACCGCAACTACGAGATCGGCCTGCCGTCCGAGCTGGCGGTGCTGAATTTGTTCGACCCCAAGAACGGCTCGCCTATCGCCATCATCGATGCCTCGGACCTGACCGATATGCGCACCGGCGCCATCACCGCCCTGGGCGCCAAGCACCTGGCGCGCAAGAACTCGAAGATCCTGGGCCACATCGGCGCGCGTGGCACCTCGTACTGGAATGTGCGGCTGCTGGATTCGATCTACGACTTCGACGAGATCCGCGTGCATTCGCGCCGGCCTGAGAGCCGCAACGCGTTTGCTGCCAAGCTGGAAAAAGACCTGGGCAAGAAGATCACCGTCACCACCGACTGGGAATCCTGCGTGCGCGGCGCCGACATCGTGGTCGAGGCCTCGCGCCTGGAAAAGCCCGAGCCCCTGCTGAAGACCGAGTGGATCAAGCCGGGCGCTTGTGTGATTCCCTACGGCACCATGAGCGCGGTCGAGCTGTCGCTGACCGACATCATGGACAAGATGGTGATGGACGACTGGGGCCAGGCCAAGGCCGGGCCGCTGGGCGCGCTGCGCGCCCATGTAGACGCGGGCAAGTTGTCGGAGCAGACTCTGCATGCAGAACTCGGCCAGATCGTCGCCGGGCTGAAGCCGGGCCGCGAAAGCGACGAGGAGACCAATCTGTTCTGGCACCGCGGGCTGTCGCTGTCCGACATTGCACTGGGCGCCTTCATGCTGGAAAAAGCCCAGCGCCTGGGCCTGGGCCAGCGCCTGCGCTTCCGCTAGGCCATCGCGGCGACCCGGTGTTTGGCGCTGCGGTGCTGAATTTGGCATGAACTCTGCTTGCGTGCTTATCATGATGTTGTATATACAAGTTGATTTTTCAACTTAAGACGAGGCCAGATTGGCTGGATGTGTCGGTAGGATTCGCGTTTTTTCTGTTCTCATTTTTTTCTGGAGTTCACCATGCGATTGAAGAAACTTTTGGCTGTCTCTGCATGGGCGCTGGCCGCCGTGCTGCCGCTCGCGTCCCAGGCCCAGCAGGCGCTGCGCGTGGGCTCGAAGAACTTCACCGAACAGTTTGTGCTGGCGGAAATCTACGCCCAGGCCTTGGAGGCCGCGGGCATCAAGACTGAGAAGAAGCTCAACCTGGGCGGCACGCTGATCGCGCAAAAAGCCATGGAGGAGAAGCAGATCGACTTCTACCCCGAGTACACCGGCACCATGCTGCTGGCGGTGTTGAAGGCCGAGCCCATGACCGACCCCAAGGCGGTGTACGACAAGGTCAAGGACGCTTACGCCAAGATGGGCTTTGTGCTGCTCAATCAGTCGAACCTGAACAACGGCTATGTGATGGTGGTGCGGCCTGAGACCGCGCAGAAGTACAAGCTGGAAACCCTGTCCGACCTGACCAAGGTGGCCAAGGAGCTGAAGATCGGCGCCGGCCCCGAGTTCCGTGACCGCAAGGACGGCCTGCCTGGCCTGAAAGCCAAGTACGACATGGTGTTCGGCGAAGACCTGCAAATGGCCATCGGCCTGCGCTACCAGGCGCTGAAGAACGACCAGATCCAGGTCGTCAACGGCTATGCCACCGACGGCCTGATCAGCGCCATGAAGCTCAAGCGCCTGCGCGACGACAAGAGCCTGTGGCCGCCGTATTACGTGGTGCCGGTGATCCGCCGCGAAGCGCTGGACGCCAACCCCAAGGTAGGCGAAGTGCTGAACCGCGTGAGCGCGCTGCTGGACGAAACCAGCATGGCCCAGATGAACTACCAGGTCGACGGCGAAAAGCTCGAACCCAAGGACGTGGCCCACGACTTCCTGAAGGCCAAGGGCCTGGTCAAGTAAGTCGGCCATGGCATGCGAGGTTGGCGAACAGTGGCTGGGCATCGATGACCTGGTACGGGTCGCGCGCGGACGCGAGCCGGTGGCACTGGCCGCGGGCGCGCGGGCCCGGGTGGTGGCCGCGCGCCAGGTGGTCGAGCGCCTGGCCGCATCGGGCCAGCCGGTCTACGGCCTGAACTCGGCCCTGGGCGCGAACACCGGCGCGGTGCTGGCCGATGGTGATCTAGAAGCCTACCAGCGCCGTGCCGTGCGGGCCCGGGCGGTCGGCGTGGGGCCGGTCTGGGATACTGCCACCGTGCGCGCCATGCAGTTCGCCCGGATTGCCGGCCTGGCGCGGGGTGGCTCGGGCATATCGCCAGCGGTGCTGGACGCCTGTATCGACTTGCTCAACCACCAGGTCCATCCGCAGGTGCCCCGTATGGGGTCCATCAGCGTGGCCGATCTACCCCAGCTGTCGCACCTGGCCTTGCCCTTGTTCGGCGAGGGCCAGGCCGAATGTCAGGGCGATGTGCTGCCGGGCACGATAGCCTTGCAACGCGCCGGCCTGCAGCCGGCGGTACTGGGCGCCAAGGACGGCCTGGCGTTAATCAGCGCGAATGCCGCCACCACGGCGCGGGCAGCCCTGGTGCTGCACGATGTGAGTGCGGCGCTGCACAGCTGGCTGGCGGCGATTGCGCTGGGTTTTGAAGGCTTTCGGGCCAATCTGTCACCGCTGCACGCCACGGCCGTGGCGGCCCGGCCAGCCACAGGCCAGATCGAGGTGGCGAGCCAGTTGCGCAGTCTGCTGCAGGGCAGCGCGCTGTGGCTGCCGGGGGCGGCCCGCCGGGTGCAGGACCCGGTGTCGATGCGGGTCGTGGCCCAGGTGCATGGTGCGGCGCTGGGCATGGTGCAGTCGGCCCGGGCCCAGGTCGAAGTCGAATTGAACAGTGCGGCCGACAGCCCGCTGGTGCTGGCCGACGAGGGCCTGATGCTGTCCAACGGCAACTTCCATTTGCCGGCCCTGGCGCTGGCGGTCGATGCCTGCGCGCTGGCGCTGGCGCAGACCTCGAGCATGGCGGTGGCGCGCTGCCTGCGCTTCATGTCGCCCGCGCTGACCGATCTGCCATTGCAGCTGACCCGGCATGGCCCTGCGCATTCCGGCTTTGCCGCGGTGCAGAAGACGCTGACCGCGCTGTGGTCCGAGATCCGCCTGCGCGCCAACCCGGCTTCGCTGGACTTCATCCCCATCTCCGAGGGCCTGGAAGACCATGCCTGCATGGCCTGGACCGTGGTGGATAAGCTGGGCGAGCTGCTGCAGCGCGTGCACTACCTGATCGCCATCGAGCTGCTCGTCGCAGCCCAGGCGGTAGACCTGCGCGGCACAGCCACGGCCGAGATGGGCGAGGGCGCATTGGCGGCCTATACCCGGCTGCGGGCCATCGTGCCGGTGCTGGACGAAGACCGGCCATTGGGTCCGGACATCGACAGCGTTTATGAGGCGGTGGCCGCGGGCCATTTCAACCTATTCAACTTATCCCTAGCCAAGGCCGCGTGACATTGCCATGAAATGGTTTCTGCGTAACTGGCCCGATGTGCTGTATGCCCTGTGGGAGCATATTGCGATCTCTTTCACCGCCCTGGTGATCGCCTTTGCCTTGTCGCTGGCCATCGGCGTGCTGGCGGCCCGGCGTGCCCGGTTGTATGGGGTGGTGATGACGGTGTCGGGGTTTCTGTACACCATTCCCACCCTGGCTTTTCTGGCCTTTTTGATTCCGTTGGTGGGGCTGGGCCGCAGCAACGCCATCATTACCATGGTGGCGTTTTCGCTGATGATTCTGATCCGCAGCGTGGCCACCGGCATCCGCGAAGTGCCTGCCGAGGTGATAGACGCGGCACGCGGCATGGGCATGGCCCCGCGCCAGATCCTGCGCCAGATCGAGCTGCCGCTGGCCTTGCCGCTGATCGTGGCCGGTCTGCGCGTATCGGCCGTGACGGTGATCAGCGTCACCGTGGTGGCGGCCTATGTCAACGCCGGCGGCTTGGGCACGCTGATCTTCAACGGCATCGCCAGCGACCACCCGGCCAAGATTTGGGCCGGTGCGCTCACCGCCTGCGCGCTGGCGGTGGCCGTCGACCTGCTGCTGGCCTGGGTCGAGCGCCGCCTCAAAGCCGGCCACGCGGCCTGATGCCCTAGGAATGCCCATGCTTGCCGATACCTGGAACTACCTGCTTGCCCACCCCGCCCAGTTCTCCCGGGCGCTGTGGGTGCATATCACGCTGTCGGCTTCGGCCCTGTTTCTGGCGGCCGCCATCAGCATCCCCGCCGGGATTGCCGTGGCGCGGCGCAGCAACTGGTCGCTGGCGGTGGTGAACATCGCCAATGTGGCGCGCACCCTGCCGTCGCTGGCGGTGCTGGCGCTGGTCATGCCGCTGCTGGGCACCGGCTTTGCGCCGGCCTTGTTTGCCCTGACCCTGATCGCCTTGCCGCCCATCGTCACGCACACCATCACCGCCATGCGCGGCGTGGATGCGGATGTGGTGGACGCCGCCATCGGCATGGGCATGACGCGCTCCGCCTTGCTGTGGCAGGTAGAGCTGCCGATGGCGCTGCCGGTAATCTTTGCCGGCCTGCGCACGGGCGCGGTGCAGGTGATCTCGGGCGCGGTGCTGGCGGCTTTCATCGGCGGCGGCGGGCTGGGCGACTTCATTACCGCCGGCGTTGCCATGATGGCGGTGCCGCAGCTGCTGGTGGGTGCCGTGCCGGTAGCCTTGCTGGCGCTGGCCAGCGACTTTCTTTTTGGCGCCTTGCAGCGCCGCATGACTCCCCAAGGGCTTCGCGCACCATGATCACACTTGAAGGCCTTACCAAGCAATTCAGCAGCGGCCAGTATGCGGTAGACCGCTTGTCCCTGACCGTGCAGACCGGTGAGATCTGTGTGCTGATCGGCCCTTCGGGCTGCGGCAAGACCACCACCATGCGCATGATCAACCGCATGGTCGAGCCCGACAGCGGCCGCATCGAAGTCGGTGGCCGCGACGTGATGCAGATCGACGCGGTGGAGCTGCGCCGCTCTATCGGCTATGTGATCCAGCAAGTCGGCCTGTTCCCGCACATGACCATTGGCGAGAACGTGGCCACAGTGCCCAGGATGCTGGGATGGGATGCGGCGCGGATTGCCAAGCGGGTAGACGAACTGCTGGCCTTGGTGCACATGGAACCCGGCCAGTACCGTAATCGCTATCCGCGCGAGTTGTCGGGTGGGCAGAAGCAGCGCGTTGGCGTGGCCCGCGCACTGGCGGCTGACCCGCCGGTGATGCTGATGGACGAGCCGTTTGGTGCCATCGATCCGATCACCCGCGCGAGCCTACAAGACGAGTTCTTGCGCATCTTGCGCGAGCTGGGCAAGACCATTGTGTTTGTGACCCACGACATCGATGAAGCCATACGCATGGGTACGCGCATTGCCATCTTGCGCGCCGGCAAGGTAGTGCAGTACGACACGCCCGAACGCATCCTGGCGCAACCCGCCGATGCCTTTGTGCAGGCTTTTGTTGGCGGCGACCGCTCGTTGAAGCGTCTATCGTTGTTGACGGTGGGCGCCTACACCCAAGACGGACTGGCGGCCGTGGACGCCCCCCAGCTGCTGGCCGCAACGCCGCTGCGCGATGCGCTGTCGGCCATGCTGGATGCGGGCACGGGCGACGCACAGGTGGTCGATGCCCAAGGCGCACCGCAGGGCCGGGTGAGTCTGGATGCAATCCGCCAGGCTGCGCGCATCGCACGTTGAAATGCCCCGCCCATCTTGCGACGGGCGGGGCATTCTTAGCTAGGCGAAGCGGGCTTATTTAAACCAGGTGTCTGATTTGGAATTCTTTTCCCAGTCGGACAGCTGTTTTTCAGCTTCGTCTTTGGCAATACCGTAGCGCTCCTGGATCTTGCCTGCGAGCTGGTCGCGCTTGCCGGCGATGACGTCGAGGTCGTCATCGGTCAGCTTGCCCCACTGCTCTTTGACTTTACCTGTGGCTTGTTTCCAGTTGCCTTTGATAGTGTCCCAGTTCATGCAAATCTCCTTTACTTGCGGTTGAAAAATCAGGTGTCCGGTTTAAGGACGGATGGCGATTTCGTTCTTCACGGCCTTCACGCCCTTGACGTTGCGGGTGATGCTTTCAGCCGTGCCCTTTTCGCGCAGGCTCTTGGCAAAACCGGACAACATCACGGTACCGTTCAGGGTTTCAACGCTGATGGCCGATGCATCAACTTCCTTGTTGTCAACGAAGCGGGCCTTCACGCTGGTGGTGATGGCGGTGTCGTCGACGTAGGCGCCTACGGTTTCCTGGCCACGGGTCACGGCACAGCCGGTGATGGTCAGCAGTGCTACAGCGGTTACGGTAGCGGCGAGGGTGTTACGGATAGTCAGTTTCATTTTTAGCTCCAGTTGGTAAGAAAAAAGGGAATCAATAGATGGTGATAGGCCCCACCATCCATGGGCGAAACGCGAGGTCAGGCAGCCAGCCAATCCTTGAGCTCGTCAGCATGTTCTTGCTCGTCGCTCAAGATGTCTTCCAGTAAACGGCGGGTGGTCGAATCCTTGTCGCCGATCAGCACGATCATCTGGCTGTAGGCTTCGATGGCGACACGTTCCGCCACCAGGTTGGCCTTGATCATTTCTTTCAGATCTTTCGAATCGTCGTAAGCCGCATGGCTGCGCTGGGTCAGCGTGTCGGGAGAAAAATCCGGTTCGCCACCCAACTGCACAATGCGCTGGGCCAGCCGGTCGGCATGGGCCGACTCTTCGTTGGCATGCACCAGAAACTCATCGGCGATACCGACGGAGTGCACGCCATCGGCGGTGTAGTAATGGCGCTTGTAGCGCAGCACGCAAACCAGTTCGGTGGCCAGCGAGTCGTTCAACAGCTTGATGATGTCTTCGCGCCAGGGGCCGGAGCTGGGCGTCACGGCGCCCTGGTCCAGGCTGCGGCGCGCAGCACCCAGTGCCGCTTCATTCAATACCATGCGTTCGCCTTCAGCGGTAGGCATTTGCGTAACGTTATTGCTTGTGTTGTTAGCGACCATCGGGGTTCCTTGGTTATCCGGTTCAACTGCTGCGGGGGTGCAACAAACCGATGACTGAACTTTAAAACCGGGGGCTGTAGGAAGGCATCGGCATCCGCCGCTACGACGTGTAGGAGGATGCCGCGCGCCTTTGTGGGCTAAGGCTGGGTCGGCGTGGCGGGTGCAGCCGAGTTCTTGTCGATCAGGTGGGCCAGCAGATCCAGTTGCTGTTTCTGGATTTCCAGTAGCTCGCTCCACTGGTTCTCGCGCAGCTGGTCCAGCTTCTCATGCAGCAGCATGATCTCCAGTTCGGCCTTGAGGTTGACCTCGTAGTCGTGCTCGGCATGCAGCCTGTCCTTCACCGCCTGCCGGTTCTGCGACATAAGGATGATCGGCGCCTGCACCGCGGCCAGCATCGACAAAAACAGGTTCAGCAAAATGAACGGGTAGGGGTCAAACACCGCGTCATAGCGCGCCAGCAGCAGTACGTTCGTGGCTATCCAGACCACCAGGGTGGCGGCGAACAGCAGGATGAAGGTCCACGATCCGCCAAAGCTGGCCACCGCATCGGCGGCTCTTGCGCCCAGTGAATCGTCGGCGTCCAGATCGGTGGCGGTGTTGCGCGCGATGTGCTTGCGCCCGGCCAGATGGCGCGCCACTTTCTGGGTGCGCGCGTCCATCGCCTCGTAGCGCAGGCCCAGCAGCTTCTCGGCGGCGTCAGTGGGTTTTTTCATCGGAGGCGCCGTTCAGGGGAATTACGAAACAGCTCTGCACCGGCAGCTCCGACCAGGCCAGGGGCTGGCCCGGCAGCAGCAGCTGGGCCTGGACCGACGCACCCTGCGCCAGCGGCGCTTCTGCGTTGCCGCGAACCAGGATGAATCGCATGCTGCGCTCGCCGCGGCGCAGCGTCAGCTCGGCCTGCGGCCAATGCGATGGCAGGCAAGGTGTGAAGCTCAGCGTGTGGGCGCCTTGCTCCAGGCCAAAGATCGACTCGATGGCCGCACGGTGCATCCAGGCCGCCGAGCCTGTGTACCAGCTCCAGCCGCCGCGTCCTACATAGGGCGGCTGGGTGTAGACATCGCCGGCCATCACATAGGGTTCGATGCCGTAGACCGCCGCCTGCGCGGGGTTGTTGGCCCGGTGCGCCGGATTCAGGTAGGTGAAGTAGCGGTAGGCGGTGTCTGGGGCTTCGCTGGATGCAGGCTGCTGCCTGGCAAACTCGGCCTGCGCCATCAGCGCCCAGACACCGGCATGCGAGTATTGGCCACCGTTTTCGCGCACGCCCGGCGGGTAGGCCTGGATGTAGCCGGCGCTGGGCACGGCCTGGGCCAGCGGTGGGTCCAGCAGCTTGATGAGCCCGGCCGCCGGGTCGATCAAATGTTCTTCTACCGCCGCCAGCGCCATGCGCTGCGAGGCCACCGGTGCGGTCTTGGATAGCACCGCCCAGGCCTGGGCGATCAGGTCGATCTTGGCCTCGGGATTGGCATGTGAGCCTAGCGCCTGACCGTCGTCAAAGAAGGCACGCTTGAACCACTGGCCGTCCCAGGCCGGGCCCATCAGCGCCTGCTTCCAGCCCTCGGCGGCCTGCTCCCAGGCCTGGGCGCGTGCGGTGTCGCCGCGGGCCTGGGCTAGCGGTGCAAAGTCGGCCACCAGCTGGCACATGAACCAGCCCAGCCACACCGATTCGCCGCGCCCTTCGATCCCCACGCGGTTCATGCCGTCGTTCCAGTCGCCGCTGCCCATCAATGGCAGGCCGTGTACGCCGACCGCCAGGCTGCGGTCTATGGTGCGGGCTGCATGCTCGTAGACCGAGGCCATTTCGGCGCTGGTCCCCGGCGTGTAGTACGCATCTTCTGCACCGGCGGGAATGGCCGCGCCTTCCAGGAAGGGCACGGGTTCATCCAGCAAACTGGTGTCGCCGGTGCTGCGCACATAGTGCGCGCAGGCATGCGGCAACCACAGCAGATCGTCCGAGAAATGGGTGCGCACGCCGGCACCGGTAGGGGCGTGCCACCAGTGCTGCACATCGCCTTCGGCAAACTGCCGCGAAGCGCAGACCATGATTTGCTGGCGCAGCATGTCGGGTGCGGCCCAGGCCAGCGCCATCGAATCCTGCAGCTGGTCGCGGAAGCCGGTGGCGCCGCCGGCCTGGTAGAAGCCGGCTTTGGCCCACAGGCGGCAGGCCACGGTCTGGTACATCAGCCAGTGGTTGACCATGGCGTCGAACAGCGGGTCCGGTGTCTGCACGCTGGTAGCGCCCAGCAACTGGGTCCAGCGCTGGTGCACCGCTTCCAGCCGCTTGCTGGCGGGCAGGGCGGTGGCATCGGCCAGCAGGCGCGCGGCCAGCAGCGGGTTGTCGGCATAGCCCAGCAGGAACACCCGCTCGGCGGTGTCGCCGGCGGCCAGTGTCATTTGCGTGGAGATCGCCGCGCAGGGGTCGAGGCCGGCACCGCTGGTGTGGCCAAAATGGTCGGGCACCACCAGCCGGCCGCGGGCGTCAAAGCACTCGCGGCGGTCGCAGGTCCAGTCGTCGCTGGGCTGGGTCAGGGCCAGGAAAGCCGTGCCTTCGCCAAAGCCTGCCGCGCGCTCGCGCTGGGTGCAGAGCAGGGCGGTGAAGCGGTCCTGCTGCAGTGCGGCGGTCTGCACGCTGCTGCGGTCGCTGCGGTTGGCGCCCATCATCCATTCGGCCATGCCGATGACGCGCAGCTGCAGATTGCGGTGGCCGCGGTTGATGATGTACAGCCGCACCTGCTTGACCGCGGTGTCGGCGTCCACGCACCAGGTGGCGCTGACGTCGACATCGCCGCGCCGGTGCCGGATGCTGGTACTGCCCTGGCAGTGCGACACGTGGTACTGGGCCAGTGGATCGCCCCAGGCATTCGGGGCCACGCTCCAGACCTCCAGCGTCTTGCAGTCCTGCAGCAGAAACCATTCCGACGGGGTGTCGCCCACCGGGTCGTTGGACCAGGCCGTGAGTTGGTTCATACGGCTGTTGCGCCCCCAGCTGTAGCCGCCACCGGCTTCGGTGATGTGCGCGCCAAAACCGGGGTTGGCCAGCACATTGGTCCAGGGCCGGGTGGTGCGCAGCTGCGGACTTACGTTGAAGCGGAATTCGCCGTTCGGCTGGAACAGGCCCGCAGGTGCGGACACGGGGCCGCTGGGCCGGGGCAGCAGTGGCACTTCCTGGGTGGACAGGGCTTGCCGCGCCTCTTGGGCTTGCTCGTGCAGCGTAGTCCAGGCCTGCACATGGTGCAGCAGCGGCCGCCCATCGGCCTGCAGGCGGACCCGGGCCTGGGCATGCAGGG
Source organism: Rhodoferax sp. OV413 (assembly GCF_900104385.1). GTDB lineage: Bacteria > Pseudomonadota > Gammaproteobacteria > Burkholderiales > Burkholderiaceae_C > Rhodoferax_B. Next base: position 414,574 of record NZ_FNJA01000004.1, on the reverse strand, counting down.
TGCTGAGCTCGTCGGGCGACAGCTCTTCGACCCGCAACAGGTACATGGTGGTGGGCACGGATTCTGGGCCGCGCTCGGACAGATGGCGGTCGCGCAGGATGCCCACCTCGCGCTGCACAGACATCAGGTACGAGGCCGGCTCGGAATTGATCACCACCAAGTCGCAGCCCACGCCGCCCCAGGACCATTGGCGCAACCCCTGGGCCAAGGCCCGCAGCAGACCCATGCCCTCCATGGCGCCGATGCTGACCAGCAGGATAGGCCGGTCGCCCGAGATGCCGAAGCGCCACAGCAGACGTTTGTCGCTGACCGCTGCCGTCTGGGTCTGCGGGCGGCTCAGGCTCAGCACCAGGGCGCTGGTCAGCGTCTGGATGGCGGCAAAGTTTTCCGGGTTCAGGCCGACGGTGCGCAGGCGGATGCCGGTCAGCGTGGCCGACATCAGCGATGCCCGCTTGACGTGGCTGGGCTGGCGGTATTTGTCGATCACGGCTTGCAGGGTGGCGTCGTGGTTCGATGCGGCGGTAGCAAAGGTCAGCCAGGCCTTGCCCTGCGGCGGAATCAGCAGCTTGACCGCCATCGCGCAGACCGGGTCAAGGCCGGTGTCCAGCGGCGTGCCGGGCTCGGGCAGGGCGTCGAAGGATGCCAGCGGCTGGCTGCTGGTCTGGTTGCGGCCCAGCCACAACTGGCGGTCGGTTTGGATGCGCACGCCTTGCACCTGCGGGCCGGTATCGACCAGAAAGTGCGCGGCCTGCATGCCTTGCTCGGTAGGCAGGCGGGGCTTGCGTTCGAACAGCAAAGCCTGGTCCTCGGCTTGCCAGGTGGCACGCACAAACAGGTTGGCGAAGGCCGGGTGGGATTCGTCGGCCCGCGGGTCGGACAAGGTCACTTCAAAGGCCGAAATCAGCTCGATCTCCAGCGTCTGGTCGCCCATATTGCGCAGCTCCACTTTGCGGAACTCGATGTCGTCCTCGGGGCTGACCCAGACCGTGGTGTGCACCTGCACCGACGGCCATTCGGCGTCGAAGCAGACACGGTCGGCATGGTAGGTGCTGTGGTAGTGGGCGGCCGGGTCGGGTGCCGGGTGCTGGGTGGTGGACACCAGCTGCGGCTGCTGGGCCCAGCGCAGGTAGAAGAAGCTGCCGTAGGCGTCGCGCAGCGCGTCGTCGCGCCAGCGGGTGATCCCGGTATTGCCCCAGCGGCTCCAGCCGGCGCCGTTGGCCCGCAAGGCCACGTGGTAGCGCCCGTTGGACAGCAGATGCGTGGGCTCCACGGCGGTACCGCCAGGCACCACGTCGCGCAGCAAACCGGGGGCCCGGTGTTGCATGCTCTGCGGCGGTGGCCCCACCGGCGGGGCGCTGAGCACCGACACCTCGCGCGGCGCGCGCTCGTGCAGCAACGAGGCCACGGCTTCGATGTGCGCATTCGCCATGCCCCAGCGCTGCGCTGGGCCGTCGAGCAGCACATTGGCCAGCGCCACCAGGCTCATGCCCTGGTGGTGCGCCATATAGGTTTCTACCAGCGTGAACGCGTCGCCGTCGGCCTGCCGTGCGGGGGTGAAGTCCAGCGCCTCGATGAAGCCGTAGCGCCCATAAGCCTTGAATTTTTCAAGTGCTATAAAGTTTGTAGCTGCCAGTGCAGGTGATACCTGCGTTGCAAGTCCGGTAGCATAGGGGGCGATGACCAGCTCGTCGGCCGGCGTGCGGCGCAGCGCCAGCCGCGGCACGCCTTGCGGCGCGTACTGGTAGGCCAGCGTGTGGTCTTGCCCGGCGTATGCCGATTCGGAAATCCCCCAGGGCACCTTGTGCGCCTTGGCGTAGTCCATCTGCTCCTGCAGCGCGGCACGGCAGGCCTGTTGCAGCACGCTGCCCGGCGGCTCGACCAGCACCAGGGTGGGCATCAGGTATTCGAACATCGAGCCCGACCAGGAGCGCAGGCCGGCATCCGCGCCTGTTGCAAAAAACGGCCGGCCCAGCGAGGCCCAGTGGCGCACCGGCACATCGCCCTTGGCAATTGCCAGCAGGCTGGTCAGCCGTGATTCGGAGGCCAGCAAATCGTAGAAGCCCGCGTCCAGCTGCTGCTCGGCCACCCGGTAGCCGATGTGCAGCAGATGCCGCTTGCGGTGGTACAGGAAGCGGAAGTCGGCCTCCCAGGCCAGGGCTTCGAAGGCCTGCGCCAGGCTGAGCAGGCGCTGCGCCGTGGTGGCTGTCATCAGCGCGGCCTGGGCTTGGGTATCTGCCGCAGCCGAGCGGCGGGTGGCGCGCAGATCGGCCAGTCGCCAGCGCAGCTGGGCCCGCTGTTCGGCGGGCAGGCTGCTGCGGGCCGCCAGCAACGGGGTCAGGCGCTCGCGGGCTGCGCGGATGGCGCGGCGTGCTGCGGTGGTGTCGTAGGGCGCGGCAGCCAGTTCCTGGCAGGCCTGGGCAGCCGCCAGCAGATGGCCGCAAAGATTGCCGCTGTCCACCGTGGAGACATACAGCGGCAGCAGCGGCGCGCAGGTCTCGGTGTCGTACCAGTTGTAGAAGTGGCCGCGGTGGCGCTGCATGCGGCCTAGTGTGGCCAAGGTCGCCTCCAGCCGGGTCAGCAGGTCTTGCGTGCCGATCCAGCCGAATTGCCGGGCGCAGGCCACGCTCAGCAGGTACAGGCCGATATTGGTCGGCGAGGTGCGGTGCGCCACGATGTCGTAGGGCTGAACCTGCAAATTGTCGGGTGGCAGGTAGTTGTCTTGCGGCGAGATGCAGCGCTCGAACCAGCGCCAGGTGTCGCGTGCAATCCCTTCCAGCAGCGCCAGCTTGTCGGCCGGTACGATGGGGCCGTCATGCGCCCGGTGCCTACGGCTGGCCCACCAGGTCCAGACCGGCGATGCCGCCCACAGCAGGCACAGCACGCTGGCCAGCACCGGGTGCGGTGTGCCCAGGTACAGCAAGGCCGCCAGCAGCAGCAAGCCCACCACCGGCAGGCTCCAGTGCGCGCGCAGCAGGGCGGGCAGATGGGTCTTGGCCTGGGCCTGGGCGGCGGCGGCCGTGGTCCATTGCAGCAGGTGCCGGTGGCTAACCAGCATGCGGTACAGCGCCCGCGTCACCGCGTCTACTGCCAGCAGCGCCTGCACCAGCAGCTGCGCCAGATGCCAGAGCCCGGCCCACAGGGTACGCGCCATGTCGGCGCCGGCCTGGCGGTAGAAATGGCGCTTGGCCAGGTCGTCGCGGCTGGGCGAAAAGCCCGCCACCGCGCCCATCAGCGGCCCGGCGGAGAACGCAGCCAGCACCAGCACCAGCGCGGCCCAGGGCGACAGAACGCTGCTGCACAGGCTGAACACCAGCAAGGCCAGCGACATCGGCGCGACCAACGAGCGGCGCAGGTTGTCGAACATCTTCCAGCGGTTGATGGCACGCAGCGGATAGCGGCCGGGGCGCAGCAGGATGGGCAGCAGCTGCCAGTCGCCGCGGGTCCAGCGGTGTACGCGGGAGGCCGCCACATCGGCGTGGAATGGCGCGTCTTCGATCACCGTGATGTCGGTCACCGCCGCGCAGCGCGCCAGCGAGCCTTCGAGCAGATCGTGGCTCAGCACCTGGCCTTCGGGCAGCTGGCCCGACAGCACGGCGTGCATGGCCTGCACATTCAGCAGGCCCTTGCCGGTGAAGGTGCCTTCGGAAAACAAGTCTTGGTAGACCTCGGAGCTGGCGGCGCTGTAGGGGTCGATGCCGCACTGGCCGGCAAACAGCCAGTGGTATAGCGTGACCTCTTTGCGCGCGGGCAGCGGGGTCGCCACATGCGGCTGCAGGATGCCGTAGCCGCGTACTACGCGGCGGCCGCTGGCGTCCAGCTGCGGCTGGTTGTGCGGATGGGCGGCCACGCCGACCAGCTCGCGCAGGCGGCCGGGTGGTAGCTGGGTGTCGCTGTCCAGCGTAACGATGTAGGGCGTAGGCGTGGCGATGCGCGAGTTCTCTCCCAGGTCTAGAAAGGCGCTGTGCTCGCCCGTGGCCAGGGCCTGTACCAGCTGCTCCAGCTTGCCGCGTTTGCGCTCCCAGCCTATCCAGCGCTGCTCGGTATCGCTGAAAGTCCGCTCCCGGTGCAGCATGATGAAGCGCTGCGGTTGCCCTGGGCCGCTGGGGTAGCGCAGGTTGAGCGCGTCGATCTGCGCGCTGGCGGTGGCCAGCAGGGCGTCGTCTTCGGGCGTGTGTTGGCTGTCCGCATCGCTCCAGTCGCTGAGCACGGCGAACTGGGCGTAGGGCTCGGGGTTGGCAATATGGTGCAGATGCAGGCGGTGCGCGAGCGCCTGGGTGGATGCGGTGTCGGTCAGCATGGCCGGCACCACCACCAGCACCCGGTGTGCGGGAGGTATGCCGTCCAGCAAGCCCAGGCGGGGCAGATGCTGGGGGCGCACCGACTCGCTGATCAGCCGGTTGATGACCGCCACCACCGCCTCGGAGGCAGGGAACAGCATCAGCGCGGCGGCCAGCCAGAGCATAGGCCCGCCCGCGGTGTGGTGCGGCAGCATCCAGGCTACCAAGCCTATGCTGCCGAACAGCAGTGCGCCCAGGTAGACCGGCAGCGCGGCGCGGCGCTTGCGGGCCCGCCACAGCAGCAATAAGGGGTTTTCATGCAGGCCCAGGGCATTGACCAGGGCCGGCCGGCCCGGGCCGCGCAGCCAGTGGCTGGCCACGCCCTGGTCGCCGGCATCGGCATGCATCAGGCCGAGCAGGGTTTGCGCCACTGCGGCTTCGCTGTGGCCGCTGCGCCGGGCCAGGCGTTCGATGCCGTGCAGGGTCTGGTCGCGGGTGCTCGGGTGTTCGGCTTCAAAAACTTTGGAGGTCAGCATGTGCTGCATCAGCACGCTGGTACGGGCCACCATGTCGGGCCAGTCGGCGTCGCCGATGGCGCGCAGCGACTTCACGGCATTGCTCACGCTCAGGTTGTCTGCGGCCTGGTCGGCATTCTGCTGGGTTTGGGCCGCAGCAAAGTCGGGCAGGGCGGCCTGCATCCAGGCGGTGTAGCGTGCATCCACCGGTACGCGGCTGTCCTGCAGGCGCAGCGCCATGCGGGTCAGGAACATGCGGCCCACGCCGCGCTGGTTCATCAGGGCCAGCAACTGGTCCAGCGACTCCAGGCTGTATGTGCTCAGGTTGTCGCAGCACAGATTGGCCACCTCGCGGGCAGCCTTGTTGGTGGCCACGCGTTCGGCCAGGCGGCGCAGGTTTTCCACCAGCAGCACGCGCAAGGTGGTGGGCAGGGCCCAAAGTTCGGCCAGGTTGAGCTCGCGGGTCTCCTGGTAGGCGCTGAGAAACTGTTCCAGCAGCGGCTCGGAAAAAGCGCCATCGGTATGCGCCACAAAGGCCCAGGCAATGCCGTAGACCCGCGGCAGGCCGGCCAGCGGCTCGTCTTGCAGCACCGGCAGGGCGCGGAAGTAGCTGCGCGGCAGCCCGGCGTGGATTTCTTCCAGCTGGGCTTCGATCAGGTGGAAGTTGTCCAGCAGCCATTCGGCCGCCGGGCTGACGTCGTAGCCTGTGGCGGCCTGCAGGCCGATGTAGCGGTGGGCTTCGCGCAGCGTGGCGATATTGCTGCGCAGATGCGGGAAGAAGCGGGCCGCGCCAATGGAGGGCCGGGCCGCACGGTGGGTTTCACCCAGGCTGCGGCCATGTTGCGCAAAGCGTTGCAGGCCGAAGATTTCCGACCGGATCGGGGGCTGTACCGGGCCGCGGGCACCGTCCAGAATCTCGCGCAGGGCCTGGGGGGCGCGGGGAACCAGGTGCAGCAGCTCGGATGTAGCCATCCCTTACAGCGCCAGCAGTCCGGCGCCGATCACCAGAGTCGCCAATGCCAGGGTGGTGACAAAGCGGGTAGCCACAAAGCGGTGCAGTATTTCTCCCGCATATTGCAAATAGGTCAGGCGCCCGTTCGCACCTTGGCACAGGCTCAGATGGTCGCTCAGCGCCGCCAGCTCCATGGGGGAGGTTCCGGTGGCATCGCCAAACGACGATGTGCTCCAGCTGGGAGCTGCAAAGGCGGTCGGAATAATTTTGTTGCGCATCGGGTTTTCTCCTGCCGCACGGCATAAAGCCGCGTTATGAATAAAGTATTACAGGGTGCTGCCTGAAGCAGTAACCCCGTGTAAGCATCCTAGGTCGGGCTGGCGTGTAAGTCTGTCGGACAGGGCGCCGCTCGCGGGGTAGGACGGCGGCTATTCAGGTAGCAATGGCTATGGCGCAGGCCTATCACGTGGTTGTAGGACAGGTCTGGCAGTCGAAACGGGTCGCCGCCGATACCGGACTCGGCGTCCGGCGCCGACCATAGGGCAGTCCCTAACACTGTGAGAACCGTATGCACATCCTGCCCCACCTCAGCCCAGATCCGCAACAAAACCGCTTGCTGGCGGCCTTGCCGGCGGCCGAACTGGCACGTTGGGAGCCTTACCTGGAGCTGGTCGATCTCAGCCTGGGCCAGGTGCTGTGCGATGCGGGGCAAGCACCTGTGTACGCGGTGTTTCCGACCACGGCCATCGTCTCTCTGGTGTACGGCACGCAGGAGGGCGCGTCATCGGAGATTGCCGTGGTGGGCAACGAAGGCGTGGTGGGCATATCGCTGTTCATGGGCGGCGGCGCCACCCCGAACCAGGCGGTGGTGCAAAGCGCTGGCGAGGGCTACCGGCTGCGCGCCTCGTGGATCAAGAGCGCCATGCTGCAAGGCGGCCCGGTGCTGCAGATGCTGCTGCGCTACACCCAATCGCTGATGGCGCAAATGGCCCAGACGGCGGTGTGCAACCGCTACCACTCCATAGACCAACAGTTGTGCCGCCGCCTGCTGCTGGGGCTGGACCGGGTAGGGTCCGACGAACTGGATATGACGCAAGAGCTGGCCGCCAGCCTGCTGGGGGTGCGCCGCGAGGGTGTGACCTGCGCCGCCCACAAGCTGCAGCTGGCGGGCGTCATCCGCTACCAGCGCGGCCACATCATGGTGCTTGACCGTCTGCAGCTGGAAAAGCGCAGCTGCGAGTGCTATGCGGTCACCAAGAAAGAGCACGACCGGCTGCTGCCTGCGCCCCTGGCCCTGGCGGCCTGAATGTCAGTACGGGTTCAAGGTTTCAGACCTTGGGCTTGTTGGCTGCGGGCGGTAGCTGCTCCACCAGCGCACGGTAGCGGGCTTCGCTCTCGCGCATGGCAGCCGCCATGATCTTGGACTCGCTCACATCGTACAGAACCATGTGCTGCAGCGCAGCACCCAGGTCGTCATGGCCGGCGCGGGTGGTCAGCGCGACCCAGCAGTGGCTGTCGTCGCTGCGGCTCATTTGCAGCTCGCAGGTCTGCGGCATGCCGGACTCGAACAGCTGCTTGCGGCACATGTAATAACTGTCCTGGTGGTTCTTGACGATGAAGCGGCTGATGCGCTGTCCCACCAGCGCACTGCGTGCCACACCCAGCAGCTTGGCGGCGGCGATATTCGCCTCCAGCACCAGGCCATGTGCGTCCACCGTGCAATAGCCCACCGGCGCCAGGTCGTACAGGTCGAAGTAGCGGGCCCGCGCCACATCCAGCAGCTCCTGGGTACGCCGCAGCTCGTCGTTCTGCATCTCCAGTTCGATCTGGTGTACCTGCAGCTCATGCAGGGTTTTGCGCATGGCCTCCAGCGACATCGCATGCGGGCTGTGCTGCAGGCCTGGCAGCGCGTTCTGCGCGAGGTCTTCGGCGCGCTGGCGCAAGTCCTCTGCCGCCTTTTCAGGCTTGGGGGCGCTGTCTTCGTTTTTGCTGTTGGGGTTCATAGTCCACCTCCATTTTGCTGACCGGTTTCGACCTCTTTTGCCCGTTCGGTCGTGGCAATTGCGTAGACCTGGCCGCTGGCGTTCAGCAAGGCCGTGGAAGTTAAAGACACTTCGAGCACCGAGCCATCCTTGGCCAGGCGCTGGGTCAGATAGGGCTCCAGCGTCTGTGCCTGGCTCAGCTGCTGCACCCGGGCCAGCGCGCTGCCATGTTGGGCGGCCGGGATGCGGGCACTGACATTCATGGCCAGCGCTTCGGTTTCGCTCCAGCCGTACATCCGCACCGCGCCAGGGTTCCAGGCCAGGATGCTGCCGTTCAGGTCCTGCACTGTGATGGCGTCGAAGGCATCGCGTACCACCACCGCCAGGCGCAGCTGTTCATTGGCCGTGCGCAGGGCCTCGCGGGTGCGCACCATCTCGGTAATGTCGACAAAGGTGATCACCACGCCCTCCACCACGTTGTCCTGCGTGCGGTAGGGCAGGATGCGCATGGTGTAGTGCTTGCGGTCAATCGTCTGCACGTCGATCTCGTGGGCTTGCAGGCTGACCAGCACCTGCTGCACATCGGCCACCAGCCGGTCGTAGCCCACCAGGTTCGATGCGATATGGCCCACCGGGCGCCCCACATCGCTGAGGATCAGGTGGATGATTTGCGTCACCGCCGGGGTGAAGCGCAGGATGTGCAGTGCGTGGTCCAGAAAGATGGTGCCAATGCCGGTGCCTGCCAGCAGGTTGTTCATGTCGTTATTCGCGCGCGACAGGTCGGTCACCTTGGTTTGCAGCTCGGTGTTGACGGTGGCCAGCTCTTCGTTGATGGACTGCAGCTCTTCCTTGGAGGTTTCCAGCTCTTCGTTGGTGGACTGCAGTTCCTCGTTGATGGACTGCATCTCCTCGTTCGACGACTTGAGCTCTTCGTTCGAGGTTTCCAGCTCCTCGTTGGCGGCGTGCAGGTACTCCTCTTTGGCCTGCAGCTCCTCGTTCAGCTCGGCGATCTGCGCCTGCGTATCTTGGGTGTGGTTGCTGGCCGACAGCAGCGGCAGCGCCTGTGCGGGCGCCTCCTGCGCCGGGGCTTCTTCCAGCACCACCAGGTACAGCGGTGACTCGAGTGCCGACGGTGGGCCAGTGTCCACCGGGCAGACCGTCAGATTGACCGGGGTGAAATGCCCATTGGTCTTGACCCGCAGGTTGGCGGTCTGCACCCGTTCCTTGCTGTTGGCGGCCTTGTGCAGCGCGGTGGTCAGCTCGCGGCGCAGGCCTTCGCGTGCCATCTTCACGATGTTGTTGATGCCGGCCTCGCCGGGCGCGGGCTCCAGGAACATGCCGGTGCGGCCATGCAGGTAGAGGATGTCGCCCTGGGCGTTGACCAGCGCGGCCACCGGGGCCAGCTGCAGCAGCAGGGTCTGCTCGGTCAGTGCGCGCAGCGACAGTTTCAGCGGCGTCGGCAGCTTGCCCGAGGCGGGTGGCAGGGTCACATCCTTGATGGCAGCGGGTGGCAGGAACCGGCCCAGCGCGGCACGCTGCGCCCCCTGGAAGTCTTCCTTGCGCTGGTAGGCCTTGGCCTTGCGGTCCAGCACGGCAAACACATCGCCCAGCTCGCCCACGGTTTCCGAGCTGCCCAGAAACAGCATGCCGCCCGGCAGCAGCGCGTAGTGGAACAAGGCCATCACCTTCTTCTGCAGGTCCGAGCCCATGTAGATCAGCAGATTGCGGCAGCTGATCAGGTCGAGCTTGGAAAACGGCGGGTCTTTCACCAGGTTGTGCTCGGAGAACACCAGCATGTCGCGGATGCTCTTGTGCACCCGGTAGGCGCTGCCATCGGGCTCGGCGGTGAAGAAGCGGGCCAGCCGCTCGGGCGTGATGTCTTCGGCAATGCTGGCTGGGTACAGGCCGGCGCGGGCCGTAGCAATCGCGCGGCTGTCGATATCGGTGGCAAACACCTGCACCTTGTAGCTGAGCTTCAAGGCCTCCAGCCGCTCCTGCAGCAGGATGGCAATGGAATAGGCCTCTTCGCCGGTGGAGCAGCCGGCCGACCAGGCGCGCACCACGGCACCGGCGGGCTTGCCCTCAAACAGCTTGGGTACAACCTGGGTCTCCAGCACCTCGAAAGCCTCGGGGTCACGGAAGAAGTTGGTCACGCCTATCAGCAGGTCGTTGAACAGCGCGTCCACCTCGGCCGTGGTGTGCTGCAGGAACTTGACGTAATCGTCCAGCGCGTCGATCTGGTGCACCGCCATGCGCCGCTCGATGCGCCGGTAGATGGTGCTGGGCTTGTACTGCGAAAAGTCGTGGCTGGTATGGGTGCGCAGCAGGATGAAGATTTTTTTCAAGGCGTTTTCGGTCTGCGGTGCGCTGGTCGTGGTCACCGCCCGGGGCGGCCGGCCAAAGGCGTGGGCCACATAGGCCATCAGCTGGGCGGGCATTTCTGCGGGGGGCAGCTCGTAGTCCACCAGGCCGGTGGCCAGGCTGCTGCGCGGCATGCCGTCGTATTCGGCGGAGGCCGGGTTCTGCACCATGGCCATGCCGCCTTCGTCCTTGATGGCGCGCAGGCCCAGGGTGCCGTCGCTGCCGGTGCCCGACAGCACGATGCCGATGGCCCGCTCGCGTTGGTCCTGCGCCAGCGAGCGGAACAAAAAGTCGATCGGCAGCCGGTGGCCGCGCGGCGCGCTCGGCTCCAGCAGGTGCAGCGCACCGTTCAAAAAGGCCATGTCGCGGTTCGGCGGAATGATGTAGGCGCAATTGATTTGTACCAGCATGCCGTCGGTGACCTCGACCACCTGCATGCGGGTGTGGCGCTGCATCAGCTCGGTCAGCAGGCTGCTGTGGTCGGGCGCCAGGTGCTGCACCAGCACAAAGGCCATGCCCGGGTCCTTGTGGTCGGGCATGCCGGAGAAAAAGGCTTCGAACGCCGCCAGCCCGCCGGCCGACGCACCAATACCGACGATGGGGAACTGCGAGTTTGTGGGCGTGGGGGCGGGCGGTGCCGCTGCGGTGCTGGGGCTCTTTTTGGAGCCGGGTCCCTTGCTTGCCATGCTTCTCTCCTGTTGCGACGAAGAGTCAGGCGGGCGCTTCAGCGAACTTCAGTGTAGTCCCTGGATGCGTCAAAGTAAAAAAACTCCTAAAAATATAGCTGCCAGCGCAGGTGGAATATGCGCTAGAGGCAGTTTTTATCTAAATTTTTACCGTGATGCTCCCGCCTGACCCGCGTCGGCCCTGCAGAGCGCCTGGGGCTCAGGCCGGTACCGTGGCCAGGCCGTTGCGGCCCCAGTGGCGGTGCTGGCCCATGGCCTGGATGAAGGCCGGGGCGAAGCCGGTCGGCAGCTCGCCCGCGGCCGCCAGCACTACGCCGGGCAGGGGCAGTACCACGCCGGGCTCGGTCACCAGGCCCACGCCCAGGCTGGCCAGCAGGCCGGCACCCGAGCCGCAGGCGGCAATCGTCTTGCAGTGCTTGTAGGCTTCCAGCACGAAGTGCACTGCGTCGCCATCGGCTGCCATGGCCGCCGCGTGGGCGCCCATGCAGGGCAGAAACACCGCATCGAACACCACCGAGGGCGTGGTCAGCAGGCTGCAGTCCACCGGCAGCAGCGCGCCGTCGGCTGCTTGCACCGTGCCCAGCGCTGCCGCCACCACCTTGCTGCTGGCGCCGGCATCGGTCAGCGCCTGCTGCACGGCCTGCACGCTGGCGGCATCCACACCATTGGCCACCAGGATCGCCACCTTGCGGGTGGCAATGTTGCCGCCCGGGGCCTGCGCCATGCTGAGCGCGGGCGAGGGCTGTACGTCCACCGGGTGCGGCGCCGCGCGAAAGCCCGACCACAGGGTGGCGGCCTGCTTGTCCGGCGCGCCTATGCCCAGCGGCGCGGCCACCCTTACCGCCAACTGGCCATCCACATGGGCCAGGTTGTCGACCATGCGCTGGCGGATGGCCGGGGTTTCGAGCTTGGACAGCTCGAACTGGAAGGCCGCCACGATGTGGTCTTGCTCGGGCTCGGTCTGGCTCAGCCAGAACATCCGGGCCTGCGAGAAATGGTCGTCAAAACTGGGGCTGCGCTGGCGGATCTTGGGCGACTCCAGGGTCTCGTGCACGCTGCTGAAGCCCTTGGGCTGGGCCTGTGTGCCGTCGAGGCGGAACTCACTGCCCGTGGCCAGGGTATTCGGCTCGTAGGCCACGCGCCCGCGGTTGACGGTTTGCCGGTGCATGCCGTCGCGCTGGAAGTTGTGCATCGGGCACTTGGCCTGGTTGATCGGCAGCTCGTGGAAGTTGGCGCTGCCCAGGCGCGACAGCTGGGTGTCGGTGTACGAGAACAGCCGGCCCTGCAGCAGCGGGTCGTTGGAGAAGTCGATGCCCGGCACCAGATGCCCGGGGTGGAAGGCCACCTGCTCGGTCTCGGCAAAGAAGTTGTCGGGATTCCGGTTCAGCACCATGCGGCCGATGCGGCGCACCGGCACCAGCTCTTCGGGGATCAGCTTGGTCGGGTCGAGCAGGTCGAAGTTGAAGCGGAATTCGTCTTCTTCGGGCACCACTTGCACGCCCAGCTCCCATTCGGGGAAGTTGCCGCTGTCGATGGCCTCCCACAGGTCGCGGCGGTGGAAGTCGGCGTCCTTGCCGGCCAGCTTTTGCGCTTCGTCCCAGGCCAGGCCGTGGGTGCCGAGCAGCGGCTTCCAGTGGAACTTGACGAAGCTGGCGTCGCCCTTGGCGTTGACCATGCGGAAGGTGTGCACGCCAAAGCCTTCCATCATGCGGAGGCTGCGCGGAATGGCGCGGTCGGACATGACCCACATCAGCATGTGGGTGGACTCGGGCATCAGGGTTACGAAGTCCCAAAAGGTGTCGTGGGCGCTGGCGGCCTGTGGGATCTCGTTGTGCGGCTCGGGCTTGACGGCGTGGACCAGGTCCGGGAACTTGATTGCGTCCTGGATGAAGAACACCGGGATGTTGTTGCCCACCAGGTCGTAGTTGCCCTCGGCGGTATAGAACTTGACGGCGAAGCCGCGGGCATCGCGCGCCGTGTCGGCCGAGCCGCGCGAACCGGCCACGGTGGAGAAGCGCACGAACACCGGGGTCTGCACGCCGGGGTTGGACAGAAAGTGGGCCTTGGTGAGACCGCCCATGTCCTCGTACACCTGGAAGAAGCCGTGCGCGCCCGCACCGCGCGCATGCACGGCGCGCTCGGGGATGCGCTCGTGGTCGAAGTGGGTGATCTTCTCGCGCAGGATGAAGTCTTCCATCAGCGTCGGGCCGCGCAGCCCGGCTTTCAGCGAGTTGTGGTTGTCGGGCAGCGGCAGGCCCTGGTTGGTGGTCAGGCTTTGGGCTGCTGGCTCGGGGGGGCGGGCGGGCTGCTGGCTCGGGGTCATGGGTTCGCTCAGCGCAACTTTTCCCGGCGGCGGTGCGCCTTCGGCGGTGAAGTCGGCGTGCTCCTGGGCCAGCGGTTTGGTGGCGGGGGCTGGTGGGTTGGTGGGGGTAGGGACTGTCATGGTCAAGCCTTGGGTTTAGCGCTGGAGCTTTTTGTAGGTGCGGTCGGCTTCGGGGCCGCGGTCGGTGTCTTGCAGGCCGCGGCTGACATCGCGGTAGGCCTGTTCGACTTCCACACTCGGCGTGCCGTCGGTGGCGTCCACCGACTGGTCGCGCTCGTGCGGCAGCTTGGGGTGGGTATCGGGAGGCGGGCTGTCGGGTGCTGAGCCTTTGCGGCGCGGCGCGCTGGTGTCAACCGATTTGACGGCAGGCTGGACGGCGGGGGCGGGTTTGCGGGAGTGGACGGGCATAGTGTCTCCTGTGGCCGAGGGCGATGGCGTCGGCATGGAGTCACCATAAAACGGCAGGCGTTGGCCCGTCGGTGCGCTGGCGCACATTTGCGCAAATCAGGGTGAATAACGCCGCTGGCGCTTATCCAAGCTGCGCCAGCTGCTATCAAATCAGGATTAATCCGGGTCCGGGTCGAGCTCGCTACCGCTGTCGTAGACCTGCACGCAGTCGCGCCCGGCGGCCTTGGCGGCGTACATGGCGGCGTCGGCATTGCGCAGCAAGGTATCGGCGTCGCTGCCGGCTTCCGGGTACAGCGCGATGCCGATGGAGGCGCCGACCTGCAGGCTGTGCGACTCGATCTCCATAGGCTGGCTGATGCCTTCGAGCAGCCGGTAGGCCAGGCCCAGCGCGCGGTCACGCTGCTCTACCGGGTACTGCAGCACGGCGAACTCGTCGCCGCCCATGCGGGCCACCAGGTCGCCGTCGCGGGCGATGCGGCGCATCCGGTCGGCCAGCAGCGCCAGCACCTTGTCGCCCACGGCGTGGCCAAAGCGGTCGTTGATGGGTTTGAAGCGGTCGATGTCGATGAAGTGCACGGCAAAGCCCACGCCCACGGCGTGCGCGGTCTGCACCGTGCTGGCCAGGCTTTCCAGGAAGGCTTCGCGGTTGACCAGCGATGTCAGGCCGTCGTGGCTGGCCACGTGGCGGATGCGTTCCTCGGCCAGCCGGCGTTCGGTGATGTCGGTATAGGTGCGCAGCATGCCGCCGCCTTCGACCGGCACGCTGTGCACCTCAATGACCCGGCCGTTCGGGCGTTTGCGGTCGTAACCATGGGGCCGGTGCAGTCCGTCGACCGCGCGGACCAGCGACAGGGTTTGTGGCGGCGTGTGGGCGAATTCGCCGTGGGCTTCCTGGTAGGCAAATACTTCGTCTACCGTGGGGCGCCGGTCCATCAGCTCCTGGGGCAGGTCCAGCAGCTCGCGGGCCCGGCGGTTGCAGACCTCGACGATGCGCTCGGCGTTGACCATCAGCACGCCTTGCTCCATGCGCTGCAGCGTGGCTTCCAGCAGGGCCGACTTGTCCTTCAGGATGGCTTCGCTCTCGCGGGCCCGGCGCTCGGCCGCCTGCAGCAGCCGCTGCTGGTGCTTGAGCGCGCTGATGTCCACGTGGGCGAAATAGCCCTTGCCATCGGGGCTGCGCTGGGCGATGACGCGGCTCCAGCGGTCGCGCGGCAGCGGCAGCTCGAACGGCGCGCCGGTGAAGTGCAGGCCATCGGCCAGGGTGGCCAGGCCGGATTCGAAGAGTGCGCCGCCGTCGGTGATCTGGCCCTGCCAGGCGGTGCGGTAGGCCCATTCGAACTGCCGGCCCAGCGCCGCGTCGCGGTCCGGCAGGTCGTACATCAGCACGAAGGACGGGTTGACCCAGTCGATCCGGTCGTCGGCGCCGGTGACCATCACGCCGTCGGCCACGTGTTCAAACAGGGCGCCGTCCTTGATCGGCGTGGCCCCCAGGGCGCTGAGGATTTGTGCGCCCTGCGGCCCGGCAATCGGCGTGCGCACCTGCCAGATGCGGATGCGCCCCACCTTGGGCAGTGGCAGCGAGGCCGCCCACAGCCGCACGCCCAGGTGCTCAAAGGCGAACGGGCGTTGCTGGTTGCGGTGCCGGGCCAGGCCGTCGACCACGTAGCGCTCCATGGCCGCCAGTTCGCCGGCGGCCAGGCGGTTCTGGTAGAAGCGGCGCAGATTGGCCTGGTAGGGTTCGCCCACGTGGATGTGGGACGCATGTTCGGGAAACAGTTTGAGGAAGGTGCGGTTCCACACCAGGGCGTGGTCGGTCTCGTCGAACACGCAGGTACCTATGCCCAGGCTGTCGAGGGTTTCGGCCACGGCGCGCAACACCGGTAGTGCGCTGGCCGCAGCTGCGCTGGGCTCAAAAGGTGGCGGTTGTTGGTCCATAGCGCTGTCGTCTCGCTGGGCGTCTGAGGGACGTGTTTTGTCTCACACCGGTTTTAAACCAGACTGTACCCGAGTCTGCTGCCGTTGCGCTCATTTTTCGGCGTATGAATTTTTAAGAGAAATCGGGGTTTTGCGCATGCTGCAACTGCGCAAGCTGCTATTAAAAATGAATGAATAGCTGCCACAGCTCCAGCCTTATGTGGGCTAGCGCACAGACCGCGTTGCAGCGCGCTCACTAAGGTGTGGCTTTGGTTTTCTCGCGGAGATACCCATGCAGCAGCTCGTGCCGCCCTCTGTCCCCCCGTTCGCCATGCAGTTGCCCGGGCTCTCCATGGCCGGCGCCATCCTGCGGCAGATGACCTGGGCCGGCCATGCTGCGCCCCGCAGCACGGCCGGCTGGCAGGACGACCAGCAGTTTGTGGCGCTGATGAACGCCTACCGCAGCAGCGGCGGACTGGCGCGCGCCCAGGAGGTGCTGGCGCTGTTTGTGCGCCGCGGCGGGCCCGATGTCGCCACCCTGGCGCGCTGGGTGGTGCAGCGCGATGTGCTGAGTTTTGATTGGCATACCGACAGCTGGATGCCCTTGTTCCAGTTCGATCCCACCGATATGCACCCGCTGCCGCAGCTGCGGCCGGTGCTGGCCGAGCTGGCGGGCGTGTACAGCGCATGGGAGCTGGCCGAGTGGTTTACCGAGCCGAATGCCTGGTTGCACGGCGCCACGCCAGCGGACCAGCTGGGCTGCGATGCGGCAGGCGTGCTGGATGCGGCCCGGGCCGACCGCTTTGTGGCCAACGGCTGACTGATCTGCCTGCCAGAATCGCTCCGCACCCTGTAGAAACGTTGTAGGACGCGGCCGACAGACAAAGCCGGTTGCCACCGATGGCGCGTATCCTGCTTGAGCTCCATGATGGCCGCTTACCCGTTCTGGAGCTACCCATGAAAACCGAAACCCAACCCACCGCCGAGTTGGCGCAGCTGTGCCAATTGCTGGAACCAATGACCATCGCCATGCTGACCACGTTTGACACCCATGGCGCGCTGGTGAGCCAGCCCATGGTGCCGCTGGAGATGGACGAGACCGGTGCGCTGTGGTTCTTCACCGACCTGCGGTCCGAAAAAGTTGAACATCTGCAGGTGCTGAACCTGGCATTTGGCGATGTGCCACACAGCACCTATGTGTCGATTTCCGGCCATGGCGAGATCCATACCGATGCCGAGCGCATCGAGCGCCTGTGGACCCCCATGGCCCGGCCCTGGTTTCCCGATGGCGTGGAGTCCACCCACCTGGGCCTGCTGAAGATCGTGCCGCATGAGGCCGAGTACTGGGATGCGCCGCACAGCCGCATGGTGCGCATGTTTGCCATGGCTGCCTCGGCGGTGGCGGGCAAGCCCCTGGCCCTGGGTGAGCACGCGGTGCTGACCGATTTGTCCGAGCCGGCCCGCTACCCGCAGCCCGTATGAAGCCATTGGCCATGCCCACCACCCGCCGCCGCCGCTGGCGCACCGCTGGCGCCGTATTGCTTGGCGTGCTGGTGGCCGGCGGCATTGGCGAATGGCTGGGCTGGCCGTTTCTGGCGGCGCCATTGCAAAACGCTTTGTCCAGCGCGTTGGACCGCCGCATCACCATTGATTCCGCCGCCAGCCCGCAAACGCCAGATGCACCCGGCTTCCAGGTGCGCTTTCTGGGCGGGCTGCGGCTGACCACGCCGCGGCTGGAAATTGCCGCGCCCACCTGGAGCACCACGCCCCACATGCTGGTGGCCCAGGGGGTGGCACTGGAGCTGCGTTATGTGGACCTGTGGCGCGCTTACCGCGGCCAGCCGGTGCGTATCGAGAGCTTGCAGGCCCGTACCCTGGACGGCAACCTGGAGCGCCAGGCCGACGGCCGCGCCTCATGGCAGTTTGGGTCCAAGCCAGCATCCGATACGCCCACTGAGCGCACCCGCTTGCCGCTGTTTGGCCAGTTGCTGGTGAACGACGGGGTGGTGCGCTACAAGGACGCGCCACTGGGCGCCGACCTGCAAGCCACTATTTCGCTGGCGCAGCTGGCTCCGGGCGATGCGGTGGGCTCACATACGCAGGTACCGACCAGCGTGCTGAAGGTGCAGGCCGATGGCCGTTACCGCAACCAGCCGTTGAAGATCATGCTGGCCACCACGGCAGTCTTGCCGTCGACCGAGACCGACGATACCCAGGCCTTGCCGGTGGCGCTGGCACTCGATGCCACCGTGGGCCGCGCGCAGTTGGTCTTCAAGGGCAGCGCCAAGGATGTGCTGCAGTCCGACACGTTTGCTGGTCGCTTCAGCATCAAAGGCCCTTCGCTGGCCGCCGTGGGTGACCCGGTGGGCGTCACGCTACCGACAACCGCAGCTTTTCGCAGCGAGGGCAGTCTGGTCAAGCAGGGCAATACCTGGCAGGTGGTGGTGGACGATGCCACCGTCGGCGCGAGCCGCCTGAAGGGGGCTTTTACTTACGATGCGGGGCGCAGCACGCCCCTGCTGTCGGGCCGGCTGGGCGGCAACCGCTTGCTGCTGGCCGACCTGGGGCCGGTGGTCGGTACCACGCCCGCGGCTACGGCCGACACGGCCGAGCCGCTGCAAGTCAAGGCCCGCGGCAAGGGCAGGGTCTTGCCCGACCGGCCATTCGATCTTCCGGCCATGCGGGCGATGGACGCGAATGTGCTGATCGACATCGGCGAAGTCGATCTGAACACCAAGCTGCTACAGCCCTTGAAACCGCTGAGCCTGCACTTGCAATTGGTAGGTGGCGTGCTCACCCTGCGCGACCTGGTGGCGCGCACCGCCCAGGGGCAGCTGCGCGGCGACCTGACGCTGGACGGCCGGGCCGCCACCGCCTTGTGGAATGCCGATCTGCGCTGGGATGGCGTGCGGCTGGAGCAATGGCTGCAGCAGACCCGAGCCAAGGGCTTGCCGCCGTATGTGGCGGGCAAGCTGCAGGGCCGTGCAGTATTGACCGGGCAGGGCCGTTCTACCGCTGAAATTCTGGCCAGCCTGAAAGGGCAGTTCCGCACCGAGTTGCGCGACGGCGCGGTATCGCACCTGGGGGTGGAGCTGGCCGGCATCGACCTGGCCGAGAGCCTAGGCATGCTGATCAAGGGCGACGATGCCTTGCCGGTGCAGTGCGCGGTGGCCGATCTGGCGGTGGCCGGCGGCGTGTTCCGACCGCGGGCGATGGTGGTGGATACCGCGGACTCGGCGGTCTGGGTGGATGGTTCGCTGTCGCTGGCGACCGAGGAGATGGACTTGCGGGCGGTGGTCGTGCCCAAGGACTTCAGCCCGCTTACCCTGCGTACGCCGCTGCGGGTGCGCGGCACTTTCAGCGATCCACAAACCTCGCTGGAGAAAGGCCCGCTGGGCGCCAAGGTAGCGGCTGCGGTCTTGCTGGGCCTGGTCAATCCGTTTGCGGCGCTGATCCCGTTCATCGACATCGGCGACAACAAGGAAGCCGAGCGCGATGCAGTCGGCTGCCAGGGCCTGAAACAGCGCGTGGCAGCGGTGGCCGCCACCCGGCCCCCGGCTGTCAAAAAATAAGCGGCTAGACCAGCGGGCGCTGCGGTGGCCGGCCGTCGCCGTATAGGTCGGCCAGGCGGACCAGCGTCTTCACGTCGCGCAGCCAGAGCCGGCCGTCTTCGATGTGGTGCAGGCCCCGCCGTTCCAGCTTGCGCAGGGTTTTGTTGGTGTGCACCAGCGACAGGCCCAGGCCGTCGGCAATGTGCTGCTGGGTCAGCGGAAACGGCACGCCGGCCGCACCGCCATCGTCTTGCAGTGCAGCGGCCCGCTTGAACAGCAGGATCAGCAGCGTGGCGATGCGCTCCTCGGCGCTGCGCCGGCCTACCGACAGCAGGGTGTCGTCCACCAGCGATTCCTCGTGCGCGGTCAGCCAAGTGATGTTGAATCCCATGGCGGGTGACTGGCGGTGCAACTCCCACAAGGAGTCGCGCTGGAACACGCAGAAGCGGGTATCGGTCAGGGTCATCACGCCGTGGGCCGCGGCGTCGCCCATTTTTTGCTGCACGCCAATGAAGTCGCCGGCTAGCAGGAAGGTGAGGATCTGCCTACGGCCGTCGCTCAAGGTCTTGTAGCGAAAGGCCCAGCCTTCCAGCAGCGTGTACAGCGGGGCGTCGGTCTGCCCTTCGTGGATCAGGGTTTCGCCCGGGCCCATCTGCATCTCGCGTCGCTTCAGGGACTGCACGATGGCCACTTCATCGTCGTCGTTGCGCAGGAACAAGGGCAGTGGCCGCAGCGGGCAGGCGCTGCAGCGAACTTCGGTCATGGCTGGCCTTTCTCGTGGTTCTAGTGGCTTGACGCTTGTGTCTTTTGACACAACTGTGGGGGGAGGGCACCCGTACATTGCAGGCTTATGCCCCGCCTGTTGCAGCTGCCTGGGATCTTATCTCCTGGCAACTCTGGGCATGGGCTGTTTTCGCCTTCTTTTTAGCGAGACTGTTGACATGCCCCGATCTGCGCCGACATGCCTCCCTGTGGCCCATGGCCTGAACCCCACGACGCCCAAGGTGTACCGTTTTTACACGCCATCGCCGGCCCGGCTGCGTCCACCGGCGCAAGCCGGTCATGCGCAGGTGTTCCGCCCCCCAGGCAAGGAAGACTCGGCCCGCGTCACGCCGATGGTGCGCAAGCAGCAGTCCTTGCCTTTGCCCGGGGTGGCCATGGAGGACTGGGACTTGCTGTTTGGTGCCGTGACCGACCGGCTGCGTGGTGCCGTGGCCTCTGCGCAACAACGGCCAGGATTGGTCGAAGCCTTGGGCGCATGTGTGCTGGATTGCCTGCAAGCCTTGGAGCAACTGCGCGCCACACACAACCAGGCTTGGAGCGTGCAGCAGCGTATGGCGCTGGATCTGTTCGACGCACGAACCGCATTGGCGCAGACCCGCACCGATTTGGCCTGATCCTATGTGCGGTATCGCACCGATGGATGCCGGGCCGGCGTCTAAATTGCATGCAGGGCGATAGGCGCCGATTTTTATAACCACTAGGAGTACGCCATGGGCATAGGAACTATTTTGCTGATTGTTTTGGTGTTGATGCTGATCGGTGTGTTGCCGACCTGGCCGCACAGCAGCAGCTGGGGTTACGGGCCCACCGGGGGTATCGGCCTGGTGCTGGTCATCATCGTGGTGCTGTTGCTGATGGGACGGATATAGCCATGCATTTGCCGGGTGGCATCGCGCTGCTTGCAAGTGCCGCCGCATTGTTGCTGGGCGGCTGCGGCGAAGTCGCGAAGCTGCCGATTTCGGCCGGCACGGGGCCGCAGCCCAGCCTGCCGGCGCCCAATCCCACCCTGATTCCTACCGTCAACATCGCACCGGCGAAGCCCTGGCCCGATGGATCAAAGCCCATCGCTGCGGCCGGTACCCAGGTGGCAGCATTTGCCAGTGGCCTCGACCATCCGCGCTGGCTGTATGTGCTGCCCAACGGCGATGTGCTGGTGGCCGAAACCAATGCACCGCCCAAGCCGGACGACGGCAAGGGCATCAAGGGCTGGGTTATGCAATGGGTGATGGGCCGCGCGGGCGCGGCTACGCCCAGCGCCAACCGCATCACCTTGCTGCGCGACACCAACGCCGATGGTGTGGCTGACATGCGTTCGGTGTTGCTGGACGGGCTGAATTCGCCGTTTGGCATGGCCTTGGTGGGTGATAGCCTGTTTGTGGCGAATACCGATGGCGTGCTGCGCTTTCCTTACGTTACCGGCCAGACGCGCATCACAGCATCGGCCAGCCGGCTGGTGGAGTTGCCTGGCGGGCCGATCAACCACCACTGGACCAAGAGCCTGCTGGCCAGCCCGGACGGCAAGCAGCTGTATGTGGGCGTGGGTTCGAACAGCAATGTGGCCGAACGCGGCATGGCGGCAGAGACCGAGAGGGCGGCGATCTGGCAGGTGGATACCCAGTCGGGTGCGCACCGGGTTTTTGCCTCCGGCTTGCGCAACCCCGTCGGCCTGGCCTGGACACCCGAGGGCAGCGCACTGTGGACCGTGGTGAACGAGCGCGACGAGATTGGCAGCGACCTGGTACCCGATTACCTGACCTCGGTGCGCGACGGCGGCTTTTACGGCTGGCCTTACAGCTACTACGGCCAGCAGGTCGATGTGCGGGTGCAGCCACCCCAGCCTGCACTGGTGGCCAAGGCCTTGGTGCCCGACTATGCGCTGGGGCCGCATACTGCCTCGCTCGGTTTGGCGTCCTCCGTGGGCACATCCTTGCCGGCAGAGTTTGCGGTGGGCATGTTCATCGGCCAGCACGGCTCCTGGAACCGACGTCCGCACAGTGGCTACAAGGTGATTTTTGTACCCTTCAAAGCGGGCCAGCCGGTAGGCCCACCGGTGGACGTGCTGACCGGATTCTTGACCGCCGAAGGCCATGCGTCCGGCCGGCCGGTGGGCGTGGCGCTGGATACGCGCGGTGCATTGCTGGTGGCCGATGATGTAGGCAATGTGGTGTGGCGCGTGACTTCTGCACCTTGAGGCGGTAGCCTATGCGCATGCTGAATCAATGTGTGCGCTATGCCCTGGCCCTAGGCCTTGTATTTCTGGCGGGCTGTAGCAGCCTGCCGCGGATCACCCCCGACCTGGCGCAACGGCGCGGGCCACCTCCGCAGCTGGAGGGTGCGCATGGGCCGCTATCTGCGGCGCGCAGCAAGGCGATTCTGGACGGCCTCCGCAGCAGCGGCACCGAAACCAATATTTTTGACCGCCACCTGGCGCTGGAAGAAGCGATTGTCGGCAGCCCGTTGACGGCAGGCAATGCGGTGGTGTTGCTGCAGGATGGCCCCGCCACCTACCGTGCCATGTTCGCCGCCATCGAGGCCGCGCAAGACCACATCAACATGGAGACCTACATCCTGGAGGACGATGAGGTGGGCCAGCGCTTCGCTGAGGTGCTGATCGCCAAGCAGCAGCAAGGCGTGCAGGTCAACCTGATACGCGACAGCGTAGGCACGCTGGGCACGCCGGCGGCCTTTTTCCAGCGGCTGGTAGACAGCGGCATCCAGGTGCTGGAGTTCAATCCGGTGAACCCTTTGCTGGCGCGCACCAGCTGGGAGCTGAACCAGCGCGACCACCGCAAGCTGCTGGTGGTGGACGGACGCACGGCGTTCCTGGGCGGCATCAACATCAGCAGTGTGTACTCGGGAGGCTCGCGCAGGCGCAGCACCCAGCCGCCCGATGAAAACCGCCTGGCCTGGCGCGACACCGATTTGCAACTCAGTGGCCCGGTGGTGGCCGAGTTCCAGAAGCTGTTCATTGCCACCTGGGTGCAGCAAAAAGGCCCACCGCTGGCCGCCAAGAATTACTTTCCAACGCCCACACGCGCGGGCAACCAGGTGGTGCGGGCGATTGGCAGCGCGCCGGGTGAACCCTTCAGCCACATCTACGCCACGCTGCTGTCGGCGATTGGCAGTGCCGAGACCAGTGTGAGCCTGACCAATGCCTACTTTGCCCCCGACCCGCAGTTGCTGGAGGCGCTGGAGGCCGCGGCCCGGCGTGGCGTGGATGTGCGCCTAATACTGCCAAGCCAGACCGATTCCTGGCTGGTGTTCCATGCGGGGCGCGGCTACTACGAGCGGCTGCTGCGCGCGGGCGTCAAGATCTACCAGCGGCGCGGTGTGATACTGCATTCCAAGACTGCGCTGATCGACGGCGTATGGGCGACCGTGGGGTCGACCAACTTGGATTGGCGCAGCTTCTTGCACAACCAGGAGCTGAATGCCGTAGTGCTGGGCGCCGAGTTTGGTAGCCAGGTGCAGGCCATGTTCGCCAAGGATCTGGCGGCCTCTGACGAAGTGACGCTGGAGCAGTGGCTGTGCCGCCCGATCGACCAGCGGCTGAAGGAGATTTTCTCGCGGGCCTGGGAGTACTGGCTGTAGCCGTGCAGATGTCCGTAATGAAGAAGTACCTGGCTGCCTACCTGGCCACCATCGTGGTGTTGCTGCTGCTGGATGGGCTGTGGTTGGGTGTGATTGCCATGCCGCTGTACCAGCAGGGCATTGGGCATTTGATGTCAGCTCAGCCCAATTTTGCAGCGGCTGCGGCGTTCTACCTGGTGTATGCCGCGGGTTTGCTGGTGTTTACCGTAGCGCCCTATGCGGCCCAGCCCGGCTGGCGCAGCACGGCGCTGGCGGCCGCGTTTTTCGGGTGCGTGGCTTATGCTACCTACGACCTATCGAACCTCGCGACTTTGCGAGGCTGGCCCCTAGGCTTGTCGCTGCTGGATATTCTGTGGGGCAGCTTGCTGAGTGCTGCGGCTGCCACCGCCGGCAAGCTGGTGTTGGGCCGTGGCAAGGCCTGACGGTGCAGGCATGCCACGGGGCGAACTAGCGGGTAGGAGGGCGGTTTGCCTGCGGTTGCGCTGGCGGCGCAGGTTCTGGCTTGCGCGCTTGCAAAGCCGTCACCAGTGTGCTCATCCAGGACTGCAGGGGCAGATGGGCAATGCCTTTGGATAGCAACTGTGTGCTCAACCCTGCAAACAGCGCCGGTTTGAGTATCCAGCGCCATGGTCGGCCCCAGACCAGCAGGCCGCCCAGTACTAAGGCACCCAATGCCACACCCAGCGGGTTGCGCCGGGCCACGGGCTGCACGATGGCTTTGGTGGTGTCGGCGGCAAGAATGCAGGCGATGCGCAGCGGATGCTGGGTCCACCAGCTGCTAATCGCTTCGAACAATACATTGGCTAGAGGAATGGAGCGCAGACTATCCATCCAAGCAGATGAGGGGCTGGCTGCGTCTACCCCTGATCTGGGTGGAGGCGTGTGCGTCCCCTTGAGGAGGGCTTGGCGCAGCAAGGCGCGCGATACATCCAGGCGTTCAACGGCTGTGGGTGTGGGCAGCTCCAGCAAGGCAGTAGACGAAGTATTCACAGTGTGCCTACCTCGCGCAACATAGCCATATCGCTCTTGATTTGCTGTCGCACATTGTCAAAGCTGCTGGTGTTGGCAGAGCTGCGGGCGGCAATCAGGCAACACACCGCAAGCGCCAATGGCAGTATGGGCGCCAGCAGCAAAGCCCACAGGGAATGGATATCCGCCATGGGCGTTGTGGCCCATAGCATGAGAGCCACCCCTGCGAGCACTGCCGAGATGGCGATGCAAACCAGGGCTACGCTGAGCAACACGGTGCGCTGTTTCCAGCGCCCGGTCGCCTGGCCGAGTTCCTCGGACAGCAGCTCGGCATAGGCCTCGGCATGATTCAGTAGCAGCTGCGGCTGGGTCGCTATCAGGCGAAGCAGGGGAGGCACCATGGCGCGCGATCTGCGGCTACGCCAGGGCTTTAGATGTCATCACGCGAACGGCCTGCAAGGTGCACCAGGGCAGCGAGACCGGCACCGATCACGGCGGCAATCAGTACGGCCTTGACGGGTTCATCCTTGATGTAATTCAGGGTCGAATCGGAAGCGCGTTGCGCCTGGGCCTTGACCTTGGCCGAGCTGTCCTGCACGGCTTCCTTGCTTTGCTGCAGCAGTGCACTGGCTTGTTCGCTGGCGCGGTTCAGCAACGGTGCAGCCTGGGCACGCAGGCCGTGAACTGTGTTCGCCAGATGGTCCAGCGTGTCATTGGCCACGCGTTGGGTGGACTTGATGACGCTGTCGGCCGTTGCGGCGGCCTGGTCGGCAAGCTTGTTGGTTGGTTGTTCAAGTTGGTTGTCTAACATGGGTATTCCTTTGAGAGTGGTTGGGATCGGTGGGGCCAGCAGGCTGGCCTAGCTCTTCTTGATGAGGCCGAACAGAAAGCTGGCGACGGCCAGAACGGCGAACACAATGAACAGGATCTTGGCAATGCCCACCGCGCTGGCAGCAATACCAGTGAAGCCGAACAGTGCGGCGATCAAAGCGATGACGAAGAAGACGACGGCGTAGTGCAACATGGTATTTCCTTGCTTGGCGGATGGCATGCCATCCTTGGTTTCTGGGTCTCGCAAGCCTTTGGTTGCGATGGATCCAGTGTCTGCCTTGGCGCATGGAATGGCGATAGGCAGCTTTGCCGTAGCCTTGTCGGGAGAGCACCACAGCCGGCGTAGGACTGCGCCGACAGACCGGCCGCATGGCGCGGCCGGGTGGATTTCAGGTGCTGGACTCGGTGGCCGCGGGGATGGCTACCGAAATCGGCAGCCGGGCCTGGATCAAGGTGCCGCGACCGGGGCCAGACACCATGGTCAGCACGCCACCTTCGGCCTCGACCCGAAAGCGCATGCCCACCAGCCCGTAAGCCGATTGGGGTTTGGCGCTGGTGTCAAAACCCACACCGTCGTCGCGCACTGATACCTCCACCTGGCCATCGCGCGTGCCCAGTGTGACCCAGACATTCTGGGCCTTGGCGTATTTTGTGATATTGGTTATGGCCTCTTGCACCAGGCGGTAGACCATCAGTTCGGCGGTGGTTTTGAGCTCGACCGGCTCCAGCGAGCAATGCACTTGCACGGTGGATTGGTCGGCGAACTCGCGCGCCAGAATTTCCAGCGTGGAGACCAAGCCCAGGTTGCTCAGTGCAGAGGGGCGCAGGTCTTCAATGATGCGCCGTCCGAGCGCGATGCCGGAGTTGAGTGTGCCCACCAAGTGCGTCAGCAACTCCAGGGCTTCCGGCGCCGTGCCGCCCAACCGCGATCGGATGCGGGCTGCATCGAGCTTGGCCGAGGTCAGCAGCGCGCCCAGATCGTCGTGCAGATTGCGCGCCAGGCGGTGGCGTTCGTCCTCACGGGCGGTTTGCAGGTGGTGGGTGAGTTCGGTGAGCTGGGCCGTGCGCTGGACCACTTCCACCTCCAGCCGGTCGCGTTCGACCTGCACCATGCGCTGTATTTCTAGCTGCTGCTCCCGGAACAAAAAGATCTGGCGGAAGTACATGAACAAGGCCAGCAGGCTGAGAGCCGTGAGCGCAGCTACCCCACCGCGGTTGAACATCAGCATGCCGTAGATTTCGCTGCGGCCCTTGTTGACGTTCTGGGTCTCGTATTCGAGCAGTTCGTCGGTGAGCTTGCGGATGGTGTCCATCTGCTCTTTGCCGATATCAGACATGACAATGTCCTTGACCGCATCGTCCTTGCCTTCGTCGTGCATCTTGATGGTCAAAGCCAGCTCGGACAAACGCGTGTCTGTCACGTTGTGCAGCTTCCCCAGCACATCGGTGGGCAGGCGTTGGCCCCGGTAGTAGACGTCCAGAAACTGCAGTGACTCGTTGATTTTCTGCAGTGCGGCGTCGTAAGGTTCGCGGTATTCTTTGCGGTTGGTGACCAGGTAGCCGCGCTGGCCGGTTTCGGCGTCCAGAATATTTTTTGTGAGGCTTTGTATCGTTGTGCGGGCCTGTCCCATGCTGCCCAATTTGTCGAGTATTGCGACCGACTGGAGGTAGGAACCCTCACTGATCAGCACAATCGAGAGTGCCGCAGTGCAGGCCAGTACAAATACGATACGGTTGCGTTTGACAACGTTGATAAAGTTCATCTTCAGCCTTCAACCGAAAGTGTGGGAACATGCTGCAGAATGTTCCGCCAAATACCATGATCCGAATTGCTATTGTTGACGACCACGCCATGGTCCGCGCTGGATTGCGCCAGTTTTTTGCCGACCAGATCGACTTCGCGGTGGTGGCCGAAGCCACCAACGGCCGCGAGGCGCTGGACATTGTCCGCAAAGGCGAAATCGACGTGATGATCATGGATATCTCCATGCCCGACCACAGCGGTGTTGACGCACTGGTGGCCATCAAGGCCCGTGCGCCTGATCTGCCGGTGCTGATACTCAGCGGCTTTGCCGAAGAGCATTACGCCACCACCTTGCTGCGCCAGGGCGCCAGCGGCTACTTGAACAAGGACTGCGATCCCGAGGACATCGTCAAGGCCATCCGTACGGTCTGCAGAGGGCGCAAGTACATCACGCCCGGCATGGCCGAACGTCTGGCCGATGGCTTGGGCGGTGGGGGCGAGAAACCCCCTCATGAACAGCTTTCTGAACGCGAGCTGCAGGTCTTCCTGCGGCTGGCCAAGGGCGAAACCATAGGCCATATGGCGGTGAGCATGTCGCTCAGCGTTAAGACCGTCAGCACGTACCGCACCCGGGTGATGGAAAAGATGCAGTTGGAGTCGAACAGCGACCTGACCTATTACGCGCTGAAAAACGGCTTGATCCAGTAGGCCGCACGGCCCCGCGCTCAGGCCAGCGCACCGGAAGCGGTGTTGCCCGAGTGGCCGTCGGCCAGCTGGCCGCAGTAGTCGATCAGCGCATCAATCTCGTTGGATTTGTCAAACACCCGGTCGGCTCCCAGGTCCAGGCATTTGCGCCGCATGTCCTTGGTGGCGTAATTGCTCAGTACCACCAGCTTGCGCGGTGGCAGCAGTCCATGTGCTGCACGCAACACGCCCAGGCCGGAGCCGGCTTTCAAGAAAATATCGACGATCACCAAGTCGACATGGTTGCTCGGACGGGTCAGCCATTGCACCGCGCTGAGTTCGTCTTCGGCGGTGCCGATGACCGCCACCGGCACGAGCTCTTCCAGCGTGGCGATCAGGCTTTCTCGGATCACCGGGCTGTCTTCAACGATATAGGTTTTGAGCTGGGGCATGTGCGCGGCACTAATTCCTGAGAGTCCAGAGCCGGCGGCTCCGCCCTGTGTTGGTAGAGTGTATTGCGTGCAAACAATGCGCTCTACTTGAGGTGTTAAACACTAGATTTGGCACAAGTGTGCATCGAAAGCGGGCACAAATCCATCGGGCATAGGCGCAGTCGCCTGTCGGAATTGTCCTACAGTGCGCCCCGTGTAGGACAGCAACTACCGCAGCCCGCGGTGCCGTCTGCTGGTGGCTGCCATGGCCCCACCGCACACTGTGGCTACCTTAGGGGTCCACCGTCTCGGCGGGCTCCGCCACTCCATAGGAGACACGTATGAAAAATATATTCAAGACCACACTCGCCATCAGTGCCATGGCAGTCGCGGCCCAGGTAGCCGCCCAGGTCACTTTTTACGAGAACGACAATTTTGAAGGACGGTCCTTCACCACCCAAAACGAAGTCCGCAACTTTGACCGCTCGGGTTTCAACGACCGCGCGTCGTCGGTGATCGTGTTTGGCGAGCGCCAGGAGGTCTGTGAGGACTCGCAGTTCCGCGGCCGCTGCGTTGTGTTGCGCGCCGGGCGTTACCCTTCATTGAGCGCCATGGGCTTGAACGACCGCGTGTCGTCGGTGCGCACGGTAGACCGCAATGCCAGGGTGGATGACAACCGCTATGCGCCGCCGCCCATGCCGGTCTACGACAACCGCCGCCGTAATAACGAGCGCCTGTTCGAAGCCGATGTGACATCGGTACGCGCTGTGTTGGGCACGCCCCAACAGCGCTGCTGGATGGAGAAGGAAGAAGTGCAAAGCCGCGGTAATGCCAACATCGGCGGTGCTGTGGTGGGCGCCTTGCTGGGCGGCGTGTTGGGCCACCAGGTCGGTGGTGGGCGCGGCCAGGACATCGCCACTGCGGGTGGTGCGGTTGCCGGCGCCGCCGTCGGTGCCAATGTAGGCCGCAATGGCCAGCCCATCACCCAGGACGTGCAGCGCTGCGCCACCGAGCCGGCGTCTACCCGCCCTGAGTACTGGGACGTGACCTACAACTTCCGCGGCCAGGAGCATCGCATCCAGATGACCACGCCACCCGGACGCACTGTCACAGTGAACCGCCGCGGCGAACCCCGCGCATAAGCCTGCCTACGCAGTTTCAGACGGCCCTTCGGGGCCGTTTTTGTTGGGTGTCCCGATCCGCTCGCGTAGGACATCTACTACGGCAATTGGCGGCACTGTCTGCTGTGCGTTGCGGGCACGGCCACGCACACTGCAGCTATCCCATTTACCGAAAAAAAGGATTTCTATGAACATGTTTTTCAATCTCAAAACCTCTGCCCTCGTCGCTGCCGTGATGCTGGCCTCGGTGTCCCAGGCGGCCACCATGTCCAAGGATGAATACGAAGTGGGCAAGACCCGTATCAGCGCAGATTACAAGACCGACAAGGCGGCTTGTGGATCGCTGGCCGATAACGCCAAGGACGTGTGTATGGAAGAGGCTAAGGGCAAGGAAAAGATCGCCTCTGCCGAGCTGAAGGCGGCCCATTCCGGCAAGCCAGCCGACCACACCAAGGCCCTGGAAACCAAGGCCAAAGCCGACTATGCGGTTGCCAAAGAGAAGTGCGACGACAAGGCCGGCAACGACAAGTCTGTCTGCGTGAAGGAAGCCAAGGCCGCCGAGACCAAGGCCCTGGCCGATGCCCGCACCGCCAAGCAAATTGGCGAAGCCAAGACCGAGAACGCTGAAGAAAAACGCGATGCCGACTACAAGGTGGCCGTGCAGAAGTGCGACACCCTGGCCGGTGATGCAAAGACCAGCTGCGTGAGCGCAGCCAAGGTCAAGTTCGGTAAATCTTGATTTTTGATCTCTCCCACAACAAGGAAGCATTATGAAAACCACACGTCACTATGCAGCTAGCGCTTTGGCAGCAGCTGCCCTGGTCATTCTGAGCGGCTGTGCTGGCATGACCCGGCAAGAAAAGGGTATCGCCACCGGCGCCGCAATTGGCGGTGTTGCCGGTGCAGCCGTCGGCGGCGGTGTGCTGGGTACAGCGGCCGGTGCGGCTGTCGGCGGTGTGATCGGCAACGAAGTCGTCAAGCGGAAGTAAGCAGTCAGCGCCGGGGGCTTGCCCCCGTGCGCATGTTGGTAAGGAGGATGTATTTATGACAAACCATTTTGAATCCCGCTCGGTGGGAATTATTTTTGCCGCCGTGTTGGCCTTGTCCGTTGTGGGCTGTAGCAAGCAGGTGGATGCCACTGGCGCCGCTGCCCCGGGCACCACCGTCGGTACCGAGATCGACGACACGGTCGTCACCGCCAGCGTCAAGTCTGCACTGCTGGCCGACCCCGATGTGAAGAGCCTGGACTTCAAGGTTGAAACCCGCAAGGGCGAAGTGCAGCTCAGCGGCTTTGTAGAAAACCAGGCGCAGATCGAGCGCGCCACGTCCATCGTGCATGGGGTGTCGGGCGTGAAAAGCATAGACAACAAGCTCAGCCTGAAGGTAGCGGACACCACCGTAGGCAACAAGGTTGACGACGGCATCGTGACCGGCCGTGTCAAGGCTGCGCTGCTGGCCGATGCCAGCATCAAAAGCCTGGACATCGGTGTGGTGACGCGCAAGGGTGAAGTCCAGCTCAGCGGTTTTGTTGATAACCAGGAGCAGATCGAACGCGCCGTGCAGGTCGCCCGTGCCACGGAAGACGTGCATAGCGTCAGCAACGAAATGACCATCAAGAAATAGCCTCTGGCGTTTCTGCTCCATCCGCCACCCCTGGTTTGTTCCTCGGGTGGCTTTTTTTATGCGTTTTGTGCCGCTGGCACAGATCTTATAAGCGCGGATAGCTATAGAAATTAGAGCGTGGCTGGATGGGGCCATCGGATGTAAACCCTGTAGGCGCATGGCCCTGGTCGGGGGCTGTGCTTGTCCTACCGCGGGCCGCGTTGCTGTCCGCTTATGGGGGCGTGGGGTTCTACCTAGACTGGCCTTACACCACCGCATTGCCATGAAAAACACCCCGACCTCTACCAAGCCGCCTACGCTGCGGCTCCAATTTTCGATCGACCTCGATTACCACATCACAGCGCCTGCCTGTGATTTTGTGTTCAACATCCACGCCGCCAAAACTGCCCACCAGACCGTGGTGTCCGAGGCGCTGAAGATCAGCCAGCCCGTGCCCCATGCGCTGTACACCGACCCGGTGACGCAGACCCGCTACCTGCGGCTGACTGCGGCCACCGGCCCTTTAAGCGTGCACTACGAAGCGACGGTGGATCTCAGTCATTTCACCGCGCTGCCCGAGAACATTCCCGAGGTCGGCGTGGCCGACCTGCCGGGCGAGGTGCTGCAATACCTGTACCCCAGCCGCTACTGCCCGTCGGACCGTTTGCACCGTCTGGCCCTCAATGAATTTGGCGAACTGCCCCCAGGCTATAGCCGGGTGCAGGCCATCCACGACTGGGTGACCAGCCGGGTCAACTTTCAGTCCAACTCGTCCGATGGCAACACCACCGCCATCGACACCCTGGTGGACCGGGTCGGCGTGTGCCGCGACTTTGCGCATCTGATGATTGCGCTGTGCCGCGCCGTCAACATCCCGGCCCGCTTCACTACCGGCATCGACTACGGCGCCGACCCGGCGCTGGGCCCGACCGACTTCCACGCCTATGTGGAGGTCTTCCTGGGCGATCGCTGGTACATCTTTGACGCCTCCGGCGTGGCCATCCCCATGGGCTTTGTACGCCTGGGCATAGGCCGCGACGCAGCCGACTCGGCCTTTGCCACCATGTTTGGCGGCGTGACCAGCAGCGCGCCCGTGGTGCATATCGAAGCCATACCCAATGCGCTCGGCAAGCTGGTCTTGCCGCAGCACGTACCGCATGGCCTGTCGACCGACGGCCAGGCGCAGGCCTTCTGAATTCTTTTTCCACTGGAGATCTTTATGACAAAAAACACCTGGCCTTTGGCCGTGACCGCTGCCGCCCTGGCATTGCTGGTCGGCTGCAGCAGCATGAAAACCCCGGCCACCGCCGATGTCGCGGTATCCAAAGCCGCGGTGGACAGCGCGGCCGGTGCCGGCGGGGCTGAATTCGCTCCGTTGGAAATGGCTTCGGCCCGCGAAAAGATGGCCGCCGCCCAGAAGGCCATGGCCAACAAGGACTACAAGCTGGCCGCCGTGCTGGCGAACCAGGCCCAGGCCGACGCCAAGCTGGCCCAGGGCAAGGCCAACTCGGCCAAGTCCCAGGCCGCGGCCGATGCGATGCAAGACAGCGTGCGCGTTCTGCGCGAAGAACTCGACCGCGCCAGCAAATAAATCTAAAGAAAGAACACCATGAAAAAACTTTACGCCACCCCCGTCGCCCTGGCCCTTGCTGTACTGCTGGGCGCTTGCAGTTCCATGCCCACCAGCACCAGCCTGCTGGAGCAAACCCGCAGCGACTACCAGATGGCCCAGGCCAATCCCGATGTCAACCGCTACGCCCCGCTGGAGCTCAAGCAGGCCGGCGATGCGCTGGCCCAGGCCAATGCCTCCGCCGACCACAAGGACAAGCCGGAAAAGGTCGACCAACTGGCCTACCTGGCCAAGCAGAAGATCGCGCTAGCGCAGGAGGCTGCCAACCAGAAGGCCGCTGAAGCCGATGTGCAGAAGGCCGGTAAGGAAAGCGACGCACTGCGCCTGCAGCAACGCTCGAATGAAGCCGACCAGGCCAAGGCCAATGCGATTGCGGCCCAGCAGAACGCACTGGTCGCCCAGGGCGATGCCGCCGACGCCCAGCGCAAGACCGACGAAGCCCGCCGCATCGCCGCCGAAGCCCAGACCCGCAACGCGCAGCTTGAAGCCCAGCTCGCCGACCTGGCCGCCAAGAAAACCGAGCGCGGCATGGTCATCACCTTGGGCGACGTGCTGTTCGGCACCGACCAGGCACGCCTGACGCCGGACGGCATGCGCACCGCGCAAAAGCTGGCCGACGTGTTGCAGCAGAACCCGCAGCGCAAGGTGCTGGTCGAAGGCTTTACCGACAGCACCGGCGCCTCTGGCTACAACCAGGAGTTATCGGACCGCCGTGCCGGCGCCGTGCGCAACGCCTTGCAAGACATGGGTGTGGGCCGCGACCGCATCGCCATCCGCGGCTACGGCGAAGCCTACCCGGTGGCCGCCAACGACACGGCATCCAACCGCCAGCTGAACCGGCGCGTGGAGATCGTGCTGTCGGACGAAAGTGGCAAGACGCAGCAGCGCTAAGTTTTAAACATTTCAGCCCGCTGGCGCTTATGGTGCCTGCGCAAGCTGCTATAAGAAAAATAGCGTATCAGTAGTTCCATGGCAGGCGCATAAGCAGCCCTGCCGGGGGTCTGCGGCATGAGCGGCGTTGGCTGAGACCCCTGCTTCAACCTTGGCGAGTGGGGGCGTCCTCTCGCATGGACCGTGTCTGTTCTACCAGCCAGGTTCTAAAGGCCGCCGTCACGGCGTCCTCGCTTTGCTGCTCCGGGCACGCAAA
This sequence comes from Rhodoferax sp. OV413, assembly GCF_900104385.1. Classification (GTDB taxonomy): domain Bacteria; phylum Pseudomonadota; class Gammaproteobacteria; order Burkholderiales; family Burkholderiaceae_C; genus Rhodoferax_B. The sequence continues at coordinate 381,072 of NZ_FNJA01000004.1, read as the reverse complement.
GTAGTAGGCCCGGTCGCTCGGGCAGGCGTGGTCGACCGGGATCACCAAGCGGCCGGATACCACGTCATCCCCCAGATCGTATTCCGGCACCAGGGCCACGCCCAGCCCGGCGCGTGCCGCCTCCAATGACATCGAGAAGAGTTCGTAACGTTGGCCCACCAAAGCATGGTTGATCGAGTACCCCACGGAGTCGAACCACTGGCGCCAGGCATAGGGCCGCGTACTTTGCTGCAGCAAGGGTAGGCGTGCCAGTGCGGCCGGATCCAACTGTGTGCCGGGTGCGATCAGCGCAGGACTACAGACCGGAACCATGCTTTCGGCCATCAGGAAAGTCGTCGCCGCGCCCGGCCAATTGCCGTCCCCGGTGTAGATGGCCGCGTCGATGCCCGAGTCTTCAAAAGCAAAAGGGCGGGTGCGGCTGGAGAGGTTGACGGTGACGTCCGGTTGCTGGCGGCCGAAGGCTGGCAGTCGGGGCAACAGCCAGCGCGTGCCGAAGGTCGGCACCACGCCCAGTTCCAGTGTGCCGCCGCGGCCCTGGCGGGCCATCAGGTCCAAGGTGCCACGTTCCAAGTCGTCCAGCTGTTTGGTGATGAACCGGCAGTAGGCCGTGCCAGCTTCCGTGAGCACCATGCCGTGCTTGGCGCGGCGGAATAATTTGACGCCCAGAAACGACTCCAGCCCGCCCACCTGCCTGCACACAGCGCTTTGTGTCAGCGCCAGTTCACGCGCCGCCTCGGTATAGCTGCCATGTCGGGCGGAAGCTTCAAAAGCGGTGAGTGCCGCGGCGCTGGGAATCTTGCGTCTCATGGAAAAAGCTTTTTGAAGTTTCTCAAGAACTGAATTTTATGCACAGGACTATGAGAACAAAACGTTTGTTGGACAGGGGCAATGGCTTTAAATTCTAGCCATCGCAGTGCACGAGTTCTGAAACTACTGCACTAGTTGGCTTGGTGGAGAACAGGAGAGCAAATGAAATTAACCGAGGTCAGCGTTTTTGAAACGCAGCATTTATCCCCATGCTCTGGCCATGAGGCTGCCCACGCCAGCGCCCGCCGTACCTGCTTTTGCGGCGCTGCGCCATCTTGCCGCCCGGCCGGTTGACTGGAAAAGTGGCCATGCCAAACGAAGGCGCACTCTCGCACATCCGCGTACTGGACCTCTCCCGTGTACTTGCCGGGCCGTGGGCCAGCCAGATGCTGGGCGATCTGGGTGCCGAGGTCATCAAGATAGAGCAACCCGGGAAAGGCGACGACACCCGTGCCTGGGGTCCGCCATTTGTCACCGATGCAGCGGGCCAGCCCGTCGAGTCGGCGTACTTTCTGTGTGCCAACCGGAACAAGAAGTCTGTGGTGCTGGACATGGCTACCGCTGACGGGCAGGCGCGGTTGCTCGAACTGGTGGCAAGTTGCGATGTGCTGATCGAGAACTTCAAGGTCGGAGGGCTGAAGAAATACGGCCTGGACTATGAAAGTCTGTCCCGTATCCATCCTCGCCTGGTGTACTGCTCCATCACCGGTTTTGGCCAGACGGGGCCCTACGCGCCGCGGCCAGGCTACGACTTCATGGTGCAGGGGCTGGGCGGTCTGATGAGCCTTACGGGCTTTCCTGAAGGCAGCGAAGGCGCAGGACCGGTCAAGGTCGGGGTGGCGTTGACCGATGTGTTGACGGGCTTGCACGCGGTCTCGGGCATTCTGGCCGCATTGGCATGGCGCGAACGTTCCGGCGAAGGCCAGCATATCGACCTGGCGCTTCTGGATGTGCAGGTGTCGTGCCTGGCCAACCAGGCATTGAACTACTTGGTCACCGGCACCCCGCCGCGCCGCCTGGGCAATTCACATCCCAGCATCGTGCCCTACGAGGCTTTTCCCACAGCCGATGGCGACATGATTCTGGCGGTTGGTAACGACTCGCAGTTCGCCTCGTTCTGCGGTGCTTCCGGGCAGCCGCAATGGTCTACAGATCCGCGTTTTGCGACCAATGCTGCGCGGGTTGAGCACCGCCTGCTGCTGGTGCCGCTGCTGCGCCAGTTGACGGTACAGCGCACCACCGCCGAATGGATTGCGTTGCTGGAGCGTGCCAACGTGCCGTGTGGTCCGATCAATGATCTTGAACAGGTTTTCGCCGATGCGCAGGTGCGTGCACGGGGCCTGCATGTCGACATACCGCACGCGGCGGCCGGCACCGTGCCCACGGTGGCCAGTCCGTTGCGGCTGTCCAAAACGCCGGTGCAGTACCGGCGCGGCCCGCCCGTACTGGGTGCCGATACCTCCGAAGTTCTGGCCGGTCTGGCCCGGGGCGCTCTTTGAATTCACCTACTTGGAAACTACGCAATGAAACTTCTTTCTTTTGAACATGGTGGCCGTGCCAGCTGGGGCGTGGTGCAGGGCCATCACGTGGCCGACCTGGGCCGCGCCTACCCGCAGTACCCAACGCTGCAGTCCTATATTGCGGCAGGCCGGCTGTCGGCCGTGGCGCAGGATGCCGCTTCGGTTCTGGCAGACATTCCGCTGGACGCCATCCGCTACTTGCCGGTGATTCCGCAGCCCGAAAAAATCGTGTGCGCGATACGCAACTACCACGACCACCACCGCGAAGTGGTGGCCGCAGGACTGGACCGTGAGCTCTCGGCTTTTCCGCCCATCTTCTTGCGGGTGTGGCGCTCTCAAGTCGCACATGGACAGCCCATCCTGCGCCCGCATGTTTCGCAGTCTCTCGACTGGGAGGGTGAGCTCGCCGTGGTGATTGGCAAAGAGGGGCGCAACATCCCGGCCGCCCAGGCACACGAATACATCGCTGGCTACTCGGTCTATAACGACGCCAGCATCCGCGAGTGGCAGTTCCACGCGAAAGCCATCTGTGCAGGCAAGAATTTTGAAGCCACAGGCGCTTTTGGTCCCTGGCTGGTGACCACCGACGAAATCGCTCCCGACCGCGCCCTGAAACTGACCACCCGGCTCAACGGTGAACTGGTGCAGTCCACCACCACGGCGGACATGATCTTCTCGGTAGCCCAGCAGATCGAATACGCGTCGACGATCTTCACTTTGGTGCCTGGAGATGTGATCGTGACCGGCACACCCGGGGGCGTAGGCTGGAGCAAGAAACCCCCGCGTTTCATGGTGCCCGGCGACGTGGTCGAGGTCGAGATCGAAGGCATCGGCGTGCTGCGCAACCCTATTGCGCAGGCCGCATGAATTACGGCTGCTTGGCTATGCCCATTTGACGCTTTGCCCCTGACACACCACATCGAACCGCGTTCAGCGGTCAACGGAGACAAATCCATGAACATCGCAAGACGGACTGCCCTGGCCGCATCGGCTGCAGCCGTACTCTGTGCCGCAGTGGCACATGCAGAAACCTATCCCGCCCAGGTGATCCGCGTGCTGCACGGCTTCGGCCCAGGCGGCAATGCGGACACGGTGGCGCGGCTGCTGGGTGCCGAGTTGAGCAAGCCCCTGGGGCAGCCGATCATTGTGGAGCCCAAGCCCGGAGCCGGTGGGGTGCTGGCTGCCGATACCGTAGCCAAGGCCAAGCCCGATGGTTACACCTTGCTGCTGGCCACCGGGGGACATGCTATTTCGCCGGCTATGTACGGAAAGCTGCCCTATGACGCCGTCAAGTCGTTTCAGCCCGTGGCGGCAGTCAGCACATTTCCGTTTCTGATCGTTGTGAATGCACAGGGCAAATTTCACACCATCAAAGACCTGCTGGCCGCAGCCAGTGCCAAGCCGGGAATGGTGACCTACGGGTCCGCCGGCATCGGGACAGGCCAGCACCTCAGCGGTGCGCTAATGGCGCAGATGGCGGGTGTGCAGATGAACCATATTCCTTACAAGGGCGAAAGTGCCGCGGTCAGCGCAGTGCTGGGCGCCGAGGTTGATTTTGTCGTGCTGGCCCCTACCGCTGCGGTGAGCCATATCAAGGCGGGCAAGCTGCGTGCGCTGGGCACCAGCGGCAGTACCCGCTGGCCGGGCCTGCCCGACGTGCCCACCGTGGCCGAACAGGGTGTTCCCCGTTACGAGGTGAAGTCATGGACGGCCCTTTTGGCCCCCGCAGGCACACCCGCATCGGTAGTCAAACGCTTGAACACCGAGGTGAACGCCGTGCTGGCCCGCCCCGACATACGCGCGAGGATCGAGGAAACCACGGGCGGCGAGACCAGCACCGCCACCCCGGACGAACTGCGGGCCCGCATCGACGCCGATGTCAAACGCTGGGTGCAACTGGTCGCTGACGCAAAAATTTCAAAGGAATAGAACATGAAAGTACTACGACCCACTCCCGCCCATTTCGGGATCTATGTCTTCGACCTGGACCGCATGGTGGACTTCTACACCTCGGTGTTTCGGCTGACGATTACCGACGAAGGTATCGGCAAGAACTTCGGCAACCGGCTGGTGTTCATGAGTGCCACCGAAGACCAACACCACCAACTGGTGCTGTCGGCAGGGCGCCCGCCTGAAGCCAAGGTGAGTACGGTGATGCAAATGTCCTTCCTGGTGCCGGACGTGGAGGAGCTTAGGCGCAACCGCGACATTGCCGAAGCCAAAGGTGCCTACGAATTGCGGCCTATGAACCATGGCAACGCCTGGTCCTTGTACTACTTCGATCCGGAGGGGAACCGCGTCGAGGTGTATATGGACACGCCGTTCTACGTGAACCAGCCTTACGGCACGCCCCTGGACCTGTCGCGCAGCGAAGCCGAGTTGCTGGCCGAAACCGAGCGTATGGTGCGTGACGACCCCAGCTACCTGCCGCTGGACCAATGGCAGGCCCAATTCCGCGAACGCGGTGCAGGGCGCGACTGATGCACGCCAACCTCATCGGCGGCCAGTGGCTTGCAGGCGCGGGTGTCGCCGTCAATGTAAATCCATCCGATACGCGTGACATCGTCGGGGAGTACGCGCAGGCCGACCCCGCGCAGGCACGGCAGGCGGTCGATGCGGCCAGCCAGGCCTTTGAATCCTGGAGCCACAGCACGCCGCAGCAGCGCTTCGATGTGTTGGATGCCGTCGGCACCACCTTGCTGGCGCGCCGTGCCGAGCTAGGGGACCTGCTTGCGCGGGAAGAAGGCAAGACCTTGCCCGAGGCTACCGGCGAAGTGGCACGGGCGGGCCAGATCTTCAAGTTTTTTGCGGGCGAGGCGTTGCGTTTGACCGGAGATGCGGTGAGCTCGGTACGGCCCGGTGTGGGCGTCGAGGTCACGCGAGAGCCCATTGGCGTGGTCACGGCCATCACGCCGTGGAATTTTCCCATCGCCATTCCGGCGTGGAAGATTGCACCGGCGCTGGCCTACGGCAACACGGTGGTCTTCAAGCCGGCCGAGCTGGTGCCTGGCTCTGCCTGGGCACTGGCCGAGGTCCTGGCGAACAGCGGCCTGCCGGCAGGGGTGTTCAACCTCGTCATGGGGCGTGGGGCTGTCGTGGGCCCTGCGCTCACCGAAGACCCGCGCGTCGCGGCGGTTACTTTCACCGGCTCGGCCGCAACGGGGCAGCGGCTGGCGGCGGCGGCCAGCACGCGCGGCACCAAGATGCAGCTGGAGATGGGCGGTAAGAACCCGCTGGTCGTGCTGGACGACGCCGACCTGGAGGTGGCGGTGCACTGCGCTGTGCAGAGTGCTTTTTATTCGACAGGGCAGCGCTGTACCGCCGCCAGCCGTTTGATCGTCACCGACGCGATCCATGACCGCTTCGTGGCGGCCGTGGTCAAGCGTCTGCAAAGCCTGACGGTGGCGGATGCCCGCAGTGTGGGCACCGATATCGGCCCGGTGGTGGACGAGGTTCAACTGCGCATCGACCTGGACTACATCGCATCGGCCCGGGCGGAAGGCGCGCATCTGGCCTTCGGAGGCGAGGCCAGACCCAGCGACGCGCAGGGGCATCCCGGTCATTACCTGCTGCCCACCTTGTTTACCGAAACCCACAACACGATGCGTATCAGCCGCGAAGAAGTGTTTGGCCCGGTAGCCAACGTGATCCGTGTGCGTGATTACGCCGAAGCGCTGGCCGTTGCCAACGACACGCAGTTTGGGCTGTCCAGCGGCATCTGCACCACCAGTTTGAAGCACGCATCGCACTTCAAGCGGCATGCGCAGGCAGGCATGGTGATGGTCAACGTAGCTACTGCGGGGGTGGATTACCACGTGCCGTTCGGTGGCCGCAAGGCTTCAAGCCATGGGCCACGCGAGCAGGGCCGGTACGCCGCAGAGTTCTACACCACCGTGAAGACGGCTTACACCGCGGCTTGAAGCTGCACGGCACAGCCACAACCACAACCACAACCACAACCAAGGAAAACCATGCCATTCATTAATGTCAAGATCATCGAGGGTGTCCTCGACGACGACCAGAAACAGCAACTCATCGCCGAGCTGGCCGAGGCCGTAGTGCGTGTAGGCGGCGAGGGTATGCGCCCGATGACGCGTTGCGCCATCGTCGAGGTGCGCAGCGGCCTGTGGGGGGTGGGCGGAAAGCCGCTGACCACCGAGCAAGCCCGCCCACCGGCCAGGGAGCAACCAAAGTGACACAGCTGCACGACGGACTGCGCTGAATTCCTTCCACCACCTTCCTACGCTTGACCCAAGCTCTACCACCATGACCGAAGCCCTTGACCGCGCCTTTCTGCAGGCACGCACCTTCAACGCCTTTCAGCCACGCGAAGTCAGCGATGCATTGCTGCGCCAGCTGTACGACACCTTGAAGTGGGGTCCCACATCCATGAACAGCCAGCCGGGTCGCTTTCTCTTTCTGCGCTCCGCAGAAGCCAAGAAGCGGCTGGCACCCGCCCTCTCTGCCGGCAATCTGGAGAAGACTCTGCATGCGCCTGTGACTGTGGTGGTGGCGCAGGATTCGCGGTTCTACGACCAGCTTCCACAGCAGTTTCCAGCGGTCAACGCCAAGCCGATGTTCGAGAACAACGCTGTGCTGGCGCAGGCCACGGCGTTTCGCAACAGCGCGCTGCAAGGTGGCTACCTGATCGTGGCCGCCCGTCTGCTGGGGCTGGATGCCGGACCCATGAGCGGCTTCGATGCCGCCCGGGTCGATGCCGAGTTCTTCCCGGACGGGCGGTACAAAACCAACTTCCTCGTGAACCTGGGTTTTGGTGACCCAGCGGGCAACCATCCGCGGGGCCCGAGGCTGGGCTTCGATGAGGTTGCCCAGATTCTCTGACATCGAACACAGGCCTCTTTCGGCTTGAACCCCTAGGTCCGCACAGCGTTCGGACCTAAACCCCTCGCACTACCAAAGAAGACGCAGCTCCCGCGCTGCGCCCGTGCAGTCACGCCTAAAAAATTTACAACGGAGACCACCATGAAGAAAAAACTTGCCACTGCCTTGACCCTTGTTGCCGCAGGCGCCGCCCATGCCCAAACGTCCCTCACCGTGTTCGGCATTCTGGATGTCACCTTACAGCGTGCCCAGCAGGGCGGCGCCAGCATGCATCGTCTGAACGGCGTGGGTGGCCACCAGTTCAGCCGCATCGGGTTTCGGGGCACGGAAGATCTGGGTGATGGGCTGTCGGCGGGCTTCGTATTGGACGCTGGCCTGAACATGGACACAGGTGCCGGTGCGCTGACCAGTACCGACAACCTGACGACGACGGGCGGCGGCGGGCTGACCTTCAACCGCCGTGCTACGGTGAGCCTGCTGTCCAAGACCTGGGGCGAGCTTAGGCTGGGCCGTGATTTTGTTCCTACCTACTGGAACCATAGCGCCTTCGATCCGTTCGGCAGCGCCGGCGCGGGGTCGGTCAACAACGTGGCGCAAGGGGCTTTGACACGGGTGTCCACGGTGCAGACGGCGGTTCGTGCCTCCAATAGCCTTGGCTACGTTCTGCCTGGTTTGAATGGCTTTTATGGCCAGGCCATGTACGCTTTTGCGGAAAATACCGCCGCTACGCCGGCCACCCGCAAGGACGGCAAATATGCCGGTATTCGCCTGGGTTACGCGCAAGACAGTGTGAGCTTTGCTGTCTCCCACGGCGTGACCAACTTGAACAGTGGCGATGTCACCACGAGCAGTGCGGGCGCGAGCTACCAGTTCGGCGCCGTCAAAGCCATGGCATTGGTGTTTCGCGACGACAAGGAGGTGGTCGCTGCACCGAACCGATCCCATGGATGGATGCTGGGCACCCAGATCAACTTGGGGCTTGGGTACATCCCCATCTCCTACTCACGCGTCAAGGACAACTCGGCCAGCGGGCGCAGTGCCAACCAGATGGCCGCGGGTTATGTCTACAACCTGTCCAAGCGCACGGCGGTCTATTCCACCTACTCGCGGCTGCAAAACCGCAACGGTGCCGCATTGACGGGTGGTGGGGTCACGGGCGTGGCCAACGCCACCTGGACCGGCCTGGATCTGGGCATTCGTCACAGCTTCTGAAATCCGGCACAGCGAAAGACATCCCATGACAGCTAAATTCTTCTTACCCATTCTCCTCAGCAGCTTTGGCCTTGCAGCTTGCGGCGGCAGCGACAACGATACCCTGCCGCAACTTGCGGCGGCCCAGCCGGCCACTATCGCCAACTGCGCAACGCTCAGCGGTTTCAGCTTTGCCAGAACGACGATCGCGTCAGCCAGCGTAGTCGCTGCGGGCACACTCTCCAACGCCGGTCAGCCTGTCGGCGAGCACTGCCTGGTGGTAGGGCGCATGAACGAGCGCATCAGCGCGGTCGATGGCCAGAACTACGCCATCGGCTTTCAGATGCGTTTACCGAAGGACTGGAGCGGGCGATTCTTGTACCAGGCCAACGGTGGTACCGATGGCAATGTTGCCGTTGCAGATGGTGGCTCTGCGATCGGCAGCGGTGGACTGCTGCGCAATGGGTTGCAGATGGGCTTTGCCATCATCAGCTCCGACGCCGGCCATTCCTCTGCGCAGAATCCGCTTTTTGGTTTGGACCCACAGGCCCGTCTGGACTACGGCTACACCGCTGTAGGCACGCTTACACCCATGGCCAAAGCCTTGGTCAAAGAAGCGTATGGCAAGGCCCCCGATCGCTCCTACATCGCCGGCACGTCCAATGGAGGACGCCATGCGATGGTCGCGGCCTCCCGGTATGCCGATGCATTTGATGGTGTTCTTGCCACCTCTCCCGGCATCAATTTGCCGCGGGCTGCGGTGGGCAACCTCTCCAATGTAAAACGCTGGGCCACCGTCACCACCATCCGGGTCGTCAATGGCTTGCCCGACTACGAGTCAGCTCTGCCCAAAGCAGAGCGTGAAGTGGTCGCCAGCGCCATCCTCGACAAGTGTGACGCGCTCGATGGCCTGAAGGATGGCTTGGTGCAGGACATTGAGGCTTGCCGCGAGGCCTTCGCTCCCCTGCGGGATATTCCGGCCTGTGCAGGGGCGCGCGACGGGAGCTGCCTCAGCGCAACCCAGAAGACCGTCATTGCCGCGGTGTTCAGCCCGGCACGCAACCGTGTGGGCGACGCCATTTACAGCGGCTTTCCATTTGACGCGGGCATCGTGCAGACGGACTGGGCGGAATGGAAGTTCCGAAATTCCCTGCGCACTGCGCGTAATCCGGTTTGCGTGGGCTACATGTTTTCTTCGCCCCCGGTAAGTGACCTGGGCATGGCCACAGACACCAGCAAGACGGCGGCCTTTGCGCTGAACTTCGACATCGATACCGACGGAGGCAAGATTTTTGCCACCAGCGGTATTTACACCGAGAGTGCCATCTCCTTCATGACGCCTCCGAACGCAACAAAGCTGGATACGCTGCGCAACCGTGGCGCCAAGATGGTGGTCGTTCATGGCGCTTCAGACGCTATTTTCTCGGTGGACGACACACAGGCCTGGTACCAGGGGCTGGACACCTATCACCGGGGCCGGGCGAGCGAGTTCGCACGTTTCTTTCGGGTGCCAGGCATGGGCCATTCGCGCGGCGGACCGGCCACTGACCAGTACGACGCCCTCAGCGCCCTGGTTGCCTGGGTAGAGCAAGGCAAGGCCCCCGAGCGCATCGTCGCGTCGGCGCGGGGTGCGGGCAACGTAGGCGGTGTCAACAGCGAGCTGCCCGCCGGATGGTCGGCGCAACGCAGCCGTCCTTTGTGCCCCTATCCGCAGGTGGCGCGTTACCAGTCCGGTGACTCTGAGGTCGCCAGCAGTTTTGCATGTAGGCCATAAAGGCCGCTGGCGCTGATACTATCTGCGCAAGATGCTATAAAAACAGAAGCGTTTCAGCCACCGCGTTGCAGGCGCACAAAGCTGAACGGCAAGCCCGTGCTGCTGGTGTGGGCCTCGCGGCTCACCTCGGTCCATTCGGGACCGAAGCTGGGTGCGTAGGCATCACCCTCAAAGTCTTGGCCGATCTCAGTGACCACGGCCGTCTGCGCCAAGGGCAGGGCCTGTGCATAGATCTCGGCGCCGCCAATCACCCAGGCATCGGCATCCGTCGGACACAGTGCTGCAGCTTCTGCAATCGAGCCGGCGCGCAGCGCACCCTCGGCCTGCCAATCGGCTTGCCGCGTCACCACGATATTCACGCGCCCTGGCAGCGGCCGAAAGCGTGGCGGCAGCGAATCCCAGGTCTTGCGGCCCATGATCACCGGGCAGCCTAGCGTGGTGCGCTTGAAGTGCGCCATGTCCTCCGGCAGATGCCAGGGCAGGGCGCCGTTCACGCCGATCACGCCATTCGCGGCACGCGCAAAAATCAGGTGCAACTTCATACCGCCACCGGGGCTTTGATGGCCGGGTGGCATTGGTAGTCGAGTACCTCGAAATCCTCAAACTCGTAGCTGAAGATGTCGGCCGGCTTGCGCTTGATGTGCAGGGTCGGGTAAGGGTAGGGCGCGCGACTCAGTTGCTCGTTCACCTGGTCCACGTGGTTGCTGTAGATATGGCAGTCGCCACCGGTCCAGATGAAGTCGCCCACCGCCAGATCGCACTGCTGGGCCACCATATGGGTCAGCAGCGCATAGCTGGCAATGTTGAAGGGCACACCCAAAAAGATGTCGGCGCTGCGCTGGTACAGCTGGCAGCTGAGCTTGCCGTCGGCCACATAGAACTGGAAGAACGCGTGGCAGGGCATCAACGCCATCTGGTCCAGCTCGGCCACGTTCCAGGCGCTGACGATGATGCGGCGGCTGTCGGGGTTGGTCTTCAGGGTCTGGATCACCTGGGCGATCTGGTCGATGTGGCCGCCATCGGGCGTAGGCCAGCTGCGCCACTGCACGCCGTAGACCGGGCCCAGGCTGCCGTCGGGGCGCGCCCATTCGTCCCAGATGCTGACGCCGCGTTCCTTCAGCCAGTTGTTGTCGCTGCTGCCCTGCAGAAACCACAGCAGCTCCTGGATGATGGAGCGCAGGTGCACCTTCTTGGTGGTGACCAGCGGAAAGCCTTCGTTCAGGTCGAAGCGCATCTGGTGGCCGAACACGCTGCGCGTGCCGGTGCCGGTGCGGTCGGTCTTGGCCGTGCCGGTGGTGTGCACCAGGCGCATGAAATCTTCGTACTGGGAGCGGATGGGGCGGGTCATGTCGGGGTCAGATCAAAAAAACAGCTGCAATCGCAGCCCAGCGATTTTAGAACCCCGCGTTCCCTACCAGGACGACCCGGCCTGGGTTCATCAGGTTCTGAGGGTCCAGCGCCTGCTTGATGCCGCGCATCAGCTCCAGTGCCACCGGGGATTTGTAGTGCTCCAGGTGGCCGACCTTCAGGCTGCCCACGCCGTGCTCGGCCGAGATCGAACCGCCGTGCGCCAGCACCGCGTCGAACACCAGGGTGTTGACCTCGTCTTCCTTTTCGCGCAGGAACTGGGCCGGGTCACCCTCGGCCGGGGCCTGCACGTTGTAGTGCAGATTGCCGTCGCCCAGGTGGCCGAAGTTGACCAGGCGCACGCCGGGGATATGGGTTTGCAGCAGTGCGTCGGTGCTGCGCACGAACTCAGGGATGCGCGACACCGGGATGGAGATGTCGTGCTTGATGTTCAGCCCTTCCTCGGCCTGGGCCATGGAGATGCTTTCGCGCACATGCCACAGCGCATGCGCCTGGGCCAGGTTTTCGGCGACTACGGCATCGGTCACGCAGCCTTGCTCCAGCGCCAGTTCCAGCAGGCTTTCGAACCGGGTGCGCGCATGGGTTTCGGATTCGTTGTCCGAGTTCTCCAGCAGCACGCACCAGGGCGTGTCCTGGTACAGCGGCACGCGCTGCTGCGGGTAGTGCTTGGCCACCAGGCTCAGGGCAAACTGGCCCATCACCTCGAAGCCGGTCAGGCCTGCGCCCAGGTGCTGGTGCGCCAGGCCCAGCAGGGTAACGGCATCTTCCAGGCTGGGCGCGGCGGCCCAGGCGGTGAGCTGGGCCGCGGGCTGGGGATACAGCTTCATGGTGGCGGCGGTGATGATGCCCAGCGTTCCTTCGCTGCCGACGAAAAGGTTGCGCAGGTCGTAACCGGTGTTGTCCTTGCGCAGGCCGCTCAGGCCGCTCCAGATTTCGCCGTGGGCGGTGACTACCTCCAGCCCCAGGCATAGTTCGCGTGCATTGCCGTAGCGCAGCACCTGGGTGCCGCCGGCATTGGTGGCCAGATTGCCGCCTATGGTGCAGCTGCCCTCGGCGCCCAGGCTCAGCGGAAACAGAAAGCCGGCGTTGGCCGCGGTTTCCTGCAGGCTTTGCAGGATGCAGCCAGCCTCCACCGTCATGGTCAGGTTGGCACCGTCTACCGCGCGCACCGCATGCATGCGCTGCAGGCTCAGCACAATCTGCGTGCCCGACTCATCTGGCGTACTGCCGACCACCAGGCCGGTATTGCCGCCCTGGGGTACGATGCTGACGCCGGTGACGGCGCAGGCCTTGACCACGGCCGCCACTTCGGCCGTGCTGCCGGGGCGCACCACGGCCAGCGACTTGCCGCGGCTGCGCTTGCGCCAGTCGTGCTCATAGGCGCTGAGGTCGCCGTCGGTCAGTACATGTTGGGCGCCGATCAGCTGGCGCAGGTTGTCGAGCAGGGCTTGCATGGTGGGTCTCCCAGTTAAATCGCCGCAGCGGCTGCCGCGGCCTTGGCGTGCTTGAAGCGCAGCCGCACATGCAGCGCGCAGGCGGCGAACAAGACCACGCACAGCAAGGCCTCGGCCAGCGCATACCAGCGGCTGGGTGCGGCATCGCTGTAGGCGCGGACTACGCCTTCGGTGAAATAGAGCCAGACCATCAGGCTGACCCAGCGGTAGGTGTACATGCGGTTCTTCAGCAGGCCGACCAGGGGGATGCACAGCGGCAGCGCCTTCAGCGCCAGGATCACGCTGCCCGGGCGCAGCGGCGCCAGCACCAGTTCCCAGGCCAGGCTCAGCACAATCAGCCCCAGCAGGCTGCCCACGGCCAGTATGCGGGTCCAGGCGACAGAGTTTTCGTTGTTATTCATAGCGATGGCATCATAGCGGCCATGCCTTTGTCCCTTTTTGCTTTGTCCCAGCGCTTCGACCTGTTCCTGAAAGACCTGTCCCGCTTCCCCTGGAAAACCACCGCCCACACGCTGCGCGAGCGCTTTCGTGAGGACCACCTGGGCTTGACGGCCAGCAGTTTGACGTTTACCACTTCGCTGGCCTTGGTGCCATTCTTTACCGTGGCGCTGGCCATCTTTACCGCGTTCCCGATGTTCGGCAAAGTGCAGGTGGTGCTGCAGAAGTGGCTGGTGCAAAGCCTGATCCCCGAGAGCATTGCCCGCCAGGTGCAGGGCTACCTCACGCAGTTTGCCAGCCAGGCCAGCAAGCTGGGCTCGGTGGGCTTAGCCATCGTGCTGTTCACCGCGCTTGCGCTGATTTTGACCATAGACCACACGCTGAACGCCATCTGGCGCGTGCGCCGGGCCCGGCCGCTGGGCCAGCGGGTGCTGATCTACTGGGCCGCCATCACCCTGGGGCCGCTGCTGCTGGGCGCCAGCCTGGCGCTGACCTCGTATCTGGTATCCAGTTCGCAGGGCGTGGTGGACAGCCTGCCGGGTGGCGTGCGCCTGTTGTTCAGCCTGCTGCAGATGGCCTTGCTGGCCACCGGCATGGCCGCGCTGTACCGCTATGTGCCGAACACCCGGGTCAAGTGGTCGCATGCCTGGGCCGGCGGCGTGTTTGTGGCCCTGGGCATTGAAGCCGCCAAGCGCTTGCTGACAGCCTACCTGGCGATGGTGCCCACCTATTCCATGGTCTACGGCGCATTTGCCACCTTGCCGATTCTGCTGGTCTGGATCTACCTGGCCTGGGTGGTGGTGTTGTTGGGCGCGGTGATCGCCGCCTACATGCCCAGTCTGCTGCAAGGCGTGGCCCGGCGCGCCACCACTCACGGCTGGCCGTTTTTGCTGGCCATCGAGGTGCTGCAGCAGCTGCACCGGGCGCGGGCCGCGGGCGACAAGGGCTTGAGCATGCCGCAGCTGGAACAGGCGGTGCAGGTCGACACACTGCAGCTGGAGCCGGTGCTCAACGTGCTGGCGGCCATGGACTGGGTGGGGCGCCTGGAAGAGCTGGAGCCGCTGGACGGCTCGGCCACGGCCCGCGAGCCGCGCTGGCTGCTGCTGGTTGACCCCGACCGCACCTTGCTGTTGCCCCTGGTCGAGCAGTTGCTGCTGACCCCGGCGCCCGCGCTGGAAAATTTATGGAAAAACAACGACCGGCGCAGCATGTACCTGCGCGACGTGCTATGAAATAACTAGCGCGCCCGGGGGCCGGGTGGCGTGGGGGCTGCGGGGCTGTGCGGGGCGCTTTCCACCCGATCGCGGCCGTTCTGCTTGGCCTGGTAGAGCAGCTTGTCGACGCTGTCAATGAACGCGGCAATGTCCGCATCCGGCGCCGGCACGGTGGTGGCCACGCCCAGGCTGCAGGTCAAAACTGCTTGCTGGGGCGAGCCGGCATGCGGAATCTGCAGCTGGCTGACCATGGCGCGGCAGCGCTCGGCGATTTTCAGGGCCGAGGCCTGGTTGGTTTCGGGCAGCACCAGGATGAATTCCTCGCCGCCATAGCGGCCCACAAAGTCGCGCGACCGGGTGGCCGCCGCCGCCAGGGTCTGGGCCACTTGCTTCAAGGTGTCGTCGCCCTTCAGGTGGCCGTAGTGGTCGTTGTACTGCTTGAAGTAGTCGATATCCAGCATGATCACCGACAGTGGTTGCTGGTTGCGCCGGGCGTTGGTCCACTCGATATCGATGATGGAGTCGAACAGGCGCCGGTTCGCAATGCCGGTCAGGCCGTCCTTGAAGGACAGCTCTTCCAGCTCTTTTTGCAAGCTGATCAGCTTTTCTTCGGTCTTCTTGCGCTCGCTGATGTCGAACATGAAGCCCACCAGGGCCTCAACCTCGCCGTCCTTGCGCACCACATGCACTACATCGCGTATCCACACGTAGCCGCCGTCCTTGGTCAGCGCGCGGTAGTCGGCCTCGTGGTCGACCCCGGCCTGCGACCGGCTGACGCAGTAGTTGAAGGTGACTTCGCGGTCTTCGGGGTGCATGCGCTCGGCCCAGTCCTGAGCGCTGACCCAGCTCTCGGGCGACCAACCGAGCAGCTGCTCGATCTGCGGGCCGATGTAGGCAAACTTCAGGGTCTTCCAGTCGATCTTCCAGGGAATGGCCTTGGTGGATTCGAGCAGGGTTTTGTAGACGGTGGGGTCAATGTCCATGGCGGTCAGCTTAGCGCACGCGCATGAAGCTGTGATGAAGGTTGGAAGGGGCTGTTCTTCGGCCAGGCATTTAGATAAAAAATGCCTGTAGCGCAATCAATGTAAGCGCGGGAAGCTATGGAAAATATAGCGGTCAGTGCGCGCAGGCAACCATGTCCAATTCCACCGTGGCGTTCTTGGGCAGCTGCAGCACGCCCACCGAGGTGCGGGTGTGGGCGCCGGCCGGGCCCAGCACCTGGTACAGGATCTCAGAGGCGCCATCGGCCACCTCGCTGTGCTGGGTGAAGTCGTCGCTGCACTGAACATAGACGGTAATACGCAGCACGGCCGCCACCTGGTCCAGGCTGCCCAGCGCGCGCTGCAGCAGCGCCAGCGCCCGCATCGCACACACCTTGGCCGCATGCTGGGCCTGGGCCAGGGCCACATCGGCACCAGCGCGGCCGGTGACCACCACCGTGCTGTCGACCCGTGGGATCTGCCCGCTGATGTAGATGTCGCGGCCATTGCGCAGGAGCGGCACATAGTTGCCGCCGATCTTGATTTCGCCGTCGAAGGAATAGCCGAGTGCGGCGGCCGCGTGTTGGAAGCGTTGGTCTGCGGTGGTCATGTGGGAGCCGGGTTAGGAGGCGGGCAGGGCGCTGCTGTGCAGGTCGGCGCGGCGGAACGGGCGCTCGTGGTCGGCCAGCTCCAGTGCCAGCCGGGTCACCATGTCGTGCGAACGCGAGGGTGCCGCCTGCAGCGGCATCACGCTCAGCCAGCCGGCCAGCCCCAGCAGCGCCCAGCGCAGGCGCAGCAGTGGCGGGCGCGCGGGCACCGCACCCATGTGGGCGATGGCCCAGGCGCTGGCGGCCGCACCCAGGGCGAAACCGGCAATCACTTCGGACCAGGAATGCACCTGGATCTCGATCCGGCTCCAGGCGATCAGCGCGGCCAATGCATAACCGCCCAGTAGGGCCAGGCGTTGGGTGTGGCGGGCCTGGGTCCACTGCGCGACCAAGGTGTAGGCCAGTACCGGATAGACACCGGCCGCAAACATGGAGTGGCCGGAGAAACCGGTGAAGTCCAGCGCTGCAATCCCAACGCCCCAGCCGATGAAGGCGATCTTGGACAGCGAGGTAATGAAGATGGCTACGCCGAACGGCAGCAGCCAGGCCAGCACCGGCCGCAGCGTGCGCGCCGACAGCAGCATCCACAGGCTGAGGGCGGCCGCAATCGGTAGCACGATGCCCATTTCGCCAAAACGGGTGATCCAGTACGGGGCTTTGGCGATGAAATAGTCCATCTACGGATTTTATTGCAGCGCAACATGGCCCAGATGGGGTGGTCAAGGCGGTAACAGCTTGTTTCGATGCCGGTGGCAGGCATTTGTTGGCATGGAACAGGCTTTTGTGGGCTATATTGCAATGGCATCCATCCCCTACTGTGTTACGAGGAGAAACCCATGAAAGTCAGCGACATCCTGCGTGTGAAAGGCAGCACGCTCTATACCGCCAATCCGGACGAGCTTCTCTCCAGTGCCGTGTCGGTGATGGCCGAGAAGGACATTGGCTCCCTGGTGGTGATGTTCCACGGCGATCTGGTCGGCATGCTGACCTTTCGCGAGGTGATCCAGCTGGTGGTGAAGAACGGTGGCGCCCTGGGTTCGACCCTGGTGCGTACCGCCATGGACGACCATCCCCTGACCTGCACCCCTGAAACCGAGCTCGACGAAGTGCGCCGCATGATGCTGGAGCGCCACGCCCGCTACATGCCGGTGATGAACCAGAAGATGCTGATGGGGGTCATCAGCTTTTACGACGTGGCCAAGGCCGTGGTGGACAGCCAGAATTTCGAGAACAAGATGCTCAAAGCCTACATCCGCGACTGGCCGGCGGGTGATGAAGACAAAGAAGGCTGATTTCCCGTCAGCGCATAAAAAAAGCCCGGCTGGTATCGCTGGGCTTTTTTGTTGGGGGCTAGCGTTCAGAGCTGGTTGGCGTAGATCATGTCGCGCACCCTAGGGTAGATCTGCTGGTTCCATTTTTTGCCACTGAACACGCCGTAGTGGCCCACGCCGGTCTGGATGTGGTGGGTGCGCATGCTGGGCCGCACGCTGCTGGCCAGGTCTTGGGCGGCCATGGTCTGGCCGACCGAGCAGATGTCGTCGCGCTCACCCTCCACGGTCATCAGTGCGGTGCGGCGGATGGCTGCGGGTTTGACGATGCGGTCCTTGTAGCTGAGCACACCGCGCGGCAGGTCGTAGGTCTGGAACACCTTGGCCACGGTTTCCAGGTAGAACTCGGCCGGAAGGTCGTTCACCGCCAGGTATTCGTCGTAGAAGGTACGGATCTTGTCGGCCTGGTCGATATCGCCTTCGAGCAGGTATTTGTACATGTCCTTGAACTGCTGTTTGTGGCGTTCGGGGTTCATGCTCAGGAAGGCGCTGAGCTGGATGAAGCCTGGGTAGACCCGGCGCATAAAGCCCTTGTGCGGCAGCGGCACGTGGCTGATCAGGTTTTTCTCGAACCATTCGATCGGCTTGCTGATGGCCAGGGTGTTGACGGCCGTGGGATTGATACGGCAGTCGACCGGGCCCGCCATCAGCGTCAGGCTGCGCGGTTGGCTGGGGTGGTTGTCCTCGGCCATGATGGCTGTGGCCGCCAGCGCCGCCACGCAGGGCTGGCACACGGCGACCACGTGGCTGCCGGGGCCGATCTCTTCGATGAAGCGGATCATGTGCTCGGCGTAGTCGTCCAGCGTAAACGCGCCGTGGGTCAGGGCGACATCGCGGGCGTTGTGCCAGTCGGTGATGTAGACGTCGTGGTCTTGTAGCAGGGTGCGCAGGGTTTCACGCAGCAAGGTCGCAAAGTGGCCCGACAAGGGCGCAACCAGTAATACCGGCGGCTGGTCGGCGACGCCCGGTTTTTTGAAGTGCAGCAGGGTGCCAAATGGCATGCTGAGGGTGGTTTCCTCGACCACTTCGACCTCTTTGTCGCCCACTTTCACCGACGTAATGCCGTAGCTGGGCCGCGTATGGGTGAGTCGCAGGCGTGAAAACACGTCGCAGGCCGCGGCGATACGCCGTACCGGGCTGCGGTCGGTGTCTTTGAACCACAGGTTGGCGCCGAGGCTTTGGGCCATCAGGCGAAAAGGCGACATCAAGTCGGATTGGAGTTGATAGGCCTGGTAAAGCATGGGGGAGGTTCCTGGCTCGAAGCGAGATATATCCAATGCAGGCAAGTTATGGGCCATCCATCCCCATTTGTGTGGAAGCGGGCGAAACCGGTGCAGGCTTTGGCACAGCCCTTGCTCAACAGGCTCACCACACAAGGAGCATCCATGCGTAAAGCAGAGTTGACGATCAGCAGCAAAAACTATGGTGCCTGGGCTTTGCGTGGTTGGTTGGCTGCCAAGTTGGCGGGGCTGGAGTTCACCGAAAAAGTGGTCTCTCCCGACGATCCGGCCATGAAGGCCGAGATGATGCTGTTGTCCTCGTCCATGCTGGTGCCGTCCTTGCAGCACAACAAAATCAAGGTGTGGGACACCTTGGCGATTGGCGAATACCTGAACGAAATCAAGCCCAAGGCCGGTCTGCTGCCGACCGACCAGGCGGCCCGGGCCCATTGCCGGGCCATCTGCGGCGAGATGCATTCGGGCTTTTCGTCCCTGCGCACTGCCTTGCCGATGAACATCAAGGCGCATTTTGCCGACTTCAAAATCTGGTCACGGGCCCAGAGCGACATTGACCGGATTGTGGAAATCTGGAAGGAATGCCTGGCCAATTACGGTGGCCCGTACCTGTTTGGCGAGCAGGTGGGCCTGGCCGACGCCATGTATGCGCCCGTAGTGACCCGTTTCCTGACCTACAACGTGGCACTGGACCCGGTGTGTGCCGCCTATTGCCAGCGCATCATGGAACTGCCCGCCATGCAGGAGTGGGTTGCCGAGGCCCTGCAAGAGCCCGACGATATTGACGAGCTGGACGCCGAGTTTTGAGGGGGAGGGGGCTCAATACCCCCTGCGAGTTGCTTACTTCCAGGGTGTCGATTCCGGGATGTCGCACACCGGTTCTACTTCGATGGATTTGAAATCCGCCGGCGACACGATTTCCAGGTATTCCATATCGGGCGAGTAATCGAACAGGTAGTGGCGTATGCCGGGGCGCTGGTGCACGCAGTCGCCCGCCTGTACCAAGGTCTCCTTGTCTTCGTACATGAAGCGGGCCCAGCCCTTGACCATGATGACAATCTGGAAGTCTGCTTCATGCCGGTGCCAGCCCGTGCCCTTTTCTGGCGCCATATTGGCTTTAACAAGGTGCGCAATCACCTTTCCGTGCGTGGCTTCTGCAATACCCAGATCGCGGTACAGAAAGAAGTCGCGCAAACCGCCGCTGACATACTGCGTGTCCTCTGGCTTGACGTGGGAGAACTCGGTGGTGGTTGCTTGCAGCATAGGCCTCTCCTTGAAAAAAGTACGCACACACCTGCAGGGGTGCAGGGCCGCATAAGCATGAACTGTTCCTGCGGCGTGGCCGGGCCCGGCGCGCGTCCTGGGGGATAATTCAGCCTATGAGCGGCAATACCTTCGGAACCCTATTCGCAGTCACCAACTTT
Source organism: Rhodoferax sp. OV413 (assembly GCF_900104385.1). Classification (GTDB taxonomy): domain Bacteria; phylum Pseudomonadota; class Gammaproteobacteria; order Burkholderiales; family Burkholderiaceae_C; genus Rhodoferax_B. The sequence continues at coordinate 360,889 of NZ_FNJA01000004.1, read as the reverse complement.
GGTGAATCCCACGGCCCAGCCATTGGCTGCGTGATTGACGGCTGCCCCCCGGGCATGGCCTTGTGTGAGGCGGATATCCAGGCTGACCTGGACCGCCGCCGCCCGGGCACCAGCCGCCACGTGACCCAGCGCAACGAGCCCGATACGGTCGAGATCCTGAGCGGCGTGTACGAGGGCAAAACCACCGGCACCCCCATTGCCTTGCTGATCCGCAATGCCGACCAGCGCAGCAAAGACTACAGCGCCATCGCGCAGAGCTTCCGGCCTGGCCATGCCGACTACACCTACTGGCACAAGTTCGGCATCCGCGACCCGCGGGGCGGCGGCCGCTCATCAGCCCGCCTGACCGCGCCCACGGTGGCCGCCGGCGCCGTCGCCAAGAAATGGCTGGCCGAGAAATACGGCGTGTCCTTCCGTGGCTGCATGACCCAGGTGGGGGATCTGGCCATTCCGTTCGAGAGCTGGGAGCATGTGCCGAACAACCCGTTCTACGCGCCGGTAGCCGATGTATCGGCACTGGAGGACTACATGGATGCCCTGCGCAAAGCCGGCGATTCCTGCGGCGCACGCATCCGGGTCACGGCCAGTGGCGTGCCGGTCGGCCTGGGCGAACCTTTGTACGACAAGCTGGATGCCGACATCGCCTTCGCAATGATGGGCCTGAATGCCGTCAAGGGCGTGGAGATCGGTGCAGGCTTCGCCAGCGTGGCGCAACGCGGCAGTATGCATGGTGATTCGCTGTCGCCTGAAGGCTTCAAGTCGAACAACGCCGGCGGCGTGCTCGGCGGTATCAGCACCGGCCAGGACCTGGAAGTCTCCATCGCGATCAAGCCTACCAGTTCCATCATCACGCCACGCGAGTCCATCGATACGCAAGGCCAACCGGTGGATGTGGTGACCAAGGGCCGCCATGACCCTTGTGTAGGTATCCGTGCCACGCCGATTGTGGAGGCGCTGTTAGCCCTGGTGGTGATGGAGCATGCCCTGCGCCAGCGCGCCCAGAACGCTGATGTGGTTCAGCCGGTAGCACCCATCGCTGCTTCGGCGATCTGATGCCCGCGGCGGCCAGTGGGCAGGCGGTCAGCCGCCGCCAGTTGGCCCCGTTTGCACTGTTTTCGGCCTGCTACTTCGCCCATGTAGGCTTTTTTACCTCTTACCTGCCGCTGTGGCTGAAGAGCCAGGGCATGGGGTTGTTGGCGATTTCGGTGCTGACATCGGTACAAGCCACGACGCGCCTGTTTGCGCCTTATGCCTGGGGGGCCTTGAGCGACCACACCGGTGAGCGGGTGGCTTTGCTGCGCTACTGTGCGGCTGCCGCCTTGGTGGCATCGCTGGGGCTGGCACTCGGATGGGGCTACGTCTGGCTGGGGGCGGTGCTCCTACTGATCTACACGCACACCAGCTCCATGACACCGATGAGCGAAGCCGCCCTGGCCGAACTGGTCAGCCGGGACGGTGGATTCAACGCCCGCCGCTATGGGCGCGTGCGGCTGTGGGGATCGGTTGGCTTCATGCTCTCGGTGCTGCTGTTCGGCATGTGGTTCGACCGCTTCGGCATGCAAAGCTTTCCGGCTCTGACCTGGGTGACGCTGCTGATTCTGCTGGCCAGCAGTGCCTGGATGCCCAACACCAAGGAGGCTGTGCACACCCGCCACCCGCGGCCGCCCGTGTGGCCCATCTTGCGCGAACGGTCGGTGCAGTGGCTGTTTGTCAGCTGCTTCTTCCAGGTGCTGTCGCATACCGGCATCAATGTGTTTTTTTCGCTGTACCTGGATTCTCTGGGTTACAGCAAAACCACCATCGGCCTGCTATGGGCTGTATCGGTGGTGGCAGAAGTCGCCTGGTTTTTCACGCAGAGCCGCTGGCTGTCGCGCTTCAGCCTACCGGCCTGGTTGATGCTCAGCGCCGCGGCGATGGCCGTCCGCATGCTGCTGACCGCCAGCAGTGCCAGCGTTCTGTGGGTGCTGGTGCTGGCCCAGACCCTGCACGCACTGACCTTTGCTGCACACCACGGCGTGTGCATCAGTTTGCTGTCGCACCACTTTCCGGGTCGCCTGCGCGGAAGAGGGCAGGCTCTGTATACCGTGCTCGGCTATGGTTGCCCAGGTGTCCTGGGTGCTTTGGCAGGCGGATATTTAAGCTCAAAATACGGCCTGGCGCTTGTGTACTGGGCGTCACTAGCTATGAGTTTGATAGCCGTCGGGTGCGCGTACCGGGTGTGGCGGTTGCAGGGCTCACCCGCCGCCAGACTCTAGCAAGTCACGCGCTACGCAATGCAGGCCGCGGCCAAACTGGTTGTAGCGACCGGTGACAAGCTCACCCAATACAGGAAGCCAGCGGGCCGCGCGGCGTTGCGGTAGCGAGGCTCTAAAGCGTTGGTGCGCCAGTTTTTTTCTCACTTTTGCGATGGTGTCGGGCGATACCGCATCGCCGAACTGCAGCAAGCGGGCTAGCAGTATTTCGACCCTGACCGCACGGGCGGCGAGCGTGTGGTCGCGGGTGGACAGCGCTTTTTGCATCTTTCCGAGCAGGGTTTCTCGGCGGGCTCCGACTTGGTTGGCTGCATGCTGGCGGTAGTCGATCAGCGGGGCCTCCAGCACATCGACACGGCCCACAGACGCCGCAACCATGGCCAGCCATTCGTCGTGCAGCCACTCACGCGGGAAGGGCAGCGCGTATTGCAGTAGCGAACGGCGGAATACCGTGGTGGCGCCCGTCACCACGTTGCGACGCAGCAAGGTATCAATAGCCCGCCCGCTGTGTATCCACGCCAGTTCGAAAGGCTGAACTTCTATGGCTTCAAACAATGACTCGGACAGATCCTTGCCCTGGGCGTCGATCAGCCGCGCATTGCTGTGCAGCAGCAGCAGGTCAGGGCGGCGCTCAAATTCGGCCACCATGCGCTCCAGCCGGTCAGGGTGCCAGGCGTCATCCTGGTCACACAAGGCAATCAGATCGCCGGTGCAGGCCGACACCGCCTGCTCAAAGTTCTTGACGACCTTCAATGACGGGTTATTGCGCAATATCTGTACCTGCACGGCCGATTGGGATTGCAGCTTGGCAATCGCCGATTCGGCGATCTCGACGCAGGTATCGTTGGATGCATCGTCCGATATAACCATCTGCCTCGGCAAGATGCTTTGCTGGCAAATGCTGTTGACCTGGTCGAGTATGAAACGTGCGCCGTTGTGGGTGCACAAGGCAACAGAAACAGAGAGTTTCACAGCCGACCCGCGTGCGTTGTCTATGCCTGGCTGCACAAATAGTTGTCGTAGGCCTTTTTGATGCCGGTACGCAAATCGATCGTGGGCGCCCATCCCAAATTACGGACTTTGGATACATCCATGATCTTCCGCATCGTGCCGTCGGGCTTGCTGGTGTCCTGCACGAATTCGCCGGTGTAGCCTACTACTTTCGCAATGGTTTCGGCCAATGCGCGGATGCTCAGGTCTTCCCCAGAACCCACGTTGATCAGTGGGCACAGTGAAGGATGGGTGAGTGCGTCGTAGCGTGCAGAGTCTAGACTCGCAAGGAACACCAACGCGTTGGCCAGATCGTCCACGTAAAGGAATTCGCGTTTGGGGGTGCCGCTGCCCCAGAGCACGACTTCCTTGGCGTCAGCTTGTTTGGCATCGTGCATCTTGCGGATTAACGCGGGTAGCACATGCGAGTTGTTCAGGTCGTAGTTGTCGCCAGGGCCATACAAATTGGTTGGCATGGCTGCCAGCCATTTCGTGCCGTGCTGGCGGTTGTACGACCAGCACATTTCAACGCCGGCAATTTTGGCCAGGGCGTAGGGGCGGTTGGTCGGCTCCAGCGGGCCGGTGAGCAAATACTCTTCCTTGATAGGCTGGGGGCAATCGCGCGGATAAATACACGAACTGCCCAGGAAGATCAGTCGCTCCACTGCGCAGGCATGCGCGGCGCGGAAGATATTGGATTGGATGAGCAAATTGCTCATCAAAAAATCAACCGGGTAGGTGTTATTTGCCTGAATACCGCCGACTTTGGCTGCGGCTAGAAACACCACATCAGGTCGCTCCTGCTCAAAGAAGCGCTGTGTAGCGGCCCCATCTTCCAGATCGAGCTCGGCGTGGGTGCGGGTTACAAGGTTGGTGTAGCCCTGTTCTTGCAACGCACGCAATATGGCGCTACCGGCCAAACCGCGATGGCCTGCAACATAAATCTTGCTAGTTTTATCCATGGCAGACTTGCTTCACTCGTGGTAATCGTATGTCGTAAAGCCGTGCTTTTTGACCAGCTCGTCGCGTTGTGCACTCTTGAGGTCGGAGCGCACCATTTCCGAGACCAACTCCTGGAAGCTGATTTGCGGTGTCCAGCCAAGCTTCTGTCTTGCCTTGGTGGCATCACCTAACAGCGTTTCGACTTCGGTGGGGCGGAAGTAGCGAGGGTCTACTTGAACAATACATTTTCCTGTGGAGGCATCGTAGCCCTTTTCGTCCACCCCTTGGCCCTCCCAGCGCATTTGGATACCGAGTTCCAAGGCTGCAGCATTGACGAAGTCACGCACGCTGTACTGCACACCTGTGGCGATGACGAAGTCTTCAGGCTTATCCTGCTGCAGCATCAACCATTGCATCTCAACATAGTCTTTGGCATGGCCCCAGTCCCGCAGAGAGTCCATATTGCCCAGATATAGGCAGTCCTGCAGATCAAGCTTGATGCGTGCCAGGGCGCGGGTGATTTTGCGCGTCACGAAGGTTTCGCCACGGATTGGACTTTCGTGGTTGAACAAAATGCCGTTGCAGGCGTAGATGCCATAGGCCTCGCGGTAGTTCACCGTGATCCAAAACGCATACATTTTGGCGACGGCATAAGGGCTACGCGGGTAGAACGGCGTGGTTTCCTTTTGCGGAGTTTCCTGCACCAGGCCATACAGCTCAGATGTGGATGCTTGGTAAAAGCGAGTCTTTTTCTCCAGGCCCAGGATACGGATCGCCTCCAGGATGCGCAGGGTGCCGATACCGTCTGCATTGGCCGTGTACTCAGGGGTTTCGAACGACACTGCAACATGGCTCATGGCCGCCAGGTTATATATCTCGTCAGGTTGCACCTGCTGGATGATGCGGATTAAGTTGGTGGAGTCCGTCAGGTCCCCGTAGTGCAACTTGAACTTTGCATTGTCAACATGTGGATCCTGGTAGAGGTTGTCAATACGATCTGTATTGAACAGCGAGGAACGGCGCTTTACGCCGTGCACGATGTACCCTTTTTTCAGTAACAATTCGGCCAAGTAAGCGCCATCTTGGCCTGTGACGCCGGTAATTAGTGCAACTTTTGGGTGGTTCAATTTAATTTCCTGGTAATCAATTTTTAAAGTGCGGCAACGGCCGGGAGGGCGGCTAAATTTAGCCTGAAATTTTAACCGCTAGATGCTTCGGATGCTATCAAGCTAATGCTTTTGAAATAAAGAAACTACTTTCTTCATAGAACTGGTGCTCCACTAAGCCACTAATGTGGGATATGGTGACTTTTTAGAAAGTACGGTAGACCGAGTAGCCGGGAAAGTGCCCCGATGATTTGAAAAAGCAGGCCGATAACGGCCCCATTTTGAATAAGCAATAAATGTGACAGCAAAAAATCAAATGCTGCAGTCCCCAAGCCAAAACCCCCGGCAACACCAAAAATTCCACCAAATATGGCGAGTGGGAAAACTATAAATCCTTTCAATGGATTTACGATGTCTCCGACTGCATAAGCAATAAAAAGCAATGCAGTACACCAAAAAATATGGTTCAAAATAGAAAGTGCTAAACTTGCAATCAGTATCCTAGGGTTTTCGCGTAATGCATTGAAGGAGCCAATCATTTGCTTTAAACGAAGTCCCCACGAATGTGCCATCAACCAACGGTTAATGCGACTGCTGTTGTAAAGACGGCGTGCTCCAGCAATCCGGAGAAAAATCAAGGGACCAATTCCAGCTAAAAATGAGAGGCCTACCACTAAAATACGAGAAGGCAGGTCTACCAATAAATTCCATCCGATGACACTAACTATCGCAGCAAGTAAAAAAAGCCCCAATAAACCTACAACGCGATCTATTGCTACAGCCATGACTGCACGGGTTCGCATGCCTGCACCAACATGTTCTGCCACATAACCAGCCTTCACAAAATCGCCCCCATTGGAGCTTGGCATGGCAAGATCAAAAAAAGAACCGATCATTGTCCAGCGCAATGCTTGAGGGTGAGAAACATCAATGCCCTGGCTCGAAAGTATGATCTTGAAGCGATAAGAGACAATCCAGAATGGCGGTAAAGTCAGCAACAGTGCGCCCACGAGCCATGGCCAGGTTTTGGTTAATGCAATGATTACAGATATATCAATGCGATTGAAATAAATTAATAATCCAATAATCAAAATTGCAATCGTCAACTTAAACCAGATGGAGTTTACAATTTTACGAAACATGTTAGGCTTTTTATTCACATGCTTCCTTAAGCGTGTCGTCGCAGTTCAAACCACAAATAAGCCAGCAAGCGCTTACCCGTCGGCCATATCTTGAAATGCGTCTCGCCGTAACCTCGTGAGATTTCTCGGGTTGGAAACTCAATACGCGAAATTCTGAGTTTGTAAGACCGAACCACCATTTCGATGTCGATTGACAGCCCCACATCGAGAATTTTCATCCGTTTAAAGGCCTCGCGTTTCCAGCCCTTGAATCCATGCAATACGTCTCGCACCCACGGACCTTCACGACGCCAAACCAACGCGGCGGCAGCTGCAAGACCCATAACTGCCCACTTACGTGGACGGAAAAAGTGCGCATCTTCTTCGTTCACAGATCCCGGTAGTTGCCTACTGGCGATCACGAGATCATTGCCTTTGTCAAAAAGCGGCCTGAATTTAAGCAGGTCTCCCGTCGGCAGTGTGCCCTTTGCGAAAAATACGACTACCGCGTCCCCTGTTGCCACTTCATTTGCATGAACATACGCGGCATTCAATCCACGCTTGGGTTGACGATGAACCTTAATGCCCTGGCTTTCCAGGTATTCAACGGTGCCGTCGGTACTGCCCCCATCAACCGCAAACACTTCATCGAACTCACTAATTGGTAGATTGGGTACGTCAGCCTGACAACCCTGCAACTCATTCCAAACTATCAAACACAAAGAAATTTTCACACTACGACCCAGTTTTTAGTTGATTGGCCATCTGCAGCGCTTCGGCCACAGCGACGTCGGAATTCATGTGTTCCCAGCGGCCCCAACGGCCAAGTCCGATCACACCATTGGCTTTCGCCCACGTCAGAACCTTCTCAACCGCTTCGGGCTTGCCGAGCGTATTGATGGGATACGCGAACTCGTTGTGGAAGCGAGGCCCCTGGGCTGCCGTTGAACGTGAAGCGTTAGCCTCCGTCCAGTAGCCGCGCGCACCCGTCGAGAAGTTGGATCGGAGCAGCAAGCGATGGTGCGGAACCGATTCGTCTGGCTCGTAAGTCCAATGCGCCTTGCTATCCAACGTCTCCTGATGATAATCGACGTCGATAGGTGCATTCTTCAGAGAAGAGATTGCGGCATTGACGTCCTCAGGAATAGCGCAGTACTTCGTCCACAACGTCCACGGAATGGAAGACACGATTGTTTCAGCCTGCCAACGTCCATTGACAGTACGGTTCGCCAGATCGATGCTTTCCACAGGGCAATTGGTGACAAGAGAATCTCCCAGCGCTTCCCCCATCCGGCGCCAAACTTCACCATAGCCGAATTTCTTGGGGTACAAAAATGTACCGTGTGCAGGCAATGCCCCCATTGGCTTGCCTTCAAGACAACTCAACAAGGTTTCGCGGAAAGAAACATTGGGAAGCTTGTACAACCAGTAAGTACCCAGCGCATCTGGATCCATCGACCAGATTTTGCGGTTGTAGGGCAGCATGTATTCCTGCGCAATACGATCGCCCAACTTCCAGTTGATCCATGCGGCGAAAGACTCAGGCATCGCTTCCCCACGAATGCAGCCGGCCTGCGCAATGGACTCTAGGTAATCGGCTTGCACCTCGGTAGGTAGCTGCCACAGATTGGCTTCCAGCGGATGATCCACCTCAACATCCCGAATGCGGATTTTCGATACGCGGTCGTACAGATCCCATTCTTCACGCGGCATGAAGCGGAACACGAAGTCCAGTACCTCTTTGCGCTTCAGGTCCAGAAAATGGCCGCCGCCAATGTCCAGTGGAGCGCCGTCCACCGTTTCAGACCGGCATAGACCGCCTGCCACAGCTTCTTTCTCGACAACAAGGATCTGGTCTAAAGGACAACCAGCGTCAACCAGTGAATGTGCAAGTGTCAGGCCGCTTGGGCCAGCACCAAGAATTAAATATTTGATTTTTTTCATAATTTCGAACAAAAAAAGTTTGCGATTGTATGGCATAGCGCGCCATTACTCAGCAGACGCCCTTCTCCAAATAGAGCCATTGCTCCATCGAATCGATGCGGCATCTGCAGTGAGCTGGCCTGTTACACCCCAGTCTTTAACATGAATAGCGCCGTCTCGCAAAAGCGCCGATCCTTCTGCACCAGTTTCCGTTCTGATGGTAAGAAAATCTCCATCTCTCCTGGCGATTTCAGCGATGCCTCCACCCACCAACCATTTGGCCGTAATCTCATCTGGAGAGGTAATTGGCTTTAGGATAAATGCCTTGTTTTTAAATAAATAAAACCTACTCCCATCAGGCTGATCTATACCTAAATCCTCTGCAATATAACGAGAATCACCCCTCAAAGCGGCAACGATTGCTGAATCCAATCTTGACGAAAATTCCGGCCAGTTTTCACCCGTTTTATAAAGAACACCTAAACTCTGGCTGGTATTGATATATTCTAATGCACGCGCCTCCGACATATCAGGATCCGCATAATACGGCAAGGTCTGGTATTTAAATGGAGAATTAAAGATTAAGCCATAGTAATCCAGAAGCCGCAGATGGTAGTACCTATTGCCACCAAGGAAAAATATCTTGTCATTATCCGTAACACCATTAACAGCTTTTTTTATTTTTTGAACCAATTCACCTACGCGCCAGTCCCTTCCATCCGGCGAAGAATCTGGCTCCGCCAAGAACGAGAGGCCTGAAATTGTTGCGACTCTTGAATATTGATGCTTGCTCAGGACAGCATTGCTGAACAAATATCCGGGAAAAGTCGACACCACGGCAAATCCTAAAACAACAAAGCGCGACCACCCAAGGCTGGCAAATATCATTCCCGACACGATAAAAACTGGAATCAAACCAGGATACAAATACCTAGGATCCTTGATTTCCCCAAAGGTCGCCATAACAAAAGGAATAGAAAACCAAAGCAAAATAACCAATTTTTCATAATTGCCTTTAAAGATCTTCCCCAGGCGTCCCTTCAACAGAAAAAAAGAAACTATTGCCACCAAGAACACAGGCGAAAGGAAAATGGAATGCCAATAATTGATTATTGTCCAAACATCAAAAATTTCACCAAAGCCATACATTTTTGCCAAATTTTTGGAGGACAAATGTGTCGTCAGGCTCAGAATTTCCCTAAGATTAAAAAAATAATACGGACCCGCAATCAAGAGCCCGACAAACAATCCAGGAAAAAGTAAGCGGAAAAATCGACGAAGCGAGTTCCTCCGAAAAATATTCCAAGCCGTCAACAAGATAGATGGAAAAACGAAGACCACAAACGTGACCTTAGTCAGCATTCCTAACCCAACAAAAATTCCGATAATGAGAGACCAGCTAGAAGTCTCCTTTCGATTGAGCATCAAAACAGAGTAGATCGAGGCACACACAAAAGAAACCACCAGAATTTCAACCAAAAAATTATGCAAAAGCATAATAGTCATTGGATAAACGCCCACCAACAAGAGCGTAAAAAAACCAGCTTTGGCAGAGTCCCCCTCGGCGAGCACTTCACGCATGACTCCCAAAAGAGCCCAAACTAGCAGAAACCAAAACAGGTTAATACTGAAGACGGCGGCATCCAAAGATGGGCCGAAGAAATAAAAAGAAGGCTGAACGACCAAAAGAATCAAGGGCACCCGCCCTGGATCGATGTTAAAGGCTGCACTTAAGAAATCAGTCCACCCTTTCTCAACGAACACCTTGTGAAGAAATGTTGCCTGGTAAAGATAATGCCCTTGATCCCACGCAGGTGGTGAGTTATCAAGAACCGACCAATGCATGGAAAAGACAAAGAAAGCAATTGCGAATACTCCCGACAATAGTTTCCACTTCAACGAAAAATTTAATTCAGCGCCCTTAAAACGCTCAACGCCGCCTTTTTTCATTCAGATCTTCCGTATTCTTAAATTCTGAATGACTGGAACATCTTTGCTTCCAGCCAGAGACCTCAATCTAAATTGAAAAGAGGTCACGCCCTTTTTCCCAAGAACAATTGCAAATGGCCGATTACCGTTGATCTTGGCTAGATCAATGACATCTACATCCGCCCAAGCACCATCACCCCATTTGACCTGCAAGTCGAACAAGCGCTCGCCAGGTTGCCTTCCCCACTGCTCCCAGAAATCAAGGCTAACCTCGACCGCCATCGGCATTGCAAAATCAACTCCATAAGCAAACGATCCATTACGATTCGTCTTATATGTCACCAAGTCATGACGAATATCTGGATGACTGTAGATGGAGTCATCTCCCTCAATATATCCATAATTGCTGATCCAATTAACTCTATTGGGATTGGGGTCCCTCATTTTTTTATCCGGGAAAATAAAACCGTCCGCTAGCACCGATTGAGAAACCCTTCCAAGGTCAATAGAAATTTCGTTGGCGACTACCCCCGAAGATAACAATGGACTTCGATCTATCCGTCTAGAGAAATCATTGGGCCTAAAATCATCGAAGCTTTGAAAAATCTTGATATTTTTTCCTTCAGGATCAAATTTTTCTAATCCTAGATTAGCGATCACGATGGCATCACGAGTTGACACTTCATTTTTGGAAAATGGATAAGCCCAATTGGAGTCACATAATAGAATGTGATTCGGCTCTGCAGCGCTTGAAACTTGGCAACCGGATGTCATTCCGGAGTATTTAAAGCCCAGAAAATCCACGGCGTATGACTTCGCAGTCCAGAAAACCCCAAAAGGCGACTCGAGCAATTCCCGACGTAAGACACTGTCCGTCTTTGGCCCTATTGCAGTAGGATTACCTTCATCCGCCCAATACTTTGGATCGCTTGCGACAAAAAAGAGAACCGTTTTTTCGGAATTTCCAGCAGCCGAATCCTCACCTCGCCCTCTGAGAACTTCTGAAACTATTCCTCTGTCGATTGCTCTCTCTCTTTTGAGCGCGACGGCTTGCAGCTGAAAACTAATTGTCGCCATCAATCCGACAAGCAGTGCATAAACAATTGGCCTCGCATGCATGGTTGGCCAAGAGAGTAGACTCAAAGTTTCTCCGATAAATACAACGACCGAGATGAAAATCAAGGTCAACGATACATAGCCGTATCGCCTCGGCATTTCATAGAGTCGATCTCCCAAGAACGTGGCGAGAACAAAATAAACCACAATGCATGCAAAACCCAATACAAAAGCAACCGCTGCAATCCTAAATCCATTCATTTCGTGATCCGTTCGGGGCATTGCTTTACGCTGAGAGGCCCAAAAAATCAAACCAAACAAAGCACCAAATAGCAGGCCAGATTTGACTCCCGAATCAAATATCGCATCGATTTGTTGCAGGCCGGCTGATAAGATTGATTTTCCAATCGCAAAACTGATCCATGGCACTTCAGAAATGGCTGTATTTCCCAGCGTCAAGCTAAATCTTTGCTTGGCATCGATGTTTTGAAAAAATAACACCCAAAGAGTTCGATGCACGGCTAAAGCAGCGGCAAAAGAACATAATGCTATCAAAAACAATATCCTACGGCGTCGATCGGGGGAGAAAAAAGAAAAATATGAAAATAATAATAAAACAACCGGAATGTGAAGCTCTCCAGTCAGGGCGCACGCGACACCCAGAACACAGAATACAAGCTTTTGATACCGGAATCGACCAGGGTGGTCAGATAAAAAAACCGTCGCCACAACTAGCTGAAATGGCAGGATCAAATAGGTGTAAAAATGAAAAACTGACGTCACCGAAAAAGGCGAAAGTAACCAGGCTATTGCAATAAAATTTGCCACAGGCTCTGTAACGTTACGCACTCTCAAAATAGAAAGTAACATCACAGCCGTCAAACATTGTGAAACACCAATAATTAATGGATAGACATAACTCCGAGCGCCTACAAAGTTCCATAGCAGAAATTGTATCAATCTGGAAAGCCCGTAAGTTCGATACTCCCGAGACAAATCCGCACCAAGAAACAGCATGGCAGCCGTCTTGATTCGGCCATGCTCTCCCACCAACAAAGCATAGTTCCTGGGGATATATACATCATCAAACATTACCACAGCGTTCCTCAGGCACGCCGTGATCAAAAGGCCTCCTAAGAGCGTCAACAATATATTTCCATATTGGGTCTCTTTTTGCCCAAATGGCCCTAAAACAAAATTCTTTAGATTAATCATTCGATTGGTTATTTTTATATTCAACGCAGATGTGCTGAAGTCAACGCCTCAACATCCGAGCAAGAAGTCTGGATAAGCCGATCAGCCCTAGAAATCCTGCAACACCTGCAAGCGGGAAAATCGGTAACATATACCGTGGTTGGCTTCCGCTCCATGAACTGGCATCCAGAATGGCAAACAATCCAACACGCGCTAAGATCGCTGCGACCAACAGTATGAACACCATAGACTCTGCAGATTGGTTGCGTCGGACCAACCAGATGGCACTCCCAATTACCGAAGTGGCAAAAAGCAGATAGTGCCACCCGACATACCACTCGCCGATGCGTTTGAGAAAACGCTCCCCTCGCTGTCGCAATTCAGTGACTTCAAGGCGATCGACTCCAACCCGCAGGCCGGCATAGGAGCCCGTTGGTGTCAGCTCGGTCACGCGCCCAGCTTGTAAGGACGACAACATGACGGACAGATCTGTGCCATCGGATGTCTGCAGATGCAGGGCTGTTGGCACCTTCAACCCTTGTGCCGAAACCAGAAAGCCGTAGGCGCCGGGCACGTCGCTGCGAGGCGCCATCAATTTCTGCCAAAGGATCGCTCCGCCTTCAGCATCTAAGCCGACCTGACTTCCTGCTGGCGCAACCACCCAGCCGCCCACTGTGGCCGCCAGCGCTGGTCCCCTACGGCCGGTCACGGCCACGTACTGGGAAAATTGCGCCGGACTGGCGTTTTCCGTCGGAGTTTCTAGATTTTCGGCGGCAGGACGAATGATCAGCAGCAGAATCCGGCGTAGCGAAGCCGGCAAGTCCGGTGCCCATTTCTTGATGTCCGGGTCGATAAAGGATGAAAGCACGAATCGCTTCTTTAGGCGCCCATCGGCAAAGGCCTGCTGCAACTCTGCGGCCACTGCCGCGTACTTGCGCTCGGCCAATGCCGCTGAGGCATGCCAGCCACTGCGCGCCGCCACATCCCGCAAGGCCCAGTAGAACCATCCGTTCGCGATCTCCCCCTTCACAGACACATAAGGGCTGGCGATCGCAACCCATTGTTGGCCCGTGGCACCCGTCATTGCAGGTTGCAGTTCCCGTAGGGTAGGGCTTGCCTGGAAGCCGAGTCCTAGCATTTCCTGCGTGACTGTGATCTGTTTCGGCGTGGGACCTGTGTCGATGCTGTTCAATGCTGTCATGGCACTCTTATAGCCCGGTGCGTCCAGCTCTTGACTGGCCCAGATACCCCATTTCGCATAGTTTGCCGCCGAAAAGCCGAGACCCAGCAGCACGGTTGCCAGCAGCGGCAGCCCAAGTAGCGGTATCAGCAAGCTGTGACGAGAGGCTTGCAACCACCAGTTCCACCGGTCAACCAAGGACCAGAGGGCCAGCAGCCCCAGCGGCACCAGCAAGACGGCACCTTCTGAACGTGTGTGATACGCCGTACCGAAACCGACCCCGTAGACCACCATTGCACAGCGGCGTGCCGCCGACGGCCCCTCCTGGCGGCGATTCCACAGTTCCATGCCCGCCGCCAGCACTGCTGTCGACAACACCGTCAAGAGCGTCTCCGCCAGGGCGCGGTCGAAGATGCGAATGATGTAGGGGTGAAAGGTTAGAAAGATGAATAGCGCCACGGCCGTCCAGGTTACCTGTGTCAGCCGACGCAACGCATACGCGAGATACCCGCAGGCCACGAGCCAGGCAAGGTCGATCGCCAGTCGGGCAGGAATACCCAAGAGATCAACCCCCATCAGCCAGACCGCGTAGGTGGGCAGATGGATCAGTTTCATCTCACTATAAGAACCCCGCCAGATGTGGTTGAACGCGGTATCTACGTACCAAAATTCGTCATGTGGGGCGTTCAGCGCCAGGATGTCCCGGTTGCCCGTCAGATAGAGCCGAAAGGCCATCAGGAGCAGCAACACGGCCCAGAGTATTCTTTTTCGCGTCATGGCTGTTTACCCGCCAGTTCAGCCAGCCCTTCGGCCATTCGGGCTGCTTCGCGCTCCCAGGAGGTGGCTTCCGCAAACGCTGTGCCGGCATGCTGTATACGCTGCGCCACGGCCGGCGTTTCCAGCACCTCCACCACGGCATCTACCAGGCTCTGGATGTTTGGGTCGGCCAGTTTGGCATTTTCATCGTTGAGCAACCATTGCGTATAGGGGGCACGATTGCTAATGACAGGCACACCACACGCCATCAATTCGAGCGGCAGTAGAGAAAGATTAGAGCAGGAGAGAACCAAAGCCGCGTCGCAGCGCGCGTACAGCGCGGGTAGTTTGTCGATCTCCACCAACCCGGCGTACTCGCAAGGAAAAGGGATGTCATAACCCCTCACGTCCCATCCTGCCAACACAACCCGCATTTGCGGCACTCGCTTTGCCACATCTCTTAGTACAAGAATGCCCAACTCAAATGCACGACGAGGTGTCGGTGGACGAGCATAGAACATGACTCGGTGAAAGCCATCGCCACCGCGTAGCTCTGGCATAGGGCGATATAAATCACGATCGTATGAGAACCCAATAGAGCGTGTACGAGCGCCGTGCTCTTTGTGCAACTTCTGCGCGAGCCAGTCACCTGCAGTGAAGGTCGCAAAGCCAAAGCGGTACGTAGCCTCCGCGAGCATCGCGTTACTGCCTGCGGGGTAGAACCACGGTTCGTAGTCCTGCACGAAGTAACATCTCTGCTTACAAGATTGAAAGCGTCTGACGTAGTAAGCCGTCTGCCAGGATGTGGCCATTGCAAAATATGCTGCTGGCGTAGCATCATCGGCCCCGAGATGCACCGAGGCCTTAAGGGGGAAGAACCATTTTTCGATATCCCGCTTCGCGACTGCGGCTGAAGGTGGTGATGGTTGGCCTACGATGACAATCCGATTTGTGTAACCTAAATCCTCTAAATTCTTGATGAATCGAAGAATATTTAGGTGCCCACCCGATCCCTTGCCAACGGGAGGAATAAACCAGTTGATGGTCATCGGAGGCACACATTGTGCTGACGACTCCAATCCAAAAACCGCCCCCAACAACTCGTCGTAAGGACGGGTCACTGAAGCCTTACCTAAGAACATGCCTCCCTCACTAAGGCGCCTGCGAAGAAGACGGGTTAACGCGCCCCACCCATTCTGTTGACCATACCGTACGGCTTGCACTAATTTTCTCGACATATTGGCGGCGGCGCTCATTTTCTTAAAAGCTGTTTCATGTATGCAGCGGTCCGGTGATCCTGTCATCGAGTGTCACCTTTGGTGCCCACCTCAACTGGTTAGTCGCTAAATTGTTGTCCAACACACTCATCGGTACATCGAACCGGTGTCCCGGCAGGTAGCGCCGTTGCACCTGTAGCACCTTCTCCTGCATATAAATCAACGTATGCCGGCTGGTCTCTGTTTCTGAGCTGATGTTGAATACGCAGCGCTGCCTCAAGTAGTGCAACATCGCATTAAGCAGCTGCAGCGTCGTTACCAAGTTACTCGGCACGTCGTAGATTGGATCGTCGTTGGAATTCTTGGGCAGCGTAGTCGAGACGACGTGTCGCACTATGTCAACTCTATCGATGGCCGTACCCACGGCGTGCACATTCATCAGGTCGTCATTCAGCACTTCGCCTCCTCGCCCGTCGTGAACACTCCGTATGGCGCCACATGGGGCCGCTCAAAGATGCGCAACGCATGCCCATTGCGAAGTAGCCGGTCCGCGATCGGGGATCCAGTGAAGCCTCCGCTGTTAAAGATTGCGATCTTCATCGCGTCAGGCCCGTCACGTGGCTGCTCGCACTGCGCAACCGCAGCGGAGCCAGTCCCAAAGCAAACAACCGCTCTACCGCGTGCAGCCTTGTGCCGTCGTAGGGTAAGGGTTCTTCCGGGTAGTCCGCGTAACTCCATCCAAATTGCATTAGCGGCTCCAACGCTGCCGTTCGAGCCCAAAACATTGACCCTACTGGAAAGTTGAAGTGCTCCGGCAGCACCTGAACACCCAACTTCAGTGCGAGTGATTCAGTCTCCTGCCGATTCCCCGTCAGCCCCAGAATGTGCGGATCGTCTGGGAACACCATACCAATAGAGGTATCTGCTTGCATGGACGCCAAAATAGTATCTGCCATCGATCCTGCCGCCGGGCTGCCGAGCAGGTTCTCTAGCAAGAACTGATACCACGACTGCCCCATGCGCACATCCTTCACGTCTGCACTTTTCTTTGTGTGTAAGTGACCGATGATGTCGTACTGCCCCAGCAATTTCGATGCAAATGTGGTCAACAACGGTCCGATGTCTCGCCCCCGGTTAGGCACCAGCTCCACCGCCACCACCCTCCCTGCATAAGCCTTTAACTCTTGAATGACCGCATCACGTACCCCCTCAGAGTTGACGCTCACAAACAAGTCCGGCCGGATGTGGTTGTGTTTCAACCCTTCGAGAATCTGGACGAGGAGCTCCGGATAATGCACGTGCAGATGCAAGGCCACACGTGATTGCCCCATCATTACTGGGCGCAGCGCTGAGCCCGATTCGATCACCTGGTAGTGCCACGGCCCCTCGGGTCGACCAGCTCTTAAATAGTCTGCAAATGGGTCGGACGTCTTCGCGGCCAACCCGTGCTGCTCCAGGTAGATGCCGGGGTGAAATCCGGGCTGTGGTTTACGCCGGCCAATCCCACTGGCCCACGCTCGCACATAGGCGCGTACTTCTGCTTCGACCGTTCGCCCCTGTGCGTGCGGTGGGCAGCAGAAGTCACGCTGGAATAGCCCGGAGTCCAAAATGGTCTGCGTGTCCACTTGTTCTTGACGGTTGCGCTCGCACACGTTTTGAGCCAATGACTCCAAGCGTGCTACGTAGTTTCCCATTTGAAAGAAGGCACTGGACGCTATACGCGTGAGGTCAGCCACAGCCGCCCGCTCTTGGGGCGCTCGTGCTAAAGCTCGAATTTTTTCAGCCATCTCCCCACAATCTAGGTATCGCGCAACGCAAGCGTCCTTCAACCCACTTTCGATGAGGAAGTCTGCAATCCCGGTCGTCTTGTCAAAGCACAGAACTGGCACTGCGTGCGTCATGGCATCAATCGCAACGTTAGGCAGTGGGTCGAGTCTTGACGACAGTAGCAGTAAGTCCGCTTCTTCGTAAGCTGCTTCGATGGCCGTCGTCTCTTCGATGAACACTACGTGATCTTGCAGATTGGCGCGCCGAACCTGATCAGCCAGATACACCGAATAGCTCACATCGTGCTCCGGGTCGTAACCCTTGCCGACCCAGACAAACCGGCATCGCACCCCGTCTGGTGACCCCAGCACCCGCGCGGCGCATTCGATGAACAGATCCACCCCCTTGCGTAGCTGCACAAAGCCAGCCCCCAGCACCACAACAGTGTCTTTGGCTAGATGTGCTGGCCTGATCAGCCGCCGAATACGAGCACTCTCGGCTTGCTGTTGCACTGCGTCAAACTCACCGACCGGCACTAGACATCGCCCCTGAGGCAAGATATTTGCCGCACGCTTACCAAAATCCGGACATTCGGCCAACGCGCTCTCCATGGTGACACTAGCGGAGAACACTACATCGGTCGACCATAACAATGTATCCCTGAATGCAGATCTCGGCCGCGTGTACGACGCAAACTCATGGATCAGGCTGATTGTTGGCACGAAATGCTGGGCCAGCACTGGCAACACTTCACGTGACTCTATGCTGTTAATCAGCGCATATTTGAATTTAAACCGACCACATAGATCCTCTAGAGCCTGCTGGACCAACATCGAATGCCGCCGTATCTCCGACGAGATAATGGTGATAGCCCCCGCCTGACGAAAGGCCTCCGATAGTATTCCTGGCTCTAGGCAAAGCGCGACTACGTTGTAGTGCTTAACGCAATGCTGAACGATGTTCAGGCTCAGTATCGGAGCTCCAGTTCTTGATGCCTCATGGCTGACTATCAAAATAGTCTCACGCTCATTTTTAAAATTACCCTCGGTAACTTCGATCTTTGGAGGGTTAAAAACCCTACCGAACAATCTGCTCTCGTGCAATAAGCGCATGTGGATAAGGCGTGCCAACGCACTCCAACCATTTTGTCTACGGTATTGAACGGCTACCAACAACTTACGCAGTACAACGTTCATTCCGCGTGTTTCAGAGACGATATGGCCAGAAGTCGCTGGTCTCTTGACAGCCAACGCTGTATCGGTCTTGGTATGCGAGAACCCTGACTCCCCAAGAAATATCCCATCACGCGCATGAAATTACTCACAGGCATGGCAGCAACTTGTCGCCAGTGGCTCTTGTAGAGTTTTGTTCTGTAGGCAAAACGAACGTCTCGCAGAGTGAGGCCGACGAAGGCACGCAGCGCATGCCGCAGGCCCGTGCCGTGCTGATAGTCGAACAGCCGACGCAGCGCATATGACTCGTCAAAGCTGCGTTGAAAGCGCTCGACAAAGCCGTAGTCGTGGGAGTGGGCTACGACGGCGTCGGGCGCATAAGCCTTGCGGTAGCCGGCCTCGATGATCAACCGTGCCCAAGCCTGGTCTTCCGCAAAATCTACCTCGGGGTAGGGGATTTCCTGCCAGACTGTCCGTCGCAGCAAGGCATTGTTATCCGAGAAGAAATAAAGATACTGCCGATAGCCCTCTTCGTTGGCATAGCGCACCGGGTCATCGAGTTCCACCACGGGCCGCGCCAAAAAAACCTGGAAATGTGCCACCAACTCCTGCTGTGTGAAGATTGTGGCCTCTGGGTAGGCCACATGCCGACCAAAAACCCCGGCAATCCGCGCGTCGGCTTCAGCAGTCTTGAGTAGCTCGGCGAGCCAACGGGAATGCAAGGGCAGTGCGTCGTGGGTGATCATGGCGATGAACTCACCCGTTGTGTTGCTGATGGCGAAATTACGCGTCTTGCCATGACCGAATTCGCGCGATTCGATTTCGATCAACCGAATCTGCGGATATTGCCGAACCAATTCGACAGTGCCGTCGGAAGAACCGGAGTCGACGACAAGCACCTCGAATGCACCGTCAATCTCCTGGCGCAGCACGGCGTCCAGAACAGACTTTAAGGGGAGACCCGCATTCTTGGTCGGGATGATGATGGAGGCCTTAAAAGGCATGGGAACACTCATTTCTCAATCAAACGCCGCATGTACGCTGCCGTTTGCACAATACCTTCTTTCAGGCTGATCTTTGGCGACCAGCCCAACTCGTCGCGGGCCAGTGTGTTGTCCAGAATACTGACGGGCACATCAAACGCTCGCCCGGGGCGGTAGTTCCTCACCATCGGTGTTCCCAATACCTGCTCAATCAATCCTATGACGTCGTTGAGACTAGTGCCTTGACCCGAGCTGATGTTGAACACGGATTTCGGACCGTCGTAGGTCACCGCTTTGGCAAAGGCGTCCGCCACATCGCTGACGTATAGGTAATCCCGCGACACGCTGCCATCGCCCCAGATCTCGATTGGCTGACCCTGGATGGCCCTACTCAGAAACACTGCCACCGCTCCTTGCGCGGTTTCCACGCGCTGCCGATTGCCGAAGGGATTGGACACCCGCATGATGTTGGCCTTGATGCCATGTAGGCCCTGGTACATCAGGAGGTATTTCTCAATCGCCAATTTGGTGATGCCGTAAGACACCAGTGGTTCTGTTGGGTGCTTTTCATCGATCGGCAGGTAACTTGGATTGCCATAGACCGTGCCGCCCGATGAAATGAAAACGATCTTCTTGATCTTCTGCGCCACCATTGCATTCAACAACTGGAGGGTGGCCACCAGGTTGCTCTGCACGTCGTAGATCGGATCGTCGTTTGAACTTTTGGGCAACGTGGTCGACACCAGGTGCAGAACCACATCCACGCCGCTGATGGCGGTGCTGACGTCATGCACACTCATCAAGTCGCCCGTGAGCCACTCCACCTTTTCATCGGCAGCGAAAGCGCGATACGGCGCTACGCGAGGGCGTTCGAACACACGTAGTTCGTGACGATCCTGCAGCAGGCGGTCCGCAATGGCAGAGCCGATGAATCCACCGCCGCCAAAAATAGCAATCTTCATCGTGATACACCGTGGATGTTCGTGGCTGCGATTTTCCAGCCACCAGACGGCAACGCCAGCGCGACCAAGCGCTCCAGGGCGTGCAACAAACTTCCGTCGTAAGGAAGCGGCTCTTCAGGATAGTCTTCCCAACGCAATTGCAGATCATCCATCGGCTTCAAAGCGGCCGTTCTGGACCAGAACATGGTTCCGACAGGGTAGACAAAATGAATGGGAATGTTGGAGATGCCCATGTTCTTGCCGATGGCGACCGCAATGTCTCCATTCTTTTCGATGCCGGTGATATAGGGGTCGTCCGGGAAGACCATGCCAATGGACGCATCTTTCTGCAAACGGTCGACGATGATGTCCATCATCGGCCCGGAGGCGCCGCCAATCAGGTTTTCCATCAAAAAATGGAACCAGGTCTTCCCCATGTTTTCGTCTTTGACATCCTTGCTCTTTTTGGTATGGATGTGGCCCACCAGGTCGTAGGACGTCAGTATTGCCGGCAGGAAGTCCGTCAAAAATGGGCCGATATCCCGGCCACGGTTTGGCACCACCCGCATCGCAGCCACGCGGCCGGGATAGGTCGCCAGATAGGTCTTTGCCAGCTCGAGCGCCGCCTCATCTTTGACGCTGATGAACAAATCCGCCCGGTGCTGGTTCAGGCCCAGACGCTGGATGATCTCCGGCAGCAGGTCAACATAGTAGGCATGGACGTGCAGTGCCAGCCGCAGGCCATCGTGGGCCACGGTGATCGGCCCATCGAGAGGCGTGATCACGGGATAACTCCAGGCTCCATCAGGTTGACCAGACTGTAAATAGTCGGCCAAGGGATCCGCGCCGGACACGGCGAGGCCATGCCGTTCCTGGTAGATGCCCGGGTGGAACCCAGGGAACGGCTTGCGCCGCCCGATGCCACTGGCCCAGGCGCGCACATAACGACGCGCTAACTGTGATGACGGGAGCGCATCCGGGTAACAGGCCACATCGGAGCGCAACACCTCTGCGGCAAGCACAGCCTGGTAGTCACTTTTTTCGCGTAGAGTGCGTTGGCCAACGGCATGGGCAAGCGCCTCAAGATTCTGAACGTAGCGCTCCATGTCGAAATACTGCAGGGCCGCTTCGCGGCATTTAGCACCAACCTTTTCGAGCAAACCGGGCACGGAAGAGAAACGAAGAATTTTCTCGGCCGCATCGGCGGTATCCAGGTAAGCGGCGACGCAGGTTTCCGCCAGTCCGCTGGCCTGCAGAAAGTCGGCAATGCCGGTGGTTTTGTCGAAGCAGACCACAGGCACGCCGACTGACATGGCATCAATCGCCACATTTGGCAGCGGATCCAGCCGAGAGGACAGCAGCAGAACATCAGCCTCGTCGTAGGCCGCCTCGATGGCAGAAGTCTCACCGAGAAAGGCGACATGGTTTTCTAGCCCGGCGCGTCGGATCTGGTCATGCAAGTAGACGGAATAAGCAACGTCATGGTCCGGGTCATAACCGCTGCCGATCCAGACAAAGCGAACTTTGCGCGCTCCGGCTAGGCGCTGGACACGTGCTGCACATTCTAGAAACAAGTCCACGCCCTTGCGCAACTGCACAAAACCGGCGCCCAACACTACCAGAGTGTCCTCATCGAGCCCCGCAGGCCGTATCAGCCGGCGTAGTTTTGTCGCCTCCTGCTGCTCCGCTGCGGCGTCCTGCGCCGAAGCTGGCAACAAGCACTTGCCCTGCGGCATGACATGGACCGCCACCGCATCCAGATCGGGAAAGGTTGAGAACGCATTTTCCTTAGTTACGTTGGCGGAAAACACCACCTCACTCGACCAGAACAAGGCATCTCCGAAAGCACTTTTGGGCCGGGTGTACGACGCAAACTCATGCACTAGGCTAATGGTCGGCACAAAATGCTCGGCCAGAACCGGCAGCAGGTAACGCGATTCGATGCTATTGACCAGTGCGAACTTGAAATCAAACTCCCGGCACAACTGACTGCCCACATGATGCGCCACAAAAGGATTACCACGCACTGAGGGCGCGACACAAACCGTTGCGCCAGTGGCCTTAAAGGCGTCGAGCAGATCTCCGCCCCCTAACAGCAGCGCCACAACGTTGTACTTCCTGACCAGCGATTGCACCAAGTTGAAGCTCAGGATAGGGGCTCCGGTGCGCGACGCCTCGTGACTCACCACAAGCACGGCCTCCTGTCCTGTCACGAACTGCGGGCTCTTTGAAAAATCAACCGCGGGGAGTGCCCAGAGCCGGCCTTCGTTGCGGCCGTGCAGCAAAAAGTGATCACCCGCGTCGACACCGGCCGCGGCCAAATCCGGATTCAACTTCAGATAGGTTGCGCCATCGAAATTTGGTGGCAGGCTCTTTTCCGCCACTAAATAACGTTTCACTCGCATTTTGAACCCACGCGCAATCCCGGCCCGCGAAATCAAATGGCGAATATTTAAGATTATTGGACGATTTTTTCGTAGGTCCGATAGCATTCGGATCGGTTTCGTGATGCGCCAACTCGTCGAACTGCGCAGAGCCGACACCTCGCTGGTCAGCCCATAAATACGCTCGCCATCGGACTGTGCTTTGGCCTCGGCGGCAAGCATGCTATCTGCCATGGCTGCGGCTTGTTTCTCCAAATGTGCGACCTGGCTGCGCTGTATGCCCAGATCAAGCTCCAACGCCCGCGCTCCCCGCTCCGCTTGCTCCCATTGCGCACTCAAGGTTTGCGATTGCACTTCGTACTTGACCAGTTCCTCGCGCTGCGCATCAATCAAACGCAGCTTGGATTGCAGCCCGAGCTCTTTGGTTCTGAGTTCGTCTAGAAAGCGCTGAAAAACATTTTCGCGGTAGACACGCAGAGGTGGAATCAGCTGTGCATCGACGGGGCGGGAGAAGTCACAACAACGGACCAGGATATGCTCATCATGGAATTTCTCATAATGAGATTTCGCCATTGCAGAATGCAAGCGCAATACGTCGGTATCGAGCCCTTCGATGGCGCTCAGAAACTCTGCCTCGTCGCGCCACACCAAGGCGCCGGTATAAGCGATATCTACGCCTCCGTGAAACCGCGAGCGGTAGCTCTCGTGCATCAAAAGAGGCGTACCCGAAGCCATTGCCTCCAGCGTCGCCTTGCCCCCACCGAGAGGAAACGATGATATGTAAAGATCGACCCGCTGCGCTACCAGTGCATTGGCTATCGAGTCAACCCAAGGTACATGGATGAAACGGTCGGCAGGTATGCCCTGATCCGCCAGACTGGCGAGTAGTTTTTCGTGTTGCCCTGCGTGCAATTCACCGATGTGCACGTGAACGCCTTGGCTACGAGCCAACAACTGCGGAATCAGCGTCCAATAGTCATACAGGTACGCACCCTGCTCGAACTTTTCCGGCCGGCCGCTGGAACAGGTCACCAGACGGCCTTGGCTTAGAAAAGGAATGTTTCGCGGCTGGATCGCCTTGAGATTGACCGTCAAGGGCCAATAGTGATTTAGGGCATGGCCCAACTCATTCTTGCAGTGGAAATACCCCATCTGATGTGGGTCCACATGAATGAACTCCGTGGTCGCAGCACCCAGACTCAAATGGTGATCACCATGGTGGACAAACACCACCTCCTGGGCCCAACCCGACGTCTTTGCGGCAAAGGCAGCCGCAACACCCAGGGCATCTTGATTGTGGGTGAGCAGAACCAGATTTTTAATTGGTCGAGAGTAAATCAGTTGAAGAATATTCGAAAATTTTTCTTCTTCGTCTCGACCAGACAGCACCTCCACAGGAAGACCATTTTCAAGCGAAAAGTCCTCACAAAGCTTTGAGTCCACTCGCGAAAAGCAGTCAGTCAGCAGAAGGCTGACCGGGTTCTCAAAGAGATGCAACCGAACGATATCTTTGATCAGTTCGTTGTGCCCCCCGGCTTTCGAAATCTCGCTCGCCAGAATCAGCGTGCCCACTCCCCCCTGAACCGGTTGGGTCAGCAAGCCTCTGGCTTTTGTCTCTCCGATGTGCTTGCACAAGAAGTCCAGCTCGGAACTGACAAACACCTTCGCCACGGACGCTGGGTCGAAGATGATGTCTTCTGCAAAGGTTCGAACGGCCTCAAGTGCCTTCCCAAACTCTCCTCTCTTAACACCAGCGTGTACGTTTGATTCCAGTACAGAAATCAGACCTTTTCTCTGTTCTACGACTTGCATTTAAATGGCATCAATCAATTTCTGGCAGACGTAGTCAATTTCGTTTGGCGCCAGATGCGGCCCCATGGGCAGGCTCAGAACGTGCTCAGCCATACGCTCGGCAAGCGGAAAATCACCACGACGCCATCCCGAAGAGGCATATGCCTCTTGCAGGTGGGGCGGAATGGGGTAATGGATCAAGGTGCCGATCTGGGCGTCAGTGAGATATTTTTGCAACGCATCGCGCTGCGGCGCTTCGATCACAAACTGATGCCAGACAGGCTGGCATGTCTCCGGCACATATGGCAGCTTCAAGGCTGTTTTTTGCAGCGCATGGATATAACGTTCAGCGGCCAATACACGCCGTGTATTCCATGCATCAACAACTTTCAGTTTCTCGCGAAGAAAAGCCGCATGCAGCTCGTCCAGGCGCGAATTAAATCCCTTCACACTGTTTTTGTATTTTATTTCGGAGCCGTAATTCGCCAGCACTCTGACTTTTTCGGCAACTCCGGCGTCATTGGTGGTGATTGCCCCAGCATCCCCCAATGCCCCCAAATTTTTCCCCGGATAGAAACTGAAACCAGCAGCATCTCCCAGCGAGCCTGCAGGACGACCTTTGTACTTCGCGCCATGGGCTTGCGCCGCGTCCTCTATGACCTTTAAGCCGTGCTTTTGAGCGATAGCATTGATCGGATCCATATCAGCCGTCTGACCATACAGATGCACCACGAGGATGGCTTTGGTTTTCGACGAAACGGCGGCCTCAATCTTGGCTGGGTCGATATTGTAGGTTCGGTCGTCTGGCTCGACGGGGACAGGCGTTGCACCAGCATATTCAACGGCCAACCAAGTGGCGATGTAGGTGTTCGACGGCACGATCACCTCGTCACCTGCGCCAACATCGTAAGCGCGCAACAGCAAATGCAAAGCGTCTAGGCCATTACCGACACCGACGCAGTACTGGGACTCACAGTACCCGGCAAACTCGGCCTCAAACGCTGAAACCTCTTGGCCGAGGATGTACCAACCGGATTTCAATACCCGCGTGAACGCGGTCTGCATTTCATCGGCCAGCTCTTCATGCGGTGCCTTCATGTTCAGCAGCGGAACTCTCATGCTTTTTTGGCCTCGGCTAGAAATTTAGTATGGTCACGAATGTAGTCAGCCTCATCAAAATATGCGGATGTCAAAACCATGCAGACGGCGCCTGACGAGAAGTTATCCAAAAAGCTCCAAATCATGGGGCATACATAAAGACCATAATGGGATCGGTTAAGCGTTATTCTTTTTTGCTCGTAGCCGTCGTCTAATACCACATCAAAACTTCCCGACATGGCGACAATGAATTGATGCAAGGTTTTGTGCGCATGGGATCCGCGATCAGACCCACCGGGGACGTCATACAAATAGAAAACCCGCTTAATATCAAACGGGATATGCTTTTCGCCTTCAATAAATGACAAGTTCCCACGCGGATCAGTGATTTTAGGAAGTTCGATCAAATTACATTGTTGAATAGACATGGTCAAAATCCTTCAGCTGATCGCAATGTATAAAACTCATGCACGACACCGCCTCCACCGAATTCTGACTTGAATTCATACAGGCTATTGTTCAGGATAGTCCCGCCCTGTTCATTGCTAGTACCAAAATCAAACCAACGACACCCGGCCTCGATGGCCGTGTTAATGCAGTCGTCAAAAATGGCATCGAGCGCAGACAACCGATAACCTTCAGCACTGGAGGCGATGTATTGGGCGTGGTGCACGCCGGGGGTATTGAACAACAGCACCCCAGCAACGATTTTTTGCTGCCAACGGGCAACGACGCAGCGGATGTTTTGCGGAAAGCGCTCCGCGAGAAGACTGATCTCCGCCAAACTGTGAACAGGTACGGCTTGGTGTTTGCGCTGAAGATTGTCAGCCAATACCTCCCAAAGGGCAGGCAGAAAGATGTGCCCCTCTGCCGTTTCAATCCCGGCCGCAAGCGCCTTTCTTAGACTGCGCCCTCGTCTTGAACTGACTCGCAGCCGCTGCTGCAGATCGATTGTGCAGCTGAGATCAGCACGCACCCTGACCGCCCCCAACCGAAACAGCGCGTATAAATCGTCCTGTGCGGGTGCATTGTGGTAAATCGCAGGCACGGCTTTGTACAAGATTTCCTGGAAGCCCTGTTGTCGGTAATAGGCCTGAATTTGCTGCAGCGCCTCCATGGCAGAAGCCCCTTGTAGCTGCCCGCAATGAAGCAGGCCGCCATAGGTGATGCCAGGGTGGGAAATGATGCATTCACCATGGGCAGGGTCAGACGCCGCTGGAAACAGACCAACCCATTTCTTGTCGCGCTCGAGAATCAATGATTGATCGACAAAGCGATCACCGTGATAGGACAGAAATCGGCGAGTATGCAGAAAGGTTCCCTGCAAGGCTTGACCGCAGTAGGAATCCCATTCGTCGGCATCCCTGGCCTCGAAAGGCCGCACCTGGATCGTCATGCGGTCTCCAGGCGCGCCACGGCAAAACCTTGAGATCCAAAGTTATTGCCGTTGTAAAACAAATAGGTCTCACCACCCATTTCGAAGGGCACCGCGTACATGATGGCGTCTGAATCAAAGCCCGAGGGCGAAACATCAAGATTGAGCTGCTCGTCTTGACGTTGCCAACTTTTGCCGTCGGGAGAAGTCGCGTAACCAAGACGATAGGCGGCCAAGGATCTGCGTCTTACCGAATAGTGCATTTGATAGCTGCCATCAAGTTTTTTGCTTACATATGGGCGCCCAAAACCATGTTCATCAGAATCGCTAATTTCGATTTGTGTGCAACCTTTGGACGGCCAGTGGATACCATCAGTAGATTCTGCATAGCGCACTTCATAGACTGGCATAGGTTTGCCATCTATGTTCGTCCATGTGCTGCCTGCGACGTACCAAAGTCGGAAACGCCCCCCCTCAAAGAGACAGCATGGGCCGCCGCGGAAAAAAAGCTCATCAGGGGTTCGCTCCAAAATCGGCGTTGTCGAATAGCGCTCGAATGTTTCCCCGTTATTCGTACTGACGGCCAACCCAGTGAGCAACCGATAGCGGATTTTCGTCCCCAACTCAAAACCCGCGTAATACATGAACATTCGTCCGTCGTCTAACTTGATAACGGAACAAGCTAGGACACCATTTTCGTCAAAGGTGCCGGATTGTCCGATATCGAGTAAAGGTGACTCAGACACCCGCAGAACCTTAAGGGGGTCATGTGCAGAGATATCGACATAACCAGGACGGCTAATTCCCTGGGCATCGCAGCACGTTATGAACACCCGCACGACGTCGGAATTCAACGTAACTGGCGTAGGAATCATCGCGTGCGATTGGGCCCACGGTAACGATCCGTCAGGACCGTAAACCAGTCCCATTTTTTCCCAACGCATACCTTAGTCCCTCAGCTTGAAAAAGCGCGGGGCCGACACCTTAGCCATCTCTGACTGCTTCGTCACGAACAAAGCACCCGCTTCGGTGTTTTTCATAATGGTCGAACTGGGGCCGATCCAATTGTCACGTCCAATATCGACGTTGTTGGCAATGGCGGCATTGACACCGATAAAACAATTTTCACCAATGTCGCAAAAACCCGAAATCACCACGTGCGAGGAGATAAAACAGTTACTGCCAATTTTTGAATGGTGCCCAATGTGATTGCCACTCCAGAGCACAACGTTGTCACCAATGCACACAAAGGGCTGCACTGTGTTGTCTTCAAAGATAAAGCAATGCTCGCCGATTTTTACATTTCTCCAGACAAAGGCACGAGAGCTGACATAGGACGCCAACCTAAAACCCTTGGTTTTGGCAGCCTGCGCCAACCGAGAACGCAAGCGGTTGAGTTGGGTATACACCACGGCCACGTAAATCTCATGCGTATTTGGATCGAAGCGGGTTTCCAAGCTCTCAAATGACACGACAGGTAGACCACGCATTTCCTGGTTCTTGAGAAAGGCCTGCTCGACGCTAAAGGCTACTACCTCGTACTCAGAGTCCGCATCAAAATATTCATGCGCTACTTCGGCAAAAGCTGAGTCGCCAACGATGATCAGTTTTTTTGTTTTTACCATGTTGTTCTCACGGTCGGACAATCAAAATATCTTCTCTTCGATTTGACATAGGCAAGTTTTTTGCCTGTGGCAATAAGAATGCATGAAATCCAGCAGCCCGCGCCCGCTGTACGATGCTCATCATGATTGAATCATCGATCTGCTTTGCTTCAATCTTATTGAATTCGATGTTTGGAATATCATTTGAATTCGTAAAATCTTGATGGCTTTTAATTCCAGCATCACTGGAAAAAAAACGTTTCCTCATAGAGATATTAGGTATATCTCCAATCAAAATTCGACCACCCGGGGTCAAGAGTTCAAGCGTTTGATCGAGAAAATCAAATATGTTTCCCTCGGCAAACACATACTGGATGACTGAATAAACAACAGCAGCGTCGACACGCCCTTTCAACTCTTCCAAAAGGTCGGGGCAGTCTGGATATCGGGCGGGAAATTTTCTGATCAAAGCCGACCCACTCTCCGGCAATTGACTTAGCATTTCAAACGAGTCAAGCAAAATAAGTTTTTGATTCAATTCAATTGCACGCTGAGTCAGCAGATTCGGCAGAGTACTGCAACCGCAGCCAATATCAAAAATAACCGAATCACGCTGCAATAAGGCGGGCAGCTTTAACTGCAAATCCTCAAAAATATGCTGTTCGTATAAATCGCGATACGCATCAGGAAATCCTATTTTCTCAAAAGAAGATAACTCTTGATTCAGCGCCATTGCCTGAAAATCTTCATATGTCAGATATTCAAAAAACTTATAGTCCTTAGGCATGGAAATTCCAAAAATCTCTTGTTAAATTCAAGACAAACTCAGGTGAGCGCAACATGATCAGTTGACACCAAAGACACCCCTGCGTTTTTAATTTTAATTTCCATCTGCTTCCACACTAGCCCAGGGAAAATATCGTGAGCATCATTACCAAAACTACTCTGAAAGGTGATGGCATTTTCAACAACATCAATATATTCATGTGCCAAATTTCGCTCAACCATATTTTCCATACCCAATGTAAGTGTGTAGGTACCTTGTGCCAACACATTTTCACCGGAAATTTCCACGATGAAAGCCTGGCCGGCCGGCAGACTAGGGACGTGACAATTTCGGTAGTTGGTGGTCATAGAGCTGATGACTTGATTACCTTTTAGGTCTCGAAAAGAAAACCCAAAAACCGGCCGCTCTATATAGCTTTCAGCAAAAACCGAGAACCTGATAAAAAATTTCTCGTGCAGTTGCAGCGTCTCAAATGGTTTTTCCTGTTCATTCAAGAAAAACACATTTCTAATATAGGCTCGACCATCTCCATAGCGACGCCAGCCTTTGGCGAATGAGATATGCGGCTCCATAGAGAGCAACGGATCTTTGAGCTTGGCGTTTTCAGTTGCCACGTGCTCATTCGTTGCTGGACGCACTTTAGCCAGGTGGCTATTTATCGTTAAATGCGATTCCGCTACATAATTTCCGATAATTTTTTCTGGATCGCCGAAAGCCTTGGACTTTCCAGCATCCAGCCACAAAACCTTTTGGCAAAGGTTTCGCACACTAGAAGTATCGTGGCTCACAAACAAAACAGTAGCCCCGTCATCCATAAGGCGTTTCAACGCCATCATGCATTTTGCCTGGAATGCAATATCTCCCACCGCTAATGCTTCATCAACGATCAACACGTCAGCATCCACATGAATTACCACAGCAAAGGCCAAACGGACGTACATGCCCGATGAATACGTTTTGACCGGTTGATCCAGAAAATCACCAATATCGGCAAAATCGGTGATGTCATCAAAGCGTGCCGCTATCTCTTCAGAACTCAGTCCTAGAACCCCGCCATACATCTGAATATTTTCACGACCGGTAAATTCCCCGTTAAAACCAGCACCCAGTTCCAGCAGAGCCGCGACGCGGCCATTTATCTCAATCGATCCACTCGTTGGCGTCAATGTTCCACAAATTATTTGCAGTAGGGTTGACTTGCCGGCACCATTGCGCCCAATAATTCCTACTGTTTGGCCTTTTTTGATTTCAAACGATAAATCCTTGATTGCCCAAAATTCGCGAAAATACTGCTTGACCACGCGACCGATTAGGGTCTGCAAGCGGGGTAGAAGAAATTGTTTTAGTCGATCTCTTGGCGCGTTATAAATTTCGTAACATTTACTAAGATTTTTAACGCGAATCACAATATTGTTAGAGGACATCCGCAAAGCCCTTCTTGGTTTTTTGAAACCAAGCGTAGCCTGCCCAAGCTATCGCGGTAGCCGCGGCGGTGTACACACTTAAGCCCGCCCAGTTTGGCATATGTCCCCAAATCAGCACTTCACGTGCCTGCTCGATTATGAATGTCAGAGGATTAGCCATGATGTATGGCCTAAATCGCTCCGGAACAGCGGATACCGGAAAAAATACAGGCGAGAGGAACATCAGAATGGTCGTAAATACACCGATAGTTTGGCCGATATCACGCAAAAATACACCTAAAGATGCAAGCATCCAGGCAATACCAGTGGCTAGGATTACGAGGGGAAGCAGCACAAACGGGGTTAAAGCTGCAGTCCAGTGCACATAGCCGTTGAAAATGGCGAATGCTAGGAGTAACACGCCAAGGCTTACCAGGCTATGAAACAAGGCGGCGCCCGTTGCGACAACGGGCAAAATTTCTACAGGGAAAACCACTTTTTTGACGTAGTTGACATTGCCTACTACTAAGCCTGGTGCACGATTCAAAACTTCGTTGAACAAGTTCAACACAATCATGCCTACAAACAGCAATACGGCGAATTGGGTCTTGCTGTCGTTGCCGCCTTCCCCACCCCAGCGGGATTTGAAGATCTCAGAGAATACAAATGTATAGACAACCAGCATGAATACCGGATTGAAAAACGACCATGCCATACCGAATGCTGAACCCTTATAGCGGCCCAGCACTTCGCGCTTGGTCATTTGCAGAATGAGTTGGCGATGAAGCCAGAGGCTACGTGCTAAAGCCGAAAGGGAGGTCGGATGCGCGATATGCGGGTTCATGCGAGCGGCATCGTGAATGTAGAGGCGAAGAAGCCGTATCTGCGGATGGGTGTACGGGGCTTCAGGTAAAGGGGCTCAAGCGTGCAGAACAGCAGAAGACTCATTTCAGTGAAATTTCTTTAGTGGAGTGGGATTCGACCATCTGCACATCAGATGTTTGTGCTGTTTTTGCGTGCTTATGGCTATTGTTGGTATAGAACCCATTAAGCCCAAAGGCACGCTAATGAACTCGAATTGCTTGATGCCGAAGGTGAAGACGTTACAGGCAAGTCACACGGACTTAGCTTTTCTTGCACACTATGGACTTTTCCCAGATATGGCGGAAGCGGTGAGATTCGAACTCACGGACCCTTGCGGGTCGCCGGTTTTCAAGACCGGTGCAATCGACCACTCTGCCACGCTTCCAAGCCCATGATTCTAACCTTGGTATTTACCCCAGCGTTACAAAACGTACGCCATTTAGGGGATGTCCAAAGTGCAAGCATCCCCAATGGCGTCGCGCCAAACCCGTACCCGACTGACGGGGGGGTGGACACCCGAAAGTTGCTCTGCAATAAAGCTACAAAGGTTCTCTAGCGTGGGCGTACCAAGCTTGGGCACTTCGTCTAGCAGGTGGTGGTCCAGCTGCTCGCGCACAGTTTCCAGGCGTTGACGTAAAAAACCTAAATCCAGCACCATGCCATTGACGGGATCACGCGGTCCCGTCACGCTGACCTCTGCATGGTAGGTATGGCCATGGATGCGGCGGCTGCCTTCGGTTTCAATTTCGCGTTGAAGCGTGTGGGCGGCATCAAAGTAGAAGCGTTGGCTGATGGTCAGCTGCATGGGGGTCAATCGGAAACGAAGATGGGCGAATCAGCGGATACCACTGATCTTGTGGGTCTGGATGCTCAGGCGCCAGGCGGGGTGCTGCATGCAGGTGTCTATACAGAGTGTCATATTGGCCGCCTGTTCGGGGCCGTCCATGGGTTGCAGGAAGCGGTGGGTGAACTGGCCGGTGCTGACCAATGTGCCCAGGTCCATGCCCGATTGTGGCCAGACCACTTTCAGCTCCTGGCCCTGCTGCTGTATCCAGGGCGCTCCGGCCTTGGGGCTGATGCAGAGCCAGTCAATGCCCTCGGGGGCGCGTACCGTGCCATTGCTTTCCACGGCGATGCGAAAGCCACGGGCGTGCAGGGCGGCAACCAGTTCGGCGTCGACTTGTAATAGCGGTTCGCCGCCTGTTAGCACGGTGAGCCGGTTCTGCGTGTCGCCCGCCGGCCATTGGGCTTCTATCAGGTCGGCCAGCGCGTCGGCTGTGGCAAATTTGCCGCCTAGGGTGCCGTCGGTGCCCACAAAGTCGGTATCGCAGAAGCGGCAGACCGCGGTGGCGCGGTCACTTTCGCGGCCGGTCCAGAGGTTGCAGCCCGCAAAGCGGCAAAACACGGCAGGGCTACCTGTCTGGGCGCCTTCGCCTTGCAGGGTGTAGAAAATCTCTTTGACGCTATAGGTCATGGGAACGCACCGCTGTCAGCGGTGAAACTTGCTAAGCCCTTGATTTTACGAGGCCAGCATGCCCTTTGTCTCGATGAAGGAAACCACCTCGGCCAACCCGGTCAGGGTTTTCAGATTGGTCATCACAAACGGCTTGACGCCCTGGCCGCTGCTGCGCATGCGGCGGGTGTCGGATTCCATGATGTCCAGGTTTGCGCCCACATGCGGCGCCAGGTCGGTTTTGTTGATCACGAACAGGTCGCTCTTGGTGATGCCGGGGCCACCTTTGCGCGGGATTTTCTCGCCGGCCGCCACGTCGATCACGTAGATGGTCAGGTCGCTGAGCTCGGGGCTGAAGGTGGCGGCCAGGTTGTCACCGCCGCTTTCCACAAACACGATGTCGGCATTCGGGTGCTCGACCAGCATGCGGTCAATGGCTTCGAGGTTGATCGAGCAGTCTTCGCGGATGGCGGTGTGCGGGCAGCCACCGGTTTCCACACCCATGATGCGGTCGGCGGGCAGGGCGCCGCTGACGGTCAGCAGGCGCTGGTCTTCCTTGGTGTAGATGTCATTGGTGATGGCCACCAGGTCGTACTTGTCGCGCATGGCCTTGCACAGCATTTCTAGCAAGGTGGTCTTGCCCGAGCCCACCGGGCCGCCGATGCCGACGCGCAGCGGGGGGAGTTTCTTGGTGCGATTTGCGATGTGGTGCAGTGTGCTCATGATCTAAACAGTCTGGAATATTGCACTTCGTGCTGGGAGGAAAGGATTGCCAGCATCGGCGAAAACGCCTGGCGCTGGCTGTCTGGGAGCTGGATGGCCTGGTCTACGGCGGCGGGAATGTCGGCCGCGAGTCGTGCCAGTATGCGCTGGCCGGCGCTCTGGCCCAGGGGCACGGACTTGATCGCCGACTGGGTCATGTTCTCGGCCCAGCCGAAAGCGTAGGCCAGCAGGCAGTCGCGCAGCGGGGCCTGGGTGGCGGCCGCGGCCAGCGCGTAAGCGATGGGGTAGGTGGGCTGCATCCTGGCGCAGGCGGCAATATGGTCTGGCGTGGCGGTGTTGTGGTTGCGCAGCCAGTCCAGCAGGGAACGGCCCATTTGCTCGGCCTGGGCGCGGAACTCGCTGGTTTCGCGGGTTTGCAGCACCCAGGCATTGAGTTCGGCCACAGAATCGATGGCACCGCGGCGCCAGGCCGGGATGGCTTTGGCGATGGCCGCCAGGTCGCCGCGCATCAGCGTGATGTGCAACTGGTCTATCAGCCAGTCGGATGCTCTGCTTTCTGTAGCTACTCCCGCACGGTCTACGGCCGCTTCCAGCCCTTCCGAGTACGAAAACCCGCCCACTGGCAAAGCCGGGGACGCCAGCCAGATCAGCTGCAGCAGGCTGGGCGTGGCCGCTTCTGGCCGGCTGGCACTGGGCTGAACGGCTCTGGCAGGGCGGCGGCGTAGCGGCGGTGTCAGGGGGCGGACTCTGCGCACCATCATCGGTTCAGTGGGAATGGCCGTGCCCATGGTCGTGTCCGCAGCCCGGGCCGTGGACGTGCGGTGCTGCCGCAATCGGGATCGTGATGGGCTTGATCGGCTTAGGCGCGGCGTGCCCATGGTCGTGGCCATGGCTGTGCCCGCCGGAAGCGTAGGCCCCGCCTTCGGGCTCAAACGCCACGGTGACTTCTGCCACCGTCAAATGCATGGCGCGCAGCATCTCGGCCAGCACATGGTCGGGCTCGATTTTCAAATGGTCGGGTTGCAGCTCGATGGGCACATGGCGATTGCCCAAGTGGTAGGCGGCACGGGTCAGGTCGAAAGGCGTGCCGTGCTCCGCGCAAGCGGTGATCAGCAGCACCGATTGCGGCGCGGCCAGTACCCGCACCAGCGAACCGTCTTCGGCCACCAGTACGTCGCCGCCGCGCACCAGGGTGCCGCGTGGCAGGAACACGCCGAGTTGCCGGCCCAGCGAGTCGGTGGCGTCGAAGCGGCTTTTCTGCCGTACGTCCCAGTCGAGTTCGATGGTGCTGGCGCGTTTCAGCAGGGCAGGGGCCAGACCCTTGCCTTGGGAGATGAGTTTGGAGGTTTGGAGCATTAAAAAAGAAAGTAACGTTGGGCCATCGGCAAGCTTACTGCGGCTTCGCAGGTCAGCAGCACCCCGTCGGCACGTACGCTGTAAGTTTGGGCATCGATTTCCATTTTCGGCAGATAGCTGTTGTGCACCATGTGCTGCTTGCGTACGCCGCGGATGTTGTGCACGGCGCTCAGGGTTTTGGCCAGGCCGAAGCGGTCCTTGATGCCAGCGTTCAGCCCAGCTTGCGACACAAACGTCAGCGAGCCACGCGCCAGGGCGCTGCCGTAGGAGCCGAACATAGGCCGGTAATGCACCGGCTGGGGTGTAGGGATACTGGCGTTCGGGTCGCCCATGGCGGCCATGGCGATGAAGCCGCCCTTCAGGATCAGCGCCGGCTTGACGCCGAAGAAGGCCGGCTTCCAGACCACCAGGTCGGCCCATTTGCCAACCTCGATACTGCCGACTTCGTGGCTGATGCCGTGGGCAATCGCCGGGTTGATGGTGTACTTGGCCACGTAGCGCTTGGCGCGGAAGTTGTCGTTGCGGCTGCTGTCTTCGGGCAGGCTACCGCGCTGGGTCTTCATCTTGTGCGCCGTCTGCCAAGTGCGCAGGATGACTTCGCCGACCCGGCCCATGGCCTGGCTGTCGCTGCTCATCATGCTGATGGCGCCCAGGTCGTGCAGCACGTCCTCGGCGGCAATGGTTTCCTTGCGGATGCGGCTTTCAGCAAAGGCCAGGTCTTCGGGGATGCTGGCGTCCAGATGGTGGCAGACCATCAGCATGTCCACGTGCTCGTCCAGCGTGTTCACGGTGTACGGCATGGTGGGGTTGGTGCTGCTGGGCAGGAAGTTGGCCTCGCCGACCACCCGCAGGATGTCGGGTGCATGGCCGCCGCCCGCGCCTTCGGTGTGGAAGGCGCACAGGCCGCGGCCCTTGGTCGCGGCAATGGTGTTTTCGACGAAGCCGCTCTCGTTCAGCGTGTCGGAATGGATGGCGACCTGGGTGTCGGTGGCGTCGGCCACGTCCAGGCAGTTGCTGATGGCGGCCGGCGTCGTGCCCCAGTCTTCGTGCAGCTTCAGGCCGATCACACCGGCGTTGATCTGCTCGTGCAGTGCTGCAGGCAGGCTGGCATTCCCTTTGCCCAGAAAGCCCAGGTTCATGGGGAAGGCGTCGGCCGCCTGCAGCATGCGCTCGATGTTCCAGGGGCCGGGCGTGCAGGTGGTGGCAAATGTGCCGGTGGCCGGGCCGGTGCCGCCGCCCATCATGGTGGTGACGCCGCTGGCCAGGGCTTCTTCGATCTGCTGCGGGCAGATGAAGTGGATGTGGCTGTCGATGCCGCCGGCGGTGACGATATTGCCCTCGCAGCTGATGACTTCGGTGCCCGGGCCGATGATGATGTCCACGCCGGGCTGCACGTCGGGGTTGCCGGCTTTGCCGATGGCGACGATGCGGCCGCCTTTGAGGCCAATGTCGGCCTTGACGATGCCCCAGTGGTCGAGGATCAGCGCATTGGTCATCACGCAGTCCACCGCGCCCTCGCTGTTCATGCGCTGGCTTTGCGCCATGCCGTCGCGGATGGTCTTGCCGCCGCCGAACTTCACTTCCTCGCCGTAGGCACCAGCCAGCAGCGTGTAGTCTTTTTCGACCTCGATCAGCAGGTCGGTATCGGCCAGGCGCACCCGGTCGCCGGTGGTGGGTCCAAAAATCTCGGCGTAAGCGCGTTTACCTATCGTTGCCATCAGAGTTTTCCTTGCGTGAGGCCGCGAAAGCCATACACCGTGCGGTCGCCCGCGAAATCCACCAGCTCCACCGTGCGCTGCTGGCCGGGCTCGAAGCGCACTGCGCTGCCGGAGGCGATGTTCAGCCGCATGCCTTGGGCGGCGGCGCGGTCAAAGCCGAGTGCGCCATTGGTTTCGGCAAAGTGGTAGTGCGAGCCGACCTGAATCGGTCGGTCGGCCGTGTTGCTGACTACCAGGGTGAGGCTGCGCCGCCCGGTGTTCAGGGCGTGCTCGCCCGCGTCAACCAAGAATTCGCCTGGGGTCATGCTGTGGCTCCTTACAGGACGGGAAGGACCGCCACCACGGCCACCAGGCCGCCGGCCACGCGCCGCATCCAGGCAGGGTAGCTGCGCAGCGCCAGGCCGATGGCCACGCCGGCCAGGTGCAGGCCCAGGGTTGCGACCAGCATGCCGACCAGCGGCGCCCAGCCGTTGTCGCCGCCGGCCAGCTCGGTGCCGTGGGCGATGCCGTGGAACACGGCAAACACGCCGACCACGCCGGCTGCCAGCAGGCTGGGCAACTGGGCCTTGGTGGCGACCAACAGGCCTAGCACCAGCAGCGATGCGGCGATCATCGGCTCCACGCCCGACAGTTGCAGCCCGCCCAGGCCCAGCAGCGCGCCGACCATCAGCATGCCTGCAAAAGAGATCGGTGCCAGCCAGACCCGGCGTGCTGTCATGGCGCTCCACAGGCCCACGGCCAGCATGGCAGCCATGTGGTCCATGCCGGTCAAGGGGTGCATCAACCCGTCCAGAAACGAGTGGTGTACGCCAGCATCAGTGCCTAAATGGGCGCTGGCACCCGTAGATACTGCGGCAGAAGCTATCAAAACAATAGTGCGTAGGGAGGGCGTGCGCATGGTGTGGGCGTCCGGTGGATTAAACAATGGGTTGGTGTACGGTGACCAGCTTGGTGCCGTCGGGGAAGGTGGCTTCGACCTGGATGTCGGGGATCATCTCGGCGATGCCGTCCATCACGTCGGCACGGCCCAGGATGTTGCGGCCTTCGCTCATCAGCTGGGCCACGCTCTTGCCGTCGCGCGCGCCTTCCATCACAGCAGCGCTGATGAAGGCAATGGCTTCGGGGTAGTTCAGTTTCAGGCCGCGGGCTTTGCGGCGTTCGGCCAGCAGGGCGGCGGTGAAGATCAGCAGCTTGTCTTTTTCGCGAGGAGTCAGTTCCATCTCGTTTCACTCGATAGTTAATTAGTGAGCTCGTGCGGCCGCATAAGCTGGCCGAACGCGTGGCGTAAGTTCCATGGAGGCTCGCTAGATAGAGGGCGTCAGTTCGATCACCATTATTAAGCAAGCTATGTGCCCCGCACATACGCCATCGGGCGCAGATCGCTGCCGATCAGTGCGGCCGGGGCTGGCCTGAAAGCTGCGACGCTCATGCGGTGCTTGACCCTGATAACTCCCCCCCATTTGATCCACCGCAGCATGTGGTGAAGGTCCGGCGCGACTACAACAGCTGGGTGGCCAGCGAGACGCTGGAAGACTACGCCCTGCGTTTCGCGCCGCAGCGCTTTCGCAAATGGTCGGAATGGCGGGTCGCCAACACCGCCTTTGGCGCGGCCTCGTTTCTGATTCTGGAGGCCGTAGGCGCCACCCTGCTGGTGCAGCATGGCTTTGTGAATGCCTTCTGGGCCATCGTGGTTACCGGCCTGATCATCTTTCTGGCTGGCCTGCCCATCAGCATCTACGCGGCCCGCTTTGGTGTGGATATGGATTTGCTGACCCGCGGCGCGGGCTTTGGCTACATTGGCTCCACGCTGACCTCGCTGATCTACGCGTCCTTCACCTTCATCTTCTTCGCGCTGGAGGCCGCGGTCATGGCCTATGCGCTGGAGCTGTCGCTGGGCATACCGCCGCGCTGGGGTTATTTGATCTGCGCGCTGGTGGTGATTCCGCTGGTGACGCACGGCGTGTCCATGATCAGCCGGCTGCAGGTCTGGACCCAGCCGCTGTGGCTGCTGTTGCTGGTCGTGCCGTTTGCGTATGTGTGGATGCGCGAACCTGGTGCATTTGCGGCCGTCACGCACTACGCTGGTGTATCTGGTAAGGGCGATAGCTTCAACATGCTCTCATTTGGTGCGGCGCTCACCGTGGGCATTGCGTTGATCACCCAAATGGGGGAGCAGGCCGACTACCTGCGCTTCATGCCCGCGCAGACAGCCCACAACCGGCGCCGCTGGTGGCTGGGCGTGCTGGCCGGCGGGCCAGGCTGGGTGCTGCTGGGTGTGGTGAAGATGCTGGGCGGCGCGCTGCTGGCCTATCTGGCCATCACCCATATGGTGCCGCCCGAGCGCGCGGTCGACCCGAACCAGATGTACCTGGCGGCCTACGAATACGTGTTTCCGCAGTACGGCTGGGCGGTGGCGGTGACCGCGCTGTTCGTGGTGCTGTCGCAGCTGAAGATCAACGTCACCAACGCCTATGCGGGCTCGCTGGCCTGGTCCAACTTCTTCTCGCGCATCACCCACAGCCATCCGGGCCGGGTGGTCTGGGTGGTGTTCAACACCTTGATCGCCTTCATGCTGATGGAGATGAACGTGTTCGAGGCGCTTGGCGATGTGCTCGGCCTGTACTCGAACCTGGCCATCGCCTGGATGATGGCCGTGGTGGCCGACCTGGTGATCAACAAGCCCTTAGGCCTGTCGCCGCCGGGCATCGAATTCAAGCGCGCCTATCTGTATGACATCAACCCGGTGGGAGTCGGCGCAATGGCCCTGGCCTCGGCCCTGTCCATGCTCGCCTACATGGGCTTGCTGGGGCCGATGGCGCAGGCGTTCTCGGCGCTGATCGCGCTGGGCACGGCGCTGCTGGCCTCGCCGCTGCTGGCCTGGTGGACCAAGGGCCGCTACTACATCGCCCGCGGCCCGCAGGCGGACTGGGTTCAGCGTGGCGCCAGCAAACCGCTGGACGTTGGCGGCTACCAGCGGCTGCAGCGCTGCGTGATCTGCGAGCGCGAATACGAGGCGCCCGACATGGCGCATTGCCCGGCCTACCAGGGCAGCATCTGCTCGCTGTGCTGCACGCTGGATGCGCGCTGCGGCGACCTGTGCAAGCCGCAGGCGAGCCTGTCGGTGCAATGGGCTTCGGCCCTGCGCTGGCTGCTGCCGCAGCGCATCTGGCCGTATCTGGATACCGGCCTGGCGCACTTCATCCTGCTGATGCTGGTGGTGGTGCCGGTGCTGGCCACCTTGTTTGGTTTGCTATATTTTCAAGAGCTGCGCGCGCTGGCCCAGTCTGCGCTGGATGCCGATTTAGATACGGGCCAGTCGCTGCGCTCGGGCTTCGTCAAAGCCTATATGGCCTTGATCGTCATCGCCGGCATCGTTGCCTGGTGGCTGGTGCTGGCGCACAAGAGCCGGCAGGTCGCGCAGGAAGAGTCGAACCGCCAAACCCATCTGCTGCAGCGCGAAATCGCCTCGCACCAGCAGACCGACCAGGCCTTGCAGGCCGCCCGCCTGGTGGCCGAGCAAGCCCGGGCCCAGGCCGACCACGCGAACCAGGCCAAGAGCCGCTACATCAGCGCCATCAGCCACGAGCTGCGGACCCCGCTGAACAGCATCCTCGGCTACGCCCAGCTGATGGGCGAGGATGCCAGCGTGCCGCCGCACCGACAGCAGGCAGTCAGCGTGATCAAGCGCGGCGGCGAGCATCTGCTGTCGCTGATCGAAGGCACGTTGGACATCGCCCGCATCGAGTCCGGCAAGCTGACCCTGGCCACCAAGGCCATGCCGTTTGCCGACCTGCTGCACGAAATGGCCGAGATGTTCGAACCCCAGGCGCGCGCCAAGGGCCTAGCCTTCCATTTCGACCCGCAGGGCGTGCTGCCCGAACAGGTGCGGGCCGACGAGAAGCGGCTGCGCCAGATCCTGATCAACCTGCTGGGCAATGCCATCAAGTTCACCGCCAGCGGCCGTGTCCGGCTGCGCGCCCGCTATGCGCTGCAAATGGCTTTCATCGAGATCGAAGACACCGGCCCTGGCATGCAGGCCGACGAGTTGGCGCAGATCTTCGAACCCTTTGCCCGCGGCACCCTGGCCGCGCCGACCAGCCCGGGCGCCGGCCTGGGACTGACCATCGCCAAGATGCTCACCGACCTGATGGGCGGCGAGATGACCGTGGCCAGCACGCCGGGCAGCGGCTCGGTGTTCCGCGTCAAACTGTTCCTGCCCGAGGTGCATGGCGCCGACCTGCAGGCCGTGCGGCCCAAGGCCGCGCGCTCCCGCCGCGCCTACTTGGGGCCGCGCCGCAAGCTGCTGGTAGTCGATAACGAAGAGCCCGACCGCGAGCTGCTGGTGCAGCTGCTGCAGCCCCTGGGCTTCGAGGTGCGCACCGCCGCCAGCGGCCACGACGCGCTGGACCTGCTAGCCGCCGGCTACCAGCCCGATGTGGTGCTGATGGACCTGGCCATGCCCGGCATCGATGGCTGGGAAACCATCCGCAGAATGCGTACCGACGGCCACCACGGCGCCCATGTGGCCATCGTCTCGGCCAATGCCTTTGACAAGGGCCTGGAAAACGATGTCGGGATCCGCCCCGAGGACTTCATCACCAAGCCGGTGCGGCACAGCGAGCTGCTGGACTGGCTGGAGCGCCGCCTGACTCTGCAGTGGAGTGACATCGCCACCCAGGAACCGGCCGCGCCAGCCACGACCCACCGGGTCTGGCCCGACGCGGCCAGCCTGCGCGCGCTGCGCGAGGTGGCCGAGCTGGGCTTCTACCGCGGTATCCTCAACCAGCTGGCCGCGCTTGAGGCCGACCAGCCCGCCTGCCGGGGCCTGGCGCAAGAAGTGCGCAGCCTGGCGCAACAATTCCAGTTTGAAGCCATAGGCCGCCTGCTGGCCGAGGCACCCGCTAGTCCCGCTTCCACCCATGCTCCCTGAACCCAAAGCCATGCTCGACCGCAGCAACAGCGACCTGGTGCTGATCGTTGACGACGTGCCCGACAACCTGGCCGTGCTGCACGACGCGCTGGACGAGTCCGGCTACACCGTGCTGGTCGCCACCCGCGGCGAAACCGCCTTGCAGCGCGCCGCCCAGGCCCTGCCCGACATCGTGCTGCTCGACGCCATGATGCCCGGCATGGACGGCTTCGAGGTCGCGCGCCGGCTGAAGGCCAACGCGGCCACTGCCCACATCCCCATCATCTTCATGACCGGCCTGACCGAGACCGAGCACCTGGTGGCGGCACTGGAGGCTGGCGGCGTGGACTACGTGACCAAGCCGATCAAGCCGAAAGAAGTGCTGGCCCGCATGAACGTGCATCTCCAGGGCGCGCGCCAGGCACGCCAGCAGGTGCGCCAGGCCGGCCAGGCGCGCAATGCGCTGGACGCGTTTGGCTACGCCAGCATCACCGTGCGCGCGAGCGACGGCAAGCTGATGTGGCAGACCGCGCTGGCCCGTGATCTTTTGATGGATTACTTTGGCACCAGCGCACCACAGACCCCGCAGCTGGTGGTCGACTGGTTGCAGCAGCACTTACCCGCTGCGCAACAGCAGGTCGAGCCGCCGCGCCTCAGCGTGGAGCAG
Source organism: Rhodoferax sp. OV413 (assembly GCF_900104385.1). Classification (GTDB taxonomy): domain Bacteria; phylum Pseudomonadota; class Gammaproteobacteria; order Burkholderiales; family Burkholderiaceae_C; genus Rhodoferax_B. Next base: position 318,228 of record NZ_FNJA01000004.1, on the reverse strand, counting down.
GGCGCGCGCCGCCTGAGCTTCCGCCTGCACCAGCAGACCGGCGACAGCGAGGGCGGCGGCGACTGGCTGATCGTGATGCGCGAGGTGTCCGACGCCGCGGTGATCGAGGCCATGAGCCTGAGCTTCAAGCTCACCACCCGCGAGGCCGAGGTGCTGTACTGGGTGGTCAAGGGCAAGACCAACCGCGACATCGGCGAGATCCTGGGCAGCAGCCCGGCTACGGTGAAGAAGCACCTGGAGCGCGTCTACGTGAAGCTAGGCGTAGAAACACGCACTGCCGCGGCCGGCGTGGCCATGACGAAGATCCGCCAGCTGCACCCGCAGTTCGAGGGCTAGTTTCAAAAGTTTTAGGGCTGTAGCGCAGATGGCACCAGCGCTAGTAGCTATTAAATAGATAGTAAACCCGCTGCGTTCATCTGGCACAAACACCGATGTCCCTGTCGGCTGCTTGTTCAGCAGCGTGCAGGGACATCGGTGGTGGGGGATGGCGTGCCGCGTAGGCGGCTGCCGCGGTTTTTAGAAGTTGGACCAGTCGCCGCCGCCGGCTGCGGCCAGGGCGGTCTTGGGCATGCTGAGCTTGGGGGCGGCCAGCTTGCTGGCGCCGAAGACCGGGCGAGTCACATTTTTGGCCCGCTCAGGGCTGCGCCGTTCTTGGGGGCGGGCGGCCGGAGTGGCATAGCTACCGGTGTTGGCGGCGAGCTTGAACACGGCCACCGATTGCAGCAGCTGTTCGGCCTGGGTCTGCAGGCTGTTGGCGGCTGCCGCCGATTCTTCGACCAGGGCGGCATTCTGCTGCGTCACCTGGTCCATCTGGGTGATGGCGGTGCCCACCTGGGCTACGCCCTGGCTCTGCTCGCTGCTGGCCGAGCTGACTTCGCCAATGATGTCGGTCACCCGGCGGATGGCGGTGACCACCTCGGTCATGGTGCTGCCGGCTTTGGCCACCAGGTTGCTGCCTTGCTCCACCTGGCTCACGCTGTTGTCGATCAGGGTCTTGATCTCCTTGGCCGCGGCTGCGCTGCGCTGGGCCAGGTTGCGCACTTCGGAGGCCACCACCGCAAAACCGCGGCCTTGTTCGCCGGCACGGGCAGCTTCCACAGCCGCATTCAGCGCCAGGATATTGGTCTGGAAGGCGATGCCGTCGATCACGCTGATGATGTCGGAAATCTTCTTGCTGCTGTCGTTGATGTCCTTCATGGTGTCTACCACCTGGTTGACCACGGCGCCGCCTTGCACGGCCACGGTCGATGCATTCACGGCCAGCTGGTTGGCCTGGTGGGCGCTGTCGGCGTTCTGCCGTACGGTGCTGGAGAGTTCTTCCATGGAGGCGGCGGTTTCTTCCAGGGCGCCGGCTTGTTGTTCGGTGCGGCTAGACAGGTCGCTATTGCCCTGGGCGATCTCGGCGCTGGCGGTGGCTACGCCATCGGCGCTTTGGCGCACGTGGGACACCACACCCACCAGGCTGTCCTGCATGGCTTTGAGCTGGGCCATCAGGCTGCTGCTGTCGCCGGGCTTGACGGTAATCGGCATGGTCAGGTCGCCTTGGGCCACAGCGCGGGCCAGGTCGGCCGCCACGGCGGGTTCGCCGCCCAGAGCGCCTACCAGGTTGCGGGTAATCAGCACACCCAGGGCTGCGGCTGCGGCGACGGCCAGCAGGCTGAAGGCCATCAGCTGCAGCTTGGCGTGTTGGTAGTCGGCGGCGGCACTGGCCACGCTTTCGACACCGCCCTTGCTGCTGAAGCTTTGGTAGTTTTTGGCTGCGGTCAGCAGGGCGGCCAGCAGGGGGCGGCATTCCTTGTTCATCTTGGCGATGGCTTCGTCCTTCTTGCCGTCCAGGGCCAGCTTCACGATGTCGAGCGCGACGGGGCCGTACAGGCCTTCGACCCGGTTGATTTCTTCCACCAGCTTGCGTTCTTCGGCGCTGGTTTTGGGGTTCTGCTGGATGGCCTTGTTCAGTTTCAGCAGGCTGTCCTGGGTGTCCTGGTGGGCTTGGGTCACGGCCTGCTTTTCCGCGGCGATATCTTCGGGGGCGGATACCAGCACCAGGTTGCGGGCGGCAATCGCGCGGCGGTTGACGGCACCACGCACGTCCGTCACCAGCTGGCTTTGCGCTACGTTGATCTGGTTGTATTCGGTGAAGTTGCTATTGGTATTGCTCAGCGCGTTCAGGGCGGCGAGGGAGATGGCCAGTACCAGGGCGGCCAGCAGGCCAAAGGCAAAGCTGAGCTGGCCTTTGACGGTGAAGTTCTTGAAGTTCATGGGAAGTCTCTTGGATTAAATGGGGTGGGTTATTGATTAGTGGACGGCGGCGGCGCTGGTGGCAGGCTTGCCCAACAGGGCTTCGGTATCCAGCAGCACGAGCATGCGTTCGCCCAGGTTGGCCAGGCCGGTAATGGCGTTGACGTCGGCATCGGGGTGCAGCGTGGGTGCCGGTTGCACGCAGGCGGGCTCCAGCTGCACGACATCTGAAACCGCATCCACCACCACGCCGATGACCTGGTGTTCCAGGTTCAAAACCACGACGACGGTGGTAGCCGTGTAGGCGGCGGTGGCGCAGTGCAGCTTGAGCCGCAAATCAATGATCGGCACGATCACGCCGCGCAGATTGATCACGCCCAGCCATTCGTCGGGCGCATTGGCAATGTGGGTCGGCTTGGCATAAGAACGGATCTCCTGCACTTTCAGGATGTCAATGCCGTATTCCACCGGCCCGAGCCGGAAGGAGAGGTATTCGCTGGTGGCGCCCAGCGCTGCCGTGGCGCTGGTGCTGGGCTGAGGGGCGGGTATGTGCATCGTTGCGTTGTCGTTATGTTGCGGTGTGTGAATTTTAAATAAAATTGATACAAATGGTTTATATGATTCTTTTGCAGGCGTGGAAAATGACACGAAAGCATAAATATGAAAGTATTTCGTGCATTTCAGCGGCCTGTTTTCGGTAGTTTTTCCGCATTTCACGGGCTGACGCAGGCGTTTTGGGGCCTCAATGGCGCTGCAGGCCCGATTGCACCGCAAATCTGCGGGAATATCCAAAGTGATAAAAATCCATGGCCGGTTCCTCCGATAGGCTTGCCATGTGGGTACGCATATTGCTGGGCTCCTGCCATGGCAGCCGGCACGCCGGCCCCCTTTTCAACCCACTATTGCGTCCCATGAATATCGACTTCGCCACCCTGACCGAATACCAGCGCTACAAGATGATGGCCAGCCTGATCGTGCCGCGGCCGATTGCGCTGGTCACCACCTTGGGCGAAGACGGCGTGGTCAACGCCGCGCCGTTCAGCATGTTCAATATGCTGGGCGAGGAGCCGCCCATCGTGATGCTCAGCATCAACCGGCTGAAAGACGGGCATCTCAAGCACACGGCGGCGAACATCCAGCGCAGTAAGGAATTTGTGGTGCACATGTGCGACGAAGACCTGGCCGAGCAGATGCACCGCTGCGGCGAGAACTTCCCGGTGCATGTGAGCGAGCTGGACGCGGTGGGGCTGACCACGGCACCGTCGTCATCGGTGGCGCCGCCGCGCATCGCCGAGGCGCCGGTGGCGTTTGAATGCACGCTGTGGGAAACGCTGGAGACCACCAGCCGGCAGATCTTCATCGGCCAGGTGCGCTGGATGCATGCGCGTGACGAGCTGATCGACACCGAGAATTGGCGCGTGCGCCTGCAGCACTACCAGCCGGTGGGCCGCTTTGGCGCCAGCTTCTATGTGAAGACCAATGAGCGTTACGCGCTGGAAGCCCAGGCCGCGGCGCGCAGCACGGCGATTGACGAGATGTAAGTGTTTTAGGGCTCTGGCGCTTATTCCACCAGTGCAAGCAGCTACTTTTTAGATAGCGGTTAACTCTCGATCAGGCTGCTATAGGCTTTGCGCGTGCCGGGCGATACCGCCTCCAGCAGCTGCGCGTAGGCTGTCTGGTGCCGGGCCAGCATCCGGGCCGAGGCCACGACCTTGGATTTGCAGAACCAGTGGCAGGTGTGCTGCATCAGGAACAGCTCGGCCGACATGGTGAAAGCCTTGTCCTTGGGCGAGCGCTGGGCGGTGTTCTGCACCGTATCGGCCATGCCTTTGGCGTGGATGGCAAAAGCCTGGCGCAGGTCGAAGGTGGCCTGAGGCAGCAGTTTGTCGATGTAGGGAATCGCAAAGGCGATCTTGCTGACCCGGGTTTCCTCGGCCGGCACCCGGGCAAAGCTGGTGGCGAAGCGGCTGAACTGTTCGCACAGCTGGGTTTCGGTGGTGCTCAGCAGGTTCCAGATCTGGGTGCGGCGCTCCTCGTCTTTTTCTCCCAGCGCGCGCAGATAGCCCTGGGTCAGGGCTTCCATCAGCTTTTCGATCTGGTACTGGCTGAGGTGGCTGCCCAGCAGGGCGATGCGCCGGCGCTGGTCCTGCCCGTTGAGTACGAAGATGCCGATGGCGACCAGGATCGCCAGGATGAAAAAGTCCATTGGGGGAGTCTGTAAAGAATAAGGGGCAGAGCGAGCACTGGAGTGTAGTCACCCCTGGCTGGTAATTCAGGCGGTCTTGCTGTCCGCCAGCGCGCGCATGCGCTCGCCGATCTGCTGGAACTCCGCGTAGCTGGACCGTTCCAGCAGCGCGCCCACCTGCTGCAGATAGGCCGGGGTGGCGGTCTTGGGCACTTTTTCCAGCCACTCCAGCGCCTCGGCCAGGCGGCCGCGTGCCGCCAGCATGCCTGCATAGTTGAACTGGCCGCGGAAGTCGCCGCCCTGGGCGGCTTCCTGGTAGCAGAAGAAGGCGGCTTCCTCGTCCTTTTCCACCACCTGGCCGTTCTCGTAATAGAGGCCGATCTTGGTCATGGACTTGGCGTGGCCCAGGTCGGCGGCCTGCTGGTAGAGCTTGAGCGCGGCGGCATGGTCTTGGGCGATGCTTTTGCCGGCGGCCAGCTGGTTGGCCAGGTTGTACAGGCCGGCGTCCAGGCCGGTGGCGGCGGCCTTTTGGTACCAGGCTACGGCACGCGCCATGTCGATGGGCGCGCCCCAGCCGTTTTCCAGGCAGCGGCCGGCCATGTTCATGCCCATGGGGTGATCCTGGGCGGCGGCGCGCAGAAACCACTGAAGGGCCAGCGCCGGATTGCGCTCCAGGCCGTGGCCGTCCAGCAGCCATTGGCCGAGCACGGCTTGCGCGTTAGCGCTGCCCAGCTGTGCGGCGGCCTGCACCCAGGGGCCGGCCTGGTCGGCCGGGCTGGCCAGCACGGCGGCCCATTGCGCGGGGGTGATCTGGGCCAGCTCGGCAGTGCGGGTGGGAATAGGGGGCAGGGCGGTAGCGGGCATGGACTGGGTGGATGGGGGTGGATGTCAAACGGGCTGAATTATGCGTAAGCTCGGGGGTATGAAAGCTTACCGTGCCGCGATCCTCCGTTTTGCCCCTGACCATTCCGCCATCTACGAGGAAGATGGCCTGCTGGTGGTCGGACCGAATAGCCAGGGCGCCCAGGTGGTCCAGGCTGTGGGCGCCTACCGTACTGTGGCCCAGGATTTCCCGGGCCTGGCTGTCGAACATCTACCAGGCCGCATCCTGGCGCCGGGCTTTGTCGACATGCACATCCACTACCCGCAGACCGACATCATCGGTGCGCCTGCCGACGGCCTGCTGCCCTGGCTGGAGAACTACACATTTCCTGCAGAAAAACGCTTTGTAGCGCCCGAATATGCTGCGGAGGTAGCTGGTTTTTTCATAGCAGAGCTGCTGCGCAACGGCGTGACCAGCGCGCTGGCCTTTGCCACCTCGCACCCCAGCTCGGTCAACGCCTTGTTCGCCGAGGCTCAGCAACAGCAGCTGCGCCTGATCACCGGCAAGGTGCTGCAAGACCAGAATTCCCCCGACGGCGTGCGCGATGACACCGAGCAAAGCCTGCTCGACACCGAGGCGCTGATCCAGCGCTGGCATGGCGTGGACCGGCTGGGTTACGCCATCACCCCGCGCTTCGTGCCCACCAGCAGCGCGGCCCAGCTGCGCGGCGCGGGCGAGTTGGCGGCGCGCTACCCGGATGTCTGGGTGCAGTCGCACGTGGCCGAAAACCTGGGCGAGATCGCCTGGGTGCGCGATCTCTATCCCGATGCGCGCAGTTACCTCAGCGTGTATGAAGACTTTGGCCTGCTGCGCCCGCGCGCGGTGTATGCGCACTGCATCCACTTCGACGACACCGACCGCGCGCTGATGCGCGACAGCGGCACGGTGGCGGCCATCAGCCCGACCAGCAATCTGTTTTTGGGCAGCGGCTTTTTTGACTACGAGGGCGCAGACCGCATCGGCTTTGGCTACGGCTTGGCCAGCGATGTGGGCGGCGGCACCAGCTTCAGCCCGTTCCACACCATGCGCGCGGCCTACTATGTGGGCCGCGAAGGCCAGACCAAGCCCGGCCTGTCGCTGAACCCGCAAAACCTGTGGTGGCAGCACACGGCGGGCGCGGCCCAGGCACTGGGCCTGGGTGGGGTGATCGGTAATCTGGCGGTCGGCTGCGAGGCCGACTTCCTGGTGCTGAACCCGCAGGCCACGCCCTTGCTGGCGCGCAAGACGGCGCGCGCCCAGAGCCTGGACGAGCTGCTGTTCTCGCTGATCATCCTGGCCGACGACCGGGCCGTCGAGCGCACTGTGATTTCCCAAGCCCAATAGGCTGCTACCGCTTTATTCATATATTGATATAGCTATTAATTTGGTAGCGATGTTGCACACCTGCGCGCTACAATCCGCACTTACCTGAGAGATTTCCGTATGACTATCAAAAGCGACAAATGGATTCGCCGCATGGCCGAGCAAACCGGCATGATCGAGCCCTTCGAGCCCGGCCAGATCCGCGAACGCGAAGGCCACAAGATCATCAGCTACGGCACCAGCAGCTACGGCTACGACATCCGCTGCGCGCCTGAATTCAAGGTCTTCACCAATATCCACAGCACCGTGGTCGACCCGAAGAACTTCGACGAAAAGAGCTTCGTTGATTTTTCGGGCGACAGCTGCATCATCCCGCCGAACAGTTTTGCGCTGGCCCGCACGGTCGAGTACTTCCGCATTCCGCGCAATGTGCTGACCATCTGCCTGGGCAAAAGCACTTACGCGCGCTGCGGCATCATCGTCAACGTGACGCCGTTCGAGCCCGAATGGGAAGGCTATGTGACGCTGGAATTCAGTAACACCACGCCGCTACCAGCCAAAATCTACGCAGGCGAGGGCTGTGCCCAGGTGCTGTTTTTCGAAAGCGACGAGGTCTGCGAAGTCAGCTACAAAGACCGTGGCGGCAAGTACCAGGGCCAGAGCGGCGTCACTCTGCCCAGAGCGTAGGCCCGGGCTGCACAGCTCCAGGGCCTGATTCTTGCAGGGCATTCGGCTAGACCTAGGAAAGCAAGGAAAGAAACCACCATGTGCCAAATGCTTGCAATGAATTGCAACAGCACTGCCAGCATCAATTTCTCGTTCACCGGCTTCTCGGCCCGCGGCGGGCAGACCGGCGAGCATGCTGATGGTTGGGGCATTGCCTTCCACGAGCGCACCGGCTGCCGGGTGTTCATAGACGACGGCCGGGCCAGCGACTCGGCCCTGGCCGACTTTGTGCGCAGCTACCCGATCAAGTCCAAGTCGGTGCTCGCGCACATCCGCAAGGCGACCCAGGGCGCAGTCACCCTGTCCAACTGCCACCCGTTCCAGCGCGAATGGCTGGGTCAGCACTGGGTGTTCTGCCACAACGGCGACCTGAAGAACTACCACCCGCGGCTGCGCGGCAACTACCTGCCTGTGGGCACGACCGACAGCGAAAAAGCCTTTTGCTGGATGCTGCAGGAACTGCGCAGCGCCTTCAAAGACGCCTGCCCGCCCAACTGGAAGCAGCTGGCGCCGGTGCTGGCCGACCTGTCGCGGCGCATCGCCAGCCATGGCACTTTCAATTTCCTGCTGTCCAACGGCGAGGCCATGTTTGCGCATTGCTCAACCAACCTGAGCTGGCTGTCGCGCCAGCATCCGTTCCAGACCGCGCGCCTGATCGACTGCGACATGACGCTCGACCTGCGCCAGACCAATAGCGAAAGCGACCGCATGGTGCTGATCGCCACCGAACCGCTGACGGCCGACGAGCCCTGGGCTAAGTTCGAGCCGGGTGAGCTCAAGGTGTTTGTCGAGGGCGCCCAGGTGTGGAGCAGCACCAGTTTGCCCGCCCGGCCACCCCGGCCCTTGCGGCCGGCCCGGCCGAAGCCGCCAACCTCCACATCGATCCGCGCGGTGCAGGGCGTCGCGGTATGAGCCAGGGTGTGGCGGCACAGGGTTCCGGCCCGCGCCGGGTGCTGGATGTCAAGAATCTCAGCGTACGCTTCGAGACCAAGGAGCGCGTGGTCGACGCGGTGCGCGACCTGTCGTTCCATGTGAATGCCGGCGAAACGCTGGCCATCGTCGGCGAGTCGGGTTCCGGCAAGTCGGTGTCGTCGCTGGCGCTGATGCGGCTGGTGGAAAACGGCGGCGGCCGCATCCTCAGCGGCAGCATGAACTTCCACCGGCGCGACGGCTCCACCCTGGACCTGGCTCGGGCCAGCACCGCCACCATGCGTGGCATCCGCGGCGCCGAGATGGCGATGATCTTCCAGGAACCCATGACCTCGCTGAACCCGGTGTTCCCGGTGGGCGAGCAGATTGCCGAATCCATCCGCCTGCACCAGGGCCTGGGCCGCAACGCCGCCCGTGCCGAGGCGCTGCGCATGCTGGACCTGGTGCGCATACCCGAGGCCAAGAACGTGCTGGACCGCTTCCCGCACCAGCTGTCGGGCGGCATGCGCCAGCGGGTGATGATTGCCATGGCCTTGTCGTGCAAGCCCAGCCTGCTGATCGCCGACGAGCCAACCACGGCGCTGGACGTGACCATCCAGGCCCAGGTGCTGGCCATCATCCGCATGCTGCAGGACGAGATGCACATGGGCGTGGTCTTCATCACCCACGACATGGGCGTGGTGGCCGAGATGGCTGATCGCGTGCTGGTCATGTACCGCGGCGACAAGGTGGAAGAGGGCGATTGCGCAGCGCTGTTTGCCGCACCTCAGCACAGCTATACCCAGGCGCTGCTGGCGGCGGTGCCGACCCTGGGTGCAATGCAGGGCACGGATATTCCGGCGCGCTTTCCGCTGCTGGATGCGCCCGATGCAGCGGTCTGGCCGGTGCGCGATACCGTGCAGCACGCCATGCCACCGGTGCTGCGGGTCAAGAACCTGACCACCCGTTTCCCGGTGCGTACCGGCTTGTTTGGCCGGGTCACGCGCCAGGTCTGTGCGGTGGAGCAGGTCAGCTTCAGCCTGCAACCGGGCGAAACGCTGGCCCTGGTCGGCGAGTCCGGCTGTGGCAAGTCCACCACCGGGCGTTCGCTGGCGCGGCTGGTGCAATTTGACTCGGGTGCGGTGGATGTGGCGGGCCGGCCGATTGCGCCCTTGCAAGGCCGGGCGCTGCAGACCTTGCGCCGCGATGTGCAGTTTATTTTCCAGGACCCGTTCGCCTCGCTGGACCCGCGTTTGACCGTCGGTTTTGCCATCATGGAGCCGCTGCTGGTGCATGGCGTGGCCAAGGGCGCGGACGCCGAGAAGCGCGTCACCGAGCTGTTGTACCGCGTCGGTCTGCCGGCCACAGCGGCGCAGCGCTACCCGCATGAGTTCTCCGGCGGCCAGCGCCAGCGTATCGCGATCGCCCGGGCCTTGGCGCTGAACCCCAAGGTGGTGATCGCCGACGAGGCGGTGTCGGCACTGGACGTATCGATCCGCGCGCAGATCGTGAACCTGATGCTGGATTTGCAGCGCGAGTTCGGCATTGCCTTCTTGTTTATCTCGCACGATATGGCGGTGGTGGAACGCATCAGCCACCGGGTGGCGGTGATGTACCTAGGCCAGATCGTCGAGATCGGCCCGCGCCGCGCGGTGTTCGAAAACCCGCAGCACGCTTACACCCGCCGCCTGATGGCGGCCGTGCCAGTGGCCGACCCGGCGCGCCGGCATGGCAAGCGCGAGCTGCTGGCCGGCGAGATCCCCAGCCCGATCCGCGCATTGGATGATTTGCCCCAAGTGGCGCCGCTGCACGAGGTGGGCCCCGGCCACTTCGTGGCGCGCCATAAAGTGGGTGGTATTTATTGATTTTCTGGTTCCCGATGGTCGGGATTTTTTGTAACCCTGGAGCTTTTGTATGAAACACGCTTTGACCAAATTGTCGAAATTGTCCGTGGCGCTGGCCGTGTCCGCCGCGTTCGTGCCCCACGCTTTTGCTGCCAAGGATGTCGTGGTGGCGGTGTTCTCCAACTTCACCACCATGGACCCGTATGACTCGCAAGACACCTTGTCGCAAGCGGTCGCCAAGTCCTTCTACCAAGGGCTGATGGGCTTCGACAAAAACATGAAGATGGCCCCCGTGCTGGCCGAGAGCTTTACCGCCAGCAAAGACGGGCTGAGCTACACCTTCAAACTGAAAAAAGGCATCAAGTTCCAGGACGGAACCGACTTCAATGCCGAGGCGGTCAAGGTCAATTTTGACCGTGTCACCAATCCTGACAACAAACTCAAGCGCTACGGCCTGTACAAGAACATCACCAAGACCGAGGCCGTGGACGCCAACACGGTGCGCTTCACCCTGAAGGAGCCGTTCTCCGCTTTTGTAAACACCTTGGCCCACCCATCCGCGGTGATCATTTCGCCTGCGGCATTGCAAAAGTTTGGCAAGACGATCGGCCAAAACCCAGTCGGTACCGGCCCCTTCAAGTTTGTCGAATGGAAGCAGACCGACTACATCAAGGTGGAAAAATTTGGCGGCTACTGGCGCAAGGGCTACCCCAAGGTGGACACCATTACCTGGCGTCCGGTGGTCGACAACAATTCGCGTGCCGCCATGATGCAAACCGGCGAAGCCAACTTCACCTATCCGGTACCGCCCGAGCAAGCCGAACTGTTGAAGACCAAGCCGACGCTGGAAGTCACGGCAGCGCCGTCCATCGTGCACCGCTATGTCTCGCTGAACACCCAGCAAAAGCCTTTCGACAACCCCAAGGTGCGCGAAGCGCTGAACTACGCGATCAACAAGGAAGCGCTGGTCAAGGTGGTATTCGGTGGCTATGCGATTCCCGCCGAAGGCGTGGTACCCAAGGATGTGGCCTATTCCACCAAGCTGGGTCCATGGCCTTACAACCCGGTCAAGGCGCGAGAACTGCTGAAGGAAGCCGGCTACCCGAATGGTTTTGAAACCACGCTGTGGTCGGCCTACAACCACAGCACCGGCCAGAAGCTGATCCAGTTCATCCAGCAGCAGCTGAGCGTGGTGGGCGTGAAGGCCCAAGTGCTGGCGCTGGAAGCCGGCCAACGTGTGGAGCGTGTGGAGAGCTGGCAAGACCCCGCCACCGCACCCGTGCGCATGTACTACGTGGGCTGGTCTTCGTCGACCGGCGAGGCCGATTGGGCAATGCGCCCCTTGCTGGCGTCTGAATCCTTCCCGCCCAAGGCCTTCAATACCGCGTACTACAAGAACGACGCGGTAGATGCCGACATCGCCAAGGCACTGGCCACGGTGGACACTGCCGAGAAGACCAAGCTGTACGCCAGCGCCCAGCAGCAGATCTGGAAGGATGCGCCCTGGATCTTCCTGGCCACCGAGCAACTGCTGTCTGCGCGCAGCAAGAACCTGAACGGCTTCTACATGATGCCCGATGCGTCCTTCAACTTTGACGAAGTCGAACTGAAGTAAGCCGCCTTGCTGACTGCACCATGCTGAATTTCATTCTTAAACGCCTGTTGGGGCTGCTGCCGACTCTGCTGATCGTGGCGGCCTTGGTGTTCCTGTTCGTCCACTTGCTGCCGGGTGACCCGGCGCGGCTGGCGGCGGGTCCCGAGGCGGGCGAGGAGGTGGTGCAGATGATCCGCAAGGATTTGGGGCTGGACCTGCCCATGCATGAGCAGTTCTGGCGCTTCATCAGCAATGCGGTGCAGGGCGACTTCGGCACCTCGCTGCGCAGCAAGCGCCCGGTGTCTACCGAGATTGCCGAGCGCTTCATGCCGACCTTCTGGCTCACCGTGGCAGCCATGGGCTGGTCGGTGCTACTGGGGCTGGTGATTGGCACGGTGTCGGCCGTGTGGCGCAACAAGTGGCCGGACCGCCTGGGCATGACCCTGGCGATCACCGGCATCTCATTCCCGTCGTTTGCCTTGGGCATGGTGTTGATGGAGGTGTTTTCGGTGCAACTGGGCTGGCTGCCTACGGTGGGCGCGGACAGCTGGCGGCACTACATCCTGCCCTCGCTGACCCTGGGCGCCGGCGTGGCCGCGGTGATGGCGCGCTTTACCCGCTCGTCCTTCATCGACATTTTCAAAGAGGACTATGTGCGCACCGCCCGCGCCAAGGGCCTGAACGAGTTCGTGGTGGTGGTCAAGCACAGCCTGCGCAATGCGCTGATCCCGGTGGTCACCATGATGGGCTTGCAGTTCGGCTTCTTGCTCGGCGGTTCCATCGTGGTCGAGAAGGTGTTCAATTGGCCGGGCATGGGCCGGCTGCTGGTGGATTCGGTGGAGATGCGCGACTACCCGGTCATCCAGGCCGAGGTGCTGCTGTTCTCGCTGGAATTCATCCTGATCAATCTGATCGTGGATGTGCTGTATGCGGTCATCAATCCGACCATTCGTTACAAGTAATGCTATAAATAATAGAGCTACCCATGCAAGCTTCACCTGCGCAAAGCCCGGTTTTGACCAATGAAAAGGTGCGCACGCCCTGGAGCGAGTTCTGGCGCAAGTTCAAGGGCCAGCATGTGGCCCTGGTGGCCGGCTTCTTTGTGCTGCTGCTGGTACTGGTGGCAGTGATTGCGCCATGGATCGTGCCGTTTGACGCCGAGAATTTCTTTGACTACGACGCGCTGAACGCTACGCCTTCGGCCACCCACTGGTTCGGTGTCGACTCGCTGGGCCGCGACATCTTCAGCCGCATCCTGATGGGGGCGCGCATTTCGCTGGCCGCCGGCTTCATTTCTGTGGCGGTGGGCGCGGTGATCGGCACCGTGCTGGGCCTGCTGGCCGGCTATTACGAAGGCTGGTGGGACCGCATCGTGATGCGCATCTCTGACGTGCTGTTCGCCTTCCCCGGCATCCTGCTGGCCATCGGCATCGTGGCGATCCTGGGCAGCGGCATGGTGAACGTGATCTTCGCGGTGGCGGTGTTCAGCGTGCCGGCGTTTGCGCGGCTGGTGCGCGGCAATACCTTGTCGATCAAGCACCTGACCTATATCGAAGCCGTGCGCTCGATAGGCGCGTCCGACTGGACCATCATCACCCGGCACATCTTCCCGGGCACGATTTCGTCGGTGGTGGTGTACTTCACCATGCGCATCGGCACCTCCATCATCACCGCTGCCAGCCTGTCGTTTCTGGGCCTGGGCGCCCAGCCGCCGACGCCCGAATGGGGCGCCATGCTGAACGAGGCCCGCGCCGACATGATGAGCGCGCCGCACATCGCGCTGTTCCCCAGCCTGGCCATCTTCTTCACCGTGCTGGCCTTCAATCTGCTGGGCGACGGCCTGCGCGACGCGCTCGACCCCAAGCTCGACAACTAGCCATGCCGGAGGCTCTGCGTATCGGCGACCTGCCCAGTGGCCCGCGGGACAGCATTGCCGACGTAGCTGGCGTACTGGTGGGCCACTGCACGCTGGCCCAGGGCGCAGTGCAAACTGGCGTCACAGTCATCCGCACCCACGCGCAAGACCCTTTCATGCACAAGACGCCGGCCGGCCTGGCGGTGATCAACGGCTTTGGCAAAAGCGCCGGCCTGGTCCAGCTGCAGGAGCTGGGCGTGCTGGAGTCACCGATTGCGCTGACCAATACCTTCGCCGTCGGCACGATCGCCACCGCACTGACCCGCGCGGCGGTGGTAGCCAACCCCGAAATCGGCCGCCAGCTGCCGACCGTGAACCCGCTGGTGCTGGAGTGCAACGACGGCTATCTGAATGACTTGCAGGCCTTCGCGGTGGCCGAAACCCATTACGCGCAGGCCTACGCCGACTGCCGCCCCGACTTTGCGCAGGGCGCGGTGGGCGCGGGCCGCGGCATGTCCTGCTTTGGACTGAAGGGCGGTATCGGTTCGGCATCCAGGATAGCCGCGACCCGCGCCGGCGGTTTCACCCTGGGGGCTCTGGTGCTGGCTAATTTTGGCCGACCTTACGCGCTGATCCTGGCGGGGAAGTGCATCGGCCCGGTGCTGGCGCAGCGGCTGCAAGCAGGTCTGCCCGTGGCTGAGCGCGGCTCCATCATCATGCTGCTGGCTACCGATGCGCCGCTGGATGCGCGCCAGCTGCGGCGCCTGGCATTGCGCGCCGGGGCCGGCCTGGCGCGTACCGGCTCGGACTTTGGCCATGGCAGCGGCGACATTGCGCTGGCGTTTTCCACCGCCTACACCGTGCCGCAGCTGGACGATGGGCAGTTGCACCCGCAGGCGCTGCTGCACGAGAGCGCGCTGGACCCGTTGTTTGCCGCCGCCGCCCAGGCTACCGAGCAGGCCATCGTCCACGCATTATTTGCATCAGAAACGGTGTTGGGGCATGGCGGACATGCGCGAGTAGCTATTAAAGATATAGCGCCTGACTGGCGCGCCCTGATTTCCCACTAGCTTCCCACTAGGATTTGCACAGCATGAGAATTTTGATTTCGGTAGATATAGAAGGTGTGGCCGGGGTGTTCCACGCCGAGCAGACCCGGGCCGGCAACACCGAGTACGAGCGCGCGCGCCGGCTGATGACCGCCGAGGCGAATGCGGCGATACGCGGCGCGTTGGCCGGCGGTGCCACCAGCGTGCTGGTCAATGATTCGCACGGCGGCTTCCGCAATCTGCTGCCCGATGTGCTGGACCCGCGCGCCCATGCGGTCTGGGGCAAACCCCGGGTGCTGGGCATGATGGGCGGGCTGGAGCAGGGCTGCGACGGCGTGTTCATGGTCGGCTACCACGCGCGTTCCCAGAGCCGCGGGGTGCTGGCCCACACCATCAACAGCTTTGCGTTTGCCCGCATCTGGCTGAACGACCAGGAGCTGGGCGAGGCCGGGCTGTACGGCGCGCTGGCCGCCGAGCTGGGCGTGCCGGTGCTGCTGGCCAGCGGCGACGACGTATTCCAGGCCGAGACCGCGCCGCTGTTTCCGCAGGCCCGCTTTGTGGTCACCAAGACCGCGCAGGGACATGCGAGCGGCGTATCGCTCTCGCCCGAGGCTGCCTGCGCCGCCATCGAGGCCGCGGCGTGCGAGGTGCTGGCGCTGGCGCTGCCCGTGCCGCAGCCGACAGCCTTGCCTGCGCGTTGCCGTCTGCAGACCCAGAGCCCGGGCCTGGCCGACCTGTTTGCGGTGTTGCCCGGGGTGGAGCGCCTGGATGGTGTGACTCTGGGTTTTGGCGGCCCGACGGTGCAGCATGTGGTGCGCACTCTGAACAGCTTGTCGGCCATGTCCGCAATGCTGCGTTAACAGGGCAGGGCGCGGTACCATCGCGGCCTAGTACACCGGGAGCGCGATATGAAGTGGGAAGGCAATCGAGAGTCCAGCAACGTGGAAGACCGGCGCGACGGGGACAGTGGCGGCTCCGGTGGCGGCATGCTGGGTGGGCGCAGCGTCGGTATCGGCACCATCGTGATCGCCTTGCTGGGCGGTTGGATGTTCGGCATCAACCCCATGACCATCATCAGCCTGCTCAGTGGTGGTGGCGTGCCTTCGGCCCAGGTGCAGGAGGCGCCGGCGCACCGGCCGCCCAAGGACGACCAGCTGGCGAAGTTCGTTTCCGTAGTGCTGGCCGATACCGAGGACGTCTGGAAGGGCGTGTTTGCCAAGGCCGGCGGCACCTACAAGGAGCCGGCGCTAGTCTTGTTCCGCGGTGCTACCCGTACCGCCTGCGGTCAAGGGCAGGCGGCAATGGGGCCGTTCTATTGCCCGGGCGACCAGAAGGTCTATATCGACCTGGGCTTTTATGAAACCCTGAAAAACCGTCTCGGCGCGCCGGGCGAGTTCGCCCAGGCCTATGTAATCGCCCACGAGGTCGGCCACCATGTGCAGAACCTGATGGGCATCAGTGCCAAGGTCGATGGCATGCGCAGCCGCGTCAGCCAGACCCAGTACAACGCCTTGAGCGTGCGGCTGGAGTTGCAGGCCGACTGTTTTGCCGGCGTCTGGGCCCACCATGCACAGAATGCCCGCCAGATCCTGGAAAACGGCGATATCGAGTCAGCCATGAACGCCGCAGCCAAGATCGGCGACGACGCCTTGCAGCGGGCTGGCGGAGGCGAAGTGGTGCCCGATAGCTTCACCCACGGCACCAGCGCCCAGCGCCAGCGCTGGTTCAGCACGGGTTTTCAGACTGGCGTGGTGAAGTCCTGCGACACCTTCAGTGCCCGCCAATTGTGACGGCTGTACGTTCCGGGCTATAATTTCAAGGCTTTGCATACCGCAGAGCGCACGTTGGTGGATTTTCCTCTGCCAACGCAAGTCACATTTAACGGATAAAAAATGATCGCATCCTCTATCAAGGCCGAAGTCGTCAAGGCCAACGCGCGCAGCGCAACCGACACCGGTAGTCCAGAAGTGCAAGTTGCACTGCTGACCGCCCGTATCAACGAACTGACCCCCCATTTCAAGACCCACGCCAAGGACCACCATGGCCGCCGCGGTCTGCTGCGTATGGTGAGCCGTCGCCGTAAGCTGTTGGACTACCTGAACGCCAAGGACCACGACCGTTACGCCGCATTGATCGTCAAACTCGGCTTGCGTAAGTAATCCCTGTTCCGAATGCACAAGCGCCTGAGTTAGTTCACTAGCTCAGGCGTTTTTGTTTGATTTTTCACTCAGAGGCTGTTTACCCCGTACGCGCTGTGTCATTCCATAAAACACCGGGATAGTGGTGTTTTATGGAATGGCATCGTATGGCCGAACCCTCTTTGTCCCTAGCCAGCCCGTGCGGGCTGCAAACCATCGGTAGATCGTTGTGATCTACCTTCCTTCCAGGAGACTGCAAATGACTATGTTCAATAAAGTAAGCAAGACCTTCCAATGGGGTAGCAATACCGTCACCATGGAAACCGGCGAGATCGCCCGCCAATCGAGCGGCGCTGTGCTGCTGGACATGGACGGCACCGTCGTGCTGGCCACCGTGGTCGCCAAGACCGAAGGCAAGCCCGGCCAAGACTTTTTCCCGCTGACCGTGGATTACCTGGAAAAGACCTATGCCGCAGGCAAGATCCCCGGCAGCTTCTTCAAGCGCGAAGGCCGCCCCAGCGAATTCGAAACGCTGACCAGCCGCCTGATCGACCGTCCTATCCGCCCGCTGTTCCCCGAAGGTTTCTTCAATGAAGTGCATGTGGTGGTCCACACGCTGTCGCTGAACCCTGAAGTCGACGCCGACATCGCCGCTCTGATCGCCGTGAGCGCCGCTCTGTCGGTCAGCGGTGTGCCGTTCAATGGCCCGATTGGTGCAGCCCGCGTGGGTTACGTCAACGGCGAATACGTGCTGAACCCCGGCCAGACCGCCCGCAAGGATTCGATCTTGGATCTGGTCGTGGCCGGTACCGAAGCCGCTGTGCTGATGGTCGAATCCGAAGCCCAGCAGCTGTCCGAAGAAATCATGCTTGGCGCCGTGGTGTTCGGCCATGAGCAAGGCAATATCGCCATCAATGCCATCCATGAATTGGTGCGTGACGCTGGCAAGCCGGTGTGGGACTGGAAGGCTCCTGCCAAGGATGAAGTGCTGATCGCCAAGGTGGATGCACTTGCCCAAGAGAAGCTGGCCGCGGCCTACCAAATCCGCAACAAGCAAGCCCGTACCCACGCCTGCCGTGAAGTCTATACCTGGGTGAACAAGGGTCTGAAGGCTGAAGGCGTCGAGTTCGATTCAGTGGCTGTTGAAGGCATGCTGTTCGACATCGAAGCCAAGATCGTGCGTAGCCAGATTCTGGCCGGCGAACCGCGTATCGACGGTCGCGACACGCGTACCGTGCGCGCCATCGAGATCCGCAACAGTGTGCTGCCACGCACCCACGGTTCGGCGCTGTTCACCCGCGGTGAAACCCAGGCTTTGGTCGTGACCACCCTGGGCACCGAGCGCGATGCCCAGCGTATCGACGCTTTGGCTGGCGAGTACGAAGACCGTTTCATGCTGCACTACAACATGCCTCCGTTCGCCACCGGCGAAACCGGCCGTGTGGGAACGCCGAAGCGCCGCGAAATCGGCCACGGCCGTCTGGCCAAGCGCGCTCTGGTGGCTGTGCTGCCAAGCAAGGAAGACTTCCCCTACACCATGCGTGTGGTGTCGGAAATCACCGAATCCAATGGCTCCTCGTCGATGGCTTCGGTCTGCGGCGGCTGTCTGTCGTTGATGGACGCTGGTGTGCCGATGAAGGCCCACGTGGCCGGTATCGCTATGGGTCTGATCAAAGACGGCAACCGTTTCGCTGTGCTGACCGACATCCTGGGCGACGAAGATCACCTGGGTGACATGGACTTCAAGGTCGCTGGCACCACCAACGGTATTACCGCGCTGCAGATGGACATCAAGATCCAAGGTATCACCAAGGAAATCATGCAGGTCGCACTGGCGCAAGCCAAGGAAGCCCGCTTGCACATCCTGGGCAAGATGATGGATGCGATGTCGGAAGCCAAGACCGAAGTGTCGACCTTCGCGCCACGTCTGTTCACCATGAAGATCAATCCGGAAAAAATCCGCGACGTGATCGGCAAGGGCGGTGCGGTGATCCGTGCGCTGACCGAAGAAACCGGCACGCAGATCAACATCGAAGAAGACGGCACCATCACCATCGCTTCCAGCGATCCAGCCAAGGCTGAAGAAGCCAAGCGCCGCATCGAGCAGATCACGGCCGAAGTTGAAATCGGCAAGGTCTACGAAGGCCCGATTACCAAGATTCTGGACTTCGGTGCTTTGGTTAATCTGTTGCCAGGCAAAGATGGCCTGTTGCACATCAGCCAGATCGCCCACGAGCGCGTCGAGAAGGTTACCGACTACCTGTCGGAAGGCCAGATCGTCAAGGTCAAGGTCATGGAAACGGATGAAAAAGGCCGTATCAAGCTGTCCATGAAGGTTTTGCTGGACCGTCCCGCACCTGCTGGCTACGCCCAAGAAGCGCAACACTGATCCATCCGCAGGGCTGCCGTGATGCGGCCCTGTAGGAGGAAAGTTGCCTGCATGCCATCGATCTCGCCATGAATGCCATAGAAATCACCGCTTTTGGTGCGCCCGACGTTTTGCGCGTCGCGCAGCGGCCTGTGCCTGTGCCTGGCCCGGGCGAGTTGCTGATCCGCGTGGTCGCCAGCGGGGTTAATCGGCCGGACGTACTGCAGCGCACGGGAAATTATCCTGTGCCTGCCGGTGCATCCGATATTCCTGGCTTGGAAGTGGCTGGCGTGGTGGAAGGCGGCGACGCCCTGGCCATGGCGCAAGCGGGTTTTCAGGTGGGGGATCGGGTTTGCGCCTTGGTTGCCGGCGGTGGCTATGCGCAAATGTGCGTGGCTCCTGTGGCCCAGTGTTTGCCTATCCCTGCAGGTCTGAGTGATGTGGAGGCTGCTTCGCTACCGGAAACCTTCTTCACGGTGTGGAGCAATGTGTTTGACCGTGGGTGCCTGCAAAAGGGCGAGACCTTGCTGGTGCAAGGCGGCACGAGCGGCATTGGGGTGACGGCGATCCAGATGGCCAAGGCGATGGGTGCAACTGTGTTGGCGACGGCGGGTAGCGATGAAAAATGCGCTGCTTGTCTTGCACTGGGTGCGGACCACGCGATCAACTACAACAGCCGTGATTTCGCCGAGGCGGTGCAAAACATCACCGGTGGCGCAGGTGTAGATGTGATCCTGGACATGGTTGCGGGCGGCTATGTGGCGCGTGAGGTTCAGTGTTTGGCCGAAGATGGGCGTCTGGTGATCATTGCGGTGCAAGGCGGCGTCAAGAGTGAAATCAATGCGGGTTTAGTGCTGCGCAAGCGCCTAACCATTACGGGCTCGACCCTGCGCGCCCGGTCCGTGGCGTTCAAGGGCGCGATTGCCCAGGCTTTGAAGTTGCATGTCTGGCCTTTGCTGGAAAACCGCAGCATCAAGCCGGTGATCCACGGTGTGTTTGCTGCGGATGGCGGGCAAGAGTCCAGCGGGGCGGCGCAGGCGCATGCCTTGATGGAGTCGGGTCGGCATGTGGGGAAGATTGTTTTGACATGGTGAATCTATGAAGAAGAAACTGGTTGTCGGCAACTGGAAGATGAATGGCAGCCTGGCTGCCAATCAGGCTTTGATCGAAGCTTTGCTGGCTGGCGTGGGTACGCCGGCCTGTGGTGTAGCGGTTTGTGTTCCTGCACCATATTGGGCTCAGGCGCAGGCTTTGCTTGCATCTGGTGCTATTGATTTGGGAGCGCAAGACATATCTCAGCATGCCGCTGGCGCTTTTACCGGTGAACAGTCTGCAGCGATGCTGAAAGAGTTTGGCGTGCGCTACGCCATCGTCGGCCATTCGGAGCGTCGGCTCTACCACGGTGAAACCGATGCCGTGGTCGCGGCCAAGACCCAGGCTGCTCTGGCGAATGGCATTACGCCCATCGTGTGTGTGGGCGAAACCTTGGCGGAGCGTGAAGCCGGCCAGACCGAAGAAGTGGTGAAGCGCCAATTGGCCGCTGTGGTTCATACCAATGGCCATTGCATCAGCGAAATTGTGCTGGCCTATGAGCCGGTGTGGGCGATAGGGACGGGTAAAACCGCGACCCCAGAGCAGGCCCAGCAGGTGCATGCTTTGCTGCGTGCACAGCTGCATGCGGCCAGCAACCAGTCGGATCGGATCCAGATTCTTTACGGTGGCAGCATGAACGCGGCCAATGCCGCGCAGCTTCTGTCACAGCCTGATATCGATGGTGGTTTGGTGGGTGGGGCTGCGTTGAAGGCTTCTGACTTCCTGGCCATCATTGCTGCAGCCCAATAGTTATTTGCACCTGCGCCAGCTGCGTGGGTGGTGTTTGTTCAACATTCGTGCGTTAGATTTAGGAGTATTGAGATGAATTTTTTATTGACCATTCTTCTGGCTGTTCAGATGCTTGCCGCCATCGGCATGATTGGCCTGATTTTGGTCCAGCACGGCAAGGGCGCCGATATGGGTGCGGCCTTTGGCAGTGGTAGTTCGGGCAGCCTGTTTGGCGCCAGCGGCAGTGCTAACTTCCTGTCGCGTACCACCGGTGTTTTGGCGGCGGTATTCTTCGTTTGCACCTTGGCCTTGGCTTACTTCAATAGCGCGCGTCCCACCAGTTCGGGCAGCGTTCTGGAGCGAGCTGCAAGCAGCGTACCTGCCCCTGAGCTGGCAGCCTCTGGTGCCGTCCCGGCGCCGGTTGCGCCTGCCGTCGCGGCTTCGGGTGCAGGCCAGATTCCGACCAAATAATCTGTGCTGAATTTCCGGTTCGCCTCCAGAAATTGGGGGTGTTTCGGGTAAACTCTATGTCTGTACAGAAAGCCACAAGCCGCAAGGTTCCTCATGCCATCTGTACAGAAAAACCGCCGTCGTGGTGAAATTGGTAGACACGCTATCTTGAGGGGGTAGTGGCGAAAGCTGTGCGAGTTCGAGTCTCGCCGACGGCACCAACATAAAAACCTGTCGAACACGCGTTCGGCAGGTTCTAGCGGTGATCAGAACCTCAAGATGAACCTCGACCAGTACCTCCCCGTCCTTTTGTTCATCCTGGTCGGCGTGGGTGTCGGCGTAGCGCCCCAGGTGCTCGGCTATATTTTTGGCCCCAACCGCCCTGATAGCGCCAAAAACTC
Source organism: Rhodoferax sp. OV413 (assembly GCF_900104385.1). Classification (GTDB taxonomy): domain Bacteria; phylum Pseudomonadota; class Gammaproteobacteria; order Burkholderiales; family Burkholderiaceae_C; genus Rhodoferax_B. The sequence continues at coordinate 296,465 of NZ_FNJA01000004.1, read as the reverse complement.
TCCTTACGAATGCGGCTTTGAAGCCTTTGAGGACGCGCGCATGAAATTCGATGTGCGCTACTACCTTGTGGCTATTTTGTTTATCTTGTTTGACTTGGAAATCGCCTTCCTGTTTCCCTGGGCTGTAGCGCTTAAGGAAGTGGGTGTGGTGGGTTTTTGGGCCGTCATGATTTTTCTGGGTATTCTGGTCGTAGGCTTTGTTTACGAGTGGAAAAAAGGCGCCCTCGATTGGGAGTAAAGCGATGATTGAAGGTGTCATGAAAGAAGGGTTCGTCACTACGTCATACGACTCGGTGGTGAATTGGGCGAAAACCGGCTCGCTGTGGCCGATGACGTTCGGCTTGGCTTGCTGTGCGGTCGAAATGATGCACGCCGGTGCTGCCCGTTACGACATAGACCGTTTTGGTATGTTGTTTCGTCCCAGTCCACGTCAGAGCGATTTGATGATCGTGGCTGGCACGCTATGCAACAAGATGGCGCCGGCTCTGCGCAAGGTATATGACCAGATGCCCGAGCCGCGCTGGGTTCTTTCCATGGGGTCGTGCGCCAATGGTGGTGGCTACTATCACTACAGCTATTCTGTCGTTCGCGGCTGCGACCGTATCGTGCCGGTGGATGTGTATGTGCCAGGTTGCCCGCCAACCGCCGAAGCTTTGCTCTACGGTGTGATCCAGTTGCAGCAAAAAATTCGCCGCACCAATACGATTGCGAGGGCTTGAGATGACTGTATTTGCTGTCCAGCCGGAAGCTTTGCGAGATACGCTTCTTAGCCTGCTTGGCGACCAAGTGCGCCATGTCAAAGTGGCCTTGGGTGAAGTCGAGGTATTGGTTGCTGCCGACAAGTATTCCGCTGTTGCCACCCTTTTGCGTAATGCACCGGGCTTGAAGTTCGAGCAGTTGATTGATCTGTGTGGCATGGATTATTCGTCGTACCAAGATGGTGCCTACGAAGGTCCGCGTTACGGCGTTGTGCTGCAGTTGCTGTCCGTCAGCTTGAACCAGCGTGTGCGCCTCAAAGTGCTATGCGCTGACGATGATTTCCCCGTGGTGGATTCGATCAACGATATCTGGAATGCTGCCAACTGGTTCGAACGCGAAGCTTTCGACTTGTTCGGCATCATCTTCGAAGGGCACAATGACTTGCGCCGCATTCTGACCGACTATGGTTTTATTGGTCATCCTTTCCGTAAGGATTTTCCAACTTCGGGGCATGTTGAGATGCGCTATGACCCAGAGCAAAAGCGTGTCGTTTACCAGCCGGTTTCGATTGAGCCGCGCGAGATTACGCCAAGAATCATCCGGGAAGACAATTACGGGGGACTGCATTAAGCGCAGTACGGCTCATGGCTGAAATTAAAAATTACACGCTCAATTTTGGGCCTCAGCACCCTGCTGCGCATGGTGTTTTGCGTTTGGTGTTGGAGTTGGATGGTGAAGTGATCCAACGTGCAGACCCGCATATCGGTTTGCTGCACCGCGCGACGGAGAAGCTGGCCGAGACCAAGACCTTTATCCAGTCTCTGCCCTATATGGACCGTCTTGACTACGTGTCGATGATGGCCAATGAGCAGGCGTATTGTCTTGCAATCGAGAAGATGATGGGCATCGAGGTGCCCGTGCGTGCGCAATACATCCGCGTGATGTTTGCTGAGATCACCCGTTTGCTGAACCACCTGCTGTGGTTGGGTGCGCACGGGCTGGATTGCGGCGCTATGAATGTGCTGATTTACTGCTTCCGTGAACGCGAAGACCTGTTTGATATGTACGAGGCCGTTAGCGGCGCGCGCATGCATGCGGCTTACTTCCGTCCTGGTGGCGTGTACCGCGATCTGCCGGACACCATGCCCCAGTACAAGGCAAGCCGGATCAAGAATGCCAAGGCCATGGCGCAGTTGAACGAAAACCGGCAAGGAAGCCTGTTGGACTTCATCGACGATTTCAGCAGCCGTTTCCCCAAATGCGTAGACGAGTATGAAACTCTGCTGACCGAGAACCGTATCTGGAAGCAGCGTACTGTGGGTATCGCCGTGGTCACGCCAGAACGCGCTCTGAATCTGGGCTTTACTGGCCCCATGTTGCGGGGATCTGGTGTGGCTTGGGATCTGCGCAAGAAGCAGCCCTACGATGCCTATGACAAAGTGGATTTCGATATTCCTGTAGGTAAAACCGGTGACTGCTATGACCGTTACTTGGTGCGCGTGCAAGAGATGCGTGAGTCCAATCGCATCATCAAGCAGTGCGTAGACTGGCTACGCGTCAATCCTGGTCCTGTGATTACCGATAACCACAAAGTGGCGGCACCAGCACGCGAGTCCATGAAGGCGAACATGGAGGAGTTGATCCACCATTTCAAGCTGTTCACCGAAGGCTTTCACGTACCTTTGGGCGAGGCTTATGCGGCTGTGGAGCATCCTAAGGGCGAGTTCGGCATCTATTTGGTCAGTGACGGTGCGAACAAGCCTTATCGACTGAAAATCCGGGCGCCAGGTTTTGCCCATTTGGCGGCGATGGATGAATTGTCACGCGGTCACATGATTGCGGACGCTGTCGCTGTTATCGGCACGATGGATATCGTGTTTGGTGAAATTGACCGGTAATGCAAGTATGATTTCTGAATCCACCAAATCCCGTTTTGCGCGTGAAGTCGCAAAATTTCCGGCCGACCAGAAACAGTCGGCCGTGATGGCATGTTTGTCCATCGTCCAGCAGGAGCTGGGCTATGTCAGTGCAGAAAGTGAAAACGTCGTTGCGGAGTACCTGGGCATGCCGCCCATCGCCGTGCACGAAGTGACTACCTTCTACAACATGTACAACCAGGCACCGACCGGACGCTTCAAGCTTAACGTCTGTACCAACTTGCCCTGCCAGTTACGAGATGGCGCCAAAGCGCTGAAGCATCTTGAGCACAAGCTGGGTATCTCGATGAACGAGACCACGCCAGACGGTTTGTTTACTTTGCAGCAAAGTGAATGTCTGGGTGCTTGTGCCGACTCGCCAGTGATGCTGGTGAATGACCGCACCATGTGCAGTTTCATGAGCAACGACAAACTAGACCAGTTGGTGGATGGTTTGCGGGCTTCCCATGTTGCATCTGTGGAGGTCAAATAATGTCTGCAGAGCAAATTCTGTCGCAGTTCAAGGCGACCGGTGTCCAAACCTGCTTCCATGATCGGCACATCAATCCGCAGATCTTGGCGGGCCTGGATGGAACCAACTGGAACCTGAAGTCTTACGAAGCGCGCGGCGGTTACCAAGCCTTGCGCAAGATTCTCGGCCAAGATGGCGGCGAGGGCATGACGCAAGACCAAGTCATCGCGACGGTCAAGGAGTCGGCCTTGCGTGGACGAGGTGGTGCGGGTTTCCCGACTGGCCTGAAGTGGAGCTTCATGCCGCGCCAGTTTCCCGGGCAGAAGTACCTTGTTTGCAATTCTGATGAAGGCGAACCGGGCACTTGCAAAGACCGCGACATCATGCAATATAACCCGCATATCGTGATTGAGGGTATGGCGATTGCGGCATATGCCATGGGTATCTCGGTGGGCTACAACTACATCCACGGCGAAATCTTCGGCACTTATGAGCGGTTTGAAGAAGCCCTGGAAGAAGCGCGTGCAGCAGGCTTGTTGGGCAACAACATCCTGGGCAGCAACTACTCGTTCCAGTTGCACGCCTCCCATGGTTTTGGCGCATACATCTGCGGTGAAGAAACGGCTTTGCTCGAGTCGCTGGAAGGCAAAAAGGGCCAACCCCGCTTCAAGCCTCCATTCCCGGCCAGTTTCGGTCTGTACGGCAAGCCTACGACCATCAACAATACGGAAACCTTTGCGGCTGTGCCGTGGATCATCCGTAATGGCGGCCTTGCCTATCTAGAGTGCGGCAAGCCCAACAATGGCGGTACCAAGATTTACTCGGTAAGCGGTGATGTCGAGCGTCCGGGTAACTACGAGATTCCCATGGGCACGCCTTTCTCCAAGCTGTTGGAGCTGGCTGGAGGCGTTCGCACCGGTCGCACCCTCAAGGCGGTGATTCCAGGCGGATCTTCTGCGCCCGTGCTGCCTGCCGACATCATGATGCAATGCACGATGGATTACGACTCCATTGCCAAGGCTGGCTCCATGCTGGGCTCGGGAGCAGTCATCGTGATGGATGACTCTCGCAGCATGGTGGAGAGTTTGCTGCGACTGTCGTATTTCTATTCGCACGAGTCTTGTGGGCAGTGCACCCCGTGCCGTGAAGGTACGGGATGGATGTGGCGTGTCATCGACCGCATCTGGAACGGGCAGGGACGTCCAGCCGATCTGGATCTGCTCAATTCCGTTGCCGACAACATCCAGGGGCGCACTATCTGTGCGCTCGGCGACGCGGCGGCTATGCCGGTGCGCGCCATGATCAAGCATTTCCGCCCTGAATTCGAGGCGTTGATCCAGAACAAAAATCCACGGGCTGCGGCGCACGCCTGATCGAGGTAGGACCACATGGTAGAAATCGAACTCGACGGCAAGAAGGTCGACATTCAAGAAGGCAGCATGATCATGCATGCGGCCGAAAAAGCGGGGACGTATATCCCCCATTTTTGCTATCACAAGAAACTCAGCATCGCGGCCAATTGCCGTATGTGCTTGGTTGATGTGGAAAAGGCTCCTAAGCCCATGCCTGCCTGCGCCACACCCGTGACGCAAGGCATGATTGTGCGCACCAAGAGCGATAAGGCCATCAAGGCACAGCAATCGGTGATGGAGTTCTTGCTGATCAACCATCCTTTGGATTGCCCGATTTGCGACCAAGGCGGTGAATGCCAATTGCAGGATTTGGCCGTGGGCTATGGCGGTTCCTCTTCCCGCTACGAGGAAGAGAAGCGGGTTGTGTTCCATAAAGATGTGGGCCCGCTGGTTTCCATGGAAGAAATGAGCCGTTGCATACATTGCACCCGCTGCGTGCGTTTCGGCCAGGAAGTGGCCGGCGTGATGGAGCTGGGCATGATCCATCGGGGTGAACACTCCGAGATCACGACCGTTCTGGGCGAGACCATCGACTCCGAACTGTCCGGCAATATGATCGACATCTGCCCAGTCGGTGCACTGACCAGCAAGCCGTTCCGCTACAGCGCGCGGACCTGGGAATTGTCACGCCGCAAGTCGGTCAGTCCCCATGACTCCACGGGTGCGAATCTGGTGGTGCAGGTCAAGAACAACAAGGTCATGCGCGTGGTGCCGCTGGAGAATGAAGCGGTAAACGAATGCTGGATTGCCGACCGCGATCGTTTTTCCTACGAAGCCTTGAACAGTGAAGAGCGTCTTACCAGCCCCATGATCAAGCAGGGTGGTGAATGGAAGACGGTCGATTGGCAAAGCGCGCTCGAATACGTCGCCAATGGTCTGAAGCAGATCAAGACGCAGCATGGTGCAGCCAGTATTGGCGCCTTGGTCAGTCCCCACAGCACCTTGGAAGAGTTGACTCTGGCTGCAGCGCTGGTGCGCGGTTTGGGTAGCGAAAACATCGACTACCGTTTGCGCAATGCCGAGTTTGTACAGTCTGAAGGCATACGCTATTTGGGCACCTCGATCGCGTCGTTAAGCCAATTGCAGCGTGTGCTGGTAGTTGGCTCCAACTTGCGTAAAGACCATCCTTTGTTTGCACAAAGAATTCGGCAGGCGGTGCGCAAGGGCTGTGCGGTGAGTGCTATCAATTCTGCAGCAGAACTGGCGAAACCAGACGCCTGGGCTTTGAGCGTTGCACATTCTGTGCTGGTTCCAGCTGCGCAATGGTTGCAGGCATTGGCCGACGTCGCTGTTGCAGTTGCCGAAGACAAAGGCGTTGCGGCACCCGTTTCCGGGGAAGCGACTGCATCGGCGAAGGCGATTGCCAAATCGCTGTTGGGCGGCGAACGCAAAGCTATTTTGCTGGGTAATGCAGCAGCCCACCACGCCCAGGCGTCCAGCTTGCTAGCTGTTGCGAATTGGATTGCTGCGCAAACCGGTGCGACAGTGGGTTATCTGACGGAAGCCGCCAATACGGTCGGTGCGCAACTGGCTGGTGCGCAACCCGGCCCAGGTGGCTTGGATGCAGCCCAGATGTTGTCTGGCGCGCTGAAGGCAGTCGTGTTGCTGAACAACGAGCCGGTGTTCGATTCGGCCACTGGTATCCAGGCAGCGCAAGCCTTGGGCAAGGCCGAAATGGTGGTTACTTTGAGCCCCTTCAAGGCGAACATGGCTTTTAGCGATGTGCTGTTGCCGATCGCGCCGTTCTCCGAGACTTCTGGAACTTTTGTCAATGCGGAAGCGCGCGTTCAGGGCTTCCATGCGGTAGTACGGCCTTTGGGCGACGCCCGTCCTGCTTGGAAAGTACTGCGGGTGTTGGCTAATTTGTTGGACTTACCGGGATTTGAGTTTGAGTCTTCGCAAGATGTGCTGACTTCCCTGCGTTCCGGTTTTTCGGAGGATGCAACGCATGTTGCTGCTGACAAATTGAGCAATGTGACACAGGCGAGTATCAACCTTTCTCAAGCCGAGAAGGCTGCCCCTGTGGTGGCGAGCCTGTACCAGCTGGACGGCATTGTTCGCCGTGCAACATCTTTGCAGTTGACGGCAGACGCGCGCAATGCAGCAGCTGCTGCACAAGAGGTGGCCGCATGATTGATACTATTTTCGGTTTTGGCCAAGGCTTGGTTGGTGCTGGCTGGTGGACAGGTGGTGTTTGGCCTGTTATCTGGACCCTGCTCAAGATCGTGCTGGTGCTGTTGCCGTTGATGGGCTGCGTCGCCTACCTCACGCTGTGGGAGCGCAAGGCCATTGGCTGGACCCAGATTCGTATTGGCCCGAACCGTGTAGGCCCCTTGGGCTTGCTGCAGCCTATTGCAGATGCGTTGAAGCTGTTGACGAAGGAAATTATTCTCCCTACCGTAGCGAACAAGGGACTGTTCTTTCTTGGCCCCATCATGACCATCATGCCGGCCTTGGCCGCATGGGCGGTTGTGCCATTTGGACCGGAAATAGCGTTGTCCAACATCAATGCGGGCTTGTTGTTCTTGATGGCGATCACTTCTTTGGAAGTCTACGGTGTAATCATCGCCGGTTGGGCGTCCAATTCGAAGTACGCGTTCCTGGGTGCATTGCGGGCATCGGCGCAGATGGTCAGCTATGAAATCGCCATGGGCTTTTGCCTGGTGATCGTGCTGATGGTTTCTGCCAGCCTCAACATGACGGACATTGTCATGGGGCAGGCCAAGGGCATGTTTGCTGAAAAGGGCTTGACCTTCCTGTCTTGGAATTGGCTGCCTTTGCTGCCGGTGTTTCTGGTGTACTTCATCTCCGGTCTGGCAGAAACCAACCGCCACCCGTTTGACGTGGTGGAAGGGGAGTCGGAAATTGTTGCTGGTCACATGGTCGAATATTCAGGCATGAGCTTCGCCATGTTCTTCTTGGCCGAATACGCGAATATGTGGTTGGTCTCCATCTTGACCGTCATCATGTTCCTGGGCGGCTGGCTTTCACCGATTGACAGTGTGCTGTTCAATTGGATACCGGGCTGGATTTGGTTGGGCATCAAGACATTTGCGGTTGTGACCATGTTCTTATGGGTTCGGGCTAGCTTTCCTCGCTTCCGTTACGACCAGATCATGCGTTTGGGCTGGAAGATTTTCATACCCGTCACCTTGGTGTGGTTGGTCGTGGTGGGCGCTTGGATGCAAACGCCTTTTAATATCTGGAAGTAAGGAAAGTCGTTTATGTCCACATTGGCTTCTCCAGCCTTTTCGCTCAAAGACTTCTTGTCCAGCTTTATGTTGGCAGAGCTTTTCAAAGGCCTGGCGCTTACCGGTAAGCATGCTTTCCGACGCAAGATCACGGTGCAGTTCCCGGAAGAGAAAACACCGATCTCGCCACGTTTTCGCGGCCTGCATGCTTTGCGCCGTTATGAGAACGGTGAGGAGCGCTGCATTGCCTGCAAACTGTGTGAAGCAGTTTGTCCCGCTATGGCTATCACGATTGAGTCGGATGTGCGTGCAGACGGTTCACGCCGTACCAGCCGTTATGACATCGATCTGACCAAATGCATTTTTTGCGGATTCTGCGAAGAAAGCTGCCCGGTCGACTCCATCGTGGAAACCCATGTTTTTGAGTACCACGGTGAGAAGCGCGGCGATTTGTACTTCACCAAAGACATGTTGTTGGCAGTTGGTGATCGGTACGAGAAAGACATCGCCGCAGCCCGTGCTGCAGATGCGAAGTACCGTTAAGTACACCTATTCACAGCCCCCGATCCCCTATAACAAGAATTGATCCATGGACGTTAAAACCGGCCTTTTTTATCTTTTTGCAACAGTTTTGCTGTTTGCAGGATTTCGGGTCATTACCTCGCGTAACCCGGTATACGCAGCGCTGTATTTGGTGCTCGCGTTCTTCCAGGCGGCAGCTATCTGGATTTTGCTCAAAGCAGAGTTCCTGGCTATTGCCTTGGTGCTGGTGTATGTCGGCGCGGTGATGGTGCTTTTCCTGTTCGTGGTGATGATGTTGGATATCAACATCGACTCCATGCGCCAGGGTTTTTGGAAGCATTTCCCCTTTGCCGCAGCCGTAGGTGCGTTGATCGCCCTGGAGATGGCTGCCGTTCTGATGGGCGGATTCCGGGTCAGCGAAGAGTCGCGCAATTTGGCCGGGGCGGCTCCTATCGGTGCCCAGATTTCCAATACCAAGGAATTGGGCAAGCTGCTCTATACGGAGTATCTGTATCCGCTGGAAATTGCCGCTGTGATTCTGCTGGTGGCTATCGTGGCTGCGATCGCTTTGACTTTGCGCCAGCGCAAAGATAGCAAGCACACCAACCCATCCGATCAGGTGCGGGTCAAGGCGCGAGACCGCGTGGAAATCATCAAGATGAAGGTAACCCAGCCCGCAGTGGAAGAGGTGGCTGCTGCTGCAGGTGTGGAGAAAAAAGCATGACGTTAACGCTGGGACACTTTCTATCACTGGGGGCGATTTTGTTTGCCCTGTCGGTCATTGGTATTTTTCTGAACCGTAAAAACCTCATCGTGTTGCTGATGGCCATCGAGCTCATGCTGTTGGCCGTCAATATGAATTTCGTAGCGTTCTCGTATTACCTGAATGACATGCACGGTCAGATTTTTGTGTTTTTTATCTTGACCGTGGCTGCAGCCGAATCTGCAATTGGTCTGGCTATTTTGGTGCTCTTGTTCCGTAACAAGTCCAGCATCAATGTGGATGAACTCAATACGCTCAAGGGTTAATAAAAATGAGTCAAACCCTTACAGCTTCTACTTTGTTGGCGGTACCGCTGGCACCTTTGGCCGGCGCCTTGTTAGCCGGTGTTCTGGGAACTGCCTTCGGTGGCAACCTTATCGGTCGGCGCGCGAGCCATAGCCTTACGATTCTGGGTGTTTTCGTCGCCTTCATTTTGTCGGCCATGACGCTGAAGAGCGTCGTGCTGGATGGCGCGCGTTTTAACGAAACCCTTTACACGTGGATGGTGGTTGGCGGCTTGCGCATGGAGGTCGGCTTTCTTATCGATGGCTTGACCGCCATGATGATGTGCGTTGTGACCTTCGTGTCGCTGATGGTGCACATCTACACCATCGGCTATATGGAGGAGGACGAAGGTTACAACCGTTTCTTTGCCTATATTTCCCTGTTCACTTTCTCGATGTTGATGCTGGTAATGAGCAACAACATGCTGCAGCTGTTCTTTGGCTGGGAAGCCGTGGGCTTAGTGTCCTACTTGCTGATCGGCTTCTGGTTCAACCGGCCTACCGCCATCTTCGCCAATATGAAGGCTTTCCTGGTCAACCGTGTTGGTGACTTCGGTTTCATTCTCGGTATTGGTTTGATCGCTGCGTATGCAGGCACGCTGAACTATGCCGAGGCTTTCGCCAAGGCCGACGACCTGAGCAAACTGGCATTTCCAGGCACCGACTGGATGCTGGTAACCGTAATTTGCATTTGTCTGTTCATCGGTGCCATGGGTAAGTCAGCCCAGTTCCCGTTGCATGTCTGGTTGCCGGACTCCATGGAAGGCCCAACACCCATTTCCGCGCTGATCCACGCAGCTACCATGGTGACGGCCGGGATTTTCATGGTCGCACGGATGTCTCCGCTGTTTGAACTCAGTGAGACCGCGCTCAACTTCGTCATGGTGATTGGTGCGATTACGGCGCTGTTCATGGGCTTCTTGGGCATCATCCAGAACGACATCAAGCGCGTAGTCGCGTATTCCACTCTGTCTCAGTTGGGCTACATGACGGTGGCCTTGGGTGCTTCTGCCTACTCCGTTGCGGTCTTCCATCTGATGACCCATGCATTCTTCAAAGCGCTGCTGTTCCTGGCAGCGGGCTCTGTGATCATGGGCGTGCACCACAACCAGGACATCCGCTGGATGGGGGGTCTGCGCAAGTACATGCCGATTACCTGGATTACTTCTTTGCTGGGTTCTTTGGCTTTGATCGGTACGCCGCTGTTTTCGGGTTTTTACTCCAAGGACAGCATCATTGAGGCGGTGCGCGAGAGCCATCTCCCAGGTGCCGGTTTCGCATCCTTTGCCGTATTGGCAGGCGTCTTTGTGACGGCCTTCTATTCGTTCCGTTTGTACTTCCTGGTTTTCCACGGCAAGGAGCGGTTCGACCAGAATCCGGATGCCCACCATGATGACCACCACCACGACGACCATGGACACCATGGTGACGGCAAACCCCACGAGTCGCCTTGGGTTGTGACCCTGCCTCTGGTTTTGCTGGCGATTCCGTCGGTGGTGTTAGGTTTCCTGACAATTGAACCCATGCTGTATGGCGAGTTCTTCAAGGGTGCTATTTTTGTGGACCATGAGAAGCATGGTGCGATGGAAGAGCTTGCGCATGCATTCCACGGCCCGCTGCAGATGGCCATTCATGCACTGACAACTGCGCCATTCATCCTGGCGCTGGCGGGTGTCTTGACGGCCTACTACATGTACATGGTCAACCCCGCGCTGCCTGCTGCTATCAAACGTGCCTGCCAACCTATCTACACCTTGTTGGAAAACAAGTACTACCTCGATTGGTTCAATGAAAACGTCTTGGCGCGTGGTGCACGTGGCTTGGGCACAGGCCTTTGGCAAATCGGTGACCGGGCCATCATTGATGGTGCTGTCGTGAATGGCTCATGGAAAATCGTGGGTTGGATTTCTGGCGCAGTGCGTTGGGTTCAGACCGGTTTTATTTACCACTATGCGTTGGCCATGATTGTGGGTATTTTTGTGCTGATGACGTATTTCGTTTGGCTCAACAAGTAGAGGAATAAGAAAAATGGGATTGTTGAGCCTTGCCATCTGGATACCGATATTCTTTGGCGTTGTACTTTTGGCCTTAGGCCGTGACGAGCAGGCAGGGGCGGTCCGCTGGATCGCCTTGATCGGTTCTGTGATCAGTTTGCTGGTGACCTTGCCGCTGTACCGTGGTTTCCAGCTTGGAACTTCGGCCATGCAGTTTGTAGAAAATACGAGCTGGATTGAGCGCTTCAATGTGAACTACCACCTTGGCGTAGACGGCATTTCGGTGTGGTTCGTTATCCTCACGGCCTTCATCAACGTGATCGTTGTGATTGCCAGCTGGGAGTCGATCACCAGCCGCGTGAACCAGTACATGGGCGCATTTCTGATCCTCAGCGGCTTGATGATCGGCGTGTTCTGTGCGCTGGATGGCATCTTGTTCTACGTGTTCTTCGAAGCTACCTTGATACCGATGTACTTGATCATCGGTATTTGGGGTGGTCCCAACAAGATTTACGCAGCGTTCAAGTTCTTTCTGTATACCTTGCTCGGCTCATTGCTGATGTTGGTTGCTTTGATCTTCCTGTACGCCAAGTCGGGCGGCAGTTTTGATATTGCAACCTGGCACCAGCTGCCCCTGGACAGCCATACCCAGACCCTGCTGTTTTTCGCATTCTTGGCGGCTTTCGCAGTCAAGGTTCCGATGTGGCCTGTACACACCTGGTTGCCCGATGTGCACGTGGAAGCGCCTACCGGCGGCTCTGCTGTGCTGGCTGCGATCATGCTGAAGCTGGGTGCTTACGGTTTCCTGCGTTTTTCTTTGCCTATCGCACCCGACGCAGCCCATGAATGGTCTTGGCTGATGATTGCGCTGTCGCTGACGGCGGTGGTGTACGTTGGTTTGGTGGCGATGGTCCAGGAAGACATGAAGAAGCTGGTGGCCTACTCATCTGTCGCCCACATGGGTTTCGTGACCCTGGGTTTCTTCATCTTCAACGACCTGGGCATTTCCGGCGGTATCGTGCAGATGATCGCCCATGGCTTTGTCTCTGCAGCTATGTTTTTGTCGATCGGTGTGCTGTACGACCGCGTGCATTCGCGTGAGATCGCCAGCTATGGCGGCGTGATCAACACCATGCCCAAGTTTGCGGCGTTTGCCTTGCTGTTCGCCATGGCCAATTGCGGCCTGCCGGGCACAGCCGGTTTTGTGGGCGAGTGGATGGTGATTCTGGGTGCGGTTAAATTCAACTTCTGGATTGGTTTTGCCTCCGCCACGGCCCTGATTTTTGGTGCGGCATATACCTTGTGGATGTTCAAGCGCGTCTATCTGGGGCCGGTGGCCAACGACGACGTGAAAGAGTTGAAGGACATCAATGCCCGCGAATTTTTGATGTTGCTGCTGCTGGCGATCGCCGTACTCGCCATGGGCCTCTATCCCAAGCCTTTCACCGACGTAATGGACGCTTCGGTGGCCGATTTAATCAAGCATGTTGCAGTTTCCAAGCTGAACTGACCCACTGAATTGAGAACGATAAGATGATTGACACAATCAGTTGGATCACGGTCTACCCAGAAATCGTCCTGTTGGCGATGGCCTGCATCATTGCACTGGTAGATCTGGCCGTTAAAAGCCCCCGCCGCACAGGCACCTATGCCTTGACGCTTCTGACCCTGGGCGTGGTGGCCTTCCTGCAAGGCCTTTACGCCAACGGTAATACCACCTTGTACGGCTTTGGCAACATGGTTGTCAGCGATCCCATGGGTAACTGGCTGAAGTGTTTTGCCACCATCTCGGTCATGGTGACCCTGGTTTACGGCCGTCCCTATGCTGGCGACCGTGGCATGCTGCAGGGCGGCGAAATGTTCACCCTCAGCCTGTTTGCGCTGCTGGGCATGTCGGTGATGATTTCGGGCAACAACTTCCTGGTCATTTACATGGGGCTGGAGCTGTTGACGCTGTCCAGCTACGCGCTGGTGGCTTTGCGCCGTGACAACGCGACGGCCAGCGAAGCGGCCATGAAGTACTTCGTGCTGGGCGCCCTGGCTTCGGGCTTCCTGCTGTACGGCTTGTCCATGCTGTATGGCGCTACCGGCACGCTGGAAGTCGGCCAGGTGTTCAAGGTCATCGCTTCCGGCCAGGTCAAGCACCAGGTGCTGGTATTCGGCTTGGTATTTGTGGTGGCAGGCTTGGCATTCAAATTGGGCGTAGTGCCGTTCCATATGTGGATTCCCGATGTCTACCAAGGTGCCCCCACCGCGGTGACCCTGATGATTGGTGGCGCGCCCAAGCTGGCAGCATTTGCCATCACCATCCGCTTGCTGGTCGAGGGCATGCTGCCCCTTGCTATCGACTGGCAGCAAATGCTGGTGGTGCTGTCGATTGGCTCGTTGCTGATCGGTAACCTGGCTGCTGTGGCACAAACCAATTTGAAGCGCATGTTGGCGTACTCGACGATTTCCCAGATGGGTTTTGTCTTGCTGGGCCTGCTGTCGGGTGTGGTCAACGGCAACACCTTGTCGGCAGCCAATGCCTACAGCTCGTCAATGTTCTATGTGATCACCTATGTGCTCACCACCTTGGCTGGCTTCGGTGTCATCTTGCTGCTGGCCCGCGAAGGCTTTGAAAGCGAAGAGATTTCTGACTTGGCGGGCCTGAACGAGCGTAGCCCGCTGTACGCAGCGATCATGGCCATCTGCCTGTTCTCCATGGCCGGTATTCCTCCTATGGTCGGCTTCTATGCCAAGCTGTCGGTGCTGCAGGCGCTGATCGCCTCGGGCTACACCGGCTATATCGCTCTGGCGGTGTTTGCGGTTTTGATGTCGCTGATTGGCGCCTTCTACTACCTGCGCGTGGTCAAGGTCATGTATTTCGATGCGCCCATCACCGTCAGCACCGTGTCTGCGCCGTTGGATGTGCGTGCCGTGTTGACCGTCAATGGCGCCTTGGTCTTGATCCTGGGCATCGTGCCCGGCGGCTTGATGACCCTGTGCGCGCGCGCCATTGTGCTGACGCTGGGTACCTGATGCCTGCAGGGGCAGTGCTTCAGTGACGCAGACCGCTTCGGTATTCTTGCTCTTACTGGTGGCGGTCTGCGCCGCCAACCTGCCATTTTTGAGCGCTCGGCTGTTTGCGGTGTGGCCCTTGTCCCAGGGCAAATCGCTGGCTTGGCGCATGCTGGAGCTGGTGGTGTACTACTTCGTTGTAGGCGGCCTGGGCTTGCTGCTGGAAAAGCATGCTGGCCAGATCGCTCCCCAGGGTTGGGAGTTCTATGCCATCACCGGTACCTTGTTCGTCACCCTCGCATTCCCCGGCTTCGTAGCCCGTTACCTGCTCAAGCAGCGCAGCTAGCGTTTGCTGGCTTGGCGCGGGTGGCAAGCTCTTTTGTCTTTTCTCATCGCCCACCATGCATATCCAAGACCAGCACCTGATCGAACGCAAAGTGGACAGCGCTGAGCTGCTCAAGGGCAGCTTTTTGCATGCGTTCCGCGATACCGTGCAATTGCCCGACGGCAGCATGGCGACCCGCGAATATGTGCAGCATCCGGGGGCGGTGATGGTTGTACCCATGCTGGACGATGGCCGCCTGGTCATGGAGCGGCAGTACCGCTACCCGCTGCAGCAGGTAATGGTCGAGTTCCCGGCCGGCAAGCTGGATGCGGGCGAATCCACGTTTGCCTGCGCCCAGCGCGAGCTACTGGAAGAAACCGGCTATTCCGCCACCGAATGGGCACGCGCGGGCGTGCTGCACCCGGTGATTGCCTATTCCACAGAATTTATCGAAATCTGGTTCGCGCGTGGGCTCAGCCTGGGCGAACGCCGCCTGGATGCAGGCGAGTTTCTGGACGTTTTCACGGCCAGCTTGCCCGAACTGTTGCTCTGGTGCCGAGATGGCCAGGTTACCGATGGCAAGACCCTGACCGCCGCCTTGTGGTTGCAAAACCTGGCTAGCGGCGCATGGACATTGGACTGGCAGCCTGCAGCCACCCAGGCTACGGCGGGATAATCCGCCCATGAAGGTTCTGGATCTCCAATGCGCACACCAGCACCGGTTCGAGGGCTGGTTTGGCTCGGAAGATGATTTCCAGAGCCAGCTGGGCCGCGGCCTGGTGGAGTGCCCGATGTGCGGCAGCACCCATATTTCCAAGATGCTCAGCGCGCCGCGCTTGAATCTGGGCGCGGTGCAACCCGTCGTAGCCGATGCACCTGCTGCGCCGGCCGAACCAAGCCGGGTGCCGGCAACCGCAGCGCCTGCAGATCCCGGCGTGCAAGCCGCCTGGATGAAGATGGTGCGCCACGTCATGGCCAACACCGAAGACGTGGGCAGCCAGTTCGCCGAAGAGGCGCGCAAGATCCACTACGGCGAGCGCAAGGAACGCAACATCCGGGGCGAGGCCACAGCCGAAGAAACCGAAGCCTTGCTGGACGAGGGCATAGACGTGCTACCCCTGCCAATCCCCGCCGCTCTCAAACGCCCTCTGCAGTAAAAATTGGCGGCGCTATATATTTAATAGCTGCTACCGCATGCTAAATAAGCGCCAGCGGCACAAAAGGCCCTAAGCCGGCGCAATGACCACCCCTTCCAGAGATACCGCAGAACCGGCTTTGCCGGGCTGCAGGTATCGCCCCCTGCAAGGGGGGCGAAAAGTGCGCAGCACTGCAGCCTGGGGGTGTGCCAATCTCAGGGATACAGGCCGCGCAGTTCACGCGTATGCAGGATCCGCTTGCAGGCCACGATGAAGGTGGCAGTCCGCAGACTTACCTTGTTGTCCTGCGCGACCAGCCAGACGGCAGAGAACGCTTCCTTCATGATGCGCACCAGGCGCGCATTGATCTCGTCTTCGTCCCAGAAGAAGCTCGAGAAGTCCTGCACCCATTCAAAGTAGCTGACCGTCACGCCGCCGGCATTGGCGATCACGTCGGGCAGTACCAGGATGTTGCGTTCATGCAGGATGTCGTCAGCCTCGGGGGTGGTCGGGCCATTCGCGCCTTCGATCACCATGCGGGCCTGGATGCGGCCGGCGTTGGCCGCCGTGATTTGCTGCTCCAGTGCTGCGGGGATCAGGATGTCGCAAGGCACTTCCCAGAACTTGTCGTTGCTGATGACTTCGGCGCCGTCAAAGCCGCCCACACTGCCCGTGGCCTGCACATGCTTGAGCAGGGAGGGCACATCCAGCCCGGCTTCGCGGTAGATGGTGCCGCCATGGTCTTGCACCGCCACCACCCGGGCGCCGGCTTCGGCAAACAGCTTGCCGGCCACACCGCCCACATTGCCAAAGCCTTGTACGGCCACGCGGGCGGTCGAGATGTCCAGCCCGATGTGTTTGGCGGCTTCCACACCCACGGTGTAGACGCCGCGGCCCGTGGCCTCGCGTCGGCCGAGTGAGCCGCCCAGATCGACTGGCTTGCCGGTGACCACGCCGGTGGCCGTCGAGCCCTGGTTCATGGAATAGGTATCCATCATCCAGGCCATGATCTGCTCGTTGGTGTTCACGTCGGGCGCCGGAATGTCCTTGTTCGGGCCGATGATGATGCCGATCTCGCTGGTGTAGCGGCGCGTCATGCGCTCCAGCTCGCCGCGCGACAAGGTCTTGGGGTCGACGCGGATACCGCCCTTGGCGCCGCCGTAGGGCACGTTCACCGCTGCGTTCTTGATCGACATCCAGGCCGACAGCGCCATCACTTCGGACAGGGTCACGTCCTGGTGGAAGCGCACGCCGCCTTTGCCCGGGCCGCGCGAGGTGTTGTGCTGTACGCGGTAGCCTTCAAAGTGGCGCACCGTGCCGTCGTCCAGATGGATAGGCACGTCGACCACCAAAATGCGCTTGGGACGCTTCAGCGTTTCCACCCAGCGGGCCAGATTGCCCAGATAGGGTTCGACCCGGTCTACCTGCTGGAGAAAAATACCCCAGGGGCCTACATGGTCGGGATTAAGGTAAGAGGGCAGCGCATGGGCTGTAGGCGCAGTGGTAGACATAGGTTTAATTCCCTAATTGAAGTTGGAAGCCGCAAGCTTAGAAGCCCTCAGCGCGTCTGTCCAAGGCCAGCTTCAAACCAATCTATGCAAAAAATGCATCAAATGAACAAAGCGGTTTCATGCCGTTGTTGTAGGGTCTAGTCCTAGCAGTTTTTCGGCCTGTACCCGCAGCGGCGGCAGCAGCTGGCCGATCAACGCCAGCTGGGTCTGCACCACCTGGTGGGCCGCGTCCGTGCCCGGTGTTTCGGCCTCCAGCGCCGCCACCAGTGCCGGTTCGGCCTCGCTGGCCGGCGGCACCGGCTGGCGCTGGGCCAGGCTACGCGCCAATTGCTCCAGCGCGCTGGCCATCAGTTCGGCGGCCTGGGCGGTGCCTGCATCGGCGGCTGGGTCCAGCAAGGCCTCGCGGTGCGCGCCTAGCGCCGACAGGTAGTTCAGCAAGGTATGCGACAGCAGCAAAAAGCGCAGGCCGCTGTCACCCCGGCCCTGCAGAAAACCCGGCTCCTGGAACAGGTTGGACAAGGCGGTGGACAGTGCCGCATCGGCGTTGTGCGCATTGCGCCGGGCCAGCCGGTAGGCCAGGTCGTCGCGCTTGCCGCTGTGGTACTGGGCCATGATTTCGCGCAGGTACTTGCTGCAGGCGGCCAGCGGCCGGGCCGCCACCTCGTGCATGCGCCGGGCCTGCCAGTCGGGCAGTATCAGGAACACCGCCAGCCCGGCGATCAGGCTGCCCAGCAGCGTGTCCACCATGCGCGGCACGATCAGGCCGTAGCCGTCGCCGATCTGGTTGAAGCACAGCAGCACCACCAGGGTCATGGCGCCGGTGGCCAGCGCGTAATGCCGCGTGCGGTTGCCGAAGAACACCACCCCGGCCGCTACCGCGAACATGGCTTGCAGCAAAGGGCTGGGGAACAGCCGGAACAGCGCCCAGCCCACCACCAGCCCGGCCATGGTGCCCACCACCCGCTGCACCATGCGCCGGCGCGTCGCACCAAAGCTTTGCTGGCAGACGAACAGCGTGGTCAGCAGAATCCAGTAGCCCTGGCGCGCGTGGATGTAGTGCAGCAGGCCATAGCCAATGGCCAGCGCCAAGCCCAGCCGCACTGCGTGGCGGAACAGCGGTGTCGACGGCGTGAGCTGCAGCCAGACCCGGTCAAAAGCTTCGCGCAGCGACTGCGGCGAGCGGTCCAGCAGGCTCAGGTCCTGCGGCTCGGTCTCGGCGATGGGCTGGCTGGCGCGGGCCAGCCGGGCCTGCAGCGTGCCCAGGTTCTTGGCCAGCGCCGTCAGCGTGGCCAGCAGGCGCTGCCACTGCGGGCGCTGCAGCGATTCCAAATGGGCCAGCGCGTCCTGCAAATCCTGCAGCGCCTGGGCGCTGGCGGTTTCGGGCAGCACCGGCACGCGCAGCAGCACCGCCCGGGCCAGCCGCTCGCAGGCATGGCCTTGCAGCTTCAGCAGCCGCTGGCAGCGGAACAGCACATCGCTGTGGAAGAAGGTTTCGGTCAGCTCGCTGTACGGCGAATGCGAAGAACTGGCCCGCTCATGCACCTCCTGGGCGATGAAGTACAGCTGCAGGTAATGCTGCATGCGGTGGCTGGGCACGGCCTCCATGCGGCTCCAGATGCTTTCCTTGGTGGCGTTCAGTGCCGTTACCACTTGGCCGTTGCGCTGGGCCAGGGCCAGGCGCTTGACCTCCTGGTCGATGCCGCGCACCGGTTCGAACAGCGAGGCCTTGAGCTGCAGATAGCCGCCCAGCACGCGGTACAGCTGGGCCAGGTTTTGCTGCACCGGCTGGTGGGTGAACAGCGCGCTCCACAGCACCGACAACAGGCCATACCAGGTGGCACCGCCCAGCAGCAGCACCGGCTCCAGCCAGAACGCCTGGTCGCTGTTGGCGCGCTGGTCCATGCCGATGGTGGTGTAGATCGACAAAATCAGCGTGCCGTAGGCAATCGCCTGGTAGCGCGGGCCGATGGCGCCCAGCATGGTCAGGCAGAAGGTTGACAGCACCATGCCCAGCACAAACAGCCAGGGGTGCGGAAACAGCGCCTGCACCGCAAACGCCGCCAGCGCAAAGCACAGCAGCGTCACCAGCAGCGCGCGCAGCCGGCCGCGCCAGTTGTCGTCGGTCTCGGCCAGCGCACAGGCGATGGTGCCCAGGAACAGCGGCATCACCAGTTCCATGCTGTCGCGCGTCCAGCAGGCGGCCATGGTGCTGCTCAGCGCGATAAAGATGCGCAGGCTGTACGGAAACGTGTCCAGCGCCCAGAGGCGGCGCAGAGACTGGGAGAGCGGGAGGAAGGGCATGGCGCAAAAATCTAGGGTGTGCTATTCAAAATATAGCTGTCTGCGCTGGTAGGTACTGCGCTAGAGCCTTATTTTATGCACAAACCATGCCCGGCGGCCGTGTGGTTTACACGGTGAATTGCAGCGCCGCCAGCCGCGCGTACACGCCGTCCGCCGCCACCAGCGCCGCATGCGTGCCTTGCTCGACGATGTGGCCGTGCTCCAGCACCACGATGCGGTCGGCCTGCTGTACGGTGGCCAGGCGGTGGGCGATCACCAGGGTGGTGCGGCCGCGCATGGCCGACTCCAGCGCCGCCTGCACCATGCGCTCGCTCTCGGCGTCCAGCGCGCTGGTGGCTTCGTCCAGCAGCAGCAGCGGGGCGTTTTTCAGCATCGCACGGGCAATCGCCACACGCTGGCGCTGGCCGCCGCTTAGGCGCACACCGCGCTCGCCCAGAAAGGTGTTGTAGCCCTCGGGCAGGGCGGTGATGAATTCATGCGCAAACGCCGACTGTGCGGCAGCCACCACCTCGGCATCGGTCGCGTCGGGCCGGCCATAGCGGATGTTTTCCAGCGCGCTGGTCGAGAACATCACCGCGTCCTGCGGCACGATGCCGATGTGCTGGCGCAGGTCCTGCAGATCCATGTCGCGCGTGTCCACGCCGTTGATGCGGATGCGGCCCGACTGCGGGTCGTAAAAGCGCAGCAGCAGCTGGAACACCGTGCTCTTGCCCGCACCACTGGAGCCGACCAGGGCCACCGTCTCGCCAGGTGCTACGTTCAGGCTGAACTGGCCCAGCGCAGGCTGCAGTGGGCGCGATGGGTAGTTGAAATTAATGCTATCAAAATTGATAGCGCTCCCCGCTTGTGTAATCAGCGCTGGAGCCGGATTTTGTGCAGATTTGATGGGTGACTCGGTAGCCAGCAGCTCCATCAGCCGCTCGCTGGCGCCGGCGGCGCGCAGCACATCACCATACACCTCGCCCAGCACCGCGGTGGCGCCGGCCAGGATGATCACGTAGACCACGGTCTGCCCCAGGTGCCCGGCGCTGATCGTGCCCTGCAGCACCGCCTGCGTGCCCTGGTACAGGCCCCATAGCAGCGCACCGGATGTGGCGGTGATGATGAAGGCCACCAGCACGGATCGCGCCTTGCTGCGCCCCACGGCGGTCTGGAAGGCGGCGGCGGTCGAGTCATTGAAGCGCGCCGATTCGCGCGCCTCGGCGGTATAGCTTTGCACCACCGGAATCGCGTTCAGCACCTCGGCGGCAATCGCGCTGCTGTCGGCCACCCGGTCCTGGCTGGCGCGCGACAGCTTGCGCACGCGCCTGCCAAACCACACGCTGGGCAGCACGATCAGCAGCAGCACGCCAAACACCTGGGTCATCACCACCGGGTTGGTCCAGACCAGCACGCCCAAAGCGCCTATGCCCATCACCGCGTTGCGCAAGCCCATGCTCAGCGACGAGCCGACCACGGTTTGCACCAGGGTGGTGTCCACCGTCAGGCGCGACAGCACCTCGCCGGTCTGGGTGGTTTCAAAGAATTCCGGGCTCTGCCGCAGCACATGGGCGTAGACGGCGTTGCGGATGTCGGCCGTGACCCGCTCGCCCAGCCAACTGACGGTATAGAAGCGTGCCGCCGAGAACAGGCCCAGCGCCGCCGCCACCGCGAACAGCTCGAAGAAATGGTTGCGCAGCGCCAGCACCTGGGCGCCGCGGTCGATGCCGCCGTCGGCGCCGGTGGTCACCAGGCCCTGGTCGATCAGTGCCCGCAGCGCCAGCGGAAACGCCAGCGTGGCGCCGGCCGCCAGCACCAGGAACAGGATGGCTAGCAGGATGCGTCCGCGGTAGGGCCGCAGGTAGGGCAGCAGGCCCGACAGCGCACGCGGCGAGGCTTTGGCGGGCGCGCTTGCCGTAGAGGAGGGTGCAGACACGGGAAGGGTGGTGGAGGTAGCCATAGTCTGCGAGTGTAGCGAAAGACGATGATGCAACAAACAAAGACTTGACAATAATTGCCTAAGCAATTAATAATACGGGCTATGAACACGCCCACCAACCCGGTACCCGAGACCACGCCGGCTTTTTATGCGCCGGACAGCTACGTCGCCAGCGGCGGCAGCGTAGGCCACCTGATGTCCCAGGTGGTCACCGCCTTGTCGCAAGAGCTGGAGCGCCAGTTTGAACCCAGCGGGCTGACCAACGCCCAATGGAAGCCGTTGTTCAAGCTGTCTACCGGCGAGGTGTCTACCGTCGCCGAGCTGGCCCGGGTCTGCATGCTGGATGCTGGCGGTATGACCCGCATGCTGGACCGACTGGAGGCCAAAGGCCTGTGCCAGCGCGAGCGCTCTTCCGAAGACCGCCGCGTGGTGAACCTGGCCCTTACTGACGCCGGCCGCGAGGCCGCCAAAGAGATCCCCGAGGTGTTGAGCCGCGTGCAGAACGCTTACCTGGACGGCTTCACCGTCGAGGAATGGCAGGCCCTGAAAGGCTATCTGCGCCGCATGCTGGACAACGCCAACAAGGTGCAACAACAGAACCAACTCCTGGACGAGAACAAGAATGGCTCCTAAATCCTTTAGCTCTGTGCCACGCTTTGCGCTGGCCGCCACCGTGCTGGCCGCATTGACTGCCTGCGCCAACTATTCCGGCATCCGCCCCGAGGCGACGCTGCGTGAAACCCCGTCGCTGGGCCTGGATGCCGCTGCGGCGCCGGTCGCCAGCATCGACGCCGAATGGTGGCATGGCTTCCAGGACGCCCAGCTGGACCAGTTGGTGGCCCAGGCGCTGGAGGGCAGCCCCAGCCTGAAGCTGGCCCAGGCCCGCCTGCGCCGCGCCCAGGCCGCCACCGAGCTGGCCGATGCCGCCACCCTGCCGCAAATCGGTGCCGACGTCAGCGCTACCCACCAGAAATACACCGCCACCGGCGCCGTGCCCGCGCCCCTGGCCGGCTCGATCCGTGACACCGGCACGGCGCAGCTGACGGCCAGCTGGGAGCTGGACTTCTTCGGCAAGAACCGCGCCGCCCTGGACGTCGCCCTGGGCCAGGCCAAGGCCGCCCAGGCCGACACCCAGGCCGCCCGCGTGCTGCTGGTCAGTCAGGTGGCGCGCAGCTACTTCCAGCTGTTGCGTCTGGACGGCCAGCTGCAATTGGCGAATCGCACCTTGGCCCAGCGCAGCGAGCTGCTGCAGCTGGTGCAAGACCGGGTCAGCGCCGGGCTGGACACGCGTCTCGAACTCAAGCAAAGCGAGGGCAGCCTGCCCGAAGCCCGCCAGCAGGTCGAGGCTCTGAACGAGCAGATCGCCCTGGCACGCAATGCCTTGTCGGCCCTGGTGGGCAAGCCGAATGTGGCGGATGCGCTGAATTTACCTGCACTGGCAGCTATCAAAACCGCAGCAAACGCACAGGCTATTCCGGCCGACCTGCTGGGCCGCCGCGCCGACATCGCCGCCGCCCGCTGGCGCATCGAGGCCGCGGGCCAGGACGTGGCCAGCGCCAAGGCGCAGTTCTATCCAAACATCAACCTGGTGGGCTTTGCTGGCTTCTCCAGCATCGGCCTGGGCAACCTGCTGCAGTCGAACAGCCAGCAGTGGGGCATAGGCCCGGCCATCCATTTGCCGATCTTCGACGCCGGCCGCCTGCGTGCCGGCCTGCGCGGCAAGACCGCCGACCTGGACGCGGCGGTGGAGAGCTACAACGCGGCCCTGGTCGATGCGGTGCGCGACGTGGCCGACCAGTTGGCATCGCAGCAGTCCATCGCGTTGCAGCAAACCCAGCAGCAGCAGGCCCAGGCCGCGTCCGAAGCCGCCTACGAGATTGCCGTGCAGCGCTACCGCGCCGGTCTGGGCAACTACCTGAACGTGCTGAGCGCCGAGACCGCCGTGCTGGCCCAGCGCCGCCTGCAGGTGGATCTGGCCGCCCGCGCCCTGGATACCCAGGTGGCGCTGATCCGTGCCCTGGGCGGCGGCTACACCGCAAATGCTCCTGAATCCATAGCTTCTCGCGCAGTTGGAATCAGCGGCTAAGCCCTATTTAGTTTAAATAAATCGCTCCTATTTTTGATAGCAGGTACACACCATGAATGCTCCAGTCACCCCTAACGCAGCCGCTCCCGCCACCAACCCCAAGCGCAAGAAGTCGCTGATCACCATCGCCGCCGTGGTGGTGCTGGCCGGCCTCGGCTGGGCCGCTTACGACGCGGTCATCGCCAGCCACTACGAGAACACCGACAACGCCTACGTGCAGGGCAATGTGATCCAGATCACCCCGCAGGTTGGCGGCACGGTGCAGGCCATCATGGCCGACGACACCGACTTCGTGAAAGCCGGCCAGCCGCTGGTGCAGCTGGACCCTGCCGACGCCAAGCTGGCGCTCGACCAGGCCGAGGCCAACTTGGCCCAGGCCGTACGCCAGGTGCGCACCCTGTACGCCAACAACGGCGCGCTGGCTGCCCAGGTGGCGCTGCGCAGTGCCGATGTGGCGCGTTCCCAAACCGATATCGCCCGCGCCCAGAGCGAGGTGGACCGCGCGGCTGACGACCTGCGCCGGCGCCAGGCCCTGAGCGGCAATGGCGCGGTGTCCAAAGAAGAACTCAGCCACGCGCAAACCCAGCTGGCTACCGCCAAGAGCGGCCTGTCCACGGTGGAAGCCAGCATCGCATCGGCCCAGGCCGGCGTGGTGGCGGCCAAGGAGCAGTTGGCCAGCAACCAGGCCCAGACCGATGGCACCAGCGTCGAGCAGCACCCCAGCGTGCAAGCCGCTGCCGCCAAGGTGCGCGAAGCCTATCTCGCCAGCCAGCGCGCGGCCGTCGCCGCCCCGGTCGATGGCTATGTGGCCAAGCGCACCATCCAGTTGGGCCAGCGCATCGCCGCCGGCACATCCATGATGTCCATCATCCCGCTGAATCAGGTGTGGGTGGATGCCAACTTCAAGGAAGTCCAGCTGCGCAATATCCGTATCGGCCAGCCCGTGCAGCTGACCGCCGACCTGTACGGCAAGAAGATGGAATACACCGGCACCGTGGCCGGCCTCGGCGTCGGCACGGGCGCCGCCTTTGCGCTGCTGCCTGCGCAGAACGCCACCGGCAACTGGATCAAGGTGGTGCAGCGCGTGCCGGTGCGCATCGCGTTGGATCCGGCCCAGTTGGTAGCCAACCCGCTGCGCGTCGGCCTGTCGATGGACGCGACCATCGACGTGCGCCAGCGCGACGGCAAGATGCTGGCCGACGCACCGCGCAGCGGCGCAGTCACCAGCCTGGCCGTTCCGAATGAGCAGGCCGCCGATGCCGAAGTGCAGCGCGTGATCGCCGCCAACCTCGGCCATGGCGTAGCCAATGTGGCCAAGGCCGTCAAGTCCAATAAGACGGACAAGGCCGTGGAAGCCCCGGCCGCGCTGGCCGCCGCGCCCGCTGCCGTGGCCCTGGCGCACTAATAACGTCCATCAGGTCTACGCCGATGTCTTCTTCCTTCACTTACGTTCCGCCGCCCCCGCTCGAGGGTTCGGCCCGCATGTGGGGCACCATCGCCTTGTCCACCGCCACGTTCATGAACGTGCTGGACACCTCGATTGCCAACGTGTCCTTGTCGGCCATCGCCGGGGACCTGGGCGTGAGCCCGAACCAGGGTACCTGGGTCATCACCAGCTTTGCTGTGGCGAATGCGATCTCCGTGCCCTTGACCGGCTGGCTGTCGCAACGCTTCGGCCAGGTGCGCTTGTTCGTCACCAGCATCTTGCTGTTCGTGCTGGCCTCGTGGCTGTGCGGCCTGGCGCCGAACATGACTTCGCTGATCGCCTTCCGCATCCTGCAGGGCTTTGTGGCCGGGCCGATGATTCCGCTGTCGCAGGCGCTGTTGTTGTCCAGCTACCCCAAGGCGCTGGCCGGTACGGCGATGGCGATGTGGGCCATGACCACCTTGGTGGCGCCGGTGATGGGGCCGCTGCTGGGCGGCTGGATCACCGACAACATCTCCTGGCCGTGGATTTTCTACATCAACATCCCCGTCGGCATTTTGGCCGCCGGTGCCGCCTGGAGCCTGTACCGCAAGCGCGAGTCGCCAACCAAGCAGTTGCCTATTGACGGCGTAGGCCTGGGCCTGCTGGTGGTCTGGGTCGGCGCCTTGCAGATCATGCTGGACAAGGGCAAGGAACTCGACTGGTTCCATTCCACCGAGGTGCAGATACTGGCCGCGATTGCGCTGGTCGGCTTCCTGTTCTTCCTGGCCTGGGAGCTGACCGACAAGCACCCGGTGATCGACCTGAGCCTGTTCGCCCGGCGCAATTTCTGGGCCGGTACGCTGGCTACATCGGTGGGCTATGGCCTGTTCTTCGGCAACGTGGTGTTGCTGCCGCTGTGGCTGCAGCAGTACATGGGCTATACCGCCACCCAGGCGGGCTTCATCCTGGCGCCGGTGGGACTGCTGGCCATCGTGCTGTCGCCCATCGTGGGTAAAAACGTGGCGAAGGTAGACCCGCGCCGGTTTGCCAGCTTTGCCTTCATCGTGTTCGCACTGGTGCTGTGGATGCGCTCGCGCTTCAATGTGCAGGCCGACGAAGCGACTCTGATGGTGCCGACCTTGATCCAGGGCGTGGCCATGGCTTTCTTTTTCATCCCGCTGAGCATTCTCACGCTGAGTGGCTTGACGCCAGACCGCATTCCCGCAGCCTCGGGCCTGACCAACTTTGTGCGCATCACCGCCGGTGCCTTTGGCACTTCGCTGGTCACCACGGTGTGGGAAAACCGCACGGCCTTGCACCATGCGCAGCTGTCTGAATACGTGAACCACGGCAGCCAGGCGGCCAACAGCACCTTGGCGGGCTTGGCGAATGCGGGCATGTCGCCCGAGCAGGCGCTGGCCCAGGTGAACCAGCTGGTCGGCCAGCAGGCGGCTACGCTGGCGGCGAACGATGTGTTTTTTGCCTCGTCGATTCTGTTCCTGATGCTGATCCCGTTGGTGTGGATTACCCGCCGGCCGCAAGCTGCAGGTGCGGCGGCGGCCGAAGCCGCTGCCGGTGCGCATTGATCCGTGGTTAAAATCAGGGTCCGATTCCTTTTACAAGAAGCTAGAAAGGCACTCCAGGTTATGACACCGCGAACTACAACCTCCTTGGTTTCAAGCACTATCAGGTCGTAGTCCGCGCACCTTGAGTGCATCTAGCTATTAAATTGTGAGCAAGCGCGGTCTTCGTACCGCGCTTTTTGCTTTCTGCAGTCCCGGCATACCGCTGTAAAAAACCACACACCATGATCCACATCACGCTCCCCGATGGCTCCATCCGCGAATTCCCCGGCCCGGTCACCGTCGCCGAAGTAGCTGCCTCCATCGGCACCGGCCTGGCCAAGGCCGCGCTGGCCGGCAAGATCAACGACACCGTGGTGGACACTAGTTACCAGATCACCGCCGATAGCCCGCTGGCCATCATCACCGCCAAGGACGCCGAAGGCCTGGACGTGATCCGCCATTCCACCGCCCACTTGCTGGCCTATGCGGTGAAGGAGCTGTTCCCTGAAGCCCAGGTGACGATTGGCCCGGTGATAGAAAACGGCTTCTTCTACGACTTCTCGTACAAGCGCCCATTCACGCCCGAGGATCTGCTGGCCATCGAAAAGAAGATGACGGCACTGGCCGCCAAGGACGAGCCCGTAACCCGCCGCGTGCTGCCGCGCGACGAGGCCGTGGCCTACTTCAAAGGCATTGGCGAGAACTACAAGGCCGAGATCATCGCCAGCATTCCGGCCAATGAAGACGTGTCGCTGTACCGCGAAGGCGCCTTCGAAGACCTGTGCCGCGGCCCCCACGTGCCCAGCACTGGCAAGCTCAAGCACTTCAAGCTGATGAAGCTGGCCGGTGCCTACTGGCGCGGCGACCACAACAACGAAATGCTGCAACGCGTCTACGGCACGGCCTGGGCCACCAAGGACGAGCTGCAAAACTATCTGACGCAGCTGGAAGAAGCCGAGAAGCGCGACCACCGCAAGCTGGGCCGCGAACTGGACCTGTTTCACATCGACGACCACGCGCCAGGCCTGGTGTTCTGGCACCCCAAGGGCTGGACGGTGTGGCAGGGCGTCGAGCAGTACATGCGCAAGGTTTACCAGGACAACGGCTACCAGGAAGTCAAAGGCCCGCAGGTGATCGACAAGACGCTGTGGGAGAAGACCGGCCACTGGGACAAGTACCGCGAAAACATGTTCACGACGGAATCGGAAAAGCGCGAATACGCGTTGAAGCCGATGAACTGCCCCGGCCATATCCTGATCTTCAAGCAAGGCATCAAGAGCTACCGCGACCTGCCGCTGCGCTTCGGTGAATTCGGCCAGTGCCACCGCAACGAGCCCTCGGGCGGTCTGCACGGCATCATGCGCGTGCGCGGCTTCACCCAGGACGATGGCCACATCTTCTGCACCGAAGACCAGATCCAGGCCGAGTGCGTGGCCTTCACCACGCTGCTGCAAAAGGTCTACAAGGATTTTGGTTTTACCGAGATCATCTACAAGCTGGCGACGCGGCCGGAAAAGCGCATCGGTTCCGAAGAGAGCTGGGACAAGGCCGAAAGCGCCCTGATGGCCGGCCTGCGCGCGTCGGGTTGCGACTTCCAGATTTCGGCCGGCGAGGGCGCCTTCTATGGTCCGAAGATCGAGTACACGCTGAAAGACGCGATTGGCCGCGAATGGCAGTGCGGCACCATGCAGGTCGATCCGAACATGCCCGAGCGCCTAGACGCCGAGTATGTGGGTGAGGATGGCGCTCGCCATCGCCCGGTGATGCTGCACCGTGCCATCGTCGGCAGCCTCGAGCGTTTTATTGGAATTTTGATCGAGCAACATGCTGGCGCGCTGCCCACTTGGCTGGCACCGGTGCAGGTTTCCATCCTCAATATCACCGAGTCGCAAGACGCTTACTGTCGTGAAATTGCCAAATTGCTGCAGAATCAAGGGCTTAGGGTTACGCTGGATCTGCGTAACGAAAAAATTACGCGTAAAATACGCGAGCATTCGATGCAAAAGCTTCCCTATATCCTCGTCGTAGGCGACAAGGAAAAAGAAGCCGGGTCCGTCGCAGTGCGCGCCCGAGGCAATATTGACCTCGGTGTGATGTCGCTACAGGACTTCCAGTCCAAAATTGCCAGCGACATTACGCTAAAACTGTAGTTTTTAAATAAACCAAGGCTTTAGTGCACGCCCTGTCTGCGGTAGTTGCTATTTTTTATATAGCATTCTGATTTTTAAGGATTTGAGCCATCGCTACTGAATTTCGTGACCGCCGTCACCGCGAAGAACGCAAACACCGTCTTAACCGTGAAATCATGGCGCCGGAAGTTCGACTTTCCGGTCCTGAAAACGAGCCCCTGGGCATCGTCAGCCTGATGGAAGCTTTGCGCTTGGCGGGTGAGTACGATGTGGACTTGGTTGAAATTGTTGCCACGGCGAATCCGCCGGTCTGTCGTTTGATGGATTACGGCAAGTTCAAATACCAGGAACAGAAGAAAGCGGCGGACGCGAAGTCGAAGCAAACGGTCATCGAGATCAAGGAAATCAAATTCCGTCCCGGTACCGATGATGGCGACTACAACATCAAGATGCGCAATATCAAGCGCTTCCTGGCCGATGGCGACAAGTGCAAGATCACTTTGCGTTTTCGGGGGCGAGAAATCACCCACCAGGAAATCGGTATGGCCTTATTGCAACGTATCCGCAATGACTTGCAGGATCTGATCATCGTCGAGCAGTTTCCCAAGTTGGAAGGCCGCCAAATGATCATGATGATCGCGCCGGGCAAGAAAAAGCCGGTGTCCAGCAAGCCTGCTGCAGAAGCAGCGCCTGCGCCAGTACCAGCAGCGGCATCGTAAGAATTTCAAGCTGCAGATTCCGGTCTGTGGTTTGTCAAGGTAAGGGAGTTCAATCTTCTCTACCTAAAACAGTGGCTAAAACCATTGTTTTGAAAGTGGACGGCGCAAGCCGACCACTAAAAGTGGCAAGTGAAAACTCGCCACTAAGAAGTGGCTCGGGGCCAACAAGTCTGGGATCGGTTCCCAGCGCCTCACGAGCACAATGTATAGGAGCATTTAAATGCCCAAAATGAAGACCAAGAGCGCGGCCAAGAAACGGTTCCGCGTTCGTCCAGGTGGCACCGTCAAGCGCGGTCACGCCTTCAAACGTCACATCTTGACCAAGAAGACCACCAAAAATAAACGCCAATTGCGTGGTACTGCAACCGTGCATGAGACCAATATGGGTCACATGGCACAGATGCTGCCAGGCCGTGGCATTTAATTTAACGACGAACAAGGAGTAAATACATGCCTCGCGTCAAACGTGGTGTAACGGCTCGCGCCCGCCACAAAAAAGTTCTCGCCCTTGCAAAAGGTTTCCGCGGTCGCCGCGGTAATGTTTACCGCATCGCCAAAGAAGCGGTAATGAAGGCTGGGCAATATGCCTACCGTGACCGTCGGACCCGCAAGCGGGTGTTCCGTCAGCTGTGGATTGCCCGTATCAACGCCGCTGCGCGTGAATGCGGTCTGACCTACAGCCAGTTCGCCAATGGCCTGAAGAAGGCTGCCATCGAGATCGACCGCAAAGTGCTGTCCGATATCGCTGTGCACGACAAGGCGGCATTTGCCAGCATCGTGGAGCAAGTCAAGGCCCGTTTGGCTGCTTGAATCCCACGCTAGTTTGCTATTCTTTGAATAGCATTCTGTGCAAGTAAACTAAGGGCTAGAGCTTGAAAAAGCACTAGCCCTTTGTCATTTACAAGAGATGTTATGAACGAGTTGGACGATATTGTCAGTGCGGCCCAAACCAGTTTTCTCGGCGCAGCCACGCCCGCCGATCTGGAGAATGCCAAGGCCCAGTTTCTCGGTAAATCCGGCCGCATCACCGAGCTGATGAAGGGCATGGGGGCTCTGAGCGTAGAAGAAAAAAAATCACGCGGTGCCTCCATCAATCTGGCCAAGCAGGCCATCGAAGCTGCTCTGACGGCACGCCGCAAAGCTCTGGCCGATGCCGAGCTGGACCTGCAACTTAAAGCCGAAGCCTTAGACGTGAGCCTGCCAGGCCGCCAGCGCGGGCAGGGCGGTCTGCACCCAGTGTCGCTGACGCTGGAGCGCATCGAAGCCATTTTCGGCTCCATGGGCTTTGAAGTCGCCCAAGGCCCTGAGATCGAATCCGACTGGTTTAATTTCACCGCACTGAACACGCCCGAAGACCATCCGGCGCGTTCCATGCACGATACCTTTTACGTGGAAGGCGGCACGGCCACCGCGCCGAACCTGTTGCGCACCCACACCAGCCCGATGCAGATCCGCCATGCGGTCACGCATGTGAAGAAGCACCGTGCCGCCATCGACGCAGGCCAGGTGATGCCCGAGATCCGCGTGATCGCGCCCGGTCGCACCTATCGCGTCGACAGCGATGCCACGCATTCGCCGATGTTCCACCAGTGCGAAGGCCTGTGGATCGGCGAGAACGTCAGCTTCAAAGACCTGAAAGTGGTCTTCACCGACTTCTGCCGCACCTTTTTTGAGTCGAACGACCTGGTGCTGCGCTTCCGCCCCAGCTTCTTTCCGTTCACCGAGCCCAGCGCCGAGATCGACATCCAGTTTCAGAGCGGTCCGCTGTCGGGCCGTTGGCTGGAAGTGGCCGGCTCCGGCCAGGTGCACCCTAACGTGGTGCGCAATATGGGCCTGGACCCCGAGAAATACATCGGCTTTGCCTTCGGCATGGGCCCCGACCGTCTGACCATGCTGCGCTACGGCGTGAACGACTTGCGACTGTTCTTTGATGGCGATATCCGCTTTCTCAGCCAGTTTCAATAAACCTTCAGCAGAACTAGACCATGCAATTTCCTGAATCCTGGTTGCGCGCTTTCTGCAACCCCGACCTGACCACCGAGCAACTGGCCGAAACCCTAACCATGGCCGGGCTGGAAGTCGAAGAACTGAAGCCGGTGGCGCCGCCGTTCACCGGTATCGTCGTCGGTGAAATCAAGACCGCCGAGCAGCATCCGAATGCCGATCGCCTGCGCGTCTGCTCCGTCGATGTGGGCCAGGCCGAGCTGCTGAACATCGTCTGCGGCGCGCCGAATGCCCGTGTCGGCATCCGTGTGCCTTGCGCCACGGTGGGTGCCGAATTGCCCCCCGGCGAAGACGGCAAACCCTTCCTGATCAAGGTCGGCAAGCTGCGTGGCGTGGAAAGCCAGGGCATGCTGTGCTCGGCCCGCGAACTCAAGCTGTCCGAAGACCATGGTGGCCTGCTGGAGCTGGCCGCCGATGCGCCGCTGGGCCAGAACATCCGTGAACACCTGGCGCTGGACGACACCTTGTTCACCCTCAAGCTCACGCCGAATCTGGCGCATTGCCTGAGCGTCTATGGCGTGGCCCGTGAAGTCGCCGCACTGACTGGTGCGCCATTGCTGCAGCCTGAGTTTCCTGCGGCTGCAGTGAAGAACGCCGACCGCTTGCCGGTGAAGATCAGCGCGCCCGATCTGTGTGGCCGCTTCTCCGGCCGCGTGGTGCGCAAGGTGAATCCCAAAGCCAAGACGCCGCAGTGGATGGTCGATCGCCTAGCGCGTTGCGGCCAACGCAGTGTGACGGCCTTGGTAGACATCTCGAACTACGTGATGTTCGAGCTGGGCCGTCCTTCACACATCTTCGACCTGGATAAGATCCACGGCGGACTCGATGTGCGCTGGGGCCAGCCGGGCGAGCAGCTCAAGCTGCTGAACGGCAATACCGTCACCGTCGATGAAAAAGTCGGCGTGATTGCCGATGACCAGCAAGTCGAATCCCTGGCCGGCATCATGGGCGGCGACGCTACGGCCGTGTCGGATGACACAGTCAACATTTATGCCGAAGCCGCCTTCTGGTGGCCCAAGTCGATCGCCGGCCGTTCGCGCCGCTACAACTTCTCTACCGACGCTGGCCATCGTTTCGAGCGCGGTGTGGATGCGAGTCAGACGGTCGAGCATCTGGAGCGCATCACTCAGTTGATTCTGGACATCTGTGGCGGCGAAGCCGGCCCGATGGACGACGTGCAGGTGAATCTGCCGCAAGCCCAGCCGGTGACCCTGCGGGTCGCGCGCGCCGCCAAGGTCATCGGCATGCCGTTGACGCAAGCACAGTGTGCCGATGCGTTGAAGCGGCTGGGTCTGCCGGTGGTGGAAGGCGATGGCGTGCTGACTGTGACGCCGCCGTCTTACCGCTTCGATCTGACCATCGAAGAAGATCTGATCGAAGAAGTGGTGCGCATGGTGGGCTACAACCAGCTGCCGACCACGCCGCCGCTGGCGCCCATCACCGCCAAGATCCGCACCGAATCGCAGCGCAGCCCATTTGCCGTGCGCCGCGCGCTGGCTGGGCTGGGCTACCAGGAAACCATCAACTTCAGCTTTGTCGAAGAGCGCTGGGAGAAGGAGTTGGCGGGTAACCCCAATCCTATCCAGTTGCTGAATCCGATTGCAAGCCAAATGAGCGTCATGCGCTCGTCCTTGCTGGGCTCCTTGCTACAGGTTTTGAAGTTCAATCTAGACCGTAAGGCCAGCCGTGTGCGTGTCTTCGAGCTGGGCCGCGTGTTCCTGCGCGATGCCAATGCAGTGAACTCCGACACCACCGTCGCCGGCTTTGACCAGCCTATGCGCGTCGCGGGCATCAGCTTTGGTGCGGCCGACCGTCTGCAATGGGGCCGTAGCGAGCAGGGCGCCGACTTCTTTGACATGAAGGGCGATGTAGAGGCGCTGCTGGCGCCGCTGCAGGCCCAGTTCGAGCCTGCCGAGCATCCTGCCCTGCACCCCGGCCGTTGCGCACGGGTGCTGGTGAACGGACAGGCGATCGGCTTCATTGGTGAACTGCACCCGCAGTGGCGCCAAGGCTACGAGCTGGCGCAGGCGCCGATGCTGTTCGAGCTGGACCTGGACGCTGTGCTGCAACGGCCTGTACCGGTGTTCGCGCCGGTGGCCAAGTTCCAGGCGGTCGAGCGTGACATTGCGGTGATCGTTGCCGAGGCGGTGACCCATGCGGCCTTGCTGGCGGCTGCGCAAGCGGCGCAGACCGATGGTTTGCTGCGCGACACTCTGGTGTTTGACATCTACCGCCCCAAGCCCACGCCCAAAGGCGCGGAAGCCCAACCGGTGGCGGCTGGTGGCTTGGCGCAGGGTGAAAAGAGTGTGGCATTGCGCCTGACGCTGAACAGCGCAGAGGCAACGCTGACCGATTCGCAGATCGAAGCCTCGGTGCAAGCCGTGCTGGCGCAACTGGTTGCGCAATGCGGCGCCCGTTTACGTGCCTGAGAGTAACGCCTTGACTTCATACGACACACTGGAGAAAGCCGTGGAAATTGCGGTGGAAAGCCTGGAAACCCCGGCCCTGACCAAGGCGCAGCTGGCCGATTTGCTGTTCGAGCAAATCGGCTTGAACAAGCGCGAGTCCAAGGACATGGTGGATGCATTTTTCGATCTGGTGAGCACCAGCCTGGTGGAAGGCACGGACGTCAAAATCTCCGGTTTCGGTAATTTCCAGATCCGTGTCAAGGCGCCACGGCCAGGGCGTAATCCGCGTACCGGCGAAGCGATTCCTATCGAGGCGCGCCGTGTTGTTACCTTCCACGCCAGCCACAAGCTGAAAGAACAGATACAGGGTTGATTGGCCTGCTGGACGCCGCACCGAGCGCCGCAAATTTCATGCATCAGGATGAAATTTATCGCAGCACAGACTCCGATGCGATGAAGTAATGTTCCGTCCACGGGCGACATGCGGTAACCTCGCGGTTTGCTTTCGCATCTCTTCGAACCACATTGATTCTCATGGGAAATTCCCTCCCCTATATTCCCGCCAAGCGCTACTTCACCATCGGTGAAGTAGCCGAGCTGTGTGGCGTCAAGCCGCACGTCTTACGGTACTGGGAGCAGGAATTCACCCAGCTGCGCCCGATGAAACGGCGGGGCAATCGCCGCTATTACCAGCACCACGAGGTGCTGATGATTCGCCGTATCCGCGACCTGCTGTACGACCAGGGCTTCACCATCAGTGGCGCCCGCAACAAGCTGCAAGAGCTGGTGCAGGGCGAGCGCGACAAGCGGCGCAATGGCGAGGTGTTGCTGGACGGCATGGAGTCGATTGGCGACGACGATTTGTCTTTCGACCGCCTGGAAGACGTGGTGGTGCTGGACTCCGAGGATGCGACCTCTGCGCACCTGCAATCCGTGCGCAGAGAATTATTCGAAATTCGTGATCTGCTGTCAGAAGTGCTCTAAGCCCAGGCTATAATACAAGGCTTGATCGGTGTGTGGCGCAGCCTGGTAGCGCACTTGCATGGGGTGCAAGGGGTCGAAGGTTCGAATCCTTTCACACCGACCATTACAAATTAGAAAGCCTCTAAGAATTCAGTTCTTAGAGGCTTTTTTCTTGGGCGATCCGGTCCGCTCGGTCCGCTACTTGTTGGGATGCTGCCATGGAAAACGCAACTGCGTATCTGCGAACCCGTGATTTCTTGACCCGGTTTTGGCCGGCTCCGGTGCGGGTCGGGGCGCTTGAGCGCTGGCGGGCTGTTGCGGGCGCGTTGATTGGCATCTTGCTGACGGCGTTGGTCAGCCGCTGGCGGGTAGGGGCTGGCGGTGCTGGGCTGTGGTTGGTTGCTCCCATGGGCGCCAGCGCGGTGCTGGTGTTTGCGGTACCGGGTAGTCCACTCGCCCAGCCTTGGGCGGTGGTTGGCGGCAATACGCTTTCCGCATTGGTGGGCATAGCCTGTGCCGTGTTGGTGGCCGATCCGGTATGGGCTGCGGCACTGGCTGTGGGCTTGGCCATTGCGCTGATGTTTGGCCTGCGCTGCCTGCATCCGCCCGGTGGCGCTACGGCGCTGCTGATGGTGCTGGGCCATACCACCAGTTTTCAATTCGCTGTTTCTCCGGTTTTTTTCAACTCGGTGCTATTGGTGCTGGCGGGTGTGCTCTACAACAGCCTGACCGGCCGCCGTTATCCGCATGCCCAGCATGCGACCACAGCGCCTCAGCCTGCGGCACGGTTTACTGCTGCCGATCTGGACGTGGCAATGGCGCACTACAACCAGGTGCTCGACGTCAGCCGGGATGATCTGGAACAGCTGCTGCAGTACGCCGAGCTGGCAGCCTACCAGCGCAATCTGGGGGAACTGCGCTGTGCCGACATCATGTCGCGCGAGCCCTTGACGGTGGAGTTTGGTACCCCACTGAACGAAGCATGGGCCCTGCTGCAGGCCCGGCGCATCAAGGCTTTGCCGGTGGTCGACCGCGCCAGGCGCATTGTCGGCATCGTCACGGTAGCCGACTTCATGCAGCAACTGGACCTGCAGGACCACCAGGGGATAGTCGGGCGCTTGCGGGCTTTTGTGCGGCCGATCGGATCATCCCATTCGGAGCGGCCGGAAGTGGTGGGGCAGATCATGACCCGCCAAGTCCGCGTGGCGAGCGAGTCGCGGCATGCGATTGAACTGGTGCCGCTTTTCTCAGAGGGTGGTCACCACCACATTCCCATCATTGACGATGAAAAGCGCCTCACCGGCATCATCACCCAGTCTGACTTCGTACGGGCTTTATACCGAGCGGTCAAACCAGGCTAGCCGGTCGGCACCTCGTTTGCTCTTCAGCCGCGCAGGTTCTGGTTGAAGAATGCCAGCGTGCGGTCCCAGGCCAGCTTGGCCGCTGCGGCGTCGAAGCGGGGCGTGGTGTCGTTGTTGAAGCCGTGCTGGGTGGCGGGGTACTTGTAGGCCGTGTAGCGCACGCCGGCGGCCTTGAGCGCGGCTTCGTAGCCCGGCCAGGCGGCGTTGATGCGCTCGTCCACTTCGGCAAAGTGCACTAGCAACGGGGCTTTGACCTTGACTGCCTCTGTAGGTGCGGGCTGGTTGCCGTAGAACGGTACGGCAGCGCCCAGGTCGGGCAGGCGGGTGGAGAGCATGTGGGCGACGCCTCCGCCATAGCAGAAGCCAACGACACCTATCTTCCCGTTGCCAGCAGGATGCGCTTTCAAGAAGCCGGCGGCAGCGACGAAATCTTCCGTAGTTTTGGTTTGGTCGAGCTTGGCGAACAGTTCGCGGGCTTTCTCTTCATCGCCAGGGTAGCCGCCCAGTGGGCTCAATGCGTCGGGAGCGAAGGCTACAAAGTTGTCCAGCGCCAGGCGACGGGCGATGTCTTCGATGTGCGGGTTCAATCCGCGGTTTTCGTGCACCACCAGAATGGCCGGCAAGGGGCCGGTGGCATTCGCAGGGCGGGCCAGATAGCCCTTGACGGTGCCGGAGCCATTCGGAGATGGGTAGGACAGGGTTTCCGTCTTGATGCGTGGGTCGGTTGGGGCGACTTGCTGGGCGGCGGCAAAGTTGGGGCTTAGCGCGCCGAGCAGCATGGTGGCGGTGACGCCGCCAACGGCAAATTTTTGCGCCCGTTCCAGAAAACCGCGCCGGTCCAGAGCGCCGTGCACGTATGCGTCAAATAGGATCAGGAGTTCTTGGTCGAAATCTTGGGCGGTTTTACGCTGCATGGCGGATCTCCAAATAGATTGATGGGGATGTATGCAGCGCCGGGCTAGCGGCTTGGGCCGGTGGTTCAGACGCTGCGCAAATCGTGCTGCAGCATATCGGCCAGAGGTATTTCCGCAAAGCCCGTTGCTTGCTGCGGGTTAATCGCAGCGCCGGCCTGTGCGGGTTTAAGGCTTGTCGGAAACGTCGTCGGTAGGGGCTACGCGGCGGGCGCCATCGAAGCGGCGCTGCCAGTAGGCCGCACGCATGTCTTCTACGCGGACCGAGGCACCAGTGCGCGGCGCGTGGATGAATTTGCCGTCACCCACATAGATGCCGACATGGCTGAAGGCGCGCTTCATGGTGTTGAAGAACACCAGATCGCCAGGGCGCAAGTCATTTTTGTCGATATGGTCGGTGGCTGCGGCTTGCTCATTGGCACGGCGGGGCAGCACCAGACCAATGGTTTTTTCAAACGTGGCGCGTACAAAGCCGCTGCAGTCAAAACCGGTATCTTCGGAATTTCCACCGCGCTTGTAGGGCACGCCCAGGAAGCCCATGGCGTTCACCACCAGGTCGGATGCCCGGCTGCTGACGTTTTGGCGTACCTGTTGGAACTGGTCAATGGTGTGGGTCAGCAGGCCTTTTTCGGCCAGTAACTTGTCCATTTCTTCGTTGGAGCCGGGCTGCGGGGCTGCGTGTGCAGTTGCGCATACAAGAGATAAAACAACGAGCCATTTATGCATCGGGCGTAGGTTAGAGACTGCCGCCCCATAAGTCAAGCCGTCGAACTAGCGTAAGTGCTTGATTTGTAATGAACTTCACCAAGTTTTTTGTAAATTCCCCGGTTACAAGGAAATTTACCCGGCTGGTGAAGCTGGCACGGATGGCGGTGCCGGCGTGAATATGGCGTCGGTGGCGCCACGTTGTTGAAACACTGGCGCTTTGTTCGCTGGGGGTGATCCGCCCCGGCACCGACATGTAAATGAATGTAGTCCTCTGCCACCAAACTGCAATCGGGAGACGCGCAGCGCCTGCCAACTATGTCCGGTAATGGCCGCACATTTTTAAAGTTGCTGCGCTGCACCGGATCTGAGTGACTTGAGATGTTTAAGTAATAAACAACCAAAAATTCATTCGTTCCAGTTTTGACAGTTCGCTTCCAGAATCCATCCCATCACCTTTCTGGACTACCTACTACACCTATGTTGACCCGCCGCCGCCTTTCTCAAGCCCTCGCTGTTTTTGCTGTCTCCGCCGCAGGTCTTTCCGCCCACGCCCAGGCTCCCGCGCCTGTCACTCTGCTCAACGTGTCCTATGACCCGACCCGTGAGTTCTACAAGGACTTCAACGCCGCCTTTGCCAAAGACTGGCTGGCCAAGAACAAACAAGAAGTCAGCATCAAGCAATCGCACGGCGGCTCTGGCAAGCAGGCACGCTCGGTAATCGACGGTCTGGAGGCCGACGTGGTTACGCTGGCTCTGGCGTATGACGTGGACGCGCTGAACGAGTTCGGCAAGCTGATCCCTGCCGACTGGCAAAAGCGCCTGCCGCAAAACGCCTCGCCCTACACCAGCACCATCGTGTTCCTGGTGCGCAGGGGTAACCCCAAGAAGATCAGCGACTGGAGCGACCTGGTGCGCCCCGGCGTCGGTATCGTCACGCCCAACCCCAAGACATCGGGCGGTGCGCGCTGGAACTACCTCGCTGCCTGGGGCTTCGCCGTCAAGAAGAATGGCGCCGACGAAGCCCATGCACGTGACTTCGTAAAAGCGCTCTACAGCAATGCCGTCACGCTGGATTCCGGCGCCCGCGGTGCCACCACCAGCTTCACCGAGCGTGGCCAAGGCGACGTGCTGATCGCCTGGGAGAACGAGGCTTATCTGGCGCTGCAGGAATTCGGTAAGGACAAGTTCGAGATCGTCACCCCCAGCCTGTCTATCCTGGCCGAGCCACCTGTGAGCGTGGTCGACAAGGTGGTCGACAAGCGCGGTACCCGCAAGATTGCCGAAGCCTATCTGCAGTACCTGTACAGCCCTGTCGGCCAAGACCTGGCTGGCAAGAACTTCTACCGCCCGCGCGACAAAGCCGCACAGGCCAAGTACGCCAAGCAGTTCGGCACGGTGAACCTGTTCACCATCGACGAGCTGTTCGGCGGCTGGACCAAGGCGCAGAAGACCCACTTCGCCGAAGGCGGCGTGTTCGACCAGATCTACAGCAAGAAGTAATTGCCCGCTCAGCCCAACGCCGCACTGTGCCCCATTGGGGGGCGGGCGTTGGGCCCATAGGTAGACACACATAAAAAAATGCACCAGGGAGTCTTTGAATGTCCATCCTCTTAATTGCTGGCAGTCCGTCCGAGCGCTCGCGTTCTGCCGCTTTGCTGGATGCCACGCAGCAGCACCTGGAGGCGCGTGGCGCCCTGGTCGAGCGGGTGCTGATACGCGACCTGTCGCCCCAGGCCCTGGTGCTGGCCGATGTAGCCCACCCCAGCATCGCGCAGGCGGTGGCCAAGGTGGCGCGGGCCCGGGCGATTGTGGTGGCCACGCCGATCTACAAGGCTGCCTACAGCGGCGTGCTCAAGCTGTTCTTGGACCTGCTGCCGCAAACTGCCTTCAAAGGCAAAACCGTGTTGCCGCTGGCTACCGGCGGCAGCCCGCACCACATGCTGGCGCTTGACTACGCGCTGCGGCCCGTGCTGCAAGCCCTGTCGGCCGACCACATCCTGCCCGGCGTTTTCGCCATAGACGGCCAGGTCGTGCTGCTGCCGCCCGATGCGCACCAGCTGGATGCCGATCTGGCCCAGCGCCTGTACCGCGCGGTCGATCTGCTGCCGCTAGCGCAGGGCTTGGGCAAGCCGGTCGTACAGGCAAGTACCGCTTTTGCGCCTGTGCATTTCTCGCTGGTGCGATGTAGCGTTTAACGCCACCGGCCGCTTATTCCTTCTTCCAATTTTTCATGCTGCGCAGCGGCAGGGCAGAGCTTTGCCTGCGCAGTGTCCAAGGACTTCCAAATGCATCCATCTAATTTGATTTCCCGCCGCCAGGTACTGGCCGCCGCCGCACTGGCTGTCCCTGCGTTCCAGGCCTTCGGACAGGCGCCGCGCACCCTGCGCATTGGCAACCAAAAGGGCGTGCTGAGCTTCTTGAAAGCCCGCGGTACCCTGGAGAAACGCCTGGCTCCGCTGGGTGTCAACGTGACGTGGACCGAGTTCAACGCCGGCCCGGTGCAGCTGGAAGCGTTGAACGTAGGCTCCATCGACTTCGGCGACGTGGGAGAGGCCCCGCCGATATTTGCCCAGGCTGCCGGTGCGCCGCTGGTCTATGTTGCCGCCACCGTGCCGCTGGTTGCTAGTGAGGCAATCATCGTCCCCAAGGGTTCTACCGTGCAGAAGCTGGCTGACCTGAAGGGTAAGAAAGTGGCCTACAACAAGGGCTCGAACGTGCAGTTCTTCCTGGCCAAGCTGCTGGAGAAAAACGGCCTGGCCTACAGCGACGTGCAGCACGTTCACCTGGCACCCGCCGATGCGCGTGCCGCCTTTGTACAGGGCTCGGTGGATGCCTGGGTGATCTGGGATCCATTTTTGGCCGCTGCACAAAAGACGCTGGATGCACGCCTGCTGGCCGATGCCACCGGTGTGGTCAACAACCGCGGTTACTACTTCAGCTCGCGCAGCTTTGCCGATAAGAACGCAGACATCCTGCGCATTGCGGTGGAGGAGGTGACCGCTATCGACAAATGGTTCGGAACCGACCGCGCCGCCGCCGCAGCCGAGTACGCCGCGATCCTGGGGCTCGACCGCAGCGTGGCCGAGTTGACTTTGCAGCGCCGCCCCATCGGCACGGTGCCCGTTACCAAAGCCATCCTGGCCGAGCAGCAGCAGATTGCCGACACCTTCTTTGAGCTGAAGCTGCTGCCCAAGAAGATCAACATCCTGGACGCCGCCCTGGCCGGTGCGGCCTGAGGTGCGGGCCGTGGCGACGCGCAGCCCCGCCGCAGACACGCAGCAACGTACGCAGCAGAACGTGCAACAGAACGCGCTGCGCCTGCTGGTGACCTCGGCAGTGAGTTGGGGGCTCTTCAGCCCTCCGGCGCAGGATTTACCAGCGCTGGTAGCTACTAAATTAGTAGCAAATGGCCTGTTCCGTCCCTGGGGCGTGGCGCCAAGTCGCCATCTCCGTTGTGTGTCCACCCGTAGCAACCACTGGGCCGATGCCCGCCGTTAACTTTCACGTCCACGATTTTTGGAGTTGTTTGCAATGCAAGTTTTCTGGTTCATCCCCATCCACGGCGACAGTCGCTACCTGGGCACCAGCGAGGGTGCGCGCGAAGTCAATTTCGACTACCTGAAGCAAGTCGCCCAGGCGGCCGACAGCATGGGTTACGAGGGCGTGTTGATCCCCACCGGCCGCTCGTGCGAAGACCCCTGGGTGGTGGCGTCGGCGCTGCTGCCGGTGACCCAGCGTTTGAAGTTCCTGGTCGCCGTGCGCCCCGGCCTGCACCAGCCCAGCCTGGCCGCGCGCATGGCCGCCACCTTTGACCGCCTGTCCGGCGGACGTCTGCTGATCAACCTGGTGACCGGTGGCGACCAGGCCGAGCTGGAGGGCGACGGCGTCTATCTGGACCACGCGCAGCGCTACGAACAGTCGGCCGAGTTCATCCGCATCTGGCGCGAAATTCTGGCGCGCAGCCACGACGGTGAGAGCTTTGACTTTGGGGGCCAGTACCTCAGCGTCACCGGCGCCAAGCTGCTCTATCCACCGCTGCAAAAGCCGTATCCGCCGGTGTACTTCGGCGGCTCGTCCGACGCGGCGCACGACCTGGCGGCCGAGCAGGTCGACACCTATCTGACCTGGGGCGAACCGCCCGCTGAAGTGGCCAAGAAGGTCGCCGATGTGCGCGCCCGCGCCGCCAAACACGGCCGCAGCGTCAAGTTTGGCATCCGCCTGCACGTCATAGTCCGCGAGACCGATGCCGAGGCCTGGGCCGCAGCCGACAGCCTGATCAGCAAGCTCGACGACGACACCGTGATCCGCGCCCAGGCGGCGTTTGCGCGCATGGATTCGCAGGGCCAGCGCCGCATGGCTGCGCTGCATGCGGGTGGCAAGAAGCGCACGCGTGCCGATCTGGAAATCAGCCCGAATCTGTGGGCCGGCGTAGGCCTGGTGCGCGGCGGTGCCGGCACGGCCCTGGTCGGCGACCCGCAGACCGTGGCCGCGCGCATGCAGGAGTACGCGGACCTGGGTCTGGACACTTTCGTGCTGTCCGGCTACCCGCATCTGGAAGAGGCTTACCGCTTCGCCGAGCTGGTGTTCCCGCTGCTGCCGCGCAGCGTGCAGGACAAGCTCAAGCTACCCGGCCAACAGTTGACCGGGCCGTTTGGCGAAGTGGTCGGCAACAACTATCTACCCAAGGCCTCGCAAAGCTGAAAAGGAAGAAACCCATGAACATCCATTCCATCCACCACGCGCAGCTGGCGTTCCGCGCGGGCGACGAGGCGCAGATCCGGCGCTTCTACAACCAGCTAATCGGCCTGACCGAGTTCAACTACGGCGAGCCCGTGGACACCCATGCACCGCTGCGCTTTGTTGCCGGCCACCAGCGCATCGACCTGGTGCCGACCGACAACTGGCAGCCCAACCCCAACCCCATCCCCAGCCATCTGGCGTTCGAAGTGCAAGGCCTGCCTACGCTGCGCAACCGCCTGCTGTCGGCCGACGTGGCGCTGGAAGAAAGCCGCCCGCTGGTTGGCTACCTGCGCTTCTACGTCAAGGACCCGGCGGGCAACCAGCTGGAATTTCTGGAACCCGACGCATCCCAGGCGAGCACCGTATGAGCGGCCCCCGTACATACGAGCATGAGCTGCAGGTCACGCCGTTTCCCCACACGGCCGAAGATGCTCCGGCTGCAGCCCCGTCGCGTTTCCCCTTCAAGGTCTTTGCTGCCAGCGTAGGCCAGGGCTTGCTGCCCTGGCTGCTGCCCATCGTGCTGATCGTGGTCTGGCAGATCGCCTCCAGCGTGGGCTGGCTGGCGACCCGCATCCTGCCCGCGCCGTTCGACGTGTTCAAGGCCGCATGGGCCTTGGCGGCCTCCGGTGAGCTGGCCAAGCATGTGGGCGTGAGCGCCTGGCGTGCCTTGTCCGGCCTGGCCATGGGCGGCGGCCTGGGCCTGCTGCTGGGCCTGTTGACGGGCTCGGTGAAGTTCTTCGAAACCCTGTTCGACTCCAGCCTGCAAATGGTGCGCAACATCCCCGCGCTGTCGCTGATTCCGCTGGTGATTCTGTGGTTCGGCATCGACGAGACGGCCAAGCTGTTCCTGATCTCGGTGTCGGTGTTCTTCCCGATCTACCTGAACACCTTCCACGGCATCCGCAATGTGGACCCGGCCTTGATCGAGATGGGTCGCAGCTACGGCCTGACGCGCTGGCAGCTGTACCGCGACATCATCCTGCCGGGCGCGCTGTCAAGCATCCTGGTGGGCCTGCGCTTCTCGCTGGGGCTGATGTGGGTGATCTTGATCGTGGCGGAAACCATCTCGGCCCAGGCCGGCATCGGTTACCTGACGATGAACGCCCGCGAATTCCTGCAGACCGACATCGTGCTGGTCGGCATCCTGCTCTACGCCTTGCTGGGCAAGCTGGCCGACGTGTTCGCCCGCGGCCTGGAGCGCTTCTTCCTGCGCTGGCACCCTGGCTACCAAGCCAATACCAATTGAGGGCCACCATGTCTGAACAAGCAAACAACGGCGTGCGGCTGCAGCTGCAATCCCTGAGCAAACGCTATGGCGAACGCCAGGTGCTGCACAACACCCAGTTGACCATAGAGCCTGGCCAGTTCGTCGCTATCGTCGGCCGCAGCGGCTGCGGCAAAAGCACTTTGCTGCGCCTGGTGGCGGGCCTGGAGTCGGCCA
Organism: Rhodoferax sp. OV413; assembly: GCF_900104385.1. Lineage (GTDB taxonomy): Bacteria > Pseudomonadota > Gammaproteobacteria > Burkholderiales > Burkholderiaceae_C > Rhodoferax_B. The sequence goes on along the minus strand of NZ_FNJA01000004.1, from coordinate 252,578 downwards.
CCGGCGGCAGTCTGCAACTGGACGCCGAGCCGGTGCAAGGCATCCGTGCCGACACCCGCATCATGTTCCAGGATGCGCGCCTGCTGCCCTGGCACAAGGTGATAGACAACGTGCTGATCGGCCTGCCGAAATCGGCGCGCGAGCAGGGCGAGAAAGTGCTGGCCCAGGTAGGCCTGGCGGACCGCAAGAACGACTGGCCGGCCAAGCTGTCCGGCGGCCAGCGCCAGCGTGTGGCCCTGGCCCGCGCCCTGGTGCGCAACCCGCGCCTGCTGCTGCTCGACGAGCCGCTGGGCGCGCTGGATGCGCTGACCCGCATCGAGATGCACCGCCTGGTCGAAGGCCTGTGGCAGGACCAGGGCTTTACCGCCTTGCTGGTGACGCACGACGTGCAGGAGGCCGTGGCCCTGGCCGACCGGGTGATCCTGATCGAAGACGGCCGTATCGCGCTGGACGAAAACATCGCCCTGGCCCGGCCGCGCTGGCATGGCGACCCGGAGTTCGCCCGCATCGAAAAGCGCATCCTGGATCGCGTGCTACAAAAACCAGAGCGGCCCGCGCATATAGACCGTGCGCGGGGCGGCGATTTGACGCCGATCTTCGGCATCCGTTGGGCGATTTGATTTTCACCACCATCTGAGGGAGACACCATGGCAAGAGACACCAGCAACTGGAAGTTTGAAACCCTGTCCGTCCACGCCGGCTACTCGCCGGATCCGACGACGCGCGCCGTAGCGCCGCCGATCTACCAGACCGTGGCCTACGCGTTCGACAGCGCGCAGCACGGCGCCGACCTGTTCGACCTGAAGGTGCCGGGCAACATCTACACGCGGATCATGAATCCGACGCAAGACATCCTGGAGCAGCGCGTGGCCGCGTTGGAGGGCGGCATTGCCGCCTTGGCCCTGGCCTCTGGCCAGGCCGCGGTGACCTACGCCATCCAGACGATTGCCGAGGCCGGCGACAACATCATCAGCAGCACTGCGCTGTACGGCGGCACCTACAACCTGTTTGCCCACACGCTGCCGCAGTTCGGCATCACCACCCGCTTCGCCGACCACCGCGATCCTAAGAGCTTTGAAGGCCTGTTCGACGACAAGACCAAGGCGGTGTTCGTGGAGTCGCTGGGCAACCCGGCCGGCAACGTGACCGACATCGCCGCGATTGCTGAGATCGCCCACCGCCATGGCGTGCCGCTGATCGTGGACAACACCGTGCCCAGCCCCTACCTGAGCCGGCCTATCGAGCACGGCGCCGACATCGTCGTGCATTCGCTGACCAAATACCTGGGCGGCCACGGCACCAGCATCGGCGGGGCCATCGTCGATTCTGGCAAGTTCCCCTGGGCCGAGCACAAGGCGCGCTTCAAGCGCCTGAACGAGCCCGACCCCAGCTACCACGGCGTGGTCTACACCGAGGCCCTGGGCGCCGCCGCCTACATCGGCCGGGCCCGCGTGGTGCCGCTGCGCAATACCGGCGCTGCGATCTCGCCGTTCAACGCCTTCCTGATCTTGCAAGGCATCGAAACCCTGGCGCTGCGCATGGACCGCATCAACAGCAATACGCTGGCGATTGCCCAGCACCTGCGTGGCGCGGCCAAGGTGCAGTGGGTCAACTACGCCGGCCTGGAAGACCACCCCGACTACCCGCTGGCCAAGAAGTATTTGCGCGGCAAAGCCTCTGGCATTCTGACCTTCGGCGTCACAGGTGGGCGCGAGGCCGGTGCCCGTTTCCTGGATGCGCTGCAGCTGTTCACCCGCCTGGTGAATATCGGCGACGTGCGCTCGCTGGCCACGCACCCGGCGTCCACCACGCACCGCCAGCTGAACCCGGCCGAGCTGGCCCGGGCCGGCGTGTCGGAAGAGACGGTACGCCTGTCGGTCGGCATCGAACACATCGACGACCTGCTGGCCGATCTGGACCAGGCACTCGCCGCGGTGTGATCTAGAAATTTATGTGAAAAGTGGCTCTGGCGCAGGTTCTATCTGCGCGAGCAGCTCTTTATTTAATAGCAACCAACTATTTGCCATGACCCAACTCCATGTTTTGCCCGATCTCTCGCTGGACCAGCTGTTCCGCAAGGCCCGCACGGTCCACGCGTTCCAGCCTGTGCCGGTCAGCGACGACACCATCCGCCAGCTGTACGAGCTGCTGAAGTGGGGCCCCACCGCCTTCAACGCCCAGCCCGCGCGCTATGTGTTCGTGCGCAGCGCCGAGTCCAAGGCCTGGCTGCTGCCCGCGGTGTCGGCCGGCAACCGCGCGCAGACCGAGGCGGCCGGTGTCACGGTGATCGTGGCGCAGGACAGCCAGTTCTACGAACACCTGCCCAGCCAGTTCCCGGCCTACAACGCCAAGCCGCTGTTTGAAAGCAATGCCCAGGCCGCCGAGGCCACGGCCTTCCGCAATGCCAGCCTGCAAGGCGCCTACCTGATCCTGGCGGCCCGCGCCCTGGGCCTGGATGTGGGCGCGCAGTCGGGTTTTGACGCGGCGGCGGTGAACCAGGCCTTCTTTGCCGATGGTCGCTGGAAAGCCAATTTCCTGGTCAACCTGGGTGTGGCCGACCACCAGGCCACCCACCCGCGCGGACCCCGTTTAGCGTTTGACGAAGTCGCCCAAATCGTCTGATTTTTTAACCCCAAGGAGTCTCCCCATGTCCATCCAAGCTATCAATGTGCGCAACCAGTTCCGCGGCAAGATCAAAGAAATCATCCGCGGCGATGTCGTGTCGGAAATCGATGTCGAAACCCCCTGGGGCATCGTCACCTCGGTCATCACCACCCGCTCTGTGGTCGACCTGGAGCTGAAGGTCGGCAGCGAAGTGGTCGCGCTGGTCAAGTCCACCGAAGTCTCCATCGCCAAGCTGTGAGGACCGGCATCGCCACGACATGATTGAGTTACACAACATCCACCAGACTTACCCCGGCCCACAAGGCCCGGTGCAAGCACTGCAGGGCATCGACCTGCAGATACAGGCGGGTGAAATTTTCGGGGTGATCGGGCGCAGCGGCGCGGGCAAAAGCTCGCTGGTGCGTGTGATCAACCTGTTGAACCGGCCCTCAGAAGGCCAGGTCCGCGTCGATGGACGCGACCTGACGGCGCTGAGCGCCCCCGATCTGCGTGCTGCCCGGCACCAGATCGGCATGGTGTTCCAGCACTTCAACCTGCTGTCCTCACGGACAATTTTTGACAATGTGGCGCTGCCGCTGGAGCTGGCCGGCACCCGGCCGGCGCTGATCAAGGCGCGGGTCGATGACCTGCTGGACCTGGTCGGCCTGTCGGCGCTGCGGGACCGCTACCCGGCGCAGATCAGCGGCGGGCAAAAGCAACGCGTAGGCATTGCCCGCGCGCTGGCCAGCAACCCCAAGGTCTTGCTGTCCGACGAAGCCACTTCGGCGCTGGACCCGGAAACTACCCGTTCCATTTTGGGCCTGCTACGCCAGATCAACCGCGACTTCGGTTTGACCATTGTGCTGATCACCCACCAGATGCAGGTGATCAAGCAGGTGGCCGACCGGGTGGCGGTAATAGACGCCGGCCGCATCGTGGAGCAGGGCGCGGTGATCGACGTGTTCACCCGCCCGCAACACGCCACCACCCGCAGCCTGATCGCCGAGATCGTGCCGCAGGACCTGCCCGAGAGCGTGCTGGCACGCATCCGCAAGCTGATGGCCACCGAGCCGGCCCAGCAAGGCCAGCTGCTGCGGCTGGCATTTGCGGGCGACGACTCGGACCGGCCGCTGCTGTCGGACGTGATCCGTCGCTTCGGGCTGGACCTGAACATCCTGCACGGCCAGGTCGACGAGATCCAGGGCCGACCGTTTGGCGCGCTGGCCGTGCATGTGCGCGGTGCCCGCGAGCAACTGACAGCCGCCGTCGCGCACCTGCGCGGTGCCGGTGTTCTAGTACAGGAGGTGGCGCATGTTTGATACCTTTACCCCGCAATTGCTGGAGCTGTTTGCGTCTTCGTTCTGGGAGACGCTGGTGATGGTCGGCATCTCCGGTGCGGTGGGCGCGCTGATCGGCGTGCCGCTGGGCGTGTTCCTGCGCTTGACCGACCACGGTGGCGTGCTGCACAACCCGGCGCTGAACCGCACTGTCGGTGGCGTCGTCAACGCGGTGCGCTCCACGCCTTTCATCATCTTGCTGGTGGCCATCATTCCGCTGACGCGCTTATTGACAGGTTCGTCCATCGGCACGATGGCGGCGGTAGTGCCGCTGACGATTGCCGCCGCGCCCTTCATCGCCCGGCTGGTGGAAACCGCGCTGCGCGAAGTCGACCACGGCCTGGTCGAAGCCGCGCAGGCCATGGGCGCCAGCACCCGGCAGATCGTCTTCAAAGTGCTGTTGCCCGAGGCCTTGCCCGGCATCGTCGCCGGCCTGACCATCACCCTGGTCAGCCTGACCGGTTACTCGGCCATGGCCGGTGCCATCGGTGGCGGCGGCCTGGGCGACCTGGGCATCCGCTACGGCTACCAGCGCTTTTTGCCCGAGGTCATGCTGGCCGTGGTGCTGGTGCTGATCGTCTTCGTGCAGGCGTTACAGAGCCTCGGCGACTGGTTCGTCCGCCGCCTCAGCCATAAGTAGTGACTCACCCCCAGGCTACGCACTTCGTGTCTTCGCCAACCCCCTTGCAGGGGGCGATACCAGTGGCCCGGCAAAGCCGGTTCCACGGTATCCCTGGTGGCGCACGTTCAGTCTGAACGTGGGGCCGCGTATTCCCCTTTTTTACTTGAAAGACCTTGCCATGAACAAACGTAACTTGATCCAATCCGCTCTGTCACTGGCACTGCTGGCCTCGCTGTCGGGCAGCCTGCTGGCGCAGGACAAACCGCTGAAGATCGGCGTCACCGCCGGCCCGCACGCGCAGATCTTCGAGCAGGTGAAGAAGATCGCCGAGAAGGACGGCCTGAAGATCCAGATCGTCGAGTTCAGCGACTACATCCAGCCGAACGCCGCGCTGGCCGCCGGCGACCTGGACGCCAACAGCTACCAGCACAAGCCCTATCTGGACCAGCAGGTCAAGGATCGCAGCTACAAGATCGTGTCCGTGGGTTATACCGTCAACTTCCCCATCGGCATCTATTCGAAGAAGGTCAAAAGCCTGAACGAGCTGAAGGAGGGCGCGCGTGTCGGCATCCCCAACGACCCCACCAATGGCGGCCGTGTGCTGCTGGTGTTCCAGGACAAGGGACTGATCAAGCTCAAGCCCGATGCGGGTCTGAAAGCCACGCCGTTGGACGTGATCGACAACCCGAAGAAGATCAAGTTTGTCGAAGTCGATGCAGCCCAGCTGCCACGCACGCTGGATGATTTGGACGCCTCGGCCGTCAACACCAACTACGCGCTGTCGGCCGGCCTGAACCCCAAGGACGCCATTGCCCAGGAAAACGCCAAGAGCCCCTACGTGAACCTGCTGGCTGTGCGCGACCAGGACAAAGACAAGCCCTGGGTCGCCAAGCTGGTGACGGCCTACCACTCGGACGAAATACGCAAGTACATCCAGACCGAGTTCAAGGGCGCGGTGCTGGCGGGCTTCTAACCATATACGGAATGCATCGTTGCCCCAGCGGCTGTGGCCGATAGCATTTGGGGCATGACTGATTCCTTCCACGCCTGGTCCTCGCCGAACACTTGCAAGCTGCAAACGGATGTCTTGGTTGTCGGTGGGGGGCTGGCAGGGGCCTGGGCCGCACTTGGTGCAGCACGGGCCGGCGCCCAGGTGGTGCTGGTCGACAAAGGCTACTGCGGCACCAGCGGGGTCACCGCCACAGCCGGTCCCGGCCACTGGTGGATCGCCCCGCCTTTGCGCGACGCTGCCGTGGCCAAGCGCCTGGCCGCCGGTGAGGGCCTGGCCGATGCCCACTGGATGCACCGCATCCTCGACACCACCTGGCAGCACTTGCCCAGCCTCGCGCCCCATTACCCCTTTCCTTACGATGCGCAGGGCAAGCCGGTGTTCCGCTCGTTGCGTGGGCCCGAGTACATGCGGGTCTTACGCGGCCTGGTGGAGGCTGCAGGCGTGCGAGTGCTGGACCACAGCCCGGTGCTGGAGCTGCTGCAACATGCCGATGGCAGCGTAGCCGGAGCCCGCGGCCTGCAGCGCCAAAGCCAGGCTGCCTGGGAGGTGCGCGCGGGCGCCGTGGTGCTGGCCACCGGCGGCTGTGCGTTCCTGTCCAGGCTGCTGGGGGCCGACAACAACACCGGCGACGGTTACCTGATGGCCGCCGAGGCCGGGGCCGAGCTGTCGGGTATGGAGTTCAGCAACTACTACACCGTGGCACCGGCGTTTTCATCGATGACGCGGTCCATGTCCTATGTGTTTGCTCGCTACTTCGATACATCGGGGCGCGACCTGCACATTGCGCCCGGCCCCAGCCAGACCACGGCCTTGGCGTCTGCGCTGCTGCAAGGCCCGGTGTATTGCACGCTGGACCTGACACCCGACGATCTGCGTGCGGCATTGCCCACCATCTCGCCGAATGTGATGCTGCCGTTCACCCGGCGCGGCATTGACCCGTTCAAGGACCGCTTTGAAGTCACCCTGCGCGGCGAAGGCACGGTGCGTGGCATCGGTGGCCTGCGCATCGTCAACGACGCCTGCGAAACCACCGTACCCAACCTGTTTGCCGCGGGTGATACCGCCACACGTGAGCTGGTAGCGGGTGCCATATCGGGCGGCGGCAACATCAATTCGGCATGGGCTCTGTCATCGGGTCTGTGGGCGGGGCAGGGTGCGGCAGAGCGCGCCCGCCGCGCTGGCCGCCGCGCCACTGGGGCCGTGCATGCCGCCGGCCAGGCCGGCTTGCGGCCGCACCAGCATGTGGCTGCCGTGGACAATGCGGCGGTGCTGGCCACGCTGCAGAGGCCCATGCTGGACTACGACCTGAATATCTTCCGCAGCGGACCGGCGCTGGCGCGTTCCAAGGCGCAGCTCGACAGTGCGTGGCACAGCTTCAGTGCCCACGCGCAAGGCAGTGGCCGCAGTGTGCTGCGCACCCGCGAGACGGCGGCGCTGCTGGCAACGGCCCGCTGGTGCGCCGCGGCGGCCCTGGCCCGCACCGAAAGCCGGGGCATGCACCGCCGCACCGACATGCCCCGTGCCGACCCAGGCCAGGCCCACCGCACCACGGTAGGCGGGTTGGCCCAGGTCTGGCACCGCCCTGAACGCAGCCTCCAGCCCGAAGCTATATCCGCATGATTGCCTTGTTGCTGACCGACCGCTGTACCAGCTGCCAGCGCTGTGTGCAGATTTGCCCGGCCCAGGTGCTGGATGCGGGGCACAACGCGCCGCCCACCATCGCCCGCCCCCAGGACTGCCAGACCTGCTTTGCCTGCGAACTGTATTGCCAGGCGGATGCCTTGTTTGTCGACCCCACGGTATACCGCCTGGTGCCGGTGGACGCCGCCGCCGTGCGCGCCAGCGGCCTGCTGGGGGTGTACCGGCGCGATTCCGGCTGGGACGAATGGCAGGCCGACCCACGCTACGCCAACCAGCATTGGCGCATGGAGGAGGTGTTTGCCCGGGGCGCAGTGCTGGCGCAGCAGCGCGCGGAGCAAGCCTTGAGTACCCGTTCGGAGTCTTTTTAGGTTAGCGCAGAGGCGGCGGTGCAAACGCGCTGATGTCGGGCAGTGGCTCGGTCCATGGTGCCACCTCCACGGTCGTGCTTTGTGCCGAGCAACCCTGCGACAGCCGGGAGCTGCCGGTGTCGGGCGTGGTCAGGTTCGGGTTGCCGTGCTTGTCCAGCGAGCCTGGTTGTGCCGGGTCCAGCGGGTCGTACCAGGCGCCAGTGGCGATCTGCAGCACGCCGGGCGCGATGCCGGTACTCAGCCGCACCCCGGCCAGAAAGGCACCGCGCTGGTTGTAGACCCGTACCACGCTGCCGTCGGCAATGCCGCGCGCGGCCGCATCGGCCGGGTGCATCTGCATCGGCTCGCGCCCGGCAATCTTGGAGTCCCGGCTGAGCGCGCCGTGGTCGTACTGGCTGTGTAGCCGGGTGGCTGGCTGGTTGGACAGCAGATGCAGTGGCCAGGCCGAGGCCTCGGGTTCGAACCACACGGGGTGGCCCGGGCAGTCGCTGTAGTCAAAGCCTGCGATGGTGTCCGAGTGGATCTCGATGCGCCCTGAAGGCGTGGGCAAGGGGTGGGCCAGCGGGTCGGCGCGAAACTCTTGCAGCAGCACCGTGGGCTGGGCCGGCTGCGGCACCTCGAACAGTCCTTGCTGCCAGAAGGCCGCAAAGCCGGGCAGGGTGATGCCATGGGCGGCGGCGCGCTCGCGCGAGCCTTCGTAGAGATGCTCCAGCCACTGGGGTACGCTGCGGCCTTCGGTGAAGTGCGCGCCAAAGCCCAGGCGCTCGGCCAGGGCGGCAAAGATCGCGTAGTCGTCGCGGGCCTCGCCCACCGGCGCAATGGCGGCCTGCATTGCGACCATGAAGCGGTCGCTGGCCGCGCTGCCGATGTCGTCCCGCTCCAGCGGTGTGGTGGCCGGCAGCACGATGTCGGCATGGCGGGCGCTGGCAGTCCAGAACGGCTCATGCACGACGATGGTTTCCGGCCGCTGCCATGCTGCCACTGTGCGGTTCAGGTCCTGGTGGTGGTGGAAGGGGTTACCACCGGCCCAGTAGACCAGGCGGATGTCGGGGTAGCGCAGATGCCGGCCGTTGTATTCAAAGGCCGCGCCGGGCTGCAGCAGCATGTCGACCAGCCGGGCGACCGGGATGTAGGCCGTTACCGGATTGCTGCCCTGCGGCAGGCGTGGCCCGGAAAACGGCGCGCGGCCGCTGCCGGTATTGTTCATGCAGCCATAGCCCAGGCCGAAGCCGCCGCCGGGCAGGCCGATCTGGCCCAGCATGGCGGCCAGCACCACCGTCATCCAGAACGGCTGCTCGCCATGGCGTGCGCGCTGCAAGGCGTAGGCGGTGTTGATGAGGGTGCGGCTGTGCGCCATGCGTTGCGCCAGCGCGGTGATGCTGGTGGCGCTGATGCCGGTGCGCTCGGTCGCCCAGGCCGGGGTTTTGGCCACGCCGTCCACGCGGCCGCGCAGATAGTCGGCAAAGCGTTCGAAACCTACGGTGTAGCGGTCCAGAAACGCCTGGTCGTGCCAGCCTTCGGACAGCCAGACCTGGGCCAGGGCCAGCATCAGCGCGGTGTCGCTGCCGGGGCGGACCGGTAGCCATTCGGCCTCGGGCACGCCGTCCAGGTCGCCGCGTACCGGGCTGATGTTGACGAAGCGGGTGCCGCCCTGGGCCAGCCGCTGCAGTGCGCCGCGCAGCTGGTGGTCGCTGGCGCCGCCGGGGCTGACCTGGGCGTTCTTCAGCGGCAGGCCGCCGAAGGCGACAAACAATTCGCAATGCTGCTCCAGCACGTCCCAGGAAGTATGTTGCTGCAGCAGCGTGTCCATGCTGCCGACGATGTGTGGCAGCAGCACGCGGCCCGCGCCCAGGCTGTAGGTGTCGACCCCATAGGCATAGCCGCCGAAGCCGTTCAGAAAGCGGTGCAGCTGGCCTTGCGCATGGTGGAAGCGCCCGGCGCTGGCCCAGCCGTAGCTGCCGCCAAAAATGGCCTCGTTGCCGTGCGCAGCGCGCACGCGCTGCAGCTCGGCGGCTACCAGGTCCAGTGCCTCGTCCCAGGGCACTTCGACCAGCGCCTCCTGGCCGCGGCGGCGTGGGCTGGCAGCGGTATTGCCGCGCTCGGCGGCGCGCAGAAAGCCCTCGCGCACCGCGGGCCGGCGAATCCGGGCTGCGGCGGTGATGGCCTCAGGCAAGGACGCACCTATGGGCGACGGATCGCGGTCCCAGGGTGCGGCCTCCAGTGCCTGCAAGCGGCCAGACTCGACCACCGGCCGGTATACGCCCCAGTGGGTAGAGGTGAAACCCACAGCGTTATTGCTGCCGCATCACAGCCGGGCCAGGTGGTCGCTGATCTTGACCTTTTGCGGCAGGATCTGGCGCTCGCTCAGCCAGTCGGCGGCGAACTGCAGGCCTTTCACAAACTTGGCGTCTTCGATGCCATAGAAGTCGTAGCTGCGCTTAAAGCCAGCCAGCGTGTCGCGCACCGTATCGGAATAGCCGCCTTCTTTTTGGTTGATCAGCTCTGCCTCCAGCGGGTGGGTGCTGGCCCACAGGCCTTCGGCGACAAAAGCCGCATTCACCGCGCGCACGATGTCCGGGTTTTCGTCGGCAAACTTGCGGGTCGTCAGCCACGAGCTGAAGTCGATGCCGAAGTCCAGGTCCGAGCCTTCGAAGAAGATGTTGTGTGCCTTGTATTCGCTGCGCGCGATGTCTACGCCCGGGCTCCACATCGACCAGGCGTCGATCTTGCCCTGGGCGAAAGCCGGGCCGGCATCCGGTGGGTTCAGGTACACGAACTTGACCTGCTTGCGGTCGACACCGTGCTTTTCCAGCGCGGCTACCAGCAGGAATTCGCCCAGGCCCGAGCGGTTCACCGCCACCGATTTGCCCACCAGGTCCTTGATGCCTTTGATGCCCGACGAATCCTTGGCGATGATGGCCGTGCTGCGTGGGTTGACCACGAGGAAGTTGGTGAACACCAGGGGCGAGCCGGCAATGATGGCCGCCAGCGCGGGCGTGGTGCTGCCGCCGAAGCCGAAGTCGGCGCTGCCGCCGGTGACGGCTTGCAGCGAGGGCGCATGGTTGGGGAAGGGGCCAATCCACTGCACCTTGATGTTGTCCTTGGCCAGCAGCTTCTCGAACTCGCCGCGCTGCTTGGCCAGCAGCGGCAGGCCGCCCCGGCCCCAGCCCAGGCGTACGGTGTCGGTATTGCGGCCGCTGCGTGCGGCCCAGGCGGGCAGGGTGCTGGCGGCGCCCAGCGCGGCGGCACCGTGTTGCAGGAAATCGCGGCGGGACACGGCGGAAAGGCTGTCGCTCAGTAAAGGCATGGGGTATCCAGGGAGTTGAAAAGAGTGGGGTTGAAATCAGGCTGCCAGGGCTTCGTTGGCCACGCCCAGCTCGGCCAGCAAGGTGTCGCGCAGCGCTATCGCATCTGGGTGCGAGCGGTGCTGGCGCGCGGCTGCGGACACGCTGTACTGCGCGGCAATCGCGCCGTTGCGCATCACCAGCGCGCGGTCGGCCAGGGTGATGGCTTCGTCCACATCGTGGGTCACCAGCAGCACACCGGGGCGGTGGTGCGCTACCAGTTGCTTCACCAGGCCTTGCATGCGGATGCGGGTAAGCGCATCGAGTGCGGCAAAGGGCTCGTCCAGCAGCAGCAGGCGCGGCTCCTGTACCAGAGCCCGGGCCAGTGCCACGCGCTGGGCCTGCCCGCCCGACAGGTTGCGCGGCCAGTCGTCGGCCCGGTCGGCCAGGCCGACTTCGGCCAGCGCGGCCTCAGCGCGGGCGCGCACGTCGCTGCCGCTGATGCCCAGCGCCACATTGCGCCACAGCGGGTCCCAGGGCAGCAAGCGGTGTTCCTGGAACACCACGGCGGGCCGGGCCGGGCCATCGATGTGCCCAGCGTCCACCGCATCCAGCCCGGCCAGCGCGCGCAGCAACGTGGTCTTGCCGCAGCCGCTTTCGCCGAGCAGGGCGACGAATTCGCCGCGCTGGATGGTCAGGTCGAGACTGTTGATGACGGTGCGTTGTCCGTAGGCCCGCTTCAGACCGCGCACGGCGACCGCTTGTTCGTTGGCGTGGCTCATGCGGTGCTCTTGGAAAAATTGGGATGCCAGGCCAGCAGGCGCCGCTCCAGCGTGCGGGTGATGGCGTCGGCCGACATGCCGATCAGCGCATAGACCACGATGGCTAGCACGATCACATCGGTGCGCAGAAACTCGCGCGCATCCATGGCCAGAAAGCCTATGCCCGATGTGGTGGCAATGGTCTCGGCCACCACCAGCGCCAGCCAGGCTGTGGCCAGGGCATAGCGCACGCCGGTCAGGATGGAGGGCAGCGCGCCGGGTAGCACGATACGCCGTACCAGGGCCCAGTTGTCGAGGCCGATCACCCTGCCCAGTTCGATCAGCTTGGGGTCGACCTGGCGTATGCCCAGCACGGTGTTGATGTAGATCGGAAACGCCACGCCCAGCGCCACCAGAAAGATTTTGCCGCCTTCGTCCACGCCAAACCAGACGATGACCAGCGGCAGCAAAGCCAGAAAAGGGATCGCCCGCACCATCTGGATGCTGCGGTCCAGCAGGGCCTCGGCCAGGCGCGAAAAACCGACCAGGGTGCCCAGCACAAAACCGATGGAGCCACCGATCACAAAGCCGACTGCGGCGCGCAGCAGGCTGACGCCCATATCGCTGACCAGCCGGCCTTCGGCGATCAAATCGAGCGCGGTGCGCAACACCCGGCTCGGCGCCGGCAGTACCTGCAGCGACAGCAGGCCGGCACGAGCGGCGGCCTCCCATACCAGCACGATGGTCAGCGGCACCAGCCAAGACAGCAGGGCAAAGCGGGTACCGTCCAGGCGCGCTGTGCGCGGGCGCTGGGTCGGTGGCGGGGCGATACCGGCGATGCGGGCCGCGAGCGGCAGGCTGGCAGAAGCGTCAGACATGGTGCTTGCTTTCGGTAGGGATCAGGCGGCGAGCGGCAGGCCGGTATCGAAGGTGGCGCGCACATCCAGCTTTTGCTTGATCAGTCCGGCGTCCAGATAGAAGTCGGCGGTGCGCTGCTGGTCGGCCACGACCTGGGCGTCTATCGATTGCCAGCGGGTCTGGCGGCGCTCGAACTGCAGGCGTGCCGCCTCGGCGGGGATGCCGATGATGCGGGCCAGGGTGGCGCTGAACTCTGCAGGGTGTTGGCTTGCCCAGGCCTGGGCGCGCACGATGCGCTGCTGCAGGTCTTGCAGGTGGTTGCGCTTGTCGCGCAAGGCGTTGTCTGTGGCGGCCAGGAAGCTCAGGCCGCTCCAGAGGCCGCGCCCGTTCACCAGCACGCGCGCATGGCCACCGGTTTCGGCCAGCGCGGTATACGGCTCCCAGGTGGCCCAGGCATCGACCGAGCCCTGGGTCAGTGCCAGCTTGGCATCTGGCGGGGCCAGAAAGCGCAGATTGATGTCTTCGGCTTTCAGGCCCACCGAGGCCAGCGCCTTCAGGGTCACGAAGTGGCCGATGGAGCCGCGGTTGGTGGCCACGCTTTTGCCCTTCAGGCTGCTGGCATCTTTGAGTGGCGAATTGGGCGCCACCAGGATGGCCGTGCCATAGGGGTCGGAGCGGTTGACTGCAAAGGCCTTGACCCGGCTGCCCGCAGCCAGCGAAAACAGCAAGGGGGCATCGCCTATTGGCCCGAAGTCCACCGCGTCGGCATTCAAGGCTTCGGCCAGCGGGGCGGCGGCGGGGAACTCGGTCCACTGGATGTCGTAGGGCAGGCTCTTGAGTTCGCCCGCGGCTTCCAGCAGGGCACGCAGGCCGCCCTTTTGGTCGCCTGCGCGCACCACGGCGCGGGTTTGGGTATGGCCGAGCACGGGCGACAGAAAGGCCGCAGCGGACAGGAATTGTTGGAAGGTACGTCTTTGCATGGTGTGGAATGGGTCGTTAAGAAATCAGGATCTGCTTGCCGGCAGCTATGCGGGCACTGTCGTCCTGCGGCGTATGGATGCGCCCGCACAGCACGTCGCGCAGATGGCGTTCCAGCGGGTTCTTGCGTGACAGGCCGTGGTTGCTGCTGAGCGACAGCGCGGCCTCTACGGCTTGCACAGCGTTATTGGTGACCAGCGACTTGATCAGGCCGCTGTCGGTGGCTGTCACTGGCGTGCCGCTGTCCACATCGCGGGCCAGGCTGGCCAGCAGGCGCTCATTGGTGAGCAGCAGGCCCTGGATAGTGCCGACGATCTCTTGGGCGCGCGGCAGGGTGGCCAGGGCTGCGCCCAGGTTCGCCGGTTTGCGCTGGCGCAGAAATTCGACCACCCAGTCGCGCGCGGCGCGGGCGATGCCGCTGTACAGCGCGCCCAGCAGTACGGCCATGTCGGCTTGCAGGCTCGGGTCGCCAGGGCCCCAGTCTTGCGGCAGGCGCAGGTCGATTGCGTTGTCCAGCGGCACCAGCACGTCGTCGAACACGATGTCGTGGCTGCCACTGGCGCGCAGTCCCAGGTGGTCCCAGGTTTCGATGGTGCGGATGCCCGGCAAACCGGCCGGTACCAGGATCGTGCCGACCCGGGGCGGGGTTTCGTCGGTACGCGTCCATACCGCGTACCAGCGCAGGATGGGCGCACCGGTGGAATACACCTTGTGCCCCGATAAGCGCCAGCCCTCGGGCGTCAGCCGGGCTATGGTGCTGGGCAGGCCGCCGCGCGCGGGTGAGCCCAGGTCGGGTTCGACCCGCAGTGCATTTACCAGCGATACGGAATGCACTGATTCGCGCACCAAGCGCTCGGCCAGGTGCTGGGGCCAGCTGCGGCTCTTGCCGTCGGCATAGCCCATGCTGCGGAGCTGCATGTACTGCATGACCAGCACCAGGGCGGTCGCCGGATCGCCATGCGCGACCGCGCCTATGACTTCGCCGAGCTGCGCCAGCGTGGCGCCTTGGCCGCCCAGTTTGCGCGGCGCGGCCAGCGCCAGCAGGCCCGCCTGTTGCAGCTGGTTGAAGTTCTCAAAAGGGAAGCTGGCTTCGCGGTCATGCTCGGTGGCGCGGGTGGCGAACTCTGCGGCCAAGGTGCGGGCGATCTGGCCAGGGGTCAGCGAGGCATTCATGGTTGGGCCTCGGGTATGTCTGCTATTGCGGAAAAGAATGGGTGCATGGCGCCGACGATAGAAGCGATGGCGGGGCGCGACAACGAAGAAAAAGCTCTGTCTACATGCGGTTTCTGAATGACGGGCCGCCAGAACGGGTTCTTAATGTGGAAAGCCGCCGCGCAGCAAGCGCACGGGTTCAAAGTCCATCCGGCGGATCAGGCCGTCCAGTCCATCGCCTGCTGCTGCCGTGGAGGCAAGTGCGACCGGTGCGGCACCAGAACGGCACACCAGATCGCTGGCCGACCAGTCGGCTTGACCGGGTTGGCCCCGGGCGCGCAGCCAGCCGTCGCGGTCCACCAGCAATTGGTGGCCGGCCAATTGCGCGGGTTGCACGCCCAGCACCAGTGCGAGAGAGCTGCGCAGCTCGGGTGTGTTGGCCTGGCATTCGGGGTCGGATGCGTTGGTTGCCAGGTTGACGGTGACCAGCCGGGGATCGTCCTGGACGCTTGCGGCATCGGCGACCACCCTCAGCCGCTGCCCATCCAGGCTGTGCAGCGTGCGTGGTGGCTGGTGGCGGCATTGCACGGCGGCGTCCGGCATGCGCACCGGGTAGGTCCAGGCGCCGGACTCTTGCAGCATCTGGCCGGCCGCATGGGCTTGCAGATAGTCGAGCACCTCCCATACCTGGGTGTCGCTGAGATGGCTGAGTGGTGGACCAAAACCGGGCATGGTGCTGCTGCCATCCCGCGCGCGCATGCCATGGCGTACCCGCCAGAACAGTTCTCCGTCTAATCGCTTCCACAGCAGGGAACCGTTCAGCGTTGGCGGCCACATGGGCAGCTGGGCTGCTTCCACGCCTTCGCCCCGGCCATCGGCACCGTGGCAGCGCACGCACTGCTGTTGGTACACCCTCTGCCCGCGCACAATGGCTTGCGCCGTGAAGCCGGTGGGCGATGCATGCAGGCTGGTGGGTACGGCTGGGGCCAGCAGTAGATGCGGCTCTGGCCAGGGGGCGAGCAGCAATACCGCTGCCGCCAACACCCACAAACCTGGCCGGGCCCGGCGCCAGGCCAGGGAGACCAGCAGGCTCAGCCCGGCCAGCAGCAGGCAGGCGATGCAGATGACGACACGGCGGGCGTGGCCAGGCTCCAGGGCCAGCATTTCACCGGCAATGCGGTAGGCAAACGGCCAGGCGGGCTGGCCGTGGATGTCGGGCGCCAGGCCCAGAGCATGCAGCACTGCGCGCAGGCCCAGCTGGGCTTGCAGCAGCGCCGTCAACAGCAGGTTCAGGCCTTCGGCAGGCAAACTCCAGGCCATGCGTGCTGCAAAACTACCAGCTGGCCGCCAGGCCTAGCAGCGACAGCGCCTGGTGCCGCAGCTCGGCCAGCCGTGGGTGACCTCGGTGGCGCGGGTAGGGCAGGTCGTTGACCAGCACCTGCTTGATGCGCGCGGGCCGGTCGGACAGCACCACCACGCGCTGCGCCATGAACAAGGCTTCTTCCACATCGTGCGTGACCAGCAACACCGAGAAACCCTTGCGCTGCCACAGGTCGACCAGCTCGGTCTGCATGGCCAGCCGGGTCAGCGAGTCCAGCTTGCCCAGCGGTTCGTCCAGTACCAGCAGGCTGGGGTCGTTGACCAGCGCGCGCGCCAGAGCCACGCGCTGTGCCATACCACCCGACAGCTGGTGCGGCAGCGCCTGGGCAAAGTTTTGCAGGCCAACCAGCGCCAGCGCTTCATCGACCCGGTGCCGCTGGGTCTTCAGCAGGCCACGCGCCTGCAGGCCTAGGGCCACGTTGTTCCACACCGTGCGCCAGGGAAACAGCGTCGGGTCCTGGAACACCACAATGCGCGACGGGTCGGGTTGGGTGATGGGCTGGCTGTCGTGCTGCAGGCTGCCGGTGGTGGCCGGCTCCAGCCCGGCCACCAGGCGCAGCAGCGTGGACTTGCCGCAGCCGCTGGGGCCGAGCAGGGCCACGAACTCTCCCGGTTGGATGTCCAGATCCAGGTCGGCAATGACTTGCAGTGGGCCCTGGGCTTGCTCAAACCAGTGGCTGACGTTGCGCACCGCAATGTGTGCGCCGGCGCTCGTCTGGGTCTGTACGGGGCTCACCATTTCACGATTCCTTTTTGCCAGGACAGTACCCGGTCGCGTACAAGAAACAACAGACTGATCAAGCCCGAGAACAGCAGCGCCATCACCAGCAGCGCGGCATACATATTCGGGTAGGCGGCCCAGCCCTGGGCCCAGGTCAGGTACCAGCCCAGGCCGGCTTTAACGCCCAGCATCTCTGCGACCACCAGCGTGGCAAACGCATGGCCCAGGCCCATGAATAGGCCGACGAACACCTGGGGTAGGGCGGCAGGAATCGCCACCCGCAGCACCAGAAACCAGGGCGATGCGCCCATGGTGCGGGCCACGTCGTAGTAGTTTTTGTTGACGCTGGCCACACCCGATGCGGTGAGGATGGCGACCGGAAACGCGGTGCCAACTGCAATCAGAAAAATCGCGGTGGACCAGCTGGACGGGAAGAAGTAGAACGAGATCGGCAGCAGCGCCGTGGTGGGCAGCGGCCCGAGCACGCGCAGCACAGGGTGCACCCAGTAGCTGGCGCGCCGCGACCAACCCATCAGCACGCCAATCAGAAAGCCGACCGAGGCACCGATGCCTATGCCCAGGCCCAGCAGCTGCAGCGAATGGGCAGCGCTCTCCAGCAGGCGGCGCCAGTCGCTGATGTAGACCTCGGCCAGGCTCTGGGGTGGCGCAAAGAAGGGGGGCGGCAGAGTGCCCAGCTTGGCAGTAAACACTTCCCACACCGCCAGGCCCAGGGCCAGGGCGATCAGCCAGGGGCCAGCTGCGCGCAGCTTGGCTGGGACTGCTGCGATTCGCTCCGGCGCCAGGCCCAAGGCCAGCAAAGCCACAGAAACCAGTCCAGCAAACCAGGCGAATTCGGTGGTGTAAGCCCATTCGCTAAAACCCAGCGGCTTGTTCGGCCAGGCTCCTGTCAGCACCGCGAGCACGCCCCAGGCCAGACCGGCGGCCAGGCCGGTCCACCAGGGTGCGTAGTTGCCAGCTGCGGTAGCCGCTACCGATGGGTTGCGTTCTCGCGGAGCCAGGGTTGGTGCCGAGAGTATGTTTTCAGCCGTAGTCATCGCGTGGGGGCTCCGTCAGGCCAATACGTCGGCGTACACGTACTCGGCAAAGCGAGCGGGATCGGTGCTGGGCTTGAGCACGCCGACCAGCTTGAAGTCGCGGGCGTAGAACTCGATCTCTTTCTTCAAGTCGTTGCCGCTGGGGTGGTTGCGGTGCGTCAGCGTGCCCAGCACGGCGCGCAGGTCTTCCACCGGCACCTTGGAATAGGGGCTGTAGATCTTGGCAGTTTCGTTCGGGTAGTTGGCGATGAAGTCCGAGGCCTCGGTGATGGAGCGCGCCAGTGCGGCGGCAGTCGGTTTGTCGTTGCGTACCAGCTTGCCGCTGACGCCCAGCACGCAGCAGGTCTTGTTGGCGTATTCGCCCGACAGGTTGGTGGCCAGCTCGACCAGGCCCTTGGTGCGGCGTTCGACCAGGAACAGGTTCGGGTCACCATCGGCAATCGCATGGGCTTCTCCTTTCTCTACCGCCAGGCCCAGCATGTCGGCGGGGAACTGGCGCCAGCTCACATCCTTCTCCGGGTCCAGGCCGGCCTTGACCAGCAGCACCGAGAAGAAGTTCTTGCCCGGGCTGTTCAGGTCGGATACCGCAATCGTTTTACCTTTGAGCTTGGCCAGGCTGGTCACGCCAGCCGGAGCGTAGCCCACCAGGCGGGTGCAGCCGCCATGCGAGCTGCTGACCAGCTTGACGTCAAAGCCCGACTCCAGGGGCTTGATCCAACGGTGCACCATGCCCACGCCGGCGTCGGCCTTGGAGGTGGCAATGCTTTCCAGCAACTGGTCGGTAGACCCGGCAAAGTTCACCAGCTCGACGTTCAGGCCGTTCTTTTCAAAGATGCCGCGCTCCAGCGCCACCGGCACAGCCGACAGGCAGACTGCGCCCGCATTCCAAGCCAGCTTGATGTCGCGCAGCTTGCCGGCGGCCCGCACATTGCTGCCGGCCACGCCAGCGGCTCCCACCACACCGGCCAGGCCCGCAGCGCGTAGCCATTGGCGGCGTGACCAGCGGGGGTTGAAACGGGTGCGCTCGTCGAACGTAAACATGCAATACCTCTGTTAAATCTGTGCAGGAGGCAGATTGCAATGGATTCCCGCCCCAAAGGGAAATAAGAAAAACAGGGATGCATATGCAAAGAATCATCCGCACCCGGCCGGCAAATCGGTTGCAATAAGCCATCTTCAAAATAGGCTGTGCGTTTGCGCATGGCCATCTACGATCTACCCGTTACTGCGTATGACCACCCCTTACGACACCGCAAAGCTGCACAGCTTTGTGCAGCAACTCGGCCGCCTGCTGGACCGCCATCCCACCGAGCTGGAGATACTGGCCCAGGGTGGCAGCCTGCTGGGCCAATTGGTGGAGCGCGACGACTGGCTGCCCATGGCCTATGCCCAGCCGCATCCGCATTACTACCAGCAATACCTGCTGCACGCCGACCCGCTGGGCCGGTTCTCGGTGGTCAGCTTTGTCTGGGGGCCGGGCCAGGCCACGCCCATCCATGACCACACGGTCTGGGGCCTGATCGGCATGCTGCGCGGGGCCGAGGAGTCGCAAGCCTTTGCACGCGACGCCAGCGAGCGCTGGGTGGCCCAGGGCCAGCCGCGCAGGCTGGCACCTGGCGAGGTGGATGCGGTGTCGCCACGCATCGGCGATGTGCACCGCGTGCGCAATACCCTGGCCGACCAGGTGTCCATCAGCATCCATGTGTACGGCGCCGACATCGGCAAGGTCCAGCGCTCGGTGTACCTGGAGGACGGCACCCGCAAACCCTTTGTCTCCGGCTACAGCAATGCCGCCGCGTTCTTGTCAACAGAAACGATTTAACCGATTTATCCCAAGCTACCCATGACCACTCCACTGCCCCTCAAATCCTTCCACGACGTGCGCCAGGCTTTGCTGGCCGGCCAGGAGATCGCGCTGATCGACGTGCGCGAAGAAGACCCGTTCGCCCAGGCCCACCCGCTGTTTGCTGCCAACTTTGCCGCCGGGCGCATCGAGCTGGATGCCTGGAGCCGCATCCCGCGCCGCGACACCGCCATCGTGGTGCTAGACGATGGCGAAGGCCTGGCCGAGCCGGCGGCCCGCACGCTGCACAAGCTGGGCTACACCGATGTGGCCCTGCTCGACGGCGGCCTGCAGGGCTGGCGCGATGCGGGCGGCGAAATCTTCAAAGATGTGAACGTGCCCAGCAAGGCTTTTGGCGAACTGGTCGAGTCGCAGCGCCACACACCCTCGTTGTCGGCCGAAGAAGTCAAGGCGCTGATCGATCAAAAGGCCGATGTGGTGGTGCTGGACGCCCGCCGTTTCGACGAATACCAGACCATGAGCATCCCCACCGGCATCAGTGTGCCCGGCGCCGAGCTGGTGCTGCGCGCCCAGGCGCTGGCGCCGAACCCGCAGACCCGCATCATCGTCAACTGCGCGGGCCGCACCCGCAGCATCATCGGCACCCAGTCGCTGGTGAATGCCGGTATCCCCAACCCGGTGTCCGCCCTGCGCAACGGCACCATAGGCTGGAAGCTGGCCGGCCAGGTGCTGGACCACGGCGCAGAGCGCCAGGGCCGGGCGATCACCGAACAAACCAGCGCCGATGCCGCACAGCAAGCGCGCTCCGTGGCCGACCGCGCCGGCGTACAGCGTGCGCAGCCGTCGGATCTGGCCGCCTTCCAGGCCGAAGCCACCCGCACCACCTACCGTTTTGATGTGCGCACCGCCGAAGAATTCGCCGCGGGCCACCTGCCCGGCTTCTCGAATGCGCCTGGCGGCCAGTTGGTGCAGGAAACCGATGTGTCCGCCCCGGTGCGCGGCGCCCGCATCGTGCTGGCCGACACCGATGGAGTCCGTGCCAACATGACCGCATCCTGGCTGGCCCAGATGGGCTGGGACGTGTGGATACTGGACGGCAGCCAGCCCACCGACTGGAGTGAAACCGGCCACCCGCCTGCACCGGTGCCCGAGCCCGAAGGCCATGCCGAATGGATCAGCCCCGCCCAGCTGGCAGCCTGGCTGCAGGCCGAGCCCGCCGACCACATCGCGGTGCTGGACATGACCACCAGCGTCAACTACGTGAAGCGCCACATTCCCGGTGCTTGGTACCTGTCGCGTGCCGGCCTGGCCCAGGCCTTGGCCCAGATACCCAAGGCCAAGCGCTACGTGCTGACCTGCGGCAGCAGCCTGCTGGCACGCTATGCGGTGGTGGAACTGGAGCGCTTGACGGGCGCCGAAGTGTTTGTGCTCAAGGGCGGCACCATCGCCTGGATTGCCGCCGGGCTACCGCTGGAACACGGCGAAACCCGCTTGGCCTCGCCCCGCACCGACCGCTACCGCCGCCCGTACGAAGGCACGGACAGCCCGCGTGAGGCTATGCAAGGCTATCTGGATTGGGAGTTTGGGTTGGTGGAGCAACTGGGGCGTGATGGGACGCACGGGTTCAAGGTGATTTGATCGGTCCCCTTGGTGATTGCTATTGAATAAGTAGCTGCTTGCGCAGGTTGTATCTGCGCTGGTGGCACTTTTATTGAGTAAAAAAGTCAAATGTTTAGCGGGCGCGATAGGCCAGAAATAGCCTTCGGCCCACAAGAAGTACAAGCGATGCCGCACCGGCCCAAAGGCAATAGTCATGAAGCTCGTCGATTGAAATCAAGAGGTACAAGGGGTTGGCTTGGCTGAACGGCGCCAGCGGCCGGATATCTGCGTGCATCACACTGTCAAGAATGATGTGGGAGTAGCTGCCTGTGGCAGCACCAACGGCCACTTGGCTTAGCTTGAGTTCCTGCCAACGGAAAACATTGGGGAGCTTGGTCAACGGAGCAATTCTTCGCGCAAGAAGAAAAAGCAAAACGGTTGCCGCAGCAACCAGCGTGGCTCCAACGTAGGTATGAAAAAATCGGTGAAGAGGTTCTTGTTGGGTGAGGATGTAATACAAGGGCTCAGTATCGATAAGGACATTTGCCGCAACAAAAGCAATGAAGCTTACGTGGCGTGGCGCAATGGCATGAATCGCACCGCCCGGGCCGAAGTGGAAGGGTGTAAATGGCATTTGAAATGAGGGTTTAGTCCCTACTCGCTGGAGCCATGCCTGCAACAGCCTCTTGGAACGCGAGCAATGGATTTGCAGCTTGCGTGATGGAGCGACCTATGACGACGTGGGTTGCTCCATTGCGACGTGCCACCTGTGGGGTTGCAAACCGCACCTGGTCCGTGGCCCCGCTAGCGCTGAGCTGGATGCCTGGCGTGACGATGAGTGTTCCAGCAGGCA
This sequence comes from Rhodoferax sp. OV413, assembly GCF_900104385.1. Classification (GTDB taxonomy): domain Bacteria; phylum Pseudomonadota; class Gammaproteobacteria; order Burkholderiales; family Burkholderiaceae_C; genus Rhodoferax_B. The sequence continues at coordinate 230,549 of NZ_FNJA01000004.1, read as the reverse complement.
ACTGCGCCACCAAATACCCGGCTTCGTTTGCGGATGCCACTACGCCGTGGCAACCGCAGGCTGCGGCAAGCTTGGCCAAGCGTTCGACTTGTGCGCGCACAGACGGTGCAAGGCCAATTTCTAAGAGGTCTTCGTCGCCCAGACTCGTGATGACAGTGAGCGCCATGATCTTGAGGCCAGGGAATGGCGCTGCAGCCGCCACTGCCGCGCGCAGCACTGCCGAACCACCCGACGCATGCACGGTGACCATGGTGGCGCCGAGCTTCCCGGCCGCCTGCACTGCGCCCGCGACAGAGTTTGGAATCTCGTGTAGCTTGAGATCCAAGAAGACTTCTTTGCCCATGGCGACGAGCTCGCGCACGATGCTGGGCCCCTCCTCGGTCAGAAGTTGCAGGCCAACCTTGTACGAAGTAGCGGACGGCCCCAGCGCATGGACGAGTGCAAGCGCCTGCGCTTTGCTAGGGAAATCCAGGGCAACGATGACGGGAGATTGCATGAGCGGGATGGCGCCTGAGAGGCGTAAGGTTTGAGATAAGAGGCGGCCAGCCTTTGGACATACTCGAGAGGGTTTAGGCGTCAGTCTTCGTCCTGAAACCATATGCAGAAGTACAGATGATCCCCGCCAGTGACTATAAGACCAGCATCGAACGTTGAGGCGGTCAGCGGATTCCAGCTCTCTCTTCTTGTCCAGTTTCCATTGGAGAAGAACTTGCTATCGGCCGTTGCATGCTCGGCGAGTAGAGCCTTTGCAAACTCTTCAGCCTTAGGCCGTGGCATGCATTCACTCTCGTATGCCATGTCCTTCCACAGCAACTGAGTAAGAATTTCTAAGGCGCTTGCGCGATCGTGCTCGATCAGAAGCGAAGCGTCCGGCACCAGGCCGAACTTGGCCAAAACTTGCGACAGGTTATCGGAATAATCTGAGGTAACCGCACAGCGAACTTCACCGGAGTTTCGCGCAGAAATGAGGAGTCGGAGATCGGTCATGACATCTAAGCTCAAGCAAACGCCGCGTGGTACGTGACCCGTCCTTCCGGGTGGGAGGCCCCAAACCCCAGCGCCATGAAGTATTCCGCCGGAGGCCCTGGATACACCAGCCCGGGTTTAACCTGGAAGCCGAAGCCCGTGTAGTAGCCCGGATCGCCGAGCACCACGCAGCCCGCCACACCCAGCGCTGCCAGGCGCTCAAGGCTTGTGCGCATCAGATCGGACCCCAGGCCGCGGCCCTGGCAAGCTGGGTCCACCGAGATCGGCCCCAGTCCGTACCAGTCCGCCGTGCCGTCGCTGATGGTTACGGGCGAGATGGCCACGTGTCCCACGATGGCGCCATCGAGTTCCGCCACCAGAGACAGCGTCAATGCGTCGGCGGCGCGCAGCGCGGAAACGATGTGCGGCTCGGTACCGCTGGAGTGGGGGTGCCCGGCGAACGCGCGTTCGGTCAACGCGAAGATGGCTTGGGTGTCGGCGGGAGTTTCTGGGCGGATCGGCATGGCAGGGGCGGGTGGTGTGCAGCCTGCATTCTCCTGCTTCTCCACGCCTGTGGCCCTACCGCATGCGTGCTATTAAATAAAGAGCTGCTAGCGCAGGTATTGCCTGCGCCAGCAGCTCTTTTGACTTAAAAACTGCAGGCGCTAACCTCTTCCTCGGCCACATCCTCCACCTCCACATACCGGTTCACCGGCACCGGCAGGTCCAGGTTGTCGCGCAGCGTGCCCTGGCCGTACTGGGTGCGGTAGATGCCGCGGGCCTGCAGCAGCGGCACGACCAGCGCGACGAAGTCTTTCAGCGAGGTGTTGGGCAGGGCTTCGAAGAAGTTGAAGCCATCGGCACCACCCAGCTCGAACCAGCGCTGGATCTCGTCGGCCACCTGCTCGGCGGTGCCGACGAAAGTGCGCTTGGGGCGTGCGTGCCACAGCGCCACTTCGCGCAGCGTCCAGCCTTTTTCTTTGGCGACCTGCTTGATGCGGTCGCTGGCGCTTTGCTGGCTGTTGCGGCCCAGGTCGCCCAGGTGGGGGAAGGGGGCGTCCAGCGGGTAGGCCGAGAAGTCGTGGTCGTTGAACGGGCGGGCCAGCGCGGCGATGGCGTTTTCTATCGGCACCAGGCTGGCCGATTCTTCGTACTTGCGCTCGGCCTCTTCGGCACTGCGGCCGACGATGGGGCGGATGCCGGGCAGCAGGTGTACTTCATCGGGGTTGCGGCCGGCGGCGGCGACGCGGGCTTTGACATCGCGGTAGTAGGCCTGGGCTTCCTCCAGCGTGTCGGCGTGGAAGAAGATGGCGTCGGCCTGGGTGGCGGCGAAATTCTTGCCGTCCTCCGAGGCGCCGGCCTGGAATATCACCGGCTGGCCCTGGCGGGAGCGGCTGATGTTCAGCGGCCCTTCGACCGAAAAGAAATCGCCTTTGTGGTCGAGTCGGTGCAGCTTTTTCGGGTCGAAGAACACGCCGGTTTCCTTGTCGCGCACCAGGGCATCGTCTTCCCACGAATCCCACAGGCCTTGCACCACGCCCAGGTGTTCCTTGGCCAGCGCGTAGCGCACATCGTGGTCGTAGTGGCTGGGCTTGCTGTAGTTGCGCGCGCTGCCGTCCAGCCAGGAGGTGACCACGTTCCAGCCGGCGCGGCCATTGCTGATGTGGTCCAGCGAGGCGAACTGCCGGGCCACGGTGAAGGGCTCGCTGTAGCTGGCCGTGACCGTGGCCACCAGGCCGATATACGAGGTGGCGCCGGCCAGCGCCGACAGGATGGTCAGCGGCTCAAAACGGTTCAGGTAATGCGGGCTGGAGCGCGGTGTGATGTGCACGCTATCGGCCACAAACAAGAAGTCAAAACGGCCTTGCTCGGCCAGCTGCGCCTGCTCTTTGTAGAAGCCGAAGTTGACGCTGGCATCGGTGACGGCCGCCGGGTGGCGCCAGTCGCCCCAGCCGGCGCCCACGCCGTGCAGTACGAATCCGAATTTGAGTTGTCTGGCCATGGGAACGCATTCAGTGGAGTGGATGAATTGCACCACCTTAGCGGCCCGCCCCGCGCGGGGGAACGAAGGCTTTCAGATAAGGATATTCAGATTCAGATGCCGCTCAAATTGCATCAGATTTCGTAGTGCAGGGCTTCGGTGGTGCCGGTCAGCGCCTGCTCCACCACGCTGCGGTTCAGCGTGGGTGCGAACGACTCGATGAACGCATACACATAGCCGCGCAGATAGCTGCCGCGGCGCACCCCCAGCTTGGTCAGGTTGATGCCGAACAGCTGGCCGGCGTCGATGGCACGCAGCGCCAGGTCGCGCTCGGCCTCAAAGGCGATGGACGCCACGATGCCCACGCCCATGCCCAGCTCCACATAGGTCTTGATCACGTCCGCGTCCATGGCGCTGATGGCGATGTGCGGCACCAGCTGGCGCTGCGCAAAAGCCTCGTTGATGCGGGTGCGGCCGGTGAAGCCGTTGTCGTAGGTGATCAGCGGGTACTGGGTCAGCGTCTCCAGGGTTAGCGGCGCGTCCAGCAGCGGATGGCCGGGTGGCACGATGACCGAGTGGGTCCAGGGGTAGCAGGGCAGGGCCAGCAGCTCGTCATACTGGGTCAGGGCCTCGGTGGCAATGCCGACGTCGGCCTCGCCCGACAGCAGCATTTCGGCCACCTGGGCGGGCGAGCCCTGGTGCAGGTGCAAGGTCACGTTGGGGAAGTGGTTGCGGAACTCTTGCACCGCGGTGGGCAGCGCGTAGCGGGCCTGCGAATGGGTGGCGGCAATCGACAACAGGCCGCTTTGCCGGGACACGAATTCCTCGCCGGCTTTGCGCAGATTGCTGCTGTCGAGCAGCATGCGCTCGATGATGGGCAGCACGTGGCCGCCGGGGTCGGTCAGGCCGGTGAGCCGCTTGCCGGCGCGCACAAACAGTTCGATGCCGAGCTCTTCTTCGAGTTCGCGGATCTGCCGGCTGACGCCGGGCTGGGAGGTATGCAGGACGTTGGCGACTTCGGTCAGGTTAAAGCCGCAGCGCACGGTCTCCCGCACGGAACGCAGTTGCTGGAAATTCATATAAGAGCGCCATATTTAATAACTGAATTTGATTATTTGGCGAAACCCTGTTTTCCCAAACGAACAAATCGTAGATTCGATATGGCGCATCTATCTGTGGACCTGGGCTCCGCTGGCGCAAGTTGCCCAAGACGGCTCTGTTTATACGTTGAATGCTATTGAAATAATAGCTGCTGGCGCTGGTGGAACAAGCGCCAGAGGCCTTTTTTGTTTAAATTCTGCCGATTCAGGCGAGCGCCGTGTCCAGCACCATCATCAGCACAAAGCCCAGCATCAGCCCGCCGGTGGCCCAGGCTTCGTGGCCTTTGCGGTGCGATTCGGGGATGATTTCGTGGCTGATGACGAACAGCATGGCGCCGGCGGCAAAGCCCAGGCCCCAGGGCAGCAGGCTGGCCGACTGGCTGATGGCGGCCGCGCCCAGTACCGCGCCCAGCGGCTCGACCAGGCCCGAGGCCATGCCCAACATCACCGCAAAGCTGCGCTTGTAGCCGGCGGCCAGCAGGGCCACGGCGACCACCAGGCCTTCGGGCACGTCCTGGATGGCGATGCCGGTGGCCAGGGCGCTGGCACGCAGCGGGTCGGTGGCGGCATAGCCCACGCCAATCGCCAGGCCCTCGGGCAGGTTGTGCAAGGTGATGGCAAACACAAACAGCCAGGTGCGGCGCAGCACGCGCGAGGGCGGGCCTTCCAGGCCTTTGATGAAATGTTCGTGCGGCAGCAGGCGCTCCATGGCCAGCAGCGCCGCCCCGCCCAGCAGGATGGACAAGCCCATGGTGCCGCCCGCGCCCCAGCTGCCGGCACCGGTGGCCCGGGCCGCGGCCAGGCCGGGGATGATCAGCGAGAACGCGCAGGCCGCCAGCATCACGCCGGCGCCGAAGCCAAACAGCGTGTCCTGCGTGCGGTCCGACAGGCTGTGCGAGAACACCACCGGCAGCGTGCCCAGGGCCGTGGCCAGCGCGGCTACCGAGCCGCCGATCAGCGCATTCAGCACCACCGGGTGGACCAGGCAGTAGTGCCAGAAATCGCCGGCCAGCAGGCCCGCGCCCAGCAGCGCGATGCCCCAGCCCAGCAGTTTGCGCAGCCGGCGCACCGGGTCGCTAGCGCTGTTGCGCCACATGGTTTCGGGTCGGTCCATGGCGGGTCTCCATGCGTAAGATCAGCCGCGCGCGGCCTGGAAGCGGCGGGCCACTTCGGCCCAGTCCACCACGTTGTAGAAGGCCGCGATGTATTCGGGCCGGCGGTTCTGGTACAGCAGGTAGTAGGCGTGCTCCCACACGTCCAGTCCGAGGATGGGGGTGTTGCCGGCCATCAGCGGGCTATCCTGGTTGCCGCTGCTTTCGACCACCAGCTGGCCCTGCGGCGTGACGCTGAGCCAGGCCCAGCCGCTGCCGAAGCGGGTCAGCGCGGCCTGGGTGAAGGCGGCTTTGAAGGCATCGAAGCCGCCCAGGTCGGCGTCTATGGCCTGGGCCAAGGCGCCGGTGGGCTGGCCGCCGCCGCGGGGCGACATCACGGTCCAGAACAGGCTGTGGTTGGCGTGGCCGCCGCCGTGGTTGCGTACCGCGTTTTGCAAGGCTTCGGGCAAGGTGTCGATGGCGCTGACCAGCGCCTCGACGCCGAGATCGGCATAGGGGGTGTTCTGCAGCGCGGTGTTCAGGTTGTTGATATAGGCCTGGTGGTGCTTGCTGTGGTGGATCTGCATGGTCTGGGTGTCGATATGCGGCTCCAGCGCGTCGTAGGCATAGGGCAGGGCGGGCAGGGTGTGGGCCATGGGGTCTCCGGGTTTAAAAGTGGATCAATGCACGGTGCTGCCGGCGGCGGGCTCGGCGCTGGCGCGCAGCAGCCGGGCGATGCCGGCGTGCGGGCCCCAGCGGCGCTGGTACTGCAGCAGTTCGGCATGGGTTTCGCGGCTGTGCCGCCAGGCGGCTTGTTGCAGGGCCAGGCAGGTGGTGGGGGTTTGCAACAAGCCCATCACCGCGCCATGGGCGCGGCACAGGTGGTTGGCGGCCTGCTCCAGCAGCTGGGCGTTGGCGCACAGATCGGCTAGCTGGTGGTGCGATACCACCAGCGCGGCCAGGCAGTCGTCGGCATGCAGGGGCGCGGGGCCGTCGAGCAGCAGGTCTTGGGCGATGGACAGGGCTTGGTGGAAGCTGAACAGCGCCAGCTCCGTGCGCCCGGCCTGCAGCGCGCTGCAGCCGCGCTGCGTCAGGCGTTCCCACTGGGCCAGGCTGGGCGGCTGGCATGGAGCGGGGCTAGGCCCGGCTAAGGAGTCGATAGACGCGTCGAGAAAGGGGTACATGCAAAACATCCATGGTGCGGGCACCGCGGTCTGCGGTGCCGTACCCTTTGCGTCGAATGGAGTTTTGCGTAATCAGGTCATCAAATGATAACCGTTCGCATTTAAAAAATCTATAGCTGGAGGTTCAGGCTGGTCGCCAGCTCCAGCCCCTGGGCTTGCATCTCCTGCAAAAACGCGGTGTGCTGGGCCTCGAATCCGCCCACCGGGCTCATGCAGTCGGTCAGCAGCACGATGCGCTGCGGCTTGTGCCGGGCCAGGTTCGCCACGATGTGCTCGGTGGTGGCGCGCACGCAGTGGCTGCTGGCTTCGCCGGCAATCAGCAGCACGTCGGCCTGGTCCATGGCGGCCATCAGTGCGTGGTTCAGCTGGGTGGCTTCGTCGTGCGCGTCGGGCACCTCGGCCATGACGGCGCTGTAGTGTTCGGTCCAGGGGTTGCTGCCCTTGCTCAGCTTGGTGACGATGGCGCCGTGCTGGTCTTCCCAGGCGTTGTAGGCGGCATGCACATCGGCATGCACGTTGTGGCCCCAGGTGCCGATCTCGCAGTGCACCGGCCAGACCATCAGCGTGTAACGGCCCCGGGCTTCTAGCGCATCCAGGTAGGCGAGTGTGCGGCCCAGCGCCCCGGTTTGGCGCGGCAGGTACTGGCCCGCGTACACCGCGGCGGCGGTGATGCTGGTGAAGGGCGCTACCGCGCTGCCGTCGGCCTGCTGCCAGAACGTGGGGTGGGCAATGTCCCAGCGGTGGTGCGAGTCCAGCGTGATGCTGATGTCGGTCAGCGCGGCGGCGTGGGTGCGGATGAAGCCGGCCAGCCGCTGCATGTCTGCATGGGCGCCGGCCACCGGCAGGGCAGGGCTGCCGCCACTGCCCGCTGGCAGATCGCAAAAGTCGTTTTGCGGGTCGATGATCAGCAGATGGGTGTGGCGTGTCATGGCAGGTCCCTGTGGCGTGTGTTTCGGCAGTGTCACAAGATGCTAGCAGCCAGCATAGATAATCTGCGCCCATGGACCTCATTACCCAACTTTTCGATTTCATCCTGCATGTGGACAAACACCTGCAGGCCTTCGTCGTCAGCTACGGCCCCTGGGTCTATGCGCTGCTGTTCGCCATCATCTTCGTGGAGACCGGCGTGGTGGTGATGCCGTTTCTGCCCGGCGACTCGCTGTTGTTCGTGGTCGGCGCCATGTGCGGCGTGGGCCTGATGTCGTATCCGCTGGCCGTCGGCCTGCTGTTGGCTGCGGCCATTCTGGGCAACCAGTGCAATTACGCGATTGGCCGCTTCTTCGGCCCCAAGGTGTTCCAGTGGGAAGACTCGCGTCTCTTCAACAAGCAGGCCTTCAACCAGGCCCATGCGTTCTACGAAAAATATGGCGGCGTGACCCTGGTGGCCGCGCGCTTCATGCCCTTTTTGCGCACCTTCGCGCCGTTCGTGGCTGGCGTGGCGCTGATGAGTCGGGCCAAGTTCACCTTCTACGACGTGCTGGGTGGCGTGTTGTGGGTGGTGGGCATCATCACCATCGGCTACTTCTTTGGCAACTTCCCTTGGGTCAAGCACAACTTGGACAAGATCATCTGGGCCATGATTCTGATCCCCGGCCTGGTCATCGTGGCCGGCGCGCTGAAGCAGCGCTGGGCCCGCAAGCCGGTGGTGCTGGCATCGCCTAAAAATTAAGCAGCGCAAGCTTTGTCCTTGTGAATCAAGGGTTTAGGCTGCATATACAGCAGCTTGAGGGGGTTATCCACAAGTTTGTCCAGTGTTGTCAGGGAGAACTTCGACGCGCCCTCAGGATTTACAATCCGTCCCTTCACCGGGGGTGTCTGCTGCAAATCAGCAGACTGAGAAATACCCCACACACCTGATCCGGGTCATGCCGGCGTAGGGAGCGTGATGGGCCCCGGCCTTGCATGCGCCCGCCGCTGGCGCATTGAAAGCCACCTATGCTGCAACGCCGCACCTTTTCCTTCGCCGCCGCCGCGCTGGCCGCGCTGTCTTCCTTTTCCACCCTGGCTGCCGATGGCGAATTGCGCGTGCTGGTGCACAGCTCGTTCTCGCTGCCCAAGCCGCTGCTGGCCAAGTTCGAAGCCGAGGCCGGCATCAAGCTCAGCCTGATCAAGGCCGGCGATGCGGGCGAGATGCTGAACAAGCTGATCCTGACCCGCGCCCAGCCGATTGCCGACGTGGTGTTCGGCCTGGACAACGCCCTGGTCGCCAAGGCCCAGGCCGCCAAGGTGCTGGAGCCGATCAAGTTTGCCGAGGGCTCGCCCATCGCCCAGGTGGGCGGCAGCGTGGTGCCGGTGGACTACGGCTTTGTGACCCTGAATTTTGATAAGGCCAGCTTCGCCAAGAGCGGCCTGGCCCTGCCCAAGAGCATGGACGAGCTGGCCCAGCCCGCTTACCGCAATCTGCTGGTGGTGCCGAACCCGGCCACCTCCAGCCCCGGCTACCAGTTTCTGCTGGCCACCATCGCCGGCATGGGCGAGGAAAAAGCCTTCGACTGGTGGGCCCGCATGCGCGCCAACGGCGTGAAGGTGGTCAAGGGTTGGAGCGAGGCCTACTACACCGAATTCAGCCGCAACGGCGGCACGCGTCCCTTGGTCGTCAGCTACGCCACCAGCCCGGCGGCAGAGGTGTTCTACAGCAAGGAAAAGATCAGCGAGTCGCCCACCGCCAACCTGTTCCTCAAGGGCGGCGTGTTCCGCCAGATCGAAGGCGTGGCCCTGGTGGCCGGTGGCGGCCAGCGCGATGCCGCCCACCTGTTCATCCGCTTCATGCGCTCCGGCGCCGCGCAAGAGGCCTTGCAGACCAGCATGTGGATGTACCCGGTAGAGGCCCATACCCCGTTGGCCGAGGTGATGAAACATGCTACCGAACCCACAGCCTACGAGAGCCTGCCCGCCGAGACGATTGCCGACAAAGGCACGGCCTGGGTGGCGCGCTGGACGCAGGTCGTATTGAAGTAGCCGGTTAAGCGCAGCTCAGCCTTGCGCACCTGGCTTGGCCTGCTGGGTGGCAAAGTCTTGCAGCGCCGCGCCCTGCATCCGGTAGCGCACCCATTCGCCTTGCGGCTGGGCGCCAATCGACTGGTAGAAGTCAATGGCCGGTTGGTTCCAGTCCAGCACGCTCCACTCGAATCGGCCGCAACCCTGGTCGGTTGCGATGGCTGCGAGATGCCGCAGCAGCTGCTTGCCCGCACCTGTGCCACGCTGGGCCGGCGTGATGTACAGGTCTTCCAGATACAAGCCCTTTTTGGCCTGCCAGGTGGAGTAGTTGAAGAAGTAGATGGCATAGCCAACGGCTTCGCCATCGACCTCGCAAATCAAGGCGCGGGCCGGGCTGTCCGCCGCGAAGAGGCTGGTGGCGAGGGTGTCCACGGTGGCAGCGACCTGGTCACCGGCTTTTTCGTACACCGCCAGCTCCTGGATGAAGCGGAGGATCAGCGCAGAGTCGTGCACCAGGGCCGGGCGGATGGATAGGTTCATGGAGATTCGGGTGAGGAGGGGAAGGGAAGTGGTGACAGGGTTTAGCGATGCTACGACGCACTGCCAAATGCAGGAAGTGCATTTTTTTCAGAATATGATGGGGTTTATGCATTCCAACCTGCGCCGCCTGGACCTGAATTTGCTGCTGGCATTGGATGCCCTGTTCCGCCACCGCTCGGTGACGGCCGCCGCCGACGAGCTGGCCATGAGCCCCTCGGCTTTGAGCCATGCCCTGGCCCGGCTGCGCGAGGTGCTGGCGGACGATTTATTTGTCCGCGTGGGCAATGCCATGCAACCCACAGGCTATGCCGAACGGCTGGCCGAACCGGTGGCTGCCGGGCTGGAAATTTTTTCGCGTGGCCTGGCCATGTCGGGCAGCTTCGACCCCGCCAGCAGCGACCGGGTCTTCGTGCTGGCCGCCACCGACTACACCGCCTTTGCTGTGCTGCCGCGCCTGATGGCCCGTATGCAGGACGTGGCGCCCGGCCTGGGTTTCAAGACTGTTTACTCCAGTGGCCGCGAATCGGCAGAGGAACTGGCCAGCGGCCGCATCGACTTTGCCCTGGGCTATGTGGACGAGGCCATGGAGCCCACCCCCGGCATCGAAAGCTTTACCTGGTTGGAAGACGACTATGTGGTCATCGCCAGCCGGCGCCACCCTCTGATCCGTGGCGGGCTGGACCTCGACCAGTATCTGGCGGCACGGCATGTGGTGGTCACACCCTGGAACGAGGCCACAGGCTTCGTGGACAAAGTGCTGGACCGCCAGGGTTTGCAGCGCCAGGTGGCCGTGCAGCTGCCTTCGGTGCTGGCTGCGCCCTTCATCGTGGCCCAGTCGGCGCTGATCATGACCGTGCCCCGCTACGCGGCCAAGATATTGCAGGAATCGGCCGACATCGCGATCTACCCGGCACCGTTTCCTCTGCCGCGCTACACCTTGAAGGCCTACGGACACATCAAACACAACCGCACGGCCGCCCATGTGTGGATGCGTGAACAACTGCTGGCGGTAGTGCCCAGCACGGGCGGTGATGGCGACACGCATGCAAAAAATGGTCTTTGATCGCCGCTGGCTGCTGGGCCTGTTGCCGCTGCTGACCCTGGCCGTGCTGCTGCTGGCCCCGGTGCTGCGGCTGGCATTCGAGGGCTGGTGGGGCGACCTGGCCAGCCAAACCCCGACTTCGCCCTGGGCCTTGTGGTCCGACCCGTATTTGCGCTGGCGCGTGCTGTGGTCGGTGCTGCAGGCGGCGGCTACCTGCATCGCCGCGCTGCTGCTGGGCCTGCCCGTGGCCTGGGTGCTGGCGCGTTGGGAATTTGCGGGCCGCACCCTGGTGCTGCGCCTCTTGATGCTGCCGTTTGTGGTGCCCACGCTGGTAGCCGCCCTGGGCGTACTGGCGCTGTGGGGGCCGCGCGGCGTGCTCAGCAATGTACTGGGGCTGGACCTGCAGGACACGCCCTGGCTGCTGCTGTACGGCAACCTGTTCTTCAACCTCTGCGTGGTGGTGCGTGCCGGCGTCGACGCGCTCGGCCACGTGAGCGCGCAGCGCGTGGCGGCGGCCCGCACTCTCGGTGCCACACCCTGGCGCGCCTTCTGGCGGGTTGAATGGCCGGCGATTGCGCCCTGGCTGGCGTCCAGCCTGTGCCTGGTGTTCTTGTACTGCTTCGCCGGCTTCGGCCTGGCGCTGGTGTTGGGCGGCCAGCGTTACGCCACGGTGGAGGTGGAGATCTACACCCTGGTCGCCCACGAGCTGCGGCTGGCTCCGGCCAGCCTGCTGGCGCTGTGGATGCTGCTGCTGACCGGCGCAGTGGCCTGGGGCTATGCGCTGATCGAAAAGCGCCTGGCCACGCCGACCCGCGTGCAGCCCATCGCCCGCCGTCGCCCGAGCCGCCCCGCGCACTGGCTGGGTGTGCTAGCGGCCCTGGCCGTGCTGGCCTTCTTCTGCGCCGCGCCGTTGCTGGCGATCCTGTGGCGCGCCGTGCACGCGGGCTGGGACAGCTGGGCGCTGCTGTGGGATGCCGAGACCCTGGCAGCGCTGTGGAACACCTTGCGCTTCTCGGCCATCGCGCTGCTGCTGGCCACGGTGCTGGGCGTGCTGCACGCATTGGCGGCCCAGGCCTCGGTGGCGCTGCGCGCCGCTGCCTTTCTGCCCTTCGTGGTGTCGCCGATCACCGTGGCTTTTGGCCTGCTGCTGCTGTACCCGCAGTGGACTGCCAGCCTGCCGCTGCTGCTCAGCGCCTATGCGGTGCTCGCCTATCCGTTTGTCGCCAAGTCGCTGGCCGCCGCGCTCGACAGCCTGCCCGAGCACCTGCCGCAGGCCGCGCGCAGCCTGGGTGCTACGCCCTGGCGGGTGTTCTGGCGCGTGACCCTGCCGATGGTCGCGCTGGCGCTGCGCCGCGGCATGGCGTTTGCCGCAGCCACGGCGCTGGGCGAGTTTGCCGTCACCCTGTTTTTATCGCGCCCCGAATGGGCGACTCTCACCACCCTGATCTACCAGCGCTTGGGCCGGCCCGGTGCGGCCAACGCCGATGCAGCGCTGGTACTGGCCTGTGTGCTGATGGCCTTGGCCCTGGCCGCGTTTGCATTGATTGAAGGCCCACGCCGGGCGGAACCTCCCCATGCTTGAACTGCGCAACATCACCAAACATTACGGTGCTCGCCCCTTGGCCGACGACCTGAGCTTGCAGGTGGCCGAGGGCGAAATCGTCGCCTTGCTCGGCCCATCCGGCAGCGGCAAAAGCACGCTGCTGAAGATCGCCGCCGGGCTGGAGGCGGCCGAGGCCGGCAGCGTCTGGTTCGACAGCGAAGACATCAGCCGCCAGCCGCCCGAGCGCCGCGGCTTCGCGCTGATGTTCCAGGACTTCGCGCTGTTCCCGCACCTTGATGTGCGCGACAACGTGGCCTTTGGCCTGGTCGAGCAGCGCGTGGCCAAGGCCCAGGCGCGCCAGCGCGCCGAGCTGATGTTGGAGCGCTTCGGCCTGGCTGCCCACACGCGGCACAAGGTGTGGACCTTGTCCGGCGGCGAGCAGCAGCGCGTGGCCCTGGCCCGCGCACTGATCACCGCGCCGCGCGCCTTATTGCTGGACGAGCCGTTTTCGGCGCTCGATGCTGCGCTGCGGCTGGACTTACAAACCGAATTCCGCCAGCGCATCTTTGACGCCGGCATGGCCACCGTGCTGGTGACGCATGACGAGACCGAGGCCCGGGCCATGGCCACGCGCGGCCTGCGGCTGGTGGCCGGGCGCTTGCAGCAGCTCTGGTAGTTGCTATTGAATAAATAGCTGCTGGCGCAGATGGAATATGCGCCAGAGCCCGATTTTGTCTAAATATCCATGCCTGTCAGTGGGCGAAGCTCTCCAGCCGCTCCACATACCAGCCCGGAAAACCATAGCCGCGTGCCGCGCTGACCAGGTGCGCAAGGTAGCCGCGGTCCGCCGGCTGGTTGCCACGCGCGGGCGGGATGTAGCACAGCGCGGGCTGCAGCTTTCCGCCCTCGGTTTCCACCAGCACGGCCTGGGGCAAGAACACGCCGATGCCATCCATCGAGTACAGGCGCTGCAAGTCCGCGTGCGTGGCCAGCACCAGCACTCCATACACCGCGTGCTGCCCGGACCGGCTGATGTTGGCATGCGGGTCGATATGGATGTCGAACCCGCCCAGCCTCGCCACCTCGATGGTTTCGGGCGCAAAGCCACCCTTGGCCATCACCTCGCGGCGCATGAAGCTGCCGTAGAAAAACACCGCCACTTGCTGAGCAGGCTGGGGTGACGCGGCGAGCGTCGTGGTGGTCGGATGTGTAGCAGTGTGCATGGGTAAGCCTTGGTCAAAGTGGTCAGGCTTCGATACTATGGTGGCATGCCAAAAGTAGAAGGCCAAAACATATCGACCAAGCGCCAATATGCGGACGGCTGGAGCGTGCTCGCCAAACACCATGCGCGGGACGCCCGGCTACCGCAGCACCAGCATGCGACAGGGCAGCTGGTGTTTGCCATCAGTGGCGTGATGCAGGTCGACACCGGGCCCAGCCGCTGGATCGTGCCGCCGCAGCGCGCACTCTGGGTGCCCGCGCAGCAGCCGCATGCGATCCAGATGCTGTCGGCTACCGAGATGCGCACGGTGTACTTCGACCCCGTATGGATCGCGCAATGCGAGGGCTTTGCGCGGGCCCACGAGGTGCACGTGGTGGTGGCGTCGCGGCTGGTCCAGGAGCTGGTGCTGGGTTTGTTTGACGCGCAACGCAGCCCGGTGATGCGCGGCCTGATGGCGCGGCTGCTCTTGCATGCGCTGCGCGAAACCCCTTGCCTGCCCACGCATTTGCCGATGCCGGAGGATGTGCGGCTGCACGCCGCCCTGGTCGAACTCATGGCCGGCCAGCAGTGGAGCATGCCGATGGAAACGGTGGCTGCCCATGCGGCCATGTCCGCGCGTACCTTCAGCCGGCGCTTTGGCGCAGAAGTGGGCCTGAGCTTTCGTGACTGGCGGCAGCGCGCACGCATCATTACCTCGCTCGATTTGCTGGCCGCCAACCGTTCCACCAAGTCGATTGCCCATACGCTCGGATTTGCCAGCCCAGCCGCCTATGTGGCGGCTTTTCGCGCAGTGCTGGATTGCACGCCGGGCAGCTTCCGCCCGGCGCAGACCGAGTCTGCGATGACTGCTATTGCTCCCGATTTATCTACCACCCGCTGACCTACCGAAAGCCATAAAGCCATGACCATTTCCTCCGACCTCATCGCCAGCTTCGCGCCTACCGGCACCTTGCGTGCCTCGATCAACCTGGGCAATCCCATACTCGCCAACCTGGATACCAACGGCCAGCCCTTTGGCGTGTCCATTGACCTGGCGCGTGGCTTCGCCCAGCTGCTGGGCGTGGACGTGGAGTTGGTGGTGTTCGACACGGCCGGCAAGTCGGTCGAGGCGGTGACCCAGGAAAAGGCCGATTTCGGCTTCTTCGCAGTAGACCCGGTGCGCGGCGCGGGCATCGCCTTTACCGCGCCCTATGTGCTGATCGAAGGCGCCTACCTGGTGCGCCAGGATTCGCCCATCACCGACAACGCCGAGGTGGACCGCGCGGGCCATCGCGTGGTGGTCGGCAAAGGCAGCGCCTACGACCTGCACCTTAGCCGCGAAATCCAGCACGCCGAGATCCTGCGCGCACCCACATCGCCCGCCGTGGTTGACACCTTCATCGCCCAGGGCGCCGAGGTGGCGGCCGGCGTCAAGCAGCAGCTGCAGGCCGATGCGCGCCGCCTGCCCGGCCTGCGCCTGCTGCCCGGCCGCTTCATGGTGATCCAGCAGGCCATGGGCCTGCCCAAGGGCCGGGGCGCGGCCGCCGCCCAGTTGCTGCACAAGTATGTGGAAGACATGAAGGCCAGCGGCTTCGTGGCCGACGCCTTGCTGCGCCATGGCATCCAGGGCGCGTCGGTGGCTCCGGCCGCACAGCCGTAGTTGCTATTGAATAAATAGCTGCTTGCGCTAGTGGAATATGCGCTATAGCCCTGTTCCTCTTGATTTTTATCGCCTCGTCACAGCTTCACTGGTTGGCTAGGCGAAAACAATGGTCTTGTTTCCGTCTCGGAAGATGCGGTCTTCGAGGTGCATGCGCACCGCGCGGGACAAGACCCCGCTTTCCACCTCGCGGCCCATGGCCTGCATCTCAGTGACGGAATAGCGGTGGTCGATGCGGCGCACGTCTTGTTCGATGATCGGCCCCTCGTCCAGGTCGCCGGTGACGTAGTGGGCCGTGGCGCCCATCAGCTTGACACCCCGGCCATGGGCTTGCGCATAGGGTGACCCGCCTTTGAAGCTGGGCAGGAAGGAGTGGTGGATGTTGATGCAGCGGCCATCCAGGTCCCGCGAGATGGAGTCACTCAGAATTTGCATGTAACGGGCGAGCACGACCAACTCGACGTTCTGCGTGTTGACCAGTTCACGGAGAGACTGCTCCGCCGCGTCTTTGGTTTCCTTGGTCACCGGCAGATGGTGGAAGGGAACGCCGTAGCGTGTCGCCATGGGCTCCAGCATGGTGTGGTTGGACACGATGCCGACGATGTGCATGTTCAGCTCCTTGGCTTCCCAGCGGTACAGCAGGTCGCGCAGGCAGTGGTCAAACTTGGACACCATCAGCAGCACGCGCTTGGCGCGATCCGTGCGGTGCACGTTCCAGGCCATGCCAAATCTATCGGCAATGGCACCAAAGTACGGCCCCAGGATCGACGCCTCGTCGGTGGAGTCGCTGTTCACCTCGAAAGTGCAGCGCATGAAGAAGCGCTTGGTGTCTTCGTCGTCGTACTGTGACAGCTCGCAAATGAAGTAACCACGCCCCGCCAGATGGCTGGTGATGGCCGCAATGATGCCGGTGGCGGATGGGCAGCTGACGCAGAGCGTGTGGGTGTTGGGCTTTTGGGTTGAATAGGTCATTTGGAAGATGCTCTGGAGGAAGGCCGGGGAAATAGGTGGCGCGTCGCTGTGCTCAGGCCTTGATGCGCAGGTTTTTGGGGTCGTAGAAGGGCTCTAGTTGCGCCTGTGCTTCGTAGCGCTGCCATCCGATCTCGATCTCAAACTTTTGCGCGGCCACCCAGGCCGCGGTGATCGGCTCGTCGGCGCGCACATAGCCCATGCCGAGCGAAGCGTTGACGCGGTGGCCGTACATGCCGGAGGTGATCGCGCCCGAGCGCTGCCCGTTGACGAAGATCGGTTCTTCGCGGTACAGCAGGCGGTCGGTGCCGGTCAGGCGAAACTGGACCAGGCGCTTCTTGGGGACGCCCAAAGCCCGCTGTTTCAGCAGCGCTTCTTTGCCGATGAAGTCATAGCGCTTCTCCCAGGCGACTGCAAAGCCCAGGCCGGCTTCGATAGGAGTGTCTTCCACGCTGATGTCGTCGCCCCAATGCCGATAGCCTTTCTCCATGCGGCAGGCGTTCATGGCATGCATGCCCGCAAATTGGAGGCCATGGGCTGCGCCTGCCGCCATCAGCTGCTCGTACACGTGCAGCGCAAATTCGCCGGGTATGTACAGCTCCCAGCCCAGCTCGCCGACGTAGGTGATGCGGCTGGCGCGCACCTGGGCGTAGCCGATCTCGATGATCTGCGAGCTGCCGAACGCAAACCCTTCGTTGGAAAAATCGGTCCGCGGCGACACCTGTTGCAGCAAGGCCCGCGCTTGCGGCCCCATCACGCCCAGCATGGGCAGTGCCGCGGTCTGGTCGCTGATGAAGCAATGGTCTACAGCCTGTGCATGGCGGCGTAGGTAGGAAAGATCGCGGAACTGCGTGGCGGCCGCGGAGACGACCATGAACTGGTCTTCGCCCAGGCGCGTCACCGTCAGGTCGGCCTCAATCCCGCCCCGCGGGTTGAGCCATTGGGTGTAGACCAGCCGGTTCACGGCAACGTCGATCTTGTTGGCCGAAATCGTCTCCAGCATCCGCAGCGCGTCGCGGCCTTCGACGATGAATTTGGTCATCGTGCTTTGGTCGTACATGCCCACCGTATCGGCCGTTGCGCGGCATTCGTTGCCGGTGTGCGGGAACCAGTTCTGTTTGCCGTAGCTGTATTCGTACTTGGCTTCGACACCCTTGGGCGCGAACCAGTTGGGCCGCTCCCATCCGGCTAGCTCGCCGTACACGGCGCCCGCGTCCTTCAGCTTGTCATGGAAGTGGGTTCGGCGCGCGCCGCGGGCCGTGGTGTACTGGTAGAACGGGTAGTGCGTTTTGTACAGCAGCCCCAAGGTTTCTACCGTGCGGTCTTTGAGGTACTGGCGGGTGCCCTGGAACGGGTTCATGCGCTGCACATCGATGTCCACCAGGTCCATGGGCGGGCGGCGGTCGCGTATCCATTCGGCTAGCACCTTGCCAGCGCCACCGGAACTCTGGATACCAATCGAGTTGAAGCCGCAGGCGACAAACAAGTCCTTGACCTCGGCCGTTTCACCCAGCAGATAGCGGTCGTCCGGCGTAAAGCTCTCCGGCCCGTTGAACCAGGTCTGTATGCCCGTGTTCTCCAGTATCGGCATGCGTGCGGCAGCCTTCTCCAGCACCGGAAGAAAGTGGTCCATATCTTCGGGCAAGGAATCGAAGCAAAAGTCTTCGCGGATGCCGCCCATGCCCCAGGGCTTGGCCACCGGTTCGAAGCACCCCAGCAGAATCTTCCCGGCATCTTCCTTGTAGTAAGCCCATTCGTCCGGGATGCGCAGCACCGGCAGATTGCCGGGCAGGTCCTGGATGTGGTCCGTCACCACGTAGAAATGCTCTGCCGCATGCAAAGGCAGGTTCACACCGGTCTGGCGGCCCAGCTCGTGCGACCACATGCCGGCCGCGATCACCACCGTCGAACAACGCACGTCGCCCTGGTCCGTGACGACGCCGACGGCGCGGCCACTTTCCTTGATGATGCGCTCGACCTTCACCCCTTCGATGATCTTGGCACCGCCCATGCGCGCGCCTTTGGCGTAGGCCTGGGTCACATCGACCGGGTTACATTGCCCGTCCTTTGCCAGAAACACGCCGCCCACCACGCCGTCCAGGCTGAGGTAGGGGTAGCGCTCCAAGATTTCCTTGGGCGACACTACATCCACATCCAGGCCGAAGTTGCGTGCCATGGACGCCTGGCGTTTCAGCTCTTCCATGCGCTCGGCGTTCAAGGCCACGCTGAACGAGCCATTCTGCTTGAAGCCCGTCGCCTGGCCCGTCTCGCGCTCCAGTTCATGGATCAGTTCCGAGGTGTACTTGGCCAGCTCGGTCAGGTTGCGCGTGGCACGCAGCTGCCCCACGAGCCCTGCGGCATGCCAGGTCGTGCCGCAGGTCAGTTGCTTGCGCTCCAGCAGCACCACATCGCGGATGCCGAGCTTCGTCAGGTGGTAGGCGATGGAGCAGCCGACGACGCCGCCTCCAATGATGACGACGTCTGCGTGGGACGGAACTGCTGTGGCCATACGATGCATCCTTTGAAGAAATTACATGTAAATATTATCCTCAAAAATAATTATTCGTGATATATTTTTTCATCGGAGCGAAAAACAGCGCTCGTTCCTCAACATTTTTTGGAAGGCAGCAACATGAAGGTACTGGTCGGAGTGAAGCGGGTCACCGATTCCAACGTCAAGGTCCGCGTCAAAACCGACGGAACCGGAGTAGACATCGCCAACGTCAAAATGAGCATGAACCCCTTTGACGAAATCGCTGTGGAAGAAGCGGTACGCCTCAAAGAAAAAGGCGTGGTCACAGAAATCATCGCCGTCTCCTGCGGCGTCACCCAATGCCAGGAAACCCTGCGCACCGCCATGGCCATCGGCGCCGACCGCGCCATCCTGGTCGAAACCAGCGAAGAACTGCAACCCCTGGCTGTCGCCAAGCTGCTCAAAGCCTTGGTCGACAAAGAACAACCCGGCCTGGTCATCCTGGGCAAGCAAGCCATCGACGACGACTGCAACCAGACCGGCCAGATGCTGGCGGCCCTGGCCGACCTGCCGCAAGCCACCTTTGCCAGCAAGATCGAAGTAGTGGACGGCAAAGCCCACGTCACCCGCGAAGTCGACGGCGGCCTGGAAACCATTTCTGTGAGCCTGCCCGCCGTGGTCACCACCGACCTACGCCTGAACGAACCCCGCTACGTCACCCTGCCCAACATCATGAAGGCCAAGAAGAAACAGCTGGATGTCTTCAAGCCCGAAGACCTGGGTGTTGATGTCACCTCGCGCATCAAGACCCTCAAAGTCTCCGAGCCGCCCAAACGCAGCGCCGGTATCAAAGTCCCAGACGTCGCCACCTTGGTGGCCAAACTAAAAACCGAAGCCAAGGTGATCTGACATGACGATTCTTGTAATTGCCGAACACGACAACGCCAGCGTCAAGGGCGCAACCCTGAACACCGTCACCGCCGCACTTGCCTGCGGTGGTGACGTCCACATCCTCATCGCCGGTGCCAATGCCGGTGCTGCCGCCGCCGCTGCCGCCCAGATCGCTGGCGTCAGCAAAGTGCTGCACGCCGACGCCCCCGGCTTCGAACACGGCCTGGCCGAGAACGTTGCCGCCCAGGTGCTGGCCGTAGCTTCGGGCTACAGCCACCTGGTGTTCCCTGCGACCGCCTCCGGCAAGAACATCGCCCCCCGCGTGGCCGCCAAGCTGGATGTGGCCCAGATCTCCGACGTCACCAAGGTCCTCAGCGCCGACACCTTCGAGCGCCCGATCTACGCTGGCAACGCCATCGCCACCGTGCAAAGCCTGGACGCCACCAAGGTCCTGACCGTGCGCACCACCGGTTTCGACCCGGCTGCCGCCACCGGTGGCTCGGCCACGGTGGAAGTGCTCAGCGCGTCTGCCGATGCCGGCAAGTCCACCTTCGTGGGCAGCGAAATCGCCAAGAACGACCGCCCCGAATTGACCGCCGCCAAGATCATCGTCTCCGGTGGCCGGGCTCTGGGCAGCGCCGAGAAGTTCAACGAAGTGATGATTCCGCTGGCCGACAAGCTGGGTGCAGCTCTGGGCGCCAGCCGCGCTGCAGTCGATGCGGGCTACGCCCCGAACGATTGGCAAGTCGGCCAGACCGGCAAGA
Source organism: Rhodoferax sp. OV413 (assembly GCF_900104385.1). Lineage (GTDB taxonomy): Bacteria > Pseudomonadota > Gammaproteobacteria > Burkholderiales > Burkholderiaceae_C > Rhodoferax_B. Next base: position 210,207 of record NZ_FNJA01000004.1, on the reverse strand, counting down.
TCGTCGCGCCCCAGCTGTACATCGCAGCCGGCATCTCGGGTGCGATCCAGCATCTGGCCGGCATGAAGGACAGCAAGGTCATCGTGGCCATCAACAAGGATGGCGAGGCACCGATCTTCAGCGTGGCCGATTACGGGCTGGAGGCGGACTTGTTTGTGGCCGTGCCTGAGCTGGTCGCAGCGCTGTAAGACGACCCCATGGTTGCCAAAATCATTGATGGAAAAGCCCTGGCGCGGGTCGTGCGCCAGGAATGCAAAGAGCGGGCCGAACGGCTCGTACGGAGTGGCTGTCCCCCAGGCTTGGCGGTGATCGTGGTGGGCGACGACGCTGCATCCCAGGTCTATGTGAACAACAAGGTCCGCGCCTGTCACGAGGTGGGGGTCAAGTCCACGCTGTTCAAATTTCCTGCCGCGGTGTCAGAGGACGAAATCCTGGTCAGAATCCGGGCCCTCAACCAAGACGACGCTGTGCACGGCATCCTGGTGCAGCTTCCCCTGCCAGCGCACATTTCGGTGCGCAAGGTGCTGGAGACGATTTCGCACCACAAGGACGTGGATGGATTCCATCTGTACAACGTGGGCAGCCTGGTCGTCGGCAACTCCATCTTCCCGCCTTGCACACCTTACGGCGTGCAAAAGCTGCTGCAGTCCGAAGGCATAGCGGTGCGGGGGAAGAACGTGGTCGTCGTAGGCGCCAGCAACATCGTGGGCAAGCCCATGGCCTTGATGCTGATGCAGCAAGAGGCGACGGTTGCCATCTGCCATGCGCAAACCCGCGATCTGGCGCAGTTCACCATCCTTGCGGACATCCTGGTGGTGGCCGCAGGAAAGCCGGGGCTGATCGTGCCCCAGATGGTGAAGGCGGGCGCGGTGGTGATCGACGTGGGCATCAACCGATTGGCTGATGGCAGCATCGTTGGTGATGTGGACTTTGACGGCGTCAGGCAAAAGGCCTCGCACATCACGCCTGTGCCCGGTGGGGTCGGCCCCATGACGGTGACGATGTTGATCGTCAACACCTTGGAGTCGGCAGAACGTACACACGGGGTTGCCCAGGCCGACAGCGCCTTGGTCAACGCTTGAAGCCTGGTCCATCCGTCACACGATACGGTTTGCATCCCCGTTCAGATACAGGCAGGCGAAATGCTGCAGTAGAGTTACGGCTTTCGCGATCCCACCGAGCGCGTCCCGCCTTGGTCCGCCTAGCCCTCCGCCTCGCCTGTTCCCATGCCTAAATCGAAAACGCCGATATCCCCACCCGCCGATAGCGCCTTGCCGAACGACTGCGATGCCGCCATTCTGGGCGGCAAGATCCGCAAGCTGCGCAAAGCACGGGGCAAGTCGCTCATCGACATCGCGCAAGCCATTGGCCGGTCCGTCAGCTTCATCAGCCAGATAGAGCGCGGACGCACGCATCCCTCCATCGCGGACCTGCGTGGCATTGCCCAGCTGTTAGGCCTTCCTGTGGCATGGTTTTTTGTCACCGAAACCGCGCCCAAGGACGAACGTGGCCGCATTGTTCGTGCCGACAAACGGCAGCTGTTCGGCAGCCGTACCGATGGCCTGATGGAGGAGCTGTTGTCCCCCGACATCGGCGGTGCGTTTGAAACGTTTTTAAGCACCTTCAAGCCGGGTGCCAAGCTCACGGAGTTCACCCAGCGGGACACCGAAGAGGAAGGCTATATCGTCAAGGGCAGCCTGGACCTGTGGATCGGCAAAAAGCTTTTTCACCTGCAGGCCGGAGACAGCTTTCGGATTGTGCGAGAGCCTTTTCGCTGGGCCAATCCAGGCACAACGGAAACGATCGCCGTCTGGGTGATTTCACCACCCACTTACTGATTGCCTTGCGCCTACTGCCGACGGTCTCTCGTTGGCAGGGGACATGTGGTGCTATTAAATAAATAGCTTCTCGCGCTGGAGGAATATGCGCTAGAGCCTTGTTTGGCTGAATTTCTAGAACCAGGCTACGCCACTTGCTGGACCTTTGGAGCCATGCCAGGCCGTCATTCAATTGGACTGTTTAAAGTCCTGCAATCCGATTTTCTTGAAGAACGCATCCACCGTTGGCACCCAAACGGACGCATTCGGGCGACCCTCGAAGAAGCTGTGCCCATCGTTGCCATAGGCCGGCACGATTTCCAGGTCAAGGTCTACGCCTTTGGATTGATAGGCCTCGCCCAAGCGTTTCGCCAGCGCCGGGCCGAAGAAGTGGTCATTCTCCGAATAGAACCACAGCATCGGTACATGGGTCGTGCTGGCATAGTGGCTGAAGGCGTCCACCAGCTTGCCCTCGTTGCAGACATTGTCTGGCCCGCGTGAGCCGCGCCCGCCCGCAAAGTTGATAGTGGCAACCACACCCGCGGGGTTCTGGCTGGACAGGGCGAGCACACCAAAGCCTCCGGCGGATTTCCCGAGCAACACCACGTGTTGTGCATCGACATAGGGCTGTGCGCGGCCGTATTCCAGCGCGGCATGGATGTCCTTGGCGGTTTCGAGTCCGGCACCGATGTAGTCGGGGTTGGCGCAGCTGAAATAGTTCTCGGCCCATGGCCCGTCCGAGCCGCCATAGCCGCGACGCAAGGTATGGATCACCACGAAGCCGCGCTGGGCGAAGAGCTGGGCCTGCCAGGCGTAGTTGTTCTTCACCGTCGCAAATTCAGCCTGGGACCGCGGCGTGCCATGGTTGATGAGCAAGAGCGGAAACGGCCCGTCGCCCTCGGGCTTGTATTCGGTGGCGGACAGCTGGATGTGGGAATCGCTGAGCATGCCCTTGACCGTCATCGGAATCTTGATCTCCCGCACGCTGATGTCGGCCAGCGCAGAGGTTGCCACGCATGCTGTCAACAGCAGCGTCACCATGCCCCACAGGGCCCGGAGAAAGAGAGGGTTTCGGAAATTCATGGTCGTCCCGTTTAAAGCTGGCTCTAGGCGTCGGCCTTCGACGCGCGCTGGTGCGAAAAGTTGCGTCCCGTCGCCAGCGCCAGCTGCGACAGGCGTTGCACCAGGGGTTCGAACAGCTCGGCCGAGGTATTGCCGTAGCCCAACACCAGGCCGTTGTCCTGCGGCAGCGGCCGCAGTGCGAAGGCGGATAGCGGGGAGGGCGCGATGCCGTAATGCAGGGCGGCTGCAGCGATGGCTTTGTCGGGGTAGCGGGCTGGCAGCCGCACGGTGAGGTGCAGGCCGCAGTGGCCGCCTTCCAGGGTGTGCGGCAGCTGCAAGTGCCGGGTCAGGGCCTCGCGCAGCGCCTGCTGGCGGTCGCGGTACAGACGGCGCATACGGCCCAGGTGGCGGCTGAACTGGCCGCTTTCCACAAACTCGGCCATGGCCAGCTGTTCGTAGCGGTGGCCGCCGCGCAGCATCTCCTGCAGCGGTGTCTGCAGCCCGGCCACCAGCGCCTCCGGCAGCACCAGAAAGCCCAGGCGCAGCGACGGAAACATGGTCTTGCTGAAGCTGCCCACGTAGAGCACCGGCGCCTGCGGCACCAGGCCTTGCATTGCGCCTATGGGTTCGCCCGCGTGGCGGAATTCGCTGTCGTAGTCGTCCTCGATGATCCAGGCGCCGGCACGCCGCGCCTGGGCGATCAGGTCCAGCCGGCGCGCCACCGTCAGCACGGCGCCGGCCGGGTATTGGTGCGAGGGCGTGGTGTAGACCAGGCGCGGCGGCTGGGCTTTCCAGTCGCCATCGGCCAGTACCAGGCCTTCGGCATCTACCCGCATCGGCACCACGCGCAGGTCGCCGCCCTGCATGGCAACCTTGGCGCCGCGGTAGCCCGGGTCTTCGACCCAAGCGGTGTCGCCGGGGTTGGTCAGCAGGCGCACGCACAGTGCCAGCGCCTCCTGCGTGCCCTCGGTGATCACGATCTGTGCGGGCTCGCAGCGCACGCCGCGGGCAATCGCCAGGTGCCGGGCGATGGCGGTGCGCAGGGCCGGCTCGCCGGCCGGGTGGCCATAGCCCAGCGCCGCTGTGCCGGCGCGGCGGATCGCCTGGTCGTAGGCGCGCCGCCAGGCCGCCAGCGGAAAGTGCGACAGCGCAGGCACGCCCGGACGCAGCGCGCTGCTGGCATCGGTGTGCTGGGTGGTGGGCTGGATCTGCGCCAGGCGCCGGGCCGTCTGCGGGGCTGCGGCGGTATCCCGCACCGGCCGTGGCCGGGCCGGGCGCGACAGCGTGGCCACCCGCGTGCCCTGGCGGTCTTGCTGCACATAGCCCTCGGCCGCCAGATGCTCGTAGGCCGCGGTCACGGTGTTGCGCGAAATGGCCAGCCCTTCGGCCAGCGCACGGGAGCCCGGCAGCCGGTTGCCAGGCGCGAGTCGGCCGTCCAGGATGGCCTGCTTCAGGCGCTGGTGCAGCTGGCGCTGCAAGGGTTCGGCGGCCGGCTGGGTGGCCAATGGCGTTTCAAACAAGACCTGGGCTGCGGGCAGAGAGGGGGTCATGGCGTGGCACTATCAAATGTTGCAAGTGTGGCACTTTCAAACCCTCCACGGATGGCTTATCTTCAGGCTCTGCCATTGCCCCGACACTGCCACCCGAAAGCCCGTATGCCCCACACTTTGAATGCCTACCAGCAAGCCATAGGCGAGCCCTTGCCCGACTGGAGCCCGCGCGCACTGCCGGCGCGCGCGCCCATCCTGGGGCGCTACTGCCGGCTGGAGCCGCTGGACCCGCAGCGCCACGCCGACGATCTGTACGCGGCCTATAGCCAGGCACCCGATGGGCGCGACTGGACCTACCTGCCCGTAGGCCCGTTCACCAGCGCCGTCGACTACCGCGCGCATGCCGAGCGGGCGGCGGCCAACAGCGATTTCCTGCACTATGCGGTGATCGACCTGAAGACCGAACGCGCGGTGGGCACGCTGGCGCTGATGCGCATGGACCCGGCCAACGGTGTGATCGAAGTCGGCTTCGTGGTGTTCTCGCCGCTGCTGCAGCGCACGCCGATCTCCACCGAAGCCCAGTACCTGCTGATGCAGTATGTGTTCGACGACCTGGGCTACCGGCGCTTCGAGTGGAAGTGCGACAACCTGAACGCACCCTCGCTGCTGGCGGCCGAGCGCCTGGGTTTCCGCTTTGAAGGCATCTTTTTGCAGGCTACGGTCTACAAAAGCCGCAACCGCGACACGGCCTGGTTTTCCATCATCGACGGGGAATGGCCGGCGCTGCGCGCCAGCTTTATGCAATGGCTGGCACCGGAGAACTTCGACGCCCAAGGGCAGCAACAGCGCTCGTTGTCGCAGATACGCGCGGCGTCGCATATCTAGGCGCTGTAGCGTCCTATGCTATGCAATAGGTAGCGGACTGCGCAGCCACAGTCTGCGCTGGAAGCCATTTCAAGCATGAGGCCGCGGAGTGCATGCCAAAATGCTGCTCCATATGCACCACGAACCCGATTTTCTTGCCAACCTCCGTGGGGAACTGTCCGACGGACGTTTGTGGATAGAGCGGGCCGTGGTGCTGGCCTATGCGGCGGCGGCCGGCCTTTTCGTCGTGGGGTTCACGCTGCTGAGCGATCGTACTTTTGGCTGGTTTGATCTCTTGTACCAACGGTATCCCTGGAGTGTTTTCATTTGGACCCCGGCATTGACTGCGGGCATAGTCTGGACCACCCGGCGCTACTTCCCGGGCGCCAGTGGCTCGGGTATTCCACAGGTCATGGCGGCGCTGGACCCGGGTTTGCCGGCCGAGGCGCGTAGCCGGTTTGTGTCCATGCGGCTCACACTGGCCAAAATCGGCTTGTCGTCCGCTGGGCTGCTGGCCGGTTTGTCGATTGGCCGCGAAGGACCGTCGGTGCAGGTGGCTGCGGGGGTGATGCAACATGCGCAGCGCTGGTTGCGCCCGGGCTCGGGGCTCAGTACGCATGCCCTCTTGGTGGCAGGCGGTGCCGCGGGCATTGCCGCCGCGTTCAACGCGCCTTTGGCGGGCGTGGTGTTCGCTATTGAAGAGCTGTCACGCAAGCTCGAATCGCGCAGCAGCGGGCTGATCATTACCGCGATTGTGCTGGCCGGCCTGGTAGCGGTTTCCACCTTTGGCAACCTCACCTATTTCGGCGTCATCAAGGTGCCGCATTTTGGTTGGGATGGCTTGCTGCCCGGCTTGGTGGTTACGCTGGCCAGTGGCGTACTCGGTGGTCTTTTCGCCAGGCTGCTGGCGGCTTCGCTGACTGGTTCTCCGGACCGCATTAGCCAGTGGCGTGGCCGCTATCCGGTACGTTTTGCCGCGGCCGGAGGTCTGGTGATTGCCCTCATCGGTACCGTGACGGGCGGCGCCACCTTTGGTGCGGGCTCGCATGCGGTCAAGGATATGTTGGCCGGGGAAGCCAGTGTGCCGGCCTTTTATGTGACTTTGAAATTCGCCGCCACCTGGCTCACCGCCTGGTGCGGTGTGCCGGGTGGAATATTCGCCCCGTCGCTATCGATTGGCGCGGGCGTGGGGCACAACGTGGCCATGCTGATGGGGGGTGACATGTCGGCAGCGTTGATTGCCATGGGCATGGCGGCTTTCCTGGCAGCGGTGACGCAGGCACCGCTTACGGCGTTCATCATCGTGATGGAGATGGTTGATGGCCATGCCATGGTGCTGAGCCTGATGTCGGCGGCGATGCTGGCCAGCCTGGTGTCGCGCATGTTGAGCCGGCCCTTGTATGGCACGCTGTCGGACTTTCTGACCCGGCCGTTTATGCCGGCCAGCCACCGGCCGCCGGCCGCCCACTGACGAGCGGGCTAGCAGTTCATGTCTAGAGCAGCATCAATGCGGCCATGGCCACAACCGTAGGGACTATTGCTCCGAGCAAGAGTCCTCCAGCACCTACCGATTCATCGGCGAATCCGCGCTTCAAAAGCGCCACGCCCGCGGGGTTGGGGGCGTTTGCAATCACCGTCAGGCCACCGCCTGCGACCGCACCTGCGACCAGGCTGTACTTGGCCTCGTCGGAAATTCCGGCGATCAACGAGCCCAGATAGGTCAACGCGGCGTTGTCTGTCACCGCCGTCAAAGCGGTCGCGCCAAAGAACAGCACGCGGGGCGGCATCGATGACACGATGGGTTGCAACCACCATTGTTGCAATCCGCCCAGAACTACCAGGCCCGCCAGAAAGAACGCGACCAGCAGCGCTTCTTTGACAATGAGCGGGTTTTGGTGGCGTTCGTAGGCCTGGACAAAACCCAGGAACATCAGAAACAGCCCGAGAAAGGCCACGGGGTGGTGGGCCAGCACAACGACCGCAGCAAGGAACGCCAAGTGCACGGCGATGACCAGCGGTGGCATCTGTGCGGCCGGGTCCGGCTTGTGGTTTGGTTTAACCGGAGCATCCTGCAAATGGGTGCGCAGCAGGAATGTCGCCAAGCTCGCGTTAAAGACGACGGCCAGGGCGGCTTTCCAACCAAAGTGGGTCAGCATAAACATCGAGTCCCATTGCCAGGCTGAGGCCACCATCAGCACCGGCGGGGCGGCAAAGGATGTCAATGTTCCGCCAATCGACACGTTCACGAACAAAACACCCAGCGCCAAATACTTGATCCGTTCCGGCACCTCGGATCGGAAAACCTGCGGTGCCAGCATGAGCGCGGCAATCGTCATGGCAGCTGGCTCGGTGATGAGTGAGCCCAGAATCGGCACGCCGGCCAGGCCCAGCCATGCGCTCGCCAGCGACGTACGCAGGGGCAGGCGCCGCGCAATCATGTCGACGGAAGCCATCACCGCATGCAGTATGGGGCGGGAGGCCGCAATCACCATTACCACAAAGACAAACAGGGGTTCGGTGTATTGCCGCGACTCGGCATAAGCCAGCGCCTGGTTGCTGCCGCCCACCGCCGCCATAGAGAAGACCAGAACAATGGCCCAAAACCCAAAGACGACCTCGACTTCGCCCAGCAGGTGGAATAAGCCCGCATGGCGAGGGAACCGGTGGGATAAGCGTTCTAGCTGCTTGGCCGCGAAGGTGTGGGCGAGAGCAACCGCAAAAAGCGCGGCCGCAATCAGTTCGATGGTGTGGGAAGGCATGGGGTCTAGTCGTAGTAAAGCTGCGAGGCGGCCCGACCTTCGCTAAACCTGCCACATAGAGAGCATTCTCTGGGCACCCGCTGGCATTTTACGTTGGGCGAAGGCCCTGATTGAGGCAGCCGTAATGCCTTCCGCCAACCCGCGGCGCTCCGGTACGGTCCAAAAAGCTGTCGGCCCGGGGTATTCGATAGGGATTTGAACCTGGCGGCGAGAGCTCCGAAAGGCTCCTAGCGGCCGTCCCACAAACCCTGGGCGTCTAGGATCGCGTAGGCGATGTCGGGATTTTTCTCCAAACTGCGGCGGATCGCGGTAGGGATGTTCTGTCGCGTCTTGCGGCACAGGCCCGGCTGGTCAGCCACCTGTATGCTGATGCCACGCAGGGTACGTACTTCATGGATGCTGGGGGTGATGCTCAGGCGTATACCCAACTGAGCGTGCAGACGGCTTTCCATGTTCTTCAGATCAGCCAGGCTGGACAGCGCCTCCAGCCGGGTTAGCAGCTTTTGCTCTTCTTCCCTGGTCAGCTTCAGGATGCGCAGATCGGCCTGCGGGTCGTTCAGCAAAGCATTGCGATCGCAAATGCACGCGCCGGGCGGGCACTCCTTGCGAATCGGAAAAGGGACGCTCATATCGTCTGGGAGGCGCTGATTGCCCCTGCTGAAAAGCCAGCGGGCGATCATAAATCAGACAGCAGTACAGAGATGCCCGATGCGCCGTCTAGGTAGCCTGACAGCGCCGGAATACAGCTGGTTATGCACCAAAGTGAGGCTAAAGCGTGTCTTATATCTCACAAAGCCGGCTAATACGCATGTTTTTGTGCGCAGCTGCACCGGCTTTGTGCGATACTAGGGTTAACCCTGAAACGGGGTGCGTTTCATCTCCAGGAATCTTTTGCCATGAACATCTTCTTTTTACTTTGGCTGGCTGCCCGCCGCGCTGTCCAGGCAATGGGCCGCAGCATGGACCAACAGGATCAGCGGGATGTGGAAAGCTATCTCGGCAAGGCCCAGTCTTTTGCCGACCTGGAATCCCGCGAACGCTACTGGCTGCAGTCGCACTAATTTCATCCGGCCGTTGTGGCCACAGGCGTGTGCCTGAATATTTTGGAGTACCACCATGCAAGTTATTTATTTCCTCAAATCTTTGTTCACCGTTGCCAGCGCGACTTTTGCACCGGGCGAGCGTGTGAACCTGGTCCGCCGTGGCAGCATCTTGCGCACCGATGGCTATGTGGTCGCACAAACCGACGGTGGCGTGCTGGTCGAATGGCCACGCGCCGGTTCCAGCTTTGTGAAGTCGTCGGAACTGACCGCCATCATCTAAATCCGAGCGCTATCGTTTAGATAGCTTCTCGCGCATATCTAATATGCGAAAACGCCCCGTTTGGCGTTATTTTTTCTAGTCTTTGGGGCACTGCTGCGTGTGCCCTTGTTGCAGCGCAGTGGCGCGCTCCACGGTGTCCGGGTGGCTGCTCAGCAGCGTCCATGGCGAGGCTGCCCCTTCCTTGTTGGCCGCTTTGTCGTCCCCCTGTGCAATCGCCAGCAGCAGCTGGCCCATGGGGGCGGTAGGCAGGGCCGCATGGCCTAGCAGCGCGATGGCATAGCAGTCGGCCTCGCGTTCGTGGCCGCGCCGGTAGGCCAGGCCCGTCAGCAGGGCGCCGCCGGTAGACAACACCCCCGACACATCGCCCAGCGCCAGCCCCAGGCCCACATTCAGCACCCCTTGCTCGACCAGCATGCGGGTGGTGTGGCGGTGCACCACGTGGCCCATCTCATGCGCCAGCACGCCGACCAGGGCGTTGTCGTCCAATCCCTTGTCTGCAGCGGCTTTGACCAGCCCATCGGTCAGCACTACGGTGCCGCCGGGCAGCGCAAATGCATTCGCCCCCATGCCCGAGCGGAACGCCAATGTGAAACGCGGCTGGTAGCCGCCATAGCGCTGCAGCGTGGCCGGAACCTGCTGCACCAATGCGTCGAAGCGGCTGCGTAACGCGGCCTGGCGCTCGGCGGGCAACTGGCTGGGTTTCAGTGTGCCATCGTCCAACTGCTGTAGCGCCTGCTCGGCCAGCGTGGTTTCCCAGGCTAGCGGCACCTGGCCGGTGAGCTGGGTGGCCAGCCACGGCGTGCCGTAGCGGTAGAACAGCGCCAGCCCGATGGCGGCCACAGCCACCGCGCCCAGCAGCGCCGGCCAGCGGGTTTGCAGGCGCTGGGCCAGGCCGGGGCGGGCGCCGGCGGCCTGTAATGCGGCCTGCCAGTCGGCCACCGCGTCAATCTCCAGGCTACCGTGTTCGCGCAAATCCACCACTAGCCGCAGCTGCGGTTTGCGGGCGCTCCAGGCTTCGGGCCAGCCGACATCGGCGTGGCGAAATGTTGTGGGCGGCATGCCGGCCTGGGCCAGCGGATGCAGCAGCAAGTTGGGTCCGCCGGCCGCCGGCACCAGGCTGACCAGTACCGGCTGGGCATGGCTGCTCAGGCCGTCGAACCAACGCGCCGGCACCAGCGCGGGCAGGGCGCTAGCCAATCAGGTCCAGCCCCGCGGCATCGGCCAGCGCATCGCCGAGCGCGCCTTGCTGCTGGCGCACCATGGCGCCCGTCACCTGGTCCACACCGCCTTTGACGAACAAGGTCACCGATTCAAACTTCATCCGGTATTCGCTGACCCGGGCGAACGGGCGGTACAGGCCCAAAGTGAACAGGGTCAGCAAAATATTCTGGATGCGCAGCAGCACATAGCTGCGGGTGCGCAGCCCGCATTTGAAGCGCCCCACCTGGCCCAGGCCCACGTTGTTCCACACCAGTTGGAACATCCGCGCTTCGCGGTAGGCGCGGGCCGGCGCCGAGGCCAGCACCAGCAGCACCACGCCGCCGACCACGCCGGCCAGCACCAGCACAAACATCCACGGCCCCGGCCGCTGCGCCTGGCCCATCAACAGCACCGCCGAGCCGCCGATGGCCGCTGCCAGCAGCGCACCGATCAGCGCGATGGACAGCACGAACACCGCCACCGTGGCCAGCCAGATCTTGACGAAATCCAGGTACACCGGCTTCCAGCGGCCAGCCGCCGCGCCCAGGCGGGTGCGCAGCACCAGCAGGCTTTTGTAGTTGTATTCGAGGCGGATGGCGCACAGCAGCGACAGCACGATGCCTAACAGCACTACACCGCCCATGGCCCAGGTCACGCTGGGCAAGGATTTGCGCGCCTTGGCGCCGGCCTGCTGCACGGCTTCGCTGGCTTCGGGCGCCAGCACCTGCAGTCCGAACACCACACCTATCCACACCAGTGCCAGCGCAAATACCGGCCAGCTGGCAATGTAGACCTCGCGCCAACGGGCGGTGAATTGCAGGCGCAGGCCGCGCCAGCGCGTTGCGCCCAGGCGGAAGCGCATGGCGCTGCCCCAGATGTAGGGCGCGAGCGCGGCGCCGCCCAGCAGGAACAAGGCAACGGCCGTGTGCTGCCCGCTTTCCACCGCGATCTTGTAGGCCAGGGTCAGCAGCACCAGCAGCACAAAGCCGACCACCATCTTGCGTTGCTGCGCGGTGAATTCCAGCGGGCTGTCGGCCACCAGGCTGTGGCTGTAGAAGTACTGCGCGGTGCGCCGGCGTGCCCAGGGCGTGTAGAAACCCAGGGTGATGATGGACAGCAGCACGTTGACGGCCCAGACCCGGAAGTAGCCGCCACCACTGCCGCTGAATTCCAGCGGATGCGCGTCGATCTGGCCGGCGGGCGGGGCGTAGCGCGAGGGCGCTGGAGGCGGCAGCGCATTGCCGTCGCGGGTGTCCTGGTAGTCCATGCTCTCCCTTTTCAACTGCCGGGAAGTGTAGCAGTGCGACTTAGCGGTAATGGCCGCTAGCGCTTATCTAGACTGCGCATGCAGCTATGTTTTTCATAGAAAAGAGGGACGCCTCAGGCCTTGATCTGCGCCAGCAGCAGCGCCACCATGGCCTGCGCCGCCACCGACAGCGCCTCGCCCCTGCGCTGGGCCAGCACCAGCGGGCGGTGCAGCGATGCCTCGCGCACCGGGCAGGTGTGCAGAGCCGGGCTCTGGAAGTGGAACAGCGTTAGCTCGGGCACGATGGCGATGCCCAGGCCTTGCGCCACCAGCGCCGCCAGGGTGGCCAGGTGCTCGACCTCCATGCTGGAACCGGTCAGCTGTTCCACGCCCGTGGCCTGTTCCAGGTGCTGGCGCACGCTGCTGTTGCGCGCCATGTGGACCATGGCGTGGCCGGCCAGTTGCTTGAGCCGCACGCTGGTGTGCCGGGCCAGCACGTGGTCCTTGCGGCAGACCAGCCAGTAGCCTTCTTTGCGCAGCAGCCGGGTGCTGAATTCGCGCAGGTCGCCGCCGGCGGTCAGCGCAAAGTCGACCTTGCCCTCGCGCAGCAGGGCCAGGCTGGCGCTGGCCAGGCAGTCGGTCAGCTGGATGTCGATCTGCGGATGCTGGGCGCGGTACTGGGCGATGGCCGCCGGCATCCACACCGCAGCGATCGAGGGCAGGGCGGCCACCGCCACCCGGCCGATACGGCGCGCGGCCAGGTCCTGCAGATTGGCCAGCGCACTGCGCAGGTCTTGCTCGATGCGCCGTACCTCGTCGGCAAACACGCTGCCCTCGGGCGTCAGCACCACATGCCGGGTCGAGCGCTCGAACAGCTTGACGCCGGCCGTTTCTTCGATGCGCCGGATTCGCTGGCTGAACGCGCTCTGCGACAGATTGCAGCGCTCGGCCGCGCGGGTGAAGTGCCGCGTGGCCTCCAGCGCCATGAAGGCCTCCAGGTCGCGGGCCGAGATATTAATTGATTTCATCGATGAATCATGCAGTTATTCCCATTTTACGAATGACAAAGCAAGCCGCACAATCCGACCATTCCCTGCCCTGGAGACACCGTGAGCCTTCAATCTGCACCGCCACCGCCGCCACCGCCGCTCTCGATCGGTTGCGCCGCCGGCTTCTCGGGCGACCGGGTGGACGCCGCTTCGGCGGTGGTCGACACCCTGGTGGCGCGCGGCGGGCCGGCCTTTTTGATCTTCGAAACCCTGGCCGAGCGCACCCTGGCCCTGGCCCAGCTGCGCCGTCGCGCCGACCCCGAGGCCGGCTACGAGCCGCTGCTCGACGCCATGCTGCGTCCGGTGCTGGCGCGCTGCCTGGCGCATGGCATCCGCATCGTCAGCAATTTCGGCGCGGCCAATCCGCCGGCTGCCGCGCGATTGATACAGCGCATGGCGGCTGAGCTGGGCCTGGCCACTCCGCGCATCGCCGTGGTCTGGGGCGACGATGTGTCCGGCCCCGCGTTGCGCCCTGCCTTGCGCGCCGAACTGGGCGCGGTGCTCGACGATCTGGCGGTGGTCAGCGCCAATGCCTATATCGGCGCCGAGCCGATTGCCGATGCGTTGAATGCGGGCGCGCAGATCGTGGTCTGCGGCCGGGTGGCCGACCCCTCGCTGGCCGTTGGCCCGGCGCTGGCCCACTTCGGCTGGGCCCGCGACGACTGGGCGCGCCTGGGCGCGGCCACCATGGCCGGCCATCTGCTGGAATGTGGCGGCCAGGTCTGCGGCGGCTACTTTGCCGACCCTGGCTTCAAGGACGTGCCCGATCTGGCCAGCCTGGGCTACCCCATCGCCACCCTGTATGCCGATGGCCACTGCAGCATCGCCAAGGCCGACGGCACGGGTGGCATGGTGACCACCGCCACGGTGAAAGAACAGCTGCTGTACGAGCTGCACGACCCGGCCGCCTACCTGACGCCCGATGTGGTGGCCGACATCGGCGCCGCCCGTGTTGAGCAGATTGCGGCGAACCAGGTGGCGCTGCACGGTGTGCGCGGCCATGCGCGGCCGGACACGCTGAAGGTCAACGTCTGCCATGAAGGCGGCTGGCTGGCCGAGGGCGAAATCTCCTACGCTGGCCCGCGCGCTGAAGGCCGGGCCCGCCTGGCCGCCGAGGTGCTGCGCCAGCGCCTGCCGCAGCTGGAGCTGCGCGTCGACCTGATCGGCGTGCTCAGCGTGCTGGCCGACGATGCGGGCCGGCTGCAAGCGGGTAAGCCGGCCGGCGAGGCCAGGGACGTGCGCCTGCGCGTGGCTGCCAGCCATGCCGACAAGGCCCAGGCCGAGCGCCTGTGCCGCGAAGTCACCGCGCTCTACACCTGCGGCCCGGCCGGCGGCGGCGGCGTGCGCACCACGCTGACCGCACGGCTCAACACCTTGTCCTGCCTGCTGCCGCGCAGCCTGGTGCAGACCGGTTTTACGATGCTGGAGGATTTATGAACGTACCCCTGTACCGCGCCGCCCACAGCCGCACCGGCGACAAAGGCAACCGCTCCAACATCAGCGTGATCGCCTACCGGCCCGAGCTGTTCGATCTGCTGGTGGCACAGGTCACGGCCGAGGCGGTGGCCGCGCATTTTGCACACCGCAAGCCAAAACAGGTGACCAGGCATGTTCTACCTGCGCTGGGTGCTATGAATTTTGTATTGGACGAGGTGCTGGACGGCGGCGTGAACGACGCGCTGAACCTCGACAGCCATGGCAAAGCCCTGTCCTACTGGCTGCTCGATTTGCCGCTGACAATACCTGCCGAACTCTTACCCCTGCTGCAACCCGAAAACCAACTGGAGACTCCATGCGCCGCAAACTCTTGACCCTCACCGCCGCCTTGTCGGCCGCTGCGCTGTTTGGCACTGCCAGCCAAGCCCAGACCTTCCCCGACAAGCCGATTACCTTCATCGTGCCGTTTGCTGCCGGCAGCGCCACCGACTTGCTGGCCCGCGCGCTGGCCCAGGCTATCACCGTTGACACCAAGGTCAGCGTGGTGGTGGACAACAAGCCCGGCGCCAACGCCTTCATCGGCGCGCAGGCGGCGGCCAAGGCCAAGCCCGACGGCTACACCGTGCTGATCGCCACCAACACCACCCACGCGGCCAACGAGCATTTGTACAAAAAGCTGCCCTACGACCCGGTGAAGGACTTCGAACCCCTGACCCTGCTGGGCCGGGGCGGCCAGATCATGGTGGTGAACCCGGCGCTGGGCGTGAACAGCGTGGCCGATTTCGTGAAGCTGGCCAAGTCCAAGCCCGGCAAGCTGAGCTTTGGCGCGGGCAGCTCGTCCAGCCGCATCGCCGGCGAGCTGTTCAAGCAGATGGCCGGCGCCTACATCGTGGCCATCCCCTACCGCAGCAACCCGCCGGCCGTGACCGACCTGATCGGCGGCCAGATTGAAATGATGATCACCGACATGGCCACCGGCATGCCGCAGGTCAAGGCCGGCAAGCTCAAGGCGCTGGGCGTGTCTACGCTGCAACGCAGCCCGCTGGCGCCCGAGGTGCCGACCATCAGCGAAGCCGGCGTCAAGGGCTATGAGATGACCTACTGGTTCGCCGCCTACGCCCCGGCCGGTACGCCCGCGCCGGTGGTCACGCGGCTGAACGAATTGCTGGTCAAGGCCGCGCACAGCAGCACCGCCGCCAACTTCTACCAGAGCACCGGCACTGAGATCACCACCACCACCCCGGACGAGCTGCGCAAGGTGCAGGCATCCGAGTCGCAGAAGTGGGGCAAGATCATCAAGTCGGCGGGGATGGAACCCGAGTAAGCCGCTGCCCCGGCTTAGCCAAAACTAAGCCGTCTTGCCGAAGCGCTCCAGCACATGCCGGCCCATGCTGTGGGCCAACTCGTCTTCGCCTAGGAAAACGCGGTTGATGTTTTCCGCGGCCAGCAGCGCGGCTTCGGCTTCGTTGTGGGTGCGCACCACGGTCTCGATGTGCGGGTTCAGCATGCGGGCGTTTTCCACCATCTGGCGCACATTGAAGGCATCGGGCGTGGCCACCACCAGCATGCTGGCGCGGGCGATATGGGCCTGGATCAGCACGCCGGCATCGGCGGCATCGCCCGATACCGCGGTGCCGCCGGTGGCGCGCAGCTGCTCGACCCGCTCGCGGTTCTGGTCAACCACCACGAAGGGGATGCCGCGCTCCGTCAGGGCGCTGGCGATGCGCTTGCCGACCCGGCCGTAGCCGACCAGCACCACCTGCTGGGAAAGGTATTTCTCATGCGTGTCCATGGGCAGCTCGGCCAGATGGTCGGCGCGGCCTTCCAGCATATGGGCCAGCTTGCTGCGCGACTGTATCCAGACCTCCAGCCCGTCGATGCCCTTGAATACCAGCGGGTTGATGGCGATGGACAGCAGCGCGCCCGCCAGGATCAGGCTTTGGCCTTCGGGCCGTAGCAGGCCCAGGCTGGCACCCAGCCCGGCCAGGATGAACGAGAACTCGCCGATCTGCGCCAGGCTGGCCGACACGTTCAGCGCGGTGTTCAGCGGGTAGCGGAACACCAGCACCAGGGCCGCCGCGGCGATGGATTTGCCGACGATGATGATGGCCAGCACCGCCAGTACCTGCAACGGCTGGCGCACCATCACCATCGGGTCGAACAGCATGCCCACCGACACAAAGAACAGCACCGCAAACGCCTCGCGCAGCGGCAGCGAGTCTTCGGCCGCGCGGTGGCTGAATTCCGACTCGCGCATCACCATGCCGGCGAAGAACGCGCCCAGCGCAAACGACACACCGAACAACGAGGCCGCACCGTAGGCGATGCTGACCGCCGCGGCGATCACGCACAGCGTGAACAGTTCGCGCGAACCGGTGCGCGCCACCAGCCAGAGCAGCTTGGGGAACACCCGGCGGCCCACCACCAGCATCAGGCCGACGAAGGCCGATACCTTCAGCAGCGTCAGGCCCAGCGACAACCACAGGTTGCCACCGCCGCCGCCATGCTCGTCACCCGGGGCGGTGCCGCCCAGCCAGCCGGCCAGCGGCGGCAACAGCACCAGTACCAGCACCATGGCCAGGTCTTCGACCACCAGCCAGCCGACCGCGATCTTGCCGTTCAGCGAATCGAGCGCATTGCGCGACTCCAGCGCGCGCAGCAGTACCACCGTGCTGGCCACCGACAGCGCCAGGCCGAAGACGATGGCCTCGCCCATGGGCCAGCCCCAGAAATGCGCCACGCCTGCGCCCATGGCCGTGGCCACGGTGATTTGCAGCACCGCGCCGGGCAGCGCAATCTTGCGCACCGACATCAGGTCGTCCATCGAAAAATGCATGCCGACGCCGAACATCAGCAGCATCACGCCGATCTCGGCGAGCTCGGCGGCGATCTGGCCGTCGGCCACAAAACCGGGTGTGAACGGGCCTATCAAGACCCCCGCCAGCAGATAGCCGACCAGTGCAGGCAGCTTGAACCGCACGGCGAGAAAACCAAACACCAGGGCCAGGCCGAGGGCGGTGGCGATAGTGGTGATAAGGGGCGTGCTATGGAGCATGGGTGGCTCCTGAAGATGTAGCGCGTCGGCTGGGGGCGGGCATGGAACTCCTGTGTAATTGGGGGGAACAGGCCTCTACCATAACCGCTGATGTAAAGACCGCGCCGGTCGGGGGTCGGCCAGCTAGCAAAAATATAGCTTGTGGCGCCCGGCAAGGCCCACGTGAACGGCTTTTGACCGCACAATCACAGCCGACAAGAGCCCCATTTGCGGCTCCCAGGAGACCCGCCATGCGCTTCCTGTTCAAGATATTGGTGTTGGCCCAGTGTGTATGGGCGCCGCTGGCGGCCGGGGCGGCCGAGGGCGACTTCCCGCACAAGCCGATCAAGGTGGTGGTGGGCTTTCCGGCCGGGCAGGGCATGGATACGGTGGCGCGGGCCCTGGCCCCCAAGCTGCAGGCGCTGCTAGGCCAGGCCGTGCTGGTGGACAACAAGGCCGGCGCGGGCGGCATCCTGGGCCAGCAGGCGGTGGCCTCGGCGCCACCCGATGGCTACACGATTCTGCTGACCTCGGCCGGGCCCATGGCCGTCAACCCCGGGGTCTACGACAAGCTGCCCTACGACCCGGTGAAAGACTACACGCCCATCGCCGGCGTGGTCAGCGTGCCGCTGGTACTGGTCGCCCATGCGGATCTGCCGGCCAGGAACGTTCAGCAGCTGCTGGCCTTGGCCCGCGCCCGGCCCGGCGAGATCAACTTTGCCTCCAGCGGCAACGGCGTGACCAACCACCTGGCGATGGAAATGCTGGCCGTGGCGGGCGGTGTGCGGATGACCCACGTGCCCTACAAAGGCGCGCCGCCGGCGCTGATCGATCTGATGGCCGGGCGGGTCGACGTGATGTTCGACACCCCGGTATCGGTGCTGCCGTATATCCAGGAGGGGCGCCTCAAGGCGCTGGCCGTCAGCAGCAGCCACCGGATGGCCGCGCTGCCCGATGTGCCAACGGTGGCCGAAACCTATCCGGGCTTTGCGGCCGTGTCGTGGATGGCTTTTGTGGCACCGGCGCATACGCCCGCGCCGGTGGTTGCCACGCTGCGCGACGCGGTGCTGCAGGTAGTCCAGATGCCGGAGATGCAGCAGTATTTTCTGGCCCGCGGCGTTGAACCCATGCCGCTGGACTCGGCGCCGCTGGCCCGCTTCATCCAGTCGGAGGTGGACAAGTGGGGCCGGGCCGCCAAGGCCGCGGGCGCCAAGGTGGACTGAGCTACGCCGCCAGGCCGGCCAGCCGTTGCTGTATATCGGCGAACAGCGGCCGGGCCGCGGGCTGCGGCTGCAGGCAGTCGTCGCGCAGCGCGGCCAGCGCCGGCAAGTCTGTGGGGCAATGGGCCAGCAGCTCTTCCAGCAGGCAGCCAAAGGCGCGGGCTTCCAGCTGTTGCAGGCCGAGCGACAGCTGCACATCGGCGGGCAGGGCGGGCAGGAACGACGCCGCGCCCATGTCGCCCAGCAGGCAGTGGCCATCTTCATCGCACTGCAGGTTGTGCGCATACAGGTCGCCGTGCAGCAGGCCGCGGGCGTGCAGATGGGCGGCTGCCGAGGCCACGCCTAGCGCAATGCGCAGCACTTTGTCGACCGAAAAACCAGTGCCTGCCGGATACACGTCGCGGGTGCAGGAGGCCAGGCTGGGCGGCCCGGCCAGGGTCGTGAAGTGCGGCGGTACCAGGGGCATCACCAGCCCCGCCGTGCCATCCGGATGGCCGGCCAGCGGGCCGAGGGTGCGCACCAGGTGCGGGTGTGCGCCCGCGGCCAGGCAGGCGGCCAGCTCGCTCTGCGGCCAGCCGTCGCTGGTGACCGCGCCCTTGAACAGCTTGACCGCCACGGGCTCGTCTTGCCATGCGGCCTGGTAGATGACACCCGACGCGCCTTCGCCCAGCTGCTGCTGCAACTCCAGCGCGTGCCACGGCACGGCATTGGCCGACGCGCTAGCCAGCGGCTGGTCGGCATAGGCCAGCCAGGCCAGGCGTGGCAGGCCGAGCAGCCAGCCGGGCAGGGCCGCCAGCGGGTTGGCCGAGATGCGCAGCAATTCCAGCTGCTGGCATTGGGCCAGCTCCGCCGGCAGCTGCTGCAGCCGGTTGCCGGCCAGCATCAGCTTTTGCAGCTGGTGGCACTGGCCGAGTTCGGCGGGCAGGGTGTCTATCTGGTTGTCGGTCAATATCAGCCAGCGCAGCCGGGGTGGCAGGGCGGCGGCCGGCACGTGGCGGATCTGGTTCGACTTGAAGCCGACCATCTGCAGCTGCGCGCACTGGCCCAGTGCGGCGGGCAGCTCGGTGAACCGGTTGTTCGAGCAAAAAATTACTTGCAGCCGGTGCAGCCGGTGCAGGTCGTCGGGCAGGCTGCTCAGCGCATTGCCCGACAGGTTCAGCACTTGCAGCGAATCCGCCAGGTCAAAGATTTCGCGTGGAAAGCTGGTCAGGCCGCAGGCCAGGTCGAGCCGCTGGATGCCGTGCAGCTGGCCGGCGCGGAGTTGGGAAAGAGTGTCCATGGGGGCTATTGTCGGGGAGCGGTCCGGCGGCCTCCCCGTTCCGGGATTTATGCATCAAACAGGCCGCTAGCGCATATTCCACCAGCGCAAGCAGCTATCAAATGCATAGTATGTTGGTTCAAGGCCCGGCCTGCACTGCGCCGCTGGCGTAGAAAGCATCCAGGTTCTGCACCACCATCTCGGCCATGGCCTGGCGGGTCTCCAACGTGGCGCTGGCCAGGTGCGGCAGCAGCACCACGTTGTCCAGCGCCAGCAGGCGGGCCGGCACACGCGGCTCGTCTTCGAACACATCAAGGCCGGCACCAGCGATGGCGCCGGCCTCCAGCGCCTGCACCAAGGCTTCTTCGTCGACCACCGAGCCGCGCGACACATTGATGAGGAAGCCCTTGGGGCCGAGTGCGCGCAGCACATCGGCATTCACCAGCTTGCGGGTTTCCGGCCCACCGGCGCTGACCACCACCAAGAAGTCGGCCCAGTTCGCCAGCGACTCCAGCGTGGCCTCGTAGGCATAGGGCACGGCCGGGTTGGGCCGGCGGTTGTGGTAGCGCACCTCCATGTCGAAACCGCTGGCGCGGCGCGCCACCACCTGGCCGATGCGGCCCAGGCCGAGTATGCCCAGGCGCTTGCCGCTGACCTGGGTGGCCAGCGGGTACTGGCCTTGCAGCCAGTCGCCACGGCGCACGAAGCGGTCGGCCGCGCTCAGGCGCCGGGCCACATCGATCACCAGGCCAAAGGCGGTGTCGGCCACGCAGTCGTTCAACACCTCGGGCGTGGTGCCGACGGCAATGCCGCGGGCACGTGCGGCGTCCAGCGGCAAGGTTTCGGCACCCACGCCGAAGCTGGAGATCACCTTCAGCGCCGGCAGCAGGGCCAGAGTGGCTTCGCTGATGCCGAAGCGGGCGGTGGTCACATAGCCGCTGAAGTCGGCCCCATGCGCGGCCAGGAAGGCCTGCGGATCGGCTTCTTCCCACAGCGGGTGTACGTCGTAGCGTTGGTGCAGCGCGGTGGCGAGCAGGGGGGGCATGTGCAGGTGCTGCAGGATCTTGGGTTTCATGGGGTGCAGGTGGGAGAAAAGTAGATTCAGGCGTGGTGCAGTACCGGAGACGGTGCGGGTATTGCGCTTACTCGGGCTGGATGTTGGCGCCCTTGGCGACCTTGGCCCATTTGAGCATTTCCGACTGGATGAAGTCGCCAAACTGCTGGGGCGTGCCGCCGCCGGGTTCGATGCCCGCGTCCTGCAGGGTCTTGCGCACATCGGGCAGCGCCAGGATGCGGTTCACCTCGGCGTTCAGCTTGGCGACCGTGGCCTTGGGCGTGCCGGCCGGGGCCAGCAGGCCGCCCCAGGTGCTGGTGTCGAAACCCGGCATGCCGGCCTCGGCCATGGTCGGCACATCGGGCAGGATGGAGCTGCGCTTGGCGGTGGTGACCGCCAGGGCATGCACGCGGTTGGCCTTGATCTGCACGTTGACCGCGGCCACGGTGTCGAACATCAACGAGGTGCGGCCGCTGATCAGGTCCGGGTGCGCCAGCGTGCTGCCCTTGTAGGGGATGTGCGCCATGTCGATGCCGGCCATGCTCTTGAACAGTTCGCCCGAGAAATGCGGCGCGCCGCCCGAGCCGCTGGAGGCAAACGACAGCTCGCCCGGATGCGCCTTGCCGTAGGCCATCAGCTCCTTCAGCGACTTCACCGGCAGGGCTGGCGTGGTGACCAGCACCAGCGGCACCACGTGGGTCAGCGCGACCGGCTCGAAGCTTTTCACCGTGTCGAACGGCAGCTTCTTCACCATGCTGGGGTTGATGGCGTGGCTGCTGGCCACCAGGGCCAGGGTGTAGCCGTCGGGCGCGGCCTTGGCCACGAAGTCGCTGCCGATGATGCCGGTGGCGCCGGCCTTGTTGTCGACGGTGACCGGTTGGCCGAAGGACTCGCCCATCTTCTGGCCGATCAGCCGAGCCAGTAGGTCGATGGCGCCGCCGGGCGAGGCCGGCACGATGATGGTGATGGGCTTGGCCGGGTAGCTCTGGGCGTGGGCCAGGCCGGTGCTGGCCAGAACGGCGGCGGCGATGGCGGTGACAAGTCGGTGTTGCATGGATGTCTCTCTCCGGGTGGTGGTTGGGAATTTTTGCGTTTTTACTATACTAGTATTCTAGTATCCCAGATGAAGCGATGCAAGGCAACCGATAAACTCCCGCCATGGCCCGTACCCGTTTGATCCTTCCTGAACTTGCCGCCGCGCCGGCGCCTGCTGCACGCGGGGCGGGGCGTGGCCTGATCGGTCTGGAGGCTTACGAGAGCCTGCGCACCGCCATCCTCAACTGCTCGTTCACCCCGGGCATGGCCTTGTCGGAGCTGGCGGTGTCGGAAGAACTGGGCGTGAGCCGGGCGCCGGTGCGCGACGCGTTCCGCCGCTTGGTGGGCGATGGTCTGCTGGAGGCGATTCCGCAGCGCGGCACCTTTGTGACGCGGCTGAGCCGGGCAAAGATTGCCGACGCCATCTTTGTGCGCGAGGTGATCGAGTGCCGCGCCGCCGAGCTGGCTGCGCAGGCGCCGCTGGCCGCGCGGCAGAAGCTGACCGAGCTGCTGGCGCGGCAGATCGATGCGTCCGACCAACACAACTTTCTAGGCCATCTGCTGGCCGATGAAGACCTGCACTACCAGATCCTGGTGCTGGCCGGCCACCCGCATGCCTGGAACCCGCTGATGCTGGCGCGCACCGGCATGAACCGGATCCGCCATATCGCCATCCCCGAGCTGGGCGGGAACCGCATCGCCATCGACCAGCACCGCGACGTGGTGCAGGCCATCATCGATGGCGACAGCGCCGCGGCCAGCGCCCAGATGCTGCGCCACATCCGCTCGCCGCTGCAGTTTGTGGACGCCATCCACCAGCGCCATCCCGAATACTTTGTTGCAGACTGAGTCGGCCTCTGGCGCATATTCCACCAGCGGCAGCAGCTATTGAATATATAGCGTGGCTAAAGCAGGCCGGTGATGCTGTCCAGCGGTTGCGGGCGGCCGAACAAGTAGCCCTGGGCAATGTCGCATTGCTTGGCGGCCAGCATGCGGCTTTGCTCCTCGGTCTCCACGCCCTCGGCCACCACTTTCAGCCCCAGGCCGTGGGCCAGGGCGATGGTGGCGCGGACGATGGCGGCGTCGTCCTTGTCGGTGGCGATGTCCATCACAAACGAGCGGTCGATCTTCAGCTCGTCGATAGGGAAGCGCTTGAGGTAGGCCAGCGAGGAATAGCCGGTCCCGAAGTCGTCCACCGACAGGCCCACGCCCAGGGTACGGATTTCGCGCAGCAGGCCGATCACCTGGTCGGCATCGGTCATGGCGGTGGTTTCGGTGATCTCCAGCCGCAGCAGATGCGGCGGTATCTTGGTCTCCAGCAGGGCCAGCCGCACCACCTGCACCAGGTCGCGGTTCAGGCATTGGCGGGCCGAGACGTTGACCGCAATCGGCACCGCCTGGTGCCCGGCCTGCAGCCACTGGGCGACCTGGCGGGCCGCCTGCAGCACGGCCCAGGCGCCCATGTCGACGATCAGGTCGGACTCTTCGGCTATCTCGATGAAGCCGCTGGGCATGACCAGCTGGTCCGGCGTGCGCTGCCAGCGCATCAGCGCCTCCATGCCGACCAGGCGCGGGTTCTGGAAGGCGAACTGCGGCTGGTAGTGCAGCACGAACAGGTCGTCGCGCAGGGCCTGGCGCAGCTCGATCTCCAGCGCCAGCCGGTCGTGCAGCCGGGTGTTGATGTCTTCCGACCAGAACTGGAAGCTGGCCCGCGGCTGGGCCTTGGCGCGGTACATGGCCATGTCGGCTTTGGACAGCAGCTCTTCCATCTCGCAGCCGTCCTGCGGCACCAGCACCACGCCCACGCTGCCGGCGCTGGGCAGGCGCATGTGGTTGAACTGCGGGCCGAGCACGATGTCCAGCGACAATGCTTCGACCACCTTGGCGGCGGCGCTGGCGGCGCCGTCATGGCCGTCCACGTCTTCCAGCACCAGCACAAATTCGTCGCCACCCCAGCGGGCCACGGTGTCGGTGTCGCGGCACAGCTCGCGCAGGCGCAGGGCCAGCACCTTCAGCACCGCGTCGCCGGTGCGGTGGCCCAGGCTGTCGTTGATGTGCTTGAAGCGGTCCAGGTCCAGAAACAGAATCGCCGCCTGGCTGCCGCGGCGTTGCACCCGCGACAGGGTCAGCGTCAGCCGTTCGTGCAGCTGGGTGCGGTTGGGCAGGCCGGTCAGCGCGTCGTGGCTGGCCGCGTAGTCCAGCTCGCGGGCTGCGGCCACCGCCTCGGTGACATCCGAGAACACCAGCACCGCACCGTCCAGCTGGCCTTCGGGGCTGCTCAGCGGGCTGGTGGTGGCCCGCAGCGCGCGCACGCCGTGCGGCGTTTGCAGGCTTAGAAACTGCGGCAGGTAGACCCGGCTGCGCTGGGCCAGGCAGGTCTGGACGGCTTCGCGCAGCCGTTCCATGCTGTCTACCGTCAACGGGTAGGCGCTCTCCAAGGGCTGGCCCAGCAGCTTTTGCTCGCCCGCCTGCCGCTGGGCGCTGGGGTTGGCAAAGCGGATCGATTGGTGCACCGCGTCGATGGTGATCACGGCGTCGTCAATCGCCTGCAGCGTGGCCTGCGCATGCTGGCGGGAACGCAGCAGCTGGCGGTTCACCGCGCGCAGCTTGCCGGCCACCCAAAACACTAATGCCACCGTCAGCGCCACGCTGGGCACGGCCGGCGGCAGCCACAGCTGGGTGTAGGCCAGCAGCAGGCCGCTGACCAGCAGCGGCAGGCCCAGCATCACGCCCGCCAGCAGCACCCGGCGGCCGCTGCGCAGAGGCCACAGCGCCAGGCTGCTGATGGCCAGCAGTGCAAACACCAAGCCGGTCAGCGCGCTCGCACGTTGGATCAGCGCCTGGCTTTGCAGTGCATCAAATGCCTCGGCATGGAACAGCACGGCCGGCAGGGTGGACTGCGGGCCGGCCAGCGGCGTGACCAGCTCGCCGCCCAGGCCGCGGGCCGTGATGCCGATGAACACTGCCCGGCCCTTGACCTCGGCCAGCCGCTCGGGCGATTGCAGCGCCTGGGCAAACGACAGGGTCGGCAGGCCGGCGATGCGCGGCAGCAGCACCTCCTGGCTGCGCACCCAGGCGCGGGGGGTGCGCAGGCTGGCCGTGGCCTGCGGCTGGGCGGCGGTGCTGGGCGCAGCCAGCTGGTACATCGCCATGGCCAGCGCTGGTAGGTTGGCGCGGCCATTGCCGGCTTGCAGGTACAGGCCGCGCGACTGGCCGTCCAGGTCCATTTCCACGTCCACATGGCCGAGCGGATGGCTGCCACTGCCCGGCGTGGCCAAGGCCGGCAGCAGCGCCACGCTGTCTAGCTGGCCATCGGCTTGCAGGGCCGGTGCCACCGCCAGCACCACCTGGCCATGGCGGGCAATCGCCGCGGCCAGGGCGGCATCGCTGGCCGGGTCCAGCCGGTCGGGTTCGGAGAACAGCACGGCGATGGCGATGCTGCGGGCGCCGGCTTCGTGCAGCCGGTCGAGCATCTGGGCGTGCAGTGCGCGTGGCCAGGGCCAGCGGCCCAGCGCGGCCAGGCTGGCGTCGTCAATCGCCACCACCACCGGCGGCTGGGCGCTGGCCGGGCGGGTGGGCAGCAGCAGGTCGTAGGCCAGCAGGTCCAGTCTGTGCACGCCGGGCGGATACCACCAGGCCAGCAGCAGGGCCGTGCCCAGCCCCGCCAGCCACCAGGCCTGGCGACGCACCGCCCGCCCCAGACGGTGCCGGAACGGGCGAAGTGCTGGGGGAGCAGGTAGGGCGGTCAGAAAAGTGCCAAAGCGGGTAGCAGCAGCAAGAGCGCGCGCCAGTACTGCGGCCGGGGTTCAGGAACGGTAAAGGTCTGGGTGCTGCCCCAGGGGCCGATGTAGCCGTCGGCACCTATGGCTTGCACCCGCACATGGTGGACACCGGGCTCCAGGCCTTGCAGCTGGTACTGCGCGGCCTCGGTCTGGGCATCGGTTTGCGGGCTGGCAAAACTGTTGTCGCGCGCTACCTGCAGCCGGTACTGGGCGGTTTGCGGCTGGGCCGACCAGCGCAGGGTGAGGCTGCCATCCTGCGGCGGCGGTATGTCTACGCCCGGGCCGGGCAGCACCCGGCGAAACGGCTGCGCATCGCCCCACGGCCCCGGGCCCTTGCTGGGGTGGATGGCGGCCACGCGCCACTGGTACAGGCCGGTGGGCAGGTCGCGCGCGGGCTGGGTGGTGGCGGCCTGGGCGGCCTGCACCACTTGCTCGTCGAATACCTCGGCTGCGCCGCTGGCCATGATCTGCAACCGGTAGCTCCAGCTCGGGTCGGCCTGGGTCCAGCGGAACACCGGGCGTTCGGCGGTGGTGACGGCGTCGGGCGCGGGCTCGATCAGCAGGGGCGGCTCGGGCCGGGCATGGACCACCAGGGTGCGTTGGGACGACAGGCCTTCCAGGCCCTGCGCGTCGATGGCGCGCACCCGCAGCACATAGCTGCCGTCGTCCACATCTCGGGCGCGGATGCGGGCCGCGGGCGAGGTTTCGTCGGAGATGGCTACGCTGAACTGCGCGTCAGGGGCGATCTGGGTGCGGTAGCTGCTGGCGCCGGCCAGGGCGGGCAGCGGCAGGTCGATGGGCATGCGCTCCACACGCTCGGGCAGGCTGTCCAGGCTGGGTGCGGGCAGCAGGGCCACGGGGGCGCTGGGTACCTGGCCGGTCTGGGCCACGCTGCCCTGGGCTGTCTGTGCCGTGACCTGGCCGCTGGGGTTGGCCACGTTGACCGCGCCGCTGAGTACCTCGGTGCGCAGGCTGCTGCCGTCGGCATACACGCGGAACTCGGTGCCGCGCACCGCCGCCACCGCCGCCGGGCTGCGGATCTCGAAGCGGCCGCCTGATTCACCCACCGGTGTGACCTGGTTTTCCAGGCTGCCGTGGAGTAGCGCCAATGTGACCAGGCTGCCCTGGCCGAGCAGCCGGGTCTGGGCCTGCTGCAGCTGCAGCTCGGAGTCGCGTCGCACCAGCACGCGTGAGCCGTCGGCAAACTGCAGGGTGGCACTGCCGCTGGGGCCGGTGCGCAGGGTGGACGGGGCTTGCAGCAGCTCGCCGGCCACGGCGCTGCGGGTGGGCGCCGTGCCCGGCTGCAGGCTGGTGTCGCCGGTGGCGGCCAGCAGCCGCACCTGGGCCGATTCGAG
Organism: Rhodoferax sp. OV413; assembly: GCF_900104385.1. GTDB lineage: Bacteria > Pseudomonadota > Gammaproteobacteria > Burkholderiales > Burkholderiaceae_C > Rhodoferax_B. The sequence goes on along the minus strand of NZ_FNJA01000004.1, from coordinate 183,222 downwards.
CTTGAGCCAGGCCTGGGGAATGTGCAGCCGGGTACCGGGCATGACGCGGCGGTCATCGGGTATCTGGTTCAGCTGGCGCAGCTTCAGCGCCAGCGCAGGGCTTTTGAGGTAGCGACCGGCCAGGTTCCAGGGGTGGTCGCCGGGCTGGACGGTGTAGATGAAGTCGGCCGCCGAGGCCAGGTTGCCGGCCCCCAGCAGGACCAGGCTACAGAGTGCAGTGCGGAGGCGATGCATGGGAAACGGATGGTTGTACATAGGTCTTCGTGGTGTGCGGCCTGCACCTGCCGCCAAGTTTGTTAATTATTGTTAAAAACCCTCCATTCTTCGCCTCCCGCTACAAATAATCATCAGCCCATGCCCTAGCGGCGCTGAATCCATCAACAAGTATGGGTAAGTAAGCAGCGCTTCCGTGAAGCAGTGGTTTGCGTTTGGCGGTGTACGCAGTAACATTTTCTTGCCACCGCTTCTTCGGTGGTTGACCCTTTGCACAGGAAAAGTGCTTGCATACCCTCAGACAACAGTTGCACCGCGGGCTTGACCTGCTATTGGGCCGCGAGAAGCGTATGCGCATCCGCACCCGCCAAGGCGCTCTGGCAGCGGTGCTGATGCTGACCTGCATTGCCGAGATGTATTGGGTGGCCGCCCACGGGGTGGCCGACTACCGTGCCGTGGGGGTGTGGTCGATCTTCAGCATGGGCGGGCTGGTCCTGTTCTTTGGCTTGATACGCAGCGGTGTGTCACTGCGCTGGCAAGACCCGTCGATGGCGTTTGTGCAGATGCTGTATGCGGTGGCCTGCAATGCCGTGGCCTTTGTGATTGCCGGGCACGCGCGCGGCGTGACCCTGCCCCTGTTGTCGGTGATCCTGATGTTCGGCATCTTTGGCATGTCGATACGCCAACTGGCGCTGGTGGCGGTGTACTCCGTGGGCCTGTTCAGTGCGGCCATCGCCTACGAGCTCACATACCCGAGCACCGACGAAGAGCCGGTGGTGTTTGGCGCCTATCTGGTGATGGTGTTGATCGTGCTGTCCGGTTCCACCTATTTGACCTGGCGCCTGACGCAGATACGCGAGCATGTGCGCAGCCAGAAGAAGCAGTTGACCGAAGCGCTGGAGAAGATCCAGCAGATCGCTATCCGCGACGAGCTGACCTCGGCCGTAAACCGCCGCCATATGCAGGAGCTGCTGCGGGTGGAGGTGCAGCGGTCGGTGCGGATTGCCTCGCCGCTGCTGATTGCGGTGCTGGACATCGACCACTTCAAGCGGATCAACGACAGCTACGGCCACCAGGCCGGCGACCGGGCGCTGCAGGCTTTTGTCGAGGTGGTGCAGGCCGGTATCCGCGGCACGGACACCCTGGCACGCTGGGGTGGCGAGGAGTTTCTAGTCATGCTGACCGATGCGCCCATGGAGCTGGGCGCCGTGTGCATGTCGCGGGTGCGCACCCAGGTGCAGGACATGCTGGTGTCTTACAACGGCATCGATATCCGCTTCACCGTGTCCATAGGCCTGACCCAGTACCGCCCCGGCGAGTCGGTGGCCAAGACCATAGGCCGGGCCGACGAGGCCTTGTACGCGGCCAAGGCCCAGGGCCGCAACCAAGTGGTTTGTTTGTAATACCCCCCAGGCTGGGTTTAGGTTTTTCAGGCTGTTGGCGCTTATGGAGGCTGCGCTGGTAGCTATTGAAAACGTACCAAACTGGTTGTTGAACGTCTACACCGAGCGGTTCCTTGCCAGCGGTGGGTTCTTGGCGAAGTAGCCACGGATGCCGCGCAGGATGGCGTCGGCCAGTTGCTCCTGGTAGGCGTCGCTTTTCAGCTTGGCTTCTTCTTCGGGGTTGCTGATGAAGGCGGTTTCGATCAACACGCTGGGGATGTCGGGGGCTTTCAGCACCGCGAAGCCGGCCTGTTCCACATTCGCCTTGTGCAGCTTGCCGACCCGGCCGACCTCGCCCAGCACGGCGCTGCCGAGCTTCAGGCTGTCGTTGATCTGGGCGGTGGTGCTCATGTCGATCAGGGCTTTTTGCACCTGCACGTCTTTGGCCTGCACATTCAGTCCGCCCACCAGGTCGGCCTTGTTTTCCTTGTTGGCCATCCAGCGGGCGGCGCTGCTGGAGGCGCCGCTCTGGCTCAGCGCGAACACGCTGGCGCCGCGGGCGGCCGGGGTCAGGAAGGCGTCGGCGTGGATGCTGACGAACAGGTCGGCCTGCACGCGCTGGGCTTTTTGCACCCGCACCTGCAGCGGCACGAAGAAGTCGGCGTCGCGGGTTAAAAAGGCGCGCATCGGGCTGCCGTTGACGGTGGTGGCGTTGATGCGTTCGCGCAGCAGGTGGGCGACTTTCAGCACCACGTCTTTCTCGCGGGTGCCGCCGGGGCCGATGGCGCCCGGGTCTTCGCCGCCGTGGCCGGGGTCGAGCGCGATGATGATCAGGCGGTCGGTGCGCTGTGGCGCTGCCGGTTCATTCTTATTGTCATTTTGGCCGCTGGCGCTCGGTTTACCTGCGGGTGGTGCTATTGCAACGATAGCAGGCGCAGGGGCTGCGCCGGGCTTGGCCGACTGCTTGGCGATCAGCTCTTCCAGCGGGTCGGGGGGCAGCGGCGCGGGTGTGGGTTCGCTCATGCGCTCGGCGATCAGGGCTTCCAGCGGGTCGGCCTCTTGCGCAGGGTACAGGTCGAACACCAGGCGGTGCTGGTAGGCGGCCACCGGGTTCAAGGTAAACACCTGGGGCGAGGCCGCGCGCTTCAGGTCGACCACCAGGCGCACTATGCCGGGCGCGTTCTGGCCGACGCGGATGCCGGCGATGTTCGGGTCGTTGGCCTGCACCTGGCCGACCAGCTCGCGCAGCGCCGGGTTCAGGTCGATGCCTTCGATGTCCACCGCCAGCCGCGGCGGGTTGGTGATGAAGCTGTGCTTGACCGACAAGGCGGTATCGGACTCGATGGTCACGCGCGAGTATTCGGGTGCCGGCCAGACCCGCACGGCCACGATGCTGGCGCCACGGGCCAGCTCGTTGAGGCCCAGCAGCAGGACGACGGCGCCGCTTTGCAGAACGCTGCGGCGCTTCATGTGGCCAGCCCGGTCAGCAGGCGCTGGCCTACGGCGGTGGATGCGAGCAGGGTGGCTTGGCGGGATTCGTCGTGCATGGTGTTCAGGGTAATCGAAAGGTCGGGCGTAGGCAGCAGGGCGCCGGCGTTGGTGGGCCATTCGGCCAGCTTCAGGCCGGGGCTGGCGAAGATGTCGCGAAAGCCCGCGTCCTCCCATTCGCGCGGGTCGCTAAAACGGTAGAAGTCGAAATGCCAGATGTTCAATGCGGGCAGCTCATACGGCTCCACCACGGCATAGGTCGGGCTCTTGATGCGGCCTTGCACGCCCAGGGCGCGCAGCAGGTGCCGCACCAGCGTGGTCTTGCCCGCGCCCAGGTCGCCGTGCAGGGCGATGAAGGCATGCCGGATGTCGGGCTGGGCGGCCAGCTTGTCCGCGAAGGCCGTGGTGCCGGCCTCGTCCGCCCACAGCAGGTCGAGGTGGGTTTCTACAATCGGCAGATGGTGTGGAACGGTGCTCAGAACGAAGGTCTCCAACAGGTGTCTCGGATACAGGGGTGGGCGCGCGAACTCGGATTTTCCCAAATTGGCGTGGCCCCGGTGGATTTAAGCTCCGCCGAGGCGGGTCTGACTGCCTGGCTGGCCCAAGGGTTCCATGGCAGCATGGCCTATATGGAAAGCCACGGCCTGAAACGCGCCCGACCGGCAGAGCTGGTGCCGGGCACCGTCAGCGTCATCACCGCCCGCATGGATTATCTGCCGCGCAGCACCCCGGAGGGCTGGCAGGCGCTGGAATCTGACCGTTTAAGCCGTCCCCAAGAGGGCATTGTGTCGGTCTACGCCCGGGGCCGCGACTACCACAAGGTGTTGCGCGCGCGGCTGCAAAAGCTCAGCGACCGCATCGCCACCGAGCTGGGGCCGCTGGGCTACCGGGTGTTCACCGACTCGGCCCCGGTGCTGGAGGCCGAGCTTGCCGCTCGCAGCGGCCAGGGCTGGCGCGGCAAACACACCCTGGTGCTGAACCGCGAGGCCGGCTCCATGTTCTTCTTGGGCGAGATCTACGTGGACCGTGCCTTGCCGCCCACGGCGCCGACCAGCGGCCACTGCGGCAGCTGCAGCGCCTGCATCGATGTGTGCCCGACCCAGGCCATCATCGCCCCGCAGCGGCTGGACGCCCGCCGCTGCATCTCCTACCTGACCATCGAGCATGCGGGGCCGATACCGCTGGAGTTCCGCCCGCTGATCGCCAACCGCATCTATGGTTGCGACGACTGCCAGCTGGCCTGCCCCTGGAACAAGTTCGCCCAGCGCAGCGCCTTGCCCGACTTCGACGAGCGCCGCGGACTCAGCGGCCAGCAGCTGGGTACCTTGTTCAGCTGGACCGAAGACGAGTTTCTGCGCTACACCGAAGGCGGGCCGATACGCCGCATTGGGCACGAGCGCTGGCTGCGCAATGTGGCGGTGGCGATGGGCAATGCGCTGCGGGCCGGAGAAGATGCAGATATCCGCCTGGCCCTGCAGCAGCGGGCCGAGGACCCGAGCGCGCTGGTCCGCGAGCACGTGGCCTGGGCCTTGGGGATTTAAGCCTTTTAGGCTGCCAGCGCATATTTCATGTGCGCTGGCAGCTATTGATTAAATAGCAAATTAGCGTGCCAGGCCCAGCGCAAACGGCAGGCTTGCAATCGCCAGCAGGGTCGACAGGCTGACCAGGCTGGCCGTCAGCGCGCCGTTGTAGCCCATCTTGGCGGCCAGCACATAGCAGCTGGAAGCGGTGGGCAGGGCCGAGAACGCCAGCAGCACAACGGTGTGCAGGGGCGACAAGCCCATCAGCCACGACAAGCCCAGGGCGATCAGCGGCAAGATGAAATGCCGAATCCCCAGCACGCTCACCGCCAACACCTTGGCCCGCGCCAGGGGGCCAAACTGCATGCCAGCGCCGGCGGCCATCAGGCCAAGCGCAATCGAGGCCGCGCCGATGCGGCTGGTGGTGGGCTCCAGCCACTGCGGAATCGCAAAGCCCAGCAGATTCGCCGCCAGGCCGGAGGCGGTGGCCAGGATCAGCGGGTTGCGCAGCAGCGCCCCCGCAAAGCCGCTTTGCGCATGCCGCGCCATCGGCCACACCGCCGCCACATTGAACAGCGGCACACAGACGCCGATCAGCACCGCCACCAGCTGCGGGCCCTGGGGGCCGGCCAGCCGCTCGGCCAGCGCCAGGGCGATGAAGGAGTTGAAGCGAAAGGCGATCTGCGCGTTCGCCGCATGCTCGCGCCGGTTGATGCGGTGGCCGATCCAGGGCAGATACGGCAGGGCGTAGGACAGGCCGATCGACAGCATGCCCATGGCCAGGCCGGCCACGATCAGGCTGGAGGCGGCTTGCAGGTCCAGCGGGGTGCGCACGATGGACTGGAACAGCAGCACCGGGAACAGAAAATAATAGGTCAGGCTTTCCACCTGCTCCCACACGGTGCGGTTCAGGGCGGTGTAGCGGCAGACCAGGTAGCCGCACAGGATGAGAGAGAAGTCGGGGAAGAGGAGTTGGGCGTAATTCACCGGCTGAGAATACCAGCGCAGCGGCGTCGTTTGCGGGTAGACCCCTATGTAATCCCCACACCCGCAGCGACCCCGGTTTTGGTTACGATGGGCCTTCTGAACTTTCCAAGGCGCACACCATGTTCCGTCGCTCACTTCTCGCTACTGCCTTGCTCGCCGCCGCGGGCTCCGCCCTGGCGCAGGGCTACCCCAACAAAGTTGTCAAGCTGCAGGTGCCGTTTGCGCCGGGCGGCACCACCGACATCATTGCCCGCACCATTGCCGACGCGCTGGGCCGGGCGATCGGCCAGCCGGTGATTGTGGAAAACAAGGCCGGTGGCGGAGGCATCATCGGCGCCAACGAAACCGCCAAGGCTGCGCCCGATGGTTATTCGCTGGGCATTGCCACGGTGTCCACGGTGGCCGCGAATCCGGCCATCAACCCCAAGACGCCGTACAACCCGCTGACCGATTTCACCCCCATCATCAACATCGCGGCCACGCCCAACATCATTGCGGTGACGCCGAGCTTCCCGGCCAAGGACTACAAAGGCTTCATCGCCGAGCTGAAGAAGTCGCCGGGCAAATATTCGTTTGCCTCGTCGGGCACCGGCACCATCCAGCATTTGCAAATGGAGCTGTTCAAGAGCAAGACCGGCACCTTCATGACGCACATTCCTTACCGTGGCGCCGGCCCCGCACTGAACGACACCGTGGCTGGCCAGGTGGCGATGATGCTGGACAACCTGCCATCGGCCTTGCCCTTCATCCAGGCGAACCGCCTGGTGCCCATCGTGGTGGCGGCGCCGCAGCGTCTGGCTATTCTGCCGAATGTGCCGACCTTCAAGGAAATCGGCCTGGAGCCGGTGAACCGCCTGGCCTTCTACGGCATTTACGGCCCCAAGGGCCTGCCGCGCGAAGTGGTCGACAAGATCAACGCCGGCGTACGCAAGGCGCTGGAAGACCCGGCCGTGCGCAAGCGGATTGAAGACACCGGCTCCATCATCGTGGCCAACACGCCCGAGCAGTTCGCGGCCGAGATCCAGGCCGAGTACGCGGTGTACAAGAAGGTGGTAACCGACTCGAAGTTGACGCTGGATTGAGCACCGAACGCAATAGTGCGTTGATTGATGCCTTTATCGACGCCCTGTGGCTGGAGCAAGGCCTGTCCAAGAACACCTTGGCGGCCTACCGGCGTGACTTGAGCCTGCTGGCCACCTGGCTGCAGGCCCAGCCGCGTGCGCTGATGGATACCCGCGAGCAAGACCTGCAGGCCTATTTTGCGGCCCGCCACGCGCAGACCAAGGCCACCTCGGCGAACCGGCGTTTGACGGTGTTCAAACGCTACTTTCGCTGGGCGCTGCGCGAGCGGCTGGTCGCGGCCGACCCGACCCTCAAGCTGCAGCCGGCCCGCCAGGCGCCGCGCGCCATCAAGACCCTGACCGAGCCGCAGGTCGAAGCCCTGCTGACCGCGCCCGATGTGGACACGCCGCTAGGCCTGCGCGACCGCGCCATGCTGGAGCTGATGTATGCCAGCGGCCTGCGCGTCAGCGAGCTGGTGCTGCTGAAGACCTTTCAGCTGAGCCTGAACGACGGCGTGCTGCGCGTGCTGGGCAAGGGCAGTAAGGAGCGGCTGGTGCCTTTCGGCCAGGTGGCGGGCATGTGGCTGGAGCGCTATATGCAGGAAGCCCGGCCGGAGATTCTGGACGGCAAACAGGCCGACGACCTGTTCATCACCTCGCGCGGCAACAAGGCTGGGCGCGCCATGTCGCGGGTGATGTTCTGGATGCTGGTGCGCAAATACGCGCTGGCGGCCGACATCCACGTGGCCTTGTCGCCGCACACCTTGCGCCACGCATTCGCCACCCATTTGCTGAACCACGGCGCCGATCTGCGCGCGGTGCAGATGCTGCTGGGCCATGCGGATATTTCCACCACTACCATTTACACCCACGTGGCGCGCGAGCGCCTGCATGCGCTGCACGCCAAGCACCATCCGCGGGGCTAGGCGGCCAGTGCCAGCTTCTGTTGGGCCGGCTGTTTGCGGGTGAAGATCTCGGCAATGCACACGCCGTCCGAGCCGCGCCGTAGCAGGCTGTGGTGGGCCAACAAGCCTTCGGGTCCGGCATCCCGCTGCAGCTGCGTGTGTACGCAGTCGCCGATATCCAGGTTGCCGTAGAACACCAGCTCGCGCTCTCGCAACCGGGCCGGACGGGTGCTGTGCAAGCCCGCCCATTCGGCGCGGTCGACCATGGACTGGAAGCTGCTGAAGTACAGCAGGTCTGCGCCATTGAAATCGTTGTAAGGGCAGGGCGTGTAGACGCTGGTATCTGCGTCTGCCGCTGCGGGCGTATGGGCTGCGGCGCGGCGCGTGCGTCCACGTTGCACAAAGGCTTCGGTGGCTGCGGCCAGCCCGGGCTGGGTTACAGCAGACGGCCCGGCCATCACGGCGCGCACGATGCTGCGGTTGCTGCCCGCTTGCGCACGGCGCACAAACACCGACAGCATCTCCACCCGCGCGATGCACTGGCCGTGCAGCTCCACCGCGTGCTGGCTGTAATGCTGGGTGCGGCCGGCAGGCTGGCACTGCGTGGAAATGCTGAACGTGTCGTGTTCTTCCACCCGCTCCAGCTGCGCCTGCTGGATGCGCACCAGGCTGAAAGCTGCGTAAACTTTGTGCCCCTGCGCGTCGCGGAATTCTGGTTGCGCCAGCCCTTGGCTGTGGGCGATGGCCAGCCAGTGCCGGTGCCCGCATTCCTTTAGCAGCCAGTTTTCCGACAGGCCGCTGCAGCACAGCTGCGGCATGCCAGCGGTGTAGCGCCCGACCAGCGGCGTGGGCAGCAGATGCGTGCTCACGACAGCAGCAGCTCCGACTCTTCCGCGCAGTCCACCGCGCCAGCACGGGCCGCGATTTGCTCGGCCAGGTACAGCGCGTCGCGGGCTACGCCGGAGAAACGGCCCGAACCCCAGGTATGCAGCCAGGGCAGGCCCAGAAAGTACAGCCCCGCCTGCTGGGTCACGCCGCGCACATGCACCGGCTCGCCGCGGCCGTTGAACACCGGGGCGTCGACCCAGGCGAAGTCGGGCGAAAAGCCTATGCACCAGACCACGCTGGTGATGCCGGAGCTGGCCAGGTCCAGGCTGCTGCGCTCGGTGGCCGGCTGCCATACCGGCACATACGGACCACCGGGTGGTGCGTCTATGCCATGCGCGGCAATGTACTTATCGATGCTGGCGTTGATGCCGTTGTAGATGCCATCGGCATGGTCCAGATTGGCTTGCAGGTTCGGTTTGAAAAGCAGCTCATCGCCTTGTAAATCGGCCAGCAGGCCGTAGAGTTCCATGCCTTCCAGCGCGAAGCGGCGCAGGTCGATGTCACGCCCGCCGTCGCGGCCGGTCACGTAGTGGTTGGTGTTGTCTCTTACACCTTCGCGCAGCGGGTGCTGGGTCACCGGCATGTTGTAGTAGTCCATATCGGCCAGCCAGTCGACCACGTCTTTGCCTCGGTAAAAGCGGGCGCAGCGCGGTGCGTCACCGGTGGCCACAAACACCTTGCGGCCGGCCAGGTGCAGGTCTTCGGCGATCTGCGAACCCGATTGGCCGCAGCCGACCACCAGCACCGCGCCCTCGGGCAAGGATTGCGGATTGCGGTACTCGGCCGAATGCATCTGTGTGATGTGCGATGGCAGGCGTTCGGCCAGGCGCGGCACGATAGGCTTGTGGTAGCCGCCCGAAGCCACCACCACCTGGTCTGCCGTGAATGTGCCCTGGCTGGTCTGGAGGCTGAACGGCTTGCTGTCGCTGCTGCGCGCCACCTTGTGCACCACCACGCCTTCGAGTGCGGGGGCATCTACATGGGCGACGAAGCCTTCAAGCCAGGCATTGATTTCTTCCTTGACCATGAAGCCGTGCGGATCGTCGCCGGCATAGCTCCAGCCCGGCAGATTGCACTGCCAGTTGGGCGTGACCAGGCAGAACGAGTCCCAGCGCTGGCTGCGCCAGCTGTGCACGAGTTTGTTTTTTTCCAGCACCAAATGGTCAATGCCGCGCTGCTGCAGGTAGTAGCTAAGCGACAGGCCGGCCTGGCCGCCGCCGACGACGGCAACGCTGTAGTGGGTGGTGAGGGGGTCAATGTGTGCCATGGTGTTCTATTCAACTGAAGGTGGTGACCAGCACTTGCGCGTCGGCCTGGGTTTGAAAGGGGGCTGCCAGATGTTCGATCTCGGCCAGTTGGTCCATCGCCTGTGAACAGGCAAAGCCGTACTTGGCACGCACCCGTTCCGAGGCGATGTGCAGCGCCTCGCGGCTGCGCTCCAGAAAGTCGTTGAGCGGGTAGCTCTGGCCGACCTGCAGATACTCTTGCACCACCAGCGATGGGGAGTAGCAGCGGGTTTGCGTTTGATCGGGCCAAACGATGTGGAAGTGCATTACGGGCATAGGCTTATTGCTCTCATTTTTGAATAAATCTCGGCGTGTAGCGCAGCGCTGCGTTGCCAGCTGAAGTGGGCAGCCAGCCGGGCGGCGGATGCGGCTATGCGCTGGCGGTCGGTATGCGCCAGCGTCTGCTGGATGGCATCGGCAATCGAGCCCGCATCCAGCGGGTCGGCCCAGCTGCAGTCGCCTGTCCGGAGGTATTCGGTGAACGGTGCGATCTGCGATGCGACCACCGGCACGCCGCTGCACAGCGCCTCCAGAACCACCAGGCCGAAGCCTTCGCTGAGCGAGGGCATGGCGACCACATCGGCCAGGCGGAACAGGCCCGGCATGTCGGCGTCGGCCAGCGGGCCGGTCAGCAGTACGTCGCGGCTGTAGCCGCTGGCCTGCTGCAGGGTTTGGAATGTGCGGGCATAGCCGCTGTGGTCCAGCAAGCTGGCTCCGCCGGCGATGACCAGCTGAAGATCCGGCATCTGCACGCGCAGCTGGATGAAGGCCTGCAGCACGCGAACGGTGTTCTTGCGTTCCTCCACGCCACCGACGCAGAGCAATACCTGGCCGTTGCTGCGTATGCCCAAGCGTTGGGCTAGCGCGGCATCCGCAGCTTGCGGAGTCGGGCTGTAGCGCGCGGCATCGACGCCGTTCGGCACTTCGATGGCGGCAATGCCATGGTCCTGCTGCAGCACATCGCGCCACAAGCGGCTGACGCACAGCACCTGCTGCGCCTGAACTACCGAGCGCTGCTGCCAGGCCATGAGCTGCGGCTGGGTGAAGTGGTCCAGGTGGTGCACGGTGCGCACAAAGCCGCTGACCAGGCCGCGGTCTTGCAGCGTTGCCAGCGCATTGCCGCCTATGCCGTCGTGGCAGTGCAGCACGTCGAAAGATGCGCGCTCCAGCAGCGGGGTCAGATGGTCTACATACGCGGTGATGCGGCTGCCGACCATCTCCACCATGTCGCTCGGTGTGCCGGCCACCGGCACCAGCGCGCTGTGGCAGCGTAGCGGGCGGAAGAACTGCTGGCCCGGTGTCGCGGGCGCCATCACCGTCACATCGTGTCCGGCATCGAACAGCGCATGCGCCAGCTCGATGGTGTGCACCACGCCGCCGCGCGGGTTCACCGAATGGGTCAGCAGGCCGATTTTCATGCCGGCACTCCTGCAGCCTCGCAAATGAAGGCGTCCTCAGTGAAGTCCCACAGCAAGGCCTGGCTGTCGCCTTGGCGCAGATGCACCTGGCGGCGGGTCGTGACTTCGCCAACCACGCCGCAGGCGATGTCGCGCACCGCAAAGCGCGTCATTACTTCGCCCAGATGCTCGGGCCGCACGCTCAGCACGAAGCCGTAGCTGGGGAAGGCGGTGAGCCAGCGTTGCAGTGGTACGCCTTCGGGGCGTGGAATCGCATCGACGTCGATGACAGCGCCGACCTGCGAGCATTCGAGCAGCATCATCGCCGTGCCGACTGCACCGGCCATGCTGATGTCTTTGGCGGCATCGCACAGGCCGTCTTCGGCGAAGCGTGGCAGCAGTTCCAGGTCGCCACGCAGCCGGGCCGAAGGGGCGCGGGTGGATGCGTTCCAGTAGGGGAAGGGTTCCTCAAAGGCGCCGCGCAGGTCTACCGCCATCACCAGCTTGTCGCCGGGACGGGCGTTGAAGCTGGTCAGCAAGGTCTTGGCGCGGCCGAGTATGGCGACGGCCAGCTGTGGCCGCTCGCTGCGGTTATTGCTGTGGCCGCCGACGATGGGCACGCCGTAAGCCGTTGACGCCTGCGCCATGCCTTGCAGCATCGCACCGGCCGGGTCCATGCCCTGGCTCCACAGCGCATTCACCACCGCAGTCGGGCGGCCGCCCATGGCGTAGATGTCGCTCACATTTACCATCAGGCTGCAGTAGCCAGCAAACCAGGGCATGCGCTCAATGAAGTCTTCCACCAGGCCTTCGATGGCGAACAGCAGGTAGCCGCCGTGGCCGTCGGGGATGGCGGCGCAGTCGTCGCCCAGCGGCACGGCCTGGGCCAGCGCCGCGCCGCCGCCGGGCAGGGCTGCACCCAGCGCGGTGACGATGTCGCTAATGTCGCGCTTGTGGGCGAAGCCGCGGCTGTCGCGCAGGAAGTTGCAGAGCTGCTCGGCACTCATAGCGAGCTCCGCGCACGCGTCACAAAGCCGCTGACCGGGTCGAAGCAGGGCGGGTAGGCGGCCAGGTCGGCCTGCATCTCGCAGTGCGGCCGTCCGTGGATGCTGAGTTCGGCCAGTTGCTGCCATTTGAGACGCCGGAACAGCGGCGCGTTCTGCGCTTGCACATGGGCCAGAAAGGTATGGCAGCCCTGCGCATGGGCGCGGCTCACCGCCAGGCGGATCAGCGTCGCGCCCAGATTGCCCTGGCTGCGAAACGAGGGATGCACCGCCAGCCGCGAGCCCCACCACAGGCCGGGCGATTTCTCATGGATGCGTACGGTGCCCACTACCTGGTCCGGCATGCCACCGTTGCACGACATCGCCACCAGCAGCTGCGCGTGGTCGTCGATGGCATCGCGGTCGTCGCCGCTGAAGATGCCTTGCTCGATGCAGAACACCGCCCGGCGTAGCGCATGGGCTTCGCGCTGTTCCCAGTCCTGGCAGGCGGCGCGCACCCGGAACTCGACCGGCGCCCAGGCAGGCGGGGTTTCCAATACGTCGTCGATGCAGAGCATGGCGGCCTCCTTCAGGTTTCGTACACAGACAAGGAGGAGCACGCGCCGCACTTGCCACAGCCGGCCTTGATGTCGCTGGAGCGCAGGTTTGCCGCGGCCACGCTGCGGCCCAGCGGCTGCAGGATGGACTGCATGAACTCCGGCGACGGCGCGGCGTGGTCCTCCAACGGCGTGCCGCTGATGGGCACAAAGGGCACGACAAACGGGTACACGCCCAGCGCCAGCAGCTGGTCGCAGATCTGCAGAATCGCCTCGCGGGTATCGCCCAGGCCGGCCAGGATGTAGGTGCTGACCTGGCCGCGGCCGAAGACGCGTACCGAGGCCTCAAACGCTTCCATGTAGCGGCTGATCGGCACCTGGACCTTGCCGGGCATGATTTTTTCGCGCAGCTCCGGCGTCACCACTTCCAGGTGCATGCCCAGCGTGTCGATGCCCGAAGCCAGCATGCGGTCGAACCACACATCCTTGTCCGGCGGCTCGCACTGGCCCTGGATGGGGATGTTGACCGCGGCCTTGATGGCGAACGCGCTGTCGCACAGCACCTGGGCACCGCGGTCGGTGGCGTTCGGCGTGCCGGTGGTCATCACCATGTGCTTCACACCGTCCAGCAGAACGGCGGCGCGGGCCACTTCGGCCAGCTGCTGCGGCGTCTTGTGGGCAATGGTGCGGCCTGCCGCCAGCGACTGGCCGATTGCGCAGAACTTGCAGGTCTTCTTGCGGCTCTCGTAGCGGATGCAGGTTTGCAGCACCGTGGTGGCCAGCACGTCGGCGCCGTGTAAGGTGGCGATGTGCGAGTAGGGCACGCCGTCCAGGGTCTGCATCGCGTAGAAGCGCGGCTGCTTGGGGAAGCTGATGCTGGCAATCGGGATGCTGCCCCGCGTCACCACGCTGCGGCCTTGCGCATCGGGCGCCTGCGCGGTGAACGGCGAGTTCCACGCGGTGGAGGTGTGCACCGGCACCATGATGGTGTGGCCGTCCACCGTCACCGCCTTGTGGTCGCTTGGCCCCGCGCCGCCCTTGCGGCTGGCGACGCCGGCGCTGGGGTCCACCAGCCGCAGCCCGAAGGACTGCAGCTCGGTCATCAACTCACGATTCATGGGCTGGAGGCTGGGGTTCATACAGGCTTTCAGAAGTGGAAGAGGTGGCCGCCATGCGTTGCATAGGCACGGCGGGGCGGTCGTTCAGCACCAGGCCCAGCAGCTCGGGCCGGGCATAGTGGCCGACCGAATCCATCATGCGTTTGCGCTTGGTGATCAGCGCCATGTCCAGGTCGGCGATCACCATGCCTTCGCCCTCGGTCAGCGGCGGCACCAGGTGCTTGCCTTCGGGCGAAATGATGGCCGTATGGCAGCCGCCGCGCAGCGCTTTTTGCAGCGCCGTGTCGGGCGTGATGGCCATGATTTGCGCGTCCGTCAGCCAGCCGGTGGCATTGATGACGAAGCAGCCGGATTCGAGGGCGTGGTGGCGGATGGTGACCTCCATCTGCTCGGCAAAGATCGGCCCGACCAGCGAGCCGGGGAACTGGGCGCAGTGGATTTCCTCGTGCTGCGCCATCAGGCTGTAGCGGGCCAGCGGGTTGTAGTGCTCCCAGCAGGCCAGGGCGCCGACTCTGCCGACAGCGGTGTCGACCACTTTCAGACCGGCGCCATCGCCCATGCCCCAGACCATGCGCTCGTGATAAGTGGGCGTAATCTTGCGGCGCTTCAGCGCCAGGCTGCCATCGGCATCGAATACCAGCTGGGTGTTGTACAGGCTGCCATGGTCGCGCTCGTTGACGCCCAGCACCACGACGATGCCGTGGGCGCGGGCGCGCTCGGCCACGGCGGCAGTCACCGGGCCGGGCACCACCACTGCGCGCTCGTACAGCTTCAAGTGTGGCGCGCCCTGCAGCACCGGCGGCAGTACGAACGAGAAGTAGGGGTAGTAAGGCATGAAGGTCTCGGGGAAGACCATGATCTGAACGCCCTTGCTGGCGGCCTCGTCGATGGCGGCGCACACCCGTTCCAGCGTGCCTTCCGGGCGTTCAAAGTCCGGGGCGATCTGCACCGCCGCCGCACGTACTGTGGTGGGTGTGGCAGCCATTTACAGAGTCCAGGTGTCCAAAATGACGGCGTTGGCCTTCTTGTGCAGCAGCACGATGTCCAGCACATCCAGCGGGCTGATCGGGCGTATGCCTTCGATCAGCGCGCCTTCGCCGTGGCCGTACAGCGCCTGCAGCGCAAAGCGGCAGGCGTAGACCTTGCCGCCCTCGGCTATGAACTTGGTGATCTGGTTGTTGAAGTTCTGGTGGCCGGGGAAGGCTTCGTCGCCCAGCGTCGGAAAGCCGCGCTGCACGCCCAGGGTGACACCCGGGCCATACAGCAGCACCGAGGTCTCGAAACCCTTGCGCAGCAGCCGGGTGGCCTGCAGCAGGTTGACGAAGCCGATCGAGCCTTCAAAGGCCACGGTGTGGAAGGTGACCAGGGCTTTCTGGCCCGGGTCGGCCTTCACGTCTTCAAAGACTTTTTCTTCATAGTCGACGAGGAAATCGCCTTTGGCGTTCGCGGGCTTGGTGACTTTTGGCATGGGGGCTCCAGTGGAAAAAAGAGGGTGGATGAAAGGGAAGCGCCCCAGCTTTTTGCATGCTCTGTGCCACCGACCAGGCCCGGCCATGCGATCAAGTCGCCATCAACCATGCTGGGCAACTCCGGGCCGCCTGAAATATTTTTTGCGGGCTTGGAATCCCCGTTTTTGCAGCGCCAACAGTGCACCGGCTTAATGCATTTGCCATGCGATCAATGCACCCGATAAATGGTTTTTACGCACCGGCAGGATGCGTTTTTGCGAGAGTGGACAGGCTCGGAACTTGCATCGTTGATTGCATGTGCATGCGATCAAGTCATGCGATCAAGTTGAACGACCCGGTCACACGCTATGAATAAGACTCCCGTCCACTGGACCAAGAAGCTGCAGAAGAGCGACAAGCCGGCCTATCTGCTGATTGCCGACCTGATTGCCGACGACGTGCGTACCGGCCGCCTGATGGCGCGCGACCGGCTGCCGACGCTGCGCGAGCTGGCCGAAGACCTGCAGCTCAACTACACCACCGTTGCGCGCGGCTACAGCGAGGCGCGCAAGCGCGGCCTGATCGACACCCATGCCGGCATGGGTACCTATGTGCGCGGCTCTAGCCCCAGCCTGCCGCTGCGCGGCGGCAGCGCGGCCGAGATGACCATGAACTTGCCGCCCGAGCCGCAAGACCCGGTGCTGCTGGCGCATATGCACGACTCGGCCGCCGGTGTGCTGGCCAGTGCCGACCTGTATGCGCTGCTGCGCTACCAGGACTTTGGCGGCACCTTGCACGACCGCGAGGTGGCGGCGCAGTGGCTGCGCCGGCGCCTGCCAACCTGCCGGGTCGAGCAGGTGCTGGTCTGTCCCGGCATCCACAGCGTGCTGACGGCGCTGTTCTCGCAGCTGGCGCGGCCCGGCGAGCTGGTCTGCGTCGAGGCGCTGACCTATCCCGGCGTGAAGGCCATCGCCGCCCAGCTCGGCATCCAGCTGCACGCGCTGCCGCTGGACGACGACGGCCCCAGCGCCGAAGCCTTCGAGCACGCCTGCAAGACCCTGCACCCCAAGGCGCTGTACTGCAACCCGACCTTGCTGAATCCGACCACCGCCACCGTCAGCCGCTCCCGGCGTGAAGCGCTGGCCGACGTGGCGTTGCGCTACGCGATTCCGATTATTGAAGACGACGCGTATGCGATGTTGCCCAGAGAGCTTCCGCCGGCCATGGCTACCTTGGCGCCGGGCCTGACCTACTACATCACCGGCTTTTCCAAATGCTTTGGCGCCGGTCTGCGCAACGCCTATGTGTGCTCCCCAGGCGAGCGCCAGTCGCAGCGCCTGGCCGGCGCGATGCGCGCCACCACGGTAATGGCCTCGCCGTTCACCAATGCGTTGGCCACCTTCTGGGTCGAAGACGGTACGGCCGATGCGATGCTGAACGCCATCCGCGACGAATGCACCGCGCGCCAGGCGATTGCCGAGCGCTATCTGGCGCCGTACGGCATGCTGGGTCACCCCGAGTCCTTCCACCTGTGGCTGCCCGTCGCCGAGGGCTGGAGCCCGGTCGAGCTGGCCGCGCATCTGCGCAGCCAGGGTGTGGGTGTGGTGGCCAGCGCCGCGTTTTCCACCGATGGTGACCCGCCGGATGCGGTGCGCATCTGCCTCGGCGGCCCGACCACGCTGGACGAGTGCGAGCGCGGCATGCACCTCGTCGCCGACACCTTGCTACACCCGGTACACCACCACGCCACCAACCTTTGAGGAGACCCCATGGAAACCAAACCCCCGCTGCCGCCATTCACTTTCGACTCGGCCACCCAAAAAACCCGCATGGCCGAAGACGCCTGGAACAGCCGCGACCCGGACCGCGTGGTCCAGGTCTATACCGAGGACACGCGCTGGCGCAACCGCTCCGACTTTCCCACCGGCCGCGCCGAGGTACACCAGTTCTTGACGCGTAAATGGGCCAAGGAGCTGGACTACCGCCTGGTCAAGGAACTCTGGGCGCACGCGGGCAACCGCATCGCCGTGCGTTTTGCCTACGAATGGCATGACGCCACCGGCCAGTGGTTCCGCAGCTACGGCAACGAAAATTGGGAATTCACCGAACACGGCCTGATGGCCTGGCGCTTTGCCAGCATCAACGACCTGGCGATTGCCGAGGCTGAGCGCAAATTCCATTGGCCGCTGGGGCGACGCCCGGACGAGCATGCTTCGCTGAGTGCTATGGGTTTATAGAAAAAAGTTGGGCTTCCAATCGGCAGCTGGCGCAGATATTGCCTGCGGCAGCTGCTATCAAAAAGATACTGTTTTTCATAAACCCAGCCAGGAGCAACGATGAACCGCAATGACATTACCGAGAAGATCATCACCGTCAAGGTCGCCAAAGGCATCCAGTGGGCCGCCGTGGCGAAGAAGGTCGGCCAGTCCAAGGAATGGACTACGGCCGCCTGCCTGGGCCAGATGACCTGCACGCCGGAGCAGGCCAAGGTCATCGGCAAGATCTTCGGCCTGAGCAGCGAAGAGCAGAAGTGGCTGCAGGTGGTGCCGTACAAGGGCTCGCTGCCCACCCCCGTGCCGACCGACCCGCTGATCTACCGCTGGTACGAGATCGTCAGCGTCTACGGCACGACCATCAAGGAGCTGATCCACGAGGAGTTTGGCGACGGCATCATGAGCGCCATCGACTTCAGCATGGACATCGAGCGCCAGCCCGACCCCAAGGGCGACCGCGTCAAGGTGGTGCTGTCGGGCAAGTTCCTGCCGTACAAGACCTACTGAGTTGTCCCGACCAGGGTTTGTTGCAGAATGCGGGCCCGACTGAAGACCGCCCATGGACCCCTGGATTGTTTACTGTGACGGCAGCGCCGTGCCCAACCCCGGCCGCATTGGCCTGGGCGTGCTGCTGATCGCACCCGATGGCACGCGCCACACGCTGTCCCTGGCACCGCAGCTACAAGGCTGCAACAACGAAGCCGAGCTACGCGCACTGATGGCGGCGCTGCAGGAGCTGCAAGCCCGCGGCGCCCGCGCGTTGCGGGTGCATTGCGACAACAGCGTGGTGGTGGAGCAAATTACCGACCCCAACGCCAAGCCGATCGCGCGGCTGGCGGACTTGTTCGATGCGGTGCGGACGCTGTTCCAGTCGTTCGACCAGGCCGAGCTGCTGTGGATACCGCAGCACCGCAACGGCGAGGCGGATGCGCTGGCCCGGGCGGCGCTGGGCATTACCGCTCAGCGTGTTGTCAAAATCACCAAGAAGCGGCGCTAGTCGGCTAAGGAGAAAAGATGGAAGTGCGGAGTATTTCCACGTCAGACCTCGATAGCGTTTACCGCCTTCTTACCAACCATGGCTGGGGGCACCGCATTGGCGATGTGGAACAACTTGCGCAACTGGTTTCCGCATCGCAACGCGTTGTCGTGGCCTTGGTTGATAACCAGCTTGTCGGGTTTGCTCGTGCCATCACGGACGGGATATCGAACGGGTATTTATCGATGGTCGTTGTAGCCGCACCGTTCCGTAGACAAGGCATTGGCCAAGCCTTGGTAGATGAAATCATCGGTTCGGACAAAACCATCACCTGGGTACTGCGGGCGGGCAGAGATGGCGCAGCGGAGTTCTTCAAGAAACTGGGGTTTACAGAGTCATCCCTTGCCATGGAGCGTACCCGGCTCGCCCCGCCCCTCTGAGCCCCTGTCCTATCGCCCCGGCGCCCAAAATGCAGTAAGGTAAGGCATGGACACATCTACACACCGCTTCACCGAGCTTTTCGCCCAGTTGGGACTTCCTTCTGATGCGCAAAGCATTGCCCACTTTCTGGCCATGCACTCACCGCTGGCTGGCAACATCCAGTTGCCGGACGCAACCTTCTGGTCGCCCGCGCAGGCCGCGTTTCTGCGCGAGGCCTTGCTGCAGGATTCGGACTGGGCCGAGGTGGTTGACCAGCTGAGTGAGGCCCTGCGGGCACCGGGGGCCTGAGCGACAGGGAATCCATTGCTTTTGGATGGACAACGGATGTCGGTTTACATCGCGTAAACCCTAGGGTGTTCGGGGGCGGCAGGGGGTGTAACAAAGTTATGATGCCGGCTGGTTTTTTGCCGCGCCGTTGCCTCTGTCACGCGCCCGGTGGGCCGAGTTTGGCCCTGTCTCTCACATCCCCTGACCCGTATGTCCTCCGACTCCCAGCCTGGGCCAGACACGCCCGCCGTCGACGCCCCTGAACCCGACCCCCAGACCATCGTCCCTTTGAAGATCGAAGACTGGCTGACTGTGCTGGTGATGGGCGCGCTGGCGCTGATCACCTTTGCCAATGTGCTGGCGCGCTACTTCACCAACGAGTCGTTTGCCTGGACCGAGGAAATCTCGGTGTTCCTGATGATCGCGCTGACCCTGGTGGCCGCCTCGGCCGCCGTGGCGCGGGATCGGCATATCCGCATCGAATACTTTTCCGACAGCGGCAGCATGGCGCGGCGCAAAGGCCTGTCGCGCTTTGGCGCGGTGATGGTGGCGATTCTGTTCACGCTGATCGGCACTTTGAGCATCCGCATGGTGTGGGACGACTACCGCTTTGAAGAAACCACGCCCGGCATCGGCCTGCCGGCCTGGTGGTATTCGATGTGGCTGCCGATTTTGTCGCTGGGCATTGCGCTGCGCGCTGTGGGCCTGTTCATCCACCGGGGGCGCGAGGCATGATCACCACGCTGCTATTTTTGACTTTCATCATCATGATGCTGATGGGCGTGCCGATTGGCGTGGCCCTGGGCCTGGCCGGCGCCGCGGCGATTGCGATTGCCAATAGCAGCAGCCAGTGGTTTGGCTTGCTGGCCGTGCCGCAGAACTTCTACGCCGGCCTGGGCAAGTACCCGCTGCTGGCGATCCCGATGTTTGTGCTGGTGGGCTCGATCTTCGACCGCTCGGGTGTGGCCGGTCGGCTGGTGAACTTTGCCGTGGCAGTGGTAGGGCGTGGCCCCGGCATGCTGCCGCTGGTGGCGATTGCGGTGGCGATGTTTCTGGGTGGCATATCCGGCTCCGGCCCGGCCTGTGCGGCGGCCGTGGGCGCGGTGATGATCACGGCGATGAACAAGGCCGGCTACCCGCCGGCGTTCTCAGCCAGCGTAGTGGGCGCTGCGGCGGCTACCGACATCCTGATTCCGCCGTCGATTGCCTTCATCGTCTATTCGATCCTGGTACCCGGCGCCTCGGTGCCGGCGCTGTTCGCGGCCGGCATGATCCCCGGTGTGCTGGCCGGCCTGGCGCTGATCGTGCCCGCGGTCTGGCTGTCGCGCAAACACAAAATGGGTGCGCTGGAATCTACTCTGCCAAGGCCCCCGTTCTGGGCCAGCCTGCGCGATGCCATCTGGGGCTTGGCCGCGCCGGTGCTGATTCTGGGCGGTATGCGCGCCGGCTGGTTCACGCCGACCGAGGCGGCGGTGGTGGCGGTGTTCTACGGCCTGTTCGTCGGCATGTTCATCCACCGCACGATGACCGTGCGCGACCTGTTCCCCATCCTGCGCGAATCCGGCGAACTGTCGGCGGTGATTCTGCTGGTGGTGTCGCTGGCCGGCATCTTTGCCTATTCGCTGTCGACCCTGGGCGTGATCGACCCGATTACCAACGCCATTGTGAATTCCGGCCTGGGCGAGTACGGCGTGCTGGCGCTGCTGATCGTGATGCTGGTCACAGTGGGCATGTTCCTCGACGGCGTGTCGATCTTTTTGATCTTCGTGCCGCTGCTGCTGCCGATTGCCACGCACTACCACTGGGATTTGGTGTGGTTCGGCGTGATCCTGACCCTGAAGGTCGCGCTCGGCCAGTTCACGCCGCCGCTGGCCGTGAATCTGATGGTCTCTTGCCGCATCGCCAAGGTGCGCATGGAAGAGACCGTGCCCTGGGTCGGCTGGATGCTGTTTTCGATGTTCTTGGTGATGGTGCTGGTGATTGCTTTCCCGCAACTCGCACTCTGGCTCCCTCACCATCTTGGTTACTGATTTTTAAACCGGAGACAAAAATGAAAGTTCGTTCCTTCCTGGCTTTGGCCGTGGCCACTGCCGCCATGCTGGCCACCACCGGCAGCATCGCCCAAACCTATAAGCCCGAGTACAAGATGTCGCTGGTGCTGGGCACCGCCTTTCCCTGGGGCAAGGGCGGCGAGATCTGGGCCAATATGGTCCGCGAGCGCACCCAGGGCCGCATCAACATCAAGCTGTACCCGGGCGTGTCGCTGATCCAGGGCGACCAGACGCGCGAGTTCTCGGCGCTGCGCCAGGGCGTGATCGACATGGCCATCGGCTCCACCATCAACTGGTCGCCGCAGGTGAAAGAGCTGAACCTGTTCTCGCTGCCGTTCCTGATGCCCGACTACGCCGCCATCGACTCGCTGACCCAAGGCCAAGTCGGCAAGGACATCTTCAAGATCATCGACAAGGCCGGCGTTGTGCCCCTGGCCTTTGGTGAAAACGGCTACCGCGAAATCAGCAATTCCAAGCTGGCGATCCACAAACCCGCCGACCTGAAGGGCTTGAAAATCCGCGTCGTTGGCTCGCCGCTGTTCCAGGAAACCTTTACCGCCATGGGCGCGAACCCCACGCAAATGAGCTGGGCCGACGCGCAGCCCGCGCTGGCCACCGGCGCGGTGGACGGGCAAGAGAACCCGATCTCCATCTACACCGCCGCCAAGCTGCAGAACGTGGCGCAAAAGCACGTGACCATGTGGGGCTACGTGGCCGACCCGCTGGTGTTTGTGGTCAACAAGGAGATCTGGGCCAGCTGGACCGAGGCCGACCGCGCCATCGTCAAGCAGGCTGCGCTGGATGCCGCCCGCGACCAGATCGTGATCGCCCGCAAAGGCCTGGTCGAAGCCGACCAGCCGTTGCTGAAAGACCTGGGCGCGCTGGGCGTGACCGTGACCAAGCTGTCGTCCGAAGAGCGTGCGGCCTTCGTGTCCGCCACCCGCCCGGTGTACGACAAGTGGAAGAAGACGATTGGCGCCGAGCTGGTGGCTACCGCCGAAAAATCCATCGCCGCGCGCAAGAAGTAAGCTCCTCCGCCTATGAAGAAAAACCTGCATCCCGCCCACGCCCCTTGCCCTTGCGACAGCGGCAAGCCCTATGCCGAGTGCTGCGCGCCCTGGCACAAGGGCATGGATGCAGGTATTTACGCGCCCACGGCCGAGGCGCTGATGCGCTCGCGCTACAGCGGCTATGTGCTGGGTCTGCTGGAGTACTTGCTGTTTACCTGGCACCCGTCCACCGCGCCCGGCGATCTGGAGCTGCCACCGGTCAAGTGGCTGGGCCTGGAAGTGCGCCATGCGATGGAGGCCGGCGACGCCGGTGTGGTCGAGTTCGTCGCGCGCTGCCGCGATGGCGGGCGCGCGGAACGCATGCACGAGACCAGCCGCTTTGTGCGGCAGGATGGGCGCTGGTATTACATCGACGGGCAGATGCACGGCGCGGAGTAGGGTGCTACTTAAATAATAGCTGCTTGCGCATATGGAATATGCGCTAGACCCCTATAAGGCACTCAGAATCAACCACAAACTCGGCCAGATGTGCGCGCAGCCGCGCCATGTCATCCTCGATGGTCGGAGCCTTGAATACGTCGAAGCATGAGAACGACGGCAGTACCTCCATGCCGCTAAACGCATAGTTGGCGGTGTTGGCCACCAGCACGTCGTCTACCGATTTGCCTTTGAACAGGTCTTGCGCCGGGTTGTCGAATGCCTCTTGCGGCGCATTCCAGGTCAGTGACACCATGTACTGCTTGCCTTGCAGCAAACCGCCCGAGCCGTACTGCCGAGTCGGGTCGGTGCGGGTGCGGCCATCTCCGGTGATGAAGTTGCCCTGCAGCATGCCCGCGGTAAACACCTCGTCTACGTACTTTTTGTAGATCCACGGCATGCCAAACCAGTACACGGGCGACTGCAGAATGATCAGGTCGGCCCACAGGTGTTTGGCTACCTCGTCGGCTACCGTGTAGCCTTTTT
Source organism: Rhodoferax sp. OV413 (assembly GCF_900104385.1). Lineage (GTDB taxonomy): Bacteria > Pseudomonadota > Gammaproteobacteria > Burkholderiales > Burkholderiaceae_C > Rhodoferax_B. Next base: position 160,008 of record NZ_FNJA01000004.1, on the reverse strand, counting down.
CGATGTGGGTGTGCTGCACGGTGTAGCCGCGCTGCTCCATCTCCTGCTGCACCACCTCGGCCATGGCCGCGTTGAGTTTGCCGGTGGAAATGCCTTCGTAGAACTGGTGGGCATGGATGATTAAGACGTTGTGCATGTGGGCTTCCTGTTGAACATATGGCACTGTAGGTCGGTGCATTCAAAAGAAAAATAGCCCAATGCTGCATGCCTTGTGAAGATTTTCTTCAAGGCTGGTAAGCCGGAGCCAGAAGGGTGGCGATCACACCACCACTTCACAGCCTGGAAAGCCGGCACTTTCTTCGCCGTGCTTGTCCTGCTTGCTCTGCTTACTCTGCTTACCTATGGCGACCGGTGTGGGGGCGGGCTGGCGGATGCCGTTCTTCACCGCCACCACCTCGGCCATGATGGACAGGGCGATTTCGGCGGGGGTTTTGCTGCCTATGTACAGGCCCGCTGGGCCGTGCAGTGCATGCAGCGCGGGTTCGGAGATGTCGAAATGCGTGCGCAGCCGCTCATGGCGCAGCGCGCTGTTGCGCCGCGAGCCGATGGCGCCTACGTAGAAAGCATCGGACTGCAGCGCGTCGATCAGCGCCAGATCGTCCAGCTTGGGGTCGTGGGTGAGGGCGACCACGGCGGTGCGGGCATCGGGCTTCAAGCGCAGCACCAGGTCGTCGGGCATCTCGTGGCTGAGCTGCACGCCGTCTAGCGCCCAGCCCGCACGGTGTTCTTCGCGCGGGTCGCAGACGATCACCTCAAAGCCCAGGCCCAGCGCCATCTGGCACAGAAAGCGCGACAAGTCCCCAGCCCCGATCACGATGATGCGGGCCTGTGGCCCCAGGTGGGTGGTGAGGTGGGTGTCGCTCAAAACAGGCACACCGTCCCGGTGGCCTGCGCCCAATGCCACCTCGCCGGTGCGCAGGTCCAGCCGCCGCTCGGTACTGCGCCGTTGTAGGCAGGCCTGCAGCAGCGCCTCCAGCTGGCTGCGGGGCGACACCGGCTCCAGCACCAGTTCCACCGTGCCGCCGCAGGGCAGGCCGAAGCGGTGGGCTGCGTCGGCGGATATGCCGTAGCGCAGCACTGCGGGCGTGTCCGTCGCGCAGGCCGCTTGCACGCCACCCTCTCGGATACGCAGGATCAGGTCGTCTTCGATACAGCCGCCCGAGACCGAGCCAACGGTCTCCCCGCGCCCGTTGATGGCCATGAGCGAGCCGGGTGGCCGGGGCGAGGAGCCCCAGGTGCGCGCCACGGTGACCAGCACCACCGGTAGCCCCTGGGCCTGCCAGGCTACCGCGGTGCGTAAGACCAGGGTGTCGAGGTCTTCCATGGTCTGCGCCCTAGGCGAGGTTGAACGGCAACTGCCGCAAGGACTTGCCTGTGAGGAGCGCAATCGCGTTGGCAAACGCCGGTGCCAGTGGCGGCAGGCCGGGCTCGCCCACGCCTTTGGGCGGCTCCGCACTGGGCACGATGTGCACCGCGAACGCGGGTATGTCGGTGATGCGGGCCACGGCGAAGTCGCCGAAATTGCTTTGCTCCACCACGCCGTCTTTGAGCGTGATGGCCGCGCCGGGCAGGCACATCGACAAGCCCATGACAGCCGCGCCCTGGATCTGCGCCTCGATGCTGCGTGGGTTGACGGCCAGGTTGCAGTGCACGCCCGCCGTGGCGCGGTGCAGCACCGGTTGCCCGTCCTGCACCGAGGCCTCGACCACGTAGGCCACCACGGTCTCAAACGATTCGTGCACGGCCACGCCCCAGGCGCGGCCTGGGGGCAGCGTGGTCTTGCCATAACCGCTGCGGTCTACCGCCAGTTGCAAGGCCGCGCGGTGGCGTGGATGCTTGTCGCCAAACAGGGCCATCCGGTAGGCCACCGGGTCTTGCTTGCTGCTGCGCGCGATGTCGTCGAGCAGGGTCTCCATCACGAACGCGGTGTGCGTGGAGCCCACGCTGCGCCACCACAGTACCGGCACGTTCAGCTTGGGGTGGTGCACGGTCAGGCGCATGGGCAGGTCATACGGGTCGCGCATGCCCTCGGTGGCCGTGGCATCGATGCCATCTTTCACCTGGAACGATTCGAAGACCGTTCCCACCAGGATGGACTGGCCCACGATGGTGTGGTCCCAGGCCAGCACCTTGCCGCGTGCGTCGAAGCCGATGTGCGCGCGGTGCAGGTGCATGGGGCGGTAGTAGCCGCCCTTGATGTCGTCTTCCCGGCTCCACAGCAGGCGCACGGGTACGTTCAGGCCCGCGGTGCGCGCGGCCTTGGTGATCTGGCAGGCCTCGACCACGTAGTCGCTGCTGCCCACAAAGCGCCGACCAAAGCCGCCTCCGGCCATCTGCACGTTCACTTTCACCTGCTCGGGCTTCAGGCCCAGCGCCTTGGCCGCCGCTGCCGCGTCCAGCCCGGCGCTTTGGGTGCCGACCCACAGCTCGGCGCTGTCGCCCGCCAGCCGGACGGTGCAGTTCAGCGGCTCCATCGGCGCATGGGCCAGATACGGAAACAGGAATTCGGCCTCGATGTGATGCGGGGCCTTGTCCAGCGCCGAAAGGTCGGCGTCGAACTTGCGCGGGCCGGACTGCTGGGCCAGCGCCCGGTACTGCGCCAGTTGCTTCTCGCTGTCTACCTTCTCGACGGCGGACGTATCCCATTGCAGCTTCAGCGCGTCGCGCCCCAGCTTGGCGGGCCAGTAGCCGTCGGCCACCACGGCTACACCTTCGCCGCCCAGGTCTACCGGTATGCGGAACACCGCTTTCACGCCTTTGACGGCGCGTGCTGCGCTGTCGTCCACCGAGGCCAGGCGGGCTCCGAACACCGGTGGGCGCGCCACCACGGCGGTGAGCTGGCCGGGGTGCTTCACGTCGATGCCGAAGTCCTGCCGCCCGCTGCTCTTGGCGCGCGCATCCAGGCGCGTGGTGGGCTGGCCGATGATGCGAAAGTCTTTCGGGTCTTTCAGCGTGACTTTCTCTGGCACGGGCAGCGCCATGGCGGCTTCGGCCAGTGCGCCATAGCCCGCCTTGCGGCCACCGGGGCCTATCACCGTGCCGGCCTGCGTGCGCAGCATGGCGACATCCACGTTCCATTGTGCGGCGGCGGCAGACAACAGCATGGCCCGGGCCCGCGCGCCGAGTTCGCGGTACTGGGTGAAGCTGTTCTTGATCGAGTTGGAGCCGCCGGTCAGGTGCATGCCGAACATCGGGTCGTGGTAGGCCGCATCGTTGGTGCCGCTTTTGCTGCGCACCAGGCTCCAGTCGGCATCCAGCTCCTCGGCCAGGATCATCGGCAGCCCGGTCTGCACCCCTTGGCCGAATTCCAGCCGGTTGATGGTGACGGTGACTTCGCCATTGGGTGCAATCTGCACAAAGGCCGAGGGCAGCTGGGTGGGCTTTAACGCGGAAGCTGTGGCGGAGGCCGTGGCTTGGGCGCTGGCCAGGTAGGGGAAGGCCCCCAGCGCCAAGCCGCCCACGCCCGCCAGCTTCAGGAAGCTGCGCCGGGGCAGGGTGGCTGCCGTGTCGGCATTCGAGCGTTCCATCAAATGTTGCAGCACGCGGGGCATGTCGGTGGGGTCGATGTGGGTGGGCATCATGGTGGGTACTCCTTCAGGCCAGGGCTTTGGCGGCATCCGCCACCGCGGCGCGGATGCGGGCATAGGTGCCACAGCGGCAGATGTTGCCCGCCATGGCGGCGTCGATCTCCGCTGCCGTCGGTTGCTTGCCCTTGGGCTGCGATTGAAGGAAGGCGGTGGCGCTCATGATCTGGCCGCTTTGGCAGTAGCCGCACTGCGCTACGTCATGCTGGACCCAGGCCGCGTGCACGGCGGCACCGACGCGGTCGCTGCCATCGGTGGTGGCCTCGATGGTCTTGATTTTTTTGCCCTCGGCGGCGGAGATGGGCGTGATGCACGAGCGGATGGCCTGGCCGTCCAGATGCACGGTGCAAGCGCCGCACAGCGCCGCCCCACAGCCGAACTTGGTGCCGGTCATGCCCAGCGTGTCGCGCAGGGCCCAGAGGATGGGGGTGCCGGGGTCGGTATCGACCGTGAGGTCACGGCCGTTGATGTGCAAGGTGGGCATGTGGAGTTCTCTAAAAAAGGGGGGGGATGTAGATCAGGGGCGGGGGCCGTCCAGCACCCATTGCGCCAGCGTCTGCAGGTCGGCATCGGGAATGCTGGGCTGCGGCGGCATGGGCATGGCACCCCATTTGCCGGTGCTTCCAGCTTTGATGGTGGCTGCCAGTTGCGTTGCAGTTGTGCCGTCACCGTACTTGGCGCGGATGTCTTTCCAGGACGGCCCCACCGTCTTGGTGGCGGGCTGGTGGCAGGCCACACAGGCGTACTTTTGTGCCAGCGCCTGGCTGGCGGTTGCGTGGACAGGCCACAAGGTGGTGGCACAGAGCCCCAGGGCTGCCAGCAGGCTTGCGGCGGGCGGGGAAGGACGGTTTTTCAGCATGTGGGTTCCATCGGAGGTTTGGTGCACTGTAGGGACCGCAATACAAAAGAAAAATAGCGCAATACTTCATGCCTTATGAAGCTATGCTTAAAAGCATGCAACTCAAACAATTCGACGGCCTGATGGCTTTCTGGAAGGTGGCGGAGCACCGGGGCTTCACGGCGGCGGCTGCCGAGCTGGAGGTGTCGCCTTCGGCCCTGAGCCAGTCCATCCGGCAGCTGGAGGCCCGGCTGGGTGTGCGGCTGCTGCACCGCAGCACGCGCAGCGTGAGCCTCACCGAGGCGGGGCAGGCCTACCTGGCGCGGGTCGGCCCGGCGCTGGGCCAGGTGATCGAGGCGGGGGAGGAAATTAACACCCTGCAAGGCCGGCCGGCGGGCACCTTGCGCCTGAACTCCGCCCGCATTGCCACCGCCATGGTGTTGCAGCCCTTGCTGGCGGGCTTTCTGGCCGAGTACCCGCAGGTGCAGATCGAGCTGACCAACGACGAGGGTTTTGTGGACATCGTGGAGCAGGGGTTCGATGCCGGTGTGCGCATGGGCGAAAGCCTGGCCCGCGACATGGTGGCCATCCCCCTGGGTGGGCCGGTCACCGTGGCGGTGGTGGCATCAAAGGACTACCTGCGGCGGCATCCCGCGCCGGTGCACCCCGACGACCTGGCGCAGCACAACTGCGTGCGTTTTCGCTTTGCCAGCACCGGGGCCATTTACAAATGGGAATTCCAGTTGGACAGCCGGGTGGTGGAGTACGAGGCCCGGGGCAACCTGACCATCACCGACAGCCTGTTCAACCTGGAAGCAGCGCTGGAAGGCGTGGGCCTGGCCTACACCTTTGAGTCGCTGGCACAGCCCTACCTGCAGGCTGGGCGCTTGCAGCAGGTGCTGCAGGCGTATTCGCCCACGTTTCCGGGCTTCTACCTGTACTACCCCAGCCGCCACGACCAGCCGAGCAAGCTCAAGGCGTTCATAGACTACGTTCGGCAGCGGGCTGTTTACTCTTGAAACTATAGCTACCCGCGCAGGAGGAATATGCGCTGGAGCACTATTTCATTGCTTTTTCAAGTTGCTGGCACATACGCAGTGCCACACCTGTCGCGCGAGTGACATTTATCAAATATTGATGTAACAGCAGGCTCGTCCGCAGGGGGTCAGGCTCACGCAGCATCTTTTGGGGTTCTGGCTGGTGTAATCTGCGCAAAAAAGCCGCGCCCTGGATCCAGCCTAGACCGATAGCTCCCACACCCTCGCATGAATCGGCCCCTTCTTTACCGTCGGCATTTCTGTATGGCGCTTGCGGCATCGCCGCTGGCAGCCGCGGCCCATGCTGCCGAGCCCTTGCGGGTGCTGGCCTGGGTGGGTTATGCGGACCCCGACATCGTCAAGACCTTCGAGCAGCAGCATCAGTGCAAGGTGGAGATCACCACCATCTATTCGGATGTGGACCTGTGGCAGAAGGTCAGCCACAACAACGGGCAGGATTTCGACCTGTTTGCGGTCAACACCGCCGAGCTGCAGCGCTACATCCGCATGGGCCTGGTGCAGGGGGTTCCCACCGCTGCCGTGCCGAATCTGGCCAAGCAACTGCCGCGCTTCCGCGATCTGCGGGCCATTCCGGGCCTGGTGCATGGCAGCACGGTCTACGCCGTTCCCTATACCTACGCCGAGATGGGTTTGATCTACGACCGCAAACAGATCGCGCAGGCGCCCAATTCGATCAGCGCGCTGTGGGACCCGCGCTACAAGGGCAAGGTGGTGGCCTACAACGGCGGTACCCACAACTTCTCGCTGGCTGCTATTTCGCTGGGGCTGAAGAAGCCGTTCCAGCTGTCGGCCAGAGACTGGCCGGCGGCGGTCGACCAACTGATTGCCCTGCGCCGCAACGTGACCGGTTTCTACATCGACCCCGACGAATCGGTCGATCTGTTCCGCAGCCGCAAGGCATCGCTGATGTTTGCCAACTACGGCCGCCAGCAGCTGCAGCTGCTGCAGGCGGCCGGGGTGGATGTGGGCTATGTGATTCCCAAAGAGGGCGCTCTGGCCTGGCTGGACTGCTGGACCATCACCCGCGGCGCCAGGAACCGCACGCTGGCCGCCGCCTGGATCAACTACATGCTGGAGCCCGAGCCCGGCAAGGTGCTGCGCACCCGCCACGGGCTGGACAACACCACTTCCGCCGCGCCCGAGGACAGCCCTGAAGACCGCCTGCTCTGGCTGGAGCCGGTGGACAGCGAAGACCGCCGCAACCTGCTCTGGGCCCGCATCCTGGCGGGCGACCGCGCCAGCAAGGTACTGGCGCCATGAGGTTCGGCATCGTCGCCAAGCTGGCGCTGCTGTTGGCGCTGGTGGGGGTGTTGGCCGCGGGATTGACCGGCTTCTATGCCTACCAGACCAGCCGCAACCTGCTGGTGGCGTCGGCCAAGAACAAGCTGCTGACATCCACCCAGGTGCTGGCCCGGCGCATCCTGCTGACCCACGAAGAAATCTCGCGCAATCTACAGGTGCTGGCCCGCCACCCCAGCGTGGTGTCGGTGCTGCAGCGGCCGAACGAAGCCGAAGCCGAGCAACTGGCCACGCTGCTCGCGCTGCTGATGGACGCCCACCCCTCCTACCTGCAGCTGCGGGTGATCTCGGCCAGCGACCACGGGCTGGAGCAGGTGCGGGTCGACCGCGTGGGCCGGATGGCGCTGCGCGTGCACGGCGACGACCTGCAGGAAAAAGGCCATTACCCCTATGTGGCCGAAACCCTCAAGCTGCCGGCCGGTGCCATCTATTTGTCGCGCATCACCATCAACCACGAAGGCAGTGGTGCTGCCGGGTTGGACCAGCCCACGCTGCAGCTGGCCATGCCGGTGATGGACGTGCAAGGCATGGCCATTGGTGTGGTGGTGGTCAACGTCGACTTGAACGGCATGTTCGCCCTGCTAGCTGCCGATCTGCCGCCAGTGTTCAAGCTGTTTCTGGCGAACGGCGAGGGCGACATCCTGGTCCACCCGGACAGCAGCAAGACCTTTGGCTTCGACAAAGGCCGGCGCACGCTGGTGCAGGACGAATTCCCACCCACCCTGGCTGTGGTCGAGGGCCAGCAAGACCAGGTGGTGTTTGAAGCCAGAACCGACAGCTACGCCGCCGACCCGGTAGTGGCGGCCTTCATCGAGCAGAAGATCGCCGTTGCGTCGACCGAGAACCGGCTGGTCCTGGGCCTGGCCCAGCCTCTGGACCAGGTGCTGGAAGAGTCGCAACAACTGGGCAAGGTGATACTGCAAATCGTTGCCGGTCTGTGCCTGGCCTGCGTGCTGCTGGCCTTGCTACTGGCGCGCGCCTGGACCCGCCCGCTGGATGCCATCACCCGCGCCGCCCAGCGGTTTGCCAACGGCCAGCAGCCCGGCGAACTGCCCCTGGAACGGCAGGACGAGATAGGCACCCTGGCGCGCAGCTTCCACCAGATGCACTACCAGATCAACCAGCAACTGGCCGATCTGCAGGACAACCAGGAAGAGCTGGAACACCTGGCCCAGCACGACATGCTGACCGACCTGCCGAACCGCCGCCTGTTCCAGGAGCGGCTGGAGCAGGCCCTGGCCCACGCCCGCCGCTATGGCTCGCAGGCATGCCTGTTGTTTATCGACCTGGACGCATTCAAGTCCATCAACGATAGCCTGGGCCATGAGGTCGGCGATGTGGTGCTGAAGACCATGGCCGAACGCATGCAGCAGATGACGCGCGAGGTCGATACCGTGGCCCGCCTGGGCGGCGATGAGTTCGTGGTGCTGCTGGGCGCGCCCGCACCCAACGAACACCTGACCGTGATCGCCGAGAAGCTGCTGCTGGGCCTGAAGGAGCCGATCCGCGTGCAGTCGCACACCTTGTGCGTCACCGCCAGCATCGGCATCAGCCGCTTCCCGCAAGACGGGCAAACCGCGTCGGAGATGCTGGTCAACGCCGACCAGGCCATGTACAACGCCAAGCTCGCCGGGCGCGATGCTTTCCGCTTCTTTTCAGATCCGGCGGATTAAGCCGATACGCTAGATTGCTATCGAATGCATAGCCGCTTGCGCTGGTGGAATAAGCGCCAGAGGCCGAAAACACCCAAACTCAAGCGTGCAGACCCAGTACCGACTTGGGCTCCAGAAACGCCTCTAGCCCGAACAGGCCGTATTCGCGCCCTATGCCCGATTGTTTGAAACCACCAAACGGTGCCAGCGGCTCGTGCGCCAGGGTGTTGACCAGCACACGGCCCGCGTCGATGCGCGCCGCCACGGCCCGGGCGCGCTCTGGTTTGGACGACAGCACATAGGCCTGCAGGCCGTAGGGCGTGTCGTTGGCAATCGCGATGGCTTCTTCTTCGTCGCGGTAGGGAATCAGCACCAGCACCGGCCCAAAGATTTCTTCGCGGGCAATCCGCATCTGGTTGTGCACGCCGGTAAATACGGTCGGGCGCACAAACCAGCCGGCCTCTAGCCCCGGCGGCAGGCCTTCGCCACCGACCAGCAGTTGCGCGCCCTCGTCGATGCCGAGGCGGATATAGCGCTGCACGCGCTCCCATTGCCGTTGGCTGACCATGGGGCCGACTTCGGTATCGGCGGCGCGCGGGTCGCCGACCCGGGTGTTGCCGACCACGGTTTGTACCAGCGCCTCAACCTCGGCCAGGCGTGCCTGCGGTACCAGGATGCGGGTGCCGGCAATGCAGGCCTGGCCGCTGTTCATGAAGCCGGCCTGGATGGCCAACGGCACGGCCGTGGCCAGGTCGGCATCGTCGAACAGCAAGACGGGCGATTTGCCACCGAGTTCCAGCGTCACCCGCTTCAGCGTGTCGGCGCCGGCGCGCAAGATGGTCTTGCCCACTGCTGTGGAGCCGGTGAACGAGATCTTCGCCACGTCTGGGTGTGCGCTAATCTCGGCGCCCACGGTTTCGCCCCGGCCGGTGACGATGTTGAACACGCCCGGTGGCAGGCCGGCGGCGTGCAGCGCCTCGCTGACGATGCGGGTCTGCCCGGCGCTCATCTCACTGGGCTTGACCACGGCCGTGCAGCCGGCCGCCAGGGCCGCAGCCAGCTTGCCGCAGATGAAGCCAGCGTTGCTGTTCCAGGGCGTGATCAGCCCGGCCACGCCCAGCGGCTGCATCACCACCTCGGCGCTGCCCGCGCGGCGCTGGAAGTCGTAGCCCTCCAGCAGCTGCGCCGCGTCCAGCAATACGCTGGCCGCGTGGGCGGCCATCCATTTCGCGCGGGACACCGGAGCGCCGTACTCTTCGACGATGGCGGCCGTCAGTGCCTCGCCGCGGGCCAGCACCTCGGCATGCATGCGCCGCAGCAGGGCGATGCGCGTGGCCTTGCCGGTGGCGGCAAAGGCCGGAAAGGCGCGTTTCGCAGCTGCAATCGCCCGGCGCGCATCTTCGGCGTCGGCCAGGCGCACCTGGCCAATTACCTGGGCGGTGGCGGGGTTGAACAGATCAAACAGCTCTTCGCCGTGTGGTGTGACGAAGGCGCCGTCGATGTAGATGGTGGCTATGGTTTGCATGTGGATTCCTGGGGTTTTGGGGGATGGCTGGAAGATTAGCGGTGTAGGATTGCTTTGATAAGCCATGCAAAGCTGCATGCGCTGTGTATGGAACTTAAACAATGCGCTCTTCAGGACTGACCGAACTCGAAGCCGTGCTGGCCGTGGCCCGGCACCGCAGCTTCCGCGCGGCTGCGACCGAACTAGCCATGTCCAGCTCGGCGCTGAGCCAAACCGTGGCCGCGCTGGAAGCCCGCATCGGCGTGCGACTGTTCCACCGCACCACCCGCAGCGTGTCGCTGTCCGAGGCGGGCGAGCAGTTCGTGGCCGAAGTCGGCCCGGCCTTGTCGGCCATCCGCGGCGCGCTGGAGCAGGCCAGCAGCCACCGCGATACCCCCGCCGGCACGCTGCGCATCAACACCTCGGTGGGCGCGGCGCGCCAGGTGATGGCGCCCATCGTGCTCGAATACCTGCGCCGCTACCCCGACATGCAGGTCGATATCGTCACCGAAGGGCGGTTGGTGGACATCGTGGTGGATGGCTTCGACGCCGGCATACGCCTGGCGGAAACCGTGCCGCAGGATATGGTGGCCGTGCCGTTTGGCCCCAGCCAGCGCTTTGCCGTTGTGGGCACACCCGCCTACTTGGCGGCCCATCCGGCGCCGCGTACACCGGCCGATCTGGCCACCCACCGCTGCGTGCGCAGCCGCATGCCCAGCGGTGCCATCTATCGCTGGGAATTTGCGCGGCACGGCGAGTCGCAGCAGGTGGATGTGCAAGGCCCGCTGACCCTGGACGAGCCGAACCTGATGCTGGAGGCCGCGCTAGCTGGCGTGGGCCTGGCCTATCTGACCGAATGGAATGTGGCGCCGTACCTGGCCGACGGACGCCTGCAGCGGGTATTGCAAGACTGGACGCCACCGTTCGCCGGCCTGTGCCTGTACTACCCGAGCCGGCGCCACCTGCCTGCCGGCTTGCGCGCGCTGGTGGCGCTGATACGCGAACAGAGCCAGGGCGCTGGCACCGCCGCTACAGAGCCGGCTGTGTAAGCCCTTACGGAGGCTCAAGGCCAGATGGCGGCTTCGCTGAAGCCCAGCTCGGCGAAATCCTGCCGGCGCAGCGGTGCGTCCATGGTGCAGAAGAATTCATCCAGCTGCGGTGGTGGCACGGCGGTGCTGGACAGCATGGCGTGTACCTGGCCGCGGTGGTGGATCTGGTGTTCAAACACATGGGCCAGCAGACGGGTGCGGGTTTCCTGCTGGGTGCCGGTGGGGCGCAGGATGGTGACCACGCGCGAGAGGCTGGCATCGCCCAGCGTCTGGCAGTAGGCGATCAGTCTGGCATCGACAGCGCGCTGCGCTGCCTGCACCGCCTGGCAGCTGTCGCAGGGCTCGGGTACTTCAAAAAACTCGGCGATGCGCGGGTGGGGCGGTTCGCCGCGCGCCTCGCGCTCAAAGGCGTCCACGTAGAACCAGTCCACCGTCAGGATGTGGTTGAGCGTGGCCCGGATGGACGGGAAGAAGCCGCTGCGCGGCGCCACAAACTCGGTGGGGTCCAGCCGCGCACAGGCCGCCAGCAGCCGGTGGTTCGCCCAGGCGTTGTTGTAGGCCATGGTCGTCAGATGGTGCGAGAGCGGGTCTTGCGGCATGCCGGGCCTCCGTACGGGGTGGTTGGGGTGGGACGGATTGTCCTCCGCCATCGGGGGGCCATGCATGGGGCCGCAGCGTCGTGTTGCACGGGTCCATGGACGTAACCAGGATACAGATTTGCTATCTATTTAATAGCTGCTTGCGCTGGTGGAATATGCGCTAGAGGCCGAAAAAGCATAAATTTCAGCTGGCACTACCTTACTGCAGATGCGGGTGCTTGGTAAACAAATCCGCCGCCCAGTCCACAAACGAGCGCACCTTGGCGCTCAGGTGGCGGTTCGGCGGATACACCACGTAGATGGGGATGGACGGTATGGCCCAGTCGGGCAGGATCTGCACCAGCGTGCCGTCGGCCAGGTGCGGCGCGGCCATGAAGGTGACCATCTGCGACACGCCCAGCCCGGCCAGCGCGGCCGCCATATAGGCATTGCTCTCGTTCACGGCGATGCGGTAGCTGCTGTCCAGCGCCAGCTCCACACCGTCTTTGGCAAACTCGTTCGGCATCATCCGCCCGGTACGTGGCGAGAAGAAGTTCACCATACGGTGGCCGTGCTCCAGGGCCTGCGGTTCGGGCGGCATGCCGAAGCGGCGCAGGTAGTCGGGCGAGGCCACGGTGATCATCGGCAGGTTGCCGATGCGCCGCGCCACCAGTGACTGGTCGAGCAGCTCGCCGCCGCGGATTACGCAGTCCACGTTGTCGCCGATCAAATCCACCGGCCGGTCGCTGACGCCCAGGTCCAGCTGAATGTCGGGGTAGCGGTCGAAGAAGGTCGACAGGGCCGGGATGATCAGCAGGCTGGCCAAGGACGAGCCCACGTCGACCCGCAAGCGCCCCTGCGGGTTGGTCTGTGCATTGCCCATGCTGGCTTCCAGTTCATCCAGGTCGGCCAGCAGGCGGGCGGTGCGCTCGTAATAGGCGGCGCCGTCGGCCGTTACCGTGACGCGGCGGGTCGTGCGGTTCAGCAGCTTGACGCGCAGCCGTGCTTCCAGGTGCTGGATCTGCTTGGTCACCGTGGCCTTGGGCAGGGCCAGCGAATCGGCGGCCTTGGTAAACGTGCCTGCCTCCACCACCCTTGCAAACACGCGCATGGTCAGTATCTGGTCCATAGGTTTTCCTCTTACTCTTGGCCTTCACAGGCTGTGCCGGATCTTCGCATGGTAAAGATGCTCGATTGTTGGCAAAACAGAAACAGAGAAGTCCTAAAACCCCCTCTTTATGCAACGCCGGCTACGCACTACATTTCTTCACATACCCGAACCTCCCTAGGTCAACACCATGTCACCCCGTTCCAGCACCCCCAAGTCCGCCGCGATTGAAGAAGCCGACACCCGCATTGCCTTAGAGCAGCGGCCCGCGGTGGATGTGCGCATGTACGGCAAGCGCGTGCCGGGCGGTGCGGCGCCGCTGGTGGTGCACTTCCACGGCGGGGCGTTTGTCAAAGGCGGGCTGGACAACGGCGCGACCGTGGCCCGGCTGCTGGCCAGCGCCGGCGCGGTGGTGGTGTCGGTGGCCTATCCGCTGGCGCCGGTCCATCCTTTCCCTGAAGGTGTGGAAACCGGCTACGACGTGCTGGCCTGGGTCTACAAGCACCGGGTCAAGCTGGCCGGGCAGGGCGCCCGTGTGTTCCTGGCCGGCGAAGAAGCTGGCGGCAACCTGGCCGCCGCGGTGGCGGTGATGTCGCGCGACCGCGGCCACCCGCCGCTGGCCGGGCAGATTCTGCTGTCGCCCATGCTCGACCCCTGCGTCGGCACCGCGTCTTTGCGCGCCGCCGCCGCCCAGCGCATGGCGGCCGGCTGCGCCGACAGCTGCAAATATGCGGATGGCTGGCACCAGTACCTGCGCTGCGCCATGGATGCAGAGCATCCCTACGCCGTACCCGGCATCGCCCGCCGCCTGGCGAATATTGCGCCTACCCTGGTGCTCAGCGGCCCTGACGATCCGCTGCGCGATGAAGCCCGCGCCTATGCCGAACGCCTGCGCGCTGCCGGCATCGCCGTGACCTACAGCCTGCTGTCGACGGCCCAGGGCTGGCCCGACGCGCTGACCGCGCCGATCAGCAGCGAGTGCGCCTGCGGCCCAGCCGTGCTGCAGCAGTTCCGCGCGTTTTTTGACGCCACGCAGCCCAGCATCAAGCCATCCAAGCCGGGCAAACCGGTCGCCGATGGGGCGACCAGTTGTTGACCCGCACCGCTTAAACCCTCCGTAAACCACCGCCTTCCTGGCTGCTCTGGCGCCCAGGTGGGCCGCCGCATTCCTGTTTTGTTTTTGTTCTTTGAAAGGCCCGCCATGTCCGCATCCAAATCCTCCAACTCCTTCACCTACCGCAGCGCCCTCTGGACCACCGCCGCCTCGCTGACCGCGGTCGCGGCTGCGGCGACCATCGTGTTCGGCCTGCAAACCCCGGCCGAGGCCGGCCCCAGCCCGGCAGCGCCGCAAGCCATCCCGGTGTCGGTGGCCACCGTGGAATCCAGCCAGATCAACGCCTGGGACGAGTTCTCGGGTCGGCTGGAGGCCGTGCAGCGGGTCGACATCCGTTCGCGCGTCGCCGGTGCGGTGCAGGCCGTGCATTTCCGCGAAGGCGCGCTGGTCAAGCAGGGCGACCTGCTGATCACCATCGATCCCGCGCCGTATGCCGCCGAAGTCGAGCGCAGCGAAGCCCAGGTGGCCGCCGCCCAGGCCCGCGTGTCGCATGCTAGCAGCGAACACGAGCGATCCAAGCGCCTGTGGGACGAGCGCGCGATTGCCCAGCGCGAGCTGGACGAGCGGGTCAACAGCCTGCGCGAAGCCGAGGCGAATCTGCGCGCCGCCCAGGCCGCGTTGCAGTCGACCCGCCTGAGCCTGGGCTACACCCAGGTGCGGGCGCCGGTATCTGGCCGCGTCGGCAAGCTGGAGGTCACCGTGGGCAACCTGGTGGCCGCCGGCCCGGGCGCGCCGGTGCTGACCACGCTGGTTTCGATCAGCCCGATCTACGCCAGTTTTGACGCCGACGAGGGCGTGATTGCCCGCGCCCTCAAGGGCTTGCATGGCCAGGGCGGCACGCGTGCGTTGGACAGCATCCCCGTGCAAATGGGCACGGCCGCTACCACCGACACCCCGTTCAAGGGCCGGCTGCAGCTGGTCGACAACCAGGTGGATGCCAAGAGTGGCACGGTGCGGGCCCGCGCGGTGTTCGACAACGCCGATGGCAGCCTGATGCCCGGCCAGTTTGCCCGCCTGCGCATGGGCCAGGCCCAAGCCCAGTCGGCCTTGCTGGTGAACGAGCGCGCGGTGGGCACCGACCAGGACAAGAAGTTTGTCATGGTGCTGGGTGCCGACAACACCGTGGCCTACCGCGAGGTGACCTTGGGCGGATCGGTGAACGGCCTGCGCATCGTCAGCAAGGGCCTGGCCGCTGGCGAGAAGCTGGTGGTCAACGGCCTGCAGCGCGTGCGCCCCGGCGCCTTGGTCAGCCCGCAACCTGTGTCCATGGACGCTAAACCCGAAGCGCAAGCCAAGCGCGATGGCGCTGCGCAGTCCTGATCTGGATCTGATGAGTACACACCATGAATCTATCTAAATTCTTTATCGACCGGCCGATTTTTGCCGGCGTGCTGTCGCTGCTGATGCTGATCGCCGGCCTGATCGCACTGCGCAGCCTGCCGATCTCGGAATACCCCGAGGTCGCGCCGCCCTCCGTGGTGGTGCGCGCCCAGTACCCGGGTGCCAATCCCAAGGTGATTGCCGAAACCGTGGCCACGCCACTGGAAGAAAGCATCAACGGCGTGGAAGGCATGCTCTACATGGGCAGCCAGGCCACGACCGACGGCGTGATGACCCTGACCGTCACCTTCAAACTCGGCACCGACCCCGACAAGGCCCAGCAGCTGGTGCAGAACCGCGTCTCGCAAGCCGAGCCGCGCCTGCCCGAGGAAGTGCGGCGCCTGGGTATCACCACCATCAAGAGCGCACCCGATCTGACCATGGTGGTGCACTTGGCATCGCCTAACAACCGCTACGACATGAACTACCTGCGTAACTACGCAGTGCTGAACGTGAAGGACCGGTTGGCGCGCATCCAGGGCGTGGGCCAGGTGCAGATTTTTGGCGGTGGCGATTATTCGATGCGCGTCTGGCTGGACCCGCAAAAGGTTGCCCAGCGCGGCCTGTCGGCCAGTGACGTGGTGGCTGCCATCCGTGGCCAGAACATCCAGGCTGCGGCTGGCGTGGTCGGCGCGTCGCCTGGCCTGGCCGGTGTCGACATGCAGTTGTCGATCAACGCCCAGGGCCGTTTGCAGAGCGAAGAAGAGTTTGGCGAGATCATCGTCAAGACCGGTGCCGACGGCGCCATCACCCGGCTGCGCGACATCGGCCGGCTGGAAATGGGTGCGGCCGACTACTCGCTGCGCTCGTTGCTGAACAACGACCCGGCCGTCGGCATGGGTGTATTCCAGGCACCTGGCTCGAATGCGCTGGACATATCCGCCAATGTGCGCAAGACCATGGACGAGCTGCAGAAGAACATGCCCGAGGGCGTGGAGTTCCGCATCGCCTACGACCCCACGCAGTTTGTGCGTGCCTCCATCACTTCGGTGGTGCACACCTTGCTCGAAGCCATCCTGCTGGTGGTGCTGGTGGTGATTCTGTTCCTGCAGACCTGGCGCGCCTCCATCATTCCGCTGCTGGCCGTGCCGGTGTCGGTGATCGGCACCTTCGCCGTGCTGCACATCCTGGGCTTCTCGATCAACGCGCTGAGCCTGTTCGGCCTGGTGCTGGCCATCGGCATCGTGGTCGACGACGCCATCGTGGTGGTGGAAAACGTGGAACGCAATATCGAAGCCGGCCTGACGCCGCGCGACGCCACCTACCGTGCGATGCGCGAGGTGTCCGGCCCCATCATCGCCATCGCCCTGGTGCTGGTGGCGGTGTTCGTGCCGCTGGCCTTTATCAGCGGTTTGACCGGCCAGTTCTACAAGCAGTTCGCGGTGACGATTGCCATCTCCACCGTGATCTCGGCGATCAATTCGCTGACGCTTTCGCCGGCCCTGGCGGCCTTGCTGCTGCGCGGCCACGATGCGCCCAAGGACGCGTTGACCCGCTTCATGGACAAGACGCTGGGCTGGTTGTTCCGCGGCTTTAACAAGATGTTCAACCGCGGTTCCGAAGCCTATAGCGGCGGCGTGAAGAACGTGATCGGCCGCAAGACACTGATGCTGGTGATCTACCTGGCGCTGATCGGCGTGACCTTTGGCCTGTTCAAGGCCGTGCCCAGCGGCTTCGTGCCAGCGCAGGACAAGCAGTACCTGATCGGCTTTGCCCAGCTGCCCGACGGTGCCACGCTGGACCGCACCGAAGACGTGATCAAGCGCATGGGCGAGATCGTCAAGAAGAACCCGAACGTCGAAGACGCGATTGCCTTCCCCGGCCTGTCGATCAACGGCTTCACCAATAGCTCGAACTCGGGCATCGTGTTTGCCACCCTCAAGCCCTTTGCCGAGCGCACCCGCGCCGACCAAAGCGGCGGTGCCGTCGCCGGCCAGCTGAACCAGGCTTTCGGCAGCATCCAGGATGCATTCATCGCCATGTTCCCGCCGCCCCCCGTGGCCGGCCTGGGTACCACCGGCGGCTTCAAGCTGCAGCTGGAAGACCGCGGTTCGCTGGGCTACGACGAGATGGACAAGGCCGTGAAAGCCTTCATGGCCAAGGCCTACCAGACGCCCGAGCTGGCCGGCTTGTTCACCAGCTGGCAGGTCAACGTGCCGCAGCTGTATGCCGACATCGACCGCACCAAGGCGCGCCAGCTGGGCGTGCCGGTGACCGACATCTTCGACACCATGCAGATCTACCTGGGCAGCCTGTACGCCAACGACTTCAACAAGTTTGGCCGTACCTACAGCGTGCGGGTGCAGGCCGATGCGCCGTACCGTGCCCGTGCCGAAGACGTGGGCCTGCTGAAGGTGCGCTCTACCACCGGCGAGATGGTGCCGCTGTCGGCGCTGATGAAGGTCAACGCCAGCTTCGGCCCTGAGCGCGCCATGCGCTACAACGGCTACCTGGCGGCGGACGTGAACGGTGGCCCGGCCCCCGGTTACTCCAGCGGCCAGGCACAGGACGCGATCGAACGCATCGCCGCCGAGACCTTGCCCAAGGGCATGGCCTTTGAATGGACCGAGCTGACCTACCAGGAAATTCTGGCCGGCAATTCCGCGCTGCTGGTGTTCCCGCTGGCCATCCTGCTGGTGTTCCTGGTGCTGGCCGCGCAGTACGAAAGCCTGACCCTGCCGGTGGCCATCATCCTGATCGTGCCCATGGGTTTGCTGGCGGCGATGACCGGTGTCTGGCTGCACGGTGGCGACAACAATGTGTTCACCCAGATCGGGTTGATCGTGTTGGTCGGATTGAGTGCCAAGAATGCCATCCTGATCGTCGAATTTGCCCGCGAGCTGGAGTTCGCCGGCCGCACCCCGGTGCAGGCTGCGATCGAAGCCAGCCGCCTGCGCCTGCGGCCGATTCTGATGACATCGCTGGCCTTCATCATGGGCGTGCTGCCCCTGGTGTTGTCCACTGGCGCGGGTGCCGAAATGCGCTCGGCCATGGGGGTTGCGGTGTTCTCCGGAATGATTGGCGTGACCGCTTTCGGCCTGTTCCTGACCCCCGTGTTCTACGTGCTGATGCGCCGCCTGGCGGGCAACAAGCCGCTGAAGCTGCACGGCGCGGTGCCGGATGGGGTGGAAGCGCCCATTGTTCCTGTGCACAGCGGACATGGCATGCATGGCGGCTCCACCGCCCGCCCGGTGCTGGCCGCACCCGTGCAGCCGCTGGACTGACCTAGAAATGAATCGAGAAACACCATGAAGCTCTTATCCCATACCCTGGCTCCGCTGCTGGCCGCCCTGGTGCTGGCCGGCTGCGCCACCGCCCCGGCCATCGACACGGCCACCCTGGTGGCCACGCCCACCGAGTTCAAGGAAGGCGCCGCGCAATGGACCCAGGCGGCCCCCGCCGAAGCCCGCGACCGCGGCACCTGGTGGCGCGCTTTTGCCGACCCCGCACTGGACACGCTGGTCGAGCGCGCCAGCCAGCAGAACACCGGCATCGCCGAAGCCGCAGCCCGGCTGGCCCAGGCCCGTGCCTTGCTGCGCAGCAGCGAATCCGACCGGGCGTTGCAGCTCGGCGCCGGTGCCGGTGCCACACGCCAGGCCGGTGCCGGCACGGCCAACGGCAGCACCCCCAGCACCTTGCTGAGTGCCAACCTGAATCTGTCCTACGAGGTCGACCTGTTCGGCAAACTGGCCCGCGCCACCGACGCCGCCAGCCTGGATGCGCAAGCCCGCGCCGCCTTGCTGCAAAGTACCCGCCTGCTGGTGCAGGCCGACGTGGCCCAGACCTACCTGGCGCTGCGCGCGCTGGACGCCGAGCGGGTACTGGTACGCGAAACCGTGGATGCCTACCGCAACACTTTGCAGCTCACCCAAAGCCGCTTCCGCGCTGGCGATGTAGCTGAGCTGGATGTTGTGCGGGTGCAGACCGAAGTGGCGGCCACCGAGTCCGAGGCCCTGGCCCTGGACCGCCGCCGCGCCACGCTGGAACACGCCTTGGCTGTGCTGGTCGGCGACAGCGCCTCCAGCTTCAGTTTAGGTAGTGCCGACTGGAGTACGGCCTTGCCGGTAATTCCCGCCGGCGTGCCCGCCACCGTGCTGACGCGCCGGCCCGACGTGGCCGCCGCCCAAAGCAGCCTGCTGGCCGCACAAGCCCGCGTCGGTGTGGCCCAGGCCGCCTGGTTCCCCAGCCTGTCGCTCACCGCAGCCGGCGGCTTTGCGTCGCCCGAACTGGGCGATGTGTTCAAGTGGTCGGCCCGCGCTTGGGGTGTGGGTGCTTTGCTGTCCTTGCCGCTGCTGGACGGTGGCCGCCGCGAAGCCGGTGTGCAGGCGGCCCAGGCCCAGCTGGACGGCGCCACCGCCCAGTACCGCGGCCAGGTGCTGGCGGCGTTCCAGGAGGTTGAAGACCAGCTGTCTGCACTGCGCCTATTGGAGCAGCAAGCCCAGGCCCAGGGCCGCGCCGTGGCCTCATCCAGCCGCGCCACCGTGCTGTCCGACTCGCGCTACCGCAACGGCCTGGTCAGCCAGCTGGACCTGCTGGACGCTCGCCGCAGCGAACTCAGCAACCGCCGCCAGGCGCTGAACGTGAGATCCGCCCAATACCAGTCCACCGTGACGCTGATTCGCGCGCTGGGCGGCGGCTGGGACGCGCCGGGCAAGGCGAGCTGGGAGCCCGCGCCGCTGAACTTGGCGGTGCGGCAGCAAGCCGAAGTATCACGCTAGGATTTATAAGAAAAGTGGCTCTAGCGCAGATAAATACTGCGCTAGATGCTATGGATTCAGGAGTGGATGGGTTTTTGCACTGCGTCGTACCTCAACGGCTGTCCGCCATCTGACCGCTTGCACCCACCGCAGCGCTTATTTCACAATGGGCGCAAGGTTCAGCGTCTTGAATCCACCACTGAAAAGATCGCTATGTCTGCATTCGCACTCATCATCCAGCACAAGACACAGCCCGGCAGGCGCGAGGAAGTCCGCGCGGTATGGGAGCGGCATATGGCGCCCGCGATTGCGGCCAACCCGGGGCATACCGCCTATTTCTACTGTTTTGACAATGCCGACCCAGACTCGATTTACGCTTTCCAGCAATATGCGAGCGCAGAAGCGTCCCGGGACTTTCTGAAAACCAGCAGCTACGCCGCCTACCTGCAGGAGGTGGAGCCCTTGCTGGTCGGCCCTCCCCAAGTGACAGCGCTGACACCCATCTGGAGTAAGGGCGGTTGAGTATCCGCGCTCAGGTACTTGGAAATTCGCCCGTTGGCTTCCGCGCGCCCACCCAGTCTGTCCCCTGGGCGAGCGCCTGTTCAGCGTAGAAAAAGAACGATCAAGATGATGATCAGGATTGCGCCGCCACCGATATACATAGCTGTCTCCTTGACGTGGCCTACCCTCGACGAGGGTTGTCAGGCACGCTGTGACACACCATTGAAGCCCCTGCCCTAGAGGGCCGTCTGTGCTGTGGCGTACATAGCGCCGAATAGGTCGCGGCTGCGTGCATCGCTGCGGCAGCCCAGGGTGCGTTGGCGCACAGACCCCGCGGGCTGGAGCGCCTATCTTGGCTGCACGGCGTCGATTTGCCGGTGCGGCGTTTGACCCATCCACCACCGGCTGACTGAACGGAGACACATATGAACTACGAAGACCGCGATACCTACGGCATGTACAAGGACTCGGCAATAGGCGGCAGCGAGCCCGACACAAGCCGTGGCCCCGGCCCCGAATTGATGGGTGCTAACACCCTGGTGGGCAACGACGTCTACAACCAGCGGGATGAAGACCTGGGCGACATCAAAGAAATCATGCTCGACATGCGCACCGGCAGGGTCAGCTATGCGGTGCTGTCGTTCGGCGGTTTTCTGGGGCTGGGCGAAAAGCTTTTCGCCGTGCCCTGGGCAGCGTTGACACTGGACACGGTGAACAAGCGCTTCACGCTGAACGTCAACAAGGACCAGCTGGAAACCGCGCCAGGTTTCGACAAGGACGACTGGCCGGACATGTCCGACCCGACCTGGGCCAGCGGCATCCATGCCTACTACGGCACCCAGCCGCATGCAGACGAAACGCGCTTGTAGTGCGGCCTGCACTTCGGCACATTGCCGCCTACCTTGCTGCTGCAGAAGGCGCTGGCCCGAACCGGCTAGGATGTAGGACTTGCTTTTAAGTGGACCTCGTTACCAGATGAGCCCCGAAAAAGAAATGCATCAGAACCAAACCCTGCTGGGCATGGCAGGGCGTATCGCGCAGTTGGGCGGCTGGACCGTTGACTTGCCGGACATGCATCTGGTGTGGTCGGATGAGATGTGCGCCATCCACGACCTGCCGGCGGGGTCGGTGCCGGGGCTGGAGCAGGTGTTCGGTTTTTATGCACCCCAGTCGCAGGCGGCGGCCCGCCAAGTCTTTGAGGACTGTGCGCAGCATGGCACGCCTTTCGACCTGGAGCTGGAGGTGCTGACCGCCAAGGGGCGGCACATATGGGTGCGTGGCATCGGGGAGGCGCAGCGGGACGCGGTGGGCCACATTACCCGGGTGCAGGGGGCTTGCCAGGACATCACGGCACGCAAGCAGACCGAGGACAAGCTGATCTACGAGCGGGACTTGCTGTGGATGCTGCTGGACAGTTCTCCAGACCACATTTATTTCAAAGACACCGAATCGCGTTTCATCAAGTGCAGCACGGCGCAGGCCCGCCAGTTTGGCGTGGAGTCTTCGGATGCCTTGGTGGGCAAGACGGATTTCGATATCTTTTCCGAAGAGCATGCGCGCCCGGCGTTCGAGGATGAGCAGGAAATCATCCGCACCGGGCAGCCCATGGTCAACAAGGTGGAACGCGAAACCTGGCAGGACGGCCGGCCGGATTCCTGGGCACTCACCACCAAGATGCCGCTGCGCAGCAAAGACGGCACCATCATCGGCACCTTTGGTATCACCAAGGATATTTCCAGCATTAAGCAGACCGAGAATGAGCTGGCCTACCAGCGAGACCTGTTGGCCACGCTGATGGACAACCTGCCCGATTCGCTTTTCTTCAAGGACCTGCAATCGCGCCTGGTGCAGCTCAGCCGGTCCGAGGCGGAGAGTCTGTTCCAGGTGTCGCTGAGCCGCCACCGCGCGGCCTTTCCCGGCACCGCTCTGCCACCGTATCTGCAGAGCGTGGAGGTGTTCAGGCAATATGCAATCGGCAAGTCGGACGCCGATTTTTATGGCGCAGAAGAAGCGGCCGAGTTTGCCAAAAGCGAGCAGGAAGTGCTGCGCACCGGTCAGCCGATGATTGAGAAAAGTGAAATCGTCGGCGTGCATCCCGATGGGCACGCCGACTGGCATCTGTCGACCAAATGTGCCTGGCGCGACCAGGACGGCCGCATCATCGGCACCTTTGGCACCTCCAAAAATATCTCCAAATTGAAGCAGGCGGAGAAGACGATTGAAGAGGTGCACAAGAAGCTGGTCGACGCCTCGCGCCTGGCGGGCATGGCCGAGATCGCCACCAATGTGCTGCACAACGTGGGCAATATTCTGAACAGCGTCAATGTGTCTGTGGGCATGCTCAGCGCGCAGCTGCGGGCCTCCAAGCTCAAAGGCCTGGCGCGTGCTGTGGGCCTGATGGACGAACATGCCGACGATCTGGGCGAGTTTCTGGTGCATGACGCACGGGGCAAATTGCTGCCCCTGTACTTGCGCGAGCTGGCGCAGACCTTGGCGGCGGAGCAGGCGGCCATGGCCGAGGAACTGGGCCAGTTGGGCAAGAGCGTGGACCACATCAAGGAGGTCGTGGCCACCCAGCAGTCGCATGCGGGCGCACCGAGCGTTGTCGAATCCGTGCGCTGGAGTGAACTGGTGGACGACGCTTTGCGCATGAACGTCGGCGCGCTGGAGCGCCACAAGGTGCAGATCGTCAAAGACTTTGACCATCTGCCCATGCTGCTGCTGGACCGCCACCGCCTGCTGCAGATTTTGGTGAATCTGATCGGCAACTCCAAACAAGCCCTGGTTGGCATGGACCTGGCCCAGCCGACCATCACGCTGGGGGCCCGCCTGGTGGTCAACGAGCAAGGGCAGTTGCTGCGCATCACCGTGGCCGACAACGGTGAGGGCATTGCACCCGAGAACCTGACGCGCATCTTCGCGCATGGTTTTACCACCCGTAAGACCGGCCACGGCTTCGGCCTGCACAGCTGTGTGCTGGCGGCACAAGAAATGGGCGGTAGCCTGGCTGCCTACAGCCCCGGAGCCGGGCAGGGCGCCATCTTCACCCTCGACATTCCTGTCGCCACCCCAGAGGGAGCCGCGCAATGAACCTCGCACCCAACCGGCGCATCCTGCTGATTGACGACATGCCGGCCATCCACGAGGACTTCCGCAAGGTGCTGGCGCCCGCGGTGGCGGAGTCGGACGAACTCAGCGCGGTCGAGCTCGCCTTGTTTGGCGATGCGGCCGAGCCCACTGCCGAAGCTTTTTCGCTCGAATCGGCCTACCAGGGTGAGGAAGGCTTGGCCAAGGTGCAGGCCTCGCTGCAACTGCAGCGCCCGTACGCGATGGCCTTTGTCGACATGCGCATGCCGCCGGGCTGGGATGGCGTGCAGACCATAGAGCAGCTGTGGAAGACCGACCCGCGGCTGCAGATCGTGATCTGCACCGCCTATGCCGATACCTCGTGGACCGAGGTGCTGGCGCGGCTGGACGTGCGCGACCGCTTGCTGATTCTGAAGAAGCCCTTCGATGCCATCGAGGTCTTCCAGCTCGCATCTTCATTGACCGCCAAGTGGCAGATGGCCCAAGACGCCGCCGAACAACTCACGCGGCTGGAACAGGCGGTGCGCGAACGCACCGGCGAGCTGAGTGCTTCTAACGATGCCTTGCAGCTGGAAATCGGCGAGCGCAAGCACTTGCAAGGCCAACTGGTGCAGTCAGAAAAGCTGGCCTCCATCGGCCAGCTGGCGGCCGGTGTGGCGCACGAGATCAACAATCCGATTGGCTACATCTTCTCGAACTTCGGTACGCTGGAGGGCTACCTGGCGCAGCTGTTCCAGATGCTGGATGCTTATGAGCTGGCCGAGGGCAGCATGGCCCAGCCCGAGGTGGCCACCCGGCTGCGCAAACTGCGCGAAGAGATCGAGCTAGACTTCTTGAAAGAAGACATCCCCGTGCTGATGCGCGAATCGCAGCAAGGCATTGTGCGGGTGCGCCAGATCGTGCAGGACCTGAAGGACTTTTCGCGCGTGGATTCAACGCAGGAATGGGAATGGGCCAATCTGCACCAGGGCATTGACTCGACCCTGAACATCGTGGCCAGCGAGGTCAAGTACAAGGCCGATGTGGTCAAGGAGTACGGCGAGATTCCCGACATCGAATGCCTGGCCTCGCAGATCAACCAGGTGGTGATGAACCTGGTGGTCAACGCCGCGCATGCCATGGGCGAACAGCGCGGCCGCATCACGGTACGCACCGGGGCGGCGGGCGAACAGGTATGGCTGGAGGTGGCCGACAACGGCGCAGGCATTCCGCCAGATACGCTCAAGCGCATCTTCGAGCCCTTCTTCACCACCAAGCCGGTGGGTAAGGGCACGGGACTCGGCTTGTCCTTGTCCTATGGCATCGTGCAAAAGCACCAGGGCCGCATCGACGTGGAAAGCACCCTGGGACAAGGCACCACATTTCGCGTCACGCTGCCGATACGCCGGCCGCTGCAGCAAGACGCCGTACCGGCCACCAACCTATGACCAGCACCCCTAACCGGCGGATTTTGCTGGTCGACGATATGCCCTCGATCCACGGGGACTTTCGCAAGATATTCCGCACCCAGATGCAGCAGCACGCCGAGCTGGGCGCGATGGAAGCAGCCCTGTTCGGCAAAGAAAAGCGCCCGGCCCTGGAGGTGAGCTATGAGCTCGATTCCGCCTACCAGGGGCAAGAGGCCTGGGCCATGGTGCAGACCGCGGTCGCCGTGGGTCGCCCGTACGCCATGGCCTTCGTCGACATGCGCATGCCGCCCGGCTGGGACGGCATGCAAACTATCGAACACCTGTGGCAGGCCGATGCGCGGCTGCAGGTGGTCATCTGCACTGCGTATTCCGACACACCCTGGGACGATCTGCTGGCCCGGCTGGATGTGCGCGACCGGCTGTTGATTCTGAAGAAGCCGTTCGAGGCGATCGAGGTCTACCAGCTGGCATCGTCACTCACCGCCAAATGGCAGATGGCGGAGGACATGGCGGCCCAGCTGGCCCGGCTGGAGGTGGCGGTGCATAGCCGCACACACGAGTTGCATGCCGCCCACGACAGCCTGCAGTACCTGGCCACCCACGACAGCTTGACCGGGCTGCCCAACCGGTCCTTGCTGGAGGACCGGTTGCGCCAGGCCATGGCCTATGCCGACCGGTCGGCGCGGCAGGTGACGGTGGCGATGATCGACCTCGACAACTTCAAGCTGATCAACGACACCCTAGGCCACCAGGCCGGTGACGAGCTGCTGAAAACCATGGCGGCGCGGATGGTGGCCTGTGTGCGCAGCGTGGATACGGTAGGGCGCCAGGGCGGCGATGAGTTCGTGGTGGTTTTGTTCGACCAGCCCGTGCAGGGCGAGACCGGGATTCCTACGCTGCACCGGCTGCGCGACGCCATGGCGCAGCCGGTGGTGCTGGGCCGCCACACGCTGCAGATCACGGCCAGCATGGGTTTGGCCACCTATCCTGCAGACGGCGCCGATGTGGAGGCGCTGCTGATGAATGCCGATGCCGCGATGTACCGGGCCAAGGAGCTGGGCCGCAACAACTACCAGTTCTACGCCACTGAGATGAACCACAAGGCGCAGAACAAGCTGGCCATGTTTGAGGGCCTGCGCAACGCCATGGCGCAGGGGGCGTTCCAGCTGGTCTACCAGCCCAAGGTGGCGCTGCGTACCGGGCAGATCATCGGGGTGGAGGCGTTGATACGCTGGCAGCACCCGGAGCAGGGTGTGATTTCCCCGGACCAATTTATCCCGCTGGCCGAAGAGTCTGGGCTGATCGTTCCTATCGGCGAATGGGTGCTGCGCACCGCCTGCATGCAGAACAAGGCCTGGCAGGACGCGGGCATGGGCGCCATCGGCATATCGGTCAATGTGTCGGCCCGGCAGTTCCGCGAAAAAGACCTGCTCAAGCGCGTGGCCCAGGCACTCGAAGACAGCGGATTGCAGGCCGAATACCTGGAGCTGGAACTGACCGAGAGCCTGATCATGCAAGACCTGGAGAAAGCCCTGGAAACCATGCGCGCATTGCAGGCCATGGGCGTGCAGCTCTCCATCGACGACTTTGGCACCGGCTACTCCAGCCTGAGTGCGCTGAAGAGCTTTCCCATCGTCCGGTTGAAGATCGACCGGGCCTTTGTGCGCGACATCCCGCACGACGAAGACGATCAGGCAATTGCCCGGGCGATCATTTCGCTGGGCCATGAACTCGATCTCAAGGTGATTGCCGAAGGGGTGGAGACCGCGCAGCAACTCGATTTCTTGCGCGCCAACCACTGCGACGAAATACAGGGCTATTACTTCAGCAGGCCGGTGCCGGCCAGTGGCATCGAAGCCCTGCTGCAGGCCCGCACCACGCCCGAATGGGTGTAGCAGTGTTCTTGTTTTGCTATTACTAATATAGCTGCTTGCGCTGGTGCTGATTGCGCTAGATGCATAAAAAGCTTGAAGCTGGGCGCGGCCTTGCGCCGGTAGTCAGCAAACTCCTACACGCACACGGCATAGCCGCTGCTGCCGCGCTGGGGTGTGGACGTGAAAAATTTCTGCATGCCAGCGCTTGGAACCGATTTCGGTTGTTTGGTGTGCTGGCGGCAGGAGAGCAAACAACATGGGCCACACAGCAAAACAATCGGGTGGCGCAGCCGCAAAGCTGGCCTTGGCAGGGATCTTGGGCATCGCCTGCTGGACCCACGCCAGCGCCGCAGACCGTACCGGGCCATCGGTGTATCTGGAGGCCGGGCAGACGCTGGAAGACGGGCGCGACACCACCACCTCCACCATCGGCCTGCGTATGCCGATGCAGCGCACGTTCTGGGACGGGCGGGTCACCGGCAACTGGGACTTGTACCTGAGCGAATGGCGCACACGCGGCCTGGCCGGGCAGCGCCGGCACTACAGCCAGGTCGGCCTGGTGCCGATGTTCCGCTACCGCTTCGATGCCGGGCAGTCGCCGTGGTTTGTCGAGGGCGGTATTGGCGTGTCGTACATGAACGAGCCCTACCAGACAGAATCCAAACGCTTCAGCACGCAGTGGAACTTCAGCGACCACCTGGGCCTGGGCCGCAACTTCGGCAGCGCGCGCCAGCATGAGCTGGGGCTGTACGTCAAGCATGTGTCCAACGCCGGTCTGCGCCGCCCCAACCCGGGCGAGACCTTTGTGCAGCTGCGCTACGGCTACAACTTCTAGGCCAGGCTAGACCAGAGCTTGCACGGCAATGCGCGTCGTCGCGGCCACCACGTCGTTGCGCATGGGCGCGCCCTTGTCTGGCTGGGTGAAGTAGACCGCCAGCACCACGGGCGTGCCCGCCGGGCTCCACACCACGCCGATGTCGTTTGTGGTGCCGTAGCTACCAGCCCCGGTTTTGTCGGCCACCCGCCAGTCCGCAGGTACGCCCGCGCGGATGCGGGTTGCGCCCGTGGTGTTGCCCAGCATCCAGTCCTTCAACTGCGTGCGCTGGGGCAGGGCTAGCGCGTCACCGAGCAGCAGGGTTTGCAGGCTGCGTGCCATGCCGGCGGGCGTGCATGTGTCGTGCGTAT
Source organism: Rhodoferax sp. OV413 (assembly GCF_900104385.1). GTDB lineage: Bacteria > Pseudomonadota > Gammaproteobacteria > Burkholderiales > Burkholderiaceae_C > Rhodoferax_B. Next base: position 132,091 of record NZ_FNJA01000004.1, on the reverse strand, counting down.
CGCCGGGGATGGCGCTGTTCAGATCCGTCTCCCAGCGGTCGAGGCGGAAGCTGGTGTCGCCGATGGCATGCGCATACGCCGTCACCGCGGGCGGGCCGCCGAGTGTGCGCATCAGCAGGTTGGAGGCGCTGTTGTCGCTGTACTGCAGCGCGGCGGCACACAGTTCGGCCACGGTCTGGCCATCGGCCACATGCTTCTCGGTGATCGGTGAATAGCTGACCAGGTCGGCCGCGGTGTAGCGGATGCGCTGCTGCAGCAAGCCCGGGTCCTGCGCGCTGCGCGCCAGGATGGCCGACGCCAGCAGCAGCTTGAAGGTGCTGCAGGCCGGGAAGCGCTCCTCGGCCCGGTGCAGCAGGCTGGCGCCGCCAGCGCCGAAAGCCGCGACGCCCAGGCGGCCGGTTGCCGCGGTTTCCAGGGCTTGGAGTTGCTGGCTGGCCGATGGCGCTGCGGCGGCCACGGGTAGGAACGGGCTGGCTGCGGCGGCCAGCAGCAGGGAGCGGCGGCGCACGGGGGCAGGCAGGGCAGGGGTGGTGAATGGCATTCGTTTTTCTTTCTCTGCAGTGGAAGGAGCCCGGACGATAGAGGCGCGGCCGCCATCCCACAATCGACAATAATTGCAGGCTGACCCCAGAAAATCTGGGCCATCGGCACCGCTCGCCCCCATCCCATGCACCTCCCTCTGAACGCGCTGCGCGCCTTTGAAGTCTCAGCCCGGCACCTGAGCTTTACCCGCGCGGCATCCGAGCTCAACGTCACCCAGACTGCCATCAGCCAGCAGGTGCGCAACCTGGAAGACCGGATGGGTGTGGCGTTGTTCCGCCGCCTGCCGCGCGGTCTGGCGCTGACCGACGAAGGCCTGGCCCTGCTGCCCACCCTGAGCGATGCCTTCGACCGGATTGCTGCGGTGCTGGCCCAGGTGGGCGATGCGCGGCCGCGCGAGGTGTTGACGGTGGGCGTGGTGGGCACCTTCGCGGTCGGCTGGCTGATGCCGCGGCTGCGCGACTTCCAGCAAGCCCATGCGTTTGTCGACCTGCGCCTCCTGACCAATAACAACCGGGTCGACATTGCCGGCGAGGGCCTGGACTACGCGATTCGCTTTGGCGACGGCGCCTGGCACGGCACCAAGGCCGAGCTGTTGCTGGCCGGGCCGCTGTCGCCGTTGTGCGCACCCGCGCTGGCGTCCCGGCTGCGCCGGCCCGAGGACCTGGCCGGCCAGGTGCTGCTGCGCTCGTACCGCACCGACGAATGGGAGGCCTGGTTCGAACTGGCCGGCCTGCGCTGCCCGGTGATCCGCGGCGTGGTGTTCGACTCGTCGCTGACCCTGGCCGAAGCCGCTGCCCAAGGCGCAGGCGTGGCCCTGCTGCCGGCCAGCATGTTCGGCCGCGAACTGCAGCAGGGCCGGCTGGTGCGGCCGTTCGAGCTGGAGATCGAGCGTGGCGCCTACTGGCTGGCCCGGCTCAGCTCCAAGCAGCCGACGCCGGCGATGCAGGTTTTCCGCGATTGGCTGGTGCGCGCCGCCGCGCTGTGAACTTCGGGCGTCGGCACTGCTCCTACTTTTTCTATCCCTTAACACCCATCTGCCCATGCCCCCCAACACCAGCGAAGCGCCGCCGCTGCGCAGCCTGTTTGCCGCCTTTGCCAAGATCGGCCTGACCAGCTTTGGCGGCGGCCTCAGTGGCTGGATGCTGCGCGAATTCGTGCAGCGCCGCGCCTGGTTGACCGAGCAGGAGTTTCTGAGCGGCCTGGCGATGGCGCAGGCTTTTCCGGGCGTGAACGTGGTGAACATGGCGATCTGGATCGGCTACCAGCTGCGCGGCGGACGCGGCGCGCTGGTGGCGGCGCTGGGTATCGTGGTGCCGGCCATGCTGGTGGCCATCGTGGTGGCGGCCTTGTTCTCCACGCTGGCGGATGGGCCGCAGGTGCACTGGCTGCTGGCCGGGGTGGCGGCCGCGGCCGTGGGCCTGTCGCTGCAGACCGGCTTGCGGGCCGCACGCAATGCGGCGCGCGGTGCGGTGCGTAGCCTGATTCTGGCCGCCACTTTTGCGGCCATTTTTGTCTGGCGCCTGCCGCTGCTGTGGGTGGTGGGCACCATGGCACCGTTGTCGATTGGCCTGGCCTGGTGGCGCATCCGCAGTGAAGGAGCCCAGCCATGAACCTGCGGCTGATGGGCGACTTATTGGCGGTGTTTGTACCGCTGTCCTTTTTGACCGTGGGCGGCGGCCAGAGCATCGTGGCCGACATCCACCGCCAGGCCGTGGGCGTGCACGGCTGGATGAGCGACGCGCAGTTTCTCGATCTGTTTGCCCTGTCGCGCATCACGCCCGGGCCGGGCTCGCTGCTGGTGACCCTGGTGGGCTGGCAGGTGGCTGGCGTGGGCGGTGCGCTGGCGGCGTCGGCAGCGATCTTTTTGCCCAGCTCGGTACTGGTGTTTGGCCTGGCCCATGTGTGGTCGCGCTACCGCACGCGCACCCTGGTGCGGGCCATCGAGGCCGGCCTGGCGCCGGTGGCCGCGGGCATGATTCTGGCCGCGTCCTGCACCGTGCTGCGGGCGGCCGAAGGCGGAGTCTGGGCTTGGTCGGTAGCCGCCCTGTCCACGTTGGCGCTGATGTGGACGCGCATCAACCCCTTGCTGCTGCTGGCCCTGGGTGGCTTGTTGTTCCTGCTGATCCCGCACTGAGCGCGCGGCTACAGGCTGTGTTGCGGCAGGTTGAACGGCGTGACCACCTGCACCGACGAGACCGGCAATGGCAGGCCGGCTGGCGCCGCGCCGTGGGCTGCCATCAACTGGAAGCAGGCCTGCCGCATATCGTGCTGCAGGTCGTGGTGCAACACCGCCTGCAGGCGGCCGGCGCGCAGCAGCGGCAGGTTGTCGGCATCCAGGTCGTGGGCGATGAACACCCGGCATGGGCGTTGCAGCTGCGCAAAGGCCTCCAGGATGGCCGCATTTGCCCCGCCTATTGAATACACCGCCTGCACCTCGGGGCAGAGCCGTAGCCGCTGGCGCACCAGTCCCACGGTGGCCTCGTGCAAGCCCAGGCCTTCGCTGACCTCGTGCACGGCGATGTGCGGATAGCGGTCGCGGATGGCCTGGCGAAAGCCGATCTCGCGCTCTTCCTCGCCGCGGAAATGGTTGCTGCTGATCGAGATCAACACCCCCGCCGGCGCCTGCGTTGCCGGGCCCAGCCACTGCGCCACCAGGTAGGCCGCGGTGTGGCCGGCGGCCCGGTTGTCCATGCCCACATAGGCGCGCCGGGCCGAGCCGGGCACATCGGTCACCAGGGTCACCACCGGGATGCCCTTGTGCTGCAGCCGGGCCACGGCCTGCACCACCTCGGGTACATCCGGCGCCTTCAGCAGCACGCCGTGGCTGCCTTGCTGGGCGATCTTGTCGAGCGTGGCCACCAGCTGGGCCACCGGCAGGTCTTCCGCCAGGTGGTAGCGGGCGCGGAAGATCGCCGGGTGCAGGCCGGGCATGGCCTGCTCCAGCGCGTTGCGCACCAGCCTGGAAAAGCGCTCAGGGGTCTGCATCACCAGGTCGACCAGGAATTTGCGGCCGACCAGGCCGACCTGGCTTTTCTGCCGTTCCAGCTCTTGCAGCGCCTGCTCGACCCGGCGCACCGTGTGCTGGCGTACGCCGCCGCGCTGGTTCAGCACCCGGTCCACGGTGGCCAGGCTGGTGCCGGCCTGGGAGGCAATGTCTTTCAAAAGATGGGGATGGGCCATGCGCGCATTGTGATGGATTTTTGAGGTGTTTTTGAGGGGTTTTAGGCCTTCTGTGCGAGGCTGCCCTGCCTACACTTTGCCCATCTTTCAGCCACAGAACACCTCATATGCCCTTACACGATTCCCCCCACTGGCTAGACCCGCACACCTGCACGGTCGCCGAGCTGGATGCCCTGGTGCGTGCGCCCACGCAGCACGCCGATTACCCGCTGGCCAGCGCCATCACCCAGGGCGTGCCGGTCTACGACGGCGCGCAGATCCGCGGCGCCGGCCCGGCCTTGCAGCGCGACCTGATGGCTGAGTGGTGCCGCGTCTGGCAGGGCGGCCCGGGCGTGCTGGTGCTGCAGGCCGCGTTTGCCGACCTGGCGGTGGTGGATGCGGCCACGGCGGCGTTCCACCGGCTGATCGCCGCCGAGCGCCTCACCGGCACCCGGGCCGACCACTTCGCCAAACCCGGCGCCAACGACCGGGTCTGGAACGCGCTGGAAAAGCTCTGCCTGGCCGCGCCCCCGGTGTTTGCCGCCTACTACGGCAACCCGCTGCTGGCCTGGGTCTGCGAGGCCTGGCTGGGCCCGGCCTACCAGGTGACATCGCAGATCAACAGCGTCAACCCCGGTGGTGCCGCGCAAATGGCGCACCGTGACTACCACCTGGGCTTTCTCAGCCCCGCCCAGGCCGCGCGCTACCCGGCCCATGTGCACCAGCTGTCGCCGGCCCTGACCCTGCAGGGCGCGGTCGCGCATGTGGACATGCCGGTGGAGAGCGGCCCCACGCTGTACCTGCCGCATTCGCAGAAGTACCCGGCCGGCTATCTGGTGGCGGGCCAGCCGGCGTTCCAGGCTTACTTCGACGCCCAGCATGTGCAGCTGCCATTGCGCAAGGGTGACGCGGTGTTCTTCAACCCCGCGCTGATGCACGCGGCCGGCCACAACCGCTCGGCCGACATCTACCGCATGGCCAATCTGCTGCAGGTCTCCAGTGCTTTCGGCCGGGCCATGGAGTCGGTGGACCGGCTGCGTATGTGCGAAGCGCTGTACCCGGCCCTTCGTGGCATGCCAGCAGCCGAGCAGGTCAGCGCGGTGGCTGCCTGCGCCGAGGGCTATGCGTTTCCGACCAACCTGGACCGCGATCCGCCTCTGGGCGGCCTGGCGCCCGAGAGCCAGCAGGCTGTGCTGCTGCGTGCGCTGCAAGAGGGCTGGCCAGTCGACCAGCTGCACCAGGCCTTGCGGCAGCAGGCCGAGAAAAAGTGGACCCACTAAGGCTGCGTTCACGGCGCTGCGATCTGCTATGGATTCCGTAGCTGCTGGTGCAGGTATTGGCTGCGCCAACGGCCTGAAAAGCTTGAAAGCTCGGTTCGTATGACAATCTGCGGAAATTTCCATCTTGAACCACGAAAGATTGCTGTTTATGCACGCAGATGATTACGCATCCGACACCGTCAGCCGCTTGCGCGCCGACCTGGCCCTGGCCTTGCGCGCGGCCGCCCACCATGGCCTGGGCGAGGGCGTGTGCAACCACTTCAGCCAGGAGCTGCCCGACCACTCGGGCCGCTTTCTGCTGAACCCGCGCGGCTTGCTGTGGAGCGAGATCCAGGCCGACGACATCGTGATGATCGATACCCAGGGTAACAAGCTGGCTGGCCGGCATGAGGTCGAATCCACCGCCATGCACATCCATGCCGCGGTCCATCGTATCTGCGCCAAGGCCTGCGTGCTGCATACCCACATGCCCTACGCCACTGCGCTGACCCTGACCAGCGACCGGGTGCTGGACACCACCTTGTCGCAAAACGCCATGCGCTACCACGGCCGGGTGGCGGTGGATGCGCAGTACAACGGCCTGGCGCTGGACCACCACGAGGGCGAGCGCATCGCCCAGGCCATGGGCACGGCGGAGATCGCCTTCTTGGGCAACCACGGCATCCTGGTCTGCGGCGACCGCATGGACTACGCCTACGACGACCTGTACTACCTGGAGCGCGCCTGCATGGCCCAGGTGCTGGCCCAGTCCACCGGCCGGCCGCTGGCCCCTACCGATGCCGCGCTGGCCGAACGCGTGGCCCAGCAGATGGCCAGCGAGCGCCTGCAGTCCGAGCTGTTCTTCGAAGCCCTGCGGCGCAGCATTTGACCTGATTTGCTATTGATTTAATAGCTGCTGGCGCTGTTGGATAAAGCGGCCAAGGCCTGAAAGATCCATGTTTCTGCCAGCTGCCGGTCCATACGGTGATAGACACATAATGCAGTAGCAACTTTGCCACTGAAACAAACCACTGCGTGCTGCATAAACCTCTGCTCCACCGGGTACTGATCCAGGCCCTGACACTGATTTCGACGGTCTGCCTGGCCTCTGCTGTGCTGGCTGCGCCGCGCGAGGTACGGGTGGGCGTCTACCAGAACGAGCCCAAGATCTTCCTGGATGCCCAGCAGCAGCCCTCGGGCATCCTGGGTCAGCTGCTGCTGGCCATGGCCGAGAAGGAAGACTGGACCCTGGTCGTCGTGCCCTGCGAATGGCAGGCCTGCCTGGACGCCTTGCAGGCCGGTGGCATCGACCTGATGCCCGATGTGGCGTATTCCGAGCAGCGCGCCAAGCTGATGGACTTTCACACCACGCCGTCTTTGCTCAGCTGGTCGCAGCTGTACAAGCACAGCGGCGTCAACATCAACACTGCGCTGGATTTGAACGGCAAACGGGTCGCGGTGCTGGAGGGTTCGGTGCAGCAGGACTACCTGAAGAACCTGGTGCAGGGCTTTGGCCTGAAGACCGAGCTGGTGCCGGTGCAGTCCTTTAAAGAAGCGTTTGAGCAAACCGCGGCCAACACTGTCGATGCGGCCGCGGCGAACCGCTTCTTTGGCGACCTGCAGGCGGGCAACTACCAGCTGGAGCCCACGCCCATCCTGTTCCAACCGGCCAAGGTGTTTTATGCCACGGCCGAGGGCCGCAATGCCGATCTGCTGGCAGCCATAGAGAGCCACCTGGCGTCCTGGCAGGCGCAGGCCGATTCGCCTTACTTCAAAGTGATGAACCGCTGGATGGCACCGGCCAGCAAGTCGACCATCCCCGATACCGTCTGGTGGTCGCTGGGCGTTCTGGGCGTGATGCTGTCGGCCGCTGTGGGGGTGGGCTTCTTGCTGCGGCGCCAGGTGGCCGACACCGCCTGGCATCTGCGCAGCAGCGAAGACCGTTTGTCCACCATCCTGAACAGTGTGGACGCCTACATCTACATCAAGGACCCGCAGCTGCGTTACCAGTACGTGAACCGCAAGGTCGCCGACCTGTTCCACACCACGCCGGCCGACGCCATCGGCAAGACCGACAGCGATTTCTTCGACGCCACTACCGTGGCCAAACTGCGGGTCAACGATTTGCGCGTGGTGGAGCGGGGCGAGCGGGTCGACGAGGAAGAGGTGAACCGCAGCGCCGATGGCAAGATCACCAACACCTATTTCTCCGTCAAGTTGCCCTTGCTGCGGCCCGATGGCTCGGTGTATGCGCTGTGCGGCATCTCCACCGACGTGACCAAGCACAAGCAGGCCGAGGCAGTGATCCACCAGCTGGCCTTCTACGACCCGCTGACCCAGTTGCCGAACCGCCGGCTGCTGAGCGAGCGCCTGGGCCAGGCGATTGCGGTGCATGCGCGCGACCGCGAGTGGGGCGCCTTGCTGTTCATCGACGTGGACAACTTCAAGGACTTGAACGATTCGCGCGGCCACCTGGTCGGTGACCAGCTGCTGTGCCAGATCGCCACCCGGCTGGAGGGCTGCACCCGCATCGAAGACACGCTGGCGCGCCAGGGCGGCGACGAGTTCGTGGTGATGCTGCAGGCCATGAGCGCCAGCATGCCCGAGGCCGTGCAGCAGGCCCGCCAGGTGGCGCAGAAGATCCTGCACGCCCTGGCCCAGCCCTACACCCTGGACGGCCAGCAGCACCAGACCACGGTGAGCATAGGCATCGCCATGTTCTCCGGCCCGGAAACCGAGCAAGACGAGTTGTTCCGCCAGGCCGATCTGGCGATGTACCGGGCCAAGGCCGATGGCCGCAACACGGTGTGCTTCTTCAACCCCGACATGCAGGCCCAGGTGCGGGCCCGCACCGTGCTGGAGTCCGACATGCGCCAGGCCCTGGCGGCCGAGCAGTTCCTGCTGTACTACCAGCCGCAGATCGACAGCGCCGGCCAGCAGACTGGCGTGGAGGCCCTGGTGCGCTGGCAGCATCCGCAGCGCGGCCTGGTGTCGCCGGCCGAGTTCATACCGCTGGCCGAGATGTCGGGCCTGATCCTGCCGCTGGGCCGTTGGATTCTGCTGACCGCCTGCCGCCAGCTGGTGCACTGGTCGACCCATGCGGGCACGGCGCAGTGGAGTGCGGCGGTCAACATCAGCGCGCGCCAGTTTCGCCAGGCCGACTTTGTGCAGCAGGTGCAGTCCGCGCTGCAAGAAACCGGCGCCAACCCGCAGCTGCTGGAGCTGGAGCTGACCGAGAGCCAGTTGGTCGAAGACATCGACAGCGTGGTCGAGAAGATGACCGCGCTCAAGGCCCTGGGCGTGCGCTTCTCGCTGGACGACTTTGGCACCGGCTATTCGTCGCTGAGTATCCTCAAGCGCCTGCCGCTGGACAAGCTGAAGATCGACCAGTCGTTTGTGCGCGACCTGCTGACCGACCCGCAGGACGCCAGCATCGTGCGTGCCATCGTCACCCTGGGCACCAGCCTGGAGCTGCAGGTGATTGCCGAAGGCGTGGAGACGGCCGAGCAGCGCGATGCTTTGCTGGCGCTGGGCTGCCAGCACTTCCAGGGCTATCTGTTCGGCCGGCCAGCACCGGCCTAAACAGGTTTCAGGCGCTGCGGCCTTCGGCGTGCGGCGCCAGGATGCCGTGCAGCACCGCGTTGGCCGGCGTAGGCACGCCTAACTCCGCGCCGCGGCGCACCACGTCGCCGCTCAGCCAGGGCACTTCGAGCCGGTTGCCGCGTTCCAGGTCGTGGGCCATCGACGAGGTCATGCCCTCGGGCAGCTGGTCGCAAAAGCGCAGCCGGTCGGCGGCAAAGTCGGCGGCCAGCGGTACGCCCTGGGCCCGGCCCACGGCCACGGCTTCCTCCATCACTTGCTGCAGCACGCGCCGCGCATCGGGGTGGCTGCGCACCCGGCCAATCGGCAGTCGTGTGGCCGCGGTGGTGGCCGACAGGCCGACCAGGAACACGAACTTCTCCCACACCGCCCGGCGGATATCGGGGCTGATCTCGGCGTCGATGCCGGCCTCCTGGCAGGCCTGCAGCAAGCGCTCCAGCCGCTCGGAGCGCTGGCCGCCGTATTCGCCAAACACCAGCTTCTGCAGGTTGCCGGTGTGGGCGATCAGCCCCGGCGCGGCAATCGTGGCCGCGATGTAGCAGACCCCGCCGGCCACCGCCGGTGCGCCCAGCGCGGCCTGCAGGATGTCGTCCTTGACCACGCCGTTCTGGAACGAGATGACGGCGGTGTGCGGGCCGATCAGCGGGCGTATGGCTTCGGCGGCCGCCGCCGTGTCCCACAGCTTGACGCCGAACAGCACCAGGTCCACCGGGCCTATGCCCTGCGGCGTTTCGCTGACCTGTACGTTGTGCAAATGCAGATCGCCTCGGGCGCTGCTGACCCGCAGGCCTTGCGCGCGGATGGCGGCGCCGTGCGCACCCCGGGCGATGAAGTGCACGTCGCAGCCGCTGTGCGCCAGCCGCGCCCCGAAATACCCGCCCACACCGCCCGCACCCATGATGGCTATTTTCATACCGCTCCTGTGTTGAATTGGGGGCCAGGCACCTGGCCGCGCGCGCCATGGTGCCACGAAGCGCGGGGCCGGTGGTCGGCCCGCAACTGCCCCTGTAGTGGGCAGGGGAATAGGGCGTCGGCCAGCAAATTCAAATTTACGCAACATATGATGTTGCATGAAACGCGATAGCAAACTCTCCAGCGTGCTCCACGTCCTGCTGCATATGGCAGAACGCGACGGGCCCAGCACTTCCGACTACCTGGCGCAGGCCATGCAGACCAACCCGGTGGTGGTGCGCCGCCTGATGGCTGGCCTGCGCTACGCCGGTTTTGTGACATCGGCCAAAGGCCATGGCGGCGGCTGGCTGCTGTCCTGCCCCTTGGAGGAGATCACCCTGGGCGACATCCATGCGGCACTGGGCGCTCCCACGCTGCTGGCGGTAGGCCACCGCACCGAAAGCCCGGGCTGCGTGGTCGAGCAGGCGGTGAACGCCGCGCTGGACGGCGCCTACCGCGAGGCCGAAGCCGTGCTGCTGGCCCGGCTGGACCAAGTCACGCTGGCGGCGCTGTCCAAAGATTTCCATGGCCGGATGGTGTCCGGCGGTTTTTCACACAAGGATATGGACCATGCAGTTTGATGCTCTGGTGGTGGGCGGCAGCTTTGCCGGTTTGTCGGCGGCCATGCAGCTGGCGCGGGCCCGCAGAAGCGTCTGCGTGGTGGACGCGGGCGCGCCGCGCAACCGCTTCGCCGCGGCGGCGCACGGCTTCTTTGGCCAGGACGGTGTGGCGCCCCGCACCATGATCGACCAGGCCCGCGCCAAGCTGCTGGCCTATCCCTCGGTGCAGTTTGTGGCGGGCACGGCGCAGACGGCGGCTGCCGATGCCAACGGTGGCTTTGCGCTGGCACTGGACAGCGGCCAACAGCTGCGCGCCCGCAAGCTGCTGCTGGCCACTGGCGTGCAGGACGTGCTGCCCGACATTCCCGGCCTGCGCGAGCGCTGGGGCGCCAGCGTGCTGCACTGCCCGTACTGCCATGGCTACGAGTTCGGCGGCCAGGCGCTGGGCGTGCTGTATGCGGTGCCGGGCTCGGCCCACCATGTGCAGCTGATCGCCGACTGGGGCCCGACCACCTTGTTTCTGAACGGCCATACCGACCTGGACGCGGCCACCGCCGCCCAGCTGCAGGCCAAGGGCATCGCCATCGAACCCGCGCCGCTGCAAGGTCTGGAAGGCCCGCTGCCGCAGCTGGCCGGTGTGCGCCTGACCGATGGCCGGCTGGTGCCGCTGGATGCGCTGTTTGTGGCGCCGACGCAGCGCATGGGCAGCAGCCTGGCCGAGCAACTGGGCTGTGCTTTCGACGCCGGCCCCATGGGCCCGCTGATCCGCACCGACGCCAGCAAGCTGAGCAGTGTGCCCGGCGTGTATGCCGCCGGCGACGCCGCACAGACCGCCCAGAACGCCACCCTGGCCTCGGCCGACGGCGTGATGGCGGGGGTGGCGCTGCACCAGTCGCTGGTGTTTGGCACGTAGTTGCTAGTGATTTGATAGCTGCTGGCGCTGGTGGAATATGCGCTATAGCCCTGATTTCTTTAAATTTGACGGCTGCATCGGCGATCCGACCGGAGCACCCGCCAAATCCGGGAAAATTGGCGCCTGATCCGTATCCACTCTATAAGCCTGCCATGACCGACACCACACCTGAAACCAACCCCACCGTTGCCTTGCCCGACCGCCTGTCCATCGACCCGCGCAGCCCGCACTTCAACGCCGCCGTGTTCGAGCGCGATGTGGGCATCCGCCTTAACGACAAGGAGCGCCTGGACGTCGAGGAATACTGCATCAGCGAAGGCTGGATCAAGGTGCCGGCCGGCAAGACCCTGGACCGCAAAGGCCACCCGCTGCTGCTCAAGCTCAAGGGCAAGGTCGAAGCCTTCTACCGCTGATGCGGGCATAGGGCCGGCGCCACGGCTGTCACAAAATCGGGGGCTCTAACGTCTTAATACTATGGACGCAACCACCCGCACTTTTGACACCCTCCGCCCGCGCCTGCAGGGCATCGCCTACCGCATGCTCGGCTCGACGGCCGAGGCCGAAGAGGTGGTGCAAGATGCCTGGCTGCGCTGGCACGAGGCCGCCCATGCCGCGCTGGACAATGCCGAGGCCTGGCTGGTCACCGTCACCACCCGGCTGGCGATCGACCGGCTGCGCAGCGCCAAGTTGCAGCGTGCCCACTACGTCGGCACTTGGTTGCCCGAGCCGCAGCTCACCCCGGCCCCGGCGACGCCCGAGCAGCTGCTGGAGCGCGCGGGCGATGTGTCGCTGGCCTTTCTCAGCCTGCTGGAGCGCCTGGCGCCCGAGGCCCGCGCGGCCTTTTTGATGCGCGAAGTGTTCGACGCCGATTACGCCGAGGTGGCCGACACCCTGGGCAAGACCGAGGCCGCCTGCCGCCAGCTGGTGCACCGCGCCAAGGCGCAGCTGCGTGAGGAGCGGCCGCGTTTCGTGGTGCCGCGCGAAACCCACCACCGCCTGTTGAGCAACTTTGCCGACGCCTCCATGCGCGGCGATTTCGCCCTGCTGAAATCCCTGCTGGCCGAGGATGCCGAGCTGATTGGCGACGGCGGCGGCAAGGTGCCCAGCTTTGGCAAGCCGCTGTGCGGCGGGCCACGCATCGCCCAGCTGTACTGGGCGACCCAGCTGCGCTGCGGCAGCGGCCTGCGGGTCGAACTGGCCTGCATCAATGGCGAATGGGGTTTGCTGCGTTTTATCGACGGCGTGCTGGAGTCGGTGCAGGCCTTCGAGACCGACGGCGAGCGCATCCTGCGCATCCACGCCCAGCGCAACCCCGACAAACTGGCCCGGCTGGCCGCACATTTTTCCTAGCTTTTATTTGCCGCGTGTCACAGGCCGGGCTCGGCCAACGTCTTACGGGTATGGATCTCAATTCCGAGCCATGCCAACCCTTAGGACACACCATGACCGAAGCCCGCCTCCCCTGGACCCAGATTTCCTCCAAAACCTATAACGCCATGGCCGCCGTGGCCGCCACCACGGCCAGCTCCAGCCTGGGCCTGCCCTTGATCGACCTGGTGCAGACGCGCGTCTCGCAGATCAATGGCTGCGCCTTCTGCCTGGACATGCATGTGCGCGACCTGCGCAAGCAGGGTGAAACCTGGCTGCGCATCAACAGCCTGCCGACCTGGCGCGAAACCAGCTTCTACACCCCGCGCGAACGCGCTGCCCTGGCCTGGGCCGAAGCCCTGACCCGGCTGGCCGATGCGCATGGCGAGCATGAAAGCGTCTTCGCCGCCTTGCAGCCCGAGTTCAGCGCGCAGGAAATTGTCGAACTCACCTGGTGCATCGCCCAGATCAATACCTGGAACCGCATGGCGGTCGGCATGCGCCAGCCGGTGGCCAACAAGCCGCTGGAATAAGCGCCCCGTGATTTGCTATGGATTGCATAGCTGCTGGCGCAGGTACTGCCTGCGCCAGAGCTCTGAATCATCTTAACTGACGACGGCCTTGAAGCGGGCCGCCAGCGCATCGGCCGCGGCGATCAGCAGGTGCATGTCGGTGCCCACGCCGACCATGGTCGCGCCCTGCGCCAAGTAGGGCTCGCCTTTGCCGTCCACCGTCAGAATGCCCACCGCCTTGCCCGCTGCCTTGCCGATGGCAATGGCCTTGCTGATGGCCGCCTGCACCTCGGGGTGGGCCACCTGGCCGCGGTAGCCCAGGCTGGCTGCCAGATCGGCTGGGCCGATGAAGACCGCGTCCACACCGGGCACGCGGCAGATGGCATCCAATTCGTCCAAGGCCTCGCGCGACTCGATCTGCAGCACCAGCGCGATTTCGTCGTTGGCGCGTGCCATGTAGTCCTTGTAGCGGGTGTAGCCGCCGCCGCGCGTGCTGCCGGCCACGCCGCGCAGGCCTTGGGGCGCGAAGCGGGTGTAGGACACGGCATCAAGCGCCTCGGCCGCGCTGCGGATGTTGGGCACCATCAGGTTGGTGGTGCCCGCATCCAGCAGGCGCTTAATGAAGGCCATGTCGTTCGACGGCGCCCGCACCACGGCCGCGCTGGGCGTGCCGCGCAGCGCCAGCAGCTGGCTGCTGATGGTGTCCAGGTTGCTCTGGGTGTGCTCCATGTCGAGCAGCAGCCAGTCGAAGCCCGACTGCGCCACGCATTCCACAGTGGCCAGGTGCGCAAAGTTGCACCACAGGCCGATCAACGGACGGCCCGAGGCCAGGGCTTGTTTGAAGGTATTGGGGGGAAGGCTGTTCATGGGTATCTCCGGTGTTTTTTTGTTGGGGTACGCGCCAAGACGGGTTTGCGAAATACCGCGGAACCGGCTTTGCCGGGCCGCGGGCATGGCCCCTGGCGCTGGGCCACGGGTCACGGCATCAACTGCCCGCCGTTGACCTCGATGATCTGGCCGGTGATGTAACCCGACAGGGTGTCGTCGGCCAGGAACAGGTAGGCGCCCACGCAGTCGTCCGGCGTGCCGGTGCGGCCCATGGGGATGCTTTTGCGCGCGCCTTCCAGCTGTTCGGGCGTGGAGTTGCGCGCATGGAAGTCGGTGAGGATCACGCCCGGCGCCACGCCGTTTACGCGCACGCCAAACGGCGCCATCTCGCGTGCAAACACCCGGGTCATGGTGCTGACGAAAGCCTTGGCCGAGCCATACAGGCCCACGCCTTCGCCGCCGCCGGTGCGGGCGGCGATGGAGGTGGTGTTGACCATGCTGCCGCGGCCGGCCGCGCGCATCACCGGCGCCGCGGCGCGGCAGATGGCGAAGGCGGCGTGCACGTTCAGGCCCATCACGCGGTCGTAGTCTTCGTCGGTGGCCAGGGCCAGTGGGCGCCGGCCGAACATGTCGCCGGCGTTGCTGATCAGCACATCCAGGCCGCCGAACGCGCCCACGGTTTGCTCCACCAGGGTGTTGGCCACCGCGCGGTCCTGCAGGTCGCCACCCAGCGTGGTGGCGGTGCCGCCGGCGGCGCGGATGGCGGCGGCCACGGTTTCGGCGCCGTCGCGGTTGCGCGAGTAATGCACGGCCACCTGCGCGCCCTTGGCGCCGAAGGCCAGGGCCACGGCCGCGCCTATGCCCGAGCCGCCGCCGGTCACCAGCACGCTGCGGCCGGCGAATTGCAGGGATTGTGAAAAGTCGGTCATGCCAAGGTCTCCAGGGGTTGTTGTTGGGTGCGGCGTAATCCTTCGACCAGGGTCATGGCGTACTGGGCGGCGTCGACCATGCTGTCGGCGCTGGCGATGCCTTTGCCGGCAATGTCAAAGGCCGTGCCGTGGTCTACCGAGGTGCGCAGAATCGGCAGGCCCAAGGTGATGTTCACGCCGCTGACGGCGTTCCAGGCCCCGGTAGCCGGGTCGATGGAAAAGCCCAGCAGCTTCACCGGAATATGGCCCTGGTCGTGGAACATGGCCACCACCGCGTCGAACTGGCCGGCACGCAGCTTGATGAACACCGTGTCGCCCGCCCAAGGGCCGGTGACCTTGTGGCCGGCGGCCGCGTATTCGGCGACGATGGGGGCGATGATTTCGCCGTCTTCCTTGCCCAAAATGCCGCCTTCGCCGGCGTGCGGGTTCAGGCCCGCCACGGCGATGCGTGGGCTTTCGATGCCAAGTGCACGCAGCGCGTTCAAGGTCACGTCCAGCACCCGGCGCAGACGCACGGGTGTCAGGCGTTTCGGCACTTCGGACAAGGGGCAGTGGGTCGACACATGGCTGACGCGCATGCCGCCGTGGGCCAGCATCATCACGCCGTCGCGCATGCCGGTCAGGTGGGCCAGCATTTCGGTATGGCCTTCGAACGGATAGCCGGCCAGGTGCAGTGCCTCCTTGCACAGCGGCGCGGTGACGATGGCGTCGATCTTGCCGGCCTGGGTCAGCTGCACCGCGCGTTCCACCGCCAGGTACGACCACTTACCGGCGGCGGCCGACACCTGGCCCACCGGCATGGGGCCGTCTACCGGGCCCACGTCGACCATGTGCAGCGGCGCCGCATCCAGCTGCAGCAACTGGGTGGCGCGCTGCAGGGCAGCAGCGCAGCCGAATACCTGCAGCTCGACCCGGCCTTGCTGCACCAGGTCGCGCATCTGGTGCGCGGCCTTGACGATGATCTCGGGGCCTATGCCGGCCGGGTCGCCCATGGTCAGGGCCAGGCGTATGGGTTTGCTCATGGGGTGGTTTCCTTTTCGGTCAAGCTGGCAAGTAGGGCGGATAAATCGTCCGGCGCGCCAAAGGCGCCGGAGCGGGAGTACACAGTGGCGCCGTGCCACAGGCCGCCTTGCAGCTGGGCCCGGCCCCAGCCGGGGCGCGGGCTGGCGCTGGCATGCAGGCCCAGCGCGCCAGCGGCCTGGCAAAGGGCCAGCAGGCTGTCGCCGCCGACCACTACCAGGTTGTCGGGGCAGGGCAGGGCGTGCACCAGGGCCTGGCTGCGCTGCTGCAGCTGGGCCTGGGCCTCTGCGGCAGACAGGGGCTGGGGGCTGGCCAGGTCGTGCAGCGCGGCGCTGCTGATGGCTGCCAGTTGCGCGCGCAGCACCGGGTGTCGGCTGGCGGTGACGATATGCGTCAGACCCGGGCGCGGCGCGGCGGCTGCCGCGGGTGCGCAGCCCCATTGCCGTGCCAGTGCCCAAGCCAGGCCGGCGCTGCCGCACCACAGCCAATCGGGGGCCTGCTGGCTATGCTGGGCGAGCCGGGCCAGGTCGGCATCGGTGCGCACATCGGGCACCAGCAGGCCGCCGGCGCTGAAGTCGTCACCTAGGCGCACCGGCACGCCCAGGGCAGCAAACGCTTCGCGCACCGCGATGGCGTTATGCGCTAGGCCGGGCTGGTGTGGCGTACCCACCCAGTGCTGGCCGTTGCGGGTAAACCGGCCCTGTGCGGGGAAGGCCGGGGCGAACACCACACCCGCAAAGCCGCCGTGCTGCAGCAGCCAGGCGACTTCGGCAAAGCTGTTGCCGCGCAGCAGGCTGTCGACCTTTTTGAACGCGCCATGGCCGGGCTGGGCCAGCCAGGGCAGGCAGGCCTGCAGCCTGCCGGGCAGGGCGTCTGCAGGCAGATCGCGGCTGCCGGTGGCCCAGGCCTGGACCGGGGTACTGGATGCAGTGGGCTGCAGAAACACCGGCACTTCCTGCGCACCGCAAAAGGCCGCCGCCGTGTCCAGTGCGCCGGTCAGGTCGTCTGCCAGGATGCGCCAATGCTTCATGCCACCGATACCTGGGTCAGCTTCAGCCCGGCTTTTGCCAGTGCCTCCGCTTCCACGGTGGGCAGGCCGGTATCGGTGATCACGGCGTCGAACTCGGCCAGCGCGCAGATGCCCATGAAGGCGCGCGGGCGGAACTTGGAGCTGTCGACCAGCAGGCGCTTGCTGTGGGCGGCCTGCATCAGCGCGCGCTTCACCGCGGCGACCTCGGGTTCGGTTTCCGACAGCATGCCGTCGGTGACCGCATGCGCGCCCATCAGCAGCACGTCGGCGCGGATGTGGCGGGCGCCACTCACCACCTCGTCGCCCATCAAGGTATTGCTGCCCGCGCGCAGCACGCCGCCCAGCACATGCACGCGGATCTGCGGGCTGCTGCCCAGCAGTTGGGCGATGGCCAGGTCGTTGGTCACGGCGACCAGGGGGATGCGGCGCTCCAGCACGGCGCGGGCGGCTTCCATTACCGTCGTGCCGCTGTCGAAGATCACGCTCTGGCCGGGTTCCAGCTCGGCTGCCGCGGCATAGCCAATGGCGCGCTTTTCACGTGGCGACAGCTCGGCTGCGGCCACCGGGTCGGGCTCAAAAGTGCTGTAGTGCTGCTGGCGCAGTAGCGCGCCGCCGTGGGTGCGGTCCAGCACGCCATCGGCTTCCAGCGCATCCAGGTCGCGGCGAAGGGTGGAGACCGACGCGTCCATGGCCTGGGCCAGTTGCTGCAGGGTCACCGCGCCATGGCGGCGCAAAAAGTCCACGATGCGGTCGCGCCGCTGGCTGGGCAGCAGGGTGACGATGGCGAGTGCTTGGGGGCTGGTCATGGTAGCTTTTGATAGGGTATTCACCAATGAATGGGTGAATGATGGAAATTTATCTTGATTGTATTTGGTAGATTGTGAAAGAATTTGAAGCATGTTGCAAGATGGCCGTTTGCAACAGACCAAAAACCTACACACCGGAGACAACGCCCATGTTTGCAAACCGTATCCCTTCCCGCCGCACCGTACTCACTGCGGTCGCCCTGGCTGCCGCCGCCTGCCTGCCCGCTCTGGCCCAGGCGCAGGCCTACCCGAACAAACCGGTGACCCTGATCGTGCCGTACCCGGCGGGCGGTGCCAACGATGCGGTGGGTCGTTTGATCGGCCAGAAGCTGGCCGAGACCCTGGGCCAGCCGGTGGTGATCGACAACCGTCCAGGTGCCGGCACCACCATTGGCGCGGCGCTGGCGGCCCGCGCGCCGGCCGACGGCTACACCATCTTGCTGGGTTCGCTGGCCAGCAATGCCGTCAGCCCGCACCTAATCGCCAACCCCGGCTACGACGCGCTGAAAGACTTTGCGCCCATCGGCCTGATCGGCGTGGCCCCCATCGTCGCCACGGTGAACAAGGAGTCGCCCTACACCAGCCTGAAGTCGCTGGTAGACGAGGCCAAGAAGCACCCGGGCGATGTGATGTACGGATCGGCCGGCAATGGCTCGCCGCTGCATCTGGCGGGCGAGCTGTTTTCGCAGGCCGCCGGGGTGAACGTCACGCATGTGCCCTACAAGGGCGGCAATGCGCACACCATGGACCTGATCGGCGGCCGCCTGGCGGTGATTTTTGACACCACCACCGCCGCCATGCCGATGATCAAGGGCGACAAGATCCGCGCGATTGCCGTGTCCTCACCGACCCGCTTGCCCGATCTGCCCAACGTGCCGACCTTTGCCGAAGCCGGCTACCCCGGCTTCGAGGTGCAGGCCTGGTACGCGCTGTACGCCCCGGCCAAAACCCCGGCCGACGTGCTGGCCCGCCTGAGCGCCGACCTGGGCAAGGTGATGGCCATGCCCGAGGTAGACAGCAAGCTCAAGTCCCTGGCGGTGAAGCCGGCTTACGGCTCGGCACAGGAGCTGGGCGCCTTCACCCAGACCGAGTTCGCCAAGTACGGCAAGGTGATCAAGACCGCCAATATCAAGGCTGATTGAGATTTCAGTGTTGAAGAATCTTGGATAGAAACTGCTGTGCCCGTTCGCTGCGGGCGTGGGGGCTGCCAAAGAACGACTCCTTGTCGCAGTCCTCCACAATCGCGCCGCGGTCCATGAAGATGACGCGGTGCGCCACCTTGCGTGCAAAGCCCATTTCGTGGGTCACGCACATCATGGTCATGCCATCGCGGGCTAGCTGCACCATCACGTCGAGTACTTCGTTGACCATCTCGGGGTCCAGCGCCGAGGTGGGTTCATCAAACAGCATGGCAATCGGGTCCATGGCCAGGGCCCGGGCAATCGCCACCCGTTGCTGCTGACCACCCGAGAGCTGGGCCGGATATTTGTGCGCATGGGCCGACAGGCCGACGCGCTCCAGCAAGCCCAGGGCCTTGTGCCGGGCTTCGCTCTGGCTGCGTTTGAGCACCCGGATCTGCGGCAAGGTGAGGTTCTCGGTGATCGACAGGTGCGGGAACAGCTCGAAATGCTGGAACACCATGCCGACGCGCGAGCGCAGCTGGTTGAGGTTGATCTTCGGATCGGTGACCGACATACCGTCCACCACGATGTCGCCTTGCTGGATCGACTCTAGCGCATTGACGCACTTGATGAGGGTGGATTTGCCCGAGCCCGACGGGCCGCACACCACCACCACTTCGCCCTTGCGGATCTGGGTGCTGCAGTCGGTCAGCACCTGGAAGCTGCCATACCATTTGCTGACATTGTTGATGTTGATCATTTGAGTACCTTTTGTGCGGTTGAGTGGCTTGCGGTGCGGCTTCAGCCGGTCAGCAGTTCTAGCAGGACGTTGGCCACCACCTGCGTGGCCTGCTGCAGTTCCAGCAGCGGCACCCGCTCATCGGCGCGGTGGCCGTTGGCCGCCAGTAGCGTGGCCGGGCCGGCGCCGTACATCACGGTGGGAATGCCGGCTTCGCAGTAGAGCCGGGCATCGGTGTACAGCGGCACGCCTATCGGTGTCACCGGTGTGCCCAGCACGGCGCTGCCTTCGCGGCAAACCAGATCGGTGAGGGCCTGCGCGCCGGCCACGGGTTTGAACGGCCGGGCCAGCAGGATTTGCGTGACCTCGACCTGGATGCCGGCGAGCAGGCGTACCGATGCGGCAATCACCTCGCGCAGCTCGGCTTCGACCTGCTCCGGCACTTCCTCGGGAACGATACGGCGGTCTATGCGCAGGGTCAGCGTATCGGCTACGACATTGGTATTTATTCCGCCCTTGACCAGCCCGACCACCAGAGTGGGGTGTGTGATGCCGGGGGTGCTGGACGGGCGATCGGCCAGGCTGTCGCGGTAGCGGTAGAGCGCAGCCAGCAGCGGCACACTGGCCTCGATGGCGTCGTGCCCGGTTTCGGGCCAGGCGGCGTGGGCGGACCGGCCGCGCAGGGTGATTTCCAGGTGCAGGCAGCCGTTGTGCGCGGTCACCACATGGTGCGAGAAGGCCGCCGACAGCACGTAGTCGGGCTTGGACAGGCCTTGCTGCAGTATCCAGTGCGGGCCGGTCATGCCGCCGGTTTCTTCGTCGTAGGTGAAGTGCAGCTCCACCTGGCCCTTGAGTGCCACGCCGGAGAGGGATTTCAGCGCGCGCAAGGCGTAGGCGTAGGTGGTGAAGTCCGACTTGGACACGGCTGCGCCGCGGCCATACAGCCAGCCGTCGCGGACCTCACCGCTGTAGGGGCTGGCGCTCCAGCCCTCGCCAGGTGGGACTACATCGCCATGGGCGTTCATGGCTATTACTGGGCCGCCGTCGCCAAACTTTTCGCGCACGATCAGATTGGTGACGCTGTGCATGCCGTGCTGCTGCGCCAGGGCCTGTGGCACCACGTGCTGCTCCACCGCAAAGCCCATCTCGGTGAGCCACTGCGCCGTGACCAGCGCATGCGGTGTGCAGTCGCCGGGCGGGTTGTCGGACGGACATTGCACCAGGCGGGCGAGGGCGTGGACCTGTTCGTCAAAATGCTGCTCTATGAAGCCACGCATGGCGTCTTTGGCGGATGCTGGGGTCTGGTTTGTCATGCTTGTCATGGGCTTAGTTGAAACGTTCGATGCGATAGGGTTGGATGTCGATGTCGGTACGCCCGCGTACCAGCAGGTCGGTCACCAGGCTGGCGGTGATCGGTGCCAGCGTGTAGCCGTTCGAGGTGACGGCGTTGAAGAAACCCGGCACGCCGGGTACCTCGCCCAGGATGGGGGCGCCGTCGATATTGACATTCATGCCGGCCCAGCAGCGCACCATATGCAGGCCGGACAGGGCGGGCAGTACCTGGTTGGCCACCCACAGATTGCCTTCGATGCTGCTGCGCTCGGCGTGGTTCAGGCGCATGCTGGCGTCAAACGCCGCGGACCAGCCGCCGCCGATGATGAGTCCGCCGGTGGCCGCCTGCTTCATGCTGAGGTGGCGGTCGGCGTGGGCAATCAGGTGACTGACCAAGGGCGGTGCCGGCTCGGTCACGATCATCTGCAGCGGCGCGCCTTTGACCGGCACTTTGACCCCCAGCATCGTACCCACGGCACTGGACCAGGCGCCGCTGGCGTTGACGATGCGGCCGGCGCGTATCGTGCCGCGCGAGGTGTGCACGCTGAAGCCCGCGCCATCGCCGACGTGGCGCTCGATCCGCTCCACGTTGCAGCCGCGGAGGAAGCGGGCGCCGCGCTGCATCGCCTGGGCTGCCACCGCATAGGTGGCGCGCAAGGGGTTGATCTTGCCTTCCATCGGGCACCATTCGGCGCCCAGTAGGTTAGGCGACAAGGCCGGGGACAGGCGGCGCAGCTCGTGGCCGTCCACCACATGGGCTTCTATGCCGTGGCTGCGCTCCAGCGCCGCCTTGGCTTGTAGGAACGCCATGCCTTGGGCGCTGTCGGCCACCATTAGGCCGCCGGTGATCTTGACTTCCAGGTCTTCGCCGCAGTCTTCCTGGATCTGCTGCCACAGCTGGACCGACAGCGGCCCCAGCGGCAGGGTGGCGGCGGCCGGGCCACCGCCTTCCTGTGCCTTGGCGCCAAAGTCGAACGAGAGCAGTTGCACGTGCAGGCTGCCCGCGTTGGCGCCGGAGGCCTGCAGGTTAAGGTCGTCGCGGTCCACCACCAGTACATCTTGGCCTGCGCGTGCCAGAAAGTAGGCGAGGTTGGCCCCCAGCACACCGCCGCCAACCACCAGTACATCGGTTTTTTGCTCCGCCAGCGGTGCGGCTTCTACAGGACGGGCCAGATTGGGCGTAATGGCCGGGCGGTGGCCTCCCCATTCCGGCTTTTCGAAGCCCAGGGCACCCGCAGGCACGGGCCGGGTCGGTGCGCGCGGGGCAAAGTACTGTTCCACGCTGTGGGGCCGGCCGGTGATTTCGTGCACCAGGCGCGCCGCCACGTTGGCGCAGTAGCGGCCCTGGCACCGGCCCATGCCCAGGCGGGTATTGCGCTTGATGGCGGCCAGGGTGTCGCGGCCTGCCGCAATCTGGGCGCGCACCGAGCCAAATGTGATGTCTTCGCAGCGGCATAGCAAGGTCTCGTCGGGCACCTGCTGTAGGTTGACCGGCGGCGCCTGGTAGAGCGACCAGATTGCGCGCTGGAAGTCCAATGCCCGGTGCAGCGTCTGCAGGCTGTTTGCTGGCGTGGCATGGCCTAACTGGCGTGCAGCGGCGCATCCTGCCAGGCTACCGCGCGCCAGCGCTACGCGCGAACCACCCAGGTCGGCACCGTCGCCCACCACAAACACACCGGGGATGCTGGTACGCCCGTCGTCATCGGTCACCGTGGCCAGGTAGCCCAGGTGGCGTGCGACAAACTGGTGCTGGCAGCCCAGCATGCGCGCAAGTTCGGTGTTGGGAATAAAGCCGTAGCCCACGCACAGGGCGTCGGCCTTGAATAGCTGTTCGCTGCCGGCTACGGCCTGGCCCTGCGCATCGAGCCGTGCCACCTGCACGCTGTGCAGGCTGTCCTGGCCCCGGGCCGCGACCACCGCGTGGCCCCATAGCACCGGAACGCCATGGCGGCGCAGTAGCGCCAGGTAGCGGGCACCGTCTAGTAGCAAGTCCGGCCCGGTGCGGCCGGCCCGCAGTAGCTCGCGCCATTGCGACAGGCCCGGCTTGGGGGCGCTTTCCAGCACGGCCAGCACCTCTACACCCCCTGTGAGCAATTCGGCCGCAAGTTGCAGGTTCAAGGGGCCGTTGCCGGCGATGACTACGCGCTGGCCAGGCGCTACACGGTAGGCGCGGGCCAGGGTCTGGCCCGCGCCGGTTGTCATCACACCCGGCAAGGTCCAGCCTGGAAAGGACACGGGCCGCTCATACGCACCCGGCGCAATCACCAGCTGTTTGCAATGGAACACGGTGGCGCGGCCTTCGATGAGTACGCCCACCTCGTTGGCCGAGAACGCAGCCCATACCTGGGTACTTTGCCGGATATCCACCCCGACCGCCTGCGCCTCACGGGTCAGCGCAATACCACCGGCGAACTGCTTATCAGACGGTTGGTTGGCTTGGTGCGAGGGCGCCAGCGGCTTGTAAAACTGCCCACCCGTCTGCAGCCGCTCGTCCAGCACGGTGACGCTGGCACCGCTTTTGCGTGCCGCGATGGCGGCAGACAAGCCTGCGGGGCCGGCGCCAATGACCAGTACATCCACCGCTATGGTGGTCGGCTCTGCATCTGGTGGCGGTGCCAGCGGTTGCAGTTGGAGGTTGATTTGTGTGACTGGATACGGGGCGGATTGCACGACTTGGCCGGTTTGCACCTTGGTCATGCAGGCGCGCTGGCTGGCCAGGCCGTCCACGGTGACCAGGCATTCATGGCAGGCCCCCATGCCGCAGTAGAGGCCGCGCCGCTGGCCATC
Source organism: Rhodoferax sp. OV413 (assembly GCF_900104385.1). Taxonomy (GTDB): domain Bacteria; phylum Pseudomonadota; class Gammaproteobacteria; order Burkholderiales; family Burkholderiaceae_C; genus Rhodoferax_B. Next base: position 108,634 of record NZ_FNJA01000004.1, on the reverse strand, counting down.
TCGGGTGTGGCGCAGGGCCTGGATACCGCTGGCGGCCAGCGCGGCGGCAATGGTTTCGCCCTCCAAGGCCGGCACAGCCTGGCCGTCGTAACTGAAGTGCAGGGGCGTGCCTGTACAAGGTATCAGGGGGTGGGTGAGGTGCGCCGCCATGGTGGACGAATATTTGTAAATCGGCTTGATTTGCTGAAACGTATACGTATACTACACGTATACATTAAGAAAGCAAGTCGTAAAACACTGCTTTCCACACCAGAAGCGAAGCCAAATATGCGCAAATTCCGTGGTACCTACACCGTTCTGATCACCCCTTTGACGGCGGACGGCAAGCATGTCGATGTGCCCGCCCTGCAGCGGCTGGTGGACTGGCAGATAGAGCAGGGCATCCATGGGCTGATTCCCTTGGGCAGCACCGGCGAATTTCTGTCGCTGACGCCGGATGAGCGCCAACTGGTCATTGATACCTGCATCAAGACCGCGAACAAGCGGGTGCCGGTGCTGATCGGTACCGGCGCGGAGTGGACCGATGAATGCGTCCGTCTCAGCAAGGAGGCGCAGGAGATGGGCGCCGACGGCGTGATGGTCATTCCGCCTTTCTATTCGTGCCCTACAGAAGACGAGCTGTTCGCGCACTACCGCAAGGTGGGCGAGGCGATCAGCATTCCCATCATGCTGTACAACAATCCGGCCACCGCCAATGTGGACCTGACGCCTCCCATCGTGGCGCGCTTGTCGCAGATCGACAACTGCTGCTACATCAAGGAGTCCACGCTGGAAGTCACCCGCGTGCGCGACATCATCGACCTGTGCGGCGACCGCATGACGGTGTTTGCCGGCATTCTGGGCTACGAGTCATTCTGGCTGGGCGCCCAGGGCTGGGTGGCGGTGTGCTCCAACTTGATTCCACACATGTCAGCCCGTTTGTTCGAGCTGGTGGCCGACGAAAAAGACATGGACCAGGCCCTGGCCCTGTACAAAAAAATGCTGCCCATCGTGAAGTGGGTCGGCGGCCACCGCTATGTGGCCGCCTCGAAAGACGCGCTGGACATGATGGGTCTGCCAGTGGGCAAACCGCGTGCGCCGCGCTTGCCCCTGCCTGCAGCCGACGCGGCCGAGCTGCGCAGCGCGCTCGACAAGCTGGGCCTGCTGAACTCGATTTCCCGTTGAACTTCTGCCAGATCTCGCCTTGCCTCCACCTCCTCCAACCGCTACCAAAGGAACCACCATGATGAAGTTTTCGTTTGCCCTTGTTTCCATCGCCGCCATCTTGGGGGCCACCCAGGCCCAGGCGCAGGCACAGGACTGTAAATACAGCGTCCCGGAGTCGCAGCTGGTGAAGAAAGGTACCTTGACCATGTCGGTCAACCCTACGCTGCCGCCCCTGCAGTATGTGGACCAGACCGGCACGCTCAAGGGCATGCGGGTGGAGCTGGGCGAAGAGATCGCCAAGCGCCTGTGTCTCAAGCCGGAATACGTGCGCATCGAGTTCTCGGCCATGGTGCCCGGGCTGCAGGCCGGGCGCTGGGACATGATCAACACCGGCATTTTCTACACCGATGAGCGCGCCAAGCTGATGCAGATGCTGGCCTACGAAGACCAGGCCATCAGCATCTCCACCGCCAAGGGCAACCCCGGCAAGATCAGCAAGCTGGAAGACCTGGCGGGCAAAACCATTGGCGTGGAGCTCGGCGGCTTCGAGGAGCGCAAGACCCGCGAACTCGACAAGCAGCTGACCGACAAGGGCTTGAAGGGTATGAATATCCGTACCTTCGAGAACTTTGCCATGTCCTTCCAGTCGCTGCGCGCAGGCCAGGTCGAGGTGGCGCTGTCGATCGACTCCACCGGTGCCGAATACCAGAAGCGCGGCGATTTCGAACGGGTGCTATCGGGCCTGTTTCCCACCCCCGTGGCGGTCGCGCTGAAGAACAAGCCGCTGGCCGACACCATTGCCAAGGTGCTGAACGATATGCGCGCCGATGGCAGCTTTCAGAAACTGTTCACTAGCTACGGCGTGAAGCCGATCGACGGCGCCATCGTCGTCAAAGGCCCGGCGACCTAAGTAGAAATTAACGGCACATTCCCCAAGGAGAAATGCAATGGGACAAGGCTGGAGCTGGTCGGGTTTTTGGGAATATCTGTTAAACCCGTTCATCCTGGGGGGCGTGGTAACCACCGTCTGGCTGACACTGGCGGCGATTGTCGGGGGGCTGGTGCTGGGCTGCTTGCTTGCCCTGGCCCGGCTGTCCAAGAGCCGCTGGCTGAACGCGCCCGCGCACTTCTACATCTGGCTGTTTCGCGGTACGCCGCTGATGGTTCAGCTGATCATCATCTACACCGGGCTGCCGCAGCTGGGCCTGAAGTTTTCGGTGATCGAGTCCGCGCTGCTGGGCCTGATCCTGAACGAGGCCGCCTACCTGGCCGAGATTGTGCGGGGCGGCATCCAGTCGGTTCCCGTCGGTCAGACCAACGCCGCCCGGGCCATGGGCTTCACCGGCGCCCAGACCCTGCGCGACATCATCATGCCGCAAGCCATGCGCCTGATCGTGCCAACCCTGGGCAACAGCATCAACGGTTTGCTGAAGACCACCTCGGTGACCTCGGTGATCTCGATGGAAGAGCTGCTGCGTCGCACCCAGGTGCTGATCCAGGAGAAGTTCATGGTGCTGGAGCTGTTCCTGGTCGCAGCGCTGTACTACCTGCTGCTCACCTCGATATGGGACTTTGTGCAGCGCCGCATCGAGGCCTATTACGGCCGTGCCTACGGCAACGCCAGCGAAGGGCAGGCGCCAATACGCGCCGCCGAGATGATGGAACAACGCTAGCCAACATCAGCAACAGGAGACTTGCACGTGGACACTTACGACCTGATCGTTAAAAACGCCGACATCGCCACCTCGGGCGACCGCTACCAGGCCGACATCGGCATACGCGACGGGCGCATCGTCGCCATCGCCAAAGACCTGTCCGGCGAGGCCGGCGAGGTGATCGATGCCCTGGGGCGTCTGGTCACCCCCGGTGGCGTGGATGGCCATGTGCACCTGGACCAGCCCACCAGCGACGGTGCGGTGTTTTCTGACGACTTCTTCACCGGCACCCGGTCGGCGGCCTGCGGCGGCACCACCACCGTGATTCCGTTTGCGGCACAGCAAAAAGGCCATTCCTTGCAGGAGGCTGTGGACGACTACCACCGCCGCGCGGATGGCAAGGCGGTGATCGACTATGCCTTCCATTTGATCGTGTCGGACGCCACCCACACGGTCACGCGCGAAGAGCTGCCCAGGCTGATCGGCCAGGGCTACACCTCGCTCAAGATCTACATGACCTACGATGACCTGAAGCTGGACGACCGGCAGATCATCGAGGTGCTGGCCACGGCCCGCCAGCATGGGGCGATGACCATGGTTCATGCCGAGAACAGCGACTGCATCGGTTGGTTGACTGAGCATCTATTGGCCGCCGGGCTGGCCGCGCCCAGCTACCACGGCAACTCACGGCCCATGGTCGTGGAGCGGGAGGCGACACACCGTGCCATCGCCTTGTCCGAGCTGGTGGACACGCCGATCCTGATCGTCCACGTGTCGGGCCAGGAGGCGGTCGAGCAAATCCACTGGGCGCGCGGCCGCGGCCTGCCGATTTATGCCGAGACCTGCCCACAGTATCTGTTCCTGAGTGCCGACGACTTGCAGCCCCAGGGGGATGACCACGCCCACGGCATGCGCTGTATCTGCAGCCCGCCGCCGCGCGACAAGGGCAACCAGCAGGTGATCTGGAACGGCCTGGCCAATGGCCTGTTCACCATCGTCTCGTCCGACCACGCGCCCTTCAACTACTACGGCCCGCAGGGCAAACGCCTGGCCGGGGAGCAGGCGCCGTTCAACCAGGTGCCCAATGGCATCCCGGGGGTAGAGACCCGACTGCCCCTGCTGCTGAGCGAGGGTGTGCTGGGCGGGCGTATCGACATCCACCGCTTTGTCGAGCTCACCTCCACCAACCCGGCCCGGCTGTACGGCCTGTATCCCAAGAAGGGCACGATTGCCGTGGGCAGCGACGCTGACCTGGTGGTCTGGAACATGTTCGAGCCAGGGCAAGAACAGGTTCTGACCCACGCGATGCTGCACAGCGCCTGCGACTACACGCCTTACGAAGGCCAGAACCTGCGCTGCTGGCCGGCGCTGACGCTGTCGCGCGGGCGTATGGTGTGGCGTGATGGCGTGTTCATGGCCCAGGCGGGTGACGGCCAATTTCAGCCTTGCTTGCGGCCCCGCGAGCCAGTCGCCGGCAGCCCGTTGGCAAAATGGCTGTGAGGAGATAATCCCGGCGACACAGCCACCAACCATAAGGTATCCCCAACATGTCGAGCGTTCTGGAATCGCCCACCGCCATGCCCCCGCTAGGAGCACTGGAAGTGCGCTCGGCCAGCCTGTCCGAGCAGGCTTACATCCGCATGCGCGAGCTGATCCTGGACCGGAAAATCTCCGCCGGCAGCACGCTGCTGGAGGGGAAGATTGCCGACGAATTGGGCATCTCCCGAACCCCCATGCGGGAGGCTCTGGGGCGGCTGGCCGGAGAAGGCCTGTTGGTGCGGCGCGATGCGCGCTCGTATTCGGTGCGCAGCGTGGGCACCAAGGAATATTTCGACTCCATGCGCACCCGCGAGTTGCTGGAGTGCGAGGCGATTGCCCTGGCCATCAACCGCATCGACGAGGCGGACCTGGTGAGTCTGGCTGCAGAGGTGGATGCGCTCAATGGAGGCCAGCATACGGAAACCGAGCACTGGCATTTCGACGACCGTTTTCACCTTTTTATTGCACAGGCCAGCGGTAACGTCGTGCTGCCGCGGCTGATCCAGCAGTTGCGCGATGACTCACGCCTGTTCCGCCTGCACAGTCCGCTGCACCGCCAGAAAGAAAACCACCACGAACATGGCGAAATCATTTACGCCCTGCGCAAGAAGGACGTAGAGGGCGCCAAGGGTGCCATGCGGGCCCATTTGCGCAGCCTGCAGAATGACGTTCAGCGCGTCATCATGGGCTGAGACGCCGCTCCCCAAAGCCGGCAACAGCAGGCTTCACTGGTTTCGCTAGACCATCCACCGCACAGCTGCGGAAAACGTCACAAACGCGGCTGCTGTGGTCACCAGGATGATGCGGGCGATGCGGCCGTTGTCCGCGCCGAAGCGCTCGGCCAGCAGGGTTACATTGCTGGCACTGGGCAGCGCGGCCACCAGCACCAGCACCTTGAAGGCAAACGGGTCCAGCGGCACGCCGCAGCGTATCGCCAGCGACCCCGCGCACCACACCAGCAACGGGTGGATGAACAGCTTGACCCCTGCCACCGGGAGGTAGTCGCGCAGCAGCGGCGTGTGGGCATGGCCGCGCGCGCTGAGCATGTGCGAGCGCGCCAGCACCGCACCGATGGTGAACAGTGCCACCGGCGAGGCCGCATCGGCCAGCAGGCCCATGGTTTGCATCACTGGGCCGGGTAGCCGCAGCTGCGCGGCTGAGGCCACACCGCCCAGCACGATGGCCCAGGGCATGGGGTTGCGAAGCACGCCTTGCAGTGCCTGCCGCGCCGCATGGCCTACGCCGTGGGTGCCGGCGCCGTCCAGCCGCGACAGCGCAATGCACAGCGAGGTGGTGACCACCATGTCCACCACGATGGCCACAATCGCCGGCCCCGCCGCCTGTGCGCCCAGCAACGCCACCAGCAGCGGCACGCCCATGAAGCCGGTATTCGGAAACGCCGCCACCAGCGCTCCGAACGCTGCATCGTTCCAGCCTATGCGCGCATTGCGGCTGAGTAAAACCGTGGCTGCCACGATGGCCAGGCCGCACAGCAGGTAGGTGAAGAAGGCGCTGCCGTCCAGCAATTGCGCCAGCGGCGTGCTGGCGCCAAACCGGTACAGCATGCAGGGTAGGGCGAAGAACAGCACAAAGCCGTTCATGCCCGGTATGGCTTCCAGCGGCAGCATGCGCCGGCGGGCGGCGATGTAGCCGGCCAGCACAAGCGCGAAGAAGGGGAAGGTGACGGCGAGGATATGGAGCACGGGCCGTATTGTGCTTGAGCCCGCTGGTAGGCTGGTTGCTATTTATTCTGTAGCTGGTAGCGCAGATTAAATAAGCGCTGCAGGCCTAAAACATATAAATTTCTGGGTGAGGCAGCTGCCAGCACGTCGGTGATTGCAATATTTGACATGCAAGTAAATGCTTGCCTATAATGCACTCCATGGAAGCAAGGCCCTCGGAGTTGGACAAGGTATTCAAGGCGCTGGCCGACCCAGGGCGCAGGCGTCTGCTGGACCAGCTGCACCAGGACAACGGCCAGACGCTGTCGGCGCTGTGCGAGCACATGGACATGACGCGCCAGGCCGTGACGCAGCACTTGCAGCTGCTGGAGGACGCGAACCTGGTTGCCGTCGTCTGGCAAGGGCGGGAGAAGCTGCACTACCTGAACCCGGTGCCGCTGCATGAGATCCATGCGCGCTGGATTTCAAAGTTCGAGCGCAAGCGCCTCGGCGTGCTGCGCGATCTGAAGCTGAAACTAGAAGGAGATGGCGATGAAAAAACCTGACTACGTCTATGTGACCTACATTGCAACCACGCCCGAAAAACTGTGGCAGGCCTTGGTCGACGTCGACCTGATGCGCGAATGGTGGGTCGATCCGCAGGCCGGCTGTTCGCGGGTGAATGTGTCCGACTGGCAGCCCGGCTCCCGCTGGGCGCACCAGCGTGCCGACGGCACGGACACGGTCGACATCGTGGGCAAGGTGATCGAGAGCACACCGTCGCGCCGTCTGGCTTTTACCTGGGCCCGGCCGGACGATGCCGACAACGACGCCAAGCATTCGCGGGTAGCCTTCGACATCGAAGTCTATGGCGACGGCCTGGTGCGCCTGACGGTCACGCATGACGAGCTGGCGAGCGACCCGGACATGCTGGCCGGCATCTCGGGCGGTTGGCCCAAGGTGTTGTCGAACCTCAAGACCTTCCTGGAGACCGGCCACGCGCTGCCCCATACCCCCGCGGCACACTAGCCCAACTGCATTCCATCGGAACCTGACACCATGCAAATCCAAGCCCACGAAGTCGATCTGCCCACGCCCACCGGGGCGATGCGCTGCTATGTGTACCGCCCCAAGGACACGGGCTCCAACCCGCCCAAGAAATTTCCGGCGATCATTCTGTATTCGGAGATTTTTCAGCAGACCGGGCCGATCCGGCGCAGCGCGCAGATCATGGCAGGGCATGGCTTCATCGTCATCGTGCCCGAGGTCTTCCATGAGCTGAATCCGTTCGGCACCGTGTTGGGCTACGACGACGCCGGCCGTGACAAAGGCAATGCCGACAAAGTCGCCAAGACCCTGGAAGCCCACGACAGCGACGCCGAGGCCATCATCCAATACGCCGCCACCTTGAGCGACTATTCGGGCCGGATCGGCGCCATGGGTTTCTGCCTGGGCGGTGGGCTGGCGTACCGGGCGGCGCTCAACCCCGCCATTGCGGCTACCTCCTGCTTTTACGCCACCGACATCCATTCGGGCATGGTGCCGTCGCAGCCCGGCAACAGCAGCCTGGAGCGTACCGGTGAGATCCGCGGCGAGCTGCAAATGGTCTGGGGCAAGCAAGACCCGCACATCCCCGCCGAAGGTAGGGCGCTGGTGTACAAGACCCTGGTGGACGAGGCGGTCAACTTCACCTGGCACGAGTTCAACGGCGTGCACGCCTTCATGCGCGACGAGGGTGAGCGCTACGATGCCGAATTGCAGCTGCTCGGCTACCAGCTGGCGATTGGCATGTTCCGGCGCGTGTTGTATTGAGTGTGTTGCTACCGCCTTGCGCGGACCAGCAGCATCATCGGCCGCTCTCGTTCCTGCGCAAGCGCCGGTTGTGCCAGCACCTGTTCCGGGCTGGGCGCCCATTCCTCCACATGCTGGATGCTGAACCCCGTGCGCACCAGCATGTTCAGCAGCGTGCCCAGCATGCGGTGCTGCTTGACGACGCCGTCGGTAAACCAGTGGGTGCTGCGCGGGCCTTCCATCTGGTAGCTGTCCACCGGCCAGGTCTTGCGGCCTTGCGCGTCCGTGACCCAGCCTGCCTTGCGAGAGGCCATGAAGATAGGGTGCTCCACCGAGAACACCAGGCTGGCCCCCGGCAACAGCGCGCGGTGCACGGTGCTCAGCAGGTCGGGCAGGTTTTCGATGTAGTGCAAGGCGAGCGAGCTGTAGGCGAAGTCGAAAGCTGCCTCTGGCAGCGCCAGTACTTCGAGGTCGGCCCGGGTGTAGGTGATAGCCGTATCCGAGGTCAGGCTGCTCGCACGGTCGAGCATGCGTTCCGACACGTCGAGGCCGAGCACGGACTGGGCTCCCTGCGTGCGCGCCCAGCGGCAGAACCAACCAAAACCGCAGCCCAGGTCGACGATGCGCAGCCCTTGCAATGGCGGAAGCATTGCGCGCAATGCAGGCCATTCTGGTGCGCCGTCCAGGCCGTGGACCGAGCGCGGCAACTGCTCATAGCCGTCGAAGAATGCGGGGGTGTCGTAGATGTTTTGTGCCATGGGCAATTGCTGCTTTCTCAATGCGTGTGGTTCAGCGCTTAGCCGCCATGCCGCCGCAGCCATTCGTCGGCCACCTCGCCCATGTTCTTGGGCGTGCCGTTGCGGATCCAGGCCATGAAGTCGCGGTCGAACTTAAAGCCCTCGCCGCAAGCGAGTAACAGGAAGCGGCGCACGTTCTGGGTGTTCTTGTAGGCCGGGTCGACCCTGGTGTGCCGGCTGATGGTGCCGCCGTGCCAATCGAAGTGCATTGCATGGTCCTCTGTGTGCGGGCGGGCTAGATGCGCGGCCGCAGTTTTACCTCGGGCAGGGGCCGGGGCGCGCCGGTGGCCGGGTCGACCTGGTTCACGCCGTTGCCGGCGGGTTGGCGCGCCTGCACCGTGGCTTCGATGTGCCGGGCCATGGCCAGCATCTGCCCGAACATCCATTTCGCCAGGCCCGCCTGGCTGGTGTGCCGGCCTTGGGCGTCGAGCTTGTCTACCGAGGGGCGGCCGTTCCAGGGGTAGGAGCCGTCGCCGCGGACGCCGGGTTCGAAGAAGCGCTCGTAGGGCATGGCGTCGGCCTCCATGCGGTCGCGCGCGTGGTGTAGCGACTGTAGGGTTTCGGCGGTGGCGGCCAGCAGCAGGCGCAGGCGGATGCGCTGGTGGTTTTCCCAGTTCATCTCGGTCTCTACCGGGGCGCCGGGCGACAGCGCCGGGTCGCCAAAGCGGCGCACAAATTCCTTGCCCGCGTAGCGGCCGTATTCGGTGAGTTGGCCTATCAGGCGCTGCGGCATGTTCAGGTTCAGCCCGCCTTCGGCGCCGGTCAGGCGCACCAGGCCGATGCGGTCGCGGTAACCGGGCAGGTGTGACAAGGCTTCGTGGTTCCAGTCCTTGGCTACGCCGGCGATGGCGCCCAGAAAGCCGCCGATCCGGCCCAGGCCGCTGTGGGCGATGTGCCGGCGGTAGACCAGCACGCCACCGGAGTTGCCCTTGGGGAAGTACACGCGCGGGTCGGCGTCGGCATCTGCCACGCCCAGGTCCAGGCCGAAGGTCGGCCGCGTGGGGATGGGGCTGTCGAAGAAGTGGATCGGAAAGTTCGAGCCTATGCCGCCGTCGGTAAACCAGCAGCGGTGCGGCGTGCCCTCGGGGTCGCCGGCCTTGAAATCGAACGCGTACAGCGGGATGGCGCTGAGCAGAATGGGAAAGCTCAGGCTCATGCGCACCGCCACCACCACCGGCAAGTCCTGCGGATCGGGCAGGCGCCGCAGGCCGGAAAAGTCGGCCTTGGCGAACTTCTTGGGGTTGGCTTCGTCGGCGCTCAGCGGGCGCTGGTGGGCCACCATCCAGTCCACCACTTCCTTGGGGAAAAGTGCGCGGAATTCGTGCTCCGCGTAGTAGAACTGGCGGTTTTCCTTGACCACGTCGTCGTGCCGGAATGGCAGGCGGAATGGCCGGCCCATGGTCAGGCAGGTGGTCATCATCTGCAGGTCGATGCCATGTGCCTGCAGGTCGCCGAAGGTCAGGGGTTTGTTGCGGTCCACCGGCAGCGCGTGCTGCTGGCGTAGCAGCTGTTCGCCCGACAGGCGGTCGTAGAACGCGGCCAGCCAGACGGTCAGCGCCTCGCCGGGTTGGCGTTGGCCGTTGGGCATGCCCGAGCACATGCCGAAGCGGTTGTCGGGAATCACGCAGAACAGGTCGTAAGCCAGGCGCAGGCCGGCGCCCAGGGTTGCACATACCGCGCCCAGGGCCAGCGCGGTCAGCAGCACCGGCCAGCTGCTATTGCTCCACAGCGCGAGGCTGCCGACCAGGAAGCCGGCCAGGGCCGGCAGGCGGTAGTTCCACAGCAGGCCCAGCCACACCGCCCACACCAGCTGCATGCCTTTGTGGCCGAGCACGCCGGTTAGCAGGCGGAACACGGCGCTGGCCCCGCGCTGCGGCTGGAACAAGGCCAGCAGCTTGGTGCCGCCACCGCGGGCAGCGTCTTGGCCCAGATGGGCGGGTAGCTCGGCCAGCTCGGCAAAGCCGTCGTGCGTGCTGGGCAACTGGCCGCTGTGGGCGCGCTGCCGGCCGACCTCGGCCGCGGCTGCGGCCGCAGCGGCGATGGCCCCGGCGCTGGTGCCGCCAATGCTGCGCAGCCGGAATGCCTTGCTGATCTCGACGATGGCCAGCGGGTAGATCACGCCGCTGGTGATGCCGCCCTTCATCACCAGGTCGCACTCGCGCACGAAGTAGTGGGGGTGCGGTTCTGTGGAGAGTGGTGGCGGCAGCGGCAATGCATTCGGCTTCATGCGGTCCTAACAAGGTATGCGGAACCCCGCATTCTTGCCGACGCCCGGGCTGGATCGCCGCCGTGGCCGGCTTAGCTCCCCAAAATGGTGGACGCGCGGTCGCGCATCAAGCCAGGGCCAGGCGCGGCATGCGGGCTTCCTTGATCGGCAGGTGCAGCAGGGCCGCGCCCACGGCCAGCGCAATGTCCAGCAGCCACATGGCGTCGTAGTTGCCGGTGGCCTCGAACACCTTGCCACCCAGCCAGGCGCCCAGGAAGCCGCCGATCTGGTGGGTCAGCATGACCATGCCGAACAAGGTGGCCATGTGGGCCGTGCCGAAGAACTTGGCGACCAGGCCGGCGGTGGGCGGCACGGTGGACAGAAAAGTCAGGCCCATCACGGCGGCAAATACCAGCATCACCGGACCGGTCTTGGGCGCCAACACAAACAGCGTAATCGCCAGTGCCCGCACCGCGTACAGCAGCGACAGCAGCGACTTCATGCGCCAGCGGCCCACAGCCCAGCCCATGGCCAGGCTGCCGACGATATTGAACAGGCCCAGCACCGCCAGCGACCAGCCTGCGTACTGCAGCGGCAGGCCGCAGGCCGCTACTACGCCCGGCAGATGCGTGGCCAGAAAGGCCACATGGAAGCCGCAGACAAAGAAGCCGGTAGCCAGCAGCAGATAGCCGGGGTGGGCTAGCGCGCTGCGGATCGCCTGGCCGGTGGGGATGGGCGGGGCCGCGCTGGCGGCACGGCTTTGTGCGGCATTGCCCTTGAGCAGAAACGCGGCGGGCAACGCCAGCAAGACCAGCAGGCCCAGCACCTGCATCGCATTCGCCCAGCCTATGCCCAGCATCAGCGCACTGGCCAGCGGCGCCATCAGGAACTGGCCGAACGAGCCGCCCGCATTGACGATGCCGGTGGCCATGCCGCGCTTGTCGGCGGGCATGAGACGGGCGGTGGCCGACATCAGCACCGCCGGACCGGCCATGCCCGCGCCGCCTGCGGCCAGCACGCCGATGGCGAAGACCAGACCGGCGGTGCTGGTCATGTAGGGCGTGATGAAGGTGCCCAGCGCCACCAGTGCCACGCCGGTACACAGTACGCGGCCGGTGCCTACCTTTTCGGCCATGGCGCCAGCGAAGGGCTGCGTCAGGCCCCACCAGAGCTGGCCAAAGGCAAACGCCAGGCTGATGCTGCCCACACCCAGGCCGGTGGCGGTGTTCAGCGGGCTCATGAACAAGCCCATGGTCTGGCGCGTGCCCATGGTCAGGGCAAAGGTGCCGGCCGAGGCCAGCAGCACCAGCCACAGGGCGTACTGGCGGTTGGAGGGCGCGGTGGATGTCATGGGCAGTCCTGGCTAAATTTATAAGAAATCGGCCGCCAGCGCATATTCCACCAGCGGGAGTAGCTATCTAAACAGTAGCGACTGCGTTCAGATAACGCTGCGCTGGCTGGCTGCGCGACAGATTCGGCTGCAGCTTGGCGCGGGCGTTGCCCAGGGCCTGCCAGTCGGCTGCGTCGGGCAGCGAGGGGATGGTGACCAGCTCGTGCTGGTCCATGCCCACCAGGGCGGCGTCGACCATGGCGCCAGCATCCATCACCATTTCGGGCGGCAGCTGGGCCAGTTCCATTCCGCTGCGTTCCCATATCTCGGTACGCGTTACGCCGGGCAGTACCGCCTGCACCTGCACGCCGCTGGGGCCGGCTTCGGCATGCAGGCTTTGCGACAGGCTGAGCACATAGGCCTTGGTGGCGCTGTAGCTGGCGTTGAAGCTCTCGGGGAACAGGGCGACCACGGAGGCGATGTTCACCAGGATGCCGCGGCCGCGCGGCACAAAGCTGGCCAGGGCGGCGGCGGCCAGGCGGGTCAGGGTGACCACGTTGAGCTGCACCATGGCGTCCACGCTGTCGATGTCGGACTCGGCCAGCTTGCCGTTGCTGGCGATGCCGGCGTTGTTGACCAGCAGGGTAATAGTGGCATCGCTGCGCAGGCGCTGCTCGATGCGGGCCACATCGGCCTTGGCTGTGAGGTCGGCCGGCAGCACTTCGACTTGCACGCCAAAAGCACTGCGCAGCCGGGCGGCCAGGGCCTCCAGCCGCGACTGGTCGCGCGCCACCAGCAGCAGGTTGTAGCCGCGCTGGGCCAGGCGGTCGGCATAGACTGCACCAATGCCGCTGGAGGCGCCGGTAACGAGTGCGGTGCCGAGGGTGGTGTTCAGGGATGTCATGTGTGTGCTCCGGGTGGTTGGGTTTTTAGATGACGATCATCATGATTGAATTATATGTCGATCATCATTTAAAATGCAAGCAACAGCATTTCCACACCGAGGTAGCACCATGAAAGTCAGCCGCGAACAAGCCAACGAGAACCGTGAACGGGTGCTGCAGGTAGCCGCAAAGTTGTTCCGCGAGCGGGGTTTTGACGGGGTGGGCCTGGCCGACATCATGAAATCCGCCGGGCTGACCCACGGCGGCTTCTACGGCCAGTTCGCCTCGAAGGAAGACCTGATGGCCCAGGCCAGCACGCGGGCCTTCGACGGCGGTGTTGCCTGGTGGAACCAGCTGGCGGCGGACACGCCGGACCAGCCGTTGCAGGCGGTGACCAGCCGCTTCCTGTCCACCTCCCACCGCGACCAGCCGGGCAAGGGCTGCTGGGTTGCGGCCCTGGGCTCCGAGGTGGCGCGCCAGCCACCGTCGGTGCGCCACGCGCTGACCGAGGGCATCACGGCGATGGCCGGGCTATTGATGCAGTGGATGCCTGGCCGCTCCAAGGCCGCCAAGCGCGAGAAAGCGTTTGCCGCCTATGCCAGCATGGTGGGCGGCCTGGTGCTGGCGCGCGCGGTGGACGACGCAGCGCTGTCCGAAGAAATTTTACAGGCCGTGGCGCACAGCCTGCCCAAGGGCGCAGCCGCCTAGGCGACGAGCTCGCCTTTCGCCGCCGCCTTGGCGCGCACGCCGCGCACTCTTTGCACCGCCCACAGGCGCAGCGGCGAAGTCCAGCCCACCCATTTCAGCCGCGATGGCGGCCGGGCGCGCATGTAGAGCTGTTCTATCTCGGGCGGCAGGGCCTCGGGCGGATAGTGCCAAAGCCAGCCCAGCACGATCTCGAACTGCACGCCGCGCAATGCGTAGCGCCACAGCCGGCGCAGATAAACCCGGTAGTCCGCGGGCCGCCACGGGCTCAGCGAGCGGAAGGCAAAACCGGCCTGCCGTGCAAACACTACGCGCTGGCCGGCTGCGGGGTCGATTGCCAGCGGCTGCAGATCACTTTTAGCCAACACCGACACCAGCCAGTCCTCGCCAATCAGGCCTTGGGGCAGGCGAATCGCGCGCTGGCGGATGCGTTCCACAAATTGCCCAGGCAGCGCATACAGCCCGCCGGCTAGAGTGCCGTTGGACAGCATGCGGGCGCTCCAGGCCTCGCGGTCGCGGCCGGTGCTGGGCAGTGCGCCGGCGGCGTTGGCACTTGGCACCTCGGCCAGGGCCGCGGCCAGCGCAGGCAATGCCCCGGGTTCGACTTGCACATCGCCGTCGACGAAGACATGCATGTCCGCAGCGATAGCCAGGGTGTGGACGTAGTAATTCCAGGCATTGGCCTTGTCGCCCAAGGCGATCTCGACCACCCGCAGGCGCGGCGATGCCAGGGCCATTTCGCGCACGATGGCGGCCGTGCGGTCGCGGCAGCCATTGGCCAGCACCACCACGTCCAGCGCGGCACCGTCGGCGGCCGCGGCGATGCTGTTCAGTGTGGCGGCGATGCGCTTCGCCTCGTTGTGGGCGAATACCGCGACGGACCAGGTGGCGGCCATGCGCTAGGGCTTGACGGTATAGGGCAGCAGCCGCGCCTGGGACGCGCTGAGCAGATCGGTCATGGCCTTGGCCGCAGCATCGGGTTCGTGCGCCAGGATGTGGCGGTGCACGGCGGCGTGCAGCTCCAGGTCTTCGCTGGGCCGGGTGGCGTGGCGCAGCAGCATTTCGGACGACACGCGCAGCGCAGCCTTGATGCCGTTGCCGATGGTGATGAACATGCCGTTGCGCGACACCTCGATGATGGTCATGTGGAAAGCCAGGTCGGCCTCGGCGGCGGCGCGCACCTCGTTGCTGGTGTAGGCATCGGCCAGCTCGCGGTAGCGCCGGTCCAGCAGTTGCATATCGGCTGCGTTGCCGGCCTGCGCCGCCAGGTAGCAGGCGCGAGGCTCGAAGCACAGGCGCATTTCATAAATATCTTCGATGATCTTGCTGTCGAACTGGGCGTGCAGGCGCCAGGCCAGCACGTCGCGGTCCAGCAGGTTCCAGTCGGCAAAGGGCAGCACCCGCGTGCCGATCTTCGGCGACACGTCGATCAGCCGCTTGCTCGACAGCTGCTTGATGGCCTCGCGCACGGTGGTGCGGCTGACGCCGTAGGCGCTGCACAGATCGCTTTCGACGGGCAACGCGTCGCCCGGCAAAAACTCTCCGCCGACGACGCGCATGCCTATGATTTTTGCCACCTGTGCGGTCATCGTGCCTACCAGGGGTTCACGTTCAAACATGCGGTTTCCTTGTAGCGGGGCATCCATGCGCCCCCCTTGTTTTTATCGACGCGCGGTGGCCGTCGTCACGATCACGTTCCACGAGCCCGGCTTCAGTTCGGCCAGGATGGTTTCGCCGTCTACCTGCACATGGGGGTTATTTTCCGGCACAACGGTGTTGGGTGCATCTTTGGTGTTGGTGGCCTTCATATTGCTGTGGTGCAGGGCCAGCGCGTGGTCCAGCGTGCGCGACATGCCCAGGCCGCGCAGTTCGATGCGCAGCTGCATGCTTTCGGTCAGATGCCGGTTCAGCGCAAACACCGTGGTGGTGCCGGTGCTTTCGTCGTCGACCACACAGGCGCAGAGGTAAGGGATTTCCGGGTGGGTCTTGGCTTCGTAGCTGGGCGACTCGATCACCGGGCGCAGCACCTTGCCGTGGGCAAAGCGGGTGGCCTGGGCAAAGGGGTAGAAGATGGTCTGGCGCCAGGCTGGGCCGCCGGGCTCGGTCATGATGGGGCCGATCACGTTCACCAGCTGCGCCAGGCAGGCGGCCTTGACGCGGTCGGCGTTGTTCATCATCACGATGAGTGCGCCGCCGACCACCAGGGCGTCTTCGGTGTTGTAGATTTCTTCCAGAAGACGCGGGGCCTCCGGCCAGCCGGGCTTGCGCAGATCGTTGATCGAGCGCGCCTTGTACCAGACGTTCCACTCGTCAAACGACAGCATGATGCGCTTGGTCGAATGCTTGCGCGCGGCCACGCCATCGGCCACGGCGACGATTTCCTTGATCGACAAATCCATCTGCTCGATGCAGCCGAAGAACTCCGGTGTGGAGTCGCCGCGGTTTTCAAAATAGGTGTGCAGCGAGATGAAGTCCACGTCGTCGAAGCAATGCTCCAGCACCGTGTCTTCCCACTTGCCGTAGGTCGGCATATTGTGTTGCGACGAGCCGCAGGCAGCCAGCTGGATAGTTGGGTCCACCAGGCGCATGAGCTTGGCGGTTTCATGGGCGATGCGGCCGTATTCGTCGGCAGTCTTGGAGCAGATCTGCCAGGGGCCGTCCATCTCGTTGCCCAGGCACCAGAACTTGATGTCGTGCGGGGCTTCCACGCCGTGCTGCTTGCGCAGGTCGGACAAGGCGGTGCCTCCGGGGTGGTTGCAGTATTCGAGGAACTCGCGGGCTTCGTCCGGGCCACGCGTGCCCAGGTTGACGGCCCACATGGGTTCGATGTCGGTGGCCTTGCACCATTCCATGAATTCATTGGTGCCGAACTGGTTGGTCTCGGTGGAGGCCCAGGCTAGGTCCAGCCGCACCGGGCGGTCGGCTGCGGGGCCTACGCCGTCTTCCCAGTTGTAGCCAGAGACAAAGTTGCCGCCCGGGTAGCGCACGATGGTGGGGCCGAGTTCGCGCGTCAGCTCCATCACGTCGCCGCGAAAACCGCGTTCGTCGGCAGTGGGGTGGCCGGGTTCATAGATGCCGGTGTAGACCGCGCGGCCGAGGTGTTCGACAAAGGAGCCGAAGATGCGTCGGTCGAGATCGGAGACGACGAAGTCGCGGTCTACGACCAGGCGGGTGGAGATCATGGTGTGCTTCCTGTAAAAAGTGGGTGGGCTGGGGCGGGCTGCCCCAGCAAAAAGGTGGGGTGAACTAGCGAACGCCTGCCAGGAGCTTGTTGACGCGTTCTTCGGCCGACTTTTGCACCGCATCGATCGGTTTTTTGGCGACCATCATGTTGACCATCTCTTCGCCGACGATGGACTCGATGGCGCGCTGGCGCGGCACGCTGTTCGGCAGCGACACGCCGATGGAGCTGATCTCCAGGATGTTGCTGCGGAACGGCAGCTTCTTGAAGTCGTCGCGCTCTGCCGCGGTTTTGTTGGCGGGCAGGTGGCCGGTGCGGGCCCACTCGTAATCGCGGTCCCACAGGAACTTCATGAAGGTCAGCGCGGCCTTGCGGGTTTTCTCGTCCTTGGCGCCGCCCTTCAGCATCACCCAGCTGTGGCCGTCGGCAAATGCCGCCTTTTTGGCATAGAGCTTGGCGAATGGCACGACGGAGTAACCGCCCTTCAGGGGCGAGTCGGCTTTTTCTGCGGCAGCAACAAAGTCGCCAATCGTCCAGGTGCCGACGATGTGCACGCCCACGTCGCCGTTTACAAAGGCCTGGTTGCCGGCGCTGTAGTCCAGGTTCGGTTTGATCAGGCCTTCGCTGTACAGCGTATTGGCCAGCTCCAGCGCGTTGCGCACGGCTTTGGAATGCATGTCGATCTGCTTGCCGCTGGTCGGGAACAGGCTGGCGTTCTGCTGGGCCACCAGGGTGACCAGGCTGCGGAAGTTGCCTGCCACGTCGGCGGCGGGCCAGCTCAGGTAGGGCTTGCCGGTGGCTTCCTTGAACTTGCGGGCCTGTGCCAGCAGCTCTTCGGGGCTTTGCGGCAAGATCACGGTGCCGTCGGCTTTGGTCAAGCCTGCCTTCTTCATCAGATTGCCGTTGATGTGCCACAGCCAGGACCAGGTGTCGAAGGGCAGGGCGTAAGCCTTGCCGCCGATGATGGCGCCGGTCTTGGCCTGCTCGCTGAACTGGTCGGTGCTGATGCCGACCGACTTGAAGCCATCGTCTAGCGGCTCCACCAGTTTGCGGGCCACGTAGTCGCCCAGCACCGATTCGTGCATCACGCTGATGGTGGGCACGTCCTTGGAGACGATGCGTGCGCTCAACTGGTCGTAAAAGGGCTGCCATTCGGCGATCTGCGGCTTGACCACGATGCCCTGCTTGTTGGTGGCGTTGAATTCATTCACCAGCGTGGTGATGATGCCGCATTCACCCTGGGCCTTGCTGGCGTCCACTGCCTTGCCGTAGTCGGCCTCGCAGGCGCCAAAGAAGCGGGCCAGGGTGATCTCGGTCTTGTCCTGCGCGGCGCACAGCGCGGCGCTGCTGGCCAGAGTAACCGCCAGCAGGCGGACGGTGAGTTTTCTGAAATGCATGCTTGTCTCCTTTTTTATCCAGGCCCCACCGCAGCGGATGGCCGTTTTCGATGTGCAGCGGATCGGCGCTGCCCCGTTTTGGGTCTGTCAGCGCACGGCAGTGCCGGCCACAGCGGTGACGATGTATTTCTGGAAGAACAGGTACAGGATGAACAGCGGCAGGCCGGCGAACACCGCCTGCGACATCAGGTAGCCAATGCCTTCGCTTTGGGCAAAGTTCGATTGCGTCGAGGCCAGGCCCAGCGTGATGGTGTACATCTCGGACTTGGATGCCGACACCAGCGGCCACAGGTAGTCGTTCCACGAGTTGAGGAAGGTGAAGATGCCCAGAGTCGCCTGCGCCGGCACCGACAGCGGCAGGATGATGCGCCAGAAGATCTTCAGCCGGGAGGCGTTGTCCAGCTGTGCAGCTTCTTCCAGCTCCATCGGTATGCCCTTGAAGTACTGGGCCATCAGGTACACCCCAAACGGCGCGGCCAGCCGCGGCAGGATCAGCGCGCTATAAGTATTGTGCAGCTCCAGGTCGGCAAACATGCGGTGCAGCGGCACGATGATGGCCTGCTCGGGCACAGCCAGCCCGGCCAGCACAAAGGCAAACAAAATCCGCCGGCCCGGAAACGTGGTACGGGCAAAGCCATAGCCGGCCAGCGAGGCGATCACCAGTGTCAAAAAGGTCTGGCCCAGCGAGACGATGGCGCTGTTCATCAGCCAGCGGAACACCGAGGATGTGCCCAGGATGTCGCTGTAGTTCTTCAGTGTGAACGGCGGCGCAAACAACACATCGGTGCGTGCCGCCAGCACGTCATTGGGCTTGAATGACAGCATCAAAACCCATAGCAAGGGTGCCACCCACAAGCAGGCCAGCGCAATCGCCGCGCCCAGCACCAGGCGGTCGCCCCAGCCTTTTCCAACCATATTTGACATTGCGGCGTTCCTTTAAGCGTTGCGGCGGTTCAGCCAGGCTTGCAGGCTGACGCCAAGCAGCATCAGCACAAACAGCACCTGGGCAGCGGCGGCCGAGTAGCCCAGCGCCCACTGCCGGAAGCCGGTTTCATAGATGAACTGAACGATGGGGCGGGAGGTGTTGTTCGGTCCGCCGGCCGTCATCAGGTAAGACTGGCCGAACAGCTGGAACTGCTGGATGACTTCGATCACCGCTACCAGCGCCACCGTGCGCTTGATCGACGGCAGCGTGATGGACACAAAGGTGCGCCAGCGGCCGGCGTTGTCCAACGCGGCGGCTTCGTACATTTCTTGCGGGATCTGCTGCAGCGCGGCCAGGAACAGCATCATCGGCAGGCCAATGATCCACCATACGGTGACCAGCGCCACCGACGGTAGGGCTAAGGCCTCGCTGACCAGCGGCGCAATCGGTGCCAGGCCCATGCCCTGCATCAGGTTCGACAGCAGGCCCCGGTCGGGCATCAGCACCAGCCGCCAGACCAGGGTGACGATGGTTACCGACAGCACCGATGATCCAAAAAAGATAGCGCGTAGCGCAGCACCAGTGCGCCCGGGCCGGTTCAAAGCCAATGCAAGTGCCAGGCCCAGCGCGACGAATACCGGCGTCGTCATGCCTACAAAGTAAAAGGTGTTGCGCACCGCGCCCATGAAGATGTCGTCGTGCAGCAGGTCGGCGTAGTTCTTCAGGCCGATGAAGTCGCTGGTGTCTGCCAGCATGTCCACGTCGCGCAGGCTCAGCCACCAGCCGCTGGCCAACGGCAGCACCAGCAGCAGAACGTAGACCACCAGAAAGGGCAGCACGAACAAGGCGTTGCCCCAGTGCTTGGGTTGTTTGCGGGGTTTTTGCATGACGGGCCTTACAGAGGCGCGTGGTGGGCCAGGCCCGCCGCGTCGAATACATGCAGGCGTGCGCTGTCGATGCGCAGCGCCACGGCCTCGCCGGGAGAGGCGGTACTGTCGCGGTGGGCCTCGGCCACCACGCTGCTGCCATCGGCCAGGCCTACGTGCACCAGCGTGCGGTCGCCCAGGCGTTCCACGATGTCGATGCGGCCGGGCAGCTCGCCCTGCGGGTCTACGGTGATGGATTCAGCGCGGATGCCAAGGGTCAGCGGGCCGGTGTGGGGTACGTCGGCATCCATCAGCGTGGTGCGCAGAATGCTGCCGTGGGCTAGTTGCAGGCACAGCCGGCCGTCTTGTGCGGGCATACGTTGGGTGTCCAGGAAGTTCATCGCTGGCTGGCCGATGAAGCCCGCCACAAAGCGGGTCGCCGGGCGGCGGTAGATGTCCATGGGCGCGCCGATTTGTTCGATCTGGCCCTTGTTCATCACCACGATACGGGTCGCCAGCGTCATGGCTTCGACCTGGTCGTGGGTCACGAACACCATGGTCGATTGCAGCCTCTGGTGCAGCCGCGCCAGCTCGACCCGGGTGCGGGTGCGCAGGGCCGCGTCCAGATTCGACAGCGGTTCGTCAAACAGAAACGCGCTGGGATTCTTGACGATGGAGCGGCCAATCGCCACGCGCTGGCGTTGCCCGCCCGACAGCTGGCCGGGCTTGCGCCGCAGTAGCGGCTCCAGCTCCAGCATGCGGGCGGCGTCGGTGATGCGGGTGCTGATTTCGGCTTCGGCCAGGCCGATGTTGCGCATGCCAAAAGCCATGTTGTCGTACACGCTCATGTGCGGGTACAGCGCGTAGTGCTGGAACACCATGGCCACGCCGCGCTGGCCAGGGGGCAGGTCGGTCACGTCGCGCCCGGCGATGGTGATGCTGCCCGCGGTCACAGGCTCCAGGCCGGCCATCATGCGCAGCAGGGTCGATTTACCGCAGCCCGAGGGGCCGAGGAACACCAGGAACTCGCCTTGCGCGATGTCCAGGCTCAGATCGTTCATCACCGCCACGTTGCCGTAGTGCTTGCTGACCCGGTTCAGTTGAATGCCTGCCACGTCTTGTCTCCAATATGTCTTTGGTATTATGAAAGACGATCATAGAAGAGCTTAGTTTGGCCTGTCAATAAAAGATGATGCTGCGGTGCAGCAAGTGAGGCGGATGGTGGAGAGGGGCTACTGCAGTCGCAGGGCCACCGGCCGGCGCAGTGGGTGGAGCCCAGCGGCTGTGCCAATTTGAAGCCATTTTTCAGGCATAAAAAAGGCTGTTACCGCAGTAACAGCCTACGCTGATAGCTATTGAATTCTTACTGAAAAAGCATAGCAGCGAGCTACGTCCCTACTTTAGTCGGCAGCCAGCGACTCGGCCCAGGCCAGGGCTTGCAGATGCGCCCAGTTGACTTGCTTGTTCGAGAGGTGCAGAGCCTCGGCGGTACGGCCGAAGACTTCGTCGTCGCCGCTTTCGCAGGCTTCTGTGAGCGCCAGGAAGGGCGCGAAGACGCCGGTGCGGTACAGCAGCGCGTCGAGTACCGGTTGCGGCAGGGCCACGGATTCCAGCGCCTTGGCCAGCGGCACGCCGAGCATGGCGTCGAGCAGGGAGAAGACGCCGACCACAAAGGCGTTGTCGCAGTCTTCGGGCGACAGCATTTCGGCAGTCAGCAGCTCCATCAGGCGGCCGCGCACGACGGCGGTCTGGCCCACGGCCGGCGGTGCGCCGCCGTTGCGCGAGGTGGTCATCAATAGCGCGGCCCAGCGGAACAGCTTCTTCAGGCCGAGGATCATCACAGCGTGGCGGAACGAGGTGATCTCGCAGTTCAGGCCAAAGCCGGACGAGTTGATGAAGCGCAGCAGGTTGAACGACAGGGTCGGGTCGCGCTTCAGAAGCTCTTCAATTTCGGCGGTGGTGGCCTGTTTGCGCACCAGGTTGATCAGCTGCAGGATGGTGGCCTGCGAGGGGCGGATGGTTTGCGCCTTGACCAGCGCGGGCTTGGCGAACCAGTAGCCCTGGAACAGCTTGATGCCGTAGCTGGTCAGCAACTGGTGCTGTTCGGCGGTTTCCACCTTCTCGGCAATCAGCTGGGCGGTGGTGTTGGCGGTGGCAAATTTGACGAAGGGCTGCACCATCTCGGGCTTGAGCACCGTCATGTCGAGCTTGACGAACGAAGCCAGGGCCCGCCAGGGCGCGTAGCCACGGGTCAGCACCGAGTGGTTGAAGGCAAACTTGAAGCCGCGCTTGCGCAGGTCTTCCAGTATGAGGGCGTGGCTTTCGATGTCTTGGGGCGCATTGCCCGGCACCGGGGGCACTTCCAGGACCACTTTGTCGGGGTGGATCAGCTCCAGATGGCCACCGATCAGACTCTCCAGCGTGCAGTTGATGAAAACCAGCTTTTGCCCTACCAGCGTCTCGGTATCGGCGAACGACAAGGCGTTGAACAGCAATGCGGCATCGCTGTCGGCCGTATAGCCTTGGCTGGGGGTGGAGCGGTCATACAGCTCATAGCCGAATACGGCGCGGTTCTCATCCACGATGGCCTGGCGCGCGATCAGCACATGGCTGTCTTCTTCAGCGTCAGACGGCTGTTTAGAGCCTTGGAGTTCGTCGGGTATGGTGGACATTGCGTAGTGGCTATTTCGGGCCGCGAGGGCCAATTAAATCCAATTTTAGGGAAGAACGGCTCGACAAGGGAAACTTATACCCGGGTTGACCCTAGATTGAGAGGGTGTCTGCCCAAGCCAGAGCCTCCATGTGGGCCATATTGATGTGGTGGTTGGAGAACTGCATGGCATTGGCGGCGGCGGTGAAGGCTTCGTCGTCATTGCTTTCGCAGGCTTTGGTCAGGGCCAGCATGGGGCCATAGATGCCCGTGCCGTGTTGCAGCGCCTCGGTGACCGCCGGTGGCAGCGACAACAGCTCCAGTGCTTGCTCCAGCGGCATGCCGAGCATCACGTCGAGCAAGGAGAAAATGCCGACCACAAAGGCCCCGTCCGTTTCCTCGTCGGTCATATTGCCTTTGGCCAGCAGCTCCATCATCCGGCCCCGCACCACGGCCATGGTGCCGACCGCAGCCGAGGTGCCATTGGCCCGCGAGGCGGTGAGCAGCAGGGCGGCCCAGCGGAACAGCTTTTTCAGGCCCATCAGCATCACGGCCTGGCGGAATGAGGTGATTTCGCGGGTCAACCCAAAGCCCGACGAGTTGATCAGCCGCATCAGGTTGAAGCCCAGCATGGCGTCCTTTTTCAGCACAGCTTCGATTTCCTCGGTGCTGGCCTGGTTGCGCACCAGGTTGATCAGCTGCAGCACATGGGCCTGGCTAGGGGTCACCACCCGGGTTTTGATGACATCCGGGCGGGCAAACCAGTAGCCCTGGAACAGGGTGGCGCCATAGGCGGCCAGGGCGCTGAATTGTTCGGCGGTTTCGACCTTTTCGGCGATCACCGCGGCCTTGGTACGGGTCTTGACGGCGGCCACGATGACCTGCAGCTGCTCAGGCTTGAGGGCCATCAGGTCCAGCTTGACGTAGTCGGCCAGTGGCTGCCAGGACGCGTAGACCGGTGCCAGCACCGTGTGGTTGAAGGCCAGCCGGAAGCCACGCTTGCGCAGCTCGATCAGCGTGTGTTTACGGACTTCAATTTCATCCGGCGCATGGCCGGGCACCGGCCCGACTTCGAGCACCACCTTGTCGGGCTGGATCAGGTCCAGATGGCCGCCAGCCAGGCTTTCATGGGTGCAGTTGACGAAGATGGTGACCTTGCCCACCAGCGACTCGTTGCCGGTGTGGGTCATGGCATTGAAGATCAGCGCTACATCGCTGGCCGCGTTGTGGTCCGCGGTCGAGCGGTCAAACAGCTCGTAGGCCACCACCGAACGCTGCGCGTCCACGATAGGTTGGCGGGCGATCACGATCATGCCCGTGGCTTGAGAAGCAGTGGGGTCGGATATGTCAGATGGTGGCATGGGTTGCAGGCTAAGATGAAGTCAAGAAACAACTTGGATCGCTTAAATAAGGAACGTGTTGATCATCTGATGGACGGCATCAGTGGACTTACGCTTATAGTAGCTCACGAAGCTAGCCCTGAGGTGGGAGTGGGGCTGCAACCCTGGTAAAAATGGACGAGGGAGTGGTCGTGGGCGTATGCCAACATGAATAGCGCAAGAGGATGGAATCGCTGCTCGCATTACCTGCGGACCGCAGGTGTATTCCTCGTTTTTGTTGTTGCCACCATTGTTCTTTATCTGCATGCGCCCGTAGGGGGCGATTTTGTGTGGAGCGATGCACCCCGCCATGCCTTGAATGGCATCTTCGTCCATGATTTTTTAGCCCATCTACCAATGGCCGACCCGCGAGGCTTTGCGGTTCGCTATTACCTTCAGTACCCCGCGCTGACGGTTCTTTTCTACCCGCCTTTGTTCTCGGGGGCTCTGGCGCTGGCTTACGCGGTATTTGGGTTTTCCCATCCGGTGGCACAGGGCACTGTTGCAGTTTTTTACCTTTTTCTCGGTTGCTCGTACTACGTATTGGCGCGGCGATGGGTGGGCACATTGTTGGCGCTGGCTGCAGGCTTGCTGCTGGTAGGCGCGCCGGAGATTACTTTCTGGGGCCGGCAGGTCATGCTGGATATCCCGACCTACGCTTGGTTGGTGGTGACGGTGATCGTGTTTGCGCGTTACTTGGACCAAGAGCGACCGCGTGATCTCTATTTAAGCGTGTTACTGCTTGCGGTTGCTCTGTACACCAAGCAGACCCCCTTGTTTGTTATCCCAGCTATGGCATTGGGCTTGTGGGCCGGGCAGGGCCGGCGGGTGCTCAGTAACCGCCATGTGTGGGGTGCAACTTTATTGGCTCTTGTGTTGATTGCGCCGCTGATTTTTTTGCAGCTCAAGTTTGGTCAAGTCAATTCTGCATCGATGCTGGGCGGCAGCCAGCGGGATGACATGTCTCGCCTGAGCTTGGCCGCATGGACATACTATGCCTCGGTATTACCAGCACAACTGGGTTGGCCTACGGTAGTCTTGGCGCTCATTTATATCGCTGGTTGCTGTGTGCGTCCTGCCTGGCGTCTGCCGCGTGCGCACATGGTGTTACTGCTGGCGTGGTTGGTGTGCGGGTATCTGTTTTTCTCATTCATCATGGTGCGTGAGCCGCGCCACGATCTGATGGTGTTGTTGCCGCTACCCTTGTTCGCGGTTCTGGCAATTAAAAATTTGGCATCAGAGCGTCACGCGTATTGGGTGCATGCAAGCGCCGTGATGTTGGCCGTGGGTGTTCTGGCTTGGTCTATCGTCTACCGGCCGATTCAATTTGTGCGCGGTTATGAACAGGCAGCTGCCTACGTATTGGAGCATGCGCCAGCCGATAGTGCGGTGCTGTTTTCAGGCAACCGTGATGGCAGCTTCATCTTCAATATGAGGGCGGGCAATCGTAACGATGTCAGCGTGGCTCGGGCAGACAAGTTGCTTTTCCGTGTCTCCATCGAGCGCGAACGCGGGATTCAGGACCGGCAACTGACCGGCGAGAGGATTGCCGAATTTTTCCACCAGCACGGCGTGCGTTACGTCGTCTACGACCCGGATTTCTGGCAAGACTTGCCGTCGATGGCCGCGTTGTCGCAGCTGCTCGAGGACCGCAGCCGCTTTGCGTTGGTGCAGGAAGTCCACACCACGGCGAATTTCAATCAGGCCGATAAGCGCCTGCGCATCTACCAGTTCCTGGGCGAACTGCAGTCTCCCGCCTTGCCCCTCGGCGCCGAGCTGGTCGGGATAGGCACAGAGTTGAAAGCAAATTAAGCGCGTCACTTATTGGATTGACCGCTATGCAAAATATCCTTCCTGGCGTCCAGTTGTCCATCGTTATTCCGACTTTCAACGAGAAAAGCAATATTGCCGAGCTGCTGCGGCGCATGGACAGTTGCCTGGTCCAGGTGAGGTGGGAGGCAATCTTTGTGGACGACAACTCCCCGGACGGTACAGCCCAGGTCGTGCGTGAACTGGCTTTACAGGATGCCCGTGTGCGGCTGGTGCACCGCATAGGCCGCCGCGGTTTGTCCACCGCCTGCGTCGAAGGTATGCTGGCATCCAGCGCGCCCTATGTTGCGGTGATGGACGCTGATCTGCAGCACGATGAAACCCTGCTGCCGGCTATGCTGCGTGAGCTGCAGACGGGCCAACTGGATATCGTGGTCGGCAGCCGTTATGTGAGCCAGGGCAGTGTGGGTGAATGGGATGCCGAACGCGCCAAGATCAGCCGTATTGCCACACGGCTTGCCAGTAGCGTCGTGAAGGCCGACTTGCGCGACCCCATGAGCGGTTTCTTCATGCTGCGCCGCGAGGTGTTGTACGAGGCGATGCCAAATCTGTCGGGCATCGGGTTCAAGATATTGCTGGATCTGTTTGCATCCGTGCCACGGCCCATGCGCTTTCTGGAATTAGCCTATACCTTCAAGAGCCGTTTCTCGGGCGAAAGCAAGCTTGATTCAATGGTCGCCTGGGAGTACCTGATGCTGCTGCTGGACAAATCCATCGGCCGCTATGTGCCGGTACGCTTCATTCCGTTTGCGATGATCGGAGGCTTGGGTGTGCTGGTGCACATGCTCATTTTGTTGGCACTGTTCAAAGGCATGGAGGTCGATTTTGCTAATGGCCAGATCGCGGCCTCGGTGGTGACCATGGCCTTCAATTTTCTGCTGAACAATGCCTTTACCTACCGGGACCGTCGTCTCACTGGTTGGGGGCTGGTCAAGGGTTGGGTGTCCTTTTCCATCGCCTGCTCCTTCGGCGCAGCGGCCAACGTCGGTATTGCCACCTATTTATTTCGTGAAAACACGACCAATTGGGCGTTGGCGGCACTGGCGGGCATAGTGGTCGGCGCAGTATGGAACTACGCCGTCACCGCTGTCTACACGTGGAACAAGCCCAAAAACGTTGCGGCTTGAGCTAGGTAGCCAGCAAAATCGCCAGCTCTTCGTCGGTAAACCCGGCCTGCAGCCGGGCCTGGGTGTTGAACGGCGGCTTGGGCTGGGGTGCGTCGTAGCGCTCGGCCAGCAGGCGGTAATGCGCGACCGGCTCCCAGCCGTCGCGTGCGCACAGCCAGCGGTACCAGTGGTTGCCGATGGCCACGTGGCCGACTTCGTCGTGCAGGATGGTGTCCAGAATCTCCACCGCGCGCAGCGCCTGTGGCGTGGCGACCCGGCGCAGCTTGGCCTGGATCAACGGGGTGGCGTCCAGGCCGCGGGCCTCCAGGGTGCGTGGCACCAGGGCCATGCGGGCCACCACATCGACACTGGTGGCGGCGCAGACGGTCCACAGCCCGTCGTGGGCCGGGAAGTCGCCGTAGTCCCAGTGCTGGCCGTCGTGACCCTGCAGGCTTTGCAAATGGCTGCGCAGCAGGCTGAAATGGAGGGCCTCTTCGGCCGCTACGCGCACCCAGTCGCGGTAGAAGGCGTCGGGCATGCCGTCGAAGCGCCAAGCGGC
The DNA here is from genome assembly GCF_900104385.1 of Rhodoferax sp. OV413. Classification (GTDB taxonomy): domain Bacteria; phylum Pseudomonadota; class Gammaproteobacteria; order Burkholderiales; family Burkholderiaceae_C; genus Rhodoferax_B. The sequence goes on along the minus strand of NZ_FNJA01000004.1, from coordinate 81,027 downwards.
GTCCAGTGCCAGGTTGATGGCGTTGAACTCGATATGCGCCACGGTGTGCAGCAGCGTGGCCAGGCCGTCGGGGGTGAAGGGCGAGCGCTGTGGTTTGCTGACGCGCTCGACCAGTACCGGCCGGTCTGGGCGCCCAGGCGGGTTGCCAAAGGGCTTGAAATGCTGGTTTGCTATCGAAAGCGTAGCTGCTTGCGCTTGTAATGATTGCGCTGCAGCCACTTTTTCTGCAGGATCGGTGAGGCACAGGGCTTGCAGTGCGCGGTGTCGGAGTTCCATACCTACAATTGTAGAAAGCCCAAGCGGCCCCTTATCCATATCCAATAGCCTGGGAAGTTACCTTGTCTGAACTCCATAAATTCCTATTCGATGGCCTGCCGGTACGCGGCTGCATCGTGCGCCTGACCGACGCCTGGCAAGAAATCTTGCAGCGCCGCGCCTCCAACAGCACCACCGGGCCGTACCCCGCGCCGGTGGCCGAGCTGCTAGGCGAGATGACGGCAGCCGGCGTGCTGATGCAGTCCAACATCAAGTTCAACGGTGCCGTGGTGCTGCAGATTTTTGGCGACGGCCCGGTCAAGCTGGCCGTGGTCGAGGTGCAGCCCGACCTGAGCCTGCGCACCACCGCCAGCGTGATGGGCGAGGTACCGGCGGGCGCCAGCCTGAGCCAGATGGTCAACGTGCACAACGAAGGCCGCTGCGCCATTACCCTGGACCCGAAGGACAAGTTCCCCGGCCAGCAGGCCTACCAGGGCGTGGTGCCGTTGTTCGGCGACCAGAAGGAAAAGCTGGAAAAGCTCAGCGACGTGCTGCAGCACTACATGCTGCAAAGCGAGCAGCTCGACACCTTGATGGTGCTGGCGGCCGACGAGCAGGTGGCCGCCGGCCTGCTGATCCAGCGCCTGCCGGTCAAAGGCGAGAAGAACCTGGCCGGCAGCCTGGTCAGCCAGGAGAATGAGGACGAAATCGGCCAGAGCGAGCACTACAACCGCATCGCCCACCTGGCGTCCACGCTGAAGCGCGAAGAGCTGCTGACCCTGGACGTGGACACCATCCTGCGGCGCCTGTTTTGGGAAGAGCAGGTGCTGATGTTCAGCCCACACATCGGCCCTACCGCGCCCAAGTTCGCCTGCACCTGCAGCCGCGACCGCGTGGGCGCGATGATCCGCAGCCTGGGCACCGAGGAGGTGGAGGGCATTCTGGCCGAGAGCAACCAGGTGGAAGTAGCCTGCGAGTTCTGCGGCAAGCAGTACCGGTTTGACGCGGTGGACGCGGCGCAGCTGTTCACCACCCCTGACGCCACATTGCCCGGGCCGTCAGCGGTTCAGTAAGCTGCTGAACAGCCGGTGCTCGCACTCCGGGTCGCTGCATTTCTCGCAGTTCCAGATCCATGGAACACTATTTTTTGAGGAAAATCGGCCTCTGGCGCTGATCTCACCTGCGCCAGCAGTTATTGATTCAATAGCGAGCAGCGCATTCTGGATGCGGGCCAGATTTTTGCCGTAGACCACCTGGTAAGGCAGATTGCCCCGTGCCAAGGCGGCGCGCAGGCGGACGTCTACCGGGGCTTGGCTGTGCGGGCCGTCGCGCAGTGGGTCGGCGGCCCAGGGCAGGTCCAGCCCCATTACCAGAGTCAAATCAAAGCTGCGCTGCTGCTCCAGCGCTATGGCGTACAAGCTGTCGTCACCAAATAGCAGCTCGCTGTAGACGGCAGTCATCAGCGCGGTGGTGTCGGCAATCAAATAAGTGGCGACTGGGGCTTGGGAAATGCGCGCGGTCTGCGCGTTGGCGATTGCCCATTGCTCTTCGGCACGCGGCGTGCGGCCTGCGGTGTCGCACCACAGGCGCAGATATTCGGGGATGTGGCTAACGCTGTGGCCCCGGCTACACAAGGTAGCGGTGAGGGATTCGGCCAGCTGGGTCTTGCCCGTGCTTTCGGCACCCAGCAGGGCAATCTTGATCAACTTAATCCGTAACTACACAATCCACCGTCACAGTCGGAACGCAAGCTTTCCAGAAACACCGCAGAACTGGCTTCGCCAGGCTGCTGGTGTTGCCCCCTGCAAGGGGGTTGGCGGAAAGTGCGTAGCACTGGAGCCTGGGGGTGTTCTATTTCGTTGTGATGTGGACGAAGATTTCGTTGGACTTGACCATGCCCAGCTCGAAGCGGGCACGTTCTTCCACCATTTCCAAACCTTCTTGCAGATCGCGGACTTCGGCGCTGAGTTGGTCGTTGACCTGCTGCGCTTCGTCGTTGTGGATCTTTTGCGCCTCCAGCTTCTGCTGCAGGCGGCTGACTTCGGAAATGCTGCCGCGCCCGAACCACAGCTGCGCATGCAATATCCCTAGCAGAGCTAGCAAGATCACAGGGACTACGCGGGATGCCATGGCGGTGCGGCGGCAGCAGTCGGCTTACTTCAGGTTGTAGAAAGCCTTGCGACCGGGGTAGGTGGCCACATCACCCAGATCTTCTTCGATGCGCAGAAGCTGGTTGTACTTGGCCATGCGGTCGGAACGGCTCAGCGAACCGGTCTTGATCTGGCCGGCATTGGTACCCACAGCGATGTCGGCAATCGTCGAATCTTCGGTTTCGCCGGAGCGGTGCGAGATCACGGCGGTGTAGCCGGCGCGCTTGGCCATTTCGATGGCGGCGAAGGTTTCGGTCAGGGTGCCGATCTGGTTGATCTTGATCAGGATCGAGTTGGCGATGCCCTTGTCGATGCCTTCTTGCAGAATCTTGGTGTTGGTGACGAACAGGTCGTCGCCGACGATCTGCACCTTCTTGCCCAGGCGGTCGGTCAGCAGTTTCCAGCCGTCCCAGTCGCCTTCGGCCATGCCGTCTTCGATGCTGATGATGGGGTATTTGTCGCACCAGGTGGCCAGCATGTCGGTCCATTGCGCGGCCGACAGCTTGATGCCGCCTTCGCCTTCCAGCACGTACTGGCCGTCCTTGTAGAACTCGCTGGCGGCGCAGTCCAGGCCCAGTACGATGTCTTCGCCAGCGGTGTAGCCGGCCAGGGTGATGGCTTCCAGGATCAGCTGGATCGCGGCTTCGTGGTTTTCTACGCTGGGGGCAAAGCCGCCTTCGTCGCCGACGGCGGTGCTGATGCCGCGGTCGTGAAGGATCTTCTTCAGCGCATGGAACACTTCGGCGCCGTAGCGCAGCGCTTCGCGGAAGCTGGGTGCGCCGACCGGGATGATCATGAATTCTTGCAAGTCCAGGCTGTTGTTGGCGTGCGCGCCGCCGTTGATGACGTTCATCATCGGCACGGGCAACTGCATGCCGCCCATGCCGCCGAAATAGCGGTACAGCGGCAGGCCGGATTCTTCGGCCGCAGCGCGGGCCACGGCCATGGAGACGGCCAGCATGGCATTCGCGCCCAGGCGGGATTTGTTTTCGGTACCGTCCAGGTCGATCAGGGTCTTGTCCAGGAAGGCTTGCTCGGAAGCGTCCAGGCCCAGGATGGCTTCGGAGATTTCGGTGTTGATGTGCTCGACGGCCTTCAGCACGCCTTTGCCCAGGTAGCGCTTCTTGTCGCCATCACGCAGTTCGATGGCTTCGCGCGAGCCGGTGGATGCGCCCGACGGTACAGCCGCACGGCCCATGGTGCCGGATTCCAGCAGCACATCACATTCCACGGTGGGGTTGCCGCGCGAATCCAGGATTTCACGGGCGACGATGTCAACAATTGCACTCATTTTTTGTCTTCCTAGTTAAATAAAAATCGGGCATGGCTAGCCTGTCTAAGGGCCTGGAGCTCAACAACGGATTTTTGCATGGCTTGGGGGCCGCGCGGCTGTTTGCGTGCCGATTGTTCGGGGTACGTAACCAGCGCGCGCCAGGCTCATGCGGAGAAGCTGTTTTCCAGATAGCCGTTTTTCTTGGTCACGCGGTCCAGCGCCACCAGGGTTTCCAGCAGGGCGCGCATGTGCTTCAGGGGCACGGCGTTCGGGCCATCGCTCATGGCCTTGCTCGGGTCCGGGTGGGTTTCCATGAACACACCGGCCACGCCCACGGCGACAGCCGCGCGTGCCAGCACCGGCACCATCTCGCGCTGGCCGCCGCTGCTGGTGCCTTGGCCGCCAGGCAGCTGCACCGAGTGGGTGGCGTCGAACACCACGGGGGCATGGGTTTCGCGCATGATGGCCAGGCTGCGCATGTCGCTGACCAGGTTGTTGTAGCCAAAACTGGCACCGCGTTCGCAGGCCATGAAGTTGTCCTCCAGCAGGCCGACTTCCTTGGCGGCAGCGCGGGCTTTGTCGATCACGTTCTTCATGTCGCCAGGGGCCAGGAACTGGCCCTTCTTGATGTTCACCGGCTTGCCGCTCTGGGCCACGGCACGGATGAAATCGGTCTGGCGGCACAAAAAGGCCGGGGTCTGCAGCACGTCGACGACGCTGGCGACATGGGCGATCTGCGATTCGTCATGGATGTCGGTCAATACCGGCAGGCCGAGCTCGCGCTTCACCTTGGCCAGAATTTCCAGGCCTTTTTCCATGCCCGGGCCGCGGAAGGTGTTGCCGCTGCTGCGGTTCGCCTTGTCGAAGCTGCTCTTGAAGATGAAGGGAATACCGAGTTCGGTGGTGATTTCCTTCAGCGTGCCGGCGGTATCCATCTGCAGTTGCTCGGACTCGATCACGCAGGGGCCGGCGATCAGGAAGAAGGGCTTGTCCAGTCCGATGTCAAATCCACACAGTTTCATTTCTTGGCTCCTTGCTGGTCCAGCGAGGCTTTCACGAAGGCGTTGAACAGCGGATGGCCGTTCCAGGGGGTGGACTTGAACTCGGGGTGGAACTGCACGCCCACAAACCAGGGATGCTGGCTCTGCGGCAGTTCGACCATTTCGGTCAGCTGTTCGCGCTGGGTCAGCGCCGAAATCACCAGGCCGGCTTCGCGCAAGCGGTCCAGGTAGTTGACGTTGGCCTCATACCGGTGCCGGTGCCGCTCGGTGACCACATCGCCATAGATGCTGTGGGCCACCGTGCCGGGGGACACGTCGGAGCTTTGCGCGCCCAGGCGCATGGTGCCGCCCAGATCGGATTTTTCGTCGCGGGTCTTGATGGTGCCGTCGGCGTCTTTCCACTCGGTGATCAGGGCGATCACCGGGTGTGGCGTTTCGGGCTCGAACTCGGTACTGTTCGCATCGTTCAGGCCGGCCACGTGTCGGGCGAATTCGATGGTGGCAACCTGCATGCCCAGGCAGATGCCCAGGTAGGGCACCTTGTGTTCACGCGCAAAACGGGCCGCGCAAATCTTGCCCTCGATGCCGCGCTTGCCGAAGCCGCCTGGCACCAGCACCGCGTCAAAACCGCCGAGGCGGGACACGGTGGCCGGGGTGATGGTTTCGGAGTCGATGTAGTTGATCTTGACCCGCACATGGTTCTTCATGCCAGCGTGGCGCAGGGCTTCGTTCAGCGACTTGTAGCTGTCGCTCAGGTCCACGTACTTGCCGACCATGGCGATATTGACTTCGCCCTTGGGGTGCTCGGTTTCGAACACCAGGTCGTCCCAGCGCTTGAGGTTGGCGGGCGGGGTGTTCAGGCGCAGCTTGTCGCAGATCAGGCCGTCCAGGCCTTGCTCGTGCAGCATGCGCGGCACTTTGTAGATGGTGTCCACGTCCCACATGGAGATCACGCCCCATTCGGCGACGTTGGAGAACAGCGAGATCTTGGAGCGCTCTTCCTGCGGAATCGGGCGGTCGGCGCGGCACAGCAGCACGTCGGCCTGGATGCCGATTTCGCGCAACTGCTTGGCAGTGTGCTGGGTGGGCTTGGTCTTCAGCTCGCCAGCCGCGGCAATCCACGGCAGGTAGCTGAGGTGCACGAAGGCGGTGTTGTTCGGGCCGAGCTTCAGGCTCATCTGGCGCACGGCTTCCAGGAAGGGCAGGGATTCGATGTCGCCCACGGTGCCGCCGACTTCGACAATCGCCACGTCTACCGCATCGGCTTCGCCAAAGCGCGCACCGCGTTTGATGAAGTCCTGGATTTCGTTGGTCACATGCGGAATCACCTGCACGGTCTTGCCCAGGTAGTCGCCGCGGCGCTCTTTGTCGAGCACGCTTTGGTAGATCTGGCCGGTGGTGAAGTTGTTGGCCTTGCGCATGCGCGTTTCGACGAAACGCTCGTAGTGGCCTAAGTCGAGGTCGGTTTCTGCGCCGTCATCGGTGACGAAAACTTCGCCGTGCTGCAGCGGCGACATGGTGCCTGGGTCTACGTTGAGGTAGGGGTCCAGCTTGATGAGGGTGACTTTGAGGCCACGGGATTCGAGGAGGGCTGCAAGAGAGGCTGAAGCGATTCCCTTGCCGAGGGAAGACACGACACCGCCGGTGACGAAGACAAATTTGGTCATCTCAAAGTCGGGACGCAATCCCGAGGAGGTGGAAATGGTGATTATAAGGGCGTGATAAGGGTGGGTATTGGGCTGTTCTGCTCTGCTACATTGCCCGCCATGAACCCCAACACACTTCTTTCTGCGGACGGCGACCTCGCAGGCAAGCACATCGTGCTGGGCCTCACCGGCGGCATCGCCTGCTACAAGTCGGCCGAACTGTGCCGGCTGCTGATCAAGCAGGGCGCTACCGTGCAGGTGGTGATGACCGAGGCGGCCGCGCAGTTCATTACGCCGACCACCATGCAGGCGCTCAGCGGCCGGCCGGTGTACGGATCTCAGTGGGATGCGCGCGAGCCCAACACCATGCCGCACATCAACCTGAGCCGCGAGGCCGATGCGATCCTGATCGCGCCCTGCAGCGCCGACTTCATGGCGCGGCTGGTGCAAGGCCGCTCCGACGAGCTGCTGAGCCTGCTGTGCCTGGCCCGGCCCATCGCCACGGTGCCGCTGTTGATCGCTCCGGCGATGAACCGCGAGATGTGGGTGCACCCCGCGACCCAGCGGAATATGGCGCAGCTGGCCGAGGACGGTGCGACTTTGCTGGGCGTGGGCAACGGCCCGCAGGCCTGCGGCGAAACTGGCGATGGCCGGATGCTGGAGCCGGCCGAGATGGTCGAGGACCTGATCGCCTTCTTCCGCCCCAAATCCCTGGCTGGCCAGCGCCTGCTGGTCACCGCTGGGCCCACCTACGAGGCTATCGACCCGGTGCGCGGCATTACCAATCTGTCCAGCGGCAAGATGGGTTTTGCCATCGCCCGCGCGGCCCGCGAGGCCGGCGCCGAGGTGACCTTGGTGGCCGGTCCGGTGGCTTTGGCCACGCCGCGCGGCGTCACCCGCATCGATGTGAAATCTGCACAAAATATGCTCACAGCGGTGGTGCAGCATGCGCAGGCAGCTACTGTATTTGTAGCAACTGCGGCCGTGGCCGACTGGCGGCCCGCGCAAGCGGCCGAGCAGAAGATCAAGAAAGACGGCTCGGGCGCCACGCCGCAGCTGCAGTTTGTCGAGAACACCGACATCCTGGCCACCGTGGCCCAATCTGCCCGCGCCCTGAGCGGTGCCCTGTATTGCGTAGGTTTCGCCGCCGAGAGCCAGGACCTGCTGGCCAACGCCCAGGCTAAGCGCGCCCGCAAAGGTGTGCCGCTGCTGGTTGGCAACATCGGCCCGGCCACTTTCGGTAAAGACGAAAATGCGCTGTTGCTGGTAGACGCGCTGAGCGCTACCGAGCTCCCCCATGCTTCCAAACTCAGCCTGGCGCGGCAACTGGTTGCCGAAATCGCTGCCCGGCTGGTGGTGCAGCCGTAATGAAGCATCTGGTCATTTTGCTAGGCTTGCTGGTGGTGGGCTATACCGTTTGGCACTTTAGCCAGCCGTTGACGCGGCGCAACGGTGTGCGCTTCATGGCCCGGCACGGCTTGCGTCTGGGCGCCTGCGCGTTGGTTCTGTTGGCGCTATTGGTGCTGGCTTACTTCATTCCATCCATCCATCTCATTTAAATTAAAGCAAAAATGCACTCTTTGCATACCTTGGCCTTATTTTCGGCAACCGCCTTGCTTGGCGGCTGCAGCCAGATCGATACCGGCAATGTGGGGGTCGAGCGCACCCTGGGCAAAGTGGGCACCGAAGCCTTGGTGCCGGGCATCTACTTCACGTTGTTTAAAACGGTGGACGAGTTCACCGCCAAGGAAGTGAGCTTCCAGCTGGAGAACCTGACTCCCAAAAGCCGCGATAACCTGACCATGCGGGACGTGGATCTGGATATCTACTACAAGACTACACCCGCGGCCATTCCGGCGCTGTATGTGAAATACCAGGGTGACGTGGTCCAGCATAAGCAGGTGGTGAAAGACGGTACCAGTGATTTGGTGGTGGCTTATGGCCGGGTACAGCGTGAGGCACGCGAGGCCACCTACAACGCGATCGCCCAGATGGACGCGACCACCATGCACACCCGGCGCACCGAACTGGCCGAATCCGTGCGCACCCATTTGCAGAAAGAGCTGGACGCCAACGACAAGGGCGCCTTTGTGGTGACAGCCGTGAATGTGCGCAACTTGCTGACCGATCCAGCGATTGAATCTGCTATCCGCCAGCGCGCCGAAACCGATCAGGCCATCGAACGCAAGCGCAAGGAAATCGAACTCGCCAAAGCCGAGGCGGAGCGCTTGGTGGTGCAAGCCGAGGGTGAGGCCAAAGCCAATGCGATTGTTTCGGCCAGCTTGACCGACAAGCTGGTGCGCTTGCGCGAGATCGAGGCGGCCAAAGATGCTGCCATCGCCGTGGCTTCCAAGCCCGGCAATACGGTACTGCTGGCCGCCCCAGGCATCACACCGTTGGTGAACACCGGCAACGCCAAGTGACACAAACCTATCTCTCTAGCCTATGAAAATCGACGTCAAAATTCTCGACCCCCGCATGGCAGAGCAGCTGCCTGCCTACGCCACCCCCGGCAGCGCCGGCCTGGACCTGCGCGCCTGCCTGGATGCACCGCTGACCCTGCAGGCCAACGCCTGGCAGCTGGTGCCCACCGGCATCGCCATCCATTTGTGCGACCCCGGCTATGCGGCGCTGATCTTGCCGCGCTCGGGCCTGGGCCACAAGCATGGCATCGTGCTGGGCAATCTGGTCGGCTTGATCGACAGCGACTACCAGGGCCAGCTGATGGTAAGCGCCTGGAACCGCAGCACGGTGTCGTTTACCATCGAACCCATGGAGCGCCTGGCCCAACTGGTGATCGTGCCGGTGGTGCAGGCCCAGTTCAACATCGTCACCGAATTCCCCGCGTCCGAGCGCGGGGAGGGCGGTTACGGCTCTACCGGTACCGCCTAAGCTTCTTACAGCAACCCGGCCTTCAGCATCAGCTCGGTGGTCTTGCCGGTGTTGAGTTTGGACATGTCAACCTTGGGCGCCTGCAGCTCGGCCAGCGGCACCAGGTTGCGGTTCGACTTGGCGTCCACGCCCACGGCATATTCAAACGAGTTGCCGCTGCGCAGAATCTCCTGGCCGCCCTTGCCGGTCAGCCATTTCAGGAAAGCCTGGGCCTGGGCGGGGCGCTTGCTGGAAGCCAGCACGCCGCCGCCCGAGACGCTGACGAACGCGCCTGGGTCCTGGTTCCGGAAGTAGTGCACGCCGACTTTTTCGGTGTTCTCGCCGCCCTTGGACATGTCGCCAAAGTAGTAGTAGTGGTAGATCAGCGCGCCGTCTACCTGGCCGTCATTGGTGGCCTTCATGGCCACGCTGTTGCCGCGGAAGGTGACCACGTTGTCCTTCAGCCCCTTGAGCCAGGCGGCAGTGGCTTCTTCGCCTTTCAGCTGTAGCACGGCGCTGACGATGGCTTGGAAGTCGGCCCCGGCTGGTGCCGCACCAAAGCGGCCTTTCCAGGCCGGATCGGCCAGGTCCATCATCGATTTGGGCAGGGTGTCGCGGGTGAACTTGATCTTGCGGTAGACGAAGACCGTGCTGCGCGCGGCAATGCCGGTCCAGCGGCCGTGGTCGGGGCGGTATTCGGCGGGGATCTGGGCCAGCGTGGCCGGGTCCAGCGGCGCGAACAGCTTGCTGTTGTCCACCAGGGACATGGCGGGCGAGTTTTCGGTCAGGAACACATCGGCGGGCGAGGCTGCGCCTTCTTGCACGATCTGGTTGGCCAGGTCGGCATCTCCGCCATTGCGCACCACCACCTTGATGCCGGTTTCGCGGGTGAAGGCTTCGACCCAGGCCTGCGTCAGGGTGACGTGCTGGGCGTTGTAGATCACCAGGGGCTCGTTGCCGCTCTGGGCTTGTGCGGCCAGGGAAGCAACGCCCAGGCCAAGGGCCAGGACCAGAGAGCGGCGCAGCAGGGAAGGGGAACGGAATGGCATGGGCAGTAAATCCTATGGGGCAGCTGCCAAAAAATCGGCAGGCTAATTTAAACGCGAATAATTTGCATTTGAATTATAGGATGGCGCTGCGCCGGTATCGCCGCCAGGGGTTATGGTTTTGCTGCAATTTCCATAGCTGCTAGCGCAGGTGTTATCTGCGCCAGAGGCCGATTTGGCTTGAAAACTCAGCCTAAGCTGGTTTGCAAGGCCCACTCTGCCGCGCTACGGGCGTGGATGGCCGTGGTGTCGAACAGCGGCACGCTGGCGTCGCTGGCATCGACCAGCAGCGCAATTTCGGTGCAGCCCAGGATGATGGCCTGCGCGCCCTGGGCTACGAGCGCCGCCATGACCTCGCGGTAGGTTTGGCGCGACGCCGGCAGGATCTGGCCCAGGCACAGCTCTTCGTAGATGATGCGGTGCACGCTGTCGCGGCCGGCGGCGTCGGGCACCAGCATGCGCAGGCCGTGGCGGGTCTGCATGCGGTCTTTGTAGAAGTCTTGCTCCATGGTGAAGCGCGTGCCCAGCAGGCCTATGGTCTGCAAGCCGGCGGCCTGGATGGCCGCTGCCGTCGGGTCGGCGATGTGCAGCAGAGGAATGCTGACCTCCGCCTCGATCGCCGGCGCCACCTTGTGCATGGTGTTGGTACACACGACCACGCAGTCGGCCCCGGCCCGCTGCAGTGCGCGCGCCGCATCGGCCAGCAGCGCACCGGCGGCGTCCCAATCACCCGCATGCTGCAGGCGCTCGATCTCAAAGAAGTCGACACTCACCAGCACCAGCTTGGCCGAATGCAGTCCGCCCAGCTTCTCTTTTACGGTTTCGTTGATGGAGCGGTAGTAGGGAACCGTTGACTCCCAGCTCATGCCGCCGATCAGGCCTATGGTTTTCATGGGGCTCCTTGGATGTGATGTTTACCGCAAATGCGGAGTGCGTTTGCCGCCAAAGGCCGCGGCGATGGACAAGGCGCGTGGTCCCGGCTCTAGCGTGAAAGCCTGGCCGGCCTGGATGCTGCCGGGCCGCAGCACCGCCAGATAAAAACCGCAGCAGCCTTGCTGCAGCATGTCGCGCGCGGCGTCGGTATAGCCCATCACCGCGTTGAACTTGAAGCAGGGCTGGCGCGGCTCGGTGACGCGCAGGCTGCAGTCGGGGAAGTGCAGGCTGTCGCCGACCCAGACATCGGTTTCCAGCAGACCCTGCAGGCTCAGGTTTTCGCCGACAAAGCCGGGCGGCAGCGTCTTGTCGAACAGGCTGGCGCCCATGGCTTGCCGACGGGCCTGCCAGAACCCGTAGTGCTCGGCCGGGTAGGCGTAGACGGCTTTGTCCCGCCCGCCGTGCACCCGCAGATCGGCTTGTTCGTCGCCCTCCAAACCCAGCACCCGCAGCGCCACCGAGCCAGCCACGGCCTGCTTGCCGATGGCGCTGAGCACGCGCCGGCCGCCCGCCTGCAAGCGGCGGGCACTGCCGGTGTTGACGCTACAAACTGTGTAGGGAGGCATGGCTTATTTTTGCGCGCTACGCAGCCCGGCGCCGCGCACTTCGAGCCGCACGCTGTCCAGCACCTCGCCGCGCGCATTGCGGATCTGCAGCACATGCCGGCCCGGCCAGGGCAGCCACTGGGCCAACGGGCCGGGAGCGAACAGCTTGCCGTCTATCCACCAGCGCAGGCCGCTGCCTTCGGCCTGCAGGCTGACGCGCTGGTGGGTGGGCGGAATGTCCGGGTCCAGCGCGATGATGGTGCCGCTGGTCGGGCTGGTGATGCGGGCCGTGGTTTCCAAGCTTTTCAGGCCGTTGGCGCTGGTTCCATCAGCGCCAGCGGCTACGGAATGCATAGCAAACTGGGTTTGCTGCGTCCCCTCAATGAACCACTCGCTGCGGGCCGCTTCCTGGCCGCCAAACTGCACCGCGGCCTGCAGCACGCCGGGCGGCGGCGCAGGTGCGCGGCTGGGCTGGCGGCTGTGCAGGAACTGCATGACCGCGACCCAGACGGGCGCTGCTCCTGTCGTGCCGCTCACGTCCCACATCGGCGCGCCGCTGGCGTTGCCAACCCATACGCCCACCGTGTAGGCCTGCGAGTAGCCGACCGCCCAGTTGTCGCGCATGTCCTTGCTGGTGCCGGTTTTTACCGCTGACCAGAAGCGTGTGGCCAGCAGGCTGTCGCTGCCAAAGGTGCGGCTGCGCGCCAGCGGATCGGACAGGATGTCGGTGGCGATGAAGGCGGCGCGCGGGTCCAGTGCGGGACGGAACTGCGGCTTGGCGTTGGGCGTGAAGCTGGTGGGGCTGTAGCGCCCGCCGTTGCCCAGCGCGCGGTAGGCATTGGTGAGGTTCAGCAGCGAGACTTCGGCGCTGCCCAGCGCCAGGCTGTAGCCGTAGTAGCCGCCCGATTCCTTCAACGGCAAGCCCAGTGCCTGCAGCTGGCGGAAGAACGCATCCGGCGACACCATCACCAGGGTGCGCACCGCAGGCACGTTCAGCGAGGCGGCCAGTGCGGTGCGCGTCGACACCCAGCCCTTGAACTGGTGGTCGTAGTTCTGCGGGATGTACAAGCCGCCCGCGGTCTGGATGTGGGTGGGCGTGTCTTCCAGCAGCGAGGCGGCGGTGATGCGGCGCTCGGCGATGGCCTCGGCGTACAGAAATGGTTTGAGCGTGGAGCCAGGCTGGCGCAGCGCCGTCACGCCATCGACTTCGGCCGCCGCGCTCAAGGTGCCCGACGAACCGACCCAGGCCAGCACCTCGCCGCTGGCGTTGTCCAGCACCACGACGGCGCCATCTTCCACATGCCGGCCCTGCAGCTCGCGCAGATGCTGCTGCAGAGTCTGCACCGCAAAGCGTTGCAAGGGCGCGCGCAGGCTGGTGGTGATGCTGCGTGCCGTGCCTTTGGCCAGTTGCCGACCCAGGTGTGGCGCGATGCCTTCGCTGGTGTCAAAGGCGCGGTGCTGCAACGCGGCGGTGGTGAACAGGTCCAGCCCGGCGCAATCGGCCTTCGCCTCGATGGCCTGCAGCACACCGCAAGCGCGTTGCGTGACCTGCGCCAGCTTGGCGTTGGGCGCACGCACCAGCGCGGCGGCCACGGCGGCCTCGCGCGCGTCCAGGCCGTGCGCGGCCTTGCCGAACAAGGTTTGGCTGAGTGCAGCTATACCCACCAGCTCGCCGCGGAACGGCACCAGGTTCAAATAAGCCTCGAGGATCTGGTCCTTGCGCCAGCTGCGTTCAAGCATCTGGGCCGACACGGTCTGGCCGATCTTCTGCACCACGCTGCGCCCGCCGGCGCTGGGCTTCAGGTCCGCGTCCAGCAGGCCGGCCAGCTGCATGGTGATGGTCGACGCACCGCGGGTCTTGGTGTTCCACAAGTTGCCCCAGGCCGCGCTGGACACCGCCTGCCAATCGACGCCGCTGTGTTCGTAAAAGCGCTTGTCTTCGCTCAGCACCAGCGCCGTGCGCAGCGCCGGCGACACATCTGCCAGCGCCACCCACTGGCCGCGCCGCACTGTCGCGTCGGTGCGCAGCCGCTGCAGCAGCTCGCCATGGCGGTCGAGGATCTGGGTGTCGGACGGCTGGTAGCTGGATTTTATGGAGCTAAAAGTGGCTGCAGCGCAGGCGTTACCTACGCTGGTAGCTATTAAAAGCGCAGCAAGCGGGTGGCGACAACCCCCTGGGTTCACTTCGCCGCCTCCACCTTCACCCGCGGATTCGGCCATTCGCCAAACATCTCCGGCGCGTACATGGCTTCCACCCGGCTCGGTGGCAGCGCGAAGTCGCCGACGTTGTTCAGCCGCACGGTGTATTCCACCTTCACCACGCCCTTGGGCAGGTACTCGTAGTAGCTGCGGAAGGATTCGAAGCTGCGCTCCTCGAAGGCCGGCCAGCCGCTGCCGCTGCGCTTTTCGCCCTGGGTGGCGATTTCGGAATCGCGGCCTAACCCGCTGCCGAGGATGGTGGCGCCGCCGGGGATGGGGTCGGTGATGGCAACCCAGGTCATGTCGGCCGAGGCGTTGACTTCCAGGCTGATGCGCAGCACGTCGCCGCGGGTGTACTGGCCTACGGGCAAGGATTTATTGGCCTGCTCCACCGGGGTGATGGTCTTCTTGATCTGGTAGCCGGCGTTGAACGGTGCCTTCAGCACGATCGCGGCCACCGACTGCAGGGTCAACCAGGGTTTGCCGGTGCCTTGCTGGGTCACTGTCAGCGTCTCCTTGGCGGCGGGTTTACTCCAGGGCAGGAACATGCCGTTGTTGCGCAGGTTGCCGGGCGAGGCGGCCGCACCAAACATGGTGGTCTGGTGCGGCGCACCCGCGGTGTCGGTAGGCTTGATGCGCTCGACCTTGCTCCAGTCGACGCTGGTCATGGCCGCGCCGAGGGCGGCCTTGGTGATGCCGGTGACCGGCGTGGCTTCAAACTTGGCGGAGAACTTCTCCAGCGCCAGGCCGCCCCACAGATTGGCGGTGGTGGTGAGCCAGGCGCCGCGTTGCTGGCGGCTGATGAAGCCATTGGCCAGGCGGCCCATGTCGTCCTTCCAGGCCGGGTCGTCCATCACGGCCAGCAGCAGGCGGGCGGTGTTGACGTCGCCGTTCTGCATCAGCCACCACCAGTAGTCGTCCTGCTCGGTGCTGAAGACCATCTTCGTGCCCTGGAAGCTCAGGCGGGAGCGCAGGATTTGCTGGGCCTCGGCCAGGCGCTTGTCGCGTTCGGGCATATCGGCCACGCGCTTGAGGATGTTCAGCCAGTCGATCACCGCGTGGGTGGGCCACTGGTTGGGTGCAATGGTGATGCTGCCCAGCATGCGGGCCTGGGCCTTGCCGTAGCGCGACAGGGCTTCGATGGCGGCCAGTTTGCGCATGTCCAGATCCTTGCGCGGGCTCCAGAAGCTGCGCTGGATACGGCCTTCGACAAAGGCGATCAGGCCGCGCTCCATCGGCGCACGCACCTCGTCGCTCAGCGCGAACGCGGGGTTGATGCCCGATGCCTCGTGGGTGGCCGCCAGCAGATAGGCGGTCAAGGTATCGCTGCCGCGCTCGGCCTCGCCGTCGCGCGGCGGGAAGTAGCTGGCCAGGCCGTCGCTGTCCAGGTAGCTGGGGATTTGTGCAGCCACGGTTTCCCATAGCTTGGCGTCGCGCAGGCCCACGGACTTGCTGGTCTTTTGCTCCAGGCAGGCAAACGGGTAGTTGGCGAACCAGTCGCGCACGCCGGGCAGGCCTTCGGCCAGGGTCGGCTGCATGGACATCTTCAAACCGCCACGGCCGGGCAGGGCGTCGGCGGGCGGGTTCACATCCAATGTGTACGGGCCATCGACCTGCACCAGCGTGGCCTGCTGCACCGTCAGCGGCACGGCGGGGATGATGCGTTGCCGCGCCTTCAGCGCATCGCGGGCGCCGCTGATGCTGTCTTTGGCTTCGATCTCCCAGAGAATGGCTTCGGACCGGACTTGCGCCAGTTGCGCCGGGGCCGTCACGTTCCAGGCGACTTCACGCGCTTCGCCGGCCGGGATGTCCACGGTTTGCGGCTTCAGGTCCAGCAGGGTGGCGCGCGGCGCGACTTCCACCTTCATGGCTTTTTGCGTGGTGTTGCGCAGGGTGATCTGGGCGCGGAACTGGTCGTCTTCGCGCACCAGCGGCGGCAGGCCGCTGATGATCTGCAGGTCCTGCGTGGCGCGGATGCTGGTGGAGCCTGTGCCGAACAGGCCGGTGGACGCATCGGCCACGGCGACGATCTTGAAGGTGGTGAGCGCATCGTTCAGCGGCACGGTGACCGTGGCCTGGCCATTCGCGTCCAGCTGCAGCTTGGGGTTCCAGAGCAGCAGGGTTTCCAGCAGCTCGCGCGCGCCGCTGTGGCCACCACCACCGCCAGCGGGCACGGCTTTGCGGCCGTAGTGGCGCCGGCCGATGATTTCCATCTGCGCAGTGGAGGTTTCCACGCCCCAGGACCGGCGCTGCAGCATGGCGTCGAGCAGGTTCCAGCTGTTGTTGGGCATCAGTTCCAGCAGCGCCTGGTCGACGGCGGCCAGGGCCACCTCGGCGTTGGCGGCGGGCTGGCCGTTGGGCAGCTTGACCTGGACCGTCACCTTGGCCTGGCCGCGCACCGGGTAGCTTTCTTTATCGGCCTTGACGCTCACATCCAGCTGGTGGGCCTTGCTGCCGACGCGTATCTCGGCCACGCCCAGGCGGAAGGCCGGTTTGCTCAGATCGACCAGGGTGGTGGGCGCCACGTATTCGCGGCCCTCGTACCAGAAGCTGGTCCACCATTCGCGCGGCGCCTTGTAGCCCCAGGTGAAGAAGCTGTACCAGGGCACCTCGCGCAGCCGTCCCCGCAGGGCCAGCACGCTCACATACACATTCGGGCCCCAGCCGTCCTGGATCTTCAGCTGGATGGTCGGGTCCTGGCCGTTGAGCTGGACGACTTGGGTTTGCACAATGCCCTCGCGCTCCACCGCCACCAGCGCGGTGGCAAAGCGGAACGGCATGCGCACCTGGAACTTGGCGGTCTCACCGGGCTGGTAGCTCTTCTTCTCAGGCAGCAGGTCCATGCGGTCGTGGTTCTCGCCGCCGAACCACAGCTCGCCCTGCTTGGTCACATAGACCGAAGACGCGGCCTGGATGCGATAGCCCTCGCTGTCTTTGGCGGTGACCACCAGCTCGACTTCACCGGCTTCCTTCAGTGCCGCTTCGCACAGCAGCAGGCCGCGCGCGTCGCTCTTGCCGCTGCACACCGTGCCCAGAGACTTGATGGTGGTCTTGTTGTCGTAGGTATAGAAGCCGCCGACCATGCGCTTGCGGCTGGTGGTGACGATGCGGGCCGTGGCGGTAACCTCCAGCGCTACATCGGCCTTTGGCTTGCCGGCCAGGTCCAGCGCCAGGGCCTGGAACTTCAGCTTCTGGCTGGTCGATACCCAGCCCTCGGTCTTGATGCCGGCGACCACCGAGGCCGGCCACAGGGTTTGCGTGCTGCGGATGGTTTGCACCTCGCCGTTCGGGTCGGAGTAGGTGGCTTCCAGCAGCAGGTCTTGCGGCTGCGGGCGGATGGGCACCTCGTTGACTGTGACCTTGCCGGCACCGTTCTTGTTCAGCGTCAAGGGCAGCTTGTCGGCAATCACGCGGTTGTCCTGGCTGGCTTCGGCCTGCTCTTCGTCGGCCACGGCGGCGTTGGAGTCTGAGTTATCACGCCGGGGCGCGGCGAAGCTGAATTCCTCGAAGTCGCTGTAGCTCAGGTATTTGCCGCGCACCAGGGCCGACACGCGCACCGGCAGATTGGCCGCGCCGCCGCCGGCCACGTAGTTAATCTGCACATCGACCGGCACGCTCTTCACGTTGACCAGGGCTTTCTTGTCGCTGGGCGTGACCCGGCCTTCGAGCACCGGCAGGCGGAACTCCTCCACGCGGAACATGCCGGTGCTGAAGCTGCGCTCATTGCCCGCGCTGTGTAATTCCACGGTGTAGACGCCCAGCTTGGCAGCGGGCGGAATGGACCAGGTGCTTTCGGCACTGCGGCCGCCGGTGGCGGTTTTGCGCCAGGCCAGGTCCTGGGTGTATTGCTGGCCGCTGCCCACGTGGGTGATCAGCAGGGTGTCGGGTGCCGACTGCGGCAGGCCAAAGCCCTTGCTGGTTTCGGTGCGCAGAATGTGCTTCATCGACACGGTTTCGCCGGCGCGCAGCAGGGTGCGGTCGAAGATGGTGTGGGCGCGCTCGTCGGGCCGGGCTTCGCGGCTGGTCGGCAGGTTGAAGCGCCAGGCTTCGATGCCGCGGTTCCAGTCGCTCCAGGTGAAGGCCATGTCGGCCACGCCGTCCTGGCCGGTGCTGCGGGCGCTGACAAAGTAGGCCTGGCGGCTGCTTTCCTCGCCGCTGCAATTGGGCGCCTCGGCGCTGATGCCGCTCAGGTAGGCGATGCCTTGCGCATCGGTGGTGGCGTGGGCGATGGGCTTGCCTCGGCAGTCGGATACCTGCACCTGGGCATTGGCCACGGGCAGGCCTTTGTCCAGGCTGGTAACCCAGGCCAGGGCGTTCTCGCGGCCCAGCTTGAAGTGCACGCCCAGGTTGGTCACCAGGGCCGAGGTGCGAACATACATGGTGCGCTGACCGCCAAAGCGTTCGTCCAGTAGCGAGCTGCCCAGCATCTTGGAGGCGATCTCGACCACGTGGAAGCCGGGCGTCAGCGGAATGCCGACCACCTCGAACGGCCGCGGGTCGTTGCTGGCAGGCTGGGGCAGGTCCAGCGTCTTCACGCCGGGCTGGTCTTGCAGCAGCGACAGCATGCGGCTCTGCACGTAGTTTTTGTCCTCGTCGCCCAGCACCTTGGGCAGGCGGCCTTTGAGCTCGGCGGCGGCCAGCTTGCGCGGCACGTGGTAGCTGTCGTAGCGCTGCACTTTTTCGAACCAGGCAATGATCTCGGCGTCGCTGCGTGGCTGCAGGTCGCTGACCTTGCCGGCTGATTTGACTGCTTCGGGGTTCAGCCCGGAGATCGCCAGCTTGGCCTCCACATTGCGCAGCGTGACTGGCAGCAGCGCCACCCCATTCGGTTCGGCAAAGCGCTCGACGATGCCGAACGGCGCGGCGGCGAACTTGGCCAGCGGCGGCCGGCTGCCGGTGGCCACCTGCAGGGGGAAGCTGCTGGCATTGCTCAGCGGCCGGTTGGAGGCGTCTTTGAAGTCGCTGGGCAGGGTCAGGCTGAACTTGGTGAGTTCTTCGAACGGGCTTTTGAAGCTCAGGCTGCTGAGCACCGCGTCGGCGTCGCTGCTTTCCTCTTCAAACGTGGGCTGCAGCGTGTCTTTGCCGGATTTCAGGCGTATGCCTTCCAGCAGCTTGCGGGCCACGGGCGCGTTGAATGTCAGGCGCATCGGCTGGATCGGCAGGCAGGCGCTTTGGGCGTTTTCGCGTTCGCAGCTGAAGCTGGCTTCGAACGGCGGGCGCACTTCAAAGCCGAAGCGTTTTTCCACCATATTGGGGACGCCGCTGGGCGTGGCCACGCCTTTGCCGTAGACCAGCTGCACTTTGGCCGACGGCGGCAGGCGGCGGTTGCAGGCCAGGGTGGCGAAGCGCAGCGGTGCGGCGGCCGCGGCTTTGTCCAGGCCGTGGGCCTTCAGCAATTCAGTGCGGTCCTTGCCGGTGATGGCGCGCACTGCGACCTTCTCGCCCAGGCCGTCTACCGCGCACCACAGGTTGGCCTGCAGGCTGGCCGGCGTGGCGTCGCCGTTGAGCTGCAGGGTGAAGTATTGCTCTTCGTCGATCTGGCTGCCGCTGGACGGGCGGATGTTCTGCACAAACGGCCCGCCGCTATTGAACTTGTAGCTGGTAGCGCCCGCCAAATATGCGCTAGATGCCGATTTGACATCAGGCCGTGGCTGCAAGGTGCAGCGTATGCCTGGGGGTAAATCGTTGGCAAATTCAAACGCCCATTCGCGGTCGCTGGTCCAGCGGCCCGTGCCCTGGCTGGCCTGCGCGTCGTTGCACTGCAGGCTGGCGGGCGCCGGTGCTTTGGGGTCGCCAAAGTTGACCGCGCTGCTGTCGAACTGCACCACCAGCTGGCGGACGCGGGCCACCTCGCCCTGCGGCGACACGCGGATGATTTGCGCGGCCTGGGCCAGGCTGGCGGAGGCTGCAATGCAGCAGGCGATGGCGAATTTTTGGATGTTCAAGCGATTCCCTCATATGCCTCTTGTTGGGCGCCGCTAGGGTAGCCGAAAAAAAAGACGCCCACGCGGACCGCGGGTGGACGCAGCGGGGGCTTGAAGTTTGGAATTTACTGTATAAAATTACAGTAATTGGTGAATTCCTGTTTTGATAGCAGCTTGCGCAGGTTCTATCAGCGCCAGAGGCCGATTTGATCCTTATTTTGCCCACGCCATGCCCCACACCATCGTCCCCATCCACGCCATCAAAGGCCGTGGCACGGCCACGCACCTGGCGCACCGCTTCACGTCGCAGGAGCGGGATGCGTTCGACGATGGCTGGGGCACGCTGCAAGACGCCGAGCCCAGGGCGCCGCTGGCCACCGAGGTCACGTTTGAAGACGCGCGCAGCGCCATCACCCGCAACGACTCGCCCGACATCTACTTCGACTACGGACTCAATCCCTACCGGGGCTGCGAGCACGGTTGCGTGTATTGCTATGCCCGGCCCACGCACAGCTACCTGAATCTGTCGCCGGGGCTGGACTTTGAGACCCGCATCATCGCCAAGCGCAACCTGTCTGAGGTGCTGGCGCGCGAGCTGGCGGCCAAGAGCTATGTGCCGCAGATGATCGCTCTGGGCACGGTGACCGACGGCTACCAGCCGGTGGAGCGCGAGCTGCGCCTGACCCGTGGCGCGCTGGAAGTGCTGCAGCGCTGCCACCATCCGGTCGGCCTGGTGACCAAGGGCAGCGGGGTGGAGCGCGATCTGGACCTGCTGGCGCGGATGGCCGAGCGCCAACTGGCGGTGGTCTATGTGACCATCACCACCCTGGACGGCGCACTGGCCCGCACCCTGGAGCCACGGGCCGCGGCACCGTATCGCCGGCTACGCACCATCCGCGCGCTGGCCGATGCCGGCGTGCCGGTGGGGGTCAGCGTGGGGCCGCAGATTCCGTTCATCAACGACGATATGGAGCAGGTGCTGGCCGCCGCTTTTGATGCCGGCGCGCGGACCGCGTTCTACACCGTGCTGCGCCTGCCCTGGGAGGTGCGGCCGCTGTTCCGTGAATGGCTGCAGCTGCACTACCCGCAGCGCGCAGAGCGGGTGATGGCGCGCATCCAGGACATGCGCGGCGGCAAGGACTACAACGCCGACTTCGCGACCCGCATGAAGGGCAGCGGCCTGTGGGCCGAGCTGCTGCGCCAGCGCTTCCACAAGACCTGCGCCAAGCTGGGCTTGAACCGCGAGCGGGTCGAGCTGGATGTGGCGCAGTTCCGGCCGGGCCTGCTGTCCGGCCAGTCCAGTCTGTTCTGAACGTTTAGTTGCCTTGCAGTGCCTGGCTGTGGAAGGCGATGTGCTCGGCCATGAAGGTGGCGATGAAGTAGTAGCCGTGGTCGTAGCCCATGTGCCGGCGCAGGACCAGCGGCTGGTCCACGGCCTGGCAGGCGGCTTCGAAGATATGCGGGTTCAGCTGGGCGGCCAGGAATTTGTCGGCCAGGCCCTGGTCGATCAGGATGCCGCCGGGGTAGGGCGCCGAGGTCTTGGCGGCCATCAGGAACACCGCGTCGTGCTTAGGCCAATCGGTGTTGTCGGCGCCCAGGTAGCCGCTGAAGGCTTTTTGGCCCCAGGCGCACTGGGTGGGCGCGCAGATCGGCGCAAACGCCGATACCGACTTGAACATACCCGGATGCTTGAGCGCCAGGGTCAGCGCGCCGTGCCCGCCCATGGAGTGGCCGAAGATGCCGATGCGCTGCGGGTCTATCGGCAGCTCGGCGGCGATGGCCGGCAGCAGCTCCTTGGTCAGGTAGCTTTCCATGCGGTAGTGCTTGGACCAGGGGGCCTCGGTGGCGTCGATGTAGAAGCTGGCGGCCAGGCCGAAGTCCCAGTCGTCGGTTTCGCCCGGCACATTCGCGCCGCGCGGGCTGGTGTCGGGCGCAATCAAGGCCAGGCCATGCTGGGCCGCGTATTGCTGGGCGCCAGCCTTGGTCATGAAGGTTTCTTCGTTGCAGGTCAGCCCCGCCAGGTACAGCAGGGCCGGCACGCGACCGTGGTTGGCCTGCGGCGGCAGGTAGACCGAGAACTTCATCGGCAAGCCGATCTCGCGCGAGTCGTGCTGGTAGAAGCTTTGCACACCGCCAAAACAGCCGTGCTCGGAGAGGGTTTTCAAGGGTTCGGTCATACAGCCAATCAAAGAAATAGGAAGGGAGGGCGGGGTGCTAGAACAGCACCACACCGCGGATGGATTCACCGCGCTTCATCAAGTCAAAGCCCTTGTTGATGTCCTCCAGCGGCATGGTGTGGGTGATCAGCGGGTCGATGCTGATCTTGCCCTCCATGTACCAGTCAACGATCTTGGGTACGTCGGTGCGGCCGCGTGCGCCGCCAAAGGCCGAGCCTTCCCATTTGCGGCCGGTGACCAGCTGGAACGGGCGGGTGGATATCTCAGCACCGGCTTCGGCCACGCCGATGATGATGCTGCGGCCCCAGCCCTTGTGGGTGCATTCCAGCGCCTGGCGCATGACCTTGGTGTTGCCTATGCATTCAAAGCTGTAGTCGGCGCCGCCATCGGTCAACTGGACAATCGCGTCGACGATGTTGCCGCCAGCGGCTTCGATGTCCTTGGGGTTGAGGAAATGGGTCATGCCGAAGCTGCGGGCCATGGCTTCGCGGGCCGGGTTCAGGTCCACACCGATGATCTTGTCGGCCCCCACCATCTTGGCGCCCTGGATCACATTCAGGCCGATGCCGCCGAGTCCGAAGACGACCACATTGGCACCAGCTTCGACCTTGGCGGTGAACAGCACGGCGCCGATGCCGGTGGTGACGCCGCAGCCGATGTAGCAGACCTTGTCGAACGGGGCGTCCTTGCGGATCTTGGCCAGGGAGATCTCGGGCGCCACGGTGTAGTTGCTGAAGGTACTGGTGCCCATGTAGTGGAAGATGGGCTGGCCGCCCAGGCTGAAGCGGCTGGTGGCGTCGGGCATCAGGCCCTTGCCCTGGGTGCCGCGGATCAGCTGGCACAGGTTGGTCTTGCGGCTGAGGCAGAACTTGCACTGCCGGCATTCGGGGGTGTAGAGGGGGATGACGTGGTCGCCCTTCTGCAATGTCGTCACGCCGGGGCCGACATCGACCACGATGCCCGCGCCTTCATGGCCGAGGATGGCGGGGAAGATGCCTTCGGGGTCGGCACCGCTCAAGGTGTAGTAGTCGGTGTGGCAGATGCCGGTGGCTTTGATTTCGACCAGCACTTCGCCGAACTTCGGGCCTTCCAGGTCCACGGTTTCTATGGTCAGGGGGGAGCCGGCTTTCCAGGCGACTGCGGCTTTGGTTTTCATGGCGGTGTCCTTGCGCTGGCAAAAGTTCAACTATAAGCCGCTACCGCCCGTTGGCCACCTGTCCATCCTGCAATTTTTATAACAAATAGGCTGGTAGCGCAGGTAGATCATGCGCCAGCAGCTATCAACACAATAGCAAAGGCGAGAGCAGCCGCAAACGGAAAAGCCCCCGGTTGTAACGCCGGGGGCTAGGAGTGCAGAAGGTGCGAGCTGACAGTTCCAGGAATGCCGTGGAACCGGCTTTGCCGGGCCACTGGCATTGCCCCCTGCAAGGGGGTTGGCGCTGCCACACGCAGTGGGCAAGCCTGGGGGTGTTCAAAGTGCTATGCGTTGAAGAACTTCTTCAGCTTGTCGGTCCAGCTGTCGCCGGAGGGCGAATGCTTGCCGCCGCCCTTCTTGAACGACTCTTCCAGCTCGCGCAGCAGCTTGCGCTGGTGCTCGGTGAGCTTGACCGGCGTTTCCACCGTGATGTGGCAGTACAGGTCGCCGGGCGAGCTGTCGCGCACGCCCTTGATGCCCTTGCCGCGCAGGCGGAACTGCTTGCCGGCTTGCGTGCCTTCGGGGATGTCGATGGCGGCCTTGCCGGCCAGCGTTGGCACTTCGATCTCGCCACCCAGGGCCGCGGTGATGAAGCTCACCGGTACCGAGCAATGCAGGTCGCCGCCGTCGCGCTCAAAGATGTCGTGCTTCTTGGTGCGGATCTCGATATACAGGTCGCCCGAGGGGCCGCCGTTCGAGCCCGGCTCGCCATTGCCGACGCTGCGGATGCGCATGCCGTCATCGATGCCGGCGGGGATCTTCACTTCCAGCGTCTTTTGCTTCTTCAGCTTGCCCTGGCCGCTGCAGACCGTGCAGGGCTCGGGGATCACCTTGCCGGTGCCGCGGCAGGTGGGGCAGGTTTGCTGCACGCTGAAGAAACCCTGGCGCATCTGCACCGTGCCCTGGCCTGCGCAGGTGCCGCAGGTCTTGGCCTGGGTGCCAGGCTTGGCGCCGCTGCCATGGCAGGTGTCGCAGGCTTCCCAGGTGGGGATGCGGATCTGCGCTTCCTTGCCGCGGGCAGCTTCTTCCAGGGTGATTTCCATGGCGTAGCTCAGGTCGCTGCCGCGGAACACCTGGCGGCCGCCGCGGCCACCGCCCCGGCTCTGGCCGAACATGTCGCCAAAAATATCGCCAAAGGCTTCGGCAAAGCCGCCAAAGCCTTCTGCGCCCGGGCCGCCACGCATGTTCGGGTCGACGCCGGCAAAGCCGTGCTGGTCGTAGGCCGCGCGTTTCTGCGCGTCGCTCAGCATCTCGTAAGCCTCTTTGGCTTCCTTGAACTTCTCTTCCGCGACAGCGCCTGCATCACCCTGGTTGCGGTCGGGGTGGTGCTTCATCGCCAGCTTGCGATAGGCCTTCTTGATTTCTTCGTCGGAAGCGTTCTTGGGAACGCCCAGGGTTTCGTAGTAGTCTTTTTTGCTCATTCTGCAATTACTTTCTCAATACAGCGATCCGGGATGAGCCACATCAGCGCCAGTACGCAAAAAGCCGCGTCGAAACCCGGTGAGGGGCATTCGAACGCGGCGCGGGTCCAGTGGAGTGAACTCCGCGGGATTAACCCTTCTTGACCTCTTTCACTTCCGCGTCGACGACGTTGTCGTCGGCAGCGGGCTTGGCTTCGGCAGCGGCTTCAGCACCACCGGCGGCTGCGCCGGCAGAGGCTTCTTCAGCAGCTTGCTTGGCTTGCATGTCGGCGTACATTTTTTCGCCCAGCTTCTGGCTGACGGTCATCAAGGCGGTGTTCTTTTCGTCGATCGCGGCCTTGTCGTCACCCTTCAGCGCTTCTTCCAGCGACTTGATAGCGGCTTCGATGCTGTCTTTTTCGGACGCTTCGATCTTGTCGCCGTATTCGGTCAGGCTCTTCTTCACGCTGTGCACGCTGGCTTCGCCCTGGTTACGGGCTTGCACCAGTTCCAGCTTCTTCTTGTCGTCGGCGGCGTTCAGCTCGGCGTCTTTCACCATTTGCTGGATTTCGGCTTCCGACAGGCCGGAGTTGGCCTTGATGGTGACCTTGTTTTCCTTGCCCGTGCCCTTGTCCTTGGCGCCGACGTGCAGGATGCCGTTGGCGTCGATGTCGAACGACACTTCGATCTGCGGCGTGCCACGGGCTGCGGGTGGGATGCCTTCGAGGTTGAACTCACCCAGCAGCTTGTTCACATTGGCGATCTCGCGTTCGCCCTGGAACACCTTGATGGTCACGGCCGGCTGGTTGTCGTCGGCGGTGGAGAAGGTTTGTGCAAACTTGGTCGGGATGGTCGTGTTCTTGTTGATCATCTTGGTCATCACGCCGCCCAGGGTTTCGATACCCAGGGAGAGAGGCGTCACGTCCAGCAGCAGCACGTCCTTGCGGTCGCCCGACAACACTTGACCTTGGATCGCAGCGCCCACGGCCACGGCTTCGTCAGGGTTCACGTCCTTGCGGGGTTCGCGGCCGAAGAATTCCTTGACCTTGTCCTGCACCTTGGGCATGCGGGTCATACCGCCAACCAAGATCACGTCATGGATGTCGGACACCGACACGCCAGCGTCCTTGATCGCCAGGCGGCAAGGGGCAATGGTGCGTTCGATCAGCTCTTCCACCAGGGCTTCGAGCTTGGCGCGGCTGAGCTTGATGTTCAGATGCTTTGGGCCGGAAGCGTCGGCGGTCACGTAGGGCAGGTTGATGTCGGTGGCAGCGCCGTTCGACAGTTCGATCTTGGCCTTTTCAGCGGCTTCCTTCAGGCGCTGCAGGGCCAGAACGTCTTTGGACAGGTCAACGCCGGATTCTTTCTTGAACTCGGTGATGATGAAGTCGATGATGCGCTGGTCGAAATCTTCGCCGCCCAGGAAGGTGTCGCCGTTGGTGGACAGCACTTCGAATTGCTTTTCGCCATCGACATCGGCGATTTCGATGATGGAGATGTCGAAGGTACCGCCGCCCAAGTCATACACGGCGATCTTGCGGTCGCCCTTTTCTTGCTTGTCCAGGCCGAAGGCCAGGGCTGCAGCGGTAGGTTCGTTGATGATGCGCTTGACTTCCAGGCCGGCAATGCGGCCAGCGTCCTTGGTGGCCTGGCGCTGTGCGTCGTTGAAGTACGCAGGCACGGTGATCACAGCTTCGGTGACCGGCTCGCCCAGGTAGTCTTCAGCGGTCTTCTTCATCTTGCGCAGAATGTCGGCGCTGACCTGCTGTGCCGACATCTTGGTGCCGCGCACTTCGACCCAGGCGTCGCCGTTGTCGGCTGCCACGATCTTGTAAGGCATCAGATCGATGTCTTTTTGGACTTCTTTTTCCGAGAACTTGCGGCCGATCAAACGCTTGACGGCGTACAGCGTGTTCTTCGGGTTGGTCACAGCCTGGCGCTTGGCGGACGCGCCAACCAGCACTTCGCCGTCTTCCTGGTAAGCCACGATGGACGGTGTGGTGCGCGCGCCTTCGGAGTTTTCAATGACGCGGGGCACATTGCCTTCCATGATGGAGACGCAGCTGTTGGTGGTGCCCAAGTCAATACCAATGATTCTTCCCATGATTGCTTCCTTCGATTTATGTGAGTGGAGCGGGTTTTTGCCAGTTCGTGCTGCAAAAACCCTTGTGTAGCTAACGTGTGGATAACTTTCGCCACTTCAAGAGTGGGGTTACCGCTTTTTGTTTATTTAGGTGCAGTAACGGTAACCAAAGCCGGGCGCAGCACGCGGTCGGCGATCAAATAGCCTTTTTGCAGCACGCTGACCACGGTATTGGCTTCTTGTTCGGCCGGTACCACGCTGATGGCCTGGTGCTGGTGCGGGTCGAACTTGGTGCCGGCGGGGGGCGCGATTTCGATCACCTTGTTGCGTTCCAGCGCGCTTTTCAGCTGGCGCAGGGTGGCTTCGGCGCCTTCGCGGATCTGGGCGGGCGTGCCATCCTTGATCGCCAGGCCGGCTTCCAGGCTGTCGGCCACGGGCAGCAGGCTTTCGGCAAAGCTTTCCAGGCTGAACTTACGGGCCTTGGCGATGTCTTCCTCGGCGCGGCGGCGGGCGTTTTCGGCATCGGCCTTGGCGCGCAGGAACTGGTCGGCCAGATCGGCACTTTTGGCTTTCAACGCAGCCAACTCGGCCTGGGCTTGGGCCAGGGCTTCCGCATCGCTGGCAGCGGGCTGCTCGTCGGTGGGGGCCATGCTGTCCAGCGGGTTGTGGTCGGGATTGGGATTGATATCAGACATGCTTGGTAAAGAAATGGAATAAACCAGCCACACAGACTGGGGGCTAAGCCGCTCTTTGCAAGGGCTTGGCCTCCCAAAAAAACCGGAATTTAGCCCTTGATGGCCAGCAATTCAACGTCGAACTTCAGCGTGGCGTTCGGTGGGATTACGCCACCGGCGCCGCGGGCGCCATAGCCCAGGGCCGCGGGGATGATCAGGGTGCGGGCGCCACCGATCTGCATGCCGGCCACGCCTTCGTCCCAGCCCTTGATGACCATGCCGGCACCCAGGGAGAACACGAACGGGTCCTTGCGGTCCTTGCTGGAGTCGAACTTGGCGCCTTGCACGCCGTCGTTGTACAGCCAGCCGGTGTAGTGCACGGTCACGCTCTTGCCCTTGGTGGCGACGTCGCCCGAGCCCTGGATGGTGTCTTCAAACTGCAGGCCGGAGGCGGTGGTGGTGAATGCCATGTGAAATCCTTGAAAGTGTTGCTGTCATGCCCACGCAGCGCCTGGGCGGCAGGCCTGTGGCCCGCCACTCTGGCGCCGCGTAGCTTGTTTGCTATGGAAGTAATAGCTGCTGTCGCACAGTAGACGTGCGCAGCAGCCCTAAAAGACCCCGAATTATGCCAGCAGCCCGCAGGGGTATTCAGGCTGATGCGCGATTGCGCCGCGCCAGGTCGTGCAGCAGCGCGCTGATGCCGTAGGTCCAGGGGGCCACCTGGTCGCAGGTATTGACCCGGTTGACCAGCTGCCCCAGCTGGGCCGTGGCCACTGTCACCATATCGCCCACCACATGGGTGAAGCCTTGGCCCGGGCCGTGCCGGTCTTGCGTGGGGGCGAACATGGTGCCCAGGAACAGCATCAGGCCGTCGGGATATTGGTGGTTAGGGCCAATCGCCTGGGCCACCAGGTCCAATGGGTCGCGGCTGATCTTGCTGAGGCTGCTGGCGCCTTGCATCACAAAGCCATCGCTTTCGCCGGCCACCTGCATCGCCAGATCGCAGCGGCGCACCTCGTTGATGCCGAAATCCGCATCGAACAGGCGGATGAACGGGCCGATCGCGCAGGACGCGTTGTTGTCCTTGGCCTTGCCCAGCAACAGCGCGCTACGCCCCTCAAAGTCGCGCAGGTTCACGTCGTTGCCCAGCGCCGCACCCACCGTTTCACCGCGGCTGTTGACGGCCAGCACGACTTCGGGTTCGGGGTTGTTCCAGGCGCTGCCCGGGTGGATACCGACCTCGGCGCCGACGCCGACGGCGCTCAGCACCTGCGATTTGGTGAAGATTTCGGCGTCCGGCCCGATACCGACCTCCAGGTACTGCGACCACATGCCCTGGGCCAGCAGCACCTCTTTGAGCTGGGCGGCGGCCGGCGAGCCGGGCTGAACGCTGCCCAGGTTGTCGCCAATCACCGCCACCACCGCTTGGCGTACGGCCAGTGCCTTGCTGGCGTCGCCGCGGGCCTGTTCCTCGATCACCCGCTCCAGCATGCTGGCCACAAAGGTCACGCCCGCCGCCTTCAGCGCCTGCAGATCGCAGGGCGCCAGCAGCCAGGGCAGGGCCGGGTCGCGTGCGCCGTAGGCCGAATTGGCCAGTACGGCGGCGGTATCGGCCAGCCGTGGGCCAGGCTGGGCACGCACCCGGGCGGCCACATCGGGCAGCTCCAGCAGCTGGCTGACGGTGGCGGCCAGGTGTTCCAGGCTGTAAATGCCGTCGGCCTGCACCCGCACCAGCACCGGGCCCGTGCCTTCTATCCAGATGCGGCCGACCAGCAGCGCCTGGCTGTGGTCGGCGGGGAGTACGGAGGCGAGGGTCAAGTGCTGCTGCATGGAAATCCTGAGAAAAGTTGGTTAGAAAGCCCAGCGGCCTTGAATCCAGGCGCGAGGGGATTTGTCGTGTTCGGACTGGGCCGGACCTGTGCGCGGCCAGGCCAGCCAGGCTTGCCAGTCCACTGCCTTGTAACTGCCGCGCAAACCGAGCCCTGCGCCTTCTAGTCGGCGGTGGTTGGCACCGGACAGGAAGGGGCTTTTGCTGATACGCACGCTTCCAGTATCCCAAAACACGCTGGGTATGAACATGGGTGTGATCGCGTAGCGCAGTTCCACCTGCGACAGCCAGCCCTGGTCGCCCGTGGCTTCGCCGGATGGGTAGGCGCGTACGCCGCCAGGGCCGCCGATGGCCAGCTTGTCGTAGGAGTCCAGATTCTGGGATGCCAGTTGCCCGTGTAGGCGGAGGTACGCTTCCCATTGAGGGGTTAAGCGTTGGGTGCGTTGCAGTTCCAGGCCCAGGGTGCTGTACCGTCCGGCGGTCTGGGCGCTGGCTGCGTCAATGGCCCGCGAAACATCGCTGTCGAGGCGGAGGTTTCCGGTGCCCAGTTGCAGGGCCAGCAGATTGCTGCCGTCCAGACGATCGAGTTGGCTGAGCGTGAGGTCCAGGCTCCAATGCTGCGCGTGCTTGTCGATGGTGGTTTGGGTCGCATTGACCTTGTCTTGCAAGGCACGGCTTTCGGCACTGATCTGCCCCACCAGATTGAGCTCAGGGCTGCGTACCAAGGCATAGCTGGCGCGGACCGTCGCGGCTTTGACGCTACCCGTGGCATCCAGCTGGGCAAAGTCGGAGCCCAATCGGTATTGGGTGCGGATGATGCTGGCGCCCAGTGTCAAACCGTCAATACCCAGGGGCATCTGTGCCGAGAGATGGCCGAAAAAGAGGGCTGATTGGCTGCTCAGCAAATGCAGGCCGAATTGTTCGCCGTAGCCGAAGGGATTGTTCAGCGCGAACTTGCCACCGTAGCGCACGCGGCCCAGGTATTGGGAGCCGTGGTTGTCGCTCTCCAGGCGGCCCGTCAGCAGCGGGGAATTCTGCGCGTTGAGGTGTAGTTCGGTGAGTCCCGTGGCCGATCCTGGCGCCAACTCGGCCTGGGACTCGATGCCCGGCAGGTCGGAGAGCAGGAGCACGGCCCGGTCGAGCTGGTACATGTTGATGGGCGCGTTGCGCTGGATGTGGGCCAGCCGGGCTTCCAGCACATCGGTACGCAGCCGGCTCTGGTTGTCGATGCGAATTTCGGACAACGCGCCTTCTGCAACGCGTACTTCAAGCTCGCCATTTTGTATGGCCTGGGGTGGCAGGTAGGCCCGTGCGAGAGTCCAGCCATTCGCGCCGTAGAACGCATTGATGCGTTCTACGGCGCGATTGAGTTCGGTGAGGGTGTGTTCGCTGCCATTCAGCGGGCTGACCAGCGCCTCCAGTGTGGCAGCGGGGAACAGCGTGGCACCTGTTACGTGGATCTGCCGGACGGGGATTTTTTTCTCCAGGCTGGGGGGCATGAGCGATGCGCGGGTGTCCACCTGGTCCAGGGGCGTCTGTGCCAGCGCCGGTGCTAACAAGCCCCACAAAACTGCTGCAAGTGTGTGTGCTCGTACTGCCTTCATTTGGCCCGGCATGCGTCGGTCGGGCCGGCTGAGGCCAGACTCCCTCCGCAGTTTTTCTGGAGGGTAGGGGGCTGTTGCATGGGCAGCGCGCTGCCCGCCTGCATGCGGGGCAAGTCGGACAGCGCTGCGGCATAGCCAAGCTCCAGGCCAGCAGACCCCAGTGTCACGGCCGCCATGCTGGCCGGAAGCACCCGCAATGCTCCTGCGACGTACTGCAGCTGGTAATTGTTGCTGCCCAAGCCGCTGGGAACGACGGCGTAGCTGCCAGGCATGGAGTTGCTGCCAGCGCCGGTACTGAAGACCAGGCTGCCGGTTAAATCAGAAGCGCCAGCGCTCTCGCCCGCCACGAAACCGCTGTAGGTGGCACTGAAGGCGGGGTTGTTTTGTCCCACCAGGCGGCTGGTATTGTTGGCAGAAATGGTCAATGGCGCAGGCGTGATGGAAAACGTATTTCCGGTGAACGCAATGCTGTAGTTTCCATTGGCCAGGCTGCCCTGGCCGATGGCATAGCTGCCCGCATTCTGGCCGCTGACCCGGCTGAGTGTCCCTGTCAGGCTGTCGCCATTGACCAGTCCGGTAGTGGCATAGGCCAGGCTGGGGTCGGTGGCGGCGTTGTTGTCGTAGACCTTGGATGCAGCGTTGGCTGCGACGGTGAGGCCCTTGGGGGTGATATTGGCGGTCGTCGTGGCCGAGGAACTGGCCAGCACGTAGTTGCCGGCCCCGCTGCCGCCCAGACTGAAGGCCGCGGTAACGGTTCTGCCGGTGCCCACGTCGCGGGTGTCAAAGCTGCCACTCTGGCCCAAGGTCACGGAGTCGCCTGCGACCACGCCGCTGAGCGTGCCCCCACTGACGGCGGCTGTGGTGTTGCCGTCGTAGACCTTGGAAGCGGCGCTAGTGCCGCTGACGGTCAGGGTGGCGGGTGTGATGGCGAAGCTATGTCCTGCGGTGAAGCTGGTCTGGTACCCCAGTTGGTCGGCCAAGCTTCCCTGGCTGATGCTGTAGCTGCCGACATTCTGTCCGGCACTGCGCACCAGGCTGCCGCTCAGTATTTGGCTGGCGGTGTCGCCGTGAGCCTGGCCGGAAATGGCATAGCCCAGGCTAGGGTCGGTAGCGGCATTTTTGTCGTAGACCTTGCTTGGATCGGTGGGCGTGATCGTGAGCGTGGGGCGTTCCCGGTACAGCACATAGGTGCTGCCATTACCTACCGTGCTTGCGCCGGGGGTATCGCCCGCCTGCTTGTTGTAGCGGAAATTGCCGCTGCCTGCCGCGGCTTGGGTGGCCAGTGATCCGCCCAGGCTGGTCGAGCCCAAGGAACCGCTGTAGACATAGATTTTTTTGCCGGCGTCTGCCGACAACGTTGCGCTGTTGACTACGTCGCCACCCGTGCTGGTGCCGCGCGCGCTGCTGGCGCCGGCAGTCAGTGTCAGGTCGCCATTGCTGACCGCGAGGCTGCCGCTGGTGGTTAAGTTCTGGGTGAGGGTGGTCAGTTGTACCGTGTTGGTGGAAGCGATCCCAGTGACGCCCAGCGCATTCGCGTCTACGACCGCTACGCCTGCGGCATTGCTGGCTGATAGCGTGCTGAAATCATTGCCCGCGTTGGTCAAACTGATGGCGCTGCCACCGCCGTGGAGTGTGGTTGCGCCGCTGACGTTGACGGCGCCGGTTTGTGTAATGCCGGGCGCGGTCAGCGCGAGGGCGCCGGCGATGGTGCTGCTGCCGAGCGACAAGGCGGTACTGTTGACCAGGCTGGTGGCGCCAGCGTTGATCGACACAGCGCCTGTAAATTTATTGCTGGCATGGACCAGTCTGACGGTGTTGCCGCCACCAGTGGCAGTGATGCTGGTGGTGCCTCCGACGTTGGAGAAAACACCCGCACTAGCAGCCGAATCGTCTGCAATGGCGCCACTGGTGGATGTGATAACCAGGTTGCCGGGGGTGCTGATGAAGCCCTTGTTCCAGATGGAGTTGTGGGTGGAGGTTTCTGCAGTTTGGGAAGCCAGGTTGACGGGCGCCGCGGTCAAAAAAGCCAGGGTGGCGCTGCCTCCCACATAGAAGCCGGTATAGCCGTTGACGGCATCTAACGCAGCCGCATTGATGTTTACCGAACTGGCCGTGGGTGCCGAGATGGAGACCGTGCTATTGGCCGTGCCGGAACCCCACATGCCGTCGCCGCCGGTGTTGGAGGCCGTAAGGTTGACGGGCCCGGTGGTGGATGTGATGTTGATCTTGCCGGCCAGCTTTAAACCGGCATTGCTATTGCTGGTAGTGCCGGCCTGGCCCACGGTGGTGTTGATACCGGAGATATTCACTGTGCCACCGGTGACATTGATCGCCGTACCAGTGCTGCCCGCAAAATTCACAGCGGACAGCTGGTTTCTATAGGT
Organism: Rhodoferax sp. OV413; assembly: GCF_900104385.1. Classification (GTDB taxonomy): domain Bacteria; phylum Pseudomonadota; class Gammaproteobacteria; order Burkholderiales; family Burkholderiaceae_C; genus Rhodoferax_B. The sequence continues at coordinate 47,839 of NZ_FNJA01000004.1, read as the reverse complement.
TGTGGATACCGGGTTGGAGACGGTGCCGGTGATGGTGACTGTGCCGGTGGTAGAGATTGTGTCGCCAGTGGCAATCTCCACACCGCCGCCGGCCCAGGTACTGACGGCGCCGGTTGCAGTGCCGGTCAGCGAAATATTGCCCCCCGAGGTGCTTTGCAAGGTGTTGCTGCCTGTGAGCTTCACGCCGGTATTGTTGGTGCTCATGAGCGAGGCGCCGTTGCCATTGACGCCGGTAATGGTGCCGGTGCCGCCACTCGTGCCCTGTACCGTGATGGCTCCGCTGGCTGTGGTCAGGGTCGCCGAGTTCATTACCACGCCCTGGGAGTTGCCGTTGCTGGGCATGGTGCCGGTGATGCTGATGTTCCCGCTGCCGTTGGTGTTCAGAATGCCATTCAAAAACTGCAGGGCCGATGCCGTGCCGTTCTGCGCTCCGGTGGCCGTCAGGCTGATGTTGCCGCCATTGGCTGTTATGTCTACAAATTGCAGCTTGAGTCCATTGTTGGCGGCGGCCGTAGTCGTGGCGTTGGCGGTCATGGCGACATTCAGTGCATTGCTGGTACTCGTGATGGTGCGGTGGATGCCGGCGGTGGCATTGCTGGTGATTCGGCCATCGGCAAGCAGGGTCAGCGTGGCGGCCGAGCCCGCACTCTTCAGGATGCTGCCATTGATGGCGATATTGCCCTCTTGGGCTCCAGCCCCGACAGTGGTGATGGTTACGCTGCCGCCGGCGTTCAGAATGGTCTGGATATTGCCGGTGTTGACCAGCGAGCCCGAGGCCGTAGGCGCCCACACATTGCTGGTAAAGGCTCCGCCAGCCTGGGCTCCGCTGGAGATGGTGACGTTGTACGGGTCCAGCAGCCACGATCCACCTGTGCCTTGTGCAGCAGACACATCGATTTCAATACCTTGGGTATCCAGCGCGTGGGCCGAGGTTTCTATGGCTCCGCCGTTGCCGCCTTGCGCACCGCCAGCGGCCTGGATGCGGCCGTGCACGTTGGCCACATCGGTGCCCCAAACGACGACTTTGCCGCCATTGCCGGCCTGCGTGGCACTGGCGTTGATGGTGGCCGTGGAGGCCATATAGGCAGCATCGGCATTCGGCTCGGGGCCCAGGCCTTGCCGGTTGCCACCCACCAGCACCGTGCCGCCACCCGCCGGGCCACTGGCGTCGATGCGCGCGTTGCCAAACAAGCCGACTTTTTGCCCAAGCACCTTCACGCTGCCGCCGCTGTCGCCAGGGCTCTGGCCGCTGGCATCCAGCGTGCCGCTGACGCGCGTGGTGGTGCCTTCGTCGCCCAGCAGTTCGATGCTGCCGTTGCGTTGCGACACCGTTCTGGCCTGGACGATGCCGCTGTGGTTGATGACGGCGTTGTTCAAGCCTTCCAGGCCTTTGGCCGTCAATACCACCTTGCCGCCATCGGCTAGCACCATGCCGCCGTTGTCCACCAGGGCCTGGGCTGCGCCTTGGGTAAGGGTGTAGCCGATGGGGCTGCCATCGGCCAGTTTCAGGCTGACGCCATTGGCGGCCGCCAGCAGCACGCTGCCCTGGGGGGCGTTGATTTGGCCGGTATTGGTAACGCTGGGGGCAATCAGTGCGACCTTGCCGCCAGCGGGGACGGTGATCGTGCCTTGGTTCGCTACGCTGGCCGTGCTGCTGCCTGCCAGGTTGTATCGGCCGGCTTCGAAATCCGCATTGCTGATATCCAGCGTACTGGCGACCAAGCCGCCGACATTGATTTGCGCGCCAGAGCCGATCAGCACGCCATTCGGGTTCAGGATGAACACGTTCCCATTGCCGACCAAACTGCCCAAAATGCTGGAAGACTCGCGGCCGGTAACGCGGTTCAGCGCGATGGCTTGGGCATTCGGTTGGACAAACCGTACCGTTTCGTTGGCCCGAATGCCAAAACGCGACCAATCGATAGCCAGGCGTTGGCTGCTTTGCAGAATGGTGGTGGTCAGGCCGCTTTGGCTGATACTGCCGCTGCCTGTGGCAATACTTCCGCCTACTGGCTCGGCCCGGCTCAGGTCGTGGCAGAGCAGGGTGGTGAACAGGGCGGCCAGGCTGAGTTTGAAGCGACCCTGGTACGGCGTGTTGCCGAGCCGTTTTAACTGGGCTGGCGTTTGAACCCGTACGTGCTTTTGAACGCTTTTACCTGGGATTGGGATAGACCAGGCTGGTTGTGCGAGTGGAAAACTAAGGCGGGGCGGTTGATGGCGCATGGAGTCTCCATCCTTGCTTGAAACCCCGATGTGTCGCATAAGCCACTTGCCACTCTAGCGGTGACTCCGTGGCTTGCGGTTTACTTGACCTTCTTGGCCTGAGCTACCGACCATTTGCCGGCAAAGGCCTGGATGTCGCTCAGGCGTTTGAGCAGGTCGGCGCCGGTGGGGGTGACGCTGTAGCCGTCGGAGCCGTGGGTCAGCAGGTCGGCTTCGCGCAGCTCTTTGAGACGGGTGTTCAAGGTGTTCGGGGTGACGCCGCCGACGCTGTCTTGCAGCAGGCGGAAGGTCTGGGCGTGGCCGTCTTTCAGGGCCCACAGCACGCGGATGGCGTAGCGGGATTCCAGCAGAGCCAGCAGTTGGTGGACGGCGACGTTTTCTTTGGAACTCATAGGGTGTTCTCCTCGGTGCAATGTTTGTTGGGGGTGTCCGGTTGCTGGCTTTGCGCCCGGATAGCGCTGCAACTATACCGCAAAAATCAATTTTGCTACTAGTTTAATAGCAATGCACGCATAGGGTATATGCGCTGGTGCAGATTTATGCGCGGTATATTTTTTGCAGCAGCCGGATCAGCGTTTTTCGCTCGGCGGCGCTCAGGCTGGCGGTGGATTCGATTTCCAGCTGGGCTGCGGTGTGTTCGGCCTCGGCCAGCAGGGTTTCGCCGGCGCTGGTGAGGTGCAGTCCGACGGCCCGGCCGTCCACCGGGTGGGGCTGGCGTTCGATCAGCCCGCGCTTGTCGATGCCGTTGACCAGGCTCACCAGGTTGGGCGGCAGGATGCTGAGGGCGCTGGACAACTGGCGCGAGGTGATGCCGGGGTTGTGCCCGACCAGCGACAGGATGGAGAACTCCACCATGCGCAGGTCGTGCACCACCATGCGCTCGACAAAAACTTCGGTGATCACCAGCGAGGCCCGCCGGGCGTTGTAGCCCACTAAGGTCTCCAAGGCGCTGCTGTCGACGGAGGTAATGGACTTGCGGGGGCTGGTTACGGTCATCGTGCTATTTTGCCAGCCGTGGCCAGCCCCCTTTTTTACCGGTCCCAGCCTACTTGCAACTGAAGCTGGCCGCGCTTTCCACATCGCCGCTGCCGTTGTAGCGGGCGACTTTGGGGTACACGCAGAGTGGGCGGCTGCGGGTGGCCGACCAGGATGCGGGCAACTCGGCGTTGACCACGTTGGCGCCGGCGCCGCGCACGTTGGCGATCACGCTGTCGGGGGCCTGGCCTTTTTCCACCCAGTTGACCAGGGGCGCGAGCATGTCGAACTGGTCGGTGGCCGGGCCGCCCGAGCAGTGGTTCATGCCGGGTACCAGGAACAGCCGGGCGAAGCTGCTGGCATTGCCGCCGTTATTCGCCTGCAGGGCATCCATCCAGTGGGCGGTGTCGACCGGCGAGAACACGCCGTCGGCCACGCCGTGGTAGACCATCAGCTTGGCGCCGCGGTTGCGCAGCGTGTTCAGCTGGCTCTCGTTCGGCGGCGTCATGAACGCCCAGGACGATTCGGTATACACCGAGGTGGTGGCGAATATCTTCGGATAGTCGGTCTCCATGCTGAAGTTCAGCGCGTATTGCAAGCCGGTGGTGGCGGCGAAGGCGGCCGTGGTGGTCGGCGGCGTGGCGAAGATGAAGGCCACGGCGCCAGCATCGCGGGTAGCGGGCGAGCCGAAGTGCCAGGACGCGAAATTGGCTCCGGCAATGCCCGGGTCGAACCAGGTGCCGGTGTACAGGGCCTCGCCCTTGCTGTTCTTCGGGCCGGCAAAGATATTGCCCAGCACGGTCTTCTGGGCCGGCGTCAGGCAGGTGCCGTCGCGGGCGCCGCTGCAGCTGGGCACATCGTTTTGCAGGCTGAAGGCGGCCTGGCAGGCGGCTACGTCCTGCACCTGGCCGTCGGTGACGCCGTCCAGGGCATCACATTTGGCGACGATCTTGGCGCTGACCATGCTGAATTCGGCCGGGGTGACGGCGCTGGTCAGTACCGGCTGGCTGTTGGAGTCCAGGGTCGACACCGTGGCGTACTGCTGGGCTTTCCACAGCTGGGTGGTGGCGGCCTTGGGCAGGTGGAAACCGGGGTTGCCGGCCAGGATGCCGTCGTACTGGTCGCCGTAGCGGGCTGCGGCCACCATCGCGTGGCGGCCGCCGTTCGAGCAGCCGGCAAAGTAGGAGCGGTCCGGCGCCTTGCCGTAGGCGCTCTTGATCAGGTTTTTGGCCATGGGGGTGAGGCTGCCCACGGCCTGGTAGCCGTAGTCGAGCCGGGCCTGTGGGTCCAGGCCGAAGAAGGGCGTGGGCGCGCCATGGCCGGCGTCTGAGCTCAGCACCGCAAAGCCCTGGCTCAGGCCGGGGGCGACGGGCGCGGCACCGCTGGTGGCGCCGACGGCGGTGACCACGCTGCCGTCCAGCCCGCCATTCGCCTGGTACAGGAAGCGGCCGTTCCAGGCCACCGGCATGCGGATTTCGAAGCCAATGGCGTAGCTGGCGCCGTCGACCGCGCTGGTTCGCTGGTTCATCTTGCCCTTGACCAGGCAGTGCGCGGGGATGGGCGTGCTGACGCCGGTAACCACCAGTGCACCGGCGGCCACGTCCACCGCCGAGGTGATGCTGGTATTGGGCAGCGCCAGGCTGCTGGCCAGGGTGGCGCAGGACTGCAGCGTGGCCGGGGTGGCGGCCGAGAGCTGCGGTACCGCGCTGTCCGATCCGCCGCAGCCCATCAGCAGGGCTGCCGGCAAGGCCGACAGGGCGAGTAATCCAGGGTGCAATCTTCTTTTCATGGTGTTGTCTCCAAGGTCGAGGCGCAGGGGAGCCTGCAGCGTGGCCTCAACACGCTGCAAGCTGGGGGAATGGGGAAAGTGGTTTGCTACTGAATCAGTAGCTGCTAGCGCAGGCGGGTTCTGCGCTAGCAGTTGTTTTTTTATTATTTTTGAGACAGGCGCTGGCGGTACTGGGCCTTTACTTGCAGCTGAAGCTGGACGCGCTTTCCACGTCGCCACTGCCGTTGTAGCGGGCCACCTTGGGGTAGGCGCACAGCGGGCGGCTGCGGGTGGGGGACCAGCTGCTGGGCACGTCAGGATTGACGCCCGCAGCATTGCCAGCACCGCGCACGTTGGCCACCACGTTGTCGGGTGCCTGGCCCTTTTCCACCCAGTTGACCAGCTGCGTCAGCATGTCGAACTGGTCCGTTGCCGGGCCGACCGCGCAGTGGGACATGCCGGGAACCCGGTAGAAGCGGGCGAAGTTGGAGGCGTCGCCCCCGTTGGCCGTGCGCAGGCCGTCGTACCAGGTCGTGGTGTCGTCGACCGAGAAGATGGCATCGCTCACGCCGTGGTAGACCATGACTTTGGCGCCCCGGCTTTTCACCTTGCCCAATTGGGTTGGTTCCACCGGCTGCATGAAGGACAGGCCGGACTCCGTGTAGGTCGCATTGGTCGCTGCGACCGCGGCCAGTTTCGTATCGACCGAGGTGTTCAGCGCATAGGATGCTCCATTGAAGGTAGCGGGGTTGGCCGGTGGCGCACCCCAGATCAGCGCCGTCGCCCCGGAGTCGATGTTCAGCGGCACAAAGAAGCGCCAGAACGAAGAGTCGGCCGCGTTGTGCCCGCTGTCGTACGGGAAGCTGGCGTAGAACTTCTTGCCCTGGCCGTCCACCGCGCCGGAGAACATGGGCGCGAACGCCGTCTTCTGGGCCGGGCTCAGGCAGCTGCCGTCGCGCGCACCGCTGCAGGTCGGTACGTCGCGCTGGATGTCGAAGCTGGCGCGGCAGGCTTCTACATCTTGGATCATCCCGTCGCTGACACCATCCAGCGCATCGCACTTGGCGACCACGGCGGAGGACAGCGTCGCGCGCTCAGCGCTGGTGAACGAGGTGCTGAGGTCGGCCGGGTCGGTGGCCACCGTCGCCAGGTGCTTGGCGCGCTCTTGGTTCGCAATCGCCGCCAGTGGCAGCCGGTAGCCGGGGGCGCCGGCCAGGTAGCCGTCGTACTGGTCGGCCATGCGGGTCATGGCTACAAAGGTATGGCGGCCCCCGTTGGAGCAGCCGCTGATGTACGAGCGGTCCGGGGCTTTTCCGTAGGCGGTGGCGATCACCGACTTGGCCATGGGCGTGAGCTTGGCCACGGCCTGGTAGCCGTAGTCCAGGCGGGCCTGGAAATCGAGGCCGAAGGCCAGGTTGCCCTGGCCCGAGTGGCCCGCGTCGGAGCTGATGACCGCGAAACCTTGTTGCAGGGCCACCTGGGGCTGCGGACCACCACCGCCCAGCGCGGGCAGGATCAAGCCGTCGGAGCCGCCGTTGGCCTGGTAGAAGAAGCGGCCGTTCCAGGCATTGGGCAGACGCATTTCAAAGCCGATGGCGTAGCTCTGGCCGTCGATGGGGCTGACACGCGGGTACATGTTGCCGGTGATTTGGCAATGCGCGGGAACGGCTGCGCCCGCTGCGGTCACCGCGCCTGCCGCAATCGCGGTGGCCGCAGTGATCGTGGTGTTGGGAAAGCTGATTTTGCTGGCCAGATCGGTACAGGACTGCAGCGTGCCGGGTGTGGCGGCCGCCAGTTGCGGCAGGGCATCGTCCGAATCGCCACAGCCGATCAGCAGGGCGGGCAGCAGGGATGCCGCGATTAATCCAGGGTGCAATCTTCTTATCATGGTGTTGTTGTCTCCAAGGTCGAGGCGCAGGGGGGCCCACAGCGTGGCCTCAACACGCTGCAAGCGGGGGAACGGGGAAGTTGGTTTGCTACTAAATCAGTAGCTTGTGTCGCAGGCAAGTACTGCGCTAGCGGTTATTTTTGTGCTTATTTTTGGGGGCAGGCGCTGGCGGATGATGGCCAGGCGCATGTCGAACTCGGGCAGCACCCAGGTCTGGAAGGCCAGGGCTGGCTCGGCCCAGCGCGGCGTGTGTGCTCCTGGCGCGGCGGCGATGCGGTCCCAGGCCCAGGCCAGCAGCACCAGGGCCAGCGCGCGCAGGTAGTCGTCGGCCACCCAGTAGGGCAGCTCGGGGTCGGTTTGAGCGGCTTGCACCAGGGCGGCGGTGGTGTCCATCAGGGCGTCGCGGCGCCGGTCACCGGGCAGGTCGGCCAGCAGGCTTAACAGGCCGGCGCCGCCATCAGCCAGCACCTTGCGCAGCAGCAAGTCGATGGCCTGGATCTCGTTCGTGCCCTCGTAAATCATCGCCACCCGGGCGTCGCGCACGATTTGTTCTATGCCCCATTCGCGCACATAGCCGTGGCCGCCGAATACCTGCAGGCAGGCGCTGGCGCCGCTGAAAGCCTGGTCGGAGAACGCGGCCTTCAGCACCGGGGTGACCAGCGTGCACCAGCGCTGGGCGGTGGCGCGCTCGGAAGCGTCGGGGTGGTGTTCGGCTACGTCCAGTTGCAGGGCCGTGTGGTAGGTGAGTACCCGGCCGCCGTCGATCCAGGCGCGCTGGGTGTCGAGGATGCGGCGGATCGCCGGGTGTTCGCTGATCAGATCGGGGCCTTTTAGAGATTTCGGCGCCCGCATCTGCCGGCGCTCCTGCGCATAGGCGTGGGCTTTCTGCCAGGCCGCGTCCAGCAGGCCTATGCCCTGCATGCCGACGTGCAGGCGGGCGGCGTTCATCATCACGAACATGGCGTTCAAGCCCTTGTTCGCCTCACCCACCTGCCAGCCAGTGGCCTCGTCAAATCGCAGCACGCAGGTGGGGCTGCCGTGCAAACCCATCTTTTCTTCGATGCGCTCGCAGACCACGGTATTGCGCTGGCCGTCGGGCAAAACCTTGGGCACCAGGAACAGCGACAAGCCCTTGGGTCCGGCGGGGGCATCGGGCAGGCGGGCTAGCACCAGATGGACGATGTTGTCCGTCAGGTCGTGCTCGCCGCCGGAGATAAAAATTTTGGTGCCGGACACGCGCACGCTGCCATCCGGTTGTGGCAGCGCTTTGCTGCGCACCAGGCCCAGATCGCTGCCGGCGTGGGCCTCGGTCAGGCACATGGTGGCCAGCCATTCGCCGCTGGCGATCTTTGGCAGGTAGGCGGCTTTGAGCGCATCGCTACCGTGGTGCTTGAGGCAGGCATAGGCGCCGTGCAGCAGGCCGGGCGCCATGGTCCAGCCATGGTTGGCGCCGGCGAGCATTTCGTACAGCACGCCCTCCAGCACCGCCGGCAAACCCTGGCCACCGTCTTCCACCGCGCACGACAGCGAGGGCCAGCCGGCTTGCCAGAACGCCTGGTAGGCGGCCTTGAAACCGGGTGGCACCGTCACCTGGCCCGCGTTGAAACTGCAACCCACCTCGTCACCGACGCGGTGCAGCGGCGTGATCTCGCTGGTGACGAACTTGCTGGCTTCATCCAGCACCTGCAGCGCCAGATCGGCATCGGTGTCGGCAAACGCGGGCAGCGCTTGCCACTGGGCCGGGGCCTGCAGCACGTCGTTCAGGATGAAGGTGATGTCGTCCAAGGCGGCCATGGGTTTGCTCTGTTTTAGATAGCTGCCAGCGCAGGTGGTATATGCGCTGGTGGCCTATTTCTTATCAATTTAAGAATCTGCGCTGAAGCCGATTTGCTTGACCAGAGGGCCCCAGCGCTCGAACTCGGCTTTTTGCGACTTGGCCATTTCCTCGGCACTCGATCCGTGTGGGATCAGGCCGACCAGCGCCAGGCTGTCCATCACCACCTTGTCTTTCAGCGCGGCGTTGATAGCGGCCGTGGCATTGGCCAGGGTGGCGGCCGGGGTCTTGGCCGGTGCGTAAAAGCCAAACCATTCCTCCACCACCAGGTCGGGGAAGCCTTGCTCGACGAAGGTCGGCACGTCGGGGTAGTAGGGCGAACGCTGTGGGCCCGAGGTGGCCAGCACGCGCAGCTTGCCGGCCTTGGCGTAGGCCAGGTAGTCGCCGCTGGGGTTCATGGTGGAGGCGATCTGGCCACCCACCAGGTCGGTGATGCCGGGCACGGTGCCGCGGTAGGGTACGTGCTTCAGGTCGACCTTGGAGCGCAGGCCGAGCAGCGCGCCCAGCAGGTGCGGCATGGAGCCGGCGCCGGGCGAGCCGTAGCTGGCCTGGTCCGGGTTGGCCTTGGCCCAGGTCAGGAAGTCCTTCAAGGTCTTGACCGAGGCGGGAACCGCCGGGCCGACCGCCAGGCCGTGGTGCATGATCGCGCCGATCGACACCTGGGCGAAGTCCTTGGGGTCGTAGCTGAGCTTGCTGTAAATGTGCGGATACACCGACATGGCCGACACCGGCGCCAGCGCCAGCACCGAGCCATCGGCGGGCGCGACCTTCAGGCTTTCCAGCGCAATCCGGCCGCCAGCGCCGGGCTTGTTGTCGACCACGCCGGGGTTCTTGGTGTAGGCGGTGCCAGCCAGCTTTTCGGCTACGCGCCGGGCCACGCTGTCGCCCGAGCTGCCGGGCGGGAAGCCGTAGTAAATCTTGACTTGCTCCAGGCCCTGGGCCAGCAGCGTGAGGGGCGACCAGGCGGCCAAGGCGGCGGTGCCGGTCAGGGTGGTGAGGAAATGGCGGCGGGTCATGCTGTTTGCTCCTAATTTCGTAGCTTCTGGCGCAGGTTTTGTCTGCGCTAGAGCCACTTTCTATATCGATTTATCGGGTGGGGACGGCGGCTTAGAACGCGTGGCGAACGCCAAAGCTGATGCCGTTTTGCGAGGATCCGAGGGCCGGGTTGCTGCCGGCTGCGCCACCGCTGACGGACACGTTGACCAGCCGGTCGTTGCTGATGTGGCCCACCTGGCCGTACACGGCCGTGCGTTTGGACAGGCTGTAGACCAGGCGCGCGGCCAGCAGGGTCGAATTCACGTCGTTGGCATTGCTATAGCGCAGGCTGGCCCACTGGCCGTCCAGCGTCAGCTGGGGGGTCAGTGGGTAGGACGCGCCCAGGTACCACAGCTTGCTGCGGGGGCGGGTCAGGCTGCCTTCGTTGTCGCGGCGGATCACGCCGCCGCCGATCTTGGCGCCCGCAACCTTGAAGTAGCCGGCCACCAGCGTGCGGCTGTCACTGGTGCTGCTGCTGTTCAGGCCGCCGAACACCACGTCGGTGGGGCCGGTGGGGGTGCGGCCATTCAAGGTGTCATAGGTCAACACGGCGCCCCAGTTGGGGGTGTCGTATTTGGCGGTGGCCGACCACTGGCGGCAGGCCTGCTTGTCAGTGCCGCTTTCGCCTGCGCAGTTGGTGCCGGCCGGGCTGGGGCCGGCGTTCACGGTGTCGCGGCCCAGGCTGTATTCAGCGCCCACGGTGAAGCCGCTGAAGGTGCCGCGGTAGCCGATGGAGTTGTCCGCCCGCGAATTGGGGATGTAGGAGTCGAGCGAGCCGATGGCGTACACCGCTGGCCCGATCACGTCCGAGTCTTGGATCGACCAGAACAGGGTGGAATACTGGCGGCCCACAGTCACGCTACCCCAGGAGCCGGCCAGCCCGACGTTTGCCTGGCGGCCGAACAAGCGGCCACCTTGGCCGGACGCGCCGGTATCGGGTGCAAAGCCCATTTCCAGCACGAACTGGGCCTTCAGGCCGTCGCCCAGGTCTTCGGTGCCGCGGAAGCCCAGCCGCGATGGCAGCGAGCTGGTGTTGCTGGGCATGCGGGTGATGCCACCCACCCCGTTGACTTTGCTGACGTGTTCCACGCCCACGTCGATCAGCCCGTACAAGTTGACGCTGGAGCTGGGTGCCGCCGTCTGGGCATGGGCGGCAAAAGCGCCGGCAGCTATCAGTGCGACGGTCAAGGGGCGTAAGCCGGAGTGGTGGCGGTTCTTTGGGGCTTGCATGTTGTCTCCTTCGGGTGGTACATCCCGCTGCAGATGTGCAGCGGCCTTGATGTTCTGGGATGGCATGGCTTCGGTGATGGACATCGAGCCTGCTCTTATTTGTATAGCTTTCGGTGCAGGTGGTATATGCACTGGCGGCTCTTTTCTTATAAATTCATCAACGCGGCGCCATGCGCAGCGCGCCGTCCAGGCGTATCACTTCGCCATTCAAATGGCCGTTGGTCACGATGTGGGCTGCCAGTTCGGCGAATTCGGACGGCTTGCCCAGGCGCGACGGGAACGGAATGCTGGCGGCCAGCGATGCCTGCACGGCTTCGGGCAGCTCTTTCATCAGTGGCGTGGCAAACAGGCCGGGCGCAACGGTGCAGACGCGGATGCCGTACTGCGCCAGGTCGCGCGCCATTGGCAGGGTCATGCCGACCAGGCCGCCCTTGGACGCGCTGTAGGCCTGCTGGCCGACCTGGCCGTCGAAGGCCGCCACCGAGGCGGTGAACATGATCACGCCGCGGGCGCCGTCTTCCAGGGCGTCGAGCTTGGCGCAGGCGGCGGCGAACAAGCGGGTCATGTTGTAGCTGCCGATCAGGTTCACGGCGATGACCTTGCTGAAGGCGTCCAGCGGGGCGGCGCTGCCGTCTTTTTGCACCACCCGCTTGGCGCCGCCGATGCCGGCCACGTTCATCAGGATGCGGGCCGGGCCGTGGGCGGCTGCGGCTTTTTCAATCGCGGCGGTCACGCTGTCGGCGTTGGTAATGTCGCACTGGCAGGCGACACCACCAATTTCTGCAGCGACTTTCTCGGCCAGGGCCATGTTGACGTCGAGCACCGCGACCTTGGCGCCCAAGCGGGCCAGTTCGCGGGCGGTGGCTTCGCCCAGGCCGGAGGCGGCTCCGGTGACGAGGGCGGCTTGTCCTTGAATTTGCATGTTGTGGGTCCGGTAGAAAACTATTGGGGTTGGATGGTGAACGGCAGGCTGCCGTCGTGCAGGGCGGCGACCAGGTCCGCGCGGTGCTTGAGCACGGCGCGCTGGTTGATCGAGCCCTTGTCGGTGATCTCGCCCTTGTCCAGCGAGGGCGGCTCGGCCATCAGGTGGATGCGGGCCACGCGGGTGGCGCTGCCGGTGGATTCGGCGGCCAGCCGGTTGGCGACTTGCTGGAAGTGGGCTTGCACCGGGGCGCTTTCCAGCACTTCTTGCAGGCTGGCGCTGTCGGGCAGCCCGCTAAGCGCGCGGCAGGCGGGCGTGGGCAGGATCAGCGCGCCGACTTCCTTGCAGTTGATGCCGGTCAGTACCGCGTCTTGCACATAGGGCGCGCCTGCGGCAATGATCTTGGCGCGCATCGGGCCGACGCTGACAAAGGTGCCGGTGCTGAGCTTGAAGTCTTCGGCAATCCGGCCGTCGAACTTCAGGCCTTGGTGCAGGTCGTTCTCATCGATCCACTGCACGGCGTCGCCCGAGCAGTAAAAGCCTTCTTCGTCAAAGCTCTCCTTGGTGGCTTCGGGGTTGCGCCAGTAGCCAGGCGTGATGTTGGGGCCGCGGTAGCGCACCTCGGTCTTGCCGTCGGTGGGCACCAGCTTGAGTTCCAGGCCTGGTGTGGGCACGCCGATGTAGCCGGCTTTGACGTTCGGGCTGTTGACGGCGATGCAGAAGGGCGTGCCCTCTGTCATGCCTAGGCCGGTGTTCATCACGATGCGCTCGCCCACCTCGCGCTCGGCGCTGGCAAACAGCGAGTCCCAGATGGGCTGTGACAAGGCGGCGGCGGCAAAGAAGAACATCTTCACCCGGCTCAGCAGCTTCTTGCGCAGCAGGTCGTCGGTCTGCATGGCCTCGGCCAGTACCTCGAAGCCGGTGGGTACGTTGAAGTACACCGTGGGCGCGATCTCGCGCAGGTTGCGGATGGTCTCGGCCATGCCCTTGGGCGTGGGCTTGCCTTCGTCCAGGTACAGCGTGCCGCCGTTGTAGATGACGATGCCGAAATTGTGGTTGCCGCCAAAGGTGTGGTTCCAGGGCAGCCAGTCGACCAGCACCAGGCCTTCTTCGGCCAGCACTGGCATGGACTGGTTCATCTGCTGCAGATTCGCGCTCCACATGCGGTGGGTGACGATCACCGCCTTGGGCAGCTTGGTCGAACCGGAGGTGAACATGAACTTGGCAATGCTGTCGCCGCCGATGGCCGCATGGGCGGCATCCACAGCGGGCGTGGCCGGCGTGTTCAACAGCTCGCTGAAGGGGATGGTGGCCCGGCCTTCTATGCTGCCCGAGCCCAGCACCACCTTGACATCGGCACCTACGGTGGCATTGATGGCGCGGGCAAAGCGGCTGCCGTTGCTGGCAAACACCAGGCCGGGGGTCAGGGTGTCCAGCGCGTGGCGCAGCTTGTCGTAGTCCTGGCTGATCGTGGAATAGGCGGTGGAAATCGTGCACTGCGGAATGCCGGCCACCAGGGCGCCGAGGGATAGCAGGGCGTGGTCCAGGTCGTTTTCGCTGAGGATGGCGATCGGACGGTCATCGCCCAGGCCCATGCCCAGCAAGGCTTGGGCGATGTTGCGCGCCGACTGCCAGGCTTCGGCGTAGCTGATGTGGCGCCAGTCGCCCAGGCTGCCGTCTGCGTTCTTCACGCGCTGGGCCATCCAGGTGTGGTTGGGGGTGGCCTGTGCCCAGTGGGCCAGCCGGTCGGTCAGGCGCGTGGGGTAGGGCTCCAGGTCCTGCGCGGCCCGCACATAACGCACGCCGTCGGGCGTGTCACGGGTGGTGACCTGGGTGACGCCGAAGCGCAGCGGGCGGTATTGGGGTGCGGACATGCGGCAGTCTCGATTACGCTTTTTGGACCTTGGCGGCCTTGCCGTCCAGGAAGGCGCGCACACGGGCCTTGGCTTCGGGCGCGCTTTGGGCGATGGCGGCCATCATGGCTTCGGTCATCAGGCCCTGGTCGGACGGCTGCTCGGCGATGCGCGGCAGGGCGTGCATCAGCGCGTAGTTGGTCAGCGGGGCGTTCTGGGCGATGCGCTCGGCCAGCTCAAAGGCTTTGGTAAAGGCCTGGCCGGTGGGCACCAGGTATTGGGCGAAGCCCACCCGTTCGCCGTCCACTGCGTTGTAGACGCGGCCGGTCATCATCATGTCGGTCATGCGGGCCGTGCCGATCAGGCGCGGGATGCGCACCGCGCCGCCGCCGCCGACAAAGATGCCGCGCGAGCCTTCGGGCAGGGCGTAGAAAGTGGATTCATCGGCCACGCGGATGTGGCAGGCGCTGGCCAGTTCCAGGCCGCCACCGACCACCGCGCCGTGCAGCGCAGCGACGACAGGCACCGGGCCGAACTGCACGCGTTCCAGCGCCGCATGCCACATGCGTGAATGCTGCAGGCCCTGGCCGGCGTCGCGTTCTTTGAGTTCGCTCAGGTCCAGGCCGGAGCAGAAATGCTCGCCTTCGCCGTCGATCACTGCGGCGCGCACGCTGGAGGGCAGGCCGTCCATCAGGTTGCGCAGCGCCAGCACCAGGCCGTCGTTCAAGGCATTGCGCTTGGCGGGGCGGGACAGGCGGATAACAGCGACTTCCTGCTCGTTGCCGCGGATTTCCAGGGTGATGTCGGGGTTGTGTGTGGTCATGCTGAGGTACGTTAGTTGGTTGAATTATGGTTATGTGAAATAACTAAAACAAGGCTTTAAAGGCACTCAATACTAAGTGCTTTCCCTAGTTATTTGGGGTCTCAATTTGATTATGATAAATAACTAAATTTGCCAAAAACACAGCAAGGAATCCGCCATGAACGCCTACATCCCTTACGGTATTTACTGGTCGTCGCCATTTGCCAAGTGGCAGGGCGCGCTGGCCAACCTGAATGCACTGCCCCTGGCGGCTAACCTGGGCAAGCAGGCCCTGGTCGCCCGCGGCTATGACATGGCGCAGATCGACTTGGCCATCCTGGGTTTGACCAACCCGCAAAAGGGCAGCTTCTACGGCCTGCCCTGGGTCACCGGCATGATGGGCATAGACCGCGTGGCCGGCCCGACCATCCAGCAGGCCTGTGCCACCAGCGTGCGGGCCCTGCAGATGGCCGCGCAAGAGGTGGTCTGCGGTACCGCCACCAGCGCGCTGCTGGTAATGGCCGATCGCCAGTCAAACGGCCCGGTGGTCTACTACCCCGACCCCAGCGGCGCCGGCGGCTACGGCATCACCGAGCACTGGGTGCCCGACAACATGGGCCATGACCCGTATGCCAAGAACCCCATGCTGCAAACCGGCGAGAACGTGGCCGCGCGCTATGGCATCAGCACCAGCGAGCAGCACGAGGTCAAGCTGCACCGCTACACCCAGTACCAGCAGGCCCTGGCAGACGACCGGGCGTTCCAGAAGCGCTACATGGTCGACGTGCCGCTGACCGATTCCAAGTTCCGCAAGCAGACCGGCGTGCTGGCCGCCGACGAAGGCATCTTCCCCACCACCGCCGACGGCCTGGCCAAGCTGAAGCCGGTGAAGGAGGGCGGCACGGTGACTTTTGGCGGCCAGACGCACCCCGCCGACGGCAACGCCGGCGCCATCGTCACTACGCGTGACCTGGCCCGTGCCGCGTCGATCAACCCGCATATCGAGATCGAAATCCTGGGCTTCGGCATGGCCCGCGTCGAGCCCGGCTACATGCCGATGGCGCCGTCGCCCGCCAGCTTCAATGCCATGAAGAACGCCGGCCTGACCATCAAAGACATAGACGCCATCAAGACCCACAACCCCTTCGCCGTGAACGACATTGCCCTGGCGCGCGACACCGGCTTTGCCTGGGAGAAGATGAACAACTATGGCAGCTCCATCATCTGGGGCCACCCGCAGGCCCCGACCGGCATGCGCGCCATCATCGAGCTGATCGAAGAGCTGGTACTGCGCGGCGGCGGCGTCGGCATGTTCACCGGCTGCGCAGCCGGCGACAGCGGCTACGCCACCATCTTGCGAGTTACCGACAGTACAAAGGCTTAAACCATGAAACACTTTTCCGCAAAACTGGACGCCTGGATCGTCGACGGCGTGCGCACCCCCCTGGTCGACTACTGCGGCCCGCTCGGCCATGTATCGCCCACCGACACCGGCATCAAGGTGGCCCGCGCCGTGCTGGAGCGCAGCGGCGTGCCAGCGGCGGATGTGGACTCGGTCATTACCGGCTCCATGGCCCAGGCCGACTTCGACGCCTTTGTGCTGCCGCGCCACATCGGCCTGTACGCGGGCGTGCCCATAGACGTGCCGGCCATCCTGGTGCAACGCATCTGTGGCACCGGCTTCGAGTTGTTCCGCCAGGCCGCCGACCAGATTGCCCTCGGCTATGCCAAGCTGGCGCTGGTGGTCGGCGCCGAGTCGATGACGCGCAACCCGATTGCTGCCTACACCCACCGCACCGGTTTCAAGCTGGGCGCGCCGGTCGAGTTCAAGGACTTCCTGGTCGAAGCGCTGAACGACACCGCCGGCCCGGTCACCATGATCCAGACAGCCGAGAACCTGGCCAAGAAATACGGCGTCACCCGTGCCGATGTGGACGCGTTTGCGGCTCTGTCGTTCGAGCGCGCGCTGAAGGCTCAGGCCGACGGCTTCCACGCCGGCGAGATCGTGCCCGTCGTCAGCGAGAAATTTGAGCTGGACGGCTACGCCACCCGCGGCATCCAGCTGCCGCGCAAAGTCGCCCAGCTGGACCACGACACCCATCCGCGCCCGTCGCCCATCGAAGCCCTGGCCGGTTTGCGCACCGTCTACCCTGGTGGCGTGCAAACCGCGGGCAATAGCTCGGCCCTGGTCGATGGCGCGGTCGGTTCGCTGGTCGCCAGCGATGCCTATGTGCGCAAGAACGGCCTGAAGCCTTTGGCCCGTCTGCGCGGCGCTGCTGCTGCCGGCGTGCCGCCCGAGCTGATGGGCATCGGCCCGGCACCCGCCATCCGCGCCTTGCTGGAGCGCTGCGGCCTGCAGCTGTCCGACATTGGCCTGTTTGAAATCAACGAAGCCCAGGGCGCGCAAACCATTGCGGTGGAACGCGAGCTCGGCCTGGACCGCGACAAGCTCAACGTCAACGGCGGCGCCATCGCCCTCGGCCACCCGCTGGCGGCAACCGGCGTGCGCCTGACCGTGACCCTGGCGCGCGAACTGCGCCGCCGTGGCCTGCGTTATGGCATCTCCAGCGCCTGCGTCGGTGGCGGCCAGGGCATGGCGCTGCTGATCGAAAACCCCGACGCTTAATCCCGAATTCCTGAAAGACCGACATGCAAATCATCACCGCTGCCCAAGCCGGCGCCCTCATCCAAGACGACGCCACCATCTTCCTCGGCGGCCTGGCCGTCACCAGCCTGCCCGAGGAAGTGCTGAAAGGCGTGGAGCAGACCTTTCTGGATACCGGCCACCCGCGCAACGTCACCACCTGGGCCTGCGGCGCCATCGGCAACAGCAAGGACGCGGGCATGGTGCACTTTGCACACCCCGGCATGATCAAGCGCACCGTGGCCGGCCACTTCGGCCAGACCGGCGCCGAGATGATGAAGATGGTGTTCGAAGGCCAGGTCGAGGCCTACAACTTCCCGCAGGGCAGCCTGTCGCACCTGACCCGCCACATCGCCAGCCGCAGCCCCGGCCTGCTGACCAAGGTCGGCCTGGGCACCTTTGTCGACCCGCGCATCGAAGGCGGCAAGCTCAACAGCAAGTCCACCGAAGACCTGGTGAAGCTGGTTGAATTCAACGGCGAAGAATGGCTGTTCTACCCCACGCCCAAGATCGACGTGGCCATCATCCGCGGCACCGTGGCCGATGAGAACGGCAACATCACGCTGGACAAGGAAGGCATGCTGCTGGAGCAGATCAACATCGCCCATGCGGCCAAGGCCTGCGGCGGCATCGTCATCGTGCAGGTCGAGCGCATCGTCAAGGCCGGCAGCCTACACCCCAAGGCGGTGAAGATCCCCGGCGTGTCGGTGGACTACGTGGTGCTCAGCAAGCCCGAGAACCACATGCAGACCATCGCCACCCAGTTCAATCCTGCCTTTTGCGGCGACGTGCGTGTGCCGGTCAATTCGCTGGAGCCGATGGCGCTGGACGAGCGCAAGGTCATCGCCCGCCGCACGGCCATGGAGCTGACCCCCGGCGCCATCACCAACCTCGGTATCGGCATCCCTGCCGGTGTGCCATCGGTGGCGGCCGAAGAGGGCGTGGCCGACCAGCTGACGCTGAGCATCGAGAGCGGCATTACCGGCGGCATCCCGGCGCAGCTGGGCGACTTCGGCGTGGCCTACAACGCCGACGCCATCATCGAACAGTCGCTGCAGTTCGACTTCTACGACGGCGGTGGCCTGGATGCCAGCTTCCTGGGCCTGGCCCAGGCCGACAACTGGGGCAATGTGAACGTCAGCAAGTTCAATGGCCGCCCGGTCGGCTGCGGCGGCTTCGTCAACATCACCCGCTCGACCAAGAAGCTGGTGTTCTGCGGCACCTTTACCGCCGGCGGCCTGGAAGTCAAAGTGGCAGACGGCCAACTGACCATCGTCAAGGAAGGCAAGTCGCGCAAGTTCATCGAGAAGGTCGAGCAGATCACCTTCAACGGCCACGACGCCGCGCTGCGCCAGCAGGAAGTGCTGTTCGTCACCGAACGCGCCGTGTTCCAGCTGACCACCGATGGCCTGGAGCTGACCGAAATCGCTCCCGGCGTGGACCTGGAGCGCGACGTGCTGGCCCACATGGGCTTCAAACCCATCATGAAGAACGTCAGGACCATGGATGCCGGACTGTTCAGCGCGCAGTGGGGTGGGCTGGCTAAGGCCATGGCGGCCAAGGCGGCGCATGTGAAGTAAGGTCTGCGGCGGCCCGGGTTTCGGGTAGGACTGTTGGCTATCAAAAATATAGCTGCTGGCGCAGGTAGTATCTGCGCCAGCGGCTTATTTTTTATAAATCACCATGCAAACCCTCCCTATCCGCCTGAGCCCCGGCCAAGACCTGCGCCAAGCCCTGGAAGACGCCGTGCGCAGCCAGAATTGCCGTGCCGCCTTTGTGCTCTCCGGCATCGGTAGCCTGTCCACCGCCGGCCTGCGCTTCGCCGGTGCCGATCAGCCGCAGCGTCTGGTGGGCGATACAGAAATTCTCAGCCTGTCGGGCTCCATAGCCTTCGACGGCCAGCGCAGCAGTTCGCACCTGCACATGGCGCTGTCCACCGCCACTGGTGCGGTGCTGGGCGGGCATGTGGCGGCGGGCTGCATCGTGCGGACCACGGCCGAGGTGTTGCTGGCCTTGCTGCCCGAGTGGGAGTTTGCGCGCGAGCCGGACGCGGCGACCGGCTATGACGAGCTGGTGGTACGGCGGCTCTCAGGCCATCAAAAATAATAGCTGCTGGTGCAGATTTCATCTGCGCTAGCGACTATTTATGCTTATAAAAACCGCGCGTAGTGCGGAGGCCGTGGCGCATTGATAATCGCCGACATGGACGGCTTATCTCCCCAACCCCTCAACAAGGATTTGCAGCGTTGAAAACTCTGGTACTCGGGGGTTATGGCAATTTTGGTGCGCGCATTTGCCTTGCCCTGGCGGGGGATGCATCCATCCAATTGCTGGTGGGTGGGCGTGATGTGCAGCGCGCCCGCGCTTTGGCTGGGGAGCTTGGCCATGGTGCCCAGGGTGTCGCCATTGACCACACAGCGGCAAATTTTGCACAGAGCTTGCGCCAGCTTGGCGTGGAGTTGCTGATCCACACCGCCGGGCCATTTCAGCAGCAAGACTATGCCGTGGCCCAAGCCGCGGCGGAGGCGGGCGCGCATTATCTGGACCTGGCCGATGGGCGCCGCTTTGTCTGTAACTTTTCTGCGGCGTTGCAGGCGCGGTTTCAGGCCGCCGGGCGCACGGCGGTGTCGGGGGCCAGCACGGTGCCGGCTTTGTCTTCTGCGGTGGTAGAGCATCTGTGCCAGCGCTGGCAGCGTATTGACGCGATAGACATTTGCATCGCCCCGGCCCAAACGGCACCCCGGGGCAAGGCCACGCTGGCGGGGGTGTTGAGCTATTGCGGCGAGCCGATTTCCGTATGGAACGGCGGGCAGTGGCGTTCGATGCGGGGCTGGGGCCAGCTGACGTCGGTGCAGTTCGCCCGCCTGCGCCCGCGCCTGGGGGCTTTGTGTGACATCCCGGATCTGGAGCTATTTCCAGCGCGTTACGGCGTGGCGCAGCGCGTGATGTTCCGTGCGGCGCTGGAGGTGGGCCTGGCCCAACGTGCATTTGCCGTGTTGGCTGCATTGCGCAGCCGGGGCCTGATCCCGCAGCCCGCCGTGCTGGCGGGTCTGCTGAGTCGGACCGCTACGGTGTTGGACTTCATGGGTACCGCGCTGGGTGGCATGGTGATGCGGGTGCAGGGGCTGGATGCGGCCGGGCAATCGACCCGCCGCGCCTGGCATATCGCAGCCGATAACGACCACGGCCCCGAAATCCCCTGCATGGCCGCCATCTTGCTGGCCCGGCGACTGGCCCGTGCCGAGCCGATGCCGGTAGGCGCCATGCCCTGCATGGGTTTGCTGAAGCTGGAAGAGTTCGCCCCCGAGTTCGCGCATTGGGGCATGGTGACGGAGATAGTCGAAGAGGGTGTTGCGCATGGTGCATAAAAAGCTGGAATTTCCCATGCCCGCCAGTGCGGACGTGGTGTTTGACGCGTTCCACTACCACCAGTGGCGCGCCCGCTGGGATTCTTTGGTGAGTGCGACCCACGTCGTGGGCGGTGCGCCGTGCCCCTACAAAGGCGCGGTCACGGAGAACGCCGGCGCGGGCATGCTGCGCAGCCTGTCCATGCGCACGCAGTTTGTTTCTTATGACCGACCGCATGTGGCCGCGGCGGCAATGGTGGGCCAGGCTTTTCCGTTCACGCAGTGGGCCGCTTCGATGCGGCACCGGGCCACGGGCTCGCAGGCGTCTGTGCTGGTCTACACCTACACATTCGAGGTGGGCCCTGCCGCGTTGCGCTGGCTGCTGGGCCCCCTGGTCGCACTGGTATTTGCCGGGCAGACACGCCGGCGCTTCACGCGTTTGCAAAACTTTCTGGAGCTGCATGCCGAAGAGGTGCGGCTGTGGCAGCAACGGGATACCGTGGCCCCTAACCATGGCGCGGGGGCAGGCGTGGCATGACGCTTTCATTGAAAGAATTCGTCGCATTGCGCTATAGCCTGGTCTTCGTCTGGTTGGCCACGGCATTGGCCAGTGTGTGGGAGCTGGATGGCCAAAGTTTGAGCCTGTTGACGGCTGCGGGCGTGCACAACCCGTTGCTGGCGCAGGCGCTGATTCTGGGCGGTGCCGGGGCCGACGTAGTGCTGGCCCTGGCCATGCTTATGAAGCCCGTACGCGCTACCTATTGGGCCGCGTTGGTCCTTATGCTGGGGATGACTTTGGTGGCCACGGTACTCGACCCGTCCTTGTGGCTGCACCCCCTGGGGCCGCTGACCAAGAACGTGCCGATAGCCGTCATTCTCTGGGTGTTGGCAAAGGCGCGTGCATGAGCTGGTACATGACTTTGAAGTGGTTACATGTGCTGTCCAGCGTGGTGCTGGTAGGTACCGGCTTTGGCTCGGCCTTTTATTTCTTCTTCATCAACCGCACGCGCAACCTGGCAGCGCAAGCCGAAGTGGTGAAGCTGGTGGTGCGGGCGGACTGGTGGTTCACCACACCCACGGTGGTGATCCAGCCGGCCACGGGTTTGCTGATGGCGCATCTGGCGGGCTGGCCTCTGGCTACGCCGTGGTTGGCCTGGTCGTTGGGCTTGTTTGTGTTGGCCGGCGTCTGCTGGCTGCCCGTGGTGTGGCTGCAAATCCAGATGGCGCGGCTCGCACAGCAGGCGGTGGACGAAGGGACTGTGCTGCCCGCGCTCTATTGGCGATACACCCGGTGGTGGGAGGCCTTGGGCTACCCGGCATTCCTTGCCATGGTGGGTGTTTTTTACTTGATGGTGGCGAAGCCGGCGGCTATTTTCTAGAAGCTCCGGGGTTTGTCTTTTGCCGGGTAGGGGATGGCCGGTATATGGCGCACCCACACTGCCCAGAAACTGCTGTATCTCCCCCACTATCCGGTCAAAGTAGGGGTTGAAGGTGAGCCGGCGCAAGGCGGTGTCGGCGGGGAAATTCTTGGGCAGGGCTTCGCCGTACTGCACGGCGGCGGTGGACTGGGTGCTGCAGGTGGCGGCGCGCATTTGCGGGGTGATGCAGGCGCAGAAGGCGGGGCTGGCATCCAGGGGCTGCACGGTGTAGCGCATGCACTGGGCGTAGGCGCCGCGGGGGCCGTAGTGGGGGTTGGCCGGGGCGATGGTGGTGGCGGTGTGGGCGATGTCGATGATGCTTTGCGCGGGCAGCACGGCGTCTACCACCGTGACCCGGGCATCCACCAGGGCGGCTTGGACGGCATCGTCGGTGCTGGCTTTGCCCTGTGGGGCGGCCAGCAGCATGCGGTTGCGCGGGTCGGTGCTGCGCAAGAAGGCCTGGATGCTGTCCTTGGCGTTGACCGTGGCGTCGTTGCGGCTGAGGGCCATGTACACCGGCACCGGGATCGGCGCCTGCTCCAGCAGGGTCTCCAGCGCGTTGTCCAGCCGCACCACCTGGTAGCCGGCGTTCAGCGGAAAGGATTCGTACTTGGCGAAGTCCTGGTCCAGATGCTGGCTGAGCCAGCGCTTGTAGCCGGTGATGTCGACCAGCCGGGCCAGGATGGCCGGCAGGGTGCTGAGTCGGGTGATGAAGCCTGTAGGCCGCACCACCGGCGACAGCAGCACCAGGCTGGCCAGCGGCACCTTCGGCTGCAGTTCCTGCTGGTGGTAGGCCCAGTAGATGCCCAGCGCGCCGCCGGTCGAATAACCGACCAGGTGCACCCGCGCGGCGGCACCGGCGAAGCTGCGCAGGCCGTAGCCGGTAGCTTCTACCCAGTCTTCGTAGCGCACGCGCAGCAGGTCGCCGGGGGTGGTGGCGTTGCCGGGCAGCAGCAGGCTGCGCACCAGCACGCAGCGGCCAGCAGCAATGGGCTGGCGCGACAGCACATCGCCCAGGTCGCGCACCAGGTAGGGCGAGTCGCTGAGGCCGTGGACCAGCAGGATGCCGTCGGTATTGCTGGCGTTGCAGTTCTGGCCTTGCAGCGGCCATTCACGCGGGCCGATGGCGCGGGCCAGGGGCTCGTCGGGCAGCGGCGAGCCAGGGGGCAGGGCGTAGTGGTAGCGGGCGATGCCGTCCTGCGCGTCCTGCAGGTAGCGGCTGAAGGGTTTGTCCTTGCCGTTGCCGTCCTTCCACGGGTGTAGCGGGGCGCCAGAGTGGGGCTGGAAGCGGTCGGCATACGGCGTCTGCGCCAGAGCGGGCGGGGCGGCCAGCAACAGGGCCGTGAAGGTGGCGAGCAGGGCTGGCCAGGGGTATCTGCACATCAAGGATTTCCTTTTATCCGTCGGCAAAGCAGGCGCCCGCCGATCCAGGCCAAAATTCTGCATGACCAACGATATCTCTTCCCTGACCCAGGCCTTGCGCGATTTTGCCGCTGCGCGCAACTGGGCTCCTTTCCATTCGCCCAAGAACCTGGCCTCGGCCCTGAGTGTGGAGGCGGCCGAGCTGCTCGAGCATTTTCAGTGGCTGACCGAGGAGCAGAGCCGCAATTTGGCGGCCGACCAGCGGGCCGAAGTCGGTGCCGAGGCGGCCGACGTGCTGCTGTACCTGCTGCAGCTCTGCGACCAGCTGGGCATCGATCTGCTGGAGGCTGCGCGGCTGAAGATGCTGGTGAATGCCAAGAAGTATCCGGCGGCTTGATTTGCTATTGAAAGCCTAGCTGCTTGCGCTGGTACTGCCTGCGCCAGAGGCACTTTTTTTATAAATTTACCAGTCTAGACCAGCTTGTGCTTCTTGGCCCGGTAGGCCAGCTTGGCGCGGCTGGTGTTCAGCAGCCGGGCGGCGGCCGACAGATTGCCTTGGGACGCGGCAATCGCCCGCTGCAGCATGGCCTGCTCGGTCTGTTCCAGCGACAGCGGCGACGGGCTGCTGCGGCTGGGCACCGCCACGGTGGCTGCGGCCTGGGCGGTGGTGGCGGCCAGGTTCAAGGTGTCGGAGCCTTCTTGCAGACGCAGCGTCATCACGTCGGGGCTCAGGGTTTCGCCGCTGGTGAACAGGTGGTGCACGTCGATCAGGCCACCCACGTCGGCCATGATGACGGCGCGCTCGACCAGGTTCTGCAGCTCGCGGATATTGCCGGGAAAGTCGTAGTTCAGCAGGGTGCGCACGGCGGCCTGCGAGTAGCCGCGGACATTGCAGGCGTGCTTGCGCCGGTAGTGGTTCAGGAAGTGGTTCATCAGCAGGGGGATGTCGTCGCGGCGCTCGCGCAGTGGCGGCAGGTGGATGGGGAACACATTGAGCCGGAAGAACAGGTCTTCGCGGAACTTGCCCTCGCGCACCGCCTGGCGCAGGGTTTCGTTGGTGGCGGCCACCACCCGCACATCCACCGGAATGCTGCGCGTGCCGCCCACGCGCTCGATCTCGCCTTCCTGCAGCGCGCGCAGCAGCTTGCCCTGGGCCACAAAGCTCAGCGTGCCGATTTCGTCGAGGAACAAGGTGCCGCCGCTGGCCCGCTCGAAGCGGCCGGGCCGCGACACGCTGGCCCCGGTGTAGGCGCCGCGCTCCACGCCAAACAGCTCGGATTCGATCAGGGTCTCGGGAATCGCTGCGCAGTTAACGGCGATGAAGGGCTGGCTTTTGCGCGGGCTGATTTTGTGCAGCATGCTGGCAAACTTTTCCTTGCCGACGCCGGACTCGCCGGTAAACAGCACGGTAGCCGAGGTGCGCGCCACCCGGCTCAGCTGGTGGCAGGCGGCATTGAAGGCCGACGAGGCACCGACCATGGCGTCACCCGCCGAGGCGCTGGCGCTCGGCAGCTCGGCCGCATCGGGCTCGGGGCGTGCGTAGGCGGCGGTGTCGACGAACTCGCGCGCGTTCAGGTAGCGCATGTCTTCCTCGATGTCGTCCCACTGGTCGGCCGACTTGCCGATGACCCGGCAATGCGCGTCGCCCATGGAGCGGCACTGGGTTTCGCGGAACACGATCAGCCGGCCGAACAGGGTGCTCACGTAGCCGGTCGCATAGCCGACCTGCATCCAGCAGGCGGGTGAGCCGCCGATGCCGTAGGCGGCGATGTGCTCGTCGTCCTCGCTGGAGTTGTGCCAGAGGAATTCGCCCTCGTAGCTGCCGGACTTGGCGTCGTAGACCACCTGCACCAGTTCGACCTTGACCACGCCCTCCAGCGCATGCAGGCGGGTGCCGGCGATGGCGGCGGCCGAGGGGTCGGCGTCCGGCCATTGCTTGCGCACCAGCTGGGCGTCGCGCGCGCCGCTGACGTAGCCGGCACGGGTGAACAGGCCTCGCGCCTGCTTGGTTCCAAGGCTGTCGACCATCTCGCGGCGCAGCGAGCCCAGGGCCTCGGTGTGCAGCAACACCATGCGCTGGTCCTGCAGCCAGATGCGGCCGTCGCCGGGCGAGAAGAACAGGCACTCGCTGATGTCGGCCACGTTGGGGTGGGCGTCGCCGCCGATATAGGTGCTGGCAAAGCCGCCCAGGGCCTTGCCGACGGCGGCGCTGTCGAAGTTGCCCATCACCGTGCCGGTGGCTCGGGCGACGTCGGCCAGGGAGATGCGGGTGGAGCTGCGCGCCATGCTGTTTTCCAATTTCATCAATTGCGTAAATTTGATTCAAATTTATAAGCAAATGGTGAAAAACCTAGCGAGGGATTTCCCTTTGTTGCGCTGCGGTAAAGCAGCCTAGGGTATGTCCCTAATTCTCCTGTGGAAGACGGCCTTTGGCGCAGGCCTTTCGGGTTGCGAATGGCACGGCTGGTCCGTGCATTGCAATAAATCAGTGTGCCACCGCAAAAGTGGCGAACTGATCAACCAATCGAAAGGACGTTACCCATGGGTGCAGCAGATGCGACAGCATGGTTTGATTTTGAAGGCCTGGCGCCTGCCAAGCTGGGCGGCGGCGTGCGCGACGTGGTCGAGCCGGCTACCGGCCAGGTGCTGTGCACGGTAGGCATTGCCAACGCGGCCGATGTGGCGGTGGCTACGGCCGCTGCCGCTGCCGCGCAAGCCAGCTGGGTGGCAGTGCCGCCGCGCGACAAGGCCGAGGTGTTCCGCCGGGCTGCAGCTTTGTTCCAGCAGCAGTTTGACGCCCTGGCCTTGTTTGCCGCCAGGGAGACCGGCGGCATCCTGGCCAAGGGCCAGCACGAGATCCGCGAAGCCGCGTTGATCTGCAACCTGGCCGCGGGCATGCCGCTGCAGTCGCAAGGCCATGTGCTGCCCAGCGCGGTGGGGCGTACCAGCCTGGCACGCCGTGTGCCGCATGGCGTGGTGGGCGTGATCTCGCCGTTCAACTTCCCGATGATCCTGACCATCCGCGCCGTGGCTCCCGCTTTGGCGGCGGGCAACGCGGTGGTCATCAAGCCCGACTCGCGTACCCCGGTGACGGGCGGACTGATGATCGCCCGGGTGTTTGCCGAAGCCGGCTTGCCTGCGGGCCTGTTGCACGTCCTGCCCGGCGATGCCGAAGCCGGCGAGGCGCTGGTGACCGACCCGCTGGTGCCGATGATTGCTTTTACCGGCTCGCCCGCCGTGGGCCGTCGCATCGGCGAGCTGGCCGGCCGGCATCTGAAGAAAGTGTCGCTGGAGCTGGGCGGCGCTAACTCGCTGATCATTCTGGACGACGCCGATCTGGACGTGGCTGCCAGCAATGCCGCCTGGGGCGCGTACTTCCACCAGGGCCAGATCTGCATGGCGGCAAACCGCATCCTGGTGCATGCCAGCATGGCCGCGGAACTGACCAAGCGCCTGGTGGCCAAGGCCACGCACCTGCCCGTTGGCAACGGCGCCACCGGCCAGGTTGCCCTGGGCCCGCTGATCGACGCCAAGCAGCGCGACCGCGTGCACGCCCTGGTGCAGGACAGCGTGGCGGCCGGCGCCAAGCTGGAAGCTGGCGGCCGCTTCGACGGCCTGTTCTACCAGCCCACGGTGCTGTCCGGCGTCAAGCCCGGCATGCGGGTGTTCGACGAAGAAACCTTTGGCCCGGTGGCCAATATCGTGACCTACCGCAGCGATGAAGAAGCGATTGCGCTGGCCAACAACAACACCGGCAGCCTGTCGTGCGCGGTGATCTCCAAGTCGCTGGGCCGGGCCATGGCCGTGGGCCAGCAGCTCAAGTGCGGCATGGTGCACATCAACGACCAGACCGTGAACGACGACTGCGTGAACCCCTTCGGCGGCCCCGGCATTGCCGGCAACGGCAGCAGCGTGGGCGGCCCCGCCGACTGGGAGGAATACACCCAGTGGCAGTGGATGACCCTGAAGGACCAGGCCCCCACGTACCCGTTCTGATTCTCACGACTTGCGCACTGCGTAAGTCCTATTTTTATTCCAGGAGACACCCATGAGCTTGCAAGGAAAAACCGTCGTTATCACCGGCACCTCGTCCGGCATCGGGGCCGAAGTCGCCCGGCTCGCCCGCTTCCAGGGCGCGCATGTCATCGGCATGGACCGCAACGACCCGACGCTGACCCTGGATGGTTTCGTCAAAGCCGACCTGGGCAGCGTGGCCGCTATCGACGCGGCCGTGGCCGAGCTGCCTGCGCGCATCGATGCGTTCTGCAACATCGCCGGTGTGCCTGGCACGGCCGATGGGGCCTTGGTGGCGCGGGTCAATTACCTGGGCCTGCGCCATCTGACCGAAGCCGTGCTGCCGCGCATGCCGCGTGGCAGCAGCATCGTCAACGTGGCCTCCATCTTGGGCGCCGAATGGCCGCTGCGGGTTGAGCTGCACAAACAGCTGGCGGCGGCCAAGGGCTTTGAAGCCGGCGCAGCCTGGCTGCGCGACCACCCCGTGCCGCAGGCCACCTGCTACCAGTATTTCAAAGAGGCCTTGATCGTCTGGAACGCCACCCAATCGCAGGAGTGGTTCCTGGGCAAAGGCGTGCGTATGAACTGCGTGGCGCCCGGTCCGGTGTTCACCCCGATCCTCGGCGATTTCGTGTCCATGCTCGGCGAAGAGCGGGTGCAGGCCGACGCCCACCGCATGCTGCGCCCGGCCTTTGCCGACGAGGTGGCCGCGGTGATTGCCTGGTTGTGCAGCGACGCTGCGCGCTGGGTCAGCGGCGTGAATATTCCGGTCGACGGCGGCCTGGCATCGACTTACCTGTGATTACTTGTGGTTTGGGGCGGTGGCCCCGGCGAGCGGGCGCTGGGGCCACCATTTTTTGAATTAGCGAAAAAACACTTAACGAGGAGACTTTAATGATAAAAAAAACCAACCCCTTCCAACGCAGCGCCTTGGCGCTGGCAGCGGGCATGCTGTGCGCGCTGTCGGCCCAGGCCTTTGAGCTGGACAGTGGCAACCCCGACACCAAGATCCGGCTGGACTTCACGCCCAAGTTCAGTACCGCTTACCGCATGAAAGACGCCTCGCCTGGGCTGATTTCCCCAGCCACCGACGGCGGCGTGGTGAACGAGAACGACGGCGACACCAACTTCCGCAAAAAGGGCATCGTCTCCACCCGCATGGATCTGTTGACCGAGTTCGACGTGACCCACGGCAACTACGGCCTGCGCATCAGCCATTCCGCCTGGTACGACTCCAAATACCTGGGCCATAGCAACAACGACGGCAGCAATGGCGTGAACAACTTTGCCAGCCAGCCCAGCAACGAATTCCTGCCGTTCACCCGCAGCCAGCATGGCCGCAACGACGAGTTCCTGGATGCGTTTGTGTTTGCCAAGGGCAACCTGGGCGAGATGCCGGCGTCCATCCGCGTCGGCAAGCACGCGCTGCAGTACGGCGAGAGCCTGTTCTTCGGCCAGAACGGCATTGCCAATGCCCAAGGGCCGGTGGACATTGCCAAGATTTCCTCGGTGCCCAACTGGCAATTCAAGGAAGTGCTGCTGCCGGTAGAGCAGATATCCGGCACGCTGCAGCTGACCGATGGCGTGACCCTGGGCGGCTACTACCAGCTCAAATGGCGGCCCAGCAAGCTGCCCGGCGTGGGCAGCTATTTCTCCAACCAGGACTACATCAACGGCGGCCGCGTCTACCTGGGGCCAGGCACGGTGCTGAACACCGACAACAGCAAGGACCAGACGCCGGGCAACAGCGGCCAGTTCGGTGCGCAGCTGCGCTGGTCGCCAGCCGGCAGCGCGTTTGAATACGGCTTCTACGCGGCCCGCTACAACGAGAAAACCCCGGCCGTGCCGGTCTTCGACTTGATCAACGGCAACGTCCACAAGGTGTATGCCGAGGGCATCAAGACCGTGGGCGCCAGCGTGACTTCGTCGGTGGGGCCGCTGAACTGGGCGCTGGAAGGTTCGCTGCGTGCCGATGCGCCTTTGGCCGGCGACCCGGCCGTGCTGCTGCCCGCGTTCCTGGGCGTAGGTGGGCCGGCGGCCGACTGCAGTGGCTCGCCGTCCAATCCCTGCTTTGCCATCGGCAAGACCGCGCACATCAATTTGTCGGGCATCTACGTGCTGACCAAGGGTCCGCTGTGGGATGGCGGCTCCATCGTCTCCGAGCTGGCCTGGAACCGCACCCTGAGCGTGACCAAGAACCCCAGCACCCGCGGCAATGGCGGACTGGACCCGAACACCACGCGCGACGCGGCGGCTTTTCGCATGATCTTCGAGCCGCAGTACTTCCAGGTGCTGCCGGGGCTGGACCTGTCGGTGCCGTTGGGCCTGGGCTACAACTTTGCCGGCCGCTCCTCGGCCATCATGAACTACGCCGGCGGCGCCAGCAAAGCCGGCGACTACACCGTGGGCGTGAAGGCTAAGTACCGCGACTGGAATCTGGGCCTGAGCTACACGGCTTTCTTCGGCAGCCAGAACACCTTCACCGTGGTCGACCCCGCCGGTTCGCGCATGTTGTCCTACGGCCAGACCATGAAGGACCGCAACTACCTGGCGCTGAACATTTCCCGCACTTTCTAAAACGTCCTTCCAACGCACTTTCGAGACACACCATGACCCAGTTCGCACACAACACCTTGCTGGCCGCTGCCTTGCTGGCCGCTGCCTTGCTGGCCGCCGCCATGGGCGCCCAGGCCGCCGTCAGCGCCGACGAAGCCGCCAAGCTGAAGACCACGCTGACCCCCGTGGGCGCAGAAAAAGCCGGTAACAAGGACGGCACGATTCCCGCCTGGGACGGCGGCCTGACCAAGGCCACGCCCGGCTACAAGAACGGCGATGCCCGGCCCGACCTGTTCCCCGGTGAGAAGCCCACGCTGTCCATCAACGCCAAGAACATGGCGCAGTACGCCGACAAGCTGAGCGACGGCGTGCAGGCCTTGATGAAGAAGTACCCCGACTTCCGCATCGACGTCTACCCCACGCACCGCACGGCGGCAGCGCCACAGGCGGTGTATGACAACACGTTCAAGAACGCCACCCGCGCCAAGACCATAGAAGGCGGCTACGGCATGGAAGGCGCATTCGGCGGTGTGCCGTTCCCTATCCCCAAGGACGGCTATGAAGCCATCTGGAACCAGCGCACGGCCTGGCGTGGCGGCAACTACACCATGCCGGCCCAGGTTTTTGTGGTCACAGCCGACGGCCGGCGCGCGTTGGCTTCGGGCGGCATCCAAACCATCCGCCAGTCGTTTTACGACAAGGACGGCAGCCTGGAAAAGTTTGACGGCTACTACCAGCTCGGCAAGTTCGTCGCCAATGCGCCTGGCTCCAAGGCCGGTGAAGCCATCTTGGCGCTGGACGGTGTCTCCGACGCCGCGCCGCGTGGCCTGTGGCAGTACCTGGTCGGCCAGCGCCGCGTGCGCAAGGCGCCTTCGGTGGCCTATGACACGCCCGACTCGGTGACCTCCGGCATCGGCCTGTTCGACGAAGCCTTCACCCTGTTTGGCCCCATCGACAAACACGAGCTGAAGCTGGTGGGCAAGAAGGAGATGTACATCCCCTACAACAACAACCGCGCTGCGACGGTCAAGGTCGAAGAGCTGGTGACGCCCAATACGCTGAACCCCGCCCATGTACGTTGGGAGCTGCACCGCGTCTGGGAAGTGGAGGCCACGCTGGCCGCTGGCAAACGCCATGTGGTGCCCAAGCGCAAGTACTACATCGACGAAGACAGTTGGCAAACCGTGCTGTTCGACGGCTGGGATGCCAAGGGCCAACTCTGGCGCACCAACTATGCCTTGATGCTGACGGCGCCCGACATTCCTGCGGTGAACAACTCGGTGTTCTGGGGCGGCTATGACATGCAGAACAGCTCTTACTACCTGAACATGGCATCCAACGAAATGCCCAAGCAGATCGAAATCCTGCCACCGATTCCGCGCAATTTCTTCAGCGCCGAATCCCTGTCCAGCGAAGGTGCGCGCTGATGCGTGGACTCGCACAAGCAGGCATTGCGCGGCGGACGGCTGTGCTCGGGCTGCTGGGGCTGGCGGCAGGTACGGGCTGGTCGGCCACGCTGCCGGCCGTGCTGTCGCAACCGGCCTTGCAGACGCCCAAGGCCTTGGGCGCGGCCACGCTGGCCGTGACCCGCGCCGGCCCGCGCCTGGTGGCCGTGGGCGAGCGCGGCACCGTGCTGCTGTCGGACGACCACGGCGTCAGCTGGAAGCAGGCGGCGGTGCCGGTGCAGGCCACGCTGACCTGCGTGCGCTTTGTGGATGAAAAAACCGGCTGGGCCGCAGGCCATCTGGGCGTGGTCTTGCGCAGCGACGACGGCGGCGCCAGCTGGCACAAGCAGATGGATGGCCTGCAGGCCGCAGCGCTGGTGCTGCAGGCTGCGCAAAGCGCGGGCGACACCAAAGCCATCGCCAATGCCCAGCGCCTGGTAGAAGAGGGCGCAGACAAACCTTTCTTCGACCTGGAGTTCATCGACAGCCAGCGCGGCTTTGCCGTGGGCGCTTACGGCCTGATGCTGGCCACCGTGGACGGCGGCCGGCATTGGACAGCGGTGGCGTTGCCCAACCCCAAGGCCTTGCATTTGTATGGCTTGCGTGCCCGCGGTGACACCTTGCTGCTGGCGGGTGAGCAGGGCTTGCTGCTGCGCTCCACCGATGGCGGCGCCAGCTTCGGCGCGCTGGAGTCGCCTTACAAGGGCAGCTTCTTTGGCCTGTTGCACAGCAAGGGCGATGCCTGGGTGGCCTACGGTCTGCGCGGTTCGGCCTACCGGTCCACCGATGCAGGCGCGAAATGGCACAAGCTCGATACCGGTTTGCCCATGGCGGTCGGCTCGGGCGTGGCCTTGCCCGACGGCGGTTTTGTGCTGATGGGCCAGGCCGGCGATGTGCTCTTGGGGCGCGACGACGCTTCTGTGCTGCAACGCATGCCGACCCGCGAGCCGGTTCCGGTATCGGGCGTGGCCCTGGCCGCCGACGGCAGCCTGGTGCTGTCCAGCCTGCGCGGCATGCGCAGATTACCCGCCCTGTCTGTTAACTGAGAAAGAGAAGCCGCCTGTTGCGGACACACATTTATGCACGCCGATTCCTCCACCCCCAACCAGCCTGTCGTTGCGCGGCTCGAAGATTTCGATACGCGTTCTGGCAGCTTGCTGGAGCGGGTTTTTTTCAACCATCGGCCCTGGGTCATGCTGGTCTGTCTGGCGCTGACCCTGGTGCTGGGTTGGCTGGGCAGCCAGCTGCGGCTGAATGCCAGCTTCGAGAAGACCATCCCCACCAGCCACCCCTACATCGTCAACTACCTCGCGCACAAGGGTGATCTGGCGGGGCAGGGTAATGCGCTGCGCCTGGTGGTGCAGGCCAAGCAGGGCACGATCTTCGACAAGGGCTATCTGGACGCGCTGCAGAAGATCAACGACGAAATCTTCCTGCTGCCCGGCGTGGACCGGCCGTTCATGAAGTCGCTGTGGACCTCCAACACCCGCTGGGTGGCGGTGACCGAGGAAGGCCTGGACGGCGGCCCGGTGATTCCCGATACCTTTGACGGTTCAGCCGCCAGCCTGGCCGAGCTGCGCGCCAACGTCGAGCGCTCGGGCGAGATCGGCCAGCTGGTGGCCGGCGACTTCCAGTCCAGCATCGTCTTCGTACCCCTGCTGGACCGCAACCCCGAAACCGGCAAGGCGCTGGACTACGGCGATCTGTCACGCCAGATCGAAGTGCTGCGCAGCAAATACGCCAGTGACAAGCTGGAGATCCGCGTCACCGGCTTTGCCAAGGTAGTGGGCGACCTGATCGAAGGCCTGCAGCAAGTCCTGTTGTTCTTTCTGCTGGCGCTGGCCATCACCACCGTGGTGCTGTTTGCCTATACCCGCTGCGCCCGCAGCACCGCGCTGGTGGTGGCCTGTTCGCTGGTGGCGGTGGTCTGGCAGTTCGGCTTGCTGGCCTTGTTTGGCTATGAGCTGGACCCGTATTCGGTGCTGGTGCCGTTCCTGGTGTTCGCCATCGGCATGAGCCACGGCGCGCAGAAGATGAACGGCATCATGCAAGACATTGGCCGCGGCACGCACCGTGTGGTGGCCGCGCGCTACACCTTCCGCCGCCTGTTCATGGCCGGGCTGACGGCGCTGCTGTGCGATGCCGTGGGCTTTGCGGTGCTGGTCATCATCCAGATCAAGGTGATCCAGGACCTGGCGCTGATCGCCAGCATCGGCGTAGCGGTGCTGATTTTTACCAACCTGGTGCTGCTGCCGATTCTGCTGTCGTACACCGGCGTCGGCGCCAAGGCGGCGGCGCGCAGCCTGCGCGAAGAAGCTGTGCAAGACGGCGGCAAGCGGCCCTGGCTGTGGGCGCTGCTTGACCACTTTACGCAGAAGCGCTGGGCGACGGCAGCCATCGTGGTCTCGGCCTTGATGGCGGCCGGCGGTTATGCCGTCAGCCTGAACCTGAAGATCGGTGACCTGGATGCCGGCGCCTCCGAGCTGCGCCCCGACTCGCGCTACAACCGCGACAACGCCTACCAGATCTCGCACTACGCGGCCAGCGCTGACATCCTGACGGTGATGGTTACCACCCCGGTTGACCAGTGCACCACTTACGGCACCTTGGCGCAACTGGACAGCCTGGCCTGGCGGCTGGAACAGCTGCCGGGCGTGGAGTCCACCAACTCCATGGCCGCGTTGTCCAAGCTGGCCATGGTGGGCTACAACGAGGGCAACTTCAAATGGCTGGAGCTGCTGCCCAATGACGGCGCGCTCGGTGGCGTGCAGACCCGGGCGCCGCGCGAGCTGTTCAACCAGAACTGTTCGTTCCTGGCGCTGTATGTCTACCTGCAAGACCACAAGGCCGAAACCCTGTCGCGGGTGGTGCGCGAAGTCGAGGCTTTTGCCGCCGCCCACAACACCGACGATGTGCAGTTCAAGCTCGCCGCAGGCAGCGCCGGCATTGCGGCGGCAACCAATATCGTGGTCGGTCAGGCCATGCACGAGATGCTGCTGTGGGTCTATGCCGCGGTGGTCGTGCTGTGCTGGATCACCTTCCGCTCCTGGCGTGCGGTGGTGGTGGCGGTGCTGCCGCTGGTGCTGACCTCCATCCTGTGCGAGGCGCTGATGGTCTGGCTGGGCATGGGCGTGAAAGTCGCTACCTTGCCGGTGATCGCACTCGGCGTCGGCATAGGCGTGGACTACGCGCTGTATGTGCTGAGCATTACCCTGGCCCGCATGCGCGAAGGTGCGAGCCTGTCGGACGCCTACCACCATGCGCTGCAGTTCACCGGCCGGGTGGTCATGCTGACCGGCATCACCCTGGCCCTGGCTGTGGGGACCTGGGCGTTCTCGCCCATCAAGTTCCAGGCCGATATGGGGATTCTGCTGGCCTTCATGTTCGTCTGGAACATGGTCGGCGCCCTGGCGCTGCTGCCCGCGCTCGGCTACTTTCTGTTGCGGCCTGTCACGGCCGAGAGGGTGGCCGGCGTCCCCGGCCCGGTCGCAGCATGAACCAAATGCCTATGCGAAGGGGAAGAGATTTGATCGATTCATACATTTCGGTAGATGGCGTCCAGGTGCGGTACCGCGATTCGGGCGGCACCGGCCCGACCGTGCTGCTGCTGCACGGCATCGGCGGCTCGCTGGAGCTCTGGTCGGCGCAATTTGCCAGTGACAACCGGGCTATGCGCCTGATCGCGCTGGATCTGCCGGGGCACGGTCTGTCCGGCTTCGGCGGGCAGCCGTTCGCGCCCAAGACCTTTGCAGCCTTCGTGTGGAAGCTTGCCGACGCGCTCGGTTTGAGCAAGGTGCATCTGGCCGGCAATTCCTTGGGCGGGGCCATTTGCCTGCAGATGCAGGTTCTGCAGCCGGCGCGGGTGCAGACCGTGCTGCTCGCTGCCGCGGCCAACCTCGGGCGCGACTGCCCCATGCCCTTCAGGCTGATGACGCTGCCTGGGCTGGGCACGCTGATGTCGCGGGCCGGCCCCATGGCCATCACGCAGCAGATCCAGGCCATCTTCGGCCCATCGTTCGTCGTCACCGACGAGCTGCGCAAGACGATTGAGCGCAACGTGATGCGACCCGGAGCCCAAGCTGCCTTCCTCGCCACCTTGCGGCGGATGACGGACCTGGGCGGGCAGCGCGCGTCGCTGGTGGGCGATGCGCATGCGGCACTCGCTTCGGCCTCGGTGCCTGTGCTCCTGTTGCATGGCCGGCAAGACAGCGTGATCCCGTTCGCGCATTCGGAGCACGCGCACAAGCTGGCCCCCACGAGCCGGTTGCAGCTGGTCGATGGCTGCGGCCACACACCGCAGCTGGAACAGTCCGCCGTCTTCAACGCCGCTTTGCGGGCGCTGGTCGTCCAGGCCTGAGAGCACCCACTTCGTGATTTACCGCCTAGCCGCGGTCCATCGCTCACCCTCCAAGAAGGCCCTCTATGCTTGACCAGCAACTCGACGCCATGGTGCAACACACCCAGGCTGTCGGCATACCGGACCTGTCCGACCTGCCCGTGCGCATGGGCCTGGTGGCGCGGCTGGCCATGGCCTTTGGCGTGGTGCTGCTGCTATTTGCCATCACCACGGCAAGTTCCATCTACCAGCTGCGCGCGGTGGAGCAGGGTATGCAGGACGCGATGGCCTCGGGCCAGCGTCTGGCGGCCCAGGCCCGCAACATGCACGACCGTGTGGCCGATGCCTATCTGGGCCTGCTGGTGGCCACCATGGTCGACGATCTGGAAGACCTGCAATACGAGAGTGCCGCCCTGCAGAAAGCGCTGGGTGCCTACCAGAGCAGCTACCGCCAATTGTTCGGCACACCCCAGGGTGCGGCGCTGCAAGCCCACGCTGCTGCCCTGCAAAGCGCCGAAGCTGAGCTGCGGCCCCTGCTCGGCAGCGCGGTGCAGCGCCTGCAGCTGGCCGCGGGGTCGGCCGGGGCCGACTATGAGCGCGACCCGGCGATCCAGGTGCTGGTGGTCAGCAGCGTCAAACCCTTGTTCGACCAATGGCTGCGCGCAATCGATGCGCTGAACGACGGGGCCGCCCAGGCCAGCGCAGAGGCTGCGGCCCAGGCCGGTGCAGCGGCCCGCCGTGCGCGCCTGTGGCTGGCCGGTGCGGCAGCTGTGGCGCTGTGCTTGGGGGCTGCCGCGGCCTGGTGGATTGCCCGTGGTGTGACCCTGCCGCTGCGCCAGGCGATGGCGCTGGCGCGCCAGGTGGCACAAGGTGATCTTTCGCAGCCCATGTCCACCGCGGCGCAGGATGAAACCGGCCGCCTGCTGACCGCCCTGGGCACCATGCAGGACGGCTTGCGGGCGCTGGTGGGCGCGGTGCGCGAGTCGGCCTCGGCCATCGATGCTTCTGCCTCGGATGTAGCTGCCGGCAACGATGACTTGTCGCAGCGCACCGAAAACGCCGCCGTTTCCTTGCGGCGCACGGCCGAAGCCACCACGCAGTTGGCGGGCAATGTGCAGCAACTGGCCGAGTCGGCTTCGGCGGCCCAGCAGATCACCGGCGCGGCCACGCAGGCGGCGCAACACGGCGGTGCGGTGGTGCTGCGCGCGCAGTCCAGCATGACCGACATCAGCCGCTCCTCGCAGCGCATGGCCGAGATCGTCGGCATGATCGACAGCTTTGCCTTCCGTACCAACATCCTGGCGCTGAACGCCTCGATCGAAGCCGCCGGTGCCGGCCCGCATGGCCGTGGCTTTGCGGTGGTGGCGTCTGAGGTGCGTGCCTTGTCGCAGGGCGTGGCCAGCGCGGCCAAGGACATCCGCCAGCTGATCGAACAGTCGGCCGGCGAAGTCGCCAGCGGGCAGCGCCATGTAGAGAACGCCGCCCGCAGCATGGCCGACATCGTTGGCGCTGTGGACGGGCTGGCCAGCTTCGTCACCGAGATCGCTTCCGCCGCGGCCGAGCAAGGCCAGGGCATTGCCGAAGTCGACCAGTCGGTGCACGAGCTGGAGCGCCTGACGCAGCAGAACGCCGCCCTGGTTGAGCAGAGCGCGGCCGCCGCCATGGCCATGAGCCAGGAGGCCGAGCGTCTGACCGGCCTGGTCAGCGTCTTCCGGCTGGAGCCGAACCTCCCCCTCACCACCTAGGAGCAACCCAGATGATGAACGACCTTCCGACCCTGGCTACGGCCGATCTGGACCCGGCCCTGGCCGGATTTCTGGCCCAGGCCGCCGCGCAGGGCAACCCGCCCCTGGAGACCTTGCCGCCGCCCGTCGCGCGGCAGATGTACCGCGACCTGGTGCGGGCCTTGGGTCTGCCACCCCCTGAGATTGGCCGGGTGTTTCACACCGCCATTGCCGGCCCAGGGGGAGACCTGCCTTTGCGGATCTACACGCCCAGTAGCGCACTGCAGCAGCTGCCGTTGCCGGTGGTGCTGTACGTGCACGGCGGCGGCTTTGTGATCGGCGATCTGGAAAGCCATGACAGCGTTTGCCGCACCCTGTGCCACCACGCCGAGATGCTGGTCGTGGCGGTGGACTACCGGCTGGCGCCCGAGCATCCGTTTCCGGCTGCGCCCGACGATGTGGAAGCCACCTTGCGCTGGCTGCTGGCCAACGCTGACAGCCTGGGTGCCGACCCGCAGCGCATCGCCGTGGTGGGCGACAGCGCGGGTGCGCAGCTGGCCCTGGTGGCGGCACGGCGGGTGAAGGCCGCCGAGGTGCGAGCGCTGGGATTGATCTACCCGGTGGCCCAGCACCCGGACGAACCCAGTCCTTCGTACCAGGAGAATGGCGAGGGCAAGTTCCTCACGATGGGTGCGATGCGCTGGTTTATTGCCAGCTACCTGGGCGGGCAGTCGCCCGGCCATTCCGACATGGCCTTGCTGCAGTCCGACCTGGCAGGTCTGCCCGCGACCTGGCTCGCCACCATGGGGCACGACCCGCTGCGCGACGAAGGCCATGCGCTGGCCCTGCATGCCAAAGCGGCGGGCGTGGCGGTGACCCACCAGCATTACCCGGGCGCCATCCACGCCTGCATCCATTTCAGCGCGGTGTCGCCGGTGGGTACGCAGCTGCTGGTGGATTTGGCGCAGTGGCTGCGTTTACAGATCTAGGGCATAAATTACGTTATCGAATAGGCTTCCAGCGCAGGTAAGACCTGCGCTAGCAGCTATTACTTTTATAGTAATAAGGCATAGCAAGCAAGATTTGATGCCGCCCGGCGCAAGGCACCGGCGCCGGCTGCTGCGGGCTAGGCCAGCTTGAAGTTCAGCTTGGCGATCAGGTTCTTGAAGTAGGTGTTGTCGCGCACCATCACGGCCTTGAAGGCGGCCTCGTCGCCAAACGCGAAGCCCATGTTCTGCTTGTCCATGATTTCACGGAACGAAGGCTCGGCGCTGGTCTTGACGGCGATGTTCTTCAGGATGGCCAGGATCTCGGGCGGGGTGTTCTTGGGGGCGCCCAGACCGCGCCAGGCGCTGATCGACAGGTCGATATTGCGTTCCTTCAGCGTGGGCACATTGTCGAAGCCCTTGAGCCGCTTGTCGGCCATCACCGCCAAGGTCTTGAGCTTGCCCGAGGCCACATGGGCGGTGACTTCGGCCGCGCTCACGCCCACCGCCTCGATGTGGCCGCCCAGCAGCGACAGCATGGCCGGGCCGGCGCCGGGGTAGGGGATGTGGTTGAACTTGGTGCCGGTCTTGTCCTCCAGCGCGGCGGCAGCCAGGTGCCAGATCGAGCCGGCACCCGAGTTGCCGACGCGGAACTCGCCCGGCGCCTTCTTGGCGGCGGCCAGGAATTCCTCGATGGTGTTCCAGGGCGCATCGGCCTTGACGGTGATGGCCGCCGGGTCGGCGTTCAGCAGGGCGATGGGCGCAAAGTCCTCATAACTGAACTTGATCACGCCCACGTGGGGCAGGGTGGTCAGCTCGACGGTCAGCATGGCGATCTTGTAGCCGTCGGGCTTGGCGTTGAGCACATCGGTCAGACCGATGGCGCCGCTGGCACCCGGCTTGTTGGTCACGGCGATAGCCTGGCTGGTGTGCTTGCGCGATGCATCGCTGAAGGCCCGGGCCAGCACATCGGTGCCGCCGCCAGCGCCATACGCCACCACCAGCTCGATGGGGTGGTTCGGGTAGTCGCCGGCCTGGGCAAATGCCCGCCCGGCCAGCAGGCTGCCGGCGCCCAGGGCCAGGTAGCCGGCGGCGGTGCGGCGAGAAACGGGGGTGTGCGGCATGGTGTCTCCAATGGTGTTATAGGTTTTAGAACGTGTTCAAGGTCTTTTTGGGGCCGCGCAGGTACCTTTTCGGGATGCGCTGCTAGGCGCAAAACCCAAGCCAAGGCTGATGCCTTGGCTGGTTTTGTAACGACGCAGAGCGCCCGAAAAGGTACCGGCCCTTCGGGTTGGGGTGAAATCGGGCGATTTGTCTGCCGTAGCCCTTGCATGGGCAGAGAGCCCATGCTGCGGTCTCCGACAACCAACTCATCCCGATTGCACCCCAACGCGGCCCCAAAAAGACCTTGAACACGTTCTAAGGGCTAAAAATTAGCCAGTCATCCTACAACTGGAGTTGCCATTGGCGCCGCGGACTAACCCTTGGATGGCCTGGCGTTCGCTAGTTACTGGGTGCGCTGTCCAGCGGCTGGCTTTTGCGCAGGCGCTCGCGGCTATTCGACAAATGGGTGCGCATGGCGGCGCGGGCCGAGTCGCTGTCCTGGTCGCGGATCGCGTGGTAGATGCTCTCGTGCTCGGCGTGCACTTTTTGCAGATAGGCGAGCCGGCCCTCGGGAACGTTTTCCAGGGTTTTGACGCGGGTGCGCGGAATGATCATGGTGCCCAGATAGGTCATCAGATCGGCGAAGTGCTGGTTGCCGGTGGCGCGGGCGACCTCCATGTGGAACTGGAAGTCGGCGGGCACGCCATCTGACTCGTGGGGAATCGCGTCCTTGAAGTTCTGCAACGCGGCTTCCAGCTGCACCAGGTTGGCCGGGGTGCGGCGTTGGGCCGCCAGACCGGCGGCCTCGGTTTCCAGGCTGATGCGCAGCTCCAGCAGGGCGATCACATCGGCCACGGTAGCGAAGTCTTCGGGGGCAATCTTGAAGTTGCGGGTGTCGGGCGGCTCGATCACAAAGGTGCCAATGCCATGCCGCGTCTCCACCAGGCCCGATGCCTGGAGCTTGGAGATGGCTTCGCGGACCACGGTGCGGCTGACGTCAAACCGGGCCATGAATTCGACCTCGGTGGGCAGCTTGTCGCCGGGCTGCAGCTGCCCTTGGCGGATGCTCAGCACCAGGGCTTCGACGATTTCCGACACCAGGCCGCGCGGCCTTCTGGGGCGGGTGGCGGCAGTAGCTGCAGAGTTGTCGCCAGAATGGGCCAAGGAGCTAAGGGTTTGTACGGGTGCCATCAAAAAAGCCTTGACAGGGGAGTGTGGGTTTTATCAAAATCTAAGTCATCAGACAACACATGACTGATGTGTGGCGCCTTCGGCACCACTTTAGCAAAGCCTCTGGAAATGTCCAGCGGTAGAGCCCCTAGGTCAGTGCTTACTTTAACTTTCAGGTTCATCGGAAAAAACATGGCCATCAAGCAGCATGAAAAGATATTGTTAACCGGCGCCGCAGGGGGCCTGGGTAAGGTGCTGCGCGAGAGCCTCAAACAGAACTGCAACACGCTGCGTCTGTCCGATGTGGTGGACTTCGGCGCTGCCGCCGAGGGCGAGGAAATCATGCTGGCCGACCTGGCTGATGCCGCGGCGGTAGATGCCATGGTGCAGGGCGTGGACGCGATTGTGCACATGGGCGGCAAGTCGCTCGACGGCCCGTTCCTGCCCATCATGCAGGCGAATATTCTGGGCACCTACAACCTGTACGAAGCGGCCCGCAAGTTTGGCGTGAAGCGGGTGGTGTTTGCCAGCTCCAACCATGTGACCGGTTTTTACCGCCAGGACGAAACCATCACCGCCGACGCCCCGGCCCGGCCCGATGGCAACTATGGCCTGAGCAAGGCTTTTGGTGAAGACCTGGCGCGCTACTACTTTGACCGCTACGGCATCGAAACCGCTTGCGTGCGCATTGGTTCTTCGTTCCCCGAGCCGCGGGACCGCCGTATGCTGGCCACTTTCCTGAGCTACGGCGACCTGCACCGCCTGATCACCGCCTGTCTGACTACGCCGGCGTTGGGTTTCAGCATCATTTTCGGCATGTCGAACAACTCCGTGACCTGGTGGGACAACTCCCGCGCCCGCCACGTTGGCTATGTGCCGCAAGACAGTTCCGACGTGTTCCGCGAAGCGGTCTTTGCGCGCACCCCCGCGCCCGATTTCAGCGACCCCGCAGCCCTGCACCAGGGTGGCGCCTTTGTGCGCATGGGGCCGTACGAGCAATGAGCACCGCCAAGGCGATTGCCAGCAGCCGCGACCGCGTGGGCGAATGCCCGGTGTGGTCGGTGGCCGAAAACGCCCTGTACTGGGTGGACATCGAAGGTAAGCAGATCCGCCGCTGGAGCCCGGCAAGCGATGCGGTGCAGAGCTGGACCCTGCCCGAGCGCGTGGGCTGCATTGCCCTGACCCCGGCCGTAGGCCGCATCGTGGCGGCCATGGAAACCGGCGTGTATGTGGTGCAGCTGGGCGAGGCGCCCGCCGTGCAACTGGACTGCCTGGCGGCCGTCACCCATCCTGCACCCGGCATGCGCTTCAACGACGGCAGGTGCGACGCGCAAGGCCGTTTCTGGATCAGCACCATGGTGATGGACATGGGCCTGGCCTCGCCTTTGGGTTGCCTGTACTGCCTGGATGAAATCGGCTTGAGCCCGGCCCGGCTGGATGGCCTGATCACTCCCAACGGGCTGGCGTTCAGCCCCGATGGCGCCACCGCCTATGTGTCCGATTCGCACCCCAGCGTGCAAAAGATCTGGGCTTTTGATTTTGATGCCGTCAGTGGCGAGCTGGCACACCGCCGCCTGTTTGTCGACATGCAGCCTCTGCCGGGTCGCCCGGATGGCGCGGCGGTGGATGCTGAGGGCTGCTACTGGATCTGCGCCAACGACGCCGGCCTGGTGCACCGTTTTGATCCGCAAGGCCAGTTGCTGGCCTCGCTGGAAGTGCCAGTGGCCAAGCCATCGATGTGTGCATTTGGTGGCGCCAATCTGGATGTGCTGTACGTGGCTTCTATCCAGCCCGGCACCGTAGACCCCGCTGCACCGGGCCTGAACGGCGCGGTGTTTGCCTTGCAGCCTGGCGTGCGCGGCTTGCCTGAACCTGTGTTTTCGCGTTTTCCCATGTCGCTCTAAACGAGCATTTTTAATTCTAATCAGGAGACAAGTCCATGAAATCTATCCGCCGTCCTTCCTTCCGCGCTGCCGCGCTGACCGCCAGCGTGCTGGCCAGCCTGTGCCTTTCTGCCCAGGCTGTCGAGTTCCGCTCGGCCGACGTGCACAACAGCGACGAATACCCCACCGTCGCCGCCGTCAAACACATGAGCGAAGTGTTGTCCAAGCAAAGCGGTGGCAAGTACACGATCAAGGTGTTCAACAAGAGCGCACTCGGTTCCGAGAAAGAAACGCTGGACCAGGTGAAGATCGGCGCGCTGGAGATGAACCGTGTCAACATCAGCTCGCTGAACTCCATCTGCCCGAAGAGCCTGGTGCCGACCATGCCTTTCCTGTTCGACTCTATTGCCCACATGCGCAAGTCGCTGGACGG
This sequence comes from Rhodoferax sp. OV413, assembly GCF_900104385.1. Classification (GTDB taxonomy): domain Bacteria; phylum Pseudomonadota; class Gammaproteobacteria; order Burkholderiales; family Burkholderiaceae_C; genus Rhodoferax_B. Next base: position 4,887 of record NZ_FNJA01000004.1, on the reverse strand, counting down.
CCCCATCGGTGAGGAGATCCTGAAGGGCTGCGAAAGCCAAGGTCTGGTCGGTCTGGCGTTCTACGACAGCGGTGCACGTTCCATCTACGCCAAGAAGCCCGTGCGTAACATCGCCGATGCCAAGGGCCTGAAAATTCGCGTACAGCAGTCCGAGCTGTGGGTTTCCCTGGTGGGCGCCATGGGTGCCAATGCCACCCCCATGCCTACCGGTGAAGTTTTGACCGCACTGAAGACCGGCCTGATCGATGCCGCCGAAAACAACATCCCTTCGTACGAAGGCTTCCAGCACTACGAAGCGGTCAAGGTGTATTCGCGTACCGAACACTCCATGGCGCCTGAAATGCTGGTGATGTCCAAGGCGATCTTCGACAAGATGACGCCGGCCGACCAAGCCATGTTCCGTGCTGCGGCCAAGGAATCGGTGACGTTCCAGCGCCAGAAGTGGGACGAGCAGGAAGCCAAGGCCCTGGCCGTTGTGACCAAGGCCGGCTCGCAGATCGTGACCGACGTGGACAAAGCCTCGTTCAAGGCCGCCATGGCACCCGTGTACGCCAAGTTCATCACCACACCTGACCTGCAGCGTCTGGTGAAGGCCGTTCAGGACAACAAGTAAAGCCAGCGACCGTTTGAAGCCCGGTCCGGCAGTGGCCGGCCCGGGCTTCGCGCGTCCACCTAGGAATCCCATGAGTGCACCCCATACATCGGCTGCGGCCGCGGCCACCACGGCGGCCGTGAGCGCTGTCGCCCCGGGCGTTGACGCCGAACATGCGCGCCCGCCTGCGCGCCACGCTTACTCGCGCCTGTGCGGACTGCTGAGCAAAATCTGCCTGGTCCTCGCGATCTTCTGCCTGATTGGCATCATTCTGAGCGTGCAGATCCAGGTGGTCGGCCGCTATGTGTTCAACGACACGCCAACCTGGGCTGAAGCCCTGGCCTTGCAACTGGTGTTGTATGTGACCGCACTCGGCGTGGCGGTGGGCGTGCGCGATGCTGGTCATATTGGCCTGGAGTCGCTGGTCTCGCTATTGCCCGAAGCCCTGCGCCTGAAGCTGGAAATCCTGATCCATATGCTGGTGGCGCTGTTCGGCGGAATCATGGTGCAGAGTGGCATGCTCTGGACCCGCCTCAAGTGGGACGAACTCGACCCCATGCTGCACCTGCCCGTGGGCATCGACTATCTGTCGCTGGTGATTGCCGGCGTGCTGATCGTGATGTTCTCCATCGAGCACATTGTTGCGCTGCTCCGAAACGAAGAAGTTGTTCCGTCCTGGTACTGACTGAAAGAAAAAAATGGAACTGACTGTTCTCTCATTGAGCTTTGCGCTGCTGCTGGTACTGGGCGTGCCGGTGGCCTTTTCGATCGGGCTCGCCTCGGTCTGCACCGTGTTGTATTCGGGCATGCCCATCGCCATCGTTTTCCAGAAGATGGTGGGCGGCATGCAGGTGTTCTCCTTCCTGGCCATCCCGTTCTTCGTGTTCGCGGGTGAGCTGATGCTGTACGGCGGCATTGCCGACCGCATCGTGCGTTTCGCCAACAGCCTGGTCGGCCATGTGCGCGGTGGCCTGGGCATGAGCAACGTGATCGGCTGTACCTTGTTCGGCGGCGTCGCCGGCTCGCCGCTGGCCGACGTGTCGGCCATGGGCTCGGTGATGATTCCGTTGATGAAGAAGGAAGGCTACGACGCCGACTACGCCGTCAACGTGACCACGCACGCGGCGCTGGTCGGTGCGCTGATGCCTACCTCGCACAACCTAATCATCTTCGCGCTCGCTACTACCGGCATTGCGTCCGTCAGCGTGTTCAGCCTGATTCTGGCCGGTGTGATTCCCGCGCTGATCCTTACGCTGTGCAACCTGGCTGCCGCCTATTACGTGGCTGTCAAGCGCGGTTATCCCACCCGCGGTAGCTTCCCCGGCTGGAAGGAAGTACTGAAAGCCTTCCTGGGTTCGCTGCCCGGTCTTTTGATCGTGGTCATCATCCTGGCAGGCATCTTGTCTGGCGTCTTTACCGCTACCGAGTCGGCTGCTACGGCTGTGCTGTGGGCGCTGCTGGTCACGGTGCTGGTCTACCGCTCGCTGTCGTGGCAGCATTTCCTGAAGGCCTGCGCCAAGGCCTGCAAGACGACCGGCGTGGTGCTGTTGCTGATCGGTATTTCCTCGGCCTTCGGCTACTTCATGGCGCTGTACGAAGTGCCACAGAAGACCGGCGCGCTGATGACATCCTTCTCGGCGACACCCTGGGTGATCTTCTTGATGATCAACGTGCTGTTGTTCGTGTTGGGCACCTTCCTGGACATGGCCGCCACCATCCTGATCTGCACGCCCATCTTCTTGCCCATCGCGGCCCAGTTCGGCATGGACCCGGTGCAGTTCGGCATCGTGATGCTGATCAACTGCGCGCTGGGCCTGAATACGCCACCGGTGGGGGTCACACAGTTCGTGGGCTGCGCCATCGGGGAGATATCGGTGGGGGAGGTCATGAAATCCATCCTTCCCTTCTATGGCGCGCTGACCGCATGCCTGCTGCTCGTGACGTACGTACCGGCGTTCTCGTTGTGGCTGCCGAGTCTGTTCAAGTAAACCCGGGACCAGGAGAAAACCATGAAATTGAATCGTCGAAGTGTATTGCTGGCCTCTGGCGCATTGGCTACGGTAGGTATGCCATCCCTGAGCCAGGCCCAGGCCTGGCCCAGCAAGCCTATCAAGCTGATCGTGCCTTACCCACCCGGCGGTTCGTCGGACATCATTGCCCGCGCTATCAGCCAGCCGCTGGCCGAAGCGCTCAAGCAGTCGGTGATCGTGGAAAACAAGCCTGGTGCCAATGGCAACCTGGGTGCCGATTTCGTCGCCAAGTCGGCGCCGGACGGCCATACGGTACTGCTGTGCGACGTAGGTGCGCTGGCCATTAGCCCCTCGGTCTACACCAAGCTGGCATTTGACCCGAGCAAGGATTTGCGTGGCGTGACCATGCTGGCCTATTCGCCACACATGCTGGTGGTGCACCCCTCGGTGACGGCCAACAATCTGAAGGAATTGGTCGCGTTGTCCAAGACCACCGACCTGAACTTTGCCGTCACCGCCATGGGCAGTGCACCGCACATTGCCGGTGTGGCGGTGGAGCGCGCCAGTGGCGCCAAGTGGATTTACGTGCCCTACAAGGGCGGCGTGCAGGCCATCTCCGACACCATCGGTGGCCAAACCCAGGTGCTGATGAACGGCATGCTGGCCACCTTGCCGCATGTGCAGAGCGGCAAGCTCAAGGTGCTGGGCATTTCCAAGAAGACCCGCATGCCGCTGGTGGGCAATGTGCCGACCCTGGCCGAGCAAGGCCTTGCCGATTTCGAGTCCGGTACCTGGCAGGGCACGCTGGTGGCCAATGGCACACCGCCGGCCATCATCGCGCGCCTGAACGCCGAACTCATCAAGATCATCCGCAGCGCCGACATCCGTTCGCGCCTGACCGGGCAGGGCGCCGAAGTGGTGACCATGCCATCGGCCGAGCAAGACCAGTTCTTCAACCGCGAACGCAGCCGTTGGGCCCAGGTCGTGGCCCAGGCCCAGATCAAGCTGGATTGAGCTTCCGCCCATTCATTAAATTTCACCAGAGAGCACACATATGACACCTCAAGACCTCAAAACCATCATGGGCTCCGGCCTGCTGTCTTTCCCCATCACCGACTTCGATGCGAATGGCGACTTCCGTCCCAAGACCTACATCGAACGCCTGGAATGGCTGGCCCCGTACGGCGCCTCCGCTCTGTTCGCCGCCGGCGGCACGGGTGAATACTTCTCGCTGGTCGGCGCCGAGTACAGCCAGGTCATCAAGACCGCCGTCGACACCTGCCGCGGCAAGGTGCCCATCATTGCTGGCGCCGGCGGCCCGACCCGCATGGCCATCGCCCATGCCCAGGAAGCCGAGCGTCTGGGCGCCCACGGCATTCTGCTGTTACCGCACTACTTGACCGAAGCCGGCCAGGAAGGTCTGATCGAACACGTGGCACAGGTCTGCAATAGCGTGAAGTTTGGCGTCATCGTCTACAACCGCGACCGCACCAAGCTGACCCCGAACTCGCTGGCCATCCTGGCCGACCGCTGCCCGAACCTGATCGGCTTCAAGGACGGCGTGGGCAATATCGAAACCATGTCTTCCATCTTCATGAAGATGGGCGACCGTTTCGCCTACCTGGGCGGCCTGCCCACGGCCGAGGTCTATGCCGCTGCCTACAAGGCGCTCGGCACGCCGGTGTACTCGTCGGCGGTGTTCAACTTCATCCCCAAGACCGCCATGGACTTCTACCATGCTGTGGCTGCGGACGACCTGCCGACCCAGCACCGTTTGCTGAAAAACTTCTTCATGCCCTACCTGAACATCCGCAACCGGGTCGAAGGCTATGGCGTGAGCATCATCAAAGCCGGTGCTACCATCGTCGGCCATGACGGTGGCCCGGTGCGGGCGCCGCTGACCGATTTGAAGCCCGCCGAGATGGAAGAATTGGCTGTGCTGATCAAGTCCCTTGGCCCTCAATAATTGACCGACAAGCATGACCCAAAAACACGACAACTACATCAACGGCGCCTGGGTGGCCGGCAATAGCTACGCCCCCAACATCAACCCGTCGAACCTGTCCGACGTCATCGGCGAGTACACCCAGGGCGACGCGGCCCAGCTGGATGCAGCCGTGCAGGCGGCGCAAGCCGCCTTCCCCGCCTGGTCGACCGGCAATGTGCAGGCCCGCGCCGACGCACTGGACAAGATCGGCACCGAAATCCTGGCCCGCCGCGAAGAGCTGGGCACGCTGCTGGCCCGCGAAGAAGGCAAGACCAAGGCCGAAGGCATTGGCGAGGCCACCCGTGCCGGCAACATCTTCAAGTTCTTCGCTGGCGAAT
>NZ_FNJA01000005.1 GCF_900104385.1 Rhodoferax sp. OV413 | reverse complement strand
CGCCGCAGGGTGGGGTGGAGGTGGTGCTGGCCGCTATATGGTGCGAAGTCCTGCGGTTGGCTCAGGTGGGCCGCCACGATAACTTCTTCGAGATCGGGGGCGATTCCATCCTGAGCCTGCAGATCGTGGCACGTGCGCGGCAACAAGGCCTGGTGATCTCGCCGCGCCAGCTCTTCGAACGCCAGAGCGTGGCCCTGCTGGCGGCGGTGGCCGAAACGCTCGACCCCGCTGATGGTCGCAGCCCCGCGGCGGCGCGCCCCGCGCCCAGCGGCCTGGTGCCTCTGCTGCCGATCCAGTCCGACTTCTTCGCCCGCAGCAGCCTGCAATGGCAGAACGGCTTGCAACACAGTCATTGGAACCAATCCGTTCTGCTGCAAGCCGCGCAGCCACTGGATATCGCCGCGTTGCGCCAGGCCCTGGCCGCGCTGCTCGCACACCACGATGCGCTGCGTCTGCGCTACACCCGCCTTGAAGATGGCCACACGGGTGACCAATGGCGCCAGGTTTATGCACCGATGGCCCCCCATGCTGTAGACCAAGTGTTGTGGCAGCGCCAAGCCGACGATGCCGCCGACATCACCGCCATCTGCCAGCAAGCCCAACGCAGCCTGGACCTCGCCGCTGGCCCGCTGCTGCGCGCTGTGGCCATCGACGTCGCCGACGGCAGCTCGCGGCTGCTGCTGGTCATCCACCACCTGGCAGTGGACGGAGTGTCCTGGCGCATCCTGCTGCAGGACTTGAACCAAGCCTATGACCAGGCCCTGGCCGGCCAGCCGCTCACACAGCCCCTCCGCACCAGCAGCTACCAGGACTGGGCGCAAACACTGGTCCGCCACGCTTCCGACTACGCCGGTGAACTCGACCACTGGCGCGCCCAGCGTGCCGCACCGGCCCTTGCCTGCGCCCATCCGCAGGGCGCTGCCACCCAGCGCGAACGCGAACGTCTGGAAGTGCGGCTCGGCCGCGCCCACACCCAGGCCTTGCTAAAACAGGCGCCCGCGGCCTATCGCAGCCAGGTCAATGACCTGCTGCTGACCGCACTCGGCCGCGCCCTGTGCGAGGCCGGTGGCGTCTCGCGCGTGGCCATCGATCTCGAAGGACATGGCCGCGAAGACGTGTTCGACGGGATCGATCTCACACGCACCGTTGGCTGGTTCACCAGCCTGTACCCGGTGGTGATTGAGCCCACTGGTGACACCGGCGCAGCGCTCAAGCGCGTCAAGGAAACCCTGCGTGCCGTGCCCGGTCGTGGTCTGGGCCATGGCGTGCTCAAGGCCCTGGGCACGCCGGCGCAGCGCGAAGCGCTGCAGACCGGCACCACCGCTGCCCAAGATGGCGACTACGGTCCCGCGCAAGTGCTGTTCAACTACCTGGGCCAATTCGACGGCAGCTTCGATGCGCAGGCGCGCTGGCGCCCGGCGGCCGAATCGGCCGGCGACGAAGTGCACCCCGACACCGCGCTGACCCACGAATTCGCCGTCAACGGCCAGGTTTACGACGGCGAGCTGCGCCTGGTCGTGAGCTACAGCCGGGCCCGCCACGACGAAGTGGCAGTGCGCGCCTGGGTAGACGCCTTCCAGCGCGAGCTCGAAGCCCTGATTGCGCACTGCACCAGCGGCGCCCAGGGACTCACGCCATCGGACTTCCCGTTGGCGCAACTGGCCCAGCCGGGCCTGGATGCGCTGGCGTCGACGCTCGCCCCTTCGCGGGTGGAGGACCTGTACCCGCTGTCACCGATGCAGGCCGGCATGCTGTTCCACAGCGTCTACGAACGCCAGGGCAGCGCCTACGTCACGCAGCTGCGGGTAGACGTGCAGGGCCTGGACGTGGAACGCTTCCGCCAGGCCTGGCAGGGCGCCATGGCGCGCCACGAGATCCTGCGCACCGGCTTCCTGGCCGATGCGGAGCGACCACTGCAGTGGGTGGCGCGCCAGGTGGAGGTACCGTTGCGTCTGGAGGACGGGCGGCGCTGGGAGGATGTGGCCGGCGGGCTGGACGCGTTGGCGCAGGCCGAGCTCGTGCAGGGCTTTGACCTGGCCGAGCCGCCGCTGCTGCGCCTGGTGCTGGTGCGCACCGGTCCCGATGCCATGCATCTGGTCTGGACCAGCCACCATCTCCTGCTCGATGGCTGGAGCAAGGCGCAGTTGATCGCCGAGATGCTGACCCTGTACGGCGGCCGCGCACTGCCGCCGCGCCTGGGCCGCTACCGCGATTACATCCAGTGGCTGGGCCAGCATGACGGCGAGGCCAGCCTGGCTTACTGGCGCCAGCGGCTGTCCGCTCTCGACGAGCCCACGCTGCTGGCCCACGCCACGCCGCGCGAGCTTTCGCCCGCGGCACGGCGTGCACAGCGCCAGACGGTGCTCGACGAGGCGCGCACGCTGCGCCTGCAGGCTGTGGCGCGGCAGGCTCGCGTCACGCTGAACACCTTGCTGCAGGCGGCCTGGGCGCTGGCGCTGAACCGCCATGCGGGCCAGCGCGTCGTGGTCTTCGGCGTCACCGTCGCGGGCCGGCCGATGAGCCTGCCCGGCGCCGAGCAGATGCTGGGCCTGTTCATCAACACTCTGCCGGTGGTGGCCGATTGCGCGCCAAGCCTGGCGCTGTGGGACTGGCTGCGCGCGCTGCAGGCGCAGAACGCCGCATCGCGCGAGCACGAACGTACGCCGCTCAACGAAATCCAGCGCACCGGACCAGGCGGCAGCGGAGGCGGTTTGTTCGACACCATCCTGGTTTTCGAGAACTACCCGGTGGACGAGGCGCTGCGCCAGGGCGCGCCGGAAGGCCTGCGCTTCGGCCCGCTCGATGGCGAAAGCGGCAGCCACTACCCACTGACTCTGCGCGTCCTGGTCGGCCGCGAACTGACGCTGGACTACCTGGCCGATCTGGCCTGGATCGACACAGCCTGCGTCGAGTCGATGGCGCGTGAGGTGGATGCCTTCCTCGAAGCCTTCGCCGACCTGTATGCCGCGCAGGTACCCGCCGTTCCCCTGCTGGCCCACACCGCCAGAGCGCAGGGCAGCGCGGGACTGGAAACCGCGCCATCGGTCCACCACGCGGCCGACATCCTGTCGCTATGGGAGGTCCATGCACGGGCCGAACCCGGGCACGGCGGCGCACAGGACATGGCTGGCCGGCTCAACCAGGGCCAGCTTGATGCCGCCAGCGACCGACTAGCCCTGGCGTTGTGCCAGGCCGGCGTCGGCCCCGAGGTGCGCGTGGCCATCCACGCCGAACGCGGCGTGCCCTTCGTGCTGGCCGTGCTGGCCGTGCTCAAGGCCGGCGGCGCCTATGTGCCGCTGGATCCGGCACTGCCGGCGGAGCGGCTTTCCTACCAGCTGCGCGACAGCCGTGCGGCATTGCTGCTGGCCGGCCATCCGCTCGACTGGGATGCAGGCCTGCCGGTGTGGCCGCTGCACGGCTGGCCAATGGCGGAGGGCATGCTGCCCGGCTTCGGAGTGCCCTCGGTGGATGCGCAAAGGGAATTCGCGGCCCCGGCGGTCCAGCCGCAGCAGGCGGCCTATCTCGCCTACACCTCGGGCTCCACCGGCCAGCCCAAGGGAGTGACGGTCACGCGCGCAGCACTGGCCAATTACGTGCAGGCGCTACTGGCGCGGCTCGATTTGCCGCAGCCTGCGTATGAGGGCGGCATGGCCATGGTGTCCACCGTGGCGGCGGACCTGGGCAACACCGTGCTGTTCGGCGCGCTGTGTAGCGGCCAGCGGCTGCATCTTATCGGGGCCCACGAGGCCTTCGATCCCGACGCCTTCGCCGCCACCATGCGTGCGCAGCATGTGGACGTGCTCAAGATCGTGCCTAGCCATCTGCAGGCGCTGCTGTCGGCGGTCGACCCGGCGGGCGTGCTGCCCGCGCGCTACCTTATCCTCGGCGGCGAGGCCACGAGCCGCGCGCTGCTTGAGCGCGTGGCCGCCTTGCGGCCCGGCCTGAACGTGCTGAACCACTACGGTCCGACCGAGACGACGGTGGGCATCCTCACGCAGCCCGCAGCGTTGGCCGACAGCCGACTGCAGACGCTACCCATCGGCCTGCCGCTGGCGGGTAACAGCGCCTATGTGCTCGACGAACGGCTGGAGCCGGTGCCACACGGTGTGGCCGGCGAACTGTATCTGGGCGGGCTGCAGCTCGCGCGCGGCTACCAGGGCAGGCCGGGGCAGACGGCGGAGCGTTTCGTGGCGCATCCGCAGCGGCCCGGTCTGCGGCTCTACCGCAGCGGCGACCGCGTGCGCCAGCTCGAAGACGGCAGCCTGCTGTTCCTGGGCCGCGTCGACGATCAGGTGAAAGTGCGCGGCTACCGCGTCGAACTCGACGAGATCGCCCGCATGCTGCGCAGCCAGACCGGCGTGCTCGACGCCGCCGTGATCGCGCGCGCCGAGGCCGATGGTCGGCTGCAGCTGCATGGCTATGTGGTGCCGCAAACCGGGGCCACGGCCGACGCTGCGCGCCTGCGCGCCGCGCTGGCGCGCAGCTTGCCCGACTACATGCTGCCCGCCACGCTGACGTGGCTGGACGCCTTGCCGCTCACCGCCAACGGCAAGCTCGACCGGCGTGCACTGCCGCAGGCCCAAGCCCAGGCCGGTGCCTCCTATGAGGTACCCGTCGGTCCGGTCGAGGAAGCGCTGGCCGGCATCTGGGCCGCACTATTGAAGGCGCCGCGCGTCGGCCGGAATGACAACTTCTTCGAACTCGGCGGCGACTCCATTCTCACGCTGCAGATCGTGGCGCGGGCACGCCGCCAGGGCCTGGTCGTTACGCCGCGGCAGATGATGCAGGCGCAGACGGTAGCGGCACTGGCCGATGTGCTGGCCGATCCGGCATCGGCGGCCGTAGCCGGCCCGCAGGTCGTCCGGCTCGACCCCGGGCAGCCCTTCGCCCTCACGCCAATCCAGTCGTGGTTCTTCGAGCAGGGCTTCGAGGATGCGCACCATTGGAACCAGTCGCTGATGCTGGCGGGCGAACGCGGCGTCGATGCCGCGCAGCTGCAGACCGCGATCGAGCGCCTGGTTGCGCACCACGGCGCATTGCGACTGAGCTTCTCGCGCCATGGCGATGGCTGGCAACAGCAGGTCGCCGCATCCGGCGAGATTGCATATCTGGACTTCATCGACCTGAGCCAGGCCGAGGAGCCACTGGCCGCGCTGGCGCAGACGGTGGAGCGGCTGCAGCGCGGCCTGAGCCTGGCGCGCCCGTTCCACGCCACCTGGATCGATGTCGGCCCTGCCGGCGCGCGGTTGCTGCTGGCTGCCCACCATCTGGTGATCGACACCGTGTCCTGGCGCATCCTGCTGGAAGACCTGGAAACCTGTTTCCTCCAGGCCCGGCAGCCGGCGCAGCAGCCCGAGCCGCTGCCGCAAAGCGCGGGCTGGCAGGACTGGACTTTGCTGTTGCGCGCGCAGGCGGACAGCCCGGCCCTGCTGGCGCAACTGCCGTACTGGCAGGCGATGAGCAGCGGCGGCGTGGACCTGCCCGGCAACGCGCAGGGCCGCAACACCGTGGCCGATGCCGAAGTGGTCACGCTGGACTTCGATGAGGCCTTCACGCGCCGTCTGGTGGTCGACGCGGCGCGGCAGGCACGGGTGCGCATCGACGAACTGCTGCTGACCGCGTTGACGCAGACGCTGTGCGAATGGGCCGGACGCGACAGCGTGCTGGTCGAACTCGAGGGGCACGGACGCGAAGACATCGGCGAGCTCGACCTGAGCCGCAGTATCGGCTGGTTTACCTCGCTGTATCCGCAGCGCCTGGCCGCCCGGGGAGAAGCGCTGGCCACCGACCTGAAATCTGTGCTCGGCCAGTTGCGCGCCGTGCCGGGCAAAGGGCTCGGCTACGGCCTGCTGCGCCACCTGTCCGCGCAAGGCACGGGCCTGGCCGATGCGCCGCAGCCGCTGGTCAAGTTCAATTACCTGGGCCAGATCGACGAGCGTGCCGATGCCGGATCGGCATGGCGCATCGCCGACGAAAGCGCCGGCAGCCAGCGCGCTCCGGGCAGCCGGCGCCGCGCCTGGCTGGACGTGGGCGCACGTGTCTATCAAGGTCGGCTCACATTGCAATGGACCTACAGCTGCCGCATCCACGAAGGCCGCGAGATCAAGGCGCTACTGGCCCGCATGGGCCAGCGCCTGGAAGCATTGCTGCAGCATTGCCTCACCGGTGCCGTGGCACTAACGCCTGCGGACTTTCCTCTGTCCGGTCTGCACCAGGCCGGCCTGGACGCGCTGCCTGTGCCGCTGGCGGACATCGCCGACCTGTATCCGCTGGGGCCGATGCAGCGCGGCCTGCTGTATCACAGCATGCTCGACGAAGCCGGCGCGGCCTATGTGAACCAACTGCGCGTGGACATCGAAGGCTTGGACGAGCTGCGCTTCATCGACGCCTGGCGCGCCGCCGTCGAGCGCCACCCGATTCTGCGTACCGGCTTCGTGCAGGACGACGCGCAGCCGCTGCAATGGGTGGCGCGCCAGGTGGCGGTACCTTTCGAGCGGCTCGACTGGCGCGACCGGCCAGACCTGGCAGAGGCGCTGGACGTGTTCGCCCAGGACCAGCATCGCGCTTTCGACCTGAGGCGGCCGCCGCTGCTGCGCCTGGCGCTGATCCGCCGCGCCGAGCGAAGCCACCATTTCGTGTGGACCCGCCACCATCTGTTGCTGGACGGCTGGGGCACCTCGCAACTGCTCGGCGAGGTGCTGGCGCGATACCACGGTGCGCCACTCGGCCCGGCGCCGCGCCCCTACCGCGACTACATCGCTTGGCTCGCCGGCCAGGACGCGGCCCCTCACGAGGCCTACTGGCGCACGGAGCTGGCGCGCTTGCCCGAGCCCACCCGGCTGGCCGACGCTTTGCGCCGCCCTGTCATTGGCGCAGGGCATGGCTCGGTGCTGGCGCGCTGCGATGTCGCGCAGACGGCCGCTCTGGTGGCCGCGGCTCGGCGCGAACGCGTCACGCCAAACACGCTGGTGCAGGGCGCATGGGCACTGGCGCTGGCCGCCTCGACCGGCCAGCAGGCCGTGGTGTTCGGCGCCACTGTTGCCGGCCGGCCGGCCGAGCTCACCGGCGCCGACCGCATGCTCGGGCTGTTCATCAACACACTGCCCGTGGTGGTGGATACCGCCGCCGATGCCAGCGTGGGCGCCTGGTTGCGCCTGCTGCAAGAGCGCAACCTGGTGGCGCGCGAGCACGAGCACACGCCGCTGCACGAGATCCAACGTTGGTCCGGTCACGGCGGCGAGGGCCTGTTCGACAGCATCGTGGTGTTCGAGAACTACCCGGTGGACGCGACGCTGGCCGAACACCGTGAGCGCTCACTGCGTTTCGAAAACGTGCGCACCCATGACGTGACCACCTATCCAATGGACGTGGAAGTGCATCTGGCCGAGCAACTGTCGGTCAAGCTGGTCTATCGGCGCGACATGCTGCGCCAGGATGATGTGGAGCAGTTGAGCTGCAGCTTCATGCACCTGCTGAAGCAGCTTGCCGCGAGTGGCGAACGGAGGTTGCGAGAAATCGGCCTAGTCGACGCCATCGAACACGCCGTGCTGCGACAGATGGCGCAGGGCGTGGGCGCGGCACCGCAGGCCCTGGCAATCCACGAGCTGATCGCGGCCCAGGCCGCGCGCCAGCCCACAGCCGATGCGCTGCGCGTGCTGGACCGGGTGACGAGCTGCGCCGACCTGGATACGGCCGCCAACCGGTTGGCGCACCACCTGATCACTGCCGGTGCCGGACCGGAAACCCGCATCGGCGTGGCGCTGCGCCGTTCTGAACAGAGCATCGTCGCCTTCCTGGCTGTGCTCAAGGCCGGCGCGGCCTATGTGCCGTTGGACCCGGCCAACCCCGAGGAGCGCAACGCCTACATCGTGGCCGACAGCGGCCTGGCCCTGGTGCTGACTCAGTCGGACCTGGCGGACAGGCTGCCGGCCTCTGTGCTGTCGTCTGTGCCGTCGATCTGCGTGGACCGGCTCGACCTGGCCGGGGCGCCGGCGCATGACCCGCGCCTTCCCGTGCACCCCGCGCAGATCGCCTACGTGATCTACACCTCCGGCTCGACCGGCAGGCCCAAGGGCGTGGCGGTGGCGCACGGCCCGCTGGCCATGCATTGCCAGGCGGTGGCCGACATCTACGGCATGCGCGCGCAGTCTTGTGAACTGCATTTCATGTCGTTCTCTTTCGACGGTGCGCACGAGCGCTGGCTCACCGCGCTCAGCATCGGCGCCGCGCTGGCGCTGCGCGACGACGAACTCTGGGACGCGCCGCAAACCCTGGCCGCGCTGAAGCGCCACGGGGTGGGCAATGCCGCCTTCCCGCCGGCCTACCTGGCACAGATGGCTGATTCGGCAGAGCTGCAAGGCGAGGCGCCGCCGGTGGAGCTCTACGTGTTCGGCGGCGAAGCCATGCCGCGCGAGGCTTTCGACCGGGTGCGCAAGCACCTGCGCCCGCAGCGCCTGATCAATGGCTATGGACCGACCGAAACCGTGGTCACGCCGCTGATCTGGAAGGCCGATGCCGACACCAGCTTCGACTGCGCCTATGCGCCCATCGGCCAGCCGGTCGGGCGCCGCAGTGCCTATGTGCTGGACGCGGCGCTGAGACTGCTGCCGCGCGGCATGGTGGGTGAGCTCTACATCGGCGGAGAAGGTCTGGCGCGCGGCTATCTGGGCCAGGGCGGGATGACCGCCGAGCGCTATGTAGCCGATCCCTTCGATGCCGCGGGCGGGCGACTGTACCGTACCGGCGACCTGGTGCGCTGGCGCGAGGACGGGCAGCTCGAATACATGGGCCGGCAGGACCATCAGGTGAAGATCCGCGGCTTCCGCATCGAGCTCGGCGAGATCGAGGCCCGACTGCGTGTCCTGCCCGGCGTAGCCGACGCGGTAGTGCTGGCCATCGAGGCCGGCACACGGCGGCAACTCGTAGCCTACGTCGTGCCGGCTGCGGGCGAAGACGGGGATGCGTTGGCGGCCTGCGTCAAGCCGGGCCTGGCCGACAGCCTGCCCGACTACATGGTGCCCGCGCATGTGATCGTGCTGGACGCCTTGCCGCGGCTGATCAGCGGTAAGCTGGACCGGCATGCCCTCCCAGCGCCGGACAGCCGGGCGGCGCAGCGCTGGGTGGCACCGTCCACCCCGGAAGCCGCGGCCCTGGCCACGGTGTGGCAGGAAGTACTCGGCGTGCCCCGCGTCGGCGAGACCGACAACTTCTTCGAACTCGGCGGCGACTCGCTGCTGAGCCTGAAGGCCGTCGGACGCATGGCGGCCCTGGGTCTGCCGGGGCCTCGGCTGAAGCTGCGTGATCTGCTGCAAAGGCCGACTATCGCCGGCCTGCTCGAACGCGGCGCCGCTCAGGTCGAAGCCGTGGCCGCAGTCCCGGCCATGGCCTCGTTTGCGGGTTCGCCGCTGGTGCGACTGAACGGCATGGGCCAGGAAGGCCTGCCGCTGTTCTGCATGCATGCGGGCTATGGCACCGTCTTCGACTACCAGCCACTGGCGCGCCTGTTGCTAGGCCAGCGGCCGGTGATCGGCCTGATGTGCCGGATGCTGTCCGATCTCGCGTTCTACGACGCGTCGCTGGAGCAGATGGCGGCCGACTACGCGCGTGCGATCCGCCAAGAGCAGCCACAGGGGCCGTACCTGCTGCTGGGCTGGTCGCTCGGTGGCACCCTCGCGGCGCAGGTAGCGGCCAGGCTCGAAGCGCAAGGCCAGCGCGTGGCCTACCTCGGCCTGATCGACCCGTACCTGCCGGCGGCCGGGCTGGGCGAGCTGCTGGACTGGCGCCGCGAAGTGACGGCCTTCGTGCGTGCGATGCAGCCCGGCAGCGCCATCCATATCGACGACGGCGACATGCGGCTGGCCGAACTGCCGGACGCCGACGCCGATCCTGCGGCTCTGGCCGGCTGGCTGTCACGGGTGGCCGGGTCGCGCCGGCAGGCCCGTGCGGTCTACGCCGCGATGAGCGACATTGAGCTCGCCCGGCACCTGATTGTCGGGCACCGGCTGCGCCGGCTGGCGCTCGCCAGTGGTCCGCTGTCGGCGCTGCAGGTGCCGGCCTGCGCCTGGTGGACGGCGCAGCGGCGCCAGGAAGATATCGATGCGCTGGCGAACCAGCTGGCCCAGTCGGACATGGCCATGGTGCGCATCGATGCTACCCACGAAGACATGCCCGGCAATCGCGGGCTGCTGCAGGCAGTGGCCGACATGCTCGAGGGCCAGCTCGGCATGCGGTCGGGAATGGAGGCAATTTAAAGAGTGAGCGACGGCCCCGGCATGGCGCCGGGGTCGGCCTGTTTGCGGCCGATCTGGTTTGGATGGGCTGGATGCAGGCTATGGAAACGCTGCAGGCGGATCTCGGCCGACACTCAACAGGCCAGCGCCACCGGCTTGCCGGTGGCATGCTGCGTCAGCACTTCCATCTGGATGCCGTAGATGTGCTGCAGCTCGCCCGGCTGCATGATCGCCGCCGGCGTGCCCCGCGCGATCAGCCGGCCGCTATGCAGGGCGATGATCTCGTCGCAGAAGCGGGCCGCCATGTTCACGTCGTGCAGCACCACGACCACGGCCACGCCTTTTTCGCGCGCCAGCCGGTGCACCAGCGACAGCACTTCCACCTGGTGGGCGATGTCTAGCGCCGAGATGGGTTCGTCGAGCAGCAGGCACTGCGCATCCTGCGCCACCATCATGGCCAGCCACACGCGCTGGCGCTCGCCGCCGGAGAGCGTGTCCACCAGGCGGTCGGCGTAATGGCCGATGTCGGTGAGTTCGATCGCCTCGGCCACTTTGCGCCTATCTGTCGGGCCGAAGCGGCCCAGCGCGCCGTGCCATGGGTAGCGGCCCAGCGCCACCAACTCGCGCACCAGCATGCCCGAGGCCTCGGGCGTGGTCTGCGGCAGGTAGGCCACCTTGCGCGCGAAGGCCCGGTCGCTCCACTGCGCCAGGGGATCGCCCTGGAAGGAGATGCTGCCGCCGCTGGGCGGCTGCTGCCGCGCCAGCAGCTTGAGCAGGGTCGACTTGCCCGAGCCGTTGTGGCCGATCAGCGCGATGGCGCGGCGCGCCGGCAGGTCCAGGGTCAGGCCGTGCAGCAGTTCGCGGCCTGGTACGGCGAAGCGCACGTCGCGCAATGAATAGAGAGACTGATTCGAAGTCACGTTGCGGTGTCCTTGCTGAGCCCGGTGCGCCAGTAGGAGACGCACAGGCTTTGGGGTTTGTAGTTGGCGAGCAAAGGCCGCAGTCTGGAGGCCACGCTCAATTCGCCGGCCATCCAGACGAAAAGCGAGGGGTCCGGCGCCGGCCAAGAAGCTAGTTCCTCGCGCACCATTGCCTCGAGCCAGGGACTGGATGCCGTAGTCAGGCCGTTGCGGTACAGCCAGCGCAGCGTGACGCCCGGCGGTGTGGCGAAGTCGACGCGCTCCTCGGCCGAGGCCACCTCCACCAGGATCGTACCCAGCGCCTCGGCGGGGAGGGATTCGCCGATGCGGGCGATGGCCGGCAGCGCGGCTTCGTCGCCGGCGATCAGGTAGCGCTGCGCGGGCTGCGCGCCACGGCCACACGGTGCTGAGATGGCGCAGATGTCACCTGGCCGGGCCTGCAAGGCAAAACTGCTGCCCGGCCCGGCTGGCTGGTGCAGCACGAAATCAATGTCCAGCCAGCCTTCGCGCGCATTCACGCGGCGCAGGGTGTAGTAGCGCGTGGCGATGTCCTCGGCAAGCGATGCGGGCAGGAACGGATCCGCTTTTTTTTTCCGCAGCGCCTGCTGCACGGCCTCATAGCGCCCCAGCTTGGGCACATACAGGCGTACGTGTAGTTCACGGTTGTCTTCGTACGGTGCCAGGTCGCGGCCGGCCAGGCGCAGCCGCAGCATGTGCGGCGTCAACCGCGTCGAGGACATCACGCAGAGCGACAGCGGCACGCCGTCGCCGCGCTCGGCGACCGTCATGCCCGCCTCCCGATGAGATACAGCAGGAAGGGGCCACCCACCAGCGCTGCCAGCAGGCCGGCGGGCACCTGGAAGGGGAACAGGATGTTGCGGCCGATCCAGTCGGCCGTTAGCAGGATCAGGCCACCGACCAGGGCAGAGGCGAGCAGGTGCGTGGCAGCGCGCTGAAAGCCCGCCAGCCGTGCCAAGTGCGGGCCCATCAGCCCCGCAAAGCTCAGCGGGCCGACCAGCATGGTGGCGCCCGCCGTGAGCACGCTGGCGATGGCGAACAGCGCGTTGCGGCTCGCGTCCAGGCGCAGGCCCAGCGCCGAGGCCTGGGTCGTGCCGAGTGGCAGCAGTTCCAGCCAGCGGTGCAGCAGCGGCACGCAGGCCAGGCCCGCAGTCAGCAGTCCTGCGGCCACCAGGGCTTCGCCGCCGCTGACCGCATAGGTCGAGCCCGACAGCCAAGCCAGCAACTGGTTCAGCCGCGGATCCTGCGACACCATCAGTACCGCGGTGATGAAGCTTGACACCGAACCAAGGGCGATGCCAATCAACAGTAGCCGCTCGCCGCTGAAGCCGGGTTGGCGCGACAGCAGCCGCATCAGCACCAACACCGCGAAAGCGCCCACGCCGCCGGCCGCGATCTGCGCGGTGCGCGTCGGCTCGGCCATGCCGAGGGTGGCGCAGATTACGCCAAGAATCGCGCCTGAAGACACGCCCAGCACCTCGGGCGAGGCCATTGGGTTGCCGGTGCTGCGCTGCATGATGGCGCCGGCCAGGGCTAGCATGGCGCCGCCGCTGAACGCAGCGAGCGCACGCGGTGCGCGCCAGATCAACAGTTCGGCAGGCGGCAGCGGCGTGAATGACCAGCCCTCGTTGCCACGGCCGGCGCCGAGTGCGAGCCAGGCGCCGAACGCGGCGAGCCCGGCCAGGATCGCCAGCACGCGGTACGGATGCGCCAGGCGGCGCACCTGGTGCGAAGCGCCCGATTGCGGCGCCAGCATTTTCAGCCGTCGAATCAGCAGGAACAGCAGCGGCGTGCCCAGCAGGCCAGTGATGGCGCCGGTGGGAAACACGCGGAAGGTCACCGGTAGCGATTGCACCAGTTGGTCGGCCGCGCTCAGCAGCAGCGCGCCCATCAGGCCCGACCAGAACAGCAGGGCGCCGCCGGTGCGTACGCCGGCCGCGCGCGCCAGCGTGGGCGCTGCCAAGCCGATGAAGCCGATGATGCCCACCGCTGAGGTGGCTACCGCCGCCAGGCCCGCGGCCACGGCCAGCGCAAGCAGCCGGTAAGTGGCCAGCGACAGTCCCAGGCCGCGCGCGCTCTCGTCACCCAGGCTCATGATGCTCAGTGGCCGCAGCAGCAGCACCGCGGTCAGGGTGGCCACCAGCAGGCGCGGCCACAGGTAGTGCACGGCGCTCCAGTCCTGCTGGTCGAGAAAACCCGCCCCCCACATGATCTGACCGGCCAAGAAATCGTGATAGAACAGCGTCAACACCGAGCTTACCGCGGCGCAGTACAGGCTCACGATCAGCCCCGCCAGCGTCACGGTGACCGGCGACAGGCTCTTGCGCCACGACAAGGCCAGCACCGCGCCGAGCGCCATCAACGCGCCGGCGAAGGTCACCAACTCCGGCGCGGCGGCCGCCAGGCCCGGCGCGAACAGCGTTGCGACCGCCAGCGCCAGATAGGCGCCAGCCGACACGCCGAGCGTCGACGGCTCGGCCAGCGGGTTGCGCAGCAGCCGTTGCAGGATGGCGCCGGCCAGCCCGAGCGCGGCCCCGGCCAGCAGCGACACGGCCAGCCGCGGCAGCAGCGAGTAATGCACCATCAGCATCCGCGTGTTCTGCTGCTCGGACGTGGCGCCGGCGGCCGAACCGCCTGGCAGCAAGGCACTCAGGTTGAAGGCCAGGAACAGGCCCAGGGCGAGCGTCAGGCCGACGGCGATGCCGATGCCCAAGGGACTGGGAAGATAGTGTTTTTTCATGGTCTGCTGCCGCGTTTCGCGGCCTGGCCGAGCGGCGCGAGCGCTTGCACCACCAGACTGGCGAATCGGCGTGCCGGTGGCAGGCCGCCGTAAAACAAGACATTGGGCACGACCACAACGCGGCCAGCGCGCGAGAAGGGCAGGCTGGCGATGACGGGCGTGCTCAGGGCACGCGCCAGCTGCGCCGGCCGGTCGGTGCCTACGGCCAGCAGGCGGGCCTCGGGCTGGCGCAGCAATTGGTCCACCGAAACGGTCAGGTGGCCAAAGCGCGAGGTCGGGCCGTCCCAGGCATTTACCACGCCATAGCGGTCCAGCACGCTCTGAAACAGGCTGCCGCGGCCGAACACCAGCATGCGGCGGCCATCGAGCACGGTGGCTACATACACCGGCCTGCCGTCGTAGCCGCGCAAGCGCTCTTGGCCTTGGTCGAGTTCTTCGCGGCAGACCCGCGCATAGGCCTGGGCGGCCTGCGCCAGACCCAACGCGTTGCCCAGGCGCAGCAGGGCGTCATGGCCGGCCTGCCAGGGGTCGCGCGGCTGTCCGGGCGGATAGGGATCGAAACGCAGCGTGGGCGATATCTTCCTTAGCTTGGGTAGCAGCGCGATCATTTCCGCGCTGTAGACAAGCAGGCTCGGATCGAGCGAAGCGAGTAGTTCGAAGTTGGGTTCCGCGCGCAGTCCCAGTTCCTGGATGACCGCTCCGGGATCCGGCGTAATAACTAAGCGCCGATAGAGTTCTATCTCCGGCATGGCGAGGGGCGCAACTCCCAGCGCCATCAGATTCTGCGCGCTGACCCAGTCCAGGGCCGCGATGCGAGGTGTTGTGGCCAGCGACTTTTGCGCAGACAGTAGACAGATCCCGCCGAGGAAGCCTCGGCGGGAGAGGCTGCACTGGAACGTCTGATTCAAAACTGCAACTGCGCCGAGAACGCCAAGCTGCGCGGTGTGCCGAGGTAGTAGCTGCTCAGCCAGTAATCGCGGTCGGCCACGTTATTGACGGTCGCGCGCAGCGTCACCGGCCGGCCCGACACCTTGGTGGCGTAGCGCAACCCCAGGTCGACCGTTACATACGAGGGCAGGCGGGTGGTATTGCTCGCGGTAGCCCATCGCTTGCCTACGTGGTAGACCCCACCGGTCAAACTCAGCCCGGGTGCGAAGGGTAGCGCGTATTCCGAGTACAGCTTGGCCACCAGTTTCGGCACGTTTAGCGGCTCCTTGCCGTCGTTGGTGCCACCTGCGATCTTGGGAGTAAGCATGGTTACTCCGCTCATTACGGTCCAGGCGCTGGTCAGCTTGCCTATGGCCGAGACTTCGCCTCCCCGGTGCCGCTGTTTGCCATCCTGGCTGTAGACATTGTTGGCGTTGTTGTATTCATAGGCTTTCTCGATGTCGAACAGTGCGCCGCTCACGAGCATGCCGCCCAGCTCCGCCTTCACTCCCAGTTCTTTCTGCTTGCTTTGCATGGGTGGCATGATGGCCAGGGAATTGGAGGCAGTGGATGGTGCGACGCCACCTTGCTCCAGGCCCTCGATGTATGTCGCGTATGTCGTCAGCGAAGGGATAGGCTTGAAGATCAGGGAGGCATTGGGCGAGTTGCGTGACTTGTCATAGTCCGGCTGGAGGGCACCGCCGCTTGCGTCCAGGGAGCTGCCCTTGATGGTGCTACGGTTGATACCCGCCAGCACGGACCATTGGTCGTTGAAACGCAGCATGTCGCCGATCACGAGGTTGTGGTTGCTGGCGTTGCCCCCGTAATACTGAGCGTTGGCGGACATGGCCGGCCAATTCGGTTCAGGCACATGCGTTGGCGCGCTGAATGCGTTGGGGCCGAGGTAGCCCGTATTCGGAACATAGCTGCTTTGCCATTGCTTTTCCGAAAAGCCGAAGTAGCCCAATGTGAGCTTATGGCCGACGGAGCCGGTATCGAACGACAAGTCCGCCAGCGCCTGCCAGGCTTCGGACTCCGTTCTCTGGGGGCCGACCTTCTGGCGAAGCTGGTAATACTCAGTGGCTGAGCGAACCGAGTTCAGGGTGTGATCCTGCTTGGGACGGTCCTGGTCGTCGTGCAGGTAGGCCAGGCGCAGCGTGAGGTTGTCGCTGGCCTCAAAAATCGCCTTGGTCGTCCATTTGCGGCTGATGATCTGATCCTGGGTCCAAGGCTGACCCCAATTCTTGCTGGAATCCGGCGTGATGCGCGGAACGCCCTCGCGAAACAGCCAGTATTGGGTGGGTGCCTGCATCCCGTAGTCGCTATAGGACGCGTCGAGTTCAAGCTTGAGCCGGTTGTTGACCTTGAAGTCCAGCGCCAGGCTGGCCAGCGTGCGGTCAATCTTCTGGTCGTCGACGGTGGTCTTGCCATCCTGGCGAACCAGGTTGACGCGGTAGCCGACCCGGCCATCGGCATCAAATTGGCCTCCGAAGTCGCCGTGCACGAAGGCCTGGCTGCCGCCGTAATTGCCCAGGGTGACGCTGTTCATGCGCTCCTGCGTGGGGCGTTTGCTCACGTAGTTCACCATGCCGCCGGGCGAGGCGGCACCGAACAGGAAGCCGGAGGGGCCGTTCAGCACTTCAACGCGCTCTTTGTCTTCCATCGAGGCGGCCATACCGTACGAGCGGCGCAGTCCGTCCTCGGCGCGATCGTAGATGTTGAAGCCCCGGATCTTCACCATCGGGGCATAGCTGGAGGCCTGCGGTACGTGTGACAAGGTGGAGGGGTTGAGCTTGTAGACATCGTCGGGCGACTGCGCCTGGATGTTCTCGATCAGCTCGCGCGGCACCACGCTCATGGAGAACGGCGTGTCCTGCAGACTCATGCTACCCAAGGCACCGACCGACGAAATGGTTTCTACACGGTAGCCGTCGGCAGCCGTGCCTTCCTGCTGGAGCGTCGCCGTGGAGTCGGCCTCAAATTTGGCTGTTACTACAACTGCTGGCAGGGTGGTCGTGCCGGACGCTGAAGGCACGGCGCGGATGACCACTGCACTGCCTTCCCGAACGGCGGAGAGTCCGCTGCCGGCCAGCAGCCGGTCCAATGACTGTTGAAGTGTCAGTCGCCCCGATACGGCCGGTGCGCTGAGGCGTTCGACCAGATCTCCCGAAGCGAGTACCTGGGTGCCTGTCTGCCGGGAAAGCTCATTGAGCGCCGCCGCCAGCGGTTGGGCTGGCAGGCTTATGTCGAAAGTTGACCCAATAGCCTGCGCGGGCGACTGCGCCGAGGCAAGACCGCTCCAACTCATGAAGGTGGTTCCGAATGCTGCGGCAAGCGCTGCGTTCAGCAGGTGGCGACGAGGTGAATAACGCATAGGTAGAGGCTCCGAATTTAGTAAATGAGACGTATTCATTGATTGACGCAAGAACGCACGGAATCCCGTAGCCTTGGCGCTTCTCCAGTAAAGACGTTTGAACTCGCCAAACAGAGACACCTTTGTCGGCCTCGACGTGCCGCATCGGCGGTACGCCCCTTTTCAGCGCGCCAGAAGTTCCACGCTGCCATCCGGCCGAGGCATGGCCGTTACCGGCAGGATCGTCGGCAGCAGCGCCACGAGGCCGACCGAGTCGTTGGTGCGGAAGCGACCCGAAAGGCGCAATGCATCGATGTTCGGATCGTTGCTGATGATCGGTTGGTTGCGATAGCTGTTGACGACCGCTAGCGCGTCGCCCAGCGGCGTGTTCTCAAAAACGAACCAGCCGTCGCGCCAGGCCGAGAGGGCCTGCGTATCGGATTGCCTTACCGCATCGGCGTGGCCGTCTCGCACTTCCACGAGTTCGCCTCGGCGCAGGTCGATGACTTCTAACTGGGGTGTTTCCGTGCCATTGCGGGCGCGGACTTGCACGCGCACGTGGCCTTGCTCCACTCCGACGGTGATCGGGCCGCCGCGGTCACGCACGGTAAAGACTGTGCCGACCACCTCGATGATGGCGCCGCGTGTGAGCACCAGGAAGGGGCGTTGCGTGTCGTGGGCCACATCGAATCGCACCTCGCCACGCGCCATTTCGACGACGCGGCGCTGCCGGTACAGTGCAACGTTGATCACACTTTGCGGTGCCAGCTCAAGTTGGGTGCCCGCCGTGCCGTTGGCGGCGTCCACCAATGCCAGCTTGATCATTTGCGCGGTGCTTGTGCTGTAAGCCGCGCGAAAGACCGGTTGTTGCCAGTACCACTGCACGCCACGGCCTGCAACCAGTCCGCAGCCCAGCATGCCTGCGATGGAGAGCAGCAGCTTGCGGCGCTCCGGCCTGTCGCTCGAAGCGGAAACCGCTGCAGCCGTAGTGTGAGCCGCCGGTGCGTCGAAATGCGCGCGCAACCCGTCGGCCATACCGCCGAGCGCATCCCAGCGATGGCGCGCTTCCAGTAAGGCCGCCGCATGCTCGGGCGACTTGTTACGCCATTGGTTCAGCGCCATGCGGGCGTCTTGAGCAGCCGTGCCGGGTGCAATTTCTCCTTTGACAATCAGCGCGAGCGCACGCTCTACCAGCCGTTCGCGCGGTACGCTCAACGCCGTACCGCCGTTCACAAGAAGTCTTCGGCCAGTGCTGCACCGAAGCCCAAATGGTTCTGCACGTAATGCGGCTCAATCAGCTCCGCGCGCAGTTCGGCGAATACTCGCGAACAATCTATGGTGGCGCGCAGCAAGTGCTTGGCTACGGCCATTTCGGTGATATTCAGGTGCTGGGCGATTTCAACTCGAGTGTGGCCGTAGGCGCGGAATAGCAGGAAGACCTCGCGCCGGCGCGGTGGGAGTTTTTCCATAGTTTCGACCACGCGCATCAGCACGCGCTGCTGCGCCAGAACGAATTCGCTCGACGGTGCTGCGTGGTGCATACCGATGGTGGCATGGGTCCCGGCCCATTCTTGCGCTACCTTGCGGCGGCGTGCTTCGTCGATGCACAGGTTACGCGCCACTCGGAAGAGCAGGGCGCGGGGCGATTCGATGCTGCTGTGGTTCTTGGCGTCATTCGGCGTGTCGTCGCGCGACTTGAGTGCCTGAGCGTAGACCCGTTCGAAGCTCGATTGGGCGATGTCAGCCGCATAGTGGGGATCCCTTAGGTCGCGCGTCAGTTGGCGGCGCAAGTCCGCGTAATGGGCTACAAGTTCCTGGACGAGGTCACGCATCCGGTCGCCTTCTCGCAAGTATCGACGATGGGCCCCGTAGGCCGGCCGCAGCACAAGCCGGCGAGGTCGCCGCTCCTCGCAAGGAATGACGAACTGGTGGCGATGACATGGCGTATCGGTAGTCCCCGGGGAGGGTGTTAATAAGAACGATTCTTATTAAGTGTAGCACCGAGCCGTGATTTTTCGATTGTCAGAGAACAGTCGCCACGTACGGCGAGCGCCCTGCGGCGTACGTTTGCGTTGTGCGTGGCTGAGTATTCAACAGCGCCTGGCCAATTTCGTCGGACCGGATGGCTGTGACCGATAGCAGCGTGTCGCTCAGTCCATGGCTCATTTCGCAAGCGCCTTGCAGGAAGATGCCGGATTTCAGCTCTGGCGTCCCTTGCAGCCGGTAGTTGCGGTCGACCGTGAAGTCACCCAGGTATGAAGCGAGCGGGTTTAGCAGCGTCTTGTGGCTGTCGCGCCTATATCCGGTAGCGAGGATCACCGCGTCGTACGCCTTGTTTCTGCGCTGGTTGGTGTTGAGGTCGTGCAGCGATAGATGTATGCCATCCGGCGTAGCGCGTACCGTCGAAATTTCATGGCGGCGCAGGAAAGCGTGGCGCGCGACGCCGGCCACGCGCTGGCGGTAAAACACATTGAAAATCTGCTGGATCAACTCCAGGTCGGGGGCGGCGTAGTTGGTATGCCAGAACTCTTCCAGTAGCTCTGTTCGCTCTGGCCCAGATCGGTTGAACACGAAGTCGGTGAAGTCGGCGTTGAAGATTTCGTTGACGAAGGGGCTGTCGTCCGATGGTTTGATCGAACGTGCCCGCATGATCAGGTCGACTTCGGGTTTGTTCGGGTGGCTCTGTAGGTCCATGAAGATCTCGGCAGCGCTCTGGCCCGCGCCGACGATGGCGATGCGTTCGGCCTTTGGATGCCGTGCAATTGCCGCCAAGTAGCCGCTCGAATGGAACACCCGAGCGTCGTCCTGGAACGGCTGGAAGCGCGTCGGGACGTTGGGCATACCTCCCACACTGACCACCAGGTTACGGGCCAGTCGCTCGCGAACGGCACCAACTGCATCGCGTGAACGCACGCGCAGCATTTGCACCTCGGTGCCGCGCATTTCCGGCACAACCTCGAATACGGCCTCGCCGTAGGCACAACGGTCTTCGAACTGCGCTGCAGCCCAGCCCAGATAGTCGTTGAATTCGTGCCGGCTTGGGAAGAAGGTTTTGAGATTGACAAAGTCTTGCAGGCGCTGTTTTTCGTGCAGGTAGTTCAGGAAAGTAAAGCGGCTCGACGGATTACGCAACGTGGCTAGGTCCTTTATGAAGGATATCTGCATGTGCGCGTTGTCCAGCAGCATGTTTTTGTGCCAGACGAAACCCGGCTGTTTCTCGATGAACAAGGCATCTACGAACTGGCCCTGGTGGCGTTTTTCGTCGAGGGCAATGGCCAGCGCAATATTGGACGGGCCGAAGCCGACGCCGATCAGGTCATGGATTTGCATGGGGTGTCCTCAATGGGGAGTTTGGCGTGCTAGGCCGAAGGTGGCGAGATGGTGTTGCCATCTTGGGGAATCCAGAGGGACTCGGCGAAGAAGCGTTCGCGCAGCAGTACGCCCAGCATGGCCCTCTTGTGTGGAAAGTCGAATTCCTTGACGTGCGCGTAACCGCAGCGGCCCAGGCTATTGATCATCTTGCGGTTGTCCGCGCGGGGCTCGATTACGATGCGCTGGGTGCGGCAGTCGTCGATAAAGAGGTAGTGCGATATGGACGGCATCCAAGCTGTGAGAAAAGGCTTACCGCGAAAGCGCGCCTCGCCGACCAGCGCGTGCCAGCCTCGGTCATGGTCACCGGCCTCGCAGAAAGGCGCGATGCGATCTTCTTTGGCCCAGTAAACCTCGAAATAGCCGAAGGCTTCGCCGTCAAATCGGCCGATGAGCCCGGTGACGCGCGGGTCAGCGTTGATGGCCTCGAGGTAGGTGCGGTGTTGTATTAAGTCGCCTTGCTCTTCCCAGAAGTGCGCGACCACTGGGTCGTTCATCCAGCGGTTGAATGTGGGTAGGTCTCGCTCGATGTCGACGGTATCGAACGTCAGTGTCTGTGACAACCAAGGGATGTGGCGTTGGTAGACCGTGCCCGCCGGCTTCGCTGGCCGCAGGGGATGGCGTTTGCCCTGGCTCAGGGTATAGCGTTGTACGAAAGGCTCGCGCGGCTTGCGCTGCCATAAGCGGGGGAGTTGCCAGAAGGCTTCGCGTGCCACGCTTGCGTGCGCGTTGGAATGAAGCTGGACCGCACCAACGTCCAGCAAACGAACGAGGCTTTCCGGAGGTGCATTCAGTGACAGCGTCTTGCACTCCGGATGGCGAGCGAAGGTCGCCTCGATAGCCGCCAACAGATGGGACTCCGGGAGGTCTTCCCCTCCCTCACGCGTCCATTCCAGGCGCGGTGCGCCCGGCTGCTCGTGCAGGGTCCAGTGACTGGTTCGCTCCAAAGCGCCCGGATGGCCAACCGTCAGTTTTTTTGCACCGAGCCGTACTTCGAACGGGAGCCCGTCGGGGTGCGCGTGGAAGACCCACACGTCCGGTTGTGGGGATGCCGCAGGCCGCTGGAACGCCGCAGCCAGCGTCTGCGCGAGAGCCGAGCGCAGCGCATCGGCTTCGTCCACCACCTGGCTCAGGCGGGCGAAGTCATGGACCATGCCCGCGTGGATGTCGACTTGTGTGGGTACGCCTGCGGAGCGCAGCCGCTCCGAATATGCGTGACCTTCGTCGACCAGTGGGTCGTATTCCGCCAGCACGATGTGTGCGGGTGCGAGCCCCGACAAATCTTGCGCCGCCAGCGGAGCGAAGCGCCAATCCTGGCGGTCGCTATCGCTGCGCAGATAGTGGTTAAACATCCACTGCAACGTGCGTTGCTCAAGCAGGTGTCCACTGGCATAGCGTCGATGAGAGTCGCTGTCCTGCCGAATACTGGTACATGGGTACAGCAGCAACTGCAGCAGCGGCTGCGTTCGTCCTGCCAGGCGCGCAGCGATGGTGAGCGCGGTGGCCAGCGTACCACCGACGCTGTCGCCGCCGAAGATCACGCGTTCGGTGTCCAGCCCGTGCGCGCCGCCGTGCGCCGCCAGCCACAGCGCTGCGTCCTCGGCGTCGTGGAATGCAGTGGGGAATTTGTGCTCCGGCGCCAGCCGGTAGTCCACCGCTAGTACGGCGCAAGGCGTGCGATGGGCTAGCGTGCGGCACAGCGCGTCGTGCGAGTCGAGCCCACCAACGACATAACCACCGCCGTGGAAATAGAGCAGCGTCGGCAATGGCGTACCTGAATGCGTTCCGGGACAGCGGTATAGCCGCGCGGGCAGTGCGGCGCCATCCCTGGCAGCTAGCGCGATTTCTTGGACCGGTACTGCGGGGCCGATACCATCCAGAACCAGCGTTGACTGGTTATAGCTGATGCGTGCCTCGACGGGTGACATCGCGCTCATCGGTTGGCGTCCTTCTTCCTCGGCAAGGGCGGCCAGTTCGAGGAAGGCTTCGAGATCGGGATGCAGGGGCATGAAAGAATTCAGTGGCATTGAGAAAAGAATGCTTACCCGCAATGACGCGGGTACAGCCCGTTTGTTTAACTGCCCGGGTCAACATCAGCAGAGAAGCCATGGGGAAGTCCCGGGCGTGACCGCGCAGTTGATATTCAACTTTTGGATGGGGCGGCTTAGAGTTCTACCGGTTGGGTGTGGAAAAGCGCACGGAATTGCGACATGCGGATGACAGGCGCTAAACAAGCGCCAGTAGGGTCGCGTCTATCCATGCATCCATAGCTGCCCAGTTCCCGAATGCCATGACCTCCCGACACCGCTTTTCTTCTGATCCGACTTTCAGTCAGGCCTGGCGGCTCTTTCGTGAGTTGCATGACGCGCCGTCGCTTGAGGGCGCGGAAAAATTGGTCATGTGGCTGGGGCGCGATGCGACGCACGTGCGTGCGCTCGACGATGCCCTGACCCTTTGGGCACTGGCCGGCGCCGCGATAACCGGATCGAGACCAGGTGACGAGCCTATTCAGGAGCAGACGCTGCAGTAGCTGCATAGGCATGCAGTTACGTGCCACTGCGAATATATTGCGGCTAAACACCCGGACCATAGAAACGTCTTACCGGTCATGCATACTCAACCCGCCAGCCCGCAAGCTCCCAGTATCCTCCGGCTCCTGAAGCCGTACATTTTTTGGATCGCGCTCTCGACCGTCACCGGCATCGGCGCAGGCGCCGCGACAGTTGCGCTGCTCGCCACCATCAACGAAGTGCTCAATCGGCCCGGTGGCATGGCGGGCGGACTGCTGGTGACCTTCATAGCGCTGTGCTTCGGTGCGCTCTTTGGGCGTGCGGTGTCAGACATGTCCAACAACATTGTGGGCCAGCGCTTGGTTGCGCAAGTCCGTAAAGATCTGGCGCTAAAGATACTTGCGGCGCCTATCGATGCGCTTGAGCGCTACCGCACGCATCGCTTGATGCCGGTGCTCACACAGGACGTGGACATGATCAGCGACGTAGCCTTTATGCTGGCCGCGACCATGATTTCACTGGCTGTGACGCTGGGCTGCTTGGCTTATCTTGCATGGCTGTCGCTGCCGTTGTTCGGATTGCTGGCGGTGGCGCTGCTGATCGGCGTGGTGGTGCAGTCTCGGGCGCATGGCATCGGTATCTCGGGTTTCTTCAAGTCGCGCGAGGAGGAAGAGTTGCTGCACAAAGCCTATCGAGGCATCAGCGAAGGCGCCAAGGAACTGCGCATGCACCGCGCCCGCCGGATCAGTGTGTACGAAGGACAGATCGAGCGCACTGTTGATTCCATCCGCGATATCAATCGGCGAGCCATCAACATTTTCGTGCTCGCGGCGTCCTTTGGTTCGGCTCTGTTCTTTTTGCTGATTGCGCTGATTCTGAGCTGGGCCGCGTGGCGCCCTACCGAACCGGCGGTGCTTAGCGGCTTCGTGTTGATCCTGCTGTTCATTAAGGGCCCCATGGACCAGATCATCGGCGCCATGGCGCGTCTCGGCCGTGCTCGGGTGGCCTTTAGCCGCATCGCCGACCTATCGGCCCGTTTCGAAACACCAGAACCGCACCTGCACCTTGATTCCCCCGCAATTTCTCCGAGGCTGTGCAACGGCATCGAACTCCGCGGCGTGCGCTATGCCTTCGATGTTCCCGAAGGCGGCGAAGCCTTCGTTCTAGGCCCGGTTGACCTGCGGATCGGCCGCGGCGAGATCGTCTTCATTGTCGGAGACAACGGCTCCGGCAAGACTACCCTCGTTAAGCTGCTGCTTGGCCTCTACGCACCGCAGCAGGGTGAACTGCTGCTAGACGGTAAGCCTGTGACGCCAGAAACGCGCGACGATTATCGGCAACTATTTACCACCGTGTTTTCCGACTTTTATCTGTTTGAAGACCTCGTGGTCGGCGAGGAAGGACGGCAACAGCCGCTGCCCGAGTCCGCTTTGCCCTATCTGCAGCGGCTTGAGATCGCTCATAAGGTGTCAGTGAAGGATGGCGCGTTCAGCACCACAGACCTGTCGACCGGCCAGCGTAAGCGCTTGGCCCTGGTGCATGCCTATCTTGAAGGTCGCCCTGTGCTGGTTTTCGACGAGTGGGCTGCTGATCAGGACCCGAGCTTTCGTCACCTTTTCTACACCGAGTTGCTGCCCGAACTGCGTGCAAAGGGACATTCGCTGGTTGTCATCTCGCACGATGACCGCTATTTTCACGTGGCTGATCGTGTGGTTCTCATGGCGGCCGGGCGCATCGTGGAAGAGCGGGCCCGCGTTCCGTCGGGTCTCGCCGCTTGAGGTTGAGGGGGAGGCATGCCAGGATGTTGGGTCGTTGCACGGCCTTCATGGTACTGGTCGCTGAATTTATTAGCCCTTCTCCAGCATGGGCGGGTAGTGGAGTGTCGACGACTTCGATCGAAATACGCCGTACCGGCGACGGTATTCCCCATGTGCGTGCGAACACTTGGCATGGGCTGGGCATTGGCTACGGCCAGGCACAGGCCGAGGACACGCTTTGCACCCTGGCCGATGCTTTTGTGACTTACCGTGGGCAGCGGTCCCTTTACTTTGGTGCCGATGGAAAGCCGACTACACGGTCGACCTTCGGTAATCCTCCCAACCTCGATCTCGATCTCTTCTTCAAGGCATTTGCAGGACCGGATGCGGTAGAGGCCTTGAAGCGCGAGCAGCCGGCCGATCTCAACGAACTCATAGCGGGCTATGCGGAAGGCTATAACCGCCATCTGCGCGCGCTCCAGCAGTACAGGCGTGGCAAAGGCGCAAGGCATGCCTGCGCCGATGCGCCATGGGTTCAAGCGATAGAGCCGGACGATGTCTATCGGCGCATGATCGCCGCAGGTCTGGCAGGTGGGTACACGCACTTTGTATCCGAGATCGTGAACGCGAAACCCGCCGCGGCTGCTCCGCCAGCAGCGACGGACAAGATCTCGCTGTCATCGAGGCTTGACATCCCAGTGGGCGATGCGCGCGGCATCGGCAGCAATGTGATGGCTTTCGGTCAGTCGGCCACCGGCGAGCGCGGGGGCGTACTTTTCGGCAACCCGCATTGGTACTGGGGTGGTCCGGACCGCTTCTACCAGGCACATCTGACGCTACCTGGGAAAATGGACGTGGCAGGGGTCTCATTTCTCGGCATTCCAGTGATTATGATTGGCTTTAACAACGACGTAGCATGGAGCCACACTGTATCGGCGGCTCGACGCTTCGGGCTGTTCGAGTTGACGCTAGATCCGGTTGATGCCACGCGCTATTTGGTCGATGGCGTGTCCGAACCTATGCGCATCCAGTCATTGACCGTTGACGTGCGCAGACCCAATGGCTCCGTCGAGGTTGTTCATCGCAGTCTCTATCGCACACGCTTTGGCCCCATGGTTGACCTTGGAGCTCGCAATGGCGCGTTAGGATGGAGCACACGTAAATCCATTGCAATCCGCGACATCAATGCCGACAACCTTCGAATCTTTCGCAATTTTTTCCGATGGAATCAGGCTCGTTCTCTCGATGAGTTCATGGAGATCCAGAAGCAGGAGGTAGCCATGCCTTGGGTCAATACGGCGGCGATCGGTCGCGGCGATGGTCGCGTCTGGTATGCCGACATTGGCGCGGTACCCGGTGTGTCGGACGATCTGCGGGCCGCCTGCGCGACGCCCCTGTCAAAGACCTTTGCCGCGATCGATCCAGCCACGCCACTGCTCGACGGCAGCCGATCGGCGTGCGAGTGGCAGACCGGGGTGGCTTCTGGGCAACCTGGCAGCATGTCTGCCGACCGACTACCCAGCACGCTGCGTGAGGACTACGTTGCCAACATGAATGACAGCTACTGGTTGACCAACCCGGTGCAGCCTTTGACCGGTTTTGCATCTATCCTCGGTGGTGAGGGGCGGTCGCTCTCGATGCGCGGAAGAGAGGGACATCGTATTGCGAGTGAACTCGCGAGTGAAGGGGCAGGTTCTGCAAAGGGGCTGGCGGATCGATTGATGCAGAAGACCCTAGAGGCCCGCTCCTATACCGCAGACAAGTTCAAGCAACCCTTGCTCAATCGTGTCTGTATGTCAGGCCAAGTGGCGTTGACACGCGACGTGCAGCAAGCCTGCCAAGTACTTCGCAGTTGGTCAAACCGTGCGGGTGCACAGGACCGGGGGGCACTGTTGTGGGACGTTTTCTGGGCCAAGCTGCAACAGATTCCTGCTGCTGAGTTCTACACGAAGGCGTTCTCGCCGGAGGTGCCGCTGCAGACGCCTGACGGCGTCAATGCGGCAGATCCGCGCGTGGCGCGTGCGTTGGCTGGCGCAATCGAAGACATGCGGCAAAAAGGCGTGGCGCTCGACACGCCGCTGGGAGCGCGACGCTTCGCTCGCAGCGAAGGTCGCAAGGTTCAGCTGTTCGGAGGCTGCGACGCAGAGGGATACTTCACCGTGGCCTGCGCCAATGGGGGGGACTACACCATGGGTGATCGTTCCCACGGCAATACCTATCTCCAGATCGTGTACTTTGACAAGCGAGGCGTGGAAGCACGCACTCTACTTGCGCATGGCGAGCGCGAAACAGCGGTCATAAACGGCGGCGGGAGCGCTCCTGTTGCACGATACGCCAAAAAGGATTGGCTGCATTTCCCCTTTCGTGAGCAAGACATTGCGCGGGATCCCCTTCTTCGGCGAGAAATTCTCCTTCCTTGAATCGGAGCTACCGAACGCAGTATGACGCGCGAATCATGGGAGCTTATTCGAGGTTGAACTGGCGGCCCAGCGTGGGATGAGTCAAGCGGCCATCAGTCGGGCACTCGATGTAAGTAGTCTGCGGCAAGCCGCGGTCGAAGCGTTTCCGTCGCCTCTGGACATCCAAGTCGAGCATGTCAAGAAGTTCAAGAAAGCGTGGACGCAAGATTCCGACGCGGTGTTGCTCGAAGTCGGCAACATTCAAGAAGAAAGACTACAGCGTAGGTCGGTCTTGGCAAAGGATGTGATCAAACGCATAGCCGAGGCAGCCGATGCAGCCACCCATGCCGGGAACTGCACATCGATAGCGCGATGTCATATGAGCAGTAGGAGATTCTTGCCAAGACATCAACGAGTTCACGCGGTATGCGCCCAATCGTTTGGGCAGTTTGGGGATACGTAGTTTCTAGTTCTTGGGGTGTCAACAGAACGAATCGGCCGTCCTCCCACTCCATGCCTTTGACAATGGAGTCCTCCGTAACGGTTCATGTCCAGTCTTTCTGATGAACCTACGATTTCATCTTCCCTTGTCGCTCAGTTCTACCTGGCAGATTTCTAAGTTCGACGGTCTTGCTTTCAGCTCGGCGGCGAGTACCCTGTGCAGATCGTTACGCTAGATTGGTGAGCACATTTGCGTTGCCTCTAAAATAATTTTGCGACCCAATCGGGTCTGCGTACCTAACCAACGAATGAGATTACATGGCAACCACCAAAAAAGCACCCGCCAAGACCGCGGCACCTGTCAAGAAAACCACCGTGGCCAAGAAAGCCGCACCGGCTAAAGCGGTCGCTGCCAAAGCAGCTGTCGAGCCGGTCAAGGCCAAGCCTTTCAAAGACAAGCTCAACAAAACCCAGCTGACTGCGCATCTGGCGGCAGCGTCTGGCGTAGAGCTCAAGGGCGTGCGTGCCGTGCTAGCCGCTTTGGAAGCGACGATGCTGGCATCGCTGCACAAAAAGGGGGCTGGCGAGTTCGCCATTCCTGGCCTGGTGCGCGTCGCGGCCATCCAGGTGCCGGCCAAGAAGGCCCGCAAAGGTATCAATCCGTTCACCAAGGAAGAGCAGGTTTTCAAAGCCAAGCCTGCCACGGTGAAGCTCCGTGCGACCTTCTTCAAGAAGCTCAAGGACGCGGCGGTTTAAACCAGTTGCCCCTGCTTCGTAGGCTAGCGCTATAAGGAACAGGAAATTTGACCCGAGCAAAGGACGCCATGTGCGTCCTTTCTCTTATGCTTCAACATTCTCCTTCAGGAATATCTATGACAAAGACTCTGCTCAGTATCCAAAAGCAAATCGACAAGCTGCAAAAAGAAGCCGCATCCATCCGGGAGAAGGAAGTCGGAGGCGTTATCGAGCGGATCAAGGTCGCCATTGATTTCTATGGACTCACCGTAGAGGACCTCTTCGGGAATGTTCCGCGGGCGGTCAGCAAACGCAAGGGTAAGGCCACTACCGGCACTCCCGTCCGCGCAGCCGCCGGCAAGAAAGCGAAGTCGAAGGGCGTCATCAAGTATCGGGACGAGGCTGGCAATGCTTGGACTGGGCACGGCATGCGGCCACGCTGGTTCAAAGCAGCGTTGGAGAGCGGCAAGACCCCTGATGATCTGCTGGTGAAACCGTAAAACCATAACCGTCTGGCTTGACGATACGCTCAAGGCTTTCGAGGACGACCTCTTGTCAGCCGAGAGCGTGCATACATATCTAGTCCGCTTGTATCCGCGAACATGGGCTTGAGTCTGTTTCAGGGCCATTATCCCCCCAACATGTGAAGCGGGCGCAGGGCAGTGACTAATGCCACCCGCAGCACATCGTGAGCGAAGCAACTGCGCCGCCGTAGAGCAGACTGCTGGCGAGTCCCGGAAGGAGGGGAATAACAGTCGCCGTAGTGGATGCAAACGTGAGTGCCGCATCGACACCGCAATCTTCGTCCACGAAGAATACTTCGATTTCGATGCAGCTTACGCAAGCGATGTCGCCGTCGGTATCGGAAAATCGGTGGAATGCACGGGCGATTTTCGGTAACGAAGCATTTCCGAAACCTAACCAGTTTTCGTCACCGTCTACCTTCGATAACGTGGTTGCGACAGAAAGGGGCCAAGCCCCTGGAACCACTTCGATAGTCGTTTCCCTACGTGGACGAAGTCATGTCGGTATCGAAGTTGTGATTTACGGTAACGATGCAATCTTCGAGAACGAGATGCATTTCGCACCTTCGATATCCATAAGTATTCGCGGGAGTTGATTTCTGAACCGTTTTGGTCAACGCTTAGACCAGTGCTCTCGCGTAGTTCAGTTAGTAGCTTCCGTGCGTCAAATGGCTGGTCAACGAATAGAGAGACCCCTGGGGGCGCCGTGGATGGTTACTCCGTCGCAGCCAGCAAACGCGGCGCCATGAAGTCCACAAACGCCCGCAGCTTGGGCGAGAGCTGGCGGCTGGCGGGCCACAGCATCCAGAACTGGCCTCCCAGGTCGCCGTATTGCGCGAGCACCGGGCTGAGTGCGCCACTGCTCAGCGCGTCGCGGACCAGAAAGTCGGGCATATAGGCGACGCCCAAGCCGGCGATGCAGGCCTCGCGCATGGCCTCCATGTTGTTGCAGACCAGCGTACTGGGCGCCGTCAACACTTCGTCTTCGCGTAACACCCATTCCTGCAGCTTGCCACTGCTGGGGAAACGAAAGCGCAGGCAGGCATGGTCGGCCAGATCGTTGGGGGTGGCTGGCATACCGTGCTGCGCCAGATAGGCCGGTGCGGCCAGCAGCATCAACCTAAACGGCCCAAGCCGGCGCGCCAGCAGCCCGGAGTCGGCCAGCTCGCCGCTGCGGATGGCGACATCCAAGCCGTCTTCAATCACATCGACCAAGTGGTCGTTGAAGTCCAGGTCCAGCTCGATGGCCGGGTAGCGTTGGCTGAATTCGGGCAGATGCGGTAGCAAAAAACGGTAGCCGATCACCGGCAGGCTGACCCGCAAGCGGCCCTGCGGCGCCTGGGCCGACTGCTGCATCATCGCCCGTGCGTCGGCCAGGTCGTCCAGGATGCGGCGCGCCCGTTCGCAGAAGATTTCGCCCTCGGCCGTGAGTCGGATGTGGCGGGTGCTGCGATGGAATAGGCGCACGCCCAGTTGCGTCTCCAGCTTGGCCACGTTCTTGCCCACGGCCGAGGCGGAGATGCCCAGCAGCCGCCCCGCGGCGACAAAGCTGCACGCGTCGGCCGCGCGCACAAACGAGGTAAGCCCCACCAGATTGTCGAAGCTATCTTCGGCCATTCACAACTTTCAGTCCGTAAAGAGTAGAGCTTAGGCCACTTTGTCAATGATTGCAGCGCCAATACGATGGCCATCTGATTATTCCAATGGACCACCATGGCTTCTGCTTCTGTTCTGTATTCATCCCGGCGCCAGCGCATTGCGCTGCTGGTCAGCGTTTGTCTGGCAGCCTTGGCCATGCCGCTAGCCTTCACCGGGCCGGCCTTGGCCTTGTCGGCCATCCACCAGTCGCTGGGCGGCAGCCCGGTGCAGCTGAACTGGGTGACGAATGCCTTCATGCTGGCCTTCGGCGCCTGCCTGATGGCCTGCGGCGCGTTGGGCGACGCGCATGGGCGCAAGAAGGTGTTCCTCGGCGGGTTGGCGCTGTTCGTGCTGGCCTCGCTGGCCTGGGGCGCTGCGCCCAGCATCGTCTGGCTGGATCTGCTGCGCCTGTTGCAAGGCCTGGGTGGCGCAGCCGCATTTGCTGGCGGCTCGGCAGCGCTGGCGCAAGCGTTTGACGGCGCCGCCCGCACCCGCGCCTTCAGCCTGCTGGGCACCACCTTCGGCGTGGGCCTGGCGTTCGGCCCGTTGCTGGTCGGGCGGCTGATTGAAGCCCAAGGCTGGCGCAGCTTCGGCCTGCTGTTGGCGGCCGTGGGTGGGCTGGCCGCCGGCATCGGTGCGCTGTGCATGCGAGAGTCGCGCGACCCGCAGGCCTCCGGGCTGGATGTGCCGGGTGCCGCGACTTTCACTGGGGCGCTGGCGCTGTTCACTTTTGCGGTGCTGCAGGCGCCGGTGTGGGGCTGGGGCAGTGCCTGGAGCCTCGCGGTATTTGCTGCGTCGGCGCTGCTGCTGGCGGCCTTTGTTGCCACCGAGCGGCGGGTGGTGCGGCCTATGCTGGACCTGAGCCTGTTCTGTTATCCGCGCTTTGTCGGCGTGCAGTGCCTGGCCGCCGCGCCGGCCTATGCCTACGTGGTGTTGTTGGTGTTGCTGCCGCTGCGGCTGGTGGGCGTGGAAGGCTATGGCGCGGCCGAAGCCGGGCAGGCGCTGCTGGCCTTGTCGGCACCGCTGCTGGTGCTGCCGCTGCTGGCGGCGTATCTGACGCGCTGGTTCTCGGCGGCGGCCTTGTGCGGCAGCGGGCTGCTGGTGTGTGCGGCCGGCCTGCTGTGGCTGGGCCAGTGCGCACCGGGCACACCAGCGGCAGCGCTGGCCCTGCCTTTGCTGCTGATTGGCAGCGGCATCAGCCTGCCCTGGGGGCTGATGGATGGTTTGGCGGTCAGCGTCGTGCCGCGCGAACGCGCCGGTAT
This sequence comes from Rhodoferax sp. OV413, assembly GCF_900104385.1. GTDB lineage: Bacteria > Pseudomonadota > Gammaproteobacteria > Burkholderiales > Burkholderiaceae_C > Rhodoferax_B. The sequence continues at coordinate 402,058 of NZ_FNJA01000005.1, read as the reverse complement.
GGCCACCGGCATCTTCGGCACGGTGCGCGTCGCTGGTGAGGGCTTGGCCTTGGCGGTCGTCGGCGCGGTGCTGGCGACCCTGGTCGGCCATGGCTTGGCGATTGCGGCTCCCGGCGTGGCCGACAGCGCAGTCTCGCAAGCCGCCCAAAGCCTGGCCACCGGCGGCCTGGCGCAGGCGCAGGCCTTGCTACCCGGCCTGAGTACCGAGATGGTGTTGCAGGTCTATGGCATGGCTTTCAACTATCTGCTGTATGGGCTGGCGGGGGTGACGGTGCTGACGGCGGTGGTGGTTTTTGTGTTTCTACGTGAGAGGCCGGTGGTACGGGAGCCAGTTGTGCTGGGCAAGGCTTGAACTACGTTCGCAGCACTTTCGTATATCTGTCATCTTCAGAACTCACAGGCGACTATGGGGGGGCGGATAAAAACTTGGACTGGTTTTATGCCGCTAGCCCGAGGCTCACCCGGAATTCGATGGGGCTGAGAGAGCCTAGAGAGATCTTGATCCGCTTCTCGTTGTACCAGCGGATGTAGGAATCTACCACCTCAATGAATTGTTCAACGGTGGTGCTCTTCCAGTCCCGAGGATAGAACAGTTCGGTCTTCAGCCGACCGAAGAAGCCTTCGCAGGCTCGCGCTATAGGGCGAGCAGGCCTTGCAAGACATGGAGCGAATGAGGCTTGCGTCGCTCATTCTTGATAGCCAGCCTGGCCAGCAGTAGTGGTCGCCACGATCGGAGTGAACAACATGCCGATCGGTGGTTTCTGCCACCGTCTCGATGGCAGCATCCAACATCGTGTTGACGAGTTCTGCGTCTGGGCTGGTTCCAACGGTCCAGCTCACCACCATTCCATCGAAGCAATCGATGATGGGTGACATGTACACCTTGCCCGCAGGGATCTGGAACTCCGTGATGTCCGTGAGCCACTTCTCATTGGGCGCCGCGGCCTGGAAGTCGCGGTTGATGATGTTCGCAGGCGCTGGACTGATCTCATCGAGGTAGGACGCGTACCTGCGCCGCTTGGGCTGTGCTACAGCCAGGCTTTCCTGCTTCATCAATCTCTGCACCACCTTCTCGGAAATGGGGCGTGCTACCTGGTCAGAGACGCCTGCAACCTGCAGCCTGCGGTAGCCGTAGCAACGATGGTTCCACTCGAAGATGTCGGTAATGGCTTGCCGCACCGAGAGGTACTTGTCCCCCACCGTGGTGCGCACCCGATGGTAGGAGTACGAGCTACACGCAAGACCCAACTGGGCAAGGAGCTCTGGCAGGCCATAGTGCTCTCTGAGGGCGTCAATCAGCAGTGTCTTCTCCCCCGGTTGGTCAGGAGTTGCAGATCGACGCCCAGGCCTTTTTTTAACAGTTCATTGGCCTTGTTCAAGAGGTCCCGCTCGAGCGGTAGTTGCCGGATGTCGCGCTGCAGCGATTCAAGCTGGCGCTCAAGCTCAGCCCGCTGTGGCGCTGGCGGTGAGTGACTGGTGTGTTTCATGGATGCGGGTGCTTCACGTCCCAGAAGTTGGTTCTTCCAGTTGTACAACGTTGGCCGGCACACACCTAATTTTTTGGCCACAGCCTGCGCGCTCTCTTGCCGGGTGCAAAGCTCCACGACGCCCGCTTGCTTTAACGTTTTGAGGTAGCTTCGCTGACCAACACTGCCCACAACGGCTCTTCTGGCCTCAGGAATGGCCTCACGAACCCATGCGGTCAACGTCCCACGACAGGGGTAGCCCAGGGTCCTCATAGTGGCAGCAATGCATCGATCGTGGGTGAGGTAGTGCTCGACAGCCGCCTCCTTCTGCGCCTGCGAAAACTTGTGCTCCCGGCCTGCATAGCCCACCCGCAAGTCGAGCCGCTGCTGGTACTCGCGGTACCAGCCCTTTAGGGAATTCTTGGTGGGGTAACCCAGCTGACGGATGGTTGGCCTGACGCGTTTGCCGAGCTTGACGTAGAGCTCGACGGCTCGAATTCTGTCTTCGTAGGAATACATGGACTACCTCCTGATAGTCCAAGTTTTTGTCCGCATCCCCCTTTTTCTGGATGGAAATCAACAACATCGAGCCCTTCGGTTCGAGTTCGATGCAGTTCAGTTTAATCATTTGATTTCATCAATAGATGCATGTGAAAACATTTGATTTTCAGAATGGTGTCTGAAATCTACGATTGCGCCAGATCAAAAAAATGACTGCGGTGTAGGGTCTTTGATGCCCTATCCGAATAGTTGTCCTGCGCCAAAGAAGCGCACTTTTTCGAAGCCCAAGAGGAGACAAACTGTGAATTCTGAAATTCCCCGTCGCGGCCCCGTCCGCATTGATAGGCCCATGCCGCGTGCGGCACTGGCCGCAGCAGCACTGCTTGGTTTTGCCGGTATGTCGGTCCAGGCTTTTGAGCTGCAGACCGAGAATCCGGACCTGAAAGTGGTCTGGGACAACACGTTTAAGTACAGCAGTGGCTTTCGCTTGACGGGGTCCTCACAGTCGATTGTGGGCGGTGCGAACTACAACACCAGTTCCAGTAGCTACTTCCCCAATACTGACGACGGCAGCCGCAATTTCAAACGGGGGTTGGTTTCAAATCGACTCGATATTTTGAGCGAACTGGACGTGACGTACCAAAACGTGGGCGTACGTGTATCGGCGGCCGGTTGGTATGACAGCGTTTACCACCGCAGCAATGCAAATGATTCTCCGGGGACGGCTAACCCTATTTCGAGCGCCTACAACGAGTTCACCCAAGCCACGCGCCAGTTGCATGGAGGCGATGCGGAGATTTTGGATGCGTTTGTATTCGGTAAATTTAAGCTCGGAGACAAGCCAGCTTCGGTGCGCTTGGGCAAGCACACGCTGCTGTATGGTGAGAGCTTGATGCTGGGTGCCAACGGCATTGCTGCGGCGCAGGCTTCCATTGACGTTGTCAAGGCCGCTAGCGTGCCGAATGCACAGTTCAAAGAATTCATGATGCCGATCAACCAGTTGTCGGGTCAGGTGCAAATCACTCCCGATGTGATGGTGGGGGGGTATTACATGCTGGACTGGCAGGGGGACCGCCTGCCGGCCTCGGGCAGCTATTTCTCCGCCATGGATTCAGTCGGCACTGGCGGCGAGCGGCTGATCGTCAGCTATGCACCCGGCGTCGGCAACGTCAGTTTTTACCGTGAGGCCGACATGAAGGCCAAGAAAAGCGGGCAGGGTGGTTTGCAGCTGCGCTTCCATGGTGGTGAGGTGGATTACGGTTTGTACGCCGTGCAGTGGAACGACCACGGTCCTTCGGGCCTGTACCTGAAACCGGGGGCGACCGTTGTCAGCGCCAGTGGCATGCAAATTGGTACCTACCAGTGGGCGTTCCACCAGGGCATTCGCGCAGTCGGTGGCAGCTTCAGCACCACCATGGGCAGCGTCAACCTGGCGGGCGAGGCATCGTTGCGCACCAATCAGCCAATGGACAGTGATGCCCAGGTAGATCTGAGCGGTGCCGACAACAGCGCGAATCCCTTGTACGCGGTGGGTAAATCAGCCCATGCCAATCTCAGTTGGATCGCCAGTTTGGGGCCCAACTGGTTGGCCCGCGAAGCGGATTTCGTGGGTGAGGTGGCCTGGAATCGCCGTTTATCGATCTCCAAAAATGCTTCGGCTTTGAATCCCAATGCCGCGCGAGACGCGACGAACGTTCGCTTTGTGTTTGAGCCGAAATACCGCCAAGTGACCCCCGGCGTGGATATCAGCGTACCGATCGGTGTGGGGTATGGCATATCGGGCAATTCTTCGATGGTCGGAGCCTTTCTGGGCAAGAAAACCGGCGACTTCAGCATTGGTCTAAATGGCTCTTACCTCGATGTTTGGCGCTTTGGTATCAATTTGACGCATTACTTCGGTTCAGCCGGGGCATTCATTGAAAACGGCCATCGCTCGTACAAGCAGGCCTTGGGTGACCGCGACTACCTGTCGCTCAATGTGCGCCGCACTTTCTGATTCAGAGCTCGGCAGGTCGGCCTGCGGAGCCAATCCTCCATCCCCATAGAGATAAAACCATGTTCAAAATGAAACTGTTGCCCTTGGCCGCCTTATTGTTGGCCGCCACCCCCGCAGTCTGGAGCGCTGTCAGCGCAGACGAAGCAGCCAAACTCAAAACGGAATTGACCCCGCTGGGTGCCGAGAAAGCCGCCAACAAGGACGGCAGCATCCCGGCCTGGACCGGTGGCTACACCACGCCGATTCCGGGCTTCAAGAACGGCGGCAAGCGTGCCGATCCGTTTGCCGCCGACAAGCCGCTGTACCAGGTGACGGCGAAGAACATGGAACAGTACGCCGACAAGCTGACGGACGGCGTCAAGGCCATGCTCAAGAAATACCCGGACAGCTTCCGCGTTGACGTGTACCCGACCCGCCGCACTGCGTCCGCGCCCCAGTGGGTCTACGACAACACCGCCAAGAACGCCACCAAGGCCGAGCTGAAGGACCTGGTACCGGTGAATGCCTATGGCGGCATTCCGTTCCCGATTCCGAAGAGCGGCGCCGAGGCTATGTGGAACCATGTGCTGCGCTGGCGCGGCGAGGCCTGGCATGTGGTCGTCAAGGGCGTGCAAGGCACCTCCGACGGCAAGCAGGTGGTCACCGGCGTTGGCTCGGGCGATTTCCAGATGCCGTATTACTTCAAGGACGGCAGCGCCGAGAAGTTCGACGGCAACCACTGGTCGATCCGCATCCTCACCACCGGCCCGGCGCTGCGTGCCGGCGAGGGCATCGTCGGGCGGCAGAACGTCAATGGCGACAAGACCCAGGTCTGGGTCTACATCACCGGCCAGCGCCGGGTACGCAAAGTGCCTAATGCCTGCTGCGACACGCCGACCCCGAACAGCGCGGGCGTGGCCACCTTCGACCAGACCGATGTGTTCGACGGCCGCATGGACCGCTTCGACTGGAAGATCGTCGGCAAGAAGGAGATGCTGATTCCCTACAACGGCAATAAGCTGCTGGCGGCGTCCGAGGCCGAGGCCATGCTGCCGCACCACCTGAACCCGAATGCCATGCGCTGGGAACTGCACCGCGTATGGGTGGTGGAAGCGAGCGTCGCCGCCGGCAAGCGCCATTTGTCGCCTAAGCGCCGCTACTATCTGGACGAGGACACCTGGATCGCCACCCTGGCTGACCACTGGGACGCTAACGGGCAGCTCTGGCAGATGGGTTTTGCCAACCCGGTGGTGATGCCGGACCTGCCCGGTACCACCTCGCCGCAGCAGTTTGGCTTCTATGACCTGCTGTCGGGCGCCTGGTACTACGACAGTGCCTTGAACGATGCCGCCGAGCAATACAAGGTGATGCCGCGTTACCCGGACACCACTTTCACGCCGGAAGCCCTGGCGGGCGAGTCGATTCGCTGAAACCGGGCCGAAACCATGTCCCGTTCGAAGTTTTTGCTGGGCCTGGCCCTGGCAGGGGTGGCAGCACTGGCCCAGGCCGGCTTGCCCGTTCCCTTGGAGCGCCCGGCGACGGTCTTGCGCCAGGTGAACCAGGCGGCCCTGCTCGGCCTGGCCCAGGCGGGCTCGCGCGTGGTGGCAGTCGGCGAGCGCGGTGCCGTGCTGCTGTCGGATGACGCCGGCTTGAGCTGGCGGCAAGCCGCCAGCGTGCCGGTCAGCGTCACCCTGACCGCGGTGCAATTCGTCAATGCGCGCACCGGCTGGGCCGTCGGGCATTACGGCGTAGTGCTGAAGAGCGAGGATGGCGGCGAGCACTGGAGCCGCCAGCTCGACGGCCGTGGCGTCGCCAAGCTGATGCTGCAGGACGCCCAGGCCCATGGCAGCACGAAAAACCAGACCGAAGCCCTGCGCATGGTGCAGGAGGGCGCCGACAAGCCCTTGCTGACCATGCACTTTGTGAACGAGCGCGAAGGCCTGGTGGCCGGGGCTTTCAATATCCTGTTGCAGACGCTGGACGGCGGTGCCACCTGGCAGGCCATTGCATCACGCCTGGACAACCCCAAGGTCGCGCATCTCTACGCCCTGTACCGCGATGGCGCGCAGCTGCTGCTGGTGGGCGAGCAAGGCCTGCTGCTGCACTCGGCCGACGGTGGCCAGCACTTCGAGCGCATCGCCACACCCTACGCTGGCAGCTACTTCGGCGTGACGATCGAAGCCAGCGGGGCCTGGCTGGTCGCCGGGCTGCGTGGCAATGTGCTGCGCAGCACCGACAGCGGCAGAAGCTGGACCGCGCTGGCCAACCCGGCGCCCGTCAGCGTGACGGGGCTGCTGCGTGATACCCAGGGGGGCCAAGGCACGCAAGCGGTATGGCTGGCCAACCAGGCCGGGCAGCTGCTGACGCCCGAGGTCGGCAGCAACCGGCTCAGGCTGGTTCGCACCAGCAGCTCCCAACAACCCGCCAGCCTGCTGCGGCTGGCCGACGGCACGCTGCTGATGGCGGGCTGGAACGGCATTGCCAGAGTGACACCATGAAACCCGCAATTTCCATGAGCGCCGCCGAATTGGCGCAAGACTTCGACCCCCGCTCGGGCTCGCTGGTGGAGCGCGCGCTGTTCAACCATCGCGGTGTGGTGCTGCTGGTATGCGCCATGGTGACGGTGCTGCTCGGATGGTCGGCCTTGCGCTTGCAGTTCAACGCCAGCTACGAAAAAACCATTCCGCAAAGCCACCCCTACATCGCCAACTGGATGGCGCATCAGGCCGACCTCAAGGGCCTGGGCAATGCGGTGCGCATCGCCGTGGCTAACCCCAAGGGGGAGATTTACGACGCGGCTTACCTGGAGACGCTGCGCAGCCTGAACGACAAGCTGTTCCTGATGCCCGGCGTGGACCGCGCGGCCATGAAGTCGCTGTGGACGCCGAATATGCGCTGGACCGGTGTCACCGAAGAGGGGCTGGAAGGCGGCCCGGTGGTGCCCGACGGCTACAACGGCCAGGCCGACAGTCTGCAGGCCTTGCGCGCCAATGTGCAGCGCTCGGGGGAGATCGGCCAGATCGTCGCCTTCGATGGCCAGTCGAGCGTGATCTTTCTGCCCCTGCTGGCCCAGGACGCGGCGGGCAAGAAGCTCGATTACGTGGCGCTGTCGCAGCAGCTGGATGCGCTGCGCACCGAATATGAAGCCAAGGGCCTCACGGTGCACATCACCGGCTTCGCCAAGATCGTCGGCGACCTGATCGCCGGGCTGCGCCAGGTGCTGGGCTTCTTCGCGGTGGCGATCGTGATCGCCGCGGCCATGGTCTACGGCTATACCCGCTGCCTGCGCTCGACCGCCCTGGTGGTGGCCAGCTCGCTGATCGCCGTGGTCTGGCAGCTCGGCCTGCTGCCGGTGCTTGGCTATGCGCTGGACCCGTACTCGATGCTGGTGCCGTTCCTGGTGTTTGCCATCGGCATGAGCCACGGCGCACAGAAGATGAACGGCATCATGCAGGACATAGGCCGGGGTACACCCAAGTGGATTGCCGCGCGCTACACCTTCCGCCGCCTGTTCCTGGCGGGGCTGACCGCGCTGCTGGCCGACGCCGTGGGCTTTGCGGTGCTGCTGGCCATCGACATCCGCGTGATCCAGGAGCTGGCGATTGCCGCCAGCATCGGCGTGGCGGCGTTGATCTTCACCAACCTGATCGTGCTGCCGATCCTGCTCAGCTATACCGGCGTGAGCCCCGGTGCGGCCGCGCGTAGTGCGCAGACGGAACGCGACTTCGCCGCCGCGGGCGCGCATGAACGCAGTGGTTTTTGGCATGCGATCGAGCGCTTCACCGAGCGCCGCTGGGCCCTGCCCACCGTGCTGGCGTCGCTGGCACTGGCTGTTGGCGGCTTTGCGGTCAGTCGGCATCTGGCCATTGGCGATCTGGACCCGGGTGCGCCCGAGCTGCGCGCCGACTCGCGCTACAACCGGGATGTCGGCTTTGTCAACGCCCACTATGGCGCCAGCAGCGACGTGTTCGCGGTGATGGTTAAAACCCCCGACGGCGCCTGTGCCGACTACGACACCCTGATGCGCGTCGATGCGCTCGAATGGCAGCTGCGGCAACTGCCCGGCGTGGAGTCCACCAGCTCGCTGGCCCGCCTGAACCGCCTGATGCTGGCCGGTCTGAACGAGGGCCACCCCAAGTGGTTCGAGCTGATCCCGAACCAGGCCATGCTGAACATGGTGACCGGCAATGCACCGCGCGGCCTGTACAACGAGACCTGCAGCCTGCTCACCGTCAATGCCTTTCTGAAGGACCATAAGGCCGCCACGCTCAGCGCCGTGGTCGACAGCGTGAACAGCTTCGCGGCCGCCAACGACGGTGCCAAGGCCCAGTTTCTGCTGGCAGCCGGCAGCGCCGGCGTCGAGGCCGCCACCAATATCGTGGTGCGCGAGGCCTGGCACCGCATGCTGTTCCTGGTGTATGCCGCCGTGGTGGTGCTGGCCTTCGTTACCTTCCGCTCCTGGCGCGCGGTACTGGTGGCCGTGCTGCCGCTAATGCTGACCTCGGTGCTGGCCGAGGCGCTGATGGTGGCGCTGGGCATGGGCGTCAAGGTGGCGACCTTGCCGGTGATTGCGCTGGGTGTGGGCATCGGTGTGGACTACGCGCTGTACATCCTGAGCGTGATGTTGGCTGAGCTACGTAAAGGCGCGAGCCTGGCCCAGTCGTACCGGATGGCCCTGCACTTCACCGGGCGCGTGGTGCTGCTGACCGGTTTGACCCTGGCCGTGGCGGTGGCCACCTGGGTGTTTTCGCCGATTAAGTTCCAGGCCGATATGGGCGTGCTGCTGGCTTTCATGTTCCTGTGGAACATGCTGGGCGCCTTGCTGGTACTGCCGGCCCTGTCGCACTGGCTGCTGAAGCCCTTGGCGCAGGCCCAACCCGTGGCTTCTGTGCTGCAACCCGCTTAAGAGCTATTGCCCATGACCGAATCCCTGACCTGTGCCATTGGCCCCTTGCGGGCCCACCATTTCGGCATCAGCGTGCCCGACCTGGGCGAGGCCATCGCCTGGTACGAACGCATGCTCGGCTTCACGCTGGAGGAGCGGGTGTTCATCGCCAAGATTCCGGCGCATATCGCCTTTGTCAAACGCGGCAGCTTTCGCATAGAGATCTTCGAGGTCGAAGGTGCGGCCGCGCTGCCCGAAGACCGCCGCACGCCGAATCTCGACCTCAAGACCCATGGCAACAAGCACATGTGCTTCGAGGTACCGGATGTGCCCGCTGCCGTCACGGCCCTGCGCGCCGCCGGGGCCGACATTGCCTTCGAGCTGACGGTGGACGGCAACCCCACGGCCTTTGTGCGCGACTGCGCGGGCAACCTGATCGAGTTTCTGCAGCCTTTTGAATCCCGCCCAGGCCACCCAGGCCACCCAGGTCGCTCAGCCTGAGCCGTCACTTTTTATTTTTGATAGGAGAACCCCATGATCCAGCATCTCAAAACCGGTAAGCCTGCTCAGTTCAAGGCCGACATCAACACACAAGTGCGCGCCACCGTGGAAGGCATCCTCGGCGACATCGAAAGCCGTGGCGACGCGGCGGTACGCGAATACAGCGCCAAGTTCGACAAATGGTCGCCCGAGAGCTTCCGCCTGAGCCAGATCGAAATCGATGCCTGCATCGCCTCCCTCAGCCCGCAGGCGCTGGCCGACATCCAATTCGCCCAGGCCCAGATACGCCGCTTCGCGCAGATCCAGAAGAGTTCCATGCACGACGTGGAGATCGAAACCCTGCCCGGCGTGGTGCTCGGCCACCGCAACATCCCGATGAACTCGGTGGGCTGCTACATCCCCGGCGGCAAGTACCCGCTGATCGCCTCGGCCCACATGAGTGTGCTCACCGCCAAGGTGGCGGGTGTGAAGCGCATCATCGCCTGCGCTCCGCCGTTCGACGGCAAGCCCTGCCCCGAGATCGTTGCCGCCATGCACCTGGCCGGCGCGGACGAGATCTACTGCCTGGGTGGTGTGCAGGCTGTGGCCGCCATGGCCATCGGCACGGAAACCATCAAGGGCGTGGACATGATCGTCGGCCCCGGCAACGCCTATGTGGCCGAAGCCAAGCGCCAGTTGTTCGGCCGCGTCGGCATCGACCTGTTCGCCGGCCCGACCGAGACCATGGTGATCTGCGACGACACGGTGGATGCCGAACTGGTGGCCGTGGACCTGCTGGGCCAGGCCGAGCACGGCCCCACATCCCCCGCCTATTGCCTGACCACCAGCAAAAAAATCGCCGCCGAGCTGCCCGCCGCCATCGAAGCCGTACTGGCACGCCTGGACACCGCACCCATCGCCAGCGTCTCCTGGCGCGACTATGGCGAGATCATCCTCTGCGACTCCGATGAGGAGATGCTGGCCGAGTCCGAGCGCCTGTGCTCCGAGCATGTGCAAGTCATGACCCGGGACCCGGACTGGTTCCTGCAGCGCATGACCAACTACGGTGGCCTGTTCCTCGGCCATCGCACCAACGTCAGTTACGGCGACAAGGTGATTGGCACCAACCACACCCTGCCCACGCAAGGTGCGGGGCGCTACACCGGCGGCCTGTGGGTGGGCAAGTTCATCAAGACCCATACCTACCAGCGCGTGCTGACCGACGAAGCCTCGGTGGCGGTGGGCGAGTATTGCTCGCGCCTATGTGGCTACGAGCACATGAGCGGCCACAAGGAGCAGGCGGATATCCGTGTTCGTCGATTCAAAATCGTTGCTTGAGAAGGTGAGCATGATGCGTATGTTGCAAGGCCAGGTAGCCGTGGTCACCGGCGGTGCCGGCGGCATCGGCGAGGCGATTTGCCGCGGGCTGGCCGGTGCCGGTTGCGCCGTGGTGGTGGGCTACAACAGTTCGCAGGGGCCGGCGCAGGCGCTGGTCGACAGCCTGCCTGCCGTGGACCTGCCGCATGCGGCACTCAAGGCACCGGTGACGGACAGCGCAGCCCTGGCAGTGCTGGCGACCGAAGTGCAGGCCCGCTACGGCCGCTGCGACATCCTGGTGAACTGCGCCGGCACCACGCGCTTTGTCGCTCATCCGGATCTGGATGGTCTGGATAACAGCTTGATAGACCAGATATTGACGACCAATGTGCGTGGCCCGTTCGCGGCCGTGCGGGCCCTGAAGCCCTTGCTGGCCGCGCCGCGCGCCGAGGGCGGCACGGGCCTGGTGGTCAACATCTCGTCGATCGCGGCGGTCAGCGCCATGGGCAGCAACATCATGTACTGCGCCTCCAAGGCTGCGCTGGACAACATGACCAAGTCGCTGGCGCGCGCGCTGGCGCCGCAGATCCGCGTGCTGTCGGTATCGCCGGGTCTGGCCGATACCGATTTCGTCAAATCCCTGGACCCGGCCTGGCGCAACGAGCAGGCCGGCCGCACGCCGCTGCAGCGCCTGGCCCTGCCCGAGGAAGTGGCTGCTGCCGTTCTGGCGGCCGCCACCCATCTGACCTTTACCACTGGCGCGGTCATTCCCGTGGACGGTGGTCGCCCATTGGCCTAAACCGAGAAAAACATCTTATGAAACTCGCCACCCTCAAAGACGGCAGCCGCGATGGCCGCCTGGTCGTGGTCTCCAAAGATTTGCGCCGCGCCGCTTTCGCCGAGTCTGTTGCGCCCACCCTGCAGTACGCCATCGAGCATTGGGCGGCTACGGCACCCGGCCTGCAGTCGCTCTACGAGTTGCTGAACGCCGGCCGGGCATTGGTCGATTTTGCTTTCGACCCCGCCCAGGCGATGGCGCCGCTGCCGCGCACGCACCAGTTTGTCGATGCCTCGGCCTTTCTCAACCACGGCAAGATCATGGAGCAGGCCTACCAGCTCAGCATCAAGAAGACCGCTGGCATTCCGATACTGGTGCAGCGCCAGAGCGACGACTTTGCAGGCCCCTACGACGACTACCCGTTTCCCACCGAAGCCGACAACGGCGACTTCGAAGGCGAGTTTGCGGCTGTCGTCGACGACATCGCCATGGGCAGCAGCGCCACGCAGTGCGAAAGCAAGATCCGGCTGCTGATGATCCTCAACGACGTCAGCATGCGCACCCATTTGTTCCGTGAACTGGGCATGGGCTTTGGTTTGATAAACGCCAAGCCTGCCACCGTGTTCGGCCCGGTGGCCGTCACGCCCGACGAACTCGGCGACGCCTGGCATGGCGGGCGGGTGCACTTGGACATGCACGTCAGCCGCAACGGCGAGTGGTTCGGCCACCCGAACGGACGCGAGATGGATTGGAGCTTTGGCGAACTGCTGGCGCACCTGGCCTACAACCGTAATCTGCGCGCCGGCACCATTCTGGGCTCGGGCACGGTATCCAACCAGGCGCACCGCAGCGTGGGCTCAGCCTGCCTGGCCGAACGCCGGGCGGTGGAGAAAATCGACAGCGGCGACTCAAGCACGCCGTTCCTGAAGTTCGGCGACCGCCTGCGCTTCGAGGTACAGGATGCGCAAGGCCAATCCATCTTCGGGGCGATCGAGCACCGCTTCGTCGCGACATCTCAACAGGACGCTATATGAGCAACAACTACGACATCGTCGCCATGGGCGCCGGCCACAACGGCCTGGTGGCCGCGGCCTATCTGGCCAAGGCCGGCAAGAAGGTGCTGGTGCTGGAGCGCAAGAGCTACCCCGGCGGCGGGGTCTCCACGCGCCAGCTCAACACGCCCGGCTACTGGCACGACGAGCACAGCAGCGTGCACATCATGATTCAGGGCAACCCCATGCTGCGCAACGATGAGCTGGGTTTGCTGAGCCAGCATGGCCTGAAGTACCACTACTCGCCGGTGCCGCACGCCACCATCTTCCCCGACCAGTCGGTGCTCTACACCTACAAGGACGTGGACAAGACCTGCGAATGCTTCTCCAAGGTGTCGCAAAAAGATGCCGACACCTACCGCGCGTTCGTCAAGATGAGCCAGGGCGTGCTGCAGATGTTCATGCCCGGCCTGTATTCGCCGCCACCGCCGCTGGGCGAACTGGTGGCCATGTTGGACCGCAGCGACGAAGGCAGGCTGATGCTGGACTACATGAATCGTGACTGCCTCGACCTGGTGAACCAGCTCTACGAGAGCGACAAGATCAAGATCCACTTGCTGCGCCTGGTTAGCGAAAACCTGCAGGCCCCCAATGAGCTGGGCACCGGCATGGGCGTGCTGCTGATGCCCGGCATCATCCACACCTACGGCGTGAGCCAGCCCATCGGCGGCAGTGGCAAGCTCACCGAATCGTTGGTGCGCTGCATCGAGAGCCATGGCGGCGAAGTGCGCTGCAATGCCGAGGTGGCGAAGATCATCACCAGCGATGGCCGCGCCAAGGGTTTGCGCCTGAGCAGCGGTGAGGAGATCATGGCACGTGACGCGGTGATCGGCGCTATCCACCCCCATGTGCTGCGCAAGTTCATGGACGGGGTGCCCGAGCCGGTGATGAAACGCGCCGAGCGTGCCACGCTGGCGCCGTTCTCCATCATGGTTAGCCACTATGACCTGAAGGAAAACGTGCGCTACTACGCCGACAAGGACGTGGGCCTGGCGACCATGCTGGAGTTCATGGCGACCGACAAGCTCGACGAGATGCTGGAAGACTTCGACGGCTTGAAGCGCGGCCTGATCACGCCGCGCAGGCTGTGCGCGGGCGGGGACGAAAGCATAGGCGATAAGACCCGGGTGCCGCCCGGCGCAGGCATGTTCCACGGCATCACCTTCGCGCCCTATAAGCTGGCCGATGGTAGACAGTGGGACGACGTGAAGGAAGAGATCGGCGACCTGTCGCTGGCGCACTACCGCAAGTTCATCAGCAACCTCAGCAGCGACAACATCATCGCCCGCAGCATCGTCAGCCCGCTGGACCTGGAGCGCAGCAGCCCCAACAGCATGATGCGCGGCGACTTGCATGGGGTGGCGCCGTACTTCTACCAGAGCGCCGGGCACCGGCCCACGCCCGACCTGGGCCAGTACACGGTGCCGGGCGTGGAGCGCCTGTACCTGGCCGGGCCTTTCCAGCATCCGGGCGGCGGGGTCTACGGTGCCGGCCGGGCCACGGCGATCAAGATGTTCGAGCAGCTCGGCATGGACTTCGGCAGTGTCGCGGGTGGCAGCCGGCAAGACAGCGGCGTGCCCGCCACCATCGCCGCTGCCAAGAAGGAAGGCATGATCCTGCGCGGCGCCGCCGACGAAGAGTTGATGCACGTCGAGTCGATGAACCGCGTTGGCAACGAGCTGGTGATCAAGGGCAAGAGCTTCGGCACCATGCCGATGGAAGCCCGGCTCGACGCCGATTCGGCACGTGCGGGCTTGAAGATGCTGGGCCTGTCCAAGCTGGCCTTCCTGGCGACGCTGCCCTTCCGCAAAGGGGGCGAACGATGAGCCATGTCGTCGTTACCGGCGCACAGGGTTTTGTCGGGCAGGCGCTGGTTCAACGGCTGCTGGCCGATGGCCTGAACGGCCAGGCCGTGCAGCGCATGAGCCTGATGGACGTGGGCTTCGACGCGCCGCATGCCGATGCCCGCGTGGCCCAGTTCGCCGGCAGCATTGCCGATGCTGCCGTGCGTGCTGCAGCCTATGCGCGTCCGGTGGATGCGGTATTCCATCTGGCCAGCATCCCCGGCGGTGCGGCAGAGAAGAACTACGCCTTGGGCCGCAGCATCAATCTGGATGCGACCCTGGGCTTGCTGGAAGATCTGCGCGGCCAAGCCAAAGCTCCGCGCTTTGTGTTCGCCAGCACCGTTGCCGTCTATGGCGAGCAGTTGCCGCCGCAGGTCGACGAAGCCACCTTGCCCGCCCCGGCCCTGACCTACGGCGCGCACAAGCTGATGGGCGAATATCTGGTGGCAGATGCTTCGCGCCTGGGCTGGGTGCAGGGCTGCTCGCTGCGCCTGCCCGGCGTGGTGGCGCGGCCGGGAGACGGGGCCGGAATGATGTCGGCCTTCATGAGCCAGCTGTTCTGGAAGCTCGGCCGAGGTGAGTCCATCACCGTGCCGGTGTCGCCCGAAGGCGTGGCCTGGTGGATATCGGTCGGCGCCTGTGTCGACAACCTGCTGCACGCCGCCTGTGTGGACCCGGCCCGACTGTATGCCCGCCGCAGCTACCAGATGCCGGTGTTGCGCCTGACCGTGGCCGAAGTGGTGGAGGCCCTGGCGCAGCGCTTCGGCGCGGACCGCCGGGCCCTGGTGACCTACGCGCCCGACCCCTTCATCGAAAAGCTGTTCGCGGCTTACCCCCCTTTAGCTACCCCGCAGGCCGAGGCTCTTGGCCTGGTCCATGACGGTTCGGTGGATCAACTCATTACCAGGAGCATGGCATGAATATCGTTGGATTGGAGACGCTGGTCTTCGGCGTGGAAGACATGGCCGCAGGGCGGCAGTACTTGCTGGACTACGGCTTGAAGGAGATCGACGCCTCGGCCGTGGGCGGCACCTACGAGGCGCTGGACGGCACGGCAGTGGTGCTGCGCCACGCCAGCGACCCGGGCCTGCCGGCAAGCAATGCGCCGTCGCCCAACCTGCGCGAAACCGTCTACGGCGTTGCCGACGCGGCCACTTTACGCGCCCTGGCCGACAACCTGAGCGCCGACCGCGAGATGCGCTTCGACGACGAAGGCTCGCTGCACACGCTGGACGACGGCGGCTATGCGATTGCCTTTTGCATCACACGCCGCCGCGCCATCGTGGCGCCGCACATCGGCATCAATGTGCCGGGCCAGGCGCCGGGCCGCGCAGCCAATGTCTGCGCGGCAGACAAGGCCGAGAAGATCCTGCCGCGCTCGCTGTCGCACGTGGTTTACTTCGTGCCCGACGTGGCCAAGGCCGAGGCCTTCTACCAGGACCGGCTGGGCTTTCGCGTCACCGACCGCTTCATCGGCCTCGGCCCGTTCATGCGGCCCCAGGGCACGCTGGACCACCACTGCCTGTTCATGATCCAGAGCTTCAACTCCCACATGGTGGGAATGAACCATTTCACCTTCCATCTGGGCTCGGCCAACGAGGTGCTGCATGCGGGTTGGCGCTTTGCGCAGCAGGGCTACAAGAGCTTCTGGGGGCCGGGTCGCCACATCATGGGCAGCAACTATTTCTGGTACTTCAACAGCCCCTTTGGGGGCACCATGGAATTCGATGCCGACATGGATCTGCACGACGACAGCTGGAGCCCGCGCGCCATGCCGCCGGGCTCGGACAACTCGCAGATCTTCCTGTTCCAGCATGCCCCGAAGTGGGCTCCGGGCGAATAGGCGATGCGAGCCCTGTGCCGTCTTAACGATGTGCCCGACGGTGCCGCCCGCGGCCTGCTGCGGCGCGGCAACGACGACCAGGTCTTCGCGCTGCGCCAGGGCGATGCGGTGCGGGTCTGGCTCAACGACTGTCCGCACAACCACCGGCCGCTGGAGTACCGGCAAGACCAGTTCCTGTCGGCCGACGGCCAGTACATCGTCTGCTATGCGCATTCCGCGCATTTCGACCGCGAGAGCGGCTACTGTTTTGCCGGACCGTGCGAAGGCCGAAGTCTGATTCCGGTGCCCTCCAATGTGGTCGACGGCGTGGTGTGGATTGGCGCCGAGTTGCCTACGATTTTTGATTGAAAGAGAGATTGCGATGTTCCAGTATTTCCCCACCAATTACGTGTGGAGCCTGTCCACCATGATCGCCCTGACGCACGGCGGTAACCTCGGCGAGGTGGATGCCATGTGCGCGCCCATTCTGGAGGCGTCCCGCGCCGGTGACGACATCGGTACGCATGCATTCTTCGATACCTGGAAGGGCGGCGGCGACAAACTAATTGCCTTGGCCGATGACGATCTGCGCAAGGGCCACAAACTGTCTGCGGGCGAAAAGCTGGGCCGCGCGGGCCTGTATTACTGCATTGCCGAGCGCATGCAGGCTCATGGTTTCGAGGCACGGCTGGCCACCTACCAGCGCTCGCTGGAACTGTTCGCCCAGGCGCGTTCCTTGGCCCGAGAAAACTGCGAACGGGTGGAGATTCCTTTTGAGGGTAAACATCTGGCTGGCCTGCTGGTGCGCGCAGAAAACACCAGCGGCCCGGCACCCATCGTGCTGGTCATAAACGGCCTGGACAGCACCAAGGAGATGCTGCAAAAAAGCGTGATGGGCACGATGTTTGCCCGGCGCGGCCTGTCGGCCTTGTTCATCGATCAGCCCGGCACCGGCGAGGCCTTGCGCCTGCACGGCATGCCCGCGGTGCACAACACTGAAGTCTGGGCATCGAAGATCGTGGACTGGCTGGAACAGCAGCCGTTTGCCGATGCCCGGCGCATCGGCGCGCTCGGTGTTTCGCTCGGAGGCTATTACTGTCCGCGCGCCGTGGCTTTCGAGTCGCGTTTCGCCTGCGGTGCCGTCTGGGGTGCCAACCACGACTGGCGTGAGGTGCAGCAGGCGCGCTTGAAGCGCGAAGGCGAGAACCCGGTGCCGCATTACTGGAAGCATGTGCAATGGGTTTTCGGCGCGAGCGATATGGACGACTTCCTGGCCAAGGCCGAGGCCATGCACCTGAACGGTGTGCTGGACCGCATCCGCGTGCCCTTTCTCGTCACCCATGGCGAAAGCGACCGCCAGATCCCGCTGAAGTACGCGCACCAGACCTTCGCGCAACTGGTCAACAGTCCGAAGAAAGAGCTGATGATTTTTGACGAAAGCACGGGCGGTGTGGAACACAGCTCGCTGGACAACCCGAACAACGCGGGCAACCAGATCGCCGATTGGCTGGCCGAGCAGCTCGGCGGCACGACAGCCTGAAGAATAGCGGAGGAGACAAACATGGCATTGGTGAACAAGGTTCTTGTGATCGGTGGCGGCATTGGCGGCATGTGTGCCGCTATCCAATGCGCCAAGCAGGGCATCGCGGTCGACCTGGTCGAGATCAGCCCGGAGTGGACGGTGTACGGCGCGGGCATCACCGTCAGCGGCCCGACCCTGCGTGCCCTGCGCAGCGTCGGCGTGGTGGACGAGGTGGTGCGCCGCGGGGGGCATTGGTCGGCCATCGACATTTGCAATGCCGATGGCGTGGTGCTCAACACCGTGCCCATGGCCCATGCCGTGGGGGCAGACGAATTGCCGCCGGCCGGCGGCATCATGCGCCCGGTGCTGGCCGACATCCTGAGCCAGGCGACCCGTGCGACCGGTGTCCAGGTGCGGCTGGGGCTGTCGTTCGCGCAGATCAACCAGGACGCAGACGGGGTGGACGTGGTTTTTACCGACGGCAGCCAGGGCCGCTACGACCTCGTGATCGGGGCTGATGGCGTCAACTCCAAGGTGCGCGAGGCGTTGTTTCCAGGTGCCCCAGCACCGCGCTTCAGCGGCCAGGGTTCATGGCGCTGCGTGGTGCCGCGCACCCGGCGCAATTCCACCATCTTCATGGGCGCCACCACCAAGGCCGGGCTCAATCCGGTGTCCGACACCGAGAGTTATCTGTTCGTGCTGGACCACCGCGATAACTTCGACTTCATCCCAGCCGCGCAATGGCCGGCGCTGCTCGCCGAGTTGCTGCAGGAGTTCGGCGGCGACCTGGCCGGCATTCGCCAGGGCCTGCTCGACGGCAACAGCTACAGCATCGTCTACCGCCCCCTGATGGGCCTGATGATGGACGCGCCCTGGCACCGCGGCCGGGTGGTGCTGCTCGGCGACGCCGTGCATGCGACCACGCCGCACCTGGCCTCGGGCGCGGGCATCGCGGTCGAAGGCGCAGTGGTTCTGGCCGAAGAACTGGTGCGCTGCCAGTTCCTCGAAGGCGCCTTGCGCGCCTATGCGGGGCGCCGCTACGACCGGGCGCGCCTGGTGGTGAGCAGCTCCATGCGCATGGGGGAAATCGAGCAGACCGGTGGCTCCAAGGAAGAGCACACCCGCGTCATGCTGAACGCGATGACGACGCTGAGCGCGCCGATTTAAGGATCGGGAGACAACATGCAAAGACGTCATCTTTTGCAGGCCGGCACGGCGTTGGCGGCGACCACCGCCTTCGATGCCGTAGCAGCCCTGGGGGCCGAGAGCAAACCCCTGACGATTCTGGTCGGCTTCGGTCCGGGCGGCCCGGTGGACACCGTGGCGCGGCAACTGGTGGAGCCGCTGCGTGAATTGCTGGGGCGGCCGGTGCTGGTTGACTACAAGCCCGGTGTGGGCGGACAGATGGCCTTGACTGCTGTGAAACAGGCAGCGCCGGACGGTGCCGTTCTGGCGCTGTCGCCGCCCAGCCCGTTGACGATTTCCCCCAGCACCTTTGACAAGCTGCCGTATGACCCATTCAAGGACTTTGCGCCGGTCTGCTCGGCTTGCACCTTCGATTTCTCCCTGGTGGTGGGCTCCGATCATCCAGCGCGCACGCTGGCCGAGTTGGTGGCCTGGTGCAAGCAAAATCCGAAGCAGGCGAACCTGGGCGTGGCCGGCCTCGGTTCGAGCCCGCACTTCCTGGCCTGGCTGTTCGCCAGGAAGGCGGGCATTGCGCTGGAGCCGATTGCCTATAGGGGCACGCCCAATATGGCCCAGGAGGTGGCCGGCGGCCAGCTCGCCTGTGCCTTCAGCCCACAGGCCAACTTCGCGGAACTGGTCAAGGCCGGTAGGCTGCGCATGCTGGCGACCACCGGCGCGGTGCGCAGCACGGCCTTCCCGCAAGTGCCGACCTTTGGCGAATCGGGCTATGCCGAATTGCAGAGCGAAGAATGGTTCGCCTTTTTCGCCCGGACCGGAACACCGCCTGCCATGCTCAACGTATTCGCCGAGGCGGTACGCCAGGTCGTGGCGCGCGACACGGTGCGGCTACATCTGCTGGGCATGGGCTTCAACCCCGAGGCGTGTGGTGCCAGCAGACTGGCACAGGACATCCGTACCGATTTCGAACGCTGGGCCGAAGTGGTTCGGCGCACCGGCTTCAAGGCCGACAGTTGAATTTTTTGGAGCCCTTCATGAAAACTGCTTCTCATCCCCGAATCGCGCTGGTCACCGGTGCCGCTGGTGGCTTGGGCCACGCCTTCGCCATGCGCCTGGCGGCCAGCGGTCATCAACTGGTGCTGACCGACCGCCTGCCTTGCTCCGAATTGCTTGAGCAGATTCGCGGCGCGGGTGGCCGGGCCGATGCGCTGGCCTGCGACCTTGCGGACCCCACCGACGTACAGCGCTTCGCCGCCGAGGTGCTGGCCAAGCTCGGCCGGGTCGACGTGCTGGTGAACAACGCGGCCTTCATGCCGCACGCCCCTCTGGGCAGTATCAGCGCCAGCTTGTGGCGGCAGATCATGGCGGTCAATATGGACGCGCCATTCCTGCTGGCCCAGGCCTTCGCCCCGGGCATGGCCGAGCGCGGCTGGGGCCGCATCGTCAACCTCGCTTCCAGCACCGTCTGGGGACCGCCGCCGGGCATGGCGGTCTATGCCTGCAGCAAGATGGGCGTGATCGGCCTGACCCGCGCTCTGGCATCCGAACTGGGCGGGCAGGGCATCACCGTCAATGCCATCTCGCCCGGCCTGACGCGGCATCCCGGCAGCGCCGCCAATATCCCGTCCGAGGCCTTTGAGGGCGTGCGCGCGCGCCAGTTCATCCCGCGCACCGAAGTGCCCGATGACCTGACCGGTGCCCTGGCCTTCCTGGCCTCCGACGACTCCACTTTCATCACCGGCCAGGTGCTGAATGTGGACGGCGGCGGCTTTGGCTTCTGACCACTCCACCCAAGGTAACTCCATGAGCAAACCCCGCAATCCCCTGGTCGGCTGGCAAGTCGATCGCAGCAGCATCCGCAACGTCGGCGTCGGCTTGCAGCGCCCCGAATGCATCCTGGCCGAAGCCGACGGCACGCTGTGGGCCGCAGACCCGCGCGGCGTGATGCGCATCGCCGCCGACGGCACGCAGACCTTGATCCGCCAGCAAGGCCAGCAGCAGGCATCCGGAGAGCGCGAGCTCACCGCGGAGTCGCTGATACTCGGCGGCAGCCTGCCCAATGGCATTGCTTTTGACCGCGATGGCAACATCATCATCGCCAACTTCGGCAATGACAGCATCGAACTGATGACGCGTGTGGGCGACTCGCGCAGGCTCTACGACAGCATCGACGGCCAGCCGCTGGGCAAGGCCAACTTTGTGCTTACCGATTCGAAGGGGCGCATCTGGTTCACGGTGACCACCCGGCTGCAGCCCTGGACCCGCTCCATCAACGAGAAGACGGCCGATGGCTATGTGGGCCTGATAGACGAGAAAGGCATCCGCATCGTCGCCGATGGTTTCGTCGGCACCAACGAGATTCGCCTGGACGCGAAGGAGGAATGGCTGTATGTGGTGGAGTCGAACGCGCGCCGCATCTCGCGCCTGCGAGTGGCGGACGACGGCTCCTGCCATGGACGTGAAATTTTTGGACCGAGCAATCTGGGCGGCATTCCTGACGGCTTTGCCTTTGACGCGTTTGGAAATCTGTGGATCACCCTGATCATGGCCGAACGGCTGGTGGCGCTGACGCCGGAAGGTGACTTGCTGACCCTGCTCGACGACGGCAACCCCGAGGCGATTGACAACTTTGACCAGCATTTCTATGGCGGCAGCATGACGCCCGAGATCATGGCGACTTGCAAGGGCACGCTGGCGCCGTGGATGGCCAGCCTGACCTTCGGCGGGCCGGACCTGCAGACCGTGTATCTGGGCAGCCTCATGGGTGATACGCTGCCGAGCTTTCGCGCGCCGGTGGCCGGGCTGCCCATGTCGCATTGGTGGGCGCGCTGAGACTTTTTCGATTACAAAAAATGAGGAGACAAACATGTCAGCAAATACCGCTTTTCTATCCACCGCACGGCCTGCGCTTGCGCCATCTGAACCCAGGCTGATCCACGCCATCATCCTGTTGGTGACCTGTGGCCTGACGGTGCTGGTCACCGCCGTGCTGGGCCCGAGCTTGCCGGCGATGCAGGCGCACTTCGCCCACGTCCCGGGCGTCGACTTTCTGGTGCCGCTGACGATGACGGCACCGATGCTCACCATGGCCGCCATCAGCGTCTTCGCCGGCGAGCTGGCCGACCGCATCGGCCGCAAGCCAATGTTGGTGGGCGCGGCCGTGCTGTACGCCCTGGTGGGCACGGCACCGCTGTATTTGGACTCGCTGCCCGCTATCATCGCCAGCCGCCTGGCGCTAGGCGTGCTCGAAGGCGTGCTAATGACGGTGAGCACCACCATGATTGGCGACTACTACAGCGGCAAGCAGCGCGAGCGCCTGATGTCGCTGCAGACCACGGTGGCCTCGACCTCGGCCTTCGTGCTCAATACCGTAGGCGGCATGATCGCCGAGCACGGCTGGCGCGCGCCGTACATGGTGTTCGCCATCAGTCTGCTGCTGGCACCGCTGATGGCGATGTACCTGTGGGAACCCAAGACCCGCGCCAGTATGTCGGCGGACGAGGTGGCTGCCGACAGCCGAAGCTTCAGCGCCGGCCTGCTGGTTTTCATCTGCGGGCTGACGGTGTTGCTGGGCATCATGTTCCTAACGGTACCGGTGCATTTTGGTTACCTGCACAGCGCCATAGGCGTGCAGTCGCCATCGCAGATCGGCCTGGCCTATGGCGTGAACAGCCTGGGGGTGATCAGCGGCACGCTGCTGTTTGGCTGGGTGCTTGCCCCACGTTTGAAGGTGGCTTACCAACTGGCCCTGGGCGTGACGATTGCAGGCCTGGGCTTTGTGCTGATGCAGCTGGCCGGGGACTACAGCGCCTTGACGGTCGCGGGCTTCGTCAATGGTTTGGGCGCCGGCATCGTACTGCCGGCGATGGTGACCTGGAATGTGCGCGAGCTGCCGATGTCGCGCCGTGGCATGGGGGTCGGGGCGTTCCAGTCTTGTTTCACTCTCGGGCTGTTCTTGAATCCGCTGATCATCGTGGGCCTGGAAAAATTCCTGCACGTGCCGCGTGCCGAGGTCGTCGGCTTGGTGGGCTTCGTGCTGCTGGTGCTGGCACTCATCGCCTTGCTGAGCGGCGTGCTGGGCAGGCGTGGTCGATAAGGTGAAACAAGCTGCTATGGAAAACGTACCCATGCATCCGGTATTTACACCCGCCATGCCGGGCAAGCGTGGCGACCGGCTGGCCGGCAAGGTCGCCGTGGTGACCGGCATCGGCGCCGGTATTGGCCGCGGCATCGCGCTGATGTTTGCCCAGCAGGGTGCCAGCGTAGTGGGCTGCGATATTGACGCCGCCAGCGCCCAGGCTACGGTGGACGAGGCGGCCCGGCAGGACTTGGCGATCCACAGCCTGCATCCGCTGGACCTGACCCAGCCGGAGCCGGTGCAGCGCCTGATCGAGCAGACGGTGGCTCTGCATGGCGGCATCGACATCCTGGTCAACGCAGCCGCCTTCGGTTCCTTCGCGTGGCTGGAGGCGATGGACTACGAGACCCAGTGGCGCAAGACGCTGACCGGCGAAGTCGACATCGTATTCCTGGCATGCCAAGCTGCTTGGCCGCATCTGAAGGCCCGGAGCGGTAGCTCGGTGATTAACTTCGCCTCGGCCAATGCGCATATGGCCCTGCCTTTGTCGGCGGCGCTCGCGCATTGCGCGGGCAAGGGCGCGGTACTTGCCATGAGCCGCCAGCTGGCGATGGAGGGCGGGCCGTTCGGCATCCGCGTCAACACCATCTCGCCGGCGCTGGTGGAGACGGCCGCCACGCGCCGTCCGCTGGACCATGTTCCGGGCTTTCGCGACAAGGTGCTGGAGAAGTGCATGCTCAAGCGCATAGGCCAGCCCGAAGACATTGGCTGGCTGGCGATTTATCTGGCATCCGACGAGTCGGGTTGGGTGACTGCGGCCGACTTCAACATTGATGCCGGGGCCACCGCCTGGTAAACGCTTTTAAGTTGTCTCCGCCGCAATCGCCTTGAGCTGCTGGCGCAGCCAGGTATGCGCGGCATCCTGGTCGTTGTGGCGGTTCCACTGCATGACCAGATTCAGGGGGGGAATGTCGAAAGGGACCGGCAGTAGGCGTACGGGTAGCAAGCGCGCATACATTTGTGCGAGTCGCTTGTGCATGGTGGCAATGCGCTGGGTCCCGACGACCAGCAGCGGCAGGGCATTGAAGGTGCTGGCCGTGACGACGACGTTGCGCGCCACGCCATGCGTGGATAGAAACCAACTTTCGAAAGTCGGCACGCGCTGGTCGCCAAACTGCGTCGCCACATGCCTGGCGGCCATATAGTCGTCGAAGCTGATGGCATCGCGGCTGTAGCCTGTCCATACCACGCAGGTGTAGCCCTCGTTTAGCAGATCTTCTTGCGGATGCGCGGCGCTGGCATTGCGGTCAGGGTAGATGGCGATGTCCACTTCGCCGCGTTCCAGTTTTTGTAGGTTGCTGTCGCCCAGGCCCACGACGTCGATGGAGATGCCTGGTGCTTCCGACTCCAGCCGTTGCGCCAAAGGTGTCAACAGAACCGAAGTGGCGTAGTCCGATGCGTTAAAGACAAAGCGTCGCAGCTCGCATCCAGGATCGAAGTCGGACTTGGCCGCCAGGGTGGCGCGCGAGCGCAGGATGATGTCGCGTACCGGTTCACGCAAGCTTTGTGCAAGTGGGGTGAGCTCCATGCGGCGACCTACCTGCGTCAGCAGCTCGTCACCGAAGTGTTCACGTAGCCGACCCAGAGCACTGCTGATGGCCGATGCTCCTATGTTTAGTTGCTCTCCTGTGCGGGTGATGCTACAGGTCTCCAGTAGTGCATCCAGTGTCACAAAAAGATTCAAGTCGAAATGGCCTAAACGCATTGTTCGATTGTTGCACTACTGAAAGCAGATTCGTGTCTACCTCCCTCAGAAAATTTCCAACGTCTGGATTTCCAGAGGCGTAGAACTACAAAGCCAGTCCAAGATTTCTGCTGCCCCCCATTGGGGGTTCTTGTGCCAGTTTCAAACGAACCGGCCTCATCGCAAGGAAAGTGTATCCAGCTTAGTTCTACAAGGATTCAGGGTAGTCATCAAATTATTGGCTGTGCTGGTCATTCTGCAGTTGGCACCAGCAGCAGAAACAAAGCAATCAGTACAGCACTACGGAGAAGGCTCAAGCGGGCGACGGGTGACTCGGCGGCCGTTCCGAGGTGGGGCCACCCTGATGGCCGTCTGCTCAATTCACTGCGACGGCTTCCGTCGGTTGGGCCCTTTCAGCGCTTGCCGCTGGAACCGCTATGACGTCTGCGGAGACCGCAATGGGTTCAGCGCGGGTGGTCGTGGCGACGACTTTGATATCTTCCTTCGTCCGCTTAGGTGCCTTTTGGGCTGCCTTGGCTGCGGGTTTGGCGCTGGTGGTCTTCATGGTTACATTTGCCGGCGTCACGGCAACTTCAGCATTCGCTGGCGGCTTGGCTTCGACAGCTGACGCCGCTTTTTCTTTTTTGGAGGCCTGGGTGTCCTTGATGGCTTTGGCTGGCTTGGTCGCTGACGCAGCATTGTCGACAGCCTTGCCAGCACTTGCGCTCACGGCGACAGCTTTGATATTTTTAGCAGAAGCGGCGGTGGGAATGGGAGCCAAGGCAGCGGTTGCTGTCAGCTTTTTCTCCAGCGCTTTGATTTTGCGGGTTGCCGATGCGAGTGCGCGCTGTGATTCTTCATGGGCTGCATTTGCCGCAGCCAACGTAGCCGCATGCTCTCCGACGGTGAGCTTATTGCTGGCTTTGAGGAGCTTCAGTTCGGCTTTTGTTTTGACGATTCTTTGCAGCGCAGCCGCTGGAACCTGTACCGACCAGTCGCCGTCGGTATCGGTGATCGACGTGAAGTCCACTTTCTCCGATGTGAGGAAAGCCAGCTTCTTGGGTAACTCAAACCGTCCAGAGTCGATACGTGCGCGGTCAATTTTCTTAGCCATGGATACTTCT
Organism: Rhodoferax sp. OV413; assembly: GCF_900104385.1. Classification (GTDB taxonomy): domain Bacteria; phylum Pseudomonadota; class Gammaproteobacteria; order Burkholderiales; family Burkholderiaceae_C; genus Rhodoferax_B. Next base: position 376,327 of record NZ_FNJA01000005.1, on the reverse strand, counting down.
ATAGTGAGGGATGAAACGAGAGTATTTTAGGAGGACATTGCTGCGTATCGACTCTCGACTTCAGACTGTCAGTTTTCGGTCGGCGGCAACAGTACGTGTTGACCGACAAGTTAGCATGCATCGACGCCGCCTCCGAATGGGACTGCGACTTCCCAGACACGCCGATTTCTCAAGATCGACCACCGCTCGTTGACGTGCACACACTTGCCCTCAATCATCTCCCGTGGCCACGTCGACCCATAGTCGGCCTCAACTGTGGCTCCAGATGTCAGGCGCACGACAAGCCTCCCGTCTTGGTCCAACTCGTTAGTAGGTTCTAAAAGAATTTTGGTCGCGCGACCTTGGTCCACACGAAAGTGCAACGACTGGTGGAGCACCACTAATAGGGCGGCGAGAGGCACAACCAGCAAGAAGGTCTTGGGAAAGCGCTGACTGATGTAGGGAAAGGCGGCGTTCCTGAAGATGCCGATCCACCAATACAAGATGCCTATGCCCGCACCCAGACCAAGGTAGACGACATTGTTCGCGGTGGCAAGCCGATCGATTCGGAACCAGCCGCGCATCCGCGCATGATGGCATCGAGGACAAAGTAGATTGCGCCACAGGCCGCACCTGCGAGCAACGCGTGCCACCAATCTAGCCACCGCATTCTTTGCAGAACGAAGAAAAGGGGAACTGCGAATGCGACCGTGACCACTAGCATTATTGGGTAGGCGACCAGCGCGAACATCCCAAATGAAAGGCTCACCACCAATGGCGCGAGAAAGAAGGCAAGCCAGACGCGGCGCATGTTTTGCGTGCTAACGTAGAAGTGAGGGGCGGCCGGAGCGAAGTGGAGGGAACCACAAGCGCAGCTTGTGGCCGTCCCTCTCGACTGCCGGGTTAGCCCACGAATGGGCGAAGGTCTTCTTTGGCATACCTCTTACCAACTTTCTTTCCATTCTCTTCCAAGGTGAAAAACCACTTCCGCTCTTTGTGATGCCAAACAAACTCAATGACGGCACCAACATGCGGAGTGACGTTGTTTGCATTCACAACGACCTCGGCCTTATCTCCCTTTCTAAATGCTGGAGGGGGTTTTCCTTGAGAGATTTCATCGTCAGAGAGTCCCATGGCAATTTCTTGAAGCCAAGGGTATGGACGAAGAGCAGCCTCAAGCTCGGCGCGATTCAGAGCCATTGATAAGAGGCCATAGCTCAAATACCACGACAAAATTGACTTGGCGCCAACTAGATCAGCGTTGGGTGAGGACAGAAACTCTTGAAGCTGACCCACGAGCCAAGCCACTCTTGAGTCTCTTCCACACACTGGTTGATCGTCGGAACTCATAAGGGCTAACGTTGAAGCTGAGCCGAGAGCGGCGGCTTGCCGACGCGAGTCGGCTCGAGCGACTGGTTAGACCGCATCTCGCCTGCCGCTAAGAACGTGAATTGGATCGATCACGAAGTCTTGCGCGCGGGACCGCCCTATTGCCGCTGCAAGTTGAGCGAGATCTGGTTCGACTGGCTCCCAGAACTCCGCCGAAAACAGAACACAACTCAAATCCCGGGCAAGCCCGCAAATGGATTGCTCAAACCGCGCATCCCTGGTTCGCACATCCACTCGCGCGAATAGCTCGCCCGAGCCATCCTCATTGAGGAGTAAATCGACTCTGTTCCCCTCGACTTCGCCGAAAACCAGCCAGTTCTCACACATGAGCCAATGCGCTCCAATTCGTTCGCTGAGTAGCGCGTGTGCAAGCACCACTCGTTGGTCCTCCAAGGATGGGACTTCGTGCCCATCTTCCGTTCGCCACGGCAGAGGACCATCCCGCGACGCAAATGACAGATCGAATTGCCAAATTGCCATGATGTGGTTCTGCGGTCTAACGTGAAGATGACCGGACCGCAACACTTTGCGGCTTCGCCGCGTTTTGCTGTTGTGGGTCCGTGTCGATTGGCATGTTAAGCCGCGGGCAGCTTCGTTTCATGGGCGTGTCCGAGGAGTTGTGTCAGCCGTTGGTCGAGGACTAGTTGGTTCGCCGAACGTCCCATGCTCGCCTCCGCCAACGCGAGCAGCTTCAAGATTTCGACGGATTCCCAGTTGGTTTCTTCGGCAATTGATCTTAGCCAGTCACCAGCAATACCGAGTTCGTTGTGCTCAAGGTACTCAGCTACTTCGTCAAGTGCGCCGGTCGTCGCAGGCGTAAGCGTGATGAGCGCCTTTGCCTGTAGCAAGTACTGCTCTGTGCGACTCCAGGAGGAAAGTAGATCGGGCGTGACCATGACTCGTCGAGCGGTTCAACGTAATGTAGACCGCAAAACCTGCGGGATCAGCTGGGCGATGCGGGATATTCTGGACACGGCTTCCTTCTGAGAGTGGCTTGCAGCCTACGTTTTTGACGACCTTGCTGTGCAAACATCCAGGTATAAAAATTCCGTGAAACCCGGCAGGCTTGTAATCGGGAAACTATGGCTTACGACGACATGAAATCGAGGCGCTCGCAGGGCAAGGTTGTGACCTCGGAAATGCTGGGTGGCGCATCGCAGACCGCTTTGGAGAGCGATGCCCACCGTCGGCTTGGGGGCCACAACAGACCTTGGCGATTGTTGGAAGTAGTCGCGTACCCAATAAATTACGGTATCTTCTGGTCATTAAAAAGGCCTCAGCCAATGACTACCAGTAAACGCACCTTGTTATCCGCAGCGTTTGTTGCATTTCCTTTGTGGGGTACAGCTGGCGTGGCTGCTTCAGTTCCCCATCTACCGTTGGCTGTAGGGAACCTGCTGTATTTCTCTTGGTTTTTAGGATTTTTAGTCACACCTGTCAGGCTAATCTTCTTCAAGGACGATGAAGGTTTTTTCTCGAGATTAATTTTGGCCATTTTGTATCTGGCTATCGGCTCAGTCGTAGCATTTTTCACCGGATGGGTTTCGGTGTGTGCCTTCATGTCTGCTTGTCATTGAGCACGAAAGTCCGCTGTTGGCCGATAGTACCTATTCGCCAAACACCTCCCAACGACAGCAACCAGCCTGAAGCGGCCATCGGTAGGGACGGCTTTGCAGCGAAAGCAGCCGGTTGGGCTATCGCTGCGAACGACTCGTTTGCGTGGATAAGCCGACAACTGAGTGCCTAGGCACAGTTGCCAGCCACTTCTTCACAGCTCAGTCTGCTCTGACATTTCCAAGGCGTCCAAGACCTTTATGTCGAGGTAGCGAACCGTAATTTCCAACTTGGTATGTCGGCCACATAGGCCTTGAACACCAGCTTGTCTAGGAAGTGCTTCAACCTACTTGATGGTGGCACTACGCGCAGCCTGCAAAAACGAGACTGCACGGGTGCGTTTCAGCATTCGGGTGAGCGGCCGCAGAAACGACGGCACAGTTCGGTCAGTGCTTGATCATCACGTGGCGAATCACCGTGTAATCCTCCAAGCCATATATCGACATGTCTTTGCCGTAGCCAGACTGCTTTACACCACCGTGTGGCATCTCGCTCACCAGCATGAAATGGGTATTGACCCAAGTGCAGCCGTACTGCAGGCGTGCCGCAAGACGGTGAGCTCGACCTACGTCAGAGGTCCACACCGATGATGCCAGGCCATAATCAGAGTCGTTTGCCCAGGACAGTGCCTGCGCCTCGTCTTCAAATTCGGTCACGGAAACCACCGGGCCGAAAATCTCCCTGCGCACCACTTCGTCGTCTTGCCGCGCGCCGGCCAGTACCGTGGGTTCGAAGAAGTATCCGGGACCTTCCACGCGTTTCCCGCCCGTCACGACTTTTATGTGTGGCAGTAACCGTGCTCGATCCACGAAGCCGACGACACGGTCCAAGTGCTGTTGGGTAATCAGCGGCCCCAGCTCAGTTTCAGGATCATCCTGAAGACCAAATTTGATACTGCGTACGGCGATGCCGAGCTTTTCAACGAAGCGAGCGTAAATACCTTTTTGCGCATAGATGCGGCAGGCTGCGGTGCAATCCTGGCCGGCGTTATAGAAACCGAAACTACGTATGCCCTCTACAGCCGCATCGATGTCTGCATCGTCGAAAATGATGACAGGGGCTTTGCCTCCCAATTCCATATGCATACGCTTAACGGTGGCAGCAGTGCTGGCGATGATATGACTGCCGGTGGCCACTGACCCCGTCAGTGAGACCATCCGCACTTTCTCGTGGGTAGTAAGCGGCTTGCCTACACTGGGCCCTCGTCCGAACACTACATTGACCACGCCCGCAGGGAAAACCGTGGCCATTAACGAGGCTAACTTAAGCGCCGTCAGCGGTGTCTGTTCGGAAGGCTTGAGGACAACGGTATTGCCGGCCGCCAAGGCTGGAGCCAGTTTCCACGCGGCCATCATCAGTGGATAGTTCCAAGGCGCAATCGAGGCGACGACACCCACCGGATCGCGCCGGATCATCGAAGTATGACCTGGCAAATATTCGCCCGCCGCCGAGCCTTGCAAACACCGGCTCGCGCCAGCGAAAAAACGAAATACATCGGACACGTTAGGCAGTTCGTCCCCCAAGACGGCTGCGTAAGGTTTGCCACAATTATTCGATTCCAGCCGGGCCAGTTCTACGGCATGGCTATCGATGAGGTCAGCCAGTTTAAGCAACAACAGCGAGCGATCCTTTGGCGTGGTCTGGGACCAGCTCTCGAAGGCGGCGTCAGCGGCTTGCACCGCGCAATCAACCTGCGCAGGCGTAGCCTCGGCAATGTCCACTAGCGCGGTCCCCAGAGAAGGGTTCATCACCGCGAGCTGTTCGCCTTCGCCTGCGACCAATTTGCCGTTAATAAGCATTTCAATGTGCATAAGTTTCTCCAATGAATGCAAGCGCCATATGCCTGCACTTTCAAGCAATTTAGATTTACCGGACAATAAGTTTCTGACTAAGTCGACTGTCCAGTTGGGCAGTCACGACAGGTTTGCGTATCGGCCACATGGTTTTTCATGCAGCCTTGAACTCATAGTGGGGCGCTATACGGGTATGTCCAACGATTGCTTGCCTTTCAGAATCCACGCGACGATGCCACCGAGTACGAGCCATGCGACTCCGACGAGTTGGGCGTTCGAGTTCGCGCTGAACAGTGCGTAGCAGAGGACGGCCGCACCCAGCACGGGGGAAACGAGATGTCTGAAGAAGGAGCGATCAGTCTTACCCCTGAAGAAAGCGATGACAGAAGCATGCAACATCACATAGGCACACAACGCGCCGAACGTGACCATTGTTACGATGGTTTCAATCTCGTCTTTGCCGACAATGGCAATCACCAGCGAGAGCGCAGCGACTAGGTATAGCGCAGTCGTTGGTGCTTCATTTTTATTAAGTTTGGCGAGCACACGAGGCAGCTTTTTATCGCGTGCCATGCAGTAGATGACTTTTGCCGTGGTGGCCTGGGAGATAAGTGCATTGGCAAGCAAGGCTATCAGTGCATTCGTCAAAGTGATGACGGGCAGGAACCACGTCCCCACCACTTGGGTGCTGACCGTGTAAAAGGCAACATCAACGGCGCCGTCCTGATATTTCGACCCCAGGGGAACGAACACAGACGCCAGGTAGACTTGCGCAACGAACAGCACGGTCACGATCACCAGTAACAACATCGTAGCCCGTGATACGGTTTTACCGCCCCCCTCGGCCTCCTCGTTCAATGTCGAAACAGCGTCGAAGCCGATGAAGGCCAGGGCGGCGATTGGTAGGGCGCCAAACACGGCGGACATGCTAAATTGCGACGGGTTATAGAAAGGCGCTAACAGTTGCTCCTTGGAAACCGCTCCTCCGGCGATAAGGCCAACCGCAAACACGACGAAAATCGAGAGGACAACCAACTGGATGACCAGCAGCACCTTTCCCACATTCACATTAACGGTGATACCGAACAGATTAACGATCATGGGCACAGCGACAAAAATCCCTAACCAAACCACCTTGTCGATGCCGGGAAACAAAGGTTGCAAGGCCGCCGCACCGAGAATCGCCAGCAACGCGGGAAGCAACAGATAGTCCAGCAAGATGGCCCAACCCGCCATAAAGCCGAATGTTGCATTGGTTCCCTTTGTCACATAAGAATAGACCGATCCCGAAAGAGGGATTCGTTTCGCCATTTCGCTGTAGCTGATTGCACTGAACACCATAGCGATGGCAGCCAACGCATAAGTCAGCGCAGTCAGCCCATTGGACGCGTTGTGAATGGCGCCAAAGACAGAGACAGGAGCAATCGGAACGAAGTAAAGCAACCCGTAGACAATGACGTCCGTCAGCGAAAGTTTCTTGCTGAGTTGACTATTTTCACTGGGTACGACCAAGGTATCACTCATTTTTTGTTGCCTCTTGACGATTGGTCCGGATCTTCACCCGGACATTTTTTAGGTACGGTTGCCGCGTGTCTTCAGCGTTGCTGTGGAACCGCGCACCTCTTGTGTTATTTGCACATCGGAACTGAACAAAACCTATTCACTCAAACACCACGATGGGTCTTTTGGTGTTCGATGATTTCAGTTTAGGAGCTCCTGTTACTGTCGACTATCGAACCAGCGAACCGCGCTTTTCGTGTGAGTGCACGGCGCCTTTATTGCTATGAACTTGTCAGTCAATTGCAATCGATGACGACGTCCAACGCTTCAGGGTGCAGGAACCGCTTGAGCACATTGCCGGTGAGCCGCGCGACATTGTTGTCGTAACGGTTGTGGGAAAGTGAACCGGTGTAGGCAATCGATCCCACTGAGAATACGCCGCCCCCTCCTGGCAACGGACACAGAACGATGTCCGCGCGGACACGGGACTGCTCGGTCCCGCCAATGCCGGGGATTGATTCGTAGACGTCCTCGGCGGCGAGAAGATAGGCGTCCGTCAGCGGCCCGGACGTCGCCAGAACCAGCGCTCCCGGCGGGGATCCCAGGGACGGGTCGTACCGGTCAATCTCCGCACCGGCAGCGCCACCACCCATGATTCCGAAGTCGCCAATGCGCTCGTCACTGCCAATCCCTTCAAACGCAAAAGCGGCGAGTGGGTCGTAGCTGTCGGTCAGGCGTTGGTAATACGTGCAGCGGTCGAAACCTTGCGCGGCGAACCCCACGCCTAGCAGTCGCTGCGGCGCCTTACCCTTGTTGCGCCATAAACCGGCCATTTCACCGGATGTCTGGTGGCGACGATCCCCAAACGGCGACTCGTGGGGGCGTGTACCCGCATCTGACCTGCGCAACTCCATGACATGCCGCTCTTCCGGATCAAATGAAACAGTCGCGAAAAAACCGTTTCCGCCCAGGTACATCAAACGTCCGCCGTTCCCCGTAAAAGCCTCGATGGCGTTGAGCTCGTTGCGTGTCACATATTCTGGATGACTGCCCGTGATTAGGACCTTGTAGTCCTTGAGCAGGTCGACGCCTTCGCGATCTAGGTCTTCATCCGTTAGCGCGTCGAATTCGCAGCCGATTGTGTCGAGCCAATGAACGATGCAGAGGTCAGCAGGAAGCCCCCATACGCCCTCTGCCTGGAACCAGGCGCGGTGTTTGGGGTTGAGCGTCAGGATGGGGCGCCGCGTGCTGCCAAAGACGACGCCAGAACCATCGTTATGGATTTCATAACAGGAACGACCGAATTCAGGATGGTTCTGAAGCGTCAGGTCTTGCCGATCAATGATCGGTGTCCGACTGACGATGATTTCCGCGCCATTGGCTTCAAAGGCTATTCGGTCGTTGGCGTAAGCCAGATAAGTCGCCGTTGAGAATAGCACCGCCACTTCACGCTTCTGACGTCCCGGCCTGACGAAGAACGGGATGTATTGTTCAACGCCTGCACCGCACAGTTTCGCGGCGTATACACCACTCGCGAGATCGTTCGGGACCTGAATCTTGAACGCCGTTGGCCACTGGGCGTCGGTGATGTCATCGTCGTGAAAATGAATTGCATCAAACTCGTCAGGTGCCCCCCGGAAGTCGTCGCTCAACCCCTTAAACCTATGGCCCGCCACGCCCCGTGTCGGCGTGTTGAAGCAGCGTCCATGCAAACCATTTCCAGACAGGTCTACAACATCGGTGAGCAACAGGCCATCGTCACGAAGGCTCTTGCCAAAGTGCCAGGCGGCCAGCTCGGCAACAACCGTATCGCCGAGAGAGGGACGCAGAATGCGGACTCCACCGATTTTCCCGTTGTAGGCGGCATTCGCCAGCCATCGACCGTCTTGCTGACGGGCCAGCGCCCCGATCCTGAAGGGTGCCTGACTTTCGGTCAGTCTCGCGCCGAACGGGACATTTCGCGATTCTGCGCGCAAGGCGGTTGCGCTCGCTGAGAGACGGTTCATGATGTTGTCGATTGGTGTCTGCTCCAGGCAGACCGTCCCAGCATCCGATTTGACACTGACTATGACGCGGTACCACTGGTGTGCAATAAGTGGCGTTGCTAACGATACTTTCTTTGTCTCACCATCTGCCACCCATATAAACGTTGGCCGACCTTCCTCCAGCACAAGGGCGTAGCCAGAACAACTGGCCACGGACCAGTCTCCCAAAATGGCCTGTAGGTCCGAACCACTGTCAAATGAGTTCTGCGTAACGTGGTACGCCCCGAAGTTGCCCGAACGCGTGCCTTGTGGCAGTGTCGGATAGACATGGGCTTCAATGACCAAACCCTTAAGGGATCGAAGAAGTCCTTGCGTGTCGGTGATTTCCACATATGAGCCCGGCTGGCACGCATACTGCATACCTTCGTAGCTCCCCTCGAACGACGATTCAACAGGCGCCTCAAGGAAACCGGGGCCCGCCTCCCCCGTAAATCCGTGCTGCAGCTTTACAAGTGAGGCGTCATATCTTTTGACCCCTTCACAACTCACCATGAAAGAAAGGCTTTCACCCGGAGACACAGAGAATCTGTCGCTATAGCCGAAAATTTTCTGACTGATCTGGTTCATTCTCATTTCATCCATTAAGCGATTGAGCATCCGGTTCGCGCGACTCTCCCGCGAAAAGGGCTCGGTATCGAAGCGAAAAAATGTGACGCAAAGCGTCTTCGTAAGTGAGGAAAATGCCAGGGCTTCGAACGAAGTTGCCCGGTTCTCCAATCACAATGTTCCCGACGCCCCATGGCCCGTCGGTACCCAGCGAAATGACAATCGCCTTGCCGGCGATAGACGCGCCGCCCAGCCCACGCACGACCCGTCGGGTCTTATCATCATGTGGCCCGAGCGGAGACCGTTCGTAGGCGCCGATCACGCCAGAGTCGCAGTCGTCACGCAGGCGCCTAAAAACCCGAGTCTGGAACAAAGCGGCCAATTCGGCTTCGCGATCTGAGGAGGTACGCATGGTCATACCCTCTGCCCGGTAGTTATAGGTGTGTTCATAGTTTTCCCTTGCTTGTCAGTCGATTGCGCAGATATCTAAAAATGCGCCTGGCCGCGTGACGGCGCGCTCGTCCAGAGGAGATACGCTGACCGCCCTGTATCGGTAGCGACATCGTCCGACGGATCGCCCCCGCGATCTATCGCGTGAGAGCACCAAGATTTTCGTCAGCGCGCACGGTGCGCAGAGTGGTTGCACGAGTCTGGTCTTTGCTCGCAACCGGCTCACCTACAGAGCAACGGCTCACGGCATACCTCTACTCCCGCACCATGGGTCCGCTTTAACCGGACGCAGTCATCCAACGGTTATCATCGAAATGGCACACGGGGCTTCCGACGGCTTGCTAGGCTGGTCCGGAAGTTATGGCATAAGGCTTGCTTGAGCTTCTAAGGCAGTTTTTTAGGAGGGCGTGTGGATTCTCTACATTTGATAACACGGTTCTCGACGGGTGAGGTTCATCCACAAAGACGTCTTGCTGCCTGGCAAGATTTCATGAGCGATGTCTACTACCCGATAGACGTGGCGGCCTACAACCCGGCATCGTTCTGCGGAGTCATTGAATCCACCCAGATCGGCGCAGTCGGGATTACTCGCTTTGCCGCTGATGCGCAACGGGCTGTGCGCCGCAAAGTACATGCCGGACGCGATGACTCGGATTTTTTCGCACTGGTCATGCCGACCATGCAAACTGAGCAGTTCACGCACCTGGGCCGATTTGGAGACGTTGCACCAGGGCAGGTCTCTGTCTTCAATTCCGCAGAAGCCTATCAGCTGGATATCCCCAACGGCACGAGAAACGTAACAGTCAAAATACCGGCCGACCAATTCAGGGCGATGTGTCCGAAAATTGATGCGCGTTGTGGCCGCGTCGACGTCGCCAATTCGCGTTTTGTGCCGCTGCTAACGCAATTCGCGTTGCAAGCATTGGAAAACGCCTCCTGCCTCTCCCCCGAGCATGTCCGAAGCTTGGAGAGAGGATTACTGGAATTGGCTTTTTTGATGATGGATGTACCGGAGACCGATGCAGCGGGGGATTCACGAACCGTCATCGACCACTTCTTTCACCGTGTCATGGCGTATATCGCGGCAAACTTTCACGACGCGGATCTTGCACCTGAGCGAGCGGCTCAAGCTCATCGCGTTTCCATCCGCTATGTCCACAAGGTTTTCCAGGCCCACGATACGACGTTCGGGCAAGAACTTCGTCTTGCTCGGCTCAGGCACGCTCAAAAGCTTCTGCGCGAGAATGCGCTGCACAAGGCTCGGCCCACGACCATTGCGGAAGTGGCCTACAACTGTGGTTTTTCCAGTCAGTCGCTTTTTTCCGTCCGGTTCAAGGAAGCTTTTGGATATTCACCTCGAGACGAAAAAAGCCATTAATCCCACGTGATTTGTTACTGCCAACCTTCAATTGGCCAGTTTAGCGCGCTTGTGCCAATGCCGAACTGATAGGTCGCATTTATCAGGAAAAGATCATCCAGGTTCTTTCTGCAAGCACTCGGGGTGGTCACGATATTACTGGCTGGTCGATTTGGAATGGACGCCAACACTCCTTGGGCTGATAATAGGCTTGGCCTTTGACCTTGCTGGGACAGTGATTGATGTAAGGAGCACCATTGGTGCCACAAGCGTTGCCAAACGACGGTGCGATAAAGGCATGGCCTGCCGGCTCTTGCTGACATAGGCTAGGCTCTTCGCAGAGTTTGTTTTGCCTGCAGGCCATAACGCTTTTCAATTTTCCTGGGTTGCTTAGCCAAGTGCCGCTTGCCAGCTCAGGACTACGCATCGTAGTCACGATGGAGAACATCTTCGCGTCGCCGAACACCGTCGACCATTCGGCAAAGTCCAGGTTGGTCGTGATCACGACGCGGGTGTGTTCGTATAGCTTGCCGGACGCGTGAGCCAGCCGAATAGGCAAGGTGTTCGGCCTACTCACCGGAATTGCAGTGGTTGTCACCCAGCTACTATCTGCTCTTTGGCCTGCCACAAAACGCGAAAATCTTTCATAATATTGTTCAAATAGGACATCAACCCAGTTTGAATACGCATCAACACGCACCATGTCGAGTGGCGCCATCATTGATTTGACTTTGCCCGGGGACGTCGACAATGTCCCGCGGTCCGTTGTTGCCCTGAGCGCCAAATCTGTAACGAAGGGCTGGGAAAACGCGAGGCATCAACACCACAAGGCACAGCTGATTTACTCCGTTCGCGGCATCCTTAACTGCGAAATCGAGGATGGCGTTTGGATCGTGCCTCCCCAATGCGCCATATGGATACCCGGAGACTTGCCCCACTCGGCACGAGGGTCGGGTGAAACAGAATGCTATTGCCTCTTCTTCGAACCTAACGCTGCACCGGAGCTTCCGAAAACCTGTTGCACGATTTCGGTATCGCCACTGCTACACGAGCTGCTTCTGAAGGTCGCCAGTTTTCCCGTGTTATACGCGCTGGGGGGGCGGGAAGACCGGCTGATTGCCACATTGCTCGACGAGTTAGTCGAGGCTTCTGTGGAGGACCTGCACCTGCCTATGCCGCGCGATCCGCGATTGCGCCGTCTCGCGGAGATGATGCTGGCCGACCCGGCGGGCAAGACCTCCAAGGCTGCATGGGGCCCCCGCATTGGCATGAGCGAGCGAAGCATGAGCCGTCTCCTGCTGCATGACATTGGAATGAGTTTCGGCCGCTGGCGTCGGCAATTGCATGTGATCCTTGCGCTTCAACGCCTGACCAAGGGTGAAAGCGTGCAGACGGTGGCATTGGAGCTGGGATACGAAAACGCCAGCGGGTTCGTCACCATGTTCCGTAAGGCGACGGGCAAGCCTCCGGCACGATACCTCTCGGATCGCACGAACCGCGCAGAGCGTGCTTGCGCACAGGGGATCATGCTCCCCGATGAAATACCGCCCTGATTGGACAAAGCTGTCTTGGCTCGGGACTGCCAGCTTTCATCCACCACCTACTGTCTTTCCTTGCGGAGTTGCCGGCGTTTTGCAAATGTCGTGGTGATGTAGACACCGGCTCGGCGTCGACACCAAAGCCCTCCTCGTATGCCAGCGACTGCAGATGTTCACGCAGATGAATGCCAGTACGCGCGAGAACAACAACGCAGGTCATAGCAGCGTTTAGCGCGTCCTGCTTGATGGAATAGGTTGTCCATGTACCCCTTCCGTATAGACCCGGAACCCAGCAATCCATAAATCATCCAACGCTCGTTTGGTTGATCCCGGCGCGAAGCTGTCGAATCGCCTGCTGAGGGACGGGATGCATCTGGCTGATCTCGCCAAGGCGCTGGTGGCGGTGCGAGTTGCTATATAGGGTCAGCGCCAGGATTGCGTCGAGTCAGCGCTGATTTCACAAGAGACCAGCGACCGCGCTCGCAGGTCGATCTCATGACCATCAATGCAGGCGGCGCACTTTTGGCCAAGGCGGGTGATTGGCCTGAATGAATAATAATCTGGCCATATTCAGCAATACGGTCAGCCTTGCTTCATTGTTAAATACATCATCTAAACGCTAATGAGTTTTATTTGATGCGAGATTTCACGAATGCCGGACAGTTCCAGCGACAAATGGGTATGGGTCTCTTGCGCGTCGTCTTTCTTGGGCGGCGTAGACCCAGCAAGGGCGACATCATGAACGTTCCCCGAAGCGTGCTGGGTCCAGCGGTCGCCGCGGCTATTTTCGTCGGCGCGCAGGGCGCATGCGCCGCCGAGCCAGCGCAGCCCCATGGAGAGATCGAGCAAAACACGGCTCAGGAGGAGCCGACCTTACCGGCCGTCACCGTGACGGGCCGTGTGGATGAAGCGACCACCGAGGGTACAGGCTCCTACACCACGGGCGAGACGACGGCGGCCACGCACCTGCCGCTATCGCTGCAGGAAACACCGCAGTCGGTAACGGTGATCACCCGCCAGCGCATGGACGACCAGCAATTGAATTCGGTGCAGGGCGTGCTGGACAACACCACGGGCGTCGCGTCGTACCAGTCCGACAGCGAACGAACGAGTTTCTATTCGCGTGGCTTCTTGATCAACAACGTTCAGTACGACGGCATCCCCACCATCGTCGGCAACATCGTCAATGGGAGCGGCATCGGTTCTCTCGATACCGCGTTCTATGATCGTGTCGAAGTCGTGCGCGGCGCCTCCGGCTTGCTGACCAGCACCGGCAACCCCTCGGCCGCGATCAACCTGGTACGCAAACGACCGACCCGTGAATTCTCTGCGTCCGCATCGGTTGGGGTGGGCAGCTGGGATACCCACCGGGGAGTGGCCGATGTGTCCACTCCGTTGACCGAGGACGGCCGCATTCGCGCGCGCATGGTGGGGACGTACCAAGACGGGCACTCGTACATCGACGGCTACAAGCCGCAGAGGAAGTCGTTCTACGGCATCATAGAGGCAGATCTGACACCCCACACTACGGTGAGCCTGGGCTATGACTACCAGGACATCACACCGAAGGGCTCCACCTGGGGAGGTTTGCCTTTATGGTTCAGCGACGGCACGCAGGCGGAGTATTCACGCCCCAGGAACTACGCGCAGGACTGGAGCCATTCGGACAACACCCTTAAGACGGCCTTTGCCGAGATGGAGCACCGCTTCAACAACGGCTGGAAAATCCGGGCCGTCGCTAACCAATACCGTACGGCATACGATGCAGAGCTGCTCGGCTTGGTCGGCCGCCCCGATCGCGCCACGGGCCTGGGCGCCTTTCCCGTCGCATTGGAGTCCGAAGGTCGCAGCCGTCAAAACACCTTCGACGTGATGGCGAGCGGCCCCTTCGAACTGCTGGGTCGCCAACATGACCTGGTGGTGGGTGCAACGAGTTCGCGCCGCACGGCCAGCCAAGCGGATATCGCTCCGTTCTTTGCAGGCTTTGCGCCGGTCAATGTCTATGACCTGAGCACAGCTTTTGCCCGCCCCAATTTCGATGCCATGGCTTCGATACCGACCCGCACCCGAATCAAGCAGAGCGGTGTCTATAGCGCAGCCCGGTTTTCGCTGGCCGAGCCTCTGAAGCTCATCGTCGGCGGCCGCTTCAGCAACTACGAAATCGACGACGTCGCAGGTGCGTCGTCGTTGCACTACAAGAAGAGCAGTGAATTCACCCCGTACGCCGGCTTGGTCTACGACATCGACAAGACCTATTCGGCCTACGTGAGCTACACAGGCATCTTCAATCCGCAAACCGACTATCGCGACAGCAGGGGCAACGTGCTCACGCCGTCGAAGGGAAAAACCAAGGAAATCGGCCTCAAAGGCGCTTACATGGAAGGGCGTCTGAATGCGTCGGTGGCCTTGTTTGAGACCGAGCTGGACAACGCTGCACAGATGGTCGCAGGAACCTATACGCCAGGTGGTGCCCAAGCCTATAGAGGCTCTGATGGAACGAAGTCGCGCGGTATCGAGCTGGACTTGCAGGGCGAGCTGGCGCATGGCTGGAACATCTACGCAGGTATCGCCCATTTCACCGCGCAAGATGGCGATGGCGTCCGCTTGAATTCGCAACTACCGCGCACCACGGCGCAGCTTTTCACCACCTACCAGTTGCCCGGAGAGTGGAGCAAGTTGACGCTCGGCGGAGGCGTTAAATGGCAAAGCCGTTTCTACCAGGCGCCCAACACTGGCACCAGTTCGCTGGGCGGAGAACAGGACTCTTATGCCCTGGTATCACTGATGGGGCGTTACGCCATCACAAAGCAGACCAACGTGGCCGTCAACGTCAACAACGTTTTCGACAAGAAGTACGCCCTACAGAAGGGCGATTTCGACACCGTGGGTTATGGCGCACCACGCAACGTGATGGTGACGCTGAACTACAGGTATTGATTTGCCCGAAGGCGAACGCTTCAGCCGTTGGAAATCCTCATACGTACAAACATTGATTATCGAGAAAGCTCCTATGCCCCTTCAGTCCCCCCTACGCCTCGCACCAGACTTGGCCATGAACAACCCAAACAAGGTCGCCTTGTTCTGGTTGACGACAGCTTGCGGTGCCGTTCTTTTTGTCACCTTCCAGTTGTTCTTTTACGTAAACGACTTTGCGAGGGCGCCCGGAGCGAGACCTGCAATTACCTTTGAGCCCGACATACTGTGGATGTTCTCCGCGTTCTACGGTTGTTGGATCATCACGGTGCTCGTCGCACTGATCGGAACCCGTAAGGCGCAGTGGTTTGCCTTGGTCTTCGGCAGCCTGCTTGTCGTGCTGAATACCCTCGGGGGGATCGCGGACGGGTTGCGCGATGGATGGCACATCGCCTTTTCAGCGGCTTTTTTCATTACGTTGCCCGGCGTGTTCGCCATTGCGACCACCTGGCGGCACATCAAAAGAAAAGGAAACAGCCATGCTGATGAATAGTTCTGACTTCCCTTTGGTCTGGATGAATCTTACCCAAGAACCTGGACATGATCACCAGAAGGACTTCGACGAATTCGAGGCTAATTTGCAGCGCGGGGAGCCCTTCGTACTCTTGACCGATACCGCACCTGCTGAAGACCATGAGCACTCGCCGGAAGAAAAGAAACGTACCGCGCTCTGGATGAAGAAGCACAAGGTTGAACTGCGAAGACTGGTTCTGGCAATGGTCCTGGTCGAGCCGAACTCCGTTAAACGTCTTGGATTGAAGGCATTTGCGGTTGTTTTTGCCAAGTTCTGGGGCTACCCTCTACTTCTTGCGCCTTCGCGAGAGCAGGCAATAGAAATGGCAAGAGAACTGCTTTCAATGGACGTGAAGTCATCTTACTGATCTCGCCCACGATCGTCCTGAATATGGGATACGGAATCCAGGGGCAAGGTCAGTTGCCAACGGATGGCTCTGGCCAAGTTCGAAGCGTTGCATCGCCAGCGCGCTGGCGATGCAACGCATCCCCTCACCACCACAGAAATCTATTAACCTCGCAACCAGGACTTCCGCTTTATGGGTGGTACGGCAGAGGGGGCAGGTCATCGTCAGCCAACACTTGTGTTGCTGAAAATTCCCAGGAAGTCCTAAGGATTCCGTCAGACTCTAAAGTCACTAGGCGATGCTCCAAACCTCTGTTTGAATGCCTTACTGAAATGTGCTGCGCTGCTAAAGCCCCATGACAGCGCGATGTTCGTTAGAGATCGTTTTGTACAATCGCTGTTCACCAACTCATCCTTGCATCGTTCTAGTCGGCGCATCCAGATGTAGCGCGAGATGGTCAAGCCGCCGTCGTCGAAAACGTCGTAGAGATAGCGCTTGGAACAGTTGAGTCGTTGGGCGATCAGATTGATCCCAAGTTCGGGATCGGATAAATTGCTTTCGATGAAGTCACGTACCCGGGTTCGCAAAACAAGCTTTAGCGATACCGGGGATCGCCCGCCTGCCTGTTCCCGTACAGCATCTACAACGAGGCTGCAGATCAGTTCGGCAACTTGCTTGATCCCATTCGCGTCGCAGTTCTGCAATTCTTGAAGCGTGGTGTTCAATAAGGCAAGTGCCAATCGTGCACCTCCAGACCTCGCCGAAAGACGTTGCCCCAGGACTTTCGTCGAAGCGTCATGACCCAAAGGCAGGCGATCCATCGGTATGGAAACTACCACCTGCTCGACCGCCTGTAGATTGGTGAATGAGTAACTCGCTGCGGGGTCGTACACGATGAAATCGCCCGAGGCCAGGTCCACAGTGTTTCTGTCTTGCTGGAAGCGACAAGTGCCATGGGTCTGGGCCAGGATCTTCAGGCGATCGATGGAGTCACTGCTCATTCTCTCCACTGCGTGTTCAACCCGATGTGCTGTCGCTGTGATGCGGCAAACGGATAGAAAGCCGACGCTGCCAAGCTCAAGCCGACCTCTGAAACTCTCGCCGACCAAAGCGAGCGAGCGCACGTGCCCGTATCGTTGCCATGCAGGATCATTCCAAAGATCAAATACGCTCGAATCTTCTGGCCGTTCACGCGAAACCACCTTCAGTATGTCCAAATCATCGTCTCCTGCAGCCGGCTCTGTATGGCAGGCATTGCACGAATTGTCGACGCATTAGCGCGTCTGTTCAAGCACGCAAAGCTAGTGCAAATAAACCCGAAAACCGAGGCTTCAGGTCTTTGTTGGTTGGAGGAGTGCACTGCTTGAGCCTCGTGGGCGGGTTTTCCCTTGTGCACGGTGAAACAAGTGCAATCCGCACTAGCAGGCAAGTTGACGCAGGTCCTATTTCATACAGTCTGACCTCGACAGCCGACGCATCCGCAGGGCTGATTCGGACCGACGGTACGACCTGAAAGCAAGCTATGACCACATACCCTGAATTGCAACTCCACATCGATGGCGAATGGCTCGGAAAGAACGGCCGGGATACGATGCCAGTGCTTAACCCTGCCACCGAAGAGGTGCTAGCCCAACTGCCGATCGCCAGCCGGGATGATCTGGCGCAGGCTGTGGCGGCCGCCGCGCGCGGCCACGCAGTCTGGTCGGTGATGTCGGCCTACGATCGCGCCAAGATACTCTGGCGCACGGCGGCGTTGCTGCGCGAGCGCGCCGACCATATCGCCGAGCTAATGACGCTGGAGCAGGGCAAACCGCTTGCAGAGTCAAAAGGCGAAGTGGCCGGCCTTTCCGACATTCTGGAGTGGGATGCGGAAGAAGGGCGGCGCACCTATGGTCGCATCATCCCGTCGCGTGTGGCCGGGCAGCGTCAGCTAGTTGTGAAGGAGCCGATCGGGCCGGTTGCCGTGCTCACGCCTTGGAACTACCCGGCCTTGATTCCGGTGCGTAAGATATCGTCAGTGCTTGCCGCGGGCTGTTCCTGCATCATCAAACCAGCCGAAGAAACTGCTGCCTGCTCGATGGAAATCGTGCGTGCGTTTATCGATGCCGGCCTGCCCAAAGGGGTGCTCAACCTGGTTTACGGCGTACCGGCAGACATTTCCGACCACCTGCTGAAGGCGCCAGAGGTGCGCGGCGTGGCTTTCACTGGCTCGACCGCGATCGGCAAGCAGCTGAGTTCGTTGGCTGCGTTAAGCCTTAAGCGCATGGTGATGGAACTCGGCGGGCATGCGCCGGTGCTGGTGTTTGACGATGTCAATGTTGCGGAGGTCGCCACGATGTCGGCCATGCGCAAGTACCGCAACGCTGGCCAAGGTTGTATTAACCCGACCCGTTTCTATCTGCACGACAGCATCTTCGACGAGTTCTCTGAGCGTTATGTTGCAGCGGTGAAGGCCATCCGCGTCGGCAACGGAATGGACTCCGAATCCCGGATGGGCCCGCTGGCGCATGAGCGGCGCGTGCAGGCGATGCAGTCCTGTGTTGATGATGCCTTGGCGCATGGCGGCAAACTGTTGTGCGGTGGTGAGCGTCCCGCTGGTAAAGGCTATTTCTGGACACCCGCGGTGCTGGCAGACGTGCCCAATACCGCCCATGTGATGAACGAGGAGCCCTTCGGTCCTATCACCGTGCTGAACCGTTTCGGCGATGCCGAGGCGGTCATGCGTGAGGCCAACGGTCTGCCATATGGACTTGCAGCCTATGCGTTCACGAAGGACGGCGCGCGTGCGAACTGGGCGGCATCGACACTGCAGTTCGGTATGGTGGGCATCAACAGCTACACCCTCGGTGCACCTGGTGCCATCGGTTCGCCCGAGCCACCTTTCGGTGGGTACAAGGACAGCGGCTACGGTTCCGAGGGCGGCATTGAAGGCCTGCTGGCTTTCATGGACACCAAGTTCATCTGCCAGGTCTAAGCATGCGCATCGACGTCCACGCCCACTTCATGAGCCGCGATTACTATGCGGCGCTGGAAAACCTGCCCGGGGTCACGGTCGACCGCCGTGCGCAGGGCATGAGCTTTTTGATCAAGGACGGCGCGCAATGGCTGCCGTTCCGTGATGCGATGTTCGGCACAGACAAGCTGCTGGCCGACATGGACCGCAAGGGCATCGACCTGCGCGTGTTGTCGCTCTCCACGCCGAGCGTCTATCTGTTCGAACCAGAGCCCAGGGTGGAACTGTGCCGCCGTATGAACGACGATCTGGTGGCGCTGGTGGCCCAGCGCCCCGACCGTCTGCGTGCCTTTGCGACCCTGCCCTTACCAGATGTCCAGGGTTCCCTAGAAGAGCTGGAGCGGGTGCGCGGCATGCCTGGTGTCGTCGGCATTACCATTGGATCCAACCTTGACGGGATGCCGCTTTCGGACCGTTCGCTCGAGCCGTTGTGGGCGCGCCTGAATGCGCTACGTATGCCGGTTTTCGAGCATCCGATGGTGCCGACGTTCGCTGCTGCGATGAACGAATTCACTTTGCCGGTGCGGGTTGGCTTTCTGCTCGACACCAGTCTGGCCATGTGCAGAATGATTTACGCCGGTGTGTTCGAGCGGCACCCGGATTTCCCGTTTATCGTCGCGCACACCGGTGCCTCGTTCCTTGACCTGATGGAGCGGCTTGACAACGGTTTTCGCAACTATGCCGAATGCCGCGAACACATCACCCGGCTGCCGAGCGAGTTCGCCAGAAACTTCTACTACGACACGTGTTCGTTTTTCGGCCCACTGATCACGCTGGCACACGGGTATATCGGACGCGAAAAGCTGCTGTTCGGCACCGACTACCCCTTCATCGACCGCGGCGCTGAACACGTGGCCGAGCTGCCTATTTCCGCGGACGACAAGGATCTGATTCTCGGCGGCAATGCCCGCCGACTCTTCGGCTTGTAAGGCCATAAGGCTCACCATAATGCACAACACTTTTCCTGATACCCCTGTTTACACCGGATACAACGCACCTGGCCGCTTCGAAGGCGAAATCCATGACCTCGAGGTCGTGAGTGGAGAAGTTCCGAAGGAACTGGCTGGGACGTTCTTCCGCGTCGGTCCTGACCCTGCGTATCCCCCGAAGCTCGGCAGCGATATCCATTTCAATGGCGACGGCATCGTTACCGCCTTCACGTTCAAGAATGGCCACGTCGATTTCAAGGCGCGTTACGCTGAGACGGACAAGTTCAAGTTGGAGCGCGCGGCGCGCAAGGCGCTATTCGGTGCCTACCGAAATCCCTTCACCGATGTTCCAGAGGTGGCCGGCCAAATCCGAGGCACCGCCAACACCAATGTGGTCTACCACCATGGACGCTTGCTGGCCTTTAAAGAAGACAGCCCGCCGCTGGCCATGGACCCGCATACGCTGCGAACGCAGGGCTACTACTGGTTCGATGGTCAGTTCTCGTCCGAGAACGCGAAGTTCAAGAGCCAGACCTACACCGCCCATCCTAAGATTGACCCCAAGAGTGGTGAGCTGTTCGGTTTCGGCTACGCGGCCAAGGGCGTGGCCACCAAGGACATCGCCTACTACGTGGCCGACAAGGAAGGACGTATCACCCACGAGGCCTGGTTCGAGGCACCCTACAGCGCCATGGTGCACGACTTCGTCGTCACCGAAAACTACGTCGCGTTCCCGATCACACCGATCACCAGCAGTTTGGAGCGTGCTCAGCGCGGCGAAAGCGTGTTCATGTGGGATAGCGCGTTGCCCGTCTACGTCGGTGTAATGCCCCGCTACGGACGGGGAGACCAGATTCGCTGGTTCCGCGGACCGACCTGTTTCGAAGCGCACTTTGTGAATGGCTTTGACAAGGACGGCAAGGTCTATATCGACGGCGCGCAGGCGCAAGGTAACGTATTCCCGTTTTTCCCGGACGTGACCGGTGCCCCGTTCAATCCCAAGGTTGTGTTGCCTTACCTGTCGCGCTGGACGCTGGACATGAACGGCGATGGCGAGACCTTTGGCAATGAACGCCTGTCAGACTCTGTGGTCGAGTTTCCGTGCATCGACCCACGTTACGCCATGCGCAAGTACCGCCATGCCTGGCTGCTAGCGCAGGATCCGGACCGTCCCTTCATCCACCAGAAGATGGTCTTCAACTCGCTCGCCCATGTCGATGTGGTCAGCGGCAAAACCCGCACTTATTTTGCGGGTCCGAACGAAGGTCCGCAGGAGCCCTTTTTCATCGGCAAGGGGCCTGATGCCGCCGAGGGGGAAGGCTGGGTGGGCGCGCTGTTCTGCAATCTCGAAAAACTCACCACCGACCTTCGCCTGTTTGATGCGCTCAACGTGGACGCTGGTCCGGTGTGTGTGATCAAGCTGCCGGTGCGGTTGCGGCCTGGCTTGCATGGCGGATGGGTTCACGAAAAAGACTTGGCTCATAAGCCCTGAGCGCCCCCGGTAACGAACGAATCCAAGAGGAGACATATGATAAAAATAACCCCTATGCTGATCGGGGGCGAGCCTACGCTCGCCCATAACCAGGCTACTTTCGAGCGTCTAAACCCCCTGGACGGCAGTGTGGCCTCGCGGGCTGCCGCCGGTACCGCTGGCGATGCGGTAGCTGCAGTCGAGGCGGCGGCGAAGGCATTCCCCGCGTGGTCGGCGTTAGGTCCCAGCGAACGCCGCCGGACACTTACCTTGGCCGCTGACGCGCTCGAGGCGCGGGGCGATGCATTTGCTGCTGCGATGGCGGCCGAGACGGGTGCTTCAGCGTTGTGGGCTGGTTTCAATGTGCATTTGGCCGCCGATATGCTGCGTGACGCCGCGGCGCTTACCACGCAGATTGCCGGCACGGTCATTCCGTCAGATATTCCCGGCAGTCTGGCACTTGCCGTGCGCCAACCCGCTGGCGTCGTGCTTGGCATTGCGCCGTGGAATGCGCCGGTGATTCTGGGTGTACGTGCCATTGCGGTACCACTGGCCTGCGGTAACACCGTGGTGCTCAAAGGCTCCGAGCTGTGCCCGGCCACCCAAGGCTTGATCGTTCAGGCTCTGCAGGCGGGCGGCATACCGCCTGGGGTAGTCAATTTCGTCACCAATGCGCCGGCCGATGCGGCAGAAATCGTGGAGGCCATGATCGCCCACAGCGCAGTGCGCCGCATCAACTTCACTGGTTCGACACGCGTCGGCCGCTTGATTGCGATGAGCTGCGCGCGCCACCTCAAGCCCTCGGTGCTGGAGCTGGGCGGCAAGGCTCCTTTCCTCGTTCTGGACGACGCCGATCTCGATGCCGCAGTAGCCGCCGCTGCCTTTGGTGGGTATGCCAACTCGGGCCAGATCTGCATGTCCACCGAGCGCCTGGTGGTCGACAACGCGGTAGCTGATGCCTTTGTCGCCAAGCTGGCCGACAAGCTGCGCACGCTGCCGCTCGGTGATCCGCGCGACAACTCGAAGGGCCCAGTGGTGCTCGGCTCCGTGGTCGACATGGGCACCGTCGCGCGCTGCAATTCTTTGATCGACGATGCACTGGCACAAGGCGCGACCCTGGTGTGCGGCGGCCGCGCCGACACGACGTTGATGCCGGCGACTCTGCTCGACCATGTGACCCCAGCGATGAAGATTTTTCATGAGGAAAGCTTTGGCCCGGTTAAGGGTGTTGTACGTGTTTCCGGGGTTGAGGCGGCCATCGCCTGCGCGAATGACAACGAATTCGGCCTCTCCGCCGCCGTGTTCGGCCGAGACGTGGCGCGGGCCTGGAGCGTCGCCCAACGAATCGAATCGGGTATGTGCCATGTCAACGGCCCGACGGTGCATGACGAGGCACAGATGCCATTTGGCGGTGTCAAGGGCAGCGGCTGGGGCCGCTTCGGCGGTGCCGCCGGCATTGCCGAATTCACCGATCTGCGCTGGATTACCGTGCAGACCGCGCCCCGCCACTATCCGTTCTGACCCGGTCCGCCTCAAGTCCGAGACTTACCATGAAATCTGAAATCACGATTGACGCGAGCGTGCTCCCTGATGAACAACCGTTGCAGTGGCGGCGGATCATTGTCTTCCTGCTCATCTTCCTTACGCTCGCGATCGACGGTATCGACACGCAGGTCACGAGTTATCTCGCGCCAACCATAGCCAAGGACTGGGGTGTCAGCAAGGCTGCAATGGGGATACTCTTCAGCGTCGGGCTCGCCGGCAGTGCACTGGGTGCGCTGACTTTGGGCGCCCTGGGCGATACGCTTGGCCCGCGCCGCATCGTTATTTGGCTGACCGCTGTCATCGGAGTGGCGACGCTGGCTATGGCGTATGTCCATACGGTCGAGCAGCTCGCGGCGCTGCGTTTTGTTACCGGTGTGGGAGTTGGCGGTTCGCTGCCCAATCTGGTGGCACTTGCGTCGCAACTTGCACCGCGTCAGCGGCGTGCCACGCTGGTCACGATGACCGGTTGCGGGTTCCCGGTGGGTGCCGCGCTGGCTGGCCTACTTAGCACCTGGCTACTTGCGAGTCACAGCTGGCGTGATGTCTATCTTGCCGCCGGCGCTTTCCCTTTGTTGTTGTTGCCGTTGATGCTGGCACTGCTGCCTGATTCGATTCCCTGTCTGTTGCGTCGACGCAATGGGCAGGTTGGGGCTGCGACGACGCTGCGCCGTCTCTATCCAGGCCTGCCGGTGGATTGCCACGTCGGTTGGGGCGGTGTCAATGCGCGTACCACCCGACTGCCGTTGATAACGATCTTCCAGGGCAGGCGCGCGATCGTGTCGATGCTGCTGTCCGGCATCTTCTTTCTGAGCCTAATGAATGTGTACTTCCTCGCCAATTGGCTGCCCGAGCTGCTACAGCGTGCCCACGGTACGCCAAGTGAGTCGTTGATCGCGACGACGGTGTTCAATTTCGGCGGGGTAGCTGGTGCGTTGTTGTTCGGGCGCTTTATCGATGCGTTCGGCTACCGCCGCGTGCTCAGCATTGGCTTCGTTTGTTGCGCTGCGAGCATGTTTGTACTTGCCAATGGACAGTTCGACTTTCAACTCTTACTGGTCGCTGCATTCACCGGAGGCTTCCTCGTCCTTGGTGGTCAAGGTGCGCTAAATGCGCTGCCTTCGCTGTTGTACCCGTCGGACCAGCACTCGACTGCTACGGGTTGGGCGCTGGGCACGGGGCGTCTCGGTTCCGTGCTCGGTCCGGCGCTGGCCGGCATGTTGCTCAGCGCGCATTGGACCAATGCGCAGGTGCTTATGTTGGCCGCCTTGCTACCTCTTGGTGCCGCCACGTTACTGACGGTCCTCACGCGTTTTGCACCTTCTTCCACAGACTCTTCGACCACTAAAACCCTTTAACGACACCCAGGAGACAAAATGAAAAGAACAATTTGTATTACCCTCGCCGCCGCCTTGCCTGCCGTGGCTGCCATGGCCCAATCGAGCAGCGTCACCATCTACGGGACAGTGGGGCTTGGTATTACGCACGTCAACAGCTCAAGCGGCGGTTCGCGCTGGCTTGAAGAGTCGGGTGTGCTGCGCGCTGGGAGACTTGGATTCACAGGAACCGAAGACCTGGGCGGTGGATTGAGCGCCGTGTTCACGCTCGAGCAAGGTATTCTCGCCGACGCCGGTGCTGCTGGCCAGGGTGGTCGGTTGTTTGGGCGGCAGTCGTGGGTTGGACTATCCAGCAAGTCCCTAGGGGCAATTACTTTGGGTCGCCAGTATGACATGATGAATCGTTTGGTTCGCTACTCAACAGCGGGTGATATCGGTGCAGTTTATGGCTTTCACCATGGCGACTACGATCGCGTGAGCGGATTTCGGATTGATAACTCCATCAAATATGTCAGCCCGGTATTTGGCGGTGGTGCACAACTGGCGCTCCTTACCGCACCCGGAGAGGATACGGGGCAGCGCACCATTAGTGGTGGGCTAAGCTACGCAAATGGCCCGCTAGATATTGCGGTGTCATTTGCTTCAACGAAGCGGCAGACCATCAACCCATCGGCCGATCTGGGTGTGGCCACGTTCTTCGGTGCCACCGCGGGATCGATCGTCGCCGACAAGGTGACTCCGCGCGGCTTCGGCGTGAACTACAACTTTGGGTCCTTCAAACCACACTTTGCTTACACCAGCGTTCGCATCGAGCGCAGCGGCAAATCGACGTCGCTGGATAGCATGGATATTGGTGTTAGCTATCCGATCGGTTTGGCATCCATCGGCGCAGGCATGACCCATTCCAAGCTCGAAAGCGCGAGTTGGGACCAGTATTCGGTTGGCTACATCTACAACTTGTCGAAGCGAACCAAGATCTACGGCAACATCAATTATCAAAAAGCATCTGGAACGGCACGCAACGCCGTCATGCCGACGCTGGTGGCTGCTTCTGGGCGATCCCAGCTTGTGCCGCACGTTGGTCTGACCCACGATTTTTGAACGGACTAGCTGAGCATGAACCTGAATATTCGATCCTTCTTTTCCACATTGCTGGCGCTGGTATGGATTGTCCATATAGGCACAGCGTCTGCGCAGGCCTTTGTGCCATCGGCACCTGCTGCGATGGTCGCTGTGGCGCCGACACCGCCGCGCCTGGACTTTGTCTACGAAGCACGCGTCAAGCTTGGCGAGCTGAAGATGATGGGCAATTACAGCGACCGTCACGAGCGTGGCGCGTTACAACTGCTCGGCGGCAGTTTTGAAGGGCCTGGATTGCGCGGCACAGTCTTACCATCGACCAAGGACTGGCCCGTCTATTACGGCAACGGGGTGCGTCTGACCGACGTCAACTACGTTTTTTTGACCGAGGACGGTGTACACCTTTTTGTCACGGTCAAAGGTTTTCGCTACGACCCGTCGAAGATGACAGGCAGTCTGCTGGCCTCGGAGAAGGTGCAGCCCGCTCCCAATCTGTTGCGCGTCTTAATCGATATCCAGGCACCGGTGGATTCCGCTTACGCCTGGATGAACTACAACCTGTTCGTCGGCGTTGCAGGACAGTCGCAGCCCGGAGCCAATCGCACGGCGGTTCTGCGTGTCTACCGTCTGTTGTGAGTGCAATCTGCACTGAGTAAAACAACCATGATTGAACTGAACGACGACCAGCAGCCGCACTGGCTGCCCGACATGCCGCCGCAATTCGAGTTCGCGTTCCACATGCGGGTGGTGACCGGGCCGATCTCGCGCCTGCAGCAAATCAACGGCGGCGGTAGCGACATGCTGATGATGACCATTGACGGCGGCGACGTGCGCGGCCCGCGGGTCAGCGGCAAACTGATGCCGGGCGGCACCGAGTGGCCTCTGGTGTATCCGGACGGTGTATCGCGCATCGATGCCCGTTATTCCTTCGTCTGCGACGACGGTACCGTGATCGGCGTGCGCAACAGTGGCTTCCGGCGCGGGCCGCCAGAGGTGATGGTGCGCTTGCTGAGCCGTCGCGAAGTCGTGGATGCGCGTGACTATTACTTCCGCACCTGGTCGATGTTCGATGCACCGGCGGGACCGCACCAATGGCTTGGCCAAACCGTCTTCGTCGGAATTGGCGAGCGCCACCCGGATCTGCTGCACCTGCGTTATTACGCGATGCTTTGAGGTGGTCGATCCATCATCCCCTTCTGAGGAGAAAAATCTTGAAACGTAGAGACTTCATTATTGGCGGCGGTGCCGCCGCCGCAATCGGTGTGCCTATCGCGGCAAACGCCCAGGGCAACAACTTTCGCATCATTGTGGGTTTTGCGGCCGGCGCAGGTGCGGACGCAATCGCACGCAAGCTGGCCGACAAGCTGCGCGAGTCGCTGGAAGCCCCGGTCATCGTCGAGAACGTGCCCGGCGTGTCGGGTCGCCTGGCCGCAACGCAGGTCAAGCAGGCGGCACCCAACGGCCGCACCATGTTGCTTGCGCCTTCGACGACGATCACTATCGTACCCAATCTCTTTCCAAATGATCGGCGCTACGACCCAGTGCGCGACTTCATTCCGGTGACTGGAATCGCGACGGTGCCGCTCGGGTTCGTCGTAGGGCCGGCAGCCAAGGGAACGACCCTGGCCGAATACGTGCGATGGGCCAAGTCCGACCCGAAGAACGCGACCTACGCTTCCCCGGGCGCTGGCTCTGGGGCGCATTTTATGGGCGCGATGTTTGCCAAGGCTGCTGGCCTGGAGATGGCGCACGTACCCTACAAGGGGGCCGCACCCGCGCAACAGGATTTGCTGGCGGGTCAGGTGCCTGCCTATGCAGGCATCATCGGCCGCTTCGTGATCGACCAGCACAAGGCAGGTCGCATCAAGGTGCTTGCCATGTCGCAGCCCCAGCGCTCACCATACTTACCGGACGTACCTACATTTTCAGAGGCTGGATTTTCTTCCGTTGTTGCCAGTGAATGGACCGGATTGTTCCTTCCTGCGAAGACGCCAACGGACATCGTCGACAACCTGCACCAGAAAGTGGTTGCCGCGCTTCAACAGCCCGACCTGCGGAAGTTGTTAGCCGACGGTGGGCAGGAGCCTATTGCCAACAGCCGTACGGATTTCGCTGCCCAGATCGGGGCTGAACTGACGGCATGGGGGCCGGTGATCCGTGCCTCCGGATTCAAACTGGAAGAATGAGAGAAAGGAACCTTATATGACTGAAACTTTCCAACTTGACGATTCGATTCGTCCCACTAAGCTCGGAACGACCATGCTTCCTGAACTCGAGCTCGCGTTTCGATCACGTGTGCTGGTGGTGCCGGAAATCCGTACGCTGGGTGACGTTGGCGGCATGGGAGTACGCAAGATGTTGTCTATTGTCGGTGGCGACTTCGAGGGGCCGAAGCTGCGCGGTACCATTCTTGCTGGTGGAGGTGACTGGCCTCTGATCCGTCCGGACAAGGTCGGTTTGGTTGATGCACGCTACACGCTGATGACGGATGACGGGGTGTACATCAACATCGTCAACACTGGCTACCGGCACGGGCCGGAGAACGTGATTTCACACCTCGAGTCGAAGCAAGGTGTACCCGATCCGTCCGCGTATTACTTGCGAACCTATACCCGCTTTGAATCACCGACTGGCAAGTACGACTGGCTGAACCACCATGTGTTCGTCGGCCTCGGCGAGCGGCATCCGAAGGTGCTGTTCCTGCATTACTACATGCTGAAATAGGTAGTTGATATGGATATTCAACTGCAGTTCCTGTTCGTATTCAAAGGTACCGGCCGTCCGATCATCCATGAGATGGGACCTGGCCCTCTCGGTAACCGGCGCTTAGTTGCACTGGACGATCAAGCAACCTTTGAGGGTCCACGTCTCCGCGGTACGTTGCTACCTGGTGGCATCGATCTGCAGCTGACACGTCTGGATGGTGTCACGGAAATCGATGCCAACTATCTGCTGCGCACTGACGACGGCGTTCTTTTGAAGGTCACGAACATGGGGATTCGACATACGCAATCAAGGACTGTGGAACTTGGTCAAACTGAGCTGCCGCACGAAAACTATTTCCGCTGCACACCAAAAATAGAAGCGCCATCGGGACGTTACGACTGGCTGAACCGCAGTATCTACATCGGCACAGGAATTCGCAGCAAAGATGGAATAGAACTGTGGTTTTATCGTGTTTTGTAACGTGAATGGGTGCAGCTGTAAAACCATATAGCATTGGAAATGGCCAGCTCACGTCGCCTTGATTGCATCTGCAATCGGACCCGAATGGCCCAGATATCCCGCATCTTGAAGGGGGCTTTCTGGCCGACGATTTTCCCCTTATTCCATGGGGTCGCGGGACTGGTAGATTTGTCATGGTCCATGATGTGCTCCTGTTGAAGGTGCGACGGCGCCGTCTTCGCGTTGACGAACGTCGCCACAATATGGTCCGATGACCCTCGGTGGAACAAAATCGGCCAGCACTGGGTATTACAGCCCGCCCTCCATTTCTCCATATTCTTGATGACGCTAGCACCTACCGGCGTTTCAAGCTACGACAACATACGACGACCCAGACTGCAGAATACAAACTCTTACTCGATGTAAGGATTTTTGACCCAGGGCAGGCTCAAGGCCGGTGTTTGGGACGGTTTCCTATGAACAAGGTCAATCCATGGGTAGTACAGGATCCATCCGAATCGGCGCGATGCCAGTGGCCTTGGACGCAGGTGTTGTGCCCATCTTGAAAAAAAGCGCGCCACGTTCGTTTATTGGAGTGCGCCGGATGGCGACCCTTTTGGCCGGTTGCATGGGGTTGACGGTCCTTGCCGGATACGTCTTTCAGCTCCAGGCGACGCCTTATTGGCCCGCAGAACTCGCTCGAACGCGCCCTTACACCGCAATCTGTCTCGTGCTCTTGGCGCTAGGCATGGCACCATTGCCAAAACGCGGCTCATGGTTGCACCGTGGCGCCTGCTTCGCTCTGCTTACCTTGATCGCCATGATGCTGGCGAAGCTCGCTTTTCTATTGGTCAGCACACGAAGCGCTACACCGATGGTAGGTCCTGATGCCGCATATTCCTGGTGGGCTGTAGACACGTCTTATTCGATGAAGCCCAACATCGCAGGGGCGCTGCTGCTGTTGTCGGTTGGCGAGCTCTTGCGGCGTTCCCTTTACCCGCGAATATCTCAAATACTTGCGTGCGGCGCTCTGGCGCTCATGCTACTGGCCGTGACAGGTGTCCTCGCCGAACTATCCCCCTTTTGGGGATCTGTCGGATTGCCATCCCTGTTTGGCATCGTCGCCCTTTCCACCGCGCTGCTGCTCGGAACTGCCCGCCACGGCTTTATGCGTGCCGTCACGGCACCGACCGAACCCGGCCGTCTAGCCCGCACTCTGCTGGGGGGCTCAACCGTCCTTCTGGTCCTAACGGGATGGGTCGTTTCATACCGTATCGACAATCCTGGGATTCCGCTGCCTGCAGACGGGACGTTGCTGGTTTCTGCGACTGTATTCGCTATCGGCTTGACCTGGGTCGTGATCGCCGTCTCCATCATGCGAGCGGACAGGCATTTTCGGCTGCGGCGGGTCGCCCAGCGACTACTTGAGCGAACAGCCCGCCGCGATGCTCTTACCGGCTTGCTGAACCGGGACAGCGTGGCGGCTCTTCGCGCTGCCAATCTCGCGAATCATCTGCCTTCAGCCAGTCTTTTCATTGATATAGACCGTTTCAGATCCGTGAACGAAGCGTTGGGCTCAGCGCAAGGCGACCTGGTCTTGAAAGAGGTCGCACGCCGCTTGGTGGCGATTAGCAAAGGCGCCTCCGTGGGGCGGCTAGGTGGCGACGAGTTTGCGATCTATATGGGCGGGGTGGCTTTGACAGAGGCGGAGTTGATGGGCGCAGAGGTCGTCGCGGAGCTGGCGAGACCCTTTGTCATGGAGGATCAACACTTCCGCCTGACCGCAAGCGTTGGCATTGCGCACACGGACAGTGCGGGAGAGACAGATCTTCGGCAGGCTGCAGACGATGCCATGTATGTGGCAAAAGCCCGTGGCGGAAATCAGTCGGTCGTTTTCACCCGCTCCATGCATGACATTCGACAGCAAGATGTGGAACTCGAGCAATCGCTGCACAAGGCATTGATCTCCGATGAAGAACTCGAGCTCTTCTACCAACCGGTAGTTAGCGTGAAAGATCGGAAACTCGTGGCCGTCGAAGCGTTGGCACGTTGGCGGCATCCGCAGTTGGGCATGATTCCGCCAGACAGATTCATTCTTCTCGCCGAAAAAGTCGGGCTGATGGCCATATTGGGACGCAAGCTTATGCGGTTGGCCGTGCAGCAGGCCGCAGCGTGGGAGACGTCGCGCCCTGGTCAGGTGCCTGTCCTGAACATCAATGTTTCGCCGGTTCAGTTTGCGGAAGGGGACGTGATTGCGGATCTGGCCGCCATCGTACATAGCCATGGGCTGACCGAAAACCGATTTTGCATCGAAGTGACTGAAAGCGTTTTTGCGACGCCGGCGGCTACAGTGGCACTGTTGCAGGCACGCGAAATGGGCTTCAAGGTTGCCATGGACGACTTTGGGGTCGGCTATTCCACACTGTCGCAGTTGCCTCGGCTTCCTCTGACTTCAGTGAAGTTGGATCGCAGCTTCATTGTCCATGCGACAGAAAGCCATGGCGACGCCGTGATGTTCTCTGCGGTTACACAGCTTGTTCATGCGCTCGGCCCCATGCTTGTGGCCGAAGGGATCGAGACTGAGTCCCAGTGGGATCTGATCGCCGAATCTGGATGCGATGCGGCCCAGGGCTATCTGATCGCCAAGCCAATGGATGCGCCAGCGTTTGCCGCATGGCAGGAAAAACGACTTGTCGGGACCGTTGTGTAGCGGCTCCGAGCAAGCTCAATTCAATAATTTCTTCTCGATGCAAGATATTCTTTTCAAGCTACAGGATGGCGGCCTCGAATGAGAGAACAAAGCTATGCGCCTAGGCACTCCAGTTGTTCCACAGCCTTTCGTTGCACCCTAACGAATGACAGCAGTGGAGCAATCCGCAAAGCGGCTTCGGGCCCAAAGAAGCCAGTCAAGTCTTCTCGCAAGCCGTCATATTAGGGGTGCAAGCTGAGGCCTGCCGGCCCATAAAAAAATGATGCGGATGATCTTCGCTGAACTGACAACGCACATCGAAATGCATGAGTGAAGCACTTGCGGTGCCATGCGATGGCCAACCGGGACACCCCTCTTTGACAAAGCGAACCCAGGAGCCGTGCATGAATTTGGCTAGCGCGGTTGGTGCCCCCGGCCCGGTGATCTCGTCACCGGCCATGGTGGCCACCTGATCGAAGACGAACGGGATTTCGATACCGTGAGCCGCGCCCAATCTTCCGTCGCATTTGGGCGATGACCAATCGAACTCATAGAGGTAAGCCGGAACTCCCGCAGCGCTGGCCTCTTTGGCGATGCTGCGAGCAGCAGTGCGATAGAAGTAGTCCGACTGCATGGCGCAGAGTGTCTCTCCCGGTGTGCGTCCGGCGCCGGTGACCGGATCGATGGCGTAACGGCACGCCATTTCGGCCGTCATGCCTACGTCACGGGTAAATTCCCGTAGGTCGGCCTCGGTGGTGCGCTCCATGGCGCCCGTGGGCACGGCATATAGCCGCATTTCCTCGCGATTGCACCCGACCAGCACTGAGATACGGCGCGAACGCATGACCCAGGCGTCCGCCATCGCCTGCAAGGGTGGTGCCTCGAGGACCGACCCGTCCACCACGGCCCTGATCGGAAAGAAGTTGCGCGTGTTGAAGCCGAAGCTTCGGCGCAGGGCGGGGTCGTCCGCCAGCCGCTTGAGCGTGGCCACCAAGGTCGGCAATGGCACTGCCGAGAGGGCTTCCCGCGTCAGCGGCACGGCCAGCAGCGCAGCAATGGCGTTCGCAGCCACATCGGCCTCGGTGGCCGTGTGGGTGGCCAGGCTCGGGCTTTGCAGAATTACTTTGTCGAAGAGCCCTTCGGCGCAGGGCATACCCATGAGGCATGCGATGGCGCCAGCGCCAGCCGAACCACCGGCAACAGTAACGCGCGATGGGTCGCCGCCGAACGCCGCGATGTTGTGTTGTACCCAACGCAGCGCCGTAATTTGGTCGAGGAGTCCCCGGTTGGCCGGCGCCCCCGGCATTGACATGAAGCCGTCCACGCCCACGCGGTAATTCACCGATATGAAGACGATGCCGTTCTTGGCGAATTTGGCCCCGTCGTACACCGGATCGGCAGCGTCGCCGCGCATGTAGGCTCCGCCAGGAACCCACACCATGACAGGGCAACTGGCGGCCGCATCGGCAGGCGCCCAGATATTCAGGGCCAGGCAATCCTCCCCGCCGAACATCGAAGCACCCGGCACGCGTGCCGCTTGGGGAGAGGCCGGCGCGAAAGTAAACGCCGGCCTCGATCCGGTCCATGCCGGCACGGGCACGGGCGGCTTGAAACGTAGCGCCCCAAAAGGTGCTAGCCCATAACGAACGCCACGGTAAACCGCGACGCCGCCCTCCAGGGTGCCCTCCAAAACCCCACCATGATCCAACGCGGTGCGAACGGTGTTGCGAGGCGCGGACAGAGAATCGCTGCTGCGCGCGCCCTCCGGGACGGTGTCATTCAGCAAGGTCCAGCCTTTCGATCAAGGGTTTGAACACGGCCGTGTACCGGTCCGTCCAGAGCTTCACGTCGGCCGGCGACGATTTCACCGGCACGGCATTGATGGCCTCCATGCGGGTGTTGTACGCTTCGGAGGCAACGCACTTGGCTGTTACGTCGCCCAGCCGCTTCAACACATCGGGTGGCGTTCCGGCCTTTGCCACCAACGCCAGCCAGCCGGGTAGCGCCATCTCTTTCGAGCCGGTCAATTCGAGGATGGTGGGAACCTGTGGGAACGCCTTGTCGCGGGTCTCCGTGTAGATGGCCAGCGGAATCATCCGGCCGTCCTTGATGAGCGGCGCGGCGGTGCCGGAGGTCACCGTCATGATTTGAATCTGGCCACCCATTAAAGCGGTCACGGCCGCACCTTCTCCAACGAAAGGCACATGCGTGCTTTCCACCTTCAGCTGCTGCGCCACACCAGCAGTCAGCAGATGCGCCGGGCTTCCTTTGCCGGGGGAGCCGAAATCGATGCCGCCGGCTGCCTTCTTTGCTGCCGTAGCAATGTCCGAATACTGCTTGATGCCGCTGGAGACGCTTGCGACCAGCAGCAATGGAGAAGTACTCAGCACGGTAATGCCAGCGAAATCTTTCTGCGGGTTGTACGGCAGTTGTTTGTAGATGTAGGGCGTGATCGTCATCTGCGACATCCCCACCGTCATGACGTTGTAGCCGTCGGCCGGCTGGCTTTTCAGGAAATTTGTCGCGAGCACGCCGTTGGCGCCTGGCTTGTTGAGAGTCACGATGGGCTGCCCAAGCTCGCGCGAGGCGCAGTCGGCCCACACCCGGCTGATCGCCTCGGACTGGCTACCGGGTGGCTGCTGTGCAATCAGCTGGATCAGCCGGCTGGGATAGGGTGTGGTCTGCGCGGATGCAATGGCTGCATGGAGTGCAAGGGCACAGCCCAGCAATTTACCTGCCGTGAGGCGCGTTTGGTGGTTCATGTTTTTCAAGGAATGTCCCTATTATTTGAGTTGGTCGACGCCACCTTTCCAGCAAGCGGCGCTGGTTACACAAAAGTGCATGGGTGTCGAAGCGGATGGTAAAAACCGCCTTGTGATCCGGCAAACGGATATTTCGAATGGCAGCCCTCATAAAATTGATGCATGCACCATTTGCCCTCGACTACCGCTCTCCGGTGCTTCGATGCGAGCGCTCGCCTTCTCAGCTTCACGAAGGCTGCCCAGGCCGTGAACCTTACGCAAAGCGCTGTCAGCCATCACATTCAGGCGCTGGAGCAAACCTTGGGCATCGAACTATTTGACCGGGACCGCAGCGGGCTCAAGCTCACGCCAGCGGGGTTGCGCTACTGGGAAGACACTTCGACCGTGTTGCATCAGCTCCAGCGCGCCGCCGTGCGCGCAGTGTCAGGCGACGAAGCTGGGCATCGATTGAACATCGCAGTGCCCTCGGCCTTTGCCAATTTCTGGTTGATGCCGCGGCTGAGCAGCTTTGTCGAGTCCCACCGGGACATCATGCTCAATCTCACCAATCGGGTCGACGGCGAGAATGCCTTCAACAGCAACGATGACGCCGCAATCGAGTTGTGCGAGGGGGCCACGCCGGGTATTGATGCACGCGAGGTGCTCTCGTTGGTGTACCAACCCTACGCCAGTGTCAGCCTGATCGAGCGCTCTGGTGTTGCGATGGAAGCCAATGGCGCGCTGTCTGTAGATGGGCTGATCTATCTGCTGTCAAACTACTCTTTGATCCGGACCAGCATGGCGGGAGGCTGGGCGGCTTGGATCAAGGTCGCCGGCCTAAGGAGCGCAAGCTTGGCTGAAAGAGCGGAGCAAGGCCCCGTCTACGCGCAGGCCTCTTTGGCCTTATCGGCCGCGATGGGCAGCATCGGCATCGCCTTGTTACCGAAATACATTGTGTCTGGCGCCATGGACACTGGCCAGCTTGTTCGATTGAGCGACGTGGGCTGGAAGGCCAACCGCAGTTACTTTCTCAGATGGCCTGCCACTCAATCCAGCAATCCGGCGCTAATGAGATTTGAGGCATGGATTGCGAGTCAAGCGGAAGCGGAGGCTGAGATGCCCACACGGGGTTGATCCAGACCACGCGATGGAAAAGGAGTAGCGCTGCCCAGCACAGCAAGCGCTGAGCAATGAGTTCGGCCCTACAACCTTGAAAAATCTCCGTGCGCTATCGAGCGAGCCGCGAGGCCTGCCACGGATCAGCGTTCATCGGATCGAAGATTTATCTGGAACCGGTGTACTTACTGTGGAACCCAATAGGCGAAGTTGAGTGACTGGTTTTGGCCGGTAGTACCTATTCGGCAGACAGGTGCCAACGACCGCAACCAGCCTGAAGCGGCCGTCGGCTGAAACAGCTCTGCGAGGGGTGCAGCCAAGGACTCGGCCATGCTGTTCTCCGGCCTCTGAGGTACTTGCCGACGTTCAAGTCGATCGGCCGCGAATCAAGCATTTAACTTGTCAAGTTTCGCAACCAGGTCCTCGGCTCTCAAGTGCGTGTACCGCTTAAGCATCTGCATCGATTTATGCCCACTGATTGCAGACACCTCTTGATCGCTCCTGATCAATCTGTCCGCGGCAGCAACACACCGTGGCCAAGAAAGCCGCACCGGCTAAATCGGTTGATGCTAAAGCAGCTGCCGATTTAGCCAAGGCCAAGCCTTTCAAAGACAAGCTCAACAAGACCAAACTGACTGCACATCTGGCAGCAGCGTCTGGCGTAGAGATCAAAGGCGTACGTGCCCTGCTGGCAGCTTTGGAAGCGACGATGCTGGCATCGCTGCACAAGAAGGGTGCTGGCGAGTTCGCCATTCCAGGTCTGGTGCGCGTCGCGCCATCCAGGTGCCGGCCAAGAAGGCCCGAAAAAGTATCAATCCGTTCACCAAGGAAGAGCAGGTTTTCAAAGCCAAGCCAGCCACGGTGAAGCTCCGCGCAACTTTCTTCAAGAGGCTCAAGGACGCGGCGATTTAAAAATCTATGATGAAGACACTGCTCATTTCCGAAACTATCACCGAGCAATCTCTTTGCTAAATACAGGAAACGCTCGGGCGAAGTTATGCGGCCCGGTCTGTTTCCTCACAGGCTCTCAGTTGGATTTTCGCCAGGCAAAACAGGTGCCGGCCAGCAAGATAAATGCGCCGATGATGACCTTTTGCCAGGTACTGGGCACACCGGCCAGTATCAGCACATTGTTGATCAGCGTGACCAGCAGCACGCCCAGCAGGGTGCCGCCCACCGTACCGCTGCCGCCAGTGATGCGGGCGCCGCCCAGGATGACTGCGGCAATTACATCCAGCTCGCTGCCCACCAGGTCGAAAGGGTTGGCCAGGCGCGTGCTGGACACATGCACGATGCCCGCCAGTCCCGATAGAAGGCCGGCATAGGCAAACACGAACACATGCACCGTGCGCAAGTTGTAGCCCAGGCGCTCGGCAATTGTCAGGCTGCCGCCAATGGCGTAGACAGCGCGGCCCACCAGGGTGCGGTTCAGTAGCCACCAGGTCAGGCCGGCGGCCAGTATCAGCACCAAAAATGTCAGGGGCAATACCGAGTGCAGGCCCTCGGGCGTGTCATGGCGCCACAGGGCCAGCTTGCCGAACGCATCCATGGAGGCGGGCACGTTCATGAAGAACACCGTGCCCACAAAGGTCAGCAGGATGCCGCGGTACAGGTACTGGGTGCCTATGGTGACGATCAGCGAGGGCGCCTTCAGCCAATGCACCATCAAGCCATTTAAGGCCCCCAGCGCCGTACCTCCGGCGCAGCCTGCTATCAAAATTAAAGCGATAGAAGTGTCTGGGAAATGGGTGAGTACCAGCTTGGTGATGCCGTACATGGTCAGCGCTGCGATGGCGGCAAACGACACATCGATGCCGCCCGCGGCCAGCACAATCAGTACGCCCAGTGCAAACAGGCCCAACACCGTACAGGCCCGCAGAATGTCGAACAGCACCGGCAGCTGGAAGAAGCTGGGGTTGACGATGCCCACCGCCAGGCTGACCAGCACGATCAGCAGCAGCGTCAGGGCCGACGGATTACGGCCCATCCAGTGGAGCCAGGACCTGGCCTTGGAAGGAGAGGGGGCCGATGCGGCGCGCGGCACCGCTGCAGAGGAGACAGTTGCAGTCATGGTGTGGTGATGGAGGAGTTGTCGGAAACCAAGGTGCGGTAGAGCTCGCTTTCGTCCAGGCCTTCGGCGTCGAAGGTCTGCGTAACGCGGCCTTTGCTCATCATCATGATGCGGTCGCAGTTCTGTAGCAGCTCAGGCAGGTCGTCGCTCACCAGGATGACGCCCAGGCCGTCATCGGCCAGCTTCTGGATGATGCGGTAAATGGTGTCTTTGGAGCCCACGTCCACGCCCACGGTCGGCCCGTGCAGTATCAACACGCGCGGCTGGATGGCCAGCCAGCGGCCAATCAAGACGCGCTGTTGGTTACCGCCGGACAGCGACTGCACAGCGCGATCCACATCGGGGGTGGCGATCTGCAGGTTCTGGATGGTGGCATCGGCCAGGGTCTGGCATTTTTTGGCGTCCAGCGCGCCGGTGCGACCCCTCAGGCGGTTCAGCACCACGGTCACGATGTTGTCGCGGATGGACTTGTCCAGGAACAGGCCCTCGTTGATGCGGTCTTCAGGCACATAGCCTATGCCGTGCTGGATGGCGTCGCGCGGGGTTTTGAGCGCAATCGATTCGGCGCCCAGGGTGATGCGCCCTGCGTCTGCGGCCTGCACGCCGGCCAGAGCCAGTGCCAGCTCATTGCGGCCCGAATCCAGCAGGCCGGTAATGCCCAGGATCTCGCCTTTGTGCAGTTCGAAACTCACGTCGGCGAAGGCCTGGCCATGGCCTAGCTTGTCCACGCGCAGCAACGGGACATGGCTGTGTGACTGCTGGCGGTAGCGCGCGCCGTCGAGCTGCTTGCCGGTCATCCAGTGGCTGAGTTCGGCTTTGGTGAAATTCTGGATCGGACCTTGCGTGACCTTGGCGCCGTCGCGGAACACGATGGCCTGGCCGCCAATGGCAAAGCATTCGTCCAACTTGTGGCTGACGAACAAAACCGCCACGCCGCTGGCGCGCAGGCCCTCGACCACGCGGACCAGGTTGTCCACCTCCTTTTGCGTCAAGGATGTGGTTGGTTCGTCCATGATGACCATGCGGGCGCGGGTGGCGATGGCCCGAGCGATGGCCAGCAGCTGGCGCGTTGCCAGGGGCAGCTCGCCCACGCGGGTGGCCAGAAAATCGTCGTCGGTGGGCAGGTTTACCGTGGCCAGTGCGCGCCTGGCGGTGGCGGCCACGGCCGCGCGGTCAAAGCGGCGTGCCAGCCGACCGCCGGTGTGCACCAGCTGTTCGCTGAGCGCCACGTTCTCGGCCACGCTCATATTGGGCAGCAGCGACAGATCCTGGTACACGGTCTCGATGCCCAGCGTCAGCGCCTGCAGTGGCGACAGTTCGGCATGGGCGACGCCGTCCACCACCAGATCGCCCTGGCTGGGCGGCTGGGCGCCGGAGATGATCTTGATCAGCGTGCTTTTGCCGCAGCCGTTTTCGCCCAGCAGGTGGTAGATCTCACCGGCTTCTATGGTCAGCGAAATGCCGCGCAGCGCGTGCACGCCGGCGAAGCGTTTGTGTACATCGCGCACATGCAGAAAGACGCGGCGCTCAGCGCTCCCGTGCGACGCGCCGTGTGCGTGGGGGGTATCGTTCATGGCTTGGCTCTCATTGCGTGTCTTGGCGGGGGCGGGGGGGGGCAGAGCCCCGTTGCCGGGGCTCTGCTGGAAAGTGCCCAGACTAGAACGCGTATTTCTTGTAGTTCTGCTTGTCCACTTCCACCCAGGCCTGGCCGGTCACGATTACGCCCACACCTGGGCCCTTTTTGACCTGCACCTTGTTGTAGCCGGTGACGCCCATGTCCATGCCATCGGTAGGCTGCTTGCCATCCAGCAGCAGCTTGGCGACCTTGTTCATCACAATGCCGGCGTCTTTCGGGTCCCAGAAGGCGATGCCGCCTACGGCGCCAGACTCCAGGAACTTGGCGGCCTCGCTGGGCAAACCTGTTCCGTAGACGCAGATCTTGCCTTGCAGACCCGCTTCTTCCACCGCCCGGCCGATGCCCAGCACGTCCAGCGAGGACGAGCCCTGGAAGCCCTTCAGGTCGGGGTGCTTGCGCAGCATTTCCTTGGCTTTGGAATAGGCTTTTTCGGCATCGTTGGCGGACTCGTTCTTGGCGTCTACCAGGGTCATCTTGGGGTACTTCTTGGTGGCATTGCCTGCACCGCCATCTGCCCATTGGACCTGCGATTGGCTGCCCAGAGAGCCGACTAGCGAAGTCCATTTTCCGGACTCGCCCATGCAAGCCGCCAGGCGGTCGTTCAGACGCGCGCCATAGGCGGTGTTGTCGAACGCTTCGATGTCGGCCATGGTGTTCTTCTGGTTGTCGGCTTCATGCGTCACCACCTTGATGCCGCGTTCCATGGCGCGCTTGAGTACAGGCTCCAGGGTGGGCGGGTCCATGGACACCACGGCAATCGCATCCACCTTCTTGGCCACCAGGTCTTCGACCAGGCGCTGCTGCTGGGCCGCATCCGATTGGGCGGGGCCGATTTGCTGGGTTGTCACGCCAGGGGTGGACGCGCCAAACTCCTTGACGCCGACTTCCATGCGGTTGAACCAGCTGATACCGGTGATCTTCACAACGGTGACGATATTTTGGGGTTTGCCTTGGGCGAACAAGGCGCCGGCAAAGCCCAGAGAACTCAAAACAAGAACAGCGCAAGCAGATTTTTTAAACATATTTGTCTCCTAACCCTCGGGTGATTTACGGTGATCCAGGAGGGGGCTGGTTCAACGATGCGCGATTGCGCGGTAACAAAGCGGAAAAGTTGGGCAGGCTCCAGCGTGCCGAGGCCAGGAAGACCAGCAGCAGCAGGCCCCAGGCACAGTCGCGGAAGAAATTGGATATGCCCAGCAGGTTGAAGGTGCTCGACAGCAGCTGCAGCGCCATGGCCGAGAAAAACAGGCACACCATGCGGCCATAGCCACCCTGCGGACGGACCCCGGCCATCACCGCCATCAGAATGGCAATCAACAAGTAAGACGTGCCGTAGTCCGATTTCACGCTGGCCGTGCGCGCCGCGATGATGACCCCGGCCACTGCAGCCAGCAGGCCGCTCACCGCATAAGTGCCCATCAGCATGCGCTCTTGCGAGATGCCGCTGTAGCGTGCGGCTTTGGCGTTGGTGCCCAGCAGGAACAGGCGGATGCCAAAAGTGCTGTAGCGCAGCAGCCAGCCCACCAGCAACAAGATCACCAGAAATATGGCAAACGGGATGGGGACACCCCACACCAGCTCATTGCCAATGGCTGATAGCGGCTCTGCATTGCCCACCCGCAGGCTGGAGCCGTTGGTCAGCACCACAGCGGCGCCGGTGAACAACAGCTGTGTGCCCAGCGTGCAGAGTATGGGCGTCAGGCCTGCGATGGAGATCAGCCAACCATTCAGCAGACCGCCAGCCGTGC
Organism: Rhodoferax sp. OV413; assembly: GCF_900104385.1. Lineage (GTDB taxonomy): Bacteria > Pseudomonadota > Gammaproteobacteria > Burkholderiales > Burkholderiaceae_C > Rhodoferax_B. Next base: position 335,745 of record NZ_FNJA01000005.1, on the reverse strand, counting down.
CCACCAGGAGCGCAATCAGCGCAAAGGTCAACGTGTACATCCACGGCGCCGTGTCGGCAGAGAACAGCAGCGGCGCCATGCTGGCCGCAACCACACCGGCCAGGTTGGCCAGGGCTACGCCCGACAGGTCGATGCCGCCGTTGCCAGAAATCATGGATAGCGCAACGCCGATGGCGATCAAGGCCAGTTCGGGCAACTGGCTGGCCATGGACTGGAAGTTGTAGACATCCAGAAAGTCGCCGCCCGACAACAGCGTGGCTGCCAGCAGGATGGCAACATTGATGCCGACCAGAAAATTCAGCTGCGGGTCTGCGGATTTGAACTTCATGGCGCGTACCTCAGGCGTATTTGCGCAGCAGCGCATCGACTTCGGCGCGCGTGGGCATGGACGGCGCCGTGCCTGCCCGCGTCACCGAGATTGCCGCCACGGCAGAGCCAAAGCGTGCGGCGGCCCGTGGGCTGGCGCCTTCGGCCAGGGCCGTGGCAAAGCCGCCGTTGAACGCGTCACCCGCGCCCGCGGTTTCCACCACGTGGCCGGCCTCGAAAGGCGGGATGTGCACCGATTCCTGAGCGCTGTGCAGCAAGGCACCGTGCGCCCCCAGGGTGATCAGGGCGCAGCCCACGCCTTTGGCCAACAGGGCATCGCCGGCTTTGCGGGCCTGCGCCAGGTTGCCCACCGGCAAGCCGGTCAAGGCCGCGGCTTCGTGCTCGTTCGGCGTGATGTAGTCGCACAGCGCATACACGGCGTCGTCGAAAGCCAGCGCGGGTGCCGGGTTGAAGATGGTGGTTGTGCCCGCGGCCCGGGCAATCTCCAGGCCGCGCTGTGCCGCTGCCGCCGATTGCTCCAGCTGGGTCATGAAGACCCGGGCGCCCTGGATGGCGGAGGCCGCAGCCTCTACATCGCTGACTTGGATGTGCGCAGCCGCACCGGGTGACACGATGATGGCGTTGTCACCCGTGGTCTCCTGCACAAAGATGAAGGCTGCGCCGGTGGCGGCATCTGCAAGCTGGCTCACCTGGATGGTGATGCCTTCTTGGGCCCACAGTGCCAGGGCCGCGTCGCCAAAAGCGTCTTTGCCCAGCTTGGAGATGAAGGTAACTTTGCCGCCTGCGCGGGCCGCCGCCACGGCTTGGTTGGAGCCCTTGCCGCCCGGACCCATGGCAAAGCTGGAGCCGGCAACGGTCTCGCCGATCCCGGGTAAGCCGGCGGCGCGGAATGCCAGGTCGGCCACATAAATGCCCAATACGGTCACGCCGTGCTGGGAGGTGTTGGTGGTGTACATGGCGTCAGGCTTCCGGTGCGATCACGCCTTTTTTGAGCAGAAAGCAGCCGTAGAAGCGGCGCTCGCTGGTCGCAATGACGCAATAGGCTTTGCGGGCGGCTTCGTAGAACGCGAAGCGCTCTATCGAGCCCATGGGCCAATGTTTGCCTTCTGCTCGGTCGATCTCGGCCTGCAGCTCGGTTTGCACCGGGGGGATCTCGTCGGGCTGGCCCATGATTTCCATGCGCTGTACCGGTGTCTCCACCGCGCCGTCGAGCGGCATCACCGACAGGATGGCACGCGCGGCCTCTTGCGTACCGACACCGTCGATGCGCAGCACCCGGCCGAGTACGGTTTGGCGGGCCACCGAGTCGGCGGGGAAGTTGCCGTCGCACAGCACCAGTTCATCGCCATGGCCCATGGCGCGCAATGCGTACAGCACGTCTGCATTGAGCAGCGGATTGATTGATTTCAGCATGTCTCCTCCTATTGTTTTTAGTGCGATGTTTGGGGTGCTAAGTCAGTCGCCATAGGGCACCCAGATGTTCTTGACCTGCACCGCGTGGCGCAGAAAGGTGGGGCCCTCTGCGGCGGCCGGGTTGTGCCAGTCGGTGGCCAGGCCGTGGTCCACCAGCGTGCGTTTCAGGTTGCCGGCCGACAGCTTCTCCGTGCTGAGCGATAGCGCCGCCGAGCCAAAAGCCCATAGGCTGTCCACATCGTCGTGCTCGGCCAGTGTTTGGGCGAGGGTGGCGGATATGCCCGTCACCACGTTCACTACGCCGCCGGGTAGATCCGACGACTCCAGCACCTGGCAGAAGTCCGTCACGGCCAGTGGGAAGCGCTCGCTCGGCACCACTACCACGCGGTTGCCCATGGCAATCAAGGGCGCCACCAGGCTGATGAACGCCAGCAGGGGTGACTCGTCGGGGCACACCACACCCACTACGCCGATCGCTTCGGTCATGGCCAGCGCCACGCCCCGCAGGGGTGGCACGTGCACCACGCCTTCGTATTTGTCGGCCCAGGCGCCGTAGCTGAACAGGCGGGCGACGGATGCCTCTACTTCGGCTTCGGCCGCGGCGGCGCTGACGCCGGTGGTGACTGCAATGCGGTCGGCAAACTCGCTGGCACGGATCGCCAGGTTTTCTGCCAGGTAGTACAGCGCCTGCGCGCGGCGATGCGGTGTGGCAGATGACCAGGCACTGGCGGCGTGCGCAGCGGTCACCGCGTTGCGTATGTCCTTGCGGTTGCCGGTGCCGACTTCGCCTTGCGGTACGCCGTTCGGCGCGTACACGGTGTGGGAATACTCGCCGTCTGGCCGCACCTGTTTGCCACCGATAAAGAGCTTCTGCGTACGGTCTACTCCGACCAGGCGCACTACGGGTTTCTTGGAACTTGTTTTTTCCTTGGGTGCGGTGACGGCCAGGGCTTTGCGTGGCGTACGCTGGGCCCAGGCGCGTGGCTTCAGGTATTCGTAGCAGCCCTCGCGCCCACCTTCGCGGCCGTAGCCGGATTCGCGGTAACCACCGAATCCCACACCCGCATCGAACAGGTTGGTGGCGTTAATCCAGACCACACCGGCTTGCAACTTGGGTGCCATGCCCAGCGCCAGGCCTATGGTTTCGCTCCACACGCTGGCGGCCAGGCCATAGCGGCTGTTGTTGGCCAGGGTCAAAGCTTCGTCAGGCGTGCGGAAGGTCATGGACACCAGCACCGGGCCAAAGATTTCTTCTGTCGCCACGGTGGACGCTGGATGTACATTGGTCAGCAAAGTAGGTGGGAAGAAGCTCCCGCCCGTGGGGCAAGCATGTGGCGCCTGGTAGCACTCTGCGCCTTCGCGTACGCCGGTATCGACGAGTTTGCGCACGCGGGCGATCTGCGACGGATCGATCAGCGCACCCATGTCGATGCATTTGTCCAGGGGCATGCCCACGCGCAGGGTCAGCATGCGCTGCTTCAGGCGGTCGATGAAGTCGGCGGCAATGCTTTCCTGCAGCAGCAGGCGCGAGCCGGCGCAGCACACCTGGCCCTGGTTGAACCAGATAGCGTCCACCACGCCTTCCACGGCAGCGTCCAGGTCGGCGTCGTCGAACACGATGAAGGGGGACTTGCCGCCCAGCTCCAAGGTCAATGATTTGCCGCTGCCCGCCGTGTGTTGGCGTATCAAGCGGCCTACCTCGGTGGAGCCGGTAAAGGCGATCTTGTTCACGTCCGGGTGGGCCACCAGAGCAGCACCGGTGGTGCCGTCGCCCGTGACCACATTCAGTACACCGGCGGGCAGTCCCACTTGGGCAGCCAGTTCGGCAAACAGCAGCGCGGTCAGTGGCGTGAATTCGGCCGGTTTCAGTACAACGGTGTTGCCCAAGGCCAAGGCCGGGGCGATCTTCCAGGCCAGCATCAGCAGTGGGAAGTTCCAGGGAATGATCTGGCCGATGACGCCCAAGGGCACCTGGTCGGAAAACTCGCGTTCCTGCAGCTGGGCCCAGCCCGCGTGGTGGTAGAAGTGGCGGGCCGCCAGCGGCACGTCCAGATCGCGGGTTTCGCGGATGGGCTTGCCGTTGTCCAGCGCCTCCAGCACGGCGAACTGGCGGGCGTGGCGCTGCACCATGCGGGCCAGCGCATACAGATAGCGGGCCCGGCCGGGGCCACCCAGGGCTTCCCACTTGGCTTGGGCGGCGCGGGCGGCGACTACGGCGGCATCCACATCGGCGCTTGACCCTTGGGCCACGGAGGCTAGGCGTTGCGTGGTGGCGGGCTCCAGTGTGTCGAAATACACGCCCTCGGCGGGGGCGGTCTGGCTGCCGTTGACGAAGTGGCCGAAGCCTTCGGCATGCTTGGCCAACCAGTGGCGCACCTCGGTATCGCTTTCGGGGGCTGGGCCGTAGTCCATGGTGTCAAAGTAGTGGGCGACGTTCATCGCTTTATCCGATCGGGTGGTGGTGGAAGGCCGAGTAGCGGCCAGTCAAGTGGTGCTCCAGTTGGCGCTCGATGTCGGCCAGCAGGGTAGATGCGCCAACGCGGAACAGGTCGGGCTCCAGCCAGTCGCGGCCGAGCTCTTCCTTCATCAGCACCTGGTACTCCAGCACGCCTTTGGCGGTGGACACGCCGCCGGCGGGCTTGTAGCCCACCCGGAAGCCCGTCAAGGCCTCGTAGGCGCGGATCATGCGCAGCATCACCAGGGTGACCAGCAGCGTGGCATTCACGCTTTCCTTGCCGGTAGAGGTCTTGATGAAGTCAGCCCCAGCCATCATGCAGACCATGGAGGCCTTGGCGACATTGCGCAGGGTCTTGAGTTCACCGGTGGCCAGGATGGCCTTGACGTGGGCGTCGCCACACGCGCGGCGGAAGTCACGCATCTCGTTGTAGAGCGCTTGCCAGTTGCCGGTGAGCACATGCTCGCGGGTGATGACGATGTCGATTTCTTGCGCGTCGTCACGCACCGAGGCTTCGATTTCCTTGAGCTTGAGGTCGTGGGGAATCAGCCCTGCCGGAAAGCCTGTGGACACGGCCGCGACGGGAATGCCCGTGCCCTGCAAAGCTTCGACCGCTGTGGCGACGAAGCGGTGGTACACGCAGACGGCCCCGGTGCGCAGCTGGCGGTCTGCAAAGCCGAGTTGCTCCAACAAATCAGGGCGTACCGGCTGGATGGCCTTGGCACACAGGCGGCGCACGCGCTCTGCCGTGTCGTCACCACTCAGCGTAGTCAAGTCTATGCAGCTGATGGCTTTGAGCAACCAGCCGGCTTGGGCATTCTTTTTGACCGAGCGGCGGCCGGGCAAGCTGGCGACGCGGCGTTCGGCTGCGGACAGGTTGACGCGCAGAGCGTCGATCCAGCTCCTGTCGAAGGCCACGCCTGCATTGCGCAGATGCTGCGGACTGGCAGCCGTGGTGGGCACGACCCGGTGCAGGGCCTGCGGTACGTCGCGCAAGGCAATCGATGTGGTTGTCATAGTGGGGGCTGCAAAGCGCTGGCGAGCGCATTGGAGTGGGGTGGTGGGAACTCTGAAAACATGCTGTGTCTCGGTTGGCATGCGCTTGCATCTTTGGAGAGCGCCGCGCATTTCGTTGTGGTGTTATGAATGTTATTACAGTAACATTTATTTGTGCAACATGTTTTTATAAAAACATTCAGATGCTCGATACTTACCCTTGGTCAGATATGGAAATTCAACATGCGTAAAACATCCGGGGCTGAAGCTCGGCTCCTGCGACTCGCTCGGATGCAGGAGCTGGTCTATGCCAATGGCCCGCTTCCTCTCAAGGCGGCAGCGCAGGCGCTGAACGTGACAGAAATGACGGTTCGCCGCGATCTGGCTGCCACCGATGCGCCTCTGTCTTGCTTGGGAGGCTACGTGCTGGCAGCCACATTGCCTGCATCGGAGAAGTACTCGTTGGACATAGCAGGCGATGAGCATGCTCCAAACAAGCGTCTGGCCTGCGAGCGGGCTGCCCAGTTCGTGGAAGAGGGGGATTGCATCTTTGTGGATTGCGGCACCACCATGGCGCAGTTTGCCGAAGCTCTGCCAACCGGCATGTCACTGAGTGTGGTGTGCTATTCGCTTAACGTGGCCAACATCTTGAGCCGCCGACCGAACATCCAGTTGATGCTGATGGGCGGCTTGTACAACGCCTCGTCGGCGACTTTTTACTCGGATGACGCGGTGCAGTACCTGGAGCGCCTGGGTGTCAACAAAGCGTTTATTTCTGCTGGCGGTGTGCAAACTGACCGGGGCGTTAGCTGCTCCAATTTTCACGAGGTGCCTGTGAAGCAAGCGGCGATGCGTGTCGCGACAGAGCGGTTTCTAGTGATTGATGAGAGCAAGCTGGGGCGCGTGCGGCCGGCTTTCTTTGGCCCGCTTGATGGGTTTTCCCAGATCATCGTGGGCGGAGCCGTCCCGCCTGGGTTGCGTAAGTTGTTTAAGGGGATGCCCTTGCTGACAGTGCCAATTAGCAGCTGACGGCCATGCCATGTAGTTCGGTGGCGGAATATTCGTAAATGAAACTAACGTGCAGAAAGGATATGCGTTTTTTGGGCTATATCGCTCTCGGGATAGCTTCCGGCAATGGCTTCTACGCGGTCACCAATCAGCTTTTAAGGGCAAACCTGCCTGCAGCGGCAATGTCCTTGATGGGGAGCCGCGACCTATGCATTTTTGCCATACATAACCTTTGTGCCCACAGCACTCGCGGCCGTTTATTTGGGCAAATGGGGACTCGCCATTTTCAGAGGCATTTGATCCTTTTCAGGGTCTACAGATGAATCGAAGAGTTGGTGCCCCCACGACTCAACCAATCTTTGCACGATCTCCGCAACGACTTTGCAAGCCGGTGAAAGCTTGCCCTGTTTGGGCAAGGCCAGGGTCACGTGGCGGAACAGGTCTGGCTTGACCAGCTTGCTGGCTTGAAGCCGGCCACTCTTGAGTTCAGGAATCACAGAATAAGGGCCCAGCACGGAATACAGTCCAGGCGTGTGCGCCACCAGTTCCTTCTGGACCGTCAGCGAATCTGCCTCGGCGATGGGTTCAAGCTTGAATCCAAGGCTTCTAGCGGTTTCGTCCAAGGCATTGCGCCAGTGGCTTGGCCGCCGAGGCAGCACCAAGCGCAGACCTGCCAGGCGGGAGAAGTTCACCGTGGGCTCTTGGGTCATTGCGTCGCCTGGCGCTGAAATCAAATAGGTGTGCGCGACCGACAGCAGCTTTTCTTCCCGCCCGCTCGGGCGATTGAAGCGAAACAGGATTGCCAGATCCACCGTTCCGGTGTCCAGCATCGTGTCGAGTTCGGTGCCTTGCGCTTCGGTGATGTTGAGTCGGACGCCTGGATGCTCCATCTGCAGCTGCTCGAAGAGTCGGGTCATCAGCGGATGTGCGGCCGAAGGAATGATGCCCAGCCGCACTTCTCCCAGCAATTTGCCCGACTCGGCATGCAGTTCCTCCGTGAGTCGGTCTGTGTCCTGCAGCCAGGCGCGCAGCCGCAGCGCCACGCGCGCGCCAAGCTCGGTCAACGCCACTCCGCGCCCTGTGCGCCGGAACAGCGGCCCTCCAAACCCCGCCTCGAAGTCGGTGATCTGCCGGCTGATATGCGATTGCACGGTCTGTCGGCGCGCCGCCACCTTGCTCAGGCTACCTGCCTCGGCGACCTCCAGGAACAGTCTGACGCTCGCAATATGCATGGGGATTACCCGGATGTGTTATGCCATTAATGGCAAATCTGAAACCTCTGAATTGTATCTATTCGGAATTCTTCCAGATTTCTACATTAGCTGCACGAGGTTTCGCGCAAGGGTTTGACAGCGCGAAACCAACGTCCATTCAGCTAAGGAGAAAGCAATGAAACTGGTCAGTTTTGAGCATGAAGGCAGCGCTACCTACGGGGTCGCGCAGCAGAGTGAATACCTCCAACCTTCGGCCGACTTTTTAAGCCGCTACCCGGATGTCGTATCGGTGTTGCGAGGCAATGCACTCGCAGAACTCGAAGCCGGGCTGAGTGCTGCCACCCGCATCCAGGCTGCGAGCACGCGCGCACTGCCGGTCATCCCCAACCCAAACAAGCTCATCTGCGTGGGGCTGAACTACAAGACCCATGTTGCTGAAACCAAGCGTGCCGACAGTGACTACCCCTCATTGTTCCTCCGCTTCAACGACAGCCTGGCCGCCCAGGGCGACGTGGTGTTGCGCCCGGCGTTCTCCGATCGCTTCGACTGGGAGGGCGAATTGGCCTTTGTGATCGGCAAGGGCGGCCGCCATATCCCGAAGGAGCAGGCCTTTGAGCACATCGCAGGTTATGCCTGTTTCAACGACATCAGTGTGCGTGACTGGCAGCGCCACACCCACCAGTTCACGCCGGGCAAGAATTTCCCTGGTACCGCCCCGTTCGGACCTTGCCTCGTCACACGTGACGAAGTGCCTGACGTCACGAAGTTGACGCTGGAGACCCGCGTCAACGGTCAAGTGATGCAGCACGCTAGCTTGGCCGACCTGATCTTCGACATTCCCGTGCTGGTCGAGTACATCTCCCGCTTCACGCCGCTGTCGCCGGGCGACGTGATAGCCACCGGCACGCCCGGAGGTGTGGGTGACCGCCGCGAACCACCGCTGTACATGAAGGAAGGCGATGTGGTCGAGGTCGAGATTACCGGCCTGGGCGTGCTGCGTAACCGCATCGGCACAGCTACCTAAACCCCGCACCCAAAGAGACCCATTCCATCATGGCAAGCAAACCCCAACTGCGCATCGCCGTCGACATCGGCGGCACCTTTACCGACATGGCGGCCTTTGACGAGAGCACCGGCAAGCTGCTGTTCGGCAAGGCCTTGTCGACCCACGGCCAACTGGTCAACGGTATCCAGGCGACGCTGGATAGCGCCGACATCGATCTGCGCGACGGCAACCTGTTCCTGCATGGTTCCACCATCGCGATCAATACGCTGCTCGAGCGCACCGGTGCCAACACGGCGCTCCTGATCACCGAGGGCTTCCGCGACATCTACGAGATCGGCCGTGTCAACCGGCCCGATGCCTACAACCTGTTCTTCAACAAACACCAGCCACTGGTCAAGCGCTCGCTGCGCTTCGAGGTGGCCGAGCGTCTGCGCGCCGATGGCAGCATCCACAAGCCACTGGACGAGGCCGCCGTGCGCGAACTGGCCCGCGAACTGCGCGGCAAGGAAGTGGAGGCCGTGGCCGTGTTGCTGCTGCACTCCTACCGCAACCCGGCACATGAGCAGCGCGTCAAGCAGATCTTGCAGGAAGAGATTCCTGGCGCCTTTGTCTGCGCCTCGCATGAACTCTCCCAGGAGTACCGCGAGTTCGAGCGGGTCTCCACCGCGGTGGCCAACGCCTACGTCGGCCCGCGTGTCTCGGCCTACCTCGGCGAACTGGAGGCCCACCTGGGCCAAAAGGGCTTCAACGGCGATTTCTACATCGTGCAGTCCACGGGCGGCTTGTTCCCGGTGGAACACGCGCGGGTCGGCTGCGTGCGCATGCTGGAGTCCGGCCCCGCTGCTGGCGTGATCGGTGCGCAGGCCATCTGCGCCCAGCTCGGCATGGGCGATGCGATTGCCTTCGACATGGGCGGCACCACGGCCAAGGCCGGCGTCATTAGCGAAGGCCGGCCACTCACCACCGGCTCGGCGCTGATCGGCGGTTATGAACGTGCTCTGCCGATACAAATCCCGATGATGGACATCCATGAGGTCGGCACCGGTGGCGGTTCGATCGCCCGCGTGGAGACCGGCAATGCGTTGCGCGTGGGACCACAGAGCGCCGGCTCCATCCCCGGCCCGGTGGCTTATGGCCGCGGTGGCAAGGAACCGACGGTGACCGATGCCAACCTGCTGTTGGGGCGGCTCGATGCCGAGCATTTCCTCGGCGGCGAACTCAAGCTCGACCTGGAAGCCTGCGAGCGCCAGATGCGCGAACGGGTAGCTGGTCCGTTGGGTCTGGATCCGACCGAGGCGGCCGACGGCATCCTGCGCATCGCGGTGACGCAGATGTCGCATGCCGTGAAGGCGGTGACGACTGAGCGCGGGCTGGATGCCGGCAGCTTCACCATGGTGGTGTACGGCGGCGCCGGGCCGCTGCACGCTTCGGCCATTGCCCGCGAAATCGGCATTCGCAAGGTGCTGATCCCCTACGCACCAGGCTATTTCTCGGCCTACGGCATGCTGTTCTCCGACTTGCGCTACGACTATGTGCGTTCGGTGTTCCGCAAGCTCAACGACGTGTCGTTCGAGGAGATTGAGGCAGCATACAAGACGATGGAGGACGAGGGCCGTGCCGCGCTCGCCCAATCTGGCGTCAAAGCCGATGGTGTGGTGATCGAGCGCGCGGCCGACATGCGCTACGTGGGCCAGGAACACGCCGTCACGGTGGACTTGCCGTTGGCCTACTTCGAAGGCCGCGACCGCTCGGCCATCAAGCAGCAGTTCGACGAGCTGCACAAGGTGCGCTACGGTACCTCAGCGCCCAAGGAGCCGGCCGATCTGGTGAGCCTACGCGTAACCGTGCTGGGCACCATGAAAAAGCCGCCCAAACATAGCGTGGACGAAGGCTCTTCCAAGCCCGAGAAGGCCGCGCTGCGGGCCGTCAAGCCAGTGTACTTCCGCCAGGGCGGCTGGGCCGACACGCCGGTCTACACACGCGAGCTGCTGCGCGCGGGCAACACCATCACCGGCCCGGCACTGATCGAGGAGCACGCCTCCACCACGGTCATCCAGCCTGGTGATGACTTGCGCGTGGATGAACTTGGCAACCTTCAAATCAACATCGGGAGCGACCGGACATGAGCACCAACCAGAACATCAGCGTGGCGATCGACCCCGTCACCGTCGAGATCATCCGCAACGGTCTGTATGCCGTCACGGAGGAGATGAAGACCAACCTCACGCGCACCGCCTACAACCTCATCATCTACGAGGCGCTGGACTTCACAGTCGGTCTGTTCACCAAGGAAGGCGACACGGTCTCCATCGGCCTCGGCCTGCCGATGTTCATCCGTGGCATGTCCGAGACGGTGAAGGCCAAGATCCGGCACTTCGGCTATGACAACATCCTGCCGGGCGACATCCTGGTCACCAACGACGCCTACACCACCGGCAGCCATCTGAACCACTTCACGTTCACGATGCCGGTGTTCCACGAAGGCAAGCTCGAAGGCTTCACCTGCTGCATGGCGCATTGGCTGGATGTGGGCGGCACGCTGGGCAATGTGACCACCGATATTTTCAGCGAGGGGATCCAGATCCCCATCATGAAATACCAGCGTGAGGGCGTGGTCAACCAGGACCTGATCGACATCATCGCCATGAACGTGCGGCTGGCCGAACGGGCACTGGGCGACCTGCGCGCGCAGATCACCGCCATCACCACCGGCGAGCGCCGCTATGTCGAACTGCTGCAGCGTTACGGCGTCGATGCAGTGAATGGCTCGATCCGCCAGATCATGGACTCCAGCGAGGCGGTGGCGCGCAAGAACACCCTGTCGATTCCCGACGGCGTGTACGAGGCCGAATCGTTCATGGACGACGACGGCCTGGACATCGGAAAACGCATACCGATCCGCGTGAAAGTGACCGTCGCGGGTGACGAGATGACGGTAGACCTGTCAGAAGTCAGCAAGCAGGTGCGCGGCTTCTACAACTCCGGTTTCACCACCGGCATCGCCTGCGCGCAGGTGGCCTACAAGTGCTTGACCACGCCGACCGATTACCCGGTGAATGATGGCAGCTTTCGGCCGCTGAAAGTGATCATGCCCATGGGCACGGTGATCAGCGCCCAGCGCCCGTACCCGATGCGGGTGTGGATGACCTTCCCGATGACGGTGATCGACACCATCTTCAAGGCATTGGCCCCGGCCATTCCCCACCGCTCCATCGCCGGCCACCACGCCGACCTGGTGTTCCCCAACATCCACGGCATTTCGCCGGAGGACGGTCGGCTGTTCATCGTGGGCATCGGCCCGCTGGGCGGCGGCTGGGGTGCCAAGAGCAGCGAGGACGGTGTCTCGGTCACCGTCTGCATCAATGACGGCGACACACACAACAGCCCGACCGAACAACTGGAGGCCAAGTACCCCGTGCTGGTGGAGAAGTACGAGATCCGCCGGGACAGCGCAGGTGCCGGTAAATACCGTGGCGGCCTCGGCGCAGAGATGGTGGTGCAAGCACTCTCGCCCTTCACCGTGACCACCCGCATCGACCGCGTGCACTGCAAGCCCTGGGGCCTGGAAGGCGGCGGCGACGCGATGGGGAATGGCTTGGCTGTGCGCCACAAGGGTGAATGGAAGACCGACCACCTGAACGCGAAGATATTTAACGTGCGGCTCGAACGAGGTGACGCGTACAAAATGCTCTCGGGCGGCGGTGGTGGCTTCGGCGACCCGCTGGAGCGCGATGTCGAACTGGTCGCCGAGGATGTACGCGAAGGCTACGTCAGCGCCGAGGTGGCTCGCGAAGTCTACCGGGTTGCGCTCGATTCGAAGGGGCAGGTCGCACAGGAGGCTACACGTGCCTTGCGCAAATCGCCTGCTCCTGTGCGCAATGGTGCGACGGAAAACGTCGCCTGGGACGGACAGTGAGTCTCGCCATGGCGGATGACCTGGCGCAGCGTGCCGACCGCATGCTCAGCCTGTGGAGCGACCTGTCCATGCGCCATGTCGCCCTCGGGGGCGCGTGCGCCTGCGGTACCGGTGGCGTAAGCCTGAGGCTCGAAGACTTCGAGCTAGACATTGTGGGCTATCTGGAAGACGTAGGCCTGCGCTGCGGCGTGGAGGAGGTTGTCAACTTCTTCAATGCGCTGCAGAAGTCTGCTGCGCAGGACCAGCCCTTGAGCCACTTGCTGCACGAAGTACAGCAGGACCGGCTGCCAGGTGTTGTGGCGGAATGGTTGCTCCCCAAAATAGAGCGCACCTTGACGTCGTTTTCCGAGCTGCACGGTGCCGGGGCGAGGGGATAGCCATGGGTGGTCATTTTTCTTCATTGCTGGCTTCCGACGCTGCTCTGGGCGAGCGTGTGCCGGTGACGGTGCTGACAGGCTTTCTCGGCAGCGGCAAAACCACTCTGCTGAACCGGCTGTTGCGGCTCCCGGACTTGCACGGCACGGCAGTGATCGTCAACGAGTTTGGCGCGGTGGGCATCGATCACGACCTCATCGCGCAGACCACGGACGACACCATCCTGCTCGCCAATGGTTGCATGTGCTGCGCAGTACGCGGCGATCTGGTGGAAGCGCTGAATCGAATTGCTGAGCGTACCGGGCCACCGCTGCGGCAGGTGTTGATCGAGACCAGCGGCCTGGCCGATCCTGGGCCGATTCTTCGTACCTTGATGGCGGACCCTGGCATCCGCAGTCGCTTCGAGCTGGCGGGCGTTGCCTGCACCGTCGATGCAGTGCTGGGCATGGGTACCTTGGATCGCCATCCTGAATCTGTGCGGCAGGTGGCAGTCGCCGACCGTCTGTTCTTGACTAAAACCGATTTGCTGGAGGATGGCCCATTGCTGTCACCCCTGGTGGAGCGGCTACGCGAGATCAATGGGCTGGCCCAGCTGCATGCGGACCGTGAAAACCAGCCCCAAGTGCTGCACGATCACATCCAGGCCCGAAAGAGTACGCATGTGGCGCCGACGGATGCGCTGTTTTACCGTGCGCAGTACGCAGCAGGGGACATGGCCGAGGACGCTGCACCACAGCACCGGGACGGTATCTCGAGCTTTGTCCTGGTACGGGATGTGCCGCTACCGCGCGATGCATTCGCCACCTGGCTGGACATGGTGATCGCGATGCGCGGCGAGGATTTGCTGCGCGTCAAAGGTCTGATCCAGCAGGCCGAAGATCCAGACCGACCGCTGGTAATCCATGGCGTCCAGCACCTCTTTCATCCGCCGGAGTTATTGCCGGCCTGGCCCAGCGCTGATCGGCGTACCCGCATCGTCTTCATTACCCGCGGGGTCGATGCGCAGGCGCTGGGAGAAACCCTCGACGTACTGGTTCGCAGACACCTGCGGCGCAGTCCGTCCACTCTTTGACGATCTACATTTTCGAACAATAGGAGACAAGATGAAATTCCTGAAAATAGTCGCCGCGACCGCTGCGTTCGCAATGCTGCCGGCCTGGTCCCAAGGGGCGAAGTTCCCGGAGCACGAGCGCACCATCAAGATCATCGTGCCCTTCGCTGCCGGCGGCGGAGTGGACAACGCAGCCCGTCTGTTGGGCGACCAGCTGCGCAAGCTACTCGGTGTGACCGTGATCGTGGACAACAAAACCGGGGCCAGCGGTACCCTCGGCGGCAGGTTTGTCCAGACCTCGCCCGCCGACGGCTATACCTTGCTGTTCTCTGCCGCGACCCACGTGCTTGCCAAACAGGTGCTGGCCAATGCCCCCTACGATCCACAGACGGATTTCACGCCGGTCGCACGCGTGGGAGAAGCTCCATTGATGCTGGTCATCGCCCCGCAACTGCCACAAACAAAGGTGGCCGAGGTGCTCAGTGCAGCAAGGCAGCAACCAGAGAAGTGGACGGCTGGCATCCCAGCAGCGGGAGCACCCAGTCATCTGGCCACGCTGCTGTTGGCCAAGCAAGGCAATGTCAAGTTCACCTTTGTTCCCTACAAGGGTACGCAGCCGGCACTCGTGGACGTCGCCGGCGGCCACGTGAACGTGCTGCTGGATTCGATGATTTCGGTGATGCCGCTTGCCAAGGCGGGCCGGGTTAAACCGATCGCCATCACATCGAAGAATCGCAGTGCGCTGGCGCCGGAGGTTCCTACAGTGCAGGAAAGTGGCATTCCGAACTTTTCCTATGTGTCCTGGTATGGCGTCTGGGCACCCAAGGGCATGCCCGCCGACCGGGTGGCGATCCTGAATGCAGCGATCAACGCCTCGACTACAGAACTCGCGAAGACGGGAGTTTTTGCCAATTTAGGGATCGATCCCGTCACCGAGAGCGCTGAGCAATTCCGGCAGTACATCGCCGCCGATGTAGCGCAAGGTACCGAGCTTCTGAAGAGCGCCGGGTTCAAGCCTGAGTAGCGACTACAGACCCTGACGCCCGGGGGCCGCCAACGAACGGTCTCCGGAGCCTTGCCGGTGGCGCATGAAACTGCCAGCCGGGTTCACTTCTGCGGTTTGCGATAGCAACGTTGCAGCACAAACAACCAAAAGGAGAAGAAGTATGTTCAGAGCTATGGGTATGGTCGGCCTCGGCATGGCCTGTGTTTCTGTGATGGCGCAATCGTCGGTCACTATTTCAGGAACGATGGACCTCGCCATTCGACAGGTCCGTAACGGATCACTGGGAGCGGTCAACTCTGAAGTCAGCGGCGCCAACTCAACGAGCAAGCTGATCCTTCGCGGCACGGAGGATTTGGGTGCTGGCTTGAGTGCAGCCTTTTACCTTGACGGGACTATCCTCGCTGACACTGGTGTCGGTGGAGCGAATGTGCCAGCAGGCCAAATGTGGGACCGCCGCTCCACGGTGGGTCTGATTGATGCGCGGCTCGGTGAGCTCCGTTTGGGCCGCGACTGGGTACCGACGCACCTGGTGTGGAGTAGTTTCGATCCATTCGCAACCCTTGGCATCGCCAGCGCCAACACCTTTCGATCGCTTTCGGCGTCTCGTGCGCTAGGCCAGGCATTTGGCACGGCACCTGAAAGTCAGGCGGCCAACCCTACGCTGCGGGTCAGCAACGCAGCAGAGTACTTCCTGCCCACTGGTCTTGGCGGCGTGTATGGAAGCGTCATCGCCACTGCGAAAGAAGGTGGCACCACAGCAACCGGCTTTACGCGGGCCGATGGCTTCCGGCTGGGATGGTCTGGCAGCGGCTTCAATATCGCGGCTGCGCAGTTCCGCACACGCAATGCCGCCGCGGACCAGACATTTAAGGACCAAGTGTATGGCGCATCCTATGACTTCGGTGTCGTGAAGCTCGGTGTCGCCCAGAGACGCTGGATCTACGGTGCGGATCGCACGGTCAACACCCAGCTGGGTGCGTCGATTCCCGCGGGCCCGGGTGTCATCAAGCTCAGCTACGTTCGCGCGGACCAGACGGGGGTTACTGTCGCGCAGAGCGCGAACGATGCTCATCTCATAGGCGCGGGCTACGTTTACAGTCTTTCCAAGCGCACGGCTGTGTATGGCCATATGGCTCGCGTTACAAACAAGGGTTCCGCGGTGTTCGTGGTTCCTGGTGGAATGGCGGTAAGTGCCAATGCGGTGGCAGCGAACTACTTTGGAGGCCAGAAGTCGAGCGCTTTTGAGGCAGGTATTCGCCACGACTTTTGATTTTTTAAAGAAAGTGCTGTCCTATGCGTTTTAGAGGGATGAGGGGCTAATTTGAGGGATGTAAACCTATGAGAATTTGCTTCCTCTGGGTTCTCGGACACAGCAAAACCGTTGTCAGTTTGTTGCCAGTGGCTCGCCGGACGCGATGGATTTGGCCGGATGTTGCTGGACGCTGAATTCAATAAAATCAATGACTTAGCGATCTTGAAGTCCGGCTAAATCCGAGTAAATCCAGGGTTTCTGGCCTCATAATCCTTTGGTCGAGTGTTCAAGTCACTTACGCCCTACCATTCATGTCCATGGCTTACGAGAAATCGTAGGCCATTTTTTATGGCCGTCCGAAATCCTGCGGCCAACGCCTGGTGCCTTCATTCGTCTGAAGGGCTCCACGGTCTTCTGAGGCTATCTCATTTCTCTTTTTTGACTTGGACGGCGGTTGCTTACGTCGTAGCATTCAATGTCTGCTTAAGATGGACTGACCAGGTTGAACTGCCCATCACTTCGAAAGAATCGTATGAACTTTCAAGGTCAAAACTATGGTTTACCCATGGGGTCAGATGTGCACCGAGATGGCCTGTTCTTGGAACTCCATCCCAGACGGGGCCACGGCGCCAGTCCTCAATTTAGATTGCTTCGCTGGTGGATCGCCTTGTCATCGGCCCTTTTGCTCCTCGGCCATGGCAGCGCTACCGGCGTGGAGATCGTGCGCTACCCGATCCCCGAGAGCGCTGCCGACCAGCGCTACGACTATCCGCGCAAACTACTAGAACTGGTGCTGTCCAAGACCCGTACTGCATACCGGGTGGAATACCCCGCGGTTTCGATGAGCCAAAGCCGCCAGATCGTTGAGTTGGAGGCCGGACGAATGATCGACGTTGCCCCGCTTCCGTCTTCCGCCGAACGGGAAGCAAGGCTGCTGCCGATACGCGTTCCGCTCAACAAGGGCTTGCTGGGTTGGCGGTTGGGACTGGTTCGTAAGGGTGATACCGACCGTGTTGCGCAAGTTAAAACACTGGCCGACTTGATGGGCGTGCGCCTTGCCCAGGGTCAAGATTGGCCAGACACGCAGATTCTGAGCGGCAACGGCCTTGAGGTCATCAACGGCTCCAACTACGAAGGCCTGTTCAAGATGCTGGAGAGCCAGCGCTTCGATTACTTTCCCCGCAGCGTGATGGAAATCTGGGATGAGCAAGAAACCCACGCCAGCACGCTCGAAATCGAACCGCATCTGGCCCTGCACTATTTCTACGACAGCTATTTTTTCGTCAATAAGCGCAATACCAAACTCGCCGCCGACATCACCGAAGGCATGGAGAAGGCCGTGGCCGACGGGTCGTTCGACAAGCTCTTCAATCAACATTGGGGCGAGCGTGTGCGCAAGGCCAGGTTGAATGAGCGCACGGTGATCGAGTTGCGCAATCCCTTGTTGACACCGGAAACGCCCTCGCACCGGCCAGAGCTGTGGTACGGCGTACGGCGCTGATCCGTGCGGCGGCCGCTATCTGCAAAGCAGAAGTGTCCAACCAAGTAACGCATCTCCGCTCGTGCGTACCAGCGATGAGCACTGGGACGATTGGCAATTCCCAAGTCAGGGCCTGATGCCTTAACCTGGCTTCGGCGAAATGCAACGACGGCGGGAAATACAGTTGCCGGCGAGGGTGCTCCTTGGGCGAATGTGCTGTGTAAGGGTGAAGCTGCCCCGGAGCCGCATTTCAACCGATTGCATTACTCCTTGACGCAGGGTTTCTATGCATATGCCAGTCCGGCGTATCGGATGCTGGCTTGCGGCTAAGTCCGGATCGCCGTCTATCAGATTGCCGCAAGGCAGGCATACCTCGTTAAAAATCAATAACTTAGCTTGATTTTTCCAGCCGTTTTGAAGTGGCACAAGGGTTGCTCTACAGCGTGGCCAGCCGCATCGCCCGATGCGAGACAAGGCCATGACACAGGAGACAACAAATGACGATGATGGGCGACCATGACCCCGCTGAGACCCGCGAATGGTTGGATGCATTGGGCGCTGTGCAGCAGCACCGCGGCAGCGAACGCACCAACTTTCTGCTCAACCGTCTGGTCGACGCAGGGCGACGCGAAGGGGTGTATGTGCCGCGGTCCCTGACTACGGCTTACAAGAACACCATTGCGCCGGAGAACGAGGAGAAGTCGCCTGGCGACCGTGACATCGAACACCGCCTGCGCTCCATCATCCGCTGGAACGCGATGGCCATCATCTTGCGCGCCAACAAGGACTCGTCGGAACTTGGTGGTCACATCGCCAGCTTCCAGTCGGCTGCCACGCTGTACGACATCGGTTTTGGCCATTTCTGGCACGCGGCGACCGACACGCATGGTGGCGACCTGCTGTTCATCCAGGGACACAGTTCGCCCGGCATTTATGCCCGCGCCTTCCTCGAGGGGCGCCTCACCGAGCAGCAACTGTTGAATTACCGTCAGGAGACCGACGGCCAGGGCATTCCGTCCTATCCGCACCCCTGGCTGATGCCCGACTTCTGGCAGTTCCCCACGGTGTCCATGGGCCTGGGCCCGCTGATGGCGATCTACCAGGCGCGCTTTCTCAAGTACCTGCATGGCCGAGGCCTGGCCGACACCACGCCGCGCAAAGTCTGGGCCTTTATGGGCGATGGCGAGATGGACGAGCCCGAATCGCTGGGCGCGATCTCGCTGGCCGGCCGCGAGAACCTCGACAACCTGGTGTTCGTCATCAACTGCAATCTGCAGCGCCTGGACGGCCCGGTGCGCGGCAACGGCAAGATCATCCAGGAGCTGGAATCGGTGTTCCGCGGCGCGGGCTGGAACGTCATCAAGATCGTTTGGGGCAGCGGCTGGGATGCGCTGCTGGCCAAGGACAAGAGCGGCAAGCTGCTGCAGCGCATGGAAGAGTGCGTTGACGGCGAGTACCAGGACTTCAAGAGCAAGAGCGGCGCATATGTGCGCGAGCACTTCTTCGGCAAATACGACGAAACCCGCACGCTGGTGGCCGACATGAGTGACGACGAGATCTGGGGGCTGACGCGCGGCGGCCATGATCCGGTGAAGGTGTTTGCAGCCTATGCCGCGGCCGTCAAGCACACCGGCCAGCCGACCTTGATCCTGCCGAAGACGGTGAAGGGCTACGGCATGGGCGAATCCGGCGAAGGCCAGATGATCGCCCACCAGGCCAAGAAGATGACGCAGGACGCGCTGCGCGGCTTCCGCGACCGCTTCCAGATCCCGGTGTCGGACGAAGACCTGCCCAACATCCCCTTCATCAAGCTGCCCGAAGACAGCCCCGAGATGCAATACCTGCGCGCGCGCCGCGCCGCACTCGGCGGCTACCTGCCGCAGCGCCGGCAGAAATCGGCCTCGCTGGAGATCCCGCCGCTGGCCAGCTTTGAGCGCCTGCTCAAGGACACCGGCGAGCGCGAGATCTCCACCACCATGGCCTTTGTGCAGATGCTCGGCACCCTGGTGCGCGACAAGCAGATCGGCAAACACGTGGTGCCCATCGTGCCCGACGAGTCGCGCACCTTCGGCATGGAAGGCATGTTCCGCCAGCTCGGCATCTGGTCGTCTCTCGGCCAGCTGTACAAGCCGCAGGACGCCGACCAACTGATGTACTACCGCGAGTCGAAAGACGGCCAGGTGCTGCAGGAGGGCATCAACGAAGGCGGCGCCATGTCGAGCTGGATCGTCGCGGCTACTTCGTATAGCACGAACAACGTGCCGATGATCCCGTTCTACATCTACTACTCGATGTTCGGCCTGCAGCGCGTGGGTGACCTGGCCTGGCTGGCCGGCGACATCCGTGCCCGCGGCTTCTTGCTGGGCGGCACGGCAGGGCGCACTACGCTGAACGGCGAAGGCCTGCAGCACGAGGACGGCCATAGCCACATCCTGGCCGGCACGATCCCCAACTGCGTCAGCTACGACCCGACCTTCGCCTACGAGGTGGTGACCATCATCCGCGACGGCATGCGCCGCATGTATGCCGAGCAGGAAGACGTGTACTACTACGTCACCCTGATGAATGAAAACTACCCGCACCCCGGCATGCCCGAAGGCAGCGAGGCGGGCATCCTCAAGGGCCTGTACCAGCTGAGCGATGGCGGCAAGACGCCCGAAACAGGAAAGAAAAAGGGCCTGCGCGTCCAGCTCATGGGAAGCGGCACCATCCTGCGCGAAGTGATGTTCGCGGCCGAGCTGCTGAAGGCGGACTTCGGCATCGCCGCCGATGTGTGGAGCGCCACCAGCTACAACGAGCTGCGCCGCGACGGCATGGCCGCCGAGCGCTGGAGCCGGCTGCACCCCACCGAGCCGGTGCGCAAGAGCCACGTCGAGCATTGCCTGGAAGGCCATGACGGCCCGGTGATCGCCGCTACCGACTACATGCGCAACTACGCCGACCAGGTGCGCGAATACGTGCAGGCCGCGGGTCGACGCTACACCGTGCTGGGCACCGACGGTTTCGGCCGCAGCGACTACCGCAAGAAGCTGCGCCGCTTCTTCGAGGTCGACCGCTGGCATGTGGCCGTGGCCGCACTCAAGGCGCTGGCCGACGACGGCGTGATCAAGCCAAGCGTCGTTGCCGACGCGATCAAGCAATACGGGCTCGACGCCGAGCGTGCCGCCCCCTGGACTGTGTGAGACGCAATATGAGCAATTCAATCGACATCCAAGTGCCTGACATCGGCGACTTCTCTGACGTGCCAGTGATCGAGATCTTCGTCAAGGTCGGCGATACCGTGAAGGCCGAGGACCCGCTGGTCTCGCTGGAATCCGACAAGGCCACGCTGGACGTGCCCGCGCCGCGCGGCGGCGTGGTCAAGGCCATCGCGGTGAAGCTGGGCGACAAGGTCAGCCAGGGCAGCGTGATCATGCAGTTCGAGGCCGAAGGCGGCGCTGCCGCAGCCGCGCCGCCTGCCGAGGTCGCCAAGCCCAGCGTCACTGCGCCACCGTCGGCGGTGAGCGCGCCGGCCGGCCTGGCCGAGGTGCGCGTGCCCGATATCGGCGACTTCAAGGACGTGCCGGTGATCGAAATCTTCGTCAAGGTCGGCGACACGGTGAAGGCCGAGGACCCGCTGGTTTCGCTGGAATCTGACAAGGCCACCATGGACGTGCCGGCGCCGCTGTCCGGCGTGGTCAAGGAGATCCGCATCCAGCTCGGCGACAAGGTCAGCCAGGGCTCGGTGGTCCTGCTGTTGGCCACCGGCGATGTGCTTAGCGCAGCGGCACCCGTGGTCGCCGTCGCCGCGCCCCCGGCGCAGGCCGCGGCCGCCGTTGGCGCTTCGGTCAATGAAGCGGCGTTTGCCCTGGCCTATGCGGGCCCGGCGGTGCGCAAGCTGGCGCGTGAACTCGGCGTGGACCTGGGCCGGGTCAGCGGCAGCGGCGAGCATGGCCGCATCGTGCGCACCGACGTCGAGGCCTTTGCCAGGGGCGGCGGCGGCCCCGCTGCGGCGCCCGCGCCCAAGCCTGCAGCCGCTGCGGGTGGCGGTATTGGCGGGCTCGAACTGCTGGCCTGGCCCAAGGTGGACTTCGCCAAGTTCGGCCCGGTCGAACGCAAGGAGCTGTCGCGCATCAAGAAGATCAGTGGCGCCAACCTGCACCGCAACTGGGTGGTGATTCCGCACGTCACCACGCATGACGAGGCCGACATCACCGAGCTCGAGCAGTTCCGCGTGCAGATGAACAAGGAGCTGGAGAAGTCGGGCGTCAAACTGAGCATGCTGCCGTTCATGATGAAGGCGGCGGTGTCGGCGCTGAAGAAGTTCCCCGAGTTCAACGCCAGCCTGGACGGCCAAGGTAACGAGCAAAGCCTGGTGCTGAAGAACTACTGGCACATCGGCTTCGCCGCCGATACGCCCAACGGCCTGATGGTGCCGGTGATCCGCGACGTCGATAAAAAGACTGTGCCCGAGATCGCCAAGGAGATGGGCGAGCTCGCCAAGCTGGCGCGCGAAGGCAAGCTCAAGCCCGACCAGATGTCGGGCGGCACCTTCACGATTTCGTCGCTGGGCGGCATCGGCGGCATCTACTTCACGCCCATCATCAATGCGCCCGAAGTGGCCATCATGGGCGTGTGCAAGAGCTACTGGAAGCAGCATTCCAGCGACGGCAAGACCTATACCTCGCGGCTCACATTGCCGCTGTCGCTGTCGTGGGACCACCGCGTGATCGACGGCGCGGCTGCTGCCCGCTTCAACGTGCATTTCGCCAATGTGCTCGCCGATCTGCGGCGCGTGCTGTTCTGAAGGAAATCCTCCCATGTCTCAAACAGTGGAAGTCAAAGTGCCGGACATCGGCGACTTCAAGGATGTCGCGGTCATCGAGCTGCTGGTCAAACCCGGCGAGGTGATCGCCGTCGATACCGGCCTGCTCATGGTCGAGTCCGACAAGGCCTCGATGGAGATCCCGTCGAGCCACGCAGGCGTGGTCAAGGAGCTGAAGGTCAAGCTCGGCGACAAAGTCAGCGAGGGTTCGGTGATCCTGGTGGTCGAGGCCGCGGGTGCCGCGGCCTCTGCACCGGCACCGGTTGCGGCGCCCGCAGCGGCTTCGCCCGTTGCCGCCACGCCCGCGCTCAAGGCCGGCAGCTACGCCGGCAAGGCCGACATCGAGTGCGAAGTGCTGGTGCTCGGTGCCGGCCCTGGCGGTTACTCGGCGGCCTTCCGCAGTGCCGACCTGGGCATGAAGACCGTGCTGGTCGAGCGTTATGCGACGCTGGGCGGCGTCTGCCTGAATGTGGGCTGCATCCCGTCGAAGGCGCTGCTGCACACCGCCAGCGTGATGGACGAGGTGAAGAACCTGGGCCACCACGGCATCAAGTTTGCCGCGCCCGAGATCGACCTCGATGGGCTGCGCGGCTTCAAGGACGGCGTGATCAAGAAGCTCACCGGCGGTCTGGCCGGCATGGCCAAGGCGCGCAAGGTCGAGGTCGTCACCGGCGTCGGCAGCTTCCTCGACGCCTACCACCTCGAAGTGGCTGGTGAGGGCGGTGCGAAGAAGGTCGTGAAGTTCGCCAAGGCCATCATCGCCGCGGGCTCGCAGGCAGTGAAGCTGCCCTTCATGCCCGAGGACGAGCGTGTGGTCGATTCCACCGGCGCGCTGCTGCTGAAGAGCATCCCCAAGCGCATGCTGGTGGTGGGCGGCGGCATCATCGGCCTGGAGATGGCCACGGTGTACTCGACCCTGGGCACGCGCATAGACGTGGTCGAGATGCTCGATGGCCTGATGCAGGGCGCTGACCGTGACCTGGTCAAGGTCTGGGAGAAGGTCAATGCGCCGCGCTTCGGCAGCGTGATGCTGAAGACCAAGACCGTTGGCGCCAAGGCGACCAAGGCTGGCATCGAGGTCAAGTTCGAAGGCGAGAAGGCACCCAGCGAGCCGCAGCTCTACGACCTGGTGCTGGTGGCCGTAGGGCGTACCCCCAACGGCAAGAAGATCGCTGCTGACAAGGCCGGCGTGGCCGTCACCGAGCGCGGCTTCATCAACGTAGACAAGCAGATGCGCACCAATGTGCCGCACATCTTCGCAATCGGCGACATCGTCGGCCAGCCCATGCTGGCGCACAAGGCGGTGCATGAAGCGCATGTGGCGGCCGAGGTCGCGCATGGCGAGGCCGCTTACTTCGACGCGCGGCAGATCCCCTCGGTCGCCTATACCGACCCCGAGGTGGCCTGGGCCGGTAAGACCGAGGAGCAGTGCAAGGCCGAGGGCATCAAGATCGGCAAGGCGGTGTTTCCCTGGGCGGCATCGGGCCGGGCCATCGCCAATGGCCGCGACGAGGGCTTCACCAAGCTGCTGTTCGACGAAGCCACGCACCGCGTGATCGGCGGCAGCATTGTCGGTACGCATGCGGGTGACCTGATCAGCGAGGTCTGTCTGGCCATCGAGATGGGCTGCGAGCCGGCCGACATCGGTAAGACCATCCACCCGCACCCAACGCTGGGCGAGTCCATCGGCATGGCCGCCGAGGTCTTCGAAGGGCATTGCACCGATCTGCCGCCAGCAAAGAAGAAATAGGCCACCGCACCATGCCCATCGAGCTAGCCTGTGAGGCCCTGGGAGCGGGACCACCCGTGGTGATTCTGCACGGCCTGTTCGGCGCCGGCTGCAACTGGAGCGAGGTTGCGCGCTCGCTGGCCACCCGCTACCGCGTCTATCTGCCCGACGCCCGAAACCATGGCGCTTCGCCTTGGTCGGACACCATGTCATATCCCAAGATGGCGCTCGATGTGAAGGCCCTGATCGAACGCGAACAGCTGCAGCGGCCGATCCTGGTCGGCCACAGCATGGGTGGTAAGACCGCTATGACATTGGCCTTGAGCCATCCGGAACTCGTCGGTGGCGTTGCCGTGATCGACATTGCACCGGAACACTATGCCGAACAGTTCTCCGCCTATGTAACGGCCATGCGCAGCCTGGATTTAGCCGCGGCAGCTGCCGCAGCACGCCGGCAGTTCCGCGAAGCGCTGGCCAGCAGCCTGCGACCGGATATCTCGCAGAACTTTCTGATGCAGAACTTGCGGCGCCACAACGAGCGTTTTGACTGGCGTCTCAATTTGATGGCTACGGCCGTCTGTATGCCGGATTTGTGCGCATTCCCGGAGACGTTGCCGCACAAATGCTACGAGGGACCGGCGTTGTTCCTGAGCGGAGAGGAGTCTGACTACCTGCGAAAGGAGTCGCAAGCCCGCATCCTGGCGCTATTTCCAGGGGCTGAGTTCGGGCGTATCCCCGATGCCGGTCACTGGGTACATGCGGATCAACCTCAGGCGCTGCTGTGCGGTTTGCACGACTGGCTGAGCGAAGTGCACGCCACTGCTACACGTTGAATCCATCCCCTTTGATAAGAACGGAGACAAAACCATGACCGACAATCTGCGGGAAGCCGCACTCGACTACCACCGCTATCCGACGCCGGGCAAGATCTCGGTGATGCCCACCAAGGCCATGGTCACCCAGCGCGACCTGGGCCTGGCCTATTCGCCCGGCGTGGCCGAGGCCTGCCTGGCCATCGTCGATGATCCGCGCGAAGCCGGCAACCTGACAGCGCGCAACAACCTGGTGGCGGTGATCACCAATGGCACGGCGGTGCTGGGTCTGGGCAATATCGGCCCGCTGGCCGGTAAACCGGTGATGGAGGGCAAGGGCTGCCTGTTCAAGAAATTCGCCGGCATCGACGTGTTCGACATCGAACTCGACGAGCTCGATCCGGACAAGCTGATCGACACCATCGCCCGCATGGAGCCGACCTTCGGCGGCATCAACCTCGAGGACATCAAGGCACCTGAGTGCTTCTACATCGAGACCAAGCTGCGCGAGCGCATGAAGATCCCGGTGTTCCACGATGACCAGCACGGCACGGCCATCGTCGCCGCAGCGGCGATCCTGAACGCGCTCAAGCATGTGGGCAAGGACATCGCCAAGGTCAAGCTGGTCGCCTCGGGCGCCGGCGCCGCGGCGCTGGCTTGTCTGGATCTGGCGGTGAGCCTGGGTGTGCGCCGTGAAAACGTGTATGTCAGTGATGCGAAGGGAGTTGTCTACATCGGCCGCACCGAGGGCATGGACCCGAACAAGGCGCGTTATGCGCAGAACACCAGCGCCCGTACGCTGGGTGACATCATCGAAGGTGCCGACATCTTCCTCGGCCTGTCGGCCGGCGGCGTGCTCAAGCCCGAGATGGTCAAGACCATGGCCCAGGCCCCGATCATCCTGGCGATGGCCAATCCGTCGCCGGAAATCATGCCCGAGGAGGCGCTGGCCGCGCGGCCCGACGCCATCATCGGAACCGGTCGTTCGGACTACCCGAACCAGGTGAACAACGTGCTGTGCTTCCCGTTCATCTTCCGTGGCGCACTCGATGTGGGTGCTACCACCATCAACGAAGAGATGAAGCTGGCCGCGGTGCGTGCAATTGCCGAGCTGGCGCTGGTGGAGATTCCGGAAACCGTGGCCCAGGCGTACGGCACGGTCGGCCTGCGCTTTGGGCGCGACTACCTGATCCCCAAGCCGTTTGACCCACGTCTGATCGAGGTGGTGGCGCCAGCAGTGGCCAAGGCGGCCATGGACAGCGGTGTGGCTCAGCGGCCAATTGCCGACTTGCTCGCCTACCGCCAACAACTGTCGCAGTTTGTCTACCAATCGGGCAGCAGCATGCAGCCCGTGTTCGCCGCAGCCAAGCGGGCGCCAAAGCGCGTGGTTTACGCCGAAGGCGAGGACGAGCGCGTGCTGCGTGCCGCCCAGGTGGTGGTTGACGAGGGGCTCGCGCGGCCGCTGCTGCTGGGGCGCCCCGATGTCATCGCCCAGCGTATCGCCCAGTTTGGCCTGCGCATTGAGCTTGGCAAGGACTGCGAGGCCATCAACTTGCTCGACCCACATGTTTACGGTGATGCCGCCGCAGACTACTACCAACTGAAGCGACGCGATGGCGTCTCCCCTGCAACGGCGCGCGCCGAGATGCGCAGCCGCTGCACGCTGCTGGCGGCGATGCTGGTGCGGCAGGGTCGCGCCGATGCCATGTTGTGCGGCACTTTCGGCAGCTACGGCGACCACCTGCGCCATGTGCGTGACGTGATCGGTCTGCGCCCGGGCAGCCAGACCATGGCGGCGATGCAGATGCTGATGTTGCCTGGGCGTCAGCTTTTTATTTGCGATACCCATGTGAATCGCGACCCCGATGCCGAACAGGTGGCCGAGATTGCATTGCTGGCCGCCGAGGCGGTGCGACGATTCGGCGTAACGCCGAGCGTGGCGCTGCTTTCGCATTCCAGCTTCGGCAGTTCGGATGCTCCTTCTGCCGCGAAGATGCGCACCGCCCTGGGTTTGATCCGGGCCCGTGATCCGAAATTGGCGGTGGAAGGCGAGATGCGCGGTGACGCAGCCCTGTCCAAGACGATTCTCGACCATGAGTTCCCCGAGTCGGGTCTGAGTACCGAAGCCAATGTGCTGGTGATGCCCAACGTCGACGCGGCCAATATCTCGTACAACCTGCTGCGCATCGCCGCCGGCAGCGGCATCACGGTGGGCGGCATCCTGTTGGGTGCGGCGCGACCGGTGCACATCCTCACACCGTCATCGACGGTGCGGCGCATCGTCAATATGACGGCGCTGGCGGTGGTCGATGTCAGCTTGCAGCGTGCCTCAATACACGCGATTGATTGATATGACTGTCCAAGAAGCTGCCATTGCCGGGCCACAGCGCGGCAGTGCCAAGACCGCGCGCATACCCATCCGGGTGGACGCGACCGTGGCGCTGCCTAAGCCGGACTGGATCCGCGTGCGCTTGTCGCAGGCCGAGAACTTCCATACGGTCAAGCGCGTGCTGCGCGAGGCGAAGCTGCACACCGTGTGCGAGGAAGCTTCGTGCCCGAACATCGGCGAGTGCTTCGGCAAGGGCACGGCGACCTTCATGGTGCTGGGCGCGCTATGCACGCGCCGCTGTCCGTTCTGCGACGTTGCCCACGGCCGGCCCCAGCCGCCTGACCCGCTGGAGCCGCAGAACCTGGCCGATACCGTGGCCCGGCTCGAACTGAACTACGTGGTAGTGACCAGTGTGGACCGCGATGACCTGCGCGATGGTGGCGCGGCGCATTTCGCCGAATGCATCGCCGCCATACGCCGGCAGTCGTCCGCCACCCGCATCGAGGTGCTGACGCCGGACTTTCGAGGCCGGGCCACGCTGGCGCTGGACATTCTGGCGGCCAATCCGCCAGACGTGATGAACCACAACCTCGAGACCGTGCCGCGCCTGTACCGCCAGGCGCGGCCGGGCGCGGACTACGGCCACTCGCTGCGCCTGCTGCAGTCCTTCAAACAGCGCTGCCCGGAGGTGCCGACCAAGTCAGGCCTGATGCTGGGCCTGGGCGAAACCGACGATGAAGTGCTGGAAGTCATGCACGACCTGCGTTTGCACGGTGTGGACATGTTGACCGTGGGGCAGTACCTGCAGCCGCGACCGGGCAACCTGCCGGTGCGGCGTTATGTGGAGCCGAGGCAGTTCGAGGCAATCGCCGAACAGGCACGCGCCATGGGCTTTGCGCACGCCGCCTGCGGACCGCTGGTGCGATCCAGTTATCACGCGGACCGGCAGGCCCATGCTGCCGGCATATGAACCAGAAGATCAATTTAGGAGACATCCGTGGACCATCAAAACGTACCCAAGCCTTTCTATAAGTCCCTGTACTTTCAGGTCATTACGGCCATCGTCGTGGGGGTTCTTCTCGGGCATTTCTACCCCCAAACGGGTGAGGCAATGAAGCCCCTGGGTGACGGCTTCATCAAGTTGATTAAGATGATCATCGCGCCGATCATCTTTTGCACCGTGGTGGTTGGGATTGCTGGCATGGAAGACATGAAGAAGGTCGGCAAGACCGGAGGCCTGGCTTTACTGTATTTTGAAATTGTCAGTAGCGTTGCGCTCGTCGTAGGTCTGGTGATCATCAACTTGGTGAAGCCCGGGGTGGGCATGAATATTGACCCGACTACGCTGGATGCCAAGTCCATCGCCGCCTATACCGGACCCGGCAAGATGGCTTCGACCACGGACTTCCTGCTGAACGTTATCCCGAGCACGGTGGTTGACGCTTTCGCCAAGGGTGAGATCCTGCAGGTGCTGCTGTTCGCCGTGATGTTCGGATTTGCGTTACACAAGTTCGGCGGCCGTGGCACCTTGGTGTTCGATTTCATAGAGAAGTTTTCGCATGTGCTGTTCTCCATCGTCGGTTACATCATGAAGGTGGCACCCATCGGCGCCTTCGGAGCGATGGCTTTCACCATCGGGAAATACGGTGTTGGCTCGTTGTTGCAGCTCGGCCAGCTCATGGCGACCTTCTACATTACCTGCTTGCTGTTCATCTTTATCGTGCTCGGCGGCATCGCCAAAGCCCATGGCTTCAGCATCTGGAAGTTCATCAAGTACATCAAGGAAGAGCTGCTGATCGTGCTGGGCACATCGTCGAGTGAGGCAGCGCTGCCGCGCATGATGGTCAAGATGGAGAACCTTGGCGCCAAGAAGTCGGTGGTCGGCCTGGTGATTCCCACTGGCTATTCGTTCAATCTGGACGGTACCTCCATCTACCTGACCATGGCCGCCGTCTTCATTGCCCAGGCCACCAACACGCCCCTGGACATCACACACCAGATAACACTGTTATTGGTACTGTTGCTGACATCCAAGGGTGCGGCAGGGGTCACCGGCAGCGGCTTCATCGTGCTTGCGGCCACGTTGTCGGCCGTGGGCCATGTGCCGGTGGCCGGCCTGGCCTTGATCTTAGGTATCGACCGATTCATGTCTGAGGCCCGTGCGCTGACCAATCTGATCGGCAACGGTGTGGCCACGCTGGTGGTCGCCAAGTGGACTGGTGATCTCGATACCGAGCGCATGCGTCGGCATCTCGACCAGGGCGCCAGCGCCGAAGCCGACGAACCGGAGGCGGTACTCGACGTGGTGGAGACCCACATGCCTGCAGGGCCGGTGCGCTGAGGCGCTGCCGCCATCTACTTCCCTGTGATCCGCACCATGAGCAACCTCATGCCGAGACACCGCATCGTCATCGTTGGTGGCGGTGCTGGTGGGTTAGAGCTGGCCACCCGGCTCGGTGACACGCTAGGTAAGCGCGGCCGCGCCGACATTACCCTGGTCGACAAGAACCGCACCCACGTGTGGAAACCCAAGCTGCACGAAATCGCTTCCGGCAGCATGGATATGAGCGCGCACGAGGTGGATTACCTGGCCCAGGCGCACTGGCACCACTTTCGCTTCCGCGTGGGGGAGATGACAGCGCTCGACCGCGAGCGCCGCGAGGTGCATGTTGCAGCCTACCACGACAGCGAGGGCCGAGAGGTGACGCCCGACCGCAGTTTTGGCTACGACACGCTGGTGTTGGCGCTGGGCAGCCACAGCAACGACTTCGGCACACCGGGCGTGAGCGAGCATGCGCTGAAGCTGGAATCCAAGGCTGACGCGCGGCGCTTCAACGAGCGTATGGTCAATGCCTGCATCCGTGCCCATGCCCAGACCGAGCCCTTGCGGCCCGAGCAGCTGCATGTGGCCATCATCGGTGCCGGTGCTACTGGCGTAGAGCTGGCGGCGGAACTGCACCGCACCACGCGCGAGGTGGTGGCCTACGGGCTGGACCGGGTCGATGCCGAGAAAGACATCCAGGTCTGCCTGATCGAGGCTGCGGACCGGGTGCTACCGGCGCTGCCACCGCGCATGTCGCAGGCCACCGAGGTGCTTCTGCGCAAGCTCGGCGTGGTTGTGCACACGTCCGCCAAGGTTGCTGAGGTGCAGGCTAATGGCGTGCGGCTGGCTGATGGTCGCGTGCTGCCGGCCGAGTTGGTGGTGTGGGCGGCAGGGGTCAAGGCGGCAGATTTCCTGAAGGATATCGCTGGGCTCGAAAGTAACCGCAGCAACCAGCTCGTCGTGCTGCCTACGCTGCAGACCACGCGCGACGAAAACGTGTTTGTGATCGGTGACTGCGCGGCCTGCGTCTGGCCCGAGGCTAATGGCGGCAAAGGCGGCTTCGTACCGCCGCGGGCCCAGGCTGCACACCAGCAGGCATCGCACGTCGCTGTGCAGATACTTCGCCGAATGTCCGGCAAGCTGCTCAAGCCCTACCGCTACCGCGACTTCGGCTCTTTGGTGTCGCTCGGCGAGTTCAGCACTGTGGGCAACATGATGGGCGGCCTGATCGGTGGCAGCCTGATGGTAGAAGGCGCTTTCGCCCGGCTGATGTATGTGTCGCTTTACAAGATGCACGAGCTGGCGCTACACGGCTTCTTCAAGGTGGCGCTGGACACGCTGGCCCGCATGATCACGCGGCGCACCGAGCCGCACGTCAAGCTGCATTGAGACCAGTCATCACTCTTTCCCCCACGTATCTATTTTTTGCGCATCAACAAGGAGACATTCATGAACGACATCGTCATCGTGGCCGCACAACGCACGGCTGTGGGTAAATTCGGCGGCTCGCTCGCCAAGACGGCGGCGCCCGACCTGGGCGCGCATGTGGTCAAAGGCCTGCTGGCCAAAGCCGGCGTTCCGGGCGATGCCATTTCGGAAGTCATCATGGGCCAGGTTCTCACCGCCGGTTCCGGCCAGAACCCGGCGCGCCAAACGGTGATCAAGTCCGGCCTGCCACAGGCAGTGCCCGGCCTGACCATCAACAAGGTCTGCGGCTCGGGCCTGAAGGCAGTGATGCTGGCGGCGCAGGCGGTGAAGTGCTGCGATGCCGAGATCGTCGTGGCAGGGGGGCAAGAAAACATGAGCGCTGCGCCCCATGTGCTGCCGGGTTCCCGTGACGGCCAGCGCATGGGTGACTGGAAGCTGGTCGACACCATGATCACCGACGGTCTGTGGGACGTGTACAACCAATACCACATGGGTACCACGGCCGAGAACGTGGCGAAGAAATACGGCATCAACCGCGAGACGCAGGACGCGTTTGCCCTGGCGTCCCAACTCAAGGCCCTGGCTGCACAGGATGCGGGCCGTTTCAACGACGAGATACTGCCCTTCAGCATTGTCCAGAAGAAAGGCGACCCGATCGTTTTCTCGGTCGACGAGTTCGTCAACCGCAAGACCAGTGCCGAGGCCTTGGCTGCCCTGCGCCCGGCCTTCGACAAGGCTGGTTCGGTAACGGCTGGTAATGCCTCGGGCCTGAACGACGGAGCGGCCGCGGTGCTGGTGATGTCGGCCCAGCGCGCCGCCGCCCTGGGCCTGCAGCCACTGGCGGTGATCCGCGCCTACGCCAGCGCTGGGCTAGACCCAACCATCATGGGCATGGGACCAGTGCCAGCCTCGCAACTGTGCTTGAAAAAGGCAGGATGGAGGGCACAGGACCTGGACCTGATGGAAATCAACGAAGCCTTCGCGGCCCAGGCCTGCGCGGTGAACCAGGAGATGGGCTGGGACACCAGCAAGATCAATGTCAACGGCGGCGCCATCGCCATCGGCCACCCCATCGGCGCTTCCGGCTGCCGCATCTTGGTGACCCTGCTGCACGAGATGCGCCGCCGCGGCGCGAACAAGGGCCTGGCCTCGCTGTGCATAGGTGGCGGTATGGGCGTGGCCCTGGCTGTGGAGCGTGCCTGAGTTTCTATTTTTACAACCAAGAGGAGCAGACAAAATGAACCAAAAACGAGTGGTGCTGGTAACCGGCGGCATGGGCGGTCTGGGCGAGACGATATCCACCAAGATGGTGGATGCGGGCTACAAGCTGGCCGTGACCTATTCCCCGGGCAACAAGACGCATGGCGAGTGGGTGGCGCAGATGAAGGAACGCGGTTACGACATCCTGGCCGTGCCCTGTGACGTGGCCGACTACGACTCCTGCACGGCCGCCGTGGCCCAGGTGCAAGCCCAGCTCGGCCCGGTGGATGTACTGGTCAACAACGCCGGCATAACCCGCGACATGACTTTCAAGAAGATGGACAAGGTCAATTGGGATGCTGTGATGCGTACCAACCTCGACAGCCTGTTCAATATGAGCAAGCAGGTCGCCGACGGGATGGTTGAGCGCGGCTGGGGTCGGGTTATCAACGTCTCGTCGGTCAACGGCAGTAAGGGTGCGTTCGGTCAGACCAACTATTCGGCGGCCAAGGCCGGTGTGCACGGTTTCACCAAGGCCTTGGCACTCGAGGTGGCGAAGAAGGGCGTGACCGTCAACACGATATCGCCCGGCTACATCGGCACCAAGATGGTTACGGCAATTCCCCGAGAGGTGCTGGACAGCAAGATACTGCCGCACATCCCCGTAGGCCGACTCGGCAAGCCTGAGGAAGTGGCCGGCCTGATCATCTACCTGGCTTCGGAAGAGGCTGCGTTCGTGACCGGCGCGAATATCGCCATCAACGGTGGCCAGCACATGCAATAACAAAACGACTTGCGCAGTACCCGGAGGCAGGGCCTCTGGCCCGCCATCCGGGTGCTTGCAAGTCCTAAAGGAGACAAGATGATCAAACACGGCATAGATCAGGACGCGCTGATCGGCACACTCTCCGCCGCCACGGCAAAGCAGGGCGAGGCGGTCCGCAAGGCCGTCAGCGAGGCGACTCTCAAGGCCCTACAGGGCCGAGAGCTGACTCTGGCGCACATAAAGCAGGTGCTCAATACGGTGGCCCAAGCGGCATCCGCTGGCGTCGCCGGCAATCCGCTGGGCGCGGCCGAACTGGAGTCCCTGCTTGGCAAGGCCGTTGCCGGCATGGACGGCGCTCTGGAGCAGGCTGTGCAGGCGAATCGCCGCGCGCTGCAGCAGATGCTGGATCAGGGCGCGAGCCTGCAGGAGCAGCAGTTGAAGAAGGCACTGGCTGACACCGAGAAGATGGAGGACGCACTGTTCGCCTCGCTGCGCAAGGCCGCCGAAGCTTCGGGAACGGCACTCGAAGGCCCATGGAATGCGGTGCAAAAGTCCATGCAAAGCCAGGGCAGCGCTACGGGGACGCAAGCCGCGGCGGCGGTCGAGCAATTGATGCAGAGCGCGCGCCAGAACCTGCGCGACGGTCGGGCGCTAGGGCTGCGCACGTCGCAGGCCATGCTTGACAGCTATGCGACGCTGGTTAGCGGTGTGCTCATCGGCATGTCGGAGGCGTTGCAGCAGGGCAAGGCCGCACCCGAGCCGATCCGTCCAAAGAAGAAGTAAGCGGCTTGGCCACATCCCGGTACGCGCTGTGCACACCCACCAGAGAGGGATTTGATGGACGTGTTCACTCTGGCCCGCATGCAGTTTGCGGCCAACATCACATTCCACATCCTGTTCCCAACCATCAGCATCGGTCTGGGCTGGCTGCTGCTGTTCCTGCGTTGGCGCTGGCTCAAAGCTGGCCGCAGCGGCGAGCCGCTGCGTGCCCAGGGCTGGCTCGACGCCTACCGCTTCTGGACCAAGGTGTTTGCGCTGACTTTCGCGCTCGGCGTAGTCAGCGGCATCACCATGAGCTTCCAGTTCGGCACCAACTGGCCGGGTTTCATGGAGAAGGTTGGAAGTATTGCCGGCCCGCTGCTGGGCTATGAGGTACTGACGGCCTTCTTCCTGGAAGCCGGCTTTCTGGGCGTGATGCTGTTCGGCCACGGCAAAGTCGGCGAGCGCCTGCACTTGATGTCGACTTTTCTGGTGGCCTTTGGCACCACACTGTCGGCCTTCTGGATTCTGGCGTTGAACTCATGGATGCAGACGCCGGCGGGCCATGAGATCGTGAACGGGGAGTTTCAGGTACGGAACTGGCTTGAAGTGGTATTCAACCCCTCATTTCCATACCGGTTTATCCACATGTTGTTGGCCTCGGCGCTGACCTGTGCCTTTTTGCTTATGGGCTTGTCGGCATGGCAGATACTGCGTGGCGTGGGGCAGCGCTCGGCGCCGAAAGTATTGCGTGTGGGGCTCACGCTCGCGGCGCTGGCGATTCCCGTTCAGATCGTCGTCGGTGATATGCATGGGCTGAACACTCTCAAGCACCAGCCGGCCAAGATCGCCGCCATCGAAGGCGTGTGGGACACCGAGCGCGGCGCACCCTTGCTGCTGTTCGCCATTCCCGACGCGCAACAGCGCAAGAACCATTTCGAGATCGGCGTGCCTAAGGGCGCGAGCTTGATCCTGACCCACGAGGTCGATGGCGAAATCAAAGGCATGAACGACTTTCCCGGGGCGCATCCACCGCCGTTGCCAATGTTCTTCGCTTTTCGCATCATGCTCGGTATGGGAGGCCTCATGCTCGTGACGAGTTGGCTCGGCTGCTGGCTCTACCGGCGCGTACAGTGGCAGCCGGCGCGCTTGCCTCGCCCTCTGCTGTGGCTGTTTTCTGCGATGACTTTCTCTGGCTGGGTCGCTACCGTGGCCGGCTGGTACGTCACCGAGATTGGCCGTCAACCCTTCATCGTTTATGGCCTTCTGCGGACTGCCGATGTGGCATCGGATCAACCGCCCTTAATGGTGGGGCTCACACTGGCGCTGTATGTTGCCTTGTATCTGGCGTTGATCGTCGCCTATGTCTCGGTGCTGAAATACATGGCCGAGAAACCCGAGCAGGCGCTGGAAACTGTGACTGGCGAGCAACCATTGGCGGTGGTGCAGGGAGGGGGCGCATGAACTGGATGGATTTTGAGACGGCCTTGCCGGTGATCTTCATGGCATTGATGGGCATCTCCATGTTGGTTTACGTGGTCAGCGACGGCTACGACCTGGGAGTAGGCATGCTGATGCACCGCGCCACCGACGCCGAGAAGGACGTGATGGTCGCCTCCATCGGCCCGTTCTGGGATGCCAACGAGACCTGGCTGGTGCTGGGCGTGGGCATCCTGCTGGTTGCCTTCCCTAAGGCGCATGGCCTGGTGCTAGGCGAGCTTTACCTGCCGGTAGCGTTGATGCTGGTCGGTTTGACTCTGCGCGGCGTGGCCTTTGATTTCCGTGTCAAGGCCAAGGACGCGCACAAGCGCACCTGGGACCGTCTGTTCTTCGCCGGTTCGACCCTGGCGGCGGTTTCGCAGGGCTGGATGCTCGGCCGTTACGTCAGCGGCTTCGGCACCGGCTGGAACTACCCGCTGTTCGCTGCGGCGATAGCGCTGGCGCTGCCCATGGCCTATGTGCTGATGGGCGCAGCCTGGCTGATCATGAAGACTGAGGGTGTACTTCAGGAGCGGGCCGTTGCCTGGGCCCGAACTGCCTGGGCTCCGATGGTGAGCGGCATGTTGCTGATCTCGATGGCCACGCCCTGGATCAGCGCCACGGTGCGCGGGCGTTGGTTCGTGTTGCCGGAGTTGATTGCGCTGATCGCCATTCCACTGATGGCGGGGGTGGCGTTGGTGGCGGTGCGCGGGCTGCTGCATAGCCGCGTGGTGCGGGGGCCACTGTGTTGGCTGCCCTTCGTGTTGCTGATCATGGTGTTCGTGCTGGGTTTTCTGGGTCTGGCCTACAGTATCTATCCGTATGTTGTGATCGACCAACTGACCATCTGGCAGGCGGCCAGCCGCCCGGCGGCACTCAAGGTCATTTTGATCGGTGTCTGTATCTCGGTGCCGGCGATCATTGGCTACACTGTGTTTTCCTACTGGGTGTTCCGTGGCAAGACCGACGAACTGAAATACGCATGAACCTGGATGTAGGAATCTGGGACTTCGAGCCCGCTTCGCAATGGGCTCACCGGGTTCTCACCGATGTGACCCTTTTGGCCTTGTGACATACCCTGTCCATGTCTACATCCGCGTCTGTTTCCCCTCCTCCATCTCCGGCCAAGCAGCCGCGTCGTCGCCGGGGGTGGCTGCGCTGGTGTGGGGCGCTGGCGCTGGTCGGGGCGGCGGCTTTCGTTGGCCACCAGGTGGCGCTGCAGAGCGGGTTGGCGCGGCTGCGTGACGCTGCAGAACACCGGCTCGATATGTTGACCAGCAATCTGGACGCCGATCTGGCCCGCTTTGATTACTTGCCGGCCTTACTGGAGATGACGCCGGTGGTCCCCGCGCTGCTGAACGCCCCAGCCAACGTCCAACTCCGCGACAACGCCAACCGCTACCTTAATGGGGTGAATGCCACCGTTGGCGCCGAGATGCTCTATGTGTTGGACAGTGCGGGGACTTCCCTGGCCGCCTCTGACTGGGGACAGGCGGGCACAACCATAGGGCAAGACTTGTCTTTTCGCCCCTATGTGGTGGCGGCACTGCAGCAGGGCCGTGGCCGCTTTTACGGGGTGGGCATCACCAGCAAGAAGCCAGGCTACTACCTTTCGTATGCACTGCACCGCGATCAGCACCTGCTGGGCGTGATGGCGGTCAAAGTCAATATCGAACAGTCCGAGCAGGACTGGCGAAAGCTGCCTGGCGACGTGTTGCTGGTCGACGAACTGGGCGTGGTCATTCTGTCCACGCGTGACGATCTGAAGTTTCGGCCGCTGGCGCCGATGGACGCTACCCGCCAGGCGGAGCTGCTGCGTTCCCGACCCTATGGCCAGGCTACGCTGCAGCCTCTGCGTTGGAGTCCAACGGAATCGCTGGCGGACAATGCCCAGCTCGTTACGTTGGACAGTGTGGCGCATCTTGCGTCGACTCGCCGATTGCAACAGGCGCCTTGGCGCCTCGTGGTGCTGGATGCACTGGAGCCGGTGCGTTCGGCGGCGCGCTACGCCGCCATTACCAGTGGTCTGGCGACGGCGGTGCTGCTATTGCTTGCGGTCACCCTTTGGCAGCGCCGGCGTGCGGTACGGCAAAAATTGGCTAGCCAGGCTGCGCTGCAAGCGGCGCATGACGGTCTTGAATCCACCGTAGTGGCCCGGACAGCACAGCTGCGCGCTGCTCAAAGCGAACTGGTGCATGCCGGCAAGATGGCAGTGCTCGGCCAGATGTCCGCCGGTATGGTGCATGAGCTAAACCAACCGCTCACGGCGCTGCGTACCTTGTCGGAAAGCGCGGGCATTCTGCTCGACCAGGAGCGTCCGGAAGAGGTGCGCGGAAATCTGCGCAGGATTACCGGTATGGTGGACCGGCTGGCCCGTCTGACATCGCAACTCAAGACCTTCGCGTACAAAAGCGAACTCGCACTGGTGCCCATCCCCTTGGTGCGCTGTATTGCCGATGCGCAAGCTTTGCTCGGTTGGGGTCTGACCGCGCATGGCATCGTGGTGGTTGTCGACGTGCAGCCCGCTACGCTGTGCGTCATGGCCGAAGAAGCAGCGCTCGGCAGCGTGTTGGTCAATCTGATGCGCAACGCGATCGACGCCATGCAAGAGATGCCGGAGCGCCGGCTGCGCATCGAGGCCAGAGCCCAGGGTCGCCGTGCGATCCTGCGCTTCAGCGATACCGGTCCAGGTATTCGCGCGGATATCCTGCCGCGCCTTTTTGATCCCTTCGTCACCAGCAAGCCGGCAGGGGCCGGTCTGGGGCTGGGGCTGGTTATTTCAGCCCAACTGGTGCGCGCCGTCGGGGGCACTTTGGACGCATTCAACCAGGAGGAGGGCGGTGCCTGTTTCATCGTCGATTTGCCTATGGTTGCCACACGGGAGTGAACTGCAAGTGAGCGATAATTTTTCTATTAAGGTGTTGCTGGTCGAAGACGATGAAGACGTGCGGCTCAGTACCGCCCAGGCGCTGACTTTGGCCGGCTTCGAAGTTGAATCCTTTGCCAGTGTCGAACGCGCGCGGGCGCAGGTCAGTTTCGGCGTACCGATCGTCATCGTGTGCGATGTGCGGCTACCGGGTATGAGCGGAGCCGAATGGCTACCCGAGATCCGTACCATCGATGCGGAGCTTCCCGTCATCTTGGTCACTGGCCATGGCCACATCGCGATGGCGGTACAGGCGATGCGTGAGGGGGCCTACGACTTCATCGAGAAGCCATTCGCATCCGAACGCCTGGTCGCCATCGTGCGCCATGCTGTAGAGCGGCGGCAGTTGACGCTGCAGGTGCGTATGCTGCGCGATGCTTTGGAGAACTGGCACGGAATACAGGCGGTGCTGATCGGCCGATCGGCGCAGATGCAGCAGGTTCGACGTACCGTGAAAACCCTGGCAGAAACCTCGGCTGACGTGTTGATCTATGGTGAAACAGGTACTGGCAAGGAGTTGGTCGCGCGCTGCCTGCACGACCATGGCGAGCGTCGGCAGAAGAACTTTGTGCCGCTGAATTGCGGTGGCCTGCCCGAGAGCCTTGCGGAAAGCGAATTGTTCGGCCATGAGGCAGGAGCGTTCACCAGTGCCAACCGCTTGCGGGTGGGAAAGTTTGAGTACGCCCACGGTGGTACCTTGTTCCTGGACGAAATCGAAAGCATGCCGATGGCGGTGCAGATCAAGCTGCTGCGCGCGCTGCAGGAGCGCTGTATCGAGCGTATCGGGTCGAACAAGGCCATTCCGTTTGATTGCAGGATAGTTGCCGCCAGCAAGGACGACCTCAAGTTATTGAGCGACCAACAGAAGTTCCGGGCCGACCTTTATTACCGCATCGGTGTGGCCTTCATCGAACTGCCGCCGCTGCGTGAGCGCCGCGAAGACATTCCCTTGTTGTTCGAGCATTTCGTCTTGCTGGCAGCCAGCCGTTACGAGCGGGCTGCGCCTGTGCTGAGCAGCGCGCAGTTAGCCGATTTGATGGCGTACGCTTGGCCCGGCAATGTGCGCGAGCTGCGCAATGTGGCCGATCGGTTTGTGCTGGGATTGCTGGGCGAGCGCCTGACGCAGGCGCGCGGCACTTTCGATACATTGCCGGGGCTGCCACACGGGCTGCCGCAACAGGTTGAGTCGTTCGAGCGTGCTGTGATCATCGAGGCCTTGCGACGCCACCAGGGCGACCAGCAGGCGGCGGCCACTGCGCTGGCCATCCCGCGCCAGACGCTGCACGACAAGGTTCGCAAGCTGGGCATCGTGGCGACTGAGTTCAAGTCGGCGAAGCAGTAAATTGACGGGGCGGAGTCACGTGGTTGCCAAAAAACTGCTTTTTAAACTTCGATGCAGTGTGCTGCTTAGGCCCCTGTTATGCCGTACCTTCCATTTTTAAGAAGGTCCAGTTATTCGAACTTTATGCTGGTTTGAAAATCCTGTGCCCTGTACCTTAATTCGGTTTCGGCAAGGGCAGCCCCTGCGCAAACGCCACCACTGTGGGCAGTACCGGCGCCAGCCAGTCGAGTGGCCGGGCCAGGGCCGCTACGGTGGTCACGTGCCCGAGACCGTCAAAGATGCGTACGTCCACCTCGGTGCCCGCCGCCCGCAGCTTATGCGCCAGGCCTTCGGTATTGCGTTGGGTGTTGACGACCTTGTCGTCTCGCCCAGCCAGCAGCAAGGTGCGTGGCGCTTTGGTGGCGGCATGGTGGATGGGCTGGGAGTCGGCCGGGGTTTGCGGCCAGCCAAAGGCGACCTGCACCTCCGGGTCGCCAATGGGCAAGAAGTCGTAGGGGCCGGCCAGTCCGATCCAGCCCGCCAGGCGGTTCGGTGCCAGACCTCGCTGGGACAGCCAGCGCGGGTCCAGTGCCAGCATGGCGGCGTTGTAGGCTCCTGCAGAGTGGCCCATGGCCAGTACGCGGCGCGGATCGCCACCCAGTGCTTCTGCATTGGAAAGTGCCCATTGCAGCGCCAGCGCGCAATCACCGAGCAGGTCGCGGTAACCAACCTGGGGGCTGAGCCGGTAATCTGCCACCAGGGCGATGATGCCGTTGGCCGCCAGCGCTTCGCCCACGAAGCGGTAGTCGGCACGCTCGCCGCGTGTCCAGTTACCGCCGTAAAAAAACAGTACGACCGGCGCACCACCGGGTATCGCGGTGGTTGTGGGCTGGTAGACGTCGAGCCGATGCCTTGGGCCAGGGCCGTAAGGCAGCCCAGTCTGGCCCCGGTAGGTGTCCTGGGCGACCAGGCGGTCTAGCGCGGCGGTGGCCGAGCAGCCCGATAACAGCCCCATGGCGGCCGCAGCGGCGCCAAGCAGGCTGGTGCGGCGGGTGATCGCGCCAGGGTGGATCGGGGAGGTGGAAGGTTTAGTCATGGACTGGGTACGCAGCCGAAGATGGTTTGGATGTTGCGACGGGTAAAGCCAGTTTTCCGCCAGAGGCGCTATTGCATCCATGCTGCCATACAGCGCTCCTACAATGCCTATTTGCCGGACATTCGGCGGATGTGCACAAAGGATTCCTATGATTTTTGTGACAGGTGGTGCTGGCTATATCGGCTCCCATACCTGCGTCGAGCTGCTGAATGCAGGCCTTGATGTCACGGTGTTCGACAACTTCTGCAACAGCCAGGCCGAGTCGCTGGCGCGGGTCGAGCGCATCACGGGCAAGAAATTGCAGATCATTGAAGGCGATATCCGCGACCGGGCGGCGCTGGTCGCCGCGCTGCAGTCCAGCAAGGCTACCGCGGTGATCCACTGCGCGGGCCTGAAGGCCGTGGGCGAGTCGGTGCAGCAACCTCTGCGCTACTACGACAACAACGTCGTTGGCACCCTGCGCTTGCTCGAGGCCATGGGCGAATGCGGCGTGAAGACGCTGGTGTTCAGCTCGTCGGCCACGGTGTATGGCGATCCGCAGCGCTTGCCCTTGACCGAAGACCACCCGCTATCGGCCACCAACCCCTACGGCCGCAGCAAGCTGATGGTGGAAGACCTGCTGCGGGACCTGCACCGCAGCGATGCGTCCTGGCGCATCGGCATCTTGCGTTACTTCAACCCGGTAGGTGCGCACATCAGCGGCCTGATCGGCGAAGATCCGCGTGGTATTCCGAACAACCTGCTGCCGTTCGTGGCCCAGGTGGCCGTGGGGCAACGCGAATTTCTGAACGTATGGGGTGACGACTACGCCACCGCCGACGGCACGGGCGTGCGCGACTACATCCACGTGGTGGACCTGGCGGTCGGCCATCTGAAGGCGCTGGAGCGGCTACAGGCGGTGCCGGACTTTTTGACCGTGAACCTGGGCACCGGCATAGGCTATAGCGTGCTGGACATGGTGCGGGCCTTCGAGCAGGCCAGCGGTAAACCGGTGCCGTACAAGGTGGCACCGCGGCGGCCGGGCGATATTGCAGCCTGCTATGCCGAGCCGTCCGCTGCGCGCGAGCTGCTGGGCTGGCGCGCCGAGCGTGGGCTGGATGCGATGTGTGCTGACGCCTGGCGCTGGCAAAGCGCCAACCCTACCGGGTTTAGCGCCTAGTTTTCTAAACGCTGCGCCCGATATTGGGCCAGCGGCGGTGTAGCCAGGTCCAGGCCAGCAAGCCTACCGCCGCCATGCAGGTCGACGCGATGGCCAGGGCGATGGCCGAATGCATCACCAGCGGCGCCAGCACCCCGGCCACCAGGCCGTTGGCGGTAGAGCCCAGGCAGGCCTGCAGCGACGAGGCCATGCCCCGACGCTCAGGGTAGAGGTCGAGCACCAGCAGGGTGACGGCGGGCACCATCATGGCCCAGCCAAACGCGAAGATCGCCACCGGAAACAGCGCCCAGCTCACATGGGCTTTGAACAGCCAGTTGGCCAGCACATTGACCACCGACACCAGCACCATGATCACAAAGCCATGGCGGATCTGCGTCTTGGCCGGAATCTTGCCTGCCATGCGGCCGCTGATCCAGGCCCCGGACATGATGCCGCTGATGGTCAGCACGAAGAACCAGAAGAACTCGGTCGGCTGCAGCGCCAGCAACTTGCCTAAAAACTCCGGGGCCGACAGCACGTACAAAAACATGCCGTTGAAGGGCACGCCGCTGGCCAGGGCCAGCAAGGCGAAGCGTGGATTCGAGCACAGCTGCCAGTAGCCGCGCAGCAGGTGCCGGGCGTTCATGGGCTGGCGCTGCGAGACGTGCAGGGTCTCGGGCAGAAACCGGAAGTTGGCCAGCCACAGCACCAGGCCCACACCGGTGAGGAACCAGAAAATGCTGTGCCAGCTGATGTGCACAAACAGCCAGCCGCCAATGATGGGTGCAATCGCCGGAGCCACGCCGAAGTAGATGGTGATCTGGCTCATCACCTTTTGGGCATCGGCTGGCGCAAACATGTCGCGCACCACCGCCCGCGACACCACGATGCCCGCGCCGGTAGACAGGCCTTGCAGTGCCCTAAAGAACACCAGTTGCCCGATGCTCTGCGACAGCGCACAGCCCGCGCTGGCCAGGGTAAAAATTGCCAAGCCGGTGAGCACCACCGGACGCCGGCCAAAGCTGTCCGACAGCGCCCCGTGGAACAGGTTCATGAACGCAAAGCCGAACAGGTAGGCCGACAGTGTCTGCTGCATTTGGGCCGGGGTCGCGCCCAGCGATGCCGCAATACCCGAGAACGCCGGGATGAAGGTATCGATGGAAAACGGCCCGAGCATGCCGAGCAGGGCCAACAAGATAGCCAAGGCCCAGCGTGGAGCGGGCCACAACTGGGCGGCGTTAGGGTTCATAACAAGGGGCGGGGTGGTGGGCCCACCAGTATCCCCGCGAACCGAATTGCGTGCTTAGCCCTTCAAGCCTGCAGCCGCGCGCAGCAGCTGGGCCTTGTGCCTTCGGCGCAAAACCCATAAGCCCTGCCACGCAGGACTTAGCCTTTCAGGCCTGCCGCGTTCCGCAGCAGTTGGGCCTTGTCGGTGCGCTCCCAGGTGAACTCGGGTTCTTCGCGGCCGAAGTGGCCGTAGGCGGCGGTCTTTTCGTAGATCGGGCGCAGCAGGTCCAGCATCTGGATGATGCCCTTGGGACGCAGGTCGAAATGCTCGTTCACCAGCGCGGCGATCTGCTCGTCGGGGATCACGCCCGTGCCTTCGGTATAGACCGTGACGTTCATCGGGCGTGCCACGCCAATCGCATAGGCCACCTGGATCTGGCACTGGCGTGCCAGGCCGGCGGCGACGATGTTCTTCGCCACATAGCGGGCGGCGTAGGCGGCCGAGCGATCGACCTTTGTTGGGTCTTTGCCGCTGAAAGCGCCGCCACCGTGCGGGCAAGCGCCGCCATAGGTGTCTACGATGATCTTGCGTCCGGTCAGGCCGCAATCACCTTGCGGGCCGCCGATGACGAAGCGTCCGGTGGGGTTGATCAGGTACTTGGTGTCCTGCAGCCATTCTTTCGGCAGCACCGGCTTGATGATTTCTTCGATGATGGCTTCGGTGAAGGATGCCTTCATCTTCTTGTCGGTTTCCGACTGGTCGGGGCTGTGCTGCGTGGACAGCACCACGGTGTCGATGCTGTGCGGCTTGCCGTCCACATAACGCATGGTCACCTGGCTCTTGGCGTCCGGGCGCAGGAAGGGCAGGCGGCCGTCCTTGCGCAGCTGGGCTTGGCGCTCGACCAGGCGGTGCGCGTAATAGATGGGCGCGGGCATCAGCTCGGGCGTTTC
Organism: Rhodoferax sp. OV413; assembly: GCF_900104385.1. GTDB lineage: Bacteria > Pseudomonadota > Gammaproteobacteria > Burkholderiales > Burkholderiaceae_C > Rhodoferax_B. The sequence continues at coordinate 291,958 of NZ_FNJA01000005.1, read as the reverse complement.
GTTGCAGGCGTAGCCGAACATCAGGCCCTGGTCGCCGGCACCGGTGTTCAGGTGGTCGTCGCTCGCGTGGTCCACGCCCTGGGCGATGTCATTGCTCTGTTTGTCATAGCAGACCATGACCGCGCAGCCCTTGTGGTCGATGCCGTACTCGGTGTTGTCGTAGCCAATGCGCTTGATGGTGTCGCGCGCCACCTGGATGTAGTCCACATGCGCGTTGGTGGTGATCTCGCCGGCCAGCACGACCAGGCCGGTGTTGGTCAGCGTTTCGGCAGCCACACGGCTCAGCGGGTCTTGTTTGAAGATTGCGTCCAGAATCGCGTCCGAGATCTGGTCGGCCACTTTATCGGGGTGGCCTTCGGAAACGGATTCGGAGGTAAAGAGAAAGTCGTTCGCCATTTTGATGAAGCTCCTGCGTTTTGAAGACAATACACGGATGCGTTGCTTCCAGCTTAGGGCCTTGGCGAACGCTTTAGCAGATTTGTTTTAAGTCGCCCTGCAAGTAGTTCAATTAACTCAGCGACCCCATTATTTTACCGCCTCGCAAGTATGTCCTTGTTATTTCGATGGTCCGCCCACCTGCCGCTGGCGGTGTTGCACATGGTAGGCGCAGTGCTGGGCTGGCTGGCCTACCTGGCCTCGCCCACCTACCGGCGGCGCTTCCGCGAGAACGTGGCCCAGGCCGGTATTGCCCCGCGCCAGGCGCGCCGCGCGATTGCCGAAGCCGGCAAGCTGGTGACCGAGCTGCCCTGGCTGTGGCTGCGCCCGCGCACTGATAAGCTGCCGAAAATCACTTGGCAGGGCGTGGAGCTGCTGGAGGCCGCGCTGTCCCAGGGCAAGGGCTTGGTGTTTATGACCCCGCATGTGGGCAGCTTCGAGGTTGTGCCGCAGGCGCATGCAGCGCGCTTTAGCGCGCAATACGGCGACATGACCATTCTGTACAAGCCGTCCAAGTTCGCCTGGCTCGACGCCTTGCTGAAGGATGCCCGCTCTGCCCCCGGGCTGGAGGCTGCGCCCACTACCACCGGCGGCGTGCGCATGCTGCTCAAGTCGCTGAAGCAGGGGCGGGTGGTCGGCATGTTGCCCGACCAGGTGCCGGGCGAGGGCCAGGGCGTGTGGGCACCGTTTTTTGGCCGGCCGGCCTACACCATGACCCTGGCTTTACGTTTGGCGCGCCAGACCGGGGCACCGATGCTGGTAGCCTTGGGCGACCGTCTGCCCTGGGGGCGCGGTTATGTGATCCATGTGCACCCCCTGCAACTGCCGCTGGACCAAGGCGACGAGGTCGCGGCCGCCGCGCTGAACGCAGCCATGGAAGACCTGATCCGCCAACGCCCTGGCATGTACCTTTGGAGCTATGCGCGCTACAAGCAGCCGCGGCCAGAATCCCGTCCCTAACTTTCAGGCACTTGGGTGCAGAGCAGCCCGAGTCATGAAAGTTATTTCACATTAACTGGAAGTTCGATGTTTTCGCATGCAGTGATTGTTTTGATGCGCGTGTTGGCGCGCCTGCCGCTGGCCGGGCTGCGGGCCGTTGGCGCAGCCCTGGGGGTGATGCTGTTTCATTTGGTGCGTTCGCGGCGGAAAGTGGCAGATACCAATCTTTTGCTATGCTTTCCAGAGCTGTCTGCGCAGGAACGGCGTGCGCTGGTGCGCAAAATCTTCATTAACTTTACCCAGGCCTGGTTGGATCGCGGCTGGCTCTGGCACGGCCCACCCGAGCGCACCTTGCAGCGCCTGAAGATCGTCGGCGACGTGGCCCAGCTGGACGGTGACACGCCGACCGTGCTGTTCGTGCCGCATTTCGTCGGCCTGGACGCGGGCGCCACCGCCTTGTCGCAGCAGGTGTCTCGCGACTTCAACACCATCTTCACCCCGCAGTCGAACCAGGTGATGGACGCCTGGATCGCCGAGGGCCGGCAGCGCTTTGGCAATGCGCGCCTGTTCGACCGGCGCCAGGGCGTCAAAGAAATCGTCGCCTCGCTGCGCCAGGGCCAGCCGCTGTACCTGCTGCCGGACATGGACTTTGGCGCCAAGGACGCGTTTTTTGTGCTGTTCTACGGCGTGGCCGCGGCCACCGTGCCCTCGCTGTCGCGCTTTGCCCGCCTGGGCCGCGCCAAGGTGGTGCCGGTGCTGACGCGCATGACGCCGACCGGCTACGAGGTGGAGATTCTTCCGGCCTGGGAGGACTTCCCCACCAACGACGCCGAGGCCGATACCGCACTGATGAACCGGCGGCTGCAGGACTACATCGCCACCATGCCCGAGCAGTACTTCTGGGTCCACAAACGCTTCAAGACTCGGCCGCCGGGAGCGGCCGAGGTGTATTGATGCTTACTATGGTTTTGGTAGCTACTGGCGCAGGTGGAATCTGTGCTGGAGGCCTAAAAGACGCTTAATTTTCGTCGAGGTTTTCAGGCTCTTCCAGCGGCGCAGGCGCTGCTGCTGCCGGGGTTTCCTTGACCACCGGGTGCGCCCACTGCCACAGCAGCTGGCTGGCTTCATCGATACCCTGCTTCTTGAGAGCGGAGAACAGCTTGACCTCGCCGCCACCGGCCTGCAGCCGCGCAATCGACAAGGCCTTGGTGGCCTCTTCGCGGTTCAGCTTGTCGGCCTTGGTCAGCAGGATCAGAAACTTCAGGCCTTCGGCGACCCGGGGGCGCACGATGTCGAGCAGGATTTCGTCCAGCTCGGTCAGGCCGTGGCGCGGGTCGCACATCATCACGATGCCGACCAGGTTCTCGCGCGTGACAAGGTAATTGGCCATCACCTGCTGCCAGCGGATCTTGTCGGCCTTGGGCACGGCGGCATAGCCGTAGCCGGGCAAATCGGCCAGCACGGCGTCGGTCACGCCCTGCTTGCCCAGGCTGAACAGGTTGATGTTCTGGGTGCGGCCCGGCTTCTTGGAGGCGTAGGCCAGCTGCTTTTGTTGCGTCAAGGTATTGATGCAGGTGGATTTGCCAGCATTCGAGCGGCCGACGAAGGCGATCTCGGGCACGGTGAGCGGCGGCAGGTGGTGCAGCTGGGGCGCGGTGGTCAGGAATCTAGCCGTGTGCATCCAGCCCGAGGCTATGACGGCCTGGCTTTTCTGCGGGGGCTGGGTGCCGCGGGGCGCGCCGGATGGGCTCGCCGAGGAGCCATCGGTGGGCGGTGTAGAGGTAGGGATCATACAATCTTCAGTAGGTTCTCAGCGAGAGAACCGGGCCTGCATTGTAGAATCATTGGGTTGTACGCCCTAGAACAGACAATAGACACACCCCTCGATATGAAGCTTCTTGTCTCCTTGCTTACCGCCGTCGCGCTGGCCGCTCCCCTGATGTCGGCCTCGGCCAACGAAGAAAAAGCCCCAGCGCCTGTGGCCGCCAAACCAGATCTGGTCAAGGGCGAGGCCAGCTTCACCGCTGTATGCGCAGCCTGCCACGGAGCCGATGGCAACTCGGGCATTCCGGCCAACCCCAAGCTGGCACAGCAGCACCCCGAATACCTGGTCAAGCAGCTGCAGGAATTCAAGTCCGGCAAGCGCAACAACGCCATCATGAAGGGTTTTGCCACCACCTTGAGCGATGAGGACATGCGCAACATCGCTTTCTGGACCGCCTCCAAGAAAGCCAAGCCCGGCTTCGCCAAAGACAAAGAACTGGTCGCCCTGGGCGAGCGCATCTACCGCGGCGGCATTGCCGACCGCCAGATCGCCGCCTGCGCCGGCTGCCACAGCCCCAATGGCGCCGGCATTCCTGCCCAGTACCCGCGCCTGGGTGGCCAGCATGCCGACTATGTGGCAGCCCAGCTGACCACCTTCCGCGACGGTGGACGCAAAAACAGCCCGCAAATGACCCAGGTGGCCGCCAAATTGAACGACCGCGAGATCAAAGCCGTAGCCGACTACATCGCCGGCCTGCATTGATGCTGGCTGAGCGCGGCGTTCTCTAGGGAACCAAGCGCCCAGTTCACACCCTAAAAGGGCGGGCCATCTCTGATGGCCCGCCCTTTTTAGATTCTGTTACCCAAGCCTCTTACCGTTCCATGTCAGTTACCACCCACGGCGTTCGCGTCAAAACCGGCTCCCATGCGCTGCGCTCTGCGGTGGAGTTGCTGTCGTCGATGCGGTTCTCGATCTCGCTGTTGACGGTGATCTGCATTGCGTCGGTGATCGGTACGGTGCTCAAGCAACAAGAGCCGCTGGTCAACTACGTGAACCAGTTCGGCCCGTTCTGGGCCCAGGTGTTTGCTACTGCCAATCTGACCACGGTGTACAGCGCCTGGTGGTTCATGCTGATCCTGGCGTTTCTGGTGCTCAGCACATCGCTGTGCATCGCCCGCAGCACGCCCAAGATCCTGGCCGACTTCAAGGTCTTCAAGGAAAACATCCGCGAGCAAAGCCTGAAAGCCTTTGCGCACCGGGCCGAAGCCGGCTTGGATGAGCAACCCGAAGCCGCGGCCCGCCGCATCGGCCAAACCCTGGTCAGCGGGGGCTGGAAGGTCAAGCTGCAGCAACGCGACAACGGCTGGATGGTGGCGGCCAAGGCTGGCGCCGCCAATAAGCTCGGCTACATCGCCGCGCACAGCGCCATCGTGCTGATCTGCCTGGGCGGCTTGTTCGACGGCGATCTGGTGGTCAAGGCGCAGATGCTGCTCAACGGCAAGTCGGCGTATACCGGTGGTGGTTTGATTGCCGATGTGGCGCCTGCGCACCGGCTGGGCCCGAACAATCCGACCTTCCGCGGCAACATCCTGGTGGCCGAGGGCACACAGTCCAGTACCGCCATCCTGAACCAGGCCGAGGGCGTGGTGGTGCAAGACCTGCCATTCGCCATCGAGCTGAAGAAGTTCATCGTCGAGTACTACTCGACCGGCATGCCCAAGCTGTTTGCCAGCGACATCGTGATCCACGACAAGGAAACCGGCGCCGCCATTCCTGCGCGGGTCGAGGTGAACCACCCGGCCAACTACAAGGGCGTGGAGATCTACCAGTCCAGTTTTGACGACGGCGGCTCGGCGGTCAAGCTGCGCGCCGTGCCGATGGCGGCCGCCACCAAGCCATTCGAGATCGAAGGCGTGATCGGCGGTACTTCACAGCTGGCCAAGGGCGCGGATGGCGAAAAGCTCAGCCTGGAGTACACGGCTTTGCGCGTCATCAATGTCGAGAACTTCGGCGCCAACAGCGCGCCGGGTGTGGACGTGCGCAAGGTCGACCTGCGCCACGCCATCGACTCCCGCCTGGGCGCAGCCAACAAGACCCAGACCGAGAAAGTGCTGCGCAATGTCGGCCCCAGCATCACCTACAAGCTGCGCGATGCGGCCGGTCAGGCGCGCGAATTCCACAACTACATGTTGCCGGTAGACACCGGCGACGGCGTGCCTTCGTACCTGCTGGGTATGCGCGAGAACCCGGTGGATGCCTTCCGTTACCTGCGGATTCCGGTGGACGCGCAGGGCGAGATGAGCACCTTCTTGCGGCTGCGTGCGGCGCTGGCCGACCCGGCAGTGCGCGCCCAGGCGGTGCAGCGCTATGCGGCCCATGCGGTCGACCGCTCGCGCCCCGAGCTGGCCCAGCAGCTGGCCCAGTCGGCCGACCGCGCCATGGCCTTGTTTGCCGGCAGTGCGCCGACCGGTAAGGGTCCGGCTATCGGCGGCCTGCAGGCGATCGCCGACTTCATGGAAACCAATGTGCCCGAGGCCGAGCGGGCCCGGGCTGGCGAAGTGCTGGTGCGCATACTGAATGGCGTATTGTTTGAGCTGGCGCAAATCACCCAGGAGCAGGCTGGCTTACAACCGCTAGAGCCGAACGAGAAAACCCAGGGCTTCATGACCCAGGCGGTGCTGGCGCTGAGCGATGCGCAGCTCTACCCCGCGCCCATGGCCTTCCAGCTGACCGACTTCACCCAGGTGCAGGCCAGCGTATTCCAGGTGGCACGTGCGCCGGGCAAGAAGGTGGTGTATCTTGGCTGCGCGTTCCTGATCCTGGGCGTGTTTGCCATGCTGTATGTGCGTGAGCGCCGCGTCTGGGTCTGGCTCAGTGCCCGCGACGGCCTGACCCATGCCTCCATGGCCTTGTCCACCAACCGCAAGACGCTGGACGGCGACCGCGAATTTGACCACCTCAAGAGCAAACTCATTGGGGCGAAAGACTGACATGAATACTGCAACCGCACCTGCCACGATACAGCTCCACGAAGCCTACCTGTCCCGCCGCAACCCGTTCGACTGGTTGTTTGCCGTGCTGGTGTTGGCCGGCGGCCTGTTCGCCTTCAGCCGCTACATGGACTTCATGGATGTCTATGAAAAAGGCATTCTGCTGGCCGCCATGCCGGCCGCCATCTGGGTCGGCTGGTTCTGGCGGCCGCTGCGGGGGCTGATGCTGGTGGTGACTGCGCTGTCCTTGCTGGCCATCTGGTGCTACCAGGTGGACGGGCAGGGCAGCCTGCCGCGTTCGGAAACCGTGTTCTGGCTCAAGTACTTTTTGTCCAGCCAGTCGGCGATTTTGTGGATGAGCGTGCTGTTCTTCATGGCCACGATCTTTTACTGGTTGGGCATGGCCTTTTCGGGCAGCAATAGCGCCAGCATGGAGGCGATTGGCTCACGCATCGTCTGGGTGGCGGTGACCATGGCCTTGGTGGGCACCATGGTGCGCTGGTACGAGAGCTACCTGATCGGCGCCGATGTAGGCCATATCCCTGTCAGCAACCTGTACGAAGTGTTCGTGCTGTTCTGCTGGCTCACCGCCACCTTCTACCTGTACTTTGAAGCCCAGTACAACACCCGCGCCCTGGGCGCCATGGTGCTGCTGGTGGTGAGTGCGGCCGTAGGCTTTTTGCTCTGGTACACCGTGGTGCGCGAAGCGCATGAAATCCAGCCCCTGGTGCCCGCGCTCAAGAGCTGGTGGATGAAGCTGCATGTGCCCGCCAACTTCATCGGCTACGGCACATTTGCGCTGGCCGCCATGGTGGCCTTCGGTTACCTGATCAAGCAGCAGGCCGAAGAGACCCGCTGGTACAAGCTAACGCCGCTGTGGCTGCTGGGCATTGTGCTGTGCTTCATGCCGCTGGTGTTCCGCAAGACCACCACCGAGGCCGGCGGCAGCTACTGGGCGGTGTACCTGGGGATTTCGGCGCTGATCATGGGCACGATCCTGTGGGGCCGCAAACGCATTGCCTCACGCCTACCCAGCATCGAGATACTGGATGACGTGATGTACAAGTCCATCGCCGTTGGTTTTGCCTTTTTCACCATCGCAACCGTGCTGGGGGCCCTGTGGGCGGCCGAGGCCTGGGGCGGCTACTGGAGCTGGGACCCGAAGGAAACCTGGGCGCTGATCGTCTGGTTGAACTACGCGGCCTGGCTGCACATGCGCCTGATGAAGGGCTTGCGTGGCACCGTGGCGGCCTGGTGGGCGCTGGCCGGTCTGGGCGTGACCAGTTTCGCCTTCCTGGGCGTGAACATGTTCCTCAGCGGCTTACACAGCTACGGAACCTTGTAAGGTTTTGGGGGCTCCATCCGACTGATACCCACACATCCAAGGAACTCCCATGCTGATCAAGAATACCGCCAACGGCTTTACCCACTCCGTCTCCAGCGAGATCACGCCACAGCGCGTGTACGAGGGGCGGCGCGACATGGTGAAGCTGATGGCTACGGGTGTGGCCGGGGCGGCCTTGGCCAGCTGGGCCGGGCGCGAAGCCCTGGCCCAGGGCTCGGGTAAGCTGGCGCCCTTGGTAGGCGGCAAGTCGGCGGTGGCCGGCGCCAATGTGATGGAAAAGCCCACGGCCTACAAAGACGCCAGCAGCTACAACAATTTTTACGAGTTCGGCACCGACAAGGCCGATCCCGCGCAGAACGCCCACACCCTGAAGACCACGCCCTGGACGGTCGAGGTCGAGGGCCTGGTCAAGAAGCCCGCCAAGTACACCCTGGAAGACCTGCTGAAGCTGGCCCCGATGGAGGAGCGCATCTACCGGCTGCGCTGCGTCGAGGGCTGGTCGATGGTGATCCCCTGGGTCGGCTATTCGCTGAGTTCGCTGATCAAGCTGGTCGAGCCGACCAGCAGCGCCAAGTACGTCGAGTTCGTCACCCTGGCCGACCCCAAGACCATGCCCTTTGTCGGCTCCCGCGTGTTGCAGTGGCCGTATGTGGAAGGCCTGCGCATGGACGAAGCCATGCACCCCTTGGCGCTGCTGACCTTTGGCATGTATGGCGAGGTGCTGCCGAACCAGAACGGCGCGCCGGTGCGAATGGTCCTGCCCTGGAAGTATGGCTTCAAGAGCGGCAAGAGCATCGTCAAGATCCGTTTCACCGACAAGCAGCCAGCCACTGCCTGGAACAAGGCGGCGGCCAATGAATACGGCTTCTTCTCCAACGTCAACCCCGACGTGGACCACCCGCGCTGGAGCCAGGCTACCGAGCGCCGCATCGGCGAAGACGGCTTGTTCGCCAAGAAGCGCAAGACCCTGGTGTTCAACGGCTACGAGGCCCAGGTCGGCCAGCTGTACGCCGGGATGGATTTGAAGAAGAATTTCTGATGGCCACGCTGTCCAAAGCGCTGCTGCACCCTGCCGCCAAGCCGCTGCTGTTCGCGGCCTGCCTGCTGCCCTTTATTTGGTTGGTCTACGGCGCGTTCACCGACGGGCTGGGCGCGAACCCGGCCGAGTACCTGATCCGCTCCACCGGCGACTGGACCTTGCGCTTTCTCTGCATCGTGCTGGCCGTTACGCCTTTGCGCACCATTAGCAACACCCCCTCGCTCGCGCGGTTCCGGCGCATGCTGGGGTTGTTCGTCTACTTCTACGTGGTGCTGCACCTGCTCAGCTACAGCGGTTTTGACATGGGTTTTGATGTGGCGGACATCGCCAAGGACATTGCCAAGCGGCCGTTCATCCTGGTGGGCTTTAGCGCTTTTGTATTACTGACGCCGCTGGCGGCCACCTCGTTCAACCGCGCGATCAAGGCCATGGGCGCCAAGCGCTGGCAGACCTTGCACAAGCTGGTCTATCTGATTGCCGGTCTGGGCTTGCTGCACTTCTTCTGGATGCGGGCCGGCAAGAACAACTTTGCCGAGGTGGCGGTCTACGCCGCCATCATTGCCGTGCTGCTGGGCTGGCGTGTAGCCCAGTATTTAAAGAAAAAAGGCCTGCAGCGCTTATCCAATAAGCGCGTGCAGCTATCAAAGTAATAGTATTGACTTAGCCGACGCGGCTTTCGAAGCGCAGCTGGTCGGCCGTGGTTTCGCGCACCCGGATCAGATGGGCTTGCGGACCGTCGACCAGCACTTCGGCTGCGCGGCCCCGGCTGTTGTAGTTGCTGGCCATGCTCATGCAGTAGGCACCGGCAGATAAAACCCCCAGCAGGTCTCCGGGCTGCACCGCCAAATCGCGGTCGCGGCCGATCCAGTCGCCGCTTTCGCACACCGGGCCCACTACGTCGTACTGCGTAGTTTCCCCGGCACGCGGCGTCAGCGGCGCGATGCGGTGGAAGGCTTGGTACATGGCCGGGCGCGGCAGATCGTTCATGGCGGCATCGATGATGCAGAAGTTCTTTTGCTCGCCGGGCTTGAGGTACAGCACCTCGGTGATGCAGACGCCGGCGTTGCCGACCAGCGAGCGACCCGGCTCGATCATCAACTGGCGCTGGCCGTAGCCACGCGCGTCCAGCTTGGCCAGCAGCTTGCGCCACAGCACATCGGCCTCGGGTGGGGTGTCACCCTGGTAGTTGATGCCCAGGCCGCCGCCGAAGTCGATGTGGTGCAGGGTGATGCCGGCGGCCTCGATGGCGTCCACCAGGTCCAGCACCCGGTCCATTGCGTCCAGGTATGGGGTTTCTTCGGTGATCTGCGAGCCAATGTGGCAGTCGATACCGAGCACTTGCAGGCCGGGCAGGCTGGCCGCGCGCTGGTAGGTGGCCAGCGTGTCTTCGTGGGTGATGCCGAACTTGTTGCCCTTGAGCCCGGTGGAAATGTAGGGGTGGGTCTTGGGGTCCACATTCGGGTTCACGCGGATGCTGATGGGCGCGCGCATGCCCAGGGACAGGGCGACTTCGTTCAGCACCTCCAGCTCGGCCGTGCTTTCCACATTGAAGCAGCCGATGCCGGCCTGCAGGGCCTGGCGCATCTCAGCGCGGGTCTTGCCCACGCCGGAGAAGATCACCTTGGCCGGCACTGCGCCGGCGGCCAACACGCGTTCCAGCTCGCCGCTGGAGACGATGTCAAAGCCGCAGCCGGCTTCGGCAAATACCTGCAGCACGCCCAGAGAGGAGTTGGCCTTCATGGCGTAGCAGATCTGCGCGTTGCGACCGGCAAAGCCGCGCTGGTAGGCGGCCAGCGCGTCCAGCATCGAGGCTTTGGAGTAAACGAACAGCGGCGTGCCGTGGGCCTGGGCCAGTGCGGTGAGGGCTTGGCCTTCTATGCACAAGGCATTGTCTTGGTAGGCGATGTGGGGGTGGCCGGGGAGGGGCTGGGTGGTCATGGTGGCTTAGGCAAAAAGGATGGGCAATGTTAGGACGGCGGGCGGCGCCGACCAATAGCAAATGCAAGGTGTTGGCCGCGAACAGCCTGGGTTTTGCAAGCTATGCGGCGATCTGGCCTGCATTTCCCGGTGGATCAGGGAGCCGACGCCGGTACCGCGGGTTTCAGCGCTTCGGGGGTCAGGGTTTGGGGCAGGGTGGCGCGGCGGGCGGCTGCGGCTTCTGCGGGATGGTAGAGGTCGCCTTTTTGGCCGCAGCCTCCTAAAACGACCATGACGCCCGCAAGACATACGGGGCTGACTAGAATTTGGATTAACTTCAACATAGCGAAATTGTATGACCGACCCTGAATTCATGGACCGCGCGGAAATTTTGCTCAAGGCAGTCGAGGCCAACTGCGACCGCATCAACGACAGCACCGATGCCGATATCGACAACCAGCGCACTGGCGGCATGGTGACGCTGACCTTCCCCAACCGCAGCCAGATCATCATCAATCTGCAAAAACCGCTGCAGGAAATCTGGATGGCCGCCAAATCCGGCGGTTACCACTACAAGTTTGATAGCGGCCAGTGGATGGATACCAAGGGCCAGGGCGAGTTTTTTGCCAGCTTGACGCGCGATGCCAGTGCGCAAGCCGGCGAGCCGCTGACTTTTACCGCCTGATCAGTTCTTGAACAGGTCCATGATGCGGTTCCGCTCCTCTGCCGCCGGCGGGGTGGGCGTGGCGCCCTCGGTGCCCGGCGTGGCCAGTTTGTCGTCCAGCCCTAGGCTGGTCACACCGGTGTTGCGCGCGTACTCGGTATAGAACCAGTCGCCTCCGCTATTGGTGACGCCTTCCGGTGCCACTTGCGCGACTACTGGCACACCGCTGAGCGCGGTTTCCATGAAGTTGATCCACACCGGCAGGCTCAGGCCACCGCCGGTTTCGCGCGCGCCCAGGTTGCGTGGCGTGTCGTAGCCGATCCAGGTGATGGCCGCCAGGGTGGGCTGGTAGCCGGCGAACCAGGCATCGATGGAGTCGTTGGTGGTGCCGGTTTTGCCGTACACATCGGGCCGCTTCAGGATGCGCTGGGCCGACGCTGCCGTGCCGCGCAAAGTAACTTCGCCCAGTAGGTTGGTCATCATGAAGGCGTTGCGGGCGCTGATGGTGCGCATCGATTCGTCCAGCACCGGCACCTTGGTTTCGACCAGCACCCGGCCCTTTTGGTCGGTGACTTTGGACACCAGCCAGGGGTTGACGCGGTAGCCACCATTGGCGAAGACCGAATAGGCCGAGGCCATCTGCATCGGCGTTACCGAGCCTGCGCCCAGAGCCATGGTGAGGTAGGCCGGATGCTTTTCGGCCTCGAAGCCGAAGTGGGTGATCCACTCCTGGGCTTTTTGCGGCCCGACTGCCTGCAGCAGGCGGATGGAGACCATGTTCTTGGATTTGGCCAGCGCGGTGCGCATGGTCATCGGGCCTTCGAATTTGCCGTCGTAGTTTTTCGGTTCCCAGGGTTGGCCGCCGGTGACCCCCGCATCAAAGAATAGGGGGGCGTCGTTGACGATGGTGGCCGGGGTGAAGCCATGCTCCAGCGCGGCAGAATAAATGAATGGCTTGAAGCTGGAGCCCGGCTGGCGCCAGGCTTGGGTCACGTGGTTGAACTTGTTCTTTTGGAAGTCGAAGCCGCCCACCAGGGCCTTGATGGCGCCGTCGCGCGGGTCTAGCGCCACAAAAGCGCCTTCCACCTCGGGCAGCTGGGTGATTTCCCAGGTGTTCTTGGGCGTCTTGGTGACGCGGATGATGGCGCCGCGCCGAATCTTGATGTTGGGCGGGGCCTTTTCTGCCAGACCCGATTGTGCTGGCTTCAGGCCGTCGCCAATGATCTCCACCGGGTCGCCATTGCCGCGAACGGCGGTGATCTTCTTCGGGTTGGCATCCAGCACCACGGCCGACATGACATCGCCGTTGTCGGGGTGGTCGACCAGGGCGTCGTCAATCGCGTCGTCGAGTTCAGCCGCTTCCTTGGGCAGGGTGACGAACTTCTCGGGGCCGCGGTAGATCTGGCGCCGTTCAAAGTCCATTAGCCCTTTGCGCAGGGCTTTGTAGGCAGCGTCCTGGTCGTCGGCCTTGAGGGTGGTGTAGACGTTCAAACCCCGGGTATAGGTTTCTTCGCCGTACTGGGCGAACATCAGTTGGCGTACGGTTTCGGTCACGTATTCGGCGTGAACGCGGCTATTGCTGGCGCCCGAACGCACTTTGAGTTCTTCCTTGCGCGCGGCGGTGGCCTGGTCTTCGGTGATGAAGCCGTTCTCTTCCATGCGGGTAATGATGTACAGCTGGCGTACCCGGGCACGCGTGGGGTTGGTGATCGGGTTATAGGCCGATGGCGCTTTGGGTAGGCCGGCCAGCATGGCGGCTTCGGCAATGCTGATGTTTTTCAGCGGCTTGCCAAAATAGGTTTCCGCGGCTGCCGCAAAACCATAGGCGCGGTTGCCCAGGAAAATCTGGTTCATATAGATTTCCAGAATCTGGTCTTTGCTCAGCGCGTGTTCCAGCTTAAAGGTCAGCAGGATTTCATAGATCTTGCGGGTATAGCTTTTTTCTGCCGACAGATAGACATTGCGCGCGACCTGCATGGTGATGGTAGATGCGCCCTGGCTCTTCATGCGGCCCAGGTTGGCCAGTGCGGCACGCACCATGCCTTTGTAGTCCACCCCACCGTGCTGGTAGAAGCGCGAGTCTTCGATCGCCAGCACCGCATCTTTCATGACCTGCGGGATTTGTTTGATGGGTGTGAGGCTGCGGCGTTCCTCGCCGAACTCGCCCAGCAGTATTCCTTCTGCCGAGAAAACCCGGAGTGGCAACTTGGGGCGGTAATCGGAGAGTTCGGAGATATCGGGCAGGTTCGGATACGCCACCGCCAGTGCCAGTCCGATGACGAGTGCCAGTGCGAGCGCTCCAGCCAGAGCCAAACCAGCACACCAGGTCAGCAAACGAAGTAACCAGGCGAGCGGGCCGGTGCGCGGCTTCTCGGCGGCTTTAGGGGCGGTGGAAGAAGGTTTTGAAGACATAGAAAACAGCGAACCCGTTGGCAAATAAGTGGGGGAAGGCAAATGCGTTGGCCCATTTTGCCTTTACGCTACGCGCTATCGGTGAACTCGGGCTCGCAGTGGCTCAACGGGTACGATAGTTCGCTATGTGATTGCTGCCGCGTGTACTTTTGGCAACGGTCTGTAGATTTACCGATGGAAATATGCTTTGCTGGGGGGTAGTCTTGCTGATAGCATGCCCAGGAATTGTTAAATTTTGTAGCATCTTGCTCAGCACCGGGAGAAAGATTTGGTCTCATTGGGATCGTTGTTCAGTCGTAAACCCCAGCCTTTGTTGGGTTTAGACATCAGCTCATCCAGTCTCAAGTTGGTAGAGCTCGACCATGACGCCATCGGAAACCTGGTGCTCAAACGCTGTGCTATTGAGCCTTTGGAGCGCGGGTGGATCACCGACGGAAACATTGAAAAGTTCGATGAAGTCGCGGAAGCTATGCGCCGTCTGGTTAAGAAGAGCGGTACCCGTACCAAGAATGTCGCCATGGCCTTGCCGCCTTCTGCGGTCATTACCAAGCGAATCATTTTGCCGGGTGGACTCTCGGATATGGAGTTGGAGGTGCAGGTCGAATCCGAAGCCAACCAGTACATCCCTTTTTCTTTGGACGAAGTGAGCCTGGATTTTTGCGTAGTCGGGCCCAGCGCCAGTTCGGCTGGCGATGTAGAAGTTCTGATTGCCGCTTCGCGCAAAGAAAAAGTACAAGACCGGCAAGGCTTGGCCGAAGCAGCAGGGTTGCATCCCGTGATTCTGGATATTGAGTCCTACTCGTCCCGTTTGGCGACCTCTCGCTTGATTGAGCGCATGCCCAACAAAGGCGTGGACACCATGGTTGCGTTGTTCGAGGTCGGTGCATTAGCTACCAGCATGCAGGTCATTTGCAATGACGAAGTGCTGTATGAGCGCGACCAGGCTTTTGGCGGCGCCCAACTGACCCAGCTGATCGTGCGGCAGTATGGTTTTTCTGCCGAAGAGGCTGAATCCAAAAAGCGCAGTGGCGAGTTGCCGGAAGACTATGGCTCCACGGTGCTTCAGCCGTTTGTGGAGAGCCTGGCCCAGGAGATCGGCCGGGCATTGCAGTTTTTCTTTACGAGTACCCCGCACAACAAGGTGGATCAGGTCATGCTGGCCGGCGGATCTGCCGCGCTGCCAGGTTTGACCGAAGCCGTGACCCAGCATTCGTCTTTTACCTGTAGCTTGGCCAATCCATTTGATGGCATGGAGATGGGCGATGACGTCCGTTTGAAAAAAATGATGCGTGAAGCGCCTTCGTATCTGACCTCGTGCGGATTGGCGATGCGGAGGTTTCTGCAGTGATTCTTATCAATCTATTGCCGCACCGAGAGGCGGCCCGAGCCCGGCGGCGAGAGACTTTCAATGTCATGCTTGCGGCCTCCGCTTTGCTTGGCGGGGTTTTGATTGGCGTTGGCTTTCTTTGGTACGAGGCGCAAATCTCCGGGCAGCAGGAACGCAACGCGTTCTTGAACAAAGAGATCGCTGTGCTGGATGGGCAAATTAAGGAAATTGCGAACATCGAGGCTGAAATCAAAGCTTTGACAGAGCGGCAGAAAGCCGTAGAAGACTTGCAAGCTGACCGCAATTTGCCGGTTCATTTGTTGAATGAACTGGTGAAACAGCTGCCAGATGGAACTTACATCACCAGCCTGAAGCAGGAAAATCAAAGCGTAACTATCCAGGGTGTGGCCCAGTCGAATGAGCGCGTATCTGAGTTGTTGCGAAATTTGGCGAACAACACGCCTTGGCTGTCGCGGCCCGATCTGGTTGAAATTGTGGCCAGTACCGTCAGCCTCAGTCCCCGAGACCAGCGGCGGGTGGCGAAGTTTAATTTGCGGGTACGTCTAATGCGTTCTAGCGAAGTGCAAAAAGCGGGTGAAGCTGCGGCAACTGCTGCAGTCGCCACTCCATAGCAAGAGTGTCATGGCAAAAAAACCTTCAATAGATATTGATTTCAAGGGCTTGCAGGACAGCCTCCAGAGGCAGTTCCGTGACTTGAATCCCAACGATCCATCGGTGTGGCCGGTGGTGCCTCGTTCTCTGCTGTTTTTTGTGGTCGTAGTCGCCGTGGTGGCGGGTCTTTGGTATGCGTGGTTAAGCAGTTACGAAGACGAACTGATTGTTGAGCAAACCAAGGAAGTTGAACTGCGTGAGGCCTATAAGACTCGCTTGGTCAAAGCAGTGAATCTGGATGCACTGAAGAAGCAGCGTGAGCAAGTGCAGCAATATGTCACGCAGCTTGAAAAGCAGTTGCCAAGCAAAGCCGAGATGGCCGCACTTTTGTCCGACGTAAATCAAGCAGGTTTGGGACGTAGCTTGCAGTTTGAGTTGTTTCGTCCAGGCCAAGTGGTGGTTAAAGATTACTACGCAGAGTTGCCCATCTCTGTGCGGGTAACTGGCCGTTACCATGATATTGGTGCGTTTGCTTCCGATGTCGCTAATTTGTCCCGGATCGTGACTTTGAATAATTTGTCTATTAATCCGGCTCAGGACGGAAATCTTTCCATGGAAGTCACAGCAAGAACCTTCCGCTATTTGGATGCAGATGAAATTGCCGCTCAGAAGCCGGGGGCTAAAAAATGAAATGGCTTCCTTTATGTGTATCTTGCATTTTGGGTTTTGCATTGGTTGGCTGTAGCGTTTCCGGTGAAGATGAGTTGCGTCAATGGATGAGTGAGCAACGCAGCCAGGTACACCCCAAAGTCATGCCCTTGGTTGAGCCTAAGAAGTTCTTGCCCCAAGCCTATACCCAAGAAGCCGCTGTGGATCCTTTCAGCTTGCAAAAACTAACGCAGGCGCTTAAGCGCGATTCGACACAGAGCGTTGCTAATACAGCATTAATTGCTCCTGAGCTGGCTCGGCGCAAAGAGGCTTTGGAGGCTTACCCGGTGGACTCCATGGCGATGGTTGGTAGCCTGCGCAAGGCAGGTCAGCCAGTAGCTCTGCTGCGTATTGACAATCTGCTCTACCAAGTGCGGGTGGGAAATTACCTTGGCTTGAACTACGGTCGAGTCACCAAGATTGACGAATCTGAGTTGACCCTGCGTGAAATTGTCCAAGATTCGACGGGAGACTGGGTTGAACGGTCCGCTAGTTTGGTGCTACAAGAGGGAGCGAAATGAATAAGCAGAATCAAATGGGGTGGCACATGCTAGACCGATTAGCCGGAGCTTTGGTACTGGTCTTGGCATCCGTAGCCGCGCAGGCGCAAACTGCGATTGAATCCGTGACGGGCTCAATCCAAAGCGGCTCCGAAGTAATTCGTATCGATCTGAGTGATGCATTGGCAGCATTGCCATCGGGGGTCTCTATCCAATCCCCGGCACGGATTGCATTGGATTTTCCGGGTGTATCCAGCAATGTGGGGCGTTCGGCTATCGAAGTGAATCAAGGTAATCTGCGTTCAGTCAATGTCGTGCAGGTGGGCGACCGTTCGCGCGTGGTTTTGAATTTGAAACAAGCCACTTCTTACAAGGCGGAGCTCAAAGGCAAATCGATTTTGGTGGTGCTGGACGCGGTAGCTGTTGCAGCGCCAGCAGTAGGTGCTGCGCCGACTTTTGCCGATGCGGGCAGCCGTGATAAAGCGCCTCTCAAAGACATAGATTTCCGCCGTGGTGACGACAATGTTGGGCGAATCATTGTGTCCCTCAAGAATAGCCAGGTCGGCGTGGATGTTCGCCAACAAGGTCAGAATCTAGTTGTTGAGTTCTTGAATTCCACCTTGCCAGAAGGCTTGCGTCGTCGCCTGGACGTTGCTGATTTCGGCACCCCTGTGCAAACGGTAACCACCACGCAGTTGGGTGACAGAGTGCGTATGGTGGTTGAACCCAAAGGTGCATGGGACCACAGTGCCTACCAAAGTGACGGGCAGTTCGTCGTTGAGGTGCGTCAGCAGAAAGTGGATGCGACCAAGCTGGTTCAAGGGCCAGGCTATTCTGGTGAGAAGCTGTCTCTAAACTTCCAAAACATTGAAGTGCGTGCCCTGTTGCAAGTGATCGCTGATTTCACGAACTTCAACGTGGTGACTTCGGACTCGGTAACGGGTTCCGTTACCTTGCGTTTGAAGGATGTGCCTTGGGACCAGGCACTGCAAATCATCATGGATGCCAAGGGCCTGGGTATGCGCAAGTCCGGTTCGGTGTTGTGGATTGCACCCAAAGACGAGATTGACGCGCGTACTCGGAAAGATCTTGAGTCAGCTGCATCTATGCAGGCCTTGGAGCCGCTGCAGACTCAATCTTTTCAGTTGAATTACGCCAAGGCATCGGATATCGTTACCCAACTGGGAGGCTCAGCGATAGGTACTGCGAACAGCGGACCCCGTTTCCTCAGTTCGCGGGGTACAGCGATTTCCGAACCGCGCACCAATCAGATTTTTGTGAATGACATCCCCAGTCGTCTTGCGGCAGTGCAGGATCTCATCAAGAAGCTTGACATTGCGGTTCGCCAAGTACTGATCGAAGCGCGCATCGTGGAGGCGTCGGACACTTTTGGTAAATCTTTGGGGGTCAAGCTGGGGTCCACTGCCGGTAGTTCGACGACAGCAGGTGTTGCTGCAGGCAGTGTTGGTTTGACGGGTAATACACGTTTTACGGTAGGCACCAGCTACAGCAATGTCACTGCCAGCAACGGCTCGAGTGGTTCTGCGGTGGATACGAGCAGTAACTTCGTCAACATGCCGGCAGTCGGGCAAGGTGGCTATGACGCGGCATCTTTTGCCCTGTCGATATTCAGCAGTGCGGCAAACCGGTTCTTGAACCTCGAAATATCGGCTCTGGAAAACGACGGAAAAGGCAAGTTGGTATCTAGCCCACGAATTGTCACGGCGGATCAGACCAAGGCTTTGATCGAGCAGGGTACAGAGTTTCCTTACCAACAAGCAACTTCTAGCGGAGCTACTTCAGTTGCTTTCCGTAAAGCGAATTTGAAGCTGGAAGTTACGCCTCAAATCACGCCTGAGGGTAATATCATCCTGGATCTGGATATCAATAAAGATAGTCGTGGTGAAACTACTTCGGCTGGTATCGCCATCGATACCAAACACATAAAAACCCAGGTTTTAGTAGAAAACGGCGGTACAGTGGTAATTGGTGGGATCTTCACTTTAGATGAGACCGATAGCATAACTAAGGTGCCGGTGTTGGGTGATATTCCTTATCTAGGTAATTTGTTTAAGTCCAAATCGCAAGCCAGTACCAAAAAGGAAATGTTGGTTTTTATTACGCCGAAAATGATTGTTGAACGTTCTGCTGCGCGTTAATTGGTGCTAAGTCTGAAATCAGGGAAGATATCTATGCGTTATTTGAAGCTGTGGGTTATGTTGTGGTTTTTTGCCTTATTGGCTGCATGCGGAGGGGGGGGGAATCCTAGCGGCACGTCTTCCAGTGGAGGCGGGAGCGGTTCAACTGCATCGCAAATGACATTGGCTGTGCTGAATGGCTCAGGAGTTAGTTCGACAAATATTTCCACTGCTGAGATTGCTACAGCGAAAGTAACGCTGCTGAATTCAAGTGGTGCGCCTATACAAGGCGTAATTGTGAATTTTACAGGCGGAGGGCTGCTTACTTTGGCGCCAACTTCTGCGACCGCTTTGACCGACGCAAACGGGCAAGCGTCAGTAGAGATTCGAGCCTCCTCATCAACATCCACCGGTGCAACATTGGTGAGTGCTTCCGCAGCTGTAATCGTTTCAAGTACATCGACAACGGTAACTGCTCAAAAGGCAATATCCATCTCAAGCGCACCTTCAAGTGGAGCTTCCGATCCGCAACTGTTGGCAAACGCTTTGAATTTTCTGGATACCAATCCCTCGGATAAATCCATCGTTTTAAAGGGCTCTGGTGGCAATGGACGGTCTGAGTCTGCTACTTTACGCTTCCGTGTAGTGGATACCAATAATGCTCCTGTAAAAGGCACGATTGTTGATTTTTCGGTTAATCCAAGTTCGGTTGTGACTTTGAATATTGCATCGGCAACGAGTGACACGGACGGAGTTGTGGTTGCTACTGTTTCATCTGGCACTGTTGCAACCTCTGTAGTTGTCACCGCAACAGTTCGTGGTCGGTCTATTGCGTCGCAATCAGATCAATTGCTGGTTACTACCGGTTCGGCAATTGCTGCAGGCTTTGACTTGTCTGCATCTAAATTTAATTTGAACGCTAGTTTGTCGGGTGATTCCTCTACCATAACGGTACGTATCAGAGATGCTAATGGCAACCCTGTTGCTGATGGAGTTCCTGTGGTGTTTACAACAGATTTCGGTGGAGTCGGCTCATCGGCACAGGGTGGTTGCTTGACGAGTAATGGATTGTGCACAGTAACTTACACAGTGCAGGATCCCCGTCCTGCTGATGGGCAACTTGTGACGGTGGTTTCGTCTACGCAGGTGGGATCGACGGGGGTTATCAGCAAGTCAATTAATCTTTCTGCCGTATCTCCGGGGGCTCTTGGTATATATAGCGCGAAGGTTTCTGGTACCAAAGTGACTGCATTGAATTTGGGCACTGTATGTAGCGCAGTCTTCTCCTATTACGTTGGAACTCCTCTTAATTTTGCGGCGGCAGCAGGGACAACTGTTGGCATGACAGGACAGGTTGCTGGATTAAGTGGCTCCGTCAGCATTGGCTCGCCAATTCTGGATGCTTTAACTTTTGGGGAGCGTACTGCTATTTCATTCACGGTGACTGCTCCTTCTACTGCCGGTGCTGTGCCTGCTTGCGTTGCTGGGGGCAGTAGTAGCCAGACGGTGAATTTGTTAGTCACGTTTACTTCTCCTGGCACGACACCGGTGCAGCAAACGATGCCAGTGACGTATCCTTTTTAGCGATGGAAGGTCGATTCGGCCTGATATCTCTCGTAGGTCTCCCAGGCTCCGGTAAATCTACTGTAGGTCGCCAGCTCGCCCGGCGCCTACAAGTGCCCTTCATCGACTCAGACCACGTGATCGAGCAGCGCATAGGCTGCTCGATCCGCGAGTTCTTTGAGCGCGAGGGGGAGGCGCGTTTCCGTGATGTGGAGGAAGAGGTCATAGACACCCTGACGCAGAATGGTCCAGGCGTACTGGCCACTGGCGGAGGAACCGTTTTACGGCCTACCAACCGCCAGGCGCTGCGTTCGCGGGGCCAGGTGGTGTATTTGCGCTCGACACCCGAGGAGGTGTTCCGCCGTCTCCGCCACGACGTCAATCGCCCACTGCTGCAGGTGGCCGACCCTTTGACCCGGTTGCGCGATCTGTTCGCTATCCGCGATCCCCTGTACCGTGAAACCGCGCACTTTGTGATCGAGACCGGGCGACCCTCGGTGTCGTCGCTGGTCAATATGATCATGATGCAGCTGGAGTTGGGTGGCACGGCACCGGCATCTTGACGGGCGAGGGCTTTAAACTTGGTGGCTATGCATTCCACTCCGACCATGGCCACCCAGACTGTCCACATTAGCTTAGGCGAGCGCAGCTATCCGATTGCCATTGGCACGCAGCTGTTAGACAACCCGGCCACCTGGGCCGATCTGCCGCGCGCGGCGGCCGCGCTGATCGTCACCAACACCACCGTCGGCCCGCTGTATGCGCAGCGCCTGCAGACTGCGCTGCAAAGCCGTTACGCCGCCATCCACACCGTGGTGCTGCCGGATGGCGAGGCCTATAAGACCTGGGAAACCCTGAACCTGATCTTTGATGCCCTGCTCGGGCATGGCTGCGACCGCAAAACCGTGCTGTTCGCCCTGGGCGGCGGCGTGGTGGGCGACATGACGGGCTTTGCCGCCGCCAGCTATATGCGCGGCGTGCCGTTTGTGCAAGTGCCGACCACCTTGCTGGCCCAGGTGGACTCGTCGGTGGGCGGCAAAACCGCCATCAACCACCCGCTGGGCAAGAACATGGTGGGCGCGTTTTACCAGCCCTGCAAAGTGGTGTGTGATCTGGACACTCTGGCTACATTGCCCCCGCGCGAGCTCAGCGCCGGCCTGGCCGAGGTCATCAAGTACGGCCCGATTGCCGACATGTCTTTGCTAGACTGGCTGGAGGTGAAAATGGATGCGCTGCGCGCCGGCGATCCGTTGGCGCTGGCCCATGCGGTCAAGCGCAGCTGCGAAATCAAGGCCCATGTGGTCGGTCAAGACGAGCGTGAAGCCGGTTTGCGGGCGATTCTGAATTTTGGCCACACCTTCGGCCACGCGATCGAAGCCGGCATGGGCTATGGCGCCTGGTTGCACGGCGAAGGCGTGGGCAGCGGCATGGTGATGGCCGCGCATTTGTCGCAGCGTCTGGGCCTGATCGACATGGCCTTGGTCGAGCGCCTGACCCGCCTGATTGCGCGTGCCGGCCTGCCGACCCGCGGCGCGGTGCTGGATGCAACCGACAACGCCGGCCGCTATCTGCAGCTGATGCGGGTAGACAAGAAGGCCGAGGCCGGCGAGATCAAGTTTGTGCTGATCGACCCACCCGGCAGCGCCGCGGTGCGGGGCGCACCGGACGCCCTGGTGCGCTCGGTGGTGGATGCCTGCTGCCTGTAAGCGTTTGAGATGCATGCTATTTTTAACATAGCTGCTAGCGCAATACCCATAAGCGCTAGAGGCACTTTTTACCTATAAACATGCCTTTGGCCGACTACGCCTGCAACCCGGCCCAGAGCCGGGGCCGCCGCTTCCCCGAGGTGGCTGCGCCCACCCGCACCGAATACCAACGCGACCGGGACCGCATCGTGCATTCCACCGCGTTTCGGCGCCTGGTTTACAAGACCCAGGTGTTTCTGAACCACGAGGGCGACCTGTTCCGCACCCGTCTCACCCATTCGCTGGAGGTGGCCCAACTGGGCCGCTCGATTGCACGGGCACTGGAGCTGAATGAAGACCTGGTCGAGGCCATCGCCCTGGCCCACGACCTGGGCCACACGCCGTTTGGCCATGCCGGGCAGGACGCGCTGAATGCCTGTATGGCCGACCACGGCGGCTTCGAGCACAACCTGCAAAGCCTGCGCGTGGTCGATGCGCTGGAAGAGCGCTACCCGCTGTTCGACGGCCTGAACCTCAGCTTCGAGACCCGCGAAGGCATCCTCAAACATTGCTCGCGCGCCAACGCCGAAAAGCTCGAAGCCGTTGGCCCGCCGCACCTGGACGGCCGCGGCGATGTGGGCCGGCGCTTTCTCGCGCACACCCAGCCCAGCCTGGAGGCCCAGCTGTGCAACCTGGCCGACGAGATCGCCTACAACGCGCACGACATCGACGATGGCGTGCGCTCGGGCTTGATTAGCCTGGAGCAGCTGCAGGACGTGCCGCTGGTCGCGCATTTCTACCAGCAAACCCTGGCCGAACACCCCCAGCTCACCGGCCGCCGGGTGCTTTACGAGTCCATCCGCCGCATGCTCAGCGCCCAGGTGTACGACGTGATTGCCGCCACGCAGGCCGCGCTGCAAACCGCCCAGCCGGCGAGTGCCGACGCCGCCCGGCAGTGCGCGCCCCTGCTGTGCTTCAGCCCGGCGATGCGTGTGCAGTCGCAGGAGCTGAAGCGCTTTTTGATGAAAAACCTGTACCGCCATGCCCAGGTGATGGACATGACCGGGCTGGCCAAGACCGTGGTGCACGAGCTGTTCGACGCCTACTTGGCCGCCCCGCAGGAAATGGCCCCCGGCTTTGCCGCCCGCGCCGCTGCGGGTGCGCCGCGGGCCGTGGCCGACTATCTGGCCGGCATGACCGACCGCTTTGCGGCGCGCGAGCACCAGCGTTTGACCGGCCAAAAATTACTGGGCTGAAGACCCCGACCAGGAGACGCCTTGAGCTTCCTCAACCAACTCAAAAACCAAGCCCATGCGCTGCGCAACCAGCAGAACGCCGTACAGCACAGCCTGGAAGCCCGTGCGGCCCAGACCGAGGCCGCCTGCCAGACGGTGGCCGCCTATCTGGCCGACCTGGCCCAGCAGCTGAACGTGATCGCGCCACCGGCCCCCGCGCTGTCGCTGGACGGCAAAACCCCGTGGCCGGCGATGAAGCTGGTCGACTTTCGCTGCGACCAGCGCAAGAAGCGCGCACGTGGTGTGGACCTAGTGGACTACATCGGCATGGGCTGGCGCATCACGCCGCAGGACGGCCCACCGGTCAAGGGCGCGGTCAGCGTGAACTTTCCGCCCGATCTGGAGCGGGTCGAGTCGCGTTTGGCCCTGGGCCACCTGCAGCACGAGCGCCAGGAGCAGCGCCATCCAGACACCAACAAGCTGCTGTCCATTCGCTTCGAGTACCTGACAGCGCTGATGGGCAGCGTGCGCATCACCCCCGACCACGAACAGGCCAGCCTGGCGTTTCGCATCAGCAATGCCACCGGCTTCGAGGTGCTGACCACGCAATGGGCCGCCAGCGATACCACGCCCGCTATGCTGGACGAGCTGGCCCGCCTGGTAGTGGGCCAGCCGAACCGTTTCATCCGCTGAAGCCATGACCGCTGCCGACACCACCGTACTGAACGACATGCGCCGCTGGCTGGAGCGCGCGGTGATCGGCCTGAACCTGTGCCCGTTCGCCAAGGCCGTGCACACCAAGGGCCAGATCCACTACGCGGTCAGCCAGGCGACCGACACCGAGGCACTGCGCCAGGACCTGGTTTATGAGCTAAAAGAGCTGCTGGCGCAGGACCCATCTGCGCGAGACACTACGCTTTTGATAGCGCCGCAGGTGCTGGCCGATTTTCTGGACTACAACGATTTTCTGGACGTTGCCGATCGGCTGCTGCGCAAGATGAAGCTGGATGGCGTGGTGCAGATCGCCAGCTTCCACCCGCAGTTCCAGTTCGGCGGTACGGATGCGGACGACATCACCAACTACACGAATCGCGCGCCGTATCCTTGCCTGCACCTGCTGCGCGAGGCCAGCATTGATCGCGCGGTGGCGGCCTTCCCCGAGGCCGAAGCCATCTTCGAACGCAACATGCAAACCCTGGAGACTCTGGGGCAGGGCGGCTGGGATGCGCTTGGCGTGGGAAAATCGGGTGATGAAGACCCCCAAAAGTAAGCCTCTCGCCACGCCCGCGCTGCCTCCTGAAATCGACCCCGCCCAGTCCGTCGAGCTGCTCAAAGAGCTGCACATCCTGACCCGCGACGGCAAGCTGAACCAGGACTCGCGGCGCAAGCTCAAGCAGGTCTACCACCTGTTCCAGTTCATAGCAAAGCTGCTCGGCGAGCTGCCGGCCAGCGCCCAGGGGCTGACCCTGGCCGACCACGGGGCGGGCAAGTCCTACCTGGGCTTCATCGTCTACGACCTGTTTTTCAAGGCCTTGGGCGCCGGCCATATCTATGGCATCGAAACCCGGCCCGAGCTGGTCGCCAAGTCGCAGGAACTGGCGGCGCGGCTCGGCTTTGAGCGCATGTCGTTCCTGAATCTCAGCGTGGCCGAGTCCACCCAGTCGGACCTGCTGCCCGCGCGCATCGACGTGGTCACCGCGCTACATGCCTGCGATACCGCCACCGACGATGCGATTGCCTTTGGCCTGCAAAAGAACGCCCGGGCCATGGTGCTGGTGCCTTGCTGCCAGGCCGAGGTGGCCGCCTGCCTGCGCCAGAACAAGGCGTTGAACGGCACCAAGACGCCGCTGGCCGAACTCTGGCGGCACCCGTTGCACACCCGTGAAATCGGCAGCCAGCTCACCAATGTGTTGCGCTGCCTGTACCTCGAAGCCTGGGGCTACCAGGTGACGGTGACCGAACTGGTAGGCTGGGAGCACAGCATGAAGAACGAGCTCATCATCGCCAAATATACCGGCCATAAAAAGCGCGCCGCAGCCGAGCGCCTGGCCAGCCTGCTGGCCGAGTTCGGCCTGGGCAGCCTGCTGGCCACCCGGTTCCAGTTGCCGCAGGACAGCGTCGCCGCCTGAGCCCGCGGCGGCGACTTCACATCTTGATCGGCGGCGTCAGCGGGGGCGTGCCGGTCTTGAACAGCGAGGTGATCTGCTGGCGCAGCTCGGCCGTGTCCTGGTGGCCGTGCACCGCCACGGCGTGCTGTACAGCCACCTCCAGCAGTTCCTTCTCGTCGTCGGCGCACATGGCCACCGTGCAATGGGTTTCGCTCGGGTATTCGCGGCAGTCTATGTATTTGCGGGTCATGGTGTTCTCCTTCTCTGGGGCCAGAGCTATGGGCGCGCCTCAAAGACCAGGTTGAACGGGGTCTGTGCAGCACGGCGGAAGTGGCTGAAGCCGCTGCCGGTGACGATGTCGCGTATGCGCGCTTCGCCGGCTTGGGCGCCCAGGCAGGTACCTACCTCCTGCGACCGCGAGGCCGGCGTGCAGATGAAGGTGGATGCCGAATAGAACACCCGGCCCACGGGGTTCAGGTTGTCTTCCAGCCGGTCGCCGGCAAACGGTTCAACGATCATCCACGCGCCATCGGGGGCTAGCGTGCTGCGCACATGGGCGCTGGCGCCGGCCGGGTCGCCCATGTCGTGCAGGCAGTCGAACATCGTAACCAGTGCATAGTCGCGGCCGCGGAAATCCTTGGCCTGGGCGACTTCGAAGCGTGTGCGGTCGGCCACGCCGGCCTTCTTGGCTGTCTCGCGCGCAATCTCGATCGACGGGCCGTGGTAGTCGAAGCCGATGAAGCTCGACTGTGGATAGGCCTGCGCCATAAGGATGGTGGAGGAGCCATGGCCGCAGCCTACATCGGCCACGCTGGCACCGCGCTTCAGCTGGGCCTCCATGCCTTCCAGCGCGGGTATCCAGCTCTGCACCAGATTCGCCGCATAGCCGGGGCGGAAGAAACGCTCGGTACCGTGGAATAGCGAGGGGTCGTGCTCATGCCAGCCCAGGCCAAGGCCGGTGCGCAAGGCGCTGGCCATCTTGGGAATCGCCTTGAACTGTGCGACGGCGATCTGAAATGCGCCGGGAATGAAGGCCGGGCTGCCTTCTTCGGCCAAGGCCATGGCTTGCTCTTCGCTCAGGCTGAACAGCTGGGTCGCTGGGTCGTAGTCGACATAACCGCTGGCCGCCTGGGCGCTCAGCCATTCCAGCAGATAGCGCTTGTCGGTTTCGGTGCGCTTGGCGAGTGCCGCGACGTCCGTAGGCCCTTTGGCGAGGGCCTTGTACAGGCCGAGTTGGTCGCCGACGACGATGGTGGCGGCGTGCATCACAGCCCCAATGTCGTTCACAAAATTGCCCATAAAGGCATTCAGCTTCGCTTCGTTGATGGCCATGGCGGTGCTCCTGTAGAGACTTGTTTTTGCGCTTAACCATGAAACTATAGGAAGCGCTCGGCGGCTTTCAACTGCTGGATGGCCCTGGGAGTTACACACTGCCGGGCGCCGTGACTGGACTGTTACCGCAGCAACAATGGCTTACCAACGGGACCCGAAAAAATAGGGGTCAGATTCCAATTATCATGCGGCCAAACTACCCACTGACCGCCATGGCCCGGCTTCCCCGACTCACGCTTCCCGGTGTTCCGCACCACGTCATCCAGCGCGGCAACAACCGCCAGCCCATCTTTGCCTGCGCGGCCGACCATACGTTGCTGCTCGGCCTGCTGGCCGACAACGCCAAGAAGTTCGATGTGCTGGTCCACGCCTATGTGCTCATGGACAACCACTTCCACCTGCTGGTGACGCCGCAGACGCAGGACGGCCTGCCGCAGATGATGCAGGCCGTGGGCCGCAGCTATGTGCGTTACTTCAACGACAACCAGGGCCGCAGCGGCACGCTATGGGAAGGGCGTTACAAATCCACCCTGGTGCAAACCGAACGCTATCTGCTGGCCTGCATGGCCTATATCGACCTGAACCCGGTGCGCGCCGGCCTGGTGGTCGATCCGCGCGACTACCCCTGGTCCAGCTACGGCCATTACACCGGTGTGCGCAACGACAAGCTGCTGACCCCGCACCCGCTGTGGTGGGCGCTGGGCAACACGCCGTTTGCGCGCGAAGTGGCTTATGCCGATTTGGTGCATACAGGCATCACGCTGGAGCAGCAGCAGCGTCTCACCCAGTCGGTGCTGCGCGGCTGGGCTTTGGGCGATGCGGATTTTGTGGCGGATTTACAAAAGCGTACTGAGCGCCGGGTCAGCAAAGCGGTGGCGGGCCGGCCAGTTTCGACTCCAAAACCTTAATAAAAATGGCCATTGGTGCATATAAATACTGCGCAAGCTGCTACATTTTTTAATGTGTCCCTATTTAATTTCTTATTGATTTAGTCAACAAATAATTGGAATCTGACCCCAATTGTTCTGCTTGGCATTGTTGTTGCTGTGCCTTATGCTTCGAGTCCCCGCGAAACATATAGGAGAGCGCCATGACAACGGCTGCCGAGATCCAGTATCTCAAAGACCACGGTTTGTATTCCTCCAGCAACGAGCATGACGCTTGCGGCCTGGGTTTTGTGGCCCATATCAAGGGCGAAAAGCGCCACGATATCGTCACCCAGGCACTCAAGATCCTGGAGAACATCGACCACCGTGGCGCCGTCGGTGCCGACAAGCTGATGGGCGATGGTGCGGGCATTCTGATCCAGATCCCCGACGCGCTGTACCGCGAAGAAATGGCCAAGCAGGGCGTGACCCTGCCGGCTGCCGGTGAATACGGCGTTGGCATGATCTTCCTGCCCAAGGAGCATGCCTCGCGCCAGGCCTGCGAACAAGAAATGGAACGCGCCATCAAGGCCGAAGGCCAGGTGCTGCTGGGCTGGCGTGATGTGCCGGTGGACCGCGACATGCCGATGTCGCCCACGGTGCGCAAGACCGAGCCCTTGCTCAAACAGGTGTTCATCGGCCGCGGCGACGACGTGATCGTGCAGGACGCGCTGGAGCGCAAGCTGTACGTGATCCGCAAGACCGCCAGCGCCAACATCCAAAAGCTCAAGCTCAAGCACAGCAAAGAGTATTACGTGCCCAGCATGTCCAGCCGCACGGTGATCTACAAGGGCCTGCTGCTGGCCGACCAAGTGGGCGTGTACTACCTGGACCTGTCCGACGAGCGCTGCATCTCGGCCATCGGCCTGGTGCACCAACGCTTCTCCACCAACACCTTCCCCGAGTGGCCGCTGGCCCACCCGTACCGCTACGTGGCGCACAACGGCGAGATCAACACCGTCAAGGGCAACTACAACTGGATGAAGGCCCGCGAAGGCGTGATGGCCTCGCCGGTGCTGGCTGCCGACCTAGCCAAGCTGTACCCGATCAGCTTCGCCAACCAGTCCGACACCGCGACTTTCGACAACTGCCTGGAACTGCTGACCATGGCCGGCTACCCCATCAGCCAGGCCGTGATGATGATGATCCCCGAGCCCTGGGAGCAGCACACCAATATGGATGAGCGCCGCCGCGCCTTCTATGAATACCACGCCGCCATGATGGAGCCCTGGGACGGCCCTGCCTCCATCGTCTTCACCGACGGCCGCCAGATCGGCGCCACGCTGGACCGCAATGGCCTGCGCCCCTCGCGCTACTGCGTCACCGACGACGACCTGGTCATCATGGCTTCGGAATCCGGCGTGTTGCCCGTGCCCGAGAACAAGATCGTTCGCAAATGGCGTCTGCAGCCCGGCAAGATGTTCCTGATCGACCTGGAACAGGGCCGCATGATCGACGACGACGAGCTGAAAGCCAACATCGTCAACACCAAGCCCTACAAGCAGTGGATCGACAACCTGCGCATCAAGCTCGACAGCGTGCCGGCCGACGCGGCCCAGCCCGCTGCCAGCGGCACTGGCTTGCTGGACCGCCAGCAGGCCTTCGGCTACACCCAGGAAGACATCAAGTTCCTGTTGTCCCCCATGGCCCAGGCCGGGGAAGAGGGCATTGGCTCCATGGGCAACGACAGCCCGCTGGCCGTGCTCAGCGACAAGAACAAGCCGCTGTACAACTACTTCCGCCAGATGTTCGCCCAGGTGACGAACCCGCCGATCGACCCGATCCGCGAAGCCATCGTCATGTCGCTGGTGTCCTTCATCGGCCCCAAGCCGAACCTGCTGGACATCAACCAGGTGAACCCGCCAATGCGCCTGGAAGTGGCCCAGCCCATCCTCGACTTCGAGGACATGGCCAAGCTGCGCGACATCGAGCGCCATACCCATGGCAAGTTCAAGAGCGCCACGCTCGACATCACCTATCCCGCAGCCTGGGGCCGTGAGGGCGTGGAAGCTAAGCTGGCCTCGCTGTGCGCCGAAGCGGTGGACGCGATCAAGGGTGGCAAGAACATCTTGATCGTCAGCGACCGCGCCGTCAGCGCTACGCAAATCGCCATCCCCGCCCTGCTGGCCAGCAGCGCCATCCACCAGCACCTGGTGACCAATGGCCTGCGCACCACCACTGGCCTGGTGGTCGAAACTGGTACCGCCCGCGAAGTGCACCACTTCGGCGTGCTGGCCGGCTATGGCGCCGAAGCCATCCACCCCTACCTGGCGATGGAAACCCTGGCCGACCTGCACAAGGATCTGCCTGGCGACCTGTCGCCCGAGAAAGCCATCTACAACTACGTCAAGGCCATCGGCAAAGGCTTGTCGAAGATCATGTCGAAGATGGGCGTGTCCACCTACATGAGCTACTGCGGTGCGCAGCTGTTCGAGGTGATCGGCCTGAACCAGGACACCGTGTCCAAGTACTTCACCGGCACCTCCAGCCGCGTCGAAGGCATCGGCGTGTTCGAGATCGCCGAAGAAGCCCTGCGCATGCACAAGGCCGCGTTCGGCGACGACCCGGTGCTGGCCAGCATGCTGGACGCCGGCGGTGAATACGCCTGGCGCGCCCGCGGCGAAGAGCATATGTGGACGCCCGACGCCATTGCAAAGCTGCAGCACAGCGCGCGTTCCAACAACTGGAACACCTACAAGGAATACGCCCAGCTGATCAACGACCAGAGCCGCCGCCACATGACGCTGCGCGGCCTGTTCGAGTTCAAGATCGATCCGGCCAAGGCGATTCCGGTGGAAGAAGTCGAACCGGCGAAAGAAATCGTCAAGCGCTTCGCCACCGGTGCCATGTCCATGGGCTCGATCTCCACCGAGGCCCACACCACGCTGGCCGTGGCGATGAACCGCATCGGCGGCAAGAGCAATACCGGCGAAGGCGGCGAAGACCCGGCCCGCTACCGTCAAGAGCTGAAGGGCATCCCGATCAAGCAAGGCCAGACCCTGCGCGAGATCATCGGCCCTGAGGTGGTGGAAGCCACCAACTACCCGCTGCAAGACGGCGATTCGCTGCGTTCGCGCATCAAGCAGGTGGCTTCGGGCCGCTTCGGTGTGACCGCCGAATACCTGGTCTCCAGCGACCAGATCCAGATCAAGATGGCCCAGGGCGCGAAGCCGGGCGAGGGCGGCCAGCTGCCCGGCGGCAAGGTGTCCGAATACATCGGCAAGCTGCGCCACTCGGTGCCCGGCGTGGGCCTGATTTCGCCCCCGCCGCACCACGACATCTATTCGATCGAAGATCTGGCCCAGCTGATCCACGATCTGAAGAACGTGGCGCCGCATGCTTCCATCAGCACCAAGCTGGTGTCGGAAGTCGGCGTTGGCACCATCGCCGCAGGCGTGACCAAGTGCAAGAGCGACCACATCGTGATCGCCGGCCACGACGGCGGTACCGGTGCATCGCCCTGGTCGTCGATCAAGCATGCAGGTGGTCCGTGGGAAATCGGCCTGGCCGAAACCCAGCAGACCCTGGTGCTGAACCGCCTGCGCGGCCGTGTCCGCGTGCAGGCCGACGGCCAGATGAAGACCGGCCGCGACGTCGCCATCGGCGCGCTGCTGGGCGCCGATGAATTCGGCTTCGCCACCGCACCGCTGGTGGTCGAGGGCTGCATCATGATGCGCAAATGCCATCTGAACACCTGCCCGGTGGGTGTGGCCACGCAAGACCCGGTGTTGCGCAAGAAATTCCAGGGCCGGCCCGAGCATGTGGTGAACTTCTTCTTCTTCATCGCCGAAGAAGTGCGCCAGATCATGGCCCAGCTGGGTATCCGCAAGTTCGACGACCTGATTGGCCGTGCCGACCTGCTGGACACCCGCAAGGGCATCGCCCACTGGAAGGCCAGCGGCCTGGACTTCAACCGCCTGTTCGCCCAGCCGAATGTGCCGGCCGATGTGCCGCGCTACCACGTGCAAGACCAGGAACACGGCCTGGAGAAGTCGCTGGACAACGTGCTGATCGAGAAATCGCAGCCCGCCATCCTGCGTGGCGAGAAGGTCAAGTTCATGGAAGTGGCGCGCAACGTGAACCGTTCGCTGGGCGCCATGCTGTCCGGTGCGCTGACCAAGGTGCGGCCTGAAGGTCTGCCCGACGACACCATCCGCATCCAGCTCGAAGGCACGGGCGGCCAGTCGTTCGGCGCCTTCCTGGCCAACGGCATCACGCTGTACCTGATTGGCGACGCCAATGACTACACCGGCAAGGGCCTGAGCGGCGGCCGCATCGTCGTGCGCCCCAGCATCGACTTCCGCGGCGTGGCCACGCAGAATACCATCGTTGGCAACACCGTGATGTACGGAGCGACCAGCGGCGAATCCTTCTTCAGCGGCGTGGCCGGTGAGCGTTTCGCGGTGCGTCTGTCGGGTGCCACCACGGTGGTCGAAGGCACGGGCGACCACGGTTGCGAATACATGACCGGCGGCACTGCGCTGATCCTGGGCAAGACCGGCCGCAACTTCGCTGCCGGCATGAGCGGCGGCGTGGCTTACGTGTACGACGAAGACGGCCAGTTCGCCAAGCGCTGCAATATGTCCATGGTGTCGCTTGAAAAAGTGCTGCCTTCGGGCGAACAGCAGGGCCTGGGTGTGGCCGACCAATGGCACAACGGCCAGACCGACGAAGCCCAGCTGAAGAAGCTGCTGGAAGACCACAACCGCTGGACCGGCAGCAAGCGCGCCCGCGACCTGCTGGACAACTGGACCGAAGCCCGTGGCAAGTTCATCAAGGTGTTCCCGCTGGAGTACCAGCGCGCCCTGGGTGAATTGCATGCAAAAAAAGTGGCTCTAGCGCAGGCGGCATCTGCGCAGGCAGCTATTAAAAATGAAGCAGTGCCGGCTAAGTAAAGAACAAGGATTCAATCATGGGAAAAGTCACAGGCTTCATGGAATACGGCCGGCTGGAAGAGGGCTACAAGCCACCAGTCGAGCGTTTGAAACACTACAAGGAATTCGTCGTCGGCCTCGACGAATCGCAGGCCAAGATCCAGGGCGCGCGCTGCATGGACTGCGGCATTCCGTTCTGCAACAACGGCTGCCCGGTCAACAACATCATTCCCGACTTCAATGATCTGGTGTACCGCGGTGACTGGCAGAACGCCATCGAGGTGCTGCACAGCACCAACAACTTCCCCGAGTTCACCGGCCGCATCTGCCCCGCACCCTGCGAGGCGGCCTGCACGCTGAACGTCAGCGATCTGCCGGTGGGCATCAAGTCCATCGAGCACGCCATCATCGACCGCGCCTGGGACGAGGGCTGGGTGAAACCGCGCGTCGCCAAGCACAAGACCGGCAAGAAGGTGGCGGTGGTTGGCTCCGGCCCCGCCGGTCTCGCCGCGGCCCAGCAGCTGGCGCGCGCCGGCCATGACGTGACCTTGTTCGAGAAGAACGACCGCGTCGGCGGCCTGCTGCGCTACGGCATCCCCGACTTCAAGATGGAGAAGAGCCATATCGACCGCCGGGTCGAGCAGATGACCGCCGAGGGTGTGACTTTCCGCACCGGCGTGATGGTCGGCGCGGCCAAAGACCCGCTGGGCAAGGGCTCCAAGGTCACCAACTGGGCCAAGGACACCGTCACTCCCGAGCAGTTGCAAAAAGACTTCGACGCCGTGGTGCTGACCGGTGGTGCCGAGCAATCGCGCGACCTGCCAGTGCCCGGCCGCGATCTGGACGGCATCCATTTCGCGATGGAATTCCTGCCCCAGCAGAACAAGGTCAACGCCGGCGACAAGGTCAAGGGCCAGCTGCGTGCCGATGGCAAGAAGGTCATCGTCATCGGCGGTGGCGACACCGGCTCCGACTGCGTGGGCACCAGCAACCGCCACGGCGCGGTCAGCGTGACCCAGTTCGAAGTGATGCCCCAGCCGCCGGAAGAAGAAAATCGCCCCATGACCTGGCCTTACTGGCCGATCAAGCTGCGCACCAGCTCCAGCCATGAGGAAGGCTGCGAGCGCGAATTCGCCATTTCGACCAAGGAATTCATCGGCGAAAAAGGCAAGGTTACCGGCCTGAAGACCGTGCGCGTCGAGTTCAAGGACGGCAAGCTGGTCGAAATCCCGGGTACTGAAGTCGTGATGCAGGCCGATCTGGTGCTGCTGGCCATGGGCTTTGTGAGCCCGGTGGCGAATGTGCTGGACGCGTTTGGCATCGACAAGGACGCGCGTGGCAACGCCAAGGCGTCGACCGACTTTACCGGCGGTTACGCGACCAATGTGCCCAAGGTGTTTGCGGCTGGCGACATCCGCCGCGGCCAGAGCCTGGTGGTGTGGGCCATCCGCGAGGGCCGCCAGGCGGCGCGCGCAGTGGACGAGTTCCTGATGGGTTACAGCGACCTGCCACGCTGAGAGCCCTGGCCTTGTAACAGGTCCGGTAAGTCTTGGTAAGTGTAAGTACTAGGACAATCCCTTATCATGCAAAAGCCGGAAACGTTCCGGCTTTTGTTTTTTATGACCCCAAGCCCTTCTGACAACCTCGTTGAAATCCGCCAGCTGACCTTCGGGTACGGCGCGCGTCCGGTGCTGGACGGCATCACGCTGTCCGTTCCGCGCGGCAAGGTCACAGCGCTGATGGGTGCCTCTGGCGGCGGCAAAACCACGGTGCTGCGCCTGATCGGCGGCCAGATCAAGGCCCAGAAAGGCGAGCTGCTGCTCGACGGTGCCGATGTGGCCGGCTTTGACCAGGCGGCCTGGTACGCGGCCCGGCGCCGCATGGGCATGCTGTTCCAGTTCGGCGCCTTGTTCACCGATATGTCGGTGTTCGACAACGTGGCGTTTCCGCTGCGCGAGCACACTGATTTGTCGGAAACCCTGGTGCGCGACATCGTGCTGATGAAGCTGGGTGCGGTTGGCCTGCGCGGCGCGCGCGACCTGATGCCCAGCGAGGTCTCGGGCGGTATGGCACGCCGGGTGGCGCTGGCCCGCACAATTGCGCTGGATCCCGATCTGGTGATGTACGACGAGCCGTTTGCCGGGCTGGACCCGATTTCCCTGGGTACGGCGGCGCGGCTGATCCGCGATTTGAACGACACCATGGGCCTGACCAGCATCATCGTGTCGCACGACCTGGACGAAACCTTCCGCATCGCCGACAAGGTGGTGGTGCTCGCCAACGGCAAGATCGTGGCCCAGGGCACACCCGACGAGGTGCGCAACAGCACCGACCCGCTGGTGCACCAGTTCATCCACGCCTTGCCCGACGGCCCGGTGCGCTTCCATTACCCCGGCCCCAGCGTGGAGCAGGATTTTGGTGCCGGCTTGCAGCCCGTGCCACCGACCGGAGCCCCGCGATGAGCTGGTACAAGCCCTCCGACGTAGGTTTTGCGCTGCGCTGCAAGCTCGGCGATATCGGCCATGCCACCCGCCTGTTCGTGCGCCTGCTGGCCCTGGTGGGGCCGACCTTGCGGCGCTTCAGTCTGGTGCGCGACCAGATCCATTTCCTGGGCAATTACTCGCTGGCGCTGATTGGCGTGTCCGGCCTGTTCGTCGGCTTTGTGCTGGGCCTGCAGGGCTACTACACCTTGCAACGCTATGGCTCCAGCGAGGCGCTGGGCCTGCTGGTGGCGCTGAGCCTGGTGCGCGAACTTGGGCCGGTGGTCACCGCCTTGCTGTTTGCCGGGCGCGCGGGTACCTCGTTGACCGCCGGTATCGGCCTGATGAAGGCTGGCGAGCAGCTGAGCGCCATGGAGCTGATGGCGGTGGACCCGGTGCGCCGCATCCTAGCGCCGCGCTTCTGGGCCGGCGTGATCACCATGCCCTTGCTGGCGGCGCTGTTCAGCGCGGTCGGCATCCTGGGTGGCTGGGTGGTTGGCGTGCTGATGATCGGTGTGGATTCGGGCGCGTTCTGGAGCCAGATGCAGGGCGGTGTCGATGTCTGGCGCGATGTCGGCAACGGTGTGATCAAAAGCGTGGTGTTTGGCTTCACGGTAAGCTTTGTCGCGTTGCTGCAAGGCTATGAAGCCCGGCCCACGCCCGAGGGTGTGGCCCGGGCCACGACGCGTACGGTGGTGGTGGCCTCGCTGGCGGTGCTGGCCTTGGACTTCTTGCTGACCGCCACCATGTTCTCTATTTAAGGTCTAGTTATGCAACGCTCTAAAAACGATATCTGGGTAGGTTTGTTTGTACTGCTGGGAGCGGCTGCGCTGCTGTTTCTGGCGCTGCAGTCGGCGAACCTGCTGTCGCTGAGCTTCCAGACCGGCTACAGCGTGAGCGCCAAGTTCGACAATATCGGCGGGCTCAAGCCCAAGGCGGCGGTCAAGAGCGCCGGCGTGGTGGTCGGCCGTGTCGAGGGCATCACTTTTGATGACAAAAGCTTCCAGGCGCGGGTGACATTGGCCATGGACCCGCACTATGCTTTCCCCAAAGACAGCTCGCTGAAGATTCTGACCAGCGGCCTGCTGGGCGAGCAGTACATCGGCATTGAAGCCGGTGCGGACGCCAAGAATCTGGTTGCCGGCGACACCATTTCCACCACCCAGTCGGCCGTGGTGCTGGAGAACCTGATCAGCCAGTTCCTGTACAGCAAGGCGGCCGACGGCCCGGAAACTCCGGCTGCGCCCGCTGCACCTGCCCCCGCAGTTAAAAAATAAGAGCGGATACCCATCCCCATATTCACTATGAAAAAAATAGCTAAACACGCAAAGCTTGTCTGCGCTAGCGGCATATTTCTTGTAATTTCTGGTTGTGCCACCGGCCCCCAGGCGAACCCACGCGATCCGCTGGAGCCGCTGAACCGCACGGTTTTTGGCTTCAATGAAGTGGTCGACAACGCCGTGTTCAAACCCGTGGCCACGGTCTACACCAAGGTCACACCTGCGCTGGTGCGCACCGGCGTGACCAACTTCTTCTCCAATCTGACCGAGGTCTGGAGCATTGCCAACAACGCCTTGCAGCTCAAGGGCCGCGATGCCGCAGAGAGCTGGATGCGCTTCAGCATCAACACCGTGTTCGGCCTGGGCGGTATTTTTGACTTGGCCACCGACATGGGCCTGGAGCGGCACAAGGAAGACTTTGGCCAGACCCTCGGCAGCTGGGGCGTGCCCTCGGGCCCGTATCTGGTCCTGCCTTTGCTGGGTTCGTCCACCGTGCGCGACACGGCTGCCTTGCCGCTGGACATGCAGGGCAATGCGCTGAATGCGGTGCCGCATTCGGGCGACCGGGACCGCCTGACCGGGCTGAACCTGGTCAACACCCGGGCCAATCTGCTGCGCGCCAGCGCTGTGCTGGATGACGCGGCGCTGGATAAATACACGTTCAGCCGCGACTTCTATCTGCAGGCGCGGCGCAGCGAGGTCTACGACGGCAACCCCCCGGAACCGGCCGCCGAGCCGGCCAAGTAAGGCCCCCCACTGTGTAACCGGGGCGCAAAGTAGGGCCGCGCAATCGGCCTGGTGTCAACCCCGGGGTTTACATTGGCATTATTGAAACGCGGGTTGTCCCGCACAGAAGGATTGTATGAAGCGTCGTTTTTTAGGTTCCCTGTTGGCCGGTATGGTGTTTGCGGTGGCGGCGACCACCTCCATGGGGGCTGCGGCCGCCGATGAAGCACCCGATGTGCTGGTCAAGCGCATTTCCACCGAAGTGTTGGACACCATCAAGGCCGACAAGACCCTGCAGCAGGGCAATATCGCCAAGATCATGCTGCTGGTGGACTCCAAGATCATGCCGAACGTCAACTTCCAGCGCATGACCGCCTCGGCCGTCGGCCCAGGCTGGCGCCAGGCCACGCCCGAGCAGCAAAAGCGCCTGCAGGAAGAATTCAAGATTCTGCTGGTGCGCACCTATTCGGGCGCGCTGGCCCAGGTCAGCGACCAGGAAATCAGCATGAAGCCGTTCCGGGCCGCAGCCGACGAAAAAGAGGTTGTGGTGCGTACCGAGGTTAAGGGCCGCGGCGACCCGGTGCAGCTGGACTACCGCCTGGAAAAAACCCCTGGCGACGGCGCCGGCTGGAAGATCTTCAACCTGAACGTGCTGGGCGTGTGGCTGGTCGAAACCTACCGCAGCCAGTTCGCCAGCGAGATCAACGCCAAGGGTATTGATGGTCTGATCACCACCTTGACCACGCGCAACCAGGCCAACGCAGCCAAAAAAGGCTGATCCATGCTGGTCTTGCCCGCTGAGTTGACCCACGCGCAGGCGACTGCCTCGCTGCGCATGCTGGTGCAAGGCCTGCGTTCGCAGCCGGCCGCGCCGGTGGTGCTGGATGCCACGGCGCTGGCCCGGTTCGACTCGTCGGCGCTGGCCGTGATGCTGGAATGCCGGCGCGAAAGCATGGCCATGGGCCGGGCCTTCGCGGTGCGCGGCCTGCCGGCGCGGCTGGCGGCGCTGGCCGGCTTGTACGGCGTGGCCGAGCTGCTGCCGGCCGCCGTTTGAAGCCGTTCCAAGGGTAATTACCCAAAGCCTGCGCGCTAAACTGGTCGGCTATTCCTAGCCGATTGGAGCGCACCATGCCTGGACTCTTGCCCCATGTAGACCCCGAGGGTCTGCTTGAATACTCGGTGGTCTATACCGACCGCGCCCTGAACCACATGTCGCAGAGCTTCCAGGGCGTGATGCGCGGGATCTCGGGGGTGCTCAAACAGGTCTACCAGGCCCGGTCGGCCATCGTGGTGCCCGGCAGCGGTACCTTTGGCATGGAAGCCGTGGCCCGGCAATTCGCGACCGACCAGAAGGTGCTTGTCATCCGCAATGGCTGGTTCAGCTACCGCTGGACGCAAATTTTCGACATGGGCAAGATTCCGGCTGCCTCTACCGTGCTCAAGGCTCGGCGCCAGGGCGAGGGCAAGCAGGCGCCGTTCGCGCCCGTGCCGATCGCCGAAGTGGTGGCCACCATCCAGGCCGAAAAGCCCGCTGTGGTGTTCGCCCCGCATGTGGAAACCGCCAGCGGCATGATCCTGCCCGATGCCTATCTGCGCGCCGTGGCCGACGCGGTGCACGCCGTGGGCGGCTTGCTGGTGCTGGACTGCATTGCCTCGGGCGCCATCTGGGTCGATATGCAGGCCACCGGTGTGGATGTGCTGGTGAGCGCGCCGCAAAAAGGCTGGAGCGGCTCGCCTTGCTGCGCGCTGGTCATGCTCAGCGCTCTGGCCCGCGAGCGCATCGAGTCGACTACCAGCAGCAGCTTTGCCTGCGACCTGCGCAAATGGCTGCAGATCATGGAAGCCTATGAAAACGGCGGCCATGCCTACCACGCGACCCTGCCTACCGATGCGCTGGCCCGGCTGTACACCGTGATGCAAGAAATGCAGGCCTATGGTTTTGACAAGGTGCGCGCCGAGCAGCAGGCGCTGGGCGAGCAGGTGCGCGCGCTGCTGGTCCGCAAGGGATTCCCCAGCGTGGCGGCGCCGGGCTTCCAGGCGCCGGGCGTGGTGGTCAGCTACACCACCGACGCCGAGATCCAGTCGGGCAAGAAGTTTCTCGGCCAGGGCCTGCAGACGGCGGCTGGCGTGCCCTTGCAGTGCGACGAGGGGCCAGACTTCCAGAGCTTCCGCATCGGCCTGTTCGGCCTGGAGAAGCTGCACAACGTGGAGCGCACGGTGCAGAACTTGGAGCGGGCGCTCGCGCAAATCTAGTCCTGAGAACGTGTCTACGGTCTATTTGGGGCCGCGTTGGGGAGCAATCGGGATGAGTTGGCTGTCAGCACCTGCAGCATGGGCTCCCTGCCCATGCAAAGGGGATGGCGGACAAATCGCCCGATTTCTCCCCAACCCGCAGGGCAGCTGCCTTTTCGGGCGGTCTGGGGTGTTGCACCGCTTGCCAATAGCCGGGCTATTGGCTGTACGCTGCGCCTACCAGCCCATCCCGAAAAGGCAGCTGCGCGGCCCCAAATAGACCGTAGACACGTTCTAATGCCCACACCCGGCGACATGGCCCCCCAGCCGTTAAAATCGTCGGCCCATGCCAGCCATCTCCTTCCAGCAGGTCTCCAAGACCTACGCCAGCCCCCGCGGCGCTAAAAATCCCCCCCTCACCGCCCTCGACAGCGTCAGCTTCGACATCGCCCAGGGGGAATTTTTTGGCCTGCTCGGGCCGAATGGCGCGGGCAAGACCACGCTGATCAGTATCCTGGCGGGCCTGAACCGTGCCACCGGTGGCAAAGTGCTGGTGCACGGCCACGACGTGGTGCGCGACTATGCCAACGCGCGGCGCCAGCTGGGCGTGGTGCCGCAGGAGCTGGTGTTCGACCCGTTCTTCAACGTGCGCGAGGCGCTGCGCATCCAGTCGGGCTACTTCGGCGTGAAGAACAACGACGCCTGGATCGATGAGTTGCTGGAAAGCCTGGGCCTGACCGACAAGGCCAACGCCAATATGCGCCAGCTGTCCGGCGGCATGAAGCGCCGCGTGCTGGTAGCCCAGGCCCTGGTGCACAAGCCGCCGGTGATCGTGCTGGATGAGCCCACCGCTGGTGTGGACGTGGAGCTGCGCCAGACCCTGTGGCAATTCATCGCCAAGCTGAACAAGCAAGGCCATACCGTGCTGCTGACCACCCATTACCTGGAAGAAGCAGAGGCCCTGTGTTCGCGCATCGCCATGCTCAAGCAGGGCAGGGTGGTGGCGTTGGACCGCACCAGCGAACTGTTGAAAAATGCCTCCAGCAATGTGCTTCGCTTCAAAGTGGATAGCGAACTCCCCAGCGCCCTGGCGCAGCAGGCCCGGATTACCGGTCGCATCGTGCAGTTTCCCGCGCACAACGCGGCGGAGATTGAACGCTATCTGGCAGCGGTGCGCGAAGCCGGGCTGACAGCCGAGGACGTGGAGATCCGCAAGGCCGACCTGGAAGATGTGTTTTTGGATGTGATGACGAACGGCTACGTGGCCAACGGAGTGGCGGTATGACCGGCTGGCAAACCCTTTTATATAAAGAATCGCTGCGCTTCTGGAAGGTCGGCTTCCAGACCGTGGGCGCACCCGTGCTGACCGCCGTGCTGTACCTGCTGATCTTCGGCCATGTGCTCGAAGGCAAGGCCTTGGTCTACGGCACGATCAACTACACCGCCTTCCTGGTGCCTGGCTTGGTGATGATGAGCGTGCTGCAAAACGCCTTTGCCAACAGCTCCTCCTCGCTGATCCAGAGCAAGATCATGGGCAGCCTGGTGTTCGTGCTGCTGACCCCGTTGTCGCACTGGGGCTGGTTCTGGGCCTATACCGGCTCGGCCGTGGCGCGCGGTCTGCTGGTCGGTGCCGGGGTGTTTGCCGTGACCGCCATCTTCACCGGCGCCAGCTTTGTGGCCCCGCTGTGGATCATCGTGTTCGCGGTGCTGGGCGCGGCGCTGCTGGGTACGCTGGGCATCATCGCCGGCTTGTGGGCCGAGAAGTTCGACCAGATGGCAGCGTTCCAGAACTTCGTCATCATGCCCATGACCTTTTTGAGTGGCGTGTTTTATTCCATCCATTCGCTGCCACCTTTCTGGCAGACCGTCAGCCACCTGAACCCGTTCTTCTACATGATCGACGGCTTCCGCTACGGCTTCTTTGGCGTCAGCGACGTATCGCCCTGGATCAGCCTGGGCATCGTCGGCACAGCCTTGCTGGTGGTCAGCGCCATCACCGTGAACCTGCTGCGCATCGGCTACAAGATCCGCGGCTAATCCAAAAAATACTCCCATGACTGCTGAAGAACTGCAAAACCTCATCGCCTCGCACCTGCCCTGCGAGCACATCGAACTCGAAGGCGATGGCCGCCACTGGTACGCCACCATCGTCTCGGCCGAGTTCGAGGGCCGCCGCGCCATCCAGCGCCACCAGCGGGTCTACGCCACGCTGGGCGCCAAAATGCATACCGACGAAGTGCACGCGCTGTCGATGAAGACCTACACGCCTGCCGAGTGGGCCGCCTTGCCCCGCTAAACCCTACTGATCGCATTCCATGGACAAATTAATCATCCGCGGTGGCCGCAGCCTGCAAGGCCAGGTCCGCATCTCCGGCGCCAAGAACGCCGCTCTGCCCGAGCTGTGCGCCGCGCTGCTGACGGCCGAGCCCGTCACCCTGACCAATGTGCCGCGCCTGCAGGACGTGGCCACCATGCTGACCCTGATCCGCAACATGGGTGTGACCGCAGATCGTTCTGAAGATGGCACGGTAAGCATCAACGCTGGCGCCTTGTCGTCCCCCGAAGCCCCGTACGAGCTGGTGAAGACCATGCGCGCCTCGGTGCTGGCGCTGGGCCCGTTGCTGGCGCGTTTCGGCGAGGCTACGGTGTCCCTGCCCGGCGGCTGCGCCATTGGTTCGCGCCCGGTGGACCAGCACATCAAGGGTTTGCAGGCCATGGGCGCCGAGATCGTGGTCGAGCACGGCTACATGATCGCCAAGCTGCCCAAGGGCTGGACCCGCCTCAAGGGCTGCCACATCACCACCGACATGGTGACCGTCACCGGCACCGAGAACTTCCTGATGGCCGCAGCCCTGGCCGAAGGCGAGAC
Organism: Rhodoferax sp. OV413; assembly: GCF_900104385.1. Taxonomy (GTDB): domain Bacteria; phylum Pseudomonadota; class Gammaproteobacteria; order Burkholderiales; family Burkholderiaceae_C; genus Rhodoferax_B. Next base: position 249,857 of record NZ_FNJA01000005.1, on the reverse strand, counting down.
GGTTCTGGAAAACGCTGCGCAAGAGCCTGAAATCAGCGATCTGGCCGAGATGCTGATCAAGATGGGCGCGAAGATCGAAGGCCATGGCACGCACCGCATCCGCATCCAGGGCGTGGACAAGCTGCACGGCTGCAGCCACCAGGTGGTGGCCGACCGCATCGAGACCGGTACCTTCCTGTGCGCCGTGGCCGCCACCGGTGGCGACGTGCTGCTGCAGCACGGCCGCGCCGACCATCTGGACGCGGTGATCGACAAGCTGCGTACTGCAGGTGTGACGGTCACGCCCGAAGCCGACGGCATCCGCGTGCAGTCCGCCGGTCCGGCGCATGCGCACCTGAAGGCGCAGAGCTTCCGCACCACCGAATACCCGGGTTTCCCCACCGACATGCAGGCCCAGTTCATGGTGCTGAACTGCGTGGCCCAGGGCCCGAGCAAGGTCACCGAGACGATTTTTGAAAACCGCTTCATGCATGTCAACGAGCTGGTGCGCCTGGGCGCGCACATCCAGATCGACGGCAAGGTGGCCGTGACCGAGGGCGTGGCCAAGCTGTCGGGCGCCACCGTGATGGCCACCGACCTGCGCGCGTCTGCCAGCCTGGTGATCGCCGGCCTGGTGGCCGAAGGCGAGACCGTGGTGGACCGCATCTACCACCTGGACCGCGGCTACGACCAGATGGAAGCCAAGCTGCGCGGCATAGGCGCAGACATCGAGCGAGTGAAAGCATGATTACCTTAGCCCTCTCCAAAGGCCGCATCTTTGACGACACGCTGCCGCTGCTGCGCGCCGCCAACATCGAGGTGCTGGACAACCCCGAAACCTCGCGCAAGCTGATCCTGGACACCAACCAGCCCGGCGTGCGGGTGGTGCTGGTGCGCGCCTCCGACGTGCCCACCTATGTGGAAAACGGCGGCGCCGATTTGGGCATCACCGGCAAGGACACCTTGATCGAACACGGCGGCCAGGGCATGTACCAGCCGCTGGACCTGCAGATCGCCAAATGCCGCATCAGCGTGGCGGTGCGTGCCGACTTTGACTACGAACGGGCTGTAAAGCAGGGTTCGCGGCTGCGGGTAGCTACTAAATATGTAGCGATTGCGCGCGAGTTCTTTGCCGCCAAGGGCGTGCACGTGGATTTGATCAAGCTCTACGGCAGCATGGAGCTGGCGCCGCTGACCGGCCTGGCCGATGCCATCGTGGACCTGGTGTCCACTGGCAACACGCTCAAAGCCAACCACCTGGTGGAAGTCGAGCGCATCATGGACATCAGCTCGCGCCTGGTGGTGAACCAGGCCTCGCTGAAGCTCAAGCAAGCCCCTATCCGCGCGCTGATCGACGCCTTCGCCAAGGCAGTTGCCGAACGTTCTACCTCCTGATTGCTATGACATTTGTAGCTGCTCCCGCACATCTATTCACCACTAGCGGCACTTTTGAGGCTGAATTCAAGGCGCGCCTGCATTGGTCGGCCGAGGCTGATACGGCGATCGAAAAAACCGTCGCCGACATCCTGGCCGATGTGCAGCTGCGCGGCGACGCGGCGGTGCTGGAGTACACCAACCGCTTTGACGGCTTGAGCGCGAGTTCGCTGGCGGAGCTGGAGCTGACCCAGGCCGAACTCAGAGCCGCGTTCGACACCATTCCTACCGCCCAGCGTGAAGCCCTGCAAGCTGCCGCCGCCCGCGTGCGTACCTACCACGAGGCGCAGAAAAAGGCTTCGGGTGAGAGCTGGAGCTACCGCGATGCGGACGGCACGCTACTGGGCCAAAAGGTCACGCCACTGGATCGCGTGGGTATCTATGTGCCCGGCGGCAAGGCAGCCTACCCGAGCAGCGTACTGATGAACGCCATCCCCGCCCATGTGGCCGGTGTGGCCGAGATCATCATGGTCGTGCCCACACCGCGCGGTGAGAAGAACGCCTTGGTGCTGGCCGCCGCCTACGTGGCCGGCGTCACCCGCGCCTACACCATCGGCGGCGCCCAGGCCGTGGCCGCGCTGGCCTATGGCACGGCGACCATTCCGAACGTGCATAAGATCACCGGCCCCGGCAACGCCTATGTGGCCGCCGCCAAGCGCCGCGTCTTCGGCACCGTGGGCATTGACATGATTGCCGGCCCCAGCGAAATCCTGGTGCTGGCCGACGGCACGACGCCGCCGGATTGGGTGGCGATGGACCTGTTCAGCCAGGCCGAGCACGACGAGCTGGCGCAAAGCATTCTGCTGTGTCCCGATGCCGGCTACATAGCCCAGGTGCAGGCTTCCATCGACCGCCTGCTGAATGAGATGCCACGCGCCGAAATCATCGCCAAGAGCCTCACCGGCCGCGGCGCGCTGATCCATACGCGCAGCATGGAAGAGGCCTGCGAGATCAGCAACCGCATCGCACCCGAGCACTTGGAAGTCAGCAGCAACGACCCGCACCGCTGGGAGCCGCTGCTGAAACACGCCGGTGCGATCTTTCTAGGCGCCTACACCAGCGAAAGCCTGGGCGACTACTGCGCCGGCCCGAACCACGTGCTGCCGACCTCCGGCACCGCACGTTTCTCCAGCCCGCTGGGTGTCTACGACTTCCAGAAGCGTTCCAGCATCATCGAGGTCAGCCAGGCCGGCGCGCAGCAGTTGGGCACGATTGCCGCCGAGCTGGCCTATGGCGAGGGCCTGCAGGCCCACGCGCGCGCCGCCGAGATGCGGTTGGACAAAGCCTGACTGGGTTTTAAAAATAGCCCGTTTTTAGGGCATAAAAATAGCTGCCAGCGCAATCAAATCATGCGCTGGTAGCTATTTTTTTGATACTAAAAAAGATAGCAGATATCGGGCGGCAGGTTTAGCGTTCCAATTTGAACTGGGGCGCTTGGGCTTGCAGCCACTGCTCCAGCATCATCAGAATCCAGACCATTTCGCCGTAGTAGCCGGGGTGTTCCTGCAGGCGCTCTGCCAGCAGGCTACGGATGAATTCCGGGCGCACGATGTTGCGCGTGGCCAGGCTGTTCAGGGAGTCGGTGGCAACTTGTTTCAGGCCGTCGTGGCGGGTGGCCCAGACGCCGAAGGGCAGGCCGAAGCCCTGTTTCTTCTTGGTCAGGATCTCGTCCGGCAGGAAGCCGCGCAGCGCCTCTTTGAAGAACCAGCGCAGCTTCAGGCCCTTGAGCTTGTACTCGGTGGGCAGCTTGAGCGAGAAGTCCAGAAGGGCTTCGTTCAGCATCGGGAAACCCACGCCCAGGCCGGCCAGGCGGGTCGTGCCGCAGACCTTGGGCAGATCGCTTTCGGCCAGGGTGTAGCGCCAGTCGAAGGCCAGCATGCGGTTCACCTGGCTGGCGGACTTGGCTTCGGCCCAGACACCGCGCTGCTGCACGGTCGGGCCCTGGATGTCGACCTGGGCGAGGAAATCGGGCGTCAGCACGTCATTCACACCCAGGCGCAGCAGCAGGTTGTACATCTGCAGCCGGTCCGGCATCGGCACCTTGGCTTGTTCCACATAGCTGGAGGCCTTGCGCAACAGCGCGATGCTGCTGTCGGCCGACTTGTCCAGCAGCGGCTCCATGAGGCCGCTGCGCAGGGCCGAGGGCACGACGCCATACCAGCCGAACACGCGCTGCTTGGCATAGCGGGCGTTGCCGCCGAACAGTTCATCGCCGCCGTCGCCGGCCAGGATTTTGGTCACGCCGTCGTCTTTGGCGACGCGTGAGCAGTAGTACGAGGGCAGGGCGGACGAGTTGCCAAACGGCTGGTCGTAGGAGCGGGCCACGTCGGCAATGCTGCGTACCAGGTCGTCGGGGGTGACGTAGTACTCGTGGTGCTCGGTCTTGAAATGGCGTGCGGCCAGGCGCGCGTATTCCATCTCGTCGTAGCCCTCGGCGTCGAAGCCGATGGAGTAGGTGGCGGCTTTTTGGTCACTGATGTCGCTGAGCATGCCGGCCACCGTTGAGCTGTCGGTGCCGCCGCTCAAAAAGCAGGCGGCTTTGCCGCCGTCCAGCTGGGCGGCTACCGCGTTGCGCACCAGGCCGCGGAACTCGTCGCGCAGGGCGTCGAAGGACACATTACCTTGTTCGGCAAACGTCGGCACCCAGTAGGGTGCGACCGTCAGTTGGCCGTTGTCGAACAGCGCGTAGTGGCCGGGCGGCAGGCGGAACACGTCTTTGAAGATGGTGCGCGGCGAGGGAATCGCGTGGAAGTACAGGTAGTCGAAGATGGCCTGCGGGTCGATCTGAGCACCATCCGTTCCTTGGGCCAGCGCATCGGCGCGTTCGGCAAAGCGCAGCTGGCCATCGACCACGCGGTAGCAGAGGCTGCGGATGGCAAAGCGGTCCACCGCCAGAAAGGTCCGGCCGGAGGGCTGCTGCAAACCCACCGCAAAGTCCCCGGTGGCCTGCAGCGCGGCCTTGGCCGCATCCTGGGCGCAAGCGGCCTGCCAGGCAGCGATGGCGCCGTCGGTGCGGGCCAGTTCTGCCAAGCGCGGATCTGCAAAGCGGGGGCTACCAAGTGCCAGAGAGGGGGAGGTCAGGGACATGGAGGACATGGGATAAGGCGGTAAAAAAGAGGGGCCAAACCACAGCAAGCCGGCTCAGGGCGCGGGCGCTTTCAGCTGCTGCATCGCTCCGGGATTATGCGGGGCAATGTCCAGCGCCCTGGTTTGGGCGCTGTGAATATATTCGCGCTGCGGCCGCAAATCGTGGCCATTGCTGCTGCCCAGGTCCAGGGCCTTGCCCAGCACGGCGGCCTTGGCCCGCAGCCGGTAGCTGCCATCGGGCTGAAAGGCGCTGCGGTCCACGTTGAAGTTGTTGCGGAAATCGCCCGGGGTACTGGCTTGCAGGCGCGCCGGGCCGACCAGCAGGTTGTTGGCCGCCAGCACGCTGTCGGCGCCGGGCCGGACGCGCAGCCAGCTGCCGCCGCTGGGCAGTTCGTCCACCAGGGTGTTGTTCACCAGGTACAGCTGGTTGCTAGGCCACACATAGCCTTCGGCGCCAAAGGAGATGACGGCCGGGTTCTCGGTCAGCGGGCCTTGCTGGACGATGTTGCCCAGCACCACGGCCACGCCGCCGTTGGGGAACTCCAGCTCGTAGCTGGCGCTGCCGCCGTCGTCCGTCAGCCGGTTGTACAGGATGTGGCTGAGCGCGGCCCGGCTTTTCAGCAGGTGGCCGGTCTGCGCATGGTGGAAGTAGCTGCCGGTCACCGTGGCATGGGCGATGCGGCCTATGTACAGATTGTGGTTGTGGCCGTCGGGGCGGTTGTTGTGGGCGAACTCGCTGTTCTCCACTTCCAGCACGGCCTGGCCATCGTTGTTGGTCAGCAAGCCCATCTCGTTGTAGGTAAATGAGCAGTCGCGCACCAGCAGCCGGCCTGATTCAAAGCGTATGCCCGCGCCGTTGCGGCCCGGAACCCGCGCGTCCGAAAAGTCGAAGCCCTCGACGCTGAACTGGGCCGAGCGCACTACCCAGATGCCCTTGCCCTCGGCAGCCTGGCCGTCAGCGCGCAAACGCACCCGGCCGCCCACGGCGCGCAGGCGGATATTGGCCTGGGTCCATACCGCCACGTCGCCCACGTAGTCGCCCGCATCTACGTCAATAATGGTGTTGTCGCCCGCCAGTTTTGCGGCAGAAGCTATTGTTTTGATAGTGCGCAGCGGTCCGACCTGCAGCGTCTTGAAGCCCTCGTCGGCGCTGGTAGCGCTGCACAGCAGCAGGCCTATAACAATCAGGCCAAGGCGGCGAAGAAGGCGGGCAGGTACAGGCAGTGGCATAAATACCGGGCATTCTGCCGCAAGCCCTGGCCTGCTTCCCCCGTATGATCCTGCAGCCAAGAACAACCCAGGGTTCCGTGTGAAAACAGTTTTGATGATCGCCTACCACTTCCCGCCGCTGGCGGGTAGCAGTGGCATACAGCGCACCTTGCGGTTTGTGCAGCACTTGCCGGCCCTGGGTTGGCGCCCCATCGTGCTGACCGCCGACCCGCGCGCCTACGAGCGCACCAGCCCCGACCTGCTGGACGACGTGCCCGCGGCCACGGTGGTGCGCCGGGCTTTTGCGCTGGACACCGCGCGGCATTTGAACATCCAGGGCCGCTACATGGGCTGGATGGCCCGGCCGGACCGCTGGATCAGCTGGCGCTTCGACGCCGTGCGCCAGGGCATGCAGCTGGTCAAGGAGTTCAAGCCCGATGCCATCTGGTCGACCTACCCGATTGCCACTGCGCATGTGATCGGCCAGCAGCTGCACAAGAAAACCGGACTGCCCTGGGTGGCCGACTTCCGCGACCCGATGGCGCAAGACGGCTACCCGGCCGACCCCGACACCTGGCGCAGCTACCAGCGCATCGAGCAGGAAGCGGTGGAAGACGCCAGCCGCAGCGTCTTCACCACTCCCGGTGCCGCGCAGATGTACCGCGAACGCTATCCCCAGGCCGCCAGCCGCATCACCGTGCTGGAGAACGGCTATGACGAGGAAAGCTTTGCGAACGCCGTCGCCGCGCCGGCCAGTCCGCTGGCCGGCGACCAGCCGGTGGTCCTGCTGCACAGCGGCATCGTCTACCCGTCGGAGCGCGACCCGACCCAGTTGTTTGCCGCGCTGCAGCGCCTGCGCGCCGCCGGCGACTTGCAGCCTGCGCAGTTGCGCATCCGCTTCCGCGCCTCGGCGCACGACGATTTGCTGGCCGGTCTGGCCAGCCAGTACGGCGTGCAGGACTTCATCGAGCTGTGCCCCTCCGTGCCCTACCGAGAAGCCCTGGCCGAGATGCTGTCGGTCGATGCCTTGCTGGTCATGCAGGCCAGTAACTGCAACGCACAAATCCCCGCAAAGATTTACGAATACCTGCGCGCCGGCAGGCCGATACTCGGGCTGACCGATCCGCTGGGCGACACTGCGGGTGTATTGCGCGGCGCCGGCCTGGACGCGATGGCGCGCATCGATTCGGTGGACGAGATCGCCGCGCTGCTACCCCGCTTTGTGGCCGCTGTGCGAGCCCAAGCGGTCCGGCAACCTGACCCGGCGGCTGTGAGGAACGCCTCGCGCCAGGGCCGTTCCAAGGCGTTTGCCGATTTGCTGGCCGAGGTGGTCGGCAGCCACTGAGGCTGCGGCTACGTTTCGGGAGGATGGGAGAGAGACAAGAACGAGCTTGCTTGTGCCAGGGGGCTGATTTTTCGGGGCCGTTTCCCTATGCGTTCAAAAAATACCTGTTTGGTGTGCGGTAAAGCCAGTGCGCCCTTGTTTGAAAACCTGATCCTGGGCCGCTACCAGGTGGGGTATTTCCAGTGCCAGAGCTGCGGGCTGGTGCATACCGAGCATCCTTACTGGCTGGACGAGGCCTATGGCGCGGCCATTTCCTCGCTGGATGTGGGCATGGTCGGGCGCAATATCTTTTTAGCCAACAAGGCAGCGCAGACGATTGCCGCGGTGTTCGACCCCGGCGCGCGCTTTCTCGACTACGCCGGCGGCTACGGCCTGTTTGTGCGCATGATGCGCGACAAGGGCTTTGACTTCTACCGGCAGGACCGCTACTGCAGCAACATCTTTGCCCAGCATCTGGACCTGAAGGACCTGGAGCCGCATGCGCGCTTCGAGCTGGTCACGGCCTTCGAGGTGTTTGAGCACCTGGTGGACCCGGTGGCCGAGGTCCGGCAGCTGTTGGACTATGCGGACTCGGTGCTGTTCTCCACCGTACTGGTTCCCGAGGGAGACCCGGTTCAAAAAGACTGGTGGTACCTGGTGCCCGAAACCGGGCAGCACATCGTGTTTTTTACAGTCCGCTCGTTGGAGCTGCTGGCGCAGCAGCTGGGCTGCCGGTTTTTCTCCAACCACGCCGATCTGCACCTGTTCACCCGGCGCGACATGGTCGACCCGTTTACCGAGAAAAAGAAGCCGATCTCGGTGCGGGTGGCCGAGAAATACCTGCGCTGGGCTATGCCTGCGGACCCGCAGGGCAAGAGCCTGCTGGCGCAGGATTTCGAGGCCGCACGGCAGCGCGCCAGCCAGCGGGCTGCGCCGTCCGAGCGGCGCTGAACTTCAGCCCACAGTCCCCGGAAACTCCAGCGTCACCCGCAGCCCGCCCAGCTTGGCGGATGACCCCAGCCGCAGCTGGGCGCCATGGCGCTGGGCAATCGCCTGGGCGATGGCCAGGCCCAGGCCGCTGCCGCTGGCGGTCGCACTGGCGCTGCGGAAGAAGCGGTCGAACACCCGTCCCATGTCTTCCTCGGCAATGCCTGGGCCAGAGTCGTCCACGCTAAGCACCGGGGCGCCCTTTTCCAGCGCGATGGCGACATCGACCCGACCGTGCTCCGGCGTGTACTTCAGCGCGTTGTCCAGCAGGTTGCGCAGCAGGATGCGCAGTGCGTCGGCGTGGCCTTGCACCCATATCGGTTCGCTGGGCGCGACGCCGATGTCCTGCTGCCGTTCCTGGGCCTGCGGCAGCATTTCTTCGACCGCCAGGCGCACCAGGTCTTGCAGCTGGATGCGTTCGGGCGGGGTCTCGCTGGCCGATTCCTGGCGCGCCAGCACCAGCAGCTGGTTCATCAAGCGGATCGCGCGGTCTATGCCCTGGTGCAGCCGGGCCACGGCGACGCTGCGGGTGGGCGCATCGGCCGCGCGGTCGAGTGCCTGGGCTTGCAGCTTCAGCGCGGTCAGCGGCGAGCGCAGCTCGTGGGCGGCATTGGCGACAAAGGACTGCTGGGCGTGGAAGGCGGTGTGCACGCGGTCGAACAGCAGGTTCAGCTCGTGCACCAGCGGCCGTACTTCGTCGGGCAGGCCGTCCTCGGCCAGCGGCGACAGGTCGTCGGCAGCGCGGCTGGCCACCTGCTGGCGGGTGCGTTCCAGCGGTTTCAGAGCGTGGCGGATGGTCCACCACAGGGCCAGCATCAGCAGCGGCGCCATCCAGGCCATGGGCAGCATGGCGCGGGCGGCCAGGGCCCGGGCGCGGGCCTGGCGGGCGCTCAAGTCCTGGGCGATCTGGATGGTCTGGGCGGTGGTCTGTATCGAGTAGACGCGGTAGCGCGTGCCGTTTTGCTCCACGTCCGAAAAGCCCAGCACGGCTTGGGCGGGCAACCGGTTGTGGTGCGACTGGAACAGCTGCACGCCGTTGGCGCTCCATATCTGCACCTCGTAGTCGGCCTCCAGCTCGGATTCGGTCGGCTCCAGCTGGCTGGGTGCGCCATTGCGCAGCGCATAGGCCATTTGCTGCAGGTGGTAGTCGAACATTTCGTCGGCCTGTTGCAGTGCTCCGCGGTAGGCCGACGCGGCTTGGAACAGCGCGGCCACCAGGATGGCCGTCATCACCGAGCCCAGCAAGCGGCGGCGTAGTGAATGCGTGCCGCTCATGGCTTCGGCATCACGTAGCCCAGGCCGCGCACGTTCTGGATCAGCTCGGCTCCGAGCTTCTTGCGCAGGCCGTGGATGTAGACCTCGACGGCATTGCTGCTCACGTCGTCCTTCCAGCTGTAGAGCTTTTCTTCCAGCTGGGCGCGCGAGAACACCACGCCGGGCCGGGCCATCAAAGCCTCCAGCACCGCCCATTCGCGGGCCGACAGCACGATGGCCTGGCCGTCGCGCGTGGCTTCGTGGGTGGCGGGGTTCAGGCGCAGGCCGTGCACTTCCAGTACCGGGTCGGCGCGGCCGGCGCTGCGCCGGGTCAGCGCGCGGATGCGGGCCAGCAGCTCGTCGATGTCATAGGGTTTGAGCACATAGTCGTCGGCCCCGGCGTCCAGGCCCTTGATGCGGTCGGCCACCGCGTCGCGGGCGGTGGCGACCAGCACCGGCGTCGCGTCCTTGCGCTGGCGCAGGGCTTTCAGTACCTCCAGCCCGTCCAGCTTGGGCAGGCCCAGGTCGAGCAGCACCAGGTCGTAGTGTTCGCTGCGCAGTGCGGTGTCGGCCATGGCGCCGTCTTTTACCCAGTCCACGGCGAAGTGCTCGGCGCGCAGCACGTCGAGCACGGTTTCGCCGATCATCGCGTCGTCTTCTACCAGCAGCAATCGCATGGAGATCCTGTGTTTCCTGTATGCGCTGCGAGTATGCCCGGCCGGGCTTAGGCCAGGCTTAAAACGGGCGTTTCAGCGGGCGACCAACACCGGTAGCGTGGATTCGGCCAGCACCTTGGTGGTGATGCTGCCCAGCATCAGCTTGGCGATGCCGGTGCGGCCGTGCGAGCCAATGACGATCATGTCCGCGCCTTCGCTGTGGGCGTTTTCGACGATGGCTTTCGACACGGCCCGGTCTTCCACCACGATGGTCTGCAAGACCACCGTGCTGCCCTGGTTGCACAGGGCCTGCACTTTGGCATGCGCCGCAGCAGCTTCCTGCTGCGCGGCGGCCATGTAGTACTGGACGCCTTCGGTGCTCATTTCGCCCACCGCCAGGTAGGGGTAGGGGTCTACCGCGTACAGCGAGGTCAGTTTGGCGCCCATGCTCCGGGCCAGGTCCACGGCCAGGGCCGCAGCGTGGTCCGAGGCGGTGGAGCCATCGGTAGCCAGCAGGATGTGTTTCAGCATAGAGACTCCTTGCGCACAAGGCTTGTGCTGACCCCATTGTGCGACCGATGCGCACGCCGCAGCCTTGACTTGCGTCAAGGATGCAAGCCTTTGGTTTTATTTATATAAAAAAGGCCGTTAGCGAAGTATTCACCAGCACAGACAGCTATCTATTAAATAGCATTCCTGCACTGGCTACAGGGCCATATAGGTTCTTAGGCCAGACGCGCCCGGTGCCGTGCGATCTGCGCGCTGACCTGTGCCGGCGCGGTGCCGCCCAGGGTGTTGCGGGCGTTCATCGAGCCGCGCAGGCTCAGCACGTCGTACACGTCTTTTTCGATCTTCGGGTTGAACTGCTGCAGCACCGACAGCGGCAGCTCGGACAGGTCCACGTTATGCGAGATCGCGGCCTTGACCGCATGGGCCACGGCCTCGTGCGCGTCGCGGAACGGCAGGCCCTTCTTCACCATGTAGTCGGCCAGGTCGGTGGCGGTGGCGTAGCCGCGCAGCGCGGCGCGCTCCATGGCTTCGGGCTTGACGGTGATGCCGCCGACCATCTCGGCAAAGATGCGCAGCGTGTCTTTGAGCGTGTCGACGGTGTCGAACAGCGGCTCCTTGTCTTCCTGGTTGTCCTTGTTGTAGGCCAGCGGCTGGCCCTTCATCAGGGTGATCAGGCCCATCAGGTGGCCGACCACGCGGCCGGTCTTGCCGCGCGCCAGCTCGGGCACGTCGGGGTTCTTCTTCTGCGGCATGATGCTGGAGCCGGTGCAGAAGCGGTCGGCAATGTCGATGAAGCCAAAGCTCTGGCTGATCCACAGCACCAGCTCTTCGCTGAGCCGGCTGATGTGCACCATAGCGATGCTGGCGGCGGCGGTGAACTCAATCGCAAAGTCGCGGTCGCTCACAGCGTCCAGGCTGTTCTGGCACACGCCTTCCATACCTAGCGTCTTGGCTACGCGCTCGCGGTCCAGCGGGTAGCTCGTGCCGGCCAGCGCGGCCGAGCCCAGCGGCAGGCGGTTCACGCGCTTGCGCACGTCCAGCATGCGCTCGGCGTCGCGGGCAAACATTTCCACATAGGCCAGCATGTGGTGGCCAAAGCTCACCGGCTGGGCCACCTGCAGGTGGGTGAAGCCGGGCATCACCACGTCGACGTTCTTCTCGGCGATGCTGACCAGGGCCAGCTGCAGGTCGGTCAGCAGGCCGTTGATCAGGTCCATCTCGCTGCGCAGCCACAGGCGCACGTCGGTGGCCACCTGGTCGTTGCGGCTGCGGCCGGTGTGCAGGCGCTTGCCGGCGTCACCCACCAGCTGGGTCAGGCGGGCTTCGATGTTCAGGTGCACGTCTTCCAGGTCCAGCTTCCATTCGAAGTTGCCGGATTCGATGTCGGCGCTGATCTGCGCCAGGCCGCGCTGGATGTCGGCGTGGTCTTGTGCGGCAATGATGTTTTGCGCGGCCAGCATCTCGGCATGGGCCAGGCTGCCGGCGATGTCGGCCTGCCACAGGCGCTTGTCAAAAAACACGCTGGAGGTGTAGCGCTTGACCAGGTCGCTCATGGGTTCGGAGAACAGCGCCGACCAGGCTTCGGATTTTTTGTCGAGTTGGTTTGGGGAAGAAGACATGCGGGGCACCAATGGGAAATGGAATGGCGTACCAATGAAGATGAACTTCCCCAATAATCGGGCTGGTATGCAAGAGACCCAAATTTTATCGGGCTTCCAGCCCGTGGCCGCCGAGCCGTCCGCGTCTGCCCGGGCGGCGCTGGTGTTCGACGCCTGCCAGGCCGGCGTGATCCTGCGTGCCGTGCTGTTTGTGGAGGTGGCGGTGGCCGTGGCCGCGCTGTTTGGCGCGCAGGACAGCTGGGACTGGCTGACCAAGCTGGCGCTGTGGACCGGTGGCGCCCTGCCCGCGGTGCTGGTCTGGCTGCTGGCCGCCTGCAGCCTGAAGCGCAGCCTGGCGCGGCTGCGCCAGCGCTGGCAGAACGCCGCCGGCGTGGCGCTGGGTGCGCTGGCCGGTCTGTATGGCTGCGGCATGCTGGCGCTGATCGGCGTGGTCGAACCCGCGCCCTGGCTGGCCAGCGCGGCCGCCGGTGCCTGGCTGTCGGCGCTGATCGTGGCCGGCCTGGTGCTGCGCGCCCGGGCCCGCACGCCGGCGGCCACCACCGCCCGGCTGGGCGAGCTGCAGGCGCGCATCCGGCCGCATTTCTTGTTCAACACGCTCAACAGCGCGATCGCCCTGGTGCGCGCCGAGCCGGCCCGGGCCGAGGCCTTGCTGGAAGACCTGAGCGACCTGTTCCGCCACGCGCTGGTTGACCAGGGCGAGTCCGTCACCCTGGAGCAGGAGACCACGCTGGCCGAGCGCTATCTGTCGATCGAGCAGGTGCGCTTTGGGGAGCGCCTGCGCGTGCAATGGTCGCTAGACCCGCGCGCCGCGGGTGCTGAGCTGCCGCCGCTGCTGCTGCAGCCGCTGGTGGAGAACGCGGTCAAGCACGGCGTCGAGCCCAGCGCCAGCGGGGCCGACCTGCACATTTCTACCGAGCGGCGTGGCAGCACCGTGGTCATCAAGATCAGCAATACCGTGCCCGGCGGCCAGGGCGCGCCCGGCCATGGCCTGGCGCTGGACAATGTGCGCGACCGCCTGAACCTGCTGCACGATGTGCACAGCCAGTTCCAGGCTGGCTTGAAAGACGGCGTCTACCTAGTGCGCATGGAGTTGCCGCTATGAACAGCCTGCGCGTCTTGCTGGTGGACGACGAAGCCCTGGCGCGCTCCCGGCTGCGCACCCTGCTGGGCGACTGCACTGCGCCGCGGGCCCAGGTGTGCGGCGAGGCGGCGCATGCCGAGCAAGCGCTGGCGCTGCTGTCCAGCCAGACTTTCGACCTGCTGCTGCTCGACATCCACATGCCCGGCATGGACGGCGTGCAGCTCGCGCAGCGCCTGCAGGCGCTGCCCCAGCCGCCGGCCGTGGTGTTCGTCACCGCCCACGCTGGCCATGCGCTGCAGGCCTTCGAGGTAGCGGCGGTGGACTACCTGACCAAGCCGGTGCGGCTGGAGCGGCTCCAGCAGGCGCTACAAAAAGTGGAGCGTATTGCGCAGGTAAATAAAGCGCTAGAGCCTGATTTGACCGAGGACGTGCTGGTGATACACGACCGCGGCCGCACCGAACGCGTGCCCATGGCCAGCGTGCTGTACCTGAAGGCTGAGCTGAAGTACATCACCGTGCGCACCGCCAGCAAAAACTACATCCTCGATGGCTCCCTGAGCGAGCTGGAGGCGCGGCATGCCAGTGTGTTTATCCGCATCCACCGCAACGCGCTGGTGTCCAAGCGCGCCTTGCGGGCCCTGGAAAAGCATTTCGACCCCGAGGAGGGCGAGGGCTGGGCGGTGCGCCTGCAAGGCCTGGCCGAGCCGCTGATGGTGTCGCGCCGCCAGCTGGCCGCGGTGCGCGAGGCCATGGCGGGTTAAGCTCGAAGCCTATGGAATTAGCCAGCCTGCACCACGCCGCCATCATCTGCTCGGACTACGCACGCTCCAAAGACTTCTACACCCGCATACTTGGCCTGCGCACCGTGGCCGAGAACCTGCGCGCCGAGCGCCAGTCGTACAAGCTGGACCTGGCCTTGGCCGATGGTTCGCAGATCGAGCTGTTTTCCTTTCCGTCCCCGCCGCCGCGCCCCTCGCGGCCCGAGGCCTGCGGCTTGCGCCACCTGGCGTTTGCGGTGGCCGACCTGGATGCGAATATCGCCAGCCTGCAAGCCCATGGCGTGGCCGTCGAGCCAGTGCGGGTGGATGAATTCACCGGCCGGCGCTTCACCTTTTTTGCCGACCCCGACGGCCTGCCTTTAGAACTATACGAAGTGACTCCGTGAGCCCCATGAAAACTGTCTGGATCGTAGATGCCGCGTATTTGTACAACTTCGGCCGCTCGCGACCGAACAGCTTTGACTACCTGAAGCTGAAGAACGAGCTGGTCAAGGCCAATGGCGGCCCGCTGTATGAGAGCTACTACATCAACTCCACCGGCGATCCGCACGCCGAGGCGCAGAACGCCTTCCACACCTGGATCAAGTCCGCGCCGCCCAAGGGGCCGCAGATGCGGGTGCAGCTGTACAAGCTGAAGGAGCAGCACAACCAGTGCCCGTCGTGCAAAACCCACTTCGACCGCACGGTGCAAAAAGGCGTGGACGTGGCCATTGCCACCCTGATGATCAAGCTGGCCGCCCAGGGCATTTACGACCGGGTGATCCTGTCGGCCGGCGACGGCGATTTTGAGGATGCGATCTCCTACCTGAAGTCGGACCTGCACAAAGAGGTCTGGCTGAACGGCGCCCAGGCCACCTTGTCGGCCGACCTGCAGTGCTATGCCGACCGGGTGCTCTGGCTGGACGACATGGGCGCCAGCATTGATAAATAGGGTTGCTACTTAATTTATAGCTACTGGCGCAGGTAGATTCTGCGCTAGAAGCTCTTTTTATTCAGAAACTTCTTTGATGGAAGCAAAGCGGGCGGCCAGTTCCTGGCGTACCTTTTTGCGCATGATGGACTGTTCGAAGCGGCGCTTTTCGTCGTCCGTGCTGGGCACCAGCGCCGGTACGGGCGCGGGCTTGCGGGCCTCGTCCACGGCGACCATGGTGAAGAAGCAGCTGTTCACATGGCGCACGCTACGGGTGCGGATCTCTTCGGCCACCACCTTGATGCCGACCTCCATCGACGAGGTGCCGGTGTGGTTGATGCTGGCCAGAAAGGTCACCAGCTCGCCCACGTGGATGGGCTGCAGGAACATCACCTGGTCCACGCTCACGGTGACCACATAGCGGCCGGCATAGCGGCTGGCGCAGGCGTAGGCCACCTGGTCGAGCAGCTTGAGCACGGCGCCGCCGTGCACATTGCCCGAAAAGTTCGCCATATCCGGGGTCATCAAGACCGTCATGCTCAGTTGGTGTGCGGGGAGTTCCATCGCGGGCTTTCGTAGTTCTTGGGGCGATTATTACTTGTTGCGCAAACCCAATCGGCCCGCCAACCGGACCAGATTGGCCCGGTGCAGCCCCAGTTCGCGGGCTACCGAGGCCCAGTTGCCCTGGTGGCGCTGCAGGCTGTCGGCGATGCGTTGGCGCTGGTGGTCGTCCAGGGACGTACGCAAGTCGACCGGCGGGGCTGCATCGTTCTGCGCGGCGGCCGGGGCAAGTTGCGCACCCAGGTCCAGGTGCGCCGCCGTCAGGCTGACGATGCGCGCCCGGGGCGCCGCTCCCTGCATGGCTTTGAGCGCGCTGCGGGCGATCAGGTGCTCCAGCTCGCGCACATTGCCGGGCCAGCTATGAGCCAGCAGCGCGGCCTGGGCGTCGGCATCCAGCCGCAGGCTGCCCAGGCCGAGCCGGGATCGGTTTAGCTCCAAAAAATGCCCGGCCAGTAGCAGCACGTCATGCCCGCGCTCGCGCAGCGGCGGCACCGGCAGCGGGTAGACGCTGAGCCGATGGTAGAAGTCGGCGCGGTAGCGGCCGGCGCGCACCTCCTGCGCCAGGTCGCGGTTGGTGGCGGCAATCACCCGCACATCGACGCGGTGCTCGCGGTCCGAGCCCAGGCGCTGCAGCTGGCCGTTTTGCAGCACGCGCAGCAGCTTGGCCTGCACGCTCAGCGACAGCTCGCCCACCTCGTCCAGGAACAGGGTGCCGCCATCCGCCAGTTCGAACTTGCCGCGCCGGTCGCCCACCGCACCCGAGAACGCGCCGCGCACATGGCCGAACAGCTCGCTTTCCACCAGCGACTCGGGCAGGGCCGCGCAGTTCAGGCTGATCAGCGGCCGGGCTGCGCGCGGCGATGCCGCATGCAGGGCTTGCGCCACCAGCTCCTTGCCGACCCCGGTTTCGCCGGTGATCAGCACCGTCAGGTCGCTATTGCCCACGGTGGCGATGTCGGCCAGCAGGCGCTGGTGCGCGGGGCTCTGGCCGATCAGCGTGGGGGCAGGGTGCTCTTCGGCCAGCGCGCGGTAGCTTTCGGCGCGCGCGTGCTCGGCCTCGAACTGCTGCGCCAGCCCGGCTATGCGCTGCACCACGCTGACGGTGGCCGCCGCCAGGCTGGCAAAGGCCTGCAGGTCGCCCAGGTCAACGCTGGAAAACCGCTCCTTGTCCAGCGCGTCCAGGGTCAGCACGCCCCAGGGGGTGTCGCCCAGCAGCACCGGGCAGCCCATGCAGTCGTGCACCTCCAGCTGCACGCCTTCGATCAGGCCGTCGTAGGGGTCGGGCAGGGGGCTGTCGGGCGGGAAGCGGGTCGGGCCGGGGGCTTCCAGCAGCTGCTGCAGGCGCGGGTGCTCGCTGACCTTGAAGCGGCGCCCCAGCGTGTCGTGGCTCAGGCCATCCACCGCCAGCGGCAGCAGCCAGCCGCCGTCCAGACGCAAGAGCGCGGCCGCATCGCAGGGCAGCAGGGCGCGCACGGCCTCCAGCAGGCGGCGGTAACGCTCGCCGTCGGGCAGTTCGCGCGCCAGGTCGTCTACCAGGGGTACCAGGGTCTGGAGTAGGTTTTTTGTAATCAAAATGATTCCTTGGTGAGTCATTATGACTGCATCAAAAAGATAGTGTGATCGACTAAGTGGTTGATTTATATGGACTGCAGGGCGGGCATGGAACTTGAGTTACTAGCTGCAGCCGGGCGCCGCCCTGCATCCGATTGAAAGCCACACATGCTGACCCCTGAACAACGCGCCATCGTCAAATCCACCGTGCCCCTGCTGGAAAGTGGCGGCGAGGCATTGACCACGCACTTCTACAAAATCATGCTGGCCGAGCACCCCGAAGTGCGGCCCTTCTTCAACCAGGCGCACCAGGCCAATGGCGACCAGCCGCGCGCCCTGGCCAATGGCGTGCTGATGTATGCCCGGCATATCGACAAGCTGGAGCAGCTGGGCGGCCTGGTGTCGCAGATCATCAACAAGCATGTGTCGCTGCAGATCGAGGCCGCACACTACCCTATCGTCGGCGCCTGCCTGCTGCGTGCCATCCGCGAGGTGCTGGGCGCCGAGATCGCCACCGATGCCGTCATCGCAGCCTGGGGCGCTGCCTACGGCCAGCTGGCCGACATCCTGATCGGCGCGGAAGAAAAAATCTACGCCGATGTGGCGGCCGCCCCTGGTGGCTGGCGCGGCGCGCGGGCATTCCGTGTGGCACGCAAGGAAGTGGAGAGCAGCGAGATCACATCCTTCTACCTGCAGCCGCAAGACGGCGGCGCGTTGATCGACTTCCAGCCCGGCCAGTACATCGGCCTGCGCCTGGTGGTGAACGGCAACGAGATCCGCCGCAACTACTCGCTGTCGGCAGCGCCGAATGGCGTGGACTACCGCATCAGCGTCAAGCGCGAGGCCGGTGGCGTGGCGTCCAACTACCTGCACGACCAGGTGCAGCCGGGCGATGTGCTGGATCTGTTTCCGCCGGCCGGCGACTTCGTGCTGGCCGCCAGCGACAAGCCGCTGGTGCTGATCAGCGGCGGCGTCGGCATCACGCCGACCCTGGCCATGCTGGACGCGGCGCTGCAGGGCAGGCGGCCGGTGCACTTCATCCACTGCGCGCGCAACCGCCATGTGCATGCCTTTCGCCATGCGATCGACGCGCGTCTGGCCAAGCACCCGCAGCTAAAGCGCTTCTACGCCTACGACGAACACAGCGGCCCCGAAGACGTGCCGCACGCCGTCGGCCGGCTGAGCCCGCTGCAGCTGGCCCAGTGGCTGCCGGCTTCGCGCGACGTGGATGCGTACTTTCTGGGCCCCAAGCCCTTCATGCGTGAGGTCAAGCAGCAGCTGCGCGACCTGGGCGTGCCCGAGGCGCAAACACGCTATGAATTCTTCGGCCCGGCCAGCGCCCTGGAATAGTCGATAAAGGTGTGGGGGCATCGTAGAATTTCTCGATGCGCACACCTATTCGTTCCAGCACCCCGGCCCACCGCATCGTCATCGTCGGTGGAGGCGCCGCGGGGCTGGAGCTGGCGACCAGCTTGGGTAATACGCTGGGGCGCAAGGGCCAAGCCGACATCACCCTGATCGACAGGGCCCGCACCCATATCTGGAAGCCCAAGCTGCACGAGATTGCCGCCGGCAGCATGGACGTGGGCCGGCATGAGCTGAACTACCTGGCCCAGGCCCACTGGCACCACTTCCACTACCGCCTGGGCGAGATGAATGGCCTGGACCGCGCCAACAAGCTGGTGCACGTGGCGCCTTTCATCGACGAAGATGGCGTGGCAGTGACCACCCAGCAGTCCTTTGCCTACGACACTCTGGTGATGGCCGTGGGCAGCCGCAGTAACGACTTTGGCACGCCCGGCGTGGACCAGCATGCGCTGAAGCTGGAAACCCTGGCCGATGCCGAGCGCTTCCACCGCCGCATGCTCGACGCCTGCATCCGCGCCCATGCGCAGACAGCGCCGCTGAGTCCGTCGCAGCTGCATGTGGCGGTGATCGGCGCCGGCGCCACCGGTGTGGAGCTGGTGGCCCAGCTGCACCGCACCACCCGCGAGGTGGTGGCCTTTGGCCTGGACCGCATCGACCCCGAGCGCGACATCCAGCTGCATTTGATCGAAGCCGCGGATCGCATCCTGCCTGCGCTGTCGCCGCGCATTTCCGCCGGCGCGCTGGACCTGCTGAACGGCCTGGGCATCAAGGTACACACCTCGGCCCGGGTCTCGGGCGTGGCCGCTGACAGCGTGCAGCTGGCCAGCGGCGAGGTGATTCCGGCCGAGCTGCTGGTCTGGGCGGCCGGCATCAAGGCGCCGGGCTTTTTGAAAGACATCGACGGCCTGGAAACCAACCGCATCAACCAGCTGGCGGTGCACCAGACCCTGGTGACCACCCGCGACGAAAACATTTTCGCCATGGGCGACTGCGCAGCCTGCCCCTGGCCCGAGAAGAACGGCTTTGTGCCGCCACGCGCCCAGGCTGCGCACCAGCAGGCATCGCACCTGGCCAAGCAGATCAAGCTTCGCATGGCTGGCAAGCCGCTCGAGCCCTACCACTACCGCGATTTCGGCTCGCTGGTGTCGCTGGGCGACTACAGCGCCGTTGGCAGCCTGATGGGCGGGCTCATGGCGGGCAGCCTGTTCATCGACGGCCTGGTGGCGCGCGTGATGTACACCTCGCTGTACAAGATGCACGAACTGGCGCTGCACGGCTTCACCAAGGTGGCGCTGGAAACCCTGACCCGCGCCATCACCCGGCGTACCGAGTCGCACGTCAAGCTGCACTGACCGGGGAGCAGGGCGGGTTAATCCGGCCAAATCATCCTCTCTGTATCGGGTCTTTCGATGTAGCATCCGGTTACTTTTTGGGTCCGGTGCAATCGCTGGTTTCGAATATCTACAAAGAGGCAATCCATGAAATTCAACGATTTGCGCGTCGCGACCAAGCTGTGGGCCGTCATTCTGGGCCTGCTGGTCGCCATGCTGGTGGTGTCGGTGGCAACCCAGCGCTACGGCGCCAGTGCCAATGCCGCGGCCCAGGCCGCCATCGAAAAGGCGCAGAACCGAATCGTCCAGGCCACGCGCTGGCGCGGCAATGTGGAAACTGCGGTCACTATGTCGGTCGGCAGCGCCATCACTACCGACGCTGCCCTGGCCACCCTGTTCGACGGCAAGGTCCAGGGGCTCAGCGCCGGCATGACCAAGCTGGCCGGTGAAATCAAAGCCGACTCCACCGACGAGGCCGACAAACAGGCGCTCGACAAGATCGCCGCCGCCCGCGCCCCCGTATTGGCATCGCTGGGCAAAGCCAAGGAGCTGAAGGCAGCGGGCGATCCGGCGGCCGTCCAGGCCCATGTGGACCAGGTATTTTTGCCGGCCATTGCCCAGTACCTGAGTGGCCTCGATGATTTTGTGAAGCTGCAGGAGCAGCACCGCAGCGATGCCGTGGCCCAGGCCGCGGCGGCGCAGAGCGCAGCCGAGATGTGGGCGCTGCTCAGCGATGCACTGCTGCTGGCTTTGGGTGTGGTGCTGGCCATCGCGCTGGTGCGTTCTATCACTGTACCGCTGCAGCGCGCCGTGTCGGCCGCCGACGCGATTGCCGGAGGCGATCTGACGCTGGACCTGCAAGACAGCCGCAAAGATGAATTCGGCAATCTGCTGCGTTCGTTGTCGGGCATGGCCAGCAAGCTGCGCGGCGTGGTGGCCGAGGTGCGCACCGGCGTGGAATCGGTGTCCACCGCATCCAACGAGATCGCCACCGGCAACCATGATCTGTCCGAGCGTACCGAGCAGACCGCCTCGAACCTGCAGCAGACCGCGGCCAGCATGGAAGAGCTGACCAGCACCGTCACCCAGTCGGCCGACACCGCGCGCCAGGCCAACCAATTGGCATCCACCGCCGCCCAGGCCGCGATCCGCGGCGGCGAAGTGGTGGCCCAGGTGGTCACCAGCATGCAGAACATCAGCGATGCCTCGCGCAAGATCTCCGACATCATCGGCACCATCGACGGCATCGCCTTCCAGACCAACATCCTGGCGCTGAATGCGGCGGTCGAAGCCGCGCGCGCTGGCGAGCAAGGCCGTGGCTTTGCCGTGGTGGCCTCCGAAGTGCGCAGCCTGGCCCAGCGTTCGGCCCAGGCCGCCAAAGAGATCAAGACCCTGATCGGCGCCTCGGCGCAGACGGTAGAGTCCGGCACCCAGCAGGTGGCCCAGGCCGGCGAGACCATGGGCGAGATCGTCAGCAGCGTGCGCCGCGTCAGCGATTTGATTGGCGAAATCAGCGCCTCGTCCACCGAGCAGCGTGACGGCATTGCCCAGGTTAACCAGGCGGTCAATAACCTGGACCAGATGACGCAGCAGAATGCCGCGCTGGTCGAGCAATCTGCGGCGGCCGCGTCCGGCCTGCGCGAGCAGTCGCAGCGCCTGTCGGAAGTGGTGTCGGTGTTCAACGTCGGCAGCCACGCGGTGCAGCTGGCCCGGCCGGTGCCGCGCCCGGTCGCCATGCGCCCGGCGGCAGCGCCCAAGCTGCCAGCCAAACCCGTAGTCAAGGCTTTGGCCGGCAAGGCTGCTATGCCAGCGGCCGTACGTGCACCGATGAAAGCCTTGTCCACCGCCAAGCCTGCGCCGCCAGCCAAGCCACGGGCCCCAGCGCCACGCCGCCCGGTGGCCATCACCGCCAGCAAGCCGTCGATCGCCAAAGGTGGCGAGGGCGACTGGGAAAGCTTTTAAAACCGGTTTGCTATTGAATGCATAGCTTTTGGCGCTGATGGAATAGGCGCTTTGGCCCTAAAAATAAAGAGGTCGCCGATGCTGTTCGTATAAGCGCTAGCAGCTATTCTTTATATAGCGTTTGCAGCCAGTTCAGCTGGTAAACACTTCGGCGTCTTGCAGTGCAGCGCCGACTGCATCCTTGGCCGACAGCAGCGGCGTGATGCCCGCAGGCCACTCTATGCCAATCGCCGGGTCGTTCCAGGCGATGCAGCGCTCGTGTGCGGGAGCGTAGTAGTCGGTGGTCTTGTACAAGAAGTCCGCCGATGGGCTGAGCACTAGAAAGCCATGGGCGAAGCCGGGTGGCACCCACATCTGGAGGTGGTTTTCTTCCGACAGTTCCACACCCACCCATTGGCCGAACGTGGGCGAGCTGCGGCGAATGTCTACAGCCACATCAAACACCGCACCGCGCACCACGCGCACCAGCTTGCCCTGCGGGTTCTGTACCTGGTAGTGCAGACCGCGCAACACGCCTTGGGCCGAGCGCGAATGGTTGTCCTGCACAAAGGTTACGTCCAGGCCAGTGGCCTGGGCAAACGCCTGCTGGTTGAAGCTCTCGTAAAAGAAACCGCGCGCGTCGCCAAACACCTTGGGCTCGATGATCAGCACATCGGGGATGCGGGTCGGCGTGGCTTTCATTTGCGCAGTTCCTCTTTGAGCATGCGCAGCAGGTACTGGCCGTAACCGTTCTTGGCCAGTGGCTGGGCCAGGCGTTCGACCTGCTCGCTGCTGATGAAGCCGTTGCGCCAGGAGATTTCTTCCGGGCAGGCGATCTTTAGGCCTTGGCGGCGCTCCAGCGTGGCTATGAACTGGCCGGCTTCCAACAGGCTGTCGAAGGTGCCGGTATCCAGCCAGGCATAGCCGCGTTGCATGATCTGCACGTCTAGCGTGCCCCGGTCCAGGTAGGCCTGGTTGACAGCGGTGATCTCCAGCTCGCCGCGGGTGCTGGGCTTGACGGCCTTGGCAATCTCCACCACCTGGTTGTCGTAGAAGTACAGGCCGGTAACGGCGTAATTGCTCTGCGGCTGGGCAGGCTTTTCTTCGATGCTGGTGGCCTTGCCCTGGGCATTGAACGCCACCACGCCATAGCGCTCAGGGTCATGCACATGGTAGGCAAATACCGAGGCGCCCGCAGTTTTGGCATCGGCCCTGCCCAGCAGCTGGGCAAAGTCGTGGCCATAGAAGATGTTGTCGCCCAGCACCAAGGCACTCGGGTTATTGCCGATGAAGTCTTCGCCGATCAGGAAGGCCTGGGCCAGGCCGTCGGGGCTGGGCTGTACCGCGTACTGCAGGTTCAGGCCCCACTGCGAGCCGTCGCCCAGCAGCTGGGTGAAGCGCGGCGTGTCTTGCGGCGTGCTGATGATCAGGATGTCGCGGATCCCGGCCAGCATCAGCGTGCTCAGCGGGTAGTAAATCATCGGCTTGTCGTAGACCGGCAGCAGCTGTTTGCTGATGGCGAGGGTGGCGGGGTGCAGGCGGGTGCCAGAGCCGCCGGCGAGGATGATGCCTTTGCGTTGGGTCATGGGGTGGGCAGGGTCTCGTTAAGCATGCGCGCTACGCCGTCCTGCCAGTCGGGCAGGGTCAGGCCAAAGGCGGCTTGCAGTTTGTAGGTGTCCAGGCGGCTGTTGTGCGGCCGCTTGGCGGGAGTCGGGAAGGCTGTGGTGGGCACGGCTTGGACGGCATCGGGGCCGGCCTTCAGGGCGACGCCGGCGTGCTGGGCCTGGGCCAGCACATAGCGGGCATAGCCGTGCCAAGAGGTCTGGCCGGACGCCGCCAGGTGGTAGATGCCCGCCAAAGCGGGTGTGGCCATAGCCGAACGCAGGGCCAGCGCCGTCACATCGGCCAGCAGCTCGGCCCCGGTAGGGGCACCGATCTGGTCGTCGATCACGGTGAGTTGTGTGCGTTCCCGGGCCAGGTGCAGCATGGTTTTGGCAAAGTTGCCACCACGCGCTGCATAAACCCAGCTAGTACGGAAGATCAGGTGTTTGCTGCAGGCGGCCTGGATGCGCTGTTCGCCTTCCAGCTTGCTGCGGCCATAGACACTCAGTGGGGCCGGGGTATCGGTCTCCTGCCAGGGCCGGCTGCCGCTGCCGTCGAACACATAGTCGGTCGAATAATGCACCAGCCAGGCGTCGAGCTTTTCGGCTTCGGTTGCCAGTACGCCGGGGGCGAGGGCGTTCAAGGTGTGGGCCAGCTCGGGCTCGCTCTCGGCCCGGTCTACGGCGGTATGGGCTGCGGCATTGACGATGACATCGGGCTGCAGGCGGCGCACGGTCTCGGCCAGACTGTCCAGCTTACTGAGGTCGCCGCAGTAGTCGCTGCTGTGGCGGTCCAACGCGGTCAAGTGCCCCAGAGTCGCCAAGCTGCGCTGCAGTTCCCAGCCGACCTGGCCGTTCTTACCCAGCAGCAGGATTTTCAACGCAGGTTTCATGCGGCGCGGGCTGCGTAGTTGGTCTGCACCCAGTCGCGGTAGGCACCGCTTTGCACGCGGGCCACCCATTCGGGGTTGGCCAGGTACCACTCTATGGTTTTGCGGATGCCGGTGGCGAAGGTTTCGGCCGGCTTCCAGCCGAGTTCGCGCTCGATCTTGCTGGCATCGATGGCGTAGCGACGGTCGTGGCCGGGGCGGTCGGTCACATAGGTGATCTGGGTGGCATAGCTCTGGCCGTCAGCGCGCGGACGCAGGCTGTCGAGCAGGCCGCAGACGGTGTGGACGATGTCCAGGTTCGGCATCTCGTTCCAGCCGCCGACATTATAGGTTTCGCCCAGGCGGCCGGCTTCGAGCACGCGGCGGATAGCGCTGCAATGGTCTTTGACATACAGCCAGTCGCGCACCTGTTGGCCGTCGCCGTAGATCGGCAAAGGCTTGCCTGCCAGCGCATTCACCACCATCAGCGGGATCAGTTTTTCCGGGAAGTGGTAGGGGCCGTAGTTGTTGCTGCAGTTGGTGGTCAGCACCGGCAGGCCATAGGTGTGGTGGTAGGCACGTACCAAGTGGTCGCTGGCAGCCTTGCTGGCCGAATACGGGCTGTTCGGCTCGTAGGGGTGGGATTCGGTAAACGCTGGGTCGGTGGCGGCCAGCGAACCATAGACTTCGTCGGTGGACACATGTAGGAAGCGGAATCCGGCTTTGGCCTCGCCTTCCAGGCCACCCCAGTAGGTGCGCACGGCTTCCAGCAGCTGGAAAGTTCCCACTACATTGGTCTGGATGAAGGCTTCGGGGCTGTGGATGGAGCGGTCTACATGCGACTCGGCCGCGAAGTTGATGACGGCGCGGGGCTGGTGCTCGGCCAGCAAACGGGTGACCAGTGGGTTGTCGCCAATATCGCCTTGCACGAAGATGTGGCGGCTGTCGGCCTGCACGCTGGCCAGGTTTTCGATATTGCCGGCGTAGGTGAGCTTGTCGAGGTTGACTACCGGTTCGCCCTGCTGCGCCACCCAGTCCAACACAAAGTTGGCGCCAATAAAGCCGGCGCCGCCGGTGACGAGAATCATAATTTTCCTTGTAGAACATGGCGCTGGCACTCCTGTGCAACTCAGCGCTTTAGCGCATAAAGTTTATCCCACTGGAATGGAGTCAATTCGCTGCATAGTCTTAGAGCGGTCGCTCTAGCTATTTAGGATGCTGTACCTACACCCGGCGTATGACACTGCGTACAGTGCTTGCCATGCACCGCAGTCCCTCCGGACTGTGGCTAACCAACCACCCCACTTTGCGAGACCCCCATGGACAAGCAACAACAAAACCCCGCCGGCGACAACCCTTCCGACGTACCCCCCAAGCCCAGCGTCAAGGATTCGGCCCAGCAAATCTGGCTGGCAGGGCTGGGTGCTTTTGCCAAGGCGCAGGAAGAGGGCAGCAAAGTTTTTGAAGCCTTGGTGAAAGACGGCATCGGCATGCAGACCAAGTCGCAGGCCATGGCCGAAGAAAAGCTCGCCGAAGCGGCCAACAAGATGAGCAGCATGGCCCAGGGTATTTCTGAACGCGCCACCGGCCAGTGGGACAAGCTGGAGAATATTTTCGAGGACCGGGTGGCCAAGGCCTTGAAGAAGCTGGGCGTGCCATCCGCCCGCGATGTCGAGGTGTTGACGGCCCGGATTGAAGAATTGAGCCAGCTGGTGCAAACCCTGGTGGCCCAGCAAGAGTCCACCGCCAAGGCCAAACCCGCCCGCGCGGCCAAGCCGGACGCCTGATTTCTTCCTTGGGTTTGTGGATGCACTAGCGCGATCCCTAGTGCCACTATCGGAATGCCTGGGGTAGAGTGCAGTCTTCCATAACGGGGGAAGACATCCATGGCGAAAAAAGCGCCGCGCCGCACCGCAGAACGCATTCTGGAGGTCACGCTGGATCTGTTCAACCGGTTCGGCGAGCCCAATGTCTCCACCACCCTGATCTCGGCCGAGCTGTCCATCAGCCCCGGCAACCTGTACTACCACTACCCCGCCAAAGAAGAGCTGATCAACGCGCTGTTCGACCGCTACGAGAGCGGCCTGACCGAGCTGCTCAGCGCCAGCGACGGCGTGCGCGACGTGGAAGACGCCTGGTTCTTCATGCACACCTTGTTCGAGCTGATCTGGCAGTACCGCTTCCTGTACCGCGATCTCAACGACCTGCTGAGCAACAACCGGCACCTGGAGACCCATTTCCAGGGTGTGCTGAAGCACAAGACCCGCGCCTTGCAAACCCTGCTCGACGGCATGGCCCAGGCCGGTGCCTTGCAGATAGACGCGCGCGAGGCCGAGGCCACGGCGACCAGCATGGTGGTCATGCTCACCTACTGGCTGAGCTTTGAGTATGTGCGCGACCCGCGCCATGCGCTGGAGGCCGAAAGCGCCCAGCAGGCCTTGCTGCGCGGTGCCCACCATGTGCTGAACCTGTTGCTGCCTTACCTGGAGCCCAGCCAGCGCCAGCATTTGCGGACCCTTGTGTCTGCTTACGCCAGCCCGGCCGCCCAAACCGCGACCTGAACCCCGTCCATTCACCCAGGAGACACGCCATGGCCCAATGGACTACTTTCCCCCACCCGGGCGAATATGCGTTTGATGCGGCCAGCACCGCCAAGAGCTGGGAACGGCTGCACCGCGGCGACTCCGAACCGCTGCCCACCGATGCGCCGCTGCTGGAGGCCTGGGCCCTGTTCCACAACGGCGAGTTCGAGAAGGCGGCCGATGCCGGGCTGCAGATCGGGGGCCCGGGCTATACCGTGGCCAACAAGGCCATCAGCATCTACGCCACCTATCTGGAGCCGCATGAAAAGACCCGGCTGGACCTGTTCATGGACGTTGCCGAGCGCGCCCAAGCCCAGGCGCAGGCCGATCCCCAGAATGCCAATGCCTGGTACTGGCACGCCTATGCACTGGGCCGTTACAGCCAAGGCATCAGTGTGGCCAAAGCGCTGGCGCGGGGTCTGGGCGGCAAGGTCAAGGATTCGCTGGAGAAAACCATCCGCCTGCAGCCGCACCATGTGGGTGCCCACATCGCTCTGGGCGCCTTCCATGCCGAGGTAATCGACAAGGTCGGCCCCCTGATTGGTAGCATGACCTATGGCGTACGCAAGGACGTGGGCTTGAAGCTGCTGCAGGAAGCCTTGCGCCTGAACCCCGGCTCGGCGATTGCGATGGTTGAATACGCGAATGCCCTGGTGATGCTGGACGGCGAGCCGCGCATGGCCGAGGCCACCCGGCTTTATGAGCAGGCCGCCGCCGCCGCGCCGCTGGATGCCATGGAGCACCTGGACGCCGACATGGCGCGCGCCGAACTCGACAGTTAGACCGCCGCCGCGGTTTCCTGCACCAGGATCTCGCCGCGCAGCGAGAACGACATCGCTTCAGTCACCCGTACATCGACCATCTGGCCGACCAGGCGCTGCTGGCCCTGGAAGTTGACCACGCGGTTGCATTCCGTGCGGCCCATCAGCTCCAGCCCCTCAGCGCTAGGGCGTTTCGACGGGCCTTCGACCAGAATCCGCTGCACCGTGCCGACGCGGCTGGCGGCAATGGAGCGCACGCTGTCGTTCAGCACCGTCTGCAGGTGCTGCAGCCGCGCCAGCTTGACGGCGTGCGGCGTGTCGTCGGCCAGATTCGCCGCTGGCGTGCCGGGGCGCGGGCTGAAGATGAAGCTGAAGCTGTTGTCGTAGCCCACGTCGTGCACCAGCTTCATCATCTTCTGGAAGTCTTCCTCGGTCTCACCCGGGAAGCCGACGATGAAGTCGCTGCTCATTGCCATATCGGGGCGGATGGCGCGCAGCTTGCGCACCGTGCTCTTGTATTCCATAGCGGTGTAGCCACGCTTCATGGCCATCAGGATGCGGTCCGAGCCGTGCTGCACCGGCAGGTGCAGGTGGCTGACCAGCTTGGGCAGCTTGTCATAGGCGTCGATCAACCGCTGGGTGAATTCATTCGGGTGGCTGGTGGTGTAGCGGATGCGCTCGATGCCGGGGATGTCGGACACATATTCCAGCAACAGCGCGAAGTCGGCGATCTCGGCCGTGCCGCCCATGGTGCCGCGGTAGGCATTCACGTTCTGGCCCAGCAGCGTCACTTCTTTCACGCCCTGGTCGGCCAGGCCGGCGACTTCCACCAGCACGTCTTCAAACGGCCGCGACACTTCTTCGCCGCGGGTATACGGCACCACGCAGTAGCTGCAGTACTTGGAGCAGCCTTCCATGATGCTGACGAAGGCGGAGGCGCCTTCGACCCGGGCCGGCGGCAGGTGGTCGAACTTTTCGATCTCGGGGAAGCTGATGTCGACCTGCGGGCGGCTTTGCAGCGCGCGCTGGTTCAGCATTTCGGGCAGGCGGTGCAGGGTTTGCGGGCCGAATACCACGTCTACATAAGGCGCGCGGGCGATGATGGCCGCGCCCTCCTGGCTGGCCACGCAGCCGCCTACGCCGATCTGCACACCCTTTTTCTTCAGGTGCTTGATGCGGCCCAGGTCGCTGAACACCTTCTCCTGCGCCTTCTCGCGCACCGAGCAGGTGTTGAACAGGATCAGGTCGGCTTCGTCTACGTTCTGCGTGGCCTCGTAGCCCTGGGCGGCATGCAGCACATCGACCATCTTGTCCGAGTCGTACTCGTTCATTTGGCAGCCGAAGGTTTTGATAAAGACTTTTTTGGACATGGGAAACTCACAGTGCGCAGGGCCGACCAGCGGCCCAGGCTTTAATCGAAAAAGGTAAAGAAGCGAGAGGGATTGGCGGTAGGCCGTTTAACCGCAGCCTCGGCCTCGGTCAGCACCCACACCTCGGAGAGTGCGCCGTTGATTTCCCGGATGTAATTCACTTTGACCTTCTGGCCCACCAGGCTGCCCGACAGCAGCAGCATGTTGTTGGTGCCATGGATACGGGCGCCAGGCGACAGCTGGTCGACTTTGCCATCGAGCACAACCTGTGGTGGCACCGTCACTTCCAGCGAGCCGCGCAAGGCAGCGGCCGGGAACTCCCGGGCCTGAGCCCAGGAATTTAAAGAAAATAAGGCGCTAGCGCAGGAAAGTACTGCGCAAGTAGCTATATTTTTAATAGCTGATGGGGTTGGGGCTGGGATAGTCATGCAGCGGTTCGTGGTGTACATCCAGAGGCTGGTGGAGGGCGGATTTTACCGTGAGGGGCTGGAATCGGCTGCTGGCGGCGCCTCGGCGGCCTGCGCGGCCTTCATCTGCATCAGCAGCGCATGCAGCATCTCGGTCGACAGGCCATGGACCACCAGGCGGTGGCCGGCCCGCAGGGTGCTGAGCGGCACCAGTGGGTGCTTGTTGTTGAGCAGGATCAGGTGCTGCGGCGTGTTCAGAATGGTGGCCACGTAGATGCCCACGGTTTCGTCCAACTGCAGCGAATTGGCGGCGCGCCAGAAGTCGTTGTCCGTCAGGAACAGCTGGTAGATCGGCGTGAAGCACTCGATGGCGGTTTGCAGGTCTATCTTGTTCAATCGGCCATGGGGGAAATCCGCCAGCGCCATCGGCGGCTCCTGCACCATGCTGAAGTCCGGCTGCGCCACCGGCTGCAGCTGCTGGCCGGCCGCGCGCAAGGCCTGGTTCAGCCGGATCACGAAGTTGAACAGGTTCAGGTCGTGCTTCAGAAAGAAGTCGTCTTTCAGATCGTCCAGGCGCAGCGGCTGCAGCGGTGCGGTGGCTACGGGCGTGGGGGCGTTCTTGGCGATGAACTCCAGAATTTGCCCGCCCAGGTGGAAGTGGCGCATCACCAGCCAGTTGGCCTCGGGCGATACCAGCCGCTTCAGGCCTTCGGCCAGCAGCCAGTGCAGCAGGCGCGATGCCGCCCAGCGCCGCGGCAGAAAGGCTTTGACCACCTGGATCAACACAATGCAGGTACGCGCCAGCGGCCGCACAAAGGGCAGCAGAAACTGCCGCGACACCGAGCATGAGTCGGCCAGCCAGGCCTGCTTCACATGGCCGGGCAGCGGCGTGCTCTGGTCCAGGTACAGCGCCAGCCAGGGGTTGGGGTCCAGCGGGTCGTGGGCTTGGGTCAGGAAGTCGGGCGGGTTTTTCATGGCTTAGGCGATGTGCTCAAACTGCATCAGGTACAGCTGGGCGGTATGGCGGGCGGTTTGCAGAATCGCTTCTGCGGCCGACGGGTCCAGCGCCAGGGTGATTTCCACCGCGGCCAGCCAGCGGGCCAGGTGGTTTTCGTCGTTGGCGCCGTGGTATTCGAGGAAGCGGAAAGCGCTGGGCGGCAGCGGCAGCTGTTGGCGCAGCAGCGGCAGCAGGGCGGGCACGATGCGCTGGCCCGTGCCCTCGATGATGTAGATGGCACCCAGCAAGCCCAGCGGATTCTCGGTGGCGGCCAGGGCGTGCAGGTAGCTGTTCAACGCCTCGCCGCCGGGGTTGCGGCGCAGGCCGTCCAGCGGCAGGCTGCCGCCCGCCGCCAGGTAGTCTCGGTACAGGATCTGGAAGTCGTCCTGCTCGTCGCTGGCATGGGTTTCGATCAGCGCGCCGAGCTCGGCAAATGGCCCGGTCAGCGCGGAAACGGCCTCGCGCATCCAGCGGCTGCCTTCGCGCACCTGGGGCACCCACTGGGCCGTCCAGTTGCGGTAGTCGGCGGTGCTGAATTGCCCGGCCACCAGCTTGTGGATCACCGGGCTGCGCCATACCTGGGAGCGGTAGCCATGCCAGATGCCGGCCAGGGCTGTGAGCAGTGGCTGCAGCGGGGCCGGCGCGTGCTGCGGGTCGTGTGGCGCAGCGATGGAGTCGACCGGGCGGGCGACGGGCTCGGGCGCGGAGCGGGTGACCGGGGCATTGGCGGCCTCGACTTCCAGCAGCATGTAGGCGGCGCTGATGCGGCCGGATTCGGGAATGAAGCAGAGGATTTTTTCACCCGGCTTCAGGCTATGCGTGTCGATGAACTCGGCCAGCATGATGAAGATCGACGCCGCCCCGGTATTGCCGCGGCTGCGCAGATTGTTGTACCAGCGCTCCCGTGGAATCTCCAGCCCGGCCTTGGCCAGCAGGTCGGCGACGACCGGGATGAATTTCTCGGACGAGTAATGGCACAGAAAGTGGTCGACCTCGCTGGATTGCACCCAGCCCGCATTCACCAGTTTGACGTATTCGTGGATGGACACATCGAACAAATGCGGCAGCAGGCGGATGTCCTGGCGCAGCGACAGAGCGCCCGCAGCCTCGGCCTCGCTGGCGCTGGGGTAGTCGAGGAACGAGGTGCTGCGGTCTTCGCTCAGGCCCAGCTGCATGCAGACCGGGTAGTCGCCGGCAAAGCTCTGTTGGTGGATCCAATTCAGCTTGAGCCGCACCCCGGAGCGTCCGGCCGCACCATTGGCGCCGTGCAGCCCCAGCGGGCGATCGCCCAGCAGCAGGGCGCCGGCGCCGTCCGACAGCATCCAGCGCAGGAAATGCGCGTCGAAATCGCTCTGGTAGCCGCGCGGACCAAACCGGCTGCGCTTGAACATGCGTGAGGGCATTTCTGCGGAGACCGCCAGGGCTTGGTGGTGGGCGCCCAGCTCAATCCCTTGGGCCGCGTGCAGCAAGGCGCTGACGCCGGCCGCGCAAACGCCTTGGCTGGACAGGGTCGCCATCGGCGGTGCGCCCATCTCGCCCTGCACCATGTTGGCAAAGCCTGGCATCAGCGCGTCGCCACCCGATGAACCGACGCTGAGCAACGAAATATCGGCCATACGGGCCCCGGCGCGCGCCAGGCAGTCCTGTGCTGCTGCGGCCGCCATTTGGGCGTGGGAGATGACGGTTTTGCCTTCTGCGTCGATCGCGTAGTGGCGCGACTGGATGCCGTTCTCGGCCAGGATGCGCGCCTTGATGCGGCCGGAGATGCGGTTGATCGGCGCAATGAAGGCTTCCATCTCCGCATTGCTGACCGGTGCGCCAGGCAGAAAGTAGCCGGCGGATTCGATATAGACGCGTTCAAAACGGGTGGGCATCAAGAAGTCTCGGTGGTTTGCATCAGGGACTGGCTGCGCCAACGCGGCAGCAGCGGGCCCAGCACAAAGGTGGTGAACATATACGGAACCAGTCCGCCGCAGTTCAGCCTTGGGTGAATCTGGCCGCGGTAGCGTGCGTGCAGGATCGGCAAGCTGGACCAGTGTGCGCGTGCATGCAGGTGGTGGGCGGTGTGCAGGCCGATGTTGAACAGCAGCGGATTCAGCCAACCCTCGAAGTTGCGGGCGAAATCCATGCGTGAACCACCGTCTGCATGCGCATGCTGCAGGTAGTTGGTGGCTAGCAGCCAGTGCAGTCCGTGCAGCTGTGGAGTCCAGATGAACAGCAGCCACTTCTGCCAGTCGAGATAGGCCAAGCCGGCCCACAAGCCGCCCACCAGCAGGTATTGCAGCAGGCAATACCGAAATGCTCCCGGCGACCGGCGCTGCAAGCGGGCCAGCCAGCGAAAGAACAGCGGATACAGCGCGGCCGTAGCCTGAAACGGGTGGAGCAGATAGCCGACCAGGTGGTTGGTGTCGCCCCCAAACCGGTAGGTACGGGCCGCGTCGCGTGGCCCATGGCGGTAGCGGTGGTGGTTGGCGTTGTGGGTCGCGTGGAATACGAAACCGGGGTGGCCTTGCAGCAGGCTCAGCCAGATGTCGGTCACACGGTTCAGCGGGCGGCTGCGCCACATCTTCAGATGTGCGTGGTTGTGGTGGACCACGCTGATGCCCAGCGTCAAGAACAGCATGGGCAGGTATACCCACCAGGTAAAGCCATAACGCCATTGCCAGGCCGCCAGCGCAGGCAGTAGCAGCAGGTACAGCACAGACTGCCAGTCACGCGGAGAGTGCAGCATGTTCAGGGCTTGCGCCCATGGCGGGCGATCTGCGCCTGGGCCGCATCGGGTGGCAGCGCGGTGCCGAACAATCGGTCCATGAACGGAAACATGAAGCCAAAGTTGCCGTGGTAGCACGCATGGTGCAGGTGGTGGCGGCGGGCGCCGTTGAGCCACCAACGGTCACGGTCGGCATCCGGCAAGAAGTCGAAGTTCGAATGGCCGATGTTGTTGAAGACGATGCTGAACACCGGCACGCTTAGCAGCGCCCACACACTGAAGTCGTGCATAAGCATGGGCAACAACAGCACATTGCCCAGCATCAGGGTTTCCACCGGATGGAAGCAGTAGGTGGACCACGGCGTCACCACCACCGAGCGGTGGTGCAGCAGGTGGAAGCGGCGCAACCACCGGGTGTGCAGCAGCCAGTGGTTGGCATAGAAATGCACTTCATTCCATACCACCAATACCCCAATCTCCAGTGCTATCTGCCATCCGCTGGGGTTGACTGCCAGCCCGGCCCAGCCCCATTGCAGAAAGCTCCAAGGCACGACGCTGCCCAACCCAAACAGCAGTACGCTGCGGGCAGATTGGGTTTGCTCCCGCGCGCGCTGGCCGGGGCTTAGCGGACGCGGGTCCAGCGTGCGGCCATGGCCCAAGGTGGGCATCAGATGGTGGGTAATCAGTTGGTTGAGTGCGCCCATGCCCCAGTACAGGCTGCCAAAGAAGATGCAGCCCCACAGCATGATCTGGTACCAGCTAAGGCCAAGCAAGGTGTCGCGCATCGGATCTCTGTTGTTTTTTGTAGGACGAATTTAGAAAGTGGCGGCCCCGGATATTGCTCGCCGTTTGGCCCGGTTGCAGCTCGGGAGCAGCATAGTAACGCAGCACTTTTGGCGCATGAAATCCCCTGGTTTTCTGGCCCACATATTGCTTGATGTCACGGAATGGTCGCGGATTGGTCATAAACCGCCACTAGGATTGCGCAAGCTCAGGGGGGCTATTAGTATGCAATCGGGGTAAGCAGAACTTACATTTTGCGACCACATCGCCAGCCTAGGCTGGGTGTTTGCGAATGCTGTTGCCGAGGGTGCTGGCTTTGCCGTCACGCCGAGGTCGTTCGCGGGGCCCTGATCTTTCACCGTCAAATGTGTTTCTAACGGATAACCAAAAGGAAGTGATATGCCGCGTCAAATGTTCAAAGTTCTTGCTGTATCAGCAGCCGCAGCCGTAGCACTGGGTGGCGCACAAAGCGCATCAGCCCAGTCGGCCCAACTCATCGCTGCGGCCAAAGCCGAGGGCGAGTTGACGGTGATCGCCTTGGCGCGTTCCTGGTGTGGCTACGGCAAGATGATCGATGCCTTCAAGGCCAAGTACGGTATCAAGGTGAATGAGCTGAATCCAGACGCCGGCTCAGGCGATGAGCTGGAAGCCATCAAGGCCAATAAGGACAACAAGGGCCCACAGGCGCCCGACACCATCGACGTTGGTTTGTCATTTGGTCCGCAGGCCAAGGCGGCCGGTTTGCTGCAACCCTATAAGGTGGCAAACTGGGCCACCATCCCCGATTCGTCCAAGGACCCAGAAGGCTACTGGTACGGTGACTACTACGGCGTACTGGCCTTCCAGGTCAACACCGACCTGGTCAGCAAGGTGCCAACCGATTGGAGTGATTTGCTGAAGGCTGATTACAAGAATGCCGTGGCATTGGCAGGCGATCCGCGTTCCGCCAACCAGGCTATCCAGGGTGTGTTTGCCGCAGGTATATCCACTGGTGGTGGTGACCCCGCCAAAGCCGCCAATGCCGGCCTGAAGTACTTCTCCGACATGAACAAGGCCGGCAACTTTGTGCCGGTGATCGGCAAAGCCGCATCGCTAGCGCAAGGCACGACCCCGATCATCATCCGCTGGGATTACAACGCCCTGGCCGACCGCGATGCACTCAAGGGCAATCCCAAGGTGCAGGTAGTGGTGCCGAAGACCGGCGTGGTTGCAGGTGTCTACGTGCAGGCCATCAGCGCCTACGCTCCCCACCCCAATGCGGCCAAGCTGTGGATGGAATACCTGTATTCCGACGAAGGCCAGATCGCCTGGCTGGACGGCTACTGCCACCCCATCCGCTTCAACGACCTGGTAGCCAAGAACAAGCTGCCCAAAGCCATGTTGGACAAACTGCCACCGGCCGAAGGCTACGCCAAGGCGCTGTTCCCCACGCTGGACCAGCAGAACGCAGCCAAGGAAGTGATCACCAAGCAATGGGATACGGTGGTTGGCGCTGCTGTGAAGTAAGCGCCGAACGCCTGGTGCGTTCATAGCGCGGGTGCGGCCGAAGCGGCTGCACCCGCTCCCTGGTGGGTTTGGTGCTTGGCTGAAAGGCGCAGCGTACGTGACTACTTCTTTGACTTCTGGGCCCGCTGCTGCGCCGCCCAAGCCCGGTGGCGGGCTGAATTGGCATTGGTTGGGCGTGTTGCCGTTCTTGGTGTTCGCCACCTTGTTTCTGATTTTGCCAACCGCCTACCTGATGGTCGGCGCGTTCCAGAACGAAGCCGGCCACTTCACGTTGGCCAATATCCGCGGCCTGGCGGACGACAACGTTCTCAACGCCTACTGGATCAGCTTCCGCATCAGTGCTGCCTCGGCTTTGGGCGGCGGCATCATCGGCTTTCTGCTGGCCTGGGCTGCGGTGCAAGGCAAGCTGCCCGAATGGATACGGCCTACGCTGATGACCTTCTCCGGCGTGGCTTCCAATTTTGCCGGCGTACCCCTGGCTTTTGCCTTCCTGGCCACCTTGGGTCGGGTCGGTTTGGTCACCGCGTTGATGCGCAAGTACCTGGGGTTCGATCTGTACTCCACCGGCTTCAGCATCCTCAGCTTTACCGGGCTGACGCTGACCTATCTGTACTTCCAGATTCCCCTGATGGTGCTGATCGTTTCGCCTGCCCTTGAAGGGCTGAAACGCGAGTGGCGCGAGGCCTGCGACTGCCTGGGCGGCTCGGCTTACCACTACTGGCGCTATGTGGCGCTGCCGGTGCTGTGGCCCAGCATCATGGGCGCCATGCTGTTGCTGTTTGCGAATGCTTTTGGTGCGGTGGCCACGGCCTATGCACTGACCGGCAGCTCCTTGAACATCGTGCCGATTCTGCTGTTCGCGCAGATCCGTGGCGACGTGCTGCACAACCCGAACCTGGGCTACGCGCTGGCTCTGGGCATGGTGGTGATCACCGGTATTTCCAATGCGGGCTATATCTGGCTGCGCAGCAAATCGGAAAAGGGGCGCACATGAAACCTACTTCTCGGTTGGGTGCCTGGATCGCCATAGGCGTCGGTGCCAGCTACTTCCTGATTCCGCTGATCGCCACTTTTGAGTTCAGCCTGCGCATGCTACGTGGCGAGTACAGCTTCGAGGCCTACCGCGTGGTGTTTGGCGACCCGCAGTTCCAGGCCACGTTCGGCTATTCGATCGTGATGGCGCTGGTGACCATTGTGGTTGGTGTGCTGCTGGTGGTGCCCACCGCTTACTGGGTGCAGTTGCGTCTGCCCAAGCTGCGGCCGCTGGTCGAGTTCATCACCTTGCTGCCGCTGGTGATTCCGGCCATCGTCATCGTGTTTGGCTACCTGCGTATTTTTGGCAGCAACTCGTGGATACCGCTGACCGGCAATGAGCGGGCGACCGACTTTCTGCTGGTCTGCAGCTATGTCACCTTGTCCCTACCGTACATGTACCGCTCCATCGATACCGGCTTGCGGACTATCGATGTGCGTACCCTGACCGAGGCAGCCGAGGTGCTGGGCGCCGGCACTTTCACCATCCTGTTCAAGGTGATCTTCCCGAATGTGCGCTCGGCGATCTTGTCGGGCTCGTTCCTCACTTTCGCGGTGGTGATTGGCGAGTTCACCATGGCCAGCCTGCTGAACCGTCCGGCCTTTGGCCCGTATCTGCAGCTGGTGGGTGCCAACAAGGCGTATGAGCCATCGGCGCTGGCCATTATGGCCTTCTTGATCACCTGGGCTTCCATGGGCCTGATCCAAGTGTTCGGGCGCAATGCCAAGAACGCCAAGCAATAAATTCCGTCTACAGAAAAGCAGCGCATGGCCTTCCTTGAAATCTCCCATCTGAAAAAAGTCTTCGGCAACCAAACGGCGGTGCACGACTTCACCATGGACATCGAACGCGGTGAGTTCATTACCTTTCTCGGCCCTTCGGGTTGCGGTAAGACCACCATCCTGCGCATGCTGGCGGGGTTCGAGGGGCCGTCCGGCGGGGTCATCAAGTTCGATGGCAAGGATGTCACCCACACGCCGACCAGCCAGCGCAACATCGGCATGGTGTTCCAGTCGTATGCGCTGTTCCCCAATATGACCGTGGCCGAGAACATTGGCTTTGGCCTCAAGGTGGCTAAGATGCCGGTGGAGCAGATCCACGTGCGTGTGACCGAGATGCTCAAGCTCATCGGCCTGGCGGCCCTGGGTGCGCGTTACCCCTGGCAGCTGTCCGGCGGCCAGCAGCAGCGCGTGGCCTTGGCCCGTGCGCTGGCTGGCAAGCCGCAGGTGCTGCTGCTGGACGAACCTTTGTCGGCCCTGGACGCCAAGATCCGTGTCTCGCTGCGCGAGGAAATCCGGGCCGTGCAGCGCGAGCTGGGCATCACCTCGGTGTTCGTCACCCACGACCAGGAAGAGGCCTTGTCGATCTCCGACCGCATTGTGGTGCTGAGCGAAGGCCGGGTCGAGCAGATCGGCACGCCCAGCGAGGTCTACAATTTTCCGCGCACCCGTTTCGTGGCCTCGTTTGTCGGCACCCTCAATCTGCTGTCGGGTGTGGTGGTGGATGCCGCGGCCGGCCAGATATCGGTCAATGGCCAGCCATTGGTGACTTCGAATTCCATACAAGGTGCCGTGACCGGGCAAACCCGGGCGCTGGCAATCCGCCCCGAAGCCATCGCGCTGGAGGGGCCCACGCCGGGTCGCAATTCGCTGGCGGCGACGGTGGAGGAGGTCAACTTCCTGGGCGCCGTGGTGCGTATCCGGGTGCGCATGGACACGGTAGTGATCTCGCTGGACGTGTTCAACGACCCCCACCGTACGCTGCCGCAGCGCGGTGAGAACATCACCCTCGGCTTCTCTTTCGACAACCTCCTCGTACTGGAAGAAGTAGTCTGAGTATGGCGATCGATACCTCTGTTTTGCCCGACCAGCCCGCGGGCTGGTCGGCGGCCAACCGCCGTGCCATCAACCAGCTGCTGCAGACTGTAGGCAACAGCAGCCCAGACTACAACCCGGCTCGCAAACCCTATGCGGTGTTCGACTGGGACAACACCTGCATCATGAACGACACCGAGGAGTCCTTGCTGCTGTACCAGGCCGAAAACCTGCTGTTTAAGCTGACGCCTGCAGAGTTTGCCGAGGTGCTGCGCCAAGGCGTGCCCGACGGCATGTTCCACCCTGACTACACCAACCTCGACGGCCAGCCGGTGGCAATGGCCGACTTGGCTGCCGACATCGACGAAGCCTATGCCTGGCTGTACGCGCACTGCGCAGCGCTGGGCGGCACGCAGCCCTTGGCCGCGCTGCGCGAAACCCCGCAGTTCCAGAATTTCCGCGCCAAGTTCTACTACCTGTATGGCGCCCTGTGCGACACCTACCCGATGGAGGTGGGCTACAAGTGGATCATTTACTTTTATAAGAACTTCACGCCCGCCGAGCTGCAGGCGATGGTGGCCGATTCAATTACCTACAACCTGGCCGAGAGCTTGCACCAGGCCGCGATTCCCAGCAGCGAGCAGCAGCCGGGCCGTGCCGGCCGTGTGGCCCCGGTGCATTTCTACGGCATGCGGGTACATGCGGAAATTGTGGCCTTGATGGCTGCGCTGCGCGCCAATGGCATCGATGTCCATGTTTCCACCGCATCGATTGACGATGTGGTGCGGGTGTTTGCGAGCAACCCTGTCTATGGCTACAACATCCCGGCCGAAAACGTGCTCGGCCTGAAACTGGAAATGGCCAATGGCAAATACACCAATGTGTATAAAAAAGACTGGCATTTCAACTGGGGTCCAGGCAAAACCATCGGCATCCAGAATGTTTTTGTGGCCCAGAAAGGCTATGGCCCGGCCCTGGTGTTTGGCGACAGCGATGGCGATGC
This sequence comes from Rhodoferax sp. OV413, assembly GCF_900104385.1. Taxonomy (GTDB): domain Bacteria; phylum Pseudomonadota; class Gammaproteobacteria; order Burkholderiales; family Burkholderiaceae_C; genus Rhodoferax_B. Next base: position 210,840 of record NZ_FNJA01000005.1, on the reverse strand, counting down.
CTGGATGATGAAAGACTTTGCCGATACCAGGCTGGGCGTGATCATCAACCGCCTGCAAGCCGGCGTGATCGGCCAGAACAGCCAGCAGGCCGCCGCCACTTTAGGCCTGCCGGATGCGCGCTTTCTGCTGCAAGGCCGCGACGAGCACACTGGCTGTTTCAACGCCGATGAACGGACGCTGAAATACGGCGAGACCGAGGCCCGGTTACTGGCCTGATGTCAGGCCGAAGGTGTGGCCGCGGGCACGGCACGGTGCCCGCCCAGGGTGCTGCGCGTCAATACAAACGCCACCAATGCCGAGCCGGCGATGCCCGCGATCATCGGCCGGGCGCTGCCGTCGACAAACAGCCCGACCAAGGCCATCACTACCGCCCCGGTGACGAACTGCAGCGTGCCCATCAACGCCGATGCGGTGCCGGCAATCGCGCCATGCTCTTCGAGTGCGAGTACGGCTGTGGTCGGCACCACCAGGCCGAGAAAGCCGTAGCCAATGAACAGCAGCACCATCATCACTTCCAGTTGGTCGATGCCGGCCAGGTTCAGCGCCAGCAGCAAGGCCATCAGCGCCGCATAGCCGATCACCGCCACCTTGACCACCGGCACCAGGCCAAAGCGCAGGCTCAACTTGCCGGTGAATTGCGAGGCTCCGATGAAGGAGGCTGCGTTGGCCGCAAATGCCATGCTGTACTGGCGCGGCGTCAGCCCGTAGTGGTCGATCAGCACAAAGGACGAGTTGGCCAGGTAGGCAAAAAAGCTGGAGATGCCGAACGCGCCTATGAACACCAGGCCCAGGAAATGCCGGTCGCGCAGCAGCACGCCGTAGGCGGCGAGAGCGCTGCGCACCGTGCTGTCCACCCGTTCGGACTGCGGCCGGGTTTCGGGCAGGCTGGTCGCCAGCAGCACCAAGCCCAGGCCGGCGGCTACGGTCACTGCCCAGAACACGCTGCGCCAGCCAAACCACTCGATCAGAAAGCTGCCAGCCAGCGGCGCCAGGATGGGCGATACGCTGAACACCAGCATCAGCAGCGACATCAGCCGTGCGGCATCGTGCCCGGTGTGCAGGTCGCGTACCACGGCGCGCGGCACCACCATGCCGGCGCAGGCGCCTAGGCCCTGGATAAAGCGCAGCACCACCAGGGTGTGGATGTCGGGCGCCAGTGCGCAGCCCACGCTGCCGACAGCAAACAGCACCAGCCCGAAATACAACGGCGCCTTGCGACCCACCATGTCGGACACTGGCCCGTAGATCAGCTGCCCTATGCCCAGCGAGATGAAGAAGGCCATCAGGCTGGCCTGCACCGCACCGATGGACGCGTTCAGGCTCTGGCCGATGGACGGCAGCGCCGGCAGATACATGTCGATGGCGAAGGGGCCAATCGCGGACAGCAGGCCGAGTACGAGCGCGGCGCGGAAGAAGTTCGATTTCATGGGGGTGCTGGGTAAAACGGAGCCCGAAACGGAAAAAACCCGCAGAACGGTAGCTCTGCGGGTTTTAAGTGTTTTTGGTGGTGATAGGTGGACTTGAACCACCGACATCAGCATTATGAATGCTGCGCTCTAACCAACTGAGCTATATCACCAACAGCCCGAAATTATATACCGGTTTTTAGGCGGCTGTTCAGCTGTGGGTAAAAACTGCTTTGCGCTTGCCGATGAAGGCATCCATGCCTTCCTTTTGGTCGGCGGTGGAGAACAGCGCGTGGAACAGGCGGCGCTCGAACATGATGCCGTCGCTCAGGCCGCCCTCGAACGCGCGGTTCACCGCCTCCTTGGCGGCCATCACGGCCAGCTGGCCGTAGTCGCAGATCATCAGCGCCGCGCCCAGGGTTTCGGTCATCAACTGGTCCAGCGGCACGACGCGGCTGACCAGGCCGCTGCGCTCGGCCTCGGTGGCGTCCATCATGCGGCCGGTCAAGGCCATGTCCATGGCTTTGGACTTGCCCACGGCGCGCGGCAGGCGCTGGGTGCCGCCGGCGCCGGGGATCACACCGATCTTGATTTCGGGCTGGCCGAACTTGGCGTTGTCGGCGGCGATGATGAAGTCGCAGGCCATGGCCAGCTCGCAACCGCCGCCCAGGGCAAAGCCGCTGACGGCGGCGATCACCGGTTTGCGCACGCTGCGGATGGTTTCCCAGTTGCTGGAAACGAAGTCGGTTTTATAGGCCTCGGCAAAGCTCAGGCTGGCAATGGTGGCGATGTCGGCGCCCGCGGCAAACGCTTTTTCGCTGCCAGTGACGATGATGCAGCCAATGTTTTCGTCGGCGTCGAAAGTCTTGAGCGCATGGCCCAGCTCGTCCATCAGCTGGTCGTTCAGCGCGTTCAGCTGCTTGGGCCGGTTCAGGGTGACGATGCCAACCTTGTCGGCTTCGGTACGTACGGTGATGGTTGTGTAGTCCATGGGGCGCCTCGGTTCAAAAGAAAACGGTTTGCTATATTAAAAATAGCTGCTGGCGCTAGTGGAGTCTGCGCCAGAGCCTGTTTTTGTATAAATTATTCGGGGCTGGACTCCAGCCAGGCGGTGATGCTGCGCGGGGTTTCTGCGGCCAGGCGCCAGGTGGTGGTGCTGGCCACCGAGGGCAGGGTCAACGGCAGGCGCAGCAGGCGCTTGTCGCGCGCCACCAGGGCCGTGACTTGCCGGGCCGGGCCTGCATACAGCAGCAGGTCGTCCAGCTTGGACATGCGCCAGCCACTGCCGTCGGCCAGCTCCACGGCCAACCATTCGTCGCCTGCTGCCATGCCGGCTTGTTCGGCTGCACCGCCGCGCATGACGACCTTGACCTGTACGCCCTGGCTTTCGCCCACGCGCAGGCCCAGGCGCTGGGCCAGTTGGGCTGGATCTTCGAACACCGCCACGCCGTGGCCGGCCAACAGGTCTTTCAAGGGCAGGTCGGCCGTGCCGTGCACCCAGGCCTGGATTTCGGCGTCGAAGCTGCGGCCGCCCAGCGCGGCCAGCACCTCGGCAAAGTCGGTTTCGCGCATCGGCCCGCCCTGGCAGCGGGTCCACAGCGTGCGCATCACCTCGTCCAGTGTGGTCTGGCCTTCGCCGCGCAGGGTCAGGTCGAAGCACAGGGCCACCAACGCGCCCTTGGTGTAGTAGCTGACGGTGGCATTGGGTGTGTTCTCGTCCTGCCGGTAGTACTTGACCCAGGCGTCCATGCTGGCCTGGGTGACGGACTGCAGCAGCCGGCCCGGGGTTTGCTGCACCTGGTTGATGGTCTTGTTCAGCAGCTTTAGGTAGCCCGCGTTGTCCAGCAGGCCGGCGCGGCGCAGCAGCAGATCATCAAAATAGCTGGTGAAGCCTTCGAAGAACCACAGCAGCCGGGTGTACTGCTCGGCGTCGTACTGGTAGCGCGCAAATTCGGCGGGCCGCAGGCGCTTGACGTTCCAGGTGTGGAAGTACTCGTGGCTGATCAGGCCCAACAGGGTGGTGTAGCCCTCGCCGCGCTTGGGCGGCATGGCGGGCTTTTTGCCATCGGCTTCTGTAGTGCGCGGCAGGTCGCGGCGATTGCAGACCAGCACGGTGGAGTTGCAGTGTTCCAGTCCACCGTAGCCGTCGTCCACTGCGTTGAGCATGAAGACGTAGTTTTTGTGCGGGGCTTTGCTGCCACGCTGCTTGCCGTGCCAGAAGCGGATCTCTTCCTCGCAGATGGCCTTGGTGTCGGCCAGCAGCCGCGTGCCGTCGAACGAGGGCGGGGCGCCCGCCACCACAAAGCGGTGCGGCACGCCGCCGGCCTTGAATTCGCCGCTCCAGAAGCTGCCCAGCTCGAACGGGCAGTCGACCAGCTCGTCGTAGTTGTTGGCCTGGTAGTGGCCGAAGCCGGCGCTGTCGACATCGGTGGCTGCCAGGCCGGTGGCCACCGACCAATGGGCGATGGGCTTGGACGCTACCAGCTCCAGGCTGTGCGCGGCGTCGTCCTGGCCGTGCACCCGCAGGAACAGGCTGGTGCCGTTGAAGAAGCCGCGGGTTGCGTCCAGCCAGGCGGTTCGCACCGAGGTATCAAAGGCGTAGACCTCACATACCAGCACCAGCGGCTTGGCGGGGTTGGCCGTGACCTCCCAGCTGTTCTTGTCCAGCTGCTGCAGTGGCACGGCGCGCTTGCCCTGGCGGGCTTGCAGGTGCTGCAGGTTCTTGGAGAACTCGCGTACCAGGTAGCTGCCCGGAATCCACACCGGCAGTGACACGCGCTGGACGGCTGCGGGCTGGGCGATGGTCAGCGTGACGCGGAACAGATGGGCGTGCAGGTCGGCAAGCTCCACGCGGTAATGGACAGGGCAGGGCGCTGAGGATGTAGGCATGGGGCTAAGAATACCCCACGGCCCATACCTGTCTTTGCCTGTTAGGTGCCGGCGGCGCCCAGCAGGCAGCTCAGCACCGCCACCACCGTGGTGTGCAGGCGCATCGGCAGCCAGGCGGACAGCTCGGCGCCGGGCCAGGTCTTGTGGTCGACCACGCAGCAAACCGTCAGCAGCAGGCCTAGCAGTGGCAGGCCGGCGTAGGCGGGCATGACCACGGCGACCCAGGCAACCAACATCACCACACCACCCCAGCCCACATGCCAGCGCGGCGTCGGCGCAGCCAGGCGCAGGCCTATGCCCCAGTGGATGCCGCCCAGAAACGCGGCGTTGACGGCGGCGTAGCCGACCAGTGCGATGGCGATGAAGGGGTGCAGGTCGGCCGGCACCATCCACACCAGCGCTGCCAGCAGCACATAGGGCAGCAGGCCCAGGTAGGCCAGGCGCTGCACCAGAATCTCGGTAGTTGTTTTTTGCATGGGCGCGATTCTCAAGGCTTTTACAAGCCTTGCGCGCCAGCGGCTAGCGACTGTGTTGAAAACGCCACGCCGTCCCGTGGGGGAGGGTGGCCAGCCGCTTAGTTCTTGAGTTTGGCCAGGTGCTCTTCGACCTGCTCGGACGGAATCGCGCCAGGGATGCGCGAGCCGTCGGCAAAAATCAGCGTCGGCGTGCCGGTGATGCGGTACTTTTTGCCAAATTCGACGTTGCGGGCAAGCGCTGGCGCGTCGCAGTTGGCCGCCGCCTGGGTCGGCGTCTGGTTGCGCAGCATCCAGTCGGTCCAGGCCTTGGCCTTGTCTTTGGAGCACCAGATATTGCGCGATTTGTCGGTGGAGTCGGCGCTGAGGATGGGGTACAGGTACAGCGAGATCGTCACGTTGTCGATCTTCTGCATGTCTTTTTCGAAGCGTTTGCAGTAGCCGCAGTTCGGGTCTTCGAACACTGCGATCTTGCGCTTGCCGTTGCCGCGCACGATGGTGAATGCGTCCTTGCTGGGCAGGGCGTCGAAGTCCACGGCGCTGAGCTTTTCGACCCGCTCTTCGGTCAGATTGCGGCGCAGCTTGGTGTCGATCAGGTTGCCCTGGATCAGGAAGTTGCCTTCGGCGTCGGTGTACATGATGTCGCTGCCGTTGACCCGTAGCTCGTACAGGCCGGCCATCGGGCTCTTGCTGACCTCATCGATCTTGGGCATTTGCGGAATCCGCTCGGCCAGGTTCTTGCGGATGGTGGCCTCTTGGGCCTGGGCGCCCAGGCAGGCCAGGGCGATGGCCGTGGCCGCTGCGAATTTCAAGAATGTCATATGCGTTCTACCTAAGCTCTTAGCCGAGCGTTTTTAATCCCATGGCCTGCCGCGCGACCCAGGATTTCACCCCGCCGCTGCGCTCAAACCCCCTCATGCCCCAATTGCGCAGGCCTTGCGTCGTGGCGTCGCCGCGCGCAAACAACTGCTGCAAACCATCGGTCGCGCCGCCTACCGCCAGCAGCGCGGTTTTGCGCGCCCGCTCGTACTGCCGCAGCAGCCGGGTGTCGGCTACGCTGCGCCAGTAGTCCCGTTCGTGCAGTACCTGCGCCAGCAGGGCGGCGTCGCCCAGGCCCAGGTTCAGACCCTGGCCGGCCAGCGGATGCACGGTGTGGGCCGCATCGCCGGCCAGCACCCAAGCGCTCTTGCCTTGGCTGCCAATCCAGCGGGTGGCTTGCGCCTTGTGTAGTGGCCAGGCGCCCCGCGGGCCGTCCAGCGTCAGATGGCCCAGGGTGCCATGGCTGGCGGTTTGCAGGGCTTGCGCAAATTCTTCGGGCGGCAGCGCTAGCAGCGCCGCTGCCCGGTCCTCCTGCACAGACCACACCACGGCCACAGAGTTCCCGGCTTCGCCTTGCAGGGGTAAAAAAGCCAGAATTTCGCCGTTGTCGAACCACTGCCGGGCGATCTGGCCGTGCCCGTGTTCGCAGGTCAGCCGGGTGGCAATCGCTTGCTGGTGGTAGGGCATGGTGTCGAATTCCACGCCCAGCTCAGTGCGGGTGGCGCTGGCCTTGCCTTCGCAAACCACCGTCAGCGTGGCGGAGACCGGCGCGGCAACCACCTCGATCATGGGCTGGTAGCGCACGGCTTCCCCCAGGCGGGCCTCCAGCGCGGGCACGTCGACGATCCAGGCCAGGGCCGCAGCGCCCTGGGTGGCAGCGTCGAACTGGACCTCGCCGCCTTTGTCTCCCCAGATATGCATCTGCTGCACCGTGGTGGCGTGGGCGGCGTCGGGCCAGCAGCGCAGCGATTCGAGCAGGCTGTGCGATGCGGCATTCAGCGCGTAGGCGCGCACGTCGTCGGCTGCGGCGGCGTGCGCGGGGTCGGCTACCAGGGCCACCCTCAGCCGGTCGCGCGCCAGCAGCAGCGCCAAGGTGCGGCCGACGATGCCGGCGCCGCGGATACAAATGTCAAAGGGTTGGGCCATATAAATAAGTCTGGGTGGACGGGGCTCCCGGCGGGTGCCAAGTCCAGTCCTGGGATTGTAGGAGGCGGGCACAATGTTGGAATTTGCCCCAAGGATTCGCCCCATGGACGTAAGCGCCACCATCACCCGCCTGTTTGTCTACCCCATCAAATCCTGCGCCGGGGTGGAGCTGCCCCAGGCCACGCTGACGGAAACCGGGCTGGAGTTCGACCGCGCCTGGATGGTGGTGGACGCGCAGGGCGTGTTTGTGACCCAGCGCGAACTGCCGCGCATGGCCCTGGTCCAGCCCGAGTTGAAGACTTTTGAGATGGTTTTACGGGCTCCCGGCATGCTGGCTCTGCACATCGCGCTAGATAAAGTAGAGCAACCCGTGCAGGCGACGGTATGGAAAGACACCGTGGCCGCGTATGACATGGGCGATGTCGCCGCGCAGTGGTTCAGCGACTTTTTGGGTAAAAGCCTGCGGCTGGTGCGCTTCAACCCCGACCACCGTCGGCTGTCCAGCGCGCAGTGGACGGGCGATGCCGAGGGTTTGAACCAGTTTTCCGACGGCTACGCAGTGCTGGTCATCAGCGAGGCTTCGTTGGACGGGCTGAACCAGCGCCTGGCCGCGGCCGGCGAAGCCGAGGTCGGCATGCAGCGCTTCCGCCCGAATATCGTGCTGTCCGGCATCGACGCGCACGACGAAGACCGCTTGGACGAGTTGCTGGTGACCACCGCCCAGGGCGAAGCCCGGCTGCGCATGGTCAAACCCTGCCCGCGTTGCCCGATCCCGAATATCGACCCCCGTACTGCCATCAGCACACCCACGGTGGGCGACATGCTGCAAACCTACCGCCAGACCGCGGTGGTGGGCGGTGCCGTGGCCTTCGGCATGAACGCCATCGTGCTGGACGGCGTGGACTTTGAATTGCGCACCGGCCAAGCCGCTGCTGCGGACTACAAGTTCGACTAACCCCCGTCGCATACACTAGACGGTTGTTTACGCCACCCCTGGCGAGTAATAAACGCCCCCTGCAAGGGGGTTGGCGGCCACACGCAGTGGGCAAGACCGGGGGTGTTCCAAAGGATTTTTATGAGCTTGAAGTGCGGCATTGTCGGCCTGCCCAACGTCGGTAAATCGACCCTGTTTAACGCGTTGACCAAGGCGGGCATCGCCGCGGAAAACTACCCCTTCTGCACCATCGAGCCGAATGTCGGCATTGTGGAAGTGCCCGATCCGCGCATGGCCCAGCTGGCCGAGATCGTCCAACCCGAGCGCATCGTGCCGGCGGTTGTTGAGTTTGTGGACATCGCCGGCCTGGTGGCCGGCGCCAGCACCGGCGAAGGCCTGGGCAACAAGTTCCTGGCCCACATCCGCGAAACCGACGCCACCATCAATGTGGTGCGCTGCTTTGAAGACGACAACGTGATCCACGTGGCCGGCAAGGTTGACCCGATCTCTGACATCGAAGTCATCCAGACCGAGCTCTGCCTGGCCGATCTGGCGGCGGCCGAAAAAGCCCTGCACCGCGTGACCAAGACCGCGCGCTCCGGCGACAAGGAGTCGATCAAGCTGGTCGCCATTCTGGAGAAATGCCAGGCCGCGCTGAACGAAGCCAAGCCGGTGCGCACGCTGGACTTCAGCAAGGAAGAGCTGCCGCTGTTGCAGCAGTTTTTCTTCATCACCGCCAAGCCGGCGATGTTTGTGGCCAACGTGGCCGAAGACGGTTTCACGAACAACCCCATGCTGGACCGCCTGACCGCCTATGCCACCGCGCAAAACGCACCCGTGGTCGCCATCAGCGCCAAGCTGGAAGCCGAAATGTCGGAGATGGGCGACGAGGACCGCCAGATGTTCCTGGAAGAACTGGGTCAGACCGAGCCCGGCTTGAACCGCCTGATCCGCTCTGCTTACAAGCTGCTGGGCCTGCAAACCTATTTCACCGCCGGCGTGAAGGAAGTCCGCGCCTGGACCATCCACGTGGGCGATACCGGCCCGCAGGCGGCCGGCGTGATCCACACCGACTTTGAGAAGGGCTACATCCGCGCCCAGACCATTGCGTTTGACGACTATATTGCCCACAAGGGCGAACAGGGCGCCAAGGACGCGGGCAAGATGCGCGCCGAAGGCAAGGAATACGTGGTCAAGGATGGCGACGTGATGAACTTCCTGTTCAGCTCGTAAGCTTTAAGCTTTTTAGGCCGCTAGCGCTTATTCCACCTGCGTGAGCAGCTATTAATTCTGTAGTAAGCCCTCCATGACCGAACCGGTTCGTCTTGCCAAACGCCTTGCTGAACAGCTGGCCTGCTCCCGCCGTGAGGCCGAGCAGTACATCGAAGGCGGCTGGGTGCGGGTGGATGGGCAGCTGGTCGAGGAGCCGATGTTCCGCGTCACCACGCAGAAGATCGAGGTCGACCCGGACGCCACCTTGCTGGCGCCGCCGACAGTGACCCTGCTGCTGCACAAGCCCGTGGGTTTTACCGCGGGGCTGGATGCCGGCCCGGGCCCCAAAGCACAGGCCGCGCTGGCGCTGCTGACGCGCGAAAACCATACGCCGGACGACCGTTCCGGCATCCGCACCCTGAAGAAACACTTCGCCCAGTTGCGCCTGGCCACGCCCATGGACAGCCGGGCCAGCGGCCTGGTGGTCTACACCCAGGACGGCCGTGTCGTGCGCAAGCTGGAAGAAGATGCGGACCTGATCGAGCACGAGGTGATCGTCGAGGTGGCGGGCGAAGTCACCCCCGGCATGCTGCGCAAGCTGGCCGACCCGGTGCAGTACCACGAGCGCTTGCTGGCGCCCGCCAAGGTCAGCGTCAGCAGCCAGAACGAGGACGCAACCGAGACCAAACTGCGCTTTGCCTTGAAAGGTGAGCGCCCCGGCCAGATCGACTACCTGTGCGAAAGCGCCGGGCTGCAGATCCGCTCGGTCAAGCGCATCCGTGTCGGCCGTGTGCCGATGACGGCTTTGGCGCCCGGCCAGTGGCGTTACTTGGCCGAACACGAACGCTTCTAAAGCCGTTCGCTAGAACGCCCAGACCAGCGATCCGGTCATCAGCACGTAGCGGATGAACTTGCCTATCGCCATATAGCCCAGGCAGGGCCAGAACGGCAGCTTGAGCCAGCCCGCCACCGCGCACAGCGGGTCGCCGACCAGCGGCAGCCAGGCCAGCAAGCAGGCTTTGGGCCCCAATCTTTCCAGCCAGCCGAGCACCCGCACATGGTGCTTGGAGTGGGTGTATTTGTCGGCCACCTTGTGGGCGCCAAAGCCCATCCACCAGTCGACCGCACCGCCCAGGGTATTGCCGGCGGTGGCCACCAGGATGGCGGGCCAGAACAGTTCCGGATTCAGCTTGACAAGGCCGAAGACCACCGGCTCCGAGCCCATGGGCAGCAGCGTGGCGGAGATGAAGGACACCACAAAGACCGTGCTGAGTCCGAATTGCGGCAGGGCCAACAGGGTCAAAAGGTGCTCTATCCAGGCTTGCATCGGCGCAGTATAGGGGCGCGCCTGGGGCGGAATTTCTGCCCCATTCGTTCATTTCACGATGCGAAAAATGAAAACCGCTCTGCGAAACCGTCAATTGCTGCACTGCCGCATTTTCTTTCGGGAAGCGGAAATTCTTTTCGTAATGCGATAAATATCCATAAGCTGTTGATTTTATTGGGTGAAATATTTAATCTTATATAAGACATAAGAGTATTTAAAGTCTTGTAGAAGACTTAAAATTTTTCCACAGGCACCGCGGAACCCGCCGCAGATGCAGACCCTGTTTCAACCACCTCTGGAGCTTTTTATGCCGCAATCCATCACCGAACAACTCAGCCGTGAACAACAAGCCGCCGCTCTGCAAAAAGACTGGGACACCAATCCCCGTTGGAAGGGCATCAAACGTGGCTACACCGCGGCCGAAGTCGTGCGTCTGCGCGGCTCCTTTCCCATCGAGCACACATTGGCCCGCCGCGGCGCTGAAAAGCTCTGGGACTTGCTGCACACCGAAGCCTATGTGAACTGCCTGGGCGCATTGACCGGTGGCCAGGCCATGCAGCAGGTGAAGGCCGGCGTGAAGGCCATTTACCTGTCCGGCTGGCAAGTGGCTGCCGACAACAACGGCTACGCCGCCATGTACCCCGACCAGTCGCTGTACCCCGTGGATTCGGTGCCGAAAGTGGTTGAGCGCATCAACAACACGTTTCGCCGTGCCGACGAGATCCAGCACTCCAAGGGCATCGACGCTGGCGACGCAGGCTACATCGACAACTTCGCGCCCATCGTGGCCGATGCCGAAGCCGGTTTCGGCGGTGTGCTGAACGCGTTCGAGCTGATGAAGGCCATGATCAACTCCGGCGCTGCCGGCGTGCACTGGGAAGACCAGTTGGCATCGGTGAAAAAATGCGGCCACATGGGCGGCAAGGTGTTGGTGCCTACTGCCGAAGCCGTACAAAAGCTGATCGCCGCCCGCATGGCCGCCGACGTCTGCGGCGTGCCGACCTTGGTGATTGCCCGTACCGATGCCGAAGCCGCCGACCTGCTGACCAGCGACTACGACGAGAACGACAAGCCCTTCATCACCGGCGAGCGCACCTCCGAAGGTTTCTACAAGACCAAGAAGGGCATCGACCAGGCCATCAGCCGCGCGATTGCCTACGCCCATTACGCCGACCTGGTGTGGTGCGAAACCGGCACGCCCGATCTGGCCTTCGCCAAGAAGTTTGCCGACGCCGTGCACAAGGTGCACCCCGGCAAGATGCTGGCCTACAACTGCTCGCCATCGTTCAACTGGAAGAAGAACCTGGACGACGCGACCATCGCCAAGTTCCAGCGCGAACTCGGCGCAATGGGCTACAAGTACCAGTTCATCACGCTGGCCGGCATCCACTCGATGTGGTTCAACATGTTCGACCTGGCGCAGGACTATGTGAAGCGCGGCATGTCGGCCTATGTGGAGAAGGTGCAAGAGCCCGAGTTCGCTGCCCGCGACCGTGGCTACACCTTTGTGTCGCACCAGCAGGAAGTGGGCACGGGTTACTTCGACGAAGTGACCACGGTGATCCAGGGTGGCAAGTCCAGTGTGACAGCCTTGACCGGCTCGACCGAAGAAGAGCAGTTTCACTGAAATGCCATCTCCGGGGCGGCGGCGTTTTCGCTGCTGCCTGAATTGAGTTCATAACCAAACAGCCTGCCAGCGTGCAGGCTGTTTGCGTATGCAGCTATTTTTTCGATAGCGAAGGCGGGTCGCCAACGTCGCGCGCCACCACCCGCTCCACCAGCACGTCGCCCGTGCCCATGGACAGCAAGCCCAGTTCGGCCGCTGCCGCCTGGCTCAGGTCGATGATGCGGTGGGTGAGGATGTGCGGGCCCCGGTCGTTGATGCGCACGATGACGCTTTTGCCGTTGCTCAGCAAGGTCACTTTGGCGTAGCTCAGCAAGGGCAGGGTGCGGTGGGCCGCCGTCAGCTCCGACATTTTGAAGACTTCGCCCGAGGCCGTGCGCCGGCCGTGGAAGCGCTTGCCGTACCAGCTGGCTTTGCCGCGCTGAGCCGTACCTGCGCCCAGGTCGGTGGCCCAGAAGTCGGATGGATTGGTGGCCAATGGGGCGGTTTCAGGGGCTTCGGTGCTGGGTTCTTCCACCGCCAAAGGCTGGGCACGCAGCGTGGTCGAACACCCGGGCAAGAAGGACAACAGTAGCAGCCAGACGATCAATCGCTTTTCAAACATGCGCGCATATTAGTGCCTGCGGGCCGGCTGTCGCCGAAGTTCCGCCATGGGGTAGCGCATTTCAATTGCTGAAATTTTGAGCAGTTAGAATGCGTCTCCCCCCAAAAATACCCTTTGCGCCCTGCCGGCGCTTGTTCCTATTCCCATGCACATCGGCCCGTACGCTTTAGCGAACCGTTTGTTTGTCGCGCCCATGGCTGGCGTGACGGATCGGCCGTTCCGGCGCCTGTGTAAAACCCTGGGTGCGGGCTATGCGGTCAGCGAAATGGTGACCTCGCGGCGTGATTTGTGGAACACGCTGAAGACATCGCGCCGCGCCAACCACGACGGCGAAGTGGCACCCATTGCCGTGCAGATCGCCGGCACCGATGCGGCCATGATGGCCGAGGCTGCAGCCTATAACGTGGCCAACGGCGCGCAGATCATCGACATCAACATGGGCTGCCCGGCCAAGAAGGTGTGCAACAAATGGGCAGGTTCGGCGCTGATGCAGGACGAACCCCTGGCCCTGGCCATCGTTGAGGCCGTGGTTGCTGCTTGCGCCCCGCACGGCGTGCCCGTCACCCTGAAGATGCGTACCGGCTGGAGCCAGGACAACAAGAACGCGGTGGCGCTGGCGCGCCAGTTCGAGCAGGCCGGCGTGCAGATGCTGACCGTGCACGGTCGCACCCGCGAGCAGGGCTACAAGGGCCAGGCCGAATACGACACCATCGCTGCCGTGAAGGCCGCGGTGCGCGTGCCGGTAGTGGCCAATGGCGACCTGACCAGCCCCGAGAAAGTCCGCGATGTGCTGGCCTATACCGGTGCCGACGCCGTCATGATCGGCCGCGCCGCCCAGGGCCGGCCCTGGATCTTCCGCGAGGTCGCGCATTTTCTGGACACCGGCACGCACCTGGCGCCCCCGCTGGTGGCCGAGGTGCGTCGTCTGCTGTTGGACCACCTGGAAGACCATTACAGCCTGTACGGCGAATTCAGCGGCGTGCGCACCGCGCGCAAGCACATCGGCTGGTACGTCAAAAACCTGCCCGGCGGCGAGGACTTCCGCGCCCGCATGAACCTGCTGGAAGACCCGCAGCTGCAACTGGCCGCCGTGGACGATTTTTTTACCGAATTGGCGACCGCCATGGACCGCATGCCGGTCGCCCACAGCATGAATGAGCAAGAACAAGAATCCGATCTGGAGAGCGCAGCGTGAGCCAAAAAAGTATTGATGAGTGTGTGCGCCTGAGTCTGGCGAGCTACTTCAAAGACCTGGACGGCATCGAACCCGCAGGCATGTACGAAATGATGGTGCGGGTGGTCGAGAAGCCGCTGCTCGAAGTGGTGATGGCCCAGGCCGACCAGAACCAGTCGCGCGCCGCCGCCTGGCTGGGGCTGAACCGCAACACCTTGCGCAAGAAACTGCTGGACCACCGGCTGATGGAATAAGCCCCGCGCCTGCCCCTTTTTATTTTGACTCCCTGACCTTTAGAACCCCATGAACGCACTTCTCTCCGTCTCTGACAAAACCGGTGTCCTGGAACTCGCCCGCGCACTGCACGCCCTGGGCGTTGGCCTGCTGTCCACCGGCGGCACCGCCAAGTTGCTGGCCGACAACGGCCTGCCCGTGACCGAGGTGGCCGACCACACCGGCTTCCCCGAGATGCTTGACGGCCGGGTCAAGACCCTGCACCCCAAGGTCCACGGCGGCCTGCTGGCGCGCCGCGACTTCCCCGAGCACATGGCTGCTTTGAAAACCCACGGCATCGACACCATCGACCTGCTGGTGGTCAACCTGTACCCGTTTGAAGCGACGGTGGCCAAGCCCGGCTGCACGCTGGAAGACGCGATCGAGAACATCGACATTGGTGGCCCTGCCATGGTGCGCAGCGCCGCCAAGAACTGGAAAGACGTGGCCGTGCTGACCGACGCCAGCCAGTACGCCACGGTGCTGGCCGAGCTGCAAGCTACCGGCAGCGTCAGCCAGAAGACCAAGTTCGCCCTGTCGGTGGCCGCGTTCAACCGCATCAGCCAGTACGACGGTGCGATCAGCGACTACCTGTCCGCCATCCAGGAAGACGGCAGCCACTCTCAGTTCCCCGCGCAAACCAATGGCCGCTTCGTCAAGCTGCAGGACCTGCGCTACGGCGAGAACCCGCACCAGCAGGCTGCGTTCTACCGCGACCTGTATCCCGCGCCCGGCTCGCTGGTCACCGCCAAGCAGCTGCAGGGCAAGGAACTCAGCTACAACAACATCGCCGACGCCGATGCCGCCTGGGAATGCGTGAAGAGCTTCGACGTGCCGGCCTGCGTGATCGTCAAGCATGCGAATCCCTGCGGCGTGGCTGTCGGCGCGAATGGCCTGGAAGCCTATAGCAAGGCCTTCCAGACCGACCCGACCTCGGCTTTTGGCGGCATTATTGCCCTGAACCGCACATTGGATAAGGACGCTGCGCTACAGATTTCGAAGCAGTTCGTTGAAGTGCTGATGGCCCCCGGCTATACCGCCGAAGCGCTGGAAGTATTCAAGACCAAGGTGAATGTCCGCATCCTGGAAATCGCCTTGCCACCGGGCGGCGCGACCGCTTGGGACAAGGGCCAGAACGCCATGGACATCAAGCGCATCGGCTCGGGCCTGCTGATGCAGACCGCCGACAACCACGAACTGGCGCTGGCCGACCTGAAGGTCGTCACCACGCTGCAGCCCACGCCGCAGCAACTGCAAGACCTGCTGTTCGCCTGGAAGGTGGCCAAGTTCGTCAAGAGCAATGCCATCGTCTTCTGCAAGGACGGCATGACCATGGGCGTGGGCGCCGGCCAGATGAGCCGCCTGGACTCGGCACGCATCGCCAGCATCAAGGCCGGCCATGCCAACCTGACCCTGGCTGGTACGGCTGTCGCCAGCGATGCTTTCTTCCCGTTCCGCGACGGCCTGGACGTGGTGATCGACGCGGGTGCGACCTGCGTGATCCAGCCCGGTGGCTCGATGCGCGACGATGAAGTAGTCAAAGCCGCCAACGAGCGCGGCGTGGTGATGGTGCTGACCGGCGTGCGCCACTTCCGCCACTAAAAAGATGCTGCGGCTGGGCGCCATGGCCGCTTTGCTCCTGTGGACGGGGCTGGCCGTAGCCGCCTCGCCGCCCGAGCTGGCCCAGGACTACGGCTGCATGTCTTGTCACGGCCTGGTGCGCAAGCAGGTCGGCCCGGGCTTCGCCCAGGTGGCGGCCCGCTACCGGGGTGATGCCGAGGCGCCGCAACGCCTGGCTGGCAAGATCCGCAGCGGCGGCGTCGGCACCTGGGGGCGCCTCAGCATGCCGCGCCAGCCCCATGTGTCCGAAGCCGACGCCCAGGCGCTGGCGCGCTGGGTGCTGTCCCAGCCGGCGCCGTAACATCGCGCCCTTATCTACTTTTTCCCCAGGAATTCTCCATGTCCGATCTCGTCATCATCGTCCGCGTGCAAGCCAAGCCGGGCCTGGAAGCCGCTCTGGTGGCTGCGCAAACCGCACTCGTGCCCTTGTCGCGCCAGCAACCGGGCTGCATCGCCTATGAGTTGCACGAAGACCTGAACCAGCCGGGCAAGGTGGTGTTTTATGAACGGTGGCAAGACCGTGCGTCGTGGGAAAAGCATCTGGCCGGCCCGCACAGCGCGGCGTTCCGGGCCCAGGCCGGCGACTGGATCGCCGACTTGGAGATGCTGGAGATGCGCCAAGTCGCTTGATTTATATGCTAAATCGACTTCTGGTGCAGATAGATGCTGCGCAGGCAGCTATATAAGTTATAGCAATAAAAAAGACCGCGGCTGCGGTCTTTTTTATTGGGTGAGCGCCGGGTTCTCAGCGCCAGTGGCCGTAGCCGCGGCTGTAGCCGAAGTTCAACTCCACGCCAATTGGGATGGCGGGGCGGTAGTAGGGCGCGGGCTGCACCACCACTGGCGTGGCATAGGTGGGCTCGGCATAGGCCGGCTGGGGTTGGTAGTAGTCACCGGAAATGGTCTGCACCGGAGCGCGCACCGGGGGCATGCTGTTACCACCCATGGGGCTGACCTGCAGCGGGATGGTTGGGCCGGGGTCGTTCGCCATGGTGGTGGTGTACTGCTTGCCGGCGAATTCGTAGACCACGTTGTAGCCCGCAGTGCGGTTTTCAAAGAAGGTCTGGGTGTTGCAGCTCTGCACATTGCGCAATTGGGTCGGGCCGGGGCTTTCGATCCGGTCGCCCAGGATCGCGCCGCCCACAATGCCCAGCATGGTGGCTGCGGCCCGGCCGCTACCGCCACCCACGGCATTACCCATGGCACCGCCGGCGATACCGCCCATCAGGGCGCCGGCGCCGGAGCGTTGTGGCTCGACCGCTACTTGCTGGTTACTGCACACCTGGCGCGGAACAGCTACCTGCTGGATGATGGGTGTCGACGACAAGACACGCCCGGTTTCCTGGGCGGCTGCAAGGCCTGACGCCAAGGTCAGTGCGCTGAGGATGAGAATGTTTTTCATGATGGTGATTAAACGCCTGAACCCGCCCCTAGGTTTCAGGCTTTACCGCGCATTTTCAATTTTCCATTGAAAATTTAGGCGTCAAATCGACCTCTAGCGCAGGTACTACCTACGCAGGCAGCTATGCTTTTGATAGTTCTTTGAAAACCGCGCGCGCGGCCTCAATCGTCGTCGCAATATCGTCTGGCGTGTGCGCCGAGCTGACGAAACCGGCCTCGTACAGTGCCGGTGCGATGTACACGCCGCGGTCCAGCAGGCCGTGGAACAGCTGGTTGAAACGCGGGCCGCTGGTCTTCATCACCTGGGGGTAGTTCTGTGGCAGCTGGTCCAGCAGGAAGAAGCCGAACATGCCACCCTCGCTATCGCTGCAGAAGGCCATGCCCTCTGCATCGGCCGCTGCCTGCAGGCCGCTGACCAGCGACTGGGTGGATTGCGCCAGCGCCTCGTAGAAGCCGGGTTTGCGGATCTCGCGCAAGGTTGCCAAACCGCAAGCGGTAGCCACCGGATTACCCGACAGCGTGCCGGCCTGGTAGACCGCACCCATGGGCGCCAGGTGTTCCATCACCGCGCGCGAGCCGCCAAAGGCCGCCAGCGGCATGCCGCCGCCAATCACCTTGCCCAGCACCGTCATATCGGGTGCAAAGCCGGGAATGTGCTTGGCATAAACGCTTTGTGCGCTGCCCAGCGCCACGCGGAAGCCGGTCATCACCTCGTCCAGCACCAGTAGGGCGCCGTACTGGGTGCAGAGTTCGCGGCAGCGGCGCATGAAGGGCACGCTGGCGCGCACGAAGTTCATATTGCCGGCGATGGGTTCGATCATCAGGCAGGCGATGTCCTTGCCGTGCAGCGCAAAAGCTTCTTCCAGCTGGGCGATGTGGTTGTATTCGAGCACCAGGGTGTGCTGCACCACCTCGGGCGGTACGCCGGCGCTGGTGGCGCTGCCAAAGGTGGCCAGGCCGGAGCCGGCTTTCACCAGCAGCGCGTCGGCATGGCCGTGGTAGCAGCCTTCGAACTTGATGATCTTGTTGCGGCCGGTGGCGCCGCGCGCCAGGCGGATGGTGCTCATGGCCGCTTCGGTGCCGGAGCTGACCAGGCGCAGCATTTCCATCGACGGCACCAGGGACAGGATTTCCTCGGCCAGCTCGACCTCGCGCTCGGTCGGAGCGCCGAAGGAGAAGCCTTCGAGCAAGGCTTTTTGCACCGCGTCGACCACTGCCGGATGGCCGTGGCCCAGGATCATCGGACCCCAGGAGCCGATGTAGTCGGTATAGCGCTGGCCGTTGGCGTCCCAGAAATAGGCGCCCTGGGCGCGCTGCACAAAGCGCGGCGTGCCGCCGACCGCCTTGAAGGCGCGCACAGGGGAATTCACGCCGCCGGGGATGATCTTCAGCGCGCGTTCAAACAGTTGTTGGTTTTTATCAGTGGCGGTGGTCATGGGGCGGGGCTTCCAGTGCGGCGATGGCGCGCAGGGTTTCTTCGTCGAGGGTTTGGTCGGGGTCGGAGCCATCGTCTGCCGCGTCGTCCTCGGGCTGGGCCCAGAACATGCGGTCGGGCAGGATGTGGCCCATGCCGGGGCGGAAACCGCCATCCAGGCAGCGGTCCAGGTAGCTCATGGCTTCATTGGTGGCTTCGGCCAGATCGCTGCCGCTGGCCAGCAGGGCGGCCAAGGCGGCGGACAGGGTTTCGCCCGCGCCGGTGAAAACGGCTTCGAACAGCTCGAACTTTTCGCTCACCAGCACCGCTTGGGGGCTGGTCAGCACGTTTTCTACATGCTGCTCGGGCAAGGGGATGCCGGTGACCAGGGTGTAGGGCACGCCCATGGTGGCGGCGGCCTTGGCGATGTCGCGCGGCGTGGGGTTGCGCTCGCTATCCCAGTCGGGCAGCAGCCAGCGGCGCAGCGTACTGTGGTTTCCAACCAACACCGTGGTTTGCGGCAGCAGTAGCTCACGGAATGCGTCCAGATACTCGTCGATCTTGTCTTCGTCCCACCACGAAAGGTTGGGCATATAGGCGACAACCGGCACTTCGGCGTAGTCGGAGGTGATTTCGGCGATGGCGCTGATGTTCTCCGGGCTGCCGACGAAGCCGACCTTGAAGACCTGCACTTCCACGTCTTCCAGCACGGCGCGGGCCTGCTCGGTGACCGCTTCTTCGTCGAAGCAGAAGTGCTCAAAGATCTCGCCGGTGTCGCGGGCATAGGCGCCGGTGACGACGGGCAGGGCATGCGCGCCGACCGAGGCGATGGCCGTGGTGTCGGCTGCCAGGCCGGCTGCGCCGCTG
The DNA here is from genome assembly GCF_900104385.1 of Rhodoferax sp. OV413. Lineage (GTDB taxonomy): Bacteria > Pseudomonadota > Gammaproteobacteria > Burkholderiales > Burkholderiaceae_C > Rhodoferax_B. Next base: position 191,656 of record NZ_FNJA01000005.1, on the reverse strand, counting down.
GGATCGCTGGCGTTGAAGACCATGACGCAGGCCGGTCCGGCGAGGTCTTCATCGGCGGCTTCGGGCTCATGGACCTCGTCGAGCGGGTCGTTGGTGGCGGGCTTTTTTGGGGATTTGGGGGAGTTCATGGGCCTAATTCGGCAGGGGGCGCGAGCAAATTGGCGAGGCCGTCAAACTGCGTCTATACAATCCGTTGCATTCTATTCGAAGGCCCTTTAAGCTGTGACTGACCCTAAAACTTGGATGTGTTTGATTTGCGGGTGGATTTATGACGAAGCTACGGGTTCGCCCGAGCATGGCATTGCCGCTGGAACCGCGTGGGCTTTGGTGCCCATGAACTGGACTTGCCCCGAATGCGGGGCTCGTAAAGAAGATTTCGAGATGGTTCAACTTTGATGCGCGGCGACCGTCCGCGTTGTCCAGTCCTAATGAGGAGCGGTGCCACGTGAGTACGACAGCCACGACCTTCAAAGTCCTTGTGGTGGACGACAGCAATACGATACGTCGTAGTGCCGAGATATTCCTGAAACAAGGCGGGCACGAGGTGTTGTTGGCCGAAGATGGCTTTGACGCCTTGTCCAAGATCAACGACCACCTGCCGCAGCTGATTTTTTGCGACATCCTGATGCCCAAGCTGGACGGCTACCAAACCTGCGCCATCATCAAGCGCAACCCCAAGTTTGCGTCCATCCCGGTGGTCATGTTGTCGTCCAAAGACGGTGTTTTCGACAAGGCGCGTGGCCGCATGGTGGGCTCGCAAGACTATTTAACCAAACCGTTTACCAAAGACCAGCTGCTCCAGGCCGTACAGCAGTTTGGTGCCGTGGTGCAAGGATCTGACGAATGACTATCCACAACGTACTGATCGTGGACGATTCCAAAACAGAATTGTTGTACCTCACCGAGCTGCTGCAAAAAGAGGGCATGTCGGTGCGCACGGCGGAGAACGCCGAAGAGGCTTTTCGTCGACTGGCCGAGCAAAAACCCGACCTGATCCTGATGGACGTGGTGATGCCTGGGCAGAACGGCTTTCAGCTGACGCGCACCATCAGCCGCAACCCCGACTTTGCGGATGTGCCCATCATCATGTGCACCAGCAAGAACCAGGAAACCGATCGGGTCTGGGGCATGCGCCAGGGAGCGCGCGACTACATCACCAAACCGGTGAACGCCGCCGAGCTGAAGGCCAAGATCAGCGCCTTGGGCTAAGGCGACTGCACCCATGGCGAATCGTGAAGCACTCCGAGAACTGCAAACCCGGCTAGCCTCCCGGCTGCAAGCCGCCCGCAACGAAGGCTTGTCGGTGCGCTGGCTGGCCATCTATGTGGGGACGGGGCGCTACTTGTTTCCCCTGGCCCAATGCGGCGAAATTTTTCCGTGGACTTCGGTGCAGCCGGCCGCCTATACCCAACCCTGGTTTCTGGGTGTGGCGAATCTGCGCGGCGGTCTGTGCGGCGTGGTGGACCTGCTGCGCTTCATGGCACCGGATGCACCAAGTACACGCGCTGAGTCGGATTTGCCGGACTGCAGTCTGCTGTCATTCAATGGCGCCATGGATGTGAATTGCGCCTTGCTGGTCGACCAGCTCAGCGGCCTGCGCGGTAACGATTCATTTGCCTCCTCTGCCCCACCCGAAGACGGGGCGCCCACCTACTTCGGCCGCACATACAGCGATGCGGCCGGTGTTTCATGGCAGGAAATCAACCTGCTGACCTTGTCCCAACTTCCTTCTTTTCTGAGCATCAGTGCTTAGGGCCCATCCAGAAAGCTGCACCATGCCCGCTGTTGAGAACCTGAATTCGTCGCTCACCATGTCTTCGGTTGAAACCGACCTGGATACCGTGGCAGGTCTGCCGGAGGCGGCCCCTGAAGCGCCGGCTCCCGTACCCCCGGCGCCTGACTTTGCGGAAAGCCGTTTGGTCGGCTCCAGTGGGGCAGCTTCGGTGGACGAATGGGTGACGCTGCCCTTGCTGGGCAAGCGCCGTATCAACACCCACCAGCGCATTCTGGTAACGGTACTGGCGTTGGCGGTACTGGTGCTGGTGCTGGTGGCAGCCTATACCTTGAACCGGTCTGACAAAGTGGCGCAGCAACTGGCGGCCACCGGCCAGGCCTTGATGCAGTCGCAGCGGCTGGCCAAGTCGGTGTCCCAGGCCCTGGTGGGCAGCACTTCGGCCTTTCCCGACGTGGCCGAAAGCGCCGACGTGTTGGCCAAGAACGTGCGCGGCCTGCAGGCCGGTGACGAGCGCCTGTCGCCCGTGAGTTCTGATGACCAGGCCGATATCGCCAAAATTGTTCCGTTGACCGACCGGGCCGAGAAGAATGCGGCCACCGTGATGGGCCAGCAGAAGATTCTGACCCAAGTGGGGGCCGCGCTGCGCACCATCAACCGCCAATCCTCAGACTTGCTGGAGATCGCCGAAACCGTTGCTTCCTTCAAGTTGCAGCAGGCGGCTTCGCCCACCGAGATTTCCGCGGCCGGCCAGCTGGTGATGCTGACCCAACGCATCGGCAAGTCAGCCAATGAATTCCAGACCATGGAAGGCGTGAGCCCCGAGGCCGTGTTCCTGCTGGGCAAGGATTTGAATTCGTTCAAGGAAATCACCCAGGGTCTGCTGGAAGGCAGTGCCGAGCTGCGCCTGACGGCTGCCAAAGACCCGGCTACACGCGAGCAACTGGGCGCCTTGCTCAAGCTGTACGACGAAACCCGTACCCAAGCGGGCGCGATTTTGGGTAATTTGCAGGGCCTGGTATCGGCCCGCGAAGCCCAGACTGCGGTGGTGGCCGATAGCGAGCCGCTGCGCCGTCAGCTTGAAGAACTGCAAGACAAGCTGTCGTCGCAAAGCGGCCTGGGTGTCGTAGCGGTGGCGGTGCTGGTGTTGTCTGCACTGCTGGCCCTGGCTTGCGCGTTTGGCCTGGCCCGCGTACAGCTGCTTGGTAGCCGCAAACGGCAGACCACGGCCGAAGTGCAGCGGGTCGAGGCTGAGTTGTCTCAACAAGGTACCAAGCGCGTAAATGACGCGAACCAGGCGGCTATTTTGCGGTTGATGAACGAGCTGCAAGCCGTGGCCGAAGGCGATTTGACGCAACAGGCGACGGTGACCGAAGACATTACCGGCGCGATTGCCGACTCGGTGAACTACACGGTGGAAGAGTTGCGCGCACTGGTGGGCAGCGTGCAGAACACGGCCACCCAGGTGGCCCAGACGACTTCGCAGGTGGACAACACCTCGACCGAGCTGCTGGCCGCGTCGACCGAACAGCTGCGCGAGATCCGCGAAACCGGACGCTCGGTGCTGGACATGGCGTCGCGCATCAATGAGGTGTCTACCCAGGCGCAAGAGTCGGCTACTGTGGCGCGCCAGTCACTGGAAGCTGCCGACACCGGTTTGCAGGCGGTGCAGAACGCGATTGGCGGCATGAATTCGATCCGCGACCAGATCCAGGAAACCTCCAAGCGCATCAAGCGCTTGGGCGAGTCGTCGCAGGAGATTGGTGAAATCACCGAACTGATTTCCGACATTACCGAGCAAACCAACGTGCTGGCGCTGAATGCCGCCATCCAGGCTGCGTCCGCCGGCGAAGCCGGTCGCGGCTTCTCGGTGGTGGCGGAAGAAGTGCAGCGGCTGGCCGAGCGTTCTGCCGATGCGACGCGCCAGATTGCGACCCTGGTGAAGGCGATCCAGACCGACACCCAGGATGCCGTGGCCGCTATGGAGCGTTCCACCCAGGGTGTGGTGGCCGGTGCCCGGCTGTCGGACAGTGCGGGTACTGCCTTGTCTGAAATTGACCGTGTGTCTCGCCGTCTGGCCGAGCTGATTGAACAGATCTCGCAAGCCACTTCGCGCGAAGCGGAAAAAGCCAACGTGGTGGCGGACAACATCCAGCACATTTTTGCGGTGACCGAGCAAACAGGAGAGGGTACGCGTACCACCGCTGCCCAGGTGCGCGAGCTGTCCCAGATGGCCGAAGAATTGCGCCAGTCGGTTGCACGGTTCAAAATCAAGTAAGCGCGAATGCCGTTGTTGCCATTCGCCGCCAGGGACGCATCCATGCAAACCACCGAATCTACGGCTGCTGAGTTGCCCGAGCAAGACCTCGGCCCGCTGGCCTGGGTGCTTGACGAGCTGCGCAAGACGCTGGATACCGCGGTCAAAGCCCTCAAGCGCTTTGTGCGCGAATCTGATGCCGCCCAGGGCGCAGGTTTTGCTGTGCCGGATACCAGCCACCTGCGCACCGCCTCGCAGCAGTTGCACCTGACCGTAGGTGCGCTGGAAATGGTCGGCATGACAGCGCCCTCGCTGGTGCTGCGCGCCATGGAGGCTGCCGTCAACAAGTTTGTCGATAACCCCAGCCTGTGTGTAGAAGAGTCGGTAGGCAAGATTGAGCGTGCCAGTTTTGCGCTGGTCGACTATCTGGAAGGCGTGCTGGCCAGCAAGCCGGTATCGTCGGTCGGGTTGTTTCCGCAGTACCGCGAGGCACAGCTGCTGGCGGGCGTGAGCCAGATCCATCCGGCCGATCTGTGGCCGATGGAAGTGCGCTGGCGCGAGGTGGCGGCCGCTGTACCCGTGGCTCCGCTGGCCTATGCGCCGGCGTTGCGTGCGCGTCTGGACCAGTGCGTGCTCAAGGTCGTCAAGACCGGTGATCCGGTGGCGTCCCAGGAGCTGGTGGCGACCTGTCTGGGGTTTGCCGCCGGCCAGCAGCGCCAGCCCGAGCGGGCGTTCTGGACCATTGCAGCAGCCTATTTTGAAGCCCTGTCTATGGGGCTGTTCCCGCCGGACGTGTATTCCAAGCGCATTGCGTCACGGGTGCTGACCCAGTACGCGACGCTGGCCAAGGGTGACCCTACGGTGGCCACCCGCTTGGCGCAGGACATGCTGTTCTTCTGTGCCCAGGCCGTGCCCACACAGTTTGCGGACGCGCCGACTTTGGCCGCGGTGCGCCAGGCTTATGGCTTGCAGCGGCATGCGCCCATCGATTACGAGGTGCGCCAGTTTGGCCGCTTTGACCCGGCGCTGCTGGCGCAGGCCCGCAAGCGCCTGGCAGCGGCCGCCGAGACCTGGTCGGCGCTGGCTGGCGGTGATACCCACCGTTTCAAACCGGCACTCGACCAGTTCAACATGGTCGGCGAATCGCTGACCAAATTGCATTCCGGCAGTGCCGTATTGGCGCAGGCCTTGTGCGAAGCGGTGGAAAGCACAGTGCGTTCCAAAGCCCCACCGTCGGCAGCACTAGGCATGGAGGTGGCTACCTCGGTGCTCTACCTGGAGGCCGCGTTTGAAGAGCTGGACCAGGCCGATGCCCAACTGGAAGAGCGGGCCAAGTTGTTGGCCGAGCGTTTGATCGGTGTGGAGCGTGGCGGTCAGCCCGAGCCGCTGGCTCCCTGGATGGAGGAGCTGTACCACCGCGTGAGCGACCGCCAAACCATGGGCAGTGTGGTCGATGAGCTGCGCAGCACCTTGGGCGAGGTCGAGCAGTCGCTGGACCAGTTCTTCCGCACGCCGCGTGAGAAAGTGCCCTTGGCCAAGGTGACCAACCAGCTGTCGCAAATGCGTGGCGTGCTGTCGGTGCTGGGTCTGGACCAGGCGTCCTATGCGGTCATGCGCATGCGCGAAACCGTCGATGGCTATATGTCCGATGACTTGGCCGATGAGGCAGAGCGCGCCGCCAGTTTCGACCGGCTGGGCAACAGCCTGGGAGCACTAGGCTTCATGATCGACATGCTGGGTTACCAGCGGGCTTTGGCCAAAAAACTGTTTATCTACGACGAAGACGCTGGCGAGTTCAAGCTGGTGATGGGCCGCAGCACAGTCCCGGTGCAGGATTCGGTCCAGGCACCGTTCCTGGATTCGCTGGTCGAGCGCGCGATGCAGGAATCGGCCACCGTGCCGATGCCCTTGCCGGAAGCCCTCTCAGAACCATTTCCCTCGCTGGATCTGCCCTTGGCAGTGGATTTCGAGCCCGAAACGGCCCTGCTGCCCGAGTCGGATTTTGCCGCCGAGCTGCCGTCGCTGGATCTGCCCGAATCTTTGCCCGAACCCGAGCCGGTCGTGGTCGACGATCTGGCGCCCTTGTCGGTGATGGTCGCGCCCGAGCCTTTGCCCGAGCTCACCATGTCGGTGGATGAACCGGGCCTGGGCCATATCACCGAAGTCACCGGTGAAGCGCTGGATGAAGCCGAATTGGCCAAACTGCTCGATGTGGTGCCTGCCCCGACAGTAGCCGCGGCCGAAGCTGCCGCAGAGGACGATGACGCCGAGTTGCGCGACATCTTCCTCGATGAAGCGCGCGAAGTCGTGCAGAGTGGCCTGGAAGCCGTTGGCGATTTGCGCGTCACCCCTGCAGACATGGGCCCGCAAACCACATTGCGCCGGGCTTTCCACACCCTCAAGGGCAGCTCCCGCATGGTTGGCTTGTCGGAATTTGGCGAAGCCAGCTGGGCTATGGAGCAGTTGGTCAATGGCTGGTTGGCCGAGCAGGTACCGGCCAGCTCGGAGTTGCTGGACCTGTCTACCGATGCCTTGCAGGCTTTTGGCCGTTGGGTTGAAGACATTGCCGCGGGTAGCGCCGACAGCTGGCGCGCCCAGCCGTTCCGCGCTTCGGCCGATGCCTTGCGTTTGGAGTTGCGCAGTGAGCCTTTGCGGTTGGTTCCAGATCAGCCCGAATTGCTGGATGTGCAACCTGCACCCGTTGAAGTTGAACCCGAGCCTATCGCTTTGCTGGATGCGGAAGTGGTCGCTCCGGAGCTGCTTGCTGTTCCAGAAGAGATTGAACCGCTGCCCGAGCCATTCGAGTCCATAGACTTGCCTGAGGTGCCTGAGGTGCCTGAGGTGCCTGAGGTGCCTGAGGTGCCTGAGCCAGTGCAAGCCGAGTTGTCGCCCGAGCCATCGTTGGACACCCCGGAGTCGCCAGAGGCTGCAGCGCCGGCCGTTTTGCCCGTGCCCGAAACCGACGACACTACCAAGGTGATCGGTACGCTGCGCATGGGTATACCGCTGTACAACGTCTACCTCAACGAAGCCGACGAATGGTCGCGGCGCCTGCTGACCGAGATCAGCGAGTGGTCGCTGGAGCTGCACCAGCCGCTGCCGGACTCCACCGTCGCGCTCGCGCATTCGCTGTCGGGTAGCTCGGCCACGGTCGGCTTCCAGGCCTTGTCGCAAATGGCGCGGGCCCTGGAAACCGCGCTTGAACATGTGCAGCTGCTCAGCCATGGCACGGCACAGCATGCGCAAATCTTCACCGATGCGGCCGAAGACATCCGCCGCCTGCTGCACCAGTTTGCGGCTGGTTTCCTGAAGGACGCCAACCCGGTGGTGCTGCAGGCCCTGCGCGACCTGCTGGAAGCCGAACCTGCTGCGCCGCTGCCGGCAGTGGAAGAAGAGCCTGCGGCCGAGCTGGACGATGCCGCCGCGCTTGCTTTCTTCGATGCGCCCGAACCAGAAGTACCCGCCGAGCTGGATGTGCAAGTCGCCGAACCCGTCGCGGCTCCAGAGCCAGTGGCTGCGGTGGCCGAGGAAGTGATTCCGGCGCTGCACACGGCCATGCCGCCGCCGTCGGACTTCGACGATGAAATGGATGTCGTGGACGTGATCGATGCCGATCTGTTCCCGATTTTTGAAGAAGAAGCCGCCGAGCTGCTGCCCCAGTTGGGCGGAGCGTTGCGCCAGTGGTGGGCCCGTCCCGACAATATGGGCGCCCGCAACGAGGTGCTGCGCGCGCTGCACACACTCAAAGGCAGTGCCCGTTTGGCCGGTGCATTGCGCCTGGGCGAGCTGGCCCACCGGCTGGAAACCGAGATCGAACATCTGGGTTCCGAGTCATTGCAGTCGGCCCAGATCGAGCCGCTGCTGTCGCATTTCGATGCTTTGCAGGCCGATCTTGATGGCCTGCGACATGCCCATGTGCGGGCTCCGAACGAGGTTGTCGCTCTGCCGGTACCGGCCAAGCCCGAAGCTAAGTCCGATTCCGGCACGGTCGTGCCATTGCCTACGCCGTCTGTGCCCGAGACTCCAGCCATGCCGGCGCCGCGCCAGCTGACCCAGCAATCTGTGCGCGTGCGCTCCCAACTGCTCGACCGGCTGGTCAACCAGGCGGGCGAGGTGATCATCACACGTACCCGGCTGGAAGCGCGGCTGAACCAGCTGCGCAGTTCGCTCGGGGATTTGACCGGCAACCTGGAACGTATGCGCACCCATTTGCGCGACATCGAGGTGCAGGCCGAATCGCAGATGCAATCCCGTCTGGCCCTGGTCAAGGACACGGCGCAAGGCTTCGACCCGCTGGAATTTGACCGCTTCACCCGTGTCCAGGAACTGACCCGCATGATGGCCGAGTCGGTCAACGACGTGGCCACCGTGCAGCGCAATCTGCAGCGCACGATTGAAGGTACCGAAGACGACCTGGTCAACCAGGCGCGCCAGGCGCGCGAGCTGCAGCGTGACCTGCTGCGCACCCGTATGGTCGAGTTCGAGGGCATTGCCGAGCGCTTGTACGCGGTGGTGCGCCAGGCTTCCAAAGACACGGGTAAACAGATCAAGCTGGACATCATCGGTGGATCCATCGAAATGGACCGCGGCGTGCTGGACCGCATGGCTCCGGCCTTTGAGCACTTGCTGCGCAATGCCGTGGCCCACGGCATCGAGGTGTCGGCCGTGCGTACCGCTGCCGGCAAGCCCGCGGCGGGCACGATCACGGTGGAACTGCACCACGAAGGCAATGACATCTCGGTGCGCTTTGCCGACGACGGTGCAGGCCTGGACATGGGCCGTATCCGCCAGAAGGCGGTCGCCCAGGGCCTGGTGTCGGCCGACCAAGAGATGGATGCGTCGACGGTGGCCGAGCTGATCTTTCTGCCTGGGTTCTCCACGGCAGCCCAGGTGACCGAGCTGGCCGGTCGCGGTATCGGCATGGATGTGGTGCGCGCCGAAGTGCTGGCGCTCGGCGGGCGGATCGAAACCTCCAGCCAGCCCGGCCAGGGCACGCAGTTCAAGCTGGTGCTGCCGCTGACCACCGCGGTGACCCAGGTGGTGATGCTGCGTGCCGGGGCCTTGTCCATCGGCGTACCCGCCAACGTGATCGAAGTAGTGCGCCGCATGCCGCAGGCCGAACTGGCACAGGCCTACAAGAGCCATGTGGTCGAGTTCGACGGCGAATCGGTGCCGTTTTTCTGGTCGGGGGCTTTGCTGCAGGTATCGCAGCGCAGCACCGAGCCAGCATCCAAGAACAGCGCGGTGGTGATCTTCCGCAGCGCGGCGCAGCGCCTGGCCTTGCATGTGGACGAGGTGCTGGGTAACCAGGAAGTGGTGGTCAAGAACCTCGGGCCGCAGCTGTCGCGCCTGCCCGGTTTGTCCGGCATGTCGGTGCTGGCATCGGGTGCGGTGGTGTTGATCTACAACCCGGTGGCCTTGTCGTCGGTGTACGGTGTGCAGGCCCGGCAATGGCAGGATGGCACCGGCAACGTGGCTCCCCTGGTCGCGGCCGCGCAGCAAACCCCGCTGGTGCTGGTGGTCGACGATTCGATCACCGTGCGCCGCGTCACCCAGCGCCTGCTGCAGCGCGAAGGCTACCGCGTGACCCTGGCCAACGACGGCCTGCAAGCACTGGAACGGCTGCGCGACGAGACGCCGGCGCTGGTGCTGTCGGACATCGAAATGCCGCGCATGGACGGCTTCGACCTGGCGCGCAATATCCGCAGCGATGCGGTGTTCAAGGACTTGCCGATCATCATGATCACCTCGCGCATGGCCGAGAAACACCGTGAACACGCGCAGGCACTGGGCGTGAACCACTATCTGGGTAAGCCTTATCCGGAAGAAGAGCTGCTCAGCCTGGTGCGCCGTTACACCGCCAAAACTGAGGATATTTTAGGTCTCTAGCGCAGTATCTACCAGTGCTGGCAGCTATTTAATTAATAGCACTAAGCGTCGGGTAGTGCATGGGGCTTTTTGACCACGGCGTAGCGCAGCAGGGTGCGTGTGCGTGCCGCGTCGTGCGCCACTATGGGCTGCGGATAGGTTTTGCCCAGCACCACTTCGGCCGCCTGCAATTCCATCGGTTTGGCGGTCCAGGGCGCGTGGATGGCGGCATTCGACAGCTTGGCCAGCTGCGGCAGGTAGCGGCGGATGAACTTGCCCTCGGGGTCGAACTTCTCGCTCTGGCTGGTCGGGTTGAAGATGCGGAAGTAGGGCTGGGCATCGCAGCCGCTGGAGCTGGCCCACTGCCAGCCGCCGTTGTTCGATGCCAGGTCAAAGTCGTTCAGGTGCTCGGCAAAATAAGCCTCTCCCCAGCGCCAGTCCAGCCCCAAGTCCTTCACCAGAAAGCTCGCTACTACCATGCGCAGGCGGTTGTGCATGTAGCCGGTCTGGTTGATCTGGGCCATGGCTGCATCCACCAGCGGGTAGCCGGTCTGGCCCTGGCACCACGCCTCAAACAAGGCCTTGGCCGGCTTCCCATGCTGCCAGGCAATCTGGTCGTATTCGGGCTTGAAAGCGCCCTGGGCTACATGCGGGAAGTTGCTCAGGATCTGCACATAGAAGTCGCGCCACACCAGCTCGCTGAGCCAGACGCTGGCGCCCTGGAAGCCCTGCAGGTGCAGCGGGTAGGCCATGGCCGCCAGTTGGCGGATCGACACCGTGCCAAAGCGCAGGTGCACGCCCAGGTAGCTCGGCCCCTTGATGCCGGGGAAATCGCGGGTCGCGTGGTAGTGCTCTATGCGCTCAAAGAACTCTTCCACCAGCTGCTGGCCGCCGCTGGCGCCGGCGGGCAGCTTCAGGCTGGCCAGGTTGGTGGTTTCAAAGCCCAGGTCTTGCAGGCTGGGTACCGGCTGGCGTTCGCACGGTGCGAGGTGGGTAGCGTAGGCAGCTACGGGATAGGACTTCAGGTAGAAGTCGTCCAGCTTTTTCAGCCAGGCGTTTTTGTAGGGGGTGAACACCCCGTAGGGCTTGCCCTGCTGCGTCAGTACTTCCTTGCGCTCGAAGATCACATGGTCTTTGTAGGTGCGCAGCGCCACGCCCATGTGCGCGAGCGCGCCACGTACCACGGCGTCGCGGGCCAGGGCCTGGGGTTCGTCGTCGTGGCTGGCGAACACTGCCTGGGCGTGCAGCGTCTTGGCCAGTGCCGGAATCGCCTGGGCTGCAACCGCGTGCAGCGTGACCAGGCCGGCCGAGGGCTGCAGTGCGCGCAGGGCTGCGTCCAGCTCGACCACCGAGGCCTGGATGAATTCGACCCGGCGGTCGGCGCGCGGCAAGTGGTCCAGAATCTCTTTGTCGAAGACAAAGACGCAATGCACCTGCCGGCAGGTTTTGAGTGCGTGGTACAGCGCCGCGTGGTCGAAGCTGCGCAGGTCGCGCCGGAACCAGACGATGCCGGTGGTGAATTCTGTGTCGGAGGTTTTTGGGGTGGCGCGCGCTAGCATTCCACGATGTTAACGGCCAGCCCGCCGCGCGCGGTTTCCTTGTACTTGGTCATCATGTCGGCGCCGGTTTCGCGCATGGTTTTGATGACTTTGTCCAGGCTCACGAAGTGGCTGCCGTCGCCGTGCAGCGCCATGCGGGCGGCGTTGATGGCCTTTACCGACGCGATGGCGTTGCGCTCTATGCAGGGGATCTGCACCAGGCCGCCCACCGGGTCGCAGGTCAGGCCCAGGTGGTGTTCCATGCCGATCTCGGCGGCGTTCTCCACCTGCTCTGGCGTGCCGCCCATCACTGCGCACAGGGCTGCCGCGGCCATCGAGCAGGCCACGCCGACCTCGCCCTGGCAGCCGACTTCGGCGCCCGAGATGGAGGCGTTTTCCTTGTACAGCATGCCGATGGCGGCAGCGGTCAGCAGGAAGTCAATCACGCCGCTGGGCGTGGCGGTGGCCACAAAGCGCACGTAGTAGTGCAGCACGGCGGGCACGATGCCGGCGGCGCCGTTGGTAGGCGCGGTGACGACCCGGCCACCGGCGGCGTTTTCCTCGTTCACTGCCAGTGCGTAGAGGTTCACCCAGTCCAGCACCTGCAGCGGGTCACGCAGGGCCAGTTCGGGGTTGGCGCAGAGTTTGGTGTACAGGTCGGCCGCCCGGCGTTTGACCTTGAAGCCACCGGGCAGCACGCCCTGGGTGCGGCAGCCGCGCACCACGCAGGCTTGCATCACGGCCCAGATTTTTTGTAGGCCGGCGTCGATTTCGGCATCGCTGCGCCAATGCTGTTCGTTGCGGCGCATCAGTTCGGCAATCGACAGGCCCGCCGTCTTGCACTGCTGCAGCAGTTCGTCACCGCTGTGGAAGGGGTAGGGCAGCACCGTGGTATCGGGCGCCAGCACCTTCTGCTTTTGGCCGTCGGCGGCCACTTCGTCGCTCACCACAAAACCGCCGCCGACCGAGTAGTAGCAGCGGTTTTGCAGCTCGGTGCCGTCTGCATCGAAGGCGATGCAGCGCATGCCGTTCGAATGGAAGGGCAGGGTTTCGCGCCGGTACATGGCCAGGTGGTCTTTTTCCTTGAAGCTGATCGTGTGCTGGCCGCCCAGGCGCAGCTGGCCGCTGCTGCGGATGGCGTCCAGCATGGCGGGGATGGCTTCTACGTCCACGCTCTCGGGGTCGTGGCCTTCCAGGCCCAGCAACACGGCTTTGTCGGTACCGTGGCCCTTGCCGGTGGCTCCTAGGGAGCCATAGAGTTTGACTTCGACCCGCGTGCACCGGCTCAGCAGGCCTTGGTGCGCCAGCCGCTCGGTGAACAGGCGGGCGGCCCGCATCGGGCCTACGGTATGCGAGCTGCTGGGGCCGATACCAATCTTGAAGATGTCGAAAACACTGACGGCCATGGTGGTTGTCTCTTTATTTTTAGCGCTGGGCGGTTTGGTAGTCGGGATGCACGAAGAACGGGGCGTCCGAGCGGGGCAGCGGCGTCTTGCCGCGGATCGCATCGGCCATCTTCTCGGCCAGCATGATGGTAGGCGCATTCAGGTTGCCGCTGATGACATCCGGCATGATGGACGCGTCCACCACCCGCAGGCCCGTCACGCCATGGACCCGGCCGCTGCCGTCGGTCACAGCCATCTCGTCCGTGCCCATGCGGCAGGTGCAGGACGGGTGCAGCGCGCTCTCGCCATGTTCGCGGATATGGGCGTCGATCTCGGCATCGGTCTGCACATGATCCTTGGGCGACACGGCTTCGCCACGGAAGCGGTCAAAGGCTTTTTGCGCAAAGATCTCGCGCGTCAGGCGGATGCCAGCGCGCATTTCTTTGCGGTCCTGCTCGGTCGCCATGTAGTTGAACAGGATGCGCGGCGCCTCCTTGGGGTCGGCGCTCTTCAGCGTCACCGTGCCTCGGCTGGTGGGCCGCATCGGCCCCACATGGGCCTGGAAGCCGTGGAAGCTGGCGGGTGCGCTGCCGTCGTACTGGATTGCCATCGGGAGGAAGTGGTACTGCAGGTCCGGATGCTTGACACCGGCCTCGCTGCGGATGAAGCCGCCCGATTCGAAGTGGTTGGTAGCGCCCAGGCCCGTGCCCTTGAGCATCCATTCCGCGCCTATCTTAACCTTGGCCACCGGGTTCATCGCGCTGTACAAGGTGATCGGTTCCTTGCACTGGTACTGCACATAGGTTTCCAGATGGTCCTGCAGATTCGCGCCCACGCCGCGCAGTGGCGCCACCACGCGTATGCCCAGCTTGCGCAGGTCATCGGGGTTGCCCACGCCGGAGAGTTGCAGCAGCTGCGGCGAGTTGATGGCGCCGCCGCAGAGTATGACTTCACGCTGGGCGCGGATCAGATCGGTGCGGTGGCCGTTGACCACCTCCACCCCGACTGCGCGCGGCGGGCTGGACTCGGGCTCGAACGCCACCCGGGCCACCAGCGCGCGGGTACGCACCTGCAGATTCGGCCGCTTTAGCGCCGGGCGCAAGTAGGCCATGGCCGTGCTCCAGCGTCGGCCCTTGTGCACCGTCATGTCCATAGGCCCCAGGCCCTCCTGGCGGTAGCCGTTCATGTCTTCGGTGCGTGCATAGCCGGCTTGCTGGCCGGCCTCGATGAAGGCGTTGTACAGCGGGTTGATGCAGGCGCCGGTGGAGACGTTCAGCGGGCCGCTGTCGCCGCGGTAGGCGTCGCCGCCCTTGGCCCGGGTTTCGGCCTTGCGGAAGTAGGGCAGGCAGTCGGCATACGACCAGTTTTCCAGACCTTTGTAGCTGGACCAGTTTTCGTAATCCAGCGCATGGCCGCGGATATAGACCATGCCGTTGATCGACGAGGAGCCGCCCAGCACCCGGCCGCGCGGGCAGTACATGGCGCGGTTGTCCATGTAGGGCTCGGGCTCGGAATGGTAGAACCAGTTGTACTTGTCGTTGGCCAGCGGGTAGGCAAAGGCCGAGGGCATGTGGATGAAGATGCTGCGGTCGCCAGGGCCGGCTTCCAGCAGCAGCACGCGCACCTCCGGGTCTTCGGTCAGGCGGTTGGCTAGCACGCAGCCGGCCGAGCCGGCGCCGACGATGATGTAGTCGAAGTTTTCGGTGCCCATGGTTCAGCGGTATCCACAGGCGACTTCGCCCAGTTCCACATACACGGTCTTCAGTTGGGTGTAGTGCTCCAGCGCCACCATGCTGTTCTCATGGCCGATGCCGGACTCGCCCGCGCCGCCAAAGGGGATCTCGATGGGGGTGATGTTGTAGTTGTTGATCCAGCAGATACCGGCCTTGAGCTTGGCGGCCACGCGGTGGCCGCGCGCACCGTCGCGGGTGAACACGCCGGCAGCCAGGCCAAAGCGGGTGGCGTTGGCGCGCTGCACCACTTCGGCCTCGTCGTCGAACACCAGCAGCGCCAATACCGGGCCAAAAATTTCTTCCTGCACGATGGTCATGCCGTCGGTGCAGCCGGCAAAGATGGTGGGTGCGACGAAGTTGCCGTTCTCTCCGCCCGGTACGCTGACCGGCGTGCCGCCGCAGACCAGGGTGGCGCCATCGGCCACGCCGCTGGCCACATAGCCGAGCACCTTGTCGCGGTGAGCAGCTGAGATCAGCGCGCCAACTTCGGTGTCCGGGTCGGTCGGGTCGCCGACGCGCAGCAGCAGGGTGCGTTCCTTGAGCCGGGCCAGGAACTTGTCGGCAATGCCGCGCTGCACAAAGACCCGGGTGCCGTTGGTACAGATCTCGCCCTGGGTGTAGAAGTTGGCCATCATCGCGGCGGTCACCGCCTGCTCGAAGTCGGCGTCGTCGAAGACGATCAGCGGCGACTTGCCGCCGAGTTCCATGGTCACGCGTTTCAGCGTGCCGGCGGCGCTGGCCATGACCCGCTTGCCGGTGGGGATGGAGCCGGTGACCGACACCTTGGCCACGCCCGGATGGGCGGCTAGCAGCGCGCCGGTGGTGCCGCGGCCTTGCAGAACATTGAACACGCCCGGCGGTACGCCGGCTTCCAGGTAGATCTCCGCCAGTTTCACGGCGGTCATCGGCGTGAGTTCCGATGGTTTAAAAATCATAGCGTTCCCCGCAGCAAGGGCGGGCGCAGACTTCCAACACGCTATCTGAACGGGATAGTTCCACGCGCCTATGCCCACGCACACGCCCAGCGGCTCGCGCCGGGTATAGGCAAAGGCGTTTTTCAGCGGGTACTGGGCGCCGGCCAGGGTGGCGGCGGCGCCGGCAAAGTATTCGATGCAGTCGGCACCGCTGGCCACGTCGACCACGCAGGCTTCCTGCCACGGCTTGCCGGTGTCTTGCACCTCGATGGCAGCCAGCTCGTCGTTGCGCTCGCGCAGCAGCTGGGCCGCGCGGTGCAGGATGCGGCCGCGCTCGGTGCCCGTCATGGCCGACCAGATGGCAAAGCCGCGCTCGGCTGCGGCCACGGCGGCGTTGACGTCGGCCTCGGCAGAGTCGTGTACGCCGGCGATGACGGCGCCGGTGGCGGGGTTCAGCGTGGTGAAGCGTTCGCCGCTGCCTTGCACGGGCAGGCCATCGACGAAGCTGGGGATCAGGTGTTCGGTCATAGTTTTTCTTTTAAAGGGCTCGGAGTCAGCGTAGCACCACGGTTTTCATGCCGTTGATGAAGACGCGCCGGTCCAGCACAAAGCGCAGCGCGCGCGACAGTACCAGGCTCTCCACCAGGCGGCCGGCCTGGGACAGGTTTTGCGGCGTATCGGCATGGTCGACGCGCTCGACCGACTGTTCGATGATCGGGCCTTCGTCCAGGTCGGTGGTGGCAAAGTGGGCGGTGGCGCCGATCAGCTTGACGCCACGGTCGTGCGCTTGCTGGTAGGGCTTGCCGCCCTTGAAGCCGGGCAGGAAGGAGTGGTGGATATTGATCACCCGGCCATGCAGTTCATGGCACAGGGTTTCGCTCAGCACTTGCATGTAGCGCGCCAGCACGATGAATTCGGCGTCGGTATCGGCGATCAGCTGCTTGAGCTTGGCTTCCTGTGCAGGCTTGGTGTCGGCCGTGATTGGAATATGGTGAAAGGGAATGCCCTCGGCCTCGGCCAGCGGGGCCAGGTCGGGGTGGTTGGAGACGATGGCCACGATGTCCATCTTCAGTTCGCCACGCCGCCACTGGGCGATCAGCTCGCGCAGGCAGTGGTCGAACTTGGACACCATGACCAGCACCCGGGTCGGCTCCGCCAGGTCGTGCACCTTCCATTGCGCCTGCGGAAAGCCCACGGCTAGCTCGGCAAACGCGCTGCGCAGGGCCTGCACCGAACTGCTGAGGCTGAACACGCTACGCACATAGAAGCGCTCGGTCGTGTGGTCGTCGAACACCGAGAACTGTTCTATGTAGGCGCCGTGCTGGTTCAGCAGGGCGGAGACGGCGGCGACCTGGCCCTGGTCGCTGCCGCAGGCCAGGTTCAGGCAGTAATGGGTGGCTTGGTCTGCAGTCATGGGGGATAAACGCAAAAGTGGGGTAGGGCTGCGCCGCCGCGCAGCTGGGGCGGCTCACCCAGCACCAGGCTGGGCAAGGGCGGAAGTCAGCTTACTTGAGGGCGGCGGTCACGGCGGGCAGGCCTTCTTGGCCGGCAAAGGTTTTCACGCCTTTGAGCCAGCCGTCCAGCACGCCGGGGTTCTTCTTCAGGTAGGCCTTGGCCGCATCGTTGGGCTTGGCCTTGTCCAGAATGGCCAGCATCACGGTGTTTTCGATCTCGGTGGTGAACTGCAGGTTCTTCAGCAGCGCTGCGACGTTGGGGCAGCGGGCTTCGTAGCTGGGGGGCACGGCGGTGAAGACCTTGGCTTCACCCAGATTGGGGCCGAACACCGCGTCGCCACCTTCCAGGTACTTCATCTTCACTTGCACGTTCATGGGATGTGGTTCCCAGCCCAGGAAGACGATGGCCTTGTTGCCACGGGCCGCGCGCTGCACTTCGGCCAGCATGCCGGCTTCCGACGATTCGACCATCTTGAAGTCCTTGAGGCCGAACTCGTTCTTGTCGATCATGCCCTTGATCAGCGCATTGCCGTCGTTGCCGGGCTCGATTCCGTAGAGCTTGCCGTCCAGCTCTTTCTGGAACTTGGCAATGTCGTTGAAGGTTTTCAGGCCCTTGTCGTACAGGTAGGCGGGCACGGCCAGGGTGTACTTGGCGCCGACCAGATTCGGTTGGTCCAGCACCTTGATCTGGCCAGCCTTGACGAAGGGTTCGATGATGGGCGTCATGCTGGGGTTCCAGTAGCCCAGGAAGGCGTCGATCTGCTTGGACTTGATGCCGGCAAAGGTGATGGGCACCGAGGCGATGGTCACTGTGGGCTTGTAGCCCAGGCCTTCGAGCACCACCGAGGCCAGGCCGGTGGTGGCGGCAATGTCGCTCCAGCCCACGTCGGCAAAGCGCACGGTTTTACAGCTGGCCGGCTCGGCAGCCTGGGCGACGGGAGCGCAGACGGATACCAGGGCGGAGGCGAGACCGAGGAAAGCAAGTTTCAATTTCATGACCAGATCCTTGAAGAGAGGAGATTGCACCGAGCTAAGACACCCTCGCACTTTCACAGGTTGACGCGCCGGAACTTGGCTAAGAACGACGCGGAGTTGTCCCAGGGCGGCAGTGTTGCAGGCAGGGTAAAAAATACAGTGTCCAATAGGCCGCCCGCGCATATTCCGTAAGCGCAAGCAGCTATATTTTGAGTAGCTAACAATGGCGTGAATGCTGGGGCTGCTATGTGAGCGCCAGCCGCGCCGCGGGAAACCCTGCTCAGGCTGCCCGCATCACCGGGCCGGTGTGTTCCTGCCAGGCTGGGGCCGGCACAGGCGCGCGCGGCTTGGCGGTGCCTGCATGGCGCCGGCGTTCCTCGCTGGGCGAGTGGCCAAACAGGCTGCGGTAGGCCTTGCAGAAATGCGACGACGACTGGAAGCCGCAGGCCACGGTGACCTGCATGATGGGCATGCTGCTGTGGGTCAGCAGCTCCTGGGCTCGGCGCAGGCGCAGGTTCATGTAGTACTGCGCGGGGTTCATGCTGAAGTAGCGGTGGAACAGGCGCTCCAGCTGGCGCAGCGACAGGGCAATCGCGTTCGCCAGCTCGGCCAGCGGCAGCGGCTCCTCGATGTTGGCGGCCATGATTTCGGCGGCCTCGGTCAGATGCTGGTAGCCCGGGCCTATGCATTCGGGCTGGGGGATGCGCTGGCGGTCGTTGCTGGCGCGCAGCCGCTCGACGATGAACTGCTCCGAGATATCCATCACCAGTTTGGCGCCAAAGCGGGCCCGGATCAGGTGCAGCATCAGGTGCAGCGGCGCGGTGCCGCCCGAGCAGGTGATGCGGTCACGGTCGAGGATGAAGACCTCGGTGGAGAACTTCACCTTGGGGAATTCTTCGCTGATGGCGGCCAGGTTTTCCCAGTGGATGGCGCAGCGGTAGCCGTCGAGCAGGCCGGCGCTGGCCAGTGCAAAAGAGCCGGTGCACAGCGCGCCGATGGTGGCGCCCGCGGCGGCGCACTGGCGCAGCAGCTGGCGCACCGCGTCGTCGGTGTTGTTGCGGATGTTGACGCCACCGCAGACGAAGACCGTGTCGCAGTCCGCCAGGCTGGCTGCGTCGCCGGTGGAACCTACGGCCAGGCCGTTGCTGGCCCTGATTGCGGTCTGGTCGGGGCTGACGACGGTCCAGCGGTACAGCGGCTGGCGGCTGATGTAGTTGGCCATGCGCAGTGTTTCCACGGCGTTGGCAAAGGCGATCATCGAGTAGTCGGGCAGCAGGATGAAGCCGATGTGGGTCGTGCCCGTCTTGCCCGAGGCGTCGTTTGCACCATAGGCTGCGGCCGGGGCAGAGGCTGCAGACGGGGGTGATGCAAGTGGGGTGCGTGGCACGTGGGGCGCTCCTAAGTCTCGGCTTTTGTTCAGCTTTCGCGGCTCTTACGCGCCACGCCAAAGCTCTCTGTCAGGCGGTCCAAGATGATAGCCAGCAAGACCACGGCCAGACCACTCTCAAACCCTAGGCCGATGTCCAGGCGCTGGATGCTGGCCAACACATCGTTGCCCAGCCCACCCGCGCCCACCATGGACGCGATGATGACCATGGACAGCGCCATCATGATGGTCTGGTTGACCCCGGCCATGATGGTTGGCATGGCGATGGGCAGCTGGACCTTGAACAGCAGCTGGGTCGAGGTGCAGCCAAAGGCGTTGCCGGCTTCCACCTGTTCGGAGCTGACCTGGCGGATGCCCAGGCTGGTCAGGCGTACCACCGGTGGCATGGCGAAGATGACGGTCGCAATCGTGCCGGGCACGCGGCCCAGACCAAACAGCATGGCTGCCGGGATCAGGTACACAAAAGCGGGCATGGTTTGCATGAAGTCGAGTACGGGCCGCACACTGGCGTTGATATGGTTGTTGCGGGCACACCAGATGCCCAGGGGGATGCCAAAAATCAGGCTGATGATGGTGGCTGACAAGGTCAGTGCCAGGGTCACCATGGTTTGCGGCCAGAATCCTGTCACCACAATCAGCATCAGAGCCAAAGCAACAAACACGCCAAAGCCCCAGCTGAGCCGGCGGATCCCCACCACGGTAGCGACCAGGATCACCAGCCAGAACGGTATGGCCAGCATGCCTTGTTCGATGGACTGGGCGAACCCTTCCACCACCACGCCGATGGAGTCGAACACAGTGGCGCCGTTGTCCAGCAGGCTTTTGACCCCGGCGTTGACCCACTTGCCCAAGGGCAGCATATTGCGGGAGGCTTCGGTGACTTGGGTGAGCAGATCAGACATGGCGGGCTTCCTGGGACATTTTGGCAAGCAGGCTGCGGGCAGAGATACAGCCAAGGCATTGGTCGGTAGCGTCGAACACGCCGACCGGCTGGTCTATGCCCAGCACGATCTTCATGGCTTCGGGCAGGGTGGTGGACCAGGGCAGGCGCGGGCCGCCGTTGTAGGAGTGGCCGTTCAGCCCCGGATCCAGCAGGTCGGCCGCCGTGAGGTAGCGCGAGGTGTCCACCCCTTCAAAGAAGCGGCGCACATAGTCGTTGGCGGGCTGGGTGATGATCTGGTGCGCCGTGCCCTCCTGCACCAGGTTGCCGCCTTCCATGATGGCGATGCGGGTGCCGATGCGCAGGGCTTCTTCGAGGTCGTGCGAGACAAACAGTACGGTGCGCTGCTGCTCGCGCTGCAGGTCCAGCATCAGGCCCTGCATTTCCACGCGCTTCAGCGGATCTAACGCCGAAAAGGCTTCATCCATCAGCAAAATGTCGGGATCTACCGCCAAAGCCCGGGCTAGACCCACGCGCTGCTGCATGCCGCCCGACAGCTGAGATGGGTATTTGGCAGCATAGGTCTGCAGGCCGACCTGGCGGAGCACCTCCATGGCGCGGTCTTCGCGTGCTTTGCGCGGTGTTCCTGCCATTTCGAGGCCGAAGGCTGCGTTATCCAGCACGTTGCGGTGCGGCATGAGGGCGAACGACTGGAACACCATGGCTACCCGCTTGCGCCGCCACTTGACCAGTTCGGGCTGGGGCAGCTTGGCGATGTCTTCGCCATCGATGTTGATAGAGCCAGAGGAGGGCTCCACCAGGCGGTTGATCAGGCGGATCAAGGTGGACTTGCCCGAGCCGGACAAGCCCATCAGCACATAGATTTCACCCGCGGCTACGTCGAAGCTCACCTTGTTGACCCCGACCACATGGCCGGTTTTGGCAAAAACCTCGTCTTTGCTGCGGCCTTCAGACAGCATTTTGAGGGCGGGATCGATATTGCTGCCGAATATCTTGTACAGATTTCTGACGCTGATTTTGGGATTGGTCATCGCGGGTCTCCGGGAATATGGAATCAACAACTGCACGCAGTGGTATTTATTATTAGCAAGCGGCGTGCCATTATTTTCTGGTGTATTTTGATTTAAACCATAGGGTCAATCCATAGGTTTTGATTGAAATTTTTATGGTTGCACCAGAATGGCGCTGTATATTAAAAATAAGCCGCCTGGAATATCTTTGCAATCTTGAAAATGCACGCTTTTGGCCTTAGCGCTCCATCACAATGTCGCTCAAAGGCTTGCTGCAGCAAGGTAAAAACCAGCCTTGGTCGATTTCGCGCTGGCGAATGCCGCCTGCATGTTTCATTTCAACCTGGCCAGATATTTTTTTGGTTTTGCAGGTGCCACACGCGCCGCTACTGCAAGACGATGGCAGGCGTATACCGGCTGCGATAGCTGATTTCAAAATGGTTTGGTCTGTAGGGCAAGTAAATGCCTTGCCCATTTTTTGTAATTGAATGTTAAATGCGGGAATAGTATCGCTATTGGATGAATTCGTATTATCTGATTCGACTACTTCTTGGGTCGCCAGCGATTCAAAAGAGAAACTTTCTTCGCGGTAGCGCTGCATCTCAAACCCGGCGCCAGACAGCAAGCCCCGCACTGCGCCCATGAACGGTGCCGGGCCGCAGGTGTAGACATCGCGCTGCAGAAAATCGGGAGCGATATGCGCGAGGCGGGCGGCGTCGAGTCGACCCAGGTGGCCGGCGTAGGCGCTGCCCGGTGTGTGCTGTTCGCACACCATGGCCAGCCGCAGGTTTGCCATATTGCGCGCCATCATGGTGAGTTCTTCGGGGAACAGCACGTCGGCAGGGGTGCGCGCGCAGTGCACGAACACGATGTCTGCGTCGCTGCCCAGGTCGTGCAGCGCGCGGGTCATGGACATCAGTGGCGTCACGCCGCTGCCACCCGACAGGAACAGGTAGCGCTGGGCCGGCGCCTTGAAGCAGCTAAACTCGCCCGACGGCCCCATCGCGCCCAATTCCATGCCGACGCGCACGTTATCGTGCAGCCAGTTGGACACCACGCCACCCGGCACCCGCTTGACGGTGATGCTCACCAGGTCGGGGCGGGTCGGTGTGCTGGAGAGGGTGTAGCAGCGGTTGATCTTCTTGTCGCCAATCTCCAGCTCCAGGGTGATGAACTGGCCCGGCAGGTAGCGGAAGTTGCGCGGACCGTTGGCCGCCAGCACGAAGGTTTTGACATCGTGGGTTTCCTGGCGGATATGCACGCAGCGCAGGGTTTCATCCTGGTCGGCCGACCAGGGGGGCGACACCGGGGCTGCGAAGTCGGGAGCGTAGAAGGAGGTAGACATGGGCAGGTGCGCAGCGGGCAGATTACGGGTGGTTGGTAGGCGCTTACTTGGTCAGTTCGCTCAGGCGGTTCACGTACCAGTTGCAAAACTTCTCCACCAGGCCTTCGGTGAACGGCGAGTACGGGCCTGGCTCGTAGGCGCCGGTGGCGATGCCGATCTGCGACTCTTCGACCAGGCGGCGGTCCTGGTCGTTGGTGGCGTTCCACACGGCGGTCAGGTTTTCCTTGGTGTAGTCCACGCCCTCGACCGCGTCCTTGTGCACGCACCAGGTGGTGCGCACCAGGGTCTTGGTGGCCGAGATCGGCAGCACGGTGAAGCTGACAATGTGGTCGCTCATGAAGTGGTGCCAGGAGTTCGGTTGGGTCCAGAAAGACAGTCCGCCGAGCGCCGGATCTACGAAGTCTGCTAGCAATTTCTTGGAAGCCACCTCGGCATTCATGGTTTGCGACTGGCCCGAGCGGTCGATCGGCAGGCGCTGGGTGCGGAAGCCGGTGATGCGGTCGTCCAGGGTGTCGATCTCGGCCGAGGGCAGGCCCATGCCTTCCCAGCGCTCGTGGTTGGCGGCCATGATGTCCTGGAAGCGCTGCAGTTCGTCCTTGTTGTGCTCGTCGGGCTGGTAGCCGAAGCCGTATTCGTACAGCGAGATGGTCAGCTCGGGATGGTTGCTCACGCAGTGGTAGCACTCGCGGTTGTTCTCCATGGTGAGCTTCCAGTTGCAGTCTTCGACGATGTCGATCTGGGCCGCCACCTTGCAGTCTTGCAGCCGGTGCGGGGCCAGGTAGGGCGTCATCTCGGTCACCATTTGCTCGAAATCTTCGGGCGGGTTCTTGGCCAGGCAGATGAAGATCAGGCCGGCCAGGCTGCGCACGTGCACCGGTTTCAGGCCCAGACCTTTGGGGTTGAAGTCGTCGCCCATGTGTTTGGCATGGATCAACTGGCCGCTCAGGTCGTAGGTCCACTGGTGGTAAGGGCAGACGATGTTGCCCACCACGCCTTGCTGGGTGGCGCACAGGCGCGAACCGCGGTGCCGGCAGACGTTGTGGAAGGCCTTGATCTGCATGTCGTCGTCGCGCACGATCAGGATCGAGTTCTTGCCGAAGTCCACGGTGATGTAGTCGCCGGCTTCGGGCACTTGCGGCTCTACCGCAACGAAGATCCAGTGCTTGCCGAAGATGTGTTCCATATCGGCCTGCAGCAAGGTGTCGCTGAGGTAGAACGGTGCCTCCAGGCTGTAGCCGGGGCGGCGGCGCGCCAGCAACTCACGGGTTAGCAGGGTCTGCGCAGAAATGGGGTTGGTCATGGTGGCGTCTCCTTCAATGCTTAAAAACTCACAAGAGAATGGCTACGCAGGTAGTCCAGAACTGCCTGGGCCTTGGAATCGGGTGTGCCGGTCTGGATCACGGTGCCGCCGGTGGACGGCGATTCGATCGCTCCCAGCATGCGCGCATGGCCACTCTGCACGGTCTTGGCTTCCAGCAGCTTGCGGCGCTTGCTGGTTGGTACCAGCTGGCCGGCCGGCGTTGCGGTTGCAGTGCGGGCGACGGCGGTATGGACGATCTGGCCAGTGACGGCATCGGCCAGCGCGTGGCGCAGCGTCAGCGGTGCGGCCGCGCTCACGGCCAGTACCGCCGGGGCCTGTACCCGCAGGCGCCGCCGTGCACCCTTGGGCAGGGCCTGGGTGACGATCCAGGCAGCGCCGTCCGGCTGTACCGCCAGCACATCGGTGACTACTGGGCGCCCCAGCGCGGCGGCCAAGGCATAGGGCAGCACGCCCGTGCCCTGGTCGGCTTCGCTGCGGGTGCCGGTCAGCACCCAGGGCACATCGCGCAGCGCGGGCAGCAAGGCGTCCAGCAGCGATGCATCGCTGGCGCATTGCAGAATCTCCAGCTTGGGCGCACCCAGGGCCAGGTAGTCGCGGGCCACGCTATCGCCCATGCTGCCGGCACTGAGCATGCGCAGCGGCAAGCCCAGTTCCAGGCCCAGGGCGACGGCCGTGGCATCGGCTTTGCAGCGCGTGGCGCGTTGGCTGGTGGGGTGGATGCGCGGGGCAACCAGGACGGTGATCGTGCTCATGCGCCTTCCTTTTGTTTGCGTACCAGGCCGAGCAGGGCTTGCATCAGGGCGGCGCTGTCTTCCACCACGGTCAGGTCGGCGCGGCGCGCGATCGGGGCCGAGGCATCCAGGTTCACCGCAATCACATGGCGGCAGTCCTTGATACCTTGCAAATGCTGTACCGCACCGGAGATGCCTAGCGCCAGGTAGCCGGATGCCGACACGGTCTTGCCGGTGGCACCGATCTGCTGGGCCCGGGCAAAGCGGCCATCGTCCACCGCCACGCGGGACGCGCCTACGGCCGCGCCGACTTCCAGCGCCAGCGAATGGAACAGCGGCAGGTCGGTCACGCCATTGCCGGCGGCAAGGATGAAGTCGGCTTCTTCCAGCGCCAGGGTTTGCGGGTCGCCGGCTTTCAGGCCCAGGTCTTCAATGCCGGCCTCGATGGCGGCAGGCAAGGCGGGTGCGGCTTCGCGCAGGCCCAGGCCGACGAAGGGCAGCTTGGTACTGGCCACGGCCTTGGCCAGCAGCATCACGGGAGCGTGCGGGCGCAGCCAGTCCTGGCGGCTGTTGGCCGGCACGCGCAGTGCGTCGGCTCCCAGCTCGACCACGCCGCAGGCCAGGTCCAGTCCGGCTTGAACGGCAAAGCGGCGGCCCAGCTGGCCGTCGGCGCCGCTGTCGGCAAACAGCCATTGCGTGGGGCTGTAGCGGGTCTGCAGGCCTTGCAGCCAGCGCACACAGGCAGTGGGCTGGTAGCGGCCGGTGTCCAGGTCGTCCAGCACCAGCAGGCGATCCACGCCCAGGGCGGCGGCATCGTCCTGGCAGGCGCCCAGTACCGCCACCAGCACCTCGGTGTCGGCAGCGGCCAGGATGGCGGCGGCGGCAATCGCCTGGCGCGCGCCATCGGTCAGGGCGCCGCGCTCGGCGTGGGTCACCACCAGCGTGGTGCGGCTGAATGGGCCGGCACTACGTACCGGTTTGACCACCGGGCCATGCGACAGGCTGGCCGCCAGCCGCTCGCCCTCGCTGCTGCCCAGCACGATGCGGCGCAGGCCGGCCGGCGTGATGATGGCGGGGCGGCGTGGATCAACACGGCGCACGGGTGTGTGTACGGTCATGCAAGCTCCAGGGCGTGGGCGGTCAGTTCGGCAATGTCCAGCACTTCGGGCCGGGGGCCGACCACGCCTTCCAGCATGGCCGTGCAGTTGGGGCAGGCCACGGCCACGATGCCGGCGCCGGTGCTCTTGGCGTCGGCAATTCGGATGTCCGGGATGCGGGTGCTGCCGGGGATGTCGGTAAACGGCGCACCGCCACCGCCGCCACAGCAGCGGCCACGTTCGCGGCTGCGTTCCATCTCCACCACCTTGATACCTATGCCTTTGAGCACGGCACGTGGCGCATCGACTTCGCGGCCGTAGCGGCCCAGGTAGCAGGGGTCGTGGTAGGTCACGGCTTCCAGGCTGCCGGCACGCGTGGGCTGTAGCTGGCCTTTGGCCAGTAGCTCGGCCAGCAGCTGGGTGTGGTGCCATACGTCGAAGATGCCGCCCATGGCCGGGTATTCGTTCTTCAGCGAATGGAAGATGTGCGGATCGGGGGTCACGATGTGCAGGAAACCGCGGGTCTTCAGGGTGGCGATCAGGCGCTGCGACAGGCGCTGGAAGCCGGCTTCGTCGCCCAGTCGCCGGGCCAGGTCGCCGCAATCGGTTTCGGCTGCGCCCAGCAGGGCGATCTTCAGTCCGGCTTTTTGCAGCGTCTTGATGAAGGCGCGCAGGGTGCGCTGGTAGCGCATGTCGAAGCCGCCTTCGCCCACCAGCACCAGCCAGTCGGTCTGGCCGCCAACATCGAGTAGCGGCACGTTCAGGTCGGCCGCCCAGTGGTGCCGGGCTGTCAGCGGGAAGCCGCCGACGGTATCGGTGTCGCGCAGCTGTTCCAGCGCTTCCATGCCCTTGTTCGGCACCACGCCACCGACCAGTGTCATGTGGCGGCGCATGTCGACGATGGCATCCACGTGCTCGATCAGCATCGGGCATTCCTGCACGCAGGCGCGGCAGGTGGTGCAGGACCACAGCGTGTCGCTGTTGATAAGGCCGTTGACGATGGGCAAATGCGGTGCGCCCGCATGCTCGCCGACCTTCTGGCCGGGATACGGGCTACCGGCGTAGTTGGCATCGCTCTTGGCGCTCATGCCAACCACCAGGTCCTGGATCAGCTTCTTCGGGTTCAGTGGCTGGCCGGCGGCAAAGGCCGGGCAGGCGGCTTCGCACTTGCCGCACTGCACGCAGGCGTCGAAGGACAGCAGCTTGTTCCAGGCGAAATCGGCCGGTTTGCCCACGCCCATGTCGTCGGCGGTCAGAGCCAGGGTTTTGAGCGCGGTGGCGAAGCGTTTGTCGGCGCTGAAGCGCTCGGGGCGTGGATGCAAGCCCAGGTGCAGCAGGCCGGCCACCGCATGTTTCATCGGTCCACCCAGGCCTATGCCGAGTGCCAGCTCGGCGGCGCCAGCAGCAAATGCCAGGCTGATCAGGCCGGCCAGCCAGGGCGCCAGCGCGGTGCCGGTCAAGGCCACTACACCCACCAGGGCCACGGCCAGCGCGAACAGCATCAGCGAATAGGGCAGGCGGCTCCACGGGCCTTGGGACAAGCGCGCTGGGGCTTGGCGGCGCCGTGAGGCCATGGCGATGGAGCCGGCCAGCATCATCAGGCCGGCCAGCAGTAGCACTGCGTCCAGACTGCGCCAGTACAGACCCAGGCCGTAGTTCAGCGCCACCAGCGCTAGCGCCAGGATGGCACCGCCGGCGACGCCGACGTGGGCCCGTGCGACAAACGGCTCGCGCGCCACCACATCGTGCAGGTCAACAAAGTAACGCTTCGGTATTTGTAGCAGCCCGCGCAGGTCAACTGTGCTCGAACGGCCTGTTTTCCATATAAGAGCGCGGCGCGCCAGGCCCCAGGCCAGGCCCAGGACTGCCAGCCAGAAGACCGCGCTTACAAGGTGCTGCAACATCTTAGAAGTCCTTGCACAGACGCAGCGAGTCGTAGATCGCGGCGTGGATGTTGTGCATGGAGACGCAGTCGCCCACGCGGTACAGCAGGAAGTTGCCATTGCCGGTGGTTTGGCTCAAACCAGGCTGCGGCTTGGCGTCGTACAGGGCTTCGATATCGGTCTGGCCTTTGTTCAGCGACAGCGGCTTGAGCTGCCAGTACAGGCCGTCGTTCGGCAGAATGCCGTTCTCGACCACCACCTGGTCCACGGCGCGCTCTTCCAGCGCTTCGGTGTATTCGTTCTTCAGCACGGCGATCAGCTTGTCACCTTCGCGGTAGACCTTTTCCAGCCAGAAGTTGGGCGTCTGGATCACGGCATTGGCATACAGCTGGCGGTAGAAGATTGGGAAGGTGGTGCCACCCACGTCATCGGCCACCTTGACGTCGGGGGTGACGATCTCCACCAGCTTGCCGCGGGCGGCGATGAAGTCGGCCACGCCGGTGCCCGCATGGGTGCTGATGCTGTCGTAGACCAGCACGTTTTCACCCGGTGCCACCGCGCCCGACAGGATGTCCCAACCGCTGACGCACAGGCCCTCGGCTGCGCCCCAGGCCGGCGTCTGGCCGGTGTGCGGCAGTCCGCCGGTGGCCAGCACCACGATGTCGGGCTGCTCGGCCAGGATCATTTCCTGGGTGGCGGCCACGCCCAAACGGCGGTCCACGCCCAGGCGCAGGGTTTCCATATCGAACCAGCGGATGATGCCGGCCATCTGTTCGCGCTTCGGCGGCTTGGCCGCCAGGTTCACCTGGCCACCGACCAAGGCGTTCTTCTCGAACAGCACCACGTCATGGCCGCGCTCGCGCGCCACGCGGGCGGCTTCCAGCCCGGCCGGGCCGCCACCGACCACCACCACCTTGCGGCGCTTGCCGGTGGTCTTCTCGATCACATGCGGCATGGTTTCTTCGCGGCTGGTAGCTGCGTTCTGGATGCAGAGGACATCCAGGCCGTTGTACTGGCGGTCGATGCAGTAGTTGGCGCCGACGCATTGCTTGATCTGGTCCTCCTTGCCGTCGCGGATCTTGATGACCATGTGCGGGTCGGCAATCTGCGCGCGGGTCATGCCCACCATGTCGACCATGCCGGTGGCCAGGATGCGCTCGGCCTGCGATGCATCGCGGATGCTCTGGGCGTGCATCACCGGCACTTTGGAGACAGACTTGATGCCGGCCGCCAGGTGCACAAAAGGTTCGGGCGGCAGCGCCATCGGCGGCATGCAGTTGACCAGGGTGTTGTGGGTGTCGGCACCGGAGCCGACCACACTGAGGAAGTCGATCAGGCCGCTCTCGCTCATGGCCTGGGCGATTTCCTTCGCCATTTCGTGGCTGATGCCGTCTTCATGGAATTCGTCGCCGCACATGCGCATGCCGACGCAGAAGTCGGCGCCGACCTGCTCGCGCACAGCCTGCAGCACTTCCATGCCGAAGCGCAGGCGGTTCTCCAGGCTGCCGCCGTATTCGTCGGTTCGGCGGTTGACGCGCGGGCTCCAGAACTGGTCGATCAGCTGCTGGTGGGCTGCGGAGATTTCGATGCCGTCCAGGCCCGCATCCTTCACCCGCTTGGCGGCACGGCCGTAGTCGGCCACGATGCGGCGGATTTCTTCGATTTCAATCGTCTTGGCGTTGCCACGGTGCACCGGCTCGCGGATGCCGGAGGGGCTGACCAGGTGTGGCCAGTCAAAGCCATGCCAGGCATTGCGCCGGCCCATGTGGGTGGCCTGGATCATCAGCTTGGCGCCATGCTTGTGCATGGTTTCCGCCAGCGTCGCCAGCGGCTCAATCACTTTGTTGGTGGCCAAGTTCACTGAACTCCACCACGACCAGGGGCTGTCGCGCGATACCGGGCTAGAGCCGCCGCAAATCGCCAGGCCCACGCCGCCCTTGGCCTTTTCTTCGTAATAGCGGATGTAGCGCTCGGTCGGGTTGCCGCCTTCGGCATACACCTCGGCATGCGCAGTGCTGACGATGCGGTTGCGCAGCAGAACCTGGTTCAGGCGGATGGGCTCAAACAAATGCGGGTAGCGCATGGCGGATCTCTAGAGGGGGCTGACGGTGAAAACGCAGTGGCTATGGCCTTCTGCTGCACATTGGGTCTCGACGCTGGTGGTGCGCACGGCCGAGCCGCTGGTTTCCAGCACCCAGTCCATCGCACCCGAGAACCAGCCGGCGAACAGGTAGCAGACCTTGCTGTGGTCCACCGGCACGCCGGCAATGCCTTGCGCCAGCACGAACACCGAGTGCTCCAGCTTGACCTGGGCGTGGCCGGTGGTGGCGTCGGCCTCGACGAAGGAGAACAGGCCCCAGCCGCGTTGCGACAGGCGTTTCAGGTAGTGCTCGTACACCGCCATGCCGCTCAGGCCATGGGTGGCGGCTTCTTGCTGGCACCAGAAGTAGGCCGAGCGGTGGCCAGCCTTGTACAGCGCCGGCGCATACACCTCCCGACCCACCACGGCCTCGGTTTCAACATGGTTGTTGACGAAGAAGTGGCGCGGCACGTAGATCATCGGCAGGCCGTCGGTGGTCCAGACGCCGGTGTCGGCGTTCACTTCAATGGGGAGTTGGGGATTCATGGGGGATCTCTTTGTAGGGATAGGGAAATGCGCAACCGTGGGCTTACTGGATCTGTTCCGACTTGACCACCACCCAGTTGCGGTCCGCCGTCACGGGCAGGCCTTGGGCCTTCTGGGCTTCGGCATTCTTCTTTTGCATGGCCTGGATCTGCACCAGGTATTTGTCTTTGCGGTTCACCCAGACGCGCAGGCCGCCACGCTCTACATCGGTACCGCGGAACAGCATGGGGCCGTCGCTCACCGGCGTGTCGCCCGCCACCAGAATCGGCTTCTTCCATTCGTCGATGTAGGTGTGGATCGCGGCTTGTTTGCCCTCGAACCAGGTCATCGGTGCCCACAGCGCGGGTGTCAATTCATGGTCCAGCAAGACTGCGGGGTCGTACTTCTTGGCGGCTATCAATTTGCGCGCATTGGTGAGTTCGCCGGTCTTGCGGTCTTTCAGCTGCAGGCCGACGCCAATCACGTTCTGCGGCTTGATGTTGTAGCCATTCTTCGGGTCGGCCAGCACCATGCGGACCAGCTCTTCGCTGGCGGCGCTCACCACATAGACCTCGATACCGTTCTCCATCAGCTTGTTGTAGAGCTCTTGCATGCCGGTATAGAACTTCGGCGGCTTGACGGCGATGGTCTTCAGCGCCGTGCCTTCGTAATAGGTCGCGGGGATGGGTTGGCCCGCAGCCAGCATTTCGTCGACCCAGCCCTTGAGCTCGCGCAGGGTGTAGCCCGAAAACACCTGGGCTACCCAGGGGTAGCAGACCTGGTCGTCAATCTCGCACAGGCGGTAGTAATAGCTGTTCAGGCTTTCCTTGTGGCCGTCAATGTCCTTGAAAGGAATCAGCTTCAAAGCTGGGTCGAGCTTGTCGCGGCTCAGAATGCCCTTCATTTCCAGAAATGGCAGCAAGGACTCTTCAAGATCGTTGTTGTAGGTGGTGTTGTCGGCGTCAAACACCGCAAACGCGCCCTTGTTGGCATTAGCCTGGATCAGGTTCTCCAGCTGTGTCGCAGCCTCGGGCGGCCAATGTTTCAACGCTGTCTGGGCCTGGGCGGAAAACGCCAGGCCCAGACTGAGCGCCCAAGGCGCCAGCCATTGGAAAGAAATTGTCTGCTTCAACATTGCGACACAGCCTTTGCTATTTACTATCTAAACGTGGATTCAGTCGGGGGCTCAGGCGAGCCAGCCAGCAACACGGGCAGGGTTGTCTGCAATCCATTTTTCGGCCGCGGCATCGGGCTTGGCCCCACCTTCGACGGCCAGCATCACGGCACCGATTTCTTCAGGCTTCCACGACAGCTTTTTCAGGAAGGCGACAACCGTAGGCGCCTTGGTGTTCAGGCCGGGGTTGATCACGCTATCCACATGCTCTTCGGCGCCGTAGATGTTCTTCGGGTCGGCCAGGAAGCGCAGCTTGTACTTGGCAAACATCCAGTGCGGGATCCAGCCGGTGACGGCGATGGATTTGTTGGCGCGGTAGGCGCGGTCGAGCTCGGCGGCCATGGCTGGGCCGGAGCTGGGCTGCAGGCGCATTTCCAGGCCGTAGGCTTTGATGGCTTCTTCGGTCTTCTTCATCACGCCGGCGCCGGCGTCGATACCGACGATGCGGTTGTCAAAGTCGGCGCGGTGGCTGTTCAGGTCGGCCAGGCTGGTGGCCTTGACGTACTCGGGCACGATCAGGCCGATCTTGGCGCCAGGGTAGTTGGCACCCAGGATCTGTACCTTGTCCTTGAAGTTGGCCAGGTAGGCTTCATGCGTGACGGGCAGCCAGGCCGACAGGGTGGCGTCGATGTCGCCACGCGCCACGCCCTGCCACATGATGCCGGCAGCCAGCGGCACCAGCTCCACATTCATGCCCAGCTTACTGCGGATGATGGCGGCCGCCAGGTTGGTGGTGGCGACGCTGTCCGACCAGCCATCGACAAAGCCGATCTTGATGGTGGGCTTGGCTTGGGCGAAGGCAGCGCCGCCGGACATGGCCAATGCGGACAGGCTCAAAGTCTGTGTGAGGAACTCACGACGTTTGCGGGGGGTGAACGAAACGGTCATAGCAGCTAACTCCTGGTTGTGGAAGGGGACGAGAGGGACGGGGAAATCGGTAGTTGGCGGGTCTTAGGTACCCCAGACCTGGTCGAAGAATTTCATCCAGTTGGCACCCAGCACCTTGGTGATCCGGCCATCGGACCAGCCAGATTGCTGCATCGTGGTCGTCAGGTTGGGGAAGTCGCCAATGGTGCGAATGCCTTCGGGATTGATCACCTCACCGAAGTTGGTCAGGCGGCGCCAGCGGCCTTTGTCATGCGTCAGCATGTCGAAGAACTCATGGCCGTGGCCTTGGGTGAAGTCAGAGCCCAAGCCCACGCAGTCTTCGCCCACAATGTTGATGACGTAGTCGATGGCCTCGACGTAGTCGTGCACGGTCGATTCATTGCCGCGCTTGAGGAAGGGCGAGAACATGGTCACGCCGATGAAGCCGCCGTGGTCGGCGATGAACTTCAGCTCTGCATCACTCTTGTTGCGCGGGTGGTCCTTCAGGCCCAGGGGCAGGCAATGGGTGTAAGCCACGGGCTTGGTGGATGCCAGGATCGCTTCTTCAGAGGTCTTGCTGCCCACGTGCGACAGGTCGACCATGATGCCCACGCGGTTCATTTCTGCGATGACCTCGCGGCCGTAGCCGGACAGTCCGCCATCGCGCTCATAGCAGCCGGTGCCCACGAGGTTCTGCGTGTTGTAGCAAAGCTGAACCACGCGCACACCCATGTCGTGGAAGGCCTCGATGTAGCCGAGGTTGTCCTCAAAGGCATGGGCGTTCTGGAAGCCCAGGACGATGCCGGTTTTGCCATCGGCCTTCGCCTGGACGATGTCCGCCGTGTTGCGTGCCAGGGTCACGAGGTCGCTGTTGTCGCGGATCAGCTGTTTCAGCTGGGCGATGTTGTCGACCGTCTTGGGGAAGTCCTCCCACACGGAGACGGTGCAGTTGGCGGCGGCCAAACCGCCTTTCTTCATGTCTTCAAATACGCTGCGGTCCAGCTTGGCGATGATGAGGCCGTCGATGACGATGGAGTCTTGGTGCAGGGTGCTCATGGTGCGTGTCCTTTATGCGTACAGAGGGAAACGGGCAGTCAGGGCTTTGACGCGTGCGTAAACCGATGCCTCCACGGCCGGGTCGCCGGCGGGGTTGGTTTTCAGGCTGTTGAAGACTTCCAGCATCAGGCGGCCGACTTCTTCAAACTCGGCCACGCCGAAACCGCGTGTGGTGCCTGCTGCTGTGCCCACGCGGATGCCCGAAGTGATGGTGGGCTTCTCGTCATCGAACGGGATGCCGTTCTTGTTGCAGGTGATGCCGGCCCGTTCCAGCGCCACTTCGGTGGTGTTGCCCTTCAGGCCCAGTGGGCGCAGATCCACCAGCAGCAGGTGGTTGTCGGTACCGCCGGTCACCAGGTCCAGGCCACCGACCTTGAGCACCGCGCCCAGGGCCTTGGCGTTGGCCACCACCTGCTGGGTGTAGGCCTTGAAGCTGGGTTGCAGCGCCTCGCCAAAAGCCACGGCCTTGGCAGCGATGACGTGCATCAGTGGACCGCCTTGCGAACCGGGGAACACTGCGGAGTTGACCTTCTTGGCGATCTCGGCGTCATTCGTCAGGATCACGCCACCGCGCGGGCCGCGCAGCGTCTTGTGGGTGGTGGAGGTGGTCACATGCGCATGCGGTACCGGGCTGGGGTAGACGCCGGTGGCGACCAGGCCAGCGACGTGGGCCATGTCCACCATCAGCAGTGCGCCGACCTTGTCGGCAATCGCACGGAAGCGCGCCCAGTCGATGGTGCGCGGGTAGGCTGAGAAGCCGGCGATGATCAGCTTGGGCTTGTGCTCTACCGCCAGCGCTTCGACTTCGTCATAGTCAATCAGCGAGTCTTCGCGGCGCACACCGTACTGCACGGCCTTGAACCATTTGCCCGACAGCGCAGGCTTGGCTCCGTGCGTCAGGTGGCCGCCGGCCGACAGCGACATGCCCAGCACCGTGTCGCCGGGCTGTACCAGGGCCAGCATCACGGCCGTGTTGGCCTGCGCGCCGGAGTGCGGTTGCACATTGGCGAACTCGCAGCCGAACAGCTTGCACAGGCGCTCGATTGCCAGGGCTTCGACCACGTCCACATGTTCGCAGCCACCGTAGTAACGCTTGCCGGGGTAGCCCTCGGCGTACTTGTTGGTCAGTACTGAGCCCTGGGCTTCAAGTACCGCCTTGGAGACGATGTTTTCCGAGGCGATCAGTTCGATCTGCTCGCGCTGGCGCTGCAGTTCATGGTCCATCGCAGTATTGACGGCGGGGTCGGCCTGGGCTACGCCCACAGAGAAGAATGCTTCAGTTTGCATGGCGACGCTCTTTCAAACAATTTCAAACAAGGGGGTGAATACCGGGTCGGCGCATTGCGCCGGGCTGGTGATGCACAGGTGGTAGGGCAGGGCAGTGCGTTCCAGCAGGCGCCAGGTGTAGTCGGCAAAGCTGCGGCGGAACACCAGCACCACGCCGGCTTCGTCGGTGCGCGCCACGGTGAAACCGGTCTTGGAGGCCACGGTGCTGGCGCAGCGGCCGACAGCCAGGCTCTCGTAGTCGTAGGGGCCGAGCTGGCGCAGCAGCAGCATGTGGTCGGGGCCGCTGATGCGCAGCGCGGTCAGGCCGCCGCTGTTGTCCACCACCTGGGCGAACACATCCTGCAGCGCGCCGGTCAGGCTGGCCAGCAGGCTGTCGCGCATGGAGCGCTTGCACACCAGCAGCCATTCATCGGGCGATACCCACAGCACCACGCCAGAGGCGGTGCTTAGCACCGTCATCGGCTGGGTCGGCAGAGGCTGGCCGATTACGCCGGCCACGGCCTGCATGAATACGCTGTCGTCGGCTTTGCCGCGCAGCACGATGTAGCCCATATGGGGCAGCTCGCTCATCACCACCCGATTGCGGGCCGTGGGGGCGGCCACGCGGGCCGGCAGGCCAAAAGCGTGCAGAGGGGATTCCAGCATCGCGTTCAGTGCGTTAGACATTTTGACGGTCACCTTTCACATCCACAAACACACTGCCGCCTACCTTGACCGGTGTCACCTTGCCGTGGGCATGCACGTACAGGGTTTGCTCCTTGCGCTGCAGGCCGCCAGCGACCACCGCCATGGCGATGGAGCGGCCCAGGAAGGCGCTGTGGTAGCTGGAGGTCACATGGCCGAGCATCTGGTTGCTGGTGCCGACGGTGGCGCTTTCCATGATTTGCGCGCCTTCGATCAGCACGCTATTCGGGTCTTCTGGCAACAGGCCAACCAGTTGCTTGCGGCCTTCGCGGGCCGTGTCGCTACGGGCCAGCGAGCGCTTACCCAGGAAGCTGAACGGTTTCTTCATGCCGACAGCCCAGGCCATGTCCAGATCCAGCGGGCTCATCGAGCCATCGGTGTCCTGGCCGACGATGATGAAGCCCTTCTCGGCCCGTAACACGTGCATGGTTTCAGTGCCATAGGGCGTGATATCGAAATCGGCACCGGCGGCCATTACGGCCTCCCACAATGCGTGGCCGTAGCCGGATTCGACGTTCAGCTCGTATGACAGTTCACCCGAGAAGCTGATGCGGAACACCCGGGCCGGCAGGCCGTTGACGGTGCCAGCGCGCCAGTCCATAAACTTGAAGTTCTCGGGCGACAGATCGATGTCCGGGCACAGCTTGGCCAGCACCGCGCGGGATTTGGGTCCCACCAGGGCGATGGTCGACCAGTGGTCGGTGACCGAAGTCATCCACACCTTCAGCTCTGGCCATTCGGTCTGGTGCCAGCGCTCCAGCCAGTTCAGCACGCGGGCTGCACCGCCGGTGGTAGTGGTCATGTAGAACTGGTTTTGCTGGATGCAGGCGGTCACGCCATCGTCCATCACCATGCCGTTTTCGTCCAGCATCAGGCCGTAGCGGCATTTGCCGACCGCCAATTGCGTCCACGCGTTGGCGTAGATGCGGTTCAGGAATTCGCGTGCATCCGGGCCGTCGATCTGGATCTTGCCCAGCGTCGATGCATCCATTACCGCCACGCCATTGCGGGCAGCCAGGCATTCGCGGTTGACGGCGGCATGCAGGTCTTCACCGGGCTTGGCGAAGTACCAGGGCCGCTGCCATTGGCCGACCGGTTCCAGCGCCGCGCCGCGCGCCACATGGGAGGCGTGGATCGCGCTGTAGCGGCTCGGATCGAACAGCTCTTCGCTCATGGTGCCGGCCAGTGCGCCCAGGCTCACCGGGGTATAGGCCGGGCGGTAGGTGGTGGTGCCGACCTCGTTCACCGGGCGCTTCAGCGCACGCGCGGTGATGACGAAGCCGTTCACATTGGACAGCTTGCCCTGGTCGGTGCCGAAGCCCAACGCGGTGTAGCGTTTGACGTGCTCGATCGAGTGGTAGTTCTCGCGCACGGCCAGCTCAATGTCGGCCGCGCTGACGTCGTTCTGGTAATCCACAAAAGCCTTGGCGCCCGCGCCTTCTTGTTTGCCGTCGGGCAGGCGGAACATCGGTCGTGCCGGCAGGCGCTTGGGCTGGATGCAGGCCGGTGTGTGCAGCGATTCGCGCTTGCCGCAAGCGGCCAGCACCTGTTGCATGGCGTGGGTGGTCTGTGCCAGCGCATCTGCCAGTTCGAACGCGCCAGTGACTGCACCAACGCAGGCCACGCCCTTGCGGCCGGTGCGGGGCACCACAAACGCGGCGACGGCCTCATCCCACTGCGGGCGGCTGCCGTCGTGGCAGAACAAATGCACGGTGGGCGAGAGGCCGCCCGAGCTCAGCACCACATCGCAGGCGATGGAGGTTCCGTTGCCGGCAACTTCGTCCCGCGTGGCATGCAAAGGTACCAGGCGTACGCCCTTGACTTCGCTGCCGCCGGTGGCTTCGGCAATGCCGTGGCCGGCCAGCACGGTGTAGCTGCTGTTGCGGGCCACAGCGCCATGGCGCACATCGGCGACCGTGACGGTGGCGCCGGCCTTGGCCAGGCCTTCGGCGCAGTCGTGGACCAGGTCGCTGGTGCCGCAGATGACCACACGCTGGCCAACCCGCACGCCGTAGCGGTGCAGAAAGGTTTGGCCGGCCGAGACCGTCATCACGCCCGGCAGGTCGTTGTTGCCGAACACCAGCGGGCGTTCGATGGCGCCGGTAGCTAAAACTACGTGGTGGGCGCGTATCTTGTGCATGCGGTGGCGTGGCAAATGTGCTTGGCGCTGTTCGGGTGCGATATGGTCCTGCACCAGTTCCACGGCCTGCACCAGGTTTTGCTCGTACATGCCGAAAGCGGTGGTGCGGGTCAACACCGTCACATGCGGCATCTCGGCCAGGGTGGTGTGCACCGAGCGGATGTAGGCATCGCTGTTGCGGCCATCGATCTGTGCATGCGGGTCGGACAGCAGCCAGCCGCCCAGCTCGTTTTGCTCGTCCAGCAGCAGGGTCTTGAGTCCGGCGCGGCCGGCTTGCAGCGCAGCCAGCAGGCCACAGGCGCCGCCGCCGACCACCAGCACGTCCACATGGTGGTGCAGGTGGTCGTAGTTCTCGGGATCGGGCTCGGTGGGCGCATCGCCAAAGCCGGCGAACTTGCGGATCACGGTTTCATACAGCGGCCAGAGTTTTTGCGGCCATTTGAAGGTTTTGCTGTAGAAGCCAGCCGGCATGAAGCGCGAGCCCTGGCCCAGCACCGATTTCAAGTCGAAGTCGAGCGATGGCCAGCCCGAGGTGGAGCGGGCGCTGAGGCCGTCGTACAGCTCGGCCTGCGTGGCCTTGACGTTGGGCGTGGTCAGCGCGCCGACACCCAGCTGCACCAGTGCATTCGGTTCTTCCGCACCGGCGCCGATGATGCCGCGGGGCCGGCCGTACTTGAAGCTGCGCGCCATGCGGCGCACACCGTGGGCCAGCAGGGCCGAGGCCAGCGTGTCGCCGGGGTGGCCGGTGTAGTCGCGGCCGTCGAATGTGAACTTGACGGTGCGCGTGCTGTCGATGCGCGTGCCGGTCTGGGGTACCCGTGTGCCGCTCATGCTGCTTGCTCCTTGGCCATGTCGGCCAGAAACAAGGCCTTGCCTTCGGCCAGGGTCCAGGTGCCGGCGATTTCGTAGGTGGCGGTGTTGCGCTTCACGGCAAACACCTTGCGGCAGGCCGCGGTGTGCTGCCATTGCTCCCAGAACCAACCCTTGGTGTTGCGGCGCATGAACACGTAGTCGCCCCAGGTGGCGTCGTCTACAGCTTCGGGCTGGGCCGGGCGGGGGATATAGGCTTCACCGGCGTTGCTGAACTCTTCTTCGTCCCGCGTTTCGCCGCAGTGGGGGCAGTGCAATAAAAACATAGTCGTCTACGCTCAGTGGGCGACGCCAGCGGCGCCGTGTTCGTCGATGAGGTGGCCCGTGTGGAAACGGTCTACGGAGAAGGATTTGGCGAGCGGGCCAGGTTCGCCCTTGGCCAGCATGTCGGCAAACACATGGCCCGAGCCCGGTGTGGCCTTGAAGCCGCCCGTGCCCCAGCCGCAGTTGAAGAACAGGCCTTGCACGGCGGTCTTGGAGATGATCGGGCAGGCGTCGGGCGTCACGTCCACAATGCCGCCCCACTGGCGGTTCATGCGCACACGGGAGAACTGGGGGAACAGCTCGATGATGGCGGCGGCCGTGTGTTCGATCACGTGCGGGCTGCCGCGCTGGCCGTAGCCCAGGTAGCTGTCGATGCCGGCGCCGATCACCAGCTCGCCCTTGTCCGACTGGCTGAGGTAGCCGTGGACCGCGTTGGACATGATCACGGTGTCGATCACGCGCTGCATCGATTCCGACACAAAAGCCTGCAGCGGATGGCTTTCCAGCGGCATGCGCAGGCCGGCCATCTTGGCCAGCACAGAGGAATGGCCGGCAGCCACGCAACCCACGCGGTCGGTCTTGACCGCGCCCAGGTTGGTTTGCAGGCCGCGGATCTTGCCGCCCTGGATGTCCATGCCGGTGACTTCGCAGCCCTCGATCAGATCCACGCCCAGGCGACTGGCGGCACGGGCAAAGCCACGGGCCACGGCGTCGTGGTGTGCAATGCCGGCGCGCGGCTGCCAGCTGGCGCCAAGCACCGGGAAGCGGCGGCTGCGGCTGCAGTCGAGCTGGGGGATCTTTTCCTTCACTTCCTGCGCGTTCAGCACATGGGCGTCTATGCCTTGCAGCGCATTGGCATTGACCCGGCGTTCGATGTCGCGCATGTCCTGCAGGTTGTGGCCCAGGTTGAACACGCCGCGCTGGCTGAACATCACGTTGAAGTTCAGGTCTTCGGTCAGGCCTTCCCACAGCTTCAGCGAATGCTCGTAGATGGCTGCGGATTCGTCCCACAGGTAGTTGGAGCGCACGATGGTGGTGTTGCGCGCCGTGTTGCCGCCGCCCAGGTAGCCTTTTTCCAGCACGGCGATCTTGCCGACCTCCGGGTGGTTTTTGGCCAGGTAGTAGGCGGTGGCCAGGCCGTGCCCGCCGCCGCCGACGATCACCACGTCGTAGGAGGGTTTCAGGGCCACCCGTTCCCAGGCTGGTTCCCAGGTTTGGTGGTTTTTAAAGCCGTGCTTGAGCAGGCTCCAGAGTGAGTAGTTTTGGCCGCGCATGGGTTTCTCGTGGGGGTCCAATGAATCTGGATGCATTGTTGGATGTCCCCCGTGTGTCACCTTGCGCCGTGCAGACGCACACTTGTTCAAATTCGACATTGCGTCGGATCTGTCTATTCGGGCGGGCCGCGTAATCCGCTGCTGGACTGTTTAAAATTGAAGGATGAACACCGATACCTCCCCCATGAACCTGACGCATCACTTTTTGATTGCGATGCCCGGGCTGGAGGATGAAGCGTTCGCCAAGAGCGTGGTTTACCTGTGCGAGCACAGCCCGCGCGGGGCCATGGGCCTGGTGATCAACAAACCTAGCGAAATCAGCCTGAAAAGCCTGTTCGACAAGGTCGAGCTGCCGCTGCGGCGTGCCGATTTGAGCGATAGCCCGGTATTCCAGGGCGGCCCGGTGCAAACCGAGCGCGGCTTTGTGCTGCACGAAGCCTTCAGCGGCACGGATATAGACCCCAGCGAGTCGGTCTACGCCTCCACCATGGCGATTCCTGGCGGGCTGGAGATGACCACCTCGAAGGACGTGCTGGAAGCCCTGTCCACCGGTGCCGGCCCGCGCCGGGTCTTGATCTCGCTCGGCTATTCGGCCTGGGGCGAGGGCCAGCTGGAGGCCGAACTCGGCGAAAATAGCTGGCTGACGGTAGAGGCCGACCTGGCGGTGATTTTCGACACCCCGGTCGAGCAGCGTTACGACAAAGCCTTGATGCTGCTGGGCCTGCAGGCCTGGATGCTGTCCCCCGAAGCAGGGCATGCATGACCGAGCCGGTAGCCGTTCCCGCCAATTTGCAATCATTTCTGGCCTTTGACTACGGCCAAAAGCGCACCGGCGTCGCAGTCGGCAACCGTTTCACCCGCACCGCCACACCGCAGGGCACGATTGCCGCCGAAGGCGATGCGCGCTTCATCCCTATCGCCGCCCGCGTCAAGGAATGGCAGCCCGACGCCATCGTGGTCGGCGTGCCCTTCCATCCCGATGGCGCCGCGCACGACAACACCCGGCGCGCCCAGAAGTTCGCCCGGCAGTTGCGTGGTCGCTTCAATCTGCCGGTTTTCGAGGTAGATGAGCGCTATAGCACCACAGAAGCGCTGGAGATGGGCGCCAAAGACGCAGATGCCGCTGCGGCCTGCATCATCCTGGAACAATTTTTGAGGAGTATTCCGTGAGCACACTCATGCTGGATGCCGAGGCGCTGTACCTCGAGCTGTTGCGGGGCGTTAAGGCCTTGCTCAAATCCGACACCCGCTTGGTCGGCATCACCTCCGGCGGCGCCTGGCTGGCCGAGCGTCTGCAGGCTGACCTGCAATTGCCGGGCAAGCCCGGCGTGATTTCCAGCGCCATGCACCGCGACGACTTTTCCCAGCGCGGCATGGTCTCGGGCAGCGGCGGCCAGACCGCGCTGTCTTTCGATGTGAACGGCGCCGACATCATCCTGCTGGACGACGTGCTCTACACCGGCCGCACCATCCGCGCTGTCATCAACGAGCTGTTTGACTTCGGCCGCCCCGCCGCCGTGCGCCTGGCGGTGCTGGTGGATCGTGGCGGGCGCGAGCTGCCGATCCAACCCGATTTCGCCGCTTCGCGCGTGGCCTTGCCGGCCAGCCAGCAGCTAGCGCTGGCGCGCAGTGCGGCCGGTGCCTTCAGCTTCAACGTCGAAGGCTGACCCCCCATGCTTTACAAACGCAACCCCCAACTCAACAAGCACGGCGAGCTGATCCACCTGCTGTCCACCGAAGGCCTGCCCAAGGACATCCTGACGCAGATCCTGGACACCGCCGCCAACTTCGTCAGCGTCAATGACCGCGAGGTCAAGAAGGTGCCGCTGCTGCGCGGTAAAAGCGTGTTCAACCTGTTCTTCGAGAACAGCACCCGTACCCGTACCACCTTCGAGATCGCCGCCACCCGCCTGAGTGCCGACGTGATCAACCTGGACATCGCCCGCTCCAGCGCCGCCAAGGGCGAATCGCTGCTGGACACGATTGCCAACCTCAGCGCCATGGCTGCCGACGTGTTCGTGGTGCGGCACAGCGAATCTGGCGCGCCGTATCTGATCGCCCAGCACGTCGCGCCGCACGTCCACGTGGTGAATGCCGGCGACGGCCGCCACGCGCACCCCACGCAGGGCCTGCTGGACATGTACACCATCCGGCACTACAAGAAAGACTTCAGCAACCTTACCGTGGCCATCGTCGGCGATGTGCTGCACTCGCGCGTGGCGCGCTCCGACATCCACGCGTTGACAACGCTAGGCTGCGCCGAAGTCCGCGTGGTCGGCCCCAAGACCCTGGTGCCCAGCGACATGGCGCAAATGGGCGTGCGCGTCTGCCACACGCTGGAAGAGGGCATCAAGGACTGCGACGTGGTCATCATGCTGCGCCTGCAGAACGAGCGCATGAGCGGCGCGCTGCTGCCGTCCAGCCAGGAGTTCTTCCGCAGCTTCGGCCTGACGCCCGAGAAGCTGGCCCTGGCCAAGCCCGATGCCATCGTCATGCACCCCGGCCCGATCAACCGCGGCGTGGAGATCGACTCCGCCGTGGTCGACGGCAAGCAAAGCGTGATCCTGCCGCAAGTCACTTTCGGCATCGCGGTGCGCATGGCGGTGATGGGCATCGTCGCCGGGAATGAAGCGTGACCGTGTTTGCTATTCAATCCATAGCTGCTAGCGCAGGTAGTACCTGCACCAGAGCCCTATTTGGTTTAAAAATATGAAGACCCTGATCCAACACGGCCGCACCATTGACCCGGCCAGCGGGCTGGACACCACCGGCCCCATCGCCATCGCCGCCGGCCGCATCATCGCCATCGGCCGCGATGTACCCGACTTCCAGCCCGACCGCGTGGTCGACGCCAGCGGCTGCATCGTGCTGCCCGGCCTGGTCGATCTGTGTGCGCGCCTGCGCGAGCCCGGCTACGAGCACGAAGGCATGATGGAAAGCGAAATGGCCGCGGCGGCCGCCGGTGGTGTGACCAGCCTGGTCTGCCCGCCCGATACCGACCCGGTGCTGGATGAATCCGGCCTGGTGCAGATGCTGAAGTTCCGCGCCAAGAAGAACCACCAGTCGCGCCTGTTCCCGCTGGGCGCGCTGACCCGCGGCCTAAAGGGCGAGGTGCTGACCGAGATGGTCGAGCTGACCGAGGCCGGCTGCATAGGCTTCAGCCA
The DNA here is from genome assembly GCF_900104385.1 of Rhodoferax sp. OV413. GTDB lineage: Bacteria > Pseudomonadota > Gammaproteobacteria > Burkholderiales > Burkholderiaceae_C > Rhodoferax_B. The sequence goes on along the minus strand of NZ_FNJA01000005.1, from coordinate 148,740 downwards.
GGCCGAGGTGGCGCTGGGCAACACCCAGGTACTGCAGCGCGCGCTGCAGTACGCGGCCACCTTCGACTACGCGGTCTGGCTGCGCCCGCAAGAGCTGCACCTGGGCAAAGGCGTGGCCGCCAGCGGTGCATTGGCCACGCGCATGGGCCTGAGCGGGGTGCCTGTCATAGCCGAAACCATTGCACTGCACACCATTTTCGAGCTGATGAAGACCACCGGCGCCCGCGTGCACCTGTGCCGCATCAGCAGCGCCGCCGGCATCGCCCTGGTGCGCCAGGCCAAGGCCGATGGCCTGCGCGTGAGCTGCGACGTCAGCATCAACTCACTGCACCTGACCGAGGCCGACATCGGCTACTTCGACAGCCGGGCCCGCCTGAGCCCGCCGCTGCGCCAGCAGCGCGACCGCGATGCCCTGCGTGCCGCGCTGGCCGACGGCACGATCGACGCCCTGGTGTCCGACCACACACCGGTCGAAGCCGATGCCAAGGCCTTGCCGTTTGCCGAAGCCGAACCCGGTGCCACCGGCCTGGAGCTGCTGCTGAGCCTGGCGCTGAAATGGAGCCAGGACGACGGCGTGCCACTGCAGCGCGCGCTGGCCGCCGTTACCTGCGCGCCCGCCGCTGTGCTGGGCAGCAGCCTGGGCACGCTGCAGGCCAGCCTGGGCCAGCTGGTCGAAGGCGGTGTGGCCGACCTCTGCATCTTCGATCCCGCCGCCAGCTGGACCGTGGCCGCCGACACCTTGCGCAGCCAGGGCAAGCACACGCCGTTCTCCGGCTACGAGCTGCCCGGCCGCGTGCGCTGTGCCGTGGTGGCCGGCCATGTGGCCTTCGAATCCCACCGCGATGCACTATAAAAATAGTAGCTGCTAGCGCAGATAGTACCTGCGCTAGCAGCATTATTTTTATAAATTCCTGATGCGCTTGTTTCGCGTTCTTGCCAAGTTGCTGCACTTGCTGCTGCACATCGCTACCGGCTGGTGGACCATCCGCCGGCATTTCCCCCAGATGGACAACGCCGAGCGCGGCCGGCAGGTGCAAGCCTGGTCACAGCAGCTGCTGCGCGTGCTGGGCATACGCCTACGGGTCAGCGGCACACCGCCCAGCCAAGGCCCGTTGCTGCTGGTGGCCAACCACATTTCGTGGCTGGACATTGCGGTCATACACGCGGCCGGCTACTGCCGCTTTGTGTCCAAAGCCGACGTCAAGCAGTGGCCCGTCGTTGGCACCTTGGCCACGGCTTCGGGCACGCTGTACATCGAGCGCGAGTCGCGCCGCGACGCCATGCGCGTGGTGCACCACATGGTGGAGAGCCTGCGCGCCGGCGATGTGATTGCCGTCTTCCCCGAAGGCACGACCGGCGACGGCCGCAGCCTGCTGCCGTTCCACGCCAACCTGCTGCAAGCGGCGATCTCGGCCAATGTGCCGGTGCAGCCGTTGGCGCTGCGCTTTGTCGATGTGCATACCGGGGCGCTGCACTTCGCCCCCAGCTTTGTGGGCGACGAGACCCTGCTGGGCTCGCTCTGGCGCACCCTCAGCGCCACCACCCTGGGGGCCGATGTGCTGTATGGCCCGGCCGAGCACGCCCAGGGCCGCGATCGCCGGACCTGGGCGCAGGATCTTCACGCGCAGGTCCAGGCTTTGCGGACCAGTTTGTAGTTTCCCGCCAGCGGCCAATGCGCAGGTAACGCAATGGGTGATTTTCTTTAGAACACCGGCTCGCACAGCACCTCGGTAGTCACCGAGTTGGCGATGTAGCACTCGGCATGGGCAGCGTGGTGCAGTTGTTCCAGTTCTTCGCGGCTGGGCTGCCGGTCGCCGGCGAACTGCACGGCGGGGTGCAGCGTCACCTGGGTCATGGCCATGCGGCCCTGGCTGTTGCGGGCCATCAGGCCGGTGGCGGCGTCGCGGTAGCTGTCGACCACCCAGCCGGCCCGGGCGGCCAGGTCCAGAAACCACAGCATGTGGCAGCTGGAGAGGGCGGCGATGAACGCTTCTTCCGGGTCTACCGCCGCCGGGTCGGAGAACGGCAGCCGCACCACATGGGGCGATGAAGACGCGGTTACCTGGGCACCGCCATCGAAGTGCCAGCTGTGGCGGCGGCTGTAGCGGTGGTCGGTAAAGGCTTGCGCATCGCGCTGCCAGACAATGGTGGCGGTGTGGTGGGGCATGGTGTTTGCTACTCTTTCAATAGCTGTTGCTGTACATCCGATATGCGCTGGGGCTTCTTTTTGTGCAAAGGTTGCAGCAGCATACCGGATGGACTGCACCAGCGGGCTCTGGTGGAGGTACATCAACAGAATGGATGATTCTGGCTAGGGAGTTTGTAACAACCGGTGGCAGAATGAAAAAAATTCTGAAGGCCAGCATGGGGATCACCGCGGTACCACAACGCTCCAGTTTTGAGGCCAAGATCCTCATCGCCTTTACGGCTGCCGTGCTGGTGGTGGTCGCGCTGTTTGCCATCACCTGGCAGTTGGAAAAAGAAGCCTCTGAAGCCGCGCGCTGGGTGGCGCACACCCAGGAGGTGATCACCAACATCGCCCGCGCCCGCGCGGATACGCTGCAGGTGGAGTTCAGCACCCAGAACTACCGGCTCACCGGCGACGTGGCCCAGCTGCTGGAACGCGATGCCACCATTGCCACCCGGGAAGCGGTGCTGCAAAAAATACAGCAGCTGACGCGGGACAACCCCGAACAGCAGCAGCGCTGGAACGGCTTGCGTGCCGTGGTCAACCAGCGGATCGAGATATCCAAGCATGTGGAGTGGTTGCGCAAGACCCAGGGGCAGGAGGCGGCGACCGCGTTTGTGGCGACCGCGCCGCTGCGCGAAACCCGCGAACGCACCTACCGGCTGCTGCGCGAGATGGAGGCGGAGGAGACCCGTCTGCTGGCCCTGCGCAGCGCCGAGCAGCAGCACGGCCGCCAAACCCTGCTGGTCTCGGGCGCGCTGGCCACGCTGTTGCTGCTGGTTTTGCTGGTGTCCACCTATGCCCTGATCCGGCGCCAGTTGCGCATCGCCGATGCCAGCCAGCGTGCGCTGGCCGATAACGAAGACAGCCTGTCCGCCCTGCTGCACTCCATCGGCGATGCGGTGCTGGCGACGGACATCGACGGCCGCATCACCCGCATGAATCCGCTGGCCGAGCGGCTGACCGGCTGGCCGTTGGCCCAGGCCCGCGGGCGCCCAGTCAACGAGGTGTTTTGCATCATCAACGAGCAGACCCGCCAGCCCGCCGAGGTGCCGGTCGACCGGGTGCTTGCGACCGGCACCCTGCAAGAGCTGGCCAACCACACGTTGCTGGTCCACCGCAATGGCAGCGAATGCCCGATTGCCGACAGTGCGGCGCCCATCCGCGACGCCCAGGGGCTGGTGCGCGGCGTGGTGCTGGTGTTCCGCGACGAAACCACGCCCCGCCAAGTCCAGCGCAGCATACGCGACCACAACCTATTGCTTGAGCAGCGCGTGCAAGAGCGCACGGTGCAGCTGCAGGAAAGCCAGGAGCATCTGCGCAGCGTGATCAGCAATGTGCCGGCCCTGATTGCCTATGTCGATGCGCAGCAGCGCTATGTGTATGTGAACAAGCCCTACCTGCAGCGCTTCGCGCCCGGGCAGACCGACATTGCTGGCCGCACCGTGCGCGAAATCCTCGGCCCCGAACGCTACGCGGTGGTCAGCCCGATGGTTGCCGAGGTACTGAAAGGCCAGCCCCAGGGCTACGACTGGCAGCCCTTTCCCGGCGTCTGGCAGGTCATCCGCTACATGCCCAAGCGGGATAGCTACGGCCAGGTCGAGGGCTACTACGTGCTGGGTTCGGACATCACCGAGCGCAAGCAGGCCGAGGAAAAAATCCAGGCCCTCAACGCCGAGCTGTCGCAGCGGGTGCGCGACCTGGAGCAAGTGGGCCGGGAGCTGAAGACCTAAGGAATTCGCGTCCTGCTGTGGCAGTCGGTAAATGACGAATTGCTACTTTATGTATAGCGACTGGCGCAGTATGTATATGTGCTACAGCCCTATTTCGCTAGTATTTTTGCGGCTAGGCCTGCAGATTCAGATGCTGGCCAATGGTGTGCCCCAGCGCATTCGAGGTGGGCTGCGGCGGCATCTTCACATTGAAATTTGCGCTCGGAGCGGCTTCACCCGCCGTGCTGTCTTTGCTGGCGGTCTTCTTGGTATCGACGGGGGCGGTCGCGCTGGCCTTTTGCGGTGCGGGCACGGCGCTGGCGGAAGTGACGGAGCTGACGGCCATGTTTGCCTTTCGAGTGGTTGAAGCGCCGCGCATGCATTTGCATGCACAGCGGAGCCACTCTAGCGCCGAGCCGGGCGCCAGGGGCCGGCTTTACCTGCTGCTACAAAAGCCTGGTCCCTTCGACAGGAATCGAACCTGTATCTAGCACTTAGGAGGCACTCGTTCTATCCATTGAACTACGAAGGGGAGCGCGGATTGTAGGGCTTGGCAAGGCCGGTTTTGTCGCTCCCGGTTTTTCGGGTAGATGGCTTTTTGCTATTAGAAACGTAGCTTCCTGCGCAGGTTCTACATGCGTTGAAGGCCTGTTTTCTTTAAATTTATCCGGCGGCACCATTCGGTAGCGCCTTGTCCAGCGGCAGCTGCAGGCCGGACTTCAGCCAGCCCAGGGTGACGGAGGTACGGAAGCGGCGGATGTTGTCGTCGCCCTCGAACAGCCGCCGCGTCAGCGCCTCGTAGTCGGCCATCGAGGCCACGGTGACGATCAGCAGGTAGTCGGCCTCGCCGGTCACGCTGTAGCACTGCTGCACCGCGGGTTCGGCGGCGATGCGGGTGCGCATGGCGGCGGTACGGTCGGGGCGTTCGTTCTCCAGGTGCAGCTCGATGATGATGGTCAGCGGCAGGCCGACCTTGGCCGCGTCGATCACCGCCACATTGGCGCGGATCACGCCGCTGTCTTGCAGCCGCCGGATGCGCCGCTGCACCGCCGGTGCCGACAGGTGCACCGCTTCGGCAATCGCGCGCTGGGGCACGCTGTTGTCCTTTTGCAGGATGTCCAGGATGGCGATGTCGAACGCGTCAAGGGGCGGGGCGGCGGGCATGTGGGTGGAGAGTTGTGAGCGAATATTGCGTTTGTGGCCTGTTTTTATAGCGAAAACTACCTGTCTGGCGATTTATATTTTCGCCCATGACTTCTACACGGTACCAACGGGCGATTCCTTTTTTGGCGGTTCTGGGCGCGGTGACGGCGCTGGGCATTGGCACGTCCTGGGCCAAGCAGCTGTTCCCGTTAGTGGGGGCGCAGGGCACGACGGCCGTGCGGGTGGGTTTTTCGGCCCTGCTGTTGCTGCTGTTGTGGCGGCCCTGGCGTTGGCATCTGTCGCGGGCGGACGCCATCTCGATTGCCTGCTACGGCGCTGCGCTGGGCGTGATGAACCTGATGTTCTACATGTCGCTGCGCACCTTGCCGTTTGGGCTGGCCGTGGCCATTGAGTTCGCCGGGCCGCTGGCCTTGGCGATTGCAGCATCGCGCCGGATGGTGGACTTTGTGTGGCTGGCGTTGGCCGGCCTGGGACTGGGCATGCTGCTACCCCTGGGCCTGAGCAGCAACGATCTGGACCCCACGGGCGTGCTGTACGCACTGGGAACGGCCGTGCTGTGGGCGCTGTACATCGTGTTCGGCAAGCGGGTTGGCCATCTGCATGCGGGGCATTCGGTGTCGCTGGGCCTGCTGGTGGCGGCCATCGTGGTGGTGCCAGTGGGTATTGCGCATGCCGGTGCAGCGCTGCTGTCGCCCACGGTGCTGCTGGTCGGCGTGTGCGTGGCGGCCATTTCCAGCGCGCTGCCGATTTCATTGGAAATGGTGGCGATGAAGCGCCTGCCCAAAGAAGCCTTCGGCATCATGATCAGCATGGAGCCGGCAGTGGCTGCGGTGCTGGCCGTGGGTCTGCTGGACGAGCATCTGAACCCCCAGCAATGGCTGGCCATAGGCTGCATCATGGCCGCGTCCATGGGCAGTGCGGCCACTGCGCGGCGGCCACAGACGCATGCGTCGCAGGTGGTCACCGCGTAGCAATCGTCAGTCGTAGGTCAGCGTGAAGATCAGGTCGATCGCGCTTTGTTCGCCGGTCTGGGCGCGCAGGGTGAAGCGCTTGCTCAGGTCGTAGAAGATGTACAGCGTGCCCAGGGTGCCGGCCAGGCTGTGCTCGTAGGCCACATAAAAGTCGCGTGACAGGCGCTTGCCAAAGGTGACGGCGGCCGCGCTGGTCGTGCCATCGGTTTTGGTGCCGCTGCCGCTGAACGACAGCTCGTCCAGGCCCAGGGCCGATGCCAGCCCGCCGGAGATACCCTTGCCGTTGCCGCCCAGCAAGGCCAGCGCGGCCTGCTGCAGTACCGCGCCTTCGGCGCCGCCATTGGCGGCACTGCGGCCTAGCACCAACCAGGCGAGCTTCTCGGCATCGGACAGGTCGGAATCGGAATACAGCCGCACCCGCGGTGCCAGCGCGGTGCCGGTGATTTGCACGCCCACGCGCACGCTCAGGTTCGGGCGGATTGCCAGCACGTCGAGCGAGGGGTTGTCGTAGGGGCCGGTGAAGCGCAGGATGCCTTCGTCGATGTCCAGCTGCTGGCTGTAGGCGCGGTAGCTGCCGCGCACGGTGCGCAGCTCGCCGGTGACGCGAGGGCCGGCCAGGGTGGGGCCGGCGCGCAGATTCAGCTTGCCGGCCAGGCGGGTGTCCAGGCCGCGGCCCACCAGGTGGAAGTCGCTGCCCAGGTCGAGTTCCAGGTTGATCTCGGGCGTGTTTTTTGAAGCGCTGGGCGCTGGCGTAGCCGGGCTGGGTGTCACTACCGCAGTGCTGCGCGAACGCACCACCACGTCGCCACCCAGGCTGGGCGCGGTTTCATCGGGCAGGATGAACAAGGCCTGGTCGGCCTTGAGTGCGCCTTGCAATGCCAGCTTGCCCTGGGCGAGCTTGGCTTGCAGCGTGCCGGATACCGTAAGGCGGCGGTCGGCCCGGGTCGAGATGCGCAGGGCCGTGGCCTGGGCCTGCAGGTCCATCTGGATACCGGCCGGGGCGCTGCCGCTCCAGCTGGCCGATCCGGTGGCCGTGAGGCTGCCGCCGTCATTGGCCGGCGGCGCGGTACGGGAGGCGTTGCCGGTGGCGGCGGCGGTAGGTGCGCCGCGCAGGCTGAATTCGCTGATGTTCAGGCGCTGGCCTTCGAGGCTGGCGCGCAGCCGGCCGTCGCGCAACTCTATGCCTTCGACCACCGAGCGCAGCGCCAGGTCGTCGGCCTGCAGCGTGCCGGTCCACTGCGGCGCCAGCCGGGTGCCGCCCAGCTTGGCATCGGCGGCCAGGGTGCCGCGCATGCGCCAACCCGGCGGTGCCAGCACCGACCAGATGCCGACGCGGGGCAGGGCGGCGTGCACATTGCCGCTCAGTGGGGCGTCGGCGGGCCAGGTCCAGCTGCCGTCGGCCTGGCGGATCTGGGTGGCCAGGTCGGCCTCTATCTGGCCGGCGCGTTCGCTGTCCCAGCGCAGGCTGGCGCTGAGCGTGTCGCCATTGGTGCGCAGGCCGATGCTGGCGGTGCGGATGCCGGCGCTGATGGTGCTGGGTGCGCTTTTGATTGCATCGTCGCCGGTTTGCAGCAGCAGGTCGCCACTGCGGCGGCGCAGATTGGCGCTGAGCTGCAGGGTCTGCGCGGCCTGGATGTCCCAATCGCCGTCCAGCACCAGATTGCCTTGCAGGCCGATTTGCGCCAGTTGGCCATTGCCGGCGGCCAGGATCTCCAGCCAGCCCATGGGGATGTCTTGCAGCGTGCCGGCACTGCGCAGGCGGCCGCCGTTCTGCGCCCAGGCCACGGGCTGCCAGCTGATCTTGGCGCTGCCGGGCGCAGGCCCGGTGAGGCTGGCGCTGCCGGCAGCAGCGTCAAAGCTGCTGCCGCTGGCCGGGGTGGCGAACTTCAGGGCGAGAGCCTGGTCCAGCTGCAGCTTCCAGGGGCCGGGGCGGCTGCTGTCCTGCAGCTGTAGTGCCAGGCTGGCGATGCGGGCCTGCCATTGGTTGGGGGCCAGCAGTCCGGCGCTGGCGCGGCTGTTCAGGCTCAGGCGCTGGGTGCCGGTGGCGGCCTCGCCCTGCAAGGCCAGGTCCAGCGTGTTCAGGCTGCCGGATGCATCAAGCGTCAGCTGGCGCAGGTTGATGGGCGTGCCGGTGTCGGCTGGCGCGCGGATCTCCAGCGTGGGTACCGCCAGCTGGGCCTGCAGGTGGAACGGCGTACCGCTGGGCTTGGCCGCCAGGGCGTTGGCCCAGCCACCGGTCCAGCGGCCGGTGAATGCGGCCTGGCCTTTGAAGGCCGTGGTTTGCAGGCTGGCGGCCGCGCCGGGCAGGCGGGCCAACCAGCGCGTGGCCAGGTTGGCATCCTTGACCTGCACCGCGAAATCGCCCGCACCCTGCGCGGCGCTGAGCTGGCCTTGCACATCGGCCTGGGCGCCGGGCAACGTCAGGTGCAGCTGACCCTTGGCCGCGCGGGTGGCGATTGCCACATCCAGCTGGCCTTGCAGCAGCGCATCGTCGGTTTGCAGCTTCAGGGCCGACAGGCTGAGCGTACCGGCGGCCCAGCGGCCAGTGGTCTGGACGCTGCGTACGCGCAGGCCCCGCAGCGCAGGGTTGATTGCGGTGCTACTTGCGGGTTGCAGTGCAGCGTCGAAGCGGATCGCTTGGCCTGTGCTGCTGGCGGTGAGCTTGCCGTCCAGCAAGGCCGGGTCCATGCGGGTGTGGATGGCCGCGGGGTTGATGCGGCGCAGCTGGGCCTGGGCGGTCCAGTCGGTGGAGCCCGCGCCATTCCACTGGCCACTGAGCTGCACTTCGCCCTTGCCCAGCTGGGCATTGAGCGACTCGACGATCCATGCGCCTTGCTGGAACTGCAGTGTGGTTTCTGCGTGGTCCAGCGGTAGCCGGTTTTTGTCCCAGGGGCCGCTCAGGCGGTTGTCCACGCGGGCCTGGGCGCGCCAGGTCGCGGCGGCGCTGCCGGGCCGGACCTGGGCATTGCCCTGGAGCAGGGTTTGCGGGGCTTCGGGCCAAAGGTCGGCCAGGTTCAGCTGCTGGAAGCTGGCATCGGCCTGGTGTACCGGCTGCGCGGCCCAGGGCTGGATTTGCGCGTTGAGAGTGGCTTGCAATGCGCTGGCGTTGCCGGGTACCAGCTGGGCCTGGATCTGCAGCAAGGCCTCTTGCCCTGCCAGCGGGCCACTGGCCGAGGCTTGGGCGGTAACGCGCAATGGCTTGCCGCCGCCCGGGACTTGGGTGTCCACCGTGCCTTGTACGCTGGCCTGCAATGCCATGGGGCTGCGTGCCTGCAAGCTGGCTTGGGCGGTGTATTGGCCCGAGGCGATGCGCACGTTAGTGATGTCGAGTTGGTGCTGGCTGCCCTCAAAGCGGTAGCGGCCGTTCAGTTGTTGGGCTTCCAGGGCTGGTGGGCCTTTCCAGTGCAGCTCGGCTACCTCGAAGGGAAGGTCCACGGTCAGGGGCAGCACGATGTCGGCGAGCGGGCTGCTGGGTTCGTTGGACGGGGTGGCTTCGATGTCGAGCCGGGCGATGCGCAGCTTGCCCAGCTGTAGCTCGCGCCGCACCAGGCGGTCGAGCTGCCAGTCCACCGCCACGTCCTGGGCTTCGGCCCTCAGGCTGGGGCTTTGGTACAACAGGCTGCCAATGTGGCCGCCTCGGCGTACCGAGCCGGTTACATCGCGCGCCTCCAGGCTGTGGCCCGCTGGCAGGTAGCCGGCGGCACGGTTCAGCGCGGTGGCCAGCGAGGTGTCGGTGCCCAGCCAGATCACCAGCCCTACGACCAGGGCCGCCAGCAGCAGGATGGGCGCTCCCAGCAGCCACAGCAGCCATTTCCGAAAAGACCTGCGTACCGTACTCAAAAGCTGAACCCCACACTCAGATGCAGGCGTACTTTGTGCGTGGCCAGGCCATAGGCCAGGTCCATCTGCACCGGGCCGACGGGGCTGCGCCAGCGCACGCCGGCGCCCACACCGACCTTGGCGTGCATGGCGCCTACGGTGTCGGCTACCGCGCCGGCGTCGGCAAACACCGCGCTCTCCCATTCGCTGGCGCGGCCGTTGACGATGATGGGCCGCTGCCATTCGATGCTGCCCGAGCCCAGATAGCGGCCGGCAGTGATGCTGCCGCTGGTGCTGGGCACGCCGATGTCCTGGTAGCCGTAGCCACGCACGGTGGTGTCGCCGCCGGTCAGAAACTGCTGGGTGCTGGGGATATTGGCGTCGGCCTTGGCGATGACGGCACCGGCTTCGGCCCGCAGCGCCAGGCGGCCAGCGCGTACTGTGGAAGTGTTGCCAGGGAGCAGTTGCCCCAGTGGTACATAGCCCAACCAGCGGGTCAGCACCCGTGTATACGGCTGGCGGTCGCTGCCCAGCGTGAAGCCGCCGCCCAGTTCCACCGCCACGCCATAGCCCTGGGTGGGGGTGCGGATGTCGTCAAAGTCGCGCCGCGTCCAGGCGTAGTTGGCGCTGATGGCGCTGGACGACACCGCTGGCCCGGTGCCCGCGGTTTCGATCGCGTGGTCGTATTGCAGGTAGATGTTGCGGTCGATGCGCTCGTTCTCCTGGCTGCGGCCGGCCCGCAGGCGTTGGCTGTTGGTGACGGTGCCGCTCAAGTCCTGGTGCTGCAGCTGGGCCGAGGTCGCCCAGCGCCAGTTGTGGGTATCGGGCGGGGCGGTGAGCTCGCTGCCCAGGGTCTGGGTGTTGCGGTCGAGGGTGAGCTTGGAAACCGCCCGCCAGCCTATCCAGGGCAGCTGGCGGTGGGTGTGCTCGGCAGACACGCGCGGTCCGCTGTCGGTACTGAAGCCCACGCCAAGCACCAGTTTTTGCAGCTTGGCCTCGCGCAGCTGGGCCACCACGGTGGCGGTGCGCGGGTCGCCATTGGTGTCCAGAGTCAGGAAAACCGAGTCGAAATACCCGCTATCGGCCAGGCGCTGCTGGGTCTGCAGCAGCTGGGCCTGGCTGTAGTCGGACCCGGTGGGCAACTGGGCCAGGCGACGCACCAGCTCCGGGCTGTAGCGTTGCGTGCCGCGCGGGTCCAGCGTACCAAACCGGAAGGCCGGGCCTGAGGCCAGCGTCAAATCCAGGCGCACGGTGTGGGTGTCGGGGTCGATATCGGCCAGGCTGTTGGCGATTTCGCTGGTGGGGAAGCGCTGGATGGTCAGGCTGCGCAGGGCCTGGGTTTTGGCGTCGTCCCAGGCCTCTTGGGTGAACCGCTCACCGGCGCGCAGCAGCCAGCCGCTGCGTATGCTGTCGCGCAGCTCTTGCGCATCAGGGTCTTCGGCAATGGGGCCGGTAAAAGCGATTTCTACCTGACCAATGCGGGCGGGTTCGCCCAGCTGTACCGTCAGCAGCACTTCGCGGGGTGCGCTGGCGCTTTGCGGGGTGTCCAACGTGGTGATGGTGACGGTGGACGAGAAATAGCCTTGCGTCGCCAGCAGGTCGTGGGCGTTGCGTTCGGCGGCTTGCAGCAGGCGTGCCAGTTCTATGCTGTCCAGATCGGTCAGGCTGCGGTAACGCTGCAGTTCCAGGTGTTTTGTCAGCAGTTCGCGTATTTTGTCGGGGGCTTCCACCCGCAGGTCGAAGGCGAATGGAAGCGTTGGCGTACTGGCGGCGGCCGGCTCCGGCAAGGGCTGCCCCTGCAGTGCCCCTGAGCATCCCAGTAGCAGCACACCCGCACACAGCAACACCCGCAACCAGAATCGCTGCATCGGCTACTTGGACAACAGCCGCATGGTGTCTTCCAGGCCCTTGAGGGTCAGGGGGAACATGCGCTGGGACATGAGCTGCTGGATCACGCCAATGCTTTGGCGGTACTGCCACAGGCCTTGGGGCTCGGGGTTGATCCAGGCGAACTTGGGGAAGGCCTGGGTCAGGCGCTGCAGCCAGGCGGCGCCGGGCTCTTCGTTGTTGTATTCCACGCTGCCACCGGCTTGCAGGATCTCGTAGGGGCTCATGGTGGCATCGCCGATGAAGATCAGCTTGTAGTCCTTGTTGTACTTGCGCAGGATGTCCCAGGTGGCGAATTTCTCGCTGTAGCGGCGGCGGCTGTGCTTCCACATGAAGTCGTACACGCAGTTGTGGAAGTAATAGAACTCCAGGTGCTTGAACTCGCTTTTGCTGGCGCTGAACAGCTCTTCGACCCGCTGCACGTGTTCGTCCATGCTGCCGCCGACATCCATCAGCAATAGCACTTTGACGTTGTTATGACGTTCCGGCACCATTTTGATGTCCAGATAGCCGGCGTTGGCAGCGGTAGAGCGTATGGTGTCGGGCAGGTCCAGCTCGTCGGCATGGCCTTCGCGAGCAAATTTGCGCAGCCGGCGCAGCGCTACCTTGATATTGCGCGTGCCCAGCTCCTGCTGGTCGTCATAGTCCTTGAAGGCGCGCTGGTCCCAGACCTTGACCGCGCTTTTGTTGCGGCTTTTTTCCTGGCCTATACGTATGCCCTGCGGGTTGTAGCCGTTGGCGCCAAACGGGCTGGTGCCGCCGGTGCCTATCCATTTGCTGCCGCCTTCGTGGCGTTCTTTTTGCTCTTCGAAGCGCTTTTTGAGCGTTTCCATCAGCTCGTCCCAGCCCATCTTCTCGATCTTGGCTTTTTCTTCGGGGCTGAGCTCGAGCTCCAAATTTTTGCGCAGCCATTCGAGCGGCACATCCTGGGTGAAGTCGGCCACCGTCTCCACCCCCTTGAAGTAGGTGGCAAAGGCCTGGTCGAACTTGTCGTAGTGCTTTTCGTCCTTCACCAAAGTGCAGCGGCTCAGATAGTAAAAGTCGTCTATCTTGTAGCTGTCTTCGCTGTTCGGGCCTACTACGCCGGCCTGCAGGGCTTGCAGCAGGCTCAGGTATTCCTTCACCGAAACCGGCAGCTTGGCGGAGCGCAGCGTGTAGAAGAAGTCGATCAGCATGGTGGCGGGCTCAATCGCGCGGCTTATTCAGCAGCCAGCGCAGATGCGCCTTCACCGTCGGCCATTCGCTGGTAACGATGCTGAACACCACGGTGTCGCGCAAGGTACCGTTGGGGGCGAGCTGGTGGTTGCGCAGCACGCCGTCCTGCTTGGCGCCGATCCGGGCAATGGCAGCGCGGCTTTCGAAGTTGAACCAGTGGGTACGGAACTCGACCGCTATGCAGTTCAGGGTTTCGAACGCATGCTTGAGCAGCAATAGCTTGGTTTCGGTGTTGATGCCGGTGCGCTGGGCGCTTTTGCTGTACCAGGTGTGGCCAATCTCCAGGCGGCGGTTGGTGGCATCGACATGGAAGTAGCGGGTCGTGCCCACGATTTTGCCGTCGGACTTACGCCGCACCACAAACGGCATGGCGCCCTGGTTGTCGCGCATCTCAAGCGCTTTGTCGATATAGCTGAGCGCGGCATCGGCGCTGGCTACGCTGGTGTACCAGAGCTTCCAGAGTTCGCCATCGGCTGCTGCGGCCAGCAGCTCGTCTGTGTGTTCTTGCCGCAAGGGTTCCAGCAGCACATGGTTGCGTCCGGTCAGGGTCACAGCATCTATGAAGCGGGCCATGCGAGTCTCCGGCTTGGGTTGAGCTAGGGTCAACGGTGGTGGCGTTGCATGAACACCAGTTTCTCGAACAGGCTCACATCCTGCTCGTTTTTGAGCAAAGCGCCCACCAGCGGCGGAACCACCACAGAGTCGTCCTGGCTATGCAGGGTGGCGGCGGAAATGTCTTCGGCCACCAGCAGCTTGAGCCAGTCGAGCAGCTCGGAGGTGGACGGCTTTTTCTTCAGACCCGGCAGGTTGCGCACGTCGTAGAAGGTCTTCATGGCTGCCGTCAGCAGCTCTTTCTTGAGATCGGGAAAGTGCACGTCGACGATCTGCTGCATGGTGCCGGCGTCCGGGAACTTGATGTAGTGGAAGAAGCAGCGGCGCAAAAACGCATCCGGCAGCTCCTTCTCGTTGTTCGAGGTGATGAACACCAGCGGGCGGTTCTTGGCCCGGATCAGCTCGCGCGTCTCGTAGCAGTAGAACTCCATGCGGTCGATCTCGCGCAGCAAGTCGTTGGGAAACTCGATGTCGGCCTTGTCGATCTCGTCGATCAGCAGTACCACCGGTTCGTCGGCGGTAAACGCCTGCCACAGCACGCCTTTGACGATGTAGTTATGGATGTCCTTAACCCGTGCATCCCCCAATTGCGAGTCACGTAGGCGGCTCACGGCATCGTATTCATACAGGCCCTGCTGCGCCTTGGTGGTGGATTTGATGTGCCACTGCAGCAACGGCATGCCCAGCGCCAGGGCGACTTCCTCGGCCAGCATGGTCTTGCCGGTACCGGGTTCTCCCTTGACCAGCAGCGGGCGCTGCAGCGTGGCGGCCGCATTGACTGCCAGCATCAGGTCTTGGGTGGCGACGTAGTTGTTGGAGCCTTGAAACTTCATGGGATGGAGCTAGCCGGAAGAAGTGAAGAAATATGAAGCGCGCCGGATATAATCGAAGGTTGATTACAGGCTCGATTTTTCACCAGATTGTGCGCGCAAAAATGAATAAGTATTTCACCACGGTATTTGCATTGGCAGTCGCTTCCATGGGCGCTGCATCCTTTGCCCAGGAGATCGTCGGAGACCCCAAAGCAGGCCATGCCAAGGTGGATATGTGCATTGGTTGCCACGGTATCGTGGGCTACCAGGCCAGTTTTCCGGAGGTGCACAAGGTGCCCAAGATTTCCGGCCAGGGCGCGAAGTACATCGTTGCCGCACTCAATGCCTACAAGAAGGGCGAGCGCAAGCACCCCACCATGCGCGGTATTGCCGATTCGCTGAGCGACCAGGACATGGCCGATGTGGCTGCTTTCTACAGCGCCAACGGCGTGGTCGAAGGTGCTGCACCGCCGGCCAAATCCACGGTGGAACCGAGTGCCCAGGTGGCGGCTTTGCTGACCAAGGGCGCATGCGTGTCCTGCCATGGCGACAACTTCTCCAAGCCCATCGACCCCAGCTACCCCAAGATCGCCGGCCAGCATGCCGACTACCTGTTCGTGGCTTTGAAGTCCTACAAGGTAGAGAACAACGCGCTGGTAGGCCGCTCCAACGCCATCATGGGCGGCGTGGCCAAGCAGTTCTCTGCGGCCGAGCTCAAGGCGTTGGCGGGCTACGTGAACTCGCTGGACGGCGAGCTCAAGGTGGTGCCGCAGTCGCGCTTCCGCTAAGCCGGATTCAGCCTTTCAATAAAAAACCCGCTTCGGCGGGTTTTTTATTGGGTGGGTCAGTCTTGCGTGGCCCGGCGCTGCACGCAATCTATATAGGCAGCACCGTCAGGCGGGCGCCCAGCGCGCTGGCTTTCCCAAAGCATCTGGCCCAGGCAGTCCATGGTCTCATGGTGGGCATCGTGCAGGGAATCGCGGCGGCGCGTCAGCAATTCGACCGACTGGCGGATGCCGCGTGGCTGGTCGATAGAGCATTGCTCGCTGATCGACAGGTGCATGGACAGGTGCAGGAAGGGGTTGGTCTTGCCGGCTTCGGCGTCGAAATTGCGGGCCAGTGCCGCATCCACATCGCGGAAGTCTGCATGGTATTCCGGGTGCTCGTCGATCCATTGGCTTGCTATGGTTTCAATAGCTTCTAGCGCTTGTCCTGTCTGCGCCTTGGCGTAAACAGAGCAAAAGAATCGACGGACATCGG
This sequence comes from Rhodoferax sp. OV413, assembly GCF_900104385.1. Lineage (GTDB taxonomy): Bacteria > Pseudomonadota > Gammaproteobacteria > Burkholderiales > Burkholderiaceae_C > Rhodoferax_B. The sequence continues at coordinate 133,100 of NZ_FNJA01000005.1, read as the reverse complement.
CTTGGGACGGATTGAACATCCTGCAAGCCTACCATGGGCAAAGCGCAGCCCTGGGGTGGCTCCTAGAATCCCCGACCATGCTTGCAAGCTTTCCCCTGATCACCGACTGGCATTTCTATGCTATCTCCATTCCTGCCGTGCTGTTGCTGGGCATCAGCAAGAGCGGCTTCGGCGCCGGCTTTGGTTCGCTGGCCGTGCCGATGATGGCCTTGGTGGTGACCGTGCCACAGGCGGCCGCCATCCTGATGCCGGTGCTTCTGTTGATGGATGTGCTGGGGCTGGCGGCTTTCCGGCGCAACTTCGACGCGCCTTTGCTGCGCTTTTTGATACCGTTCGGGCTGCTCGGTACGGTGCTCGGGGCGCTGCTGTTCAAGCTGCTGGATGCCAAGCTGGTGGCGGGCCTGGTCGGCGGCTTTACCTTGCTGTTTCTGGCCCAGCGCCTGTTGTTTCCGCCCCGGCCCGACAGCCCACCGCCGCCGCGTTGGGTTGGCGCCTTGTTGACCATCACCTCGGGCTTCACCAGCTTCATAGCCCATGCGGGCGGTCCGCCGATCAATGCCTACGCGATTCCGCTGCGCCTGTCGCCGCTGAAGTTCTCGGCCACCATGGCGGTGTTCTTCTTCTGCATCAATCTGTCGAAATGGATTCCGTACGCCTGGCTGGGCTTGCTGGACTGGCGCAACCTGGCCACGTCGATCGCGCTGTTGCCCATAGCGCCGGTGGGTGTGTGGATAGGCGTGCGCATCGCCAAGCGCATCAGCCCAGTGTTGTTTTACCGCTTGCTTTACCTTGGCATGCTGCTGACCGGATGCAAATTGCTGTGGGATGTTGTGAAATAGACGATACAGCGGGGCTGGTGGCTCATGCGCGCGAAGGCAGTGTGTAAAAGGGCCTTGCTCTATGGCCAATGTTGGAATCAAATGGTTACACCTATTACATAAAACCGAACCTCGATTTGGGGAAACCATGGACCAGACCGGGCGTCTTTACAAAATTGACCAGCTGCTGCGGCAGCACAAGGTCATTAGTTTCGCAGCTTTGCAGGCCGAGCTGAATGTCTCCCGAGCGACCTTGAAGCGTGATCTGGACGATCTGCGCACCCGCCTCAAACTCCCCATTGAATGGAGCCGCGCCGCGGGTGGCTACCGGCTTGCCCCCATGGCCGGCGAGGTGACCACCGGCGCCCACGAACTGCCGGGCCTGTGGTTCTCGTCCACCGAAATCCATGCCTTGTTGACCATGCAGCATCTGCTGGCGAGCCTGGACACCGGCGGGCTCATCATCAACCCGGTGCCGGTGGGCGACCGGCTCAAAGCCTTGCTGGACAGCAAGGACGCTGAGCTGCAGGAGCTGCGCCGGCGCGTGCGCATCATCGGCCTGGAGCAGGACACCGCCACGCCGCGTTATTTCGAGCGGGTCGGCCTGGCCCTGGTGCGGCGCAAGCGCCTGGGCCTGGTGCATGCGCAAGGCGGCGAAAGCGTGATGGAGCCCGATATCTCGCCGCTGCGCCTGGTGCATTGCCGCGGTGGCTGGCATCTGGAAGCCTGGAGCCATTCCCTGGAGGTGCTGTGCAGCTTTGCGGTAGACGCAATCACCGACGCCCGGGTCCATGCGAGCACTGCCATCGACGTGCCCGAGCCCAAACTGGACGCCCATTTCGGCCCCGGCTACGGTGTGTTCACCAGCGGCCGGGTGCGCTGGGCGCGGCTGCAGTTCAGCGCCGAACGGGCCAGCGCGGTGGCCAATGTGCAGTGGCATCCGCTACAGCAAGGCAAGCTGCAGAACGACGGCAGCTACCTGCTGCGCGTGCCCTATATGGACCACCGCGGGCTGATTGCCGACATCCTGCAGCACGGCGCCCACTGCGAGGTGCTAGGCCCGGCCAGCCTGCGCCAGGCCATGGCCGACGAGGTGGGCAAGATGGTGCTCGCCTACCAGGCGCCCGCGCCGGCAGACGAAGAAGAAGCCCAGGCGCTGGACGAGGCGCTGTAACTAGTAGCCTCAGCTCTCGGTTTTGCCCCAGCCCTGGGGCCGCCGCTGCGCCTGCTGCGCGCGCTCCTGGGCCATCTGCTCTTCCAGCTGCTGCCGGCCCTCGGTGGCCACGGCGATGAACTTCGCCCGGTCTTTGCGGTGCGGGTACAGCTGCTCGAACAGATCGATGTTGTGCCGGCGAAAGCGCATCGCCTGCTGGCGCGCCTCGTGCGCGGGGTAGCCCAGAATCTCCAGCACCGAGCGTGCGCTGCGCAGGCTGGACTCGAACACCTCGCGCTCCACCCGCTGCACGCCGCGGTCGCGCAGCTCGTTCCAATGCGGCACGTCGCGGGCCCGGGCGACGATCTCCAGGTTCGGGAAATGTTCGCGCGCCAGGTCGATGATCTTCAGGCTCTGCTCTTTGTCGTCCACCGCCACCACCAGAATCTTGGCGGTGGCCGCACCGGACAGGCGCAGCAAGTCCAGCCGGGTGGCGTCGCCGTAGAACACCCGGAAGCCAAATTGGCGGATGGCATCCACCATGTCGGCATCGTGGTCCAGCACGGTGGCGCTCAGGCCCTGGGTCAGCAGCATGCGGCCGACGATCTGGCCATAGCGGCCAAAGCCGGCAATGATGATCGGGGCTTCCTGCTGCTCCGAGATTTCGTCCAGCCGCTTGCCGCCGCGCTCGGCAAAGCGGGGTAGCAACAGCTTGTCGATGGCCAGCAGCAGCAAGGGGCTGACGATCATCGACACCGCCACCGAACCGACCAGCAGCGACGAGGTCTGGGCCGAGAACACCTGTGCGGCGCTGGCCGTCTGGAACACCACGAACGCAAACTCGCCGCCCTGGGCCAGCAGTACGGTGAACACCGGTCGCTCCTGAAACGGCACGCCCATGAACTTGGCGATGGCGTAGATCACCAGCAGCTTGGCGGCCAGAAAGCCGACCACGATGGCCGCCATCAGCCCCGGCGACTGGCGCAGCACGCCAAAGTCCACCCCCATGCCCACGGCGATGAAGAACAGCCCCAGCAGCAGGCCCTTGAAGGGCTCGATGTCGGTCTCCAGCTCGCGCCGGTATTCGCTTTCGGCCAGCAGCACGCCGGCCAGAAACGCACCCAAGGCCATCGACAGGCCGACCGACAGCATCAGCGAGGCAATGCCCACCACCAGCAGCAAGGACGCGGCGGTAAAAATCTCCGGCGCCTTGGAGCGCGCAATCCAGCGGAACAGCGGCCGCAACAGCAAACGCCCGCCCAGCACGATGCCCGCAATCACTGCTACAGTTTTAAGAGCTTGCAGCGCAGGCGATGTATGCGTTAGAGCCTCATTTTGTTCAGAAGCCGCGCCCAGCAGCGGCAGCAGCGCCAGGATGGGAATCGCCGCCACGTCCTGGAACAGCAGGATGGAAAACCCGGCCTGGCCGCTGCGCGTGGGCAGCAGATTGCGTTCGCCGAACACCTGCAGCGCAATCGCCGTGCTGGACAAGGCCAGGCCCAGCGCTGCCACCAGCGCGATACGCCAGGGCGCGCCGGCCGCCATGCCGACCAGCAAAATTACTGCCGCGCAGCCCAGCACCTGGGCCGAGCCCCAGCCGAAGATGGGCCGGCGCAGGCTCCAGAGCCGCTTGGGCTCCAGCTCCAGTCCGATCAAAAACAGCATCAGCACCACGCCGAACTCGGCGAAATGCAGGATGTCCTGCACCTCGGTGACCAGGCCCAGGCCCCAGGGGCCGATGACGATGCCGGCCGCCAGGTAGCCGATGATGGAGCCCAGGCCCAAGGCTTTGCTCAGCGGCACGGCGATCACCGCGGCGCTGAGGTAGATGAAGCTGTTGGTCAGCCAGGTGGGTGCGTGTTCCATGTGCTTGGGTGCTCAGGTGCTCAGTTCGGGCCAATGGGGGTAGCTCTGCAGCCGCTGGCGAAAGCTGTCGATGTGGGTGCTGACCTCTTGCTTGCCCGCGCTGTGGGCGGCGTGCAGCACCAGCGGTGGCAAGAAGCGCATGCCGCATAGCGCAGCGGTCTGCTCGTAGGGCGGCAGGAAGTTGTCGAACGGGTGCCGGTGGTCGTTGCCGGGCTGGTACGAACCCTCCTGCCCGCCGGTGGTCAGCACCAGCCATAGGGCCTTGCCACGCAGCGCGGTGCCGGGCGTGCCGGCCGGAGCCACATCCGGGCCCTCGGACGATACCGCGCCATAGGCCCAGCCGTAGGTCAGCACCTCGTCGAACCAGAGCTTTTGCAGCGCCGGCATCGCGTACCACTGGATGGGGTGCAGCAGCACCAGCAGGTCGGCGGCCTCCACCCGGGCCTGCTCGGCGGCCACGTCGATGTCGTAGTCGGGGTAGTTGGCGTACAGGTCCTGCACCTCGATCTGCGGGCCTTCGGCGCTGGCGGGCAGGGCTCGGGCGGCGGCCAGCAGGCGCTGGTTGACATTGGAGGCGCGCCAGTTGGGGTGGGCGGCCAGGAGGTAAATACGGGGTGGGGAAGTGGTGGGAGGTGTGGGAGGACGCGGATCTTGCATGCCGCTAACATAGCAAAATTTTTTGCAGTTTCCCTTTTTAGGAGCCATCCATGCCCATCGTCGTTGTTGCCAGCCCCAAAGGCGGTGTCGGCAAGTCCACACTGTCGACCCAGATCGCCGGCTATTACGCCTCGCGGGGCCACCACGTGGTGCTGGGCGATGCGGACCCGCAGCAATCGGCACGCCTGTGGCTGAGCCTGCGCCCGGCCTCGGCCGCGCCGATCCAGCCCTGGGACGTGGAGGCCGACGAGATCGACAAGCCGCCCAAAGCCGGCAAGGAAACCACCTACGCGGTGCTGGACACCCCGGCCGGCCTGGAGGGCAAGCGCTTCAAAGACGTGATGAAGCTGGCCGACAAGATCATCGTGCCGCTGCAGCCCAGCGTGTTCGACATTTTTGCCACGCGCAAGTTTCTGGACCGGCTGGCCGAGCACCGCCGCATCGACAAGATGCAGGTCGGCCTGGTCGGCATGCGGGTCGACGAGCGCACCCTGGCCGCCGAGCGCCTGCACGACTACCTGGAAGGCCTGGAGCTACCGGTGCTGACCTATCTGCGCAACACCCAGAACTATGTGCACCTGGCTGCCGGCGGGCTCAGCGTGTTCGACGTGGCGCCGGGCCGGGTCGAGAAAGACCTGGAGCAGTGGCAGCCGCTGAGCGCCTGGCTGGACGCCTGAGGCCATGCGCAGCTTCGACCGCTTTGCCGACCTGGCCGCGGCCGTGGGCAGCGAGATTGCCGTCAGCGACTGGACGCTGATCACCCAGCAGCAGGTCAACCAGTTCGCCGACGCCACCGGCGACCACCAGTGGATCCATGTGGACGTGGAGCGGGCCAAGGCTGGGCCGTTCGGCGGGCCGATTGCGCACGGCTTTCTGACGCTGTCGCTGCTGCCGCGGCTGTTCGATGCCTCGTTCGGCATCGCCGAGTCGCGCATGGCGGTGAACTACGGGCTGAACAAGGTGCGCTTCATCAGCCCGGTGCCGGTGGGTGGCCGGGTGCGCGCGCGGCTCAAGCTGCTTGCCTGCACGCCGCTGCCGGCTGAAACACCGGGCGTGCAGCTCACGCTGGAGGCGACGATGGAGCTGGAAGGCCAGGCCAAGCCCGTTTGTGTCGCCGAGTCGCTGGTCCGGCATTACGCCTGAATTTATAAGAAATCAGGCGCTAGCGCATATTTCACAAGCGCTAGTAGCTATCAATTCAGTAGCTATTCAAAGCCGCACTGGCGCCAGGCTTCGAACACCGTCACTGCCACCGCGTTGGATAGGTTCAGGCTGCGCTGGCCGGGCCGCATCGGCAGCTTGAGGCAGCGCTCGGGCGTGAAGTCGGCGCGCACACTCTCGGCCAGGCCTTTGGTTTCTGAGCCAAACACCAGCCAGTCGCCAGCGGCAAAGTCGGTGTGGAACACATTGCCGGTGCCACGCGTGGTCAGGGCGAACATGCGCTGCGGGTCGGGCAGGGCGCTGGCCATGAAGCTTGGCCAGTCGGCATGCCGGGTCAGGGTGGCGTATTCGTGGTAGTCCAGGCCGGCGCGGCGCATGTGCTTGTCGTCCATGGAGAAGCCCAGCGGCTCCACCAAGTGCAGATGGCAGCCGGTGTTGGCCGCCAGGCGGATGACGTTGCCGGTGTTCGGCGGGATTTCGGGTTCGACCAGGACGATGTGAAACATGGGCCGGATTATCCGGGATGCGCTGTAGGCCGCTGCCGACGCGGCGGCGCGGCCTGGTCCGGGTGACATTGCCGGCCAGCGGGGCCAAGATGGAAGCCCGCACCAGGAGCCAATATGCCATTCCAATCGCACAAACCCCACCGCCCGCACGACGATGTACCGGGCGGCCCGGAACCCGGCAGCTTGCCGGTAGAGCCCGACGCCGGCGCGCCGCAACCGGCTACGCCGCAAGACCCGGGCGATGGCGGCTTGCCAGACCCCGCGCCCTGACGCACTGCGCAAAGCCGGCTCTAATAGCGGCTGTCTTCACTTCCCGTTTTTCCATGAAAACCATCGACCTGCGCAGCGACACCGTGACCCGCCCCAGCCCCGCCATGCAAGCCGCCATGGCCGCCGCCCCGCTGGGCGACGACGTGTATGGCGACGACCCCACGGTGAACCGGCTGCAGGCCACGCTGGCCGAGCACCTGGGTTTTGCCGCCGGCCTGTTCTGCCCCAGCGGCACCCAGAGCAACCTGCTGGCGCTGATGGCGCATTGCCAGCGCGGCGACGAGTACATCGTCGGCCAGGAGGCGCATTGCTACAAATGGGAGGCCGGTGGCGCCGCCGTGCTGGCCAGCATCCAGCCCCAGCCGCTGGACCACGCGGCCGATGGCTCGCTGCCGCTGGAGCGCATCGCCGCGGCCATCAAGGCGGATGACTTCCACCATGCGCGCACGCGTTTGCTGGCGCTGGAGAACACGATTGGCGGCAAGGTGCTGCCGCAAGACTATGTGGAAGCCGCCACCGCACTGGCCCATGGCCGGGGGCTGCAATGCCATCTGGACGGCGCGCGCTTCTTCAATGCGGCCGTGGCCTCGCAGCGACCCGGCGAGTCGCTGGCGCAGGCCGAGCGCCGGCTGGTCGCTGGCTTCGACTCGGTCAGCATCTGCCTGAGCAAGGGCCTGGGCGCGCCCGTTGGTTCGGTGCTGCTGGGCAGCCAGAGCCTGATCGACCAGGCGCGGCGCTGGCGCAAGATGCTGGGCGGCGGCATGCGCCAGGCCGGTGTGCTGGCCGCGGCCGGCCTGTATGCGCTGGAGCACAACGTGGCGCGTCTGGCCGACGACCATGCGAACGCCCGCTTGCTGGCCGAGCTGCTGGCCGGCGTGCCGGGGCTGCGGGTCGACCTGGGGCCGACGAATATGCTGTTCCTGCAGATCGCGCCCGAGCAGGCCGATGGCTTCATGGCCCATCTGCAGGCGCAGCAGGTGCTGGCATCCGGCCGCTACACGCTGCGCCTGGTCACGCATCTGGACGTAAGCGAGGCCGATGTGCGGCGCGTGGCCCAGACCATCCGCTCCTTCTTCTAGCCGTCGATCTTGATGCCCTTTTGGGCGATCAGGTTGCGGTAGACGGCGGTGTCGGCCTGGATGCGCTGGGTCAGCGCGGCGGGCGACGGGTCCTGGTCCTTCCAGCCCTGCAGCAGCAGCTTTTGCCGGATCTCGCGGTTGCCGAGGATCTTGGCCAGTTCGCTGGCCAGCCGCGCCTGGTGGGCGGCGGGCATGCGGGCCGGGGCCATCACCGCGTTCCAGACTTCGATGTTCACGCCTTTCGCGCCCAGCTCGTCCATGCTGGGCAGCTCCGGCGCCAGCGGGCTGCGCTGCGCCGAGGTGACGGCCACGGCGGCCAGCTTGCCGGCCTGCACCAGCGGCATCACGGTGGCCGCGGGCAGCAGGGTCAGCTGCACCTGGCCGCCCATCATCGCGTTCAGGATCGGCGGGCCGCCGTTGAACGGCACGTGCAGCGCCTTGAAGCCCAGCGCCTGCTTCACCAGCTCCATGCCCAGGTGCCCGCCCGAGCCCGGGCCTATCGAGCCGTAGGCCAGGCGGTCGCCATCGGCGTGCACGGCCTTCAGGTAGGCGGCGGTGTTGCCCGGGTATTCGGCCTTGGGCACCACCCAGACCAGGGGTGCGCTGCCGATCAGGGCGATGGGGGCAAAGTCTTTTTGCGGTTGGTACGGCAGCTTGGCGTAGAGAAACGGCGAGCTGGTCAGCGGCCCGTTGCCGATCACGCCTATGGTGTGGCCGTCGTCGGCCTTGGCCAGCGCATCGGCGCCGATGTTGCCGCTGGCGCCGGGCTTGTTTTCCACCACCACCGCCTGGCCCAGGGCCTTGGACAGCGGCTCGGCCAGCATGCGGGCCTGGATGTCGGGCGAGGAGCCGCTGGGGTAGCCGACGATGATGCGCAGCGGCTTGCTGGGCCAGGCCTCTGCCGCCTGGGCCTGCAGAGCCAGGCCGCTGGCCAGCGCGAGGGCGGTGTGGAGGAATCTGCGTTTGTTCATGTTGTGTCTCCTGTGGGGTGGAATTGTGCGAATAAGTCCATGCGCGGTGCCAGCCGGGTGGCCGTGTCCAGCGCGTCGTGGCGGGTGTGGCTGAGCAGGCCGAAGGCCTCGGGGGCGATGACCGTGCTGCTGTAGGGCGCGAGCTCGGCGCGAAGCTGCTCGGCTTGCTCCAGCAGCCGGGCCGGGTCCACGCCTTGCAGCATCAGCACATGGCGGTGCGCGCCCTGGGCCAGGGCGTTGGAGGCCTGGTTGCCCAGGCCGGCCACCGGGTAGGCGCCCATGTCGGCCAGCTGGCCCCAGTGGGCACAGACTACGTGGTGGTTCAGGGCTCTGGCGCTTATTCTGCTTGCGCAGGCAGCTATGTTTTCAGGAGCAATGTCGAGTACCGTGACAACCAACTGGCTCGCGCTGGATACGCCGACCGCACCGCGCAGCGTGCACGGCAGGCGCAGAAAGTCGCGCAGCGCCGGGCGCATGCGGGCCGACCAGGGACTGGGCTGGGCCATCACGTCGCGGTAGCCGGGCGTGTCCAGCGCGGCCAGGCTGTCCAGCGCATAGCAGGTGAAGTAGCGCAGCGGGTCGTGCAGCGCACGGTAGCGCCAGGTTTCGACAAAGCCGGGCAGGGCGGTGCGCTCGGGCACGTGCTCCAGGCTGTGCCAGGCCTCGTACTCGTCCTGCACCTCGGGGGCCACGCTGTTCCACAGCGCCAGAAAGGCTTGCATCACACTACCTCGGCCTGCGGCTGGATCAGCACCTTGGTGGCGGCCTTGTTGTGCGCCAGCGCAAAGCCGTCCAGCGCCTGCGCCAGCGGGAAGCGGTGGGTGATCATGTGCTGCAGCAGGGCGTGGTGTTCGCGCATGAAGTCCATCACCAGCGGCCAATGCGCCTCGGGCGCGCGGTAGCTGCCGCGCAGCTGCTGGTGGTTGCGTACCAGGGCCGTCAGGTCGATGGGCACCGGCTGGGCGTGGATGCCGGTGATCACCAGCACGCCATGGGTCTTGAGTGCAGCCAGTGCGGGGTTGATCACGGCGGCAGCGCCGGTGGCCTCGATCACCACGTCGAATTTGCCCTGGGTCAGGTAGGGCGCCAGCGCCTGGGCCATGGGCTGCTCGGCAAAGTCCAGCAGGTCGGTAAAGCCCATGGTCCGCAACACGTCGAAGCGCGCGGCATCGTCATAGCCGGCCACCACCACCTGGGCGGCTCCGGCCGCGCGGGCGAACAAGGCGATGCCCTGGCCGATATTGCCCGGCCCCAGCACCAGCACCCGGTCGCCGGCCTGCACGCCGCCCATGCGCACGGCTTCGTGGCTGACGGTCAGCGGCTCGGCCAGCGCCGCCACATCGGCGGGCACCTCGGCGGGCACAGCCACGCAGTTGCGCGCCGGCACCACGACCCAGGGCGCAAAGCCGCCATCGCGCAGCACGCCTATGCCGCGCCGCCGGGTGCAGGCGTCGAAGTCGCTCTTTTGGCAGGCCGGGCATTGGCCGCAGACGGTGGACGGTCGCACCGCCACCCGGGTGCCGGGCGGCAAACCGGTGACCGCGCTGCCACAGGCCGCGACCTCGCCACTGAACTCATGGCCTACGGTGACCGGCAGGGCCGCGGCCAGGAAGTGGTAGCTGGCGGTCCAGGCATCGATGTGCAGGTCGGTGCCGCAGACGCCAGCGGCCTGCACCCGGAGCAGCACTTCGTGCGGGCCGGGGGCGGGGGGCGCGTCGACGGTCTGGAGTTCCAGGCCGGGGCCGGTATGGGTTTTTTGCAGTGCTTGCATGGTCATGCCTTGGTGGGGATGGCTGGCAGTGTGCCGGCGGCTGTGCCATACGTCCAAGACCGATGGAGTATGTGCGGCATACTTGAAAGTTATAGATGGGAGCGGCGATGGAACTACGGCATCTCAGGTATTTCGTGGCGGTGGCCGAGCAGGGCAATGTGAGCCGGGCGGCGCAAAAGCTGTTCATTGCGCAGCCCGCACTGTCCACCCAGATCCGCCAGCTGGAGGAAGAGGTGGGCGCGCCGCTGCTGGTGCGCGTGCCGCGCGGCGTGCAGCTGACGGCGGCGGGCACGGCGTTTCTGGAGGACGCGCGGGCGATCCTGGCGCGGGTGCAGCAGGCCACTGTGCATGCGCGCGCCCATGGCGTGCAGGAGCGCAGCGTGCGCATCGGCCTGGTGCCGTCGGCCACGCATTCGCTGCTGCCGGGCCTGTTGCAGCGCCTGCAGCAGGCCGGCATGGGCACCCAGCTGCAGGTGCGCGAGATGATCAGTTCGCAGCAACTCAAGGCTATGCAGAACGATGAAATCGACATCGGCCTGGCCCGGCCGGCCGAGCCGCTGCAGGACGACGCCTATGTGCACATGGCCGCGCAGATCACCGACCCGTACTGCCTGGCCCTGCCCGCGCAGCATCCGCTGGCGGCGGAGCCGGGCGTGGTGGCGCTGAAGCAGGTGGCGCATGCGGAGTTTGTGGCGTTCTCGCGCTACCAGGACCCGGCCTACTTCGACCGCACGGTGGCGCTGTGCATGGAAGCCGGTTTCAGCCCGCATATGCGACATGAGGCCGGGCAGTTCATCAGCGTGCTGGCCCTGGTGGGTAGCGGCCTGGGGGTGGCGATCGTGCCGGCCTCGCTGGCGGTGCTGGCCCATTCACAGGTGGTGTTCCGGCAGCTGGCGGCTTCCGGCTACACCAGTCGCCTGGCCGTGGTGTGCCGCAAGGCCTGGCTGCAGACCGAGGGCGCGGCGGCGGTGCTGGCGTTGGCCGTGCAAGAGCTGCAGCTGTTGGGCCAGCGCTTACCGGCTTAGTCCGCCGGGGTACGCGCCACCACCAGGCCGGTGATGTGGGCGGCACCGGCCTGGCGCAGCACGGCGGCAGCGGCAAACAGGGATGCGCCACTGGTCATCACGTCGTCGACCAGCACCAGGCGCTGGCCGCGCAGACTGGCGGCCTGCAGTGGCTCGACGGCAAACGCGCCCTGCACATTGCACAGGCGTTCGGCCCGCTTCAAGCTGGGCTGGGGCGCTGTATGCCGGGTGCGCAGCAGTAGCTGGGCCTGGGTTTTGTGCGGCGCCAGCTGGCGGGCCAGCTCCAGCGCCTGGTTGTAGCCGCGTTCGCGCAGCCGTTCGGGTGACAAAGGCATGGGCAGCACGGCGTCGCATTGCTCCAGCGCCGGCTCGACCCAGGGGCTGTGCCGCAGCAGCTCGGCCAGGGTGGCGGCCCAGCCGACCTGCTGGCGGAACTTGTACTGGGCGATGCATTGCGACCAGGGGTAGGCATAGGCCACGGCGGCAAAGCAGGCGTCAAGTGCCGGTGGGTTCAACAAACAGGTACCGCATTGCGCTACGCCATCGGGCAAGGGCAGGGCACAGGTGCGGCAGCGCGGCACCGGCTGGGCGAAGCGGCTCACGCAGGCGCCGCACACCGGCTGGCTCGGCCAGGCACGGCAGACCGCGCACTGGCTGGGCAGCAGGGTTGTCGCCTTGTGCAAGAGCGCGCGGAACATGGGCTCAATATACTCGTGGGCTCAACCCATGACGACCGAACTCCCCCCCACTATCGACCCGCCAGCGGCTGCCCGCTGGGCCCAGTTACGCACCACCACCTCGCCCTGGCTGCACGAAGAAGTCGCCCGCCGCATGGAGGACCGCCTGCAGTGGATCAAGCTGCAGCCCCAGGCCTGGGCGCATTGGGAGCCGGTGCGCGGCGGCCTGGAAGCCCATGCCAAGCTCACGGCGCGCTATCCAAATTCCGAGTGTTATGTGGTTGAAGCGCATGCAGAACAAGCGCAGGTAGCTATTCAATCTGTAGCAAAGCCGTGGTGGAGCCCGGGCCGCTGGAGTGCTGCTGCCCAGCACGCTCAACTGCCGCCCGACGGCAGCGTGCAGATGCTGTGGGCGAACATGCTGCTGCATTCGGCGGCCGATCCGCAGGCGCTGATCGCCCAGTGGCACCGGGCGCTGGCGGTGGACGGGTTCCTGATGTTCTCTTGTCTGGGGCCGGACACGGTGCAGGAGCTGCGCGGCGTCTACCAGGCCCAGGGCTGGCCGCTGCCCGGCCACCAGTTCACCGATATGCACGACTGGGGCGACATGCTGGTGCATGCGGGGTTTGCCGAGCCGGTGATGGACATGGAGCGCATCCGCCTGACCTACGAGAGCCCCGCGCGGCTGCTGCAAGACCTGCGCGAAGTCGGCCGCAATCTGCATCCGCAGCGTTTTGCGGGTCTGCGCGGTCGGCAGTGGCGGGCGCAGCTGGAGCAGGCACTGGCCACGCAATTGGCCGATGCCGCGGAAAACGGGCGCCTGCCGCTGACCTTTGAACTGATTTACGGCCATGCGCTCAAGCCCCAGCCCAAGCTGCGCGTCAGCGCCCACAGCGCGGTATCGTTGCGCGACATGCGGGACATGCTGCAGCGGGGTAAACAGGGCGGTGTTTGACAGTCTTTAGGGGTAAACGCGCGGTAAAGCCCGGCTACAATTCGCGGTTAGAAAAACATATGGGTATCTCCCCACGCAGTAAGGCAGATCGGTAGGCGACAAGCGCGTTGGCTGGTGTGCTGAATTTTGTGAGTGCCATTCGTGTCGAACCTGGTATTTCGCTTCGCCACAGTTTCGGGCCAGAACATCCACTGGTTTCTGAAGCGCAACTGCTCGGTCACGCCGGCCCAGTTGGGTTGGATGTATGCATCGATCTGTGTGGTGTCTCTCGCTATTGCGACGTTTTTCTGGGCCCAGGGTGCGACTTTGGTGTTGGCGTTTGCCTGGCTGGAGTTGGCGGCGGTAGGCACTGCCTTCCTGGTCTACGCCCGCCACGCGAGTGACGGCGAAAGAATTTCGCTGCAAGGTATGCAGCTGGTGGTCGAGCTGGAAAACGGCGGGCACCTGGAGCGGGCCGAGTTTCGCCGTGAGTGGGTTCGTATCGAGCCCAAGACCGGCGACCGGTCGTTGATCGAGGTGTCGGGCCAGGGGCGGTCAGTCGAGGTAGGACGGTATGTGAGTCCAGAGCTACGGTCGGCTTTGGCACGTGAAATCCGAATGGCGTTGCGCAGTGCGTAGCGCGTGTCCATGGGCGCACTGGATGGCACGGCAAGATTGGTTCAATTGAGGTGTTGAATAAGTGAAAACGATGAAGATGATTCCTAACAAATTGGCTTCACTGCTGCCCGCGCTTGGCGTTTGGGCGGGCGCATGGCTCAGCACCGCGGCGCATGCCGTCAATGATCTTCCCGGAGGCCCTGCCGTACGGCAGCTGAATCTGCCACCGGCCGTCACCAAAATCGCCGCCGAGCAGCAGTCGCTGCACTGGTTCATGCTGATCGTCTGTACCGTCATCTTTCTGGCGGTGTTCAGTGTGATGTTCTATTCCATCTGGAAGCACCGCAAGTCCAAGGGCTACAAGGCGGCCAACTTCCATGAGTCCGTCACCGTCGAAGTGATCTGGACGATTGTTCCGTTCGTGATCGTGATTCTGATGGCCTTGCCCGCGACCAAGGTCGTGGTCGCCATGAAAGACACCACCAACGCCGACCTGACCATCAAGGCCACGGGCATGCAGTGGAAATGGGGTTACGACTACATCAAGGGCGAAGGCGAAGGCATTGGCTTTGTGTCCACCCTCGACAGCAGCCAGCGCGCCATGTCCAATAGCGGCGGCCCCAAGGCCGGCGAAGTGGTCGATGACTACCTGCTGAAGGTCGACAACGCCCTGGTGGTGCCGGTCAACAAGAAGATCCGCATCATCACTACCGCCGACGACGTGATCCACGCTTTCATGGTGCCGGCCTTCGGTATCAAGCAAGATGCGATTCCTGGTTTTGTGCGCGACACCTGGTTCCGCGCTGAAAAAGTGGGTAGCTACTACGGCCAATGCGCCGAGCTATGCGGTAAAGAGCATGCCTACATGCCCATCCACGTGAAAGTGGTGTCGGCAGAAGACTATTCCAAGTGGGTCGAAGGCGAAAAGAAGAAGATGGCCGCCAAGTTGGACGATCCAACCAAGGTCTGGACCCTGGACGACATCCTGAAGCGCGGTGAAAAGGTCTATGCCGCCAACTGCGCGGCCTGCCACCAGGCCAACGGCAAGGGCGCTGGCCCGATCAAGCCGCTGGATGGCTCGGCTACCGTGCTGGATGCCGACAAGAACAAGCAGATCCATGTATTGCTGAATGGTCAGAACAACGGTGCCATGCCCGCATGGAAGCAGCTGAGCGATACCGATATTGCGTCGGTGATCAGCTACACCAAGAACAACTGGTCGAACAAGACCGGTCAGCTGGTGCAGCCGGCCGATGTCTTGGCCCAGCGCGGCAAGTAAGCTGACCTCGTAACGTACAGATCCCCTAGGAATAAAGATGAGTGCAGTTCTCCATCCCCACGATCACGACCACGCGCACGATGGGCATGACCACCACGCCCCCACCGGCTGGCGCCGCTGGGTGTTTGCCACCAACCACAAGGACATCGGTACCTTGTACCTGCTGTTCAGCTTCACCATGCTGATGGTCGGAGGCATCTTGGCGCTGTTGATCCGCGCCGAGCTGTTCCAGCCAGGCCTGCAGCTGATCAACCCTGAGCTGTTCAACTCTCTGACCACCATGCACGGCCTGATCATGGTGTTCGGTGCCATCATGCCGGCCTTCGTGGGCTTTGCGAACTGGATGATTCCGCTGCAGATTGGCGCGTCCGACATGGCTTTTGCCCGCATGAACAACTTCAGCTTCTGGCTGATGATTCCTGCGGCGCTGATGCTGGTGTCCTCGTTCTTCATGCCTGGTGGCGCACCCGCTGCCGGCTGGACGCTGTACGCACCGCTGACGCTGCAAATGGGCCCGTCCATGGATGCCGGCATTTTCGCGATGCACATCCTGGGCGCCTCGTCGATCATGGGTTCGATCAACATCATCGTGACCATCCTGAACATGCGCGCGCCTGGCATGACCTTGATGAAAATGCCGATGTTCTGCTGGACCTGGCTGATCACCGCCTACCTGCTGATCGCCGTGATGCCCGTGCTGGCTGGTGCCATCACCATGACGCTGACCGACCGCCACTTTGGTACCAGCTTCTTCAACCCCGCCGGTGGCGGCGACCCGGTGATGTACCAGCATATTTTCTGGTTCTTCGGTCACCCCGAGGTGTACATCATGATCTTGCCGGCCTTCGGCATCATCAGCCACATCGTGCCGGCGTTTGCGCGCAAGAAGCTGTTCGGCTATGCGTCGATGGTGTACGCCACCTCGTCCATCGCCATCCTGTCCTTCATCGTCTGGGCGCACCACATGTTCACCACCGGCATGCCGGTGACGGGCCAGCTGTTCTTCATGTACGCGACCATGCTGATCGCCGTGCCTACCGCCGTGAAGATCTTCAATTGGATCGCCACCATGTGGCAGGGTTCGATGACCTTTGAAACCCCGATGCTGTTCGCCGTGGGCTTCATCTTCGTGTTCACCATGGGTGGATTCACCGGTCTGATCCTGGCCGTGGCGCCTATCGACATCCAGCTGCAGGACACCTACTACGTGGTGGCGCATTTCCACTACGTGCTGGTCGCCGGCTCCTTGTACGCGATGTTTGCCGGCTTCTACTACTGGTGCCCCAAGTGGACCGGTGTGATGTACAGCGAAACCCGCGGCAAGATCCATTTCTGGTGGTCGCTGATTGCTTTCAACGTGACCTTCTTCCCGATGCACTTCCTGGGCTTGGCCGGTATGCCACGCCGCTATGCCGACTACCCCATGCAGTTCGCCGACTTCAATGCGATCGCATCGGTGGGCGCATTCGCCTTCGGTATTGCCCAGGTGTATTTCTTCCTGTTCATCGTGGTACCCGCAATGCGCGGCAAGGGCGAAAAAGCCTCTGCCAAGCCCTGGGAAGCTGCCGAAGGCCTGGAGTGGGAAGTCCCATCTCCTGCGCCTTTCCACACCTTCGAGACACCTCCCAAGCTGGATAGCACGGCCACCCGTGTCATCGGCTAAGGCGCGGCTATGCTGACGCCCGCCCAAAAGAAAAACAATCTGCGTACCGGCCTGATTCTGGCGTCGGTCGCAGTGGCTTTTTTTATCGGATTCCTGGTCAAGATGGTTGTGCTGAGCCGGCACTGAGCCGGTTCTAGTCTTCATGCAAGTGCGCAGCGAAAATATCAAAATGGTGGGCAAGCTGGCCGTCGTGGCCTTTGGCATGTTCGCCTTTGGCTACGCACTGGTGCCGCTGTACAAGGCCATCTGCGAAATGACCGGTATCAACATTCTGGCGCTGGCCGAGCGCCAGGTTCCGGGTGTAGGTTCGGCTGGCGTGGATGCCAAGCTGCCCGCGAATACGCAGGTTGACATGAGCCGCACCATCACGGTGGAGTTCGACGCCAATGCGCGTGGGCCGTGGGAGTTCAAGCCCGCCAAAAGCTCTGTGCAAGTGCATCCCGGCGAGCTGACCACGGTGATGTACGAATTCCAAAATACGCAGAACCGGCGCATGGCCGCGCAGGCGATTCCCAGCTATGCACCGCGCCAGGCGCAGGCGCATTTCAACAAGCTGGAATGCTTTTGCTTTAACCAGTACACGCTGGACCCAGGCGAGAAGAAACAATGGCCGGTGGCCTTCGTGATCGATCCCAAGCTGTCGAAAGACGTGACGACGATTACCTTGTCGTACACCTTCTTTGAAGTGGGCGGCAAGACGCCGCCGGCGCCGACCTCTACGGTCGATGCGGGGCGTCTGGTCAGCACCGGCCAGGGGTCATGAGTACGCCGGCTAAAAGTTCGTTTCTACGCACGGTGAAAGCCGTTGCCTGGTCGTTTGTGGGTATCCGCAAGCGTAGTGGTTTTGAGGACGACCTGGCCAAGATCAGCCCGCTGCATGTGATTGCAGTCGGCCTGGTGGCGGTACTGCTGATCGTGCTGGGTTTGGTTGTTTTTGTTAATTGGGTGGTGGCAAAGTGAGCTGTTTTTGCCATGTTGGGTTCAAGAAAATGAGAAGAGAGTAAGGAGCTGAAATGAGTTCAACTGCACACGCTGCGACACCGTACTATTTTGTACCTGGCCCATCGCGCCATCCGGCCATGGCCGCATTGGGTTTGTTCTTCGTCATCCTGGGTGCCGGCCAGTGGGTCAATGGTGCCGACTGGGGCAAGTACTCGTTGGCTTTCGGCATGCTGTTCTGGTGGGGCGTGCTGTTCCAGTGGTTCCGCGATGCCATCAACGAAAGCGAAGGCGGTCTGTACAGCTACAAGATCGACCTGTCATACCGCTGGAGCATGAGCTGGTTCATCTTCTCCGAGGTGATGTTCTTCGGCGCGTTCTTCACCGCTCTGTGGTGGGCGCGTGCGCACTCCGTGCCAGCCCTGGGCAGCTTGGAAAACGCCTTGCTCTGGCCGGATTTCAAAGCGGTCTGGCCTAGTCTGGCGGCCGGTGTGACGGCTTCGCCTGCAAACATCATCGAGCCGTTCACCACCATGACGCCGTTCTGGTTGCCCACCATCAATACCGGATTGCTGCTGAGCTCGGGCGTGACGCTGACCATTGCCCACCACGCGCTGGTCAAGGGTGAACGCGGCAAGACCATCGCCTTCATGTGGGTGACGGTTTTGCTGGGTACGGTGTTCTTGTTCGTCCAAGGCTATGAATACGCCCACGCTTACAGCGAAATGAACCTGAAGCTGAGCTCGGGTGTTTACGGTTCCACCTTCTACATGCTGACCGGCTTCCACGGCTTCCATGTGCTGGTCGGCATGCTGATGCTGCTCTTCATCACCCTGCGTTTGATGAAGGGTCACTTCACCCCCAGCAAGCATTTTGGTTTTGAAGGCGCTGCCTGGTATTGGCACTTTGTCGACGTGGTCTGGCTGGGCCTCTACGTCATCGTGTACTGGATGTGATGGCGTAGTGCAAAATTCGCCCATAAAAAAGCGCCTGTTGGCGCTTTTTTATTGTGAGTCGCTGTTTACTTGCCTGCAGGGATGCCTGTGGGATGCAAATAGCCGAGTTTCCAGCCCACCAGAATGCAGATGAACAGCAATACCGAAAACCCGATCCGAAATGCCAGCGCCTTGGCCATGCGCCCGGCCTGGGGTGCGCTGTCGGTGTCGGACTTGCCGCCCTTCAGCATGAAGTACAGGGCGGCGCCAAGGCTGGCGAGTATGGCCGCAAAAGCGGCGAGGGCGAGGTAGGTCATGGACGGCATTATCCTGTGAGCCCGAAAACCCGTTTTGGCCTGTTGACAGTAGCTGCGCTGCTGGGCGTAGCCCTGACTTTCTCCCTAGGCCGCTGGCAGCTATCACGCGCCGCGCAGAAGGAAGCCTTGCATGCGGCCATCGAATCCCAGCATCTGCGCCCGCCCATCGGCCCGGCAGACCTGCTGGGGACGACTCCGCCGGACGATCTGGTACACCGCCAGGTGCGTTTGCAGGGCCGCTGGCTGCCGCAGCGCACCGTTTTTCTGGACAACCGCCAGATGCACGGGCAGACCGGCTTCTTTGTGGTCACGCCTTTGCAGCTGGCGGACAGCCAGTCGGTAATTCTGGTGCAGCGGGGCTGGGTGGCGCGCAATTTTCTGGACCGAACCCAGCTGCCGAAGGTCGAAAGCCCTGCCGGTCTGGTCGAAGTGCAAGGGCGTATGGCCCCGCCACCGTCCAAACTTTATGCGTTCCAGGCCGCCGAGCAAGGCCCCATCCGGCAAAATCTCGACCTGGCGGCTTTTGCTGCGGAGACGGGCCTGGCCTTGCTACCCCTGTCGGTGCTGCAAACCGGGCCTGCTGTGAGCGCCTCCGGCAACCCTCTCCAGCGCGATTGGCCTCCCGCCAATACCGGTGTGGAAAAACACTATGGCTACGCATTCCAATGGTTTGGGCTCAGCGCCCTGATCGCAATTCTTTATGTCTGGTTCCAAATTGTCCGACGCTTCTTCCTTCCGCCAAAACGGCAGTCTTGACGACCACCCCCTGGGTTTGACCGTGCATTCCCTGCCCACGCCCCAGGAGGCTGTGGATGGGTCGGCCCGCCGTACCGTGCTGGGGCGCTGGAAGATGCTGGCCGTGCTGCTGACCTGCGCCGCGCCGGTGATCGCCTCGTATTTCACCTACTACGTGGTGCGCCCCGAAGGTCGCCGCAATTTTGGCGAGCTGGTGGACCCGCAGCGCCCCTTGCCCGACCAGGCCGTGGTGGGCGTGGACGGTACGCCGGGCAATCTGCGCAGCCTCAAAGGCCAGTGGCTGCTGGTCAGCGCGGCCGGTGGCGCCTGTGACGATGCCTGCCAGAAGCACCTGTACTTGCAGCGCCAGCTGCGGGAAACCCTGGGCAAGGAAAAAGACCGCGTCGACTGGGTCTGGCTGGTCACCGACGACGCGCCCATCCCCGAAGCCCTGCGCCCGGCCCTGAAAGGCGCGACCGTGCTGCGCGTCGGCGAGCTGCAGCTTTCGGAATGGCTGTCGCCGGCCGTCGGCCAACTGCTGCAAGACCATTTGTACGTGGTGGATCCGATCGGCAACTGGATGCTGCGCTTCCCAGCCCAGCTGGACCTGGCCAATGCCGCCAGTGCCAAGCGCGACATGGACCGGCTGCTGCGCGCCTCATCGTCGTGGGATGAAGCAGGCCGCTGATGGAACCACAAGCCTTGTACGACCTGTCGCCCGCGCTGCAGATGATGCTGGTGGGCGCGGTGATTGCCTTGGGCCCGCTGGCCTGGGTCTGGCTGCGCAACGCCAAGGCGTCTACCCCGCGCCGCTTGCAGGCGCTGACGGTGTTGACCCTGTTTTTGACCTTTGACCTGGTGCTGTTCGGCGCCTTCACCCGGCTGACCGACTCCGGCCTGGGCTGCCCTGATTGGCCGGGCTGCTACGGCAACGCCAGCCCGCTGGGGGCGGTCGCCGAAATCACCCATGCACAGACCACCATGCCGAGCGGCCCGGTCACCCACAGCAAGGCCTGGGTGGAGATGGTGCACCGCTATCTGGCAACTGCCGTTGGCGTGTTGATTTTGACCCTGACCGTGGGCAGCTGGTGGGCGCGCAAACGCGGCCTGGCCGATATCCCGGTGAATCCCTGGTGGCCCACCGCCACCCTGGTGTGGGTCTGCCTGCAGGGCGCTTTTGGCGCGCTGACGGTCACCATGAAGCTGTTCCCTGCCATCGTGACTTTGCACCTGATCGGCGGCCTGGTGCTGCTGGCCTTGCTCTGCGCCCAGGCCGTGGGCTATTCGCGCTGGGGGCGTGAACACGCGGCGCTGCAAATGTCACCAACGGTCCGCCGCTGGGTGCTGGTGGTGTTCGCACTGCTGACGCTACAGATTGTGCTGGGCGGTTGGGTGAGTACCAATTACGCGGTGCTGGCCTGCGACACCTTTCCGCTGTGCCAGAACAGCTGGTGGCCGGTGATGGACTTCCGTCAGGCGTTCCAGATCTGGCGCCCGCTGGGCCAGTTGCAGGACGGCAGCTATTTGGGTTTTGCCGCGCTGACCACCATCCACTACAGCCATCGCCTGGTCGCCTACGTGGTGCTGCTGGCGCTGTTGGCTTTGGCCTGGCGTTTGCACCGCCACCCGGCCACCCGGCGCCAGGCCCGCTGGCTGGCCGCCTTGACGCTATTACAGTTCGCTACCGGCCTGAGCAATGTGGTGCTGGGCTGGCCGCTGCTGGCTGCCGTATCCCATACCGGTGGCGCGGCTGCGCTGGTAGTGGTGATGACCTGGACGGTCTGCGCCCAGCGCCGCGCCCGTCCCTCTTCTAGACCGAGATTGTCCGCATGAGTGTTGTTGAATCCCTCTCCCCCCCGACTACGTCCATGCCGTCGCGCCTGCGCCAGTTCAATGCGCTGACCAAGCCGCGCGTGATCCAGCTCATCGTGTTCTGCGCACTGATCGGCATGGTGCTGGCCGTGCCCGGCGTACCCAGCTGGGCCGAGGTGCGCCTGGGGCTGATCGCCTGCTTGGGCATCTGGCTGGTGGCCGGCGCGGCCGCCGCCTTCAACTGCCTGGTCGAGAAGGGCATTGACGCCAAGATGAAGCGCACCTCCTGGCGGCCCACGGCGCGGCAGGAGCTGCAGGACTGGCAGACCCTGCTGTTCTCCGGCTTGCTGTGCACGGCCGGCTCGGTGCTGCTGTATGTGTGGGTGAACCCGCTGACCATGTGGCTGACCTTTGCCACCTTTGTCGGCTACGCCGTGGTCTATACCGTGATCCTCAAGCCGCTGACGCCGCAGAACATCGTGATCGGCGGCGCTTCTGGCGCCATGCCGCCGGTGCTCGGTTGGGCCGCGATGACTGGCGATGTGGCGCCCGAGGCCTTGATCCTGTTCCTGATCATCTTCCTGTGGACCCCGCCGCACTTCTGGGCGCTGGCGCTGTACCGGGTCGAGGACTACCGCAAGTCCGGCCTGCCCATGCTGCCCGTGACCCACGGCAACGAATTCACCCGGCTGCAGGTGCTGCTGTACACCCTGGTGCTGTTTGCCGCCTGCCTGATGCCCTTCATTTACGGCATGAGCTCCTGGCTGTATCTGGTCGTGGCGATTGCCTTGAGCATCGGCTTCTGCGGCTACGGCTTTGCGCTGTGGCGCAACTATTCGGACGCGCTGGCGCGCAAGACCTTCCGCTTTTCACTCATCCACCTGAGCGTGCTGTTTGCCGCGCTGCTGGTCGACCACTACCTGATCTGATCCCATGCATAAACGTGATGCTATTAAAAAAATAGCTGCTAGCGCATTAGTTATAAGCGCCAGCGGCCTGTTTGTTGCCTGTTCCGAGCCGACGCCCAAGTTTGCCGCGGTGGACGTCACCGGCGCCGACTACGCCAAGGATTTCCAGCTTAGCGACCACAACGGCCAGCCGCGCAGCCTGAAGGACTTTGCTGGCAAGCTGGTGGTGGTGTTCTTTGGCTACACCCAGTGCCCGGATGTCTGCCCCACCTCGATGGCCGAGCTGGCCGAGGTCAAGAAGACCCTGGGAGCCGATGGCGACAAGCTGCAAGGCATCTTCATCACCGTCGACCCGCAGCGCGACACGCCGGAGATCCTGAAGGCCTACATGGGCAACTTCGACCCCAGCTTTCTGGCCCTGGTGCCCACGCCCGAGCAGCTGGCGGCCCTGGCCAAGGACTACAAGGTCTACTACAAGAAGGTCGACGGCAGTACGCCCACCAGCTACACCATGGACCACTCGGCCGGCAGCTATGTTTACGACACCCAGGGCCGGCTGCGCCTGTACGCGCGCTACGGCAGCGGCGCACCGGCGTTGGCCGGCGATCTGAAGCTGCTGCTCAAACAGAAGACGTAAAAAAGGGACCGCGAGGTCCCTTTTTCATAGCTGCGTACCGTCCACTCATGCGTAGTCGGTCAGCGCCTTCTTCATTTTCTTCATGGCGGCAGTTTCGATCTGGCGGATCCGCTCGGCACTGACGCCGTAGTCGGCTGCCAGCTCGTGCAGCGTCATGCCACCAGAGCCGTCGTCCTGCACCTTCAGCCAGCGCTCTTCCACGATGCGGCGGCTGCGGTCGTCCAGGCCGTCCAGAGCGGTGCGGATGCCGTCGCTGGCCATGGTGTCGCGGGCACGGGCTTCCAGCAGGGCGGTAGGCTCCTGGTGGGTGTCGGCCAGGTAGGCGATGGGGCCAAAGCTGTCTTCGCCGTCGTCGGATGGGCCTGGGTCCAGCATCACGTCGCCGCCCGACAAGCGGGTTTCCATCTCGATCACGTCTTCGCGCTTGACCTTCAGTTGGGTCGCCATGGAGTCGATTTCTGCCGCGCTCAGCGTATCGCGGTGGGTGTCACCGTCAATGGCCGCCGAATCGGACTTGAAACCTTGCTTCATGGACCGCAGGTTAAAGAACAGCTTGCGCTGGGCCTTGGTGGTAGCCACCTTGACCATGCGGCAGTTCTTCAGGATGTACTCATGCATTTCGGCCTTGATCCAGTGCAGCGCATAGCTGACCAGGCGTACGCCTTGGTCGGGGTCGAAGCGCTTCACGGCCTTCATCAGGCCGACATTGCCTTCCTGGATCAGGTCGCCGTGCGGCAGGCCATAGCCCAGGTATTGGCGGGCCACGGAGACCACCAGGCGCAGATGCGACATCACCAGCTTACCGGCGGCGTCCACATCGTTGTCGTTCTTGAGTTGGCGGGCAAACTGCTGCTCTTGCTCCAGCGTGAGCATGGGCATGCGGTTGACCGCGGAAATATATGCGTCGAGGTTGCCAAGCGGCGGCACCAGCGACCAAGGATTCGGAGCGGCAAGCGCTGTAGACATCGTTCCAGTTTGAATATTCATACCAGATTCCTTTTCTCTAAGCTTGAATATTAGCACTCTATAAAGAAGAGTGCTAAGACCCGGCCAGTTCAAGCCTACTGTGCCAAGGGTGTTGGTAGGAGTCGGCTATGGGCCTACAAGTTCCTGCTAGTGCCTGGCCGGGCCATCCGCGTGGGCTACAGTGTGTTTTCTAGCATTTTTGAGGAATTCCATGCCCATCCAAGCCCGCCTGCACCGCGCCCACGGCGCCTTGACAAGCCTGAGTAACGGCCGCCATGCCTGGAGCGCCGACGTGGACAAAACCCTGGGCTCGGACGATTTGGCGCCCGATCCGCATGATTTGCTCGACTCGGCGCTGGCGGCCTGCACCACGCTGACCCTGGAGCTGTACATCCGTCGCCGCAAAATGGCCGTCACCGGCCTGCGCGTGGAGATCAGCCACACCGAAGGCAAGACCGAGGACGGCAAGGTCCGTTACGAGCTGCAGCGCAATTTACATATCGAGGGTGATATCACGCCAGAAGACCGGACCAAGCTGCTGGAGATTGCCAACAAGTGCCCTATTCATCGGGTGCTGACCGGCGAAATCAGCGTCGCCACAACGTTGGCCGATTGATACTATTGTTTTTGTAGCTGCTGGCGCAGTTGTTATAAGCGCTAGAGGCCTATTTTATGCATAAATCATGGCGGCGTCCAGCACTTCCACCCAGTGCTTGACCGGCGTGGCCGTTCCGCTCTGCAGATGCTGGATGCAGCCGATGTTGGCCGAGACGATGGTCTGCGCGCCCAGCGGTTCCAGGTTGTGCAGCTTGCGGTCGCGCAGCTGGTAGGCCAACTTCGGCTGCAGTACCGAATAGGTACCGGCCGAGCCGCAGCACAGATGGCTTTCACTGCCGGCCACCTGTACCTTGAAACCCAGCGCCCCCAGATGCGTCTCGACGCCGCCGCGCAGCTGCTGGCCGTGCTGCAGCGTGCAGGGTGGGTGAAAGGCCAAGTGGCTGGCGGCGCCGGGCCGGACCTTGTCGCGCAGCTTCTCCACCAGCTCGGGCAGCAACTCGCTGAGGTCGCGGGTCAGGGCGCTGATGCGGGCCGCCTTGGCCGCATAAGCCGGGTCGGCGGCCAGCGCGTGGCCGTAGTCCTTGACCATGACTCCACAGCCGGAGGCATTCATCACGATGGCTTCGACCGCGTTCGCCTCGACCAGCGGCCACCAGGCGTCGATATTGCGGCGCATGTCGGCCAGGCCGCCCTCGTGGTCGCCCAGGTGGCTGCGCAGCGCGCCGCAGCAACCGGCGCTGGCGGCCACCAGGGTCTGGATGCCGGCGGCGTCCAGCACCCGGGCGGTGGCACTGTTGATGTTCGGCATCATGGCTGGCTGCACGCAGCCGGTCAGCATCAGCACCTTGCGCGCGTGTTCCCGGCTCGGCCAGGGCTTGGCGGGCGTGGCGGCCGGTACCTTGTTCTTCAGTGTCTTGGGCAGCAGCGGGCGCAGCGCCTGGCCGACCTGCATCGCCGGGGCGAACAGGGGCGAGGTCAGGCCTTCCTTCAGCAGCCAGCGGGCGGCCTTTTCGCTGGCCGGGCGCTCCACCCGCGCGTCCACGATGCGCCGGCCTATGTCGACCAGCGCGCCGTATTCCACGCCGCTGGGGCAGGTGGATTCGCAGTTGCGGCAGGTCAGGCAGCGGTCCAGGTGCTGCTGGGTGCTGCGCGTGACTTCGGCACCCTCCAGAACCTGCTTCATCAGGTAGATGCGGCCGCGTGGACCGTCCAGCTCGTCGCCCAGCAGCTGGTAGGTGGGGCAGGTGGCGGTGCAGAAGCCGCAGTGCACGCATTTGCGCAGAATCGCCTCGGCGGCTTGGCCGTCGGCGGTGTGCTGGAATTCGGGGGCGAGGTGGGTTTGCATGGTTCAGAAATCGCGGTACAGGCGGCCGGGGTTGAACAGGCCCTTGGGGTCGAATGCGTGCTTCAAGGCCTTCTGGATGCGCAGCAGCGGGGCCGACAGCGGTGTGAATACCTCGCTGCGCGGCGCTGCGGCGCGGAACAGCGTGGCGTGGCCGCCGGCCTGGGCGGCAGCGGCGCGCACCTGCTTGGCCGGCACATGGCCGCGCAGCCAGCGCTGGGCGCCGCCCCATTCGATCAACAGGTTGCCCGGCAGGTCCAGCGCGGCTGCGGTGGCCGGTACCGAGAGGCGCCACAGGGTTTCGCCGCGGGCCAGCTGGCTGCTGTCGAAGTGGAAGAACGCATGCTGGTGGTCGCGCACGCTGTCCCACCAGCTCGCGGCGATTTCGGGCTCGACCAGGCTGCCGCCGAGCTTGCTGCAGGCGGCCCGCACCGCCGCCTGGGCGCCGGCCAACCGCAGATGCAGCTGGCCGTGGTACCAGGCGCTGGCGTTGATGGGCAGCGGCTGGCCAGTCCAGGCGTTCAGTTGTTGCAGTGCCTGGGCCTGGTCCATGGCAAACACCAGGGTGGCGCTGGCCTGCGCGCTGGGCAGCACCTTCAGCGATATCTCGCAGATCACGCCCAACACACCCAGCGAGCCGGCCATGACCCGCGACACGTCGTAGCCGGCCACGTTCTTGATCACCTGGCCGCCAAAACTCAGTACCTCACCCTGGCCGTTCAGCAAGGTGGTGCCCAGCACGTAGTCGCGCACCGTGCCCACGCTGGCGCGCGACGGGCCGCTGAGGCCGGCCGCCACCATGCCGCCGACCGTACCACCGGCGGCGAAGCGCGGCGGCTCGAACGGCAGGCACTGGCCTTTATCTGCCAGCACGGCTTCCAGCTCGGCCAGCGGCGTGCCGGCGCGCACCGTGACCACCAGCTCGCTGGGTTCGTAGCTGCTGATGCCGCCCAGCGGCCGCAGGTCCAGCACATCGCCGTGCGGCATCTCGCCGTAGAAGCGCTTGGTGTTGCCGGCCTGGATGTCGAGCGGCTTGTGGGCGCCGCGCACCTGGTCGATCAGGCGCTTTAAAACGGGGTCTGGGGTGTTCATCAGAATCGGGGCAAGTGGGGGAAGGGCAGCATGCCGCGCAGCACGGTCAGCTTGCCGTATTCGGCGCAGCGCTGCAGGCTGGGGATGACTTTGCCGGGGTTCAGCAGCTCGGCTGGGTCGAAGGCGCGCTTGACGGCAAACATCTGCTCGCGCTCGGGCGCGCTGAACTGCACGCACATGGAATTCAGCTTCTCTACGCCCACGCCATGCTCGCCGGTGACGGTGCCGCCCAGGCGCACGCTGGTTTCCAGGATGTCGGCGCCAAACAGTTCGCAGCGGTGCATCTGGTCGGGGTCGTTGGCATCGAACAGGATCAGCGGGTGCAGATTGCCGTCGCCCGCGTGGAACACATTGGCGCAGGCCAGGCCGTACTGCGCCTCCATGGCCTCGATGGCGCGCAGGATCTCGGCCAGCTTCTTGCGCGGGATGGTCGAGTCCATGCACATGTAGTCGGGGCTGATGCGGCCGGACGCGGGGAAGGCGTTCTTGCGGCCGCTCCAGAACTTCAGGCGCTGGGCTTCGTCCCGGCTGATGGTGCAGCGGGTGGCGCCGTTGGCCTGCAGCACGGCCTCCATGCGGGCGATTTCTTCTTCCACCTCTTCGGGCGTGCCGTC
Source organism: Rhodoferax sp. OV413 (assembly GCF_900104385.1). Taxonomy (GTDB): domain Bacteria; phylum Pseudomonadota; class Gammaproteobacteria; order Burkholderiales; family Burkholderiaceae_C; genus Rhodoferax_B. Next base: position 105,797 of record NZ_FNJA01000005.1, on the reverse strand, counting down.
GCTTTCGCAGAGCAGGATGGCGGCGGCGTCCAGGTCATAGCCGGCGTGGACGAAGTCTTCTACGGCGGCGGTCATGCGCTTGTCCATCAGCTCCAGCCCGGCGGGGATGATGCCGGCGGCAATCACCGCCGCCACCGCATTGCCGGCCGACTCGACATCGGCAAAGCTGGCCATCACGCAGCGCGCCAGCTGCGGCTTGGGGACCAGCTTGACGGTGACTTCAACCGTCACGGCCAGCATGCCTTCACTGCCGATGATCAGAGGCAGCAGGTCCAGGCCGGGCGTGTCCAGGGCTTCGGAGCCGAACTCCACTTCTTCGCCTTCCACTGTGTAGCCGCGTACCCGCAGCACGTTGTGCAGGGTCAGACCGTATTTCAGGCAGTGCACGCCACCCGAGTTCTCGGCCACGTTGCCGCCTATGGTGCAGGCGATCTGGCTGCTGGGGTCGGGCGCGTAGTACAGGCCGTGGGGCGCGGCGGCTTCGCTGATGGCCAGGTTGCGCACGCCGCACTGCACGCGGGCGGTACAAGCCAACGGGTCGATCTGCAGGATGCGGTTGAACTTGGCCAGCGACAAGGTCACGCCCAGGCGGTGCGGCATGGCGCCGCCGGACAGGCCGGTGCCGGCGCCGCGGGCCACGATGGGCACCTGCAGCGCGTGGCAGATTTTGAGCACCGCGGCGACTTGGGCTTCGGTCTCTGGCAGCACCACGACCAGCGGCTGGGCGCGGTAGGCGGTCAGGCCATCGCACTCGTAGGGCGTGGTGTCCTCCGGGCGTGACAGGATGGCGTGGCGGGGCAGGGCGGCGGCCAAGGCGGCGGCGACCTCGGCGCGGCGGGCCAGCAGCTGCGGGCGGTCTTCGGTATGGGCAGTGTTCATCGTGGGGCAGAGCGGCGAATCTCCCACTATAAGCAGCTGGCGGCGCGACCGAGCTTGAAATTTCCGGTGCCGTTGCGTGCAGAAATCTACGCCACTGTCTTGGCTGAGCCCCACCAAGCCGGAGCATGCATATCCAGCTTTTTACTCCTGAATTGCTAGCTGCTCCCGCAGAATATATATGCGCTAGCCGCTGTTTTTATACGTAGTTTTTACTGCAAAAAGCAGAGCAAGCCCGAATCAGCTGCCGTTGGATGCGCTGGCCTGCGCACTGGGCGCTGCGGGCGCGGCCGTGCTGGCGCCGGGGTGGCCCCACCAGTCGCGGGCGTCGGTAAACGTGACGCGGCAGCCGGTGCAGCGGTAGACCCCGGTGGGCATCAATGCGCCGGTGGCATCACGACCGATCACGGGTTGGTAACTGGTCGCCCCACATCTACCGCATTTGTAAATTGTTTTGTACTGAGTCATCTTCCGGGTAATGTAAATGCATACAAGCTGACTCGTCTCAATGTAGATGTAAGTCCTTGTTTACCCAGGCAGTACGGGCACGAAGGGGGCAAACTTGGCGCGTTTCAGGCTGAAGAAGGCCTTGACGTTGCGCACATTGGCGTCGCTGGTGAAGAGCCGTTGCGCCAGCGCCAGGTAGCCGGGCATGTCGCGCGCAAACACCACCAGGCAAAAGTCCGGCCCCGGTGACACGCGGTAACACTGCTGGACCGCGTCGTCGCCGGCCACCCGCAGCTCGAACGCGGCCAGCCGTTCTTCGTCCTGCCGGTCCAGGGTGATTTCTACGATGGCGGTCAGGCCGTGGCCTTGTTTTTCGGCCAGTTTGTCGGCGTTGAGTACGGCAATCTGCCGCTCGATCAGGCCCGCATCGACCAGCCGTTTGACCCGCCGCAAGCAGGTGGGCGCCGACACATGGACCAGCTCGGCCAGCGCCTGGTTGCTGAGGGAGGCGTCGTGCTGCAGCTGGGTGAGCAGGCGCAGGTCGGTAGCATCGAGATCTATTTGTTCCATATATTTACTTTAAGTGAAATATTATTTCTTGGTATTTTTTCAAAGAAATAATATTTCAAATAGTGTGAAATATTGAAGCACTTTGCGAGAATCACAGGCTTAACATCCGGGCACAAACAACCCCTCCGGAGTTTTCTATGTGTGGCATCGTCGGCGCAGTCTCTACCCGCAATATCGTTCCCATCCTGGTCCAGGGCCTGCAGCGGCTGGAGTACCGGGGTTACGACTCCTGCGGGGTGGCCATCCAGGCTAACGGGCCGGACGCACAGCACACCGGCGCCCTGCGCCGCGCCCGTAGCACCTCGCGCGTGGCCGAGCTGATGACACAGGTGAGTGAAGACAAGCTGGAGAGCGGCACTGGCATCGCCCACACCCGCTGGGCCACCCATGGCGCGCCGGCCGTGCACAACGCGCACCCGCATTTCAGCCACGGCCCGGGCGCGGACGCGGCAGAGCGCGCCGGCCGTATCGCCCTGGTGCACAACGGCATCATCGAAAACCACGACGAGCTGCGTGCCCAGCTGCAGGCCAAGGGCTATGTGTTCAGCAGCCAGACCGATACCGAAGTTATCGCCCACCTGGTTGACAGCTTGTACAACGGTGACCTGTTTGAAGCCGTCAAGGCCACCGTGCTGCAGCTGCGTGGCGGCTATGCGATTGCGGTGTTCTGCAAGGACGAACCGCACCGCGTGATCGGTGCGCGCGCCGGTTCACCGCTGATCCTGGGCGTGGGTCAGGGCGAAACCTTTCTGGCCAGCGATGCCATGGCCCTGGCCGGCGTGACCGACCAGATCGTCTACCTGGAAGAGGGCGACGTGGTCGATGTGCAGATGGGCAAGTACTGGATCGTCGACAAGGCCCATAAGCCGGTGACCCGTGTGGTCAAGACCGTGCACGCCCACAGCGGCGCGGCCGAGTTAGGCCCGTACCGCCATTACATGCAGAAGGAAATTTTTGAGCAGCCGCGCGCCATCGGCGACACGCTGGAAGGCGTGACCGCCATCGTGCCCGGCCTGTTCGACGGCCCGAACAACCCCGAAGGCGGCGCTGCCGACAAAGTGTTTGCCGAGATCGACTCGGTGCTGATACTGGCCTGCGGCACCAGCTACTACAGCGGCTGCACCGCCAAATACTGGCTGGAGAGCATCGCCAAGATACCGACCCAAGTCGAGATCGCCAGCGAATACCGCTACCGCGACTCGGTGCCCAACCCCAAGACACTGGTGGTCACTATCACCCAGTCCGGTGAAACCGCCGATACCCTGGCTGCCTTGCGCCACGCCCAAAGCCTGGGCATGCCAAACACGCTGACTGTCTGCAATGTGTCGACCTCGGCCATGGTGCGCGAGTGCAGCCTGGCCTACATCACACGCGCCGGTGTGGAGATTGGAGTGGCCTCCACCAAAGCCTTCACCACCCAGCTGGGAGGTCTGTTCCTGCTGACGCTGGCGTTGGCCAAAACCAAGGGCCGCCTGACCGCCGAAGAAGAAGCCGGTCACCTCAAAGCCATGCGCCACCTGCCCGCCGCCCTGCAAGCCGTGCTGGCGCTGGAGCCGCAAATCATCGCCTGGGCCGAAGACTTTGCGCCCAAGGAAAACGCACTGTTCCTGGGCCGCGGCCTGCACTACCCGATCGCGCTGGAAGGCGCGCTCAAGCTCAAGGAAATCACCTACATCCACGCCGAAGCCTACGCCGCTGGCGAGTTGAAGCACGGTCCGCTGGCCCTGGTTACCAGCGAGATGCCGGTGGTGGCCGTGGCACCCAACGACACCCTGATCGAGAAGCTGAAAAGCAATCTGCAAGAAGTCCGCGCGCGCGGCGGTGTGCTGTATGTGCTGGCCGATGCCGATTCCCATATCACCAGCGGCGAAGGCCTGCACGTGATCCGCATGCCCGAACACTACGGCGCGCTGTCACCCCTGCTGCACGTGGTGCCGCTGCAATTGCTGGCGTACCACACCGCATGTGCGCGGGGGACGGATGTGGATAAGCCTCGGAACTTGGCGAAGAGCGTCACTGTGGAGTAAATGTTGTCGCCGACCATACTAGATGTTCTTTGCCAATAAAGTCGTAGACAGCGCAATGAAGTCGTAGGCAACGCAATAAAGTCGTAGACACCGAAGGGGTGGCGTCTACGACCTCAAGAAAAGAATGACTCTTTTCTCAGCTTGAAATCCACGGGGCGTGGTCATTGCAATTCGAGCTTGATCCCCGTCAGAGTTTTTCGGGCGGTGCCCAAAGCGCTTCAAGATTCACGTCGTCACTGCTGGGCCTATGCTCCTTGAGGAGTGGGTCAATTCTCAGGATCATGGGTAGATCGAATGCCGTCCCTGTAACCACGCAACAGCCTTTGGCCAGGGTTGGGATGAGAGCCTTGGAACTGGAGTCCAAGGTACTGATGGTGTTGTCCAGCAGCATGAGGTCGCGCTCGTTCACCAGCCGGTGGATGAAGAAGTTGTGGATCTGGGAAACGATGGTCGGTGAGATGTCGGCTGGCCGCTGGCTGGAGAGGGTGAGGTAGACCCCATACTTGCGTCCCTCCTTGATGATTTCTTCAAAAAGTTCAAGTCGGTAGTCCTTCCATATTTCATGCTCACGGGTGGATTGCTCCGACAAGATGTTGTGGGCTTCATCAATGATGAGGTGAAGAGTCCTGCTCGGCGGGCTCTTCAGGTTCTCAGAGTCTTTGTGATTCGTGTAGAAATTTTTGGCGATGAGCAACGGCAAGATTTTCTTGATCTCGTTCTTGCATTTCTTCAATGAGATCACATGCAAGAGATGTGGTGGCGGTGGCACATCTACGACGTCAAGAACATTGCGAAGAGCTGTGATGGATGACTTGGCTCTTGCAAGCACCGGCTGGATGTGTTCGTATTGGGCATAGCCGAAAACGACATCTGAACAGAGCTGGAGGTAGCACCTCAAGATGGCTTGCTTGACCAACTGCTCTCTCGCAACCACGCCGCGCCAGCCATCGAGTCGCTTGGCTTTGATTGCCGTATCCAGCAGTAGCGCGGTGTTCAGTGTTTTGGTTGTAACACCGTAGGGGGCATCCGGTTCCTGAACTGCGTTTGTGACAACGCGGTCTTTCAAGTTGTTGTACAGGGCCAGCTGGCCGGAGGTTTTCAACTGCTGGGGGGTGTCATCTGACTTGCCGGCTACGACTCGCTTCGCTACATCGGCGATGCGCGCCAAGTAGCCCTCATACTCGATTGCCCTGTCCTTGCGCAGACGGATGATTTCGTCCAAAAGCGCTGACATCTTGGCGAAGTAGGCTGGGTCGGTCAGTTGCTCTCTCAGGATCTTGCTGCGGACGTTGTTCTCGATCGTCTCGGCGATGGATTCTTTATTGCCCTTCATGTCGCCCAGGCGCTCTGCTATCGCATCTGCAATGCCGGTTTTGACGATCAGGTCCAGCAGACCGATACCATCGAAGGGCGATATCTTGCGAGGCGCCTGGGCCTCGATGTAGGTGTCGATGAGGTGACGCATGTCCGCCTCGTAGGGCTTCAGGTCTAGGGTCTCGCCGGCCGCCTTGCGGATGATTTCGCGCAGGTTCAGGTAGTGCTTCTGTAGACCCTTGATACGCTCGATCTGTTCCGGCGTGTACCTGCGGGCCACGAGCGCCTTCAGGCCAAGCGAGGGGAAGCCGTAGTGATGATCAAGGTAGCCGAGAAGCTCGAAGCAGGCCATCGCAACGAATACAGCTCGTGGTCCAAAGAGCCGCGGCTGGTTCGCACGCTCCGTCCGACCAGCCGCTTAACGCTCGGTATTGAGCAGATGGGGCTAGGGGAGACGCTGATTTCTGATCGAACAGATGACCGAATCGAAAGTCGGTGGGATCAAGTGATGTCGGCGATTGAATATCGCCACGCACAATCGCTGGCAAGGGTCGCAGAGTGGGCGTGCTCCAAACGGGAATACGAAGACCGCGAGCGAGAACGTCAAGAGGCGTTGCAGCGGCAGGAAGAGGTACGCCGAGCTGCTGAGGCAGAGCTTGCTAGGCGTCAAGATTTGCTCAAAGAGGCGGGCAATTGGCACGAGGCGCAGATGCTGCGAGCGTACCTTGGTCATCTTGAGGATCGCCGTATCGCTGGTGGGGCTCCGTCCGACGACTACGCATCCTGGGTGGCTTGGGCAAGTGCCGTTACATTGACGTTAGATAAAAGTGAAACGCGTGTTAAATCGGTTGCTCCGAATGCATAAGGGCCGCTTCGCGCCGCGGGGATTTTGCGATGTGACCGCGAGTTTCAGATGCGCGCAAACCGTGTTCGGGAACGGGCAACTTCAGTAGTTTTTGTCTGCGCTGACGAATTTGATGTGTCGCAACACTGCTTTCACAGGACTTCTTCTCCACTGGGTGTTGGTGCCGACGACGGTTTAACCAGGTGTGCCAGCTTGGTATTCACCAGCCGAGGGGGCAGCAGCGAAGCCTTAGCCAGGAAGCACGTTAGCCACGCAACGTGCTGGTCAATCCTCCGCCTCCAGGTGGTCAATTTTTTATCAGCCGTAACACTTACTTCCATCTTGGCACCGTGATCAACCAAACGAGCTGCCTCAAAATCAGGAGCGCTTCACGGTCAGCTGTGGGCTGGTTCGATTCCTGCCCTCACGCGACCAGAGATTCGGCGCGTTGACCCGCCCTCACCGTGAAATGGTCACGTGAAGACTGATGTCGGAGTCCGACTGCTCCGAAACTTGGTGGAGCCGTCGACGAAGTGATCGCAGCCGCTGAGTCAACGCAGGATGTGGGTGGTAGTTACGCCCAGTAGCCGCACAGGCAACCATCACGTTGGCCTGCACCTCCTTGATCACGTCGTCATGGATATGACGATTACTGCCGTGGTGCGGCAGCACAAAAACGGCGACAGTGGCGAATAACGCCTCATATCGGTGCAGCCATGGCGTCCTGGTTTGGAGTGAATTGAGATCGGCGTCACCGGTGCTTAGCCACCCGGCTCTCGCGCCTGGAGGTTGGAAACGACGCCAGTGGGGTTCATCGCCCTGCCAAACCTGCACTTCATCCGACGCCCGAAGCGGCTCTGCCGATCCCGAGTACAAGCTCATCGAAGGACGGTTGTTGTCGGATGACAAGATCGAATAGCAAGCCTTCAGTGTCCTTCTAGATTCCTCGTTGCGAAGCAACGCCAGCAGTCTTCTGGTAAAGGTCTTGGGCGCTAGGTGGGTGTCACCAGGAATTCTCCTCATGACACCGGCCACGGCGCGGAGGAAGGCGTTGAGTGAGGCGGTTGAAAAGGGATGGACATAAGGAATTAGCAGCCAATCCGGAAAGGGAACTACAGATGGGTCAACCCCGCCGTTCACCCGCAATTCAATCCCACCGTCTAGGCTGCTGTGCTCAACTGCGGTTGCGCCCGGAATCCGCACCACCACTGGCTCACTGATCTCATTAGCCGTGATGCGGTAGGGCAGCCGTCCCTGGTCATTTTGTCCGCGCTCTGGCTCAACCGTTGGTAGCCGATCTGGTGGGACCGGTGCTATGGGTTGACCATCAGCACCAAGGTCCCGCCTCACAAAGTAGACCTTCTTGATGCGGCGCACACCAAACCACCGGACCGGGTCGATCAAAAAGTCGGCGAGCGATCCACGAACGCCTGCGTCGTCGATCCCTTCGCACGCCAGAGCAATCGTCTGCAGTGCGTCCAGGCAAGGCAAGACAATCGCGTCGATCTGCACCTTTGCAGCTAACGCATCGATCCCGCTGACGTGGTCCAGGTCCAAGTGTGAGATGAAAAGCACGTCAAGCCGAGACAGAGAGCAGGCTTCAAGACCTTGCTCGAAATGCTCGCGATTCACTGATCCACAGTCATACCCATAGGTGAATTCGCGCGATCCGGTGGCGTCTCGGCGCAGAACGCGCCCAATCAAAAAACCACCTTGCCCCACGGGGTACTGGATCACATCTGCTTCAAGTTTTGTGCTGGCCATTTGCGCCTTCCTCTTATTGTTGAATAGGCCTTTAAACTCGGGCTGGATCGCCCCGAGCTTCATGGGATGCCATTGGGTTAATACAGGCTGCCGCCGTGGCGGTCTGCATGGCGAGTTTTCGATGGTAGTGTGCCTCAGACTCTGCAGGTGGGATGTTGCCAATGGGCCCCAGCAGCCTGTGGTTGTTGAACCAAGAGACCTATTCCAGCGTCACCAGCTCGCCCAATTCCTTTGCCTTCACTGCACCCTGCGATAAATCTGCTCGGCCTTTTAGAGCCCGTTGATGGTCTTTGGCATGGCGTTGGCGTAGCTATTCCCCTTGCTGCCAACGGATTGCACCACGCCCACTTCGGCCGGGCGCTCGGAGTCTGAATGGAGAAGTCTTGCGAATCGCTGCCGGAGTGATGTACCAAGCTGAACGTCCGGCAGCAGATGTAGCATCAGCACGGAAGCGATGAAACTTCAGAACGGCGTCCTTTGAGGAGTCGACCAACAAATCGAACGGGAGGAAGGGTGAGAATAGAAGCGATCAACCTGAGCAGGGAAGTTTACGAATCCATGGGCGTTGGTCTGCCGACGCTTCCTATGGACGAACCCCTGCAGATGCGCGACTTCGGACGATGCGTTGTCATCGCCGGCAAGAATGGCTCCGGGAAGACTCGGTTGTTGAAACTCCTTGACGACATTGCTAAGAGGTACGTGACGCCTGATGCGCGGCGGCAAGCCGAGCTGGAAATCGCCCAACAGCGTCAAGCGCATCAGAGTCATCAAGCAGAGATCCAGCGCTTCCAGACGCAGCCAAGGAGCAGTGACTTGCCCGGTCAAGTGGAGGTTATGCGGAGCCAGATGGCCATGTTCGAGACTGAAATATCGCGGCGCGAGCAGCGCATCGCGGTATCTGAGGCGCTGATCATGAGTGGGGAGGGGCAGCCAAAGATTGTGTTCTTCGTACCCAGGTCGACGTCTCTCGAAGATCCCGCCGATGGCAAGGAGAACGAGGCAATTCATCGGGCGAGCGCATTCGCCAGCGGTCTGGGAGCAGAAGGAGCTCACGTAGCGGCGCCTGCTTATGCCAGGCAAGTGATGAGGGCGGCAACCAGCGAAAGAGGCTCCCGTAAACCGAGGGGCACGGCGGGGAGCCATCAAGCCGAGACCGACCTTATCGACATGTTCGGCGAACTCCTAGGAGATGGCGTCCAGTTCGAGTTGAACGAGAGCCAGAACCTACAGCTGGAGGGGTTGACCGAACAGTACAACACGTTGCTCTCGGACGGTCAGAAGGTGCTGTTTCAGCTTGCTTGCATGCTCCACGCGCGCACGGCTTCGTTGAAGGACTGCATCGTCTTCCTGGATGAGCCCGAGAACCACCTGCATCCTTCGGCGCTCAATGACCTCGTTGACCGGTTGTTGGACGTTCTGGTCGATGGTCAGCTGTGGATCTCCACGCATTCTGTGCCGCTCATTGCTCACCTGTCCGCTACGGACCCAGACTGCCTGTGGTTTGCTGAAGCTGGAAAGTTCAGCCGCGCCGGAAGGGCGCCCAGTCGGGTCGTGAACAGTCTCCTCGGCGGAACCGAAGGTGCCAGGCGCTTGAACGAGCTGACGTTACTGCCCTCTCGCTACGCGTCGTTCCTTCTGCTGCGCCAATGCCTTCTGCCTCCAGGCGTCATCCCATATGAAGGCAAGGACCCGCAGCTGGATCAAATTCGCGCTGTTCTGGACTCAGTACGGCCGCCCGGTCGGCCGCTCTCTATTCTTGACTTCGGTGCTGGCAAAGGACGATTGCTTGACGCCATTGCGGACGCAGCCGGCGACAAGCCCATCGGCGGGCTGATTGACTACGTGGCGTACGAGCGTTGTGAGGAAGACGCGGAGCACTGCCAAATGCACTCTGCTGCGCTGTATGCGGACGGCGGGAGCACTCGGCGCGCGTTCTCCAGCCTAGCCGACGTTCAGCAGGTGCGCGGTGAGAAGTCCGTTGACATCGTCATCGTCTGCAACGTCCTCCATGAGGTCCGGCCGGCCGAGTGGCTGGACGAGTTTGGCGCCGGATCGGCACTTGCGAAGCTGTTGCGTGATGACGGGTTCATCTTGTTCGTCGAGGACTACGCGATTCCCGTCGGAGAGCGTGCGCACGAGTATGGCTTCTTGCTGCTGGACGAAAAGGAGCTCGGCAAGCTCTTCGGGATCACCGAGAACGATGTCGCTCAGGGCTGGTTCAACCGCAACGACCATGCGCAGCCCGGATACCGCGGGCGATTGATAGCCCACATGGTCTCTGCAAAGTGCTTGGAGAGACTCACCGAGCGTTCGCGCTGGGAGGCCATCCGCGCGCTGAACGAGCGTTCCCTGGAGCGTCTCCAGACCCTTTTGGCCCAGGAACACAACACGGATACCAAACCGGTCCTCGGGCGAGAGAACGCCCTAGTGACGCAGCTCGTCGCGAACTCAGCGCTATGGCTGCGAGACAATCCGAAGGCTTTCGCTGCGTCTTACGAACATGGGTGACAGTCGACTGTGCTGCTCCCAAGCAGCCGAGGAAGCTTGACGTCGCGCATCGGCTTGGCGGGCTGCCCAAAGTTGCAGGATCTGCTCGGGTGCGAGCCTGCCGTGTCTACGACTTCCCTGCGGGTCTGGCCACGGATCCTCCCCCACGTCGCAGGCTGTCTACGACTCCACCGCGGATGGCGCACCCGGCATTTTGTGTCTTTTACGTGGGGACGGTGTCTACGACTTTATTGGCAAAGAACACTAGAGCAAATAAAGTTAGTCGGGACCGAATAAAGTCGGTCGCCAGCTGTTGTTGTTCTGGGTGTTGACGCCAACTGCAGAATGACCAACACCGCCAGCAGTTTTATGACCACCCCGAGTCCTTGCGGAACGAAGCTGGATGCGCCTTTTCCGATAGATACGACCTATCAGTTCGGCATTGGCACAAGCGCGTTCAACTGGTCAATTCAAGGTCAGCAGTAACAATCCCCTCGATGAACGGGTCGGGCGTCATTGGTGGTGATGCTCAGTAGCTTCGGCAACTTCAGTCCTGTCGCGCTTCCATCTTCTTGAGCACGGCGCGTGTGTACTCGGTCATGAACTCCAGAAACACGCTGGTGCGGGCAGGAATGAATTTGCGGCTGGGCAGCGCTGCATACAGCGTGTTCCTTCCCGTGATCCACTGAGGCAAAACCCGATGCAGCTCGCCGCTCTGGAGGTACTTCGCCACGATGTCGATGGGCTGGATGCTGACACCGGCGCCGTCAAGGCAAGCCCGAATCAGCGTGGTGGTGTTGTTGACCAGCAGAGCGGGCTCGATCTGAACTTCCACTTCCCGGTTGTGTTCCTCCGGGTTGATGAGGCGCATGCAGCGGTGCCGGTTCGCCTGGAGCTTGATGCGCAGGCAGCGGTGCCTGGCGAGATCTTCCGGTTGCCGCGGGATGCCATGCTCGCGCAAGTAGTCGGGTGAGGCGCACAGGATACCGTCCGAAGATGCGATGGGCCGCGCAATGATGTTGGCATCGAACGTATCGGCAGCGCCTAGCAGGGTCAGGTCGTAGTCTTCAATGGGGGGCACCAGCGGTGAGTCCGCATGGATGTCCAGCACGACCTTTGGGTAGCGCCGCCCGAACTCGGCCACCAGCGGCGCCAGCACATGCGTGGCGAACACCGGCGGCGTCAGGATGCGGATGACGCCGGACATTTCCTGCGCGTGGGCCTGGGCGGCGGCGTGGGCTTCATCAATGTCGTTGAGGATATGGCGCACACGGGCCAGATAGGTTTCGCCCGCATCGGTGAGCGCCAGGCGCCGGGTGGTGCGCTGCAGCAGTCGCACCCCGAGGTGGTCTTCCAGGTCACCGACCAGCCGGGTCACCACGGCGGACGACATGTCGAATTTGCGCGCCGCGGCGGCAAAACTCCCGTCGTCCACCACTTGCTGAAACACGCGCATTGATTGAAGCCGGTCCATGGTTTACCCCTAAATCAAGCCTCAATTGTTGCTGATTTAACAGTAATGCATTGTTTGAATTGCTATTTTTTGATTAATTTGGATGGAATAAAGTTCATACATCGATGAGCCGAAGCGACTTACAAGGCGACTCACCGAGGCTGGACAGACGGGGAGATGAGCCCGCCATGCCCGGAACGTCATTAACTTTGAAAGGATATTCATCATGAAATCGAACCTTATTGCCGCCGCTGTCATTGCTGTCGCCGCCCTGTCTTCCGTGGCTGCTTCTGCCGAACCCCTGAATGCCTTTCTGCTGGAGCAAATGCAGGCGCCTTCAACCAAAACCCGCGCAGAAGTCATAAGCGAAATGCTGCAGGCCAAAAACGCCAATGCAGCTTCCAGCTTCAATGGCGTCACCGCCCAGCAAAACCTGGCCGCTCCGCGTGCTGAAAAGGCCGGCGCAACTCCCCAGGCCGCTGCTGAGCTTGTGAAGACCAGCCAGCAATAAGCCTTGCACAGGCCGGCTCTGGCCGGCTATCAGCGCAATAGCCCCGACAGCCAGTAACGATTGCCGGGGTGATTGCATTGGGGCCTGCGGGATTCATGCAGGTCCGCATGCGACCATATCCCCAACGCGCTATAGCATCCCAGTCATCTTGAAGACCTTCTCGTTGCGTGCGCCGGACATCCTGGACAGCGTAGTAACTCCTGTTAGGGGGACGGAATTCTTGGACTGGGTTATGCCGTAAGTCCAAGATTTCCGCCGCACCCTCCGCTGGTCAATCTGTAATTGGCGCCAACAGTACCGCCTTATGTTGGGCCGAATTCCACTCGGCGAAGGGATAGGTAGGGGCGGGGGATACAACGGAGGATGTCCATTCCAGCTACTACGCCATGTCCAGCGCGGAGAACGCCCAACTGTGGGCTGAGCGTACGCCCTGAGCAAATCTAGTTGCGACAATGAAGCTGCAAAAATACCTAAAGGCCATCACACCGCGGTGCCGCTAGTTTTAAATATTTTCGTCAACGTACTGCGTAATTCCTTACGCCGGGGCGGCTTACTCAAAACGCAATCAACATGCGCGGGACTTTCTCCGTCAGAAACCAATCGTTGGCCCCAGCCCGTCAGCAAAACAACGGGCGTTGACGGTGATAGATATTTAATAGCCGTTGCAACTTTGTGCCCGTCTACATAGGGCATTCCCAGGTCAGTAAACACGATATCGAATGGCTTACCCTCTTCTTGCGCACTGTGGAACATATTGAGGCCGGCTTGACCGCCATCTGCCGCAACCACCGAATGGCCGTCAAATGCCAAAATATCGCGGAGCGATCTTAGTACCAGGGGATCGTCATCTACAACCAGGATATGTAAATGCAACGGCACGGTGTCCGTGTCAATGAGCGGTGTGGCTTCGGCGACATCTGAAGGAATAAGAAAGTCCATGCGCACTGTGGTACCGACGTCCGGCTGGGATTCCAACTCGATATTGGCACTGTGGCGCTCTATCATTCCGTACACCATCGCCAAACCCAATCCCGTCCCCCGCTCCCCTTTTGTCGTAAAAAATGGCTCAAGACAACGTCGACGTGTATCTTCATCCATTCCCACGCCGGAGTCGCTCACTTCGACAAATACATGGCGTGAGGTGGTGTGGCCATCCCTATTGGGGACACCCGCCACCCGGGTACGCAATGTCAACGTGCCGCCACTAGGCATGGCATCGACTGCATTAAAAACGAGGTTCGTCAGCGCCTCCCGGATCTCACCCTCGACCCCCATAAAGAACGGAAGATCCGGGTCAAGCTCAGTCTGCAATTGAATCACCACGCCCCGTTGTTGCGGCATATCACTCCAGCGCGCCCGGGTAAGGTCCACAACCTGCTGAATCAGGAGATTTGCATTCACAGGACTCAAGGTAAGCTGAGTTTCACGTTGTCGGTAAAACTCCCTCATCCGAGCGACCGTCGCGGCTACATCGTCAATAGCCCGCTGGATAATTTCAAGATAATTGCGACCACCCGAACTGAGGTTTGGCTCTGTTTCCAGCAGCAATTCCGTGTAGAGGGCGATGGGAGAAATGGCGTTGTTAATGTCGTGGGCGATTCCACTGGCCATCTGGCCGAGTGAACGCAAGCGTTCCTGCTGCATCACTGATTGCTGGGTCTGGCGCATATCGTCATAGGCTTGCTGCAAGGCAGCGTACAGCTGTGCTTGGTTCGCCGAAAGAGCAACGTGCTCACACAATTGCTGCAGGAACTCGCACTCACCGCTACTAAAGCTGTGGGCCTGCTGTCGGGCAACTACCAACACCCCAAATACGGTGCTCTCAACCAGTAAGGGCGCCATTACCAAAGCGCGCAGCCCACTTCGCGCCAGGCGCTGCGGGAAAGGAAAATCTACTTTGCTGATGTCCGCCTCGTAGACCAATTGTCCGCGAACGCATCGAGACAGGCCATTCTCGTCAATCGCAACGCGGGCGTTCTCGGTCATCGATAGCTCTTGCACCAACGCCTCGCCGCGCAGGCCAACGCATGTCACCACCAAAGCATTCTGCGGTTGGTCGTATAAATAGAGACAGACAAAATCCATCGGCAACTGGTCTTCTAAGCTGCGAATGACGACTTGAAAAATACTTCGCAAATCCTGCCTTGCCCCTGTGGAGCGCGTAATCTGATGCAGCAAATTCAGGCGTTCAAGTTGCGCTCGCGCTTTCTGCTCTGCCTGCTGGCGTACCGCGATCTCAGTCGCAAGCGCCTCGTTCGTCTTGAACAGCTCGTCACGTGAAACCGTTGTCAGCTTTAATTTTTCCGTCATACCGTCGAAAGCGCGGGCTAGCTCTCCGATTTCATCTTGCGAGTGCACGCCCAGGACGAAATCAAGATTGCCCGCACCAACCACCGTCGTGCCTTCACGCAATTGTTCAAGTGGCCGTGTGACGCTTCTCAGCGTAATAAATATGGTGGCAGCGACAGCTAGCATGACCAGCAGGCCAAATGCGATCACTGCCACATTCGCCCTTTGCTGAGCATCAAGTACCGCTTTACGGCTCAGTTCTGACAGGAGCAACGCGTCAGAAATCATGGCTTGCGTCTTATTCGAGATCTGCCCCGACAACCTAGACTCCAACTCCTTCAGCACCTCGGCTCGCCCCAGCTCATTTTCAAGCTCATGGCGGTTCGTCACCAACAAACTGAACAGTTTTTGAAGATCTTCTTGGTTACGCCGAAGGTCATTAATGATCTCTGCATCGCCAGTATCAACGAGCCCCATTTTGCTCGTGAGAAACTTTGCGAAGGAGGTAGACCTGAGTTGCCATTGATCTCGCGCGCGTTCTTCGTGATGGAGTTCGTATTCCATCGAGAGATACCTGAGCGCCGTGACTGCTCGTAAAACCTCACCTGCCTGCTCATTTTTTAGGAGCTCTCGTTTCATTTGCGACGTCGTGAACAGCAAAACGCCCACGATAATGGCAACTACAACTCCACAAAACAGTTCAGCCAATTTGAGTCTTGTTGAGATTTTCATGATGAAACTCTCAATGAATGATGGTTACGGCGGATGAACTTATAGATTCCAATCCATCGATATAGACATAACCAAGATAATTGGGAACCTTCACTTTATCCGTCAGCTTGTTTTTAATTGCCCAGCGTGCCTCATCCTCCAGAGCCAAGATTAAACCTTGATCTAAAACAATATCGAAACGATACGATGACCAGGAGGCTTTCAATGTTTCTTTTTCTATTTTCGTTATTTTTGATACTACTTCCTGGGCGATAGCCGGATTTTCGACGCAAACTTTCGCGCCACTTATTAATCCACGAATAATTTTCTTTATCGTTTCAGGATGTTCAGAAATATAATTTTGCATTCCTACCATGTTGTAGATGCTTTCATAAACATCCTGCCCATAGAAAAGAACGCCGTTATCACCAAGTTTTGACATGGCTGCGCTTAAAAATGGCTCCCATATGGCAACGGCATCAACACTACCAGCTGCAAGTGCATTGGCAAGCTCTTCTGGTTTGTAGGTTCGCTTGGTAACCTCATCTGGTAGCAGTTTTTGCCTATTAAGGAAAGCATCTAACGTGAAATGTGCGGAAGTACCAAGGGGGACGCCTATGCTTTTACCTTTCAAACTAGCAGCTGTGTCAATTCCCTTGTCCCTGCGGCCCACAATCCCATGATCTCTCTCCCCCGCAAAAATAGTTGCAATAACCGATATGGGAGCATTACTCAACCCAGCAAACATAACTGGAATATCTGCAACGGTTCCAATATCTGCCTTTTTTTCCAGAATCGCCGCCATAGCAGCTTTTCCGCTGGTGACGGGCTTGATAGAGACAACAAGCCCTTCATTTACAAAGAAACCTTTCTCTTGCGCCACCATAACAGCGCAACTTCCGGCGTATTCATTATTCGTAGCGATGACCACTTTTTGCTTTTGATGGCTAACGGAGCCAATGGCATTAAAATTGGTCCACATATAGACTCCAAGCGACAAGGCGACAAGCAGGCCAATTAAACTAAATAGAAAAAAATTCGATGCCTTACCTGCGCAACGCTTCCCATATCCTCTCAGCATAGTATGTCCTCTAGACTTTTTAGAACGCGGAGACAAGCTTTCGCCGCCTTATTCTCCAAATCCTTTTCCTCATGCCAAGCGGACACGGAAATTGCGACTATCTTTTCACGAGAAATATTTTTGAAGAGAGCTTCAATTTCAGAATATTTTGGCCCTTTTTTTACATGGTATTTAAGGGCAGGAGTTTCTGCTTCAGCATCTACGACGTCTGTATCCCAATGGATATATATACTTTCACCTGAATCAAGATTTTTTAAAATATCTGAAACTCCGCAAACCGTTATTTCAGAACTTTCCAATGCCTCCTTTTCACCTGCATCCAGATCGCGCGCATCAGACAGTATGATTCGCTTTTCGGGATAGGGAGTCACACCAATTTCCCAAAGCATTGATTCCACGGCATCGCGATGTTTCTCATGTTGATCAATTCGTCCAACTAACATGGCCAATGGCATCCCACCGATGTATTTGGTAAGAGAAGTTTTCCATGTATGGAAATCTCCATGTGCATCTAACCAAAGAATTCGATCAGGTTGTTTTCCAGCCTTTTGCAATCCAGCCAAAACTCCCAATGTAGAAACACAATCTCCAGAAATACTTATAGGAACTAATCCAATGCCTACCAATTTTTTTATTTTCTCCGACAATCCATAATAAATACTTCCCATTATTCTTAATTTTTCATAGGAATCTTCAATTTCTGTTTTATGCAACTCAGAGAGAGCGAGAACATCCCAGGTATGCTCGTCCAGTTCTTTCAAGCGGCAGAGGCCATCGCGGCGCTGCCCCATCAAGAAGGGAACAATAAGATGGTTGTTCATACCCAGCTCTCGGGGTTCATCTCGTAGCCCAGCAATTCCATCATTACTTCAACCTCTTCGCTTTTACCTAGCGAAAGTATTAAATCCCTTCTTTTATGCCATCGTTTCGATTTTGGAACATCCGTTGCCATCAGCAGAGGGAGTGAATTTTCTAATTTCATTGCAGGCAAACCTAGATATTGCTGAATTTTCTGTATTGTGGTATCTGGTTCATCCAAGAAATCTTCAAAAGAAATTCGAAGAGCGCCTACTCCGCTTGCTAACACCGATTGATGCGCCGAAATCCACTGGTTTAGACAGACGTTTTCCAGCTTTTCTTCTAAAAACTCCCTCCAATTAGGTGGCAAATCAAACTTCCACCACCATCTCCCAAATGGAACACAATCGGAGTAACCCTTTACATTTAAATTCACGCCCACGTGTCTTAGGTCGTGAGAGAAAAAACCCACTGGAGACAACCATCCATCCATCAAACCATTAACCGACTGTGCATAACCTCGAGTCAGGTGAATATATTTTATTTCGGCGTTGGGAAACAACTTTTCGTACATGCCTATTCGATAAACATCAGGCGGAGTTTTGAAAAGTAAAATTTTACTAGTTACGTCATTTTCGACAAATTGTCTTCTCTTGTTATTAGGCAAAATAAATGGTGGCTCCTCTACCTTTAAAGGTTCATCAAACCATTTGATCGGACCTGAAGTTGACTGACCATCGTAGTAATTAATTCGCCATGACTCATTCTTAAAAATTTTTGTAAGAATAAATTTTTCTAAACCATCGCCTTCTAGAAAGTCACTATCCACCCACTGCCTCAAAGCGTCATGAAAGATGTGAACAAGATTTTCACGACAAGATTCCTTTTGAAAAATTGAAGGGAACTGCAATAAAAGTCTTTTCTCCCATTTTTTTATAAGAAGATTTAGATCCAATTGCGTTTCGGATGCCACGGTTAGATCATCAAAAATATTGTCTATTAAATCGGCCTCATTTTTTATAGTGCTAATTGCATCACTATCCGAATTGTGATTAAATCCATTCTTTGTCAGAATCATGAACGGCTCAATTTCCCCTCCTAGTGACGCAATATCCGGATGTGATTCCAATGCATTTTTCAATAAACTTGATCCGGATCGCGGGCTGCAAAGAATAACTGCCACGGTCTTAACTAAGGAATTCAACTCGGTGCGTGGAACATTACGAATTGAATTCACAGAGTCTAGAATATCGCTCACTTTTAATTGTCTTCCGCAATTCTTCTCATAACAAAAGCGTGGAACACTTTTGTCTCAGACTTGTCTGCGGCCTCACGCCCGATCGCCTTGACAGAAAGTCCAGCAGCTTTGGCGAGTTTCTTTATCCTGTCGGTCTCTCCAAAATTAGAGTGTATAAAATAAATTCGACCACCCGGATTTAAATGGTTTACCACTTCTGCAAAAAACCGAGTATTGGTTTGAAAATCGGTATCCCACTGTGCCCTGGCGACGACGTCGTGTGCAAATTTATCTCTGAAAGGAATATTTGCTGTAATTACGTCGAATTTCTGATCGGCAATATTTTCAAATAAATCTGACTTGACAACTTTCATGACTTTTTCAAAGCCATGCATCTTCAAATTATGTTTAGCACTCTTGATAGCAGCAGGATTGATGTCAACACCAACCACTTTCCCCGCTCCCTGGTAACAGGAAAAGATGGCAATAACGCCAGAACCTGTTCCAACATCAAGCACACTCTCTCCGCTCTGCACTCGGAAATTTTTGACCAGTGGCTTACTATCCGTAAATGGCCAAAAGGTATTTGGATACACCTTAAATTCTTTGCCGAGATACTTAATCATTTTTCCGTCAGAAGGAACAGATTTAAATAATTTTTGACGACCCTTTTGCCAGCGGTCTATGCGAACAATTTCTGGTTTTGACTTATTTTCCATACTATCCTCCTAATAAAAAACAGAAGATTGAAAATATTTCTCATTACAATTGCTTGCCTCAAAAATTCTTTTTAATATTTTCTAGAAAAACCACCTTAATATGAAATAATATCTCCGATTGAATTTATGTTTTTTGAAGAAGTTGATTTATGAACCGGCAGTTCAATCCAGAATGTACTGCCAATATCCAATTTGCTAGCTACGCCGATTTCTGCCTGCATCGCCTCTACGATTTTCTTCGTCAAAGACAAACCAATTCCGGTGCCTTCTTCTTTGATTTTTTCTCTTCCCAGTCGATTAAATGGTTGAAATATAAATTTCAACTGTTCGGCACTAAGCCCAATTCCCGTATCAATTACAAATAGTCGAATACGCCCGACTTCCGTAAGCTCGTAATCTAGTGTAACTGATCCATTTTTATTGTTATATTTAATTGCATTCGATAGCAGATTTATTAAAACCTGCTTCAATCTGGTCTTATCTGAAAAAACTAAGACATCCATATATTCTGGATAAATCATCCTGATACCGAATTTCTCCGCGATGGGTGAAATCATGGCCCGACATTCCTCAAAAATCTTCGCCAACTGAATGGGTTCAAGGGAAATCGATATGAATCCAGATTCAATTTGTGCCAAGTCAAGAATTTCATTAATCAGAGTGAGCAAGTGCTTTCCCGCATTTTCAATATTTCTTAAGAATTTTTTTCTTTCTTCGGGGGTGGCCGAAATCGACTCGGATTGCAGAATTTGGGCGAATCCAAGAATGGAGTTCAGCGGCGTGCGTAGCTCATGGCTCATATGCGAGAGGAAATTCGATTTCTCGTGATTTGCGCGTTCCGCTTCTTTTTTTGCCAACTCAAGTTCGCTGTTCAAAGTGTTGAGTTCTGCGGTATGTGCGCGTTGCCGCTGCTCCAAGATGACGTTTTCCATCCTCAACCGTCTCGTCTCCAGCGCTCGCGCAAGAACAGGAAGAATGGCTGAAACCTTGAATGGTTTGACGATGTAATCATGGGCACCGACCTTCATTGCCTGTACAGCCGACGCAATGGAGCCTTCGCCAGTCATGATGATGCAAGCAAGGTTGGAGTCGATTTTGCTAGCTGCCTGCACCAATGTGATGCCATCAATGCCGGGCATCATCAAATCTGACAACAACAGATCAAATGTTTCGGTCTGCATCTTTTCTAGTGCAGCCTCACCTGATATCAGGCCAGTGGTCTTGTAGTCATGGCGACCCAAGATATCGCACAGTGCACGCATGTGTACCGCTTCGTCATCAACGATCAAGATATTGGGAGGAGTTCCCATCATGGTCATGCGATCTTTCTGGCTGCAGTTGCAACTCGAAGCTGACCTCCAAGGGATTTCCCAGATGACAAATTCAGAAAAATTACGGGAAGCATCCCTAGCTGCACAAACTCAAATCACAACTTGTTTCCGATTGTTTAAGCATGGCCCACATACATCGGTAGTGCAATGGGTACTCTGCCAATGAAACGCCGATCGCCTTTGGACGGGGGTATCTGCTTCATCAATATTGGGGAGGAACGCGAGTAGCTTTTGGTTGTTACATAAACTGGCAATACCTAAGATGGAAAGCGTCCTGTGTCAACGTTGCCTATCAGAGAGTCTTGCGGGTAAATGCCATCACAACAAATCAGGAGAGCTGTCGCTCTCGGCCATTGCCGCGAAACCGAAGATCCAAATGCCACAACCAGCGTGTACCCTTTGGTTAACGGGGCTCAGTGCTTCGGGTAAAACCAGCTTGGCCGAAGCATTAGCTGAAACCTTGTCCGCCGACGGTGTGTTATGCCGAGTGCTAGACGGCGACGTCGTCCGCCAGCAACTCAGCCAAGACCTTGGTTTTTCACGGAAAGATCGCCGAGAAAACATCCGTCGCGTAGCCGAGCTGTGCAAGCAATTGAACGATGCGGGGACGCTGGCCATCGCTGCCTTGATATCGCCCTACAGGGATGACCGGAACTTAGCCCGCCACACTGTGGGACCGACGCGCTATATCGAGGTGTATTTGGCAACGCCATTGACCGTATGTGAGGCCCGAGATCCTAAAGGCCTTTACCGTCGGGCCAGAAGCGGAGCCATTGTCAGCTTCACTGGGATCAGCGATCCCTACGAAGCGCCGCTGTCCCCCGAATTGTCTTTCGATACGGGCGTTCGGACGCTGGACGATTGTGTCCGCGTCACGAGGAATTTGCTGATGGCCCGCGGGGTCAATTTAGATGGGCTAGAAAGGAACATTCTTTCGGACACGGATGACCGAACTAGCCAGGGGAGCTAGGGTAGCAACAGTTGCTAAGGCAAAGTAATTTACCCTTGGTGGGTGCAACGGACAGGCATTCCTCTCTAGTTGAACGCTGCACGTCTTTCCACAATATGAAGACGTTCTGTCTGCCCAATAACACATGTACAGACGAATAGCTTTAGCAGGCTTAAGCTCTAATATATGTGGTGTTGTAAACTTTGAAATAACGAACTATGCCTTCTTGAGGTGTGTTGACCTAGTCAAGCTGTTTTGGTTTTTCCTCGAAATCGTCCAAACATTTACCACTCAGTTGGCGCCAACTCCCAGATGTCCAGCAGTGCCAGTAATTTGATGAGCACCCCGAGTCAGTCCTAGCGAAAGTAAGCTAGATACACCGTATCCTGTCGAATAAGACCAGTCCGTTTGAAATTGGCACAAGCCGCTCAACGGGAGGACGGCGGCATTCTTGGAATGGGTTATGCCGTAAGTCCGAAGCTCGCTCGATATTCGACAGGACTGAGTGAGCCAAGGGGCGTTTTGTTTACGACTTCTCGGTAATCTGTTGCATATTTGAAACGCCCCAAACCCGCATGGATACTAGGGGCCTGTTTACGACTTTAATTACTCAGAATAATTCTGACTCTTGGAATCATCCATGCGTCAACGGAGTTCACCGAGCCGCGGCAGCGCTGTAACACGGCCTCCACCCGCGGCATAGCAGCGAAGTGTGCTGGGCGGTAAGTCCAGGGTGCTGCCCGTGAAAGCCCCGAACGCAGGCAGGATCATCAGACCATCGCCTTCGCAGAAGCAGGGCAGACGCTCTCGGGTATGCGCGCGGCCGCGAATTTGTACGGCGGGATGCAGATGCCCTGCTAGCGCATACGCCCCAATCACCGGCTGGGGATGGTGGCAAGCGGCGAATGGGCCGATCCGGAAAGGCTCGTCCACGATGTCGAATCGCAGCGAGGGGGGCGGGTCGCCGGCACGGCTGTCGTGGTTGCCGCGCACCAGCGTGCAATGCAATGTGGCGTGCCGTTCGCGCCACGCGCTTACGGGATCCATCACCTGCGCCTGCTGCGCCGTTGCCGCATGCAAAAAATCGCCCAGTACAACGAGTTGCCGCACGCTCAATTCGTCGATCAATAGGCTAAGACGATCCAGGTTGTCCCGCGTCGTTCCGGCAGGAACCGGCTGCCCCAGCGCCCGGAAGCTGGCCGCCTTGCCCAGGTGTACATCGGCCACGAACAGCGTACGCTCGCGCGGCCACCACAACGCGCGATCTGGCAGCAGCGCAACCGGTTCGCCCGCCAGCGTGATGGCCAGAGCGCCTACCGGGGCGTCGGATGTCGCAGGATCTGGAGCTTTCATGCTTCGATCATCGCTCCAAGCCAGGCGAAGGGCGTGCGCGCCCTTGGCCGCGCTTGCGTGGAATGCGCCCGCCCGCAGTCTCGCCACGGGACTCAAGCGCCAGGGAGGCGCCGATTGCCCACTCTGGTGACTCGCGGGAGGCGAAGACGCGATCCGCTGGCGTATGCGCCGTGCCTACCGAGTCCCCACCAGCCGTACGTTCCAGCTCGGACACCATGCGCGCGATGCGGTCACCGAGCGATTCGTTCGTTAGTTTCTCGCGAAAGCGCTCCACCATCAACGGGAAGGCCAGCGGTGTGGGCTTGCGCAGCGCATGTACCCGCAGCGTCTGTCCTTGGATGCGTTCCAGCGCTGCGCCAAGCTGGCGCACATCAAGTTCTTGCGCCAACAGTTCTTGCTCGGCTTGCGCCAGCAGTTGGTTCTGCGGGTCGTATTTCTGGAACACCTCGAAGAACAGCGAGGCCGAGGCCTGCAGTTGCCGGTTGCTGCGGCGCTCGCCCGGGTGGCTCTGGAATATCAGCCCGGCAATCCGCGCGATCTCGCGGAACCGACGCCGCGCCAGTTCGGTCGCGTTGAGGCTGCCCAGCACCTCGGCGAGCAGTTGATCTCTCGGTGGCAGCGCGAGCAGCGTGGGTAAGCGTGCTGCCCAATCGATCTCCTTCGCGCTCAGCAGTTCGATGCCGTAGTCGTTCAGTGCAATGGAGAAGGTGCCGGTCTCCGGCTGCGCGGCGCGCCATGCCATCAAACCGGCCAGACCCAGATGCACCTGCCGGCCCGCAAAGGGGTAGAGGAACAGATGCCAGCCTTCGCGGGACTTCAGCGTTTCCGCGACCAGGGTGCTCGGAGTGGGCAGCCCCGACCACAGTCGCTGGATGTCGATCAGCGGCTTGACGCATTGCATCTCAGGGCTGTCGAATCGGCCATTGTCTGCCGCCTGCAGTTCACGCAACACCGCATCGGCCAGCGTGTTGGACAAGGGCATGCGCCCGCCATTCCAGCGCGGCAGCGCCGCGCGCCCAGCCGTGGCGCGACGCACCAGGGCTGTCATCTGGTCTACGCGTACCAGTTCCAGCAGACGGCCGCTGAACATGAAGGCGTCGCCAGGTTTCAGTCGGGCAATGAAGCTCTCTTCCACCGTGCCCAGCTTGCCGCCACCCAGATACTGCACGCTGATGGAAGCGTCGCTGACGATGGTGCCGATGTTGACGCGATGCCGCCGCGCCAGGCGTGCGTCGGGCACGCGCCAAAGTCCTTCTTCGTATGGCACGACGCGGTGGTAGTCGGGATACGCCGCGAGCGATGGCCCGCCCTGGCGCACGAAGTCCAGGCACCACTGCCAATGTGCGTCTGTCATGTCGGCATAGGCTACCGTGGTGCGCACTTCTGCCAGCAACTCGTCCGGCCGGAAGCCGCCGCCCAGCGCGATCGTCACCAAATGCTGGACCATCACATCCAAAGGGGCGCGCGGGCTGTGGCGCGACTCGATCTGGCTAGTGCGCACCGCCTCGCGCGCGGCGGCGGCCTCCACCAGCTCCAAGCTGTGGGTCGGCACCAGCGTGATCCGCGATGGCCGACCCGGCGCGTGGCCTGAGCGGCCGGCCCGTTGCACCAGGCGCGCCACGCCCTTTGCCGACCCGATCTGCAGCACGCGATCCACCGGTAGAAAGTCCACACCCAGATCCAGGCTGGACGTGCAGACCGCGGCTTTCAACCGCCCCTCCTTCAGTCCTAGCTCAACCCATTCCCGTACCTCGCGGTCCAGCGAGCCATGGTGCAGCGCGAGCACACCTGCCCAGTCCGGCCGCGCCTCCAGCAGCGCACGGTACCATCGCTCTGCCTGGGAACGCATATTGGTGAAGACCAGGCAACTGGCACTTTCTTCTATGGCCTGCACGACCTGCGGCAGCATGCGCAGACCCATGTGGCCGGCCCAGGCAAAGCGTTCGGCGGTGGCAGGCAGCAGCGTGTCGATAACCAGGGTCTTGTCGGTTTCGCCCTGTACCATCGCAGGGGCACGGTTCTTCGGCCACGGCGCGGTGCCAAGCAGCGTGCGCAGCGCTTCGTCCAGATTACCCAGCGTGGCGGAGAGTCCCCAGGTCATCAGCGACGGCTGAAATCCACGCAGCCGGGCCAGCGCCAGCTGCGTCTGCACGCCGCGCTTGTTGCCCATCAACTCATGCCATTCGTCGACCACCGTCACACGGACGTGCCGCAGCAGATCGCGCGCATCGGCGCGCGACATCAAGAGGGTCAGGCTCTCCGGCGTGGTGACCAGCACCGTCGGTAGCCGCCGGTCCTGCGCGGCGCGCTGAGCGGACGTTGTGTCGCCGCTCCTTAAACCCGCCGTCCAGGTAGGGCACACAGCGCGCATGGGGTCTTCCAGAGCGCGCAGCGTGTCTGCGGCCAGCGCACGCATCGGCGTGATCCACAGTACCGTCAGTGGTGGCGCCTTGGTCTTCGCACCCGCGGTCGCGGCGGTTTCCCGCAAGGCCCCGAGTGCGCCCAACCAGACTGCCAGCGTCTTGCCGCTGCCGGTGCTGGAATGCAGCAAGCCGCTGCGGCCCTGTGCCATCTCCTCCCACACCCTGCACTGGAATGGAAAGGGTGTCCAGCCACGGGTAGCGACCCACGCTGCTATGGACGGGTCGACCGCAGCGGATGCGTGGGCGGGCTTGCGGCTGGCCATTACTCGGCTTCCTGCAACAGCGCCCGTAGGCTGGCTAGCGTGTCAGCTTCTTCGACGGGCTTGTCTTCACGGCGGCGCAGCATGCGTGGGAAGCGTACGGCTATGCCGCTTTTGTGCCGGCTACTCTTGGCTATGCCTTCAAAGCCCAGCTCGAAAACCATCGTCGGCGTCACACTGCGCACCGGGCCGAAGGTCTCCAATGTGGTCTTACGGATCACTGCATCCACCGCGCGTATTTCTTCGTCCGTCAGGCCCGAATAGGCTTTCGCGAACGGGACCAGCTGGCGCACCGGGTCATCCTGCGCGCCATTCCACACGGCGAAGGTGTAGTCGCTATAGAGGCTGGCGCGTCGCCCGTGGCCGCGCTGGGCGTAGATCAGCACGGCATCTACCGACAGCGGGTCGATCTTCCACTTCCACCAAACGCCTACGTCCTTGGTGCGGCCTACACCGTATTGCGCGTCTAGGCGCTTGAGCATCATGCCTTCGACGCCCAGCGCCCGGGACTGCTCGCGCTGGCGTGCCAGGTCGGCCCAGTCGCCACCTTTCACCAGCGGGCTCAGTTGCAGCTGAGGATGGGGAAACGACGCGACCAGTTGCTCCAACCGCGTGCGCCGCGCATGCTGGGGCAGCCCGCGCAGGTCTTCGCCTTCCTGCTCCAGCAGGTCGTAAACACACAGCACCACCGGTAGTTCGCGCAGTAGCTTGGGGCTTAAGGTCTTGCGCCCAATACGCTGCTGCAGTTCTGCAAACGGTTGTGCACGGCCGTCACGCCAGATGAGGATCTCGCCGTCGAGCACCGTGCCTTCTGCCAGGCCTGCGCCCATAGTCTGCAACTCCGGGAAGCGTTCGCTGACTAACTCCTCCCCGCGTGACCAGATCCAGACCTGCCCGTCGCGTTTCACGAGTTGAGCGCGGATACCGTCCCATTTCCATTCGAACAACCAGCCATTGGCGGGGCCAATCGTTGCGTCGAACTGCGCCAGCGGCAGGTTGAGCGGATGCGCCAGAAAGAAGGGATACGGCTGGCCGCCGTGCGACCCGGTGCCGGTGCTTGCCGCATCGTCGGGTGCGACAAGCGCGTCGTAATCTTCGGCAGAGGGGCGCGCGCCAATATGGGTGTAGCCCATCAGCCTTTGTGCAACCACCTTGGCGTCGACCCCGCTCACCCCCGCCAGGGCCTGCGTGACCTGCAGCCTGGAGACTCCGACGCGGAAGGCGCCGGTGATGAGCTTGAAGTAAACCAACCGCTGCGCCGCGGCCAGCGTACGCCACTGGTTTTGCAGGAGACGCGCCAGTTCTTCGGGCGCCTGCCCGCGCAACGGCAGCAGGTGCTGCTCCATCCATTCTGATAACGGCAGTTCCAGCGTCTCGTCTGGGTCTGGCAGCAGTAGCGAGATTGTTTCGGCCAGATCGCCTACCGCTTCGTAGCTCTCGTCGAACAGCCATTCGGGCAGCTCAGCCGCCAGCCGCGCCTGCTCCCGCAGCAGACTTGTCGGCACCAGTTGACGTGGCTTGCCGCCAGCAAGGAAGTACACCGCCCAGGCGGCATCCCGCGACGGCGCCGCGTGCAGATAGCGCTGCAGCGCGGCCTGCTTGGCGGAGCTGGCGGTCGATGCATCCAGCGCGCGGTAGAGGTCCGCAAAGGCCTTCATTCGGGATCGGGAGTTATGGTAGTGCTGCCCGCGGTCGATTTGTCCGCATCGTCCGCGTCATCCTGATCACCGTATTCGGTGCTGAAGCCTTGCGCCTGCAACCCCTGCTCGCTGAGCCAGCGCACCATCACCGCCACGCTGCCGTGTGTAACGAAGACCCGCTCGGCACCGGTTGCGAGGATGGCGGACTGCAGGCCAGGCCAATCCGCGTGGTCGGAGACTACAAAGCCACGGTCGACCCCGCGGCGGCGGCGTGTGCCGCGCAGCTGCATCCAGCCGCTGGCAAAGGCATCGGATGGATTCGCGCCGAAGCGGCGTAGCCAGGTGGTGCGGCCGGCCGATGGCGGCGCGATCACCAGCGAGCGCGCCAGCGCCGCTTTGTCCAGTGCCGGATCAGACGCCAGGAAGGTAGGCGGCAGCACCACGCCCGCGGCGCCGTAGATGGCGTTGATCGGTTCAACGGCGCCATGCGCCACGATGGGACCAATCGACGCGTCCACGCCGTGCAGCAACCGCTGCGCCTTGCCCAGCGCATAGGCATACAGCACAGAAGTGCGCCCTGCCTCTGCGTTCTGCCGCCACCATGCGTTGATCTCGGCAAACAATTCGGGTTGTGTGGGCCAGCGGTAGATCGGCAGGCCGAACGTGGACTCGGTGATGAAGGTATCGCAGCGGACGGCCTCGAACGGCGCACAGGTGCCGTCGTTCTCCAGCTTGTAATCGCCAGACGCAACCCAGACCCGCCCGCCATGCTCCAGCCTGACCTGTGACGAGCCCAGCACATGCCCCGCCGGATGCAGCGAGAGCCGTACACCGTGGTGCTCGATCACCTCGCCATAGGCCAGCGTCTGCAAGGTGATGTCCTCGCCTAAGCGGCGGCGCAGGATGGGCGCGCTGTCGTGGTGGGCAAGGTAATGCGCGCTGCCCCAGCGCGCGTGGTCGCTGTGGGCGTGGGTGATCACAGCCCGATCCACCGGTCGCCATGGGTCGATGTAGAAATTTCCAGCCGGGCAATACAACCCTTCCGGACGGGCCACGATCAGATCAGCTTCAGCATGCATACCCCGAATGCTATGCGGGCATCAGCCAGGGTTCTGTAGGACGGGGGCGCGATCAGATAGCAACCGGGACGGCGCTGGCATTCACACACTACGGTTGATCCAGGGACAGGGTTTGGGCGTATCGTCAACGCAGGCGATGAAGATATCCTGCAGGCCCCGGTTGCGCATTACGTCGTGGCCGCATTGCTTTGTAAACGTTGTACGACCAAGGCGCATAGGGTGACGGACCAAAGCTTGCGGAGGCCTTTGGCTCACCCGCCCGCCGTCTCCAGACTCACTCCGGCTGAATACCGGCCTCTTTGACGACCTTGCCCCATTTGGCGAGGTCGGACTTGATCAGGGCGGCGTAGTCCTGCGGTGTTCCGCCCTGGATTTCAATGCCAGCAGCCTCCAGCTTGGCCCGTACATCCGGTAGCTTCAACGCGGTGTTGATTTCCGCATTCAGTTTGTTGGTGATGGCCTTGGGCGTGCCGGCCGGCGCTAGGAACCCGCCATTCGTATTGGCGTCAAAGCCCTTGAGTCCTTGTTCGTCCGCGGTCGGCACGTCAGGCAGCGATGTTGTGCGCTTCTTGGTTGATACCGCTACGGCCCGGACGTTGCCGGCTTTCACCTGCGACTGGATGGCGCTGATGGTGTCGATGTAGAGTGCGGTGCGCCCGGCCAGCAAATCCGGGTGGGCGGCGGAAGAGCCTTTGTAAGGCACCAGCAACATCTGCACTCCGCTCGCCATACGGAACATCTCAGCCGCCATTTCCTGGGCACTGCCACGGCCCGAGGTAGCCACCTTGGCCTCGTTCGGATTGGCCTTCATCCAGGCCACGAACTCGGGCAGAGTCTTGGCAGGAATCTGCGGAGAGATAGCGAATACCAGCGGAACTTCATGGGTGTAGACGATGGGTTCGAAGCTTTTCTCTGGGTCCCATCCCAGGTTCTTGAAGAGGAACTTGTTGATGTTGTGGCTGCCACCCACGATGCCGATCGTGTAGCCATCGGGCGCGGACTTGGCAAGCACGTCTGTGCCGAGGTTGTTGGATGCACCGGGTTTGTTTTCGACGATCACGGCCTGGCCCATCGAAGCCCCGAGTTTGTCGCCGACGACGCGGGCAATGATGTCGATCGCGCCACCCGGGGGCGCTGGCACGATGATTTTGATGGCGCGGGTCGGGTAGGCCTGGGCCGATGCCATGGTTGGAAGCATGGCCAGAGATGCCGAGATGGCAAGAATTTTGAACAGGGATGTGGGTTGCATAGTTGTCTCCTTTTGGGGTTTCTTCAATCGTTATCAAATGCGAGAGGGATCAGGGGCTGTGGCGCTCTGTCTGCTAACCGCGTCCTACGAAGGGCATGGCGCTGGCCATGACAGTCATGTTCAGCACATTGGCGCTGAGTGGCATCGCGGCGATGTGGCGTACCGCATCGGCCACGTGCTTCGCGTCCATCATGGGTTCGGGGGCTGTTGTGCCGTTGGCCTGCAGTACGCCGCGTGTCATGCGTTCGGACAGCTCGGTCAGCGCATTGCCAATATCGATCTGGCTGGCCACGATGTTGAATGCTCGGCCATCCAGCGCCAAGGCCTTGGTCAGGCCGCTCACCGCATGTTTGCTGATGGTGTAGGGCGCGGTGAAGGGGCGCGGCGTGTGCGCCGAGATCGAGCCATTGTTGATGATGCGTCCGCCTTGTGGAGATTGGTGGCGCATCAGGCCGAAGGCGGCACGCGCGCACAGGAACACGCCTGTCACGTTGGTATTGACCACGCTGAACCATTTATCCAAAGGCAGCTCGTCCATCGGCACGGCCGGGGCGTTCACGCCGGCGTTGTTGAACAGCAGATCCAGTCGGCCAAAGCGGTTCTCAATGGCGGCGAAGAGTGCTTGCACGCTGTCCGGGTCCGTCACATCGGTAGGTACAGCCATTGCGGTCTGGCCGCGTGTTGCGGCCTCGGTCGCCAACGCCTGCAAGGGTTCGGCACGGCGGCCCGCCAGTACGACGCTCCATCCGTCGTTCAGCAAGCCGATGGCCGTCGCTCGGCCGATCCCGCTACCTGCGCCGGTAACCAACGCGATTTTTTGGGGAAGGGTGGTGTTCAAGGGCTGTCTCCTGTGGAAGTTATTGAAGGTCCGTGGTTTGTGTTGCCCACGGTCATGGAAAATTGGCCGATGTCCGCTACTCCGCCTTGGACCACATCGCCGGGTTGCAATGAGCCCACGCCTGCGGGGGTGCCGGTGTAGATCAAATCACCGGGCGCGAGCGTGACCGAGCGTGACAGCATGGCCACCAGTTCGGGCACCGGCCACAGCAGGTCCGCCAGGTCGGCGCGCTGTCGTTCCATGCCGTTGACAGTTAGCCAGATAGCGCCCTGTTTGGGGTGGCCGCAAACTGTTACTGGCACCAGGGGCGTGCAAGGGGCTGAATGGTCGAAGGCTTTGGCGGCCTCCCATGGACCGCCCGCGCGCTTGGCTTGCTGCTGCAGGTCGCGCCGCGTGAGATCCAGCCCCGCCGCATAGCCCCAGATGTGGTGTGCCTCCACCTGTGCTGCAGCGATGTTTCGACCGCCACGACCTATCGCCACGACCAATTCGATCTCATGGCAAAAGTCGTCGGTGCTGGGCGGGTAGGGCAGAGCACCCTGCGCCTGTACAACAGCGTTGGCGGGCTTCATGAACCAGGCTGGCATTTCCGGGGACGTCGCTTCGTCCTGGCTCCAGCGGTAGTTGCGCCCGATGCAGTAAACGCGCCCCACAGGGAAAACCGCCGTGCTATTGGTCACGGGCAAAGTGGTTGGCGCAGGCGCAGGAAATATGAAACTGGACATGCGGGGCTCAGGTGGTCAAGCTCATCGTCGGACGTTCGCCCGCCAGGGCCTGGGCGATACCGGCCAGCACCATCTCGCCCATGGCGGTCCGGGTCTCCCAGGTGGCACTGGCGCGGTGGGCTTGTAGGGTCACGTTGTCGGACTGGCGCAGCTTTGGGGGAACACGGGGTTCGTCGACGAATACGTCCAGGCCCGCACCGGCAATACCGCCGGCGGCCAGTGCATCCGTCAGGTCGGCCTCGTTGACCAGTCGGCCACGGGCCACATTGACCAAGAAGCCGCGTGGGCCGAGTGCATCCAGTACGGCTGCGTTGACGATGCCTTCGGCCGTGTCCGCCGCCGCGCACAGCACCAAGGCGTCTGCGCCACGCGCCAAATCCACGAGCTGGGGCACGAATGCATGCGCAATGTCGTCCATGGGGCGTAGGTCGGTGTAACTGATAGCGCAACCAAAAGCCGCCGCCCGGGTCGCAACGGCGCGGCCCACCCGACCCATGCCGACGATGCCCACACGCATGCCGCTGAACCGGCGGGCCAGGGGAATGGCGCTGGGCTGGGGGTGAAGCTCCCACTGGCCGTTGCGCACAAAGCGGTCGCCGGCACACAGGTTGCGGCAGGCTGCGATCAATAAGCCAATCGCCAGATCGGCCACGTCTTCGGTCAGTGCACCCAGGGTCGCAGTGACGGGCAGGCCCCGCTCTCGGCAGTACGCCAGATCTACCGCGTCGGTGCCAACGCCGTTGACCGCCACCACCTTGAGCTTGGGCAATTGCTCCAGCATGGCACGCGAAATGCCGGTGTGCCCGCCGGTGATCACGGCATCGATGCCGGCGCCATGCTCTCGCAGCCAGGTCTCCGGGTCGGGTGTCTCGAAGTGTTTGTGGACGGTGTAGAGCGATGCAAGCTTGTCGTTGATCGCGGGAATAAGGATCGGGTTGAGTTGCAGGATTCTGGGTTTCATGGCGATGTGGTCTGCAGGGGCAGGCGGTGTGTTCAAGGTGGATGCTTCAAAGATGGATGCATAGTAGTAAATGATTGATTTATTCGTCAATATTGATGTATAAAATCAACATAAATAAACTTTCTTGCACTCCACAATGGCTTCCTGGATTTCAATGAACGAGGTCTGCAACCTTCTTGGGGTGCAACCCCAGACGGTGTACGCGTACGTGAGTCGCGGCAAGCTGGAAGTCACGCCGGATCCAGCCGATTCGCGCCGCAGCCTGTACCGCGCCGAGGATGTGGCCGGCTTGGCCAAGCGCAAACAGGCCGGCCGCAAGCACGAGACCCTGGCTGCCAGTACGCTTTTCGGCTCGGAGCCCAGCATTCCAACGGCCCTGTGTGCGTTCTTTCGAGGACGCCCGTACTACCGAGGACAGGATGCCGTGGGTCTTGCAGGCGCGGCTTCGTTGGAAGAAGTGGCTCAACTGTTGTGGGGCGCTGAGCAGCCCGTCGACTTTTCGTCATCTACATCAACGCGTTCTGGCAAGCTGGAGCCCGCACGGGTGGCCGCATTTACCGTCTTGGCCAGTCTGGCAGCCGACGGTCATTCCACGCGCGGACGCCTGACCCGGGTGTTGCATAACGAATGCCAGAGCCTGGTCGGGAAGTTGGCCAATGCCTTCGGCGCACAGGAGGGACATGGGCCGCTGCATCTGCGCTTTGCACAAGCTTGGAAACAATCGCCCCAAGTGGCCGATTTGCTGCGAACGGCCATGGTGTTACTGGTTGACCACGAGTTGACCAGTTCTGCGTTTGTCTCACGCATTGCGGCTTCCACAGGCGCGTCGCTGCCAGCATGTCTCTTGGCCGGATTGACCACGCTCTCCGGCCCCTTGCATGGCGATGCCTCAGGCCGCGTTCAGGCGCTGTTCAGCGAAGTGGAGCGATTGGGCGAAGACAAGGTGGTAGCCCACTATCTATCGACTGGTTTGCCCTTGGCCGGATTTGGCCACCACCTTTATCCCGATGGCGATCCGCGCGCGGCCGCGTTGCTGGCCTTGTTCGAGCCACCGGAAGTGATCGCGCGCTTCATACACAAGGTAACCATGCTGACCGGCTTGCAGCCCAATATCGACGTGGCTCTGGCCGCCCTGGTCGCGCACCATAGGCTTCCTTCTGATGCGGCCTTCGGATTGTTCGCTACGGCGCGCAGCGTTGGTTTGTTGGCGCACAGCCTGGAGCAATTGGGTGTGGCGCAAGTTATTCGCCCACGCGGACGTTACGTGGGGCCGATGCCTGATGTACCGCCGGTTGCACGCACTTAGGCCTTGTCTGTCGCCAGAATTTTGACTTCTATCAGCTGCCCTGCGGGGGCGCTTATGGAGACGATTTGGGCAAGCAGCGATCCAGCGGTCAACGCTTCAATACTGAGATCGCGTTGTTGGGTAAGCCCGTTGCGCGAATCAGAGGAACGGTGTCCCGACAACGGATGAGATATTTGACGCACACATGTCTTTTGACATCTCCATTTTTTGCCCCGCAAGTACTCTCGGTGCATGGACATTACGAAGTTTATGACAGTGATCGAAGACCTTGTGGTCAATGGCGGCGCTATCTCTCCGGAGGAGGCGTTGATTGAGCTTGGGGACTACATTGAACATTTGGACCCTACCCACGAAGACTACGACAAGAGCGTGGTGCTGCTGATGCGCATCGCTGCCAGCATGTGGAAGCAGCAACGCTTGTCGCCCTAGCCATCGAGGCTGCTCCCTGCGGCCCAGACGTGAAAAAGCCCGCTCGAAGCGGGCTTTTGTATTTGGTCGTGGGCTCTTACGCGACCCACGTTTACGGACACTCTCGTGCAGGAGCTCTTTGTTATTTTTCTCGTCGCAAAAAGCTCTACTCGACGTGCCGCCGTGAGATTCGGCTTTGCCTGGCCAGGCTCCCAGCAGAGCGCTGACGGCTTGCTGGAGGCAGGATTATAGCGGATGTGGTGGGTAGCAGCACGCAGCGGACCGCGACCATGGCCATGCGCTGAGTCTTGCGGGAGCGCTACTATCCGCCTATGACACTCATCCTGCTTCCCGGTTTGCTATGCGATGCCAGCGTGTGGCAAGACATGCTCCCTGCGCTGCAACACCGACGGCCTTGCTTCGTAGCCCATTACGGCGCGTTGGACAGCATTGAGGCCATGGCACAGCATGTACTGCGGACTGCACCGCCCGGGCCCCTGGCGCTGGCGGGTCACTCCATGGGCGGACGCGTGGCCTTGGAGATAGTGCGCCAACAGCCCGAGCGCATACAGTACCTGGCTTTGATGGACACCGGCTTTGAAGCCCTGGCTCCCGGTGCTGCAGGGGAGAAGGAACGCGCCGGCCGCATGGCTTTGCTGCAGACAGCGCGCGAGGATGGCATGCGTGCCATGGGCCTGGATTGGGCGCGCGGCATGGTGCATCCGTCCCGGTTGGACAGCCCGTTGTTTGACCGGATTCTGGACATGATCGAGCGCTCCACGCCCGAGATATTCGAAGCACAGATCCATGCTCTGTTGGATCGCCCGGACGCCACCACGCTCCTGGGCCAGATACGCTGCCCCACCTTGCTGTTGTGTGGTCGTGAGGATGCCTGGAGTCCATTGGCCCGGCATGCGCAGATGCGTAGCCTTATAGGGGCTGCGCCCGTCGAGCTCGTGGTGATTGAACACGCGGGCCATATGAGCCCCATGGAGCAACCCGACGCCGTGTGCCAAGCGATGCAGCATTGGCTTGATGGGCGCCCGGCATAAGCAGCGGGCACGACTAGCCGCATCGCGCGGGTATGCGGCTGAGAATCAGGCTGCGGCCTGCAACACTGTCACATTCTCACCAAAGTAGAACGACTGGATATCGGAGCGCTGCCGCAGCTCTGCGGTGGTGCCGGCCAATACCGCCACGCCGGTATCTAGCACGGTGGCGCGGTCGGCATATTGCAACGCCACCGTCGAGTTCTGCTCGGCCACCAGAATCGACAAACCTTCTTCCTGGTTCAGCCGTTTGAGCTGCCGAAAGATGTCTTGCACGATCAGCGGCGCCAGGCCCATGGAGGGCTCGTCCAGCACCAGCAAACGCGGCCGCGACATCAGCGCACGGCCTATGGCCGTCATCTGCTGTTCTCCGCCCGATGTCAGTCCCGCCAGTGCGCGGCGTTTGTCCCGCAGATGCGGAAAGATCGCATAGACGCGCTCCAGATCCTGGGCCAGTTCGGCCCGGCTGGAGCCGCGGCCCAGGCCGCCGGTCAGCAGGTTTTCCTCCACCGTCAGGCTGCGAAAGCAATGCCGTCCTTCCAGCACCGTGACCAGCCCCAGCCGCACCAGCGCGGCCGGGCTGGTGCGGGCCACGTCATGCCCGTCAAACACAATGCTGCCCGCAGTCACCTTGCCGCGCTCTGCGGGCAGCAGGTTGGATACGGCTTTCAGCGTGGTGGATTTGCCTGCGCCGTTGGCGCCGAGCAAGGCGTGGATTTCGCCTGCCCGCACATCCAGGCTTACGCCGTGTAAGGCTACGATGGCATTTTGGTAAACCGCTTCGACAGCATCAATCTGCAGCATGGGTGTGGTATCAGTCGTTGATGCTGGTGCGCACCTTGATGTTCTTCTCCTTGGCGTAGGCCAGAGAAGACTTCTCGATGATCGGGCGCAGCAGCTTCCAGTCAGGAGCGATCCAGTCGGATACGCTGTTCCACTTGCTGCCATCCCACTGTTGGAAAGCTACGCGGCCGTCGCCTTCGTGGTTGTCCCAGGTCACGTTGATCGAATGGAACAGGCCCTTGGCGCCCAGCGCCGCGGCGCGGGCTTCGTCGATCTTCAGGTTCTCCAGACCCCAGCGGATTTCATCGCCGGTGAGCGTGCGCTTGCCGAACTTGGCCTGGGCAATGCGGATGGCTTCCACGTTCAAGATGCCGTTCAGAATACCCAGGTTGTGGTAGCGCGTGCCGATGCGCTTTTTGTCTTCCAGATTGCCCTTGCCGGCGTCGTACACCGTCTTCACGATGTCCTGCACCACCGGGTACTGCACGCCCGCGGCCACGCTGGTAATGGCCACATAACCCTTGGCAGCGTCGCCCGCAGGAATCACGTCTTCTTCGGAGTTGGACCACACGTTGCCGATGATGTGGTCGGCCGGGAAGCCGGTCTTCTGCGCGGTCTTCAGCGCCACCGGGTTCATCACGCCCCAGCCGCGCAGCACCACGTAGTCGGGCTTGGCGCGGCGGATAGTCAGCCACTGTGATTGCTGTTCATTGCCAGGGTGCGGCACCTCGATCTGCTGCACGGTAAAGCCGTATTTCTTGGCCAGCAGTTCGTAGATCGGGATGGTCTCTTTGCCGTAGGGCGAGCCGTGGTACAGCACTACGATCTTCTTGCCCTTGAGCTTGGCTTCGCCGCCCTCTTTGCCGGCGATGTAGTTGACGATGCCCGAGGTCTCGCTGTAGGGATTGAGCAGCAACGGGAAGATGTATTTGAAGACCCGGCCGTCGGTGGTGTCGGTACGGCCATGGTTGATGGTCAGCAGCGGTACCTTGTCGGCCGTCACACGGTCAATCAGCGCATAGGCAATGCCGACCGACAGCGGGTTCCAGGCGGCGATGCCGGGTTTGGTTTTCAGGCGCTCGTACACCTCTACGCCGCGCTCCACTTCGTACTGGGTTTCGCCTTCTTCCCAGGTCAGCTTGACGCCACCGACGCCGCCGTCGCGGGTGTTGACCAGGTTCAGGTAGTCAATAAAGCCGCCAAAGAAGCCGGTGCCGCCCGCTGCATAGGGGCCGACGCGGTAGCTTTGCAGCGGAAAGAATTGTTCGTCGGCCTGGGCCGCTTGCAGGCTGCTGATGGCCAGCGTAGCGGCAATGGCCGCGGTGCGTAATTTCTGGATCAAAGACATGGATGGAAACTCCCGTTGATTTTTGAGTTGAATGGCTGTTTTCAGACAGCTGGAGACAGCTTTTTCCGCACGCGGACCCAGAGGGCGGCCAGCCCCTGTGGCTCCTTGATGAGGAAGAAGATGATGAGTGCGCCCAGCACGATGCGCTGGGTCATGTCGAGCACGCCGGAGTCGAACCAGCCGCCGAACAGCAGGGCGCCCAGGCGCGACAGCAGCAGCGGGAAAACAACGATCAGCGCGGCCCCCAGAAAGGCCCCGCGGATGGTGGCCAGGCCGCCGATGATGACGATGAACAGAATCTGGAACGAGCGGTCCAGGTTGAAGCCCGCAGGCTCCACCGTGCGCAGGTACACAAAGGCCCACAGCACGCCGGCCACGCCGACGATGAAGGACGAAATGGCAAACGCCAGCAGCTTGGTGCGCAGCACTGGCACGCCAATTACCCGTGCCGCCAGCGGGTTGTCGCGCACCGCGATGAAGTTGTGCCCGGTCTGGGTATGCACCAGCCGCCATACCAGGGCGGTGAGCACCGCCACCAGGGTCAGGGCAAACAGATAGCGCCCGACCGGTGTGTCGAAGGTGATGCCAAACGCCTGCAAGGGCGGTGCGTCGATCACGCCCGATGCACTGTCGTTGGTGAACCAGCTGAACTTGGTCAAAGCCCATTGCACAAAGAACTGGGCCGCCAGTGTCGATACCGCCAGATAAAAGCCACTCAAGCGCAGGCTGGGCAGACCGAAGAACAGACCGATAGCCGTGGCCGACAAGCCCGCCAGCGCGATGCTGGCCAGCAGCGGCAAGCCCGGCAGGCGCAGGTTGAAGTTGTAGGCTGCAAATGCGCCCACCGCCATGAAGGCCGCCGAGCCCAGCGACAGCTGGCCTGCGTAGCCGGTCAGCAGATTCAGCCCCACGGCTGCCAGTGACAGCGCCAGGAAAGGAATCAAGATTGCGTCGAACAGATAAGCCGAGCCCAGCAGCGGCACAGCGCCGTAGGCCACCAGCAGCAGGGCCAGTGGAGCAGCCCAGACAGGCCAGGTTTTTGCGTGCGTTGTGCTCATGCCCGCTCCACCAGCTTTTGCCCAAACAGGCCAGACGGACGCACCAGCAGAAAAGCCAGTGCTGCTACATAGGCAAACCAGCTCTCGATGCCGCCGCCGACAAACGGACCGATATACACCTCGGCCAGCTTCTCCAGTGCGCCGATGAGCAAGCCGCCAACGATGGCACCCAGGATCGAGTCAAAACCGCCGAGCATCAGCACCGGCAACGCTTTCAGCACCACCAGCGACAGCGAAAACTGCACACCCAGTCGGGCGCCCCAGAGCAGGCCAGCCACCAGCGCAATCGTACCGGCCGTGGCCCACACCGTGGCCGCAATGCGCGGCAGGCGCAGGCCGACGGCGATGGCTGCAAAGCTGTCGTCGGCCACGGCGCGGAAGGCCAGGCCAATACGGGTGTAGCGGAAGAAGGCCGACAGCAGCGCGACCATCAGGCCAGCCGTGGCTGCCGCAAACAAATCGAAGGTGGACACCATGATGCCGAAGAACTCCAGCGGCGTGTCGGCCACCCCCAGCTCCAGCGCATGCACCTGCGTACCCCACAGCAGCTGTGCCACGCCCTCGATCACATACGACAGCCCTAGAGTCGCCATGAACAAGGTGATCGGCGGCTGGTTCACCAGCGGGCGTAGCACGGTGCGTTCGATCAGCAAGCCCAGCGCCACCATCAGCGCGAAGGTCAACAGCAGCGCCAGCGCAAACGGCATACCGCGCTCGACCAGGCTCACGAAGCTCAGGGCCGCAAACAGCAGCTGCGCGCCCTGGGCAAAATTGAGTACGCCCGAGGTCTTAAAGATCAGCACAAAGCCAATGGCTACCAGCGAATACATCACGCCGGACAGCAGGCCGCCGACCAGCACCTCGGCAAAAAAAGTGAAGTCAAAGCCGTCCATCACGCAGCCACCTCTTCTGCATGGGCTACGCCCAGGTAAGCGTCGATGACGGCCGGGTTCTCTCGCACCTCGGCGGGTGTGCCGTCGGCAATCTTGCGGCCGTAGTCGAGCACCGCCACCCGGTCCGACAGGCCCATGACCACGCCGATGTCGTGCTCGATCAGCAAAATGGTTGTGCCGAAGGTGTTGCGCGCGGCGCGCACGAAATGCGCCATCTCGTTTTTCTCGGTCACCGTCATGCCGGCCATCGGTTCGTCGAGCAACAGCAGTGTGGGCTGTGCGACCAGCGCCCGCGCCAGCTCCACACGTTTTTGCAAACCATAGGGTAGGGTGCCGGCCAGGCGTTCGCTGACGCTGGCCAGGCCCAGAAAGCCGATGATGCTGTCGGCCCGCGCCCGGGCATCGTCACGTTCGCGCCGTGCCCGCCCCAGGCCGACCCATTGCTCCACAAAAGTTGAGCGCACCGCATCCACCCGGCCCATGACGATGTTGTCGCGCACGGTCAGCCCCTTGAACAAGGCCAGATTCTGGAAGGTGCGCGCCACACCTAAACGCGCCAGCCGCGCAGTGGGCACCTGGGCAAAGCGCTTGCCGTTGATCGCCACCCGACCGCTGTCGGGCCGGTACAAACCGCTGATCACATTCACCAGCGAGCTCTTGCCCGCCCCATTCGGGCCGATTACCGCGCGGATTTCGCCCGCGGCAATCGACAGGTCTACGCCCGACAGCGCGTTCACGCCGCCAAACGACAGGTGGATGCCCTCGAGCTGCAGCACGGGCGTGGCGGCAGTTGCAGTCGCCAGGGGGCGCGCCACCGGCGCAGCGTGGCTACTGCGTGGCAGCCCGGCAGGAGCGAACTTGTCAAAGGTGGCGCTGGTCATGGTCGAGTCCTCAGGCCACGGCTTCCAGCGCGGGCTCCGACTGCTTTTGGGCCTGGGCGGCTTCCAGTGCGCGCACCAGCGGCAACACCTTCTGGCCGAAATACTCCACCTCTTCGATGAAGTGCAAGAAGCCGGTCAGCACCAGGTCGACACCGATGGCCTTCAGCGCCACGATGCGCTCAGCGATCTGTTGCGGCGTGCCGATCAGGTTGGTGCGGAAGCCATCGTTGTACTGCACCAGGTCTTCGAACGTGGACTTGGCCCAGTTGCCTTCGCCT
This sequence comes from Rhodoferax sp. OV413, assembly GCF_900104385.1. GTDB lineage: Bacteria > Pseudomonadota > Gammaproteobacteria > Burkholderiales > Burkholderiaceae_C > Rhodoferax_B. The sequence continues at coordinate 65,857 of NZ_FNJA01000005.1, read as the reverse complement.
TCGGGCGATGCCTTGCCCGCCTGCTTGACCGCATCGCCAAAGGCATGCACGGCCTCCACATGGGCGTGCTTGATGATGTCGGCCAATACGGCCTTGGCTTCTTCTTCGGTGTCGCGGGCGATGACGAAGGCGTTTACACCGATGCGCACCTTGTGGCCGTTCTTGGCGGCCTTGGCCTGGATGTCGTCGATCTGCTCCTTCAGTTTGTCGGGCGTGTTGCCGTTGGTGAAGTACCAGTCGGACACGCTGGCCGCGTTGTCGCGCGCCGCACGCGAGCTGCCGCCTTGGAATACTTCCGGGTGCGGTTTTTGTACCGGCTTGGGGCTCAGCGTGTAGTTGTTGAAGCGGTAGAAGTCGCCCTTGAAAGTGAAGTTGTCCTGGGTCCAGATGCCTTTCAGCGCCTGGATGAATTCATGGGTGCGGCGGTAGCGTTCGTCGTGCTCTAGCCAGGGCTCACCAATCGCCTGGAACTCGCCTTTGAACCAGCCGCTCACCAGGTTGATGGCGATGCGCCCGCTGGAGATGTGGTCGATGGTGGCGATCTGTTTGGCGACCACCGTCGGGTTCCAGGGGCCGGGCAGGATGGCGGCAATGACTTTCAACTGGGTGGTGGCGTGCAGCAGCGCCTGGCTGAAGGACACGGATTCATGCTGGTACTCGGCGCCGTAGCCGGCGGTGAAGCGGATCTGGGTCAGTGCATATTCAAAGCCGGCTTTCTCCGCCGTTTGGGCCAGCTTCTGGTTGTAGTCCAGGCTCCAGTCGGTGCGCTGCGGGATGGTGCTGACCACCAGTCCGCCGCTGACGTTGGGCACCCAGTAGGCGAATTTGACGGCGGCAGGTGTGGAAGTGGGTTGGCTCATGGTCGGGCTCCTTTGAATGGGGGGGTCAGGCGGCAACGGTTTCGCGCGCGGTCCCAGCGGTCTGCGCCAGTTGCGGCACAGCGCGTTCAATCGCCAGTGCGATGCGGTCTTTCAGCGCCGGGCTGCTGACCTCGTAGCCGTCGAAATCCTTCTCCGTCGCGTACACGCCGATGGGCAGGGTGCGGGCCTGGAAGAAGCTGAACAGCGGGCGCAGCTGGTGGTCGATCACCAGCGCATGGCGGTCGCTGCCACCGGTGGCGGCCAGCAGCACCGGCTTGTCGGTCAAAGCCTCGTGGTGTACGAAGTCGAACAGGTGCTTGAACAAGCCGGTGTACGACGCGCGATACACCGGGCTGGCCACGATCAGCAGGTCGGCCGATTCGATGGCCGCGATTTCGGCCTCCACGTGGGCCGGCAACTGGCTGCGGTACAGCGCGCCAGCGAACTGCGGGCCGATGTTGCCCAGTTCGATCAGATGCACGTCGATGGGCAGCGCATCGCCCAACGCGGCCAGGAGTTCCTGTACCAGCACCAGGGTGCGGGAGGGGCGCTGCAAACCACCGGATACAGCCACGACTTTGAGTTTCTTCACCATCTTGATATGACCTCTGTTTGGAAGCCGCAACCTATTTGCAGCACATTGGCTATATGCGAATGCCGTGCCAGAGGAAATGTTGATGTAAATCAATGGCTTATGACGTTTTTGAGGGCGCCGCTTGTGCTGGGTTTCCAACATGCTGCGGATGCGTTGCTGCTGGAGCAGCAGCGTGTGCGGCATAGTCGGTTTGCGCGCATGCATATGCTGTTTTTGGATGCTGGTTGGGCAGCAGATGGGATGGGTGCTGCTGCCTGGTCAGCAAAAGGCGATGCGCGCCGGGAAGCAGTGGGGGCAGTCTGGCGTGAGTACTATTGGACGACACGGTGCCGCATCAGCTTGGGCTCCATCCGTCGGCTTGCGAGCAGTTATTTTTCACCTGTTGGTGGTGCTCCCACTCGGTAGTTGATGGCTAAGATGGACTGCCCAAGTCCAGCGGGGTTGGTTGGAGTTTTTTTGTCTGGGTAAATGTTCAGCTGCCGTTCTGAGACTGACGTCAGTTTGTTAGCCAATTTCAGGAGATTTGGATGGTCGATAGTTGCCACAGTGAATTTTTATCGCGCAGGTTTTATGGTCCAAATTGCGGCGGTTTTCATGAGTGCCTTTGACGAGAAGCGAGCTGCCAACGACAAGCGCGTTGCCATCGATGTTCGCGAGTACGGATGTCACGTGATCAGCGTTTTCGATCCAAAAGAGGTACAGCCTTTTTTTTCGTACTCAGTCGGTATTCAAGAGACAAGCAGCGTTCCCGATGCGATCGTCGTAGGTTTAAAGTCAAATATTGGCGGCTTCATGATCAACGAGTACAACCGTCAAGTGAAAGCCGGTGCTCGGTTTCAACGCGGCGTTCGGTATAGCGGATTCCTTGAGGGATTCGAGGTTTATATAGAGCCGGCTCGCCGGAGGCTGCTTGCCGACTACACATATGGCTGCGATCGGTACTATGGAGAAAGGGAGTATTCGGTTGTTCAGATCATCTGGCCTTCAACGGCAGGCGTATGGCCGTGGCAGAAAAGCGCATCCGCATGGTTTAGGGAAAATCAGCCAATGCTTGGCAGAGTTCGCCCCAATCGCGCATGAGACCTGACTTTCCTGTGGGCTATCGTCGTCTGGCGGGTTTCGATGGTCTGCGGCCGCTGGTCCTATCAAACATAAATCAGCATAAGTGAAACCGTTATGAACTCCCTCCTTCCAACCATTCAAGCACTAGAGGTCGAGCTACACCACCCAGGAGTTCCCTGTGGAGCCGTTCGCTTGGAGCAGTTACTGCACAGAGACTTCTCCGAAGTGGGGCGCTCAGGACGTGAATACGATCGTGCAACGGTTCTTCGCTTCCTGGGAGAGCAGCATACTTCTCCGCCTGTGGTTTCAAGTGACTTCTCGGTGTATGAGCTGGCGGCCGGTGTGGCATTGCTCACTTATCGCTCTGCGCACCGCCAACAAAACGGTGGTCTGGAGAATCACACGCTGCGTTCATCCCTTTGGATGCAGGTAGATGGCCATTGGCAGCTGCGCTACCACCAGGGAACGCCAGCTGCAGAGGCTTGGTAAGGCTTGATCCCGCACAACGTGGTCTAGCAATTTCTACATAAAAAAATAGCTGCCAGCGCAGAAGATTCCTGCGCTGGCAGCTATAAAAACGAAGCAAACACCAGGTTGCCAGCTTAAGACAGTGCAGTCTCCCGCTCTGCCTCAGTGGCCCCCGGCGCGCTTCTTTGCCCCACTTCTCTCTTCACCTTCTCAATATCGCGGTACTGGTGCGCCGGGTGGCTGGCGGGCAGCAGGGGGCCGTCGCCAAACAGCTTCTCGCGCAGCGTGCCGGGCTTGTAGGCCGTGGGGTAGACGCCGCGGCGCTGCAGTTCGGGCACCAGGTGGGTGACGACGTCTTCAAAGGTCTCATGCGCAATGGCGTAGGCGAGATTGAAGCCGTCGATGTCGGTGGCCTCGACCCACTGCTGCAGGATGTCGGCCACGGTGGCGGCCGAGCCCACGAACACCGGGCCGAGGCCGCCCACGCCGCCCCACTTCGCCAGTTCTTCGATGGTCCAGGAGCGGTCGCCGCCGGCCAGCACTTCCACGGCCGACAGGATGGCGTTGGTGTCCACCTTGCGTACCAGCTCGGTGGGCGCGTATTGGCCGAAATCGATGCCGGTCCAGCCGGACATGAAGACCAACGCGCCGTCGTAGGACGCGTAGCGCTGGTATTCCTCGAACTTGGCCTGGGCCTTGGCGTCGGTCTCGTCCACGATTACCGTCACCAGGTTGTAGACCAGCAGCTTGCGCGGGTCGCGCCCGGCGATGGCTGCCTGCTCGCGCACATCACGCACATAGTTTTTCAGCACGTTCTGCGTGGGCGCGGTGACGAACACGCATTCGGCGTGCTGGGCCGCAAAGCTCTTGCCGGGGCCGGAGGCGCCGGCCTGGTACAGCACCGGTGTGCGCTGGGGCGAGGGCTCGCTCAGGTGGTAGCCGGGCACATCGAAGTACTTGCCCTTGTGGGCGATTTCGTGGATCTTTTCGGGGTGAGCGAAGATGCCCTTGGCGCGGTCGCGCACCACGGCGTCGGCCTCCCAGCTGCCTTCCAGTAGTTTGTACAGCACCTCCACGTATTCGTTGGCCACCTCGTAGCGGTTGTCGTGGCGGCGCAGGCCGCCTTGGCTGATGTTCTTGGCGCCGCTCTCCAGGTAGGAGGTAACGATGTTCCAGCCCAGCCGGCCTTGGGTGTGGTGGTCGGCGGTGGAGAGGCGGCGCGCAAAGGTGTAGGGGTGCTCAAACGATGTGGACGCGGTAATGCCTATGCCCAGGTGCTCGGTCACCATGGCGATGGGCGCGGCCAGTTGCAGCGGGTCGTTCACCGGGATCTGCGCGCCCTGTTGCAGCGCGTGGTAGTTGCTGCCCTTGTAGACGTCGTAGTAGCCGATCACGTCGGCGATGAAGATGCCGTCGAAGAAGCCCTTCTCCAGCGTCTTGGCCAGGTCGGTCCAGTAGCGCAGGTCCTTGTATTCCCAGGACCGGTCGCGTGGGTGCGCCCACAGCCCGGGGGACTGGTGGGCCACGCAGTTCATTTCGAACGCGTTGAAGCGTATCTGTCTACCCATGGCTTAGCTCCAGGCGTGGCGCGGAGCGTGCACACCGTTCAGGTGGTAGTTGCCCAGGTGGTAGTACTTCCAGCGCACCGGGTCGTGCAGGGTGTGCACGCGGGCGTTTCGCCAGTGGCGGTCCAGGTTGTGCTCGGCCAGGGTGGAGCGGGTGCCGGCCAGTTCGAACAGTTTGTTGGTGGCGGCAATGGCGGCTTCGGTGGTCAGCACTTTGGCTTCGGCGGTGGCCAGGGTGGCGGCGTTCACCGTGGCCTCGTTGGGCTCGGCCAAGGCCAGGTCGATGGCACGGCCGGCGCGCTCCAGCAGGGCCTCGGCGGCATGCAGGCGCAGAGTCAGGTCGCCGATGGCACTGATGGTGAACGGGTCTTCGGCGGCGGTTTCCTTGCCGCTGTCTATCCATGGGCGGCTGCGGTTTTTGACGAAGGCGATGGTCTCGGCAATCGCACCGGCGGCGATGCCGCCGTCAATCGCGGCCTGGATGATTTGCGAAATCGCGCCGGCTGCCGTGGGCCGGTCGAATGCCGCCACGGGCACTAGCCGGCTCAGCGGCACGCGCACGTCCACGATCTGGATCGAGCCCGAGGCCGTGGTGCGCTGGCCAAAGCTGGACCAGTCGTTCAGCACCGTCAGGCCGTCGGCGTTGCGGTCGGCAAAGGCCAGGTAGCCCTTGCCCTCCAGCGGGTCCACCGTAACGATGGGCACGATGTGCGCGAGCAGCGCACCGGTGGTGTAGAACTTCTGGCCGTTCACTACAGCGGTGTCGCCCTCGATCTTGAAGGTGGTTTCGAACGCGGCCACATTCTTGCTGTTTTTTTCCGAGAACGCGTTGCCGAAGCGTATGCCCTGCAGCACCAGGCCGAACAGCTCGGCCTGCTGTGCCGGCGTAGCGTCCAGTCCGATGTGGGCGACCAGAGCCAGGTGGTTCTGCGTGATCTGGGCCAGGCTGGAATCGCCCTCGGCCAGGATGCGTATCACCTGCGCCAGCGTGGCGTAGGACACGCCCGCGCCGCCATAGGCCTTGGGCACGTTAATGCCCCACAGCCCGCTTTGCGAGTACGCGTCCAGCTCTGAAAGTGGTAGCAAGCCTTCGCGGTCGCGCAGTGCGGATTCGGTGCGGAACTCGGCAGCCAGGCGGTGCGCCACGGTGATGGCTTCGGCGTCGTCGCGGATCACGTGGGCCGGTTGGCTGGGCCGGGGGCGGGCGGCAAACGGCGCTGTAGAGTTGACGCGGGGGCGGTCGAGGGTGGCAGTGCTCATGGTGATTCCTTGAAGATGAAAAAGCTTCAAACCTTGCGGCCTGGGCCGTTGCCGATCTGCCAGACATACGGCGGCTCGGTGCCGTTGATGCGCCAGTCGCCCACGATGCGCGACTTGTAGACGATGGGGTTGTGCGATGCCACCACGCGGGCGTTGCGCCAGTGGCGGTCCAATGCCTTGCTGGTGCTGGCGGCGGATGCGCCGAGCGCGTTGAACAGGTCGGTGCCGGCGCGCAGCACCAGCTCGGACACCACGATCTGGCCCTGGGCGGACGCGACCTCGGCGTCGACATTGGCCTGGCGCTCGGTGGCTTCGTCCTGGCCTTGCACCCGGGCCTCAAAGGCGCGCTGGGCGGGCAGGGTGGCACGCAGGGCCGTGGCTTCGGCCGCATAGACCAGGGCCGAGATTTGGCCCACCACCTGCTGGATCTGCGCGTCCTGGCTGACGTGCGATGCATTGCCATTGCTGTAAACGCGCTGGCGATCCCGCACCTGCTGGGCCACGTCGCGCTCGATGGCGCGCCCTATGCCGGCCAGCGTGGCCAGGTGGAACAGCTGGTAGAAGGCCGTCTGGTACTTGAAGCGGGTCTCGAACGGGAAGATGTTTTCTGCGTCAATCTGTGCGTCCTGGTACACCGAGGTGCCGCTGCCGGTGGTGCGTTGGCCAAAGCCGTCCCAGTCGTCCTGCTGCTGCACGCCGGGCTGGTGGGTGCGCACGGCGGCGATCACATCGGCGTTGTTGTCGGCGCGGCGGGCGTACAGGTCGATCCAGTCGGCAAAGATGCTGCCGGTGCTGTAGAACTTGCGGCCGTTGGCCACCCAGGCGCCGTCCTTCTGCGAGATCTTGGTGATCACGTCACCTATCGCCACGGCACCCACTTCCGACCAGGCATTGCCAACCAGCTCGCCCGCTACAAACCGCTGGAACCACACGTCCCGCTCGGGGCCGGCCGGCGCGTTCAGCCGGTCTTCCACAAACGCGAAATGCCCGCGCAGCGCCTGGGTGACGTTGGAGTCGGCCTCGGACAGGCTGATCAGCAGCTGGAACAGCTGGGGAATGCTGGCCCCGCCGCCGCCGTGCTCCAGCGGCACCCGCACCGCGCCAAAGCCGGCCTGCTTGAGCCAGGTGATGGGCTCGGTCGGCAGGATGCGCTGGCGCTCGCGCTCCAGTGCGGTATCTGCTATGCGCTGGAAGATGGGGGCGAACCTGGCGGCCAGCAGCGGGTGATCGCTGGCGCTGGGCAGTGCGTCGTGAACGCTGGGGTGGGCAAAAACCTGTGGTGTGCGATCCATGCTGATATGCCTTTTGATTACAAGCCGCAAACGATTAACGGCATGTTGGCTATATGCGAATCCTGTGCCAATATTTTTGTCTTTTAAATCAAGGGCTTAGGCGTTCTATGTGGCGGCTGGTCTGCTGTGTTTGCAGCAGGCTGCGGCTGGGGTGCTGCAAGGGCAGCAGCTACGGCACGCATACCTATCACTTTCAAGAAAAACAGGCCGCCAGCGCAGAGGGAGGTTGCGCCAGAAGCTATGAAAACAGGAGTGTTCAGCGCTCCAGCGCCAGGCGACCTAGCCGCTAGGTGGTTGCTGGCCAAATTCCTAATTTGATAGCGGCCTGCGCAGGCACTGCCTGCGCTAGAGGCCTAAAAAGCTTGTAATTTTGAAGAGCGTGCTGCTGCGGCCCAGCGCAGCCCGGTGCCGGCATCAAACAGGTGGGCGCGCTGCGCGTCCCAGGTCAGCGTGACCTCGTCCCCCGCCTGCGCGAAGTAGCGGCCATGCAGCCGGGCCAGCCACGGGCCCTGGTCTTCTGCGCCCACCACCGTGCCATACAGCTCGGTCGCCGCACCCAGATGGTCCAGGCTGTGCACCCGCAGGCGCAGGCGGGGTGCGTCGGCGGGCAAGGGGGTGTCACCGGTCCACAGCAGCAGGTGTTCGGGCCGCACGCCCAGGTGTACGAGGGCGCCGTCCGGCCCCACGCTGCCCGGGGGTGCGGGCAGGTGCACGCCGGGGCCTAGCGTCAGGGCCGGGGGGCTCCAGCGCGCGTGGATCAGGTTCATTGGCGGCGAGCCGATGAAGCGGGCGACGAAGGCGTTGGCGGGGTGGTCGTACAGCTCCAGCGGCGCGCCAATTTGCTCGATGCGGCCCGCGCGCAGCACCACGATGCGGTCGGCCATGGTCATGGCTTCTTCCTGGTCGTGGGTTACGTAGACGGTGGTGGTGCCCAGCTGGCGCTGCAGGCCGCGGATCTCGGCGCGCATTTGCACGCGCAGCTGGGCATCCAGGTTGGACAGCGGTTCGTCGAACAGAAAAGCCACCGGCTCGCGCACCATGGCCCGGCCCATGGCCACGCGCTGGCGCTGGCCGCCGGAGAGCTGGCGCGGGTAGCGCTCCAGGTAGTCGTCCAGGTGCAGCACGGCGGCGGCTTTGGCGATGCGTGCCCGGATTTGCGCTTCCGGAGCGCGTTGCTCGCGCAGGCCGAAGGCCATGTTGTTGCGCACCGTCATGTGCGGGTACAGCGCATAGCTTTGGAACACCATGGCCAGCTTGCGCTGCTGGGGCGGCAGGTGGTCGACCCGCTGGCCGTCGAAGGCGATGCTGCCGCCGTCGGTAGGCTCCAGCCCGGCCAGCGCGCGCAGCAGGGTGGACTTGCCGCAGCCAGACGGGCCGACCAGCACGACGAACTCGCCCTCGTGGATTTGCAGGTCGATGCCGTGCAGCACGGCAGTGTCGCCATAGGCCTTGTGCAGGCCGGTGATGTGGATGTTTGCCATAGGTTTCTAACGACCAGCGCTGGCGCTGAGTCCGCCGATCAGGTTTTTCTGGAAAGCCAGGGCCAGCAGGTAGACCGGCGCAATGCCGACCAGGGATGCGGCGGCCATCTGGCCGAAGTTGACGATGCGCTCGCCCTGGAACAGCGAGATGGCCACAGTAATGCTGCGCAGGTCGGGCCGGCTGTTCAGCACCGATGCCAGCAGGAATTCGTTGTAAGACAGGATCAGGCAGACCAGCGCGGTGGACACCAGGCCGGGCCACAGCAGGGGCAGGTTGATGCGCCACAGGGTCTTCCAGTAGCCCACGCCGTCCAGCCAGGCGGCCTCGTCCAGCGCCAGCGGTATCTGCTTGAAAAAGCTGCGCAGCAGCCAGAAGGCCACCGGCACGTTCACCAGCCCGTGCACCAGGCCCAGGCCGACCAGGCTGTTGTTCAGGCCCAGCCAGCGCAGCAGAAAGAACAGCGGCAGCAGGGCCACCACCGGCGGCGCCACGTAGCTGGACAGCAGCGCCCCGGCCAGCCAGCGGCCGCGCTGCAGCTTGACCACGGCGTAGACCGCGGGCACGGCGATGGCCAGGGTGATGGCCACGCTGAGCACAGCCACGGCCAGCGAATTCAACAGGTGGAGATGCAGAGGGGCGATCTCGAACACCTTGCTCCAGTTGGCCAGCGTGGGGTGCAGCGGCAGGAACTGGCCCGACAGCACTTCGTCCCGCGTCTTGAACGAGGTGGCGGCCAGGAAGGCGATGGGCAACATGAAGAACACCAGCACCGCCGCCATCGCCGCCCATAGCCAGGCGCGCAGCGGCGGCATGGGGAAGCGCAGCTTGTGCAGGCGCAGCGGCAAATGCCATAGCGGCAGCGGCGAAGTAGGTGGGTTGGGCAGGTAGGACATGGGGGCTCCGATAACGGGTGTCTGGGCCGGCTTCAGCCGGTGCGGCGTTCCACCCATTGCAGGGCTTTGAGGATCGGCCAGGTGACGGCGGCTACCGCCAGCGAGAACACCAGGGTCTGGGCCGCGGCCGCGCCGATGTTGAAGTTCTGCAGGCCGGTCTTCCACACCTCGTAGCTGGCCAGCGTGGTGGCGCTGCCGGGGCCACCGGCGGTGAGTATGTAGACCAGGTCGAAGGTTTTGAGCGACATCACCACTCGCAGCAAAAAGATGCCCAGCAGCGCAGGGGCCAGCAGCGGCAGGGTGATCTTCAGGAAGGTGCCGCGCGGGGTGGCGCCGTCCAGCGCGGCGGCTTCAAAAACGTCGGCCGGCAGGGTTTGCAGCGCGGCAAAGCACAGAATCACCACGAAGGGCAGCCACTGCCAGGTATCGGCCAGCATCACGGCCGGCAAGGCCCAGGTGTCCGAGCCGAGCAGCGACACGGGCTCACTCAGCACGCCCAGGCGCAGCAGCGTGCCGTTGAGTAAGCCGCCCGCCGGCGCCAGCAGCAGCTTCCAGGCCACGCCCACCAGCACCGGCGGCGTCATCAGCGGCAGCAGTACCAGGCTGCGCACGAACTGGCCCTGCCGCAGCGCCTGCAGCAGCAGGGCAATCAGCAGGCCCAGGCTGAGCTGGCTGAAGCTGGCCGGCAGGGCGTAGAGCACAGTGCGCAGCAGGGTGGGGGCAAACGTGCTGTCGCGCCACAGTGCCTGGAAGTTAGCTGCGCCGTTCCACGCCGCCAGCGGCTGGCCCAATGTGGAATGCGTGAAGGCCAGCGCCAGCGTGTACAGCGCGGGCACGATGGACACCACCAGCAGCCCAAAGCTGCCGGGGGTCAACATCCACAGCGGCGCGCTGCGCGCCAGCCGTTGGGGAAGGCGCAGCGCGGCCATAGGTCTATGCGCTCAGCAGCTGTTCCCAGCGGGCCTGGGCGGCAGCCAGCGCATCACGCGGCTTCTTCTTGCCGGACACGATCAAGGCCAGTTGCTCGGTTAGCGCGTCCATCAGCTGCGGACTTTGGGCTTGCAGCGGCCAGGCCAGGGCGCTGCCGATGGTGGCCTGGATTTCGGCCTGCAGCGCAGGCGCGGCCTTGCCATACACCGGGCTGTTGAGCACCGAGCTGCGGTTCGGGTCGATGCCGCTGCCGGGCAGCACGTCCTGCTTGAGCGAAACATCCTTGCTGGTCGCCCATTTGATGAATTCCCAGGCCAGCTCGGTCTTCTTGGTGCCAGTGGTGATGCCCAGGCCGAAGCCGGCATTCAGGGCGGCCCGCGGCGTGGTGTTTTTACCGCCCACGGGCAAGGCCACCAGCGCCCATTTGTCTACGATCTGCGACGACTGCGGGTCTTGCGCGGTGACGCCCAGATCGGTCCAAAAGTCGATCATCGCGGCCTTGCCGGACAGGAAGGCGGGCAACGCGTGTTCGAACGCGGTCTCGGCCGGGGTGGGCAGGGCGTAGGGCACGATGCGCAGCAGCTCTTCGGCGGCGGCGATGGCTTCTGGGCTGGTAAGCGCGGGCTTGCCATCGGCGGTGAAGAAGCTGCCGCCAAAGCCGGCCAGCCGGTTGGCGTAGGACGAGCCCACGATCACCGGGATCTTGAAGCCCTGCACCGCGGCACCGTAGATGCCGTTGGCCGATTCCTTCTGGGTGATCAGCTTGGCAGCCTGGTAATAGTCTTCCCAGGTTTTGGGTGCGCTCAGTTGGTGGCGGGCAAAGATTTCCGTGTTGTAGAACAGCACATGGGTATCGCCGTCGTAGGGCAGGCCCCAGCGGCGGCCGTTGCGCAAGGTGTAGGTGTCGTACAGCGAGGGTAGGAAGTCGGCGGGCTCGATCTGCGCCTGGTCGCGTGCTATCCAGTCGGTCACGTCTACCACCACTTTGTCGGACACCAGCGCGCCCAGCGTATGGTAGAAATAATCGATCACATCGAACTGGTTGGCACCCGACTGCACGTCCAGCGTGGCCTGCGCATGCAGCTGGTCGTAAGGCACGGGAGTGATGTTGATCTTGGCGCCGGTCAAGGCCTCGAAGTCTTCGGCCAGCAGCTTGCCGGCCACGGCGTGGGGCTGGTTGAACAAGAGGTTCAACGACTGGCCCGCGTATTTCTTGGTGTCCGTGCTGGCGGCGGGGGCTGGTGCGGACGCAGCCGGTGTGGGTGCAGCAGGCTCTTTGCCGCAGGCGGCCAGCATGCCCGCTGCGCCCAGGGCGGATGCCGTGCCCAGGAAGCGACGGCGGTTGAAGGGGGATGCATCGAATGGAGCCATGGTGATCTCGCTGGGTTGATGTTGATATGCCGTCTGCATAGAAGCCGCGGTAAATTTGCGGTGCGTTGCATATATGCGAATGGCGTGCCAGTCCACTTGTCTTTATGAATCAAGAGCTTACGTATCCGGGAGATTTACTGTTTGCTGTGCCTGCAGCATGTTGCAAACAGATTGCTGCCAAACAAGCAGCCCGCCAAAGCCAAAGCGGGCCCACAGCTTTCGCTGTGGGCCCGCGGGGCCGGCAAGGGGGTGGATGGGTCAGGAATAGAAGCTGGGATGGGGAAGGGTTTCGTTCAGCGCCCAGTCGCCCAGCTCGCGCAGTTTGTAGTCCACCGGATCGTGCAAGGTGTGCACGCGCAGATTGCGCCAATAGCGGTCCAGCCGCAGTGCAGCCGTGGTGGCGCGGGCGCCGGTGACTTCGAACATCCTGTGCACGACATCCAGGCTGGCGCGGGTGGTGGCCACCTTGGCGGCGGCCACGGCAATGGCGACGGCGCCGCGCTCGACCTCGGTGAGCGCCGTGCCGCTGGCCCAGGCTTGGTCGAAGGCGGCTGCGGCGTTTTGCAGCAGCAGGCGCGAGCCTTCCAGTGCCAGCCAGAAGTCGCCGTAATGGCCTAGGATGTACGGGTCTTGCTGGGCTGACGCCGCGCCGGAGGCCATCCATGGGCGGCCTTGCTGCAAGGTGAATTGGCGGGCCTCGGCCAGTGCGCCTTCGCCCAGACCCTGGTAGATGTGGGCCAGGATCAGCTGTGCCAGCAAGGGGCGCAGGCAGGCGTAGGGCGTGGACAGCGGGCCGGGGTCGGTCAGCAACTCATCTGCGGCCACCGCCACCTGGTCGAAGATGACGCTGCCGCTGTCGGTTTGCCGCTGGCCCATATTGTCCCAGTCGTTCAGCACGCGGATGCCTGCGCGGGCGGTGGGCACCACGCTGATCAGCAGGCGGCCATGCACGTCCAGGGCCGAGGCCAGCAGCATGTCGGAGTCGCTGGCACCCGAGCAAAAGCTCTTGCGTCCGGTGAAGGTGTAGCTGCCATCGGCCTGCTGCAGCGCATGGGTGGATTTGTCCAGCGGGTTCAGTGCATTGCCCCAGAACCAGCGCTGCGCCAGGGTTTGCTCTATCCATGGCTGCCACTGCGCCGGGCGGCCAAACAGTTGCGTGGTGGCCAGCAGCAGGTGGTGGAAGGCGAACAGATGGGCCAGCGCGCTATCGACCCGCGCAAAGCCGCGCACCACCTCCAGCGTCTGTTGCCAGCTGGCGCCCAGTCCGCCGAGTGCGGTGGGCACGCTCAGGCCCAGCAGGCCGCTGGCGCGGATGGCATCGCGCTCGGCCTTGGCGGTGCCACCGCGTTGGTCGCGGGCCACGGCGGTGGCGGCCAGCGCCTGGGTGACGGACTCCACGCTGTCCTGCCAAGGCAGGCGGGCCTCACCCTCGCCTTCTCCGGTCTCCGACTGGAAATGCTTCATGCAGCGGTCTCCTCGCGCGCGGCTGCATGCGGTGCGCGGGCGGCCGGGGGCACGATGTCGTTGGCAATCACCTCGCCAAACGGGCCGGTGATGTTGGCCGTGCCGGGTGGGCGGGCATTCTCCAGGGGCAGCAGCGGGAACAGCAATTCCGCGACACGGTACGACTCCTCCAGATGCGGATAGCCCGAGAAGATGAAGGTATCGACGCCCAGCGCCGCGTATTCCTGGATGCGGGCCGCCACCTCCTGCGGATTGCCCACCAGCGCCGTGCCGGCACCGCCGCGTACCAGGCCGACACCGGCCCAGAGGTTGGGCGATACCTCCAGGTTGTCGCGGCGTCCGCCGTGCAGGGCGGCCATACGTTGCTGGCCTACCGAGTCGAAACGCGAGAAGGCTTTTTGCGCAGCTGCAATGGTGTCGTCGGTGACGAAGGAGATCAGTTCGTCGGCCGCACGCCAGGCTGCCTCGCTGGTCTCGCGCACGATCACATGCAGGCGGATGCCGAAGCGCAGCGTGCGCCCATGCACGGCGGCGGCGGCCCGGGCTTTGGCGATTTTGTCGGCCACATCGGCGGGCGGTTCGCCCCAGGTGAGGTACACATCCACCTGCTCGCCGGCCAGGGCAATTGCTGCGTCGGACGAGCCACCAAACCACAGCGGCGGATACGGCTTCTGCACCGGGGGATACAAGGTTTTGGCGTTCTCCACGCGCAGGTGCTTGCCGCTGAAATTGACGGTTTCGCCGGCGGCCACACCGCGCCAGATGCGCAGGAATTCATCGGTGACTTCGTAGCGCTCGGCATGGGTCAGAAAGCTGCCGTCGCCATGCTGTTCGTCCGGGTCGCCACCGGTCACCACGTTGATCAGCAGGCGCCCATTGGAGAAGCGGTCCAGAGTGGCCGCCTGGCGCGCCGACACCGTGGGCGAGATGATGCCGGGGCGGATCGCCACCAGGAACTTGAGCCGTTCGGTCCACGCGGCCAGCGACGACGCGACCACCCAGGAATCCTCACAGGACCGGCCCGTGGGGATCAACACGCCCTCGTAGCCCAGCTCATCCGCCGCCTGCGCCACCTGCCGCAGATAGTGGTGGCTGACGGTGCGCGCACCGCGCGAAGTGCCCAGGTAGCGGCTGTCGCCGTGCGTGGGAAGAAACCAGAAAATCTGCATGGCAGGCCTTTGTAGAGATGTCGCTAACGTGAAAGCTGATGCCATGGATCAGCAGTAAGCATGCCAGTGCGGCATCCCCTGGGTGGCGTGGCCGTCGATGTGTTTTTCTGCTGCTACAGCAGCAGTCCATCACCAGCATTGCTGGCGTCTACGCAGGATAAAGGCTGGGTTGCTGCTACAGACGCATTTCGCCTATGCATATCTGAATTGCGTGCTTGGTCTTGCGCCCGAAACCCGCAGAATCTGCTGGATACGCAGCAACCCAAGGTTACGCACGTGAGTACTGTTTTGATGGAAGCCACCCCGCCTGTTCTGGATGCCGACGCGGCTGCTGCGCAGCCAGCATCGCCGCAGCAAGTTGCCCAGCAGCTGGCAGCCATTTTTGCTGCCACGGCTGCGGAGCGGGACGAGCGTGGCGGCACGCCCAAGGCCGAGCGCGATGCCTTGCGCAGCAGCGGCCTGCTGGCCTTGAGCATTCCGGCCGAGTTCGGCGGCATGGGGGCCAACTGGCGCGAAACCCTGGAGGTGGTGCGGCTGCTGGCCCAGGCTGATAGTTCGCTGGCACATGTGTTCGGCTTCCACCATTTGATGCTGGCCACAGTGCGCCTGTTCGCCCAGCCGCAGCAGTGGCAGCCCTGGTTTGAGCAGACCGCGCGCCGGCGCTGGTTCTGGGGCAAT
The DNA here is from genome assembly GCF_900104385.1 of Rhodoferax sp. OV413. GTDB lineage: Bacteria > Pseudomonadota > Gammaproteobacteria > Burkholderiales > Burkholderiaceae_C > Rhodoferax_B. The sequence continues at coordinate 50,768 of NZ_FNJA01000005.1, read as the reverse complement.
GCGCTGAATCCGCTGGACGACAGAACCCTGTCGACCGTGCACGGTCCCTGGCGCGAGTTCACCGGGCAAAAGAGTTTTTGTTCGGGCGCGCTGGATTCCGAGATGCTGATCGCTTCCGCCCGTGAAGCCGATACCGGGGCTTTACTGGTTGCGGCGCTGCCCACCGGCCGTTCGGGCATTTCGGTATCGCCCGACTGGAACAATATGGGCCAGCGCCAGACTGACAGCGGCAGCGTGACGTTTGAAAAAGTGCGCGTGGAGCACCATGAACTGCTGGTCGACCCCGGGCCCTTGTCCACACCGTTTGCCTGTCTGCGGCCTTTGGTGTCGCAGCTGGTGCTGGCCAATGTCTACCTGGGGATTGCCGAAGCGGCCTTCAACGACGCCCGCTACTACACCTTGCATGAAGCCCGGCCCTGGCACGCGGCCAAGGTGGCGCAGATGACAGACGATCCCTATGTGCTGGGCCACTACGGTGACTTCTGGGTGGGCCTGGAGGGTGTGCGCGTGTTGGCCGACCGCGCAGCCGAGCGCCTGGATACAGCCTGGCTGCGGGGTGCGGCGTTGACCGAAAAAGAACGCGGCGAGACGGCGCTGGCGGTCGCCACAGCCAAGGTGGCCGCCACCCATACCGGGCTGGATATCTGTACCCGCATGTTCGATGTGGCGGGTGCCCGCGCCACCCATGGTGGTCTGCGGCTGGACCGCCACTGGCGCAACCTGCGCACCCATAGTCTGCACGACCCGGTGGCCTACAAGCTGCGCGAGATCGGCGAGTGGGCGTTGAAACAGCAATATCCCGTACCGAGCTTTTACTCATGAACATACAGTCCAGCTACCTGCACACACCGGATGTCTTTGAGCCCGCAGATCGGCTGTGGGAGCCGCCGCAACTGCTGACCTTGCCCGACCCGCGCAAGCTGACCACCTCCATCCGCGCGACCGCCCAGGTATTTGAAGACCCGCGCTCGGTGGCCTTGCTGGAGCGCATCCGCATGGTGGCGCCCAGCGATGCCAGCGTGTTGATCATCGGCGAGACGGGCACTGGCAAGGAGTTGATCGCCCGCCATGTGCACGACCTGAGCCAGCGCCGGAGCCGCCCGTTCGTAGCGGTCAACTGCGGGGCTTTCTCCGAGACGCTGGTGGAGAGCGAGTTGTTTGGCCACGAGAAAGGCGCGTTCACCGGCGCCTTTGCGGCCAAGACCGGCTGGTTTGAAGCGGCCAATGGCGGCACCTTGTTTCTGGACGAGATTGGGGACTTGCCGCTGTCCATCCAGGTCAAGTTGCTGCGGGTGCTGCAGGAGCGTGAAGTGGTGCGGCTGGGCTCGCGCAAAAGCGTGCCCATCGACGTGCGCGTGGTGGCGGCCACCAATGTGCGGCTGCAGGACGCGGTGGCCGCTGGCCATTTCCGTGAAGACTTGTTCTACCGCCTGCATGTGGTGCAACTGGCGCTGCCCACGCTACGCGATAGGCCCGGCGACATCCTGCCGCTGGCGCGCCATTTCATCGAGGAATACCGCGGCCGACTCGGCTATGGTCCGGTGCGGCTGGATGCGCAGGCCGAACGCAAGCTGGGCGAGCACAGTTGGCCCGGCAATATCCGCGAACTGGAAAACGTGATCCACCATGCGTTGTTGATTTGCCAACATGGTGTTTTGGGTGCGGACGACCTGCATCTGTCGTCGATGCAGATCCAGCGTCGCCCCGCAGAGAGCGAAGCGCCCCAGGGCACACCACAGCAGGCGCTGGAGGCGGCACTACACGGCTTGTTCAACAAATCCCATGACGATCTGTTCGAACAGATCGAAGACACCGTGATGCGCGCGGCATTCGAGTTTTGCCACCGCAACCAGGTGCAGGCCGCCAAGCTGTTGGGAATCAGCCGCAATATCTTGCGCGCCCGCTTGATCAAAAGCCGGGAGATTTCCGCACTCAAGTAGCCAACTGGCGCCGCACATATTTGAGCAGACCGTCGCAGGCATCTTCGACCAGGTCCAGTACCTCCTCAAACCCGCGGTCGCCGCCGTAATAAGGGTCTGGCACCACCGGGCTGTTGTGGCGCTCGCAGAACTCGGTCAAACGCCGGATCTTGGCGTGGTGGCGGGACGGGCTTTCGCTTTGTGCCAAGGCCAGGTTGTCCCAGTCCATCACCAGGATCAGGTCGTGGGCTTCAAAGTCCGCGTCCAGCATCTGGCGGGCCCGCAGGCGCGACAGGTCGTAGCCGCGCCGGGATGCATGTGCTTGCGAACGGGTGTCCGGTGGACTGTTCGGATGGTAGTTGTGGGTGCCGGCAGAATCCACCTGGATCTGCTGGCCCAGGCCGAGCGCGCTCACCTTGTGCTGGAACACGCCATGGGCGGTTGGGCTGCGGCAAATGTTGCCCATGCAGACAAACAAAACAGAGAAGGTTTTCATCATCCGATAGTGTGAGAGGTGCGAAAGTGGCGGCCCGGATCGAGCCCAACCCACGGTAGCAGAAGTCGCTCCCACAGGTATGCGTACGGGGTTTAATGCTGTATATTAATACAGTATTTTGTAAATCCCCGCATGCAAGGAACCCGTATGGAAGCCCTGATCGAAACCCTGTACACCGTCACTCTTACCGACTATCCCGACCTACCCACCAAAGAGCGGGTTGCCGCGGAGGCGCGCTACTGCAAGGCGCTTGAGCGGCGTATCGGCCCGCCAGAGGATGTTGTGCATGCACTCAAGGCGGTAGAGCGCCTGGCGGACGATGGCGATGTGTCCGAGCTCACCGACGAAGCCCGTCGGCTGGTAAGCCAATGGCATCTGGCCTGCAACACGGCACGTACGGCAGGCCTGCAAGGCCTGGGCGATCTGCCCGAGGCCTGGTTCGATGTTCGCGTTTCGTGAGCATCCTCTAGCTTTTAGGGCGGCGGTTGACCCACAATCTTCTGAAACTTTGAAAGGCCGCGGCTGTTTGGATGGAGAGCAATTGCTAGCTTCGAAATACCAAATTCCGAACCCCATGTTGAACATAGCCCTGATGTCTTTTACCGCTGTGCTTGCTGCCGCAGGTGCGTTCGCTGTGGCGCCGCTCTGGTTGGGGCGCAATCTCAGCCTTTGGGAGGACTTGCTGTGTGGCGGCTTCGCGTGGCTTATCGCCGGCCTGGTGTTGCGCTACCGGAAACGCCAAGAGCGCAAACGGCTGATTGGCATGCGCGACTCTGCTCTTTGGTAGGTTCGTCCTTATCTTCATTTGCTATTTAAACGATAGCTGCTTGCGCTTATGTAATAAGCGCTGGACGTCGGTTTTGTTCTAAATTCCTGACAATGTGGGCTTAGCCCGTCTGGGCCACTGCGCGCAAGCTTCACTCCACCTTGACGCCGCCTTTTTCGATCACCGTGCGCCAGCGCGAGAGTTCGCTGACGATCAGGTCGGCAAATACCTTGGGCGGGCTAGGCATGGCCTCGGCACCTTCGCTGGCCAGACGGTTGCCGATTTCTGGCGAGGCCAGTGCCTGGTTGATCTGCTGGTTCAGCTTGGCGATGATGTCGGGTGGGGTTCCGGCGGGTGCCACTACCCCGTACCACTGGTCGGCTTCAAAGCCTGGGTAGCCGCTGGCAGCGACCGTGGGCAAGTCGGGCACCGCCTTGACGCGGTTCGGCGACGACACCGCCAACGCCCTCAGCTGCCCGGCCTTGACCTGGCCCATCACTGCCGGTACGCCGGTGAACATCAGCTGGATCTGCCCGGCTACCAGGTCGGTCACCGCGGGTGCGGTCCCTTTGTACGGCACGTGCTGCATCTGGGTACCTGTCTGCAGCTTGAAGTATTCGGTGGCGATGTGCGCTGCGCTGCCGTTGCCGCCCGATCCGTAGTTGATCTTCCCTGGGTTGGCCTTGGCATAGGCAACCAGCTCCTGCACTGTCTTCACCGGCAGCGAGGGGTGTACCACCAGCACGTTGGGCACCCGCGCGACCCAGGCTACCGCGGCGAAGCTCTTGATCGGGTCATAGGGCAGGCGCGGATACAGCGACGGCGTCACCGCCAGCGTTCCGATATGGCCCATCAACAAGGTGTAGCCGTCGGCTGGCGCTTTGGCGACCTTGTCCGCGCCTATGCTGCCCCCGGCGCCGGGCACGTTGTCTATGACCACCGACTGGCCCCAGGCCTGGGTCAGCTGCTGGCCTATGGTGCGGCCGAGGATGTCGGTCGAACCGCCGGGCGTGAAAGGCACCACCATGCGGATCAGCTTGTTGGGGAAACTGCTTGCGGTCGACTGCGCCGCAGCGGACAGCGGGAATGCGGAGGCCAGCAGCGCCAAATTGAAGTGGCGGCGGGACGCCGAGGTATTGAGGGTTTTCATATGCTTGTCTCCTTGGATTTTTACGGGGAAGAGTGGCGCTTGTAGGTATCAGGCCTTGCCTGCGTGGGCGATAAGCCGGTCTGCATAGGCTTGCCAAGGGGCTTTGTCGGCGATGCCGTCGAATACACCTTCGCGTGCCAGTCCGGCCACCCAATCCTGCTTCTCGGCGATGGCACTGGCCATCACGGGAGCGAAGCCGCCTTCTTCTACGGTCAGGGCCGATTCGCGCATCTCCTCGGCCCGGCGTTTGCCATGCTGCACAACCCGGCTGAAGAAGTAGGCGCCTTGCACCTCCCAGTCGACCTGGGGAAAGGTTTCTTTCAGCGTGGGTAGCACATGGTCTTCGACGCCATAGCGGCGGGCGTTGGTATAGCTTTCCACAACCAGGGCTTCCAGGCCCTTGATCATGATGCTGCGGCTCATCTTGATGGCCGAGGCGATGCCGAGCTTGTCCGACACCGCCTTCGCATCCATGCCCCAGGCCGTAAGCTGGGGTGCCAGGGTTGCAGCGTGTTCGCCACCCAGCAGCATAGGCACGCGGATGCCATAGGGCGGTACCGAGGTCATCACACCGGCTTCCACATATTGCGCGCCTGCCGCCTCCAGCGCTTGGGCCGCACGCAGCTTGGTGCCGGGCGAAGCGGAATTCAGATCCAGAAACACCGTGCCCGGACGCACATGGCGCGCGGCTTCCTCCGCGACCGCCCAGGTGTTCGATGCCGTCACTGCCGACACCAGAAAGTTGCTGCTCGCACACAGGGCCGCCATGTCGCTTGCGACTTGCATGCCGTGCGCCTGCGCGGCTGCGCGTGCCTGCGCGCCCGAGGTACCGGCGAACTTCAGATCCCAAGCGTGGACCGATGCCACTCCGGGTTTGCCGCGCAAGCCGCGGCCAAAAATGCCGCCCACCTCGCCGTAGCCGATGATGCCGAGAACCGTGTCCATGCCTGTCTCCTTGTTGTAGGGATAAAAGTTGCGTTTTATCAATGCCTATCCCAGCGGAATGGTGCTGTTGCTGTCCCAGTCGCTGGATGGCATTGTGTGCAGCCTTGTCCCATCCAAGGTTGCTTTATCGCCGTGGCACTGTTCGAATCGGATGATGGGGTGAATCAAAAAGCATGGCACGATGGCGCTTTTTTTGACGCTGTGATCCATGCTTTCCTTGCACAAGCTCCGGACCCTTGGCGCCGTCGTGCGTCTGGGGGGCATCCGTCCTTCCGCTGAACCTCTGCTGCGTGCTGCGTCCGCCGTCAGCCGGTCGGTGGGGCTGCTCGAGGCTTCGCTGGGCACGGCGCTGTTTGAGCGCAAGGGGCGGGGCATGCTGTTGACCCCGATGGGGGAGCTGGCCCACCAGCGCTTCCTGCGTATCGAGCAGGAACTGGGCACTGTGTTGGACGAGGCCACGGCGGGACGAGACTCTTTGACTGCTGCGGCGGTCGATGCTCTCTACGACGAAAAACGCCTGCTGGCCGTTTCCCTGCTGGCCGAAGTCCACCACATGCCGACGGTGGGGCGGCACCTGGGGGTTTCACAGCCGGCCGTCAGCACGGCGGTGGCCCGGCTGGAGAGCGCACTGGGGCACAAGCTCTTTCTGCGCACCGCACGCGGCCTGATGCCGACCGATGCAGGCGCCCGATGGGTACGCCGTTTCGACCGGGTACTGGCCGAACTGCGCTATCTCGAAGACGATGTGGCGGCGGCCAGGGGCGATATGGAAGGTGTTATTACTGTCGGAACATTGCCGCTGGTCCGCACCCATGTGCTGCCATGCGCCATCAGCAGCTTGCTGGCGAAGCACCCCCGCTTGCAGGTGCGGTCTGTCGAAAGCCCTTACGAGCAGCTGTGCGCCGGACTGCTGAGCGGCAAGGTGGATTTCATCCTGGGCGCGTTGCGTCCTTTGGTCGACAAGGCGCTGACCAGCGAACCCTTGTTTGCGGATCGGCTGGGTCTGATGGCTTCTGCCCATCACCCGTTGAATCGGCGCCGCCGCATCCGGTTCCAGGATCTGCGGGAGTTCCCGTGGGTGCTGTCACGCTCCGGCACGCCCTTGCGCGAATCGCTGGACACCTTCTTTGCGGCGCATGGCGAAGCTGCGCCGATCCCCGCGGTGGAAACCGGCGATCTGGCAATGGTGCGGGGCCTGCTGTTGCAGGGACCGATGCTGACGGTCTTGTCCACCCACCAGTTGCGCTACGAAGTGGACGCCGGCCAGCTGTGCGTGCTACGGTTCCCGATGGAGGGCTTGCAGCGCCATATCGGCGTCACCACGCGGGCTGGTGCCCATTTGTCGGTGGCGGCATTGGCTTTGTTGGCGGCGATACGGGAGTGCTCGCCAGCCGCGTGAGCGTCGTTGTCGAGGCGGGCCTGCAGCTGCAGGCTTTGGCGAAGCCCCAGTCGGGTGTCAGTGCGTCATGCTCTTGGAGAACAGATTCACCACCAGTACACCGGCGATGATCAGGCCCAGGCCCAGCATGGCCGGAAGGTCCAAGCGCTGGCCGTAGTAGATCCAGCTCACAGTCGAAATCAGCACGATGCCCGCACCCGACCAGATGGCGTAGGCAATCCCGATAGGCAGGGTCTTGAGTGTCAGCGACAGCACATAAAAGGATGCTGCGTACGCCACCACCGTCACCAGACTGGGTACCAGGCGTGTAAATCCATCAGACGCCTTGAGGGCCGTGGTTCCAGATACTTCCGCCAGGATCGCGATGCCCAGCAGCAGATAGCTTGTGGTCAGGTTCATTTCACCGCCTCGTCACATAAACGTAAAAGTACAAGAAGAATGCTGGCCTTGCGTGGCTCGTCCAGGTCGTAGGCATCCAGCATTTGGGCGAACCAGAAGCCGTCGGCCGCCAAGCGGCAGACCAGCAGCAGATTGGCGACCTCTGGGGTAGATCCATCCTGGCTCAGAGCCAGCCGCATCATGGTGTTCCAGCGCTCGCGGCACTCGGGCAAGCTCAAGGCGAGCAGGGCGATGGCCCGCTGTGTTTCCACCTGCTTGCAATCGCCACCGCTGTCAAAGCAGGTGCGTATGTAGGCCCGGGCATGCCGGCCCGGGGCTTCGTCCTCGATGCTGAGCGCGTGTTCGTAGCGCTCTTCAAATTCTTCAAAAAGCTGGTCGCACAGCGCATTCAGCAAGGCCTGCTTGCTGCGAAAGTGATGCTGGAGACCGCCTTTGGTGACGCCTGCGCGCTTGGAGACGGCGTCCAGGGTCAGCGCCTGCGAACCTTCAAGCACCAGCAGCTCCCGCATGACGGCCAGCAATTGGCTGCGGACCAGTTCGGGCTGTTTTTGTCGTTGGTGGGCTAATGTCATAAAGAAACCATCTGGATGGAATGTTTATTGTAGCTGCAAACAAATTTTTGCGCTTGGTTTACTTTACGCAGCGGTAGCTCTTCAGACTTTGCTGTTTCTGCCGATAACAGCTGTATGCAAGTTTCCTCAACAACTTCGACGGGTGGGCTGGGTTCCAAGGCTGGCGGCGACATCGCTGCGCTGCAAAAGCAGTTGCGTCAGCTAGCAGACCAGCTGAAGAACGTGGCATCGCTGGATATGGAGCCCAAAGCCAAAGAGGAAAGGGTGAAACTGATCCAGAACCAGATCCAGATGGTGCAGCAGCAGATTGCCGCCATACAGCGGCAAAGCCAGCAAGATCAGATGAGCAAACAGCTCGCGGCCCAAGCTGCCAAGCAAGTGAAGGCCAACGATGCAAGCTCGGCCCGCACACCGGGCCTGGGTGGGTCTGTAGACGTCTACGTGTAAGTCTTAGAACTTGCGGCGTCTAAAGGCGCCTGTATGCAGCGATGGGCCGCTGCGCCGGTCATGCTCGTCCACTCCTTTTGGGTGTCTACCCCGGCGACGCAGAATTTGCGCGCTACTTCGCTGCATGGCGTGCAAGAATAAGTCACAACACACCATCCCATTCCAAAATCCTGGGGCGACGCCATGCAGCTATCGAATTGTTTTCGACGCAACCGTTGGACGAAAGCCGGTCTTCGTTTGTGCGGTGGCCTATGCCGTATGGGAGTGCTTGCCTCGATGGCTGCCGGTGCTGCTGCCGCGCAGGCCGAGGCCTTGAATATTGCCGTCGCCAAGACGCCTTTGTCGCTGCCGATCTATATCGCCAGCCAAAAAGGATTCTTCGCGGATGAGGGGCTGGACGTGACACTGACCGAGTGCAGCGGCGGCCACCGCTGCTTGCAGCTGGTACTCGAGGGGCAAGCCGATGTGTCTACATCGAGTGAGTTGCCCATCGTCTTTAACAGCTTCGAGAGAACCGACTTTGCCGTGATCGCAACCATGGTCACAACCAGCCAGGACGTGAAGCTGTTGGCCCATACGCGCTCCCGCATCGCCAAGCCTATGGACTTAACGGGCAAGCGTGTCGGGGCGGTTGCCCGTACCTCCAGCCAGTACTTTCTGGAACTGTATCTGCTGACCATAGGTCTGAACCCGCAAAATCTGACCGTGGTGAATATGCAGCCGGAGGACATGTCCACCGCCCTGCAGAATGGGCAGATTGACGCCGTCGCCCTATGGGAGCCGTATGCCTATTCTGCCATCAAGGCACTAGGCCACAATGCTGTCGTTCTGCCGCCCAACCGGGCCTACATCCTGACTTTCAACCTGGTGGCGCATCGCAACGTGGTCAAACAGCGCGACAACGACCTGGTGCGGCTGTTACGTGCCGTCGAGCGCGCCGAACGCTTCATCCGGGACTCGCCCGCAGATGCCAAATTGGTGTTGCGCAACGCGTTAAAGTTGGACCAAGGCTTCGTCGACTGGGTGTGGGCTGGTGCCACCTACCGGCTGGGGCTGGACCAGTCCCTCATCAGCACCATGGAGGGCGAGGCCCGATGGGCCCGCCGTGAGGGCCACGTAACCGGGGCCGCGACGCCCAATTTTCTTGGATTAATGCATATGGCCCCTCTCAAGACGGTCAACCCGTCGGCGGTAGGCATCCACCCTTAGCTGCTATGCGCGTGAGAACCCAGCTGATTGCCGCGATTTCTTTGACCTTGTTGGTGGGCCTCGTTGTGGCCGTGTTTACCGTCAGTGCCGCCCGTGACGAGAATGCCGCCGACGAACGCCAGTCGCGCGCGCAGACCGCCTCGCACGAGGTGTCGGGCCTGCTGGTGTTGACGCAGGAATATGTGCGCCATGCCGAGGACCGTTCGGCCCAGCAATGGCGGCAGCGCCACGGCGAAATCGTGGATTTGCTGCAGGAGGAATACACGAAGGCTGGCATCGGCCCGACTCTGCTGGAGTTCCGCTCGGTGGTGCAAGCGCTGCCAGAGTTGTTCTCCAGCCTGCAGCAACTGCCCCAGGACGCCGATAGCTTCAACCAGCGCCGCAAGGAGTTGCTGATTGACCAGCTGCTGACCAGCACCCAGGCCATGAGCGATCTTGCGTACCAGTGGTACCAGGAGGCTGCGCGCAACCGGCGCCAGGCTGAACTGCGGTTCCAGGCGCTGGCCATTGCATCTCCGCTGGCGATGCTCGCCATTCTGGTGGCGGTATCTCTGCTGGTGCGCCGGCGCGTGCTGGGCCCGCTCAGCCAGCTGGACGATGCCACGGCTGCTGTAGCGCGTGGCGACCTGACCGTCCGCACCGCCTACAACCGCAATGACGAGTTCGGCCAGTTGTCGCGCCGGTTCAACGAAATGACCGTGGCGCTGGCTAAAAGTTTGGAGAAGATGCACCGCACGCAAAAGCAGCTGAAAGCGGTGGCCGATAACCTGCCGGCACGCATAGCCCATGTCGATGAGGAAGGGCGCTACACCTTCACCAACGCGGGCTTGCAGCAAGCCATGGGGCAAGACGCCGACGCCTTGTTTGGCCGCAAAGTGGTGGACGCCCATGGTGGGCCGGATACGGATATAGCCGTGCACGTAGAGGCTGCCTTGCGTGGCGAGCGTTGCGCATTTGAGCGCAAGGTCCAGCATGCGCAAGGCGACGTTTACTACCACTCGGTCTACATTCCCGACACCGACGCAGAAGGCCAAGCCAACGGCTTTTACGAAATGACTTTCGACATCAGCGAGCGCAAACGTGCGGAGCTGGCGCAGGCGCAAAGCGAGCAGCGCATGCGCAGTATCCTGACGCACGCCCCGGACGCCTTCATCGGTATCGATGCCGACAGCCGCGTGCATGAATGGAACCGCCAGGCCGAGATAACCTTTGGCTGGCAGCGCGACGAGGTGCTGGGCAAGCCTTTGACGGAGTTCTTGATTCCACTTGAGGCGCGCGCTGCCCATACCCACGGAATGGATAAGTTTGCCTTGACCGGCGAAGGCCCGATAGTCAACCGGCGCATCGAAATCCAGGGGCAGAACAAGCAGGGCCAGCTGATCCCGATTGAACTGTCGGTGGCAGCAGTCCGTGACGGTGAGCGTTATGGCGCCAATGCATTCCTGCGCGACATTACCGAACGCAAACGGGCCGAAACCCAGCTACTCGCCAGTGAACGCCGCTTGCGGGACATCACCGACCATATCCCCGCCATGGTGGGCTATTTCGACCGGGATGAACGCTGCCTGTATGCCAACAGCACCGTGCTCCGGGTCTACGGCATCAAGGCGGAAGATACCGAGAGCTACACGCTGCGCTCCGGTCTTGGCGAAGAGGCTTATGCCATCCATGAACCCCATGTGCGGCAGGTGTTGAAGGGCGAGGTAGCCCATTTTGAAGGGCATATCCAGCACAAAGGCAAGGGCGCTTACTTCCAGGCGCACATGGTGCCGGACAGGGCCGAAGATGGTTCGGTGCGCGGTTTCTATGTGATGACGTTTGACGTGACCCGGGGGCGGCGTGCCGAGGTGGAGCAGGCGCGCAGCGAGCAGTTTTTGCGCGCCATCACCAACAATGTTCCGGTGCTCATTTCGTACATCGATACCGGGCACCACATCCAGTTTGCCAACGACACCTACCGCCTTTGGCTGGGCGCCGATCCGGCAAGCCTGATTGGCATGCACCTGCGCGAGGTGGGCGGTGTACCGCTGTATGAGCAACGCCTGCCCTACCTACAGCGGGCTTTTGCCGGTGAGCGCGTGGAGTTCGATAGTGAGATGGCGATGCAGGGCGTCACGCGCTCCATGCATACCTCTTACGTCCCCGATCCGCATCCGGACGGCGGCGTGCGCGGCTTGTATGCGCTGACCGTGGATGTTTCGTCCCTCAAAAGGGGGGCATAACACTGGCCCCCCAGCGCGTCCTTCTGTTGGCAACTTTAAGATGCCAGAGAGCGTTTTACAGGAGGGCATCGTCAATGGGTATTCCGCGCAGGCTTGCTGTTTTCTGGAGCGTATGCATGCTGCTGGCTACCGCCGGCGGGTCTGCCGCGGCGGCCGGCTTGAGCGTGGCGCTGGCGGAAGGGCCGGTGTCGCTGGTTTTCTATGTTGCGCAGGCCAACGGCTACTTTGACAGCGAAGGTGTGGCGGTAACCACCCGCAGCTGCAGCAGCGGCCGTGACTGCTACCGGTTGATGGCGGATGGCAGCGTGCAGCTGGCCACCGCGGCCGAGCTGGTGGCCACGGTCAACAGCTTTACCCGGCCAGACCTGGCTTTTATCGCGTCCATCAGTTCCTCGGCGAACCAGATCAAGGTGGTGGCGCGCCGCAGTGCCGGCGTATCGACGCCCGCCAGCCTGGCAGGCAAGCGCATCGGCACGGTGGTGGGCAGTTCGGCAGAGTACTTTCTCGACAGCTGGTTGCTGTTTCACAACCTGAGCGCGCGCAACGAAACCATTGTTTCCTTGACGCCCGACAAGATGGTCCGGGCGCTGCAACAGGGCGACATTGACGCTGCCGCCATCTGGGAACCGGTGGCCACCAACGCCTTGGCGGCCTTGGGCGCCAATGGTCTGCTGCTACCGGCCCCGCGCGTCTATACCCAGCACTTTGGCCTGATCACCACCCGCGCCACGCTGGACGCACAGCAGGCCGATTTGCTCAAGCTGCTGCAGGCCTTGCTGCGCGCCGAGCGCTTTATTGCGGAGCAGCCTTTGAAGGCGCAGCAGGTGCTGATGGCACGCCTGGGCTTGGGCCAGGCGCTGGCCGAGGCCCATTTGCGCGAGCACGATTTCAGGGTACGCATGGACCAGTCGCTGAGCAACACCATGGACAGCCAGGCGCGCTGGGCGGTGCGTGAGGGCCATGTGCCCGCCAAATCCAAACCCGAAGACCTGATGTCGGTGGCGGAACCCGCATTGCTGCGCAAGCTCGCACCGAATGCGGTGACCATTGTTCGATAGGCCACCTGGGCTGATTTTCCGTAAAGTCTGTTTGCTATTGAATTTATAGCTGGTTGCGCATGCTAAATATGCGCTAGGCACCGATTTCTTATAGATTTTTGCCGTCCTAGCGCTTGCTGCCGCGCTTGCCGGGCTGCAGCAGTTCGCGCATGGCCTGCAGCGGTAGCTCACGGCTGCGGCCGCGGCGCAGCACCAGGGAGAACTGCGACTGGTAGCCAAACTCGGCGGGCAGCAGCACCTTCAGCCGGCCCTGCTCGACCCAGGACTGGGCGTAGTGCTCGGGCAGGTAGCCTATGTAGCCGCCCGACAGTATCAGGATCAGCTGGGCTTCCATGCTCTCCACCGTGGCCACGCTGCGCTTGAAACCGTGCCGGCCCAGCTCGGTCTGGCTCCAGTAGCTGCGGCTCACCACATTCAGCTCGGACACCACCGCCGGCAGCAGGTGCTTCTGGGCAAAGCAAGGGTGCCTGTCGCTGCAGTACAGCCACTGCTGCTCGCGGTACAGCGGGTGGTAGACCAGGCCATTGGCCTTGGCCGGGAAGAAGCCCACGGCGATATCCAGCTCGTTGTCGAGCAGGCCCTTCTGCAGTTCATACGGGCTGCGGATCAGCAGGCTCAGGTGCATGGCCGGGTACTTGCTGGAAAACACCCCGATCGCCTGGGCCAGCGGCAGTGAGGCATCGGTTACCGTGGTGTCGAGCACACCCATCTTCAGCGTGCCGCCGAGTTCGCCCTTCAGCGACTGGGTGTAGCGCTCAAAGCCGTCCAGCTCGCCCAGCACGCGCAGGGTTTCCGACAACAGCAGCTCGCCCTTGGCCGTCAGCGCAAAGCCGCCGCGACCGCGCCGGCACAGCGAAAAGCCCACGTCGCTCTCCAGCTGGGCCATATAGGTGCTGATGGCCGAGGTGGTGAGGTTCAGCTCCTGCTGGGCGCGGGCAAAGCCCTGGTGGCGGGCCACGGCCGCAAAAATCCGCAGCAGCTTGAGATCAGCGCCTTGTGCCATGGGATAAGCCTGTGTTTAGTTATGAAATTTACAAACTGATTATTTGTTTACTGCTATTTTTCCATAACCCAGACTGGCTAAAGATCAGCCCATCGCAGCACGTAGGCGTGCTGCCAGATGAAAAGGCTGATGCATGGTGTCCAAAGTTCTGTACCAACCCCAAAGCGGCAACGAGATGCCGCGGTTTGCCGGCCGCTCCACCATGATGCGGCTGCCCGCCATGGAAACCGCCGAGGGCCTGGATGCTGCCTTCATCGGCGTACCGCTGGACATCGGCACCTCGCTGCGCGCCGGCACCCGCTTCGGGCCGCGCCAGATCCGGGCCGAATCCGTGATGATCCGGCCGTACAACATGGCCACCGGCGCCGCTCCGTTCGATTCGCTGGCCGTGGCCGATATTGGCGACGTGGCCATCAATACCTACAACCTGCTGGAGTCGGTGCGCATCATCGAAGACAGCTACACCCAGCTGCTGCAATACCCGGTAGTGCCCATGACCCTGGGCGGCGACCACACCATCACCCTGCCGATCCTGCGGGCCATCGCGCGCAAGCACGGCCCGGTGGCCCTGGTGCATGTGGACGCCCACACCGACACCAACGAAGACATGTTTGGCGAAAAGATCGCCCATGGCACCACCTTCCGTCGTGCGGTGGAAGAGGGCTTGCTGGACTGCAGCCGGGTGGTGCAGATCGGCCAGCGCGCCCAAGGCTATGCGAGCGGCGACTTCCAGTGGGGCGTGGACCAGGGTTTTCGCCTGGTGCAGGCCGAGCAATGCTGGTACCAGTCGCTGGCGCCGCTGATGGCCGAGGTGCGGGCCCAGATCGGCGACAAACCGGTGTATTTGACGTTTGATATCGACGGCATCGACCCCGCCTGGGCACCGGGTACCGGCACGCCCGAGGTCGGCGGCCTGACCGCCATCCAGGCGCTGGAAATCGTGCGCGGCTGCCGCGGCCTGAACATCGTTGGCTGCGACCTGGTCGAGGTCTCGCCACCGTATGACGTCAGTGGCAATACCTCGCAGCTGGCAGCGAACTTGCTTTACGAAATGCTGTGTGTGCTGCCGGGTGTGGCATACCGCTAACCGATTTTTTTGTCCATGGAACTCAAGATATTCCGCTCTACCTGGGGCGCCCAAGGCGATATGGCTGCCACCGTGGCCCAGCTGCGCGAAGCCGGCTGCGCGGGCCTGGAAGCCCGCCTGCCCATGGATGCGCCAGCACGGCGCCTGCTGCGCGACAGCCTGCAGGCCGATGCTCTGGCCTACATCGCAACCGTGTTCAGCGGCGCCGACGTGATTCCGCGCCAGCAGGATGGCCCCGAGGTGCATTTGCAGCACCTGGCGCGGGCCTTCGACGCCGCCACTGAGCTGGCTCCACGTTTCGTCAACCTGCTGGCCGGCAACGACCGTTGGCCGTTGGCCGCGCAGGTAGATTTTCTGGGCCGTGCGCAAGCCCTGGCCGATGCGGCGGGCGTGGCCTGCACTTTTGAAACCCACCGCGCGAGCTCGCTGTACAGCCCCTGGGTCACGCTGGACATTGTTCGCCAGCTGCCGCAGCTGCAGTACACCGCCGATATCAGCCACTGGGTGGTGGTCTGTGAGCGCCTTCTGGACGATCCACTGGACGACCTGACCCCGTTCCTGGAGCGTGTCCACCACATCCAGGCCCGCGTGGCCTATGCCCAGGGGCCACAGGTGCCCGATCCGGCCGCACCCGAATACACCGCCGAGCTGGCGTTTCACCAGCGTGTCTGGGAATCGGTGTGGGCGCTGCATCTGCGCAAGGGCTACGCCACCACCACGCTGACCCCTGAGTTTGGTCCCGACGGTTATATGCATTTGCTGCCCTACACCTGCAGCCCGGTGGCCGACCTGTGGTCGGTCAACCGCTGGATGGCGCTGGAGGAGCGACGGCATTTCCAGCGCTGGTCGCAATACAACATTTCCCAACCCCCCACCACGGCAGGACTTTGAGCATGCAACCCGGACCACGTAATTTCACGGCCCTGCCCGTGATCAACATCAGCGGCCTCTACAGCGACAGCCTGGCCCAGCGCCAGACGGTGGCCGATGCCTTGGGCCAAGCCGCGCGCGATGTGGGCTTTTTCTACATCGTGGGCCACGACATCGATGCCAAGCTGATTGCCGGCCTGCGCGAGGCCAGCCGCACGCTGTTCGCCCAGCAGATGGAATGGAAGATGCGCTACTACATCGGCGAATCCTGGGGCCACAAAGGCTATGTGCCCGAGGGCGAAGAGGTGTATTCCAAAGGCCGGCCCGACCACAAGGAGGCCTTCGACATCGGCTTTGAAGCACCCGCCGACCACCCGCTGGTGCTGGCTGGCACGCCGCTGATCGGCAACAACAAATGGCCGGATCTGCCAGGCTTCAAGGCCGCCGTGGCCAGCTACTACGCCGCCGTGTTCGCCCTCGGCCGCCAGCTGTTCCGCGGCTTTGCCTTGTCGCTGGGCCAGCCGGAAGATTTCTTTGAGGCAATGGTCACCTGCCCACCCTCCAAGCTGCGGCTGATCCACTATCCGGTGGACACCGAGGCGGTCGATGCGCCCGGTATCGGCGCGCATACCGACTATGAATGTTTCACCCTGCTGCTCGCCGACCAGCCGGGCCTGGAAGTGATGAACGACCAGGGCGTCTGGGTGGATGCGCCGCCGTATTCCAAAGCGGCCGAAGAGGCCTTTGTCATCAACATCGGCGACATGCTGGAGGTGATGACCGCCGGTGCCTTCCCTGCCACCTCGCACCGCGTGCGCAAGGTGCAGCACGAGCGCTATTCCTTCCCGCTGTTCTTTGCCTGCGACTACCACACCCGCATCCGGCCGCTGCCGCAGTTTGCACGTGCGTCTGCCACCGCCAGCTACAGCGAGCTGTCGATTGGCGATCACATGTATTCGCAAGCCCAGCAAACCTATACCTACCTCAAGCGCAAGGTGGAGGCCGGTGAAATCGCCTTGCCCGACGGCGCCTTGAAGCCCAATAGCTTTGGCCACCTGAAGTCCCAGGCCACGGCCTGAACCCTGTTTCCGTTTCCCTTGTTTGTCCACCCACCCCAGGAGTTAAGCACCATGATGAAAACCATCCGCACCGCATCCCTCAACCGCAGCCTGCTGGCTGTTGCCCTGGCGGCCTTGCTGCCGGTGGCTGCATTCGCCCAAACCATGGTGCCCGGCCAGATCAAGGTCGGCATGGAGATCACCTACCCGCCGTTCGAATCCTGGCAGGGCGACAAGGTCGTCGGCTTTGACCCCGATGTGGCCGAGATGCTGGGCCGCGTCATCAAGGCCAAGCCGGCTTTTGTGGACACCAAGTTCCCCAGCCTGATCCTGGGCCTGGGTAGCGGCCAGTTTGATACCGTGATCTCCGGCATGTACATCACCCCTGAGCGCACTGCCCAGGCCGATGCCATTGCCTATGCGCGTACCGGCGCCTCCATCATGGTCGCCAAAGACGGTGGCGTGACCCCCAAGACCGAGCAGGATTTGTGCGGCATGAAGGTTGGCCTGCAGGCCGGCACCAGCTGGGTCAAAGCCCTGGCAAAGCTGTCTACCGAGTACTGCGTACCCAATGGCAAACCCGCCGTAGCCGTGAGCGAATTCCCCACCGCCCCCGAGGCATCGCAAGCCCTGCTGTCCAAGAATATCCAGGCCCAGCTGGAAATTGCCGGTGCCGCCAAGATGCTGGCCGAGCGCAGCAAGGGCCGCATCGTGGTCAGCTCGCCGGCCCTGGTGTATCCGCAAACCCTGGGCATTTACGTGAAGAAGGGCAACACCGCGCTGTACCAGGCGATGGAGAAGGCCCTGGCCGCCGCGCAAGCGAACGGCGAATACGCAGCCCTGATCGCCAAGTACGAGCTTGAGCCCGTGGCAGCAAAGTAAGCACACCCCCAGGCTGCAGAGCTTCGCTTCTTTCGCCAACCCCCTTGCAGGGGGCGATACCAGTGGCCCGGCTAAGCCGGTTCCACGGTATCTCTGGAAGGGGTGGCGTTTCGCACCTGGGTTTGCTGCTGATTAAGAAAATGAGAGGCGTAGTGTTGCTGCGCCCCTTCTAGAGTTTTTGCCTGCTGGAGCATCCGCATGGATTTAGATTGGTCGTATTTCTGGTCCTTGTTTTCCATGGGGATTTTCTGGCGGGCCTGCGTGACCGTGGTGCAGCTGGGCTCGCTGGCCTGGGGGCTGGGCCTGGTGCTGGGCTTCTTTCTGGCCTGCGCGCGCATTTCCACAACCCGCTGGATCAGCGCGTTGGCGGGGGCTTACATCTGGCTGTTCCGCAGCGTGCCCTTGCTGGTGCTGGTGGTGTTTGTGTTCAACCTGCCGCAGATCTTTCCCGCGAGCCGCAGCGTGATAGGCGAGCCCTTCTTTGCCGGCCTGGTCGCCATGGTGCTGACCGAGGCCGCCTACATGGCCGAAATCCACCGCGGCGGCCTGCTGTCGGTGGCGCGCGGCCAGCGCGAGGCGGGCAGGGCGCTGGCCTTTGGTCGCTTTGGCGCTATGCGCCTGATCGTGGTGCCGCAGGCGTTTCGCATTGCGTTGCCCACGCTGATCAACGAATTCGTCACCATCATCAAGCTGACCTCGCTGGTGTCGGTGATCTCGCTGCCCGAGCTGCTGATGACCGGTCTGCGCTTGTATTCGCAGAATTTTCTGGTGATGGAAACCCTGCTGGGTGTGGCGGTGTACTACGTGATGCTGGTGACCATCTTCAGCACGCTGCTGGGCTGGCTGGAAAAGCGCCTGGACCTGCAACTGCGTCGCCCGACCACCTTGGACGATGCAGCTTGCGCCGCCCTGCGCAACAGCCTGGGCGGCCCGGCGGCGCTACACCCGGTGGTGGCTGCACCCGGCCAGCCCGCTGCGCTGGAGCTGCGCAATATCCATAAAGCCTATGGCGCCCACCAGGTGCTCAAAGGCGTGAACCTGAAGGTCGGCGCGGGCGAGGTGATCTCCATCATCGGCCCTTCGGGCTCGGGCAAGACCTCGCTGATCCGCACCATCAATGCGCTGGAGAAGATCGACCAGGGCGAGGTCATTCTGTTTGGCGAGAGCTATATCCACGCCAACGAGTCGCTGGACAGCAGCCGGGTGCGTAACGGCGTGCGCCGCATCGGCATGGCCTTCCAGAGCTTCAACCTGTTCCCGCACCTGAGCGTGCTGGACAACGTGCTGCTGGCGCCGCGCTACCACGGCCAGTCAGCCGATGCCAGGCTGCGCCAGACCCAGGCCCAGCAGTTGCTTGACAAGGTCGGCCTGCTGGCGCACCAGCACAAGTACCCGCACCAGCTGTCCGGCGGCCAGCAGCAGCGCGTGGCGATTGCCCGCGCGCTGGCCATGGCGCCCGATGTGATGCTGTTCGACGAGCCGACTTCGGCCCTCGACCCGGAGCTGGTCGGCGAAGTGCTGAAGGTGATCCAGGACCTGGCGCAAGAGGGCATGACCATGGTGATCGTGACCCACGAGATGGACTTCGCGCTGGCTATCTCTGACCGCGTGCTGTTCATGGAAAACGGCCTGATCCAGCTCGACGCTGCGCCACAGCAGATACAACAACCCGACGCGCCCGATGCCACCACCCAGCGTGTCCGTCGCTTCATGGGACTGGAATCTTGATATGACGACTACTGCTGACGAAGCCACCCTGCGCCGCGACCTGGCGGCCGCCTACCGCCTGGCCGCGCTGTTCGGCTGGGACGACACGCTGTACACCCATTTCTCGGTGCGCTTGCCGCGTGCGGCCGGTGCGGCACCGGAAGACGACCGCTTTCTGATCAACCCCTTCGGCCTGCTGTTCGAGGAAGTCCGGGCCAGCGACCTGCTGGTGGTGGACATGCGCGGCCGCGTGGTGTCGGGCAGTGCCGACTACAACGTGGCAGGGTTCACCATCCACAGTGCCGTGCACATGGCGCGCGACGACGCCCACTGCGTGCTGCACACCCATACCCTGTCGGGCATGGCGGTGGCGGCCTGCGAGGGTGGGCTGCTGCAGTTGAACCAGATCAGCACCGAGTTTTACCAGCGCGTCGGCGTGCATGCCTACGAGGGCGTGGCGTTTGACCTGGGAGAGCGCGAACGCATCCAGCAGTCGCTGGGCGCGAACATCGCCTTGCTGCTGCGCCACCACGGCTTGCTGTCGGTAGGTGCCAGTGTGGCCGACGCCTTCTGCATCATGTTCTACCTGAACCGCGCCTGCGAGATCCAGATGGCGGCCAGCCAGATGGCCGCCACCGCCGGGCCGGTCACAGCGATCCCCGCGCACCTGAGCCAGCATGCTTGCGAGCAGCTGCAAAGCGTGGAGCACGAACGCCAGATACTCTGGCAGGCTTGGCTGCGCCGCCTGGACCGCATCGACCCTTCTTACCGCGATTGACCTCTGATTTCTATGCCGACTCTGCTGCTCTGTAGTGCCACCGATGACCTGAGCGACCTGTACCCGCTCTTCCGCGACGAGGCCGCGCGCCGCATGCCCGGCCTGCAGGTACGCCTGTGGCCCGATATGCCCGACCCCGCCGATGTAGAGGCCGTGGCCGGCTGGTATCCGCCGGCCGGACTGATGCAGACCCTGCCGAACCTGCGCCTGGCCTCGTCGATTGCCGCGGGTGTCGACCATGTGCTCGGCCCGGCCCAGCCGCGCCCCGAGGTGCCGGTATGCCGCATCGTCGATCCCGGTCTGGCCGCCGGCATGGCCGAATACGTGCTGTGGGCCGTGCTGTACTACCACCGCGCGCTGGACCAGGCAGTCCAGCAGCAGGCGCAGCGCGTGTGGAAGATGCCAGTACAAAAAGCCGCTCCGCAAACCCATGTCGGTCTGATGGGCCTGGGCGCGCTGGGCAGCCACCTGGCCCGCGTGCTGCGCGCCCAGGGCTTTGCCGTCAGCGGCTGGTCGCGTTCGGCCCACGCCATCGACGGCGTGACCACCTATGCGGGGCCAGAGGCGCTGAATGACTTTCTGCGCGCGCCCGATGTGCTGGTGTGTCTGCTGCCGTTGACCGATGCGACCCGCGGCATATTGAACCGCCGGCTATTCGCCAGCATGAAGCCGGGCGCGGCCCTGGTGCATTGCGGCCGGGGCGAGCATCTGGTGGTCGATGACCTGCTGCAGGCGCTGGACCAGGGCAGTCTGCGCGGCGCGGTGCTGGATGTGTTTGCCCAGGAACCTTTGCCTGCCGCCAGCCCGCTGTGGGCGCACCCGCGTGTGGTGGTCACGCCGCACATGGCTTCGGGCGCGCAGCCCGCAGTCATCGTCGGCCAGATCCTCGACAACCTGCAGCGCGTGCGCAGCGGCCAGCCGGTGCTGAACACGGTGGACCGCAGCGCCGGCTACTGAGTTTGTTGGCTTAGCCGTAGAGCCAGGCCACAAACGCCATCACGGCCGACACCGTCACCAAGGCCAGCAGGGTGGACACCGCCACGCTGGCGGTGATCAGCTGCTGCTTCACCTGGTAGCGCTGGGCGAACAGGAACACGTTCGCGCCCATGGGCAGGGACGCGGCCACCACCATCACGGTCAGCGGCAGGCCGCCCAGGCCCAGCAGCCAGCCGATGGCGACCACCAGCAGCGGGTGCAGCAGGTTCTTCACCAGGGCCAGGCCCATGGCGCCGCGCAGGTGTGGGCCGATGCGGTTCTGCGCCAGGGTCACGCCCACCATCACCAGTGCCAGCGGGCCAAAGGCCTGGCCCAGCAGCATCAGCGGCGTGTCGACTACCGCCGGGATGGCCCAGCCGGTCTGCGCGAACAGCAGGCCCGCCAGGATGGGAATCGGCACCGGGTGGATCACTGCGTTGCGCACCGCCTGCCAGACCAGTAGGGCGACGTGGCGGCGCGGGCCGCCGCTCTGGGCTTCCTCGTGGGCCACGGCCAGCTCTACAGATACGGTGGCCATGGTCAGCAGCACCAGGGCGTGCAAGGCCACCAGGGTCAGCAGCGTCACCATGCCGGGCGCGCCGTAGGCCAGGCCGATCAAGGGGATGCCGATCATGGCCGAGTTGCTATAGGTATTGGCCATGCCCAGCACTGCGGCCGTGCGGTTGAAGCCGCGGACCAGCAGCGTGCCCGCAAAGATCAGGCCGGCAGCCAGAAAGTACGCGGCCACCGGTTTCAGGTTCAGCTCTTCCACATGCACCTGGCTCATGGCCCGGAACAGCAGGGCCGGCGACAGCAGCAGGAACACCAGGTTCGACAGGTCTTTGACCGAGCCCGCGCCAATCCACTGGCGGTGGCCGGCCAGCCAGCCCAGGCTGATCAGCAGCACCACCGGCAACAGGGAGGAAAGGATGAGGTGGTTCACAAGCGGGTCCGCGGGGTTGCGTGTGGCCGCAGTGTAAACAGCCTCTCGGCTGCGGGTCGTGTGTGATTTGCTACTAAAAAAGTAGCTGCTTGCGCAGGAGGAATATGCGCCAGAGCCATTATTTTCATAAATTTCGGTGCCGCATGGCGGTGCTTCTGGCCGCGCAGTTGGCCGATTTCCGCATATGCACATGCGGATTTATTATTTGTAAATGGCATGCTAAATGCGTCATGATTCATTATTTGGATAATACGAGCGATGGAATTCCGACAACTTGAGGCCTTTGCCGCGGTCATGTCCACCGGCAGCATTACTGCTGCGGCCCAGCTGTTGGCGCGTTCCCAGCCGGCGGTGACGCGCTTGGTGCAAGAACTCGAGGCCGAGATCGGCTATGCACTGTTTTCGCGCAACGGCCCGCGGGTTACGCCCAGCGAGCAGGGCTTTTTGCTGTACGAAGACGTGGAGCGTGCCCTGGGCGGCCTGCGCCAGATCCACCAGCGAGCCGCAGAAATCGCCCGCGGCGATGCCCAGCCGCTGCTGCTGGCCGCCACCTCGGCCCTGTCGGTCGGGCTGCTGCCGCAGGCGCTGAAGCGCGTCGAGACGCAGACCGGCGCGGCTCCGATCCAGCTGCGCACCGCCTCGCCCGAGCAGGTGGTGCATGCCGTGCTGACCGGCGCGGTGCAGCTGGGCGCCAGCAGCCTGCCGCTGGAACACCGTGGCCTGGACGTGCACTGGATCGCCCAGCTGCCCTGCGTGGCCGTGCTGGCGCAGGACGACCCGTTGGCCGTCCATGCCACCGTGCCGCTGGCGGCGCTGGCCCAGCGCCGCATCATCACCATGAGCAACCCGTTTCGCCTGCGGCACCGGCTGGACGCCGTGCTGGCGCGTGCCGGTCGGCCACCCGAGCAGCGGGCCGCGCTGATCGAAACCAATTCCTCGATGAACGCCCAGGCCCTGGTGCGCGCCGGGCTGGGCGTGGCCGTGCTGGAGCCGCTGACAGCCCACGGCGCGCCATTGGATGGTGTGGTGGTGCGGCCCATCGACGTGGATATCCCGTTTTTCTTTGGCGTGATCACGCCCCAGTCCCGGCCGCTGACCGCCGCCGTGCAGGCCGTAATCGACGCGCTGCTAGCCGTGGCCTCCGCGCTGCCCGGCTTTGTGCAGCACGACGCCTCCAACCACGCGGCCCTGCTGCAAGCCATTTACGGCGACGAGGCCGGAGCGCAAAAAGTTTCCCGAAAGGTGTCCCGATGAATTCCCGCTCTCCCGACCTGGCCGCTGCCACCGGCCTGCCCGCGCTGGAAGCCCGCCTGCGCCAGGACCTGCAGTGGCTGGGCCTGCCCGCGCGCCGCTGGGTGCCGCAGCGCAGCTGGGACGGCGCGCCGGTGCTGGACGTGGCCATCGTCGGCGGCGGCATGGCTGGCCTGGCGCTGGCCGCTTCGCTCAACCACCTGGGCGTGCAAGCCCGTATCTTCGACCGCGCGCCTGCGGGCTTTGAAGGCCCGTGGGCCACCACGGCGCGCATGGAAACCCTGCGCTCGCCCAAGGAGCTGACCGGCCCAGCCTTGGGCCTGCCGGCGCTGACCTTCCGCGCCTGGTTCGAAGCCCAGTTTGGCCTGGCCGCCTGGGACGCGCTGGACAAAGTTCCGCGCCTGCAATGGGCCGAGTACCTGCGCTGGTACCGCCAGGTGCTGGCCCTGGACGTGCGCAACCAGCAGCAGGTGCTGGCCGTGCGCCCGCGTGCCGACGGCCTGGTGCAGCTGGACCTGGCCGATGGCACGCGTGACGGTGCTGCCTACCAGGTGCTGGCCCGCCACGCGGTGCTGGCCACCGGCCGCGACGGCCTGGGCGGCCCCTGGGTGCCCGACTGGGCGCAGGCTTTGCCGCGCGCGGCCTGGGGCCATTCGGCCGAGAACTGGGATGCGGCGACCCTGGCCGGCAAGCGCGTGGCCGTGGTCGGCGGCGGCGCATCCGCCATGGACAGCGCGGCCACTGCGCTGGAAGCCGGTGCCGCCCGCGTCGACCTGCTGGTCCGCCGGGCCGAGCTGCCGCGCATCAACAAGGGCAAGGGTGCTGGCAGCCCGGGCATGGCCCACGGCTTCCAGGTGCTGCCCGACGACTGGAAATGGCGCATCCGCCACTACATCAATGTGCAGCAGGTGCCGCCGCCGCAGGGCAGTACGCTGCGCGTGTCGCGCCACGCGAATGCCCACTTCCACCTGGGGGCGGCGGTGCAGTCGGCGGCGCTGCGGCCCGACGGCGCACTGCGCCTGGAAACCGCCAAGGGGCCTATCGCCGCCGACTTCGTGATCTTCTGCACCGGCTTCCGCAGCCACTGGGACCTGCGCCCCGAGTTCGCCGCCTTCGCGCCCCAGGTGCGGCTGTGGCAAGACCGCTACCAGCCCGCTGCCGGCCAGGCCGATGGCGAGCTGGCCGAGTCGCCCGACCTGGGGCCGCTGTTCGAGTTCCAGGAAAAGACCCCCGGCGCCTGCCCGGGCCTGGAGCGCGTGCACTGCTTCTGCTACCCGTCGGCGCTGACGCACGGCGCGGTGTCTGGCGACATTCCGCAGATCAGCGACGGCGCCAAGCGCCTGGCCCAGGGTCTGGCGGGCAAGCTGTTCAGCGACGACGTAGCCCTGCATTTCACCGCGATGGAAAACTACGCCGAACCCGAGCTGGTGGGCGACGAGTGGACGCCCGCCGAATTTCCGGCTTACGAGGAGCGGACATGACCGGCTGGCTGTTGCGCCGCATCGGACAGGCTGCGCTGGTGGTGCTGGCGATGACCATCATTGTTTTCGTCGGCCTGCACGCCATCGGCAACCCGGTGGACATCCTGATCGGCGACGACCTGAACCAGCAGGAGCGCCTGGCCGCCATCGCCCGCCTGGGCCTGGACCAGCCGCTGTGGCAGCAGTATTTCGCCTTTGCCAAAGGCGCGCTCAGCGGCAACCTGGGCAAGAGCTTTGTCTACCAGGAAGACGCGGTGCGGCTGATCTTGCAGCGCCTGCCGGCGACGTTGGAGCTGGCGGTGTCGGCGCTGCTGCTGGCCGTACTGCTGGGTGTGCCCATGGGCCTGTTCGCCGGCATGAAGCCCGACCACGCGCTGTCCAAGGCCTTGATGGCGACCAGCATCGTTGGCTTCTCGCTACCGGCCTTCTGGGTGGCGCTGATGCTGATCATGCTGTTCAGCGTGCAGCTGGGCTGGCTGCCGGCCAGCGGCCGCGGTGAGACGCGTGTGTTCCTGGGCATTGCCTGGTCCTGGCTGACGCTGGATGGCCTGCAGCACCTGGTACTACCCGCGTTCAACCTGGCGCTGTTCAAGATTTCGCTGGTGCTGCGCTTGACCCGGGCCGGCGTACGCGAGGTGCTGCCGCAGGACTTTGTGAAGTTCGCCCGCGCCAAGGGCTTGTCGCCGCTGCGGGTGATGCTGGCCCATGTGCTGCGCAACACCTTGATTCCGCTGGTGACGGTGCTGGGCCTGGAGCTGGGCTCGACCATCGCCTACGCAGTAGTCACCGAAACCATCTTCGCCTGGCCGGGCGCCGGCAAGCTGATTCTGGACAGCATCAACTCGCTGGACCGCCCGGTGGTGGTGGCCTACCTGATGGTGGTCGTCGTCCTGTTTGTCTGTATCAACCTGGTGGTGGACTTGCTCTACCGCCTGCTCGACCCGCGTGCGCGGCTGGAAGGTGCCAAATGAAGCCGGCGCGTAATTTTGACGAGCGCTCCATCTGGTGGCGCGTGGCTACCGATTTCGCGCAATCGCGCATCGCCCTGGGCGGCTTGGCGGTGCTGGCCCTGGTGCTGCTGGCAGCGCTCTGCGCGCCCTGGATCACGCCGCAGAACCCGTATGACCTGATGCAGCTGGACGTGATGGACGCACGCCTGCATCCGGGCACGGCCAACGGCCTGGGTAGCTTCACCTACTGGCTAGGCACCGACGGCCAGGGCCGCGACCTGTACTCGGCCATCGTCTACGGCCTGCGCATCAGCCTGCTGGTGGGCATAGGCTCGGCGCTGATCGCCGGCATCCTGGGCACCCTGGTGGGCCTGCTGGCCGCCTATGCCGGCGGCAAGGTCGATGCGCTGCTGATGCGCCTGGTCGACTTGCTGCTGTCCTTCCCCACCATCCTCATGGCCTTGATGATCCTGGCCTATGTGGGCAAGGGCGTGGGCAATGTGATCCTGACCCTGGTGCTGCTGGAATGGGCCTACTACGCGCGCACCGCCCGCGGCCAGGCACTGGTAGAGGGCCGGCGCGACTATGTGGAAGCCGCCCGCGGCCAGGGCATCCCGGCCTGGCGCATCGCCATCGGCCATGTGCTGCCCAACTGCATGCCGCCGCTGATGGTGATTGGAGCGCTGCAGGTGGCGCGCGCCATCACGCTGGAGGCCACGCTGTCCTTTCTGGGCCTGGGCGTGCCGATCACTGAGCCCTCGCTGGGCCTGCTGATTTCCAACGGCTACCAGTACCTGCTGTCGAACGAATACTGGATCAGCTTCTTCCCCGGCGTGGCGCTGCTGGCCACCATCGTGGCGATCAACCTCGTGGGCGATCAATTACGCGACGTACTCAATCCAAGGTTGCAGAAATGAATACCTCCGCAACATCAACCGCCGAAGTCCCGCTGCTGGAAGTGCGCGGCCTGCGCACCCAGTTCAACACCCGCGCCGGCGTGCTGCCGGTGGTCGATGGCGTGTCGTTCACGCTGGGCCGTGGCAAGGTGCTGGGTCTGGTCGGTGAATCTGGTTCGGGCAAATCTGTCACCGGTTTTTCTATCATGGGCCTGGTCGATGCGCCGGGCAAGGTAGTAGGCGGCGAGGTGCTGTTCAAGGGCCAGGACCTGACGCAGATGCAGCCCTCGGCCCTGCGCCAGCTGCAGGGCGACCGCATCGCCATGATCTTCCAGGACCCGATGGCCACGCTGAACCCGGTGCTGCGTGTGGACACGCAGATGGTCGAGGCGGTGCGCGCCCACCGCAAGGTCTCGCACGCCCAGGCCTGGAACCATGCGCGCGACACCCTGGGCTTGATGGGCATCGCTAGCCCGGAGGACCGGCTGCGCGCCTATCCGCACCAGCTGTCGGGCGGCATGCGCCAGCGGGTGGCGATTGCGATTGCCATGCTGCACGGGCCGGACCTGATCATTGCCGACGAGCCCACCACAGCGCTGGACGTGACCATCCAGGCGCAAATCCTGTCCGAGGTGCAAAAGCTGGTGCGCGAGCGCGGCACCTCGCTGGTCTGGATCAGCCACGACTTGTCTGTCGTGGCCGGCCTGGCCGACGAGATCGCGGTGATGTACGCCGGGCGCATCGTCGAGCATGGCTCGGTGGACGACGTACTCGACCACCCGCAGCACCCCTACACCCAGGGCCTGATCGGCAGCCTGCCCAGCGCGAATCGGCGCGGCGCGCGGCTCAAGCAGATTCCCGGCATGGCACCCAGCCTGCTGGACATGCCCACGGGCTGCGCGTTTGCGCCGCGCTGCGCCCGCGCGTCCAGCGCCTGTGCCGTGCCGCCCGGTTTGACGCAGCCACGCGCACAGCAGACCGGCCACCAGGTGCGCTGTTTTCACCCCGGGGCCGTGGCCCCCGCCAAGGAGTTTGCATGAGTGCCGTGTCTGTGGAAGCAACCCCGCTGGTCGAGTTGCGCGGTGTGGCCAAGCGCTTTGGCGCGGCACCGCCGCCCGGCCCGGTCGGCCGCGCCTTGCGCACGCTGGGCCTGACCCAGCCGCCGGTGGTTACGCATGCGCTGGACGGTGTGGACCTGGCGGTACGGCCCGGGGAGGTGATCGGCCTGGTGGGCGAATCCGGTTGCGGCAAGTCGACCCTGGGCCGCATCGCCGCCGATCTTCTGGCGCCGACCGAAGGCGAGGTCTGGGTCGGCGGCACACCGCTGGCGCAGCAAACACCGGCCCAGCGCCTGGCCGCGCGCTTGCGCATCCAGATGGTGTTCCAGGACCCGTTCGCCAGCCTGAACCCGCGCCTGCGCATCTCCCGCATCGTCGGCGAGGCGGCGCTGCTGCACGGTCTGACCGATGCTGCCGGCTATGACGACTATGTGTGCGCCCAGCTGCAGCGGGCCGGCCTTGACCCGGCGCTGCGGCACCGCTACCCGCACCAGTTCAGCGGCGGCCAGCGCCAGCGCATCGGCATTGCACGCGCGCTGTCGGTGCAGCCCGGCCTGCTGGTCTGCGACGAAGCGGTGGCTGCGCTCGACGTGTCCATCCAGGCGCAGATCCTGAACCTGTTCATGGACCTGCGCGATCAGCTGGGCCTGACCTATTTGTTTATCAGCCACGACCTGGGCGTGGTTGAGCATGTGTGCGACCGGGTGGTGGTGATGTACCTGGGCCGGGTGGTGGAGAGCGCGCCGGTCGAAGAGCTGTTCGCCCGCGCCCACCACCCCTATACCCGCGCACTGCTGGCCGAGATTCCGCGCATCGATGCGCGCCGCACCCGCTTCAGCGCGCTGCGTGGCGAGATCCCCAGCCCGATTGCGCCGCCCCCGGGCTGCCACTTTCACCCACGTTGTCCGCAGGCCATGCCGCGCTGCCGCACCGAGGTGCCGCGCCTGCGTGGCATCGCGATCAACCACCAAAGCGCCTGTCATTTGGATGACGACGCGGCCTGACCTTTCTCTACTTTTTACCTGAAGGATTGCCATGCACCCCCTGAAGCTTTCTCCCTTGTTCGCCGCTGCCTTGCTGGCCGTGGGCGTGTCGGCCTCGGCCCAGACCTTGTCCATCGGCTTTGCCGACCCGATCTCGTCCGCCGACCCCGAGCTGAACAACCACGCGGGCGACCGTTCGCTGGCCTTGCATTTCTGGGACTCGATCATCAGCTCGCGCGACGGTGGCAAGCTGGAGCCGGCGCTGGCCAGTAGCTGGAAGTCGCTGGACGACAAGACCTGGGAATTCAAGCTGCGCACCGACATCAAGTGGCAGGATGGCACGCCGTTCAGCGCGGACGACATCCTGTTTTCGTTCCAGCGCGCACGCAATGTGCCGGGCAGCGTGGCCTCCTATGTGGGTGCGCTGCGCACGGTGGAATCGGTCACCGCCAAAGATGCCAGCACCGTCATCATCAAGACCAATACGCCGAATCCCAACCTGCCGCTGGAGATCGCTTCGGTCTATATCGTCAGCAAGCACATCGGTGAAAAGTCCAAGACCGAGGACTACAACGCCGGCCGCGCCATGGTCGGCACCGGGCCTTACAAGTTCATTTCCTATGTGCCGGGCGACCGCGCGGTGTTCGAGCGCAGCAGCAGCTACTACGGCCCCAAGGCCGCGTGGGAAAAGGTCAACTACCGCTACATCAACAACGGCTCGGCGCGCACTGCTGCGCTGCTGGCCGGCGATGTGGACGTGATCGACAAGGTGGCGGTGTCCGACGTGGAGCGCCTGAAGAAGACGGCCTCGGTCAGCGTCTACACCTACCCTGGTCTGCGCGTGCTGTTGTTGCAGCCCAGCTTCCGCCCCGGCACCAACGAGTTCATCACCGACAACGCCGGCAAGCCGCTGGAGAAGAACCCGCTGCAAGACCTGCGCGTGCGCCAGGCCTTGTCACTGGCGATCAACCGCAAGGCCATCGTCGACCGCATCCTGCAAGGCACGGTGACCGAGGCCAACCAGTGGATGCCCAAGGGCACCTTCGGCTACAACGCCGAGGTCAAGGACATCGCCTACAACCCCGAGCAGGCCAAGAAGCTACTGGCCGAGGCCGGCTTCCCGCAGGGCTTCCAGATCACCATCCATGTGCCCGGCGACCGCTATCCGCAAGCACCCGAGACCGCCCAGGCCGTGGCCCAGTTCTGGACCCGCATCGGGGTGAAGACCCAACTGCAGGTCGTGCCCTGGTCGGTGTATTCCGGCCGTGCCAACAAGAACGAATACGCCGTCACCGCGCTGGCCTGGGGCAATGGCACGGGCGAGGCGGGCTATGGTCTGTTGAACGCTTTTGCCAGTGCCGACCCCAAGCGTGGCCGTGGCGCTTCCAACTGGGGCCACTACAGCAATGAGTCGGTGGACAAGGCGCTGGACGCCGCCACCGTCGAGTTCGACGCCAAGCGCCGCGAAGCCATGCTGCGCCACTCGGTGAAGCTGGTGACCGACGACGTGGGCGCGATTCCGCTGTTCCACTACCAGAACATCTGGGCCGCCAAGAAGGGCCTGAAAGTGGTGCCGCTGCTGAGCGACCGCACCACCGCCATGCAGGTCAGCAAGCAGTAGGCCATGGCTGCGCTGTCGATAAGCCCGGCGGATGCGCTGATCGATGTGCCGCGGCGCATCGCGGTGCAAGGCCTGGTGGCGGGTGAAGAGATTCTTGTCTCCAGCCGCACGCTGCGCGGCCCGGGTGTTGCCTGGCTTGCCGAAGCCCGCTTCCGCGCCGATGCCGATGGCACGGTGGACCTGGCGCGCGATGCGCCGCTGTCGGGCAGCTACGCTGGTGTCTCCGCCATGGGCCTGGTCTGGTCGCAAGCGCCTGAAACAGCCGGTGCCTCGCGCGAGGTATTCGCGGCCGAACCGGGCGCCGCGTTGGAGACGTCTGTCCGCGTGCAGCGCAGCGACGGTAGCCAGCTGCAGGGCGGCTTCGTCCAGCGCCTGGCCGGCGAGGGCGTGACCCGGCGCGAGATCCGCGAGGAAGGCCTGGTCGGCACGCTGTACCTGCCGCCTGGCGCGGGGCCGCACCCGGCGGTGCTGGTGCTGAACGGCTCGGGCGGTGGCATCAACGAGCCGCGCGCTGCGCTCTATGCGTCGCACGGCTATGCGGCGCTGGCCCTGGGCTATTTCAAGGCACCGGGCTTGCCGGACTACATCTCGAACACGCCGCTCGAATACTTCGAGAAAGCCCTGTACTGGATGCACCGCCGGCTGCGGCCCGCGCAGGGCTTTGTGGCCCTGAGCGGCCAGTCGCGCGGTGGTGAACTGGTACTGCTGCTGGGTTCGCTGTTCCCTGAGTCGGTGTCGGCCGTCATTGGCTATGTGCCGGGCGCCGTGGTGCACAGCGCGCAGAACGCCTGCGACCCGACCACGGGGCGCGATGGCCCGGCCTGGATCTACCGCGGCCAGCCACTGCCGCACTTGTGGGAAAACAACCGCACCGCGACCTGGGCACCGTGGGACGAAGGCCCGCAGCCACGCCGCCACGCGAACGCGCTGTTGACAGCGTTGCAGGACCCAGAGGCTGTCGAGCGTGCCCGTATCCGCGTAGAAAACATCCGCGGCCCGGTGCTGCTGTTGTCGGCCAGCGACGACGGCTCCTGGCCTTCCAGCCGCTATAGCCGCATGGTGGTGGAGCGGCTGGAACAGCACCAGCATCCACATGCGGTGGAGCACCTGGATTTCGCAGATGCCGGCCACTCCATTGTCTTCCCCTACGTGCCCACCACCCAGCTGGTCTACGCGCACCCGGTGTCGGGCCGCACCAGCACCAGCGGTGGTGCGCCTGCGCCAAACGCTCTTGCCGATGCGCAGTCCTGGCCGGCGGTGCTACGGTTTTTGAAGCATGCCGTGCAGATGCAATCTGCGCCAGAACCCGAAAACGCTTGAAGAATTGAATTCCCCCAGATTGGAGACACAGATGACTTTGACCACAAGCACCGCCGACGTGGTGGACAGCGTTGCCGCTTTGTCCAATGCCAGCGCGACCTACGCCGTGCGCCACCAGCGCGACAAGGTGGTGACTGCCACCCAGGGCAGCTACGACGGCTTGTTCGATCCCGCGCTGAGCGGCCCGACCCTGGCCGAACGCCTGCTGGCCGCGCACAGCATCGCTCGCCTGGCCGGCAGTGCGGTGCTGCTGGCGCATTACCTCGAACGTCTGGCAGCTTTGCCCGCCTTGACGCCCGCCCAGCAAGCCGCCATCGATGGTGAAGCGCCCAGCAGCGACCCGCGGCTGCAGGCCATCCTGACTTTCACCCGCACGCTGACCGAGCGCCCGGTGGACGGCGACCAGGCTGCCTTGTTGCAGCTACCGGCTGCCGGTTTGACTACACCCGAAGTGATTGCCCTGGCCCAGCTGGTGGCCTTCGTGGCCTACCAGTTGCGTGTGGTGGCTGGCCTGCAGGCGCTGGCGGCATTGGGTGACGATGGCGGTGCCGCGCCGGTTGAAGCGGCGGATGCACCTTTCGTGCATCCGGCGAATCTGCCCAAGCCCGGCGAGGTTTTGCGCGTGAACGGCTACACCAGCGAGACCTTGGGCTGGAAGGCCTGGCTGCCGGTGGTGGATCTGGAGCAGGCCACCGCGGCACAACTGGCGGTGCTGGAGGCCAGCCACCCCAAGGCCAAGACCAGCGACTACTACCGCGTGCTGGTGCACCAGCCGCGGATTCTGGAAGAGCGCTCTACCGTGTTCAACGCCATCATGTACGCGCCGGGCGGCCTGTCGCGCGCCGAGCGCGAGCTGGCCAGCGCCGTGGTGTCGCGCATCAATGGCTGCGTCTACTGCGCCTCAGTGCACGCCCAGCGCTTCGAGCAATTGGCCAAGCGCAATGACGTGATTTTTCAGGTGTTCACCGAGCCGCAGGGCGCGGGCACGAATGCTCGCGAACGCGCCATCGTCCAGGCTTCCATTGACCTGACCTTGCGCCCAGCGCAGTTCGGCGCAGCGCAGTTGCAGGCGGTGCGCGCCGCTGGCTTGTCGAACCTGGAAATTTTGGACCTGGTGCACGCCATCGCCATCTTCGCCTGGGCGAACCGGCTGATGCTGAACCTGGGCGAGGCGGTGTTTCCCGAGACGACTTAAGCCGCGTAGCCGAGCACGGCAAAGAAGTGGAAGGCCGTGCCGGCCGTCACAAAGCCGTGCCACACCGTATGGGCGTAGCGCACTTTGTTGTCCAGCATGAAGAACACCACGCCCAGGGTGTAGGCCAGGCCGCCGGCAACCAGCAGTGCCACGCCGGCCGAGGGCACGCGCTGCACCAGCGGCACGGCGGCGATCAGCACCAGCCATCCCATGGCCAGGTACAGGCCTGTGGACAGCCAGGGGTGCGACAGCCGGTTGAAGGCTTTCAGCAAGATGCCCATGGCGGCCATCGACCAGACCAGGCCAAACAGCGTCCAGCCCCAGGGGCCTTTGAGTGCGCCAAGTGCAAACGGCGTGTAGCTGCCGGCGATGAACAAATAGATGGCGCCGTGGTCCAGCTTCATGAAGACTTGTTTGCCGCGGCCTGCGGGCAGGGCGTGGTACAGCGTGGATGTTAGGTACAGCAGCACCATGGTGAAGGCAAACACGGCGGCACCGACCAGGCTGGCGACCGACAGTTCGCGGGCCGACAGAATCAGGAACGGGGTTCCGACGATGGCGGCCAGCAGGGCCACGCCGTGGCTCACGCTGTTGGCGATTTCTTCGCCAAGGGTTTGGGGGCGCTCAGTCATGGGCGAATTTTCGCACCCACAGGTTACAGAAATGTAAAACTGCATCCATGGCCCTACGGCGCCCACTGGCAGGGTTGGGGCGATGTAAAGAAAAAAGGCCGCTAGCGCTTATTTCACCTGCGCCAGCTGCTATTTAAAGCGTAGCGTTGTGCTGCAGCTGTCGCAGGGCAGCCATCGCATCCTGGGCCTGGTCTACCGGCACAAAGATGTGGTCATGGCAGGCGCCAGCGACTACGTTGCAGCTGATGCCCGCATCTCCTAGCGCCCTGGCAAACGCCGCAGTCAGGCCGACAGCCTGCAGGTCGGAATGTACGGTCAGCGTGATCCAGGTGCAGCGGAACAGCACGGTCAGTTGCAACTCCAGCGCCCGCGCTTCCGGCAGCACGACGGACAGGCCTTCGGGCTCGCGTACCGTGGCGACCACATCGCCGAGGGTGATGGCGCTGCCCGGGTCCACGCTGCAGAACGCATAGGTCCCGGGGTTCAGCGTGGGTTCCATGCGGGCCAGCAGCGTGGGCAGGTCGCTGATCGCACTCACTTCAAGCTACCCGACAAAAACTGCTGCAGCCGCACGCTCTTCGGCTGGCTCAGCACCTCGCGCGGTACACCTTGCTCTTCGATGCAGCCCTTGTGCAGAAACACCAGGTGGTTGGCCACTTCGCGGGCAAAGCCCATCTCGTGGGTCACCACCACCATGGTCCGGCCTTCCTGGGCCAGGGTCTGCATTACCTTCAGCACCTCGGACACCAGCTCGGGGTCGAGCGCGCTGGTGGGCTCGTCGAACAGCATTACCTCGGGCTCGATGGCCAGGGCACGGGCAATTGCCACCCGCTGCTGCTGGCCGCCGCTCATGTGGGCTGGGTAGCTGTCTTCCTTGCCCTGCAGATCGACCAGCTTTAAATACTTGCGGGCGCGTTCGATCGCTTCGTCCTTGGACACACCCAGCACATGGATGGGGGCTTCGATGATGTTCTGCAGCACCGTCATATGGGCCCACAGGTTGAAGTGCTGGAACACCATGGCAAGCCGGGTGCGCATGCGCTGCAGCTGCTTGGCCTCGGCGGCCACCAGCTCGCCGTTCTTGTCGGCCACCAGTTTCAGTTCTTCACCGGCTACGACGATGCGCCCGGCGTTGGGCTTTTCCAGCAGGTTCATGCAGCGCAGAAAGGTACTCTTGCCCGAGCCCGAGCTGCCGATGATGCTGATCACGTCGCCGGCGCGGGCTTCTAGCGACACGCCTTTGAGCACCTCGTTGGAGCCAAACTTCTTGTGGATGTCGATGGCCTGGAGTTTCAGGGAGGGGGTCATGGGTTGCGTCCTTACTTTCTACGCGGGGCCAAATAAGCCAAGAAATGCCGCTCGGCCAGCCGGAACATGGCGATCAGCGCAAAGGTGCCGACCAGGTAGATGGCGGCGGCAAACAAATACGCCTCGAACGGCAGGTAAAAGTCCGAATAAATGCGGCTGGCCGCTGCCGTCACATCCAGCAGCCCCGGTACCGCACTTGCCAGGCTGGTGCTTTGCAGCATCATCACCACCTCGTTGCTATAGGCCGGCAGGGTGCGCCGCATGGCGCTCGGCAAAACCACCCGGGCCAGGATCTTGAAGCGGCCCATGCCAAACGACTGCGCCGCCTCGATCTCGCCCGCATTGGTCTCGCGGATCGCGCCGGCCAGCATCTCGGCGGTATAGCCGGCGGTGTTCAGTGCAAACGCCAGCAGGGCGCAGAAGAACGCGTCCTTGAAGTAGATCCACGGCCAGATCGTGTCCCAACGCGCCTGGATCCAGTCCAGCTGGGCCAGGCCGTAGTAAATCAGATACACCTGGATCAGCAGCGGCGTGCCGCGGATCACAAAGGTATAGGCCCCCACCACCCGGCGCAAGAAGGCGCTGTTGCTGGTCAGCGCCAGCGCAAACAGCAAGGCCAGCACCGCACCAATCGCCACCGAGGCGCACAGCAGCCACAAGGTGGTCAAGATGCCTTCGCCGAACATCGCCAGGCTCTCGGCCCGGAATATGACTTCCCAATTCATCGTGCAGCCCTCATAGCGTAATCCTCTTGGTACCGAGGCTATAGCGCTCATTGAGCTTGCGCAGCACCTGCAGCGACACCCAGGTGTAGACCAGGAACAACCCACCCGCAAACAGCAGGAAGGCAAACGGCGAGCGGGTGGCCGCGCTGGCCTGCTTGGCCAGATAGGTCATCTCCTGCAGGCCGATCAGGCTCACCAGGGCCGTGGCCTTGATCAGCACCAGCCAGTTATTGGTAAAGCCGGGCAGGGCGTAGCGCACCATCTGCGGCGCGGTGATGCGCAGAAACGCCTGCTTGGGCCCCATGCCAAAGGCTGCCGCCGCCTCGAACTGGCCGCGCGGGATCGCCATGATGGCGCCGCGGAAAGTCTCGGTCATGTAGGCACCGTAGATGAAGCCCAGGGTCAGGACCCCGGCAAAGAACGGGTTCAGGTCCAGCGTCGCCTCGCTGCCTGCCATCTCCAGCAGGGCATTCACGCCAATCGTGCCGCCGTAGAACACCAGCAGCATCAAGACCAGATCGGGGATGCCGCGGATCACTGTGGTGTACAGGGTGGCGGGGATCACCAGCACTGGCCGTCCCGAGAGCTTGGCGGCTGCGCCCAGCAGGCCCAGCAGCACCGAGACCACCAGCGCGGCCAGCGAGACTCCGACTGTCAGGCCTGCGCCGTGAAGAATGGATACGTAGTAATCGTTCAAAGGAGGTCCTTTGGAAAAACAAACAAGCGATGGCCGCTACGGATACACCGCCGGTCGCCAGGGAGCCGCAGGTTAGTGGCAAAGCAAAAAGAAATAAAACTAATTTTTTTAACGATGGTTTAGTATTTCTAAATAATGAAGATAGACAACGCCCATCTTTCGGCCTTTGCGACCGTGCTGCGCGAGGGCAGCTTCGAGGCGGCGGCCAAGCGCCTGCACGTCACACCCTCGGCCATCAGCCAGCGCGTCAAGCAGCTGGAAGCCCATCTTGGCCAGGTGCTGCTGCAGCGCTCCACACCCACCCAGGCGACCAGCGCCGGCATGGTGCTGGCCCGCCATGCCGAGCAGGTGGCGATGCTGGAGGCCGAGATGCTGAGCGAGGTCGGCGCACCCGAAATGCTGGGCGGCGCCACCCAGCGGGTGCCGATTGCGGTGAACGTGGATTCGCTGGAAACCTGGTTTCTGCAGGTATTCGAGCTGCTGCCACCGGGCCTGCCGGTGTGCCTGGACATCCGCGTCGAAGACCAGGACCATTCGGCCATCCTGCTGCGCGAGGGCACGGTAATGGGGGCGGTCAGCTCCAGCGCCGAGCCCATCCACGGCTGCACCGCCGAGCCCCTGGGGGTGATGCGCTACATGGCTGTGGCCTCGCCGGGCTTTGCGCAGACCTACTTTGCGACCGGCGACCGCGAAGAAGCACTGCACCGCGCGCCGATGCTGGGCTTTAACCGCAAGGACAGGCTGCACGACCTGTTCGTCGCCCAGCGGCCCAACACCGCCCAGCTGTCGCCCACCCACTACATCCCCTCGGTGCGCGGCTTTGTGCATGCGGTGAAGCGCGGCCTGGGCTGGGGCCTGGCGCCTGAAGCCCTGGTGGCCGAGGGCATTGCCGCCGGCGAGCTGCTGGACATCCTGCCCAGCCTGCACCTGGACGTGGCCTTGTACTGGCACCGCTGGCGCATGCGCTCGGCCTTCCTCGACCTGATCGGCGCGGCGCTGAAGCAGGCGGTGCAAACCGGGCTGCGGGTCTAGCCTGCGGGGCGGCTGGTACACTCGAAACACGTTAGCAGGTGTCTTCTAGCCCTCGGGTTTGGAGGATTAAACGGGAAGTCGGTGCGATGCCGACGCTGCCCCCGCAACGGTAAGCGAGCCAAAGCGCGGCCCTATCTGCCACTGTGCATTCACTGCATGGGAAGGTGGCCCCGCAGAAAAGTCCTTCTTTTCCCTCGTGAGCCCGGATACCGGCCTGCCAACCATAGCGTGACCTTGCGGTGGGCAGGTGTCAGCGGGCTCCATGGCGTGCCGGACATTGCTCCGTCTGCGCCTGCGCCTTCTGATCTCTTTGCCCCCGGGTCACACCGATCCATCTTGTCGCGCGGCGGGCGTGTGGGGCTGAACCATGTACTACCAAATTCATAGCTGCTCGCGCAGGCAGAATATGCGCTGGCGAGCGATTTGATGCCTAAATTGTGCGATGCACTGCTGGTGTCGGCCCCGGCGTCCGGCCAGGGCAAGACCACGGTCACGGCCGCTTTGGCCGCCTGGCACCGCAGCCAGGGCAGGCGCGTGCGCGTGTTCAAGACCGGCCCCGACTTTCTGGACCCCATGGTGTTGGAGCGCGCCAGCGGCCAACCCGTCTACCAGCTGGACCTGTGGATGGTGGGCGAGGCCGATTGCCGGGCGCTGCTGCATGCTGCAGCGGCCGAGGCCGATGTGATCCTGGTCGAGGGCGTGATGGGTTTGTTCGACGGTACGCCCAGCAGCGCCGACCTGGCCCAGGCTCTGGGCATTCCGGTGTTGGCAGTGATCGACGGTTCTTCGATGGCGCAGACCTTTGGCGCCGTGGCCCACGGCTTGTCTACTTATCGATCGGGCTTGCAGTTTGCTGGCGTGCTAGCCAACCGCGTCGGCAGCGACAGCCATGCGCAAATGCTGAAAGACAGCCTGCCCGCCGGCCTGCGCTGGTTCGGCGCGATGCCGCGCTCCGCCAGTTTCGCCTTGCCCGAACGCCACCTGGGCCTGGTGCAGGCGTCTGAAGTGGCGCAGCTGGACGAGCGCATCTCGCAGGCCGCCCAGGCCATCGGTCCCAGTGTGGAAGGCATGGCCAGCCCGGTGCGTTTTGAGCCGGTGGTGGCCGAAGCCTTGCCACCGCTGCTGGCCGGCGTGCGCATCGCGGTGGCGCGCGACGCGGCCTTTTCCTTCTTGTACGCAGCCAATCTGGACTGCCTGCGCGCGCTGGGCGCCGAGCTGGTGTTCTTCTCGCCGCTGGCCGACGCCGCGCTGCCCGATGCGCACAGCCTGTACCTGCCCGGCGGCTACCCCGAGCTGCACCTGCACACACTGCACGCCAACACTGGGATGCGCGAAGCCATCCGTAGCCACCACGCGCAGGGCCGGCCCATCGTCGCCGAGTGCGGCGGCATGCTGGCGTTGCTGGACAGCCTGGCCGGCCACGATGGCGTGCCAGTGGCTATGTGGGGCTTGTTGCCCGGCACCGGTGTCTTGCAAAAGCGCTTCGTGAATCTGGGCATGCACGCGGTGCAGCTGCCCGAAGGCCGGCTGCGCGGCCACAGCTTCCACCACGCGCGCATGGACAGCCCGCTGCCCGCCGTGGCCTTCACCGCGCCGCAACGCGAACGCAGCCACGCCGAGCCGGTGTACCGCAGCCAGCGTCTGCATGCCTCGTTCATGCACATGTACTTTCCGTCCAATCCCGGCGCCGTGGCCCAGCTGTTTGCGCCCGGCTGACTCTTCACAAGGACACACCCATGGAAATCGAATCCCCCCCGCTGCTGCGCGACACCCCCAAGCCCCAGGGCGAGCGGCGCGGCCTGGTCATCGTCCACACCGGCACCGGCAAGGGCAAGAGCACGGCCGCTTTCGGCCTGGCCCTGCGCGCGCATGGCCGGGGCAAGACGGTCAAGGTCTACCAGTTCATGAAGGTACCGACTGCGCGCTTTGGCGAGCACCGTTTGTTCGAACAGCTGGGCATTCCCATCACCGGGTTGGGCGATGGCTTCAGCTGGAAGAGCCGCGACCTCGACCATTCCGCCGAGCTGGCCCAGGCCGGCTGGGCCCAGGCCGAAGCCACGGTGCGCGCTGGCGAACACTTCATGGTGGTGCTGGACGAAATCATGTACCCGCTGCGCTACGGCTGGATCGCGCTGGAGCCGGTGCTGGCCTGCCTGCGCGAACGCCCGCCCCATGTACACGTGGTGTTGACCGGCCGCGGTGCGCCCGCTGAATTGGTCGAGCTGGCCGACACGGTGACCGAGATGACGCTGATCAAGCACCATTTCAAGGCCGGCGTGCCCGCGCAACGCGGCATCGAAGACTGAGCGTTGGCCACAGCCATGACCACCCCGAATAACCCCGCCCAACCGCTGCTGGAAGTGCAGGCCGTGTCGCTGCAGCGCCAGGACAAGGCGGTGCTGAGCCAGGTCTCGGTGTCCGTGCCGTTTGGCGCACACATCGCGCTGGTAGGGCCGAACGGATCGGGCAAGACCAGCCTGTTGCAGGTGATGGCTGGCCGACTGCAACCCAGCCAAGGCCGGGTGCTGGTGGGCGGGCAAGACCTGGAGCACCTGCCCGGCCCGCAGCGCGCGCGCCAGCTGGCGGTGGTGCACCAGCACGAGCAGGTGCATGGCCAGCTGCGGGTACGCGACTATGTGGCCCTGGGCCGCACGCCACATACCGAGGCCAGCCGCGACGAGAACGCGCAGGTGGTCAGCGACGCACTGCAGCGCTGCCGGCTGGACGCGTTGCAAGACCGCCTCATGCGCAGCCTGTCGGGCGGCGAGCAGCAGCGGGCCGCCATCGCCCGCGCCATCGCGCAGCAGCCGCGCATCCTGCTGCTGGACGAGCCCACCAACCATCTCGATCTGCGCACCCGCGCCGATATGCTGGACCTGCTGACCGGGCTGGGCGTGACCGTGGTGGCCGCCCTGCACGAGCTGAGCCTGGTACAGCGCTTTGCCCACCGCGTGTTGCTGCTAGGGCAGGGCCGGGTGGTGGCCGAAGACCTGCCGTCCAAGGTGCTGACCAAGGAGCTGGTGCTGGGCAATTTCGGCATGGATGTGTTCTACCTGCCGCTGCCGCACCGCGAGCACGAGATTGCGGTGTTCGAATCACCACAGGCCGCGCACAAACCGCTGCATGCCACGCGCCCCCATGCCCGGCCGCGGGCGCATTGATTTTTAACCGCTGAAGCAAAGAAAAGAACCATGGCATTTACCGTGCGTCGTTGGAAGTTTCGTCCCCCTGTGCATCTGCTGCTGGGCGCTGTATCGCTGTGGGCTGCCGGTGTGCAGGCCCAGACCTTCCCGGTGACGGTGGATAGCTGTGGTGAAAAACTCACCTTCGCCGCACCGCCCAAGGCCGCGCTGATCCACGACATCAACATGACTGACATGGCGCTGTCGTTAGGCCTGCAAAAGAGCATGGTGGGTGTCAGCGGCATCAGCGGCTGGTACAAGATGAGCCCCGAGTTCAAGCAGGCGCTGGGCAGTGTCCGCGAGATCGCACCCAAGCAGCCAACGCTGGAGAACGTGCTGGCCGCCAACCCCGACTTCTTTTTTGCCGGCTGGAACTACGGTATGAAGGTGGGCGGCGATGTCACGCCGACCACGCTGCAGAAATACAAGATTCCGACCCTGGTGTTGTCCGAGAGCTGCATCCACGTGGACAAGGCACGCCCGCGCGCGTCCATGGATTTGCTGTACGGCGACTACCTCAAGCTGGGCAGCATCTTCGGCAAAGAAGTCGAGGCCAAGGCCCAGATAGCGAACTGGAAACAGCGCCTGGCGCGTTTGCCCAAGGCCGCGGGCAAGCAGCCTCTGCGCATGTTCCTATTCGACTCGGGCGAAGACAAGCCCTTCACCGCGGGCAAGTACGCCATTCCCACCGCGATGATGGAAGCCGCTGGTGGTCGTAATGTGATGGACGATGTCCAGACCAGCTGGGGCACGGTGTCATGGGAGGCGGTGGCCGCGCGCAACCCCGAGTTCCTGGTACTGCTGGACTACCAGAACGATGGTGGTGCCGACAAGCTGCTGCAGTTTCTGCAAAAGCATCCGCTGATGCAGCACACCGATGCGGTAAAGCACAAGCGCTTTGTGGCCCTGCGTTATGAAGAGCTGACGCCCGGCCCGGCCAATATCGGCGCCATCGAAAAGATCGCCAAGGCAGCCACGCGTTGAGCACCTCGACCACCATGCCGTCCACGCTCCGCTGGTTGACCGGCGGGCCTGCGTTCGTGCGCGTGGCTTTGCTGTTGCTGGCCTTGGTGGGCGTCGGCATGGTGTCGGTGGTTTCCGGTTCGACCGCGGTGAGTTTGTCGCAAGTGGGCCATGGCCTGGGCTTGTTGCTCAGCGGCGCAGACGATGCGCGCTACAGCATGGTGGACCGCATCGTGGTCGATCTGCGCATGCCGCGCATGCTGCTGGCGATTCTGGTGGGTGGTGGCCTGGCGTTGGTGGGCGCCTTGCTGCAGACCGCCACGCGCAATGACTTGTCCGACCCGTATCTGTTTGGCCTGTCCTCCGGCTCGGCCGCTGGCGCTGTGGCGGTGATCACCTTGACCGGCGAGGTACTGGGCATCTGGACATTGCCGCTGGCGGCGTTTGTCGGTGGCATGGCCTCGGTGGCGGTGGTCTTGCTGCTGCTGCGCCGCTATCGCAGCCACACGCCGGAGCGCATGATCCTGGCCGGCCTGTCGGTATCCTTTTTGTTCACCGCACTGACCTATTACTTCACATTCCTGGGTGACCAGCGGGCCGCGCAGTCGGTGCTGTTCTGGACCATGGGCGGCCTGGGCTCGGCGCGCTGGGACAATCTGTTTGTGCCGCTGATCGGCCTGCTGGTGCTGGCGATTTTTTGCTGGCGCAAGCTGGCCGCGCTGGATGCGATGTTGGCCGGCGAGAACACCGCGCACAGCCTGGGCATAGACCCGCAACGCCTGCGCATCCAGGTATTCGTGGTCTGCGCATTTGCCACCGCCTGCTTTGTGGCGGTGTCGGGCGTGATCGGCTTTGTCGGCCTGATGGTGCCGCACCTGGCGCGGGCGCTGGCTGGCGCCTTGCACCGTGGCATGCTGGGTCTGGCGGTGCTGATGGGCGCGCTGCTGCTATTGCTCAGCGATGTGGTCTGCCGCACCGTGCTGGCGCCGCAGGAGCTGCCGGTGGGCATCATCACCGCCAGCCTGGGCGCGCTGTTTGTGATGTACACCTTGATGCACCAGCCTGATGCGGCGTGACGGCACTCCCTATTTTTGAATTCTGTTTTGAAAGACTGACCATGCAAACCCGCAAGATCCCCGCCACCATCGTCACCGGTTTTCTGGGCAGTGGCAAAACCACGCTGCTGCGCAACTTGCTGACCAACGCCCAGGGCCGCCGCATTGCCGTCATCGTCAATGAGTTTGGCGAACTCGGCATCGATGGCGAACTGCTGCGCGGCTGCGGCATTGGCTGCGATGAAAACGGTGTGGAGAACGGCCAGCTGTTCGAGCTGGCCAACGGCTGCCTGTGCTGCACGGTACAGGAAGAATTTGCCCCGGTGATGGAGCAGCTGGCTGCACGCCGCGACCAGATCGACTATCTGGTCATCGAGACCTCGGGCCTGGCCCTGCCCAAGCCCCTGGTGCAGGCCTTCCAGTGGCCCGCGCTGCGCAACGCCTTCACTGTGGACGCGGTGATCACCGTGGTGGACGCACCGGCCGTGGCCGCTGGCGACTTTGCCGATGACCCGGTGGCTGTGGACGCCCAGCGCCGCGCCGACGACAACCTGGACCACGATTCGCCGCTGCACGAATTGTTCGAAGACCAGCTGGCCACGGCCGACCTGGTGATCGTGCACAAGGTGGACGGCATGGATGCTGCCGCGCTCGAAGCCGTGGAAGCCACCATCCGCGCAGAAGCGCCTGCCGGTGTGAAGCTGGTGCGCGCATCGCACGGCAATGTGCCCATGGACGTGTTGCTGGGCCTGGAGCGCGCGGTGGAAGACGTGATCGACGCCCGCAAAACCCACCACGATGCGGAAGAAGACCATGACCACGATGCCTTCGACTCGGTGTCGATCGCGCTGGATGTGACTGATCGCGCCAAGCTGCTCACCGCGCTGGCCGCCCTGGTGCAGCGCCACGAGATCTACCGCGTCAAAGGCTTTGTGGCCGTGCCGGGTGCGGCCATGCGCCTGGTGGTGCAGGGCGTGGGCCAGCGCTTTGACAGCTATTTCGACCGTGCCTGGCGCGCGGACGAGCCGCGCGTAACCCGCCTGGTGTGCATTGGCGACCACCTGGAAGCTGCCGTGCTGCAAGCAGAACTGCAGGCCGCGCTGGTTTAACCATTCACCTTAAAGGCTCCCCATGCATTTGCTTTCCACCCGCCCCGGCGGCCACGTTGAAGACGACGGCCTGGGCGTGGTGCGCGTGGAGCAAACGCCGGGCGACATCGTGGTGCTTACCGTGGCGGACACCACGCTGTCCTTGCTGGCCGAGGTGGCCAGCGGCCTGCCGGACGGCTTCCCCAGCGTGCGCCTGGCCAACCTGATGTGGCTGCGCCAGCCCGCGTCCATCGACCTGTACATGGACGATGTGCTGCGCCACGCCAAGGCCATCGTCATCGAACACCTGGGCAGCCCCAGCGACTGGGCCTACATCGTGGACCAGGTCTGCGCATCGGCCCAGGCGCGTGGCCAGTGGCTGGTGATGGTGTCGGGCGAATCTGTGGAAGACGCGCAGCTCTTGCTGCGCAGCACCGCTAGCCAGAACGATTGCAGCCACCTGTGGCGCTGCCTGCGCGAAGGCGGACGCGACAACGCCAAGAATTTTTTCCAACTGATTGCCCACGCCGCATTCGGGCAGGGCGAGCGCCCCGCGGCCGCAGCTGTGCTGCCCGCCGCCCTGCGCTACGAATCCGCGTTGCCCGTGGCTGCGTGGCACGATGGCGCACCCGTGGCCCTGCTGGTGTTTTACAAAGCGCATTTGCAGGCGGGCAATACGGCGGTGTTCGATGCCATGCTGGCTGCGCTGGCCGACGAAGGCCTCAACACCCTGGCCGTGGCGCTGGATTCGCTCAAGAACCCCGGCAGTATGGCGCTGCTGCAATCGCTGGCCCAAGAGCACAAGGTGGACGTGGTGCTCAACGCCACCAGCTTTGCCGTGGGTGCCATCGACGGGCAGGATGACACGGCCCAGCCTGTGCTGCTGGCAGGCGACGCGCCGGTGTTGCAGCTCATCACCGCGGGCTGCTCGCAAGCGCAGTGGCAAGACGACCCGCACGGCCTCACCCCGCGCGACCTGGCCATGCAAATCGTGCTGCCCGAGGTGGACGGCCGCATCGGCACCCGGCCCATCAGCTTCAAGGGCCTGGCCTGGCGCTGCGAGCGCGCCGAGATCGACGTGGTGCGCTACCAGCCTGAGCTGGAACGTATAGCCTTTGTGGCCGCTAGCGCAAGTAAATGGTGTGCATTGCGCTATAAAAAAAATAGCAATAAGCGCATCGCCCTGGTGTTGGCCAATTACCCGAACGACGACTCCCGCTTGGCCAACGGCGTAGGGCTGGACACGCCCGCGTCCACCGTGGTCATCCTGCAAGCCCTGCAGGCCGCCGGTTATGCCACGGGAGATGTGCCGCAAGACAGCGACGCGCTGATGGCCGACCTGGTGCGCGGCATCACCAACAAGCTGGACGCCAACGACCACCGCCCCGCAGGCCAAAGCCTGGCGATGGCAGATTACCTGCAAGACTTTGCGGCTCTGCCACCCGAGAGCCAG
Organism: Rhodoferax sp. OV413; assembly: GCF_900104385.1. Lineage (GTDB taxonomy): Bacteria > Pseudomonadota > Gammaproteobacteria > Burkholderiales > Burkholderiaceae_C > Rhodoferax_B. The sequence continues at coordinate 5,993 of NZ_FNJA01000005.1, read as the reverse complement.
GCCGCCGTCAACACGTTATGGGGCCAGCCAGAGCAGGACCCGCTGGTACGCGCCGGCCGCTTCATGGTGTCGGGCCAGCGCTACGGCAATGTATTTGTGGGCAACCAGCCGGCCCGCGGGCGCGACTTGGACCTGGTCGCCACCTACCACGATGCCGACCTGGTGCCCACCCACAACTACCTGGCCTTTTACTTCTGGCTGCGCCGCGCCTACGCGGTGGATGCGGTGGTGCACGTGGGCAAGCACGGCAACCTGGAATGGCTGCCCGGCAAAAGCGTGGCCCTGGGTGCTGCCTGCTGGCCCGATGCCATCCTAGGCCCGCTGCCGCATCTGTACCCGTTTATCGTCAACGATCCGGGCGAGGGCGCGCAGGCCAAGCGCCGCACCCAGGCCGTCATCATCGACCACCTGATGCCCGCTATGACCCGGGCTGAAACCTATGGGCCCTTGCAGCAGCTCGAAGGCCGCATGGACGAGTACTACGAGGCGCTGTCACTCGACCCGCGCCGCGCCAAGCTGCTACGCGCCAGCATTCTGGAGCAGGTGCTGGCAGACGGCCTGCACGAGGAACTCGGCTTCACCAAGCCTGCCGACGATGCACAGCGCGACGCTCTGTTGCGCCGCCTCGATGCCTACCTGTGCGAGATCAAGGAATCGCAGATCCGCGATGGCCTGCACATATTCGGCCAGTCCCCCACCGGCCGCCAGAGGGTGGATACGCTGGTGGCCCTGGCCCGCTACCCCGGCGGCGCGGGTGCCGCGCAAGGCAGTCTGACGGTCGCCTTGGCGCAGGACTTGGGCCTGCAAGACTTTGATGCGCTCAGCCCTGATTGGGCTGCACCCTGGACTGGCGAACGCCCAGAGGCTTTGAAATCTCTGAGCGTCGACCCCTGGCGCCACGCGGGCCACACCCGCGAACGGCTGGAGCTGCTGGCCGTGCAGTTGGTGCAAGACGGCGCACCACTTGCGCCAGAGACTTGGCCCCAAACTGCCCAGGTGCTGGAGCGCCTGCACACCACACTCGCCCCACGTCTGGATGCCTGCGGTGCTAACGAAATCGGCCAGCTGCTGCGCGGGCTCGACGGGCGCTTTATTCCCCCCGGCCCCAGCGGCGCACCGTCGCGCGGCAGGCCGGATGTGCTGCCCACCGGGCGCAACTTCTATTCGGTGGACACCCGTGCCATCCCCACCCAAACCGCCTACGCCATGGGTGCTAAGGGCGCAGACCAGGTGGTGGAGCGCCACCTGCAAGACCACGGCGCATACCCCACGGCCATGGGCTTGTCGGTATGGGGCACCAGCACCATGCGCACCGGGGGTGAAGATGTGGCCCAGGCTTTCTCGCTGCTGGGTGTGCGGCCCAAGTGGGCAGCGGGCAGCAACCGCGTGGTGGACATCGAAGTGATGCCCATGACCGTGCTGGGCCGCCCTCGCGTGGACGTGACGCTGCGTGTCTCTGGCTTCTTCCGAGATGCGTTCCCCAATGTGATCGACCTGTTTGACACTGCCGTGCGCGCTGTGGCCGCCATCAGCGCGGACGACGAGCCAGACGACGTGAACCCCATTCGCGCACGCGTGCAGGCCGAGATGGCAGCCCAAACGGATGAGCGCGCAGCCACCTGGCGCGTGTTCGGCCCCCGGCCCGGCGGCTACGGCGCGGGCTTGCAGGCCAGCATCGCCAGCGGCAAATGGACTGAGCGGTCAGAGTTGGCCGAGTCCTATTTGCGCGCCGGTGCCTTCGCCTATGGCCAAGACGCACACGGCACCGCTGCGCCCGAGGCGTTTGCCCAGCGCATCGCCGGGCTGGACGCGGTGCTGCACAACCAGGACAACCGCGAGCACGACATTCTGGATTCCGGCGACTACTACCAGTTCATGGGCGGCATGGCCGCTGCGGTGGAGCACCTGAGCGGCACACCTGCTGCGCTGTACCACGGCGACTTCAGCGTACCCGGCGCGCCACGCATCCGCACGCTGGGGGAAGAAGTGGCCCGGGTGGTGCGTTCGCGCGCGGTCAATCCCAAGTGGCTCGACGGCGTCAAGCGCCACGGCTACAAGGGCGCGTTCGAGATCGCTGCCACCGTCGATTTTCTGTTTGCCTTTGACGCCACCACTGGCGTGGTCGGCGACCACCAGTACGCGCTGGTGGCCGACGCCTATCTGCACGACGACGCCACCCGCGACTTCCTGCAGCAGCACAACCCGGGTGCCCTGCGCAGCATCGGCGAGCGCCTGCTGGAAGCTATGGACCGTGGCCTCTGGGCCGAGCCGGGCGAGCAGCGCGCACGCATTGAAGACCACCTGCTGGCCTTGGAGCAGCAGTTGGAAGCATCTGAAGAAGTATTGGAAAAAGGAGCTATGCGATGAGCACTGTTCAATCTGCCGCACGCGTGGCATTCCCGTTCACCGCCTTGGTCGGCCAGCCGTTGCTGCAGCGCGCGCTGCTGCTGGTGGCTATCGACCCGCGCATCGGCGGTGTGCTGGTCAGCGGCCCGCGCGGCACCGCCAAATCCACGGCTGCGCGCGCGCTGGCTGCCCTGCTGCCGGACGCGCCGTTTGTCACCCTGCCGCTAGCCGCCAGCCTGGAGCAGTTAGTGGGCACGCTGAATGTGGAAGACGTTTTGCGTGATGGCCAGCTGCGCCTGGCTCCGGGCCTGGTGGCGCGCGCCCACAACGGCGTGCTGTATGTGGACGAGGTCAATCTGCTGCCCGATGCGCTGGTGGACGCGCTGCTGGACGTCGCCGCCAGCGGCATCAACACCGTCGAGCGCGACGGCATCTCGCAGCAACATGCCGCGCGTTTTGCGCTGGTCGGCACGATGAACCCCGAAGAGGGCGAACTGCGGCCCCAACTGCTCGACCGTTTTGGCCTGTCGGTCTTGCTGGGCAACCCCACCGACCCGCAACAGCGGCAGGAGATTCTGCGCACCCGCCTGTCTTTCGACGAAGACCCGCAGGCGCTGACCGCAGCGCATGCTGCGCAGTTGAGTCAGCTGTCGGACACCGTGGCCTCGGCCCAGGCCGTGCTGCCAAGCCTGGCGTGGTCAGACGCCGTGTTGCAGCATGCCGCCGCGCTGGCCCTGGCCGCTGGTGTCGATGGCATGCGTGCCGACCTGGTGATGCTGCGCGCCGCGCGGGCATTGGCCGCCCTCGAAGGCCGCGACGCGGTGAGTACGCAGGACGTGGACGCAGTGGCCGAATTGGCGCTGGCGCACCGGCGCACGGTGGAGCCCTCCGCCAACCGTACGGCACCTTCTGCGAACGACAACAGCGGCCCGCGTTCAGACAAGCCATCCGCCCCCGCTGCGACGCCCACCCCCGAGGGCGATTGGGGCGCGCTGCCGCCGCAGCCCACGCCCACCACCCGGGTACTGTCCACAGGAGCCTGGCCCGCAAAAAAAGCCTGAGCCACCACACCCGCCGGCCGCCCAAATCGGCCGGCAGTGTGCGGTGGCGCAAACCCTCCACAAGCGCATCGCCGCCTCTGAAGCCGGCGGTGCAAGCGCTGGGCGATGGCGCGGCGATTGCCTGGCTGCGTACCCTGCTGGTCAAAGGCCCGCAGGCGCTGCAGCGCGACCATCTGCGTTACCAACCCCACGTGGCTGCCGTGCCGCGGCTGCATCTGATCCTGCTGGACACCTCGGGCTCGATGCGCCAGGGCGGCCAGGGTGGTCGTTTGGCGCTGGCCAAGGGCCATGCAGCCCACCTGATCGAGCAGGCGGCGCGCGCCGGCGACCATGTGGGCCTGCTGTGTTTCGGCGGTAGCGGTGTGGAATTGGTGGTGCCACCGGGCCCGGCGCGGGCCGCCGGCGCGGCACGGGTACGCCAATGCGGCGGCGGTGGTGGCACGCCGCTGCGGCAGGCTCTGAACATGGCGAACACCTTGCTGGTGCAGGCTAAGCGGCGCAGCGGTGGACCGGCCTGGCTGTGGCTGCTGACCGATGGCCGCACCCTGGAACAGCCCGCCGCACCGCGGGGCACGGAGCACGCGGTGGTCATGGATTTCGACGACCGCTCGCCAGCGATTGGCCGCTGTGCCGCCTGGGCCGAGCACTGGGGCGCAGAGTACCGCCTGGCCAGTGCGTCCATTTAATTATTCAAACACTCCGATACGCATGACCGAATTTGTTTCTGAACCCACCGTGACCGAGCTCATCATCTGCACCACCTGCAGACCCGCCGGTGTGTCGCGCGACGTGCCCGCGGCCGGCGAGGCGCTGCTGGAAGCCGTGCAGGTCGCCACCTGGGACCTGGATGCTACCCAGCAAGCCCGCATCCGCGTGCGCGGCCTGGCCTGCATGAGCGGCTGTGCGCGTGCCTGCACCGTGGCATTGCAGGCTGCGGGCAAGTACACCTACTATTTTGGCGATCTGGTCGCCGATGAGCTCACCGCCGCTGAGGTGCTGGCCTGCGCGCAGTTGCACGCCGACAGCGCCGACGGTAACCTGCTGCGCAAGGAGCGACCCGAGCGCCTGCGCAGCGGCATCCTGGCGCGCCTGCCTCCGCTGGGGTTGGCGGCTAGTTAGCAATAGTTTTTTCGCAGCGCATCCGTAGCCCCACGGGTGCATTTATCTGGTTTTTCAAAAGGAGCATCGCATGCAGCCATCCAACCCGTCCACTACCACCGAACTGCCCCGCACCTCCAGCGCGACGCGCAGCCTGTTGTTGCAACTCGCCGCCGGCGCCGCCCTAGGGCTTGTCGTGCTGTACGGCGTGGCTTTTGCCGAAAGCCCGCTGATGCACAACGCCGCACACGACGTGCGCCACATCACCGTCAAGCCCTGCCATTGAGGGGGCGCCATGATTTTTCAAAAATTGGTATGGGCGGCGCTGGCCACCGCCGTGGTGGTGGGCAGTGTGCAAACCGGTGTTCAGCACCTGCAAGCTGCGCCGCTGATTTTGGCTGCCGAGGTGTACGAGTCGCAAAAAGCCGAAGCGCCTGAAGCCGTGGCTCCCAGCGCCCACGTGCATGCTGAAGCGGCGGCCCATGACCATGATGCTACTAACGACTGGGAACCCGAAAACGGCCTGGAGCGTACCGGCTGGACCTGGGTCGCCAACACATTGCACGCTTTCAGCATGGCGCTGCTGGTGTTTGCGGTGATGGGTGTCTGCCTGTGGCGCGGTGTATCCCTGCGCGCGCTGCCCCTGGCACTGTGGACGGCGGCTGCCGGTTGGCTGGTGTTCCACTTCTGGCCGTCTCTGGGCTTGCATGCCGAGATCCCGGGCATGGACGCCGCCCGCCTGGGTTCGCGTCAGGGCTGGTGGCTGTTGGCGGCAGTGAGCGCAACGCTGGCCTGCGCGTCTATCGCCGGGCTGCGTAGCCACCTGCGCTGGCTGGCCGCCGCTGCTTGGCTGGCACTGCCCTACGTGGTGGGTGCACCGCACATCAGCACCGACCCCTTAGCAGGCTTTGGCCCCGAGGCCCAAACCGCCTTGCGTCAACTCGGCACCCAGTTCATCTGGGCTACAACCTGGATCTCGCTGTCGTTCTGGGCCAGCATAGGTTTGGTGGGTGGTCTGGCGTTCCAGCGCTGGGTGCAGCCGGGGTTGTTGGCTGTTGTGAAAGGTGCGGGCGTGGCGGATGCGGGAGTGGTGAACGCTGCTCGTTAGGCCGTGTGCTTGACGTACCCAATTGGGGTTGGAACATACCCATATTGGGTATTTAAGCAAATTGGCCTCTAGCGCTTGGCGGACTCAAATCTGAAGTGCAACACCTTATTCAACTAAGGTGCAGAAATGACAAAAGTCCTCCATTACCAGCAACTCCAGTCAGACGAACGCATCGCGCTGGGGCAGTACCGAGAGCAAGGCTTTGGTATCCGCGCCATTGCCCGCTTGCTGCACCGTTCGCCCTCTACCGTCAGCCGCGAGATTGAGCGCAATGCGCCAGTGGCCGTCTACAGCGGCACCTTTGCCCAGAAGCGTTGTACCCGTAGACGCAGGCTGTCGCGTCCAGCACCTAAACTTGTCCGCACTGGGGCCCTGTTTGC
>NZ_FNJA01000007.1 GCF_900104385.1 Rhodoferax sp. OV413 | reverse complement strand
TGCGCCGGCCTTGTTTGGGCCGATGGCTGTCGGTCGTGAGGGCCTGGTGAAGGGCCGGCTCGAAGGCGGTGAGCTTGCCCTCGACGCTGGTGCGTTCGTACTTGGGCACGGCCTCGCCGGGTGCCTTGAGCCACTTCTTGACCGTGTTGCGCGACAGCCCGGTGCGCTTCGCGATCTCGCTGAGGGAGAGTTGGTCGCGCAACTTCATGCGCCTGACCTTGCCAATCATGTCCATGGTGATCACCTTGAATCCCTGCTGAAAGTTTCAGCAGGTCAGTGGAACACCCTGGTCAATTTTGGATCGGCACTTTGCGGTTTAGCTGGTCAGTTTTGGATCGGCACTAACATGCAACTACTTCGGCGGCCATCCAAGTAAGGCTTTCGCACCGAGTGCCAGCTTCTTCCCGCGCGTACCGTTTAACTGTCTGAATCCCGCTTTCCATGAGACCGTTATTTCCTTTTTGGGTAGGTGAATTTTTGGGGTTGCCGTGTGTACTGCTTGAGCAGCGGACATCGTTAACTTCGTAGAAAAACATGCTCCGTGTTGCTGTCATTTCGCCTGTATTGTAGATGTATAAACAGTGGATACATAAACGGTAGATTTAATGGCTGTAGATTTTAGGGCGGTATGTAGGCAACCTTAAGGAATGAAAAAGCAAGAAAAGGTGCCTGACGCACGCGCGCTGTTGGCAGCCAATGTTCTAAAACATCGTATGCAGTTAGGGGTATCGCAGGAGAAGCTAGCGGAGATGGCCGGCTTTCACCGGACTTACGTCAGCCAAGTGGAGCGTCGGGTTGCGAATGCCACCACGGACAACGTTCAAAAACTTGCCGACGTGTTGAGTGTTCCAGTCGCGCAATTATTCGAGGTTCCCAGCGAGGACTGATGGGCCTGTAGGCCGCTTTGGGAGGGGACGCGCTGGAGCAGAACTTTAATGTCACCAGAAATTCTGGAGCAGAACTATTTGTCACTTCCTGCGTTTTATGCCCTAAATCTGCGTTATTCGCAGAGTTTTGGTGCCATCGAGACTTAAGAGCTAATTTGGTACGAATTCAAGTTGCCGAATTCAGAACTCCAAATTTCCAGCTTGGGAATTCCCGAGAAGTGAGTGCTCATGCGGGTTTGAGGCCGCTAGAGCAGAACTTTAATGTCACTTAGCGGAGCTGCATTTCACGGTTTGGAGCAGAACTATTTGTCACAAAACCGCTGGAGCAGAACTATTTGTCACGGAGCAGAACTTTAATGTAAGCCACCAACGCGCCGACTGGGAGCTGTTCCGCGCGGCAGGCGTTGCCCATTTAATCAGCATCTCTGGGTTGCACGTCACCATGTTTGCATGGTTGGCAGCTGGACTGGTGGGGTGGCTGTGGCGACGCAGCGATGTGCTGGGCTGGCGTGCGGGCCTGCTCTGGCCGGTGCCCCAGGTGGCGCTGCTGGGCGGGGTGCTGCTGGCTACAGCCTATGCCGTGTTCAGCGGCTGGGGTGTGCCGTCGCAGCGCACAGTATGGATGCTGGCGACCGTGGGCTTGCTGCGGCTCAGTGGCCGGCAATGGCCATGGCCTTCGGTCTGGTTGCTGGCCTGCGCGGTGGTGCTGGCCATTGACCCTTGGGCATTGCTGCAGGCCGGGTTCTGGTTGAGCTTTGTCGCGGTCGGTGTGCTGTTTGCTACAGATAAAAGAGCTGCTCACGCAGGCGATATCAGCGCCAGAGCCCGATTTGGCTTGATGTTGCGGGAGCAATGGACCATTACCCTGGCCTTGGCACCGCTGAGCCTGCTGCTGTTCCAGCAGGTGTCGGTGGTGGGGCTGCTGGCCAATCTGCTGGCGATCCCTTGGGTCACGCTGGTGGTCACGCCACTGGCCATGCTGGGCGTGCTGTTGCCGCCGCTGTGGCAGGGGGCGGCATTGGCGGTGGATGGTCTGGGTTGGCTGCTGCAGGCCCTGGTGCAAATGCCGTTTGCTACGGTTTCCGTAGCTGCCTCTGCAGTGTGGATGGGCGTAGCAGGCGTGTTGGGTGCGGTGTTGCTGGTCTTGCGCTTGCCCTGGGGCTTGCGCGCCTTGGGTTTGCCCTTGTTGCTGCCGGTGCTGCTGTGGCAAACGCCACGCCCGGCCAGCGGCCAGTTCGAGCTGCTGGCCGCAGACATCGGCCAGGGCAATGCCGTGTTGGTGCGCACCGCGCAGCATGCACTGGTATATGACACCGGGCCGCGCTTTGGTCTGGACAGCGACGCCGGCCAGCGCGTACTGGTGCCGCTGCTGCGGGCGATGGATGCTTCTGTGGACACCGTGCTGGTAAGCCACCGCGACAGCGACCACAGCGGTGGTGCGGCTTCGGTGTTGGCGATGCAGCCGCAAGCCGAACTGCTCAGTTCGATCGAAGCCGGCCATGCATTGCAAGCGCTGCGGCCCGCTCGGCGCTGTGTGGCGGGCCAGGCCTGGGATTGGGATGGCGTGCACTTCGAGCTGCTGCATCCGCAGGCTGGCGACTATGACACCGCGACCAAGCCGAATGCGCTGAGCTGCGTGCTACGCATCAGCAACGGCGCGCAGACCGCCTTGCTGGTGGCCGACATCGAGCAACCGCAAGAGGCCCGGCTGGTGGCGGATGCCGCCGCACTGCGGGCCAATGTGTTGCTGGTACCGCACCATGGCAGCAAGACCTCCAGCAGCCCGGCTTTTCTGGATGCAGTCCAGCCGCGGATTGCGCTGGTGCAGGCCGGCTACCGCAATCGCTTCGGCCACCCCGCGCCACCCGTGCTGGCGCGCTACCAGGAGCGCGGCATCCAGCTGGTCGACAGCAGTCACTGCGGGGCGGCGACCTGGTCGTCGGCCACCCCCGAGGCCGTGCGCTGCGAGCGACTGGTGGCGCCGCATTACTGGCAGCACCGGCCTTTGTGAATCGGCCCTGAAAACAGCGCTACGATGGGTGCCGTGGAAGCCATGAACGGGACGGCGTGGATTGCCGGAGCCCTCCACAGATCGCTGGTTTTTGCACCAACCTGGCGCGCAACTTGCTATGCTTTGTTATCAGGAGATGGATTTTTTTATGCAAAAATTTGACGAGATGTACACGGCGCTGCCGTACGAGTTTTTCTCAGAGGGCAAGCAGATCCGGGACCATTACAAGATCTACGATGCCTGGCTCGCCAAGCAGCCGGGTGACATGATGGCCAAGCGGCGCGAAGAAGCCGAAATGATTTTCCGCCGCGTCGGCATCACCTTCGCGGTGTATGGCGCCAAAGACGAAGACGGCTCGGGCACCGAGCGCTTGATCCCGTTTGACCTGATCCCCCGCATCATCCCGGCCCACGAGTGGGGCAGCATGGAAAAAGGCCTGGTGCAACGCGTCACCGCGCTGAACCGTTTCATCCACGACGTCTACCACGACCAAGAGATCCTCAAGGCTGGCCTGATCCCGCGTGAGCAGGTCATCAACAACGCCCAGTTTCGCCCTGAGATGATGGGCGTGGATGTGCCCAACAACATCTATTCGCATATCTCCGGCGTCGACATCGTGCGCGCCCCCGATGCCCAGGGCAACGGCGAGTACTACGTGCTGGAAGACAACCTGCGTGTGCCCAGTGGCGTGAGCTACATGCTGGAAGACCGCAAGATGATGATGCGGCTGTTCCCCGACCTGTTCAACCGCCACCGCGTCGCACCCGTCGCCCACTATCCCGACCTGCTGCTGGAAACCCTGCGTGCCTCGGCCCCGGCAGCGACGTCCGACCCGACGGTGGTGGTGCTGACGCCCGGCATGTACAACAGCGCGTACTTCGAGCATGCGTTCCTGGCCCAGCAAATGGGGATCGAACTGGTCGAAGGCCAGGACCTGTTTGTCAAAGACAACTTCTGCTACATGCGCACCACCCGCGGACCCAAGCGCGTGGACGTGATCTACCGCCGCGTCGACGACGACTTCCTCGATCCACAGGTGTTCCGCCCCACGTCGACGCTGGGCTGCGATGGCCTGATGGCCGCCTACACCGCAGGCAACGTGACCATCTGCAACGGGGTGGGCACCGGCGTGGCCGACGACAAGTCGATCTACCCCTACGTGCCGAAGATGATCGAGTTCTACCTCGGCGAAAAGCCGATCCTGAACAACGTGCCCACCTACATGTGCCGCAACAAGGACGATCTGGCCTATACCCTGGCAAACCTGAAAGACCTGGTGGTCAAGGAAGTGCACGGCGCTGGCGGCTACGGGATGCTGGTGGGCCCGGCCTCCACCAAGGCCGAGATCGAAGAGTTCCGCGCAGCCCTGCTGGCGAATCCCAGCGGCTACATCGCTCAGCCGACTCTTAGCCTGTCGAGCTGCCCCACGTTTGTGGAAAGCGGCATTGCACCGCGCCACATCGATCTGCGCCCCTACGTGCTCTCGGCCAAGACCGTGCAAACCGTGCCCGGCGGCCTGACCCGCGTGGCGCTGAAAGAAGGCTCGCTGGTGGTCAACTCATCGCAAGGTGGTGGCACCAAGGACACCTGGATTCTGGAAGACGACACCGTGCCCGCCACGGTTCCCGTCATTCCGCCAGAGACGCAAATCCAGTCCCAATCGTAGACAACAGACCACAGGAACAACCACATGCTGTCACGCACCGCCGACCATCTTTTCTGGATGTTCCGTTATACCGAGCGCGCGGAAAATTGCGCTAGCGCAATTTCTACAAAATACGGCCGCGCGCGCAGCGCGTGCGGTGTTTGAGGCCCAGGAGATAAGAACATGCTTTCAAGAACCGCCGATCATCTTTTCTGGATGTCCCGTTATACCGAGCGCGCCGAAAACACCGCCCGGATGTTGGACATCAACTACCAAACTGCGCTCTTGCCCCAGTCGGCCGCCGTTGCCCAGGTGGGCCTGCAAGGCCTGCTGTCCATCAGCGAACTGCTGCAGCCCTACATGGCCAAGCATGGCGAAATCACCTCCAAGGCGGTGATGGAGTTCATGGTCAAGGACGAAGAAAACCCGTCTTCCATCATCTCCTGCCTGCGGGCGGCGCGCGAGAACGCCCGTGCGGTGCGCGGCACGCTGACCACCGAAGTCTGGGAAACACTCAACACCACCTGGCTGGATGTGAACCGCATGCTCAGGGCCGGTGAGTTCGAGGCCGATCCCGCGCAGTTTTTCGAGTGGGTCAAGTTTCGCTCGCATCTGTCGCGCGGTGTGACGCTGGGCACCATGCTGCAGGACGAGGCTTTTCACTTCACACGCCTTGGCACCTTCCTGGAGCGGGCCGACAATACGGCGCGTCTGGTGGATGTGAAGTTCCATGCAGTGCAAAGCGATTTCTTTGGCAACGCCAACGAAAAGGACCAGGAGTACGACTTCTACCACTGGAGCGCGATTCTGCGCAGCGTCTCGGGCTTCGAGGTGTACCGCAAGGTCTACCGCGATGTGATCAAACCCGAGCGTGTGGCCGAGCTGCTGATCCTGCGTGCCGACATGCCACGTTCGCTGCACGGCAGCCTGAACGAGGTGTTGAGCAATCTGTCGCTGGTATCCAGCGATCCGCACAGCGAGACCCTGCGCCGTGCTGGCAAGCTGCGCGCCGACCTGCAGTTCGCCCGTATCGACGAAATTCTGGCTACCGGTTTGCATGCTTTCCTGACCCAGTTCCTGGACCGGGTAAACGAGCTGGGTGCCCATATCAGCCGTGAATTCCTGGTGCCTGTGACCGCCTGAGATGGCTGGTTATGGTGTGCAGATGCCGCGCTGCCTGCGGCCTGATGTTCTGTTGACTTTGCGAATCCAGGAGACCCGAGGCGTGCCCATGTGCCGGCGGCGGCGTTGACCCGCTATTTCACCCGTTGGCTGGGCAGCTTGAGTGTAGGCCGCAAGCTCACGCTGATCTATCTGCTGGATCTGACGGCGGTGATCTATGTGTCGAGCATCCTGATCCACGAGAAATTCCAGTCCATCGATTTCACCCGCAAGGAAATTGTCGGCGCCTCGTACAGCGTGGCTGTGCGCGACGTGCTGATGGTGCCGTTTTTACCGTCGAGCCAGGCGGTGGAGCTGGATGAGAACGCGGTGCTCAAGCCTTTGCAACCCCTGCGCGAGGCCCATGACGAAGATCTGAAGACGGCCGAGGCCAGCCAGGCCTTTGTTGCCTCCTGGCGGATAGCCACCCATATTGGCGAGGCCGAACGCCAGAACGCCTTGAAGCTGATGGTGCGGCAGGCGCGCGAGCTGCTCACCACGGTGGGCAACCAGTCGAACCTGATTCTCGACCCCGACCTGGACAGCTACTACGCGATGTCGCTGGTGGTGCTGCGTTTTCCGGAGCTGCTGGAAGTCTTGAACGACACGGTGCGCATCCTGCCCAAGCCCCTATCGGCGACGGCAGTACCCAGCGGTGTGGCCGACCGGCGTACCGAGCTGCTGATCCTGGCCGGCCGCCTGGATGCGGTGGCGCTGGGCATACGATCCGACTACAGCCAGGCGTTTGCGGCCGGCTCGCCGGTGCAGCGGGCCGCGCTGGAGCCGGGGCGCAAGCTGCTGGAGGCGCGCTTGAGCGAGTTTCTGGCCGCAGTGCAGCAGCTGGCCGATGGCGATGTGAACCCGCAGAACCTGGAGCAGCTGCGCGTGCATTACGCGGCGTCACTGGTTGCGCTGACCGACGCCTGGGAGCGCACCGCCACCGACCTGGACCGCTTGCTGCGCGAGCGCGTGGATTTGCTGTTCACCCGCATGTGGCTGCACCTGGGCACCGCCTTGCTGTTGCTGACCTGCATCTTGAGCCTGGTGTATGCGGTGGCGCGCCAGATATCGCGCCCGCTGAAGAACTTGGCCCGGGTGGCCGACACCGTGCGCCAGACCGGAGACCATACACAGCGCGCGGTCTGGCATAGCCGTGACGAGATCGGCCAGCTGGTTACCGCCTTCAACGGCATGCTGGCCCAGCTGGACCAGCAACGCCTGGCCGAGCAGGAAGCAGCGGCGCGCACCCGTGCGGCCCAGGCCCAGCAAGCGCTGGTGGAGGCGATACCGATTGCGCTGGTGGTGACGTCGGTGCCCGACCACCACGTGCTGCACGCCAATGCGCCGGCCCAGCCTTGGTTGGACGGTTTGACGCGCGATCCTTGGCGTACCGGACTGGAGCCCGGGGTACGCGCGCGCTTCTTCCAGCATTTGTCCGACCGCGGGGCGGTAGACGAGTTCGAGGTGCGTTGGCTGGGTGGTACCGAGCCGTCGTGGGCCGTGCTGTCTGCCCGCAGGTTGCAATTCCAGGGGCAGGACGCGGTGCTGACTGCGTTTACCCCGATCAATGTGCTCAAGGTGATGGAGCGGCGCCTGGAGCTGTGGGCCAAGGTTTTCGAGGCCTCCAGCGAGAGCATCATCATCATGGATGCGCAGCAAAAAATTCTCAGCGTGAACCGGGCGTTCTGCCGCAGCACCTCGTACGATTTTTACGAAGTCATAGGGGAGCATTTGAACGTGTTGCTGGATGGGCCGCATGCCGCGACCTTGGGCCAGCGCCTGAATACGCTGTCGCAGGAACGGGATGCCTGGCAAGGGGAGGTGAGCTTTCGCAAGCGCTCGGGTGAAACCTACCCTGCATGGCTGATGATCTCGGCGGTGCGCGATGGCTCGCGTTCGGGGACGGTTTCGCAGTACATCGGTATCTCGGTGGACATCAGCGACCGCAAGCGCACCGAGGCGCGGGTGCAGTTCCTGGCCCAGCATGACGTGTTGACCGAGCTGCCGAATCGCGCTTTGTGCATGCTGCGGCTGGAAGCAGCGATTGAGCTGGCCCAGCGCAGCGGCGAGCGCGTGGCCGTACTGTTCATCGACCTGGACCGCTTCAAGAACATCAACGATACCCTGGGCCACCATATTGGCGACGGCGTGTTGCGCTCGGTGGCAACACGCCTGACCAGCGCCGTGCGTACCGACGATACCGTGAGCCGGCTCGGCGGTGACGAATACCTGGTGATCTTGCGCGGCGTAGAAGAACGCGAGGAGGTCCAGCACATGGTGGAACGGCGCCTGATTCCGCTGATCCGCCAGGCCCACCATGTGGACGGCCATGAGCTGCAGGTGTCTTGCAGCGTAGGGGTGGCGCTGTACCCGGACGATGGCGTTGATCTGGACCAGCTGATGCGGCGTGCCGATGCGGCCATGTATGTGGCCAAGAACGCCGGGCGCGACATGGCGCGCTTTTATGCGCCAGAAATGGAGCAGATTGCCCAGCAGCGTCTGGCGCTGGAGCATCACTTGCGCCAGGCTATGGCGCTGGGTGAGTTCAGCCTGCATTTCCAGCCCAAGGTGAACGCGGTGTCGCTGGCGGTGGTGGGGGTTGAGGCCTTGATGCGCTGGGACAACCCGGAGCTGGGTTCGGTGCCGCCGTCGCGTTTTATTCCGGTGGCCGAAGAGACAGGCTTGATCCGCCCGATGGGCGCTTGGGTGCTGCAGCAGGCCTGCGGGCAGCTTGCGCAATGGCACGCCCAGGGCTTGGGCTACCTGGGGGTGTCCGTCAATCTGTCGGCCGTGCAGCTGGCCGATACCGGGCTGGTCGCCCAAGTGCGCGACTGCCTGCAGGTGCACGGCATACCGCCTGCGGCGCTGGAGATCGAGATCACCGAGTCGGTGCTCATGGACAACACCAGCCTGGCCGAAGAGCAGCTGGCAGCCTTGAAGGCGCTGGGCGTGCAGCTGTCTATAGACGATTTCGGAACCGGCTATTCCAGCCTTGCCTACCTGAAACGTTTTGCGATTGACAAGCTCAAGATCGACCAGTCTTTTGTGCGCGACATGCTGGCCGACCCGACCGACTTGGCCATCATCCGCGCCATCATCGCGCTGGGCCATACACTGGGGCTGCAGGTTGTGGCCGAGGGCGTGGAGATCGAGCAGGTGGCAGGCCAGCTCAAGACCTTGGACTGCGACGAGCTGCAGGGCTACTACTTTGCCCGGCCGATGACGGCTTTGGCGTTCGAACAGTGGCTGCATGAGCGCAAGCAGCGGCCGGCAGAGCGCCGACGCAGCTACTCCGTCTGATCGCCGACGATCAATAGTCGATGGTGACCAGCAGGCTGCCGATGTAGATGCCTGGCGGTATGGCTTGCAGCGGTGGCATGCGGGCGTATACGTTGTGCACCTGGAGCCCCGGGGTGACAGTGGTGAGTGATGTAACGCTGCTGGCCACACCGGTGCCTGAGGTTCCGCCATTGCCCCATACGGTGGTGCGGGCTGCGTTCTTGTAGACCTGGTAGTACAGCTTATAGGCGCCGGACGACATGGCTCGCACAGCATCGTTGCCTGTACCGGTGCCTGCAATCGTGATGGTGTAGGAGGTTGTGAGGGGCTGGGACAGCCCCGGCGTACAGCTCACGGTCACGGTCGCCACGGTGTCATTGGCGGCAGGCAGGATCGAGTCGTAGATGCCGAACGCCATGGGGCTGAGCAAGGCGCCACAGGTGGCCGCCTGGCATGGCAATGTGGCTGTGGCGATGAGCAGGCAGGACACTAAGGTAGCGGTATGCATCGGTATCCTTCTGGCGGGTCTTCTTGTGGCTGGTAACGGAAGCGGCAGCGCTCGCCGTTCCACTCGATAGTCACCTCGGCGGCCCGGTCGGAGCGCTCAAAGAAGACTTCGCCGCGCGATGTCACGGCGGTGGGCAGGCGCTGGGTGGAGATGCTCACCGCGGCGCCGGCCGGGATCCACTGGCCATCGGCGTTCTGCACCGGTACTGCAATACCCCCGTCACTGATGTCGAAACGGGCCAGCACGCCGGCCGCACCTGCAGGCACCACATTTTGCTGGTCGCGCGGCATGGCGTACTCAATCGGCAGGGTGGAGGTATCCACCCCCACATTGTTCGCCTGGTAGGCGCGGCCCTCGGTGACGATGGCCCAGCCCTGGGCGTTGGTGCGGGCAACCTCGCGGTTATCCAGCAGGACGGGCAGGTCGGGCAGTCCAACATCCACCACGATGAAAGCATCGTCGATGCGGCGGGACGTGAATACCCGGCCTTCTGCCAGGCCCACCGCACCGGATACACCGACCGACGTGGAGACGTTTCTACGGTTGGCTTGTGCCTCGATGCGCCAGTCGGACTCTGCCGTGCGTTGGGTCCAGCGTCCGCCAAGCTCGTTGTACTGGCCCACGCTGCCATAGGTCTGAAATCGCCGCATCTCGGTTTGCGCATCGGGCGGCGGTAGGGACTGCACGCTCCATTGCAGCGAGGCTTTTTCACCATGGCGCTGCTGGAGGCTGACCTGCGCATCGTAGTTGTTGCCCAGCGGCTGGGACCAGATGACGTATACGCCCGTGCTGCTCCTTTGATTGACGGTTATCTTCTGCAGGGATAGAGCGAGTTGGTTGCGCGCGCCGGTTTGCAGGCGTGCACCCAAGGACGCGATACGTGCGTAGCGTGCGGTGTTTTCGCGCCGCGCTTCGATGGCTGCAGACACCGACCAGCGGCTTCCGAGGTTGATGCTGAATCCCGAACTCAACACGTTGCAAGGACGCCAGAGGCGGTCGGTCAGCGGCTGGGTGGTGATGCCTGAATGGCAGCTACCCAGCGATTGCTCTGTCTTGACGACCAAGGACATATCTTGGGCCAGGTATTCATGCCCTGCGCTCAGCCAGAGCTGGCCCCGAGGCTGCGCCTCGGCGCGCTGCCAGATCACGCCCAGCGAGGTATAGCCGCGCGAGGGGGCTGCAGTTTCTGCCGCGAGCGTGAAGCGCTTTGCGCTTTCTGCCAATAGCACTTGCGCTTGGGCGGTGAGCTGCCGGCTCAAGCCGCGCCGTACCATGGCCGCCGCGAGGGCAGGCGGGCGGGCGGTTGTTTGCAGGCCCAGGTTGGCGAGCACACCCACGTCCAAAGACCACTCACTGGCGCCGGGCGTCAGCATCTGCGGTGCGTGGTAATAGGGCTGGCTATTGCGTGCCTGCAAGCCGGTGATGTCGGTGGTGACCAGATCCATGTCGCCCCGCCCCGGGTACTGGGGCTGCAGTTCGATACTGTAGGGGCCATAGGGTATCTGCGCCGTTTGGCGATAGAGTCCATCGGCAAATACATCGGCACGCAGAGCCCGCTCGGCGATGCCTTCGATACGGGGCCGCAGCATGTGGCTGACAGTGGGTTGCAGGCGGGCATTGCTGCCCACCCGCAAGCCCGTAAGCGGCAGCCCGGCGCCCAGCGGCGTATCGGGTACTGTGATGCTGCCTGCTTGCAAAGAGATGCCTTGCTGGGGCCGGTCTATCTGCCAAACGGCCTGGGTCAGGGTACGGGTGCCGCCACCGCTCACGAGCACGCCACCGGCCCGGATGGCGCCATGCCCATGGGGCGAGTAGACGCGGCCTTCCAGCAAAACCGAAGCCCCTGGGCGGCCGGTATGCCAGGCGGTCAGGTCGTAGTTGAGGTAGCCACCGGTGGACTCCGTGGCAGTATCTTGCAGCAGCTGAGGCGGCGCGATGTGCAGCGGCAGAATGTCAATGTTCTTTAGCGTAATCGTGAGCAGGGCGCTGGATTCATCGTAAAAGCAAATGTCGCGCTGGCCACAAAAGGCGGCATGCTGCAGGTTTTCAAATGACCGTTGTGTCCGTCCTGCAAGATCCATCCGCCAGGATTGGGCTTCCTTGGTTGGAAACCAGACGCGGCTGTTGCTGCGACCTAATTCGCGGTGCAACAGCTGTGCATCCGCTACCACCGTGCCATTCAGCACCACACTGACGACAACGGGTTCGGTTATGGGTTCGCTGGACGAGCCGGTCTGCGCTAGCGCTTCCAATGGCAGTATCCCGAAAGCCAGTACAGCAAGCCGAATGAGCGGCTCAAGGTTGCAGTACGGGGCTTTCACGCTCATCGTCGCCCTCCAGCCAACGTACGCGGGTGCCGGGAGGTACGCGCTCTTGCAATGGGATGACCAAGCTGGAACGCGCCAACACATAGTTGCTGGGTGGTTCGATACGGCGCGATCCGTCTGCGCCAGAAAGCACCAACCGCACGGCACGTTTATGGGTATTGCCCGGGTTGCGCGCGGTGAGAGACCAGCCATCGGCTTCTTGTCGGGCCGACCACTGCAGAGCTTGCGGCTGGGCTTGGGTGGGCGCCACAAATACCGGAATGCCTATGCGCAGCCGCACGCCTATACCAGCGGCTTGCAGCGGCGCCGGCGCCGTCAACTCGGTGAGGTAAAGCCGGTAGGCCCGTTCCGTGTCCGTGCTGGCGGGCCGTAACAGTCCGATGCGCAAGCGCATACGTTGATTTGGCGGGAGTGTCACCACCGCTGGCGTCACCACCACGTCATTCGCCAACTGACCGGGTGCGCCCTCGGGCCAGACTTGCACCTCGGTTTCAACGGTCACAGTCTGCGCACTGGTGTTGGTGACCAGCACGGACTGCACGCCACGGTTGGCACCGAAATCGACACGTGTCGGTAGTACGGTCAAACCGCCAGCGCTGATGGTCAAAGCGAGTGTGGTGCCCAGAACGAGCGTGACCAGGCTTGCTGCCCGGCGCAGCAGCGGATATGTTCCACCCCGCATCAGTAGTCAACCGTTACGGTGATCTGGTCGGCGTAGCTCCCGGGTGTCACATTCTGGTTTTTAGGAATCTTGCCGTAGATCGTGGCGGGAACCGCTACGCCCGCGCCTATTCCGGATACGCCCAGCACCGCGGCAACCGTACCGAAGATGCCGGTCATTCCGGCATCGCGGTAGATTTCGTAGGTGAGCCGCGAGGTACCGCTACCCATGCGCCGCACGGCGCCGGACGCATAAGTGCCGGAGTTCAGGCTGATGGTGTAGGGGGTGAGCAACGAACAGTTCACACTGATCGTGGATGTCGTCGTGGTGTCGCTGGCGGAGCCTCCGTCATAGGTGCCAAAGACCAAATCGGTGGCACTGACGGTGCAAGAGGTCAAAACCGTGGCGGTGACATTGAAATTTGCCGTGGCACTGGCCGCCTGAACATGCCGGTGCGAGAACACCATGAGTACCAAACCGCTGGCCAGCAAGCAATAGAGCCAGGGAGTCAAGCGCTGCGCGTATATCCGCTTACAAGCTACAGTTCTCATGATTGTCCCTCGCTTTGTATTAACTTGTAGGTCAATATATCAGTGGAATATCATTCCTTACAACTGTAACGGGTATTTAATTTTGATTTTTATCGGTAATTGTTGATTAAAAAAGTGGGTGGTTTTTTTACTTTATATTCCTAGCATTTCACTGCCCGGATTATCGAATAAGGCGCGCAACTTGGGGGGGAGGGGCACGCCTACCGCTTCGGGTAAACCGGGTATAGGTTGTAAAAACCACTTGTCGTAGAGGCGCTGCATTTCGCCGCTCTTCATCATTCCGGCCAGCACTTCGTTGGCCAGTGCGTGCAGGTTTTCATCCTGCAAGCGGAACATCAGTGCAATCGGGTCGGTACGCAACACCCCGTCCAGCAGTACATAGCGTTCAGATGCCGGGGAGAGTGCGCGCTGCGCCAGCATGTAGGGCGTGGCCAGCGCCACCGCATCCACCCGCCCTGATTCCAGAAGTCCAAAGGTGTCCGATGCGAAGCGGCCGAAGACTTCTTTTACCTTGAGTGGGCTGCTGCGGGTCAGTGTGCGCAGCGCGGGCGCTGCGGTGCCGCCAGCTTCCACGCCCACAGACTTGCCGCCCAGGGTCGCCAGGCTCAGGTCTTTGTTGTCGGCCAGCGCCATCACGCGGATTTCCGACACCATGGTGGCGTGCGTCAGCAGTGCTTGCTTTAGCGACGAAATATTGACCGCGTTGCTGCCACATTCGATGTCGATGGAGCGGTTGTCCAACAGTGCGAACCGGGTGGACAGAGTGGTGGGTACGGTCACCACCTTGAGCCGCGGCAAATCAAAGCGTTGCCGGATGGCGGCTACCAGCCGCAGGCAGACATCCATGTGGTAGCCGATGGGAGCGCCCGAGGCATCCAGGTAACTCAGGGGCATGAGGTTGTCGTTGACGCCCAGCACGATGCGCCCTGTTTGCGCAATCCGCACCAAGGTCTCATCGGTGGCGTGTGCAGATACCAGGAAATTCCAAAAGAATATGGCGACCCACGTATTACGCAATACTCGTCCGAGATTCTGCAAAACATTCCATTTTTTAATAACTTTGGGCGCCATGCTATGGGGTTAACCTAAATTCATCATCAAACTTGATTATGTTTTGTTTTGAGTAAATTTCAGTGTGATTTATATACGTTTTATCGATTTATTATCTTGGGCTGACGGCTGAGGCAAACCAACATGAAAGATGACGCTATGGCTGGCTACAAGCGGTTGATTCGTAGTACCAAGTGGCTTTTTGTGTTGCCCGTGTGGTTGTGTTTGGACGTTGCTTCCAGCGTGCTGGCGCAGTCTATCGACAGCAAGGCCGATATCCGCATCGGCATGGTGAACGCACAAACCGGGCCTGTGGCCGAGTTGGGCCAGGCCATGCTGACCGGCGCCCAGGCGGTCTTCAATGAAATCAATGCCAAAGGCGGTGTGCATGGTCGCAAGATTGTGCTGCAGGTCGCTGACGACGCCTATGAGCCCGAGCAGACGCTGGAAAAAACCCAGCAGATGGTTCAAGACGAGCAGGTGCTGGCTTTGTTTGGCTACACCGGTACGCCGACTGTGAATGCCGTGCTGCCCTTGATCGACGAGCATGACGTGCCTTTGATCGGGGTGATCTCGGGCTCTTACGGCTTGCGGCAGCCGATCTTGCGCCGTGTCTTCAATTTACGGGCCTCCTACCAGGACGAGACCGAGGCAATCGTGGCCCGGCTGCTGGAAAAGGGGGCGAAGAAGGTTGCCGTGGTGTACCAGAACGACGGCTTTGGTCTGGCTGTGTTGTCAGGTGTGGATAGCGCCTTGCTCAAGCGCGGTGCAGTGGTGCATGCTGCCGGCAGCTTCCAACGCAATACCGTGGCGATCCGTATGGCCTTGTCCACCATGGTGGAACAGCAACCCGATGCGATTGTGCTGGCCGGCCACTACACACCGGTGGCCGCATTCATCAAACAGGTGCGGGCAACCGGTTTGCGCCCGCAATTCGCCACGGTGTCGGTGGTGGGAACCGAGCGCTTGATGGAGCAATTGGGGGTGGATGGCCAAGGCATGCTGATCTCGCAGGTTGTGCCTTTGCCCAACGAGAGCGAGTTGCCCATCGCCCGCGATTGCCGGGCCGCGCTGCAGCGCCAGAGCGGTAAGCAAATGACCTTCATCACTTTCGAGGCCTGCATCAGTGCGCGGCTGCTGGTGCGGGCGCTGGAAAAAGCCGGCCCCAAACCCACACGCAAGGCCTTGGTGGCCAGCCTGGAATCGATGCGCTCGGCCGACCTGGGGGGCTTGCCCATTCAGCTGTCGGAAGACAACCACCAGGCCAGCGATCTGGTGTTTTTGACCGAAATCCTCGACGGAAAGCTGGTCAGCGCGCGCTAGTTAGTTAGTGGCTTAGTGGCGGGCGTTGTGGGTGGCCGTCAGCAGCTTATCGGTGTAGGCGATGGCCAGTGCGCTGAACAGGAACGCAACGTGGATGATGGTCTGCCACATCAGCACCTTTTCATCGTAGTTGGCTGCGTTGATAAAGGTCTTGAGCAGGTGGATCGACGATATGCCGATGATGGCGGTGGCCAGCTTTACCTTCAGCACCGAGGCATTCACATGGCTCAGCCATTCGGGCTGGTCGGGGTGGCCGTCCAGGTTCATCCGGCTCACAAAAGTCTCGTAGCCGCCCACAATCACCATGATCAGCAGGTTGGAAATCATCACCACGTCGATCAGTGCCAGCACCACCAGCATGATGATGGTTTCCGTCAGCGCCTCAGGGGCTACCGAGGCTTTGTAGCCAATGCTGCTGACCAGTGCCTGCAGGGCTGCCTGGTTGCCAAAAGCGGCTTCCACCAGATGCAGCAGTTCGACCAAAAAATGCACCACATACACAGCCTGGGCGGCGATCAGTCCCAGGTACAGCGGTAGTTGCAACCAGCGGCTGGCAAAAATAAAGCCCGCCAAAGGACGGATGGGAGCGGGTTTGGAATGGGTGGGGTCGGACATTTTTTTAGCGCGTAAGTTGGTAACTGGGATGCCGGATTGTAGGATTAGGCGTTTGTAGGCTTTCTACAAGTCAGCGGCGTGTAAGAGCCAGCATCGACATTACCGTCCAGCGCTATCCAAACTACCCATTGAGGAGACAAAACCATGACCAGCCCCAGCTCTGCCATCGAGTCCGTGTTGATTGAGAACCGCGTGTTCCCGCCCAGCGAGGCAGCGGTCAAAGCGGCCCGCATCTCCGGCATGGATGGTTACAACGCCCTGTGCGCCGAGGCCGAGCGGGACTTCGAAGGCTTCTGGAGCCGTCTGGCCCGCGAAAACCTGCAGTGGAACAAGCCCTTCACCCAGACCCTGGACGAATCCAATGCCCCGTTCTACCAGTGGTTTGCCGACGGCGAGCTGAACGCCTCGGCCAACTGCCTGGACAAGCACATGGGCACGCCGACCGAGCACAAGACCGCCGTGATCTTCGAAGCCGACGACGGCAGTGTCAAAAAGACTACCTACCGCGAGCTGCTCACCCAGGTCAGCCAGTTCGCCAATGCGCTCAAGGCCGCGGGCATCCAGAAGGGCGACCGCGTGCTGGTCTACATGCCCATGACGCTGGAGGGCGTGATCGCCATGCAAGCCTGCGCCCGGATTGGCGCGACCCACAGCGTGGTGTTCGGCGGCTTTTCGGCCAAGGCCTTGAACGAACGCATCATCGACGCTGGCGCCGTGGCGGTGATCACCGCCAACTACCAGATGCGCGGCGGCAAGGAACTGCCACTCAAGGCCATCGTCGACGAAGGCATCGCCATGGGTGGCTGCGAGTCGATCAAGACGGTGTTCGTCTACCAGCGCACCGCCACCGCCTGCGCCATGGTGGCCGGCCGCGACAAGACCTTTACCGAAGCCATTGCCGGCCAGAGCAGCGACTGCCCTCCGGTGGCCGTGGGTGCCGAGCATCCGCTGTTCATCCTCTACACCTCGGGTTCCACCGGCAAGCCCAAGGGCGTGCAGCACAGCACCGGTGGCTACCTGCTGTGGGCCAAGCTGACCATGGACTGGACCTTCGATCTGCGCCCGGAAGACATCTTCTGGTGCACTGCCGACATCGGCTGGATCACCGGCCACACCTATGTGGCTTACGGTCCGCTGGCGGCCGGGGCGACCCAGATCATCTTTGAAGGCATTCCCACCTTCCCGAACGCTGGCCGTTTCTGGCAGATGATCGAGCGCCACAAGTGCACGATTTTCTACACCGCGCCCACGGCCATCCGTTCGCTGATCAAGGCAGCCGAGTCCGACGCCGCGGTACATCCCGACCGCTCCGACCTGAGCAGCCTGCGCATCCTTGGCTCGGTGGGCGAGCCCATCAACCCCGAAGCCTGGATGTGGTACTACAAGAACGTCGGCCACGAGCGCTGCCCCATCGTCGACACCTTCTGGCAGACCGAAACCGGCGGCCACATGATGTCGCCCATGCCTGGCGCCACGCCACTGGTACCTGGTAGCTGCACCTTGCCGCTGCCCGGCATCATGGCGGCCATCGTCGATGAGGTGGGTACCGACATCCCGAACGGCACGGGCGGCTTGCTGGTCGTCAAGCGCCCGTGGCCCAGCATGATCCGCACCATCTGGAACGACCCCGAGCGCTTCAAGAAGAGCTACTTCCCGGAAGAAATGGGCGGCAAGATCTACCTGGCTGGCGACGGCGCGGTGCGAAGTGCCGACCGTGGCTACTTCCGCATCACCGGCCGTATCGACGACGTGCTGAATGTGTCGGGCCACCGCATGGGCACGATGGAGATTGAATCGGCTTTGGTGTCGCACACCGCACTGGTGGCCGAGGCGGCGGTGGTGGGTCGCCCCGACGACCTGACCGGCGAAGCCATTTGCGCGTTTGTGGTGCTGAAGCGCGGCCGTCCCAGCGGCGACGAAGCCAAGCAGATCGCCAACGAGCTGCGTGCCTGGGTGGCCAAGGAAATCGGCCCGATTGCCAAGCCCAAGGACATCCGCTTTGGCGACAACCTGCCGAAAACCCGCAGCGGCAAGATCATGCGCCGCCTGCTGCGCAGCCTGGCCAAGGGCGAAGAGGTGACGCAAGACACCTCCACCTTGGAGAACCCGGCAATCCTGGGCCAGCTGGGCCAGGCTTATTGATGGAGTGCTATATTTAATATAGCTGCTGGTGCTGGTTGTATAAGCGCTAGAGGCCTAAAAGACTATTAAAAAAGCCCGCTGAATATCAGCGGGCTTTTTGCTTTGCGTGGGCGGGCTTACTTCAGCGACAGCACCCAGGCCGCCAGTTTCTTGGCGTCGGCTTCGTTCACCTGGGCGTTGGCCGGCATGGCCACCGGGCCCCAGGCGCCCGCGCCGCCCTGGCGGATCTTTAGCGCCAGCCGGTCGACCGCGCCTTTGTCATCCCGGTATTTGTTGGCCACCTCTTTGAAAGCCGGGCCGACGCGCTTGCTGTCGATGGTGTGGCAGGCCATGCAGCTCTTGGCCGTTGCCAGTGCCTGGTCCGCCTGGGCGGGCAGGATGGCGGTGCTGGCCAAAGCCAAAGTCAACAGAAGTCGCATCATTTGTTTCGTGGGTTGGGGTACAGTGAACCGATGTCATTTTATAGAGCGACGCAGACCGGGCTGGCCGTCGCAGGCTGGAGGCCAACATGCTGTTTTTAGGAATCGGAATCGTCTTGCTGGTGTTGAAATACCTGGCGATGGGGCCTGTGGCCGAATGGAGCTGGTGGGTGGTGCTGTCGCCGTTCGGCCTGGCAGTGGTCTGGTGGTGGTGGGCCGATGCCACCGGCTATACCAAGCGCAAGGTGATGCAAAAGGAAGACCAGCGCAAGCAGGCGCGCATAGACAAAAGCCGAGAAGCCATGGGCCTCAAACCCAAGAAGCCACGTTGATTGGCATCCGCCCATAAAAAAAGCCCAAGGTCGCAAGACCCTGGGCTTTTTGCATGGCGCGTGGCTTAGAACGCGTCGAGCACCGCGCCCTTGCTGGCGGTGGATGCGTTGAAGGCAAACTTGGCCTGTACGCCGCGGGTGTAGCGCGGGGCCGGTGCTTTCCAGGTGGTGCGGCGTTGGGCGATCACTGCGTCATCCACGTTCAGCTGCAGCAGCAGCTTGCGCGAGTCGATGGTGATGGAGTCGCCTTCTTCCACCAGGGCGATCACGCCACCGGCAGCGGCTTCGGGCGCCACGTGGCCGACCACCATGCCCCAGGTGCCGCCGGAGAAGCGGCCGTCGGTGATCAGGCCTACGCTTTCACCCAGGCCGGCGCCGATCAGCGCGCCGGTGGGGGCCAGCATCTCTGGCATGCCGGGGCCGCCCTTGGGGCCCAGATAGCGCAGCACCATCACGTCGCCGGCCACGATCTTGCCGGCCAGGATGGCGGCCAGGGCAGATTGTTCGTCGTCGAAGACGCGGGCCGGGCCGGTCATCACCGTGTTCTTCAGGCCGGTGATCTTGGCCACGCAGCCTTCGGGCGACAGATTGCCCTTCAGGATGGCCAGGTGGCCTTGCTTGTACATGGGGCGGTCGATCGGGCGAATCACGTCCTGGTCGGCGCGTGGCACGTCCGGGATGTCGGCCAGCACTTCGGCCACGGTCTGGCCGGTGATGGTCAGGCAGTCGCCGTGCAGCAGGCCGGCGGCCAGCAGGGTCTTCATGACCTGTGGAATGCCGCCCGCGCGGTGCAGGTCCACTGCCAGGTACTGGCCGCTGGGCTTCAGGTCGCACAGCACCGGGGTCTTGACGCGCACGCGCTCGAAGTCGTCGATGCTCCACTCCACGCCAGCCGCATGGGCGATGGCCAGGAAGTGCAGCACCGCGTTGGTCGAGCCGCCGGTGGCCATGATGACGGCCACGGCGTTTTCGATGGACTTGCGGGTCACGATGTCGCGCGGCTTGATGTCCTTCTTGATGGCTTCGATCAGCACGCGGGCCGATTCCTGGGCCGAGTTCAGCTTCTCGTCGTGCGGATTCGCCATGGTCGACGAGTAGATCAGGCTGATGCCCAGGGCTTCAAACGCGCTGGACATGGTGTTGGCCGTGTACATGCCGCCGCAGGAGCCGGTGCCAGGGATGGCGCGCTTTTCGATTTCCAGCAGGTCTTCGTCGCTCAGATTGCCGGCGGCGTTCTGGCCCACGGCTTCGAACACGCTGACGATGTTCAGGTCCTGGCCCTTGTAGCGGCCCGGCAGGATGGTGCCGCCGTACACGTAGATGGCCGGCACATTGGCGCGCAGCATGCCCATCAGGCCGCCGGGCATGTTCTTGTCGCAGCCGCCGACCACCAGCACGCCGTCCATCCACTGGCCTTGCACGCTGGTCTCGATGCAGTCGCTGATGACTTCGCGGCTGACCAGGCTGTACTTCATGCCTTCGGTGCCCATGGCCATGCCGTCGGAGATGGTCGGCGTGCCGAACACCTGGGCATTGCCGCCCGCAGCTTCAATCGCGTCGATGGCTGCGTCGGTAAGCTTTTGCAGGCCGCTGTTGCAGGGCGTGATGGTGCTGTGGCCGTTCGCCACGCCGACCATGGGCTTCTTGAAGTCACCTTCTTCGTAGCCCATGGCGTAGTACATCGAGCGGTTGGGCGCGCGCGATTTGCCTTCGGTGATGTTTTTCGAGCGGGGGTTCAGGATGATGGGCTTGGTTTCCATGGCGGGTCTCTTTGTGTCGTGGGGAGGTGTTTTTTGCAGCGCTGAGTATGCTACGGACGAAAACTCGGGTCCAATCTATTTTTGAGTGCTTATTAATATGTGTGGCATATGAATGAAATAGAACTTCGCGTGTGGAACCAGTTTGCTGTGCTGGCCGACGAGCTGCACTTTGGCCGCGCCGCCCAGCGCCTGTTCATGACCCAGCCGCCGCTGACGCAGGCGATAGCGCAGTTGGAGAAGCGGCTGGCCGTGCGCCTGTTCGACCGCACCAAGCGCAGCGTGCAGCTCACGGCCACCGGCCGGGCCTTGCTACCCGAGGTGCTGGACCTGCTGGCCCGCGCCCAGGCCTTGCCCGAACATGCGCGTGCGGCGGCGGCCGGTGAGCTGGGCCGCTTGCGGCTGGCGTTTGTGTCTACCGTCGGCTTCGCGCTGCTGCCGCAATGGGTGCGCGGCTTTCGGGCGCTGTACCCCAAGGTGCAGATGGAGCTGGTCGAGGCCACCGGCGACGTGCAGCTGGAAGCCTTTGCGCGCGGCGAAATGGACGCGGGCTTTATGCTGCACGCACCCGGCTTTGCGCCGTTGGGTCTGGAGCGCCATGTGGTCAGCCAAGAGCCGCTGGTGCTGGCTTTGCCAGAGCAAAACCCCTTGGCTGCCTTGCCCAGCCTGAGCCTGGCCGCCGTGCTGGACCAGCCGCTGGTGATCTTCCCGCGCCGCATCGTGCCCTCGCTGTACGACGCGATCTTTGGCGTGTACCACGCGGCCGGGCGGCTGCCCGAGGTGGCGCAGGAGGCGATCCAGATGCAGACCATCGTCAACCTGGTGTCCGCCGGCCTGGGCTGCGCCTGGGTGCCGCAAAGCGTCACGCAGTTCCAGCGGCCGGGCGTGGTGTACCGCAGCGTGGTGGCCGGCAAACGCGGTGCGGCTCTGCCGGGTTGTGAGACCAGCCTGGTCTGGTCGGCAGCAGATGCCAGCCCGGCGTTGCAGCGCTTTGTGGAGTTTGTGCAGCAGGCTTGATTGCTCTGCTTTTTATAGCTGCTTCCGCTGGAAGAATAAGCGCCAGAGGTACTTTTTACTTATATCGATGCTGTCCTAAACGCCCGTTCCGATGTCTTTGGCCGTAGTCTGCTGCGGGCTTGAGGGCAGTTTGCCGAAGCCCGGCAGCCGCAGCTTCAGGTCGTTCACATCGACGCCGAAGCCCAGGCCGAGCAGGTTCAGCTCCAGGCCTTCTTCACGCGCCACCGTCACCCCGGCCAGGCCCAACACGGACAGCTGCCAACCCGTGCCGCTGGGGGCATGGTCGACGAAGGTGTTCGGTCCCAGATAGTCTTTGCCGATGGCGGTGGGCGGCAGGTCCAGGCGCAGCGCGGGCACGTGGCGCGCGACCCAGGCGACGAAGGTGTTGCTGTTCGGTCCCGGCCAGAGCCGGTACTCATGGCCCCAGGGGTAGGCGGCGATGGCCTCTTCGATATCGTCGATCATGTCGTCCACGCCGGCGCCGCGGTGGTCCGCCAGCAACTGCGGATAGGCGCCATACCATTGGGTGTCGGGATGGGTGCCGGTGCTGGTGACCAGCACGTCGTTGCCGTTGCCTGCGCGCCAACCCACGATCTGGTAGCTGGTGTAGTGGTCTGCGCCAGCGCGCTTGACCGCGATCCAGGGGTGGATGCCGAAAGCGCCACGCCAGCGCACGGTGCGCGCGCCATAGACCTGCACTACCGCGCGGCGTTCCAGCGCAGGGTCGGGCGCCTGGCCGGTGCTGCTGTGGCTGGTCTGTTGCCAGGGCGTTTGCATATCGAGCGTGCCCGAGGCCAGTACGCCAATCGGGCCGAGCAGCAATAGCAGCACAAGGCCCAACAGCCGTAGCGGCCAGCGTAGCCAGCGCCAGCTGGTGCTGGTTGGGTTGTGGGAAGAGGTGTTGAGAGGTGAACCAGACGCCATGGCGCGAGTATGCCCCTGCGGGAATATCCCGGGCATGCAGCGGGCTCCTCCTTTTTTTCAGGTCTTGGGCTTGCTGTGGATCTGTTGAGCCGCACTGGCACACCAGCTGGGGATCAACCCACCGAGTTGCCCGACCCGGCGATCTGCACCGTTTGGTTGTGGTTCCCCGTCACCGTGGCGGTTTGCGTGATGCCGGTAACCGCTGCCTGCTTGCGCGCCTCTTCCAGCCACTGCTGCAAAAAGTCCGCTAGCGCGGGCTCGGCCTCGACCGCTTTTTTGAGCTGCACACGCAATGCCGCCTGGCTGTCGGCATCCGCGGGTTGTTGCGCTACGTCCGCTAGTGCGTCTTTGGCGCGGGTGCTGCCGAGCCGGGTTTTCAAGCGTTCGACCAGCAGGCCTGCCGCGCCTTTGCCGGCTTCTTCGGCGCCTTTTTCAAAGGCTTTGCCGATCAAGGGTGAAAGCAGGGCAACGGTGGCGCTGGCCAGGGTGGTGAGGGTGCTGGGGTCGAGCATGGTTAGTCCTGGGGGAGTGGTGGTTCAAGGGGGGCTGGTTGTAGTAGTTCTGCGTCCGGTGTCTGGCCGCAGTCTCTGCACAGGTCGGCGTAGTCGCGCTGGATGGTTTGCATGAGCTGCGCGTGGGCCAGGGGGCGCTGAAGGTAGACCGGGTGCAGGGTCCGAAGCGCTTCATGCGCCACGGCGAGTGCGGCGGCTGCACCGAGGCCATGGCGGCGGCACGTGGCCAGTACCGCCAGTGCGGTGGCCAGGCGCAGCGTAAATACACCGGGGCGCTGGGCCGCGAGACGGCGGTATATGTCCACCGCCTGTTGTGCTGACTGCATGGACGACTCTGCCTTGCCCTGATCCCGTTGCCGGTTGGCAAGGTTGTTCAGCGCGGCGGCGAGGTATTGCGGGTAGACGTCGGGCTGCTGCGCTGCCAGCATGCGGTACATGTCCACCACTTCGGTTGCGGTGTCCAGGCTGGGCTTGAGCTGAAAGCTGTCGCCGTAAGCGCTGGCCAGGTTGCTGAGTGCCATGGCCAGGTCGGGGGCAAAAGTAGCCGGTTCCTCCGCCGCCAGGGCCTGGTGCAAGTCGACCGATTCCAAGGCGGCTTGCAAGGCGGGCTCCGCTTGGCCCAGGGCACTGTGCGCGATGCACAGGGTATTGAGCGATGCGGCCAGGCCTGGCTGGAGCGCATGGGGCTGCTCCACCAGGAGCGTCCGGCAGATGGATACCGCCTCGCTGGCCGACGCCAAGGCCGAGGAGTGCTGGCCCAGGTCGATCTGCAGCAGGGCCAGGTTGTGCAGCGCTTCCCCCAGATCCAGGCAGTGCATTCTGGCGTCGGGCGTGGCCCGTGCGCGCAGGTAGTCCACCACCTGCTGTGCTGTTTGCACCGCAGTCTCGTACAGCCCCATATGGCCTTGCGCCACCGCCAGCCGGGCCAGAACCTGTGCGCTGTGCGCCGGGTTGTTTTCGCCCGCGCGGGCGTCCAGCGCCTGCACCCGCTGGGCCACGCGCAGATTGACCGCACCCAGTGCCAGACTGTCCTGGGGCAGGCTGGCCGCCAGGGCTTCCAGCGCGGGGCCATCGTGCCCGGCCTGCTCGACGATGGCGTCCAGCCAGTGGCCCACCCCGGCAAAGTCCTGCACACAGCGGATCACCGTTTCCGCCACCCGGTGCCCAAAGGCGGCGTAGCAGCGTAGCACCGCTTCGCGGCCTTCGTCGCCCTGCAGCAGCCGCACCAGCAGCGCTTCGCCCACCATGTCGGGGATAACCGGGGCGATGCCCTGGGTGTGGGGCAGGGCCTGCTGCAGCAGTTTGAACAGGGCGGCGGGAGCGTCGGGTTGGGTCCAGCCGGTGGCCTGCTGCTCGGCGGCGGCGAAGGGGATGAAGGTGGGGCGCGGCAGGCCTTGGGCCAGGGTGGCGCAGGCGGCGAGGTGCAGCACGAGGTCGGGCGTCAAGCCGTGGGCGCGGGCCAGTTTGGCGATACGGTCGATTTCACCTTGGGCCACCACATCCGCCAGGTCGGTGCGGCTCAGGGTCAGGGCACGGTGGCCTTGGCTCACCATGGCCATAGCGGCCAGCATCAGGAACAAGGGGTCACCGCCCCAGCTGAGCTGCATCAGCTGCTGGTTGAACACCGGGTCGTGCAGCGGCA
Source organism: Rhodoferax sp. OV413 (assembly GCF_900104385.1). Lineage (GTDB taxonomy): Bacteria > Pseudomonadota > Gammaproteobacteria > Burkholderiales > Burkholderiaceae_C > Rhodoferax_B. The sequence continues at coordinate 351,954 of NZ_FNJA01000007.1, read as the reverse complement.
GCGCGACAGGCGTATCGGGGCTGGCGATGCCCAGCATGTCTTGCAGCAAAGCCACGCGGTGCTCTTGTGTAGCCAGCGGGCGGATCGGTACGGGTACGGCGGGGTCCAGCAAGGCGAGTTTGTCCAGGGCGCGCCAGCCTCCGCCAAAGACGCCGGTCCACCAGCCGGAGCCCGGGTCGGCACTGCGCTCCAGCAGCAGAATCCGCAGCGGATACGGCGTGGCGGCGCTGCGGTCGGCCAGCTCGTCCAGCCACTGGCCCAGTGCCTGGGCTTTGGCGGCGGCATAGTCCATCACTACCAGGGTGGGTTTTTGCCAGCCCCAGGCGCTGAGGTTTTGGCCTTGGAGGAAGCGGTCGGCCTCGGTGCTGGTGGCGAAGCCGGCATTCCAGCCCTCTGCCTGCATCTGGTCGCAGAGTTCCAGCGCCAGCCGGGTCTTGCCGCTGCCACCGCCGCCCACCACCACACGGACGCTGATCGGTTTTGGGCTGCTCAGAAAGGCGCGCAGGCTGGCCAGTTCGTCGTCCCGGCCCCGCAAGCGGGTGGAGCGGGAGTAGGGCGACAGGGCATTCAGCAGATGGGAGGTGCGGCGCTGGTTGTCAAACCGCGTGAGCGTTAGAAAGACCCGGCCCAGTACCACCGTGTTGTGGTCGCCCGCGATCTGCACCACGGTGTTCCCATCGCCTGTGACGTCTGCGGTTTGCTGCATGGGCTCCTCAAAGGAATTGTGTAAACATTATGCGCAGCGCCGGGCGTGGTGAGGGCTGCGGGCACAATACCCGCCATGCTGATCCACCCCGAAATCAATCCCATCGCCCTGCAAATCGGCCCACTGGCCGTCCACTGGTACGGCTTGACCTATCTGGCCGCATTTGCGTTGTTCATGTTCCTGGGCACGCGCCGCTTGCGCCACCCGCCCTATGCCCGCATGGGGGGCGCCCAAGCCTGGGCCACCAAGGACGTGGAAGACATTCTGTTTCTCGGCGTGATGGGCGTGGTGCTCGGCGGGCGCATTGGCTACTGCCTGTTCTACAAGCCCGGCTACTACGCCAGCCATCCGCTGGAGGTGTTCTATGTGTGGCAGGGCGGCATGTCCTTCCACGGCGGGCTGCTAGGCGTGATTGGCTCGATGTTCTGGTTCGCCCATTCGCGCAAAAAGCCGTTCTGGCAGGTGGCCGACTTTGTGGCGCCTTGCGTGCCCACCGGCCTGGCCGCCGGGCGTGTCGGCAACTTCATCAACGGCGAACTCTGGGGCCGGCTGAGCTCGCCCGATCTGCCCTGGGGCATGGTGTTCCGCGACGGTGGACCGCTGCCGCGGCACCCGTCGCAGGTCTACCAGTTCCTGCTGGAGGGCTTGTTGCTGTTTATTTTGCTCTGGCTGTATGCGCGCAAGGAGCGCGCCCAGGGCCAGGTGGCCGCGGCGTTCATGTTCGGTTACGGCGTGTTCCGCTTCATCGCCGAGTTCTTCCGTGAGCCCGATGCCTTCCTGGGTCTGTTGTCGCTGGGCATGAGCATGGGCCAGTGGCTGTGCGTGCCGATGATTCTGGGCGGAGCCGGTCTGTGGTGGTGGTTTGGCCAGCGGAAGACTTCAGTATAAAAACAGGCTCTGGCACATATTCCACCTGCGCTAGCAGCTATTTAATCTGTAGCGTGGCGCTGTGCCCAGGCGGTCACGGCCTCGGGCGAGCGAAAGTCTTCCAGCGAGCGCACCGGTATCTCGGGAAAGCGCTGCGCCCATAGCTTGGCCAGTGCGTGGCCGGCGCCCAGCTCCAGCACGCAGCGCACCCCGCGTTCGGTGACGGCCTCCATGCAGGCCGCCCATTCCACCGTGTGCGAGATTTGCTGGGCCAGGTCGTGGCGCAGCACCTCGACCCGTCGCGTGGCGTTGCCGCTGAAATTGGTGGCTACTGGGCAATCGGGTACGGCCAGCGGCATGTTCTGCAACAGCGCCGCCACCTCGGTGCTGGCTGCGGTCATCCACGACGAATGCGAGGCCAGCCTTACCTCCAGCCATTTGCACTGGGCGCCGGCGGCGGTCAGCAGCGGCTCGGCGGCTTCCAGGTCGGCGCGGCGGGCGCCAAAAATATGGTGCGTGGGTCCGAGGCGGATCGCGCATTCCAGCGGCGGAGCGACCTGATCCGCCGGCAGGCCCGATACCGACAGCAAGCCGGTCACTGCGCCCGCACCCGCGCGGTCCATGGCCGCCGCACGCAGGGTCGCCAAGCCCAGAGCAGCCGCAATGTCGAACACTCCGGCGCAGGCAAACGCCGGTAGCTCGCCCACGCTATAGCCTGCGACGATGGCCGGCGCCGTCTTCAACAGCGGCTGCAGCACAGCCCAGGCAGCCAGGGCCGTGCCGGTGACTAGCGGCTGGGCGATGGCGTTGGCATGCAGAAAGTCGGGGTCTTGCAGGCGGGCGCGCCAGTCTGCGCCTATCGCTTGGGCCATGTGCTGCAGAGCCGGCTGGGCGGCCGCATGCGTATCCAGCCACGGCAGCATGTCTGGATGCTGGCTGCCCTGGCCGGGGAACAGCAGGGCATAGCTCATGTCAGACAAGCTTGTGGCTGGGCTGCCGACACGCTGAGTTGCTGCACCCAGCAGGCGCAGGCCAGCAGGTCGGCCGAGCCGCCGGGCGACAGCCGCCGCGCCACAAAGGCCGCATGCAGGGCACGCGCATGTTCCAGCCAGTCGGGCCGGGCGGCGCCACCGGCGGCCAAGAACCGGCGGGCTGCCTGCTGGCCAAAGTGCAAGCCGTCCATGCCGCCGCGGTGCACCATATTCGTGTCGTCCAGGCAGGCCATGGTGGCAAAGAAGGCCTGGATGCGCGCGGCCCGGTCGGCCAGGCCCTGGGCGTAGGCGGCTTGCAGCGCGGGCAGGGTGGTTTCGAACAGGGTGGGAAAGGCGTCGGCGGCTTCATCGCCGGCGCTGCGCAGCTGGTAGCGCTGTGCCGCGCGCTGGCCGTTGGTAGTAGGTGTGCGCTGGTGCGCGCGCTCGGCTCGGCTGCGCAAGGCCGGACCCCAATGGGTGGACAGCGCCGTGCGCAAGGCTTGTGGGCTGTTGGGGATGTGTTGGGCCTGCAGGCTGCCGGCGCTGGCGCACAACAGGCCTAATGCAAAGATGGCGCCGCGGTGGGTATTGATGCCACCGGTGGCGCGCAGCATGCGGACCTCGGCCTGCAGACCCAGAGTTTCCAGTACGGAAAACGGCTGCTGGGCTGCGCCTGCATGGGCCATCTGCACGAAGTAGTGGCGCAGCGCGAACAGGCTGCGCACAAAGGTCTGCGCAGTCATGTCCTGGTGGCTGCCGTTGTCGCGTAGCGATACCAGGCCGGGCTTGGGCTCCAGGGCCAGCTCCAGGTACAGCGCGCGTACCGCTTGCTGGCCGATAGAGGCTAGTTCGTACATGTCGCCTCCGTGAGCGCCTGCAGCGCGGGCAGATCGGCAAGCTGCAGGCTGTGGCGGCTTTTGACCATCACGCTGCGGGTTCGGCCCTGCAGCAGGCGTGCATATTCACGCCAGGCCACCGCGTGGCCGCCGGCAAAAACCAGTTCACCGTCTATGCGCATGGGCAGCTGGGCGGACTCCAGTTGCGTCGCCATGGTCTGGGCGCTGTCCATGTCTGGCACCTGCAGGCTCAGATCGATGTCAGACTCGGCATGCACATAGCCTAGCCCGCTCAGGTGTTGCCAACCGTAGGAGCCATACACATGGGCCGTGACGCCGAGCGCATCCGCCAAGGCTTGCGCTGCGTGCTGCCATGCGGTTCCGTGGGCGATTTGCTGCAGAGTAGGGAAGTCGCCGTGGGCTTGTATGTCCTCGGGCGCCAGGTCTAGCGCCAGCTTGTTGGCGGCCCAGGTCCGCGGTGCGGCCAGTCCTACCGAGATGCGCTGCGTGGGTGTGCATGGTGCCTGGCGGCACACCACCAGCGGCAGCCGGTGCTGCTGCCAATGGGCGAGGGTGGTGCGTTCCGCCTCCATCCATTGGCGGGCCGCCAAGCCTGCCCAGGCCGCTTCGTGCAGCCAGACCAGTTGGTTACGCTGCAGTGCCCGCATGGCGTACCTGCGCGCTCACCTGGGCCGACAGTTTGCGGCCGCCACGGGCTGCGCCGTCGGCTGCGCGCCGGTCATGGCTGGCGTTGTCGCTGCGTGCATCCAGCAGGGCCTGGCGCAGCTGGGCTTGCAGGTCGCCGGTCCACAGGCTGCGTACGGCGCCCATGGCGACGTAGTTGTCCACGCCGGGCGCGAATACCGGGTTGGACTGCGACAGCTCGGTCAGCCGTGCCTCGTCAATCTTGGTGATGCGGGCCATGGCCGGCAGGCGCATTACGCGGATTTCGGCCTCGGGCAGGGCGTAGCAGGCATCGGCCATCAGCCCCGAGGTGATGAAGCCGCCCGACAGCGCCTGGTCGTAGATCAGGCCGATCACCGCATGGCCTTGTCGGCGCGCCAGTTCGATGCAGCAGCCCAGGTGCGCCATGTAGCGGTTGATGGCCAGCAGCTCGTCGCGGTGGCGCAGGCGCTGGCCCTGGGTGTCGATCAGCAGCAAGATGGTCTGGCCGGGGTGGTTGCGCACGACATCGAGCACTTCGCGGGCCTGGGCCAGTGCAAGTTCCACGCCGATGGGGGCGTGCTCGGTGGTGCCGATGACACGCAGGGTCTGGCCGTCGAGGCTGGCATCTCCGGCCAGAAAATCGCCATTGCGCTGTACCTGGTGCTGGCTGCCGAACAGGGCGTTGAGCAAGGTGTCGATATTCATACGGCTTCCTTCCAGGCGCGCAGCTCGGCCGCTTCCATGTCGGCCACCTTGTCGGGCTGGGGAACGCCCAGGCGGGCCCAGATCTGCAGTGCATCGCGGCTGTTGCCGTCCAGCCGCAGGCGCTCGGACAGCTCGGTGTGTTCTTGCTCCAGGCTCTCCAGCGTCAACGGACGGGCCCTACCCAGGTTACCCAGGCTATCGATGGCGGCCTGGCGGAAGGCCGCCATACTGTCGTCGGCCAGGGCATCGCAGTCGCCGCTCAGGTAGCGGTGCTTGCCACCGGTGGTGCGCCAGACCAGGGCGCGGTCGCGCGAATCGAATTCTTCGGCGCCGTGCGAGGCTTCGATCACCTCCGGGCCGGACATGGCCAGGCGGGCCACGTCACTCATGACGATGCGGTCGGCGCAGCGCGCCACCAGACCCATGCCGCCAAAGCAGCCATTGGCGCCGCCTATCAGCACGATGACCGGAATACCCGCAGCGCGTACGTCCAGCAGGGCGCGCATCACTTCCGACACCGCGATCAAGCCGGCGTTGGCCTCGTGCAGGCGCACTCCGCCGGATTCGGCCAGCAGCAGTACCGCGGCCGGCCGCTGGTCTACCGCGCGCTGGAACAGACCGACCAGTTTGGCGCCATGCACCTCGCCCACGCCGCCGCCCATGAATTCACCTTCCTGGGCGGCGATCAACACGGCTTGGCCATCCAGCCGGCCGCTGCCGACCACCACGCCGTCGTCAAACGCTGCGGGTACGTCCAGCAAAGCCAGGTGCGGGCTGGTGACGCGCTGCGCCGGACCCAGGATTTCGGCAAACGTGCCAGCGTCCAGGATGCCTAGCACCCGCTTGCGGGCGGTGGATTCTGAAAAGCTGCTGCTCATGGCGTGGCTCCCTTGAGTTCGGCCACGGCCTGGTCGAGGCGCAGGCTGACCACGGCCGGGGTCGCGCCCATGTCGTTGACCGAGATGCGCACATCGGCCAGCTGGTGGCGCTGGTGGAAGTCTTGTGCCACCGCCTGCCAGATCGGGCCGAAGCCGCGGGCCGAGGTGTCGATATGCAGCGCGCACTGGCCGCTGCCGGGGGCGGCTTCGACCAGCACTTCAAGGTTGCCGGAGCCGACGACGCCGACCAGCACCGGGGTGGTGATGCTGGGTGCGTGGCTGCCGGCGAAGGTGTAGTGGAGTTTTTCCATCAGCGTGCTACCAGTTTCTGAAGCGTTCGGGTGGGTCGTACAGACTGCCGGAGGCGCGCACCAGGTCGCGCATCGAGCGGGCGGCCAGCAGGTCGCGGGTGGCGTCGCGCTTGTCGATCTGCAGGTCTTCGGCGCGCTGGACGATGCCGCGGTCGCGCAGGTTTTCGACCATGCGGCGGTCGCGGCCCAGGCCGATGGGGGTGTAGCCGGCCACGCCGCGGATTGCCTGTTCGCGCTCTTCGTCGGTGCGGCACAGCAGCAGGTTGGCAATGCCTTCCTCGGTCAGGATGTGGGTCAGGTCGTCGCCGTAAATCATCACCGGCGGGATTTCCATCTTCGCCTGTTCGGCCAGCTTCCAGGCGTCCAGTGTTTCCACAAAGGCGGGCTGCATGTGTTCGCGGAAGGTTTCCACGATCTGCACCACCAGCTTTTGGCCGCGCGGCATAGCGGCCACACCGCCACGGCCGGCCCGGGCCTGGGCACCGGCTTTCAGCCAGGCCGGGGTGGCGTGGCGGCGGCCGCGGGCGTCCGCGCCCATGTTGGGCGCGCCGCCGAAGCCGGCAATCCGGCCCTGGGTGGCGGTGGAGCTATGGCCGTTCAGGTCGATCTGCAGGGTTGAGCCTATGAACATGTCGCAGGCATAGTGGCCGGCGGCCTGGCTGAAGGCGCGGTTGCTGCGCAGCGCACCGTCGGCGCCGGTAAAGAAAACGTCGGGCCGGGCGCGCACATAGTTTTCCATGCCCAGCTCGGAGCCGAAGGAGTGCACCGATTCGACCCAGCCGGCCTCGATGGCCGGGATCAGCGCCGGGTGCGGGTTCAGCGCCCAGTGCTTGCAGATCTTGCCCTTCAGGCCCAGCGACTCGGCGTAGGTGGGCAGCAGCAGCTCGATGGCAGCGGTGTCGAAGCCGATGCCGTGGTTCAGGCGCTGCACGCCGTACTCGGCGTAGATGCCCTTGATCGCCATCATGGCCATCAGCACCTGGATCTCGCTGATTTGTGCGGGGTCGCGGGTGAACAGCGGCTCGATCACATTCGGCGTGGGGGCGACGATCACAAAGTCCACCCAGTCGCCTGGAATATCCACGCGTGGGACTTTGTCCACCAGCTCATTCACCTGGGCGATGACGATGCCGCTCTTGAAGGCCGTGGCCTCGACGATGGCTGGCGTGTCTTCGGTGTTTGGGCCGGTGTAGAGGTTGCCTTGGGCATCGGCCGAGTGGGCGGCGACCAGGGAGATGCGCGGCGTCAGATCGACAAAGTAGCGGCTGAACAGCTCCAAGTAGGTATGGATGGCGCCGATCTGGATCTGCCCGGCGGCGACCAGCTTGGCCAGGCGGCCGGCCTGCGGACCGGAAAAAGAGAAGTCCAGCTTGCTGGCAATGCCCAGCTCAAACACATCCAGGTGCTCGGGGAGGGCCAGCACGGACTGCACCATGTGCAGATCGTGTATCTGCGCGGGGTTCAGCTGGGTCAGGGTCTTGGCCAGGAAATCGGCCTGCTTCTGGTTGTTGCCCTCCAGGCAGACGCGGTCGCCGCTGGCAATCACTGCGCTCAACAAGCGCACCGCGTCGCTGGCCTGCGCTACCTTGCCCGACAGGGCCGGGCCCAGCGTTTGGCGCGCCTGCTGCAGGCGCTGCGCACGGCTTGCAGCCTGGGTGTTCCAGATTTTGGGAGATGCGGGCATGGCGGTGTTATCAGTCCAGCTTGGCGCCCGAGGCTTTGACAACGGTGGCCCAGCGCTTGACCTCAGAGCTGACAAAGGCCGCAAACTGTTCGGGTGTCAGGTTGCCGAACTCGGCGCCGTTGCCAGCCCAGATGGCCTTAATTTCCTCGGACTGGCCGATCTGGCGTATCTGGTCGAGCATGTGTTTCTGGATGTCGGCGGGCGTGCCCTTGGGCGCCCACAGGCCGTACCAGGTGGTGACGGTGTATTCGGGCAGCCCGAGCTCGGCTGCGCAGGGTACGTCGGGGAAGCCGGGGTTGCGCTTGCTGCCCGAGACCATCAAGGCCTTGATGCGGCCGCCCTTGATGTGTGTGGCGCTGGAGCCCAGGCCGTCGAACATCATGTCCACGTTGCCGCCAATCAGGTCCTGCAGGGCCGGGCCTGCGCCGCGGTAGGGGATGTGGGTGATGAAGGTCTTGGTTTGCAGCTTGAACAGTTCGCCCGCCAGGTGGTGCGAGGTGCCGGCGCCGGCCGAGCCGTAGTTCAGCTTGCCCGGATTCTTGCGGACAAAATCCATGAAGGCCTTGAAGTCGCCGGGCAGCTTCTTGGGGTTGACCACCAGCACCTGCGGCACATTGGCCAGCAAGGCTAGCGGGATGAAGTCTTTTTCGATGTCGTAATCGAGCTTTGGGTACATCGACGGCGCAATCGCGTGGTGCACCGCACCCATGAAATAGTTGTAGCCATCGGGCGCAGCCTTGGCGGCGATGCTGGCGCCCAGGGTGCCGCCTGCGCCACCCCGGTTGTCGATGATCAGCGGCTTGCCGACAATTTTGGCGAACTGGGCCGACAAGGGGCGGGCAAATGCATCGGTTCCACCACCGGCTGGAAACGGCACCACCAGGGTCACCGGCTTGGCCGGCCAGTTGGTGTCGGCATGGCTGGGAATAGACCAGGGCAACAGCCCGGCCGCAACGGCAGTCAGCGCGCTCCTGCGAGAAAGTGGGGCGTGTGGGGCGCATGAGGCAAATGAACGGGTCATGGTGCAGTCTCCTGGTGGCTGGGCTAGCGGGGTAGATTTTGCCAAAAAATGCTTGGCAATAAATTTTTATTGGCTTTTAATGTATTTATTAAATCATTTAAAAAGTACTTAAAACAGTCAGGGCATACCCTGAGCCCTGGCTTCGGTGGGAAAATTCCAGCATGAAAATTTCTGAGCAGCTGCGCGAGAAGATCGAGGAGCAAATTGCGACGGGTGAATTGCCGCCCGGCAGTGCGCTGGACGAGGCCATGCTGGTGGAGCGATACGGCGTATCACGCACGCCGATCCGCGAGGCACTGCTGTTGCTGTCGGCCGAGGGTCTGATCGACATTCGACCGCGGCGTGGCGCGCTGGTCAAGAGCCCTAGCCCGATCCGCCTGATTGAAATGTTTGAAGTGATGGGCGAGGTGGAGGCCATGTGCGGTCGTCTGGCCGCCCGGCGCATGGACGCAGCCGAGCGCCAGGGGCTGGTAGAAGCCCACGGCGCTTGCGAAGCTGCCCGGGCAGCGGCCGATAGCGATGCCTACTTTTATGGCAACGAGCGCTTCCATATGGCGATCTACAGCGGCAGCCACAACGGCTTTCTGCAGGAAGAGGCCATGTCCTTGCACCGCCGGCTGCGCCCCTACCGGCGCTTGCAGCTGCGGGTGCGTGGTCGCCTGGATGTTTCGTTTTCAGAGCACGCGGCGGTGGTGCAGGCGATCCTGGCGGGCGATGGCGATGCAGCCGCGGTGGCTTTGCGCGACCACATCGTGGTGCAGGGCGAGCGGTTTGCCGATCTGGTGGCTTCACTGGAAGCACTGAAGTAGGCAAGTCCTTGGGTGGGGTTCAGTGGCGGTTTTGGCGGGTAGGGTGCAAGAGCCCATACACTCCCGCTGAATTTTGATTTGCCCACCATGACCGAAGCCCACGCCAACCACAATTTGTTTGCCGCCCTGCGCGCGGCGTTTCCCGCCGACTTGAACGCCACCGCGGTAGAAACCACGGACGCACAGGGCCAGCCGCTTTTGTATTCCTGGCAGGACCTGGAGCGCGGCAGCGCCATGCTGGCCAATTTATTGCTTTCGCTGGGTTTGCCCCTGGGTGCCCGCATCGCGGTGCAGGTGGAGAAGTCCGTCGAAGCCATGCTGTTGTACCTGGCTGCGCTGCGCGCGGGCTATGTGTTCTTGCCGTTCAATACCGCTTACCAGTCGGGCGAGATCAGTTACTTCATCGGCAATGCCGAACCGGCGGTGGTGGTGTGCAGCAGCGCCAACTTTGGTTGGGTCAGCAAAATCGCCTTCATGGCGGGCTGCCAGTATGTTTTTACCCTCAACGATGACCGCACCGGCTCTTTGCTGGACCGTGCGGCCCACCACAGCGACCAGCATGCGGTGGTGCCGCTGGGCGCAGACGATCTGGCTGCCATCCTGTATACCAGTGGCACTACGGGCCGCAGCAAGGGGGCCATGCTGACGCACGGCAACCTGCTGAGCAACGCGCGCACCTTGAAGGAATACTGGGGCTGGGTGCCCGGCGACGTGCTCATGCATGTCTTGCCGATCTTCCATGTGCATGGGCTGTTTGTAGCCATCCATGGGGCGCTATTGAACGGCAGCAAGATGCTGTGGATGGCCAAATTCGACCCGCGCAAAGTGATTGAAAAGCTGCCCGAGGCCACGGTGTTCATGGGCGTGCCCACCTTGTATGTGCGTCTGTTGCAAGAGCCGGGGCTGACGCCACAGGCGGTGCGCAATATGCGCTTGTTCATTGCTGGTTCTGCGCCCTTGCTGATCGAAACTTTCAAAACCTGGCAGGAGCGTACGGGCCACACCATCTTGGAGCGCTACGGCATGAGCGAGACCGCCATGCTGACCTCCAACCCCTATCTGCCGGCGGACGGCGAGCGCCGCGGCGGCACGGTAGGCTTCCCTTTGCCGGGCGTGCAATTGCGGGTGGTGGACGATGCAGGCCAAGCGCTGCCGACGGGCGAAATCGGCGGTATCCAGGTGCAAGGTGCCAATGTGTTCAAAGGCTATTGGCGCATGCCTGAGAAAACTGCCGAAGAGTTCACGGCCGACGGATTCTTCAAGACCGGCGACCTGGGGCTGGTGGACGCGCGCGGTTATGTCACCATTGTGGGCCGTAGCAAAGACCTGATTATCAGCGGCGGCTACAACGTCTATCCGGCTGAGATCGAATCCGTGATCAACGACCTGCCCGGCGTGGCCGAGAGTGCGGTGGTGGGCGTGCCGCATCCCGATTTCGGCGAAGTAGGGGTAGCGGTGGTGATCGCCCAGGGTGGTGCGCCGTTGGATGCCGTACAGATTCTGGCGCATCTGAAAACCCAGTTGGCCAACTTCAAGATACCCAAGCACTGCGCCGTGGTGGACGCCTTGCCACGCAATGCCATGGGCAAGGTGCAGAAGAATCTGCTGCGCACCCAATTCCAGGGAATGTTCGGGTAATCCGTCTTGAGTTGCACCGGTGATTGCCGATAAGGTAGTTACATCCCGCAACAGCATGTGTCGGATGGGCTCTGCGCCCATGCGCGGCATAAAAACTTTACACGCTGTAACAGCCGGGTTTTCTGATGAACTACCTCACACTTCGTAACAGAATGTGACTCGTTGACGGCATAATGATCGCATGCAAACTCTAGTAGCTTACGCCTGAACCATGGGAGACCGTGCACCTGTCTGGATTGATGTAGCCCAGCTGCGGCGTGGTCTGTTCATCCAGCTGGATCTAGGCTGGATGGACCACCCTTTTCCCAAGGGCAGCTTCAAGATTGTTTCGGACGACCAGATCAAGACGATTCTCTCGTTGGGAATCACCCAGGTGCGTTACTTCCCTGACCAGAGCGATACCCCACAAGATGCCGGGGTGCTGGCCCAAGATGAGCCTGAAGTGGCCCATGCGCGAACCAGTGGCTCCACTCCTGCCGCGTCGCAACCGCCGGTTGTCAGCGAGTCCGACCTGCTGCGGGCCCAGCGCCGCGAGCGGCTGGCCGCACAGCAGCGCAGCCTGGCCGTGTGCGAACGGCGCTTTTGCGAAGCCACCCAGCAGTACCGCCGCGTGGTCGACCAGTCCAGCCTGCGGCCCACCCAGATGCGCGATGAAAGCCTGGCCATGGTCACCGGCTGCGTGGATGATCTGCTGGCCGAAGGCGAGTCGGCGATCCGCCTTTTGTCCGAAGCCATGGGTGAGCGCAGCGCCGTGCATCCTGTGAATGTGATGGTGATCTCGCTGCTGCTGGGCAAGGCCTTGGGCTTGCCCGCAACCGCCTTGGCCGAGCTGGGATTGGCAGCATTGCTGCACGACCTGGGCAAGACCCAGTTGGCAGAGCGCCTGCGCTACCAGGACCCGGGGTTTTCCGCATCGGAATTGCTGGTGTACCAGGAGCATGTAGAACACAGCCTGGTGATTTGCCGGCGCATGGGGGTGTCGGAAGACGTGCTGCGGGCGATTGCCCAGCACCATGAGCTGAGCGACGGCAGCGGCTTTCCTTCGGGCTTGATGGGCTCCAACCTGTCGGCCAGCGGCAAGATACTGGCCCTGGTGAACCGTTACGACAATCTGTGCAACCCGCCGCGGCTGGTCAACGCCATGACGCCGCACGAAGCCTTGTCGATGATTTTTGCGCAGATGAAAGCGCGCTTCGATACCGCAACGCTGGGTGCCTTCATCCGCATGATGGGCGTGTATCCGCCGGGCTCGGTGGTGCAGCTGGTCAACGACGGCTATGCGATGGTGGTGTCGGTCAATTCGACCCGGCCCTTGAAGCCCTATGTGATCGTCTACGACGTGGCCGTGCCCCGCGAAGAAGCCCTGATGGTGGACCTGGAACACGCACCCGAGCTGGGCATACGGCGCAGCCTGAAACCATCGCAGCTGCCGCGGGCGGTGCAAGACTATCTTTCGCCGCGCCAGCGGGTGGCCTACTTTTTTGAGCGGGTGGCCGGTTCCGACAGGCCTGGGGCCGCGGGATGATTCCCACATTGTTGGGAGAATTGATTGAAGGTCTACCCGATGCAATATGGATAGTTGCACCGAGTGATTTGTGCATTCTGGCTGTGAACGCTGCGGCAGAGCAGCTACTGGGCATGCCGCGCGATGCCCTGATCGGCCAGGCCGTCACCAATTTGACGCCCGCACCCGAAGACCTGTATTTCTGGGATGACGTGGCGACCGGTCATGCGCAAGGCATAGGCTCCGAGACCCGGGTGCTGCGTGGTGACGGCAGCAGCCTGCAGGTCGAGCGCCGGGTCAGCCCCTTGCGCCTGGACGGCGGCCAGCAGATCTATGTGGTGAACCTGCGCGATCTGACTCCGCTGCGCCAGGTCGAAGACCGGCTGGAGCTGGTACTGGCCGAAATGCAGGCCACGCTGGAGTCCACCGTGGATGGGATTCTGGCCTGCAGCCTGGCCGGCGTGGTCACGGTATGCAACCGCCGTTTTGCCGAGCTGTGGGACTTGCCGCCCACCCTGCGTATCGCCCACAACGACCAGGCCTTGTACGCCCACATGGCGCAGGCCGTCGTGCACACAGCGGCCTACCGGCGGCGCATGGAGCACATCACCACCACCCCGTTGTACCAGGGCACGGACACCCTGATGCTGCACAACGGGCGGATTCTGGAACGCGTGACCCGGCCGCAGATCAGCCAGGGGCGGGCGATTGGCCGGGTGTATTCGTTTCGGGACATCACCGAGCGCGTCGAGTCCGAGGCCCAGCTGCAGCTGGCGGGCAAGGTGTTCGAGTCCAGCCTGGATGCGATCTTCATCGCCGATGCGCAGCACCATGTGGTGGCTGTCAATCCCGGCTGCGAGCGGCTCAGCCGCAGCCCCGAGCAGCGCTTGCTGGGGCAGATGACCCCGGATTTGTTCAAGGATGTGGACGGCACGCCGCTGTTCAGCCGGGTCCAGCTGGGCTGGCAGCGCGAAGGGCACTGGGATGGCGAGGCCCTGCACCAGCGCGGCGACGGCAGCAGCTGTGTGGTGCATTTGTCCTGGGTGGCGCTGCGCGATGGCCAGGGCCAGGTCACGCAGAGCATAGGTTTCTTCAAGGATCTGACCGAGAAAAAGGCCAGCCACGAGCGCATCGAACAGCTGGCCTACAGCGATGTGCTGACTGGACTGCCAAACCGCCTGATGCTGTCGCAGCGCGTCGACTTTGCGCTGCGCCTGGCCGACCGCGATGGCGGTGAATTCGCCATTCTGTTCATCGACCTCGACCGCTTCAAGAACATCAACGATTCGCTCGGCCATCTGTTTGGCGACCGGGTACTGGTCGAAGTGGGCCAGCGCCTGCTGGGCTGCCTGCGCCAGGTCGACACCTTGTGCCGCCTGGGCGGCGACGAGTTCGTGATGTATGTGCACCAGGCGGATGCCGAGGGCGCCAAGATGGTGGCCCAGCGTGTGCTGCAGAGTCTGGAGCAGCCGTTCCACCTGGACGACGTGGACTTCTCGGTGGGCTGCAGCATCGGTGTCGCCATGTTCCCCGCCGACGGCCGAACTTTGGACGACATGATCAAGTCGGCCGACACGGCGATGAACCGCGTCAAGGAGCGGGGCCGGGGCAATTTCCGCTTCTACCAGCCGCAGATGAATGTAGCCCTGCTGTCGCGCATGAAGATGGAGCACCGCATGCGCCAGGCGATGGAGGGCGGGCGATTCCGGCTGTACTACCAGCCCCAGGTGTGCCTGAACACCGGGGTGGTGCTGGGCGTGGAGGCGCTGATCCGCTGGTTCGATGTGGAGCTGGGTTCGGTGCCGCCGGCCAATTTCATTCCGCTGGCCGAGGAGTCGGGCTACATCGTCACCATCGGTGCCTGGGTGTTAAACGAGGCCGTGCGCCAGGCCGCGGTATGGCAGGGCCAAGGCTATGCCCGCACGGTGTCGGTGAACGTGTCGTCGCTGCAGTTCCAGCAGGCCGACTTTGTGGACCGCGTGGCATCGGCCTTGCAGAATTCTGGACTGGACCCGGCCTCATTAGAGCTGGAGCTGACCGAATCTATCCTGGTGCAGGATGCCGACGAAGCGCTGACGCGACTGCAGGCCCTGGCGGCACTCGGCGTGGTGCTGTCGATTGACGACTTTGGCACCGGCTACTCCAGCCTAGCCTACTTGAAGAAGTTTCCCATCAGCAAGCTGAAGATCGACCGGTCCTTTATCCGCGGCCTGCCGGCGGACGAGAGCGACCAAGCGATTGTCAGCGCCATCATCCAGATGGGCCGGGCCCTGAAGCTCACCGTGATTGCCGAAGGCGTGGAAACCACCGCCCAGCGCGATCTGTTGCAGCGCATGCACTGCGACCAGTACCAGGGGTTCTTGTGCTCTCCCGGCGTGCCCAGCGAAGACCTGGAAAACGTCATCGGCCTGGCCATGGGCCGCTACGCGGAACCGAGCTGAGCGGTTGGTAGCGGTTTGTGTGGGGGGAGAGGGGGAATTAGGTGTCTGCGAATGCCACCGGACCGGCATCCTGAACCGGGGTTCAGGTGGGCTAGGTCACCCTGGAGTTGGGTTCATCTAACGCGAGATGATCACGCTCCCCAGGGGATATTCCAGGCCCGGGCTCATAGAGCATTGGTTCAAGGAAATATAAAGCCCGGCATGCACCGCAGACGGACCTATTCTAAATTAAATCAGCTGTCCGTCCTGGCTTAAAGCCTGGTCCAACTGCTCAATCAGGCCGGCCAGCACCGGGTCGCTGTCGGACGATGCAGTGGCGGCGCTCTGCGGGGGCGCGGGGCGGGGTGGGGGTGCCCGGTCGCGGTCCGACAGGTCGAAGGCCAGGTTCAGTGCGGCCAGCACGGCGATGCGGTCGCGGGCCTTGATCTTGCCGCCGTCGCGGATCGCGCACATGGCCGTGTCCACCATTTTCACGGCGTCCAGCAAGCGGGCCTCGCCGCCTTCGGGGCAGCCCAGCAAATAGCTTTGACCGAGGATTTGTACTTCCAGCTGCTTCATGGCGTGTCCTTGCGGGGGGCTGCGCGTACCGCCGGAGGCGGGCCGGCGTCGGGCAGGCGCTCCAGCAGTGCGTCGATACGGGCACGGGCCGCACCCAGGCGCGACTTCAGCGAATCGCGCTCCTGCTCCAGCGACGAGACCTGTTCGGTCAGCAACTTGTTGGTGCGCTGCAGCTCGCGGTAGCGCACCAGCAGGCGTTCGGTGCGCTCTGCAATTTGATCAATTTGGGTGGGGGTAGCCATAAGCCACCGATTCTAGTGACTAGTGTGCAGCCCCCCATCGTAAAATTCGCGCGTTGGTGCTCGCGGCGTGGTTCACACGGCGCAGTTCAACGGGAAGCAGGAGGAGGCCGCAAACCTCCGAGCCTGCGCTGCCCCCGCAACGGTCAAACGGATGAGTCCCTGGATTCGCCTCCTGCCAATCAGTCACTGGGTGTTACCGAACACACGCCTGGGAAGACGGTAGGAGTTTCCGCCAGCCCGGATACCGGCCAACACGGTGACGGCATGCGTTGGGGTTCCACCCCGGCGCGCCGTCTTGACGCTCATGCGCTGGCGGGGACGCCGGTGCGGGCCTATTTGCGCTATAGCGCTACAAGTTCTGAACACCATGACCAGCGAACTGATACTCGGCGGCCAGAAAAGCGGCAAGTCGCGCCGTGCCGAGCAACTGGCTGCCGCCTGGCTGGCCGCGTCGACTGACCACCGCGCCGTCTTCATCGCCACTGCACAGCCCTGGGACGACGAGATGCGCGCGCGCATCGCCCGGCACCAAAGCGACCGGGCCGAGCGCGTGCCCGGCATGCTGACGGTGGAAGAGCCGCTGCAGCTGGCCCAGACCATCCAGCAGCACAGCCTGCCCGATACGCTGGTGGTGGTCGACTGCCTGACGCTGTGGTTGACGAACCTGCTGATGCCCGCAGAATTTACGGAAAATAGCCCTCCAGCGCAGGCAGATCCTGCGGTAGTAGCTATATTTTTGGAAGCAATCAGCGCCGCGCCCGGCCCACTGGTGCTGGTCGGCAATGAGATCGGCCTGGGCGTGATCCCGATGGGCCGCGAGGTACGCGCCTTTGTCGACGCGCTGGGCAGCCTGAACCAGCAAGTCGCCCAACGCTGCCAGCGGGTCACGCTGATGGCGGCGGGTTTGCCTTTGACTTTAAAAGACCCGGCATGAAGCTGTTCGTCTGGATATGTTTGCTGGCCGTGCTGCCCGCGCAGGCGCTGCAGCTCACCGACGACCGCGGCGCCAGTGTCAGCTTCGTCCAGACGCCGCATCGCATCGTCAGCCTGCTGCCCTCGCTGACCGAGAGCGTTTGCGAACTCGGCCAGTGCGCGCGGCTGGTGGCGGTGGACCGCTATTCCAACTTCCCCGACAGCGTGCGCACTCTGCCCCAGGTGGGCGGCGGGCTGGACCCGAACATCGAGGCCATCGTCGCCCTGCGTCCGGACGTGGTGCTGCTGGCTACCGCCTCGCGCGCCAGTGCGCGACTGGAGGCGCTGGGCATCAAGGTGGTGGCGCTGGAGCCCAAGACCTATAAGGACGTGCAGCGCGTGCTGGGCAAGCTCGGGCAGCTGCTGGAGGTGGCGGACTCTGCCCGCATCTGGCGCAACATCGACGCCGCCGTGTCGGCCGCGGCCCAGTCGCTGCCGGTCAAGGTGAAAAACACGCGCGTCTACTTCGAGGTGAATTCCGCGCCGTACGCGGCCGGCAGCACTTCCTTCATCGGCGAAACCATGGCCCGGCTCGGCGTGAAGAACATTGTGCCGCCCGCGCTCGGCCCGTTCCCCAAGCTGAACCCGGAATTCGTGGTGCGCGCCAACCCCGACCTGATCATGGTGGGCGACCGCAACGCACTGGGGCTGGAGCAGCGCCCCGGCTGGGCCGGTATCCGCGCGATCCGCGAAAAGCGCATTTGCGTGTTCACCACCGCCCAGTCGGACACCCTGGTGCGCCCCGGGCCGCGCATGGCCGAAGCCGCGCGCACCATGGCCGCCTGTCTGCAGGACAAAGCCCCGTGACAGCCCGGCGCCCTGGGCTGCTGGCCATCGGCTTGTTACTGCTGGCCCTGGCCTTGCTGGCGGTCGGCGCCAGCATCGGCAGCACCGGCTTTGAAGGCCTGCTGGCCGCGCGGCATGACGCGGTGGCGCTGCAGATCCTGCTGGATATCCGCCTGCCGCGCACCCTGGGAGCCTGGCTGGCGGGTGCCTTGCTGGGCCTGGCAGGCGCGGTGGCGCAAGGCCTGTTCCGCAACCCGCTGGCCGACCCGTATCTGCTGGGCAGTGCCTCCGGTGCTTCGCTGGCCATGGCCATGGCTTTGGTGCTGTTGGGCGTATCGCCGTTCGCTACCGTCTGGCTGGTGCGTGTGGGTTTGACCGGCGCTGCGTTTGCCGGCGCGGTTGGCGGCGTGCTGCTGACTTTGCTGCTGGCGAATAGCGTGCAGCACACGCTGCGCTTGCTGCTGGCCGGCGTCATCGTCGGCGTGGTGCTGGGCGCGGCCAAGGACCTGGTGACGCTGGCCTCGCCCGATATCCTCAGCGCGATGCAGGGCTTCAACCTGGGCAGCACCAGCTTTGTCGGCTGGACCGCCTGCGCGCTGATGGCCTGTGTCTGGCTTTTGTGCGTGACCGTGGCCTGGGCGCTGGGCCATGTGCTAGACGGCCTGACCCTGGGCGAGGCCACGGCCCAAAGCCTGGGCCTGCCGCTGCCGCGCATGCGTGCAATCTTGATTCTGGTGCTGGCCCTGGCCACCGGCACGGCCGTGGCGCAGACCGGCATGATTGCCTTCGTCGGCCTGGCCGCGCCGCATTTGGCGCGCTCGCTGGTCAAGACCACGCACAGCCGGCTGATCTTCCTGTCCAGCCTGGCTGGCGGCGTGCTGCTGATGGCGGCCGACATCCTGGCGCGCTGGCTGCTGGCGCCGCAGGAGCTGCCGGTGGGCGTGCTGACCGCGGTGCTAGGCGGCAGCTATCTGCTGTGGCGCATGCACAAGCGTGGCGGAGGTTTGCTATGACAAACATAGCGCTCCGCGCAGGTAATGTCTGCGCCAGCCTGTCAAAAAACCCCATATTGCATGGCATCGATGCGAACTTCGGTACCGGCCGCTGGACCAGCATCGTCGGCCCGAACGGTGCCGGTAAATCGACTCTGCTGAAGGTGCTGGCCGGCCTGCTGCCATTCACCGGCAACGTCGAATTGCAGGGGCGGCCGTTGGCTTCGCTCCCCAACCGGCAGCGTGCGCAAACCCTGGCCTGGCTGGGGCAGGGCGAGGCCAGCGCTGACGACCTGACGGTCTGGGACGTGGCCATGCTGGGCCGTCTGCCGCACCGCGCCTGGCTGGCCGCGCCGACCGCGGCCGACCATGCGGCGGTCGAGCAGGCATTGCGTTCCACCCAGGCCTGGGACTGGCGGGATCGCGCTCTCGGCCAGCTGTCCGGTGGCGAGCGCCAGCGCGTGCTGCTGGCGCGGGCGCTGGCGGTGCAGGCGCCTGTCCTGCTGATGGACGAACCGCTGGCGAACCTCGACCCGCCGCACCAGACCGACTGGCTGCTGCTGGTACGCGACCTGGTGGCCCGCGGCCGCACGGTGGTCAGCGTGCTGCACGAGGTGTCGATCGCGCTGCAGGCCGACGACCTGTTGGTGCTGGCCCAGGGCCGGGTGCGCCATGCAGGCCTGTGTGCCGACCCGGCGACGCACCGCGCGCTGGAGCAGGTGTTTGACCAACGCATCACGATCCAGCGCGTATCCCATCAATGGATTGCGCTACCCAAAATATGAACGACCACGCCTTTAGCGCCCCCGAGCGCAACGCCGTCTACCGCGCGATCTTCGAGCGGCGCGACATGCGGCATTTCAACGGTGGCGAGGTCGAGCCCGAGCTGCTGCGGCGCCTGCTAATGGCCGCGCACCATGGCCCCAGCGTCGGCTTCATGCAGCCCTGGCGCTTCATCCGCATCACGCAACTGGCCCAGCGCCGCCAGCTGCATGGCGTGGTCGAGGCCGAGCGCATGCTGACGGCAGAAGCCCTGGGCGAGCGCCAAGACGACTTCATGCGCCTCAAGGTGCAAGGCCTGCTGGACGCGGCCGAGGTGCTGGCCGTGGTGCTGCCCGATGGCCGCGAGAAGCATATCTTTGGCCGCCGCACCTTGCCGCAGATGGACCTGGCATCCGCCTCCTGCGCGATCCAGAACCTGTGGCTGGCGGCGCGCGCCGAAGGCCTGGGCATGGGCTGGGTCTCGCTGTTCGATCCACAGGTGGTGGCCGGTGTGCTGGGCCTGCCGGCCGGCGCCGAGGTCATCGGCCTGCTGTGCCTGGGGCCGGTGGCACAGTTCTACGACCGCCCGATGCTGGAGCAGGAACAATGGGCGCGCCGCGCCGCCCTGGCCGAGCTGGTGTTCGACGACCAGTGGGGCCAGGCATCGACGCTATTCACGGCCCCTTGCTGATTGAAAATACGCCCACCATGCACATTCGAAGCTACCAAGAATCCGATGAAGCCGCCGTTGTCGCCCTCTGGCAAGCCTGCGGCCTGACCCGCCCCTGGAACGACCCGCACAAGGACATTGCGCGCAAGCTGCTGGTGCAGCGCGAGCTGTTTTTGGTCGGCGAAGTCGATGGCCAGCTGGTCGCCAGCGCCATGGCCGGCTACGACGGGCATCGCGGCTGGGTCAATTACCTGGCGGTGCAGTCCGGGCGGCGCGGCCAGGGCCATGGCGCGGCGCTGATGGCCTACATCGAACAACTGTTGCTGGCCCTGGGTTGCCCCAAGCTGAACCTGCAGGTGCGCTCCAGCAACACCGCTGTGCTGGATTTCTACCGCCATCTGGGCTACGCGCAGGACGAAGCCTTGAGCCTGGGCAAGCGGCTGATACCCGACGGGCCGGCCGCTTGAACTGGGCCGTCGCTGCCGCTGCCCTGCTGTTGGCGTTGGTCGTCGACGTCTGGCTGGGCGAGCCGCGCGCCCGCTGGCACCCGGTGGTGTGGATAGGTAACTACCTGGGCTGGGTGGGCCAGCGCGCTGCGCCCACGCAGGCGGCCCGCGACCCGGATTTCAAGGCTTTTGTGCTCGGGGCGCTTGCTTGGTCTGCGGGGGCAGCTATTGTTTGTGTAGCGGCGTGGTGGCTGCAATATGCGTTGCTGCAGTTGCCGGTGTTGCTGACTGCGCTGCTGCTGGGCCTGGCGCTGAAGCCCTTGCTGGCCTGGGCCATGCTTCAGCGCGAAGTGCAGGCGGTCGAAGCGGCGCTGGGCGAATCGCTGGATGCCGGCCGCCAGCGCCTGGCCTGGCTGGTGAGCCGCGATGTGGCCGCGCTCACCGAAGGCCAGGTGCGCGAGAGCGCCATCGAATCGCTGGCCGAGAACCTGAATGATTCGGTCGTGGCGCCCATCTTCTGGTTCGTGCTGTTCGGCCTGCCGGGCGCGGCGCTGTACCGCTTTGCGAACACCGCCGATGCGATGTGGGGCTACCGTGGCGAGCGCAATGGCCGGATCTGGGAATGGGCGGGCAAATGGGCGGCTTGGGCCGACGATCTGCTGTCCTGGCTACCCGCGCGCATCACGGCCGTGTTGCTGCTGGCCGTGGCCGGTAGCGGGCGGGGCTGGGCATTGTTGCGCGAAGCCCGTTTAACACCGTCGCCGAACAGCGGTTGGCCGATGGCAGCGATGGCCCTGGTGTTGGATGTGCGACTCGGCAAGCCCGGTGTCTACATCTTGAACCGCGATGGCCGCGTGCCCGAGGCCATGGATACCGTGCGGGCCATACGTTATGCAAGAAATACGCTGCTGTCGCTTATTCTGGTTGCGCTGGTAGCTCTGGTTTTGATAGCAAAATGATGTACGCACCTGTCCACGGTGGACCGGACGCACTGGGCGTGCCGCAGTTCGATTTCTCCACCAACAGCAACGCCTGCGGCCCATGCCCGCACGCCTTGGTCGCCGTGCAGCAGGCCGACGCCACGCGCTATCCAAACCCGCAGTACACCGCTTTGAAAGAACAGCTGGCGGCCTTCCATGGCGTGGACGCGCGGCGCATCGTGCTGGCCGCCAGTGCCAGCGAGTTCATCCACCGCATCAGCGCCGCGCACCAGCGCCAGCGCGTGTATCTGCCGCCGCACCATTACGGCGACTACCTGCAGGCCGCGCAAGCCTGGGGCCTGGCCCCCGCTGAGGCAGAGCAGGCCCAACTGCTGTGGGCCTGCGAGCCGTCCAGCCCCTTGGGCCAGGCCCATGCGGGCTTGCCGGCGTTGGTCGACAGCTTGCGGGCCGACCAGCAGCTGGTGCTGGACTGCGCCTACGCGCCGCTGCGGCTGGAGGGCAGGGCGAGTCTGGACGCCGCGCAGACCGATCGCGTTTGGCAGATGTGGACGCCGAACAAGGCCTTGGGGTTGACCGGCATCCGCGCTGCCTATGCGATAGCGCCACTGGGTGCGGACACCGCGGCGCTGCGGGCGCTGTGCCCGTCTTGGCCGGTCGGCGCGCACGGCGTGGCGCTGCTGCAGGCTTGGTGCGAACCGACCAGCCAGCAGTGGCTGGCGCAGAGCCTGGTGACGCTGCGCGAATGGAAGGCGCGGCAGCTCATTCTGTGCCGCACCTTGGGTTGGGAGTGCTTGCCCAGTGACGCTAATTTCTTTTGCGCCCGCCCCAGCGGAGATGACTTGCCCCAGCGCCTGCAGCACCTGCGCGCCCGCGGCATCAAGCTGCGCGACGCCACGTCTTTTGGCTTGCCGGGCTATGTGCGCCTGGGCGTGTTGCCGCCGTTGGCGCAGGATGCATTGGCTTCAGCGGGCTAGGGTTGTGCCCATCGCGTCTTGGCATTCGGGCCTTGCTCCGTTGTGCAACGGCGGTTTGTCCTACCCGAGCAGAAAAGTTTGCTGCCAACATGGTCAGTCAACTACTGAAAGACCTATGACCGATCCTAGAAACGTTGCGCACGACAAAAAAGTGCGGCAAGAGAAGAAGCACCGCGGCGAAGAGCTGGCGCCCGGCGCCGACCAGACGCCCCAGCCTGGCAAGAAGACCCACATGGAACACCATGCATCCGACACGCCCAAGGTTCCCGACGAGGCGGCACCCGTGCCAACCGAGGAGAAGCCGCTGGACTGAAGAAAGATTCAAGCCTCTGGTTCGTTGCACACCACTTCGATGTTGTGCCCGTCTGGACCAATGACGAAGGCGGCATAGTAGTTCGCGTGGTAGTGCGGGCGCAGACCCGGTGCACCATTGTCTGTGCCACCTGCATCCAGCGCCGCCCGATAGAAAGCCTCGACTTGCTGGCGATTCTTGGCCGCGAATGCCACGTGGAGATGCGCTGGTTTCTCCTGGGTTTCGAACAAACACAATGAAGACTTGCCGTCGGGCTGGCATAGCTCGACACCGTAGGTCGGCGGTCCCTCGGAGGCAATCACTACACCGTGCGGTTCGAGTGATTTGAGGAAGAACGCTTTGCTCGCTGCATAGTCACTGACCCCGAATTTCACATGGTCAAACATGGGTTCTCCAGAAGTGTGTGGGACCGCGCGTGGCCTCATGAGAAGGGCACTATAGCGTTGCGCAACTTTTTGGATTTGCAAGGCGGGATCACTTTTTCCTCAAAAGACGGAGGCTGAGAGTGCTCTGTTTCCGTAGCTGCTTGCGCTCCTGGCGTCGGTGCGATCCCTGGCCGGGTAGTGCACCCGGCGGCGCAGTCACTTTCTTTTGCGTGGCCAAAAGAAAGTAACCAAAGAAAAGGCCACCCCCACTGTCTGCGTCCTCCGCTGGCGCTGCGGAAACCTGCGGTGCTCGCTTTGGGCGGGGTCTGGCTAAACTCGCCTGCGGCTCAAACAACGCCAGCCCTGATCCGCCCAAAGCTGTGCTCCTCGGCGCATACAGAGGGGGACCCCGGGGATCGGGATCGGTGGCGCGCAGCGCCACATCGCGCCTAGGGCGCGAGGCGGTTGCAGCCCGGCGTAGCCGGGCTGGGTATTGGTTGTTGGCTGTTTGGCTGTTTGGCTGTCCGATCCTACGCCGTGTGGCGTCGGCGAGTAGCGCAGGGCTGGGCGGATCAGGGCCCGCGACTGTTTGAGGCCGTAGGCCGAGTTCGAGCGGGACCTCGCACAGACCGAGCAACGCAGCGTGCCCGGAGCGCAGCGCAGGGACGACGACTTCGGCTCGCCTTTCTTTGGGTTACGTTTCTTTGGCGAAGCAAAGAAAGGTGACTGCGCTGCCGGGCGCACACCCGGCCGGGGATGCGGGCAGCACCAATCCAATCCAAAAATTTAAACCAAATCGACCGCTAGCACAGTTGATACCAGCGTAATCAGCTGCTATTTCTATAGCAAATCAATCTAATCGGTTACGAGCCCAGGCCATTCAAATCTGCACCACCAACCCAGTCCGGGCCGCCTCGGCAATCGCCTCCGTCACCCGCAGGTTCTGTACCCCGTCGCGAGTGCTGACCAGCGGTTGCGCCTTGCCTTCGATCACATCGGCGAAGTGGTTGATCTGGTGCTTCAGCGGGTCGTCGCGCACCATGCCGACGACGCCGGATTCGAACTCTTTCCACCAAGAACGGTCTTCCGGCCGCGGGTAGGTTTTCAGCCGCATGGTGGGTACGGACAGGCTGCCGTTGGTGCCGGCGATCACGTAGCAGTCTTCGTCGGCATACGTGGCATAGGCCTTGTTTTCCTGGCTGGTCTGCTCCCAGCTGCGCGGGCAGGCGGCGGTGTCGGACAGCATGAAACTGCCGAGCACGCCATTCGCAAAGCGCAGGTTGATGGCCACCGTGTCTTCCACCGCGAAGCCGCGGGTGGCGTTGCTGGCAAAGGCCTGCACCGCGGTGATCTCCCCGCACAGCATGCGCAGGTTGTGCACCTCGTGGACCATGTTCAGCAGGATCGGCCCGCCGCCGATCTGGGTGCGCCAGGGGCCATCGGCAAAGTACTGGTCGGGCTTGAAAAAGGTGGCGCTGCCCATCACCGTGACTAGCTTGCCAAGCTGGCCCGAGGCCACCACCTCCTTGGCCTTGGCCATGATGGGGCTGTGCGCGCGGTGGTGGCCGATCAGCAGCTTGGCGCCGGTTTCTTCCACCACTTTCAGCAGTTGCTCACCTTCGGCCAGGGTGGGGGCCACGGGTTTTTCCAGTAGCACCGGCAGGCCGGCGGCGATGCATTGCAAAGCTTGCGGTACATGCAGATGGTTGGGCGTGGCCAGGATGATGCCGTCGGGCTTGCCGGCTGCGAGCAGGTCGTCCAGCGAGGTGTACAGGGGCACGCCGGCCCGAGTAGCAATGGCTGCCGCACCAGGGGAGGGGTCGACGATGGCCGAGAGGCTGCAGCGGCGGCTGCGGGCCAGCACTTCGATATGGGCCAGGCCGATGTAGCCCGCGCCGGCAACGGCAATTTTTAGCGGTGTCATGGTGTCTCTTTATGCATGCGGTGCGGCATCGTACTGACAACCAATCTATTTGTAATCAGCGTTAAGGATGATTCACAATTAGCCAATGGTGAACAATAAAGGGTGAGTACGCAGTGGTGAATACGCAATGGGAACTGATCGACCTGCGGGTGTTCTGCTGCGTGGCCCGGCGCAGCAGCTTCAATGCGGCCGCTGTAGAGCTGGGGATTTCGCCTGCCTACGTCAGCAAGCGCGTGGCCGGGCTGGAGAAGGCCTTGGGGCTGGCGCTGTTCCACCGCACGACGCGCCGGGTGTCGATTACCGACGAGGGCGAGACGGCGCTGCTCTGGGCCCGCAAGGTGCTGGACACGGCCGACAGCCTGACCCAGGAGGTCGGGCGCACGCGGGCCACGCCGTCGGGCACGCTGCGCATCAGCACCAGCCTGCGCCTGGGCCGCAACCATGTGGGCCACATCCTGGCGCGGCTCAAGCTGCAGTACCCGGAGCTGGACATCTGGCTGGAGCTGGTGGACCGGCGCGTCGACGTGCTGGGCGAAGGCTTCGATATCGACATCCGCGTCGGTGATATCAGCGAGCCGTATCTGGTGGCCCATCCCGTCGCTCGCAGCGTGCGCGTGCTGTGTGCGGCGCCCAGCTATCTGGCGCGCCGCGGCATGCCCAAAACCCTGGCCGACCTGGCCCAGCACGACTGCCTGCTGTTTCGCGACCGTGACCAGGCCTACGGCGTGTGGCGGCTGGAAGGGCCGCAGGGCGTGGAATCGGTCAAGGTCACCAGCACCCTGGGCTCGAACCACAGCGACGCAGTGCACAACTGGGCGGTAGACGGCCACGGCATCGTGCTGCTGTCCAGCTGGGACGTGGCGGCCCGGCTCAAAGACGGCAGCATGCAGCGGGTGCTACCGGCCTACCACCAGCAGGCGAATGTTTGGGCCGTCACGGCCACCCGGTTGGGTAATTCGGCCAAGCTGAAGGTCTGCGTGGATTTTCTGGTGCAGGAGCTGACCCAAGGGGCGTTTGCGCTGGATACGGTGGTGGAGTGAGGCGTGCACCCGCAGGCTCGCACCCGTCCCTTACAATTTTTGCCATGAGGTTGTGTAGCTGCAGTCGCCCGCATCACGCAGGATGCATGCCCTAGGCAATCAGGCCGTTCGCCTGACGCCGCCGTAAGAAGGCGCGAGCGTCTTTCTTTTCACCGGGTAGGGGAGACTGGTTTTCCCCATCCTCCCCGTTCACGCGCTTGTAGGTGCTCCCGGCCGGGAGCCAGTTGCCATGTCCAAATATCTACACCTTTTCCGGGCCCAGTGGGCTCCCAGCATTCCGCGCGAACTGATGGCCGGTGCGGTGGCCACGTTCGCCCTGATACCGGAGGTGATCGCCTTTTCTTTTGTCGCCGGGGTCGATCCGGCAGTGGGGCTGTTCGCCTCTTTCATCATCAGTATCGTGATTGCTTTCGCAGGGGGCCGGCCGGCGATGGTGTCGGCTGCGGCGGGTTCGGTCGCCTTGGTCGCGGCGCCGCTGGTGCATGCGCATGGTGTGCAATACCTGTTTGCGGCCGGCTTGCTGGCGGGCGCCATGCAAATGCTGTTTGGCTGGCTGCGGCTCGGCGTGCTGATGCGGTTTGTGTCGGCCTCGGTGCGCACCGGCTTTGTGAACGCACTGGCGATTCTGATCTTCTGGGCGCAAATGCCGCACCTCCTAGGCGCCAACGCCGCTACCTGGGCCATGGTCGGGCTGGGTCTGCTGCTGATTTATGGACTGCCCAGGATCACCACGGCAGTGCCTTCGCCGCTGGTCTGCATTGTGGTGCTGACTCTGGTCGCGCACTGGTGGCAACTGCCTTTGAAGACGGTTGCTGACCTGGGCTTGCTGCCCGACGCCTTACCGGTTTTTGCCTTGCCCTCGGTTCCTTTTTCCTTGGAAACCTTGCGGCTCATCGCGCTGCCGGCGTTTGCCATCGCGATGGTCGGACTGCTCGAATCCATGATGACGGCCAGCGTGGTGGACGAATTGACGGACACCCCCAGCTCCAAAAACCGGGAGTGCAGCGGGCTGGGCATGGCCAACCTCACAGCCAGCCTGTTCGGCGGCATCGCGGGCTGCGGCATGATTGGCCAGACCGTGAGCAATGTGCGCTACGGCGGCCGAGGCCGGTTGTCGACCCTGTTCGCGGGCGCATTTCTGTTGATCCTGATGGTGTTGCTCAAGCCCTGGGTGTCGCAAGTGCCGGTTGCCGCGCTGGTGGCCATCATGGTGATGGTCTCTGCTTCCACCTTGGATTGGCGTTCAGCGGGCGCTGTTTTGCGCCATCCCAGGCTGTCTAGCGTCGTCATGCTGGCCACGGTCGCGGTGACGGTGGTCACCGACAATCTCGCGGCCGGCGTCGCAGTCGGCGTGCTGTTGAGCGGCGTCTTTTTTACCTTCAAGGTTTCGCAGCTTCTGACGGTGGAGAAAACTGGCGTGGACGCACTCGTCTACCGGGTTTCCGGGCAAGTCTTCTTTGCCTCGGCAGACCTCTTGGTTGATGCATTCGATGTGCGTGAGGTGGAAGGCCGGCCCGTCACCATCGAACTGAGCCAGGCGCACTTCTGGGACATCACCTCGGTCACCGCCTTGGACAAGATCTGCCAGAGGCTGCGCAAGCACGGCAGTACTGTGGAGGTGCTGGGACTGAATGCCCAAAGCCAAGCGCTGGTGTCGCGGCTGGACTTCGGCGTCGAGTAAGCGGCGTCGATTCAGTACAAGCGGATCGCCATATCGAAGTGCCAGCTGCGGCGGATCTCGATCACGTCGAATTCGCGGGCCAGGGCGGGTTGGAACGGCGGGTAGCCCGCCTGGCTTTGTATGACGCTGCGTATCGCTTCGTCGAGGGCCGGCACGCCGCTGGAGCGCACGAAGCTCACCGACTCCACCGAGCCATCGCTGCGCACGGCCACCATTACCAGGGGATCGGTATGCGGCTGCTTGGCGGCTTCGCGGATTGCGTCAAAGGTCATGTTGAGCTCGATCTTCCGGCTCCAGGCTTCGGCGTAGCGGACCATTTCCTCGTTGGTATCGCTGCGCCCAAAGATCCGGCCGCGGCGGGCGCTGCTCCATGACGAGGGCAGCGTGGGGGAGGGGCGCGCCGCAACTGCGGCGGCTCGCCGATCTGCTTCTTCGTTCAGCTGCCGTCCTATCGCCTTGAGCCGTTCTTCGCGTTGCTCCGTCGCCACCCGCACAGCGTCTAGCCGCGCGGCTTCGACCCGTGCTGCCTCCTGGCGGCCAGCGTCTTGCCGCGCAGCCTCTTGATGGGCTGCCGCCTGCTTTGCGGCCTCAAGGCGTTCGGCTTCTTGCCGTCCTGCCTCTTGCCGTGCCGCTGCCTGTGCCTGTGCCTGTGCCTGTGCCTGTGCCTGTGCCTGTGCCGCCGCTTCCTGGCGTTCGGCTTCCTGCCGTGCAGCGCTGGCACGCGCTGCTTCCTGGCGTGCGGCGTCTGCCCTCGCTGCCGCTTGGCGGGCGGCATCCTGCTGCGCCGCGGCTTGTCGTGCCGCTTCCTGCCGTGCCTCTTCTTGCTTCGCCGCGGCTTGCCGGGTGGCCTCCTGGCGTTCGGCCTCCAAACGGGCGGCTTCGGTGCGTGCGGCTTGCTGGCGCGCAGCCTCCTGGCGTGCAAGCTCCTCGCGGGTGGCCTGGGCCCGTGCGGCTTCTTGTTTGGCGGTCTCCTGGCGGGCGGCCTCTTGCCGTGCCGCCAATCGCTTCGCAGCTTCCTGGCGTTCGGCTTCCTGTCGTGTGGCCTCGGCCCGCGCCGCTTCTTGGCGGGCGGTGTTTTGGCGCAAGGCTTCCTGGCGTTCAGCCTCCAAGCGTGCCGCCTTGGCGGCTTCCTGTTTATCGGCTTCCAGCCTGGCAGCCTGGGCCTGCAAGGCTTCTTGCCGAGCCGCTTCTTGCTTAGCCGCTTCGACCCGTGCCGCCTCCTGGCGCGCGGCATCTTGCCGCACCGCTTCCTGTTTGGCTGCCGCCTGCTTTGCGGCTTCCTGGCGCTCGGCTTCTTGCCGCGCAGCCTCGGCCCGCGCTGCTTCCTGGCGGCTGGCCTCGGCCCGTACCGCTGTCTGGCGAGCGGCCTCCTGCTGGGCTGCCTCTTGCCGCGCTGTCAGCAGCCGGGTGGCTTCCTGGCGTTCGACCTCCAAGCGCGCGGCATCGGCCCGGGCTGCTTCTTGGCGAATCGCCTCTTGCCTTAACGTCTCCAGCCGAGCCGCCTCGACCAGGTTCGCTTCCTGGCGTGCGGCGTCTTGCCGGGCGACAAGTTGCCGCCTGGCCTCCTGCTGTTCAAGCTCCAGACGTGCGGCCTCGGCGCGTGCCGCTTCTTGGCGGGCGACTTCCTTTCGTGCTGCCTCCAGCCGGGTCGTCTCGACCAAGGCCGCCTCCTGGCGTTCGGCTTCGATGCGCGCCGCCTTGGCGGCTTCCTGCCGCTCGGCTTCCCGTTGCGCCGCCTGTGCCCGCAAGGCTTCTGCCGCCGCTTGCCGCTCAGCGTCCAGGCGCGCCGTTTCGATCCGCTTCGCTTCCTGTAGGGCCGTCTTCAGCCTAGCCGCCTCCTCACGTTCGGCTTGGCGCTGCTCGGCATCGGTGGGTGGCGCTATCCAGGTCATCCCATCGGGCGGGTTCGATGCTATGGCCGCAGGCTCGGAGTCCTGTGGCGGCGCGGGCTCGCCGGGCGGATCGGCACGCAATGGCGTTCCCGCCGGGGCCGCAGCCGCCGTGGATGGCGCCGGCTTCGGGCTACCGGACGCAGGTGGACCTGCGGTTGCGTTTTGTGATGGCTCGGCGGTCGCGGCCGGCGCCGGTTCGAGCACAACGCGCAGCTCCGGCACCTCGCCGCGTCGTTCCTGCCAGGGAAAGCCGAAGCCCGGAAGCCCGATCTCGTCGCCACCCAACGTCAGGCTCAACAGCAGCGCGTGGAACAGCACAGATAACACAAAACCCAGCGACAGCCGCTCGCGCGCAGGGCGCATGCGCTGGCTCAGCCACGGGCTATCGGTTGGGACAGGTATTGCTTCGGTTGACACGTGCGGGGTGGTCCGGCAGCCGTACGCAGACTGCCGGGGAATTTGGTGCAGCTACGAATGTAGCCGCTGCCGGGGACTGCGGGACTTCGCTAGCCCGACGCCACGATCACGTGCGCCTGGATTTTGCCGGCCACCGGGCCATCGCCATGGCGGCTGGCGATGGCCTCGGTGGCGCGGTCCGTGGCGAGCTGCAGCAGGCTGGCGTCGCGCGCCTCGATTTCGCTGCGCAGCGGCGTCCCTTGGCAGTAGGCGGTGGCGGCGTCGCGTGCCGAGGGCGCGTGGCTCAGCTTCTGGCGTGTGTCGATGGTGATGTCGCTGAACCCGGCGCGGCCCAGGTCGGCGCGTATCACTGCAACATCGTGGTAGCCGTGCGGCGTGCGGGCCAGAAAGCGCGGCGGGTCGTGCGGAAACACCGTGGCTACGGCCTGGGTGACGTCGTCGGCAAAGGCGTTTTCTTCGATGCGGTCCCAGACGCTGAAGACAAAGCGCCCGCCGGGCCGCAGCACGCGGCGCGCCTCGGCGTAGCCGGTGACCCGGTTGGGGAAAAACATGGCGCCAAACTGGCAGCACACCACGTCGAAAGATGCATCGTCGAAGGGCAGGGCGAGCGCGTCGGCCTGCTGCCACGCGATGCGGCTGTCAAACCCTTGGCGGCTGGCGGCGTAGTCGAGCATGGGCTGGTTCAGGTCGGTCACCACGTAGCGCGCGTCGGCGCGGAGCTGGGGCGCTAGCGCCCGGGTGACCACGCCGCTGCCGGCCGCCGTTTCCAGCACCGCGCCGGGCGAGAAGCTGGCGACAAGCGCCGCCGTGTCGGCGGCATAGGCCCCGAAGATCAGCGGGACCATCAGCGTGTCGTAGAACTTGGGGATAGCACCCGCAAACACCTTGTCGCTCTCGGCCATGGCACCTCCTGCAAAGCCCGTGGGCTATGGTGGCCCTGTAGGCCGGGCTCGTCAACGACGGCATAGCTCAGGATTTGCTCTTAAATTAAGAGCGGCTCGCGCAGATGGAATATGCGCTGGAGGCCTATTTCCTCCATATTTTTTAAGTATCAGTTGCGTATGAAATCCACAAAGCTTCTCAACGCCGAAGGCAGATGCCGCCGACTGGGGTAGTACAAAAAGAACCGGCTGGGCGGCGCACTCCACGCATCCAATACGGCGACCAGCCGGCCCGCCAGCAGTTCGTCACGGACCTGCGACTCGTAGACATACGCGACACCCGCACCATCGCACGCAGCCTGGATCATCAGCGCATCGTCGTCAAAAACCAGCGGCCCCTCGACGCTGAGGGACAGGGCCTGGCCGTCGGCCTGCAGTTCCCATGCATACAGGTTGCCGCTGGGAAAGCGCCTGCCGATACACGCGTGTCCGAGCAGATCGCGCGGCACCTGCGGTGTGCCGTGGGTGGCCAGGTAGCCCGGTGCCGCCACGGTCACGAAGCGTTGCGGCGCGCCGATAGGCACTGCCACCATGTCGCCGGCCAGGCTTTCGCCGAAGCGGATGCCTGCGTCGAACCCGCTGTCCACGATGTCGGTGAGGCGGTCGTCGGTCACCACCTCGACCTGGATACGCGGATAGGCCGCGACGAAACGGGCCAGCAGGGGGGCCAGCACTAGGCGGGCGGCTGGCCTGGGCACATTCAGCCGCAAGGTACCGCTGGGTACTTGCTGCATGGCGGTCAAATCCACCAGCGCATCGGCCACCTCGCGCAAGGCCGGAGCCAGCCGTGCCAGCAAGAGTTCGCCCGCCTCGGTGGGCGTCACGCTGCGCGTGGTGCGGTTGAGCAAGCGCAGGCCTAGCCGTTCTTCCAGGCCGCGCAGGGCGTGGCTCAATGCGGAGGCCGACACCCCGCGTTCTTCCGCCGCCTTGCGGAAACTGCGGTGGCGGGCGACCGCCGCAAAGCTATCCAGTTCGTGTAAATCGGGCATTCTTTGATGAAATTGGCTCAGTGGTTCAACAAACATAACACGGCTTATCAATTGTTATGTGGGGCAAGACACTGGCGGTCCGTTATTGAAGGAAGTTTGAGCCATGCAACAGAAACGACTCGGCAATGCCGATTTCACGATCTCGCCCATCGGGCTGGGCACCTGGGCCATTGCCGGCCCGGGCTGGGAGTTTGGCTGGGGTGCGCAGGACGATGCCGACAGCCTGGCCGCACTGGAATATGCCGTAGAGCGCGGCGTGAACTGGATCGATACCGCCGCCGTTTACGGCCTGGGCCATGCCGAAGAAGTCGTCGGCCAGCTGTTACGCCGGGTGCCGGCGTCGCGCCGTCCGCTGGTGTTCACCAAGGGCAGCCTGGTGTGGGATCGCAGCACCAAGAAAATCTCCCACTCGCTGGCCCCCGAATCCTTGCTGCAGGAGATCGAAGACAGCCTGCGCCGCCTGCAGGTCCAGACCATCGACCTCTACCAGATCCACTGGCCGGCCTTCCCGCCGGGCGGCCCGGACGACCGCATCGAGGCTGCGTTGGCGGTGCTGGCCAAGGCGCGCGACCAGGGGAAGATCCGGGCCATCGGTGTGTCCAATTTCAACGTGGCGCAGATCCGGCGGGCGCAGGCGGTGACTGCCATTGCCTCGCTGCAACCACCGTACTCGGCGCTGATGCGGGAGGTCGAAAACGACATCTTGCCGTTTTGCGAGCAGGCGGGGATCGGTGTCATTGCCTACTCCACGTTGCAGTCGGGCCTGCTGACGGGCGCCATGAACCGCGCGCGCATTGCCAGCCTGCCCGACGACGACTGGCGCAAGACCCGCAGCCCGGACTACCAGGAACCCCGGTTGACGCGCAACCTCGCACTGGTGGAGACACTGCGCAGCATTGGGCAAAGGCATGGGCTGACGCCTGCCGCGGTGGCCATCGCCTGGGTGTTACGGCAGTCGGCCGTCACAGGGGCCATCGTGGGCGCGCGGCGGTCCGGGCAGGTCGATGGCCTGATCGGGGCGGCAGACTTCCGCTTGAGTCCACAGGAGCTGGCCGAGATCACGCTGCTGCTGCCCGAGGGGATGGGGACCAATGTGCCGGAAGCGGCGTCCTGAGCCTGGATGAGTGCCGTCTACGATAGGTAGCGCACCAGGCCTGAGCCGCTCAGCCTTTGCCCCCGCACGCTGCCCCGCTCGGGGCCGCTGGCGGCGCCGCATCGCCACCTACCAGCAAGGGCGTGAGCTGCGGCGCCAGCACCTTCAGCAGCTGCACCGGCAGGGCGCTGGTGAAGTCGTAGCCGGCGGCCTGGGCGCCGGGCACGTAGGCGATGATGGTGCCGAAGAAGCGCTCGTCGATGTTGAAGACAAAGGTGGCAGACCGGTTCACCACCCGCGACTGCAGCAACTTGCCGCCGGCGCCGTAGGTGTCGAAGCGCTGGTCGCCGGTGCCGGTTTTGCCGCCTACCGGGAAGCTGCTGCCGTCGGGCCGCAGGAACGCGTTTTTGACCCGTACCGCCGTGCCTTCGTCCACCACCCGGCGCACCGCGCCGAGCGCGGCCTGGGCGACTTCGGGGGCCAGCACCTGTTCGGCCTTGCCGGCCTTGTACTGCAGCCGGGTTTCATACGGCGTGGCGGCGGCAAAGTGCAGCGACTCTATGCGGGTGTTGGGCTTGCGCAGGCCGCCGTTGACCAAAATGCCCATCATTTCGGCCAGTGCGGCCGGACGGTCGGCCGAGGCGCCTAGCGCCGTGGCGTAGGAGGGCACCAGCGTTTCAAACGGGTAGCCCATCTGCGCCCACTGGCGATGGATTTCCAGAAAGCCTTCGCCCTCCAGCAGGCCGAGGATGCGTTTGTCCTGCGCCTGCTTGCGGTGGGTGGAGAACAGCCAGGCATAGACCGTCTGCCGCTCGGCCACGCTGGCCTCCATCACCTGCGTCTGGCTGGCGCCCGGGTGCTGGCGCAGGTAGCCGACCAGCCAGAGTTCCAGCGGGTGCACACTGGCCAGGTAGCCTCGGTCGGCCAGCGACATCTGCTCGGGTGCGTACTGGGCGTAGAGCTTGGCCAGCCGAGGCTCGGTCGGGTCCAGGCCGTCGGGCAGGTGGTCGGTGACGAAGGCCGAGAACTGCTCCAGCGAGGCCTCGGGCGCAATCGTGCGGTAGATGGCCGCCAGCCGCGAGGCGGTGGGGCGCACGCTGCCCAGCAGCACGTCTTCGGCTTGCTCGGCGGTCTTGCCCTGGTACTTGACCAGGAAGCGGCGCATGAAGACCTGGCCTTCGCGGTCGGCAAAGCGGGTCAGGTAGGCGGCGCGGCGCGGGTCGTCGGCATCTTGCAGCAGCTTGGCCGACGAGCCAGGCGTGAGGAACATGTAGTGGTGCACGATGTCGCGCATCAGGCGGATGAACACCAGGTTCACCGAATTGCGCAGGCCGTTGCGCACCGACATCACCCGTGCGTTGTCGTCGCGGTTGAAGTTGTCGAAATGGTGCAGGCCGCCGCCGGTCATGAAGCCTTCGGCGTTGTTGGCCGAATACTGCCGCTCTAGCGCCGCGTCCAGCATCTTGGCCAGGCTGCGGTCCTGGGTGCTGGCCAGGTAATCGGCGGCCCAGCGGGTCAGTACGTCTTGCCGGTCCACGCTGAGCGCGCGCAGCTCTTTAGCGTCCTGGGTGGACAGGCGTTGGTGCAGCTTGTCGATGATGTCGAGGTAGGTGATCAGGGTGCGCAGCTTGGCGGTGGAGCCGAGGTCCAGCTTGGTGCCTTCGTTGATGTTCAGCGGCTGGTCGTAGTTGTCGGTCTGCACGCGCAGCAGGTTGGCGTCGGCGCCGCGCTCGTACAGGGTGAAGCTGTACACCACCTTGGCGGGGTCACCGCGGTCCAGCAGCTGCTTGGCGTTCAGCCCGGCGGCCTTGGCGCTTTCGGGTTCGCGCAGGTCGCGCAGCAGCTGGGTGACGGCGGCTTGCACAGGTGCGTCCAGGGTGCTGGCGGCGCTCAGGTCCAGCCGGTCCAGGTCGTACAGGCGGTTGTTGCCGAGCAGGCTGGACAGGTGGGTGCGCACCGCGTTGGCAGCTTTTTGGGTGACGAAGGACACGGCTTCGGTCGGCACCTTCTGGGCGCGCCGGTGCAGCTGGGCCTGCAAGGCTGCATCGCGCAGCGCGGGGCTGATTACGCCGGCGCTGCCCAGCAGGCGCAGATGGCTGTTGGTCAGCTGGTCCAGCTCGGCCTCGTCGGCGTCAAAGTAGTAGGACGGGCGGCGCTGCGAGATCAGCAGGCTCAGCGCCTGCTTGTACAGCTGGGCCTGCTCGGCCTGTACGGAGATCTGGGCCTCGGGCTCGGTCACGGTTTTCAGCAGGCGGTTGACCTGCTGGAAGTCCTGCCCGTACCAGACCCACAGGCCGTCGCCCATGCCATGCACCTCGCCAAAGCCGGCCTTGGCCGACAGCGGCATGGTGTTCATATAGGCCAGCACGATCTGGCGCCGCACCGCGCTGGTGTCTTCACCTTGCTGGTAGGCGCGCAGGGCGGCCGAGACCATCTGCCGCAGCTTGTCCTGGATGCTGGAGGTGCGGCCCTCGGACGAGTGGCGGTACTTCTCGATCTGGGTGGCCAGGGTGCTGCCGCCGGGCGTGCGTGCCGTGCCGGTGAGGCTGCTTTCGGCCTTGACCAGCACCGCATTGGCCAGCCGGTCCCATTCGACCGCCGGGTTGCGCTTGGGCTGGTCGGGGTCGAGCAGCTCGCGGTTTTCGATGAACAGCAAGCTGTCGACCAGGATGGGCGCGATGTCGTCAAAGCGCTCGAACACGCGCTGCGGATAGCACTCCTGGAACAGCGGCGTGTTGTGCCGGTCCAGCACGCGCAGGCCGCCCTGGGTTTTCTCGGCATACGGGGCGTAGTAGCCGTCGTCCACGATGGTGGCCATGGTGGGGGAGATGCGCGCCTGCTGGGCGATCTCGAAGTCGCGGGTTTGGAGCTTTTTCAGATAGCCGGGCAGCTGCGCATAGCCGAGCCGGTCGTCATAGGGCGCACTCTGCGGGAAGCGGATCGACGGGCTGGGGCCGGTGTTGAGCTCAAACGTGGCCTTGCGGGCCAGTTCGGCAAAAAACCGGGCCTGGTGGGCCGACGTGCGCATCTCCTGCGCGACCAGCATCCCGGCCGCCACCAGCAGCGCTAGCAGCACAACGGCGGCGATATACCGAAATCTAATCACCCCTGAAACCCATTTCTGCCGCATACGCACCACCCACCCCCATTTATTCACTTGGTAGCAAGCCTATCCTGAGTTTGTGTGAAAAACGCCCGGCTGCCGTGTGGGACCGCACTACTTCGATGGGCTGTTGTTAAATAGCCATGCACAGGGCGGAGAAAGGCCAGCTGGCAGCCGGTTGATGCTATTGAATTAGAAGCGTCTTGCGCAGATGGAATATGCGCTGCAGCCTTGTTTGGCTTATTTTCTTATGGCGTCCAGCCCAGCAGCGCATGCAAGGCCCAGAGCAGCAGGCTGATGGACAGAAAGGAGGCCACCGTGGTCACCAGCAGGGCGGCGGCGGTCAGGCCTTCGAGGTGGTACTTCTGCGCCACCACCGGGTAGATGCTGAGCATGGGCACGCTGGCAAACACGACCGCCGCCACGCGCAGCGCGGGGTCTATGGGCGGCAGCAGCAACAGCACGGCCAACACCGCCAGCGGGTGCAATACCAGCTTGCCAAAGCTGATGGTCGCCATGTCCCGCCGCACGCCGGACAGCTGCAAGCCGACCAGGGTGCCGCCAATCACAAACAAGGATATGGGGCTGGCCGCGGTGGCGACGATCTGCACCGTGCGGGCCAGCACCTCGGGCAGCTGCAGGCCCAGCAGTGCAAAGCAAAAGCCGGCCACGATGGCCACGATCATCGGGTTCTTCAGCAGGCCTTTGAAGGACTCGGCCAGCACCTGGTGCCAGCGCTGGCCCGCGCCATGGCGGTTGTCGCCGCGGTCGGCCAGTGCCAGGGCCAGCGGCAGGATCAGCAGGTTTTCCACGACCATGCACAGCGCCAGCGCCACCCCTGCGGGCGGCCCGATCAGCTGCTGCACGATGGGGTAGCCGATAAAGGCGCTGTTCGATGCCGACATGCCCAGGCCCTGTATGGCGGCCGGGGTCAGCGGCTGGCGGCGCACCCGGCGCACATAGGCGATGGCGCCGAACAGCACCGCCAGTGAACCCAGCGCATAGGCCAGCAGAAATGGCGCGTTCAACACCTCGCCCAGCGAACGCTGCGACAGCGCGCGGAAGATCAGCGCCGGCGTGCAGAAGTTGATGACGAAGCGGCCCAGTACGCGCATTTCGGGCTTGGCGAACAGCCCGCAGCGTACGGCCAGATAGCCCGCGGCGATGATCAGGTAGATGGGGGTGGTGATTGCCAGTATCTGGAGCATCGTGGGGCCGTCTACCTGCCGTACTGTTAATACTTCAGCGTAGCGACGGAGCGCAGAACCTCGGGCGTGGTGGTTGGCAGGCCGAAGAACTCGAGGTAGGCCGGGATTTGCTCGAACAGCATGTCGGTGCCCACCTGCACCCGGCAGCCGCGCGCCTGGGCGGCGGCCAGGAAGGCGGTGGTTTCGGCCTTCATCACCACTTCGCCGACGAAGGCGCTGGGGGCGATGCGGGACACGTCCATGGGCAGCGGGTCGCCGTCGTTCATGCCCATGGGCGTGGCGTTGACCACCAGGTCGCAGTCGGCCGGGTCATTCGAGCCGGTTTCCACCACCAGCGCCGGGTAGTGCTGGCGTAAGCGCCCGGCCAGGCCGTCCATCGACGGGCCGTAGGCGTCATACAGGCGCAGCGTGCCGACGCCGGCCGCCGCCAGCGAGGCGGCAATCGCCGAGCCTACGCCGCCGCAGCCCACCACCACTGCGCGTATGCCCTGGAGCTGCAAGCCCTTGCGCTGCACGCCGCGCACAAAGCCCTCGCCGTCGAACATGTCGCCGACCAGCTTGCCGTCGGCATTGCGGCGCACCGCGTTGCAGGCGCCGGCGATCTGGGCGGTGGGCGAAACCTCGTCCAGCAGGCCGGCGGTGGTGACCTTGTGCGGCATGGTGATCAGCGCGCCGCGGATGTTGGCCAGGCTGAACACCGAGCGCAGAAATGCCGGGTAGTCTTCGGCCTTGCAACCCATGGGTACGACCACGGCATCGATGCCGGCCTGGTCGAAGTAGGGGTTGTAAATCATCGGTGCCTTGAAGGCGTGGGTGGGGAAGCCGATGTGGGCGATGAGTTCGGTGTTGCCTGTAATCACGGAGGGTCCTGTGAAATGAAAAGTGCCTCTAGCGCATATTCAATAAGCGCTGGCAGCTATTAATTGTGTAGCTTATGCCTTGGCAGCTTGGGCGGCCGACACGCCGGCGCGCAGGCCCAGCAGGTAGCTGTCTACGCCAAAGCCGCAGATCTGGCCCTTGACGATTTCGGCGAACACCGACACGTGGCGGAAGGCTTCGCGGGCGTGGATGTTGGACATGTGGATTTCCACCACCGGGCAGGTCAGGATGGCCAGCGCATCGCGGATGCCGTAGCTGTAGTGGGTCCAGGCGCCGGCGTTGATCAGCACCGCGTCCACGCCGTCGGCATAGGCCTGGTGGATGCGTTCGCACATATCGCCTTCGCCATTGGTTTGGTAGGCCTCCACCTCGGTGCCCAGCTCTTTGCCCAGTGCCACCAGGCTGGCGTTGATTTCGTCCAGCGTGATGGTGCCGTACTGCTTGGGGTCGCGCTTGCCAAACATGTTGTGGTTGATGCCGTGCAGCATGAGGATTTTCATGGAGGTGGTTTCCTTGGGTAGATGGGGTTGTGTCAAAGGCCCGGCGCAGCGGCCGGGCCGACAAGCCCTATTTTGAGCCTGGGTCGTTACTTGCGCAGCTTGGCCAGTTCGGCCGTGACTTCGTTGACCGTGGCTTCACCCACGCTGGCGGTGAACTGGGCAATCACCGGCTTCATCTTGTCGCGCAGCTTGGCGACTTCGGCGGGCGAGAACTGGGTCACGGTCATGCCGTTCTTCTTCAGCAGCTCGAGGTTGGTCGCTACGGCGGCGCGGGCCTGCTGGCGCTGGTACTGGGTGGCTTCGTCGGCCGCGTCGTCGATGATCTTCTTCTCGGCTGCTGTCAGTGTGTCCCAGACCTTCTTGCTGAAGATCACCGATTGCGGGTTGTACTGGTGGTTGGTCAGGGCGATGTTCTTCTGCACTTCCCAGAACTTGTTGGCGGCGATCACGCTGATCGGGTTTTCCTGGCCGTCAATGGCTTTTTGCTCCAGGCCACCATAGACCTCGGGGAAGGGCATGGGCGTGGGGTTGGCGCCCAGGGCCTTGACCCAGGCGACGTTGATCGGGTTGGGGATCACGCGCAGCTTCAGGCCTTCGATGTCTTCCACCTTGTTCAGTGGGCGCTTGCTGTTGGTGATCTGGCGGTAGCCGAGTTCCCAGTAGGCCAGGCCGACCAGGCCTTTTTGCTCCAGCAGGGCGTGCATCTTCTTGCCGACCGGGCCGTCGACGATGGCGTCCGATTCCTTCTCGTTGGCGAACAGGAAGGGGAAGTCGAATATCGCAACTTCCTTCACTTCGCTGGCCAGGATGCCGGTGTTCATGACCGCCATTTCAATCGTGCCGCCCTTCATGGACGAGACCACGGCCTGGTCGCTGCCCAGGCTGCCGTTGAAGAACAGGTTGGCCTTGATCTTGCCGCCGGACTTGGCTGCAACCAGTTCGGCAAACTTCTTCATGCCGGCTGCGGCAGGGTGGTTTTCCGGGCCGTTGAGGCCGATCTTGAGCGTGTGCTCCTTGATGTCCTGTGCGCCAGCCATGCCGAAGGCGGCCACGGCGGCAGCGGCCACCAGAGTCTTGATCATCAGACGTTTCATGCTTGTCTCCTGAAATTACACAGTACGCAAATGGGGGGATGCAGGGCATGGCGTACCAGACACGCCCCGCTTCGAAAACAAGGCGGTATCAGTACAGCAGGCGGGCCGGCCACATGATGATTTGCGGGAACAGCACCATCAGGAACATCACGATGAACTGCACGATCATGAAAGGCATCACGCCGCGGGTCACGTCGTCCATCTTCATCCGGCCCACGCCGGCCACCACGTTCAGCACCGTGCCGACCGGTGGCGTCACCAGGCCGATGGAGTTGTTGATGATGAACAGCACGCCGAAGTACACCGGGTCGATACCAGCGGCTTTCACCAGGGGCATCAGCACGGGCGTCAGGATCAGGATGGTGGGCGTCATGTCCATGGCGGTACCAACCACCATCACCAGCAGCATGATGGCCATCAGCAGCAGGGTAGGGCTGCCCAGCAGCGGGCTCAGCAGGTCGACCACCTGGGCCGGCAGCTGGGCCACCGTGATCAGCCAGGCCGAGACCATGGCCGCAGCCACCAGGAACATCACCACCGCGGTGGTTTTGGCAGCGGCCACAAAGGTGCCGTACAGGGTGCTCCAGGTGAGTTCGCGGTAGATCACACCGGCCACGAACAGGGCGAACACGGCAGCCACCACGGCGGCTTCGGTGGGTGTGAACAGGCCGAAGCGCAGGCCGAACAAAATCAGCAGCGGCAGGGTCAGCGCCCAGCCGGCCTTGCGGAAGGCCAGCATTACTTCTGCGGTCGACTTGCGCGGTGGTGGCTCCAGCTTTTCGCTACGCGTGGTCCACCACCAGGTGGCCCACAGGCCGGCGGCCAGCAGGATGCCCGGGAAGATGCCGGCCAGGAACAGCTTGGTGATCGACACATTGGCGGCCACGCCGAAGATCACAAAGCCGATGGACGGCGGGATGATCGGGCCGATCACGCCGCAGGCTGCGATCAGGCCGCCGCTGCGTGCCTTGTCGTGGCCGGCTTTCACCATCATGGGCAGCAGCAGCGCGGTCAGGGCCGCCGCGTCGGCAACGGCCGAGCCCGACAGGGCCGACAAGATGCAGGCCGCCACAATCGTCACATAGCCCAGGCCGCCGCGGATGTGGCCGACCAGCGCCAGCGCGAAGTCGACGATGCGGCGGGACAGGCCGCCGGTGTTCATCACCTCGCCGGCCAGCATGAAGAAGGGCACGGCCAGCAACGGAAAGCTGTTTGCGCCTTCCATGATGTTCTGCGCCAGGATCTGGGCGTCGAACATGTTCATGTGCCACATCAGGGCGACACCGCAGAGCAGCAGGGAGAAAGCGATAGGGATGCCCAGCGCCATGGCGGCGAGCAGGGAGCCCAGGAAAACGGCAATAGTCATGGTTGAAAACTTCGCTGGGGTTTACAGGGGCTTGGGCACGTCGATCGGCTCTTCTTCGGACTCGCGGATGCCGATCAGCTCGTCGTCCGACAGCTCGCCCTTCACCAGGCGCCACAGGTGGTTCAGCAGAATCACCGCACCCGACACGGCACACACCATGCCGCAGGCGTAGAAGATGCCCATGGAGACTTCCATGGCGGCGCTGGTGGAATCCCAGTTGACCTTGACCTGCTCCAGCGAACCCTTGAACAGCAGCCAGCAGATGAACAGCATCAGTGCATGCCCGACCACCAGGCAGAAGCGCTTGCCAGCCACCGACAGGCGCGACACCAGC
The DNA here is from genome assembly GCF_900104385.1 of Rhodoferax sp. OV413. Taxonomy (GTDB): domain Bacteria; phylum Pseudomonadota; class Gammaproteobacteria; order Burkholderiales; family Burkholderiaceae_C; genus Rhodoferax_B. The sequence goes on along the minus strand of NZ_FNJA01000007.1, from coordinate 310,435 downwards.
ATGTCGGTACCCAGGTGCGCGCCTTCGTGCATGGCAACGATGGCACCCAGGAAGGTCACCCAGACAAACAGCCAGCGCGACAGCTCCTCGGACACGGTGATGCCGGAGTTGAAGGCGTAGCGCATCACCACATTGGTGAACACCAGCAGCACCATCAAGGCCAGGGCTACGGCCATCAGCACCGACAGCAATCGGCAGTAGCCGTCTAGCAATTTTTGAAGCATGAACTTGTCTCCTAGAAATTCGTTATTTAATGTACTAACCAGTTACTTTGTGGAGTTCAGGGGTTTCCCTATATCAAGAGTCGAAATTCAAGCTAGCTGATATTTCAAAATTGAATACCTGCGGCCGCCTATACCGGTGCGGTGTTTACACCAGCGGAATCGTCAGCTGGTCGATGACGTCGCGGGTCGCCGGCCGTACGCCGCGCCACCAGGCAAAGGCCTCGGCGGCCTGCTCGGCCAGCATGCCCACACCGTCGGCCAGCTGGGCCACGCCCGCGTTCTGCGCGAGCCGCAAAAACGGTGTCAGGCCTTTACCGTAAGCCAATTCATAGGCCAGGCGGGCCTGGGAAAACACGCTGGCGGGCACTGGTGGCAGCTCGGCGCGCAGACTGGCCGAGGTGGCGTTGACCACCAGGTCGAACTGCTGGTCGGCCAGCTCGGCATAGCTGCAGGCGCTGATCGGGCCGGCTATGGTCGCTGCCAGCTCGCGGGCTTTTTCCGGGGTGCGGTTGGCCAGCACCAGCCGGGCCGGGTGCTGTTCCATGAAGGGCAGCAGCGCGCCGCGCACCGCGCCGCCGGCACCCAGCAGCAAGACGCGCTGGCCTTGCAGCGGGCAGCCCAGGTTGTGCACGATGTCGCGCACCAGGCCCACGCCGTCGAAGTTGTCCGCGTAAGCGCGCTCGCCCTCGAACTTCATGGCATTCACTGCACCGGCACGGCGGGCTCGCTCGCTCAGGTCGGTGGCGTAGCGAAACGCATCCAGCTTGAATGGCGTGGTGATGTTCAGCCCCAGCCCGCCCGCGGCGCGGAACGCATCCACCGCCGCGGCAAAGCCGTCCAGCGGGCCTTCGATGGCGGTGTAGAGCAGGTCCTGAGCCGTGGTTTCGGCGAACTGGCCGTGGATCAACGGCGATTTGCTGTGGCCTATGGGGTTGCCTATGACGGCGTACTTATCGGTCATATGGCCTCCGAGGTGTACAGCACGCCGGCTTCCAGCAGCGCGTCAATCTCGGTATCGCTGTAGCCCAGCGCGCCGGCGATCTGCCGGTTGTGCTGGCCCATGGTTGGCGCCACGCTGGGCACCGGGCTGTCGCAGCCAGAGAAATTGAACGGCAGGTTCGGCATGCGTATCGCGCCCAGCACCGGGTGCTGCTGCTCCAGCACCATATTGCGGGCCTGGATCTGCGGGTCGTTCAACACTTCTTCGATGTTCTGCACCTTGGCACTCGGCACGTCGATGGCGTCCAGTGCGGCCAGCACCTCGGCCACGCTGCGGGCACCGACCCAGGCCTTGGCCAGGGCCAGAATTTCAACGCGGTTCTCGTTGCGTCCGGCCGATGTATGGAAGCGGGTATCGCCCGCCAGCGCCTCGCCGCCGATCAGCAAGGCAAAGCGCTTCCAGGCATCGTCGACCTGCGCGGCGATCACCAGGTAGCCGTCGCTGGCGCTGAACACGCCGTACAGCGTGCTTTGCGGCATGTCGTGGCCGGTCTGCACCGGGATGTCCTTGCCACCCGACAGGGTGTAGCACTGCACCGCGTAGTCGTGCATGGACACCAGGCAGTCGTACAGCGACAGATCAATATGCTGGCCCTTGCCCGACTTGACCCGGCCCAGCAGCGCCGCGCAGACCGAGGCCACGCCGTGGATGCCCGTGTACATATCGCCCAGCGACACCCGCAGCAGCGGCGGCGCTTCGCCGGGCGAGCCGACCATGGCCATGATGCCGCTCTTGGCCTCTGCTATCAGGCCAAATCCTGCCCGGTGCGCGTCTGGCCCGGTGTGGCCGTAGGCCGAGATCGAGCAATACACCAGGCCGGGGTTGCGTTCCGACAGCTCCTCAAAGCCCAGGCCCAGCTTGGTCAGCGCGCCGGGGCGGTAGTTCTCGACGAACACATCGGCGCTGTCGGTCAGCTTGTGCATCAGCGCCAGGCCGCGCGGGTCTTTCAGGTTGATGCAGAGGCCTTGCTTGCCCATGTTCTGCTGCAGAAAGTAGCCGCTCTGGCCCTGGATGAAATAAGCGTGGGCACGGCCGGCGTCGCCGGCCTTGGGCCGCTCGACCTTGATGACTTCCGCGCCCATGGCCGCCAGGCAGCGGCTCAGGTAGGGGCCGGCGAGGAAGTGGCTGTAGTCGACAACACGGATGCCGGCGAGCGGCTGGGCTTGGGTGTTTTTAGGCATGAAATGTCCTTCTGGCGCAGGCAGTACCTGCGCAGCTAGCTATGAAATTTGTAGTTTTAGAAGCTGCCGGGACGGCGCGGCACCATCAGGCGGTGTTCGCCCTTTTGCACCACCTGGTCGTGCTGGTTCAGCAGCTCGGATGGCAGCACCACAATGCCCCAGCCGGGCTTGCTCTTGCTGGCGCGCATGCTGCCAACCTGGAAGCGCACGCGCAGCTCGTCGCCAATCTTGATCGGCAGCAAGAAGTCCCAGGTCCAGCCCAGCGACATGCCGGGCAGAAAGCGGTATTCGCTCTGCGTCTTCAGGCCGTCGGCCACCGACTGGCCCATCAGCCCGTGGGCCACGCGGCAGCCGAAGTGGGATGCGTTGGCGTAGGCCTCGTCCACATGCACCGGGGTGTAGTCGCCTGTCAGTTCGGCATAGGCGTCGATGCGCTCGCCGGTCACCAGGTAGCTGGGGCTGGTGCAGCTGTCGCCGACCTGGGCGTCGTCCCAGTATTTTTCGGGGGTCTGGAAGTTGAAGCTGGGGATGATCATGGGGTTGCCTCAGAGTTTTGCGCGGGGGTTGATGGCGAGTACGTCGGCCACGGATGTGCCGCTGGCCTGGATCAGCTCGATCGCCAGGCCGTCGGGCAACTGCAGCCAGTTGCTGCCTTGGGGCAGTTGCTTGACGCCCCAGCTTTTGGCGGCCTCCAGCGCACCGGGCAGGTCTTGCACCATGATCCCCAGATGCGCGAGCCAGCCGGCGTCATTGCTGGGCGGGGCTTCGAAACCGGGGCTGCTCATCAGCTGCATGCCGCCAAGGGTCCAGTACTGGTTGGGGGCGTCGGTCGGGCCGTCGATTTCGCGCACGTCCATGCCCAGTACTTCATAGAAGAAGTTGATGTGCCACTGGATGTCTTTGACGCGCACGGCGACGTGCTCTACGTAGGATTTCTGGGTGTAGGCCATGGATGTGTCTCTGGTTGACGGTTAGCGGGGCAGGCGGCGTTCTATGCCCTTGATGCAGGCGACTAATGCCTGGTTGACGGGCGTAGGGACGCCATGCTTGGCACCCCAGCGCACCACGGCGCCGTTTACGTAGTCGATCTCGGTGGCCGAGCCTTTTTCCAGGCTTTGCAGCATCGACGCCTTGAATGCGTTGGGCAGGCCGTCGGCGGCCTTGACCCAGGCCTGGTGCGGCTCGGTGGTCGTCAGCTGGATGCCGGCCGCCTGGGCGACGGCCATGGCCTCGGCCACAGCCGCCACGGCGCAGGCTTCGACTTCGGGCACGGCGTACAGATCGCCGTAGGGCAGGCCGGTAATGCCGCTGAGCGCGCCAGTGGCCACGTTGACCAGCAGCTTGTCCCACATGGTGCCCAGGATGTTGTCGCTGACGGTAGTGGCCAAGCCGGCATGGTTGAAGGCGGCGGCGATGGCCTGCACGCGCTCGGACAGCGCGCCGTCGAGCTCGCCGATCAGGGTTTCCTTGCCCTGGGTGCCGACCAGCACCTGGCCGGGCGCCAGCATCACGCCGCCGGCGTAGGTCTTGCCGGCCAGCACATGTTCGCGGCCGACGACTTCGGCCAGCACGTCTTCGTGGCCCAGGCCGTTTTGCAGCGACAACACGACGGTGTGCGGCCCAACGATGCAGCGGGCCGATTCAATCGCCTCACGGGTGTGAAAGGACTTGACCAGCACGATGACCAGGTCCACTGTGCCGCCTATGTCCTGGCAGCGGGTGGCGGCATGTACCGCCACCTGGCGGTCTACACCGTTCTCCCGCAGGGTCAGGCCGGCTTGCCGCATGGCGTCGACATGGGCCTGGCCGCGGTTGACCAGCCATACCTCGTGCCCGTCTTCGGTCAGCACGCCGCCGATCGCACAGCCCAGGGCGCCCGCGCCTAATACGCAAATCTTCAAATCCGTCTCCTCTGCAGCCCCGCGGGCAGCTATGGGGACGGATCGTAGATTTGGTGATCCATGCTGTAAATGCAATGCGTGCAATACGTAGCATTGCTATATGCAATGAGTTGGATAGCGTTTTCCGCATCGACAATCCATGCAAAACCTCCAGGAACCACCGCCATGCAAGCCAAGATCGACTGCCATGTGCACGTCTTTGATCCCACCCGCTTTCCCTACCCGGAAGACAATTTCTACAAGCCCGCCGGCGCCGAGATCGGCACCACCGCGCTGCTCGGCCAGGTGCTGGACGCGCACGGTGTGCAGCACGCGCTGATCGTCGGCCCGAACTCCGGCTATGGCTTTGACAACCGCTGTCTGCTGGACGCGCTGGCCCAGGGCGCGGGCCGCTACAAGGGCGTGGCCGTGGTGCGCAACGACGCCAGCCTGGCCGAGCTGCAAGACCTCAAGGTCGCGGGCGTGGTCGGCGTGACGCTGAATGTGGCCTTGCTGGGCGTGGACTACTACCGCAATGCGGCGCCGCTGCTGGAGCGCCTGCGCCAGCTGGATATGTGGGCCCAGGTGCAGGTGCAGTTCGACGAGCTGCTGGCCTTGCAGCCTTTGCTGGTGGACAGCGGCGCGCGCCTGCTGTTCGACCACCTGGGCCGGCCCCATCCGCAGGCCGGCCTAGGGCAGGCTGGCTTCCAGGCCTTGCTGGGCCTGGCCGAAACCGGCCGCGCGGTGGTCAAGCTGTCCAGCTTGGTGAAAAGCTCCAGGCTGCCGTTTCCGCATACCGATGCCTGGCCGTTCGTGCAGGCCTTGCTGCAGGCCTATACGCCGCAGGCGCTGGTCTGGGCCTCCGACTGGCCGTTTCTGCGCGCGCCCGAGCGCATCGACTACGGCCCGCTGTTCGCGCTGTTCGAGCAGCTGGTACCCGACGCCGCCGCGCGCCAGGCGATTCTGTGGGATACGCCGCGGCGCCTGTTCGGCTTCGGGGCATAAATTGCGGTGGGCGGCTGGTTCTACCCCGCCGTCACCACCACTGCCACCCCGCTCAGCACCGCGTTGCCCGACAGCGGGTCGCGCAGGTTTTCGTCCAGCAGGCTATTGAAGTTGACGCCGGGGCGCTGGGCGGCCACCTGCAGCTGGGCGCCGGGCAGGTCGTGGCCCCAGCCGTGCGGCAGGCTCAGCACGCCGGGCATCATGTCGGCGCTGATGCGCACCGGGGCACTGATGCTGCGGGTGCCGGCCGGGTTGCTGATGTGGGCCAGGCCGCCGTCGCTCAGGCCCAGGCGCTGGGCGTCGCTGGGGTGGACCAGGGCGGTGCAGCGCTCCGGCCCCTTGGCCAGCAGCGGCAGGTTGTGCATCCAGCTGTTGTTGGAGCGCAGGTCGCGCCGGCCAATCAGCACCATCTCTGGCGCTGGTTGCGCCAGGTCGGCAGCGGCGTGCGCCAGATCGGCCAGCAGATCGGGGTGGGCGAGTTCAATGTAGCCGCTGGCCGTGCGCAGCAGCTCGGGCAGGCGCGGCGCCAGCGGGCCTAGGTCGATACCACCGGGGCTGGCTTGCAGCTTGGCCAGGGTCAGGCCTTCGGGGCCCCGGTCATCGCCATAAGGGCCGGAGCGCAGGGCCAGGTCTAGCAGCCGGTCGGGGCCTTGGTGGGGTTGCAGGCTTTGCTGTGCGGTGGCGGCCTGCGCGCCGAACTGCCGCTGCAACTCGCTGGCCAGCAGCGCATCGTCCACGGCGGTGAGTTCGGCGGCGCTGGTGCACGCGCCCTGGCCTTGCAGGATGGCCGCCAGCCGCAGCAGGGTTTCCCACTCCTCGGGCTGCTGCGGCGCGCGGGGGAACACCGGCGCGCTGTAGCGGGCCTGGTTGCGCCACGAGAGCTGGCTGAATGCCAAGTCGTAGTGGCTGTCTTCCAGCGGCGAGGGAGCGGGCAGTATCACGTCGGCATGGCGCGTGGTTTCGTTCAGGTAGGCGTCCAGGCTGACCATGAAGTCGAGCTGCTCCAGCCCCTGCGCCAGCCGCGCGCCGTTGGGCGTCGACAGCACCGGGTTGGTGGCCACGGTGATGAGCGCCCGGATCTGCCCGGCGCCCGGGGTGTCGATCTCTTCGGCCAGGCAGCCCATGGGCAGCTCGCCCATGACTTCGGGCGCCTGGCTGACGCGGCTGCGGTGGCGCCCGGTACGCACGCCTTTGCCCCGGCCGGCCGGGCCGAGCGTGTTGGCGGCGAAGGCCGGCGCCTTGGGGAACATGGCGCCACCGGGCTGGTCCAGGTGGCCGGTAAGCAGGTTGAGCACATCGATCAGCCAACTGGCCAGCGTGCCATAGCGCTGGGTGCAGGTGCCGATGCGGCCATAGACGCAGGCGCGCTTGGTCTGCGCCAGGCTGCGCGCCAACTGGCGGATGGTGGGGGCCGCGATGCCGCAGCGCGCGGCCACGGCCTCCGCGCTGAAGGGCTGGATGGCGGCCTCGACTTCGGCCATGCCCTGGGTGAGTTCCGCTAGGCGGCCGGGCCGTACCAGCTGCTCGTCAAACAGGGTGCGCACCATGCCGGCCAACAGGAAGGCATCGGCGCCGGGTCGGATGAAATGGTGGGCGTCGGCCATGGCGGCGGTTTCGCTGCGGCGCGGGTCTACTACCACCAGCTGGCCGCCCCGCGCCTGCAGGGCTTTGGCCTTGGTTTTGAAGTCGGGCACGGTCCACATGCTGCCGTTGCTGGCCAGCGGGTTGGCGCCCAGCACCAGCAGGAAGTCGCAGCGGCTGATGTCGGGCACCGGCACGCTCATCCAGTGGCCGAACAGCAGGCCGCTGACCAGCTGGCGCGGCATCTGGTCTAGCGTGGTGGCGGTGAATACATTGCGCGTGCCCGCCGCCCGCGCCAGCCGGGCGAAGTAAAGCAGCAGGCCGATTTTGTGTGCGGCCGGGTTGCCCACGGCCAGGCCCAGGCTGTCGCGGCCGTGGGTTTGCAGCAGGGGCGGCAGCCGCTGGGCGATTTCGGCCCAGGCCTCGTCCCAGCTGGCTTCGACGAATACGCCCTGGCGCTTGATCAGCGGGGTGCGCAGGCGGTCCGGGTCTTCGTGCAGGTCTTTCAGCGCCACGCCCTTGGGGCAGATGTAGCCGGCGCTGAAGAAGTCCTGCGCGTGGCCGCGGATGCTTTGTACCTTGCCGTCCTCCACCTGCAGCTCCAGCCCACAGCAGGCTTCGCACAAAGGGCAGATACGGTGGTGAACGGTGGTGGGCATGGCGTGTCTCGTTGCGCTGCAGGGAACGGTATTGGCGCACCGGACGGCGCCGCTGTCCATCGCGCAGGAGACAGGGGCGTTACATAGCTTGATCAGGCGGCATGCGCCAGGCCGCGTTCTCGTGGCCGGGCATGTAGGCGTCGCCATGGTTGGCGATATTGCGGTTGACCAGCGGGCGGGCGTAGGACGGGTGCCGCATGCTGCGCACCTCGTGCTCCAGCGTGGCCAGCACGCGGCCGCTGTCCAGGTCGACGATGTCCTGGAAGCGGTACTGGCTCTGGCTGCTTTCTTCGGTGACCAGGCCACGTGCCAGCAGGCGCTGGTAGGGGTCGGAGAAGTCGGCCACGCTGATCTGTACATGGTGGCCGTCGTAGGCGGGCAGGGGGCGCGCGGTTTCGCGGAACACCAGGCCTTCGTACAGCCCCATGGGGATGCGGGCGAACACGCCGGCCGCGTCTTCGCCCAGGCTGCCGGGCGCGCCCAGCAGCTCGGTGTAGAAGCGGGCGATGCCAGCCGCCGTGCCGGGCGCACAGTCCACCTCTACATACGGCATGCCCAGCAGCAGCGGGCCGAAGCGCGCGCGGTCGGGGGCATGCACGCGGATGCGGTTGCCCCAGGGGCAGGTGGCGTCCACATGGCTGGCGTGCTGCGTGAAGCTGAAGCGTGTGTCTTTGAGTAGCGGGGCGATGCGGGCCAGCCGCTCGGCCAGGGCATCCATGTCGGGCATCACCAGGCCGACCACGCCGCGCAGCACCTCGGCCTTGCCTACCGGCAGGTGGAATTGACAGGTGCCGATGTTCATCCAGGCGTTCTCGATGCCGATGCGCTGGTAGGGGTCGCGGGTCAGGCCCAGGCCCATGGCGTAGAACACCAGGGCCTGCTGCTGATTGGCCACACGCAGATTCACGTGGCCGAATTCGACGATATTGCCCACGTCTTCGGTGGCGCGGTTAAAGAGAGTTGTCATGGCGGGTGCGGTTGGGGGAGGCTTATTTTGGCAGCGTCTGCCAGCAGCCCGTGCGGGCCGATGCAAACAAGGCTTCCAGGGTGCGCAGCGTGCCCAATGCGTCTTCGATGGGCCAGCTGGCCACCGGGTCGCCGAGCAGCAGCCGCGAGAAGCGTTCGACTTGCAGCTGGTACTGGTTGACCGGCTCGAAGTGGAAGCGCTGGCTCGGCTGGTAGCCCACGCTGCTGGTATCTCCCAGGGCGATTTCGCAGGCGCTGGGCCGGGCCTGGGCGAATGGAAAGTCGCAGCGCAACCAGCCCGTGCCGCCCAGTACCGACAGCTGCTGGTGCGAACCCCAGCCGTTCGGCCCGGCCTGGGTGGCGACGGTGATGGCCGCATGGCTGTCGCCGTAGTCCAGCAGCGCGCTGCTCAGGCGGTCGGTGCCGAATACCGGGTCGCGGTCCAGCGTGGCCACCACGCGTTCCGGCGGGCGCTGGAACACCAGGTTGCAGGCGCTGATGGTGTACGAGCCCATGTCGTACAGCGCGCCGCCACCTGCGTCCAGCTGATTCCGCACATCGGCGGGGTTGTAGAACTGCTTGGCCATGGTGGCGTGTACTGCGCGCACCGGGCCGATGGCGTTGCCGTTAATCAGCTCCTGCAGCTTGGTCCATTGCGGATGGTTGCGAAAGCCAAAGCCTTCTTCGATGTGCTTGCCGGTGCGGTCGCGCACCGCGCACAGCTGCTGCACCTGCGCGGCCGTCAGGCACAGTGGCTTTTCGCACAGCACATGCTTGCCGGCTTCGAGCGCGCGCACCGACCAGTCGAAGTGCAGCTGGTTCGGCAGCGGCACGTAGACCGCGTCGATCTCCGGGTCGGCCAGCAAGGCGTCGTAGCTGTTATAGACGCGCGGGATATTGAGTGCCTGTGCCACCGCCTCGCCTTTGGCCGCGTCGCGCGAGGCCAGGGCCAGCAGGGTTGCGCTGGGCGCCAGGTTCAGCGCGGGCATGGTGCGTTCGGTGGCGATGGCGGCGGCGCCGAGCACGCCCCAGCGAATGGTGTTTGGCATGGAGTCTCCTCTGGTGTGTGGTGCCATCGTAGGCTGGCCTGCCTATACTGCAAAGGCAATGCCTGCAATAACCAGCATTTAGATTTTTTATGGCTGACACCGATCCCACCCTGCTCGAACCCAAGCTGCTGCGCCTGCTGGACCTGCTCTACACCACGCGCAGCGTCACCAAGTCGGCCGAGCAATTGGGCCAGAGCCAGCCCACGGTCAGCATCTGGCTAGGCCGGCTACGTACCCAGTTCAACGACCCGCTGTTTGTGCGCACGCCCGAGGGCATGCAGCCCACGCCACGCACCGACGGCCTGATCGCCACGGTGCGCGAGGTACTCGTTGGCCTGCGCCGCTTGTCCGAGTCCGAGGTGGTGTTTGACCCGGCGCAGTCGCGGCGCGAGTTCCGCATCTTCATGACCGATGCCAGCCACGTCACCCTGTTACCCCGCTTGTTTTCGCATGTGCGCGCGCTGGCGCCACAGGTGCGGCTGGAGGCTGCCACCATAGACGCCAGCCTGGTGCCCGCGCTGCAGTCCGGCGAGGCCGATCTGGCCCTAGGCCTGGTGCGCGGACTCGAGGCCGGGCAGGAGGCGGGCTTTTACCAGCAAAGCCTGTTCGGCCAGGACTGGATCTGCCTGTGCAACGCCCGCCATCCGCGCATCGGCAACACATTTACTTTGCAGGATTATTTGGCCGAGGCGCACATCGGCATCGTCTCGGGCACCGGCTACCAGCTGTTGGACAGCACCCTCAAAGCCCTGGGCGTGGAGCGCCGCGTGCTGCTGGAGCTGCCGGGCTTTCTGGGCCTGGCCGCCATCCTGGCCGACAACGACTTGGTCGCCACCTTGCCGCGCCATATCGGCGAAACCCTGGCCCAGGCGGCCGGCCTGCGGGTACTGGTGTGCCCGCTGCCGATACCGCCGTTCACCGTCAAGCAGTACTGGTATGCGCGGTACCACCACGACCCGGCGAACCGCTGGTTGCGCGGAGTGTGCGCGGAGCTGTTTATGGATGTGCGGTGAGTGGGGGACTAAGAGAAAAGTGCCGCTGGCGCTTATTTCACCTGAGTGGGTAGCTATTTTTTAGATAGCGTCACTGCCAGGTTTCGCTACGGCGTCGGCGATGGCTTTTCCAAGCTGTGCGGTGGATGCCTCGCCACCCAGGTCGCGGGTCAGCGGGCCGGCTACCAGCACTTCTTCGATGGCTTTGACAATCGCATCGTGCGCGGGTTTGCAGCCCAGGAAATCAAGCATGAGCGCACCCGACCAGATCATCGCAATCGGGTTCGCAATGCCCTGGCCGAAGATGTCCGGCGCGGAGCCATGCACGGGCTCGAACAACGATGGGAAATTGCGCTCGGGATTGAGGTTGGCCGACGGCGCCAAGCCAATGGTGCCGGTGCAGGCCGGGCCCAGGTCCGACAGGATGTCGCCAAAAAGGTTGCTTGCCACCACCACGTCAAACCGCTGTGGTTGCAACACAAAGCGTGCCGTGAGAATGTCGATGTGCTGCTTGTCGGTGTGTACGCTGGGGTAGGCTTGGCCCACTGCGTCGGCGCGGCTGTCCCACCAGGGCATGCTGATGGCGATGCCGTTGCTCTTGGTGGCTACCGTCAGGTGCTTGCGCGCGCGCGACTGCGCCAGTTCAAAGGCGTACTTCAGCACCCGGTCGGCACCATGGCGGCTCATCACCGTTTCTTGCACCACGATTTCGCGCTCGGTGCCCTCGTACATGATGCCGCCGAGGTTGGTGTATTCGCCCTCGGTGTTCTCGCGCACCACATAGAAGTCGATGTCGCCGGGCTTGCGGCCGACCAGCGGGCAGGGCACGCCTTCGAACAGGCGCACGGGCCGCAGGTTGATGTACTGGTCGAATTCGCGGCGGAACTTGAGCAGCGAACCCCATAGCGAGATGTGGTCGGGCACGGTGTCCGGCCAGCCCACGGCACCGAAGTAGATGGCATCCATGCCCTGGAGCTGGGCTTTCCAGTCGTCCGGCATCATCTGGCCGTGCTGTTGGTAGTAGGCGCAGCTGGCCCAGGCTATGGGCGTGAAGTTCAGCGCCAGGCCGAATCGGTGGGCGGCGGCTTGCAGCACGCGCACGCCCTCGGGCATGACCTCCTGGCCGATGCCGTCACCGGGGATGAGTGCGATGCTGAGTGTGCGGGTCATGGATATCTCCTTGTCATGGATGGGGTGCTATTCGGCCTCCACGCCGGCGGCCCGGAGTGTTTTGGACCAGCGGGTTGATTCGGCTTCCAGTTGTGCGCGCAAGGATGCGGGTGTGGCCTTGTTCAGCGGCACCAGGTCGACGCTGAGTTCGCCCAGGCGCTTCTTCACGTCGTCGTCTTGTACAGCCGCCCTGAGCGCGTCATTCAGTTTGTCCAGAATGGGCTTCGGTGTTCCCTTCGGCGCATAAATGCCGTTCCATACGAGCACCTCAAAGCCCTTGAGCCCTTGCTCGTCAAGCGTTGGTACATTCGGTAGCGCCGGAAGCCGTTTGGCCGTGGTGACGCCAAAAACCTTGACGCGGCTGCCATCCTTGACCACGGGAACCGTCTGGGTGGTCTGGTCGCACAACAGATCGACTTGCCCACCCATCAGGTCATTCAGCGCCGGCGCCGATCCTTTGTAGGGCACCTGGGTTAGCGTGACCCCCATCTGGTGTTCGAGCAACAGTCCGCAAAGTTGCGAAACCGCGCCAGGGCCTGCGTTTGCGATGGTGACTTTTTCCTTGTTCAACCTCACGTAGGCGAGCAATTCAGCGAAATTGTTCGCCGGAAAATCCTTGCGGGACAGCAAGGTCATAGGCACGTCCATTACCTGGCCCACGTACTCAAAATCCTTCAGGGGATCGAACGGCAGCTTTTTGTAGAGCGCAGGGGCTGTGGACATGCCCAGGTGGTGCATCAGGATGGTGTAGCCGTTGGGCGCGGCCCGGGCCACCCGTGCCGTGCCCAGCGTACCCCCTGCACCCACCGTGTTTTCAACAATGATGGGCTTACCCAGTGACTTGCCCATGGGCAGCGCGATGAGGCGGGCACCCACGTCGGTGGGCCCCCCCGCGGCGTAGGGCACTACCAGCGTTATGGGTTTGTCCGGCCAAGCGGCTTGCGCGATTGCCAGAGCTGGAATGGCCGCCACTGCGAATGCGGCGAGTGTTGCTGGAAGCCAGCGGTGCGATGTTTTCATGGGCGTTTCCGGGTTGGTTTTCTTGAACGGGTTTGCCCATGTTAGGTGTTCATGATTTGGATTACTATGGGCGAATTAGTGAATCAATAGTGCACGTTTCATGAACAAAATCCCCCCTGTTGAAGACCTACGGGTCTATGCCGTCGTGGCACGCAAAGCCAGCTTTCGTGCCGCTGCGCTGGAGCTGGGCGTATCGCCTGCCTACGTGACCAAGCGCATTCGCCTGCTAGAGCAACTGCTGGCCACCAAGCTACTGCACCGCACCACCCGCAAAGTGACGGTCACCGAAGAGGGTGAACGTGTGTTCGTGTGGGCGCAGCGGGTGCTGGACGACATGGACAGCCTGGTGGAAGAGGTGTCCGCGGCGCGCCGGGCTCCGCGGGGTCTGCTGCGCGTGAGCAGCAGTTTTGGCTTCGGTCGCCAGATCGTGGCACCTGTGCTGGCGCGCATGGCGTTCAGCCATCCCACAGTGGCCGTTCGGCTGGAACTCTTCGACCATTTGATTGACATCGCGGGTGACGGTTTTGACCTCGACGTGCGGGTCGGCGATGTCATTGCACCGCAGTTCATCGCCACCCGGCTCGCTGCCAACCACCGTGTCTTGTGCGCTTCACCAGCTTATCTGCAGCGGCGTGGCACGCCATCTAGTTTGGCGGATTTGGGCACGCACGACTGCGTGGTGATCCGCGAGCGCGACCACCCGTTTGGCGTCTGGAGGTTGAACGCAGGTGGCGGTGTGGAAACCGCCAAAGTCACCGGCCCTATGTCCACCAACAATGGCGAGATCGCCGTGCAGTGGGCGGTGGAAGGATTGGGTATCGTGTTGCGATCGATCTGGCAGGTAGGCCCGCTGATCCGCGACGGCCACTTGGTTCAGGTGCTGCCTGGCTACCGGCAAGAGGCCAACGTGTGGGCCGTATACCCCACGCGCTTAGGCAATTCTGCAAAGGTTCGGGTGTGCGTGGAGTTTCTGCAGCAGGCATTCCGCACCCTGGGGAGTTGACACCGCAGGGGCCGGGCCGTTTATCGATATGCAGTGAGTAGGATCCGGATAAAAAGTGCCTCTGGCGCAGGCAAAATAAGCGCAAGAAGCTATTGTTTCAATAGCATTTCAACTTACACCCCCATCGGGCTGCACAGCTCGACCAGCGTGCCGTCCGGGCAGCGCACATAGGACACGGTCTGGCCCCAGGGCTTGGTTTCGGGTGCGCAGACTTCGGTGGCGCCGACGGCTAGCGCGTTGGCGTGGGCTTGCGCCACGTCGGCAGTCACAAACGCCACCTCCATGCCCAGCGGCTGGGCCGATGCGTGGGCCGCTACAAAGCCCTGGGGGAAGTGCATGTGGCCCAGGGCGAGGGAGGCGAAGGCGAGGGTGGTTGCGCCGGTGTCGAGTTCGCCGTAGTCGCCCGATTCGTGGAAGAAGCGGCGGCCAAAGCCAAAGGCTTTTTCGAAAAAGCTGAGCGAGGCGTCGACCTCCGGCACGTAGATGATGGTGTAGCCGAATTTCATGGAGGGTTAGCTTTCTTGCGCAGCGTGGATGGCGTGGCGGGCCCAGGAGACCAGCTCGCGCGGGTCGTCCAGCAGGTCGTCCGGCGCCGCATAGTATTTGCGCACCTGGACGATGCCGTTCTTGGTGCTGTAGGTAAACGGCTGGCACCCGCGCTTTTCAAAGTCGGGTAGCGACCCCTCGCTGACCCGAAAGTACAAGGTGTTGCCCATGACCATGGCGAACTGGTTGCCGTGGTGCTTGATTGCGTGCCCGCCAAAGAAGCGTCCGCCGCCCAAGGGGCCAATCGGCGCCAGCAGCTCGCGCACATGGCTGACGAATTCGGCGCTGGCGCTCATGGGGTTTCCTGAAGGTCTATCCGGTGGGCCAACGCAGGCAAAAAATCACTGAAAACCATAGGTGCTCCGGCGATGAACGGGGAAACCACTGTAGCCGCTGGCGCACCAACTGCCGGCTCTGCCAGCGACTTCTGTCCACGATATGGAGGATGCTCGCATGCTCTTATTTTGAGAGCTTCTACCGCACGTGAAATAAGCGCTAGAGCACTATTTGGTCTAACTCCTTTGGCGTGCGTAGCTGACCGTGAGTATTTCCCACTGGTGGCCGTCGGGCTCGTTCCAGTAGACCAGGCGGCCGCCGTAGTCGGTGTTGACCTGCATGTCCATCGGCCCGCGCACATTGCTGCGGTAGGAAATGCCAGCCGCCTGGATGCGCGCCAGGATGGCGTCAAACTTGGCCGGACTGACGCGGAAGCAGAAGTGGTAGATTGGAAACGCTTCGTCGGTGTCGATGAAGTCCAGCGTCAGGCCGTCATTCACATACACCGGCGAGAACGGCCCCAGTCCGCTCTCTGCCCAGGGCACGTCCAGCAGCTCGCCCAGGATGCGGGCCGACGCGGCCTTGTGGCGCGACGGAACAATGGTGTGGTCGAGTTCGATGGACATGCCTGAGTCTCCTGAGGGCCTGTTCACGGCCCGGCGCTGGCGCAAAAATGAAGCCGGCCTTCAGTTTCTGCGCTGGGCGGGGACAAGGCAATCAGGATTAACGCGCCGTACCGGTTGCGTACTTTCCGGCGTTGGCGTTCTATGCGGGGCCGGTGCAGCGACCGGGCCAAGGGGTAGGGCTCAGGCCTGGTGGCCGCTGTCGGCTTCGGTGCTGAAGATGCCGGCCAGCAAGCCGACCAGCGCTGCCAGTGCCAGGGAAGCGGCGAACAAGGCCTGCAACCCCCAGAACGGTACGGAGACCCACCACCAGGACCAGGTTATTACGTGGCTGAGCTTTAGGACGACCAGCACCAGTCCCAGCAGCGAGGTTGTGCTGAAGCCCATCGAGAATACGCTGCGGGGTGTGACCATGACCGTCTCCTTCGTTGGCGCGGGGCAGCTGCGGTAGCTGCTTACTTTGCGTTACACGAATGTAGGGCGACTGTGGTGTGGCCGTGAGGCACTATTTTGCAAAAACTCGGGCTTCTTGGGGCTGTACGGGTAAGCGTGCATAGCGTTTACGCGGCATCGCCCGCAGTCATTTTGGTGCGGCCGTTGGGGACTTGCGGATGGTCCACAGCGCCAGCGCCATCAGCGCCACACCGCCGAGCTGGACTGTTTGCAGCGTCCGCCCGTAGACCAGCCAGTCCACCACGACTGCCGCCAGCGGGTAGACGAATTGCAGCACCGCGATCTTTCCTATCGCCAGCCGGGCCATGCCGGTAAACAGAATCGCATAGGCCAGGCCGGTGTGGATCACGCCCAGGCCCGCAAGCCAGGCCCAGCTTGACCCGCTGGTAGGCCAGCCGTACACCGCGGGCACCCAGGCCAGAATCAGCACGCCGACCGCGCATTGCCACCAGGCCAGCGCGAAAGGCGTCAGCCGGCGCTCGGTCTTGGCAATCAGGGTCACGGCGGCGTAGCTGAGGGAACCGCCCACGCACATCAGCAGGCCCAGCAGATAGCCGTCGCCCGCGTTATGGGGCCACGCGATGTCGTTCAACAGGCCGGTGGTCAGCGCCAAGCCGCACAGGGCGACCAGTGTGGCCGCCCACTGGCGTGCAGAAACCGTTTCGCGCAGCAGCCAGGCGCCCAAAATCATCACCCAGATCGGCTGGATGTGGAACACCACCGTGGCCACGCCGATGGAGGTGCGCGCAATGGCGGCAAAGAACAGTACCCAGTTCAGCACCATCAAGCCGCCGGTCAGGGCCGCCACCCACCCGCTGCGGCCGTGCAGGCGCAGCTCGCGCAAACGGCCGCTGCCCGCGCCCCACAGCAGCAAGGCCAGAGCGCCAAATACGCAGCGAAACCACACCGTGGTCAGCGGGTGCTGGCCGGCTTCTTCTACAAACACGCCAATCGTGCCCAGCAGCACGCCGCCGGCAATCAGCAGCCACTGCCCTTGGCGTTCACGCAGGGAAGGGCTGGCGGGGCTGAGCGGCAGGGCGAGGGCTGTGGGGTTGTGCATGCCGTCATGCTGCTGGACCGCACGCAATGTGTAAAGCGCATAGTTTTTACAGTTACTATTCGATTAACGAATGTATGAGGCGTATGCGCATATGAACTATCCCGACTTTCAGATCGACTGGCTGCGCTCGTTTGTGGCGGTGGTGGATGCCGGGTCCTTGTCCGCCGCGGCTCCGCTGGTGCACCGTTCGCAGTCGGCGGTGAGCATGCAGCTGAAGAAGCTGGAAGCCGCCCTGGGCCGTGCCGTATTGCTGCGCGGCCCGCGGCACATGGAGCTCACCCCGGCCGGCGCCGAGCTGCTGACCTACGCGCGCCGCATGCTGGCCTTGCAAGCCGAGACGCAGACCGCGTTGTTCGGCCCCCAGTTGGCCGGGCGGGTGCGGCTGGGCGTGCCCGACGACTACGCGGCCACCTATCTGACCCCCGTGCTGCGCAGCTTCGCCAGCCGCTATGCGGGGGTGGAAATCGAGCTGACCTGCGAGCAATCGACCTCGCTCATCCCCCGCGTGCAGCGAGGCGAGCTGGACCTGGCGCTGGTCTCCCGCGACAAGCCGCAGCGCGGCCAGTTTTTGTTCCAGGAGCCGCTGGTGTGGGTGGGTGCAGCGCAGTACGAAGCCTGGCGGCGCGACCCTTTGCCGATTGCGGTGTACGAGGCCGGCAGTATGGCCCGCACCGCCACCCTGAACGCGCTGGCCGCCAAGCGCCGCGCCTACCGCATCGTCTACCACAGCTCCAGTTTGGCGGGCCAGCTGGCCGCCGTGGACAGCGGCGTCGCCGTCGCGGTGCTGACGCGTTGCAGCGTGCCCGCCGGCCTGCAGATTCTGCAAAACCTGCCGGCGGAGTACGAGCTGCCCGCCCTGGGCGCCATGGATGTTGCCGTGCTGCGCAGCAAAGCCTCGCAGCGCTCCGCCGCGGTGGACGCGATGTACGAGCAGATGCAGCGGACCTTGGCGACCCGCTAGTCGTTGCTTGCTCTGTTTTTCATAGCTTCTCGTGCAAGTGGAATATACGCTAGAGGTCATTTTTATCTATGAAAATAAAGCCGCCACCAGCTCCCGCCGCAGCTGCTGTGCCGCCTGCACCATATTCCCCAGCGCGGTCTGCGTCTCGGCCCAGTCGCGGGTTTTCAGGCCGCAGTCGGGGTTCACCCAGAGCCGCTCGGCCGGCACCACGTCGGCGGCTTTGCGCACCAGCTGCACCATCGCATCCACCGTTGGCACGCGCGGCGAATGGATGTCGTAGACCCCCGGGCCGATGTCGTTCGGGTAATTGAAATCGCCAAAGCCCTGCAGCAGTTCCATGCCGGAGCGGCTGGTCTCAATCGTGATCACGTCGGCGTCCATCGCGGCGATCTCGGGCAGGATGTCGTTGAACTCGGCATAGCACATATGGGTGTGGATCTGCGTGTCGTCGCGCACGCCGCTGGCCGTGGTGCGGAAGGCGCGCGTGGCCCAGTCCAGGTAGGGCTTCCAGCCGGCGCGGCGCAGCGGCAGGCCTTCGCGGATGGCGGCTTCGTCGATCTGGATGATGGCGATGCCGGCGCGCTCCAGGTCCACTACCTCGTCGCGGATGGCCCATGCGATCTGGTGGGCGGTGGTGCTGCGCGGCTGGTCGTCGCGCACGAACGACCATTGCAGGATGGTGATCGGGCCGGTGAGCATGCCTTTCATGGGCCGCGGCGTCAGGCTCTGGGCGTACACGGTCCAGTCCACCGTCATCGCTGCCGGGCGGGCCACATCGCCAAAGATGATCGGCGGCTTGACGCAGCGCGAGCCGTAGGACTGGACCCAGCCATTCGCGGTAAACGCAAAGCCGTCCAGCTGCTCGCCAAAGTACTCGACCATGTCGTTGCGCTCGGCCTCGCCGTGCACCAGCACGTCCAGGCCCAGGGCTTCCTGCTGGCGCACGGCCAGCGTGATCTCGGCTTCCATCTTGGCTTGGTAGTGGGCGGCGTCCAGCGTGCCGCGCTTGAAGGCGGCGCGGGCGGCGCGGATCTCGCTGGTTTGCGGGAACGAGCCGATGGTGGTAGTGGGCAGCAGCGGCAGCTTCAACCTGTCGCGCTGTACGGTCTGGCGTTGCGCGAATACGGAATTGCGGCGGTCGTCGTCGGCCGTGGCGCGGGCCAGGCGCAGGGCCACATCGGCGCGGTGCACGCGGGGGCTGGTACGGCGCGATGCGCAGGCGACGCGGCTGGCGGCCAGGGCGACGGTGGGGTTCTGCCCGTCCAGCGCGGCCTGCAGCGTTTGCAGCTCGGCCAGCTTTTCTACTGCGCCGGCCAGCCAGGATTTGATTTCCGGATCAAGCCGGTCTTCCTGCGCCAAGCTGTACGGCACATGCAACAGCGAGCACGACGGCGCCAGCCACAGCGGGCCCAGGTGCTTGTCGGCGACCGGGCGCAGGCGGGCCAATGCGGCGTCCAGATCGTTACGCCAGATGTTGCGGCCATCCACAATGCCGACCGACAGCACTTTGTGCGCCGGTAGCCAGTCGGTCACGCCGACCAGTTCTTCGGGTGCGCGCACTGCATCCACATGCAGGCCGGCCACCGGCAACTGGCAGGCCAGGCGCAGGTTCTCCTGCAGGGGAGAGAAGTAGGTGGCCAGCAGCAGCTGGGCTCCGCTACGCGCCAGCTGCCAGTAGGCCGGTTCGAAGGCGTGGCGCCAGCTATCGGGCAGGTCCAGGCCGAGGATGGGCTCGTCGATCTGCACCCAGTCGGCGCCGGCGGCCTTCAGGCGGGCCAGGATGGACTCGTACACCGGCACCAGGCTGTCGAGCAGCGAGAGCCGATCGAATCCGGCTTGCTTCTCCTTGCCCAGCCACAGAAAACTCAGCGGCCCCAGTAGTACGGCCTTGACCGCGTGGCCGGCCTGTTTGGCTTGCGCGACTTCATCGAACAGGCGCTCGGAGGCGGTCTGGAACTGCGTGGCCGCCGAGAACTCGGGCACCAGGTAGTGGTAGTTGGTATCGAACCACTTGGTCATCTCCAGCGCCGGCTGGCCCTGGGTGGTGGTTGTTCCGCAGCCGCAATCGGCGCTGTGGTCATGCCCGGCATTCACGCCGCGGGCCATGGCGAAATAGCGGGCCAGCTCAGGCTCTTGTCCGCTGAAGCCGAAGCGGGCGGGCTCGCAGCCCAGCAGCTGGATGTGGTTCGCCACATGGTCGTAGAAGGCGAAGTCGCCGACGGTGACGAAGTCCAACCCGGCATCGCGCTGCAGTGCCCAGTGTCGAGCCCGCAAATCGGCCCCCACGGTTTCGAGTTCGGCGGCCGTGCTGTCGCCGCGCCAATGGCTTTCCAGTGCGAACTTCAGCTCGCGCTGGGCGCCCATACGAGGGAAGCCCAGGGTGTGGAGGGAGGTGTGCGTGCGGGCCATGTCTGCTGTCCTTGTGAGTGCAATGTGTAAGACAGCGATGGTCCGGGAATCTCGTTTATTATTCAAACGAAAGTTTTTGTTGATTAACGTGAAAGATGCTCATGGTGCAGTCGCCGCTTGAATTCCGCCATCTGCGCACCCTGGTGGCTCTGCGCGATGCCGGCAGCCTGGTGCGCGCCGCGCAGCTGTTGAACCTCACGCAGTCGGCGCTATCGCACCAGATCAAGCTGCTGGAAGACCGCTATGGCGCGCCGCTGTTCGAGCGCAAATCGGTGCCGCCGCAGTTCAGCGCCGCTGGCCTGCGGCTGCTGGCGCTGGCCGACACGCTGCTGCCGCAAATAGCAGAGGCCGAGCGCGATGTGGCGCGCCTGCTCGACGGCCAGACCGGCCAGCTGCGCATCGCGGTCGAATGCCATACCTGCTTTGACTGGCTGATGCCGGCGATGGACGCCTTTCGGCACCGCTGGCCCGAGGTCGAGCTGGACATCGTCTCCGGCTTCCATGCCGACCCCATCGGGTTAATCCACCAGAACCGCGCCGACGTGGCCATCGTCTCCGAGCTGGACGAAGCCGAGGCGGTGGACTACCACCCGCTGTTCAGTTTCGAGATCCGCGCGTTGCTGGCCCACACGCACCCGCTGGCGGCCAAGCCGTATCTGGTGGCCGAGGACTTTGCCGACCAGACACTCATCACCTACCCGGTGCCCGACGAGATGCTGGACATCGTGCGCCAAGTGCTGGAACCCGCCGGCGTACGCGTGGCCCGCCGCACCACCGAGCTGACCATCGCCATGCTGCAGCTGGTGGCCAGCGGTCGGGGGGTGGCCGCCTTGCCGCTGTGGGCGGTGCAGGGCTATCTGGACCGAGGCTATGTCGCCGCCCGTCCGGTCGGGCCGCAGGGGCTGACCGGACGGCTGTTTGCTGCCAGCGGCAAGGGCGCCAAGCCGTATCTGGAAGACTTCGTGCAGATCACCCGCGAGAGCTGCTTTCTGAGTCTGAAGGGGATTGCGCTGTTGTGATGGGGTTTGCTATGGATTAAATAGCTTTTGGCGCAGGTATTGTCTGCGCCAGCGGCATGTTTCTTATACATCTCAGGGCCTGACTGCGGCTTGCTGAAAGAAGCGCACCCGCTCCGCATCGGCAGGGTGGGAGGCGAAGGCAATGCCCAGCCAGCTGTCCGTGTCGTCCCCGTCCGTCGTATCGCCATCCGTCGCCTTCTTCTTTAGCTTGCGGACGGCGCTCAGCTTGTCGAACAGCGTGACCATGCTGGCCGGCGGTATGCCTGCGGCTTGCAGCAAGCGGACTGCGGCGATGTCGGCCTCGTGCTCGGCACTGCGCGAGTAATGGGCCTGGCCCAGCAGGGCGGTGGTTCCCGCCAACAGGCTGCTGAAGTCGCCCAGCAGCAGCGAGCCCACGGTGCCCAGCAGCGTGGTCTGCACCAGCATGCGCACGCCGTCGCGGTGCTGCAGATGGCCCAGCTCGTGGCCCAGTACGGCAGTCAGCACATCGGTATCGCGTTCCAACAGATATACCAGTTCGTCGGTCATGATGATGGTGCCGCCCGGCAGGGCCAGCGCGTTCGGGCCGATGCGGCTGGCGCGGAACACCAGTTGCCAATCGGGTACATCGTTTGCGGGAAGATGGGCCACGGCCTGGGCAAAAGCGGCTTGCACGCGCGCTTTTTCGGCCACCGGCAACTGGCTAGGACGCATCAGCTGCGCGTCTACCGCGTGCAGGGTGGCTTCGCCCAGGCTGACGTCCACGCTGTGCGGCAGCACCAGCAGCGATGCCTGTGCGGCCAGGGGTAGACCCCAGGTGTGCAGCGCGCCCAGCAGGGCCAGTAGTGCAAGCAGGCAGGCGAGCACACCACGCCAGCTTTGTTGCAAACGCACTGTCACCGATTCGGACAGACCTTGCTGCCGGCTCCAGGCATCCCAGGCGGCCGAGTTTGCACAGTGCAATTCGCCGCCTTCTGACAGCTGCGTCACCCGCATGCCATGGCGGGTACGCTCCGGCCAGCGCACGCCAGTCAGGGCAATGCTGCGCTGGATACCCTCGCCCAGGATGTGCAATGCGCCATCGGCCACCTGCAGCGTGACCGGATGGGCTCGGGCATGGATGCCGTCAAAGTAGTGGGCCTGCACGTCAGAGCCCAAAATCTATGCCCAGTATGTCTCCTGCTGCATCACCCACCGCCGCGCTGCCGCTGCCGGCAGGCTGGCCGAGCAGAGTGTCCGGGTCTATATGGGTGACGATGCTTGCGGCCTCAAGCCGTATACGCGCAATGGCCACCGCGGCAAACGGCCAGTAAAAGCCGAGCGTGAGCAACACCAGCAGCCAGTTTTTCAGGGTCAGCCAGAACATCGGTTTGAAGCGCAAATCGCTTTGAAACTGCAGGTCCTGATTGCCGGTGTGGTTCCACACCAGGTTTTGCGTGCGGGCGATGGCGTAAGGCTGGACGAAGACCATGGCAGACAGCGCTGCAACGATGGGTAAAAAATCTAACCATGCGCGTGTCACGGCGCGGAGGTCTACCTTGGGTTTGAACGAAACAATGAAAGCTCCAACAAGGATGAGCACTAGCGCGAATATCAAAACGAGGAAAACCATTCCAATAATTTTCAGGCTCAGCTTGTAGAAGCTGCCTGGCGTCGTCGTGAGCCGGGTTTGCAGGTGAGCAAATCTGTAGTGGTTGTGCTGGTACTGTTTGAACTTTGCGAAAGACCAGGGAGATATCAAAGCGGTCAGTGCCGCTATGGATAAAAAGGCCCACCAGAACCAGCTCGGTTCTTTTCCTTCCTCCAGGCCAGGGGTCACGGTGATCAGCCCAACGATTAAAACGCTGGGCAGATACATCGGCAACATGGCTTGGTATGCATCGACTACGTTTCCGTTGAAGTGAAAGCGCAGGCCGCGCCAGCTGGTATGGGCCAGTCGGAATTGCAGCGAGGCGCGCAGCAGCGCGGGCATGACGGCCACCAGCAGCACCAAGGCCGCTAGGCTAGTGGTATTCGAGAAGTAGCCTGCCACCGAATACATGCCAAAGAGCAGGGCCACCAGCAGCGTGCCTCTGAGCATCTTCTTCGGGTTGCCGTGGAAATCCAGCGCAGCGCCTTCCACCAGCGTGTTGCCGTAAAAGTAGCGCAGGCGCCGCACCTTCGCCCAGGGGTAATACAGACCTATCGTCACCAAGGTTAGCAGCAGATTGACGATCCAGATGCGGAAGTATTCGCTGCCCGAGCCGGTGAAGGCGATGTGTAGCTTGTGCTGGATGGGCTGAGCCGGGGCCAGGCTTTTGGGCTGCGGGTCGACGTCGGATGTGAAGCTGGATTCTGGCGCTTGGATCATTTGAAAAATCGCGTTGGAGAACCCAATGTAACGCGTTGCGACACGGTATTTACATTTCTTTTTACATATCAAAGCAGGCTCTGGCGCAGTTCACACCTGCTCGAGCTGCTATCGAAATGGGGGCGATGCCAGCCCGTGCGGTCCTCAGCGCCCGTACAGCGCCGTCAACCGTGTCTGCGCCAGGCTGTTGGCATTCAGCATGTAGCCGACCAGGGCCGCGCTGGCGTCGGCGGGAAGGTCGATGCGCGGCACTTTCAGCGCGTGCAGCGTGAATATGTAGCGGTGCGGCTTGTCGCCGGGGGGCGGGCAGGCGCCGCCGAAGCCGGTCGTGCCGTAGTCGGTGCGGCCCTGCACCGCGCCCGCGGGCATCCCGCCCTTGCCGCTGCCGGCCTGGGCCGGCAGGCTAGAGGTGTTGGCCGGCAGGTTGTAGACCACCCAGTGCCACCAGCCGGAGCCGGTGGGCGCGTCGGGGTCGTACACCGTTAACGCCAAGCTCTGCGTGCCGGCGGGTACACCCTGCCATTGCAGGGCCGGCGACTGGTTGCCGCCGCTGCAGCCGAAGCCCTGGAATACCTGGGCTTCGCTCAGGCTGCGGCCTTCGGCGACATCCGGGCTGGTAAGGGTGAAGGTATCGGCCTGGGCGGCCAGGCTGGTGAGCAATACAGCGGCTATGGCGGCGCGGGTGAACAGGCGGGGGAACATATAACTCCTTGTGAAAACAAGGCTCTACTGTCGCGCGAAGCCGCAGAAGTGTTTAGCCCGAACCGTGCAGCCCTTATGCCGTTTCGCGCAACAGCGAGGGCACAAAGCCGAAGCGCGATTTGAAGGCCGCGCCGAAGCGGCTGTGCGACGCGTAGCCGCAGTGCTGGGCGATCTCGCCCACCGGCAGTTCGCTGGTCTGCAGCATGCCGAGCGCGGTCTCTAACCGGGCTTCGCGCACGGTGGCGGCAATGCTGCTGCCTTCCTTGGCCAGCTGGCGCGCCAGGGTGCTGGGGCTGGTGTGCAGGGCCTGGGCCACGGCCTCGGCGTTCCAGTCGGCATGCAGGCGCCCGGCGACCACGCGGCGCACGCGGTCGGCGCTGCTCAGCTGGCTATTGGGTGGGAAGACCCAGCCGCGCTCGGCCAGCATCAGCAGCACTTCGGTGACCCGGTGGCGCTGCAGCGTGGGCGACAGCGGGCTGCTGCCGGACAGCGCATCGGCTGCGGCCTGCAGCGATGGGCCCAGGGTGTCGTCCACCGCCAGCACCTGGGCCAGCACCGGGCGGGCGTTGCCGGCCAGGGCCGGGTAGCGCTGGTGGAAGTCGGCCGCCATCTCGGGGTCGATCTGCAGCACGCAGGCCAGGTAGCGGGGCTGGGGAGCGGGATCGTTCACCACGTCCCAGACGCTGTCCTTGGCCAGCATCAGCAGCTGGCCGGCATGGCAGCGGTGGCTGCCGCGCGCGTGGTGCACGGTCTTGCTGCCGGATTGCACCCAGACCAGCAGGTCGGCGTGCAGGGTCAGCGTGGCGACGCGGTGCGCCACCCGCGCGTGGATCTGGCAGGCTGCGCCTATGGCTTGCGGGTCGGGGTAATGCTGGGTTTGGGGCTGGGCGGACATGTTGCTATTTAATTCGTAGCTGCTGCCGCAGGTTTTACATGCGCCAGAGCCCTATTTTTTATAAATCTACACCAGGGCGATCAAGTCCGTCACGCCCAGGTCTACACCTTGCTGGGCCAGCAGCGTGCTCACCTGGCCGCGGTGGTGGGTCTGGTGGTTGAAGAAGTGCGTCAGCGCCTGCCACATCGGGTGCTGGCGCGGTGCGCCTTGCATGCTGGTGTAGGCCATGGTCCAGCTGGCCATGTCGTCGGGGGCTTGGGCCAGCCAGCTTTCGATGGCCGTGTCCAATGCTTCGCGCCGGGCCTTGAGGCTGGCCCAGTCTGGGTAAA
This sequence comes from Rhodoferax sp. OV413, assembly GCF_900104385.1. GTDB lineage: Bacteria > Pseudomonadota > Gammaproteobacteria > Burkholderiales > Burkholderiaceae_C > Rhodoferax_B. The sequence goes on along the minus strand of NZ_FNJA01000007.1, from coordinate 285,103 downwards.
GTTGTGTATCCAGTGTGCAGCCCGGCGGCAGGTCGACCACCGCGGTCAGCGCGCTAAAGTCCACGCCGTGCGCGGCGCCGGTGGCGATGAAGCGCTGCAGCCAGATCTGGTCGCCCACCATCAGGTGGTTCAGCGTGTGCTGGATAGAGCCGAAGAAGGCGCCCAGATCTTGCTGGCGGGCGGCTTCAGGCAGTTGTTCGCACGCTGTGTACACACGCTGGTTAAGCCAGCGGTTATAAAGGGCGAGAAAGCGATAGTTGGCAGAAAATGGGTTGTCCATCCTGCCATGGTGCCATGGTTCGTGAAAGCATTCCCACTTATGCCTACATCCAGTGTTCCGCCCAGTTACAAGGTGCTCGTTACCGGTGGCACCGGCTTTTTGGGCCAGGCCTTGTGCCAGATGCTGCTGTCCCAGGGCCACCGCCCCACGCTGTGGGTGCGCGATGCGGCCAAGGCCGAGCGCTTGTATGGGCAGACGGTGCGCGCCGTGACCAGCCTGGACGCACTGGCGCCGGACGAGGTGTTCGACGCCATCCTCAATTTTTCGGGCGAACCGGTGCTGGGGCCGCGCTGGACCCCGGCGCGCAAGCAGGTGCTGCACGCCAGCCGCAGTGGTGTGACCCAGGCCCTGGTGAACTGGGTGGCGCGCGCGCAGTACAAGCCGCGCTTGCTGCTGTCGGCCTCGGCCATCGGCTACTACGGCACCCAGCCGCCTGGCGACCCGACGGCACTGGGCGAAGACGCGTCCGACCAGCCCATCTTCATGTCCGAACTGTGCCAGCGCTGGGAGCAGGCCGCGCAGCGCATGGCTTCGCATGGCGTGGCGGTGGCCACCCTGCGCCTGGGCGTGGTGCTGGGCGAGCAGGGAGCTTTGCCCAAGATGCTGCAGCCGTTCCGCTTCGGTGTGGGTGTGCAGATGGGGCGTGGCGACCAGGTGTTCAGCTGGGTGCATCTGGACGATGTGGTCGGCGTGGTCGGCCTGCTGCTGGCCCGGCTGCACACCACGCCCGACGCGCTGCCCAGCGGCGCCTACAACCTGACCGCGCCGCTGCCCATCACCCACAGCGAATTCACCCAGATCGCCGGCACGGTGCTGCGCTGCGTGGTGGCGCTGCCGGTGCCCGCGGCCTTGCTCGACATGCTGCTGGGTGACCAGGCCAGCCTGCTGACCGAAGGCCAGCGCGTGGTGCCGCAACGCCTGCTGGGCGAGGGCTACCGCTTTAGGTTTGAACATTTCGAGGCCGCGCTGCGCGATATCGAGCAGCGGCGCGGGTAAATTCTGGGGATGACACATCCCTCTCTGATTACCCAGCCGGTGCAGCAGCTGCTGGACCGGCTGCACACCCACCCGCAGCGCCGTACCGTGGTCGGCCTTGTTGGCCTGCCAGGTTCCGGCAAGAGCACCATCGCCACCCAGCTGGCCGACGCCGTCAACGCCCAGGCTGGGCCGGGCAGCATGCTGGCGCTGGGCATGGACGGCTTTCACCTGCCGCGCACTGCGCTGGCGCAAATGCCCGACCCGGCCGCGGCGCTGGCCCGGCGCGGCTCCCCCTGGACATTTGATGCAGCCGGGCTGGCGACCCGCATCCGGGCGCTGCGCGACGCGCCTTTGACTGCTGATGCAGCTGCTGTGCCCTGGCCCGAGTTCGAGCACAGCGTGGGCGACCCGGTGGAGAACGCGGTATGGGTGCCGCCCAGCACCCGGCTGGTGCTGGTCGAAGGCCTGTACCTGCTGCACCGCGAACACGGCTGGAATCTGGACGGCTTGTTCGATACCTGCTGGTACCTGGACGTGCCCATGGAATTGGCGCTGCAGCGCCTGGTCGCACGGCACCAGGCGGCCTGGGGCTTCAGCGTGGCCCAGGCGCAGAACCGGGTGGCGCAGAACGACCAGCTGAACGCCGATATCGTGCTGCACAGCCGGGCGCGGGCCGACGGACTGGTGCAGTCCGTCCCGCTGCAAACTTAGCTTTGCTTGCGCCGGCGCACCACCAGCACGCCGGCCAGGCCCAGGCCGACCAGGGCGAACGAGCCAGGTTCGGGCAATTCCACCGCCATCTGGTAGGGGCCAAAGCCGTCGGCCGCGGCCTGTGCATTCGGACTGACGCCAAACGCCGCGCTGTACGACGACTCCCCGGCCACGCCCACGCCGGACAGGTCGGAAGAGTACGACCACTGGATGGCGTTCACATCGGCGGCGATGACTTCGATCCAGTAGGTGGTGTTGGCGGCCAGGTTGTAGCCCGAGGCCAGCGAGAAGCTGTAGGCCGCAAAGCCCGCAGACGAAATGCCCGCGCTGGACAGGCTGTTGAACGCGGCCAGCGTGCTGCCCGGTGCGCCGCTGCTGCTGGACAGCAGGTTCACCTGGACGTCCGAGACGATGTCCGGCCCCAGGTTCATCAGCAGCGCCTGGATGGCGTTCAGCGTGCCGCCGCTCGCGCCGGTGGTGAAGGAGTTGGCTAGCGGGCCGTTGCCGTACACCGCGTCCGAGCCGCTTTGCGCGGCGTCCAGGTTGCTGTAGACCACGCCGGCCTGGGCTGCGGGTATGGCTGCGAGCAGCACGCAGGCGCTGGCCGACAGCAGGGCGGTGCGGAGGAATGTGGGGAGCTTGGAGAACATGGTATTTCCTGGCAGTGAATAGGTAGGAATAGGTTGGGGGCTCAGAGCAGCGGATCACTGACGCCGTGCTTGCCGGTTTCCACATGGCCCGCGCATTGGCAGACAAAGTTGGCGTCGGTGCTGGCCGTCACCAGCAGGTCGTACCAGCGCGAGCTGGTCTGCAGCGTCCAGTCGGATCGATAGCTGGCGCCCGGAGCGAGGGTCTGGTGCGAGGCGTTGCGCATGTACTGGTCGGCCACGGTGACCGTGGTGGCTGCGGTGCCCAGGTTGGTGACGATCAGCGAGATGCCGCCGCCGATGGTGTCATACACGGTCTGCACCGCCAGATTCGCCGCCGCGCCGCCGATGCTGCCGGCGAACTTGCGGAAGAAGCCGTTCGGCCCGTAGACCGCCAGGTCATAGGCGCTGGAGCCGCTCTTCGGCAGCCAGGTGTCGGACACGCTCTTACCGGCTTCCACCGTATAGCCCCAGGGGCCGGTGCCGCCGCCGGCCACCGAGCTGTTGGCGGTGCGCACATGGAACCAGGCGCCGGCACTGCCGGTATTGCTGAAGCTGATGCCAAAGGTCTGGCTGGCTGCGTTGGCAACGCCCTGGGCCTGCAGCTGGTAGGGCAGGGCGCGGGCCAGGCGGGCGCCGGCTTCCTGCAACGGCATGGTCTGGTTGGCCGGTGGCGTGACGGCCAGGTCCGGATAGGTCTTGCCGCTGCTCACGTCGGAGGCGGGTGGCACATAGGCGTTGGTGCTGGGCAGGCGCGAGGCTCCGCCGCTGGCGATCGAGAAGTCCAGGGTCGAGCTCAGATCGCCGCAGACGGTACGGCGCCATGGGGTGATGTTCGGCTCGACCACGCCAAAGCATTTTTCGATGAACTGCACGATGGAGGTGTGGTCGAACACCTGCGAGTTGACCCAGCCGCCCTTGCTCCAGGGCGATACCACCAGCATGGGCACGCGGGCGCCCAGGCCGTAGGGGCCGGCGGGGTAGCTGGCGGTGCCGTTGCCGGGGTAGATCTCGTTGGCGGTGCTGACGGTGGACTTGCCCTGGGCCGCCGTCATCGGCGGGGTGGGCGGCACCACGTGGTCGAAGAAGCCGTCGTTCTCGTCGTAGCAGATGATCAGCACGGTGCTGGCCCAGACGGCGGGGTTGGCGGTCAGCGCGGCCAGTACGTTGTTCACATACCAGGCGCCGTAGTTGGTCGGCCAGTTCGGGTGTTCGGTATAGGCCTCTGGCGCTGCGATCCACGATACCTGGGGCAGGGTGTTGTTTAGCACGTCGCTGCGCAGCTGGTCAAACAGCGCGCCGTTGTTGAACGCGCCGTTGTTGTAGATATTGGTGCCGACGCGGGCGCGGTCATACAGCGGATCGCCGGGCACGGCGTTTTGGTATTGCTTGAAGTAGAGCAGCGAGTTGTCGCCGTAGTTGCCGATGTAGGGCTGGCCGGTCCAACCCCAGTAGCCATCGGCGGTCAGGCCCACGCCGATGTCCTGGTAGATCTTCCAGGTCACGCCGGCGCTCTGCAGGCGCTCGGGGTAGGTGCGCCAGTTGTAGCCGGCTTCGGCATTCGTTACCACCGGGCCGTAGGGCGGCACGCCGTTGCCATTGCTGGCCAGGGCCACGTTGCCGGGGGTGCTGCCGGTGGCGTTGCCGTCCGGTGTCAGCGTGCCGTTCTGGCCGGCCCAGCCGGTCCACAGGTAGTAGCGGTTGGGGTCGGTCGATGCCATGATCGAGCAGTGGTAGGCATCGCACACAGTGAAGGCATCGGCCAGCGAGAAGTAGTAGGGGATGTCCGAGCGCTGCAGGTAGCTCATGGTCTTGCTGGTCTTGTTCGGAATCCACTTGTCGTAGAGGCCGTTGTTCCAGGCGCCGTGGGCGTCCTTCCATGAATGTGCCAGGTCGGCCAGAAATGCCAGGCCCAGGTCGGCGCCGGCCGGGCGGAACGGCAGCAGAGTGGCCGGGCTTTGCGTCACGCCGGCTGCATTCACATTGGGCTGCTGGAACACCGAGTTGCCCGAGCCGTAGAGGCGCACGGCCCGCGGATCGCTGAAGCCGCGCACGCCGCGCAGCGTGCCGAAGTAGTGGTCGAAAGAGCGGTTCTCCTGCATCAGCACCACGATGTGCTGTACGTCCTGGATGGTGCCGGTGACGCTGTTGGCGGGGATGGCCAAGGCGTTCTTGATGGCGTCGGGCAGCACGGTGGTCAGCCCTGCAGCGGCGGCGCCGCGGAGCAGGGAACGGCGGTCGATCGAAGTCATGGGGGTGGTCCTTCTTGTGGTCCTGGCGTGGGCCCGTCAGGTAGACGGCCATCTTCTGCCGCAGGTGTTACACATTTGTGTCTGCCCGTCCGCCAGAGGCTCGAAGTGCGCATGGGCCTGTGTAAAGCTGGTTCTTCTGTGGCTATCATCCAGAAGGCATCTCGCCAGTAGATGCTATCTAATTGAGAGCTTGTCGCGCAGGTATTACCTGCGATGCAGGCCTGTTTCTTATAAATTTCAGCTGTTGTATGAAGCAATTTGCCGCATGACCCTCGCCGTTTGCACCATGGTGCTGGGCACCACCAGTGGCGCCGGCAAGAGCTGGCTGACCACCGCGCTGTGCCGCCACTACGCCCGCCAGGGACTCAAGGTCGCGCCGTTCAAGGCGCAGAACATGAGCAATAACGCGCGGGTGGTTGCCGGTGGCGAGATTGGCAGCGCCCAGTACTTCCAGGCCTTGGCCGCGCGCGCCGTGCCCGAGGTGCGCATGAACCCGCTGCTGCTCAAGCCCGAGCGCGACACCCATAGCCAAGTCGTTTTGCTGGGCGAGGTCAGCGCCGAACTGACGGGCATGGACTGGCGCAGCCGCAGCGCCAAGGTCTGGCCGGTGATCGCCGAGTCGCTGGACGCGCTGCGCGCCGAGAACGATGTGTTGGTGATCGAAGGCGCGGGCTCGCCGGCCGAGATCAACCTCAGCAGCAGCGACATCGTCAATATGCGTGTGGCCCGCCATGCCGATGCCCGCTGCCTGCTGGTCACCGACATCGACCGCGGCGGCGCGTTCGCCCATTTGTACGGCACCTGGGCCTTGCTGCCCGAGGCCGACCGGGCCTTGCTGCGCGGCTTTGTGCTGAACAAGTTCCGCGGCAATGCGGCCTTGCTGTCCCCCGGCCCCGAGCAGCTGCAGGCGCTGACCGGCGTGCCCACCGTGGCCACCTTGCCGATGTGGTGGCGGCACGGCCTGCCCGAGGAGGACGGCGTGTTTGACGACCGCTCGCAGGCCACCGGCGTGGTGACACGCACCGTGGCCATCGTGGCCTACCCGCGCATCAGCAATCTGGATGAATTTCAGCATCTGAAGAACATGCCCGGCGTGCGCCTGGTGTGGGCGCGGAGCCCGGCTGCACTGGCCGGGGTCGACACCATCATCCTGCCCGGCTCCAAGCACACCAGCGGCGACCTGGCCTGGCTGCGCCAGCAGGGCCTGGATGCGGCGATCTGCCAGCATGCGGCGCAGGGCGGGGCGGTGCTGGGCATCTGCGGCGGCCTGCAAATGCTGGGCGAGGCGCTGATCGACACCCATGGCATCGATGGCAACGCGCCCGGCCTGGGCCTGCTGCCGCTGGTCACCCAGTTCGAATTGACGAAGACGGTGCAGCACAAGCAGGCAGTGTTTGCCGCCGGCATGGCCGGGCCGTGGGCGGCGCTGGCCGGGGTGGCCGTGGCCGGTTATGAGATCCACCATGGCCAGACCCAGCAGCATGCGGCCATGGCCCGGGCTGGCGATGTGGCGCGCGCCGTGTTGCCCGACGGCTTGGGCTGGCAGAACGCGGCCGGCAATGTGCTGGGCCTGTACCTGCACGGCCTGCTGGAAGACCCGGCGGTGCTGCACGCGCTGTTTGGCGCCACGGTGCCAACGTTGGACACGGTATTCGACGGCCTGGCCGACTTCGCCGAGGCGCATTTTTCACCCGGATTCTTGGCTTCGCTGGTGCAACGCAGCTGATTACACTGCGCCATGGTCTTGCAAACTGTGGCCGCGATGGAGTGCATATGCTGACGCCCGGCGGCGCCGCAAGCCGTGCCTGGCGCCAGCTGCAGCAAGCTCTGGTGGGCTGCTGGCGCGACCCTGCGGCCACAGCCGAGCAGGCCGCCCGCTACCGCGGCCGCCAATACCATGCGGTGCTGCGCCAGCTGCCCATGAGCAGCTCGGGCAACGCGGTGACCGCGCTGGCGCTGTGCGCCATCTTCTGGAACAAAGCCGACCATGGCGTTTTGCTGGGTTTGACCCTGGCGATCTGGATACTGGCCGCCATCAACTTCGGGCTATGGCAGCAGCGCAAACCCATGGCTGCGTCCACCCCCGTCTCCATCCGCACGCTGCGTGCATTTGCGCTGCTGATCGCGGCTGCGGCAGCTTGTTTTGCGGCGATGGGAGGCTATCTGTTTGGGGTGGCCGACAGCGGCGAGCGGCTGTTGCTGACGGCGGTGTTGGCCGCCTTTATCGCCATGGGCAGCTGGATGTGTGCCTGCCTGCCTCTGGCGGGCATCGCCTGGGGGCTAACCATGTGCACGGGGGTGGCCATCATCTTTGCAACCCGCCACGAGCTGGTCTACACCTATCTCCTGGGGCTGCTGGGCGTGTACACCGTGGTGGTGGTGGCCACGGTGCTGGTGAGCGCGCGGGTGTTTTTGGCCGGGCTCAAGGCCGAGACGGAAATCGAGCAGCAGAAGCAATTGGTGGGCTTGCTGCTGAATGACTTTGAGGCCAACGCCAGCGACTGGCTGTGGGAAACCGACCGCCAGGCTTGCCTGCGCCATGTGTCCGTGCGCTTGGCTGAGGCCATGGGCGTGGCGCCGGCCGCGCTGCAGGGGCGTTCGCTGCTGGACTTGCTGGCCTCCATGCACCCGCTGCTGACCAACGACCAGGCGGAGATGCTGGCGGGCCTGGCGGCCTGCCTGGCGCAGGACGCGCCGTTTCGGGATCTGGTGGTGCCTGCGCAGGTGGCGGGCCAACCCCAGTGGTGGTCGTTGACGGCCAAGCCGCTGCGGGATGCGGCCGGCCTGCATCAGGGCTGGCGCGGCGTGGGCTCGAACATCACCGCGGTACGCCAGCGCGAGCTGGAAATGCAGCGCCTGGCCCATGTGGACACCTTGACCGGGCTGGCGAACCGCCACCAGTTCGGCCAGCGCCTGGCCGGGTACTTTGCCCCGGGCCAGGCGGTGACGCCCTGCAGCTTGCTGCTGCTGGACCTGGACAATTTCAAAACCGTCAACGATTCACTGGGCCATGCGGTGGGCGACCAGCTGCTGCAAGAGGTGGCCCGGCGCTTGTCGGCGCAGGTAGCGGCCGATGCGCTGCTGGCCCGCTTGGGCGGCGATGAGTTCGCGCTGATCGTTCCCGGCCGCTTATCGCGTGGGCAGGCCGAGCGCTACGGCGCCCAGCTGCAGGCCGCGCTGGCACAGCCCTGGCGGGTGGACAACCACAGCATCGAGGTGCATGCCAGTATCGGCGTGGGCTTTGCGCCGACCGACGCCGGCAGTGCCGAGCAGCTGCTCAAGGTCAGCGACATGGCCTTGTACGCGGCCAAGGCCGCAGGCCGGCACACGCTGCGGTTTTTTGATCCTGCGATGGATGTGCGGGCCCGGCACAAGCTGGGCTTGCTGAGCGACCTGGGCCTGGCCTTGCAGCGGGGTGAGTTCGTGCTGCACTACCAGCCGCAGATGGAGCTGGCCAGCGGCGCGCTGCTGGGCTTTGAGGCGCTGGTGCGCTGGCAGCACCCGGTGCGCGGCCTGGTATCTCCGCTGGAGTTCATCAGCCTGGCCGAAGAAAGCGGTTTGATCGTGCCCCTGGGCGCCTGGGTGATGCGCCAGGCCTGCCTGGATGCGATGCACTGGCCGGCCCATCTGCGGGTGGCGGTGAACCTGTCGGCCGTGCAGTTTGGCAATGCCGATGTGCTGCACACCTTGCAGGATGCGCTGCAGCACAGCGGCCTGGCCTGTGAGCGACTGGAGCTGGAGATCACCGAGTCCACGCTGATGCGCGACAGCCAGGCCGCGCTGCAGGTGCTGCACGCGCTGCGTAGCCAGGGCGTGCGGGTGGCGCTGGACGACTTCGGCACCGGCTATTCGTCGCTCTCGTATCTGCGCAACTTTCCGCTCGACAAGCTGAAGATCGACCGATCCTTCGTCAGTCTGATGGACAGCCCTGCGGGCGACAGCAGCGCAGTGGCCATCGTGCAAGCCATCATCCAGCTGGCCCAGGCATTGCAGCTGGAAACCACGGCCGAGGGCGTGGAGACCCTGGCCCAGCGCGAGACCTTGCGCCGCATCGGTTGCCTGCAGGCCCAGGGCTACCTGATCGCCAAGCCCATGGATGCCCTGCAGACCCGTAGCTTCATTGCGGGCTGGCTGGTGGCGCCACCGCCAGGGCTGGTGGCCTGAAGCTTTAGCGCGCGGGCCGCTGGTAGCCGGCCAGGTCTGCAGCCGATGCGGTGTACGCATGCAGCACGCCGGGCAGCAAGACGTAGCCGTCGACCAGGGTAGCGGCTGCGCCACCGGTGGTGAAGCTGCAGCCGGTGGTTTTGTCCAGCGGGCATTGGATGGAGGCGGCCAAGGGGTCGGCGGCGTCCATCTTGAAGTACACGTCGAACTGCTCGCCCGAGCCGGTTTGCGTCACGCTGTAGTCGTTGTCGGTGCCTGCCAGCACCAGATAGCGGCCGTTCGCCAGCTGGGGGCCGATGGCCAGGCCTTCCCATTTTTCAGGTGACTTGTTGCCCAGCGCAGGCAGGGTGTTGGCTGCCAGGTCGATGATTTTGGGGCCCTTGCTGGCGGGCACCACACCGGCTGGTAGTGTGCTGCCGTTGGCGGGCAGTGCGGTGTTGGACACATCGCTGGCGCCGCCCAGGCTGACGCGGTACACGCTTTTGTCGGGGCTGGCCAGGGTGGCGCCCGCGCCTACGCCGCGGTTGTTGCGTTCCAGCACCCAGAAGTCCGTGCCGTTGATAGCCACCAGGGAAGAGACGCCTTGGCCCTGGCCCGCGCGGTCCATCAGGTAAGCGTACTGCGCGACGGCTTGTCCGCTGGCGGTGTCGAACTTGACGATGCGCGCAAAGCGGCCGTCCTTGCTGCCGCCTTCGTCCAGCATTGGGCTTTGCATCATGGCGTAGGCAAACGCACCGTCGGGGCTGATCGCCAGGCCTTCAAAGCCGCGGTTATGCCGCTTGCCCGCGTTGTTGTCGGCATCGTCGCCATGGTTGATGTGACCATTGGTGGTGTTGCGCGGCAGCAGGTTGGCGGGGGTGGCAAAGGCGCGCACAAACTGGCCGCTGGCATTGAACTCGTAAAGCGACGGCCCGTATTCATCCGACACCAGGAAGTTGCCGCTGCGCGGGTGCACCACAAAGCCTTCCGGGTCCAAAGCCAGACCGCGCTGGTTCGCCGGGTTCGGCGCCAGGCCATTGAAGGGTTTGCCTTGGGCATCGGTGAACAGCACGGTTTGTGCGACCCGGAAGTTCGCAATCGCGCCGCTTGCCGGGTCTATATCCAGCGTGAAGCGCTGTACCCGGGTTGCATAGTCGATCAGGCCACCGCCGGGTCCGCGGTCGGATAGACCCCACCAGGTGTTGCCCTGCGGATCGAAATAAATGTCGGAGAAAAAACCGACCCGGCCCTGGTTGGCGCCCGGCACGCCGGTGGCATCCAGCGTGTTGCCTGGGATGGCCAGGCCGTTGACGAAGACGGGCTGGGCGCAGACAGCGCTGGCCAGTAGGGCGGTGGCTGCCGCAATCGCGGAGAGGATGGTTTTCACGGGCGGTTTCCTGGGTGGCAAACCCATCAGTTTGCGCTGTGAAAATGTCAGCGCCGTGACGACGCAGAAGCCTACTTCAAGCTACCCGACAAGAACTGCTGCAGCCGCACGCTCTTCGGCTGGCTCAGCACCTCGCGCGGCACGCCTTGCTCTTCGATGCAGCCCTTGTGCAGAAACACCAGGTGGTTGGCCACTTCGCGGGCAAAGCCCATCTCGTGGGTCACCACCACCATGGTCCGGCCTTCCTGGGCCAGGGTCTGCATTACCTTCAGCACCTCGGATACCAGCTCGGGGTCGAGCGCGCTGGTGGGTTCGTCGAACAGCATCACCTCGGGCTCGATGGCCAGGGCACGGGCAATCGCCACGCGTTGCTGCTGGCCGCCGCTCATGTGGGCCGGGTAGCTGTCTTCCTTGCCCTGCAGGTCGACCAGCTTTAAATACTTGCGGGCGCGTTCAATCGCTTCGTCTTTGGACACACCGAGTACATGGATGGGGGCTTCGATGATGTTTTGCAGCACCGTCATATGCGCCCACAGGTTGAAATGCTGGAACACCATGGCCAGCTTGGTGCGCATGCGCTGCAACTGCTTGGCCTCGGCAGCCACCAGCTCGCCATTCTTGTCGGCCACCAGTTTCAGCTCTTCACCGGCGACGACGATGCGCCCGGCATTTGGCTTTTCCAGCAGGTTCATGCAGCGCAGAAAGGTGCTCTTGCCCGAGCCCGAGCTGCCGATGATGCTGATCACGTCGCCGGCGCGGGCTTCGAGCGACACGCCTTTGAGCACCTCGTTGGAGCCGAACTTCTTGTGGATGTCGATGGCCTGGAGTTTCAGGGGCTTGGTGGTCATAGCAAAGTCATTTCAAAAAATTCAGGCGCCCAGCAGGTTGCCGGTACGGAACGGCACGCTGCCCGCGATATTGGCCAGGTCGTCACCGGGGGTGGCATAGCGCTCGGTGGTGCGGGCGTACAGCACGCCGGGCACCTCGGCGCGCAGCGCGTGTACCGTGCCGTTCACCGGGTCTATCACCTCGGCTACCAGTTCACCCAGGGCCAGGCGGTCGCCGGGCTTGGCTGCAAACACCAGCACGCCGGGCACCGGGGATTTGACACACTGCGCGCCCGCCAAGGGCGTGGCCGCGCAAGCCAATTCGGGCAGGATCGGGGCGGTTCCGCCGACCACACCCAAATGCTGCAGGTAGGCCAGGATGGCGCTGGCATCGGCCTTGGCGTAGGCATGGCTGACGTCGGCTTCGCCGCGCAGTTCCACCGTGGTGCTGCAGCAAGCCTGGGGCAGTGCGATGCCGAGCTTGTCGGCCAGCTGCCACCATAGGCCGGACAGGGATTCGTCGAACGACAGGCCGCCCGAGTTCTTGGCCAGCAGAACGGCCTGGGCGCCCAGCAGGCGCGCCAGCGGCTCGAATGTGGGCCAGCACGGCGCCTCGGTGTAGAGGTGCATCACGGCTTCGCAGTCGCAGTGCAGGTCCAGCACCACGTCGGCGTCATAGGCCAGGCTGACCAGCTGCTTGCGCTGGCTGGCGAGCTCGGTGGCGGGCTCCCAATCGCGCAGGTAGGTGGCTACGGCCTGGCGCACTGTTCGCACATTGGCCTCGGCATCGGCGCCCATTTTTTCCTGCACCTGCGGCAGCACGGCGGCACAGAAGTCGGGGTAGTGGCGGTTGAAGTTTTCCGAGGTGTTCAGGTCGAACCGGCCCATGGGCTTGTTGTCCACACGCTGGGCCAGGCCGATGGGGTTGGCCATGGGCACCAGGATGATTTCGCCCTGGATCTGGCCCCGGGCCTCGGCCTGCTCCAGCATGCGGCGCAGGTGGTGTGCGGCCAGCATGCCGGGCAATTCCTCGGCATGCAGGCTGGCCTGGATATACACCTTGGGCCGGGCACCGGCGGTGCCGAAGTGGAGGCTGGTAAGGATTTTCTGGCTGCCCAGGCTTTGGCTGCGCAGTACATGGTCGGTACGCTGCATAGGTTCAATCTGTGTCAATGTTTACGCGGAGCCAAATAAGCCAAGAAATGCCGCTCGGCCAGCCGGAACATGGCGATCAGCGCAAAAGTGCCGACCAGGTAGATGGCGGCGGCAAACAAGTACGCCTCGAACGGCAGGTAAAAGTCCGAATAAATGCGGCTGGCTGCTGCCGTCACATCCAGCAGCCCCGGCACCGCACTGGCCAGGCTGGTGCTCTGCAGCATCATCACCACCTCGTTGCTATAGGCCGGCAGGGTGCGCCGGATGGCGCTGGGCAAAACCACCCGGGCCAGGATCTTGAAGCGGCCCATGCCAAACGACTGGGCCGCCTCGATCTCGCCCGCATTGGTCTCGCGGATGGCGCCGGCCAGCATCTCGGCGGTATAGCCGGCAGTGTTCAGCGCAAACGCCAGCAGGGCACAGAAGAACGCGTCCTTGAAGTACATCCACGGCCAGATCGTGTCCCAACGCGCCTGGATCCAGTCCAGCTGGGCCAGGCCGTAGTAAATCAGATACACCTGGATCAGCAGCGGCGTGCCGCGGATCACAAAGGTATAGGCACCCACCACCCGGCGCAAGAAGGCGCTGTTGCTCGTCAGCGCCAGCGCAAACAGCAAGGCCAGCACCGCACCAATCGCCACCGAGGCGCACAGCAGCCACAAGGTGGTCAAGATGCCTTCGCCGAACATCGCCAGGCTCTCGGCCCGGAATATGACTTCCCAATTCATCGTGCAGCCCTCATAGCGTAATCCTCTTGGTACCGAGGCTATAGCGCTCATTGAGCTTGCGCAGCACCTGCAGCGACACCCAGGTGTAGACCAGGAACAGCCCACCCGCAAACAGCAGGAAGGCAAACGGCGAACGGGTGGCCGCACTGGCCTGCTTGGCCAGATAGGTCATCTCCTGCAGGCCGATCAGGCTCACCAGGGCCGTGGCCTTGATCAGCACCAGCCAGTTATTGGTAAAGCCGGGCAGGGCGTAGCGCACCATCTGCGGTGCGGTAATGCGCAGAAACGCCTGCTTAGGACCCATGCCAAAGGCGGCAGCCGCCTCGAACTGGCCGCGCGGAATCGCCATGATGGCGCCGCGGAAAGTCTCGGTCATGTAGGCGCCGTAGATGAAGCCCAGGGTCAGGACACCGGCAAAGAACGGGTTCAGGTCCAGCGTCGCCTCGCTGCCGGCCATCTCCAGCAGGGCATTCACGCCAATCGTGCCGCCGTAGAACACCAGCAGCATCAAGACCAGATCGGGGATGCCGCGGATCACGGTGGTGTACAGGGTGGCGGGGATCACCAGCACCGGGCGTCCCGAGAGCTTGGCGGCTGCGCCCAGCAGGCCCAGCAGCACCGAGACCACCAGCGCGGCCAGGGAGACTCCGACTGTCAGGCCTGCGCCGTGAAGAATCGACCAGTAGTAATCAGACAAGGCAAAAGCTTCCGGAAGGAAAAGGACAAACAAAAGAACAAGCCGTGGTGGCCGCTGCCGGCAATATACCGGTGCGCTCCAACCACGGCTTTGAGACTACAGCTTACTTGGTGCCGTAGACGTCCATTTTGAAGTATTTGTCGTTGATGGTCTTGTAGGTGCCGTTGGAACGGATGGTCTTGATGGCAGCGTTCAGCTCATCCTTCAAGGCCTTGTCGCCCTTGCGGATGGCTACACCGGCACCGCCGCCAAAGTACTTGGGGATGTACAGCTCTGGGCCGACTGCCACGTAGTCCTTGCCTTCGGGCTTGCTCAGGAAGCCGCCGGTGACTTCTACGATGTCGGCCACGGTGCCGTCCAAGCGACCCGACTTGATATCCAGATAGACCTGGTCCTGGGCTTCGTAGGGGGTGACGACTACGCCGACTTTCTTCAGTTCGCCGTTTGCGTACTTCTCTTGGGTGCTGCCCTTCAAGACGCCGATCTTCTTGCCCTTGAGGGAAGCCACATCGCTGAACTTGATGTCGTTCTTGATGATGATCTTGGAGGGGGTGTTGTAGTACTTGTCGGTGAAGTCCACCACCTTCAGGCGGTCTTCGGTGATCGACATCGAGCTGATGATGGCGTCGTATTTCTTGGCTTGCAGGCCGGGGATCATGCTGTCCCAGACCTGTTCGACAAACACGCATTTGCGTTTGATTTGTTCGCACAGCGCGCTGGCGATGTCCACGTCAAAGCCGGTGGGTTTGCCGTCGGCGGTTTTGAAGGTGAAGGGTTCGTAGGTCGGGTCGATGGCGACCTTGAGGTCTTTACCTTGGGCCAGAGCCGCAACCGACAACGCGCTGAGTGCGAGAGTCAAAACGATTTTTTTCATCAATATTTCCTGTTAATCCTGTTATTACGGTGGTCAAAAAGAAGAGTAGCTGAACACCTTTGAGCCTTCAAATTCTAGGCTCCAAAGTGGTGCACTTTTGCTGGTGTTTGCCCTTAACGGCCACTAACAGCGTAACGCAAGTCCCATACCAGCGGCATACAGGATGTTTGTTTGCTGTAATGTCCGGGACTTTTCCCCCTTGTTCCCCTTGTTTCCCCTTGTTCCTATCACGAGCCCGCCCCATGCCTTTGTCCGACCTGTCCCATTCCACCTTAAGCCAAGCCCTGCAAAACAAGCTGGACCAGAAGACCAAACCCCTGGGGGCGCTCGGCCGCCTGGAGACCCTGGCTCTGCAACTGGGCGAGATCCTGGGCAGCGAGTCGCCCGAGCTGCAGCAGCCCCAACTGGTGGTGTTTGCCGGCGACCATGGCCTGGCAGCCCGCGGCGTGTCGGCCTATCCCAGCGACGTGACCTGGCAGATGGTGGAGAACTTTCTGGCCGGCGGCGCCTGTGTCAGCGTTTTGGCCCGGCAGCATGGCATTGACCTGACGGTGGTGGACTGCGGCGTGCGCCATGACTTTGCGCCGCGACCCGGCTTGCTGGATTACAAGGTGGCTTACGGTACGGCCGATGCGCTGGAGCAGCCTGCGATGAGCGCCTTCGAATGCGAACGGGCCGTTGCACAGGGCCGGGCGGTGGTCAAAAGCCTGCCGGGCAATGTCTTGCTGCTCGGCGAAATGGGCATTGGCAATACCTCGGCCGCGTCGCTGCTGATGGCGCGCCTGACCGGGCTGGAGATTGCCGACTGCACCGGTGTGGGCACCGGGCTGGACGATGCCGGCCTGCAGCGCAAGATTGCGGTGCTGGCCCAGGTGCTGGAGCGGCATGCGGGTGTGACCGATCCGCTGGAGGCGATGGAGGCTTTTGGCGGATTCGAGATGGCCACCATGCTGGGCGCAGTGCTGCAGGCTGCCCAGGAAAACCGGGTGGTGGTGGTGGACGGCTTCATCGCCAGCGCGGTGGTATTGGTGGCGCATGCGTTACAGCCGCTGGTGCTGCAACGCTGCGTATTTGCCCACAGCTCGGGCGAGCGCGGCCATGCCCTGATGCTGCACCACTTAGGGGCGCAGCCACTGCTCGATCTGGGCCTGCGGCTGGGCGAGGGTTCGGGCGCTGCACTGGCCTGGCCGCTGCTGCAATCGGCCTGCCTGGTGCTGCGCGACATGGCCAGCTTTGCCTCGGCCGGCGTATCGCAGAGCGATGCAGCGTCCAGCTGAACCTGGCTGGCGGCGATTGCTATTGAATAAATAGCTGTCTGCGCAGGTTGTATCTGCGCTAGAGGCTATATTTGTTTGTGAAATTTAATCGCCTTGCCACAAGGGTTTCCCTGCGGTATGGCGTTTGTCGGCAGCACGCATTTTTGTAAACGGGCTGGTAGACTAGATTTACATTCTTTGCCTGCCGAGCCCATGAATAAGCCTTGTCCGTTGGCTGCTGTTGATCCGGATGCCAACCAGGCGGGCGCTCCGGTGGCCCTTGCGCAGCAAGACCCGATGCAGCAGCTGCTGCAGGTGGTGAACCAGAGCGACAACGCCTTCATCGTCGGTGGGCCCGATACCCGCATCGTCTACGCCAACGCCGGCTTCACCAGCATGTTTGGCTACACCCTGGACGAGGTTCTGGGCCGCACTGTCAGCGCCACCTTGTCCGGCCCGCACACCGATGTTCAGGTGGTGGAACGCATCAAGCGCGACCTGCAGCAGCCCGGTGGCGGGCGGGCCGAGGTCTTGCTCTATACCAAGTCTGGCCGGCCGCTGTGGGTGTCCATCGTGGCCAACCCCTTGTTCGACGCGCAAGGCCGCTTCAACGGGGTGGTCGGCGTGCTGGCCGACATCACCCAGACCAAGATGCACGAGGTGCTGCAGTACAAATTGCTGCACGCCATGGTGCAAGAGCTGCCCATGCCTGAACTGATGGAGCTGGTCTGCCGTGAGGTGGAACGCATCGCGCCCGAGGTGGCCGCGTCCATCCTTCGGGTGGACGCGGAAGGGCGCCTGCGCCCGCTGGCCGCGCCCAGCCTGCCCAAGCTGTATTCGGACGCGCTGGACGGCCTGGCCATCGGTCCTGTGACAGGCTCCTGCGGCACCGCGGCCTGGCGCGGCGAGGCGGTGCTGGTGACCGATATCGCCACCGACCCGCTGTGGGCGCCATACAAGCATCTGATCCTGCCGCTGGGCTTTGTGGCCTGCTGGTCCAGCCCGATCATGGCGCGCGACGGCCGGGTGCTGGGCACCTTTGCTTTTTACTACCGCAGCCAGCGCGGCCCCGACGCGCTGCACCAGCGCCTGATCGACGTCAGCCTGCACCTGTGCGCGCTGGCCATGGAGCGCGAAGAGTCGCGTGCCCACATCCACCACCTGGCCTATTACGACGCTCTGACCAGCCTGCCCAACCGCAAGCTGCTGTGCACCCAGGCCGAGCGCGCGCTGGCCGACGCCCGGCGCACCCAGACGCCGCTGGCCGTGCTGTTCATCAACATCGACCGCTTCAAGCAGGTCAACGATGCACAAGGCCACGGCGCGGGAGATGAGCTGCTGCGCGAGATCGCCCGCCGGTTGGGCCTGGGCGTAGGCAGCCGGGACCTGGTGGCGCGCCAGGCCGGTGACGAGTTTGTGGTCGTGCTGCAGCAGTGCTCTAACGAGCAGGCAGCCACCGCCGCCGAACGCCTGTTACTGGCGATTGCCGAGCCGGTACCGCTCGCCGGCGGCACCGTGTATCCGAATGCCAGCATCGGCGTGGCCGTTTTCCCCGATGACGGGCTGGACTTCGATGCCTTGCTCAACCATGCCGACCAGGCCATGCACCAGGCCAAGCGCGATGGCCGGGGCTGCCTGCGCTTCTTCAACGACGACATGAACCGCATCACCCAGGAACGGGTGGCGCTGGAAGATGCGCTGCGCAACGCCTTGCGCGACGGCGGCCTGCACCTGCATTACCAGCCCCAGGTCAGTGGCGCGGGTTGCCGCTCGCTGTACGGCGTGGAAGCCCTGGCCCGCTGGACCCACCCGCGGCTGGGGCCGGTGTCGCCGGCCCAGTTCATTCCGCTGGCCGAGGAATGCGGCCTGATCGACGAGCTCGGCCATTGGGCCTTGGCCGAAGCCTGCCGGCAGATGGCCGACTGGCGCCGGCGCGGCGTGGCCGTGCCCCAGGTGGCGGTGAATTTATCGGCACGCAATTTCCAGAACCCGGCCTTGCCCACGCTGGTGGCCGACTTGCTGCGCAGCCATGGCCTGCAACCCAGCGATCTGGTGCTGGAGATGACCGAAAGCGTGGTGATGGACAGCGGCCGCAGCGTGCTGGCCACCATCGAGGCGGTGCATGCCCTGGGGGTCCGGCTGTCGCTGGACGACTTCGGCACCGGCTATTCCTCGCTCGGCTACCTGCACCGCCTGCCTATCCACGAGCTCAAGCTGGACAAAAGCTTTGTGCAGGACCTGGCCGACAGCCCTGCTGCCCAGGCTTTGACCAATACCGTGCTGCGCATTGGCGATGGCCTGCGCCTGGTGGTGGTGGCCGAGGGCGTGGAAACCCAGCTGCAGGCCGACTTTCTGATCGCGCGCGGCTGCCCGGTGCTGCAGGGCTATCTGTTTGCCCGGCCGCTGCCGGCGGCCGAGTTGGAGCCGTGGCTGGCCGCGCGCCTGGCCGCCGCACAGTGATGCGCCACGCCGGTCTGTCACCATGGCCGAACTAAGCTCCGAGCTGTCGCAAGAGGTACTGCAAAACCACCGGAATTTTGCGCGGCGCAGCTATTTGTCGCGCATGGCCGGGCTGGCCCTGGGCTTTGTGATGACGGCTGCGGTACTGCTGCAGAACCAATCGCCGATGTGGTACTGGATCGGGCCGGTCCTGCATTGCTTTGTCGGCCCGCAGATCGGCTGGTGGCTGGCGCGGCGTGCCGCCAATCCGCGCGAGGCCGAGCGCCGCAACCTGCTGGCCGACCACTTTCTGGGCGGCATATGGATGGTGTCCATGCAGTTCAACCTGCTGCCCTGCGTGCTCACCGTCAGCCTGCTGAGCATGGACAGCATGGCCGGCGGTGGGGGCCGGCTGCTGGCGCGCGGCCTGCTCTGGCAGTTGGCTGGCGTGCTGCTGGGCATCGCCGTGTTTGGCTGGCACTGGCAGCCTGCGTCCACCCTGCCGACCGTGCTGGCCTGCCTGCCGCTGATGATCTGCCAGCCCATCCTGATCAGCTACATCGCCCGCAAAGCCATCCACCGCCTGAAGAAGCAAAGCCTGGAGCTGCGCCACCAGAGCCAGCACGACGGCCTGTCGGGCCTGTTCAACCGCACCCACTGGGAACGGCTGGTGCGGGCCGAGTTCGTGCGCTTTCGCCGCCACGGCGAAGCCGCGGTGCTGGTGCTGGCCGACCTCGATTACTTCAAGCGCATTAACGATCTGCACGGCCATGCGGCGGGCGACGAGGCGATACGCCGGTTCTCCGCTGCACTGAACCGGGTGTTGCGCGAAACCGATGTCTGCGGCCGCTACGGCGGCGAGGAGTTTGGCGTGCTGCTGCCGCTGACCTCGGCCGCCGCTGCGCGCGAGGTACTAGACCGGCTGCGCCGCGACCTGCACGAGCAGCCCTTGCTGGAAGAGGCCCTGGTGACCGCCAGTTTTGGCGTGGCCGAGCTCACCGCCGACGTGCCCAGCGTCGAAGCCTGGCTGCGCCTGGCCGACCAGATGCTGTACCGCGCCAAGCACCTGGGGCGGGACTGCGTGGTGGTGCTGGGCGACCAGTCGGCGGCTACCGTGCCCGGGCCGCTGGAGGCCCCGCCGGCGCAGCCGTCCTACAGCACATTCCGCATGCTGGGCGACCCGCTGAAAGTGGCGCAGCTGCTGTCGGGCCTGGACATGGGCGATGTGCCACTGGCGCTGTTCGACCCGTCGGACCGGCTGGCCGTGGCTAACCCGGCTTTCTTGACCTTGTTTGCTGTGCCGCGCGACGCGGTAAGTTTTGGCGACATCATCCGCCACTGCCATGCGCAGCGGGTCGGCCCGAACGTGGTGTCCGACGACATCGAAGCCTGGCTGCGTGCCGCCGATGCCAAGCGGCGCAGCCAGCCGCAGCGCAACTTCTTGGTGGATACCTGCGATGGTCGCTGGTACCGCGCCAGCGAAACCTCGTACAGCGACGGCTGGATGCTGTTGCTGCTGCTGGATGTGACCGACAAAAGCCCGTCGACCCGGGCTCCGTTGTAAACCGATTTGCTATTGAGTCAATAGCTGCTAGCGTAGGAACAGATTGCGCTAACGGGTGTTTTTGTATAAATCTTCAGCTCAGCTGCTTTCCACCCGGTCCCGCCCCAGATGTTTGGCGCGGTACAGCGCCTGGTCGGCCCGCGCCAATAGGTGGTCCACCGTATCCGTGTCGCTGTGCGGTGTGGTGATGCCGATGCTGGCGGTGCAGACCGGCAGGCCGGTGCTCTGGCCCAGGCTGTGCCGGATGCGCTCGGCCACATGCAGCGCGTTGTCCAGCCTGGTCTCGGGCAGCAGCACCACAAACTCTTCGCCACCAAAGCGGCCCAGCCGGTCGGGCAGGCGCAGTTGCTGGCCCACCCTGTCGGCAAAGTCCACCAGCACCCGGTCGCCGACCAGATGGCCATGCGTGTCGTTGATGTTTTTGAAGTGATCCAGGTCCAGCATCATCAGCGCCAGCGGGTGGCCGTGGCGGCGGCTGCGCTCCAGCTCCTGTTCACAGGCGGCGATCAGCGCGCGACGGGTCAGGCAGGCGGTCAGTGGGTCATGGGTGGCCAGGTATTCAAACTCGCTGCGCATCCGTTCGGATGCCATCAGTACCACGCCAATCGACAGCAGCAGCACGCACATCGCATAGGCCACGACGTAGATAACCTGGAACGGCGATTCGTCGAATATGCCCTGCGTATGGGGGTCTATCGGGATGGTCACCAGGCGCAGCAGTAGAAAGCCGGTTTGCAGCAACAGCACTCCGCCGGTCAGTTGGGTGAAGATGTGGT
Organism: Rhodoferax sp. OV413; assembly: GCF_900104385.1. Lineage (GTDB taxonomy): Bacteria > Pseudomonadota > Gammaproteobacteria > Burkholderiales > Burkholderiaceae_C > Rhodoferax_B. The sequence continues at coordinate 264,389 of NZ_FNJA01000007.1, read as the reverse complement.
CGGCCCCGTGCTTGAACAGCAGCCGGGCATGGCTGAAGAACAGGCAGACCATCAGGCTGGTGAACACCACCAGGCGTGCCACGTAATTCGGCTGCACCAGCACGAACCAGGCAAACACCGGCGCCGACGCCACGATCAACCCGCCCCACAGCCGCAAGGAGGTGGGCTGGCGGTGGAAGCGCTGGCTGCCGATGTAGAACAGCGCCGAGCCGCTGAGCAGAAACAGATTGCCGATGACGGCCGAGACGAAGTCGGGGATCAGCCCGCGCGCGCCAAACAGCAGGGTCGAGATGAAGCACAGAAACGGCCCGGCCGCCCATTCGCCCAGGCCCTGGATGGTGGGCGGATAGTTGCGCCGCAACACAAACAGCACCAGCGACATCAGCAAACCCATCGCCCCCGCTAGCAGGACGATGGAACGTGGATCGATCCCCAGCATGCTCAGGGCGCGGCGGTCTTGGGCTGATAGTCGCAGTAGCGCGCCACCGCGCACTGCCAGCACAGCGGCTTGCGCGCCTGGCAGATGTAGCGGCCATGCAGGATCAGCCAGTGGTGGGCGTCCACCATGTAGGCTGGCGGTATACGCTTGAGCAGGCCCCGCTCCACATCCAGCGGGGTCTTGCCGGGGGCCAGTCCGGTGCGGTTGCCCAGGCGGAAGATATGCGTGTCCACTGCCATGGTGGGCTCGCCAAAGGCCACGTTCAGCACCACGTTGGCGGTCTTGCGGCCCACACCGGGCAGGGCTTCCAGGGCTTCGCGGGTGCGCGGCACCTGGCCGCCATGCAGGCGGACCAGCATCTCGCAGGTCTGCAGCAGGTGCTTGGACTTGCTGTGGTACAGGCCTATGGTCTTGATGTAGCTTTCCAGCCCGTCCAGCCCCAGGTCCAGAATCGCCTGCGGCGTGTTGGCCACCGGGAACAGGCGGCGCGTGGCCTTGTTGACGCCCACATCGGTGGCCTGGGCCGACAGCAGCACGGCGGTCAGCAGCTCGAACACGCTGGTGTATTCGAGCTCGGTCACCGGCATCGGGTTGGCGGCTTGGAGGGTGGCAAAAAATCCAACTATGTTTTCGCGGTTCATACCTCCATTACACCGCAGCGCCAGTTAGAGCCTGTTCACGGTCTATTGGGGGTCGCGTTGGGGAGCAATCGGGATGAGTTGGCTGTCAGCACCTGCAGCATGGGCTCCCTGCCCATACAAAGGGGATGGCGGACAAATCGCCCGATTTCTCCCCAACCCGCAGGGCAGCTGCCTTTTCGGGCGGTCTGGGGTGTTGCACCGCTTGCCAATAGCCGGGCTATTGGCTGCACGCTGCGCCTACCAGCCCATCCCGAAAAGGCAACTGCGCGGCCCCAAATAGACTGTGAACAGGCTCTTACAGATTGGAAATGTCGATGAAGGAATCGGGCGCCGGGAACTTGGCGCGCATCCACTCGGGATTCAGCTGCAGGGCGTGCACCACGTCGGTGGGCAAGGCGTCCAGCATCTCAGGCCCGCCGGCCGGCATGTCGGCCAGCAGCATCGACAAGTGGACGATGCCGCCGAGCCGGTTGAATGGCTTGGCCGCCATCGGGTCGGACGAGGTGTCGAGCGCACGCACGATCTCGGCCGGGAAGTTCCAGCGCCGGGCCAGCTCGGCGGTGATCTGGCCTTCGCTGAAGCCGGTGATGCGCTGTTCGCGCTCCCAGCGGCCGCCGGGCTGGTGCGGCAGTTTTTCAATCTCTTGCAGGCTGCTGGGCTGGGCCTGGGCAATCATCAGCTCGCCCAGTCGCACCATCATGCTGGCCAGCCAGGCCTGGCTGCCGTCCATGCCCAGATGGGCCGACAGCCATTGTGAATAGCCGGCGCTGACCATGCAGCTGCGCCAGAACTCGCCGCGGTCCAGCCCGTCGACCACCGGAAACGCGTCGCCCATGGATGCGGCCAGGCCCAGGGTGCGCACCCGGCCCATGCCGACCAGGCTGATCGCGTCGTCCACTGTGCTGACATGGCGGCTCAGGCCGAAGCTGGCGCTGTTGGCCAGGCGCAAGAGCTTGGCAGTGAGCGCCGAATCCTTGGCAATGATGGCGGCCACCTGCGGGCCGGAGGCGTTCTCGTCGTTCAAGGTGCGGATCAGCAAATGCGCGACCTCGGACATGACGGGCAGTTTGACGGATTGGAAAAATACCGAAATATCTGGCATAGAGCGCGTCCTGAGGTTGGTGGTGGGGGATTCGGTGTGGGTTTACATACGTAGACATTCTGTACGATTTACAGGGTTTTGAGCGCTTGCTGAAAACCTTTGCAACCCAGGTCGGGTGCAACCATAAAATTTGCTGTTGGCCGCAGGAATCCTGCGCACGACATTGGCGACAATGGGGGCCAGAAAGCGAGAAACCACCATGTCCCTGCCGTCCTTGCCATTTGCCGACCGCCTCCAGAACGTCGAAACCTCGGCCATCCGCGAACTCTTCAAATTGCTGGGTACGCCCGGCATCATCAGCTTTGCCGGCGGCTTCCCCGACCCGGCGCTGTTCGACGTGGAAGGCATCGCCGCATCCACCGCTGCCGTGCTGGCCAACAACCCCGGCCCGGTGCTGCAATACGGCGCTACCGAGGGCTTTAACCCGCTGCGCGAACAGCTCAGCAAGTTCATGGGCAACAAGGGCGTGAGCGTGGCACCCGACGGCCTGATAGTCACCACCGGCAGCCAGCAGGCTTTGGACCTGATCGGCAAGACCATGATCAACCCCGGCGACAAGGTGATCGTCGAAGGCCCGACCTTCCTGGCTACCATCCAGTGCTTTCGCCTGTACGGCGCGCAGGTGATCAGCGCCCCCATCGACGCCAATGGCGTGGACGTGGACGCGCTGGAAAAGCTGATCGACGAGCACAAGCCCAAGCTGGTCTATTTGATCCCCACCTTCGGCAACCCCAGCGGCGCCACCCTGAGCCTGGAGCGGCGCAAGCGCATCCTGGACATCGCCGTGCGCACCCGCACCCTGGTGGTCGAAGACGACCCGTATGGCGAGCTGTATTTCGACCAGCCGCCACCGCCCAGCATCCTGGCCCTGAGCGCCGATGTGCCCGGCAGCCGCGACTGGCTGGCCCACTGCGGCTCGATGAGCAAGATTTTGAGCCCCGGCCTGCGCGTGGGCTGGATGATTGCCCCACCCGCGCTGCTGGCCAACGCCACCATGTGCAAGCAGTTCAGCGACGCCCACACCAGCAACCTGACCCAGGCCACGGCCGCCCATTACCTGACGCTGAACCGCCTAGACGGCACATTGGCCGTGGTGCGCAAGGTCTACGCCGAGCGCGCCCGCGTGATGGCCGAGTCGCTGCAGCGCGAGCTGGGTGGCGCCATCACCTTCAATGCGCCGCAGGGCGGCATGTTCTTCTGGGCCAAGCTGACCGAAGGCCGCGACGCCAGCGCGTTCGCCAAGCGCGCGATCGAGAAGCTGGTGGCCTTTGTGCCCGGCGCACCGTTCTTCGCGCACGATGCCGACAAGTCCACCCTGCGCCTGAGCTTTGCCACCGTGGGTGTGGAGAAGATCGAAGAAGGCATCGCCCGGCTCGGCCAGGCGCTTTAATTGCTACTATTTATGTAGCTGCTAGCGCAGGTGAAATAAGCGCTGGAGGCTTGTTTCACCTTATTTTTTCAGTGCGATAGATTCCCACACTGCCACCAGCCACAGCACGGCTGCGCCGCCCGCTGCCAGCCCCAGCGCGCTCAGCGTGTGCTGCAGGGCGGGTACCACCAACACCGCCAGCAGACCCAGGCCGACCAGGTGCGACAGCGGCGGCAGGCGGCGGGTGTTGGTGACCCACTTGAACAGCGCTGTACCCAGCAAATAAAGCGCTGGCCCGCCCAGGATGGCGGCGATGCCGGCGGTGTCGGCATGGTCGGGGTGCGCGAGCACCAGTTCGTCGGCGACGGCGCAGACGATCACACCGGCCACGATCAGCACGTGCAGATAGGTGTAGGCGATGCGCGCCTGGCGGCCCGGGTCCTCGGCATGGACGATGCGGTGGTGCGCATGTTCGGCACCGACCGCAAAGTACAGCCACCACATCGCCACCGTACCTACGAACGAAACCAGAAACGGCAGCGCCGTGGCGCTGTTCCAGGGCTGGCCGGCAAAGGTGGCGCCGCTGACCAGCAGCGACTCGCCCAGCGCGATGATGACGAACAGCGCGCAGCGCTCGGCCATGTGGTTGCCGTCCACATTCCAGTCCTGGATGCGCGACCGGCCCAGGCCCGGCACCCAGAAGAACAGCGCCGGCCCCAGCAGCTCGATGGCCAGCGCCAAGCCCCACCAGGCCAGGCGCGCAGGCCCCTCGGCCCCGCCACCGATCAGCCAGAGCGCACCGGACGAAACCAGCCACACCAGAATGCGCTGAAAGTTGCGCACGCTATCCAAAGGCTGGCCGCGCAGCGCCCACAGCATGAACAGGGTGCGGCCGACCTGCATGCCGGCATAGGCCAGGGCAAATGCCCAACCCTTGTCGCCAAAGGCCTGCGGCACCGAGGCCGACAGCACCAGCCCGGCCAGCATCAACACCAGCAGACAGGCGCGTACCGAGGGGCGGTTCGGGTCAAGCCAGTTGGTCACCCAGGAGGTAAAGATCCACACCCACCACACCGCCACCAGCATCAGGCCAACGCGGAGCGCATTTGCCGGGCCCAGGTCGGCCAGCAGGGTGTGGGACAGCTGGGTGATCGCAAACACGAACACCAGGTCGAAGAACAGTTCGACCATCTCGACCTTGCCGCTGTCGTGCTGGCCACGGTTGCGCAGCAGGCTGCGGCGGGGGGCGAAAACGGTGTGCATGCAGGCTCCTTGTCGGTGGGGAATGGTGGGCAAAGGGTATCCACCAATGCTGATTTTGGCATTGAATATCTGCCAATCTATATTGGATATATATGGCAAGTTTCCCTAGGATGCCGCAGCGGCCGGCCATTTGCATACAGGCTGGCACGCGACAAAAAACAAAAGGAGACAGACAACATGGCAAACCCTGGAGCAACTCTGGCGGTCGTTTTGAGCGGGCGGGAATTCACCCAGCCCTAAACCCATTTTCAACAAAGGACGTACATCGATAGCAAACAAGAAAGCACCTAACACCATGGCATTCTTCAAAAAGCTGGCGCAGGCCAGCACGGTATTTTTCGCCTCGGCCTTGCTGCTGGGCGGCTGCGGCGGCGGCTCCGACGCGCTGACCGCTACCTCGACCGAGCTGACGGCAACCGCCGGCTCCGGCGACATTCCTCCCGACACCAGCCCCGACAACTCCGTGGCCTGGGTGATGAGCTACTTTGGTCCCAACCAAGACCTGCCGAACGATTCCCTCCACCTGGCTTTCAGCACCGACGGCCTGAACTGGACCGGTCTGAATGATGGCAAACCGGTGTACCAGGCGCCCACCACCATCCAGGGCATCGCCGGCTCCGGCCATATCCGCGACCCTTACATTCTGCGCAAGAACGACGGCAAGTTCGTCTACATCGCCACCGACTGGACCCTGGCGGTCAACGACTCCAACTACTGGAACCGGCCGAGTTCGCGCATCTTCGTGGCCGACTCGACCGACCTGATCACCTTTACCAACCCGCGCTTCCTGACCATGGCCACTGCGCTGGGCAGCAACACCAAGCCGCACGCCTGGGCACCCGAATCCTATTACGACCCGGACCGCCGCAAGTACGCCATCGTCTGGTCGGGCAATGCCGACCGCGGCCGCACCTATGTGAGCTACACCAAGGACTTCAACACCCTGGTGAACCCGGTGCCCGAGGTGTTGTTCGACCCCGGTTACGACGAGATCGACGCTACCGTCGTACCGTTCAATAACCGCAACTATCTGTTCTACAAGGACGAAACCGGCAGCGGCAAGGACATCCAGGTCGCCAAGTCTTCCGGCGCCGGCCTGCTGGCGGGCTCGTTCACCCGCATCTCGCCCAACTACCTGACGCGCGGCGCCAACCAGAGCGTGATGCAGGGCACCGAAGGCCCACTGGTCATCAAGGTGCCGGGCCAGGAGCGTTGGTACATGTACGCCGACTACTACGGCAATGGCGGCGTGTTTGGCTGCTGGACCACCACCAACCTGGACTCCGACCCGGCGACCTGGACCAAGCTGACCAATGGCGTGGACTTCAAGCTGCCCGAAGGCGTACGCCATGCGAACACCGTGCGCGTCACCCAGGCCCAGCTGGATGCGCTGAAGGCGCACTACGGCGTGACCGTGACCCCCGTCAGCACCCGCATCAAGACCACATATTCCGAAGGCGGCACGCCGTTTTACGTGGCCCACGCGTGGTTCCACGGCATGATCACCCAGCTGAATGACACCGCCAACGGCCAGCTGCCGGCCGACTTCAAATGGAAGGCCGTGCCCGGCCTGGCCGACCCGACCGACCCGAATCTGGTGTCGTTCGAGGCCACCGGTTTTGCCGGCCGCTATTTGCGCATCGACAGCGCCAACCCGACCCGCTGGCCGACTGGCGGCAGCCTGACCCAGGCGAACCGCGGCTACGGCCTGGGCTGGATCGCCAGCGCCGACAAGAAGAACCTGACCTGGGTCGACCCGTATGTGGACAGCAGCACCTTCAAGAGCGACGCCACCTTCCGCAAGGTGCCGGCTTTGAACGGCGATGCCAACATGGTGTCGCTGCAGTGGTACGGCAACACCACGCTGTACCTGCGCCACATGGCCTACCAGTTGCTGGGCCTGCCCAGCACCGGCAATAGCCAGCAAAAGATAGACGCGTCCTTCACGCTGGAAACCCAGTAGGCGCAGGCTTTTCTCCCACCGGTGCCCGTCTGCGGGCGGGCACCGGACTTTTTTTATTTCCTGGGTTGAGACTATGAAAAACACAATTTCCCGTTGCGTGGGCGCAGCCTGCCTGGTAGCCGGCGCCTTGGGCTTGCCGGTGACGGCATCGGCCGTGCCGGTGACTTCTTTGGTGGGAGGCACACAGCTGACGATGCCTATCAACAACATCTACCGCGGCAACGGCCCGTTGCAGCTGGTGCCCGGCATCACCTGGACCAGCACGGGCGCCAATTCCATGTTCGGCAATACCGATGGCTACGGCTTTGACGGCAACGGCGACTGGAATTCCGACAAGACCATGGTGGCCACCAATGACGACACGACCACCACCATGACCTTCACCTTCGACACGGCGGTGTCGGGCTTTGGCGGCTTCTTCAATTGGGCACCGAGCGACAGTACAGCGGCCATCGCCGCCTATGACGCGAACAATGTGCTGCTGGATGCGCTGCAGTTCAGCTTTTTGACCGACGGCAGCCTGAACTCGGGGCAGTTTCTGGGCTTCCAGGAGTCTGGCGCCATCATCAAGTCGTTCACCATTACCGGCCTGTTCGTTGCTGGCGCCGACTTCGAAGTCAAAGCCGTGCCCGAACCCGGCACCCTGGCCCTGACCCTGGTCGGCCTGGGCATGCTGGGCTGGACGGCCCGGCGCAAGGCCCAGCAGGAAGATCGGGCATAAAAAAAGCTGCTAGCGCATATGTTGTATGCGCTAGCAGCTATTGATTGAATAGCAAACCCCGGCCTCACGCCGGGGATGGGGTGTTTAAACCACCTTGGCGATGGACGCGCAGACGTAGTCGATGTTCTTGCTGTTCAGCGCGGCCACGCACATGCGGCCGGTGTCGGTGCCGTAGACGCCGAACTCGTTGCGCAGGCGCACCATCTGGTCCTTGCTCAGGCCGGAGTAGCTGAACATGCCGATCTGGCTGGTGATGAAGGACATGTCTTGCTGGACGCCAGCAGCCTTCAGGCCGTCGACCAGCTTTTGGCGCATGGCCTTGATGCGCACGCGCATTTCGGCCAGTTCGCTTTCCCACTGGGCACGCAGCTCGGGGGTGTTCAGCACCGTGGCCACGACGGTGGCGCCGTGGATTTGCGGGTTGCTGTAGTTGGTGCGGATGCAGATCTTCAGCTGGCTCAGCACGCGGCCGGCTTCTTCCTTGTCGGTGCACAGCACGCTCAGTGCGCCCACGCGTTCGCCGTACAGGCTGAAGCTCTTGCTGAACGAGGTAGACACCAAAAAGCTCAGGCCGGCGGCGACGAACTTGCCGATCACGGCGCCGTCTTCTTTAATGCCGTAGCCGAAGCCTTGGTAGGCCATATCGAGGAAGGGGGTCAGGTTGCGGGCCTTGACCACGGCGACCACTTGGTCCCATTCGGCGGCGGTGATGTCGTAGCCGGTGGGGTTATGGCAGCAGGCGTGCAGCACCACGATGGTGCCGGCAGCGGCGGCGTTCAGCGAGGCCAGCATGCCTTCGAAGTTGACGCCGCGCTTGGCCGCGTCGTAGTAGGCATAGCTGTCGACTTCGAAGCCGGCGTTCTGGAACAGCGCGCGGTGGTTTTCCCAGCTGGGGTCGCTGATCAGCACCTTGGCGCTGGGGTTCAGCTTCTTCAGGAAGTCGGCGCCAATCTTCAGGCCGCCGGTGCCGCCAATGCCTTGCACGGTGACCGCGCGGCCGGATGTGACGGGTTCGGAATCGGCACCGAAGACCAGGCCTTTGACGGCCGAGTCATAGGCCGCCACGCCGTCGATCGGCAGGTAGCCGCGGGGCTTGGGGGCGTCGGTCATTTGCTTTTCCACGGCTTGCACGCAGGCCAGCAGGGGCAGCTTTCCGTTGTCGTCGAAGTACACGCCCACGCCCAGGTTCACTTTATTGGGGTTGGTGTCGGCGTTGAATTGCTCGTTCAGGCCCAGGATCGGGTCGCGCGGTGCCATTTCGACGGCGGTGAACAATGACATGGAAAAGTCCTATGGAGTTGGTCTGGAAGAGGGCGCCCGGCGCAGCAAAGCGCACCCGGGCAACCTGGAATTTTAGCCGCCGCAGCAGGCAGCCCGGCTGCTGGAAATGCATGAAACCATGTTGGGTGCAGGCGAAATACTATTTTTTTGATAGCTGCTTGCGCAAGCAGAATATGCGTGAACTGCCGATTCGGCATGTATTTTGGGGGCGGCCCAGCTATGTGGTGGCTGGCTTGCCGGACAATCGCGCCATGCGTTATTTGCGTCTCTACATCACCACCCGCCGCCACCCGTCCGCGATCCTGCTCATGGTGCAGCTGCTGGGCATGGTGCTCTATCCATTTATTGAAAACACCGAGGCCGGGCGTATCGGTTTTGGTGCCTTTGGCATTGTGGTGCTGGGCATCACCACCCGCATGGTGCGGCGCACGCCGGGCCTGCTCTGGGTCAGCATCTGTATCGGCTTGCCGGCGATCGTGCTGCTGGCGCTGCAGGCCTTGTTCGGCATGCCAGAGCTGCTGCCCTGGTCGGCGGCGTTGGAGGCGGTGTTCTATTTTTACGCCGCCTTTTGCCTGATCGCCTACATGCTGGAGGACCACCGCGCGACCACCGACGAACTGTTTGCCGCCGGTGCCACCTTCACCTTGCTGGCCTGGGCGTTTACCTATCTGTTTGTGCTGACCCAGGCCCTGCAGCCCGGCTGCTTTGCGGCCGCGGTGAACGCCAGCGACCCGCGCAGCTGGACCGAGCTGATGTTCCTGAGCTTTGCGCTGCTGTCTAGCACCGGCATTGGCGATGTGATCCCCATCACCCCGCATGCGCGCGCGCTGGCCAGCCTGGAGATGTTCACCGGGGTGATTTACCTGGCGGCGGTGGTGTCGCGTCTGATTGGTTTGACCCTGCTGTCGCACAAGTAAACCTGTATTCCTATACAGTATCGGGTTTTCTGCCGCTATCCCGTCGATTTGGAGTCTGCGCCCCATGACTGAAACCGTGTCCCTGTATCCGTCCACCTCTCCCGAGCAGCCGGCCGGCGAATTCATCCACTTCCCCGATTCTCCGTTCGAGCTGTTCATGCCGTACCCGCCGGCCGGCGACCAGCCCGAGGCGATCCGCCAACTGGTCGAGGGCGTAAACGATGGCGAGGTGTTCCAGACCCTGCTGGGCGTGACCGGTTCGGGCAAGACCTACACCATGGCCAATGTGATCGCCCGCCTGGGCCGGCCGGCCATCGTGTTCGCGCCGAACAAGACCCTCGCCGCCCAGTTGTACAGCGAGTTCCGCGAGTTCTTCCCGAACAACGCGGTCGAGTACTTCGTCAGCTACTACGACTACTACCAGCCCGAGGCCTATGTGCCGCAGCGCGACCTGTTCATCGAGAAAGACTCGGCCATCAACGAGCACATCGAGCAGATGCGCCTGAGCTGTACCAAGAGTGTGATGGAGCGGCGCGACGTGGTGATCGTGGCCACGGTGTCGGCCATCTACGGTATCGGCGAGCCCGAGAGCTACCACCGGATGGTGATGACGCTGCGCACCGGCGACAAGATGGGCCAGCGTGACGTGATCGCCCAGCTGATCCGCATGCAGTACCAGCGCAACGACGTGGAATTCAGCCGCGGCAAGTTCCGCGTGCGCGGCGACACGATTGATGTGTTCCCGGCCGAGCATTCCGAGCTGGCGATCCGCATCGAGCTGTTCGACGACGAGGTCGAAACCCTGCAGCTGTTCGACCCGCTGACCGGTCGTATCCGGCAGAAGATTCCGCGCTTCACTGTGTATCCCAGCAGCCATTACGTGACGCCGCGCGACAAGGTGCTGGCGGCGGTGGAGACCATCAAGATGGAGCTGTCGGACCGGCTGAAGGAGCTGGTCGGCATGGGCAAGCTGGTGGAGGCCCAGCGGCTCGAGCAGCGCACCCGGTTTGATTTGGAAATGCTGACCGAGATCGGCCACTGCAAGGGCATCGAGAACTACACCCGGCATCTGAGCGCGGCCTTGCCGGGCGAGCCGCCGTCTACGCTGACCGACTACCTGCCCAAGGATGCGGTGATGTTCCTGGATGAAAGCCACATCCTGATCGGCCAGTTCGGCGGCATGTACAACGGCGACAGGGCGCGCAAGACCACCCTGGTGGAATATGGCTTTCGCCTGCCCAGCGCGCTGGACAACCGGCCGCTGAAGTTTGAAGAATTCGAGACCAAGATGCGCCAGGCGGTGTTCGTCACGGCCACGCCGGGTAACTGGGAAAAGGAGCACACCGGCCAGGTGGTTGAGCAGCTGGTGCGGCCCACCGGCCTGGTCGATCCGCAGGTCGAAGTGCGGCCCGCCACCCACCAGGTCGACGATGTGCTGCAGGAGATCCGTATCCGCGTCGAGAAGAACGAGCGGGTTTTCATCACCACCCTGACCAAGCGCATGGCCGAGCAGCTGACCGACTACCTGACCGAAAACGGCGTCAAGGTGCGCTACCTGCATAGCGATGTGGACACGGTGGAGCGGGTGGAAATCCTGCGCGATCTGCGCCTGGGCGCGTTCGACGTGCTGGTGGGTATCAACCTGCTGCGCGAAGGGCTGGACGTGCCCGAGGTGTCGCTGGTGGCGATCCTGGACGCCGACAAGGAAGGCTTTTTACGCTCCGAGCGTTCGCTGATCCAGACAATTGGCCGGGCTGCGCGGAACTTAAATGGCCGGGCCATCCTCTATGCCGACAAGGTCACCGATTCGATGCGCAAGGCGATCGACGAAACCGAGCGACGTCGGACCAAGCAGATTGCGCACAACCTGGCCCAGGGCATCACGCCGCGCAGCATCGTCAAGCAGGTGAAAGACCTGATCGATGGTGTGTACAGCGAGAAATCAGGCCGTGAGGCCGAGAAACTGGAACAGGACGCGATCCAGCGCGCCAAGGTGGAGGACATGGGCGAGAAAGACATTGCCCGCGAAATCAAACGCCTGGAAAAGCTCATGCTGGAGCATGCGCGGAACCTGGAGTTCGAGAAGGCCGCCCGGGTCCGCGACCAGCTGGCGCTGCTGAAAACCCAGGCTTTCGGCGCCTCGGGCCACGACAACGTGGTGCTGTAACGCGCTATCAAAAAACCTACCGTTCTAAATGTGACTGATTGGTATCGTTACCCGACGGATTTGATGGGCTTCTCTGCTATAATCGTTGTGTCAATAAAGAAAAACCAGCAGTTGAGGGCGCGCAATCGTGATTAAAGCGGTTGCAAGCTGGAGGAAAAGGGTGCCGGGGTCTGTTGAAACGCAGTTTCGGCCCGATGTTCACAACCAGTACAGCCAACCAGAAGGAGCTTGCGATGCGACTCACCACCAAAGGCCGTTTTGCGGTCACCGCCATGATTGATCTGGCCTTGCGCCAAAACAATGGCCCCGTCACGCTGGCCGCTATCAGCCAGCGCCAGCAGATTTCCCTGTCTTACCTCGAACAGTTGTTCGGCAAATTGCGCCGCCACGATCTGGTCGAATCCACCCGTGGCCCTGGCGGCGGTTACACCTTGGGCCGCAAGGCAGCCGAGATCACTGTTGCTGACATCATCGTGTCGGTGGACGAACCTATCGATGCCACCCAGTGCGGCGGCAAAGAAAACTGCCTGGGCGAAGCCGGCCGTTGCATGACCCATGATCTGTGGGCATCGCTGAACACCCGCATGGTCGAGTTTCTGGATTCCGTCAGCCTGCAAAAGCTGGTCGACGAACAGCTCGCCAAGGGCGTGCAGATCGAAAGCAAGCCCATGGTCAAGCGTGCGATCTCCAGCATGCCGGTCGTGAAGCCAATGCGCATTACCGGGCCGAATTCGGTTTTCGCCCTTGGCAACGTGTTTGCCAAGTCGTAATGACTGCAACGTGTTTGCCAAATAGTAATTTCTTAATAGCGCTTTTTTAAAGCCAGCCTTCACCGAGATTTTTGAGAGCTAGCCAATGGACACCACCCCCCATTTCCCCATTTACATGGACTACAGCGCCACCAACCCCTGCGACGAGCGGGTGGTGGATGCGATGATTCCCTGGTTGCGCGAGCACTTCGGCAACCCTGCGTCCCGCAGCCATGCATGGGGCTGGGAGGCGGAAGCCGCAGTTGAAAAAGCCCGCGAGCAGGTTGCAGCACTGATAGGTGCCGACCCGCGTGAAATCGTCTGGACTTCGGGTGCTACCGAGTCCAACAACCTGGCGCTCAAAGGCGCCGCGCATTTCTACAAGACCAAGGGCAAGCACATCATCACGGTCAAGACCGAGCACAAAGCCGTGCTCGACACCTGCCGTGAACTCGAGCGCCAAGGTTTTGAAGTGACTTATCTGGACGTACAGGCCGACGGCCTGGTCGATCTGGAAGTCTTCAAGGCGGCCATCCGCCCCGACACGATTCTGGCCAGCGTGATGTACGTGAACAACGAAATCGGCGTGATCCAGGACATTGCCGCCATCGGTGCGATCTGCCGTGAAAAAGGCGTGATCTTCCATTCGGACGCAGCGCAAGCCACCGGCCGCGTCGCGTTTGATATTTCCACCATGCCGGTGGATCTGATGAGCCTGACTTCGCACAAAACCTACGGCCCCAAAGGCATAGGTGCGCTGTTCGTGCGCCGCAAGCCACGCATCCGCCTGGAAGCGCAAATGCACGGCGGTGGCCACGAGCGCGGTATGCGTTCCGGCACCTTGCCCACGCACCAGATCGTCGGCATGGGCGAGGCCTACCGTATCGCCAAGGAAGAAATGGCCGTCGAAAACGTCCGTATCCAGGCTTTGCACGACCGCATGCTGGCCGGCCTGAAAGACGTGGAACAGGTTTTCATCAACGGCCACGAAACCCAACGCGTGCCGCACAACCTGAACATGAGCTTCAACTACGTCGAAGGCGAGTCGCTGATCATGGGCATCAAGGGCCTGGCCGTTTCCAGTGGTTCGGCTTGCACCTCGGCCAGCCTGGAGCCCAGCTATGTGCTGCGCGCCCTGGGCCGCAGCGACGAGCTGGCCCACAGCAGCCTGCGCATGACGATTGGTCGCTGGACCACCGAAGCCGACATTGACTACGCGGTCGATACCATCAAGGTCAACGTGGCCAAGCTGCGCGACCTGAGCCCTTTGTGGGAAATGTACCAAGATGGCATCGACATCAGCACCATCCAATGGTCGGCGCACTGATTTGAATTGAAGAGGTAAACACCATGGCTTATTCCGAAAAAGTGGTAGACCACTACGAGAACCCGCGCAACGTGGGTTCATTTGAAAAAGGCGACGACAGCGTGGGCACCGGCATGGTCGGCGCACCGGCTTGCGGCGACGTGATGAAGCTGCAGATCAAGGTCAACCCGGTTACCGGCGTGATCGAAGACGCGCGCTTTAAGACCTACGGCTGCGGCTCGGCGATTGCCTCCAGCTCGCTGGTGACCGAATGGGTCAAGGGCAAGACCCTGGACGAAGCGGCGGCGCTGAAGAACAGCCAGATTGCCGAAGAACTGGCGCTGCCGCCGGTCAAGATCCACTGCTCCATCCTGGCCGAAGACGCCATCAAGGCCGCAGTGCTTGACTACAAGCAAAAACACGGAGCCGCCCAGGTCCACTAACATGGCTGTGACGTTGACAGAGGCCGCCGCCCGGCACGTGACCCGCTACCTGGCCAAACGTGGCAAGGGTGTGGGCGTGCGTCTGGGTGTCAAGACCACCGGCTGTTCGGGTCTGGCCTACAAGCTTGAATATGTGGACGAGCTGGCGCCGGAAGACATCGTCTTTGAAGGCCATGGCGTCAAGGTGCTGGTCGATCCCAAGAGCCTGGCCTATATCGACGGCACCCAGCTCGACTTTGTGCGTGAAGGCCTGAACGAAGGCTTCAAGTTCGAGAACCCGAACGAGCGGGACAAATGTGGCTGCGGAGAAAGCTTCCGGATCTAACGGCAGCACTCCGAACACCAACCGCCCGCGCCCTGTGTGCTGGCGGTTTTTTCTTGGCACCTATGAACCTCCAATCCAACGACTTCGAGCTGTTTGAGATCCCCGTGCAGTTTGCGCAGGACCATGCGGCCATGCAGGCGCGCTGGCAGGCGCTGCAGCGCGAGGCGCATCCGGACCGGTTTGCGGCCCAGGCCGGCGCCGCGCAGCGCGTGGCCATGCAGTGGTCGGTGCGCATCAACGAAGCCTGGGCCAGGTTGAAAGATCCGCTGAAGCGCGCTGCCTACCTGTGCGAGCTGCATGGCGCCGGCATCCAGGCCGAGAACAACACGGCCATGCCCAAAGCCTTTCTGATGCAGCAAATGGAGTGGCGCGAGGCCCTGGACGATGCCGACAGCTCGGCGGCCCTGGAGGCGCTGAATACCGAAGTGCTGCAGGCCCGGCGTGACAGCCTGGCCGAATGCGCGCGCCTGCTGGACGTGGACCGCGACTACGCGCAGGCGGCGCAGCAAGTGCGCGCCCTGATGTTCATCGAGCGCTTTGCCCGCGACGTGGACGACCGCCTCGACGCAATGGGTACCGCCCTGCTGTGACAATTAGCCCCTAGAACTACTGAAAACCCCCGATGGCGCTTCTTCAAATTTCCGAACCCGGCCAGTCGCCCGACCCGCACCAGCGGCGCCATGCCGTGGGCATCGACCTGGGCACCACCCATTCGCTGGTCGCCACCGTGCGCAGCGGCGAGGCCGTGTGCCTGCCCGATGAGCAGGGGCGCGTGATCCTGCCCAGCGTGGTGCGTTACCTGGCGGGCGACAAGCGCCAGATCGGCTTTGATGCCCTGGCCGCCCAGGCCAGCGATCCCGAGAACACCATCGCCTCGGTCAAGCGCTTCATGGGCCGCGGCCTGGCCGACATCGCCCAGCGCGAAAAACTGCCCTACGTGTTCATCGACAAACCCGGCATGGTCGGCCTGCAGACCGTGCACGGCGATAAATCGCCTGTCGAAGTGAGCGCCGAGATTTTGGCGACCTTGCGCTTCCGGGCCGAAGACAGCTTCAACGACGATGTGTACGGTGCGGTGATCACCGTGCCCGCCTACTTCGACGAAGCCCAGCGCCAGGCCACCAAGGACGCGGCGCATCTCGCCGGCCTGAACGTGCTGCGCCTGATCAACGAACCGACAGCGGCCGCCATCGCCTACGGCCTGGACAACGCCAGCGAAGGCATTTACGCGGTCTACGACCTGGGCGGTGGCACCTTCGATATTTCGATATTGCGCCTGAGCCAGGGCGTGTTCGAGGTCATCGCTACCGGTGGTGACGCGGCCCTGGGCGGCGACGACTATGACCGCGCCTTGGCCGACTGGGTGCTTGCGCAGACCGGCCAGCAGGCCGCCACTGCGTCCGACAAAGTGGCGCTGCAAACCGCAGCCCGGGCTTGCAAGGAAGCCTTGTCTGCTACAGATGTTGTAGCTATCAGCGCAGATCTATCCAGCGGGAACCTGCGATTTGACGTAAAGAAATCCGACTTCGAAGCCGCCACGGCCCCGTTGACGGCCCGCACCATGGCCGCCGTGCGCAAGGCACTGCGTGATGCCAAGTTGGGCGTCGACGAAGTGCAGGGCACGGTGATGGTCGGCGGCTCGACCCGCATGCCGCAGGTGCAGCAGGCGGTGGCCGCATTCTTTGGTCGTCCGCCGTTGACCAACTTGAACCCCGACGAAGTGGTTGCGCTGGGCGCCGCCATCCAGGCCAACCAGCTGGCTGGCAACAGCGGCGCTGAAGACCTGCTGCTGCTGGACGTGATTCCGTTGTCGCTGGGCATAGAAACCATGGGCGGCCTGGTCGAGCGCATCGTGCCGCGCAACCAGACCATCCCCACCGCCATGGCGCAGGACTTCACCACCTACCAAGACGGCCAGACGGCGCTGGCGCTGCACGTGGTGCAGGGCGAGCGCGATCTGGTCGCCGACTGCCGCAGCCTGGCGCGCTTCGAGCTGCGCGGCATTCCGCCGATGGCCGCCGGTGCAGCGCGCATCCGCGTCACCTTCACTGTCGATGCCGACGGCCTGCTGAGCGTGGCCGCGAAAGAGCAGGGCAGTGGCGTGGAAGCGCAGATCACGGTCAAGCCGTCCTACGGCCTGAGCGACGAACAGATCGCCCAGATGTTGCAAGACAGCTTCAGCACCGCCGCCCAGGACATGCAGGCCCGCGCCCTGGTCGAAGCCCGCGTTGATGCCGACCGTATGCTGCTGGCCACCCAGAGCGCGTTGGATGCCGACGGCGACCTACTGTCTGCCGCCGAGCGTGCCGAGGTCGACGCCTTGCGGGCCGAGCTGCTGCAAGCCAAATCCCTCACCGATGCCAAGCTGGTCGAAGCCGCCACCAAGCGTCTGGCCGACGGCACCGAATCCTTTGCCGCCGCGCGCATGAACCGGGGCATCCAACATGCCCTGTCCGGTAAGAACATAGCCACGATCTGATATGCCCGTCATCAAAATACTCCCCCATCCCGAATACTGCCCGCAAGGTGCCGAAATTAGCGCGCCGGCCGGCACCTCGATTTGCGAAGCCATGCTGGACAACCACATCAACATCGAGCACGCCTGCGACATGAGCTGTGCCTGCACCACCTGCCACGTCATCGTGCGCGAGGGCTTCCAGTCGCTGGGCGAGCTGGACGAGAACGAAGAAGACCTGCTGGACCGTGCCTGGGGTCTGGAGCCCCAGTCGCGCCTGGGTTGCCAGGCCTTGCTGGCACAGCAGAATGTGACGGTGGAGATCCCCAAGTACACCATCAACCACGCCAAAGAGAATCATTGATGAAATGGGCCGTTAGCGCAGGTACTGCCTGCACGAGCAGCTATTAAAAAGATAGTTTATGCGCCAGATCATTCTCGATACCGAAACCACCGGCCTGTCGGCGACGGGTGGCGACCGCATCCTGGAAATCGGTTGCGTCGAGCTGCTGCACCGCAAGCTCACCGGCAACCACTTCCACCAGTACATCAACCCCGAGCGCGACAGCCACGAAGACGCGCTGCGGGTGCACGGCATCACCACCGAGTTCTTGCGCGACAAGCCCAAGTTTGCAGAGATTGCCGACGAGTTTCTGGCCTTCTGCGCCGATGCCGAGATCATCATCCACAACGCGGCGTTCGACGTCGGCTTCCTGAACAAGGAACTTGAGCGCCTGGGCAAGCCGCCGCTGAAGAACTTTGTCAGTGGGGTGGTCGACACCCTCGCCATGGCCAAGGAGCTGTATCCGGGCAAGCGCAATTCGCTGGACGCCTTGTGCGACCGGCTGGAAGTGGACCGTACGGTGCGTGACAAGCACGGCGCTTTGCTGGATGCCGAGCTGCTGGCCAAGGTCTACATCAACCTGACGCGCGGCCAGGATGCGCTGCTGATCGATGTGGGCGACGAGGACACATCGGTCGCGGCCGTGCCGCAAATGGATTTGTCCGGTTTTGTGCTGCCCGTGCTACTGGCGGGAGAGGACGAAACCGTAGCGCATCTGGATCTATTGAAGCAACTCGATAAATCCAGCGGCGGTAAAACGGTTTGGCGAAATCACGAAAATAATGTTGTATAATTTGAGGCTTACCTGATAACGAATTCAGGGCGATTAGCTCAGGGGTAGAGCACTGCATTCACACTGCAGGGGTCGCAAGTTCGAAACTTGCATCGCCCACCAAATCAAAGCCGATAAGTCCAAGACTTATCGGCTTTTTTGTTGCCCACAGGGTTGTTGCTTCAGGTTTTGAAGCGTGCCGATTCGATCTCGTGCCGCGCCAGCAGCGCATAGAAATCCGTACGGTTGCGTTTGGCCAGCTTGGCCGCCTGGGCCACGTTGCCGTTGGTGATCTTCAGCAGCTGCGTCAGATAGCTGCGCTCGAATTCTTTGCGCGCCTCATCCAGCGGCAGGAGCTCGGCGCCCTGGCTGGTCAGCGCGTTCTGCACCAGGGAGGCGGCAATCAGCGACCCAGTGCACAGCACCACACATTTTTCGACCACGTTCTGCAGCTGGCGCACATTGCCCGGCCAGGGTGCGGTGCTGAGCTGCTCCAGCCCGCCGGGCGCGAAAGCGCTGATGGTTTTGGCATAGCGTTGTGACAGGGTGCGCATAAAATGGTTGGCCAGCAGGGCGATGTCTTCGCGGCGCTCGGCCAGCGGCGGCAGCGTTAGGCTGACCACATTCAGGCGGTAGAACAGGTCTTCGCGGAAGCGGCCGGCGGCCACTTCGTCTTCGAGCCGGCGGTTGGAGGCGGAGATCACCCTTACATCCACTTTGTGCGACTTGGCGGCGCCCACCGGGCGGACCTCGCGCTCCTGCAGCACGCGCAGCAGTTTGACCTGCATGGCCAGTGGTAAGTCGGCAATTTCGTCCAGAAAGATCGTGCCACGGTGGGCGCTGGTAAACAGCCCCACGCTGTCGCGCACCGCGCCGGTGAATGCGCCCTTGGTGTGGCCAAACAGCTCGGATTCGACCAGGTTTTCAGGAATGGCCCCGCAGTTCACCGCCACCAGCGGCTCCTGGCGGCGCGCGCTGGACGCATGCAGAGCACGCGCCAGCAGCTCTTTGCCAGTGCCGCTTTCGCCATGGATCAGCACCGACGCATCGCTTTGGGCCATCAGGCGTGCCTCGGCCAGCAGTTTTTCCATGCGCGGGCTGCGCGTGACGATGGCTTCGCGCCAGGACTCGCCCTTGCCGTCGGCAGGCATGTCGGCACCCAATGCCGATGACACGGCCAGCGCCCGTTCTACTTCGCGCATCAGGTCTACGCCCTCAAACGGCTTTGTGACGTAGCCAAACACACCTCTTTGCATGGCTTTCACCACGTCGGGAATGGTGCCGTTGGCGGTCAGCATCAACACTGGAAGCAGGGGATAGCGCCGGTGCACGGCTTCAAAGAGTTCGAGCCCGTCCATGCCGGGCATGCGCAGGTCGGTAATCACCATGTCCGGCAGCTCAAGGTCCAGTTTGGCCAGGGCCAGCATGCCGCTGCTGGCTTCTATGGCAGTATGTCCCTCGTAGTGCAGGCGCAGCGACAGCAGCCGCAGTAGGGCCGGGTCGTCGTCCACAATCAGGATGCGCGCCATATGTTCAGTCGAGCGCGAGCTTGGTCGGCTGCGCGCTACCAGCGGCCGCTCTAAGTGGTAGATGCTGTTGCAGGACCGCCCGCAGCTGCGTGAAGTTGAAGGGTTTGGTCAGGTAGCCACTGGCGCCACGGCGCAGGGCTTCGTCAAGCAACTCTGGTTCTGCACTGGCCGAAAGAAAAATCAGCGGAATATGCCGTAGTGCCGGTGCCCGCTGGATGGCAGCAAGCAGGTCCAGGCCATTCAATTGGGGCATCATCACGTCGCAAAAAATCAAATCCGGCAGTTGGTCGTGTACGGCCAGCAGGCCGGAGCGCCCATCCGTGGCTTCTACGGCTTCGTAGCCTTCAAGCCGGATGAAGCGCAGCAGGTTTCCGCGGATCGGAGCCTCGTCTTCAATCACCAGAATGCGCGCCATGCTTCCCCCGGGCGTGTAGATGGACTACGAAAAATGGCTGTGCTGGCGTTTCCGTAGTCGCTCAACGTCGTTACTCACGCCATGCTTGCTTTCTCGGTTTCATTTTATAGCGCGCCTTTGAGGCGGATTACGTCGCCTTAGCCTTAAATCCGGATTGAGAAGCAGGTGCCATGTTGCGCAGAGCTGCTGACTTGGATGCTGCCTTTGTGCAAGTCCACGGCATTTTTGACGATCGCCAAGCCCAGGCCGGTGCCCTGGATGTCGCCCACATTGCTGGCGCGGTGGAAGGGTTCGAACAGATGGGGGATTTCTTCGGCGGGAATGCCTATGCCTTGGTCCGCCACTTCAAACACCATATGTTGGTCTTGTGGGAAGACGCGAAAGCTGACCGTGCCGCCCTGCGGTGAGTATTTGATGGCATTCGACAGAAGGTTGCCAAATATGTGGCGCAGCAGCTTTTCGTCGAACAGGCCGGCGGCCGGCATGTCGGTGAAGTGGGTTTCCATACTGCACGGGGCTTTAGGCTGTTGGGTGCGGGCGTCCTCCACCATGCTCCTGCACAGTGCTGCGAGGTTGAGTTCGCGGGGTTGGAATTCCAGCATTTGCGCTTCTGCCTTGCCCAGCAATAGCACCCGGTCGAGCATGCGCGTCATCCGCTGCACACCATTCTCGATGGTGCCGATGACCTCGGATTTTTCGGCTTCTGGCAAGCGGTCGCCGTAGTATTTGAGCAGTTCTGCTGAGGAGAGGATGATTGCTAGAGGTGTGCGGAACTCGTGAGAAGCTACAGAAATGAAGCGCGACTTCATGTCGTTGAGCTCTGACTGCTTTTGCAAAGTCAGGCGCTGCGTCTGCTCGGCCTGCAGGCGTGCCGTGGCGTCTACCACGAAGAGCAGGGTGGCGTCGCGTTTGCTCCATTCGATCTTGACGGCCGACAGCTCCAGGGAGCGCACTTCGCCTTGCTGGGTGATGACCCGAAAGCCGTAAAACGACTCCACATTTTCTCCGCGCAGCCGACGCTGGTGCCGGTCCAGCATGGCGGGCACATCTTCGGGGTGTACTGCGGCTGTAAAGGGGTTAGATAGCAGATAGTCGAGCGGATGGCCCACGATGCGCACCAGACTGGGGTTGGCAAATACCATGCGGCTGTCCTGTATGACTACCACGCCGACGCCTACGTTTTCGATCACGGTGCGGTAGCGTTCCTCGGACTTACGCAGCTCGTCCAAAGCCTGGTAGCGCTCAATTGCGCTGCTGACATGGTTGGCCACGAAGGAAAGAATGTCTGCATCGGAGGCGCTGTACTCAATGCCAGGCTCATAGCCCTGTACGGCCAGGATGCCGCCCACAACTCCACGGATGTGCATGGGTACACCCAGCCAGCTGGAGAAGCTCATGTCGCCGCTGCCTTCGGTCACTTCGCCGGACGCTTGCAAGACCTGGAGCCGCTTGGCGTTGATGATTTGGGGGCGGGCTGTGCTCAGCACGAATTCTGTCAAGCCGCGGCGATAGGGTACGTTGCTGCGCTGAAGAGTGTCGCCATCGCGTTCGTCCACGTAGTAGGGAAAGTCCTTCAGGTTTTTTTGCGCGTCGTACAGGCAGACGTAGCAATTCTTGGCATACAGCAATTCACCCAGCAAGCTATGGACGGAATGCAGGAAGTCGTAGAACGACAAATCTGCTGCAGCGCGCTCGGCAATACGGTAGAACACCCGTTGAAGTGTTTCGGCCTTTTTTTGCTCCAGTGCTTCGGCTTGCAGTTCACGCGTGCGTTGCTTGAGCCAGAGGTCGGCGGAGGTTTCCTGTTTTTGCTTTTCGGCCTGCAAATCCCGATAGTCTGCTTGCAAGGCCTGGTGCTGCTGTTGCAGCAGTTTGAGCTGGGTGTGCAGGTCAGCGTCAGAGAGCATGGCGGCGGATGGGTGCTCGGTAGGAGTGCGGGTGACTGGGGTGATCACTGTTGCAGCGAACGGCTTGCCCACGGCAAGTCGGCGATTTCCACTGGAAAGCATTATGCGGCGCTGGACTGGTTGTTTGGCGATCGGCATGGTTTTACAGTCGCATCCTGTGGGTGTTCTTGCAGCTGTACATGGCCCGGTCGGCAACACACAGCACGTGTGCGAAGTCCGGTCCGTCCCCCGGGTATAGAGCCAGCCCGATGCTGGCGCCCACCGATACCGCGGTGCCGCAGTCCAGCTGAATGGTTTGAGACAAGATGCGTGTCAATTTGCGGCTGACCAAGGCTACTTCCTTGGCATCGCGGACGGCTTCTACCAGCAGCACAAACTCATCGCCGCCAAGCCGCGCCACTGTGTCGCAAGTTCGCACCGAGGCCTGCAGGCGGCGGGCCACCGCCACCAGAACCGTGTCGCCAGCCGCGTGCCCGTAGTGGTCGTTGATGGCCTTGAACCCGTCCAGATCGACCATCAGGACCGCAAAGCAATCACCGTTGCGTTTGGCCCGCTCCATTGCGCAATGGAAGCGGTCTTGTAGCAACTTGCGATTGGCCAGCCCCGTCAATTCGTCATGGTGGAGTTGGGCTTCCAACTGCTGCTGGCGGTTGCGCAATTGCGCAATGATTTCTTCCAGCTCCGCTGTGCGTTGGGCTACGAGTTTCTCCAGCTGCACGGTGTCTGGCATGTCAGTTTCCCGGTGGCCAAAAACACCATGTTTGTTGATGCTGGGAGCATGCGGCGTGCTGCTGTCCGCATAGCGCCAATTTTTCATGCTATCCGCCCAAGTATGCGTGCCTGTGGGCCAGCTTGGCTCGGCCAGCATGGCCTACTGCAAGCCTGCTGCGATGACCAGCGGGGAGTCATGCGCTGGAGGGACTTCCTCCCCGGACCGGCTGCCAGACTGTTGCGAGCTTCGTAATAGGCTTGACGAGGTAGAGGATGTGGGCGGCGGGGAGGCCGCAGCGGCAATCGCCAGTACCAAGACAAAAACCAATGCCACGACCACGAGGTTTAAAACAATCAACATCTCACACACCTGTTCTTGAAATACGCGGGCCCTTAGACCTGCATGCTCTAACAAAAGGAGCTATCGCTCCAGGTCTGGCATGGGTGGCTCATATTGTGAAAATGCCGTTTGAAAGCTTTAAGCCTTTGCCAGATGGGCTTTACTTCTCAAGATGCGTGCCAATGAAAATATGCAATGAAATCAAAGGCGTAATGTGTTTTTCCAGGTGCAACTTGTCTGCTTTCACCGACATGCTTTGCCAGGCGAAGCAAAAATCCCAATGGAATCATGGGGTTGCACTGTCGGTGAAGACCGACAGCTGGACGCGGGTGAGCAGGCGGCCCGGGGCCAACTGCCCGGGTTCAAGCTGTTTCGTTGAACGATCTGCCGCGGCTGCGGCGGCCGCTTAAAGCTCGGAGATATTGATCACGATCAGCGACAGGTTGTCGCCAGTGCCACGTGCCCTGGACCGGGCCTTTTCGATTAAAAACCCCGTAGCATCCCGGGCCGACATACCCGACAGCACCGCGCCCAATTCGGTTTCGGTGAAGTAATGCCATACCCCGTCGCTGCAGGCCATAATCGCGTCGCCGGCTTGCAGTTGCGGCTGCATGTGTACGTCGATGGGTGGGTCGGCTTCGGTGCCCAGGCAGCCCAGAAGGATGTTGGAGTCGGGGTGGCTATTGGCCTCTTCCGCGGTGATTTCCCCGCGCTCCACCAAGGTTTGCACGTAAGAGTGGTCCAGCGTGCGTTTCAGCAGCTTGTCTTTGTGGTAGTGGTAAATGCGTGAGTCGCCCGTGTGGGCCCAATAGCATTGCCCTGTGGGCATGATGAGGAACAGAGCCGCAGTGCTATGGGGCTCCTCCTCGGCGGAAATCGCAGTTAGCTTGATGACCAGATGCGCCTCCGCGACGATATGTTTAAGCATGGCCGTCGCATCGTCGGCATAGGGGTCGAAGCGCTCAAACAGTTGCTTGGCCGTCATCATGACCTGGTCGGATGCTTTGCGTCCGCCGCTGCGTCCACCCATGCCATCGGCAATGACGCCGAGCACACAGCCAGTCACTCGGGCATGGCTTAACAGGATCAATTGGTCCTGTTGGTACTCCCGATCACCCTTGTGTAGTCCGGTAGAAGCCGTAATCCTGAAACCTGGAGTCATGGTGAGATGCTTCGTTGGGTAGTTGGCGCAGGGAACGTGTCCGCGGATAATGCGAACACCCATTTGAATATCCGCATTATCCCGTCATCTACGGGGCAAGACGGCCCCCTTCGCCACAGATTGCTGCCTTGAACGTCAACCTCCACTCACCAGAACGCCATTTGATAGAGCTACGCATGGAGCATGCAGATCTGGATGCCACCATAGACCGGTTGGTCGAGCATATGCCCTTGGACGAGCTCATGCTGCAGCGTCTGAAGAAGCGGCGTTTGGCATTGCGTGACAGGATTTCTCGCCTGGAAATTGCGCTTGATCCCAAAGAGCCCGCCTGATGGATTTGCAGCGCCAGGTCGCTGAAGCGTTTTCTCCGCTCGGGGCCTTGGCTCGGACGACGCCACAGTTCGCCCCGCGACAAGGGCAGCTGGACATGGCGCTGGCGGTTGCCCGTACCGTGGAGGAGGGCGGTGTACTGGTGGTTGAGGCGGGTACAGGCGTCGGTAAGACATTTGCCTATCTGGTGCCTGCACTGCTGAGTGGCGAGCGGGTGTTGCTATCCACTGCCACCAAAACATTGCAAGACCAGTTGTTTGGACGGGACTTGCCTGGGCTGCTGCAGGCCTTGGGTCTGGTGTTGCGTACCGCCTTGCTCAAGGGGCGTGGCAGCTACTTGTGCCTGCACAGGATGGGGCAGGCCCGCATGGGTACGCCTTTGGCTGCGGCAGTACTACCGATACTGGCCCAAATTGAGCGGTGGTCGCAGTCCACCCGAACAGGGGATTTGGCCGAGCTTTCTGATCTGGACGAACGATCTTCCCTGCTGCCACTGGTTACATCCACGCGTGAAAACTGCCTGGGGGCGCAGTGCCCTCAGTTCCGAGCCTGCCACGTGAATTTGGCGCGCCGGGAGGCATTGGCTGCCGATGTGGTGGTGATCAACCACCATGTGTTCTTTGCCGACTTGGCGGTGCGTGAGTCGGGCATGGCCGAGCTGCTTCCTAGCGCGCGGATCGCGATTTTCGACGAGGCGCACCAGTTCAACGAAACTGGTGTGCAGTTCTTGGGTAACCATCTCGGTACGGGGCAACTGCTGGATTTTGGGCGAGACGTGCTGGCGGCAGGGCTGCAGCAGGCGCGTGGCCTGGTGGCTTGGCAAGATGTGGTTTTTGCTTTGGAGCGGGCCACGCGCGAATTGCGTCTGGTGTTGGGCTCCATGCCAGCGGGTACCAAGTTACGCTGGGCTGGCGCAGCGCCCGATGGCGTGTCTGAAGATCTATGGGATGAGGCCATGGTCGATGTGGCGGCGTCCTTGCGGCAGGCTATATCGGCTTTGGATACGGTGACCGAGCTGGCGCCAGACTTCGTGCGATTGCACGAACGGGCCGTTGCACTGGCTGAGCGCACACAGCAGTTTGCCCATCCGTGTGCACCAGAGTCGGTGCGTTGGCTGGATGTGGGGGCGCAACTGCGTCTTACAGAATCACCCCTGGACATCGCGAGCGCAGTACAAACCCGTTTGCTGGATGGCAGTGAATCTGCATCCTCCAAGTCCTGGGTGTTCACTTCGGCAACCTTGGGTGATGATGAAGGTTTGACCTGGTTTACCGAGCGCTGCGGTCTGCCCGACGCCATATGTTTACGCGTTGACAGTCCGTTTGATTACGCTGCGCAAGCTACTTTGTACGTGCCGCGCCAGCTGCCCAAGCCCAATGACCCAACGCATAGCGCGCAGGTTGCGGTGTTCGCGGCCGAGGCGGTGCGCAATCTAGGAGGGCGCACCATGGTGCTCACAACCACATTGCGGGCTTTGCGGGCGATTGGCGATAGTTTGCAGGCCGCTTTTGCCGACGACCCGCTTATCGAAGTATTGGTGCAGGGGCAATGGCCAAAGCGTCAGCTGATGGAGCGCCTTCGCCTAGGCGCGTCCAATGGCTTGCCGGGTTGTGTGCTGGTGGCATCTGCCTCTTTTTGGGAGGGTGTGGATGTGCCGGGTGACAGCTTGCAGATGGTGATCATCGATAAGCTGCCGTTTCCACCGCCTAATGATCCTGTGGTGGAAGCGCGCACCCGGCGTATAGAGTCCCTGGGAGGTAGTCCGTTTATGGACTACTTTGTGCCTGAAGCGGCAGTCGCTCTAAAACAGGGAGCCGGCCGCCTGATTAGGCACGAATCAGACCAGGGCATGCTGGTGGTCTGCGACACCCGCCTGGTTACGATGGGGTACGGTAAACGCTTGCGTTCTGCCTTGCCGCCGATGCGGGTGCTAAAGACAGAAGTCGAATTTCAGCTGGCCTTGGCGCACCTGCGCGCGCTCACCACAGCTTCCACCATGGCGAGTCCTTAGCTTTGAAGCCTCGGCTGACATATTCACTTTGCGGGTAGTTTTGCGCCAGTACCCGTTGGGTATCGTCACGCAGCTGTGTCATGCCCAAAGCTTCATAAGACTTCACCATGATGTACAGAGCCTCTTCAAGCGCCGGCACATTGCTGTAATCGGTCAACGCGGCCTGTGCACGGTTGATAGCTGCTACATAGGCCCCGCGGGTGTAGTAGTAGCGCGCAACATGCACTTCGTACTGCGCCAAGGAGTTGACGATATAGGTCATGCGCAACACCGCGTCAGGGGTGTAGCGTGAGTCAGGGAAGCGCGTGCTCAATTCCTTGAATGCTTCGAACGACTCCTTGGCCGCTTTCTGGTCACGTTCCGACAGGTCCTGGCGGGTTATGAACGAGAACATCCCGAGGTCCTCGTTGAAATTCACCACACCCTTCAGGTAGAGCGCGTAGTCCAGTGCGGGGCTGGCGGGGTGTAGCTTGAGAAAGCGGTCCAGCGTGGCCAGAGCCTGGGCTTTATCGCCTGACTTGTAGTGTGCATAAGCCTTTTCAAGCTGGGCTTGCTGTGCCAGTGGTGTGCCTGCAGCGCGCCCTTCCAGTTTCTCGAACAAGCCGGCGGCCTTGTCGTAGGCGCCGGCATTGAGCTCGTCTTTTGCCTCTGAATAAATTTTGTTGGGGCTCCAATTGACTGTTTTGTCTTCGGCCACAGTCGAGCAAGCCGATAAAACGACGGCCAAACTGGCCATCCACAAGCTGGGGAACACCGATAATCTAGAGCGCAACATCACTGGCTACTTTCTTGAAACTAAGCAATTTGATTATATCGACCGACCTTGTGGCAGAAGAGGCGGTGGAAAGTGCCGTCGACATGGTGGAGTCCGAGCTTCGCCCGCTGTTTATTCCCGAGGCACAGCATGGCGCGCGGCTGGACCGTGCGCTGGTCGAGTTGGTGCCGGAGTTTTCTCGTAACTACCTGCAGCAGTTGATTGAATCCGGCGCGGTGACCCTGCAGGGAAAGCAGGTTTGCAAGCCTTCTGCCAAAGTGCGCTTAGGCGACACAGGCAGCATCGAGCTGCGTCCCACGCTGCAAAGCCAGGCGTTTAAGCCAGAGGCAATGGCGCTGGATGTGGTGTTCGAGGATGAGTATTTGCGGGTGATTCATAAGCCTGCGGGCTTGGTGGTGCATCCTGCGCCTGGCAACTGGAGTGGCACATTGCTCAATGGCCTGCTGGCGCGTGATGTGCAGGCCCAATTGCTGCCCCGTGCCGGTATCGTGCATAGGCTCGACAAGGACACCAGTGGCTTGATGGTGGTGGCGCGGACCCGGGCCACCATGGATGCCTTGGTCGCCTTGATTGCTGCGCGCGAAGTCAGCCGCCAATACCTGGCGCTGGCGCACAAGCCTTGGCAGGGACCGGCAACCCGCAGCGTCGAGCTGCCGATTGGCCGTGATCCGCGAAATCGTTTGCGCATGGCAGCTGTCGATTTGAACCTGCATGCGGGAAAAGCCGCACGGACCGATATCGCGCTGCTGCAGAATTTCGACCAGGGCTGTTTTGTGCGGTGTACCTTGCATACGGGGCGTACCCACCAGATCCGGGTCCACATGGCGTCGACGGGACATTCCTTGGTCGGCGATGTTTTGTATGGTGGCTCGCCTGCTGTTGGTTTGACCCGGCAGGCGCTGCATGCGACGCAGCTGGAATTTGTGCATCCCATGACCGGCGCTGCCTTGCGTTTTCATGCACCTTTGCCCGATGATATGCGCCAGTCACTGGCGTTATGGGGCCTCAGTTACAATGGATGAAAGCGTTTTGAGGCTCAGGCAGTAGTTCTGACGCTCGCTGGTTTTGCGACACCCCTTGGGGCTGGCTGCACTTTAAACCCCACGCTGTCGATTTCGCGCCGCTGAAGGCGCTTTTTCCGGGATAGTCCACACCATGAATACGGCAGAGGCCAAACGCGTCCTCGAAGCTGCGCTGATATGTTCACCGCAGCCCTTGCCTGTGCGCGATATGCGCGTGCTGTTCCAGGATGCCTTGGGTGCCGACACGGTGAAGTCCTTGTTGTTGGACTTGCAAAACGACTGGGCCCAGCGCAGTGTCGAGCTGGTCAACGTGGCCACGGGCTGGCGCTTTCAAAGCCGCCCCGAAATGCGCGAGTACCTGGACCGTCTGCATCCTGAAAAGCCGCCACGCTACAGCCGCGCCACTTTGGAAACCTTGGCGATCATCGCTTACCGCCAGCCGGCGACGCGGGGCGACATGGAAGAGATCCGTGGCGTCACCATCAGTGCCATGATCATCAAACAACTGGAAGATCGGGGTTGGATTGAGGTGATCGGCCACCGCGAAACCGTGGGGCGCCCTGCCTTGTTTGCTACGACCCGCCAGTTTTTGGACGATTTGGGCCTGTCTTCGCTGGACCAGCTGCCGCTGGCGGATGACCCGGTCCAGCGCGCTGAGCTGCTGGCTTCCTTGACCCAGCTGGAAGATCCTGCTCCGCTTGCAGATACTTCGGCGCCTGATTCACCCGATATTCCACCCATTTCACCTGAGGCATCTACCGAGACCGGTGATTCCCCGCTAGCTAACTAGGCCACCCCATGCATAACACCCCTATTGATCCTGCTCCGCTTGTTGCGCCCGATGACCAAGCCGATGCTGGGCTGTCGATCCCCCCGTCCCCTGGTCCGGCCGCTGAGGGTGATTCCGTGAACCGTTTCCTGGATGTGGTGTCTGGGCAGTTCGATGCCGACGAAGAAATAGCCGATCTGGCGCCCTTGAAGCGTGTACTCGCGCCCCAGGCGGAAAGCCCCAAGCTGCACAAGGTGTTGGCACAGGCGGGCATGGGTTCTCGGCTGGAGATGGAGCAACTTATTCTGGAAGGCCGGATTTCGGTCAACAACGAACCTGCCCACATTGGCCAACGCGTCCAGTTTGGCGACTCGGTCAAGGTGAACGGCAAGCCCGTGCGTTTCCGCATCGACCCACCGCCGGCACGTGTGATTGCATACCACAAGCCCGTGGGCGAGGTGGTTACCAATGACGATCCGCAGAACCGGCCCACCGTATTCCGCCGCTTGCCCAAGCTGTACCAAGGCAAATGGCAGTCGGTAGGTCGACTGGATCTGAATACCGAAGGCCTGCTGCTGTTTACCAGCTCGGGCGAATTGGCCAACCAGCTCATGCATCCGCGTTTCGGGCTGGAGCGTGAATACGCGGTGCGGGTACTGGGTGCGCTGAGCAAGGAAGAAAAGCAGCGTTTGCTCGACGGCGTCCAGCTGGATGATGGCATGGCATCCTTTGGCAGCATCGAAGACGGTGGTGGCGAGGGCTCCAATTGCTGGTACCGCGTAACTATCTCCGAAGGGCGCAACCGTGAGGTCCGGCGCATGCTGGAGGCGGTGGGCCATGCGGTCAGCCGTCTGATCCGCATCCGCTACGGCGCCATGCTGTTGCCACGCGGTCTCAAGCGCGGTGGATGGATGGAGTTGGATGAGCGCGATATTCAGGCCCTGGTGCAGGCGGCCAACAAGGCCCCAGCGAGTGAGTTTGACGAGGTTCCGCGCCAGGCACGCGCCCCAAGCCGCCGCCCGTCCAACCCTGCCGATGTCCGGCCGGCGCCTAACCGTACCCGTGGTGGCCGCAATACGGGTGGCCGCGGTCCCCGTCCATCGGGTGTCAACGCGCCTGCCGGCCCCAACCCTCTGGTCACCAACCAGATTGGCGGCAAAGGCCGTGGCCAAGGTCGCAAAGACCCGGCGGACCGCGCGCCTGGCGGCGCCCAGCCCGATCCCATGAAAACCGCTTTTGGCTACATTGGTGCCGATAGCTTCACCCGCCAGCGCAAAGAATCGAACCAGGGCGGACCACGGCGTGGCGGTGGTTCTGGCGGTGGCGGTAACGGCGGGCAGCGCCGCAGTGGTGGGCGCAGCCGTTAAAAGAATAGCGCCAATCGCCCGTGACTACGGGCCTGTTCGCAAAGTGGACATGCTGCCGGGTTAAACTCGCAGGCTTTGCTTAGTTGGCAAAATTTCAAAAAATCCCAATTTCAGAATTTTCAGGAAAAAATTATGGCTATCGAACGCACTCTCTCCATCATCAAGCCCGACGCCGTTGCCAAGAACGTTATCGGCCAAATCTACGCCCGTTTTGAAGCTGCTGGCCTGAAGGTCATCGCTGCACGCATGGCCCATCTGTCGCGCGGCGAAGCCGAAGCTTTCTACGCTGTGCACAAAGCCCGTCCTTTCTTCAAGGATCTGGTCGATTTCATGGTGTCCGGCCCCGTCATGATCCAGGCGCTGGAAGGCGAAAACGCGATTCTGAAGAACCGCGACCTGATGGGCGCAACCGATCCCAAGAAGGCTGACGCCGGCACCATCCGTGCTGACTTCGCTGACAGCATCGACGCCAACGCTGTGCACGGCTCTGACGCTGCTGAAACCGCCAAGGAAGAAATCGCTTTCTTCTTCGCCGGTCTGAACGTTTACTCCCGCTAAATCCAGCGCTGGTATGCAATGACGGCCAACCTGCTCGAATTTGACCTCGACGGCTTGGCCGCGTTTTGCGAACGGCTCGGTGAGAAGCGCTTCCGCGCCACCCAGCTGTTCCGCTGGATCCACCAACGCGGCGCCACCGAGTTTGACCAGATGAGTGATCTGGCCAAGTCCTTGCGTGGCAAGCTCGCCACCAGTGCCCATGTGCAGGGCTTGCCCATCATCAGCCAGCATGAGTCTGCCGATGGCACCATCAAATGGTTGTTCGATGTGGGCGATGGCAATGCCGTGGAAGCGGTTTTCATTCCCGAAGACGACCGTGGCACGCTGTGTATCTCGTCCCAGGCGGGTTGCGCAGTCGGCTGCCGCTTTTGTTCTACCGGCCACCAAGGTTTCAGCCGCAACCTCACCACCGGTGAAATTCTTGCGCAGCTCTGGTTTGCCGAACACTTTCTACGTAAGCACCTCAATACCCCGGACCGCGTCATTTCCAATGTGGTGATGATGGGCATGGGCGAGCCCTTGCAGAATTACAACGCGCTGGTGCCAGCCCTCAAGGTCATGCTGGATGACCATGGCTACGGCCTGTCGCGCCGCCGGGTCACCGTATCCACCTCGGGCGTGGTGCCCATGATCGACCGCCTGGGCCAGGATTGCCCGGTCGCCTTGGCGGTCTCCCTACACGCACCCAACGACCCGCTGCGCGACAACCTGGTGCCGTTGAACAAGAAATATCCGCTGGCCGAGTTGCTGGAGTCGTGTAACCGCTATCTGGCCAACGCGCCACGCGATTTCATTACCTTTGAATACTGCATGCTCGATGGTGTGAATGACCAGCCCGAGCATGCCCAGCAACTGATTGCCCTGGTGCAGCAGCACCGCCGGCCCGGCGTATGGTGCAAGTTCAACCTGATTCCATTCAACCCCTTTCCCGCATCGGGCTTGCTGCGTTCGCCCATGGCCCGGGTGACGGCGTTCGCCAAGATGCTGAGTGATGCGGGCATTGTGACCACGGTGCGCAAGACCCGCGGTGACGATATCGATGCTGCGTGTGGTCAGCTGGCCGGTGATGTGAAAGACCGCACCCAGGTG
The DNA here is from genome assembly GCF_900104385.1 of Rhodoferax sp. OV413. Classification (GTDB taxonomy): domain Bacteria; phylum Pseudomonadota; class Gammaproteobacteria; order Burkholderiales; family Burkholderiaceae_C; genus Rhodoferax_B. The sequence continues at coordinate 232,148 of NZ_FNJA01000007.1, read as the reverse complement.
GTCAAGCGCATGGCCCAGCAACGCATTGTGATGATGGCGCAGGTTCCGCCAGTGGTCGAAGTATCCAAAGGGGCTTGAGGCATGCAAAATTTTCTGCACATCGGTGCGTTGGTTCGTTTGTTCGCCTGTGTGTCGGTGCTGGCCTGGCTGCAGGGCTGTACTACGACGACCACCACAACCACGACTTCGTCTTCCAGCGCCACGACAAATAGCACGCCGACGCCGCGGCAGGTGACTGCACCGATTGCACAAGGCGAGTTGCTCACCGAGTCTGACGAGCCCGAGGCCCGCAAGCGTGCCCGCACCCGCATGCAGCTGGCGGTGGCTTATTTTGAACAAGGCCAGACCACAGTGGCTTTGGACGAGCTGAAACAGGCGCTGGCGGTGGACCCGTCTTTTGCGGATGCTTTCAATTTGCGCGGCCTGATCTACCTGCGCCTCAACGACATGCGTCTGGCCGAAGACAGCTTCCGCCGTGCCATGGCCCTGAATCCCCGCGAACCCAATACCTTGCACAACTACGGTTGGCTCATGTGCCAGCAGGGCCGCTACCCTGAATCGATACAGATGTTCGAGCAGGCGCTGGCCAACCCCACCTATGGCGGCCGGGCCAAGACCCTGATGGCCCAAGGCCTGTGCCAGCAACGCGCCGGCCTGCTGCCCGAGGCGGAACGTAATTTGTCGCGTTCCTACGAGCTGGATGCAGGCAACCCGATCACCGGCTACAACTTGGCGACCCTGCTGTACCAGCGCGGCGAATGGCTGCGCGCCCAGTTCTACATCCGCCGGTTGAATAATTCCGAACTGGCCAACGCCGAGTCCCTGTGGCTGGGCATCAAGGTCGAGCGCCGCATGGAAAACCGCGAGGCCATGCAGCAGTTGGTAGAACAATTGAGAAAACGCTATGGCCAATCGCGTGAATTGGCGGCCTATGAAAGAGGTGCATTTGATGAGTGAGCCAGTGGGGCTGGAGGGTGGGGCGCTGCAACCGGCGTCGGATGCAGTGAATTCCGCTGTGCAGGCCGGACAATATTTGCGCCAGGCGCGTGAGGCGACGGGCTTGCACGTTGCGGCCTTGGCCGTATCGCTCAAGGTGCCGGTGTCCAAACTGGAGGCGCTGGAGGCTGGCCGCATGGATTTGTTGCCCGACCTGACCTTTGCGCGCGCCTTGGCCGCCAGCGTGTGCCGCAACCTAAAGATCGATCCCGCACCGGTGCTTGAACATCTGCCGCCCACTGGCGCATCGCGTCTGGGCGCCGAAGCCCCGGCCATGAACACACCGTTTCGCCCGCCGGGCTCCGGCCCGCGCCTCTCGTTCCGCTCGCAGCTGCGGAACCCGGCCGTGCTGGCGGTTGCGGCTCTGTTGCTGGGCGCTGTAGCCGTGGCCCTGTGGCCCCAGGCGCCCGAACCAACTGCAGTCTTGGCGCCCGGTGGCGAGGTGGCGGATGGGCCTGTGGCCGCCATGCCTGCGCCAGACGCCTCGGTGCCGCTGGCCGAACCCGTCTCGGCTGTGCCTGCGGCACCCGCTGCGGTGGCTTCTGCGCCGGTGCTTGCTCCTGCCGTGGTGGCGGCCAGTGCGCCGGTGGCCGTGTCGGCTGCTGCTGCGGTGCTGACCGCCAAGGCCGAATCCTGGGTCAAGGTAACCGATGCCAAGGGCGTCGTCTCGCTGGGCCGTATTCTGGCCCCGGGTGAGGTGGTCGAAGTGGCCGGTACCTTGCCGTTGGCGGTGGTGGTCGGCCGGGTCGATGCGGTGCAGCTGCAGGTGCGTGGCCAGCCTTTCGACATGCTGCCTTTTGCCAAAGACCACGTGGCCCGTTTCGAGGTGAAATGATGGACGACGCAATGGACTTCCTGACCCCGGTGGATGCCGCCGCCCCCCGCGTGCGCAATAGCTACCAGGCCCATGTGCGCTGGGGTGCGCGCGATGTGACCGTGGGCGGCGACGCCCCGGTGCGCGTGCAGTCCATGACCAATACCGACACGGTGGATGCCATCGGCACCGCCATCCAGGTGAAAGAGCTGGCCCTGGCCGGCTCGGAGATGGTGCGCATCACCGTCAACACGCCCGAAGCCGCCCAAGCGGTGCCCTATATCCGCGAACAGCTGGACCGCATGGGCATCGACGTGCCGCTGGTCGGCGACTTCCATTACAACGGCCACCGCCTGTTGACCGAGTTCCCGGCCTGCGCCGAGGCCCTGTCCAAGTACCGCATCAACCCCGGCAATGTGGGCAAGGGTGACAAGCGCGATCGCCAGTTCGGCCAGATGATCGAAGCCGCGGTGCGCTGGAACAAGGCCGTGCGCATCGGCGTCAATTGGGGCAGCCTGGACCAGGAGCTACTGGCCGGCCTGATGGACGAAAACAGCCGCCGTGCCGTGCCCTGGGACGCCAAACCGGTGATGTACCAGGCGTTGATCACCTCCGCCGTGGAATCAGCCCGGCTGGCCGAGTCCATGGGTCTGCCGCCCGAGCAAATCATTCTGTCCTGCAAGGTCAGTGGCGTGCAGGACCTGATCTCGGTCTACCGCGCGCTGTCGCAGCGCTGCCGCTATGCGCTGCACCTGGGCCTGACCGAAGCCGGCATGGGCACCAAGGGCACGGTGGCCTCCAGCGCCGCCCTGGCCGTGTTGCTGCAAGAAGGCATTGGCGACACCATCCGGGTTTCGCTGACGCCGCAGCCCGGCGAAGCGCGTACCCAAGAAGTCGTGGTGGCGTCGGAAATCCTGCAGGCCCTGGGCCTGCGCAGCTTTGTGCCCAGCGTCACCGCCTGCCCGGGCTGTGGCCGCACTACCAGCACTACGTTCCAGGAACTGACTAAGCAGATTGACGACTTCCTGCGCGCGCAGATGCCGGTTTGGCGTAAGCAGTATCCGGGCGTGGAGGCCATGAAAGTGGCCGTGATGGGCTGCATCGTCAACGGCCCGGGCGAGAGCAAGCACGCCGACATCGGCATCAGCCTGCCCGGCACCGGCGAAGCGCCGGCCGCGCCGGTGTACATCGACGGTGAAAAAAGCGTGACCCTGCGCGGCGACAACATTGCCCAGGAATTCCAGGTGATCGTCGAAAACTACATCGCCAAGCGCTTTGGCGCGCATGTGACCGCGTAGCCAAATTTGGGCATCAAATCGGCCTCTGGCGCATATTTAGTATGCGCAAGTAGCTATCAAAATAATAGTAATTGGATTTATGGCTGACAAACTCACTGCCGTCAAAGGCATGAACGACATACTGCCGCCCGACTCTGCGCGTTGGGAATGGCTAGAAGACAAGGTGCGCACGCTGATGGCGCGCTCGGCCTACCGCATGATCCGCACGCCCATCGTCGAACCCACGGCCTTGTTCGTGCGCGGCACCGGCGAGACCACCGACATCGTCGAGAAGGAGATGTACTCCTTCGAAGACCGGCTGAACGGCGAACAGCTGACCCTGCGCCCTGAAAACACGCCCGGCGTAGTGCGTGCAGCGATCCAGCACAACCTTACCTATGACGGCGGCAAGCGCCTGTATTACATGGGCCCGATGTTCCGCCACGAGCGGCCCCAGCGCGGCCGTTACCGCCAGTTCTACCAACTGGGCGTGGAGGCCTTGGGTTTCTCCGGCCCCGAGGTCGACGCCGAAATCATGCTGCTGGCCAGCGAGTTGTTTGCCAATCTGGGCCTGCGCAATGTGCGCGTCGAGCTGAACAGCCTGGGTGTGCCGGCCGAGCGCCAGGCCCACCGCGCCGCGCTGATCGCCTACTTCGAACAGCACCGCGAGCTGCTGGACACCGATGCCCAGCGCCGCCTGCTGACCAACCCGCTGCGCATCCTGGACACCAAGAACCCCGCGATGCAGGCCATGGTGCAGGGCGCGCCACAGCTGCTCAGCTACCTGGGCGAAGCCTCACTCAAGCATCTGGACACGGTGCAGACCCTGCTGACCGGCTGCGGCGTTAAATGGACCGTGAATCCGCGCCTGGTGCGTGGTTTGGATTACTACAGCCACACGGTGTTCGAATTCATCACCGACGAGCTGGGCGCGCAGGGTACCTTGTGCGGCGGCGGCCGCTACGATGGCCTGTTTGAGCTGCTGGGCGGCAAGCCAACCCCGGCCGTCGGCTGGGGCATGGGCATAGAGCGTGTGCTGGAGCTGATCAAGGAGCAGGGCGCCGAGCTGCCGGCTCTGGCGGCCGACGCCTATGCGGTCGTGCCCGATGCCGCGGCCTTGCCGGCGGCTATGCAAACCCTGCAAACCCTGCGCCGTGCCGGCATACAGGTGCAAATGCACGCCGGCGCCGGCGAAGGCATGGGCAGCATGAAGTCGCAGCTGAAGAAGGCCGACGGCAGCGGAGCCCGGTTCGCCCTGATTTTTGGCGCCGACGAACTGGCGCAAAACCAGGTCACCGTCAAATCCCTGCGCGACGGCAGCGGGGCGCAAACCACCCAGTCCCTGGCCGATGTGGCTACCTGGGCGCCGACCCTACAATCGAACGCTTGACTCTTAGAACCTTATGGCAAACCACCTCGACCTTGAAGAACAAGAACAGCTTGACGAGCTCAAAGCATTCTGGAACCGTTTCGGCAACCTGATTACCTGGATTCTGATCGTGGTGCTGGCCGGTTTTGCCGGCTGGAACGGCTACCAGTACTGGCAGCGCAGCCAGGCCGCACAAGCCGCCGCCCTGTATGACGAGGTGGACCGCGCCAGCAAGGCCGGCGACGTGGCCAAGGTGGAGCGCGCTTTCTCCGACATGAAGGACAAGTACGGCCGCACCACCTTTGCCCAGCAAGCCGGTCTGCTGGCAGCCAAAACCCTGTTTGAAAAAGGCAATGTCGATGCCGCCAAGGCCGCGTTGACCTGGGTGGCCGACCAATCTTCCGACGAGGGCTACCAGGCCGTGGCGCGCCTGCGCCTGGCGGGCGTGCTGCTGGAAGCCAAGTCGTATGACGAAGCCCTGAAGCTGTTGTCCGGCAGCTTCGGCAAGGAATTCGAACCCCTGGTGGCCGACCGCAAGGGCGACGTTTACGCATTGCAAGACAAGAAGGCCGATGCCATCGCCCAGTACCAGATCGCCTACAAAGGCCTGGACGCGCAGGACGATTACCAGCGCATCGTGGAAGTCAAGCTCAACAGCCTGGGTGTCGATCCGCGTCCTGCGGCCCCTGTGGTTACCGTCGCCAGCCCCGTTACTGTAGAAGTCAAAAAATAATGCAAAAAACGCCTCTAGCGCATACATTGCGTGCGACAGCAGCTATTCTTTTGGTAGCGGCCCTGGCCGCCTGCTCCAGCACTCCTGACAAGCCCAAGCCGGCGGATCTGCCGGCCAACGTCGCCCTGCTGGGCGTGCGCCAGGCCTGGACGGCCAAGCTGGGCGAAGTCGGCTTTCCGCTGGAGGTGAACGTCAATGGCGGCACGGTGGCGCTGGCCACCGGCAATGGCACCGTGCTGGCTCTGGATGCCCGCACCGGCCGCGAGCTGTGGCGTACCGCCGTCGGCGCGCCTTTGTCGGCAGGCGTGGGCAGCGATGGCAAGGTCACGGCCGTGGTGACCCGCGACAACGAAGTCATTGCATTGGAATCCGGCAAAGTGCTGTGGCGCCAACGGCTCGGCGCGCAAGCCTATACCGCACCGCTGGTGGCCGGCGGCCGGGTGTTCGTGTTGGCGGCAGACCGTTCGGTCAGCGCCTTTGACGGGCAAACCGGGCGCAAGCTGTGGAACCAACAGCGTACCGGCGAAGCCCTGGTGTTGGGCCAGTCCAGCGTCTTGTTGGCGGTTGGCGATACCCTGGTGTCCGGCGTGTCCGGCCGCCTGGTCGGCATGAACCCAACGAATGGCAGCACCCGCTGGGAAGCCCCGATTGCCGCGCCACGCGGCACCAATGACGTGGAGCGCCTGGTGGACCTGGTCGGCCGCGTCAGCCGCGTCGGTGACGTAGTGTGCGCCCGCGCCTTCCTGTCGGCCGTGGGCTGTGTGGATGCGGCGCGTGGCCGTCTGTTGTGGACCAAACCCGCGCAGGCGTCCGAAGGCGTGCATGGCAACGAGCAAATGGTGTTCGGCACCGAAAGCGATGGCAAGGTCATCGCCTGGCGCCGTGAAAATGGCGAGCAGGCCTGGGTTTCCGAGCGCCTGCGCTACCGCAGTCTGTCGGCGCCCTTGGCCGTGGGCCGCTCGGTCGCCGTGGGCGATGGCACGGGTCTGGTACATTTCCTGTCCCGCGAAGACGGGAGCCCGCTGACCCGTATGGCCACCGATGGCTCCGCTATCGTGACTGCTCCCGTGCTGGCGGGTGACACCGTGGTCGTCGTGACCCACAACGGTGGCATCTACGGCTTCCAGCCTGAATAACTCTATGCGTCAGCCGATCTGCGCCATCCTATGAAACCAGTTTTGGCCTTAGTCGGTCGCCCCAATGTGGGCAAATCCACCCTGTTCAACCGCCTCACCAAGTCGCGCGATGCGATCGTGGCGGACTTTGCCGGGCTCACCCGTGACCGCCACTACGGCAATGGCCGCCAGGGCAAGCACGAATACATCGTTATCGATACCGGTGGCTTCGAGCCGGATGCCGATAGCGGCATCTACAAGGAAATGGCCAAGCAGACCCGCCAGGCCGTGGCCGAGGCCGATGTGGTGATTTTTGTGGTCGATGCCCGGGGCGGCTTGTCGGCCCAGGACCACGACATCGCCAAATACCTGCGCCGCCTGGGCAAGCCTTGCATCTTGACGGCCAACAAGGCCGAAGGTATGAAGGAAGGCCACCAGTTGGTGGATTTCTACGAGCTCGGTTTGGGCGAGGTGTATCCGATTTCGGCGGCACACGGCCAGGGCATCCGTGACCTGGTGGATCTGGCGCTGGCGCCACTGAATCTGGCCGAACCGGAAGACGACGAAGAGGGTGTAGACATCGGCGTGACCAAGCTGGCCGTGGCCGGGCGCCCGAATGTGGGTAAGTCGACGCTGATCAACACCTGGTTGGGCGAAGAGCGCCTGGTCGCCTTCGATATGCCCGGCACCACCCGCGACGCCATCAGTGTGCCGTTCGAGCGGAACGGCCACAAGTTCGAGCTGATCGACACCGCTGGCCTGCGCCGTAAGGGCAAGGTTTTTGAAGCCATCGAGAAGTTCTCGGTGGTGAAGACGCTGCAGGCGATCGAGACCTGCCACGTCGTGCTGCTGTTGATCGATGCCACCCAGGGCGTGACCGACCAGGACGCGCATATTGCGGGCTACATCCTGGAAAGCGGCCGTTCGGTGGTGCTGGCGATCAACAAATGGGATGCGGTGGACGCCTACCAGCGCCAGTTGGTGATGAGATCCATCGAAACCCGCCTGGCCTTCCTGAAGTTTGCCTCCATGCACTACATCTCGGCCATCAAGCGCCAGGGGTTGGGTCCGTTGTGGGCTTCGATCCTGCAAGCCCACCAGGCGGCGATGTGCAAGATGTCTACCCCGGTGCTCACGCGTTTGCTGCTGGAAGCCACGGCTTTCCAGAGCCCGCAGCGCGCCGGCATGTTCCGCCCCAAGCTGCGTTACGCCCACCAGGGCGGTATGAACCCGCCGGTCATCATCATCCACGGCAACTCGCTGGAGCATGTGACCGAGGCCTATAAGCGCTTTCTGGAAGGGCGTTTCCGCAAGGCTTTCAACCTCACGGGCACACCTTTGCGCATCCAGATGAAGTCGGCAGCCAACCCTTACGCTGACAAAGACGATTGAGTCTCAACATATTTGGTGGGGACTTACCCCGGCTAAACCCTGATTGTGCGAAGCGCTGTGGTAAGGTCCAACCTTCTTTAACATCTTCACAACACGGAGAATATCGTGAGCAATAAAGGGCAGCTTCTTCAAGACCCGTTTCTCAATACCTTGCGCCGTGAGCATGTGCCTGTGTCGATTTATCTCGTCAACGGCATTAAGCTCCAGGGCCAGATTGAGTCTTTTGACCAATATGTTGTGCTGTTGCGCAATACCGTGACCCAAATGGTCTACAAGCACGCGATCTCCACCATCGTTCCCGGCCGCGCAGTCAATTTCTCGGCTGCCGACGATGCGGCGGCGGTAGACGCGGCGGCTTGAACCGGTACGCTTCTCCTCTGGTGGGCCGAACACTCGCAACGGTGTTCGGCCCATTAGTGCATTTTCCCCTTACCTGTTTTTGATTTGAGTTCTTCCGATACTCCTGACATGCCGCTGGCCGTTTTGGTTGGCGTAGATCTCGGCACTCCCCATTTTGATAAAGAGCTCGAAGAGCTAGGCCTGCTGGCCGATACCGCTGGCATGCGGGTCGTGGCGCGCATCACCTGCAAGCGCCAGGCGCCTGATGCCGCGCTGTTTGTTGGCAGCGGCAAGGCCGACGAAATCAAGCTGCTGGCCCAAATGCATGGCGCCACCGAAATCCTGTTCGACCAAAGTCTGAGTCCCGCGCAGCAGCGCAACCTGGAGCGCCATTGCGAGCTACCGGTCAACGACCGGACCATGCTGATCCTGACCATCTTTGCCCAGCGCGCGCGCAGCCACGAAGGCAAGTTGCAGGTTGAACTGGCTCGCCTGCAGTATCTGAGCACCCGCCTGGTTCGGCGCTGGTCGCACTTGGAACGGCAAAGCGGTGGTATCGGTATGCGCGGCGGCCCGGGTGAGAAGCAAATCGAGCTCGATCGCCGCATGCTGGGTGAATCGATCAAACGTACCAAAGAGCGCTTGCAGAAGGTAGTGCGTCAGCGCAGCACCCAGCGACGCCAGCGTTCGCGCCGCGATGCATTCACCATTTCACTCGTCGGCTATACCAACGCCGGCAAGTCCACGCTGTTCAATGCCTTGGTGAAGGCCCGGGCCTATACCGCTGACCAGCTGTTTGCCACGCTGGATACCACCACGCGCCAGCTGTATCTGGGTGATCATGAAGGCGGCGGGCGCTCGGTGTCGCTGTCGGATACCGTGGGGTTCATCCGCGACCTGCCGCACGGCCTGGTCGATGCCTTCCGCGCCACCTTACAGGAAGCGGCAGATGCCGATTTGCTGCTGCATGTGGTGGATGCGTCGAATCCGAATTTCCCCGAGCAAATGGCCGAAGTGGCTCTGGTGCTGCGCGAGATCGGTGCGGACGCCGTGCCGCAGCTGCTGGTATTTAATAAGCTGGATGCTCTTGATAAAGCGCGTTGGCCGCTGCAACTGCAAGATATGTTCGAGGTGGATGGCCAGCCCGTACCGCGTATTTTCCTGAGTGCCCAAACCGGAGAGGGATTGCCTGCATTGCGGCAGAAGTTGGCAGAGCTGGCATTGGCCAAAACGCCGAACGAGAATGCCCTTATGCAATTACCGGAATGGAATGAAGCTGGTGCCTGATTGGGCACAATACATGCATGACAACCAAGAGACTTGAGCGAATGAATCTCAATTTACGGGCCTTTAATCTGGCCGCATTGCCGGGTCGTATCCGGGGCATGTTCAATTTGAACGATCCCCGTTGGGGTCGCGGTGACGACAACAAGTCGGAATCCGACGGTGCGCAGAAGCCCGAGGGCGATCGCTCCAATGAGCCCAACAGAAACACGCCTAACCGCGGCCAAGGGCCGAACCAGGGGCCGCCGGATCTGGACGAGTTGTGGCGTGACTTCAACCGCAAGCTGAGTGGACTGTTCGGTAGCAACAAGCCTGGACAGCGCGGCAATGGTGGTTCCAACGGCGGCGGTGCGGGTGGCGGGTTCCAGCCTGACATGAAGAGCGCCGGCATTGGCATGGGCCTGATTGCCGCGGTAGTGGCACTGATCTGGCTGGGTACCGGCTTCTTCATCGTGCAAGAAGGCCAGCAGGCCGTGATCACCCAGTTCGGCAAGTACAAATCGACGGTAGGCGCAGGTTTCAACTGGCGTCTGCCGTACCCGATCCAGCGCCACGAGCTGGTGTTTGTGACCCAGATCCGTTCGGTGGATGTGGGGCGCGATGCCGTCATCAAGGCCACAGGCCTGCGTGAGTCGGCCATGCTGACCGAAGACGAAAACATCGTGGAAATCAAGTTTGCCGTGCAATACCGCCTGAGCGATGCGCGCGCCTTCTTGTTTGAAAGCAAAGACCCAACCGGCGCCGTGGTGCAGGCCGCTGAAACCGCAGTGCGTGAAGTGGTCGGCAAGATGAAGATGGATTCGGCCCTGGCCGATGAGCGCGACCAAATTGGCCCACGCGTACGCACCCTGATGCAAACCATTCTGGACCGCTACAACGTCGGTATCGAGGTGGTGGGCATCAACATGCAGCAAAGCGGTGTGCGTCCGCCCGAGCAAGTTCAGGCCGCGTTTGACGATGTGCTGAAAGCTGGCCAGGAGCGCGAGCGCGCCAAGAACGATGCCCAGGCATACGCCAATGATGTGGTGCCGCGCGCCGTAGGTTCGGCATCACGTCTCAAAGAAGAATCTGAAGCCTACAAAGCCCGAATCGTGGCCCAGGCCGACGGTGATGCGCAGCGCTTTCGCTCGGTGCTGACCGAGTACCAGAAGGCACCCCAGGTGACACGCGACCGCATGTACCTGGACACCATGCAGCAGGTGTACGGCAACGTCACCAAGGTCTTGGTGGATTCGCGCCAGGGTTCCAATTTGCTCTACCTGCCGCTGGACAAAATCATGCAGATGTCAGGCCAGACAGCCAACAGTGGCGCAGCTGCCGAAGCGCCTGCCGCCAATCCCGTGGTGCCGGTGGCACCCGCGGCCTTGTCCAATGATGCCCGCACGCGTGATAACTCGCGCTCACGCGACCGCGATGTACGCTAGGAGAATACTTTGAACAGAGTTGGTTTTATTGCGTCGTCCTTGCTGGTAGTGCTTGCGCTGCTGAGCTCCATGTTGTTTGTGGTGGACCAGCGCCAGTTTGGCGTGGTCTATGCGTTGGGCCAGATCAAGGAAGTGATCACCGAGCCCGGTCTGAGCTTCAAGCTGCCGCCACCTTTTCAGAATGTCAGCTACCTCGACAAACGCCTGTTGACGCTGGACAGTACCGATGCCGAGCCCATGCTCACTGCCGAGAAGCAGCGTGTGGTGATCGACTGGTATGTGCGCTGGCGCATCACGGCCCCTTCGGAATACATCCGCAACGTCGGCCTGGATGAAAACGCCGGTGCCAACCAGTTGAACCGGGTGGTGCGCAATGCGTTCCAGGAAGAGGTCAACAAACGAACGGTAAAAGAACTGCTGTCGCTCAAGCGCGAAGCCTTGATGGCCGATGTGAAGCGCGAAGTACTGGAAGCTGTGCGCGGTGCCAAGCCTTGGGGCGTGGATGTGGTCGATGTGCGGATTACCCGCGTCGACTATGTGGAAGCGATCACCGAGTCGGTATACCGCCGTATGGAGGCCGAGCGTAAACGCGTGGCCAACGAGCTGCGCTCTACCGGTGCGGCCGAGGGCGAAAAGATCCGCGCCGATGCCGACAAGCAACGTGAAGTGACGATTGCCAACGCCTACCGTGATGCACAAAAGATCAAGGGTGAGGGCGATGCTGAGGCCTCGCGCCTGTACGCCGATTCGTTTGGCAAGGACCCGCAGTTCGCCCAGTTCTACCGTAGCCTGGATGCCTACAAGCTCAGCTTCAATAAGAAGAACGATGTGATGGTGTTGGATCCATCTTCGGATTTCTTCAAAGCCATGCGGGGTAGCGGTGCTGGTGGCGCCGCGGCTGCGCCTTCTGCCAAGAAGTAATCTTGGACGGCTATAGCCTCTGGGCCGCGTTGGCCTTGGTGCTGGTGGTAGAGGGGCTATTGCCCTTTCTATCGCCAACCCGTTGGCGGCGCATGTTCCAGCAGATGCTGGCGCTGCAGGACGGGCAATTGCGTTTCTTCGGCCTGTGCAGCATCGTTGCCGGGCTACTGCTGCTCTGGATGGTCGGTTAACACCAACGCCTCCGGCTTGTCGATTGCGAGGCAGCGCCTGCCTCCTTGCAGGGGCTCATGCCAGTGCCCGGCCGGGCCAGTTCCGCGGTATTTCCGGGAAGAACCGGGCAGCGTTTAGAACTCGGCTTGCGAGCCCGGTAAAATCTCTTTTTTAACAGCCTCCCAAAACTCCATGTCTGCTTGGGTCCTGCCGGATCACATTGCCGATGTTCTGCCTTCCGAGGCTCGGCACATCGAAGAACTGCGTCGCGAATTGCTTGACGCTGCCCGTGGCTATGGCTATGAACTGGTCATGCCGCCGTTGCTGGAGCATCTGGAATCCTTGCTCACCGGTAACGGTGAAGCCCTGGACTTGCAAACCTTCAAGCTGGTCGATCAGCTCTCTGGCCGCATGATGGGCTTGCGAGCCGACACCACGCCCCAGGTCGCCCGTATCGATGCCCATTTGCTGAACCGCCAAGGTGTGACACGCCTGTGCTATTGCGGCCCGGTGGTGCATACCCGGCCCGACCGGCCGCACGCCACCCGCGAGCCGCTGCAGCTGGGCGCTGAGATCTATGGCCATGCGGGGCTGGAAGCCGATCTGGAAATCCTGCAACTGTCGCTCGACTGCCTGCGCGCAGCCCAGGTGCAAGGCCTGGCAGTCGACATGAGCGATGCCCGCATTGCCCATGCGCTGCTGGCAGATGTGGTTCTGAAGCCTGGCGATCTGGCCCGTATCCATGCCGCGCTGGCGAACAAAGATGCGACTGAGCTGGCCGTACTTTGCGCAGACTTGCCCGCGGTTTCGCGCGACGGCTTGCTGGCGCTGGTGCAGCTGTATGGCGATGCCAAGATATTGCAAGAAGCCGAACGCTTGCTGCCGGCTTTGCCCGCCATCCAAGCCGCGCTGCGCGACTTGCAATGGCTGGCAGCCCAACTGGGCGACACCCCGGTCAGTTTCGACCTGGCGGATCTGCGCGGCTACGCCTACTACAGCGGCGCGCGCTTTGTGATCTATGCGCAAGGCGCCGGCGATGCCTTGTTGCGCGGTGGGCGCTACGACGAGGTGGGGGCGGTGTTCGGCCGCAACCGCCCGGCCGTGGGCTTTAGCCTGGACCTGAAACAAGTCGTTGCTGCAGTGGGACCACGTCCGCTGCGTGCGGCCATCCGTGCACCCTGGGGCCATGCGGCCGATTTGCGTGCGGCCATTGCGACCCTGCGGGCGCAAGGTGAAACCGTGGTCTGCGTGTTGCCAGGCCACGAGAGTGAAGTTGATGAGTTCCATTGCGACCGCGTGCTCCAGCCCGTTGGCGGGCAGTGGGTCGTGCAAGTTATTTAAGAAAATTCCTGAGATGAACACCCAAACAAATCTGGTTCCTGGTCGCAACGTCGTCGTCGTTGGCACGCAGTGGGGCGATGAAGGCAAAGGCAAGCTGGTCGACTGGCTCACCGAGAGCGCCCAGGGCGTGGTGCGCTTCCAAGGCGGCCACAACGCCGGCCATACGCTGGTCATCAACGGCGTCAAGACGGCCTTGCACCTGATCCCCAGCGGCATCATGCGCGCCGGTGTCAAGTGCTACATCGGCAACGGTGTAGTACTGTCGGCGGCCAAGCTGTTTGAAGAAATCGAGGGCCTGGAAAAAGCCGGTGTGGAAGTGCGTTCGCGCCTGCGCATCAGCGAAGCCTGCCCCTTGATCCTGCCGTTCCACGCGGCCATCGACATCGCCCGTGAAGCGCTGCGTGAAAAGGGCGGCACCGAGAAGATCGGCACCACCGGCCGCGGTATCGGCCCGGCCTATGAAGACAAGATTGCCCGCCGCGCGCTGCGCGTGCAGGACTTGAAGTATCCCGAGCGCTTCGCCACCAAGCTGCGCGAGCTGTTGGAGCTGCACAACTTTGTGCTGACCCAGTTCCTGCATGCGACGGCCATCGACTTCGATACGGTGTACGCCGAATCCATGCGCCACGCCGAGCTGCTCAAGCCCATGATGGCCGACGTATCGCGCGAACTCAATGACGCCCATGCCGCTGGCGCCAATCTGCTGTTCGAAGGCGCCCAAGGCACTTTGCTCGACGTGGACCACGGCACCTACCCGTATGTCACCTCCAGCAACTGCGTGGCCGGCAATGCTGCAGCCGGCGCCGGCGTTGGTCCGGGCATGCTGCACTACGTACTCGGCATCACCAAGGCCTATTGCACCCGCGTCGGTGGCGGCCCGTTCCCCACCGAACTCGATTGGGAAAAGCCTGGCACCCCTGGTTACCACATGAGCACCGTGGGTGCCGAGAAGGGCGTGACCACCGGCCGCAGCCGCCGTTGTGGCTGGTTCGATGCCGCCTTGCTGAAGCGCAGCGCCCAGGTGAACGGCCTGAGCGGCCTGTGCATCACCAAGCTTGACGTGCTGGACGGCATCGATGTGTTGCAGCTCTGCACCGGCTACATGCTGGACGGCGAGTTGGTCGACATCCTGCCGATGGGCGCCGACGACATCGCCCGCTGTGTGCCGGTGTACGAAGCCATTGACGGCTGGACCGATTCGACCGTAGGTGTGACCGATATCAACAAGCTGCCCGAGAACGCGCGCCGCTACCTGAACCGTATCGAGCAAGTCACCGGTGTGCCGATCGCCATGGTGTCCACCAGCCCGGACCGCGACCACACCATCATGATGCGCCATCCTTACCGGGCCGCGTAAGCCCAGTTTTATATAAAGAATAGGCACTTACCGCAACCAGTGCCTATGCGAGTAGCTATTATTTCAGGAGTAAACCCCATGTTGACGGAAGACGGCAAACACCTGTACGTCAGTTATGACGAGTACCACAGCCTGATTGAGAAACTGGCTTTGAAGGTGCATCAGTCGGGCTGGGAGTTCGACACGATTCTGTGCCTGGCCCGTGGCGGCCTGCGCCCCGGTGACGTGCTGTCGCGCATTTTTGACAAGCCTTTGGCCATCATGTCGACCAGCTCGTACCGCGCCGAAGCCGGCACCAAGCAAGGCGCGCTGGACATCGCGCGCTTTATCACCACGCCCAAGGGCGAAATCGCCGGCAAGGTTTTGTTGGTCGACGACCTGGCCGACACCGGCCACACCTTGCGCGCTGTGATCGAGCAGCTGAAGAGCAATTACAAGCCCATCACCGAGCTGCGCAGCGCGGTGATCTGGACCAAGGCCGTGTCGATCTTCACCCCTGATTACTCGGTGGAGTTTTTACCGACCAACCCCTGGATCCACCAGCCTTTCGAAGGCTACGACGCGATGCGCCCGGCGCAGCTGATGGAAAAGTGGAAGCTGTAAGCCGCGGCTGACCCGTTTCCGCAATGTCCAGTATTACGACCCAGCTGATCCACCACCCGTACCAGCCGCCTAACGAGTTTGTGGCGCCGCAGCCGGGGGTGTTCAAGGCCTCCACGGTGGTCTTTCCGAATGTCGCCGCCATGCGCACGCGCGAATGGAAAGACAAGTCGGCCTTTACCTACGGGCTGCACGGCACACCCACCACCTACACCCTGGAAGAGCGCCTGTGCACGCTGGAAGGCGGCCGTTATTGCGTGCTGCTGCCCAGTGGGCTGGCGGCGATCGCCAATGTAGCCCTGGCCTTGCTGGGCACGGGTGACAGCATGCTGCTGCCCGACAACGTCTACGGGCCGAACCAGGCGCTGGCCGACGGTGAACTGGCGCGTTGGGGCATCCACACCCAGGTCTACAACCCCATGGACCCGGCCGACCTTGCCGCCAAGATCACCGACCGCACCCGCCTGGTCTGGGTCGAGGCCGCCGGTTCGGTGACGCTGGAGTTTCCCGACCTGCCGGCCCTGGTGCGCATCTGCCAGGCGCGCGGCGTGGCCTGTGCGCTGGACAACACCTGGGGCGCAGGTCTGGCCTTCAACCCGTTCGACCTGCTGCCCGGTACCAGCCCGGCCCTGGGCGTGGACATCTCGGTCCATGCCTTGACCAAATACCCGAGCGGCGGCGGCGATGTGCTGATGGGCAGCGCCATCACCCGCGACCCGGCGCTGCACCGCAAGATTCAGCGCACCCATATGCACCTGGGCCTGGGCGTGGCCGGCAACGAGGCCGAGCTGGTGCTGCGTTCGCTGCCCAGCATGGCGTTGCGCTACCGGGCCCACGATGCCGCCACCCGCAGCTTGGCCCACTGGTGCACCCAGCGCCCTGAATTCGCCCAGGTCTTACACCCCGCGCTGCCCGATGCGCCCGGCCACGCGCACTGGCAGGCGCTGTGCGGGCCCGCGGATGCGGCGGCCGGCCTGTTCAGCGTGGTGCTGGACGCGCGCTACAGCACGGCGCAGGTGGATGCGTTCTGCGATGCCTTGCAGCTATTCAAGCTGGGCTATAGCTGGGGTGGCCCGATGAGCCTGGTCGTGCCCTATGACCTGGCCCGCATGCGCAAGCCCTGGCCCGCGCATCTGGCGCAGGGCACGCTGGTGCGGTTTGCGGTCGGCCTGGAAGCCGTGGCCGACCTGCAGGCCGACTTGGCGCAGGCACTGCTGCAACTCACGCCAAGCTGTTAAAGTGACAGCTCCATGACTTACCCGGGCGCTGGGTAAGTCCTCAGCTCACCATTTGAAAGAAGACGACCTTGGCAACACCAAATTACGGATACGAAAAACGCCAAAAAGAGCTGGCCAAGAAAAAGAAGAAGGAAGACAAGCTCAAAGCCAAAAGCGAGCGCAAGCATGATGATCCGGCGCAAGACGACGGCGGCAATCCGGCAGACGGCCAGCCTCCCGCTGCCCCTACCGAATCCTGATGTTCACGGCCGGGCGGTCATGCCCGGCTTTTGCTTATTACTTCAATAGCTTCTTCAGCTCCGGCCACACGTTGTTCAGCAACGTGGGATGCGCTTCCGCCTTGGGGTGGATGCGGTCCGGCTGGAACAGCTGCACCGGGTCTGGCGCATCCGCCACGCCTTTCAGCAAGAACGGCACCAACGCCGCTTTCTCCCCCTTGGCAACCTTGGCAAACAGGCCACTAAAGCGTTCGGCATAGTCGCGTCCGTAGTTTGGCGGTACCTGCATGCCGACCAGCAGCACCTTGGCGCCGGCTTTTTGCGCGGCTTCGGTCATCTGGCGCAGGTTGTCCTCGGTGGACTGCAAGGGCAGGCCGCGCAAGGCGTCATTGCCACCGAGTTCGATCACCACCAGGCTGGGCTTCACGCTGCTCAGCAGCGGCGCCAGCCGGGCTCGGCCACCCGAGGTGGTGTCGCCGCTGATGCTTGCGTTGTGCACCGTGGCGCTGATTTTCTCTGCTGCCAGGCGTTTTTCCAGCAGGGCGACCCAGCCAGTGCCGCGGGCCAGTCCATACTCGGCGCTCAGGCTGTCGCCGACCACCAGAATGCTGGCTGGGGCGGCGGCTTGCGCCCCGGATGACCCCACGGCCAGGACCAGGGCCGCAGCCGCGATAAAGTGTCTACGTTTCAAAACTCAAAGCCTTTCATGCCAACTCTGTCCAACGGTGCGGTCATTTCTGTGGAGCACGTCTCCAAATCGGTCACCGATTCCACCGGAACCCTCACCATTTTGCGTGATATCGATTTCTCACTGGCGGCCAGGGAGACTGTGGCCATCGTCGGTGCGTCAGGTTCCGGCAAAAGCACGCTGCTGTCCATCATTGCAGGCTTGGATACGCCGACGCAGGGAACAGTTCGCCTGGCCGGGCAGGATATTTTTGCCCTCAGCGAAGACCAGCGTGCTGCGGTGCGTGCGCAAAAGCTGGGTTTTGTGTTCCAGAGCTTCCAGCTGATGGGCAATCTGACGGCTTTGGAAAACGTGATGCTGCCGCTGGAGCTGGCCGACCGCAAGGACGCGCGCAAGGCTGCCACCGAGATGCTGACCCGCGTGGGCCTGGGCCAGCGGCTCGGCCATTACCCCAAGCTGCTCAGCGGTGGCGAGCAGCAGCGCGTGGCCCTGGCGCGCGCCTTCGTGGTCCAGCCGGCAGTGCTGCTGGCCGACGAGCCCACCGGCAGCCTGGACTTTGCCACCGGCGAGAAGGTGATGGAGCTGATGTTCGAGCTGAACCGCGAGCAGGGCACAACCCTGGTGCTGGTCACCCACGACCGGGGTATCGCCGCCCAGTGCGAGCGCCGCATCACTATCGAAGCCGGCCAGATCGCCCACGCCTGAATTTAAAGAAAATAGGGCTCTGGCGCAGATACTGCCTGCGCTGGCAGCTATCAATACTGTAGTGGTGCGTGGCCAGCCCGCCAGCGTCGATAATCTCCCCATGTCTTCCCCTAAAGTTCTCTTCGGCTTCCATGCCGTGGGCGTGCGCCTGAAAACCGCGCCGCAATCCATCATCGAAATCTATTACGAGCCGACCCGGCGCGACGCGCGCATGCGCCAGTTCCTGGAAAAGGCCAACGAGGCCGGTGCCCGCCTGATCGAAGGCGACAGCATGCGCCTGGCCAAGCTCTGCGGCAGCCACGGCCACCAGGGCGTGGCTGCACGGGTGGAACATATTCCGCAAGTGCATTCGCTGGACGACCTGCTCGACAGCCTGACCACGCCCGCGCTGCTGCTGGTGCTGGACGGCGTGACCGATCCGCACAACCTGGGCGCCTGCCTGCGCGTAGCCGACGGCGCTGGCGCGCATGCGGTGATCGCCCCCAAGGACCATGCAGCCGGCATCAACGCCACCGTGGCCAAGGTGGCCAGCGGCGCGGCCGAGACGGTTCCGTACTTCATGGTGACGAATCTGGCGCGCACCCTGGGCGAGCTCAAGGAGCGCAGCATCTGGTGCATAGGCACCAGCGACAACGCGCCCAAAACCCTGTACCAGGTCGATCTGAAGGGCCCGGTGGCCCTGGTGCTGGGCAACGAAGGCGACGGCATGCGCCAGCTGACGCGCAAGACCTGCGACGAGCTGGTTGGCATCCCGATGGCCGGTGCGGTGGAAAGCCTGAACGTGTCAGTGGCCAGCGGCGTCTGCCTGTACGAGGCCCTGCGTCAGCGGCTGTAAAGTTCTCCCCGTCCGCACTGGATAACTTTGGGGATAACTCTGAATTAGTGCTGTATTCCGAGGGTAAACCCTTGATTTATAAGGGTAAACCTTGCACTGCCTGTTATTTCAGCAGTTAACAACTTTGCTGCCGGCCCCGGGTTAGCCCTATCACACCCAGCCCAGTGCACCCAGTAACGCGCCAAAGCCCAGCAGCCACAGCAGGTGCAGCTTGGTGCGCCAGACCACCATCGCACTGACCCCGGTGAGCAGCCACAGCGGCCAGTCGCCGTGCGGCCCGTGCTGGGCGTTGGACAGCAGCCAGCTGGTGGCCAGCATCAGTGCGATCACGATGGGCGCCATGCCCTGCTTGAAGGCCCGCACTGCGCGCATTTCGCGGTTGCGGTGGCCCCAGCGCACCGACAGCCAAGTCAGCACGGTGCTGGGCAGCAGAATGCCGGACATGGTGCAGGCCATGCCCAGCAAGGCCAGCGCGTAGCCGCCGGCGTTCAGCCCCACGTTCCAGCCCATCAGGGCGATGAACAGCACATTCGGCCCGGGCGCGGCCTGGGCGATGGCGATCGAGGCATTGAACTGCTCTTCGCTCAGCCAGTGCTGCTGGTCGACCAGGTAGCGGTGCATGTCGGGTACCGCCGTGATGGCGCCGCCCACGGCCAGCAGCGATAGCGAGATGAAATGCCAGAACAGCTGGAACCAGTCCGCCGCGCCCATCACGATGCTGTGCAGCCCGTTCATGCGGGCAACTTCCGGTAGGTCAGCACACAGGCCATGCCGCCCAGGACGAGCAGGATGTAAAACAGCGGCCAGTGCAGCAGGGCGATGGCGGCAAAGCACAGCGCGCCCAGCAGCACGCACAGCGCAATCCCCAGCACATGGTGGCGCACCGCGCGCATCAGGCGCAGGCCGGTGGCGGCGATCAGGCCGGCGGCCACCGCACCCATGCCGCGCAACGCACCGGCGACGGCCGGGTTGTCGGCAAACTGGGCGTAGACCAGGGCCAGCGCCAGCACGCCCAGCAGCGGAAAGGTCAGCATGCCGGCCAATGCCGCCAGCGCGCCGCGCAGGCCGAAGTAGCGGTCGCCAATCATCACCGACAGATTGACCACGTTCGGCCCCGGCATGATCTGCGCGACGGCCCAGTCCTCGACGAATTCTTCGCTCGTCATCCAGCGCTTTTTCTCCACCAGTTCGCGCTGCACCACGGCCAGCACGCCGCCAAAACCCTGCAGGGCCAGCAGGGTAAAGGACACGAACAGATCGGTGGGTGACTTGGGCTGGGCGCGCAGCGGGGAGGAGGGCGCCGGCGGCGCGGAGGGGGCGGTGTGGGACGGCATGCGTGCATTATCGCCAGCGCTCTGGCGGCCTTGCCGGCTCGCGGATTCATCCCCTATTTGAGGGAAATGGTGGGCCTGGCGCGCCGGGTGCTGCAGTACATTGCAGCGCCAGCCTACCGGCTGTGTGCCGACCACCTGTTGGAAACCATCCTGGGAGCCATTCGCTATTCGCCATGATTGAACGCACTCTTTTCAGCCCCGAGCACGAAGCCTTCCGCGATAGCTTTCGCCGATTTGTGGCCAAGGAAATCGTCCCCTTCCATGCGGCCTGGGAAGAGCAGGGCTATGTGGACCGGGCGGTATGGAACGCGGCCGGCGCCAACGGTTTCCTGTGCCCGTCGATGCCCGAGGAATTTGGCGGCGCCGGGGCCGACAAGCTGTATTCGGTGGTGCAGATCGAAGAGTTGGCGCGGGTCGGCGTGACCGGCATAGGCTACAGCCTGCACAGCGAGATCGTTGCCCCGTATCTGCTGCACTACGCCACCGAGCCGCAAAAGCAAAAGTACCTGCCGCAGATGGCCAGCGGCGCCATGGTGGGCGCGATTGCCATGAGCGAGCCGGCCGCCGGCTCCGATCTGCAGGGCATACAGTCCACCGCGATCAAGCAGGCCGACGGCAGCTACCGGCTGAACGGCAGCAAGACCTTCATTACCAACGGCTGGCACGCCGACCTGGTGGTAGTGGTGGCCAAGACCAACCCCACCGCCGGCGCCAAGGGCACCAGCCTGTTCCTGGTCGAGCGCGGCATGCCCGGTTTTACCGTGGGCAAGCGGCTGAAGAAGCTGGGTATGAAGGCACAGGATACGGCCGAGCTGTTTTTCGACAACGTGCGCCTGCCGGCCGATCAGCTGCTGGGCGGGCGGTCGCACGAAAACAAGGGCTTTGTCTGCCTGATGGAGCAGCTGCCCTGGGAGCGCCTGCAGATCGCCATCACCGCCGTGGCCGCGGCCCAGGCGGCCATCGACTGGACCGTGGCCTATGTGAAGGAGCGCAAGGTGTTCGGTCAGCCGGTGGCCAGCTTCCAGAACACCCGCTTCACCCTGGCCGAGCTGCAGACCGAGGTGCAGGTGGCCCAGGTGTTCATCGACCGCTGCACCGAGCTGCTGCTGCAGGACCGGCTGGACACCGCCACCGCCAGCATGGCCAAGTACTGGACCACCGACCTGCAATGCAAGGTGATGGACGAATGCGTGCAGCTCTTCGGCGGCTACGGCTTCATGTGGGAATACCCGATCACCCGTGCCTATGCTGACGCCCGGGTGCAGCGCATCTACGGTGGCACGAATGAAATCATGAAGGAAGTGATTACGCGGTCCATGGGCCTGGGCGCGTAAGTTGTAGGTTTGCTATATAAAAAATAGCTGCTAGCGCTGGTGTAATAAGCGCGAGCACCATTATTTTTATAAATTTCGGACGCCTATTTCTCGGTGCCTGCCGCCGTGCCTTCTGGGCTGGCCAGGCCGGCGCAGATGTGTTCTACGGTTTCTATCCACTGCGCCAGCGCTGCGGGCAGTTGCTCGCCTGGAGCCAGCCGCCAGCGGCGCCGCGCCTCGCGTTCCAGCGCCTGCAGCTGCCAGGCCAGCTCGTGGGTGACCAGGGACAGCTCGTCGGCCAGCGGGCCTGTGATGGCGTCCTGGTCCAGCAGGTTCATCTGCTCGGACGACACGCCTGACTCGACCAGGGTGCGCAGGATGCGCGCGCAGCGCTCGCCGATGGACAGCATGCCGCTGCGCCGCGCGGCCGGCCATTGCGCGTCCTGCGCCAGGCTGGCCGGCCAGGCCAGCAGCGCCTGGTGGATGCGGTTCAGCTGGCCGACCGGGTCGCTGACCCGGTTGTCGATGCCGCCCTGGTCCGCAGTCTCCCCGGCCAGTTGCTGCAGCAGCGGCAGCAGGCGGTCGACCAGGGCCGGGTCGAAACGGTGGCGGTTGGTCCGCAGCAGCACCGATACCCGCAGCAAGGCGTGGCTGCGGCCGGGTTTGACCAGGGCTGCCACCACCTGGGCCAGCGACAGAATCCGGCCCCAGGGGCTGATGGCGCTTCCGGCCAGCCCGCCAGGGTAGCCCGAGCCGTCCAGCACCTCGTGGTGCTCGCGGATGGCGCGCAGCATGTCGGCCGTGTATTCGTGGTGGCGCTCCAGCAGCAGCACCGACACCAGCGGGTGCGAATACAGCTGGCGCCGCTGTTCCCGGCTGATCTGGGCGCCAGGCTGCAGCAGCACCGGGTCGATGTGCATCATGCCCAGGTTGTGTAGCAGGCCGGCGGCGGCCAGCATCACCAGGTCGTGACGCACAGCCAGCGGGCCGTTGCCCAGCCATACCGCGGTGAGTGCCGAGGCCACCAGGTAGCGGAACAGCTCGGGCTGCACATCGTGCAGCACGGTCAGCTGGAACACCACGGCCGGGGGCAGCGGAACGGCCTCCAGGCAGTCGAGCAGCAGCTTGCGGTCGGCCGGCTTTTCAGCCATGCGGACAAAGACCGGCGAGCCGTCCAGCAGCGTTTCGGCCAGGGCGCGCAGGTTCTTGCCGGACACGGCGGATTCGATCTCGATCGCGTCCTCCAGCGTGGTGGACGGATGGTGCTGCACCAGGCGTTCGTACAGCCGGGTGTTCAGCTTGGCGCCCTTGTCCAGGATCTTGATGCCCTGGGCGCCGTACACCGGCTGCGTGGTCCGCATCGCCCGCTGGTCGCCAAGCCGGCCGACGGCCTGGGCGAAGTACGGAGTATCGGGTGCGCTATCGGCCATGTACGGATTTTTAACACAGCCATTTGGGCTTTTCGGGTGCTGCTGCCGGGCGTTTCACAGGGAGATAAGCACGCCCAGGTGCGCAAACGGGCCCCAAGCCTTAAAATCGCGGGTTAATCCCCACAAAGCTCCTGAATGAACGCCCCGGTTGACGTTTCCTTTTTCGCGCGCGCCGCCAAGCCGCTGACCAGCTACCGCAAGTACTGGGCGGCCCGTTTTGGCACGTCCAAATTCCTGCCGATGAGCCGCGCCGAGATGGACAAACTGGGCTGGGACAGCTGCGACGTGATCATCGTCACCGGCGATGCCTATGTGGACCACCCGAGCTTCGGCATGTCGGTAATCGGCCGCATGCTGGAGATGCAGGGCTTTCGCGTCGGCATCATCGCCCAGCCGGACTGGCAAAGCGCCGACCCGTTCAAGGCGCTGGGCAAACCCAACCTGTTCTTCGGCGTCACGTCGGGCAACATGGATTCGATGATCAACCGCTACACCGCGGACCGCAAGATCCGCAGTGACGACGCCTACACCCCCGGCGACATCGGCGGCAAGCGCCCCGACCGCGCGGCCATCGTCTACAGCCAGCGCTGCCGCGAAGCCTACAAGGACGTGCCCATCGTCCTGGGCGGCATCGAAGGCTCGCTGCGCCGCATCGCGCATTACGACTACTGGTCCGACAAGGTGCGCCGCAGCGTGGTGGTGGATGCCAAGTGCGATCTGCTGCTGTACGGCAATGCCGAGCGGGCCATCGTTGAAGTGGCCCACCGACTCGCTGCCAAAGAACCCGTCCAAAGCATCACCGATGTGCGTGGCACGGCCTTCATCCGCCGTAGCGATGACCCGACCGGCCGCGACTGGATCGAGATCAACTCGACCTCGGTGGATGCGCCGGGCCGCGTCGAGTCGCACATCAACCCCTACCAGACCACGTCGGAGCAGGCGGCAGAGCAGGGCGCCAGCTGCTCCAAGGACGACGCCAATCCGCAGGGTGTGCCGGCCGAAGCCGTGGTCAAGATGAGCCCCTCGCTGGGCGACGCCTTGGCCCGTTCGCAAGCGCGCGAACTCGCCAAGATCAAGGTGCCGCCACGCGAGCGTTCGGTGATCCGTTTGCCGTCGTACGAGCAGGTCAAGGCCGACCCCGTGCTCTACGCCCACGCGAATCGCGTGCTGCATCTGGAAACCAACCCCGGCAACGCCCGCGCGCTAGTGCAGGCGCATGGCGAAGGCGTGACCGCCCGCGACGTGTGGATCAACCCGCCGCCGATCCCGCTGACTACGGCCGAGATGGACACGGTGTTCGACCTGCCGTATGCGCGCAGCCCGCATCCCGCCTACGCCGACGAGAACGGCAGCCATGACGGCGCCACCAAGATTCCCGCCTGGGAAATGATCCGCTTCAGCGTGAACATCATGCGCGGCTGTTTCGGCGGCTGCACCTTTTGCTCGATCACCGAGCACGAGGGCCGCATCATCCAGAGCCGCTCGGAAGAGTCGATCATCAAGGAAGTCGAAGACATCCGCGACAAGGTGAAGGGCTTCACCGGCACCATCTCCGACCTGGGCGGCCCGACGGCGAATATGTACCGCCTCGGCTGCAAGAGCCCCGAGATCGAGGCCGCGTGCCGCAAGCCCAGTTGCGTCTACCCCGGCATCTGCTCGAACCTGGGCACGAACCACGATCCGCTGATCAAGATCTACCGCCGCGCCCGCGCGCTCAAGGGCATCAAGAAGATACTGATCGGCTCCGGCCTGCGCTACGACCTGGCCGTGCAAAGCCCCGAGTACGTGAAAGAGCTGGTGACCCACCACGTCGGCGGCTACCTGAAGATCGCGCCCGAGCACACCGAGCAGGGTCCGCTGACCAAGATGATGAAGCCCGGCATCGGTAGCTACGACAAGTTCAAAACCTTGTTCGAGAAGTTCAGCCTGGAAGCTGGCAAGAAGCAGTACCTGATTCCGTACTTCATCGCCGCGCATCCCGGCACCAGCGACGAAGACATGATGAACCTGGCGCTGTGGCTGAAGAAGAATGGCTTCCGCGCCGACCAGGTGCAGACCTTCTACCCGTCGCCGATGGCCACCGCGACCACGATGTACCACAGCGGCAAGAACCCGCTGCGCAAGATCACCCGTGACAGCGAAAGCGTGGACATCGTGCGCGGCGACCGGCGCCGCCGGCTGCACAAGGCCTTCTTGCGCTACCACGATGCGAACAACTGGCCACTGCTGCGCGATGCGCTGAAGACCATGGGCCGGGCCGACCTGATCGGCAACGGCAAGCACCACCTGATCCCGACCTACCAGCCGATGACCGATGGCGGCTACGAGAGCGCGCGCAAGAAGAACTCGACTACCGTGACCACCAAGTCCTCGCCGGTGACCAAGGGCCGTTTGCTGACCCAGCACACCGGCCTGCCGCCGCGCGACAACGGTTCGGGCAAGTCGCCGGTCAACAAGCCTTCACGCAAGGTTCGCTAGGGAATTTAAGTGAAATAGGGCTCTGGTGCAGGTAGGTCCTGCACCAGTAGCTATGGTTTCAATAGCATTCCGACTGGTGCCTAGGGCGTGTCGTCATCCAATCCCCCTGCAGCCTGGTCAGGCAGGACAAGGTAGTTCAGGCCGCTCGATTGGTCAGGTAAACACCAAAAATGGTGATTGCAGCCCCGATCACCATGGGCACGTTGGGAACTTCGCCAAAGGCGATCAACGCCTGCAAGGCGGTCAGCGCGGGGACCAGGTAGACCAGCGCGGCCGCGCGGGATGCCTGCCCCTGGCGCAACAGATACAGGAGCAGAAGAATGCCGACGATGGAACTGGCCAAGACCGACCACGCCAGGACGGACCAGAACACCCAGCCAAAGTCGATCGTCCAGGTGTCCAACAGAAATGAGAGTGGCAAGGTGACGAACAATGCGCCTAGGTATTGGTAGGTCACGACAACACGCAGGTCGTGGCCACCAAGCTTTTTCTTTTGGTAGATGGTCCCGTAGCTGACGGAGATCATCCCCAGGACATTGATGAGGATGGCCCATGCAGCGATGCTGGCGACGCTCGCCGCAAGAATTCTGGGGGCAATGGCCACCGCTACCCCTGCGAATCCTATGAGCAGTCCAGTCTTCTGGCGGCGACTGAGCCGCTCTCCGATCAGATGCACGGCAAGAATGGCCGTGAGCAACGGCTGCACGGCTGCAATCACGCCTGAAAGCCCGGCAGGAACGCCTTGGGCGATGGCCCACCACACCGCTCCCAAATAGAGCCCGTGCAGCAGCACGCCAGAGAGCATGGACACAGCCATCAGCCGAAGATCGCGTGGGAATGGGACGCGTTGAAGCCGGCAGAGCAAGAGCATCAGCACGGCGGCAGCGCTGAACCGCAGGCTCAAGAACACCATGGGGCCAGCGACTCCCGCACCGAATTTCGCGGCGATCCAGCCTGTAGACCAGAGGAAGGCAAATAGGCCAGGAGCGATGCGTTCGAGTGACATGGGATGAAGTGGGTGGTTCGCGTGCTTGGAAGTTGCCCATTTGTCGGCATGGGCATGAGCGTCTTAGACTATCACTGCACTCACAAATGACAATCGGCCATCGGAGAATTAATGTCATGCAAAAAATGCAGGAATCGCTGCCAGGGATGAGTCTCGATGAGCTCTCCACTTTCGTCGCAGTGGTAGAAGCGAGCAGCTTCACCGGGGCGGCAAAAGTCATCAGGCGTGACGCCACGATTGTTTCGCGCCGGATGGGGCAACTGGAGGAACGACTGGGCGTTCGCCTCTTGTCGCGCACCACCCGCAAAATCGCACTGACAGAGGTGGGGGCGCTGTACTACCAGCGGATTCGCGCGCTGCTTGACGGGCTGGAAAGCGCGAGCCAAGAGGCGAGCAACTTCGCGTCGAGCCCACAGGGGTTGCTGCGCATCTCGCTGCCGGTCACGTTCGGAAGGCGACTGATTGCGCCGCGTTTCCCCGCCTTTCTCCAAGAGCACCCCAAGATTCGGATTGACGCTCGCTTTTCAGACCGCTATGTCGATGTCGTCGCAGAAGGATTCGACGTGGCGATCCGTGTGGGTGTGCTGCGCGACAGTTCACTCATCGCACGCCACATTGCTTCGTTTCGCACCTTGCTGTACGCCGCGCCGTCCTACCTCGTCGCGCACGGTGAACCCCAGGATCCGGGCGATCTGGAGCAGCATGCTTGCCTGGGTTTCATCCACTATGCCAGTTGGCCAGATTGGGTTCTGAAGCGTGATGGGCAGCAGCGAACCGTCAGGCCTGCCAGTTCACTGTCGGCCGACAACTCAGAGTCACTGTTGCAGGCCGCGATTGCAGGTGCAGGCATAGTCCTCACACCGGACTGGCTGGCCCATGTTGCCGTGCGAGAGGGCTCACTGGTTCAGATACTGACCGAGTGGCAAGGATCGGGCGGAGGAGGGATCTACGCAGTGATGCCCCCAGGGCGATTGGTGCCCGCCAAAACGCGCTTGTTTGTAGACGACATCACCGCCGCAGTCCAAGCAGAGCTGGACTAGGGCGTTTCACCCACCAAAGCCGAGAGGAGATGGTGTTTCTATCGCTCACGCCAGCAACTGCAGGGAGATTGATGGATGACACGCCCTAGAACTGCTGCACCGGGAAGCTGGAGAACTGCACGCCCAACACCATCCGCGCCCAGGTCTCGCGCGAGCGGACCAGCGCCGCGCAGCGTGCATCGGCCAGGCCTTGCATGCAGGCGACTTCCATCTGGTTCGTCGCATAGCTGCTGTCGTTGTTGGCCGCGGCCACACCCAATAGGCTTTTGCCGTTGGTGGCCAGGGTTTCGAAGTAATACCGGTCGGTCTGCAGCATGCCGTTGCGGTAGACCGCGCGGTTCCAGGCTTTGCGGATCGTGGTCACACCAAAGCGCTGCATGGCCTGCAGATAGGTCCACGCCGGGTCGGGCAGCACTGCCACGCCATTGCCGGGCTCCAGCAGCTGCTGCTCAAACACCTGGGCTTGGGCGATGGCCTGCTGTGGGTTAGACACGCTTTTCAGCTGGATCTTCATCGACATTCTGGCGTCGTCGGTGCGTACGACGATGAAGTTGCCCTGCTGCGCCAACTGCGCGCCCTCGGGCACCACCACGGTGGCGCCGGACACCAGGTCCTGGTAGATGTCGTAGCGGAATGCATTGGGGTTGAACATCTGGAACATCTGGGTCAGCTGGGCCAGGCCCAGCTGGTCGTCGGCGGTGGCCGCCAGCTGCTGGTAGGTGCGGCTGCGCAGCTTGGTCAGGCCGAACGCGCCTAGGGCCTGCGTGGGGGCCACATCGGCCTGCAGGTCGGCCGCAAACAGGGCCGCATTGCGGGTGGAGCCGGGCAGTTTGCTGACATTCGACTGGGCCAGCAGCTGCAGATGGCTGGCCGGAATGCCCCAGCTGATGCCGACCGCGCCGTTCTCCAGGCCGCCGTCCACAATGCCGATCACCCGGCCTTCGGCATCCATAATGGGCGCGCCCGACAGGCCTGGCACCAGGTTGCCTTCGAGGTTCAGGATCTCGATGCTGGTGCTGGGGTAGTCGGTGATCTCGCGCAGCACCTTGGGCGGCAGAATCGTCCGCAGCTGGTTGCCGCCGAAGCGCAGCTTCACCTCGGTGCTGCTGTAGCCGGCGATATTCAGCGGAAAACCCAGCGCATCGAAGGACTGCTTGACGGCCGGTGGCGCCAGGTTCAACGCCAGCGGCTTGCGGTTCTGCGGTGTCTGCAGCCGCAGCAGTACCAGGTCGGATTCCTTCAACACCTTTTCGACCACGGCGGTGGTCGAGGCCACGATCTTGCCGTCGGCCCCCACGTAGTGCGCCACGATGCGCTGCTGGCCGTCGACCACGTGCAAGGCCGTGACCGCATGCGCCGAGTCGCTCCAGATGAAGCCCGAGGCGGCGTTGTTGCCGGCTTCGATTTTCAGCAGCGATTCGCTCGTGCGTTTGAACACCTCGGCCATCTGCGCACCGGCACTGCCAGGCATGCAGAGCAGGCCTAGCAGCGCGATGCTGGCTAGCGCCCGGTGCATAGGGCTCCCAGCACACTGCTCCACAAGGCCACGCGGGTTTTATCGTCGCCGGGCTGCTGGTTGATGGCCTTGGCGATCCGCTCCAGTTCCGACGCGCCCATCGCCTGGTACGCGGCGATGGCGCTGTCCAGGCTCTGGAAGCGCTGCATGCTGGCGCGTTCACACAGGTCGCTGTTGCCCGCAAACAGGCTGGAGCTGTGCAACAAGGCCGGGCTGTCCGCCGGTTTGGTGTTGCCGGGCAGTGGCCCCCACAGGCGCTGCACGACCAGGGTACGGGCTTCTGCGGCGCTGAAGCCCAGGGCCAGCAGTTCTTCCATCTGCTGCTTGGGCGGCACGGGTGCTGGCGACAGGCTGTCGTGGGTGCGCAGGTAGATGCCGCAGAGCAGGCCGACCACGCAGGTCAGGCCGAAGCCGCCGGCACGCAGGGCGGCCAGCTTGCGTTGCGCGGGGCTGCCGGCATCGGCAGAGGCGTCGGCGCTTTCCTTGCTTTGGATGCGCAGGCCGACGAAGGACGCGATCAACGCCGCCAGCGCCCCCACCACCAGGCCAACGACCGGCGACGACGACAAGCCGAGCAGCAGGCCCAGCAGCAGTCCTATGCCAACACCAGAGAATATCTGCGCTGCCACCATATGCACCGTCCTTTGAAAGGTGGTGCATATGGTGGCAGAGGGGGATGGCGCTGTCTAGCTGGGCTTGTGCTAGGTGGCTTAAAGAAAAACAGGCCGCTGGCGCAGATACCACCTGCGCTAGCAGCTATTAATTCAATAGCATGCGCGGTTGCAGCCAGAACAACCAGCCGGCCAGCGCCGCGCAATGCGTCAGCACCGTCACCCAGTAGGTCGCCTGGAACGCGGCCTTGGACGACTTATGCCGCAGGATGGCCTGGGCCACGCCGGCGCCGGGCCAGCCACCGAGCAGGCTGAACAGATGCAAAGTGTCTTCCTTGGTGCGCCACTGCCGAGTGCGGGCCGCATGTTTGTCGGTCCAGTAGGCGAAGAAGGTGGCCAGGTTCACCGCTACCGCTGCACCCAATGTCCACAGCGGCAGGCGCTGCGCCCAGACGCCCCAGGCCAGCAGGCCGATCCAGCCCAGGGTCAGCAGCGCAAAAAATGCCGGGTTGGAATCTGTGCGGTGAACGTTAGGACGTGGCGCGGGCCGCCGCGGACGCTGCGGAGTTGCTTGGGCAGGCGTGGTTGCCGTGCGGACCGCCATGGCACGCGGCCCTTTGCCGCTCACGGTAATTTCTTCAAACCACACGGCTTCGCCTTCACGCGGAGCGGCCGCGCCGCGGTAGTCCTTGATGTGGAAAAAGATGTCGGCCGGGGTCTGCGGGCTGCGGATGAAGCCGAAGCCGCGTGTGGCGTCCCAGCGTTGGATGGTTCCCTGCTTCTGCATCGATGCGCCCTGTGCTGCGGTGGTGTGACAGGGCTTATTTTGGCATTGGAGGCAGAGCGCCAAAGTTCTCCCCGTTTGCACTGGATAACTTTGGGGGTAACTCTGTACGCTATCTGTATGGGCTGGCTAAGTGCTTGTTTTGAAAGGCTAAAGCTTGCGCTGCCTAATCTTTAATCAACACTTTAATCAACGCCTTCAGCGCCCCAGATTCAGCGGCAGCCCCACATAGTTTTCGGCCAATACGGTGGAGGCGGCGGTGGAGTTCACCAGGTATTCCAGCTCGGCTTCCTGCATGCGCTGGCCGAAGGCGCCGGTGTCGGGGAACTTGTGCATCAGCGAGGTCAGCCACCAGGAGAAGCGCTCGGCCTTCCAGATGCGGGCCAGGGCGCGCTGCGAATAGGTGTCGATGCCGGCGGCGCTTTTTTCGGCATAGAACTCGATGAAGGCGCTGGACAAATACTTGACGTCGCTGGCCGCCAGGTTCAGGCCCTTGGCGCCGGTGGGTGGCACGATGTGGGCGGCGTCGCCGGCCAGGAACATGCGGCCGAAGCGCATGGGCTCGGCCACAAAGCTGCGCAGCGGGGCGATGCTTTTCTCCAGCGTCGGGCCGGTGACGATGCGTTCGGCCAGCTCCGGGTCGAGCCGGCTGCGCAGCTCGTCCCAGAAGCGCTGGTCGCTCCAGGCTTCGACCTTGTCGTCCAGCGGGCACTGCACGTAGTAGCGGCTGCGCGTCAGGCTGCGCATCGAGCACAGTGAAAAGCCGCGTTCGCTGTTGCCGTAGACGATGGAATGCGGCGACACCGGCGGCACATCGGCCAGCACGCCCAGCCAGCCAAACGGGTAGACCTTTTCGTATTCGGTGATCGCGCCATCCGGCACGCTGGCGCGGCACACGCCGTGGAAGCCGTCGCAGCCGGCGATGAAGTCGCATTCCAGCTCGAAGTTCTGGCCGTCCTTCTGGTAGCGCACTTTGGGGTGTTGGCTGTCGAAGTCGTGCACGCTGACATTCGCTGCCTGGTAGACGGTGCTCAGGCCGGCTTCGCTGCGCGCATCCATCAGATCTCGGGTCACTTCGGTCTGGCCGTAGGCGGTGACCACCTTGCCATTCGTCAGGCCATGCACGTCGATCGCATGGCGCACGCCGGAGAACACCAGCTCGATGCTGTGGTGCACCACGCCTTCGGTCTGTACCCGGTGGCCCATGCCGGCCTCGTGCAGCATGTCGACCGTGGTCTGTTCCAGGATGCCCGCGCGGATGCGGCCCAGCACGTAGTCGGGGCTTTGGCGCTCGATGATGATGTTGTCGATGCCGGCCTTGTGCAGCAACTGGCCGAGCAGCAGGCCGGATGGGCCGGCGCCGATGATGGCAACCTGGGTACGCATGGGGTGTGTCTCCTGAAATATGCTTCTAGCTTAGGTCGGGGCGCCGCGGCTTACCAGTGGGAAGCACCGTCTTTGTGCGATGATCGGCCTGCTTGTGCGATCACCGCGCAAAATGAGGCCGGAATGGACATTCAGAAAGCTGATCTCATCGAAGGCATGGCCAAGGGCATGGCGGTGCTGGAAAGTTTCGACACCGAACGCCAGCGCCTGAACGCCACCCTGGCAGCCCAGCGCGCGGGGCTGACGCGGGCCGCGGCGCGGCGGCATCTGCTGACCCTCGCGCACTTGGGCTATCTGGACACCGACGGCAGCTACTTCTGGCTGGCGGCCAAGGTGCTGCGCTTCTCCGGCAGTTACCTGGCCTCGGCCCAGCTGCCGCGGGTGCTGCAGCCCACGCTGAACCGCCTGGCGGCACAAACCCTGGAGTCGTTCTCGGCGGTGGTGCGCGATGGCGATGAGGTGGTGATCGTCGCCCGCAGTGGTAACGACCGCAGCGGCGGCCCTTTGCGCGTGCTGGCCTACGGCCTGCACCTGGGCGCGCGGCTGCCGGCCCACGCCACCTCCACCGGCCGGGTGCTGCTGGCGGCCGAGACCAAGGCCAGCTTTAACGCCTGGATGAAGAACCGCAGCCTGCCGCGGCTGACGGCCCACACGGTCACCGAGCCCAAGGCTTTCCGCGCGGTGATCGAGCAGGTGCGGGCCGACGACTTCTGCGTCGCCAGCGAGGAGCACGAACTCGGCGTGCACGCCCTGGCGATCCCGCTGCGCAATCTGCAGGGCAAGACGGTGGCTGCGCTGAACGTGGTGACCACGCCGCAGCGTCTCGAGCAGCAGGCGATGCAGCGCGATCTGCTGCCGCTGCTGCTGGATGCCGCCAGGGAACTGCAGCCTTTGCTGTAAGGCGGTTTAGAAGAAATCGGCCGCTAGCGCATATTCCACCTGCGCAAGCAGCTGCGAAATAGATAGCAGTCTGTCGCACGATGTCTGACATGTCATCAAACCGCCATGGACGCTGCCTACAGTCCGCAGCTTCTTTTGCCCTGGGCTGTGCGCCCCATCTTTTTCATGTCTTCTGCGATCCGTTTCCCGGTGCTTCCCCTGGTCCTGGCCGTCTGCAGCGCACTCAGCGCCTGCGGTGGTGGCGACAGCGAACCCTCAGTGCCATCCGCGCCCGCCGACCCCGGCTTTGTCGATGCCGCACCGGCGCCATCGGTGGCCGCGTTTGTCGATAGCTACAAGACCAATATCAGCGCCAACACAACGACCGCCACCAACGCCGGCCTGGCCTTGCTGGCGCCGTTCAACGAACTCTGGACCACCGGCAGCGCCTGGAACAACGGCGCGCCCACCGCCAAGGGCCTGCCGGTACTTAGCCGCAACATCCAGTACGTGGCCAACCTCAGCGCCAGCCGCACATCCGCGCAGGCCGACACCGCTTACTACATTGACCGCCGCAACCAGAACTACAGCGTGATCGACGGCCTGGGCCCGCTGGCCGCGCCGTACTACACAGGGGCGGGGGCGACCACCACCATCACCAGCATCCCGGCCAATGCCACCAGCGTGGCCTATACCGAAGCCGGCACTGGCGGCGGCACTACATCCTCCAGCCTGGGCAGTGTGGTGAGCCTGGTGAACCTGCTGCGCGGCAACTTTTCGTCGACCACGCCGAGCAAGAACTTCTTCCAGTACCCGCGCCCCTGGCGCATGACGAATGCCAGCGTGGTGCAGGACACTGGCGCAGTGGATAGCCTGGGCTTCCCCATCTACAGCTCCAGCGTAGCCCTGGTGCCGACCTTGCTGCCGGTGCGCAGCAGCACGCCGGCCACCGACGGCGGTTTCACCAGCGGCCATACCAATGCGGCCTACCTGGCGGCCTGGGCCATGGCCTATGCGGTACCCGAGCGCTTCCAGGAAATCCTGACCCGCGCCTCCGACATCGGCGACAACCGCATCGTCGCCGGCATGCATTCGCCGATGGACGTGATGGGCGGCCGCACCCTGGCCACCGCCCTGGCGGCCGCCATCCTGAACGACAGCGCCAACGCCGCGGCCAAGGCCGCAGCCGTCACCCAGGCGCACAGCTATCTGCAGGCTCAGACCGGCAGCAACGACGACACGTTCTACAGCGTCGCCCATGCCGCCAGCACCGCCACTGACGCCTACGCCGACCGCGCCGCCAACCAGGCCAGCTACGCCCAGCGCCTGACCTACGGCTTCACCCAGATCAACGCCACCACCGCCGTGCCCAGCGTGCCCAAGGGCGCCGAGGTGCTGCTGGAAACCCGCTTGCCCTACCTGAGCGCCGAGCAGCGCCGGGTGGTGCTGAAGACCACCTCCATTGCCTCCGGCTACCCGCTGCTGGACGACGCCGAAGGCTGGGGCCGGCTGAACCTGTTTGCTGCTTCCGAAGGCTATGGAGTGTTCAACGGCAACGTCGCCGTGGCCATGGACGCCAGCAAGAAGAGCTACCACGCGCTGGACACCTGGCGCAACGACATCAGTGGCGCCGGCAAGCTGACCAAGCAGGGCAGCGGCAGCCTGCGCCTGGCCGGCAGCAACAGCTGGACCGGTGGCACCCAGATCGACGCCGGTACGCTGGAAGCGGCGTCCGCCAAGGCACTGGGCCAGGGCGATGTGTACAACAGCGCGGGCACCTTTGTCGGCTGGAGCGGCGGCAAGCTGGCGCTGAACGGCAGCTACACCCAGCTGGCCGGCGGTAATTTGCAACTGACGCTGGGCGCTGGTGAGCAGGGCCGCATCGCGGTGGCCGGCGTGGCGGCTCTGGGCGGCGCGCTGAAAGTGCAGCTCCAGTCCGGCTACACCCCGGCCGTGGGCGATGTGCTGACCCTCATCAGCTGCACCGGCCGCACCGGCACGTTTGCCAGCGTCAGCGTTGATGGCTTCAAGGTCACACCGATCTACAGCCGGTCTGGTGTGTCGATCCGCCTGGACGCCAAGGTTTAAGAGAAATCAGCCTGTGGCGAAGGTACTGCCTGCGCTAGCAGCTATGAAAGAGATAGCGCCAGCTTGTCAGGCCCGGTGTGAAATTTCCACCACCACGGCGCGCGCCGCCAGCTGTTGCACCAGCGCTTCGGCGGCCGCCCGGTTGCGGGCGTCCAGGTTCGCGTCCCACTCGTCCAGCAGGTAGACGCGGGCCTGGGTTTTCAGACTGATTTCCTGCAGCGCCCGCAGCTGGCGCTCACCAGACGAGAAGCCACTGGTGGCAGGGGCTTCTTCGTCTTCTTCATCGTCATCCACCGGCTGGGCGCCGGCAAACGCAAACGCCAGCTTGTCCTGCGTCGGCCAGTAAAAAGCCTGGTGGCCGAGGCGGGTTTTCAGCGCCGCTAGCAGGGTGGATTTGCCCGAGCCATTGCCGCCGCGCACCTGCAGCCGGCCACTGGGCTGGGCGTCAACGATGGCCAGCGCTTCGTCCAGGCTGGTGCAGGGCTGGGCATCCCGGTCGCCAGCCCACTGCAGCCGCAGCGCGTCGTAGCCTATGCGCTGCAGAAAGCCGGCGTCGGGCGCCGGGCGCATCGCATTGCAGGCGCCGCCGATGCGCGTCCACACGGCGGCCAGGTCGTTCCAGCCCGAGGCCAGGTCGTGCATGTCACTGGACAGGGCGATTTGCCGTGGCAAGGTGGCGGCCAGCGCCACCAGCAGGGCGGTGTTGCCGGCGTTGTCGCCCGCCACCCAGGCCAGGTAGCTGAACAGCGCCGCCAGCGAGACGATGCCGTGCAAGGTGGCCAGGCCTTCGCGGGCCAGGATGGCACGGATCTGCGCCGCCAGCGCATCGCGCAGCCGGGTCTTGAAGCCGTGGTGCCAAAGCCGGAAGTTGTAGCGGTTGCCGCTGAAGATGTTGTCCCAGGCGCTGTAGGTTTGCGCCGTCATGCGGTTGGTGCTGCGCTGGTGCGCCAGGTAGACGGCGGCCACCGGCTTGCGCACCAGCATCTGCAGTGCCAGCAGCGCCACAAATACCGCGGCGTAGACCAGTGGCAGGCCGGCGTCGATGGCCACGCCCAGCACGGCGGCGTTGAACAGCAGGCCGAACAGCAGCTTCAGGTCCGCCTCCAGCTCGTACACCAGCTCGAAGAAGATGTGGAAGGCTTCGTTGGTCAAGAACGGCTCGACCTGCTCGCGCTGCGCCTTGTCGGCCAGCAGCGCAGCCTGGTGCCGGTTGTCGCGGGCAAAGCGCAGCATGTAGCGGCCAAAGGCGCCAAAGCCGGCGCGCTCGGCAAAAATCCAGCTGCTGGCACCCAGCACATAGGAGGCCGATTGCACGCCGACGATCCAGGCGAAGTCGGACACCAGAAACACCTTGTCCACCACGTCGCGGCTGGCGTCGATGATCAGCCAGGTGGTAGTGGCCGCCAGCGCAGCCTCGGCCACCAGGAACAGCAGCATCCAGAACAGCGGCGGGCACAGCATGAAGCGCAGGAAGTCGCGGTTGCGGTAGGGCGGCAGGGCCGGGCGCGAAGAACGGGAAGAGGGCAGAGCATGCATAGAGGTGGGCGATGGTACATGCGTGCTGTCAGGCCAATTCACCCCGGCAGGCGCCGTGTTACTGTTTGGTAAAGCTGGCTTTGGGGCCTGGTGTGCTTACCGGCGCACTTAGAATCTTTACCCAGTAGAACTTGTTGGCCGCAGGGTGGGGAGTTTTCTCAAAACCTGTCAACCCGGCGTTCAGTGCAGCGTTCTAAAGGGGTCGGCAGGCCGTGCGAATGGAATGCCAGACGTTTCCATTTTTTCATCCACGAAAGAACACCATGACCAAAAAGAAACACAGCAAAAAGCCAGCTAAGAAGTCGGTTGCCAAGTAATTCTTGGATGGACTTTGGAAGAAACCCGCCCTGGCGGGTTTTTTTCTGCCCGGTATTTGCCCGGGTGCCCAAGGCGTTGCTGCAGTTTTGATAGCTTCTTGCGCAGGTTTAATAAGCGCTAGAGGCTGATTTCTTATGGTTTTCGCCGCTCCGTTAAACTGTAAGCCCATCCAGCATTTCTTTATCCATGTCTCCCGAACACACCGCCCGGTCCGCCCTTGATGCCTTCGACAAGGTGGTCAGTGCCGCGGGCGGTTTCCGCAGCCGCCCGGGCCAGCGGCTGATGGCCGAACGCGTCGCGCAGACCTTCAGCGAAGCCACCCTGGGCAAGATGGAGAACGAAGACGACAAGCCGCTGCGCTCCATCGCGGTGATCCAGGCCGGCACCGGCGTCGGCAAGTCGCTGGCCTACTGCGCACCGGCGATTGCCGTGGCCCTGGCGCGCAAGACCCGGGTGCTGATCTCCACCGCCACTGTGGCGTTGCAGGAGCAGCTGGTGACCAAGGATTTGCCCGCGCTGGCGGCGCTGATGGACGAGCCTTTTCGCTTCGGCCTGGCCAAGGGGCGCGGCCGCTATGTCTGCAAGCTGAAGTTGGCGCGGCTGGCGGGCGAGGGCGGCGCGGACGACGACGATATGTTTGCCGACGAGCTGGCCGCCGCTGGTGCGCCGTTTGTACGCCACGACGAAGAAGCCCGCATGCTGCAGTACGCCGGCCTGGCGCGCGAGCTGGCCAGCGCCGCCTGGGACGGCGACCGCGACAACCTGGCGCAGCAGCCCGATGCCGACATCTGGCAGCCCATCGCCGCCGAGGCCAGCAGCTGCACCGGCAAGCACTGCCCGGCCTTCAACGGCTGCACTTATTTTGAAAAGCGCAAGGAGCTGGTCGGCGCCCAGGTGATCGTGGCCAACCACGACCTGCTGCTGTCCACCCTGGGCACGCGCACCTTGCCCGAGCTGGACAACTGCCTGCTGATCCTGGACGAAGGCCACCACCTGCCGGCCGTGGCGCTGGACAAGTTCTCCACCTCCATGGACCTGAGCCGCCTGGGCTGGATCGACACCCTGGCCAGCCGGGCCAAGCGCATCGGCAGCCTGATGGGCGTGTCCGAGGTGGCCGACGTGGGGCGCTATGCCTCGCAGCTCAAGCAAACCCTGGAAGACATCGCCAAGAGCCTGGCCGAGCTGTACGCGCCGGTGCTGCGCGAGCCCAGCAGCGCTTACGGCCCGCCGCGCGTGCGCCTGCCCAAGGGCGAGCTGCCGCTGATGCTGGTCGAGCCGCTGGGTATGGTCAGCGTAATGGCCGAGAGTTTTCTGGGTGTGCTGAACGACATCGCCAAGGCCTTGCGCGCCGAGATGAAGGACGCGCCCAACGAGGCGCGGCGCCTGTCGGTGCTGTACGCCCAGCTGGGCATGCTGTCGCCGCGGCTGGAGGCGGTGCACGCCACGGCCCAGCTGCTGCTGCAGGAAAGCCCGCCGCCCCCCGCACCCGCGCGGCCGCCGGCTGCCAAATGGTTCACCCTGGCCGAGGTCGATGGCCGGGTGCAGATCAAGGCCTACGCCAGCCCTATCCTGCCGGGCTCCACCCTGCGGCACCAGCTGTGGTCCGGGGTGCGGGCGGCGGTGGTCACGTCCGCCACGCTGACCAGCTGCGGCGAGTTTGATTTCTTTTTGCGCGAGACCGGCCTGAAGGACGACGAGGCCACCACCACGCTGGAGGTGGCCAGCCCCTTCGACTACGCGACCCAGGGCCAGTTCGTCACCGTGCAGACCCTGGCTGACCCGCGCAATGCCAGCGCCTTCACCTCCGAGATGGTGCTGGCCCTGGTGCGCGACCTGGCCGATGTGCAGCACGGCGCGCTGTGCCTGTTCACCTCCCGCGACCAGATGCGCCAGGCGGTGCTGGCCCTGCCGGACGCGCTGCGCGCCAAGGTGCTGGTGCAGGGCGACCTGCCGCGCATCCGTTTGATACAGCAGCACCGCGACCGCGTGCAGGCCGGCGAGGTGTCCATCGTCTTCGGTATGCAGAGCTTCGGCGAAGGTCTGGACCTGCCGGGCCAGCTGTGCGAAACCGTGTTCATCGCCAAGCTGCCGTTCGCCTCGCCCGACGACCCGGTGGGCGAGTCGCGCGCCGAATGGCTGCGCGGCGTGGGCCGCGACCCGTTCTCCGAGCTGGTGGTGCCGGCCACCGCCATCAAGCTGGCCCAGTGGGCCGGCCGGGCCATCCGCACCGAGACCGACAAGTCCTTTGTCTACTGCTATGACCGCAGACTGAGCGACACCAGCTACGGCCAGCGCCTGCTGCAAGGCTTGCCGCCGTTCGCCCGGTTGCGCAAGGACCCGCAGGGACGCGTGCTCGCATAAATTACAAAAATACCGGAGGAGACAGCTATGCCCGCCATTCGCTATGGACTCATCGCCCACCGCCTGCACCGCCAGGGTTCCGACAGTGGTTTGCTGCGCTGGCTGCAGGCGGCCGAGCCGGCGGTGCGGGCCCTGGGCCTGGGTTTGCACGCCGTGGGCGGCACCTATGACGCGGTGCAGCGCTACGGCCTGCTGGACAAGTTTCCGGGCCTGGTGCGCTACCCGAACGGCCATTCCGGCGGCTTGACGCGGCTGGTGTCGCACATTGTTGGCGGTGTGCAGCCCGGCCAGGCGCTGGACGGGGTGATCTTTCTGATCGACCCGGTCGATCCGTCCTCGCTGTTCCCCGAAGCCCAGGCGCTCAAGCGCCAATGCGTGATCCACGGCAAGCCGTTTCTGGCCACCGAGGCCGCGGCGCTGGAATGGCTGCAGATCGAAGGCCTGCAGGCCGGGCTGGCCAGCGCCCAGGCGCCGGGCGCGGCCTTGCTGCAGGCCATGCCGCAGCAGGTGGCGGCCCTGATCGCCCACGATGCGCTGAAGACCCAGATGGTCGAGTTTGCCGGCACCCATTTCGAGCTGCTGTCGCGCTACCAGGAGCGGGTGGCCACCGGCACCACCGGCGGCCTGCTGAACCAGATGGCCTGGAGCCGCGGCTGGCCCAGCGACCAGCCCTGGGTCACGCCCTACCGCAGCGGCCCGCTGGGCGGCGATGCGCAGATTGCCGAAAGGGTGCTCGATGGCAGCTGCCAGAAGGTGATCTTTTTCGAAGACCCGCACGTGGCGCGCCAGCACGAGGCCGACATCCAGTTGATGGAGCGCGCCGTCTGCAGCGCCAGCGACCGCACCACCTGCATGAATTCCCCGGCCATGGCCTGGCGCTGGGCTGAGGCTTTGGGGCGGGTGGCGGCCGCCTGAATACCCCCGCTCTTGTGTCCGGTTTCATTTAGGCGCATTCTTCTTGGCAGGGCTGTTGCCCGCCAAGGAGTACGCCATGCACGCCGCTACACGCCTGTATTCACGTGGGTTCTTCTTGCGCTCAGCGCTGCTGTGTGTGGCCGGCTTCTGCGGCGTGGCCTGGGCGGCACCCTCCAAGGCGCTGGACGCGCCCGTGCAGTCCACCATGGATGCCTTGACCCGGGCGAATGCCGCGGTGGTCGGCGTGCGGGTCAGCGTGGCCGAGGGTGCGCGATCTGCCGAAACCCTGGGCGTGCAGCGCAGCGGCTCGGGCGTGGTGATCGGGCCTGACGGTTTGATCGTGACGATTGGCTATCTGGTGATGGAAGCGCAGAGCATCCAGGTGGTGACCCAGGACAACAAGACCCTGCCGGCGCAGGCTGTGGCCTATGACCTGGCGACCGGCTTTGGCCTGATCCGGCCGATCTTGCCGCTGCGCGGCATCCAGCCGGTGGCCCTGGGCAGCCTGAAGGACGTGGATACCGGCGAGCCGCTGATGGCATCGACCGGCCCCCAGGCCGATGGCGACGATGGCGATGTGAACATGACCCAACTGGTCAGCAAGCGGGCTTTTTCCGGCTACTGGGAGTACCACATCGACAGCGCGATCTTCACCAGCCCGCCAGTCAGCAACCATTCGGGCGCTGGCGTGTTCAACCAGAAAGGCGAGCTGATGGGCATTGGCAGCCTGCTGGTGGGCGACGCGCTGGGCCGCAACCCGCGCCTGCCCGGCAATATGTTCGTGCCGGTAGACCTGCTCAAGCCCATATTGGCTGAGATGCAGAAGACCGGCAGCAGCCAGCAAAGCCACCGGCCCTGGGTGGGGCTGACCTCCAGCGACCAGGCGGGCCGGGTGCAGATCGTACGCGTCAGCAAGGAGAGCCCGGCCGAGCAGGCCGGCCTGCAGCCCGGCGATGTGGTGCTGGCGGTGGACGGCGCCAAGGTCAGCACGCTGGAGGGCTTCTACAAAAAGCTCTGGGACCGGTCCCAGCCGGATGCCGATGTCTCGCTCACCGTGCTGCAGGGCGCCGACCTGAAGACCATCGTGCTCAAGCCGGTGGACCGTATGAACACCATGCAGAAGCCGGCGGGAATTTAAAGATTTAAGGGCTGCAGCGCAGGTGTTGCTTGCGCGAGCAGCTAGTTAATCGATAGCAATCAGGCGTGCCGGCGCACCGTCAGCAAGATGCCCCCCATGGCGGCAAACAGGCCGCCGCAGATGCGGTTGATCCAGTGCACATGGGCGCTGGACGCCAGGAACGGTGCAATCCGCGCCGTACCCACCGAGCACAGCGTCAGCACCGACATTTCCATTGCCATGAAGGTCGCGGCCAGCACCGCCATCTGCGGGCCCCAGGCCGCAGCCGGGTCCAGAAACTGCGGGAAGAACGCGGCAAAGAACAGCAGCGCTTTGGGGTTGCTGGCCCCGACCATCAGGCCTTGCACATAGCAGGCGCGCAGGCTGGGCAGCGTGCTGCTGGCAGTGCTGCCGGGCCTGAAGGCCACAGCCGGGCTGCGCCAGGTCTTGACACCCAGGTAGATCAAATAGGCGGCGCCGCAGACTTTGAGCACGGTGAACGCGGTTTCCGATGCCGCCAGCACCGCGCCCAGGCCGAGCGCTGACAGCAGCATGATGCCCAGCGCCGACGTGATGCTGCCGGCGCCCGACACCACGCCACGCGCCCAGCCGTGCTGCAGCGCGCGGGTGATGCACATCAGCATGGTGGGGCCGGGCGACAGCACCAGCACGGCTACGGCGGCCAGATACAGCAGGTAGGTGGACAAGGTCATTTAGGGGGGGCTTTCAAACAGGTGGCAGCGGCAGGGATCCACCATGTTAATTGAGGCCTGCGGCGAATTAAATTCAGGTGCGGCCAAATAACGCCAAAAGTCGTTGTAGAATCTGAGGCTTGTCGGGGCGTAGCGCAGCCTGGTAGCGCATCTGGTTTGGGACCAGAGGGTCGAAGGTTCGAATCCTTTCGCCCCGACCATTAAATGAAGTTAAAGCCGCCAAGAGTTCGCTCTTGGCGGCTTTTTTCATGGGCGTTCGCAGGTACACATACTATGCAATTGATAGCTACACACGGTTTACAGATCAGCGCCAGAGGCCTGTG
Source organism: Rhodoferax sp. OV413 (assembly GCF_900104385.1). Classification (GTDB taxonomy): domain Bacteria; phylum Pseudomonadota; class Gammaproteobacteria; order Burkholderiales; family Burkholderiaceae_C; genus Rhodoferax_B. The sequence goes on along the minus strand of NZ_FNJA01000007.1, from coordinate 190,183 downwards.
GACTCGATTCTTGGCCGGGCTGCTGCTGTGCCTGGCCATGGGCTGGCAAGCGGTGCTGGCACAACCCCCCAATCCCGACGATACGCTGGACCAACTGCGCCAGCAGATCGAGACCATGCAAAAGGGCCTGGCAAATCCCACGCCCGGGCTGGATCTGTTGGCCTGGCGCGGCACCGCGCTGGCCGCCCAGGTCCAGGCCCAGGAAGTGGCCGACCAGCTGGCGCCGCAACTGGACAGCGTGCAGGCCCGGCTGGCTGAACTGGGCACGCCGCCCACCGATAAAAAGGAAGCCCCGGACATCGCCACCTTGCGCACCCAGCTGGACAAGAGCCGCAACGCGCTGGATGCCCAGGTCAAGCTGGCGCGGCTGCTGGCGGTGGAGGGCGAGCAGGTGGCGGCGCAAATTTCCACCCTGCGGCGCTCGCAGTTCCAGGCCGAGCTGGGCGCGCGCACCGCGTCGATCCTGGCGCCACCGTTCTGGTCAGAGTTGCGCGACAACTTTGCAGCCGATGCCGGCCGCCTGGGCGGGCTGCTGGGTGAGCTGTGGCGTGCCTTGCTCAAAGCGTCGGTCGGTGTGTGGCTGGGCATGGCTGTGGCTTTGTGTGCGGTGGTGCTGGTGCGCCGCAAGCTCGCCGCGGGTGCGATGCACCTGGTGGCCACCCGCGTGCCCGCTGGCCGGCTGCGCCGCTCCTTGTTTGCGGTGCTGCGCATCGCGCTGTCGGTGCTGGCCTGGGGCGCCATTGCGCTGGTGCTGCAACAGGGTCTGGAATGGAGTAGCGATTTGTCGGCGCTGCCGCACACGCTCTTGGTCAGCAGCGTGGGCCTGGCCTGTTTTGGTGGCTACGTGGCCGGACTGGGGCGGACGCTGCTGTCACCCGACCGGCCGACCTGGCGGCTGCCACCGCTGCCGGATGCAGTGGCCAGCGGCATGGGCCGTTTCCCCCTGGTGATGGCGCTGGTGACGGTGGCCGGCTGGCTGGCCGAACGCCTGTATGCGCTGGTGAACGCCAGCCTGGCGACCACGGTGGCGCTGAACTGCATTCTGGCGCTGGCCCTGGGCTTGACCATGGTGATGGGCGTGCTGCGCGCCGAGCGCCTGCGCCGCCTGTCGGCCAATGAGCCGGATTCGGCCAAGATGCCGTCGCGCCCGCTATGGCTCAGCGTGGTGGCGCTGCTGGTCTGGCTGGCGCTGGCCGGCAGCGTGATCGGCCTGTTGCTGGGTTATGTGGCCCTCGGGGGCTTCGTGGTGCGCCAGGTGGCATGGTTTGCCATCGTCTCCGGCACCGCCTATCTGCTGGTGCTGCTGATCGACGATATGTGCATGGGCTGGCTGGCCTCGGCGCCCGATTCCACTCCCACGCCAGGCAGCTGGCGTATGCGCGACCAACTGGCGGTGCTGGTATCGGGCATTGGGCGCGCGCTGGTGGCCCTGGTGGCGCTGGTGTTGGTGTTGTCGCCGTTTGGCGATGGCCCGCCCGAGCTGCTGCACCGAGCCACCTTGTTCGGCGACGGCCTGGCCATCGGCGAGGTGCAGGTGCGACCGGCAGCGGTACTGCTGGCACTGTCGGTGTTGGTGCTGGGCCTGCTGCTAGTGCGGTTGCTGAAGCGCTGGCTGGAAGGGCATTTCCTGCCCACCACCAGCCTGGACGCGGGCATGCAGATGTCGGCCAGCACCTTGTTTGGCTACGGCGGCGGGGTGCTGGTGGTGGCGCTGGCGATGTCGGCCGTGGGTATAGGGCTGGAACGCGTGGCCTGGGTGGCCAGTGCGCTGTCGGTGGGTATCGGCTTTGGCCTGCAGGCGGTGGTGCAGAACTTTGTGTCCGGCCTGATCTTGCTGGCCGAGCGGCCGGTGAAGGTGGGCGACTGGGTGGTGCTGGGCACGGTGGAGGGCGATATCCGCCGCATCAATGTGCGCGCCACCGAGATTCAGATGAGCGACCGCTCGACCGTCATCGTGCCCAATTCCGAGTTCATCACCAAGACCGTGCGCAACATCACCCACGCGAGCCCACAGGGCCTGGTGCAGATCAAGCTGCCGATGCCGCTGGATACCGATGTGCAGCAGGTGTACGACCTGCTGCTGGGGGCGTTTAGGGACCATGCCGAGGTGCAGTCTGCTCCCGCGCCCAGTGTGGCGCTGGACGGCATCGACAACGGCAAACTGGTGTTCAATGCCACGGCCTATGTGGGCTCGCCGCGCATGGCCTATGGTGTGCGCAGCGACGTGCTGTTCGAGGTGCTGAAGCGCTTGCGCGAGGCTAAGCTACCGATGTCGCACCCATCGACCATGCTGCTGCGCCAGGACGGCCCGGTGGACCTGCTGAGCAGCCCCAGCGTGGCCGACAAGGTGCAGCCGCCGCCCGAGCCGCCGTTTACCGCTTAAATCGCGTAAGCGACGTAATCCGCTTCAGGCCGCCAGGGCCTGCAGCAGCTCTGTCTCGATCTCGATCTGCTTGCGGTTGTACTGCAGCTCCGGGCCTTGCACCAGAAAGCTATCTTCCACCCGCTCGCCCAGGGTGGTGACCTTGGCCAGCTGCACGCTCAGGTTGTGCTTGGCCAGCACCCGGGCTACCAGGTAGAGCAGGCCGGCACGGTCGCTGGCCGAGATGCTGAGCAGCCAGCGCTGGGCTTTTTCGTCCGGCCGCAGGTCGACCCGCGGGGCGATGGGGAAGCTCTTGACCCGGCGCGAAACCCGGCCGCGGCTCGGCGTAGGCAGCGGGCCTTGCTGGGCCAGCGTGTGGTCGAGGTCGTTTTCAACCATGCTGGTGAGTTCGCGGTAGTGCTCGGGCAGCATGGCGGTAACGACCTGGAAGGTATCCAGTGCATAGCCGTTGCCGGCGGTATGCACCTTGGCATCGACGATGCTGAAGCCCGCCTGGTCGAAAAAGCCGCAGATGCGCGCAAACAGATCGGGCTGGTCGGGGGTGTAGACCATCACCTGCAGCCCTTCGCCCACCGGCGACAAGCGGGCCCGCACGATGGGCTTCACCGGCTTGGCTTCGGCGGTGTTGCTGGCCGCCTGCGCCGCGTTCAGTGAGATGTGGCGCGACAGCTGGCGGGTGTGCCAGGCAATATCGGCCGCGTCATGTCGCATGAAGTAACCGACGTCCAGCGTGCTCCACAGGGCTTTGTGCGATTCGAAGGGCTGGGCGTGCAGCGCCAGCATCACCAGCGCCTCGCGCTTGCGGGCTTCGATCTCGGCGCCGGGGTCGGGGGCGCGGCCACCCAGGGCGCGGATGGTGTAGCGGTATAGGTCTTCCAGCAGCTTGCCCTTCCAGGCGTTCCAGACCTTGGGGCTGGTGCCGCGGATATCGGCTACGGTCAGCAGGTAGAGCGCAGTTAGGTAGCGTTCGTTGCCGACGCGCTTGGCAAAGTCGGCAATGACGTCCGGGTCGCTGAGGTCGGCCTTCTGGGCCACGCGGCTCATGGTCAGGTGCTCGTTCACCAGGAATTCGATGAGCTTGCTGTCTTCGCGGCCGATGCCGTGCTGGCTGCAGAAGCGCCGCACTTCCAGCGCGCCCAGGTCCGAATGGTCGCCGCCTCGGCCTTTGGCGATGTCATGGAACAGCGCGGCCACAAACAGAATCCAGGGCTTGTCCCAACCCGCGCCCAGCTGCGAGCACGCAGGGTATTCGTGCGCATGCTCGGCCATGAAGAAGCGGCGCACATTGCGCAGCACCATCAGGATGTGCTGGTCCACGGTGTAGACGTGGAACAGGTCGTGCTGCATTTGCCCGACGATGCGCCGGAACACCCAGAGGTAGCGGCCCAACACCGAGGTGTCGTTCATCAGCCGCAGTGCGTGGGTGATGCCGGCCGGCTGCTGCAGGATGCCTAAAAAGGTTGCGCGGTTTACCGGGTCGTTGCGGAACTTGGCCGTCATCAGGCCCCGGGCGCTGTACAGCGCACGCAGCGTGCGAGCCGACAGGCCGTGCAGGCCGGCCGTGGTCTGGTACAGCAAAAAGGTTTCGAGAATCGCGTGCGGATGCCGGTGGTACAGGTCGTCGCTGCTGACCTCGATCATCCCGGCTTTTTCAAAGAAGCGTTCGTTGATCGGGCGCAGGGTATGGGTCGAGGGGTTGAGCCGTTCCTCGATGTTGAGCAGCATGATCTGGTTCAACTGGCAGACCGCCTTGGCGGCCCAGTAGTAGCGGCGCATCAGTGCTTCGCTGGAGCGCACCGGCAGGCCGGTTTCGTCATCGGACACGGTCTGGTAGCCAAACGACTCGGCTACCGCGGTTTGCAGGTCGAACACCAGCCGGTCTTCGCGGCGCTGGGCTATCAGGTGCAGGCGCGCGCGGATCAGGCACAGCAGGGATTCGTTGCGCTTGAGCTGCTTGGCCTCGTGCGGCGTGGCGATGCCGCTGCGCACCAGGTCGTCCCAGCTCTTGCCCAGCTTGGCAGCCTTGGCCACCCACAGAATGGTCTGCAGGTCGCGCAGCCCGCCAGGCGACTCTTTGCAGTTGGGCTCTAGCGCGTAAGGCGTGTTTTCGAACTTGTTGTGGCGCTGGCGCATCTCCAGGGTCTTGGCCACGAAGAAGGTGCGCGGGTCGAAGGCGGTGGACAGGCGTGTCGAGAATTCGGCAAACAGCCGGGCATCGCCAGTGACCAGGCGCGACTCTATCAGCGAGGTCTGCACCGTCACGTCCTTGGACGCCTCGGCGATGCATTCCTCTAACGTGCGCACGCTGGAGCCGATTTCCAGCCCGGTGTCCCAGCAGTTGCCGATAAAGCCTTCGATGCGCGCCTTCAGCGCCGGGTCCAGCTCGGGCGACACGCCTTCGGGCAACAGCAGCAGCACGTCGATGTCGGAGTGCGGGAACAGTTCACCGCGGCCAAACCCGCCCACCGCCAGCAGGGCGAACGAGGCGGTGAAGCCCGACAGCGTCCACAGGCTGCGCAGCGTCGCATCGCTGAGTTGCGACAGGTCTTGCAGTGCTTTGCGTACGCCGCGGGTGCTGGCGCCGCTGTCGCGCACAGCTTGCAGCAGCAACGACTTCTCGTGCAGGTAATGCGCCCGCAGCGCCTGGACATCGCTCATCTAAAGAGGCTTGCGCGCTTCAGGCTTGGGCCGGCACAAAGGCTGGGATCGGCGGGCTGCCGGCAGACACGGTCAGTACCTCGTAGCCGGTTTCGGTGACCAGCACCGTGTGCTCCCACTGGGCGGACAGCGAATGGTCCTTGGTGACGATGCTCCAGCCGTCTTTTTCCGGGCCTTCCTTGATTTCCTTCTTGCCGGCATTGATCATCGGCTCGATGGTGAAGGTCATGCCGGGTTTCAGCATTTCCAGCGTACCCGGGCGGCCGTAGTGCAGCACCTGGGGCTCTTCGTGGAACACCCGGCCAATGCCGTGGCCGCAGAACTCGCGCACCACGCTGAAGCCATTGCTCTCGGCAAAGCGTTGGATGGCGTGGCCGATATCGCCCAGATGGATGCCAGGCTTGACCATCTTGATTCCATGCCACATCGCGTCGTAGGTCAGCGCCGCCAAGCGCTTGGCCAGAATAGAACCTTCGCCGGCAATGAACATGCGGCTGGTGTCACCGTGCCAACCGTCCTTGATGACGGTCACGTCGATGTTCACGCTGTCGCCTTTTTTCAGCGGCTTGTCGTTCGGGATGCCGTGGCAGACCTGGTGGTTCACCGAGGTGCAGATCGACTTGGGGTAGGGGATATTGCCGCCGCCGGTGTAGTTCAAGGGCGCGGGTATGCCGCCTTGCACCTGGGTGATGTAGTCGTGGGCCAGCTTGTCGAGCTGGTTGGTGGTGACGCCCGGCACCACATGGGGTGTCAGGTAATCGAGCACTTCGGATGCCAGGCGGCCCGCGACGCGCATGCCTGCGATGCCGTCTGCGTCTTTGTAGGTGATAGTCATGGTCGTAATTATCCTAGATGCGGCAGGTGCGCGTTGACCGTGCCGTTAAAATCGAAGGCTAACTTCCCCAACCCAGGCCGCCAACGTGACCTTGCACATTTCCCAGTTTGAGGGCGGCAATGCCCTCAGCGACTTCCGTATCCAGCAAATTCTTCCCCGGCTGCAAGCCATCCACGACAAGATCAGCGGCGTGGCTGCGCGTTTTGTGCATCTGGTGGCCAGCGATGCGCCCCTGACGGACGCCGTCAAGTCCCAATTGGACGGCCTGCTGACCTATGGCGACCCCTATGCTGGCCCGGCCGAAGGCCCGCTGCTGGTGGTCACCCCGCGCTTTGGCACCGTGTCGCCCTGGGCCTCCAAGGCCACCGACATCGCCCATAACTGCGGCCTGGCGGTGCGCCGGGTCGAGCGTTTCGTTGAATACCGTTTGGCGGTCAAGCAGCCGCTGCTGGGCAAAACCGTGTTGTCCGCGGAGCAACTGGCCCAGGTGGCCGACCTGCTGCACGACCGCATGACCGAAAGCGCCATGCTGGACCGCAGCCAGGCGCAAGAGCTGTTCACCTCGTTGGAAGCTGCGCCCCTGGCCCAGGTCGACGTGTTGGGCGGCGGCCGTGCCGCCCTGGATGCTGCCAACACCGAATTCGGCCTGGCCCTGGCCGACGACGAGATCGACTACCTGGTCAACGCCTTCACTACCTTGAAGCGCAACCCCAGCGACGTGGAGCTGATGATGTTCGCCCAGGCGAACAGCGAGCACTGCCGCCACAAGATTTTTAACGCCGAGTTCACCATCGACGGCGTGGCGCAACCGAAAAGCCTGTTCGGCATGATCCGCAACACCCACCAGCTGGCGCCACAGCACAGCGTGGTGGCGTACTCGGACAATGCCTCGGTGATGGAAGGCTTCGAGATCGAGCGATTTTTAGCCAAATCGGCATCTGGCGCAGGTACTACCAGCGCGAGCAGCTATGAAAAGAGTAGCGCCCAGCACCATGTGCTGATGAAGGTCGAAACCCATAACCATCCGACCGCCATTTCGCCATTCCCCGGCGCCTCCACCGGCGCTGGCGGCGAGATCCGCGACGAGGGCGCGACGGGACGCGGCTCCAAGCCCAAGGCAGGTTTGACCGGCTTCACCGTCTCCAAGCTTTGGCCGCAAGACGGCGACGTGTCCATCGGCAAGCCCGAGCACATCGCCAGCCCGCTGCAAATCATGGTCGAGGGCCCGCTGGGTGGCGCGGCCTTCAACAACGAATTTGGCCGGCCCAATCTGCTGGGCTACTTCCGCGAATACGAGCAGACCGTCACCTCCGACGTGGACAGCATCCGCCGCGGCTACCACAAGCCCATCATGATCGCCGGCGGACTCGGCACCATCGATGCCACGCAAACCCACAAGATCGAATTCCCCGCCGGTTCGCTGCTGGTGCAGCTGGGCGGCCCAGGCATGCGTATCGGCATGGGCGGCAGTGCGGCCAGCTCGATGGCCACCGGCGCGAATGCCGCGTCGCTGGACTTTGACTCGGTGCAGCGCGGCAACCCGGAAATCGAACGCCGGGCGCAAGAAGTCATCAACCAGTGCTGGATGCAAGGCGACAAGAACCCCATCCTGGCGATCCACGACGTGGGCGCCGGCGGCCTGAGCAATGCCTTCCCCGAGCTGACGAATGATGCCGGCCGGGGCGCACGCTTCGACCTGCGGGCCGTGCCGCTGGAAGAAAGCGGCATGAGCCCCAAGGAAATCTGGTGCAACGAGAGCCAGGAACGCTATGTGATGGCCATTGCACCGGATTCGCTGGAAGCTTTCACCGCACTGTGCGAACGTGAGCGCTGCCCGTTCTCGGTCGTCGGTGTGGCCACCGAAGAGCGCCAACTGATCGTGGCCGATGAGGCTGCCGCCAGCCCGGTCGATATGCCGATGAATGTGCTCTTGGGCAAGCCGCCCAAGATGCACCGTGATGTGAAGACCGTGGCGCGCACCTTTGCGCCGGTGGAGCTGACCGGCGTGGAGCTGCAGAAAGCCGCCATCGCCGTGCTGGCCCACCCCACCGTCGCCAGCAAGCGTTTCCTGATCACCATCGGCGACCGCACCGTGGGCGGCATGAGCCACCGCGACCAGATGGTCGGCCCCTGGCAGGTGCCGGTGGCGGATTGCGCCGTGACCCTGGCCGACTACAAGGGCTTTGCCGGCGAGGCGATGGCGCTGGGCGAGCGTACGCCGCTGGCCGCCGTCAACGCCCCCGCGTCGGGCCGTATGGCCGTAGCTGAAGCCATCACCAATCTGCTGGCCGCGCCGTTCGAGCTGCCACGCGTCAAGCTGTCGGCCAACTGGATGGCCGCCTGCGGCGAACCCGGCGAAGACGCCGCGCTGTACGCCACGGTCAAGGCCGTCGGCATGGAGCTGTGCCCGGCGCTGGGCATCTCGATCCCGGTGGGCAAGGACAGCCTGTCGATGCGCACGCAGTGGACCGACGCGAATGACAAGAAAAAGGTGACTTCGCCGGTCAGCCTGATCGTCACCGCCTTCGCCAGCCTGCCCGATGTGCGTGGCACCTTGACGCCGCAGCTGAATGCGACCGAAGACACGACCTTGATCCTGGTCGACCTGGGCAAGGGCCAGAACCGCATGGGCGGCAGCATCCTGGCGCAGACCCTGAACCAGGTGGGCGACGCCGTGCCGGATCTGGACGACGCGCAAGACCTGGTCAACCTGGTCAATGCCGTCAACGCCGCGCGCCCGCAAATCCTGGCTTATCACGACCGCAGCGATGGCGGCCTGTTCGCGGCTGCCTGCGAAATGGCCTTTGCCGGCCATGTCGGCGTGGCGCTGAATGTGGATCTGCTGGTCACCGAAGGCGACGGCATCAGCGACAGCCGCATGGACGTGGGCGACAGCAAGAACTGGGCGGGCCAGGTCGGCGCACGCCGCGAAGAATTGACCTTGAAGGCACTGTTCAACGAAGAACTGGGCGTGCTGCTGCAAGTGCGCACCGCCGACCGCGACGCCGTGGTGCAGACCCTGCGCGCGCACGGCCTGGGCAAGCACAGCCACATCGTGGGCAAGACCCGTCCCGCCGACAGCGCAATCAGCGCCGGTGTCGGCGAAGTCCAGGTCTGGCGCGATGCCAAGGCCGTGTTCAGCGCCAAGCTTGCCGACTTGCACCAGGTCTGGGACAGCGTCAGCTGGCAGATCTGCCAGCAGCGCGACAACCCGGCCTGTGCCGATGCCGAGCATGCGGCAGCTGGTGCGGCCAACGACCCGGGCTTGCATGTATTTATAGAGCCAAACAGTGCTCTGGCGCAGGCACTGTCTGCGCCAGTGGCTACGAAAACAGTAGCAGCACCGGCCTTGAAGCTGACCCGTCCGAAAGTCGCTGTGCTGCGCGAGCAGGGCGTGAATTCGCATACCGAGATGGCCTACGCCTTTTCGGAGGCCGGTTTCGAAGCCTTTGACGTGCACATGACCGATCTGCAAACCGGCAGGGTGCATCTGCAGGACATGCAGGCCGTGGTGGCGTGCGGTGGCTTCAGCTACGGCGACACCTTGGGCGCCGGCATAGGCTGGGCGCGCAGCATCACTTTCAACCCGGTGCTGGCCGCAGAGTTCAAGGCCTTCTTCGCCCGCCAGGACACGCTGGCGCTGGGCGTCTGCAATGGCTGCCAGATGTTTGCCGAGCTGGCCGACATCATCCCCGGCGCGCAGGCCTGGCCGCGCTTCACCACCAACCGCAGCGAGCGCTTTGAAGCGCGGCTGTCGATGGTGGAAATCCTGGAATCGCCCAGCGTGTTCCTGCAAGGCATGGCCGGCAGCCGCATGCCGATTGCCGTGGCGCATGGCGAGGGCTATGCCAACTTTGCCTACCGCGGCGACGCGACCAAGGCGATTGCTGCAATGCGCTTCACCGATAACCACGGTGTGGCCACCGAAGCCTATCCGTTCAACCCGAACGGCAGCGCCGGCGGTTTGACCGCAGTGACGACGGCCGACGGCCGCTTCACCGCGATGATGCCGCACCCAGAGCGCGTGTTCCGCAACGTGCAAAAGAGCTGGACCAGCGGCGATGTCAGCAGCTTCAGCCCCTGGATGCAGCTCTGGCACAACGCGCGCCGCTGGCTGGGCTAAGCGCCGCTCCAAGAGGCTGACTACGGTCTCCATCCGCCGCAGGGTCGTCACCGGCTCTGCGGTTTTTTTGCGTCTGGCATGTGGGCCTAGGGCATTCCCCCATGCGGCTCGCCGCTTTCGTATCAGCAATCGGCGAGCCGGTATCGGTCGTGGAAGCGGGTGAAATGTAAGCTGATGTATCTATTTCTAGGTGCAATCAATCATGCTTTCGAGAATCAGTGTGGGGCGTCAGTTGGGCTTGGCTTTTGGCATGGTGGTGGTTTTGGTACTGGTGCTGGCCGTCACGGCCTGGAGCCGCATGGCGGCCATGCACCAGGATTTCGAATCGCTGGTCGACACCACCTTGCCGGCGCTCACCGCGCTGGGTGAGGCAAATGACAAACTGCAACTGGTGCGCATCTCCGAGCTCAAGCACCTGGCAGCGCTGAACATGCCCTCGAAGGACCGCGAAGAGGTGGTGGTGAAAGCTGCGGTCAAAGAGCTGGATGCCGCACTGGCCCGCTACAAGGCCAGCAGCGGTGCCCAGGCCGACCCGGCGCTGCAGGCCAATCTGGCGACGGCGATCGGCAAGTTCCATGCGCTGCGCGGCACCTTCTTCCAGATGTCGAATTCCGCCGCCGGCGCCGAGGGCGAGCGGGCCATGGAGGCCAGCGACTTCTTCGACGGTCCGAGCCAGCAGGTCTACCAGGCCGCGTACCAAGCGCTGCAAAAGCTTTGGCAGGACCAGCTGAACCAGGCGGAGCAAGACAAGGCCCGAGGCCGGCAGGCGGTGGTGCAGGCCAATCTGGTGCTGGCCGGGGTCACCGTGGCGTCGGTGCTGTTGTCGATCGCCCTGGCCTGGCTGATCAGCCGGCACCTGCTGCGCCAGCTGGGCGGGCAACCGGCCGAGGTGGCGGCTTTGGCTACGTCGATCAGCCAGGCCGATCTGAGCAGCGTGGTGCAGCTGCGGCCCGGCGATGAGCGCAGCGTGGTGTTTGCGATGGCGCGCATGCAGGCCTCGCTGACGCAGATCGTGCAGTCCATCCGCCAGGGTGCCGACGGCGTAGCCACGGCCAGCTCAGAAATTGCCCAGGGCAACCACGACCTGAGCGCACGCACCGAGCACCAGGCCAGCGCCCTCGAGCAAACCGCGGCTTCGATGGAAGAGCTGAGCGCCACCGTCAAACAGAATGCCGACAGTGCGCGCAGTGCGAACCAGCTGGCGCTGAGCGCCTCGGCAGTGGCCATCCGCGGCGGCGAGGTGGTGGGCAAGGTGGTCGACACCATGCAGGGCATCAACCAGTCGTCGCGCAAGATTGCCGACATCATCAGCGTGATCGACGGCATTGCTTTCCAGACCAATATCCTGGCCTTGAATGCCGCCGTGGAAGCGGCGCGGGCCGGCGAGCAGGGCCGCGGCTTTGCGGTGGTGGCATCGGAAGTACGCTCTTTGGCCAGCCGCTCGGCCGACGCCGCGAAGGAGATCAAGCTGTTGATTGCCGCCAGCGTGCAGCGGGTGGAGCAGGGTGTGTCCCTGGTCGACCAGGCCGGCAGTACCATGGCTGAAGTGGTGGGCAGCATCCGCAAGGTGACCGAGATCATGGGCGAGATCAGCACCGCCAGTTCCGAGCAAAGCACCGGCGTCTCGCAGATCGGCGAAGCCGTGACCCAGATGGACCAGGTGAACCAGCAGAACGCCGCACTGGTCGAGCAAATGGCCGCCGCCGCCAGCGGCCTGAAGGGCCAGGCCAGCGACCTGGTGCAGGTGGTGTCGGTGTTTACGCTGGGTGCCGACCCGGCACCGACGGCGGTGGTCGCAACCGCCACGCCCGTGCGCGGCTTGACGATGGCCTACTCTTGAAGTTTGAGGGCGCGCCGTAGCCCCTTACGTCTACCCGTTGCTTTGCGCAAGCGGGATAGCCTTAGTTGAGGGGTATGGCCGGTGGGGATTCATTTCTTGTTTCACACGCTTACACTCGTACCGCACTGGTAACTCGCAGTCGCGGGGCGGTTGTAGGCTGCCGGTTATAAGAATCTGAGATCCGACCATCCATCAGGAGACAAAAATGCAAAAACGCTTCTTTCTGCGGGCTAGCGTGCTCGCCATTACTGCGATGGGTGCTACGTATTCCATAGCGCAAGAGAATGTTTTCAAGATCGGGCTGATCCTGCCCATGACCGGGCAGCAGGCCTCGACTGGGCGGCAGATCGAAGCGGCCGCCAAGCTTTACATGGCGCAGAACGGCGACACGGTTGCCGGCAAGAAAATCCAGCTGATCGTCAAGGACGACACCAGCATTCCCGATGTCACCAAACGCCTGGCGCAGGAGCTGGTGGTCAACGACAAGGTGAATGTGCTGGCCGGCTTTGGCATCACGCCCTCGGCCTTGGCCACAGCGCCGATTGCCACCCAGTCCAAGACGCCCCAGGTGGTGATGGCCGCTGCCACCAGCAGCATTACCCAGGCTTCGCCCTATATCGTGCGCACCAGCTTTACCTTGCCGCAGGCGGCAGTCAGCATGGCCGATTGGGCGCCGAAGAACGGCATCAAGACCGTGGTCACCCTGGTCAGCGACTACGGCCCGGGGCTGGATGCCGAGAAGTATTTCAAGGAGCGCTTCCAGTTCAACGGCGGCCAGGTGCCGGAGTCGCTGCGCGTGCCTTTGCGCGGCCCGGACTTCGCGCCCTTTTTGCAAAAAGTACGCGATTTGAAGCCCGATGCGCTGTTCGTGTTCGTGCCCTCGGGCGCGGGCGCGGCGGTGATGAAGCAGTTCCTGGAGCGTGGCATGGACAAGGCCGGCATCAAGCTGATCGGCACCGGCGACGTGACTGACGACGACCAGCTGAACGACATGGGCGACGGCGCCCTGGGCGTGGTGACGGCGCACCATTATTCGACCGACCACCCTTCGGCCCTGAACACCAAGTTTGTCGAAGCCTTCGGCAAGGCCAATAGCGGCTTGCGCCCCAACTTCATGGCCGTGGGCGGCTACGACGGCATGCGGGTAATTTACGAAGCGCTGCGCGCCTCCAAAGGGCAGGGCGGTGGCGATGCCTTGCTGGCGGCGATGAAGGGGCAGATTTTTGAAAGCCCGCGCGGCCCGATGTTCATCGACGCGCAAACCCGCGACGTGGTGCAAAACATCTACATGCGCAAGGTGGAGCGCAAGAACGGCCAGCTGTACAACGTCGAGTTCGCGGTCATCAAAGACGTGAAAGATCCAGGAAAAGCGAAGTAACACCCCCAGGCTACAGTGCTTCGCACTTTCCGCCCACCCCCTTGCAGGGGGCACAACCGGCGGCCCGGCAAAGCCGGTTCCGCGGTTGTTCTGGGTAAAGCAGTCGCGCCTCCGGCGGGTTCGAATTCCTGCGGATATTTGAGAGATTGGCTATTGCATGTTGACCATTCTTTTTGACGGCATTGCCTACGGCATGCTGTTGTTCATCCTGGCGGTTGGCCTGGCGGTGACCATGGGACTGATGAACTTCATCAACCTGGCGCACGGTGCTTTTGCCATGGTGGGCGGCTACATCACGGTGCTGCTGATGCAGCGCCTGGGTGTGCCGTTTCTGCTGTGCCTGCCTCTGGCTTTCCTGGGCTCGGCCCTGCTGGGTGGGCTGCTGGAGCGCACGCTGTACCGCCCGCTGTACCACAAGCCGCATCTGGACCAGGTGCTGTTCTCCATCGGCCTGACCTTCATGGCGGTGGCCAGCGCTGACTACTTCATCGGCTCCAGCCAGCAGATCATCCAGCTGCCCGAATGGCTGAAGGGCCGCACCGAGATCGGCGAGGGCGCTTGGATGCTGGGCATGGGCCATTACCGCTTGTTCATCATCGCGGTGTGCGCGGCGCTGACGGTGGCGCTGCAGTATGTGCTGGCGCGTACCCGCTTTGGCAGCCGGCTGCGTGCCTCGGTGGACGACCAGCGGGTGGCGGCCGGCCTGGGCATCAATGTGAACCTGGTGTTTCTCAGCACCTTCGCCGTGGGCTCAGGCTTGGCCGGGCTGGGCGGCGCATTGGGGGCCGAGGTGCTGGGGCTGGACCCGAGCTTTCCGCTGAAGTACATGATTTACTTCTTGATCGTGGTCGCCGTGGGCGGCACCTCCAGCATCACCGGGCCGCTACTGGCCGCGCTGCTGCTGGGCATTGCCGATGTGGCGGGCAAGTACTACATCCCCAAGCTGGGGGCCTTCATCGTCTACAGCCTGATGATCGTGATTCTGATTTGGCGGCCCCAAGGCCTGTTCGTTCGCCGGGGAGGCAAATGATGGACACGGATGCGCACAACCTGCTGCTCAAAGGCGGCCGCTGGAAGCCCTGGGAATATGCCTTGTGGCTGCTGGCCCTGGCCTCGCCCTGGTTGCTGGCCAGCCATGCGCTGATCATCAACGAGATCGCCATCGTGGCCTTGTTCGCGCTGTCGCTGGACCTGATCCTGGGCTACACGGGCATCGTGTCGTTGGGACATGCGGCGTTCTTCGGCATGGGCGCCTATTCGGCGGCCTTGTTGGCCAAGTTCGTCATGCCCGACCCCTTGGTGGGCCTGGTTGTGGGGATTGCGACCGCCACCCTGCTGGGGGCGCTGTGCAGTGCCACCATTTTGCGCGGCACCGACCTGACCCGCCTGATGGTGACCCTGGGCGTGGGCCTGATTTTGATGGAGCTAGCCAACAAGCTGGATTGGCTGACCGGCGGCGCCGACGGCCTGCAGGGCGTGGTGCTGGGGCCGGTGCTGGGCCAGTTCGAGTTTGACCTGATGGGGCGTACCGCGGCCTGGTATTCGCTCAGCGTGTTGCTACTGCTGTTTGTGCTGGCCCGACGGCTGGTGCATTCGCCGTTTGGCGCCACCCTCAAAGCCATACGCGACAATCGCTTGCGTGCCATGGCGATTGGCATTCCGGTCAGCCAGCGTCTGGTGGTGGTGTACACCATTGCTGCAGGCATGGCGGGGGCGGCAGGGGCTTTGCTGGCACAGACTTCGGGCTTTGCCTCGCTTGACCTGTTTGAGTTTCACCGCTCGGCCGATGTGATGCTGATCCTGGTGGTGGGCGGCGTAGGCTGGCTGTACGGGGGCGTGCTGGGGGCGATTGTGTTCAAGCTGATGCAGGACGCTTTGTCGAGCATTACGCCGCAGTACTGGACCTTCTGGATCGGTCTGTTTCTGGTGGTGTTGGTACTGGTAGGGCGCGAGCGCCTGCTGCGCCCCTGGACCTGGCGCGTGCCGCGCTCGCGTGGAGGCCAGCCATGAGCGCCCACAACCCGGATACCGTGCTGTCGGCCCAGGGCCTGGTGATGAAGTTTGGCGGCATTACCGCCACCAACGACGTGACCCTGCATCTGCAAAAGGGCGCGCGCCATGCACTGATTGGTCCGAATGGTGCCGGCAAGACGACGCTGATCAATCTGCTGACCGGCGTGCTGCAGCCCACGGCCGGCCGTATCGTGCTGGAGGGGCAAGACATCACCCAGCTCGCACCTTACCAGCGGGTACGCCGCGGCATGGTGCGCACCTTCCAGATCAACCAGTTGTTTGACACGCTGACGCCGCTGGAAACGCTGACCATGGCCGTGTCGCAACACCGCGGCCTGGGTACTAAATGGTGGCAGGCGCTGGGCGCAAATCGGGATGTCACCCAGCGCTGCGAACAACTGCTGGAGCAGTTCCATCTGACCAGCGTAATGGCCCAGGAAACCCGGGTGCTGGCCTACGGCAAGCGCCGGCTGCTGGAGATTGCCATCGCCCTGGCCTGCGAGCCGCGGGTACTGTTGCTGGACGAGCCGGTAGCCGGCGTGCCTGCAGGTGAGCGTGAAGAGCTGCTGCAGACCGTGGCCGACCTGCCGGCCGAGGTGTCGATTTTGTTGATTGAGCATGATATGGATCTGGTTTTCAGCTTCGCCAAGCGCATGACAGTGCTGGTCAATGGCACGGTGTTGACCGAGGGCGACCCAGACACCATCGCCAACGACCCGCAGGTCAAGGCCGTATACCTCGGCCACGGAGATGACGCCCATGCCGATGCAGCAGCAGGAGGGTTCGCCCATGGCTGAGCTATTGCGCATCCAGGGCCTGAGTGCCGGCTACGGCGAGGCCGTGGTGCTGAATGGAGTTTCTCTGGCATTGGACGAAGGCCAGACCCTGGCCTTGCTGGGCCGCAACGGCACGGGCAAGACCACGCTGATCAATACCCTGGCCGGCGCCACCCGCCAGCATGCGGGCAGCATCAGCCTGGGCGGTGTGGCGCTGCATAAACTGCCTTCGCACGAGCGCGCGGCGGTCGGCATAGGCTGGGTGCCGCAAGAGCGCAACATCTTCAAATCCTTGACCGTGCATGAAAACCTGACGGCGGTGGAGCGGCCGGCCCGTGCGGGGCGGGCCTCCAGCCCCTGGACACCCGAGCGCGTCTACAGCCTGTTCCCTAGGCTGGCGGAACGCAAAACCAACCTGGGTACCCAGCTATCGGGTGGCGAACAGCAGATGCTGGCGCTAGGCCGGGCTTTGGTGCTGAACCCGACGCTGTTGCTGCTGGACGAGCCCTGCGAGGGCCTGGCGCCCATCATCGTGCAGGAATTGCTGCGGGCGATACGTCGCATCACCCGCGAAGAAGGCCTGTCGGCCATCATCGTGGAGCAGCATCCGCAGGCGATATTGGCCATCTCGGATACCGCTGCCGTATTGGACCGTGGCACTGTGGTGTATGCCGGTACGGCCGAGAG
The DNA here is from genome assembly GCF_900104385.1 of Rhodoferax sp. OV413. Taxonomy (GTDB): domain Bacteria; phylum Pseudomonadota; class Gammaproteobacteria; order Burkholderiales; family Burkholderiaceae_C; genus Rhodoferax_B. Next base: position 173,490 of record NZ_FNJA01000007.1, on the reverse strand, counting down.
CCTGCAACAGCAGCCCGAGCTGCTGAACAAGCTCCTCGGCGTGGCGCGCTAGCTGCGCGCCTGGATCAAGCCCCGTTCAGGCTTCCAGCTTGAACCGGCTGACGGCGTTGGCCAGCAGATTGGCCTGCTCGCGCAGCGATTCCGATGCTGCGGCGGACTCTTCGACCAGGGCCGAATTCTGCTGCGTGATCTGGTCCACTTGGCCGACGGCTTCGCTGATCTGGGCAATGCTGCTGCTTTGACCCGCCGCCTGGGTCGACAGGGTACGGATGATGGTCGTCACCTGTTTCACGCTGCCCAGAATATCGTCCATGGTGGTGCCGGCGCGGGCCACCAGACGCGCGCCTTCGTCGGCCTTGGCTACCGAGGTGTTGATCAGGCTGCTGATTTCCTTGGCGGCCTGTGCCGAGCGCTGGGCCAGTAGCCGCACTTCGCTGGCCACCACGGCAAAGCCGCGGCCTTGTTCACCCGCACGCGCGGCTTCCACCGCGGCGTTCAGCGCCAGGATGTTGGTCTGGAAGGCAATGCTGTCGATCACGCTGATGATGTCGGCAATCTTCTTGGAGCTGGCGTTGATCTCGGTCATGGTGACCACCACTTGCGACACCACTTCGCCGCCGCGTGTAGCAACCTGGGCGGCCGACTGGGCCATTTGATTCGCTTCATGCGAGGCATCCGCGCTTTGCTGCACATTGCCGGTCAACTCGGCCATGGAGGCCACGGTTTCTTCCAGGTTGGCGGCCGTGTGCTCGGTGCGGTGGCTCAGGTCTTGGTTGCCGGCAGCGATCTCGGTGCTGGAGGCGTGGATGTTGCGTGCCGATAGCTGCACCTGCGAAACCAGTTCGCGCAAGAAAGTCTGCATGCGGCCCATGGCGCCGACCAGCTGGCCGATTTCGTCGTTTTGCTGGGCCTGCACCGGCACGAACAGATTACCCTGGGCAATTTGCTCCGCCACATCGCAGGCCTCGGCCAGCGACTTGGTCAGGCTGCGCACGCTGAAGAAGGTCAGCGGTATCAGCACCAGCAAGGCCAGCACCAGGATGCCCATTTGCACGCCCGACAGCAGCACGGTGCGCTGGTCAATGCCGGCCTGTGCGGCCTGCATTTCTTCACGGGAAGTGGTGGCGGCTTGCTGCAACAGCTTGTCGATGGCGTCCACATGGACTTTTTGCTTCTCGGCGTAGGCGCCGCCGACCGAGCCGTCGATCTGCGCGCCTTCAATCTGCGCCAGCACCGGGCCCATGCCTTCGGTATAGGCCTTGATCTCGGCTTGCGAGGTGTCTAGCATCTTGGTATAGGTGGTGTCCGAGCCCTGGGCACGGCGCAGGTCGACCAGGCCCTTGTTGAAGCTCTGCAGCGACTTCTGCCAGGATTCGCGCAGCGTGGCGACCTCCACGGCATTGTTGAAGCTGATGATGATGTCCTTCTCGTTGCGCCGTACCTGGGCCAGCGTGATGCGCAGCTCGTTCATGTCGGTCAGGGTTTGCACCTTTTCCTCGACCAGCACCTTGACCGTGCTGCGGGTAGATTCCAGGGCCCAATAGCCCAAAAGGCCCACGGCCACCAGCAGCAGCAGCGAGAACGCGGTGCTGAAATACAAGCGAAAACGTATCGAAAAGCGGTTGAGCGGATTCATGGCGGTGGTGGTTTCTGCAAATGGTTCGGTGTGCGCAGGCGGGTGCCTTGAAGGTCAGGTATCAATAAGCGTGCCAGTATCCAGATGTAACAAGAAAAAAGAACGGGGTAAAACTGGAAAGCCCCTATGGCATTGCCGGGAGTCACATGGGCCTACACCAGCCCTGTTACATTCCGACACTCATTGTGTATCCCTTTATGGTTGGGTGTTTGCATGGCTTCGAAGATTAGGTACTCAGCGGTGGCAGTAGTTGGCATTCTTGTCGCATCTGCGACCGCCTGGTGGCTCCAGCGCGGCCCGCAGGCGCAGATGCAGGTCGCTCCGGCGGCCTCCAGCGCGTCGGCACCGGCAGGCGCCAGCCGTCCGCCGGCGGTAGAAGCAGCCACCGTGGCCATCACCCGCATCGTGGACGACAGCCAGACGGTCGGTAGCCTGCGTTCGCGCCAGAGCGTGGTGCTGCGCCCTGAAGTCAGTGGGCGCATCACGGCGCTGAATTTCCGCGATGGCGAGCGGGTCCGCAAAGGCCAGCTGCTGGTGCAGTTTGACGACCAGCTGCCCCGTGCCCAGGTACAGCAAAGCCAGGCCGAGTTGTCGATCGCCACCGCCAACCACCAGCGCAACCAGGACCTGGTGGCGCAAAACTTCATCAGCCAGCGCTCGGTAGACGAGAGCGGCGCCAATCTGCAGGTCGCGCAGGCCAAGCTGGCCCTGGCCCGCGCCACCGCCGAGCGCTTGAAGATCGTCGCGCCCTTCGATGCGATTGCCGGTATCCGCGTGGTGAACGTGGGTGACTATCTGAAAGACGGCGCCGACATCGTGAACCTGGAAGACCTGGAAGCCATTTACGTGGACTTCCGCCTGCCCGAGCGCTTCCAGACCAAGCTGCAGCGCGGCCAGCGCGCCAGCATCGATATCGACGCCTTACCAGGGCGCAAGTTTGTGGCCATCGTGCAAGCCATCGACCCGCTGCTTGACGCCAATGGCCGTTCCGTAGGTGTGCGCGCCTGCATCGACAACCGCCAGATGCATCTGCGCCCGGGCATGTTCGCCCGCGTCAACACCGTGTTTGGCGAACGTGAGAAAGCGCTGGTGGTGCCCGAGGAAGCCATCGTGCCGCAAGGCGGCAAACAGTTTGTGCTGAAGCTGGTGCCCGGCGCCGAGGCCGATGCTCTGGTCACCCAGCGCACCGAGGTCAAGGTGGGCGTGCGCCGCCCCGGCAAGGTCGAGATTCTGGAAGGGCTGAACGAGGGCGACCGTGTGGTCACCGCCGGCCAGCAGCGGCTGCAAAAAGACGGTACGACGGTGCGGGTGGTGGACCTGGCGAGCAAAGCCGCGGCCCAGCCCGCGTCGGCCGCATCTGCGCCACAAGTGGCCCAGGCCTCCACCCCCACTGCTGCGCCCGCCAAGGCCCTGGCCGGCCCCAATCCTTGCCTGCAGGCACAGGCCGCGGGCGCGGTCAAGCCCGCGTGATGGCCGGGTCCATACGCCATGCAACTCGCTGAAACCTCCATCCGCCGCCCGGTGTTCGCCACCGTGCTGTCGTTGCTGATCCTGCTGGTTGGCGCGGTCAGCTTCAACCGCCTGGCAGTGCGTGAATACCCGAAGATCGACGAGCCCGTGGTCACCGTGACCGTGCGCTATCCGGGCGCCTCGGCCGAAGTGATCGAATCGCAGATCAGCAAGCCGCTGGAAGACTCGATTGCCGGCATCGACGCGGTGGACGTGATCATCTCCATCAGCCGTGCCGAGCAAAGCCAGATTTCGGTGCGCTTCCGCTTGGAAAAGGACGCTGACGCCGCAGCCGCCGAGGTGCGTGACCGCACCGCCCGGGTGCGTAACCGCCTGCCGCAGGCCATCGACGAGCCGGTGATTGCCAAGGTCGAAGCCGATGCGTTTCCGGTGGTGTTCCTGGCCTTCTCCAGCGACACCTTGAGCCCGTTGCAGATCAACGACCTGATCAACCGCGTGGCCAAGCCGCGTCTGCAAACCGTCACCGGCGTGGCCGATGTGCGGATTTTTGGCGAGCGCAAGTACGCGATGCGCGTCTGGCTGGACGCCAACAAGCTGGCCGGTTATCGACTCACCACGCAGGATGTGGAAGACGCGATCCGGCGCAGCAACCTGGAGGTGCCGGGCGGACGCATCGAGTCGCAGCAGCGCGAGTTCAGCGTCACCTCGCAAACCGACCTGGTGCGGCCCGCGCAGTTTGCCGACATCACCATCAAGAGCGTGAACGGCTTCCCGGTGAAGATCCGCGACGTCGCCCGGGTGCAGGAGGGGGCTGCCGAAGAGCGCTCGGCCGTGCGGCTGAACGGCCGCGATGCGGTGGCCGTCGGCGTGATCCGCCAGGCCACGGCCAATCCGCTGACGCTGTCGGCCGGTGTACGCGAAATGCTGCCCCGGCTGCAGCTAGACCTGCCCGCCGGCGTGCAGATTGACGTGGCCAACGACAACTCGCTGTTCATCGACCGCTCGGTCAAGAACGTCTACCGCACCATTGTGGAAGCCGTGGTGCTGGTGGCCCTGGTGATCTTTGTGTTCCTGCGCACCTTGCGTGCGTCCATCATTCCCATCGTCACCATTCCGGTCAGCTTGGTCGGCACGTTTGCGCTGATGTCGCTGGCCGGCTTCAGCATCAACACGCTGACCCTGCTGGCCCTGGTGCTGGCGATTGGCCTGGTGGTGGACGACGCCATCGTCATGCTGGAAAACATCTTCCGGCACATCGAAGAAGGGCTGGACCCGTTCTCCGCTGCCATCAAGGGCGCGCGCGAAATCGGCTTTGCCATCGTCACCATGACGGCTACGCTGGTGGCGGTGTACGCGCCGCTGGCCTTCACGCCAGGGCGCACCGGCCGGCTGTTTGTCGAGTTCGCGCTGGCCCTGGCCGGTGCGGTGGTGGTGTCGGGATTTGTGGCGTTGACCTTGACACCGATGATGTGTTCGCTGCTGCTTAAGCACAACCCCAAGCCGAACCGCTTCGACAGCGGCATGGAGCGGTTGCTGACCAGCATCTCGGACGGCTATGGCCGGATGATCCGCTGGCTGGTGGCCACCGGCTACCAGCCCGGTGCGGACCAGCGCGGCGCCGGCGTGGCCATCAAGCGGGTACTGCTGCAGGCGCGCTGGATCGTCATCGCCATGATGCTGGCCAGCGCGGCTGCCATCTACTTTGTCTATCCGAGCATGAAGCAGGAGCTGTCGCCACTCGAAGATCGCGGCACCATCCTGGCCAACGTGACCGCGCCCGATGGCGCCACGCTGGAGTACACCGACCGCTATGCCAAGGCCATCGAAGCCCTCGGCAAGCCGTATCCTGAGTTCGACCGCATCTTCACCACCGCCGGCAACCCCACGGTGTCGCAGGCCAGCGTGATCTTCCGCACCACCGATTGGGAGCAGCGCTCGCGCACCACTTTGGATTTGGCCCGTGAACTGGGCCCCAAGTTCAGCGGATTGCCGGGTGTGACGGCTTTCCCCATCACGCCGCCGTCGCTGGGCCAGGGCTTCCGCGAGCGGCCGGTCAACTTCGTGATCCAGACCTCGGACAGCTACCAGAACCTGAACAAGGTGGTGCGCCAGATGATGGACGAGATCGCCAAAAACCCCGGCATCCTGGCGCCCGATGTGGATCTGCGGCTGAACAAGCCCGAGCTGCGCATCGACATCGACCGCGAGAAGGCCGCCGACATGGGCGTGGCCGTCGACGTGGTGGCCAAGGCGATTGAGACCATGCTGGGCGGCCGCAATGTGACCCGCTACAAGCGCGATGCCGAGCAGTACGACGTGGTGGTGCAGACTGTGGCCAGCGGCCGCAGCACGCCCGAAGACATTGCCGGCATCTATGTGCGCGGCCGCAACGACACCATGATTCCGCTGTCGGCCCTGGTCAAGGTGCGTGAAGATGTGTCGCCGCGCGAACTGAACCACTTCGGCCAGCGCCGCTCGGCCACCATTTCGGCCAATCTGGCGCCCGACTACGCGCTGGGTGAGGCGTTGAAGTTCATGGAAGCCACGGCCAACAAATTGCTGCAACCCGGCTACACCACCGACCTGAACGGCACCTCGCGCGAGTTCCGCAACTCGCAGGGCGCGCTGGTCATCGTCTTCGTGCTGGCGCTGGTGTTCATCTTCCTGGTGCTGGCCGCGCAGTTCGAGAGCTTTATCGACCCGCTGGTGATCATGCTGTCGGTGCCACTGTCGATGATCGGTGCGCTGCTGGCTCTTAAATGGTCGGACGGCTCGCTGAATGTGTATTCGCAGATTGGCCTGATCACCCTGGTGGGGCTGATTACCAAGCACGGCATTCTGATCGTCGAGTTCACCAACCAGCTGCGCGAGCAGGGCCAGAGCATGGTCGACGCGCTGGTGCAGGCATCCTCGCAGCGCCTGCGGCCGATTTTGATGACCACCGGCGCCATGGTGCTGGGTGCGGTGCCGCTGGCGATTGCCACCGGTGCCGGTGCCGAGAGCCGGCAGCAAATCGGCTGGGTGATCGTCGGCGGCATGTCGCTGGGCACCTTGCTCACCGTGTTCGTGGTGCCCGTCATGTACTCGCTGTTTGCGCGCAGCAGCGTGCCCGGTGCCAATACCGCCGAGGCGCAGGAAGCGCCAACGCACCCCGTGGGTGCGGAAATTTTAGGAAAATAAGGCTCTGGCGCAGGTACTACCTGCGCGAGCTGCTATTTAAAAAATAGCGTTCAGTACTTGCCCTTCCACGGCACCAGCCAGCTTTCGAGCAGGCGCATGGTGGACGAGAAGGCAAAGGCGCAGACGGCGATTACCGCGATGCCGACAAACACAGCGTCGGTCGCCAAAAAGTGCGATGCCGACATCACCATGTAGCCGATGCCGCGGGTCGAGGCGATCAGCTCGGCGGCCACCAGCGTGCCCCAGCCCACGCCCAGCGCGATGCGGATGCCGGTCAGGATCTCGGGCAGGGCCGAGGGCAGCACGATGGCGCTGAAAAGCTGCCAACGGCTGGCGCCCAGCGACAGTGCGGCATTGACCCGCTCCAGCGGCAGCGCGCGCACGCCGGCTTGGGCCGACAGCACGATGGGCGCGAACATCGCCAGCGTCAGCAGCGCGATCTTCGAAGTCTCGCCAATCCCCAGCCAGATGATCATCAGCGGCAGATATGCCAGCGGCGGCAGCGGCCAGTAGAACTCGATGGGCGTGTCGAAAATGCCCTTGGCCCAGCGGTTCAGCCCCATGGACAGCCCGATGGGGATGCCCAGCGCGATGGCGATGGCTGCGGCTGACAGGATGCGCGTCAGGCTGGCCGACACATGCTCCCACAGCGTGGCATTCGCGTAGCCGTCTTCCAGAATCGACTTCGCCACTGCCAGCACTTCGGCCGGCGTCGGCAGGAACAAATGCGATACCTTGCCGGACTGGGCTACGGCCCACCACAGCAGCAGAATCGCCGCGCCAGTGGCGACGCTGGTCGTCACGGTGGAATGCTCGCCGATGCCGAAGCTGCGCATCTTCACCAGGCGCGGCGCGGTGGGCGCTGGCGCCGGCGCGGCTTCGGGGGCCGGGCTTTGCAGGGCCGCGGTGTTGGCAATACTCTGGATACTCAGCTCGGTCATACGGTGGTTTCTTCCAGCGTTTCAGATTGGTGCACGATGGCGCGGATTTCCTCGCGCAGCAGGGCAAATTCGGGCGATGTCTTGATGGCCCGCGCATCGCCGTCGCGCGCGTAGCGGCGCACAAAGTCCAGCTGGAAGCGGGCCACGATGCGGCCTGGCCGCGGCGACATGACGATCAGCTCGGTGCCCAGAAACAGTGCTTCCTCGATCGAATGGGTGATGAAAAACACCCGCTTGCCGGTTCGCGCCCAGACCGACACCAGCAGCTCCTGCATTTGCTCGCGGGTCATGCTGTCGAGCGCGCCAAATGGCTCGTCCATCAGCAGAATGTCAGGGTTGGGTGCCAGGGCCCGGGCCAGGCCCACGCGCTGGCGCATGCCACCCGACAGCTCGTAGGGCGCGGCATCGGCAAAGTCCTGCAGGCCGACCAGGCGCAGCAGCTCCAGCGCGCGCTCGCGCCGGTCCCGGCGCGAGACACCGGCGAACTGCAAACCCAGGGCCACGTTCTCTGCCACCGATTTCCAGGGCAGCAGCGTGTCCTTCTGGAACACTACGCCGCGGTCGGCGCCCGGCCCGCTAACGGGGCGACCATCCAGCGTAATGCTGCCGTCGGACAGCGGCAGAAAGCCGGCCATGGCGTTCAGCAGGGTGGACTTGCCGCAGCCCGAGGTGCCCAGCGCCACGACAAAGCCGCCTTGCGGAATGTCCAGCGACACCCGGTCCAGGGCCTGGACCGGCCGGCCGTCGCGGGCTTCGAAAAATACGCTGGCGTTATGGACGCGGAGCATCTGGAGCGCTTACTTCTTCAGTGCGACCACAGCGGCCGGCGTCACAAACGGTGCGTAGCTGGGCAGCACGTCAGAAATCTTCTTTTGCTCCTTCAGGAAAACCGAGGTTTCCTTCAGGATCTTGGCGACGCCAGACTTTTCACCACCGCCCAGCCAGGCGTCGGAAGCCTGGGTGTTCAGGCTCAGCAGCGACAGGTTTTGCAGCGCCGCGGCCTGGTCGGCCGAGGTGCCGCCGAGCAGCTTGGCCAGCAGCTTGGTGTTTTCGCTGTCTGCCGTCCAGGCGGCCTTGTTGCTGGTGAACGAGGTGGTGTATTTGTCGACCACGCTGGAGAAGGACTTCAGGAATTCAGGATGCTCCGTGGCAAACGCGCCGGTGGCCACCCAGGCGGAGAAGGTCGGTGCGCCCTTGTCGGCCACGTCTTTCGAGGTGACCAGCACCTTGCCGTTTTTCTTCAGCTCGGTCAGCGCCGGGTCCCAGACGAAGCCGCCGTCGATGTCGCCGCGGTTGAAGGCCGCCACGATCTCGGGCTGGGGAATGGCGAAGACCTGCACGTCTTTTTCGGTCAGGCCCTGGCTCTTGATCAGCGCCAGCAGCTGGTAGTGGTCGGTGGACACCGGCGCAGCGGCCAGCTTCTTGCCCTTCAGGTCGGCCAGGCTGTTGATGCCCGAGCCGTTGCGTACCACCAGCGCCTCGTCGGTGCCAGAGATCGAGGCGACGTAGAACGCCTTCACGTCCAGGCCGCGCGAGGTGGCGGCAGCATAGGGGCTGGAGCCCACATAGCCGATCTGCACATCACCGGAGGCAATGGCGGCAAAGATGTCGGCGCCCGAGTTGAAGCGGCGGAAGTCGATCTGGTAGCCGGTGGTTTTGGCGTAGTCGCCGTTGGCAATGCCGACCGACGAGGGCAGGGCGTCGGTCTGGTAGCCGATCACCACTTTCTTATCGACAGCAAAGGCCGATGTGGCAGCGGCCACCGCGAGTGCGCCGATGGCGGCGGCAGCGAAGAGTTTTTTTACGAATTGCATGCGTCGGGCTCCTGGATACAGTTCGGCCGCGGCAAACGGCGGCCTTGGACTGGATCTTAGGTTTAGACGGGTATGCAGATATAGAACAAAATCAACATACGATATTTGAATAACGTTGTTAAAAAACAAAGACTAAATCGGCCACTAGCGCATGTTCTACCTACGCGAGTAGCTATGGAATACATAGCAAGCGCGGATCGCTCAGTCCACCAGCGCGGGCGGCTGCGGGTGCTGCTCCAGGTACCAGGCGCGCAGGCCGTCGTCTTCGAACGCATAGTCGCCCCGGCCGGCGCGCCAGATCAGCTCTTTGTCGCGCAGCGCATCCAGCGCGCCCTGGATGGCCGAGTTGCTCAGTGGCTTGCCCAGTACCGCCTGGTAGGCGGTCAGCGCGGCTTCGGCGAACGGCGTGTAGTCGGGCGACAGGCGGGCGATGGCGTCGAGCACGGCTTTCTGCGGGTCGGGCAGGCCGTTGTAGGTGGAGGCGAACTCCTGCCAGGCCCGGTGCTGGATGTGCTGGGCGTTGCGCTCTATCAGCGCGTCCAGCGCCTGCGCGCCGCCCAGGTCGGCCACGGCCTCGCCGACTACGCGCTTCAGCATCTCGGGCCGGCGCCCGACCAGCTCGAAGGCCCGCTCCAGCGTGGCGACCGAAAACGCCTTGCCGTCGGCAAACTGCGGGTTCAGCCAAGCCGCATAGGCTTCGACAAAGCCGCGGTCCAGCAGCGGGAAGCGGGTCACGCCGGCGCCATAGAACGGCTCGCTCTTGCGCAGCACCAGGTGGGTGAGTTTGTCGCGGTTCGAGCCGGTCATCACCAGGTGCAGGCCGCGGCGGGCCGTGCCTTGGTTGAGCCGATCGCGTGCGGCCTTTAGGGCGAACATGGCCTGGGTGCCGGCGTCGCTGGACAGCGCATGCTGGGCTTCGTCGACCAGCAGCACCAGGGGCTTGCCGCTCTTGGCGTGCAGCCGCTCCAGCGCGTCGGCCAGGGTGGCGCCGCCGGGTTGGCCGATCTTGCCCAGGTCCAGCGACAAGGTGCCGAGCACGGTCAGCTTGTCCAGGCCCACGCTTTTGGCGGCCTTGAGCACTGGGCCGTCCAGCTGGGCCAGGGTTTCGCGCACCACGCCGATGATCAGCTCGGCCGGGTCGCGGCTGCGGTCCGACCACAGGTCTACATACAGGGTCTGCCAGCCGCGCGCGCGCATCTCGGGCACCATGTCCTCGCGCAGAAAGGTGGACTTGCCGGTGCGCCGCGGCGCGGCCAGGAACAGGCCGGAGGTGGCGTCCAGAATGCCGCGACCCTCCAGCGCGTCGCAGTAGCTGGCGGCGAGGGCGGTGCGGCGGTAGGTAAAGGCTTCGGCCATGGGCATGCTCGCTTTTATGGAAGAATTATTCTGACGAAGGTAATTTTATGTCTGATGGAATAATTTGACCATAAAGCGCTGTGCGTGCGGCCTAGGCCGGTGTTTGCGGCAAGCCTGTAACTTGGGCATAAAATCGGCCTCTGGCGCTGATTCAATCAGCGTAAGCAGCTATTGAAAATATAGCTTTGTGTCTGTGCGGAGAAGCCCGCCACCCAGGGGCTCAGGTAAACTCAATCGGCTTCCCGCAGGCCGCGGGCTGCATACAAAGCGGTTTCAAATCAAAGTCCATCACGTGTCCATCACGAATTAGCCACGTCAACCTCCGGTGCGTCTCCAATCCATCAAGCTCGCGGGCTTTAAGTCCTTTGCCGAACCCACCACCTTCCACCTGCCCGGGCAGTTGGTCGGCGTGGTCGGGCCGAACGGCTGCGGCAAGTCCAACATCATGGATGCGGTGCGCTGGGTGCTGGGCGAGAGCAAGGCCTCCGAGCTGCGCGGCGAGTCCATGCAGGACGTGATTTTCAACGGCACGACCACCCGCAAACCGGCCAGCCGCGCCAGCGTGGAGCTGGTGTTCGAGAACAACGACCACCGCGCCGGCGGCCAGTGGGGCCAGTTTGCCGAGATCGCCGTCAAGCGCGTGCTGACCCGCGACGGCAACAGCAGCTACTACATCAACAACCAGCCTGTCCGCCGGCGCGATGTGCAAGACGTGTTTCTGGGCACCGGCCTGGGCCCGCGCGCCTACGCCATCATCGGCCAGGGCACCATCAGCCGCATCATTGAGTCGCGTCCCGAAGAGCTGCGCCTGTTCCTGGAAGAGGCCGCGGGCGTGTCCAAATACAAGGAACGCCGCCGCGAGACCGAGAACCGCCTCAGCGACACGCGCGAGAACCTGACCCGTGTGGAAGACATCCTGCGCGAGCTGAATGCCAACTTGGAGCGGCTGGAAAAGCAGGCCGAGGTCGCGCACAAGTACAACAGCCTGCACGCCAGCGCCACGCTGAAGCAGCACCAGCTCTGGTACCTGAAGAAGGTCGACAGCGAGGCCGACCAGAGCAAGGTCAAGGCCGACGCGGCCCAGGCGGTGAACGATCTGGAATCGCGCATCGCCGACCTGCGCCATGTCGAGGCCGAGCTGGAAACTATCCGCCAGGCGCACTACGACGCTGGCGACGCGGTGAACCACGCCCAGGGCAAGCTGTACGAGGCGAGCGCCGAAGTGGGCCGTCTTGAGGGCGAAATCCGCTTTGTGGTCGAAGGCCGGCAGCGGGTCGAGCTGCGCCTGAACACCCTGAAAGAACAAATCCAGCAGTGGGCGACGCGCCAGGAAGATGCGCACTTCGAGCTGGAAAATCTGGAAGCCACCGGCATCGAGGCCGTAGAAAAAGCCGAGCTGCTGGCCGCCCAGGTCGAAGAGCAGGCCGCGCAGATCCCCGATCTGGAAGACGCGCTGCAAAGCGCCAGCCGCACCGCCAACGAGCAGCGCAGCGGCGTGGTCCAGGTGCAGCAGCAGATCCAGGTGCTGGCCGCCGAGCAGCGCAGCATCGAAGAGCAAAGCCGCCAGCTCGACCAGCGCCGCGAACGCCTGCTGGTCGACAAGAAAGCCCTGGCCGCGCCCGACGAAGCGCGCCTGTCGCAACTACAAGCCCAACTGGACGAGGCTAGCGAGGCCGCCAGCGTGGCCGATGCGCGCCTGCAGGATCTGCAAGAGCAACTGCCCCAACTCGACGAAGAGCGCCGCGCCAAGCAGGCGGCGGTGAACGCCGAATCTGCGCGCCAGGCCGATGTGTCGGCGCGCATGGAGGCGCTGAAGGCACTGCAGGAAAAGGTCAAGACCGACGGCAAGCTCAAGCCCTGGCTGACCCGCCATGGCCTCGAAGGCCTGCAAGGCGTGTGGAGCAAGCTGCACATCGAGCAGGGCTGGGAGAACGCCTTGGAAGCCGCCTTGCGCGAACGCATGGGCGCGCTCGAAGTCTCGCGGCTGGAGATGGTGCGCGCCTTCGCCGGCCTGGATGGCCGCGACGTGCCTCCCGCCAAGCTGGCCTTCTACAGCCCTCCGCCGGCCGGTGCCGCCTTGCCGCAGCGCAGTCTGCCGCGCCTGGCCGACTTGCTGCGCCTGAACGATGCCGGCCTGGCCGCCCTGCTGGGCGACTGGCTGTACGGCTGCTTTACCGCGCCCAGTTTTGAAGACGCGCTGCTGCAGCGCAGCCAGCTGCAGCCGGGCGAGGTGATCTATGTGCAAAGCGGCCACGCGGTCGGCCTGCACAGCGTGGCCTTCTACGCGCAGGACTCCGAGCAGGCAGGCCTCCTGGCGCGCGCGCAAGAGATTGAAAATCTGGAAAAGCAGCTACGCGCCCAGACCCTGATCAACGAGGAAACCCGCTACGCCCTGGTGCGTGCTGAGGCTGCCTACAACGAATCCTCGCAGCGCCTGGTGACGGCCCGGCGCGAGGCCACCGAGGCGCAAACCCAGGCCCATGCGCTGCAGGTCGAAACCCTGCGACTCGGCCAACTGGCCGAGCAGGCGCGCGTGCGCAGCCAGCAGCTGGAAGGCGATCTGGCCGAGGTCGAAGCCCAGCTGGACGATCTGCAGGAGCGCAGGGTCAACGCCGAAGCCCGCTTCGAAGAACTCGACATGCAGCTGGCCGACAGCCAGGAGCGCCACGCCCAGCTGGACGAGCGTGTCATCGAGGTGCAGCGCAAGCTGTCCGAATGCCGCGAGCAGCAGCGCAGCCTGGAGCGTCAAGCGCAAGAAGCCGCGTTTGCCCAGCGCAGCCTGGGTGCGCGCCGCGCCGAGCTGACGCGCTCGGTCGACATGGCGGCCCAGCAAACCCTGTCGCTGACCGACGAGCAGCAGCGCGCGGTCGACGAGCTGGCGCGCCTGAACGACGCCGCCGCCCAGGGTGGCCTGCAAACTGCGCTGGCGGCCAAGCTGGAGCGCGAAGCCGAGCTGGGCGCCCAGCGCAGCCAGTACGACGACCTGACCATCCGCCTGCGTGCCAGCGACGAGGCCCGCATGCAGAACGAGCGCGCGCTGGAGCCGCTGCGCCAGCGCATCACTGAATTCCAGCTGAAAGAGCAGGCCGCGCGGCTGGGGTCCGAGCAATTCACCCAACTGCTGGCCGAGGCCCAGGCCGATCTGGAGCAAATAGCCAAGTCGATTGCCGACGGTGATGTGCGCATGCACGGCATGCAGAGCGAGATCGACCGGCTGAACCGCGAAATCACCGCCCTGGGCGCCGTCAATCTGGCCGCACTCGACGAGCTGACGGTGGCGCGCGAGCGCAAGCAGTTCCTGGACGCACAGACCGCCGACCTGGTGGACGCGATGACCACGCTGGAAGACGCGATCAAGAAGATCGACGCCGAAACCCGCGAGCTGCTGTCGGGCACCTTCAATATCGTCAACGGCCATTTCGGCAAGATGTTCCCCGAGCTGTTCGGCGGCGGCAATGCGCGCCTGGTGATCACCGGCGACGAAATTCTGGATTCGGGCGTGCAGGTCATCGCCCAGCCGCCGGGCAAGAAGAACCAGACCATCCACCTGCTGTCGGGCGGCGAAAAAGCCCTGACCGCCATCGCCCTGGTGTTTGCGATCTTCATGCTGAACCCCGCACCGTTTTGCCTGCTGGACGAAGTGGACGCGCCGCTGGACGACGCCAACACCGAACGCTACGCAAAACTGGTGTCCAGCATGGGCCGCGAAACCCAGTTTCTTTTCATCAGCCACAACAAAATCGCCATGGAAATGGCCCAGCAACTGATTGGTGTGACCATGCAGGAGCAGGGCGTTTCGCGCATCGTGGCAGTCGATATGGAGTCGGCCCTTTCCATGGCCGAAGCAACATGACAACCACTCTCCAACTGGGTCTGGCCGTGGGGGGCGGGCTGGTATTGGTCGCCGTCGTGGCCTACAACACCTGGACCGCCCGCAAAAACGCTCCCAAGCAGCCCGACCCCTTGCCGCCCAGCAGCGTGCAGACCGAGCCCAGCGCCGACGACCTGGAGCGCCGCGATCCGGCCTTCGAGGGCGACGACCTGCCGCCGCTGCCGGTGCCCGAGCGCAAGCCCGGCATGGACGCGCTGATCGACGTGCTGGCCGCTATCGCCGTCGAGCAGCCGGTATCGGGCGACGCCGCCTTGGCCGGCATGCCGCCGACCCGCCGCGTCGGCAGCAAGCCGTTTGCCATCGAAGGCTTGAACGCCACCAGTGGCCAGTGGGAAACCCCAGCCGCCGGCCAGCGCTACACCCAGTTCCAGGCCGGTGTGCAGCTGGCCAACCGCACCGGCGCGCTGAACGAGATCGAGTTCTCCGAGTTTGTGATCAAGACCCAGGCGTTTGCCGATGCGGTCAACGGCTTGCCTGAGTTTCCCGAGATGCGCGAAGAAGTCGCGCGCGGCCGCGAGCTGGACCAGTTCGCCAACGACCATGACGCCCAGCTCGGCTTCACCCTGCGCGCGGTGCATGCCGCCTGGAGCCCCGGCTATGTGCAGCAGCATGCGGCGCGGCTGGGCTTTGTGCCCTCGCTGATCCCGGGCCGCATGGTCTTGCCCAGCGGCACGCCAGGCATGCCGCCGATTCTGGGCCTGGCCTTCGACACCCAAGCCGCTTTGGCCGAGGACCTGGACCAGTCGGCGCTGCGCGAAGTCACCCTGAGCCTGGACGTGCCCCAGGTGGACCGCGCCGAGCAGCCATTTGTGCGCATGCGCGATACCGCCGCCGCGCTGGCCGAGGCCATGGACGGCGCGCTGACCGACGACCGCGGCTACCCGCTGCAGCGCGACGCGCTGGACGGCATTGGCGCCTCGTTGGAGCAGCTGTACGACACGCTGGAGTCGCGTGAACTGGCGGCCGGCTCTGCATTGGCGCGACGTTTATTCAGTTGATATGCCGGAAAATTTAGAGCTTTTTAGTGCTGCAGCGCAGATTCCACCTGCGCCAGAAGCTATCAAAATGGAAGCATTGCGCCAGCAGCTGAACGGCTGGGCGCACAGCTACTACGTGCTGGATGCGCCTACTGTGCCGGATGCCGAGTACGACCGCGTGTTCCGCGAGCTGCAGGCGCTGGAAGAAGCCCACCCCGACTTGCTGACGGCCGATTCGCCGACCCAGCGCGTGGGTGGCAAGCCGCTGCCCGAGTTCGCCTCGGTGCGACATGCCGTGCCCATGCTGAGCATCCGCACCGAGACCGATACCGAGCCCAGCGGCGCGCTGAATTTCGATACCCGCATCCGCAAGGAGCTGGGCCTGGCCGAGGGCGATGCGCCGGTCGAATACGTGGCCGAACCCAAGTTCGACGGTCTGGCTATGAGCCTGCGCTACGAGCGCGGCGTGCTGGTGCAAGCCGCTACGCGCGGCGATGGCGAGTACGGCGAAGACGTGACGCAGAACATCCGCACCATGCGGCAAATCCCGCTGCGCCTGCAGGGTGACGCTCCGCCGGTGCTGGAAGTGCGCGGCGAGGTCTATATGCGGCGCGACGACTTCGACGCGCTGAACGAGCGCCAGCGCGAAGCCGGCCTGAAAACCTTTGTGAACCCGCGCAATGCGGCCGCCGGCGCGGTGCGCCAGCTGGACCCGGGCATCGCCCAAAAGCGCCCGCTGAAGTTTTTTGCCTATGGGCTGGGCGAGGTGACGCCGGTGGAGCAGGGCGGGCCGGTGTTCGATACCCATTACGCCATGCTGCAGACCGTGAAATCTTGGGGTTTTCCGGTCGCAGCGCAGGTGCAGATTGCGCAAGGTGCTTCTGAATTGATAGCATTTCACCAGCAAACCGGTGCCGCGCGCGACCAGTTGCCCTATGACATCGACGGCGTGGTCTACAAGGTCAACAGCTTGGCCTTGCAGCGCCAGCTGGGTTTTGTGTCACGCGAACCGCGCTGGGCCGTGGCGCACAAATACCCTGCGCAGGAACAGCTGACCACGGTGACCGGCATCGATGTGCAGGTGGGGCGCACTGGCAAGCTCACACCTGTGGCGCGGCTGGCGCCGATTTTCGTTGGAGGCGTGACCGTCACCAATGCCACTTTGCATAATCTGTTCGAACTGCGCCGCAAGCGCGTGCGGGTCGGCGATACCGCCATCGTGCGCCGTGCTGGCGATGTGATTCCCGAGGTGGTGGGGGTTGTTGAAAAGGCGCGCACAAGCTACGTGCCCAACTTCCGCATGCCGCGCACCTGCCCGGTCTGCGGCAGCGCCGTGGTGCGCGAGAAGACCGAGATGAACCACCGCTGCAGTGGTGGCCTGTTCTGCCCCGCGCAGCGCAAGGAAGCCATCCTGCACTTCGCCCACCGCCGTGCCGTGGAGATCGAAGGTCTGGGCGACAAGCTGGTCGAGCAACTGGTCGACGCCGGCATCATCCGCACCTTGCCGGATCTATACAAACTCGGTCTGACGGCGCTGTCCGAGTTGGACCGCATGGCCGACAAATCGGCGAAGAACATCCTGGCGGCGCTGGAGAAATCCAAGGACACGACCCTGCCGCGCTTTCTGTTCGGCTTAGGTATCCGCCACGTGGGCGAATCCACCGCCAAGGCGCTGGCCCGGCATTTCGGCAAGCTCGACAGCATCATGGACGCCAGCGTCGAGCAGCTGCTGGAAGTCGCCGACGTTGGCCCCATCGTGGCGCTGGCGATCCGCACCTTCTTCGACCAGCCGCACAACCGCGAAGTGGTCGAACAACTGCGGGCCTGTGGCATCACCTGGGAAGAGGGCGAGCCGGCGGCCGTGGCGCCCAAGCCACTGGCCGGCCAGACCTTTGTGCTCACCGGCACCTTCCCCACCCTGAGCCGTGACCAGGCCAAGGATCTGCTCGAAGCCGCTGGCGCCAAGGTGGCCGGCTCAGTCAGCAAGAAGACCCATTACGTGGTCGCCGGCGAGGAAGCTGGCAGCAAGCTGGACAAGGCGCAGGCATTGGGTGTTACCGTGTTGGACGAGGCCGGGATGCTGGCCTTGTTGTCGCAAGGAGTTGATGCATGACGGTTCATGAAATTCTCAAAATGGGCGATCCGCGCCTGCTGGGCGTGGCCCAGCCCATCACCGCTTTCGATACCGACGAGCTGCACCTGCTGGTTTCCGACATGCTGGACACCATGCGCGCGGCGAATGGCGCGGGTCTCGCGGCGCCACAGATAGGGGTGGATCTGCAGTTGGTGGTGTTTGGCACCCGCGACGTAAATCCGCGCTACCCGGACCGGCCCACCGTACCGCCTACGGTGCTGATCAACCCGGTGATCACGCCCATCGGCAATGCGGCAGAAGATGACTGGGAAGGCTGCCTGTCGGTGCCCGGCCTGCGTGGCCTGGTGCCGCGCTGGTCGCAGATCCGATACACCGGCTTTGACCAGTATGGCGACCCAATTGACCGCACGGTGGACGGCTTCCACGCCCGCGTGGTGCAGCACGAATGCGACCACCTGATCGGCAGGCTGTACCCCACGCGCATGCGCGACCTGACGCAGCTCGGCTATACCGAGGTGCTGTTCCCCGGCCTCGACCCGGCCGACGACGACTGAACTTACAAAAACCCGGACGCCGCCATGCAAGCCCTTGCCTCCACCCTGCTGATCGCCCTGACCCTGGCCGGCTGCGCCCAGATCGACGCCAAGACCCGTGGCTGGATGGGCTCCAATGCGCCTGCCTATGCGGTGGTGGATGGCGTGGTGTTCGAAGGGCGGGCCACGCTGTTCACCGACCGCACCGGCACGCTCCAGCTGGCATCGACCCAGGCTGCCGACCGGCTGTGCGTGGGCGACCTGCGCTACAGCTCGACCACCCAGGGCGAGATCGTGCTGCACTGCGCGGGCGGGGTGGATGCGCGCCTGCGCTTTGTCGCCGTCAGTCCGGTCAGCGGCTACGCTTATGGCAGCAGCGAAACCAGCCCCGCCAGCATGACCTGGGGCCTGGACCCGACCCAGGCCGCAGCCTATCTGCGTTTGCCACCCAGCCCGCCACCCGTAGAGCCCGCCGCGCTTGCCATGCCGCCGGCTGTACCCGCCAGCGCTGCGCCCTGAAGCATCAGCCGGGTGATTTCCGCGGGTACCAGTAGTACCTGGTGTTGCTATAAAGTTGCTAGCTGTACGCGCATGTACTATATGCGCCACAGCCCTGTTTTCCATAAATTGTGATACCCATGCCCCATCCCCTCGTGCCGGTCCACCCCGAAACCCATGGGGTGGTGCTCGACCTGGCTTATGCCACGGCCAACAATATTGCCGGCCGGCCGATCTACGACCGCGCCCACTGCCTGCTGCACCGCGATGCAGAAGCCTGCTTGCGCCAAGCGGTGCTGGCGGCCGCCGAGGCTGGCTACCGGCTGAAGATTTTTGATGCCTTCCGCCCGCACGAGGCGCAGGTGCTGCTGTGGCAAACCGCGCCCGACCAAGCCTATGTGGCCGACCCGGCGATTGGCTCCAACCACACGCGCGGCACGGCGGTGGACCTGACCCTGGTGGATGCGCAGGGCGAAGAGCTGGACATGGGCACCGGTTTCGACGACATGACGACCGCCTCGCACCACTTTAGCCCCGAGGTGTCTGTACAGGCGCAGGCGAACCGTCAGCTGTTGCTGCGCATCATGGAAGACGCGGGCTTTGCCCACCTGGCCCATGAGTGGTGGCATTACGCGCTGCCTGGGCACTATGGCCTGATCGACAGCGCGGTGCTGGGCGATCTGGGTCCGATGTCTATACAGGGTTAGCATGGTTCTTGCAACGCATGGGATTCGGTAAGCTGGTTCAGGTTTTTGTCCGTTTCACACCCAAAGGAATATCCGATGCGTTTCTCGACACCTCTGCTTTCCCGCCGCGGACTGGTTGCAGCCGCAGCGTCCACCCTGATGCTGGGGACGGCTTGGGCCGCCACGCCCAAGGACACCTTGGTGGTGGCGTTCGCGTTCGACGACATCATCACCATGGACCCGGCAGAGGCCTTTGAGATTTCGGCCGGCGAGGTGATGGGCAATACCTACGACCGCCTGGTGCGCCTGGACCTGTCGGACCCGACCAAGCTGGTCGGCGATATTGCCAAGTCCTGGTCGGTATCGCCCGACGGCAAAACCTATAGCTTCGAGGTGAAACCGGGTTTGAAATTCGCTTCGGGCAATCCGCTGACGGCTGAAGACGTGGTGTTCAGCCTGCAGCGCTCGGTGCTGCTGGACAAGTCGCCAGCCTTCATCCTCACCCAGTTCGGGCTGAGCAAGGACAACGTCAAGGACAAGATCAAGCAGACCGGCCCGCTGACCTTGACCATGGAAACCGACAAGGCCTACGCGCCGTCTTTCGTGACCAACTGCCTGACTGCCAACGTGGCGGCCGTGGTCGACAAGAAGCTGGTGCTGTCCAAGGAAGTGGCGGGCGACCTGGGCTACGCCTGGCTCAAGACCAACTATGCGGGCTCCGGTCCCTTGAAGCTGCGCGAGTGGCGGGCCAATGAAATCGTGGCCCTGGAGCGCAACGACAACTACTACGGCACCAAGGCACCGCTGGCCCGCGTTATCTACCGCCACGTCAAGGAGTCGGCCACCCAGCGCCTGCTGCTGGAAAAAGGCGATGCCGACATTGCCCGCAATCTGGCGCCGCAAGACCTTGCCGCGCTGGCCGCCAACAAGGACGTGAAGATGGTGTCTGCGCCCAAGGGCACGGTCTACTACATCAGCATGAACATGAAGAACCCGAACCTGGCCAAGCCCGAGGTGCGCGAAGCACTCAAATGGCTGGTCGACTATTCGGCGATTGGCGACACGCTGATCAAGAACATCGGCATCGTGCACCAGAACTTCATGGCCGTCGGTTTGCTGGGCGCCAGCACCGTCAACCCCTACAAGCTGGACGTGGACAAGGCCAAGGCCTTGCTGGTCAAGGCCGGTTTGCCCAACGGTTTCAAGGTCACCATCGACATGCGCACCGTGCAACCCGTGCAAGGCATTACCGAGGCCTTCCAGCAGACCGCCAAGCGCGCCGGCATTGACATCGAAATCATCCCCGGCGATGGCAAGCAGGTGTTGACCAAGTACCGCGCCCGCACCCACGACATGTTCATCGGCCAGTGGGGCGCCGACTACTGGGATCCGCACACCAATGCCACCTTTGTGCAGAACGCCGACAACAGCGACGAGGCCAAAGCCAAGCCCCTGGCCTGGCGTAACGCCTGGATCGTCCCCGAGCTGAACGCCAAGGCCGATGCTGCCGTGCTGGAGCGCGACACCGGCAAACGCAAGGCCATGTACGACGAAATGCAGGCCGAGTTCCGCAAGACCAGCCCCTTCATCATGCTGTTCCAGCAGACCGAGGTGGCGGCCGAGCGCAGCAATGTGGAGGGCCTGAAGATAGGTTCGACGTCGGACACGACGTACATGTTCAAAGTCAGCAAGCGCTGACCGGTTTGGCACCCGCCAGCCAGATGCCCGCGGGCGGACGCAGATCCGCCCGGCTGCGGCGCGCATGCCAGGCCACGGCCCGTTTCCTGGTGGTCATTCTGCTGACCTACCTGGGGCTGCTGGCCGTCACCTTCTTCATCGGCCGGGTCATGCCCATAGACCCGGTGCTGGCCATCGTCGGCGACCGGGCCTCCGGCGAGCTGGTGGCCAGGGTGCGCGAGGAAATGGGCTTCAACAAGCCGCTGTGGCAGCAGTTCTATATCTACCTCGGCAAGGTGCTGCAGGGCGACTTCGGCACCTCGGTGCTTAGCGCCAACCCGGTAATGCAGGACATACGCCGGGCTTTTCCGGCCACGTTGGAGCTGGCCACGCTGGGCATCCTGATCGGTGTGAGCTTTGGCGTGCCGCTAGGCGTATGGGCTGCAGTGCGGCGTGGCGGCGTGGTCGACCAGATCGTGCGGGTGATGGGCCTGGTGGGCTATTCGGTGCCTATTTTTTGGCTGGGCCTGATGGGCTTGGTGCTGTTCTACGCCAAGCTGGGCTGGGTCGGTGGGCCGGGTCGTATCGACGTGGTCTATGAATACACCCTGGCCAATGTCTCTGGCCTGCTGCTGCTGGACGCGGCCATGGCCGGGCAGTGGGACGCGTTCGGCAATGTGCTGTCGCACCTGATCCTGCCGGCTTCGCTGCTAGGCTACTTTTCGCTGGCCTACATCAGCCGCATGACGCGCTCCTTCATGCTGCACGAGCTGTCGCAGGAGTACATCGTGGCCGCCCGCGCCAAGGGCCTGAGCGAGGCGCGCATTATCTGGCGCCACGCGCTGCGCAATGCCATGGTGCCGTTGGTCACCGTGATTACTTTGTCGTATGCCGGTTTGCTGGAGGGCTCGGTGCTTACAGAGACCGTGTTCGCCTGGCCTGGCCTGGGCCTGTACATCACCAATTCGCTGCAGAACGCCGACATGAACGCGGTGCTGGGCGGCACCATCGTGGTGGGCTCGATTTTTATTGGCTTGAACTTGCTCTCCGACGTGCTCTACAAGACGCTCGACCCGCGCACCCGTATCCGATGAAATCTTCTTCCACAAGCCTGCATAGCTGGCTGATGAGCGACCGGCCTGCATCCCGTCGCCAGGCCGCCTGGGGCCGGGCCTATGGCGCCTGGCGCATCTTCATGCGCAATCGCCTGGCGATGCTGGGCCTGGCGATCGTGGCGGTGCTGGTGTTGGTGGCGATATTCGCGCCACTGCTGGCGCCGTATTCACCCACCGTGGGTGACTTGCGCACCACCCGGCTGCTGCCGCCATCCGGCCAGTTCTGGCTGGGCACCGACGACCAGGGGCGGGACATTCTGTCGCGCCTCATCCATGGCTCGCGCATCACCCTGATGGTGGTGATCCTGGTGGCGGTGCTGGCCGCGCCCATAGGCTTGCTGGTCGGTACCGTGGCCGGCTATGCGGGCGGCATGGTGGATGCGGCGCTGATGCGCATCACCGACATCTTTCTGGCCTTTCCGCGACTGATTCTGGCGCTGGCCTTTGTCGCCGCGCTGGGCCCGGGGATCGAGAACGCGGTGATCGCCATCGCCATCACCGCCTGGCCGCCGTATGCACGCATGGCACGCGCCGAGACCCTGACCATCCGCCAGGCCGACTACATTGCCGCGGTGCAGCTGATCGGCGCCTCGCCCTGGCGCATCGTGCTGCACCACATCATGCCGCTGTGCCTGTCTTCCGTGATCGTGCGGGTCACGCTGGACATGGCGGGCATCATCCTGACCGCCGCAGGCCTGGGCTTCCTCGGCCTGGGCGCGCAGCCGCCGACCCCCGAATGGGGCGCAATGATCGCCAATGGCCGGCAGTATGTGCTGGACCAATGGTGGGTGGCGGCGGCGCCCGGTGCGGCGATTTTCCTGGTCAGTCTGGCTTTCAATCTGGTCGGCGACGGCCTGCGCGATGCACTCGATCCGAAAGGTGTCAAATGAGCGATCCGGTGCTGGTGGTGGACGACCTGCGGGTCGCGTTTCCGAACCGCGATGGCGGCTGGGTCGAGGTGGTGCGCGGCGTGTCGTTCACCCTGGGCAAGGAGCGCCTGGGCATCGTCGGCGAATCGGGCTCGGGCAAGTCGCAGACCGGCCGCGCCATCCTGGGCCTGACGGCGCCCGAGGGCCGGGTAACGGCCAAGCGCCTGGCGTTCAACGGCATCGATTTGCTGAACTGCCCACCCAAGCAGCGGCGCGAGCTGCGCGGCGGGCGCATCGCCATGGTGCTGCAAGACCCGAAGTTCTCGCTGAACCCGGTGATGACCATCGGCGACCAGATCGTGGAAGCCCTGCGTGCGCATACCAAGCTATCCAAAGCCGACGCCAAAAAACAGGCGCTGGCTGCGCTGGATCAGGTGCAGATCGACAACCCCGAACGCGTCTACAAACTCTATCCGCACGAGGTGTCGGGCGGCATGGGCCAGCGCGCGATGATCGCCATGATGCTGATCGCCAATCCCGACCTGCTGATCGCCGACGAACCGACTTCTGCCCTCGACGTGACCGTGCAGCTGCAGGTGCTGGCGATCCTGGACGCGCTGGTGCTGCAGCGCGGCATGGGCTTGATTTTTGTGTCACACGATCTGCGCCTGGTGTCCACCTTTTGCGACCGGATTCTGGTGATGTATGCGGGGCGGGTGGTCGAAGAACTCAGCGCCGGTGGCCTGGCCCACGCCAAGCATCCGTACACGCTGGGCCTGCTGAACTGCCTGCCGCAGTTGGGTGCGAATCGGCATCCCTTGCCTACTCTGGACCGGCAACCGGAGTGGGCACTATGAGCGAGTCCATCGGTTTGCAGGTGCAAGGCCTGCGCGTGAGTTTTGATGGCTTTGTGGCCGTGGCCGATACCTCGTTCAGCGTGCAGCCGGGCGAGAGCTTTGGCATCGTCGGTGAATCGGGCTCGGGCAAGTCCACGGTGCTGCGGGCCATCTGCGGCCTGGCGCGGCGGGAGTCGGGCACGGTCGAGCTGCTGGGGCCTGGTCCGCAGCCCTTGCCTGGCAGCAAGCCGTTTCGGCGCCTGGTGCAGATGGTGTTCCAGGACCCCTATGGTTCGCTGCACCCGCGCCATACGGTGGACCGGCTGCTGGCCGAGCCGCTGGCTATCCACGGCATGGGCGACGAGCAGCAGCGCATCGAGCGGGCGCTGGACGAGGTGGGGCTGGGGACGGGATTTCGCTTCCGCTATCCGCACCAGCTGTCGGGCGGGCAGCGCCAGCGCATCGCCATCGCCCGTGCGCTGATCCTGGAGCCGCAGATTCTGCTGCTGGATGAGCCGACCTCGGCGCTCGATGCCTCGGTACAAGCCGAGGTGCTGAACCTGCTGGAAACCCTGAGGGCCCGCCGCGGTTTAAGCTTCATTATGGTCAGCCACGATCTGGCGGTGGTAACGCATTTGTGCGAGCGCCTGATGGTGATGCAGCGGGGTCAGACGGTGGAGATGTTGGCCTCTGCCGACCTGGCGGCCAGCCGCGTGGCCCAGCCCTATACCCGCCAGCTGATGCAGGCCTCCACCGGCTTTCAAAGACACGGAGCCACACCATGATCCACTGGGAATCCCACGCCTGCCTGCCATTGCACCCGCAGGCCAGTTTTGCACCCATAGACCGGCTGCGTGCGGCTGGGGTCGACTATGTGTCGGTCAACGTCGGCATGGACATGAATCCGGTGCAGCAGGTGATGGCGGTGATCGCCGGCTTCCGCGCCAGCATTGCCGCGCAGCCGGAAAAGTATCTGTTGGCCAACCATGTGGCCGATATCGAACGGGCCAAGGCGGGTGGGCAGATCGCCGTCGGCTTCGACCTGGAAGGTGCGATGCCCTTGCTGGAGCAGCCCGAGATGGTGGCGCTGTATGCGTCCTTAGGTGTGCGCCAGATCCACTTTGCCTACAACCGCAACAACAGTGTGGCCGACGGCTGCCACGATGTGGCGCGGGGCCTGACCCCGCTAGGCGTGCGCATGGTGCAGGCGGTTAATGCCGCCGGCATGCTGATGGACTGCTCGCATACCGGCCGACGCTGCAGCCTGGACATCATGGCCGCATCCGCCAAGCCGGTGATCTTCAGCCACGCGAACCCGCTGGCGCTGGTGGAACACGGCCGCAACATCACCGACGAGCAGATCCGCGCCTGCGCGGCTACCGGCGGTGTGGTCTGCGTGTCGGGCGTGTCGTTCTTCCTGGGCAATACCGCGCCGACGGTGCAGGACGTGGCACGCCATGCGGCCTATGTGGCCGACCTGGTGGGCGTGCAGCACGTGGGCATAGGGCTGGACATCAGCTTCCACCAGCCCGAACTCAACGACAATCCGCCCGGCGACTACGACCCCGGCTACTGGTGGCCCAAGTCCGCCGGCTACGACCGCGCCATCATGCGCGCCACCTACACCCCGGTCGAAACCTGGCAGTTGCTGGCGCAGGCACTGCAGGATGTGGGCATGTCAGCCGACGATGCGGCGCTGGTGATGGGCTGCAATATGCTGCGCGTGGCCGGGCAAGTTTGGCAGTGAGCCATTTGCCAGTTGCTACAGAATAAATAGCTGCTAGCGCAGGTATTACCTGCGCTACAGGCCTATTTTTTATAAATCTGGCTCAGGACAGCGCACGGTCCAGGTGCGTGTATCCACCATCGACAAAGATCCATTGGCCGGTGGTGTGGCTGGAAGCATCGGACAGCAAGAACACCGTGCTGCGGGCGATCTCTTCCGAGGTTGTCATGCGCTGGCCCAGCGGGATCTTGCTGGTGATGCTCAGCAGCTTTTCTTCGGCATTGGGGAAGCTGGAGATCCATCGCTCGTACAGGGGGGTCATCACCTCGGCGGGGATCACCGCGTTGACGCGCACGCCGTCTTTCAGCAACGATGCCGCCCACTCACGGGTGAGCGATAGCTGCGCGCCCTTGGACGCCGTGTAGCCGCTGGTGTCGCCCTGGCCGGTAAGGGCAGTCTTGGACGATACGTTGACGATGGCGCCCTTGGAGGCTTTCAGGTGTGGCACGCAGTAGTGCGCCATCACGTAGTAGTGGATCAGGTTCTTTTCCAGCGAGGCGACGAAGGCGTTACGGCCTGCATCCAGGCCCACGTTGTCGTTGATGCCGGCGTTGTTCACCAGGCCATCGATATGGCCGAAGCGCGCCAGGGTCTGCGCCACTGCGGCGCCGCAGGCGGCTTCATCGCCGAGTTCCAACTGGATGAACTGGAACTGCGGCTGCACGGCAGCCAGCTGGGCGCTGAATTCGGGGGTCAGCGCGCTCTTGCCAAGGATGACGGGAATCGCGCCTTCTTGCGCCAGTGTCATCGAGATGGCCGCGCCTATGCCGCTGCCGCCACCGGTGACGACGACGACCTTGTCTTTCAAATGCAGATCCATGGGGTGGGTGTCTTTCAGGAAATGGGGAGTTGGTAGTAACGGATGGCGTTGCCGGCCCAGAAGGCGGTCTGTTCTGTAACTGAGAGTCGCTGGCTGGCCCAAGTATGTGCGAGCAGATCCACCGTGGGGTAGGGCGCGGCCAGCTCGCAGACCGGCCAGTCGGAACCGAACAGCAGGCGCTCCGGGCCAAAGGCGTCGAGCGCCTGGTCAAAACAGTCCCACAGGCTTTGCTGCACTGTGCCGGGCAGGCCGCCGCCGGGGTAGGGCCAGGCGGTTTCGGTCACCAGGCCGGACAGCTTGCACACCACGTGGGGCAGGGCGGCCAGGGCCTTCAGCGACTGCACCCACAGCGGCATTTGCTCGGGGTGCTTGAGCGGTGGCTTGCCCAGGTGGTCCAGCACCAGCCAATGGGCGTCGTGGGTGCGGCAGAAGTCGATGACCAGCGGCATCTGGTGCGCGAACACCAGAACGTCGTAAACCAGTTGTTGGCGCTGCAGTACGGCGACGCCACGCCGGAACGCCGGGTTGTTGACCACCTGCGCCACATCGGGCTCGTCTTGCAGGATGTGCCGGAAACCGCGCAGCTTGGGCTGCTGCGACCAGGCTTCGAGCTGGGCCTGCAGGGTGTCGTCGGCCAGATCAACCCAGCCGACCACGCCGACGATGCTGGCGTGGCGGGCGGCCAGGTCCAGCAAATAGTCGGTTTCGGCCGCCTCGGTGCGGGCCTGTACTGCGATCGATCCGCTCACACCGCAGGCCTGCATGGCCGGGGCGTAGTCGTCCGGCCCCCGGTCCTGCGCCAGCACCGCCATGCCCGGGCCTATCCAGGGAAAGGCCTTGGAATCAAAGTGCCAGAAATGCTGGTGGCTGTCGATCTTGCGGATCATCCTAGATTCCGTAGTTGGACACGTCCGAGTGTGCCGCTGGGGGTGTGGCTGGATAGGCGCGACAACGAAGCGGGCTCATGCCCGCAAGGCGGAGCAACGAAGCCAGACGCGGCGCCAGTGGTGCAATCGGATGTATAGCGTGGTCCACCCAAGAGGTGTGCAACTAGAGGGTCACAAAATTCAATAACCATACGGTGTTCCAAGTGATAACAAGCGGTCAACTGCGGAATCTAGGATCACGGCTTGAAGGCGTATTGCACCAGGCGAGCGGGCTGCATCTCGATGGAGAAACCGGCGGCCGTGGGTGGCATGTAGGCGGCGTTTTTAATGACGCAAGGCTCCTTGAAATGTTCGTGCAGGTGGTCCACATATTCGATGACCCGTCCTTCTCGGGTGCCGGCAATGCACAGGTAGTCGATCATCGACAGATGCTGCACGTACTCGCAGAGTCCCACGCCGCCCGCGTGCGGGCACACTGGCAAGTTGTATTTGGCGGCCATCAGCATGACGGCCAGGATTTCGTTCACACCACCCAGGCGGCAGGAATCGATCTGCACCACGTCGATGGCGCCGCGCATGATGAACTGCTTGAACATGATGCGGTTTTGGCACATCTCGCCGGTGGCGACCTGCATGGGCGCCACGCTTTCGCGGATGACGCGGTGGCCTTCGATGTCATCCGGGCTGGTCGGCTCTTCGATGAACCAGGGCTTGGCAAAGGCCAGGTCTTTCAGCCAGTCCACGGCCTGGCCCACGTCCCAGACCTGGTTGGCGTCGATCATCAGCTGGCGGTTCGGGCCCAGCACTTCGCGGGCAATGCGCAGGCGGCGGATGTCGTCTTCCTTGTCGCGGCCCACCTTGAGTTTGACGTGGTTGAAGCCCGCGTCCACCGCCTCCTGGCAGAGGCGGCGCAGCTTCTCGTCGCCATAGCCTAGCCAGCCGGCCGAGGTGGTGTAGCAAGGGTAGCCCTCGCGCTGCAGGATGGCCAGGCGCTCGGCCTTGCCAGCGGCGCGCTCGGTCAGCAGAGCCAGTGCTTCGTCGGGGGTGATGCAGTCGGTGATGTAGCGGAAGTCGATGCAGCGCACCAGTTCGGCCGGACTCATTTCGGCCACCAGCTGCCATACCGGTTTGCCTACCGACTTGGCCCACAGGTCCCATACGGCGTTGACGACGGCGCCGGTAGCCAGGTGGATCGCGCCTTTGTCCGGGCCGATCCAGCGCAGCTGGCTGTCGGAGGTGATGTGGCGCCAGAAGCGGCCCATGTCGGCGGCAATCCAGTCCAGGTCCAGGCCGATGACCAGGTGCTTCATCGCCAGGATGGCGGCACAGCAGATGTCGTTGCCGCGGCCGATGGTGAAGGTCAGGCCGTGGCCGTTCAGACCCGGCTGATCGGTTTCCAGGATGACATAGGCGGCCGAATAATCGGGGTCGGGGTTCATGGCGTCCGAGCCGTCCAGGTGCTGCGAAGTGGGGAAGCGCAAGTCGACGACGCGCAGGGATTGGATGACTGCCATGCAAATACTCTAAAAAAGGGGGAAGGAAAAACCCGAGGCACCACCAGGTGCCCCGGGGACCGGCGAGTGCTTAGTCGTACAGCACGGCGGCGATCTTGGGATCGTTCATGTTCGACTTGTCGTAGAAGTAGAAACCGGTGTCGATGATCTTCGGCAAGGTTTCGCCCTTCAGCGCCTTGACCGCAGCTTCCACCGTCTTGTAGCCAATGCCCACGGGGTTCTGGGTGATGGCGCCGGCCATGGCGCCGCTGCGCACTGCGTCTTTTTGCTGTTTGCCCGAGTCGTAGCCGATGATGACGATGGTGCGCTTCATCTCCTTGGCGCCGTTCAGCACGCCGATGGCCGAGCCTTCATTGGCACCGAAGATGCCTTTGATATTCGGGTTCGCTTGCAGGATGGATTTGGTGATTTCGGTGGACTTCAGCTGGTCGCCGCCGCCGTACTGCACGCTGACGATCTTGATGTTCGGATAGGTGGACTTGATGCGTTCCACAAAGCCATCGCGGCGGTCCACGCCGGTGCGGCTGGTCTGGTCGTGTACCACCAGGGCGACTTCACCGGCTTTGCCGATCAGCTCGGCCATCTTGTCGGCGGCCAGGGCGGCGGCGGCTTTGTTGTCGGTGGTGGCGGTGGTGACGGGGATGTCGCTGTCCACGCCCGAGTCAAATGCCACGACTGGAATCTTAGCGGCCTGGGCCTTTTTCAGCAGCGGAATGGCGGCCTTGCTGTCGAGCGCGGCAAAACCAATGGCGGCGGGTTTCTTGGCCAGCACCGAGGTCAGCATGTCGATTTGCTTGTCGACCATGGCTTCGGTTTCCGGACCTTCGAAGGTGACCTTGACCTTCAGGTCTTTGGCGGCCTGGTCGGCGCCGGATTTCACGGCTTGCCAGAACTGGTGCTGGAAGCCTTTGGAAACCAGTGGAATATAGATTTCATCGGCGGCGAAGCTGTTGCCTGCAAAACCTGCCGATAAGCCGAGAGCGATAAGGGTGCTGAGTAATGTTCTTTTCGTAACCATGGAATGTCTCCTGTTTGTATTGCTTGGATGGGTGAAGAGAGAAATGCTTTATCGTTATTTGCGCCTCCTCAAAATATCGGCGTACACCGCCAGAATGATGATGATCCCGGTAATCACGGTCTGCCATTCCTGGGCGACCGACATGATGCGCAACCCGTTGGTCAGCACGCTCATGATGAAGGCGCCAATGATGGTGCCCAAGATCGTGCCCGCGCCGCCGCTGAGCGAGGTGCCGCCAATCACCACGGCGGCAATCGCGTCCAGCTCATAGCCCTGGCCCAAAGCCGGCTGTGCCGAGTTCAGGCGCGAGGCAATCAGCAGGCCGGCAACGCCGCAGATCGCGCCGTTCAGTGAATAGATAATGATCTTCCAGCGGTCTACGTTGACACCCGACAGGCGCACCGCCTCTTCGTTGCTGCCCAGTGCGAAGGTATAGCTGCCCAAAATGGTCTTGTTCAGGATCAGGCTGGACACCACGGCCACCACAAACAGGATCAACACCGCGTTCGGAATCGGCAGGCTGGGGAAGAAGTAGCCGATGAACGACTCTTGTGAGATGTAGCTGAAATTCGGCGTGTCATTGAAGTAGATCGGCTTGGTGCCCGAGATCACCAGCGACAAGCCCTTGAGCAACATCATCATGCCCAGCGTGGCGATGAAGGGCGGGATCTTCAACTTGGCGATCAGAAAGCCCGACACCCAGCCCGCCAGCGCGCCAAACAGGATCGCCGCCAGAACGCCCACATACATGGGCAGACCCCAGTAGGTCATGAAGACGCCGGCCATCACCGCGCAGAACGTCATCAGCGTGCCGACCGACAAATCGATGCCCGAGGTGATGATGACGAAGGTGCAGGCAATCGCCAGCACGCCGTTCACGGCCGTGGCTTGCAGGATGCCGACCAGGTTGTCGGTCTGCAGGAAGTTGGGCGAGGCGGCGCTGAAGAACACCATCAGCCCCACCAGGCTGGCAAAAGCCAGCAGCTTCTGGCGGGTGCTCTGGCTGAACAGCTTGTTCTTCAGGCGTTGCATGGGCGTGAGGTCGGACATGGGATGCGTCTCTTGGGGTTTTTAATGGGTGGTCGCGGTGGCTGCGGTATTGGCACTGGTCTCGCGCAGGGTGGCGAACTGCATGATCTTTTCTTGCGTGGCTTCGGCGGCCGACAGCTCGCCGGTCACCCGGCCTTCGCACATCACCACGATGCGGTGGCTCATGCGCAGCACTTCGGGTAGCTCGCTGGAGATCATCACAATCGCCCGGCCTTGTTCGGCCAGCGCGTTGAGCAACTTGTAGATTTCGCTCTTGGCGCCCACGTCGATACCGCGCGTGGGTTCGTCGAAGAACAGCACTTCGCAGTCGCGCAGCAGCCATTTGGCGATAACGATTTTTTGCTGGTTGCCGCCCGACAGCAGGCGCGCCAGCTGGAAGATGGACGGTGTCTTGATGCCCAGTTGGGTCACATATTTCTGCGCCACGGACTCGATCGCATCCTGCTTGAGCCAAAAGCCCATGGAGACAAAGTTCTTCAGGTTCGCTAGCAAGATGTTGGACTGCACGTCCATGCCCGTGGCCAGACCGTAGCGCTTGCGGTCTTCGGACAAATAGCCGATGCCGACCTTGACTGCATCCGACGGCGCCTTGATCGCCACCTTCTGGCCCTTGACCCAGACCTCGCCCGAGTCCAGCGCGTCGGCGCCAAAGATGGCCCGCGCCACCTCGGTACGGCCGGCGCCCATCAGGCCGGCAAAGCCCAGGATCTCGCCTTTGCGCACGCTAAAGCTCACGTCCTTGATGCTGCGGCCGCGGTTCAGGCCTTTGACTTCCAGCATCACCTCGTGGCTGTCGTCGGTATGGGTATAGCGGGCCGGGTTGTCGTTGCTCTCCAGCGCGCGGCCCACCATCATGCCGATGATGGTGTCCATGCTGGTGGTGGCGGTGGGCACGGTGGCGATGTATTCGCCGTCGCGCATCACAGTCACGCGGTCGGAGATCACCTTCAGCTCGTCCATCTTGTGCGAGATGTAGACGATGCCCACGCCATGGGCTTTTAGCTGGCGGATGATGCGGAACAGGTCGTCGATCTCCGCGTTGTTCAGCGCGGCAGTGGGCTCGTCCATGATCAGCACGCGCGAGTTGAACGACAGCGCCTTGGCGATCTCCACCATCTGCTGCTTGGCTACCGTCAGCTCGCCCACCTCGACGCGCGGGTCCAGCTGCAGGTGCAGCCGGTCGAAAATCTTTTGCGTGTCGGCCG
This sequence comes from Rhodoferax sp. OV413, assembly GCF_900104385.1. Classification (GTDB taxonomy): domain Bacteria; phylum Pseudomonadota; class Gammaproteobacteria; order Burkholderiales; family Burkholderiaceae_C; genus Rhodoferax_B. The sequence goes on along the minus strand of NZ_FNJA01000007.1, from coordinate 141,635 downwards.
CCATCTTGTCCTGGTCGACAAACAGGCCCATGCGGCCCAGCGGCTCGCGGCCGATGAAGATGTTCTGCGCGGCGCTCAGATGGTTCATCAGGTTCAGCTCCTGGTGGATGATGCTGATGCCCAGGGCCTGAGCGGCGCGCGGGGTGGGGATGTTCACCACCTGACCGTCAATGCGGATCTCGCCCTCGTCCTTGGTATAGACCCCGGCCAATACCTTCATTAGCGTGGACTTGCCCGCGCCGTTTTCGCCCATCAGCGCATGCACCTCGCCGGCCGCCAGTTCGAACTGGCAGTTGTTCAGCGCCCGCACGCCCGGAAAGGACTTGCTCAGGTGGGTGATGGAAATCAAAGGAGAGGCCAAAGGAAGAGGGGCCGCCATCGGTGTTTCTGGGCTGTCAAAACCTGTGCTGTTCATGGGGCTATCAAAACGGATGTGAGAATGGCGGCGAATGTTTTTTGTTCATAAGCAAACAAAGTGTTCAAATATGAACATTCATGTTAATGGGTTTCGATGCAGCAGATGCTGGTACTTTCCCTTGTAGGCCGCACCCGCCCAGCGTGTAACTTCCATCCATTTCCGCGCCTTTTTGATCTTTCCTTGTTTGACCTGCCATGACCAAGCCCGCCGCTCCATCTGCCCCCCAGCGTACCGCCGCCGATGCGCCGGACGACCGCTACCGCGCCCCGGCGCTCGACAAGGGGCTGGACATCCTGGAGCTGCTGGCCAGTCAGCCGCAGGGCCTGACCCGCGCGGAGATCGTCAAGGCTACGGGCCGCGGCGCCAGCGAGATCTACCGCATGCTGGAGCGCCTGGTGGTGCGCCAGTACGTGATGCGCTCGCTGTCGGGCGACCGCTATGCGCTGAGCCTGAAGCTGTTCGCCCTGGCCCACATGCATCCACCGCTGAACCGCCTGGTGTCGCAGGCCTTGCCGGTGATGGATGTGTTTGCCAGCCGGGCCGAGCAGTCCTGCCACATGGGCGTGTACGACCGGGGTAGCGTGTTGATCACCGCCCAGGTGAACGGGCCGAGCGCCTGGGGTATGTCGACCCGGCTGGGTGCGCGCGTAGGCTTGCTGGACTCGGCCTCGGGCCATGTGCTGCTGGCCTTCAGCGACGCCGAACGCAGCCAGCGCATGCTGGCCGAGCACACCTCTCTGGACGGCGAAGTGCTTATGAACAGCGCTGACCTGGCCGCCGTGCTGCATACCGTGCGCCAGCAGGGTTACCGCCAGGGCAACAGCTTGCAGTCGTTTGGCGTGGTGGACATCTCGTACCCGATCCTGGGTGTGGACGGCAATGCCTTGGCTGCCCTGACCTGCCCCTATATCCGCCGCATCGACCTGCACGCCGGCCCCACAGAAGAAGACGCCCGGGCCTATTTGCTCGAGGCGGCGCGGGCCTTGTCGCTGATGCAAGCCTAGGCAGGGCGCCCGAGCCTGTGGACATCCTCCAAAGGGGGGATGAATGTGTCGCCTTGTAACGGCCGTGGAGTAAAGTAAACCGCCGACACCTTGGAGACACACGCCATGCCGAACAAATTCTTGCGCCTGATTTCTGCCTCTGTGCTGGCGTGCGCGGTGCTGCTGCCCGGCGTGGCGACGGCCATACCTGTGACCCAGACCTTGACTGTGCAGGTCTACCAACTGTGTGACGACGCAGGCCAGAACTGCAGCTCGACCGGGCCCTCCGGCAACAGCTACTTTGCGACCGAGACCAACAAGATCTGGGCCCAGGCTGGCATCAGCGTGCTGTTCAACTTCGTGCAGCAGATCAACAGCACATTCTTCAGCACCATCAACGATTTGGCGGGCAACAGCCTGTTCAACCTGGGCCAGACCTATACGCCGGGCAGCAACCTCAGCAGCACGGTGGTGAACCTGTTCCTGGTCCATTCGATCAACGGCGGCACTGCCTACGGCGAAGGCTGGATCGGCGTGGGCGGCCTGGCGATCGATATGGACCTGGTGAGCGCGTTCAACGGCGGTATCGGCCGGATCGACACCATCGCCCATGAGCTGGGCCACAACCTGGGCCTGGTGCCGAACAGTCTGGGCGGCAGCAATGCGCATTCCACCGTTCCCAACTACCTGATGGCCGGCGGCAATATCCGTCTGGTGCCGGGCTCGCTGAACGATATTGCGCCCGACGGCCTGGGTTACGACTTTTTGCCCGCCGACCAGATCGCCCTGGCCCAGCGCAGCAGCCTGCTGCAGGATGTGGCGCTGAACAACGTGCCCGAACCCTCCAGCCTGGCCTTGTTGGCGGCAGGCCTGCTGGTGCTGGCTTGGCGGCGCCGCAGTCGTGCCTGAAAGCCGGCCTGTGCCCAGCCGTCGTGCTCTGCTGCTGTGGATTGCCGCGGCAACCTTGCCAGCCCTGGCTGCACCACCTGCCATGAACGATGCCCGTTCACTGCCGCCCGCGCAGCGCGTGTTTACCTCGCCGTCAGCAACGTTCGAGCTGGTGCTGTCGTCGCCCAGCCAGGGGCAGACCGCGCAGGCCGAGCTGTTTGCCGTGGCGGCGGGCGCGCGGCGTCCGCTCTGGCGCCAGGCCTTGCCGCACGAGCAAGGGCCTCGCACCGCGGTGGTGGCCGACAGTGGCGAGGTCGTGCTGCTGGACGAATGGATCAACGTGCCGTCGCGCCATGCGCTGCTGCTGCTCGACCCGCAGGGGCGGCGCCGCGCCCATTACAACTTTGACGAGCTGGTCGGCATATTGCAGCTGCCGCGCAAGACGGTGGCGCAGCATGCGGTGCAGGGCGCCTGGCTGGCCGGCGAACCGCGCCTGACCACCGATGGCCGCCTGCTACTGCTGCCGGCCGGCGGGCGCACCCTGAGCCTGCAGCTGGCCGATGGCCGGCTGACTGCTTACTAACGCGGCAGCGTGAACGCCAGCGGCCCGCCGTCGCACATGCCGTCCGACAGCACCAGCACCTGGTAGGCCTTGGGCGTTTCGGCCAGCACGGTGATGGCCTCGGGTTTAAGCTCTTTATCGCAGGCGCGCGGCATGACCTTGGACAGGTCCAGCGTCGCCAGCAGCTTGGGCGTGGCGGTTGTGGCGCTGTGCTGGCCGTCCCACCAGAAAATGGTCCAGCTGCGCTTCTTGTGCCCGTCGTTGTCGTCCGGGCCGGCCAGCACCAGAAAGCCGGTCTTGACGGCCACCAGGTCGCGGATGCCGCGGCCCGGGCCGACAGCCAGCGGCGTCAGGCTGGCATGCACCTCGCCGCCGCCGAACAATGCGTCGGCATCCACCGCCAGCACGCCGGCCGTGCCGTCCAGCGCCGGACCGCGGAAGCCGAAGTACAGGCGGCCATTCTGCAGCGCCAGGCCTTCGATGTTGACGCCGTTTTGCCCCGTGCCTTCGGAGCCCAGGCATTTGCGTTCGCCCACATAGGCTTGCAGGCCGGGCTGGGCCTGCATCACCGACCACAGGTTTTGCGTGTCGGCGTAATCCACCAGGCTGCCGTTGGCGGCGCGCAGCGCCCGGCCGGTGGTTGGGTCCAGCCGGAAGCGCAGCACGTGGCGGCTGTCAGGGTTGCTGTCGCAGCTATTGCGTTTGGCCGAATGCGAGCCGGTGACGTAGACCATCTGGCCGTCGGTGGCGGCACCTTCGGCGTCCAGCTCGCCGTCGTCGCTGCGCAGGCGCACCGGTTCGGCATCGGGGATCAGCGCCTGTTTGCCCAGGGTGGCAAAGCGGGCTTCCACGCCTTCGTCAAACGCCGCCAGGCAAATCCGTTGCTGGGCGACATTCAGCGTGCAGGCCAGGCCGCTGAGCGACTGGCGGGTTTTCAGCGCCTTCTTCTTGCCCAGGTCGAAATGGAAGCCGGCGCCGCTGTCCCAGGGGCCGCTGCTGGGCTGGAGGCTGGGGGCGGTTTGTGCGCCGGCATGGGCCCAGAGTAGGCTGCAGGCCAGGCCGATGGCGGCAGGGCGCCAGCGCAGGGAGGAGGGCAGGGTGGGGTAGTCTGTGTGCATTGTCACGCTTGCTATAAATATGGTAGCTGGTGGCGCACTATATACCTGCGCTAGAGCCCTATTTTTTATAAATCGCGCATGGCGTTGCGCGTCAGCTGCTCCAGCTGGTCGGCGCGGTATTTGCGCCACTCGGTGTCGCTCAGGTAGCGGGCCGGGCCGCTGCTGTCGTCCGCACCGCGGCGCGGGCACAGCCAACCCATGGGCGGGCGCTCGCCCAGCATTTCCTCGATGGCGATGGCTTCCAGGATGGCCGCGGATTTTTCGGCGGCCGGCATGCGGCTGGACTTTTGCGCCAGGGCCTGCAGGTCGTTTTGCTGGGCGTACCAGGTGCTCAGGTGTTCGGCCTTGGTCCGGTCGCTGCAGCGCATGCCGTCCAGGGTCAGAGCCAGCTTAGCGTGGAAGTAGAAGATCGTGGCTTCCTGGTCGAAATTGCCTTGCTCGTCGCGCATGCGGCTCAGCTGGGCCGCGTAGACAAAGGAAAATCGCGCATCGGCTTTCTCGGACAGGATGCGCCAGCGCAGCCAGCTGGCGTTGGTCAGCAGCTCGTCTTCGTTGCGGGCGGCGGCCACTTGCTCCAGCGGGGCCTTGCCGACCTGCGGGTCGGTTTGCGCATCCAGCGCGCGCCATGCGCTGGCCGTGGCGGCATCGGGCGGGGTGTTGCGCAGGGCCTGGGCCCGCAGGGCTTCGACCTTCCAGCGCGGAATGGCCTCTTGCGCTTTGATGCGCTGCACCTGCTCGAAGCTGATGGCCTGCACCGCGCCCGCCAAGCCTGCCAGCGCCAGCAGGGCGGCGGTGTGCAGCGTGCGGCGCCAGAGGATCATGCGCTGGCGTTGGACGGTGGCAACGAGGCCGCGGCCCACTGGCGCACGGCGGCGATGTCGTCCGGCCCGGTGCGGCAGCAGCCGCCGATCAGGCGCGCACCGCGGGCGTGCCAGCCGCGTGCCTGTTCGGCGAAGTGCGAGGCGCTGGGGTTGCCATGCCATTGCTTGTGGGCGGCGTCGTAGTGTTCGCCGGAATTCGGGTAGACCAGGATGGGCTTGCGGGTATGGGCATGCATCTGGTCGACCAGTGAGGCAATGTGCTCGGGCGCAGTGCAGTTGACGCCGACCGCCACCACCTGGTCAAAGCCTTCCAGCGCGGCTACGCAGTCGGCCAGCAGCTCGCCCTGGCTGGTGTGCAGGCCGTCGCGGCAGGAGAAGCTGATCCAGGCCGCGGCGCCGGGGAATTCGGGCAGCAGCCGGGCAATGGCCCGGGCTTCGGCCAGGCAGGGAATGGTTTCGCAGGCCAGCAGGTCGGCACCGGACTCGACCAGTACCTGTAGGCGCGGCCGGTGGAAGTCCATCAGCGCCTCTTCGCTCAGGCCGTAGTGGCCGCGGTATTCCGAGCCGTCGGCCAGCATCGCGCCGTAGGGGCCGACCGAGGCGGCAATGATGGGTTGCTTGCGGCCTGCGCGCTGCGCCGGGTCGGCCCAGAACGCGTCGCGCGCTTCGACTGCCAGGCGCACCGAGTCGCGCATCAGCTGGGCCGATGCTGCGTGGTCGAAGCCGCGCTTGGCAAAGGCTTCGAAGGTGGCCTGGTAGCTGGAGGTGGTGGCCACATCGGCACCGGCGGTGAAGTAGTCCAGGTGCACCTGGCGGATCAGCTCGGGCCGCTCGATCAGCAGCTTGGCTGACCACAGCGGATCGTTCAGGTCGGCGCCGCGGCGTTCCAGTTCGGTCGCCAGTGCGCCGTCCAGAATCACCAGCGGGCGCTGGGCAAAGAAGTTGTCTAGGGGAGAGGTGTTGTGCGACATGGTGTGGATAGAGTGTTCAGCGCCCGCGCGCATGTTCGGGCACTTCGAGTTTTTTGGCCAGGCGCGACAAAGTCCAGGTCAGCACCAGGTACATGGCCGAGATCGCCAGATATGGCTCCCAGTAGCGCGAATAGGCGCCGGCCACGGTGCGCGCGGCCATGGCCAGCTCCAGCAGGCCGATGGCCGAAACCAGCGAGGTGTCTTTGACCAGGGCCACGCTTTCGTTCACCAGCGCCGGCACCATGCGCCTAAAGGCCTGCGGCAGCACGATGTAGCGCATGCTCTGCCAGGGCGTCATGCCCAGGCTTTGGGCGGCGGCGGTCTGGCCGCCATGGATGCTCTGGATGCCGGCGCGGAAGATCTCGGAGATGTAGGCGCCGGCATTCAGGGTCAGTGCCAGCGCACCGGACAAAAAGGCGCCGTGGTTCTGCCGGAACTCGCGCGCCAGCTCGCCGCGCAGCAGCCAGCCATCGTCGGGGTGCACCAGCAGCGGCATCAGCGCAAAGTGCACCAGCAGGATCTGTACGAACAGCGGCGTACCGCGGAAAAAGGTGACGAAGGCCGTGGCCAGCAGGCGCAGCAGCTTCAGCGCCCAGGCCAGTGGCCAGGGTGGGGCGGCGGGCGCCAGGCTATTGGTATTGACCAGGCCGATGGCCGCACCCAGCAGCATGCCGGCCCCGGTGGCGATCACGGTGAGCTGCACCGTCATCCACAGGGCCTGCGCAAACAGGGGGCCATAGCCGGCCAGAATGTCCCAGCGCCACACCACTGCGTGCTCCTTTTCTATGCCGGTTTACTTGGCTGCGGGGGCGAAGTACTGGTCGTAGATTTTCTGGTAGCTGCCATCGGCCTTGATGTCGGCCAGGCCTTTGTTCAGCAGGGCTTGCAGTTCGGTGTTGCCTTTTTTCAGCGCCAGACCATAGAACTCGGGGGCGAAGCTGGGGTCGCTCAAGGCCTTGAACTTGGCGCTGGGATTGTTGGCCAGGTAGTGGCTGACCACACCGTTGTCGGCCACCACGGCGTCGACGCCGCCTGCGGCCAGCTCGGACAGGGCCAGCGGCGTGGATTCAAAGCGTTTGATGTTGCTGTTGGTCTTGCCCAGCAGCTTGACCACCACTTCTTCGCCGGTGGTGGAGGTCTGTACGCCGATCTTGCTTTTCTTCAGGTCGTCCAGTTGGGTGGCGGTGGAGCTGGCGGATACAGCAATCAGCTGGCTGGCTTCGAAGTAAGGCTCGGTGAAGTCGATGCTTTGCTTGCGTTCGTCGGTGATGGTGATGGCCGATACCAGCAGGTCGCGGTCGCCCTGGGTCAGGGCGTTGATCGCGCCTTCCCAGGGGGTGCTGACGAACTTCACTTCCAGGCCGGCTTTTTGTGCCGCGGCGCGGACCACGTCGATGTCGAAGCCCACGATTTCGCCCTTTTCGTTCTGGAACTCGAAGGGCGCGTAGGTCGGGTCGGTGCCGACGGTCACCACGCGGGCGGCTGGCGCGGGAGCGGCGGGGGCAGCAGCAGGTTCGGACGCGGGCTTGTTGCAGGCGCTGAGCAATACGCCCACGGACAGGGCGGCAACGGACAGGAGGAAATGGCGCTTGAGGTGCATGGAAAGAGGCCGCGCAACGCGGTGTGTAGAGGGTAGGGAATAAAGCAGGGCTGGATTATGCGTGGGTTCAAATCCACTTTTAGGCATATCCTTATCCACCGCCGTCCGGCGCCAAGGTGCGGCGTATCAGCTCCAACGTGGCTTGCTGGGTCAGCGTGCTGGGCCGCAGTGAGCTGGTGGCCAGCGCCACCTGGGTGTGCAGGGCCGGTTCCACCGCCCGGGTGGTGAAGGCCGAGGGCCGGATCGAGCTGGCCACCGCGTTGCGCGACAGCAAGGCGCAGCCTGCGCCATCGGCCACCAGGTCCAGGATGGCGGCCACGCCGTCGATCTCCAGCACCACCCGCGGGCGGCAGCCGATATTCGCCATCTCGGTTTCCACATGCATGCGGATCGCGTTGGGCCGGCTGGGGATCACCAGCGGCAGCTGGGCCACTTCGTGCAGGGCGATGGGGCCGGGCGGCGGGTCTTCTGGCAGGCCGGGCGGGCGCGCCTGTACCAGCAGCAGCTCTTCGGTCATCAGCGGGGCAATCTCGATGTCGGCGTTCGCCTGGGCGTTGTACAGCACGGCAATGTCGAGCTGGCCGGCCACCAGCGAGCGCTGCAGCTCCACCGACAGGCCTTCGCGGATCGACAGGGCGGCGTCGGGCAACTGCTGGCGGAATGCGCGGGTCAAGGGCACGGTGAGCACCCGCGCCAGGCTGCTGGGCAGGCCAATCGCCACCCGGCCGGCTAGGCCGCCGCGGACCCGGCCCAGCTCTTCCTGCGCGCGTTCCACCTGGTGCAGGATGCCGCGACCGTGCTCCAGCAGCAGCTTACCGGCTTCGGTGGGCGCTGCACCCCGGCCGTTGCGCACCAGCAGGTTGTGCCGCAGCTCCACCTCCAGCAGGCGGATCTGGCGGCTGAGGGCTGGCTGGGCGATGTTCAGGGCTACCGAGGCACGGGTGAAGCTGCCCAGTTCGGCCACGCGCACAAAGTATTCGAGCTGTTTCAGATTCATGGGGAACGGGTGTCGTACGGATGACTTATTGAATACCTTTCTCGTGATTATGCCGATTTGCAATATCTGATAGAGGCCGCGCAGGCTTGGCCGGGCGCCTGGGCGTCGCCACAATGCTGGCAATGTTCAACTCTGCCGCCTTACTTGCATGACTACGGTAATCAAAGGTATTTCCTCCATGGCCACGCGCCTGCTGCTGGCGGAACTGGTGGCGGGGTTCCAGTTGCGATCCGGTTTTCGGGTCGACATCGAATCTGTCGGCGGCGTGGACGCGGCCAAGCGGGTGCAGGCAGGCGAAGCCTTTGATGTAGTGATTCTGGCGTCGGACGCCATCGACAAGCTGCTGGCGGCCGGCCATCTGCAGGCCGGCTCCAAAGTGGACCTGGTGCGCTCGGGCGTGGCGGTGGCAGTGCGGGCTGGTGCGCCCCGGCCTGACATTGCGAGCGAAGACGCCGTGCGCGACGCCGTGCGCGCCGCGCGCAGCATCAGCTACTCCACCGGCCCCAGCGGCGTGGCGCTGGCCAAGCTGTTCGAACGCTGGGGCATTGCCGAGGAAATCAGGGACCGCATCGTTCAAGCCCCGCCCGGTGTGCCGGTCGGCACGCTGGTGGCGCGCGGCGAGGTGGAGCTGGGCTTCCAGCAGCTAAGCGAATTGCTGAACCTCGACGGCATCACCGTGCTAGGGCCGCTGCCCCCGGCGATCCAGGTCATCACCACCTTTTCAGCCGCGGTGGCCACCGGCAGCTTGCAGGCCGATGCCGTGCGCGCTATGTTGGACTACATGAATTCGCCCGAAGCGGCAGGCGTCAAGCGCAGCCAGGGCATGGACCCGATTTAAGACCTTGAAACCAGGAGACATTGCATGAAAAAACCTCTGATCATCGACTGCCACGGCCACTACACCACGGCGCCCAAGGCGCTGGAGAACTGGCGCAACCAGCAGATCGCCGGCATCAAAGACCCGGCCCTCATGCCCAAAGTGGCGGACCTGAAGATCAGCGACGACGAGCTGCGCGAGACGATTGAAAACAACCAGCTGCGCCTGATGAAAGAGCGCGGCAGCGACCTGACCATCTTCAGCCCGCGCGCCAGCTTCATGGCCCACCACATTGGCGACTTCAATGTGTCCAGCACCTGGGCGGCCATCTGCAACGAGCTCTGCTACCGCGTGGCCCAGCTGTTCCCCGACAACTTCATCGGCGCGGCCATGCTGCCGCAAAGCCCGGGCGTGGACCCTGCGACCTGCATTCCCGAGCTGGAAAAGTGCGTCAAGGAATACGGCAACGTCGGCATCAACCTGAACCCCGATCCCAGCGGTGGCCACTGGACTTCGCCTCCGCTGAGCGACAAGGCCTGGTACCCGATCTACGAGAAGATGGTCGAGTACGACATCCCCGCCATGATCCATGTCAGTACCAGCTGCAACGCCTGCTTCCACACCACCGGCGCCCACTACCTGAACGCCGACACCACGGCCTTCATGCAGTGCCTGACCAGCGACCTGTTCAAGGATTTCCCCACGCTGCGCTTCCTAATTCCGCATGGCGGCGGCGCCGTGCCTTACCACTGGGGGCGATTCCGCGGTTTGGCGCAAGAGCTGAAGAAGCCGCTGCTGGAAGAGCACTTGCTGAACAACATCTTCTTCGACACCTGCGTCTACCACCAGCCCGGTATCGACCTGTTGAACACCGTGATCCCGGTGAAGAACGTGCTGTTTGCCAGCGAGATGATCGGCGCGGTGCGCGGTATCGACCCGCAAACCGGCAACTACTACGACGACACCAAGCGCTACATCGAAGCCAGCAAGATCCTCAGCGACGACGACCGTTTCCAGATCTACGAAGGCAATGCGCGCCGCGTGTTCCCGCGCCTGGACGCAGCCCTCAAAGCCAAAAATCAATAACACCCAATCAGGAGATTTTTATGAGCGTCCCTATGAACAACCTCGGCATCGTCAAGCGCAACATCGTGCGCGCCGACAAGGCTGCGGTAGAGCGCCTGTCCAAGCTCGGCGTGGCCACCATCCACGAAGCCATGGGCCGCGTCGGCCTGATGAAGCCCTATATGCGGCCGATCTACAACGGCGCCAAGATCTGCGGCACGGCCGTTACCGTGCTGCTGCAGCCCGGCGACAACTGGATGATGCACGTGGCGGCCGAGCAATTGCAGCCCGGCGACGTGGCCGTGGCCGCCTGTACCACCGACAACGAAGACGGCTTCTTCGGCGACCTGCTGGCCACCAGCTTCCAGGCGCGCGGCGCCAAGGGCTTGATCATCGACGGCGGCGTGCGCGATGTGGCCGACCTCGAAAAAATGGGCTTCCCGGTGTTCAGCAAAGCCATCAACTCCAAGGGCACGATCAAGGCCACGCTGGGCTCGGTGAATGTGCAGATCGTCTGTGCCGGCGCCGTGGTGAATCCCGGTGACGTGGTGATCGCCGATGTGGACGGCGTGGTCGTCGTGCCTGCCGCGATTGCTGCGCAGGTGGCCGACGCCGCCGAGCACCGCGAAAGCTTCGAAGGCGAAAAGCGCGCCAAGCTGGCCGCCGGTGTGCTGGGTCTGGACATGTACAAGATGCGCGAACCGCTGGAAAAAGCCGGCTTGAAGTACATCGACTGAATTTAGAAGAAAAAGGCCTGTGGCGCTTATTCAACAAGCGCAGGCAGCTATTTAATTTATAGCATTGACAGTTTATCTATAACCACTCGGAGACTTCTTGATGACATCTATTACCCGCCGCCTCGGCCTGACTCTCGGCCTCGCCGCTCTGGCGGCGCTGCTGCCCGGCCTGGCCAGCGCGCAAAGCTTCCCCACCAAGCCGGTGCGCATCATCACGCCGTTCCCGGTCGGCGGCGGCCCCGATGGCGTGGCCCGCCTGGTGGCCGATAAATTGTCCCGCGCTTGGGGCCAGCCGGTGGTAGTGGAAAACCGCCCCGGCGGCAATGGCTTCATCGCCATCGATGCCTTCAAGCGCGGCGCCAAGGACGGCCATGACCTGATCCAGCTCGACTTCGTGCACCTGACCGCTTACCAAAGCCTGTTCAAGAAGCTGCCTTACGACGTGGACAAGGATTTCGACACGCTGCTGCCGCTGTTCAAGACCTACTTCTTCTTCACCGTGGGCAACGACAGCCCGTACAAGAAGATCGGCGACCTGGTAGCCGACGCCAAGGCCCATCCTGGCAAGCTGAACTACGGCTCCTGGTCGGTGGGCAACCCCGTGCACCTGGGTTCCGAGCTGTTCGACACCGTGGCTGGTACCAAGATGGAGCACGTGATCTACAAGGAAACCACCCAGCTGTACACCGCCGTGGCCACCAACGAGCTGGCCTATGCCCTCGGCACCAGCGCCACCGCTGGCCCGCTGCTGCGCGCCAACAAGCTGCGCTTCCTGGCCGTGGCCGCGCCCAAGCGCCTGGCCGGCTACCCCGATGTGCCTACCGTGACCGAAGCCGGCGGCCCCGCCAACTTCGAAGTCAGCGGCTGGAACGCGATTGCCGCGCCCAAGGGCTTGCCACCGGCCGTGGCCGACAAGATCAAGCGCGACATCGAAAAAGCCCTGGCCGAGCCGGATGTGAAAGAGAAGTTTTTGTCCTTTGGCTACGAGCCCTTTGTGCAGACCCGCGAGCAGCTGGCCCAGTACATCCAGACAGAGACCAAGCGCTACGCCGAGATCATCAAAAAAGCCAACGTCTCGCTGGATTAAATCCATCGCCTAAGCAAATAGAAAGAATCGTATGGAATTCACCAAAACCCCTGGCTGGCTGGACTGGTACACCGGCCCCAGCAAACCCCGTTTCCAGCTGCCTGCAGGCGCGGTGGATGCGCATTGCCATGTGTTCGGCCCCGGCGACAAGTTTCCGTATGCGCCCGAGCGAAAGTACACGCCGTGCGATGCGTCCAAGGAGCAGCTGTTCGCCCTGCGCGACCACCTGGGCTTCGACAAGAATGTGATCGTGCAGGCCACCTGCCACGGCACCGATAACCGCGCGCTGGTGGATGCACTGAAGGCCTCAAACGGCAAGGCCAAGGGCGTGGCCACGGTGAACCAGCTGGTGACCGACGCCGAGCTGCAGGAAATGCACGCCGCCGGTGTGCGCGGTACGCGCTTCAATTTCGTCAAACGCCTGGCCGACTCCACGCCGCGGGAAGTGCTCACCGAGATCGCCAAACGCATCGCGCCCCTGGGCTGGCATGTGGTGATTTACTTCGAGGCGGTCGATCTGCCCGAGTACTACGACTTCTTCACCAGCCTGCCCACCACCGTGGTGGTGGACCACATGGGCCGCCCCGATGTCAGCCTGCCGGTGGACGGACCCGAATTCGCCCTGTTCGTGAAGATGATGCGCGAGCACAGCAATATCTGGAGCAAGGTCAGCTGCCCCGAGCGCCTCAGCGTGTCTGGCCCCAAAGCCCTGAACGGCGAACAACACGCCTACCAAGACGTGGTGCCGTTCGCCAAGCATCTGGTGGAAACCTTTCCCGACCGCGTGCTGTGGGGCACCGACTGGCCGCACCCGAACCTGAAGGACCATATGCCCGACGACGGCCTGCTGGTGGACTACATCCCGCAGATCGCACCGGCTGCCGAGCTGCAGCGCAAGCTGCTGGTCGACAACCCAACCCGTTTGTACTGGAGCTGAAATGTCTTTAGACAAACCGTATCTGGACGTGCCCGGCACCACCATCTTCGATGCCGAGCAAAGCCGCATGGGCTACCACCTGAACCAGTTTTGCATGTCGCTGATGAAGGCCGAGAACCGCGAAAAGTTCAAGGCCGACCAGCGCGCCTACTTGGACACCTGGCCGATGAGCGAAGCGCAGAAGCAGGCCGTGCTCGACATGGACCTGAACCGCTGCATCTCGCTGGGCGGCAACATCTACTTCCTGGCCAAGATCGGTGCCACCCACGGCCTGAGCTTCCAGCAGATGGCCGGCAGCATGACCGGCATGACCGAAGAGGAATACCGCAACATGATGGTCTCCGGGGGCCGTTCGGCCGAAGGCAACCGCGTGGTCGGTGAAGACGGCGACGCCCAGGCCCACCGCCAGCCGCAAGGAAGTGCGGGCAAGAAAGTGAATAATTAATATGGCCAAAATTACCGCCAGCGTTTACACCTCCCACGTCCCTGCCATCGGCGCGGCCATCGACCTGGGCAAGACCCAAGAGCCGTACTGGCAGCCGCTGTTTGCCGGCTACGAGCCGTCCAAGCAATGGATGAAGGACAACAAGCCCGACCTGATCTTTCTGGTCTTCAACGACCATGCGACCGCGTTCAGCCTGGACATGATCCCGACCTTCGCCATCGGCACCGCGGCCGAATACCAGCCGGCCGACGAAGGCTGGGGTCCGCGCCCGGTACCCAAGGTCATAGGCCACCCCGAGCTGGCAGCGCACATCGCCCAGTCGGTGATCCAGCAGGACTTTGACCTGACCATCGTCAACAAGATGGACGTGGACCACGGCCTGACCGTGCCCTTGAGCCTGATGTGCGGGCAACCCGAAGCCTGGCCTTGCCCGGTGATCCCGTTTGCCGTCAACGTGGTGCAGTACCCCGTGCCATCGGGACGCCGCTGCTTCGAGCTGGGCAAGGCCATCCGCAAGGCCATCGAGTCGTTCGACCAGCCGCTGAATGTGCAGATCTGGGGCACGGGCGGCATGAGCCACCAGCTGCAGGGCGCGCGCGCAGGCCTGATCAACAAGGACTTCGACAACCAGTTTCTCGACCGCCTGATCGCCGACCCCGCGGCCCAGGCCGACCAGCCGCACATCGACTATGTGCGCGAAGCCGGCTCTGAAGGCATCGAGCTGGTGATGTGGCTGATCGCCCGCGGCGCCATGTCGGATGTGGCCGGTGGCCCAGCACCCGAAGTCAAGCACCGCTTCTACCATGTACCCGCGTCGAACACGGCGGTGGGTCACCTCATTTTGGAGAACAAATAATGGCTAAAACCATCAAAGTCGCCCTGGCGGGCGCAGGCGCCTTTGGCACCAAGCACCTGGACGCAATTGCGCTGATCGACGGCGTGGAAGCCGTGTCGGTCATCGGCCGCGACATGGACAAAACCCGTGAAGTCGCAGCCAAGTACGGCATCAAGCACGTCACGGACGACCTGGCTGAAAGCCTGGCGCTGCCCGAGGTAGACGCCGTCATCCTGTGCACCCCCACGCAGATCCACGCAGCCCAGACCCTGCAATGCCTGCGCGCTGGCAAGCACGTGCAGGTAGAGATTCCACTGGCCGATACCCTGGCCGGTGCCGAAGAGGTGGCCGCCGTGGCCGCAACGTCCGGCCTGGTGGCGATGGTCGGCCATACCCGCCGCTTCAACCCCAGCCACCAGTACGTGCATAACCAAATCAAGGCCGGCAAGTTCAACATCCAGCAGATGGATGTGCAGACCTACTTCTTCCGCCGCACCAATACCAATGCGCTGGGGCAGGCCCGCAGCTGGACCGACCATTTGCTGTGGCACCACGCAGCCCATACGGTCGATTTGTTTGCCTACCAGGCTGGCAGCCCCATCGTGCAAGCCAACGCCATCCAGGGCCCGATCCATCCAGCGCTGGGGATTGCGATGGACATGTCGATCCAGTTGAAGGCGGCGAATGGCGCGATCTGTACCCTGTCCTTGAGCTTCAACAACGATGGCCCGCTGGGCACCTACTTCCGCTACATCGGCGATACAGCGACCTACCTGGCGCGCTACGACGACCTGTACAACGGCAAGGACGAAAAGATCGACGTGAGCCAGGTGGCAGTGTCGATGAACGGCATCGAGCTGCAAGACCGCGAGTTCTTCGCCGCCATCCGTGAAGGCCGCGAGCCGAACAGCAGCGTCGCCAAGGTGCTGCCGTGCTACCGCGTGCTGCACGGACTCGAACAGCAGCTGAACGCTGCTTAATGTAGTTTGACTGGGCGTCAGCCCAGTGTGAACGGCCCGCCCTTGGCCAGCGCCCGCTGGTAGGCGGGCCGTTCGTATATGCGGGCCAGGTAGGCCATCAGCTGGGGCCGGCTGACGTCCAGCCCGCCGCGCGCGGCCGCGGCTTCCAGGGGGAAGCTCATTTGGATGTCGGCGCCGCTGAATTCCTCGCCGGCAAACCACAGGCTTTTGCCCAGCTCGGCTTCCATGAAGTCCAGGTGGGTTGTGAGTTGCGGCAGGATGAAGCTTTGCTTGACCTTGCCGGAAATCGCCTTGGCAATCGGTTTGACGAAGAAGGGCATGGGCGTGTTCTCGATCTTGTCGAACACCAGCTTCAGCAGCAGCGGCGGCATGGCCGAGCCTTCGGCGTAGTGCAGCCAGTAGCGAAAGCGCAGCCGCTCGGGCGTGCCCAGGGCCGGGGCCAGGCGGCCGTTGCCGTAGTGTTCGATCACGGTTTCCACAATCGCGCCGGATTCGGCCAGCAGCACATCGCCATCGGTGACCACCGGCGATTTGCCCAGCGGGTGGATGGCGCGCAGGCTGGGCGGTGCCAGCATGGTCTGTGCGTCGCGCTGGTAGCGCACGATCTCGTAGGGCAGTTCCAGCTCTTCCAGCAGCCAGAGTACGCGTTGGGAGCGGGAATTGTTCAGATGGTGGACAGTCAGCATGGTTGGTAATTTGCTACAAATAATGCAGCATTATGCGCATGTTCAACAAGCGCCGGCGGCCTGTTTGGCTTAAATTTCTACGGCCGCCGGAGCTGCTGTTGCAGGCCATCAGGTCAGGTCTTCAATCACCAGCGTGCGGTACTTGCGGGCGCAAGAAAAGGGAACCGACCGCACCACCTCCATCACCGCTTCGGTGTCCTTGGCGTTGGGTGCGTGGACCATCAGCGCGCAATGGCCTTTGCTGGCCAGCTCGGCATACTGGCGTACGGTGGCGCCTTCTGTGCCTACCGAGGGCAGGGGGGTGTCGGCGGCGCCCAGGGTATGGACTAGCTGGCCCAGCACGGCCTCGGCCGGCAGCAGCATGGTGGGTTTGTCGTGCTTTTCGGTCGGCAGTCGCTTCACCACCTGCTGCGCATCCTCCAGGCTGGGGAACATGGCAAATACATAACCCGTGGGGTAGAACGCGCCACCCATGGTGAGCATGTGGCTCGTGAGTTCAAAGCTTTGCATGTCGACTCCTTGTTGTTATCGATGTCTCCTTGTATTACTGCGCGTGGCGCGCGTGTTGTCTGTGGGGATTGACCCTGTTTGGATGTAGGACTCGCTGCACTGCCGACCAGCGGTGGATCGTCCTTGAGAGGCCGTGGCAGCTGGAACTTGTTGGCTTTTTGCATATCTTTACCTCCCGTCGACTGTGCGGCAGCCTCCGCACCCCGAATCGGTACCTGCCTGGCCCTATGATTTCACTTAGCTGGGCTAAGCTTTAGCCCCAACAAGCCTTGGCGCGCCGATATCCGTATCTGCGCACACCCCACCCCTGACCGATCTGGACCTTCCGATTGACGCCCTTGACCGCCACCACGCCGCTCCAACAGCACGCTGCCATGGTGATGGACGTCGTTCCGGCGGCCATGGACGCGATTCGCCTGGCCATGCGGCGCGGCGCGTACGACCATTTGTCGGTACCGCAGTTCCGCTGCCTGAACTTTGTGGCCCAGAGGCCGGACTGTTCGATCAGTGAGATTGCGGCCTTCCTGGGCGTGACCATGCCGACCGCATCGGCCATGGCCGACCGGTTGGTGAAGGCAGGGCTGGTGCAGGCGCAGGCCGGAGCGTTTGACCGGCGGCGTTCGCAGCTGCAGGCGACGGCGGCGGGCCAGGCCCAGCTGGCGCAGATCCAGCAGCGCGCCCAGGCTGATCTGGAAACGGCGTTGGCCGTATGTACATCGCAGGAGCTGCAATCCCTGCAAGCAGGTTTGGCCCTATTGGGGCGCATTTTTCGATCCGACACACCACAACGATGAAAACCAACCCTTTATTTCTGAATCTTGCCTGCGGCGTGATCGCTCTTGGTCTGTGGGGCTGCTCCGGCAAATCCGATGTGGCAACGGCAACGGCAACGGCAACGCCGGCGGGGGCGGCCAGTGGCCCGGCAGCGCCGGCTTCTGCGGCCTCGCCGCCGGTCACGGTCAGCACCGTGCCGGCCCAGCAGCGTGACTTGGCGGTGGTGCTCAAGGCCACCGGCACGGTGACGCCGCTGACCAGCGTGGATGTAAAGGCCCAGGTCACCAGCGTGGTGGCCAAGGTGCATATCGAGGAAGGGCAGTTCGTCAAAGCCGGGCAGCTGATGTTCACGCTGGACGCGCGCACCGACGAGGCCAACGTGGCCAAGGCCCGGGCCCAGCTGGCCAAGGACACGGCCACCCTGGCCGACACCAAGCGCCAGCTGGAACGCAACCGCCAACTGCTGGCGCAGAACTTCATTTCCCAGGGCGCGGTAGACACGGCCCAGGCCAGCGTGGACGCCGCCGCCGCTACCGTGACGGCCGACCAGGCCGCCATCGACGCGGCCCGGGTGCCGCTGTCGTATTCGCGGATCACCGCGCCGAACGCTGGACGTGCGGGCCTGGTGCCGGTATCGGCTGGCAGCGCGGTGCAGGCCAATACCACCACCTTGGTGACCATCACCCAGCTCGACCCGATTGCCGTGGGTTTCAGCCTGCCGCAGCGCAACCTGACCGATGCCCTGGGCGCGCTCAAGGGCGGCGGCGCGGCGGTGACGGCCCAGCTGGCCGATGGCGGTGGCACGTTCAACGGCCGCCTGCAGTTTGTCGACAACCTGGTGGATGCCAGCTCGGGTTCGGTCAAGGCCAAGGCGGTGTTCGCCAACCCGGACGGCAAGCTCTGGCCGGGCGCGTTTGTCGAGGTGTCGCAAACCGTCAGCACCATCAAGGACGCGATCATCGTGCCGCAGGCGGCCATCATCCAGGGCGCGCGCGGCACCATCGTGTACGCGGTGGAAGACGGCAAGGCCAGCCCCCGGCCGATCAAGCTGCTTTACGCACAGGGCAATGACGCGGCGGTCTCCGGCGTGAAGGCCGGCGAGGCCATCATCCTGGACGGCAAACAGAACGTGCGCCCCGGCAGCCGCGTGGTGGAGCGCAAGAAAGAAAGCAAAGACGCCAAGGAACCGCATGACGCCGCGTCCAGTCCCGCCCGTAGCGATGCATCCAAGCCGGTGGCACCATGAACTTTTCTGAAATCTTCATCCGCCGTCCGGTGATGACGGTGCTGCTGAACCTGGCCATCGTGCTGGCCGGCGTCATCGGCTACCGCAGCATCCCGGTGGCGGCACTGCCCAGCTACGACACGCCGGTGATCAATGTGTCGGCATCCTTGCCCGGCGCGAACCCGGAAACCATGGCCAGCTCGGTGGCGCTGATCCTGGAGAAGCAGTTCCAGACCGTGCCGGGCCTGAAGACCATCAGCTCCACCAGCACCCTGGGCAGCACCTCGCTGACCTTGGAGTTCGTCGAAGGCCGCGACATCGACGCCGCCGCGGTGGACGTGCAGGCCGCCTTGCTGCGCGCCCAGCGCTCCTTGCCGCAGGACATGACGAATCCGCCGTCCTACCGCAAGGTGAACCCGGCCGATGCGCCGGTGCTGCTGGTGGCCATGACCTCGCCCTCGCTGGCGCCGGCCGATCTGCAGGACTTTGCCGAGCATCTGATCTCGCCCACTTTTTCCACCATTGACGGCGTGGCACAGGTCAACATCTTTGGCGCCAAGCGCTATGCAGTGCGGGTGCGGGTTAAGCCGCAAGAGCTGGCGGTGCGCAACATCGGACTGGACGAGCTGAGCAGCGCGCTCAAATCCGCCAACGTCAACACCCCGGTGGGCACGCTCGACGGCCCGCGCCAGACCCTGGTGCTGCAAGCCAACCGCCAGCTGCGCAACGCGGCCGACTTTGCCGACCTGATCGTCAGCAACAAAGGTGGCAACCCGGTGCGCCTGCGTGACGTGGCCAGCGTGGAAGACAGCCTGGAAACGCTGAAGAGCTTCGCCACCTTCAATGGCGAGAATTCCATCACCCTGGCCATCCAGCGCCAGCCCGGCGCCAACACCGTGCGCGTGGTGGACTCGATCCGCGCGGCCTTGCCAGCCTTGCAGGCGCAGATGCCGCAGTCGGTGCGCATGACGCCCATCAACGACCGCTCGCTGTCGGTGCGCGAGGCCTTGCACGATGTGTCGCTGACCCTGCTGGGCACCGTGGTGCTGGTGGTGCTGGTGATCTTCTTGTTCCTGCGCCGCTTTGTGGCCACGGTGATTCCGGCGCTGTCGCTGCCGGTGTCGCTGGTCGGCGCGGTGGCGCTGCTCTGGGGCCTGAACTACAGCCTGGACAACATCTCGCTGCTGGGCCTGACCCTGGCCGTAGGCCTGGTGGTGGACGACGCCATCGTGGTGCTGGAGGAAATCATCCGCCGCGTCGAACATGGCGAGCCGCCGTTCCAGGCGGCGCTGCGCGGCTCGCGGGCGGTGGGCTTCACGATTGTGTCCATGTCCACCTCGCTGATCGCGGTGTTCATCCCCATCTTCTTCATGCCCGGCGTGATCGGCTTGCTGTTTCACGAGTTTGCGGTGGTGGTGGGCTTGTCCATCGTGGTGTCGGCCTTTGTGTCGCTGACCCTGGTGCCGATGATGGCCAGTCGCTTCCTCAGCGATGAAGGCCACAAGAAGCCGCCGGGCAAGCTGGTGCATTCATTCGAGACGGGCTTCAACGCCTTGCTGGCCGGCTATACCCGCATGCTCGATCTGTCGCTGCGGCACCGCAACGTGGTGCTGGTGGTGGCCGCCGCCACCTTCGCGGCCACGGTGTGGCTGGTGATGGTGATCCCCAAGGGCTTCTTCCCGGAAGAAGACATAGGCCAGATCCAGGTCACCACCGAAGCCTCGGAAGACACCTCGTTCCCCGAAATGGTGCGCCTGCAAGAGGCCGCGGCCGCGTTGGTGCGCGCCGACCCGAATGTCGCCGCCGTCAGCTCGTTCAACGGTGGCGGCGGTGCGCAGAACACCGGCCGCATGTTCATCACCCTCAAGGCTGCCAACCAGCGGCAAAAGATGAAGGACGTGATGGAAGGCCTGCGCCGCAAGGTGCGCACCGTGGCCGGCATCAACCTGTTCATGCGGCCGGTGCAAAACCTGCAGCTGGGTGGCCGCCAGAGCAAGGCGCAGTACCAGTACATCCTGCAAAGCATCAAGGCCGACGAGCTCAATACCTGGGCCAGCAAGCTGCAGGAGCAGCTGCGCACCAACCCGCTGTTCCGCGATGTCACCAGCGACTCGCAGCTGCGCGGCCTGCAGGCGCAGCTGAAGATCGACCGCAACGCGGCCAACACGCTGGGCGTGTCGGTCGACTCCATCCGCACAGCGCTGTTCAGCGCCTTCGGCGAGCGCCAGGTGTCGACCATCTACCTGCCCACCGACAGCTACCAGGTGATCATGGAAGTCGCGCCCGAGGCCAAGCAGGACGAGCGTGCGCTGGGCGGCATCTATGTGCGCTCCAGCACCGGCGCGCTGGTGCCCTTGTCCAGCTTCACCACGGTGGAGCGCACGGTGGGCGCCACCTCGATCAACCACGTGGGGCAGTTGCAGGCGGTGACGGTGTCGTTCAACCTGGCGCCCGGCGCGGCGCTCGGCGACGCTACTGCCAAGATCGACGAGGCGCGCCAGGCCATAGGCTTGCCCGATTCCATCATCACCAGCTACGGCGGCGATGCGGCGGTGTTCCAGAGCTCGCAGGGTAGCCAGGCCATCCTGGTGATTGCCGCTTTGCTGGTGATCTATGTGCTGCTGGGCGTGCTGTACGAGAGCTACATCCACCCCATCACCATCCTGGCCGGTCTGCCGTCGGCAGCGGTAGGCGCTCTGGCCACGCTGATGCTGTTTGGCCAGGATCTGACCTTGATCGCCACCATCGGCATCGTGCTGCTGATCGGTATCGTCAAGAAAAACGCCATCATGATGATCGACTTTGCGCTGGAGGCGCAGCGCCACCAAGGCATGACGCCGCCGCAGGCGATTCGCGAGGCCTGCATTCTGCGCTTCAGGCCCATCATGATGACCACGCTGGCTGCACTGATGGGCGCACTGCCCATCGCCCTGGGCATTGGTGCCGGTGCCGAGCTGCGCCAGCCGCTGGGCCTGGCGGTGGTCGGCGGGCTGGTGTTCTCGCAGGCGATCACGCTGTTCATTACGCCGGTGATCTATCTGGCGTTGGAGCGCTTCAGCGGCAAGGGCCCGGTGCTGACGCCGGAAATTGCCGAGACCTGATTTACTATTAAATAGATAGCTGCTTGCGCTCATAGAATAAGCGCCAGAAGGACTTTTTATTATGAAAAATCGACAACTCGGCCCGTTCAGCGTTTCGGCCATCGGCCTGGGCTGCATGAACCTCAGCCACGCTTATGGCGCACCGGTGACGGCAGAGCAGGGCGAGTCCGTGCTGTTGCAGGCGCTGGACCGCGGCGTGACCCTGTTCGACACCGCCGCGCTGTACGGCTTTGGCGCCAACGAAGAGCTGGTCGGCAAGGTGCTGTCCAAGCACCGCCGCAAGTTCACCCTGGCCAGCAAATGCGGCATGACCGGCGTGGACGGCAAGCGCGTGATCGACGGCCGCCCGGCCACCCTCAAGCGCACCTGCGACGAGGCTTTGCAGCGCCTGCGCACCGACGTGATCGACCTGTACTACCTCCACCGCTGGGACAAGTCGGTGCCCATCGAGGACAGCGTGGGCGCTCTGTCCGACCTGGTGCGCCAGGGCAAGATCCAGACCATTGGCCTGTCTGAGGTGTCGGCCAGTACGCTGCGCAAAGCCCATGCGGTGCACCCCATCACCGCGCTGCAAACCGAATACTCGCTGTGGACGCGCAATCCTGAAATCGCCGTGCTGCAGGCCTGCAAGGAACTGGGCACGGCCTTTGTCGCCTTCAGCCCGGTAGCGCGCGGCTACCTGACCGGCACGCTGCGCGATGTGACCACGCTGGACGCCAAAGACGTGCGCCGCGGCATGCCGCGCTTCAGCCCCGACAACTATGCAGCCAACCTGCGCCTGCTGGACGGCCTGGGCGCCATCGCCCGCGATGCCGGCTGCAGTATGGCCCAGCTGGCCTTGGCCTGGCTGCTGCACCAGGGCGAGCACGTGATTCCCATCCCCGGCACTACCAGCCGCAGCCATCTGGATGAAGACCTGGAAGCCGTCGACGTAGCGCTGCCGGCCGAGATACTGGCCCGGCTGGATGCGCTGATGCAGCCGCGTGCCATCACCGCTGCGCGCTACAACGCCCAGTCGCAATCCGAGGTAGATACCGAAGAGTTCTGAAACCGCGGCCGGGTGGGTCGGCATGGCACAGGGTTTGCTGCATTGACGTGAGGGGAATTTCCCTTTAGCGAAATCAAGGAAGGCCCTATGCACTCAAGCACCCACTCCAGTTCCCGGTCTGTGGCAAGCACGCCGTCCGCCGCTGCAGGCATTTCCACCGTCAATCTCGCGGCCCGCCAGCGCATGCTGTCGCAGCGCATGATTCTGCAAACTGTGCTTGCCTCGCAAGGCGACAAAGACAAGCTGCAGGCCGCCCAGCGCTCGCTGGCCCTGTTTTCTGAGAGCCAGCAGACCTTGTTGCAGGTATCCAAGACCATGGACGCACCCAGCGCCCGCAAGGTGGATACGGTGTACCTGGGCGAGCAGGGCGTTGGCGCCACCATCCAGCTGTTCACCAAGATGGTGCGCACCGCACTGGATTACATCGCCCAGCGCGACAACCGCCAGGCCGCAGCCGTCGCCGAATTGGTCGAACACACCGACCAGGTGCTGGAAGCCCTGAACAAGGCCACCACGGTGTTCGACGAAATCAGCAAGACCAAGTCCGACAGCATGATGCGCGAGCTGACCGGCATCGTCAGCGACATCCAGAGCGTGGCCCGCGAAGCCAAGGTGGTGAGCTTCAACGCACTGGTGATCGCCGCCCGCGCCGGCCAGTTCGGCCGCGAGTTTGCAGTGGTGGCGAATGTGCTGACCGGCATCACCGGCCGCATCGACGGCCTGTCGCGCGAAGCCATCGTGTTGGCGGGCCGCAGCTAGGCCAGAGCAGGTTTATTCCTTGGGCGCGCCGGAGCTGCGCACGATGCCTTCGTAGCGCTTGATCTCGGCCAGCGCAAAGCGGTTGAACTCGTCGGCGCTGCCGCCGGCGACTTCGGCGCCCATCTCCTGCAACTTGTGGCGGATCTCGGGTTTTTGCAGTATCGCGTTGATCTCCTTGTTCAGCCGCGCCACCACCTCGGCGGGCGCGTTGGCCGGCAGCATCACCCCGTACCAGGCCGAGGCATTCATGGGGATGCCGGCTTCGGTGAACGTGGGCACGTTGGGCAGCACCGCCAGGCGCTTGGACGCCGCCACCGCCAGCGGCTTGAGTAGGCCGCCGCGGATGCTGCCCAGCGATCCGGTGTCCAGCATCATGTCGATATGGCCGGCCATCAGATCCTGGGCTGCCGGGCCGCTGCCCTTGTAGGCAATGTGCTGGATGTCGATACCGGCCGTGGTCTTGAATTGTGCGCCGGCCAGATGCTGCGAGCCGCCAATGCCGGCCGAGCCGTAGGTCAGTTTGCCGGGGGCGGCGCGGGCGGCATCCACCACGTCCTTCAGGTTGTTCCACGGCGACTTGGCGGGCACCACCATGATGTTGGGAATCGCGCACAGATGGACCACGGCGGTGAAGTCCTTCGCGGGGTCGAAGCCTTGCTTGGCATAGAGGTAGGGGCCGGCCGCATTGGTGGAGCTGGTGGCCAGCAGCAGGGTGTAGCCATCGGGCTTCTCGCGCGCCACCGCCAGCGTGCCGATATTGCCGCCGGCGCCGGCCTTGTTTTCCACCACCACCGGCACGCCCAGCGACTGCGACAGCGGCACGGCCAGAATCCGCGCTACCTGGTCGGTAGCGCCGCCGGCCGGCCAGGGCACGACGAAGCGAACCGGTTTGTCGGGGTAGCCTTGGGCGAGGGCAGAGCTGCTGGCCAGCAGGGCGCTTGCGGCCAAGCCTAGCCAGGTAATGCAGGTAGATTTTTTCATGTTGTCTCCGATGTAGTGATGGGCTGTGACCCGGCAGCCGGGCCGAACTGGCGCCATTCTGGTAGGGCTTACATCGGATGAAAAGCGATATTTAATGATGAAATAACATCGCCAAAAGTGATTGATTGAGGCATTGCCAAGGTCGCACCGATCTGCACCGACAATCGACGCTTCATTGGGAGATGGCATGAATACAGATTTGAAGCCGCGCACGGCTGGAGTGGCGCGCGCATGATGCAGCAACTGGGATTGGGATTTGACGACCTGCCGGAACCGCCCGCACCACCGGCCAAAGCGCCGCGCAAGACCGCCGCCAAAGTGAGCCCGCCGCCGGTGCCGCCCGTGGCCGAGCGGTTGCCAGAGCCAGCACCCGCGCCCGTAGTTGCACCAGTGCCCGCATTCGAGGCCCTGGCCCAGCAGCTCGAAGCCCACCCCGACTACCGCGTGCTGCGCCGCCTGGTGCCGCAGCTGCAGTTCGGCCCGGTACCGGCACAGGGCGTGGTGCGCCTGCTGGTGCTGGACACCGAAACCACCGGCCTGGAGCACAGCCGCGACAAGATCATCGAGCTGGCTTTGCTGCGCGTCGACGTGGACACTACCACCGGCCTGGCCTGCGGCGAGGTGCTGGTCTACGACGGACTGGAAGACCCGGGCCAGCCCATCCCCGACATCGCCCGCAAGATCACCGGCATCGACGACAGCATGGTGCAAGGCCAGCAGCTGGACCTGGCGCGCATCGCCGAGCTGCTGGATGGCGTGGATCTGGTGGTGGCGCACAACGCCGGCTTTGACCGGCCGTTTGTCGAAGCCCGCCTGCCCGCATTTGCCACCAAGGCCTGGGCCTGCTCGTTTGCCGATATCGACTGGAAGCAGCAAGGCCGTGAGTCGGCCAAGCTGTCGGCCCTGGCCTTGGAACTGGGCTGGTTCTACGACGCCCACCGTGCCGAGATGGACTGCCACGCCCTGCTGGCCGTGCTGCAGGCGCCGCTCCCTGAGTCTGGCATGACCGGCCTGGCCGCTTTGCTGGAAGCCGCCCGGGGCACGCGCTACCGGCTGCAGGCGACTGGCGCCCCGTTCGATGCCAAGGACTTGCTGAAGGACCGCGGCTACCGCTGGGACGCCGCTAACAAGGTGTGGCACACCCGGTTGGCCGACGAGGCCGCGCTGCAGGCCGAATGCGACTGGCTGGCGGACCAGGTCTACCGCGGCCGTGCAGCCCGCGTCCAGGTGGAGGCACTGGACGCCCAGGTGCGTTATTCCAGCCGGGCGGGCGTGGTGGGCTGGCGGCAACTGGGGTAGGTCCTTGAGCCGTTTTTAAGACCTGGCACGCCGCATGCGAAGTATTGCAAAGGCGGCGGGCGCCTACAGCCCGGCGCATGGCAAAAGACTATAGTTTCTTCACCTTACTTTCTCTCAACTACAGGACTTTTCTTATGCTGAACGGAAAAACTGCACTCGTCACCGGCTCTACCAGCGGTATTGGTTTGGGCATTGCGCTGGAACTCGCCAAGCAGGGCGCCAACATCATCCTGAATGGCTTTGGCGACCATGCCGGCCCCAAGGCCGAGGTCGAGGCGCTGGGTGTCAAGGTAGGGTATAGCGGCGCCGACATGAGCAAGCCCGCCGAGATCGCCACCATGATCGACTACGCGAATGCCGAGTTCGGCGGCGTGGACATTCTGGTCAACAACGCCGGCATCCAGTACGTGGCACCGATCGAAGAATTCCCCATTGAAAAGTGGGACTCAATCATCGCCATCAACCTCAGTGCTGCCTTCCACGCTACGCGCTTGGTGATCCCGGGCATGCGCGCCAAGAACTGGGGCCGCGTGATCAGCATCGCCTCGGCCCACGGCCTGGTCGGCTCGGCCCAAAAGGTCGCCTATGTGGCCGCCAAGCACGGCATCGTGGGCATGACCAAGGTAGTGGCGCTAGAAACCGCGACTACCGGCATTACCGTGAACGCCATCTGCCCCGGCTGGGTACTGACCCCACTGGTGCAAAAGCAGATCGACGACCGCTCGGCCAAGGAAGGTATCCCCGTGGCCCAGGCCACCAAAGAGCTGCTGCAAGAGAAAGAGCCCTCGCTGCAGTTCACTACGCCCGAGCAACTGGGCGGCCTGGCCGTGTTCTTCTGCTCGCCGGCGGCCGACAATGTGCGCGGCGTAGCCTGGGCCAACGACGGCGGCTGGACGGCACAGTAAACCCGGGGCCGCCATGGATATCGCCAAAGTGCGTGCAACGGCATTCGCCATGCCGTTGACCAACCCATCCTTTCCACGCCCGCCATACCGCTTCTACAACCGCGAATACATCGTCATCAGCTACCGCACCGACCCGGATGCCTTGCGCGCCGTGGTGCCGGAGCCGCTGCAGCTAGCCGACAACATCGTCAAGTACGAGTTCATCCGCATGCCGGACTCCACCGGCTTTGGTGACTACACCGAGTCCGGCCAGGTGATTCCGGTGACCTACGAGGGCCAGCCCGGCGGCTATGTGCATTCCATGTACCTGGACGACGACGCACCTATCGCTGGCGGCCGCGAGCTATGGGGTTTCCCCAAGAAGCTGGCCTGTCCCAAGATCAGCCACGAGGGCGAGGTGATCGTCGGCACGCTGGACTGCGGCAGCCTGCGCTGCGCGGTCGGCACCATGGGTTACAAGCACAAGGTGGCCGACAGCGCCGCGGTGCACAAGGCCCTGGTCGAGCCCAGCTACCTGCTGAAGATCATCCCCCACGTGGACGGCACGCCGCGCATTTTGGAGCTGGTGCGTTACCGGCTGGAGGACGTGCAGGTCAAAGGCGCCTGGACCGGCCCGGCCGCGCTGGAGTTGTTCCAGCATGTGACGGTGGACGTGGCCAAACTGCCGGTGCTGGAGGTGATTTCAGCCTCGCACTTCATCGCCGACCTGACCCTGGGCATGGGTGAGGTGGTGTACGACTACTTAGAAGCCAAATAGGCCGCTGGCGCAGGTACTACCTGCGCTGGCAGCTATGCTTTTGATAGTTAAAGCTTGGCCAGACGGGCCAGCGCTGCCTGCAGCGTTTCATCCTTCTTGGCGAAGCAGAAGCGCACCACGCGCTGGTCAAAACCGTTGCCGTAGAAGGCCGACAGCGGAATGGCGGCCACGCCGATTTCCTTGGTCAGCCACTGGCAGAAGTCGGACTCGCTGAGGTCGCTGACTTCCGAAATATCCACGCACTGGAAGTAGCTGCCTTCGCTAGGCAGCAGCTTGAATTTGGTCTGCTGCAAACCTTCTCTAAACAGATCGCGTTTGCGCTGGTAGAACGCCGGCAGCTCCAGGTAGGGCTTGGGGTCGGCCAGGTACTTGGCCAGGCCGTGCTGCACCGGCGTGTTGACGGTGAACACATTGAACTGGTGTACCTTGCGGAACTCGGCCATCAGCGGCGCGGGCGCGACCACGGTGCCGACCTTCCAGCCGGTTACATGGAAGGTTTTGCCGAAGCTGCTGACGATGAAGGCGCGTGCCGCGAGGCCGGGGTAGCGGGCTGCGCTTTCATGCTGACGGCCATCGAACACCATGTGTTCGTACACCTCGTCGCTGATCAGCAGCACCTCGGTGGGCGCGAGCAGCTCTTGCAGCTGCAGCATGTCCTCGCGCGACCAGATGGTGGCGCTGGGGTTGTGCGGCGAGTTGATGAGGATGGCGCGGGTCTTGGGCGTGATGGCCGCTGCGATCTTGTCGAAGTCGGGGCGGAAGGTATGCGGCGTCAGCGGTACGCGCACCACGGTGCCGCCGGCCAGCTCGATGTTGGGCACATAGCTGTCGTAGCAGGGCTCCAGCACGATGACTTCGTCACCCGGCCGCACCACGGCCAGGATGGCGGTGATGATGCCTTGCGTGGCGCCGGCCGTAATGGTTATTTCGCTGTTGGCGCTGTATTCACGTGCGTGGAGTGCTTTTATTTTTGTAGCAACTGCTTCGCGCAACGCCGGAATGCCGGGCATGGGCGGGTACTGGTTCAGCCCCTGCTGCATGGCGTCGGTGACGGCCTGCACCAGTGCTGGGTCGCAGTTGAAATCTGGAAAGCCCTGGCCCAGGTTGACCGCGTTGTGTTCGGTGGCCAGGGCCGACATCACGGTGAAGATGGTGGTGCCAACGGCGGGGAGTTTGGTCTCGATGTGGGGGGTACGAGGGGTCATTTCAAAGCTCACTGTCTGTTAAAGCTCGTAATCGTTGACGTGGCCAGTCATGGCTTGGGCGACCAGGTTGCGGTCCAGACGGTCGCTCAGCAGCTCGGCAAATTTGAAGACGAAATTGCGCAGATAGGCGCTGCGCTTGAAGGCCACGCGGGCAACGTTGACGCCGAACAAAATGCCGCCGGGGCGCACCACCAGGTCGGAGTTCACGTCGTCGCGCACCGCCATTTCGGCCACGATGCCGATGCCCAGGCCGAGACGCACATAGGTCTTGATCACGTCCGAGTCGATGGCTTCCAGCGCGATGCGGGGAACCAGCTTGCGGGAGGCAAAAGCCTGGTCGATCTTGGTCCGCCCGGTGAACGACGGGTGGTAGGTAATTATTGGCTCTTGCGCAATATCCTCCAGCGTGAGGCGCTCTTTTTTTGCTAGCGGATGGTTGGCCGGGAAGACGATCACGTGCTGCCATTCGTAGCAGGGTAGGGTGACCAGTTCGGTGTAGTTGGACAGCGATTCGGTGGCAATGCCGATCTCGGCCACTTCGTCGATCAGCATGCGGGCGACCTGATCGGGCGCGCCCTGGTGCAGGCTGACGTTGACTTTGGGGTAGGCCTCGCGCAGCTTGGCCACCGGCACTGGCAGCACATAGCGCGCCTGGGTGTGGGTGGTGGCGATCGACAAGGTGCCGCTGTCTTGCGCACTGAACTGTTCGCCGATGCGCTTGAGGTTGCCGACCTCCCGCATGATGACTTCAATGCTGCGCAGCACGTGCTGGCCGGGCTCGGTGATGCGCTTCAGGCGCTTGCCGTGGCGGGCGAAAATCTCTACGCCCAGTTCTTCTTCCAGCTCGATGATGGCTTTGGACACTCCGGGCTGCGAGGTGTGCAAGGCCTTGGCGGCTTCGGTAAGGTTCAGGTTGCGCCGGGCGGCTTCCTGGACAAAGCGGAACTGGTGTAGGTTCATATCGAATTTCAGCGTATTGTGAAATTCATTATGCCTTAAATGTCTATTAAACCTCGGCCAATGCGATGCGGGCCAGCAAGGCCACGAGTTCCGGGTTTTCGCCCACGGACGGTTGCAGGACGATGTCAACGCCCGGGTGGGCTTGGCGCAGCCCGTCCATCAGCTGCGGTAAATCCTCGCGCACATGCTTGCCCACGCCCAGGAACAGCGGCACGACGGTCAGCTGTTGCACGCCTTGCGCCACCAGTTGCTGGGCCGCGCTGGGTAGGTCGGGCTGGGTCAGTTCCAGGTAGGCGCACAGCACCTGCACCTGTGGATCGGTGGCCGCCACCTGGGCTGCCACCGCTTCCATCGGCAGGCGCCACAGCGGGTCGCGCGAGCCGTGCGCAAATAAGATGATTCCGCGTTGTTGCATCAGGGTGAGTTACCGTCGTAATACCAGCCAGCCAAAGGCCGCCAGTGAGAGCATGGAATAGATCATCCCCGGCGCCGCCGCCGTCAGCCAGGGCTGCCAGTTTTGCAGGTTGCCAATATAGCCAAACACGTTGTTCAGCAGGAAGAAGCTGATGCCGGCCATGACGCCGCCAAACACATAGGTGGTAATGGCGCCGGCGCGGAAGTGCAGGTAGGCGAACGGCAAGGCCAGCACCACCATCACCAGGCAGCTCAAGGGGTAGAACACTTTGCGCCAAAACTCGATTTCGTAGCGCTGGGCCGACTGGCCGTTGGTGTTCAGGTGGCGTATGTACTGGAACAGGTCCAGCGTGCCCATGCGGTCGGGTTTGAGCAGGGCGGTGGACACCATCTCGGCGGTGATCTCGGTCGGCCAGCGGAAGCTGGGCAGCTTGGACCGTTCGACGCTGGCGCTGTCGGCAGCCTGGGTGTGGAAGTCGCTGCGCTCCACCGTGGTCATGGCCCAGGCGCCGCCGCTGGCAAATTCGGCCTTCTCGGCGTGCATCAGCGACACCAGCAGACCGTTGCTGTCGAACTCAAAAATCCGTATGCCCTGCATGCGGCCATCGGACGTGAGAGCGCTGACGTTGGCGGCAAACGAGCGATTGTTTTGCTTTTCCTTCAGCCAGGCACCGGTTTGCCCGATGGTGATGTTGCCCTGGTAGCGGGCCTTGATCAGCTGTGCGGTGCGGTCGGTCAGCGGCGCCAGGTAATCGCCGATGCTGAAGGTGGCCACCACAAACACTACGCCCAGCGTGAGCAAGGTGTTCAACGCCCGCCAAGGGCCAAGGCCGCTGGTGCGCAGAATTGTGAACTCCGAGCTCTGCGCCAGCCGGGCCATCACGAAGATAGTGCCGATCAGCACGGTGATCGGCAGCAGCTCGTACAGATGGCTGGGCACCATCAGCCCGACCACCATCAGCGCATGCGTCAGCTGGTAGCCGTTTTCGCCGGTCTTGCCGACCCAGCGCAGTTCGTCCACAAAGTCGAAGAAGAAAAACAGTGCCAAAAAGCCCAGCGTGACGAAGGCCACAGCGGCCAGAATTTCTTTGTAAAGCAGTCGGCGTATGGTTCTCATGCTTGGGTGTCCTGTGCGGTGGGCTTGGGCAGCAGGTTGCGCCAGGACCAATTGTGGTGGCGCGCCAACAGCCAGCCCATGGCCAGCAGGAACACCCCGCCGTGCAGGCCTAGCAGAAAGCCGCCAAACGGCACCGTGCCATTGGCGATCCAGCTTTGCCCCAGGTTCAGCAGGTTGAAATAGACCACGAAGGCGAACAGCGCAAACAGGATGTTGCCGCTGCGCCCCGAGCGCGGGTTACCGCCCGACACCGCCAGCGCGATCACCACAAAGTTGAGTGCCGCCAGCGCCAGGCTCAGGCGCCAGGCCAGCTCGCCCTGGTTGATGGGGCTGGGGTCGCGCACCAGGTCCAGGCTGGAGCGGGCCCGCGAAGGCGTGGTGTCGGTGTTGTCCAGCGCGCTGGAGCTGACGCGGGTGCCGTACTCCTGAAACTGGCTGATCTTCAGGTCGGGCTGGCCGATGGTGGATTCCAGTCGCTGGCCATTGTTCAGGATCAGAAAGCGCTGGTTGCCCACATCGTCGATCTTGGCGCTGCGAGCCGAGGTGACGGTCTCGCGGCCATGGTCGATGGAGGAGATGAACACGTTGTTGCCGCTGCGCTTGTCGGGCGAATCCTTGTCGATAAAAAACACGCGGTTGCCGTTGGCCGACTCCTGGAACTGGCCGGGCGCAATGCGCTCCAGATCGCCACGCTGTTCGTAGCGGTCTTTCATGCCCTGGATCTGCTGGTTGGCCCAGGGCCATACCACCAGCGCGAACGCCGCCACCGCCAGCAAAATCGGCCAGGCAAAACGCAGCAGCGGCCGCAGCAGGCCGGTCAGCCCATAGCCGCTGGCGAACCAGATCACCATCTCGCTGTCGCTGTACATGCGCGACAAAGTGCTCACCGTGGCGACAAACAGGCTGAGGGTCAGAATGGTGGGCAGATAGCCGAGGACGGTATAGCCCAGCACCATCATTACCTCGGATGGATTGACCGAGCCTTTGGCGGCCTGGCCCAGGGTGCGGATCAGCATCATGGTCATCACGATGGTGATTAGAGCTACCAGCGTGGCACCGAAGCCGCGCGCCAGCTCTTTGCGAATAGAAGAATGGAATAACATTGTTGCTTACACACACAAGGCCGCAGCAGTGGGCCTAACCTAAAGATTTGAATTATGAACTTTGAACTGAAGTCTCTGGACCTGGCGGGCTGTGCCACTGAGAAGTGTGATGCCTTGATCGTGTTGGTGTCCGAGGCTTTTACGCCGGGCAAAGATGCATTGTCTCAGTTGATTGCCCAGGCCCGCAAAAGCGGCGACCTGGAGACCAAGCCCGGCAAGCTGCTGCAAATGTACCGCTCCACCGCGGCCGTGGCCACGCGGCTGGTGTTGGTGGGTGCCGGCGACGGTTCGGCGCGCCAGGTACGCCAGGCGGTAGCCGCCGCAGTGGCTACCGTCAAAGCTCCGACCGTACAGAAATTGTTGATCAGTTTTGCCGGTGCCGCCGCGCAGCAAGCGGTGCGCACCGTGGTGCAGACGGTAGCCGAATGCACCTACGTCTACACCACCACCAAGTCCAAGCCCGAAGGCCGCAAGCTGGCCCAGGTGTGGCTGTGTGCTCCCGATGCCGCGGCAGCCAAGGCCGAGCTGGCCCTGGGTACTGCTACGGTCGCCGGCGTGGAGCTGGCCAAGGAATGGGCGAACCGTCCGGCCAACCATGCTACGCCCACCATGCTGGGCACGGCCGCCAAAGCACTCGCGCGCTTCCCCAAGCTGGCCTGCGAGGTGCTGGGCCCGAAAGAAGTCGCACAGCTGGGCATGGGCTCGTTCATGTCGGTGGCGCAGGGCTCCAAGGAGCCACTGCGCTTCATCGTGCTGCGCTACAACGGTGCCGCTAAAACGGTGGCGCCCACGGTGCTGGTCGGCAAGGGCATTACCTTTGATACCGGCGGCATCTCCATCAAGCCATCGGCCGAGATGGACGAGATGAAGTTCGACATGTGCGGTGCCGCCAGCGTGCTCGGTGTGTTCCGCGCGCTGGCCGACCTGAAGCCCGCCATCAATGTGGTCGGCCTGATTCCGGCCTGCGAAAACATGCCCGATGGCGGCGCGGTGAAGCCCGGCGACGTGGTCACCAGCATGAGCGGCCAGACGATTGAAAACCTCAACACCGATGCCGAAGGCCGCTTGGTGCTGTGCGATGCACTGACCTACGCCGAACGCTTCAAGCCGCGCGCCATCATCGACATCGCCACCCTCACCGGTGCCTGCGTGGTCGCGCTGGGCGGCGTGCGCAGCGGCATGTTCTCAGCGGACGACTCGCTGGCTGCAGCCCTGCAGGCCGCGGGCGAATCGGCTCTCGACCCCTGCTGGCGCCTGCCGCTGGACGACGAGTACGGCGAAGGCCTGAAGTCCAATTTTGCCGACATGGCCAACGTGGCCGGCCGCGCTGGCGGTGCCATCACCGCTGCCAAGTTCTTGCAGCGCTTCACCGCCAAAATGCCCTGGGCGCATCTGGACATTGCCGGCACGGCCTGGAAGAGTGGGGCGGCCAAGGGCGCTACCGGCCGGCCCGTCGGTCTGCTGCTCGACTATGTGCTCGGGCAAGCTGCGGCGCCCGTAGTACCTGCGCAGGCAGCTATTAAAACGGTAGCAAAGCGGAAGCCGGCCGCGCCGCGCAAAGCCGCTGCAAAGTAAACCCGACTGCGCTGCATGACCGAAGTTGCCTTCCATTTCAATGCGCCGGACAAGATCAGCTACGCCTGCCGCTTGTTGCGCAAAGCCACCCGCCAGGGGGCACGCGTGGTGGTCACTGGGGCGGCCGATATGTTGCAGCAGCTGGACGCCGCTCTGTGGTCCTTCTCGGCTACCGACTTCGTCGCTCACAGCCTGGCCACCGACGATGCCACGGTGCTGGCTGCGTCGCCCGTGCTGCTGCTGGAGTCGGTGCTGGAAGCGCCGCACCAGCAGGTGCTGCTGCAATTGGGCGATGCGGTGCCAGCAGGTTTCGAGCGTTTCGAGCGGCTGATCGAGGTGGTGACGCTGGACGAAGACGACCGTGCGCTGGCACGCCAGCGCTGGAAGCATTACGCCAGCCGGGGCTATGCGGTGCAGCGCAAGGATCTTGAATTGAAGGAGCCCAGCTGATGTCGAATCCGCCCCGCCAGCCGCCGCGCTATGTACCCACACTCACCGAAGTGGTGCAGTCCAATGTGGTGCCTGTCACCTCGGCGACGCCTCCGCAAGCCCTGGCCCAGGAGGCTCTGGAGGACCAAATCATCCACCGCGTGATGCAGCGCGTGGACCTGTCGCTGGAGCGCCGTTTGCGCGACGCGGTAGCCGCTATGGTGCTGCAGCAGACGCAATCCATGGTGCCGCGATTGCGGGAGGAAATCGAGTTCGTGGTGCGCCAATCGGTGTCCGATGCGGTGGCCGACGAACTGGCGACACGCCAGACGCCCTGACCAAAAAACCTGCATTAGCGGAATTAATGGGCCATCAGTTCCGGCCTCGGCATCTTCCCTATGTTTCAGGCCCAAAAATTGCGCTATCGTGCCGCTCGTGAAGTTATTTGATTCACAGAGTTATTTGTTCTCTAGTTTGTCCACTATCGGAGTTTTTATGCAAATGAAGTTGAAACTGACTGTCGCTGCCGCCATTGCAGCTGTTGCTGGCATGGCTGCAGCCCAGGACGTGCAGGTCGTCAAGATCGGCCACGTCGCCCCCATGTCTGGTGGCCAAGCCCACTACGGTAAAGACAACGAAAACGGCGCCCGCATGGCCGTTGAGGACTTGAATACCCAGAACATCGTTATCGGTGGCAAAAAGATCAAGTTCGAACTGGTGGCAGAAGACGACGCAGCGGATCCAAAGCAAGGTACCGCTGCTGCACAAAAACTGTGCGATGCAAAGGTTAACGGCGTTGTGGGCCACCTGAACTCCGGCACCACCATCCCCGCATCCAAGGTCTACAACGACTGCGGTATCCCCCACATCACCGGCGCGGCAACCAACCCCAACCTGACCAAGCCCGGCTACAAGACCACCTACCGCATCATCGCCAACGACAACTCGCTGGGTGCAGGGCTGGCCTTCTACGCCATCGACGCGCTGAAGCTGAAGAAAGTCGCCATCATCGACGACCGCACCGCTTACGGCCAAGGCGTGGCTGAAGTGTTCAAGAAGACCGCTTTGGCCAAGGGCATGACCGTGGTGGACGAACAGTTCACCACCGACAAAGCCACCGACTTCATGGCTATCTTGACCTCCATCAAGTCCAAAGCACCTGACGCTATCTTCTTCGGCGGTATGGACCCCCAAGCTGGCCCGATGCTGCGCCAGATGGAACAACTGGGCATGACCAACGTCAAGTACTTCGGCGGTGACGGCCTGTGCACCAACGAAGTGGCCAAGCTGGCTGCTGGCGCCAAGACCCTGGACAACGTGGTGTGTGCCGAAGGCGGCGCATCCTTGGCCAAAATGCCTGGCGGCGAAGCCTGGAAGAAGCGTTACGACGCCAAGTTCCCTGGCCAGTTCCAGATCTACAGCCCTTACACCTACGACGCTACCATGGTGCTGGTTGACGCTATGAAGCGTGCCAACTCCACCGATCCCAAGGTCTACACCCCAGAGATCATCAAGACCAACTACAAGGGCGTGACCACCACCATCGGCTTCGAAGCCAATGGCGAACTGAAGAACCCAGCGATCACCCTGTCTGTCTACAAAGACGGCAAGAAGACCGCGCTGAACTAATCGGTTCCAGCACCCATAAAAAAGCCACCGCGAGGTGGCTTTTTTTATGTCTAAGTGGAATGCCAGATTGCTACATATTAGATAGCTGCTGCCGCAAGTACCATGAGCGCCAGCGGCCTAAAAAGCATATACCTCGCATAGAGATACCCCTTCCAGAGATACCGTGGATCTGGCTCCGCCAGTCCACAGGTATCGACCCCTGCAAGGGGGAGGCGCAGCCTCGGGGGTGAGCCAAACTATGCGCGTGCGTCGCCCCAACGCAGCTGGGCGGTTTCGTCGCCGCGGTACAAGGTCTCACCGGCGCGGTCCACGCAGTAGTTGGGTGACACGATCATCTCGTTGAAATGCATGTCGGCCGCAATGCGGGTGTACTCAAACAAGATGCTACGCGTCACCTTGGCGCCCGAGCGAATGTGGCTGCCGTGGCCGATCCAGCAGGGGCCGATGATGGTCGCACCCGGCTCGATTTTGACGCTGGAGCCGATGTACACCGGCCCCTGGATGTTGCACTGGTCCCAGGCCACCGAGGTGTTCAGCCCAACCCAGATGCCTGGCTTGACTTCGCGACCCGGTATGTTCATCTGCGCCACTTCGCCGCGCAGCACGCGCTGTAGCACCGCCCAGTAGTCGCTCACGCGGCCAATGTCGATCCAGTTGAAGAAGCGCTTTTGTGCATAGAACGGCAGCTTTTCGGCCACCAGCTGCGGAAACAGCTCGGAGCCAATGTCGTAAATCTTGTTCGCCGGGATCATGTCGATCACTTCAGGCTCAAAGATGTAGATACCGGTGCTGGCCAGCGTGGACTGCGCTTCTTCGGGCGAGGGCTTCTCCTGGAACGACTGGATTTGCCCTTCGGCATTGGCTACCACGATGCCGTAGTTGGAGACTTCCGTGCGTGGCACATCCAGCGTCACCACGCTGGCTATCGCACCCTTGGCCTTGTGTTCGTGCAGAGCCGCGCCAATGTCCAAGTCGATCAGTGCATCGCCGCACAGCACCAGGGTAGGCTCGTCAAAAAAGCCGCTGAAATCCTGGATGCGCCGCATGCCACCGGCCGAACCAAAAGGCTTGGGTATCACGTCACCATGTTCGCGTACGCCTTCGTAGGCGTAGCCAATCTGCACACCCCAGCGGTGGCCATCGCCGAAGTACTGCTCAATCTTGTAGTGGTTGTATGCCACATTCACCATGATCTCTTTGATGCCGTAGTTGGCCAAATGCTCGATCAGGTACTCCATGACCGGCTTGCCCAAGATGGGCACCATTGGTTTAGGCATGTTCTTGGTCAGGGGGCGTACGCGCGTCCCTTGGCCTGCTGCCAAAATCATTCCCTTAGCCATTTTTACTCCTTGGATTCATTTGCATAGTTAATACGAACTCCGAATAGACCATTATGTTGTGACAGGTTCAATTTGCTTGTGCGGTCGAATACATTGGTTAATTACATATTCGACTAAGCGTTGTCACTTGCATATATTTAGCCTGCGGCACTACGTACTTGTATCAAGCACGCATCACACAGCAACTTGGCATGCTCCGGCGTGTCTGCCTCGGCATAACAACGCAACTCAGGGGCATTGCCTGAGGGGCGCAAATGCACGATATCGCCCGATTCGAACGTCACACGCAGCCCATCGGTCTGGTCTGTTCGAATGGCGTTGCCGGACTGTGGTGCCAGGGTAGATGCCAGCAGGACCGGTTGCTCCAACAACTGCTGAAGCAGTGCTCGACTTTTTTCGGTAGCAAAGTTTTGCAGTCTGTCGCTGGCCGTGAAGCGTGGCGGCAAATCCTGCGTCAGCGCGGACAGTTTGCAGCGATTTTCTTGTGCCATGCACAGCAATGCCAGCATGGGTAACACTGCGTCCCGGGTCGGTAGTGCGCTTAGACGGCGGGCATGCCGCACCACGTCGCTGCCTAGTAAGAAACCACCATTGGCTTCGTAACCCACAACCAATGCATTGCCTTGCGCGACCGCCGCGTCCATACCGGCAATCACGTAGGGCGAGCCAATACGGGTGCGCGCCACATGCGTAAATACGCCGCTTTTTTCTGCCGCGGTATTGCTGCTCACGGGCGTCACCACCACCTGGGCTTGCAAATACTTGGCGCACAAAATGCCCACTACGTCACCGCGCAGCCATTCGCCGTTCTCGTCCCCAATCAGTGGCCGATCCGCGTCGCCATCGGTGGATAGCAGTGCGTCGAAGTTATATTCGGTCGCCCATTGCCGGGCTTGGGCCACGTCTTCAGGGCGCACCGCTTCCGTGTCGATGGGCACAAAAATATCGGTCCGGCCCAAAGCGATCACTTGGGCGCCCAATCCCTCCAGAATCGAGCGCAGAACATCGCGCCCCACGCTGGAGTGCTCATACACCGCTACCGTCAGACCTTGCAGAGCACTAGGCTCAAAAAAATCCAGGTAACGCTGTACATATGCCGCACGGGCTAGGCCATCGGGCAAGGGTAGAACTGGTGGTGTCACCGCGGCCGGCAGGCTGACCGCCGCATCCAACATCGCTTGTTCGTCGGCCTTCGATATTTCACCATCGGCGCGGTAAAACTTGATGCCATTGCGGTCGAATGGAATGTGGCTGCCCGTCACCACAATGGCAGGTGCTCCCAGTTGGGCCGCATAAGCGGCCAGGGCAGGGGTGGGCAGCGCCCCGGCGTAGATCCATTCGCGGCCCGAATCCTGGATCGCTGCGGCACAGGCTGCTGCAATGCGCGGGCTGCTCGGTCGCAGATCGTGGCCCACAACTACTTTCTCGGCGCCAGCGGCCACGCTTTGCAAGAAGGCGGTGGTGTATGCATAGCAAAGCTCGTCTGACATGGCCTCCACCAAGCCCCGGGCGCCACTGGTGCCGAAAAGCACGCCTGAGCGAATCGTGGTGTCTTCGAAACGATACTGCTGCATTAATAAGCCCTCACGTAGATCAACGGCCAATTGCCAAATACTCTATGCCCATGGCGCGCACCACCTTGGGGTCGTACATGTTGCGGCCATCAAAAATCAAGGGGTGCTTCAGTTTGGCTTTGAGCGTGTCGAAGTCGGGGCTACGGAACTCCTTCCATTCGGTCACGATCACCAAGGCGTCGGCGTTGTCCAGCGCAGCGCTTTGGCTGTCGGCATAGGTAATGCGGGGCTCGTTGGGAAAGCAGTGCTTGGCTTCGGCAATCGCCACCGGGTCGTACGCGGTAACGGTGGCGCCCGCATCCAGCAGGTCTTTGATGACCTCGCGGCTGGTGGCTTCGCGCATGTCATCGGTATTGGCCTTGAACGCCAAGCCCCACAGCGCGAAGTGCTTGCCCGCGAGGTCGCCGCCAAAGCGTGTCTTCACCTTGGTGCCCAGCACGTGCTTTTGTGCATCGTTGGCGGCCTCTACGGCATTTAGCACCTTCATGTCGATGCCGGCGTCTGTTGCGGCGGTCTTGATCAGCGCCTTCACGTCTTTTGGAAAGCACGATCCACCATAGCCCGCGCCCGCGTACAAGAAGTCGTAGCCAATACGTGGGTCGCTGCCAATACCCTTGCGCACCTGCTCAATATCGGCACCCAGCTTTTCGGCCAGGTTAGCCAGTTCGTTCATAAAGCTGATGCGGGTGGCCAGCATGGCATTGGCCGCGTACTTGGTCAGCTCGGCGCTACGTACGTCCATTACGATCAGGCGGTCGTGGTTGCGTTGGAAGGGCGCGTACAGCGCGCGCATGTTCAACGCCGCCTGTTCATCGTCGCAGCCCACCACAATCCGGTCGGGCTTCATGAAGTCGTCGATGGCCGCGCCTTCCTTCAGGAATTCGGGGTTGGACACCACGCTGAAAGGCGTGTCCACGCCGCGCTTCTTCAGCTCTTCGGCTACTGCCGCCTTCACCGCGTCTGCCGTGCCCACAGGTACTGTGCTCTTGTCCACGATGACCTTGTAGTCCGTCATGTACTTGCCAATGTTGCGCGCGGCAGCCGTGACGTATTTCATGTCGGCCGAGCCATCTTCGTCGGGCGGCGTACCCACTGCAATGAACTGCACGGTACCAAAGTGCGCAGCTTTTTCCACGTCGGTCGTGAAGTGCAAGCGGCCGGCGGCTACGTTGCGGCGCACCATTTCTTGCAGACCAGGTTCAAAGATGGGAATGCCCCCATCTTCCAAAATCTTGATTTTGGCCGGGTCCACGTCCAGGCACAGCACATCGTTGCCGACTTCGGCTAGGCAAGTGCCTGATACCAAACCCACATAGCCCGTTCCAATAACCGTAATTTTCATAAATAAACTCTCCCAAACTAAAAACTAACGCAATGGCTGCCACAAATCATTTCTATAGCGGCTCAAATACTTTTGCAAACATCGGCACCAACAGGCGGTTGCCAAATTCACTTAAATGATTGTCGTCGTAATATACCGGCCGACCATTCTTCAGACCCTGGCAGGCGCCATCTTTGCACAGGTACGGTAAGGGATCGAGAATCTTGACGCCGCATTGCTCACGGGCCGCATCCTGTGCTGCCCAGATGAAACCATTGCGTTGACGGTAATCGGTTAAGCTCAATGAAGTTGCTGATTCATGACCCCATACCATCGCGCGAGCCGTATTTGGAATGTCAACATTCATTTCCGGAAATGGTCTGACCAAATAAACTGGATGCTCTTTGGCAAGTGCACAAGCTGCCTCAGTGATGTGCTGTGCATATTCCTTAAGAAATGCGGGTTCTGCCGTCGCATAGGGGCGTGAAAAATATACCCAGGGAGTGCTAACTTGCCCTTGTGTAAACTTTCCAAAAGCGTATTGCCCAAGTCTGTTAATGACCACGATGGGAACGTTTTTTGGTATTTCAGGAAGTTTTTGAAATACCCATGTAACAAAATCTCCACATTTATTATTTCCATCAAACCCCATACGGTGAGCACCTATAAAAATAGGACAACCACTATACGACCATTGCATCACAGCTCCTGCATGGTTCGAGGGAACCGCTGCCGCCACACCATTTACCGCTGCATCCGCGTGGCTATCACCCAGCACAATCGCGCGCAGTGGACCCTCGCCATACATGCAGGATGGCGAAGAAATGCCTTTGCTGGGATGGCAGGCATCACGTCTGGGGTTTTTATCTAGAGTGGCCTGGCTGATTACCTCTAGCTCATGTGGAAACCGTCCTAGTACACCTTGCTGTAACTGAATTACCATCCCTGCGGTGGCTACGACGGCGGTTGTCCCTGCCAACGCAGCCGCACTGAATCCTAGCGACAGTTTGTTAAATTGTTTGCGGGCCGGTGTTTCTACCCACTGGTAGGACAGGTGCCCGAGAGTGATCGTCAGTAGCAGTCCGGCTGCAATGGCCAGCGGCGCAGCCTGCACATCCAGGTAACGCAGTGCAACGACGATGGGCCAATGCCATAGGTAGATTGAATAAGATCGTGTGCCCAACCACTGTGCAATGCTGTTGCCCGTCCACACCGAGTCGGATCTCCCGGCCAATAGCACCAGGGCGGAGCCCAGTACCGGAACCATGGCTTGCCAGCCTGGCCAGGGTGTTGTTGTGTCAAAGACAAGTATTGCCCCGACTGCCAAGGCCAATCCGGCTGCTTCCAATGCGCGTCGCATACCCGTGCTGAGTGCAAGGCGCGTCGCCCCTAAGTAGACCAAGCCACCTGCCAGCATTTCCCAGGCACGGGTTGGCAGCACAAAGAATGTACCTGTGGGTTTGGTTGGTGTGAGGGCAATGCATAAGCCGTAAGACAGCAGCAAGCCTATTGCCAGTATCCATGTCAAAGGGGTGCGGCCTGGGCGGAGCTTCCATACGCCCAGCAATACTAGCGGCAGTAACAGATAGAACTGCCATTCAACGGCCAGGGACCATGTATGCAATAGCCATTTGTCATGCGAGGTTGCATCAAAATACCCGGCCTCCAGCCAATATTTCATATTCGATACAAAAGCCAGACTGGAGGCCGCGTGCACGCCCAACAGTTTGTAGTCGGCGGGCGGCAGCATCCACCAGCCAAGAAGCAGCAGCACAGCGCACAAAACCACGAGTGCCGGCACAATGCGGCGCGCTCTTGCCATGTAAAAGCTGATGACGGAAAACGTGCCACGTTCCAAGCCCGTGACCACAATGCCTGTCATCAAGAGCCCCGAGATGACAAAAAATATATCAACCCCTACAAAGCCGCCGCTGAAACCGGGTACACCAAAATGGTAGAGCACAACAGCAACCACCGCCCATGCGCGTAAGCCGTTGATATCGTCTCGGAATCCGGTTAGGGCCGGTTTGTTTTGGGTCATGCAGAGATCCTTTTCATGGGTAGGGTGCCGTCCGTGACCATTGGGCAGAGTTGCGGACATTTTGTGTAATGAGAACACAAAAAATAATAAAAAATGCCTTTGGTGCTTATCTGGCTTGCGTTGATAGCTATATTTTTAGTAGCTAAATGTTACTAAAAACTGAACACTAAACACTGTGCTTTTGCTTATTGCCATAACGCAGGCATACAAAAAGAAAGCGAGCAATGTCTATCGTGTAGCGCCGCATGAGCCGTGTAGGCTCCTGAAGCAGTCGAAACAGCCATTCACACCGTATTTGCTGGACCCAGCGCGGAGCACGTTGCACCCCACCGGATAGAAAGTCGAAAAGGGCACCCACACCTACAAACAGCTGCGCATCCAGTGAGGCCATATTTGCGCGTATCCACTCTTCCTGCAAAGGATTGCCCATGGCGACAAGAACAATATCCGCCCCCGACTGGTTGATGCGTGCACATTGCTCCGCAGGCGATAGCTTGGAGTAGCCATCTAGGCATCCAACCACTTGCTTGTTGGAGTTCTGTTCAATCGCGGAGATTGCTTTCTCTGCCACCCCTGGTTTGCCACCCAGAAGAAAAATCTTGTACGGAGCCGCAAGATTCTTGAATAGATAAGGTAAAAAATCGGTTCCGTTGAGATTGTCTCGGAAGCGCTGTCCGTGCACCAGTTTGCAAGCAATATCCAGGCCAATACCGTCGTTCACCAAAATAACTTCTTCACCTTTAAGCCATGGCTGTAGGGGTTGGCATTTCAATACAAAATTTGTATTGGCAAAGAGCAGTACTGATTTTTTATGCTTATTAAGTCTAGTTTGCAGCATTGCAGCCAAGACGGAAGACGTGGTGGATCGAATTGGATAACCGGCGAGAGGAAGTAGTTCTATATGGGTATTGTGTTGCATTGCATATGCCCTAGCTAGTGGAGGGGTGGCGACGGCGAATAAGCTCTTTCAGCGCATCATATGAAGATGGCCACATTTTGATGACGATTAAATGCGTAATAAAAAATGTCAATGCACCTGCCGAAACCATGCAGCCTAACGCCCATATATTTAATGGCATATATTTGTAAGTCGCCATTAAAAATAATGACATGGCAGTTGTTGCCAATAATGGGCTTTTTAATGCAGATATTAACTTTAAAAAACTAAAATGCATGCGGCTATTTGCAAGTCGCTGGGGCCATGGCCACACAATGGCGCCGGCCAGTACGAATCCCACCGAAGTCCAGGCCAGGCCCAGGCCCAGGCCCGAGAACATCCAGCCAAGCAGTAATGCAAGCAAGGTTTGCACTAGGCCTCTTTGCATGGGAACCGTGCGTGACCCGGTTGCGAACATCAGGTAATCGTTAATCTGGTTGGCTGCCAGCAAGATATACAAAATGGATAGCAGTGCAACGATAGGGGCTGCTTCTACCCACACGGCGCCAAATAGCAGCGTAATCGTGGGTATTGCCAGTATGCTCATACCGGCGAGTAGCGGCGCCATTAGAAAAATGGTTGTTCCCAATATGCGTACATAAGCATCACGCAACGCATCGGGATTCTTGCCTGCTTCTGCAAATGCAGGTATGGCGAGTTTCAGCAGCGAACTCCCGATCACTAGATAAACCGCAGATGTCAAACGTTTGGCAAAGTTGTAAATGCCGGTTGCGTAGCTACCGAGAAAAATACTGACCAAAACCGTATCACCCTGGCTCGCTAGGAAGTTGAACAGGCCTGTCATGCTGACACGAGAAGCCTCTGGTAAGAATTCTTTAAACGCTAAATTACGCAAAGCAATCTGCGGAATCCAACGCGCTTGTGCGACCAATAAAGCAAGGGCCAGGCAGCTCGTCACTACTTGTTGCGCGACCAATGCCATAACGCCGGCGCCGCGAAACGCCAGCACGATAC
Source organism: Rhodoferax sp. OV413 (assembly GCF_900104385.1). Taxonomy (GTDB): domain Bacteria; phylum Pseudomonadota; class Gammaproteobacteria; order Burkholderiales; family Burkholderiaceae_C; genus Rhodoferax_B. The sequence continues at coordinate 97,709 of NZ_FNJA01000007.1, read as the reverse complement.
CGACAGTTCCACCTATCGTGACCGAAACGATAGAGCGGATCGCCAATGGACGGAACTCCATGCGTCGAACCAATCGTGCTTCATAAACCGAAGCAGTTCCAGTGGCTAGCACTACCAAGCTCATCCACGACAGTACTTGCACCAACTCTGGGTGTGCGTAAAAGCGTGACACAAATCCTGCGCCAGCCAGCATTAATATGGACATGCAAAGAGCGGCCAAGACACAAACACTAAATGCCCATGAGTACAGCGTGTCTGATGTGGATTCGGCTCTGGCGACCGGATGGGATATAGCATCGAATACGGTTTGCCTCACAAACGTAACAATGACGTGGGCAATCGCAATAAGTCCGAACTCCTGGGGCGCCACAAAGCGCGCCAGCACCATGAATACCAGAAACGACAGTACTTGCTGGGCCAGGTTGTCCAGCATGGACCACTTCGCCCCTGATCCGAGATGACTTTGAGGTTTAGTCATTACGAATTATTTTCAGTGCATAAATTGCGATGAGCGTACATCTGATTATTTTAATATTCGGATGTTTTTTTGAATGGAGAGTATTTTTCACGTATTAGTAAAAATAATAGATATGTGGGGCAGCTTCATCTCTATTTTTTAGAGTGAAAATAGAATGGTTACTTTGATTTGTGTGTCAAAACCTGTAGAAAGAATTTTTCATATTCTTCAACAATGACCGAGGGCACATAGCGTTCTGCTTCGGTTTTGACGGTTTTAATCATGTTCTCGTATGATGCGCTTGCATCTACAGCACGTATGCAGGCGTCACGAAGACCATTAGGGTTTGATGGATCAAATAGATATCCTGTATCTCCCTCGCGCACCAGTTCAGATAAGCCTCCACGCGCTGAAGCAATGACTGGAACCCCTTGCACATAGGCTTCTATGACTACCCGTCCAAACGGTTCATTCCACATGGATGGAATAACGGCGAAATCAATTTGTGAATAAACGGTGTCTGCCTCAACCCAGCCCAAAAATTTAATACGCTCTGAAGAAAATTTTTCTATTAATTGAGCTTCGTAGTCTTTTTTCCCACTTCCGGCAATAACTAAGCGAAAGTGGCTTGGTAGTTTGCTGAATACTTCCAATATTTCTGAAACTCCTTTTTCTGGCTCCAGTCTACCCATGTACCCAAAAGTATATGTGCTCTTTTTTTCTGATATTTTGTTTGCTTTTTTGGTTGCGGGAACGGCATTGGATATTACTGTGTGCAATGCTGTGGGAAATAAAGATTTATGTTGATTTAAAATAAAATGACTAATGCCTACAACGCCGTCTACATATTTTGCTGCGTGCCTTCTGCCTACGGTGAGAGCAGAGCATTTCACGCATGAGTTAACGCAGTTTCTGTCATCAGAAAACATTGTTCCTTTGAAGCAGCGAATGTAATAACTGCGCAATATGTGAACAACGGGAATATTCCTACGATTGCATGCTTGCCAAACTGCAGGACCGAAGTTTTCAATCGTACTGGAAACAACAATATCTGGATTGAACTCCAGGAGCTCCCGTTCGACCAGGCTGATGGCGCTGGGGTTGTAGTTATCCAGCACATGCCAGACTAATTTTTTAGGAATAGAGTAGTCACTACGAAAATTCCAGTAAATATTTGGAGATGGAAAAGTCTTTATTTGCGTTTTTCCATCTACATCCAAATACTCTCCCGTCTTGTCGGCCACTGTTACAACCCGAATCTGGTGCCCTTTTGCACTTAATCCTTGCGCAAGAATCTGGGTTGATTTTTCTCCTCCTCCCTTGATGTTGGGAGGGTAAGCTGAGCAGACAATAAGAATTTTATGCATTAATTTTATTTGCCTTTACTATTTTCAATGGTTCTAACTAAAAAATCTTCTATGCGATTTGATATAGTTGAAATATCAAATGTTTTGGAGTGCTTGAGGGCATTCTCAGCTAATATGAGTCTGGCGGGTTCATTGGGTTCTATAACATCCCGAAGCAGGTTTGTTAATTCAAGATGATTTCCTGATTCAAATGTGTAACCATTTTTGCCCTCGATAAGGCTTTCGGAAATACCCCCGGATCGAGCACAAATAACCGGTACACCGTAAGCCAACGCCTCAACCACAATGCGTCCAAATGGCTCTTTCCACTTGGAAGGTACGACTAAAACGTCGAATAATGGATAGGCATTCTCTGGCTTTACCCATCCTAGGAACTCTACGTCGGCTTGGCCAAATTGCTTTTTCAGTTGTTCAACGTATGCGGGGTCTTCGCCCGTTCCGCCTATGATAAATTTCATATTGCCTGTTTGGCCAATGCTGCGTGCAGCATCGGCTAGTACATCGACACCTTTGTGCGGTGAAAGTACGCCCATATATCCGACAACTAAAGGGCCATTGCGCCTTTTGGGAACCCGTCCTGCTATTGGTGGCATTGCCCCGGGTATGACTGCAGATTGTGCATTTGCAAAGTAACCCAGTTTAAGATGTTCTTGCAATACGAAACTGGTTTCTCCAAAAACACCATTTACCAAAGAAGTCATGGGTTTTTTACCTGTGGAAAGTATTTTGCAGCTCGTGCATTGCCCTGTGCAATTTTTTCCATTCTTGAAAAATCCACCACGCCAACAAGCAAGAAAATAGCTTTGAATGACATGTACCACGGGCGTGGAGTGCAATCGTGCCAATAACCATGTTGCAACATTTGTATTTTCTATGCTGATGGTAACCACAACATCTGGCGAGAATTCTTTGATGTGCGGTCGCAAGCGAAAATATGCGACTGGATTAAAGTTTTCCAATACATGCCAAACCAGCTTAATAAAAGCGGATCGTTTTGTAAAAAAATAATCCCAATAGACGTTAGGGGAGCGAATTATGTGAACCTCTACGTCTTGATATCGCTCTACACCGGCTTTATCCCCTACGGTAATAACACGCACATCGTGCCCTTGCGCCAGCAGTCCGTTGGCAATCATGTATGAACCAGCAGGGCCACCACCTTTACCACGGGGGGGGAAAGCAGAACAAACAAGTAATATTTTCATGCTAAAAATAATTTTTTATTATATTGACGTGGCATTTAATTTGGGGGTTTTATGTTTGTAGTGGTTGGATTATGGGTTTTTTAGTGGGGAATTTGAATATTTTTTCAAGTGCTTTGCGCATTTTATTTTGCAACGGAATTTCTATGTACTTGGATGCAATCATGGGCAACACAACACCCGCCAAGCCTAGCAATAGCCAGAGTGGATCATACTGGTCATGCGAAAGACCAAGTAGCAGTGTTCCATAGTGAAATACCAAAACATGCATCAGATAAATGGAGAAGCTGGCTTGGCCAATTTTTCGCATTATTGGGGATGCAAAAATAAAAGTTGTCCATTGAGATGGAATGGATAATAAATAAACTGCTAATGCGATGGTGAGGCCTAGCTCGGGGGCGCCGTAGAATTCCTCTTTGGTTGCAAAAAGCCATAATGGCATTGCCAACATAAAAATGGCACCCAATTGAAGTGCGAATAATGCTCTGCGTTGCGCAACACCATTCCATTCAACACGCGGCGCAAAACCCGCTATAGAACCTGCTAAAAATAAATGTAACTTGTTTGGTAAAGCGAGTCCTGGCCAGTGGGCATGCGTAACTATCAGTGCCGCACACAATAAAGCCATGAACGGGAATGCATACGGTAGCTTCGAGGTTTTTGCAATTGACCACCATATGAATATAAAGAAAATATAATATTGAATTTCTGGAGGTATCGACCAGAAAATACTTGCACTTCCGCCGAATAGATAGTGCCTTGCAATCTGCGTTGCACCATGAATTCTCATTGAAAAGTATGTATCAGGTTGAGCGTAGGAAATAATTATGCATGTGCTGATTACTAGCCAATAGATAGGTGCAATTCTGGAAAATCTGGCTACTCCATATTTAATTACGGCGGGGGCACTCCATGGCTCACGCGCATAGAGGTGGCTCATGAGCAACCCACTAAGAGTGAAGAAAATTCCAACACCTATTGCACCCATTACTTCTGTGTTAATTGAAAATGGTATGTGTGTTAAAACAACCAATAAACATGCAATTGCTCTAATGCCATCTAGATTTGGCAAAAAAGACTTTGATGTTTTTGGGGGAAGTTCTATCGCACTTACTACTTCCGCATGCTTGTATGGTTTCATTAATTTATTTTCGAACTCTTAAATTACTGAGGTATGAAATTTTTTAGCAGGCCCAGTTGAGGTGCCTCTGTTCCATTACCCGGCTGTATGCTGAATGCGTAATTGCCCCACCAGGGGCCTGCCGACCAATAGGTCCAGCCCAGCCATGCATCTGCGTCTTGCATGGACTCCAGCATGGCTCTAAGTGCAGCCAGGCACTCAGTGGACGGAGCTACCCCAAACTCTCCTAGCAAGAACCGCTTCTTTTCTTGTTTTGCCCAGACGGTGATGCGTGCCAGAGCGTCGCGCAGACGTGCTGCGTCAATGCAGCTAGTGCCTGTTCCCGAATAGTTGGCGTCTGCATACTGGTGTAGCTCAATTGCAAAGTTGTTGAGGGGGTCGTAAAAGGTACGGAATGCATTGGTTGCTGCAACACCGTCATATGACTTCTCCCATTCATGGGCGCCGCTCCAGCGCCCGCTACCTACCAGAAGCAAATGGCGTGCCCCAGCGCTGCGAAGTGTCAGCACGGTTTGTTGGGCAATTTGCATCCACTGTGGTACGGACAGAGCCGCGGGCTCATTCATGAGGCCAAAGGCCGTTTCGTCTGGATTGTTGAATGCCTGCAATAAGCGCCGCCATACGTCGAAAAATGCGCTAGCGGGCAGATCTACGCTGCCTAGTACGCGTCCTTGGTAGGTGCCGAAGTTATGCAGGTCCAGCAATACGCAGATGTTCATATCCCGGGCCCAACCGACCACGTTACGAAGTTGTTCAATCTCGGCAACGTCCAAGGGGGTGTTAATTTGCCGTTGTACGCGCTCCCAGCGGAATGGCACGCGTACGATATTCATACCCTGCGCTTTGAAGTACGCGAGGTCGTTGCGTGACGGATAGATGTAGTCTTTGTAGAGAACACCCGGTAGGCGTGTGTGGCCGAACTCGCCGCCAGACAGATTGACCCCTAGGAGGCGCTTCTGGTCGATACAACCAGCATGGGCATGGCCAAGAAGCAGCATGCACAGCATGAAAAATGTGACGCCGAGATTCTTGAAGCCCATGCCCAGGGTGAGCGACGCAGTGCGTTTGGTCATTGCGTTACCTTCATCACTTGGTTGTATTGCTGCGTGTAGCGGGCAGCAACGTCTTTCCAGGAATAGGCTTGTGCTGCATTGCGGGCGGCAGCCCTGTGGTCTTGGCCTGCGCCAAGTTGCTGAATGAGCCGTGTATGCAGTTCCGCAATTTGCTTGCCTTGGGTAGCGAGGTCGGAGGACGCAAGAACCAGTCCAACGCCTGTGCTGTCCACCAGGCGTTTAAAAGGGGGTATTGGACTCAAGATGGGTACCAAGCCGGCGCTCATGGCTTCAATGGGGGCGATGCCAAAGCCTTCGTGGTGCGACATGCAAATGAAGTAGCTGGCTTTGGCGATCAGGGCGCGCAAGTCTTGGTTGGTCGGGCCTGGGAATATGGTTACGCGGTCTGCCAAGCCTTTTTGCGCGGCGTGGTCGAGTATGGCCTGGGCCGTCAGATCGTATTCGCGTCCGGCAATGGTGAGATGCCAGGGTGTCTGGGGTTGCTGTGCACACAGGGCTGCCAGCACGTCCAGCGTTTCCAGTAGGCCCTTGTTGACTGACCAGCGGCCGAAGTAGATCAGCTCTGGTAGCAGGCTTTGCGAGGAAGCATCGTCAAACTTTTGGATGTCGACGCCGTTTTCAATGACCTTGAGTTTGCGGTCGCCCAGTATTTGGCTAAAGATATCGCCATCGTTGTCGCTTGTGGCAATAACCCGGTTGTAAGCCATGCAGGACATGCGGGTCATGCTATGAAAATAAATTTTCTTTAGGCGCTGAGCAAATTGGGTGTGGAAGAAACCGCCGTGTGTGGACGCCACCAGTGGTTTACCGTGGAGCAGCTTTGTCCAGGCTAGGAAGTCGAAGAAAAAATCAACGCCGTGTACGTGCACCAGATCCGCCTCGCGCAGCTTTTGCAATACCTGCGGGCACCACGGGTAACGTTCAGACCCGCTATATGGCAGGCGGTGTACGGGGATGCCGTCCAGTGTTTCATGCACTGGCAGCGCCTGGTTGGGCTCGCGAAAGACCCGGTCTAGCGTGACGACGTAAGGTTGGTAGGTGGTTGATGTGTGCTGGTATTGCACCAGGTTGCGCACCACTTCCTCCATGCCTCCTATGGATGGGAGGTACTGGCGTACGACGTGGGCGACTTTCATGCAGTTTTTCCTTTGGTGGCCGAGGGGTGTGCGGTGGTGGTAGCTGCCGACACTAGATGAGTTTGCTGGGAAGCTAAGACTTGGTCCGGTTGACTCTTGGGCGTTTGCCCTGGGATTTGCGCTCGGTCAGTTAACACTCCCATCAAAAACCACACAACGCCTGCTGTCTTCAACGCAAAAATGGATGTGCCGCTGATGCCAAGATTGGCAAAAATATAGAGTGTTATCAAAGCTCGAAATCGAATCCCGCGCTGGTCAGACATTGGAATTAAGAAGACCAAGGTGATCAGCAGTATGGACAGCGGTGCACCAAAGCGGGAAATCATGTAGGCATAGCCCATGTCCCCGTAGTTGGGCAGAGGGTTGCTCAAGCCCATGAGCAAGGTCCAGTCGAAATTCAATACCTCGACGCCGCTGCGGTAAATTCTTCCGATGAGATTGTCTTCTTTGCTATAGAGGTTTGCGGCAATTCCGAGGACCACGGCCAAGAGCAGGAAAGGGATGGTTGGTGCGATCCTGCTAACCATGCGTACGGGGAACAAGCGCAGCAGCAGCAAAGCAGCACTCATCATCATGCCAAAACGGGAGTCAGACAGTGTGATGAGAACCGCTGCGCAAATAATGAATACGGGCATTTTGCGCATTTCCGCCCAAGGCTTGCTAAGCGCCCAAGCCATCAAAATAACTGAAAAATTGCCAACAGCTACTGGCTCCATTAGCAGAGACGAAGCACGATGTGGTCCAAATATTTGCGGCAATATGGTGCGGCCAATACCTTCGGGCCGATAGCCATTCAAGGTCAGCATTTGTCCTTCGAAAGCCGCCGAACTTTGACTTATGCCACCAATGTGTACGTAGAACGAAAAGGTATTGAACAGGTTGGCATAGGTGTCTGTGAAGAAAACCTCGAACAAACCGGCCGCAATCAGGATGTAGCTGATCAGCTTCACAGAGCGATCCGCGAATTGGATGTCTGCAACATACCTGCCAAGACTGAGGAAGAGAATTGGTATCAGCAGGTCGCGCAAGCTTTTTACGTCGGGTGACTGGCGTATCAACCAGGCAAAAATCAACCAGGCAAATGCACAAAAACTGAATGTAATGGTGGATAGCGGCAGGTGGCGCCGCACGACGTACAGGCAGGCGGCGTAAATCAAACCCTCTGTTCCGCCTGCAATGGCCGCGGATGCATAAATGCCTCTGGCATTCAGAAAACTCAGGATGGACAGATAGGTAACCGAAGCTATCAAGATACCTGTAACCAAGCGCGCCGGATAGGCTGGCGTTGAGCGTTCGGTCAACCCTTGGTATTTGTTTGGGGTCATGTGCGGAAATATGGAGCGTGGCGAAGGCATAGCTAGTTAAATACCGGCAATGCGTTGGCGGTCTGTGGGAGTAAGTACTGCCAGCAACGCTGACGCGAATGCGGCTTGCTGGTCAAAACCGTTGTTGGGCGCGGTGTCGATGCTGGATACGCGGAACAGCAAGCCGTCTGTGACCAGACCCCTTAGCCCATAGCGAATTTCAACCAGTTTGCGTTGCACGCTGCCCAGCACTACCTGCTCACCGACCATGGCCCAGTAGGTTACGGGTTCAGTGCGGTCGTGGTTGCGTTGCGTTTCAAGACGTCGGACGGGCACTACGCCATACGGTGTAGCCAAGCTGCCAACGCGATTGGATTGCACCTCAAAGCCCTGGGCGGGGTAGCAGAGCTCTGGGTGGTGTAGCTGAAGCTCCCCGCGCTGGCTTTTGCCATAGGCGATGGACAGCATGATTCGATAGCCTTGGCTGTTGGTGTAGGTGCGTGCCAGGGTTTGGTCGTAGCTTGCTTCAACAGCGGCTTTTTGCAACGGGTCAACAATTTGTGCTTGCCCTTGGGATACTTCTTTCCAATCTCCGAATGTGGTGGGTACCAGAGATGCCAGGGCGATGGACGGGCGGAAGTCGGCCAGGCTTTGCGTCGGCCGCAAGTAGACGGTAAGCCAGGCGCCCAGCAGCATCATGGCTAGCAGAGATAGGCTTTTGAGAGGTGCTTTCACGAGGCTACACCTTGTGGGGCATTGCGCCGTTGGTAATAGGCTTCGGCCGTGTGGAGCAGGGTGTCGACGCCGATGATGAGCAGCAGGGCGCTGGTAAAGAGCACCATGCCTGCAAAACCATGTAAAAAGCCTTGGCCGGCTGCATCGCCCAAATGGTAGGTAATTAGCGTCAAGGCCATAACGCGTATGACATTGGCTGTGAAGGAGATGGGTACAACCAAGATGGCTAGTCCCAAGTTGCGAAAAGGTGAATCGCGCCGTACCAGGTTTAGATACAGCAGGCCCAGTGCCTCCAGGGTGAGCAAGGTGTGCAGGCCGGCGCAGGCGTCGGCGACCAGCAGCCTATATTGGCCAATTTGCAGCATGACGCCTGTACGGCCAATGGGGTAGCCGGCCCAGAACAACACGTGCTCTGCCACGTACGAGACGGCCATTTTCATGGGCATGGTGAGGGTGTCGACCACCGCAGCAGGTAAGGGCACCATGAACAGCATGAAAAACAAGCCGAACCATTGCGCCTTGAGTGCAGCAGATCCGTACATGAGCAAGACGGTGCCCACCAGCAGCCAGACCACCGAGCCCACCTCGAACATCAGTATGTCTTGCGACCGGCCCAGTATGTACAGCAGCAGGCTGAAAACAACGATTGGCCAACCCCAAGGGCTGGTAGCTTTACCAAGGCTGACCGCGACCATGCTGGGCCAGCTGCGGTACACCAGCCATATGGCTATGCCTAGGACGATGGGGCCGTGTCTTTGCTCATCCTGGTTCCATACGCCGGTGAGCAGGTCGTGGAGGCTTGGTACATACAGCACCGCCAATCCCAAAATGACAGGCAGCCACGCCACCAGCTCTGCACGCAGGGGCTTGGCGGTATGGACAACATGTATTTTCTGGGCTTCTGGATTCACACGGGTGCGCTGGAGCGTGCCTGAATGGCGGGGCGGTGCTTAGTCATCGTTGAGCACGGCGCCAACGAGGGCTACGCCGCCGTCCTGGAGCCGGCGGGTGAGTTTGACTGCGCTGGGGAGCAAGCTCTGATTTTTACGCGTGACCACCAATGCCGCACCGGTGCGCGCTGCGATGATTTCTGCATCAGCGTAAACGGAGCCGGCGGGGGTATCGATGATGATCACGTCAAAGTCTTGCGCGGCCAGCTGCAAAAGGCTGCCAAAGGCTGGGCGACCTAGAAGTTCTTGTGGGTTGGGTGGGGTGGCGCCAGCGGGCAGAACGCATAAACCTTGCAGGCTGGGTATGGGGCGGGCCACTTCCAAGCCTGCGCGCCCGGCCAATATGCCGGAGAGACCTGCATTTTTGACGAGCTTGAACAAGATGTGCTGTCGCGGCGCGCGCAGGTCGCCATCAATCAGCAGCGTACGTTCACCTTGCTGGGCAAATACGATGGCCAGGTTGGCGGCAATAAAACTGCGGCCTTCGCCTTTGTCCGGGCTCACCACGGTGAGTACTTTGCGGGCAGGGTCGGTATTGAACCAGCGCAGCATTAATTGGCTTCGCACGGCGCGCAGGTTTTCGCCCACGCGGCTGAAGGGTTTGTAGGCGGCTACCAGTTCTGGGCTGAGGCTGGTGTCCTGGTCGGACAGGTAGGCATAGTCAAATTGCAAAGAGAGCGCAAAGTCAATGTGCTCTTTGTTTAGCAGCTTTAATGCAATGCCAGCATCGCCAAATTTGAGGTTTTCCTTTTGCTGGTGCTGCGTGATGCGCGCAGCATCTTCGACAGTCAAGCGGCCGGTCGCAACCAGAATGTCGCCAATGGAGCGGGTTGCTCCGTTAACCAATGTGTTCATGCGCGGGCTCCTTTGGCGTGTTTAAGCATGCCTGCCGCGGATGCAATGGTGCCTAGGACTGGCAAGCCTAGTGCTTCCGGCAGGTCTTCCGCGGAGCGCACGCGGCGGTTGGTGAGTTCCAGCACCAGCGCTAGCCCGACTCCGAGCAGGATGCCCAAAAATATGGAAACCAAGGTGTTAAACACAACGCGAGGCGAGGACGGTTTGGTAGGCACTACGGCTGGGTTCAGCAGCGAGATGTTGGTTTGATTGGCTTGGCTTTCCATGTTGGTTTGCGATGCACGTTGGCTTACGGCTTCAAAGGCACGCTGAGCTGATTCGATGTCGCGGCGCAATACATTGAGTTCGTCGCGCTGCTTGTTCAGTACCAGCACGCGTGCCTTCTGGTTTGCGAGTGCGCTTTGCAATTGCTGTTCGCGCTGTTTGCCAACTTGGTAGGACGTTTCGATTGACGTAGTGATTTTGCGAGTTTCCGACTCCAGCTGGGCTTTGAGGGTTGCCAGCTCGGCTTCGGAGCGCAGCGTCTGCGGATGGTTTTTACCCAGGTTGGTATTGTTTTGCATCAACGTGGCTTCGAGCCTGGCTATGTCTGTCTTCAGTCCGTTGATCAAAGGGCTTTGCATGACCTCAGCCAAGGTATCTGCCTTGGATGACTGGCGTTTGCTTTGGCTGTCGGTAGTCTGCCCCTGCACACCGGTAAGCTGGCTGGAGGTTTCATTCAGTTTGGTGGTTTCGAAGTCGACTTGCTGTTCGGAGGAGGTAATACCGTTTTTTTGCTGGTAGTCCGACATGGCGCGTTGGGCTGTTTCCAGCTTTTCGCGTGCTGCCTTGGTTTGTTCGTCAAAGAATTGCGCGTACTGGCGAGCAGGCGCTAGGCGCAGGTCCAAATTGACATCCATATAGGCTTGAGCAAAAGCGTTGGCGGTAGCCGCACTGAAGTCGGGGTCTGCTCCTGTGTATGTGATGTTGATGACGTTGCTGTCTCTGGATGGCTTTACGTCCAGACTTCTTTGTAATGACGTGGCTAGCCAGTCTGCGAGTTGGCCTTTGCCTTTGGTGGCTTCGAGCCATTGCTGGCGAATTGTGGGGTTATCTTCCAGGCGCAAAAGCTTCACCACCGCTTTGGCTGTGCGATCGCTGTTGATGATGTCAATTTGGGTTGCCATATACCCTGTTGTTGCCAAGCCTTGCAGAACTTGGCCACTCATGGGGTCCGGTGATTTGACATCAACCACGAGTGCGGCATTGGCGGTGTATTGCTTTGATTGCAGCAGGCTTATGCTGACCGTGGTGATCACGGTGAGCACAAAAATGAGCAGCACTATTTTGTAGCGCGCACGCAGAATGAGCAGGAGTTGTTGAAACGTCATGGTGGGTGCGCTCGGCTTAGAACAGGCTTTCTTTGACGTAAATGACGTCATTGGGTTGAATGGTGTCGGTGAGCTTGGGTTCTATGTGCTGAACGCTGCCATCGGGGGCGCTGCGGTCAATGCGCATGCGTCTATCGGTACCGCGGGGCGTAAGGCCACCGCCCAAAGCCAGGGCTTGCATGACGGTCATGTTTCTTTCGATACGGTAGGCACCTGGGCGCTGCGCTTCACCGTAGATGTAGAACACGGGGGCCTTGTCTACATAGATGCTGTCACCACCTTGCAATACGATGTTGTCTTGCTCTTTGTCGGTCAGAAAGATCGATGCGATGTTGATTTGTTTGCGGAATGGCTGCCCATTGCGTGTGCCGGAAACTATCGCAACGTCGTCGCCTATGGGTGTAGCGCCGCCTGCCATTGCAAGCATGTCGCTGAGTCGGGTATTGGTGGTTTCTAGCGGAAAACGACCGGGACGAGCAACTTGGCCCAATACGGCGATCTGGTTACCGCGTATTTGCACCAGCACGATATTGACTTGGGGTTTCTTGATGAAACCTCCATTCTGTAAAGCATCGGCAATTTTCTTTTCGGCCGTCGCGATCGATAGACCTCCGAGTGCGACGGTTCCAATAAGTGGGTAAGTGATGGCGCCGTTTTCCGAGACGCGTGTTTCTACCGTCAGATCGGGGTTTTGGAATACTTGTATGCGAATTGAGTCGCCTGCGCCCAAAGGGTAATCGGGCTGCGTCTGGGCCTGGGCCGCAAAGCAGCAAAGCATTGTCAGGGCGGCTAAAAGAAACTGAAATGGGCGGAACAGGTGCTTTGTCATATTGGATATCCGTGTTGGCAAGCCGGTGGAATAACTGATGTCCATCGTGTTCATTTGAGTCCGGCGACACCTTTTTCGATGGTGGTTGATGTGTTTATAGGGGGAGTGGTAGATGCGTTGTGCGCTTTGGCAAATTCACCCATGTAGGTAATTTGGGTGTTGGCACGCAATTCCTTTAGCTTCTTGGCCAAGGCTTCATCCGTGCGTTGACTCATCAGGTACTTCTCAATGCCGGCCGATGCGGCGGCTTCGGTTATAGGTGCTTTTTGTGACGCAGCGATGTGTAAGAACGTAATGGCCTTGGTCGCTTCTAATACGGCGCTTTGTCCAGTGTTGAGCGGATGTATCTTTGCCAAAATTTCCAGTGGAATTTGCTCTGCAGCGCGAGAGGCGTTACCGGTGGTAAAAGCGATATTTTTTCCTTTGAGCCAAGCAGAGACTTCCTCTACGGTTTTGTCGTTTGTCGTAAAGCTGCGCAGTTGTTCTACCAAGCCAGGCGCGATAGGAATGATGATTTCTTGCAGGTTAAATATGCGCCGCTCTGCAAATAACTGAGGGTGGTCGGTGAAATAGCTTTTTATTTCTTCAGGCGTAGGTTTTGGTAATCCACTCGCCATTTGTTGCAGGTAGGCTCTTGCAAGAACGTCGCGACGAGCGGCCTCCAGTTCAGCTATCACCTGGGGCGAGCGGTTGAGCTTGCTTTCTGTGGCTTGGTCTATCGCCAATTGCTGGTCAATCAGCTTCTCAAGAATTTCGCGTGTTAGTACTTGTATTGCTTCTGGCGAATCACTTGATTTGCTGGCGCGACTAAGCACCTGGTTTATCTGGTGGACCGATATTTCTTCGGAGCCCACTTTAGCGGCTACCTGTGTAGTAGCGATGGGGTTGCCTTTGTCGCCACATGCCGCGAGGCTCAGCGCTACAACAGACGGAATAACAGTGCAATAGTAGAGATGGCGCTTCATGGTTGCCAATTAATAGCTGTATTGCGCAGCGAACGACGCCATATTGCTGTTGTAGTCTAGGCCCGCCTGGTTGGATGTACGTCGGGCATTTTGCAGTGAGGTAGTTAGTGTGAGGTTCCGGTAGGGTTGCCAGTCAAAATTCAAGCTGGCATCCCGCGTCGTGTCGCTGCGCTGGCTTGGCGTAGCGCTACTTGGTGAGCCCAGATAGTCGCGCAGGGCTATTTCATAGCGTGCGCGAATAGCGGTTTTGGGGGTGATTTGCCAGACTGGACTGAGGGACAGTCGGTCTGTTCTCGTGAAGTTCGTGTTGCTATTTTGGAAACTGGCTAGTTCACGGGCCCAGTTGGCCGTCAATGTCGATTTTCCTGAAATTGCCCATTTCAGGCTGGCATCCGTGTTGATGCCGCTGTAGTCACGTTGTCCGAAGTTCGGGTGGCTGCGATTGATGTAGGCCGCGCTCAAGTCGGCTGTGGTTTGACCGCTTAGCAACCAGTGCAGTCGGATTTCGTTGTCCTGCTGGTTGAACCGGTTGTCAAATAATGTTGCAGGCTGAATTGTTCTGTTGGTGTACTCGCCGCTGGTCTTCTTGAACGTATAAGACAGTGTGCTACCTGAAGGCCACAGATATCTTAAACCCGCATCCCCTGCTGTGGTGGAGGTGTTGCCCTCGGCCGCCAGAGGTAGTACGTTCTTTTGCGACGTGGTACCGATGCCACCTATCACGTGCCACGCCGCACCTAACTCATAAGTTGAGTCGAGGCGGGTGGTGGTGTCGGTGCGCTGGTTGCGTACGTTCAGCGTCTGGTTGTCTGCGAAGCTGTTTAAGGCTTCTTTGAGCGAACTAGTCAAATTGCCGTGCAGCTTGGGTGTGAGACTCCAGCGCCATGCGGCGCTAGCGTTATGGGCTGTAAAGCTGAGATAGCTGTTGTGCTGGTACCTGTAGTCAATGAGATTGACGTCGGCTTCAAAGCGCTGAAGGCTGTAAGGCTTGTTTAAACTTAGCCCGAGCGACGACTGACTGATGCGTTCCGTTGCACTGGCATTACCTCCTTGGGCCAGGGTGCTGGCGGGCAAGCGAAAGAGATTATTGTCGGTTTGCAACGCATAGCCCGCATTCAGCTTTAAGGTATCTTCAGTTTGCGCCCAGACGAGAGGCATGCTTGTCAAGAGCAACAGGGCTGGGAGCAGAAGAGCGTACGGGCGTTTTACATGCATGCGTTGAGGGTTGGCTGATTTATGACCACCTGATGGGTCGTTGAAAGATAAAGCAATGTAGATGCCAACAACCCGTAGGCTTGGTTAATCAACAGCACCGCCGATATGGCCTTTCTTTGCTATAGCAACTTAGCGCCGCAGCTGAGATTGTTCGCTCAGCTTGGCGCAACACCGGGTTTGACCTTATTGCGCGCCATTATGCATGCTCTCGAAGCGCTTTAAGCTTGCCAACGGCTTGTGCACGATTACTTACATTTAGCTTCTTGAAGACACGCTGCATATGGTTTTTGACTGTGAAAGCGCTGATTTCCAGAATGCTGCCGATTTCGGAGTTGCTCTTTCCTTCAGTGACCCAGCTTAGGATTTCAGCTTCGCGTTCGCTTAAGCCATGGTTCTTTTTCAACACTGCGCCAGTAGGTGTCTGGCTTTCAGGTTGAGTTGCATGTGTCTGCCGGGGCTGGAGGGGGATCTGGCGCAAAGCGGTGTCTATGTACGGCAGTAGCACGGACATTGCACTAAGCTCAATCTGGCTTTGCGGGGGGCGTCTGCTGAAAATCACATACAGACAGTCATGGCTTCCTCTTGCGTCACGGATGCCATGCACCATGACAGATTGCATCTCTCTCAGTGCAAAGCCGGAGACTTCGACTGGAAAACCATACTCGTGCGGATGGTGCATGAAGGGTTTTCTCCCAAATTCGATCCATCGTGCGAACCAGTGTTGTAACAGGGTGGAGAAGGCTTTAGATGGGATACCAGGGGCACTGATACCGGTGAGTGGCGAAATGATGTCGTGCTGCACCTGGCCTTTGGCGAATTGCCCCCACGCTGCTATCAATATGTCGTGCGGTAGATAGCGCTGCATATCGCCTTGCAGCCATACCCGCATTTCCGCCTGGTTGCGCACTTCCACTGAACCGCAAATAACGCGATGGTAATGCTGGAGTTCATTAAATGACAAAGATGGCAAAAACGCCATGTGGTGGAACTCCTGCAATTGGATGTCGTTATGAAACGTAAAAGATGCAGCTTGCGCCAATCTTTGTCTGAATTTTAGGGAGGCGCATGCTGCGCTGCAGCATGGTCTTTGTGATAAATCTCACTCAATCCAGGCAAAAAAAAGGATTGCCATGCAATCCTTTTGAAACCTCGGTGAAAAACGGTTACGCGTCTTGTTTGGCCTTGTTGCGACGACGCACGACCGCGCCGATCAATCCGAGACCGGCCAACATCATGGCGTATGTTTCAGGCTCAGGTACTGGGGTTGTGATGTCTGGCGAAAGGCTGGACGCAGACATCAGTAGGCTGAACGAGCTTGCGTTGTTGGCACCGCCAGACAATGTTAGGGTGTATGTGTCTGCTGCAATATTGCCCGTGTAGTAAAGCGATTGGCTAAAGGAATTGGTAGCTGAGTTGATGGCGGTGGAGTAGGTCAGATACGTGGTCAAGCCACCCAGGCTGGTCAACACCGCCGTGAAAGGGTCCAGCAAGCTGGCCGTAGTGAGCGAGTTTTTGACGGCGAGTACTGAGAAAATATTGGTTCCGCCGGTGGTGCTGAACGTAAAAGAGTCGCTAAAGCTGCCGGCTGAGTAGGTCACGGGCGTGTCGTAGCCGGTCGATCCCAAAGCAGTCAAAACGCCCACATTTGTTGTGGCGGCTAGAGCGGGTACGCTGGTTGCCATTACGGCTGCTGTAGCGATGGCCATCATCAAATTACGCATTGTTTACTTCCTTGGTGGCGGGTGGGGGGGGGGCGCTGGGGCATGCATTTTTTAGATTGCATACAAACCGGCTTCGGCTGGATCGTAAAGGCAGTGTTAACCCTAGTCGATAGTCCATTCGGACTATTGGCGTATTCGGTGGCCGGAATCGGAACTATTTCACGCTTGAGGCATGGGGTGTCTTGCCGAACACGTGGTGTTACTGCACAAAGTAAAAGGCCCGCCGTGCAATACGGCGGGCCTAAACTGGCGGAACAGGCGGGATTCGAACCCGCGGAGGGCTATTAACCCTCACACGCTTTCCAGGCGTGCGACTTAAACCGCTCATCCACCGTTCCTAAGCCCACAAGTATAGCAGTCAATAAGCCTCATTTCGGCGGGGCACTGCATGTTTCTCCAGATCTTCGAGCAACACGAACTCCAGCGCCCGGATGTGGGTGGATTCCAGCACCACCGGTGGGGCAACCCCGGCTTCATGGGCTTCTTTCCAGCGGTTGGCGCACAGGCACCAGCGGTCGCCCGGCTTGAGTCCCGCAAAACGCCACTGGGGCCGGGGCGTGGTCAAGTCGTTGCCGCGCGCCAGTGAGAAGGCTAAAAATTCGGCCGTCACCTTGGTGCAGATGACGTGCGAGCCGCTATCGGTTTCATCGGTGGTGCAACAGCCATCTCGAAAGTAGCCCGTCAGCGGGTCGTAGGAGCATGGCACCAGCTCGGAGCCGAGTACGTTGTGTTCCATGGCCGGGTCTTCCATAGGGCTCCTATTGCGGTTTGGTGGCGTTGACCATTTTCATGGCTGAGCCGATCAAGGCCGATACCTCGGTCATGTTGCTGGGCACGATCAAGGTGGTTTTGGCGTCAGCGGCGACACGGCTGTAGGCTTCGACGGCTTTTTCTGCAACTTTGAGCTGCACGGCCAGCTCACCGCCAGGTTGCCGAATCGCGGAGGCCACACGTTCGATGGCATCTGCGGTGGCGGTGGCGACTGCGGTGATGGAGGCCGCTTCACCTTGCGCCTTGTTGATGACTGCCTGTTTTTCGCCTTCGGAGCGGGCGATGAAGGCTTCGCGCTCGCCGGTGGCGATATTGATTTGCTCCTGGCGGCGACCTTCGGAGGCGGCGATCAGCGCGCGCTTTTCGCGCTCGGCGGTGATCTGGGCCTGCATGGCATGCAGGATCTCCTTGGGGGGGGTCAGGTCTTTGATTTCGTAGCGCAGCACTTTTACGCCCCAGTTCAAAGCAGCTTCGTCGATAGCTGCCACCACCTGGGCGTTGATGATGTCGCGCTCTTCAAAGGTCTTGTCCAGTTCCAGCTTGCCGATCACGCTGCGCAACGAGGTTTGTGCCAGCTGTGAAATCGCCATGATGTAGTTCGAAGAGCCGTAGCTGGCGCGCATGGCGTCCGTCACCTGGAAGTACAGAATGCCGTCTACCTGTAGCTGGGTGTTGTCGCGGGTGATGCAGACCTGGCTGGGGATGTCCAGTGGGATTTCTTTCAGCACATGCTTGTAGGCTACGCGGTCGACAAATGGCACCAGAAAATTCAGCCCCGGCGTCAGCGTGCCATGGTATTTGCCTAGCCGCTCTATGACCCAGGCGTGTTGTTGCGGCACGACCTTGAGGGTGCGGCTGATAAAGATGATGGCGATAACGAGTAAGACGATGGCAATTTCCATAAAGGCTCCGGTGAAGATGGTTCAGTGTTTCACAGTTTGTCGAGTAATAAACGGTTGCCGATCACTTCGGCCACCCGATGCGGGCCGCTGACGGGCAGATTGCCCGGGCGGTGCACCACCGTCCAGTTGGCGCCGCGGTAATGGACTTGGGCGGTGCCGTCGGCATTCCAGCTGTCGACCATCACGGTTTCGCCGATGTCTAGATTCACATCCGGGTTGGCGCCCGCAGGCAGGTTTTTGGGGTGTTTGCTGCGGATACGGTACCAGGCAATGACGGCGCCGCCGCCCACCAGGCTGGCCAGCACGGTCTGGACGACGGTGGTAGCGCCGAAATGGGCGGCGAGGGCGGCTGCGGCGAAGCCCAGCGCCAGCATCAACAGGTAGAACGTGCCGGTGACCAGCTCGACCACGACCGCCCCTCCAGCCAGTAGCCACCATAAAGTTGATTCCGCCATTGCGCCTCCTGTTGTATTGCTATCGCCACATTTTCAGACAAAAGCGACGGGGTGCCGAAGAAGCTTCACCGTAAGTCCTTACACTTCGCGCCTGTTTTGAACATTGTTCTATCCCGTTATGGCTGGAGGCCGGCATGAAGTTTCGTTTCCCTATCGTCATCATTGATGAAGATTTTCGCTCTGAGAACACCTCGGGCCTGGGCATCCGCGCCTTGGCCCAGGCGATTGAGACGGAGGGGTTTGAGGTGTTGGGCGTAACCAGCTATGGCGATCTGAGCCAGTTCGCCCAGCAGCAAAGCCGCGCCAGCGCCTTTATTTTGTCGATCGATGACGAAGAATTCTCGCCCGGCCCGGACCTGGACCCGGCCGTACTGAACCTGCGCCATTTCATTGCCGAAGTGCGGCGCAAGAACCTGGATGTGCCCCTGTATATATATGGCGAGACCAAAACCTCGCGCCATATGCCTAACGACATCCTGCGTGAACTGCATGGTTTCATCCATATGTTCGAGGACACGCCCGAGTTCGTGGCGCGCCACATCATCCGCGAGGCTAAGAGCTACCTCGAAGGCGTGCAGCCACCGTTCTTCAAGGCTTTGCTGGACTACGCGGAAGACGGCTCGTATTCCTGGCACTGCCCCGGCCATTCGGGCGGCGTGGCTTTTCTGAAGAGCCCGGTCGGCCAGATGTTCCACCAGTTCTTCGGCGAAAACATGCTGCGTGCCGACGTCTGCAACGCGGTGGAAGAGCTGGGCCAGCTGCTGGACCACAACGGCGCGATTGGCGACAGCGAGCGCAACGCCGCGCGTATTTTCAATGCCGACCACTGCTTCTTCGTGACCAACGGCACCAGCACCAGCAACAAGATGGTCTGGCACCACACGGTGGCGCCGGGCGACGTGGTGGTGGTAGACCGTAACTGCCACAAGTCGAACCTGCACGCCATCATCATGACCGGCGCGATTCCGGTGTTTTTAAAGCCCACGCGCAACCACTTCGGCATCATCGGGCCTATCCCCAAAAGCGAGTTTGAGCCCGCCGCCATCAAGGCCAAAATCCGCGCCAATCCGCTGCTGCAGCATGTGGACGCCGACACGGTCAAGCCGCGCATTCTGACACTCACGCAATCCACCTACGACGGCGTGCTCTACAACACCGAAACCATCAAGAGCATGCTCGATGGCTATGTGGAGAACCTGCACTTTGACGAAGCCTGGTTGCCGCACGCGGCTTTCCACCCGTTCTACGGCAGCTACCACTCGATGGGCAAGAAGCGCATTCGCCCCAAGCACGCGGTGGTGTATGCGACCCAATCGATCCACAAGCTGCTGGCCGGTATCAGCCAGGCCAGCCATGTGCTGATCCAGGATTCGCAGAACGTCAAGCTGGACCGCCATCTGTTCAACGAAGCCTATCTGATGCACACCAGCACCAGCCCGCAGTACAGCATCATCGCCAGCTGCGACGTGGCCGCCGCCATGATGGAGCCGCCCGGCGGCACCGCGCTGGTGGAGGAAAGCATTGCCGAAGCGCTGGACTTCCGCCGCGCCATGCGCAAGGTCGACGAAGAGTACGGCACCGACTGGTGGTTCAAGGTTTGGGGACCGGACAAACTGGTGGAAGAGGGCATAGGCCGCGCCACCGACTGGATCATCAAGGGCGAATCCAAAACCAATGCCAAGGCCAACTGGCACGGATTTGGCAAGATGGCTACCGGCTTCAACATGCTGGACCCGATCAAGTCGACCATCGTCACGCCCGGCATGGACCTGAACGGCAAGTTCGCCAAGACCGGCATCCCGGCCAGCATCGTCACCAAGTTCCTGGCCGAGCACGGCGTGGTGGTCGAGAAGACTGGCCTGTACAGCTTCTTCATCATGTTCACCATCGGCATCACCAAGGGCCGCTGGAACAGCATGCTGACCGCGCTGCAGCAGTTCAAGGACGACTACGACAAGAACATGCCGATGTGGCGCATCCTGCCGGAGTTCTGTCAGAAGTATCCACGCTACGAAAAGATGGGCCTGGCCGACCTCTGCCAGCACCTGCATGCGCTGTACGCCAAGTACGACATCGCGCGCCTGACCACCGACATGTACCTGAGCGACCTGACCCCGGCCATGAAGCCCAGCGACGCCTACGCCCACATCGCGCTGCGCAAGACCGAGCGTGTGGAGATCGACAACCTCGAAGGCCGCGTCACCGTGGGCCTGGTCACGCCCTACCCACCGGGTATTCCGCTGCTGATTCCGGGCGAAGTGTTCAACAAGAAGATCGTCGACTACCTGAAGTTCTCGCGCGAGTTCAACACCCAATGCCCGGGCTTCGAGACCGACATCCACGGCCTGGTGGAAGAGGTGGACGCCGACGGCAAGCACCACTACTTCGCCGACTGCGTGAAGGCCTAATCCCTCCCAGTTGGTTTGCTATTAAATAAAGAGCTGCTCGCGCAGGTAGTGCCTGCGTCAGCGGCTCTTTTTTTATAAATTTTGGGTGATTTGCAAGGGTTTTGAATCCAAAGCCATGCACCGCTCCGTATTGGTATCAGCCGCAACATTTCGGCTTGTTATCCAACTACTAGGAGCTCTCCATGGTCTCGATCAAAACCACCCGTACATTGGCATCTTTCAGCCTGGCCGCCGTGATGGCTGCGGTCTCTTTCTCCGCGCTGGCCGCAGACGTCATGGTAGGCGGCGCGCCGATGCTGGCCTCCAAGGACATCATCGACAACGCCGTCAATTCCAAGGACCACACCACCCTGGTGGCGGCGGTCAAGGCCGCCGGCCTGGTCGACACGCTCAAAGGCCCGGGCCCGTTCACCGTGTTCGCGCCCACCAACGCAGCCTTCGCCGCGTTGCCGGCTGGCACTGTGGATACCTTGCTGAAGCCGGAGAACAAGGGCACGCTGACCACCATCCTGACCTACCACGTGGTCGCCGGCAAGGTGGATGCGGCTTCCCTGGCCAAGATGATCATGGACGGCAAGGGCATGGCCACGCTGAAGACGGTCAGCGGCGGTACGCTGACGGCCAAGGCCAGCGGCGGCAAGGTGATGGTCACGGATGAAAAAGGCGGCACCGCCAACGTCACCATCGCCGATGTCTACCAGTCGAACGGCGTGATCCACGTGGTCGACAAGGTTCTGTTGCCCAAGTAATTCGGCCTCTGCCTACACCTCTTCGCGCAGCCGCAAAAAGCTCGCGAAGCGCGGTATCCCGCTGGGGTTGACATCGCGGAAGCGGTAGGTCACCCAGCTGCCGACGGGCGGTGGGGCGCGCCGCTGGGCATCGCTCAAACCGCTGCCCAGCTTGAAGCGCAGGCCCTCGGGCGTTTCCACCAGCAAGGCCCCCAGCAGCCCCTTGTATTTGCCCTGGCCGTCGATGTGGCCGACCACCCGGGCTTCGGCATCGTCAAAGGGCTTGAACTTCAGCAGGTCGTCGCTGCGCTGGCCCACATACAAAGACTCTCCGCGGTGCAGCACCAGGCCCTCGCCACCGTCCTGCACGGTTTTGCGCAGCAGGGCTTGCAGCGCCGCCGGGTTGGCGATGCGTGATTGCTTTATCGGCTGTACCCAGGGCGGCAAGGGCAGCTCCTGCAGGGCGGCGAGCCGCAGGTCAAAGATGGCCCCGTGCGCAGGCAGGTCGAACACCATGAACTGCATCTGCCGCCAGGCCGCATCCGCCGCGGCTTGCTGCCGCATGGTCGACACCGCGCTGGCGAACGCGCCGCGGCCGGCCCACAGTTCACCGTCCATCGCCACCGCCGGCCAACCAGCGGTAAACCAGGCGGGCGGGGTAATAGGCTGGCCGCCGCGCGTCCACAGCTGCTTGCCGTCCCAGTAGCCGCGCACGCCGTCGTATTTCTCGCTGACCCAGTAGCCGTCCAGCGCCATGCCGGGCTTGTAGACCTTGGGCAGCATCAGCGGCGGTACCTCGGCCCAGACCCAGCCGGGCGCGGCGCTGGCGGCGGCGATCAGCAACAGGGTTCGGCGCAGCAGGGGTGTAGAGGGCAGGGTGTGCATGCCGCATATTTAACGCCCAGCACGGTTCGCAGGGAATCACCGGGCCGGCGATTTATCCCCACAAAGCAGCATACTTTGCGTAACAAAAAGCATGAGGCTTCATCAAGCTGTCTTGTTACAGTGCTGCGGGCGCAGCTGTGCTTTTGCTGGCGGCCTTCCTATTTCAACCTCAGCCTGGAGACTTATTCGCATGCAGATTTTTTCCTTTCGTCTGGCGCTGGTCGCTAGCGCAGTCACGCTGAGTTGCGCGGCCCACGCGGCCTCCATGGCTCCGGTCGCCGCCGAGAACGGCATGGTCGTCACCGCCCAGCACCTGGCCACCCAGGTCGGCGTGGATGTGCTGAAGAAGGGCGGCAACGCCATCGACGCCGCCGTGGCCGTGGGCTACGCGCTGGCCGTGGTCTATCCGGCCGCCGGCAACCTGGGCGGCGGCGGCTTTATGACCGTGCAGCTGGCCGATGGCCGCAAGACCTTCCTGGATTTCCGCGAGAAAGCCCCGCTGGCCGCCACCGCCAATATGTACCTGGACGCCGACGGTAATGTCGTCAAGGGCGCCAGCACCAACGGCTACCTGGCCGTTGGCATCCCCGGCTCGGTGGCCGGCATGGAGACCGCCCGCACCAAGTACGGCACCATGTCGCGCGCCAAGCTGCTGGCGCCGGCCATCACCCTGGCCGAACGCGGCTTCGTGCTGACCGAAGGCGATGTCGACATGCTGCAAACCGCCACCGCCGATTTCAAGAAGGATGCGCCCTCGGCCGCCATCTTCCTGAACAAAGGCGAGCCCTTCCAGACTGGCCAGAAGCTGGTGCAAAAAGACCTGGCCAAGACCCTGCGCCTGGTCAGCCAGAAGGGCACCGATGGCTTCTACAAAGGCACGGTCGGCGCCAACATCGTCGCCGCCAGCCAGGCCGGCAAGGGCATCATCAGCCAGGCCGACCTCGACCAGTACAACGTGCGCGAAATGGCCCCGGTGGAATGCGACTACCGCGGCTACCACATCGTCTCGGCGCCGCCCCCCAGCTCGGGCGGCGTGGTGATCTGCGAGATTCTGAACATCGTCGAAGGCTACCCGCTGAAAGAACTCGGCTTCCGCTCGGCCCAGGCCGTGCACTACCAGATCGAAGCCATGCGCCACGCCTACCTGGACCGCAACAGCTACCTGGGCGACCCAGACTTCGTGAAGAACCCGCTGGACCGCCTGCTCGACAAGGGCTACGCCGCCAAGATCCGCGCCGCCATCGACCCCGCCAAGGCCGGTGTCTCCAAAGACCTGAAGCCCGGCGTGGCACCGCACGAAGGCAGCAACACCACCCACTACTCCATCGTCGACAAGTTCGGCAATGCCGTCTCCGTCACCTACACCTTGAACGACTGGTTCGGTGCCAAGGTGACGGCTGCCAAGACCGGCGTGCTGCTGAACAACGAGATGGACGACTTCACCGCCAAGATCGGCGTGCCCAACCTGTATGGCCTGGTGCAGGGCGAAGCCAACAAGATCGAGCCCGGCAAGCGGCCCTTGAGCTCCATGAGCCCCACCATCGTGACCAAGGACGGCAAACCGGTGATGGTGGTTGGCACGCCAGGCGGCAGCCGCATCATCACGGCGGTGACCCACACCATCCTGAACGTCATCGACTACGGCATGAACGTGCAGGAAGCCGTGGACGCTCCGCGCTTCCACCAGCAGTGGCTGCCCGATGTGACTCAGGTGGACACCTTCGGCATCAGCCCGGACACCCGCAAGATCCTGGAAGGCATGGGCCACAACCTGGCGGCACCGCAGCCGGCTAACCACTTGGCGGCGATCCTGGTGGGCGCGCCCAGCCTGGAAGGCAAGCCGCGCGGCAAGAACCGCTTCTACGGCGCCAACGATCCGCGCCGCAATACCGGTTTGGCATTGGGTTACTGATGGTTTAGTTTGCTATAGTTGATATAGGTAGGGGCGCTCGTGCAATATGCGCTAGCGCCCCTTTTTACTTGAAACGACGAGGTTTACGCCGCTTCGCCGATGCCGCCAACCACTTGGCTGAAGCCACCGTCCACATAGGTGATCTCGGCACTGACGCCCGCCGCCAGGTCGCTTAGCAGGAAGGCTGCCACATTGCCCACGTCTTCGATGGTCACATTGCGGCGGATCGGGCATTCGGCCGTGGCCTTGAGCATCTTGCCGAAGTCCTTGATGCCGCTGGCGGCCAGGGTCTTGATCGGGCCGGCGCTGATGCCGTTGACGCGGATACCCTTGGGGCCGACCGACTCGGCCAGGTAGCGCACGCTGGCTTCCAGCGAGGCTTTGGCCAGGCCCATGGTGTTGTAGTTGGGCAGCACGCGCAGCGCGCCCAGGTAGGTCAGGGTCAGCAGTGCCGACTTGTTGCTCAAATAGGGCAGGGCGGCCTTGGCCATGGCCGGGAAGCTGTAGGCGCTGATGTCGTGCGCCACGCGGAAGCTCTCGCGGCTCAGGCCTTCGAGGAAGTCGCCGGTAATGGCTTCGCGCGGCGCAAAGCCGATGCTGTGCACAAAGCCGTCGAACTGCGGCCAGGTCTGGCCCAGGTCGGCAAACAGCTTGTCGATCTGCGCGTCGTCGGACACGTCGCAATCGAAGATCAGCTTCGAATCAAAGTCGGCAGCAAACTCGGTGATGCGGTCCTTGAAACGTTCGCCGACGTAGCTGAAGGCCAGCTCGGCGCCTTGTGCGCGGCAGGCCTTGGCAATGCCGTAGGCGATGGAGCGGTTGCTCAGCACGCCAGTGATAAGTAGTTTTTTGCCAGCAAGAAATCCCATGACTTGGTCTCCAGAAAAGTATTGCAGAATTGTCGCATGCGATTTTTACTGGCTCTGGGGGGGATGTTGTGCGCTGCATCGGTTGCGGCTGCGCCCGGCTATGCCTTGTGGGGCGAGCTGAAATACGCGCCAGGCTTTACGCATTTTGACTACGTCAACCCCGATGCGCCCAAGGGCGGCGAGCTGCGCCTGGTCAGCAATCTGCGCACTTCCACCTTCGACAAATACAATCCCTTCACCATCAAAGGCAGTGCCCCTGCCTATCTGGGCGACATGCTGTTCGACTCGCTGCTGGCTGGGTCGATGGACGAAAACGGCGCAGGCTACGGCCTGCTGGCCGAGGATGTGGCAGTCGCCGCCGATGGCCTGAGCGCCACCTTCGTGCTGCGCCGCGAGGCCCGCTTCCACAATGGTGATCCGGTGCTGGCCTCCGATCTGAAATTCGTCTTCGACACCTTGATGGGCCCTTACACCTCGCCCGCCTACAAAACGGTGCTGGAAGATGTGGCCGGCATCGACGTGCTGGACGCCCGCACCGTGCGCTACCGCTTCAAGAAGGCAAACCGCGAGCTGCCGCTGACGGTAGGTGGCCTGCCGGTGTTCAGCCATAAATGGGGCATGGAGAATGGCAAGGCCAAGCGCTTCGACGAGGTGGTGATGGATATCCCCATCGGCAGCGGCCCCTACCGCATCGGCCCGGTCAATTTCGGCAAGGACATCACCTATGTGCGCGACCCGAACTACTGGGCGCGTGACCTGAACGTGAAGCGCGGCACCGAGAACTTCGACCGCATCACCGTCAAGATCTACAAGGACAGCACGGCCCGTCTCGAGGCGCTGAAGGCCGGCGAGTTCGACCTGATGCGCTTCTTCTCTGCCGCTGACTGGGCGCGCCGCGTCACCGGCAAGCGCTTCGACACCGGCGAGCTGGTCAAAGGCGAATTCCAGCACCGGCTGCCATCGGGTTTCCAGAGCTACGTGATCAACCTGCGCCGCGACAAGTTCCAGGACGCGCGGGTGCGCGAGGCGCTGGGCCTGGCGATGGACTACGAGTGGATGAACCGGCAGATGTTCTATGGCGCCTACCAGCGCGTGGTGGGTTTGTTCGGCAACACCGACTGCCAGGCTACCGGCCTGCCCAGCCCGCAGGAGCTGGCCCTGATGGAGCCGCTGCGCAAGAACATTCCGGCGGCCGCCTTCGGCCCCATGGCGCTGCCGCCGCGCACGGATGGAGACTCGTCGCTGCGTGCCAATCTGCGCCGTGCCCAGGCCTTGCTGCAGCAGGCCGGCTGGACGGTGCGCGACGGCGCGCTGCGCAATGCCAAGGGCGAGCCCATGGTGATCGAATACCTGGATAGCAACGAGAGCGGTGCCCGCGTGGTCAGCCCCTGGGCGCGCAACCTGGAGAAGCTGGGCATCCAGCTGAACTACCGGCCGGTGGACTTTGCGCTGTACCAGCAGCGGCTGAGCAAGTTTGAGTTCGAGATCATGTCCATCAACTACCCGGGCACCAACAGCCCGGGCCAGGAGTTTGCCGATATGTTTGGCAGCAAGGCGGCGGATGTGGAGGATTCTGGCAACTACACCGGCCTGAAGAACCCGGCGGTAGACACCTTGATCGCGCGCATGACGGCCGCCAAGACCAAGGACGAGCTGCTGCCCGCCTGCCGCGCGCTGGAGCGCGTCATCAGCCACAGCCACATCCTGATTCCGCAGTGGACGGCCAGTACCCACCGCATGGCCTACAACGCCTGGCGCCTGGCCCGGCCGGCCCAGGTGCCGCCGTATTCCCCCGGCGAAGGCTGGGCCATCCACACCTGGTGGGCGCAGCCTGCCCGTACGAGCAAATAAACCATGCTGGCCTATATCCTGAAACGCCTGCTGCTGATGGTGCCGACCTTGCTGGGCGTGCTGCTCATCACCTTTGTGGTGGTGCAGTTTGTGCCCGGTGGGCCGGTAGAGCAATACATGGCCGAGGCCAAGGCGGGCGCGGGCGCCAGTGGGGCGGAGGGCGGTGGTTTCAGTTACCGCGGTGCGCAGGGCGTGGACCCCAAGCGCGTCGAGCAGATCAAGGCGCTGTACGGTTTCGACAAGCCTGCCCATGAGCGCTTCTTCCAGATGCTGGGGCAGTTTGCGCGCTTCGACCTGGGCAAGAGCTTTTTCCAGAACAAGGCGGTGTCGCAGCTGGTGCGGGAGAAGCTGCCGGTGTCCATCAGCCTGGGCCTGTGGACCTTTTTTCTCAGCTACCTGATCGCCGTGCCGCTAGGTGTCGCCAAGGCGGTGCGGGCCGGCTCCACGTTTGATTTGGTCACCACCTTGCTGGTGCTGGTGGGCTATGCGATACCCGGCTTTGTGCTGGGTGTGGTGCTGCTGGTGGTGTTTGGCGGGCAGTTGCAGTGGTTTCCGCTGCGCGGGCTCACCTCTAGCAATTTTGACGAGCTGAGCTGGGGCGCGAAGATCGTCGACTACCTCTGGCACATCGCGCTGCCCATCACCGCCATGGTGCTGGGTAGCTTTGCTGTCACCGCCATCCTGACCAAGAACGCGTTCCTGGAGGAAATCCGCAAGCAGTATGTGCTGACGGCCCGCGCCAAAGGCCTATCTGAGCGGCAGGTGCTGTGGAAGCACGTGTTTCGCAATGCGCTGATCCCCATCGTCACGGGCTTTCCGGCGGCCTTTATCGGCGCTTTCTTCACCGGCTCGCTGCTGATCGAAACCCTGTTTTCGCTCGACGGCCTGGGCTTGCTGAGCTACGAGAGCGTGATCCGCCGCGACTATCCGGTAGTGCTGGGCACGCTGTACCTGTTTACCTTGATCGGCTTGGTCACCAAGCTGATTTCCGATCTCTGCTACGTCTGGGTGGACCCACGTGTCAAGTTTGACTAACGCCCCCGGCGCATCTATCTCGCCCAGCCCGGGCCGCCGCGCCTGGCAGCGCTTCAAGCGCAACCGCCTCGGTTACTGGAGCCTGGTGATCTTTTGCGTGCTGGTGGTCCTGAGCCTGCTGGCCGAGGTGCTGAGCAACGACCGCCCTCTGGTATTGCGCTACAACGGGCAGACCTATTTCCCACTGGTCAAGGACTATTCGGAAAAGACCTTTGGCGGTGACTTCGAAACCGCGACCGACTACCTCGACCCCTTCATCCAGGCACAGCTGGCCAAGGACGGCAACTGGGCGATCTATCCGCCGAACCCCTACGGTCCCAAGACGCTGAACTACTTTGCCAAGTACCCGAATCCGTCCGGTCCGTCGCGCGACAACCTGTTGGGCACCGACGACCGCGGCCGCGATCTGTTGGCGCAGCTGGTGTACGGGTTTCGGGTCAGTGTGCTGTTTGCGCTGGCGCTGACCGCGGTGGGCACGGTGCTGGGCATTTTGACCGGGGCGGTGCAGGGTTTTTTCGGCGGCAAGATCGACTTGGCGTTCCAGCGCTTCATCGAAATCTGGGGCTCCATGCCCGAGCTGTATCTGCTGATCATCTTCAGCGCCATCTTTGCGCCTAGCATCAGCTTGCTGCTGGTCTTGCTCAGCCTGTTCGGCTGGATGGGACTCAGCGACTATGTGCGCGCCGAGTTTCTGCGCAACCGGCAGATGGATTACGTCAAGGCTGCGCGCGCCCTGGGCGTGGGCAATGCGCAAATCATCTGGCGCCACATCCTGCCCAACAGCCTGACGCCGGTGGTCACCTTCTTGCCGTTCCGCATGAGCGCGGCGATCCTGGCGCTGACTTCGCTGGACTTTTTAGGCCTGGGCGTGCCACCGGGCACGCCGTCGCTGGGCGAGCTGCTGAGCCAGGGCAAGGCAAATATCGACGCCTGGTGGATTTCGTTGTCCACTTTCGCGGTGCTGGCCATCACGCTGCTGCTGCTGACCTTTATGGGCGATGCTTTGCGTGATGCCCTTGATCCGCGCAAAGTGGATCAACTTCCATCCAGCCCACGGAAGGTGCAGGCATGAGTTTGCTCGACGTACAGGGTTTGACGGTCGGCTTCGGCGGCAAGCCGGTGGTGGATGGCATCAGCTTCCACATCCAGCCGGGCGAGAAGTTTGCGCTGGTAGGGGAGTCGGGCTCGGGCAAGACCATCTCGGCGCTCAGCCTGCTGCGCCTGGTGGCCGATGCGCAGACCACCGGCAAAGCCTTGTTCGGCGGGCAGGACTTGCTGGCGCTGACCGAGCACAGCCTGCGCGGCATCCGCGGCCAGGACATCGCGATGATCTTCCAGGAGCCGATGACGGCGCTGAACCCGCTGTTCACCATTGGCCGGCAGATCGCCGAGGTTTTTGAGCTAAAACAGGGTTTGACGCAGCAACAGTCTGCGCAGGCAGCTATTGAAATAATAGCGAGCACCGGCATCACCGAGCCCGCACGCCGCGCCAACAGCTATCCGCACCAGCTGAGCGGCGGCCAGCGCCAGCGCGCCATGATCGCCATGGCCCTGGCTTGCAAGCCCAAGCTGCTGCTGGCCGACGAGCCCACCACCGCGCTGGACGTGACGGTGCGCAGCCAGATCTTGGCCCTGCTGTCTGATCTGCAGCGCCAGCACGGCATGGCGGTACTGCTGATCACGCACGACCTGCACCTGGTGCGCCGCTTTGCCGACCGCGTAGCGGTGATGGAAAACGGCTGCATTGTCGAAACCGGCCCGGTGGCCACGGTATTCGGCGATCCGCGGCACGCCTATACCCGCAAGCTGATCGACAGCAAACCGGTGCGCGATGTGGTGGCCGAGCACACCGATGCACCCTTGCTGCAGGCCCAGGGCTTGCGGGTGGCCTACCCGACGGCGCAGCCCGGCATCAAGGGCTGGTTCCAGAAAAGCGAGTTCGTGGCCCTGCAAGACGCCAGTTTTTCGATTCCCCCCGGCCAGACCCTGGGCGTGGTGGGCGAGTCGGGCTCGGGCAAATCCACGCTGGCCCTGGCGGTGCTGGACCTGCAAGCCTATACCGGCGCGGTGCAGCTGGGCGGCCAGACCTGGAGCCGGGACAGTGCCAGAAACAAATCCCTGCGCGCAGCGGTGCAGGTAGTGTTCCAGGACCCGTTTTCCTCGCTGTCGCCGCGCATGACGGTGGAAGAGATCGTTGGCGAAGGCCTGCTGGTGCATGCGCCGCAGCATGGCCCGGCCGAGCGCCAGCGCCAGGTAATCCAGGCGCTGCTGGATGTCGGTATGTCGGAGCAGCAGTTTCCCGGCCTGCTGCAGCGCTATCCGCATGCTTTTTCGGGCGGCCAGCGCCAGCGGCTGGCAATTGCCCGGGCGCTGATCGTGCAACCACAGCTGCTGGTGCTGGACGAGCCGACCAGCGCGCTGGATGTAACAATTCAGAAGCAGGTTTTGCAGCTTTTACAGCGCCTGCAGCGCGAGCGTGGCCTGGCCTATCTGCTGATCACCCACGACATGGAGGTGGTCCGTGCCATGGCCCACCAGGTGCTGGTGGTGCAAAACGGCGAGATCGTGGAATCCGGCCCGGTGCATGCCGTGCTGGACGCGCCCCAGCATGCCTATACCCGCACTTTGGTCTCTGCCAGTGCGTGAAGCGCGCCGTCTCTCGGCCGCAACACCGCGATGTTTCCAGGCCGGGTGCGTTTTGCGTCCTGCTTTGGGCTAAATCGTCAAGCCGTCACCGTAAAAGCCCTTACAAATCAGTGCAATAAGCCCATTTCTGGGCTAGAATAAGAGCTCACGACCAAACGGGCGGGTAATTACCGCCCGTTTTTTTTGGTCGATTGTTTTTAACACGCTCTAAAAGTGGCTGTTTTTCAGGCTTTTGGGGCAATTGCACACTCTCATATCACACGTGGCGTTACAAGAAATCGTTGAACAAACCGTAACCGGATTCGGTTATGACCTCGTAGAGATCGACCGCTCTGCCGGTGGTTTGCTGCGCATCACGATCGACCACCCTTGGGTCGCAGGTACTCCTGAGCAATTCATCAACGTCGAAGACTGCGAAAAAGTCACCCGCCAGCTGCAGTTTGCCCTGGAAGTGGACGGCGTGGAATACAAGCGGCTGGAAGTGTCATCGCCGGGCATCGATCGCCCGTTGCGGAACAAGAATGATTTTGAGCGTTTTGTCGGTTACGTCATTGACGTGAACCTCAAGGTAGCCATTGGCGGCGCGGCAGAAGGCAAGGTCAACGCCAATCGTAAGAAATTTCGCGGCACGCTGGAAGCGGTTGCTGCTGTGGGTGATGCAGCGCCTAGCTGGCAGATCGTCTGGAGCGATGAGCCCGAGGCCAAGCCCGGTGTGCGCGTCAGCAAGAAGCGTGTTCCAGCACCCTTGCAGGCCATGGGTTTCACCTTGGATGAGATCCGCGATGCGCGGCTGGCCCCTATCGTTAGTTTCAATGGTCGCAACGCAAAAGACACGGGTGTTGCGCAAGAGTGATGGTCCGGCGTGATGGCTGCGTAAGCACAGTCCGGCGGGTTTGATTTTTTTGGTTTAAGTGTTCAGGAGATTCGTGACATGAATCGCGAAATGTTGATGTTGGTAGATGCCATTTCACGTGAGAAGAACGTGGAGCGGGATGTCGTATTTGGCGCCGTGGAATCGGCTTTGGCGCAAGCCACCAAGAAGCTGTACCAGGGCGAAGTGGATATCCGCGTCGCTTTGGACCGCGATAGCGGCAACTACGAAACCTTCCGCCGTTGGCTGGTGGTGCCAGACTCTGCCGGTTTGCAAAACCCCGAGGCAGAAGAGCTGGTGTCGGACGTGCGCGACGATATTCCTGACATCGAAGAAGGCGACTACATCGAAAAGCCGATCGAGTCCCTGCCGATCGGCCGGATTGGCGCGATGGCCGCCAAGCAGGTCATTCTGCAAAAGATCCGTGACGCTGAACGCGAAATGCTGCTGAACGACTTCATGAGCCGTGGCGACAAGATTTTTGTCGGCACCGTCAAGCGCATGGACAAGGGTGACATCATTGTCGAAAGCGGCCGTGTCGAAGGCCGCCTGCGCCGCAACGAGATGATCCCCAAGGAAAATCTGCGTACCGGTGACCGCGTCCGCGCCATGATCATGGAAGTGGACCTGACCCTGCGTGGCGCACCCATCATCCTGTCGCGCAGCTCGCCTGCCTACATGGTTGAGCTGTTCCGCCAGGAAGTGCCGGAAATCGAACAAGGCCTGTTGGAGATCAAATCCTGCGCCCGTGACCCCGGTTCGCGCGCCAAGATCGCCGTGCTGTCGCACGACAAGCGCGTCGATCCTATCGGCACCTGCGTCGGCGTGCGTGGCACCCGTGTCAACGGCGTAACCAACGAGCTGGCCGGCGAACGTGTCGACATCGTGCTGTGGAGCGAAGACCCTGCCCAGTTCGTGATTGGCGCCCTGGCCCCGGCCAACGTCAGCTCGATCGTGGTGGACGAAGAGCGCCACGCGATGGATGTGGTGGTGGATGAAGAAAACCTGGCGATCGCGATCGGCCGTGGCGGACAAAATGTGCGCCTGGCCGCCGAATTGACCGGCTGGAAGATCAACATCATGGACGCCGCCGAGTCGGCCCAGAAGCAGGCCACCGAGACCGATTCCAGCCGCAAGCTGTTCATGGAAAAGCTCGATGTTGACGAAGAAATGGCCGACATCCTGATCCACGAAGGCTTCACCAGCCTGGAAGAAATCGCCTACGTGCCGCTGCAGGAAATGTTGGAAATCGAAAGCTTCGATGAGGAAACCGTCCACGAGCTGCGTTCGCGTGCCAAAGACGTGCTGCTGACCATGGAAATTGCCCTGGAAGAAGACGCCGAAGCGGCCGAGCCGGTCTCGCAAGACCTGAACGACCTCGAAGGTCTGACCCCTGAATTGATCGCCAAGCTCCAAGCCGGCGGCATCCACACACGCGACGATCTGGCCGACTTGGCCGGTGATGAGCTCTCCGAAATTACCGGCCAGTCTGAGGACGAGGCCACGACCTTGATCATGAAAGCGCGCGCACATTGGTTTACCAATGACGCCGCTTCTCAAGAGTAATGGTCATGAAAGGTCACACAATACATGTCCACTACTACCGTCGCCGAGTTTGCTGCTGAACTCAAAAAATCCCCTGACACCCTGCTGGAACAACTCCGGGGTGCCGGTGTTGCCAAAGCTGCCGTGTCTGACGTTCTGAGCGAGTCCGACAAGCAGCGTTTGCTGGGCTATCTGCAGGCCAGCCATGGCACAGCCACGCTGGAGCGCAAGAAGATCACTCTGGTGAAGAAATCTACCAGCGAGATCAAGCAAGCCGACTCCACCGGCCGTGCCCGCACCATCCAGGTGGAAGTGCGCAAGAAGCGTACTTTCATCAAGCGCGAAGACGAGCTGGATGTGCCCGCCGAAGCCGTTGCGGCCCCCGAGCTGGAAGTCGAAGCACCGGTCAGCAATGCCGCGGAAGAGGCCGAATTGGCCCGCCGTGAAGAAGAAGCCCGCCGCCAGGTCGAGCTGATGCGCCGCCAGGAAGAAGAACTGATCGAAAAGCGCCGCCAGCGCGAAGAACAGGAAACCCGCGACCGCGTAGCTGCTGAAAAAGCTGCTGCCGCGAGCGAAGCTGCTGCACGCGCCCAGGCCGAGCAACAGAAAACCGCCATACCTGCGCCTCCGCTGTCCGCCGTGGGGCAAAACATCAACGCCGCGGCCGACGCCGCTGCGCTGGCGAAGACCCAGGCCGAGGCGGCTGCCGCACAAGCCAAGGCGCAAGCCGATGCCGATGCCCGCGCCAAAGTCGCTGCCGAGTCCAAGGCCCGTGCCGACGAAGAAACCGCCCGTGTGGTGGACTTGGGCGATCGCCGCCGCAAGGCCGAAGCCGAGGCTGCTGCCATCCGTTTGATGATGTCCACGCCCAAGAAGGTGTTGGTCGCCAAGAAGCCTGAAGAACCCAAGCCTGTCGCCAAGCCCGCCGTGGCCGATGCCGCCAAGGCCGGCATGAAGGGCACGCTGCACAAGCCTGCAGCGGGCACCGCACCTGCCAAGCCAGCAGCCAACGCACCTGCTGCGCCAGGCGCAGGCACGGGCAAGGAAGTCAAGTCCGCCAAGCTGTCCAGCAGCTGGGCCGATCCGGCCAAGAAGAAGCCGCTGCCTACACGTGGCGACTCCAGTGGCGGCGTGGGCCGTGGCAACTGGCGTGGTGGTCCGCGTGGCCGCCGTGGCAGCAATGACCGCGACCAGCGTGACGACAATATGTCGCAAGCACCGGTGGAAGCGCGCACGATTGAAGTGCACGTGCCAGAAACCATCACCGTGGCCGAACTGGCCCACAAGATGGCGGTCAAGGCCTCCGAGGTGATCAAGCACCTGATGAAGCTGGGCCAGATGGTTTCCATCAACCAGCCGCTGGACCAAGATACGGCCATGATCGTGGTCGAGGAAATGGGCCACAAGGCCGTGGTTGCTGCGCTGGACGATCCAGAAGCATTTACCGCCGAAGAAGTGCAACAGCAAGAATCGGAGTCGCTGCCGCGTGCTCCTGTGGTAACCGTCATGGGCCACGTCGACCACGGTAAAACCTCGCTGCTGGATTACATCCGCCGCGCCAAGGTGGCCTCCGGTGAAGCCGGCGGCATTACCCAGCACATCGGTGCCTACCATGTGGAAACCGCGCGCGGCGTGGTGTCCTTCCTGGATACCCCGGGCCACGAAGCGTTTACCGCCATGCGTGCCCGTGGTGCGCAAGCGACCGACATCGTGATTCTGGTGGTGGCTGCCGATGACGGCGTGATGCCGCAAACCAAAGAAGCCATCAAGCATGCAAAAGCGGCGGGTGTGCCCATCGTGGTGGCGATCAACAAGATCGACAAGCCCGATTCGAACCCCGAGCGCGTGAAGAACGAGCTGGTGATCGAAGACGTGATCCCCGAAGACTTCGGTGGTAGCTCGCCTTTCGTCTCCGTGTCGGCCAAAACCGGCCAGGGTATCGACGAGCTGCTGGAACAAGTGCTGCTGCAGGCCGAAGTGCTGGAACTGAAGGCACCGGTCGACGCCATGGCCAAGGGCCTGGTGATCGAAGCGCGTCTGGACAAGGGCAAGGGCCCGGTAGCCACCGTGCTGGTGCAGTCGGGTACTTTGAAGACCGGTGACATCGTGCTGGCAGGTTCTACCTACGGCCGCGTGCGCGCCATGCTGGACGAGAACGGCAAGCCGTCCAAGTCCGCTGGTCCGTCGATCCCGGTGGAAATCCAGGGTCTAACCGAAGTGCCGCAAGCCGGTGATGAATTCATGGTCTTGCTCGACGAACGTCGGGCCCGTGAAATCGCCACCTACCGTGCCGGCAAGTTCCGCAACACCAAGCTGGCCAAGCTGCAAGCCGCCAAGCTGGAAACCATGTTCACCGACATCACGGCGGGCGAGGTCAAGATGTTGCCGATCATCGTCAAGGCCGACGTGCAGGGTTCGCAAGAGGCTTTGGCCCAGTCGCTGCTCAAGCTGTCGACCGACGAAGTCAAGGTGCAAATGGTCTACGCCGCTGTGGGCGGGATCAGCGAGTCCGACGTCAATCTGGCGATCGCCTCCAAGGCCATCGTGATCGGTTTCAACGTGCGTGCCGATGCCGGTGCGCGTAAGCTGGCCGAGAACAATGCTGTCGACCTGAAGTACTACAACATCATTTACGACGCCGTCGATGAGTTGAAGGCTGCCATGGCTGGCATGCTGGCTCCCGAGCAACGCGAAGAAGTCATCGGTATGGCCGAGATCCGCACCGTGTTCGTTGCGTCCAAGATTGGTACGGTGGCCGGTTGTATGGTTACCAACGGTTCTGTCAACCGCAGTGCCCGCTTCCGCCTGCTGCGCGAAAACATCGTCATCTACACCGGTGAAATTGATTCGCTCAAGCGCGTCAAGGACGATGTACGCGAAGTGCGCGAAGGCTTCGAGTGCGGTATCAAGCTCAAGAACTACAACGACATCGCCGTGGGTGACCAGTTGGAATTCTTTGAGATCAAAGAAATCGCCCGTACCCTGTAATGGTCAAACGCAAAGCCGCTGCGCCGAATCGCAGCCTCAAAGTCGCCGACCAGATCCAACGGGATCTGACCGAGCTGATCGCCCGCGAGTTGAAAGACCCGCGGGTGGGCATGGTCACGATCCAGGCGGTGGAGGTCACGCCCGACTATGCGCACGCCAAGGTGTTCTTCAGCGTGCTGACGGGCAACCCGGACGAATGCACCGAGGGTTTGAACCAGGCCGCAGGCTTTCTGCGTGCTGGCTTGTTCAAGCGCTTGCACATCCATACCGTGCCGACTTTGCACTTTCACTTTGACCGGACCACCGAGAAAGCCTCCGACATGAACGCGCTGATTGCGCGGGCGGTGGCATCCCGGGCCAAGGAAGACTGAGCACCATGACCGCAACGCCACGTGTACGGGTTGCCAGGCGCCCCGTGCACGGGGTGCTGCTGCTGGACAAGCCTCTGGGCCTGTCGAGCAACGACGCGCTGCAAAAAGTGAAATGGCTGCTGCGTGGCGAGAAGGCTGGCCATACCGGCACGCTGGACCCTCTGGCCACCGGTGTGCTGCCCTTGTGTTTTGGGGCTGCCACCAAGTTCAGCCAGCTGCATTTGGATGCTGACAAAACCTATCTGGCCGTGGCCCGGTTGGGCGTCAAGACCAGTACCGGCGATGCCGAGGGCGATGTAGTTGAGACCCGGCCGGTGGCGGTGACGCAGTCGCAGATTGATACGGTGGTGCGGCGCTTTACTGGCCCAATCCAGCAGGTGCCGCCGATGTACAGCGCCTTGAAGCGCGACGGCAAGGCTTTGTACGAGTACGCACGTGAAGGCATAGAGATTGAGCGGCCTGCACGTGATGTGGAGATTTTTCAGCTGGAAGTGGCTTTGGCAGAGGCGGAATCTGCGCATGAAGCTATAAAAATAATAGCTAAGTGCAGCAAGGGAACCTATATCCGCACGCTGGGCGAAGACATAGGCGAAGCCTTGGGTTGCGGTGCGCATTTGACGGCTTTGCGCCGGATTGCGACCGGCGACTTTGTGATTGGCCAGTGTGTGAGTCTGGCGGCACTCGAGGCCATGACCGAAGACGAGCGGCTGGCGTGCCTGCTGCCGGTGGATGCGCTGCTGCCGCAACACCGGCATGTCACGCTGGATACGGAGAATGCAGGGCGGTTCCTCAGCGGTGTGCGACGCCGGGGTGACTGGCCAGACGCTGCCCATGTGGCGGTCTACAGCGATAACCCACCGGCTTTGCTGGGCACGGCCCAGGTGAAGAGCGGTGAATTGATACCAGGGCGACTGCTAAGCCCGCTGGATATTGGCCAGATTTTGGCCCAGGCGCAAAAAGCAGAGAGCCAACCGATTTAGGAGTAGAGAAATATGAGCATTAAACAAATCCGTAATATCGCCATCATCGCCCACGTCGATCATGGCAAGACCACCATGGTCGACCAGCTGCTGCGCCAGTCCGGTACCTTTGCCGAACACGAAAAAGTGGTCGACACGGTGATGGACAACAACGCCATCGAAAAAGAACGTGGCATCACGATTCTGGCCAAGAACTGTGCCGTGACCTGGGAAGGCACGCACATCAACATCGTCGACACCCCCGGTCACGCCGACTTCGGCGGTGAAGTGGAACGTGCACTAAGCATGGTCGACGGCGTGGTGCTGCTGATCGATGCGCAAGAAGGCCCTATGCCGCAAACCCGCTTCGTGACCAAGAAGGCCTTGGCCCTGGGTCTGAAGCCGATTCTGGTGGTGAACAAGGTGGACAAGCCCGGTGCACGTCCCGACTTCGTGGTCAACGCCGCTTTCGATTTGTTCGACAAGCTGGGCGCGACCGATGAACAGCTGGACTTCCCCGTGGTGTACGCCTCCGGCATCAACGGCTGGTCGTCGCTGGAAGAAGGCGCGCAGGGTGAACAGTGGGGCCCCGACATGTCGGCCCTGTTCAACACCGTGCTCAAGCACGTGCCAGCCCAAAAGGGCGACCCCGAAGCGCCGCTGCAGTTGCAGATTTCGGCACTCGACTTCTCGTCCTTTGTCGGCCGTATCGGCGTGGGCCGCATCAGCCAGGGCACGATCAAGCCCATGATGGACGTGGTGGTCATGGAAGGCCCGGACGGCAAGCCCGTCAAAGGCCGTATCAACCAGGTCCTGACCTTCCAAGGTCTGGAACGCGTGCAGGCCGCTGAAGCCGGCCCAGGCGAAATCGTGCTGATCAACGGTATCGGCGACATCGGTATCGGCGTGACCATTACCGACCCGACCAACCCCGCACCGCTGCCGATGCTGAAGGTTGACGAGCCCACCCTGACCATGAACTTCTGCGTCAACACCAGCCCGCTGGCTGGCCGCGAAGGCAAGTACGTGACCAGCCGCCAGATCTGGGACCGCCTGCAAAAAGAGCTGCAACACAACGTGGCTTTGCGCGTCAAGGAAACCGACGAAGAAGGTATCTTCGAAGTCATGGGCCGCGGCGAACTGCACTTGACCATCCTGCTGGAAAACATGCGCCGTGAAGGCTATGAGCTGGCCGTGTCCAAGCCCCGCGTGGTGATGAAGGAAGTCAACGGCGAGAAGTACGAACCTATCGAGCTGGTGACCGCCGACATCGAAGACGCACACCAAGGTGGCGTGATGCAAGCCCTGGGCGAGCGCAAGGGCGAGCTGGTGAACATGGAGCCGGACGGCCGTGGCCGCGTCCGCCTCGAATACCGCATCCCGGCCCGTGGCCTGATCGGTTTCACCAACGAATTCCTGAACTTGACCCGAGGTTCCGGTCTGATCTCCAACATCTTCGACACCTACGAGGCGCACAAGGGCGACATCGGTGGCCGCAAGAATGGTGTGCTGATCTCCATGGACGCTGGTGAAATCTTCACCTACGCGCTGGGCAAGCTGGACGATCGCGGCCGCATGTTCGTGCGCGCCAACGACCCGGTGTACGAAGGCATGATTGTCGGTATCCACAGCCGCGACAACGATCTGGTGGTCAACGCCACGCGTACCAAGCAGCTGACCAACTTCCGCGTGTCCGGCAAGGAAGACGCGATCAAGATCACGCCACCGATCGACTGCACGCTGGAATACGGCGTCGAGTTCATCGAGGACGACGAGCTGGTGGAAATCACGCCGAAGTCGATCCGTCTGCGCAAGCGCTACCTCACTGAGAGCGAACGCAAGCGCGCTGGCCGTTAATCGGTAGCCGCGTCCACCATTAGGTGGATGACTGGCCGCTGAAACCCCGGACGCTTTGCGGCGTGCCGGGGTTTTTCTTTGCATGCCTGGTTGACAATCTACCTATGAAGTTATCTCACACGCGCGCTGTTTTTATGATGGTGGTGGTTACGCTGATGTGGTCCATCGCGGGTGTTACCACCCGGCATCTGGAGTCGGCGCACAGCTTTGAAATCACCTTCTGGCGCAGCGCTTTCACCGTGCTGTCCTTGCTGGTGATCCTGCCGCTGCTGCAAGGCCGCGTGGTGTTCACCAAGATCCGCCAGGGTGGCTCGGCGCTGTGGATGTCGGGCGTGTGCTGGTCGGTGATGTTCACCGCTTTCATGGTGGCGCTGAGCATGAGCCCGGTGGCCAATGTGCTGGTGACCATGGCCCTGGGCCCCTTGTTCACCGCCTTGCTGGCGCGCATCTTCATCGGCCACCGGCTGCCCTTGCGCACCTGGGTGGCGATAGCGGTGGCCGGCGTGGGCATTGCCACCATGTACGGCACCCAGCTGAGCCTGGCCGGCGACTCCGGCCAGTGGGTCGGCAGCCTGGTAGCACTGTGCGTGCCGATTGCCGGTGCGGTCAACTGGACCGTGGTGCAGCGCAGCCACGCCAAGGGCCAGGATGTGGACCTGGTGCCTTCGGTGCTGGTCGGCGCGATCCTGTCGACGGCGCTGACCTTGCCGCTGGCCTTGCCGTTCCAGGCCACGGCGCGTGACGTTGGCCTGCTGGCCATGCTGGGCGCGGTGCAGTTGGCGATTCCCTGCGTGCTGTCGGTGTGGTGTGCGCGCGTGCTGAAGGCGCCCGAAGTGTCTTTGCTGGCGCTGCTGGAGGTGCTGTTCGGCATCGTCCTGGTGTGGCTGGGCGCGGGCGAGGCGCCGGCCAAGTCGGTGCTGCTGGGTGGCTCGCTGGTGCTGGGCGCCTTGGTGGCGAACGAGCTGCTGGGTTGGTGGCAGCGTAAAAGCCTGGTTTAACTATCTGCTCAGCGCAGGCTGGTGCGCTGGCGTTCGACCGCGGCCTGTTCGCGTTCCACGTCTTCGCGCATGGCGCGCACTTCGGCCAGCGCCTTGTGAAAACCGTGCACCGCGCGGTCGATTTCCTGTGGCGGTGCCTCGTCTAGCTGGTGGTGGCTGGAGCTGACAAATTCCTGCGCCTGGTTGGCAATCTCGCCGGCCAGGTCGGCCTTGGTGTCGGCTATCTGCTGCGACTGCTGCATATCGATGTCGCCAAAAGAATCGGCAAACAAACCCAGCAAACCATAGGCTCGGCTGAGCTCGGCCGCCAGGCGCTGCGCGTGTTCGGCTTCGCGTTGCACGGCGCTGGCGGCGGCCACGGCTTCATGTACTTCTTGCTGCCGCAGCAACAGCGCCGTGGCGGTTTGCGCATCGCGGGCGGCTCCGGCGGCGCGGCGTGCAACATAGGCTGCCATCGCGGCCAGCGCCAAGCACAGCAGGCAGATGAGCGTGGCGGCCAGGGAGAAAACTTCGGCAGTGGTCATAGCGTCCTGGGGTAAAACTTCAAGCCAAATAGGCCGCCAGCGCATATTCCACCTGCGCTAGCTGCTATAAAAAGTACAGTAACGCTGGCATTGTGCCCCAGATTGCCGGCTCCACGCTACGGCTTGTTCTTGCCTTCCGGGTAGGCGGGCAAGGGCAGGCGTTCGAAGCCGGTGCGGCGGGCCGCGGCGGTGATGCGGACCAGGGTTTCTGCAGCCGCAGCATTGACCCAATCCCACTTGAAACGCCAGGTCCAGCAACCCACCGTGCCCGGGGTGTTCATGCGGTGGCTGCCGTCCAGACCCAGCACGTCCTGGAACTGGCAGATCGCATGGTTGGCCACCGACTGGGCGCAGGCGCGGATCATCGCCCAATGCACATCGCTGCCATCGGTGTGCAGGTACTCGCCGGCATAGGCGCGTTCGCGCTCGGTGCAATCGGCCCACCAGCCCTGGATGGTGTCGTTGTCGTGCGTACCGCTGTAGACCACGGTGTCGCGCTCATAGTTGTGCGGCAGGAAGTTGTTGCCCGCGTCGTCAGAGAACGCGAACTGCAGAATCCGCATGCCCGGGAAGCCGGCCCGGGTGCGCAGCGCCACCACTTCGTCGGTGATCACACCCAGGTCTTCGGCAATGATGGGCAGCTTGCCCAAGGCGGCTTCGATGGCAGCGAACAGGTCGTAGTCCGGCCCGGGCATCCAGCGGCCTTTGACGGCGGTCGGTTCGCTGGCCGGGATTTCCCAGTAGCCGACAAAGCCGCGGAAATGGTCGATGCGCACCACGTCGGCCAGGCTCAGCTGGCGCTTCACGCGCTCTATCCACCAGCTGTAACCGTCGGCCTTCATGGCGGCCCAGTTGTACAGCGGGTTGCCCCAGCGCTGGCCGGTTTCCGAGAAGAAGTCGGGCGGCACGCCGGCGATCACGTTCGGGTTACCGCTGGCGTCCAGCTCGTACAGGTCGGGCCGCGACCAGCAGTCGCTGGAGTGGTGGGCGATGAAGATCGGCAGGTCGCCGACCATGTGTACATTTTTCTGGTTGGCGTAGGCCTTGAGCTGCTTCCACTGCACATCAAACTGCCACTGCACAAAGCCCCAGAAGCCGATTTCTGCCGCATGCTCGGCACGCGCCGCGGTCAAAGCCGCCGGTTCGCGTTGCGCCAGGGCCGTAGGCCATTCGGGCCAGAGCGCCGGGCTGTGCGCCTGGTCCAGTGCCATGAACAGGGTGTAGTCGGCGACCCAGCTGCTTTCTGCCAGCAGCCAGGCCTCAAAGGCCTGCTGGTCGGCCGCAGTGGCATGCTGCTGGAACCCGGCAAAAGCCTCACGCAGTTTCTGCAAGCGCCAGGGCACGACCTGGCTGAAGTCGATCTTTTCGTCGTTGAACTGGGCTGCCAGCGCGCCTTTAGCGATCCAGCCGCGCTCGACCAGCGGCTCGAACGCCACCAGCAGCGGATTGCCGGCAAATGCCGAGCTACCCATATACGGCGAGTCGCCCGGACCGATCGGCCCGAGCGGCAGGGTCTGCCATAGCGACTGGCCGGCGGTGTGCAGCCAGTCGACAAAGTAATACGCGTTCGGCCCGAAGTCGCCGCAGCCGTGCGGGCCGGGCAGGGAAGTGGGGTGGAGCAAGACGCCCGCGCTGCGTTGGTTCAGAAGGTCGGAAGCCATGGTCGGTCCCAAAAATGTGGATGGAATATCAGGCGGCGAACCAGCTGAAGCCTTTGGGTGGCAGGGTAAGCACTCCTTGGGCCAGGTCGTGCGTGCCGTAGACCAAGCGCCAGCTGCTGCCACCCGGCACAGGCACATTCACCGTGTCGGTCGACAGGTTCTGCACCACCAGCACCCGCTGTTCGGCCGTGCCGCGCACATAGGCGAGGATGCGGTCGTCCAGGCCGGCGAGCGGTTGGAAGTTGCCGCCGGCCAGGGCCGGGTGTGCCCGGCGTACCGCCAGCATGGCGCGCACGCCGGCATGGGTGCGGGCCGGCAGGCTGGCCGGGTCGGCCAGGGCGGCATCGACGGCCGACCAATCGACGGCGCCGCGCACCCGGTAGCGGGCGTCTTGGTAGCCGGTCAGGGCTTCCTGTTCGCGCTGGAACTTGTCGTCGTTGGGTTTGGCGAACTCGTCGCCATAGAACACCACGGGCGTGCCCAGCAGGGTGAAGCTGATGCTGAAGGCCAGCTGCAACGCCGCCGGGTCGTGGCGGAACAGGTCGACCAGGCGCGAGGCAATGCCTTCGCCCTGGCGGAAGTCCCACTCGGGCTGCAGGCAGTAGGCGGCGTGGATGGCTTTGCGCTCGGCCGGCGTCACCATCTCCAGGGTCAGCTCGTCGTGGCAGCGCAGGAAGGAGAACCAGCCGCAGTCGGCCGGAATCTCCGGTGTGAAGGCGGTCGACAAGGTCTCGAAAATCGGTTTCGCCGAGCCCCGGGCCAGCGCCAGGTAGATGCGCGGCATCACCGGGAAATGGTAGGCCGCCTGGCATTCATCACTGTCGCCAAAATAGGTGACCACCTCGGCCGGCGGCTGGCACGCCTCGGCCAGCAGGATGGTGCCGGGGCGCACGGCATCCAGCACCGCGCGGAAGAACTTGACGATGGTGTGCGTGCCCGGTAGGTTCTCGCAGATCGTGCCTTCTTCCTTCCACAGATAGGGAATTGCATCGGCGCGGAAGCCATCCACACCCTGCGCCACCCAGAACAGCAGAACCCGGCACATGGCCAGCAGCACCTCCGGGTTGCGGTAGTTCAGGTCCGGCTGCGAGTCGAAGAAGCGATGAAAAAAGTAGGTGCCGGGCTCTTCCGGTAGCGGATGCCAATTGCTCGGCATCATGCCTTTGAAGATGATGCGTGCCTCTTTGTACTTCTCGGTCGTGTCGCTCCAGATGAAGTAGTCGCGGTAGGGGTTGTCCGGGCCTTTGCGGGCTTCCTGGAACCACTGGTGCTGGTCCGAACAGTGGTTCATGGCCACGTCGAATATCACCCGGATGCCGCGGCGGTGCGCTTCGGCCAGAAAGCTGGCGAAAGTGGCTTGGGATGCGGCATCGCTGCCACCCACCAGTTCGCTGCGGATAAGGCGATAGTCGCTGATGTCGAAGCCCGCGTCGCGCATCGGCGAATCGAGTATCGGCAGCAACCACAGGCAGGTCACGCCCAGGTCTTGCAGATAGCCCAGACGCGCGCTCAGGCCCTTGAAATCCTGGTTGAACAGGTCGACGTACAGCGAATACACCACCACTTCCTTGAACCAGGTGGCTGGCGGCGGCGGGCTGGCGGCCTGGGCGGCGGCTTGCAGCTCGGCGAAGAACGGCTCCAGCTTATTTACGGGCTGGTCGGGGTAGAGCTGCTGCCAGAGTTGCTGCAGCTTGAGGTGCATTTTTTCGGGGGATACGGCGGGCATCGTGGTTTCTCCAAAGCGCTTTGAAGGCGCGGCGGAGCGGATTGTACGGTGGGTACAGCGCCGGGGAATACGGGTTCCTCCTAGGAAGCGGATTTGCGTGTTGGCAAGCGCAACAAGCCGGTGGCCAGCGCCGTACCGAAGACCACCACCAGGCCGCAGCCCAGCATCCAGGGGGTCAGTGTTTCGCCCAGGAACACCGCGCCGTAGAACAAGGCGAACACCGGCACCACAAAGGTCACGGTCAGCGTCTTGGCTGGGCCCACATTGCTGATCAGCCGGAAGAACAGGATGTAGGCCAGCCCGGTGCAGACCACGCCCAGCACCACCACCGCCAGCCAGGCGTGTCCGCTAGGCCACTGCGCCGGCCAGAGCCACAGGGCCGGAAGCGCCAGACCCAACGTCGCGCCGATCTGGCTGCCGGTGGCTGTGACCATGGGCGGCACCTGCATCAGAAAGCGCTTGGTGTAGCTGCCGCTGATGCCGTAGCAGATCGATGCCAGCAGGCAGGCCAGCACCGCCCAGCCGGGGGCGATGCCGTTGGCGTCGGGCTTGAAGCTGGCTTTGTCCCAGGCCAGCAAGGCCACACCGACAAAGCCGATCACCAGGCCCAGGCTGCGCGAGGCGTTGGGCCGGTCGTTCAGCCAGGCCCAGGCGATCAGCGCGCC
Organism: Rhodoferax sp. OV413; assembly: GCF_900104385.1. GTDB lineage: Bacteria > Pseudomonadota > Gammaproteobacteria > Burkholderiales > Burkholderiaceae_C > Rhodoferax_B. The sequence continues at coordinate 52,762 of NZ_FNJA01000007.1, read as the reverse complement.
AAACAGCGGCACGGTGGCGTTCAAGATGGCCGACAAGCCGGTGGTGATGGACAGCAGCGCAAACGAAAACAGCGCGAACGGAATGCCTGAATTCAGCATGCCGATCAGTAGCACCGGCTTCCAGTGCCGGCGCAGGTCGGGCAGCAGGCCGCGCAACCAGATCAGCGGCAGCAGCGACAGCGCGGCCACCAGCACGCGCACGGCGGCGGTGGGCACGGCGCCAAATTCCAGCACCGTAATCCGCATGAACAGAAAGGATGCGCCCCAGATCGCCGCCAGCGCGGCGAAGTCCAGCAGCCAGGGTTTGGCTTTGGCTGTGGCGGGCACGGCGCTCACAGCAGCAACGCCTGGCGCGTGGCTTCGCGCTGCAGCAGCGCGGTCTTGCGCTCCAGCCCACCCGCGTAGCCGGTGAGTGAGCCGTCCGAGCCCAGCACCCGGTGGCAGGGCACGATGACGCTGACCGGGTTGCGCCCAACCGCGCCAGCTACCGCCCGCACCGCGCTGGGTCGGCCCAGGCCGTGGCTCAGCGCGCCGTAGGTGGTGGTGGCGCCGCTGGGAATCCGCAGCAGCGCCTGCCAAACGGCTTGCTGGAAGGCGGTGCCGCCGCGCAGGTCCAGCGGCACCTGGAAGTCCGCCATGTCGCCGCCGAAATAGGCCAGCATCGCTGCCTCGGTTTGGCGCAGCACCGGGTGTGTGGGTTCCGTTGGCCAATGCGCGATGTCGGGCAGATGCTTCTGGGCGTCGAACCACAGGCCGCACAGGCCTACGTCGGTGGCGGCAGCCAGCATGCTGCCCAGCGGAGTGTCAAAGCGGGTCTGTACCGCGGTGTCAGAGAACTTCATAAAAATTATGGCATTAGCGCAGGTAGGTTAAGCGGTGGTAGCTATCTTTTTAATAGTAACCGGGGCGGGCAGCTCAGCCCAGGCGCGTAGCACAGCGTAGCTGCGCCAGGGCTTCCAGGCCTGCGAGGCGGCTTCGGCGGCCCGACTTGGGTATTTTTCGTCCTGCACGCCCAACGCCTTGTGCAGGGCCACATCGCCAGCCGGAAACGCATCCGGCCAGCGCAGTGCCCGCATGGCAATGTACTGCGCGGTCCAGTCGCCTATGCCGGGCAGGGCTTTCAGCGCCTCCACCGTGGCATGCACCTGGGCGCCACCGTGCAGCTGCAGCTGGCCGTCGGCGACCGCCCGGGCCAGGGCCAGGATCGCGGCCTGGCGCTGCCGCACGATGCCCAACTGGCCGAGCGCGTCGCCCGGCAGCTGGGCCAGCACCGCCGGTGTGGGGAAGAGCCGGCTGAGTTCCGGGATCGGTGTGTCTATGGCCTCACCAAAGCCATCCACCAGGCGCTGCGCCAGAGTCCGGGCCGCGGCGACGGTGATCTGCTGGCCCAGCACGGCGCGCACCGCCAGCTCGAAGCCGTCCAGTGCCCCCGGCACCCGCAGGCCGTCGCCGTCGGGGAAGCGGCTGTGCAGCACGCGGTTGATGGCTTTCGGGTCGGCGTCCAGGTCGAGCAGGGCGCGCACCCGGTGGATCACCAGGGGCAGCACGCCATGCAGCGAGTCGCTGACGTGCAGCAGCACATGGTGGCGTTCGGGCACGAATTCGGCCGTCAGCCAGCCGCGGTGCAGTGTGCCCGCAGATTCCAAGCAAAAAGTGCGTGCGACGCAGGTATTACCAGCGCTACCAGCTACGGATTCGATAGCATTGATCTGGCGCTTCTGCAGGAACGCCAGCATGGCCGGCACGTCGTACGGCGGGCGGTAGCCGAGGCGGATGGCCATGCCGCCGCGGCTGGCGGCTGCCGGCTTGCTGCGCCGCAGCTGCGAAGGGTTCAGCCCGTAGTGTTCGGCAAACACTGCGTTGAAGCGCCGCACACTGGCAAAGCCGCTGACCAGCGCGATCTGGGCGATCGGCAGCTGGGTGTCGGCCAGCAGCTGCTTGGCCGTCAGCAGGCGCCGGGTCTGCAGGTATTGCAGCGGCGACACGCCGAACTGGGCCTCGAAAATCCGGCGCAGATGCCGGTCGCTGATGCCCAGCCGCGTGGCCAGGGCCTGGGCGGTAGCCGATTCGGTGCTCCAGGCGGCGGGCTCGTCCAGCAGCCGTGCCGCCTGGTGGGCCAGGATGCTGGTCGCGTCCTGGAACGACCAGACCAGCGAATGCGGCGCCAGCTCGGGCCGGCAGCGCAAACAGGGGCGGAAGCCCGCATGTTCGGCCTGGGCCGCGTGGCCGAAGAAGCGGCAGTTTTCGCGCTTCGGGGTTTTGACGCCACAGACTGGCCGGCAGTAGATGCCGGTGGAGGTCACGCCGGTGAAAAAGCAGCCGTCAAAGCGCGCATCGCGGGCCTGCATGGCCCGGTAGCAGGCGTCGTCGTTTTGCAGGTTTTCGGTGTTCATGCATTCGATGGTACGCGCGCCGGGGCGGGTAACTAGCCGTTTTCGGACCTGTGGATGGAGGGCCTGGTTCGCAGCTTTGCCTGGGCTTCACAGGGCGGGAGTAATGCGCCGCAAGACTCTGGGACAATCCAGCCATGTACCAAGCTATCGTGGAATTGCCCGGCGCCGAATGGGCCGGGCGCCAATCTGAAGATTCATCGATCCAGGCGCTGGAGCGCGGCGGTGTGTTGTACTTTCCGAGCATGGGCTTCGAATTGTCGGCACCCGAGCAGCGGTTGCTGCGCGCCGATCTGCGCGACCCCAAGGCCCGCAACATCAGCCAACCGGCCCGCGGTGTGGTCAAAGGCGCTACCGGCACGCCGGAAGAGCTGGAGCTGCTCAACGGCATGATGCGGCGCTACCGTCACCAGGCCCTGCAGCTGGTGAACGACATGTTTCCCCGCTACAGCGCGCACCTGCGGATCGAGCCCACCAGTTACCGGCCGACCGAAGTCGCATCGCGCGTGCAGTCCTGGCGCGCCGACGACCGGCGCTTGCATGTGGATGCGTTTCCGTCGCGGCCGAACCGGGGCGAGCGGATTCTGCGGGTGTTCAGCAACCTGAATCCGCAGCAGCCGCGGATGTGGCGTGTCGGCGAGTCGTTCGAGGCGATGGCCGAGCAGTTCCTGCCCTTGATTCCGGCTTTCCGTCCCTGGGAAGCGCGCTTGCTGCGCAGCCTGCGCATCACTAAATCACTGCGCAGCGAGTACGACCACATGATGCTGCAGCTGCACGACCACATGAAGCGCGACCTCCACTACCAGCGCGAGGCGCCGCGCACCGTGGCCGCGTTTGCGCCGAGCAGTACCTGGGTGTGTTTCTCGGACCAGACCTTGCATGCCGTGGACAGCGGCCAGTTCATGCTGGAGCAGACCTTCTTCCTGCCGGCGCAGCACCAATACCGGCCGGATCAAAGCCCGTTGGGCATCTTGACGCGCATGGCTGGACGGCCACTGCAAGGCGCCCGGCTGTAGCTTTACAGTTGCAGCCCGGCCCCGGCCGCCGCCAGTAGCACCAGGCTATTGGCGGGCAGCGGAAACACCACTTCGCCCTGGCCCTGCCAACTGCTCAGCCCCCGTGGGTGGCTGGTGTCCAGCACGCATTGCCAGACACCGGCGGGCAGCAGAAAGTCGTCTACGGTGCTGCCGGCGTTGACCAGCAGCAGCAGCGGTGCCTTGGCCCGGCCGGGTTTGCCGATCAGGCAGCCGAGGGCGCGGTAATGCGGGTCGTGCCAGGAGTTGCCTTCCAGCGGCACGCCGCTGCCGCGCAGCCAGGCCAGGTCGTGCAGGCCTAGGGCGTCGGCCACGCCGCTGTACCAGTGGTTGGCGAAGGGCAGGGCCTGGCGGCGCAGCGCGATCACGCGGGTGGTGAAGGCGATCAGGTCTTCATCGGCGGCCGCCCAGTCGATCCAGGTGGTCGGGTTGTCCTGGCAATAGGGGTTGTTGTTGCCACCTTGGGTATGGCCTAATTCGTCTCCAGCGCAGACCAGTGGTGTGCCTTGTGCTAGCAAAGTGGTAGCAAGCAGGGCGCGTTGCAAACGCCCGCGCAGCGCGTTGACCGCCGGGTCGTCGCTAGGGCCTTCGACGCCGCAGTTGAAGTTCAGGCTGTGGCCGTGGCCGTCGCGATTCTCTTCACCGTTGGCTTCGTTGTGGCGCTGGTTGTAGCTGACCAGGTCGCGCAGGGTGAAGCCGTCGTGCGACACCACGTAGTTGACCGATTCGGCCGGGGAGCGCTGGCGCGGCTGGTAGATGTCGGACGAACCGCACAAGCGCAGGGCCAGGTCGGCGCGGGTGTTTTCCAGCTGCACCGCGTCGGGGGCGGCGGCGGTCTGTACCCAGAAGCCGCGCATGCTGTCGCGGAAATGGTCGTTCCATTCGAGCCAGCCGCGCGGGAAGCCGCCGGTCTGGTAGCCGCCCGGGCCCAGATCCCAGGGCTCGGCAATCATCTTCACACGCGACAGCACCGGGTCTTGCGCCACGGCGGTGAAGAACGCGCTGTTGCGGTCAAAGCCGTGGTCGGTGCGGCCCAGCACCGGCGCCAGGTCGAAGCGGAAGCCGTCGACATGCATCTCGCCGACCCAGTAGCGCAGGCTGTCCATCACCATTTGCAGCACGCGCGGCTGGCGGATGTCCAGCGTGTTGCCGCAGCCGGAGTAGTTGTCGTAGTAGGCGGGCGCGTCGGGCGGCAGGCGGTAGTAGCTGGCGTTGTCCAGCCCGCGGAAGCTGATGGTCGGGCCGTCTTCGCCGGATTCGGCCGTGTGGTTGTAGACCACGTCCAGCAACACCTCCAGCCCGGCGGCGTGCAGGGTTTTGACCATGGTGCGGAATTCATCGCGCGGCGACAGGCTATCTGCGCCGCTGGCCATGCGCGGGTCGACGCTGAAGAAGCCCAGGGTGTTGTAGCCCCAGTAGTTGCCCAGGCCCATGCCGACCAGCCGCTCTTCGCTGAGCGCGTAGTGCACCGGCAGCAGGCTGACCGCGGTAATGCCCAGGCGCCGCAGATGGGCCACCGACGCTGGGTGCGCCAGCCCCGCATAGCTGCCGCGCAGCGCGGGTGGCACGTTTTCATTCAGCTTGGAGAAGCCTTTGACATGGCACTCGTAGATCACCGAGTCGGCCAGCGGCACCTGCGGTGGCTGGTCGCCACGCCAGTCGAAATTATCAAAAACGACGCGGGCTTTCAATGCCAGCGCGGCGTTGTCGCGGGTGTCCATATGGCGCGGGTGCAGCCGGTCGCCGGCAAAGTGCTCGTCGCGCCAGCTGAATTGGCCCACGATGTCGCGCGCATACGGGTCGAGCAGCAGCTTGGATGCATCAAAACGGTGCCCCCGGTCGGGCCGCCAAGCGCCGTGCGCACGCAGGCCGTAGACCAGGCCGGGCTGGGCGCCGGGCAGGTAGCCGTGCCATACGTCGCTGGTGTGGGCCGGCAGGCGGAAACGGGTGATTTCATGCTGGCCGCTGGGATCGAACACGCAGACCTCCATGGCCTGGGCATGGGCGGAAAACACGGCGAAGTTCACGCCTTTGCCGTCAAAGCTGCTGCCCAATGGCCAGGGTTGGCCAGGCTGTACGCTGGGTACGGCCGGCAGGGCGGAGCGCTCTGTGGGGAGCTTGGGGTGGGACGGCGTTTTCAGGCTTTCCATTCGAGGAAGACAGTGGCCAGTGGCGGTAGGTTAAGGACGACCGAATGGGCCTGGCCGTGCCAGGCTGTGTCGTCTGCGGTAGCCGTTGCAAGTGGCGTGCCCACATTGCTGCCGCCGTAGTGGGCCGAGTCGGTGTTCAGGCGTTCGTGGTAGGTGCCAGGCTGGGGTACGCCGAGCCGGTAGCCGTTCCAGACGTTCGGGGTGAAGTTGCATACCGCCACTATAAAGGAGCGTTTATCCAGGCCGCGGCGCACAAAGCTGAGCACGGAGTGCTCGGTATCGTTGTGCTCCAGCCACTCGAATCCGGTGGGTACAAAGTCCAGCTGGTACAGCGCCGGTGTGGCGCGGTACAAGGTGTTCAGGTCGCGTACCAGGCGCTGTATGCCGGCATGGGGCGCGTGGTCCAGCAGATGCCAGTCCAGGCTTTGGTCGTGGTTCCACTCGCGGTCCTGGGCAAATTCGCAGCCCATGAACAGCAGCTTCTTGCCCGGGTGCGCATACATGTAGCCCAGGAAGGCGCGCAGGTTGGCGAACTGCTGCCAGCGGTCGCCCGGCATCTTGTTCAGCAGCGAGCCCTTGCCGTGCACCACTTCGTCGTGCGAAATCGGCAGCACAAAGTTTTCGGTAAACGCATAGACCAGGCTGAAGCTGATCTCGCCCTGGTGGTGCTTGCGGTAGATGGGGTCGCGCTCCATATAGGCCAGGGTGTCGTGCATCCAGCCCATATTCCATTTGTAGTGAAAGCCCAGGCCACCCGCGTAGGTGGGCCTCGAAACCGAGGGGAAGGCGGTGGATTCTTCGGCCAGGGTGATGGCCTGCGAGCGCTCGGTGCCGACCACCTCGTTCATGCGCTTGAGGAAGGCGATGGTTTCCAGGTTTTCGCGCCCGCCGTGCACATTGGGAATCCATTCGCCGGCCTTGCGGCTGTAGTCGCGGTACAGCATAGAGGCTACGGCGTCTACACGCAGGCCGTCCACCCCAAAGCGCTCCAGCCAGTACAGGCTGTTGCCGACCAGGAAGTTGCTGACCTCGGTGCGGCCCAGGTTGTAGATCAGCGTGTTCCAGTCGTTGTGGAAGCCTTCGCGCGGGTCGGCGTATTCGTACAGATGCGTGCCGTCGAAGTTGCCCAGGCCGTGCGCATCGGTGGGGAAGTGGGCGGGCACCCAGTCCAGTATCAAACCCACGCCTTTGGCATGGCAGCGGGCCACGAAACGCGCAAAACCTGCCGGGTCACCGAAACGGGCCGTAGGTGCGTACATGCCTACTGGCTGGTAGCCCCAGGAGCCATCGAACGGGTGTTCGCTGATGGGCAGCAGTTCCAGGTGGGTGAAGCCCATCTCGACGGCGTAGGCCACCAGGCTGTCGCCGAGTTCGTCCCAGTCCAGCCACTGGTTGCCCTCTTTGCGCCGCCATGAGCCCAGATGGACTTCGTAAATGCTGATCGGCGCGTCCAGGGCGTTGGCGTGCTTGCGATCGGGCGATGGCGGTACAAAGGGCGGCAGCTGGGCCACCACGCTGGCGGTGGCCGGGCGCAGCTCGGCCTGTAAGGCATAGGGGTCGGCGCGGGCCGGCAGCACCTCGCCGCTTTGGCTGCGGATCTCGTATTTGTATTTGGCGCCGGCTTGCACGCCGGGCAGGAACAGCTCCCACACGCCGCACTCGCGTCGGCAGCGCATGGGGTGGCAGCGGCCGTCCCAGAAGTTGAAGTCGCCGACCACGCTGACCCGGCTGGCATTCGGCGCCCACACGGCAAAGCTGGTGCCGGCCACGCCGTCCATCACGCTGGGCCGTGCACCCAGCACCTCGTACGGGCGCAGATGCGTGCCTTCGCCCAGCAGCCAGACATCCATTTCCGCCAGTACCAGCGGGAACCGGTACGGGTCTTCGATGCTGGCGCTATGGCCATCGGCCCATTCGACCTGCAGGCGGTAGGCAGTGCCGGGCAACAGCGCGACCTCGCCCTCAAAAAAGCCGGCTTCGTCTCGCAACGCCAGTGGGCCCAGCAGCACCCCCTTGGCCGATGCCACCGCCACGCTGCGTGCGCCTGGCAGAAAGCAGCGCACCGAGGTGTGGCCCGCGGCTGCGGCATGGGGGCCCAGCACCGCAAACGGGTCTCCGTGGCGTGCGCCACAAATCATTTCAACATCGTGGGCGTGCAGCATAGGAACCGATCTTGGAGTGGGTTTAATCAGAAATGGACGGCGCTATGCGGTGTTGTCTGTCACCGCGTTTGCTTTATAGCGCGTCCGGGGCAATGTGCCAGATCTGTTGCGCGTATTCACGGATGGTGCGGTCCGACGAAAACACGCCCATGCCCGCCACATTGGTGATGGCCTTGGCGCACCAGGCCGCCGGCTGGCGGTACAGGTCGTCCACCTGCGCCTGGGTGGCCACATAGGATGCGTAGTCGGCCAGCAGCAGGTAGTGGTCGCCGCCCCATAGCAGGGTGTCGACCAGGGCGCGGTAGCGGCCGGGCTCATCCGGCGAGAACTGGCCGCCGGCGATGGCGTCCAGCACCGCTTTCAGGGCGGGCGTGTTCTCGTAGTAGCGCATGGACTGGTAGCCGCTTTGCTTCAAGGCCTGCACCTCGGGGGTTTTCAGGCCGAAGATGAAGATGTTGTCGTCGCCCACGTTCTGGCGGATTTCGATGTTCGCGCCATCGTCGGTGCCTATGGTCAGCGCGCCGTTCAGGGCCAGCTTCATATTGCCGGTGCCCGAGGCTTCGGTGCCGGCGGTAGAAATCTGCTCGGACAGATCGGCACCGGGCATGATGGTTTCGGCCACCGACACGCCATAGTTGGGCATGAACACCAGCTTGAGCTTGTCGCCGATACGTGGGTCGTTGTTGATCACCGTGCCCACATCGTGGACCAGCCGGATGATGGACTTGGCGGTGACGTAGGACGACGCGGCCTTGCCGGCAAAGATCACGGTGCGCGGCACCCAGTCGGCGTTGGGGTTCGCCAGGATCGCCTGGTAGCGGGTCACTACATGCAGAACATTCAGCAGCTGGCGCTTGTATTCATGGATGCGCTTGACCTGCACGTCGAACAGGCTGTCGGGGATGACGCGGATGCCTGTACTTTTTTCGATGGCCTCGGCCAGGCGGACCTTGTTGGCGCGTTTGACCGCCATGAACGACTTCTGGAAGGCGGGATCGTCTTTCTTGGCCTTGAGCTTTTGCAGCTGGTCCAGGTCCAGGCGCCAGCTGCTGCCCAACGTGCTGTCCAGCAGGCTTGAAAGACCAGGGTTGGCCTGCGCCAGCCAGCGGCGCGGGGTTACGCCATTGGTCATATTGGTGAATCGGTCCGGCCAGATGCTGGCGAAGTCCGCAAAAATGGTTTGCACCAGCAACTCGGAATGCAGTGCCGACACGCCGTTCACCTTGTGGCTGCCCACGATGGACAGGTGGGCCATGCGCACGCGGCGCTCGCCCTGCTCGTCGATCAAGGACAGGCGGGCCAGAAAGGCGTTGTCGCCAGGGCGGTGGGCGGCCGCCAGGTCCAGAAACTCCTTGTTGATGCGGAAAATGATTTCCAGGTGGCGCGGCAGCACATGCTGCATCAGGCCTACGGGCCAGGTTTCCAGCGCCTCGGGCATCAAGGTGTGGTTGGTGTACGAGAAGGTGTTGCAGCAGATGTTCCAGGCTTTGTCCCAGGGCATGGCGTGTTCGTCGCACAGCACGCGCATCAGCTCGGCCACGCCAATGGCTGGGTGGGTGTCGTTAAGGTGGATGGCCACGTGCTCGGCCAGGTTGTCCAGCGAAGGGTGTTCGCGCAGGTGGCGGGCCACCAGGTCTTGCACCGATGCGGACACAAAGAAGTATTCCTGCTTCAGGCGCAGTTCGCGCCCGGCAGGGGTGCTGTCGTTGGGGTAGAGCACCCAGGAGATGTTCTCGTACTCGTTCTTCATGCTCGCGGCACGCGCATAGTCACCGGTGTTGAAAGCATTCAAGTCGATGTGGGCCGGGGCGACCGCTTTCCACAGGCGCAAGGTGCTGACCTTTTCGGTGCCGTGGCCCGGTACCACCATGTCATAGGCCTTGGCGGCTACTTCGCCGGCGTGGCGCCAGATTGGGCTGCCATTCACATGTTCGACCCAGCCGCCAAAATGCACCGGGTAGCTGATGTCGGCGCGCGGGAACTCCCAGGGCGTGCCGTTTTCCAGCCAGGGGTCGGGGTATTCCATCTGCGCACCGTTCTGGATGTCCTGCGCAAACATGCCATATTCGTAGCGGATGCCGTAGCCAAAGGAGGGCAGGCCCACGGTGGCCATCGAATCCAGAAAGCAGGCGGCCAGACGACCCAGGCCGCCATTGCCCAGTGCGGCATCGGGCTCGCGGTCGGCCACGTTTTCCAGCGTTTGGGCGAATTGCGTGAGGCCCTCGGCGGCCGTGCCCCGCAGTTCCAGTGCGCCCAGCGCATTCGACAGGGTGCGGCCCATCAAGAATTCCATGGACAGGTAGACCACCCGGCGGGCCTTGGCTGCGGCTTCACGGGTCTGGGTCTCTACCCAGCGCTGCGACAGTTGCTGGCGCCCCACATGGGACACGGCCAGCATCAAATCATTGGGGGTGGCATCGGCGGGGTTGACGCCGACGGTGTTGAGTAAATGCTGCGTGATTGCAACCTGGATGTTGGTGGACGTGTCGGCAGAAGAAGGGGTAAGACGCAGGGGCACAGGAGCTTCCTTTGGTAAATGTAGGCACAAGCCAGAAGCCGCGAACGGCGGGCTTTTTGCGGAGTCTAAGCGCTTTGAGGTCGGAAAATAAGCATGTTTAGAGAATTTTCGCACGCTGAACCGGGTTGGTGGCCGTTTTTTGGATCCTCGGATTAAGATGCTGGCGTTAGTCGAAAGTTGGTCAACAATTACCTATTCTCTGGAGACAAAAATGCAGCAGATTAACTTGGCCCATGGACTGGACCTGCCAAAACGGGCAATTGCCTTGGTACTGGCCGGCGGCCGCGGCAGCCGCTTGATGAATCTCACCGACCGACGTGCCAAGCCAGCGGTGTATTTCGGTGGCAAGTTCCGGATTGTTGATTTCGCGCTGTCTAACTGCCTGAATTCCGGCATTCGGCGCATCGGCGTGATCACCCAGTACAAATCACACAGTTTGTTGCGCCATTTACAACGCGGCTGGGCATTTTTGAAGAACGAGATGAACGAGTTTGTCGACCTGCTGCCGGCCCAGCAGCGCAATGACAATGAAAACTGGTACCGCGGCACAGCCGATGCGGTCTACCAAAACCAGGACATTCTGGAGAGCTACGGCGCTGACTACATCGTGGTACTTGCTGGCGACCACATCTACAAAATGAACTACGCGCTGATGCTGGCCGACCACGTGGCCAAGGGGCGTGAATGCACGGTAGGCTGCATCGCCGTGCCGCGCAAGGAGGCGTCCGCCTTCGGAGTCATGGCGGTAGACGGCGACAGCCTGATCACCGACTTCCTGGAAAAGCCCGCAGATCCACCAGCGATGCCGGGCAACGCCGATATGTCGCTGGCCAGCATGGGCATCTACATCTTCAACGCGGCATTCCTGTATGCCGAGCTGGAACGCGACATGGCAGACCCCGAGTCCAGCCACGACTTTGGCAAGGACATCATTCCGCGCGCGGTGCGCAACGGCAATGCGGTCGCCCATCCTTTTGCCCTGAGCTGCGTTCCCAATGTGGAAGGCGAAGAGCCTTATTGGCGCGATGTGGGAACGATTGACGCGTATTGGGACGCGAACATTGACCTCACCGCGACCGAACCCAAGCTGAACCTGTACGACACGCAATGGCCGATCTGGACCTACCAGGCCCAGTTGCCGCCCGCCAAGTTTGTGCACAACCAGGACGACAGGCGCGGCATGGCGATCGAATCCATGGTGTCGGGCGGCTGCATCGTGTCGGGCAGCGTGCACCGTTCGGTGTTGTTTTCCAGCGTGCGGGTGCATTCGCATTCGCAGGTGAACTGGTCGGTGCTGTTGCCCGACGTACAGATCGGACGCGGCGCGCGCATCAACCGCGCGGTGATCGACCGCGGCTGCGTGATCCCCGACGGGATGGTGATTGGCGAAGATGCAGTGGCCGATGCCGAGCGTTTCCACCGCAGCGAGAACGGCATCACTCTGGTCACGACCCCTATGTTGAAGAAGTTGGCCGCCGGATGAAAGTACTGCAGGTAGGTGCCGAGGTTTTTCCTCTGGTCAAAACAGGTGGCTTGGCGGATGTGCTGGGGGCTCTGCCCCAGGCCTTGGTAGCGGCCGGTGCCGATGTGCGCCTGCTGTTGCCAGGTTTCCCGGCGATTCTGGCCGGCCTAAAGAAACCTAGCGTGGTGTATGAAATCGGCGCGGCGTTTGGCGCGGCGCGGGTGCGCCTGCTTTGCGGCACCATTGCGGCCAGTGGTGTCACGGCCTATGTGGTCGATGCGCCTTACTACTACCAGCGCGCCGGCAACCCCTACCTGGGGCCGGATGGAACGGAGTGGCCTGACAACGCCCAGCGTTTTGCATTGCTGGGCTGGGTTGCGGCCCAGGTGGCTGCAGGCGGGCTGGACCCAGCCTGGACACCCGACGTGCTGCACACCCATGACTGGCATGCGGGCATGGCCTGCGCCTATGTGGCGGCCAATCCGGGCGCCAAGGTGGCCACGGTGTACACCGTACACAACCTGGCATACCAGGGCTTGTTCGATGCCAAGGACTTCCATCTGCTGGGCCTGCCGGTGCGCTTCATGGATCCGACCCGGCTGGAATACCACGGCCGGTTTTCGTTCATGAAGGCCGGCTTGACCAACGCCCAGCGCGTCACCACGGTCAGCCCCAGCTATGCGGCAGAGATTGCCACCGCGGAGTTCGGCTGCGGGCTTGACGGCGTGGTGCGTTCGCGTGGCGCCGATGTGTCCGGCATCCTGAATGGTGTGGACGATGCGGTGTGGAACCCCGGCACCGACAAAGACATCGCCAGCCCGTACTCGGCCAAGGCCATGGCTGGCAAGGCCGCGTCGAAAGCCGCTTTGCAGAAAGCCTTGGGCTTGCGCGTGGATGCTTCGCTACCCTTGTTCACCGTGGTGAGCCGATTGACCCAGCAAAAAGGCCTGGACCTGGTGCTGGCCGCGATCCCCGAACTGCTGGCTGCTGAAGCCCAGCTGGCAGTGCAGGGCAGTGGCGATGCCGAATTGGAAAAAGCCTTTACCCAGGCCATGGCTGCGCACCCCGGCGCGGTGGCGGTGCGGCTGGGCTATGACGAGGCTTTTGCCCACCAGATGATTGCCGGGGCCGACGCCATGCTGGTGCCGTCCCGCTTTGAACCCTGCGGTTTGACCCAACTGTATGCCTTGCGCTACGGCACCGTGCCCGTGGTGCGCCGGGTTGGTGGCCTGATCGATACCGTGGTGGATGCCGACGACGCGGCCGTGCAAGCCGATAGTGCAACCGGCTTTATGTTCGGCCCTGCCACCCGTGAAGCCCTGGCGTTGGCGGTGCACCGCACCGTCCACGCCTATGCCCAGCCAGCAGTATGGGCGCAGCTGCAGCAGCGCGGCATGGCGCAAAACTTCTCCTGGGCGGCTGCGGCCACGCAGTATTTGGACTTGTACGAAAGCTTGTGCGGGGCTGCCGTCGCTTCATAGGGGGCCGTTGGTCCTTCATGGTCCTTCAAAAAGACCCCAAAATATGCCGGTTGATGGTCCGGTAAGCGGGCTGTGGCAAAACTACAATGCCAGCCGCCAGCCCCGCCTCCTTGCGGCTGGCACCCCTTCACACAACCGGCACATTCCCCATGCACGTTGCGAGTTCGATCTTCAAGGCCTATGACATCCGCGGCATCGTGCCGACCACCGTCACCGAAGCGGTGGCGGAAGGCATAGGAAAGGCTTTTGGCAGCATTGCCCTGGCCGAGGGGGAAAGCACAGTAGCTGTAGGCCGCGATGGGCGCCTGAGCGGCCCCAGTCTGGTGGCGGCCTTGATCCGCGGCCTGGTGGCGGTAGGTGTCGAAGTCATCGATGTAGGCGCCGCCACCACACCCATGTTGTACTTCGCTGCACACACCTTGTGCCGTAGCGGCATCCAGGTCACGGGCAGCCACAACCCCAAGGACTACAACGGTTTCAAAATGGTCATGGGTGGTCGCGCCATCCATGGCGACGAAATCCAGGCGATACGCCGCATGATGGAGGCCGAGTGCTGGACAGCCAAAGCCGGTGGCCTGGTGCGCCAAGTTGACGTGCTGCCCGCTTACACCGCCCGCATCGTCTCCGACATCCAGTTGGCCCGCCCCATGAAGATCGTGGTCGATTCCGGCAACGGCATTGCAGGCGCGTCGGCCCCGGACATCCTGCGGGCGATTGGCTGCGAGGTGATCGAGCTGTTCAGCGAGGTGGACGGCAATTTCCCCAACCACCATCCCGACCCGAGCAAGCCTGAGAACCTGCAAGACCTGATGGCCGCGTTAAAGACCAGTGGCGCCGAGCTGGGCCTGGCCTTCGACGGCGACGGTGATCGCCTGGGCATCGTCACAAAAGACGGCAGCAATATCTACCCCGACCGTCAGATGCAGCTGTTCGCCGAAGACGTGTTGCGCCGCGTGCCCGGCGGCACGATTCTGTTTGACGTGAAATGTTCGCAGCGCCTGGCACCCGCCATTGCCGCAGCCGGTGGCCAGCCCTTGATGTTCAAGACCGGCCACTCGCTGATCAAGGCCAAGATGAAGGAAATCGAAGCCGCTGGCGGCCAAGCCCCGCTGGGCGGTGAGATGAGCGGCCATATCTTCTTTAAGGAGCGCTGGTTCGGTTTTGACGACGGCACCTATGCGGGCTGCCGCTTGCTGGAGATTGTCAGCCAGTCGCCCGATGCGAACGCTGTGCTGCACGCCTTGCCCACCAGTTTCTCGACCCCCGAACTGAACGTCGCCTGTGCCGAAGGCGAGCCACCGACCGTGGTGGCCAAAGCCCTGGCCCTGGTCGACTTTGCCGCGCCCGCCGTGGTCAACACCATCGACGGGCTGCGCGTCGACTGGCCGGATGGCTTTGGCCTGCTGCGCGCCAGCAACACCACCCCGGTGTTGGTGCTGCGCTTTGAGGGCCATACGCCCGAGGCCCTGGAGCGTATCCAGCACGACATGCTGGCCCTGCTGCGCCGTGCCAAGCCGGACGCGACCCTGGCGGCCAGCGCACATTGACACACCACCACGTGAACGGGCAGGGCATGCGGGTCTTGATTGTCAAAGTTTCGTCGTTGGGCGATGTGATCCAGACCCTGCCGGCTTTGCACGACATGCGCCAGGCTTTGCCACAGGCCACCTTCGACTGGGTGGTGGAAGAAGCCTTTGCGCCTCTGCTCAAAGCCCATGTGCCGGGCTTGGCGCGGGTGATGCCGGTAGCCCAGCGGCGCTGGCGTAAGACCCCGCTGACGGCCGCCGTGCGGGCTGAAAAAGCCGTGTTCCTGCAGACCTTGCGGGCCGAAGCCTATGACGTGGTGCTGGACTTCCAGGGCCTGATCAAATCCGTGCTGATCGCCCGCCAGGCGCGTCTCGCCCCCGGTGGCTGGCGTAGCTCCTACGGCAACCGCAGCGAGGACGCCGCTTACGAATGGCCGGTGCGCTGGCTGGTGCAGCGTCCCCAGCCCATGCCGCCGCGCATCCATTCCATGCAGCGCTACCGCCGACTGGCTGCGCTGGCGCTGGGTTATCCGCCGCGCGAAGACGCCATTGATTACGACGAACTGCAGGTCACACCGGTGGAGCCCGACGGCAGCGTGATGCTGGTGCACGGCACCACCCGGGTAGAGAACGAATGGCCGTTGCAGCACTGGATACAGGTCGGCCAGGCGCTGGTGGCCCAGGGCCTGCCGGTCAGCGTGCCGCAGGCGAACCCGACCGAGGCCGCCTTCGCCCAGCAGCTGTGTGAGGCCATCGGCCCGCGGGCTCTGGTGCTGCCGCGCATGGGCCTGGCGGCGCTGGCGGCGCGCATGGCGGGCTGCGTGGGGGTGATAGGTGTGGATTCCGGCCTCAGCCACATGGCTGTGGCCTTGAACCTGCCGCATGTGCAGATTTTCAGCCAGCCACGCATATGGCGCGCCGGGCCGGTGGGTTGCAGCTACCAGGTGGCTGTTGGCGGCGAGCGGGCGCCGGATGTAGACACTGTGCTGCAGGCGTGGCAAGCTGTGTGGGCTGATTTCCACCAAAAAGCCTTGTTGCCGGCTTCTGCATGAATGTCCTGATCGTCAAACTCTCTTCGCTCGGCGACGTGGTCTACGCCATGCCCGCGGTGCAGGACATGCTGTCCGAGCTGCCGGGGACCCTGGTGGATTGGGTGGTCGAGCCCGACTTCGCCCCGCTGGTGCGGCGCTGCGCGGGCGTGCACCGCGTGATCGAATGTGATCTGCGGCGCTGGCGCGAAACCGTGTTTACCGCCGATACGCGCACCGCCTGGCGGGCTTTCTCCTCGGACCTGCAATACGAATGCTATGACGCGGTGCTGGATCTGCAAGGCCTGAGCAAATCGGCATTGGTGGCCAAGATGGCGCGGCTCAGCCCCCAGGGCCTGCGTTACGCCCTGGCCAACCAGACCGAAGGCCGCAGCTTCGAAGCCCCGACCCGCTGGGAGGCCGACGTGGCGATTCCGGTCGAGCCGCGCATCCACGCCATCGAACGCTCGCGCGTGATGTGCGCCCGGGCTCTGGTGTATGCGCTGCCAGAAAAATTATCTTTTGGCCTTGCACCGCATGTAGGTAAAGAGCTTAGGGCTATTAAAAATATAGCAAACACGTTTTTTGATTCGGGTAGCGTGGCACCGGCATCCATCGTCGCCTTGCTGCACGGCAGCTCGCGGGCCGACAAACATTGGCCCGACGAATACTGGCTGGAGCTGGGCCATCGTCTGAACGCCCTGGGCTATACGGTGGCGTTTCCACACGGCAGCGACGAGGAACAGTGGCGCAGCGAAAGCATTGCCAGCCGGCTCGAGCAGGCCGTGGTCTGGCCGCGCATGGGCATGAATGCGCTGACCGATGCGCTCGGCGAATGCCTGGGCGCGGTAGGTGTCGACAGCGGCCTGTGCAATATCGCCACCGCCCTGGACCTGCCGCTGGTGCGGCTGTACAACTTTGACACCGTCTGGCGTACCGGCCCGCGCGACAACGACCACCAGTTCAGCGTGTTCGGCGAACCCACGCCCAGCGTGGATGCGGTCTGGAATGCCTGGATGCAGGCCTCGGCCCTGGCTTCACTGCGGGATTCCATGCGTTGATCCGCGGTCTGTATTCCATTGGCCTGTGGCTGGCCAGCCCCTTGCTGCGCCGCAAGCTGCGCAAGCGTGCGCTGGCCGAGCCCGGCTACGGCCTGGCGGTGCCCGAGCGCTTCGGCCATTACACCCAGCCGCCCAGCCAGGGTTGGGTCTGGGTGCATGCGGTATCGCTGGGCGAAACCCGGGCCGCGGCGATCCTGTTGGCGGCCTTGCGGCGCGCCATGCCCGATATGCGCCTGCTATTGACCCACGGCACCGCCACCGGCCGGGCCGAAGGCCAGTCGCTGCTGCGTGCCGGCGACGTACAGGTTTGGCAGCCCTGGGACACGCCGGGCGCGGTGCAGCGCTTTGTGCGGCATTTCCAGCCCCGTATCGGCATCCTGATGGAGACCGAAATCTGGCCGAACCTGCTGGCCACCTGCCAGGCGGCCGGTATTCCTGTAGCGCTGGCGAATGCGCGCCTCAGTCCCAAATCTCTGCGCCAGGCGCAGCGCCTGTCGGCCCTGTCCCGACCGGCCTATGGAGCGCTCAGCGCGGTCTGGGCGCAAACCGAGGCCGATGCACAGCGCCTGCTGCAGGCCGGCACCCGGCCGCCGCAGGTGCTGGGTAATCTGAAGTTCGACGCCTCGCCCAACCCGGCGCAACTGGTCACCGGCCGGGCCTGGCGGCATGGCGCGGGCCGCCCAGTGGTGCTGCTGGCCAGCGCCCGCGAGGGCGAAGAGCTGATGCTGCTCAGCTATTTAAAGTCTTTTAGGGCTGTAGCGCAGCAAACACCAGCGCCAGCAGCTATGAAAATAGGAGTGATGGATGTGCAGTGGCTGATCGTGCCACGCCATCCGCAGCGCTTTGATGCGGTGGCCGAGCTGGTGCAGGCCCAGGGCTTCAGCCTGTCGCGGCGCAGCAGCTGGGTGGACGCACCGGAGCCGGCCGATGTCTGGCTGGGCGATTCGCTGGGCGAGATGGCGCTGTACTACGGGCTGGCGGACCTGGCCTTGCTGGGCGGCAGCTTTGAGCCGCTGGGCGGGCAGAACCTGATCGAGGCCGCGGCCTGCGGCTGCGCGATGGTGATGGGGCCGTCGACCTTCAATTTCGCCGAGGCAGCCGAGCTGGCCGAAGCCGCGGGTGCCGCCTGCCGGGTGGTCGGCATGCCCGAGGCCGTGGCCCAGGCTCTGGCCTGGCTGAATGCACCGCAGCAGCTGGCCCAAGCCGCCGCTGCCGGGCCGGAGTTTGCCGGCGCCCACCGCGGCGCGGCCCAGAAGACCGCGGCCGCCGTGCAGGCCCTGCTGGCGGCTTAGGGACGGGTTCTTACTGCGGCTGTAGCAAGGTGTTGACCGACTGCAGATCTTCGGGCTTCAGGCTGCCGCTGGCTTGGCGCAGCTTGAGGCCGCCGACCAACACGTCGTAGCGGGCCTTGGCCAGGTCGCGCTTGGTCTGGAACAGCTGGCTTTGTGAATTCAGCACGTCGATATTGATGCGCACACCCACCTGGTAGCCGAGCTTGTTGGCGTCCAGCGCGATCTGGCTGGAGGTCTCGGCGGCTTCTAGCGCCTGCACCTGGCCGAGCCCCGACAACACGCCGTAGAAGGCGGTGCGGGTGGCCTGGGCCACGCTGCGGCGCGCGGCATCCAGGTCGGCCTGGGCCTTGTCTTCCAGCGACAGGGTTTCGCGGATGCGGTTTTGCACCGAGAAGCCGGCAAACAAGGGGATGTTCAGGCTCAGCCCGACCACCGTGCTGTTGTTGCGCGAGCCATTCGGCAGGCTGGAGGTGCCGTTGGGGTAGCGGTTCACGTTGTAGCCGGCCGTCAGGTCCAGGGTCGGCAGGTTGCCGGTCTTGGCTTTCTGGGTTTCCAGGCGCGCCACTTCGAGCGCGATCTGGGCCTGCTGCACGTTCGGGCTGGCATCGGCCTGGCGTTCCCAGCTGGAGATGTCGGCTGGCTGCAGGCTGGGCAGTAGTACCGGCTGGGCCAGCGGTGCGGGCTGGGCGTTCACCTTGCTGACCAGGGTGTCGAGCGCCAGGCGCTTGATCAGCACATCGTTCTCGGCGGCGATTTCCTGGGCCCGCACCAGGTCGAAGCGGGCCTGGGCTTCGCGCGTATCGGTGATGGTCGAGGTGCCGACTTCAAAGTTGCGCTTGGCCGACGACAGCTGCTCGTTGACGGCGGTTTTCTGGGCCCGCACAAAGGTCAGGGTGTCGGTGGCGGCCAGCACATCGAAATAGGCTTGGGCTACGCGCACCACCAGGTCTTGCTCGGCGACTTGCAGCTGGGCTGTGGCCACATCGATGCTCTTCTTTCCCTGCTCGTAGGTGATGCGGTTGGCCGGCCGGTACAGCGGCTGCGAGCCGCTGAGGGTGGCGGTCTGGCTGGTGTAGTCCTTGTCGATGGTCGGGTTGCTGCCGTCCAGCATATTGCGGTTCAGCCCGGCGGACAGGCCTACGCTGGGCAGGATGCCGGCCTTGGCCTGGGCGGCCTTGGCCAGATTCGCGTCGTACTGGGCCTTGGCCGATTGGTAGGTCGCATCCGTGGCGCGGGCCGCGTCGTACAGCTCCAGCAGGCTTTGCGCATGGGCCGTGCCCGCACAGGCGGCAGCCACGGCCAGAGCGAGAGATGCGAGCGGGAAACGTTGCATGGTCATCCTTGAATTTCTGTCGGGTGTCTGTCGGTCCGGCGGGCACACGCCGCGGTCACGGGGGAGGGCGGAGATCAGTAGCGCGGCACAGCGGGGTCGCGTTGCAGCGACCAGGCGTCGATGCCGCCGGCGATGTTCACCACGTTCTCGAAGCCGTTTTGCAGCAGGAACTGGGCGACCCGCTGGCTGCGCGCGCCGTGGTGGCACAGGCAGGCGATCGGACGCTGTGGGTCCAGCTCGGCCAGGCGGGCCGGGATCTCGTTCATGGACAGCTGAACCAGGGTGAAGCCATCGGCCTGCACGCTGGCGGCCTGCCACTCGGCGGGTTCGCGCACGTCCAGCACCACCGGGGCGGTCTGGCCTTGCAGCCACTGGGGCAGGTCGGTCGGGGTGATTTGGGCAATCATGGCTTAGAACGAGAACTTGGACGGTTCGGGGAAGTTGACCAGGCGCGGCGCAACCGTATCCCAGGGCTGGGTGGTGGTGTAGGCGGACTCGCTGGCGCGGGTGACGAAGTTGGCGCACATCATCGGCTGCTGGCCGACCACGGCGAACAGGCGGCCACCGACCTTGAGCTGGGCCTTGATCTTCTCGGGCACGGACGCCACCGAGCCGCTGAGCACGATGACGTCAAACGGACCGTCGGCAGCTGCGCCCAGGGCGCCATCGGCATGCCGGACTTCGACGTTGTGCACGTCGGCCGCGCGCAGGTTGTTGCGCGCCAGGCTGGCCAGTTCGGGCAGGATTTCCAGCGACAGCACGCTGTGCGCGCAGTAGCCCAACAGCGCGGCCATGTAGCCCGAGCCGGTGCCGATCTCCAGTACCTTTTCGTGCTTCTGGATCTTCAGGTCTTGCAGCGCACGGGCTTCGACCTTGGGCGACAGCATGGACTGGCCGCCGGGCAGCGGGGTTTCCATGTCGACGAAGGTGAAGGCCTGGTACTCGGCGGGCACAAATTGCTCGCGCTTGACGACCGACAGCAGCGCCAGCACTGCGGGCTCCAGCACGTCCCAGGGGCGAATTTGCTGTTCGATCATGTTGAAACGAGTTTGTTCAAGCTGGGCGGAAGTGGTCATGGTGGGTCTTTGAGGTCGGAGGCAGGGTAACGTTCGATTTTAGGGGGGGAATTTTGCATGTCTGGCGGATTTGCCCAGCATTTACCTGCGCAACATCATGCAGGGGCGGGCCGTACGCGCAAGCCATTGAGAAGAATGTGTACCTGCGCATCCAGGTAGTGCAGGGGGTCCAGCACCGACGCGGTACACGGGTGGGTGCCGACCGAGTGCTTCCACATGGCCAGAAAGATCAGCGGCGCGGTCACGGCGTAGGTGGCCAGTTCCAGGTCCATGGCGGCGAATTCACCGCGGTCCACCCCACGCTGCAGGATGCGCCGCACCAGGCTGTGGTAGGGCTGCACCACTTCGGCCTGGTAGAAGGCCGCCATTTCGGGGAAGTTCTGCGCCTCGCCCAGCATCAGCTTGGTCATGCCCGAGGCCTGGGTATTGCCTACGCGCTCCCACCAGCTATGCATGCCGTAGTGCAGCAGTTCGGCGCTGCTGCCGGTAAAGCTGTCTACCTCGTCGCTCCATTCATGGAAGCGACCCGCCAGGGTTTGCCGCACCACGGCCTTGAACAGCTCGTCTTTGCTGGGAAAGTACAGAAACAAAGTGCCCTTGGACACGCCGGCCCGCTGCGCCACCTCTTCCACCCGGGTGGCGGCAAAGCCTTTTTCCACAAACAGGTCGAGCGCCGCCGCCAGCAGTTCGCTGGGGCGAGCCTCTTTGCGGCGCATGCGCTTGGCCGGAGTGTCTGCAGATGGGGTGGGTGGGGCGCTGGACATGGTGTTACTGACTGACGGGTTATTAATATAGCCCGCGGGTGTGGCAGGCGTCAATCAAAGTCAGTACCCAACCATCCGCAGGCCCAGCCATTCGCGCAGCACTTCACGCGATGCCAGCAGGCCATAGCCCGTGGGCAGCCATTCCAGCAGCTTGCGCTGCTGCGGCAAGGTGAAGCCGGTGGGCGCGGGCGTAACGGTAAAACCGGCCCGCTCGAACGCTTGCTGCGCGCGGGGCATATGCCAGGCGTGGGTCACCAGAGCGATGCGCTGCACGCCATCTTGCGCCAGCAGGGCCTGCATATTCGCGGCGTTCTCGGCGGTGTCGCGCGAGCGGTCGTCGACCCAGCGCAGCACCAGGCCGTAGTCCTGGCTGACCAGAGCCCGCGCCATCGCGCCTTCGGACGGGGCGGCGGTGCCACTGTTCGCCCAACCCACGCCGCCGGCAAAGGCCAGCGGCAATTTGGCCTGCCGGGCTAGCCACACCCCGTAGCGCAGGCGGCCTGCGGTGTCGGCCGTGGGTTGGGGCGTTGCATATTCGGGTGACGACGGCCTGACCCCGCCGCCTAGCACCACCACGGCCTGCACCTGGCGCGCATGCAGCGCTGCAGCGGCCGTGGCCGGGGGCAGGGCGCTGGTCTGGGGCAACAGGGTTTGGGCCAGCCATACCGCGACCGCATTGCAGCTCAGCAGCCACAGGCTGGCCAGGCCGAGCAGGCACAGCAGGCCGCCCAGTGCCCGTTTGCGCCACAGCAGACCCAGGCCGAGCAGCAGCAGGGGCGCGGCCGGCGGCATCACCAGGGCGGTGAGTACAGGTTTGAGTTCACCGGGGGACATATGCTCCTCTATTTGTAGCTGCTGGTGCAGGCTGTATATGCGCTGGTGGCATTATTTGCTAGAATTGCGGCAAGCGCGTATTCGATGCAAGTTTGCGTGCCGCGCAAGTGTACAAGTCCCTATTGCATAAAAAGGTGTACAAAGCGGGCTATGCAAAACACGCCCCCCACGCCTTCGTCCAGCCCCGCCCCCCGTGAAGTCATTACCCTGGGAGGGGGGTGTTTCTGGTGCACCGAGGCAGTGTTCGTGCAGGTGATGGGCATCACCGACGTAGAGAGCGGCTACTGCAACGGCACGACCCTCAACCCCAGCTACGAACAGGTCTGCAGCGGCGACACCGGCCATAACGAAGTCGTGCGGCTGGAGTTCGACCCCAGCGAGATCAGCCTGCGCGAGATTCTGGAGATCTTCTTCGTCATCCACGACCCGACCACGCTGAACCAGCAAGGCCACGATGTCGGCACCCAGTACCGCAGCGGCATCTATACCAGCGCGCCCGAGCAGTTGCCGGTGGTACAGGCGGTGCTGGCCGAAATCGCCGAGAGCAAGACCTACCGCAAACCGGTCGTCACCGAAGTGCTGCCGCTGGCCAACTACTGGCCCGCCGAGGCCTACCACCAAGACTACTTCGAGAACCACCCGAACCAGGGCTACTGCCTGATGGTGGCTGCGCCCAAGGTGGAGAAATTCCGCAAGACCTTTGCCAATCTGGTCAAACATTAAGCGCTTTTTAGGCCGCCAGCGCAGGTAGAGCCTGCACGGGCAGCTATCAGAACTATAGTCAAGCCCACCATGTTGCGCCTGACCCAAGCCCCGAACCTTGCGATGGCCACGCTGTGGGCCGACGCCCTGGCGGTCGAAGGCATTGCCGCCAGCGTGCAGCGCCAGTACCTGGCAGGTATCGCGGGTGATTTGCCGCCCGACCAGTGCCTGCCCGAGGTCTGGATACACCACGCCACCCAGGAAGCCGCGGCCCGCAAGCTGCTGCACGACCTGCAGAACGTGCCGCAGCACCGCTGGCAATGCGGCTGTGGCGAATTGATTGAGGGTGGCTTTGAGCAATGCTGGAGCTGCTCCGCCTGGATGCCAAGATAAACCATGTTCATTCCACAACAAAGCCCCGCCGCCGAGCGCAATCTGCCGCCGATTCTTGAAGTCTTGCAGCGTGTGCTGCCGCCCGCGGGCACGGCCTTGGAGATCGCCAGCGGCACAGGCCAGCACGCGGCTGGTTTCTCCCTGGGCTTGCCGGGCTGGACCTGGCAACCCAGCGATGCGCAGGACGCGGGTTTTGCCTCCATCTCCCACTGGTGCGCGCAGGCCGGGGTGGCGAATGTGCTGCCGCCGCAGGTCCTGGATGCACTGAGCAACCCTTGGCCGTTGAGCAGCACATTCGACGCGATCTTCTGCGCCAACATGCTGCACATCTCGCCCTGGGCTACCTGTGCCGCGCTGATGGACGGCGCGGCCCGGCACCTGGCGCCGCAGGGCCTGCTGATCACCTACGGCCCGTACCTGGAACGCGACGTGCCCACGTCGCAGGGCAACCGGGATTTCGACGCCAGCCTGCGCGCGCACAACCCGGCCTGGGGCATACGCCAGCTCGACGAAGTAGTGCAGCAGGCGCAGCGGGCCGGGCTGCAATTGCGCGAGCGCAAGCCTATGCCGGCTAACAACCTGTTGCTGGTGTTCGGCCGCTAGCCAAACGCGACTTCCGCCCGGCGATGCGCGGCCTTTTCGGCCAGCGCCGCATCGTGCGTGACCAGCAGCATCGCCCACTGGTGGGCGGCGGTGCTGGCGCACAGCAGCTGCATGGTGCGCTGCTGGGTGATGGGGTCGAGCCGGGATGTCGGTTCGTCGGCAAACAGAAAGTCGGGTTTCAGCAGCAAGATGCGCAGCAGCGCAAACCGCTGCAGTTCGCCGCCCGACACCTCGCTGGGCAGCCGCGCCAGCAAGTTGGCGTCCAGCTTCAGCTCCTGCATCAGGCTCTGGGATTCGGCGCTGCTGAGTTGGTGCAGCTTGATCAGGTCGCCCAGACTGTCGCCCACGCTGCGCTGCGGCGCAAAGGCCGCGGGCGGGTCCTGGTAGAGCTTCTGGAACGAATGCGGGCGCTGCCGCGTGCGGCGCACCGTGCCCCGGTCGGGGGGCACCAGGCCCAGCAGCATATGGCCGAGGGTGGTCTTGCCGCAGCCGCTAGGGCCGGTGATGGCGACGATCTCGCCCTCGGCCAGCGCCAGGTCCACATCCGCAAACACCGGCTCCTGGCCAAAAGACTTGGCCAGGCCTTGGGCCTGCACCACCGGCGCGGCGCCGCTGCGCAGCGGCCGGGCCAGGCGCGGCCAGTGGGCGGCGTCGGCCTGTACCAGGGCCTGGGTGTAGGCGTGGCGCGGCCGCTGCAGCACCTGGCTGGCCGGGCCTTGCTCGACCACCTGGCCGTCCAGCATCACCGCCACGTTGCCGCCTAACTGGCGGGCCAGGGCCACGTCGTGGGTGATGGTCAGCAGCGCCTGGCCGGGCTGCAGATGGCTGAGCAGCAGCTGGCCGATCTGCCCGCGCAGCGTGGCGTCCAGGCCCTTGGTCGGCTCGTCCGCGATCAGCAGCTGGGCGCCGGCCGCGCAGGTCGCGGCAAACGCTACCCGCTGCGCCATGCCGCCAGAGATCTGGTGCGGGTATTTGCGCCGCGCAGGGTTCAGCTGCAGCTGCTGCATTGCCTGGCTTGCTTCGGCCTGCGCGGCTGGCCAGGTCTGGCCGCGCACAAAGTGCGCTACCTCGGCCACCTGGGGCTGCAGCCGCATCGCCGGGCTCAGCGCCAGCCAGGGCTCTTGCGGCAGCATGGCCACTTGGTGGCCCCAGCGCGGCTGCGGGCTGCGCCGTCCCCATACCGAAATTTCGCCTGTCATGCGCAGGCCGGGCGGCAGCGTGCCCATCACCGCCTGCGCCATGATGGATTTGCCCGAGCCGGACTCACCCAGTACCGTCAGGCATTCGGCTTCGCGCAGCTGCAGGCTGACGCCGCGTACCACCGGTTCGGCGCCGGCGTTAACCGCCAGGTTGTGGATTTCAAGCGCCCAGGCCATGCTTTTCCCCCAGCGTTTGCAGCGCCAGCACGGTGGCCAGCAGCAGGAGCACCGGCGGCGCCAGCATCCACGGCGCGTCGGCGTAATACGGCAGGGCTTCGGTCATCAGCAGGCCCAGCTCAGCCGCCGGCGGGCGCAGGCCGATGCCGACAAAGCCCAGCGCCGATACCGCCAGTACCGCGTTGCATACCGCCAGCGCGGTCAGCGCCAGCAGCGTGCCGCGCAATGCCGGCCATACATGCTGCTGCACGATGTAGATGCGGCCAAAACCCAGCAATTGGCTGGACTGCACCTGCGGCCCGGCCAGCAGGGTTGCCGCCGAAGCTCGGGTGGTGCGGAAGAATTCGACCCAGGCGGTCAGCACCAGGCCCAGGTACAGCGGCCAGGTGCGCCCTGGCGCCAACGCCGACAGCAGCAGCACCCAGAGCAGTCCGGGCAGGGCCAGCACCGCATCGGCCAGGGCCAGCAGCAGGCGCTCCGTCCAGCCGTGGCGCCAGGCGGCCAGCAGGCCCAGGCCCGCGCCCAGGCTGGCGGCCAGCAGCGCCGACAGCAGGGCCAGCGACAGCGAGATCTGCGTAGCCGCCGCCAGCCGTGCCGCCACATTGCGGCCCAGCGCGTCGGTGCCCAGCCAGTAGCTGGCGCTAGGCGCCTGCAGGCTGGCCGACAGGTCTTGCGCGGCCGGGTCGGGTAGCAGCGCCGGGGCGATCCACGCCAGGGCCGCGACCAGTACCAGCAGCAGCCAGGACAGTTTGCGGCTCATCGCGCGCTCCTCGGGTCCAGCCAGTGGCAAAGCGCGTCGACCGCCGTGTTCAGCAGCACGAACAGCAAGCCCATGGCCAGGGCCGTGCCCTGCACCATGGGCACGTCGCGCGCCACGATGGCATGTACCAGCGCATGGCCGATGCCGGGCCAGGCAAAAAAGGTTTCTACCACCACCATGCCCTCGACCAGCAGCACCAGCTGAGTGCCCGCATAGGCGGCTACCGGCACGGCCGCGTTGCGCAGCACATGGCGCAGCGTGACCCAGCGCGCGGCCAGGCCCTTGGTGCGGGCGAACTGCACATAGGGGCTGGCCAGCACCTGGGCCAGGCTGTGCCGGGTGGTCTGGGCCAGGCCGGGCGCCAGCGCCAGGGCCAGGGTCAGCGCCGGCAGCACGTAGTAGCTGGCGTCGCCATGGCCGGCCACTGGCAGCCAGTCCCATTGCACGGCGAACAGCGTGGCCAGCAGCAGGGCCAGCACAAAGGCCGGCACGGCGCGCAGACCCAGCGCCAGATTGCCGACCAGCCGGTCCAGCGCCGGCCGCTGTAGCAAGGCCACCGCGCCGCCCAGGCCCACGCCCAGCAGCAGCGCCAGCCCCCAGGCCAGCAGCGACAGCGCCACGGTATGGCCCCACTGGTGCGACAGCGCGGCCAGCACAGGTTCGCCCGACACCAGCGAGACGCCGAAATTGCCCTGCGCCACGTCGGCCAGCCAGGCCAGCAGCTGCTGCCAGACCGGGCGGTCCAACCCCAGCTCGTGGCGCACGGCTTCGGCGGCGGCGCTGTTCACCATGTCGTAGCCGTAGCGGCCGGCGGCAATCCGGTAGGCCGCGTCGCCGGGCAGCGACTGCAGCAGCGCAAACGACAGCAGGCCGACCAGCAAGGCCACGCCAAGCATACGGATAAATAGACTCTTCATGCCCACGCCATCCGATCGATACGATAGCTGCGCTCCAGCGGGTCGATCACCACACGGCCCAGGCGCTTGCTGCTGGTCGCGGTGTGCTGGTACCAGGCGATGGGGATCACCGGCAGCTCGGCCTGTAGCACGGTGGTGATGGCGCCGCGCTGGGCCGAGCGGCGGTTGGCGTCGGAGGTGCTGCTCAGGGTCTGCAGCGACTCGCGCACCAGGGCGCTGCTCCAGCCCATGGCGCCCCAGTCACCACCGTTCTGGCCAAAGTCCTGCAGCAGCGTGCCCATGGGGTCGGGCACCAGGCCGTAGTTGCGTGCCAGCAGGGCCAGTTCCAGCGAGCCGTCCTGGTGGCCGGCCGGGATTTCGCTGGAATTACCCACGGTTACGGCTACGTCGATGCCTATGGTCTTCAGCTGCGCCTGCAGCGCCGTTGCCACCACCGGCAGCTCGGGCCGGTCGGGAAAGGTACGCAGGGTCAGTTTGAAGGCCTGGCCATTGCGCTGCAGCATGCCGTCCGCTCCCGGCGTCCAGCCTGCCGCTTGCAGCAGGGCGCGGGCCTGCGGCAAATCGCGCACCAGCGGCTGCAGGCCGGCCACATGCCATTCGCCCAGGCCGGGCGGGAACAGTTGGGTGGCGGCGGCGCGCGGTTCGCGCAGCACGGCGCTGGCGATGCCGGCCCGGTTGATCGCCAGGCTGAGCGCACGGCGCACGTGTACGTCTTTCAGGAACGGGTGGCCGGCGTTTACCTTGAGGTACAGGGTGCGTGGGATCGGCAGGGTATGGAACTGCAGCGCCTTGTTGGACTGCAGCCGGGCGAAGTTGGCCGGGTCGTGGGTGAACACCAGGTCGGCCTGGCCGCTGGTGGCCAGCAGATTCCGGGTCTCGCCGCGGCCTACTGCCAGGTAGCTGACCTTGGCAATCGCCGGCCGCGGGCCCTGCCAGCCGTCGAAGCGCTCCAGTGTGACTTTTTGCGGCGCTTCCAGCCGGCTGATCTGGTACGGGCCCGAGCCAATCACCGCCTGCACCGAACCATCGGCCGCATAGGCGCCTGGCGCCAGGATTTGCGTGCTGGTATGGGCCAGGAAAGCGGGCAGGGCGGTGAACGGCCGGCCCAGTTCCAGCAGCACCACGTTGCCGTCGGCGCTGATCTTCTGCAGCGGCGTAGAGCCCAGCACACCCGGGGCTTTGTGCGCCCGCTGCAACACCTGGGCCACATGGGCGGCCGTGACCGGGCTGCCGTCGTGGAAGCGTGCGCCGGCGCGCAGCGTAAAACGCCAGAGCCGCTGGTTGGCCGACACCTCCCAGGCGGCAGCCAGGCCGGGCGCCAGCGCGCCTTCGGTATCCACCTCGACCAGGGTTTCACTGACCTGCAGGCGGCTGAACACATAGCCGGCGCGCGAGGGCTCGAGGCTGTTGATCTCCCAGGGAGCAGCTATGTTCAGCGCGTCCTTGTCGGCAGCGGCCCAGCTGGGGGCTATTGGGGCCGCGAGGGCCAGGGCCAGCGTTTGGCGGCGGGAGAGGTGCAAGGCGGTGTGTGGCATGGCTAAATCAATGGCTTGAGAATGTGCGGGGCATCGGCGTGGCGGTGTTCAGAACGCGTTCTGGATACGCTCATGCCTGCGGGCTGTCCTCGGGCTGGAAGATGCAGTGGGTCAAGCCCTTTTCCAGAATCTCGCGGGGCAGGTTCTTGCCGATGAAGACCATCTTGGAGCCGCGTACTTCATGCTTCTTCCAGGCCGTGCCCAGCTCGGCGCCCATCAGCATGTGCACGCCCTGGAACACGATGCGGCGGTCTTCGCCCTCGACCTGCAGAACGCCCTTGTAGCGCATCATCTGGGTGCCGTAGACCCGCACGATGGCCCCCAGAAAGTCCTCCACTTTGGCGATGTCCAGCGGCTGGTCGGTGTGGAACACGAACGAGCCCACCTCGTCGTCGTGTTCGTGCGACACGTCGTGCAAGAAGTCGGGTTCGATCTCCAGAATGGCATTCAGATTGAAGCCGCGGATGTCCAGCAGATCGCCGATATCGGCCACACCTTTGTGGGCCGTTCTGATCTTGGCGCGTGGGTTCATCTGGGCCAGGCGCTGGCGCAGGGCGTGCACCGCGTCGGCATCCACCAGGTCGGTTTTGGTCAACACGATGCGGTCGGCAAAGCCCACTTGTTCCTGGGCTTCGTGGTGTTCGGTGAGCTGGGCCTGGGCATGCTTGGCATCCACCAGGGTCACCACCGCATCCAGCAGATAGCGCTTGCCTATGTCTTCGTCCACAAAAAAGGTTTGTGCCACCGGTGCCGGGTCGGCCAGGCCGGTGGTTTCGATCACCACGCGGTCAAACCTGAGCGTGCCGGCGTCTTTTTTGGCAATCAGCTCACCGAGGATGCGTACCAGGTCACCCCGCACGGTGCAGCAGATACAGCCGTTGTTCATTTCGACGATCTGCTCCTCAAAGTCTTGCACCAGCAATTCGTTGTCGATGCCGGCTTCGCCAAATTCGTTTTCGATGACAGCGATGCGGTGGCCGTGCGGCTGGCGCAGGATGTGGTTCAGCAAGCTGGTCTTGCCGCTGCCCAAAAAGCCGGTGAGGATGGTGACGGGGATCAGCATAAAAACTCCAGAAGATTCAATGGCCTGGGCTGCGCAGCACCAGGACGATGACAAACACCGCACCCACGGCGGCGGTGACGATGCCGATGGGCAGCTCTTGTGGCGCCAGCAGGGTGCGGCACACCATGTCACTGGCCAGCAGCAGGGCCGCGCCCAGCACGGCAGACAGCCCCAGCAAGCGGCCATGCAAGGCACCGCACAGCGCGCGGGCCAGGTGCGGCACCATCAGCCCGACAAAGCCGATCACCCCGGTCAGCGCCACAAAGCAGGCGGTGGCCAGGGCCGATACCGTGAATATCTCGGCGCGCAGCCGGCCGGGCGACAGGCCCAAGCTGGTAGCGGTTTCGTCCCCCGCCAGCAGCCCATCGAGCGCGTGGCGGCGGTGCAGGGCAAAGGCCACCAGCAGCCCGAAGCCCAGCAGGGCCAGGCCCAGGTTGTCCCAGCGCGCCAGGCCCAGGCCGCCCAGGGTCCAGAACAGCACCGAGTGCGCGGCCCGCTGGTCGCCCGCAAACACCAGGTAGTGGGTCAGCGCACCGAACAGGAACGACGCCGCCAGTCCGGCCAACACCAGCTTCTCGGGGCCGCTGCCCTGGCTTTTGTGCACCAGCGCCAACACCACGCCCGCGGCCAGCAAGCCACCGGCCAGGGCGGCCAGCGGCAGGGTCCAGATGCCCAGCACGTCACCGGTGGTGGTGATGACGGCCACCGCACCGGCACTGGCGCCCGACGACAGGCCGAACAGAAACGGGTCGGCCAGGTCGTTGCGGGTGGCGGTTTGCAGCATGCCTCCCACCATGGCCAGGCCCGCGCCCACCAGCACCGCCAACAGTACGCGCGGCAGCCGCAGGTCCAGCACGATGCGTTGCAGCGTGGGTGCCACGGCGGGCAGGTCCAGCGCGGGGGCCAGCGGCCCGGCCACGGCGGACAGCACGCTGCGCACCGGCAGGGGCGTGCTGCCCTTGGCGACAGACGCCAATGCCAAACCCAGAATCAACAGCATGCCGCCCAGCAGCCAGGCGTAGTAAGACCGCTGCGACATCACTTGGACGGGGACCGTAGCGCAGCGGCGATCTTCTCAATCGCATCGATATTGGCCGGGCCGGGCGTCAGCTCGGCATAGCGCAGCGCCACAAAGCGCTTGTTCTTGACGGCATCGGTTTCCTTCATCGCCGGGTGGGCTTGCAGGAAGCGCATCAGCTTGCTGGGGCCATTGCCGTCCTGGTAGTCCAGCAGAATCAAAAACTGCGGATTGCGGGCGGCCACGGTTTCCCAATCGGTCGTGCCCCAGCTGGTCTCCATGTCGGCCATGATGTTGCGGGCCCCGGTGGCGGCGATCATGGCTGTGGGGATGGCGTATTTACCGGCGGTAAACGGCTTGTCTTCACCCGAGTCGTACAGGAACACCCGGGTGTCCTTGGCTGCCGCCGTGTCCAGCTTGGCCAGTCGGGCCTTCCATTGCGCCACCAGCGCCTGCGCCTCGGCGGCCTTGCCGAAGATGCTGCCCAGCTTGCTGAAGTCGCCGTACAGCAAATCCATAGACGCGGCGGGGCGTGGCTTGTGCAGGTGGATGCAACTCTCGGACAGCACCAGGGTCTTGATCTTGTGCAGCGCCAGCGTGGCGGGGGTGACCTCGCCACCCGGCTTCATGCCGTAGTACCAGCCGGCAAAAAAGAAGTCGGGGTTGGCGGCCAGCAGGTTCTCCAGCGTCGGGTATTTGGGCGCCAGCTCGGGGATGTTGCCCAGCGCGGCCTTGAATTCCGGCCCGGTCTTGTACCAGCCGGTGATGCCTGTCACGCCCACCATGCGGTCCTGCAGCTGCAAGGCCAGGGCCATCTCAGTCATGTTCAGGTCGTGCACCACGGCGCGCTGGGGCGGCGCGGTAAAGGTCAATGCCTCGCCGCAGCTGTCCACGGTGACCGGAAAGGTTTGTGCTGCACATGCCGCACTGAGCAGTGCAAGCGAGAGGCCAAGGAGTAAGTTCTTCATGCGGAAACGGTTTCGTAAGTCGTAAAAAAGCTTTTGCGCGTGCGGCTCTGGGGCTGTGCGGGCGCGCAGGTATCCATCACCAGCATGGGTGCGGCGGTGGTGGGGTGGGGCAGGTAAAACGCATGCATGGCAAACACCTGGTGCACGGTGCGCGGGGTCAGTGCCTGGGCCGGCGTGCCGTAGGCCACCAGGGCGCCGCCCTGCAGCACGGCCACCCGGTGCGCCCATTGCGGCACCAGGGCCAGGTCGTGCAGCACGGCCACCACGGTGATGCCCAGGCTGGCAATGCCTTGCAGCAGGTCCAGCGTGGCGCGCGGGTCCAGGTGGTTGGTGGGCTCGTCCAGCAGTAGCAGGCGTGGTTGCTGGGCCAGGGCGCGGGCCAGGTGGGCGCGCTGGCGTTCTCCGCCCGACAGGCTGCCCAGGCTGCGGCCTTGCAAGGCCTGCAGATTGCAGCGCTCCAGGGCCTCGGCCACCACGGCTTCCAGCTGCGCGGGCCGGGCCAGGCTGCGGTGCGGCAGGCAGCCCAGGCGCACATAGTCGCGCACCTGCAGCCGCGCATCGGCCTGGTCCGACTGCCCGAGCAAGGCCACATGCCGGGCCCGCTCCAGCGGCGTCCATTGCGACAGCGGCACTCCGTCGTACAGAATCTGCCCCCCGCTCGGCGGCAGGATGCCCGCCAGCATGCGCAGCAGGGTGGACTTGCCCGCGCCGTTGGGGCCGACGATGGCCAGGTGCTGGCCGGCATCCAGCCCCAGGCTCACGGGCTGCAGCAGCTTACGGCCCTGGGCCGTGCGGTAGGCCAGGGCCTGCACTTGCAGTTGCATCGCCAGACTCATGCAAGCACGGCTTCTTCGGTCCGCTCCCAGGACGGGAACGGATCGGCCAGCTGGGCCCAGGCCGCCTGGCCCTTGCGGGTTTCGGTGAAGGTCAGGTGGGCGCGCTTCCACGCCTGTTCGATGGCGGCGCGGTCCATGTTCTGGCCGATGAAGACGACTTCGTTGATGCGGTCGCCAAAGGGCTCGGTCCAGTGGCTCTCGAGTGCCTGGCGCTCGGCCGTGCCGGGTGCCGGCCAGCGGGCCCGCGGCACGGCGGCCCACCACTGGCCTACGGGTTCGTGCGTGGCCACATTGCCGGCGCGCGAGTAGCTGACCGCCCAACTGGGCCGGCTGGCCAGCCAGACATAGCCCTTGGCGCGCAGCAGGCCGGGCAGCGGCTGCTGCATGAAGTCGGCAAAGCGCTGCGGGTGCAGCGGCTCGGTGCTGCGCAGCACAAAGCTGTCGATGCCGTAGGCTTCGGTTTCCGGTGTGTGCTGGCCTTCGAGCGCGCGGGCCCAGCCGGGCATGGCGCTGGCGCGCTCCAGGTTGAACTTGCCGGTACCCAGGATGGTGTTGAGCGGGATGCGGCCGTGGTCGGCATAGACGATTTCGGCGCCCGGGTTCAGCGCGTGGATGACGGCAGCCACCTCGGCGCGGCGCTTCAGGTCCACCAGGTCGATCTTGTTGACCACCACCACGTCGGCGAACTCGATCTGCTCGGTCAACAAGGCGGCCAGGCTGCGGTCGTCTTCGTCGCCAGCCACTGCGCCACGCTGGGCCAGCAGGTCGCGGCTCGTAAAGTCTTGCAGCAGATTCAGCGCATCCACCACGGTGACCATGGTGTCGATGCGCGCCACCTGGTTCAGCGAGGCGCCGTGCTCGTCCTCGAAGTCAAAGGTCGAGGCCACGGGCAGCGGCTCGCCAATACCGGTGGACTCGATCAGCAGGTAGTCGAAGCGGTTCTCGGCAGCCAGCTTGCGGACTTCGAGCAGCAGGTCTTCGCGCAGCGTGCAGCAGATGCAGCCATTGCTCATTTCGACCATTTTTTCGTCGGTGCGCGACAGGGCGGCGCCGGCGTTGGCGGCGCTTTTGTCGACCAGCGAGGCGTCGATGTTGACCTCGCTCATGTCGTTGACGATCACCGCCACCCGCAGGCCTTCGCGGTTCGCCAGGATGTGGTTCAGCAAGGTGGTTTTGCCGGCGCCCAGAAAGCCGGACAAGACGGTGACGGGAAGGCGGGTGTGCAGCATGGTGTGTTCGGGTTTACAAGCTTTTTAGGCCGCCAGCGCAGGTAATACCTGCGCCAGCAGCTATGGATTCAATAGCGTTAGTTGTTTTGCATGCCCAGCGCCAGTTGGCTCACGTTGTGGCGCGCCATCAGCAAATAGGTGGTGCCGGGCTGGCCGGGGCCGGACAAGGCATCGGCATACAGGCTGGCGCCCAGGGTCACGCCTGCGTCCTTGCTCAGCTGGGCCAGCAGCTTGGGGTTGCTCATGTTCTCCATGAACACCGCCTTGATCTTTTCGCGCTGGATCTGCTTGATCAGCTTGGCCACTTCCTTGGCGCTGGGCTCGGCCTCGGTGGACACGCCCTGGGGCGCGAGGAACTGCAGCTGGTAGTGGGCGGCAAAGTAGCCAAACGCGTCGTGCGAGGTGATTACCTTGCGCTTGGGCGCGGGGATGGCGGCGAATTGCTCTTTGGCCCAGCTGTCCAGAGTCTGCAGCTCCTGCACATAGGCTTCGCTGTTGGCCTGGTAGGCGCTGGCGCCGGCCGGATCGACCTGGCCCAGGGCGGCGGCGATGTTGCGCACATACAGCACCACATTGGTCGGGTCTTGCCAGGCATGCGGGTCGGCTTCGGGCCGGCCTTTTTCATCGGTCAGGGTGCGGCCCTTGACGCCCTTGCTGGCGACCACGCTGGCGCCCTTGTAGCCGGCGGATTTGGCCAGCTTTTGCGCCCAGGGTTCGAAGCCCAGGCCGTTGGTGACCAGCAGCTTGGACGCCAGAATGGTCTTGGCATCCGAGGGCTTGGGTTCGAACACATGGGCGTCTTCGTCCGGCCCGACCAGGCTGGTCACGGCCACGCGCTCGCCGCCGACCACGCGCACCAGGTCGCCCAGGATGCTGAAGCTGGCGGTCACAGGGATCTTGTCGGCGGCAAAGCTGGCGGTGCACAGCACGGCGGCGGCCAGCGGGGCGAGGAGTTTTTGGACGAGGGTTTTCATAAAGCGCTCAGGTTGGTAGTAAAGAAATCAGGCGGTGCGGTGGCTGCGCGCGAGGGCGCGGGGTAGCCAGCCGCCGGGGGCGAACAGCAGGGACAGGCCGTACAAGGCACCGGCGCAGCCGATGATGGTCGGGCCGGACGGCGTATCCAGGTGGTAGGACAGCAGCAGCCCGGCCGTGCCGGCCAGCATGGCCTGGGCGCTGGCGTTCAGCAGCTGGGCCGGCAAGGTGTCGTGCCAGAGCCGGGCGGATACCGCGGGCAGCATCATCAGGCCCACGGCCATCAGCGTGCCCAGGGTCTGGAAGCCGGCCACCAGGTTCACGACCACCAGCATCAAAAAGCCTTGTTGCCACAGCCAACCACGGTGGCCGGTGGCGCTCAGGAACACCGGGTCAAAGCTCTCCAGCACCAGACCGCGGTAACCGGCGGCCAGGGCCAGCACGCTGATGCTGGCGACCCAGGCGACCAGCTGCAGGCCGGCGTTGTCCACGCCCAGCGCGCTGCCGAACAGGATGTGCAGCAGGTCCAGCTGGGTACCGTGGCCCGACACCAGGGTCACGCCCAGGGCCAGGGCCACCAGGTAGATGGCGGCCAGGCTGGCGTCTTCCTTCAAGGCCGTGGTGCGGCTGACCCAGCCGGCCAGCGCCGCCACCAGCATGCCGGCCAGCACGCCGCCCAGGGCCATGGCGGTCAGCGACAGGCCGCACAGCATGAAGCCTATGGCCACGCCGGGCAGGATGGCGTGGCTCAGCGCGTCGCCCAGCAGGCTCATGCGCCGCAAGGTCAGGAACACGCCCAGCGGCGCGGCGCTGAGCGACAAGGCCAGCGTCGCCACCAGGGCCCGGCGCATGAAGGCGAATTCGGCGAACGGGGCCACGCCCACATCCCATAGCGTGTGCATCATGCGGCGGCTCTCACTGCATCAACGTCGCAGACTTCGGCCGTCTCGTCCCAGGCCTCGGCCATGGCGCGCGCCTGGCGCAAAAAGGGCTCGGTCATTACCTGCGCCGTCGGCCCCCAGGCGACTTTTTCGCGGGCCAGCAACAGGGTTTGCGGGAAGTGCTGGCGCACCTGGGTGTCGTCGTGCAGCACGGCGACCACGGTGCGGCCCTCGGCATGCCACTGGCGCACCAGGGCCAGCAGGGCGGCGGTGGTCTTGCTGTCCATGGCAGTGAACGGTTCGTCCAGCAGGATCAGCTGTGCGTCCTGCACCAGCATGCGGGCAAATAGCACGCGCTGCAGCTGGCCGCTGGACAGCGAACCCAGCGGCCTATCCGCAAAGCCATCCAGCCCCACGGCCAGCAAGGCCGCATCGGCCTGCGCCAGCTGGGCTGCGTCCACACCACCCCAGGCGCCGCGGCGCGGCCAGCAACCCAGCAGCACGCAGTCGCGCACCTGGATCGGGAAGCCGCGGTCGATCTCGGCCAGTTGCGGCAGATAGGCGATGCGGTCCCGTGGCACGTCTACCCGCACCTGGCCGCCGCTGGGGGGCAGCAAGCCCATGGCGGCTTTCAGCAGCGTGCTCTTGCCCGAGCCATTCGGGCCCACCACGGCGGTCAGCGAGCCCGGCTCGAACTGGCCGCTGACATGGTGCAGCGCCGGGTGCTGGCGGTAGCTGACGGTCAGGTTGTCCAGCTTCACCATGGGGCAATGCTCTGGTTGGCCCAGGCCACGCCCAGCCAGAGCAGGGCCACGGCGGGCACAACGGCCAGCACCCGCAGCCAGGCCGGCCAGGCCAGCACGCTGCGTTGCAAGAGGTTTCGGGAGGAGGGCGCAGACATGGGACTTTACAAAATGGACGAATAAATGCCACAGGGTTGCGGTAATAATGCAACCTGATTGCGGTTAATGTAATGCAACTTAGTTGCGTTATTTGCTTTGCCGTTGAAATTTACACAAAACCACCACGCCATGGCTTCCATCCTGCCCCTCACCGAGACCGACCCGATCGACGCCCTGCTGTCGGCCCACGGCCTGCGCCGCACCACGGCTGCGCGCCTGGTCCTGGGCTGGCTGCTAGCCCACCCGGACACCAGCTACACCCACGCCCAGTTGCAACTGGCCTTGGTCGGCGACGACGCTGAAGCCCCCGGCGTGGCGCTGGACCGCGTCACCCTGTACCGCCTGATTGACCGCCTGACCCAGGTCGGCCTGCTGCTGTGCCGGGTCGACGCCAGCCGCGTGCGCCGCTACCAGGCCATGCCGACGAGCGTGCACGCCATCCCGCATTTCGAATGCCAAAGCTGCCACCGCGACAGCCCGCTGGCCGGCGCGCTGCGGGCCAATGGGGTCGATCTGGAGCGCGCCGCCGAGTCGGCCATGCAGACGCTGAAGGCCCTGGGCTACCAGGGCATGAGCATGGACTTCGCGGTGCGCGGCGTATGTGCCGACTGCGCCACCGGTACCACGCCCCCGCAAGGTGTGCCCGCGTGATCCGCAGCACCGGCCTGGCCTACGGCTACGCGCAAGCGCCTGAAATCAGCTTCCCCGACATCGACGTAGCCCAGGGCGGCGTGCTGCTGCTCAAAGGCCCGTCGGGTGCGGGCAAATCCACCTGGCTGGCCCTGGCCGCCGGCCTGCTGCGGCCCAGCCGCGGGCAGATCGTGGTCGCCGGCCAAGACCTCACTGCTCTCAAAAAAGTAGCTGCCGACGCATGGCGGGCGGGCGCTATCGGCTTCTTACCCCAAAAACTGCATTTGAGCGAAGCGCTGACCGTGGCCGGCAACCTGGCCATGGCCCAATGGGCGGCCGGCGTGCCCGACGACCCGAACGCGGTGCAGCGCACGCTGGAGGCGCTGGACCTGGTGGCCCTGGCCGGCCGCAAACCCAGTCAGCTGTCCGGTGGCCAGGCCCAGCGCGTAGCCCTGGCCCGCGCCGTGCTGCTACAGCCCAAGGTCATCCTGGCCGATGAACCCACCGCCAGCCTGGACGACGCGGCCGCACAAGCCGCTTTGCAGTTGCTGCAAGCCAGCGCCGAACGTTGCCAGGCCACTCTGGTAATCGCCACCCACGACGCCCGGGTGGCGGCGGCCTTGCCCAAAGCAATTACATGCCAAATCGGCAGCCAGCGCATATCTAACCTGCAGGAGCAGCTATGAATATCGTAGCTATCGCCTTCCGCTACCTGTGGTCGCGGCCGCTGACTGCGGCTTTGAACCTGCTGCTGCTGGCGCTGGGCCTGGCCAGCATCACCTTCGTCTGGCTGGTCAGCACGCAGATGGACCGGGCATTTGAGCGCGATCTGGCCGGCATAGACGCCGTGGTCGGCGCCAAGGGCAGCCCCATGCAGCTGATCCTGGCCGGCGTGTTCCACATCGACGTGCCGCCGGGCAACATCCCGCTGGCGGCAGTCAAGGAGATGGAG
Source organism: Rhodoferax sp. OV413 (assembly GCF_900104385.1). GTDB lineage: Bacteria > Pseudomonadota > Gammaproteobacteria > Burkholderiales > Burkholderiaceae_C > Rhodoferax_B. The sequence goes on along the minus strand of NZ_FNJA01000007.1, from coordinate 14,914 downwards.
AAAGACCCGCGCATCGCCAAGCTGATCCCGATCAGCCTGGGGGATACCTTCCGCGGCTTCCGCATCGTCGGCACCACCACCGCCTACGCCGAGCATTACGACGCCAAGCTGGCCCAGGGCGCGCTCTGGACCCAGGCGATGCAAACCGTGGTGGGCGCCCAGGTGGCACAGAACACCGGCCTCAGTGTCGGCGCCAAGTTCTACGGTTCGCACGGCCTGGGCGGCGGCGGGCATATCCACGGCGACTTTCCCTATACCGTGACCGGCGTGCTGGCCCCCTGCGGCTGCGTGCTGGACCGGCTGGTGCTAACCGCCACCGAATCGGTCTGGAAGGTGCACGAAAAGGCCACGGCCCTGGACGACGAAGACCAGAAGATCATGGAAGAAGAGCGCGAGATCACCCTGGCGCTGATCACCTACAAGAGCCCGCTGGCGGCGGTGAGCTTTCCGCGCTTCATCAACACCACCACCGAGATGCAGGCCGCGGCGCCGGCGGTGGAAATCACCCGCCTACTGCGCATGGTGGGGGTGGGCACCGAGGTGCTGCGCGGCTTTGGCGCGGTGCTGTTGCTGACCGCCGGCCTGAGCGTCTTTATCGCCCTGTGGAATGCGGTGCGCGAGCGCCGTGCCGACCTGGCCATGCTGCGCATGCTGGGCGCGCCGCCGGCCAAGATCGCCGGCCTGGTGCTCTGCGAAGCTCTGCTGCTGGCCGCCATGGCCACGGCCCTGGGCCTGCTCGCCGGCCATGGGCTGGCCGAGTTGGTCGGCAGCTGGCTGCAGGCCGAGCGCTCGCTGCCGCTGACCGGCTGGATATGGCTGCCGTCCGAATGGTGGGTGCCGTTGCTGGGTGCCGTGGTGGCCGCACTGGCCGCTGCGCTGCCGGCTATCGGCGCCTACCGGCTGGACGTGACCACTTTGCTCAATAACCGTTAACCCTGATTGGAGTTTTTTATGACCAAGAACCTCGCCACCCTGATCCTGTCCAGCCTGCTGGCCGCCAGCGCCTTCGCCGCCGAGAGCGACAAGGACACCAAGGAAGACGTGGCCCGCCACCGCGCGATTGCCGCCGCCCACGAGAACGCCGCCAAGTGCCGCGAGGCAGGTAAAGGTGAAGATGTATGCGTCAAGGAACTGCAAGCCGCTTGCAAGGGTCTGGCTATTGGAAAATACTGCGGAATGAAACACGAACACTGAAGAGGATGGCCGCATGCACCGTTTTGTAATCACCATATTGGGCGCGTTGACCCTGGGGTCGGCGCTGGCGCAGACGCAACCCCTGGGTTCCATTGACCTGCCAGCCGGCACTGGCGCGGGCTACCACAGCCCGAGCAGCCCGTTCGCGCCGCTGGCCGAACGCGCCGACGTGGTGCCCTGGTCGGTGCTGACGGCAGTAAAGACCCGGGCCGAAAAGAACCGCATCCTGCCGCACTTCGGCCTGGCCCAGCTGGCCTTGCACCAGAAAACCCAGCGGGTCCAGGGCTTCATGATGCCGCTAGAGCCGGGCGAGCGGCAAAAGCATTTTCTGATCAGCTCGGTGCCCCTCACCTGCTCGTTCTGCCTGCCCGGCGGACCCGAGAGCATGGTCGAGGTCAAGACCAAGACGCCGGTCAAATACAGCATGGAGCCGGTGGTGGTGGAGGGCACCTTCGCGGTGCTGAACGACGACCCGTATGGCCTGTACTACCGCATGGTGGACGCCACCAGCGTCAAGTAATCAGCTGTCAGCCCCTGCTGTATAGCGTAATCGCCAGCAGCAGGTACAGCAGGCCAAAGCACACCGGCACCCAGTTCTCCACATGGGTCAGCGGCAGGTAGAGCTTGGCGTTGGTGCCTCGGCCCATGGCCGTCCATTCGGCGTCGTAGGGGGCGACGGGCAGCATCTGCTCCAGCGCATGCACGACCTTGAACTTGGCCGAGTTCAGCTGGCGGTAGGAATACACCACGCGCCACCAGATGAAGCACAGCAGCATCACCGCCAGAAACGGCGCCAGCCCGGCCAGGCTGGGCTGTAGCACCTTTTCCTTCAGCAGCACGGTGAAGGCGGTGATCAGCGCGGTGTGCACACCCACGAAAAACGAGTTTGCCAGTATGCGCCGGGCACTGACCCGGTCGGCCATTTCTACGTACAGCTTGTACTGCTCGAAGAAGTGCTTCTCGTACTCGGCGCCGTAGGCCGCCTTGGTTTGCCGCAGCAGTGGGAGCTCGTCCATGGTCAGCAGCCTATGACCTTGAATTCCACCCGCCGGTCCAGTGCATCGGACGCGTCGTCACGCCCATTGCCGACCATGGTTTGGCGCGAGCCCATGCCGTTGGCGATGCTGCGTTTGCCCAGGGCCGGGCTGCTGGCTTCCAGCCGGGTCTTCACATATTCGGCGCGCAGCAGCGACAGCCTTTCGTTCAGCGGCTCGGGCCCTGTGGCGCTGGTGTGGCCGGTGATTTCCAGGCAGGCGGCGCCAGTGGCGGTGCGGGTGGCGATGGATTTGAGCCACAGCGGATAGGCCTCGGTCAGCCGGGTTTCGCTGCCAAAGGCGGTAGAGCCGGGGCGGAACAAAAACTTCACCGCCAGGCGCTTCTGCTCCAGCCCGAAGTCGACGATCTTGGCGAACGCGGCCTCGGCCCGATCCCGCCGGCCCAGTTTCCAGTTGGCCAGGTAGATGCCGTTGTAGACCCGGAACTGGTCGCCGGCCGGGCTGCGCTGGGCGCTGCTGTACAGATCCAGCGCCTCCTGGTAGCGGCCGGCGTCGTAGGCGTCCATGGCCTCGGCCACCTGGGCGGCGGCCAGGATGCGCTCGGTGTACAAGGCATTGATCGGGTCACCGGCGCGCGTGCCCTGGCAGGTGCGGATATAGCCGAGTGTGGCCGGGTCTTCGGTCCAGGCGGGAGCGTCGCGGAAGCTGGCCAGCGGCGTCGGGTCCACGCCTTCAGGTTTGGAAAACGCCAGCCCCTTGCTGACCAGCTTGCCGGTCTTCAGGTCGGCCAGCGCAAAGCAGATGCGGTAGGCCTCGCGCACGCCGGCGCTCTGCCGCGCGGCGTTCACACCGGTGAACGTGCCGATCAGCACCAGCGGGCTGCGCGCCACATTGGCGGCGGAAAAAGGCAGCAGTTCCAGCTGCGGATACTGCTCGCGGATCAGCGTCGCCAGCTTTTGCCCCATGGAGCGCGTGGTGTTCGACTGGGCGCCGGTCATGCCGTCCACCAGCGGGTCGATGACCACGGGGTGGCGTGCACCGGCGGCGGGCAACTGGGCGTTCTTCAGCAGCGTGGTGGCCGCGGTCTGCACGGCTTCGTCGTAGGGCAGGATGGGCGGCGGTGGCGCCGCTGGTGCGGGAGCTGCGGGGGCCGCAGCAGCGGCCGGTGCTGGCGCTGTCGGAGCCGGTGGTAGCGAGGGCAGGGCGATGCGGCCCGCCTGGCAGGCGCTGAGCAGCAGCGCGGCCAGCAGCACGCTGGTGGTGGGGGATGAGAGTTTCATTTCTGGCACTCCTGTTGCACGAACAACTGCGACTGGCTGGACAAGGCCTCGCCCAGCGCCTGCCGCTCCCGCAGCGCAGTGCAGCGTGGATTGGCGGGGTCGCGCTTTTTCACTACCGGTGGGTTGGTGCGGATTGGTGGGGTCACGACGGCTACCGGGGTGACCGGTGGCAGCAGGGTCGGCGTCGCCGATGCGCTGGGCGTCGCTACAGTGGCGGTGGGCGCGGGCGGGATGGTGATGGGCGCGGTGACGGCCGGGCGTTCGGCCACCGTCTCCCTGCGTGCCAGTGCGGCTGCGCCGAAATAGGCCACCACGGCCAGCACCAGCAGCGACGCCGCGCCGCCCCAAAGCCAGGGCTTAATGGGGTGCACCGGATTCGGTTTTGGAATGGGTTGCGGGGCCGGGGTGCCCAGCTTGTGCGCAATGTCCTGCAGCAGCTGCTGCAGGCCGGGAAAGCCCGGGCTGCCGTCCCAGCCGACCAGATCGGCCGCCTGCACCTCGCGGAAGCCGGCGGGCGGGCGCACGCGGTCGATGAACACGGGGATCAGCCGGCCCAGCAAGCGGCCTTCGGTGGCCTCTTCGCAGACCCATTCGCTGTGGATGGAGTTGTTCGACCAGAGCACCAGCATGCAGCGCATGTCTTGCAGCTCTTGTTCCAGCAGGTTGCGCCAGGTGACGCCGGCCGGCACGCGGCGGTCCCACCAGACCGACCAGCCCGCTGTCTCCAGGGTCTGTGCCAGGCTGCGGACCCGCTCGCGGTCTTTTTCGTTGTAGCTCAGGAAGATGTCTGCCATGACGTTCCCCTGCGGCAAGGCCCGTCCGGCTGCGCGGTGCGCACAGGGGCTGGGTCGGCTCAGCCCGAAGATATTACACGCAGAGTTGCTGGCGCAGCACGATGTGTATCCGGCGCCACCGGCTGCGGTTACACATCCGATGGCACCGCAGGGTGCTCAGAATTACAAGCTTTTTAGCTGCCTGGCGCAGGTACTATCTGCGCAGGCAGCTATGCTTTACATAGCAAATTAGCCGGGGATGCCGTTGCGCGCAATCAGCCAGGCCGGTGCGTCCTGCAAGGCCACGGGGCGCAGGAAGCGGTCTACCGCCGCATAGCCCACCGAGGTGGTGAACGGCTGGGTCGACGCAGGGTACGGGCCGCCGTGGTGCTGGGCTGCGGTCACGGCCACGCCGGTGGGCACGCCGGCAAACAGCACGCGGCCGGCTACCTGGGTGGCGGCACGCACCAGGCTGCGGGTGGCTTCGTCTTCGGTTTCGGCGCCCCACAGGGTGACGGTCAGCGAGCCGCCGATGGCGCGCAGCACGGCGATGGTCTCGTCCACCGAGCCCACGCGCACCACCAGTGCGGCCGAGCCGAACACTTCTTCGTGCAAACCGTGGTCTTGGATGAAGTTGGCGGCCTGCACTTCGGCCAGGAAGGGGCGCGGTGCGGCAGCGCCGGTGGAATCGTCGGCCACCAGCTTGGTCAGGGCCTCGGCAGCGCGCCAGCGGGCCACGCCCTTGTCGAAGGTGGAACGGATGGGGGCGGACAACATCGCGTGCGGCTGCAGGCCTTGCAGCGCGGCGGCGAAGCTGCTGACAAACGCGTCAGAGGCAGCGTCCTTTTGCACCAGGATGATGCCGGGGCTGGTGCAGAACTGGCCTGCGCCCAGGCAGATCGAGCCGGCCAGGGTGGCGGCCAGTTCGGCGCCGTTGTTGGCGGCGGCCGAGGGCAGCACCACCAGCGGGTTCACCGAGCCGAGTTCGCCGTAGAACGGAATCGGGCGCGGACGCTCGCCGGCGATCTTGGCCAGCGCAGTGCCGCCCTTGAACGAGCCGGTGAACGCCACAGCCGCAATCGCCGGGGCCTGCACCAGCTGCACGCCGACTTCGATCGAGCCGCCTTGCACAAAGCCGAACACGCCGGCCGGCAAACCTTGCTCGGCCACCACGCGTTGGCCTATGGCGGCGGTCTGGCGCGACAGCTCGGGATGGGCGGGGTGGCCCTTGACCACCACCGGGCAGCCGGCGGCCAGCGCCGCTGCGGTATCGCCGCCCAGCACCGAGAACGCAAACGGGAAGTTGCTGGCCGAGAACATGGCCACGGGACCGACGGGCACGCGGACCCGGGTCAGGCGCGGCCGGCCCACGGGCGGTGCGCCGGCAACGGCGGCATCGTCGATGCTGGCGTGGATGGTGCCGGCTTCCAGCACATCGGCAAAGCCGCGCAGCTGGAAGGTGGTGCGGTCGAGCTCGCCATTCAGGCGGGGCAGGCCCAGGCCGGTTTCGCGGTCGGCCACGGCTACCAGGTTGGCGCGGTCGGCTTCCAGGGCGGCGGACAGGGCGCGCAGCAGGCTGGCGCGCTGGGCGGCCGAGGTGGCGCCAAAGCTGTCGGCCACCGCAGCGGCAGCGGCCACCGTCTGGTTGATTTCGGCCAGGGTGGATTCGGGCCAGGGCGCGCCAATGGCGGTGCCGGTACGGGCTTCGGTGGATTGCAGCATGGGGGGAAACCTCGGTGAAGACGGTAGAAAGCGAAGAAAGGCGCGCAGCAGGGGCGGCCGGCGGAAAGACCCATGATGCTATCACCGGAGGGATAACCGATTGATTGATTAGCGCATGGCATACATACCGTAATGGATATGTTTAAAACGATGGAGCGGCCAAAACCCACAGCGCCAGATGTTTTAATTGAGGCCAAAGTAATCAGAGGAATTTCAGCATGGCTACGCAAGGCTTCACCACCACCATCGTGCACGGCGACAAGGCCTTTGGCACCGAGCATGGCGCGGTGCACAAACCCATCCACACCTCGGTGCAGTACGGCTTCGACAAGGTCGAAGACCTGATCGGCGTGTTCCAGGGCACGCTGAAAGGCGGTTTCAACTACGCGCGCCAGGGCACGCCCACCACGGCGGCGCTGGAAGCCAAGGTGACGAAGATGGAAGACGGCCTAGGCAGCATTTGCTTTGCCACCGGCATGGGCGCGATCACCGCCATCTTTTTGACCCTGCTGCGCGCCGGCGACCACCTGGTGGCCAGCCAGTTCGTGTTTGGCAATACCAATAGCATCTTCGGCACACTGCGCGGCCTGGGCATCGAAGTGACCACGGTAGATGCCACCGATGTGGCCAACGTGGCCGCGGCCGTGCAGCCCAACACCCGCATGGTGTTTGTGGAAACCATCGCCAACCCCGGCACCCAGATCCCGGACATGGCCGCCATCGGCGCGCTGTGCAAGACGCGGGGCCTGGTCTATGTGGTGGACAACACCATCACTTCGCCGGTGCTGTTCAAGCCCAAAGTAGTGGACGCCAGTCTGGTGGTCAACGCGCTGACCAAGACTATCGCCGGCCACGGCAGCGCGCTGGGCGGCTCGGTCACCGATACCGGTTTGTTCGACTGGGCGGCCTATCCGAACATTTTTGAGCCCTACCGCAAGGGCGATGCGCGCCAGTGGGGCCTGCAGCAGATCCGCAAGAAGGGCCTGCGCGACATGGGCGCTTCGCTGTCCAGCGAACACGCGCACAGCATCGCCATGGGCGCTGAGACTGCCACCTTGCGCGTCGCCTACAGCAGCGCCACGGCGCTGGAACTGGCGCGCTTCTTGGAAGCCCATCCCAAGGTGGTGAAGGTGCATTACCCGATGCTCGAATCGCACCCGCAGCATGCGCTGGCGAAGCAATTCTTCAGCGCCGGCTCGTGGCTGCTGTCGTTTGAGCTGGCCGACGTGGATGCCTGCCTGGCCTTCATCAACCGCCTGCAGATTCCGGTCAAGGCCACCGGCCTGGCCGATACCCGCACGCTGATCATCCCGGTGGCTCCGACCATCTTCTGGGAAGCCGGTGCCGAGGTGCGCGCCAAGATGGGCATTGCCGATGGGCTGATCCGCTTGTCGGTGGGGCTGGAGGAGCGCGCCGATCTGCTGGCCGACTTCGCCCAGGCGCTGGCCTGATGGCCGGGGTGGAGGCGCCCCAGCCTGCTTCGCGCAAGGCCCTCCACGCGATTGCACTGTTTGAAGCGCTGAAAGGCTTTGCCGCGCTGGCTGCGCTGGTGGGTCTGCTGGATTTGCTGCACCACGATGTGCGCCAGCTGGCCATCGAGCTGATCGGCCGCTTCGGCCTGAACCCGGACGCGCACTACCCCAGCCTGTTGCTGCACTACGCCGACCTGCTGCCGGGTGCCAACCTGCGCCAACTGGTGTTGCTGGGCACCGCCTATGTCAGCTTGCGCCTAGTGGAGGCCTACGGTCTGTGGAACGACAAGACCTGGGGCGAGAAGCTGGCGGCGCTGTCGGGCGCTTTGTACATCCCGTTCGAGCTTGCCCATCTGCTGCATCGCACGACCGCGATGGGGGTGCTGGTGTTCGTCGGCAATCTGCTGCTGGTGGCCTATCTGGTGTTGAGGCTGTGGCGCCAGCGCCGGGCCAGCCATGCAGGCGAATTACTATCAAAATAGTAGCTGTTTGCGCAGGTTTTATATGCGCTAGAGGCCGAATCGGCTCTTGCATTGCGAACGGATTCTAAGCACCTGTCTACGGTCTATTTAGGCCGCGCAGCTGCCTTCTTGCGATGGGCTGGCAGGCGCGGTACACCGCCAACAACCCGGGTATGGCAAACGCCGCAATACCCCAGACCGCCGCGAAAGACATCTGTCATACAGGTTGAGGGTAAATCGGGCTGTTTACCTGTCATCCCCCTTGTATGGATGGGAACCCCACGCTATAGGCGCTGAGCCAACTCAGTCCGATTGCTTCCCAACGCGGCCCCAAATAGATCGTAGACAGAGTCTAAGTCCGTACAATCGCGCCGTTGAATCCTGGGTTTGCGGATAACACGATCCTGAAAGGATTCCCGATGTCACCGCGTGAGATTCAACTGCTCCTGGTCGATGACGACCCGTCTGCGATCCAGGTCATGAGCCGGATGCTGGCGCAATACCCGGACCAAAGGTTCGCCACCTCGGGCGAAGCGGCCCTTAAGCTTGCAGCAGAGGCCGCACCCGATCTGATCCTGCTGGATGTCGACATGCCTGGCATGACGGGGTTCGACGTGTGTGAAGGTCTGAAGGCCAACCCGGCACTGGCCCATATCCCTGTCATTTTCGTGACCAGCCACGACGGGTCGACACCCTTGCAAGTGGCTGCCTGGCAGAAGGGTGCAGCCGACTTCGTCACCAAGCCGCTGGTCGCGTCGCAGCTGACCGCCCGCGTGAGTGCCCAGTTGCGGGCGGCGCGGCTCATTGAAGACTTGAAGCGTGACTCCCTTTTCTCGGACACGTCGTCCCAGCCGCTGGGCGGGCAGACACCGTGTCTGCTGATCGTCGACGACGATATTGCGTCGATCCACATCTTGCGCCACACACTTGCCGCCGTGGGCAATCTTCATTTCGCCAAGACCGGCGAGGAAGCCTTGCAGTTCGCCCGGCAGCTGCTGCCCGACCTCATTCTGTTGGATGCGCATATGCCTGGCGTCGACGGATTTGACGTGTGCCGGTCCCTGAAGGCGGAGGCGGCTTTCAAGCATGTACCTATCGTGTTCGTCACGCGCTTCTCCGATCTGCGCTACGAGATGCGAGCCCTCGATCTCGGCGCGGCCGATTTCATTGCCAAGCCTTATACCCCGGCCGTGCTGCAAGCCCGCGTGCGCAACCTGCTCGACCTGAAGCGGCGCACCGACGCTGAGCTGCAGGCGGTGCGCGACCACTGGCGGCAGGTGGGTGACGCGCGTGTCGCCGACATCGTCGGTGCGGCGTCGGACGCCATCGTGACCTACAACGCCGCAGGCAAACTGGTGCTGATCAATGCCGCGGCCTGCCGCATGTTCGGCGTCGGGCACGAGCAGGTCATCGGTTCGCCGGTGCAGGCCTTGCTGGGTGACGGGTTGCCGATGGAAGACCTGGGACGCAGCGATCCGACCTGCACCACGATTGCGCGGGCCGACGGATTCCACTTGCCGGTCGAGCTATCCGTATCAAGTGTAGGCAAGGGAGCGAGCCGCCTGACTACCGTGATGCTGCGCGACAACAGCGATCGCGAGCGGCTCGAAGCGGAATCGCGCTCGCGCATCGAGGCGGAAACGGCGAGCCGCACCAAGAGCTTGATGATGTCCTACATCGCCCACGAGATGGGGAATCCTTTGAACGGCTTGCTGGGCTTCGCCCACATCATCGGCGCGGACACCGAATACCCGTTGGCGCCCGCCCAGGCCAAGCGTTTGGAGCACGTACTCGCCTGTGGCCGGCGGCTGCAAGGTCTGATGCGCGATGTGATGGATATCGGCCGCTTTGAAGCCGGCAAGCTGCTGGTTCATTTGCGGCCGGTGGATGCGGCCCGCTGTGCGGCCGATGCCTTGGCGGCCGTGTCGGTGCAGGCGGAGCAGGCGGGCGTGGCGCTGTCGTTGCTGCCTGTGCCGCCGTGTAGCTGGGTATGTGCCGATACCGGCCGGCTGCACCAGTGCCTGGTGAACCTGCTGACCAACGCCATCAAGTACAACCATTCCGGTGGCTGGGCCCGCATCGAACTGAAGGCGGATGCGCAGCAGCTGGTCATTGCGGTCAGCGACAACGGCATGGGTATGGATGCCTTGCAGTGCCAACATCTGTTCGAGCCGTTCAACCGCCTGGGCCGAGAGGACGACGTGGCGCTGGGCGCGGGCCTGGGGCTGGTGATCACGCGCCAGCTGGTGGAGGCGATGCAGGGCAGTCTGCGCGTCGACAGCCGACCCGGTGAGGGCAGCTGCTTCACCATCGCACTGCCGGGCGCGCTCCCTGCGGCGGCCGGTGCATGAGTGACAACCTCCTGCTGGTGGACGACGACCCCGCCACGATCCAGCTGCTGGCGCGCATGCTCTCGGACGTGGGCAACTTGCGGTTTGCCACCAGCGGCGAAGATGCGCTGCGGCTGGCGCGCGAGCTGGTGCCCGATCTGATGCTGCTGGACGCAGAAATGCCCGGCATGAGCGGGTTCGAGGTGTGCGAGGCCTTCAAGGCCGATCCTTTGCTCGCCGACGTGCCGGTGATTTTCGTTACCAGCCACAGCGGGCCCGAGTTCGAAGTTTCGGGCTTAGAGCTCGGTGCGGCGGACTTTATCGCCAAGCCTGTTAGCGAGCCGCTGGTCCTGGCCCGCATCAGGACCCAGTTGCGCGCCAAGCACCTGGCCGACGAGCTGCGCCAGGTCGCCTCCATCGATGTTTTGACCGGCGTTGCCAACCGGCGGCGCTTTGACGAGTCGCTGGAGTTGGAATGGCGCCGCACCCGGCGCTCTGGCGACCCGCTGGCCTTGCTGATGATCGATGTCGACCACTTCAAGCTGTTCAATGACCGCTATGGCCATCCGGCCGGTGATGCCTGTTTGCGATCCGTGGCCAAAGCCCTGCAAGCGGCCAGTCCGCGCCCCGCAGATCTGGTCGCGCGTTATGGCGGCGAAGAGTTCGTCGTTCTGCTGCCGCAGACACCGCGTGGCGGTGCGGAGCACGTGGTCCAGGATATTCTGGACGCAGTCAAGGCGCTTGGCATTACGCACCAAGCATCGCCGACGGCATGGCATGTCAGCGTGAGCATCGGCATCTCCTGCTATGACCCGGACAGCGCGTGCTGGGAGCCGGCGTCCAGCGATTCGCGTTTCTCGGACAGCCTGGCCGCACATGGTTCGCCCGCGGACCTGGTGCAAGCCGCCGACAAGGCCTTGTACTGCGCCAAGCATGCGGGCCGGGCCCAGGCCAAGTTGCTGGACATTGCGGACGTGGACTCGGTATTGCTGGCCCGCAGCATTGCACCGCCACCGCGCCAGGCGCGCTCTACCAGCCAGCACGGGACGAACACCTAAGTGGGTGGGGCGGCAGCCCGGTTCTTCTGTTTCCCCTTTTCAGTTGCTTGCAGCAGCTGGATGCGTTGTTTAGCAAAGGTTGGCCATGCCCAAGAAAATCCGTCCCCCCGTGCCTCTGGAACCCGATGCCAGCACCAAGGAGCATGTCACCGAGGAACGCCGCCAGGAGGCCTTGCTGAAGACCGGAGCCTTGCAAAGCGCCATCTTCAACAGCGCCAACTTCTCCAGCATTGCCACCGATGCAAAGGGCGTGATCCAGATTTTCAACGTCGGTGCCGAGCGCATGCTGGGCTATGCGGCGGCGGACGTGGTCAACAAGATCACGCCGGCCGATATTTCCGATCCGCAGGAGCTGATCGTGCGCGCCAAGGCGCTGAGCGTCGAGCTTGAAACGCCGATTACCCCCGGCTTTGACGCCCTGGTGTTCAAGGCTTTGCGCGGCATCGAGGATATTTACGAGCTGACCTATATCCGCAAGGACGGCAGCCGTTTCCCGGCCGTTGTGTCGGTCACGGCGCTGCGCGATGCGCAGAACGCCATCATCGGCTACCTGCTGATCGGCACCGACAACACGGCGCGCAAGCAGGCGGAGGAAGCATTGCTCAAGGCCGGGGCCCTGCAGAGCGCCATCTTCAACAGTGCCAACTTTTCCAGCATCGCCACCGATGCGAATGGCGTGATCCAGATTTTCAACGTTGGCGCCGAACGCATGCTGGGCTACGCGGCCGCTGACGTGGTGAACAAGATCACTCCGGCCGATATTTCCGATCCGCAGGAAGTGATTGCACGTGCACGGGAGTTGAGCGTGGGGCTTGAGACCACCATCGCGCCCGGCTTCGAGGCCCTGGTGTTCAAGGCCTCGCGCGGCATTGAGGACATTTACGAGCTGACCTACATCCGCAAGGACGGCAGCCGCTTCGGGGCGGTGGTCTCGGTGACGGCGCTGCGCGATGCGCAGGATGCGATCATCGGCTACCTGCTGATCGGCACCGACAACACCGCGCGCCAGCAGGTCGAAGAAGAGCGGCAGAAGCTGGACCAACGGCTGCGCGACCAGCATTTCTACACGCGCTCGCTGATCGAATCCAACATTGACGCCCTGATGGCCACCGATCCGCGCGGCATCATTACCGATGTCAACAAGCAGACCGAGGCACTGACCGGCTGCACGCGCGATGAGCTGATCGGCGCGCCGTTCAAGAACTACTTCACCGACCCGCACCTGGCCGAAGCCGGCATCAAGCGCGTGCTCAACGAAGGCAAGCTCACCAATTACGAGCTCACCGCCCGCGCCAGGGACGGCAAGCTCACCGTGGTGTCTTACAACGCCAGCACTTTCCACGACCGCGACCGAAGCCTGCAAGGCGTGTTCGCCGCCGCGCGGGACATCACGGAGCGCAAGCAGTACGAAGAGTCGCTGCGCGAAGCCACGCATAAGGCCGAGCAGGCGAATCGCGCCAAGAGCGAGTTCCTGGCCAATATGAGCCACGAGATTCGTACGCCGATGAACGCGGTGATCGGCCTGGCCTATTTGCTGGGGCAGACCACGTTGGATGAAGAGCAGGTGGCCTTTGTCGCCAAAGTCAAGCTGGCCAGCAAGTCGCTGCTGTTGGTGCTGAACAACGTGCTCGACCTGTCCAAGATTGAAGCGGGTGAGTTGATTGTGGAAAACACCGCCTTCAGCCTGGGCAGCCTGCTGCAGGAACTGCGCGACGTGATGGCGGTGCAAGCCGATGCCAAGGGCATCACCTTCGAGATCAATGCGCCAGACGACTTGCCCGGGGCGCTGGAGGGTGATGCCACGCGCCTCAACCAAATCCTGACCAACCTGCTGTCGAATGCGATCAAGTTCACCGCGCATGGGGGCGTCAAGCTGCGCGTATACCAGCTCTCTGCCACTCCGCAGCGCGTGACGCTGGGCTTCTCGGTGCAGGACACGGGCATCGGCATAGCGCCTGATGTGCGGGAGCGGCTTTTCGCGCCGTTTGCCCAGGCCGATGCCTCCATCACCCGGCGTTTTGGCGGCACGGGGCTGGGCCTGTCTATCGTCAAGCGCCTGGTCAAGCTGATGGGCGGCGAGGTGGGGCTGGACAGCACTCCGGGTGTCGGCAGCGAGTTCAGGGTCTCGCTGGACTTTGCGCTGCTTTCCAGGGAGGCGCTGGTGCGCCTCGAGGCTTCTCCGGTAGTGCCTGGCGAACCCGCTTTGCTTGGGGTGCGTATTCTGGTTGTCGACGACAGTGACATCAACCTGGATGTGACCAAGCGCATTCTCGAATTGGAAGGCGCGCAGGTTCGGCTGGCGAGTAACGGGCAGGAGGCTTTTGAGCTGCTGGAGGCCAGGCCGCTCGCCGTCGACGTGGTGCTGATGGACGTGCAGATGCCGGTGCTCGATGGCCATGATGCAACACGGCGCATCCGTCTTGAGCTCAGCCTGGCCGACCTGCCCATCATCGCCTTGACCGCCGGCGCGCTGAGCAGCGAGCGCCAGCGGGCGGCTGCAGCCGGAATGGATGACTACATCACCAAGCCGTTCGATGCAAAGGCCCTGGTGAACAGCATCTTGCGCCATGTGAAGCCCGAAGGGGAGCTGTTGCCCCGGCAGGCCGATATGACCCGTGAAATCCCGTTGGTCGCCGTGCCTTCCTGGATGGAGATCGAGGGAATCAATGCCAGCGACGCGCGAGAGCGCTTGAGCGGAGACTTCGACCTGTTTCGGTCCATGCTCAAACGCCTGCTGCGGGAGTTTTCCGATGTCACGATTCCCGCGGACGCCATGGAAGCACTAGTGCCAGGAGGGCTGGCGCTGCATGCCGGCCGCATGCACAAGCTGCGGGGCGCCGCCGGCATGCTGGGCGCTCAAGAGATCCATCGGCTTGCGGGCGAGGCCGAAGCCGCCTGCGTTGCCGGTGAGGGCGCTCGTGCCGCGCAGCTGGCGCAAAGCATTGGCGCCCTGTTGCGGCACCTGCATGCCGGCGCTGCAGATGCACTGATGGCCGACCAGGTAGGCGCCGAAGAGCTCGCGTTGCCGGGCGACGGTGCGCTGGAGGCGCAGTCCGTGGACGATCTGGTGGCGTTGCTGCAACAGCAGAGCTTGTCGGCAATGGGCCGTTTCCAGGTGCTATCGCCCCAGCTTCGGCGATCCCTCGGTAAGGAGTCGTATGAACTGCTGCGCGACCATATCGACAACCTGCAGTTCAGCGATGCGGCCAAGGTGTTGGAGACGAGCCAGCGCTAGGGCCGATCGGCCTGAATACCTTTAACTCAAAAAAGATAGCTGCCCGCGCAATATCCACCAGGGCGGATTCAAGTCCAAGTGCAACACAAGGGTCATTGGATAGTAGCGTGCGGTGGATGGTGTTTGAGCAAGAAATCGCGATAGGCCTCGATGGGCGAGTGCGCATTCAAGGTTTTACGGGGGCGGTTGTTGATCTCATCGGCAATCGCATCGAGTTGCTCCTGGGTCACTTCAGACAGATCCATACCCTTGGGCAGATACTGGCGCACCAGCCCATTCGTGTTCTCGTTGGTACCCCGTTGCCAAGGGCTGTGGGGATCACAGAAGTACACCGCAATGCCGGTATTGGCGCTGAGTTCCTTGTGACGAGCCATTTCGCTGCCTTGGTCATAGG
>NZ_FNJA01000019.1 GCF_900104385.1 Rhodoferax sp. OV413 | reverse complement strand
GTACCTTTTATCCGTTGAGCGATGGCCCTTCCATACAGAACCACCGGATCACTATGTCCTGCTTTCGCATCTGCTCGACTTGTCAGTCTCGCAGTTAAGCACGCTTATGCCATTGCACTATCATCACGATGTCCGACCGTAACTAGCGTACCTTCGAACTCCTCCGTTACGCTTTGGGAGGAGACCGCCCCAGTCAAACTGCCTACCATGCACTGTCCCCGATCCAGATAATGGACCTAGGTTAGAACCTCAAACACACCAGGGTGGTATTTCAACGTTGGCTCCACAAGATCTAGCGACCCTGCTTCAAAGCCTCCCACCTATCCTACACAGATCTGTTCAAAGTCCAATACAAAGCTACAGTAAAGGTTCATGGGGTCTTTCCGTCTTTCCGCGGGGAGATTGCATCATCACAAACATTTCAACTTCGCTGAGTCTCAGGAGGAGACAGTGTGGCCATCGTTACGCCATTCGTGCAGGTCGGAACTTACCCGACAAGGAATTTCGCTACCTTAGGACCGTTATAGTTACGGCCGCCGTTTACTGGGACTTCAATCAAGAGCTTGCACCCCATCATTTAATCTTCCAGCACCGGGCAGGCGTCACACCCTATACGTCCACTTTCGTGTTTGCAGAGTGCTGTGTTTTTAATAAACAGTCGCAGCCACCGATTTTTTGCAACCCCGTTGGGCTCCATCCGCAAGGGACTTCACCTACTAAAGGCACACCTTCTTCCGAAGTTACGGTGTCAATTTGCCGAGTTCCTTCTCCTGAGTTCTCTCAAGCGCCTTAGAATACTCATCTCGCGCACCAGTGTCGGTTTGCGGTACGGTCGTGTGTAGCTGAAGCTTAGTGGCTTTTCCTGGAAGCAGGGTATCACTCACTTCGGCTGCAAGCAGCCTCGTTATCACCCCTCATCTAAGCCCGGCGGATTTACCTACCAGGCACGACTACAGGCTTGAACCAACATATCCAACAGTTGGCTGAGCTAACCTTCTCCGTCCCCACATCGCACTACACATCGGTACAGGAATATTGACCTGTTTCCCATCAACTACGCATCTCTGCCTCGCCTTAGGGGCCGACTCACTCTACGCCGATGAACGTTGCGTAGAAAACCTTGCGCTTACGGCGAGGGGGCTTTTCACCCCCTTTAACGCTACTCATGTCAGCATTCGCACTTCTGATACCTCCAGCAGGGTTTACACCGCCACCTTCACAGGCCTACAGAACGCTCTCCTACCACTTGCAATAAATTGCAAATCCGCAGCTTCGGTAACTGGCTTAGCCCCGTTACATCTTCCGCGCAGGACGACTCGATCAGTGAGCTATTACGCTTTCTTTAAATGATGGCTGCTTCTAAGCCAACATCCTGACTGTTTTAGCCTTCCCACTTCGTTTCCCACTTAGCCAATTTTAGGGACCTTAGCTGGCGGTCTGGGTTGTTTCCCTCTTGAGTCCGGACGTTAGCACCCGGTGCTCTGTCTCCCAAGCTGTACTCGTCGGTATTCGGAGTTTGCATTGGTTTGGTAAGTCGCCATGACCCCCTAGCCAAAACAGTGCTCTACCCCCGACGGTAATACTTGAGGCACTACCTAAATAGTTTTCGGAGAGAACCAGCTATTTCCAAGTTTGTTTAGCCTTTCACCCCTATCCACAGCTCATCCGCTAGTTTTGCAACACTAGTCGGTTCGGACCTCCAGTGCGTGTTACCGCACCTTCATCCTGGCCATGGATAGATCACTTGGTTTCGGGTCTACACCCAGCGACTGAATCGCCCTATTCGGACTCGGTTTCCCTACGCCTTCCCTATTCGGTTAAGCTTGCCACTGAATGTAAGTCGCTGACCCATTATACAAAAGGTACGCAGTCACCCCTTTCGAGGCTCCTACTTTTTGTAAGCATGCGGTTTCAGGATCTATTTCACTCCCCTCCCGGGGTTCTTTTCGCCTTTCCCTCACGGTACTAGTTCACTATCGGTCAATGATGAGTATTTAGCCTTGGAGGATGGTCCCCCCATATTCAGACAGGATTTCTCGTGTCCCGCCCTACTTTTCGTTAACTTAGTACCACGCGTCTGTTTTCACGTACGGGGCTATCACCCGCTATGGCTAGCTTTTCCAAGCTATTCCGTTAACAGTCGCGCTATCACTAACAGGCTTTTCCGATTTCGCTCGCCACTACTTTCGGAATCTCGGTTGATGTCTTTTCCTCGAGCTACTGAGATGTTTCAGTTCACCCGGTTCGCCTCGCATGACTATGTATTCATCATGCGATACCCCTAAGGGTGGGTTTCCCCATTCAGAAATCTCCGGATCAAAGCTAATTTGCCAGCTCCCCGAAGCTTATCGCAGGCTATCACGTCTTTCGTCGCCTATCATTGCCAAGGCATCCACCACATGCTCTTATTCACTTGACCCTATAACTTTGACGTCTCTTTGCAGAAACACCGCCGTTGTCTTCAAGGAATGTTTGATTGGTCTTTCACCAATCGCGTTATGCCGTAAACAACTACAGCTCTTTCGAGCTTTCATCGTTAATTTTGAACTTCAAACCAAAGTCTGAATATTCGTTTTGACGCAATCAAAAATTTGTCGCTAGCGGCACGGTCTGCACTAAACCTTTACGAATGTGCAGTTTCCGCTAGCAACGCTGATTAAACTCTATGAATTTTTAATGAACAGCCGATTAACCTTTCGGTTAATTTATATCGATCAATAGATATTGATCAACAACAAAGTAGCCTTTTTAAAAGCCACTTTGGTGTTGAATAGATAAGCACCAACAATATTGGTGGAGGTGACAGGACTCGAACCCGCTACCTACTGCTTGCAAAGCAGCCGCTCTCCCAGCTGAGCTACACCCCCACAAAACTGGAGTGATTGTTGAATGGATGGTGGGTCTGGTTGGTTTCGAACCAACGACCCCCGCCTTATCAAGACGGTGCTCTAACCAACTGAGCTACAGACCCAAGCCGGTCGCTCTGAGATTCATTTCAAACTAAATACAAGACTCAGTTTAAAAATTGTCTTAGCGACAACCTTCCAACAACCGATAAGTGTGGGCATTCAAATTTGATTGCAGTTTCCAGAAAGGAGGTGATCCAGCCGCACCTTCCGATACGGCTACCTTGTTACGACTTCACCCCAGTCACGAACCCTGCCGTGGTAATCGCCCTCCTTGCGGTTAGGCTAACTACTTCTGGCAGAACCCGCTCCCATGGTGTGACGGGCGGTGTGTACAAGACCCGGGAACGTATTCACCGTGACATTCTGATCCACGATTACTAGCGATTCCGACTTCACGCAGTCGAGTTGCAGACTGCGATCCGGACTACGACTGGTTTTATGGGATTAGCTCCCCCTCGCGGGTTGGCAACCCTTTGTACCAGCCATTGTATGACGTGTGTAGCCCCACCTATAAGGGCCATGAGGACTTGACGTCATCCCCACCTTCCTCCGGTTTGTCACCGGCAGTCTCATTAGAGTGCCCAACTAAATGTAGCAACTAATGACAAGGGTTGCGCTCGTTGCGGGACTTAACCCAACATCTCACGACACGAGCTGACGACAGCCATGCAGCACCTGTGTTACGGCTCTCTTTCGAGCACGAAGCTATCTCTAGCGACTTCCGTACATGTCAAAGGTGGGTAAGGTTTTTCGCGTTGCATCGAATTAAACCACATCATCCACCGCTTGTGCGGGTCCCCGTCAATTCCTTTGAGTTTCAACCTTGCGGCCGTACTCCCCAGGCGGTCAACTTCACGCGTTAGCTTCGTTACTGAGTCAGTGAAGACCCAACAACCAGTTGACATCGTTTAGGGCGTGGACTACCAGGGTATCTAATCCTGTTTGCTCCCCACGCTTTCGTGCATGAGCGTCAGTACAGGTCCAGGGGATTGCCTTCGCCATCGGTGTTCCTCCGCATATCTACGCATTTCACTGCTACACGCGGAATTCCATCCCCCTCTACCGTACTCTAGCTATGCAGTCACAAATGCAGGTCCCAGGTTGAGCCCGGGGATTTCACATCTGTCTTACATAACCGCCTGCGCACGCTTTACGCCCAGTAATTCCGATTAACGCTCGCACCCTACGTATTACCGCGGCTGCTGGCACGTAGTTAGCCGGTGCTTATTCTTACGGTACCGTCATTAGCCCACCGTATTAGGGCAGACCGTTTCGTTCCGTACAAAAGCAGTTTACAACCCGAAGGCCTTCATCCTGCACGCGGCATTGCTGGATCAGGCTTGCGCCCATTGTCCAAAATTCCCCACTGCTGCCTCCCGTAGGAGTCTGGACCGTGTCTCAGTTCCAGTGTGGCTGGTCGTCCTCTCAGACCAGCTACAGATCGTCGCCTTGGTGGGCTTTTACCCCACCAACTAGCTAATCTGATATCGGCCGCTCCAATCGCGCGAGGCTCTTGCGAGTCCCCCGCTTTCATCCAGAGATCGTATGCGGTATTAGCACAGCTTTCGCTGCGTTATCCCCCACGACTGGGCACGTTCCGATATATTACTCACCCGTTCGCCACTCGCCACCAGGATTGCTCCCGTGCTGCCGTTCGACTTGCATGTGTAAGGCATGCCGCCAGCGTTCAATCTGAGCCAGGATCAAACTCTATAGTTCGATCTTGAATTTTTTGCCCCTGACTTTTACCACCAGAGGCCACTCATAAATTGGAATTGACATGAACTTCATTTCTGATATTCACATCTTTTTTACTTCATGAGCGTTTGTAGTGCTATGCACTAGTTCCGAAGAACTTGGCAATCGCATTCAAACACCCACGCTTATCGGCTGTATATTTTTAAGGATCAGCACCGCGATTTTTACTTCGCTTTGCTTGACTCGCTGTGATCAGCGAAGCCTTGTATTCTAGCATGCTTTTTTGAAGCTTGCTGCAAA
>NZ_FNJA01000001.1:160385-1611501 GCF_900104385.1 Rhodoferax sp. OV413 | reverse complement strand
GATGACGACAGCCTTGCTTGACCGGCTGACTCACCACTGCCACATCATCGAAACGGGCAACGAGTCCTACCGGTTCCGGCACAGCACGCACGAAGCCAAGGGGCGGATCAAAACGCGGGAACAAAGCCGGAAGGTGGCGGCTGGCCAGTCCGTCGAAAACGCGGAGGGGGCCTCGCCTGACGGCTCGGGAACAGACCAAACCAATGCAAGAAAAGGAGGCCCAACCGAGGCAGACGGCCTATAGTTATTCACAGTTGGCCTTCACGGAGGCCGCTCTAGCCCCTGGTCAATATTCGATTGGCACTGGTGGTCAAGATTGGATCGGCTCTAACACGAAGGCAACTAGGACAAGATTGTCTTCAAGACCGGGGTTGCAGTGACCGACGTTGCAGCTACCCGCGACGGCGATGCACTCGTGTTGAAGATCAGCGGTACGCCCGATCAACTGCGGTTGGAAGCTTACTTTGGAGCTGATGGTACCGACGGCAACCAAGTGGAAGAGATTCGTTTCACCGATTCGCCGAGCACGGTATGGACCACGACGGAGATGAGAACGAAGGTGCTGCTCAGCACCACCGGTGACGATGTCTTAACGGGCTACGCTGCTGCCGACACCTTGGATGGGGGCGACGGCAACGACAACCTGTCCGGCCGAGACGGCAATGACACATTGAACGGCGGCAACGATAACGACACCCTCAGCGGTGAAACCGGCGATGACCTACTGAATGGTGGCGCAGGCAACGACACCCTTTTCGGGGGCGAGGGCGACGACAGTCTCAATGGCGATGCAGGCAATGATGGCTTGACGGGTGGCGCAGGTAACGACACCTTCAACGGCGGTAATGGTGCTGACTACCTATCAGGCGAAACGGGCAACGACACCTATTTGTTCGGCCGGGGTGACGGCGTCGACAGCGTGTACGACTATGACCTGACGGAAGGCAACGTAGACGCGATCGTCTTCAAAGCCGGAGTCGCGGCGACGGACGTTGCAGCTACCCGTGACGGTGAGGCACTTGTGTTAAAGATCAGCGGTACGCCAGACCAACTGCGGTTGGAGGGGTACTTTGGAGCCGATGGTACCGACGGCTACCAAGTGGAAGAGATCCGTTTCACTGACGCAACAAGCACGGTTTGGACGGTGGCCGACCTCAAGACTAAAGTACTGGCGAGCACCCTGGGAGATGATATTTTGACGGGCTACGCCACCACCGACACCTTGGACGGAGGCGAAGGCAATGACACCTTGTACGGTCGAGACGGCAATGACACGCTGAACGGCGGCAATGACAATGACACCCTCAGCGGCGACAGCGGCAATGACGTACTGAACGGCGGCGCTGGCAACGACACCCTTTACGGGGGAGAGGACGACGACAGCCTCTATGGTGGCGCTGGCAACGACGGACTGTACGGTGGCGCCGGCAACGATACGTTCAACGGCGGCGCAGGTGCCGATTCCTTGTTGGGCGAAGCGGGCAATGACACCTACTTGTTTGGCCGGGGTGACGGCGTCGACAGCGTGTACGACTATGACTTGACGGAAGGCAACCTAGACGTGATCGTCTTCAAAGCTGGAGTGGCGGCGACTGACGTTGCGGTGGCCCGCGACGGTGATGCACTCGTATTGAAGATCAACGGCACGCTCGATCAGTTGCGGGTAGAGGGCTACTTTGGCGCAGATGCCACCAATGGCAATCAGGTGGAAGAGATCCGCTTCACCGACGCAACAAGCACGGTGTGGACAGTGGCGGACATGAAAAGTCAGGTTTTGATTTCCACGGAGGGCGATGACACTATCCAAGGCTATGCTGGCGATGACATGCTGAGCGGTGGAATGGGCAATGACATCTTGTCCGGCGGTATGGGTAACGACACTTATTTGTTAGCCCGTGGTAACGGATCAGACACGATCTCTGAAAGCGATGTCACCGCGGGTAATAGCGACGTGGCGTTGTTTGATGCCGGCATTGCTGCCGATCAGTTGTGGTTTACCCAGTCTGGCAACAATCTGGATGTGAGCATCATTGGTACGGGTGACAAATTCAGCATTCAAAACTGGTACGCAGATAGCCAGTACCACGTGGAGCAGTTCAAGACCAGTGATGGCAAGACCTTGCTCGACAGCCAGGTGCAGAACCTGGTCGATGCAATGGCGGCATTCTCGCCACCGGCTGCGGGGCAGACCACGCTGGCGGCCAACTATGCCACTACGCTGAATCCCGTGATTGCGGCGAACTGGCAGTAGAGCTAAAGACAGACATTAGCGCCTCTTGATAAGCGCGAATGTCTGCACTTCGGAAATAGTGAATGTTGAGTGGCTGAAAACCGGCAGGATCGAACGTTAAGTGGCACGCCGATTGAATGATTAAGTGCGGGGGGCTAATAGAGAGCTTTCCAAATCAAAGGGTTACGAGGCCCTAGACTTCAATGTTAAGTGGCGTTCTGCAACAACCACCGCGCCGCGTTCCCCTTCACGCAAATCCACGGCCTATCTGGCTGGAGAAGATCTCATTTCCAAAGAAAAAATATTTTTAATCAACGGCTTACGACTGTGTTGCGGGTGGGTGGTGTCGACTTCTGCCTATTGAATCCCTTGGCGGTCTTGCTGGCAGTCAGGTGCGATTTCCTGTCGCTCTGCAGCGCCAATGCAAGTTATTGCTATTTAATTTGCATTAATTTATCAGTCGTCGTATGACATGAGGTGACAGTCATTCGCCCACCTGAAAGCTGGCCAGTGCAATTTTCTCGTCTCAGAGGCGTGGTTTCCCTTGTCACCACACAGGGTTTGAAGGATTGACACGTTGATTTCTTTTTGGAAATAATGACGATGTTGTATGACAACGTATAACAATAAAAATCTTTGACTGACAAGTCACTCAAAAAAGGAGACGGTTTATGCATGTGTCTACCAGGCCCGCCCGAGCGGCCCGTTCTATCGTGGCAACGTCGGCATGGCTGCTCGCTATGGGCAGCGTCCAGGCTGCGACGTTTGTGTATGTCTCCAACGCCGACAGCCAGGATATTTCGGTGCTGGAGCTGGACAGAGGCCAAGGCATCGTCAAAACCGTGGAGACTGTGCCTGTGGCTGGCACCGTCATGCCCATGGTGGTAAGCCAAGACAAGCGCTTCTTGTACGCTGCGCTGCGCTCGCAGCCCTACCGGGTCACCAGTTTTGCTATCGACGCCGCCAACGGTCGTCTGCGTAAACTGGGTGAAGCACCGCTGGCCGACAGCATGGCCAACATCGACCTGGATGCCACCGGACGTTGGTTGTTTGCCGCGTCTTATCCCGGCCACAAGATCACAGTCAACAGCATTGGCAAGGATGGAGCGGTAGGTGCTGTGCAGCAGTTGCTGCCCACGGCCCCCAATGCGCATGCCATCCACGCCGATGCAAACAACCGGTTTGTATTGGCCAGCAGTCTGGGTGGCGACAACCTGTCGATCTGGCGTTTCGATGCGGAGAAGGGGCTGCTCACGCCCAATGACCCGGCATTGGTTTCGGCAGCGCCCAAGTCGGGGGCGCGCCATTTCATATGGGACAAGGCACAGCGCTTTCTGTACCTGATCAACGAGGTCGATGCCTCGCTCTACGTGTACGCGTGGGATGCTGCCCGCGGCAGCTTGCGCGAGTTGCAGCGCACCACGACGCTGCCCAGCGGCTTCACCGGCAAGCCCTGGGCGGCCGATATGCACCTGACGCCGGATGGCAAGTTCCTTTACGCGTCTGAGCGCACCTCCAGCACGATCTCGGCTTTCCGCGTCGACGCCAGCAGCGGGCTGTTGCAGCCCTTGGGCCAGACCGCCACAGAAAAGACCCCGCGTGGCTTTGCCATTGATTCAACCGGCCGCTTCCTGGTGGCCGCTGGGCAGGACTCGCACAGCGTGTCGGTGCATGCCATCGACGCCGCCAGCGGCGCTCTTGGTACGCCGAACCGTTTGGCGGTGGGCAAGAACCCGAACTGGATCGAGATCGTCGATCTGCCCTGATCGTTTGCGGCTTTCACTTTCACTACCTAAAGAGACATCGTATGAAGAAGATCCTGACCTCCATTTCCCTGTGCCTGGCCGCTTTGGCTGTCAATGCGCAGACTTGGCCAGATAAATCGGTGACCTTGGTGGTGCCGTTCCCGCCCGGAGGTTCTACGGACCAGGTGGCGCGTGCGGTAGGCCCCAAGCTGACCGATAAGTTCAAGCAGTCGTTCCTGATCGACAACAAAGCCGGCGCCACGGGCACCATTGGAGCCACGTTCGTGAAGCGCGCCGCACCCGATGGCTACACCTTTCTGGTGACGTCGCTGGGCCCGCTGGTCATCGTGCCGCATCTGTTGAAGGGCATGCAATACGACCCGCTGAAGGACTTTGACTTGGTGACCGTGGCGGTGCAATCGGCCAATGTGTTGGTGGTGCCCACCAGCTCGCCGCACAAAAGCGTGGCCGACGTGATTGCCTTCGAGAAGGCCAACCCCGGCAAGATGACCTTTGCCTCTGCAGGCAATGGCTCCAGCGACCACCTTACCGCCGAGCTGTTCTGGCAACAAACCGGTACCACGGGCATCCACGTGCCGTACAAAGGCGGCGCCCCTGCCCACACGGACATCATGGGTGGGCAGGTGGATGCCTCGTTCCAGAACATCAATTCGGTCGCCCAGTACATCAAGGGCGGCAAGATGCGCGCCTTGGCCATCACCAGCCCGAAGCGCTCGCCCGTGTTGCCCGATGTTCCCACCCTGGCCGAAGCCGGTGTGAAGAATGTGGAAGTGGCCTCCTGGCAGGCCATCGTCGCGCCCAAGGGCCTGCCGCCTGCCGTGCTTGAAAAAGCCCATGCCGCTTTTGTGGAAGCGCTGAACGACCCGAAGGTGAAGGAGCAGTTCACTTCCATCGGTTTCGAGATGGTGGCCAATACACCGGCCCAGTTCGCCGCCTTCCAGCAAGCCGAATATGCGCGCTGGAAGAAGGTGATCGAAACCGGCAAGATTTCCATCGAGTAAGCACAGCCCTGTTGCCCGCCCCCTTCTTCGACTGAGCGCACGCGCCGGAAAGACCTTCTTCATGCCCGAGACTTCTACCGTCGGAGACAGCATCACCTGGGTCCGCATCGCCTCCTGTTATCTGCCGTTGGCCAACCCGATCAGCGACGCCAAAGTGCTCACCGGGCGCCAGAAGCCGATGACCGAGATCGCCATGCTGTTCGTGGAAATTGAAACCAAGGACGGCCACCGCGGCCTGGGTTTCAGCTACTCGAAGCGGGCGGGCGGCCCCGGGCAGTTTGCCCACGCCAAAGAGGTGGCCCCGGCGCTGATCGGCGAAGACCCGAGCGACATCTCCAGGCTGTGGACCAAGCTGTGCTGGGCCGGCGCCTCGGTGGGGCGCAGCGGCATGGCGGTGCAGGCAATCGGTGCATTCGACGTGGCTTTGTACGACCTGAAGGCCCGGCGCGCCGGTTTGTCGCTGTCCAAGCTGTTGGGTTCGCAGCGTGATTCGGTGCAGTGCTACAACACCTCGGGCGGCTTTTTGCACACGCCATTGGATCAACTGCTGGTGAACGCTGCCGCATCGCGCGAGCGCGGTATTGGCGGCATCAAGCTCAAGGTAGGCCAGCCCGACCGTGCGCTGGACATCCGGCGCGTGGAAGCCGTGCGCAAACATCTGGGCGACGACATGCCGCTGATGGTCGACGCCAACCAGCAATGGGACCGGCCTACAGCGCAGCGCATGTGCCGCATCTTCGAGCAGTTCAATCTGGTGTGGATCGAAGAGCCCTTGGATGCCTATGACTTCGAAGGCCACGCGGCACTGGCTGCGCAGTTCGACACCGCCATCGCCACCGGAGAGATGCTGACCAGCGCCGCCGAACACGGCGAGCTGATCCGCCACCGCGCCGCCGATTATTTAATGCCCGACGCACCGCGCGTAGGCGGCATTACACCGTTCCTGAAGATCGCCGGTCAGGCCGAGCAGGCGGGCTTGAACCTGGGGCCGCACTTTGCGATGGAATTGCATGTGCATCTGGCGGCTGTCTATGCAACAGAACCCTGGGTCGAGCATTTCGACTGGCTGGAGCCGCTGTTCAACGAGCGGCTGGAAATCAAGGACGGCCGCATGCTGGTGCCCACGCGGCCCGGCCTGGGCTTGAGCCTGAGCGAGCAAGTCCAGCATTGGACCCGCGAAGAAGCCGAGATCGGCCGGCGCCACTGACTAGTCCAGGGGCACAACCCTGTCGCCGGCGCTGGGTCGGCAGCCGTCGGCGATAGGCGTCCAACCGCGGTGCACAACCACTTGCCGGCCGTCGTGGCACAGCTCAATGCGTTCGCTGCCGGGTAGCTGTTCTTGCATGAAGGTTTCAATGGTCGACGGCAGGCTGATCTTCAGCTTCATCGCAAAGCGGTCGTCCTCCGGGTGGTCGTCCAGATGCAGCAAAGGCACAAAGTTGGCCGCGAACATCAGCGCATGCGAGCCTACGTGCACAGGCTCGGGTGCATAACCCGCCTGGCGCAGCCAGCGCTGGGCACGCTGGCGCACATCGTCACCGTCGGCCAACTGGCCCATGGCTGCGGCGAATAACTCCACCAGCCACTGGTTGCAGTTTTGGTAGCGCAGGCTGTACGCATAGGCGTTTGCGCTGTAGTTCGCCGCCAGCAAGTGCAGCGCCAGAGAGGTGTCTTGTGAACCTTGCCGCAAGGCCTGGGCGGCTGGCGCCGGCAGCCGCACCATCGAGATATAGCCGAGCCCCGGGTCGTCGATGCCCATCGCAAAGCCGGCCAGGCCTTGGTCGTAAATGCGTGGGCGCGATTCGTCGCAGGCGTAGTAGAGCTGGCGGGCGGACCACTCGCCAGCCTCGCTGCGCCACGCGATGGCGGCGTGCGAATAGCGGATGCGAAAGCGCGACAGATCCAGGCCCGAGCGGCTGATCAGCACCGCGCCGTCGTCGTCGCCCGCCGCAGCCAGCTCCTCGCGCACCACAGCGGCAAAGCGCAACACGCGGTCTTGCTGGCTGGCCGTCAGCGGCTGCTGGCGGTCGCAAAACCGCGACGAGGCCGATGACCCACCCGAAGCCGACCCGGCCTGCGCCGCACCCGCCGCAATAAGAGCCAGCAGCACCCAGCTGCTGCGGATGCTCACAGGCTCAGCGGCCGTGCGGCGAGTTCTCCGTACCAGTCGTCTGCCATGACCAGGTAGAACGCCTCGCGCGTGTCGCCGCGCGAAAACTCGTAGCCGTACACCCGGCGCTGTGCGTGCACCAGGTCGCCACGCTCCAGCTGTTGCTTTGCAAACACCGCACGTGGCAGGTCCAACGCTATGCGCTGATCCGGACCATCGGCTTGCAACGCAACGCGGACGAAGCCAGCGCGTTCGGGCACATCGGCCACGTCGATGATGCGGTAGTCGCCATCTGCAACCTTGTCGTCACGGGTCGAACTTTTGCTGGAGCCGTGCAGGGAATCGGACACGCTGCCGCTGGACGCAGAGCCTGCGCTGGATGCCGAAGAGGCAAAGCTGTCGGCGTGCGCGTTGACGGCAGCGACCAGCGCCAAGACAAGACTGGCGCGTTGCAGGGCTACGGATAATTTCATGCTGTGTTCCTTGTTAACGGATAAAGAGGGTTGGCGGGATCGCGCTGCAACAATGCCAAGGGCCTAGCCCTTGTGGAAACCGATTGCATAAGTATGCCAAAGGGGATGCGGCTAGGAGCCAAGGTCTTAGGCTTAGTTCAGCCGCGCAAGCAGATCCTCTGCCGCTTTATCGATGCCGACCTTGGACGCATCCATGCGCCCCATGGTCGCCCCGATATTCCAGGCGTTCGGGAATTGCTTGGCCACATAGGCGTTCAGCAGGCGGTTGTTCGATGCGTCGAAGATTTCGACGGCATAACTGACCGAGCCGGTCAGCAAGCCTTCTTCGCCGCGGGCGGCTTGCACTGCGTTGTAGGGGCCGCCGCCGATGTCGAACCGCAAGAAGGTGCTCAGAAAGCGGGTGTTGGATTTGGCGCCGGTCAGCGTTACTCTGACGCGCAAGGCTTTGGGGCTGGGTGCATTCACCAGCGTAAACCGGCCTGCCAAAGCCTTCTGGAAATGTGCGTCCATGTACTGGGCCAGGGCTTCTTTTTCTTGCGCAGAGATATCTTCGAACTGCGCGTCCGCTCCGCTGTAGATTTCGACCGGCTCCAGCACCACGCTGGAATATTCCCGCCACTTCACGCTGGCGGCATATTGGTACGGCACCCGGCCGGATGGGTCTTCGGGGTTGGGGCGCAGCTGGGACGACGAGGCCAGGCCCGAGTAGGGCGTGGGCCGTGTGCTGGCGCAGCCAGTCACTAGCAGCAGGCCGCCGATGGCTGCCAGCAGCGACAGGGTTTTCAAAGTTCTCATCATTTTCCTTGGTTAATCATGCACAGATACCCGGTTTTGCAGAGAAACGAAACCGTACGGTACCACTATAGATGAAAACGATGGCGCGTCAACAAAAAAGTACACTTGGGTTTCGTAAAGGAATGAAACGCCATGAAAGTGCTGACTGAGGTGCGACGCGAAGCCATCGTGGAGGCCGCGAGCAAGCTGTTCCAAGAGTTTGGCTACGAGGGCGCGTCGATGAACGAGCTGGCAAATCGGCTGCAGGGCTCGAAAGCCACTCTGTACCGCTACTTCCCCTCGAAGGAGGCCTTGTTCGATGCCGTCATCCGGGCTTCGTCCACCTCCCACTTGTCCAAGGCGGTTGCCGATTTGCAGACAAACACGGAACACGATGAGCGGCTCGTGACCAGCTTGCAGAACTTTGGTGAAACCATGCTGGAAGTCATGACCGACAGCGCCATCGCCCTGGCGGTGTACCGCATGGTGGTGGCCGAGGCCGGTCGGTCCGAGGTGGGGGAGCTGTTTTACAAGGCCGGCCCGGGCGAATGCGTGGCTGCACTTGGCAAGCTGCTGGAAAAGGCCATGCAGCGCGGTGAACTGCGGGCAGCACCGCCCGAAATCATGGCCGCGTACTTTCTGGGGCTGGTATCGGCCGAGGTCGAGCCCCGGCTCTACCAGCGCGACCCGCCACCTGTGTCGCGACCGCAGATCCGCAAGATGGTCGAGCGCGCGGTCGACATGTTCCTGCTGGGCGCGGCACCCCGCTAGGCCGGCGGTAAGCCGCGTTACGTGGGCTCCAGCATCCTTTCGGCAATCGCTTTGGCCGCCAGCAGAGCCAGGGCTTCGCTGGCATACGGGCCGCCACCCGGCTGTTCCACATCGTCCAGCCCGGTTGTTTCCAGGTCGATGGTGTCGATCTCGAACTGGTCGCTGCGCCGCAAGGTGACGGTGATTTCGTGCCCACTGTCCAGTGCCACGCTGCGTGAAAAGAAGAGGCCCCGCTGAATTGCCATGTGTGTCCCAGGTTCTGAAGATGTTGCTTGCTGGCGCGGTGCGCCCGCAAGTTGTGGATAAAAAAGGCCGCTGGCGCAATCAATATCTGCGCAGAGTGCTATTTATTCTATAGCAATGGCCTGGCGCCTCAACTACCAGGCCGCAGCAGCTTGGCCACCGGATGGTGGCGCAACCGGAAGGCGTCGGGCAGGCCGGTGCCCAGCAGCGGGCGCAGGTAGGCGTGGAATGCATCGGTCACGCCGGTTCCGTTGGGCGTGATGAAGGCGTCTTCCATCACCCGTGTCTTGCCGGCTACGGCGTCGAGCGGCAGCAGCGCGTAGTCCACCGCATAGGCGCCGGTGCGCTGGATGGCCACCGAGCCATCGCCCGCGCCGCGCAGCGCAAACTGCACAGCTTTCTCGCCGACCTCACGTGCTTCGCGCTGGTCCACGTCGGATACGCAGCCGCTGAATGAGCGTTGCAGGTAGCCAAAGGTATCGCCGCGCACCCGTTTGATCTTCAGCTGGGACTTGATTTCTTCGCACAGCAGGTCGGCCAGCGCGCCATTGCCCGAGAGCTGCACATTGCCGTGGGCATCGTGCTCCAGGTTCTTGGCCAGCAGGCTGGCGATGGGCGTTCCGGAAGCATCGTGTATGCCTTCGGACACGGCGATCACGCAGCGACCGAAACGCGCGTAGGCCTCTTTGACCTCGGCCAGAAACTGCGTGAGCACAAAGGTGCGCTCGGGCAGGTAAACCAGGTGCGGGCCGTCGTCGGGAAACTTCTTGCCCAGCACCGAGGCCGCCGTCAAGAAGCCCGCATGCCGGCCCATGACCACGCCTACATATACGCCGGGCAGGGCGGCGTTGTCCAGGTTGGCACCGGCAAACGCCTGGGCCACAAAGCGCGCGGCCGAGGGGAAGCCCGGCGTATGGTCGTTACCCACCAGGTCGTTGTCTATGGTCTTGGGGATGTGCAGGCAGCGCAGCGGGTAGCCGGCTTTCTGCGCCTCCAGGCTGACGATGCGCACCGTGTCCGACGAGTCGTTGCCGCCGATGTACAGAAAATGCCCGATCTGGTGCGCCTGCAAGACCTTGAAGATCTCCTGGCAGTAGCGCACGTCGGGTTTGTCGCGCGTCGAGCCCAGGGCCGAAGACGGCGTGTTGGCCACCAGTTCCAGGTTGTGGCTGGTCTCCTGCGAGAGGTCGACAAAATCCTCGTCGACGATGCCGCGCACGCCGTGGCGCGCCCCGTAGACATGCGCGACCTGGGCAAAGCGCCGGGCCTCCAGCGCCACGCCGACCAGCGACTGGTTGATCACCGCCGTCGGGCCACCGCCCTGGGCCACCAGTATCTTGTCGCCGCCGGCGCTCATGGTGCCACCTGCCGGGGCATGGCCGGGGCGGCACACATCGCATCAAGAAGGGCTTGGGTTTTCATCGTGTCTCCTGGGCGGTGGGAGGATGGGGCCAGGCCATTGTGGCGAAAGGAGGCCGCCGCGCCTAGCCCTGGGGACTATGGGTTTCCAGGTAGCGCAGAAACTCGGCCAGTGGCATGGGTTTGGCGAAGTGGTAGCCCTGGCCGTATTGCACGCCCAGCGCACGCAGCTGGCTGGCCTGGGCGGCGGTTTCAATGCCCTCGGCCACCACCTGGCTGTCCACGGCCTTGGCGATGGCGATGATCTCGGGGATCAGGCTGGAGCGCAGGGTGGCGTCTTCCATCTCGAACACAAACGACTTGTCGATCTTCAGGAAGTCGGGCGCGACCCGCTTCACCATGCCCAGGTTCGAGTAGCCGGTGCCGAAGTCGTCGATCGAGATGAAGTAGCCGTCGGCCTTCAGGCGGCGTAGCTCGGGCACGATCTCGGGCGAGAAGTTGTACTCGGTGACTTCCAGCTCGATCTGCAGGTCGCTGCGCCCGGTGGCCTGTACGGCGGCGCGCAGGTGGGTGTCGATGGCGTCGCGTTGCAGGTTCTGCGGAAAGAAGTTCAGCGCCACCTTGAAGTCGGTCTGGGCGGGCAGGGCGGCGCCCAGCTCCTGCAGCGCATGGGCGCTGACGGCGGCGTCGAAGCTCCAGGCCAGGCCTTGTTTCACCAGGGCCGGGATGAACTGGTCGGGGTAGACCAGTTGGGCGCCGTCGTGCAGCCGGGCCAGTACCTCGCAGCCCACGGTGCGGCCGCTGGCCAGCTCCAGGATAGGCTGGTAGTGGCAGACCACATTGGCCGGCTGGCACAGGTAGTGGATGCGGTGGTCTATGGACTGGAAATGCCGGCAGCGCCGGGCTACCGCGTCGCTGACCAGGTAGCCCAGCAACGCACACAGCGCCAACGCGCCGGCCAGCACCGCCAGATGGTCGCGGTACAGGTCGGGCAGCTGCAGCACCGACTGCACCGACACCGGGCTGACGCCGGGTGCGGTGGTGGTGACCAGCAGGACGGCCTGGCGCCAGTCCAGCCGCAGATGGGGCGCGTCGGGGTTGAGCGGCTTATCGGTCAGCGCGCTGCGCGGTCCGTGGAAGATCTGGGTCCGCTGGCTGGGCCGGCCAGCCCAGACGGCGTCGGTATGCTGCCTGAAAGCGTCCAGCGTGGCGTTGGGCTCCATCGCCACCTGGAACGGCCCGCGCTCGACCATGGTGGTGATGACCGTGCCATAGGCCAGGGGCAGGGGCGTGCTGCGGTAGTAGCGCCCGATGGAGCCGTCTATGCCTTTTTCTTTGGGGGTGTAGGGCGTCTGCAGCAGGCCCATCTCGGTGGTGCAGAACAGCCGCTTTTGCGCGTCCAGCAGGCCGATGCCGCGCGCATGGCGGTGGCCAAACAGCAGGCTGCGCAGCCGGTTCAGGTTCTCGGGGGTGCACTCGGGCAACTGGCCCTGGTTCAGCTCACCCAGCAGCAGGCTGACATCGGTTTGCACGGCCTGCATGTCGCGCAGCACGCGCGCGTGGCCGGCATCGGTTTCCTGGAGCTTGAGTTGCAGGGTGACCAGAAAAATCGCCGCGGCGATGGCCAGGGCCAAGGCGTAGCCGCAGGCCCAGCCCACGGTGCGTGGATAGCGGCCCAGGTTGTGGCTCAGGAACATGGGCCAGCGTGGAGCAGCGAGGCTTCGCTTTACCGTCCGCATGCGTCCAGGCACCGGCCTGCGGAGCAGGCATTGCATGGATTGGAACCGGTTGAATACCACCACCCCTGCATGTGTTGTTTCCTAAAAACGGGCCATGTCACAGACAGCTACAAAAACCGTGGCGAAGTCCACCGGGTTTGCGCCAAGCAGGGGGAAATTATGGGGGAATTTCTGTTGCAGATTGTTGCATGCTGCAAACAGATTGAAATTTACTTTCGCTGCCGCATGCACCCTATTGGCGTGTAGGGGCGCTAGCGCAGGTGGAATGAGCGCTACCAGCTATTAAAAATGTAGTGCCTTAGTCGCCGTAACACGCCGACAGCAGACCGCTTGCGCCGCCGCCGCCGGTGCGTGGCTACGGTTTTCACTGAGCCACTAGGGTGCGGAATGAGCCACCCGGCTTTACACCAGGCCCGCGGCTTCCTTGGCCCGCATCTTGGCGCCTATGTACTCGCCATGCGTTACATACAGCAGGTCGGCGATCTTGCTGATCACCTGGTGCTCGTGTGCGCCCAGCTGCGCGTCGGCATAGGCCACCTGCCACATGGATTCGATGATCTCCAGCTTCTGCGGCTGGCTGCAGTGGTCGTTGATGCTGGCGGTGAAGCGGTGGTAGTCGTAGGCCTGCTCGGCCGATTGCTCGGCCTGGGCCACCAGTTGGGCCAGGGCCGGGCCTTGCAGGGCAAAGCGCTGTTGCAGCAGCGCCAGCACGGCCTGTCGTTCTGCCTGCGTTTTGCCGGCATCGGCCCGCATCACCTCGACCAGCAGCACGGCGGTGGCCAACTGCACTTGTTGGGCCGGGGCCAGCTCCGGTTCGGATGTCGTCAGGTGGTCAAAAAACTCTTTCAGTGCGTGCAGCATAGGGATTGGCGGTAAAGGAATCGGGCGGTAGGAGCGCGGGCCGTAGATCTTGGTTCCAGGCGTTTACCGAGGCGATGCACAATTCTTGCAGTGCCCTGCCGTCCCACTCCATGCCTGAAGCTTTACACAACACCTTAGCCACCGCCCGGCAGAAGTCGCTGGCCACCTTGCTCGCCCTGGTCATCGTTCTGGCGACCGTGCTGGCCATGCCGTATGCGGGCCTGCCGCTGCCGGTGGTCCAGCCCTTCCTGCCGATCTTCGCCGCCACCGTCACCCTGACCGAGAGCCTGACCGCCTACCTGCTGCTGGTGCAGTTCATGGCGACGCGCCAGTTCTTCCTGGTGCCCCTGGCGGGTGGCTATGCGTATGTCGCGCTCATGGCCTCCATCCAGCTGCTGGTGTTCCCTGGCGTGTTTGCGCCCACCGGCCTGCTGGGGGCGAACACGCAGTCGGCGGTCTGGCTGTGGGTGTTTTGGCATGGCGGCTTTGCGGTGTTTCTGGGCCTGGCAATGCTGGCCAAGAATGCCGGCTGGCATGCAGAGCTGAGCCGCCGGATCACCGCCTGGCAGGGCATGCTGGTGTTTCTGCTGGTTCCCGTGGCGGCACTGGCGTTGGCCTTTCTGGCGATCCGCCTGGAGGTGCTGCCGGTGCTGATCTCCGGCAAGAGCTTCAGCAGCCTGAGCCACAGCCCGGTCGGCTGGGTGGTCTGGGGGCTGAACGCCGCCGCCGTGCTGCTGATTCTGCTGACCCGCTCGCGGCGCGAGGTGACCAGCCTGTTCCTGTTCATCGCGCTGCTGGCGGCTCTGGCCGATGTGTCGCTGACCCTGCTGGCCTCGGCCCGCTACAGCCTGGGCTGGTATGCGGCGCGTTTGCTCAGCATCGTCTCGTCCGCCAGCCTGTTGACGGCGCTGATCCTGCAGATCACCCGGCTCTACCAGGAGCTGGCGGTGTCGCACGAGTCGCTACTGATCACCTCGGCGCGCGACAAGCTCACTGGCCTGCACAACCGCGGCAGCTTTGACGAGGCCGCCAAGAAGGAATGGCCGCGCGCCCACCGCAGCGCCGAGCCGCTGTCCGTGGTGCTGGTGGACATCGACCACTTCAAGCTCTACAACGACCACTTCGGCCATCTGCAGGGCGACACCTGCCTGCGCAGCGTGGCCCAGGCGCTGGCCCGCAGCATCAAGCGGCCTGCCGACATGGTGGCCCGCTACGGCGGCGAAGAGTTCGTGCTGCTGCTGCCCAACACCTCGCAGCAGCAGGCGCTGGGGGTGGCCGAAAAAGCCCGGCTGGCCGTGGCCGCGCTGTACATCCCCACCAAGTTTGCCGACAAGAACGTGTCCATCAGCGCCGGCTGCGCCACCTGGCAGGCCGGGGCCGGTTACCAGAACTTCCAGGAGCTGCTGCACGACGCCGACCGGGCCTTGTACAAGGCCAAGGAAAACGGCCGCAACCAGGTGCGGGCCGTGGGCTGATACCGCTCCTGTTTATGAAAATGGGCCGGTAGCGCATATTCTGCCTGCGAAAGCAGCTATCTAAACAATAGCAGCAAGCCCGCGGCACCCCGGGCTTGCTGCACGCGCCCCGCTGTGCCACCATGGCCGGGCAGGAGTACCGCATGCCCAACTACCCCAGCCCCGGTGTCTACGTAGAAGAAGCCGGCCCGTCCGGCCGCGCCATCGTCGGCGTGGCCACCCGCACCGCCGCCTTCATCGGCCCCACGCGCTCGGGGCCGGTGGGCGTCGCGTCGCCGCCCTTGTACAGCCTGGCCGAATTCGAGCGCAGCTACGGCGGCCCGCAGGCGCTGGCGCTCAACGATGTGCGCGACCCCGCTTACCGGCTGCACTTCATGGCCCATGCGGTGCGCGCCTACTTTGCCAATGGCGGCAGCTGCCTGGTCGTGCTGCGCACCGCCCGCAATGCCACCGCCGCCGCCGGTGTGCTGCTGGCCGCCAGTGCCCGGGCCGGCCGCGCCACGTTGCGCGCACGCCATGTGGGCGCCGCCGGCAACGGCCCGGTGCGGCTGCGCGTGGTCGGCGTGCCGGTGCGCGCCATTGATCTCTCCGCCGCGCCGGTCGGCAGCCTGATCAGCATGGACCGCGACGGCGTGGAAACCGTCTACGCGGGCAGCGGCGCGGTCTGGCTGGACGCTGCCGGCGAGTCCCTGGCGCTGTCCGACCTGGGCGCCACCGCGCAGCTGCTGACGCTGGAGCTGCAAGCCAGCGCTGCCGACGGCAGCGTTGTGCAGTGGAGCCGGCTTGGCTTCGCGCCTGCGCACCCGCGTTGGCTGGGTAGCGTGCTGGCCCAGCAGTCCGACGCCGCGCCGCTGTGGGCCGACATCGGCCCGCAGGTCAGCGCTTATGCGCTGCTGGCCGCCGTGCGGGCTCTGCCATTGCTGGCCGCAGCGCCGGGCGACGGCGTTGCCTGGCGCCGGCTGTTGTTGCGAAGTGGCCGGGACGGCCTGGCACCGATTGCCGGTACTACCAGCAACCGCGGCAGCTACAACGCAGCCCTGGCGGCGCTGCAGGCCGTGCCCGACGTGTCCACCGTCGCCACGCCGGGTAGCAGCGCCTACCCTGACCGGACCGCCATCCAGGCCGCACTGCTGGCCCATGTGGAGCAGCCGAACCGCTGGCAGATGGCGGTGCTGGACAGCGCGCCGCAGCTCAGCCTGGGCGGGGTGCAGCAGCAGCGCGCGGGCATCGATTCCCGCCATGCCGCGCTCTACTACCCCTGGCTGGTGGTGGCCGACCCGCTGGCGCCCGCCGCCGCGCCGCGCGAGATCAGTGTGCCGCCTTGCGGCCATGTGGCCGGCCTGTACGCGCGCAGTGACGCCACCCAGGGCGTGCACAAGGCCGCGACCAACCTGGCCGTGGCTGGCGCGCTGCGCTGCGAATACGACATCGACCAGACCGAGCAAGACCTGCTGAATCCCCTGGGCGTGAACTGCCTGCGCAGCTTTGCCGGCCGCGGCCTGCGGGTCTGGGGCGCGCGCCTGGCCAGCAGTGACCCGGAATGGAAGTACGTGCCGATCCGCCGCCTGCTCGACTACCTGCAGGCCTCCATCTCCCGAGGTACCGTCTGGGCCGTGTTCGAGCCGAATGCCGAGCCGCTATGGGCCCGCGTGCGCCAGCAGGTCAGCGACTTCCTGCTGCAAACCTGGCGCGACGGCGCCTTGCTCGGTAGCCGGCCAGAAGAGGCTTTTTTCGTGCGCTGCGACCGTACCACCATGACCCAGGCCGAGCTGGATGCCGGGCAGCTGGTCTGCCTGGTCGGCGTGGCCGTGCTGCAGCCCGCGGAGTTCATGCTGTTCCGCATCGGCCAGTGGACTTTGAAGTGAAATCGGCCGCTAGCGCAGGTAGATATTGCACAAGCAGCTATTGATTTGATAGTGATCTGTCTCAGGCCGGGATGAACAGCGCCGGGTCCACCATCGCCCGGTTCAGGCTGACCGACCAGTGCAGATGCGGCCCCGTCACCCGGCCGGTGGCGCCCACCGCACCCAGGCGTTCGCCGGCATGCAACACATCGCCGGTTTGCACGTTGATGGCGCTCAGGTGGCAAAACATGCTCAGCAGGCCGCCGCCGTGGTCCAGCCAGACCGTGTTGCCGTTGAAGAAATAGTCGCCGGTATCGATCACCTTTCCGGCCAGCGGCGCGCGTACCGGCGTGCCGGTGGCGGCGGCGATGTCCATGCCGCTGTGCGGATTGCGTGCCTGCCCGTTGAACACCCGGCGCAACCCGAAGGAACTGGAGCGCCGCCCCGGCACCGGCACCTGCATGCGCAGCGCCTGCGGCAGCGGTTCGCTGAAGGTGGTGGTGACGGTCGCCAGATGCGCGCGCTCGCGCTCGTAGCGGGCCTCGTCCTCGGGCGACAAGTCCACCGTGCCCGGCGCCACCGTCAGCCGCTGTTCGCGGTACTGCTTGGGTCCCACGGTGTAGGCCACCTGCCGGCTGCCGCCATCGGCGCTCTGCACCGTGATGAACGCCTGGCCCAGCGCCGCTGCCAGCGGAATCCCCACCAGCGCCGTCCACTCGATGGCATCGCCGAGCACCAGCAAGGGCACATCGCCCGTTGTAGTTGTTAGGTGGGCTAATGGCCGTTCAGCCGCCGGCCCCAGCGACAAACGCGCCACGCCGCCCGGCACTTGCAGCGCGTGCGGCCAGACGGCAGGGGCTGGCGGGGCGGCCTGCAGGCGGGTGGACAGCAGGCCCAGGGTGGCGAGCAGGGTGGTGCGGCGGGTGAGTGGCAGGTTGCCGAAGGCGAACGAAGTGGCTGTTGTCATGGGCGATCGGCTTGTCATTAGTTTGGGGGATGGGCGGGTGGGTTACCGGGTTCGCTGGCTACGAAAACCGCACGATGGTCGTTACAATTTTTCACAAAGGGAGAGGTCGATTGAGCCAAGTACAAGCAACAGCGTGGTCCGCACAGGACTGCGCGCGCCTCGCGCAAACCATTGTCAACAATGTAGAGAAAGTTCTGCAGGCCAAGCACCAGCAGGTGGAACTGGCCTTGGCTGCCGTGGTGGCTGGCGGTCATCTGTTGATCGAAGACGTGCCCGGCCTGGGCAAAACCATGTTGGCACGGGCGCTGGCGGTGTCTGTGGGGCTGTCCTTCAAGCGCATCCAGTTTACCGCCGACCTGATGCCGTCCGACATCGTGGGTGGGCCGGTCTACAACCCCAAGGACGGCAGCTTTCTGCTGCGCCCAGGGCCGGTGTTTGCCAACATCGTGCTGGCCGATGAAATCAACCGGGCCAATCCGCGCGCCCAGTCTGCGCTGCTGGAGTGCATGGAAGAAGGTCAGATCACGCTGGATGGGCAAACCGTGCCATTGCCCGCGCCGTTTGCCGTGCTGGCCACGCAAAATCCTATCGACATGGCCGGCACCTACCCGCTGCCAGAAGCGCAGCTCGACCGGTTTCTGATCCGCCTGTCTCTGGGTTATCCCGATGCGGAAACCGAGGCCAGCCTGATCACCACCCAGCAGTTCGCGCATCCGATCAGCAGCCTGCAGCCGGTGTGCGAGGCAGACGGTTTTGCCCGGCTGGTGGCTGGTGCGCGGGACGTGACCATCACTCCCGAGGTCGCCAACTTCATCACCGCCATCGTGACGGCCACACGCAAGCACCCGGCCATCCGTTTTGGCGCCAGCCCACGCGGTACCCTGGGTCTGGCCCGCATGGCGCGGGCACTGAGCTGCATCCGCGGCCGGGCCTATGTCGATCCTGCCGTGGTGCGGGAGCTGGCCGTACCCGTGCTCGCGCACCGCATCATTGTGCAAACCCAGGGTGGGCAGTCCCAGTCTGCGGCTGCCTTGGTGCAAGGCATCCTGCAGACGCAGCGTACGCCGCAATAAGCTGCAATAAACTCCAATAGGGCCTCAACGTATGGAACGCTGGCTGTCCAAGTCACGGGTGCTGATCGGGCTGTGTGCGGTGCTGCTGATGGCCGCACTGAACCGGCAGGATCCGATGGTCTACGGCATGTTCCTGTTCCTTGCGGTGGTGAGCTTCCTTGGCTTTGTGTTGCCCTGGCTCTCGCTGCGCTCCATGACCGTGCGCTTG
Source organism: Rhodoferax sp. OV413 (assembly GCF_900104385.1). Taxonomy (GTDB): domain Bacteria; phylum Pseudomonadota; class Gammaproteobacteria; order Burkholderiales; family Burkholderiaceae_C; genus Rhodoferax_B. The sequence goes on along the minus strand of NZ_FNJA01000001.1, from coordinate 1,592,607 downwards.
CAATCCACGGGCAGCAGCGAAGTGGTGGAGGGTGCCGCGTGTGACCTGAGCTTGTGGATAGAACGCAGCGTGCCTTGGCCGGCCTTCATGGTGGATGTAGAGACAGAGTGGGAGTGGGCCTCCCAACGCATCCTGCTGCGCCAGACTTTGCCCGTGGTGCGCGCTGGCCAGATGCCCGAGCTGGGCCGGCGGGTGTTGTTTCCCTGCCGGGGCAGCTACGAACTGGTAGCGGTGCGTTTGTCCAGCGGATTCCCTTTGGGCCTGGTACGCGCCCAGCACAGCATGGCGCGGCCCGCGATTGCGCTGCATGTACTGCCGCAGGCCCAGCCGGTGCACTGGCCGCTGCCCTGGGATGTGACGGAAGACCCGCTGGGTGAGCTGACCACCCGCAAGATGGGGCAGTCGTTTGAACTGGGCATGCTGCGGCCTTACCAACAGGGTGAGTCGGTTGGCCGGGTCAGCTGGCGAGCGTCTGCACGCGTGGGCGAGCTGGTCATCCAGCACTTTCAGCACAGCGGGTCGGTGCGGCTGCGGGTTGTTGTCGATGTCCCGCGTGCGCCGGCGCTGGGGGCACCGGATAGCGCCGGTGAGCAGGCGGTGCGCCTGGCGGCAGGCGTGTGCGACGCCGCGCTGGCCAACGCTGCGCAATTGTTTCTCTACCTGCATCCCTACGCAGCAGCGGTGCAAGACCGGTCTTTGGTGTACCGGGCATTGGCAGAGGCTTTGCCGACCGACGGCGGTTTGCAGCCTATCGTGGCGCGGGTGGCTGGCGATGCGGCGCCCGGCGAGCAGATTGCCGTCGTGGTGGCCGGGTCGATGGCGCAGGATGCGTTGCTATCCGCCTTGTCTCCGCTGGTGGGGCAGGCTTGCGGTGTGGTTGTCTGTATCGCCCTGGGGCGTAACCGAACGTCGCAGGATGCCGCCCAGGCCGATGCGCTGCAGCGTGCGGTGGCGCAGGCCGGGTTTGCAACTTTCCTGGAGGCGCCATGAAGACTGCGTCCGCAGCAGCCGCGCCGGCTGACATATCGCCACGTCTGGAGAGCCGTGCGGTCGTTGTGCTGACCGGGCTGAGCTATCTATTCGTAGGCCTGGGGTTCTCTTATCTCGACCGGCAATTCAGGTCTTTTGGGGTTGAAAGTCTGCTGTGGTTGGTGTGGGCGCTACTGGGTTTTGGTGCCGGTGCTTTGCATGTCAACAAGCCCGGCTCTAACGGCCAAACCCTGTGGATCGTGCTGGGCACCACGGGCTTTGTGCTGGCCTTGTTTCCCGGGTTTGCGCTGTACGCCTTTGCCCGGTGGATCTGCCTGGTTCTGATGGTCACCATGGGCGCCCGCGCAGCCATGCTGGCCACGCAGCGCGATTTTTACCTGACATTGACCGTGATCTTCAGCGTCAGCTTCATGGTTGCCACCCATTCCAGGGCCGACTGGAGCTTGTGGTTCTACCTGGGGCCTGCATGGGTGTTCGGCGGCTTGGCGCTGGCCTGGCAGCATGCTGCGGGCACGCGCTTGCCGCGGTGGACCCGCTTGTCCATGACGCTGGGTTTCATCGGCGTTTCGTTTGCGGTGACGGCGCTGCTGTTCTTGTTTATGCCCCGACCCGCAACCTTGGGCTTTGGCTTTCTTCCGCCCGGCACAGATACCCCGGGAATGTTTCCGCAGGCCGCAGGCGATGGCGGGCCGCAGCCGGTCCAGGCCTCGGGGGGAACGTCTGGAGGACAGGCATCTGGCACAACAGGCTTGGGCGGCAATGGCCCCGCCCCGCAAGGTTCGTGGATGCAGCAATGGGGTTCGATGCTGGGCGGCATGCGCAGCACTTTGACTGACCCCTTCATTCCCCAATGGCAGCGTGGACTGATCAAAAGCCTGCTGGATGGCGCGCAGGGCTTGCTGGACAGCCTGGCCGGCGGCTCAGCCCAACCATCGGATGGTGCCGAGGGCGAAGGCGCTGGGTCCCAGTCTTCGCTTGAGACCTACACCATCATCATCCATTGGCTGCGCTGGTTGCTGTTCCTGCTCGCGGCCTACTTCTTGTGGCGGCGCAGATACCGCATCGGTTTGGGTCTCGCGCTGGGGGGCTCGTGGTTGTTGGCGCGCCGATTCCCGGCGCAGTCCATGCGCTTGTCAGCCCAGGCGATGGGTTGGTGCCTGCATGCGCACGGCCACAAAAGGCAGGCCGGTCAATCGGTGCGGGAGCACTGGGGTGCAGCGGCTACGGCCCCGCTGGCTCGGCGCTGGATGGGGCAGGCGCTGGAAATCTATGGCGAGACGCGGTTTGGTGGCGTGGCTGCTAGTCCGCAGCGCGCACGCAATATGCGCAAAGCGACCCAGGGTGCGTGCGACATCATCATGGGCTTGGCGCCTGAATTGGCCAGGTGATTGAAAGGATAAATAGGAATGAACCGAGACCTGCCCAAGTGGCTTCAAGTTGTTTGTATTGCGGTGGTGGTATCGCTGGCTCTGCTGGTGTTCTTGAACCGCCACCGTATGGACGTGTATGGCACCTATATCCGCGAGACATCGCCAGCGGTGACGGTCCGCCTGGCAGAGCTTTCGCAGGACATGGATGAGGCGGCTGTGCTCAAGCACTTTGACGGCGTGCCACTGCGTTGCGTGGCACAAGCGCCGGGTGCCGACACCCTGGGAGAGCGGGTGTGCTATGCCCAGATCGACAAGGCCGATGGAGGTGCAGCGCTGATGCTCGCCACCTTTTTCAACCAAGGAAAGCTCGTGCGAGCCATGGTGCAAGTACCCTGGTGGGTCCATGGCGCATGGCTTCAGCGTTTCAACACCCAGCTCGGTCAACCGCAGCGCTTGGGCGGGATGCTACGCTGGAAGATGCCCAACGGGCAGGTGGAGTTCGACCGCAGCCGCAGTTGGAATCCCTTGCAATGGAATGTGATTCTGTGGACTGCGCAAAATTCGAAGTGAAAAGTGGTTTCTGCGCAGGATAAATAAGCGCTGGTAGCTATACAAAGAATAGCGTTTTTATTACTTCAGCACCCCGAACAGGTTGTTGAAATCATCGGTCCACAGCCGCAGGCCGGGGATTGGCTTGATCGCGCTGCTGGCGGTCTGGACCAGCGGCGTTTGCAGGCGCTGGGCGCTGCGGCTGACCAGGACCCAGTCGGTGCGGCGCAGGTCGCTGTCGGCGGCTTCGTCGTGCACAAAGGCGACCTGCAGGCCTTGGGCCAGGGCGATTTTTTCGACCACCGGGGCCAGGTTCAGGAAGCGGTTGGTGACGTGGAAGGCGATGACGCCGTCGGGCTGCATGTGGCGCAGATAGGCCTGCATGGCTTCAGCGGTGATCAGGTGGATGGGCACGGAGTCGCCCGAGAACGCGTCCACCGCCAGCACGTCGAAGCGCTGCGGCGGCTCGCGTTCCAGCGCCAGGCGCGCGTCGCCGAGTACCCGCTCGATCTGCGCCGGGCTGTCTTTCAAGAAGCTGAATTCGCTGTCGGCAAACTCGAACACCTGGGGGTTGATTTCATACACCCGGTACACATCGCTGGCGCGGCCGTAGGTCGCCAAGGTGCCTGCACCCAGGCCTATCAGGCCAACCCGGCGCGGCGTGGCCGGCGCCGACAGGATGGCCCGGCCCACGCCCGAGGTTTTGCCGTAGTAGGCCGTGGGTTCGCGGCGGCGCTCAGTGGCCAGGTACTGCTCGCCGTGCTTGACCGAGCCGTGGTAGAGCTGGCGCACGCTGTGCTGTGGATCGTCTTTGTCGATGCTGTCCAGGCTGCTCAGCGTGCCGTAGAAGTTGCGCGCCATGCGCCGCGTGCCATCCTGCTCGTCGCGCACCTGCTCCCAAACGAAATAGCTGCAGGCCAGCACCAGCAGCACGCAGACGCCAGCGCGCAGCCGTTGCTTGCGGAAGATCACCGCGCCCAGCACGGCCACCAGTACCAGGCCTACGCCCATCTCGTAGTAGGCCGGCAGCACATGCGGCGCCACCAGGCCGACGGTCACGCCACCCAGTGCGCCGCCCAGCGACAGAAGCAGGTAAAAGCGCGTCAGGTAGGCATGGCCGGGCCGCATGGCGGCCATCTCGCCGTGCAGAAACATGCACAGCACGAACAGGCCGACGACATACAGCGGCACCCCGGTGGCCAGGCCGTAGCCTATGCTGTGCTGCAGGCCATAGGCGCACAGCAGCAGAGCCACCGCGGCGGCCGGCAGCAGCAGGCTGCGCCGGTACCAGCGGTCGTTTTCAAAGGTGAACACAAAGCTCAGCAGGTACACCGACAGCGGCAGCACCCACAAAAAGGGCACGGCGGCTACGTTCTGCGTGATGTGGTTGGTCACTGCCAGCAGCAGCCAGGTCGCCAGGGCCGGCAGGGCCAGCCAGACGCCGTAGGTCGACCAGCTGGGGGCTGCATCGGCCGGTCCGGCCTGGGCCGTGGCCTTGCTGCGCACCGGCCGCTGCAGGCCGGCAGCGTACAGGCTGGCCGTAATGCACAGCAGCACAAAACCCGCATAGCCCCAAGACCAGCCGAGTGCCTGTTCGCGCAGCGCGGTGTAGGGCTCGATCAGTACCGGGTAGGCCAGCAGCGAGGCCAGCGATGCCAGGTTCGACAAGGAGAAGTAGCGGTACACCTCGACGCCCCAATGGGTGCGGGCCAGCCAGGACTGCACCAGCGGCCCGGTGGTGGACAGCAAAAAGTAGGGCAGGCCGATGGTGCCGACCAGCAGGCCCAAAATCCACAGCGAGGGGTCTTCGGCGCCGGTAGGCTTCCAGTGCGCGGCGGTGACGATGGGCAGGAAGGCCAGGCTGATGAGCAGCAGCGTGCAGTGCACGGCTGCTTGCAGGCGCGCGGGCCGCTGGGTCAGCCAGTCGGAATACGCATAGCCGGCCAGTAGCACCACCTGGAAGAACACCATGCAGATCGACCACACGGCGGCCGAGCCGCCGAACCACGGCAGGATTTGCTTGGCGATCAGCGGCTGCACCAGAAACAGCAAGAACGCGCTGCTGAAAATGGTGGCGGCAAACAAGCTCTTCAAAAGGGCAGGCGGCATGGGGCTTTCTGGCTCTCTGGATGGGGCGGATGGACCAGCATAGCCGCAAGCTGTGTCGGGCTCTGCGGGCGGCGCATGGGGCACGCCGCTGCAAATGCAACAATCAGGCCACCACCGCGGCGTCGGCCGCCCGTGCTTACCGGGGTTCCGGCTAGCCGAGCATGCGCGGCAGCACGTCGGTATGGCCGGGGCGGCGGTGCCACAGCGCCATCGCCACATGGCCGACCACGCAGGCCAGCAGCACCCAGCCCAGCGGGCCGTGCAGCAGGCTGCCGAGTTCGGTCATCCATTCGATCTTGCCGTCGGTGCGCGCTGCCATCAGCGGGATGCCCCAGGGCGCAAATTCGCGCCCCGAGCCGTATTGGCGCAGCAGCGCGACGAAGGGCACGGCCGCCATCAGCGCGTACAGGGCCAGGTGGCCTAACCGCGCGGCCTGGTGGGTGTGCGCCGGCCGCTGGCGTGCATGCAGCAGCGACCAGATCGCGCGCAGCACGACCAGCAGCATCAGCAGTGTGCCCAGCGGCCGGTGTATCGGCCATAGCAGCTCATACAGCGCCGAGTCCTTGGCAAAAAAGCGGGTCAGCGCGGCGGCGAACATGCAGGCGAAGCCCAGGGCCATGCCCCAGTGGAAGCAGCGGCTGATGCTGCCATAACGGGTGGGGGAGTCGGGCTGGAGCCAGGGCGTGGAGGTGGGCATAGGCGTGGGTCTGTAGTGGCGGGTTGGTTTGCCAGACCCCGCTGTGCGCAGAAAGTTCAGCGCCCCTGCGGGCCCGCGCTGCCTGTTAGAACGAAGAACCAGGCTCGCTCAGAAAGGCGATCTCCGGCGTGCTGGACGCGCGGCCCAGGATCTGGTTGCGGTGCGGGAAGCGATCAAAGCGCTCGATGATGGCCTTGTGCCGCTGCGCCGAGTCCAGGTGGGCTTCCATGCCGGGTTGGGCAAACAATTGCACCGCCTGCTCCTGGATGGGCAGCGACTCGCTGTGCATGTAGGGCATGTAGGCAAAGCAGCGCTGCGGCAGCGGCAGGCTGCGGTCCTGCCCGCTGGCGACCAGCTCTTGCGCCAGCACCAGGGCGACGGCGTCGTGGGCAAAGGCCTGCGGCGTGTCGCGGAAGATGTTGCGGGTGAACTGGTCGAGCAGCAGTATCTCGGCCAGCCGGCCCTGCGGCGTGGTGCGCCAGGCAAACAGCTCGCCACGTGCGGCAGCGGCCAGGGTGGCGCCGAAACGGCTGCGCATGGCTGCGTCCAGCGCCGGGTCTTTGGCGAAGTGCTGTTTGTCGCTGAGTTCCTCAAACCAGAAATGCAGGATGTCTTGGGCTTGCATGGTCGGTCTCCAGCGGAAGAGGGGGTGGTCGCTAACCCTTGGCGCCGTCGGCGCTGTTGGCTGCCAGCCGCAGCCGGGGATTGGCGGGGTCAAAGCACTGCACGTTGTTTCTGCCGTTCTGTTTGGCTTTATACAGCGCCTTGTCGGCGTTGTTGAGCAGTTGTTCGAACGACTGGCCGTCGGCACCCAGCGGCGCCACGCCGATGCTGACGGTGAACGCCACGCGCTCGCCGTCGTCGTTCACCACCAGCTCCTGCTGTGCCACGGCGTCACGCAGGGCTTCGGCCAGCAATTGGGCATGGGCGACCGTGGTTTCCGGCAGCAGCACAACGAACTCTTCGCCGCCCAGGCGGGCCACCGCGTCTACGCCACTGCGGGTGCGCAGGCGGCAGATGTCGGCCACCGCGCAGATCACCCGGTCGCCGACCAGGTGGCCCCAGTTGTCGTTCACGCTCTTGAAGGAATCGATGTCGACCATCAGCACCGACAGCGGGTGCCGGAAGCGTTCGGCCCGCTTGCACTCCTTGGCGCCCAGGTCCATCAGCGTGCGGCGGTTTGCCAGGCCGGTCAGCGAGTCGTTGGCGGCCAGCAGTTCGAGTGCGCTGTTCAGGCTTTGCAGCAAGGCGTTCTGCTCGGCCAACTGGCGGTTGATCTGGTTGATCTCGTCTTCGCGGCGCTTGCGGTTGTCGATGTTGAAGGTCACGCCGATGAAGCGCTGGCCAGGCGTGGCGCTGTGCGTGTCCATGATGCGGCCGTAGTTGGCGTACCAGACCCATCCGCCGTCCTTGGCCAGCAGCCGGAACTCGCAGCGGTACTCGGGGGTGCGGCCCGCCATGTGTTCACCCACGGCCGCCTGGATCATGGCCAGATCGTCGGGGTGGACAAACTCGAACAGGCGGTCGATGTGCTGCAGCACCTCTTCGTCGCTGTAGCCCAGCTCCGAAAAGGTCTTCAAGGCCTTGCGGGTGACTTCACCGGTCAGCAGGTTGTTTTCCCACAGGTCCAGACCTGCGGCTTCCAGCGCCAGTTCCAGGCGCTCCTTGTTGAGATCGGTTTCGCCCATGGCCTGTATCAGTTGGTGGGCATCACGCCTGCGTAGCCTATGTCGCGCAGCAGGCTGGCAAACGAGGCCAGCACGCCAGGCGCGTTGTACAGCTGCGGCACTGTGGCGACCTGGATGATGCTGACGGTCTGGCCGGTGCTCTTGCCGGTGGCACTGTCGAAGTACACCGCCAGATCGTCGCTGGCGTTAGAGAACCCCAGGCCGGTGCTTTCCGAGTAGTAGCAAATCGAGTCCGGCGCAATGGTGTCGGGCACTGCGCTCTGGCTCGAATACATGATGAGGTTCTCGTTCATGTTGTAGATGGTGTGCGTTTGCGTGCTGGTGGCCGGATCGGGCGTATTGTCTAGACGAATCACGCCGGCGTCGAGCGATGCTGTGGTGGTGGACTGGGAAATCGCCGTGATGTAGAAATTGCGCACGGTCACCGAGGCTGCGCGCCCGGTGATCAGGCTGATCTGGGCCGCCACATCGGCTGCCGTCGGCGGGCTGGTCGCCGTCAGCAGAAACTGGCCCAGAGCCCAGGCCTGGCCCAGCGTGCCGGGGATGTAGCTCCCCGTGAGTCCATAGCCATTGCTGGGGTTGGACGGCCACAGCGCGATGCCGGAAAACCCGCCAAAGCCGCCGACCACGCCGCCCGCCAGCGATTCCATCTTGGCCGCATTGCTGGCCGTGAGCAGGGCCGATTCGACCGCACTGGGGTCGGCCACGTCGGTGGCCAGGGCGCAGGGGCTGACGGGCAAAGTGTTGCTGCCGCTGAACGTGGTTTGCGGCAGCTCAGGCACGGCGCGGCCGGCGCCATCGCCGTCCACCACCCACATGCTGCCGGGCGTCATGGCTGCGGCGATCAGCGGCACCAGCGAGTTGATGGCACCGATCTCCACCGGGATCACGCAGCCCACGGTGCAGCCGGTATTGGCCTGCAGCAGCTGCAGCGTATTGAGAACCGAGTTCTGGATGTCGGTCAGCGTCAGCTGGTCGCCGGCGTCGGGCGAACCCATCATGGCCAGCACGCAGGCATTGCTCGTGCCGTCATAGGGCTGGACGGTAACGCTCTCGCTCCAGCCGCTGTCGGCCAGCTGCTGCAATATCGTCAGCGCGTCGCGGTAGCTGCCGCCCCCGCCGCTGGCAAGCACCGCAGCACCTGCGGCAATCGATCGAAAATCGGCAATTCCATAGCGATAAGACGTCATTGTTTCCTTTGAACGGTGCAGTGGCAGGGATGCGGGGAGCCTGACACAAACTGTAACAGTTGCTTGTGCGAGCACCAGGGCTTTGCATTCGCTGCAAGCACGGACCATTCCAAGTACCGGATGGTTTAGGTGTCGAATCGGCTTGTGGCGCATATCCAATAAGCGCAAGATGCTATTGAAAATAGAGCATTTCTGTTTGCCACGGCCACCGGAACTTCGCGCCATCGGCTGTCTCGTACATGACAGCACACCTGGAGTTCCACCATGCCCATCGCACAAGTCCTCAGCCGCCGCCATGCACTCGGATGGGCCAGTGCCGCCGCCCTTGGTACAGCGTGGCCGCTGGCCAGCGCCCAGACCCGGCTGCGCGCCACCCCGGCCCAGACCGAAGGCCCTTACTACCCGGTGCGCGAGCCCAAGGACGCCGATTTCGATCTGTTAAAGAACGGCAGCCTGGCCTATGCGGCCGGCCACCCTGCCTGGGTTGAAGGCGTGGTCACCGACCTGGACGGCCGGCCGCTCAAAGGCGCGAGCATCGAAATCTGGCAGTGCGACGAAACCGGCCACTACGACCACCCCGGTGACGGCGGCCGGGTGAACCCAGCGTTCCAGGGCTTTGGCCGCGTGCGGCTGGATGCGCAGGGAGCCTTTCGCTTCCGCACCATCCAGCCCGCGCCCTACACCGGCCGTACGCCGCACATCCACGCCAAGATCAAGCTCGGCCCGCGCGAGCTGCTGACCACCCAGCTGTATGTGGCCGGCGACCCGGGCAATGCCCGCGACGGCATCTACAGCCGACTACACCCGCTGGACCAGGCGGCAGTGTCGTCCCCGTTTGTGCGGGTGGCCGACGGGCTGCGGGCGCGCTATGGGTTGGTGGTGGCGGCGTAGTTTTTGGATTCGACAGCAAGTACATCTGCACGTGCGACGCAAGCCGGCATCTGTGGGCAAGAGCTAAGTCTGCAATTCAGTAATGAAATCTGCTCCTGGCGCTCTAAATACCTGCGTAGGCAGCTATGTAAACCATAGCGCCGGCGGGCTAGCCCGGCTTACGGCACCAGTGTGATCTTCTTGTCGCGCACATACTCTTTGTACTGGGTGAGCGGGATGGCGGTCAGGCCGGCGACGCCTTCGGACGTCCAGCTGAGGGTGGCGCTGTCGGGCGCCAGATCGATTTCTACCGGGCCTTTGGGGATCTCGATGGGCGCACCGTCGCCGGGGGTGTAGGTGACGAGGCCGGTGATAGAGGCATAAATGGTCATGGCGGACTCCTGTAGCTTGGTGGAATAGGGTGCGCACAGTGGCGCAGCTGAATCCCATTACAAACCGGGCGTCCGCTAAAGCGTGTCAGATAACCGCCCGTTTGCATGCCGCACAGCGCCGCGTGTTGCCCGGCACAGGCCCGTGAACAGCTGTTTAGTGGGTGACGAACTGGTAGGTTACGTCTTCGCTTTCGATCATGTCCAGCACGTCGTTCAGCACATCGTCGTCGCCGGTGCTGGTCCAGGTGTCTTCCGGGTCGTTGGCAAACAGCGGCTCGATGGCGATGTCCATGAACTGGCCATTCGGCAGCTTCAGCACCTGGCCGCCTTCGGAGGTCTTGCTCAGCTCCCAGTCGTCGGGTACGGACATTTCGAGCTGGATGGTGATGTTGAGTTTTTTCATGGCAGATTTCCCTTCGTTTGCGATGCGGTGAGGGTAACCGAAGCGGGGGTGAGGCTGGAATGCGACAAGGGCTGGGGTCCAAGCTAAATTGGCCCCCAGCCCTTGTGGAATCAGCTGCAGTGGCTGCAGCTGGTTGGCGGATTACAGCGTCGGGTAGTCCGTATAGCCCTTGGCGCCCGGGCTGTAGAAGGTGCTCTGGTCAGGCGTGTTCAGCGGGGCCTTGAGCTGGATGCGTGCGGGCAGGTCGGGGTTGGCCAGGAAGCTGGTGCCAAAGGCCACCGCGTCGAGCTTGCCGGCGCTGATGGCTTCCTCGGCTTCTTCGGCGGTGTAGCCCATGTTGCCGACCAGCACGCCCTGGTATTTCTCGCGGGCGATGCTCAGCACGTCGCCTTTTTGTGCGCCAAAGAAGTCGGCGCGCATCACGTGCAGATAGGCCAGCTTGTAGGCGTTGAGCTTGTCGGCCAGGAAGCTGATCAGCGCCAGTGGGTCGCTGTCTTTCATGCTGTTGTAGCTGTTCAGCGGCGACAGGCGCAGGCCCACCTTGTCGGCGCCGATGGCGGCGGTTACGGCGGTCAGCACTTCGAACAGGAAGCGCGCGCGGTTCTCCAGCGAGCCGCCGTAGCCGTCGGTGCGCTGGTTCGGCGTGTCGCGCAGGAACTGGTCGATCAGGTAGCCATTCGCACCGTGCACTTCCACGCCGTCAAAACCGGCAGCGATGGCGTTCTTGGCACCCTGGGCGAAGGCGGCGACGATGGCCGGAATTTCTTCAGCAGCCAGTGCGCGCGGCACGGCGTGCGGTACCTTTCCGGTCAGTGTGTGGATGTCGCCTTCCACTGCGGTGGCGCTGGACGACACGGTGGGCACACCGTCGTTGATGTCCGGGTGCGCGGCGCGGCCGGCGTGCCAGATCTGCATGAAGATGCGGCCGCCCTTGGCGTGTACGGCGGCGGTGACCTTCTTCCAGGCGGCGATCTGCGCGTCGTTGTAGATGCCGGGCTCGTTGATGAAGGCCGAGGTGCCGGGAGCCACCATGGTGCACTCGGTGATCAGCAGGCCGCCAGTGGCGCGCTGGCTGTAGTACTCGGTCATCAGGTCGTTGGGCACGTGGCCGGCGTCGGCACGGGTGCGCGTCAGCGGCGCCAGCAGGATACGGTTAGGGAGGGTGATGGAGCCGAGTTGCAGGGGATTGAATAGCATGGTGTTGAACGTGAGTGGATGGTGAATGGGAAAGAAAATAACAGGTGGCGAAAGGTAGCAGCCGGCGAATACTTGTACTGCTGTCGGGTTACTGCAAACTAAGGTAAGCGTTTTAGCGCGGGCTGTGCTGCTGTACCCAGCGCACGATGTCGGTCGCACCCATGGCACCGGCCTGGCGGGCCACTTCACGGCCGCCCACGAACAACGCCAGGGTCGGAATGCTGCGAATCTGGTAGCGCGCTCCCAAGGCCTGGTGCGACTCGGTGTCCACCTTGGCGACGCGGACGCGCGGCTCCAGCTGGCCCGCGGCCTGCACATAGGCCGGCGCCATCTGCCGACATGGGCCGCACCACGGCGCCCAGAAGTCCACCAGCAGCGGGATCTGGTTGCGCTGCAGGTGCTTGTCGAACGCGGCGACGTCCAGGTCGACCGGCTTGCCGGTGAACAAGGGCTTTTTACAGCTTCCGCAATCCGGCGCGCTGCCAAGCTGGTCGGCGCGTACGCGGTTGGTGGTGTGGCAATGGGGGCAGACGATGTGCAGGGATTCGCTCATCGCATCTAGATAGTGGCGCGGGGTCAGGATTGCAAGGGCTGCGTGTTGCCGGGCACGGCGAACCTGATAATGCCCAAACATTTTTTTAGCCAACACCCATGAGCAACCCCCATTTCTACCCCATCGGTACCCCCGGCCAAGCCTGGGGCGCGGCAGAGCTGGCCCAGTGGCGCGCGCGCCAGGTGCGGCAGCGCAGTTATGCGGACGATGTGCTGACTGCGGTAGACCTCTTGCGCGAGCGCTTCGACGTGGAAAGCTATGCAGAAGTCGTCTATGGCGACGAGCGCTTTGCGCTGCAGGCCATCCGCAGCCGCAACTGGAATAGCGCCTTGCCCAGCGTGCTGGTCACCGGCGGCGTGCACGGCTATGAAACCAGCGGTGTCTTGGGTGCGCTGCGTTTTGTGGACGCGCATGCCGAAAGCTATGCCGGCCGTGTCAACCTGCTGGTTGTGCCCTGTGTCAGCCCCTGGGCCTACGAACGCATCCAGCGCTGGAACTTCGACGCCATCGACCCGAACCGCTCGTTCCGTACGGACAGCCCGGCGCAGGAATCCGCCGCCCTGATGCGCCTGGTGGAGCCCTTGCGCGGCCAGTTTGCGGCCCACATCGACCTGCACGAAACGACCGACACCGACGGCTCTGAATACCTGCCAGCGGTGGCTGCGCGCGATGGCAAGCCCTTCGAGCCCCACGGCATCCCCGACGGCTTCTACCTGGTGGACGACACGGCGAATCCCCAACCCGCGTTCCAGCAGGCCATCATCGAAGCAGTAGAGCGCGTCACACACATCGCGCCGGCCGATGCGCACGGCGGCATCATCGGCTCACCGCTGGTCGCCCATGGCGTGATCCACTACGCAATGAAAGAGCTGAGCCTGTGCGCCGGCATCTCGGGCGCGCGCTACACCACGACGACCGAGGTGTACCCCGATAGTCCGCAGGCTACGCCAGAGCAATGCATCGCCGCGCAGGTGGCGGTGGTATGTGCTGCGGTTGAGTTTGTAGGGTAATGGGTTGCTGGCGCAGGTGGAATATTCGCTGTCTGCTACAAAAAAAGTAGCGGACTAGCCACGGCACCGTATAGGCGTTAGCCGCGCTCCAGATCGCGGATCAGGCTTACCACCTTGGTGGTAATGATGTCCACCGCCGGCCCGTTGGCGCCGTGCGGCAGGATCACGTCGGCGCGGCGCTTGGTTGGCTCGATGAACTGCTTGTGCATGGGGCGCACGGTTTCCAGGTACTGGTTGATCACGCTTTCGGCGCTGCGCCCGCGCTCGGCCATGTCGCGCTGCAGGCGGCGGATGAAGCGCACATCGGCGGCGGTATCGACAAAAATCTTCAGCGACATCATCTTGCGCAAATCGGCGTCAAACAGCGCAAACAGGCCTTCGATCACGATCACCGGTGCGGGCTTGACGGTGATGGTTTTGCTGGCGCGGTTGTCCTGCGTGAAATCGTAGGTCGGCATCTCGATAGCTTCGCCGCGGCGTAGCGCCTGCACATGCTGCACCATCAGCGGCCAGTCAAATGCGTCGGGGTGGTCGTAATTGGTCTTGCGCCGATCTTCGGGCGTCATATGCGTCTGGTCGCAGTAGTAGTCGTCCTGGATCAGCACCGCCGTCATCTCCGGCCCGATGGATGACAGCACCTGGCGCGTCACCGTCGATTTACCGCTGCCACTGCCGCCTGCGACGCCGATCACGAAGGGTTTATTGTTGTTGGGTTTGCTCATGCGATCTCCGTATCCAGGCTGACAAAACGCCTGATCTTACAAGCCGGGTGCTGTGCTCAGGCCTGCCACACCCCGAATCCTGCCGAGCGCAGGTCGATGCCGATCTCGATCTCCTTGTCCACGGCATCTTCGTAGCGCAGGGGGTTGAAGGCCTCGTAGAGATCGGGCAGCAGGCGTAGACCGTACAGCAGCACATAGCGGTTGGCCTGGATGCCGGCCTTGTGTTTGTCAAAGCGCACATCCGGGTCTAGCCCCGTCATGCCCACATACACGCAGGGCTTGCCCTCTACGTAGCCCGGGTTGCCCTTGCGAAAACGAGGCTCCAGCAGCACGTCCTTGGAGAGTTCGATCACGTAGACGTGGTGGTGTTTGCGGCGGGGCATGGCGGGTTGGCTGGTTGTGGCTCAGATGCCGTAGTCGCCGGTGCAAGGGCCTCAGGCGCCCGGCACGATGCGCCGCAGAGCCCGTAGCTTTTGCCACAGCACGGCCTTGGGCATTTGCATGGCCATGGCTTGCATGCAGCGCTCCAGCCAACCCGTGCGGTTCTGCAGCCGGTCAATCGCTTTGCCCAGGTCGCGCGCCACGGACGGGCCATAGGCCTCGGCCGCTTTGGCCAGCGCGGCACGCAAAGCAGGCAGGGGCAAGCCCATCATGGCCAGGTCGATCACGTCGCGGCTGAACACGCCGTCATCCGCCTGGCGGTCTGAGTTGGCCAGCAGCTTGGATGTGGCCAGGTCCAGCCGGGTCAAGGTGCTGATGCCGCACACCGTGTCGTCGGCCACCGGGGGCTCCAGGGTGATGCGCGCCTCGCGCACGATCTCCAGCTTGATGGCCTGCCCATCCATTTGCACCTGTGTGCGTATGCCGTACTGGTCGGCCCGTATCTCGCGCAGCGCCACTAGGGGCACTGCATGCGCATGGCTGATGGCCGCCAAGCCTTCGGGGCCGGTCAGCACATGCCGCAGCTCGCGGTAGCCCGCAGCGTCGGAGACCAGAAAGTCGATGTCCACCGATTCACGGTATTCGCCGTAGCGCAGCGCAATACAGGTGCCACCGCCAAACAGGCAGCCGTACTGGCGCAGCGTGGCGGCGTCCAGCCTACCCAGCACATGGGCAATGCGCTGGTGGTGAGGGCGTTCAAACTGCATCGCCCGCGCTAGTGCTGCGCGACAAGGCCAGCCGTAACGCCTGCAGCAGTGCCTGTTCATCGGCGGACATGGCCTGAAGGTCCAGGTGGCGTGCGTTGCGTTCGTAAATGTCCAGCGCCTCTGTGGGCGTGAGCGTGTCGGTGCCGTGCACCTGCCAGGCCAGTGCGCGCAGTTGCGAGTAGTCGGCCAGCGCCACCCGCGCCGGAATCCAGCCGGTGCGGTCAGTCGCTTGCGCTGCCGTATCGGCATCGGCTCCGCTGCGCACCTGCAGCGCCATACCCAGCGCCGCCATGGCATTGCACCACGCCCCCATGGTGACCGACGGCTCGCCCTTTTCAATCCGGTGCAGCGTCACCCGCGACAGCCCCGCCGCCTCGGCCGTCACCGTGGCGCTCAGGCGTAAAGCCTTGCGCTGGCTGCGGATCTGCGCGCCCAGGGCTTGTAGCTGGGCTGCGCAGGTGTCGGTAGTAAGAGGTGGTTTTGAAGGCATTGTGTTTCTCATTATTTGCAAAATCTAGTTTTTGTCAATAATGAGAAGCATATTTGTATCTGTGTGGTGCGATCAACGGTGTGGGCTACCCGTTTGCTCCTGTACTTTTGTGCAGCCGTACTACAGGGGAAATATGCAATCGGCGCAGATAGCCTCTGCGCAAGCAGCTATGAAAAATGCAGCAAAAGCTATGCAAGTTCGTCCAGCAGGGCCTGCACTGCGTCGAGCAGTGTGGGCAGGGCATTCTGGGCAATGTTCCACACCGTGCCCACGTTCACCGTGGCGTAGCCGTGGATCAGCTGGTTGCGAAACGCCACGATCTGCGGCAGGTCCGGGATGCGTGCGGCCATGGCTGCGTCCAGCTTGGCCAACTGGTTGAGGGCTTCGCCGATGACTTCAAACTTGCGCTCTACCGCCGCCTGCGCCATCGCGTTGCCCGCGTACGCTGTTGCGTCCATGTCTGCGGTAAACGACTGAATCGCCAAGGCAGATTCGCGCACGTCCCACAGATAGGCTCGCGGGTCACGCTGCATACACGGCTTCGCGGTTGCGGTTGATGCTGGCCAGCACGTAGGGGTTGCGCACAGCGCCGGGCTCCACCAGGTCCACCCCACGGCCCAGCAAGGTTTCCAGCGCCGCTTTGGCACCAAATAGGGAGTCCAGCCCGGGCTGCACGCCGGGCGCAAATTCCACCAAAAAGTCTGCGTCGCTGCTGGCCGGGTCAAAGTCATCTGCCCGTGCGGCCGAGCCAAACACCTCCAGCCGCTGGATGCGGTAGCGCTGGCAAATGGCGGTGATGCCGGCACGGTGTTGGGCGATAGCGGGGTGCATGGCGGGAGTTTAATGGAGCGTAACGGTTTTCCGTTAAATCGGCCTCTGCCCTAGATAAATGCTGCGCAAGCAGCTACTAAAAGCGTAGCGAAATCAAGGCGTGTGGCTAGAACAAAGACCCTGGCTCATTCAGAAAAGTCAGCTCTTTCGCCGTAGCGCTGCGGTTTTTCTCGCTGGCCGCCAACTCTTGCGTTAGCGCTAGGGCCAGCGTGCCCTGCGCAAAGGCGTTCGGCGTGTCGCAGTACACATCGCGCAAGAACTGGTCTTGCACCAATATCTCCGCCAGTCGCCCCTCTGGCGTTGCGCGCCAGGCAAACAGCTCACATTGGGCTGCGGTCTCCCGCGTAGCGCCGAAGCGGGTGCGGATGGTTTCGTCCAGCGCTGCGTCTTTGGTGAAGTGCTGCTTTGGGGTTAGCTCGGTGGAGCAGAAGTGGAGGATTAAGTGGGTTTCAATAGAGACGGCGTTTGTGGAAACAGGAATACTACATCTATAGAGATGATAAGGAATCATCCGTTAACATGATTGTTGGTGAAAAATCAATGAATTATGTGGAGACATGACTGCGATGAATAAAATTATTGAGAACTTACTCAAGAATTTCCGAAGCCAAAATGCATTATTGGAGGTCATGTCACAGAGTGACGCGTATGAGCGATTTGCGGCTTTTATAGCAGTAGAGCCTATCGCTCAAAGAACGGTGTCCCCTGAAGATTTTGTAATAGGAGAGGATGCCCAGCCGGACGTGGATTTTGTCTCTGCAATTGTGAATGGTGTTCCAGTTATCGACCCTGATGAAGTGGATGCGCTTGCCGAAACAAACAAATATGTTGATGCTCATTTTGTATTTGGACAGGCGAAAACATCCGCATCCTTTGATGTGAGCGTATTGGGTAGCTTGGGAGACTTCGTAGAGCACTTTGTCACGGAAGGTTGCACGCCTGCGGACAATGAAAAAATTCGACGATTTCATGCGGTTTGGACCCGAGTTTTTGAGCATGCGCATGAGTTTCGGGATCAAAATCCTAGTGTTTCCTTGTTTTATGTGACGACAGGAAATGAGCCGCTTGAAAGCGATCTAAATTTCGCCAAGAAGAAAAAGCAGATTACTAAAAGGTTGAATGAAACTGGGAATTTTGGCAGCGTTGTTGTTAAATTGATTGGCGCCTCCGAAACGCAAAAACGATATAAACAACTAACAAATCAACTTTCAGCTGATCTAAATTTCCCTAAGAAAATTTCAATTGGGTATATCGAAAAAGTAAAAAATGCTTTTGTCGGTGTAATCCCCGCAGATGAGTTTAGGAGGCTAATTGTTGGTGCAGCAGGTGAAGTTCTGCAGGCGGCTTTCTATGACAACGTTCGGGATTGGCAAGGGCTGAATCCAGTCAATACGGTCATGCAAGAAACGCTTAGAGACAAAGCCCGCAAACAACGATTTGCGGTGATGAACAACGGCGTGACGGTCATTGCAAAAAAAATCAGGCAAGTTAACGAAAGACTGCTATTAGAGGATTACCAGATTGTCAATGGTTGCCAGACGAGCCATGTACTAGCGCGAATGGAAACAAAAGATTTGCACGGAGTGATGATTCCTCTGCGAGTTATAGAGACATCTGATGATGAGGTAATACGTGACGTCATCCAGGCAACAAACAATCAAACGGCTGTAACGCAGCCACAGCTGCTTGCTGTTACTGACTTTCAAAAAGGGTTGGAAGCTTACTTCCTTACACATACCGAGCCGGGACTCAAGTATGAGAGGCGCTCAAAACAATACTCTGGGGCTCAGGTAGATAAGACCAAAATTGTTACGCCACTTGGGCTGGTGAAGGCGGTTGCTGCTATGTACCGCAACGAACCTCACAAGACAGCACGGGATTTCAGCTCGATCTTGAAAGACTTGGGCTCATCAATCTTTGCCGCATCTCACAAGTACGAACCGTACTATGTTGCAGCTTTGCTTAACTACTGGATCGAGTATTTCATGCGCAATGGCCGAATTTCATCAACAATTCGACCTGCAAGATATCAACTCATTTACGCCTTTAGAATTTTTTATGAAAGAGATGCGCCGGGAGATTTGGGTTCGCGCTCAATAGTTAAGCATGCAGAGAATCTATTGCACAGTTTATTGAAGGATGAGGCCTCAGTTCTGAGAGCTTTAGAGGAGCCAACAAAGCTTATCGTTGCATTAATGCGAGGTAAAACTAGAACTGAACCTCGCACATCTGCTTTTACAGAAAAAGTAAAAACTTCTGTCATCAGAAGACGGGCGAAAATCAGTGAGGTAGTTGTGGAAAAAAAGGAGTTGCTTACTCCTGCCAAGAAGGCTCCAGCTAAAAAGGCTGTAGTACTGAAGACGCCCGCCAAAAAGAAGTTGGTGACAAAAAAACCTGCAACAACTAAAAAGTTGTTGCAGTAAAGAAGACGTCGCAGGGAAAAACCAAATAGCCATTAGGGCTAGTTCAGTGTGGCTATTGCTTCTGCAAATGTTCCAGGAGCCTAATTGGCACGATTAGTACACGATGGAGTGCCCTCGTTACTTCCCCCAAGAATCCTTCAACCCCACAGCCAAGTTAAACACCAACTTCGTGCCTTGCACGTGGTCCACCCGATCCGCCACAAAGTAGCCATGCCGCTCAAACTGGAACTTGTCGTCCGCCTTGGCCGCGGCCAATGACGGCTCGACGATGGCGTGCACGACTTTCAGGCTGTTTGGGTTCAGGCTTTCGATGAAGTCCTTGCCGCCGGCGTCGGGCTGGGCGTCGCTGAACAGGCGGTCGTACATGCGGACTTCGGCGGGCAGGCCGTCGGCTACGGCGACCCAGGTGATCACGCCCTTGACCTTGACCGCGTCGGCGCCGGGGGTGCCGCTCTTGGTGTCGGGGATCAGTTCAGCGTGCACTTCGGTGACACGGCCGCTGGCGTCTTTCACGGCGCCGGTGCAGCTGATGACGTGGCCGTATTTGAGACGCACCTTGTTGCCAGGGAACAGGCGGAAGAAGCCCTTGGGCGGGGTTTCTTCATAGTCGCCGCGTTCGATCCAGACCTCTTTGCCGATGTTGAACTGGCGCTTACCCAGCTCCGGCAGGTGCGGGTGCACGGGGGCGCTGCAGGCGTCTAGCTTGCCAGCGCCCATCACGGCGTCCCAGTTAGTCAGCACCAACTTGACGGGGTCGAGCACGGCCATGGTGCGGGGGGCGCTGTGGTCTAGGGTTTCGCGCAGGCAGCCTTCCAGGGTGCTGTAGTCGATCCAGCTGTCGCTCTTGGTCACGCCTATGCGTTCGGCAAACAGGTTCAGCGCCTCGGGGGTGTAGCCGCGGCGGCGCAGGCCGACGATGGTGGGCATGCGGGGGTCGTCCCAGCCGCTGACCTTGTGGTCGTACACCAGCTGGGCCAGCTTGCGTTTGCTGGTGACCACGTAGGTGAGGTTCAGGCGCGCAAATTCGTACTGGCGCGGGGGCGGGCTGGCCAGCAGGCCGCCTTCGCACAGGCGGGCCAGCAGCCAGTCGTAGAACGGGCGCTGGTCTTCAAATTCCAGCGTGCAGATGCTGTGGGTGATTTGCTCCAGCGCGTCTTCGATGGGGTGGGCAAAGGTGTACATCGGGTAGATGCACCATTTGTCGCCGGTGTGGTGGTGGGTGGCGCGGCGGATGCGGTAGATGGCCGGGTCGCGCATATTGATGTTGGGGCTGGCCATGTCGATCTTGGCGCGCAGCACCATCGATCCGTCCTCGTGCTGGCCGTCGCGCATTTCGCGGAAGATGGCCAGGTTTTCGGCCGTGGTGCGGCTGCGGAATGGGCTGTCCACACCGGGTTTGCCGAAGTCGCCGCGGTTGATGCGCATTTGCTCTACGGTTTGCTCGTCCACATAGGCGTGGCCGGCGGTGACCAGGTATTCGGCGGCGCGGTACATGAAATCGAAGTAGTCGCTGGCCTGGTAGGGCGCGGCGTCTGGGGCGCCGTTCCAGTCGTAGCCCAGCCATTTGACGGTGTCGATGATGGCGTTGACGTACTCGGTGTCTTCTTTTTCGGGGTTGGTGTCGTCAAAGCGCAGATGGCAGACGCCGCCGTAGTCGCGTGCCAGGCCGAAGTTCAGGCAGATGCTTTTGGCGTGGCCGATGTGCAGGTAGCCATTGGGTTCGGGCGGGAAGCGGGTGCGGATCTTGGCCGGGTCGGGCTGGCCGGCCGCGTGGTGGGCGGCGTCGCCGGGGCTGCCGGCCCATTGGCGGGCGGTGTAGGTGCCGTTGGCCAGATCGGCTTCGATGATCTGCCGCAGGAAGTTGCTGGGCTTGGTGGCTTCGCCAGGGGCTGCGGCGGGGGCTTTGGAGGGGGGGAGTGCGCTCATGCTCTGATTTTAGGGGTGCGGGCCGTACTGTTACGTTTGGCAACTCTTCTATGGGCACCTTTGTCCACCAGATGCTGTCTATCGCGTTGTCAGTAGTAGGAAGCAATGCGCTTCTGGAATTGCAACAAGGAGATCTGTATGAAGTTCCACCGTTCGGTTTTTGTGGGTGTTTTGGCGGTTGCCGCTCTGGGCGCCGCTAGCGTGGCCCAGGCGCGTAGCGATGTGTCGTGGTCTATCGGAGTGGGCATTCCCGGCGTACAGGTCATTGCGGCCAATCCGCAGCCGGTTTATGTGCAGCCCGCACCGGTGTACTACCAGCCACAGCCTGTGTACTACCAACAGCCCCGTCCGGTGTACTACGAGCAGCCACGGCCCGTCTACGTGCGGCCCGCGCCGGTGTATTACCAGCCGCAGCCCGTGGTGTACCAACGCCCACCGGTCTACGTACAGCCGCAAGTGGTGTACCCCGGCTGGCGCCATGGCCACGGCCACCACCGCGGCTGGGATAACGATGGCCGCGGCGATGGTCGCCGCTGGGATCGTTAATATTTAAATAAAAATGGCCGCTGACGCAGATAGAACCTGCGCTGGCAGCTATTGAATAAGTAGCAAAAAGGCCCGAAAGGGCCTTTTGCGTTGCTGGCGTTGGTTGTCTATGCCGATTTTTTAGGATAAATCGGCCTCTGGCGTAGGTAGATCAAGCGCCAGGCGCTATGAAATAAAGAGCAGTCTTGATGCCGGCAACCGTCAGCAGCAGCGAACCCAGCAGGTGGATGGCGGCGGTGCCGAGCGCCAAGGTGTAGCGTTGCTGCATCAGCATGCCCACCACCTCGGCCGAGAAGCTGGAGAAGGTGGTCAGCGCGCCCAGAAAGCCGGTGACCAGCAGCAGCCGCCACACCGGGTCGAGCTGCGGCAGGCTTTGGAACACCCCCACGCACACGCCCACCAGGTAGCCGCCGATCAGGTTGGCGGCCAGCGTGCCCATGGGAATGCTGGTGCCCGGGTTCAGCCACAGGCCCAGGCCCCAGCGGGCCAGCGCACCAAAGCAGGCGCCCACACATATCGCAAACACAGCCATCATTTATCGGTTCCCATTACCAAGTCGGGCAGTATTGTGACGACTTGCGGGAAGACGGTGATGATGACGATGCACAGCACCAGGCAGCCAAAGAACGGCAGGGCCGCGCGGGCCACGGTGTTGCTGTCCTTGCCGGTCATGTTCTGCAGCACAAACAGGTTGAAGCCTACCGGCGGCGTGACCTCGGCGATCTCGACCAGCAGGATGATGAAGATGCCGAACCAGATCAGGTCGAAGCCGGCCGCCTGGATCATGGGCAGCACCACGGCGCTGGTCAGCACGATCATGCTGATGCCATCGAGCGCGGTGCCCAGCACCAGGTAGATGCCCACCAGCGCGGCGATCAGCGCATAGGGCGACAAATGCATGGCCATCACCCATTCGGCCAGCGCGCGGGGTACGCCGGTGAAGGCCATGGTCTTGGTCAAAAAGGCGGCGCCGGCCAGGATGAACATGATCATGCAGCTGGTGCGGGTGGCGCCCATCAGGCCTTCCCAGAAGTTGCTCCAGGTCAGCGCCCGGCCCCAGGCGGCAATCGCCAGCGAGCCGGCCACGCCGTAGGCCGCGCATTCGGTGGCCGTGGCATAGCCGGCCACCAGCACCCAGACGATAAAGATGATCAGCACCGTGCAGGGGATCAGGTTGCCGCTTTTGCGGAACTTCTCGGCCCAGCTGCTGGGCGGGTCGGCGGCGGGCACTTTGTCGGGGTTACGGATCGACCACCAGGCGATATAGCCCATGAACAAGGCCATCAGCACCGCCGACGGAATGAAGCCGGCCAAAAAGATGCGGATGATGGATGCATCGGCCGCTACCGCGTACACCACCATGGTGATGGACGGCGGTATCAAGATGCCCAGCGTGCCGCCGGTGGCCAGCGCGCCTAGTACCAGGTCTTCGTTGTAGCCGCGCTTCTTCAGCTCGGGCAGGGCGACCTTGGCGATGGTGGCGCAGGTGGCGGCCGACGAGCCGCTGACCGAGCCAAAGATGCCGCAGCCCAGGATGGTGGTGTGCGCCAGGCGGCCGGGAATGCGGTTCAGCCAGGGGCGCAGGCCTTCGAACATTTCTTCGCTGAGCTTGGTGCGGAACAGGATTTCGCCCATCCAGATGAACAGCGGCAGCGCGGCCAGCTCCCAGCTGGCGTTGCTCTCCCAGAAGGCCGAGAACAAGTTTTTACCCGGCTCGGTATTGGTAAAAAAGGCCTGGCCGACCCAGCCGCAGATGGCCAGGGTCATGGCGATCCAGACGCCGCCCGACAGCAGCAGCATCATGATGACGAGCAGCAGCCCGCCGATGAACAAGATTTCCATTGAATACAGCCCTGGCTAGACGTCGGAGGAGAAATCGCCGCGCGCATGGCGCTCTTCCACCACCCGCACAAAGGTGGGCACGCCGCCACGCAGCACGATGATGAGTTCGTCCACCACCGCCACCAGCAGCAGGATGGAACCGAAGGCAAAGCTCAGTTGCGGAATCCACATCGGCATGGGCAGCAGGCCCTGGGCCAGGTCGTTGAACTCCCAGCTCTCGTAGGTGAACTTGACGGCCGACCAGGCCAGGAAGGCGGTGGACACGGTGCCGATCAGTAGCGAGGTGATCTCCAGCACGCGGCGGGTTTTGGCGTTGACCTTTTCGAGCAGCAGCGTGACGCGCACAAAGTCGCCGTGTTTGAACGCATGGGCCATGGCAAAGAACGCCGCCGCCGCGCAGAACCACGACACCACATCGTTCACCGCACCGGTGCGTATGCCCATGGTGCGCAATATGCTCTGGCCCAGCATCAGCACGCAGATCAGCGCCACAAAGATGGCGCCGAGCGCGCCCGACGCGTCGTACAGCCGGTCCAGAAAGCGGCGCATCGTTTACTTCTTGCTCTTGGCGTAGCCGGCCAGGATGGCTTCGCCGTCGGCGCCGGCCTTCTTCTGCCAGTCGGCCAGCATGATGCCGCCGAGCTGGCGCATGTCGGCCATCAGCTTGGGGCTGGGCGGCACGATCTTCATGCCTTTGTCGGTCAAGGCTTTTTTGTACCACTCGGTCTTTTCCTGGCTGGTCTTCCAGCCGCGCTCTTCGGCGTCGGCCGCGGCCTTCATCACATTGGCCTGGGTGGCGGGGTCGAGCGCGTCAAAGGCCTTTTTGTTGGCGAACACCGCGTTCTTCGGCAGCCAGGCCTGGGTGTCGTAGAAGTACTTGGTGCTCTCGTAGGTCTTGCTGTCGTAGCCGGTGGAGACCGAGCTGATGTAGCTCTCGACCACGCCGGTGGCCAGGGCTTGCGACAGCTCGGCCGCCTGGATGGTGACCGGCACCGCGCCCACCAGTTCAGCGATTTTGGCGGTGGCCGGGCTGTAGGCGCGCCATTTGATGCCGCGCAGATCGGCCACAGAGTTGATTTCTTTCTTGGTGAAGATGCCCTGCGGCGGCCATGGCACCGAGTACAGCAGCTTCATGCCTTGCTTGCCCAGTACGGCGTCGAGCACCGGCTTTTGGGCGTCGTACAGGCGTTTGGATTCGGCGTACGAGCTGGCCAGAAACGGCACGCCGTCCAGGCCGTAGATTGGGCTCTCGTTTTCGAAGTTGGCCAGGATGATTTCACCGGCCTGGGCCTGGCCGCCTTGCACTGCGCGCTTGATCTCGTTGGCCTTGAACAGCGAGCCGTTGGCATGCACGGTGATCTTCAGCTTGCCGCCGCTGGCTTTGTCCACGTCGTTGGAGAACTGCACCAGGTTTTCGGTGTGGAAATTGCTGGCCGGGTAGCCGGAGGGCAGGTCCCATTTGGTCTGCGCGGCGAGGGGGGCGCTCAGGCCCGACAAGATGACCAGGGCGCCGGTCGCCAGGCTGAATTTGTGTTCCATGCTCTCTCCAAGACAATATGCCGATGAATGAATCAGAAAGCATAAGTGCAATTCTTGGGCCAGCGGACCCCACCGCGTCACTGTTAACCCTGATACGCCAGACCGTGGAGGCCACGCCATGAACCTGCGTTTTGTCGAAGCCTTCTACTGGGTGGCGTCGCTGAAGAGCGTCACGCGGGCGGCCGAAAAGCTGTTTCTCACCCAGTCCGCCATGTCCAGCCGGATCTCCACGCTGGAGGAAGAACTGGGCGTGCTGCTGCTCGACCGCAGCGAGAAGCAGTTTCGCCTGACCGCTGCGGGCGCACGCTTTCTGGTGTTTGCCGAAAAGCTGTTGGCCTTGCAGCGCGAAGCCAAATCCGAGATGGGTGCGGCCACCACCATGGCAGTGGCGATGCGCATCGGCGCCATCGAGTCGGTGCTGCATTCCTGGCTGGTTCCCTGGCTGGAGAAGCTGCGCATCGACTACCCGGGCCTGGAGCTGGAGCTGGCGGTGGAAACCACGCCCATCCTGACCGACCAGGTGCAGCGCGGCACGCTGGATCTGGTGTTTGCTGCCATGCCGGCATCGGGCGATGGCGTGCGCAACCATGCGCTGCCGGCCATGGAAATGGTGTTTGTGGGCAATCCGGCACTGCATAAAAAAAGAAATTACCGCCTCGGCGAGCTGGCGGATATGGAGTTGATGACCTTCCAGAAGGGTTCGCAACCGCATGTGACCCTGCTGGATCTGTTCCGCCAGCACAGTCTGGAGCCCAAAAAGGTGCACGCCATTTCCTCGATTTCGGCGATGGTGCAGCTGGTGCAGGGCGGCTTCGGCGTGGCCTTGCTGCCGCGCACTGCGGCCCAGCGACTGACTGCATCGGCCAAGCTGAAGCTGCTCTCCAGCGACACGCCTTTGAAGAACCTGCCGATCTACGTCAGCTACCGCACCGACCCCACGGCGACCACGGTGGAGACCCTGGTGAAGTCGGCCGTGGAGTTTGCGGGTGGAACCATGGGTGCGCAGCGGGGCACCAAAAGGGGCACGGCAAAGCCCTGAAAATTGGCAAAAATGGTGCATCAGGGTAAACGCCTAATATCGAAAAAATCGATGATGTAAGCGAAAAATTTCTTGTTTGATCTGTTCTTTTCGGCGACGCACACTCCGCGGCATGTCATCTAAACGTCATGTCTCACGAGGAGTTTTGTTATGAAAAGTTCGTTCAAATTTCGGCTGGCTGCAGTGTTGGTAGGTGCCGGTATTACCGCCAGCGCGCAAGCCCAGCAAGAGGTCAAGATCGGGGTGATCTACCCACTGACCGGCCCAGGTGCTGCCGTCGGTGCCGAGCTGCGCAGCGCGCTGGAGCTGGCGGCCGACATCATCAACAACGGCTCGCCCGGCATTGCCGATTTGCCGTTCGCCGCTGGCAAAGGCTTGTCGAACCTGAAGGGGGCCAAGATCAAGCTGGTATTTGCCGACCACCAGGCAAATCCGCAAACCGGCGCGTCCGAAGCCGAGCGCCTGATCACCCAAGAAAAGGTGGTGGCCATCGTCGGCGCCTACAACAGCGCCGTCACTGCCACCGCCAGCCAGGTAGCCGAGCGTGCGGGCGTGCCGTTCTTGAACCCCGAGTCGTCGTCGGCATCGCTGACACAGCGCAACTTCAAATGGTTCTTCCGCATCACGCCGCACGACGACCTGTTCGTGCACAACGCCTTTGAGTTTTTGAAGGAGCTGGAAGCCAAGAAGGGCATCAAGCCCGGCGTGGTGGTGTCGCTGAACGAAAACGGCTTGTGGGGCACCGAAACCACCAAGCTGCAGACCAAGCTGGCGCCCGAGTACAAGCTGAACCTGGCCAAGCAGGTGATGTACCCGGCCAAGACCACGCAGCTGACCTCCGAGGTGCAAACCCTGAAGGCTGCGAACCCGAACCTGGTGCTGCAGTCCTCGTACACGGCCGATGCGATTCTGTCGATGAAGACCTACAAGGAACTGGGCTTCCTGCCGGACATGATCCTGGCCAACAACGCCGGCTTCACCGACACCGACTTCGTCAAGACCTTGGGTAAGGATGCCGAGTACGTGATCACCCGTGAGGTCTGGGCGTTGGACCTGGCATCGCGCAACCCGCTGATCAAGCAGGTGAACGACTTGTTCAACAGCCGCTACAAGATCAACTTCACCGGCAATTCCTCGCGCACCTTCACCGGGCTGATGGTGATGGCCGATGCGATCAACCGTGCGGGTTCGACCGAGCCGGAGGCCATCCGCAAGGCGCTGGTGGCTACCGACATCCCGGGCAGCAAGCTGATCATGCCCTGGAAGGGTGTGAAGTTCGACGCCACCGGCCAGAACGTCCTGGGCCAGGGCATCCTGACCCAGATCGTCGACGGCAAGTACAACACCGTCTGGCCGTTCAGCTTGGCGACCCGTGACGTGGTCTGGCCCATGCCCAAGTGGGACCAGCGCAAATAAACCTGCGTTGACCGCCCCGTTCTGAAAGAAAACTATGACCACGGAAATTCTGCTGCAGACGCTCGCCTCGGGTGTGCTGATCGGACTGATTTACGCGCTGGTGGCGATTGGCCTGACGATGATTTTCGGCGTCATGGACATCGTGAATTTTGCGCACGGCGAGTTCCTCATGCTCGGCATGTACTCGACCTTCTGGCTGTTCTCGCTGTATGCGCTGGACCCGATGATCACGCTACCCCTGACGGTGATCATGTTGTTTGCGTTCGGCGTGCTGCTATACAAACTGGTGATCGTGCGCATCATCAATGCGCCCATGCTGTCGCAAATATTCACCACTTTCGGCATCATGATTCTGCTGCGGGGCGTGGCCCAGTTTCTCTGGAAGCCAGACTTTCGCTCCATCGAGAAATCGTCCGTCAGCGGCTCGGTCAAGCTGCTGGGCATACAGCTGGGCACGCCACAGCTGGTGGCCGGCCTGGGCGCGATTGTGGTGACCAGCCTGGTCTACTTCTTTCTGAACCGCACCCGGCTGGGCGCGGCGCTGGAGGCCACGGCCTCCGACAAGGAAGCCGCCCGTTTGATGGGCATTGATTCACACAAGATGTTCGCGCTGGCCTGGGGCATAGGCGCCGCTTGTGCGGGGGCTGCGGGTGGCCTGCTGGCGACCTTCTTCCCGATCTTTCCTGACGTAGGCGCCAGCTTCATTCTGTTGGCCTTCGTGGTGGTGAACCTGGGCGGCTTCGGCAGCGTGTCGGGCGCCTTCTGGGCCGGCATTCTGGTCGGCGTGATCGAGGTCATGGGTGGGCTGCTGCTCGGCCCGCAGTACAAGACCGCCATCGTGCTGGTGCTGTTCCTGGCGGTGCTGATGTTCCGCCCCCAAGGCCTGATGGGCAAGAAGGCATGAACTTGTTGCACACCCCCAGGCTTCGCGCACTGCGTGTCGCTACTCCCACCCCCTTGCAGGGGGCAACACCAGCGGCCTGGCAAAGCCAGTTCCGCGGTGTTCTTGAGAAACAAACGCCCGGGCTGTTTATGCCGATGGAGCAAACATGATGAAAAGCTATTTGATGATCGGGGTTGCGCTGCTGTGCGCAGTGGCCTTGCCGAGTCTGGTCGATGCCTCGCATCTGAACACGGTGATCCTGGTGCTGATGGCTGCGCAGCTGGGCGTGGCCTGGAACATGGTGGGCGGCTATGCCGGCCAGGTGTCGCTGGGGCACGCGGCCTTCTACGGGCTGGGGGCTTACACCTCGACCGTGCTGCTGATCAACTTTGGGGTGAATCCCTGGCTCGGCGTGCTGGCCGGTGGGCTGGTGGCTGCGCTGTTGAGCCTGGCCTTTGGCTGGTCGTGCTTCCGGCTCAAGGGCCACTACTTTGCGATGGCCACCATCGCCGTGGCCGAGTTGGTGCAGATTTTCTTCACCGAATGGGAATATGGCGGAGCTGCCGTGGGCTTGTATGTGCCCATGGACAAGCATGGCTGGCTGTGGATGAACTTTGCCACCAAGCTGCCCTACTACTGGCTGGCGCTCGGCCTGCTGCTGCTGACCCTGGCCGCCAACTGGTGGATAGAGCGCAGCTACCTGGGCTACTACTTCCGCGCCATCAAGGACGAGCCGGATGCGGCGCGCAGCATCGGCATCAACATCGCCCGCTACAAGCAGGTGGCCTTGACGGTCAGCGCCTTCTTTACCGCGCTGGGCGGTAGCCTGTACGCCCAGAAGGAGCTGTATATCGACCCCGGCTCAGTGCTGAGCACGGCGCTGTCGATCAAGATGGCCCTGGTGTCTATCCTGGGCGGTGTCGGCACCTTGTTCGGGCCGGTGGTGGGCGCGGTGATCCTGACCAGCATCGAAGAGTTCTCGCGCATCCTGTTCGGCGGCAGCGGCCGCGGTACCGACGTGATCATCTACGCCAGCCTGATCGTCTTTGTGGCGGTGTTCTACCCCACGGGAGTGCTTGGCTGGTGGAGCAGCTTCAAAGAGCGCCGCGCCGCACGGGCCGATGCATCCCGCCAGATCGCCGCCCATGCGGCCACGGCACAACCCACCGGCAAGGAGGCCGTATGAGCTTGCTGGAAGTCAAACAGGTGAGCAAGCGCTTCGGCGGGCTCACCGCCAACCAGGACGTGTCGTTCAGCGTGGATGCGGGCACCGTGGTCGGCCTGATCGGCCCCAACGGCGCAGGCAAGACCACCATGTTCAACTGCGTGGCCGGCTACTACGTGCCCAGCGCGGGCAGCATCCAGCTGGACGGCCGAAACATCGGTGGTTTGCCCCCCGAGGCCTGTGCCCGTGCCGGCGTGGCGCGCACCTTCCAGGTGGCGCGCACCTTCACCAGCATGACAGCCTGCGAGAACGTGATGGCTGCCGCCATGCTGCTGCAGCACAACGTGGCCAAGGCGCGCACAGCGGCCATGGGCTGGCTGGCGTTTGCCAACCTGCAGCGCTTTGCCGACAAGCCGGCCGCCAGCATGACTATCAGCGAGCAACGCCGCCTGGCCGTGGCCCGGGCGCTGGCTATCGAGCCGAAGATCCTGCTGATGGACGAGGTGATGGCAGGCTTGAACCCGTCCGAAGTGCGCGAGGCCGTCGACGTGGTGCTGAAGATCCGTGACCGCGGAATCGCCTGCCTGATCGTCGAACATGTGCTGGAAGGCATCATGCCGATTGCCGACAAGATCGTGGTGCTGGACCGGGGCGTGAAGATCGCCGAAGGCACGCCGCAGCAGGTGTCGAACGACCCTGCGGTGCTGACCGCCTACCTGGGAGACTGAGATGCTAGAAATCACCAATCTGAAGGTCTGTTACGACGATGTGCTGGCCATCTCCGATGTCAGTTTGAAAGTCGAGCCCGGCAAGATCGTCGCCATGGTCGGCGGCAACGGCAACGGCAAGTCCACCACCTTGCGCGCCGTGGCGGGGCTGAACGCCGCGGCCGCGGGCAGCATTACTTTCAACGGCCAGCCCATCCACCGCATGCCGGCGCACAAGCGCGTGCCCCTGGGCTTGTCGCTGGTGCCCGAAGGCCGACGCTTGTTCCCGGGCCTGACGGTGCTGCGCAATCTGGAGCTGGGCGCGTTTACCCGGCTGGACAAGCACGAGGTAAAGAGCGGTATTGCCGAAATGCTGGACCTGTTCCCCATCCTCAAGGAGCGTGCCACGCAGCTGGCCGGCACCATGAGCGGTGGCGAACAGCAGATGCTGGCCATTGCCCGCGGCCTGATGGCCCGCCCCAAGCTGCTGATGCTGGACGAGCCCTCCTGGGGCATTGCGCCCAAGTTCGTGACCAAGGTGCTGGACGTGATCCAGCAGGTCAACGCGACGGGCGTGTCCATCCTGCTGGTGGAGCAAAACTTGCAGAAAGCCCTGGGTATTGCCCACTACGGCTACGTGATCCAGACCGGCCGCATTGTGATGCAGGGCACGGGCCAGGAGCTGCTGAACGACGAGCGGGTCAAGAAGGCCTACCTGGGCCTGTAACCCTTAGCTTGTGACCCTTACATTGATACAAAGTACTGTTGCCATGACCCCCCCATTGAATACCCCCGCCGGCCTACGGCTGGCCTCCCGTAGCGGCCAGTTTGCCGAACCCACCGCCGGCTGCGCGCCTGGCTACATCCAGGCCAATATGATGATCGTGCCGCAGGCCCAGGCCTTCGACTTTCTGCTGTTCTGCCAGCGCAACCCCAAGGCCTGCCCGCTGGTGGAAGTGCTAGGCCCAGGGCAGGTCGAACCCGCCTGCGCGCCCGGCGCCAGCATCGCCACCGACTTGCCCGGCTACCGCGTGTACCGCGACGGCGAACTTGTCGAAGAGAGGAGCGACATCTCGGCGCTCTGGCAAGACGACTTCGTGACCTTTCTGATCGGCTGCAGCTTCTCGTTCGAGTCGGCCGTGATGCAGGCCGGCATACCGCTGCGCCATGTAGACCAGGGCCGCAACGTGGCCATGTACCGCACGAACCTGGCCTGCGCGCCGGCCGGCATTTTCCAGGGCCCGACCGTGGTCAGCATGCGCCCCATCAAGAGCCGTGATGTGGCCAAGGTGGTCGAGGTGTCGGGCCGCTTTCCGCTGGCCCATGGCGCGCCGCTGCACATCGGCAATCCGCAGGCCATCGGCATCCAGGATCTGGCCCGGCCCGACTACGGCGACGCGGTCGACATACTGCCCGACGAGACCCCGGTGTTCTGGGCGTGCGGCGTCACACCCCAGGCCGTGGCCCAGGCCAGCCGCCTGTCGCTGTGCATCACCCACGCGCCGGGCAAGATGTTCGTGACTGACATCCTGGGCTGAGAGCCCAGCAGCCCACCGCCGCCCCCAACCATGTTCCGCGAGGCCCCTATGAAGCAAGTCTGGAAAGCCGCACTGTGTGCGGCAGCCCTTGGCCATGCGGCCCTGGCTGGCGCGCAGACCAGCTGGAAGCTGGCCTCGGGCTACCGCGCGGAATCCTTCCAGGTGGAAAACCTGGCCCAGTTCGCCAAGGATGTGGCAGCGGCCACCCAGCAGCAGCTGAAGATAGAGCTGCTGCCGAACGGCCAGGCCTTCAAGCTCGGTGAGATCCGCCAGGCGGTGGAAGACGGCCGCCTGCAGGCCGGCGAAACCATCATGAGCGGCATGGTGCAGGACATCCCCTTGGCGGGCGCCGACTCCGTACCCTTCGTGGTGGGCTCCTACCAGGACGCGCAGCGGCTGTGGCAGCTGCAGCGCCCGGTGCTGGCTGCCAAGCTGGCCGAGCGCGGCCTGAGCGTGCTGTACGCCGTGCCCTGGCCGCCGCAGGGCCTGTATTCCACCAAGCCGATCCGCTCGCTGGCCGACCTGCGCGGCGCCCGCATGCGCAGCTACAACCAGACTACGCTGCGCATTGCCGAGATGCTGGGCGCCAAGCCGGTCGACGTGGCCATGGCCGATGTGGGCCAGGCGCTGCAGGACGGCCGGGTCGACAGCATGATCACCTCGGCCGTCACAGGCGTGGAGAACAAGGTCTGGGGCGCTATCCATTACTACTACGACATCAATGCCTGGTTCCCCAAGAACCTGGTGTTTGCCAGCACCAAGAGCCTGGACGCCTTGCCCGCCGAGGTCCGCGCCCAGCTGCTCAAAGCCGCTGCGCTGGCCGAGCGCCGGGGCTGGGCCAGCAGCGAGGCCGAGGCCCGCACAGCCGTGCAGACCCTGCAAGCCCATGGCATCAAGCTCGACCGCCTGCCCGCCGATATGGAACGCGACTTGCGGCGCATGGGCGAACGATTCTCCCGGGAATGGGTGCGCAGCATGGGCCACGAGGCCAGCTCCATCTTCGTCCCGTATTACTTCAACTGAGCCATGCTTATGACAACACCTGCTGACGCCATTGCGGCCTATCTGCGTGCCAAGGATGGCAACCACCCGCACCTGCTGGCACAGGCATTCACCGAAGATGCGACGCTGACCATGGACGTCCGTACCGGGAACATTGCGTTTCCGCCCGTTTCGGCGGGGCGTGAGGCGATTGCCGAAGTCCTGGTGCGGCGCTTCGCGCAGACCTATGAGAACGTCTACACCGTATGCCTGGCGCCGCCGCCGCAGCGGCCGACCGACACCTTCCGCTGCGATTGGCTGGTCGCCATGACAGAGAAAGACAGCCGCGCCGTGCGCGTGGGTTGTGGCCGCTACGACTGGCACTTTGCCCCAGCGTCGCAGCTGGCGGACCGCCTGCTGATCACCATCGAGGCCATGCAGTCATTGCCGGCACAGGAACTCGGTGCTGTCATGCACTGGGTGTCCGGTCTCGCCTATCCATGGTGCAGCCTCCAGGTTGCCATGCAGGACGCGCCGGCTTGTGTAAGCCCCGTTCTTGCATACCTTGGCCGAGAAGCCGTTTAGCCCATCCATCACGTTCAACTTTCAACCTTTAAAAATCATGCAAGACAACATCTCCAAACCAGGTGGCGACCGCTGGCAATTCTGGATCGACCGTGGCGGCACGTTCACCGACATCGTGGCCAAGCGCCCCGACGGCTCGCTGACCACCCACAAGCTGCTCAGCGAAAACCCCGAGCAGTACAAGGACGCAGCCGTGGCCGGCATCCGCCATCTGCTGGGCCTGCAGCCCGGCGAGCCGGTGACGCCGGAGCTGGTCGAGTGCGTGAAGATGGGCACCACCGTGGCCACCAATGCGCTGCTGGAGCGCCGCGGCGAGCCGACGCTGCTGGTCACCACCCGCGGCTTCCGCGACGCGCTGCGCATCGCCTACCAGAACCGGCCGCGCCTGTTCGACCGCAACATCGTGCTACCCGAGCTGCTGTACAGCGCGGTGATTGAAGCCCATGAGCGCGTTGGCGCACAGGGCGAGCTGGTCGAGGCGCTGGATGAGCTGCTATTGAAAAAGGAGCTGCTGGCGCAATACGCAAAAGGGCTGCGCAGTGTTTCGATCGTATTCATGCACGGCTACCGCTTCACCCTGCACGAGCAGGCGGCCAAGCACATCGCGGCCGAGATCGGCTTTACCCAGATCAGCACCTCGCATGAAACCAGCCCGATGATGAAGTTCGTCAGCCGTGGCGACACCACCGTGGTCGACGCCTATCTGTCGCCCATCTTGCGCCGCTATGTCGAGCAGGTGGCGCATGAGATGCCGGGCGTCAAGCTGTTCTTCATGCAGTCCTCCGGTGGGCTGACGGATGCGAATGTGTTTCAGGGCAAGGACGCGATCCTCAGCGGTCCGGCCGGCGGCATCGTCGGCATGGCGCGCACCGCGGCGATTGCCGGGCACGAGAAGGTGATCGGCTTCGACATGGGCGGCACCAGCACCGATGTCAGCCACTACGCCGGCGCCTTCGAGCGCGAGTTCGAAACCCAGGTGGCCGGCGTCCGCATGCGCGCGCCGATGATGAGCATCCACACCGTGGCGGCCGGCGGGGGTTCGCTGCTGAAGTTCGACGGCGAGCGCTTCCGCGTCGGCCCTCAGAGCGCCGGCGCCAATCCCGGCCCGGCCAGCTACCGGCGCGGCGGCACGCTGGCGGTGACCGATGCGAATGTGATGCTGGGCAAGGTGCAGCCGCGCTACTTCCCCAAGGTGTTTGGCCCCAACGCCAACGAGGCGCTGAGCCTGGAGGCCGTGCAAGCCCAGTTCGCCGTGCTGGCCGACCAGACCGGCCGCCAGTCGGAGGAAGTGGCCGAGGGCTTCATCGACATCGCGGTGCAGCAGATGGCCAATGCCATCAAGAAGATCTCGGTGGCGCGCGGCTACGACGTCACGCGCTACACCCTGCAGTGCTTTGGTGGCGCCGGCGGCCAGCATGCGTGTTTGGTGGCCGATGCGCTGGGCATGACCAAGGTGTTTGTGCACCCCCTGGCCGGCGTGCTCAGCGCCTACGGCATGGGCCTGGCCGACCAGAACGTGATCCGCGAACAGGCGGTGGAGCTGGCGCTGGACGAGTCGAACCTGCTCAGCATCACCGCCCGGCTCGAAGTGCTGTCCGGCACCGCCGAGGCCGAGCTGCAGCGCCAGCAGGTCAGCGCCGGCGCCATCCGCACCCAGCGCCGCGTGCATGTGCGCTACGACGGCAGCGACACCGCCTTGGTGGTGGCCTTTGGCACGGTGGCGCAGATCCAGGCCTGGTTTGAAGAAGCCTACCGCCAGCGCTTCGCCTTCCTGATGCAGGGCAAATCGCTGGTGGTGGAAGCCGTGTCGGTGGAATCCGTGGTGGCCGGCGATGCACCCGCCGAGCCGCGCCACACGGTGTACGACCCGCGCCCGGTGCCCAGCCGCGAGACGGTGCGCATGTATTCGGGCGGCCAGTGGCACGACGCACTGCTGGTGGTGCGCGAAGACCTGCGGCCCGGCGACCAGATCCCCGGCCCGGCCATCATCGCCGAGAAGAACGCCACCACCGTGGTCGAGCCCGGCTGGACCGCCACTGTGACGGTGTTTGACCACTTGACGCTGGAGCGGACTGCGCAGCGTGCTATTAAATTCGCAGCGGGCACCACGGTGGACCCGGTGCTGCTGGAGGTGTTCAACAACCTGTTCATGAACATCGCCGAGCAGATGGGCCTGCAGCTGCAGAACACCGCTTACTCGGTCAACATCAAGGAGCGGCTCGACTTCAGCTGCGCGCTGTTCGATGCCGATGGCAACCTGATCGCCAACGCGCCGCACATGCCGGTGCACTTAGGGTCAATGGGCGAAAGCATCAAGACCGTGATGCGCGAGAACGCCGGCAGCATGCAGCGCGGCGATGTGTACGCGCTGAACGACCCCTACCACGGCGGCACCCATCTGCCCGACGTGACGGTGATCACCCCGGTCTACCTGGACGGCAAGGTGGCCTTCTACGTGGGCAGCCGCGGCCACCATGCCGACATCGGTGGCACCACGCCAGGATCGATGCCACCGTTCTCCACCCGCATCGAGGAAGAGGGCGTGCAGATCAACAATTTCAAGCTGGTCGACGGCGGCGTGCTGCGCGAGGCCGAGATGGTGGCGCTGCTGCAAAGCGGCGAATTCCCCAGCCGCAATCCGGCGCAGAACCTGGCCGATATGCGCGCCCAGATCGCCGCCAACGAGAAGGGCGTGCAAGAGCTGCGCCGCATGGTCGAACAGTACAGCCTGCCGGTGGTGCAAGCCTATATGCGCCATGTGCAGGACAACGCCGAAGAATCCGTGCGCCGCGTGATCTCGCGCCTGAAAGACGGCCAGTTCACCCTGCCGCTGGACAACGGCGCGCAGATCCAGGTGGCGATCCGCGTCGATGCCGCTAACCGCAGCGCGGAGGTGGATTTCACCGGCACCAGCCCGCAGCAGACCAACAACTTCAACGCACCCACCGCGGTCTGCATGGCGGCCGTGCTGTATGTGTTCCGCACCCTGGTGGACGACGACATCCCGCTTAACGCCGGCTGCCTGAAGCCGCTGAACGTCATCATCCCGCCCGGCTCGATGTTGAACCCGAACCCGCCGGCCTCCGTGGTGGCGGGCAATGTGGAAACCTCGACCTGCATCACCAATGCGCTGTTCGGCGCGCTGGGCGTGCTGGCCGGCGGGCAGTGCACCATGAACAACTTCACCTTCGGCAATGCGCAGCACCAGTACTACGAAACCATCAGCGGCGGCAGCGGCGCGGGCGAGGGCTTCGACGGCACCAGCGTGGTCCAGACGCACATGACCAATTCGCGCCTGACCGATCCCGAGGTGTTCGAGTTCCGCTTCCCGGTGCGGCTCAATAGCTTCGAGATCCAGCCGGGCTCGGGCGGCGCCGGCCGCTGGAAGGGTGGCAACGGCGGTGTGCGCCGGGTGCAGTTCCTGGAACCCATGACGGCCAGCATCCTGAGCAATGGCCGGGTCCACGGCGCCTTCGGCATGGCCGGTGGCCAGCCCGGCCAGGTGGGGCTGAACCGTGTGGTGCGCGCCGACGGCCGGGTGGAAGAACTCGGCCACATCGGCCAGGCCGAGATGGCACCGGGCGATGTGTTCGAGATCCACACGCCGGGCGGCGGTGGCTTCGGCCAGGCCTGATCCGGCTCCGCGCAAACTTCCCACCACCTGTTCCAGAAAGTTGGCCATGGCCTTGCAACTCACGTTCCGCCAGCGCATTGCCGCGCTGGCCATCACCGCCATTGCCGGCCTGGTGGCGCTGACCCTGGCCCAGGCGTTTGCGGCTGGCAGCGACGCGGCCACCAGCCGCCGCGAGCTGCTGCAGGCCTCGGTCGAGTCGGTCTACCAGGTAGCCGCTGGCTACGCGGCCAAGCAGGCCGCCGGCAGCATGACCCAGCAGCAGGCGCAGGCCGCCGCCATCGCCGCGATCCGCGAGGCGCGCTTTGGCGGTGACGACGGCAAGCGCGAATACTTCTACATCTGGGCCATGGAAGGCATCAACGTGATGCACCCCTTCAAGCCCGAGTGGGCGGGCAAGCAGCGGTCTGAAAACGTGAAGGACGGCAATGGCGAGATGATTGTGGTCAACATGATCAACGCCGCCCGCGCCGCGCCGAACGGCCGGGCTTTTGTCGACACCAACTTCCCGCGCCCCGGCGGCACGGTGCCGGTGCCCAAGCTGCAGTACGTGATGCAGCTGCAGCCCTGGGGTTGGATGATCGGCTCGGGCCTGTACATGGACGACCTGCAAGCCGTGGTGCGCCAGAAGATCGTGCTGACCCTGCTGCTCGGCGGCCTGGTGGTGCTGGTGGTCGGCGCGGTGGCCTGGCGCGTGAATCGCACGGTGATGGCCCAGCTGGGCGGCGACCCGGTGCAGGCCCAGCGCGCGATGGAACGCGTGGCCCTGGGTGACTTGTCCGGCGCGCTGGCGCAGGCACCTGCCGGCAGCCTGCTGCACAGCCTGGAGGGAATGGTGGTGTCGCTGCGCAGCCTGGTCGGCGGCATCCGTTTGTCGACCGACAGCATCTCCACCGCCAGCACCGAGATCGCCACCGGTAACTTCGACCTGAGCCAGCGCACCGAGACCACGGCCAGCAATCTGCAGCAGGCTGCGGCCTCGCTGGAGCAGCTGACCGCGACCGTCCGCAACTCGGCCGATTCGGCCCAGCGCGCCAACCAGCTTGCGTCTTCGGCGGCTGCGGTGGCCGCGCGCGGTGGCGTGGTGGTGTCGGAAGTGGTGGCCACCATGGAAGACATCCACAGCGCATCCAAGAAGATCGCCGACATCATCGGCGTGATCGACGGCATCGCGTTCCAGACGAATATCCTGGCGCTGAACGCGGCGGTCGAAGCGGCCCGCGCCGGCGAACAGGGCCGGGGTTTCGCGGTGGTGGCCTCCGAGGTGCGTAACCTGGCCCAGCGCTCGGCCCAGGCCGCCAAGGAGATCAAGAGCCTGATCGGCGCCTCGGTGGAGCGCGTGGGCTCGGGCAGCCGACTGGTGGGCGACGCCGGCCGCACCATGGGCGAGATCGTCACATCGGTGCAGCGGGTGTCCGACATCATTGGCGAGATCACCGCTGCGGCCGCCGAGCAGTCGACCGGCATCGCCGAGGTCAACGCCTCGGTCACCGCGCTGGACCACATGACCCAGCAGAACGCCGCCCTGGTGGAGCAGAGCGCGGCGGCCGCCGATTCGCTGAAAGAGCAGGCCCTGGGTCTGGCCGGGATGGTGGGAGCTTTTCGCCTGGAGCGGCTGGCTTAGGGGACCGCCGGCTACGGCTTCTGGAATTGCGAAAATTTACGGAAAAAGAGCCGCTGGCGCATATAAATCCTGCGCAAACAGCTATCGATTTGCTAGCTAATGGCCGGCAACCACTACGTGCGCAAACATGGGGAAGCTGACAGCCTCCGCATCGCTATAGGCCCGCAGCACGGGTGTCACATCGGCGCGCACCGCCTCCACCAGCGCAGCCCGTTCGGGCGCGGCAAGCTGCGCAAACGCCGGTATGGCCGCGGCCGAGCTGGTAACGGCCAGCGGCACGAAGCGGCCCGGGTCGGGGAAGCGCATGTTGGCGGTTTCGGCCACGGTCTGCACCGCAGTGAATCCGGCAGACCGGCACAAGGCCTGCAGCGCTTCTGAGTCGCCCAGGACGAACGGGGTGGCCACCGCCGCCACCGGCAGGGCCAGCTGGCGCGCCACGGACTGCATCAGCGCTTCAAATACCGGGTGCAGCGCCAGCGGCTGCAAGACCATCAGCACGGCCCGGCCACCGGGTGCCAGCACGCGCCGCATTTCGCGCAGGGCGGCCGCGCGGTCGGGGAAGAACTGCAGCCCGTGCTGGCACAGCACCCGCTCGAACGCGCCATCCGCGAAGGGCAGGGCCAGGGCATTGCCTTCCTGCCAGTCAATTACCGCCCCGGCAGGCGCTGGCAGCGCGCGGGCCACGGCCAGCATGGCGGGGGTCATGTCCAGCGCCACCACCTGGCCCTGCGGCCCGACCCGGGGCGCGGCCTCGCGGGCCACGATGCCGGTGCCGCAGGCGATATCCAGCAAGCGCTCTCCCGCTTGCGGCGCGGCATGGCGCAGCAGGATCTGCGCCCAGGGGTGGAACATGGCGGGCACGAAGTACTGCTCGTACATCTCGGCCGGATTCTTGGGGGCAGGGTCCATGGCGTTCTCCGGTGCTGGCCGCAGCCCAGGTGGGCCTGGCGGGGCGTGATTGTTCGCCTTTTCCCCTGCGCTGTCTGAAAACAGATGTAATGGCTTGCTAGCGCAGGTAGATACTGCGCTGGCAGCTATTCATTCAGTAGCGAGAGGCGCCACCTGCGGACGGCAGCATCTGGCCGCGGATCTCGCCGCCCTTGTTGGCGGCAGTGTGCACATTGGCGTACCACTTGCCGGCCAGCAGGTCGGCGGCCTGGGCGGGTGTCAGCGTGGCCTGGCCTTCCAGCGGGCTGGTGGTGCCGGTGAACGGTACGACCACGCCGGCGTTCGAGCCGGCGACGGCCGGGCCGTGGAAGTGGGCGGCCGTGGCCGGGCCAGTCAGACCCGAGAAGCTGACCTTCCAGGTCAACAGGTTGGTGTCTTTGTTGAGCCAGGCTTCGGCGGTGCCGGTACCCGGCGATGCGACCGCAGGCACCTCGTTGGCGCCGGCCAGCTGGGCGCTCAGGCGCACGGTGTTGGACGGCTTCATGGCGCCACAACCGGCGAGGCCCAGGGCCAGGGCGCTGGCCACGAAAAGCGACTTTGAGAAGTTACGGCGGGTGTCCATCATGTGGGTCTCCTGTTTGGATGCGCTTGTCGCGCGGGACGCCATGGCAGCCGGCTGCCTCGCCAGAGCCAAATCAGTCTAGCACCGCGGCGCCAGTCTGGCATGCGACTTCTAGCCTAAGCCAGTTGCGCCTCAAACACCTCGATAGGCACCGCCGGGCCAAAAAGCACGCCCTGGAACAGCTGGCAGCCCTGTTGCTCCAGGAAGGCGCTTTGTGCCTCGGTTTCCACCCCTTCGGCAATCACCTCCATCTCCAGGATCTGGGCCATGGAGATGATGGTCTGGATAATGCTGGCATCGCTGGGCTTGACGCCGATGTTGCGCACAAACGACTGGTCGATCTTCAATTGGGTGATAGGTAGCTGGGTCAGTATCGACAGCGAGGAATAGCCGGTGCCGAAGTCGTCCAGCGACAGCTGGACGCCCAGCGCGCGCAAGGCCTCCATCTTGCGTACCGTGTCGCTCACGTCCAGCAGCACGCTCTCGGTCACCTCTAGTTTGAGCAGGGTCGGGTTGACCGCATGGTGTTCCATGGCCTGCCGCACCTGGGACACAAATTCGGCCTGGCGAAACTGGCGCGCGCTGACGTTGATGGCCAGCCGCAGCTGCTGGGTCTGCGGCTTGTCTTCCCATTCCTTGAGCTGGGCGCAGGCGGCTTCCAGTACCCACTGGCCTATGGGCAGGATCAGCCCGGTTTCTTCAGCCAGGGTGATGAACTCCGCTGGCGCAACAAAGCCCCGCTCCCCATGGGGCCAGCGCAGCAAGGCCTCGGCACCTACGGTTTTGCCTTTGCGGTCCCTTTGCGGCTGAAAGTACAGCTGCAGATGCCGCTCTTCCAGGGCCAGCCGCAGCTCGTTTTCCAGGGCGACATGCGAGTTCAGCGCGGTCTGCATCGCCTGGTCGAAGAAGCGCAGGGTATTGCGGCCGGCCCGCTTTGATTGGTACATGGCGAGGTCGGCATGCTGCAGCAGGTCGGGGCCGCTTTCGGTATGCGCATACAGGTCGATGCCGATGCTGGCCGAGCAATGGAACTTGTGCCGGCCGAACACATAGGGTTGGGCCAGTACCTCGATGATCTTTTCGCCCAGCTGCTGGGCCTTGGCGGCGGATTCCAGCCGGTCAGTGTCCAGGTCTTCCAGCAGGATGGCAAATTCGTCGCCACCCAGCCGGGCCACGCTATCTCCTTCGCGCACGGTGCGGCGCAGGCGGTTGGCCGCTTCGACCAGCACCAGGTCGCCGGCCTCGTGGCCCGCGCTGTCGTTGATCTTCTTGAAATTGTCCAGGTCGATGAACAGCAGTGCGCCATACAAGCCGCTGCGCCGGGCCGCGGCCAGTGCCTGGTTCAGCCGGTCCTGCAGCAGGCGGCGGTTCGGCAGCTGGGTCAGCGCGTCGTGGTAAGCCATGTGGGCTATCTGGTCTTGCGCGCTCTTGCGGGCCGTGATGTCGATGAAGCTGGCCACGTAGTGGGTGACTTCGCCCGCCACGTCCAGGACGGTGGACAAGCTCAGCCATTCGACGAAGAGGCTGCCGTCCTTGCGCCGGTTCCATATCTCGCCGTGCCAGCAGCCCTTTTCCTTTAGCGCGGCCCACATCGCCTGGTAGAAGGCCTTGTTGTGCCGGCCCGAGCTCAGCAGCCGCGGCGTCTGTCCTTCGGCCTCTTGTGCGGTATAGCCGGTCAGCTCGGTGAAGGCGCCGTTGACCTGCAGGATCACCTGGTTGCGGTCGGTGATGAACATGCCGGACAGCGACTCGAAGGCCACCGCCGACACCCTTTGCTTGGCCTTGGCGGCGCGGCTTTCGGTCAGATCAAAAATCACCGCCCGGCGGTTCAGCAACTGGTGTGCGTCGTCCAGGTGGTCGCTGACGCTGAGGGATATCGGCATGCTGATGCCGTCGCGGCGCACCAGCTCCAGCTCGAGCTCTGCCACTGTGGAACGTAGATGCGGGTGCGCAAAATAGGCACGGAATTTATCCTGGCTGGTCGGGGTCAGGAAGTCGACCAGCTTCTTCTTGCCAATCACCTCATCGCGCGTATAGCCGAGCCAGGCCAATTCCAGCGCATTGATGGACTTGTAGGTGCCGTTGGCGTCCAGCGAATGGCTGCCAAAGGGCACGCGCTCGAACAGGCCGTTGATTTCGTTTTCTATCGCCACCAGCCGGCTGGCCAGGCTGGGATTGGTGATGACCGCCCGGGAGCCGTTGGTATAGGTGGTGATGGTCGACTCCCCCATGGTGCGCTACCTGTAGTCAGGCCCCTGCATGCATGCGTGCCGGCATTGCTGTCGGGCGATGGAGGTTGCTATGTGGTCCATGGGGAGAGGGGCTCTACTTGCGCACCGTGCGCGCAATGGCGGCTGCTTCGTTGGCCATTTTGGCGGCGGTGGCCGCCGCCGCGGTGGCGCGCGAGGTGGCGTTGGCCGCTTCCGCCGAAGCCTGGAGCGCAGTTTCTTCGGCCTGGAATGCGGCTGCCGATGCCGCCGCTGATGCAGCTGCCGATGCGGCTGCCGCAGCTTCCGACGCCGCCAGGGCGGCCAGGCTGGCGGCTTCGGCCGCGGCTTCGGTGGCATCAATCACCAGCCTGACGGATGCCGCCTTCGCAGCGTCGGTCGCGCTTTTGCTGGCCAGCGCCGACTTCTCGGCAGCCAGGGCTGCCCGGGTGGCGGCCTCCAGCGCGTTGGCGGTCAGGTTCTTCATCGATTCCAGCGCATGCGTGTAGCGCTTGTTGACCACCAGATAGCCTTCGCGCAGCGAATGCATCTCGCTTTCCAGCTCGGCCAGCTTGGCGTATATTTTTTTCTCTGAGTCCGAGACCATGGTGGCTCTCCTCTATCCCTCGTTTGAACCGATCTGTAGCGCGCTTGACGCGTACGCCCCCTACGCATCCATAGCGCGTATTTCAGTCATTTTGGCACCAATCGGCGTGAATTTCGAATGTGCATACATACTAGGTTGTGCGTGTCGCACGCCGCTGGCCCCGGCGCGGCAGGCGACCCCTATCGAGTGTGGGCTTTCTCACGGCAATCTGCATAGTGCTTGTACCTGGCCAAGTCGCGTGGACGGCTACTGGATTTTCAAGTAAAAAAGACCTGTAGCGCTTATCCAACCAGCGCAATAAGCTATATTTAAGATAGCAATACCGGCGCAGCGCAGTCCCGCCGGTGATTCTGCGTATGGTCGAAAAAATGCAGTTTCAAAGAGGGTCTATGCGCAGCCCCACGCCACCCGAACATGGCAAATGGCACTGCCAGCCCGAGGCCAGGCAGAACCCCGTAGACTCCTGCTTCTTTGACCAACCCTGAAACCCCATGTCCCTCTCTCTCTACCAAGCTTCCATCCCCTTGTTCACCCAGATCCTGGGCGGTCTGAGCGCCGTGCTGCGCAAGGCCGAGGCCCATGCCACCGACAAGAAGATCGACCCTAACGCGCTGCTGCAGGCGCGCTTGTTCCCCGACATGTTCCCGCTGACCCGCCAGGTGCAGATCGCCGCCGACTTCGCCAAGGGCGCCGCTGCCCGCCTGGCCGGTGTGGACGTGCCTGCGTATGAAGACTCTGAGGTCAGCTTTGCCGACCTGCAGGCCCGCATCGCCAAGACCCTGGCCTTCATCCACAGCGTGCCGGCTGCCGACATCGACGCCGGTGTGGACCGCAGCATCGTGCTGCGCGCGGGCACGCCGAACGAGAAGACCTTTGTTGGTACCTCGTACCTGTTGAACTACACCTTGCCGCATTTCTTCTTCCACACCACCACGGCTTACGACATCCTGCGCCACAACGGCGTTGAGGTTGGCAAGAAGGACTTTGTCGGCAGTTACTGAGCACACCCCCAGGCTACACGCTGCGCGTTTTCGCCAACCCCCTTGCAGGGAGGGGGCGATACCAACGGCCCGGCGGAGCCGGTTCCGTGGTATCTCTGGGAGGAGAGGCGTCGTCGGCGTCTATTGCCTTCGCTGGCCTGGTTTTGAACCCATGTTGAATAGCCTCTGATGCAGCTCCTCCTTGCCCCGATGGAGGGCTTGCTCGACTTCGTACTGCGCGACATTCTGACGCGGGTGGGTGGCATCGACCGCTGCGTGTCGGAATTCATCCGCGTCACCAATACCTTGCTGCCCGAACGGGCGTTTGTCCGCGTAATACCTGAGCTGCTGAACGGCGGCCGCACGCTGGCCGGCGTGCCGGTGCGCGGCCAGCTGCTGGGCTCGGACCCGCAGTGCCTGGCCGAGAACGCGGCACGGCTCGCCGGGCTGGGGCCGGCCGGTATCGATCTGAATTTTGGCTGTCCGGCCAAGGTGGTGAACCGCCACGGCGGCGGCGCAGCCTTGTTGGACGAGCCCGAGCTGGTGGCCCGCATCGTGGCCGCGGTGCGCAGCGCGGTGCCGGCCGGCCAGCCGGTATCGGCCAAGATGCGGCTGGGCTTCAACGACGACAGCCGGGCCGTGGAGTGCGCGCTGGCGATTGCCGAAGCCGGCGCCGACGAGCTGGTGGTGCATGCCCGCACCAAGGCCGATGGCTACCGCCCGCCAGCCTACTGGGAGCGCATCCAGGATATCCGCGCTGCCGTGCAGATTCCGGTGGTGGCGAACGGCGAAATCTGGACCTTGGACGACGCGCTGCGCTGCCGCCAGGCCTCGGGCTGCGACACGCTGATGCTGGGCCGCGGCATGGTCACCGACCCGGGTCTGGCGCTGGCCATCCGGGCGAACGGCGCGGGGGCCGACGCAGTGCCTTTGCCGTGGAGCAGCCTGCAGCCGCTGGTCGGTGCGTTTTGGCAACTGGTTTGCAATCAGCTGGAGCCGCGCCAGCGCGCTGGCCGGCTCAAGCAATGGCTGAATTTCATGCGCCGCCGCTACCCCGAGGCGGAGCTGGCTTTCCAGGCGCTGCGCACCGAGACCGACCAGGCCAAGGTGACGGCCTGGCTGCTGCAGAATAATTGCTAAAAAGTGGCTGCAGTGCAATGGATACCAGCGCTGGTAGCTATCAAAAATATAGTATTTTGAATGGCCGACTTACATGGCTTTTTCGGCAGCGGCCACCGATAGCAGGGTGGCCAGGTGGCTGGCCAGGCTGCTTTGCAGTTCCAGCAGGCTGGCGATGCCGGCGGTGAACGACACCACCTCGCCATCGATCTGCAGGCGCAGCAGCGCCATGCCCTGGGTGCGCAGGCGCTGCAACACCGGCCCGACCGCGATGAATGCTGGCAGGTGGCCGTACAGCGACTTGCCGCGCAGGGCATACCAGGTGCTGAAGCTGGCAGGGTAGGCGGCGGGCGCTTCGGCGACGGCCTGGGCCGCGGGTTGGGCCACGATGCGGTTGACCCAGATGCGGTGGTCGTGCTCGGCCAGCAGCAGCGGAAAGTCGGCCTGCTCC
This sequence comes from Rhodoferax sp. OV413, assembly GCF_900104385.1. GTDB lineage: Bacteria > Pseudomonadota > Gammaproteobacteria > Burkholderiales > Burkholderiaceae_C > Rhodoferax_B. Next base: position 1,547,679 of record NZ_FNJA01000001.1, on the reverse strand, counting down.
CATTGGGTCGAGCCCCAGGCGCGCCAGGCTTCGGCCGGCACATAGCTGGCGGCCCAGCGGGCCACGCTGTCGGCGGCCATGGGGCGCGAGATGCCGTAGCCCTGGGCCAGGTCGCAGCCCAGTTGCAGCAGCAGCAGGCCGTGCTCCACGGTTTCCACCCCTTCGGCCACGACCCGGCGGTCGAAGGCCTTGGCCAGGCCGACGATGGCGTCCACCAGGGTCAGGTCGTCGGGGTCGTCCAGCATGTCGCGCACAAAGGTCTGGTCGATCTTCAAGGTGTTGGCGGGCAGGCGCTTCAGGTAGGCCAGCGAGGAGTAGCCGGTGCCAAAGTCGTCCAGCGCAAACTGCACGCCCAGCTGCTGGCAGGAGGCCATCACATTGCGCATGTGCTGCACGTCTTCCAGCGCGGCGGATTCCAGAATCTCCAGCTCCAGCTTGTGCGGCGACACCTGGGGGAATCCGGCCAGGATCTCGCCGAGCCGGGCCACGAAGTTGGAGCGCTGGAAGTGCCGCGCCGCAATGTTGACGCTGACCGCCCAGTGCAGGCCCTGCGCAGCCCACAGCTGCATTTGCTGCAGCGCCTGGTGCAGCACCCATTCGCCGATGTCGATGATCAGGTCGGTGTCTTCCACCAGCGGCAGGAAGTGGTAGGGGCCGACGATGCCCTGCTCGGGGTGCTGCCAGCGCAGCAGCGCCTCCATGCCGAAGATCTTGCCGGTGCGCATGTTGACCTTGGGCTGGTAGTACAGCCGCAGCTCGCCGTCTTGCAGTGCCTGGGCGATGCGCGCGCGCTGGTCGTGGTGGGTTTGCACCTCCTGGTCGTGCTGGGCGTCAAACACATGGAAGCGGTTGCGCCCGGTCTGCTTGGCCTGGTACATGGCCTGGTCGGCGTGGCGCAGCAGGGTTTCCAGGTTCGCGTCGAGCTGGGTATCGTCGCGCGGGTAGATGGCGATGCCGATGCTGGCCGTGAGGTGGATGTTTTGGCCGTCCAGCAGGTAGGGGGCGGACAGCGCTGTCTGTACCTGCAAAATATGTTCGGTGACTTGGGCCAGATCGTTCTGGTCTTTAAGCAACAGCACAAATTCGTCGCCGCCCAGGCGGGCCAGGCCGTGGTCGTCGCCGGCAAACGCGGCCAGCCGCAGGGCCACTTTTTGCAGCAGGCTGTCGCCGCAGGCGCCGCCGTAGCGTTCGTTCAAGGCCTGGAAATGGTCCAGGTCCAGCAGGCATACGGCCAGCAGCTTGTGATGGTGGCGCGCTTGCAGGATCGCTAGGTTGAAGGGCTCCTGCATGGCGGCGCGGTTGTGCAGGCCGGTCAGCAGGTCGTGGCCGATCTGCCAGGAGATTTCCTGGATCAGCTGGTGCTTTTCGCTGACATCGCGGAACACCAGCACGCAGCCGACGGCGCTGCCATCGGTCTGGCGGATCGGGGCAGCGGTGTATTCGATGGCGCAGCGCTCGCCCGAGGGCTGCAGCAGCACCTGGTTGCTGGCATGCACCACGCCATCGGTCAGGTGCAGCGGGGTAGGGCTGTTCCTGCCGGCCAGGTGGTGCACATCGTCCAGCAGTTCAAACACTTCTTCCAGCGGCCGGCCCTGGGCTTGCTGCTGGCTCCAGCCGGTCAGCTGCTGGGCCATGGCGTTGCTGGTTTCGATCAGGCCGGCGAGGTTGGTGGTGATCACGCCGTCACCGATGGAGGACAGCGTGACCTCGGCGCGTTCCTTCTCGGTCCGCAGTGCGGCCTGGGTTTGCTGCAGGGTGCGCACCAGGCTTTGTACTTCGCTGGCCATGTCGTTGAACACCTGGGCAAAGGCCCGGGCTTCGCGGGGGCCGCTCACCGCCATGCGAAAGCCATGGGCGCCGCTTTTGAATTGCTGGGCCGCATCTGCCATTCGCCGCAGCATGCGGTTGGTGGCCTGCAGGATCAGCCCGAGCAGAAAGAACACCGTGAAGATATTCATGCCGGTGACCCAGAACTGCGCGGCCACCACGCGCCACACACTGTTGATCGACTCGACAGTGCTGGTCTGCAGCGTCAGCTCACCCGGCTCGGCGTTCGGCTGCGGCACCACCAGGCGTGCGGTCACCGGGGCAATCGTGACCAGATGGGTAAACCAGGCGGGGTACTGCGCGCGCAGCCCATCGGGCGCGTGGGCCGCCACCTGCTGTGCGCCCCAGCGCCATTGGATGGACGCCAGGTTGGGATTCGCCTGCAGCTCGGTGTCCAGCAGCTTCTGCAATGCGGGCAGGTCGTTCAGCTGCGAGGGCAGAGGCAGCACCTCGCGCAAATAGCGCTGCACCTGCGGCAGCTCCAGCGCGATCTGCTGCTGGGCCGTGGTGGTTGCGGCGGCCATGAGCAAATGGTATTTGGCCGCGCTGAACGGCACGATCAGCACCAGTATTGGCAGGAATAAACGGGTGCGGGCGCCCAACGCCTGCCATGCGCGAACGACTTTTCGGATCAAGAGCATGGCGGGTGGGCTACATAAGAATCTGGAATGCCCGAAGTTTTATCACATAAGGTGTTACTTTTTGTAAACATTTATAGTTTTATCCCCCATTCGGTGGTAGTTCTGCCCGCAGGGCACGCCATCCAGCGGCAATCCGTGGAAGGCCAGGCCGGCACACCATTGCTACAGGAGCAAAAACCTGGTTTTACGCTTATACGGCCTGCGCAAGACGCTATTGAAATAAAAGTGAACCACGGCCTTGGCACCCAACGGAGCACGCGAGCAAGTGGCTGGATATTCAGATACCAACCCCTTACCACCCACCGCACAGCGGATCCCGTGCCTCATTTGTAGGTGCTGCCCACGCCTGGAAAAGCTCTGAAAAAGAGCCTTGCCGTATCTGCCAGGTTCAGACCACAGGCCTGCAGCGGGGACGACTGGCCTATCTGTCGCCGCGGTGGAAGTGTCTTGGGCCTATCAAATAAATCATATTTATTGCATCGTTAACGAATGATAGCTATTTCTCTTGCATGCAAGGGGACGGTTGCCCAGAATATGGGGCTGAACTAATCATATTTATCAAATAACTGCAGAAATACGCGGTATTTCGCTCCACTTATCTGTGTAAAGAATCGTCACAGCTTCCAGCCATTGCTTGCATGTTTATGAGTGAAACCAGGCTTTCACGCATATTCCACCTGCGCAGGCAGCTATACAAAAAATAGCGAACGACATAAAACGACATAAACCGATACCGCGCAGAGAAGACCCGCAGCGGGTGTGTCGGCACCATGGCTATCTTGTTCAACCTACCGGATACCACCATGCGATTTCGCCTTCCTAGAACCCTCAAGCGCGGCCTGATCGGGCTGCTGGGCACCACTGTTTTGCTCGGGGGGCTCAGCGCTTGCGCCGGCCGCCAGGAGCACGGCTGGGGCGGCCCTATGAACGAGCAGCGCTCGGCCGAGTTCCGCGGCAAGATGATCGAGAAAGTCGGCAAGAAGCTGGAGCTGAACGATCAGCAGAAGCAGTTGCTCGGCGTGCTCAGCGACAAGCTGCAGGAGCAGCGCAAGGCCTTGCTCGCCGGCGGAGCCGACCCGCGCGCCGAGATCCAGGCGCTGGTCGCCGGCCCGCAGTTCGACCGCGCCAAGGCCCAGGCCCTGGTCACCGAGAAGACCGAAGCCCTGCGCAGCAAGAGCCCCGAGGTGGTTGCCGCCGCCGCCGACTTCTTCGACGCCCTGAACCCAGCGCAGCAACAGCAGGTGCGCGACTTCATGCAGCACCGTGGCGGTCGGTTCCGCCACGGCTGATATGACAATAGGCCATGCCCAGTAACTATTCACCTCTCAGCGTTCAGACAGAACGTACGCCACCCAGAGATGCCGTGGAACCGGCTTTGCCGGGCCACTGGCATCGCCCCCTGCAAGGGGGGTGGCGAAAGATGCGCAGCACTGCAGCCTGGGGGTGTGCGTAGTTACCATGCCCAAAATCCTGCTGATTGACGATGACGCCGAGCTTGGCGGGCCGCTGGCTGTTTACTTCCAGCGCTTCGGCCTGGACCTGGCCTGTGCGCTGACGCCCAGCGCCGGCCTGGCCTTGCTGCGCCAGGGCGGGTTTGACGCGGCGATCCTGGACGTGATGCTGCCCGAGATGGATGGTTTTGCGCTGTGCCGTGCCATCCGCAAGGACAGCCAGCTGCCCATCATCATGCTCACCGCCCGCGGCGAGGTGATGGACCGGGTGGTCGGCCTGGAGCTGGGCGCCGACGACTACCTGCCCAAGCCCTTCGAACCGCGCGAACTGGTGGCCCGGCTGCTGACGGTGCTGCGCCGCCAGCGGCTGCCGGACGCTGCGACCAGCCTGCGCTTTGACGGCCTGGACATCCACCTGGACACCCGCAGCGTGCTGCGCCAAGGGGAGGTACTGGAACTCACCAGCACCGAGTTCGAACTGTTGACCCTGCTGGCCCGCGAGCCTGGCAAGGTGCTGGGCCGCGACGACATCCTGAACCGCCTGCGTGGCCACGAGGCCGAACTACAGACCCGCGCCGTGGACCTGCTGGTCAGCCGCTTGCGCAAGAAGCTGGAGCCGCTGGACTGCATCAAGACCTGGCGCAATGCCGGCTATTCGCTGGCGCTCGGCCGTGTGTAGCTAAAGCCATGTTTAAAAACAAGGGAAGAGCCCGCTGGCATCGCCGCGCAGGCCAGGCCATTCGCCATTCGCTGCGTTGGCGGCTGGTGGTGCTGTTTATGGGCCTGGCGTTGACCATGTCGGCGGTGTTCGTTGTCGGCATGCAAAAAGCCTTTACCGTGGGTTGGCGCGATGCGGCCGTGCCCTTGGTGACGGACTATGTGGACCACCTGGTTGCCGAGCTAGGGAGCCCGCCCAGCATCGAACGCGCACAGGCACTGGTGCAGCGCTTGCCGTTGTCGGTGCGCATGGACGGACCGCAGGGGCACTGGGATTCGCATCCCGACAAACGCAACCGCCCGTGGCAGCGGCGTGAGGATGCGCAAGGCCCAACCCATCTGTTGTCGCGCACCACCGCCGACGGCACCCGCGTGGTGCTGGGTTTGGGCGATATTGATTGGCAGCAACCGCGTCAGCACGTTGTCTGGACCACACTGGCCATATTGCTGCTGCTGACCGGCGTGGCCTTTGCGGTGGTGCGCTATTTGCTGCGGCCGCTGGAAGACATTCGCAAGGGCACGCAGCGCTTTGGCGCGGGCGATTTCAGCCAGCCTATCCCCCAGAGAAGCCGTGACGAGCTGGGCGATCTGGCCCAGCACATCAACACCATGGCGCACGACATCCACGGCATGCTGGAAGCCAAGCGCGGCCTGCTGCTGGCCATCAGCCACGAACTGCGCTCGCCGCTGACCCGGGCCCGGCTGAACACCGAGCTGCTGCCCGAAACCGCCGAGCTGCAGCCGCTGCGCGAACCGCTGCTGCGCGACCTGCAGCTGATGCGCGACCTGATCAGCGACCTGCTGGAAAGCGAGCGCCTGGCCAGCCCGCATGCGGCCCTGCACCTGGAGCCGACCGACCTGGCGGCTCTGGTGCGTGAACTGGTACGCGAGATGGCCATCGACCCAGGCATCCAGCTGTACCTGCAGCCCGACCTGCCGCCATGGCCGCTGGACCGGGTCCGCCTACGCCTGCTGTTGCGCAACCTGCTGAACAACGCCCGCCAGCACGGCCAGGGGCAGATCGAAGTGCATTTGCAGCGCACCGACACCGGCCTGCAGCTGCGGGTACGCGACCACGGTCCGGGCGTTCCGCCAGCGCAGTGGGCACAGTTGGCCGAGCCTTTTTACCGCGCCGACGCAGCCCGCCAGCGCGGCACCGGCGGTGTGGGGCTGGGCCTGTACCTGTGCCGTCTGGTAGCTCAGGCGCATGGCGGGCGTCTGACCCTGCAGCCTGCGCAGCCCGGGCTGGAGGCAGTGGTGGATTTTCCGGGCACTCCAGCTTCTTAGAACGTGCGCTTGGTTTCCCGCAATCTTTGATAATGCGTCAGCACTTCTGCGGCCGGCAAATCGTTGCCAGTCGCCACCTGGTTGACCATGGACACCTCTTTTATCTCCGTACGCTATGCCCCGGGCATCGTGGCCTTGTCGTACTTTATTGCCAGCTTCGCGTCGTATGTGGCGCTGGACTTGGCCAAGCGCGTGCGCACCCCCGACCGCGCAGTCGCACTGGGCTGGTGGGCCGGCGGCTCGGTGGCCATGGGCACGGGCATCTGGTCGATGCACTTTGTCGGCATGCTGGCCGTCAGCCTGCCATTTGCGGTGGGCTATGGCTATGCGGTGACCGCGCTGTCCTGGGTGGCGGCGGTGGCGGTGTCGGCGATTGCGCTGTACCTGGCCAGCCGGAATCGCCTGCCCCTGCCGCGCCTGGCCGGTGGTGCGCTGGCAATGGGCCTGGGCATTTGCGCCATGCACTACACCGGCATGGCCGCCATGGACATGGCGCCCGGCATCCAGTGGTCAGGGGGCTGGGTGCTGGCATCGGCCGGGATTGCGGTGGCGGCATCGGCCGTGGCCTTGCAAATCTTCTTCTGGCTGCGCCGGCTCAGCGGCAATGCAGAGCGCTGGTGGCAATTGGTGGCTGCTTTGGTGATGGGCGCTGCCATCTGCGGCATGCACTACACCGGCATGGCGGCTGCGTCTTTCCCGCTGGATTCGGTCTGCCTGAGCGCCGACCAGCTGCGCGGCGACAGCCTGGGCATGCTGGTGTCGGCGGCGACCATCGTGCTGCTGAGTCTGACCATGTTCACCTCGATGATCGACGTGCGCATGCAAAGCAAGACCGCGGTGCTGGCCGCATCGCTGCAGACCGCCAACACCGAGCTGCAGCAGCTGGCTTTCCGCGATGCGCTGACCGGCTTGCCGAACCGCCTGCTGTTTGACGACCGTGTGGCCGTGGCGGTAGAGCGCTGCAGCCGCGATGGTTCGGGCCTGGCCGTGTTGTTTGTCGACCTGGACGGATTCAAGCCGGTGAACGACTCGTTCGGCCACGCCGTGGGCGATCTGGTGCTGCGCGAGATGGCCCAGCGCATCGCCGGTGAGGCCCGGGCCTCCGATACCGTGGCCCGCGTCGGCGGCGATGAATTCGTGCTGCTGCTAGAAGGCAACCCCGACACCACGGCTGCGGCCCAGATCGCCCAGCGCATCATCGATGCGCTGAACCAGCCTTTCACCGCGGGCGACCACGATGTGCGCCTGTCCTGCTCGCTGGGCATTGCCATGTACCCGTCCGACGCCCCGCGCGACCAGTTGATGGCGCATGCCGATGCGGCCATGTACGCGGCCAAGCGTTCGGGTGGCTCGGCCTATGCGTTTTTCGAGCCGCACATGAACGCTGGCGTACGCGAGCAGATCGAGCTGCAGCGCGACCTGCGTCTGGCGCTGGACCGCGGCGAGCTGGCACTGCACTACCAGCCCAAGATCAATTCGGCGCGCGGCGTGATCACCGGCGTCGAGGCGCTGGTGCGCTGGCAGCACCCGGTGCGTGGCATGCTGAGCCCGGGCCTGTTCATTCCGGTGGCCGAGCGCTTTGGCCTGATCAACGCTTTGGGCAACTGGGTGATTGAAGAAGCCTGCCGCCAGGCCCACGCCTGGCGCGACCAGGGCTTGCAGATCCGTGTGGCGATTAATTTGTCGGTACACCAGCTGCGCCAGGAAGACTTGGTGCAGCGCATCCAGCGCGCCTTGCAGCAGCATGCGCTGGACCCCGCGCTGCTGATATTCGAGATCACCGAGTCGGTGGCCATGGAAGACACCGAGGGCACGCTGCAGACCTTCGAGCGTCTGGGCGACATCGGCGTCAAGCTGTCGATCGACGACTTTGGTACCGGTTATTCCAGCCTGTCCTATCTGCGCCGCCTGCAGGTCAGCCAGCTGAAGATCGACCAGTCCTTTGTGCAGGATCTGGAGCACAGCGCCGATGCGCGCGCCATCGTCGAAGCTGTGGTCCAGTTGGCCCACGCCCTGGGCCTGAGCGTGGTGGCCGAAGGCGTGGAAACCGCGGCCCAGCGCGATGTGCTGACCGCGCTGCAATGCGACGAGCTGCAAGGCTACCTGTACGCCCGGCCGATGACGGCTGCGGTGATGGGCGATTGGGCGGCCAACATCGGTCGGCCACAAGGCCTGGCGTTTACCGAATCGGTTTTTCTGGAACTCTGAGCGGGCCGAGGTCGGACCGGCAGGGCCGATTACGGCGGCTAGCTTGCGGTATTGCCGGCATGCACGCCGGCCTGTTGTTTTTGCGGTCTTTACACATTGAATCCCGCTCAGCGCGAAGGCCGCAGGCTGCATCCATCCATGGATAGATGAAATCTTTGTGCTATGTTTTAAATAGCTGGTTGCGCAGTATTTATATGCGCTACAGCCTTTTTCAATGTTATTTTTGCAAGCATGAACTTCAACCTGCAGATGGCGAAGAACCGGTTGGATTTGTAATATTTGTTTAACTTACGGTAAATATATTAAGGGCATATCAACTATTGTTTGGGTGCCCCATGAAGACGTTTTTGCCGATGCCGCTGGTGTCTGATACCGGTGTTCCGGGCGCCGCGCTACAGCGCCGCAATCTGCTGAAGATGGGCTTGGCGTCGGCTTCCACCTTGGCTGCGGGGGGCTTGCTCAGCGCCTGCGGCGGGGGCGATGGTGGCGGTACGGCTGCTGCTGCCGCTGCCGCGCCCATCTCCAGCTTTGCCCTGGCGGTGCTGCCCGACACCCAGTTCTATTCCCGGTATGCCACGTCGAGCGAGAGCAGCCAGTACGAGCGCCACTACGGCAGCGAGCCCTTCTACGCGCAGACCAAATGGGTGGCCGACAACGCGGCCAAGCTCAACATCCCTTTCCTTATCCACCTGGGCGATGTGGTGGACCAGGTCGGCAAGCCCGAGCAATGGAAGGTGGCCGACACCGCCATGCAGGTGCTGGAGGTGGCCAAGGTGCCGTACTCCATCCTGGCCGGCAACCACGACGTGTTGAACGATGTGGACTTCGATTTCAGCCCCAGCACCGGCACCGATACCCAGCGCGTGCTGGCCAATGAACCCTATCTGCAGTGGTTCAGTGCCAAGCGCGCCAAACGCCAGACCACCTTTGGCGAGCGCGACAGCACGGGCTTCCATGAGTACCACGTGTTCACCGGGCAGGACCAGCAGTTCCTGGTGCTATCGCTGTCCTGGCGGATTTCGGACGCCGGCATCGCCTGGGCCCGCGGCGTGATCGCCGCCCATCCCAAGCTGCCGGTGATTCTGGTCAACCACCAGCTGCTGAACATTGCGCCCGACGCCGTGAGTCCGCTGGAGACCAGCTACGGCAAGATGCTGTGGGAGAAGCTGATCCGCGACAACGACCAGATCTTCATGACCCTGAACGGCCACCACCACGGCGGCGCGCACCTGACCAAGACCAACGACTTTGGCAACCCCGTAGAGGAGATGGTGGTGGACTACCAGATGGCCTACCAGGGCGGCAACGGCCTGATGCGCTTGTACGAGTTTGACCTGACCAACAACCTGATCAAGGTGCTGTCGTTCTCGCCCTGGGTACCGATGAAACCCGCCGACAGCCTGAATGCGTTTGACCAGGCCGTGCTGACCGAGCCCAACCACAGCTTCAACATCGCTATCAACTTTGCCCAGCGCTTTGCCCGCTTCAACCCCACGTTCGGCGTGGGCAAGGCGACGGTGGCGTCCTCGCTGGTAGACCAGGCCAAAGCCCTGGTGTTGAAGGGCTTCAACGAGCCCACGGCCGTGGTGCAAGTGCCGGCCCGGGACAGCGACGACTACCCCAAGATCGCGTCCACCGTGGCCCATTGGCGCTTCTTTGGCGGCGCGGATGGCGCAGCCGTGGCGCCAGGCACGCAGATCGCCGATGTTACCGGCGCGAATCCGCTCAAGCGCGATTCGCTCAACACCAGCGTGATCGTCGGCGCAGAGGTCGGCGACATTGTCTGGAGCAGCGACCACCACCGGCTGTCGGCCGCGCCGGGCTCGGTGGGCTTTCTCAATACCAACAAGAACACGCCGCGGCTCAGCTACTTCTTGACCGATGCCGCGGCCCCGATCAATGCGCAGACCTTTGCCAGCAGCGGCTATACGGTCGAGGCCTTCATCAAGATCGACAAAACCTGGGACAAGTCCAAGCATGCGTGGATGAATATCATGACGCGCGACGGCAAGCGCGGCGATTTGTCTGGCTTCAACGGCGGCGATCCAGAGTCGCCACCCCTGCTGTTCGCCATCTCCAGCCTGCGCGAAGTGCAATGGGAAGTGGTGCCCGAGATCAGCGGCGCGCGTGAAGGCGAGGCCAGCTGGTCGGGCGAGATCATTGCCGACACCTGGGTGCACATCGCCATCGTCAATGACGCCACTACGCACGACACCATCATGTACGTGGAAGGCGCGCCGGTGCTGCGCAACACCAGCGATGTGGTGGGCCTGGCGACTCTGTCTGCCACGTCCCCCTGGGTGGTCGGCGGCGGCTCCTGGGATGGCGATCGCGCAGATGGCTTCTTCGGCAAGATCGGCGAAGTCCGGGTGGTGGCCGAAGCCCTGCCTTCCACCAAGTGGCTGACCGCGCGCCGGGCCTGAACTCTCGCCGGTATCGCAGAGGTTCTAAGGGGCCTCAGGCCGGGCTTTTTTCGCTGTGCCGGGCGAGCACGGCCAGCGCGTTCCGTGCTGCGGCCATGCCCATGTTCACGTAGGCATCGCCGGTTACGCCGCCGATGTGCGGGCTGAGCACAAAGCCCGGCTGGTGCTGGAATGGATGGTTGGCCACGATGGGTTCAATGGCGAAGCTGTCCAGGCCGGCCGCCTGGACCTGGCCGCTGCGTACGGCGGCCAGCAGCGCGTCTTCGTCGACCAGGCCGCCGCGCGCGGTGTTGACGATGAGCACGCCGTGCTTGCACTGGGCCAGCGTGGTGGCGTTCAGCAGCTGGCGGTTTTCCTCGGTCAGCGGGCAGTGCAGCGAGACCACATCGGCTTCGCGCCACAGGGTGGGCAGGTCTACGCTCTGCACGTAGTCGGGCAGGTTCTTGGCGAACGGGTCGAAGCCGATCACCCGCATGCCCAGCGCATCCACCATCTTGGCGAAGCGCAGGCCGATGGCGCCCAGGCCGACCAGGCCGATGGTGCGGCCGCCAAGTTCCAGGCTTTTGTGCGTGGCCTTGTCCCAGATGCCGTCGTGCATGCGCGCGTCCAGCGTCACCACCGACTTGGCGCAGGCCAGCAGCAGGGCCAACGCCTGCTCGGCCACGGCCGCGGCATTGGCGCCGACGGCGGCCACCACTTCAATGCCGCGCGCTTGGGCCGCTGCTTTGTCGATGGTGTCGGTGCCGCTGCCATGCTTGGAGATGACTTTCAGCGAGGGCGCGGCATCCATGGCGGCCGCGCCGACCTTGCTGTAGCGCACGATGATGGCCACCGGGTCGTGCTGGCGGCACAGTGCCACGATGTCGTCCTCGCTGGGCGTCTTGCCGGCGTAGACGATGTCGTAGCCGGCGAGTAATGCCAGCGCTTGCGGTGCCAGGTCGGCTGCGGTGATGAGGATGGCGCTCACAGCGTTTCTCCTTCGCGCAGCACGCCGGCAGTGCGCAGCGCGCTGGTCAGCCATTTGGCGGCGGTGTCGCCGGTCTTGATGGCGGCGATGCGGGCGGCTTCGTCGTGTACCTTCTTGGCGGCCAGGGGCAGCAGGGATGCGATTTTTTCACGCTCGACCACCACCACGCCATCGGCGTCGCCGATCACGAAGTCGCCGGCATGCACGGTGACACCGCCCACCGTCACCGGGTGGCCGATGCGGCCGCCGCAGTTCTTGGTTGGGCCGTTCGGGTTGGTGCCGACCGAGAACACCGGGTAGTCCATGGCGTCGATGTCCAGGCTGTCGCGCGCCGCGCCGTCCATCACCACGCCGGCAATGCCCAGCTGCTGGCAGGCGGTCATCATGATGGTGCCCATCAGGGCCGCGGTCTGGTCGCCCTTGCCGTCGATCACCAGCACATCGCCGGGCTTCGCCAGGGCGATGGCGGCGTGGATCATCAGGTTGTCGCCGGGGCGCACTTCGACCGTGATGGCCGTGCCGGCCAGCTTCATGCGGGGATGCAGGGGCTTGATGCGGCCATGCAGCGCGCCGCGGCGGCCGGCGACATCGGCCAGGATGGCGGGCTGGAATGCGGCGGCCTGTTTGACGATGTCGGCGGGGACGCGGGCAAAGTCGCGGATGATGTCGGGTGAGGTCATGGGGTTCTTTCGCAAGGGATAGAGGGATGGAACAGGCGTGCCGGTCCCCACCCCGCGCCTACGGTGAAGTAAGGCGGGGCAGGGCGTACCGGGACGGTGGATCGGTAGGCGCTTAGTCGGCCCGGGCGCCCGAGGACTTGACGATGGCCCCCCAGCGCAGGATGTCGCTGCGGATCAGCGTGGCAAAGGCCTCGGGCGTGCTGCCGAGCACTTCGGCGCCCTGGGCGTCGAGCTTTTTCTTCACCTCGGGGTTGGCCAGCGCCTGGTTGAAGGCGGTGTTGAGCTTGCTGATGGCTTCCTTGGGCATGGCGGCCGGGCCTGCCAGGCCGAACCAGGTCACGGCTTCAAAGCCCTTGTAGCCGGATTCGTCCATCGACGGCACATTCGGCAGGTCGGCGTTGCGCTTCAGCGAGGTCACCGCCAGGGCGCGCATTTTTCCGTTGCGGATATGGCCGATCAGCGTGGGTACCGAGGACACATACATCTGGATCTGGCCACCGATCAGGTCGGTCGCGCCCTGGGCCGCGCCCTTGTAGGGCACGTGGGTGAGCTGGATGCCGGCGGTTTTCTGGAACTGTTCGGTGGCCAGGTGGGCCACCGTGCCGTTGCCCGAGCTGGCGTAGTTCAGCGCGCCGGGCTTCGCCTTGGCCGCAGCCACCACGTCGGCCAGGGTTTTGTACGGTGAGTCGGCGGCCACTACCAGCACCAGGGCGGCGCTGGCCACCAGGCCCACCGGGGCCAGGTCTTTTTCGGGGTTGTAGGGCAGCTTGGGATAGAGCGTGGGGTTGATCGCCAGATTACTGGTCTGGCCTAGCACCACGGTGTAGCCGTCGGGCGCGGCCTTGGCCGCGGCATCGACGCCGAGGTTGCCACCCGAACCGGGCTTGTTGTCAATCACCAGTGTCCAGCCCTGGGTGGTGGCGACTTTGTTGACCACCTCGCGGGCAATGATGTCGGTGCCGCCGCCGGCAGGGAAGGGCACGATCACGCGGATCGCACGGCTGGGGTAGTTCTGCGCCAGCGCAGGTGCGGCGGCCAGAAGGGAAAAAGCCGAGGCCGCGGTAAGAGCGCACAGAAGGCCGTGGCGGATGGGTTGCATGGAAAGTCTCCGTTGTTGTGATCGATGGGCGAATTTTCATCGTTCGTTTCGTTCTGTACAATTGTGTTGCGTCTGTTGAAACAACTGCCGAAGCATGAAACCCACACCTGATCCTGAAACCGCCACCCCGGACGAGGGTGGCGTGGTCGCCGTGACGCGCGCGCTGCGGCTGCTGGAGGCCTTTGGTACCAGCCATGCGCAGCTGACCCTGGCCGAGCTGAGCCGCCACACCGGCCTACACAAGACCACGGTGTTGCGCATCGCCCGCACCCTGGCCATGGACCAGTATCTGGTGCAAAAAGAGGACGGTAGCTGGCGGCTGGGCCGGGCCGCGGGTTGGCTGGGGGCGTGCTACCAGGCGACTTTCAATGTGCATGAAGTGGTGGAGCCGGTGCTGCGCGATCTGGCGCTGAAGACCGGCGAAAGCGCCTCGTTCTACGTGCGCGAAGGCGATAGCCGGACTTGCCTGGTGCGGGTCGAAGGGCCGCAGGCGATTCGCCACCATGTGCGGGTGGGCGCTGCTCTGCCGCTCGAACTGGGCGCGCCTGGGCGGGTGATTCTGGCGTTCTCCGGCGAGCCTGGGGAGCCGTATGAAGCGATCCGCCGGCGTGGCTACCATTTGTCGCAGGGGGAACGCGAGCCCGAGGTCTCCAGCGTCTCTGCGCCGATCTTCGGCGTGCAATGGCGGCTGTTGGGTTCGGTGTGCATTTCAGGCCCAACTTCGCGGCTGCACCTGGCTCGGCTGGAAGAGCTGGCGACCACGGTGATGGACGCGGCGAACCAGCTGTCTTACGCGCTGGCCGGCGGTCAGCAGCCGGTGCGGGTTGCGCGCCCGACCACCTGGCATCCCTGATCGCTTGCCCTACAGCGTGCCGTCGCGCTTGAACTGCTCGGTGGCTGCCACCAAGGCGCTGGCGATGCCGGGTTCGAAGGCTGCGTGGCCGGCGTCTTCAATCACCTGGAAACGGGCTTCGGGCCAGGCTTCGTGCAATGCCCAGGCCGAGCGCGGCGGGCATACCGCGTCGTAGCGGCCCTGTACGATGACGGCCGGCAGGTGGCGGATGCGGCTGACGTTGCGGACCAGTTGGTTGTCGTCCAGAAAGGCGCCGTTGCACATGTAATGCGCTTCCAGCCGACCCACGCCCAGGGCCACGGCGTCGGAGCCAAATTGGTCGGCTACCTCGGGGTGCGGCAGCAGGTGCAAGCAGCTGCCCTCGTAGCGGCTCCAGCTGCGGGCGGCAGCCAGGTTTTCGGCCGGGTCGTCGCTGAACAGGCGTTGCACATAGGCTTTCAACAGGTCGCCGCGCTCGGCCTCGGGAATGTGGCCGGCAAAGGCCGCGTGTTCTTTGGGGAAGAACCAGCGGATGCCGTTCAGGAACCATTCGACCTCGGGCCGGGTGCAGAGGAAGATGCCACGCAGCACAAAGCCGGTACAGCGCTCGGGATGGGCTTGGCCATAGGCCAACGACAGCGTGGAGCCCCAGGAGCCGCCAAACACCAGCCATTGGGCAATGCCCAGCATTTCGCGGATCTGCTCGATGTCTTGGATCAGCAGCTGAGTGGTGTTGTTGCGGTACTCGCCCAGCGGTGTCGATTGGCCGGCACCGCGCTGGTCGAACAGCACGATGCGGTAGTAGGCCGGATCGAAGAACTGCCGGTGTTTGGGCGACAGGCCAGCGCCCGGGCCGCCGTGCAGAAACAGCACCGGCACGCCGTCCGGGTTGCCGCATTCTTCCCAGTACAGGGTGTGGATATCGTCTACCGGCAGTCTGCCGGTGCGGTAGGGTTCGATGGGCGGGTAGGGGGCGTGCAGTGCTGCGTCGGGCATGGCGGTCAATTCCTTTGCCCGGATGGTAGGCCATCCGGGCAAAGAAAACTCCGCCGATGCAGGACGGAAGGTTTAGCTGATGTTCAGCCGGTGCACGCTGTTCCCGGCCTTCTTGGGCAGGGCCACGCTCAGCACGCCGTCGTTGTACTGGCATTGGGCTTTGCTGGCGTCAACCTCTTGTGGCAGCTGGAAGCTGCGGCCCACAGCGCCGTAATAGCGCTCGCTGCGCAGGGTCTTGGCATCCTTGTGCGTGTCCTGCTGCTTGATTTCGGCCCGCAGGGTGACGGTGCTGCCGTCCACGGATACCTGGATGTCCTCTTTGCGGACACCGGGCAGCTCGGCCACTACCTTGTAGGCTTCCGCGTCCTCCTGCACATCCACCTTGATCTGGGCGGGTGCGGGCTGGGCGGCGCCGTGCAGGGGATGTATGAAAAAGCCAGGTGCCATGTCGCGGAAGAATTCGTCAAACAGGCTGTTGTTGCGGCTCGTCAGTGCATTCATTTTGGGCTCCTTAATGAGTGGATGAAAAGCCGGTGGCCAACTCTGCTAACCACCGTCAACCGATGATGGTGTCGACTGCCGCGGTTTCAAGAGCTGTTTGGCCGCGGGCTGCATGCACCCGTCAAACGCTCTGCTTTTGATAGCATGTTGTGCCGGTGGAATAAGCGCAAAGCCCCAATTAGTTACTTACTTGAGCTTGACAACGACCTTGCCTTTGGCGCGGCCGGCTTCGACGTAGGCCATGGCCTCGTTGGTTTGTTCGAAGGGGAACACTTTGTCGATCACCGGGCGGATGATGCCGGCCTCGAGGAGCAGGGTGATCGCGCGCAGCTGGCCTCCGTTCGCCTTCATGAAGAGAAACGAGAAGCTGACGCCACGGCTTTTTGCCTTACGCCGTATACCCGCGCTCAATAGCCGCATGACCAGTCTCACGAATCCGGGAGCCGCGATTTCCTGGCCGAATGCGGGATCGGGCGGGCCAGAGATAGAAATCAGCTTGCCGCCGGCTTTGAGCACGCGCAAGGATTTCTCCAGCGTTTTGCCGTCCTGGCTGTTCAGCACCACGTCGTAGTCGCGCAGGACATCTTCAAAGTTTTGCGTCTTGTAGTCGATGACCACGTCAGCGCCCAGGCTCTTCACCAGCGCGACATTGCTGCTGCTGGTGGTCGTGGCGACGGTGGCGCCCAGATGCTTGGCCAACTGGATGGCAAACGTGCCTACGCCGCCCGAGCCCGCCTGGATGAAGACCTTCTGTCCCTTTTTCAGCTGGGATTTTTCGACCAGCGCCTGCCAGGCCGTCAAAGCCACCAGGGGGATGGAAGCGGCTTCTTCCATCGTCAGGTTATTGGGCTTGAGCGCCAGGGACGCTTCCTTCACAGGGACGAATTCCGCAAATGTGCCGATGCGGAAATCATCCGGCCGCGCATAGACCTCGTCGCCCAGCTTGAACTGCCGCACGCGCGGGCCGACTTTGACAACCTTTCCTGCCACGTCGTGGCCCAGGATGAGCGGTAGGTGATAGGGCAGGAGGATCTTGAATTCTCCGTCGCGGATCTTGGAGTCCAGCAGGTTCACGCCAGCGGCATGCACCTGGACCAAAACCTCGTCGTCATGCAGCTCCGGCTCTGGCACGTCTGCCGCCCGCAATGCGCGCTTTTTTCCGTATCTTTCGAGAATGAATGCTTTCATGTTTTTTCCTTGGTTGTCGTGTGCGGATCGGGCTCTTATGCTGCAAGCCGAAGGTCTTTGCGAACCCCTGCATCCAGTACGCTGGCGGGTGCGAACCTGCGCAGCAAGCGCATGCGGCGGGCCAGGCCGGGGGCGTAGTGGGTCTTGGGCTGCGTGGCCGTGGCCGCCTTCAACACCATGTCAGCCACGACCTCCGGCCCGTCCGCGCCCACCAGCACTTCCTTGACGCGCTTCTCCACGCCTGCGCGGATTTCCCGGTACACGTCCAGCGGCGCATCGGGCCGCATCAGGTTCGCATCGAAGGGCGTGTTGATGTAGGCGGGCTCGACCACCGAGACGCGGATGCCCTGGGTGCGCAGTTCATGGTCCAGCGATTCCGAATAGCCCGCCACCGCATGCTTGGTGGCAGAGTACAACGCCATATACGGCATAGGCAAGAAACCCAGCACCGAACCGATGTTGATGATGCGCCCGCGCTTTTGGCTGCGCATCTGTGGCACGACGGCGCGGACCATCCGTACCATGCCGAAGAAGTTGGTGTCGAAGATAGCCTGGGCCTGGGCAATCGAACTCTCTTCCGCTCCGGCTGCAGCCACGCCAAAGCCGGCGTTGTTGACCAGCAGGTCGATGCGACCTTCCAACTGCATCAGATGCCGGAATGCGGTGTCGACCGATGCGTCGCTGGTCACATCCAAGGCCAGCATCTCGAACGATCGCTGCACCGCCTGGCCACCGCGCCGGCTGGTGCCGTACACCTTGTAGCCGGCTCTTGACAACTGCAGCGCGGTCGCTTCACCTATGCCCGACGAGGCCCCGGTTACGAGGGCCACTTTGTTATTTGTAGTCATGCTGTTTTTCCTTCAGTGTTTGATATTCGTATGATATTCATCATATTTTCGGGCGAGCGAAAAACCAATGGGTTTCAGTGGCTTCAGGCGATGGGTAGGTGCTTCAAGGCAGCCGCGCGCAGGCTGTCGGAGAGCGCAGGTTCGTCGACGACGCGGGCCAATAGCAAGGTGCCGACCATGGTGGCGACAGTCACGAGAGCGCGTTCGTGGACACCGGGCTGCCCCCAGTCAGGCGACTGGCGGGCAACCAGATCGACCATTTCCTTGATGTACCGGGTGGTCACGCGCCGGACTTCGGGCGTTTGGCGTACGGTCTCCGAGCCCAGCGCAGCCAGAGGGCACCCTTGCTCCACCTGCTCCAGGTTTTCTCGCGAGAGGTAGGCGTGGAGCATGTAGGCCAAAGCCTGTTCTGGGGGCACGCTGGCAACCACGTCTGCCGCTATGGCTGCCGAATCTGCACAGGCCCGCCCTGCGGCTTCCGCCAGCATGGCTTCGCGCGAGGCGAAGTGGGCGTAGAAGGCGCCATGGGTCAGGCCGGCTTCCTTCATGATGTCGGCCACGCCGGTGCCGTCGTAGCCGCTGCGTCGGATTGCCCGCGCTGCAGCGGACACGATGCGCTCGTGTGAGGCTTCCTTGGCCGTGCTTCTGACGTTGTGCTTTGTATTTCGCATGATGTGTATCATATATTATTTTCAGAATCCGTGCTGTGGCATTTTTGGCCCTACCGATCTGCGGCACTGCGCATGGGTTTCGGCGGGGCACAGGAGTAGCCCTCCATCGACGTTCCGAGGGGGCGCCCATTATCGGCGCGGCCGGCGATATCTAAAAGATGCTGAGATACGCATCGCGATAACCCATGGATATCGGTACATTGTTCCACTGAGGTAAATGCCTTGAGACCGGAACCAGACAATGAAACTTGCAACCCTGAACGTGCTTGTGGCGGCGATTGAAGAGGGCAGCCTGCGGGGCGCTGCGCGCCGGGTCGGGGCTTCCCAGCCGGCGATCACCAAGATGATTCGTGAACTGGAGCTGGAGCTGGCCGCGCCCCTGTTGCTGCGCACCTCCCGCGGCGTGGTGCCCACGGCCCAGGGCAAAGTGCTCTACGACCGCGCCGTCAAAGTGGACCGCGAACTAACGGCGGCGGTGGATGAAATCAACCAGATCGGTGGCCGCATGGTTGGCCATCTGCACGTCGGCGCCGTACCCCTGGCCGTGATGCTGCTGATCCCCGAAACCCTGCGCACCTTCGGACAGGAATTCCCCGAGGTCAAACTCCGGGTCAGCGAAGAGCTGTACGTGGCGCAGTTGCAAAAACTGCGTTCGGGGGAGGTGGATGTAACCGTCGGCGGTATCCCCGACGATCTGTCCACCGGCGAGTTTTTTGTCGAACCGCTGATGCAGACCAGCATGGTGGCCACCGTCTGCAAGGGCAGCCCCTGGCTCAAGGCGCGCAAGCTGTCGGACCTGCAAACCGCCCGGTGGGTCTATACCGGGCCGAACAGCGAATCGGGCTACGCCAAGCTGTTTTTTGAACGCCACAAGTTGCCGGCACCGGCGGTGGGAGCGGTGGTGAACTCCACCCTGGCCTTGCTGGCCCTGGTCAGTTCGGGCGACTATGTGGCGCTGATGCCGCGGCAGATCGCGGTGCATCCGGTGGTCGCGCAGTTCATCTCCATCATCGACATCGAAGAAAAAGGCTACCCCTTGCAGGTGGGCGCCATTCTGCGCAGCGACTCGGCGGTATCCCCGGTGCTGCGCCACCTGATCACGCATCTGCACCGCGCCGCGCACCAGATAGAGCGTGCGCAGGCCATGCCGTACTGACACTCCCCTCGCTCTGCGGGCGGCCCCGCGCAAGCCGGTTTTTGCCCCGTCTGGCGGCGCGGCCCGGCTGCGCCTGCGGCGATAACTTCGGGTTATCGCGGGCTTGGAATCAACGTCTCCCCAAGCCGCGGAGCGCTTCGCACAATCCGTCCCGCAAGAGACCTGCAAAGGCCGGGAGCCCAAAACCCGAGCGTAAGAGCGGCCTGTGCCGGAAATATCGCAGCTTGCAGAACCCACATTCAACCTAAAGAGACAAGCATGCACAAACAATTCAAACATCGCGCAGTTGCGGCCTCCATCGCCGCGGTATCGGTTACCGGTCTGATGACGGCCTGCGGTGGCGGCGACAGCAGCGCCACGTCCAGCGCGGCCGGCCCAGGTGTCTATGACAGCCAGTTGGCTTTCGACAAGACCAAGTACACGACGATCACGGTCACCCTCGACGGCGTGAGTACGCCGGTACGCTGGTACCGGGAGGTGTGCTATGTCGGCAAGCCGATGCAGCTGGCGCCTACGCAGTCCGCCGGAGCGGTGGACAACCAGACCTGCGGTTACCAGAACATGAATATCTTTGTGCGCGAGGTAGATGCGGCCAAGCAAGACAATGCGATTTTGCTCAACGTCAACAACGCCGGCTGGCTGGCCAGCTACCAAGGAGGCAAGGGCGGCTGGAATGGCACTGACCCCATCACCGGCAGCAACTACGCCGGTGCCGACATCGTCAACGGCGGCACCTACGTCAGCACCAGCGATACCGACAAGAAGGGGGCTGCGCTGGCCCGCGGTTTCGTCTACATCAACATGGCCTCGCGCAGCCGGGGTGCGGTGGCCCCCGCCGGCGTGTACGACGACGGCATTTACCAGGGCAAGGCGCCGGCCGCGATTGTCGACGCCAAGGCCGCTGTGCGCTATTTGCGCCTGAACGACGGCCTCATGCCGGGCAACGCCAGCCGCATCGTGGTGAACGGCACCAGCGGCGGCGGTGCGCAGAGTACGCAACTCGGCGCCACGGGCGACAGCGAGGACTATTTCCCCTACCTGAAAGCCGCTGGTGCGGCGGGCATCGACACGAACGGCAAGAGTTCGGTCAGTGACAGCGTCTTCGCGATTTCGGCCTACTGCCCGATCCAGGACATGGGCAGTGCCGACTTGGCTTATGAATGGATGTTCAATGTGCTGGATACGCGTACGCTGGTCTCGGCGGACCAGAAGGCTGGGCTGATCGTCGACGCGAATGGCAATGCGCTGGTACGCGCCTCGAACCCAGACTCTGCCGGCAGCACCGCATTGATGAACAAGTTCGTGGCCTACCAAGCCGGCCTGGGCCTTCAGGCCGACGATGGCACGGCACTGACCACCGACAACATGCTGGCTGCCCTGCAGACCGAATTCAAGAAAGCCGCCAGCGCGTATGTCAAGGCGGGCAAGACCTTCGTCGCCTACAACGCATACGGCAGCGCTGCGGCCAATGGTGTGGCTGGCGGAAGCGGAACCCTGTACTACAAGAACGACTTCATCAATGTGGATGCGGGCGGCACGGTCACCAACTTCAATATGTCGAACTACCTGAAGTTCGTTGCCAAGCAGTCCCGGCTCAAGGCCGTGCCGGCTTTTGACCAAGTCGGTCAAACCGCCGCCCTTGCAGCGACTGCTACGGCAGACACCACGCTGGCTGGCGCCACTATTTACGGCAACTACAGCGGCGGCGAGTCCAATCTGTTCGGTACCGCTGCCCAGGTGTATTCCAACTTCACCGAGTACGCCTGGAACAACAACAACGGCGGTGACGCCATCAATGCCGCGCAAAGCAATGTGGGCTTGGCGAATACCGGCTACACCTGGGCCGCCAACCCCCAGCAGGCTTATCTGCTGAACCAGTACAAGATGATCAACGCGCTGCCCTATGTGGGTAAGACCGCTGGCATCACGACGCACTGGCGTGTCCGTGTGGGCGCGCGTGATCGCGACACTTCGTTCACGGTGGCCTACAACCTGAGCCGCGCCCTGAAGGCCGATGCCAAGGTCAAGGATGTCGATTACGCCCTCTTCTGGGACCAGGGGCACGCCGGCAACTACGACGTGCTGGACGCCTTCACATGGATCGACCAGAAGCTGGCCGCTGGTAACTAACAGCAGATATTGCATCTTTGGGAGATCGGCAGCCTTGTGGCTAATTCCAAGCAAGGGCTGCCGATGCCTGCCACCTGGCCACACCCGTTTTGCAGTGTGCCGGGGGCCGTCATTTTGAAATCGTTATTCCGGAGCAGCCATATGGCAAGAATCATCGGCGGCGTAGCCGTCTCGCACACCCCCACCATCGGCTTCGCCTTCGACCGCGACAAGCAGGCCGACCCGGTGTGGGCCCCCATCTTCGAGGCGCTGGAGCCGGTCAAGCAGTGGCTGGCCGAAGTGAAGCCGGATGTGGCCATCGTCACCTACAACGACCACGTCACCTCCTTCTTCTTCGACCACTATTCGGCCTTCGCGCTGGGCATTGGCGAGCGTTTTGAGGTGGCCGACGAGGGTGGCGGCGCGCGCGATCTGCCGGGCATCCACGGCCACCCGGCGTTGGCCGCGCACATCGGCCAGTCGCTGATGGCCGACGAGTTCGACATGTCCTTCTTCCAGGACAAACCGCTGGACCACGGCTGCTTCTCGCCGCTGTCGGTGCTGTGGGAGCACGCGCAAGGCTGGCCAGTCAACATCGTGCCGTTGCAAATGGGCGTGCTGCAGTTTCCGCTGCCCAGTGCCCGGCGTTTTTACAAGCTGGGCCAGGGGCTGCGCCGCGCCATCGAGAGCTACCCCGAAGACCTGCGCGTGGTCATCGTCGCCACCGGCGGCCTGTCGCACCAGGTGCACGGCGAGCGCGCCGGCTTCAACAACACGCCCTGGGACATGCAGTTCCTGGAGCTGTTCGAGAACGACCCCGAGCGCCTGGCCTCCTTGACCCACGCCGAGCTGGCCACGCTGGGCGGCATGGAAGGCGCCGAGGTGATGATGTGGCTGACCATGCGCGGCGCGCTCTCATCCCAGGTGCGCAAGCTGCACCAGGCCTACTACCTGCCGTCCATGACCGGCATCGCGGCGGTGGTCTACGAAAACCTGGCCGGCCCGGTGATCGCCGGCGAGGTCGAGCGGCACCGGGCTGCCATGGCCGTGCAAATGGCCGGGGCCGAGCGCCTGCAAGGCAGCTACCCGTTCAACTTTGCGCGCAGCGTGAAGGCGCTGCGGCTGAACCGGTTTCTGCGCGACATGGCCGTGCCCGCGCACCGCCAGCGCTTCCTGGCCGATGGCCCGGCCCATATGCGAGAGGTGGGCCTGAACGACGAAGAGTGCGACTTGCTGCAGCGGCGCGACTGGCGCGGCCTGATCCACTACGGCGCGATTTTCTTTGGGTTGGAAAAGCTGGGCGCGGTGCTCGGCGTGTCCAACCTGCACATCTACGCCGCCATGCGCGGCGAAACGCTGGAAGTGTTCCAGCAAACCCGCAATGCACCGAATGCCCTGTACTCGGTGGCCGGCAGCGGCGGCGCGGCGCAGACCTGGGACCAGCCCGCGGCCTAGGCCGCCTGGTGCCCCAGCGTGAACGCTTCCTCGAACACCGAGTAGCCCGCCCAGTCACTGTGCGCAAATGCCAGGCGCTGCGTTTTTTGTAGCTGCTGACGCTGGTGCAATATGCGCTGCAGGCCGATTTGGCTTGAAACTGCAGGCGTGGGTATAGCCATCGCATGGCCGTAGCGGGTGATGTCGATGCGGGTGGCCTTGGCGGCGATGTCGGGGTGGGCAGCGCCCAGCTCGGCCAGGATCTCGTCGCGCCAGGCAGCCCAGGGTTTTTCCAGCAACTGGTGCCGACCGTTCGGCACGTCGCCCAGCGCGCGGTAGTAGCTGAGCACCGTGGCGCCCGGCACCGGCAGCAGGCTTTGGTGCATGGCATCCACATAGCCCAGGCCGGGGCTGCGGTACAGCACGTTGTCCCAGCTGGGGGCGGCGCCGGGGCGGTCTTGCAGCGGCGCGTCGATATGGATGTTCGCCACCAGCCAGGGCGCGTAGGTCGTGCGTTTGGCGGCCTGGGTTAGAAAGTCCGGCGGGTTCTGCACCACCCGCGCGGCAATGAACACCGGCAGCGCCACGATGGCGCGGCGCGCCTGCCAGCGCTCCAGCGCCTGGGTGGCGGTGTTGAAGGCATCCAGCTCCACGCCCTGCCGGGTTTCGGCAATGCGCACCACCACCTGGCCGGTATGCAGGCGGGTACCCAGTGGTGCGGCCAGGCGTTGCGCCAGCCAAGCATTGCCCTCGGGCCAGGCCAGAACGCTGTCACGTTCGCCGCTGTCGCCCCCCGGCGCGTGGAAGCCATGCCGGCTGGCAAAGTAATGGATACCGGCCCAGGCCGACACCGTGGCCAGGCCGGCGCCGTAATCGTCGCGGCAGCAGTAGTCAAGGTACCAGCGCAGCTGCGCGTCGCCCAGGCCGTGCTGGTCCAGGTATGCTGCGAAAGTGATAGCTGCCAGCGCTTGGTGTACCTGCGTGAATGGTCGTTTGGATGCAGGAATGGTCCAGCTGGCCTGTTGCCGCAGCTGCTCCACCAGCGTCGCAAACTTCTGGTACTGCGCCAGCGTGGCCGGGCCTACGCCCTGCACCGGCAGCAGGCCGTCCTGCCAGCTGCCGTTGAAGAACAGACGCTCTTGCGGGCTGTGGCACAGATGCTGTTCGGCATACTGCCAGCGGCCGGCCACACGCTGGCGCAGGCCCAGTTCTTCCAGCAGGTCTTGCACCTCGGGAGCATCGTCGCTGGGCACCGGCAGATAGTGCGCGCCCAGCGGGCAGGGAATGCCGTTCACCGTGCCGCTGCGGCTGTTGCCGCCGGCGCTGTCTTCCAGCTCCAGCAGCGCAAAGTCCTCCACGCCTTTGAGGCGCAGGGCCCGTGCCGCCGCCAGACCCGCCACGCCACCGCCGGCGATCAGTACGTCGGTGCGGCGGATGGTGGATGGTGCCGGCCAGCTGCGTGTATCGCGCAGCTGGTGGCCACGGTCAAAGGCGATGCCGGTAAAGCCGCCAGCGATCTCACGGGTGGGCGTGCAGCCCAGCAAGGGCAGGGTGGCGGTGGCGAGGAAGTGACGGCGGTGCATGGGGCTTTAGCGGTAGGGTTGGCCATCCGGTCGCCGCGATAGCCAGCGTGCCAGCGGGTCGCGCCAACCGTGCCGGCTGGCAGTCCGTGCCGCCGCCACCGCAGCCAGCCAGGCCAGCAGCGCGATCGCCAGGGTAAGGGCAGTGTCGCCGCCGAGCTGGCGCAGCGCGCCGTGGCCTAGCGCCATGCCCAGCGATAGCAGTAAGTACATGGCCAGCGTGTGGTGCCCGGCCGGGGCCAGCCAGCCGGCCCAGCGCGGCAGCTGCGACCGGCTGTGGATGTGGCGCATGCCGAAGCCCAGCAGGCAGGCCACCAACCAGATGCCGGGCAGTGCGCCCAGCACGAAGAAGGCGCTGAGGGTAATGGGGTGGGGCGTGCCCGCCCGGTGTAGCCAGGCCGAGGCGGCGCCCAGTGCCAGGTTCAGCAGCAGAGCCAGCGCCAGCTGCGAGCGGCCGAAATGCCGAGCCCAGAACAGGCGCGCGGCGCGCCGGCTGCCCAGCAGACGAAAGCGCCGTGCCAGCATGCCGGCCACGGTCAGCCACAGCAGCAGAGGGAAGAAGGCGGTCAAGGAGCCGATCTGGCCTTCCAGGTAGCTGCTGGCGTTCAGCGCGATAAAGGCCTGCAGGCTATCGGTAGCCACCAGCGTGTCGGCCGCGGAGAACGGCGGGTAGTCGCCGTCTTTCCATTGCCAGAGCAGCACCCCGTTGCCCAGCAGCAAAACCACCACCAGCAGGCTCAACCAGCGCCAGATGCGCAGCAGCCGGGCCGGCCGCACACCGGCCCAGCCCGTTGCCACCAGGCCGCACACGGCGTAGGCGGTCAGGATGTCGCCAAAGTAGACCAGGCTGCCATGCAACAGGCCCACGCACAGCAGTTTGCGGTAGCGCGAGCGCAGCAGCGCACACAGGCTGTAGCCAAACAGAAAGCACAGCAGCGGCCAGGCCTTGCCCTGCACCAGGGCCAGCAGCAGACCGTGCAGTACCTGGGCCAGCACCGAGCCGGCCGGCAGCGGCGAACCTATAGGCAAGGGGTAGTCCGGCGTCTGCGCGTAGCCCACCATGTTGACCACGAAAACGCCGAGCAACGCCAGCGCACGCAGCGCGTCGACCCAGGGTTCGCGGGGGGTGTGCAGGGGGTGGTTGTCTTGCATGCGCTGAGGTTAAGCGGTCAGCATGTCTTTTTGCACCCGCTCCAGGTGCTGGCGCACATAAAAACCGGCCGCCTCCTGGTTGCCGGTGGCAATGGCTTCGTAGATCAGCCGGTGTTCATAGACATACAGCCGGGCTCGGGCGGCGTCATGGATGCCGTGGTCGCGCAGCTGGCGCCACAGCGGTTCGTCCACCGCCGCGGCCACCACCTGGGCGATGCCCACCATCACCGGGTTGCCGGTCATCAGCGCGATGCGGTGGTGGAACTGGCGGTCGGCCTCGTTCCAGGCGCGGCGCTGCGCGGGTTCGGTCAGGTCGCTGGTGTTCTCCATGTGGTCGAGCAGGCCTTCGATGTCGCTGTCGCGGCCGCCCACGGCGGCGGCAAACTGGGCAATGAGCGGCTCTATCGCCAGCCGTGCGGCCAGGGTGGACAGCGGGCTGGTGTCGGCCTGCGCCGCGGTGGTCTTCAGGCTGCGCATCACTTCCAGCGCGGTGTCGCGCACGAAGGAGCCCGAGTTGGGCTTGGTCTGCACCACGCCCTGGTTGACCAGCTCTCCCATGGCTTCGCGCACCGTGGCGCGGCCCACGCCCAAGGTGGTGGCCAGGTCGCGTTCGGCGGGCAGGCGCGAGCCCGGCGGGTAGCTGCCATCTTGGATGGATTGCTTCAGACGTTCGGCCACCAGCTCGTAGAGCTGCGGCACGCGCAGCTGGGTGGGGGTGGCTTCGCTAACGGAGGGGGCGGGGTGCTTCATAAATTGGAACTATTTTAAAACCAGTTTGGTTAAAATAAAACCAGATCAAGTTGCCCACTTCGTACTGAAAGCCCGCCATGTTGAATCTTGTCCGCAGCATCCAGACCGTGGATGCCCATACCGGCGGGGAGCCGCTGCGCATCCTGACCTCCGGCCTGCCCGCCGTGCCGGGCACCGGCATTCTGGAAAAGCGCGCCTGGCTCAAGACCCACCGCGACGACCTGCGCCAGTTTCTGATGAACGAGCCGCGCGGCCATGCCGATATGTACGGCGCCTACCTGCTGCCGCCGACCACGCCCGGCGCCGATTTTGGCGTGATCTTCATCCACAACGAGGGCTATAGCGATATGTGCGGCCACGGCATCATCGCCCTGGGCAAGGTGCTGGTGGAGCTGGGTTACGTGGAGCGCACCAGCCCGCTGACGCGCATAGGTTTCGATGCGCCCGCGGGCTTTATCGAAGCCTTTGTGGAGTGGGACGGCCAGCGCGCGGGCAAGGTGACCTTCAAGAACGTGCCGGCCTTCATCTACCTGCGCGATCTGGAGGTGCAGACGCCGAGCTTTGGCCGGGTGCGCGGCGACATCGTGTTTGGCGGCGCGTTCTACTACTACCTGAATGCCGAGCAGGCGGGGTTGACGGTGAAGCCGGAACTGGTCCGTCAGCTGATCCAGCTGGGTGCAGAAACCAAGGCCGCGGTGATGGCCCAGGTGAAGATCCAGCACCCGCTGGAGCCGGGGCTCGACCAGCTGTACGGCAGCATCATCGACAGCGCGCCGAATTGCGCGGGCGTGGACCAGTCGAACGTCTGCGTGTTTGCCGACCGCGAGGTGGACCGCTCGCCAACCGGCACCGGCACTTCGGGCCGGGCCGCCCAGCTATTCCTGCGCGGCCAGTTAGCCCTGGGCGCCAACTACATCAACGGCAGCATCGTTGGCAGCAAGTTCGAGGTGAAGGTGACGCAGGCGGTCAAGGTCGGCAACTTCGACGGCGCGCTCACCGAAGTCACCGGCAGCGCCCACATCATGGGCCACCATCAGTGGGTGCTGGAAGAGCTGGACCCATTCCCCACCGGCTTCTTTCTACGCTAAGGCCCGCCATGCAGATACTGAATGCAGAACAGACGCTCCAGGCCTTGCCTTATGCGCAGCTGGTGCCCGCCGTGGCCCAGGCCGCGCGCGAGCTGGCGCAGCAGCAAATCCAGGCGCCCGAGCGCCTTGTCGTGCCCATGGCCGAAGGCGGCGTGCTGCTGGCCATGCCGGCCGTAGGTCCCGACCTCAGCGTGACCAAGCTGGTCACCGTGCACCCGCGCAATGCCGCGCTAGGCCTGCCGGTGATCCAGGGTGAGGTGGTGGTGATGGACACCGCTACCGGCCGGCGTCTGGCCCTGCTGGACGGCCCCACTGTCACCGCGCGCCGCACCGCGGCCGTCACCCTGCTGGGCATCCAGACGCTGGCGCCGCACATCCCCAAAACGGCTTTGCTGATCGGCACCGGCGCCCAGGCCGCCGCCCATGTGGATGCGCTGGTCGAGCATCTGGGTCTGGCGCAGTTCTGGGTTGCGGGGCGTAGCCTGGCGGCTGCCCAGGCATTCTGCGCAGCCCTGCAGGCCCGACATCCGCACGTCCGTGCCATCGCTATGGATGTTGGTGATCTTCAAAATGCCTTACCGGCGACCGACTTGGTGCTGGCCCTGACAACATCGCGCACGCCGGTCATTCCCGCCCACATCGGCGCGCAAACTCTGGCCATCGGCGTAGGCGCGTTCAAGCCGGACATGGCCGAATTTC
Source organism: Rhodoferax sp. OV413 (assembly GCF_900104385.1). Classification (GTDB taxonomy): domain Bacteria; phylum Pseudomonadota; class Gammaproteobacteria; order Burkholderiales; family Burkholderiaceae_C; genus Rhodoferax_B. Next base: position 1,519,375 of record NZ_FNJA01000001.1, on the reverse strand, counting down.
CCCCGGCTCTGCTGCATAGCCGGCAGATCGTGGTGGATGACCTGGGCGGCGCGCGGCACGAAGCCGGCGATTTGCTGCAGGCGGGGGTGAACTGGTCCCAGGTGCGCGATCTGGCGTCTGTGCTCGGAGCAAAGCCCACATTGAGCGACCCAGTGCCGGTGTTCAAAACCGTGGGCCAAGCGGCCTGGGATCTGGCCGCTGCGCGGGTGGCTATGGCGTCACTGTAGGGCAGTCTCTAACGCGCTACCACCTTGCCCCATTCGGCCTCATAGGTCGTCACCAGTACCTGGTTCGACAAGCGGTTCACCTCGGTCGGCACGCGGGCCATATCCAGCGGGAAGTCGAACAGCGCAGGCAGGCTGTGCGGACTCAGGAAGCGCAGACCGGACGGCAGCGTGCCGGGGATGCGGTAAGGCCGGCGGCTGGCGATGAGGAAGCCCCATTCGCCGAAGCTGGGCACGTGGGCGTGGTAGGGCGTGGCGGTTAGGCCGACGGATTCGATGGTGGTCGCGACGGTCCAGAAGCTCTTGCGTGCCACCAGCGGCGAGGTGGTCTGGATGACGGCGTAGCCGCTGGCGGACAGGCGCTGGTCGAGCAGGCTGTAAAACGAATTGGTATAGAGCTTGCCGATGGCGAAATTGGTCGGGTCGGGGAAGTCCACGATGATCACGTCGAACGTGTCCGAGGTGGTTTGCAGCCAGTTGAACGCGTCGGTGTTGATGACGTGGACTTTGGGTGACTGCAGCGCGCCGCCATTGAGCCGGACCAGTGCCGGCTGCTGGCTGAACAGTGTGGTCATGGCCGGGTCTAGCTCGACCAGGGTGATGCTTTCCACGCCCGGGTATTTGAGGATTTCGCGCACTGCCATGCCGTCGCCGCCGCCGAGCACGGCGACCTTCTTGGGTGCCGCTCCCGTGGCCGAGTAGGCCGACATCACAGGGTGCACCAGGGCTTCGTGGTAGCGGTATTCGTCGCGCTGTGCGAACTGCAAATTGCCGTTCAGGAACAGGCGGTAGCCGGCCTTGCCCTCACCCACGCCATTCGTTACCACGATGCGCTGGTAGGGGCTGGTGCTGGCAAACACCACGCGGTCCTGGTAGAGCTTGTCTTCGGCCCAGCTGGTGATGTGGTCGGCGGCCGCCATGCCGGCAGCCAGTGCGGCCAGGGTGAAAAAGCAGGCCAGGGCATGGGCTTTGAACTGGCGCAGGTCGTGCCGGAACAGCCACAGCGCCCACACCGCCACGGCGGCGTTCATCAGGCCAAACAGCAGGCCCGTGCGGATCAGGCCCAACTGCGGCACCAGCAGCAGCGGAAAGGCCAGCGACACCGCCAGCGCGCCCAGGTAGTCGAAGGTCAGCACCTGCGACACCAGGTCTTTCAGCGCCACATTGCGCTGCAGGATACGCATGACCAGCGGAATCTCCAGCCCCACCAGGGTGCCGACCAGCAGCACCAGGCTGTAGAGCAGCGGGCGGAAGGCGCCGGGCAGATAGGCGTTTGCTATAAAAAGAAGAGCTGGTAGCGCTCCACCTATCAGCGCTACCAGCAGTTCTATGCGTAAGAAGTGCGCTGGCAGCTGGCGCTCGAAAAAGCGCGACAGGTACGAGCCCACGCCCATGGCAAACAAATAGGTGCCGATGATGGTGGAGAACTGCAACACCGAGTCGCCCAGCAGGTAGGACGCCAGCGCGCCCGCCGCCAACTCGTACACCAGACCGCAGGCCGAGACCACGAATACCGAGGCCAGCAGTGCCACCTCGACCGGGCGCGGCCCGGATTTCTCAGCCAGTTTCAATGGATCGCGGCCGCCACGATGATGCAGATTCCAAGAGACATGGCGGCCACCACCAGCGCCAGCGCCAGGTTCTGTTTCTCGATGATTTCTTCCCACAGCTTGTAGGGCGTGAGCTTGTCCATCACCACGAAGCAGAGTCCAAAAATCAAGACACCAATCAGCGCGTACACGATGGAGCCCACGACGACTCCGGCTTTCAACCATTCAATATCCATGGGAATCTCCTTTGAAATGAGGGGGACTTGCGTGGCAAGCCGTAACTATTTATGCCCGCCGCCGGTGGAAAAACCACCGAACGAACCGCCCGAACTGCGGTAGCTGCCCGAGGAGCTGCAGTTCTCTACATTCGGGTCGCAACTGCTGCGCCGGCTGAACACCAGCGCCAGCACCAGCAGAATCAGAAAAATCCACAGCACCGTGCTCAGGCTCACGTTCAAGCCGCTGCTCAGCGGGCTTGCGTCGCTGCGTTTGAGCAGGTCTTTCTTGCCTTCCAGCTTGAACGCGCTGGCCACCAGGGCGCTGTCGATTTTGCTGCCCACCGACCAGGTGACTTCCTGGGCCGATTGCTCCAGCGACAGCAGGCTTTTGCCGCTGCTGAAATCGCGGTTGCTGGTTTTCTGGCCGCGCTGCACCTGCCAATAGAACTCGCCCAGCACATAGGTGGTTTCGGCGTTGTAGGTTTCCTTCAACTGGTAGCGGCTGCCCAGGTAGGTGGCACTTTGGCCGCTGCCGGCCATTTCGGGTGCGCCGGTGGTGGGCTTGACCACGCTCCAGCCCTCGGTGGAATCGACCAGAAAGATGAAGCCGCGCTTGGCATTGAAGAGCAGATATTCTTCCCAGCCAAATTGCTCGTCGTCGCCCGGCGCGCTGCCCATGCGGTGCTGAAAGCCGACCACCTGCCAGTCCACGCCCTGCAGCTTGCCGGTGCTGCCCAGCGCAATCAGCGGCTGCACCGGCTCGTCCTGGCTGGCGTGCCGCAGCTCGGCGCCTATGCCGGACGTCAGGTCGATCAGGCTGTGGCAAGAACCGCAGGTGATGCTCTTGCTGCTGGCCAGGGCCACCGTGACCGGCGCACCGCAGCTGGGGCAGCTGAACTCGCGGGCTTTTTCGTCCTTGGTGGAGTCGGCGCGCAGGCCAACCAGCTTCAAATCGTCCAGCAACACTGCGCTGCCGAGGGAGGTGGCGGGCGGCTGCACGCCGTAGTCCAGGCTGAGGACTTCGCCTGCGGCACTGCGCAGCTCGACCATGGCAAACGGAGTGCCCAGTGCCGGCAGATGCGGCAGCTCGCCCTGGGCCGACAGCAGCGAGACCTGCTGGTTGGAAGCGACGCTGAAGCTCTTGCCATTGATGGCGGTGGTGGCGCCGATGCGGAAGTGTTCGGCTGCCGGAATTTCGCGCTGGACCAGCAGCGGCGTGCTGAACACATAGGCGCCGTTGTCTTCGCTGAGATAGGCGCTGCTGCCGTCGGCCAGTACCGCGTGCCATTCGGTCCAGGTGCCCTCGGCGTACTTGTACTGCAGGCGGCCGACCAAGGTGAAATTCTGCGACTTCCATTGGCCGGAGACCTGCAGCTGCAACAGGCTGTGGTCGTCGAACAGCTCGGCCATCTTGCCGATGCGTGACAGGGTTTCGCCATTGCGCACCACCGTGCTCTGGCAATACCCGCAGACCGCGTGGCTGGACTGCGCGCTCAGGAAGTCAACCGGCGCGCCACAGCCAGGGCAGGGCGCGCGGTAGGCGCGCTGGATCGAAGGGTTCGCCACGAAGCGGGAGTGGGGCTAGACCAGCTTTTTCAGCAATTCGGCCTTTTTGACGTCGAACTCTTCCTGGGTCAGGATGCCCTTGGTCTTGAGCTCGCCGAGCTTTTCCAGCGTGGCCATGACTTCTTCGGGTTTGACACCTATTGCTGGCGCTGCGGGTGCTGTCGGCGCCGCGCCGCCTTGCAGGCCCGCCTGCAGGTTTTGCGCGAGCACCTGGCCGAGCGCCACGCCCGCGCCCAGGCCCATGGCATCGCCGGCAATGCCGCCACCCGTGCCCGCGCCTTCGGCGAATTTGGGGATGGCCTGCGCGGTCTGGTACTGCATGAACTTGCCCATGTCGTTGCCGACCATGCCCATGCCGATCTTCTGGTCGAGGATTTTTTGCAGCTCTTCGGGCAGCGAGACGTTCTGCACCGTCATGCCGTCCAGTTGCAGGCCGATCTTGGCAAACTCGGGCGTCAGCTGGGTGGCCAGCGCCTGCGCAAACACCAGCTGGTTCGAGGCCAGGTCCAGGAACGGGATGCCGCTGCTGGCGATGGCATTGCTGATGTTCTGCAGCACCAAGCCGCGCAACTGGCCGTCCAGGTCGTTCACGCCATAGCTGTCGCGGGTGCCGGAGATTTCGGTGTGGAACAGCTTGGGGTCGGCTACGCGGAAGCTGTAATTGCCGAAGGCGCGCAGCCTTACCGCGCCGAAGTCCTTGTCGCGGATGGTGATGGGCTGGGGCGTTCCCCATTTCTGGTCGATCTGCTGGCGCGTGCTGAAGAAGTAGACATCGCTTTTGAAAGGCGACTCGAACAGCTTGTCCCAGTTCTTCAGGTAGGTGAGTACCGGCAGGGTTTGGGTGGTCAGCTTGTGGGTGCCGGGGCCGAACACGTCGGCCACCTGGCCTTCGTTGACGAAGATGGCCACCTGGGATGCGCGCACCACCAACGCGGCGCCGTTCTGGATTTCCATGTCGGCCATGGGGAAGCGCCAAGCCAGCGTGCCGTCGCTGTCTTCGGTCCATTGGATGATGTCAATGAACTGTTTGCGGATGAAGTCCATCAAGGCCATGGTGTGCTCCGGTAGCTGGGTTGAAACAGAATGATACCCGCGGCCTAATCCCCGCCGCCACCGCAGCCACCCCCGCATCCGCCGCCGTCGGAACCCCCGCTGTCGCTGCTGCTGGAACTACTGTCCGAGCTGCTGTCGGAGCTGCTGGAATCACCGCCACCGCAGCCTCCGCTGCTGCTACTGCTGAGGTCGGTGCCGCAGTAGCCGCCGGCATCGCTTTGTGCACCCACGGCTTTGCAGTCGGGTGTGTAGCGGTAGCCGCCTTCGATGCCGAACTTGGCGTCCAGCGCGAACAGCAGGGGCAGGCGGGTGGGCTTGCGCGGGTGGATGCTTTCTTCCTTGCAGGCCCAATACCAGGTGCGCCGCAGGCCGTCGTTGTGCCGGCTATTGCTGCCCATGACTTCGGCGGGGGTGTGGTGCAGCATGCCGCCAAAAGCCCGCTGGCACCACAGCGCATAGCCCTGGGTGTGCAGGATGTAGGCATGCCAGGCGGTGTCGACCACCTTGGAGGGCATGCCGACGAACTTGCGGTTGCTGCGCAAATGTGCCATGAAGAACTGCCGCAGCCCGCGCAACACCAGTTCGGCGTCGCGCTCTTGCAGGCCAGGGTGGGCGGCCAGAATCTTCGGCACTAGAAAGTGCGGGAACTCGGCGTCGCGGATGAACTGCCGGCGCACACTCAGCTCCCAGGAGTGCAGTGCTTTCCACAGCAGAACGCCCAGGACGGCTACCAGTACGGGCCACCATAGATGCTTGACCAGGCCGGCAAGGCTTACCTGCAATACCAGCAGAACAAGGCCGCGGCGGATCCACACCAGGGCGGTGATGCGTTGGTGAAAGTTCAGTTGCGGGCGGAACATCAGCTGGGAATGGCGCCGCGCTGCAAGGCGTTGCGCTGCACCTGCGCCGGCATGAACAGTGCAATCAGCGCATCGATCAAGCCCTGGGCTTTGGCCGAGTGGTCGGCGCCAAAGTTGCACACATAGACATCTAGAGTGACCGCGCTCTGCTCAGGCCAGGTGTGCACGCACAAATGTGACTCTGCTAGCAAAATAGTAGCTGTGACCCCACCAGGTCCCTGCGCTGTGGCCGGAAAAGTATGAAAGAGTTCACCCACGGCCTGCAGGCCTACAGCTTGCACCGCGTCGCGGCAGGCCACGCCCAGCAGGGTGGCGTCGAGCAGCCAGGCCGAGGCGCAGCGGCAGCGGTGGAGATCGGCGGTGAGGTGCAGGCCTTGCATGGCCTGCACTGTAGCCGAGGAATGTGGAGCAGCTTCTTACGGGGCTGGCAGGCGCGGCGGGTTGCTGCGCAGTCCGGCCAGCACCATGTCGACCATGGCCGGGGCGGCGGTGTCCAGCGCGAACAAGTGCGGCGCCATCAGCCATTCGCGCATGGTGCCCCCCATGAAGCTGTTCAATACCTGCTGGCTCAGGAACACATCGGTGTCGGCCGGCAGCTGGCCGATTTCTACCGCCTTGAGCAGTTTGCGCCGCACCCGCGCCATGCATTCGTCGCGGCGTTCCAGCTTGTCTTCCATCACCGTGACGACTTCGCCGACGTTTTCGCACTTCAGAAAAATGATGCTGAAAATCCTTTGCTGCTGGGTCGACCGGGCCAGATTGGTCAGCGCGTGGATGCACATATAGCGCAGGGCGCCCAGCGGATCGGTCTCGGCACACATGTCCAACTCGACGAGCATGGCTTCCATGGGTAACATGGCTTGCTTGATCAAGGCCTGCAGCACATCGGCCTTGTCTTTGAAATGCCAGTAAATGGCGCCACGGGTCATGCCCGCGGCAGCGGCAATATCGTTCAGCGTGGTTTGGGCCACACCTTTGTCAAAAAACACCTGTTCCGCGGCGTCCAGTAACGCAGCGTACGTAAGCTCTGCGTCTTCTTTGGTTTTTCTAGCCATGGTATGGGGGTTGCTTAAGGGTTACTACCCAATTTGAGATAAACATGCATGAATGTATGTAATACTACATCAACCATTTAAACACTTCTATGTCTATGTCTATTGCACCTTCCAGCGCTCCATCGACCGATCACCCCCATGTGCGCTCGTTGCGCCGGCGGTGGATGGCACCTTTTCTGTTCGCCGCCCTGCCACTGGCCCTGGTGGCCTGCGGCAAGTCTGCCTCCCAGGCCGGTCCTGCGGGTGGCCAGATGCCGCCGCCCGAAGTGTCGGTCGTGACGGTGCAGGCCCAGTCGCATTCGGTGGAGCTCGAATATGTGGGCCAGACCGCCGGTTCGCGTGAAACCGAAGTCCGCGCCCGCGTCGCCGGTATCTTGAACAAGCGCTTGTTCGAAGAAGGCGCAACCGTCAAGGCCGGCACGCCGCTGTTCCAGATCGACCCCTCCAACTTCCAGACCCAGGTCGCTTCGGCCGAAGCCACGGTGGCTGTGGCCGAAGCCAAGGTCAACCAGGCCCGCCGCGATCAGGCCCGCCTGGTGCCGCTGATTGCCGAGAAGGCCATCAGCCAGAAGGAATTCGACGACAGCAAGTCGGCGTTGGAATCGGCCGAGGCTTCGCTGAAGCAGGCCCAGGCCCAAGCCAATGAAGCCCGCCTGAACCTGGGCTACACCAAGGTGGTCGCGCCCATCAGTGGCACCACCGGCACCGCCAGCAAGTCGGACGGCAGCCTGGTCACGGCCAGCGACAGCCTGCTGACCACCATCGTCCAGACCAACCCGATCTACGTGAACTTCAGTATCTCGGAAAGCGACTTGCTGCGCATGACCAAGCAAGTGTCGTCCGGCCAACTGGCCGTGCCCGGCCAGCGTTCGGCCAATGGCAGCCTGGGCTTCAGCGTCAATGTGAAGCTGGCCGACGGCAGCCTGTACCCGCGCACCGGCAAGCTGAATTTCGCCAGCGAAAAGGTGAACCCGGCCACCGGCAGCTTCGATGCCCGCGCCGAGATCCCGAATCCCGATGGCAGCCTGCGCCCCGGCCAGTTCGTGCGCGTGCTGCTGGGCGGCGCCAGCCGGCCTAACTCCATCAGCGTGCCCCAGCGTGCCGTGATCGACAGCCCCATGGGCAAGATCGTGTTCCTCGTCACCCCCGACAACAAGCTGGCACCGCGTCCGGTCGAGCTGGACGGCTGGACCAAGGGCGAATGGATCGTCACCAAGGGCGTGCAAAGCGGCGACCGGGTGCTGGTCGAAGGCTTCATCAAGGCGCACGAGCCCGGTATGACCGTCAAGCCCGTGCCCTATGTGGCCAAGGCTGCCGATGGCAAACCGCCTGCCGCGCCTGCCGCAGCAGAAAAACCACCTGCTGCGCCCGCTAGTGCTGCATCTGCTGCTGCGAAATAAGGAGCAACAGACCCATGTTCTCCAAGTTCTTCATTGACCGTCCGATTTTCGCGACGGTGCTATCGCTGTTCCTGGTGCTCGCCGGGTTGGCCGCCATGCGTGTGCTGCCGATCTCGCGTTACCCGGAAATCTCGCCTCCGGTGGTCAGCGTCAGCGCGGTCTACCCCGGTGCTTCGGCCGAAGTGCTGGAAACCACCGTCGCCGCGCCTATCGAGCAGGCCATCAACGGCGTTGAAAACATGCTCTACATGAGCTCTACCTCGTCCGGCGACGGCGCGGTGGCCATCAGCATCACCTTCGACGTGGGTACCGACCTGGACATCGCCGCGGTGAACGTGAACAACCGCGTCAACCAGGTGCTGAACAAGCTGCCGCAGGAAGTGCAGCGCCAGGGTGTGACGGTGGCCAAGAGCTCGTCCAGCTTCATGGCGGTGGCGGCGTTCTATGCGCCCGACGACCGCTATGACGCGCTGTACATCTCCAACTACCTGACGCAGAACGTGCTGGACGCGATCAAGCGCGTGCCCGGTACCACCAATGTGCAGATCTTCGGTGCCAAGGACTACGCGATGCGTATCTGGCTGCGCCCGGACCGCATGGCCCAGATGGGTATCACCGTGGGTGACATCAGCAGTGCCGTGACCGAGCAAAACGCCCAGTACGCGGCCGGCAAGATCGGCGCACCGCCGAACAACACCGAAGAGCTGACCCTGACGGTGACCGCCAAGGGCCGTCTGCTGGAAGCCGAGGACTTTGCCAATATCGTCATCCGCAGCGGCGACAAGGGCTCCATCGTGCGCCTGCGCGACGTGGCCCGAGTCGAACTTGGCTCCAAGGACTACAACTTCTTTGGCCGCGTGAACGGCCACCCCGCCGTGCCTATCGGTGTCTTCCTGCAGACCGGTGCGAATGCACTGGACACCCGCGAAGCGCTGGAAAAGACCTTGATCGAACTCAAGACCAAGTTCCCTGAAGGCCTGACCTATTCGACGCCCTACGACACCACGCCTTTCGTGACCGAGTCGATCCGCGAAGTGCTGAAGACCCTGGTGGAAGCCATGGTGCTGGTGTTCATCGTGGTGTATTTGTTCCTGCAAAGCTGGCGCGCCACCATCATCCCGACGCTGGCGGTGCCGGTGTCGCTGATCGGCACCATGGCCGGCCTGCATCTGCTGGGCTACAGCATCAACACGCTGACCTTGTTCGGCATGGTGCTGGCCATTGGTATCGTAGTGGACGATGCGATTGTGGTGCTGGAAAACGTGGAGCGCCTGATGCACGAAGAGGGCATGAGCCCACGCGAAGCCGCGATCGAAGCCATGCGCGAAGTGACCGGCCCGGTGATCGCCATTGTGCTGGTGCTGTGCGCAGCCTTTATTCCGGTGGCCTTCCTGGGCGGCCTGGCGGGCGAGCTGTACCGACAGTTCTCGGTGACCATCACCATTGCCGTGTGTCTGTCCGGTGTGGTCGCGTTGACCTTGACGCCGGCGCTGTGCGCGGTGTTGCTCAAGCCGGGTGCCGAACGCAAGAACAAGTTCTTCAGCTGGTTCAACCGCAGCTTCGAGAAGCTGACGCACCGCTACACCAAGGGCGTGGCCTTCTTCCTGAAGCGCGGCGTGCTGGGCTTGCTGCTGTTTGTCTGCATGGGTGCGCTGACGGGCGTGCTGTTCAAGATCGTGCCCGGCGGCCTGGTGCCCGATGAAGACCAAGGCTACTTTATTGCCGCGGCCATCTTGCCCGAAGGCTCGTCCTTGGCGCGTACCGACGATGTGGTGAAACAGATCGAAGCTGCCGTCGGTTCGAACAAAAACATCGACACCACCTTCAGCCTGGTGGGCCTGAACTTCCTGGGTGGCGGCGGCCTGAAGTCGTCGGCAGCCACGATGTTCTTCCCCCTGGTGCCGTGGGAACACCGCGACCAGTCGGCCAAAGACCTGGTGGGCGAGTTCTTCAGGAAGACGGGCGGTATCAAGGAAGGCCTGCCGCTGGCGTTCAGTCCGCCCGCGATCCAGGGCCTGGGCCAGACCGGCGGCTTCGAGTTCTACATGCAGAACAAGGGTGACGGTGGCGTGCGCCGCCTGGCGCAACTGCTGCCGGCCTTGCTGGAAGAAGCCAACAAGCAGCCTGAGCTGCAAGGCGTCAAAACCCTGTGGCAGGCCAATTCGCCCCAGCTCTACGTGAGTGTGGACACCGAAAAAGCCCGTTCCATGGGCATCGCCGTGGCCGACATCTACAACACCTTGGCGGCCACCTTGGGCAGCTACTACGTGAACGACTTCAACAAGAGCGGCCGTATCTACCAGGTGCTGATGCAGGCCGAAGGCCAGTTCCGCTCCAAGCCGGACGACATCGGCGCGCTCTATGTGCGCTCCAAGACCGGTCAGATGATCCAGATCCGCTCGGTCGCTGACGTGAAGTTTGTCGCCGGCCCGGACTCGGTGCAGCATTTCAACGCGTTGCCGTCGATCCAGATCCTGGGCGACCCCAAGCCCGGCTACAGCTCGGGCCAGGCGATTGCCGCCATGGAACGCGCAGCCAACAAGGTGTTGCCGAGCGATGTGGGCTTCGACTGGGGCGGTACCGCGTTCCAGCAGAAGCGCAGCAGCGGCTCCAGCTCGCTGGCGTTGGTGGCTGGTTTTGTAATGATTTTCCTGATCCTGGCCGCGCAGTATGAAAAGTGGTCGCTGCCGTTCTCGGTGCTGCTGGCCCTGCCGTTCGGCATCTTCGGCGCCCTGGTGGCGGTGTATCTGCGCAACTACGTGAACGACGTGTACTTCCAGATCGGTCTGGTCACGCTGCTGGGCTTGTCGGCCAAGAACGCAATTCTGATTGTCGAGTTCGCCATGATGAAGGTGCACGAGGGGCTGTCGCCCGTCGCCGCCGCGCTGGAAGCGGCCCGCCTGCGGTTCCGGCCGATTCTGATGACTTCGCTGGCCTTCATCTTGGGGGTGGTGCCACTGGCTTTCTCCAGCGGTGCGGGTGCGGCAGCGCGCCAGTCCATCGGTACCGGTGTGCTGGGCGGCATGCTGGCAGCTACTTTCCTGGCGGTGTTTTTGGTGCCGCTGTTCTTTAAATTGGTCAACGATTGGCACTTCCGCAGCACGCCGGACGACTTCAAGAGTTTGAACAAACCCGCCCATGGCGAAGGAGCGCAACATGGTCTGTAAGCGCACAATCCGGTCATTTGCTATTACTTTGGTAGCTGCTTGCGCAGTTAGTGCCTGCGGTATAGCCCCTGTTGGTCCTAATTACCAGCGTCCGGCGCTGGACCTGCCAACCAGCTTGACGAGCACCGGCACGGCCACCAATGTGGACTGGCTGGCCTGGTGGAAGGGCTTCAACGACCCGGTGCTGGACGCCTTGCTGCAGGAAGCCGCGAGCAACAGCCAGGACCTGGCCCTGGCCACCGCCCGCATTGCCGAAGCCCGCGCCACGCTGGACCAGAATGCGTCCAACTTCTACCCCACAGTGGATTTGAATGCCAGCGCTACGCGCCGCAAGGGCAGTGAGAATTCGGCTTCGTTTACCCCGGGCGCCAACCCCTATTCGAACGACCGTCAGCTGGGCCTGAGCGCCAGCTACGAGATCGACTTCTGGGGCAAGTACGCGCGCGCCGACGAAGCTGCCAAGGCCCGCTTGCTCGGCCAGGCCGCCAGCCGCGGCACGGTGCTGACCACGCTGTATGCGAACGTGGCGCAGAGCTACTTTGCTCTGCGCGCACTCGATGCACAGCTGGTGCTGGGCGAGCAAACCATGGCCACCCGCACCGAAAACCTGCGCCTGCAAAACCGCCGCTTCCAGGGTGGCGTGATCGGCGAGCTGGACCTGCGCCAGGCCGAATCCGAAGCCGCTGGCATCCAGGCCACGCTGCAGCAAACCCGGCAGAGCCGCGCCAATGCCGAGTCGGCGCTGGCCGTGCTGTTGGGCCGCAAGCCCAGCGACATCATGAACCCGGTGCTGGCCCGCGGTGCCGACCTGGGCGCGCTGTACACGGCCCAGGCGATTCCTGCGGATCTGCCCTCGGATGTGCTGGCCCGCCGGCCCGACGTGGTGAGCGCCGAGCAAAACCTGATTGCGGCGAATGCCGACATCGGCCAGGCCCGCGCCGCCTACTTCCCCAAGCTCAGCCTGACGGCCGGGGTGGGTTACCAGTCCAAAGACCTGTCGGACCTGTTCGACCCGGCCTCCCTGTTCTGGAACCTGGTGGGTAATCTCACCCAGCCGATCTTCCGTGCCGGCGCCATCGACGCCGTGGTGGCCGCCGCCAACGCGCGCCAGCAGCAGGCAGTGGCCCAGTACACGCAGACGGTGCAAAACGCCTTCCGCGATGTGCATGACGCGCTGAACAACGTGGCCGCCGGCCGCGAGATCACCGCCACCACGGCTAAGCGGATCGAAGCCCTGCGCAGCACCCTGCGTCTGGCCGACCTGCGCTACAAGAACGGCTATTCCAGCTACCTGGAAGTGCTGAACGCCCAGCGCGACCTGGCGCAGGCCGAGTCCGGCCTGATCGACACCCAGCGCAGCCAGCTGAACGCCGTGGTGAGCTTGTACAAGGCACTGGGTGGCGGCTGGGATGCGGGCAGCGTGGTCGCGCAAACCACAAAACCCTGAGCCGCACAGCGCCTGTCGCCCCCTCCCAACGCGGGTGGGGGCGTTTTTGTATGCGCTGCACGCCGGGCCAGCCTGTGATACCTTCCGTGCCCGGTTTCGTTATATGGATATACCCCAGATGAGCAGTTCCCCTGTGCCTACCCCAGCAGCTTTGCTGGAACGCCTAGCCGCGCTTTCGCCCGACAGGCTCAAGGGCATACGCCGTGGCCTGGAGAAAGAAAGCCTGCGCGCCCAGCCCGGCGGTAGCCTGGCGCTGACGCCGCACCCCGCCGCCCTGGGCTCGGCCCTCACGCACCCGCACATCACCACCGATTTCAGCGAATCGCAGGTCGAGCTGATCACCGGCGTGCATGCCGGCGTGGAAGACTGCCTGGCCGAACTCACCGAAGTCCACCAGTTCACCTACCGCACCCTGCAGGCGCAGGGCGACAATGAAATGCTCTGGGTGTCCAGCATGCCCTGCGGCCTGCCGACCGACGAGACCATTCCCATCGGCCGCTACGGTTCATCGAACGTGGGCCGCGCCAAGAGCGTCTACCGCATGGGCCTGGGGCACCGCTATGGCCGGCGCATGCAGACCATCTCGGGCATCCACTACAACTGGTCGCTGCCGGAGGTAACGAGCGAGCAGTACTTCGGCCTGATCCGCAACTTCCGCCGCCATGCTTTCCTGCTGCTATACCTGTTCGGCGCTTCGCCGGCCGTGTGTTCCAGCTTTGTCGCCGGCCGTCAGCACGAGCTGCAGCAGCTCAACGAGCGCACCATGTACATGCCGCACGGCACCTCGCTGCGCATGGGCCGCCTGGGCTACCAGAGCGATGCCCAGGCCTCGCTGGCCGTCAGCTACAACAGCCTGGAAGGCTATGGCGCCTCGCTGCAAGACGCGTTGACCCGGCCGTATCCGGCCTACAAGGCGGTGGGTGTGCGCGGCACCGGCGGCGATTACAACCAGCTGGCCACCAGCCTGCTGCAGATCGAGAACGAGTTCTACGGCACCATCCGCCCCAAGCGCGTGATCCACCCCGGCGAACGCCCGCTGCATGCGCTGCGCGAGCGCGGCGTGGAATATGTGGAAGTACGGCTGCTGGACCTCGACCCGTTCGTGCCCGTCGGCATCACCGCGCAGACCATGCGTTTCATCGACGTGTTCCTGCTGCACTGCCTGCTGTCCGACAGCCCGCCCGACACGCCGCAGGAAATCACCGAACTTGCGCACAACCAGCACAGCGTGGCCGCCCGCGGCCGCGAGCCCGGCCTGCGCCTGGAGCGCGCCGGCCAGGAAGTGGCTTTGACCGAGTGGGGCGCCGAGCTGGTGGCCCAGTGCCGGCCGATTGCCGCGGCGCTGGACGCAGCCCATGGCGGCACGCTGTACAGCGACGCGCTGGTGGCCGCCGATGCGGCGCTGGCGAATCCCGACCTGCTGTCGTCGGCCCGGGTGCTGCAAGCCATGCAGAACGATTACGGTAGCGCCTTCGTGCCTTTCATCGCCGCCCAGTCGGCGCAGACCCAGGCTACGTTGCTGGACCTGCCGTTCTCGGCCGAGCAGCAGGCCAAGTTCGAAGCCATGAGCGTCGCATCGGTGCAGGCCCAGAAAGACATCGAAGCCGCCGACACCATGCCCTTCGACATCTACCTCACGCAGTATTTGTCGCCCGACCGGCTGGTCATCAAGCACAAACGCAGCCAGCCGGCGGTCACAGCCGCAGCCTGATCTGCTTCTTTGAGCTAAGTAGCCCGTTAGCGCTTATTCTGTATGCGCAAGCAGCTATCTAAGTGATAGCAATCAAGGTGCGGGTGCACGCGTCCACACCAGTGTCTGGCCATTGGCCGAGCCGAACCGCAGCAGTTGGGGCGGCCCCTGGTCCAGCCGCAGCTGCCAGGCCTGGGCCAGCAGCGCGCTGAGCGTGGCGTCGGCCTGCATCAGCGGGGCTTCGCAGCCTTTGCGGGTGGCCATCAGCGGGCCGGCCTGCAGCTGCGCGCCGGGGCCGATCTGGTAGCTGCCGCCCATGGCATTGCAGCCGCCACGTATGCCTAGCCGGCCGTCAGTAAATTCCAGTACGAAATGCCGCTCGGTGCCCGCGACCGTGGGGAAGAGGGCGGTGATGGGCTGGCCCTGGCCGTTGGTGGCGGTTTGCAGCTGCCAGCGCGTGGCTTGGAGCTGGCTGTCCAGCGTGCTAGCCGCCGGGGCCGCACAGGCCGTCACCGCGCCGGCCAGCAGTACGGCGAGTGCATGGGCAAGAGGTCGCCACATAAAAAACTCCTTCACGCAGATAAACCAGGGGTGGCCATGGTAGGCGATTCTGCCGATGAAGACGCTTTGTTCGACCTGCCTATTAAATGGGCAGCATAAGCTTTAGCTTTTGAAAACATGTACTTAGCTTCGGCATACAGTGGTTTGCCCGACTTATCCACAAGCTTGTCCAGTGCCAACGGGCAAAACTTTACGGATCTGGATTGCATGCAATCCAGATGCAGAGCCAATTGGGCCGCCGGTGCACAGATAGATTGCGCAAGCAGCTATAGAAAATATAGCGTTTCCATTGGGCCCAGGCCAGCAAGGGTTTGCCCGGGGACGCGACAATCGCGCATGACCAACGCCGACGCTCCCATTCCCCGCACGGCGGTTCTCGCTTTGTCGCTGGCTGCATTTGCCAGCGGTGTGTCCTTGCGCATCAACGACGCCTTGCTGCCGCGGCTGGCCGGCGACTTTTCCATCTCCATCGGCCATGCGGCCGGGGTGATCACGGTGTTCTCGGTGGCTTATGGGCTGGCCCAGCTACTGTTCGGCCCGCTGGGCGACCGTTTTGGCAAGTACCTGGTGGTCGCCTGGGGCTGCGCGGCCTGCGCCATCACCGCCTCGCTGTGCGGCCTGGCGCAGACTTTTCCCCAACTGCTGGTGGCGCGCCTGCTGGCCGGGGCGACGGCGGCGGCCATCATCCCGCTGTCCATGGCCTGGATTGGCGACGTGGTGCCGTATGCGCGGCGCCAGCCGGTGCTGGCCCGGTTTCTGATCGGGCAGATCATGGGCTTGTCGGTAGGGGTGTGGATGGGCGGCTTTGCGGCCGACAGCGTGGGCTGGCGCCTGCCGTTCCTGGTTATTGGCGTCGGCTTCGCCACCATCAGCGCTGTGCTGTTCATGGTGAACCGCCAGCTGCCGGCCTCGGCGCGGCAGCAGCGGGCGGTGCAAGGCCATCCGCGGCGCACCATGCTGAGCGAGTTCGGCCAGGTGCTGTCCCAGCCCTGGGCGCGCGTGGTGCTGCTGACGGTGTTTACCGAGGGGGCTTTTCTGTACGGCGCGTTTGCCTTCATCGCCAGCCATTTGCATGGCGTGTTTGGCGTGTCGCTGTCTACCGCCGGGGCGGTGGTGATGTGGTTTGGCTTTGGCGGCCTGCTGTTTGCCATCTTCTCGGCCACCCTGGTGCGGCGCCTGGGCGAGGTGGGGCTGAGCAGCTGGGGCGGCGTGCTGATCGCGGCATCCTTGCTGGCCGTGGGGCTGGCGCCGGTCTGGTGGTGGGCGATTCCGGCCTGCTTTGTGATGGGCCTGGGTTTTTACATGCTGCACAACACCTTGCAGATCAATGCCACGCAGATGGCGCCCGAGCGCCGGGGCGCGGCGGTGTCCTCGTTTGCTTCCTGCTTCTTCCTGGGCCAGGCGGCGGGCGTGGCGGCCGGCGGGGCGTTGACGGCCTACGCGGGCACCCGCTGGGTACTGCTGGCCGGGGCGCTGGGCGCGTTGCTGGTGGCCTTGAACTTCAGCCGCTTGCGGGCTGAGGCGAATCGGCGGGCGCTGCGGGCGGCCGCCTAGGGTTTGGCCGGTGCCTGTGGGTAGGTGGCGCCGTCCACCGTTAATCCTTGGTCGGAAAACCGGGCGGCGGTCTTGGCCTTTACCCCGGGAACCCGGGCCAGGAAGTCGGCCCAGTCCTTGAACTTACCCTGGTCACGCTGCGCCAGGATCTGCCGCGACAGGCTGGGCCCTATGCCTTTGATGCCGTCCAGCTCGGCGACCGTGGCCTGGTTGACCTCCAGCGCCGAGCCTGCCAGGTGGGGGGCGAGCAGGGCGCTGGCTAGCAGTATCTTTTTCAACATGGTCGGTTTCCCTCGCAGGTGTGCCTTAAATGAGAATACTACGCGGCAGGCCAGTTAAGATCGACCTTCAATAGTACAAGTCGAAGGATTGGGTCATGAAGATTTTGGTGACGGGGGCCGCGGGCTTCATTGGCATGACGGCATCGTTGAAGTTGCTGGCGCGCGGCGACCAGGTGGTTGGTTTGGACAATCTGAACGACTACTACGACGTCAACCTGAAGCACAGCCGTCTGAAGCGTCTGACCTCGCATGCGAACTTCAAGTTCGTGCAGCTGGACGTGGGCGACCGCTCCGGCATCGCCGAGCTGTTTGCTACCGAAAAATTCGACCGCGTGATCCATCTCGCCGCCCAGGCCGGCGTGCGCTATTCGCTGCAAAACCCGCATGCCTATGTAGACAGCAATCTGCTGGGTTTTGTGAATATCCTCGAAGGTTGCCGCCATAGCCAGGTGCAGCACCTGGTGTATGCGTCCAGCTCCAGCGTCTACGGCGGCAATACCAAGATGCCGTTCTCCGAGCACGACAGCGTGGACCACCCCGTGAGCCTGTATGCGGCGACCAAGAAGGCGAATGAGTTGATGGCGCATACCTACAGCCATCTGTACAACTTGCCGACCACCGGCCTGCGTTTCTTCACGGTGTATGGCCCATGGGGACGGCCGGACATGGCCTTGTTCCTGTTTACCAAGGCGATCCTCGAGGGCCGGCCCATTGACGTGTTCAACCACGGCAATATGCAGCGCGATTTCACCTATGTGGACGACATCGTCGAAGGTGTGATCCGGGTGCTGGACCGCGTTGCCGCTCCCGATCCCCAGTACGACCCCGTATTGGCCGACCCGGCCACCAGCAATGCGCCGTACCGGGTGTTCAACATCGGAAACAACAATCCTGTGCCTTTGCTGGACTTCATTGGTTGCATCGAGGATGCACTGGGCCAGAAGGCCGAAAAACGCCTGCTGCCATTGCAGGACGGTGATGTGCCCGCCACCTATGCGAATACCGATGCCTTGCAGGACTGGGTTGGTTTTGTGCCCGGCACCAGCGTGCAGACCGGCATCCGCAATTTCGTCGCCTGGTACCGCGACTACTACAAGGTCTGAGGTTTAGCGCTTGAAGGCTTGGTAGGAAGCCACCAAGCCGCGTGCACCGGCCTCGCACAGTTCCAGCACATGCTCAAAGCCCTGGAGATTGCCGTAGTAGGGGTCTGGAACATCGCGCAGGTCTACGCCTTCGGCGTATTCCAGCAGCAAGCGCAGTTTGTGGGTGTGCTCGGCCGGGCACAGCTGGCGCAGGTCGTTCAGGTTCGCCTGGTCCAAGGCCAGGACCAGGTCGTAGTGGTCAAAATCTTTGGCAATGACTTGGCGGGAACGGTTTTTACCGAGCGCATATCCGCGTTGGGATAAAAGCGTCTGGGCCCGGGCATCCGGCTTGGCTTTGGCGCTGCCCACATGGGTGCCGGCCGAGTCCACCACGATATCGCGTGCCAGGCCTGCTTGTTCCACCAGGTGCTGCGCCACCGCCTGCGCCATTGGCGAGCGGCAGATATTGGCTCTGCAGACCATCAGGAATTTGGTTGCAGGGGGAGGCCGCAGGAAGTTCATGGAGTGGCGCCGAAAAACTTCAGTTTAGCGGCTGTGGAGGCGCTGGCCCGTGACAGCACGGCTTCACGGGCCACTACCGCGGATGAATAGTGAATTGGCGGGGTTTAAACCCTATCATTTCGAAATAATTTCTTACAGTATCCGGTAATAATTGCTTGTCCCGGCTTGCCGATAAGCTGTAGCGGCTACGGCATGAATAAAGGCGAAAGATGACTGAACAAACCGAGGAGCAAGCCAAAGGCTACCGGCCTGTGGCCGTTCTCACGCAGATCGAGAAAACCTACCACCTGGATTCCGTCAGCGTCCCGGTGATCCGGGGTGTCGATATCTTTGTGCGCCAAGCCTGCTTCACCGTGCTGTTAGGCCCGTCTGGCAGTGGCAAAACCACGCTGCTCAACATGATTGGCTGCATCGACAAGCCGGATAAAGGCGAAGTCATCGTGTCGAACTGCAAGGTGGGAGAGTTGACCGACGACGCTCTGTCCGATTTCCGCGCCAAGAACATCGGATTCATTTTTCAGAACTTTAATCTGCTGCCGGTGCTGAGCGCCTATGAAAACATTGAGTATCCGCTGCTGCTGGCAGGGATCTCGGCCAAGAAGCGCGGTGAGCGTGTGCCCAAGCTGCTCGAGGCCGTAGGTTTGAGTGACCGGGCGAAGAACCTGCCTGGGCAGTTGTCAGGCGGGCAACGCCAGCGGGTGGCGATTGCCCGCGCACTGGCCCGCAAGCCCAAACTGGTGATCGCCGATGAGCCTACCGCGAATCTGGATAGCCAGACCGGGGCCGCCATCTTGACGCTGATGCGCCGCATGGTCGACCGCTACCAGATTTCCTTCATCTTCTCGTCCCACGACCCCGAGGTGATCAAGGCTGCGGACGACACCATCTTCCTGCACGACGGCGCGATCCGTGGTGTGCGCCGCAAAGGCGTGGAGGAGACCACATAATGATTTTGTCTTTGGCAGTGCGCAATCTGCTGCGGAACCGGCGGCGCTCCTTGGCGACCTTGCTGGCCATGGCGATTGGCTCCACCTCCGTTTTGCTGTTTGGCGGTTACAGCACGAATATCAACCAGACCATGCATACCGAGTATGTGCAGAACGGTGGCCATTTGCAGATCCAGCACCGGGATTTTTTCCTGTATGGCAGCGGCAACCCGACTTCTTACGGGATTGCCGATTACACAAAGATCTTGGCCGCTATCAAGAACGATGAAGTGCTGCGCAACATGGTCTTGGTGGCCACGCCGACGCTGCAGTTTGGCGGCATTGCCGGCAATTACGCGGCTGGGGTGTCTCGCACGATTACCGGGAATGGTTTTGTGGCCGAGGATGTGAACCGCATGCGGCGCTGGAACGACTTTGGCCTGCGCAGCGGCTCTCCGGTGTTTGCGCTGGAAGGTGCGCCTGCAGATGCTGCGATTGTGGGCACGGGTGTGGCGCGGGTGCTGCAGTTGTGCGATGCCTTGAAGATTGCACGTTGCCCCAAGCCCGAAAAAGAGAAAAAAGTGGACGGCCCTGCGGCCCCAGACGATATTGCCCAGCTCAGCTTGCTGGAAACGCCCGCAGCATCAGGTCCTGCGCAGGGCAGTTCACGCCGAATCGAAGTGCTCGCAGGCAACTCCCGTGGCGCGCCGAATGTTGCGTCGCTGGAGGTGATACGTGCGGAAGAGCAGGGATTCAAGGAGTTCGATGAGGTCTACGTGATGATGCATCTGGCCAAGACGCAGCAGCTGATTTACGGCAAGTCTGAACCCAAAGTCACATCTATCGTTATCCAGCTCAAGCACTCTGAGCAGATCCCGGCAGCACTGGTACGGCTGGCGCCGATACTGGAAAAATTCTCGGTGAGTCAGCCATTGGCTGTGTTGGACTTCCGGACCTTGAACCCTTTTTATGTCCAAACCATCCAGTTGTTCGATACGATTTTTGGATTCATTTTTGCCTTGATCGGCGCTATCGTTCTGTTCACGGTGAGTAATACCATGAATACGGCGGTAGTTGAACGCACCGTGGAGATCGGCACTTTGCGTGCCATTGGGTTACGGCGGTCGGGCATTCGGCAACTGTTCGTGACTGAGGGGATGTTGCTTGGCATGAGCGGAGCAGTACTTGGCGTCGTGGTGGCGCTGCTCGTCTCCGGCATAGCCAACCAGATGGGCTTGACATGGTCACCACCTGGCGGAGTCGACCCCTTGCCGCTGACTCTGACGGTCTGGGGCGAAACCCGCATGATCCTAGGCACGACCTTTGGCCTCATCTGCATTGCCGTCCTGTCTGCTTGGTGGCCTGCGCACCGGGCCGCGAAGCTGGACGTCGTGGAGGCTTTGCGCCACGTTTGAAAAGGAAGCTGCATCACCATGAAGTCTCTGTTTGTGTTTTTCTTTTCCTGCATGCTGGGTAGTGGGGCTGTATATGCCGCACCCGATGCGGACGAAATCCTGGCCGCGAGTGATGCGATCCGCAATCCCGGGCGACCCTTCAGCGTGACTGTGACCCTGACTGAGTTTCAGGCCAGCAAACAAGTTGACACCAGCACGCTGGTCACCTATTCCCGCACATTGCCGCAAAGTGGACAGTTCTCCAGCCTGATCCGGTTTGTCCTGCCGGCCCGAGATGCGGGAAAGTTGATGCTCAAGAATGGCAATGATCTTTGGTTTTACGACCCGGTGGCGAAAGCGAGTGTTCGCTTGTCGCCGCAACAGCGGCTGCTGGGGCAGGCATCGAACGGTGACGTGGCGACCGTGAACTGGGCAAAGGACTACCGTGCAACCTTGCTGGGCGAAGAAGAAGTGCAGGATGGTGAGCGTCGTACGCGTAAGGCGCATAAGCTGGGTCTTACCGCATCGGCACCGGATGTAACGTACGCCAGCATAGAAATGTGGGTCGATGTGGAGAACAACCGGCCAATCAAGGCACGCTTCTTTGCCGAGTCGTCGCGCTTGCTCAAGACAGCTTACTACCGCCGATTTCAGTCGCAACTCGGTGTAGAGCGCCCCACCGAGACCGTCATCATTGACGGGCTCAATCCGCAATCGGTCACGCTGATGCGGTTCTCTGACTATGTCGCACGCGCCATTCCCGATACATGGCTGCAGCGAGATTATTTGCCTCGTTTCCAACCCGAGTAAGCCCATGCATTTTTTCAATCGTTCCGTGCTTTGTTCTGCCCTTGCTATGGCGTTGATGCAGGCACTGCCTGCGCAGTGCGCTGATATGGATGCAGATGCACTCAGTCTCGAAAGCGCCACCGAAGTTGCCCCCGAAGCTAGCGGACGTACCAAGATTTTTGTCGAGGGCGCGTTGGGCAATGCCAGCCAGCGCTACCAGACGGATAGCAACAATATCGGACGGGCGTCGTTCGACTTCTCGCACTCTATGAAGCTTGGCCAGGGTTATAGCGCTGTTGTCTCTGATCGTCTTGACCATGTTTATCCTGCAGATGCCGGTGCTGACGCAACCATCAATAGTTTGCGCGAGGCCTATCTGAGCTGGCAGCCCGAAGGCAACAATACGGTCGTGGAGTTTGGCCGAATCAATCTGCGCTATGGACCTGGCTATGGCTACAACCCGACCGACTTCTTTCGCGATGGCAGCTTGCGCAACCAGACCACAGCCAATCCATTTGCACTGCGGGAAAATCGTCTTGGCACCGTCATGTTGCGCGGCCAGCGGCTGTGGTCCGACGGTGCGTTGTCGGTGGCATATTCGCCAAAACTAGCCAATCGACCTAGTAGCGATGGCTGGAGCCTCGACCTTGGGTCTACCAACAATCGGAACCGTGGTCTGATGGCCCTCAGTACACAGTTTTCCCAACGTGTGAGCAGCCAGGTATTGCTCTACAAGGAACAAGATAAGCCGGCGACTGTGGGGAGTAGTCTTACGGCGTTGTTGTCGGATGCTGCTGTTGCCCATCTGGAATGGTCGCGTGGCAAGGAGCCGGATCTGTTGAGTCGTGCATTGGCATTGCCGGGCACTGACGTCGCCCGGAATCGATTTACCGGTGGTGTTACTTACACAACGCTTGGCAAGCTTTCTGTTACGACCGAGTACCAGTACAACGGCTTTGCATTGAAGCAGTCCGATTGGGCTGCTGTGGGGGCAATGCCTGCGAGCCAGGTCGCCTACTTGCTGGAGGCCCAGCGGCTCCAGGAGCTGGTATCCCGTAAGGCTTACTTGATTTATGTGACCCAGAAAAGCCTCTGGCTCAAGGATCTGGATTTGACAGCTTTCCTGCGCGTGAATGCGGGTGACCACAGTCGATTGGCTTGGGTTGAGCTGCGGCACCATTGGTCCAAATTCGATGTGGCCCTACAGCTTCAACAACACATGGGCCGGCCTTCCAGCGAATACGGGGTGCTGCCCGATCGTCGCGTCATACAAATGCTTGGAACCTATTATTTTTGAGGTTTGAATATGTCAACACCGCTAAGCATCTGCATGGTTTCCGACGATTTTTTGCCTGCAGCGACCGGGGTTGGAGTTCATATCAAGCTGGTTGCGTCTGAGTTGGCCCGGCGTGGTCACAAAATTGCCGTTATCACCACCCGACGCAAAGGTGAACCTGAAATCGAGCAATGGGAAGGAGTTACCGTTTATCGGGTGTTTACTCTTAAGGCATACGGGTTTTATCAGGCACTACCTTCGACCGCGACTGTGCGTGGAATCCTCAAGCAGATACAACCGGATCTTGTGCACCACCATTACGTGGGCTTCATGATGTGGCAGGTGTGTCGCGTTGCCGAATCACTCAAGCTGCCTCAGATCTCCACCTACCATTTCAGTGCGGAGGTCCTGACGCAGCCATTGCCCATGCGGCCATTCCGAGGATTGATTCGGAAGATGATGGTGGCTTTTAACAATCGTTTTGATCTGGTTATTGCGCCTTCACTCAAGTTGGCGCAGCAAATATCCAGTGAGGGCGTGGAAACCCCTGTGCGCTTCATTACAAACCCTGTGGTGTTCAAAGCTAGCGCAGATGTGGTGCCTGCTGAACGCCCATCTGGTTTCACAATTTTGTATGCTGGACGACTTGGGCCTGAGAAAAATATTCCTTATCTCATCAAGGCTTTTGCAGAGTTACAAAGAAGCGTGTCGGACGCTTTCTTGTGGATTGCCGGTCATGGGCCCGAGGGCGATGCATTGGAAGCGTTGTGTTCCGAGCTGGGCATAGAACATAAGGTCAAGTTCCTAGGCTTTCTTGATCATCCGACACTGGCGCGCTACTACGCTGCCTGTGATGTGTTTGTGTTGCCATCTTTGATGGAGACACAAGGCTTGGTGGTGATGGAAGCTATGTGGTTTGGGCGTCCTGTCATTGTTACCAGCGCTATCGTTTCTGCAGAGGAGTTGGTTGCGCAAGGCGTCAATGGTTTTATCGTTGATCCGGATTCGGTCAATGATTTAACCCGGCGTTTGCTGCTGCTGGCAGCAGAACCTGCTACCCGTGCCGCGCAGGGCGAAGCGGGCCGTGAGCGTGCCAGTGCCTATCGTCCGGAGTTGGTGGTGGAGGCATTGGGGGCCGCCTACCGCAATGTGCTTGCGCTAGGTCACCATGGATAAGCCTCGCCACACGCATTACCGCGCTGTTTTTATCTCTCCCCATCTGGATGATGCAGTTTTTTCGTGCGGCGGGGTCATTTCCAAGCTAGTTGAGGAAGGGCCAGTGTTGGTGCTCAACTTGTTCACCCGGTACTTGTCGGGGTTGAAATTGCATGGCGCCGTTTTGGGCGATGAACGGCATCAAGAGGAGGCCGATGCGGCTGGATTTTTGGGGTTTGAATCGTTCAGCTTGCAGGAGTTGGACGCACCGTTTCGCCGCGATGCTTATCAGCGTTTGGGAAACCTGTTTCGTCCGCCCGTCGCGCAAGATATGGAATGGCTGCCAACCCTACGCGAAAAGTTGTTCGCGTTGCTTGACGAGTTGGATTTTGAACAGATTTACGTGCCGTTGGGCATAGGCTGGCACGTGGACCACGTGCTGGCACACTTGGTTTTCGAGCCTTGGATTGATCGTAAAAACCTGCTTTTTTATGAGGATGCTCCCTATTGCTGCATACCCCATAGCACCCGTTATCGCCTCAATGAGATTGCTCATTATGAGCGTGGTCTAGCGGATCTCAGTCTGGCTCCGGCCAATGCCTTAAACGCCTGGCGGCAAGCAGCCAGCGCGTATGGACAGACTGCATTGATGAAGAACCTCCAGCCGTGGGTCGTCCGTCAGTTAGCGGTCCCCGCTGTGAGTATTTATCTATATCGTCTGATGGCGCGATATCGCAAGCAAATCGCGATGGAGCCAGAGCTGGCACTTGAACCCTTGGTGGTTCAGATATCAGATCGGTTGGGGAAAAAAATAGATGTCATGGCGCTCTACAGCAGCCAATTTAATGAGTTTTTCACGTCTCGACAGGACTGTGTAGCAACCCTACAGGCCTATGCTGGCCGTATGCAGGGCAAAGCCGAAGCTGTAGAGCGGTACTGGGTGCCGGTCACGACATAGAGTCGAATAGCCCCGTACTTGAATCGCCAGTTTGATGGATAACCCGTTGCAGCTTATCGCGATTCAGAAAATTCCTGTCCATTCGTCCCTGCTTACTTCCGTTAAGAAGCGCCTCGATCCCGACCCACTTGCGATTGACTGGGTGGGGTTCTTTGTCTAGTTGTCTTCCGTAGATGGCTGCTCAATCACACCGAGATAATAAAAAAGGGCACCGAAGTGCCCTTTTTTTCAAGCAGAAAGCTGATTACTTAACTTCAGTCTTGCGGCGACGAACTGCACCCATGGCCAGCAGAGCTGCGCCGAACAATGCAATCGATGTTGGCTCAGGTACGGTACGCACGTCGCCGATTTGCAGATCGATCTCGGCTTCGCTACCGGTGAAATTGATCGTTGCGAGAATTGCACCAACACTGGACAAATCGGCAGAACCGCCGGTGCCGGTGAAGCGCAGTGCTCCGCTGCTCAGGATCGTGCCTGCTTCATTGGCTACACCGAAGAAGTCAGCAAAATCGATAGGAGTGTTGTCAGGCAGGAAGTTGTGATGGGCTTCCGACGACAGAACCAGAGTAGTCCAGTGGGTAGCATCTGTGTAAACTGTGATTGCGAAATCAAAGCCCAGATCAGATTCCTTGACCTTAATCTTGAAACCAGATCCGCTTGCAGCCAGATTCAGGCCACCCAAGCCGGTAGGATTCAGGGTTGCCAGATAGTTCGCTTCGCTACCAGTTGATACGCCTGCGACGCCGTTAACGCCGTCCCATTTCAGAATGGAGCGACCAGACGCACCGGTGTCCGTGCTGTACTTCAGCAGGCCACCGCTCACATTGGTCGAAACTTGTGCGCCAAAACCGTCGGTAGTCAGGGCTGTAATAAACATGTCGCGTTCGCCGCCCAAGATGCTTGAGGCAGGGCCGGTAACGCTGTTGTAAACGCCAGATCCATCGGCGCTGGCATCGCTCAATTGACCCACACCTTGATTGACGTCAAAGTCGTCAATGACAACCGAAGCTTGAGCAGCCATCGTCATCCCTGCGATCAATGCTGTCAAAGCGAACTTTGTAAATTTTTTCATTTCGTTAACTCCTGAAAACCTGTTGAAGATCTGATTGCCAGTGAGGACAATCCCGCACCTGCCTATGGAACAAATGCATGGTCCGTGCCAATCTGATAATTTCCTATACAAATCAACAGCTTGCGAAGAAAATATGGTGAAGTAGGCTTGCGCCTCAGGAGTTGGTGTAAAAAATATCGACAGCAATTTGATGTCGTGCCGGCTGCGCTCCGTATATTATGAGGGCTCACAATTTCACACCCTGTATGGCCGTAGTCTTCATCACGCTAGCCGCTACTGTATTGATTCAGTTGGGCTACTTTCTCTGGAAATTGTCGGCCGACGGTCAGCCAAAGATTGGCGGTGCACCGGTATGGCAAGTAATCCGCTCACTTGCGACGGATTGGCGCTGGGTACTCGGGTTCGTCATGACGAGTTTCGGCTGGGTGCTGTTTGTGCAAGCAACGGCCCTTGGCGATATCAGCTTGGTGCAGCCGCTGATGTCTGCAGGTGACTTACTGCTAGTTATTTTGGCCGTGGTATTCCTCAAAGAACGGCTTCAGATAGTTGAGTGGGGGGGCGTGTTGATGACGGTGCTGGGAGCAGTCGCACTAGCTTGGAATGCGGAGGTGTCGTATGCCACTTCATTTAATACGATGCATCTGCAAATATTATTGGTATGCGCGGTGCTAGCCGGATTGACGTTGTTGTTCGCCAACCGTTGGGCACTTCGGCCAGAGGTTTTTCTGGCATTGGTTGTGGGGCTTTGCTTTGGTTCTGGCGCGGTTTTGACGAAGGCAATGACCGTAGCCTATTCCGCTGCTGGACAAACTGTTATGACGTGGGCCGTCATAGTTGATCCTCTGTTATTGGCGGTTATCTTGGCTAACGTATTCGGCCTGATCTTATTGCAAGCCGCTTTTCAGCGTGGTAGGGCTGCAGTCATTGTGCCTTTACAGCTTGCTGTGGCTAATGCCGTTACGGTGCTTGCGGGTGCGGCAATCTTTAATGAGGAAATTACCGCCCTCCGTGCTTTTGGAATTGTGCTGATTGTTGGAGGGACGGCACTGTTGCACCTCAAGCCTTCATCAGTGAAGCAAGGTCTTGCCTGATGGAGCGGCTTTTCGGTTGTTGTGATATGCCAACTCTGGCGAAAAATCCAAAATCTTCATTTTGAGGTGATTGGACTAGCCGCTCAAAGTTACTTGCCAATTTGAGAGCTAAATCAAACAAGCCCGGCTCCTTGGAGAAATGGCGTCCTGCGCGAGCGTACCAGCGGAAGATTATGGGAGTCATTTGCGGCTGTAAATGAAGTCCTTCTCGTGTGGCGGTAAGCCAGATACGTTGCACCGTTACACCCAGATTTACCCAGTCAATAAGTTCTGCGGGTTTGTGCTTCGGCTTAACCAGTAAATGGGCTGCGCAACAGATTGCCGGCAGCAGATCAAGTTGAATGCGAGGTGCTACTGTACCCATAAGATACCGGTTAAAAAAGTTAACCCGCTCCCAACTTTCCATGACCCATTCCATTAGGCGGGCAGTAGCGGGGTCAACGCCAACGGCCTGCTCAGGGATGCGATCTTTGCTGTAACGAGCACGCCATTCAATAATATCCTTGTGTACTGGATACGCTTCCGGACAAATCAGACGAATTTTTGCGCTGTGCCAGAGTAGTTTGGCTATCCGGATGCGATCATCCAGCGATTCGAATAATTCAACGCTGAAATTTGTACCTGCAGCGTCAGTAAGTGCCTTGCGTTGGTGGTTGGTAAGCGGGGAAGTCCTCATTGGACGGCGTTGTACTGTTCGCACTTCGATGGAGTTGAACAACGGGTCGCGGACCATGGTGGGATTGCTTTCGAACCGAACATCGTAGATGGGATTGCGATCGTCGTTCGGCGAAGAAATAGTCCATTGGCTTGCCAGTGCAAAACCCGACGCGGCGATCCGCATCGTTTCCAACAAAGCGCCATGGGCAATGTGACTGGGGTGCCCATCGTAGTCGTAAAGGATATGCTCGCGTGTGTCGTTGCCATACACCCGGATTTGCTTGTCGTTCACTATCTCGAATCGCCATGGTTGCGTATTGTCCCCGCTCGGTGCCCAGCGAGCGAGTTCGAGAATATGCGTCAGTGTGTCACTGCTCACGAAGGTTTCCTTGTGAATGCGCCATCTGCGCCACTATCTAATGTTGCATGACTACTATAACGAGATACATAAGCGATGACTCCTTCTGACGTCGGGGCACAATACAAAAATTTAGGAAGTGAGCGCGTCCATGGCTAACCCGATCACCTTCGACTATGACCGCGCCTTTTCGCGCAACATTGGTTGGGTCACGCTCGCTGAGCAGGATAAGTTGCGCAAATCTCGTGTTGCGATAGCTGGATTAGGGGGGGTGGGTGGGGGGCACTTGTTGACGCTCGCACGGCTTGGGATTAGTCAATTCACTATCAGTGACTTTGATGAGTTTGATGTGCATAACATCAATCGCCAAGCAGGTGCATTCATGTCGACGATGGGGCAGTCCAAGCTCGATACCTTGGCTAACATGGGACGTGATATCAATCCAGAATTGGATCTGCGACTTCTGCCCGATGGCGTACACGCGGACAACGTAGATGAGTTTTTGCGTGATGTTGATGTTTATGTCGACAGTCTAGATTTCTTTGCATTACCAGCTCGACGCCTGGTGTTTGCTAAATGTCGTGAAAAGGGCATACCCGCGTTGACGGCTGCACCTCTGGGAATGGGCGTTGCATTTTTATACTTTCGACCGGATGGAATGAGCTTTGAGGACTACTTTAAGGTCGAGGGCTTCGATCAGCAGGAGCAGTACGCCCGCTTCATTGCCGGCTTATCTCCAGCCATGCTTAATCGGAATTATCTGGTTGCTCCCGAGGCGGTAAATTTCCAAGAAAAGCGTGGGCCATCCACGATCATGGCATGTGATCTGTGTTCCGGCGTCATGGGTACTTCGGTGCTCAAGGTGTTGTTGGGCCGTGGGGGCATCAGAGCTGCTCCTTGGGGCATGCACTTTGACGGCTACCATCAACGGCTTAAATTTACCTGGCGTCCTTTTGGCAACTCCAACCCTCTTCAACGCCTTCTTCTTAAATTTATTAGACCTATTTTGCATGGAAAATTACCTTGACGTAGCGGGTTTAGGGTATGCAAGTGGTGGTTCTGACACGTTTGTGTGGTAGCAGTTGATCTGATGGCGTGACTTAGTGTGAAAAGGATGAATTTTCGATAACGTGCGCAGTGTGAAATAAGCTACATTCATAGACGCGATAGGTAGAATTTAAGTTATGCACAGGGGATATATTTTGAAAAATTTCAACGCTGTTTTGACAAAGAGTATTCGGTTGATTCTTGTAATTGCTGTTTTTTCATTGACGGCATGCTCCACTTTCTCAACCAAATTTCCTGCAGCGCCCGCCGCTGCTGCTGCCTCCGGCTATAACTATATTATTGGCCCCGGCGATTCTCTTAATATTATTGTTTGGCGTAATCCTGAATTATCTATGTCAGTACCAGTACGCCCTGACGGAAAACTGACTACGCCGTTGGTCGATGAATTAGTTGTACAAGGGAAAACTTCTGTCGAAGTTGCTCGTGAAATTGAGGGCGCACTGTCTAAATTTGTTCGCGACCCGGTGGTGACTGTCATTGTTACTGGGTTTATTGGGCCATATAGTGAACAAATTCGTGTGGTAGGGGAGGCTGCTAAACCACAAACCTTACCCTATAAAAACAAGATGACAGTTTTAGATGTAATGATTGCGGTTGGCGGTTTAACAGATTTTGCTGATGGAAATGGTGCCACCATATTGCGCACTTCCGAAGGGGATAAAAGATATTCGGTTCGTCTTAAAGATTTAATTCGACGTGGCGATGTTTCCGGAAATGTGGAAATGAGGCCTGGTGATATTTTAATTATTCCGCAGGGTTGGTTTTAATTAATAATGTTACTGGAAAAATACTGTCGAATATACTTAGTTAACATTAAATAAATAAATCAATGGACGAGTTAATTGGCCAAATTTTAACCTTTGCCAAAGGTGCGTGGAAACATCGTTGGCTTGGTGTAATAGTTGCTTGGTTTGTCGGATTGGTTGGTGCAGGTATAGTATTGCGTGTTCCTGATAAATACGAGGCATCCGCTCGTATTTATGTTGACACCCAATCTATTCTTAAGCCCCTGATGTCGGGTCTTGCAGTACAGCCTAATGTTGATCAGCAAGTGGGAATGTTGAGTCGAACACTCATAACTCGGCCGAATGTTGAAAAACTAATTCGCATGGCTGATCTTGATCTGGGTAATGCGTCTAAAAGTGCACAGGACGGACTAATCGAACGCCTGATGAGTACACTTCAGATAAAGAGTACCGCTCGTGATAATTTGTACACTCTTTCATTCCAAGATTCGAACCCAGAGAAGGCCAAACGAGTAGTTCAGTCTTTGGTGTCTATATTTGTTGAATCTAGTCTTGGAGATAGTCGAAAAGATACTGATGCTGCAAAGAAGTTTATTAATGAGCAAATAAAAACCTATGAGGCGAAGCTTGAATCGGCTGAAGCACGCTTGAAAGAATTTAAATTAAGAAATATTGAAGTACAAACCGCAAATGGTGGCACCGATATTGCAGGGAGATTGGGTGAGGTTAGTGCGCAGCTTAACCAAGCGAAATTGGAGCTGAGGGAGGCCGAAAACGCTCGGGACGCTGCGAAAGTCCAGCTGGAAGGAGAGAAGGCGCAAAATGCTAATAATTCCTCCAAAAGCTTATTGCAGGAGTCCGCTCAATCTCTGGCAACGCCTGAAATTGATTCTCGAATCGAGACTCAAAAAAGAAACTTGGATGGATTGCTGCAACGATTTACCGAACAACATCCGGACGTAATTGGTGCACGCCGGATGATAAAAGAATTAGAGGAGTTGAAACGAAAGGAGATTTTGCAGCTGCGTAAGACGGCTATAGCTAATCCAGTTTCTCCGGCAAATAATAGTTTAGCTGTACAAGAGTTAGGCCGTCTTTTGGCCACATCTGAAGTGCAGGTTGCTTCGCTCAGAGCTAGGGTTGCCGAATATAGTTCTCGCTATGAACGTGCTCGTGAATCTATGAAGACCGCACCACAAACTGAGGCGGAATACGCACAGTTGAATCGCGATTATGCAATTAATAAGAAGAATTATGAAGATCTGGTAAGTCGTCGAGAGTCTGCTTCTTTATCTGGTGATTTGGAATCTGCGGCAGGTGTCGCCGATTTTAGATTGATTGATCCTCCTCGCGTTTCTCCGAAACCTGTAGCACCAAATCGCTTGCTATTATTGCTTTTAGCTTTAGCGGTGGCTCTGGGGGCAGGTGGTTTTGCATCATTTGCGGCAAGTCAGTTGCGTCCTGTTTTCCATGATGCGAGAGCTTTGCGTAGTGCAGTTGATCTCCCATTATTGGGCGTGGTCACATTAGTTATGAATGACGCAGCAAAGAGGCGTGAACATTCAGACTTAAGAAAGTTCGCATTTGCTTCGTGCGGATTAATTGGTTTTTTTATCGTGGCTATTGGTACGTTAGCCTTCATTTCTGGACAGGTGGGTTAACTTCATGAGTAGCTTAATTGAACAGGCTACGAAGCGCCTAGAGCAGCTTCGTCGTGCAGGTGTTGATCTAGAAAACAACGTGCAACCTATACCTGCTATTAAGTTAGAGGATCGGGTGAATCACGTCGAAGTTGATCCCGTGGCACCAATCATCTCACAGGATTCTTCAAAAAAAACTATCTCTGTATCTCGGAAAGTTATTTTAGATCTAGATGCGATTGCTGCCGCCGGAATCGTAAGTCCCAATGCGCCACGTTCCCAGATAGCTGACCAGTACCGCGTCATTAAACGTCCACTCATCACCAATGCGATGGGGCGAGGTGCTTCTACCATTGAAAATGGTAACCTCATTATGGTCACAAGCGCGTTGGCAGGCGAGGGAAAAAGCTTTTCAGCAATTAACTTGGCTATGAGCATAGCTACTGAGCTAGATAATACCGTAATGCTTGTTGATGCAGATGTTGCTCGACCTTCGGTGCTAAGGATGTTAGGTTTGCCAGCTAGTCCCGGTTTATTAGATTTGTTAGTTGGCGATGTGGACGATTTATCAAGTGTTTTACTGAAAACTAACATTGACAAACTTACATTGCTTCCAAGTGGAACTCCGCATCTGCGTGCCACAGAGCTACTTGCCAGTGATGCCATGAGTCAACTTATAAAAAATATAGCAAATAGATATTCTGATCGAATTATCATATTTGACTCTCCACCACTGTTACTTACTACCGAGTCTAGAGTTTTGGCCACACATATGGGGCAAATCGTCATGGTGGTGCATGCTGAAAAAACACTGCAGGCAGATGTACAACATGCACTCTCTTCAATTGAGGCCTGTCCAGTAAAGTTGATGGTATTAAACCAAGCTCGAAGTGGCTCCCAAGGTGGGTATGGCGGATATGGCGGATATGGATACGGCTATGGACAACAAAGTGCGTGATTAATTTATTGAAAATTATTCATGAATAAAATAGCGACAAAATACATTTTTGGAAGATCACGCATTTCTTCTATTGTTTTATTGTATATTTTTAACTTGTCTAATTCGATAGCTCAAGATATTCCAGATTCTTTTAAATCCGCTGTTGCCTCTTCTCTAGGTATTTCAATAGTTCCTCGTCTATCTTTGGGGGAAACTTGGAGCAATAATGTATCGCTTAAAAGTGGATCTGGCGACTCTGGGTGGATTAGTGAAATAAGTCCAGGTATTAAATTTAACAGGAGTTCTGGCCGTATTCGAGGATATGTTGATTATTCATTGCATCAATATATCTATAGTGGAAATTCCAAGAATTCATTGCAAAATTTACTAGCTTCTTCCGCTTCGGCTGAAGTATTAGATAATTTCGCATTCATTGATGTTTCAGCGGCAATTTCGCAGCAAACTATTTCAGCATTTGGATCCCAATCGGTTGCGTCGGGTTTGAGTAATTCAAATAAAACTGAAGTTTCTACCTACAATATTTCTCCATATTTGCGCGGACGATTTTTGAATAATGCAAACTATGAAGCAAGATACGGGTTTTCTTCGACACGTGCGAAAACTTTAGAAAGTGCAAACTCGAATCAAAATCAGTACTCTTTAGCAGTAAATGGTGATGAGTTATTTGGGAGGTTGCGCTGGGGTACAAATATTTCACGCCAAGAAAATACACGAAGTAATGGTGAAAAAACTCAAGTTGATGATCTCAAGTTATCCTTAACTTATTCATTAAATAGGCAGTTAAGTTTTTCTGCTACTACCGGTCGTGAAACGGCGAATTACGTAGTCGCTGAAAAGCAAAGTTTTAGAACTTCTGGTTATGGTGTTAATTGGACGCCAGCAGAAACCACAAAATTGTCGTTTAACGCTGAAAATAAGCTTCTGGGTAAAATGCATCGATTGACTATTGAACATCGTACGCCGCGCACAAGTTGGGCGTTTAATGATTCAAAAAATGTATCTGTGTCAAGTAGCAATACATTGAATGCAGGTACCGGTTCTCTCTATGATTTACTTTTCCTGCAATTTTCTTCAATTGAACCAGACCCAATTAAGAGAGCTCAGTTGGTTCGAGATTTTTTACAGAATAATGGATTGATTTCTGATCCATCAACTATAAATGGCTATTTGACCTCAAGTGCGTCGATACAGCGAACAAAAGATTTGTCATTTATGTTGCTCGGTGTTCGGGATACAGTTGGTTTTTCGATTACCAGAAGTGTTGGTCAAAGTATTAATGGATCTTCGGTGAACGTGGATGATTTTTCTAGATCTGGAAATATTCGACAAAATGGATTAAGCGCCACTTATTCTCATAAGTTAACGCCAGATACCTCGTTAAGTTCGCAATATTCAATACAGAGAACATATGGTGACACTGTCACACAAGGTTCAAAGATAAAATCGATAAATTTAAATATATCTTCTAAGATATCGCAAAAGATGTTTGCTACAGTCGGGGCACGGCGTGTATTGTCGTCAAGTACAGTTAATCCCTATCAAGAAACTGCTGTTTTAGGCAGCTTAACTGTTCAGTTCTAGCTTATGTACGAATCATTTTATGGTTTAAACACCAAACCATTTCAGCTCAATCCGGATCCTGTTTTTTATTTTGCTAGTAAGCAACATAAAAGAGCTAAAGCATATCTTGAGTATGGTGTTCTTCGTAACGAAGGGTTTATTGTAATCACGGGTGAAATAGGTGCCGGAAAAACAACTATTGTTCGTGGATTATTAGATAGTTTAGATTCTGAAAAAGTCGTTGCAGGAAATCTTGTTAGTACACAGCTAGATGCAGAAGATACGTTGCGCATGGTAGGCGCCGCATTTGGAGTTCGAACTAAAGATGTGTCTAAGGCTGATTTATTAATGGCCTTAGAGGCATTTTTAGTGAGTCAAACAAGTCTAGGTAAACGCTGTTTGCTTATTATTGATGAGGCGCAAAATTTAACTCCTCGGGCAGTGGAAGAACTCAGAATGTTGTCAAATTTTCAATTTGGCAAGCAGGCATTGCTTCAAAGTTTCTTAGTGGGGCAACCAGAGTTTCGGGATATTTTACAGAATCCACAAATGCAACAGCTCCGACAACGAGTTATTGCTGCCTGCCACATTGGTCCCATGGACTTGGAAGAAACGCAGGGATATATAGAACATCGCTTGAAATGTGCGGGTGGTACTGGCCGGCCCAATTTTGATGCAGCCGCATTTGATGAAATTTTTAATGTGAGTGGTGGAATACCAAGACGTATAAATTCTGTGTGTGATAGATTATTGTTGTTGGGTTTTTTAGAGAATAAAGATGCACTCACAGCTGTTGATGTAAGTGAAGTTGCTCGTGAAATTCACGAGGAATCCGGACCTGCTCAGAAATCTATATTCCCAACGTATTTAAATTCATTACCTCAAAGAGAGGAGGTTGGATTTAATATGGGTCGGATTTTGACTTCGAAAAAATTTAACTTGAATCAGAATTTAGATATATCGATTGTAAGTAAAATAAACGAAATTGAGAGCGCTCAGCAAGAAAATCGCTTTGATCGATTGGAGCAAAGTATGTTGCGATTGGAGAGAGTGAATTCAGAAATGTTATCTTTTTTTAAAGAAATATTTAAGCCAATAGATCAATCCGCAGAAGAAAATAAAAATGCTGAATAAAACTTCATTTAATTCTAATCCTATTATTTGCGTAGTAGGTGCCCGACCTAATTTTATGAAAATGGCGCCTATTTTACGCGCTCTAGCACAACACGTGCCTCCTTTGCCTTTTTTGCTAGTTCATACAGGTCAGCACTATGACCGGGATATGAGTGACCAGTTGTTTGACGATTTGCAATTGCCTCGTCCGGATATCAATTTGGAAGTGGGATCTGCCTCCCACGCGGTGCAGACAGCAGAGGTCATGAGGCGTTTTGAACCCATTCTTGATGCGCACCAACCGCGGTGTGTCATTGTTGTGGGTGACGTTAATTCAACGCTGGCTTGTACCTTGGTGGCTGTCAAGAAAGGGATTGCTGTTGCACACGTCGAAGCAGGCTTACGCAGTAACGATCGCGCGATGCCTGAGGAGATAAATCGTATTTTGACCGACCAGATTGCGGATCGGCTGTACACCACGGAGCGTAGCGCCGAAGACAATTTAAGACGTGAAGGTATTGGCCTTGATCGGCTGTGCTTCGTTGGGAATGTCATGATTGATTCATTGCTACACAGTCGAGCACATGCACGTAGCTTCATGGAAACTTTGCGCTCATCCGGTGTTAATCACAGCCTGTTTGGAGTTGGTAAACCTTACGGTGTTGTGACTATGCATCGCCCCTCCAATGTCGATCAACCTGAGACATTGCGTGGGTTACTAGAAACTTTGGCTGAAGTTTCCAAAAAGTTGCCTTTGATTTTTGCACTTCATCCTCGTACTCGAGCCAATATTGACAAGTTTGAATTGTCATCCCTGATCGATTCGAGCCGGATGGTTCTTCTACCACCCCAAGGCTACCTTGAAATGTTGGGCTTGTTGGTTGATGCTTCTGTGGTATTGACCGATTCTGGTGGATTGCAGGAGGAGACAACGGCTTTGGGTGTTCCGTGTTTGACGTTGCGTGAGAATACCGAGCGACCTATTACGATTGAACAAGGTACCAATACCCTAGTTGGGATAGATCGAAATGCGATTATTTCTGGAGTAAATGAAATATTTTTAGGTAATGGAAAGCACGGAAATATTCCAGAGTTCTGGGATGGTAATGCTGCTAAGCGTATCGTAGCCGACTTGGCTCAGTGGATGCAACCCTAGTTCCATAGTTATTTTTGTGAAAAATAATACTATTTTTAATGCACTTACTATTGATGTAGAAGATTACTTTCAGGTATCTGCATTTGCACCATATATTGCACGCTCTAGCTGGAATGATTGTGAGTGTCGCGTTGAGAGAAATGTAAATAAAATATTGGAAATATTGAGTCATCATGATGTTAAGGCGACATTTTTTACTTTAGGATGGATTGCTGAGCGCTATCCTCAATTAGTCAAAGATATTGTTAGTGAAGGTCATGAACTAGCGAGTCATGGATACGGACATGAAAGAGCTAGTGATCTTTCGGAAAAAGACTTTTTTATTGATATAGATTCATCAAAAAAGATTCTTGAAGATATTTCTGGCGTGCAAATAAAAGGTTATAGAGCGCCCAGTTTTTCTATTGGCGCTAGTAATTTTTGGGTGTTTGAGTGCTTGGAGCGTGCTGGCTATAGATATAGTTCAAGTATCTATCCTATTAAGCATGACCATTATGGCATGCCAAACTTTTCTAGATACCCCGTAAAAATTAGCGGTAATTTTTTGGAAATACCGATCACAACCGTTAAATTATTTAATGAAAATCTTCCATCAAGTGGGGGTGGGTACTTTAGGCTCTTTCCATATTTTTTGTCAAAATGGCTTTTGAATCAAATAAATAACAAAGAAAATAAACCAGCTATTTTTTATTTTCATCCTTGGGAGATCGATGTTCAGCAACCACGTGTGATTGGTATTAATCAAAAGACAAAATTCAGACATTACATCAACATCAATAAAATGGAGAATCGTTTGCATAAACTGTTAAATGATTTTCATTGGGATAGAATGGATTATGTGTTTTTGAATAAAGAATATAATGGTGTCGACAGTGTCTGAGTCTGCGCCCGTGCTGCTAATCAAGCGACTTGCATTTGGAGATATTGCTACAGCAAAGCGTTGGGATGCTTTTGTATCTAAGTGCTCAACCGCTACATTTTTTCATCTTGCGGGATGGCAAAACGTTATACGGAAAGTATTTAGACACGATACCTATTTCTTGTACGCGGAAGCCAATGGGGAAATTGGAGGTGTTTTACCTTTGGCTCATGTAAACAGCTTGCTCTTTGGCAATTCACTGGCTAGCTTGCCATTTGCTGTTTATGGGGGATGTGCTGCATCAAATTCCCTGGTCATAGATGCGTTGGAAAATGAGGCAAAAGAAATAGCGATCCGACTTCAAGTTTCACATTTGGAGTTTAGAAATACCGTTCGCCAACATGAAGATTGGCCTTTGCAGGATTTATACGTTACCTTTCGAAAAGAAATATTTGCAACGGAAGAGGAAAATTTATTGGCGGTTCCGCGGAAGCAGCGTGCCATGATTCGCAAAGGGATAAAAAATAATTTGACCAGCGAAATAGATTTTGGCGTAGAGCGATTCTTCGATTTGTATGCAGATAACGTACATAGGCATGGAACACCTGCAATGCCAATATCTTATTTTCAAGCGTTAATAGATGAATTTGGCGATAGCTGTGAAATATTAACAATTGCTTCCGCCGATGGGCGACCATTAAGTAGTGTGTTTAGTTTTTATTTCCGAAATGAAGTTCTTCCTTATTATGCGGGTGATGATTTGTCTGCTCGGGAATTGGCGGCAAATGATTTCAAATATTGGGAGTTGATGCGTCGGGCGTGTCTTCGTGGATTGAAAATATTTGATTACGGACGTAGTAAAAATGGTACCGGCTCATTTTCTTTTAAGAAAAACTGGGGGTTTGAGCCTACTCCTTTAAATTATGAATATTGCTTATACAAACGTGACGATGTTCCACAAAATAATCCCAGTAATGTTAAATATAAGTTTTTAATTAATGTTTGGCGTCGTATGCCTATTTCTATGGCAAACGCAATTGGCCCGTTTATAGTTAGAAGCTTGGGCTGAGTATCTTGCAAAATTTGTTATATCTGGTACATCGACTTCCGTATCCCCCAAATAAAGGTGATAAGGTTAGATCGTACAATCTTCTTAAACATCTTTCTTCTCAATACAATATATTTCTTGGAACATTTGTTGATGATCCTGATGATTTTAAATATATTGATGTTGTAAAAAAAATGTGTGTTGATGCACATATAGAGAAATTAAATCCTATTTTTTCGAAAGTACGTAGTGTTGCCGGACTTTTAGGTAATGACTCTCTTTCGTTGACCTATTATCGTAGTTCGTCTTTTGAAAAATGGGTATCCTATGCTGTGAAAAAAAATAATATCGATATAGCAGTGATTTTTTCCTCTGCGATGGCTCAGTATGTATCAGATATACCGAATTTTAGATTTTTGGTAGATTTTGTGGATGTCGATTCAGCTAAATGGACTGAGTATGCTAATCGACATAAATGGCCTATGTCATGGTTGTATCGCAGGGAAGGCCGGAATTTATTGAGATATGAGAGTGAAATTTCTAAAAAAGCTGAGCATTCATTTTTTGTAACTGAAAATGAAGTTAATTTATTTAAGAGGTTGTCATTTGATTTTTCGGAAAAAATAAGTGCATTAAATAATGGGGTTGATGCCGAGTATTTTTCACCGCGTGAATTACGTGCATCGCCATTTTCATCGAATTTGAAAGACTCCGTTAAGTATTCTCTTGTATTCACTGGAGCGATGGATTATTGGCCAAATATTGATGCAGTATTGTGGTTTGTGGGTGAAATACTCCCAAAGTTGAGTGAAAAATATCCACAATTATTTTTTTATATTGTGGGAAGAAATCCAACGTCTGCTGTGCTTGATTTGGCTTCGGACAACGTTATTGTTACTGGCACTGTGTCGGATGTGAGGCCCTATTTACAGCATGCTTCGGTTGTCGTCGCTCCGTTGCGAGTTGCACGTGGAATTCAGAATAAAATTTTGGAGGCTATGGCAATGGCCCGAGCAGTAGTTGCCTCAGCGACTTGTGTTGACGCCATCGATGCACTGAATGGTCAGGAAATTTTTGCTGCTGAGACCGTTGATGATTTCGTTTTGAAAATTAGTATGCTGCTAGATAACCCAAATCTGGCTAAAGAGATGGGATGTACCGGCAGGCTCAAAGTTTTAGAGAGCTACAGTTGGACGGCCCACTTGATGGGAATCAATAGATACCTTGATATTCCTGAAACTCGGTGCGTGTTGTGAATCAAGACGAATATAATTATTCTAAAGCTTGGCGCCAATCTATATTGGCTTTTGCCGTGCTGTTTATTTTGGTATTATTTTTGTTCCGCGATACTTTCTGGGGAATGGTATCTATTTGGCTTCGTTCCGAAACTTTTACACACGGTTTTTTTGTTGCCCCTATTGTATTTTGGCTTATCTGGCGACAACGAGTATTGATTTCCACAAGAGTTCCTCAAGTTAATTTCTGGGTTTTAATTCCTTTACTTGGAATTATTTTCTTTTGGTCTTTGGGTGACCTGGCATTTGTGAACTCTGTTACACAATTGTGTGTGGTCGCATTATTGGTATTGTTGGTACCTGCTATTTTTGGATGGGCTATCACATCGATAATTATTTTCCCCCTTTTCTTTTTATTTTTTTCCGTACCTCTTGGTGAGTTTCTTTTTCCTCAATTGATGGAATGGACCGCTAATTTCACAGTTTTTGCATTGCGACTTAGTGGTGTTCCTGTTTACCGTGAAGGACTGCAATTTGTTATTCCTTCTGGAAATTGGTCAGTTGTGGAAGCTTGTAGTGGAGTGCGTTATCTGATTGCCTCGTTGACAGTGGGAACTCTTTTTGCTTATCTCAACTACCAGTCTTTCCGTCGCCGAGTTTTTTTTATACTGATTTCAATCATTGTTCCCATTTTTGCGAATTGGATTCGCGCTTATCTCATTGTCATGTTAGGACATTTTTCGGGGAATAAGCTTGCGGTGGGAGTTGATCATATTATCTATGGATGGTTATTTTTTGGTTTGGTCATTGTTTTAATGTTTATGGCGGGTGCACGATGGGCTGAGCCATCTCGTGTTGTTGAATTATCCGTTGGGGAAAAAAAATTATCTTCGGAGATTTTTCACTCTGTTCCTTTGATCGCATTGTCTTGTTTTTTAATTATTATTATTTCTCTGCCTTGGTTGGTGCAGAAATTTTTATATAATAAAAATTATTCATATACTTCTCCCTCTGAAACATCTTTGGTTTTAAAGACTGGCTGGGTACTTTCCCCCAAGTCTTCGTGTGCAGAATTGAAGCCTGTTTTTAAGAATGCTTCACTTGAACTAAATAATTGTTATTCTAATAATGAGAATGATAATGTTGGTTTGTATATTGGTTATTATCATGAGCAAAGTTATGATAAGAAGCTGGTAAGCTCTGATAACGTATTGGTTGCAAGTAATGATCGATACTGGGCGCCAGTCGGCGTGGCAAGCGGGCAGGCTGAGGCGGGTCCTATCCGATTTCCAGTCAAGGCTACAGAGTTACGAGATACCACCGCAGGGGGGCAACTAACTGACGCTCGGCTGCTTGTCTGGCAGGTCTACTGGATAAATGGAATACTCACTAAAAATGATCATTTAGCTAAAATCTATAGCGTCCTGCAAAGACTGCTTGGGCACAAGGACGATTCTGCCGTCATAATTTTATATACGGAGAAAAAAAGTGATGGTAAATCAGTTTTTCTGTTGAATGAATTTCTGAATAAAAACTTTGATGTCGTTGATAAATATCTAAAGAGTGGTTTTTAGTCTTAATTTTGAATGAGATTTTGATATGAGCGTTGTTGCAGTAATTGGTTTGGGCTACGTTGGTTTACCTTTGGTCGTTGAGTTTGGTAAGCATTTTCGAACGATAGGTTTTGACATCTCAATTTCCAAAGTTGAATCTTGCCAAAAGGGTGTAGATCCTTCTAGAGAATTGTCTGATGAGGAGATGCGTGCGGCATCTAGCGCAGTTTATACGTCTGATCCGAAAATGCTGGGCGAGGCAGATATTATTATTGTTGCCGTTCCTACACCAGTCGATGCTGCGCATATTCCGGATTTCCATCCTCTCATTGGATCTAGTACCAGTGTTGGTAGAAACATGAAGAAGGGAGTAATTGTCGTATATGAGTCTACGGTTTATCCTGGTGCTACAGAAGAAGTTTGTATACCGGTTCTTGAACGTGAGTCCGGTATGAAATGGAAGCAGGATTTTTTTGTGGGCTATTCGCCCGAGCGTATAAATCCTGGCGATAAAGAGCATACGCTTACAAAAATTCTAAAAGTTGTTTCGGGTGATACTCCGACTACTTTAAAAAAAGTGGCTGAGCTTTACGAAAAAATTATTATTCCTGGCGTTCATCGCGCATCTTCAATTAAGGCTGCTGAGGCTGCCAAGGTTATTGAGAACACACAGCGTGATTTGAATATTGCACTCATGAATGAGTTGGCAATTATTTTCGATAAAATTGGAATTGATACTACCGAAGTTTTGGAGGCGGCCGGAACAAAATGGAACTTTTTGAAGTTTAAACCGGGTTTGGTTGGCGGGCATTGCATCGGTGTGGATCCTTATTATCTTACCCATAAAGCTGCTATGTTGGGCTATCAGCCGGAGGTTATTTTGGCGGGTCGTCGAATTAATGACAGTATGGGTAAATTTATTGCCGAACAAACGATCAAGCATATGATTTCCGCGGGTAGCTATATTAAAGGCGCTCGCGTTAATATACTTGGATTGACTTTTAAGGAAAATTGTGGTGATTTACGTAACTCTAAAGTAATTGATATTATTAATGAGTTGAAATCCTACGGCGTTGAGATTTTTGTAACTGACCCGCAAGCAGAGGCTGAAGAGGCTATGCACGAATACGGCGTTCGATTATTGTCGTGGGATGATTTGCCTCGCGCTGATGCCATTGTGGCTGCCGTTGCTCATAAAGAGTATGCGGAGCTATCCGTAGAGGATTTCGGGAAAAAATTAATTAAAGGTGGCGCTTTTATTGATGTTAAATCGGCATTTGATAGCGGTGCAATACAAGCCGCCGGCTATAAATTGTGGCGACTGTAAAGGATAAGCGTCCTCTGGTACTGCATGTTGTGTATCGATTTGATACTGGCGGGCTGGAAAATGGAGTTGTCAATTTGATTAATCATATGTCGATTGATTCTTATCGACATGTGGTTTTGGCCTTGACGGAAGTTACTGATTTCCACCATAGAATTACTAGAGGTGATGTGGATTTTTTTGCTCTGAATAAATCCCCAGGCCATGCTTTCAAGTTGTATCCCCAGTTATTTCGAATTTTCAGGAAATTGCGCCCGGATATTGTCCATACGCGTAATCTTGCGGCTTTGGAGGTTGTCGTTCCAGCCTGGTTTGCCGGTGTTGGTGTCCGGATTCACGGTGAGCATGGCCGAGACGTGGGGGATTTAGACGGTAGTAATCGAAAGTTCCAATGGATACGTCGTATTTACAGCCCATTTGTTAACCATTACTTGGCTTTATCGCGCGATTTGGCTTATTACTTGGTAGAGAAGGTAAAAGTGCCTTCTTCTAAAGTGACTCAGGTTTACAACGGTGTTGATTTGGCTCTGTTTTCGCCATCGCAGCCGGGGTGTTCTTTGGTGGTCGCAGGATGTCCGTTTACCGGCTCTGGCTTGTGGATTGCCGGTACGGTCGGCCGCATGCAAACAGTGAAGGACCAGGTCACATTGGCGCGCGCTTTTGTCCGTGTTCTGGAAATCGCGCCGGTACTCCGGTCACGCTTGCGTCTTGTTTTGGTGGGTGATGGTGACTTGCGTACCCAGTGTCAGGCAGTGCTGGACGCTGCTGGCGTAGCTGATCTTGCCTGGTTGCCGGGTGAGCGTAGTGATGTTCCTGACATTATGCGAAGTCTGGATTGTTTTGTGCTGCCATCTTTGGCCGAAGGCATTTCCAACACTATTTTGGAGGCGATGGCCAGTGGTCTTCCGGTTGTCGCGACCGACGTTGGAGGTAATGCCGATTTGGTCGTTCATGGAATTACCGGACACATCATCCCGGCGGCCAATGTTGAAGCCATGGCATTAAGTCTGCTGCAGTTGGCTTCGGAGCCCGAACTGGCCCGATCCATGGGCCTTGCAGGTCGTTTGCGCGTTCTAGAAAAATTTAGTCTGCAAGCGATGGTTGGTACATACCAAGGCTTGTACGATCAGCTGCTGCGCCCCGCGTTGGGCAATTTGCAATTACCTCCAACAACCAGATAAATACCATGTGTGGAATCACCGGCATTTTTGATACTCGTGGTGGCCGTGACATAGATCGGGCTGTTTTGCACCGGATGAATGAATCCCAGCGCCATCGGGGACCTGTGGAGGGCGGAATGCATCTGGAGCCTGGTGTTGGCTTGGGGCATAGACGTTTATCGATCATTGATCTCGCTACCGGCCAGCAACCGCTTTTCAATGAAGATGGTTCGGTTGTGGTGGTGTTCAACGGCGAAATTTACAACTACCAAGAGCTAATTCCTGAGCTGCAAGCTCTGGGGCATGTATTCCACACCCGCAGTGATACCGAAGTCATCGTTCATGCATGGGAGGCCTGGGGCAAGGATTGCGTCAAACGGTTCCGCGGCATGTTTGCTTTTGCTTTGTGGGACCGCAATCTAGGCACCTTCTTTCTGGCCCGTGACCGCTTGGCGGTGAAGCCGATGTACTACGCCTTGCTGGACGACGGCATGTTGCTTTTCGGTTCGGAGCTCAAATCCCTTATGGCCCATGGTGGCCTCAAGCGTGACATGGATCCTTTGGCCGTCGAGGAGTATTTTGCCCTGGGCTATGTCGCCGAGCCGCGGACGATTTTTCGGCAGGCCAAGAAGCTGTCTCCCGCCCACACATTGACCATCCTCCGTGGACATGCGATCCCGGATCCCGAACAATACTGGGATGTGCGTTTCTCGCTGGACAACCAGATCGGCGTGGAAGAGGCCTGTACCGAACTTGATGGGCGACTCAAGGAGTCGGTGCGCTTGCGCATGATTGCCGAAGTGCCCTTGGGTGCGTTTCTTTCCGGTGGCGTTGACTCTAGCGCTGTGGTGGCCGAAATGGCCCAGATATCCACGGAGCCGGTAAATACCTGTTCGATTGCTTTCGATGATCCGGCTTTCAACGAATCCGAGTTCGCCAAGACGGTGGCGGATCGTTATCGCACCAATCACCATGTGGAGATGGTGAAAAGTGATGACTTTGATCTGATTGACACTTTGGCGAGTTTGTACGACGAACCGTTTGCGGACAGTTCAGCCATCCCTACCTACCGTGTATGTCAATTGGCGCGTAAGCATGTCACGGTAGCCTTATCTGGCGATGGTGGAGATGAGACCTTTGGTGGCTATCGGCGTTACCGCTTGCACTTGATGGAGGAGAAAATGCGCTCCTCTATGCCGTTGGCGCTGCGGCAACCTCTGTTTAAAACCCTGGGGCGCATGTATCCAAAGGCCGATTGGGCGCCGCGGATGTTCAGGGCAAAAACTACTTTTGAAGGTCTTTCTCGCAACTCGGTAGAAGCCTATTTCCACTCCGTGTCGATTTTGCGTGACCCGATGCGTGAGCAGTTGTTCAGTGGCCGATTCAAGACCGAGCTTGCGGGATACAACGCGCAGGAAGTATTTAACTACCATGCAGGCCGGGCGAATACCGATGATCCACTCGCGCTGATTCAGTACCTCGATTTGAAAACCTATTTGGTGGGTGACATTAATACCAAGGTGGACCGTGCCAGCATGGCCCATTCATTGG
Organism: Rhodoferax sp. OV413; assembly: GCF_900104385.1. Taxonomy (GTDB): domain Bacteria; phylum Pseudomonadota; class Gammaproteobacteria; order Burkholderiales; family Burkholderiaceae_C; genus Rhodoferax_B. The sequence continues at coordinate 1,474,495 of NZ_FNJA01000001.1, read as the reverse complement.
AAGTAAGAGAGCCGTTGATGGACCACGAGTTGGTTGAATGGATGGCGACACTGCCATCTTCGTTAAAGGTCCAGGGGCAAGAAGGCAAGTATCTGTTGAAGAAGGCCATGGAGCCTCGTCTGCCCCACGATATTTTGTACCGCCCCAAGATGGGGTTTTCAGTACCCTTGGCCCGCTGGTTTCGGGGGCCACTGCGCCAGCGGGTACGTGATGCCGTGCTCGGCCCACGGTTAGCGGAAACGGGATGGTTCAACCGCAAATACCTTGAGCATTTGGTGGATTCTCATGATTCGGGCGCGCGTGACTACAGCGCTCCGCTGTGGACTCTGCTGATGTTTGAGGCATTTTTGCGCAATGTTATGCAGTCGGATGTACAGGTGTCTGCTCCGATGGAGGCTGCGCCCGTATGACGCGGATATTGCATGTGCTGGACCATTCCATTCCCTTGCACAGTGGTTATACCTTTCGAACGCTGTCTATTTTGCGAGAGCAACGCAAGCTGGGTTGGGAAACTTTTCACCTCACGACACCCAAGCACACTGCGGATGGCCCGCTGGAAGAAACCGTAGACGGTTGGCACTTTTATCGCACTGCTGCGCCCGCTGTCGCTGGACGTTTACCTGGTTTGGGCGAACTGGCATTGATGCGCCAAGTGGAACGTCGTTTGCAACAGGTCGCAGAACTGGTACGTCCCGACATACTGCATGCGCACTCTCCCGTATTGAATGCGCTTCCGACGCTGCGGGTTGGCAAGCGATTGGGAATTCCGGTCGTTTACGAAGTGCGTGCTTTTTGGGAGGACGCGGCCGTAGACCATGGAACAACCGAGGAGGGCAGTTTACGCTACCGATTTACGCGCCGGCTCGAGACCAGGGCGCTCAAGCGCGCCAACCATGTGTTCACCATCTGTGAAGGCCTTCGGGCCGATATCGTGGCACGCGGAATTCCTGCCGAGAACGTGACGGTGATTCCCAATGCGGTGGATATCGAATCGTTTGATGTTGGGGGCGTGCCGGATATGGCGCTCAAGAGCCAATTGGGCCTGGCCGGTAGCACGGTCCTTGGTTTCATTGGCTCCTTTTACGCTTATGAAGGCCTGGATGTACTGTTAAATGCTTTGCCGCAGATTCTGCAACGCGTGCCTAATGTCCGGGTGCTTCTGGTGGGAGGCGGGCCACAAGACGCGGCTCTGAAGGCCCAGGCACAAGCCTTGGGTATACAAGACAAAGTAGTTTTTACAGGGCGTGTGCCACATGCCGAGGTGCGTCGTTATTACGACTTGGTTGATGTCTTGGCATATCCACGGCACTCCATGCGTCTCACAGAGTTGGTAACTCCGCTGAAGCCGCTGGAAGCCATGGCACAGGGCCGATTATTGGCGGCGTCCGACGTCGGTGGACATTTGGAGTTGATACAAGACGGTAAAACAGGGACCTTGTTCAAGGCGGATGACGCGGATGCACTGGCAAGCAAGGTACTTGATTTGCTGGCGAATCAAGATCGCTGGCCCGCACTGCGAGCCCAAGCGCGCTCTTTTGTAGAAACTGAGCGCAATTGGCCCGTCAGCGTTGCACGCTATCGTCCTGTGTATGAGCGATTGCTTGCCCAGCGAGCCGAGCATGCGTGACAACAAGCCGAGGCTTGTTGTGTTCAGCTCGCTGTTTCCGCACCCAGGGCAGCCGAATGCTGGGCTGTTTATCCGTGAGCGCATGTTCCGCGTGGGTCAAGCTTTGCCACTGAAAGTGGTGGCTCCTGTTCCATGGTTTCCTTTTCAAAGCCTGATTCGCAAATGGCGTCCGCACTTCCGACCAGATGCCCCGCGGTCAGAGTTGCAATCAGGTGTAGAGATCTTTTACCCGCGGTATTTTTCTGTGCCGGGTATCTTCAAGTCCTTGGACGGGCTTTTCATGGCGCTGGGCAGTTTGTCCACGCTGTGGCGCCTTAAACGCCAGTTTGACTTTCAAATCATTGATTCCCATTTTGCGTATCCAGATGGCTATGCGGCCACGCTTCTGGGACGCTGGCTGACGCTTCCCGTGACGATTACTTTGCGGGGCACCGAAGCACGCCTGGCCAAGAGTCCTTCCCACCGTCGTTTGATGCAGAAGGCCATGGCCCGGGCCGCACGGATATTTTCAGTTGCAGATGCATTGAAGCGAACAGCAGTGGAGATGGGGGTACCTGCAGACAAAGTCCGCGTGGTTGGCAATGGGGTTGATCTAGCAAAATTTCATGCGCTCCCGCAAGTCCAATCGCGGCAGGCTTTGGGATTGCCGTTGGACGCCCCGGTATTGGTGTCTGTTGGTGGACTGTGTGAGCGCAAGGGTTTTCACCGCGTGATTGCCTGTCTACCCGACCTGAAGAAGATATTTCCGGCCATCCGGTTTTTAGTGGTCGGAGGCCCTAGCGCAGAAGGGGATTGGACGGCGCAGCTGCATAAGCAAGTTGCCGATTTAGGTATGCAGGAGGTCGTGCACTTCTTGGGCGCGATGCCTCCCGATAAGCTCAAGCTGCCTTTGTCTGCAGCCAATCTGTTTGTGCTTTCCACCCGTAACGAGGGTTGGGCCAATGTGTTCTTGGAAGCAATGGCGTGCGGTCTTCCTGTGGTGACCACCGATGTGGGCGGTAATAGCGAGGTGGTGTGCCAACCCGATCTGGGCTATGTCGTTCCTTTTGAAGACCAAGCCGCTTTGTTGCAGGCCATGCAGAAAGCGCTTGGTCAAACCTGGAATCCACAGCTCATCATGGACTATGCCCGTGACAACTCCTGGGACCAGCGGGTCGCTGTACTGTTGCAGGAATTCCGAGCCATTGCAGCGGGTTCTGCTCAAGAGCTGATTCTGCAGCCCACGTCCGCCAAGGGACCTTAAAACCATGTCTGGACTCTATACGCGCTTGGTTTCGGGGCTGTTTTTTCCACTGCACGAGCGTTTGAAAAAACACACCACGGTAGCTGTACGCAAGCAGATGGACGCATCCCAGTGGTGGCCAGTGGACCAGCTTCGTGCACTCCAGTTGGCGCGGCTGCGCCAATTGCTGAGCCATGCCCAAGCCCATGTTCCTTACTACCGGAACATGTTTGCCGAGATCGGTTTCCAGCCGGACCAAATTCGCGATGTGGCCGAGCTCGCGCAACTTCCGTTTCTTGATAAATCGAAGATCCGGGCCCATACCGAGTCATTGAAAGCCGATAACGCCCAAGGATTGGCCCGTTTCAATACCGGTGGCTCCAGTGGCGAGCCGCTGATTTTTTATATTGGTAGGCAGCGTGTCAGCCATGATGTGGCCGCTAAATGGCGAGCCACCCGTTGGTGGGATGTGGACATTGGGGACGCCGAAATTGTGGTGTGGGGCTCGCCAATCGAACTGGGCGGGCAAGACCGTATCAAGCATGTCCGTGATCAGATACTTCGTACCCAATTGCTGCCTGCTTTTGAAATGTCCGAGGCCAAACTCGATAGTTTTATCGCCTCCATTCGCCGTACCCGGCCGAAGATGCTCTTCGGTTACCCCTCGGCTTTGACCCATATTGCCCAGCATGCACAGAAGCGGGGTGTAGCCATGAACGACCTGGGCATCAAAGTCGCATTCGTCACATCTGAGCGCCTGTACGACAACCAGCGTGCCACCATTAGCCAAGTATTTGGCTGCTCAGTCGCTAACGGGTATGGTGGGCGAGACGCCGGTTTTATCGCCCACGAATGCCCCGCAGGTAGCATGCATCTCACGGCCGAAGATCTGATCGTGGAGATCGTCAATGAAGCGGGTGTGGTGCAGCCGCCAGGCGTTGCGGGCGAGATTGTCGTAACCCATCTGGCAACCGGCGACTTTCCTTTCATTCGTTACCGCACGGGTGACATCGGCGTGTTAGACACTGGTACTTGCAGCTGTGGCCGCGGCTTGCCCATGCTCAAGGAAATCCAGGGTCGCAGTACCGATTTCGTGATTGCTGCCGATGGCACGGTCATGCATGGGCTTTCGCTCATTTATATCTTGCGCGATCTGGCAGGTGTGCAGTCTTTCAAGGTAGTGCAAGAGTCACGTGCGTTGACCCGCGTGCAAGTGGTTGCAGGGCCTGAGTTTCAGCCATCTATGGTCGACCAGATCGTGGCCGGATTCCGGCGTCGGCTGGGCCAGGGGGTCGCAGTGCAGGTGGAGTTGGTGGACTCCATCGCGGCAGAAAAATCCGGTAAATTTCGCTACATCATCAGCCATGCTGTCTAAACAAGGTAGCCGCCAACATGCGTGACATTCTTATCGTAGCCATAGTGCTCGCAGGTGCCATCGCTGCACTGCGACAGCCTTGGATTGGTGTCATGCTTTGGACTTGGTTGAGCATCATGAACCCACATCGCTATTCGTATGGGTTTGCGTACGATGCACCGCTGGCTGCAATATCTGTTGTCGCAACAGTCTTGGGTTTAATTATTACTAAAGACCGAGCGTCCCCATTCAAATCGCGGGTGGTCGTTGTACTGTTTATCTTCATGATTTGGATGACCTTATCCATGCTGTTCGGGGTCGATAGAGCTGGAGACTACTGGCAATGGAACAAGGTCATGAAGATTGACATGATGATTCTGGTGGCTTTGACGCTGCTGCACTCCAAGAAGCATATTCTGGCTTTGATGTGGGTGGCTGCTGGCTCACTGGCATTGCTGGGAGCTAAGGGGGGGTTATTTACTTTGCTGACGGGCGGGAACTTTAGGGTCTGGGGTCCCCCGGGTTCTTTTATCGAAGACAACAACGAGTTTGCGTTGTCTTTGGTGATGGCTATTCCTTTGCTACGGTTTTTGCAAATGCAATTGGTGGGGCGTTGGGCCCGCTATGCTATGACTGTTGGTATTGTGTTGTGTGCGGTTGCGTCACTCGGCAGCTATTCACGCGGGGCCTTGCTGGCCATTAGTTCTATGGCGATCTTCCTTTGGTGGAATGGCAAAAACAAGCTTATGGTGGGCGCCGCCTTGGCTCTGGTGGTTCCCTTGCTGGTGGCATTTATGCCTGATGCATGGATGGGGCGTATGTCTTCTATGGGGGACTATCAGGAAGATGACTCATCCATGGGCCGCATTTCTGCGTGGTGGAATGCCTGGAACATAGCTTTCCACTACCCACTTGGTGTCGGTTTTGATGCGGCTAGACCTGAATTGTTTGCTATCTACTCGCCTTACCCAGACAAGGTGCATGCTGCGCACAGCATCTATTTTCAGGTTTTAGGTAACCACGGTTTTGTCGGATTGTTCTTATTTTTAACTCTCTGGATCGCAACCTGGCGTTCGGCTGGATGGTTGCGCACCAAGGCAGCCAAAATTCCAGAAGCCGCCTGGTGCGCCGACCTCGGTGCGATGTGCCAGGTCTGCCTGGTCGGTTATGCCGTGGGTGGCGCATTCCTGAGCCTCGCCTATTTTGACTTGCCTTACAACGTGATGGTGCTGGTGGTTCTTACCCGGGTATGGGTGGAGAAACGTAGCTGGCAGCGCGAACCCGCCTACGTGCCAGGCTGGAGAAATATCCCCGGGCTGGCACGCAAGCCCGCCGCGGTCTAAAGCTATGTTTAAAACCGTTTTGAAGCAGCTGTCGCCTGCCGGTGCACGTGGCCGCTTGTCGGTCCTGATCTTTCACCGTGTACTGCCCGAGTCAGATCCGATATTCCCCAGCGAAGTCGATGCCATCACGTTTGATTCCATTTGCCGGTGGATGAAATCCTGGTGCAATGTATTGCCGCTTGATCTGGCGGCTCAGCAATTGCAGTCGCGGACACTGCCCGAACGGGCCGTCGCCATTACCTTTGACGACGGCTATGCCGACAACCGTACCGTCGCCCAGCCCATCTTGGCGCGCTATGGCTTGCCCGCAACCTTCTTCATCGCCACCGACTTCCTCGATGGCGGTCGCATGTGGAACGACTCGGTCATTGAGTCAGTGCGTGGCTGCACCTTGGCGGAGCTTGATTTGTCAAGCCTGGCCAAGCCCGATGGCTCTGGGCACTTGGGCGTGCATGCGCTCGGCACATTGCCAGAAAAGCGCCAGGCTATCGAGTCCATCATTGGCCACATCAAGTACCTGCCCGTCGTGGAGCGCAAGGCGCTTGCCGAGCAAATCGCCGTGTGTGCAGGCGTGCAGCTGCCCAATGATCTGATGATGACCTCACAGCAGGTGCGTGAGATGCGCAGTGCGGGCATGCAAATTGGTGCGCATACCCGCTCCCATCCGATTCTGGCCAAGCTGGGCGCGGATGCCGCCCATGCAGAAATCGCCGATAGTCGCCGCTTGCTGGAGCAGATACTGGGTGAGCGGGTAGGCCTTTTTGCCTACCCGAATGGCAAACCGGGTGCCGACTATTCACCGGAGAGCGTATCCATCGTGCGTGACCTCGGCTTCGATGCCGCGGTATCCACCACCTGGGGCGCATCCCATGTCGAGACCGACCTGTTTCAGATTCCACGCTTCACGCCCTGGGACCGCAGCAAGATGCGTTTCGGCGCGCGGTTTGCGGGCAATCTGCTGCGCGCGTAAAACCCACCTAGCTTCCTTGTGCAAGCTGCAACTCTGGTACTTTTTCGCTACATGATGGTTCTCTTTTTCCCTTCGGCTCGGCTTAACTGCCGGCATCAGCGCAGTTGCCACTGGATCTTCACCGGAGTCCGCGCGTGAGCCGTTGGTTAGCCCGTCTACAGAAGATGGTCGACACCAACTACGGCACCGTGCGCGGCTGGGTGCGGGTCGTGCTGGGGCAACTGGAGTTTGCAACGGGTCGTGTAGAGCAGTATCTGCACCCGCGCCTGCAGGACGTAGACCGCCTGGTCTTCGTCTGCCTGGGCAATATCAACCGCAGCGCGTTCTCGGAAATTGTGGCACGGGCGCAAGGCGTCAGCACTTGTTCGCTAGGCTTGTCCACCATGACCGGGCAACCGGCGTTCCATAAAGCCGTGGCGACGGCCCGTCCATTCGGCCTGGACCTGTCTGCCCATACCGCCACCGACCTGACGGACTACCAGTTCCGTCCTACCGATTTGCTGTTGGTCATGGAGATCCGCCATGCAGAGCAATTGCGTGCCGCGGGCATCCCGCCTGCGTCGATTGCCTTGCTGGGCCATTGGGCGGCACCGCACCGCATCCATTTGCATGACCCCCATGTGCTGTCGGATGCTTATTTTCGGACCTGTTTCACCTTGCTCCACTCGGCGGTCAGCGGCCTGGTCGCCGACCTGCGCGCGGCCGGCAGCCCGTGCATCAAGCAATGAATGTCTACCTGACATTCGATATCGAAGTCTGGTGCAACGGCTGGAATGACCTGGACCGGGCATTCCCCGCCTGCTTCGAGCGCTATGTCTACGGCCATTCTGCCCACGGCGACTATGCCCTGCCCAAAACCCTGGAGCTGCTCAACCAGCACGGTCTAAAGGGCGTGTTCTTTGTCGAGCCCCTGTTTGCAGCCCGATTTGGCCAGCCGTACCTGGACACCATCGTCGGGCTGATCCGCGCCGCTGGGCAGGATGTACAGCTGCATTTGCACCCTGAGTGGACCGACGAAGCCCTGCAGCCCTTGATTCCCGACTGCGCCAGCAAACGCCAGCATCTCAGTTACTACACCCTGGAAGAGCAGACCACGCTGATAGCCTGCGGCAAACAGATGCTGGAGGCCGCGGGCAGCGGTCCTATTACTGCATTCCGCTCCGGCAGCTTTGCGGCCAACCAAGACACCTTTACCGCGCTGCATCGCAATCAGCTGCTTCTCGATAGCAGCCTAAACCGTTGTCATGCGGTGAGCGCGCCGGATCTGTTGCAGGGCCGCGACTTGGAGTCCGTGTTTGCTGTCGATGGTGTCACCTCCTTCCCGGTCACGGTGTTCCAGGATGGTTTCGGGAAAGACCGGCCTGCCCAGGTGGGCGCCTGCAGTTTTGCGGAAATGCGGGATGCCCTGTGGAGCGCGCAGCGGGCGGGCATGGCGCACTTCGTACTGGTATCGCACAACTTTGAAATGCTCAAGCCCGGCTTGTCGCAGCCCGATTGGGTGGTGGTGAAGCGCTTTGCGCAACTCTGCGCCTTCTTGGGCCAGCACCGCGATACCTTCACCGTTGGCAGCTTTGGCCCCGCATCCGCCATCGGCCCGGCCAAGGTCTCGCAGCCGCGGGTAGGCTGGACGTCGACTGCTCGCCGTTATGTAGAACAAGCTTTACGGCGCTTACCTTGACTGCTTCCATGTCTCCCACTCCCCAACCCCGTCCCCCCTGCATCGTGCTGGGGTTGGAAACCCAGATCGGCCTGGGGCTGGTGCGTGAACTCGGCCGAGCGGGCGTCACCGTCATCGGCATCGCCTACGACCCGGATGCCATCGGCCTGTCGTCGCGCTACCTGGCGCGTAAGCTGGTGATCACCCAGCCGCGCAGCCCCGAGCTGATCGCCGCCATCGTGGCACTGGGCGAAGAGCTTGGTCCCTGCTGTCTGATCGCCGTGTCTGAGGTCAACATGGGCTGGCTGGCCCAGAACCGCCATGCGTTCGGCCGCGTGCGCCCCGTAGTGCCCACGCCCGAAACCCTGACCATGGTGCTGGACAAGCAGCGCACCCTGCAGGCTGCGCGCGAGGTTGGCATTGCTGTGCCCGAGACCGCCGAACCCACATCGATGGCCGAGGCCGAGGCCTTGGCTGCGCGCTTTCATTTCCCTGCGGTGTTGAAGTGGAAAGACCCGAACGCCATCGCCCGCAAGCTCGGCCCGGCTGGGCTGGAGCTGCTGAAGGCCGAATACGTCTACACCCCTGCCGAGTTCCTGGCTGCTGCCGCGCGCTACCAGCCGGTGGGCGAATGGCCAATGGTGCAAGCCTATTGCCCTGGCACCGGCCTGGGCCAGTTTTTCTACATGCACAAAGGCCAGGCGGTGCGCCGCTTCCAGCATCTGCGCGTGGCCGAGTGGCCGCCCGAGGGCGGTTTCTCCAGCGTCTGCGATGCCGTGCCGCTGGACCAGCATGCCGACCTGCAAGAGCAGTCGATTGCTTTGCTGCGCCATATCGGGTGGGAAGGTGTGGCCATGGTCGAGTACCGTTGGGACGCCGCCACTGGCCGCGCCGTGCTGATGGAAATCAATGGCCGCTACTGGGGCAGCTTTCCGCTGGCGGTGCAATGCGGCGCAGGGTTCGGCGTGATCTCCTATGCGCTGGAAAGTGGTCTGGACATGCCGGTGCTGCCTCCTGTGCGCTGGGGCCAGCGCTGCCGCATGGTCAGCACCGAGCTCAAGCGCCTGGTGCGCATCTGTCTGCAGCCGGGCAAGATCGTCGATCGGACCTTTCCGGTACGTCCCGTAGCCGAGGTATGGCGTTTTGTGCGCGACTTCTTCCGCCCCGGCGTTGGCTACTACGTGTGGAACGCAGGCGACCCACAGCCGTTTTATACCGATGTGAAGAACCTGCTGCGTAAAGTCATTCGGCGTTAGCGCTTGGACGACACCACGATCCCGCCGACGATCAGCACAAACGCCAGGCCGTGGTACAGGTGCGGCCATTCGCCCAGAAAGGCAGCTGACAGCACCGTGGCAAACAGCGGCGTCAGGTTGATGAAGCCACCCGCCACATTCGGTCCTACGCGCTGCAGCCCCGCGCCCCAGCAGCGGTAGGCCAGTATCGCCGGGCCGATGGCCACATAGGCCAGCGCGGCGGCCAGCGGCCAGCCCCACTGGATGGGGGCCGCGCCCAAGCCCCATTCTGCCGCCGTCATCGCACCCGACCACAGCAGGCCGAAGGTGATCTGCGCCAGCAAGAAGGCCGCCCAGTCTGCGCGTATCGCTGGAGGGTCTTTCGGCTGGCTCAGCTGCCAGCTGTAGAACGCCCAGGACAGCGTGGCCAGCAGCATGAAGATGTCGCCCAACACTAGGCGCAGGCCCAGCAGCTGTTGCCATTCGCCGCGGCTCAGCACCAGCAGTACGCCGGCCAGCGACAGCAGGGCGCCCAGCACCTGGCGGCGCGTCACCGTGGCACCAAAAAACAGTCCGCCCACGGCTAGCATGCACATCGGCAGACTGGCGCCCACCAGGGTCACATTGATCGGCGTCGACGTCTGCAGCGCCATGTACTGCAGCGCGTTGTATAGGCCCACGCCCAGCAGGCCCAGCAGCGCAAACCGGCGCCAGTGCGACCACAGCCCGCTGTTGCGCTTCAGCACCCAGCCGGCCAGCGGCAGCAGGATGGCAAAGGCCAGCGCCCAGCGGATGAAGTTCAGCGTGACCGGTGGCACCAGCGTGTGGACCAACCGGCCGACTACCGCATTACCCGCCCAAAGCAGGGGCGGCAAGGTCAGGAGCAAGGCGGTTTGGAATGTCAGGCGTTGGTGCATGGCGCGCACTGTAACGCGTGTTTCGTGGCACCATGCGGGCGAACTATTTTCAGGAGCCTTGTTGATGTCCTATTCCAGCCAAGCCGTACAGATTCGCCAGCACGGCGGCCCCGAAGAACTGCACCTGGTCGAGGTGCCCGTGGGCGAACCCGGCCCGGGCCAGATCCGTATCCGCCACCACGCCATTGGCCTGAACTTCATCGACGTCTACCAGCGCAGCGGCCTGTATCCGCAGAACCTGCCGGTGCAGCTGGGCATGGAAGCCGCCGGCGTGGTCGAAGCCGTGGGCGAGGGCGTAACCCACCTGCAGGTCGGCGACCGCGTCGCCTATGCCAGCAACCCACCCGGCAGCTACTGCGAGCGCCGCGTGATGCCGGCTATGTGCGTCTGCAAGCTGCCCGATGCGATCTCCTTCGAGACCGGCGCGGCAATGATGCTGAAGGGGCTGACGGCGCAGTACCTGCTGAAGAAAACCCAGCCCCAAGGCGGCCTGCAGCCCGGCGACTTTGTGCTGTTCCACGCCGCGGCCGGCGGCGTCGGCCTGATCGCCAGCCAGTGGGCCAAGGCCCTGGGCTTGCAGCTGATCGGTACCGCGGGTTCTGCAGAAAAATGTGCTCTGGCGCTCGCCAATGGCGCGGCACATGCTATCAATTACGCAGCAGAAGACTTTGTCGCCCGGGTCAAGCAGATCACCGGCGGCGCTGGCGTCAAGGTGGTCTACGACTCGGTGGGCAAAGACACGTTTGAGAAGTCGCTGGACTGCCTGCGCCCCTTCGGCCTGATGGCCTCGTTCGGCAATGCTTCGGGCCCGGTGCCCCCGTTCGCACCCGGTGTGCTCGGTGCCAAGGGCTCGCTGTACCTGACCCGCGCCACGCTGTTTACCCACATGGCGACGCGCGAAAGCACCCAGGCCATGGCCGACGATTTGTTCGCCGTGGTGGCCAGCGGCCAGGTGAAGATCCACATTGGTCAACGCTACCCCCTGGCCGAGGTGCAGCAGGCGCACCGCGACCTGGAAGCACGCAAGACTACCGGCTGCACCATCCTCACGCTGTGAGTACGCCGTCGTTTGCGCGTTGGTTGGACGGACTGCGTGCGGGCGCCAACCAGCCGCCGTTGCGAACGCGCGTGCCGCTGTGGGCCGGCAGCGCGCAGATCGGTTCGGTGGAGCCCGGGTTTTTAAGCCAAGTTGGCCCGCAGCACTTATTTAATCTGCGCGAGGTGCTATCTAAAGTGGAGCACGAAGGGATTTCGGGCTGGCAACTCCATGGCGATGCCACGCAAAGTTTGGCCCTGCTAGCCAGCACCCTGCGCGACGCTGGCCTGGCCCACGTCTGGCGCAACGAGCAGCTGGCGGTGCCCGATGCCGACGGCCAGGTCGTCGCCACCGTAGAACGCGCCGTGATCCGCGTGCTCGGCACGACAACCCGCGCGGTGCATCTGGTCGGCGCGGCACCGGATGGCCGGGTCTGGCTGCAGCAGCGCGCCTTCAGCAAGCCCAATGACCCTGGCCTGTGGGACACGCTGATGGGCGGCATGGTCTCGGCCGCCGACACGCTGGACAGCGCGCTGGAGCGTGAAACCTGGGAGGAGGCCGGCCTGCATCTTCACCAACTGCACGGCCTGCGCTACGGCGGCCAAGTCACTACGCGTCGCCCGGCCGACGACGGTGGTGGCGCCGGCTACGTGGTCGAGCACATAGACTGGTTCGCCTGCACCGTGCCGGAGGGCATGGAACCCGTAAACCAGGACGGCGAGGTCGAGCATTTCGAACTCTGGGACCAGGCGACCACGCTGCAGCAGATGGAGCAGGGCGCGTTTACCGCCGAGGCGGCGCTGATCCTGGCGGACTACTGGGGGCTGTAGGTGCTGCGGCCTTAGCCCGGCCCCTGCAAGGGTGTCAGATCCAAACGTAAAATAGGCTGCTGCCGCATATCCACCGTTCCTGTGTAGCTATTAAATCAGTAGCGCATAGGCCAACACTGCCCACCCGAATCCCATGACACGCCCCCGTTTCCTGCCGGACAACTTCACCCTGGTGCTGATCGCCGTCGTCACCCTGGCCAGCATCCTGCCCGCGCAAGGCCTGGTGGCCCAGGGTTTTGAGCTGTTGACCACGGCGGCGATTGCGCTGCTGTTCTTTTTGCACGGCGCGCGCTTGTCGCGCGCGGCGGTGGTGGCGGGCCTTAGCCACTGGCGGCTGCATCTGCTGGTGCTGGGCTGCACTTTCGTGCTGTTCCCCTTGCTGGGCCTGGGGCTCAAGCCCTTGTTCTCGGCCATGCTGACGCCCGATCTGGCGCTGGGCATGCTGTTCCTTTGCGCCTTGCCGGCCACGGTGCAGTCGGCGATCGCCTTCACCGCGATGGCGCGCGGCAATGTGGCGGCGGCGGTGTGCAGCGCATCGGCGTCCAGCCTGATTGGGGTGTTTATCACGCCGCTGTTGGTCAGCCTGATCGTGGTGGCGGGCGGCGTGTCCACCGCCAACCCCTGGGATGCGGTTGGCCGCATCATGCTGCAGCTGATGCTGCCGTTTGTGGCCGGCCAGCTGCTGCAGCCCTGGGTGGGCGACACGGTGAAGCGCCATGCGGCCGGGCTGAAATTTGTCGACCAGGGCTCGATCCTGCTGGTGGTCTACACCGCCTTCAGTGCGGCCGTGGTCGAAGGCCTGTGGAAGCAGGTGCCGCCCGTCGTATTGATCGGCCTGGTGGCTGCCTGTTGCCTGTTGCTGGCCCTGGCGCTGGCCTTGACCACCTGGGGTAGCCGCTGGCTCGGTTTCTCCAAGGAGGACGAGGTGACGATTGTGTTCTGCGGCTCGAAGAAAAGCCTGGCCAGCGGTGTGCCCATGGCCAAGGTGCTGTTTGCGGCCCACACCGTCGGCGTGATGCTGCTGCCCTTGATGATCTTCCACCAGATCCAGCTGATGGTCTGCGCGGTATTGGCCCAACGCTACGCAAAAAGAGCCCCATGAGAAACCCTTTAGACACCCTCCGCCCCGATGTACGGGCCATGCATTCCTACGTGGTGCAGGATGCGACCGGCATGGTCAAGCTGGACGCGATGGAGAACCCACACCGGCTGTCACCCGCCCTGCAGGCCGCGTTGGGTGAGCGCCTGGGCGAAGTCGCGCTGAACCGCTATCCCGACGGCCAAGTCGACTACCTGCGCCAGGTGCTGGCCGCGCACACTGGCCTGCCGGCGGGCTACGGCTTGATCCTGGGCAATGGCTCGGACGAAATCATCAATCTGCTGGCGATTGCCTGCAACCGGCCGGGTGCGACCGTGCTGGCCCCGGTACCGGGCTTCGTGATGTACGCCATGGGCGCACAGCTGCTGGGCCTGAACTTCGTCGGCGTGCCGCTGACGGCCGATTTCGAGCTCGACACGCCCGCCATGCTGGCCGCCATGGCCCAGCACCAGCCGGCCATCGTCTACCTGGCCTATCCGAACAACCCGACGGCGAATCTGTGGGACGACGCGGCCATTGAGCAGATTATCGAGGCCGCGCCCGGCCTGGTGGTGATCGACGAGGCTTACCAGCCGTTTTCCAGCAAAAGCTACCTGGATCGCCTGGCGCGCCATCCCCATGTGCTGTTGATGCGCACCCTGAGCAAGTTCGGCCTGGCCGGCGTGCGCCTGGGTTACCTGATCGGCCCGCAGGCGCTGGTGGCTGAGATCGACAAGGTGCGCCCGCCCTACAACGTCAGCGTGCTGAACTGCGAGTGCGCGTTGTTCGCACTGTCGCATTTAGAGGTATTTGCGTCGCAGGCGCAGGAAATACGTACGCAGCGTGCTATCGTTTCCGCAGCGTTGGGGGTTTTGCCCGGTGTCAAGGTTTGGCCCAGCGACGCGAATATGCTGCTGGTGCGCGTACCCGATGCGGTAAAAACCTTCGATGGCATGAAGGCCCAGGGCGTGCTGGTCAAGAACGTTTCTAAAATGCATACCTTGCTGGCAAATTGCGTACGCATCACCATTGGCACCGCCGAAGAGAACGAACGCATGCTGGCCGCTTTCCAAACCTCCATATGACTACCCCCACCGCCCCAGTTCTGCAACGCACCGCCGAAGTCAGCCGCAACACGGCCGAAACCAAAATCACCGTCAAGCTGAATCTGGACGGCACCGGTAAGTCCACCCTCAGTACCGGCATCGGCTTCTTTGACCACATGCTGGACCAGATCGCCCGCCACGGCCTGATCGATCTGGACATCGCCTGTGAAGGCGACTTGCATATCGACGGCCACCACACGGTGGAAGACGTGGGCATCACCCTGGGCCAGGCCGTGCACAAGGCGGTCGGCGACAAAAAGGGCATCCGCCGCTACGGCCACGCCTACGTGCCGCTGGACGAGGCGTTGAGCCGCGTGGTGATCGACTTCTCGGGCCGTCCTGGCCTGGAAATGCATGTGCCGTTCACCAGCGGCATGATCGGCAGCTTCGACAGCCAGCTGACCTACGAGTTCTTCCAGGGCTTTGCGAACCATGCGTTTGTGACCTTGCACATCGACAACCTGAAGGGCGTGAACGCCCACCACCAGGCCGAAACCGTGTTCAAGGCCTTTGCCCGCGCGCTGCGCTCTGCGCTGGAGCTGGACCCGCGTTCGGTAGGGGTGATCCCGTCGACCAAGGGTTCTCTGTAAAGTTTTCAGTAGAATCGGCTTTTCAAGCACATTCCTTCTGCGCAAGCAGCTATGACATTGATAGCAAATAAAACGGTCGCCGTGGTGGACTACGGCATGGGCAACCTGTTTTCCGTATCCCAGGCAGTGATGCATGTGGCTGTCGCCAGCGGTTACACCGTGGTGGTCACCTCCAAACCCGAAGACGTGTTGGCCGCCGAGCGCGTGGTACTGCCCGGCCAGGGCGCGATGCGCGACTGCATGCGCGAGCTGCACGACTCGGGCCTGAAAGAAGCCGTGCTGGATGCGGCCCGTAACAAGCCGCTGATGGGCGTCTGCGTCGGCATGCAAATGCTGCTCGACCACAGCGAAGAGCAAGACACACCCGGCCTGGGCCTGATCCCTGGCCGTGTGCTGCGTTTTGACCTGGCTGGCCGCCTGCAGGCCGACGGCAGCCGCTTCAAAGTGCCGCAAATGGGCTGGAACCAGGTACAGCAGCAAAGCCCCGGCGGCCAGCGCCATCCGGTGTGGGGCGAGGTGCCGGACAACAGCTACTTCTATTTTGTCCACAGTTTTTATGTCAAACCGTCGGATGCGCACCACAGCGCAGGCCTGGCGGACTATGGCGACACGTTCACTGCAGCCATTGCACGTGATAACATTTTCGCAACCCAATTCCACCCAGAAAAAAGTGCTGAGCACGGCTTAGCCTTGTACCGCAACTTCTTGCACTGGGCCCCTTAATCTCCTTTCTCCACTTGCTGTTCACGGCACCATGCTTCTCATTCCTGCGATAGATCTGAAAGACGGCCATTGCGTGCGCCTCAAACAAGGCGACATGGACCAAACCACCACGTTCGGCGAAGACCCCGCCGCCATGGCCCGTAGCTGGGTGGACAAGGGCGCGCGTCGGCTGCACCTGGTGGACTTGAATGGCGCGTTCGCGGGCAAGCCCAAGAACGAAATGGCCATCCGCAAGATCCTCAAAGAAGTGGGCGGCGAGATTGACGTGCAGCTGGGCGGCGGTATCCGCGATCTGGACACCATCGAACGCTACCTCGATGCCGGCCTGCGCTACGTCATCATTGGCACGGCAGCGGTGAAGAACCCCGGTTTCCTGCAAGACGCCTGCACCGCGTTCGGCGGCCACATCATAGTGGGCCTGGACGCCAAGGACGGCAAGGTCGCCACCGACGGCTGGAGCAAGCTCACCGGCCACGAGGTGGTCGATCTGGCCAAGAAGTTCCAGGACTACGGCGTCGAATCCTTCATCTACACCGACATCGGCCGCGACGGCATGCTCACCGGCATCAACATCGAAGCCACGGTCAAGCTGGCCCAGGCCTTGAACACGCCGGTGATCGCATCCGGCGGCTTGAGCAACATCACCGACATCGAACGTCTGTGCGAAGTCGAAGAAGAAGGTATTGAAGGCGTGATCTGCGGCCGCGCCATCTACACCGGCGACCTGGATTTCGCATCCGCCCAAGAGCGCGCCGACACCTTTTACGGCGATGTCTGATCTGCAGATCAGCGCCGAAACCCTCCACCACCAGCCCTGCCTGCGCTTACGCCACGCGTGTGGCGACAGCGTGCTGGTTGCTGTGCACGGCGCGCACATCCTGTCGTGGACCAGCGATGGCCGCGAGCGCCTGTACCTGAGCCCGAATGCACTGTTCGACGGCCGCAGCGCGCTGCGCGGCGGCGTGCCTCTGTGCTTTCCGCAGTTCAATATGCGCGGCCCCTTGCCCAAGCACGGCTTTGCACGCACCAGCGCCTGGACGGCCGGCACGGCCACCGATGCCGAGGCGGATGCGCTGGAACTGCAACTGCACAGCAGCCCGGCCACGCTGGCCCTTTGGCCGTATGCCTTCCGCGCCATGTTGCGCGTCGAACTGGCGCCTGGCATCCTGAAGTTCGCGTTCTCGGTACACAACACCGGCAGCCAGCCGCTGGACTTTGCGCTGGCCTTGCACACCTATCTGCGGGTGCAGAACCTGGCCCGCCTGGAGCTGCACGGCCTGGCCGCACAACCTTATTGGGACGACGTGGCTCAGACCAACCGGCTGGAGCCCGGCGTGGTGCGGCTGGACGGCGAGGTCGACCGCGTCTACCAGGCACCTGCCGGCCCGCTGATCCTGGTCGATGGCGCGCAGCAGCTGCGCATTGCCCAGAGTGAGAACCTGGCCGATACCGTGGTCTGGAACCCGGGCGCGGCCAAGTGCGCCAGCATCGCCGACATGCCGGCCGATGGCTATCTGCAGATGGTCTGCGTCGAGGCCGCGCAGGTCAACACGCCCATCACGCTGGCGGCCGACGCGCACTGGACCGGCTGGCAAAGCCTGAGCCTCGTTTAATCTGTTTCTCCTGGAGTTTCCATGCTCGCCAAACGCATCATCCCCTGCCTGGACGTGACCGGAGGCCGGGTCGTCAAAGGCATCAACTTTGTCGAGCTGCGCGATGCCGGGGATCCGGTGGAGATTGCTGCCCGCTACAACGACCAGGGCGCCGACGAGCTGACCTTTCTGGACATCACCGCCACCAGCGACGGCCGGGACCTGATCCTGCACATCATCGAGGCCGTGGCTTCGCAGGTCTTTATCCCCTTGACTGTCGGCGGCGGCGTGCGCACCGTGGAAGACGTGCGCCGGCTGCTGAATTCCGGCGCCGACAAGGTGAGCTTCAACTCCGCCGCCATCAGCAACCCGGACGTGATTGACGCGGCATCGGCCAAGTACGGCGCCCAGGCCATCGTGGTGGCCATCGACGCCAAGCGCCGCAGTGCCGAGGACGCGGCCATCCGTGGCCCGGGCTGGGACGTGTACAGCCACGGCGGCCGTAAGAACATCGGCCTGGACGCCGTAGCCTGGGCCGCCGAGATGGCGCGCCGTGGCGCCGGCGAAATCCTGCTGACCAGCATGGACCGCGATGGCACCAAGTCGGGCTTCGACCTGGCCCTGACCCGGGCTGTGGCCGATGCGGTCAGCGTGCCGGTGATTGCCTCGGGCGGCGTTGGCAACCTCGACCATCTGGCCGACGGCGTGAGCCTGGGCGGTGCCGATGCGGTGCTGGCCGCCAGCATCTTCCACTACGGCGAATACACCGTGGGCCAGGCCAAAGCGCGCATGGCCGAGCGTGGCATTCCCGTCCGCTTGTAATTCAATAAAATACGGCCCTGGCGCATATCCCACCGGCGCGGGTAGCTATATTAACTGTAGCGTTGGTTTAAGCTAGTAGCGCCTGGTTCCGCCCTTGTGCCTTGGCCTGGTAGAGCGCTTTGTCGGCGCTGTGCAGCAGCAGCTCGGGCATTTGTCCTTCTTGTGGCAGCAGGGCCGCCACGCCGACGCTGGCGGTGACGCAGCCGAACTCCGACACCGCATGCGGCAAGGCCAGTGCCTGGATGTCGGCGCAGATGCGCTGGGCCAGCTGCAGCGCGCGGTGGCCGTCGGTGGCCGGGGTCACCAGCACGAATTCCTCGCCGCCGTAGCGCGCCACCAGATCGCTGGCGCGGCCGGCGTGGCTGGCCAAAATGCTGGCCACCTGGCGCAGGCAGTCGTCGCCGGCTTGGTGGCCGTAGTGGTCGTTGTATTTCTTGAACCAGTCCACGTCGAGGATGGCCAGGGCCAGCGGCTCGCCGGTGCGGGCGGCGCGGCGCCATTCGCGGGCCAGCACTTCATCGAAATGGCG
This sequence comes from Rhodoferax sp. OV413, assembly GCF_900104385.1. GTDB lineage: Bacteria > Pseudomonadota > Gammaproteobacteria > Burkholderiales > Burkholderiaceae_C > Rhodoferax_B. The sequence continues at coordinate 1,455,864 of NZ_FNJA01000001.1, read as the reverse complement.
CCGGTTGGCGATGCCGGTCAGGCCGTCGGTGGTGCTCAGGGCTTCGAGCTGGCGGTTCAGCAGCTGCAGCGCATCGGTGCGCTCGGCCACCCGGGCTTCGAGCAGGCGCTCGTGCGATTGCAGGTTGTGCAGCATCAGCTGCTGGGCGTCGAGCGCGGCCTGCTGGGCGGCGGCTTTTTCGCGCCGGATCAGGTTGAAGCGGTCCGCCAGGGCCAGGGCCATCAGCAGCATTTCTATGGCCGAGCCCAGCTGCAGCAGGTTCACGCTGAGCAGGTTGCTGGGCATCCAGCCCAGGGCCTTCAGGCCTGCCGCAATGCCGCCAAAACAGCCGATGGCGAAAGCCGCGACGAAGAAGTAGGCGGTGCGCTGGCGCCGGAACGCGCCGTACAGGCCCACGCCCAGAATCAGCAGCATGGTCAGGCTCCACAGCGCCACGGCGGGCTGGATGACGGCGTCGAAATAGGCCAGAAAAGCCAGCGGCGACAGCAGGAACAGCGCCACCAGCAGCCGGATGGCCCGGTCCAGCCGCGGCAGCATGGTGGCGGTGTTCAGCATCTGCCGCATGAAGACCAGGAAGATGCCGCAGGACCAGGAGAAGCCGACGCCGGTGGCGATGTTCGACCACAGCGGCGCGTCGCCCCACAGAAACTCCTTGGCCAGGCCGTTTTCTTCGGCCAGGGTCAGGGTGAAGCAGCTGGCGAACAGCACATACAGCAGGTACACGCGGTCGCGCAGCGCAAAGTACAGCAGCAGGTTGAACAGCACCATGGTCAGCGCCATGCCGAAGTACAAGGCCTGGGCGCTGTAGTCGTTGCGTTCGTAGGCGTGGAAGGCCGGTGGCGTCCAGAGCCGCGCTGGCACGATCAGGGGGCTGCTGGACTGCACCTGCAGGTATAGCCACTGGTCGGCATGGGCGGGCAGGGCGATAGGGAAGACGAAATAGCGGTTCGCATAGGCGCGCGTGGCAAACGGCAGCGCATTGCCGGTGGCCTGCGCCTGGTAGCCGCCGTCGGCCGCTGGCTGGTACAGCGTGAGCTGGGACAGGCGGGCGTAGCCGACCTCCAGCATGCGTTCGATGGGCTGGCCGCTGGGGTTCTGCAAGCGCAGGCGCAGCCAGTAGCGCGATTGGGAATGGCCGAGATTCAGCGCAGCACTGGCACTGGCCGGCGGCTGGAAGCGCTCGGCGATGCGGGCTTGCATGACATCGGCCAGGGCCAGGCTGTGGCCGGGGTCTTCCAGGATTGCCAGGCTGGGGCTGAGCGAGGCCATGGGTGCGTCCAGCAGCCGGGCATCCAGTGCCACGGGTTCTGCCGACGCGGGAGCGGCCCAGAGTGCCAGGCCGTACAGCAGCCACGCGCAGCGCAGCAGGAGGGATGTCAGTTTCATGGAGGGTGGGCACCGCGAATGCAGTGCCCGGTCAGCCGGGATTTGGGTTAAATCGGCATCCAGCGCTTATGGTTTAAGCGCAGATTGCTATACATAGTATAGCAATCGTGGCTTACTCGACGTTTTGCACCTGTTCGCGCATCTGCTCGATCAGCACCTTCATGTCCACGGAGATGCGGGTCAGCTCCAGGGCGGCCGATTTGGAACCCATGGTGTTGGCTTCGCGGTGCAGTTCCTGGATCAGGAAGTCCAGCCGTTTGCCGACTTCGCCCCCCTTTTTGAGGATGTTTTCCATCTCGTCCAGATGCGAGTGCAGGCGGGTCAGTTCCTCGGCCACGTCGATGCGGATGGCGAAGGCGGTGGCTTCGGTCAGCGCGCGGTCCTGCGCGGCTTCGGGCAGGGTGGCGCCATCGGCCAGGGCCATGGCTTCCTTCCAGCGCTCGATGAAGCGCTGGCGCTGCTGTTCTACCAGCTGGGGCACTAGCGGCAGGGCTTTGGCGGCCAGGCTGCGCAGCTGCTTCAGGTGGCCGACCAGCATCGTCGCCAGCCGGTCGCCTTCGCGCTGGCGGGCCGCGACCAGGGCTTTGAGCACGGTATCGGTCAGCGGCAGCACGTCTTCGGCCCAGTCGTGGGCTGGGGCTTGTTCGTTGCTGGCCAGGCGGATCACATCGGCTACGCTCAGCGGTGCAGCCTGGGGTAGCCAGGCCTTGACCGAGTCCTGCAGCGAGTTGACGCGCTGCATCAGGCGCGGCGAGGGGTCGGGCAGGGTATTGGAGCCGCTGCTTTCGATGGCGGCGCGCACTTCAACCTTGCCGCGCTTGAGCTGGGCCATGACCTTTTCGCGCAGCGCTGGCTCGTGGCTGCGCAGCTCGTCTGGCAGGCGGAATGACAGGTCCAGAAAACGGCTGTTGACGGAGCGGATCTCGATGCCCAGGCGGCGGTTGGCCGTGCTTTTGGACTCGGATTCCGGGCTGTTGGTGGCGCTGCTGTGCTGGGCACTGGCGTAGCCGGTCATGCTGTAAACTGGCATTAGAGGTACATATCGTTGCAATGGCCCGAGAATAACTGGTTCGCTTGCGGCGTTGCCCCACCCACCCAAATTTATGTCCAAGATCAAGCCGGCCACGCTTCCCCCTGGCACCGTAGTTGGTGGTTACCGTATCGTGCGGCGGCTGTCGTCCGGCGGCTTCGGCGTGGTGTACCTGGCCGGCGATACCTCGGGCGGGCAGGTGGCCATCAAGGAATACCTGCCCAGCTCGCTGGCCACCCGTGCCACGGGCGAGCTGCTGCCGCAGGTGCCACCCGAAAAGCTGTCGCTGTACCGACTGGGCCTGAAGAGTTTTTTTGAAGAAGGCCGTTCGCTGGCGCAGATTTCCCACCCGTCGGTGGTCAGCGTGCTGAATTTCTTCCGCGAGAACGAAACCGTCTACATGGTGATGAACTACCTGGAGGGCGCGACCCTGCAGGACTTCATCATCACCTCGCGCGACCTGCGCAAGCAAAAGGTTTTTCGCGAATCCACCATCCGCAGCCTGTTCGACGAGATCTTGCGCGGCCTGCGCATCGTGCACCAGCACAAGATGCTGCACCTGGACATCAAGCCGGCCAACATCTTCATCACCGACGACAACAAGGCGGTGCTGATCGACTTCGGCGCGGCCCGCGAAGTGCTGAACAAGGAAGGCAACTTCATCCGTCCCATGTACACCCCCGGCTTTGCCGCCCCCGAGATGTACCGGCGCGATGCCTCCATGGGTCCGTGGACCGACATCTACGCGATTGGCGCCTGCATTTATGCCTGCATGCAGGGCTATCCGCCGAACGAAGCCCCGCAGCGGGTGGAAAAAGACCGCATCACCCTGGCCTTGTCGCGGCTGCGCGGGGTGTACTCTGACAACCTGATCGAAGTGGTCGAATGGTGCATGTCCATCGACCCGCTGTCGCGCCCGCAGTCGGTGTTTGCGCTGCAAAAAGAACTCAGCCGCGAAGGCGAGCGCCGCTACACCAAGCTGACCGTGGCCGAAAAGCTGCGCCTGCAGTTCGACACCCTGGTGTCCGACACCAAGAAAAACGTGCGTGAAGCCACCGGCTTCGGAGCGCCCGCCAAGTGAAGTTTTCCGTATTCCAGGTAAGCCGCAAGGGCGGCCGCGAGAAAAACGAAGACCGCATGGGCTACTGCTACACCCGCGGCTCGGGTCTGTTCCTGCTGGCCGACGGCATGGGCGGCCACCCCCAGGGCGAGATTGCCGCCCAGGTGGCGCTGCAAACCATGTCGGCGCTGTACCAAAAGCAGGCCCGCCCCTTGTTGTCCCAGGTGGGCGCCTTCTTGGGCAGCGCACTGCTGGCGGCGCACGACCAGATCCTGCGCTATGCAGGCAAGCAAGGCATGCTGGACACCCCGCGCACCACCCTGGTGGCGACGGTGGTGCAGGGCAGCAGCGCAACCTGGGTGCACTGCGGCGATTCGCGACTCTACGTGGTGCGCGACGGCGTGCTGCTGACCCGCACCCGCGACCATTCCTACGCCGAACAGCACCGTGCCGAAGGCGGGCCACAGCTGGGCCATAACATCAACCGCAACGTGCTCTACACCTGCCTGGGTTCGCCGGTGAAGCCGGCCTTCGAGGTTGGCGGCCCCATCGTGCTGCACCAGGGCGACAAGATCATGCTGTGTTCAGATGGCCTGTGGGACAGCTTGAGCGACGAAGAAATCGTCAAGGGCCTGAGCTCCGGGCCGGTATCGCAGGCCGTGCCCGACCTGGTCGAGCAGGCCTTGCGCGTGGCCGGGGCCCGCAGCGACAACGTCACCGTGATGGCGCTGGAGTGGGAAACCCCGGACATGTTCGAGTCCACCCGTGGCATTTCCACCGACGCCATCCAGGATGGGGCGTTTGCCTCCTCGTTCCAGGCCGGCGGTACCGACAGCGGCATGGACGACCTGGACGATGCAGCCATCGAGCGCTCGATTGCCGAGATCAACGAAGCCATCCGCCGCACCGCCGCCAAGCGCACCTGAATTTCCGCGCCTGAATCGCTGCGTTCAGGCCCTGTGTTCCCCTATTTTTAAAGTCCAGACCATGACCGAATTCCTCCGCAATGGCGGCCGCGCCGCCCACCAGTTGCGCCCGGTGCGCATTACCCGCGGTTACACCATCCACGCCGAAGGCTCGGTGCTGATCGAGTTTGGCAACACCAAGGTGCTGTGCACCGCCTCCGTCGAAGAAAAGGTGCCCGGCCACAAAAAGGGCAGCGGTGAAGGCTGGGTCACGGCCGAATACGGCATGCTGCCGCGCGCCACCCATACCCGCAGCGACCGCGAGGCCGCACGTGGCAAGCAGAGTGGCCGCACGCAAGAAATCCAGCGCCTGATCGGCCGCTCGCTGCGCGCCGTGTTCGATCTGAAGAAGCTTGGCGAGCGCACCATCCACCTCGATTGCGATGTGCTCCAGGCCGACGGCGGCACCCGCACCGCCGCCATCACCGGCGCCTTTGTGGCGGCGCAGGATGCGGTCAACACCTTGCTGGCCAGCGGCAGACTCAGCGCCACGCCCATCACCCAGCCGGTGGCGGCGATTTCGGTCGGCATCGTCGGTGGTACGCCGCTGCTGGACCTGGAATACACCGAAGACTCGGCCTGCGACACCGACATGAATGTGGTGATGACCAGCGCCGGCCATTTCGTCGAAGTGCAGGGCACGGCCGAGGGCGTGGCCTTCACCCGCGCCGAGATGGACGCGCTGCTGGCCTTGGCTGAAAAAGGCATTGTCGAGCTGATGGCCCTGCAGCAGCAGTCGCTATCGAAATAAGAGCTGCTACCGCAGATGAAATAAGCGCTAGAGGCCTATTTTTTATGAAAATCGTATTGGCATCGAATAACGCCGGCAAGCTGTTCGAACTGCAGGCCCTGTTCGCGCCGTTGGGCCTGGAACTGGTGGCGCAAGGTGAACTCGGCATTCCCGAAGCCGCAGAACCGTTTCACACCTTTGTCGAAAACGCCCTTGCCAAGGCCCGCCATGCGGCCGAGCACAGCGGCCTGCCCGCCGTGGCCGACGATGCCGGCCTGTGCGTCGATGCCTTCGGCGGCCTGCCGGGTGTGCAGACGGCGTACTACGCCACCCAGTTCGGCTACCCCAAGGGCGACGACAACAATGTGCGTGCCTTGCTGGAGCAGATGCAACACATCGAGAACCGCCGCGCCGCGCTGGTCAGCACCCTGGTGGCCGTGCGCTCGCCACAGGACCCCGAGCCGCTGATCGCTGTCGGCCGCGCCGTGGGCGAGATCACCCGCGCGCCGCAGGGCGAGAACGGCTTTGGTTTCGACCCGGTGATGTTCCTGCCGCAGTTCGGCAAGACCTTTGCCGAGCTCAGCCCCGAGGTGAAGAACGCCAACAGCCACCGCGGCCAGTCGTCGCGCGCCATGCTGGCGCTGATACGTGAACGCTGGATGTGATGAAAGACCTGCAACACTACGTGCGCCCCGGCCTGCTGCAGCTGGCCGCGCTGCCGCCGCTGTCGCTGTACGTGCACCTGCCCTGGTGCCTGAAGAAGTGCCCGTACTGCGACTTCAACTCGCACGAGCTGCGGGCCGATGGTGCGCAGACTCTGCACCCGGCCGCCAGCCTGGCCGCGCCCGTGCCGACCAGCGAAGTGCCCGAGCAGCGCTATATCGACGCGCTGATGGCCGACCTGGAAGCGGCGCTGCCGCTGATTTGGGGCCGCACCGTGCACAGCATCTTCATTGGCGGCGGCACGCCCAGTCTGTTTTCGCCGCAGGCCATCGACCGGCTGATCGGCGACATCCGCGCTCGGCTCAAGCTGGAGCCGGACTGCGAAATCACCATGGAAGCCAACCCCGGCACCTTCGAGAAAAACCGCTTCCGCGCCTACCGCAGCGCCGGAGTGACGCGTTTGTCCGTCGGCGTGCAGAGCTTCAACGACACGCATCTGAAAGCCTTGGGCCGGGTCCACGACAGCGCCCAGGCGATTGCGGCGGTGGAGGAGGCGGCGCAGTCATTCGACACCTTCAACCTCGACATCATGTATGCGCTGCCCGGCCAGACGCTACAAGATTTAGAGCGGGATATGCAGACAGCGCTTGCGCTAGGGCCTAAACACATCAGTATTTACCAGCTGACCATCGAACCCAATACCTACTTCGCCAAGTTTCCGCCGCAGGTGCCCGAGGACGACCTGGGCTACGACATGCTGGACAAGATCACGGAGATGACCACGGCGGCCGGCATGCAGCGCTACGAGATCTCGGCCTACGCGCTGCCCGGCCATGCCTGCGTGCACAACCAGAACTACTGGCAGTTCGGCGACTACCTGGGGATTGGTGCGGGCGCGCACAGCAAGCTCAGCTTTGCCCACCGCATCGTGCGCCAGGTGCGCTTTCGCGAACCCAAGCTGTACATGGACAACGCGCTGGCCGGCAAGGCTGTGGCGCAGGACGACGACATCCCGCGCGCCGAGTTGCCGTTCGAGTACATGCTGAACGCGCTGCGCCTGCGCGAGGGTTTTGAGCTGCCCAAGTTCACCGAACGCACCGGCCTGCCGCTGACCAGCATCCAGAAAGGCCTGGCCGAGGGCGAGCGCAAAGGCTTGCTGGAGCGCGACGGTGTGCGGGTGCGGCCGACCGAGCGCGGCTTTGACTTTTTGAACGACTTGCAAGCGCTGTTTCTGGCCGACAAACCGGCTACCCGTTGACGCGGGCGCCCGGTGTGTAAAGCTGGGCGGTAAACAGGTAAAGAGTGGAACCCAGACCGGTTGGCGCCGGTCTTTACTGCGCCCAGGGCTATCTCCTGGTCTAAGCAGGCTATAGCCGTTCCCCACTGTTTACAACGTACAAAAATGACAGCTTCCACTGCACCGGCTCCCTCGAAGTTCGGCACGGTACTCCGTGTCACCAGCGGCAACTTCATGGAGATGTTCGACTTCTTTCTGTTCGGGTTCTACGCCACCTATATCGCCAAGACCTTCTTTCCGGCGGGGGACGAGTTCGCATCGCTGATGCTGACCTTTATGACTTTTGGCGCGGGTTTTTTGATGCGCCCGCTGGGCGCGATCTTTCTGGGGGCGTATGTGGACCGGGTAGGGCGCCGCCAGGGCCTGATCGTGACCCTGGCGCTGATGGCGCTGGGCACGGTGTTGATCGCCTGCGTGCCCGGTTTTGCCTCGATTGGCTACCTGGCGCCGGCGCTGGTGCTGACGGGCCGCTTGCTGCAGGGTTTCTCGGCGGGTGTCGAGCTGGGCGGGGTGTCGGTATATCTGGCCGAGATGGCTACCCCCGGCCGCAAAGGCTTTTATGTGAGCTGGCAGTCGGCCAGCCAGCAGGTGGCCATCATCGTGGCGGCGGCTTTGGGCTACGCGCTGAACGTGTGGCTCACGCCGCTGGAGATTGGCGCCTGGGGCTGGCGCATCCCTTTCCTGATTGGCTGCCTGATCGTGCCGGTGCTGTTTGTGCTGCGTAGGTCGCTGCAGGAGACGGAAGAGTTCAAGCAGCGTAAACACCGCCCGGATACGCGGGCGATCTTCCGCTCCATGCTGGACAACTGGGGCCTGGTGGTCTCGGGCATGATGCTGGTGGCGATGACGACCGTGTCGTTCTACCTGATCACGGTGTACACGCCCACGTTCGGCAAGAGCGTGCTGCATCTGAGCACCCCCGATGCCTTGGTCGTGACCTTGTGCGTGGGTATCTCCAATTTCATCTGGTTGCCGGTGATGGGCAGCTTGTCGGACCGCATCGGCCGCCGCCCGATCCTGCTGTTCTTCACCGTGCTGACCATCCTGACGGCTTACCCCGCCATGGCCTGGCTGACCGAGAACGCCAGCTTCTACAAGATGCTGTCGGTAGAGCTGTGGCTGTCCTTTTTATATGCCAGCTACAACGGCGCCATGGTGGTGGCGCTGACCGAGGTGATGCCGGTGGAGGTGCGTACGGTGGGCTTCTCGCTGGCGTACAGCCTGGCTACCGCGATTTTTGGCGGCTTCACGCCGGCGATTGCCACGGCCTTGATTGAATCCACCGGGAACAAGGCGGCACCTGCGCTGTGGATGTCATTCGCCGCCGCCTGCGGCTTGATTGCGACCCTGGTGTTGTACCGCAAGCGGCAGGTTCATCTGGCGGCTGCGTGAACACGTTCTTCCACGCTCAAGCGGGCTTTGCGGGTGCCTGGATTCGGCCTGTATAGCGCTGCAGCTGCTGGGTGATGGCTTTGCGCAACCGCGGGCGTATCCATTCGCCCAGCAGCCCGAAAGCCAGGGTGGACAGTACGGTGCAGCCGATGACGGCGGCGTAGTAGCCCCAGCCCGGTGTCTGGCGCCCCAGCACCGCGCCCCAGAAGTAGAGAAACGGGAAGTGGATGATGTACAGGGCGAAGGTCATGCCGCCGGCCTTGCCAATCGCTTTCGCGATGCCATGCGGCAACTGCGCAAGGTGGGGCGCTATCCTGCGGGCGGCCATGAAGTTCAGCATCACGATGGCGCCCAGCAGCCAGTCTGCGCCAAAGTAATGCGAGAAGGTCAGGTGCGTGTGCGTCCATTCGCCGACCAGTTGCAGCAGTACATCGCTGAAGGCCCGCATCAGGTCAAAGTAGTGGTACAGCCCAAATGCCAGTACCGACAGCACCCAGAGGGCAACGGCCAGTCCCAGCGGCCATTTGTCTTCGGCACGCCAGCGGTAGGCCACCACGCCGGCCAGCCAAACCGGGGCCATCAGCAGAATTTTGGGGCCGATGAAGAGGCTGACCGCGGCGATCCACAACCAGCGCTTGCTCGGGGCCGCAAACAGGTACAGGCCAAACAGTACGTAGTACCAGACCTCGTAGCTCAGCGACCAATACGGGACGTTGGAAAACGTCATGATCGATACGGCCCAGATTTCGCATACGAAGGCCAGACTGGCCGCAATACGAACCGGCCAATGGTCGTTGGGCACGGCGTTGGAAAAAAAAGCGAAGAATGCCGGCCGGCTGACCATGTCCAGTATGGGTGTCAGCAGCACCGCCAAGACAGAGAGTGAAAGGATGCGCGAGGCTCGACTGGCGATGTAGTCGTTGGCCGAATTTTCACGCCGCTCGGATATGAAGCTGATCACAAACCCCGAGAGCACAAAAAAAACCGTCACCGCCGAATGCGCATGGTCGGCCAGAGGCAGTTTTTCAGGGATCAGCCAGCGCAGATTGGAGTGCGCGTACACCACGAAGCAGGCCGCCAGAATGCGGATCAGGTCCAGGTAAACGGAAAAACTACTGTTCACTGGGGCTCCATAAAGAACGACTGCTGCACACGGGCTTTGTCGGGTACCGACGGTCTTTCGTCGGGCATCGGTTGATAGCTTACACGTGGAGCGTGGGCGATGCGACCTGCTGAGCCAGGAGTGCATGGTGCGACAGCACGACCTCGTCCAGCAAATACAGCGGCCGGCCTTTGGTCTCGTCAAACATGCGCCCCAGGTATTCGCCAATGATGCCGATGCCAATCAGCTGCACGCCACCCAGGAACAGCATCACCACCATCAGAGACGGATAGCCGGCAACAGGGTCGCCATGCATGATGGTTTTGTACAGGATGAACAGCGCATAGAGAAACGAGATACCTGCTGTCGCCAGGCCGATGTAAGACGTTACTTTGAGCGGCGCAATGCTGAAAGAGGTGATGCCGTCCAGGGCGAAGTTCCACAGCTTCCAGTAATTCCATTTGGTCTCACCGGCAAAACGGGCATCGCGTTTGTAGTCCACGGCTTTCTGGGGGAAACCGATCCAGGCGAACAAGCCTTTCATGAAGCGGTGCCGCTCGCGCAGCTCGCGCAGGGCCAGGATCGCCCGGTGGCTGAGCAGCCGGAAATCTCCCACGTCCGAGGGAATGGTGACACGGCCGACTTTTTTGATCACCCGGTAGAAGCCTGCAGCCGTGGCCTTTTTGAACCAGCTTTCACCGTCGCGGCTCAGGCGGCGGGCGAAGACCACGTCGAATCCTTCGCGCCAACCTTGCACCAGTTCAGGAATCAGCTCGGGCGGGTCTTGCAGGTCTGCATCGATCACGATGACCGCGTCGCCGTTGGCGGTATCCAGGCCGGCCGTCATGGCAATCTCCTTGCCGAAATTGCGGCTCAGATTGACGTAGCCGATGTGCGGATCTGCTTGTTGCAAGGCCTTGATCACTGCCAGCGTGCTGTCGGTGCTGCCGTCGTTCACCATGATGATTTCATAGCGGCCGCCCATGCCCTGCAGCACCTGGCTCAGGCGCTTGTGCAGCTCGGGCAATACTTCTTGTTCGTTGTAGGCGGGTACGACAACCGAGAGCAGAAAATCGTTGTTCATAGCTGTAGTCTGGAGTGTCTAGGTTGTAGTCGGCTTGAAGGCCCAGTACCGGCTGGCCAGGTAGTTCAGACCCAGGCAGACGCCGGTGGCCACGACTTGGGCCAGCAGATAGTGCAGCTTAAGACCTTTCGTCAGCGCATACATGATGGCCAGATTCAGCAGCATGCTGGTGAGCGCAATGGCGATGAAACGCGGCAAGGTGCGGCGATGCGGGAGATCGCTGGCAAAAGTCCACACATAGTTGAGGCCGTAGATCGTGGCGGCACCCGCCACTGCGCCACAGGTGGACGCCCATACCGGCTGTACCGCCCACTGGTTCACCAGCAGCCACAGCAGCGTGTAGTGCACCGCGGTGCCAATGGCTCCGCTATTCACAAACCGTAAAAACTGGCGCCACATATTCAAACGCTTACACCGCGCTTTTGAAGCGCTGCAGGTACAGGCTGAGCGTGATCATGCACAGGGCAATCAAGGCGCTCAGCGATAGGATGGCGCCGATTTTCTGGGCCGGTAGGCCTACCCAGACGGCTTCGACCACAGTGTCGCCCGGCGGGACTTGTACCGTGACCAGTCCGCTGGCCGGGTCTTTGGGTTGCGGTACGGCTTGTGGGCCGACGCGGATTTCCCACCCCGGATACCAGAGCAGCGGCAAGCGCAGGGATGCGGTGCGGGCTGTCGCATGGATAGCCCACATCTTGTGGTGTGTCAGGTCCAGCGTGGTGGCGCAAGCCAGCTTCTGCGCTTTGCATTCGGCTGCAAGGCCCCCGGCTTTGGCATAGCTGCTCCATGCGTCGCCGGCACCCGCAGGCTTCATCTCCGGCTGGCCCATGAATTTATCCCTTGGGATGGACAGGCTGGGAGCGCTTTGCGCTTCCTGGGAGAACTTGAATTCCAACAGGCCTTGCAAGCCCGCAGAGCCCAGCAATGCACAGACGACTGCGGCCATCGCCCATATGCGCCGGGGCGTGGCGAGCAGTAGGGGTGCCGCATATCCCAAACCGAAAAGACTGGTGATGCTGGCCACGCCGAGAAAGCGAATCGGAAACTGCAGGCGCCGCAATGTTTCAGAATGCTCCCACAATCCATAGCTGAGCTCGGAACCCAGTAGCAGTGCCAAGAGCGTGATCGCCGTGGCATCCACAGCCAGCCACCAGACACGCGTTTTTTGACTCCGTGTTTGCCAGATGGCGAAGATGCTGAATACCGTAATTGCCAGAGTCAAGGCGGGGATGGTCCATTGCAAGTGGAACCAGCGGAAACCTGTGGGCGGCAACGTGAAAAACTGGAAGAGAAAAGAGTTGCGCCAATCCAGATAAGTGGGCTGGTACCAACCCGAGGGCGAAATCAACTGCTGCGACGTCAGCGCTGGCAACAGGTACACGCCCGCTAGGCTGAGCCCCAATGCCACACCCAGGCCATCGCCGACCAGGGCACGGAGCCTGAGCTTGGGCGCTTCACGGGCTGCATGCAGCACAGCCACGGGGGCCGTCACCATCAGCACCATGAAAGCCATCAGAATGTGGGACGCAGCAAGCATGCCCACCGCCAAGGCCAGCAACACCATGCGTGCCAGCCCGGTCCGCAAAGCCCAGGCCACCATGTAGAGCACCAGCGCGTATATAGCGAAGTGCATCGGCAAGAATTGCTGGTAATGTGCCAAATGAAAACCATAGGGCGACAGTGCGACCAATACGCCCATCGCAAATGCAATGCTGGTATTGACGGCGCGGCTGAGTGAAATAAATGCAATTACCGCAGCGACGCTATTGGACAGCGCAGGAACCCACAGAATGGCACTCCATATATTGCCCGTGAGCTTGTGCACTGCCGCAGCAGAATAATAAAACAGGGGGTGGATATAAATAAATGTCGGATCACCCAGTCCGAGATTGCTCAGCGCCGCCCAGCGCGGGTAAATAATGCCTTCGCGCAGGGCTTCGATGAATTGCACCGTCCATTGGTAGTGGATGCGTAAATCAGGACCACTAATCGCTTTGGGTTCTAAAAGAACCACTGCATTTACTGCCAAACCCAGAAAGAAAATGAATAGTATTTGGAGGAATCTAGTCATTAATAACTGGGTTTATTTGAATTTTTAGGGCAAAAGATAAATCTTTACAGATGAAAAACATTGTAGCCAGAAGTTGTCTGCGCTAAATGGACCATTGCCTTTCGGTCGGAACCCAGGCGCGGTGCGATCCGGCCTACGCCGCGCGCTTGCGGCAACGGGGAGGTCAGTTTTTGGCCCGGCGCAGCAGGCTCAGGCGTTCGGAGATCGCGTCCAGGTCCAGGGCGTCTTGCGAGCAGATCAGGTACTTTTCCAGATCAGTCACCGCCAGGGCGCTGTGGCCCAGTGCGGCATGGGCCAGGCCGCGGTCGCGGTATTCGCTCCAGGCCTCAGGCAGCAACACGATCAGCCGGTTCAGCACCGAGACCAGCCGTGGCCAGTCGCTTTGCGCGGTATGGATATCTTTCAGGTTGCGCAGCATGCGCGCCACGATGTCGCGCGGCGGCGAGGATTGCAGGTACAGGCCCAGCGGCACTTCAAAATCATCCACCAGGGCGCTACGGCGGGTGTAGGGCTCCAGGCGTTCGCTCAGCTCTTCGCGGCTGAGCGACTGGCCGGTGAACGGGTCCATCACCACCTGGCCCTTGGGCAGGTTGACTTTGACCATGAAGTGGCCCGGAAAGCCCACGCCACGCACCACCAACCCTATGCCTTGGGCCAGCTCCATCCACAGCACGGCCAGCGAGATGGGGATGCCGCGGCGGGTGCGCAGCACGGCGTTCAGGTAGCTGTTGTCGGGGTCGTAGTAGTCGTTGACGTTGCCGCCGAAGTTCAGGTCGCGGTAGAAGAACTGGTTGAGGGCGCGCAGGCGCTGCAGCGGGGCGGCATCGCTGGGCAGGCGGCGCTTCATGCGTGCCTGCAGCTGGTCTACGTCGCCCAGCACCTGCTGCATGTCGAGCTCGGGGTATTCGTCTTGCGCCAGGCTGGCGACCGCTTCCAGCAGGGGGAAATGCTCGTCGCTCTGCACCAGGGTAGAGAAATACTCGAGAGCGGTGGGGGCTTCAAAGCGGATCTGCATAACGTGTTTGTAGTGGAGCGCTGGGGCAGCGTCAAGCTAGATTGCCATCCGGACGGAGCAATTTACGTAACTTCAGGCCTGCAGCCCAAAGTGCTACGAAATAAATAGCTGCTGACGCAAGCAGTACAAGCGCTAGAAGCCCAATTCTTTCTAATTTTGCGTCCGGAAAGCGGGTCCATGGCACCGCGCCAGCGGCCCAGATCAAAAATACTGCCAATAAAGCGCTGGCTGCCACTACCTGCAGGCTGAACTTCCACCAGCCGGGGCGTGGCTGGTAGCTGCCGCGCTGCCGCAGGCCGATCAGCAGCCACAAGGCGTTGATCAGTGCACCCAGGCCGACCGACAGTGTCAGCGCCGCGTGTTGGAGCAGGGGTACCAGCGCCAAGTTGATTAGCTGCGTGATGACCAGCACCACGATGGCGATGCGCGCCGGGGTTTTCATGTTGTGGCTGGCGTAGAAGCCGGGCGCCAGTACCTTGATGGCCACCACGCCGAGCAAGCCCACGCCCCAGCCCATCAGCGCCAGCGCGGTTTGGCCGACATCGCGTTCGGTGAAGGCGCCGTAGTGGAAGATCACCGCCACCAACGGCGTGGCAAAGGTTAGCAAGGCGACCGAGCAGGGCACCGCCAGCAGCACGACCAGGCGCAGACCCCAGTCCAGCATGGCCGAGTATTTTTCCGGCGCATTGGCGGCCTTGGCGCCGGCCAGCTGCGGCATCAACACTGCGCCCAGGGCCACGCCCAGCATGGCGGTGGGGAATTCCATCAGCCGGTCGGCGCCGCTGAGCCAGCTGACGCTACCCGGCGCCAAGCGCGAGGCAATCTGGGTGTTGATGAACAGCGAGATTTGCGCCACACCCACGCCCAGGAGTGCGGGTACCATCAGTTTTGCTACGTTTTTGGTAGCTTCATCTTCCCACGCAGCGCGCACTACCGACCAACTGGCCCCTATTTTCGGGAACAGCCCCAGGCGCTTCAACGCCGGGATTTGCACGCCGAGCTGCAGCACGCCGCCCAGCATCACGCCCACGGTTTGCGCATAAATCGGCTCGATGCCGTGGTTGCGGAACCAGGGCGTAGCCCACACGGTGGCGCCTATCATGGCGACATTCAGCAACACGGGAGTAGCCGCGGGCACGGCGAAGATGCGCCAGGTATTCAGGATGCCGGAGGCCATGGACACCAGCGAGATGAACAGGATGTAGGGAAACATCCAGCGGGTCATGGTGATGGCGGCGCCGTAGGCCTGGGGTTCCTGCTGCAAGCCGCCGGCCATGGCCCAGACCAGCAGCGGCGCCCCCAGCACGCCCAGCACGCAGGTGAACACCAGTACCCAGGTCAGCAGGGTGGCGACGCTGTCGATCAGCAGTTTGGTGGCTTCCATCCCGTGCTTGGCCTTGCTGGCGGCGAGCACCGGCACAAAAGCCTGGCTGAACGCGCCCTCGCCGAACAGGCGGCGGAACAGGTTGGGTATGCGGAACGCCACGTAAAAGGCGTCGGTCATGGCATTGGCGCCAAAAGTGGCGGCAAACAGCTGGTCGCGGACCAGGCCCGCCACGCGGGACGCCAGGGTCAACAGGGAGATGGTGGAAGCAGATTTGAAGAGACTCACCTGCCCAGTGTAGCCCGGTCGGGCAAGCTGCCAGCCTGGCTGCTATAATCGTGGGCTTTGCTGGCAACATCCTCTAACACCTAAGGAATACTATTATGGCAACCAAACCAAAGAAAAAGAACCCACGCCTTGCGTCGGGCCGTAAGCGCGTCCGCCAGGACATCAAGATCAACGCTGCGAACACCTCGCTGCGTTCCAAATACCGTACCGCGGTGAAGAACGTTGAAAAAGCCGTTCTCGCTGGCGACAAGACCAAAGCCACCGAGCTGTTTGCCAAGATGCAAGCCGTGGTGGACACGGTTGCCGACAAGGGCATCTTCCACAAGAACAAGGCTGCTCGCGATAAGAGCCGCCTGAGCACCAAGGTGAAGGCACTGGCTGCCGCACCTGTAGCCGCTTAAATCTTTTAAGCAAACCGCCCGGACTGTTTCGCGAGAGCTAAAGAGTCCGCCGTTTTGTAGGGTGCGCTGCCAGCAAAGTAAAGAACCACCTTCGGATATATGGTGTAGATAGTCGTTACTATTGATATCCAAAAAAAGCCACTCTCGATCTTGAGAGTGGCTTTTTTATTTCCGGATCCAATAGCTATGGTGTAAAGAGAGTACTAATAGTAAGCCGGTTACTAGTCCGGCCAGCGGGATTCCGAATTCCGGAAGTTCTTTGTCAGGCCCCTGCCAGGCCGCCGGAGGCCCCCCGATCGTTGTATGTACCCATACACGATCCTGCTTCCAGGATCATGAAGCCGATTACCTTGAAGCTGCCCGAACGGAGGGGCTTCTATCGGCGAAGCAGAAGTTGCAAAATCTGCCATAGCAATCCAGATCACTGATATGCCGCGCTAACCCGTGGCTGCTCGGACAATTTGAAAGGATGGCCTGCGTGCAGCACACCACCGTACGTGGCAAGGTACACCGTGACAATACTGGCGTAGTCACGGAAATCCCCATCCTTGTGACCGAACATGGCCCCCTGCAGCCGCTGGTCGACTACTTACTGGCGCATGCACATGTACGTAGCCATGCGTGGATGCTCAAGGTCACCCAAGCGGTTGGTCTTTTGATCGACTATGCAGCAGCAAATCACGATTCCTTTGAAAACCCTCAGGAATTGTTCCAAACCTTCTCTCAGCGCTTGTATACCGGCACCGTGGGCAACGACGGCACCGATCCCAGCCGACTGTATTGGCAGGGCCGCAGCCAAGCGGTCGTGCAGGCCTTGGTTCAGGGTATCTCGGGGTTCTCGGACTGGATGGCTTGTGCCGACGGCACCAAGCCGCTCAACCCGTGGCGCCAGGCTACACGCAGCGAAGAAATGCTGGCCTGGGCGGCGTGGCACCAGAAACGGGACCGCGCCTTTCTTGCGCACACCTGGGATCGCGAAACCGCCTCGCTCTGCATGACCCGAGCCCGCAATGTCCTGCTCAAGCGCACGCCCATCATTGACCATGAGCCGGTCAAGAAGTTTCCCGAGGAGCGCATCAATGATCTGCTGTTCAAGGGATTTATCGTGCCGGGTAAGCAGAAAAGTCCGCGCCTGGAAGAACGGTTGAATCTGCGTGACATTCTGATCACGCTCCTCATGCACTACGGTGGCCTACGCATGTCCGAGCCGTTTCATCTCTATGTACATGACGTGATATCCGAGGCGGATGGGGCCCAGGTGCGCATCTACCACCCGAGCTTGGGCACCGCGCCACCGGACTGGCCGGATGCCAAGGGCAAACCCATCAAATGCAACCGTCTGGCGTACTTGAGCGGCAAGTACGCCATGCGGCCACGCGATGAATATGCCAGCAGTGACCAGTGGCACGCGGGCTGGAAAGGCAATGCGCTCGACTCCAAAGCACATTTCATGTACGTCACCTGGTATCCGCAACGGGTGGGTGAACTGTTCTGGCAATTTTGGGTTTTGTACATGGCGCAGCGGGCTCAACTGGACTGTGACCATCCCTTTGCCTTTGTGACTAAGACAGGCAAGCCCTATGCCATTGACTCGTTCGAGCGCCAACATCGTCGTGCCGTCGAGCGCATAGGGCTGCAATCCGCCAAAGCCTTGGGCACTTCGCCGCATGGGCATCGCCATGCCTACGGCCAGGCGCTGGCTGATGCCGGGATTGACCCGATCTACCGCAAGAAGGCGCTGCACCACAAGTCGCTCGAATCGCAGGTGGTCTATACCGAGCCGGATCGGGCCAAGCTCATGCGGGCACTGGAGGCTGCTGCTGAGCGCGAGAAGGCCGGCGCGGTACTGCCGCTACCCGACCTGTTGCGCTATGGCTTCAAGGACGTCGACCCACTGGGACTGATGAGTGGCCCGAACCCGAAACTGTTGAGGAGACCCTGAGATGATAAAAAGAATCAAAGGGACCGACCAAAACTTCGAGCCAGAGTTCCGCTTCCTGCTGGCCCTCGATCCGGCCTTCGAGGACTGGCGGGTGCTGGTCGCCGAGTGGTACACGCAGCAAAAACACACAAGCAACACGACCGCTGCGCTCCGCGCCTTTTTCTTGCGCTACCTACACGCTCAGTCACTGAACAAGCACCCTGCAACCCTGTTTGACGCCGGCATCCAGCTGCCCGACCTCTGGGCAACGCTGCAGCTGGACTCGAAAAGCGAAGGGGGAGCAAAAGCACTGCACGACAAGATATTCGATTTTCTCGACTGGGTTCTCCGCACGAAACTGGCACCACCCGATGCCGCTGGTCATCGGGTGGTACCCATCCAACTGAGAAATCCTTTTTCGCGTCTTCGAGCCAAGCAAACTGGCCAGCAGTCAGACCTCACGTTCGCGCACGTTCTGATCCTTGATTCGCGCATGCTGCATTGGCAGGAGCTCGCTGCTGAGTGGTTGGGCGCTCAGAAGGCAGATGTGGCCGGTCGCCGCATGGCTGTCGACAAGTTTCTGATTCACTACATCCTGGGCTGCGATCTATCACGCCATCCCATGGTGTTTCTGACCCGAAGCACCCCCAAACCGAACTGCAGTGAAGTGCTGCTCAAGGTCAAATCGAAAGGGTCAGTCGGTTCGCTTAGCGCTGCGGACATTAGATTCAATAATTATGTCGTCGACTTCATCGACTGGGCGCTCCTTGCAAAACTCTCCATTGAGGACGATCACGGGCCCCGGATCGTGCCGTACGAACTGCACAATCCCGTGGTGCGACTGTCCAAGTCCGGAATCGCCAGACCCTCGGAAACCACCAAATCCTCCCTTTCGATCCGCTACATCAAGGAAATGCGCAGGATGCTGGCCGAGGGGCCGAATTTCCGAGATTGGGTCTGGGCGCAGCAGGCGCTGGAGGGAGGGGGCCGCAGTGGGGACTGGTTGCTAGTGTTTCCCCACCTCGTTAACGTCGACGACCCGGACTGCGTGTGGCGCGAGCGTTATACGACCAAGTACGAACAGGAAGTACTTGTGCTCCCGCCCCGCGTGACCGAGATCTGGTCGCCGGTACGCGCTGTGGCGCTCTACGTGAAACTGGAGCTGCCGCTGCGCACGTCTCAGGTACGTATGTTGGACTCCGGCGAAGCCGACACCTGGCGCTATGTGCACGGTGCGCAAGGCGGCAGCTTCGTGCTGAACGATAGTCCTCTCGCCACCGGCAGCATCACGCGTCCCTACCAACGCGGCGTTTTCCACCGCAGCGCTAACGAATCCGGCGCAGGCCTGTTCATCAACACCAACAAAACCGCGGATATCAACAAGCCGGAGAACGCCAAAGGCTATGTCATTCCCTGGGCCCACGAGACGGTGCTGTATTGGCTAGAAAAATTGCGTCGGTGGCAGGAGCGCTACAACCCGATCAGTACACCGACAAAGTGGTGCGACCTGGAAGCCAAGCACTTCGGTCGCACCCCGCCCCACCCCGCGGTGCTGGAAGCTCGCGGCACCGCTTGCTTTCTGTTCCGCGACGCGGCTGCTAATTCTGAAGGCACTGATCGGCGAAAGCCTCTGACACAGGGCGCGCTCGATCGTCCCTGGTATTTGCTCCTTGCCCGCCTTGAACAGCGTGGCGAGACGCTGGACGACGGCACGCCCATCCAGTTTGTGGATCATTCCACTTCAACAACGACGTACTATCCTCCACATGCACTGCGGGTATCCTTGATCAGCTATCTAGTGTTGGATCTGCAGTTACCCATCGCCATAGTCTCCAAGCTGATCGCCGGGCATGCCCGCATCATCATGACTCTCTACTACACCAAATTCGGGCACGCCTATATGAAGGAGGTGCTGAATGCTGCCGAGCGCAATGTATTGGCGGCGGACGAGTCCAACCATCGGCGCTTCTTAATGGATGCCACGATGGAACAGGTCAGCCAGCGCTTCGCCAGCGTGAGCGTCGATGCCCTGCGTAGTGCTATAGGGCAGAAGTCGGCGGCCACCTTCGTCTTCGAGGACAAGGGCATCTGTCCGGTCGGTGGCTCCATGTGTGACGTCGGAGGGGAGGAAATCACGATGCGGTTGGCTGAAAAATTCTATGCCCCCGTCTCTGGCTACCCGCAGCAGCGCAACTGCGTGCGTTGCCGTTTCTTTTTGACTGGCCCCGCCTTCCTGCCGGGCCTGCAGGCGCATTTCCACGCCGTCAGCTACGAGGCGTACGAACGCTCTGAACGCCATAACGAGCTGCACGAAGAAGTCACCTTGATGGAAAACCGGCGTGCTGATTGTGAGCGTGGCAGGCAGTTGTTCACCGAAACCCGCGAGCTGGAACGGCTCTCGCAACGCTACGAAGCGGAGGCGGAAGCGATGGGAATGCTGGTCAACGACATGCAGGCCACCTATTACCTGATCGCGCGTTCGCTGGAGATCATGCAGGACGCGAACAAGGACGGGGTGCAGTTGGTGGCGGTCGGCGAAATGCGCGACATTAAAGTGGCCCTCACCGAGACCTCCTCGGAACTGCACCACATCGAAGTCCTCTGCGAAAACGCCGTGATCTACCCGGAGATCGATGCCCGTAAACCGGTTTTAAGGCGCAGTCAACTACTGGATTGCATGCTCGAATTCAACAAAATGCCGCCGGTCTTTTTCCGACTGGACCCCACGCAACAACTGGCGGTGGGCAATGCCGTAATGCAACTTATTCAGGCGCGCACTGGCTCACTCCAGGGCGCACTGGAGTACGTGGAAGGCTCGCGTCGGCTGCGCGATTTAGGCATTGTCGACGAAACCTTGGATCTGCTCGCCGAGAAGGTCGCCGGAACGCCCGCCCGTGAAGTCCTTGATGCCGTGCGTGCCGAACGCGTATTGCACGCACCTCATGGAGACAACGATGCACCCTGATGAACTACTGGAGCAACTCAAGGCCAGCGCAACGCCGCGCAAGATCAAGAATCTCGACATCATCCATGCCGTGTGCCGGGAGCAGCACGAGCGCGGCAGCAAAGACTTTTCGGTGGCGATGATTTCCAAGATCGCGCAGGAGCGTGGTGGACCGGTCAAATCAACCATTCATAACAAGACCGGCGATGACTTCAAAGGTCTGATCAAAGCATGGGCTGACCATACCGGTGTTGCAACCCGCAAGGTACGCAAGCTCAACGAGAACCCTGTTTATGCTGTTCTCGACAAGATTCCCGATCCAGCTGTGCGCGCCGTCATGGGCGCGGTGCTGGCTGAAAACAGGAAGCTGCGGGGCGAAGTGAACTTGCTGAAGGCGAACACCGAAGTGGTGATCGACCAGAGAATCACGAGTGCGAGCCAACCCAGGGATACGATCCAGATCCTGCCGGCTTCCACCGGCCTCACCGACTCAGAGAGCGAAGCGCTGCGACACTCTATCAGCGACAAGCTGATGCAGGATGAAGGGTGGACACAAGACGATCATGGACGAGTTTTGAATGCCAAGGGGCGTGTGATCTATAAGATCGGCTACGTGACCGCTATCCAAAAAATTGTTGCTATTGTTGGACCTACCAGCTCTGTCTATGGGGTGTGAGCACTCTACCGATTTTCTTTGATCAGAGCCATTTGTCATAGGGCCCTTAGAAGCACTGACAATTCTGTAACTTGGTTGGTCAAGTGTTTCCGGCCCACCTGGTCAAACTGACTGCAACACTTGGCGCTTGGTCACCTAGCATCCGCTTACTTTGATTTAGATAAAGCTGACCGATTTCCCCGTCGCATGAAATCTTCGACCCGGCTAACTACGCTCCCGCTGTCGCTACCTAGGGCCGAACAAATCTTCAGTACAACAAACAAGGTGGGTTGACTTTCCCCTCGTTCGATCCTCCCAAGGTACGACCGTTCGACGTCAGCAAAATGCGCCAAAGTTTCCTGCGATATTCCCGCGGCCAAACGATCTTCCCGCACGATTGAACCGAAGGCCGAGGCCACGTTGGCATCAAAGCTTCTTGCACCCGGTGGTCTGCCGCGAGCGGGGGGAGAGTTCTTAAGACGGGAGGGCATCAGCCCAAGCGTCTCGTTTTCGTCCTTTTCAGGCCACGTTATTTAAAACGCAGAACAATACTTTTTTTCCCCAAGTACTGGAGTCGCCGCAAGTTGATGCAGTGAGATCGAGCAGGGGCGATCCTCACCAGTACAAGCTTCCGGGCAGGCTAGTCTCACGATTCGGGCGGTCGGTCAGCCGCCGTTCAAAATTCGTGGTTCGACTGATCTCTTGGGCAATTTAGATATATTGTTCTGGCCGCCGACTGAACCGTTTCCGCGCCCGACATCCAGGTTGCCATCAAGGATTGTGTGAAAATTGCTTCCAAACCGAAGCGGCGACGTCAATGGTGACGTCTTGCCCGAGCTCATGCAATGCAAGTTGGACATTGCGTGCGTCTGCTGCCTCGTCCTCCTCCAGTTGCAGAGCCACATGTGAGGCGCTGCTGTGTTGGATCCACCGGGCCAAGTCTGACGCAAATTTCTGCGTGTCTTCGTCCATCAGTTTGTCGAATTCAGGGCTTCCAAATTCACCACCGACTGATGTCATGGAATCCCATGCCAAGTCTTAGTCGGAGGGTGTGTACGAAGCGCCAGATATTGACGTTGCCGAAATCCGGTCCCCTGGTCCGATCCAGAACTCGTGGTATCCGCAATGCTCCGTAAACACTGCGACACGATAAATGGCTCCCTCAGCGGGTGTTGCGCCTACGTAAAACGCCCGCCGAAACGTCAGATCGGAGCCATCTTGAAATTGGACATGGACACCGTCATCTGAAAAATCCGTCGCCACTAGGTTGTTTTCCAGAACGTCTTCGGCGGAGCGCCCTAGCTTCTTTGAAAGTGCCATCTGCCAGTTCTCCAGAATACCGATCCACGGCATGGCTGCTTTGCTTCGGAGGTGGTCAAGTTCTTCCTGGGCTGCAGCTCGGATATCGTCCTGAAATGGCGCCTCGTCCTCACTAAAAATGTGTTCCAGGCATGCACCTCCGATGTCCATAGTCGCGATTGCGTAGTCGAGCCAAGACTGGAAATCAGGCGGCGGGGCTGGTTTACTCATTTCAAACCTCCGTGTTTTGGCGGGCTTTGTTGACCGGAATAAACGCTCAGATTGCTATCCAGCGACCAAACGGACGCATTGGACGGATCGTTCGACGTAGAGCGCTAGCCGTCCGTGCTCCGCCTTTTCCTGCGCGTTACGGGTGCAATCCGATGGCTGCCCGCTCTGAACCTAGCCTCTGGCACGGAGTGCAGTTTCAGTCGTTGGTCTAGCTCCCGGACAAACTCGACGAAGTCGATGTCCATGGCGTTCAGCCAAGCCCAAAGCTCTACAACATCCAGCCGACGCGTGCCACGTTCCACCTTGCTGACGGTCGCCTGGCCACGGCCAAGGCGCGTCGCCAGATCCAACTGACGCAGGCGCAGCAATTCACGCCTGCTTCGCAGCAGGCCTAGGAAAACGTCATTGTGTCGACTGTGTAGAGACTTAAGCATTGGGCACCATGGGCAGACACCGTAGCGCAGATTGGCCCGTATTCCGAAAGCGAATCTATCCACAGGCCTCGGGGTCGTGTATCCCCAATCTCGGAGCACTTATGAGGATGGGCTTGCATAATTTACGCGTTTTATATAACGCAGCCATATTCTTTGCATCGAAGCCCATTTTCGCGAGTCCGATCCCATGTTTGAAACCGTTCCCGAGCTCGCATTTCCATTTCCGAAGGCCTTGGTGGCGTTGGGTGCCCAACATTGGCTCGCCTTCCGTTTGACCTATTCCCATCCCTGGTTCGTGGCGACTTTCCTCGTTGGATCCGGCGATGCCGCACGGCACGCAACCTGGGGCGTGTCGTCAGATCGTGATCTTGTAGATCGGCTCGAACACGCTGACGGCAAAACACTGGTTGGATTAGTTTGTATCGTGCCGCCGTGGAGTTCCGCCACTGGCCGGTGGTCAAGCCGCGAGGTCGGTTCAATCTGGCGGGTGCGGGAGCCGATCGATAGAGCGGAGGGTCTGGTGTTCCAAGATCTCGATGGTGCCGACTTCGTTGCAGGATTGCACAGTGCGGGAGTTCTGGACTTTGGCGGTCGGCAACTCATCATGAAGATTGCGATGAGGAGCCCGCTTCAAGCGATGGCAGCGGGTACACATACCAACGATCGAAGGAGCCAGGCGCACACATGACACTGTTTTTGGATTTCGATGGCGTGTTGCACCCCGATGCGGCATATTTGATCAATGGCCGCCCCATGCTAAAGGGGGACGGTGAGTTGTTCATGTGGGCGCCGTTGCTGACTGAAGTCCTGGCTGACTTCCCCGAGGTGAAGATCGTTCTCAGCACGAGCTGGGCAAGAGAGCTGTCGTACAGCCGCGCCCGTGACTGGCTGCCGCCTGCGCTGCGCGCGCACGTCGTCGGCGCGACCTGGCACAGCGCCATGGCCGCGCCGCTGGCAGGATTCCGCATGCGATTCACTTGGTACGACCAGGCAACGCGGTACCAGCAAATCAAGCGATACGTTGGGCGCGCAGGATTGACCCATTGGGTCGCTGTGGACGATCAGCCTGAAGGCTGGACTGTCGAAGACCAGGACAAACTAGTACACACGGACGGCAATTTAGGACTGTCGGACCCTGCCGCACTGGCGCAGCTGGTCTCGAAGCTGGAAAACCTAAGGAAATCCGAAGCATGCTGATTTTTTTGGACACCGAATTCACGCGGCTAACGTATCCCGATCTGATCAGCGTCGGGATGGTGACCGAGGACGGCAGGGGGCTCTACAGTGAGCGAAACGACTTCCACGCGAAGGACTGCAGCCTTTTTGTACAGGAAACGGTATTGCCGCTTTTGGGTCGGATCCCCGGTGCAACTTGCAGCCGCATGGATCTGACCCACCGTTTGCGAGAGTGGTTGGCGCAGTTTCCAGAGCCACCGACATTCGTTTTTGATTCGCACCACGACTGGCATTTGCTGGCCCTAGCCTTGCTGGGCAGGCCTAAGAAAGATCCGCCTGGTGCCTTCGGGAAGCAACTGTTTGTGGACAGTTCGGTTTTCGCACATCCGGCGTTTGAGGCCGCTGCGCATGCGGCTTATACGGAAGAACTTCCGATCCACCATGCCCTTGCAGATGCCCGCGCGTTGATGGCAGGCTATCGTGCTTGGAGCAGCGCAACTGGCGGAACTCGCCTTTGAATCAATGAGACCGTCAGAAGCAGTGAAAATTTACCGCGACCACATTCATCGCATTGTGGGGGCGCACCACGCCTCTAATCCACGCGCCATCGGCCATGGTCCTGGGGATGATGCCAGCGAGGAAGGTGACCTGGAGATTTTGATCGATCCAACGCCGAAGACCACATCTTTTAGCATTTTTGCTATCCGCCATGAGCTGCGTGAGCTCCTGGGGGTGTGCGTCCACGTTCGGACACCAAAAACTTTGCCGGCGAGGTTTCCCACTTCAGTTTTGACGGAAGCGAGGCCTATATGAACAGGGGCGCCCCGGGCGCAAAATGCCGGCTACCAGGTATGGGCCGTGACCTTTGAGAACAGCTGAGGACTCAATCGTGCTTGTATTCCTTGACACCGAATTCACAGGGTTTGGCAAGAAGCCGGACTTGATCAGCCTTGCACTAGCGGCCGACGACGGTAGGGAGCTCTACGTTGAGCGGAACGACTACGCGGCCGAGGGCTGTAGCGATTTCGTTCGTGAGAACGTATTACCCCAGCTGGGTCGCGTGGCGGGTGCCGCCTGCAGCCGCGTCGAATTGGCCTTTCGGATCCATGCCTGGCTCCAAGCTTTACCGGAGCCAGCGATCGTCATCTTTGACTATTCTGGCGACGGCGTTTTGCTCACGGAGACCCTAGCAATGAAAGGCGATCAGCTGGTTCCATCCAAAGTTGCTGAAATGCGGCTGCTTGGACGCACGACCATTAACCATCCCGTATTTGAGCATGCACAAGCGGGCATCTACACGGACGGACTTCTCCCTCACCATGCCTTGGCCGATGCCAGAGCGTTGAGGGCGGGCTACAGGGAGTGGGTGAAATTCAAGGAACCGATCTGGCGGATTCGGTGACCGACGGCATTCCATTTGTATGTGCATTTCAGCTCTGGCATCCACTATGGCGCGCAAGCACAACCCAACACATCCAGTAGGTCCATCATGAAGAAAACGTATGGCTTAGTTCTTAAGGAGCAGCGGGAGCCGGTGCGCCCGGTGCACATGGACCTGACAGGCAAAGAGGGATCAGGGGGGTAATGGCCGCCGCGAAGCGCGTCATGGCAACGCATGCCAAGGTCATCAAAGCACTGGCTAAACGGTAGCTACGGTTGGCGCCGGCATCGAACGGGCGATGGGGCCCTCGATAGTTATTCGCTGAACTTGCGCACTAGAGTTTAATAAGGTGCCGGCAGTTCAAACTGCCGGCACCTGCTGGGGGTAGTCCATTGCACGCCAGTTGAATGACGTGCCACCAACGCTACTCACGATGTTGAGCAGCCTTCGTGCTAACTTGGCAGACTAGACCAAAGCCGAACCGGTAGTCGCATGCGCTGGATAGTCGATATAACCTTTTCCATCCCCGCCATAGAACGTCGCGTGTGCGTCGTAGTTCACCGGCGTGAGTTCGTGCCCCTGCTGGATTCGTGTAACGAAATCAGGGTTTGTGATGAAGGGCTGGCCAAATGCGACGAGATCGGCGAGTCCGCTTTCCAGCATTGCCCGTCCGGTTTCATGCGTGTATTTACCGGCCACCATGATCGGGTTACGATAGATCTCGCGGACGCTTTTTCGATACTCTTCCGGCATGGGGGTATACCGCGAAATGTTTTCCGAAAAATGGACATAGGCTAGATCCAAGGGCGCCAATGCCTTGAGGGCTTTCAATGTCACCGCAGGAATCTCAAGATCCTCTTCCGCATAGCCCTCTGTCACGAATGGCGATACACGAATCCCGACCTTGTCCGCACCGATCGCACTCACGACTGCTTCGGTGATCTCCACAAGCAAGCGAATCCGCTTTTCCTGGCTACCTCCGTAGACGTCGGTCCGGGTGTTGCTCCCAAGCCGCATGAACTGGTCAATCAGATAGCCGTGAGCCGCATGCAGCTCCACGCCGTCAAAACCGGCCTCCATGGCGTTTTCGGCTGCCGCCACAAAGTCTTCGATGGTGTCCTCGATATCCGCGAGCGTCATTGCGCGCGGTTTTTCAGTCTCAATCATTCCAAAACCACCGGTTGGAAGGGGCCCGTAGACCTTGTCCGGATCCTTGACTGACGAAGCAGATACCGGCGTGAACCCCGAAATTGACGAATGGGAGCGACGGCCCACATGCCATAGTTGTACAAAGATCTTCCCGTTATTGCGGTGTACCGCATCGGTTACCTTTTTCCAGCCTGCCACCTGGGCTGGTGAGTAAATACCTGGGGTCATCGAGTAGCCTCTACCTACCTCTGAAATCGGGGTTCCTTCGCTAACGATCAGGCCAGCACTCGCACGCTGCGCATAGTAGGTTGCCATCAACGCGTTGGGCACGTCGCCGGGCTGGTCTGCTCGTGAACGGGTCATGGGGGCCATAACAACGCGATTCTCGAGCGTAAGTCGACCAAATTTATGGGGGGTAAATAGCATGTGGAACTCCTTGTTGACGAATGACGACAACTCTATGGGGTTCCCGTTATGCGCGCTAGACTACCAATTGGAACAACAACTATGAAATAGATTCACATGAGTCGCCAGGAAATAAACCGTTCTGCTGAGATGGAAGTATTTGTGCAGGTCGTGGAGTCCCAGAATTTCTCTGCGGCGGCAAGGCGGCTGTCCATGACTCCGTCGGCCGTGAGCAAGTTGGTCGCTCGGCTGGAGGCGCGCCTTGGCGCACGTCTCTTAGTTCGTTCGACACGCGGAATTTATTTGACCCCAGAGGGGGCCAGTTTTGAAGCCCGTGCCAAGGAAATTCTGGAATCGATGGCGGTAGCCGAAAGGGAAGCATCTCGCACATCGACACCGAGAGGCAAGGTTCGCGTCAACGCAAATGTGCCGTTCGGAAGGCACTGCCTTATTCCTCTCGTTCCCACGTTGCTTCAGCGCTATCCCGATATCCGCCTTGACCTCGTGCTAAGTGATCAGGTCGTAAATGTGCGGGAGGAAAAAACTGACATTGCCATCCGAACTGGGCCGCTCAAAGACGTGAGCTTGGTCAGCAGGGATCTGGGTTCCAGTCGGTACGTGGTGGTGGCCTCGCCAGAATATCTCTTGCGCCATGGAGTTCCGACCGAGCCTGCTAGCCTTGCGGCGCATAACTGCCTGGAGTTCGGATTTTCCCGTCACACCCGGACATGGCCATTCACCGATGCAGGTGGTCGCGCTGCCGTGGTACCTCTGGGAAATTTGCAAGTCAGCGACGGCGAGACTATGCGTATGCTCGCGCTTGAAGGGGTTGGTATTGCTCGTCTCGCCCACTTCCACGTATCCCAGGACCTCGCTGCGGGGCGATTGATTCCATTGCTAGAACAGTTCAATCCAGGCGATGTCGAGGCCGTCCACGCGGTTTTTGTGGGGCCTGGACTGGAGTTGCCTGCCAGGGTTCGTGTAGTACTCGATTTCCTGTACGAAACCGTGAAGATTGAGCCTTGACCTAAGCGCGATCGCTGCGCGATTCTTTCAGCACAGCGGGGGTACCACCCAGGAACGCATCCACGCGGAAGGCAATGGCCCGATCCAGGTTTTTGGGGACGGGTTGCTCATAGACCCATTTGCGGACCCCGATGTAGAAGACGCTGGAGTGCATGGCCCAAACCAGCTCAAGTTCGTCCTCTTCTTCCTGGGCATTTGCGGGGTCAGGAATGCTGAAGGAGTGCCGCATCTCGCGGGCAATCACCTTGAAGTGTCGCTCCCGCAGCCGAGAAAGGTATTTTTGGTTGATCCCTCCGCGCGTGAGGCCTGCGAACATAAAGATGCGTACCCATTCGCTACGGAGAATGAAGCGTGCGTAGTCTTGTAGGTACTTTTTGAGCCTATCTCCCAGCGGCATAGAGCGGTCCGCAAGCCACTCCTCCCATTCCGGATTCCAGCGCCGAACAAAGATCTCCTCATATACACGCTCCACCAACGCATCTTTCGTCGGGAAGTAGCGGTAGAGCAGTGACTGCGTGATCTCCAGCTCTTTGGCGAGGTCTCGCGTGCTCGCCTCGAAGCCATGGTTTGCAAAGAAAGCGATGGCTTTCTGAACGATCAAATGTTCGCGGTCCTCCGGTGCCAGGCGACGGCGCACAGCCGGAGCCACTGCCTCCACAGCAACTACGTCCGCTATCGATTGCGCAACACCGGCAATGGTTTTATTTTTCATTGATGATCAATTGAACATTATTTTTCTTAGGCCTTTTCTCTACTAACGCGTAAGAAGAAAAGTTGTGTGGGTGCATGTTAGGCGATCTTGCCGATTACGTGCGATTTCAGAGGAGATTCCTTCTGGAAAGTAGCCCAGAAGAACTGCTATTCAATGGCAGTAGACAAATTGTGGAGCCCGATGCGAGCACGGGGGGATTAGGGAAAACCATATGGAAAAACTGTTTTTTTAAAATTACTATTGATCAATCGATCATTTAAAGGTTTGAAAAATGTCCATCTCAAAACTGGGCCACTATTCCGTACGAACTGCGGACCTCGAGGCGGCCGTGCGTTTTTACACACGGGTATTGGGGCTGCGTGAGGGCTTCCGACCAGCCTTCAACTTTCCGGGTGCGTGGCTCTACAACGGTGCGGACGAAGCGGACTTTGGCGTGGTCCACCTCATTGGGGTAGATCTAGACAGCCCGCAGGGTTTACTCGACTACCTGGGCGACAAGGCTGATGCGACCGGGACCGGTGCGATTGATCATCTCGCTTTCATTGCAACCGACGTTCGAGGTTTCAGAGCACGCCTGGAGCGTGATGAGATCGCTTTTCGGGAGCGCACCGTGCCTGGCCTTGGGTTGCACCAGGTCTTTTTCGAAGACCCGTCAGGGGTGACGATTGAAATGAATTTTCCCGCCCATGAAGTCGCCTAGCGACTCAATTTTTCCACTGCCTTTCTAAAAAAACCGGAGACAAACCATGACCCCCAAGCTGAACCAATACCTGCTTCGCACCTTGCCACTCATCACGACCGTGGCCTTGGCTGCAACCGCATCACTCGCCCATGCAGCGGATACTTTTATGCCCGCCTGCTACAAGCCTGCCGCAGGGGTTTCATCGACCATCAGCTATCCGGCACGCAAGGGTCCTTATCGTGTGGCCTTGGTCAACGGGCATACGGGTATTCCATGGCGGATGCAGATGATTCAGCAAACCCGCGCCTGGGCTGCTCGACCTGATGTTGCGAAGGACATCAAGGAGCTGAAGGTTGTCAGCACGGGGGCGGACGTCGCCAGCCAAATCGCGGCCATCGACAACTTCATACAGGCAGGCTACGACGCCATCGCGTTCATCGCCGTCAATCCCAAGGCGTTCGATGCGGTCATCCGCCGTGCGAAAAAGGCTGGCACTGTACTGGTCTCATTCGACAACCCGGTGGACAGCCCTGATGTGGTGCGGATCACACCCG
The DNA here is from genome assembly GCF_900104385.1 of Rhodoferax sp. OV413. Classification (GTDB taxonomy): domain Bacteria; phylum Pseudomonadota; class Gammaproteobacteria; order Burkholderiales; family Burkholderiaceae_C; genus Rhodoferax_B. Next base: position 1,425,487 of record NZ_FNJA01000001.1, on the reverse strand, counting down.
AATGGATCGAGTTCGAGGGCGACATCAAGACCAAGGCCGTTGTCGACCTGATGCCTGTGAAAAAGGGGCGGGTACTGGAAGTTCGCGGTCTCCCTGGAAATTCAACCGATCGCGATCGCCACGCGGGTGTACGCAAGATTCTCGACCAGTACAAGGACATTTCGGTCGTCGAAGTAACTGGCAACTGGGATACCGGAACGGTCCAGAAAGTCGTCGCTGATGCGATTGCCGTCAACGGGAAGTTCGATGCCGTGGTGTGCCAACACGGTTGCCGGGGTGTGACTAGCGCGATGAAAGCCGCAAACCATCCGCCGGTCCCGGTCGGGGGCGACGCAGAGAACGGCTTTGTCAAAGCCTTGGTCGATCAGAAGATTCCAGGCATTTCTGTGTCCACATCCCCTGGCCAGGGCCCTGTTGCCATGAATGCGGCTATCGCCTTGCTGCAAGGGAAAGCTTTGCCCTCTCTCGTGAACCTGCCGACTCCTAACGTCTTGACCAAGGATATGAAGGCAAACGTCAACTACTTCCCGGACCTCCCAGACAGCTATGAAACGGTGTCCAGCTACGGCAGCTGTGGAATCAGCTTTACCCCTGACGAAATTAACAAGTTCAACCCCGACAACAACTGAGAGCAGGATTTTGGACAACCTAGTCGAACCACCCAAGTGGAGATACGTGTGAATACGAACTACCTGCAGTTGATAGGGGTGAGCAAGCGGTATGGAGGCATCACGGCGCTGAACGACGTGTCCTTCCAAGCCGCCAGCGGCTCCATTCACGCCATTCTCGGAGAAAACGGCGCTGGCAAGAGCACGCTGATGAAGACGCTGGCCGGTGTCGTGCGACCTGACTCCGGTGTGGTTCGTCTAGATGGGGCTGAACTGAGCATGTCTGGTCCTCTACATGCGCTGGATCAGGGCATTGTCTGCATATTTCAGGAGCTGTCTTTGGTTCCGCACCTGAGCGTAGCCGACAACATATGCCTCGCCAATCCGCCGCGAAATGCCTTCGGACTCATAGATCGCCGCAGGCAGCGCGAACTCGCCCGCGAGGCGCTGGCCCAGATCGGTTGTGACCGACAGATTGATCTGCAGGAGCGTTGCATCGATCTGCCACTTTCACAGCGTCAGATCGTTGAAATCGCCAAGGCCGTCATTCGCCGTCCACGCGTATTGATTCTTGACGAGGCGACGTCCGCATTAACAGCCGAGGATGTGGAGAAAGTGATGCGCCTGCTGCGTAGACTGCGTGATGAAGGTACCTGCGTGCTCTTTATTTCGCACCGTATGCATGAAGTCGATGCGCTTGCGGACACCTGTTCCGTGTTCCGTAATGGTGAGCATGTGAGCACCTTTCCCGCGGGATCGAAGCCACACGAGGAAATCGTCCGTCTCATGATCGGACGCCCCATTGCGCAGGTCTATCCTGCCAAACCTTTACCCCCAGCGGTTGCATTTAGGCCCTATCTTGAAGTGCGCGATCTGCGCTTCGGAACCCAACTCAAAGGGGTTGACCTTTCAGTGCGTCCAGGCGAAATCGTTGGCCTTGGTGGATTGGATGGCCAGGGCCAGCGTGAGCTGATGCTCGCGCTAGGCGGTCTACTGCGGGACGTACGGGGCGATATCCGTGTTGGCGAGCAGCCCGCAGCACCAAGTGGTCCCCGTGGAGGTAAGCATCACGCATACCGTATGGCACTGATTCCTGAAGACAGAAAAACCGAGGGTTTGATGTTGGCGCAGTCAATTCACGATAACTTGGGTATTGCGGCATTAGACCGAGTTAGCCACTGGGGTGTTGTCGATCATGACGAGGAAATGGCGCTGATAGGCAACTTGGTGAAGACGCTTCAGATTAAAGCGCCGGATACCGGGATCGCTGTTTCAACGCTCTCGGGTGGCAACCAGCAGAAGGTCGTGCTTGCGAAATGGCTGGCGACGGAACCGCGGTTGCTGCTGCTGATGGATCCTACGCGCGGCGTAGATGTCGGGACCAAGCAGGAAATTTATCGCCTCTTTCGCGATCTTGCCGCGAAGGGCCTCGCGATCTTGTTCTATTCCACGGACTGTGATGAGCTGATTGGTCTGTGCGATAGGGTTTTGGTGATGTACGACGGCAAGGTTCGGGCATCGTTGGCAGGTAGTGAGCTGAACGAGGAAAAAATACTCATGCATGCCATGAACTTGGAGCAACTGCGTGGGCTCGGCCATGCACCGGCGAATGACAGTTCGGCGAGCGTTAAGAACTGGGAGTGCGCAGCATGAGAAATACAACCCTCTATGTGCGGCACAACGCCAGGACGCTCTTGGCTTTAGCATTGTTGGCGGGACTCTTGGTCGCCTTTCTGATGATTCACCCGCGTGGGGTATCGCCAACCGTACTCACAGCGTGGTCCAACCAGGGCGTCGCCCTGGCATTGGTCGCGATTGGTCAGACGATTGTGGTGTTGACCAGTGGTATAGATATCTCCATCGGTGCCATCATGGCTTTGAGCAACTGCGTGGCGTCGGAGCTGGTGCAGGGTGATCCTATCCAGGTGGCGCTGGGAGTGGCCGCCGTGCTGCTAGTGGGGACGGCGTGTGGAACGGTAAACGGGCTGATCATTGTTTATGCGCGGATTCAGCCGATTGTTGCCACATTGGCGACAGGTACGATCTATACCGGAATCGCACTGTTGGTGAGGCCGACACCGGGCGGAGAGGTCAGCGCGGGCCTAAGTGACACCATGACTGGCACTTTGGGCGATCTCGTCCCCACTTCGCTGATTGCCTTAACTGTTGTCGTCATTCTTGTTTGGGAGCCGCTTCGCCGTTCCTTAACTGGACGCACTTTATTCGCACTGGGTTCCGCGGAGCAGGCGGCCTATATGTCTGGACTCTCGATCGATAAAGCAAAGGTTGTGGCCTATGCAGTGGCTGGTCTGTTCGCCGCAATGGCCGGTCTTTTCCTCGGCTTCCAGACGGCCAGTGGAGACGCCTCTGTAGGTCTTCCTTACACGCTGAATTCCGTCGCCGCTGTAGTGCTCGGTGGCACCGTACTTAGCGGGGGCGTCGCCAGTGTGGTCGGCACGATCGCTGGGGCTTTCATGCTCCGCACTATCGGCAGCTTGATGTTCTTCACCGGTGTACCACCGCTAGCGCAACCTTTATTTGAAGGATTGGTATTGATTTGCGCTGTAGCCCTGGGATCCGTTCGCCTGCTGCGTATCCGCAACCGTCTGGAGATATTCAAATGATTCCTTTGCCAATGCAACATCAACTGAAGACACCAACCGGTGCCGTCCTGCTGGCGCTCGTGGCGCTCCTGCTACTAGGCGGAGCCATTAACAGCCAGTATTTCTCGCCAACGTATTTGCTTCTGCAGCTGCAGAGTGGTGCCTTTTTAGGGGTTATCGCCGCAGGTGCAACGCTGGTCATCCTGCTTGGGCATATCGACCTTTCTGTACCTTGGACGCTGACTGTGGCAGCCACTGTTTCCACGTCGGTTGCCCGTGCACACGGCGGCATCTGGGCAGAGCTTGGACCACTTGCAGGACTCGTGGCTGGTGCATGCATAGGATTGCTCAACGGGGTAGGGGTCGCGTACCTGCGCATTCCTTCGCTGATCTGGACGCTGGCGGTCAACACTATTCTGCTTGGTGCCGTGGCCTTTTATGCGGGGAATACTGTTGTGTCCAGCGCTCCTTCCCCGGGAATGGCTCTTCTTGGATCGGGCAAGATTTTCGGAGTTGTTCCCAATGCGGTCTTGGTATGGATCGTCGTGTCCATCGCCATTGTCTGGGTCTTGCGGCGGACCTTGATGGGGCGTTACATCTATGCCGTTGGCACACGTGAGATCGCCGCCCACATGTCGGGGATCAACACACGCCAGGTCATCCTAGGGGCCTTTGTTGCATCCGGTATCTGCAGTGCGCTGGCAGGGCTGCTTCTGGCGGGCTACGCAGGCCAGTCGTACCAGCGCATGGGGGACCCCTTCCTGCTGCCGGGCATCGCCGCGGTGGTTGTGGGCGGCACCAGCATCTTGGGTGGGCGGGGACGTTACAGCGGAACGGTTGCCGGCGTCCTACTCATCACCTTGATGAGCAGCATGTTGTCGCTCCTGCGGGTGCCTGAAGCGGTTAAGCAGATCTCCTATGGCTTGGTCATTCTCGTCATGGTGGGGCTGTACAGCCGAAAGCAAGTGGCTTGACCACTGGCCCTATTTTTCATCTGATTGGGAAGGATTTCTCATGTTTATAAAACGTGCACTTATTGTTGGCGTCACTGGAATCGTGGGAAGCAACCTCGCACGCCAGCTGCTATCCGAAGGGGGCTGGGAGGTCCATGGGATTTCCCGTAAACCACCAAAAGGTCTAGCGCAACTCCGGCACATCGCAGTCGATGTGCTTGATGCAGAGGCAACGCGCAACGCACTTGCGGAGACACCCATCACCCATGTCTTTTTTTGCACCTGGACCCGAATGTCCAGTGAGGTTGAGAACTGCAGAGTCAATGGTGCGATGGTGCGTAACGTTCTGCAGGCAGTCTGTGGTGCCAAGCATGCTGCTGTTCAGCATGTGGCCTTGGTCACGGGCACGAAGAACTATCTAGGCCCGTTCGAGATGTATGCGCGGAACAAGCCGGAGACACCGTTCCGTGAAGACCAGCCACGCCTACCCATCGACAACTTCTATTACGTCCAGGAAGACGTTGTATTCGAATTGGCGGAGCGCCACGGCTATGGATGGAGCGTTCATCGTCCGCACACCATCGTCGGCTACGCGGTGGGCAATGCGATGAACATCGGCGTCACCTTGGCGGTATACGCCTCGGTTTGCAAGGCTACTGGACGGCCCTTCATCTTTCCTGGATCACCCGTGCAGTACGCAGGCCTGTCGGATGTCACAGATGCCCGGCTCCTTGCCAGGCACATTGCATGGGCAGCCGTTACGCCAGAGGCCCGCAATGAGGCATTCAACGTGGCCAATGGTGATGTTTTTCGCTGGCAAAGACTCTGGGGAGCCATAGGCGGCTACTTTGGCATTGATGCCGCACCCTATCCAGGCACACCGGTGCCATTGCAGCAACAGATGGCGGACATGGAGCCACTCTGGGAGCTGCTTGTGCAGACGCAGCGCCTGCAGCCAAACCGTCTTGGTGAGCTGGCGTCCGCTTGGCATACGGATCTGGATCTTGGCCGTCCCATGGAGTGCGTTAACGACATGAACAAGAGCCGGAATTTCGGCTTCCTGGGCTTCCAGGACACACAGCGTTCGTTCCTGGATCTATTCGACCAGTTGCGCCACGAACGAATCATTCCCTGATAACTAAACGGAGATAAACATGGATAAAAGTATGAGCGGCCGAGTAGCGATCGTCACTGGTGCGGGCGCCGGCATCGGATTCGAAACGACGCGACAATTTCTTGCCGAGGGCGTGCGGGTGGTTGCGGCCGACCTGGACATCTCAGCACTTGCCGCGCAACCGAACGATGCCTTGCACGCGGTGAAGGTGGATATGCGCGAAGCGACTGCTGCTGAACTGCTCACGCGCGAGGCCTTGGAGCGCTTTGGCCAGATTGACATTCTCTTCAACAACGCTGGTGTTGCGACCGCACGGGATGGTTTTTTGAAGATCAGCGACGAGGACTGGCAAGCGACCTTCAACCTCAATCTGATGGGCTATGTACGCATGAGCCGCGCGGTCTTGCCCCATATGCTGGAACGCAAACGTGGTGCCCTCATCCATTGTGCCTCTGAGACCGGACGCATTCCCCACCCGCTTTTGCCGGACTACAGCGTTTCCAAAGCAGCGATCTTGATGTTGTCGAAGATCTTGGCAACCGAGTTCACCGGACAGGGCGTGCGTTCGAACGTCGTCTCACCAGCCCATGTCCGTACAGCCTTGTGGGACCGCCCCGGAGGATTCCTGGACTCCTTGGCTGCCAAATATGGTTCCGGCAGGGAGGAGGCCATCGATATCTTCTTGAAAACCGCAAACATTCCCTCGGGCCGTCTCGGACGACCTGAGGACGTCGCTGCAGCGGTGCTGTTTCTTGCTTCTGACCAGGCGGACTTCATCACGGGTGTTGAGCTGGCGATCAATGGTGGCGTAACCAAGTTTGTGTGAGGAACTGCAAGATGGATCGGTTTCATCAACGCGTCGCGCTGGTCACCGGTGCCGGTTCAGGCATTGGCGCGGCTATAGCGGCCCGGCTTGCGCAAGAGGGCGCGATCGTGCTTGTTGCAGATCGTGACTATCCGGCAGCGCTCGCCGTTGTCTCCGCATTGCATGCCAAAGGCTTCGTCGCATCGGCAGTCGAATTGGACGTGACGAGCGAGGCGCAGGTTCTCCAGATCGTTGAAGAGGTCCGCGCACTGCACGGACGCCTCGACGTACTGGTGAATAACGCGGGAATCCACTATGGAGGCAGCTTCGAAGACACAGACATGGGGCAGTGGCGCAATCTCATGGCCGTTAATGTGGACGGCACGATGCGGCTTTCGCTTGCTGCACTGCCGTTGCTCAAAGCAGCTGGCCGTCCAACTGCGATTGTCAACCTGTCATCGATTTCTGGTTTAGGGGGGGATTTTGGCCAGGCAGCCTATGCCACTAGCAAGGGCGCCGTGACCCATCTAACGCGCAGTATGGCCTTGGATCTCGCGAAGTTTGGTATTCGGGTGAATGCGGTGTGCCCAGGTTCGGTCAGAACCCCCATGTTTGAAGCGGCGATTGCCAAGCTTGATCCGAATCAAGTCGATGAGGCTTTCGCCAAGGCCTATCCCATGGGCCGCATTGCAGAGCCAGCGGAGGTTGCCTCAGCCGTAGCCTTCCTCGCATCGGATGACGCATCGTTTATTAGCGGGGTCAACTTACCTGTCGACGGTGGGTTGACAGCGCACAACGGTGCCCCCCGATTCGACGGTTGATAGCTCGAACGTCTTTCTCCAATTGTCTAACTTTGAAAGTAAAAGATCATGGATCTCGGACTAAATGGCCAGCACGCCCTTGTGACGGCGTCTACAGGTGGCATCGGGCGAGAAATCGCCAGAACACTGGCGCGTGAAGGCGCTACTGTCTACGTGAATGGACGGACCGTGCAAGCGGTGGATGCCGCCATCAACGACATACGTACTAGCGTAAGCGGCGCCCGCCTGGAAGGCATCGTGGCCAACAATGGCGATGCGCGAGGCTGCGGCGAGACCATCGCCTTGCTGCCCGCTGTCGACATCCTTGTGAACAACCTCGGTATTTATGAAGCCATTCCGTTTACGGAGACGACCGACGCGCAGTGGCTGGAGACCTTCGACGTCAATGTCATGAGCGGTGTGAGGCTGAGCCGGCACTACATCCAGGGCATGCTGAAGCAAGGACGTGGCCGTATCGTTTTTCTGGCGAGTGAGGCCGCGATCGCACCTGCGCCGGAGTTGCCGCATTACAGCGCCTCAAAGGCCATGGAGCTCTCGGTTTCCCGCGTATTGGCGGAACTGACCAAGGGAACTGCCGTTACGGTAAACGCTGTTGTTCCAGGGTCGACGCGGACAGAGGGTGTGCGTACCTTTGTGCAGGGCTTGTTTCCGGAACTGTCGTATGAAGAGGCTGAACGGCGCTTCGTTGCTGAAAACCGTAGCACTTCGATTATTGCTCGTCTCATCGATCCAGTCGAAGTCGCAGATTTGGTCGCTTTCGTGTGCAGTCAGCGAGCCAGTGCGATCAATGGTGCTGCATTGCGTGTCGACGGTGGAATCGTCCGATCCATCTACTAGACCTAACGTGACTCAGTCCATGCGTAAACAGCCTTCTTACCAACAGCGGCCGTATGTTCCATTGTCGGACCTCCTTGATTTCAGCGGCAAGACTGCTGTGGTGACAGGCGGGGCCGACGGCATCGGGCTTGCTATAGCGCGCCGCTTTGCCGAGGCGGGTGCCTCTGTGGTTGTTGGAGATATCCAGCCCGGACGTATTGGAGTCCTCGCAGACGAAGGCTTCGACGTGCGCTATGTTCGCACTGACGTGACCCGTGAGGAGGACCTTGAAGCCCTGATCGATGTGGCCATTGGCGCGCATGGATCTGTTGATGCTTTCGTGAACAACGCCGGCATCTACCCGTTACGGCCGATAGACGAAATAGACGAGGCCTTCTGGGATCGAATGTTCTCCGTCAACACCAAGGCAATGTTCTTTGGTGCGCGTGCTGCTGGGCGGCGGATGAAGCAGCAGGGAGGCGGTGGCGCGATTATCAACTTGTCGTCGATATGTGCGCATAAGCCTATGGCCAACCATTGCGCATATGACGCCTCCAAAGGCGCAGTGATTGCGATGACGCGCAATCTTGCGATTGCACTTGCCCCCCACGATATCCGTGTGAATTCCATTTCTCCGGGATTGACCGCGACACCAGGCAATCTCAAGCCGGAGCTATTTCGGCAGTTGGAGGACAGTGGTGTGTTGAACAACATCCCTCTGCGCCGACAAGCTGAGCCCTACGAAATCGCTAACACGGCGCTGTTCCTGGCATCGCCCATGGCGAGCTATATGACTGGAACCGACATGTTGGTCGACGGAGGCTGGTTTCTCCACGGCATCTAGCCATTCGCATATTTCAACCTAAACCATACGGAACACTAAACCATGAAAACCAAAGCCGCAGTCGCCTGGAAAGCCGGCACCCCCCTGACCATAGAAACCGTGGACCTGGAAGGCCCCAAGTTCGGCGAAGTGCTGGTCGAGATCAAAGCCACCGGCATCTGCCACACCGACTACTACACCCTCAGTGGCGCCGACCCCGAAGGCATCTTCCCCGCCATCCTCGGCCATGAAGGCGCGGGCATCGTGGTCGATGTAGGCCCCGGCGTCACGACATTGCAGAAGGGCGACCACGTCATCCCCCTGTACACCCCCGAATGCCGCCAGTGCAAGTTCTGCCTTTCGCGCAAGACAAACCTGTGCCAACTGATCCGCGGCACCCAGGGCAAAGGGCTGATGCCCGACGCCACCAGCCGCTTCAGCCTGGGTGGCCAGCCCATCTTTCACTACATGGGCACCAGTACCTTCAGCAACTACACCGTGGCGCCCGAGATCTCCCTGGCCAAGATCCGCAAGGATGCCCCGTTTGACAAGGTCTGCTACATCGGCTGCGGCGTCACCACCGGCATCGGCGCGGTGTTGTTCACCGCCAAGGTGGAAGCCGGTGCCAATGTGGTGGTGTTTGGTTTGGGCGGTATCGGCCTGAACGTGATCCAGGGCGCGAAGATGGTCGGTGCCGACAAGATCATCGGTGTCGACCTGAACCCCGCCCGCGAAGCCATGGCCCGCAGCTTCGGCATGACCCACTTCCTGAACCCCAAGGACATCGAAGCCGCGGGTGGCAACATCGTCGATGCGATTGTCCAGTTGACCGATGGCGGCGCCGACTACAGCTTTGAATGCATAGGCAACACCAAAGTCATGCGCCAGGCGCTGGAATGCACCCACAAGGGCTGGGGTCGCAGCATCATCATCGGCGTGGCCGAAGCCGGGGCTGAAATCAGCACCCGTCCCTTCCAGTTGGTCACCGGCCGCAAATGGGAAGGCTCGGCCTTCGGCGGCGCCCGCGGCCGCACCGATGTGCCCAAGATCGTCGACTGGTACATGGAGGGCAAGATCAGCATCGACCCGCTGATCACCCACACCATGCCGCTGGAAGACATCAACAAGGGCTTTGACTTGATGAAGCGTGGTGAATCGATCCGGGGTGTGGTGCTGTTCTGATGGACATGCTGACTACTATTTCCGAGCACAACTGTTTTGGTGGCGTGCAGGGCTTCTTTCAACATGACTCGATCGAAATCGGTTTGCCGGTGAAGTTCTCGGTTTACCTGCCTCCGCAGGCGACGGAAAGCCGTGTGCCTGCGCTGCTTTATCTTGCGGGTCTGACCTGCAACGAAGAGACCTTCACTACTAAGGCTGGGGCGCAGCGCCTAGCCAGCGAGTTAGGTTTGGCACTGATTGCGCCGGACACAAGCCCGCGGAGCCCAGCGCTGCAAGCCTTGCCGGGAGCCAGCGATAGCTGGGACTTTGGCATCGGCGCTGGTTTTTACATCGATGCGACCCAAGCACCCTGGTCAACGAACTGGCGTATGGAAAGCTACCTCGTTCATGAATTGCTGCCCTTGTTGGTGCAAGCATTTCCAGTCGATGGCGAAAGGATTGGACTCTTGGGGCATTCGATGGGAGGGCATGGCGCGCTGACTTTGGCGCTCAAGTACCCGGGCCTGTTCAAGTCCTTGTCAGCGTTTGCACCGATCTGCGCCCCTACTCAGTGCCCATGGGGTGAGAAAGCCTTCACCCATTACCTAGGCTCCGACCGCACATCTTGGAGGGGACATGACGCAACCGCTCTCATGCATTTGCAATCTGAGCCGCCATATCCGCATGGCATCTTGATCGACCAAGGCCTAGCCGACAAGTTCCTAACAGACCAACTGCATCCTGATCTGTTTGACGAGGCCTGTGCAGCCGTCAACCAGCCACTCACACTGCGAAAGCACACCGGATATGACCACGGCTACTACTTCATTCAAAGTTTTATTGCCGATCACCTGAAGCACCACTACCGCTCCCTGGCTGAATCGTGCACAGCCGAAACCAGTTCCCTTTAACTACAACCCTGAAATGACTATGCCAAAACTCTATGACTGCGATATCTCTGGTAGTTGCTACAAGATTCGCCTTTTTCTGAACATTCTCGGTGTCTCCTACGATGCTGTGAAAGTTGACTTTGTGAATAAGGAGCACAAGAACCCAAGCTATCTGGCTTTGAACGCCTTCGGTGAAATTCCAATTTTTGAGGATGGAGACCTGCGCCTGCGGGATGCACAAGCCATCTTGATCTATATCGCAGGCAAATATGATCCTTCAGGATCGTGGTTTCCCAAAGACGCGAAAGCACAGGGGCAGATTGCCCAATGGCTCTCCACTGGTGGCGGTGAAATCATGAACGCTGCCGGTGCGCGGTTGGTCAAGGTTCTGAACTACCCCATGGATATCGAGAAGCTCCATGCAGGTGCCAATCGTGTGTTCAAGATCATGGACGACCATCTTGCCAATCGTCAATTCCTGGAGCTGGAGCGTCCCACAATCGCCGACATTGCTTGCTTCCCTTACACGGCATTGGCTGGTGAAGGTGGAATTGATTTGTCACCATACAAAAACGTAGTCGCCTGGATTGAGCGCATGAAACACCTGAAGGGCTTCATACCCATGCCTGGCATTCCAAGCGCCGCATAAGTAGTTGCGGTAGGCTCGTTGACAAATGCTTCCAAAGACAGAGAAAAAAATCTCTGTATTTGGAAGCCCAATGGAAGATAGCTTGTAGTGTATGTACATCTATCTAGATGGACTTCCGGTGATCGCCTTCACTCGAGCGCCGTAAACAACGCTGGCGAGAAGTACAGTTTTTACCGTTTCAGCTGTAGCCGCCAGATCTCATAGCGTTCGTCGCCACTCTTTACCTTTCCAGCGAAATGCTGGTTCAAGGCACTGGAGGTAAAGAACAAATCTCCGTCTGGGCCGATGGCCGGTGTATCGGGCCAGAATACTCCATCGTCGGCAGCCAGCAGCGACATCTTCCCCGTGCTGGGCTGGTATTGCACGATTCCATTGCGGCTGACATCGGTGATGAACAGGTTGCCAAGCGCGTTGGTTACGATGCCATCGGTATTGCCTCCTACCGCGCCCAGGTTCACGATCTGGGCTGCGATCTGCGCTTCGCTTGCGCCGGGCTGGCGCAGCAGAGCCGTGGATAGCGCATACGCATGCCTGCCGGTGGTTACCGTCCAGTACAGCGTATCGCCAGTGGGTGCCAGAGCGATGCCATTGATGCCGATCAACAAGGGCTGGCCCGGCCAGACTTCGGCTCCGTGGGACACAACGTGTACACCTGCTTCGACCTGCAGCTTAGCGTGACGGTCTAGCACCCGGCGGACCTTGCCGGAATCGAAATCGAGCACGATTAAACCGACCTGGTTGTGTGGAGCGCTGCGCATACCGCTGTCAGCGATGTAGGCCATGCGCCGACGCTCGTCCACGGCAATGTCGTTGAGAAAGCTGCCGGCGCGGTCCGCCACGCTGTCCAACGAAAAGCTTTTTACGGTTCGCCCCGATGCTAGATCCAGCACCAGCACTTTTTGGGCACCTTTGGGAGCCTCTGATTCGCCAGCGACAAACCCCATATCCAAGGCCCAAAGCCAACCATTGTGCTGGTCTACATAAAAGCCGAGCACGTTGCGTAGGCTCAGCTCCGGCGGACCGTCCACGGCATTGCGTTCTATCGACGGAAACGCTGTGAGTTGAGCCGGCCCTGCCTTTACGGCAGTGTTTAGCCGACTGAGCGTTGCCGGTGCACCAGGTGCCACGAGACGCGGTGTGCTGACATAGGCGGTACCACGGGCGTCGAAGTGCAACCCGGCAATCGGTGCGCTGACCGAGGCAGCGAAGGGCGCGGGTAGCTGGCTGTCTTTTGGCTGTTCCCAGGTGACACCGGCATAGGAGCGCCAGCGCTCGAGTTGCGGGCCTTCGCTAGCGTGGGTGGCCTGGGATAGAACTAAAGAGGCCACGGTGAAAGCAGTGGCACGGAGTAGGTGATGAAGCATGTTGCAACGGGAAAAGTAAAACAAGATGCAACGATATTCAGAACAAAGAAATAGATAAATTGGGTAAAAATGCATAGATACTGCACCCCAGAGAAACAATAAGACGGCTTCCATGGATCGATTTGACACTTTTCGCTTGTTCATCCGATTGATTGAACTGGGCAGTTTTTCTGCAGCTGCTGCCGAGCTGGGCATGTCGCCGTCGGCAGCCAGCAAGGCGATTAATCAGTTGGAGACCTCGTTGGGAGTACGGCTCGTACACCGAACGACGCGTCGCGTGTCCTTGACCGAAGCTGGTGTGCGCTATATCGAGCGAGCGCGCGCTGTATTGCTCGATGTCGAAGAGGCCGATGCCGAAGCCTCGGGCTTGGCTACTGCCGCATCAGGTCGATTGCGCTTGAACGTGCCGATGGCATTGGGTTTGGCGGATCTAGGGGCGGCGCTAGCCGACTTTGCTGCGGCGCACCCGCAGGTGGATATGGATGTGGAGCTGGGCGACCGACATATTGATTTGCGCGCCGATGGTTTCGACCTTGGCTTACGTGCCACCACCGACCCTAAGGACTCCAGCTACACCGCGCAGCGCATCGCTGCGTTTGCTCTGCACGTATGCGCAACCCCTGCCTATCTTGCGCGCCACGGCCATCCTGTATCGCCGGACGAACTGACACAGCATGCCTGTTTTGCATATGCCTACGCCTCGGCGGGAGCCCGTTGGCCATTGCGCTGGGGAGGTCAGACACATATTGCGCTTACGCCGCGCATGCGCGCTAACAACACGCAGTTTTTGAAGCGCTTGGTCATGGCGAATCTGGGGATCGCGGTGTTGCCCAGCTTTGTCGCTCAGCCCGAGATCGACATGGGGGCGCTGGTAGCACTATTCACTGATGTGGAGCGTCCGCCGCTGGTGCTGTACGCCATGTACCCTGAACGGCGTCTGACTCCACATAAGGTTTCGGTTTGCGTGGCATTTTTGAAAGACTGGTTTGTGACTCATGGCTGTTAACGCACGACCTAGATATATTTCAGATTGAGGTTTGACGCCGCAAAATATTGGCCAACAACAGTCACGTTTGCAACCGCATAATCAGTGTCGAGGATTTGGAAGACCAGGTTTTGCGCGACGTGGCAGTGTTTTACTCCAAGCTCGTCGCTGCGGATGCCTGTTTGACTAGATGAGCCGGAAATCGAAGGCCAACCGAATGCCCGCGGGAGTGGCATAAATCAGGCCAAGATTTCTGCCACCCCTCATGCGGAGAGTATTAGCGTCACGCGTGTGGAATTCCTTCGATAGGGCATTCTTCTGTGCCTGCGGAGGGACGGGTGATGGCTTCCACGGCTTGGCGGGCACCATCCGGGTCGTTGACCCAGCGGGTGTAAAAATCAAACGGACAGGTGGCCACTCCTTTGTCACCATCGCCTGAATTCATGATGCCGGTATAGCCGCGGTGCAGCAGCTTGAACAGATGGTTTTCCGACTGGCCGTTTTTGCGGAAGTCTCGGATCAGGCGGGTGGACAGCGCGGCGTACTGCACGCCATATTCTTCCTCCCCGCATTCGCCCAGCGTGCGGCCATCAAAGCCGATCAGCGCCGAGTGGCCAAAGTAGCTGTAGACACCGTCAAAGCCTGCCGCATTGGCCACGGCCACATAGGTGTTGTTGGCAAAGGCCATGGCTTTGCTGATGAGGATTTGCTGCTCCTTGGCAGGGTACATATAGCCCTGGCAGCGCACGATCAATTCCGCGCCTTTCATGGCACAGTCGCGCCAGATTTCGGGGTAGTTGCCGTCGTCGCAGATGATCAGGCTGATCTTGAGGCCCTTGGGGCCTTCGCTCACAAACGTGGTGTTGCCGGGGTACCAGCCTTCGATCGGTGTCCAGGGCATGATCTTGCGGTACTTTTGCACGATCTCGCCCTGGTCGTTCATCAGAATCAGCGTGTTGTAGGGCACCTTGTGCGGGTGCTCTTCGTGCCGCTCGCCGGTGAGCGAGAACACGCCCCAGACCTTGGCCTGGCGGCAGGCCTCGGCAAAGATGGCCGTTTCGGCACCGGGAATGGTGACTGCGGTGTCCATCATTTCCTGGGTGTCGTACATGATGCCGTGGGTGCTGTACTCGGGGAATATCACCAGGTCCATGCCGGGCAGACCCTTCTTCATGCCGACCAGCATGGTGGCAATCTTGCGCACGTTGTCCAGCACCTCGGCGGTGCTGTGCAGGCGCGGCATCTTGTAATTGACGACGGCTACGCCAACCGTGTCGTTGCTGCTGGAGATATCTCCGTGGACCATGGGGTGCTCCTGTTCAGTGGCTGATCATCCAGGGCCGTTTGCTGGGGAAGGCTTTGGCGCCGTTGGCTGCGGTGACGGTGCTGCCGCGCTTCTTGCTGGTGCCGCAACAGCCACAACTTGAAGGGTGGCCCAGGCGGCCATAGCTGCCTGCGCCATCGCGTGACGAGCGCGGGGCATGCTGGGCCCGCTCATTGGTGTCGAACGCACGGCGCTGCTCCGAGGTGGTGCAGGCCAGGCGTGGCGCGTGGGCAAATACACGGGGGGCGGCGCTACCGCATTCCGGGCAAGCACAGGGTTCGTTGCGGTCGGCCAGGCTGCGGATCGCATCGAACCCACCGCAAGCGCTACAGGCATAGTCGTAGGTGGGCATGGCGGCTACTTGTCCTGCGAGATCGGCATGTCGATGCTGCCGTCGAGCATCTTGATCGGACCTGCAGCAGTGGGGTTGATGTCGAAGTCGAAAATCTCCGTGGGTAACCACAGCGTGGCGCAGGCATTGGGTACGTCCACCACACCACTGATATGGCCTTGCACCGGTGCGGTTCCGAGGATGGAGTAGGCCTGTGCGCCGCTGTAGCCAAACTTTTTCAGGTACTCGATGGCGTTCAGGCAGGCCTGGCGGTAGGCGACGGTTACGTCCAGGTAATGTTGTTTGCCGGCCTCGTCCACCGAGATGCCTTCGAAGATCAGGTAGTCCTTGTAGTTGGGGGTGATGGGACTGGGTTTGAAGATCGGATTCTTGATGCCGTACTTGGCCATGCCGCCCTTGATCAGGCTGACCTTCATATGCACCCAGCCGGCCATCTCGATGGCGCCGCAGAAGGTGATTTCACCGTCGCCCTGGCTGAAGTGCAGGTCGCCGACCGACAAGCCCGCGCCTTCCACATACACCGGGAAGTAGACCTTGGAGCCGCGTGACAGGTCTTTGATATCGCAGTTGCCGCCGTGTTCGCGCGGTGGCACGGTGCGCGCGCCTTCGGCGGCTGCCTTGGCCCTGGCTTCGCCTTGCAGTTTGCCCATGTGGGCGGTGCCGGGCGAGGGCGGATTGGCCAGGCCGGGAACCCTCAGCGGATCGGTGGCGATGAGCTCGGCCTCGCGGGCGTTCCAGGCATCCAGCATCTTCTGGTCGGGCAGGCAGCCGATCAGGCCGGGGTGGATCAGGCCGGCGAAGTTCACGCCCGGGATGTGGCGGCTGTTGGTGAACATGCCGTGGAAGTCCCAGATCGATTTTTGCGCCAGCGGGTAGTGCTCGGTCAGGAAGCCGCCGCCATTCTTCTTGGAGAAGAATCCGTTGAAGCCCCACAGGCTGTCGTCGCGGGCGCCGATGTCCAGCAGGTCTACCACCAGCAGGTCGCCGGGTTCGGCACCTTTTATGCCGATGGGGCCGGACAGGAAGTGCACCGTGGATAGGTCCACATCGCGCACGTCGTCGGCGCTGTCGTTGTTCTTTATGGCACCGCCGGTCCAGTCGTAGGTTTCCAGTTTGAATTCGGCACCGGGTTCGACCCACACGGCCATCGGAATGTCCGGGTGCCAGCGGTTGTGTATGTGCGGGTTGTCGTACGGGGACTGGTTCAGATCAACTTTTATGAGGGTATCGGCCATGGCGTGCTCCTGGGTTTGGGTGGATAGCAGGGGAAAATGAAACGGAAAAATCAGACCGACAAATAGGCTTTGATGCGCTGCTGGTCGGTGTCGGCGCGGGCGGTTGCGTGCACCAGTTGCCCACCTTCGATGACGAACAGCCGGTCGGCCACGTCCATGGCAAAAGACAGCACCTGCTCCGACACGATGATGGTGATCTTGCGCATCTTGCGGATCTCGTTCAGGGCCTTGGCGATGTCCTTAATGATGGACGGCTGGATGCCTTCGGTGGGCTCGTCGAGCAGCAGCACCTTGGGGTCGGTGACCAGCGCACGGGCAATTGCCAACTGCTGCTGTTGCCCGCCAGACAGGTTGCCGCCCTTGCGCCTGCGCATGTCCCACAGCACGGGGAACAGCGCGTAAATCTCGTCGGGAATGCGTTTGTGCACGGCATTCTCCAGGCCGGTCTGGATGTTTTCTTCGACTGTCAGCGTGGGGAAGACCATGCGGCCCTGGGGCACGTAGGCAATGCCTTTGGCTACCCGCACATAACTTGCGTCTGTGGAGATATCCTGCCCGGCCACGCTGATGCTTCCGCTCTTCAGCGGCAGGATGCCCATCAGGCTTTTGAACAACGTGGTCTTGCCCATGCCGTTGCGGCCCATGATGGCCACCGTTTCGTTGGCCCGGCCCTCGAACGAGATGCCGTGCAGCGCTTCGCTTTGCCCGTAGGCGACAAACAGGTCTTTGACTTGCAGCATGGTGTTCCTTTAGTGGCCGAGGTAAACGTCGATGACCTTCGGGTCGGCCTGGACTTGCTCCATCGGCCCCTCGGCCAGGATCTTTCCTTGGTGCATGACGGTGACCTTGTGGGCGATGCGCTTGACGAACTCCATGTCATGTTCGATCACGATGACCGCGCGGTTGGCGCAGATACGTTGCAGCAGCTCGGCTGTCAGCTCGCGCTCGCGGGCGCTCATGCCGGCGATTGGCTCGTCCAGTAGCAGCAGCTCGGGCTCCTGCATCAGCAGCATGCCGATTTCCAGCCATTGCTTCTGGCCGTGGCTGAGCAGGCCGGCCTCGGTATCGAGGCGGTCGGCCAGATGGATGTCGGTGGCCACTTCTTGCACTCTGGCTTTGACCTCGTCGGTGCATTGGAAGGCCAGTGCGCCGAACACCGAGCGGCCGGCGGGAAACGACACCTCCAGGTTCTGGAACACTGACAGGTTTTCGTAGATTGACGGTGTCTGGAACTTACGGCCAATGCCTAGCCGTACGCGCTTGTGTTCGGCCAGCTTGGTGAGTTCGGTGTTCTTGAATTTGATGCTGCCCGCGCTGGCCTGGGTTTTGCCGCAGATCAGGTCCAGCAGGGTGGTCTTGCCCGCCCCGTTGGGGCCGATGATCACGCGCATCTCCTTCTTGTCTACATACAGGGTCAGCGCGTCTATGGCTTTGAAGCCGTCAAAGGAGACGGTCAGGTCTTCTACCGCCAGGGCAAAGTCGGTATTGCTCATGGTGTTGTTTCCTTGGCTTCAGACGTTTTGGCTGCGTACGCCATCGGGCAGTACCGGGTCTACCACTGCCGTGGTAGCTGCGTCAGCCGGGCGCTTGGCAGGCACGGCGGCGCGGCGTAGCGCCTCGCGGCGGCCGGTCCACCAGGGCACGATGTGACTCTCCCACAGGCCCGCCAATCCCATCGGGAAGGCCATGGTCACGCCGATGAACAGCCCGGCCATCAGAAACAGCCAGAGGTCGGGGAAGCTCTCCGAGAAAAAGGTCTTGCCGGCATTCACCAGCAAAGTGCCGTAGACCGCACCCACCAGGCTCATGCGCCCGCCCACAGCGGCATAGATCACCATCTCGATAGACGGCACGATGCCGACAAAGCTGGGCGACATGAATCCCACTTGCAGCGAGAACAGCGCACCGCCTATGCCCGACAGGCCTGCCGCCAGGCAGAAGGTGAATATCTTGAAGTTGGCTACGTCGTAGCCCGAGAAGCGCACCCGGTCTTCCTTGTCGCGCATGGCCAGCAGCAGGGTGCCTAGTTTGCTGGTCTGTACCCAGCGGCACAGCAAAATTCCTGCCACCAACAAGGCAACGCAGACGTAGTAGAGGATGTATTTGGCGCTGTCGGTGCGGGTGTCCCAGCCCAAAACGGTTTTCAGGTCGGTCATGCCGTTGACGCCGCCGGTATAGCCCTGTTGGCCAATGATCAGCACGGTCAGTATCAACGCAACGGCCTGGGTGATGATGGCAAAGTAGACGCCGCCAACGCGCCGCTTGAACATCGCAAAACTCACAATCCAGGCCAGCAGCATGGGTACCAGCACAACGGCGGCCAGTGCAAACGGCAGACTTTTGAACGGCGCCCAGAACACGGGCAGTGCGGTGATCTGGTTCCAGTCCATGAAGTCGGGAATGCCGGGGGTGGACTGGATCTTGGTGCTGATCGGGTCAGATGCTTCGAGCTTGAGGAACATGGCCATGGCATAACCGCCCAGGCCAAAGAACACGCCTTGTCCCAGGCTCAGCACGCCGCCGTAGCCCCAGACCATCACCAGGCCGATCGCCACAAAGGCATAGGTGAGGTATTTGCCCACCAGGTTGAGGCGGAAGATGTCGAGCGTCAGTGGCAGCACTACCGCGAGCAGCACGACCAGCAGCATCAGGCTGGCAAGCTGGTAGCGCAGGATCCAGGCTTTAAAGGCATTCATGGGAAGTTTCTCCGAGGGGGATCAGCGGCGGACTTTGCTGGCGAACAAGCCTTGTGGGCGCACCATCAAGATCAGTACGATGAGCGATAGCGTGATGACTTTGGCCATGGACCCGGCCAGGAAGAACTCGGTAATGGATTGCGTCTGGGCAATGCTGAAGGCCGACACCACGGTGCCCAGCAGGCTGGCGGCACCGCCAAAGGTCACGACCAGGAATGCATCCACGATATAGAGCGAACCCGAGGTAGGCCCGGTGGAGCCGATGGTGGTGAAGGCGGCACCCGCCACACCGGCAATGCCGCAACCGATGGCGAAGGTCAAGCGGTCGGTCTTCTGGGTATTGATGCCGATGGCGTTGGCCATGGTGCGGTTGCTGACGGTGGCACGCACCCGCAGACCCCAGCGGCTTTTATGCAGGGCCAGCAGCACCCCACCGGTCATCACGGCGGTGAGTCCGAGCACGAATAGACCGTTGATCGGAATGTCCAGACCCACCGATGGCGCCCAGGAGCCTAGCAGCCAGTCGGGCAGGGTGGGGCTGACTTCTTTGGGGCCGATAAAGGTGCGGAACATCTGCTGCAGTGCCAGACTGACGCCCCACGTGGCCAGCAGGGTGTCGAGTGGGCGCTTGTAGAGGTGGCGGATCAGTGCCCATTCCACCAGCCAGCCAGCCACAAAGGCAAAGCCGAAGGCGGCGATGATGGCCAGCGGAAAGTAGTAAGGCAGCAGTTGCGGGGCGTGGGTGGCCGCCAACTCGGAGCCCAGGTAGATGGTGTACGCCCCGATGGTCATGAACTCGCCATGTGCCATGTTGATGACACCCATCTGGCCAAAAATAATCGCCAGGCCCAGACCCATCAGGAGCAGTACGGCAAACAGGCTCAGGCCTGCAAAGCCCTGCATCAGGCCGATGTTCAGCAGGTCAGAAAAAGACATAGGGCGTACTCCAGAACAAGCAAGAATCAATGCAGGGCGTAAGGGATGTCAGGTCTGCCCCCTGGCGGAAAGCCAGGGGCGTGCTTAGCGTTACTGGTAGCCTTTGGGGAACGGATCGGGTTTGATCAGCTCGGGGGACTCGGACACCACTTTGAAGCTGGCATCCGGCATGCCCATGGCAATGCGCGACTTGCTCCACAGGTGGTGGTTGGCGTCCAGCTTTACATAGCCTTCGGGTGCAGTTTTGAGCTCGATACCAGGGGATGCGGCGACGACCTTGTCCACGTCAAAGCTCTTCGCCTTTTCAACCGCGGCCTTCCACAGCCAGGGGCCGAGGTAGCCCGCTTGCGTAACGTCGCCAATTACCGAGTTGGGGCCATACTTGGCTTTGAAGGCAGCAACGAACTTCTTGTTATTTTCGTTATCGAGCGACTGGAAGTATTTCATTGAGGAATAGAAGCCGGCGAAGTTCTCACCACCTACACCAGTCATTTCGTCCTCGGTTACCGCCAGTGTGACCAGCAGTTGCTTGTCACCGGTGATGCCTGCGGCCTTGAGGGCTTTGTAGAAAGCTACATTCGAGCCACCCACCACCGCGGCAAAAATGCAGTCGGGCTTTTGCAGCTTGATTTTGTTCATCAACGAACCGAAGTTGGTGCTGCCCAATGGGTAGTACTCCTCGCCGACGATCTTGCCCTTTTGGAAGGCTTCTACGTGCTTGCGTGCGATCTTCATCGAGGTGCGCGGCCAGATGTAGTCGGAGCCGATCAGGAAGAAGGTCTTGGCTTTCTTCTCATTTTTCGCCCAGTCCAGGCTGTACAGAATTTGCTGGGTGGCTTCCTGGCCGGTGTAAATGACGTTCTTTGACTGTTCCAGGCCTTCGTAGAAGGTGGGGTAGTAGAGCAAGCCATTTTCTTTCTCGAATACGGGTAGCACGGCTTTGCGCGAGGCCGAAGTCCAGCAGCCGAACACGGCGGCACAGTGGTCGTTGATCAGTAGCTTCTTGGATTTTTCGGCGAAGGTGGGCCAATCGGATGCACCGTCTTCCTTGATCACCTTGATCTTGCGGCCCAGGATGCCGCCCATGGCGTTGATTTGGTCGATGGCGAGCTGTTCGGCCTGGATCGAGCCTGTCTCCGAGATCGCCATGGTGCCGGTGGCCGAGTGCAGCTGACCCACGGTCACTTCGGTATCGGTCACCGCCAACTTGGTGGTGTTGACCGAGGCTGTCGGCTGGGCCATGGCCCAACCAGGTACACCGGCGATGGATGCAGCGCCCAGTGCCTGCAGCATGCGGCGGCGGCCTGCGTCTGTGGTGGGAAGGGAAGAGACGTTGGCGTCGGAATGGTGCTTCATGAAGGCGCTCCTTGCAGCAGGCGGGTTGAGGGTGATCGTTGTTAGTTCGGCATAGGTGAAGGGCCTGTGCCGGGCTGAAACGGATCCTAGGGACAACCCTCATTCCGTCCCATACGTCAATTAACGTAGACAGGCTTAGAACGTTTCTTGCATGCGTCTATGGCATGTCGTCCATACCCCCTCCCAGTCCACAGGTTGCGCAGCAAACGATTTTTCGCTTTCGCCGCGAGTACAACGCCTGGGTGGCCGATGAGACGATGGAGGATTACGCGCTGCGCTACACGCCCAAGAGCTTTAGGCGCTGGAGCGAGTTCCGTGTGGCCAATACCGCGTTTGGCTCGCTGTCTTTCTTGGCGCTGGAGGCGATTGGCGGGGCCATCGCGCTGAACTACGGCTTTAGCAATGCCATGTGGGCCATTCTTACCGTAGGCCTGGTGATCTTTCTCACCGGGCTGCCGATTGCATACTACGCGGCCCGTTATGGCCTGGACATGGATCTGCTGACGCGCGGTGCGGGCTTTGGCTATCTGGGTTCGACCATCACCTCGTTGATCTATGCGGTGTTCACTTTCATCTTCTTCGCGCTGGAAGCCGCCATCATGGCGCTGGCCTTGCAAATGGTGGTCGACTGGCCGCTGGAGTGGTGTTACGTGCTGTCGTCCCTGGTGGTTTTGCCGCTGGCTATGCGCGGCATCACTTTGATCTCTAAGCTGCAGGCCTGGACCCAGCCCTTGTGGCTTTTTTTACTGCTGCTGCCTTTTGTGTGGATCGCGATTTCCAAGCCCCAGCTGTACCGCGACTTTGCAGGGCTGTCGGGCTTGAGCAGTGGTAGCAGCAGCTTCAATCCCTTGATGTTCGGTGCCGCCACCGCAGTGATTTTTTCGCTGGTGGTGCAGATCGGCGAGCAGGTGGATTTCTTGCGTTTCCTGCCCCAGCGTACTTCCGCCAATCGGCTGCGCTGGTGGGGTGCTGTGCTGGTGGCTGGCCCGGGCTGGATCGTCATGGGCATGCTGAAAATGGCGGGCGGTGCGTTCTTGGCGTTTGCGGCACTGCAGTTCGAGGTCGGTGTGCAGCGCGCTGCCGAACCCACCCAGATGTTCCTGGCCGGCTTTACCCAGGCTGTGGGCCAGCCTAGCTTGGCGGTAGCCATGACGGTGGTCTTCGTCGTGGTGTCGCAGATCAAGATCAATATCACCAATGCCTATGCCGGCTCGCTAGCCTGGTCCAACTTTTTTGCACGGATCACGCGCAGCCATCCGGGCCGGGTGGTATGGCTGGTATTCAACGTTGGCATCGCCTTGCTACTGATGACGCTGGGCGTTTTTGGTGCATTGGAGAAAGTGCTGGCGGTCTACAGCAATGTGGCAATTGCCTGGGTAGGCGCGCTGGTGGCCGACCTGGTGATCAACAAGCCGCTGGGCCTGAGCCCACCGGGCATTGAATTTCGGCGCGCCCATCTGTACGACTTCAATCCCGTAGGCCTGGGCGCCATGCTGTTGGCTGCCTTGGTGGCGTGCTGTGCCTACGCGGGCCTGCTGGGCGAGACGGCGGCGGCATTCTCGCCTTTTATCGCCCTGGCGGTGTCGATGGCGCTGGCACCGCTGCTGGCCTGGGCTACGGGCGGGCGCTACTACCTGGCGCGTTCGCCGGATACCGATTGGCAGCCCGGTGAGAGTGTGCGCTGCACGGTGTGCGAGAACCAGTTTGAATCGGAGGACATGGCCCGCTGTCCGGCCTATGGTGCCCCTATTTGCTCGCTGTGCTGTTCGCTGGAATCGCGCTGCCACGACCGCTGCAAGACCGGCTCGCGTGCATCTGAGCAACTGCGTGCTGTGGCTGCGCGCGTGTTGCCGCCCCAGTGGGCACTCAAGGTGAACTTCCGTCTTGGCCAGTATCTGGTGGTGATGGTCTCGCTGTGTGCGGCGATGGCTTTTCTGGTGGGGGTGGTGTATGTGCAGGAGAGTCTGGCCACACCCGCGCAGTTTTTGCGTATGCCCTTCTTCAAGGTGTTTGCGCTGCTGGCCTTGATGGCTGCGGTGTGCGCGTGGTGGGTGGTGCTTAGCACCGATAGCCGCCGCATGGCGCAAGACGAGTCCGAGCGGCAAACCCAGTTGCTGCTGCACGAAATCGACGCCCACCGCCGTACCGATGCAGAGCTGCAGGCAGCCAAGGACCAGGCCGAGTCGGCCAGCCTGGCCAAGACCCGTTACGTGGCCGGTATGACGCATGAGCTACGTTCGCCGCTCAACAGCATTCTTGGCTACACCCAGATTCTGCTGAAGAATCCGCAAACCGACAGCTGGATGCGCGAAACCCTTGCCACCATGCAGCACAGCGGCCAGCATATGCACGCGCTGATTGACGGTTCTTTGGAGCTGGCCCGCATTGAGGCTGGCCGTTTGCGGCTGGACCCGGCACCGCTGCCATTGGCAGAGTTGCTGGCCGATGTGGAGGGCATGTTGCGTCCGCAAGCCGAGGCCAAAGGCCTGCGCTTTACCGTGCAGGTGGAGGGCTCGGCGCCGGAGTGGATTCGGGCCGATGCCAAGCGCCTGCGGCAGATTCTGATCAATCTGCTAGCCAATGCGGTACGCTTCACTACCCAGGGTGAGGTGCGGCTGCGCATCGACTTTCGCCAGCATGTTTCGCGTATCGAGGTGATAGACACCGGCATCGGCATTGCACCGCAAGACCAGGAGCGCATCTTTCTGCCGTTTGAGCGCGGCAGTGCGGGGCGCCGTGCCAGTGAGACGGGTACCGGCCTGGGGTTGACAATCACCCATCTGCTGACCCAATTGATGGGCGGCGAACTCACGCTGACCAGCACGCCTGGCCAAGGCAGCATATTTACCGTGCGGCTCTACCTACCAGGTATTCCACCCGACCCGACGCGGCCACCTTTGCGTGCTGCGGCATTGCGCCCTGTGATTGGCTACATCGCACCACGCCGCACGCTGCTGGTGGTGGACGACCAGCCGCTGCAGCGCCAGTTGCTGGCCGGACTGCTAGTGCCCATGGGTTTCACCGTACGCGAGGCTGCCAGTGGCCGTGAATGCCTGGAGATTGTGCAAAACGATCCGCCCGACCTGGTGTTGCTGGACATCACCATGGACGACCTGGATGGTTGGCAGACCGCCGAAATGCTGCGTGGGTTGCGGCCTGCTGCAAGCCTGCCCATTGTTTTTGTATCCGCCAATTTATTTGACCAGAACCCCGAGCGGCTGGCGGCACTGGAATCCCAAGGCTTTGTGGGTAAACCCGTTATTGAATCCGAGCTGCTGGATGCGCTGGAGCGGGCACTGCAACTAGAGTGGGTGCGAGACAACACGCCTTTGTCGCTGTTGACTTCGCCCCTGCTGCGCAGTACCGAAGGCGGCACGCTCACGGTGCTGCCAGAACCGCTGCGCGAAGACCTTGTTCGCTTGGCGCACCAGGGACAGGCGACCGCTTTGCGGGATCTGTTGCGGCAGGCCCATGCTGCGTGGCCCGCGCACGCGGCTACTTTGCATCTGCTGCAGGCCTGTGCCGACCGCTTTGACTTCCAGGCCCTGGTCCACCATCTCCGAGAACCTGAACATGACCCAACCCCCTGACCCAACAGCACTCTCTGCACGCCGGGTAATCCTGGTTGTGGATGATGCGCTCGATACCTTGCGTATGCTGTGCGATGCACTGGCTGCAGAGGGGTATGCGGTGCTGGTGGCGCGCGATGCGGAAGAAGCGCTGCAGCGCTTCGAGATCGCTGTACCCGACGGAGTGCTGCTCGATGCGGTGATGCCGGGCATGGACGGCTTTGCGTTGTGTCTGCAGTTGAAGGCCACGCCGCCCTGGTCGCATGTGCCGGTGGTGTTCATGACGGGCTTGTCAGAAACCGAGCAGATTCTGCAGGGGTTTGCCAGTGGCGGCGTGGACTACGTGGTCAAGCCGTTGCGCATTCCCGAGGTATTGGCGCGCCTGGCAACCCATGTGCGCAACGCCCAGGCCACACGGCTGGCGCGTGAGGCGGTGGATGTGGCGGGTATGGGCGCCGTGGTACTAGATGGGCAGGGCCGCGTCGCCTGGCGTTCACCGCAGGCCACACGCTGGCTCGACAGTGCGTTTGGTGCCGACGCGGCTGAGCAGGGCTCCGCCTGGTTGCAGTCCACCCAGGGGAGCGGCGAGGTATTTGCAGCGCTGCCAGGCGGTCGTCGTCTGGTGGCGCGCCACATGGGGCAAAGTGGCTTTTCTGAAGCCATGTTGCTGTTGCGTGTGGTGCCGGCAGATACCGTGTTGCGTCAGCCGGATGTACCGCTGACCCCGCGTGAAACCGAGGTGCTGTCGTGGTTGGCCAAAGGTAAAACCAATCGCGATATTGCCGATATCCTGGGTATGAGTCCGCGCACGGTGAACAAACATCTTGAGCACATATTTGAGAAGCTCGGGGTGGAGACACGCTCAGCCGCGACAGCGATTGCTGGGCATCTCTTGGCTCCATCTTGAGTCGTATGGTTGCTGCATTACACACCGTGCTACCGATCCAGCGTCCCTTGCATAAATCTATCCGCCGCCATCTCGGGCGTGGACATGGCGCTTTAGGACATCAAGGACAAGGTGGCCCAGAGCCGCTGTACCAGCTGTTCGGCGCCAGTGCCTGTTGATTTCCACGCAAACCTGACCCGCAAGGGGATGCGGACAAAAACTTGGACTATCAGGAGGTAGTCCATGTATTCCTACGAAGACAGAATTCGAGCCGTCGAGCTCTACGTCAAGCTCGGCAAACGCGTCAGGGCAATCCAGTCGCTGTTTGTGAGAGTCTGCATGGGTGCATTGCGGCCTAACGTCCGAGGCAACCGAACTGCATCACTCGCGGCGCAGCCGCCTTCTTCAGTTGCGAGTCCGTGTTGGCCGGCCAGTTAGCCTGTGGTGTTTCTATCAAGTAAAGTTGGTCCTTTGTGACAAGTCATTGTCAATTTCCAGCCATGAACAGACTGCAAGCTGAATTGCGTCGCCTATACCTCTTTGGTCACCCAACGGATGATGGCTCTGATGCCGAAGAAGTCGGCTTGGTAAGCCCCGAAGGGGGCGTGCGGGCGATGGTGCTGGAACTTGCTCGGCCTGCGGACTGGAATGCTCTATCGACAGTTTGGCGAGGGGTTCAGGCCGATTTGGAGCTGCCTGCACCGGCCATCGCTATTTCCGGCTCCGACGGTTACCAACTCTGGTTCTCACTTTTGGAGCCCGTGCCTGCCGTTGATGCAAGGCGCTTTCTTGAATCTCTCCGCCTGCGCTACTTGGGCCATATTGCCCTCGGACGCATTGGCATCATGCCTGCTGTGGATACGGCTGCCGTTGGACATATCAGACAAGCCAGAGTAGTGCCTGGTTTGAGGGATGAAACAGGTCGTTGGTCTGCCTACGTTGCACCTGACTTGGCCGCGGTGTTCTCTGATGAGCCCTGGCTCGACATCTGTCCCAGCCCTGATGCCCAAGCCGATGTTCTGTCTCGCTTGGTGAGTATCAAGGCGGCAGATTTTCAAATGCGCTTGGCCCAGCTCGACAGTGCCGCCAAAACCGCCACATCGGATATGACGTCGGCAACTACCGACGGTGGTGTCCGTAGCGGAGAGCAGGGCGCGACTGCTGAAGCACCTTCTGTAGACAGTCTTGATCCAAAACGGTTTTTGCTCGACGTCATGGGTGACACAAGCATAGAACTGCACCTGAGAATTCAGGCGGCGCAGGCATTGTTGCCATATTTTGAAAGCCGGCCCACCTCGGGTACTTAAGAAACCGGTCAATTCGCCAGAGGGTTGAAGTATTCTCATCCTGGCAGGGTTCATGCCAGCGAACGTCGCGACTGGGAGTGGACGCGACTACGCCTCCACTGCCCGCAGTGCGTGTTAGAGGCAATCCAATCCTGACCACCGGCTGGTCAGTTTTGGAGTGGCACTAACAACGAACAGGGCAGAAATCTTCGTGATTGTGCTCCTTGATCTGGTTCCCGCGCCCTGCGGCGCGGTAAGTCGGCTGCTTACTTGACGAGACCGAACGGGTCCTTCACTGGCCGCTTCGTCGGATCGGCGTTGTTCCAGAACTGCTGCACGATCCAGCCGTATTCGGGCAGGCCGTTGATGAACGGCGGCAGCATGTCATTGGCGGACGGCAGCTTCCAGTCGGCCTGTAGCTCCGCACCCAGCGCGTATACGGTGTTGAGCTGCGCGCCAGCTGCGCTCATGCGCTGCATCGCGGCCTCGGCTTCGTACTTGCTCCAGGCGCCCGACGCATCGACCACCGGGTGCACGACATAGCCGTCGTTGACCATCGCCAGCGTCGGCAAGGTCACGCAGG
Organism: Rhodoferax sp. OV413; assembly: GCF_900104385.1. Lineage (GTDB taxonomy): Bacteria > Pseudomonadota > Gammaproteobacteria > Burkholderiales > Burkholderiaceae_C > Rhodoferax_B. The sequence continues at coordinate 1,397,672 of NZ_FNJA01000001.1, read as the reverse complement.
TGCCCAGGGTCACGCCCGAGATGATGATGTGCTTGCGGCCCGTCTTGGCCACTAGGTCTTCGAGCGCCTTGCGAAAGCTCGGGTCTTCGTAGGCGTTGATGATGCCGGTGCGGCGGTAGATCGGCTGGTCCTTGAAGGTGTCCTTCAACTCGGGCAGCAGGTCACCGTTCTGCCACTGGGCATTCGACGAGGACAGCAGCACGGGAATCTTCAGCGCCTTGGCCATCTGTGCCAGCGCTACCACGTTGGCCTTGTAGCCCGAGGCCTGTGCGAAGTCACGCACGCTGGCCATCAGGCCGACCTGGTGGTCGATGAACAGCATGATGCTGTTGTCGGGCGTGGGCTTCTCATAAGCCGCGCGGCCAGCCTTACGGGCGTCCGCCGGGCTAATCCTCGTGGCCAAGGCCTTGTCGGTGATCGGGCTCACGATGTCGGCCGCGCGCTCTTGTGCGAGGGTCAGTGTGGCGGCACCCGCGAGGGCGAGGGCGGCGGTGATACGGGTCAGTTTGTGCATGATGTTTTCTCGATGTGGGTAAATGGTCTTCAGGCGCGGCGAATCCAGGTCGGTGCGATCTGCGTGCCCTGGCCAGCGCCGTAGGCGAAGTAAATGTTCAGGCCGGCCACCGGTTCCAGGTAACGTGCGTTTTTCAGGCCACCGGCATCAACGGGGGTGAAGCCGATGCTCTCGACCAGAGCGCGCACGGTCTGCTTGGCCCGCTCGTCGTCTCCGGCGTAGAACACGGGCACGATCTGGCCGTCGGCAAAGGCAGGGCCTTCGGCCAGCACCTGGGCCAGCACGGTGTTGAAGGCCTTGACCACCAGTGCGCCGGGCAGGGCCTTGGCGATCTCTTCGGCGGCCGAGGTGTCGAAACCCAGCGTCAGGCCCATGTAGTCGGCCGTCAGCGGGTTGGTGATGTCGACCACGATGCGGCCTTCCAGCGAACCCAGACCTTGCAGCGCCGGCACGGCATCGGCGTAGCCGGTGGCCAGGATGACGACTTGCGCGTCGCCGAGAGCCTCGGCTGGCGCGGCAACCGAGGCGCCGGTGTGGGCGCCGGCCACGGCCTGGGCCTTGGCCAGATCGCGAGCCGTCACGGTGACCTTGTGGCCGACGGCGGTCAGTTGTTTGACGAAACCTGCGCCCATGTTTCCGGCGCCTACGATGGTGATGTTCATGATGCTTTCCTTTGGTGGTGTGAGGTGGCTTGTTGCCCATTCGCCGACAGGTTTGCTGGCGTGGAATGGACTGTATTAGGATTGATTGGAGAGATAAATATTAGTTGGTGATTCAATTTGTTCTGATAATCGAGACTATGGATGTATTACAAGCAATGAAGACCTTTACGGCTGTGGTCGAGGCTGGCAGCTTCGTGGGCGCGATGGACGCTACGGCGCTGTCCAAGCCCGCCGTGTCGCGCCAGGTCAGCGATCTGGAGGCGCACCTGGGCACGCGGCTGCTGCAGCGCACCACGCGCCGCCTATCGCTGACCAGCGAAGGCCAGGCCTATTACCAACGCTGCAAGGAGGTGCTGCAGGCCGTGCAGGAGGCCGAGGCCGAGGTGGCGTCCAGCACTGTGCAGGCCCAGGGGCGTTTGCGCATCGGTGCGCCGCAGACGTTTGGCGCGCTGCACCTGGCCGCGCTGTGGGGCCGCTTTGCGGCGCAGAACCCGCAGGTCAGCCTGGATATCGTCTTGTCGGACCGGGTAGTGGACTTGGTGGAGGAAGGCTACGACCTAGTGATCCGCATCGCGCGTTTGCCCGATTCGAGCCTGGTCAGCCGCCCGCTGGCCCGCACACGCATGGTGCTGTGTGCGTCGCCGCGTTACCTAGCGCAGCGTGGCACGCCCACGCATCCCCACGCGCTGGCGCAGCACGACGTGGTGTCTTACACCTATTGGTCATCGGGCGACGTGTGGAGCTTTCAGGGCGAGAGGGGCGAGGTATCGGTGCGCACGCATTCGCGCATCCACGCCAATAACGGAGACACTTGCCGCGCTGCCGCGCTGGCCGACCAGGGCATCGTGATGCAGCCCGACTTTCTGGTCTACGCCGATCTGCGCAGCGGCGCACTGGTCGAGCTGATGCCGCAGTTCAAGGCGGTAGAGCTGGGCATTTTCGCGGTGTATGCCACGCGCAAGCAGTTACCGCTGAAGGTGCGGCGGCTGGTGGATTTTTTGGTAGAGGCGTTGCAGGTGCCGCCCTGGGCCGCCTGATCAGACTAGCGGGAGCGCGCCAGGCGTACCGTGAACTGCGAAGCCATTCTGGTGGCCCGGGCGTTCAGAGTGCATCTATCCAGGCAGCGTCTGCATCATGCAAAAGACAGAACTTCGGCCACGGCCTTGCGCGGCTTCTGCGGCCAATTGGCTTTCGCCGCATACCCGACCGTGACAAGCATCACGGGTACGTCGGTGGCATGCAGCCCAAACTCTGCGGCAACGCCTGCCTGGTCGAACCCGATCATGGGGCAGGACACTAATCCGTGGCTTTGTGCTGCCAACATCAGGGTCATAGCCGCCATGGCTGCTGAGCGCACCGCTTCATCGCGTTGGAGCGTGGCGTTCTCTTGGTACATGCTGTTTGCTGCACCAATCCAACCTTTATAGGTGGGTTCATCAATGATGCCGGCGTCGAGCGAGGGCTTGAGTGTTGCGGGTAAAGCCAGGTGGGGCTCCAGGGTGCCGCACACGATGAACGTAACGGCAGCGTCAGTCACCTTCGGCTGATTGAAAGCCAGTGGCAAGAGACGCGCCTTGGCGGCATCGCTGTGTACCGCTACAAACTTCCAATTCTGGAAGTTGAATGCCGATGGCGCGTGCGTCGCCAACGCGATCAGTTGGGTGATCTCGTCGCTCGCAAGTTTGCGGACGGAGTCGTAGTTGTTGGCGGATGTCCGGCTCTTAATGAGTTCAGAAAAGACTGTCATTTTGATTTTCGTGTTGAGTGGGTGGCAGGATAAAGATCAGCGCGCCAGGAACAACTGCAGGTCTTGCTTGAACTTCAGTGGGTTCTTGAACATCAGGAAGTGGTCGCCTTGTTCTTCTGTCGTGTAAGAAAAAAGCGTTGCGCCGGGCACCACCGACTGCGCCCACCGCTGGCTGGGCAGGTTGTTGCTTTGCTCGCCGGAGAAGATCGCCGAGGGAATGTTGATCTTGCGGCGTACCACATCGCGCCAGTCGTTGACCGTGTGGTTGAACAGAACCCGGGCCAGTGCTGCCGGGTCGTTCTTGATGAAAGCCGAGGCGAAGGCCTCCGAGTTGCGGTAGTAGGGTGAATCGGTGAGTTGCGCACGCTGGAACACCTTCAGGTCGGTCACTAGGGCGTTCACCGGGCCGCCCGTGGTGAAGGCGGCAACCATGCGCTCAGGCGATGTGGTGGTACCACCGGCATCCTGGCGCTCCTGCTCCGACCAGTCCGAGTGCGCGTAAATACTGATGGGCTCATCGACAAAGGCCACCTTACTCATCGCCGAGGTGCCAAAAAGGTCGATGTAGCTCCACAAAATAGCGGCCCCCATCGAATGTCCGACGTAGGCCGCAGACGGGACGCTAAGATGCTCGCCGAATTGGCGCAGGTCCATCGCATGGCGCGCAATCCGGTTGCCGAAATCGACTTTTTGCGACAGCCCTTGGTTGCGCGGGTCCAGCACGTAGACATGGTAGTGACGCGCCAGCAGGTACAGGATGTTGATGTACTGCGCCCCGTTCGCCGACCAGCCAGGTACAAAGATCAGAGGCTTGCCCTGGCCTGCTTCCCAGTAGGAAAGCTTCACACCGTCGTTGGTCGTGAACGTGTTGATTTGTAGTCCTTGGAAGTCCGAGAGCTTTTGCGGCATGCCGTCAATCGCAGTAGGGAACGTGAAATCACGTCCCAGCACGGAGATCGCGGGTGCAGCTGCTACCCAATTCGAGAGGACAGCCAGGAACACAGAAGCGCCGATGGCGCGGAGGGTCTTACGCATGTTGATTACCTTGATTGGCGCCGAGCACCAGCGGCTGAAGCCGCCGACGGTTGCTGTTAGCTTGTGGTTGCTTCACCGTACAACTTGCCCGCACCGGCCCAGTCTGACGCTTTGACATCTTCAAAGATGACGTAGATGTAGGCGGGATCGGTCGCTGTGTTGCGCACGATGCTTTCGGTGATTTCGGCGGCCACTTTGGCCTTTTGGTCGTGGTCTTTACCTTCGAACCAGCTAACGCGAACTACAGGCATGGGGAACTCCTTCGGTGTTAAGCGTCGCCAAGAACGGTTGCCATGGCGATCACTGATGCCATGGTAGAGTAGAAAATATGGACAACTGCGTAATTAAAATATCTATTGAGTAGAAATTATGGATACACCCGAGGTGCCTGATCCCTTCTGGGGCGTGGCTGTTTTTGTGGCTGCGGCCCGTGCTGATAACTTCACCCAGGCGGCAGACCGCATCGGGCTGACCAAGTCGTCGGTGGGTAAGACCATTGCCCGCCTGGAGCAATCGCTGGGCATCAAGCTGTTCCATCGCACGACGCGACTGACGCGGCTCACGGCGGATGGAGAGGCCTACCTGGCCGCTTGCACGTCCGCGCTGGACGAAATCACGGCTGCTCAGGCTGCGCTGTCGTCGAGCAACCGGGTGCTCAGCGGCCGCATCCACATCGACATGCCGGTGGCATTTGGCCGCCGTGTGCTGTTGCCTGCGCTGGTCGAGATCACACGGCCCCATCCAGGCCTGAGCCTCAGCCTGACCTTTACCGACGCGACCAGCGATCTGCTACAGGACGACGTCGACATCGCAATCCGTTTCGGAGCATTGAAGGACTCGGATCATCTGGTGGCCAGGCATTTGGCGACCCAGGACAGGGTGATCTGCGCGGCACCCGGGTACCTGCGCGCCATGGGCGAGCCGACCACCCTGGCCGACATTCGCCAGCACCGTTGCATCGTCGGTTCCCTGAAAGGGCCACCACTGGTATGGGTGGTGCAGGAGGACGGTGTCGAGAGGCGCCTCACTCCGCCGCCGACGCACCAGTTGACCGACGGTGAAGCCATGGTCGACGCGGCCGTCAGCGGGCTCGGACTGGGACAGTTCGCCCTGTCTTTGGTGCGTCAGCATCTTGAGAGCGGACGATTGCAAGCGGTGCTTCCCACGTACTCCAGCGTCGGTGTCGACATCCACGCGGTGTGGCCCAAGCGGGCCCAGCTCAGCCCTCGGGTGCGCTACGTGGTGGATGAACTGGTGGCGTATGCGGGCAAGGGACGGTTCAACTGAAGGCGGCTGACAAAAATAGATACTAATCCGCTGCGGAACCATGTCCGGGGGACTGGTGGCGGCAGCCATCAAGATGGCGCATGGCGTAGAAGTGGTGGATGTGAACAACGCAGTGTCCGATAGGATGTAATGAGGTCGTGGTAGCTGATGCCACGCACCGTGGTTTTGATGTCCTATTTCTTGCCGTTGTGTTGTTGAAGACGTGGGTCGTAGCACCACAACTCGCCCAGCTTTTCAGGCCAGGACTTTGCTCCCATCGCCACAGGCATTGCTGACCGAGTCATTCAAGGCTAACCGTCAGATCCTGGTAAATCTGACGGTTGCGCCTTTGCGCCCAGGCATCACGTACGAACAGGTAGTCGTCGAGCGCGTCCTTGCGGAACCGGTCCATGGGCAGCATTTGTGTACGGCCGTCGACCATCTGCAGGATCTGTAGCTTGTCGGCCACGCTGGCGCTGTCGATTTTGCCGATGGGAGACAGTGGCATGTCGCCCACGATGGCGACGGCGTCTCGTACCGTACGCGGCCCGAGCAAGGGCATTACCAAGTAGCGAGAATCCTGCCAGCCCCAGGTTGCGAGCGTCTGCCCGAAGTCCTCGCCTTCCCATTTGGGCACGCCTAGACTGGTTGCAGGGTCAAACACGCCGGCGATGCCCACCGTGGTGTTAACGGCGAACCGGCCGAGCGACTGCCCTGCTTGGGTCGGCCGCCCTTGCAGCGCCTGGTTGACGGCGGTGACCGGCAGACGCAGGTTGACAAAGAAGCGTGTCACACCCGATTGCACCGGGTCTGGAACGACTTTTTCGTAGGCCGTGGCCACGGGGCGAAGCACGAACCGGTCTAGCACGTTGTTGAAGCCGTGCATTTTGCGATTGAAGCCTTCCCAAGGATCGGACACGGGTGGCCGCGAAGGCGGTGCCGCCAACTCGGACATGGTGCGACTAGGCGCCAGCTCTTGGACGGAAGTGTCAGCAAGAAAAGCATTAGCATCGACGACAGCCCCGGTGATGGCATCGCTTCGCGCAATCAACGCCGGGGCCGGATCACCGGTCAACGCAGCCGCGGGCTGAGGCTTGGCGGCATTGCTGGCGCATGCGCTGGTGCCGAGCACGATGGCAGCGAGAACAAGGGATTGGATAGTTTTCATTCGGATATCTCCTACGCCATAGGCATTCAGTACCTATGGCGGATTGGATGGATGGCGACGTTAGAAGCGATAGACGTAACCGAGTGCGATCGAGGTCTGATTGGCCTTGTTGACCAACGGGCTGTCTTTGACGGAACTACCGAAGCGCGTGGCCCCGACATCGAGGAATACCGTTTGATTGCGCGCCCAGTTGTAATCCGTGCGCAGGCCGACCTGCATATTCGTGGTGGCCTTACCTTCATACGAGGCACGGCCGGCCTGGACCTCCGACGGCCTCACGCCGTAGTAGTAATCGACGTACTTGTCGTTGATCCATTCCGCGGCCAGCCGAGGCGTGAAGCCAAATTTTCCGGCGGCGAAGCGCCGATCAATTTGCACTTTGGCACGCATGCCCTTGCTATTGCCCATTGCATCGGAAAGCATTTCGCCGGAGATGTTCGCGAAATCCGCCTTCCAAATGACCGCACCACCTGCCCAAATGCTGGACTTGCGTTCATCCATGTCGGCCAGAGCCGGGGAATCCTTCGCTTCGTAGCCGTCACCTGCCCAGCGGGCACGCAGACGGAACGAAAAAGTGTCGTTCGAGTACAGCTTGACATCGAAGGTCGGGATGGAGGCGCTAACCCATTTGTTCTCGTACGACACGACCGGTAGAAGCTTGACCTCGCGTTCGAAGTCGCGGTAGGCCTTGTCGACGACCGCGGCGCCCAGGCCCAGTGACCATTGGCCGCCACCGTCCTTAGAGTCGGTGCTCTGCGAAAACGCCGACGGTGTCCACGCCACAGAGATCACAATGGCCGCGATGAAGCCCAGGTTGGCAGGAGCCCTCGAATGACGGGGAAATTTATGTTGAGACATGGGTTGGTCCTTTCTATGACACATTGGGGGAAATCGTTGTTGTGCAGCCAACCAGCTTGGCCGCCATGACCGGAGTGGTAAGACGGGCGACCATCGAGAATGGCGAACACGGCGCCAATAGCCGTACAGCAATGTCCGCTGACGGTGTGTACTGTTCCGCAATGGCGTCGAGCAAGGCGCTGGCCTCTTCCACCCGGGTAGTCGCCTGGGCGAGGCGATGCTCCGCCCCAAGCCATATGACTGTGCGGCCCAGACACCCCGAACGCTTGGCACGCAGAAAGCAGATCAGGAGCAGCGGTGTGCCCAGGTTGGCTTCGGGATCCAGCATTAGACTTTCCGTTCTCGTGGCGCGTCGAAACGACATACCTGTGAGACCGGATAGTGCCCAAGCGGATTTAGCCGATTTTTAGAGTTCTTAGGATTTCTTTAAGGCATCAACTCTGGTGCGAAAAATGCGTCGAGTAAGGGGCATCAAACTCCGTGCGACTCCCCTTGCCCACTCGATGGCGGTATGGGTCTGGATCAGTCCAAGCGCCGAAGCAAAGGAATGCCGGGGAACACGACACGCACCATAAGTCCCCGCCCGTCGAGTCCGGTGTCGGTTTCGACGTTGGCGTTGTGCGACTCGGCAATGCCTGCGACCAAGGACAGGCCTATGCCACTGCCTCGAACCGGTGTACCCGCGACCCTATGAAAACGCTTGAAGATGGCTTCACGCTCTGCGTCCGGAACGCCTGGGCCATCGTCGACAACCTCCAGATACACCGAAGGCACCGCTGCGGCTTGTGCATGGGACTGATAGCCACAGCGCACAAGCACGTTCCCGCCTTCCGCGGTGTATCGCATCGCGTTGTGTATCAGGTTGCGCAGCAAAATGCCGATTTCATCGATATCGCACTGAATCGTGCAGGGAAGCACATCCAGAAACAGCGATCGCTGATGTTGGCTGGCGTACATCTCGAACTCCTGCGCGACGTGTTGCACGAGCTTGCTCAGGTCGGCCTGCGTACGCAAGGGCGCCTTGGCACCGGCATTGATGCGGGCCATATCCAGCAATTGTTCGGACAGCCGGGTAATGCGCATGGCCACTACCAGCAGCTTCTTGAGGGCGACTTCCTTGTCTTGAGGATCTGTCGCGCGCAGAGCAATTTCGGCCTGAGCCTGCAAGGCCGACAGCGGTGTGCGGAGTTCATGGGCTGCGTCGCCTATGAATCGGCGCTCGCCTTCGATGGCTTCGTCCAGCTGTCGCAGCACGTGGTTAAACGAGTCGACCAGCGGATGCAACTCTCGCGGCAGTCGGTCCAGCGGCAAGGCAGTGAAATCGAAGCTGCGTCGACGGCGCATGGCCAGACCAAGGGCGCGCACGGGCCTGAGCGCGCCAAGGGTCACAAACCACATGACGAAGCCCGCGACCACAAGTAGCACGGTCGCCAGGATGAGCGCATGCGCCGCTTCGTGGCGCATGTCCGCATCTACGACACTTTGCAAATTGCCGACCTGAACGGTTACCCGCCCTGTACTGTCCGAAACGGAGTACACGCGCCACTTCTCCCCTTCGACGAGGGTCGAGGCTGAGCCCTCGGAGAAGTCCGGTTGGAGCGGGAACTCGGACGCACCAGGCGTGCGGGCAACCAGCCTGCTGCGATCAACCCATATCTGAAAGGCCAGTGGCGCGCGTTCGGCACCTGGCGAGTCCCGTAGCTGCAGGCCTGGCCTCGCTCGCCCGTCGAAATGGCTGTCGGCTGGAATTGTGACCAGAAGTTGGGTGGCAATCGCCGCGAGCTTCTCGTCCCAGGTACTGGTGCGGTTGAGCGAGAGCTGGGTAAGAACGATCACGAGCACGACCGTCCAACAGAGGGCGATGACCCCGACAATTACAAGAATCAACTGCGCGTTGAAGGATCGCGACTTCATGCGGTCGGTTGCCCGACAACATAGCCGAGCCCGTGAACGGTCCGAATCAGATCGTCGCCCAATTTGCGGCGCAGCTGGTGGATGAAGACGGCAATGGTGTTGCTCTCCACGCTGCTGACCGTGCCATAGACGATGTCGTGCAAATGGTCACGCGTAACCACATGGCCAGGGCGCTCCACCAGCGCGAGTAGCGTACGATACTCATGGGCGCTCAGGACGACCTCGACGTTCGCCTTCGTAACGACGCGACGGCTGCGATCGATCCGGACATCCCCGTGAGTGAACACAGCAACAACCCGCCCCTGGCTTCGGCGTATGACCGAACGCACACGAGCCCAAAGTTCGTCGAACTGAAACGGCTTCACCAGGTAGTCGTCAGCGCCCGCGTCCAGGCCGGATATCCGTTCACTGAGCTGTCCTCGTGCTGTCAGGATCAGCACGGGCGTGGCGTCGTAGCGGCCTCGCATGAAACGCAATACCGTAAATCCTGAGTCACCGGGGAGACCAATGTCGAGCAACACCGCCGCGTAGGTGTGATCGAGCAAGGCAACGCGCGCTGCTTGCGCATCGTATACATGCTCGATGTTCCATCCGCTTTGGCGAGCGCCATCGCAAATGGTCTCGCTCAGCATTTGGTCATCTTCTACAAGCAGGAGGTTCATGAAACTTCAATCCATCATTAGTGTGCTGTTCTCTCTTACACACACTAAACGAACTGTTTTAGTTTCTTATTAAGCGCGTGCCGGTTTTCTGGTTTCAGGCCCACAAGCATCCGTTGGTCATTCTGGCGTTGGCATCAACATTCAGTCATTGGGGAGTACCTCCACTGTGCCCAAGACGGCGGCCGACGAGGTAGCTCGGAGAGTCATAAAGCAGACATTTGATACCTCTGGCTTTCCACATGCCCTACCTATTCGAAGCAGCGTAAAGCCAAGGTTTGAGCAAGCGCGTCAACTGCGGCGCAACAACCCAAGTCATAAAGCCAACAACCAGCATCGTCAAAAGCATCAGGCGGGGTAGTAGCGGCCAGGGCGCTAGCAGGCCACCCAGCATAACGAACAGCAGGTAGACAGTAGGGAAGATACCCAGCCACGTCACAACCGCAATCTTCCATTTCGGCGGTGCTAATTGTTTAGGACCGCTTGGTGTCTGGAACCAATGCGCGAGGCCGGACACCCGCCGGACCAATTCCTGCCCCTCTATGAAGGGGGCTGCTGCAGCCAACCCGAGTGAGCGGGCTGGCGAGTTCTGCCAATTTTTGAGGTTGGAGTCGCTGTCGAATGCGAGGACGACGTGGTAGAGGCTGTCGTTGACCCCCTGTTCATCCCCTGGGCGTACCAACTGAGCGCCCAGATGCCCCTTGAAGGTTGACGCAACGGTGATGATTTGTTCCATCACGCGTTCAAAGTCCGCCTCACAACCTTGCTTGACTTGCCGACTGATCAAAACGGTTACGGCGTGCTCGGAGGTGGAAGTCATGGAGGTCGCTGTATGTGTTGTAACTGCCCGAGGGACGGGCATATCCATGCGCGCTTTGGACCTCAACACATCCTGTTGGCGTTCAACTTCTATGTAAATGCATTGCCCGCGACGCACACCGTGGGCGTCGAGAATATCAGATGCCCCGGGCAACTGTGGTCACTTGGATGGCGATTTTCTGCGTGCCGCGAGTGGAGTTGATTTATCGCCATCGCGATCGGCAAAAAGCTCCACAAAGAGCTGCCTGATCCACATGTTGGCAGGGTCTCGGTTGAACTTCGCATGCCAGAAAAGGTTTATTGCAATGTCGGGAAGGCGCGCTGGATGCGGTGAAGTGACCAGGCCAAACGGAGACTCGCAGCGTTCGGCGAAGCGCTCCGGCAGGGTGGCGATGAGATCAGTGCTCTGTAGTACGTGGCCCACTGCAATGAAATGCGGCAACATTAACCGCATTTTGCGTTTGATGCCGGCGCGCTCCAGCAGGCTATCCACTTCGCCGTGCCCCGTATTTGCCGCCACGACGCCCACATGGTCTAACTCCGAAAATTGCTTGAGCGTCATAGGTGATCTGGCCAGGGGGTGATCCTTGCGAAAGACGCACACATACCTGTGGCGAAACAGACGGCGCTGAAAGAAGCCCGCCTGCAGATTGGGTAGCAGTCCTAATGCCAGGTCGACTGTGCCGGACTCCATGTCCTCCTTCAGGTTAGCGGAGTAGGGGCGCACCGTGCTGACCCGCACATGGGGCGCAACCTTGGACAGGGCCACCATCAAGGGTGGCATGAAGTACATCTCGCCAATATCGGTCATGGCCAGTTGGAAGCTGCGGGTACTTGTAAGCGGATCAAACGTGTCGCGCGTGGTGAACGCCGTCTGTAGCGCATTCAAAGCGTAGATCACGGGTTCTGCCAGATGCAGGGCATAAGGCGTGGGCTCCATGCCGCGGGAGGTCCGCAAAAATAGTTCGTCCTTCAGCACGGCGCGTAGGCGCTTAAGCGCATTGCTGACAGCGGGTTGCGTTAAGCCCAGCTTCTCGGCAGCGATGGACACGCTGCGGTCTAGCAGCAACTGGTTGAAGACCAGCAGCAGGTTCAGGTCAATTTCACGCAGTTCCATAGAGCACCTCATTATTCACGCTGGTGATTTTATCTATTGGTTTGGCGTTATCGACTTATATAACGCAAGTCTCCAGAATCGCTACAAACAGGAGACAAAGGCATCAGCCTTCAAAACATGGAACTCGTTCTAGAACCCCTCAACGTGCGCTTGAATGTAGATCGCGGAAGCAATTTGCTGGACGTACTCAGGGCGGGTCAGTATCCGATTTCCTACAGCTGCATGTCGGGCCGCTGCGGCATTTGCCGTTGCCGAGTACTGTCTGGCCAGGTGCGTAATAGCGGCCCCGAGGCGGGTAGGCCCCATTCGGGCAAGGCCGACTACGTGTTGGCCTGCCAGGCGGTGCTCACGGATGACTGCACCATCGAATTGCCCGAGGTGGACGAGGTTGTGGTCCACACCGCCCGCATTGTGAAGGGCACAGTCACTGCCATCGAAGCGGCTACCCATGACATCCGACGTATCCGCGTGAAATTGGCTAAGCCGATTGAATTCAGCGCAGGTCAGTTTGCCATGGTCGAATTCACGCCTGAACACATTCGGCCTTACTCCATGGCCGGTTTGCACGACGATGGTGAATGGGAGTTCCAGATTCGCCGCGTTCCCGATGGCCGGGTGACAGCCTTCATCTTTGACGAATTGAAGGTGGGGGCAAGTCTTCGCATCAGCGGCCCAATGGGTACTGGCTACCTGCGCACACAGCACACCGGCCCCATGCTCTGTGCCTGTGCGGGTACTGGCCTGGCTCCCGCCCTGTCCATCGTGCGGGGTGCATTGGCTGCTGGCATGCATAACCCTATTCACTTGTACTTTGGCGTGCGCAGTGCAAAAGACGTTTACGACGCCGATCGCATGCAAGCACTGGCCGCTGCGCATCCGAATCTGAAAGTTCACATCCTAGTAGCCACCGGCGCTGCCCGCACGGGCCAACGCAGCGGCTTGGTCACCGATGCCATTGGAAAGGACCTTGGAACCCTGAAGGGCTGGCGGGCTTACCTGTGCGGCCCTCCGGCTTTGGTCGATGCCCTCAACCTGTTCGCGACCCGCATGGGCATAGAGCCCGGCCATGTCCATGCGGAAGCCTTCTATCCCAGCGGTGTCTGAATCGCACCAGATTTATCGAAACCCAAGAAACCAAAGGAGACAAGTAATGAGTGAAACCAACACCGTGTTCCCCGAAGGCCCCACGTGGCCGGAAGAGGGAAACAGCCGTGTGCCGTTCTGGGCCTATACCCAAGAGGATTTATACAAGAAGGAGCTGGATCGGCTGTTCTACAAAAACCACTGGTGCTACGTTGGCCTGGAAGCGGAGGTCCCGAATGCGGGCGACTTCAAGCGCACCGTCATAGGCGAGCGCTCGGTACTGCTGGTGCGTGAAAAAGATGGCTCCATCCATGTGGTTGAGAACGTCTGCGCACACCGCGGTATGGCTTTCTGCCGCGAACGACATGGCAACCGCGAGAGCCTGACCTGCCCTTACCACCAGTGGAACTACACGCTGTCGGGCGATCTGCAGGGCGTGCCGTTTCGCCGCGGTGTCAAGCAGGACGGCAAGGTCAATGGAGGTATGCCGGCGGACTTCAAGCCATCTGACCATAACTTGACCAAGCTCAAGGTCGCCACGCGCGGCGGCGTGGTTTTCGCCTCGTTCGACCACGGCGTGGAGCCGCTGGAGGACTTCCTCGGCCCGGTGATAACCGGCTACTTCGACCGGTTGTTTGATGGCCGCAAGCTGAAGATCCTAGGCTACAACCGCCAGCGCATTCCGGGCAACTGGAAGCTGATGCAGGAGAACATCAAGGACCCCTACCACCCAGGGCTGCTGCACACCTGGTTCGTCACCTTCGGGCTCTGGCGCGCCGACAACAAGTCGCAGCTGCTGATGGATGCGCACCACCGCCATGCCGCCATGGTGTCCACGCGGGGTGCTGCCGGCAAGGCCTCCGACGTGACGCAGGTTTCGAGTTTCAAGGCCAACATGGAGCTGAACGATCCGCGCTTCCTGGACATCGTGCAAGAGCCTTGGTGGGGTGGGCCGACCGCTGTGATGATGACGGTCTTCCCGAGTGTCATCTTTCAACAGCAGGTCAACAGCGTGTCTACACGCCATATCCAGCCCGATGGCCATGGTGCCTTCAACTTCGTTTGGACGCACTTCGGCTTCGAGGACGACAGCGAGGAGATGACGCAGCGCCGCCTGCGCCAGGCCAACCTGTTCGGCCCGGCAGGGTTTGTATCGGCAGATGACGGCGAGGTCATCGAATGGTCGCAGGAAGGCTTCGAGACCAAGCCCTCGCACCGCACGCTCGTCGAGCTTGGGGGGCGTGAGGTGGGCGATGCGGACCACATGGTCACTGAGACGCTAATCCGTGGCATGTACGAGTACTGGCGCAAAGTGATGGAGGCATGATGATGGACTTACAGAACTACTTCGAATTGACCCAGCTATACGGCCAATACGCCTCGGCCTTGGACGCAGCCGACTGGGATGCCTGGCCCGAGTTCTTCATTGAAGACTGCGTGTACAAACTGCAGCCACGTGAAAACTACGACCGTGGGTTCCCGTTGTCGACGCTGGCCTTCGACAGCAAAGGAATGCTCAAGGACCGTGTCTATGGCATCCGGGAGACGCTGTTTCACGACCCCTATTACCAACGCCATGTAGTTGGTTCTCCGGTCGTGCGCAAGGTGGACGCAGACGGTCGCATCCACTGCGAAGCCAACTACGCGGTGTTCCGCACCCGCCTGTCCAAGGAATCGACCGTGTTCAATGTCGGTCGCACGCTGGATGTTGTGGTCTCCACGCCGCAGGGCCTGAAGTTTGCCTCTCGTCTGGTCATCTACGACAGCGAGATGATCCCCAACTCGCTGATCTACCCCATCTAAGGAGCCGCTATGACCACAAACTGGATTGACGCGGCCGCCCAGGACGACGTGCCGCAGGACGACGTCATTGGCCTGGCCATTGCGGGCCGCGATATTGCGTTGTATGGCGTGGATGGTGAAGTCTTTGCCACCGACAACATCTGCACGCACGGCCACGCAAGGCTGTGCGATGGTTTCCTGGATGGCCATGAAATCGAATGTCCGTTGCACCAGGGCAAATTCGACGTGCGCTCGGGCCAGCCAACCTGTGCCCCGGTGACCGAAGCGCTGCGCAGCTATCCCGTGAAGATTGTGGGCGGCCGTGTTTGGCTGGCCTTCGACTGACACATCGCCCACTTCACCAGGAGACACATATGAATGCTTCTGAGCGACCCGAGGTCGCAGCCGCTGCGCGCCCGATTTCCACCATCGTGATCGCTGGCGCAGGGCAAGCCGGTGGCTGGGCTGCCCAGACACTGCGAAAGGAGGGATTCACCGGCCGTGTGGTCTTGATCGGCGACGAGTCTCACCCACCGCACGAGCGGCCGCCTCTATCCAAGGCGGTTCTGTCCGGTGAGGCATTGCCCGAGAGCACACGGCTGATGAAGCCCGAGGCCTTCGATGCACTGGCCCTTGATTGGAGACCTGGTGCTCAGGTCGGCCGCATCGACCGGGCAGGCAAGCTGGTGGTGTTGACCGACGGTACGGCGTTGGCCTACGACAAGCTGATCCTGTGTACCGGTGGTCGGGCACGTCGAATTTCCCTTCCTGGCGCAGACAAGGTGAAGCTGCATACCTTGCGCACCATTGAGGATGCGCTAGCCTTGTCGCCGGTCTTGACACCGGGGCACAGCGTGGTGGTGATCGGCGGCGGCTGGATAGGCCTGGAGGTCGCCGCAACTGCACGCCTACGTGGTGCCGAGGTAGTCGTCGTCGAAACCCAGAGCCGCCTGTGCGAAAGAACGGTGCCGGCCGAGATATCGGAACACTTGTTGGCGCTGCATGGTGCCCAAGGGACGCGGGTGTTGCTTGGCGCGGGTGTCAGTGGTTTTGCGAAGAATGCCGATGGTAGCTCGGTCGTCGAGCTCGCTGACGGTAGCGCTTTGGCCTGTGATGCCATCGTGCTGGGCATCGGCCTGGTGCCGAACGACGAACTGGCACGGGAGGCTGGCCTGGACTGCGATGGCGGTGTGCTGGTCGATGCGCGCTGCCAGAGCTCCGATCCGGATATCTTGGCCGCAGGCGATGTCGCTGTGGCCGTCAACCCCTGGGCCGGGCGTCGGCTTCGGCTCGAATCCTGGCAAAACGCCCAAGAGCAGAGTATCGCTGCCGCACGTTCAGCCTTGGGGCTTGCGGTGGACTATCAACCGCTGCCCTGGTTCTGGTCCGACCAGTACGGTATGAACCTGCAGATCTACGGCATGCCCATGCCTACCCACCGGGTTGTGCGGCGCGGCGATCCGGCGTCCGGCAGCTTTGTGTTGTTCTATCTTGCTGACGATGTAATCCAGGCCGCCATTGGACCCAACGCCGCACGCGACCTGCGATTTGCGCGTCGGCTGATCGAGCAGCGAAAACCTGTGGATCCCGAGCGCCTGGCCGATTCGAACACCCCCATGTCCAAGTTCTGATAGCGCTGGCCCCATCCATAAAAATTTCATGAAACAAACACCATGCGCTAAATCGACGTTCACCAACGTACGAACAATGCCCGCTTCAACCGCTTCCATGGGCTCAGCTGGCCGTGTTTGTGATCGATCACCGCAAATCGGTCACGGCGTAGCGCCCATCTCTACGTACCGATTCGGCAATGACTCCTAGCCGCGCAGCATTCGCTAGTTACTTTTTTCTCCCACCCACCCTAAAAGGAAATCCTATGACCGCGACCACCTACCTCTGGACCCCGCCTCCCGTTTATTCCCTACCTGTGCGCGGCCGCAGCGAGCGTCTGCCCATCAACCGACTGTTCTTTGTCGGCCGCAACTACCACGCTCACGCGGTGGAGATGGGCCGCCCCGTGGACAAGTCTGTCGAGGTGCCGTTTTACTTCACCAAGGCACCTTCGACCCTGGTCGAGTCCGGTGCCACAGTGGCCTATCCACCCGGCACCCAGGACTATCACCACGAGATGGAACTGGTGCTGGCCATCGGCGCTGCGGGTTTTCGCGTGAGCGAAGCCGATGCACCCAAGCTCATTTACGGCTATGCATGCGGTTTGGACATGACCCGGCGTGACTTGCAGTTGGTGGCCCGTGAGAAGGGCCGGCCCTGGGACCTGGGCAAAGACGTGGAAGAGTCCTCCATCGTCTCCGAGATCGTGCCCCTGCCGCATACCGTGCTGAGCCAGGGTGACTTGTCGATGTCGGTGAACGGCAAGGTGCGGCAGAAGTCCGACCTGTCCAAGCTGATCTGGAACATCCCTGAACTGATCGCCGACCTGTCCAAGTTCTACCACCTGCTGCCCGGCGACCTGATCTTTACCGGCACGCCTGAAGGCGTGAGCGCCGTGCAGGCGGGCGACCGCATCGAGGGCCAGATCGAAGGCGTAGGCAGCATCGTACTGAACGTCGGCTCGGCCGAGTGACACATCGCTGAACAAAGAGGAGGCAAGCCCACCATGACCACCGACCTGACACCTTCCCCCGTGCGACTGCATGCCGTTGCGGGCCACGGTCAACCCGACCCGACACCCGCATTGGAGCAGTTGTACCGCGGCTTCGAACAGGAGCTGCTCGTGCCGCTGTGGACCGAGATCGGAGACCTGATGCCCCGGCACCCGAAGTCCAAGGCCGTGCCGCACTTGTGGCGCTGGGATCGGCTGAAGGCCCTGGCAGCGCAGGCCGGCGAAATCGTGCCCGTGGGCCGTGGCGGCGAGCGCCGCGCCATCGCGCTGGCCAACCCGGCCCTGGGCGGCAGGCCCTTCGCCACGCCCACGCTGTGGGCCGCCATCCAGTACCTGATGCCGGGGGAAGATGCGCCGGAGCATCGCCACACGCAGCATGCTTTCCGCTTCGTGGTGGAGGGCGAAGGTGTGTGGACGGTGGTCAATGGCGACGCCGTGCGCATGTCGCGCGGCGACTTCCTTCCGCAGGCCGGTTGGAATTGGCACGCCCACCACAATGCCGCCACCGAGCCGATGGCCTGGATCGATGGCCTGGACATCCCGTTCTCGTACTACACGGAGAGCCAGTTCTTCGAGGTGGGCCGCGAGAAGATCTCACCGGCCGAGCGCACTACGGCCGAGCGTTCGTTCTCCGAGCGGCTTTGGGGCCACCCCGGGCTGCGTCCGGTCTCGGCCACGACAGCCCAGCCCTCTACGCCACTCCTGGCCTACCGCTGGGTCGATACCGACCGTGCGCTGGCCGACCAGCTTGCGCTGGAGGCTGAGGGCCAGGCCGGCACGCTGAGCCCCGGCCACGCGGCCGTGCGTTTCACGAATCCGACCACCGGTGGCGATGTGCTGCCGACCATGCGCACCGAGATGCACCGCGTGCGTGCGGGCGCTGCGACGCGGGTGCAGCGCGAAGTGGGCTCGTCCGTGTTCCAGGTGTTCGATGGTGGCGGCAGCGTCACGGTGGGTGAGCGCACCTGGCAGGTGGAACGTGGCGACCTGTTCGTCGTGCCCTCGTGGCAACGGTTCTCGGCACATGCATCCAACGATGGCGCGCTGGACCTGTTCCGCTTCGGTGACGCGCCCATCTTCGAGGCGCTGCATGCGCATCGGGCCGAAGTTACCGGCTGAAAAGCGACCTGCAACGCGCACATCCATCGAATATCCAACCCAACCCCAGCCATCTTTCAACCGGCCGAGTTCGGTCACCACTTCAAAAAGAGACACAGCCATGCACACCACCGTTCGTACACAGATTTTTCGTTCTGCCATTCCGCTTTGCGCCGCTTTCCTCATGGGCACCACGTGCCTGTCTAGCGCCATGGCGCAGACCTTCCCCACCAAGCCGGTCCGGTCGGTGGCACCGTACTCGCCCGGCAGTGGCCCCGACGCGGTGATGCGCATTCTCAGCGACCGGTTGTCGCGCAGCTGGGGCCAGCAACTTGTGATCGACAACAAGCCCGGTGCCAATGGCTTCATCGCGATAGCAGACGCCAAACGGGCCACACCAGACGGCTATACCGTGCTGCAGGTGGACAACACGCACATGGCCCTGGCACCGCACCTGTTCAAGCAGTTGCCCTATGACCCGGTGAAGGACTTCGAGCCGGTTGCACCGGTCTACTTCACCAACTTCTTCGTAGTTGTGGCCGCCAATTCGCCGTGGAAGGATATGGGCGACCTGATCAAGGCGGCCAAGGCCGCGCCCGGCGACATCACCTACGGCTCATGGGGCATCGGCAGTGTTGCCCACGTCGGTGCAGCCATGCTGGAGGCGGCGACAGACACGAAGATGGTGCACGTCCCATTCAAGGACATGGGCAATGTCTACACCTCTGTCGCGACCGGTGATATCAAGTGGGCGTTCGGTACGGCAGCGACCGCCGGGCCGATGTACCAAGCGAAGAAGGTCAAGTTTCTGGCGTTTGCCGCACCAAAGCGGCTGCCGGGCTACGCCGATGTGCCGACGGTCAGCGAGGCAGGCGGCCCGGCCGGGTTCGAGGTGAAGACTTGGGTCGGCCTGTTCGCCCCCACCGGCACCCCCAAGGCGGCCATCGACAAGATGAATGCCGACGTGGGCAAGGTGATGGCAACCGCTGAGGTCAAGGAACGCCTGGCCACCTTCGGCTTCGAACCTTTCGTCGGTGCGCCCGGCGAACTCACCAAGGCCATGGAACGCGATTCGCGCATGTTCAGTGAAATCGTCAAACGCGCCAAAATCTCTCTGGATTGATGAACATGAAACTCTATAACTTTTTCCGTAGCGGCACCTCGCACCGGCTGCGCATTGCGCTCAACCTCAAGGGCCTGGACTACGACTACGTGGCGGTGGATTTGCGCAAGAACGAACACCAGGGAGCGGCCTTCAAAAGCCTGAATCCGCAGGGTCTGGTGCCCGCGCTGGTAGATGCAGACCAGGTGCTGACACAGTCCGTGGCCATCATCGAGTGGCTGGAAGAGCGCTACCCCACGCCTGCGCTGCTGCCCACCGATCGGTACGACAGGGCCCGTGTGCGGGCGTTGGCAGCGGTGGTGGGCTGCGACATCCACCCGGTTAACAACAAGCGCATTCTGGACACACTGCGCACCAGTTTTGGTGCAGACGATGCAGCCATCAACCACTGGTGTGGCACCTGGATCAGCGATGGCTTTGATGCGTATGAAGCCCTACTGGCGGCAGGTACCCAGCGTGCAGGTTACAGCTTTGGCGGTACCCCAACAATTGCAGATGCCTACCTGATCCCACAAATTGAGAGCGCGCGCCGCTTCAAGGTGGATTTGGGACGCTGGCCGCTGATCATGGAGGTGGATGCGACCTGCAACGCCCTGGAGGCCTTCCAGCGGGCAGCACCCATGGCGCAACCCGACGCCTAGCAATTGGCTTAGCATCTGCCTCTTCTTGAAGGATCAGCCATGCAATCCCTCTTCTTTTCCACCCAGGCGGATCGGATTGCACTGGCGCGTCAGCGCTATTTTGAAGAGGGTGAGTTGCCCTCGGGCATAGTTAGTGATGCCGTGTTCCAGTCCTGGGCCCGATGTCTGCGGCAAAAACAGGACCCGCGCGCGCAGCTGGAGTTTCAACCAGTCTCCGCCAGCCGGTCGCAGCTGGCGCTGCAAAAGAACCGCCTGCTGCGCGATGCCTGGCTGGCAGAAGCCAGCGAGCTGGACGCAGTGTTGGGGGCTACGAACTGTGGTGCCATGTTGGCCGACCCCAGCGGCGTGCTGATCGGGGCGACCTGTTCCCGGCGTGTACATGAAAAGATCACGCCGGTGGCTCATCGCATCGGTGTCAATTTCGCAGAAGAGGCCGTCGGCACTACTGCGCCCGGTATTGTTGCGCGGACCGGCAAGCAGGCGTGTGTACAGGGTGCAGAGCACTTCTCCGAGAGTGTCAACTTTATGCATTGTGCGGCAGCTCCGATACGTGACATCCATGGCAATCTGGCCGGTGTGCTGGACATCTCTAGCGAAGGAATTGCCTTTAATTTTGATGTGGCATCGGTAGTGGGTCTTTACGCGTCTTCGATCGAAAACCGTCTGCTGGTGTCGCAGTCCAATGAGCACCTGATCGTGCGCTTCCAGATTTCCCCTGCCATGCTGGATACCCCCTTGGCCGGTCTGATGGGCGTGGACATGCAGGGGCACATCGTCTGGCGCAATGCTGCTGCCTCCAGGCTCTTGGGTATGCGACCAGAGGGCGAACAGACCGGGCACAGCAAAGTGGACGAGATTTTGCAAAGCAGCTTTGCGGAACTGGCCTCCGTCCGTGGTTCCAGCCATTCCTTGTTGCGTCTGCCCAATGGGCTGCAGGTGCATGTCCGTTGCGAACTACAGGCGCGTGACGGACGCCCGCAAGTGTTTGCTGTCGGGAACTCTGCACCAGTCGCGCGGGCAGAGTACACCCGTACGGATGTTGTGCTGCCAGCAGTGAGCGCGCCGGAGGACACGTCGGTGCCGCCTTCGGTAGCACCAGTGGAGCCGGCAAGCCTGCGTGATGCCGATGTGGATTTGATTGCCAGAACGCTCAAAGAGTGTGGTGGCAATGTATCTGCAGCGGCTAAAAAACTGCGGGTGTCTCGCGGACTGATTTACCGCCGGATTCAGGTGGCGTAAACCGCAATAGCACACGGCCTGCGGGCCCGGTGCTCACTACCGTTTGGGCGGCAGTTGTTCTTATATGGAACAACCCGCGTCTAGGGAAATCCCGATGTATTTGAATCTTTAGCAAGTTTCTAAAGTTGGCTTCAGTGGCGCAGTGTGTGCGCATGGCAAGTGCCACTGGAGACAACATTTTTAACCACTATTCCTTCAACTTGCATGACTATGAATACCCATCCAATCGACCCGAATGCCCCCTCGGACGGCTTGCTGGAGCACCTGGAACGTGCCCTCATTGCAGGCCGCATGAGCCGCCGCGGCTTTATGCGTGCTGCCGCTGTCGCTGGCTTCTCCACCGTAGGACTCAGCGCCTTGGCGGACGAGCTGGACGCCATTCGCGCCAACCAGAATGAACGCAGCGCTAAACCGCAACTATCCTACGACTATGTAGTTGTGGGAACGGGCTCTGCCGCCTGCGCGCTGGTAGGCCGGTTGGCAACCCGCAAGGAAGCCTCCATTCTCATGATCGAGGCGGGCGACTGGGATGTCGCCCCCTCGGTGATGGACCCGACCGTCTGGTTTACCAACCTCGGCTCCGAGCGCGACTGGAAGGACGTAGCCCTGGCCGCACCCAGCACCAACAACCGCGCCATTCCTGAACACATGGGCCGAGTGGTAGGGGGCGGCAGCAGCATCAATGCAACCGTCTGGGCCCGCCCTTTCAAAGCCGATCTAGAGTTTTGGGCCGAAGCCAGCGGCGACCCCGCCTGGGGCTACGAGTCCGGGCTCGAAATCTACCGGCGTATGGAAAACTGGCAAGGTGCGCCAGATGCCCGCTACCGCGGCAAGAACGGACCTGTCTGGTGCCAACCGGCCAAAAACCCGCACCCCGCAGCACCTGCCATGCTGGAGGCTTGCCGTTCCCTGGGCTATCCGGTGTTTTCCGACCAGAATGGCGTGCGCGAAGAGGGCGGCATTGGCTTCGCGCTGATGAATCAGATCATTCGCGACGGCCGTCGCCAGAGCATGGCCCGCTCTTACCTCTACCCGATTCTGTCGCGTCCCAATGTCACCGTCATGGTCAACACCCATGTGGATCGTTTGACCTTTTCCGGCACCAAGGTCACGGGCGTTCAGATTGCCACCGCAGCTGGGCCGAAAAACATTGGTGCTAACACCGAAGTGATCGTCAGTGCCGGTGGTATCA
Source organism: Rhodoferax sp. OV413 (assembly GCF_900104385.1). Classification (GTDB taxonomy): domain Bacteria; phylum Pseudomonadota; class Gammaproteobacteria; order Burkholderiales; family Burkholderiaceae_C; genus Rhodoferax_B. Next base: position 1,375,132 of record NZ_FNJA01000001.1, on the reverse strand, counting down.
ACACACCTAAGTTGCTGATGCTCAGCGGTATTGGCGACGATGCGAAGCTGAACCAGCACGGTATTAAGACCTTGGTCGATGCCAAGGAAGTAGGGCGTAACTTTCAGGACCACATTCTGCATGGCGGCTGTATCTGGGAGCCTAAAGAGCACATTCCACACCGCAATAGCGGGGCCAATGCAGCCGGCTTTCTCAAGAGCCAAGCGTCACTCGTATCGCCAGACGTCAACCTGGTGCAGATCGAGCTGCCTTATGCCAGCGATGTGGTCGGCAAGGAATATGCACCTCCAGGCACAAGCTGGGCGCTGTGCGCTGGCCTGGTGGCACCCAAGAGTCGTGGCGAGATCCGCTTGAGCTCGGCTAACCCGGCTGATCGCCCGGTAGTTGATGCCCGCTTCATGAGCCATCCGGATGACGTCAAGGCTTTGGCTTTTGGCATCGAAGTCTGCCGCGAGATAGGCAATTCGGCCGCCATGAAGGAGTTCGTCAAACGCGAAGTGGCACCCGGCAAGAAATTGACGGGCAAGGCCATGGAAGACTTTGTGCGCAATGGTGCCACCACCTATTTCCACCAGTCTGGCACCTGCCGTATGGGCAAGGATGCCGAGGCCGTGGTGGACTCCAAGCTGCGCGTCAACGGTGTGCAGGGCCTGCGCATTGCCGATAGCTCCATCATGCCGCGCATTGCCGGGGTGGCCACGATGGCGACCTGTGCCCTGATTGGTGAACGTATGGCCGACATCCTGACCGAGCGCGGCTGAAGTCGCATAGATCAACTGAACACTTTTGCATCATTCAACCAAGGAAGACAACATGGAATCCCAACTCATTATTGACAACCAGTCGGTCGCCGCCAAGTCAGGGGCCACCTTCACCCGCAGTCACCCCCAAACCGGAGAAGTGGTGACCCGTGCCGCTGCAGGTGGCGTAGAAGATGCGTTGGCCGCAGTCAACTCGGCTCAGACCGCCTTCCTGAGTTGGCGCAAGAGCGCGCCGTCCGAGCGCCGCCGCTTGCTGCTCAAGGCCGCCGACGTGCTGGAGTCCAAGACACCGCAATTCATCGAAGCCATGGGCGCGGAAGTGGGGGCTTCCGGGCTATGGGCCGGTTTCAACGTGTACCTGGCCGCCAACCTGTTCCGCGAGGCCGCCGGCATGGTGACCCAAATCCAGGGTGAAACGATTCCCACCGACAAGCCAGGTGCACTGTCCATGACCGTGCGCCAGCCCGTCGGTGTGGTATTGAGCATCGTGCCCTGGAATGGGCCTGTAGTGCTGGCCGCCCGTGCCATTGCTTACCCGATCGCCTGTGGCAATACCGTGGTGTTCCGTGCTTCGGAAGCCAGCCCTAAGACTCACACGCTGGTGGCCGATGCGCTGGTGGAAGCGGGCTTCCCACCGGGCGTGTTGAATGTGCTGACCAACGCACCCCAAGACGCACCGGAAGTGATTGATGCGCTGATTGCGCACAAGGCCGTGCGCCGCATCAACTTCACCGGTTCCACCCGTGTCGGCCGGATCATTGCGCAAAAAGCGGCCACCCAGTTGAAACGCTGCCTGCTGGAGTTGGGCGGCAAGTCGCCCCAGGTGGTACTGGACGATGCCAACATTGACGAAGCCGTGAAGGCCGCAGTGTTTGGCTCCTTCCTGTACCAGGGCCAGATTTGCATGTCCACCGAACGCCTGGTGGTGGACGAGGCCGTTGCCGACGAGTTTGTCGCAAAGTTTGCGGCCCGCGCCAAGGAACTGGTCATGGATGACCCTCGTGTGAACCCCGCCTGCGTGATCGGCCCGATGGTGTCCAGCGAATCGGGCGTCCGCTTGAATGCCATGATTGACGACGCCTTGTCCAAGGGCGCAATCCTGGCGTGTGGTGGTAAGGCCGAAGGCGCCATCATGCCGGCCACCATCATGGACCACGTCAAGCCCGGCATGAGTATTTATGGCGATGAAACCTTCGGCCCTATTACCACCGTGGTGCGTGTCAAAGGCGTGGAAGAGGCTATTGCCGTTGCCAACGACAGCGACTATGGCCTGTCGGCGGCCGTTTTCGGGCGCGATGTGACTCGGGCACTAGATGTGGCTATGCGCATTGAGTCGGGTTCGGTGCACGTCAATGGATCTACCGTGCAAAACGAAGCCCAGGCCCCTTACGGTGGAACCAAGAACAGCGGATATGGCAAGTTTGATGGACGAGCGGTGATCGACGAATTCACCGAACTCAAGTGGATCACCATTGAGCCGTCGATGCAGAACTATCCGGTCTAACTGGGGGTTAGCGGTGGGGCGCTCGGGCTCCACGGCCCCATCCATTCCAGCAGCACATTGGCTGTCATTGATCCATCGTCCCAAGGCGGGCGAGGGGGTTAACTTTTCAAAACTAACAGGAGACACAAGTGAATACTTACAACAATCTAAAGTTGGCAACACTGGCCACTGCGATCATGCTATCGACCTTGGGTGGTGCGGCACATGCTACCGAGGGCGGTGGTGGTGTCTACCCCAATGGCAATGAAAGCTATTTGGCAGGCGCATTGCCACCCCCCGGTACCTATTTTTTAACGTATGCATCCCACTATGAAGCATCGACGTTACGCGATAACAGCGGAAACAAGATTCCGCTGAATTTCAATGTGCGGGCGGACGCGCTGGCCTTGCGGGCGGTGCATGTCACGCAACAGCAGATATTGGGTGGGCAGTTGCTGTTTCACGCGATTGCTCCCTTGGTCAACCTTAAGGTGCAGGTGGGGGCTGCTAACAACAGTACCACCGGTCTCGCGGACATAGTGTTCGGTACGGGACTGGGCTACCACGCATCGGACAAGTTGCACTATGTGTGGGCTGTGGATGTCACAGCGCCAACGGGCAGCTATGACAGTAACAAGCTAGCCAATCTTAGTCGGAACTACTGGAACATTGAGCCGGTATTTGCGCTGACCTATGTTCAGCCAATGGGTTTCAATGGGGACGTAAAGATCATGTATGACTTCAATGGAGTTAACAACGCAACCAACTACCGTTCCGGACAAGAGCTGCATGCCGACTTTGCCGCAGGGTGGGCCTTGGGCAACGGATGGACTGTCGGTGTTGGCGGCTATATCTATCAGCAGACCACGGACGACCGACAGAATGGTGCAGCCGTTTCCAATAACAAGGGCCGGGCGTATGCTTTCGGTCCCTCCGTCAAATACGACAGTGGCAAGGGTTGGTTCCTGACAGCCAAATTTGAGCAGGAATTTGGCGTCGTTAACCGTGCGGAAGGCTCAAGCTTTAAGATCAAGGCGCTTTTACCCTTTTAATTGAAGCATCGAGGGTTTGAACTGACTCTCTGAAGTTCGTTCACCTTTGAATAGTCACCGCCGGGCGTCAGCGCCGTGATGACCATTCCAGCCTACCGCACCCGGATTCACCGAAAAAGGCGGCTCGTCGAGTTCCTGACCATTGCCTGAGGCCGCCAGATATTCGGCCACGAGGCACAGGGTGTAGGGTAGGTTGGGTCAGCATCGCTAGCACCTGCCTCGTTTCCAACAAAATGGGGCCGCTCTTGCAGGTCAGCTATTTAGGTCGGTACCGTTGTTTGCGGATGGTGCTTCCGCGTCAGTCGCCAGACTGGACGGGAAGGCATTGGTCTGGAAGTCGAGCCACGGCGGGTTCTGGGCATACATCTCAGCGATGAGCTGTTTGATCGCCACGAGATACCACGAGTCGTCGTTGAGCCGGTGGCTGAGGATGATGGGCGAGGTCGCTTTCTCGTCGGCAATCAACCGGTAGACGAGGTCCGAGCGTAGCCGCGCGGCGGCCGGCACGATGCACAACCCCACCTCTGCTGCGACTAGGCCCAACGCGGCATGCAGCTCGCGCACTTCATGAACTTCGGCCAGCTTGACGCCCTTCTCATGCAGCATGCCCAGAACGTGGTCTGCAAAGCTGGGGCGGGGCTCCTTTGGAAACACGATCAGTTTGGGGGACTCCAGGTCCTCCAGGTTCACCGGCTCCTTCTCAGCCGCCAACGGCCAGGCGGGCGGGATGGCCAGCACCAGCCGTTCCTCGCGCAGCACCGTGCGTGCCACCGAGGTGTCGTTGCTTCGAATGCGACCGAACCCCAGGTCGATGCGCCCGGACTTGAGCTCACTGATCTGCTGGATCGACCCCAGATCGACCAGGTGGACGTCGGTATCGGGGTAACGCTGGCGAAACATCCGCACCAGCATGGGCAAGCCGCCGTAAAGGGTGGATGGGACGTAGCCGATGGAAATCGATTGCCGCTGGTTGCGGCTCGCCTGCCGCGCCGTGTTCTTCATCTGGTCGACCCGGTGCAGCACCTGCAGCGACTGCTCGTAGAACAACCGGCCTGCCTCGGTCAGTCGCACCGGGCGGCTGTTGCGCTGGATGAGCTGGACTTCCAGTTCCTCTTCTAGCAGCTGGATCTGGCGGCTGAGCGGCGGCTGCGCAATATGCATCTGCTCCGCAGCGCGCGTGAAGTTCTTGGTGGTGGCCACCGCCACGAAGTATCGGAGTTGGCGCAAATCCATAGGGGAAAACCATACCTATTTATGCATGAAGAACTCTAAGTCATTGTTTTTAAATGAAAATTTTGCCTATTATACCTATTAGGTATCACATCAGATGAATTCGGTGTTGGCCTGCCAACGCCTGTAATCGTCCAATACAGCCCATGCAACATACTTCCTGTCAACAAGCCGCCGCCAGCCCCGTCGTCATCGAACGTGTCGAGACGATGCTGGTCGATCTGCCGACGATCCGTCCGCACAAACTGTCGATGGCCGTCATGAACGGACAGACGCTGATGCTTGTGCGCGTGCGCTGCTCGGATGGCACGGTCGGCATCGGCGAGGGCACGACCATCGGTGGTCTGGCCTACGGTGCTGAATCTCCCGAGGGGATGAAGCTGGCCATTGACACCTACTTCGCCCCCCAACTCATCGGCGCGGACGCCAATCGCGTGCCCGCGTTGATGAATCGCCTGAACACCGCCTTCCGCGACAACCGCTTTGCCAAGTGCGCGATCGAGACCGCGTTGTTCGACGCGCTGGGTCACCGCACGGGTCTTCCTGTTTCAGAGCTGCTAGGCGGACGGCTGCGTGACCGGTTGCCGGTGGCGTGGACCCTGGCTTCTGGCGATACCGGCCGCGACATCGACGAAGCGCAGCGCATGCTGCAGTTGCGCCGGCACCAGATTTTCAAGCTCAAGATCGGTCGCCGTTCGGTTCGCGAAGACGTTGCGCATGTCGCAGCAATCAAGAAGGCGTTGGGCGACCTGGCTTCGGTGCGCGTGGATGTGAATATGGCCTGGAGCGAGCTGGAGGCCCAGCACGGACTTGCAGGCCTGGTAGACGCCGGCTGTGAACTGGTAGAGCAACCTGTGGCTAGCGTCGATGCATTGGCACGACTCACCGGCAAGTACCCGATCGCGGTGATGGCCGATGAGTCGCTCATGGGGCCGGAAACCGCCTTTGCACTCGCGCAGGTCGCCGGTGCCAACGTGTTTGCCATCAAGACCGAACAATCTGGTGGCTTGCAGGCGGCCCAGCGCGTGGCGGCCATTGCCGATGCGGCGCACATCGAGTTGTACGGCGGCACGATGCTGGAGGGGGCGGTCGGCACGATCGCCTCGGCCCACGCGTTCTCGACTTTCCGCGAGTTGCATTGGGGTACCGAACTGTTCGGCCCGCTGCTGCTGACCGAAGAAATCCTGGCACAGCCGCTTGAATACAAGGACTTCCACCTCACCGTGCCCACGCTGCCCGGACTGGGCATCGTATTGGACGAAGACCGAGTCCAGCACTTCCGCCGCGACCGCACACGCACAACCGTCGGCCCAGCCGCAACCTCGCTGACCTGAGCAGGATTCAGCGCCGCAGAGCGTATCCCGCGCGAACCATTACCAACCACCCCACGAAACGGAGACATCCATGAGCGCTCAAATCTTCAATACATCGGAAGTGCAGGAATTCCTGCGTCTGGCCACCGGACTGGACCAGGATGGTGGCAGTCCCCGGACCAAAAAGATAGTCCACCGCATTCTTTCCGATCTGTTCAAGGCCATCGAAGACTTGGACGTCACCCCCGACGAATACTGGGCTGGCATTGCTTATCTAAACCAGCTCGGTGCCCGCGGCGAGGCGGGCCTGCTGTCGCCGGGCCTGGGCCTGGACCGGTACTTCGACATGCGCATGGATGCGCAAGACGCGGTGTTAGGTGTCGAGAACGGCACGCCGCGCACTATCGAGGGACCGCTGTACGTGGCAGGCGCACCCGTGGAGAAGGGCTTCGCACGGCTGGACGATGGCAGCGACAAGGCCGGCCACACGCTCGTCATGCATGGCACGGTCTACGGCGCCAATGGCAAGCCGGCTCCCAACGCCACGGTCGAGGTCTGGCATGCCAACACCAAGGGCTTCTACTCGCATTTCGATCCCACCGGTGAGCAACAGCCCTTCAACATGCGCCGTACCATCGTCACCGACGCGCAGGGCCGCTACAAGTTCCAAAGCATCGTGCCCGTGGGCTATGGCTGCCCACCGGACGGCCCCACGCAGGCGCTGCTCAACCAGTTGGGCCGCCACGGCAACCGTCCGGCGCACATCCACTTATTCGTCACCGCCGACGGGCACCGCAAGCTGACCACGCAAATCAACATCGACGGCGATCCGCTGGTGTTCGATGACTTCGCCTACGCCACGCGCGAAGGCCTTGTGCCTCCGCTGGTGGAGCGCACGGACGCTGCCAGCATCCAGGCCAATGGCCTCGCCGGACCGTTCGCCGAGATCGTGTTCGACATCCGGCTCAGCGCACTGGTGCAGGGCGTGGACAACCAGATCGTCGACCGCCCCCGCCTGGCCGCCTAAGCGCGGACCCGCTGCGGCGCAGGCCGCCGCAGCAGTCGCCCCCCCCCATTCCCGTTGGTCAGAACCGCGACGTGCGTCGTGGGGGATGACCTCAGCCCAAAGAGAGCTCACACCATGAACACGACCGCAACCACCGACACCTACGGCGATGTCGAAAAGCTGCTGGACAGCGCCTTGCAGGACGACAAGGACGCCGGCGTCTACCGCTGCCGCCGCGACATCTTCACCGACCCCACGCTGTTCGAGCTGGAGATGAAACACATCTTCGAAAGCAACTGGGTCTACCTGGCGCACGAGAGCCAGATCCCCGCAATCAACGACTACTTCACCACCACCATCGGCCGCCAGCCCATCGTCATCACACGCGGCAAGGACGGCAAGCTCAACGCGGTGATCAACGCCTGCGCGCACCGCGGCGCAATGCTATGCCGCAAGAAGCACGGCAACAAGGGCAGCTTCACCTGCCCCTTCCACGGCTGGACCTTCAATAACACCGGCAAGCTGCTCAAGGTCAAGGACGAAAAGACCACCGAATACCCAGTGCAGTTCAACAAGGAAGGTTCGCACGACCTGAAAAAGGTGGCGCGCTTCGACAGCTACAAGGGTTTCCTGTTCGGCAGCCTGAACGCCGACGTGCAGTCGCTGGAAGATTACCTGGGCGAGACCAAGGTCATCATCGACCAGATCGTCGACCAGGCGCCCGATGGGCTGGAGGTGCTGCGCGGCAGCTCCTCCTACACCTACGACGGCAACTGGAAGCTGCAGATGGAAAACGGCAGCGACGGCTACCACGTCAGCTCCGTGCACTGGAACTACGCCGCCACCATGGGGCGCCGTGCTGAGGGTGGCACCAAGGCCGTTGATGCCAACGGCTGGAGCAAGAGCGTGGGCGGTGTCTACGGCTTCGAGAACGGCCACATCCTGTTGTGGACCAAAACCATGAACCCGGAAGTACGCCCGGTCTACAACCGCCGCGAAGAGCTCAAGGAGCGTCTGGGCGAGAGCAAGGCAGAGTTCATCGTCAGCCAGACACGCAACCTGTGCCTTTACCCCAATGTGTACCTCATGGACCAGTTCTCCACGCAGATCCGCGTGACGCGACCCATCAGCGTGGACAAGACCGAGATCACCATCTACTGCTTCGGCCCCAAAGGCGAGAGCGCAGAAGACCGTGCCGTGCGCATCCGCCAGTACGAAGATTTTTTTAACGTGTCAGGCATGGGAACTGCCGATGACCTGGAAGAGTTTCGCTCCTGCCAGACCGGCTACGCCGGCAAGGCCGCACCATGGAACGACCTCAGCCGCGGTGCGCCGCTGTGGGTCGAGGGGCCCGACGAGAACGCCAAAAAGATGGGCATGAAGCCCTTGATCAGCGGAGCGCGCAGCGAGGACGAAGGCTTGTTTGTATGCCAGCACGACTACTGGGCCAAGGCCATGCACAAGGGTGTGCAGCAGGAACGTGAAGGAGCGCAGTCATGAGCGCAAACCTTGCAGCCATCTGCGCTTTCCTGTACCGCGAGGCGCGCCATCTGGACGATCGCGAGTTCGAGCCTTGGCTCGAACTCTACGCTCTCGATGTTGAATACTGGATGCCGGCCTGGGACGATGACGACCAGCTCACCGAAGACCCGCACAGCCAGATCTCGCTCATCTACTACCCGAACCGCAACGGGCTGGAAGACCGGGTATTCCGCATCAAGACGGAACGCTCAAGTGCGTCCATGCCTGAGCCGCGCACCAACCACATGCTCACTAATGTAGAGGTGCTGGAGGACCGTGGCGACGCGGTGGACATTCGCTACAACTTCCACACGCTAAGTCACCGTTACAAGAAGACTGACCACTACTTCGGCACGATCTACGTGACGTTGCGCCAAGGCGGCGAAGCCGGCTACCTGGTTGCGCGCAAGAAGATCGTGCTGAAGGATGACTACATCCGCCAGGTCGTCGACATCTATCACCTCTGAGATGCGGGGAGACACACGATGAAAAACTACCATATCGCCTTGAACTTCGAGGACGGCGTCACCCGCTTCGTGGACTGCGGCGCCAACGAGAAGGTGCTGGACGCCGCATTCCGCAACCGCATCAACCTGCCGATGGATTGTTCCGACGGTGTTTGCGGCACCTGCAAGTGTCGCGCTGAGAACGGCAGCTACGAGCTCGGTGACAACTACATCGACGAGGCGCTGACGCAGGACGAGGCCGACGAAGGCCTGGTGCTGACCTGCCAGATGATTCCCAAGTCGGACTGCGTGATCTCCGTGCCCGTGCCGTCGACCGCCTGTAAGACCGGCACCGCGCAGTTCAGCGCCGCCGTCGGTGAGGTGACGCCGTTCGGTGACGCCGCCTATGAGCTGGTGCTCGACGTTGCAGCCGAGGCACCCGTATTCCTGCCCGGCCAGTACGTCAACATCGACGTACCGGGCAGTGGCCAGCACCGCTCCTACTCGTTCAGCTCGGCGCCGGGCAACAAGCGCATGACGTTCATGATCAAGCAGGTTCCTTGTGGCCTCATGAGTGGCTGGCTCAGTGGCGCGCAGGCTGGGCAGCCGCTGCAGATGACCGGTCCGCTGGGCAGCTTCTATCTGCGGGCCGTCACGCGGCCCTTGCTGTTCCTGGCGGGCGGCACGGGGCTGGCGCCGTTCCTGTCTATGCTCGAGGTCCTCGTACAGCAGGGTACGCAGCAACCCGTGCACCTGATCTACGGCGTCACGCGCGACCAGGACCTGGTAATGGTGGACCGGCTGGTCGAATACGCGCGCCGTATTCCAGGCTTCACGTTCGGCACCTGTGTCGCAGACCCACAAACGGTGCATGAGCACCAGGGCTATGTGACGCAGCACATGCCCGCACAGGTGCTGCACAGCGGCAACGTCGACGTGTACCTGTGCGGCCCACCGCCCATGGTGGACGCCGTGCAGAAGCACTTCAAGGCCGCAGACATCACGCCGGCCAGTTTCCACTACGAAAAATTCACACCCAACCAGATGGTGACCGTATGAAAACCGCACAACGCTTTCAAGACAAGGTGGTTTTGGTCACCGGCGCGGCCCAAGGCATCGGACGCGGGGTAGCGCTCGGTATTGCGGCCGAAGGCGGCCAGGTATTCGCCGTGGACCGATCGGATATTGTGAACGAGGTCGTGACGCAGATCCGCGTGGTCGGTGGAGCCGTCGCCGCGGTGCAGGCCGATCTCGAGACCTATGCTGGCGCGCAGCATGCCGTAGCGCAATGCTTGGCGCGCTTCGGCCGCGTCGACGTGCTTGTCAACAACGTGGGCGGCACGATCTGGGCCAAGCCCTACGAGCACTACGAAGAGCAGCAGATCGAGGCTGAAATTCGCCGCTCCCTGTTCCCCACGCTGTGGTGCTGCCGCGCGGTGCTGCCGCACATGGTGGAGCGTAAGCGAGGCGTGATCGTCAACGTGTCGTCGGTAGCCACGCGGGGCGTGCACCGGGTGCCGTACTCGGCGGCCAAGGGCGGTGTGAACGCGCTGACCGCGTCGCTGGCGATGGAACATACCCACAACGGCATCCGCATCAACGCCACGGCACCTGGCGGCACCGACGCGCCACCGCGGCGCGTGCCGCGCAACCAGGCACCGGCGAGTCAGCCGACCGCGATCGAGGCGCAGTGGTACCAGGGCGTCGTCGACCAGACCAAGGACTCCAGCCTGATGCACCGCTACGGAACGATAGACGAGCAGGTGGCCCCGATCCTGTTCTTCGCGTCCGACGAATCCTCGTACATCACCGGCTCGGTACTGGCCGTCGCCGGCGGCGACCAGGGCTGAGAAGCTACGAACGAACCCCACGACAACACAACGGAGACAAGACATGAAACACATCGATCTGCACAAGCTGGCGGACAAGGCCAGCTTCAATGGCTTCCACAGGGGCGTCCTGCTCTGGTGCGCCCTGATTATCATCTTCGACGGTTACGACCTGGCCGTCGCCGGCATCGCCCTGCCATCGATCATGAAAGAGATGGGCGTGAGCCCGACCAACGCGGGCTTCATGGTCAGCTCGGCGCTGTTCGGCATGATGGTCGGCGCGATCTTTCTGGGCACCATTGCCGACAGGATTGGCCGGCGGCGCGCGATCGCGATCTGCATCGGGCTGTTCAGCGTGTTTACCGCCGCGGCAGGCCTCACCAGCGACCCGGTTACCTTCAGCGTGATGCGCTTTCTGGCCGGTCTGGGTATCGGTGGCGTGATGCCGAACGTGGTGGCGCAAATGACGGAATACTCGCCGCGCAAGATCCGCAGCACCATGGTTACGCTGATGTTCAGCGGCTATGCGGTCGGCGGCATGTTGGCCGCCGCGGTGGGCAAGGGCCTGATCGAGAGCTACGGCTGGCAGTCCGTGTTCTTGGCTGCAGGCCTGCCGGTGCTGCTGATCCCAGTGATCCTTAAAGCCATGCCCGAGTCCATGCCCTATCTCATCAAGACGCAGCAGCTGGTGCGCTTGCAGGAGATCGCGGGGCGGCTGGACCCAAGCTATCGGCCACAGTCGGGCGACTTCTTCGATCTGCCGCAGCAGGACCGCGATGCGGGAGCGCCTATCGGCAAGCTGTTTCAGGACGGCCGTGGCTTCAGCACCGTGATGTTCTGGATCGCCTTCTTTATGTGCCTGTTCATGGTCTATGCACTCAGTTCGTGGCTCACCAAGTTGATGGCCGGCGCCGGCTACACGCTGGGCTCGGCGCTGACGTTCGTGCTGGTCCTGAACTTCGGCGGTATGGTCGGTGCCATTGGCGGTGGCTGGTTGGCCGACCGCTTCCATATTAAGTACGTGCTGGTGGGCATGTATGCGTTGGCCGCAGTATCCATCAGTTTGTTGGGCCACCCGGTGCCCACGTCGGTCCTGTTTCTGCTCGTCGGCCTGGCGGGCGCTTCCACCATCGGCACGCAGATCGTGACCTACGCCTATGTCGGCCAGTTCTATCCCATGGCGGTGCGCGCGACGGGCATCGGCTGGGCTTCCGGCGTCGGGCGCAGTGGCGCGATCCTGGCGCCGATCGTGATCGGTAGCCTAGTCGCCATGGCGCTGCCGCTGGAGCGAAACTTCCTGGCCATCGGGTTGCCGGCGGTGATCGCGGCGGTGGCGGTGTTCTGCATCCAGCACGGTCGTGCCGCGCAAGCGCATGGAGCAGATAGTGCCGTGACGCCGGGCCACCCCGCAGTCGCCGCCAAGTGACCCAGCAGCTTCAACGCAACGCCAAATTTCCCTGAAAGAGACGTTTTCATGATCAACAAGATCGCCAACTCGGTTGCCGAGGCCATGGCTGGTATCCAGGACGGCGCCACCGTCCTGATCGGTGGCTTCGGCACGGCCGGGATTCCCAACGAACTCATTGACGGCCTGATTGCGCAAGGCGCGAAGGACCTCACCGTCGTCAACAACAACGCAGGCAATGCCGAGGCCGGGCTCGCCGCGCTGCTGCAGGCGGGCCGTGTGCGCAAGATCATCTGCAGCTTCCCGCGGCAGGCCGACAGCCAGGTTTTCGACGGTCTGTACCGCGCTGGAAAGCTGGAGCTCGAACTTGTGCCGCAGGGCAATCTGGCCGAGCGCATCCGTGCGGCTGGCGCCGGCATAGGGGCGTTCTTCTGCCCCACGGGGTTCGGTACCGAGCTTGCAGGGGACCGCGAGACGCGTGAGATCGATGGTAAGCACTACGTGCTGGAATATCCAATCCATGGCGACGTGGCTCTGATCAAGGCTGAGACTGGCGACCGCTGGGGCAACCTGGTCTATCGTAAGGCCGCGCGCAACTTCGGCCCCGTGATGGCGATGGCTGCGCAGCGCACCATCGCCACGGTGCACGACATCGTGGGGCTGGGCGCGCTGGATCCGGAGACCATCGTCACGCCCGGCATCTTCGTCAGCAAGATCGTCCAGATCGACCGTGTCGCCACCCAGGCGGGCGGCTTCAAGAAAGCAGCATGACCATGGCCTACCAACGTCGCACCAAGGACCAGCTCGCCGCGCGGGTGGCCCGGGACATCTTCGACGGCGCCGTCGTCAACCTGGGCATCGGCCAGCCCACGCTGGTGGCCAACCACCTGCCCGCCGAGGTGGAGGTGGTGCTGCACAGCGAGAACGGCGTGCTGGGCATGGGCCCGGCGCCAGCCGAGGGCCAGGAGGACTACGACCTCATCAACGCCGGCAAGCAGCCGGTGACGCTGCTGGCCGGCGGTGCCTTCTTCCACCATGCCGACAGCTTCGCGATGATGCGCGGCGGCCATTTGGACATCTGCGTGCTGGGCGCCTTCCAGGTCTCGGCCGATGGCGACCTGGCCAACTGGAGCACCGGTGCGCCCGGCGCCATCCCGGCGGTGGGCGGCGCCATGGACCTGGCCATCGGCGCCAAGCAGACCTGGGTGATGATGGACCTGCTCACCAAGCAGAACGAAAGCAAGTTGGTCGACAAGTGCAGCTACCCCTTGACCGGCCTGGCCTGTGTCAAGCGCGTCTACACGGATCTGGCGACCTTCGCCTGCACGCCGCAGGGGCTGCAGCTGATCGACGCCGTCGAAGGGCTCAGCCGCGAAGCGCTGGAAGGCATCGTGGGCCTGCCGATCGCGCCTATTGCGCCCGCTGCCCCGGCGCGCTTAAACCCGACACTCGCTAACAAAAGAAAAAGCCATGACTGAACCCGTGTTCATCTGCGACGCCGTTCGCACCCCCTTCGGCAAATACGGCGGCGCTTTGTCCTCCGTGCGGCCAGACGATCTGGGCGCCATCGTGCTCAAAGCATTGACCGAGCGCAACGCCGGTGTGAACTGGAGCGCTGTCGACGACGTGATCTTCGGCTGCGCCAACCAGGCTGGCGAAGACAACCGCAACGTGGCCCGCATGTCGTTGCTGCTGGCCGGCCTGCCGCTGCAGGTGCCCGGCAGCACCGTCAACCGCCTGTGCGGCTCCGGCATGGACGCCATCGGCATCGCGGCGCGGGCCATCAAGTCCGGCGAAACCGGCCTGATGATCGCCGGCGGCGTCGAAAGCATGAGCCGCGCCCCGTTTGTCGTGCCCAAGGCGGACTCGCCTTTTTCGCGTGCCAACTCCATTCAGGACACCACCATCGGCTGGCGCTTCGTCAACCCAAAGATGGAGGCACTGCATGGTGTCGACGCCATGCCGGAGACGGCCGAGAACGTGGCCGGAGACTTCAACGTGTCCCGCGAAGACCAAGACCTGTTTGCCTGGCGCAGCCAGGCCAAGGCTGCCGCGGCGCAGAAGGCCGGCCTGTTCGCCGCCGAGATCGTGCCGGTGGCTGTGCCGCAGCGCAAAGGCGAGCCGCTGCTGGTGAGCGTGGACGAGCATCCGCGCGAAACCACTCTCGAAGCGCTAGCCAAGCTCAAGCCCGTGGTGCGGCCGGGTGGCACCGTCACGGCGGGCAATGCCAGTGGCGTCAATGATGGCGCTTGCGCCGTGCTGCTGGCAAGCGAGGCAGCAGCCAGGCGGCACGGCCTCACGCCGCGTGCCCGCGTGGTCGGCATGGCCACGGCCGGCGTGGCGCCGCGCATCATGGGCATCGGCCCCGCGCCCGCTACGCAGAAGCTGCTGGCGCAGACCGGCCTGACCCTCGCGCAGATGGATGTGATCGAGCTTAATGAGGCCTTCGCCTCGCAGGGCCTGGCCGTGCTGCGCCAGTTGGGCCTGGCCGATGACGACGCCCGCGTGAATACCTATGGCGGTGCCATCGCGCTGGGTCACCCGCTGGGCGCCAGCGGCGCACGCCTGGTGACCACCGCCATCCAGCAGTTGCACCGCACGGGCGGCCGCTACGCACTGTGCACCATGTGCATCGGTGTGGGGCAGGGTATCGCCTTGATCGTCGAACGAGTTTGAAAGTCAAAGCCATGCCGCAACCCAACCATTCGCCACCTATCTCGCTGGACACCACGCGCGGCACGTTCCGCGTTGCCGTCGACGGCGATGCCGCCGCTCCTGCGCTGATCCTGTCCAACTCGCTGGGAACCACGCTGGAGATGTGGGATCAGCAGGTGGCCGCGTTCTCAGAGAAGTACCGGCTGATCCGTTACGACGCGCGCGGCCACGGTGGTAGCCCGGTTACGCCAGGCCCCTACAGCTTCGCGGACCTGGGGCAGGACGTTCTGGCCGTACTGGACGCCTTGGGCATTGGACGGGCGGCGTTCTGCGGCATCTCGATGGGGGGCCACACCGGCCTGTGGCTGGGCATCTATGCGGCCAGCCGGTTTAGCGCCATCGCGGTCTGCAACAGTGCCGCCAGGATCGGCACGCCACAAGGGTGGAACGAGCGGGCGGCGATGGTCCGCGAAGGCGGTCAGGCCAGTATGCAGGCGCTGGCTGAGTCGTCACCCGGCCGGTGGTTCAGCGCGGATTTTGTCAGCGCGCATCCTGCGGAGGTGCAACGCGCACAGGCCTGGATCGCCGGCATCGCGCCGCAAGGCTATGCCGCCTGCTGCGAGGCCCTGGCGGTATCGGATTTGCGCCACGAACTGGACCGCATCACCACGCCCACGCTGTTACTGGCGGGCTCATTTGATCCGGTCACGACCGTGGCCGATGCCCAGGCCATGCAGGCGGAGATTGCCGGTGCGCAGCTGGCGGTGGTACCTGCGTCCCATCTTTCCAACCTGGAGGCACCCCGCGCGTTCGACCAGGCTGTGCTTCACTTCCTCGCCAATCCACAACCCGCTTCCTGACCGACAAGGATTTCCCCATGCTGTATCTCGTTCACATGATCGTCAACATCCCGTCCACCCTCGCGCCCGAAGAGGCTGCACGCATCAAGGCCGAAGAGAAGACTTACTCGCAGCAGCTGCAACGCTCCGGCAAATGGCCGCACCTGTGGCGCGTGGTGGGCGAATACGCCAACTACAGCGTGTTTGACGTGGCCAGCAACGACGAATTGCACGAGGCGCTCAGCAATCTGCCGCTATTCCCGTTCATGCAGATCACGGTCACCGCGCTGGCCAAGCATCCCTCGTCCATCGTGTAGCCATTTGCCACGCACCGAAGTCAAGGAACTCAATATCGGCCTGGACTGGTACCGAATGAGTCAACACAGCGTACAGCGATGGATCAGCCTTCGCTCTCGCGAGCGTGATCCCGCTCAAATAATCCGCTGATCAAAAGCTCTGCGGAGTACCGCTCCTTCTCAAGCGATTCGATGGTCAAGTTCAGCGCCTCAAGCGCAGCACGCTGACTGTCAGTCTCTTCACCACAGGCTTGAATCGAGGCAATTTGCTCGATCAATTTCTTGAACAGCATCCGAAGCTTCTCAAAATGGTGAGCCACGATCGGTTCATTTGCCATCGAGAGCAGGGTGGAGTCCAGCCTATCGAGCGATCGTTGGAAAACTTCTGCGCGGTGGATGGCGGCGAAATAGCGCCGTTGAAGCCGAGGATCCATGAGGTAGTTTCGAACCTCAGCTATGTTCGCGAAGACGTCGACAAGCACAAATGCGAGACCGGCCCGACCTCGATGCATCCTCTCCTCCTCCAAGCGTTGGGACGCTGCAATCTGCATTCGGGTAACGAACACGGCACCGACGATTGCGCCGATCGATCCGACCGCCTGAACCCAGCTTGCCCACTCGGACTTGTTCAAATCTGCGAGAGAGCCGCACAACACCAGCGCCAAAAGCGCGGCAAAGCTCAACTCGATCATTCTCAATTTCGACACGGCGAGTCCCCCTGTAACTTGATCGTACGAGACGCGATGGCCCGGCCAAAGTCTACGGTTTGCCTGCCGGAAACCCAACATGTCGACGGAAAGCGCTCAGACCTATGGTGCACCGTCGGATTGCCGGGTGTACCGATTGAGGCGAAGAAAGATCACCACCTCGCGTTGTGGACGGCGACCAAAGGTCAGCTAATGGCGCGCTATGCAAGCGATCCACGGGCCAAAGGACACGGCATTTACGTGGTGTTCTGGTTCGGCCAGCCATCAAATATCCCTGTTTCGCCTTCCGCCACCCGTCCCACGACGCCGCAGGAACTTGAGATGATGCTGGAGGCTAGATTGACGGAGGAAGAGCGGCGGATGGTCGCGATTCATGTCATCGACTGTTCGGTTCATCAGGGGAGTCCTATTCAACTCGTTGGAAGATGAAACTGGGGAGGGGCAGGTTATCTGCTGGAAAAGTGTGCGCAAGGCACAGCGCGTGGTGGTTCTGCGATCGCGGTTGCTGGCGGTCCATGGGCGCTGGTAGCGGGAAGGGGGCGTGATGAACCTGATTGCGCAGAAGTTTGCGGTTCTGACATCGCTTCTGGGTGGGCTGGATACGGCTAGTCGGGATTTCAAATGAGGATGGGCGCACTGACCTGCCTTTTCTTGGAGAAAACGCTCAACCCAGAACAAGACGGTTAAACCAATGGAAGCCGAAGCAAACTCTTGAGTCTTTAGTTGGCTTACTATTTAAAAAACAATATCAATGCTTGCTTTTGCTGGATTAGTAGCATTTCTGCACGGTAGTGTCAAGGGTGGTTTTTTATTTTGTGCTCCCAGATCGTGGAACCGGCATTACAAAGTGCATGCCAACGCGTCGTGCTGGACGGCGCTTTCTTCGGTGTTTTGGCGGGGCGTGCACAGCGTACGCAGGGCTACCTCCTTCAACACCCCGCGCATCCAGCGCTGAGCCTCAGCGTGGTGGTTGCGGCTATGCCAGATTTGGTAGAAGCGCAGCGGGGGAAAGTCGATAGGGCATGGCACCACGACCAGCGGCAGGATGCGGGCATAGTGTTCCGCGAAATGGCGGCTGATGGTAAAGATCAGATCGGTGCCAGGCAGCAAATGGGGGGCCATACTGAAAAATGGCACTGTGACGCGGGCGTTGCGCGTTACCCGCAGGTGGGCAAGATGCTTGTCGATAACGCCCCGGTGCGCGGAGGAATAGGGTAGTGGTACGACATGCGGAGCGTGCAGGTATTGCTCGCGGCTCATGCGTTCGCGCGCCAGCGGATGCTCTGTGGCGAGCAGGCAGACAATGTCATCCTCCAGCAAGGGCGCCATGTGCAGATGTTCTGGCGGCTCGGGCCAGTTGCCAATGACCACGTCCAGTTCGCCATTGGCCAATGCCTGCTCGAAGTCATAGCCTGGCCCCAGAGGATGCACGGTCAAGCGTGCATTGGGCGCCTGGCGCCGCAGGCTGCGGGTCACGCCAGCCAGAAACACGGTAGACAGATAGTCTGGGCAGCCAATCTTGAAAACCTGCTGGGTACTCTGGGGGTCGAACCTTTCACCCACGGTGAATAGCTGGTCGATTTCCGCCAGCGCGGTGCGGGCGGACCCCAGTACTTCCAAGCCGCGCGGCGTAGGCACCATGGCGTTGCCGCTGCGTACCAGCAATTCATCCTGAAAAACCAACCGAAGTTTCCGCAGTGCCGCGCTGATGGCTGGTTGCGACTGGTTCATGCGGATCGCCACGCGGGTCAGATTGCGCTCTGACAGCAGGGTCACCAGTACACGCAGCAGATAGGTATCTAGCGGGTCATTGGGGCGTGCCATGGTGCTCTTCTTTTAGGGGTCTGCAGGAAAAGCAATTCTTATGCCGGTTATATGAAGTCGGCTGTGGCGAGAAGGAGGCCCGTTCCTAGACTTCCGCCCATCGCGTTCCAGCAGCGCAGAAGTTTTTCCGCTTGAACTCTCCTCGACTTTCCCTCTGCAAAGGACTTTTATCCATGAAGAAGCTACCCATCATTTTGTCCATGGCGGCATGCACATCGGCTGCATTTGCGCAATCCACGGTTTCTATTTCCGGTACGGTCGATCTGGCCGTGCGTAGCGTGGACAACGGTGCTGTCAAACAAACCCAGATGGTGCGCGACGGCATCAACAGCTCCCGGCTACGCTTCATCGGCACTGAAGACCTGGGCGGTGGCTTGAAGGCTGGCTTCTGGCTGGATATGCCCGTGCGTGCGGACGATGGCACGGGGGCGTCGGTGTTCTGGGAGCGCCGCTCCACCGTCAGCTTGTTGGGCTCTTTCGGTGAATTGCGGCTGGGCCGTGATGCCGCGTTGCAGAACTCCGGCCCCGGTGACTTCGATGCATTCAACGGCAAAGGCGTGGGCAATGTGATGAATCTCGCCACTCCGCGCAACTTCTCCAATGCCACCACATTTACACGCGTCAACAACGCCGTGTCGTATTTGTTGCCCAATGTGCTGGGCGGGTTTTATGGCCAAGTCCAGCTGGCCCCAGGCGAAGGTGTGATCGGGGCCAAGCACTCTGCATTTGCGCTGGGCTACAAGGACGGGCCTCTGGAAACCCGGTTTACCTATGGACGGACCCATGTGGACAGTGTGGCTGTCGTGAACACCATTACGGGCGCCAGCACGGCCACCGCGGCGTCCGGGAGTTTTACATACGCGGTGCTGGGCAGTTCCTATGACTTTGGTCGAGCCAAGCTGATGGGCTCGTTGATCAACTGGAATTCGGCC
This sequence comes from Rhodoferax sp. OV413, assembly GCF_900104385.1. Taxonomy (GTDB): domain Bacteria; phylum Pseudomonadota; class Gammaproteobacteria; order Burkholderiales; family Burkholderiaceae_C; genus Rhodoferax_B. The sequence goes on along the minus strand of NZ_FNJA01000001.1, from coordinate 1,355,833 downwards.
GAGGCGGTAGCCGGTTCGCGCAAACAATTTACCTACAACATTGGCGCCATGGTGCCCATCGGCAGCGGCTCACTGAATGTTGCCTACACCCACGCGAACCGTTCGGGTCTGGGTAGCGATGCGCAGGACGCCAAGCAGTTTGCGGTGCAATACATCCACAGTCTTTCCAAGCGCACAGCGGTGTACGCCAGCGCCGCGCGCATCAAGCAGGATGCATTGGCTACTACCAGCAATGCGCAGTACAACATGGATGGAACCAACCTGGTTGGTCGCAGCGGAACGGGCTTTGACTTTGGGATTCGGCATAGCTTCTAAGTATCTAAGCACGACCCTGACCTGAGGCTACTCGTCCTATGTGCCTCATGCTCGGCCGATCCTGAGCTTGTCCGCGGGGGGCGGCGCAGCAAGCCTTTGGCGTCGAGGGCGTGCCGGATCAATCCGGGATAAGGCAGGCCTCGACCACTTGCAAGCCATTGTCCCGCGCGAAGTTCAGCGCGAAGTCCCAAGCCATTACATCGTAGTCGCGCAGGTCGTGGTGCAGGACCACGCATTTCACGCCATTGATGGTGGTGGGGACGCACCAGGGGGAGTAGCTGAGATGGCTGCCCGGCTGTGCGCCACCGGGACGAAACTGGCTCAACACACCGGCGAGTCGCTCGGCCCAGTCACTCGGGCGAAAAGTTTTTCCGTCGCAGGTAACACCCTGGATAAATACTTCTTTGGCTGAGTTGGAAACCATCGGGTGGGGCTTTTCAGAGGTGGTTGGAGTGTCCTAGAGCAGTCCCATCGTGGGGCCGTCCATGCCACAACCAATGCGTTAATGATAGCGCCAATGGCACTGGTTGGGTGGGCTTGCTGCAGTGCACAATAATTGTATCTTATATAAGACTTGGCTATTTTCGGGCGGGCTGTCAGGTGAGTTCTGGCGGCATCAGCGCATCGCTGTAATGCGCAATTGTCAAAAAACCAAGCAATCTCTGCGCCTAAAATTGCGTTTCAGCGGTTCTGTTGACCCTGAATCCCCGTTTATTTTGGAGAACTGCATGACCGCTTTCATTGAGGCTTCCTCACCCCACACCATGAACACCTATGGCCGACTGCCGATTGCGCTGTCGCATGGCCAAGGTGTGCGTGTGTGGGACGTGAACGGCAAGTCCTATCTGGACGGTCTGGGCGGCATCGCGGTCAACACCCTGGGCCATAACCACCCCAAACTGGTGCCAGCGCTGCAAGACCAGATCGCCAAGATCATCCACAGCTGCAATTACTACCACATCCCCAACCAGGAAGCGCTGGCCGCCAAGTTGGTCGAACTGTCGGGCTTGACGAATGTGTTCTTCTGCTGCACTGGCCTGGAAGCCAACGAAGCTGCCCTGAAGCTGGCCCGCAAGTTCGGCCATGACAAAGGCATCGAGCGACCCGAAATCGTGGTCTACGAAAAAGCCTTCCACGGCCGCAGCATTGCCACGCTCAGCGCCACCGGCAACGAGAAGATCCAGAAGGGCTTTGGCCCCATGGTCGAGGGCTTCATCCGCGTGCCGCTGAACGATATCGAGGCCTTGAAGAAGGCGACCGAGGGCAACCCCAATGTGACGGCGGTGTTCTTTGAGACCATCCAGGGCGAGGGCGGTGTGAACCCGATGCGCGTCGAATACCTGCAGCAGGTGCGCAAGCTCTGCGACGAGCGCGACTGGCTGCTGATGATCGACGAGGTGCAGTGCGGCATGGGCCGTACCGGCAAGTGGTTTGCCCACCAATGGGCGGGCATCAAGCCCGATGTGATGCCGCTGGCCAAAGGCCTGGGCTCGGGCGTGCCGGTGGGCGCGGTGGTGGCTGGCCCCAAGGCCGCCCACATCTTCCAACCCGGCAACCACGGCACCACCTTCGGCGGCAACCCGCTGGCCATGCGCGCCGGTGTGGAAACCATACGCATCATGGAAGAAGAGGGCTTGCTGGAAAACGCGGCTACGGTGGGTGACCACCTGCAAGCCGCGCTGCGCCGTGAGCTGGCGGGTGTGGAAGGCTTTGTGGAAGTGCGCGGTCAGGGCCTGATGATTGGCGTGCAACTGGCCCGCCCCTGCGGCGTGTTGGCCCAGCGCGCGGTGGATGCCGGCCTGCTGATCAGCGTCACCGCCGACAGCGTGATCCGCTTGGTGCCGCCGCTGATCATGACGGCCGCCGAGGCCGATGAGCTGGTCGGCATTCTGTGCCCCCTGGTCAAGCAATTTTTGGCAGAACCTGTATGAAGCACTACCTGCAATTCAGCGACTTCAGCGCCGAGGAATACGCCTACCTGTTTGAGCGTGCGGCGCTGATCAAGAAGAAGTTCAAGTCCTACGAAAAACACCATTCCCTGGTGGACCGTACGCTGGCCATGATCTTTGAAAAGGCCTCGACGCGCACCCGCGTGAGCTTCGAGGCCGGCATGTACCAGTTGGGCGGCAGCGTGGTGCACCTGACCACCGGTGACAGCCAGCTGGGCCGCGCCGAGCCGATCGAAGACAGCGCCAAGGTCATCAGCCGCATGGTCGACCTGGTGATGATCCGCACCTTCGAGCAGACCAAGATCGAGCGCTTTGCCGAGCATTCGCGTGTGCCGGTCATCAACGGCCTGACCAACGAGTTCCACCCCTGCCAGATCCTGGCCGACATCTTCACCTACATCGAACAGCGCGGCAGCATCGCCGGCAAGACGGTGGCCTGGGTGGGTGACGGCAACAACATGGCCAACACCTGGCTGCAGGCCAGTGAGATTCTGGGTTTTACCGTGCACGTCAGCACGCCCAGCGGCTACGAGGTGGACCAGTCGGTGGCCGGCCTGCGTTCCAGCGACAGCTACAAGGTCTTCAAAGACCCGATGCAGGCCTGCGCCGGCGCAGACCTGGTCACCACCGATGTGTGGACCAGCATGGGCTACGAGGCCGAGAACGAAGCGCGTAAAAAAGCCTTTGCCGACTGGTGTGTGGATACGGAAATGATGCGCACAGCCAAGCCCGACGCGCTGTTCATGCACTGCTTGCCCGCCCACCGCGGCGAAGAGGTCGAAGCCGATGTGATCGACGGCCCGCAGTCTGTGGTCTGGGACGAGGCCGAGAACCGCATGCATGTGCAAAAGGCGCTCATGGAATACCTGCTGCTCGGTCGCCAGGCTTGATGCTATTGTTTGTATAGCTGCTTGCGCATGGTTTATCTGCGCTGGAGGCCTTTTTTATGCATGAAAATCCCTGTCAAAGCTGCGGCGTGTGCTGCGCCAGCTTTCGCGTGGATTTCTCGGTGTACGAGAGCCAGAGCGAAGGCGGCTCGGTACCCGAAGGCCTGTCGGTCGAAGTCACAGCCAGCACCTGCCGCATGCGCGGCACCGACTACAGCCCACCGCGTTGCGCGGCCCTCATGGGCACGCTGGGCGAAAAAGTCGCCTGCGGCATCTACGAATGGCGGCCTTCGCCGTGCCGGGAATTCGAGGCTGGCAGCTCCGCCTGCCAGCAGGCGCGCATGCGCCACGGCCTGCCGGCGATTTGAATTTCCGGGCTGTTGGAAATAACCGACACCACGCGGTTTTTAGCGGTGATAACTTCGCCGCACTATGCAAAACCTCTGGGATATTTCACCCCCCATCGCCCCTGGCAGCCCGGTGTTTCCGGGTGATACGCCGTACCAACAGCAGTGGACGGCGACCATCTCACCCGCCTGTCCGGTCAACGTCAGCGCGCTGACCTTGTCGCCCCATGTCGGCGCCCACGCCGATGCGCCGCTGCACTACGACCCGCAGGGCCAGGCGATTGGCGCGGTCGATCTCACCCCGTATCTCGGCCCTTGCCGCGTCATCCACTGCATAGGCCGTGGCCCGCTGGTGCTGTGGGAGCACCTGGCGCATGCGCTTCAGGATCTGCCGCCGCGCGTGCTGGTGCGCACCTATCAGCACATGCCGATAGACCACTGGGATGGCGCGCTGGTGGCCTACGCCCCGGACACTGTCGAGCGCCTGGCCGCGATGGGCGTGACGCTGATCGGCATTGACACCGCCAGCATCGACCCGGCCGACAGTAAGTCCCTGGACAGCCACCAGACCATCCGCCGCCTGAACCTGCGCGTGTTGGAAAACCTGGTGCTCGACGACGTGCCCGAGGGCGACTACGAACTGATTGCCCTGCCGCTGAAGCTGATGACCGCCGATGCATCCCCCGTGCGCGCTGTTTTGCGCTCACTTTGAATCTGAGAAGGAAACCCTGTGACGACTTTGCATGACTGCCTGCGCCTGGATGCGCTCGACCCCTTGGCGCCGATGCGCGCCCATTTCAGCCTGCCGCCGGGCGTGATTTACCTGGACGGCAATTCGCTGGGCGTGCTGCCCGCGGCCACCCCCGCCCGCGTGGCCGAGGTGGTGACCAAGGAATGGGGTACGGACCTGATTCAATCCTGGAACAGCGCCGGCTGGTTCGACATGCCGCAGCGCCTGGGCAACCAGATCGCACGCCTGATCGGCGCCGGGCCCGGCGAGGTGGTGGCTACCGACAGCACCTCGATCAATCTGTTCAAGGTGTTGACCGCCGCGCTGCACATGGCGGCGGCCGATGCACCCACGCGCAAGCGGGTGGTCAGCGAGCGCAGCAACTTCCCTACCGACCTGTATATCGCCGAATCGTTGTGCCGCCAACACGGCTTCACGCTGCAACTGGTGGAGCCGGATGAAATTGCGGCAGCGCTAACACCCGAGGTGGCGGTGCTGATGCTGACCCATGTCAACTACCGCACCGGTGCCATGCACGACATGCCGGCAGTGACCGCGGCCGCCCACGCCGCCGGTGCGCTGATGGTCTGGGACCTGGCGCACAGCGCGGGTGCGGTGCCGGTAGACCTGACGGGCGCCAAGGCCGACTTCGCAGTGGGTTGCGGCTACAAATACCTGAACGGCGGCCCCGGTGCGCCGGCTTTTGTGTGGGTGAATCCCGCGCATGCCGAGCGCTTCTGGCAACCCCTGGCGGGCTGGTGGGGCCACGCCACGCCGTTCGAGTTCACCCCTGACTACCGGCCGGCGCCCGGCGTGACGCGCTACCTGTGCGGCACCCAGCCGATGATCAGCCTGGCGGCGCTGGAATGCGGGCTGGATGTGTTCGATGCGGCCGGCCGCATCGTGCCAAACCAGAGCGCCATGCAGACCTTGCGCCAGAAGTCGCTGGCCCTGACCGATTTGTTCATTGAACTGGTCGAGCAGCGCTGCGCCGGCCACGGGCTCGGCCTGGCAACCCCGCGCGAACACGCCCAACGCGGCTCGCAGGTCTGCCTGAGCAAGTCCGAAGGCGCCTATGCCATCGTCCAGGCGCTGATCGCCCGTGGCGTGATTGGCGACTACCGCGCAGGCAATGGCGCCCAGCACCCGGACATCCTGCGCTTTGGCTTCACGCCGCTGTACCTGGGCTATGAAGACGTGTGGAATGCGGTGGACCAGCTGCAGCAGGTGCTGGAAAGCGAAGAATGGCGCCGGCCCGAGTTCAACCAGAAGCATGCGGTGACCTGAGATGAGCTGCCCCATGAACTCCGGCGAAAACATCGTGCAGGAAGAAGAGGCCCAGCTGGACTTCAGCCAGTCCATGAGCTACGGCGACTACCTGCAGCTGGACGCGGTGCTGGGGGCGCAAAAGCCCTTGTCGCCGGCACACGACGAGATGCTGTTCATCGTCCAGCACCAGACCAGCGAACTCTGGATGAAGCTGATGCTGCATGAGCTGCAGGCGGCGATGCGCTGCGTGGCGGCGGACGATCTGCACAGCGCCTTCAAGATGCTGGCCCGTGTGTCCAAGATCATGGCCCAGCTGGTCCATGCCTGGGACGTGCTGGCCACCATGACGCCGCCCGAGTACAGCGCCATGCGGCCTTATCTGGCCAGCTCCAGCGGCTTCCAGAGCGCGCAGTACCGCTGTATCGAGTTTGCGCTGGGCAACAAGAACGCCTCCATGCTCAAGCCGCACGCGCACCGCCCCGATCTGCTGGCCCAGGTGCAGGCGGCGTTTGAAGCGCCATCTTTGTACGACGAATCGCTGCGTTTGCTGGCACGCCGCGGTTTGGCGCTGCCGGCCAGCCATCTGCAGCGCGACTGGACCCAGCCCTATGTAGCCGACGCGGCGGTAGAGGCGGCCTGGCTGGTCGTCTACCGCGACCCCAAGCAGCACTGGGACCTGTACCAGCTGGGCGAGAAGCTGACCGACCTAGAAGATACCTTTCGCCTCTGGCGCTTCCGCCATGTCACCACGGTGGAGCGGGTGATAGGCTTCAAGCGCGGTACCGGCGGCACCGGCGGCGTGAGCTATCTGCGCAAGATGCTGGACGTGGTGCTGTTCCCCGAAATCTGGACCCTGCGCACTAATCTTTAAGTCTTTTAGGGCTTTAGCGCTTATTTCATCAGCGCAAGCAGCTACTTATTTTGTAGCAATCTGCGGAGTCAGTCCCCCTCCGTACAGCCAGGGCAGGTCCATCAGGCGTTCGCCACCGAGCTGCATCGCGCGGTTTCGGGCCCAGCGCAGCAGGCCTTGAGCATGGAAGATCTTGCCGTTGCGCAGCGACCGCGCCTGGACCCGGGCATTGCGCTGCCAGCGCTGCTGGGCGTAGTGGGCCAGCGCTGCGGGAATGTCTGTGCTGTGCTCCAGCACCTGGCCGAGGGTGGCGGCGTCCTCGATGGCCATGCCCGCGCCTTGGGCGAGGTAGGGGCGCATGGGGTGGGCCGCATCGCCGAGCAGAGCGACCCGGCCTTGGGCATGCTGGTGCGGCCCCTGCATGGGCGGGCGGTCGTACAGCACCCACAGGCGCCATGCGTTGACGGCATGCAGCATGTCCTGCAAAGGCGTGCATACCTGGGCTAGGTGGACCCGCAGATCGGCGGCGTTGGCGCTGTGGTCCCAATGGTCCAGGTGGGTGGGCTGGCCGGGCAGTTGGCCCTGCACAAACGCGACCAGGTTCAGCCAGTCGCCGCCGCGCACCGGATACTGAATGGCGTGCAGCCGGGGGCCGAGCCAGGCAGTGACTTGCTGCGAGCGCAGGGCGGCGGGTAGATCGGCCTGGCGCACCAAGGCCCGGTAGGCCAGGTGGCCGGTGGGGCGGGGCGGGCTATCACCGAGCAGCCATTGGCGCACGGGGCTCCACAGGCCATCGGCTCCGACCAGGGCATCGCCTTCGTACTGCTCCATGCTGGCGCTGCGCACGGTAACGGTATTGCGGGCCTGGCCGAACTGCTGCAAGTCCTGGTTCAGCAGCAGCGTGGTGCCGCTGTGCCGCGCTACAGCGTTGTGCAGCAGGGCATGCAGGTCGGCGCGGTGGATGGCGGCGTAGGGGGCTCCATAGCGTTGCTGGATGCTTACACCCAGGGTGAGCACCCCCAGTTCGCGCGCCGACAGCGCATCGCGCACCTGCAGGCGCTGTGGGAAGGCGGCGACGGCATCCACGGCGTGCTGCAATCCCCAGCGGTACAGCAGCCGGGTGACGTTGGGACCGATCTGAATGCCCGCGCCGATCTCGCTGAAAATGGACGCCCGCTCCATCAATTGGACTTCCCAGCCCGCCTTGGCGCCTGCCAGTGCCGCCGCCATGCCGCCGATTCCTGCACCAGCGATGAGTAATCTTTTTCCCATGCGGTCGATTGTGCCGCGCCGCCGCGCCGGATAAAGCGGCGATGCTAGCGTGAAGTTTGCCAAGAACCAGGGGAAATGCCGGGCTTTAGCCGGTTAATCTGTACCAAAAAAAGCCCATAATGCGGTGGCAAAAGCTATGCGGGAGGGGCGGTGCATGCCGCTTTGAGGCGCGCGCAAGCAAGCCGTATAGTTCTTAGATATACCAAGACGCATTTAAAGATAATCGATGCCTTTTTTTCAAAAGTCTGCACGCCAAACACTGTTTGTAGCGGCCCATGTGGGTGATTTATGCCATAAGTCTGCGGCATGGGGGCTGTTCCAGGACGCCCGTCGCCCTGTAGCGGGAGTTCCGGCTTGATCAAGATATTCAACCATTACCTGCATCGGCGGACGCTGCAGCAGATATTTTTTGATTTGGGGCTGGTCATCATTGCCGTGATGGCCGTGGTCATATGGAAGGGCGAAGACCTGACGGCCGTGGTGTCTTTGCTGGGGCATGCGAGTCTGTTGTCGCTAGGGATGCTGGTGATCAATTCCACATTGGGCTTTTACCAGCGTATCCATAACCGTTCCTTGAACCAATCGCGTGCGCGTGCAGCCCTGTCGCTGCTGCTGGCAGTGCCATTGACTTATGTTGTGTTCTCGTTGTTCCCCCAGTCGGCCAACGGGGAAACCTTGGCCATGGCGGCCATGGTGGGTTTCGCGATCGTGCTGTTGCACCGGGTGTATGTGGTGCACTCCATGCCCCAGTCCATGATGCGCCATCGGGTACTGGTTTTCGGTACCGGTCCGCGTGCCGCACTGGTGGGCAAGACCTTGAAGAACGAAGACCCCCATGTGGATGTGGTGGGCTACTACGCCAGCCCCAATGAAGCCGAATCCGAGGTGTCAGCCTGGGGGATTCTGTCAAAGCACAAGTCTTTGACTGATACCGCTCTGGAGCTGGAGGTCGATGAGATCGTGGTGGCTTTGGTGGAGCGCCGGGGCGGCAGCATGCCTTTGCGTGAGCTGCTGGACTGCAAACTGCATGGCGTGCGGGTGGTGGACGTAGCCACCCATTTCGAGAAGACCAAAGGCCAGATCCGGCTGGATTCCGTGAATGCGGGCTGGTTGATCTTTGGCGACGGCTTTAGCCAGGGTGGTTTGCGTACCGCCGTGAAGCGTCTGTTCGATATCGCAAGTGCGGCGGTATTGATTGTGCTGACCTTTCCCATCATGCTCGTGACCATGCTACTGGTTGTGCTGGAGAGTCCGGGTCCTATTTTTTACCGCCAGGAACGCGTGGGTTTTAATGGCCGCTTGTTCAATGTCATCAAGTTCCGCAGTATGCGCACCGATGCAGAGAAGGATGGAACTCCGCGCTGGGCCGCTGCACAAGACGACCGAATTACGAAGGTCGGTAAGTTCATCCGCAAGGTCCGTATCGACGAGCTGCCCCAGCTGTTTTGCGTATTGAACGGCGATATGAGCATGGTCGGACCGCGGCCAGAGCGCCCTTATTTTGTCGACCAGCTGACACGCCAGATCCCGTATTACGCGGTGCGCCAAAGCGTCAAGCCGGGCGTGACTGGCTGGGCCCAGGTGCGCTACCACTATGGCTCTACGCTGGAAGACTCGGCCGAGAAGCTGCAGTACGACCTGTACTACGTCAAGAACCATTCGCTGTTTCTGGACATCGTCATCCTGTTTGAAACCGTGGGAGTGGTGCTGATGGCCAAGGGTTCGCGCTGACGCGCACTTAGTGGCAGTCGACCGCGCTTTCACGTTGCACTGCGTGCCCGCCCATGGATAGCCAAACTGTGACTTTGACTGCCCTGGGCTACGCCTTGGTGGGGCTGGCGTACACCGCATTCGTGCTGCGCCTGTGGCTGACCGGCTACTTGCGGGCACCACGTAATCCTTCCGCTGTCTATCTATTTGGCGCAGTCGCGTTCACTGCTCTATGGGGATGGTTGGAACTGGTGGTTCGGGACGGACGGTCCTTGAATTGGCTGTTGTTGGGTATTTGGGCCGACGTCTTGCGTTACGGATGCTGGTACGGTTTTATGCTGACGCTATGCCGCTCCAGCCGCAATGGGAAGTTGCCTCAGGCCATGGTGTGGTTACCTTGGCTCGCGGTGGGCATCATCATTTTTGGCATATTGGCGCCATTCATTGGTGCGTTCAACGTCGTCGTTGCAGGTGATGCTGAGCGATTGCTGCTGATCAGTGCCATGGCACTTCCCGTGCTGGCGATGGTGTTGCTAGAGCAGATCTACCGCAACGTTACAGAAGATTCTCGTTGGAACGTCAAGCCTCTCAGTCTGGGGTTGGCGGGCACCTTCTTGTTTGACCTGTACCTGTATTCCCAGGCCGTTCTGTTTAAGCGCCTCGATGCTGACGTACTGAGTATCCGCGGTGCAGTGCATGCCTTGATGGTGTTGCTGCTGCTACTGTCGACCACACGACGCAACGATTGGATTGCCAGCATCCGGGTGTCACAAAAGGCGGCATTCCATTCGGCGACCTTGCTGGTAGCGGGGGCGTATCTGCTGTTTATTTCGGCGGTAGGCTACTACGTGCGCTACTTTGGTGGCGAGTGGGGGCGTGCGCTGCAAGTGGGCGTTGTGTTCTCTGCCCTGATCGTGTTGATGGTGCTGGCGGTGTCGGGGTCGTTTCGGGCCAAGTTGCGGGTACTGGTGGGAAAACACTTTTTTCGCTACCGCTACGACTACCGCGAAGAGTGGCTCAAATTTACCCAGACCTTGTCCAGCAACCATTCGCCTCAGGACATGGGCCAGCAGGTGGTCCGGGCGCTTGCCGATATGCTGGAAAGCCCAGGCGGTGGTTTATGGATGAAGAGCACCGGGGAACCGGTATTTCGCCAAACCGCCCATTGGAACCTGGTGACCACGCTGGACAAAGAGGATGCCGATTCCCCGCTATGCCAGTTTTTGGCCGTCAGCGGCTGGGTGATCAATCTGGAGGAGTTTCGCTCCTATTCCAAGCGCTACGGCGACCTGACTTTGCCCCTGTGGCTGCACAGTATTGCGCAGGCATGGCTAGTGGTGCCGCTGACATCCGGGGGTGAGCTGATTGGTTTTGTGGTGCTGGCGCGTGCTCGCACCACGATAGATGTGAACTGGGAGGTCAACGATTTGCTCAAAACGGCAGGGCGGCAAGCCGCCAGCTATTTGGCTCAGATGCGGGCCACGGAGGCATTGCTGGAGGTGCGCAAGTTTGATGCGTTCAACCGCATGTCGGCATTCGTGGTCCACGACCTTAAAAATATCGTGACCCAGTTGTCGTTGATGCTGAAGAACGCTAAGCGCTTGCATGCCAACCCGGAGTTCCAGCAAGACATGCTGATGACGGTAGAGAATTCATTAGACAGGATGCGCCAGCTAATGCTCCAATTGCGCGAGGGGGCTACGCCGCCGGGTACCGCCGTAGGCGTCGATTTGGGAGCCATCATTCAGCGTATTTCGGCTGTGGCAGCCAAGCGGGGGCGCCTGCTGGAGGTGACCTTGGTCGACAAGGTGATCACGCGTGGACACGAAGAACGCCTGGAACGCATCATTGGGCATGTCGTGCAGAATGCTTTTGATGCCACGGACCCGTCTGGGCGCGTATGGCTCACGCTGGATCGGTCCAGCGGGCAGGCGCGTATCGAGATAGGTGACACCGGTCATGGCATGTCGGAAGAGTTTATGCAAGAGCGACTGTTCAAGCCGTTCCAGACGACCAAACAGGCCGGCATGGGTATAGGGGCTTATGAAAGTTTTCAGTACGTGCAGGAATTGGGGGGGAAGATTTTGGTAAAAAGTGCGCTTAACAAAGGAACTTTGGTCACATTGTTATTGCCTTTGTTTGAAGTCCAGCAAGAGTCGGATTTGAATGTATTGGGGGCTTCATGAGTTCTGATAGCGCACGTGCACTGCTGATCGTGGAAGACGATCTAGCGTTGCAGAAGCAGATTAAATGGTCGGTGGACAAGTTTGAGTCGGTGACTGCCAACGATCGCGATAGTGCCATGGTGCAGTTGCGTAGGCACAGTCCTGCTGTCGTGACGATGGATCTGGGCCTGCCGCCCGACCAAGATGGTGTGACCGAGGGCTTCAAGTTGTTGGAGCAAATCCTGACCGTCGAGCCAGATACCAAAGTCATAGTTTTGACCGGTCAAAACGACCAGGCAAATGCTTTGCGTGCGGTGGCTTTAGGGGCCTATGACTTTTTTGCTAAGCCCTTCGAGCCTGAGCTGCTGAATCTGACGATAGAGCGCGCGTTCCGGATGTTCGAGCTGCAGAAAGAGAATCGGCGTCTGCAGTCCATGTACCAGCCGGATGCGCTGGCCGGCCTGGTAACCCGAGACCCTGAAATGCTGCGGGTCTGCCGCACGATTGAAAAAGTGGCCAACACCACTGCTACGGTAATGCTGCTGGGCGAGAGCGGTACAGGTAAAGAGGTGCTGGCGCGCGGTTTACACCAAACCTCATCGCGTAAAAATGAGAAGTTTGTTGCCATTAACTGCGCGGCTATTCCCGAGAATCTGCTCGAAAGCGAGTTGTTTGGCTACGAAAAAGGCGCTTTTACAGGGGCTGCCAAAACCACTCTTGGGAAAATTGAACTTGCCAACGGCGGCACCTTGATGCTCGATGAAATCGGCGACTTGCCATTTTCGCTGCAGGCCAAATTGCTGCGCTTCATTCAGGAACGAACCATCGAGCGTGTGGGCGGGCGTCAAGAAATTCCGGTGGATGTACGAATCGTGTGTGCAACCCACCAAGACTTGAAAGCCTTGAGCAAGGAAAGTCGGTTTCGAGAAGATCTCTACTACCGACTTGCCGAGATCGTTATCAATATCCCGCCCTTGCGTTCACGCAAAGGAGACGCTGCACTTCTGGCTTATTCGTTTGTGCGACGCTTTGCGCGTGAGCAAAACAGAGGTTCTTTGAATTTGAGTGAAGAAAGTGTTCGCGCGATTGAAAGGCACCCGTGGCCAGGAAATATTCGTGAGCTGGAGAATTGCATTAAGAGGGCAGTAATTATGGCCGATAGCAATCAGATTTTGCCAGAAGACGTGGGCTTGGAATCATCCGATTTGGAGATTGGTGATAGCTCTTTGGATTTAAGAGCGGTTCGTGATAATGCGGAGAAAAATGCAATTATTTCCGCGTTAGGGCGTGTCAATGGAAATATTGTCAAGGCCGCAGAATTGCTCGGCGTAAGTCGCCCTACTTTATATGATTTGATGTACCGCTTAGGTTTGAAGTAATTAATTTACGACTGATTTGCATTGGGATAAAAATGATATTAAAAAATACTTATGCACGAGGCGCTGTTTCTGTGCTGACTATGGCTCTTTTACTCGCTGCCTGCGGGGAAGAGAAGCCAGAGGTGCTGATTGCATCCGCGAAAGAGAGTTTGGCTAAAAATGATCAAAAGACTGCCATTATTCAGATAAAAAATGCATTACAGGCCAACCCCAACATAGGGGAGGCGCGATTTCTACTGGGTCGTGCACTTTTGCATGAAGGTAACCTGGCTGGTGCGGAAATTGAATTCGATAAAGCACGCAGTTTAAAATATTCGGATGACTTGGTTGTTCCTGAGCTTGCTAAAGTTTTGCTATTGCAAGGGAATTACAAAAAGGTTACCGATGAGCTATCTGGAATTGAACTAAGCTCACCAAGTGCTAAAGCGAATCTAAATATATCTTTGAGCAATGCTTATGCTGTTCAAGGACTTGTAGATAAATCGCAAAAATATCTGAATGATGCTATTTCTGCGGAGCCTGAAAATATAGAGGCTCAAATTATTGTTGTTCGAAGGTTGGCCGGCAAGGGAGATTACGCGGGAGCTTTGACGGAAATCGATAAGTTGATTGCAAAGGCCCCTAAAAATCCAGATCTTTTTAAAACAAAGGGCGATATTATCCTGCGTTCTAAAAATGATTTGGATGGAGCAATTGAGTTATATAAAAAATCGATAGAAATTAAGCCAGATTATTTGCTGGGGCACATGGGTTTGATAACCTTGCTGCTGCAACAAAATAAGCTTGATGTGGGAGGGCAGCAGCTTGATATTTTAAAGAAGATTGCACCAAATAATCCTCAGGTTAAATTTTTTGAAGTTCAACTTGCATACCAGAAGAAAGATTTTAAATTAGCCAGAGAGCTGTCGCAGCAACTTGTAAAGATAGCACCAGATGCTCCGAAGGTTTTGCAGTTGGCAGGAGCAACTGAATTTCAACTAAATTCTTTTGTACAGGCCGAAGTTTATTTAAACAAGGCATTGGTCGCAGCGCCTGAATATGTGATGGCGCGCCGACTGCTGACGTTGACCTACTTGCGCTCAGGTCAACCTGCAAAAGCATTGGCAACCTTAACTCCGGCATTAACGGCAGAGCCGATTGATACCGCACTGTATTCAATTGCAGGCGAAGTTTATTTGCAAAATGGTGATTTTAAGAAAGCCAGTGAATTCTTTTCAAAAGCGGCGAAGTTAGACCCGAAAGATGGGCGCAAACGCACGTCTTTGGCTTTGGCTCATATGATGGCAGGCGAGACGGAGACTGCATTCAATGAACTGCAAGATATTGCCGCGTCGGATAGTGGAACTACTGCAGATCTGGCGTTGATCAGCGCACATATACGTCGACGTGAGTTCGACAAGGCCATGAAGGCCATCGATGTAATGGATAAGAAGAAGCCAAAAAATCCGTTCATCGCCAATTTGCGCGGGAATATTCAGAATGCGCAAAAAGATGCGGTCGCAGCAAGAAAGAGCTTTGAGTCTGCCTTGGTGATGAATCCGGATTATTTCCCTGCCATCGCGAGTCTTGCCGCGCTGGATGTGTCAGAGAAAAAACCAGATGATGCTCGAAAGAGATTTGAAAATGTTCTGGCTAAAGATCCAAAAAATGGCCAAGCGTTTATTGGTTTGGCTGGACTTAAGTCGATGGCCGGCGGGAGTAAGGAGGAGGTAGCAGAGTTGATCGGTAAAGCGGTGGCAGCTAGCCCTGCAGAAGTGGGGCCCCGTATTTTATTGATTGACTTGCTCCTACGAAATAAGGAGTACAAGCAAGCATTCACTACTGCACAGAATGCAGTTACTGCAATGCCAGAAAGCCCTGAGTTGTTGGATGCATTGGGAAGAACGCAGCAGGCAATGGGAGATAGCAATCAGGCACTTTCAACCTATACCAAGCTTGCAGGTCTTCAGCCTTCGTCACCGCAGCCATTTTTACGCATGGCTAATATTAATGTGGTTGCCAAAAATACAGATTCTGCAATACAGAATCTCACCAAGGCTTTGGAGCTGAAACCTGACTTGCTAGAGGCTCAGCGTGGCCTGGTTGCTCTGAATATTACCGCTGAGCGCTACTCAAATGCCATCACTGTCGCTCGTGGGATACAGAAGCAACGTCCTAAAGATGCTATTGGTTACATATTGGAGGGTGAAGTCAATGTAGTTCAGAAGAAATGGGACAACGCTTTAACTGCGTTTAGAACAGCCCTGAAACAGGGCACATCGTCGGAACCAGCTATAAAAATCCACAATGTTTTTGTTGCATCTGGAAACAAGACGGAGGCGGATAAGTTTGCAGTATCTTGGTTGAAAGACAATCCCAAGGATGTCGATTTCATGATGTACATCGCAGACGCTGCATTATTGAAAAAGGACTATGCGGCAGCTGAGAAATTGTATGCATCGGTTGTTCAAATTCAGCCGACCAGTGCAGTTGCCTATAACAACCTAGCTTGGGTACATGGTCAGCTGAAAAAAGATACGGCAATTTCCTATGCGGAAAAAGCCAATGCGTTGGCGCCTAACCAAGCACCGTTCATGGATACTTTGGCCATGCTCCTGTCCGAAAAAGGGGATTATGCAAAAGCACTGGAGTGGCAAAATAAGGCGATTGCACTGCAGCCTACCAATATGACATTCAAGTTGAATATTGCAAAAATATACTTGAAGTCAGGTGACAAGACCAAAGCCAAGCCATTGCTGGATGATCTTGCCAAGCTTGGCGATAAATTTTCTGAACATGCCGAAGTAGATGCCGTGCTCAAGGGAATGTGATATTTGAAGGAGCTGGTGCTCCAGAAAGGCGGTAAAAATGATATTGCCTAGCTTGAAAGATATTGCCTGGAATATTTTCCTACCAGTTTTTGCTTTGCTCATTGGCAGCCATGTGAATCTGGCAAATGCGGATTTGGCAGATGCCATTACCAAAGTAAAGCCTTCCATTTCGGTGGTGGGTTATTACAAAAGTACGAACAGCCCGCGTTTCACGATGCGTGGGACCGGGTTCGTTGTCGCTGACCAAAACTTGGGCGCCAATTTTGTTGTCACCAATGCCCATGTTCTGTACGGCGCTGCGGAAGACAGTTCTGGCTCAGAGTTGGTGGTCCAGGTGCGCGATGCGAAGGGCAGCTTGCAACCGCGGCAGGCCCAGGTGCTGGAAGTAGATCGCTTACACGACCTGGCTCTGCTGCGGTTCAGCGGTGACCCCGTGGTCGGTATCCGCTTGAAAGATTCGGACGCGGTGCGCGAAGGCCAGTCGCTGGCGCTGATGGGTTTTCCGATAGGCGGCGCGCTCGGGTTTTCTCCGGTGACGCACCGGGCTGTGGTGTCGTCCATCACCCCGATTGTGTTGCCAGCCCCTACGGGCCAGCAGCTCACGGAGAAGTCCATTCGCAGCCTCCGAGACGGCAGTTTCGACATCTTCCAGCTGGACGGAACCGCCTATCCCGGCAACAGCGGAGGCCCCTTGTTCGATGTAGATACTGGTGAGGTGGTGGGCATCATCAACATGGTGTTTATCAAAGGCACCAAGGAATCGGCCATCAGCCAGCCCACCGGCATTACCTACGCGATCCCAGCCAACTTTGTGAAGCAGCTTTTGCAGCGACACAAAGCCAACTGAAGCAGCTCCCGGCTACTGGATAAAGCCCATACGGCCTTTGTGCTGCGTGGCGCGCGGCAGGTCGTCCACCCGCACGGTGTCGCGCCCGTCGAGCCGGGCATTGCCAAAGCCGGTCATCAGCGCCCGGCGCATTTCCCGAGGTGCAAGTTCCGACAAGGCATCCTGCAGGTCGTTGTGGAGATCTGGTGCAAAGCGTTCGCCCCAACCATGCTCGGCACGGATGGACGTGTAGAGATTGCGGGCGATCTGCCGTGCCGCTTCTGGCGAGGGTGGTTCGATCTCAAACACATTCATGCGGTTCAGGATCGGCTCCGGGATGCCGCGTGCGTCGTTGGCCGTGGTGATCCAGATCACCTGGCTCGCATCGATGGCCACCTCGGCGAACTCATCCATGAAGTTCTGCGCCGTATCGTGCTCCAGCAGGCTGTAGAGCGCGCCCAGCGGGTCGTATTGCGCATCGGCGCTGGCTTTGTCGATCTCGTCGACCACGATCACCGGGTTGGCGTATTCCCCGTCCACCAGTGCCTCGAACACCTTGCCAGGCTTGGCGCCTTTCCATTGGGATGAGGAGCCCGACAGCAGCCAGCCTGCGGTCATGGAGCTCATGGGTACCAGGTTCATGCCGGTACCCAGCAGGTCGGCCAGCTTCTTGGCGAAATGGGTCTTGCCGATGCCAGGCAGGCCGAGCAGCAGAATCGGCGTGACCTCCAAACCGTCACGACTGTCCTGGCTCAGGGCGACGTGGCGTTTTACGTCGTCCAGCACTTCGGTGAAGTTGGGCAGGGTTTGGTACAGCGCCGACATCTCAGGGATGCCGGATGGCTTGACCTGAAAGCGGTCGGGTCCGCGCTCCAGCATGCGCTCGTAGGTGCTGCGCAGGTTTTCGTGTTCTCGGCTGGGGAGTTTGGCGAGCTTGCGCTCTACGTCGTGCGGCTGGAACACGCTGCGCACGTTGGCGACAGGCAATTGGAACGAGGATGCATGCGGTACAAGGCTGCGGGATTCCATCGATTTCTCCTGGTTGCTGGCACAGCTTCATTTCAGCATAAGCCGTGCCAGCGCACCATGGCAGGAGACGTGGAATAGTGCCGCTAAGCGGAGCTATTTGTGGGCTGTGGGCTGGGCGCCACAGCGCGGTGCACAAAAGCGTGCAGGCTCAGGTGGGCGTGGTGCCCAGTACCTGTTGCAGTTCACCAGATTCGTACATGTCCATCATGATGTCCGAGCCACCAACGAATTCGCCCTTGACGTAGAGCTGCGGAATCGTCGGCCAATTGCTGTATTCCTTGATGCCCTGGCGGATTTCGTCGTCTTCCAGCACATTGACGGTCTTGATGGTCTTGGTATCCACGCCGCTGGCCTTCAGTAGCTGGATCGCACGGCCAGAGAAACCGCATTGCGGGAAGCTCGCATTGCCCTTCATGAACAGCAGAACTTCGTTGGATTTGACCAGTGCATCGATGCGTTGTTGTGTGTCGCTCATCATGAGACTCCTTGGAAAGCAAACTCCCATTATTTCACCTCGGGTGCGGCGACGGGGCGTACGCCTGTGGGTGTCCCCGTTTTGACCAGGGATGCCCGATATCTTGATTTGCTACATATATTGTAGCTGCTTGCGCATATTCAATAAGCGCTAGAGGCCTAAAACACTCATATTTTCTGCCCGCCGCTGCAGCGTTCTATCCCGGCCAGATCCTGCCGCGACTGCACCTGGGAGTAGCCCACCTGTTCCAGCAGGGCGCGTACCGACGCAGCCTGGTCATAGCCGTGCTCCAGCAGCAGCCAGCCCTGGGCCTGCAGCTGCGGTGCGGCCTGGGTGATGATTTGGCGGATGTCCTCCAGCCCATCGCTGCCCGCCGTCAAGGCGCTGCGCGGCTCGTGGGCCAGCGCGGGCAGATGCGGGTCGGTGTCCACGATGTATGGCGGGTTGGAAACGACCAGCTGGAACACGCCTTCCACCTGCGCCAGCCAAGAGCTTTGGATGAACTGCACAGGCAAGGCCAGCCGCGCCGCATTGGCTTGCGCCACGGCCAGGGCATCGGCGCTCAAGTCCACTGCCGTGACCCGTGCATCCGGCCGGGTTTTCTGGATTGCCAAGGCGATGGCGCCACTGCCGGTGCCCAGGTCCAGCACCTGCGGCGCCGTTTTCCCAGTCAGCAACTCCAGCGCCCAGTCGACCAGGATTTCGGTGTCCGGCCGGGGCACCAGCACGCGCGGGTCCACCTGCAAATCCATGCCGTAGAACTCGCGGTGGCCGGTGATGTAGGCCACGGGCTCGCCGGCCCGGCGGCGGGTGCAGGCGCTGCCAAAGGCGGCCGCCTGGGCGGGGCTCAGGGCGTCCTGGCCGTGGGCCAGCAGCCAGGCGGAATCCAAGGGATTTTTGCCCAGTGCGTGCAGCAGCAGCATGCGCGCGTCCAGCTTGTCGATGCCGTGCTTTTGCGCGCCCAGCAGAGCGATCTGCAAGCTGTTGGCTGCGTCGCCGTACACCGATGCCGGCGGGCGTTTGGCGGCGCGCGCCGCTTTCCCCAGGCCCGGGTGTTCGGGCCGAGGCGCCAGGCGCTTGGCGCTTTTTTCTTGGGCGTCTTTCAGCGACTTGCTGGAGACCTTGGCGTAGCCGCCGCTGGGCTTGGGGCCTTTGTTGATGGAGCGTGCCATGGGGTCCTTGGGGTTTATGCGCCGACTTCAAGTTCGGCGAGTTGCTCGGCTTCCTGCGCTGCACGCAGGGCGCCCAGCACTTCGGCCAGGTCGCCTTCCATGATGAACAGCAGCTTGTACAGCGTGAGGTTGATACGGTGGTCGGTCCAGCGGCCTTGCGGGAAGTTGTAGGTGCGGATGCGGTCGCTGCGGTCGCCGCTGCCGATCAGGCCTTTGCGTTCGGCGGCGTCCTTGGCGGCGCGCTCCGAGCGATCTTTTTCATGGATGCGGGCTGTCAGCACCTTCAGCGCTTGCGCTTTGTTGCTGTGCTGGCTGCGGCCGTCCTGGCACTCGGCGACGATGCCGGTGGGGATGTGGGTGATGCGCACCGCCGAGTCGGTCTTGTTGATGTGCTGGCCGCCGGCGCCGCTGGCGCGGTAGGTGTCGATGCGCAGATCGGCGGGGTTTATCTTGATGGCTTCCTGCTCGTCCGGCTCGGCCAGCACCGCTACCGTGCAGGCGCTGGTGTGGATGCGGCCTTGCGTTTCAGTCGCCGGCACGCGCTGGACACGGTGGCCGCCCGACTCGTACTTCAGCTGGCCGTAGACGCCATCGCCTTCCATGCGCAGCACCACTTCCTTGTAGCCGCCGAGTTCGCTCGGCGACTCGCTCATGATCTCGGTCTTCCAGCCCTGGCGCTCGGCGTAGCGGGTGTACATGCGCAGCAGGTCGGCGGCGAACAGTGCCGATTCATCGCCACCCGTGCCAGCGCGGATTTCCATGAAGGCATTGCGTGCGTCGTCCGGGTCCTTGGGCAGCAGCATGCGCTGCAGCTCGGCCTCCAAGCGCGTCAGCTCGGCCTGGGCCGAGGCGATTTCTTCCTCGGCCATCTCGGCCATCTCGGGGTCGGATTGCATCTCCAGCGCCGCGGCCAAATCGCCCTCGCGCTGGGTGTAGCGGGCAAAGCGCGCCGCTACCTGGCCTACGTCGGTGTGCTCGCGCGACAGCAGCAAAAACTGCTTCATGTCGCCCATGATGTCCTCGCGGGACAGCAGAAAGTCGAGTTCGGCAAGGCGGAAAGCGTAGCGCTCAAGCTGTTGGCGGAGAAAGGGTTTCATGGCAGGAAAATTCAAAAGGTGACGACCCCGGGTCGGGGTGGAATTCCCCGTGCAACGGGGAGGGCGCAGACAGCAGCGTCGCTAACGCTCTTTGCGCAAAAACAGCTTGTGGATGGCCTGCACCGTGTGCTCGCGCGTGTCGGCGTCGCCGGCACGCAGCTCGGCCATGGCGCCGTGCAGCATCTTCTGCGTCAGGCCTTTGCTGAGCATGTCCAGCACGGCTTCGATGTCGTCGCCCTTGGCCAGCAGGCGGCGCGCGCGGGCCAATTCGGTGGCGCGCCATTCGTCAGCCTGGGCGTTCAACTGCTGGATCAGCGGCACCACGCCATGCACCGGATCGCGCTGGTCCATCCAGTGCAGAAAGCTTTGCACGCCGGCGTCGATGATGACCTCGGCCTGCGCCACCGCGGCTTGGCGATTCGCCTGGCCGCTTTGCACCACATGGGCGAGGTCGTCCACGGTGTACAGGTAGACGTCTTGCAGCGCCTTGACTTCGGGCTCGATGTCGCGCGGCACGGCCAGGTCGACCATGAACATGGGCCGGTGTTTGCGGATCTTCAGGGCTCGCTCAACCGCGCCCAGGCCGATGATGGGCAGGGTGCTGGCGGTGCAGCTGACTACCGCGTCGAATTCGTGCAGGCGGCTGGGCAGGTCGGCCAGGCGCATGACTTCGCCGCCGAAGCGGGTGGCGAGCTTTTCGCCGCGCTCCAGTGTGCGGTTGGCTATGGCGATGGATTTTGGGTTCTTGGCCGCAAAGTGGGTGGCCGCCAGCTCGATCATCTCGCCAGCGCCGACAAACAGAATGCGCACCTTGCCCAGGTCTTCGAACAGCTGGCTGGCCAGGCGCACCGCGGCCGCCGCCATGCTGATGGAATGGGCGCCGATCTCGGTCGAGGTGCGCACCTCTTTGGCCACGGCGAACGAGCGTTGGAACAGCTGGTTCAGGGTGGTGCCCAGGGCGCCGGCCTGCTCGGCCACGCGCACCGCGTCCTTCATCTGGCCCAAAATCTGCGGCTCGCCGAGCACCATGGAATCCAGCCCGCTGGCGACGCGGAAGGCGTGGCGCGCGACCGGGCCATCTTGCAAGGTGTAGGAGTGCGAACGCAGCAGGGCCGGCGATACGCCGCCGCTGTGCGCCAGCCAATCGACGGTGCGGTCCAGCGCCTGCTGGCTGCCTGCACAATAGACTTCGGTGCGGTTGCAGGTGGAAATGATGGCCGCTTCCGGCCCCGACAGGGCCGAGCGCAAACCTTGCAAGGTCGGGCCGATCTGGTCCAAGGCGAACGCAAACCGACCGCGCAAATCCAGAGGTGCGGTGGTGTGGTTAATGCCTAATGCCCAAACTGCCATCCGCCGATTATAAAATTTGTGTGAAGCAAAACCGTCCACCTGGTCCTAAAGACTGAAAATTGCCTCTATGGGACCTATAGATTTACTGATTCACCTGCTGAATTTCGCCGCGCCCGCGCTGGCCGTGGCCGTGCTGACGGCGCTCGCCGCCCGCGTATTTATGAGAAAAAAGCCTGCAGCGCAGTCTTTGTATGCGCAAGCTGCTATTAATTTTGTAGTTTGCCTGGCGGTGCTGCTGGGTGGCCTCTGGTTCTTTGGCCACGACGGCAAGATGGCGACCTACGCGGCCCTGGTGCTGGCCTGCGCTTCCAGCCAGTGGTGGATGGTGCGCGGCTAACTGCCTCTAACCTGCCAAGGCCGGCCCGGCGGCCAGCCCCGGATGGCGTTGCGGCGCCAGCCAGACCTGGTTGCGGCCGGCCCGCTTGGCGTCGAACAAGGCCCGGTCGGCGGCCTGCACCAGCGCGTCCAGCGTGGTGGCCTGGCCGGTGGTCGTGGCGGCCACCCCGATGCTGATGGTGACCCGCACTGCGTCGTCCGATGCATACACCTGGGCCGAGTAGGCCACGCTTTCGCGCATGCGCTCGGCCAGCTGGTGGGCTTGTTCCAGCGGCGTGTTGGGCAAGAGCACCACAAATTCCTCACCGCCCCAGCGGGCCAGCACATCGGTGGTGCGCAGCACTTTTTCGCAGCGCCGGGCGACTTCGACCAACACCTGGTCGCCCATGTCGTGGCCGTGCAGGTCGTTGACGCGCTTGAAGTGGTCGATGTCAAGGATCAGTAGGGCCAGCGGCAGCTGGTGGCGCTGGGCCAGGTCCAGCTCGCGCTGCGCGGTGTGCATGAAGTAGCGCCGGTTGCGCAGGCTGGTCAGGCTGTCGGTCATCGCTAAGGTGTGGGCTGTGTGCCGGGCCTGCTCCAGCGCTGCGACCAGGGCGAAGATCAGGCCTCCGGGCAGCAGCGTCATTGGCAGCGGCACCAGCAGCGAGATATAGAAGGCCTCGCCCATTTCGCCGTAACCCATCAGACGGATATACAGCCAGGTCAGCCCCAGCGACATCAGCGAGATAATGGCGCTGAACAGCAAGGTGGTGCGCCACACACCCAGCCGCACCACCGCCCGCGAACAGCGCTGCAGCAGCGGTGTCAGCACCGGGGCATCACTGCGTTTATGGCGGGGGGCGGAGCGGCTGGGCATGCGGATCCGGCAAGCAAGAAGCGGGCAAGAAGCGAGTAAGAAGCGAGTAAGAAGCCCGGTATCAGACAGCAGGGCTGAACAGGTCGACGCGGTCAGTGATGATGCCGTCGGTTTCCAGGGCGATCAGGTGCTGGGCGGCTTCGGCGTCGTTCACGGTGTAGCTCAGGCTGCGCATGCCGGCAGCCTTGACCTGGCCGACGGTGTCGCTGTTCCACAGCCGGTAGTTACAGATGACGGCCACGCAGCCGAGCTGTTGGGCGGCCTCAAGCCAGCCGTCCCACAGCTCGTCGAGTAGCAGGCCGCGCGGCAAGGCGGGTTGGGCGGCCAGCGCGCCGTGCAGGGCGTCGGTGCTGAAGGAACTGAGCAGCGGCGGTACCGCCTGGCCGCGCCACAGGCGGGATGCGTGGTGGGCCACGGCTTCGCCGGTCAGTCGCTCCAAGCCGGTGGTTGGCTTAATCTCTATGTTCAGAAAATGGCCGTTGCGCAGGCAGAAGGCGGCGATGTTGTCCAGCGTGGGCAGGGTCTCGCCTGCGTAGCTGCGCGAATGCCAGCTGCCGGCGTCCAGCTGGGCCAGGGCGCCCCAGGCGTGGTCGCCGCCCAGGCCTTTGCCGGTGCTGGTGCGTTCCAAAGTGTCGTCGTGCAGCAGGAAGGGCACGCCGTCGGCGCTGAGTTTGACGTCGCATTCAAACATGCGGTAGCCATGCTGCGCGCCCAGGCGGAACGCCGCCAAGGTGTTTTCAGGGGCCAGTTTGCCCGCGCCGCGGTGGGCGATCCAGCGCGGGTAGGGCCAGTGTTGTGCGGTGACTTGCATGGGTTGTGAATTTAAAAATGCAATGGATCAAACCCAAACTATAGCCACAGCGCGGGCGCAGCGTCGCCCGGACTGCTTAGTTCAGGCGCTTGCCGGTTTCGCCATCAAACCAGTGCAGCCGGTCGAGGCGCGGCGTGGCGTGGATGGTGCTGCCGATGGCCGGGGAGGGCGTGCTCTCGTCGGTGCGCACGATCAGCAGCTCTTCGCCCAGGCGCGCGTAGACCAGGCGCTCGGCACCCAGCATTTCGGTGGTTTCTACCTGTAGCGCCCAGCTGCTGCCGCTCTGCGGGCTGAGGTGCAGGTGCTCGGGGCGGATGCCCAGGGTGGCGCCGGCCGGGCCGCCCAAGGCGGTGTTCGGCGCCTTGCGCAGCAGGTTCATTGGCGGGCTGCCCATGAAGCTGGCCACAAAGGTGCTGGCGGGCCGGGTGTAGACCTCTTCGGGCGTGCCGAACTGCTCCATCACGCCGCCGTTCATCACCACCATGCGCTGGGCCAGGGTCATGGCCTCGACCTGGTCGTGGGTGACGAACAGCGAGGTGATGCCGAGTTCACGGTGCAGCTTCTGGATCTCCAGCCGGGTCTGGGCGCGCAGCTTGGCGTCCAGGTTGGAGAGCGGTTCGTCGAACAGAAACACCTGCGGCTGGCGCACGATGGCCCGGCCCATGGCCACGCGCTGGCGCTGGCCGCCCGACAGTTCGCGTGGCTTGCGCGCCAGGAACTGGCCCAGCTCCAATATCTTGGCGGCCTTGTCGACGCGGGTCTTGATCTCGTCCACCGGCACCTTGGCGATCTTCAGGCCGTAGGCCATGTTGTCGAACACCGTCATGTGCGGGTACAGCGCGTAGTTCTGGAACACCATGGCGATGTCACGTTCGCTGGGTTCGAGGTCGTTGACCACGCGCCCGCCGATGGAGATGGTGCCGTCGCTGATTTCTTCCAGCCCGGCCACCATGCGCAGCAGCGTGGATTTGCCGCAGCCCGAGGGGCCGACGATGACGATGAATTCGCCGTCGGTGATCTCGGCGTTGACGCCGTGGATCACCTGGTTGGCGCTAGGCCCCTTGCCGTAGCGCTTGATGACGTTCTTGAGTGTGATGGCGGCCATAAACTGTGTTGCTACTTTTTTAATAGCTGCTGGCGCAAGTAGTACCTGCGCCAGAGCCCTATTTTTTATAAATCTGCGGGTCTACTTCTCGGTATCGACAAGGCCCTTGACGAACCACTTCTGCATCAGCATCACCACCAGCGCGGGCGGCAGCATGGCCAGAATGGCGGTGGCCATCACCAGGTTCCATTCGGTCTGGCCGTCGCCGCCGGAGATCATGCGTTTGATACCGATCACCACCGGGTACATGTCTTCGCTGGTGGTGACCAGCAGTGGCCACAGGTACTGGTTCCAGCCGTAGATGAACTGGATCACGAACAGCGCCGCCATGCTGGTGCGCGACAGCGGCAGCAGGATGTCCCAGAAGAAGCGCATCGGCCCGGCGCCGTCCATGCGCGCGGCCTCCACCAGCTCATCCGGCACGCTCATGAAGAACTGGCGGAACAAAAAGGTGGCGGTGGCCGAAGCAATCAGCGGAATCGTCAGGCCGGCATAGCTGTCCAGCATGCCCAGGTCGGCCACCACTTTGTAGGTGGGGCCGATGCGCACTTCGACCGGCAGCATCAGCGTGATGAAGATCGCCCAGAAGAAGAACTGCTTGAACGGAAAGCGGAAGTACACCAGCGCAAACGCCGACAGCAGCGAGATGGCGATCTTGCCGATGGCAATCGTCAGCGCCGTCACCAGGCTGACCACCATCATGCGGCCCACCGACGCGCTGGAGCCGCCGCTACCGGTGCCGCCCTTCAGCGCAGCCACGTAGTTGTCGACAAAGTGCGAGCCCGGCAGCATGGGGATGGGCATCTGCACCATCTCGCTCGCGGTATGGGTGGAGGCGACGAAGGTGATGTAGACCGGGAAGGCCACGATGATCACGCCCAGAATCAGAATCACATGGGCCAGCATGCCCGCAAAGGAACGGCGCTCAACCATAAATATCCGCCATCAGTAGTTCACTTTCTTTTCGACAAACTTGAATTGCACTACCGTGAGTGCGACCACGATCACCATCAGCACCACCGACTGCGCAGCCGAGCCGCCCAGGTCCATGGCCTTGAAGCCGTCGTAATACACCTTGTAGACCAGGATGGCGGTGTCCTTGCCTGGCCCGCCCTTGGTGGTCGCATCGATGATGGCGAAGGTGTCAAAAAACGCGTAGACGATGTTGATCACCAGCAGGAAGAAGCTGGTCGGCGTCAGCAATGGGAACTGGATGGTCCAGAAGCGCCGCCAGGGCCGGGCGCCGTCCATCGCGGCGGCTTCGATCAGTGACTTGGGGATCGACTGCAAACCCGCCAGAAAGAACAAAAAGTTGTACGACAGCTGCTTCCACACCGCGGCCATCACCACCAGGGCCATGGCGTGGGTGCTGTTCAGCAAATGGTTCCAGTCCAACCCCAGCAGGCCTAGCCAATAGGCCACGATGCCGATGCTGGGCGAGAACATGAATAGCCACAGCACACCGGCCACGGCCGGGGCTACCGCATACGGCCAGATCAACAGGGTCTTGTAGAAGCTGGCGCCCTTGATGACACGGTCGGCAAATACCGCCAGCATCAGCGACAAGGCGATGCCCAGCACCGCCACCAGGATGGAGAACACCGCCGTGGTCTGGAACGAGGCCAGGTAGCTGGCGTCGTTCCACAGGTTGCGGAAGTTCTCCAGCCCGACCCAGTCGACCGAGGTGCCAAACGCGTCCGACTGCTGCAGAGACTGCAGCATGGCCTGGCCCGCAGGCCAGAAGAAGAACACCGTGATGACGATGACCTGCGGGGTGATCAGGACCCAGGGCAGCCAGCCCGATTGAAAGACGACGCGTTTTTCCATAGTGACTAATGGGCTCCGGCTTAACCGCCCTTGTTGGCTTTTTCGAAGCGCTCAAGCTGCTCGTTGCCGCGCAGCACGATGGCGTCCAGGGCTTCCTTGGCCGACTTCTTGCCGCCCCAGACCTGTTCCAGTTCTTCGTCCTCGATGGCGCGCACTTGCAGGTAGTTGCCCAGGCGGATGCCGCGCGAGTTGGTGGTGGTCTTGCGGATCATCTGGTTCGGCGCCACGTCGGTGCCGGGGTTCTCTTTGTAGAAGCCCGACTTGTCGGTCAGCGTGAAGGAGGCGGTGGTCACCGGCAGGTAGCCGGTGCGCTTGTGGCTGGCCGACTGCACTTCGGGGCGCGACAGGTAGCTGAAGAACTTGGCGATGCCCTTGTATTCATCGGGCTTCTTGCCAGCCAAAACCCACAGGCTGGCGCCGCCGATGACGGTGTTCTGCGGCGCGCCGGGCACGTCGGGGTAATAGGGCAGGGGGGCCAGGCCAAAGCCGAACTTGGCGTTCTTCTTCACGTTGCCGTAGAAGCCGCTGGAGGTGGTGATCATGGCGCACTCGCCCGACACAAAGCTGGCTTCGGGGATGTTTTGCCGGCCCTTGTAGACGAACAGGCCTTGCTTGGCCATGTTGCCCAGGTTTTCGATGTGGCGCACGTGCAGTGGCGAGTTGATCTTCATGCGGGCGTCCATGCCGCCCAGGCCGTTGGCCTTGGTGGCGAACTCGACGTTGTGCCAGGTGGAGAAGCTCTCCAGCTGGGTCCAGCCTTGCCAGGCCAGGGTCAACGGGCATTTGTGGCCGCTGGCTTTCAGCTTGGCCGCGGCCAGGGCGACTTCAGGCCAGGTGCCGGGGGCCTTTTCGGGGTCCAGGCCGGCAGCCTTGAACGCGTCCTTGTTGTAATAGAACACGGTGGTCGAGCTATTGAACGGGAAGCTCATCATCTGGCCATTGGCCGCTGTGTAGTAGCTGGCCACGGCGGGGATGTAGGCGGCGGGGTCGAACTTCTCGCCTGCGTCCTTCATCATCTGGCCGACCGGCATGATGGCTTTTTTGCTGGCCATCATGGTGGCCGTGCCCACTTCAAACACCTGCAGGATGTGCGGCGCATTGCCGGCGCGGAAGGCGGCAATCGCAGCGGTCATCGATTCGTCGTACTGGCCCTTGTAGGTTGGCACGATCTTGTAGTCTTTCTGGCTGGCGTTGAAGTCCTTGGCCAGGTCGTTGACCCATTCGCCGTTGACGGAATTCATGGAGTGCCACCACTGGATCTCGGTTTGTGCCTGGGCAGAAAAGGCGGTGGCTGCGGCGATGGCGGCAGCCAATGCCAAGCGGTTGATTTGCATGGAAACTCCTGGGAGAACGGTTGACAAAAGGGCTGATGCTAGGTGGACGCTATGACAGAACAGTGAAATTTTGTCGCTTAGCTGACAAGTCCACCAGCGGGAAAACCCGTTCGTATGGATGCGTTTTGATGCGTTTCGCCGCGTTTTGGGCGCGAGTGCTTAAACCCCTGACGTAAGCAATGCTGTGCTTGGCGGGTGCCGTTTGCTGCGTTGCAGCATGCTAGGATCGCCGTCCCTTGGGGGAGCTTGTTTCCCCTTTCCACCTCTGACGCCGGGCACCGCATGCGCAAGACTTCTCTGGACAAAAGCAAGATCAAGTTTCTCTTATTAGAGGGGGTGCACCCTTCCGCGCTGGAGGTGCTGCGCAGTGCCGGCTACTCCCAGATCGAGAGCTTGCCTGGCGCTTTGCCCGAAGAGCAGTTGAAGGAAAAGATCGCCGACGCGCATTTCATAGGCATCCGCTCGCGCACCCAGCTGACCGCGGAGGTGTTTGCCCACGCCAGCAAGCTGGTCGCCGTAGGCTGCTTCTGCATCGGCACCAACCAGGTCGACCTGGAAGCCGCCCGCGAACGCGGCATTGCGGTGTTCAACGCGCCGTTTTCCAATACCCGCTCGGTCGCCGAGCTGGTGCTGGCCGAGGCGATCTTGCTGCTGCGCGGCATCCCCGAGAAAAGCGCGGTCGCGCATCGGGGCGGCTGGCTCAAGTCGGCTGAGAATTCATTTGAGATCCGCGGCAAAACCCTGGGCATCGTCGGCTACGGCTCCATCGGCACCCAGTTGTCGGTGCTGGCCGAGGCGTTGGGCATGCAGGTTTGCTTCTATGACGTGGTGACCAAGCTGCCGCTGGGCAACGCGCGCCAGGTGGGCAACTTGCACGACCTGCTGGGCCAGAGCGACATCGTCACGTTGCATGTGCCCGAAACCGCGGCTACCCAGTGGATGATCGGCCCGGCCGAGATCGCGGCCATGAAGCAGGGCGGCATCCTGATCAACGCCGCCCGCGGCACGGTGGTGGATATCGAAGCCCTGGCTGCAGCCCTGAAAGCCAAGAAACTGCTGGGTGCCGCCATCGACGTATTCCCCGAGGAGCCGCGCAGCAACAAGGATGAATTCCAGTCGCCCTTGCGCGGTCTGGACAACGTGATCTTGACCCCACACGTCGGCGGCTCCACCATGGAGGCGCAGGCCAATATCGGCCTGGAAGTGGCGGAAAAGCTGGTCAAGTACAGCGACAACGGCACCTCCACCTCGTCGGTCAACTTCCCCGAAGTCGCTTTGTCCAGCCATTCGGGCAAGCACCGTTTGCTGCACATCCACCACAACGTGCCGGGCGTGCTGTCGGCGGTGAACCAGGTGTTTACCGACAACCAGATCAATATCGCTGCCCAGTTCTTGCAGACCAACGAGAAGATTGGCTACGTGGTGATCGATATCGACGCTGCGTCCTCTGATTTGGCCTTGGAAAAGCTGGCCCACGTGCCAGGCACCATCCGCAGCCGCGTCTTGTTTTAATTGAGCCGTCGCTTTCCGACAACCTGCTGTCGGCGGGGTGAAAGTCCGCTGCCCTAAAATTGCTACCCGATCTGTCTTCCCAGGCCCATGGGCGCAGCTGCCCACCCCAGGTTATTTCTCCATGAATGCTCCCACCGCGTTGTCCACCCTGCTGGCGCAGGCCCCTGAAGCCGTGCGCCTGCGCGAAATTCCGTACAACTACACCTCGTTTTCCGACCGTGAGATCGTCATCCGCCTACTGGGCGCGCGCGCCTGGGATGTTCTGAATGGATTGCGCCAGGAGCGCCGAACCGGCCGTTCGGCCCGCATGCTGTACGAGGTGCTGGGCGATATCTGGGTGGTGCAACGCAATCCCTATCTGCAGGATGACCTGCTGGACAACCCGAAACGCCGCAAGCAGCTGGTGGATGCCTTGCACCACCGGCTGGACGAAGTCGGCAAGCGCCGCAAGCCGGATGCCAATAGCGAACGCGATGCGCTGGTAGGTGAGCTGCTGGTGGCGGCCACTGCCGCGGTCGACCAGTTCGGCAAGACTTTCACCCAGGTGGCGGATCTGCGCCGCAAGACCGCGCGCGTCCTGGGCAAGCTCACCGCCAAGGACAACATCAAGTTTGACGGCCTGAGCCGCGTCAGCCATGTGACCGACGCCACCGACTGGCGCGTCGAATACCCGTTCGTGGTGCTGACCCCCGACACCGAGGCCGAAATGGCCGGCCTGGTCAAAGGCTGCATCGAACTTGGCCTGACCATCATCCCGCGCGGCGGCGGCACCGGCTACACCGGCGGCGCGATCCCGTTGACCTGGAACAGCGCGGTCATCAACACCGAAAAGCTCGAAGCCATGACCGAGGTGGAGATGGTGACTCTGCCCGGCGTCGACCACCCGGTGGCCACCATCTACAGCGAAGCCGGCGTGGTGACCCAGCGCGTGGCCGATGCAGCCGAGCGCGGTGGTTATGTGTTTGCGGTCGATCCGACTTCGGCCGAGGCTTCGTGCATCGGCGGCAATATCGCCATGAATGCGGGCGGCAAGAAAGCCGTGCTCTGGGGCACGGCGCTGGACAACCTTGCCTCCTGGCGCATGGTCACGCCCGACGCGCAGTGGCTGGAAGTCACCCGCCTGAACCACAACCTGGGCAAGATCCATGATGTGGAAGTGGCCAGCTTCGAGCTGCAGTACTTTGAAGCCGACGGCAAGACCAAGATCCGCACCGAGCGCCTGGACATCCCGGGCCGCACCTTCCGCAAGGAAGGCCTGGGCAAGGACGTGACCGACAAGTTCCTCAGCGGCCTGCCCGGCATCCAGAAAGAGGGCTGCGACGGCCTGATCACCAGCGGCCGCTGGGTGGTGCACCGCATGCCGGCGCACACCCGTACTGTCTGCCTGGAATTCTTTGGCGACGCCAAGAATGCCGTGCCCAGCATCGTCGAGATCAAGGACTTCATGTTCGCCGAGCAAAAGCGCACTGGCGTGTTGCTGGCGGGCCTCGAGCATCTGGACGACCGCTACCTGAAGGCCGTGGGCTACACCACCAAGTCCAAGCGCGGCGGCCTGCCCAAGATGGCCTTGTTTGGCGACATTGCAGGCGACAACGCCGACGACGTGGCCCGCGCCACCAGTGAAGTGGTGCGCATCGCCAATTCGCGCAGCGGCGAAGGCTTTATCGCCATCAGCCCCGAGGCGCGCAAGAAATTCTGGCTGGACCGGAAGAAGACCGCCGCCATCAGCCGCCACACTAACGCCTTCAAGATCAATGAAGACGTGGTGATCCCGCTGCCGCGCATGGCCGAGTACACCGATGGCATCGAGCGCATCAACATCGAGCTCAGCCTGAAGAACAAGCTGGAGCTGTGCGACGCACTGCAAGAGTTCTTCAGCCGCGGCAACTTGCCGCTGGGCAAGGGCGACGAAGACGGTGATGTGCCGTCCCCCGAGCTGTTGGAAGAGCGTGTGGTGCAGGCCCAGAGCCTGGTCGCCGAGACCCGCGCCTTGTGGCAGGGCTGGCTGGACGGCGTGGAAACCCTGTTCCCCCAGCTGCAGGACCACAGCCTGCGCGCCAGCTGGAAGACGCAGATTCGCGCCCAGCTGCAAAACATCTTCACCGGCGCTGGCTTCAAGGGCATCCTGGACGAGTGCACCGCCATCCACAAGACGGTGCTCAAGGGCCGGGTCTGGGTGGCCTTGCACATGCACGCCGGCGACGGCAATGTGCACACCAATCTGCCGGTCAACAGCGACAACTACGAGATGCTGCAGACCGCGCACGAGGCGGTGAAACGCATCATGGCGCTGGCCCGCAGCCTGGACGGCGTGATCTCGGGCGAGCACGGCATCGGCATCACCAAGCTGGAGTTTTTGAGCGACGCCGAGATGCAGCCGTTCACCGACTACAAGCAACGCATCGACCCCGAAGGCCGTTTCAACAAAGGCAAGTTGCTACGAAATTCGCAGCTGCATGCGCAGGCGGGAATTGCGCTAGACGCTGATTTGACCAATGCCTACACCCCGAGCTTCGGGTTGATGGGGCACGAGTCGCTGATCATGCAGCAGAGCGATATCGGCGCCATTGCCGACAGCATGAAGGACTGCCTGCGCTGCGGCAAATGCAAGCCGGTGTGCGCCACCCACGTGCCGCGCGCCAACCTGCTGTACAGCCCGCGCAACAAGATCCTGGCCACCTCGCTGCT
This sequence comes from Rhodoferax sp. OV413, assembly GCF_900104385.1. Classification (GTDB taxonomy): domain Bacteria; phylum Pseudomonadota; class Gammaproteobacteria; order Burkholderiales; family Burkholderiaceae_C; genus Rhodoferax_B. Next base: position 1,323,732 of record NZ_FNJA01000001.1, on the reverse strand, counting down.
GGTCGAGGCTTTTCTGTACGAAGAGCAGACCCGCCGTGGTGTGTCCATCAAGCATTGGGAGCAGTTTGAGGACGTGGCCGACCATTGCACGGTGTGCCACAAATGCCTGACGCCGTGCCCGGTGAAGATCGACTTCGGCGACGTGACCATGAACATGCGCAACCTGCTGCGCAAGATGGGCAAAAAGAGCTTCCGCCCCGGCAATGCCGCGGCCATGTTCTTCCTGAACGCGACCAACCCCGAGACCATCAAGTTCGTACGCTCAGCCATGGTCGACGTGGGCTTCAAGGTCCAGCGCCTGGCCAACGACCTGCTGCGCCCCGCGGCCAAGAAGCAGACCGCCGCGCCGCGCGCCAGCCTGGGCACCGCGCCGATCAAAGAGCAGGTGATCCACTTCATCAACAAGAAGATGCCGGGCAATCTGCCGAAGAAGACGGCGCGCGCGCTGCTGGATATCGAGGACAAGGACTACGTGCCGATCATCCGCAATCCGGTGGCCACCACCAGCGAGTCGGAAGCGGTGTTTTACTTCCCCGGCTGCGGCTCCGAGCGTCTCTTCAGCCAGGTCGGCCTGGCGACGCAGGCCATGCTCTGGCACGCCGGCGTGCAGACCGTGCTGCCACCCGGCTACCTGTGCTGCGGCTACCCGCAAAAGGGCAGCGGCCAGTTCGACAAGGCCGACAAGATCATCACCGACAACCGGGTACTGTTCCACCGTGTGGCGAACACGCTGAACTACCTGGACATCAAGACCGTGGTGGTCAGCTGTGGCACCTGCTACGACCAGCTGCAGGGCTACGAGTTCGACAAGATCTTCCCCGGTTGCCGCATCATCGACATCCACGAATACCTGCTGGAAAAGGGCATCACCTTGAACAATGGCGGTACTTATCTGTACCACGATCCCTGCCATACGCCGATGAAGCTGCAGGAGCCGATGAAGACGGTGAAGGCGCTGCTGGGCGACCAGGTCACCGAGAGCAAGCGCTGCTGCGGCGAGTCCGGTACGCTGGGCGTGACCCGGCCCGACATCTCCACGCAAATCCGCTTCCGCAAGGAAGAAGAGCTGCGCAAGTCCGAGACCGCGCTGCGCGAGTCCGGCCAGGTGGGCCCGCAGGACAACCTGAAGATCCTGACCAGCTGCCCCAGCTGCTTGCAAGGCCTGAGCCGCTACGGCAACGACCTGCAGAACGGCCTGCTGGAAGCCGACTACATCGTGGTCGAAATGGCGAACCAGATCCTGGGTGACCAGTGGCTGCCGACCTATGTGGCGCAAGCCAATAACGGTGGTATTGAGCGGGTGTTGGTCTGATGGCCGGCTTGACCAAAGGCGCGCCGACGCCGGAAGACATCACGGTACATGGCCAGTCGCGGGTGCTGGAAGTCACGTTCTCGGACGGCGCCAGCTTTCGCATTCCGTTCGAGTTGATGCGCGTATATTCGCCTTCGGCCGAAGTGCAAGGCCACGGCCCGGGCCAGGAAACCCTGCAGACCGGCATGCGCGAAGTCACCCTGGTGGGCCTGGAGCCGGTAGGCAACTACGGCGTGCAGCCCACGTTCTCCGACGGCCACAGCACCGGCATCTTCACCTGGGACTACCTGTACTTCCTGGGTTCGCAAGAGCAGAAGTTGTGGGCTGACTACGAAGCCCGCCTGGCGGCCGCCGGCGTCGACCGCGACGCCCCCATGCCGGGCAAGGCCGCGCACGGCTGCGGTAGCCACTAAGCTGCCTGCTATAGATAAAATAGCTACTGGCGCAGGTGGAATGTGCGCCAGAAGCCCTTTTTCTTTGAATCTCCCATGGCTGAGCAGGGTTGTCGGTGCCCGGCGTCAGCTTTCTGACTTAGTATAAAAAACATGAGCACTACCCATTTTGGTTTCCAGTCGGTCGACGAGAGCGATAAAGCCCGCCATGTGCGCGGTGTGTTCGACTCGGTCGCTTCCAAATACGATCTGATGAACGACCTGATGTCGGCAGGTCTGCACCGCGCCTGGAAGGCCTACACCGTGCTGGTCGCCGATATCCGCGAAGGCCACCAGGTGCTGGACATTGCCGGGGGTACCGGCGACCTGTCCATGGCCTTTGCCAAGAAGGTCGGCGCCAGTGGCCGCGTGGTGCATACCGACATCAACGAAGCCATGCTGCGTACGGGCCGCGATCGCCTGCTAGATGCCGGCGTGGTGCTGCCGACTATGGTCTGCGATGCCGAGAAGCTGCCGTTTGAAGACGCGTCGTTTGACCGCGTCAGCGTGGCCTTTGGCCTGCGCAATATGACCCACAAGGATGTGGCCCTGGCCGAGATGTGCCGGGTGCTCAAGCCTGGCGGCAAGCTGCTGGTGCTGGAGTTTTCCAAGGTCGCCCAGCCGCTGGAGAAGGCCTACGACTGGTATTCGTTCAAGGTGTTGCCGCAGCTGGGCAAGCTGGTGGCAGGCGACGACGCCAGCTACCGCTATCTGGCCGAGTCGATCCGCATGCACCCCGGCCAGAAGGAACTGAAGACCATGATGCAGGCCGCGGGCTTCGGCCATGTGGACTACCACAACCTTACCGGTGGCATGGTGGCGCTGCACGTTGGCATCAAGTGCTGATGGTCCTGGCGTCTAATACTTTATAAATACACGGAGATACCATGAAATTCTGGGCAATAGTTTTGGCGGCCACCATCGCCTTGGGCGCGGGCTTCGATGCCGAAGCGGCACGCCGCATGGGTGGAGGTAAATCCATCGGGCAGCAGTCCAGCAATGTGACCCAGCGCCAGGCGGCTCCCGCAGCACCTGCTGCACCGGCCCAAAACGCCAACAACGCCGCCGCCAAGCCGGCGACGGCCGCACCCGCTGCGGCGGCGCCCAAGCGCCCCTGGGGTGCGATGCTCGGCGGCCTGGCTGCAGGCCTGGGCCTGGCCTGGTTGGCCAGCTCCTTGGGCTTGGGCGCGGCCATGGGCCAGTTCATGCTGATTGCCCTGGTGGTGTTGGTGGGTATGGTCTTGTTCAGCTGGTTCATGCGGTCGCGCAAGAATACCGGCGCGTCAGCGTCCGGCAATAGCCCGTTCGCCTTCCAGGGGGCCAGCCCTGCGGCGCCGGCCACAGCGCCCGCCTACCGGGTGGAAAACGTGGGCAACGACGCATCGGCCCGTCCGTTCGAGCGCACCAATTCCCTGCCTTTGGATGGCGCCGCATCGGGTTCGATGATCGGCTCGGCACTGGCTGGTGGGCAGAGCTGGGGTGTGCCCGCAGGCTTTGATTCCGAAGGCTTCCTGAAGGCCGCGAAGAACAATTTCATCACCCTGCAATCCGCCTGGGACCGTTCGGACATTTCGTCGCTGCGGGCGATGATGACCGACACGATGCTGGGCGAGATCCAGTCCCAACTGACCGAACGCGAAACCCATACCGGCGGCCAGGTCAACAAGACCGACGTGGTGATGCTGGAAGCCAAGCTGCTGGGCATTGAAGACCTGGGCAACGACTACATGGCCAGCGTCGAGTTCTCCGGAATGATCCGCGAAGAGCCATCCGCCGGCCCGAGCCCGTTCCGCGAAGTCTGGAACATGACCAAACCGAAGAACGGCGGCAGCGGCTGGCTGGTCGCTGGGGTCCAAGCCCTGCAATAGCGATTGGTCAAGGACGCTTGCGTCCCGAGGTCGAGAAACTATCCCGGATAATGGGGGACTATGGCAACACAGTCCCCCTTTTCTTTGCTCGAAGACCTTTTCAACCGCGCCAGCGCCACGCTGCAGCCGCCACCCTGGGTTGTGGACGAGGTGCAAAACCGCGTTGTGCTGCTGCTCAACCATGTGCTGCAGCAAGAACCTGAAGCCATGACCCGCCTGGTCCGTCAAAAGGGCAGTGTGGTTCTGGTGCAGTGGCGCAGCTTCCACATGTCCCTGGTGGCTACACCCGCCGGCCTGCTGGACCGGGCCACTCCCGGCATGCGCGCCGACCTTACCTTGACCATCACCGAAACCTCGCCCTTGGCGTTGGCCCAGCAAGCCCTGCGGGCCGATAAGCCGGGTGTGCGCATCGAGGGCGATGTGCAGCTGGCGGCCGAGGTCAATTGGCTGGTCGACCACGTGCGCTGGGATCTGGAAGAAGACCTGTCGAAGCTGGTGGGCGACACGGCCGCCCATACCGTGGGCAATGTGGTCCGCAGCGCCGCGGCGACCCTGCGCCAGTTCGTAGGCCAGCGTCCCGGTGCCGACAAGGCACCCGCATGAGCCGGATTTTTCGCGGCGCCTACATCGTTTGGATCGTACTGCGCTACGGGCTGGATGAGCTGGTACTGACCAGCTTCCAGAAACCCTGGCTGGGGGTGCTGGCCCGCGTGCTGTCGGTAGGCCGCAAGCTGGATGCGCCGCGCGGCGTGCGCTTGCGCGAGGCGCTGGAGCGCCTAGGGCCGATCTTTGTGAAGTTCGGCCAGGTGCTGTCGACCCGGCGTGACCTGCTGCCGCCCGACATCGCCGACGAGCTGGCCCGTTTGCAGGACCGTGTGCCGCCGTTTCCATCGGCCGTGGCGGTCGCCACCATCGAGCGCGCGTTCCGCAAATCGGTGGGCGACATCTTTGAGAGCTTTGACCACACGCCGGTGGCCAGCGCGTCCATCGCCCAGGTGCACTTTGCGGTACTGAAAGACCGCAACGGCCGCCTGCGCGACGTGGCAGTCAAGGTGCTGCGCCCCGGCATGCTGCCGGCTATCGAGAGCGACCTGGGGTTGATGCGCACCATGGCTGGGTGGGTGCAAGGCCTGTCGGCCGATGGCAAGCGTCTGAAGCCCATGGAGGTGGTGGCCGAGTTCGATAAATACCTGCACGACGAGCTGGACCTGGTGCGCGAAGCCTCCAGCGCGGCGCAGCTGCGGCGCAATATGGACGGGCTGAACCTGGTGCTGATCCCCGAGATGTTCTGGGACTACTGTGCCACCGAGGTCATCGTGATGGAACGCATGACCGGCATTCCCATCAGCCAGACCGAGCGGCTGCGCGCCGCGGGCGTTGACTTTCAAAAGCTGGCCCGCGACGGTGTGACCATCTTCTTCACCCAGGTGTTCCGCGACGGCTTCTTCCATGCCGACATGCACCCGGGCAATATCCAGGTGTCTGTGGAGCCGGCCACCTTTGGCCGCTACATCTCGCTGGACTTCGGCATCGTCGGCACCCTGACCGAGTTCGACAAAGAGTATCTGGCGCAGAACTTCACCGCCTTCTTCCGGCGCGACTACAAGCGCGTCGCCGAGCTGCACATCGAATCCGGCTGGGTGCCCGCGAATACCCGCGTCGACGAGCTGGAAGCTGCCATCCGCGCCTGCTGCGAGCCGGTTTTCGACCGTCCGCTGAAGGAAATCTCGCTTGGCATCATCCTGATGCGCCTGTTCCAGACCTCGCGCCGCTTCCAGGTCGAGATCCAGCCGCAGCTGGTGCTGCTGCAGAAAACCCTGCTGAATATCGAGGGCCTGGGCCGCGAACTCGACCCCGAGCTGGACCTGTGGAACACCGCCAAGCCCTTCCTGGAAAAGTGGATGCTGGAGCAGATCGGCCCCAAGGCCTTCATCGAGCAGCTGAAAAACGAGGCGCCACGCTATGCCAAGCTGCTACCCGAGCTGCCGCGCCTGCTGGTCGATTTCTTGAAGCAGGGCGCGGCCGACCGTGGCGGCGACCAGCGCAAGCTGCTGGAAGAGCTGCTGCTCGAACACCGGCGTACCAACCGGCTGCTGCATGGCCTGGTGTTCGGTGCGATTGGTTTCGGCCTGGGGCTGCTGGTGATGCGCCTGCTTTTCTTATCCCCGTTCCTGTTCTAGTGCCGACCGGGTTTTTACCCGGTCAAACTATAATCGTAGGTTTTGCGACTTCAACCCGAGCCTTCCACGCCATGCCTATCTACGCTTATAAATGCGAGTCTTGCGGGCACAGCAAAGACGTATTGCAGAAAATGTCTGATGCGCCGCTGACCGACTGCCCCGTTTGCGGTGCCGCCGCATTCAAGAAACAAGTCACCGCCGCCGGTTTTCAGCTCAAGGGCTCGGGCTGGTATGTGACCGACTTCAAGGGCGGTGGCGCAGCCGCTACCACCACACCCGCGCCCAAGGTGGACGACGGTAAGCCCGCCGCATCCACCGACGCCGGAGCTGCCAAGTCTTCCGACAGCAGCTCGGCGCCTGCGCCGGCCGTAGCTGCCCCCGCGCCCGCGCCGGCTCCTTCCAGCGGCACCGGCTCGGCGACCTGATTCATGATGGCTGCTATCCGCAAATGGCTGTTGTCCGGCCTGTTGGTGATTGTCCCCGTGGCCATCACCGTCTGGGTGCTGGAATGGGTGATCAGTACGCTGGACCAAACCCTGTTGATCCTGCCGTCCAGCTGGCACCCCGACAAGCTGCTGGGTTTCCACCTCCCCGGTTTCGGCGTGCTGCTGGCTTTTGGCTCGCTGCTGATCGTGGGCGCGGTGGCCAGCAATTTTGTGGGCCGCAAGCTGGTTGACTGGTGGAATCTGCTGCTGCACCGTATTCCTATCGTCAGCTCAATCTACTCGGGCGTGAAGCAGGTGTCCGACACCTTGTTTTCCGAAAACGGCAATGCTTTCCGCAAAGCGGTGCTGGTGCAGTGGCCGCGCGAAGGCGTCTGGACGATTGCTTTCGTGACCGGCGTGCCCGGTGGCGATACCGCCAACTATCTGCAGGGCGAATACCTGACGGTCTATGTGCCGACCACGCCGAACCCGACCGGCGGCTACTTCGTCATGCTGCGCGCCAGCGAGTGCGTGGAACTGCGGATGAGTGTGGACGAGGCGCTGAAGTACATCGTCTCCATGGGCGTGGTGGTGCCTAACGGTGTTGCACCGCACCCCGCCAAGCTGCCTCAAAACTCCTAAAAACTTATGTGTATTGGCGGGCCGCACCGGCACCGCCGTCTTTGTTAACCTTTGCGCCCCTTAGCGGCGCCAGAAATCGATAGCCATGCAATCTCAAATGCGTACCACCTACTGCGGTCTTGTGACCGAAGCCCTGCTGGGCCAGACTGTCACCCTTTGCGGTTGGGTCAACCGCCGCCGTGACCACGGTGGCGTGATTTTTGTCGACTTGCGCGACCGTGAAGGCTATGTGCAAGTGGTGTGCGACCCGGACCGCGCCGAGATGTTCGCCGTGTCTGAGACCCTGCGTAACGAGTTCTGCGTGCAGATCAAGGGCCTGGTGCGCGCGCGCCCCGAAGGCACGGTCAACGACAACCTGAAAAGCGGCAAGATCGAAATTCTGTGCCACGAACTGGTGGTGCTGAACCCCTCGGTCACGCCCCCGTTCCAGCTGGACGATGACAACCTGTCGGAAACCACCCGCCTGACGCACCGCGTGCTGGACCTGCGCCGTCCCTACATGCAAAACAACCTGATGCTGCGCTACCGCGTGGCCATGGAAGTGCGCAAGTTTCTGGACACGCACGGTTTCATCGACATCGAAACCCCGATGCTCGGCAAGTCCACGCCCGAAGGCGCGCGCGACTACCTGGTGCCCAGCCGCGTGCACGAAGGCATGTTCTTCGCGCTGCCGCAAAGCCCGCAGCTGTTCAAGCAGCTGCTGATGGTGGCCGGCTACGACCGTTACTACCAGATCACCAAGTGCTTCCGTGACGAAGACCTGCGCGCCGACCGCCAGCCTGAATTCACCCAGATCGATATCGAAACCTCGTTCCTTACCGAACAGGAAATCCGCGATATGTTCCAGGGCATGATCATCACCGTGTTCAAGAACACCCTGGGCGTGGACCTGGGCGAGTTCCCGGTCATGACCTTCCAGGAAGCCGCGCACCGCTACGGCTCCGACAAGCCCGATTTGCGCGTCAAGCTCGAATTTACCGAACTCACCGACGTGATGGCCGATGTGGACTTCAAGGTGTTCTCGGGTGCCGCGACGATGAAGAACGGCCGCGTGGTCGGCCTGCGCGTGCCCGGAGGCGCCAAGGAGGTCGGCGGCCTGAGCCGCAGCGACATCGACGGCTATACCGAGTTCGTCAAGATCTATGGTGCCAAGGGCCTGGCCTACATCAAGGTCAACGAGCTGGCCAAGGGCCGCGACGGCCTGCAAAGCCCGATCGTCAAGAACATCCACGACAAGGCCCTGGCCGAAGTGCTGGCCCGCACCGGCGCGCAAGATGGCGACCTGATCTTCTTTGGCGCCGACAAGGCCAAGATCGTCAACGACGCGATCGGTGCGCTGCGTATCAAGATCGGCCACAGCGAGTTCGGCAAGAAGAACGGCCTGTTCGAAAAAGGCTGGCGCCCAATGTGGGTGGTCGACTTCCCGATGTTCGAGTTCGACGAAGACGCACAGCGCTACACCGCCACGCACCACCCGTTTACCGCGCCCAAAGACGGCCACGAAGACTGGATGGTCACTGCGCCGGAGAAGTGCATCTCCAAGGGCTACGACATGGTGCTGAACGGCTGGGAAATGGGTGGCGGCTCGGTCCGTATCCACCGCGCCGACGTGCAGCAGAAGGTTTTCGACGCACTGAAGATCACGCCCGAAGAAGCCCAAGACAAATTCGGCTTCCTGCTGGACGCCCTGCAGTACGGCGCGCCCCCGCACGGCGGCCTGGCTTTCGGCCTGGACCGCATCGTGACGCTGATGACCGGCGCCGAGTCCATCCGCGACGTGATTGCCTTCCCCAAGACCCAGCGCGCGCAGGACTTGCTGACGCAAGCGCCTTCGACCGTGGACGAGAAGCAGCTGCGCGAACTGCACATCCGCTTGCGCAACCCCGTCGCCTGATCCGGGTTTCGCCTGTGCAAAAAGCCCGCTCCGTGCGGGCTTTTTAACGCCTGATTCACTATGGATTTGATAGCTACTCGCACAGATTAAAACTGCGCTGGAGCCTTGTTTTTCATAAATTTCAGGGCCGCGCCCTGGAACTGGCTGGGCGACTGGCCCATGGCGGCTTTGAACATGGCAGCAAACGCGCTGTCGCTGGCGTAGCCGCAGTCTGCTGCCACCTGGCTCACCGGCACGCCACGCGCCAGCAAGGGCAGGGCGTGGGCCAGCACCGCCTGCTGGCGCCATTGCAGATAGCTGGTGCCCAGCTCGTCGCGGAACAGCCGAGCTACCGTGCGCTCGCTGGCGCCGAAGTCCGCGGCCCATTCGGCCAGCGTGGCCTGCCGGGACGGCTCGCGCAGCACCGCGTCGCACAGTGCGCGCAGCCGTTTGTCCTGCGGCAGGGCGATGCGCAGGTTGTGGGTGTCGGCGCAGGTGACCTCATGCAGGGTCAGCAAGATTAGCGCGTCCTCGCGTGGCCCGGGCTGGGTGTCTTCCAGCGCATGGATCAACTCGCGCAGAAAGCTCGACACCACCAGGGTGCGGCAGCCGGTCCAGCCGGGCGGCGTGGCCGACACGTCCATGTACAGGGTGCGCAGATGGGCGTTCTCCAACAGGGTCACGGCATGCGGCAGATTCGCCGGAATCCACACCGCGCGCGAGGGCGGCACGATGAAGCTGCTGTGCTGCCCGTGGTCGATGGCGGTCACCTGCATCAGGCCGCGGTCGCAGTAGGCCAGCTGCGACCAGGCGTGCTGGTGCGGCTCGAAATGGGTGTCCACCGGCAGCGAACGCGCACGGCAGCGCAGCGGGCGCTGCGGCGTCGGCGCGAAGTTGTCGGCGCTCTCCAGTTCGGTGAATTTGAGGACGGATGTGCGGACCATGCTGGTTTGGCTGAAATTCGCTGAAAACTGTCTTTTTGCCGTATTCCGGAAATGGCAGGCCGATACTACGATAGCTGCATGAGCACATCAAGCATCCCTCTCCCCACTGCCAATCCCGTCAGCCTGCGCCAGGAGGCCGGCGTGATCGGCCTGGTCGGCGGCGCACACATGATCAGCCATTTCAGCCAGCTGCTGCTGGCGCCACTGTTCCCCTGGCTGAAGGACGACTTCAACGCCAGCTACGCCGAACTCGGCTTTCTGATGTCGATCTTCTTCGTGGTCTCCTGCGCGGTGCAGATGGCCTCGGGCTTTGTGGTCGACAAGTTCGGCCCGCGGCCCATCCTGTTCGGCGGCCTGGCGCTGCTGGGCTTGGCGGCGTTTGGCTTTTCGGCTAGCCATAGCTACGCGATGCTGGCGGCGTTCTCGGTGGTGGCGGGCATTGGCAACGGCGTGTTCCACCCGGTGGACTACACCTTGCTGAACCGCAAGATCAGCGCACCGCGCTTGGGCCATGCGTACAGCGTGCACGGCATCACCGGCAGCCTGGGCTGGGCGCTGGCGCCGGCCATGCTGGTGCCAATTGCCCTGGCGTTCTCCTGGCGCACCGCGCTGGCCTCGGCCGGCACCTTGGCGTTTGCGGTGCTGGCGGTGCTGTGGATCAACCGCGACAAGCTGGCCTTGCCCGCCATGCCGGTGGCCAAAGCCGGCGCCCCGGTGATGGAGGGCGGCAGCTTCGGCTTCATGCGCATCCCGGCGGTATGGATGTGCTTTGGCTTCTTCTTTTTCTACGCCATTGCCCTGAGCGTGGTGCAGGCCTTTGCGCCCGAGGCCGCGCGCCAGCTGCACAACGTGCCCCTGGCCATGGTGGCCATGTGCCTGACCATCTACATGGTCTGCAGCTCGGGTGGCATGGTGCTGGGCGGCTTTCTGGCGTCGGACCCGACGCGTTGCGAACGTATCGTCGGCATAGGTTTTGGCGTGGCGGCGTCGCTGGCCCTGGTGCTGGCGCTGGCCGATGTGCCAGCCTGGGCGGTGCCGGTGTTCTTCGGCCTGATGGGTTTTTCGGCCGGCACCGGTGGCCCGTCGCGTGACCTGATCGTCAAGCGCGCCACACCGGCCAATTCCACCGGCCGCGTCTACGGCGTGGTGTATTCGGGGCTGGACATCGGCCAGGCGCTGTCGCCCCTGGTGTTCGGTACCTTGATGGACCACCACCAGTACGCGGGTGTGCTGGTCGGCCTGGCCCTGGTGCAGGCGGTGCTGATCGCCAGCGCCTTCAATGTGCGCAAGGTGCGCCGCACGGCGCTCGCCACGGCCTAAGCCGCGTCGGCCTGCACCTCCGGTGCAGCGCGTTGAAAGGTCGGCAGCTGCCGGCAGGCCTCTCCTATACGCCGCACCAGCGGATACGCATCCAGCGCCACGTGGAAGCGCTCGGCGTTGTACAGCTGTGGCACCAGGCAGCAATCGGCCAGGGTCGGCGTATCGCCATGGCAGTACACGCCACTGCTCTGCTGCAGCATCGCCTCCACCGTCTTGAAGCCCAGTGCGATCCAGTGCGCGTACCAGGTGCGCCTGGCCTCGACCGCCACCCCCAGCGTGGTCTCCAGGTACTGCATGACGCGCAGATTGTTCAGCGGATGGATTTCGCAGGCGATGGCCTGGGCGATGGCCCGCACCCGGGCCCGGCCAGCCGCATCGGCCGGCAGCAGCGGCGGTGTCGGATGCAGCTCGTCCAGGTACTCGATGATGGGTAGCGACTGGCTCAGGGTGACATCGCCATCAACCAGCACCGGCACCAGCTCGGCCGGGTTCAGCGCGGCAAAGGCGGGCGCGTGTTGCTCACCCCCGTCGCGCAGCATGTGTACCGGCACGGACTGGTAGGCCAGGCCTTTTAGCTCCAGCGCAATCCGCACCCGGTAGGACGCCGAGCTGCGGAAGTAGGTGTGCAGGACCAGCATGGCAGCCTCAGATCTGCACCGCCGGCAGCACCGTGCCCCGGCATTCGCCAAAGCCGATGCGCCGGAAGCCTTCGCGCACGCAGTAGCCGCGCAGGATCACCGTGTCGCCGTCTTCCAGGTAGGTGCGGGTTTCGCCGCTGCTCAGCGTGAAGGGCTTTTTACCGCCGGTGCTGAGTTCCATCAGCGAACCACCTTGCTCGGGCTTGGGGCCCGACAGCGTGCCGGTACCAAACAGATCACCGGCGCGCAGATTGCAGCCGTTCACCGTGTGGTGTGCGACCAGCTGGGCCACGGTCCAGTAGGCGTCGCGGTAGTTGGACTGCGACAGCTTGTCGCCCGCATGGCCGGCAGCCCGCATCTGTGCCGTCTGCAGCCACACCTCCAGTTCAATATCGATAGCACCCTGCGCAGTATTGGCGGGCGATACCAGGTAATTCAAGGGTTCTGGATCGCCCTCGGGCCGGCTGAACGGCGCGCGGAACGGGGCCAGCGCATCCATCGTCACCACCCAGGGCGACAGCGTGCTGGCGAAGTTCTTCGACAGGAACGGGCCCAGCGGCTGGTATTCCCAGCCCTGCACATCGCGCGCGCTCCAGTCGTTGAACAGGGCGACGCCGAACACATGGTCTTCGGCCTGGGCCATGGCGATCGGCTGGCCCAGCGGATTCGGGCGGCCCACCACCAGGCCGAGTTCCAGCTCGTAGTCGAGCCGGCGGCACGGGCCGAAGCTGGGCACGTCCTGGTCGGGCGCCTTGGTCTGGCCGTTCGGTCGGTGGAAGCTGGTGCCGCTGGGCTGGATGCTGGAGGCCCGGCCGTGGTAGCCGATGGGCACCCATTTGTAGTTGGGCAACAGCGGGTTGTCGGGGCGCAGCTGCTTGCCGATGGTGGTGGCGTGGTGGATGCTGGTGTAGAAGTCGGTGTAGTCGCCGATCTCGCAAGGCAGGCCCAGCTCGACATTGGCCTGGGCATGCAGCGCAGCCTGGAACTTGGCCTGCTGTGGGCTGCCTTCGCGCAAACCCTCGACCATGGCATGGCGCAGGCTGCGCCGGGCTTCGGGCAGCAGGCGCATCAGCCGGTTCATGTCGTGGCTGTCGATCAGGCCGGCGGCGCGCAGGTCCAGCACCTGGTCGCCGATGGCCACGCCTATGCGCCAGTCGGCGTCTTCCTCCAGCCGGAAGCGGCCGAAGGGCAGGTTTTGCAGTGGGAAGTCGCTGGCCGGGTCGTTGGCGGAGGCGACCCAGCTTTGCAAGGTGGGGGCGTGGGTGGCGTCGATGGTCGTCATAGCTGTTCCGGGTGAAAGTGTTTTTGCAGGCCTTGCCAGCATTGGTGGTAGTCGGTTTGCAGCGACGGCGAGGCCAGGGCTTGCAGGGTGGGGCGCAGCACGCAACGGGTCTCGAACATGAAGGCCATGGTGTCGGTGATCACGTGCGGCTGGGAGATGTCGGCGGTGCTGGCTTTCTCGAAGGTCTCGGCATCCGGGCCGTGGCCGGTCATGCAGTTGTGCAGGCTGCTGCCGCCGGGCACAAAGCCATCGGCCTTGGCGTCGTAGGCGCCGTGCACCAGGCCCATGAATTCGCTGGCAATGTTGCGGTGGAACCAGGGCGGGCGGAAGGTGTCCTGCATCGCCAGGATGCGCGGTGGAAAGATCACGAAGTCGATATTGCTGACGCCCGGCGTGTCACTGGCCGAATGCAGCACCAGAAAGATCGATGGGTCCGGGTGGTCGTAGCTGATCGAGCCTATGGCGTTGAAGCGCCGCAGGTCGTACTTGTAGGGCGCGTAATTGCCGTGCCAGGCCACCACGTCCAGCGGCGAATGCGCCATCTGCGCGGCCCATAGCTGGCCCATGAATTTGGCGACCAGTTCGTGCGGGCGGTCCACGTCTTCATAGGCGGCCACCGGCGTCAGAAAGTCGCGTGCATTCGCCAGGCCGTTCGAGCCTATCGGGCCCAGGTCCGGCAGGCGGAAGTTGGCGCCAAAGTTCTCGCAAATGTAGCCACGCGCCTCGGCGTCCAGCAGCTCCACTTTGAAACGCACGCCGCGTGGAATCACCACGATTTCCTGCGGCTCGGCCTCGATCACGCCGAGTTCGGTAACGAAGCGCTGCCGGCCCTGCTGCAGCACGACCAGCAGCTCGCCGTCGGCGCTGTAGAACACCCGTTGCTGCATGGAGCGGTTGGCCGCATACAGGTAGATGGCGCTGCCGGTCTGCGCATGCGGGTCGCCATTGCCCGCCATGCAGACCAGGCCGTCGACAAAGTCGGTAGGCTGCTGCAGCACGGGCAGCGGGTTCCAGCGCAGCTGGTTCGGTGGGGTGGGGCCGAAGTCGCTGCGCATGGCGGCGGCCGCCAGGGGCTGGAACGGCGTGTGCATGGCCGAGGGGCGGATGCGGTACAGCCAGGAGCGGCGGTTCTCGGCGCGCGGCGCGGTAAATGCCGAGCCTGTCAGCTGCTCGGCATACAGGCCGTAGGCGCAGCGCTGGGGCGAGTTGCGGCCCACCGGCAGGGCTCCGGCCAGGGCTTCGGTGGCGAAGCTGTTGCCGAAGCCGGCTTGGTACTGCAAAGCGGTTTCCATCAGGGTTCCTTAGTCCAGTTTGATGCTGTTGGCGCGGATCAGGCGGCCCCAGCGTTCGCGTTCTGCTGTCACATAGGCGGTCATCTGGCCCGGTGTGCCAGGGGTGGCTTCGACGCCCAGCGCCTGGAAGCGGGCCTTGATCGCCGTACTGGCCAGGGCCTCTTGCAGTGCGCGGCTGTAGCGGGCGACGGTCTCGGGTTTAGCCGCCACCGGTGCTACCAAGCCTTGCCAAGCCCAGGCCTCGAACTTGGGCAGACCTTGCTCGGCCAGGGTAGGGATCTCGGCCATGGTCTTGATGCGTGTGGGGCTGGCCACGCCAATCGCCTTGAGTTTGCCCGCGGCGATGAACGGATAGCCGACGGCCGAGTCGATGAACATGAACGGCACTTGGCCGCCGATCACGTCCTGCACCGCAGGCGCTGCGCCGCGGTAGGCCACATGGGTCAGTTTGAGCTTGGCCGCGTCGCCCAGCATCTCCACCGCCAGATGGTGCGGGCTGCCCATGCCGGCCGATGCGTAGTTGGTGCCTTCGGCATGGGACTGCGCCCAGGCCAGGAACTCCTTCCAGTTCTTGGCCGGCACATTGGGCGCGACCACCAGGATCATGGGGAAGCGGCCCAGCAGCCCGATGGGTGCGAAGTCGCGTTCGGCGTTGTAGCTCAGTTTGGAGAACAGGGCCGGGTTGGCGGCCAGGGTGGCGAAGTCGGCTGTGAGGATGGTGTGCTCGGTATCGCGCGCCTTGGCTGCGTAGTCTGCTGCGATATTGGTAGCGGCACCGGGTTTGTTGACGATGATGATCGGCTGGCCCAGGCTTTTGCCCATGCTTTCGGCCAGTGAGCGGGCCAGCACGTCGGAGCCGCCTCCGGGCGCGTAGCCGAGCACCCATTCGACGGGTTTGCCGTCCTGTGCCAGAGCGCCCAGGGTGCATAAAGTCAGCGCTGCTGCGCCCAGTGCGCGGCTGGCGCGGGATACGAAGGAAAGGCTTGCCATGGTGTCTCCAATGATTGAAAGTTTGCTTAGAGCAAATCAGTTTGCAATTTTATTTTTAAATTTGTCTTTGTCAAATGCATTTGTCATTTGCGTATCGGCATAGGGGCGTTGCAAAATCCAATCACAATGCCGCCCAGCCACACACTTTGTTTTCTTAGCAACGCATGAAAAAACCGCTTTCCAAACCTCCTGCAGATACCACCGCGGACCTACCCGACGCCAAGGCCCAGCGCGCTGTGCAGTCGGTCGAGGTGGGTGGACGCCTGCTGTTGACGCTGGCGGCGCATCCCAGTGCGATGACCTTGAAAGACTTGGCTGCCGGGGCCGGCCTGCCGGCCGCACGGGCGCATCCCTACCTGGTCAGCTTTGGCAAGCTGGGCTTGATCGAGCAAGACCTGGGCACCGGCCGCTACGCGCTGGGGCCGGCCGCGCTGCAGCTGGGGCTGACCTGCCTGCACCAGCTGGACCCGATCAAGGTGGCGGTGCCGGTGGCCGAGCGGCTGGCCGCCAGCACTGACCAAAGCGTGATCATTGCCCTGTGGGGCAATATGGGGCCGACCGTGGTGCGCATGATCGAAGCGCGCCAGCCGCTGCATGTGAACATGCGGGCCGGCACCGTGATGTCGGTGCTGGGCACGGCCACCGGCCGCGCATTCGCAGCCGCATTGCCGCGGAAAATCCTGGAAGAAGCCCTGGCCGGGCCGATGGGGCAGTTCAGCCCGGCGGACCTGCTGGGTGCCCAGCATCTGGACCGGGAGCTGCGCTCGGCCAGCGAGGAGGTGCAAGCGCATGGCGTGACCCGTGCGCTGGGCCGGCCGGTGCCCAGTGTGAACGCCTTTGGCGCGGCGGCTTTTGACCACGAGGGCCATGTAGCCCTGGTGATCACAGCGCTGGGCCATGCGGATAATTTTGACGCGGACTGGGATTCGACGATGGCCGTGGCAGTGCGCCAAGCCGCCGCCGACATATCGCGGCGGCTGGGCTATGTGGCAGCGTAGTAAGGCGCTACTTTTTTAATAGCTACCAGCGCAGGTTTTGTTTGCGCTAGAGGCTTGTTTGGCTTAAAAAAACCGGCTACCACCGCAGGGCTCAAGCGGTTTGCAGTACGCCGCGTTGCACCTGGTCGCGCTCGATGGATTCGAACAGCGCCTTGAAGTTGCCTTCGCCAAAGCCTTCGTCGCCTTTGCGCTGGATGAACTCGAAGAACACCGGGCCCAGCTGGGTTTGCGAGAAGATTTGCAACAGCAGGCGTGGCGTGCCGCCCTCCGTGGAGCCGTCCATCAGGATGCCGCGGGTCTGCAGTTCGGCCACCGGCTGGCCATGGCCGGGCAGGCGGCCGTCGAGCATCTCGTAGTACACCTCGTTGGGGGCTGTCATCAGCGGCACGCCGGCCAGGGCCAGTTTGTCCACCGTGCCCAGCAAGTCGTCGCAGATCAAGGCGATGTGCTGTATGCCTTCGCCGTTGAACTTCATCAAATACTCTTCGATCTGGCCGCCGCCCTGGCGCGACTCCTCGTTCAGCGGGATGCGGATCTTGCCGTCCGGTGCGGTCAGCGCCTTGGAGGTCAGGCCGGTGTATTCGCCCTTGATATCGAAGAAGCGGATCTCGCGGAAGTTGAACAGGCGCTCGTAGAAGCCGGCCCAGAAAGCCATGCGGCCGCGGTAGACGTTGTGCGTCAGATGGTCGATCAGCTGCAGGCCATGGCCTACGGGATGCCGGTCCACGCCGTCGATGAAGTCGAAGTCGATGTCGTAGATGGATTTGCCGTCCTCAAACCGGTCGATCAGGTACAGCGGCGCGCCGCCTATGCCTTTGATGGCCGGCAGGTTCAGCTCCATCGGGCCGGGGTTGAGCTCGATCGGCTGGGCACCGAGTTCCAGCGCACGTTTGTAGGCATGGTGCGAATCCTTGACCCGAAAGGCCATGCCGCAGGCGCTGGGGCCGTGCTCGGCGGCAAAGTAGCCAGCCACGCTCTTGGGTTCGCGGTTGACGATGAAGTTGATCTCGCCCTGGCGGTACAGCACCACGTCCTTGGAGCGGTGCTTGGCCACCAAGGTGAAGCCCATGCGTTCGAACACCGGTTCCAGCACGCCGGGGGTGGGCGATGCGAATTCCACGAATTCAAAGCCCATCAGGCCCATGGGGTTGTCGAATAGGTCTGCCACGGTGTGTGTCCTTGAAGAAATAGATGGCGCAATCATTTCGCAAAGCGTGCGCAGTTTTAATGCAACTTGCTGCGCTGATTTTTGTATCTGCGCAGGTTTTCAGCGCTGGCTAGGCAAGGCGTTTCAGCTCGGTGCGGAATGTGGCCGCGCGCTGCACGTAACCGGCGGCACCGCGTTCCAGATTCGCCACGTCTTCGTCGCTCAGCGTGCGCACCACCTTGGCCGGCGCACCCAAAATCAGCGAGCGGTCGGGGAACACCTTGCCCTCGGTGACCACCGCGCCGGCGCCGACCAGGCAGTGCTGGCCGATGATGGCGCCATTCAGTACCACGGCCTGGATGCCGATCAGCGCACCATCGCCGATGGTGCAGCCGTGCAGCATGGCCTGGTGGCCTACGGTGACGCGTTCGCCCACGGTCAGCGGGAAGCCGGGGTCGGCGTGCAGCACCGCGCCTTCCTGCACATTGCTGGATGCGCCTATGCGGATGGGTTCGTTGTCGGCGCGGATCACCGCGCCAAACCAGACGCTGCTGTGCTCGCCCAGGCTGACCTGTCCGACGAGGGTGGCTTCCGCGGCCACGAAGGCGCTGGCGGCAATGTCGGGGATGTGGGGGCCTAGGCTGTAGATGGGCATGGTGGTCCTTGTAGTTCAGTCCAGGGTGATACCAGATTTTTTGGCCAGCACCGCATAGCGCGCCATCTCTGTACGGAAATACTGGACCGCGGCTTCGGGTGTCGTGGGGTTGATCACATTGCCTTGCTTGGCCATGGCTTCCTTGACCTCGGGTGAGGTGTAGGCGGCCACAAAGGCGTCGTGGATGCGTTTGACCTGGTCGGCGGGCAGCTTGGCCGGGCCGACCACTGCAAACCAGCCTTCTATGCTGTAGTTGGGCAGGCCTTGCTCGGCAATCGTCGGGATGTCGGGGGCGGCCGGGGTGCGCGTGCTGCCGCACAGGCCGATGGCCCGCAGCGCGCCGCTTTTCAGGTGGGCCTGTACGGCGGGCAGGGCCACAACACCCATCTCGACCTGGCCGCCGATCAGGTCGGTCACCATCGGGCCCGTGCCCTTGTAGGGGATGTGGCGGATCTTCACCTGGGCTTCGTCGACAAACATCTCACCAGCCAGGTGGATCACCGTGCCATTGCCCGAGGAAGCGTAGTTGTAGGCGTCGGGCTTGGCTTTCAGCAGGGCCACCAGTTCCTTGACGTTGTGGGCCGCCACCTTGGCCGGGTTCACCACCAGCACGAACGGCGTTGAGCCCATCACGCTGATGGGGGTAAAGTCGCCCAGGGTGTCGTAGGGCAGCTTCTTGAACACGCTGGGGTTGATCACATGGTTGTTGGATACCAGGCCGATGGTCAGGCCGTCGGGCGCGGCCTTGGCCAGCGCCGATGCGCCCGTGATGCCACCGGCACCCGGTAGGTTTTCGATCACCACCGCCTGGCCGCCAAGGGCCTTGGTGAGGGCCGACACCGCGGCCCGTGCAATCGCATCCACGCCCGAGCCTGCGCCTATGGGCAGAATCACGCGCAAAGGCTTGTCGGGCACGCTTTGCGACCAGGTGGGCAGGCTGCAGGACGAGGCGATCAGCGCCAGGGCGGCGCGGCGGGACAGAGTGGGGTTCATGGGTTTGTCTCCTTTGTCATGTGTTTTTATGTGCTCATAGACCGCGTAGCTGTCCCAGCACTTCATTGGTGTGCTCGCCGATAGCCGCCAGCGGCATGCGCACGCCGGGGCGGCGGCCACCCAGGGTCAGCGGTAGCAAGACCACTTCGGTGCTGCCGCCGTCGTCGGTCTGCATAGGTACCAATCCGCCGCTGGCCTTGAGATGCGGGTCGTTGACCAGCTGGTCGGGCCGCATGATGGGCGCGTAGGGAATGCCTGCCGCTTCCAGCTTGGGCGACAGCTCGGCGGCAACGTGGTGCTGCAAGATTTCGCCCAGCCGCTGCAGCAGGACCGGGCGCACGGCGACGCGCTGGGCGTTGGTCAGGAAGGCCGGTTCGCGGGCCAGATCGGGGCGTTCGAGCACATCGCACAGGGTCAGCCATTGCTTTTCGCTGACCGCGCCTATGAACAGCTGCTCGCCGTTGGCCAGGGTGAACACGTCGTAGACGCTCCAGGCCGAGACGCGTGAGGGCATGGGCGGCGGCGGCTCCTGGGTCATCAGGAACTGCTGCATGTGCTGGGCGCTGAGGAACACGCAGTTCTCGAACAGGGCGCTCTGTATCTCCTGGCCCTTGCCGGTGCTGTCGCGCTCGCGCAGTGCGGCCAGGATGCCGATGGCGCCAAACATGCCGCCCATGATGTCGTTGACCGAGGTGCCGGCGCGCAGCGGCCGGCCTTCGGGCCCGGTCATGTACGACAGGCCGCCCATCATCTGCACCACCTCGTCCAGCGCCAGCCGGTTCTCGTAGGGGCCGGGCAAGAAGCCCTTGTGCGAGGCATAGATCAGCCGCGGGTTAAGGGTCGACAGGCTGGCGTAGTTCAGGCCCAGCTTGTTCATCAGGCCGGGGCGGAAGTTCTCCAGCACCACATCGCATTGCGCCGCCAGCTCCTTGGCCGTGGCCTGGCCCTCTGGCGTGGTGATGTCCAGCACCACGCTTTTCTTGTTGCGGTTGAAGCTGCGGAAGAAGCCTATGCCCAGGCCCGGCAGATTGCGGGTCTTGTCGCCGCCCGGGGGCTCGATCTTGATGACCTCGGCGCCCAGGTCGGCCAGGATCATGCCGCAGGTCGGGCCCATCACCATGTGGGTGAATTCGATGACGCGGATGCCCGCGAGGGGGAGGGGGGTCATACAGTCGTTTCCAGAAAGGTTTTGGGTAGGCCGGCGCGCCATAGCGCACCGTGGGTGGTTTCGCCGGCCAGCCATTCGCTGACCTGGGCGCGCAGTTTCAACAGTTGCTGCAGGTTGATCCCGGTGTCCACGCGCATGCTGGCCAGCATGTAGGCCAGGTCTTCGGTGGCGGCATTGCCGCTGGCGCCGGGCGCGTGCGGGCAGCCGCCGATGCCGGCCAGCGAGGCATCGAAGCGCTGCACGCCCAGCGACAGCGCGGCATACACATTGGCCAGCGCCAGGCCGCGGGTATCGTGGAAGTGGCCGCAGCAAAAGCGGTCGCCGGCGATCTTCAGCGCCTGCTCGAACAGTTCGCTGACCTGGCGCGGGTCGGCATAGCCCACGGTGTCGGCGATGCTCACGCGGTCGGCGCCGGCGTCCAGCAAGGCCTGCATCAGGCGCAGCACTTCGGCGGGCTCAACCCGGCCTTGCAGGGTGCAGCCAAAGGCCGTGCCCACGCCGCCTTCGATCAGGGTTTTGCTGCCCGCCGCATCGCGGGCCGCGCGGATGCGGGCCACCTCGGCCACCACCTTGTCGGGCGTCTTGCGCAGGTTGGCCTGGCTGTGCATATGGCTGGCGGACAAGGGCACGATCATCAGGTGCGCAGCCTGGGCGATGGCGCTCTCGGCGCCGCGCAGATTCGGCACCAGTACCGAGGCGCGCAGGCCGGGCAGGGTCTGGGCGTAGGCCAGCAGCTCGGCGGTGTCGGCCAGCTGCGGCAGCAGCCGGGCAGGCACGAAGGAGCCGACTTCGATCTCGCGCTGACCGGCAGCGTAGGCCTGGCGTATCCATGCCTGCTTGAGGGGCGTGGGCAGGATGGTTTGTATGCTTTGCAGGCCATCGCGCAGACCGACTTCGCGGACCACGGCGCTGGATGGGAAGGTGGGCATGGTTGTCTCCTAATCGCCAGTAGGCTGGCTCTGGCGGTATTTTTAGACATGCCGTTCAAACTATCCAGTGGCATTTTGGAACACCGGAGTGTCCAAACTGGAATGTCAAAAACATGCCATCATGGCGCCATGCGTGACCTTGACCTGAAGACCCTGCGCCTGTTTGTGGCGGTGTGCGACCACCAGAACATGGCCCGCGCGGCCGAGCACGAACACATCGAACCCTCGGCGGTGAGCAAGCGCATCAGCCAGCTGGAGGCCGACCTGGGCACGCCCTTGCTGATGCGCGGCCGGCGCGGCGTGCAGCCCACGGCGGCCGGCGTGACGCTACTGGAGCACGCGCGCAATGTGCTGTTCACCATGGAGCGCATCGCTACCGACGTGGCGGCATTCGGCAGCGGGGTGAAGGGCCATGTGCGCCTGGTTGCCAGTGCCTCGGCGATTGCCGAGTCCTTGCTGGACGATATTGCGGTGTTCATGCGCGAGCCCGCCAACCGCAACATCAAGGTGGATATCGAAGAGCGGCTGTCGCGCGACCTGGTGCGCCTGGTGCGCGAGGGCAGCGCGTCGGTGGGCGTGTGCTGGGACAGCGTGGACCTGGACGGGCTGCAGCACCGGCCCTACCGCACAGACCGGCTGGCGCTGGCCGTGCACCCTGATCATCCGCTGGCGCAGCGCAAGTCCCTGCGCTTCGAGCAGACGCTGGATTACGAGTACGTGGGTTTGCCGCCCTCCACGGCGGTGCACACCATGCTGCAACGGGCGGCGGCGCGGGCCGACCGCACCGTGTCGTACCGGGTGGTGGTGTCCAACTTCGACGCGGCTTTTCGGGGGGTGGCGGCGAACCTGGGGGTCAGCGTGGTGCCGGTGGAGGTGGGCGGGCCATTTGCCGCCTTGCTGGGCCTACACGTGATTCCGTTGACCGATAGCTGGGCCCAGCGCCAGTTTGCCGTGTGCTTCCAGAACCTGGATGGGCTGCAGCCGGCGGTGCGGCGCATGGTGGACCATCTGGTGGAGCGCGCCGCGCACAGCGCCAGCGGGGCCTGAGGCGGTGGGGAATTTATAGAAAAAGTGCCTCTGGCGCTTATTTAATATGCGCGAGCAGCTATATAAATAGTAGCGGTAGGCGTTGCGATACCGCTGCCTTCAGCGTGGTGCAATCGCGCGGGCCAGGGCATCGTCGATAGTGCCTTGGGCGTTCATGCTGCGCACTATGCCCAGGCCGTTGGAGCTGGCGTTGATCAAGGTCTGCACATTGATCTGCTGGTTGTTCAGCGTGTTCTGGATGACGGTGCCCGCCCCCAGGTTGGCCACCGCGTTGGGCACGCTATTGCCCGTGCCGACCTGCACCAGGTTCAATCCGGCGATCTGGCCATTGAGCTGCGCCGCCTGTGCGGGCGTCAGCTGGGACAGCTCGCCCAGGCTCAGGGTAGTTTCTGTGATCAGTGCGCCATTGATGTACACGGTGCGGGTGATGCCGAAGCTGACCTGCAGCCCCGCGCCAATGTCAAAGCCGCCGCGCAGTTTGTCCAGGGTGCTGTTGCTGACGGTGCGCCACAGGCTGTTGTCCGCAGGTTGGCCTGCATCGGCTCGGTCGGAAAAATAGGCCAGGATCGCCAGGATGGCGAACAGGCAGAGGTTGCGTCCGCGCTTGCTCAAGATCATGGGGCGAGGGGCGCGCATCAGAAGTCTCCAGGCCCGAGGCGGGGCAGGGTGATGCCCGCAGCACCGATGCGGTTCAGCCCATCGCTGACGGGCGCGCGCTGTGCTACGCGCCAGTCGGCCTGCAGGTTGAAGCGGGCCGTGTCCATGCGGTTGTGCACGACGAACAGCACGCGGTTTTGCCAGCTGGCGTCAAACGCCTGGCGCGCCACGGCCCGCGTGCCTTGCGCTGGGTCGCCGATCAGCACCCGGTCGGGTTGCACGCCTTTGACCACCACGAAATGGTGGTAGCCCTTCTCGTTGATCAGCACGATGGCGGGCACATTGGCCTCGTTGAGTTTCTCCAGCGGCTGCTCAAAGCCGTCGGCTTCGAAGCCGAGCTTGGCCAGCAGGCGCTTCATGTCGAGCAAGGAGAAGCCTTCGCGCTGGATCTTTTGCTGGTCGCCCTGTGCGTACATTTCTTCGAACACGGTTTGCTCGCTGACCGGGTAGCCATAGTGGTGGGTCAGCAGGGTGGCGAGGGCTGCGGAGCCGCAGCTGAAATCGTATTGCTGCAGCAGGGTGCCGGCCCAGCGGGCTTCGCGGATGCTGGTGACCGGTACGCGGAAGTCGCCCGCGCCCATGGACGGCAGATGCGCAGTCTGCGCCGGTGCTACGCCGGTGCCGGCGAGTAGCGCTAAGGAAAGCAGCAGGCTGCGCATGGTGCCGCCGTCAATCGATCTGCAGATGCAGGATGACCGCGTTCTGTATCAGCACGTTGGCGCCAGAGTTCTGGATCACCACCGGTATGCCGCTCATATTGGCAAAGGCGCCGGAGCTGATGGCGTTGTTGCCGGTGGTCACCTGCTGCGCGGAGTTGTCCGCCGTGGTGCCGGCCAGTGTGATGTCGTTGTGGACGAACTGGCTGCCGCCGCGGTAGTTGCCCAGCTCGGCCAGTGCTACCGGTTTGCTGAAGGCTGCACGGGCCGCAGTGCTGCCTGTGTCCTGGGTTTGCGCCAGGGCCGGCGCCACTAGTGCGCAGGCCAGCGCCAAGCCGCCCGGCCAGCGGAATATTGTTGATTGCATGGCATTGTCCCCTCGGTCTCTCGGTGGAGTGGGTGGGGTGTACCGGTATCCGCCATGCCGTCTGCACCCTGGGGCACAGACAGCATGGCCTTACCGGCTACGCGTTACTGACCCACGTTCAGGTTGGCTTGTACGTTCACACTTTGCTGAACGAGCGAAGCAATGCCGCTGTTTTGGCTGGCCACCATGATGCCGGCGGCCGACTGGCCAACGCTGGTCATGGTGTTCGACATGTTGAACGTGCCTGCGTTCACCGAGTTGGTTCCGCCTGCGCCGCCTACGCCGCCAGAGCCCGCGCCGCCTGTGCCGCCTTGGGCAGTGTTGACGCCGCCGTTGCCTGCGCCACCGGCACCACCTGTGCCTGCGCCGCCTGCGCCACCGGCACCTGCCGTGGCCGTGCCGCCAGTGGCTGCACCACCGGTTGCGCTGCCATTGGTAGCTGCACCGCCTGCACCACCAGAGCCGGCTCCGGCCGTACGGGTGCTGCCGCCTGCATTGGCCGATGCGGTGCCGCCTGCACCACCTGCGCCGCCTGCACCGGACGTGCTGGTACCGCCTGAGCCGGTACCCGTGCCTGTGCCGGTAGCGGTGCCGGTGTCGCCGTCGCCATTGCTACCAGAGCCGGTGCCGGTGCCGTTGGCATTCGCAATGGCTCTGCCGCTGCTGCCGCCGTTGTCGCCGTTGGCAATGGCCCGGCCCGAGCGGTCGCCGCCGCTGGCATTGCCACCCCAGCCGCTGCCGCCTTTGCCTGCAGATGCACTGCCGTTGCTGGCCTTGGTGCTGACGCTGCCCACCGAGGCCCTGCCACCGTTGCCGCCATCGTCGCCGTAGCCTTCGCCACCGCTGCCGCCATTGCCCTTGCCGGATGCATAGCCGCCCTTGGCATTGCCGCCGTCGCCGCCATAGGCTCTTCCGCCATTGGCATTGCCGGTGTTGTAGGCGTCGTTGCCAATGCCGTAGATGCGGTTGCCGGAGACAGACCCTTCCAGCTTGCTGGTGGCGGTGGCGGTGGCCACATTGAAGGCATTGGTAAAGGTGCCTGTGGAGCCGTTGTTCAGCGCAGCAGACCGGTCGGTGGCGCGGGCAGCGCCTGTGTCACGGTAGTTGGTGCTGCTGTTCGCATAGCTCTTGGAGTTGGTGCTGGAGTTGGTTTTGGTGATGGTCTTGGTATCCGTGTCCGTATAGGTTTTGGTATTCGTACTGGAATCCGTCCGCGTATCCGTGTTGGTCGTGGTGACTGTGCTGGTGTTGTCACCGGTGCGGGCCCGCTGCGTGATATCCGTGTCGATGTCGCTGGCCAGTGCCACATTGCTTAACCCGAATATCGCAGTGAGAGCGGTAGCTAGAAGCGTTGTTTTCATAAATCCTCCAAACGTTGAAAGTAGAAAGGTCCTAAATCGAGTCACGGTGCACAGCTCCGAGCCATGGCGCCACAACTCCAAATCAGCATTTGCATTTTGTGTGCCTACATTTTTTTCTTTAGTTTTGTATGCGATTTCTGCGGGTAAACACTGTTTTTGGAGCAGATCTGTATGCGGATGGGGGCGTTGGCAAGCTTGTGGATGCGATCGGCAGGCCGGGTTTGTAACGATTCCGTGACTGGCCAGGTGGCGGGCTACAGCACCGAGCGGCGTAAACCAGGCTGTTTCCAGGCCTTTTTTGCATGCATATGTGGATGTGCTCGCGGCTGCTGTCACATGCGTGAGACAGGGTTAACGGCACAAGCCGCGGGCGGAACGTCTCGACAAGCGCTGCCAGCAAGGGCAGGACTTGCGTTGGTTGTTCAATGGATGGGTGATAAACCAGATAAAAAGACTGCCTCAATTGTGTGACAGTCAATTATTTAAAGTGGTTTACGTACAGTTTCAATTTGAAGGTGAAGTTTGTACACAATTTGTACGTGGCAATACAAAATCAGGACACAAGAAAAAGCAAGGCGATGCCTTGACTACAAGGAGCAAGTCCATGAGAGTCTTCCGCCAGAATCGGCCCGTCTTGCAACTGGCCTGTTCTTCCGTAGCGTTGCTCTGTGCTAGCGCATATGCACAGGAGACACCACTGTCCAGCACGGTGGACCAGCGAATCGAGGCACTGCAGCGGCTGGTCGCCGAGCAGGGCCGACAGATCGAGGCATTGCGACAGCAGGTGGCTGAACAGGCGGGTCGACAGCCGGGCGGGGCCAACCAGGAAGCCCCAGCCAATGAGCGTACCGAGAACCCGGCGATGGCGAGTAACCAGCCCGCTGATGGCGCTGACGGTACCCAGTCGATACGCGTGGGTGTGGCGCCTAGCGCGGAGGTGCAGCCGCCCAAAGTCGCCCAGCTGTTCGACCAGCCCGGCATTCTGACGCCGCCTGGCCACTATGTGCTGGAGCCGTCGGTGCAGTACGGCTACTCGTCGAGCAACCGCGTGGCCTTGGTGGGGTACACCGTGATCCCGGCGCTGCTGATTGGCCTGATCGATGTGCGCGAAGTGAAGCGCAATGTGACGACCGCAGCCCTCGCTGCACGCTGGGGCCTGACGAACCGTTTGGAGGCGGAGGTCAAGGTGCCTTATGTCTACCGTTCGGACTCTACCGTCAGCCGCGAGATATTTACCGGGACCGCATCCGACCGGGCCTTCAACAGCAGCGGCATGTCGGTGGGTGATATCGAATTTGCAGCGCGCTACCAGCTGAACCAGCCCAAAGGCAATTTCCCCTTCATGATCGGCTCACTGCGCTTCAAGTCGCGCACGGGTAAAGATCCTTTTGAGGTGGTGACCGACTGCGTGACCCGTTGCATCGGCAATACCACCGGTACCGGTTTGCCGCTGGAGCTGCCCACCGGTTCGGGTTTTTATTCGTTGCAAACCGGCCTGACCTGGCTGCTCCCATCGGACCCCGCGGTGTTCTTCGGTAGCTTTAGCTACACCCATAATTTTGGCCGTGACAACGTGCATCGCATGGTCCTGGGGGGGCAAAGCGAATTGATTGGCACCATCAAGCCTGGCGGTGTGCTGGGCGTCAATTTCGGTATGGGCCTGGCGTTGAACGAGCGCTCCACCTTCAGCATGGGGGTGGACCTCAACTCGATTGCCCGAACCCGGCAAAACGGTGCGCCGGTCGCAAGTTCGGTCCGTACGCAGCTGGCGTCCTTGCTGCTCGGCTACTCGTACCGGGTGGACCCCAAGACAACGGTGAACGTATCGGTAGCTGCAGGCCTGACCCCGGATACACCTAATTTGACGCTGACCGTCAGGATTCCGGTATCGTTTTGACAGGTCTCACCATGGCGGTTCGAAACATCCTGTGCGTGGGTCTGGGTGACGATGCAGGCGCGGTTGCGTCCCATCTGCGTGCCGCAGGCTGGGAGGTCGAACAGGTCTCCGACCTATTGGCGGCCGGGCGTATCCAGTCCCATCGGCATTTTCCGGTGAGCCTGCTGGTGCTGGGGGCGGGGCACCCCGTGCCCGACGGCGCGTTGGAGGCTTGCGTCAAAGCGTCCAAGGGGTCGGAGTGGGTGGCGGTGTGCGATAGCCAGGCCCTGGAGAAGTCGGAGTTCCGGGAGCTGATACTGGGTTTCTTCTTTGGTTACCAGACTTTGCCGCTGGATTGGCCGGCGCTGGCACTGTTCCTCGAGCATGCGGCGCGGCGCGCCACCTTGCGACAACGCTATTACGCCCAAGAGCATGAAGCGGGCGCGCTGGGCATGGTGGGGCGTGGTTCGGCCATCAAGCATTTGCGCCAGCAGATACGCAAAGTGGCTGTCACGGCCGCCCCGGTGTTGATAGCCGGGGAAAGTGGCAGTGGCAAGGAGTTGGCGGCGCAAGCCATCCACCGCTATTCACGCCGGTCGGATGGGCCGTTCATTGCGGTCAATTGCGGCGCCATCTCGCCTTCGTTGATCCATTCGGAGCTGTTTGGTCATGAGCGCGGCGCTTTTACCGGGGCCTCGTCCCAGCGCAACGGCTTCATCGAAGCGGCCAACAATGGCACCATTTTTCTGGATGAAATTGGCGACCTGCCGCTGGAGCTGCAAACCAGTCTGCTGCGCTTTCTGCAGGAAAAGACCATCACGCGTGTGGGCGCCGTGCGCAGCTTGGCGGTGGATGTGCGGGTGGTGGCTGCGTCCCACGTCGACCTGGCTGAAGCCGTGGCCAAGGGGCGTTTCCGCGAAGACCTGTATTACCGGCTAAACGTGCTGCCCATCGAGGTGCCGCCGCTGCGCAGCCGCATGGAGGACGTGCCGGTGCTGGCCGAGCATTTTCTGCGCTGCTGCATCGGCGAGGGCAATACCCGGGTCGAAGGCTTCCGTCGGCAAGCGATCGCGGCGATGCTGGCGCACAACTGGCCAGGCAATGTGCGCGAACTGCACAACCGGGTGCGGCGCGCAGTCGTGATGGCCGACCAGCGACTGATCTGCCCTGCGGACCTAGGCTTGCAGGCGGCAGAAAGAATCGAGGTGCTGGGACTGGATGCCGCCCGTACCCTGGCCGAGCGCGATGCGATCTGCCTGACCCTGACCCGCGTAGGCCGCAACGTGACCTTGGCCGCACGCGAGCTGGGTATATCCCGCATGACCTTGTACCGCCTGATGGACAAGCACAGCATCGTCCAGTGCGCTGAATAGCGCCGTCTTTCCGTTACCCCCCACTGTCTTGGGCCGCTGCTTTGCCGCTATGCTGGGTGGACTGTGGCAACACCCCGGGGAGGATATCCATGATGGCATTGCGTGGCTTGGCATTTCTGCTGCTGTTGCAGGCGGCGGGCGAGAGCGTGACGCGCCTGTTCGGATTGCCGTTTCCAGGCCCGGTGGTGGGCTTGGTGCTGCTGTTGCCTGCTTTGCGATGGACTTGGGTGCGCGAGCCTGTGTCGGCCATGGCTGAATTGCTGCTTGCCCATCTGTCCCTGCTGTTTGTGCCGGTCGGCGTGGGTGTCGTGACCCATCTGCAACTGGTGTCCCAGTATGGCTTACAGCTGCTGGTGGTGATTGTGCTGTCCACCTGGATCGGCCTGGCGGTAACCGCCTGGGTACTGCAGGCGCTGCTGCGCAAGCAAGCCTTGCAGAAGGGTCCGCATGACTGACTTTGTGCAATTATGGGTCTATCTGTCGGCCACGCCGCTATTTGGCTTGACGGCCACCTTACTAACTTATGTAGCCGTCCAGGCGGTGTACGAGAGGGTCCAGCGTGCGCCTTGGGCGAATCCGGTGCTGTGGTCGGTGGTTGTGCTGGGAGGTTTGCTGGTGTGGACCCACACGCCGTATCCGTCTTATTTTGCGGGAGCCCAGTTTGTGCACGTGCTGCTGGGGCCGGCGGTGGTGGCGCTAGCCTGGCCGCTGTGGCTGCGGCGCGCCGAAGTGCGCCAACGGGGAGTGGCACTGACTCTGGCCGTACTGGCGGGCGGCCTGGCTGCGGCCACCAGCGCTGTGGCCATCGCTTGGGCACTGGGACTGCCTGACGAGGTACTGCGCTCGCTAGCACCCAAGTCTGTCACCGCGCCCGTCGCCATGGGCATCGCTGAGCGTTTGGGCGGGGTGCCGGCATTGGCCGCCGTGTTTGCCGTACTGACAGGGCTGGTCGGTGCCTTGTCGGGCAAGTACCTGTTCAATCTGCTGAAGATAGATTCCTGGGCGGTACGCGGCTTTGCCTTGGGCACGGCCTCGCACGGCATTGGCGCGGCCAGAGCCTTGCAAGTACATCCAGATGCCGGGGCGTATGCGGGTATCGCGCTGGGGATGCAGGCGGTGCTGTCATCCGTGCTGATGCCGTTGCTGTTTCGGTGGTGGGGGTGACCGCATTTGGAGGGCAGCACACGAAGTGCTCACCATCGAAATTTGGTCGGGGTGAGAGGATTCGAACCTCCGGTCTCTACGTCCCGAACGTAGCGCTTTACCTGACTAAGCTACACCCCGTTTGAAAGCCATTAGCTTAAGAACGGCGCTCCAATAATTGGGCTGCCAATTGTAGCAATCCCTCTGTATAGGGATTGGGCTGGAAGTGCTGCGTGGCGGCCACTGCGCGCCGCGCTTCCACGGCCGCAGCCTGTCGGGTCACGTCCAAAGCACCGGTGCTTTTGACGATGGCAATGATGTCGTCCAGGCGCTCGGTTTCACCGTTCTCAATCGCATTGCGGATCAAGGCGCACTGCTCTGGGGTACCGCGCTGCATGGCGGCAATCAAGGGCAAGGTGGCTTTGCCTTCGCGCAGGTCGTCGCCCAGGTTTTTACCCATTTCGGCGGCATCGCCGTCGTAGTCGAGCACGTCGTCAATCACCTGGAAGGCGGTGCCCAGCGCTTGGCCGTAGTCGGCACAGGCTTGCTCGATTTCGGGGGAACTATGGGACAGGATGGCAGCCAGCCGGGCGCTGGCTTCAAACAGCTTGGCGGTCTTGGAGCGGATCACGCGCAGATAGGCGGCTTCATCGAGCGACGCATCGTGCATATTGACCAGCTGCATGACTTCGCCTTCAGCGATCACATTGGTCGCATCGGCCAGGATCTGCATGATGCGCATGTCTTTGGCGTCCACCATCATCTGGAATGCACGCGAGTACAGGAAGTCACCCACCAGGACGCTGGCCGGGTTGCCAAATGCTTCGTTGGCTGTGGCGCGGCCGCGGCGCAGCGTGGATTCGTCCACTACATCGTCATGCAATAGGGTGGCTGTGTGGATGAATTCCACCACGGCGGCCATATTGAAGCGCTGCGCGTCGCGGTAGCCCAATGCGCCACACATCAGCAATAAGATGGCGGGTCGCAAGCGTTTGCCGCCGGCGGAAATGATGTATTGCGACACAGTACCGACCAGGGGCACGCCGGATGCCAGTCGCTGTGCAATAACAAGGTCTACCTCGCGCATGTCATCGGCAATGAGGGCGAGGGCGGCAGCGGTGCGGGAAGAGTTGGCGGACAAAATAGATAGCAGGTAGTTGCGTAATTATAAGAAGTTCGCCACCCCGCATTGCCGGCTTAAAACCAAGTGGCTGGCGGTGCGTGCAAGACAATGCTAGAATCTAGGGCTCTGTGGAAATTCGTCTACAGAATTAGTGAAGAGGTCAAGTATGTACGCGGTCATAAAAACCGGTGGCAAACAGTATCGTGTTGCTTCCGGTGAAAAAATTAAAGTAGAACAGATTGCTGCGGACGTAGGCCAAGAGATCGTGTTTGATCAAGTTCTGGCAGTCGGCAACGGCAGCGAGATCAAGGTCGGCACCCCCTTGGTTTCCGGCGCAACGGTTACGGTCACGGTAGTGGCTCACGGCAAGCACGACAAAGTGGGCATTTTCAAAATGCGCCGTCGTAAGCACTACATGAAACGCCAAGGGCACCGTCAGCAGTTCACCGAACTGCAAATCGGCGCTATTGCAGCATAACGGGCACAGGTCATGGCACAGAAAAAAGGCGGCGGCTCTACGCGAAATGGACGCGACTCCAAGCCAAAAATGCTTGGCGTGAAGGCGTTTGGTGGTGAACTGGTGAGCGCAGGCTCCATCATTGTTCGCCAACGTGGTACCAAGTTCCACCCCGGCACCAATGTCGGCGTGGGCAAAGACCACACCTTGTTCGCCTTGGTTGACGGCCACGTGTCGTTCGCTATCAAGGGTTCGATGAACAAGCACCAAGTGGTTATCACGCCAGCGGCCTAAGCCTTGGTTGGATAGATCGCTTTGATCCCCCCGAAGCCCCGCCTCGTCGGGGCTTCGGTGTTTTAGGGACCGGGCTTTTCAGGTTTGGAGGCTTTGCTCCCAAACCTGAAAAGCTATTTCGGGATAATTTTGGAACTGGAATCGGTATGAAGTTCGTTGACGAAGCCTACATTGACATCTCCGCAGGCGATGGCGGAGCCGGGTGCGTGTCGTTTCGTCACGAAAAGTACAAGGAATTCGGTGGCCCGAATGGTGGCGACGGTGGCCGTGGCGGCCATGTGTTTGCGGTGGCCGACATCAACCTGAATACCTTGGTCGATTTCCGGTTCTCGCGCCGGCACGATGCCAAGCGCGGCGAACACGGCATGGGCTCCGACATGTTTGGCGCCGCTGGTGACGACATCACGCTGAAAATGCCCGTCGGCACCATAATTTCCGATGCCGAAACCGGCGAAAAACTGTTCGAACTGCTGGTGCCCGGCGAGGTCATCACCATTGCCAAGGGCGGCGATGGCGGCTTTGGCAATATGCGCTTCAAGAGCGCGGTGAACCGCGCACCCCGCCAGAAGACCCCAGGCTGGCCTGGCGAAAAGCGCAGCCTGAAGCTGGAGCTGCGGGTGCTGGCCGACGTCGGCTTGTTGGGCATGCCCAATGCCGGCAAATCCACCTTTATCACGGCGATTTCCAATGCCCGGCCACGCATTGCCGACTACCCGTTCACCACCTTGCACCCGAATCTGGGTGTGGTGCGCGTCGGCCCCGAGCAGAGCTTTGTGGTCGCCGACCTGCCGGGTCTGATCGAAGGCGCCGCCGAAGGCGCCGGCCTCGGGCATTTGTTCTTGCGCCATTTGCAGCGCACCCGTTTGCTGCTGCATGTGGTGGATATGGTGCCGTTTGACGATTCCATCGACCCCGTGGCGCAGGCCAAGGCCATCGTCGGCGAACTGAAAAAGTACGATGATGCGCTGTATAAAAAGCCGCGCTGGCTGGTGCTGAACAAGCTCGACATGGCGGAAACTGACAAGCGGGCGGCCTTGGTGAAGGATTTCATCAAGCGCTTCAAGTTCAAGGGTCCGGTGTTTGAAATCTCGGCGCTGACCCGCGAAGGCTGCGAACCGCTGGTGAAAGCGATTTACCAGCATGTGAAGGCCGAACAGCTGGCCGAGCAGACGCCGGTGGAAGTCGATCCTCGTTTTCTCCCGGTAGATCCATCTGCTGCATAGTGCTACATAAATAATAGCTGCTTGCGCTTATTGAATAAGCGCCACAGGCCTAAATGACTCAAATTTTTGCTTCAACGGTATTGCGGGATGCCCGGCGCATCGTGGTCAAAGTAGGCTCCAGCTTGGTCACCAACGAGGGCCGAGGGCTGGACGAAGAGGCCATCGGCGAATGGTGCCGCCAGCTGGCGGTACTGGTCAAAGGTCTGGAGGATTCCAGCCAGGCTTTGCGTCCCCGCGAGGTCATCATGGTGTCCAGCGGCGCCATCGCCGAGGGCATGAAGCGCCTGGGCTGGACCACCCGGCCACGCGCCGTGCACGAGTTGCAGGCCGCAGCCGCCGTGGGCCAAATGGGGCTGGCCCAGATGTACGAAACCAAGCTGCGTGAAAACGGCCTGGGCAGCGCCCAGGTTTTGCTGACCCATGCCGACCTGGCCGACCGTGAACGCTACCTCAACGCCCGCTCCACCTTGCTGACCCTCCTGCAGCACGGCGTGGTGCCGGTGATCAACGAGAACGACACCGTCGTCAACGACGAAATCAAGTTTGGTGATAACGACACCCTAGGTGCGCTGGTGGCCAATTTGGTCGAAGCAGATGCGCTGGTGATCCTGACCGACCAGAAGGGCTTGTTCACTGCTGACCCGCGCAAGGATGCGACGGCGACCTTTGTGCACGAAGCCCATGCAGGCGATCCGGCACTGGAAGCCATGGCCGGCGGTGCGGGCTCTAGCCTGGGGCGCGGCGGCATGATCACCAAGATCCTGGCCGCCAAGCGGGCTGCGGGCTCGGGTGCGTCCACCGTGATCGCCTGGGGCCGTGAGCCCGACGCCCTGGTGCGCTTGTCGCGCGGTGAAGCTATCGGCACCTTGCTGGTGGCACAAACCCAGAAAACCCAGGCCCGCAAACAGTGGATGGCCGACCATCTGCAATTGCGTGGCGCCGTGACCGTAGATGCCGGTGCCGCTGCCAAGGTGCGCGATGGCGGCAAAAGCCTGCTGCCTATTGGCATGACACAGGTTGAGGGTGATTTTTCGCGCGGCGATGTGATCGCCATCCGCGATGCCACCGGCGTGGCCATTGGCCGAGGCCTGGCGAACTACGCGAGCGCAGAAGCCCGCTTGCTGTGCCGCAAGCCGTCCAGCGAGATCGAAAACCTGCTGGGTTACGTGGCCGAAGCGGAGATGGTGCACCGCGACAATCTGGTCTTGTCGCGGTAGCAGGGCTAAGGGCGAGTGCACAGGGCGCCCGCTATGCTCAATTTGCAGCAGGGTGGCTGAGCTGAGGGTCCGGGTCAAACGTGGCACCAGGCGGCAGCTCGAAATGCGCGCCCTGGGCGGCATCACAATTTCCGTCGAGATGCTCGCCCTCACGCCCACGCATGCTGCTGCGCAAGAAACGGTTGCGGTAATCCTGGCGCGGCAGAAAGCGGGCCAATTCGGTGAGCGCCATTTCATAGACGCCGCGCTTGAATTCCACCACCACGTCCAGCGGCACCCAATAGTCGTTCCAACGCCAGGCGTCGAACTCCGGGTGGGTGGTGGCGCGCAGATTCAAATCCCAGTCGTGACCGACCAGTTGCAGCAAGTACCAGATCTGTTTCTGGCCCTTGTAATGACCGCGTGCATCCCTGCGGATGAAGCGGTCTGGCACCTCGTAGCGCAACCAGTCACGGGTGCGGGCCACAACGCGTACATGCTCAGGATGTAGTCCTACTTCCTCGTGCAGCTCCCGGAACATGGCTTGCTCGGGCGTTTCGCCACGGTCAATGCCACCTTGTGGAAACTGCCAGGAATGGGTACGAATGCGTTTGCCCCAAAATACCTGATTTCTCTGGTTGAGCAAGATGATGCCGACGTTAGGCCTAAAGCCTTCGCGGTCAAGCATAATCAAACCCCAATTTTTAAACTGAGTCCATTATGCACAGCGTGGCCTGTGTATCAAGCGGCGCAGCCTGTTTCCCGAACCCACTTGTACATAAATTAGCCCATGAAAGCCTCCCAGTTCCTCATCTCCACGCTCAAAGAAGCGCCATCCGATGCTGAGGTGGTCAGCCACCAGCTCATGACGCGGGCGGGCATGATCAAGAAGCTGGGCGCCGGCATCTATAGTTATATGCCGATGGGCTTGCGCGTGATCCGCAAGGTCGAAGCCATCGTGCGCGAAGAAATGAACCGCGCTGGCGCTATCGAAGTGGCCATGCCTGTAGTGCAGCCAGCCGAGCTGTGGCAAGAAACTGGCCGCTTTGACAAGATGGGCCCTGAGCTGCTGCGCATCAAGGACCGCCATGAGCGCGACTACGTGGTACAGCCGACCAGCGAAGAAGTGGTGACTGACATTGCCCGGCAGGAATTCCGCAGCTACAAGCAACTGCCGAAGAACCTGTACCAGATCCAGACCAAGTTCCGCGACGAGCGCCGCCCGCGCTTCGGCCTGATGCGCGGCCGTGAGTTCACCATGAAGGACGCCTACAGCTTCGACCGCGACCAGGATGCTGCCAAGGCCAGCTACCAAGTGATGGCCCAGGCCTATCGCAAGATTTTCGACCGCTTTGGCTTAACCTACCGTGCCGTGGCGGCCGACAGCGGCGCGATTGGCGGCGACCTGAGCGAAGAGTTCCAGGTGATTGCGGCGACCGGCGAAGACGCCATCGTCTACTGCCCGGACAGCGACTATGCGGCGAACATGGAAAAAGCCGAGGCGCTGGCGCCCCAGGCTCCACGCAAAGACGCTAGCCAAGCCCTGGTCAAGACCTTGACGCCCGGCAAAAGCACCTGCGCCGATGTGGCCGACTACCTGAAGCTGCCGCTGCAGAGTTCGGTGAAGTCGCT
Source organism: Rhodoferax sp. OV413 (assembly GCF_900104385.1). GTDB lineage: Bacteria > Pseudomonadota > Gammaproteobacteria > Burkholderiales > Burkholderiaceae_C > Rhodoferax_B. The sequence continues at coordinate 1,288,240 of NZ_FNJA01000001.1, read as the reverse complement.
GGTGTTGGCGACCGAGCAGACCAATGAGAAGGGCGAGGTCATCAAGACGCAAGTCTGGCTGCTGCTGCTGCGCGGCGACCACTCGATGAACGAAATCAAGGTCGGCAAGGTGCCCGGCCTGGAAAACGGCTTCCGTTTCGCCACGATTGAAGAAATCGACGCGCATTTTGGCTGCCTGCCCGGCTACCTGGGCCCGGTGCAGACCAAGCTGCCGGTCAAGTTGGTGGTGGACCGCGAAGTCGCAGTCATGTCCGACTGGGTCTGCGGTGCCAACGAGGCCGACTACCACTACACCGGCGCCAACTGGGGTCGGGACTTGCCCGAGCCCGACCTGATCGCCGATCTGCGCAACATCGTCGAAGGCGATCCATCGCCCGATGGCAAAGGCGTGCTGGCCATCGAACGCGGTATCGAGATCGGCCATGTGTTCTACCTGGGCACCAAGTACAGCCGGGCGATGAACGCCACCTTCCTGGACGTGAACGGCAAGCCGCAGTTCATGGAAATGGGCTGCTACGGTATCGGCATCACCCGCTTGCCGGCTGCCGCGATCGAGCAGAACCACGATGCGCGCGGCATCATCTGGCCGGATGCGTTGGCACCGTTCACGGTGGTGGTCTGCCCCATCAGCCCGGACCGCAGCCCGGATGTCAAGGCGGCGGCGGACACGTTGTACGCTGAACTGCTGGCGGCAGGCGTGGACGTGATCCTGGACGACCGGGGCGAGCGCCCAGGCGCCATGTTTGCCGACTGGGAGCTGATCGGCGTGCCGCACCGCGTGACCGTGGGCGACAAGGGCCTGAAAGACGGCCAGGTGGAATACCAGCACCGCCGCGACGCCACCGCAACCAAGGTGGCGGTGGCCGAGGTGTTTGCCTTTGTGCAGTCCCGCCTTGGGGCCAGCACCGGAGCCTGATGCCGTGGAGGTGCGCAGTTTTACAAGAAGAAAAGCCCTTCTGCGCACAGCTGGTTTGCTGGGGGTGCTATCAAAAGTAGAGTACTCGCATGCCGGCGGCCAAGTAGAGGAGCCGCTGGCCGATGCAGTGCGCGGCGCCCTGAGTTCAGCGGTGCACAACGCCGCGCCACCGGTACCCGAGTTTTCCTCTACTGAAGCGCGGCTGGCGTATTTGCGCTGGCTGGGTGCCATGAGCGACCGCCTGAGGCCCAAAAAGCCGGATTGGCCGGTGCGCAAGGAATTCCTGGAAACCGTCTGGTACGAGAGCAAGCGTGCGGGCCTGGACACTTCGCTGGTGCTGGGCCTGATTCAGGTCGAGAGCAACTTCCGTAAATTTGCCGTCAGCAGCGTGGGTGCGCGCGGCTATACCCAGGTGATGCCGTTCTGGACCCGGGTGCTGGGCGATGGCGATCCGGGCAAGCTGTTCCATATGCAGACCAATCTGCGCTTTGGCTGCGTGATACTGCGCCACTACCTGGACCGCGAGAATGGCGACCTGTTCTTGGGCCTGGGCCGCTACAACGGCTCGCGCGGCAAGGCGCCGTACCCCGATGCGGTGCTGGCCGCGCGCAAGAACTGGATAGTTCCAGCCTAGACGATGCTGGCGTGGTGCAGGGCAAACTGGCCGGTACGGCGGTCGGCAAAATAGTGCTGAAGGGTCTGCGAAACAGTGCGAAAGGCGATTTCGTCCCACGGTATCTCAGCCTCGGTGAACAACCGGGCCTCAATGGTTTCAAAGCCCGGGTCGAACACCTCGCTGAGCAGCCGGGCGCGGTAGTACAAATGCACCTGGCCCACGTGCAGAACGCTCATCACGGTGAATAGTTCTTCCATTTCGAACTGGGCACCGGCTTCCTCGACGGTCTCGCGGGCCGCGCCTTCGGCCGGGCTTTCGCCCAGCTCCATGAAGCCGGCCGGCAGTGTCCATTTGCCAAAACGCGGCTCGATATTGCGCTTGCACAGCAGCACCCGGTCACCCCAGTAGGGCACGGTGCCTACCACGTTGATCGGGTTTTCGTAGTGCACGGTCTGGCAGGCGGGGCAGATGGCGCGTAGCTTGGTGTCGCCGTCATCCGGTATCCGGTAAACCACGGCTGCGCCGCAGTTTCTGCAGTGCTTGATGGGGGTGCGCAAATTCATACGCGGTTCAGGCGATGCGGATCGACAGGGGAACCAGGCCCTCCACGCTGCCCACCAAGGTGTCGCCCGGCACCACGGCGCCCACGCCTTCGGGCGTGCCCGAGTAAATCAGGTCACCGGGCTGAAGTTCCCAGGCGGCCGACAGATGCTCGATGGTTTCGGCAATGCTCCAGATCAGTTGGGCTACGGTGCTGCGCTGGCGGTCTTGGCCGTTGACCTGCAAGGCGATTTCGGCCTGCTCCACGCCAGCGGCCTGGGCGAGGGGGGTGATGGGGCCGATGGGGGCAGACTGCTCGAAGCCCTTGCCTATGCACCAGGGTCGGCCTTGCTTCTTCATCTCGTTTTGCAGGTCGCGGCGCGTCATGTCCAGGCCGACGGCAAAGCCGTAGATGTGCTGGTGGGCGTTGGCGGCGGAGATATTTTTGCCGCCGGTACCGATGGCCACCACCAGCTCGACCTCGTGGTGCAGGTTGCCGGTCAGGGACGGGTAGGCCACGCTGCCGGTGTTTCCGGCTTCCACTGCCACCACGGCGTCGGCCGGCTTCATGAAGAAGAACGGCGGCTCGCGGCCGGTAAAGCCCATTTCCTTGGCATGCTCGGCGTAATTGCGGCCTACACAGTAGATGCGGTGTACCGGGAAGCGGGCGGCTTGGCCGACTACGGGTACGGAGACAACTGCAGGGGGCGCGATCACGTATTGCATGGGTTTCTTAAGGTTAGTCTTTGGGTCTGAAGCCAATCGTCAATGGCGAGGGCACACGGCCATCGGTATCACGCGGCATGGTTTCGGTTTTGTCGATGGCCTTGAGTACGGCATCGTCCCAGGCCTTGTTGCCACTGGATTTGACCAGTTTCCGGCTGAGAATGGTGCCATCAGGTGCGGAGCGTACCTCTACATCTGCCATCGGGTTGCCATCAATGCTGTCCGGGAATACGATATTCGGCCGGACCTTGGCGGTGACCCGGCCGCCGTAGCCGCTGGATGGGCCCGCGGACTGCAGCGCGCTGCCGGTCGCGTTCGCACCCCCGGTGGCACCTGCCAGACCCGCCATGCGCTTCAGATTGGCTTCGCGCTGGGCGGCCAGCGCCTTGGCTTCGGCCTGGGCTTTGCGGGTTTCGTCGCGGCGGGTTTCATCCCGTTGGGCGTCCAGAGCCGCCTGCTTGTCCTGGGCGGCTTTTTTTTCTTTGGCGCGCTTGTCTTCGGCGCGCTTCTTGTCGGCTTCTTCCTCGGCTTTCTGGGCCTTCAGGGCGTCCTGCTTGTCCTTTTCGATCTTGGCTTTCTCACGCTTGGCTTTGTCCAGCTTTTCTTGTTGGGCTTGTTCAAGCTTCTCGGCTTCGCGTTTCTTCTTGGCGCGCTCGAGGGCGATGTCGGCATCCTTGACTTCGGGAGCGGGCGGCGGCTGGACTTTTTCTACCGGCTTGGGAGGCGGGCGGGTTTCCTCCGCGGGCGGTGGGGGCGGCGGTGGTGGCTCCTCCACGGCTTTGGGTGCGGCTTGCTGCGGAATGGACGACCAGATCTCGGCCTCTACCGTGGCGCTCTCGGTCTGCTTCCAGTTGACGCTCCAGGTCAGGGCGACCAGCAGCAGTGCGTGCGCCAGCAGGGCCAGGCCGAACGCCCGCACCATGCCGGGCGGCTGGGGTGGGGCGAGGCTGATGCTGTCGGGTGCGGCGTGCATGGTGGCTCTAGTTGCCCAGTTGGACCGACAGGCCGACGCGCTGTATGCCTGCGCGCTGCAAGGTGTCCATCACCTTTACCACCGACTCGTATTTGACCGTGCGGTCGGCGCTGATGACCACGGGCATGGCAGCGTCGCCGCCCTGCGCGGTTTTTACGGCGCTGGCCACATCGCGGTTGCCGAGCTTGGTGGTTTTGCTTTGCAGTTTGAGTTCCAGCGTCTCGTCTTTGGCGATGACGATCTGTATCACCTTGTCGGGCTGCTTGCCGGCCTTGCCGACGCTGGGCAGATCGACCACGCTGGGGCTGATCATGGGCGCGGTCACCATGAAGATGATCAGCAGCACCAGCATCACGTCGATGAAGGGCACCATGTTGATCTCGTTGATGGTGCGCCGTCCGCGGCCCCGGGAAACCATGCCTGGCATGGCGCTTACCGGGCCGCGGCCGTAGCAGGCCCAGCCGGAGTCTGCGCCGCCACGTTACGCTGCAAGATATTGGAAAACTCTTCGATGAAGGTTTCCAGACGGATGGCCGTGCGGTCGATATCGCGCGCAAACCGGTTGTAGGCCACTACCGCGGGGATGGCCGAGAACAGGCCGATGGCGGTGGCCACCAGCGCCTCGGCAATACCGGGGGCCACGGTGGCGAGGGTTACTTGCGTCATGCTGGCTAGGCCGGTAAACGCATGCATGATGCCCCAGACCGTGCCGAACAGGCCGACATACGGCGATACCGAGCCGACCGACGCCAGGAAGGACAGGCTGGACTCGATCACGTCCATCTCGCGCTGGTAGCTGGCGCGCATGGCGCGGCGGGCGCCGTCCATCAAGGTGCTGGTGTCGGCGATGCGGCGCTCGCGCAGTTTTTGGTATTCGCGCATGCCGCTGGCAAAAATCCGTTCCATCGGGCCAGCGTCATGGGCATTCTTGGCGGCGCCCAAGTACAAGTCGTTCAGGCTGGTGCCCGACCAGAAATCGCGCTCGAAGGTTTCGTTCAGCGCCTTCACCTTGCCAAGCGCGAACAGCTTGCGAAAGATCGCCGCCCAGCTGGCGATGGAAACGGTGACCAGCAGCAGCATCACCAGTTGCACCACGATGCTGGCGTTCAACACCATGGTCCAGATCGACAAGTCTTGTGTCATTGCAAAATTTCTAAAAGGTTGGACGGGATGCGGCTGGACTTGAGGGTCTCGGCCTGTACCCAGCAGATACGGATACTGCCTTCGCACAGCACGGTGTCACCGCACAGCGCTTGCTGCTTGATTGTGAGTGTGGAGCGGCCGATTTGTTCCAGTTGGGCGGTAACCAGAAGTTGGTCGTCCAGCCGGGCCGAGCGCAGGTACTTCACGGTAGTTTCGGCCACCACGAACATGCCGCCGCTGGTTTCCTTCAGGTCGCGCTGCTGTATGCCCAGCGAGCGCAGCCATTCGGTGCGGGCACGTTCAAAAAACTTCAGATAGTTGGCGTAGAAGACGATGCCGCCCGCGTCGGTGTCTTCCCAGTAGACGCGGACGGGCAGGGTGAAGATGGTGTTGGCTTCCATGGTGTTCAGCCCAGCATGGCGCGCAAGCGGGCGATGGCCGTGTGCAGGTTGTCCATCGAACTGGCAGTGGAGAAGCGCAGGTATTTGTGCGTGTCGGCGCTGCCGAAATCGCGTCCCGGCGTCACGGCGACGTGGGCCCGGTGCATGATTTCATAGGCCAGATCCCAGCTGTCCTTGATGCCTAGTTTGCTGCATATTTGAGAGCAGTCTGCCCAGGCATAGAATGCGCCATCGGGCATTTTGGGTACTAAAAATCCCAGCGCATTCAAGGCTGGAATAAAGTAGTCGCGCCGGGCTTTGAACTCGGCCCGGCGGCGTTCGAATTCTGCAATGCTGGCGTTTTCGAAGCAGGCCAGCGCCGCATGCTGTGCCACGGTGCTGGGGCAGATGAACAGGTTTTGCGCAATCCGCTCGATGACCGGGACCAGGGCTTCGGGCACGACCAGCCAGCCAAGCCGCCAGCCGGTCATGTGGAAGTATTTGCTGAAGCTGTTGATGCTGATGATCTGGTCGTCCAGCGCTAGCGCGGTCTGGCCAAAGCGGTCATCGTGGCTCAGGCCCAGGTAGATTTCGTCCACCAGGGTGATGCCGCAGTGCTGCTGCACCACGTTGTGGATGCGGCGTAGCTCGTCGGGCGCGATGGAGGTACCGGTGGGGTTGGAGGGCGATGCCAGCAGCACGCCGCGGGTCTTGTCGGTCCAGGCGGCGGCGACCTGGGCTGCGCTCAGCTGGTAGCGGTCGGCGGCGCTGGCGGGCAGCAGCACCGCTTTGCCATCGGCCGCCGATACGAAATGCCGGTTGCAGGGGTAGCTGGGGTCGGGCATCAAGATTTCGTCGCCCGCGTCTATCAAGGCCAGGCAGGCCAGTTGCAGCGCGGCCGAGGCGCCGGCGGTCACCACGATGCGGCTGGCGGCCACCTGCACGCCAAAGCGGCTCGCATACCAGGCGCTGATGCGTTCGCGCAGGGCCAGCATGCCGGTGGCCTGGGTGTACTGGGTGGCGCCGTCGCGGATGGCCTGGGTGGCGGCCTGCTGCACCAGCGGGGGCGCTGTGAAGTCGGGTTCGCCGATGTTCAGGAACACCATCGGCTGGTCGGTATGGGCGACTTTCTGGGCCAGTTCGGAGGCGGCCTTGGCCACTTCCATCACGTAAAACGGCTCGATGGCCTGGGCCCGCCGGGATATCCGCATGCGTTCTGCCTTAAGTCGGGATTAGTCGGTATTGGTTTTTCCAACTTTGCCGGCCTTGTCGGCCTGGACCTCGGCGGCGCGCAAGCTGGGCGCCAGGCCGTTCAAGATGCCGTTCACATATTTGTGGCCGTCGGTGCCGCCAAATTCCTTGGCCAACTCGATGCATTCGTTCAGCACCACGCGCCAGGGCACGTCCAGGCAGTTGCGCATCTCGTACACGCCGATCCACATGACGGAGCGCTCGACGGGCGAGATTTCTTCCAGTTTGCGGTCCAGCAGCGGCAGGATCAGCGCGTCCAGCTCGGCCGCTTGTTCGATGCAGCCGTGCAGCAGCGCGTCGTAATGCACCGAGTCGGCCTTGTGGAAACCGGCCAGGTCGCGGGTGAATACATCGATAGCCGCCGCGTCGTTGCGGCCCACCAGGTGCTGGTACAGCGCCTGCAGGGCGAATTCACGGGCACGGCTGCGGTCGGACTTGGCGGCGGCTTTGCGCACGCCGGTGTCGGTGAGGCCGCTACGCGATTGGCGCGGCCGCTTGGTGGCAGAGGCGGGTGGGGTGGTGTTGTCAGGGGTGCTCATGCCAATTGTTCCAGCAGGTTGGCCATTTCCACAGCAACACGGGCCGCATCAACGCCCTTGTCGGTTTGGCGGGCCACGGCTTGCGCCAGGTTTTCGGTGGTGATGATTGCGTTGGCAATCGGGATTTGGTAGTCCAGCCCGATACGGGTAACGGCGCTACCGGATTCGTTGGCCACCAGTTCGAAGTGGTAGGTCTCGCCGCGGATGATGCAGCCCAGGGCGACCATGGCGTCGTATTGCTCGGTTTCGGCCAGCGCTTGCAGTGCCAACGGTACTTCGAGGGCGCCGGGGACTTGCACGTGGTCGATATTGCTGGCCAGCACGCCCAGGGCTTCCAGTTCGCCTTTACAGGCGTCGGCCAGGGCGTTGGTGATGGCTTCGTTGAAACGGGCTTGCACGATGGCGATACGCAGCTTGCTGCCGTTCCAGCGGGCATCCTGGGGCGCGAGGCCGCCTTTGTCAGCTTCCAGCATGTGGGTTCCTTGTGTGCTTGTTGGGGGCTTAGGTGGTACCTGAGCCGGGTTCTTGGGGCGCCAGGTAGCCGGTGGTTTCCAGCCCGTAGCCGACCAGGCCGGGGCTGCGCCGTGGGCTGCCCATGAGTTGCATCTTGTGTACGCCGCAGGCCAGCAGAATCTGTGCGCCAATGCCGTAGGTGCGCAGGTCCATCTGGCCGCGTTCAGGGGCCTGGGCCGGGCGGGCGGTGCCGTCAAACTGGGCCAGCAGCTCGGCGGCGCTTTCGCCGCAGTTCAGCAGCACGGCGACGCCTTTGCCCTCAGTTGCGATGTGGCGCAGGCTGGCGTCCAGGCTCCAGGAGTGCAGGCTGCGGTTCACTTCCAATACGTCGAGTACCGACAGCGGCTCGTGCACGCGCGCGGCAATCGATTCATCGGCGGCCCAGCTGCCTTTGACCAAGGCCAGATGCACGCCGCCGCTGGGCTTGTCGCGGAAGGCTCGCGCGGTGAAGCTGCCAAAGGCGGTTTCAATCTGCCGGCTGCCGACTTGCTCGATCAGGGATTCATTGCGGCTGCGGTATTCGATCAGGTCGGCAATGGTGCCGATCTTCAGGCCGTGCAGCGCGGCAAAGATCTGCAGGTCCGGCAGGCGGGCCATGGTGCCGTCGTCGTTCATCACTTCGCAGATCACCGATGCGGGACTGCAGCCGGCCATCACGGACAGGTCACAGCCGGCTTCGGTATGGCCGGCGCGCATCAGCACGCCACCATCTACGGCCTGCAGCGGGAAGATGTGGCCGGGCTGCACCAGATCGCTGGCGCTGGCATTGCGGGCCACGGCGGCTTGCACGGTGCGGGCGCGGTCGGCCGCGGAGATGCCGGTAGTGACGCCCTCGGCGGCTTCGATGGAAATGGTGAATGCCGTACCTTGTTTGGTGCCGTTGCGCGCCACCATGGGCGGCAGCTGCAGGCGTTCGCACATTTCACGCGACAGGGTCAGGCAGATCAAGCCGCGCGCATGGCGGGCCATGAAGTTGATGGCTTCGGCGCTTACATGGTCAGCTGCCAGGATCAGGTCGCCTTCGTTTTCGCGGTCTTCTTCGTCGACCAGAATCACCATGCGGCCGGCGCGTATGTCGGCAACGATGTCTTCGACCGGAGAGATGGCGACGGGAGAGGGTGCTGTCATGGTGCTGGCTTTACAGGTTGCTGCGGGTCGGCCTGGAGCATGCGCTCCACATAGCGTGCGATCAGGTCAATCTCCAGATTGACGCTGGAGCCGACGCGCAGGTTGCCGAGTGCGGTGTTGTCCACCGTGTGCGGTATCAGGTTGATACGCATCTCGCATCCCGCGGCCATGTCGGTAATCTGGTTGACGGTGAGGCTGACCCCGTTGACTGTGATCGAGCCCTTGTAGGCTAGGTATTTGGCCAGGCTGGGCGGCGCCAGGATGACCAGCAGCCAGCTTTCGCCGATCTGGCTGAACTCGGTCACGCTGCCTATGCCGTCCACATGGCCGGAGACGATGTGGCCGCCCAGCCGGTCGTGGGCGCGCAAGGCCTTTTCCAGATTGACGGGGCCTGGCGTGTCCAGACCGGTCGTCTTGTCGAGCGACTCGGCGGAAATGTCGATGGTGAATTGGCGCTGGCTGGGGCTGAGAGTGGTGGCGGTCATGCAGGCGCCGTTGAGCGCGATGCTGTCCCCCAAACCCACGTCGTCCAGATACCCGGCGGGCGTCTCTAGGGTGAGACGTTTGCCATGCGATGAAGAGCTGCCCAGGTCGTGCACGGCGACGATGCGCCCCACGCCGGTGATGATTCCGGTAAACATCCGGCTATTTTCGCAGGGTTTCGGATGGATCTTGGCGCGGGGGAAAATTCCGCGCAGTTGTTCAGAACTGGTCGCGGCCCGGAATGCGTGCGGCGATGCGGATATCGGGGCCGACTTGGCTGACCGATGTGAACTCCAAAGGCACTGCGTCGGACAGCTGGTCCAGCGGCAATAGGCTGGCCATATCCAGGCCCGGGCCTATCAGCATGGGTGCCAGGTAGACCAAGAATTCATCCACTAAACCGGCCTGGACCAGCGCGCCGTTGAGGGTGTGGCCGGCTTCCACATGCACTTCGTTGATCTCGCGCCGCGCTAGTTCGCGCAGCATTGCCGCCAGATCGACCCGGCCTGCCGCATCGGGCAGGTAAAGCACAGTGGCTCCTGCCGCCTCCAAGGCTGCCTTTTTAATGTCATTTTGCTCGCTAGCGCATATATAGACTGCGCGACCAGCTATAAAAATATGAGCGTCAGGCGGAGTCTCCAGCCGGCTGTCCAGTACCACCAGATGCGGTTGCCGCGGCGTATCGACCAAGCGCGCGTCCAGCGAGGGATTGTCTTTGAGGATGGTGCCGATGCCCGTCAACACCGCACAGGCGCGGGCCCGGGAAGCATGGCCATCCGTTCGGGCTGCAGGTGATGTGATCCATTGGCTGTCGCCATTGGCCAAGCCCGTGCTGCCGTCCAGCGAGGCAGCGATTTTCATCCGCACCCAAGGTGTTTTACGTACCATGCGACTGAAGAAGCCGAGGTTGAGTTCGCGGGACTCGGCGGCTCCGGGGCCGATTTCAACCTCGACGCCAGCGGCGCGCAGCCGGGCAAAACCGTTGCCGGCGACGACGGGGTTAGGGTCGGCGATGGAGGCGACCAGTCTGCGGATACCGGCTGAAATCAGCGCATCGCAGCATGGGCCGGTACGGCCGTGGTGGGAGCAGGGCTCCAAGGTGACATAGGCCGTCGCGCCCTGCACGCTGTGGCCGCGGGCTGCGGCATCGCGCAGCGCCATGACTTCGGCGTGCGGGCCACCTACGCGCTGGGTGTGACCTGTACCCAGAATCTGCCCATCTCGGGTGGTGATAACGCAGCCGACAGCTGGGTTGGGGGGGGCGAGCAGGCGGGCTTGGGTTGCTTGGGCCAGCGCTTGCTGCATCAAATCGAGATCGAAGTCAGTCACGGGATGATTTTCTACATATGGACGAAGAGAGCATCGGCAAATACTATTCGCGGCTAATGACAAGCTCTAACCTACGTACGCTAGGCACCGCGGTATGGTTTAGCAAGGCTGGCTGTAAGCGGGTCTGCTCGATTGTGGCGAGAGCTTTTTGAACTAAATCCGGGTCTGATATGGATGTGTCTAGCAGATCCCAATAGTCGATCGTCCCTTGCGCGGATATCCAGAGTTGTATTGCTACCCGTAGAGTGGTATTGCGTGGCAACATTTCGGGATCTATCTCCCAGTCACCTAGCGGTGTTGCAGGTTGGTCTACTTTTTCAATAGGCAAGTAGCCTTCGCGGCTTGGAGCGGTTGGTATGGATTGCTCTGCCGAAGTTGCTGCAGCTATCGGGTTGGGCGTATCGTGATTGGATCGAGCTTTTGTTTTGCGTGGAGTGACCAAAGGTGGCTCTGGCGCAATGACAGCTGCTTGAAGCTGCCCTGAGGTTCGTGCTTCCTCCTCCTTTTGGGTGCTAGTCTCGGTGAGCAAGCGTGCTTGAATGACGGATGTTGAGGGACTGTCGGATATACGTTGCGGTGGAGTGGTTGGCCAAAGTAGCCCAAGGATTGCAGTATGGATAACCAATGAGCCGATAGCTGCCCATACAACGGTGGCAATACGCATTCTCTCGGGTACAGTGCCTGACCCTATTTCCAGCAGTAGGCGATCGCCGTGGTGAGGTTGGATCCAGCCTTGGCTGTGTACGTGCCTGCCACGATGCTGCGCCGCCCCAGGTGGTCCACTGTCATATCGCCGCAGCGATCCGCAGCCATGCTCGTACCGGTTTTGCGTGTAGCTGTAATGGTATAGCTGGTGCGGGGGCTGGATGCTGAATTGCTTACTGTGATGGCGTAATACGCTGCAGCAGGAGTAGAGGCTACTCGTGCGGGAAATTGACTGGTATCCGTCACCGCAGTTCCCGCGCTATTCTGGTCGTAACGATAGTTTTCCGAGTAAAAACGCTCCATCCATTGTTGGCCGCTCAACAAAACCGTTTGCGCCTCAGTGCGGCGACCGCGGGCTATCTGCTCTGTATAGCTGGGAAAGGCGATCGCTGCCAATATGCCGATAACGGCAACCGTGATCATTAACTCTATTAATGTAAAGCCCTGCTGGCGCTTCAAGTTCTTCATTGGTCCGTCCTCAGTCCAGGAATTTCACGCCATTGCACGCGGCCCAAAGGGTTGTAACACAGAGTACGGCTTTCAGATCCGCTCTCCGATGACAGGGCCTTGCTTCCCGGAGGACAAGTTGCATCCTTTTCACCAATGCCTGTGGTTGCGTTGACATTGGTGCAGCCAGCTTCTCCGGAAACACAGGTCTGTGGCTTGTAGGTTGCCGTGGACCGGTTGGTGACCGTCACCCACTTCTGGCTAATCACAGGGGTTCCTGCAATCAAAGTCCCATCACTGGCTAAGCCCTGAGCTTTGCGTGTGGGAATGCCTGCTATGGGGTCAATGATGTAGAGCGTGACATCTGGTGTGTTGTTACAGCTTTCCGTACCTACCTTTTGACGAACAGTGGGGAACAACAAATACCCAGCCTGCACATCTGGATCAGCTAAGAGCATTTCCGACAGGTTCGGCGTATTTGGTGGGGGACTCGCACCTGGAAAATTGAAATACCAACCATCTTTGCTAGTCCAGTCTATAGCCGTGTATGTAGAAACACCTCCAGTAGTGGAGTTCGGTGTCGCCGTCACTACACCAGTGCTGCTTCGCGCATAGGCTCTAGTAATCAGCGTGGATAGGTCGGATTGAATCATCGGTCCAGTACCGTTTTGGTCTGTCGAGCTAAACGCTGGACGATCCCATAAGCCAAATATGCGTTGTGGTACCGAGGTCTTTGGAAAGTCACCTGTTTCCAAAGCATTGCCCGTGCCAAAGTTGATGATGAGTCCATCGAAAGCAGGATAAACGTACTCCGGGGCTGCAACGATGGGCAGGGGGGTCACCGTAGTGACATTGCCGGTTGTGACGCTATTTTGAGCGGTGAATAGCGGACGGTTAACCGCTGGTGTACCAGTGCCTTTGTAAGCGACATCCCAGTTGGCCGTACTAACTGCACTGCTGATGTCGAATTTCCACAGATTCCCCTTCAAATCACCTGCATACACTGCGTCTGCTGTACCGTTGTTGTCTCGATCTAGCCAAGTGACACCCATCAGCCCGTTGTTGGGGCCTGCATCTGCCACTATTTTTACGTATTGGCCCGTCCAGCCACTGGTGATGCTTGGTCCATCTACAAACAAAATGAACAAAACAGCTTTTCCGTTGGCTGATCGGTAACCATTTCCTAGTAGCAGCCCGAACTTACCGTTATTCAGCTTAACTACCGGATTGGCCTGTCGTGTGTTTGTATTGGTGCCGATGTCGCCCACTAGGTATCCGAGGTCATCGTCATCATCACGGGTGAACTGCCATTGAAAGATGCTGTTAGGGCTACTTTCTGCTGCAGCAAGTGTGCTTATATTGGTGACGTCCAAGGCAAATATTCCTCGTCCTCCTCGTCCCAGCGAACTGAAGGCCATGGTCTTCCAGGTACCAGTTTCAGCCGTGGTCGAAGTTGCGACCACAATATTAGTTTTTACATCTGCGGTAAAAGGGCTGCCATCCACATAAGCCCATACTGTGCTGTCGGGTTGGGTTTCGGTTGTATCCAATGTGAAGTTAGCACCTTGCAAGCGGGTTCGGCCTACAATTCCTCGCTGTAGAGGAATTTCGGCCAATCGATTGGCCAACATGCCTGGGACATAGGCGAACAATTCGCTGCCCCCTGTAGGACATACCGTGCCTCCTCCTTCTGCGCAGAATGCATGGAGCATCCCATCGTTAGCCGAAACCCATAGTAGTTTTTCGCGGGATACATTGACGGAGTCATTGGCGAACGCCGTGTAGCCGGGAGATTGGTATTCAAGGAAGTTCGCTGAAGGCGGCGCTTGAACCCACGGCGTGGCATTTACGATAGGGCCCAATAAATTATCGCCCCGCTCCCTCAGTCCAGTAGAGGCGCTTTCTAGTGATTGATCGCCGCGCATGTAATTCAGAACCAGCGCAGCATTGGTGGCGCTGAGGGTGTTGGTGCTGGATGTAGTCATCTGGGTGACATACCCGGCGGGTAAATCAGTCCAACGGAAGCGCATTGCTGCTGCAGTGTTTGTAGTGCTCTTGTTTCCGAAATTGGTAATGATCTGACGCGAGTTACCTGGACGATTAGGGGCTACGTAGTCTGTGCTGGCGCGGATTTTTAACAACTCCCCAACTTCCCACGTGGGGTTACTGTCAAACGCACCGCTACTGAGCAGCTTGTAAGCTGCAACATCACCTGTGACGGTCGTGGAGTCGAACTTTGCGACATATTTATAGCTGCCTTCCGCCAGCTGTCCTGACGTTGTCGCAGGGGCGGAGTTTGCATTCTTGGCCAAGCTATCTAGAGCTTTGCGCAACTGTGCCTCAAGCAGATCTGGACGACGGGCCAAGAAATAATTATCGGGCACGCCGTCCGCTCCTAAAGATCCATCGCTTTTGACTTTATCCCATGAATCTACAGATGGCGGGAGCGCTAAATCCGTATAAGTGTTGTTATTGTTTTTTGTACTAGAGTCAAATGCGCCATATTTGGCTGCGTAAAATAATGGGTCTTTAATTAGAGCATTGGATGCACCATCCATATGAAAAGTTAAAGAAACTGGATAATCAACATCTTTGACGGTGCAGTAAGCGGCGGCTGTTGGAATATCTGGATCACCCGTTGCTCCTGTTCCCGTAACATTGCACACTGTCGCGCTGTATGCACCCGCAAAGGCAGGGCTGGTTAAGGTTAAGTTTCTATAGGTTGTGTTGGCTGGGCTGGTTAAATTTCTGTAAGTATTGTCTCCACATAAATACTGTGAAGTTGCAGGCATTCCTGGTAACGTTCCAGCGTTGTAATGCTGATGCGTTAAGTATCGACCATTAGCATCCGCATTTAGCAAATTTTTGACTCCAATAATACTGAATCCATGGGTTCCTGCTCCACCACCGCAGACACCTGGTATATCCGTTGTGACCTTTATGTCGTAACTTGTAGGCGTAGTTGCATTGGTGATAATGTCGTAGCGTAAATAGCCTACGATATCCATGTCATAGTCGCCACCCATTAAAATATCGTTCCAAGTGACAATAAATGCACCGTGCGTCGCGCTTGCGCTGATTGACGCAAATGTGAGTGGTGCACTGATACCGCCGCCGCTTTGTAGACTTTCGGGAGTGATGTATACATATTTGGCTGGATTTGATGCGCTAGTCCCGGTTCCTGGTACCAGTACGTCAATGCGCGGCGCACCACCAGTGAGCGATGCCGCCAAGGTTTTGACTTTCAAGGCATTCTTCACGTATTGCAGATCGCTTGGTGGTGTAGCTACTGTGCGAATTTTGGAAGTATTGCCATACAGTGCTGCTCCTGCTACCTGATAAGTACCTCCCATGGCAGGTGTTTCAGGGCAAATTCCTGAAACATCAGATAAATTCACCACGCTTTTGGCTGAGCAGGAATCACCATAACCACCAGTAACCGACCCAATAGAACGCAAGCTATTGTTTATGCCTTCCGTTGCACCTACCGTGTTTGTATAGCTGGCGATATCCCCCGTTCTATTGGGTAAGGTCGCAAAAGGAGTGGCGGCTTGACCATCAAAACTCAAGCTGCTGCTGGATAGTAGTAATGTATTTAAAGGGCGACAAATCGAGTTGCCATATAAACTGTTTCGTGTTGCATTGGAGTTTGATAGTGGGTCACTCCAAGTTCTGGTTGGAAGTCCTAGCGCCGTATCTTTTGTGGTTGTGCTTGGATTTGTGGGAGATGGCGTAGAACCGTCGTAAGAGTAATACTGAAGCGCTTGTACCAGCATTTCTCCAATTGGATTTCCCCAGGAGGATAAAGAGCCTTGGGATACAGAACTCGGCGTGCCTGACGATCCGTAACTTCGAGAGGTTCTATCATTCAATAATATCGAGTCAAATGTCTTGATTGCACCTATGCCGGTGGTGCGACCATCTGGGGCCGCTAATGTGGTTGCACAACCAGAAGAAGCGCTATGGCAAAAAACGCCGGTACTTGGGTTAATTTCATCGGCAAAATCACCCATATTTTTGCGTAGGGTGCCAGCTGTATAGTTCTCGCTATAGTTACCTGTAATAACTCCAAATTCCGCTCTCGCGGCAGTCCCTGCCGCGGCGTATCCGAATTCCTGGAATAAACCGTATGGTTTTAAATTGGTCGTTGAATTGGATGGAAAAGCTTGGCACCTTTCCTCTCCAATAAATGCAGGGTCACATACCTTCACTCGTACAGTTAATTCCGGACCTATGCTGCTATAAGTTGCTCCATCTCTAGCAATAGACGGAATGGTGACTTCGTGGGAAATTCCGTCAATATCAGAATTTCTATAGTATCGGGCTAATTTAGGCCCAAAAGTTCCGGAATTGTATGTGTCTCTCCATTGGCATACTTCATATTCTACTGTGGCCCAAAAGCGAACATTTCCCTTCACCATTCTCATTATGGGTGGGTTTGGGGATGCAGTGGTGCTGTCATTTGTGCCTAGGTTGCAGATACTTAGGCCTGCGTACACGTTTGGATTGCTGCCCGTAGTCTTTGTCAACGCTGCAGTTGTGAATGGCGTGTAATCTCTTATGTCAGTGCCGCGGTAGTATTTGACGAATGAATGTGCATCCCAGTTAAGCTTTACGCGTTCAAGAACTGTATTTCCAGTTGCATCTGTACTGCGTGTTCCACCATATAGCATTTTTCGAACAACATCCAAACGGGTCATGGTGGACCAATTTAGGAAATTTCCACTCCAGTAACTTTGCGCCGAAGTGCATGTATATCTTTCCAGTGTTTTGGTGACGCCATTCGTTGTTACAGTGGATGTAATAATAATGGATGATGCTGCGGGATTAAATTGCTTATTGGTATTGTCATATGCGTAGCATTTTGTAGGATCAAAATAGCCGTAGTATTTGAATGTGGGCTTGAACGTTGTATCAATTGTGCCATCGTCATCAAGATCTTCAAAATCTGTATACACGGGACCAAACATACTGTGGTCCTTTGAGGCTGCCAACATGATCATTGGCCGATTGGAGCTGGTCGTGACGTTTGGTGGAACTAAGGGGCGTGGCGACGATACTTCTACCGAAGTTGCTTGTGCAGGCAGAAGCCCTCCTAATGCTGCAGTCATAAGTATAGCTGTACAAAATTTTTGGACTATTAGCATAGAGGCTCCAGAGAGAATTACTTTTCGGTTAATCAATAGAATACGTGTCACTCATACCGACTAAGGTAGAAAAATGGACTGAACAACCACCTGAGTGCGAGGGGTGTAGCCAAATCCTCGTGCGGTGATACGGTATATGTCTTTTTCTTGCTGCCCGGGTACTGAACGCTTGAAGTATTCAATCAGATACTCGGGTTGGACTGCTACACCTTTAATTGGGGATGCTCCGGTATATGTGCCAAGTGGTACACCCCCTGTAAATGTTTCGCAGTTACTTGTGTCTACGGGTGTTCTACCAGGCTTGGTAACAGTACTTCCATTAAAGTCATTGACCCATTGACCGCCTTTACTACTCGGCCACCAAGGTTCACCGCCGGTCAATGTATCTGCTGTACTCCATTGATAACTCGCATATTGCGCTTCGGTGCGAAGACATAGCCCTTTGGCGCAATTAGTTGTGAAGTCAATGGCAATCAATTTGCGCGCAGTCCTTGAGCAAGACTTTCCTGCCAAGAGGTTGGGATTGACTGCCCAATTAGCTACATTTAGTCCTGCATTTTCAATATCCCGTTCAGCATCGCGTAGAGCGGATTCTGCAGCCTGTCTGGCTACCTCCATATCTTGCTGATTGCGGGCCATACCTTCGCCGAGCATGGATTGGCGAGCAGCCCAGACTGTTAAACCTGTAATTGCTATTAAAAAAAGCAACACCATGACTAGTGCGACTCCTCGTTGAGATTGGGCGGGCTGTGTGTAACGCATGAGCGTTAATTTCTTTGGCCTTGTCATAGTGTGGAACTAGTAGGTCTGGTTCAGCCGATTGCGAACAGCAAACTCTTGAACAAAGCGCTTTCGCAAACTGCTGTCACTTGCTGCTTGGGTTTGCTCTACGCCTTTGCAGTCCAGATATTTCCGCTCAACGCCGGCTTTGTCGGCAATCTTGGGGGCGGCTCCTACGCTTTTTGTCATGACACAAACGCGAACTGAAACAACTCGAGACCATGGTGGCAGCGGTGTTACGCCCAGCGCCCCGAACTCCACCGATACAGTCGCCAAATTGCTGACCTCGGTCGCTGTGTAGTATTTATCTGGCGTTCGACGATCTTGGTTGGCAGTCGCGGCAAAAACCCCATAAGTGATTTGCATATCTTCAATGCCAGCAAGTATGGGTTGGTAGGGAATTCCGGTACTTCCAGCGTTGTCGCCGCTGCCGTTGCCAACACATGCGAAGCTTCGGGTTGTTATTTCCTGCTGATCGATTTGGGTTTTTTTGGCTGCAGAAATTGCATAGCGGTTGGATACAAATAGCGGCTGGAGTGGCGCCTGAAGGGGTTGCACTGTATTGAGCCTATTACCGTTGCTGGCACTGTTGGCGACATCTGCTCCGCTACAGTCAAATCGATCGCCTACGTTGACACCCATGTTGTCGTTGGTGAAGTAATTCACCACAAGCGAGTCAGGCTCGTTGGCCGAAGGCGTACCGCAGGGAGGAGTGGCTGTTGGATCATATTGCGCGCCATCACAGCCAAACAGGCCTGATAGATAAACTGACTGCGGTGTAGGGGGCGTCCAGTCGGTTGCCAGTGCGTTATTGTTGATGTCCTTGGTGGGAGGGAAGCCGGCCAACTTGGGGAAACCTTCGTCGGTGGTGACGCGGGAGATATTGGCTGGGTAGTAGCCCGCTTTCATGATGTCGCGGCCGATCAGCTGTAGTACAAACGTGCCGGTTTCGGCATTGCTGCCGTTTCGATCAATGGCACGTTGGGTTTCTCTTGTGCCCAGATAAACATAGGCTGCAGCCGCTACTAAAAACAAAGTGATGGCAATTGTCACCATCAGTTCAATCAGCGTAACGCCGCGCTGGTGTACAAACAGTTTGTTGTGTTTCATGGCATGAAGGAAAAGCGGTTACAACGCACTCCAGCAGGTGCTGCCGCGGCATCGGGGCAGCAGGTTTGCCGCGCGAGGCCAAAGTTGGTGCTTGCGACAGTGCTGCATTGGGTGGCCAGAACCAAATTTGGCTGGGTCCCACTGGTGCCGTCGTTAGTGGTTGCCGTTTGATCGGTGTTGTCTTTGTCGAGCCACATAAGCGTGACCACCACGCCAGTACTACGGTCACCCGTTACAAAAACGGCTCCCTGTGGCAGACTGTTGCGCACGCGCTGGCGCCAACTTAGCATATCGTATGTGGCGCGGTCAGCAGGTATACATATGGCATTGCTACCTTCACAGGCTACGGCATTTATCTGGGTTTGAAGTGTGGTATCGCTGATGGCTTGCTGGTTAGCCCAAGTGCTACCCGTCGGGTAGCTAATGCCGATGGCATCCGGATTATTCGCATATGTTGCAGTGTCCGAGTAGGCAGGGAATGCATATAGAGAACTGTAGCCGGCATGGTCTGGTACTGCTGTAAGCCGACCGCCAGACACCCAGCTTTTCCCTAGCATGTCAGGGTTCAGACGCGCTAAATCTGCGTAATCGGCGTAAAGCGAGGCGGTTGCTGCGCGAGCCTGGCTTCCGAGTTTAAATTTTGTGGTTGCGACCTGAAGGCCTGCTATGCCCAGAAGTCCTATAGATAGGATGACTATGGCTACCAGCACTTCAATAAGTGTGACGCCACGAGCGCGGTTTGAATGCGGTTGGATGAGGATGTGAACATTTGGCATAGCATCCACTCCTAATAGCTATTGCAAACGACTGCGGCTGGAACCGATCGCGTCCGCCCCAAAGCATCCAGGCAGATGCTAAAACCATATGCGTTTGACAACTGGTTGTCTGTATAAACTAGATCAAATCGACCAGCTGCGCCAAGGTTTGAGTTTCCCCGTGGGTTGAACTGGATTTTGCGAGTAGTACTTTGCGACATCAGTGTGTAGTCGGCATTTCCGGTTCTTCTTACCAGTAGCATGTTCTCAGGCTTATTGACGAGCGTGCCGCTGGCATTAGTTTCCTGTGGGCGGTTGATTGTGGTGTTGCATTCGGGGTTCAAAAACACAATCCAACCAACTTGCCAGTCTTGGCCGTTGGTTAAGCAAACTGGTCCATTTCCTGTTGTGGTATCTACCGTGCTGCTCATGCACATGGTGACGCACATGTTCTTGCTCACTGCTTCATTCCGCGCTCGCAAAATACTGCCGCTGAATTCATTGCCCATGCTGGAAAAATTGTTGCGCACAATGAATGCGCGTAACGAGGGAACGGCCAGTGCGGCAAGAATGGCCACGAGAGCGACGGTAACCATCAGCTCGATTACCGTAAAGCCTCGATGACGGTTTGGGTGTGCAGGGGACATGTAAACAAACATGTATCAGATTGTGCATGCAACCCGTGCCGTTAATCTGCCCGCTGGTCCTGTGAAACCGACCGCTGATTCTATTTTTCGAGCCTAGCGCAATGCTTCAAATATCCTGGATCAACCGGCTGAACTCATCCACATCTTCAAAGCTGCGGTACACCGATGCAAAACGCACGTAAGCGACTTTGTCGAGGTTCTTGAGTTCGCGCATTACCAGTTCGCCCAGCTTGGCTGTGGGCATTTCCTTAATTCCACTCGATAGAAGGGTGCGTTCAATCCTGTCTAGCGCTGCTTCCACTTGTTCAATACCGACTGGACGCTTGCGCAAGGCCAGGCGCATGGATGCCTGTAGTTTGCTGCGGTCAAAGTCAGTTCGACTGCCGTCTTTTTTGACCACACTGGGCATGGCTACTTCTGCGCGCTCATAGGTGGTGAAGCGCTGCTCACAGCCCCCGCAGCGGCGGCGGCGACGTACCAGGTCGCCGTCATCGGATTCACGGGTTTCGACCACTTGGGTCTCACCGTGGCCGCAGAAGGGGCATTTCATGGCAGTGCGTTAAACCACGCGGGCTTAACGGTAGACCGGGAAGCGGCTGGTGAGTGCGGCGACCTTGGCGCGCACGGCGTCCAGGTTGGCTTCGTCGCGTGGGTTGTCCAGCACGTCGGCTACCAAATTGGCGGTGGCGCGGGCTTCCTCGTCCTTGAAGCCACGGGTGGTCATGGCGGGTGTGCCTATGCGCACGCCGCTGGTGACCATCGGCTTTTCAGGGTCGTTGGGGATGGCGTTCTTGTTGATCGTCATGTGGGCGCTGCCCAGCACGGCTTCAGCTTCCTTGCCGGTAATGCCCTTGGCACGCAAATCCACCAGCATGAGGTGGCTTTGGGTGCCGCCGCTGACGATGCGCAGACCGCGCTGGGTCAGGGTCTCGGCAACAACCTGGGCGTTGCGCAAGACTTGCTGTTGGTAAGTCTTGAATTCCGGCGCCAGCGCTTCCTTGAAGGCTACAGCTTTGGCTGCAATCACGTGCATCAGCGGGCCGCCTTGCAGGCCGGGGAAGATGGCGCTGTTGATGGCTTTCTCAAACTCCGACTTCATCAAGATGATGCCGCCGCGCGGGCCGCGCAGGCTCTTGTGGGTGGTCGAGGTGACGATGTCGGCGTGCGGCACGGGATTCGGGTAGATACCTGCAGCAATCAGGCCGGCGTAGTGCGCCATGTCGACCATGAAGATCGCGCCTACTGCCTTGGCGACTTTCGCGAAGCGCTCAAAGTCGATAGCAAGAGAGTAAGCGCTGGCGCCCGCAATAATCAGTTTTGGCTTGGTTTCGTGGGCCTTGCGCTCCATCGCGTCGTAGTCGATTTCTTCTTTGGCGTTCAAGCCGTAGCTGACCACGTTGAACCACTTGCCGCTCATGTTCAGTGCCATGCCATGCGTCAGGTGACCGCCTTCGGCCAGGCTCATGCCCATGATGGTGTCGCCGGGCTTCAAGAAGGCCAGGAACACGGCCTCGTTCGCGGACGCGCCGCAATGCGGTTGCACGTTGGCGGCTTCGGCGCCGAAAATTTGTTTGACACGGTCAATCGCCAGCTGCTCGGCTACGTCCACGTACTCGCAGCCACCGTAGTAGCGGCGGCCAGGATAGCCTTCGGCGTACTTATTGGTCAGCTGCGAGCCTTGCGCAGCCATGACGGCGGGCGAGGCATAGTTTTCGCTGGCGATGAGCTCGATATGGTGCTCTTGGCGGGCGTTTTCAGCCTGGATGGCTGCAAACAGCTCGGGGTCGGTTTGCTCGATCAAAATCTGGCGGTCGTACATGGCAGTCCTATGAGACGAAAGTCTTTGGGGTGGAACAAGTGCTGCCCAGGCGAACGGCTGAACGCCAAACGGATTTGGCGGCACGCTTCCCAGTGGTTGCCCGCATGACCTTGCTAAGAAGGCCGCTGCGGTGGTCCACGTCAGCGTGAGCACCCTGAATCAAATCCAGGGGTCACGCCTATCGCCAGTTGCGTACGGTGCTAGTGTAACGGAGGCTTAGTAAGCCATCAAAGCGGCGACCTTTTCCGCTTCTGCTGGTGCTTGAGGCTTCACAGCCGGTGCCGCGACCGGAATGGCGCGCGGGGTGGTAACAGGGGTAGGG
This sequence comes from Rhodoferax sp. OV413, assembly GCF_900104385.1. Taxonomy (GTDB): domain Bacteria; phylum Pseudomonadota; class Gammaproteobacteria; order Burkholderiales; family Burkholderiaceae_C; genus Rhodoferax_B. The sequence goes on along the minus strand of NZ_FNJA01000001.1, from coordinate 1,265,971 downwards.
CGGCCCGCGGCCACTTGCTGCAGGCGGCCGTGTTCGGCCATCACCTTGCCGGCGTAGCCGCCGTCGTCTTCAATATTGGCTGCACCCACGTAGTAGCGCAGTCCGCCTTCGACGGAACCAGCGCGCGAAATGCACTCTTGCAGCACCTTCACGCCTACGCGCAGATTGGTCAGCGGGTCGAACGCGGCCAATTTGCCGCCGAACACGTCGTATTTCTCGGTGTGCACACGGGTCATGACCTGCATCAGGCCTTGGGCGCCAACGGCACTTTGGGCAAATGGGTTGAAGCCGGATTCAATGGCCATGACGGCCAGAATCAGCGTCGGGTCGAGCTTGACGCGGCGGCCCAGCTCATAAGCCTCGGCCACCAAGGCGCTGACCGGTTCGGCCGCGACATGGTACTTCTTGCTCAGCCAGTAGGCCACAGCCGCTTGCTGCTTGGGCAGATCTTGCGGATTGCTGGCCGTGGCGCGGTCTACCGCCTCGGGCTCGGCTACCGCTTCGATGGTATCCATGCCAGTGGCTTCGACCTGGCGCTCTTGCAGCCAGCCCATCAGCTGGACTTCGGCAACCTGGCGCAAATCGGGCCGGGCGGTCATGGTCACTACGGTAAAGGCCACAACCAAGCCCAAGAGGGCAAATCCGTTGTGGGTGATCTCAAAAAAGCCTTGGGCAATGTCGGATGCGAAAGTTCGCAACCCATTCCCTAACTTCTGTAACGCTGTCATAGCACTTCCTCATCTCGCGAAGGCCGGGGGCGACAGATTGCGTAAGAGCAATTCGCTTTGGCACTTCGATTGGGTTGGTACGCCATCAAAATCCTGCGGTGTCTTCGAGACGTAGGCAGCGATTTGACTTAGCCGGGGGTCGGCAGCGGGTCGGTTTGTCCGTAGCGGTTTACGGGGGGACGGCGGATTCTAGGAGGACTATTAATATCGAGTCAAGCATATCGAATCGACTTGATATTCTAAAAATGTGAATTTTACCTGTCTTTATTTACAGCTTATTGTGTTGAGAGGGACGCCAAGGGCGCTGAAAAAGTGCAGCATCCGATCCCGTCGTGATAGGGCTTACAAAATGCTACTGCTACACAAAGCAGAGCTCGCTACCCAGTGTTTACAGGTTCTTACAAAGGCCTATGCAAAATTTGGCTAGTCGATAAAAGTGCATAAATGGGCCTGGCCGATGCTCTTTTTCAAATTTTTACAATTGCTTTGTATACCGCCCAAATTGCCGCAGTTTTGGGCAGGTAAAACCGGGTGCAAGTTTGTAGATTTTTGTGTCTAGTAGGGCTTTTTGAGCGTCATCCCACCCTTGCGCGTATGCGCCGGGCCAGCGCGGCTTGTCAATCACATTGACTCAATCGCTGGAAGGATTTGCATTGAAAACCAGATTTGAATTCCCTCCCACCATGGCCTAAATTGACAGCGCCCGCCTCAAAACGGGCGCTCTCCGGTAGGAGCCAACGCCACCCGACACTTTGCGACGGTGGTGTGCAGCAGCCCCGGAACTATATGGAAGCAATCTCTTGTTTCCAATGCAATGGGGGACATCACTCTCTCCCTTGCAACCCAAGACGGCATGAACCGCAAGTTCGCCGTCAGGCCCGGCGGCCAGGCTCAACACCTACCGTCCGGGCTTTCATGTTTTTGGGCGCGCGCTTTCCCGTGTTGTACCGCTGCGGTCTGGCGGCAAAATGCCCGCTATGACATTCGAACTGCTTTCTGGAAATAAATGGCTGCGCCGCACGCTGTACGTATTGGTCGGCGCACTGCTACTCTGGGGCCTGGCCTGGTTGGCCCTGCCTTATATAGTGAAGAGCCAGGCTGAAAAGCAAGGCACCGAGAAGCTGGGCCGCCAGGTGCAGGTCGGCCATGTGGACTTCCACCCCTGGACCCTGGCGCTGACTCTGGACAACGTGTCCATCGCCGCCGCCAGCGGCACGGTGCCGCAGCTGCAGGTGCAGCGCATCGTGGTGGATGCGGCACTGTGGCAGTCGCTGCGGCGGCTGGCGCCGGTGGTGGACGGCATCGCGATCGACCAGCCGGTGCTCAAAATCACCCACCAGGGCGATGGCCATTACGATTTTGACGACGTACTGGCCCGCCTCAGCAGCCCGTCCGAGCCCACGCCCAGCCCCACGCCGGCTTTTGCGCTCTACAACATCACCCTGACCGGTGGTGCGGTGGACTTTGTCGACCAGCCCGTTGGTGCCACCCATGCCCTGCGCGATTTGCACCTGGGCCTGCCGTTCATCAGCAACCTGGATTCGCAGCGCGAGATCAAGGCCGAGCCGCGGCTGGCCTTCACCCTCAATGGCAGCCATTTCGACTCGGCTGCGCAGACCACTCCGTTTGCCGTCTCGCGCAAGACCGACGCCAGCTTCCAGTTGAAGAACATGGACCTGGCGCCTTACCTGCCCTATCTGCCCGCCAGCCTGCCGGTGAAGCTGCAGGCGGCGGTGCTGAATGCGGACCTGCAACTCGCGTTCGAGCAGACGCCCAAGCTCTCGCTACGGATCAGCGGCGTGCTGCAGGCCGACAAGATCAAGCTGGCCAATCCGCAGGGCGCGGGCTGGCTGGCGCTGGACACGCTCAAGCTCACGGTGGATGCGCTGCGCCCACTGGAGCAGACCGTCAAGCTGTCCGCCGTCGAACTGGCCGCGCCCGCGCTCGACCTGCGCCGCGATGCTGCTGGTCGGCTGAACCTGGCATCTGCCCCGGTTGCTAGTAAAACAATAGCTGCTCCCGCAGCAGCTGCCAGCGCCAGCGGCACAAAAGATGCTCAACCCGCGGGTTGGAAGGTCAGCGTCGACAAGCTGGCCCTGCACAGCGGCAGCCTGCGCTGGACCGACGCCAGCACCCAGCCCGCGGCCCAGGTGGCGGTGCAGCAGCTGGCGCTGGAGGCATCCGCCATCGCCTGGCCGTTCACCCAGCCGCTGCAGTTCAAAGGCAGTGCGCAAATCGCTGGCGATGCAGCCACATCCTCCGAGCTGCGCTTCAGTGGGTCTGCGACCGACCAGCAAGCCCAGGTCGATGCCCAGCTCGGCGGTTTGCCGTTGGCGGTCGCCGCGCCGTACTTGGCTTCGGTGCTGGAGCCGCGCCTGACCGGCCAGCTCAGCGCCGATCTGCAGCTGCAATGGAAGGCGCCGGACGCGCTGCAGCTTAGTGCCAAACAGCTGACGCTGGACAACCTGGCCCTAGGGGCGACAGCGCTTGCTACTAATAAGAAGAGCAGCCAGCCTAGCGATGCCAAGGCCGCCAAGCCAGAAATGGCCGCGCTGGCCAGTCTGCGTCAGCTGCAGATCAGCCAGGCCCAGGTCGATTTGGCCCAGCGCCGGGTCCAGATCGGCAAGCTCAGCCTTACCGAGCCGCGGGCCAAAGTGGCGCGCGGCAAAGACCAGCGCTGGATGTATGAGGCCTGGCTCAAGCCGGCGCCTGCCAGCAGCGCTGCGTCCACTGCGGCACCGACCACCCCCACTCAGCCCTGGGCCGTCAGTGTGGCCGACCTGCAGCTGGACGGTGGCGCCGTGTCGTACCTGGACCAGGCGAATGCCGATCCGGTGGCCTTCGAGGTGACCGCCTTGCAGCTGCAGATGAAAGACCTGGTGCCCGGCAGCGCCAAGGCCTCGCCCCTGAGCGTGTCGGCGCGCATCGGTGCAGGCAATGCAGAACCAGGCCGTTTGACTTACAAAGGCACGCTGGCGCTGCAGCCGCTGGCAGCCCAGGGCCAGCTGGATCTGGTGCACCTGCCGCTGCATGCCTTTGAGCCGTATTTCGGCGCGTCGCTGAACGTGGACGTGGTGCGCGCCGACACCAGCTTCAAAGGCCAGCTGGCCTATACCGCCAGCCCGGCCGGCCCGGTGCTGCAGGTGCGCGGCGACGGCACACTCGAAGACCTGCGTGCCAACCGCTCGGCCAACAGCACCATGGCCGGCCCCACGACCTCGGCCGATGGTCCACCGGCGCCCACAGTCGGGCGCGAGCTGCTGAGCTGGAAGCTGCTGAACCTGCGCGGCCTGGACGTCGCCCTCAAGCCCGGCACGGCCACCCGCGTCGACATCAAGGAAACCGCGCTCAGCGACTTCTACGCCCGCATCGTGGTCGACGAAACCGGCCGCATCAACCTGCAGGACCTGGTCAAGTCCAGCACCCCGCCGCCAACGCCTGCTGCCGATGCTACAAATAAAGTAGCTGCTCCCGCAGTCGCTACCAGCGCCAGCGCCCCAAATCCTTCAAATGAGCCGGGTGCGGTGGTGCGCATGGGCGGCATCAGCCTGGTGAATGGCCGGGTACTGTTCTCCGACCGTTTCGTCAAACCCAATTACTCGGCCAACCTGAGCGAGCTGACCGGCAAGCTGGGCGCGTTCTCGTCCGTGCCCGCGCAGGGCCAGGTGCAGTTGGCCGATCTGGAGCTGCGCGGCCGCGCCGAAGGCACGGCTTCGCTGGAGATCCTGGGCAAGCTGAACCCGCTGGCCAAGCCGTTGGCGCTGGACATCGGCGCCAAGGTGCGCGATCTGGAGCTGCCCGCGCTGTCGCCTTACAGCATCCGCTACGTCGGCCACGGCATAGAGCGCGGCAAGATGAGCGTGGACGTGCACTACACCGTCCAGCCCGATGGCCAGCTGACCGCCACCAACAGCATCATCCTGAACCAGCTGACCTTTGGCGACGAAGTGGCCGGTGCGCCCACCAGCCTGCCGGTCAAGCTGGCCGTGGCCTTGCTGGCCGACAGCAATGGCGTGATCGACCTGAACCTGCCGCTGTCGGGCTCCTTGAACGACCCGCAGTTCCGCATCGGCCCGGTGATCTGGAAGATCCTGGGCAACCTGATCGCCAAGGCCATCACCTCGCCGTTCAGCCTGCTGGCGCACGCGTTTGGCGGCGGCGGGGAAGAGCTGGGCAGCGTGCCCTTCGCCCCCGGCAGCGCGGTGCTCACCGCCGACGCCCGGCAAGGCCTGGACAAGGTGGCCAAGGTGCTGACCGACCGGCCGGCGCTGAAGATGACCGTGGTCGGCAATGCCAGCCTGGAAGTCGAGCGCGAAGCCATGCAGCGCCAGCGCCTGCAGCGCCGGGTGCTGGCCGAGAAGCGCCGTAACCTGGTGACCGGTGGCGCCGCCGCAGCCAATGCCGACGCCGCCGAGCTGGAAGGCATCACGGTGAGCGACGCCGAATACCCGGCGCTGCTCAAGTCGGTCTACCAGCGCGCCAGCTTCCCCAAGCCGCGCAATGCACTGGGCCTGCTCAAAGACCTGCCGCAGCCCGAAATGGAGCAACTGCTGCTGGCCAATCTGCCGGTCGACGAAGACAATGTGCAGCGCCTGGCGGTGCAGCGCGGCGTGGCGGTACGCGACTACCTGGCCGCCCAGAAGCTGCCGCTGGAACGCCTGTTTCTGGGCGCTGCCAAAACCACCGCAGGCGACGCCAACTGGCGTCCGCAGGCCGACTTGCAGCTGGCTACGCCGTAGCGACTAACGTCAATTTACAAGCCAGTTCGAAAAGCGGCGAAAATAGCCCCCTAGCCCTGATCCGGACCCGTGTGCCGTAGGGCACGGGTGGCTGCTTTGGCCACTTGTTTTTTTACCCTGTGCGGGCATCTACCTGTGTGTAAATGCCCGTCGGTCTACCCCAAGAATAAGTTCATCCATGTTTGGTTTCTCCAATCCCAAAACCGCGCCCGCCACTCCGTCCGAAAAGCCTGCTGTGACCACACCCAAATCCAACGAACCACATCCGCTTGACGCTTTGACCGGTGGCGCCTTCTCGGCCCACACCGCCGGCGAACGGGCCCAGCGCATCCGCGACTGGCTGGTCACCAACCCCAGCTATGAGCAGATGCACGAGGTGTTCCAGGAGCTCAACGGGCGCGACCGCGGCGCGGCCAAGCCGCTGCGCGAAAAGCTCGACGAACTCAAGCGCACCAAGGGCGCCGAAATCATCGCCGCCGAATGGGCGCGCAAAGCCACCGCTTTGCTGGCCCTGCCCAAGCTGAACATGGCCGACGCCATGGCCTGGCAGCGCGATGCCGCCAAAGCCGGCGCGCCGCTGAGCAAGGAGCCCCTGGCCGCCCTGAAGGTGCAGCTGGCCGACCGCGTCAAAGGCATTGAAGACCTGCAGCACCGCGTGCAAGTCCAGCGCGAAGCCGCTGTGCTGCTGGCCCAGCGCATCGAAGTGCTGTCCACCAAGCCCTGGCGCGACGCCCAGACGGCACTCGAAGTGCTGCGTACCGACGTCCAGCACTGGCAAGACCAGGCCACCCAGCTGGCCTCTGATGCCAACTGGACCAGCGTGGACGGCAAATACCCCACCATGCTCGACGCCTCGCGCGGCCAGCTGCTAGTCGTGTGGGACGCGTTCCAGGCCGCACTGGCGCTGACCGTGGCCGCCGATGCCGACGCCGCTGCACCGCTGCCACCCGTCAATGTGTGGGCCGATGAATTGCGCGTCGCCCGCGGCGTGCCGCTGGAAGCGGCCAAGCCAGCCAAGCAGGCCAAGGCGCCGGTTGATCCGGCCCTGCGCGAAGCCGCCAACAAGGCCGTGCAAGAAGCGCTGACCAAGGTCGAGCAAGAAGTGGCTGAAGGCCATGGCAAGGCCAGCGCCGGTGCGGCTGCCGCGCTGCGCAATGCGCTCAAAGAACACAACCGCCTGGTCGACGACAAGCTGGGCAATGCTGCGCAAGCCGCGCTGGCCGCCGCTGGCGAACTTGAAGGCTGGCAACGCTGGCGCGCCGACCAGCTGCGCGAAGAATTGTTGATCAAGGCCGAAGGCCTGCTCAAGCGCCCCGACGGCCACGCCCTGGGCGGCCGCAAGATGCAGGACACCTTGCGCCAGATGCGCGAGCAGTGGAAGCAGACCGACCAAGGCGGCGTGCCCAACCACGCGCTGTGGAAGCGTTTCGACGACGCCTGCAACGAGGCCTACAAGGTCGTCGAAGCCTGGCTCGACAAGGTCAAGACCGACGCCGTCGCGCACAAGGCCCAGCGCCTGGCGCTGATCGAAGAAGTCAAGGCCTGGGCCGCCGAGAACGTGACGGCCAAGGACGGCGACTGGAAGGGCTTCTCGCGCATCCTGCACCAGTTCGGCGACCGCTGGCGCGATGCTGGCCACCTGGGCGAAAAAGCCTTTGCCGAAATGCAGCCGCTGTGGAAAGAGGCGATCAGCCTGGCCGCCGCGCCGCTGGAAAACCTGCAAAAAGCCAGCGTTGACCGCCGCCACGCCATGATCGAAGAAGCCAAGGTGCTGGGTGCCGCGCCGGTGCTGCGTATTGACGCCGTCAAGGCCTTGCAGCAACGCTGGCAGGCCGAGGCGCAAAGCGTGCCCATGGACCGCAAGTTCGAGCAAAAGCTGTGGGACGCGTTCCGCAAGCCGCTGGACGACGCCTTCAACCGCAAGACCGAAGAGCGCGAGAAATCCGCTGCCGCCCTGAGCGACCGCGACCGCATGGTGCTGGAAGCTGCCAAGGCCCTGGACGCCGCCAATGCCAGCGGCGACGCGCAGAAGATCCGCGCCGCCATGGCCGGCCTGGAAGCCGCCTTGCGCGGCCAGGCCCTGGCCCAGGCAGCTGTCAACGCCGACAAGGCCGAAGCCGTGGCCCAGTCGGCTGTGCAAGCCGAATCGCAAGCCGCTGCGCCGGAAGCCGCTGCCGCTGAAGTTTCTGAAGAAAATCCGGCTCCAGCGCAGGCAGAGTCTGCACCAGAAGCTACGGAAACTGTAGCGGATGCCGAGCCTGCAGCCGAAGCCGCTCCGGTCGAGCCACCCAAGCCCGTGCGCAAGCCGGTGGTGGCGATGCGCGGTGACGACCGCCCTGGCATGAAGAAGTCCGAGCCGGTGCAAGCCGGCCGCGGCGGCAAGTTTGGCGACCGCAAGGACGGCCCACGCGGTGCGCCACGCCCTGGCGACAACAAGTTCGAGCCGCGCCGCGATGACCGTGGCCCGCGCGATGGCGGACGTGATGGTGGCCGCTTTGGCGACCGCCCGGCGTTCGAAGACCGTGGCCCGCGCCTGGGTGATGCGGCCTTCCGCGCCCAGCGTGACGCGCTGGAAAACGCCCAGCACGCCCTGAAGAAGCTGGCCGCCCAAGCCCATGGCGAAGTCCTCACCGATCTGTTGACCGCCTGGGAAAAGCGCGATGTGGAGCAGTTGCCCAGCGTCCATGCCCTGGGTCATGGCGTGAACCCCGCTACCCGCAGCGCCTGGTCGCAAAGCATCAGCGCGCCGGCCAAGGCCGACGACAAGGCCGCGGGCGAAGCCCTGCTGCGCCTGGAAATCGCCGCCGAAGCGCCCACGCCGGCCGAACTGGTCAGCGCCCGCCGCATGCTGCAGCTGCAACTGCTGACCAAGCGCAACGACCCGTCTCCCGCCCAGACCTGGGCCCAGGACACGGCCAAGGTGCTGGCCAGCCCGTTCGACGCCGGCAATGCGCGCCGCATGCAGACCGTGCTGAAGGTGCTGTTGAAGCGCTGATGGTTGGGGCCTGCGGGCCCGAACGAAAAAAGGCTACCGGGGGTAGCCTTTTTTCATGGTCGCTGGGTAGCGTCAAAGCTCCAGGTCGACCCACAGCGCCGCGTGGTCTGACGCGGCTTCGTCGGCATTCGTCAGCTCGGGGAAATGTGGCCACAGCGTGCCGTTGGCGCCGCCCCACATGCCACGGCGCTCGATACCGGCGGCCGTGACCTTGGCGAACAGATCGGGCGACAGCAGGATGTAGTCGAGCTTGGCACTGGCGCCGCAGTTGCCGTGCGTGCCCGGCTTGCCGCCGCTGGCGTAGGCGGGGTGGCTGCTGATGTCCTTCAGCAGCGAGCCCTGCCGCAGCAGCGGGTCCATCGGCCCGTTGGCCGGGATTTCGTTCAGGTCGCCGACCACGGCCACCAGGGTTTCGCCGGCCAGCAGGTGCGCGTCCACCAGCTCGCGCACGCGCTGGGCCTGGCGCTTGCGCTTGGCATCGTTGGCCGCCTGCGTGCCATAGCCCTTGCTTTTGAAATGGTTGGCCAGCAGCCACAGGCGCTTGCCCTGGGGCAGGCCGATCTCGTATTCGGCGCAGTCGCGGCTGAAGATGGTGCCCTTGGCGTCTTGGTCGTCCACATGCGAGCGGATCGACAGGATGGGGTATTTGGCGCGGGTCATCAGGCCGACATCGATGCCGCGGTCGTCGTTGCCGTCGACCAGCATCACGTGGTCGAAGGGCTTGCCGGCCACCTCGATCAGCACCTGCTCGTTGAACAGGCGCAGCACCGTGCGGTCCTCGGCCTCGATCACCACCTGCAGGTCGGCGGCCACCGCATGCAGCACGCGGGCGGTGTTCAAGGTGGCGACCTCGTTGACCGGCTCGGTCTTCAGCTCGACCCAGCCGATCCAGCTCTTGCGGCCGGCGGCCACGATGCTGGCTTCGCCGACCCGCGGGCGCTTGATCAGGCTGCCGCGGATTTTGCGCAGCAACAACAACGGGCCTTCGTCGGTCTTCAGCAGGCCGTTGTCGGCCATCAGCTTGAGCATGCGCTGCTTGTCGGCCGCGCTGTAGCGCGGTTTCTCGAACAAGGCGTTGAGTTCCTTGTGGGCTTCCAGCGCGGGCTTGCCCTCGGCCCAGTCGCTGCCGTTCAAGGCCTTGGCCCGGTCGAACATGTTTTCAACATTGAAGCTGGCGAGGCGCATGAGAGGCTCCCGGTCGGATTGAGGTGTGCAAGCCTAAACCGATTGGTAGCCCTGCGCATCCTCTTATTTGCGGACGGGCGCCGAGCGCCTCAACCGGCTTCGCAGCCCAGTACCGCGCCGCGCAGCTGCGGACCCCGGCGCTCCAGCCAGGCAGAGTAGGCGGTCACGCCCAGCGCCAGCACGGCCACGCCGGCCGCCACCAGGGGCAGGGCTTGCAGCGACCAGCCTATGTCGATGGCCGCGCCGCCCAGCCAGGCGCCGGCGGCATTGCCCAGGTTGAAGGCGCCGATGTTCAGGGTCGAGGCCAGGCCGGGCGCACTGCCGGCTTGCGACACCACCCGCACCTGCAGCGGCGCACCGGTGGCGAACGAGGCCATGCCCCAGACCATCAAGGTGATGACCGCCGGCCAGAGCCAGGCGCTGGTGAACGAGAAGACCACCAGCACTAGCGCCACCGCCGCGAAGATGCCCATCAGCGAGGGCATCAGCTTCCAGTCAGCCAGGCGCCCGCCGACCAGGTTGCCGATGGTCAGGCCGACGCCGCACAGCAGCAGCACGCCGCTGACGTTCTGCGGCGCCACGCCGGTCACGTCGCGCAGGATGGGGGTGATGTAGGTGAACACGGTAAACAGCGCGGCCGAGGCCAGTGCGCTGGTGCCCAGGGCCAGCCAGACTTGCTTGATCTTCAGCACCCGGAACTCGCCCAGCACGCTGCCACTGAGGTTCTGGCGCAGCGCCGGCACCCAGCGCAGCACGGCCAGCATGGCCAGCACGCCGATCACCGCCACCACCCAGAAGGTGGAGCGCCAGCCGGTCTGCTGGCCCAGCAGGGTGCCCAGCGGCACACCCAGCACATTCGCCAGGGTCAGGCCGGCGAACATCAGCGACATGGCCTGGGCCCGCTTGTGCGGCTCGACCACGCTGGTGGCCACCACCGCGCCGATGCCGAAGAAGGCCGCATGGCAGAACGAGGTCAGCACGCGCGCCACCATCAGCCATTGGTAGTCGGGCGCCAGCGCGCAGCCCACGTTGCCGAGTACGAACAAGGCCATCAGCCAGGCCAGCGTGGTCTTGCGCGGCAGGCGCGCGGTGGCCACCGCCAGGATAGGCCCGCCGACGGCCACCCCCAGCGCATAGGCCGAGACCAGCATGCCGGCCGAGGGGATGGACACCCCCAGGTCGCCGGCCACTTCGGGCAGCAGGCCCATGATGACGAATTCGGTGGTGCCAATGCCAAAAGCGGCAATGGCCAGGGCCAGCAAGGGGAGGTTCATGGTGCGGATCGGGGGGCGGAGCCGCAGCAGGCGGCGGGGTGGGTCTACGTGGAAACCCTGAATTCTAGGCCGATCGGCAGATTTGTGCAGGCGCCGAATTTATGGGCCTTTTAAGCTGTTTGCGCAATATCTATATGCGCAAGCAGCTATCTATTGTGTAGCGCCTCTAGCGCCCTCTCAAAAGCTGACGCCGGCCACCAGGATGATGTTGGCGTAGGGCGTGCATTCTCCTGTGCGCACCATGGCGCGGGCCTGGCCGCAGAGTTTTTTGAACTCGGTATGGCTGATGTTTGCCGGCTTGGCGGGCAGTTGGTCGGCGCACCAGGCGGGCAGCTGGCGTTCGTCGCCGACCAGGGCTTCGGTGGCGATGATGCTGGCCTCGACCTGCAGCTCGGTCAGCACGGCTTGCAAGACTTGCTGCAGACCCGGTGTGCCCGGGCAGAGCGCCAGGTCGATGCGCTGCGGCGCGCCCGGGCCGACCGGGATTGGCAGGCCGGCGTCGCCCAGCACCAGCATGTCGCCATGGCCCATGCTGGCAATGACCTGGGAGAGTTCGGCGTGGAGCAGGGTGGTACGTTTCATGGTGAAGGTGGGGAAGCGGTGGATGCGCGCACGATCAGCTCGGGCTGCAATAAAACTTGTTTGGCATCGAGCCGGCCGCCCTGTATGCGTTCCAGCAGCATGTCCACCGCCAGCATGCCGATGCGCTGCTTGGGCTGGACGATGGTGGTCAGCGGCGGGCTGGTGAAGCGGGCCAGTTCGATGTCGTCAAAGCCGATGACCGACAGGTCTTGCGGTATGCGCAGCCCGGCCTCGTGTGCGGCGCTCAGTGCGCCTATGCCCATCAAATCGTTGCAGACGAATACAGCGGTCGGCTGTTGGCCTGACTGCAGAATCTCCTGCATCGCGGTAAAGCCGCCCTGGCTGCTGAAGTCGCTGTGCCAGAGCAGGTCGTTGGCTTCCAATTCGGCCGCAGCCAGCGCATTGCGCCAGCCCTGGATGCGCTGGGCGCTGGGGCTCAGATCGGCCGGCCCGCCGATGCAGGCGATGCGCCGGTGGCCCAGCGCCACCAGGTGTTCTGCGGCCATCTGGCCACCTTGCACGTTGGCGGTTTCCACCAGGTCGCAGTGCACATGGGTGACCTCGCGGTCCAGCAGCACGGTGGGCGTGGTCAGGCCTTGCAGCAGGTCGTGCAGGTCGCTGTCTTCGCCGGTGGAGATGATGATCAGGCCGTCGACGCGTTTCTCGGCCAGCACCTTGAGGTAGACGCTTTGGCGTAGGGGCTCGTCGTCGGTGTTGCACAAGATCAGCGTGTAGCCGCTGGCGAAGCAGTGGTCTTCCACGCTGCGCACGATCTCGGCGAAGTAGGGGTTGGAGCAGTTGGGGATCAGCATCCCCAGGGTGCGCGTGGTATTGCTCTTCAGGCTGCGCGCCACCGCGCTGGGCACATAGCCGAGTGCGCGGATGGCGGTCTCTACGTCTTGCCGCGCCTTGTCGCTGACAAAGCGCGTGCGGTTTACCACATGGGAAACTGTGGAAATGGATACGTTGGCGTGGCGGGCAACGTCTTTGATGGAGGCCATGGGGTGCTCAGTGGGCGCGCGCGGCGCGGCGCTGCCGCAGTGTATCGATGATGACGGCGACCACGATCACGCAGCCGGTGATGATGCGCTTGCTCGGGTCGCTGACGCCCACCTGGGCCAGGCCGGCTTCCAGCACGGCGATGATCAACACGCCGAAGAAGGTGTTGATGACCGAGCCGCGCCCGCCCATCAGGCTGGTGCCACCGATGACCACCGCGGCAATTACCTGCAGCTCGATGCCGGTGCCGGCGTTCGGGTCGGCGGCTTCGAGGCGGGCCGACTGCATCAGGCCCGCAAAGCCGGCCAGCAGGCCGGTGGCGGCAAACACCGCGATGCGGATCGGGCTGGGGTTGATGCCGGCCAGGCGCATGGCTTCCTCGTTGGTGCCGATGCCGACCACATAGCGGCCGAACACCGTCTTGGTCAGCACCAGCTGGCCGACGACGACCAGCGCCACGGCGATGAAGAAGGCCGACGACACGCCGCCCACCCAGGGCGCGGCCAGGCCGGAGATCGCGTCACCCACATACTGGGTGCGCGAGTCGGTGGCCACATAGGCGCCACCGCGCACGGCCTCCAACATGCCCAGCGAGACGATGAAGGACGGCAGGCGCCAGATCACCGCAATGCTGCCGGTGATGGCGCCGCAGGCCAGGCCGACCAGCAGGCCCAGCGCCGCAGCCGGCAGCACGCTCCAGTGCCAGAGCAGGATGGCGTTGGCAGTGGCCGCCGCCGACAGCGCCAGCACCGAACCGACCGACAAATCGATGCCGGCAATGATCAGCACGAAGGTCATGCCCACGGCCATCACCAGCAGCGCCGGGATCTCGTTGGCGATGGCGACAAAGGTGTCGGCGCTGAAGAAGTATTCGCTGAGGTTGCCGAACAGCACGACCATGCCGATGAGTACGGCGCTCAGGCCCAGGTAGGTGCCGAGCTGGCTGCTGGTGGGGGATTTGGTGGAAGTAGACATAGTGAAAATTTGGGGTTCAACCGTGGGTGCCATTCAGGGCGGCGGTATCGGTAAAGGCGGCGGCCAGCAAGGATTTCTCGGTCCACTCGCCGCGCTCGAACACCGTGACCAGGCGGCCATGGGCCATGACGCCGATGCGGTCGCACATCTGCATCAGCTCGCGCAGATCGCTGGAGACCATCAGCAAGGCCTTGCCGGCCTCGGCCATTTTTTCCAGCTCGGCATAGATGTCGGCGCGCGCACCCACGTCGACGCCGCGGGTCGGTTCGTCGAGCAGCAGCACATTGCATTCGCGGTGCAGCCAGCGGGCGAACACCACTTTCTGCTGGTTGCCGCCGCTGAGGGTGCCGACCGGCTGCTCTGGTCCGCTGCAGCGTATCGACAGGCGCTGCACCATGTCCAGCGCGATCTTGTCTTCGCGGACGCGGTCCAGCCAGCCGGCGTTTGACACGGCGCCCACATCGCTGAGGGTGGTGTTGATGCGGATCGGCTGGCTCAGCAGCAGACCCTGGGATTTGCGGTCTTCGGTGACCAGGCCGATGCCGGCGGCAATTGCCTCGATCGGCGAGCGCCAGCCTTTGTGGCTGGTGCCCTGGATAGTGATCTCACCGCTATCGGCGCGGTCAGCGCCAAACAGCAGGCGCAGCAGCTCGGTGCGGCCGCTGCCGACCAGGCCGGCAATACCGAAGACCTCGCCAGCGTGGACTTCCAGGCTAACGTCCTGTACGGCGCTGCCGCGGCCTAGGTTTTTCGCGCTCAGCAACAGCGGGCCGCGTGAACGCCGGGGGCGGTCCATGTCCTGGTCGACCGCGTGGCCGACCATTAGCTGCACGATGTCGGGCTCGGTCACGCTGTGCATGGGGCAGGTCTTGACCAGCCGGCCGTCGCGCAGCACAGCCAGGGTGTCGGCGATCTGGATCAGTTCTTCGAGCCGGTGCGACACATAAACGATGGCCACGCCCTGCGCCTTCAGCAGCGCGATCTGGTCAAACAGATGGCGGGTTTCGCGCGGCGTCAGCATCGCGGTGGGCTCGTCGAGGATCAGCACGCGGGTGTTGTCCTGCAGGTTGCGGGCAATCTCCACCATCTGCTGCTGGCCTATGCCCAGCTGCGACACGGGTGTGCGCGGGTCGATGTCCTCAATACCCATCTTGGCCAGCTGGGCCACGGCGCGGGTATTCAGCTGTGCATGGTCTATCCAGTGCCCGCGCCAGCGGCCGCGGTGTGGTATGGCGCCGAGCAGCAGGTTTTCGGCCACGGTCAGCGTCGGCACCAGGCTCAGCTCCTGCATCACCATGCGCACGCCCAGCGCTTCGGCGTCGCGGCGTGAGGCCGGGGCGAAAGCCTGGCCGCCCAGCAGCAGCGTGCCCTGGCTGGCGTGCTCCAGGCCGGAGATGATTTTCGACAGCGTGCTTTTGCCGGCGCCGTTCTCGCCCGTCAGCGCCAGCACTTCGCCGGGATGCAGCGGCAGCGACACGCCGTGCAGCACGGTGTTGCTGCCGTAGGTTTTGCTGACCGACTGGATGGTTAAAACGGGGGAGGGGGTCATGGAATTCGGGAATGGAGGTGGCGCGGACGAATGCCGGCGCCACGGGGGAGCCAGCTTACTTCGTGTCTTTGGTCACCAGCACCACGTCGGTCTGGATGGCCGCTGGCATTTCTGCTTGCTTCTTCTTCTCGGCAATTGCCTTCAAAGCGATTTCGATGCCGAACACTGCTTGCTTGGCACCGTACTGGTCGGCGGTGGCCAGCATGCGGCCGTCTTTCAGCATGGGCTTCACGGCGCCGATGTTGTCGTAGCCGACGACTTGCACCTGGCCGGTCTTGCCGGCGGCCTTGACGGCAGCCACGGCGCCCAGGGCCATGCTGTCGTTACCGGCCAGCAGGGCCTTCAGGTCTGGGTGTTCGCGCAGCATGCCGGAGGCCACGGTATTGCCCTTGTCGATTTCCCAGTTGCCGGACTGCACGCCGACCACGGTGGCGCCAGCGGCCTTCATCGCGTCTTGGTAGCCCAGGGTGCGCTGTTGTGCATTGAAGGTGGTGGACACGCCTTCGATGATGCCGACCTTGTCGCCCGCCTTCAGGCTCTTGGCCAGGAAGTCACCGACCAGCTTGGCGCCCGCGCGGTTGTCCGGGCCAGCGAACGGGATCTGGATACCCTTTTCTTTTTGCGCATCGGCGTCGAGCTGGTTGTCGATGTTGACCACCAGAATGCCCTTGTCGATGGCGGTCTTCAGCACCGGCACCAGGGCCTTGGAATCGGCCGGGGCGATGACGATGGCGTCGGCCTTCTGGGCAATCATCTGCTCGACCATGCGGATCTGGGCCGCGGTGTCGGTTTCGTTCTTGATGCCGTTGGACACCAGGGTGTACTTGGCGGCGTTGGCCTTGTTGTGGGCCTTGGCGCCATCTTCCATGGTGCGGAAGAACTCGTTGGCCAGCGACTTCATCACCAGCGCCACTTTGGGCTTGTCGGCGGCGAAGCTGGGGCCGGCGAACAGGCCGGCCATGATGCTCAGGGCGAGGGTGGTTTGGACGGTGCGGCGGGTGAATTTCATGTGTATGTCTCCATGGCGTTGTGAAAGTTACAGCGGGCGAGCGAGGGCGGCGGAGCCGGTCCGGGCGGGCTTCTGTGGCGCGGATAATAACAAAGCAAACGTTTGCGCAAACGTTTTCTATCTACGGACAAACCCGCAGAAATGGGTAAAGCCGCTGATACATCTTGCCGCGGTGAACGCCATGGGCCGTGCCATTTGCTACTTTTTTGGTAGCTGTTGGCGCAGAATTTGTATGCGCTAGAGCATGATTTTGCTTATAGTCTTCGACAGCACCGGGGACCGCGTTCCCGGTGCTCCAGAGCCTGATTACAGCGCATCCCCTGGCCGGTGCTTGCTATAGAAACTGCTTTACATGGCGCTGCGGCGTGGCAGTATGCGTACAGCGCGCTGGCGGGTGGGCGCGACGTACATGGACCCAAAACCTCTAAAAAGAAAGTTGGCGCGATGCAATTCCTTCTCAACCTGAAAATCGGCCAACGCTTGGCGGCTGGGTTTGCCATCGTCATTGGCCTGCTTGTCGCCATGGCGGCGGTGGGCATCAGCCGCATCAACGCCGTCGACCAGAACACCGAAACCATCTTGCACGACCGCTACCACAAGGTGGCGCTGGCGCAGAAGATCGAGAACGAGGTGAACCGCCAGTCCCGCGCCTTGCGCACGGCCCTGATCGCCAGCGAGCCAGCGGTGGTGCAGAGCGAGTTGGCCACGGTGGAGAGTTCGGTGGTGGTGGTCGGCAAGGCGGTAGACGAGCTGCAGACCATCGTGCACAGCGACAAAGGCAAGGCCGCGCTGGCCAGCATGCTGGCAGCACGGACCGACTTCAAGAAGCATGAGCACGAGCTGCTCGAACTGCTGAAGGCCGGCAAGATCGACGAAGGCCGTGTCTACCTGGTCAAGGAGATGTTGCAGCCGCAGAATGCCTATCTGGCGGCCATAGAGGGCTTTGTGAAAAGCCAGACCGACAGCATGGAAGAGTTTGGCGCCCAGGCGGCAGCCATGGCCCATGGCGCCAATGTGCTGATGCTGGTACTGACCGCCGCGGCCACGCTGCTGGCCGTGGGCCTGGCGTACGGCTTGACGCGCTCCATTACGCAGCCGATTGGCCGGGCGGTGCAGGTAGCGCAGACGGTGGCAGCGGGCGACCTGACTTCGCGCATTGACGTGACTTCCCGAGATGAAACCGGCCAGCTGCTGACCGCGTTGCAGGCCATGCAGGTCAGCCTGTTTCAGGTGGTCGGGAAGGTGCGCATCGGGTCCGAGACCGTGTCCCACGCGAGTGCGGAAATCGCCGGCGGCAACCACGATCTGTCCAGCCGCACCGAACAGCAGGCCAGCGCGCTAGAGCAGGCCGCCGCTTCGATGGAAGAACTCAGCTCTACTGTCGCCATGAACGCAGAGAGCGCCCGCAATGCCAACCAGCTGGCGCTGAACGCCTCCCGCGTGGCGACGCGCGGCGGCGAGGTGGTGAACCAGGTGGTGGAAACCATGCGCGGCATCAACGACAGCTCGAACAAGATCTCCGACATCATCAGCGTGATCGACGGGATTGCGTTCCAGACCAATATCCTGGCACTGAACGCCGCCGTGGAAGCCGCGCGGGCTGGCGAGCAGGGCCGCGGCTTCGCGGTGGTGGCCAGTGAGGTGCGCAGTCTGGCCAGCCGCAGCGCCCAGGCGGCCAAAGAGATCAAGGCGCTGATCGGCGCCAGCGTGGAGCGCGTAGGCCAGGGCACGGTGCTGGTCGATCAGGCCGGCACCACCATGGCCGAGGTGGTGGAGTCCATCCAGCAGGTGACGCAGATCATGGGCCAGATCAGCGCGGCCAGCTCCGAACAGGCCACCGGCATGGCGCAGATGGGCGAGGCCGTCAATCATATGGACCAGGCTACGCAGCAGAACGCCGCCCTGGTAGAAGAAATGGCCGCCGCCGCCAGCAGCCTGAAGAGCCAGGCCCTGGCGCTGGTGGAGTCGGTGGCCGTGTTCAAGCTCGGCGCCGGCAACCAGCTGGCCCTGGGGCGCTAGCTAATTTTTAGCCAAACAGGCCGCTGGCGCAGGTAAATCCAGCGCTGGCAGCTATGGATTCAATAGCGTGTGGTCAGTGGCGTACGCTGGCCATCACCGCGGCAAAGCCGACAAACACGCCGCCGGTGGCGCGGTTGAAGGCTTTCAGCACGGTAGCCCGGCGCAGAAAGCGGGCCAGGGTCTTGCCGCTGCCCGCATACACCAGGTACCAGCCGGCTTCGATCACCGCAAAGGTCAGTAGCAGGATCGCAAACTGCGGTAGCTGGGGTGTAGCCGCGTCGATGAACTGCGGCAAAAAGGCCACGGCAAACAGAATCGCCTTGGGGTTGCTGCCCGCCACCAGCACGCCTTGGCGGAACAGGCTGCCGTAGCCGGGCATGGGCGCGGCCTTGGCGACTGCGCCGCCCGCGTCCTCGGCCACCGGCTCGCGCCAGCACTTGATGCCCAGGTAGGCCAGGTAGGCGGCGCCCAGCCAGCGCAAGGTGTTGAACACCGCCGGAAAGCTCTGCAGCAGCGCGCCCAGGCCGGCGGCCGAGACGCCCATCATCAGGACCATCACCAGCATGCAGCCGCCCATGGTGGCCAGCGCCGCCGCGAAGCCGAAGCGCGCGCTGGATGTCATCACCAGCAGCATGTTCGGGCCGGGCGTGGCCGACACCACAAAGGTCATCATCAGAAACAGCCACCAGGTATGCAGGCTCATGGGGTACTCCAGGGGTAAGCCCGCTATCTTAGCCAAACTGGGATTTTTATGCTTTTCAGGGCTGTGGCGCTCTACTTGCCTGCGGAAGCAGATATGTTTTTTGTAGTGCTACAGCGAGTCGGCTACAGCCGCTGCCCGCTGTCGGCGCCAAACAGCGAGATGCGTTGCGCGTCGCAGCGCACGCCCAGGGTGTGGCCGCGCTGGTGCGGTGTGTGGCTCTCGGCGATGGCCGACATGGCTGTGCCGCCCAGGTCCAGCCACAGCACCACGCTGGCGCCCATGGGTTCGGCCAGGGTCACGGTGGCCTGGCCGAGTGCCGGTTGCTCCAGCGGCACGAGCTCGATGTGCTCGGGCCGCATGCCCAGCACCACCTGCTGGCCTATGTGCGGCTCGGCGGTAAACGGATAGGCGCTGACGTCGATGCTCAGAGCCGGCGAGCGCCACAGCAGCCGGCCGTTGTCGGCGGCCAGTACACCGTCAAAGAAGTTCATGGTCGGCGAGCCCAGGAAGCCCGCCACGAAGCGGTTCACCGGCCGGTCGTAGACCTCGGCCGGCGTGCCGATCTGCTGGATCTTGCCGTCCAGCATCACCGCGATGCGGCTGGCCAGGGTCATGGCTTCGGTCTGGTCGTGGGTTACGTAGACCATGGTTTTGCCGATGTCCACGTGCAGCTGCTTGAGTTCGCGGCGCAGCTCGTTGCGCAGCTTGGCGTCCAGGTTGGACAGCGGCTCGTCGAATAGATAGACACCGGCATCGCGCACCAGGGCCCGGCCAATCGCCACCCGCTGGCGCTGCCCGCCCGACAGTTGCGAGGGCTTGCGCTGCAGCAGCGGGCCCAGGTGCAGCATGGTGGCGGCGCGGTCGACGCGGCGCGCGATCTCGTCTTTGGGGATGCCGGTGATGCGCGGGCCGAAAGACATATTGCGCTCCACCGTCATGGTGGGGTAGAGCGCATAGCTCTGGAACACCATGCCGATGGACCGGTCCTTGGGGTCGGCCCAGGTCACATCAACGCCGCCGATATGGATGGCGCCGTCATGCACGTCGATCAGGCCGGCAATGCTGTGCAGCAGGGTCGATTTGCCGCAGCCCGAGGGGCCGAGCAGCACCAGGAATTCGCCGTCGACGACCTCCAGGTCCATGTTCTGCAGGATGTCGATATTGCCCAGACGGATGTGGAGCTGTTGGATGGAAACGCTTGCCATATTTTTCTTTTAACCCTTTACTGCACCGGCGGCGATACCACGCACGAACCAGCGGCCGGAGATGAAATAAATGAACAGCGGCACCGAGGATGTGAGGATGGTGGCCGCCATGTTGACGTTGTACAAACGCTCGCCGGTGGTGGTGTTGATGATGTTGTTCAGCTGCACCGTCATCGGCAGGTTTTCGCGTCCCGCAAACACCAGGCCGAGCAGGAAGTCGTTCCAGATGTTGGTGACCTGCATGATCACCGCCACGATGATGATGGGCGTGGACATGGGCAGCATCAGCTGGAAGAAGATGCGCCAGAAGCCACCGCCGTCGATGCGCGCGGCCTTCACCAGCTCCTCGGGCAGCGAGGCGTAGTAGTTGCGGAACAGCAGGGTCATCACCGGCATGCCGAAGATGGTGTGCACCAGCACGATGGCCGGCAGGGTGCTGAACAGGCCCAGCATCGACAGGCCGCGCACCAGCGGGTACATGTGCACCTGGTAGGGGATGAAGGCGCCCAGCAGCAGGATGGTGAACAGCCAGCCAGCCCAGGGCCGGCGCCAGTAGGCCAGCGCATAGCCGTTGAGCGCGCCGATGAAGATCGACAGCAGCGCGCTAGGCACCACGATCTTCAGCGAGTTCCAGAAGCCCACCTGGATGCCTTCGCACTTCAGGCCGGTGCAGGCGCTGGACCAGGCCATGGCCCAGGCCTCCAGGTTCGGCTGGCTGGGCAGTGCGAAGATCTGGCCCAGGCGGATCTCGCTCATGGGTTTCAGCGAGGTCACCACCATCACATACAGCGGCAGCAAAAAGAACACCGCGCTCAGCAGCAGGAAGGCGTAGATGCCGAGCCGCGTAGGCGTGAGCCAGGGCTGGGGCGGGCGCTGGTTGCGCACCCGGGGGAGGGTCGTCGTGCTCATCTTCAGTGTCCCTTGGTTTGCGCACGTTCCATGCGGTTCTTGGCGTACATCCAGGGCAGCAGCAGGGCCAGCACGGTCAGCAACAGCACCACCGAGGCGGCCGAGGCCAGGCCGATGTTGGCGCGGTTGAACAGGTAGTCCATGATGAACTTGGCCGGCACCTCGCTGGCGATGCCCGGGCCGCCGCCGGTCATGGCGACCACCACGTCGAACACCTTGATCACGGCCAGCGACAGCAGCACGCTGGCGGTGGCGATGCTGGGCGCAATCATCGGCAGCACGATGCTCAGGTAGACGCGCCACACCGGGATGCCGTCGATGCGCGCGGCCTTCCAGATCTCTTCGTCCACACCGCGCAGCCCGGCCAGCATGAGCGCCATCACCAGCCCGGCAGACTGCCAGACCGCGGCCAGGGCGATGGCGTACATCACCTTGTCCTGGCTGATGATCCAGTCGAATTCAAACCCGGGAAAGCCCAGCTGGCGCACCGCCTGCTGCAGGCCCAGGCCGGGGTTCAGCATCCACTGCCAGACCAGGCCGGTAGCCACAAAGCTCATGGCATACGGGTACAAAAAGATGGTACGCAGCACGCCTTCGCCGCGCACCTTCTGGTCGATGAAGACCGCCAATAAAAAGCCGAGCACCAGGCAAGACACCACAAAGATCGCGCCAAACAGCGCCATGTTGTGCAGTGACAGCGCCCAGCGCTCGGTGGTAAACAGCCGCTCGTACTGCGCCAAGCCGACGAAGTTGGTGGTCGGAAAAGTCTTGGAGCTGGTCAGCGAAATGGTGATGGACCACAGCACCGTGCCCACGTAGCACAGCAGCACCGTTACCGCCATCGGCAGCAGGGCAAAGTTGACGGCCCAGTTCTGGCGCAGGCCGCGCCGCGGCGGAGGTTTTTTAACGGGAGCCATAGGGGTTCTGGAGGGTCCTGGAAGCAGTCAATCGGTACATCAAAAAAACAGTGCCGACGTGTGTTTGCACGCCGGCACCGGGAGAAAACGCTTAGCTCTTGATGGCGTTCTGCAAGGCCTTCACCACGTCATCCACCGACTGGTTGTTGTTCCAGTACTTGGAGATCACGTCCTGCACCGAGCCCATCACATCGGGTGGCAGCAGCGCGTCGGGGTTGGCCAGGTGGCGGCTGGTGTCCTTCATGATGGCCAGGCCGGTCTGGGCGCAGAGGTCCATCTTCGAGCTGTCGACATCGGTGCGGATGGGGATCGAGCCCTTCTTGTTGTTGAACGCTACCTGGGTCGCGGCCGAGGTCATCGAAGTGGCCAGTTGCTGCTGGGCCTTGATGGCGGCAGGGTCCTTGGTGCGCGGGAACACGAACACGTCACCGGCCAGGATGTAGGGTGACTTGGCGCCAAAGCCGGGGAAGCAGCCGAAGTCCTTGCCCGCGACCTGCTTGGCATTGGCGAACTCGCCCTTGGCCCAGTCACCCATGATCTGCACGCCGGCCTTGCCGGTGATCACCAGCGAGGTGGAGTCGTTCCAGTTGCGGCCTGGAGAGCCGGCGTCGGTGTAGCTCTTCAGGCGCTTGAAGTCGGCCAGCACCTTGCGGAAGGCCGGCGAGTTGACGGTGGCGGCGTCGCGGTCCTTGTAGAACTTCAGGTACAGGTCGGCGCCGCCGGCCTGGGCCAGCCAGCTGTAGAAGGTGATGACTTCTTGCCAGCCCTGGCCACCCAGCGCCAGCGGGATCAGGCCTGCAGCCTTGAGCTTGTCGAGGGCGGCAAACATTTCGTCCGGGGTCTTGGGTTCGGCGGCGATGCCGGCTTTGGCAAACGCGGCCTTGGAGTACCAGAACCAGCTGGGCATATGGATGTTGACCGGCGCCGCGTAGTAGTGGCCGTTGACCTTGATGCTGTTGATGATGGGCGCAGGCAGCATCTTGTCCCAGCCTTCCTTGGCGGCCACGGCGTCGATGTCGTTGAGCATGCCCTCTTTGATGATGTCCAGGTACTGCTGCGAGGTGTTGAACATCGCCGCGGTGGGCGGGTTGCCGCCGACGATGCGGTTGATGGCGGCGGCGCGGGCGTTTTCACCACCGGCCACGGCCGAGTCCACCCACACGCCACCCGATTTGGTGAACGCGCCGGCCAGCTCTTGCACGGCGGCAGATTCGCCGCCCGATGTCCACCAGTGCATGACCTCGGCCTTGGCTTGCGCATGGGCGTTGCTGCCAGCCAGGACGGCCAGCGCAGTGGCGGCCAGGGCCAGTACGGTACGGGTGTGTTGTTGCATGTTGTCTCCAGTTTTTATAGGTAATGTTCAGGGCTTGCGGCCCATGCGGAAAACCGGCAGATCGGCCATGGTGGTCGATCTTGCCAGACGGGTTAGCGCTGGGGGCGCTTGCGTTGCTGCAAAAAGGCTTGCACGGCCAGGGAGCTGTGCTTGGGCGTGCGCACCTGGGTGGTGTAGTCCACATGGGTGATGCCGAAGCGGCGCTCGTAGCCATAGGCCCATTCGAAGTTGTCCATCAGCGACCAGATGAAGTAGCCGCGCACATCCACGCCGGCCTTGATCGCGTCGTTCACCGCCATCAGGTGGTTTTCGAGGAAGCGGATGCGCTGCGGGTCGGCCACGCTGCCATCGCTCACGCTGTCGTCGCTGGCCATGCCGTTTTCGGTGATGTAGACCGGTGGCATGTCCTGGTAGCGGGCGTTGAAGTCAACCAGGATCTCGGTCAGGCCCTTGGGATAGACCTCCCAGCCCATTTGCGTGCGCTCCACCTTGTCGGAATGCGGTGCCTCTTTGTAGCCGCCTTTGCCATCGGTCTCGACCACGCTGCGGAAGTAGTAGTTGATACCCAGGAAGTCCATGGGGGTGGAGATGATTTCCATGTCGCCTGGCAGCACCAGGGGCTCGGTGCCCGGCCACAGGCGGAACATGTCTTTCGGGTAGCTGCCCAGCATCAGCGGGTCGAACACCCAGTAGTTTTGCTGCACATGGGCCAGGTAGGCGGCGTCTTTGTCGGCCGCGCTATCGGTCTGCGGGCCGAACACGCCGGTATTGCAGACGATGCCGCGCAGCGCGCCGGGGTCGTTGGCGCGGATCTTGGCCAGGGCCAGGCCGTGGCCCAGTAGCAGGTGGTGCAGGGCTTGGGTGGTCTGGCGCAGGTCGGTCACGCCGGGCGCATGGCGGCCGATTCCGTAGCCCAGGTAGGCCGAGCACCAGGGTTCGTTCAGCGTGGCCCAGGCCGTGACCTTGCCGGCCAGCTCG
Organism: Rhodoferax sp. OV413; assembly: GCF_900104385.1. Classification (GTDB taxonomy): domain Bacteria; phylum Pseudomonadota; class Gammaproteobacteria; order Burkholderiales; family Burkholderiaceae_C; genus Rhodoferax_B. The sequence goes on along the minus strand of NZ_FNJA01000001.1, from coordinate 1,241,872 downwards.
CGGCTCATCAGGTCGGCATAGTCGGCGAACGCGTAAGCGGTTTCGCGGCTGGCCCAGCCGCCGCGGTCTTGCAGGTGCTGGGGCAGGTCCCAGTGGTACAGCGTGACATAGGTTTGCACGCCCTTGGCCTTGAGTGCGTCCAGCAGCTTTTTGTAGAAGCTGATGCCCTTGGCGTTGGGCACGCCTTTTTCATCCATCACGCGCGGCCAGGCGATGGACAGGCGGTAGGCGTCCACGCCCAGGCCCGCGATCAGGTCCACGTCGGCTTCCCAGCGGTGGTAGTGGTCGCAGGCCACGTCGCCGGTGTCGCCATGCAGCACGCGGCCGGGTTCGTCGCAATAGGTGTCCCAGATGGACTGCAGGCGGCCGTCTTCATCGGCAGCGCCTTCGATCTGGTACGAGGCCGTGGCCACGCCCATCAGGAATTCGGGCTGGGCAATCGCCGAGTTGGCGGGGATGTTCAATGCGGGTACGGCTGGCATGGTGCTCCGGGTAGGGTGGGTTAGTGAGGCCATGTTAGGCAGCGCAGCCCGATTGGTATGTCGGGAAAGTTTGACACTCGCACTATCGCAATCCCTGAGACTTTGGTTTAGGGGCACACTCGACAATCTTTCGCCAAACACGCGCTTATATCCGCGCTTACCTATGTCCGACCAGCCACCCCATTTGACCGACCGCCTGGGTGCCGATGGCCTGCCCGGCGTGACCATCAACGTCGAGCAGCAGCGGCAGACCGACCCGCGCTTTGGCCAGGGGGCGGTATGGCGCTGGATGGGCGAGGCCGATCTGCTGGACCAGCGCGGCGAGGCCCAGGCCGAGTCGGTGGTGGTGACCAACAGCCGCCGCGTCTGGCAGCTGCTGCGCGAGATGCCTGTAGGCCTGGTGTTGTACGACGCAGACTTCAACGTGGTCTACCAGAACCGCGCAAGCGAACTGATGACCGGCTTTGCCGCCGACGTGGCCGTGGGCCGCTCGCCCGTCGGCCTGTGGATACTGCACGACCAGTACGACAGCGTCTGTAAATCGCTGCACCGCATGCGCACCGAGCGCATCGCCCTGCACGGCCGCGGCATCCAGCAGCGCCCCGACGGCCGGGTGGCCTGGGTGCAGTGGTACACCACGCCGCTGTTTGATGGCGACGACTTCATCGGCTACCTGGGTACGCATACCGACATCAGCGAAGAGCTGCGCGCCCATACCGCGGTGCGCGCAGCCAAGCAGCAGGTCGACCTGCTGGTCGATGCGGCAGTGGACATCGCCATGCTGCAGCTGTCGCCCGCGGGCCGGGTGCAAAGCTGGAACCGCAATGCCGAGACCCTGTTTGGCGTGCCCGCGGTCGAGGCCCTGGGCCAGGACATGCGCCCGCTGCTGGCCCAGCTGCCGTTTGAACAGGCGCGGGTACAGCAACTGCTGGACGGTGCCGCCGGCGGCCAGCGCATGGAGTTCGAAGGCTGGCTGCCGCGCCAGCCCGGCGGTCGCTTCTGGGGCAATCTGCTGCTGTACCCGCAGCGCGACGAAAGCGATGCCATCGTGGCCGTGGTGCTGGTGGCCCGCGACCTCAGCGACCGGCGCCAGGCCGAGCAAAAAATCCGCGAAAGCGAGGCCCTGCTGTCGGCCATCGTCTCCACCACCAGCGACGCCATCCTGGGCCTGGACGCCCAGGCCTGCGTGGTGTTTTCCAACCCTGCCGCGCAGCGCATCTTTGGCCGCAGCGCCGGGCTGCTGCTGGGACTGCCGCTGGCCGAGGTGCTGCCCCATCTGGACCTGCCCACGCTGATCGGCACCGTGCGCACCCTGTCGGCCAAGCGCCACGACGGCGCCACCCTGCACCTCGAAGCCTCGGCCTCGGAAACCCGGGTCAACGGCGAGGTGCTGTTCACCCTGACCGCCCGCGACGTGACCGAGCGGGTCGAATCCGAGCAGGCCTTGCTGCGCTACCGCGAGCAGCTGTCGGCCCTGTCGCGCCAGCTGATGGAGGCCGAGCAGCAGACCAACCGCCGCCTGGCCCAGCTGCTGCATGACCAGCTCGGCCAGACCCTGACCACCTTGCGGATTTCGGTCGATGCGCTGCGCGCCCAGCTGCCGCCCAGCCCCACGGCGGCCATCGACCAGAGCTGGACCCGGGTGTCCAGCATGATCGACCGCGGCATGCGCGAGGTGCGCCAGGTGCTGGTCGAACTGCGCCCGCCGCTGCTGCAAGAGCATGGCCTGGGCGTGGCGCTGGACAACGAAATCCAGGCCGAAACCGCCAACCACGCCGCCGTCGCCATCAGCCTGCACATCCCCCCGGCCATGGCCGATAGGCGCTGGAGCCCCGAGGTCGAATACGCGGTCTTCATGGTGGCCCGCGAGGCTATCGCCAACGCGCTATGCCATTCGCAATGCCGGAGCTTGCGCGTGGGCATCGAACCCCTGGGCACGCAGGGCCTGCGCCTGCTGGTGCAGGACGACGGCATCGGCCTAGGCCCGATAGGCCGCGCTCTCAAGCCCGGCCACCTGGGCCTGGTGGGCATGCGCGAACGCTCCCAGGCCATAGGCGCCTCGCTGGGCGCCCGCTCCGGCGATGACGAGCGCGGCACTGTCATCGAACTGAATTACTCCCCATGACCGACACCGTTTACCTGGTCGACGACCACGCCATCCTGCGCGAAGGCCTGCGCGCGCTGCTGGAGCCCGCGGGCTTCTGTGTGGTGGGAGAGAGCGGCGATCTGCCCACTGCCTTGCACGACATCGTGCGGGCGCCGCCGGCCTGTGTGCTGCTCGATTTGTCGCTGGGCGAGCGCTCCGGTCACGAGCTGCTGGCCGAGCTGCAGCGCCGTAAGACCCCGTCCCGCGTCGTCGTGCTGAGCATGATGGCCCAGCCGCGCCAGGTGATGGACGCGGTGCGCATGGGCGCCATGGGTTATGTGCTGAAAGGCGCGTCCGGCGCCGAGGTGATCACCGCGCTGCGCCATGCCTGTGGCGGCCAGCATTACTGGAGCCCAGCCATCGCCCGTGTCGCCCAGGAAGCCCTGCTACCCCCCGAGCCCAACGCGCCGCTGGAGCCCCTGCACACCTTGTCGCAGCGCGAGCGCCAGGTGCTGAACCTGGTGGTCCGCGGCCAGCCCAGTAGCAGCATCGCCCACACGTTGAACCTGTCGGCCAAGACAGTGGAGACCTACCGGTCGCGGGTGATGGGCAAGCTGGGGGTGAGCGATATCACCGGGCTGGTAAGGCTGGCGGTGAAGGAGGGCTTGTTGGATGGGGAGTGAGGGGGTTTGAATGAAAACGGCCGCTGGCGGAGGTGCTGCCTGCGGAAGTAGCTATTTATTTTGTAGTGGAGTGGATCGGGGCCGCGATCCCTCTGAGGCCTGCTCGATGAAGGCCGCAGCGCGCTACCGCAGGACGTAACTTGCGAGGACGGACTGCACCTCGTAGATGCTCAGCTTCTTGTTGAACTGCTTCTGCAGCGGGGCCGCCGTCCCCGATATCCAGATCTTGAGCTCTGCATCCAGGTCAAAGGTGCCCGCGGTTTCGATGCTGAAGTGGGTGATGCTCTTGTACGGAATTGAGTGGTATTCCACCTTGCTTCCTGTTATCCCTTGCTTGTCGACAAGAACAAAACGCTTGTCGGTGAAGACAAAGTAGTCGCGAATCAGCTGGTAGGCGTGCTCCACCTTCTCGCCAGGTGCAAGTATCTGGCTGAACTCGGCTTGTATTTTCGCTGCGTCGATCTTGGACGCGTTCCCCAGCATTCCGTCAAATAGTCCCATGTGTTTCCTTGGTTTCGAGTGTTGCGTAAACGGGGGGCCGTGAGGTGTTCATGTGCGGCCTAGCGTGAAGGTAAGGGGCTGCGCTTTAGCGCAGCAAACTTGACCGTAGGGTTAGGCATTGTTGCCCCAGAGAATCAATTCTTTGAATCGTCCCATGGCCCCAGTTTCCCGCTTGGTTAAATCGAAGTAGTTAGAGATTGCACGATCAATCATCTCTGCGGCAGCGACATCTACGAAAAATGTGATTGTCCCGTCATTGTTGTAGTGCTTCACTCTGTTTTTGTGAAGATTAGCGATGTTGGCTATTTCCTTCCTTGCTTTTGTTGCCTCGAGAGATTGCAATTCTTTTTTCTGGAAGCCTAGTGCTCGAAGTGCTCCTTTAGAAATACTGTCTAGCCAGTGCTCTTTCCCTTTTTGGTTCAATAGCTTTCCTAGTATTTCTTCTGCGGCACCAGCAAGCGTAAGTGCTGAAACATAGTCCTTGTCATCTAAGAAAATAACTATCGCCCGTTCAATCTGACGATGAGCGATTTCTAGATTGGAAAGAGTTTCCTCAATCTTTTCGATCCGCATGGTTGCCTAACGTGAAGATGACCGGACCACAACACTCTGCGGCGAAGCCGCCTCCTGCAGCTGTGGGTCCGAGTCGATTGACTTGTTAGAGCGCATGTTGGAGCGGAACGGTGTACTCATTTCGAACTCGGCATTCACCGCTGCTCTGTGCTATCTCGCCACGCAGCCATCAGAACTCGCCACCCGACGCCGGCAATCAAGACATGGAAGATCATGGCACCCCAAAACCCAATAGGGTCATCCGGAAGGGAATAGATCCGCGCGAAAGAGGGAGTTTTCGAGACCTCACGAACTCGCCCCTCGTAGACGAAGAAAAAGGGCGCGGCGGTGAGAAGTGCGTTAAGAACGAACAGTGCGCCCAAGCCTAGCCAAGTGAACGCCTTCTCGAGAGGACGTGGCATTCTTTCGCTTTAACCCAATATAGACCGTAAACCCCGGTCGATACATCCGGCGCTTGACGATACATCTGGTGAAGAAAAATTCGCAAACCTGCGTTGGCGTTGGGCTTGCGATGTGGCTGGAGTGCAAAACATCAGGTATAAATTTTCCGTGAAACTTGGCGGCTTTTTGTTGCAGGCATCGGTCTGCAAAGGGAGAGCCTTGACCTGAGGTGGTGTACCACTATAGCTCGGCATAACTTGGTGACGGCTGGATGCAGCGTTGGCTGCCCCTCAAAAGATGGAGATTGCACTGCTCTATTTCCCGTAGCCGCGGGCGTAGGATTTTTCTTCAAGGATTTCAACGCAACTTTGGGTGGTGTGATGCGCGACTGGCGTCCATGCGATACCCGGCCGGGTATGCGCCCGGCGGCGCAGTAACTTTTCTTTTGCGCAAAAGAAAAGTCACCAAAAGAAAGGCGCCCCCACTGTCTGCGTCCCAGCGCTATCGCGCTGGGAAACCTGCGGTGCTTCGCTTTGGGCGGGGTCTGGCTAAACTCGCCTGCGGCTCAAACAACGCCAGCCCTGATCCGCCCAAAGCTGTGCTCCTCGGCGCATACAGAGGGGGACCCCGGGGATCGGGATCGGTGGCGCAGCGCGCCACATCGCGCCTAGGGCGCGAGCCCGGCTGCGCCGGGCTGGGGTTGGCTGTTCGGCTGTTGGTATTGGTTGTTCGCTCCCACGCCGTGTGGCGTCGGCGAGTAGCGCAGGGCTGGGCGGATCAGGGCCCGCGACTGTCTGAGGCCGTAGGCCGAGTTCGAGCGGGACCCCGCTCAGACCGAGCAACGCAGCGTGCCCGTAGCGCAGCGCAGGGACGACGACTTCGGCTCGCCTTTTCTTTGGTGACTTTCTTTTGGCGAAGCAAAAGAAACGTTACTGCGCCGCCGGGAGCACATCCCGGCCTGCCTATTGACGTGAACGGCCTCGCAGAAAACGCCCCAACCAAATAATCCCTGGAACCCCCAAACCCTGCCAGTTCACTCCGATCACCGGCAGCATTTACAGCTGCGAAGCGATCAGTCCGCTGTACCATTCGCCGACCCGTTCGCGCAGCGGGCGGTTGTTCCATTGTTCCAGCGTGATGCGGCGCGACTGCGCCAGGTCGGCCTCGAAGATCTGTTTTTGCTGCTGCGCAAAGCTGGGGCTGATGATGTTCAGCGTAGCCTCGTCGTTGAGCCGGAACGAGCGGTTGTCGAAGTTGGTGGACCCCACAGATACGAACAGGTCATCCACCACCATCACCTTGCAGTGGTACATGGTGGGTGCGTATTCGGCGATGACCGCGCCGGCGCTCAGCAGTGGCCCCCATTTGGCGCGCGACGCGCTGCGTACCGTCTCGCTGTCGATGTGCTCACCGGGCACCACCACCCGTAGTTTCACGCCGCGCTGCAGGGCCGCCAGCAGCGCCCGGGTGGTCAATGCATCGGGTACGAAGTAGGCGGCCGACAGGTCGATACTGCGGTCGGCCGCGCCGATGGCCATCAGGTACATCAGCTGCATGCTGTCACTGCCGCCAGTGGGCGAGCTGCTGAACATCTGCGCCACATGGTCGCCCACCGGGGCCAGTGGCGGGAAGTAGCTGGGGCCATGGAGCACGTCGCCGGTCACCTTCACCCAGTTGTCCAGAAAGACCGCCTGCAGCTGGGCGACCACCGGTCCCTCGATGCGGAAGTGGGTGTCGCGCCAGTGGCCGGGGTCTTGGGCTTGGCCCGTCCACTCGGGGGCTATGCCGACCCCGCCGGTAAAGCCCACCTGGCCATCCACCACCAGCAGCTTGCGGTGGGTGCGGTTGTTCAGCCGGCCCAGGTGCGACCAGTGCGGCGGATGGAATTTCTGGATTTGCACGCCGGCCGAACGCATCTCGTCCAGCAGCTTCTCGTCCATCTTGGCGCTGCCCACCCAGTCGAGCAGCAGGTGGGTTTTCACGCCATGGCGGGCGCGCTCTGCCAATGCGTCGGCAAACTGCTGGCCCACCTCGCCCGACCAGTAGATGTAGGTCTCGAACGTGATGGTCTTCTGCGCGGAGCGGATTGCCTGCAGCATGGACGGAAAAATCTGGTCGCCGTTCAGCAGCACCTGCGTTTGGCTGCCTGGCAAAAACACCCGCCCCAGCAGCACGCCAAGCTCTTGCGCGAAGCGCGGGTCGGCAATGCTGTAGGCGCGTGTGACGTGCTGTTCGATCTTCTTTTCGCCGCCGATGAAGTTGACGGCCAGCAGCGATGCCGCCATGGTGGCCAGCACGATGGCCAGTATGGAGAGGACGGAAAGCCGTCTGGGGCGGAAGAAGTGCATTGGGCATTGTCTTGCAATTTGGTGACAACCCTGCATCAGCCAGGCGGCCGTAACCCTATGCTGCGCTATGTAACGGGCCGTTTCTACAATCCATCCATGCATAAAAAGACTTTGGCGGTAATCGTGTTGGTGGCAATGGCGGGGGCGGGAGCCTGGTGGTGGACCTCGCGCGGCGGCAGCGATGTGCCGGTGTACCGCACCGGCACGCTGGAGCGCGGGCCGCTGCTGGCCACGGTGGCGGCCAGCGGGGCGGTGAACCCGGTGACCCAGGTATCGGTGGGCACCCAGGTGTCGGGGCAGATCAAGGAGCTGTTTGCCGACTTCAACGACGAGGTCAAGGCCGGCCAGCTGATCGCCATGCTCGACCCGGAAACCTTTGAATACCGGGTCCGCTCGGCCCAGGCCGATGTGGACGCGGCGCGGGCTGCTGTGTTGACGGCGCAGGCCAACGCGGCGGCCAGCCGGGCGGCGGTGTCCAAGGCCCAGGTCGATCTGGCCGAGGCCCAGCGCGACTTCGAGCGCAAGCGCGACCTGGCCGACAAGCAGTTCATCGCCCAGAGCGAGGTGGACCGCACCCGGGCCCTGGTCAACACCAGCGGCGAACTGCTGAAGCTGGCGCAGGCCCAGCTCAGCGTGACCGAGGCGCAGATCAAGACCGTGCAGGCCAACGTAGCGCAGCGCGAGGCAGTGCTGGGCCAGGCGCGCATCGACCTGGGCCGCACCCGCATCACCTCGCCGGTGAACGGCATTGTCATCAAACGGGCCATCGAGCGCGGCCAGACCGTGGCCGCCAGCCTGCAGTCGCCCGAGCTGTTTGTAATTGCGCAGAACCTGCGTGACATGCAGGTCGAGGCCAGCATCGATGAGAGCGATGTGGGCCGCATCCGCCTGGGCCAGAAGGCCAACTTCACGGTCGACGCCTTTCCGGGCCAGACCTTCGAGGGCGAGGTGCGCCAGGTGCGCAAGGCCGCGTCCAACGTGGCCAATGTGGTCACCTATGTGGCCGTGGTGCGCTTTGCCAATGCCGACGGCCGGCTGCTGCCGGGCATGACGGCGAACGTGCGCGTCATCACCGACAAGCGCGACGAGGTGCTGAAGGTGCCGAACGCCGCGCTGCGCATGCGCATCACCGATGCTGCCCCTGCTCCTAATACCGTAGCGGCTCCCGCAGATGCAGCAAGCGCCAGCGGCACAAAACCCCTGAATCCTGCGCGCCGCGGCCGGATCTACCTGCTGGACGCAGCCGGCAAGCCGCTGGCCACCACGGTGTGGCTGGGCATTACCGACGGCAGCAGCACCGAGCTGCTGGACCCGGACGCCGCCTTGAAGGACGGCACCAAGGTCGTCACCGGCAACCCGCTGGCCGGTGCGCCGCGCGCCAATGCGCCCAAGGTGCCGTTTTGAACCTCGTCCAATCCGTCGACCTGGGCAAGCGCTACGCCATGGGCGGCGACGTGGTGCACGCCCTGCGCGGCGTGTCGCTGCAGATCGCCGAGGGCGACTTCGTGGCCATCATGGGCACCTCGGGCTCGGGCAAGTCCACGCTGATGAACATCCTCGGCTGCCTGGACACGCCCAGCAGCGGCAGCTACGCGCTGGCCGGCGAGGCGGTGCAGGGCATGGACGCCGATGCGCTGGCCCTGGTGCGGAACCGGCGCATCGGCTTCGTGTTCCAGCAGTTCAACCTGCTGCCGCGGGCCAGCGCGCTGGAGAACGTGGAGCTGCCCCTGGTCTACGCCGGCGTGCCGGCCGCGCAACGGCGCGAGCGCGCGGTGGCGGCGCTGCAGCGTGTGGGCCTGGGCGAGCGGCTGCTGCACACGCCGGCCGAGCTGTCGGGCGGCCAGCAGCAGCGGGTGGCGATTGCGCGGGCCCTGGTCAACGGGCCGCAGCTGATACTGGCCGACGAGCCCACGGGCGCGCTGGACAGCCAGACTTCCGAAGAGGTGATGCAGCTGCTGTCCGACCTGAACGCGCAGGGCATCACCGTGGTGCTGGTGACCCACGAGGCCGACATTGCGGCCTGGGCGCGGCGCAAGATCGTCTTCAAGGACGGGCAGATCGTCGAAGACCTGCGGCGCGCCTCCGACACCTTGCACACGCTGCCGGCCCAGCGCCGGCCCGAGGCCCGCGGCGCAGCGCGGATGAACGGCCTGGCCGCCTTGCGCAGCGCCTGGCGGGCCCTGGCGTCCAACGCCTTGCGCAGCCTGCTGACCATGCTGGGCATCATCATCGGCGTGGCGGCGGTGATCACCATGGTGGCGGTGGGCCGCGGCGCCACCGACCGGGTGCAGGAGCAGATGAAGGGCCTGGGTTCGAACATCATGCTGGTGCTGCCCGGCGGCGCCACCGCCGCCGGCGTGCGCCAGGGTGCGCAGACCCGCAGCCGCCTGACCGAGGAAGACGCGACCGCCATCCAGGTGGAAGTGCCCGAGGTGCAGGTGGCCGCGCCGTCATCGCGCACCACGGCCCAGGTGGTGGCCAACAACGCCAACTGGAGCACCACGATCTTCGGGACCACCAACGAATACCTGGAGGCGCGCGAATGGCCGCTGGCCGCGGGCCGGGCCTTTGAAGACGCCGAGCTGCAGGGCTCGGCCAAGGTGGCGCTGATCGGCATCACGGTAGCGCAGGAGTTGTTTGGCGATGCCGACCCGATCGACCAGCTGGTGCGGGTGCGCACCGTGCCGGTGAAGATCGTCGGCGTGCTCAGCCGCAAGGGCCAGAACTCCATGGGCCAGGACCAGGATGACATCCTGGTGCTGCCGATCTCCACTTACCGCAACCGGCTGCAAGGCGGCTCGCCGGGCAATGTGAAGCGGGTCTGGGCCATCAACGTGAAAGTGCGCGAAGGCCAGAGCATGCAGGTGGCCGAGGAGAACATCCGCGAGCTGCTGCGCCAGCGCTTCAAGGTGGAGGCCAGCGCCGACGACACCTTCACCCTGCGCAACCTCAGCGAGATACTGGAAGCGCAAGAGGCGTCGAGCCGCACCATGACCCTGCTGCTGGCTGCGGTGGCCGGTATCAGCCTGCTGATCGGTGGCATCGGCATCATGAACATCATGCTGGTCAGTGTGACCGAGCGCACCCGCGAGATCGGCCTGCGCATGGCGGTGGGCGCGCGAGGCCGCGACATCCTGGTGCAGTTCCTGGTCGAAGCCGTGTCCCTGAGCCTGCTGGGCGGCGCAGTCGGCGTGCTGCTGGGCGCGTTGGCCACCTGGGCGGTGGGGCAGTGGGCCGGCTGGCAGGTCAGCATGACGTTTGCGTCCATCCTGTTGGCTGTGGGTTTCTCGGCCGCGGTCGGGGTTTTCTTTGGCTTTTACCCGGCGCGCCGGGCCTCGCTGCTGCAGCCGATACAGGCCTTGCGGCATGCCTGATCCAGCACCGAATTCTTGATACCTGGCGTTTACCTGGCCTCCGTATGATCCGCAAAAATCACGGACTCGGGGATGGCTATGGTGGGTTTGGTGCGCAAATGGGTGGCGTGGGGGGCGGTGTGTGGGGTGGCCAGTGTGCTGGTCGGCTGCGGTGGTGGCAGCGGTAGCGACAGCGCCGCCAGCAGCACCAGTACCACCAATTGCACGACTTCGGACACTGTCTCGGCCGAGGCCGGCAGCGCGGTCAGCCAGACGGCGCTGGCTGCTCCGCTGGACAGCCTGGTTACCCGCGCCGAGTCCATGCGCTTTACTGGCGTCAGCCATGTGTCACCGATCCAGACGCGCAGCGGGCAGCAGCTGCGCACTACCAGCATCAGTCTGGGCGAGCTGTCGCAGGCCCGCCTGGCCACGGCGGCCGCGCAGGGCGGTGGCCCGCGCAAAGTCGGCCTGGCGCGCACGCTGCTGCAGACCGCCAGCGTCGCCGGCACAGCCGCGGTGCTGGACTGGCAGAGCAGCGCCAGCGGCGGCAAGGTAGCGGCCATCAGCATCACATCCGACGCGGCCAAGGGCTTGCGCCTGGGCGTGCTGGTGCGCAGCCTGCCAACCCAGGCCACGCTGCGCATCTACGCCCAGGGCAGCAGCACGGCCTACGAAGTGGCGGCGCAAGAGGTGTTGGCCACGCTGCAGCGCAACCGGGCGGCCGGCGACACCACTGATGCCGCGCGCATGTACTGGACCCCGCTGGTCGAGGGCAGCGAGGCCACGCTGGAGGTGGAGCTGCCGGCTTCGGTCAGCACCGACAGCGTGCAGATCGCCATCCCCAGCCTGTCGCATGTTTACAGCGCGCTGGCGTCGGATGGAGAGAACGTGGCCAAGGTCGGCGAGGCCGGCAGTTGCGAGGTCAATGTGGCCTGCAATAGCGACTACAGCAGCGCCGAGAGCAATGCGGTGGCGCGCATGGTGTTTGTCGGCAGCGACGGCGGCACCTACCAGTGCTCGGGCACGCTGGTCAACGACAGCAGCAGCAGCGGCACGCCGTATTTCCTGTCGGCCAACCACTGCATCTCCAAGCAGTCCGAAGCCTCGACCCTGCAGACCTACTGGTTCTACCGGGCCAACAGCTGCAGCGGCACCACGCTGAACAGCGCCTACCAGACGCGCACCGGCGGTGCCACCCTGCTGTACGCCAGTGCGGTGACCGACACCTCGTTCATGCAGCTGGTCGACACCCCGCCCACCGGCGTGACCTACGCGGGCTGGTCGGTGGCCGCGCCCACGCTGAATGCGGCGGTGGCCGGCATCCACCACCCCAAGGGCGATCTGCAAAAGGTCAGCACCGGCAGCCTCAGCGCGTTCCAGGACTGCTCGGTGCTGAACGCGACGTCCGACACCTTTACCTGCTCCAGCGGCACGCAGAGCGGCAGCAAGTTCATCAACGCCACCTTCAGCAGCGGCGTCACCGAGTCGGGCAGCAGCGGCTCGCCGCTGTTCCAGACCAGTGGCAGCAGCCACTACCTGGTGGGCCAGCTGTATGGCGGCAGCTCCAGCTGCGCGGCACCCAGCGGCAGCAATATCTACGGCCGCTTCGACGTGGCCTACAACGCGGCGCTCAGCCAGTGGCTGAACCTGGCTTCGTCGGCGGCGCTGGCGGTGAGCAGCCTGGGCAATGGCAGCGGTACCGTCAGCTCGTCGCCCAGCGGCATCAGCTGCGGCAGCACCTGCGCCGCGCCGTTCAGCATCGGCAGCAGCGTGGTGCTGACGGCCACGCCGGCCAGCGGCTCCAGCTTTGCCGGCTGGGGCGGCGCCTGCAGCGGCACCGGCAGTTGCAGCCTGACCATGGACGTGGCCAAAAGCGTGACCGCTACCTTCAGCGTGCCCAGCATTGCGCTGGCCACGGCGCTGGACAGCAGCCTGGTGTGGAGCACCGGCGGCGATGCGGGCTTCTTCGGCCAGACCAGTACCTACAAGGTGGGCGGCTCGGCAGCCCAGTCGGGGGCGATTGGCAATAGCCAGAGCAGCACCTTGAGTACAACCGTCACCGGGCCGGGCAGCCTGGCGTTCGACTGGAAGGTTTCGTCCGAGCTGGGCTACGACCTGTTCAGCGTGGCGGTGGACGGTGTGCAGCAGTATTCGTGGAGCGGGCAGGGCGCGTGGTCCAGCAACACGCTGGCGATTGCCTCGGGCAGCCACAGCGTGGTCTGGACCTATGCCAAGGACGCGAACCGCAGCTCGGGCCAGGACGCGGGCTGGGTAGACAACGTGGTCTACACCGCCAGCACGGCCAGTACCACGACGACGACCACCACGACCACCACGACCACGCCGGCTACCACCTGCACCAGCAGCGCGGCCGCCATTGCCAAGCGCCGTTGAAGCTTTGTGCTATTGATTAAATAGCTGCTTGCGCAAGAGCTAATTGCGCTGCAGCCCGGTTTTATATAAATTTCCAGAGTCCTGGCGCTGCACAGCTTTGTCACGGTCCACGCGTTATATTCATGCGCTAGGCCTACGGGCGAACAAATCTTTACAAGCAGGGGTACAGGCAATGGCGCGGATCTTGGCAGTCAGTGGTGTGGTGTTGGCCGTAGGCCTGGTGGCGGGTTGCAGCGGCGGCGGTGGAGGCGGCGGTACGGCAGCCAGTGGCGGCACTAGCTGCTTGTCTCCCACGGCCAAGGCGACCGATGTGCTGTCGTCCGGCACGGTGAGCCGGGCCGAGTCCATGCAGGCCGCGTCGGGTGCCGAGGCCTCGGCCTTGCAGCCCCGTTCATTGTTGGCGGTGCGTACCAGCCGTGTGGCCTTGGGCGATGTTAGCCAGGCCCGTCTGGCCGCTGAAAAGCCCTTGCTGACCCAGGTGGGTGTGCCGCGCAAGATCGGCCTGGCGCGCGATGTCGCGGCCACCGCCAGCGTGGCGGCTACCCAGGCCCAGCTGCAGTGGCAGGCCACGGCCAGCGGCGGCCAGGTGGCGGCCATCAGCATCAGCACCGGCCAGGCCAAGGGTGTGCGCCTGGGCGTGCTGGTGCGCAGCCTACCGGCACAGGCCACGCTGCGTATCTACGCCCAGGGCAGCACGACGGCCTATACGGTCCCAGCCCAAGACGTGTTGGATACCTTGCAGCGCAACCGCGATGCCGGCGACAGCAGTGATGCCGCGCGCATGTACTGGACGCCGGTGGTCGACGGCGCCGAGGCCACGCTGGAAATCGAGCTGCCGGCTGCGGTCAGCACCGCGGGGGTGGAGGTCGCCATTCCGCGCATTTCCCACCTGTTCATGACGCCGCTGGCCGACGGTACGAATGTGGCCAAGGCCGCGGGCAGCTGCGAGGTGGATGCAGTCTGCAACACCAGCTACACCAGCGAGAGCAATTCGGTCGCCCGCATGAGCTTTGTGGAAGACGGCGCCTCTTTTGTCTGCACCGGCACGCTGCTCAACGACACCCGAGGCAGCGGCATACCGTATTTCCTGGGCGCCAACCATTGCATCTCCACCCAGGCGGCGGCGTCTACCCTGCAGACCTGGTGGTTCTATCGCGCCACCAGCTGCGGCAGCGGCGTGATGAATGCCGGTGCCCGGAGTCTCCCAGGCGGCGCTACCTTGCTGTACCAGAGCGAAACTACCGATACCTCATTCATGCGCTTGCTTGGCACGCCGCCAGCGGGCGCGGTGTTTTCCGGCTGGTCGGTCAATCCGGCGACCGTGGGTTCGGTGGCGGCCAGCGTGCACCATCCGGATGGCGATCTGCAGAAGGTCAGCACCGGCAGCATCACCTCGTTCTTGAGCTGCACGTTGCTCAGCGCCTCGACGCTGAACTTCAGCTGCACCAACTCAACCCAGGCCGCCGGTAACTTCATCAACGCCAAGTTCACCAGCGGTGCCACCGAAGAGGGCAGCAGCGGCGCGCCCCTGTTCGAAACCGTGGGCACCGGCCATTACCTGGTGGGCCAGCTGTATGGCGGCAACTCCAGCTGCAGCAACCTGTCGGGCAGCAATGCCTATGGCCGCTTCGACGTAGCCTACACCGCGGCTTTGAGCCGCTGGCTGACCGCAGCCGCTGGCACCTGCCCCTGAGTTTGCTATGGAATAAAGAGCTGCTAGCGCTTATCTAATAAGCGCTAGCAGGCTTTTCTGTTCTATAAATTAATGGCCGCAGCGACGGCGCATGTGTGAGAGGGAGTAAAGATCGGGCCATGCCACCGGAGTGCCGTGCGACACAGGGATAATCCCTAGACAAATTGTTCTTAGGGAGTGCGCGTGGATACCATTTTGCTGATCAAGGCTGCCGTCATGGGCATCGTCGAGGGCCTGACCGAATTCCTGCCGGTGTCGTCCACCGGCCATTTGATACTGGCTGGCGCGCTGCTGGGCATGGACGACGACAAGGCCAAGGTCTTCGACATTGCCATCCAGACCGGCGCCATCCTGGCGGTGGTCATGGTGTACTGGCAAAAGATCCGCGACACCGTCAGCGCCTTGCCGACCCAGCCCAAGGCGCGGCGCTTGGTGCTGAATGTGCTGATCGGCTTCTTGCCCGCGGTGGTGCTGGGCCTGCTGTTCGGCAAGGCCATCAAGGCCCATCTGTTCACCCCGGTAGTGGTGGCCAGCACCTTCATCATCGGCGGCTTCATCATCCTGTGGGCCGAGCGGCGTGCGCCCTCGGCCACCCGCGTCCACCATGTGGACGACATGACCATGCTGGACGCGCTCAAGGTCGGCTTGGTCCAGTGCTTTGCCATGATCCCCGGCACCAGCCGCAGCGGCTCGACCATCATCGGCGGCATGCTGATGGGCTTGTCGCGCACCGCGGCCACCGATTTCTCGTTCTTCCTGGCCATCCCCACGCTGATCGGCGCCGGCGCCTACAGCCTGTACAAAGAGCGCGCGCTGCTGTCCATGGCGGATGCGCCGATGTTCGCGGTCGGCCTGCTGTTCTCGTTCATCAGTGCCTGGCTGTGCGTGCGCTGGCTGCTGCGTTACATCTCCACCCACAACTTCGTGCCGTTCGCCTGGTACCGCATCGCCTTCGGCATCGTGGTGCTGGCCACGGCCTGGAGTGGCCTGGTGGTGTGGGCCGAGTAATTGTGGCTCACCTCCAGGCTGCAGTGCTGCGCATCTTTCGCCAACCCCCTTGCAGGGGGCAACACCGGCAGCCTGGCAAAGCCAGTTCTACGGTGTTTCTGGATCGCGTGCGTTCTGTCTGCAATGTGCATCTGGTTAAGTTATGTTGAGGTCTATCCAGGCGGTTATTTTTGATGCCGACGGCACTCTGGTCGACAGCGAGGAGCCGGGCATGGATGTGCTGTTTGAACTGGCCCAAGCCCAGGGCGTACAGCTGACGCGCGAGGTCGCGCACCAGCAGTTCCGCGGCGTGCGCATGGCCGACTGCATTGCCTGGATTGCCGCGCAGCTGCCGCATATCCCGCCGGGCTTCGAGGCCGATTTCATGGCCCAGGTGCGGCTGCATACCGACATCCGGTTCCGCCAGGGCTTGTTGCCCTTGCCAGGCGCGCTGACCTTGCTGCAAAGCCTGGAGCTGCCGTTCTGCGTGGCCACCAACGGCCCGCGCGAAAAGGTGGAGCTGACGCTGGGCCTGACCGGCCTGCGGCCGCTGTTCGGCGACCGGATTTTTTGCGCCTACGAGGTCGGCCATTTCAAGCCCGACCCCGGCCTGTTTCTGCATGCCGCCCAGGCCTTGGGTATCGCGCCCGAACACTGCGCGGTGGTGGAAGACAGCCTACCGGGCGTGCAGGCGGGTCTGGCGGCCGGCATGCAGGTGTTCAGCCTGCACCCGCGCGAAGGGCTGCCGGCGGACATCGCCGAGCGTGTGACTTTTATTGAGAACTTGGGGGCGTTACCGCCGCTGCTGGCGCGGAGCTGAGGTTGAGCAGCGCGGCCTCGATCGCCGCGGCCGTGGCCAGCGGTTTCTCCATGGGAAACAAATGGCTGCCGTCCAGCATCATGGTGCGGCCCTGGGTGATTTTGTCGGTCATGGCCATGCCGACTTGCCGCATTTCTGTGGAATGCGTGCCACCGATGAAGGCTACCGGGCATTTCGGCGGATGGCGGCGCAGCAGGCTCTCCAGATGGTCGGGGAGGGTGTTGTAGATGGCGGTTTCCACCGCGCGGTCGAAGCCCAGCACCCGCTTGCCATCTGCGTCGTCGACCATGCCATGGGCGATGTAGTCCTGCAGTACCTGTGGGTCCCAGCGGGCAAAGGCTTTTTTGCTTTGAAAGTGCTCGAGTGCGGCCTGCTGGCTGGGCCAATGTTGGCGCCTGCGCTTGCTGACTTTGCCGGGAGAGACGGATTCGACCATCCGCACCCGTTTGAATGCGCCCAGCGTGGTGGCGCGCCAGCCACCGACCAGGGGTGCGTCCAGCAGCAGCACGCCGCGCGCCAATTCCGGGTGCAGGGCGGCGGCCATCAGGCTCAGGAATCCGCCCAGGGAATGGCCGACCAGGAACACCGGTTCACCGTGTTGCTGCACCACCCGGCCGGCGAAGTCGGCCAGCTGCTGCACCAGATGCGGCCAGTTGTTGCTGACCGGGTATTGCGGGTCGTGGCCGAACTTGTCTATCGCTTCGACTTTGTAGCCGCGGGCCCGCAGACTGCCGAACAGCAGGCCGTAGGTGGATGCGGGGAAGCTGTTGGCGTGCGAGAAGACGATGGGCTGCATGGCTGGCATTGTGGGGCGTTTGCCGCGAGGGTGCAGTCGCGCAAGTTTACCGCAGGCCGTGCGCGCAGCCCGGGGGCGTGCCGCGTTAAATCAGCCGCTCTTGCGGCGTGGTGATCTTGCGCAGTGGCTTGCCGCGCTGCGACTCCACCATCAGCGGGATGTCGGTTTGCTCGCCGTTCCACATCGGGTCTTCGATGCTGTCGAATACCTCGCGCAGCTTCTGGCCCCAGCTGCTGTGCAGCATGCGCATATAGGGGTTGTTTTCGTCGATGCAGACCACCTTGTCGGTCTGGAAGCTATCGGCTTCGTAGACCACCAGGTCCAGCGGCAGGCCGACCGACAGGTTCGACTTGAGGGTCGAGTCCATGGACACCAGCGCACATTTGGCGGCTTCGTCCAGCGGCGTGGCGGGGGAGATCACGCGGTCCAGCACCGGTTTGCCGTACTTGGATTCGCCGATCTGGAAGTACTGGGTCTCGGGCGTGGCTTCGATGAAGTTGCCGGCCGAATAGACCTGGAACAGGCGCATACCTTCGCCCTTGATCTGGCCGCCAAAGATCATCGAAGCATTGAATTCCACGCCGGCCTGGCGCAGCGACACCGCGTCGCGGTCGTAGACCCGGCGCACCGCCGCGCCCAGCACGCGGGCGGCGTCGAACATGCTCTTGGCGTTCCAGATGGTGATGGGCTCGCTGTCTTCGTGTTCCTTGAGCTGCTCGACCTGCAGGATCTCGCGGATGGACTGCGAGATGCTCAGGTTGCCGGCCGACAGCAGCACCATGAAGCGGTCTTGCGGCTTCTCGTAGACGATCATCTTGCGGAAGGTGCTGATCTGGTCGAGCCCGGCATTGGTGCGGGAATCGGACAGGAAGACCAGCCCGGCATTGAGTTTGATGGCGACGCAGTAGGTCATGGCGGAATGGTGGGGTAGTGGAGCAGCAGGTCAGCCCTGCTCGCGTTGGGCTAGTTTTTTGAGGCTGTACAGCGCTTCCAGCGCTTCACGCGGCGACAGCGCATCTGGCTGGATGCTGGCCAGTGCCGATTCTAAAGGGCTGGGTCCGTCGGCAGGGTTTTCCGGCGGCGCGGCAAACAGATCCACCTGGGCCTGGCTGCCGAGCGCGTGTTCTTCCAGCGCCGACAGCGTGTGGCGCGCATGGTTCAGCACTGCGGCCGGCATGCCGGCCAAGCGTGCTACCTGGATGCCGTAGCTGCGGCTGGCCGGGCCGGGCTGCAGTTCGTGCAGAAAGACGATGTCGCGGCCGGATTCTGCTGCGCTGACATGCATGTTGACCGCACCATGGTGCTGGGCCGGAAACTCGGTGAGTTCGAAGTAATGCGTGGCAAACAGGCAGAAAGCCTGGGTCTTGTCGTGCAGGTGCGCGGCGATGCCGCTGGCCAGGGCCAGGCCGTCGAAGGTGGAGGTGCCGCGGCCGATCTCGTCCATCAGCACCAGGCTGTGCGCAGTGGCGCTGTGCAGGATTTGCGCGGCCTCGGTCATCTCGACCATGAAGGTCGATTGGGCGTTGGCCAGGTCGTCGGCCGCGCCGATGCGGGTGTGGATGGCGTCGATGGGGCCGAGCCGGCAGGCATTGGCCGGCACATAGCTGCCCATGCTGGCCAGCAGCACGATGATGGCCACCTGGCGCATATAGGTCGATTTACCACCCATGTTCGGGCCGGTGATGATCTGCATGCGCTGGCGGTGGCCCATGGCGGTGTCGTTGGCGATGAAGCTGGCGCTGGAGGCCTCGGCCAGGCGTGCCTCGACTACCGGGTGCCGGCCGCCTTCGATGGCGATGCAGGGTTCCTTGACGAATACCGGTGCGCACCAGTTCAGGGTCAGTGAGCGTTCGGCCAGGGTGCACAGCACGTCCAACGCGGCCAGCGCATAGGCCAACTGTCCGAGGCGTGGCACATAGGCCTGCAGCTGGTCGAGCAGCTGCTCAAACAGCCATTTCTCGCGCGACAAGGCGCGCTCCTGGGCGCTCAATGCCTTGTCTTCAAAGGCTTTGAGCTCGGGGGTGATGAAACGCTCGGCGTTTTTCAGCGTCTGGCGGCGGCGGTAGTCGTCGGGCACTTTGTCCACCTGGCCCTGGGTGACTTCGATGTAGAAGCCGTGTACCTTGTTGAACTGCACGCGCAGGTTGGCGATGCCGGTGCGGGCTTTTTCGCGGGTTTCCAGGTCCAGCAAAAACGCGTCGCAGTTGGTCTGGATGTCGCGCAGCTCGTCCAGTTCGGCGTCGAAACCGCGGTTGATCACGCCGCCGTCGCGCACCAAGGC
The DNA here is from genome assembly GCF_900104385.1 of Rhodoferax sp. OV413. Lineage (GTDB taxonomy): Bacteria > Pseudomonadota > Gammaproteobacteria > Burkholderiales > Burkholderiaceae_C > Rhodoferax_B. The sequence goes on along the minus strand of NZ_FNJA01000001.1, from coordinate 1,222,494 downwards.
CGAGGGTTCGTCGAAGACCGCGCGCTGCAGCAGGTCGGCGCAGCCTTCGGGTGGATGCAGGGCTGCAGAAATTTGAGCCAAAAGTGCCGTTTGCGCAGGTAGTGACTGCACGAGTAGCTCTGTTTTTTGTAGCGTCAGCTGCAATGCCACCAGTTCGCGCGGCCGCACCTGGCGCAGCGCGATGCGGGCGCTGATGCGCTCCACGTCGCCACTGCCCTTGAGCTGGTCGCGCAGGCGCTGGCCTTGGCCGGCTTCGCGCAGCACGGCGATGGCTTGCAGGCGCAATGCGGCTTCGCTGCGGTCGCGCTGCGGCTCCAGCAGCCAGCGCTTCAGCGCCCGGCTGCCCATGCTGGTGCTGCAGGTGTCGAGCAGGGAGAACAGCGTGGGCTTGTCTTCGCCGCGCAGGGTTTGGGTCAGCTCCAGATTGCGCCGGGTCGACAGCGGCAGGCTGATGCTGGCATCGCCTTTTTGCACCCGGATGGTCTGCACATGCGACAACGCCCGGCCCTGGGTGTGTTCGGCAAAGCCGAGCAGGGCGGCGGCGGCGGCATGGGCCTGCGGCAGGTCGTCGGCATGCCAGGCGGCCAGGGTGGCGGCGTGCAGCTGCTCCAGCAGCTTGCGCTGGCCCAGGGCGGCGTCAAACTGCCAGGCGGGCCGGGCGGTGGTGGACATGGCCACGCCCTGCGCGGTGGCGCGCTTCAGCGCCTGGATGCGCTGGGCAAAGCTGGCGCTGGTGTCGGTACTGTGCAGCAGCTCGCTGGGGGCGATGCGGGTGACCCAGGCTTCGAGTTCGTCGCTAGGGCATTCGGCCAGGTGGATTTCGGCGCGGGTCACGCTCAGCCAGGCCAGGCCGCAGCTGTTGCGCGGGCCCTGGTGGATGGCCAGCAATACGGATTCGGTTTTGTCGGACAGCAGCTCTGCATCGGTCAGCGTGCCGGGGGTGACGACGCGCATCACCTTGCGTTCCACCGGGCCCTTGCCGGTGACTTCGCCTACCTGCTCGCAGATCGCCACCGATTCGCCGAGCTTGATCAGCTTGGCCAGATAGCCTTCCATCGCGTGGAAGGGCACGCCGCACATGGCAATCGGCTGGCCGGCCGACTGGCCGCGCTTAGTCAGGGTGATGTCGAGCAGGGCGGCGGCTTTTTCGGCGTCGGCAAAGAACAGCTCGTAGAAATCGCCCATGCGGTAGAACACCAGGGTTTCCGGGTGCCCGGCCTTGATGGCCAGGTACTGCGCCATCATGGGCGTGTGGCCTGCGGCAGAGGCGTCTGGGAGCTGGGCGGGCGAGGGGGCTTTTGCGCTCAAGATGTCGGGTTCCATGGGGCGATTGAAAACGCGGCTGCGGCGTTGTTGTCCGGCTGCGGAGCCGGGACGGCCATTATCGGGGATGGCTGTGGCTATTTGACCTGCTGCTTTTCCAGCTTGCGGGCCAGGGTGCGCCGGTGCATGCCCAGGCGCCGGGCGGTCTCGGAAATATTGAAGCCGGTTTCGGCCAGGGTTTCGTGGATGCGCTCCCACTCCAGGGTTTTGATGGAGGACGAGCGGTTGGTCAGCTCTACCTCCACATTGCCGGTGGCGCGGCCAAATGCGGCTTCGATGTCGTCGGTGTTGGACGGTTTGGCCAGGTAGTGGCAGGCGCCGAGCTTGATGGCCTCGACAGCCGTGGCAATGCTGGCAAAGCCGGTCAGCACCACGATCAACATCTCGGCGTGGTGGCTGTGCAGGGCTTGCACGCAGGCCAGGCCTGATGCATCGCCATGCAGCTTCAGGTCCACCACCGCAAAGCCGGGGGTATGCGACTGCAGCAGAGTAGTGACGGCGTCCAGGCTGGCAGCCAGCAGCACGGTGTAGCCGCGGCGCTCGAACGAGCGGCTGAGGGTGCGGGCGAATGCCGCATCGTCTTCCACGATGAGTAACAGGCGTTCAGCGTCCATAGGCTTCATTTTCGCTCAGGGTCACGGCAGCCAGGGGTAGGGTGATGGTGACGACAGCGCCGCCTTCAGGGCGGTTGCGCGCGGTCACGCTGCCACCCAGGGTGCGTGCCACGTTGAGCACCAGGTACAGACCCAGGCCGCCGCCCGATCTGCCTTTGCTGGACTGGAAGGGCTTGCCGAAATGCGCGAGGATGGCGGGCGCAAAGCCCGGGCCTTCGTCGGTGATGGTCAGCGTGAAGGTGCTGGCATCGCGCGTCACATCCAGGCCCAGCCAGCGCGGCGAGGCTTCGAGCGCGTTGTCCAGCACATTGCAGACCATCTGCTTGAGCGCGGTATCGGACACCATGGGCAGATCCTCGCCAAACCGGTTGGTGTAATCGAATGCGTACACTGGCCGGGTGGCGCGCCATTCTTCCACCAGGTCGTTCAGAAAGGCGCAGATGGAGGTCTTGCCCGACGACTCTCCGCGCGCCTCGCCGGCCGACAGCAAGGTGTTGCTGACGATGGCTTTGCAGCGCAGCAGTTGGGTCTGCATCTCGTCGATTTCCTGCAGCAGCTCGGGGTCGTTGCGGAACGCCGGCATGTGGCGCCAGTCGCCCAGAATCACCGCTAGGGTGGCCAGCGGCGTACCCAGTTCGTGGGCTGCACCCGAGGCCAGCAGGCCCATGCGAACGATGTGCTCTTCTTCGGCGGCGCGCTGGCGCAGGTCGGCCAGGTGGTCGTCGCGTTCGCGCAGGTTGCGGCTGATGCGGGTGATGAAGATCACCAGCAGCGCGGCATTCAGCGCAAAGCAGATCAGCATGCCCCAGATGTAGGGGCTGTACAGGCCGCGGTCGTGGTCCAGCGGCAAGGCCAGCGGCCGCCCCAACAGGGCCAGGCCGGCAAAACAGGCGGCGGTGATGGCCACAATGGTCCAGGTGGACCAGGCTTGCAGCAGCACGGCGCCTAGCGTGACTTGCAGCAGGTAGAGAAAGGTGAAGGGATTGGTGGCGCCGCCGCTTAGGTAGAGCTGGGCCGTCAGCATGGCCACGTCGACCAGCAGCGCGAAGAATAGCTCGCTGTTGCTGACCTCGGGGTGGATGCGCAGGCGCAGCAGGCTGGCGCCATTGAAGGCCACCAGGCCCGCCAGCACGGCCAGCATGTGGTCGAGCGGCAGACGGATGCCGAAGCCGAAATGCACCACGCCAATCGTGACGATCTGGCCCACGACGGCGATCCAGCGCAGCTGGATCAGCTGCTGCATGTTCTTCAGGCCGGTGGCGTCGTCCACCCGGGCCAGCGGCGCGGCGGGCGGGTCGATGCGGCTGGCGGTGGCTTCAGTGTGGGGCGGCATCGTGGGGTGGAGTATCCAGGGCGCCGGCCGGTCGGCCCAAGCGGCGCAGCCGCAGCTCGTCACGCACCAAGTACCCGGCGGCAGCGGCGACCATCAAGGCCAGGGTGTACCAGGTGATGGCGTAGACCAGGTGGTTGTTTTGAAACTGCAACACGGTCAGGCCACCCAGCGGCCAGGATTCTGCCGTGCCATCGGCGGCCGCATCGGCATCGACAAAATAGGGCGCCACCTGGTGCAGGCCGCGGGCTTTGGCGATGGCTTGTATATCGCGTGAATACCAGCGGTCGGCGGCGGGGTCGTTGCGGCGCGGAAAAGCCGCGCCGGGCTCGGTCATCCGCAGCAGGCCGGTGACGGTGGCGGTCGCCGGGCCGGCCTGTGCCTGCGCCCGTGCTTCGGGGGGCAGGAAGCCGCGGTTGACCAGCACCAAGCTGCCGTCGGCCTGTTGCAGCGGCGTTACCACCCAGAAGCCGCTGCCCCGCTCGGTGGTCGCCTGTACCAGGGTGGTTTGGGCGTGCAGGTAGGTGCCGGTCAGGTAAACGTGGCGGTAGGCATCGGCTGCGGCGTTGACCTGCGGCCATTGCGCGGGCGCGGGCGCCGCCACCGCAGCAGCATGGACCCGCTGCGCCACCTGGGCTATCAGATCAAGCTTCCAGGCCCGGCGTTGTACCTGCCAGGTTCCCAGGGCCACGAGTCCTACAAATACCAACGCCGTACAGACCGCCAATACGGCCAGCACGGCGATGGAGCGCGGGCCCGATGGATCATGCGGACCCGCTTTTGCGGTTGAGGCCGAGAGGCTCAAGGCATGTTCTTCATCTCATGCACCGACATCGGCATCATGTTGTGGTTCAGGTGGTACATCACCCACAGCGAACCGCTCAGCATGATCACGACGAGCACGACGGTGAAGATCAGCGCCAGCATGCTCCAGCCGCCTTCGGACTTGGTGTTCATGTGCAGGAAGTACACCATGTGCACCACGATCTGCACCGCGGCGAACGCCAGGACCACGATGGCGGTGGTGCTGGACTTGTCGAACACTTTGCCCATGACCAGGTAGAAGGGGATGGCCGTGAGGATCACCGAAAGGATGAAACCGACGGTGTAGCCCTTCAGGCTGCTGTGGGCAGCGCCGTCGTTGTGGTCGTGGTGGTCACCGTGGCCCGTATGGCCATGGGGTTCGTGAGGTGCGCTCATGGCAAGACTCCCATCAGGTAGACAAAGGTAAATACGCCGATCCAGACCACGTCCAAGAAGTGCCAGAACATTGACAGGCACATCAGGCGGCGCCGGTTTTCAGGGATCAGGCCATGGCGGCTCACCTGCACCATCAGGGTGACCAGCCAGATGATGCCGAAGGTCACGTGCAGGCCGTGGGTTCCCACCAGCGTGAAGAAGGACGACAAGAATGCGCTGCGCTGCGGGCCAGCACCTTCGTGAAGCAGGTGGGCAAATTCGTACAGCTCCAAGCTGATGAAGGCCAGACCGAACAGGCCGGTGACGGCCAGCCAGGCCAGGGTGCTGCGCACCTTGTTCTTTTGCATCTCCAGCATGGCAAAGCCGTAGGTGATGGACGACAGCAGCAGCATCGATGTGTTGAGCGCCACCAGCGGCAGATCAAACAGATCGGCACCGGTCGGGCCCGCTGCATAGCTGCGTCCGACCACGCCATGCACGGCAAACAGGCAGGCAAAGATCAGGCAGTCGCTCATCAGGTAGAGCCAGAACCCGAGCAGGGTGCCGTTTTCTACATGGTGTTCGTCGCGCAGATAGAAGCGCGAGCTGCCAGCCGAGGGGAGGGTCGTGGTGTTAGACATGGTTGGTAGCCAGCAGTCGTGTGCGTTCGCCTTCGGTGCGAACAACTTCGTGCGCATCGATGTGGTAATCGCGTTTGTAGTTAAAGGTATGGAAGATGGCGGTGGCGACGAGTGCCACAAAGGACAGCACCACCAGCGGCCACATGTGCCAGATAAAGGCAAAGCCAAGGACCGTGCTGAGGCCAGCCAGCACTATGCCAGCCCAGGTGTTCTTGGGCATGTGGATGGAGATAAAGCCTTCCAGCGGACGCACATAGCCGTGCTTCTTCATGTCCCACCAAGCGTCCAGGTCGTGCACCACGGGGGTGAAAGCAAAGTTGTAGGCGGGAGGTGGCGACGAGGTCGACCATTCCAGAGTCCGGCCGTCCCATGGGTCGCCGGTGACGTCGCGCAGCGATTCGCGCTTGCGGTAGCTGACCACCAGCTGGATCAGGAAGCAGGCGATGCCGATGGCGATCAGGAAGGCGCCAAAGGCGGCAATCTGGAACCAGATCTGCAAGGACTGGTCTTCAAAGTGGCTGACCCGGCGTGTCACACCCATCAAGCCCAGCACGTACAACGGCATGAAGGCGAAGTAGAAGCCGATCAGCCAGAACCAGAACGAGCATTTGCCCCAGAACGGATCCAGCTTGTAGCCGAAGGCTTTCGGGTACCAGTAGGTGATGCCCGCCAGCAGTCCGAACAGCACGCCGCCAATGATCACGTTGTGGAAGTGGGCGATCAGGAACAGGCTGTTGTGCAGCACAAAGTCGGCAGGTGGCACGGCTAGCAGCACGCCGGTCATACCGCCGATGACGAAGGTCACCATGAAGCCGATGGTCCACATCATGGGCACTTCGAAGCGGATGCGGCCTCGGTACATGGTGAACAGCCAGTTGAAGATCTTCGCCCCGGTCGGGATCGAAATGATCATGGTCGTGATGCCGAAGAACGAGTTGACGCTAGCCCCCGAGCCCATGGTGAAGAAGTGGTGCAGCCACACCAGGTAGGACAGGATGGTGATCACCACGGTGGCATACACCATGGAGGCATAGCCGAACAGGCGCTTGGTGCAGAAGGTGGATACCACTTCAGAGAACACACCAAAGACCGGCAGGATCAGGATGTACACCTCTGGGTGGCCCCAGATCCAGATCAGGTTCACATACATCATGGCGTTGCCGCCAAAGTCGTTGGTGAAGAAGTTGGTGCCGACATAGCGGTCCAGCGACAGCAGGCCCAGCACGGCGGTCAGGACCGGGAAGGCGGCCACGATCAAGACGTTGGTGCACAAGGATGTCCAGGTGAACACTGGCATCTTCATCATGGTCATGCCCGGTGCGCGCATCTTCACGATGGTGGCGATCAGATTGATACCCGAGAGCAGCGTACCCACCCCTGCAATCTGCAGCGACCAGATGTAGTAGTCCACCCCGACATCCGGGCTGTGCAGAATGCCGGACAGCGGCGGGTAGGCCAGCCAGCCAGTACGCGCAAATTCGCCCACGAACAGTGACATCATTACCAGCACGGCGCCACTGGTGGTCATCCAGAAGCTGAAGTTGTTCAGGAACGGAAACGCCACGTCACGCGCGCCGATTTGCAGCGGCACCGCAAAGTTCATCAACCCGGTCACCAGGGGCATGGCAACGAAGAAGATCATGATCACGCCGTGGGCAGTGAACACCTGGTCGTAGTGGTGCGGCGGCAAAAAGCCGGTTGAATCGCCGAAGGAAATGGCCTGCTGCAGGCGCATCATGATCGCGTCTGCGAAGCCGCGCAGCAGCATCACCAGGCCGAGGATGATGTACATGATGCCGATCTTCTTGTGGTCGATGCTGGTGAACCACTCGCGCCACAGGTAGCCCCAGGCGCGGTAGTAGGTCAGAGCGCCAAGAACGGCAGTACCCCCCAGCGCCACCGCAATGAAGGTGGCCAGCAGGATAGGTTCGTGGAATGGAATCGCGTCCCAGGTGAGACGGCCAAATATGAGCTTAGTAAGGTCGAGGTTGTCGAACATCGTTATTCCGGATGCCAAAAGTGATGCGGCGCAGGCCGAAATGCCGTGATTAGCGGCGCTGGATTAAAAGATGCCGGGCCATGCCCTACATCGGCTGGGTGACAGGCGAGGAGCTTGTGCCGCTAGGGTCGCTCACGGTGCACATTGCGCCCACGTAGGTGCGGACAGGGGCACCGTTGAGGCCCAGACGATTGCGTGTGGCGGGGTCCAGCGAGGCCAGGTTGTAGGCGCCAGGCATGCCCAAGCCGCCTTTGGCATCAATGGCCATCATCTCCTTCATGCACATCTTGTTGCTCTCAACGCAGCGGTTGAGAATGGCATCGTACAAGTCGGCGGCCACGGTGGCATAGCGGCTGACGGGCTCGCGTTCGCTGGGGCGTTCTAGTTGCAGGTAGCGGTCGCGGCCCAATTCGCCGCCACCGGTTTTGACCGTCTTGACCCAGTTGTCAAAGTCCGCCACTGGCATGCCGTGGAACTTGAAACGCATGTCGGAGAAGCCCGCGCCGCTGTAATTGGCCGAGAAACCTTCAAACTCGCCGGGCTGGTTGATCACAGCGTGCAGCTTGGTTTCCATACCTGGCATAGCGTAGATTTGGCCGGCAAGAGCCGGAATGAAGAACGAGTTCATCACCGATGAAGCCGTGATCTTGAAGGTGATGGGGCGGTCTACGGGGGCAGCCAGCTCATTTACTACCGCAATCCCTTGTTCTGGGTAGATGAACAGCCATTTCCAGTCGAGAGCGACCACTTCCACCACCAGAGGCTTGACGCCGGCCGGGATCTCGCGTTCGGAATCCAGGCGTTGCAGGGGGCGGTAGGGGTCCAGCGTATGCGTGCTGATCCAGGTCAGTGCTCCCAGTGCAATGATGATCAGCAGGGGCGCTCCCCAGATCATCAGTTCCAGCTTGGTGGAGTGGTTCCACTCGGGATCGTAGGTGGCGGCAGTGTTGGACTTGCGGTAACGCCAAGCGAACAGCAAGGTTAATACGATCACCGGTACGATGATCAGCATCATCAACAGCGTTGAGATGATGATCAGATCACGTTGCTGTGTGGCGATATCGCCAGACGGGCTCAGTAGTACCGCTTTGCAGCCCGCCAGTAGAGCGATAGCTGGCAACAGAAGCAGTCCGCGAAGTGTTTTAGAGGATGGCATGCCAGGCAAGTATGAAAAGCGAAAACAAAAAGAATTAAGTATTTTCCCTGATACAAGCGCCATGGGCGCTGGACATTTTGTCCTATCCCTGTGGCAACATATCTGCAACGGTGTGAGCCGCGATATCCATCATTCGCACCGTGTCAATATAGCAAGGAGCCAGTATGGTGCAAAGCATCGCCCAGGAATATCCCTCCACGCCATTACGCAATTTGGCGTCCAATGTTCCGGATGGCAACGACGACCACGCCAATGTGGCACCCGGCGATATCGCCGTCGGGGTGATTATTGGGCGCACTTCTGAATACTTCGACTTCTTTGTCTACGGCATCGCCTCGGTGCTGGTGTTCCCCTCGGTGTTCTTTCCGTTTGAAGAGCGGCTGCAGGGAACGCTGCTGGCCTTTGTGGTTTTCTCGTTTGCTTTTATTGCCAGACCACTGGGCTCGGCCTTGTTCATGGCGATCCAACGGCGTTGGGGGCGCGGCGTCAAGCTGACTTCGGCGCTGTTCTTGTTGGGTTTCTCCACCGCCGGCATGGCCTTTTTGCCCGGCTATGCGACCTTGGGCTTCACGGCCATCGTGTTGTTGTCGGTGTTGCGATTCCTGCAAGGCATTGCGCTAGGGGGGTCTTGGGATGGTCTGCCGTCCCTGCTGGCGCTGAGTGCGCCTCCGGGCCGTCGCGGGTGGTATGCGATGCTGGGTCAGTTGGGGGCGCCGATTGGTTTCATGGTTGCCAGCGGTTTGTTTTTGTTCCTGCATTCCAGTCTGCCCCTGGCTGACTTCCTGGAATGGGGCTGGCGCTATCCTTTTTACGTGGCTTTCGCTATCAACGTGGTAGCGCTGTTTGCCCGTTTGCAGCTGGTGGTTACCGATGAGTACACCAAGCTGTTGGAAGACCGCGCGCTGGAACCCACTGGCACCATCGAACTGGTCCGTAGCCAAGGCTACAACGTGTTCATTGGCGCATTTGTGGCATTGGCCAGCTATGCCTTGTTCCATGTGATCACTGTATTCCCCTTGTCGTGGATTGCCATCCATGCGACCCAGCCAATCAATGATGTGCTGGTGGTGCAGATTGTGGGCGGTGCCATCGGGATTGTGGGCATCGTGACTTCGGGTTTGCTTGCCGACCGTATTGGTCGTCGCAATACGCTGGGTTTGCTGGCCTGCCTGATTGCTGTGTTCAGTGGATTTGCGCCGATGTTGCTTGGCGGTACGCCCGCGATGCAGGACGCCTTCATTTTGATCGGCTTCGCCTTGCTGGGCTTATCGTACGGGCAGGCTGCAGGCGCGGTGACCGCCAATTTCGCCGCCAAGTTCCGCTACACCGGCGCTGCGCTAACGGCCGATGTGGCCTGGCTGATTGGTGCCGCGTTTGCGCCCTTGGTGGCTCTGGGTTTGTCGGCCCACTTCGGGCTTGCGTATGTCAGTGTTTATCTGCTCTCTGGGGCGGTTTGCACGCTGGCTGCACTGCGGCTGAATCGCGCAATGGAAGTTCGGGATTGATGTAGGAGGAGTGGAGCGGCATCCATTTGTAGATATACGGATGGAGGTCGCTCTGCAGGTGGGATCGGATGGATCTCTGGTGCTGAAATAAAAAAAGCCCTTGTGATTGCTCACAAGGGCTTTTTTATAAAGTGGTGGGTCCTGACAGATTCGAACTGTCGACCTACGGATTAAGAGTCCGCTGCTCTACCAACTGAGCTAAGAACCCACTTTAAAACTGGGTGCCACAAGTAAGAAGTTCGCTTGTGGCAAGCCCGCTATTATGCACTAACTTTTAGTGATTTTTGCAGGACTCAAAAGCTTCTTGCATTTGTCGGCTCGGTCATGTCGGTTTATGCTGCATGAGTGCTATGTATTTTGTAGCTTTGGGCGCAGTCTTTCTGTGTTGTAAGGGCTAATTTTGTCTAAATTCAAGTAGGCCGATACAAAGATGCGCTGTAGCTTGCGACACAATGTTCTTTTAGGGTGTGCCCCGCTTGGTACACCGGAATGCCGTGGCATTACAGAAGGACGGTATGAGCATGGATGAGATTTCGGGTATCCCGGACCGCGCGGCCGGTCCGCGTATCAGCACGGTGGGGCATGCGGCCCTGGACCATTGTTTTGACATCGCTGAGTTTCCTTCGCAGCCTACCAAGACCCCCGCACAGGCCTACCGCATGGTGTCCGGCGGAATGGCTGCCAATGCAGCCATCGCTGCGGCCCGTCTGGGCGCCCGCGTGGGCTTGTTTGGTGCGGTAGGGGACGATGAGGCAGGGCGATTTCTGGCGCAGCGGGTGCACAGCTACGGCGTGGACTGCCAGGGCTTGCAGCGGGTGCCGGGCACGACCTCGTCGATCTCGGCCGTGGTGATTGATGCCCAGGGCGAGCGCCAGATCTTCAATTGCCGTGGCGACGCGTTGCGCAATGCCGAGGCTTTGGATGTGTCCTTCCTGCAAGGTTCGGACGTGGTGATGGTGGACCCGCGCTGGATGGCCGGGGCTATCACGGCCTTGCGCTGGGCCCGTGCTGCGGGCGTGCTGAGCATGCTGGATGGAGATCTCTCGCCGCAGGCAGATTTGCAAACCCTCAGTCCGCTGGCCGATTGGTCGGTGTTTTCCGAGTCCGGCCTGGCCGCGTTTGCGCCGGGCTTGCCGGTGGAGGCGGCGCTGCAGTCCGCGCTGGATGCGGGTACCCAGGTGGCGGTGGTGACTCTGGGGCCGCGCGGCGTGCGCTGGAAGCGCGGCAGCGAAGGCGTGCTGCATACGATTCCGTCCTTTCCGGTCAAGGCGCTGGACACCAATGGCGCGGGCGACGTGTTCCATGCCGCGCTGGCCTTGGCATTGGCGCAAGGCCAGGGTGATCGTTCTGCCATCCGGTTTGCGGCTGCGGCTGCGGCGCTGAAATGCCAGCGCAATGGCGGCGTGGTGAATGGGCCCGACCGCGCCGAGCTCGACCAGTTTCTGGCCGCGCAGAGCTGAGGCTGTGACTACGCCGCACAAGATTCCAGAATCGGTACTGGTGGTGCTGCACACCGCCGCTCTGGATGTGCTGTTGATCCGCCGTGCCGATGCCCAGGAGCATTGGCAGTCGGTCACTGGCAGCAAGGACAGCTGGGACGAGGATTTCCACCACACTGCGGCGCGGGAGGTGCAGGAAGAAACCGGCATTCTGTGCGGCGAAGGCTCCCCATTGGCCCCCATGCTGCGCGACTGGCAGCTGGAAAACGTCTACGAAATCTACCCCCAATGGCGCCACCGCTATGCCCCCGGCGTGGTGCGCAACCGCGAGCGGGTGTTTGGCCTGCAGGTACCTGCGGGCACGCCTGTGCAGCTGAGCCCGCGCGAACATACGGCCTACCAATGGTTGCCGTACTATGTGGCTGCGCAGACCTGCTTTTCACCTTCTAACGCCGAGGCGATTTTGATGCTCCCTCGCTTTCTTCTATGACTGTTTTGCGTGTAGCCACCTACAACATCCACAAGGGTGTGCAGGGTCTGGGGCCGACGCGGCGCCTGGAAATCCACAACCTGGGCCATGCGGTAGAGCAGCTGGATGCGGACATCGTTTGCCTGCAAGAGGTGCGCAAGCTCAATCGCAGCGAGCAAAAGTACTTCACCCATTGGCCGGATCTGCCCCAGGCCGACTATCTGGCGCCCGAGGGTTACGAGTCGGTCTACCAGACCAATGCCGTCACCCGCCACGGCGAGCACGGCAACGCCTTGCTGTCGCGCTGGCCTGTGGTGTGGCACAAGCACGAGGACATGTCGGACCACCGCTTCGAGCAGCGCGGCTTGCTGCACGTGCACGTCGAAGCCCACGGCGTGCCGATCCATGTGATCGTGGTGCATCTGGGCCTGATCCCGGCCAGCCGGATACGCCAGGTGCAGCAGCTGTCGTCCTATATTGCGCGCGAGGTGCCGGGCGATGCGCCCCTGATCGTGGCCGGCGATTTCAACGACTGGGGCAGCCAGATGCGCCATGCGCTGAACCGCATCCACCTGCAGGCCTTTGTGTCCAACGACGCGCGTACCTACCCCTCGCGTCTGCCTTTGGCGCAGCTCGACTACGTCTATGCCCGGGGCATGAAGCCGCTGGGCCTGGAGGTGCCGCGCGGCCGCATCTGGTGGCGCATGTCCGACCATTTGCCGCTGCTGGCCGAATTCGAAATCTGAGCCCGATGGCGCGCGCCTACCCCCCATTGCGTGGTGGCCACAGCTTGCAGTTACTGGAAGGCAGCCAAGCGCTGTTTCCGGCGCTGGTGGCGGCCATGGACGCTGCCCAGCACGAGATTCGGCTGGAAACCTATATTTTTGACTGCACCGGCGCGGGCGCCGAGGTGGCCGAAGCCTTGATCCGGGCCGCCCAGCGCGGCGTGCCCACCAGTGTGGTGGTCGATGGCCTGGGCACCGGCGCCATGCCGGCAGTCTGGCGCGACCGGTTCCAGCGGGCCGGTGTGCTTTGGCGGGTCTACTCGCCGGTGAATATGCTGGCGCTGCTGCTGCCCACCCGCTGGCGGCGCCTGCACCGCAAGCTGTGCGTGGTGGACGGCGCGGTGGCGTTCTGCGGCGGCATCAACATCCTGGACGACTTCCACGATCCGAATTTTGGTGTCTTGCAGTCGCCGCGCTTCGACTTCGCGGTGCGCGTGACCGGTCCCCTGGTGGCCCAAACCAGCACCACCATGGCGGTGCTCTGGCGGCGCCTGCAGGCCGTGCGCGATCTGCGCCAGCATGAATTGCAAAGGGCGATGCACACCCTGCTGGCGCGTCGGCGCCGCAGTTGGAGTGCTACTGAATCCATAGCTGCTAGCGCAGATACCACCAGCGCTGCACTCGTATTACGTGATAATTTGCGCAGCCGCGCGCAGATCGAACGCGCCTACCTGCGGGCGATTGCTGCCGCGCGGCACGAGATCATCATTGCCAATGCCTACTTTGTGCCCGGCTTTCGCCTGCGCCAGGCGCTGGTGCGGGCAGCCGAGCGCGGCGTGCGGGTGCAACTGCTGCTGCAGGGGCGTTACGAATATTTCATGCAGTACTACGCGGCCCGGCCGGTCTACGGCGTGCTGCTGGGGGCCGGGGTGGATATCTTTGAGTACGCGCCCAGCTTCTTGCACGCCAAGGTGGCGGTGATCGACGGCCACTGGGCCACGGTGGGCTCGTCCAATCTCGACCCCTTGAGCTTGCTGCTGGCGCGCGAAGCCAATGTGGTGGTGGACGACAAGGCGTTTGCGGCCACCTTGCGCGACCGCCTGCTGTTGGCCATGGCCGAAGACGGCACGCAGATGGACCCGGCGCAGTACGCCAGCCGCTCGCTGCGCCAGCGTGGCCTGGAGTACCTGGCCATGCTGGTGATGCGGCTGGCCCTGCTGGTCACGGGCAATCGCTACTAGAAACGCAAAAAGGGCCCGTGGTTTTTAGCCCAGCTTGAAGACCGCCACCGCCTGCGCCAGGCGCTCGGCCTGTTCGCGCAGGCTCTCGGCGGCCGCGGCCGACTGTTCGACCAAGGCGGCATTTTGCTGCGTCATCTGGTCCAGCTGGCCGACGGCGGTGTTGACCTCGCGGATGCCGTCCGACTGCTCGGAGGCCGCGGCGGTGATCTCGCTGATGATGTCGCTGACCTGCTTCACCGAGCTGACGATTTCGTCCATGGTGCTGCCGGCGTTTTGCACCAGCCGGGAGCCCGACTCCACCTTGTCTACCGAGGCGCTGATCAGGGTCTTGATCTCTTTGGCGGCTTCGGCGCTGCGCTGCGCCAGGCTACGCACCTCGCTGGCCACAACCGCAAAGCCGCGGCCTTGCTCGCCCGCGCGGGCGGCTTCCACGGCGGCGTTCAAGGCCAGGATATTGGTCTGGAAGGCGATGCCGTCGATCACGCCGATGATGTCGGCGATCTTCTTCGAGCTGTGGTTGATGTCCACCATGGTGGTCACCACCTGGCCCACCACCGCGCCGCCGCGGGCGGCAACTTCGGCCGCCGACGCTGCCAGTTGGTTCGCCTGGCGGGCGGCGTCTGCCGAATGCTGCACCGTGTTGGTCAGCTGGTCCATGCTGCTGGCGGTGCGCTGCAGATTGCTGGCGGTCTGCTCGGTGCGCGCGCTCAGGTCCTGGTTGCCAGTGGCGATTTCGGAGCTGGCCGTACCTATGCTCTCCACCGATGCGCGGACCTGCGACAAGGCCTGCATGTAGCGCTGCCGCAGGCTCTCGACCTCGCGCACCAGCATGCCGATTTCATCCTGGCGCTGCGTCTGGAAGGCCTGGGTCAGGTCGCCCTGGGTGACGGTGGTGATGGCCTGGGTCAGCTCGCCCAGCGGCTGGCTCACATTGCGGCGCACCAGCAGATACAGGCCAACGCCCAGCAGCACGGCTGTGGCGGCCAGCAGGGACCAGATGGTGGTCATATTGCGCCAGTACTCGGCCATGGATTCGCTCTCGGACACCTCGGCAATCAGCCAGCCGGTACCCGATTTGGTTTTGCGCAGCACGGCCCAGGTATCGGTGGGCTGCGCGCCAAACAGGGTGGCGGCATCGCGCACATAGCCGTCCGGTGCCGCCGCCAAGGCGGTCAAGAAGCCCTCAGCCTGCGGATAGGCTTCCAGCACCTTCTTGCCCTTGGCTGTGGGGTGCAGGGTGAAGCGGTAATCGGCGGGCGCGCCGCGCGCGTCGATGTAATAGATGCCGCCTGAGCTGAAGAAGCGCACGTCGTTGATCTGCTTCTCCAATGACACCTGTTGCAAGGAGGTATCGCTGCCCACAAACAAAATGCCCACGATGGCTCCGCCAGAGTCGAGCAGCGGCGCATAGTGGGTCATGTACTGCTTGCCGAACAGCATGGCCAGCCCGGTGTAGGACTGGCCGGCCAGTATCAGCTTGTAGGCCGGGTGGGCGCGGTCCAGCAGGGTGCCCATTGCGCGTTCGCCGTCCTGCTTCTTCAGCGAGGTGGTGATGCGAATGAAGTCATCGCCCTTCTTCATGAACACCGTGGCGACGCCGCCGGTGTCTTTGCTGAACTTGTCGACAGCGGTGAAGTCGCCGTTGATGGGCGTGCCAAAGCTCTTCAGTTCATCCGTGCCTTCTTCCAGCCGGGGTGCGGGATCAAACTCTTGGCGGAAGGCCAGGTAGGAGCGCTGCACCACTTCGCGGCTGATCTGGTCGGTGGCATCCGCCACGGCAACCATGCTCTGCACCCGCTCGGCCACCGAAGACACCATCAGCGCGTGGGTACTGCGTTTTTCCAGGTAGCCGATGGCCATGCTGACGGCCAGCAGCACCAGTGCCAGCCCGGCGATGGACATCAAGGCGAGTTTGCGGGCAACCGACTGGTGGCTTGCGGGGGAGTTGGTCATGGTGGACTTCCGGGCTAAATCGTAACAATTGGTTAATCATTGCATGTTAATACATGCTGATGAATGCCTTTAGCCTTATCGGCAGCGCGGTGTCCGTTGCGTAGTGTTTTTGCAGAATGCCAAGCCTGTCGGGCGTCTGCTGCTATATCTTTGTGCTTGGTTTTGCCCCCATTTCGGCCACGATGACGCAGGCCAGGCCTGCCAGCACCAGGGTCAGGCCCGCATAGGCGGTCCAAGGCGCGGGCTCATGCAGCAGCCATACCGCCAGCACAAACGCCACCAGGGGCTCGGCCAAGGCCAGCGTGACCGCGGTGGCGCTGGCAATCCGGCGCAGCGCGTGGCTGAACAGCAGGTAGCTGATGCCGGTCGTCACGATGCCGAGGTAGCCCACCACCATCACGTCGGTCGCCGCCATGCGGATGCCGCCCGACAAGCCCAGTGCCACCGGCACCGCCAGCAGCGCCGCCGCGCCAAAGACTCCCAGCGTGGCCGTTGCCGGTGAGGCGGCCTGCACCAGCCGTTGGTTCAGCAGTGCATAGCCGGCGTAGCCCAGGCCCGCTGCCAGGCACAGTAACGTGCCGTGCAGGCTGAACGCTTGTTGTGGGCCACCACCCAGAACCATCCAGCTACCGCCGCTGACGGCCAGCAGCGTGCCCAGCCACCAGGCCGGGCGGGGCGTGTGGCGCAGTACCAGCCACTGCAGCAGCCCCGCCCACACCGGGCCGCTGCCCAGGGCGATGGCGGTACCTATGGCGACGCCGCTGGCTTTCACCCCGGCAAAAAAGGCCAGGTTGTAGCCGGCGATGCATGCGCCCGCCAGCCAGACCTCGGACCAGCGCAGCCGGTGCAGGTCTTGCCACCACTGGCGGCGCGGCTCAGTGCAGACGGTGTACAGCGCAAAAAATGCGGCGGCCACCGCCAGGCGCAGCGCGCCTATCCAGTAGGCCGACAAATGGGGTGGAGCCAGGCTTTGCGCGGTGCCGGTCGTGCCCCACAGCACGGCCGCGCCCAGCACCATCAGGCTACCGCTGAGAGAATGGTTTTTCATGCCGCCATGCTGGGGCCAGGCAGGCGACCGAATGTCGAGAGACTCTTGTACTGCAGTGCTCAGCCGCGCAGCTGCCTGGCCCCCACGCCATGTTCGCGTTTCAGCGCATAGGCCAGGGCGCTGGCGCTGCGGTAGCCCACCTGCAGCGCGGCGGTTTCCAGCGGCGTGCCGGCCTGTATCCAATGCATCGCCCGCTGCAGGCGGCGGGCGCGCAGATAGGCCTGCGGCGTGTTGCGGCATAACTCTAGCAACCGGGCGTGAAAGCGTTGCGGGCTCAGGTGGAACAGGGCGGCCATGCGCGCCGTGTCCCAGGGCGTGTGCAGCTCCGCATCGAGTGCGGCGTCGAGTTGCTGCAGCGCCAGGCTGCGGCGCTGCAGCAACTGGGGCGCTTGCAGGATGGCCGCCAGCTGGACTGCGGCGTTGGCGTCCGGCAGTGGTTGGCTGCAGGCCGCGGGCACGGCAAAGCGCTTGATCCGGTCGATACCGGCCTGGGCCGGCGCGTCCATCACCCACATCGCGGTGCCGCTGGCAGCCTGGAAGCCGTGGGCCACGCCGGCCGGCACGATCACGCCGCAGGCAGTGTCGGCAAAGCTGGCGCGGCCACCGATCTCCAGCTCCATGCGGCCGTGCAGCGCGAACATGATCTGGGCATGTTCGTGCGCGTGCGACTGGTGTTCGCCGCTGTAGCGGCGGATGTCGCAGCGGGCTTGCAGGGAAGTGGCCATGGACCGCACTATAAAAGCAAGCGCTGCAAGCCCTTGTGTGTGCTGGCGCGACAGCTGCGTGTTTCTCCGCTGGACAGGCAAGGGGCTGGCGGTAAGAATCAATTTGTTACGAACTTGGATGGGATACAGGGTTCGGCCATACGGCTGGATTTATGCTGCGGGCCATGCTTGCGGGCGTTCTGCCATGGGCTCGGGCCCGACACTCCACAACCACCATGCCCTCTGTTGCCGCTGATGCCACTCCCAAACCCCGCTCGCCCTGGCGGTCGCTGCGGCGTTGGTGTGTGCAACTGGCCGGCACCCTCAAGTTCCGCGTGCTGCTGGTGGCGGTCATGTCGGCCTTGCTGTCGGGCGTGGCCTCCAGCTATTTCATGGCTTACGAGAGCGAACGCGTCATCTTGCGTAGCTTCAGCTCGCAGCAGCGCGACGAGGTGGAACTGGCAGCCGAAATGCTCGGTAGCAAGATCGCCCGGGTGCAGGCCAGTCTGGGCCTGATGGCCAGCAGCATCAGTCCTGAATTGCTGGAGCGGCCCTCGGCCCTGGAGCGCCAGCTGCACAGCCATCCGTTCATGTTGCAGATGTTCTCGGCGGTGCAGGTGGTGAAGATCGACGGCACTGTGCGGGCCCGGGCGGCGCGCAGCGTGCAACTGCTGGAAGGGGTGGACTTCACCCGCGAGGCGTATTTTCAGCGCACCGTCACCATGGGGGTTAATGGCGTGTCCGATCCCAGCGTCAGCGACCCGGTGTCCGAGCCCATGGTGGTAATGACCGTGCCGATCCGCGATCTGGGTGGCCGTATCTTTGCGGTGATGGTCGGGGTGCTTCCCTTGCAATCCTCCGATTTGCTGCCCACCGCTGCATCGACCCTGGGGCCGTTTTCTGCGGCGCTGATCGTCTACACCCGCAGCGGCGTGGTGCTGGCCCACCCAGATGCGCAGCGCCGGCTGCAGCCGGTGGACGACGAGCCCGGCCTGGGCCCGGTGGTGGCCGCGTGGCGGGCCCGCGGCGCTAATGCCATCGACGCCAGCGGCGCGCACGACCTGCCGCGCTACCTGGTGGCTACTGCCCATGTGTCGGCCGCCGACTGGTATGTGGCCAGGGTTACCAGCACCGACTACGCCTTGCAGCCGCTGCGCCAGGTGCATACCGAGTCCTGGCTGGTGGTGGTCGGCATCATGGCCTTGTGTGCGCTGCTGTCCACATTGCTGATCTCCAACATCACCCGGCCCATCACCCAGCTGCGCGACCGGGCGCAGCGGCTGCTGGGGGCCGAGCACGACCCGTCGGCAGGCTGGCCCCGCGCGCGCGGCGAGATCGGCGAGCTGGTGCAGGTCTTCCGCCACGTGACGATGGAGCGGGGCAGGGCGCAGGCCGCCCAGAACGCCATGGTCGAGCAGCTCAAGGCCATACTCAAGAACGCCTCCGTCGGCATCGTCATCACCCGTGACCGGCATTTCGAACTGGTAGGCAGCCAGGCCAACCAGCTGTTCGGCTATGCCGACGGCGAACTGCAGGGCCTGGATACCTCGGTGATCTATGTGTCGCCCCAGGCCTATGTGGACACCGGTGAACGCTTCCGCGTCTCGCTGAAGATGCTGGGTTACTTCGACGGCGAGGTGGTGCTGCGCCGCAAGGACGGCAGCCAGCTGCTGGTGCATATGCGCGGCCGTGGGGTGAACGACAGCGACCCGACGGCCGGCGTGATATGGATACTGACCGATGTCACCGCGGCCCGCGCCGTCCAGGACCAGCTGTCATGGACGGCCAGCCACGACAGCCTGACCCAGCTGGCGAACCGGCTGGATTTCGAAGCCCGCTTGGCCAGCGCCATCGCCCATGCGATCCACCCGCAGGAGCGCGGCGAGGTGTGTGCGATGTTCATCGACCTGGACCGCTTCAAGCCCATCAACGATACCGCCGGACACGCGGCCGGCGACGAGGTGTTACGCCAGATCGCCCGGTTGCTGGAATCGCGCGTGCGCCAGAGCGACACCGTGGCCCGCATGGGCGGCGACGAATTCGCCATCTTGCTGCCCGGCTGCTCGCTGGAGCGCGCCCAGACGATTGCCGAGCAGGTCCGCATCGGCGTCGAAGCCTGGCGCATGCTGTGGCGTACCCATACCTTCAGCCTCAGCGCCAGCATCGGCGTGGTACAGCTCAGCGCCGATCTGCCCGACGTGGCCGCGGTGCTGGAGGCCGCCGACAGCGCCTGCTACGACGCCAAGCGCAGCGGCCGCAACCGTGTCGTGACATACGGCGCATCGTCGCCTGTGGTGGTGCTACGGGCTTAGGTTGAAGGGGAGTCCGTGTAACACCATGTGTGCCGCACGCCGTCGGGGGCTTGGTGGGACAATGGTCCATGAACCAGCCCAAAACTCCTCCTAAAGCGCCAAGCGGCGATTTGACCTCCCTGGTGGGCGCGCTGGAGCAAAGCCAAAGTGTCAGGGAACGGGTAGAGGCGTGCGCAGACGTTCTCGGTTCCACGAAAAGCGACGTGATGCAAAACCTGGTCAAAGGGGCTGCCGATAAGGCGGTGGGCCTGGCGTTGACCAATATGGAGCAGGTGGAGAGTGAGGTGCAGGATTGTGCCGACGATCTGCACGACGTAAATGACACCCTGGAGCAAGGTGTTGCCGAGCTGGCACGCATGGAGGCTGCGCTGGCGGCGTCCCAGCAAGCTCTGGCGGAGTCCGCAGCCGCTTTGCTGGTAGCCCAGGATGCGGAGCAACAGGCCAAACGGGAGGCGATGCACGACGCGGCGACGGGCCTTCCCAACCGCGAGCATTTCAATCTGCGGCTCGTCCATGCGATTGCGCAAGCGCAGCGCCATGGCTTGACCCTGGCCGTGATGTTCTTCGATCTGGACAAGTTCAAAGCTATCAACGACGGCCATGGCCATGCGGCTGGCGACAGCGTTTTGCAGCAGGTTGCCGACCGCCTGGTGGCGCATTGCCGTGCCGAAGACACGGTGTGCCGCAACGGCGGCGATGAATTCCTTTACTTGTTGATCCACCCCCAGGGCCGGGAGAACATAGAGCGCATCGCCCAGGCCGTGCGCAGCGCCATCGGCAAGCCGATCGAGGTGGATGGCCAGCAACTCGCCATCCACACCAGCATCGGCATATCCGTTTTTCCGGACGACGGAGCCCTGCCGGAAGAGCTGGTGCACCACGCCGATATGGCCATGTATGTGGCCAAGAAGGGGCAGTCGGGCGTGGCCTTTTTTGCCGACACACCCGAGAGCCAGCCCACAGCCTAGGTTGCGCTGACCGCCAGCGCCCGCAGCACGTTTTCCGCCGTTGCCGGCGCCGCCAGCTGCACCACCGCGCCGTCGCCGCGTGCGGCGGCAATCGCCTCCTTCATCGCTTCGAACACGCTGATCGCCAGCATGAACGGCGGCTCGCCCACGGCCTTGCTGCCAAACACGTTGTCCTCGCGGTTCGGCTGGTTCCAGAGCTCCACCTTGAAGTGCGCGGGGATGTCGCCGGTGGCCGGGATCTTGTAGGTGCTGGGCGCGTGGGTGGACAGCACACCCTTGGCGTTCCACACCAGTTGCTCGGTGGTCAGCCAGCCCATGCCTTGGATGAAACCGCCTTCCACCTGGCCGATGTCGATGGCCGGGTTGATGCTGGTGCCAGCGTCGTACAGGATGTCGATTTTCAGCACGCGGCTCTCGCCGGTCAGGGTGTCGATGGCGACCTCGCTGCAGGCCGCGCCGTAGGCAAAGTAGTAGAACGGCCGACCGGTCAGCGTGGTCTTGTCGTAGTGGATCTTGGGTGTGCGGTAGAAGCCGTCGCTCCACAGCTGGATGCGGTTGGCGTAGGCCTGCTGCACCACGCTGGTAAACGGCCGGCTGGTTGTGGGGGTGATCACCTGGCCGTCCTTGAAACGCACAGCGCCGGCGCCGCAGCCGTCCAGGCCGGCGGCAAACTGGGCCAGGTTGTCGCGCACGTTGCGGGCCGCGTACTGGGCCGCGCGGCCGTTCAGGTCGGTGCCGCTGGAGGCGGCGGTGGCCGAGGCGTTCGGCACCTTGCTGGTGTCGGCGGCGGTGGCCAGCACGCTATCGAACGGCACGCCCAGCTCATCGGCCACGATCTGCGCCACCTTGGTGTTCAGGCCCTGGCCCATCTCGGTGCCGCCGTGGTTAACCTGCACGCTGCCGTCGGTGTAGACATGCACCAGCGCACCGGCCTGGTTGAACAGGGTGGCGGTGAAGGAGATGCCGAACTTCACCGGCGTGATGCTGATGCCGCGCTGGATCACCGGGTTGGCCGCGTTCCAAGCCGAAATGGCCTTGCGCCGTGATTGGTATTGTGCAGACTGCTCTATTTTTGAGAGCATGGGATGCAGGATGTTGTCTTCCACCGCCATCTGGTAGTGGGTGGTGTTGCGCTGCGGATTCGGCGTGTCGGCCGCGTCGTACAGGTTCTGCCGGCGCACCTCCAGTGGGTCCAGGCCGAGCTGGCGCGCGATCTCGCTGAGTATGGTTTCAATGACGATCACGCCCTGCGGCCCGCCGAAGCCGCGGAAGGCGGTATGGCTCTGGGTATGCGTCTTCAGCCGGTACGAGCTGATGTCCACATCGGCCAGAAAGTAGGCGTTGTCGGCGTGGAACACCGCGCGGTCGGCCACCGGGCCGCTGAGGTCGGCGCTGAAGCCGCAGTTGGCCAGCATCAGCAGCTTGAAGCCGCAGATGCGGCCCGCGTCGTCATAGCCCACGGTGTAGTCGTAGGCGAACGGGTGGCGCTTGCCGGTGATGGTGAAGTCGTCATCGCGGTCCAGCCGCAGCTTGATCGGGCGGCGCAGCTTGTTGGCGGCAATGGCGGCCCAGACGGCCAGATGCCCGGCCTGCGTCTCCTTGCCGCCAAAGCCGCCGCCCATGCGCCGGCATTCGACCCGCACCGCGTTATTGCTGATGGCCAGCGCGTGCGACACCCAGTGCTGCACTTCGCCCGGGTGCTGGGTGCTGGAATGGACCAGCCATTGGCCTTGCTCCTGCGGCAGCACGTAGGCCACTTGGCCTTCCAGATAGAAATGCTCTTGCCCGCCGACTTCCAGCTGGCCGCTCAGCCTGTGCGGGGCTGCGGCGATGGCCTGGGCTGCATCGCCGCGGCGCACGAACACCGGCGGCAGCACATAGCTTTGCGCGGCATAGGCAGCGCGCACATCCAGGAAGGCGGGCAGGGCTTCGATGTCCAGCTTGACAGCGCGGGCTGCGGCGCGGGCCTGCATCACCGTGCTAGCCACCACCACGCCAACCACCTGGCCGATGTGCTGCACCGTGTCGCTGGCGAAGATCGGCTCGTCGTGGGAAAACGCGGCCAGCACCGTGTCGCCGGGAATGTCGCTGGCCAGCACTACGGCTTGCACGCCGGGCATGGCCAGCGCGGCGTGGCTGTCTACACCCAACAGCTTGCCGTGGGCCACGGTGGACAGGATGGGCGCGGCGTACAAGGTGCCGCGTACCTCGGGCAGGTCGTCCACGTAATGTGCGCTGCCGCTGACCTGGGCGCGCGCACTTTCGTGCGGTACCGAGCGGCCCGCGGCGCTGCTGGCGAGCTTGAGTTTTTCAGGGGCGTTCATACACAGGCCTCCACGTCAAAATGGGCCAGATTGATCTGCGTCTGGCCCTGGCTTTCCAGCCAGAAGCGCTGCAGCAGATTGCCCAGCACCTCGTTGCGGTAGGCGGCAGAGGCGCGCATGTCGGATATCGGCTGGAACTCGGCGCGCAACGCGGCCGCGGCGGCTTGGGCGGTCGCCAGGGTCCAGGGCTGGCCGGCTAGCGCGGCCTCGGTTTGCAGCGCGCGCACCGGGGTGGCGGCCACGCCGCCAGCGCCTATGGAGGCGCGGGTAACGTTGCCGTCGGTGATGCTCAGGTTGATCGCCAGGCAGACGGCCGAAATGTCGTCGTCGAAGCGTTTGGAAATCTTATAAACGCGCATGAAGTCCCCGTTCGGCCGCGGCACCTTGATCCAGGCCAGCACCTCGTCGGCGCCCATTACATTGGTGCGGTAGCCGGTGTACAGGTCTTCCAAGGGCAGCTCGCGCGTGCCATGGGTATTTG
Organism: Rhodoferax sp. OV413; assembly: GCF_900104385.1. Taxonomy (GTDB): domain Bacteria; phylum Pseudomonadota; class Gammaproteobacteria; order Burkholderiales; family Burkholderiaceae_C; genus Rhodoferax_B. The sequence goes on along the minus strand of NZ_FNJA01000001.1, from coordinate 1,199,083 downwards.
CCAACACCACGCTGGCGCCGAGTGCGATCAGCAACGGCATCGAGTCGCCAATCGGTGAGCCATTCGCCACATTGCCACCCAGCGTGCCCGAGTTGCGCACCGGCAGGCCGGCGAAGCGGTTGGCGAAATTTTGCAGCTGCGGCCGGTCGGCGACCAGGGCGGCGTAGGCGTCTTGCAAAGTCACGGCGGCGCCGATCTGCAGGTAGTTGGCATGCGGCTCGATCTGGCGCAGCTCGGCCACCTGGGTCACGTCGAGCACGCGGTCGAAATGCTTGTGCATCTTGGTAACCCACAGGCCGACATCGGTGCAGCCGGCGACGATTTGCGCGCCGGGGTAGGCGGCGCGGGCGGCGGTCAGTTCGTCCAGGCTGCGCGGTGATTTATATGCAAAATCGGGCTCCGCCGCAGACCGGATCAGCGCCAGCTGCTCTAGATGTTGTAGCAAAGCGGTTTCGTCGATGCGCACCGTGGGCAGCTGCTCCATCTGCTGCGCCGCGTCCAGAATCGGCCGGTAGCCGGTGCAGCGACACAGGTTGCCCGAGAGTGCCTCTTGCGCATCGCTGCGGCTGATGGCCTGGCCTTGGCAGACGCTGTTCTGGTACATGCCGAACAGGCTCATCACGAAGCCGGGGGTGCAAAAGCCGCACTGCGAGCCGTGGCACTGCACCATGGCCTCTTGTGCGGGGTGCAGGCTGCCGTCGGCCTGGGCCAGGTCTTCCACCGTCCACAGCGCCATGCCGTTGACCGAGTGGGCCAGGCGGATGCAGCTGTTGATGGCGCGAAAGCGTAAGCGGCCATTTTCCGGCTCGGCCAGCACCACGGTGCAGGCACCGCAGTCGCCTTCGCCGCAGCCTTCCTTGGTCCCGCAGGCGCCTAAGTCTTCGCGCAGCGCCTGCAATAGCGTGCGGTCGGGTGGTACATTGCCCAGCGCCACGGTCTGGCCGCGCCGTATGAAGCGAATGGTTTGGGTCGTCATGGCTTAAAAATTCCTAGTGAGGCAGGGGCGGAGCACAGGGTAAGTTTGTAACAGGCACTCCACATACGCAGCAGCATATGACACGCATCCATACACCTATATGAGAGACCAGACGCTTTTCGACAAGATCGACCTCCATCTCATCAGGGTCTTGCATACCGTGCTTACTGAACGCAGCGTCTCCCGTGCCGCCATCCGCCTGGGCATGACCCAGCCGGCGGTGAGCGCGGCGCTGAAGCGGCTGCGTGATCTGGCCGATGATCCTATTTTGGTGCGTTCTGGCTCTGGCATGGTGCCCACCGATGCGGGTTTGCGCATGCTGACGCCGAGTGCCAGCATTCTTCGTGCCGCCGAGGTGCTGTTCAGCGATGTGCGCAGCTTCGAGCCGCAAACCGCCCAAAGCACCTTCCGCGTCGCCGCCAGCGACTACCTCGATCCCTTGTTTCTACCCCAGCTGGTGGCGCGCATCAAGTCCGAGGCGCCGCTGTGCGCGATCGAAATCCACCCATTGTCGGGCCATCTGGACTACCCCGCGCACCTGGCCCAGGGCGAGCTGGACGTGGTGATCGGCAACTGGAGCCGCCCGCCCGAAGACCTGCACATGGGCCGCTTGTTTGGCGACGAGGTGGTCAGCCTGGTCAGCCTGGAGCACCCGGCGGCGCGCCGCGGCTGGGACCAGGACACCTGGCTGTCGGCCGAGCACATTGCGCCCACGCCCACCCATCCGGGTGCCAAGGGCGTGATCGACGAACACCTGGAGACCCTGGGCCTGCGCCGCAACATCGTGGCCCGCTGCGCGCATTTCGGCCTGATCCCGGCCATGGTGGCATCGAGCTTGCTGGTGCTGACCACGGGACGGCAGTACTGCGAGCGCTATGCGGCGCAGTTGCCGGTGAAGATACTGCCGTGTCCGCTGCCGTTTCCCCGCATGATGTATTACCAGCTCTGGCATGCGCGCACCCACACTTCGGCCTCGGGCAAGTGGCTGCGCGCACTCACCAAGTCGGTGGCGGCTTCGCTACGAAAAGCATAGCTGCTCGTGTAATATACGCCTGCGCTGGAAGCATAATTTTTATAAATCGAGAATCCCCAAGCTATGGCCCCAACCTCAGCTCCACCCAGGTTGCAACTGACCAACATCACCAAGCGCTACCCCGCGGTGGTGGCCAATAGCGGTGTGTCATTGACGGTGCAGCCCGGCGAAGCCCATGCGGTGCTGGGTGAGAACGGCGCGGGCAAGTCCACGCTGATGAAGATCATCTACGGCTCGGTCAAGCCCGACGAAGGCACGGTGCTGTTCAACGGCCAGCCCGTCCACATCCGCAATCCGCAAGAGGCGAGGGCGCTGGGCATCAGCATGGTGTTCCAGCATTTCAGCCTGTTCGACACCCTGACCGTGGCCGAAAACGTCTGGCTGGGCCTGGACAAAAGCCTGAGCCTAGCCGAGGTGACCCAGCGCATCGTCGCCAAGGCCAGCGCCTACGGCCTGGACATCGACCCGAGCCGCCCGGTGCACACCCTGAGCGTGGGCGAGATGCAGCGGGTCGAAATCATCCGCGCGCTGCTGACCAACCCCAAGCTGCTGATACTGGACGAGCCGACCTCGGTGCTGACGCCGCAGGCGGTGGAAAAACTGTTTGTGGTGCTCAAGCAGTTGGTCAGCGAAGGCTGCAGCATCCTCTATATCAGCCACAAGCTGCACGAGATCCGCGAACTCTGCACCGCCTGCACCGTGCTGCGCGGCGGCAAGGTCACCGGTGTCTGCAACCCGGCCGAGGAAACCAATGCCTCGCTGAGCCGGCTGATGATCGGCGCCGAGCCGCCGGCGCTGCAGCACCGCGAGGTGAAGACCGGCGCCACCGTATTGAAGGTGCAAGGCCTGCGCCTGCCGCGCGAAGACCAGTTTGGCGTGGACCTGGATGGCATCGACCTGGAGGTGCGGGCCGGCGAGGTAGTGGGCATCGCCGGCGTTTCGGGCAACGGCCAGCGGGAGCTGATGTACGCCCTGTCGGGCGAAGACACCCGCGCCGCCGCCAGCATGGTGACGGTGTTCGGCAAGCCCGTAGGCCAGCTCGGGCCGAACCAGCGGCGCGCGCTGGGCGTGCACTTTGTGCCCGAAGAGCGTCTCGGCCGGGGCGCCGTGCCGACCATCGGCCTGGCGCACAACCTGATGCTGACGCGCACCAATGCCATCAGCCCCAGCGGCTGGATCAAGGTGCGGGCGCTGCAGACCCAGGCGCTGGGCGTGATCGAGCGCTTCAAGGTCAAGACCGGCGGGCCGAACGCGGCGGCCAAGTCGCTGTCGGGCGGCAATCTGCAGAAGTTCATCGTCGGCCGCGAGATCGACGCCAACCCCAAGCTGCTGATCGTCTCGCAGCCCACCTGGGGCGTGGACGTGGGTGCGGCCGCGCAGATCCGCGGCGAGATTCTGGCCTTGCGCGACGCCGGTTGCGCGGTGCTGGTGGTCAGCGAAGAGCTGGACGAATTGTTTGAAATCTGTGACCGCCTGCACGTGGTGGCCAAGGGCCGGCTGTCGCCCTCGATCCCGCGTGCAGCGGCCACCGTGGCCCAGATTGGAGAATGGATGAGCGGACTGTGGAACACCCCGAACGCAGCGGAGGCGGCGCATGCTCAAGCTTGAACCGCGCCCCCAGCCGTCCAAGTTCTGGGCCTATGGCTCGCCGATCCTGGCGCTGCTGGTGACGGTGCTGATCGGTGTCATCCTGTTCGCCGCGCTGGGTAAGGACCCGGTCAAGGGCTTGATGGTGTTCTTCTGGGAGCCGATCAAAACCCCGTATGCGCTGGGCGAGCTGATGGTCAAGGCCACGCCGCTGCTGATCATCGCGCTGGGGCTGGCGGTGTGCTTCCGCTCGAATGTGTGGAACATCGGCGCCGAAGGCCAGTACCTGATAGGCGCGGTGTTCGCCTCGGGCGTGGCGCTGCTGGCCGACAAGAGCACCGGCGGCTGGATCGTCATTCCCATTCTGCTGGCCGGCGTGCTGGGCGGCATGGTCTGGGGCGGCATCACCGCGCTGCTGCGCGACAAGTTCAACGCCAGCGAGATTCTGGTCAGCCTGATGCTGGTCTACGTGGCCACCATGGTGCTCAGCTACCTGGTCTACGGCCCGTGGAAAGACCCGCTGGGCTACAACTTTCCGCAGACCAAGAACTTCGACGCCGTGACCCAGATCCCGCGGCTGTGGAAGGGCTCTCGGGTCAGCATCGGCCTGCTGATCGCGCTGGCCGGGGTGGCAGTGCTGTGGGTGTTCCTGTTCCGCACCCGGGCCGGCTTTGCCCAGCAGGTGGGCGGGTTGGCGCCGGCGGCGGCGCGCTATGCGGGGTTTTCGTCGCGCAAGGCCTTGTGGATTGCGCTGCTGACCTCTGGCGGCGCAGCCGGTTTGGCCGGCGCTCTGGAAGTCGCCGGGCCGATTGGTCAACTCACGCCCTATGTGCCGGCGGGCTACGGCTTTGCGGCCATCATCGTCGCCTTTGTCGGGCGGCTGCATCCGGTGGGCATGGTGTTCTCTGCCGTGCTGATGAGCATGTTCTACATCGGCGGTGAACTCGCGCAGTCTCGCCTGGGCTTGCCCAAATCCCTGACCGGTGTGTTCCAGGGCCTGCTGCTGTTCACCTTGCTGGCTTGCGACACCCTCATTGCATATCGCATACGTTTCAGAAAGGCTGCGTAATGGGAACGGTATTGGATTCGTATGCCTTGTTATTTGCGGCCACGTTGAGCGCTGGCACGGTATTGGCGCTGGCCGCCTTGGGTTTGCTGGTCAACGAAAAGGCCGGCATCGTCAACCTGGGCGCCGAGGGCATGATGCTCTGCGCGGCCATCGCCGGCTACGCCACCGTAGTGAATACCGGCAGCGACTGGCTGGGTTTTGCGGCCGGCATCGGTGCGGGTGCGCTGCTGGCGGCGGTGTTCGGGGTGCTGGTGATCTGGCTGAACACCAACCAGTACGCTACCGGCCTGGCCTTGAGCCTGTTCGGCGCCGGCTTCTCGGCGTTTGCCGGTATCAGCTATGTGCAGGCCAAGCTGCCCGAACGCATGCAGTTCTCCATCCCCGTGCTGGGCGACATCCCCCTGGTCGGGCCGGCGCTGTTCCGCCAGCACCCGCTGGTGTACCTGGCGATGGCGCTGGTGGCGGCCTTGATCTGGTTTCTGTACCGCACCCGCAGCGGCCTGGTGCTGCGCTCGGTGGGCGAGTCGCCCGAGTCGGCCCACGCGCTGGGTTATCCGGTACGGCGCATCCGCTTCCTGGCGGTGGTGGTGGGCGGCGCGCTGTGCGGGCTGGCCGGTGCCTATATTTCGCTGGTTTACACACCGCTGTGGGTTGAGGGCATGGTGGCCGGCAAGGGCTGGATCGCGCTGGCCTTGACTACCTTCGCCACCTGGCGGCCGACCCGCGTGCTGCTGGGTGCCTACCTGTTTGGCGGCGTGACCATGCTGCAGTTCCACCTGCAAAGCGTGGGGGTGGACGTGCCCAGCCAGCTGCTGAGCATGCTGCCCTACCTGGCCACCATCGTGGTGCTGGCGCTGATCTCGCGCAACCCGGCGTGGATTCGCATCAACATGCCGGCTTCGCTCGGGAAACCGTTTTATCCCGGTTCATAATCATTTTGTTACGTTCGAATTTCTCCTCGCAAACCCCCCAGAAAGTGAAATCACATGACTGACCTGAAGAAACGCACCTTGATTCAAATCGCTGCCGCATCGGCGGTGGCGGCGGCCCTGGCCGGCTGCGGCAAGAAGGAAGAACCCGCGCCAGCACCCGCTGCCGCGCCTGCGGCCTCGGCACCGGCTGCCGAAGCCCCCCCTCCCAAGCCCGAGCCTTTGAAGATTGCGTTTGCCTACGTCGGCCCGGTCGGCGACGGCGGCTGGACCTTTGCCCACGACAACGGCCGCAAGGCGCTGGAAAAAGAATTCGGCGACAAGATCAGCACCAGCTTTGTGGAAAGCGTGCCCGAATCCGCCGACGCCGAGCGCGTGCTGCGCGACATGGCCAGCAACGGTAACAAGCTGGTCTTCGGCACCACCTTCGGCTACATGGAGTCCATGCTCAAAGTGGCTGCCGACTTCAAGGACGTGAAGTTCGAACACGCCACCGGCTACAAGACTGCCGACAACATGGCCACCTACGACAGCCGCACCTACGAAGGCGCGTACATGGCCGGTGTGATCGCCGGCAAGATGACCAAGTCCAATACCTTGGGCGTGGTCGGCTCGGTGCCAATCCCTGAAGTCATCCGCAACATCAACAGTTTCACCCTGGGCGCGCAAAGCGTGAACCCCAAGATCAAGACCAAGGTGGTCTGGGTTAACGAATGGTTCAGCCCACCGAAGGAAACCGAAGCCGCGACCGCGCTGATCAACGGCGGCGCCGACATCCTGTTCCAAAACACCGACTCGCCCGCCGTGCTGAAGACCGCCGAGAGCAAGGGCAAGCGCGCCTTCGGCTGGGATTCGGACATGACCGCTTATGGCCCCAAGGCCCATCTGGCATCCAGCGTCATCAACTGGGGTCCGTACTACATCAAGACCACCAAGGACGCCCTGGACGGCAAGTGGGCTAGCGGCAAGAGCTGGTGGGGCGTGAAGGAAGGCGCGATCGACATCGTGTCCATCGCCGAAGACGTGCCTGCTGAAACCAAGGCCAAGATCGACGAGATCAAGAAGGGCCTGGCCGACGGCAGCTTCGCCATCTGGAAGGGCCCGATCGTGGACCAGGCCGGCAAGGTGGTAGTGGCCAAGGATGCGGTGGCCGACGACGCCTTCCTGGGCGGTGTGAACTTCTACGTCAAGGGCGTGGAAGGCAAGATTCCAGGCGGGAAATAAGGCTCACCCCCAGGCTTGCCCACTGCGTGTGGCCGCCAACCCCCTTGCAGGGGGCAACACCAGCAGCCCGGCGGAGCCGGTTCTGCGGTGTTTCTGGAAGGGGCGGCTAGTCGCGTGGGTGATGCCTGTTGAGATTCAAAGCCGCTCTGGGAGCGGCTTTTTTGTTTGCGGCACAGTCTTTGCTGGATACCTTGAACATGATGGAAAAAACTCTTTGGCATCCGGTGGCTGCGAGCGCTGATTTGGCGCAGCAGCCGCTGGCCGCCACTTTGCTGGAGCAGCCGGTGGTGCTGTGGCGCGACTCGGCGGGCGTGGCGCATGCCTGGGTCGACCAGTGCCCGCACCGCGGCGCGCGGTTGTCGCTGGGACGGGTCTGTAGCGATCGGCTGGAGTGCCCGTACCACGGCTGGCAGTTTGCGGCCTCGGGGCAGTGCGTGCATGTGCCGGCCTTGCCAGACTTCAGCCCGCCCGCGAGCCATGTGGTGCGCAGCTTTGCGGCCTGCGAGCGCTATGGCCTGGTCTGGGTGCGGCTGCAGGGTAGTGCCGATGCGCAAGATCTGGTGCCGTTTACCGCCGAGGCCGACAGCCGTTTGCGCAAGATCAATTGTGGCCCGTTCGACGTGGCGACCAGCGCACCACGGCTGGTAGAGAATTTTCTGGACATGGCGCATTTCGCCTTTGTGCACGAGGGCTGGCTGGGCAGCCGCGGTGCCTGTTCGATTGATGACTACCGGGTCGACAGCACGCCCGATGGCTTTGTTGCCACGCAGTGCAAGGCCTGGCAGCCGCAGTCCAGTGCGCACGCCACCGCGCCGGCGCAGGTGGAATACAGCTACACGGTGGAGGCGCCGTACGCCGCCGTGCTGACCAAAGTGCCCGAGGCGTCCAGCGTCGCGCTGGTCGACTACCGTGAAGCGATCGGCATGTTCATCTGCCCGGTCGGCCCGGAGCACAGCCGGGTCTGGTTTAGACTGGCTGGACCCGATGGGCCGGCGTCTGACGACAAGCTGCGGACCTTCCAGCAGACCATCTTCGCGCAGGACCAGCCGGTGCTGGAATCGCAAACCCCCAAGCGCCTGCCGCTGGACCCGCGGGCCGAGCTGCATACCGCGGCGGACAAGGCCTCTGCCACTTACCGGCGCTATCTGAAACACCTGGGTATTACTTTTGGAGTCTGCTGATGACCACACCCTTCACCGTACCCGCTATCGCCGCCGACCGCCTGCCTGAGCTGCTGCGCGGCATGCCCAAGGCCGAGCTGCACATCCACATCGAAGGCTCGCTCGAGCCCGAGCTGATCTTCGCGCTGGCCCAGCGCAACCGCGTGGCGATTCCCTACGCCAGCGTCGAAGAGCTGCGCAGCGCCTATGCGTTCAGCAATCTACAGAGCTTTCTGGACATCTACTACGCCGGCGCCAGCGTGCTGTTGACCGAGCAAGACTTCTACGATATGGCGCACGCCTATCTTGCGCGGGCTGCTACAGATAACGTAGCGCACACAGAAATCTTCTTCGACCCGCAAACCCATACCGCGCGCGGTGTGGCCATCGACACTGTCATCAACGGCCTGCACCGCGCCTGCGTCGATGCGCAAAAACAGTGGGGCCTGAGTGCGGTGTTGATCTTGTGCTTTCTGCGCCATTTGAGTGAAGAAGACGCGTTTGCTACCTTGGAGCAGGCGCTGCCGCTGCGCGACAAATTCATCGGTGTCGGCCTGGATTCCAGCGAGCTTGGCCACCCGCCGGAAAAGTTCGCCAAGGTCTTCGCCAAATGCCGCAGCCTGGGCTTGCGCCTGGTGGCGCACGCGGGCGAGGAGGGACCACCGGCCTACATCTGGAGCGCGCTGGACGTGCTGCATGTGGAGCGCATCGACCACGGCGTGCAGTCCGTCCACGATGCCTTGCTGATGCAGCGCCTGGCGCAGGACCGCATTCCGTTGACAGTCTGCCCGCTGTCGAACCAGAAGCTTTGCGTGTTTCCCGATCTGGCCGACCACAACCTGGGCGCGCTGCTCGACGCCGGCCTGGTGGCCACCGTCAACTCGGACGACCCGGCTTACTTTGGCGGCTACATCAACGAGAACTTTACCCAAACCTTTGCCGCCACCGGCCTGACGGCCCATCATGCTTACCAACTGGCGTACAACAGCTTTGAGGGCAGCTTTATCGACGCCAGCCAGAAGCAGCTTTTCCAGGATCGGCTGCAGGAATACTTCGCGCGTTTCTAAGCTTCTGAGGGCGCCGCCGGCTACAGCCCGGCTGCGCTGCTTTACACAGCAGGGTATGTTTTTGTCATGGCCATCCCGCTACGATGCTTGGCTGCGATTTCGCCCCGCAAAGCACCAAAGGAACGCCATGACGGACCCCGCGTTAGACAAGTCTTCGCCCGAAGCATCCCATACCCCCAGCCCGCTGCCCGAAGTCAGTCGCCGCAACTTCCTCGGCGGCATGGCCACCGCCGGCGTCACTGCATCACTGGCGGCCTGCGCTACCGACGGACCGATGGCCGGCGCCGCCGGTGGCAGCGCACTGGACCAAACCTTGCGCAAGAACGTCAAGACCGTGGTGGTGATCTACGGCGAGAACCGCAGCTTCAACAACCTGTTTGCCGACTTCCCTGGCCTGGAAAAGCCGCTGTCTGCACTCAAGCCCGGCGCCTTCGCCCAGCGCGACCGCGACGGCAAGCTGCTGGGCAAGCTGCCGCAGACCTGGGGCGGCGTGGTGCAGACGGCTGCCCAGGTGGTCGAAGGCGTGGCCTACGAGCCCGGCAAGCAGTACCAGACCGATTTGCCGAACGCACCCTACGCGATGAAAGGCCCGCAAGGCGAAGCCCTGCCGCTGGGCCTGGTGACGCGCGATCTGGTGCACGCCTTCTTCCACAACCAGATGCAGATCAACGGCGGCAAGAACGACGGCTTTGTTGCCTGGACCGACGCCGGCGGCATCACCATGGGCTATTACGCCGACACCCGCTACAACCTGCGGCTCTGGGACATCGCCCGCGAATTCGTGCTCTGCGACAACTTCTTCCAGGGGGCCTTCGGCGGCTCCTTCCTGAACCACCAGTACCTGGTCACCGGCACCGTGCCGTTCTACCCCGACGTAATGAACTCGCCGGCCCGCACCCAGGTGGCCAAGCTGCAGAGCAGCGACCCGACCGACTACCGGCTTGCGCCGGCCGAAGGCAGTCCCGCCAGCGCCATGGACGGCCCGCCCAAGTTCAGCCCCAACGCGTTGACACCCGATGGCTACGCCGTGAACACCATGGCGCCCCCGTACTGGCCCACCTGGTCACGCGACCCCGCCAACCCGGACTACGCTGCGCCAAACCAGCCGCAGGTGCTGGTGCCGCAGGTGCACCACCACATCGGCGACAAGCTGGACCAGAAGGGGGTGGATTGGGCCTGGTACGGCGGCGCCTGGCAGGCCACGCTCGACCAGTTTAAGGACTCGAATGGCATCCCCAAGATCCCGAACTTCCAGTACCACCACCAGCCGCTCAATTACTTCAAGAACCTGGGGCCAGAGAACCCCACGGCGCGCAGCAAGCGCCTGCGCGACGGCGGCCTGGGCGACGAGAGCCGCACCAACCGCTTCTTCGCCGACATCGAAGCCGGCAAGCTGCCGCCGGTGAGCTTCTACAAACCCCAGGGCAACCTGAACATGCATGCCGGCTATGCCGATGTGACCTCGGGCGACCGGCATATCGCCCACGCCATCAAGCTGCTGCGAGCGAGCCCGCAGTGGGAGAACATGGTGGTGGTCGTCACCGTCGATGAAAACGGCGGCTGGTGGGACCACGTAGCGCCGCCCAAGGGCGACCGCTGGGGCCCGGGCACGCGCTTGCCGGCACTTGTGATTTCGCCTTTTGCCCGCAAGGGCACGGTGGACCACACGATCTACGACACCGGCTCCATCCTGCGCCTGATCACCCGCGTGTTCGGCCTGGAAAAGCTCGACGGTCTGAAGCAGCGCGACGACGCGATGCAGGCCCGCGGCCAGCAGCCTATGGGCGACATGACCAACGCGTTGAAATTTACCGCCTGATCCTGTGTGGTTCATGCCGGCCGCTGTGTAGCATGGCGGCATGACTACCCGTTTGCTCACCCTGAATCTGGTCGGCGCTGGCCGCGTGGCCCAAACCCTGGCGCGCCTGTGGCAGCAGGCCGGCAGCTTCGCCGTGCAAGATGTGCTGACCACCTCGCTGGCCAGCGCCGAGGCGGCCTGTGTATCCATCGCTGCGGGCCATGCCGTTGCATCTTTGCAGGTTATGCGTCCGGCCGATGTGTGGGTGCTGGCCGTGCCAGATGCGCGGCTGCCGCAGGTTGCGCAGGCCCTGGCCCAGGTGGCGCCGCCAGCGTCCATGGCGTTCCATTGCAGCGGCGCCTTGGGCAGTGCGACGCTGGCCCCCTTGGCCGATCTGGGCTGGCGCACCGCCAGCGCGCATTGCATTCTGAGCTTTGCCACGGTGGACGCAGCCGTGGCCCAGTTCCCCGGCACGGCCTGCGCGCTGGAAGGCGAGCCCGGCGCCTGTGCGCAGCTGCACAGTGCGTTCAGCGCCATTGGTGCGCAGTGCTTTGGTGTGGCCAGCGAGCACAAGCTGCTGTACCACGCGGCTGCGGTGTTCGCCACGAACTTCCTGCCGGTGCTGCAAAGCGTAGCCGAAGATGCCTGGCGCAGCAGCGGCGTGCCGCAGGCGCTGATCCCCGGCCTGCGCGCCACGTTGCTGGCCAATGCGGCGGCCAACATCACCCGGCTGGGCCCTGCGGCGGCGCTGACCGGCCCGGCAGCGCGTGGCGATACCGCGGCCATCGCCCGCCAGGCCGAGGTGGTAAAGGCCTGGGACGCACAAGCGGGTGCGGCCTACGAAGTCTTGAGTGGATTGGCGCTGCGCCTGGCCGCCCAGCGCGGGGCGGGCTAAGCAGCCATCAGTTGCGCAGCTGCAGGCGGAATTCGGTCAGTGGCACACTGACTTTTTCGTGGGGAATCACGCCGTCTATATCCTGCATGCCCACAAAGAGATTGCCTTTGCTGATCTGCACGTGGGTGACCGTGTGGTTGTTGCCCTTGTACTGCACGGTAGCGCCACGTTTGTAGATGGCCATCCAGATGCAGCGTACCGGGGTCTCTGCTGCGGGAGCGGGTACCGGTAGTGTTGCTGGTACCGGTGCCGGAGCGGGTGCCGACGCAGCTGCCGGTGTGGGCGCCGCAGTCACGGTACTGGCAGGCGCATCAAACAGGTCGTCAAAATCATCACTCAACGGCGGCTTTCCAGTGGGGTGGATGGGCTAAGGCCGGCATCCATCGATACGGGGGAAGAAGTGAAAAATAAGCGTTCTGCGGTGGGAGGGCATCCAGCAGCAGAACGCGTAAGCAATTGTATTCGTCGATGTGCCCACCACCTGTGGTTTTGCTGCGATATACCTGCGATCCGTGCTTCCGTGGAACAATCCACACCACCATGCGCCATACCGCCTACCTGCTCCCCGCTATTGCCTCCTTTGGGCTGCTGCTGACCCCGTTGGCGCAGGCCCAGTTGCCCGCACGCGACCTGATAGTGGAGTTGCGGCAGGTCGATGATGGCGGCGGCTATACCGCCAGCACCCAACCCAGCGCCGCCCCGGTGGCGCCGCAGCAGGTGCATGTGCGCAATGGTGAGGCTGCCACCCTCAGCATGGGACAGAACATGCCGATCCGCTGGGTGCAATCGGTGGGCGGGCAGAGCAGCCAGCGCACATCGGGTGCGGGTTCGGCATCCAGCAGCGGCGGTGGTGTCAGCTACGGCATGGTCTGGATGCAGTCGGGCCAGAGCCTGCGCGTGCAGCCGCGCTGGCCGGGCGGCAAGCAGGCGGTGGCGGTGCAGATCGACCTGCAGGCCGCCAGCGTCGCCGCCCCCACGGGCAATGCCGAGCTGCCCAGCCAGGAACGCAGCCAGCTCAGCACCACCGTCAGCGCGCCGCTGGGCCAGTGGGTCACGGTGGCGGCCAGCGGCGGCCAGGCGGTTGCGGGCAGTTACAGCAGCGAGGCGGCGGTGGAAGCCCGGCGCTTGGTGCAGATCCGGGTGTCGGCGCGTTGAAGCTGTTTGCTATTTATTTGATAGCTGCTGGTACTGACTAAATAAGCGCCAGAGCCACTTTTTCTATAAAACTACCTGGGCTTCATGCCGCCAGCACCGCGCGGCGCAGCCGGCCCGGCGCCACGCCGTACAGCTGCTGGAAGTGCCGGATGAAATGCGAGGCGTCCGCAAAGCCGCATTCGTAGGCAATCGCGCTGACGGGCGAGTCCGAGGTGGTCAGCAGCCAACGGCCGTATTTCAGCCGTGAGTTGCGGTAGAACTCCGACGGCGAAGTGCCAGTTTCGGCCATGAAGACCCGCTCCAGTTGCCGGCTGCTGGTTTCCACCAGGCGGGCGATCACGGCGATCTCCAGCGGCGTGTTGATGTTCTTCTCCATCAGCATGATGGCCTGGCGCAGCTTGTCGTTTTCCGTCGAAGCATAGCCCAGCGCATGCCGGCGCGTGACGTGGGTGGACGAGCGCTGCGACACCGTCATCTGGTGCACCACTTTGGCCGCGCGGTCCGGGCCGCAGTGGCGGCGTATCAGCTCGGTGGCCAGCTCGATGATGGAGATACCGCCGGCGCAGGTGATGCGGTCGCCGTCGAACAGGTAATCGGCATTCGTCGCAAACGCCTGGGCCGGGAACATCTTCTTCCAGTCGTTCACATGGAAGGGATGCACACAGGCCACCTTGCCCTGCAACAGCCCGGCCTGGGCCAGCGCGAAGCTGCCGGTGCAGATGCCGATCAGCGGCGTGCCGGCCGCAGCTACTTCTTGCAGAAAACCGTTGTAGCGCCGGTCCACTGTAGCCATGAAGGGCAGCAGCCCGCCGATCACCGCCACGTAGTCGAACTGATGGTGGCTCGATAGCGACTGCTGCACCGGAATCTCCACCCCGCAGCTGGCCTGGATCGGCTGGTCCGGTACGCCCAGCACGGTCCACGAGCAGCGCACTTGCCGGCTCTGGTCTCCTATGTCGGCGGCATGCCGCAGCGCATCGCACAGGCCGGCCAGCGACAGCAGCGGAAAGCGCGGCCACAGCAGGATGCCGATGCGCAGCTCCACACCCGATGGGTCCAGCGGTGGGCGCTCTTTGGAGGCATCCAGCAGGCCTACCAGTTCTTTCGCGCCATCTTTGGCCGGAGGTTTAGGTGTTTTCACGGTGTGTCGCATACGTTCAATTTACAAGCAAGCGCTTCCTATGCCAAGCGGGGCGTGATTTTTAACAATCGTGTCACGCCAACGCGTAAACCCGAAGCACTCTTCCAACCTGCAGGAACCACCATGAAACCACTCTCAATCACCCGGCTGCTGTGCACCTTGCTCGGTGCTATCGCGCTGCTGCCGGCCGTGCAGGCGCAAACCCCTTCGACCATCGACAAGGGCAATCTGACCATTGCCTTCACCGGCGACATGCCCGGCACCGGTTACCAGGACGGTCTGATGATCGGCTACGACGGCGAGATCCTGCAGCGCATCGCCGACGCGGTGAAGCTCAAGGTCAAGCCGGCACTGATGGAGTGGTCGGGCACCATCGCCTCGGTGCAGGCCAAGCGCGTCGATGTGATGGCCGGCACCATGGGCTGGACCGAGCAGCGCGCCAAGATCATGACGCTGAGCGATCCGATCCATTACTTCAAGAACGGCATCACCCAGTCGAACAAGAACAACTGGTCGCACCTGAAGGACCTGGAAGGCAAGAAGGTCGGCACGATCACCGGCTTCTCCTTCATCCCCGAGCTGCGCAAGATCGCCGGCCTGCAATTGACCATGTACGACACCTCGGATGCCGCGGTGCGGGATTTGCTGGCCGGCCGCATTGACGCGGTGATCGGTGACCCACCGGTGATGCAGTACGCGATCTCGCGCAATCCGCAGTGGAACGTGCGCTTCAACGCCTTCGTGGATGCGAATCCTGACTTCCCGCTGCTGACCGGCCTGGGCCAGGTGGTGTTCGGCCTGAACAAGGACAACCCGGAACTGGCCCAGGCGGTGAACGCTGAGATTGCCAAGCTCTGGCAGGGCTGCGAGCTGAAGAAGATCGGCAGCAAATACGGCCTGGTGCAGGACGTGTGGTACGTGCCCGCCGGGCAGAACTTCCGTGCCGGCGTAGACCGTCCCGCGGACTGGAAGCTGCCTTCCTGCAAGTAACCCACTGTCCATTTGCCCCACCCACGCTGCCATGAACAACCCCCTGCTGCAGGTCCAAGGCCTGAAGAAAAGCTACGGCCAGACCGAGGTGCTAAAAGGCATTTCATTTGATCTGGCCAAAGGCGAAACCCTGTCGCTGATCGGCCCCAGCGGGTCGGGCAAATCGACCTGTTTGCGCTGCCTGAACTACCTGGAGCGGCCCAGCGAAGGCAGCATCCTGCTCGGCACCGAGCGCATCGGTCAGCTGCCGGACAAGCGCGGCGGCTTCCGCTTCATGAGCGACAAAGAGCTGGCGCCGCAGCGCACCGAGATCGGCATGGTGTTCCAGCTGTTCTACCTGTGGCCGCACTTGAACGTGCGCGACAACGTGGCCCTGGGCCCGATCCGCGCCGGTGGCATGTCCAAGGCCGAGGCCTACGAGCTGGCCGACGAGATGCTAGACAAGGTGCATCTGCGGCACAAGGCCACCGAATACCCGGAGCGTTTGTCCGGCGGCCAGCAGCAGCGCGTGGCGATTGCCCGGGCGCTGGCCCAGCGGCCCAAGCTGATGCTTTTTGACGAGCCGACGTCGGCACTCGACCCGGAACTGGTCGGCGAGGTGCTGGGCGTGATCCGCGAGCTGGCGGAGGAGGGCCGCTCGATGATTCTGGTGACACACGAGATCCGCTTTGCCCGCGACGTGGCCGACCGCGTGATCTTCATGGACGGCGGCCACATCGTCGAGCAGGGCACTGCCGCCGACGTGATCAACCGGCCGCAAATGGAGCGCACGCGCAGCTTTCTCGGCCAGGTCGGCGCCGCTGCGGAAGCGGTGTCGTGATGGCTGCGTTTGATATTTTTGCGCGCATCCTGGTCACGCTGGCGCTAGGTGCGGTCACCGCTGTGCAGGTGGCCGTCGGCGCCTTCGCCATCGCCGCGCTGCTCGGTTTGCTGCTGGCGATCTGCCGCACCTTCACCCGCAGCCGGCTGCTGCAATGGGCGATTGCCGGCTATATCGAATGGATGCGCAATGTGCCGGCGCTGGCGCATCTGTTCCTGCTGTACTTCGGGCTGGCAGCGGTGGGGCTGAGGCTCTCGCCGCTGACGGCCGCCGTCATCGGCCTGGGCCTGGTGGGCGCGGCGATTCTGTGCGATGTGTTTGCGTCGGGGCTGAAATCTCTGCACGTCGGCCAGCGCGAAGCGGCTTTGTCGGTCGGTCTGACACCTATCAAGACGTTGCGCCACGTACTGCTGCCGCAGATGCTGCGCGTGACGCTGCCGTCGCTGGGCAACTACGTCAGCCAGATGCTGAAAGACACCTCCATCGCCTCGGCCATTGCGGCGCCGGAGATCATGTTTTTCGCCCGTAACCTGGTGACTTCCACCTTCGAGACCACGCTGATCTACCTGGCGGCCATGCTGCTGTACGCCGCGATGATCTTGCCGATCAGCTGGGTCTTTGCCCGCACCGAGCGTCACCTGGAGACACAGCGATGAGCATCTTTTTCATGGCCTATCTGGAGTACCTGCCAGAGTGGTTGCCGCGCCTGGCCCGCGCTGCGGTGGTGACGGCGCAGCTGTCGGCGGTTGGCTTCATCGCCGCACTCCTGGGCGGTGCGGCGCTGGTGGCGATGCTGCGCAGCGGCAACAGCCTGCTGCGCCACGCCGCCAATCTGTTCATCCAGGCCGTGCGCACCGTGCCGCTGCTGGCCTTGCTGCTGGCGCTGTACTTCGCGTTGTCGCCGCTAGGCATCACCTTGTCCGGCTACTGGGCCGGTGCGCTGGGCCTGGGCCTGCACGGCGCGGCCTATGTGGCCGAGATTTTTCGCGGCGGTCTCAATGCCATCCACAAGGGCCAACGCGAAGCAGCTTTGGCCGTCGGCCTGGCGCCGCGTCAGGTGTTCATTCGGGTGGTGCTGCCGCAGGCGCTGCGCCTGATGCTGCCGCCGCTGCTGAACACCTATGTGGCGCTGCTGAAAGACAGCTCGCTGTGCGCGCTGATCGCCACCGACGAGCTGATGCTGACGGCCAAGGCCATGGCCAGCGAGTTCTTTTTGCCGCTGCACATCTTTCTACTGGTGGGCCTGTTTTACTTCGGCATCGCCTTTCCGCTGTCCATGCTGTCGCGCCTGTTCGAGCGGCGGTTGGCTCGGGGCCGGCGGGTGATGGGGGCGGTATGAGTGTGGCATTTGGATCCATAGAGCAGACCCAGCAGGCGCTGGTATCCGGCGCGCTGACCAGCGTGGCATTGGTGCAGGAGCACCTGGATCGCATCAGCCGATGGGACCCGCAGCTGCATGCCTTTATCAATGTCTATGCCGACGAAGCGCTGACCGCTGCCGAGGGCCTGGACCGGCTGCGCCAGGCCGGCACGCTGCTCGGGCCGCTGCATGGCGTGACGGTGGCGATCAAGGATTTGTTCGACATCCAGGGCAAGGCCATCACCGGCGGCTCGGCCGCGTTGCCGCCGCGCATTTCCACACTGACGGCAACTGCGGTACAGCGTCTGCGCAGCGCCGGCGCCATCGTGCTGGGCAAGACGCACACCGTTGAATTCGCCTTTGGTGGCTGGGGCACGAACACGACCATGGGCACGCCCTGGAACCCGTGGGATCTACAGACGCACCGCGTGCCCGGCGGCTCCAGCAGCGGCTCGGCAGTGGCGGTGGCGGCCGGCATGGCCTGCGCGGCAATAGGCACCGACACAGGGGGCTCGGTGCGCATTCCTGCCGGCCTGTGCGGTCTGGTGGGGCTGAAAACTACCCATGGCCTGGTGAGTCGCCACGGCCTGCTGGAACTGTGCCCCACGCACGATACCGTGGGTCCGCTGACCCGCAGCGTCAGAGATTGCGCGACGATGTTGGACGTGCTGGCTGGGCCGGACGAGCTCGACCCGGTGTCGCGCCTGGCACGCACGCGCTCGGTGGCCCAAGGGCTGGAGAAAGAGGTGAAGGGCATGCGGGTGTGGATACTGCCTCGGCCGGAGCGTGAGGATGTGGATGCTGACGTATTACGTGCCTACGACCGGGCACTGGACGCGTTGGCGGGGCTGGGCATGGTGCTGGTCGAGCGGCCACTGCCGCACAGCCTGGAGCATTCCATGCGCATCGCCGGCAGCCTGATGAGTGCCGAGGGCTATGCGCATCTAGGCCCGCTGTTCGAGCGCCGCGAGCTGCAGTTCGACCCGAACATCCAGCGCCGCATCCTGCTGGGGCGAGACATCGGTGCGGCTCAGTACATTCAGCTGCTGCGCCAGCGTGAGCTGGCCAAGGCGGCGATGCTGGAGGCCATGGACGGTGTGGATGTGTGCGTGTTCCCGACGAATGCGATCAGCGCGATACCGCTGAGCCAGGTCGACGAGCTGGCCACACCACTGTCGCGCTTCGGCCGCTTTGTGAACCTGCTGGACCTGTGCTCGGTAGCCGTGCCGGCAGGCTTGTCGTCGGCCGGCATGCCGATCTCGGTGCAGTTCATCGGCCGGCCGTTCGCCGAGCCGACGATTCTGCGGGCGGCGTTTGCCTTCGAGCAAGCAACTGCATGGCACCGGGCGCTTCCACCCGGGCTGGATTGAGGCGCTGGGGTCAGCCGGCGCGCCGCTTGCGCCAGACGATCAGGCCCAGGCCTAGCGCCACCAGGGCCAGGGAGCCGGGTTCCGGCACGGTGTTGTCGGCGCTGAGCTGCACCTGGTCGATGGCCAACGAGGACATGACGGCCGTGTCGTTCACGTCCACCACGCCAAACGCAATGCTGTGGTTGCCGCTGCTGCCCAGTGTCAGGCTGAAGGGGTTGTAGCCGGTCTCGAACAGGTTGTCGCCGGTGCCAGGCAAGGCAGCATCGGCGGCGCTGGCCAGCCGCAGCAGCACGCCGTCCAGCACCACAAAGGCGTAGTCGGCAAAGCTGTCGCGGGTGCCGAAGTTCCACAGAAAACTCAGGGTCTGGCCTGCATTGCCGGTAAAGCTTTGCCAGGCCAGTGCGCCTTCGGCGGCGAAGTCAAACGCTGAAGGGTCGAGCGCGCCGGCGGCCAGGCCGGCCGCAGCCGACAGCAGGCTGGCATCCACCGCATCGGTGCCCGAGCGGTTGAGGCTGGCTATCGGATTGTTCGACGCATCCACGTCGTCGGCCGCCACCGTGGTGTTGGTCAGCAGCAGCTGGCCGTTCTGGTTGCTCGCATCGCCCAGGGTATTCCAACCGGTCAGGCCAGTAGCGAAGTTGCCGTTCACGATATTGGCTTGCGCGGTGCCGCACAGTGCAGCCAGTAGAGTGAAGGCGAGGCTGGTTTTTTGGAAGAAGTGCATGGTGTTGGTTCGGTAAGTTGGGAGGTTCAGCGCAGCACTACATCCCGGCTGATGCGGATGTCGGCGGGGGCCACGCCTTGCAAGGTTGCCAGGCTGCGCCAGGCGCCACCGGCATTGAACTGCAGCACGCTGTTGTTGCCGTTGGCCACGGCCTGCACCAGGCTTTCGGCTCCGGGTGCCTCAGGGGCATAGCCCAGGCTGGCCAGCAGCAGGCGCAGGTCGATCTGGTCTTTGCCGGGTACAAAGTCGGTGAGGGTGTCGCCGGCGTCGCGCAGGTTGGTGAAGGCGTAGACGTTGTTTCCCGCGCCGCCGCTCAGGGTGTCGGCACCTGGGCCGCCCACAAAGTAATCGTCGCCCGGCGTGCCGACCAGGGTGTCGCGGCCGGCGGTGCCGGTGATCGTTTTGTACAGGTTCAGGCCCAACACCACGGGGTCGTGGTCGGACGAGCGGTAGGGGGTGGCGCTGTACAGGTCGGGGGCGCAGGCGGCACAGGCCGGCTGCTTGAATTCGAGGTTGTAGTCCAGCACCGAGGGCTCGTCGGCATTGATGTGCCATTCGGTGGCGCGGGCTACCTTGGGCGACATGCTGGCGGTGGCGATCGCGTGGTCCAACCGGCCGGCAGCGCCGTTGAATACATAGGAATAGCCAAAGCTGTTGAAGCGGCCAATCTGGTCCACATAGCCGCTGCCTGTCAGCTGCGCAATCGGGTCTTCTTGCGCATAGGCGTTGAAGTCGCCGACCAGCAATACATCGTTGCTGCCGCTGGTGGTTTGCAGGCCGCCGATAAAGGTCTTCAAGGCCTGGGCCTGCTGCACGCGCTGGCTGTTCCAGCAGCCTTGCAGGTCGCCCTGGTCCAGGTCGGTGCCGGTGGCGCCATCGCAGCCTTTGGATTTGAAGTGGTTGACCACCAGGGTGAACTTCTCGCCATTGGGGGCTGCAAAGCTTTGGGCCAGCGGAGGGCGGTTGTGGATGGCGCTGGCGTCGCTGGTGGAGGCGCCGGAGAGGGCAATGCGGGCCGGCTTGTAGATCATCGCAACCTTGATGGCATCGGTGCCCGTGCCGGTGCTGGGGTCGGGTACCGCGGCATAGGTGGCTGCACCCAAGCGCGTGTTCAGCGCGTCCACCAGGTTCTGCACGGCGGTGCTGCCGTTGTTTTGTATCTCCATCAGGCCGACCGCATCGGCGTTGATGGCGGCCAGGGCGCCGACGATCTTTGCGCGCTGGCGTTCGAACTCGGTCAGGTTGTTGGCGCCACGGCAGTTGCTGGCTGCGGTAGCACCGCCCAGCGTGCAGCCTTGCCCGGTCTGCCCCGAGGCCGTGGCGCCATTGGTGAAGGTGGTGAAGTAGTTCAGCACATTGAAGCTGGCCAGGCGGATGTTGCCGCCCATCGCCTCGGGGGCGGCGGTGCGTACGTTTTGGCGGCTGAACACCGGGGCCACCGTGGGTTGCAGCTTGTAAGAGCCATAGTCGGCATTGCTGGCCGTGGCCAGGCCGTAGTCCAGCACGCCGGTTACCGCGCCCACCGTGTCGCCCGCGCGCAAGGTGTTGTCGGCACCCACATAGGGCATGGGGTTGGGGTTTTGCAGGCTGCTGCCGTCGTCCAGAATGAAGCTGCGGCGCGCGTTGGCCTCGTTCAGCGCCAGTGCTTGTGCGCCGGGGCGGAAGCGGTTGGTGGGCGTTTCCAGCCGGCCCTGGGCCGATAGTGTGAGCTGGCCGTAGCGGCCCTGGAAGTAGTTTTGCGATGCGGTCAGCGGCCCGTTGATGGTGACCAGCATGCCCTCAAAACGCTCGAAGTCTTCACCCTGCGGCAGCGGCAGTGTCAGCACCACCGGAGCCACGCTCTGGCCGGTGCCGATTACGCTGAGGTCGGCGATGGTGGTCAGCTCGGTCACCGTATGGGCTGCGGTGTCTGCATTGCTGGCCGCGCCAGTGTTGAACTCCACCACCTTGCCCGTCAGCCGTACCAGGTTGCCGGCCGCCACGGTGGGCGCGCTGCCGGTGAACACCAGAATGCCGTCCGATGTGGCCGGGTTGGCGTCGCCCACCAGGTCCTGCAGATAAAACCCGTTGTTGTTGACACGTGTGACCACACCGGTGGTGGTGACGGTCTGGCCCACCAGCGGGCTGGCGCTACCGGTGCCCTGGATGGCATAGATCGGCGTGTCGGCCGCCTGGGCGCTGGCGGCCAGCACCATGGTGCCCAGGGCGGCGATACAGAGTGCAGTGCGGGTGAAGAGCATGGGTGTCCTGTCTCGGTTGTAAAAGGGCCGCAGGGTCACTGCGGTCAGTCTTGGCTGTGGAGAGATGCGGCTGCAGGTAGCCAGAGGTGCAGACAAATTTCATTCTTGTCGCGGGGGATGACGGTACTGTGTCACGCACAGTTTTGCCAGCAGGAAACTGTAGCAACTTGTTACGTTGACGGCCTGTGCGCTGCGCCCGCCAGCCGCGCCAAGGCGGCTGAGATAATCCAGATTTGCCGAGAATCCGATGGAACAAGAACAAGCCAAACCGATTGAAGAATACGTGCCCGGCGTGGCGAACGGCCGCAATTTCATGGCCAAGCTGTGCCGCGTGGGCGACGGGCCCTGGACGATTGACCTGGTCCATGTCGAAGGCCTGGCGCCTTTGCACGATACCGGCCGCAGCTGGCCTAACCGCGCCGACGCCGTACAGGCCGCCGAGCAGCTGGTGGCGGCACTGGCGTCCTGAGTTCCCCATCTGCCCATGGGCATACGCCACCCGGCGTATTCCCGCATGTCCTGTGCTTCCCTAAAGTCCACCCATCGCCGCGTAAAGCCCTGTTGTCTACAGGCCCAGCGTGGCGAAACGGGTTCATTTACTTACTGGAGAAGCACACATGCAACGTCGATTCACTCTCAAGGCGCTCACCGCCGCTGTCGCCCTGTCATCCTTGTCCATCATCCCCGCGCACGCGGCCGACACCATCAAGGTCGGTGTGCTGCACAGCCTGTCGGGCACCATGGCGATTTCTGAGACCGTGTTGAAAGACACCGTGCTGATGGCCATCGACGAGATCAACGCCAAGGGCGGCGTGCTCGGCAAGAAGCTCGAACCCGTGATCGTCGACCCGGCTTCCAATTGGCCGCTGTTCGCTGAAAAGACCAAGCAGCTGCTGGGCCAGGACAAGGTTTCGGTGATCTTTGGCTGCTGGACCTCGGTGTCGCGCAAGTCGGTGTTGCCAGTGGTTGAAGAAATGAACGGCCTGCTGTTCTACCCCGTGCAGTACGAGGGTGAAGAGCTGTCCAAGAACGTGTTCTACACCGGTGCTGCGCCGAACCAGCAAGCCATTCCCGCTGTGGATTACCTGATGAGCAAGGCTGGTGGCGGCGCCAAGCGCTGGGTGCTGCTGGGCACCGACTATGTGTACCCCCGCACCACCAACAAGATCCTGCGCGCCTACCTGAAGAGCAAGGGCGTGGCCGATACCGATATCGACGAGAAGTACACCCCGTTTGGCCACAGCGATTACCAAACCATCGTGGCCGACATCAAGAAGTTCTCCGCCGGTGGCAAGACCGCCGTGGTGTCCACCATCAATGGTGACTCCAACGTGCCATTCTATAAGGAACTGGGCAACGCCGGCCTGAAGGCCAAGGACGTGCCGGTCGTCGCCTTCTCCGTGGGTGAAGAAGAGCTGCGCGGCGTGGACACCAAGCCGCTGGTCGGCCACCTGGCTGCCTGGAACTACTTCCAGTCGATCAAGGGCCCAGCCAATGCCGAGTTCATCAAGAAGTGGTCGGCCTACGCCAAGGCCAAGAACCTGCCCGGTTCCGACAAGCCTCTGACCAACGACCCGATGGAAGCCACCTACATCGGCATCAACATGTGGAAGCAGGCCGTAGAGAAGGCCAAGTCCACCGATACCGACAAGGTGATCGCCGCCATGGCCGGCCAGACCTTCAAGGCACCGTCGGGCATCGTGTCCAAGATGGACGAGAAGAACCACCACCTGCACAAGTCGGTGTTCATTGGTGAAATCAAGGCCGATGGCCAGTTCAATGTGGTGTGGAAGACGCCCGGCCCGGTCAAGGCCGTGCCATGGAGCCCGTACATCGAAGGCAACGCTGGCAAGCCTGACGAGCCAGTGAAGAAGTAACACCCCCAGGCTTGCCCACTGCCCCGGACTCGGCTTGTAAAGCCGAGGACGCAGGTGGCCTCCTCCCCCCTTGCAGGGGGCGATACCAGCGGTCCGGCATAGCCGGTTCCGCGGTATCTCTGGAAGGGGGCAGTCTCGTTTCTGCGAGGGGGCTGCTTCGTTAGCAGCCTTGCTCTTTGAGCCCAACGGATGGGACTTTTCGCCACCATGCCCAACCAACAGGTTCCTCCATGTTGATTCGACAATTACTCTTTGCTGCTACTCTTTTAATAGCTGGTCACGCTTATGCATTAAGCGCAGACGAGGTAAAAGCCTTGGCAACCGGCGAAGCCGAGACGCGCATCGAAGCGCTGAACAAGGCCGTCGTCAATGCCGACGAGAAGACGGTGGCCTTTATCCAGGCGCTGTCGGACGACCAGGTCAAGACCCTGGGCGACAAAGTTTTTTGGGTCCAGGGCGAGAAGACCGTGGACCCGGCCACCGGAGCTGACGTAGCGCTGCCGGAAGAGGCCGAAGACGTGATCAACAACAACCAGATGCGGGGCGAGCTGGACAATGCGCTGGCCGCCCTGAAGCTGTTTGCCAAAGACGACAAGGTGCGTGCCGAGTCCGTCAAAACCCTGCTCGCCGAGCCCGACGAGAGCAAGCTGGCCTTGGTCGAAAAAGCTTTTGCCGCCGAAACCAACGCCACCATCAAATCCCAGCTGGGCCTGCTGCGCGGCGCCTTGCTGCTGAACAGCGACGACAAGACTTCGAGGTTGGATGCTGTCAAAACCCTGGCCGACAGTAGCAACCCCGCCACCAAGACTGTGCTGCTTGCGCGCCTGAAGACCGAGACCGACAGCGACGTGAAAATCGCCCTGGCGGCCGCGCTGGCCAAGGTCGACGCCGCGCTGGCCTGGGGCGACAAACTGGGCGCGATCTTCAGCGGCATCAGCCTGGGCTCCATCTTGCTGCTGGTGGCGCTAGGCCTGGCCATCACCTACGGGCTGATGGGCGTGATCAACATGGCCCACGGCGAGCTGATGATGATCGGCGCCTACGCCACCTATGTGGTGCAGACCCTGTTCCAAAAGTATTTGCCCGGCGCCTTTGACTGGTATCTGCTGGCTGGCGTGCCGGTGTCGTTCCTGGCCGCCGCACTGGTGGGCGCGGCGCTGGAGCGCAGCGTGCTGCGCTTTCTCTACGGCCGGCCGCTGGAAACCTTGCTCGCCACCTGGGGTATCAGCCTGATGCTGCAGCAGGGCGTGCGCAGCATCTTCGGCGCGCAGAACGTCGGCGTGGAAAACCCGGTGTGGATGAGCGGCGGCGTGCAGGTGCTGGCCAATCTGTCGCTGCCCTACAACCGCCTGGTCATCATCGCGTTTGCCGTGGCCGTGCTGCTGGGCGTGGGCTGGCTGATCGGCAAGACCCGGCTCGGCCTGTTTGTGCGCGGCGTCACGCAGAACCGTCCGATCGCCTCCTGCATGGGCGTGAACACTGCACGCATCGACACCTACGCTTTCGCCCTCGGCTCGGGCATCGCTGGCCTGGCTGGCTGTGCGCTGAGCCAGGTGGGCAACGTCGGCCCCGACCTGGGCCAGGGCTACATCGTCGATGCCTTCATGGTGGTGGTGTTGGGCGGCGTCGGCCAGCTGGCAGGCACCGTCTACGCGGCCATGGGTCTGGGCATCTTGAACAAGTTTCTGGAGGGCTGGACCGGCGCCGTGCTGGCCAAGATCGCGGTGCTGGTGCTGATCATCATCTTCATCCAAAAACGACCACAGGGCATCTTCGCCATGAAGGGCCGGAGCGCAGAAGCATGAGTAACGTTGTTCTACCCACCAAAGGCCCGCTGCTGACCCGCTCCGGCTGGAGCAGCTTTATCGTCGCGCTGATCCTGGTCTGCGCCGTGGCGCCGCTGCTGAACCTGGTGATCCCGCAGGGCAGCATCTGGCATATGAGCGACTACGCGATTGCGCTGGTCGGCAAGATCATGTGCTACGCCATCTGCGCGCTGGCCATGGATTTGATCTGGGGTTACACCGGCATCCTGAGCCTGGGCCACGGCCTGTTCTTTGCGCTCGGCGGTTACGCCATGGGCATGTATTTGATGCGCCAGATCGGCCGCGATGGCAACTACAAAAGCGATCTGCCGGACTTCATGGTGTTCCTCGACTGGAAGGAAATGCCCTGGCACTGGGCGCTCAGCGGCAGCTTCGGCGCCACCTTGTTCCTGGTGCTGTTTGCCCCGGCGCTGGTGGCCGGCATCTTCGGCTTCTTCGCCTTCCGTTCGCGCATCAAGGGTGTGTACTTTTCCATCATCACCCAGGCCATGACCTTCGCCACCATGCTGCTGTTCTTTCGCAATGAAACCGGCTTTGGTGGCAACAACGGCTTTACCGATTTCAAGCGGATTCTGGGCATGCCTATGGCTACCACCTCGATGCGCATGACGCTGTTTGTCATCACCGGCCTGGTGCTGCTGGGCTTCTTTCTGTTCGCCAAATGGCTGGTCGGCAGCAAGTACGGCCGCGTGCTGCAGGCTATCCGCGATGCGGAAACCCGGGTCATGTTTTCCGGCTATTCGCCGCTGGGCTACAAGCTCAGCATATGGGTGATCTCGGCGGTGATGTGCGGTGTGGCCGGGGCCTTGTATGTGACCCAGGTCGGCATCATCAACCCGAGTGAAATGAGCCCTGCAAACTCGATCGAGATCGCGGTCTGGGCGGCGGTCGGTGGCCGGGCTACCTTGATCGGCCCCATCCTCGGCGCCTTCATCGTCAACGGCGCCAAGAGCTGGCTGACGGTGGCTTATCCCGAGTTCTGGTTGTATTTTCTCGGTGCCTTGTTTATTGCGGTCACGCTGTTCTTGCCCGATGGCGTTGTAGGTCTGGTGAAGAAGCTGAAGGGAGCCAAGGCATGACGCCCGAACTGATGGAAGAGGGCGCGCGGCGCTTGGCGGCCAAAGAGGCTGCACCCAAGACTGGCAACACCGAGTCCGGCGGCCGCCAGGCCGGTTTCTCACGCATCCACACCCCCGGCGAGGTGGACATCACCCACGGCCGCATCCTGTACCTGGAAGATGTGCACGTCAGCTTCGACGGCTTCAAGGCCATCAACGGCTTGTCGCTGGACATTGCGCCCGGCGAGCTGCGCTGCATCATCGGCCCGAATGGCGCCGGCAAGACCACGATGATGGACATCATCACCGGCAAGACGCGGCCCAACACTGGCAAGGTGTTCTTCGGCAGCACCATCGACTTACTGCGCCACAACGAGCCCGAGATCGCCCAGCTGGGCATAGGCCGCAAGTTCCAGAAGCCCACGGTGTTTGAAAAACTCAGCGTGTTCGAGAACCTGGAGCTGGCGCTGAAGATGAACAAGAGCGTCAAGTCGTCGATGCTGTTCAAGCTGGATTCGGCGCAGAGCGACAAGCTGGCCGAGATGCTGACCACCATCCACCTGGCCGACAGCGTGACGCGGCAGGCTGGCAATCTGAGCCACGGCCAGAAGCAATGGCTGGAGATCGGCATGCTGCTGATGCAAGATCCCAAGCTGCTGTTGTTGGACGAGCCTGTGGCCGGTATGACCGACGAGGAAACCGCGCGCACCGCCGAGCTGTTTTTGACGCTGAAGGGCAAGCATTCGCTGATGGTGGTGGAGCACGACATGAGCTTCATCAAGACCATCTCGGAGATCGTCACTGTGCTGTGCGACGGCTCGGTTTTGGCGCAGGGGACGTTGGACCAGGTGCAGGCGGATGAACGCGTGATTGAGGTTTATCTTGGCCGGTGATCTGTTTGTGTTTATGTGCGCCGTTGGCCGGGATGTGCGCCCGGCGGCGCAGTCACTTTCTTTTGCGTGGTCAAAAGAAAGTAACCAAAGAAAAGGCCACCCCCACTCGCCGCGACCCCTTCGGGGCAACCTGCGCTGCATGCTTTTAGCGGGGGAGCGCTCGAACTCGCTGCGCTCAGACAATCGCGCTCCTAATCCCGCCAAAAGCATGCAGCGCAGGCGCTTTGAGAGGGGGACCCCGGATGCGGGAGCGGACAGCCAGCCCGGCTGTGCCGGGCGTCGCGCTCTAGGCGCGATGGGGCGCGTAAGCGCCGCCGATTCCGATTCGCGGGGCCCCCTCTGTATGCGCCGAGGAGCGCAGCTGCAGGTGGATCAGGGCTGGCGTTGTTTGAGCGTAGCGAGTTTAGCCAGACCCCACCTGCAGCGAGCACCGCAGGTTTCCGCAGCGAAAGCGGAGGACGCAGACAGTGGGGGTGGCCTTTCTTTTGGTGACTTTTCTTTGGCCACACAAAGAAAAGTTACTGCGCCGCCGGGAGCACATCCCGGCCTGCTGATTGACGTTAACCACCGTCCGGCCACGCGCAACCTAACAATCTGGAGTTAGCACCATGCTCAACGTCAAAAACATCAACCAGTACTACGGCGGCTCGCACATCCTGCGTGACGTCAGCCTGCAATGCACCAAGGGCAAGGTCACCGTACTGTTGGGCCGCAACGGCGTGGGCAAGACTACCTTGCTCAAGTCGCTGATGGGCCTGGTGCCTATCAAGACCGGCAGCATCGAGCTGGACGGCAAGGCCATCCAGGGCTACACGCCGTATGAGCGCGCCCGTGCCGGCGTTGGCTTCGTGCCGCAGGGCCGTGAAATCTTCGCCCGCCTGACGGTGGAAGAAAACCTGCGCATGGGCCTGGCCTACAAGAGCGCCAGCACGCCGATCCCGGCCGAGCTGTTCACGCTGTTCCCGGTGCTCAAGCAGATGATCAACCGGCGTGGCGGTGACTTGTCGGGTGGGCAGCAGCAGCAGCTGGCGATTGCCCGCGCGCTGGCGGCTGGCCCCAAGCTGCTGATACTGGACGAACCCACCGAAGGCATACAGCCTTCGATCATCAAGGACATCGGCCGCGTGATCCGCATGCTGGCCGACCGCGGCGACATGGCGATTTTGCTGGTCGAGCAGTACTACGATTTCGCCCAGGAACTGGCCGACGACTACCTGGTGATGGAGCGCGGCGAGTTCATCGCCCGCGGTCTGGGCAAGGACATGGAAGCCAACGGCGTGCGCAATCTGGTGGCGATCTAACTCGCTCTGCTTTTGATAGCTTCTAGCGCAATATCTGATTGCGCTGGAGGCCGATTTGGCTTGAGTTTAGCGGGCAACCCGGCCGCAGCCTCAATGGATGCTGGTCGGATGGGCCGGATTGTCGAACGGATGCGGGATGGCGTTCTGCCAGGCCTGCAAGATGGGCTTGAACGGGTCCCCGACCGTGGGGCCCAGGATCTTCTTACTGCCGTCCAGCATCGCCAACTGGGCTTGCAGCACCGCACTGCCCAGCTGCTGCCAGTAGTGCAGGGCGCCTTGCAGGTCGGAGCGCAGCAGGGCCGACTGGATGGACAGCAGATCGGCAGGCGCACAGCTGGCCTGCAGCTGCTCCGCTGCGGCTTCGTGCTGGGTCAGCGTCTGGTGGGCCATCTGCTGTTGCACCGTGCGTACGGCTTCCATGCCGCGGAACAGCGCACAAGCATTTTTTGTGGCCATGGCCATCTGCCATCGGCTGACTTCGGTCCAGTAGTTCCAGGGCGCCGCGCTGAACGGTGTGGCCGGGGCGGTAGCGGAAGAGCGGGTCTTGACTGGCATGGCATTCCTTTCGGTTCAACAGGGGCTGCAGCGGATGCTGCGGCGCATACGTCAGCCTAGTGCAATCGCGCCCAGCCTGATACCCCATTGTGTAAAACACCCGCAACAATCTCCTTGATCTGGCGCAAATGCGGGCGTGGTGTTTGTTCGTAAGCTTGGCGCTATCGGGGGCTTACCCGCGATAAGGAAGCTATGAGCGTACGCCACCTGGAAGCCCTGTTCCAACCCACCTCGGTGGCCTTGATCGGCGCCTCGGACCGCCCCGGCAGCCTGGGCTCTGTGGTGCTGCACAACCTGCAGCAAGGCGGCTTCCAGGGGCCGCTGTGGTTGGTCAACCGGCGCCACAGCCAGGTAGCGGGCCAACCGGCCTGGCGCGATGTGGCGGCGCTGCCGCAAGTGCCGGATCTGGCGGTGATCTGCACCCCCGCGCACACCGTGCCGGGGCTGATTGCCGAGCTGGGGCGCAAGGGCACGCGCGCGGCGATTGTGATGACTGCCGGCCTGAAGCAAGCCAACCCCGACGGCCCCGGCACGCTGGAGCAGGCCATGCTGGACGCGGCCCGGCCCACGCTGCTGCGCATCCTGGGGCCCAACTGCATAGGCGCGCTGGTGCCGGGCGTGGGGCTCAACGCCAGCTTCGCACCCGGCAATGCGGTACCCGGCCAGCTGGCGTTTGTCACCCAGTCGGGCGCGCTGGCCACCGCCATGCTGGACTGGGCGCAGGCCCGTGGCATTGGCTTCTCGCACTTCATCTCGCTGGGCGACAGCGCCGATGTGGATTTCGGCGATGTGCTCGACTACCTGGCCAGCGACGGCGCCACCCGGGCCATCCTGGTCTACATGGAGTCGGCTAAGGCCGCGCGCAAGTTCATGTCGGCCGCACGGGCTGCATCCCGCAACAAGCCGGTGATCGTGGTCAAGGCCGGGCGTGGCGCCGATGGAGCGCGGGCAGCGGCCTCGCACACCGGGGCGCTGGCCGGTGCCGACGTGGTGTTCGATGCCGCCTTCCGGCGCGCCGGCATGCTGCGGGTCGACACGCTGGAAGCCTTGTTCGACGCCGCCGAAACCCTGGCCCATGCACGCCCCGTGGTGGGCGAACGCCTGGCCATACTCACCAACGGCGGCGGCCTGGGCGTGCTGGCCGCCGACGCGCTGGACCTGCACGGGGGCCAGATGGCGTCACTTAGCCCGGCGACCCTGGCCGCGCTCAACGCCTGCCTGCCCAGCACCTGGTCGCACGGCAACCCGGTGGACATCGTGGGCGACGCGCCGCTGCAGCGTTACCTGGACGGCCTGCGGGTGCTGCTGGCCGCGCCCGAGGTGGACGCGGTGCTGTTCATGCACGCGCCTACTGCCTTGGTGTCTGCAGCCGATATCGCGGCCGGCTGCCTGCCCCTGCTTGCCCAGGCCAGCAAGCCGGTGCTGACCTGCTGGTTGGGCGGCGCTGCCGTCGCTGCAGCGCGCAGCGCCACCACCCATGCCGGCCTGCCGTGCTACGACACGCCCGAGCGCGCGGTGGCAGCCTGGCTGCAGTTGGTGCTGCATGCGCGCAACCAGGCCGCGCTGCGCGAGCTGCCGGCCAGCACGGCGCAGGCCTTTTTGCCGCTGCGCGAGCAGGCCCAGGCCGTAGTGGCGCAGGCCGCCCAGGCCGGGCAGGAATGGCTGGACCCGGCCCAGGTGCACAGCCTGCTGCAGCTGTACGGCATACCCACCCAGCGCAGCGCGCGTGTCCATAGCGTGGACGAGGCACTGGCCTGTGCTGCCGACATCGGATATCCGGTGGCGCTGAAAATCGCCTCGCCGCAAATCGTCCACAAGTCGGATGTTGGCGGCGTGGCGCTGGGCCTGGCCTCGGCCGACGATCTGCGCCAGGCCGCGCAGGCCATGCTGGAGCGTGTGGCCCGGCTGCGGCCGCAGGCCGAGGTGACGGGATTTACGGTGCAAGCCATGGTGGCCCGGCCCCAGGCGCATGAGCTGATCGTCGGCATCAGCACCGACCCGGTGTTCGGCCCGGTGCTGCTGTTCGGCCAGGGCGGTACTGCGGTGGAGCTCAGCCAGAACCACGCCGTGGCGCTGCCGCCGCTGAACACCGCCTTGGCTCGCGACCTGGTCCAGCGCAGCGGCCTGGCCCGGCTGCTGGCCGGCTACCGCGAGCGCCCGGCCGTGCCCGAGGCCGCTTTGCTGGAGACCTTGCGCCAGGTGGCGCAGCTGGCCTGCGACCTGCCGATGCTGGCCGAGCTGGACATCAACCCGCTGCTGGCCGATGCCCAGGGCGTGCTGGCGCTGGACGTGCGCATCCGCTTGCACGGCCCGGGGCGCGGCCAGCCGGTGGCGCCGGCCATCCGCCCGTATCCGCAAGAGCTGGAGCAGACCGTGGCGCTGGCCGGCAGCACCTTGCTGCTGCGGCCGATCCAGCCGGAAGACGGCGAGCGGTTGCAGGCTTTTTACGCCCAGGCCAGCCCGGCCGACATGCGACTGCGCTTCTTTTTGACCCGCCGCGAGGTGCCGCATTCCGAGCTGGCGCGCTACAGCCAGATCGACTATGACAGGGAGATGACCTTTATCGCACTCAGTCCGGGCGACCCCGCCCACCAGACCATGGTGGCCGAGGTCCGCGTGGTCTGCGACCCCGACAACCAGACCGCCGAGTTCGCGCTGCAAGTGGCATCCGCCTGGCAGTGCAAGGGCCTGGGCCGCCTGCTGCTGGAGAAGATGCTCAGCTACCTGCGGGCCCGCGGCACGCGCGAGGTGGTAGGCCAGTGCCTGGCGCAGAACCTGGCCATGGCCAGCCTGGCCCGGCAACTGGGCTTTTCGGTGTTGCCCGGGCCGAGCCCGGATACCTTGGCCTTGCACCAGTTGCTTGAATGATTGGCTTGCTATTGATTATGTAGCAGCTACCGCTGATTCCATAAGCGCCAGAGGTCGATTTGGCACTCAAGTGCCCATGTAGCGGCCAGGCCGGTGGTTGACCGCCAGTACCGCGTTCAGCACCAGCGCGCCGAGCACCGAATAGGCCACCCGCGCCGGGTCGGCCATCACCAGTGCGGCGACCAGGATGCAGATGTCCACCGCCATCTGTACGTGGCCGGCGCGCCAGCCACGGGTCTCTTGCAGATAGGCGGCCAGCACGCCGATGCCGCCCAGGCTGGCGCGGTGCCGGAACAGCACCAAAAATCCCGTGCCCAGCACCAACCCGCCGGCAATCGCCGCGTACAGCGGCTGCAGGTCGGCGTAGTGCAGGGCCAGGCCGGTCAGGTTGGTCATCAGCGACAGCAGGGCCACCGCGGCCAGGCTTTTCAGGGTGAAGGCCCAGCCCATGCGGCGCCAGGCCAGCAGCGAGAACGGCAGGTTCAGCAAAAAGAACAGCAGGCCGAAATTCAGCCCCGTGCCGTAGTGCAGCAGCATGGCTATGCCCGCCGTGCCGCCCGGCAGCAGGCCCACATGGGTGAACATCGACAGGCCTAGCGACACCAGCAACGTGCCGCTGACCAGGGCCAGCAGGTCTTCGGTGGCGGAATGGGGGATGCTGCTGTCTAGGCTATCGGCGGGCGCTGCGGGCATGGGTAAATGGGTAAGGGCCAGGGTCAATCGAGCGTGATGTTCGCCCGCTTGCCGACGGCGGTGTAGGTGGCGATCTCCGACTGTACCTTGGCGTTGAAGGCCGCCGCGTCCAGGTAGACAGGCTCCAGGCTATTGGTTTTGAACTTCTCGATGACTTCGGGCGAGGCCATCACGGCAGCCAGTTCGCGGGCCAGTACCTGCAAGATGGGCGCCGGTGTGCCGCCGGGCGCGGCCACGCCGTACCAGCCGCCGAAGCTGGCCTTGGGCAGCTGCAGTTCGGCCAGCGTCGGCACATCGGGCAGGGCGCTGGAGCGCGGCGAATCGGTCACTGCCAGGGCCCGCAGCTTGCCCGACTTGATGTGCGGTCCCACCGACGCAATGGTGTCAAACGCCACGCTGATCTCGCCACCCAGCAAGGCCATGGCGGCCTGGCTGCTGCCTTTGTAGGGCACGGCCAGCAGCTGGATGCCGGCCTCGTGGGCGAACATCTCGCCCGCCAGGTGCGGCGCCGAGCCCGCGCCAAAGGTGGCGTAGGTAACGCTGTCGGGCTTAGCCTTGGCCTGGGCGATCAGCTCGGCCAGGTTCTTGGCGTTGTTGGCCGGGCCGGCCACCAGCACCAGCGGGGTTTTGGCCACCAGGGCCAGCAGGGTCAAGCCCTTCTTCACGTCATACGGCATGTGGTCCTTCAGCGCCGGCGCCACGCTGTAGGTAGACGAGCCCGACACCAGCAGGGTGTAGCCGTCGGGTGCAGCCTTGGCCACCAGATCGGCACCGATCAGCGAGCTGCCGCCGGGCTTGTTGTCCACGATCACCGGCTGGCCCAGGCGGGCCTGCAGCCGCTCGCCCAGGGTGCGGGCAATGATGTCGGTGGCGCCGCCCGGGCCGAAGGGTACGACCAGCTTGATCGGCCGGCTGGGGTAGGCCTGGGCCTGGGCTGCGAACGGAGCGAACAGGGCGGTGGCGGCAGCCGCCAGTAAAACGGCGCTCAGGAGGCGGGTGGGGTAAAACATGGTGGGGCGTGCAGAGTGGGGAGTGCTGCCATCGTAGGAACAAGCAAGCTTTGCAACAATAAGAGAATTTGAAAGCTATCTTTGCTGTATTGGCAAATCAAGTGCTGGTTTCGGCGGGGAGGTGCAGCTTGATGTGGTCCAGGAAGCTTTGCGCCGCGTGCGGCAGGGTGCGGCCGGCCAGGGTTTGCAGCTCTATGTCGCGCAGCTCCATGCCGTGGTCGCGTATCGGTACCGCCACCAGCTGGCCCGCGGCTACCAGCTGCCGCACCGACACCTCGCCCGCCACCGAGATGCCGCCGCCTTGCAGCACAAAGCTCAGCAAGGTGGCCAGGTAGTTGGTGCTGAGCACCGGCTCCAGCAGCAGCTGCTGGCGGCTGCAGGCGATGTCAATCATCTGCCGCAAGGTGGTGTCGGCCATGGGCAGGGCCAGCGGGTAGGCGCTGAGGCTGCGCAAGGTCAGCGCCTTGCTGCCGGCCAGCGGATGGTCGGGGTGCATCAGCGCCAGGATGGGCGCCGACTGGCGGTGTTCGACCTTGATGTCGCGCTCGGGCGCGCGGCTGAAGGTCAGGCCGATATCGGCATCGCCGTCGCGCACCCGCACCGGCACCTCGGCGGGCGCGGTCACGTCCACCTGGAACTGGATGCGCGCATAGCGCTGGCGGAACTCGATGATCAGCGGCGGTAAAAAGGCGCTGGCAAAGCCCTCGGTAATCGCCATCCGCACCTTGCCCGAGCGCAGGCCTTGCAGCGCCTGGATTTCTTCCAGCGCGTGCTCGGCGTCCAGGCTGCTACGCCGCGCATGGGCGGCCAGGATCTCGCCGGCCGCCGTGGGCACCATGCCGCGCGGCTGGCGCTCGAACAACACGGTGCCCAGCGACTGCTCGAGCCCGGCAATCTGCCGGCTGATGGCCGAGGCCGCCACATGCAGGCGTGCCGAGGCCTCGGTCAGCGAGCCGCCGCGCACCACTTCCAGAAAGTAGCGCAGCGCGGTGTCCTGCAATTGGTGGGCGTGCATGTTGACCTTTGTGATTTGCCAAATTGGCAATGGTATATTGAAAATAAAATAATTGTGCGATGTGATGGCGGCGCCTACTCTCAGGCTCCATCCCCAGCTGTGAAAGACCCCGCATGACCCGAGAACGCGCCCTGGCGCTGGCCGCCGATTTTTTTGACGATGGCCGCTTCCGCGAGGTGCTGGCGCGCCGCGTCGCCTACGCCACCGAAAGCCAGGAAGCCGCGCGCGCGCCCGAGCTGAACGCTTATCTGCAGGAGCAGATCGTGCCCGACCTGCAGGCGCTGGGCTTTGCCTGCCAGGTATGGCCGAACCCGGTGGCCGGTGGCAACCCGTTCTTGTTTGCCGAGCGGGCCGAGTCCGATGCCGGCTGCAGCGTGCTCAGCTACGGCCATGGCGACGTGGTGCGCGGCCACGCCAGCCAGTGGCGTGCCGGCCTGGACCCCTGGCAGCTGACGGTGGAGGGCGACCACTGGTATGGCCGCGGCACGGCCGACAACAAGGGCCAGCACACGGTGAACATCGCCGCGCTGGCCCAGGTGCTGGCCGCGCGCCAGGGCCGGCTGGGGTTCAGCCTGAAGCTGCTGCTGGAGATGGGCGAGGAAACCGGCTCACCCGGCCTGCGCCAGGTCTGCGAGCTGCACCGCGAGGCCTTGGCGGCCGATCTATTCCTGGCCTCCGACGGCCCGCGCGTGGCGGCCCAGCGGCCCACGCTGTTCCTGGGCTCGCGCGGCGGCTTCAATTTCGACCTGCGCATCGCGCTGCGGCCGGCCGGCCACCACTCGGGCAACTGGGGCGGGCTGCTGTGCAACCCCGGCATCCGCCTGGCCCACGCGATTGCTTCGCTGGTCGACGCCCAGGGCCGCATCCTGGTGCCCGCGCTGCTGCCCGATAGCCTGCCCGACAACGTGCGCCAGGCCTTGCAGTCCATCGCCGTGGGTGGCGGCCCGGGCGACCCCGAGGTCGATGCCGACTGGGGCGAGCCGGGCCTGACGCCCACCGAGCGCGTCTTCGGCTGGAACAGCCTGGAAGTGCTGGCCTTCAAGACCGGCAACCCCGATTCGCCGGTCAATGCCATTCCCGGCCAGGCTTTTGCGCACTGCCAGATCCGCTACGTGGTGGGCAGCGACAGTGGCCGCTTTCTGCAGCACCTGCGCTCGCACCTGGATGCACATGGCTTTGGCGATGTGGAAGTTACGCAGAACGGCGAACTGATGGAAGCCACCCGGCTAGACCCGGACAACCCCTGGGTGCATTGGGCGCTGGCCTCCATCGCCCGCAGCACCGGCAAGCCGCCGGCCTTGCTGCCGAACCTGGGCGGCACCTTGCCGAACGACGTGTTTGCCGACGTGCTGGGCCAGCCCACGCTGTGGGTGCCGCATTCCTACCCGGCCTGCGCCCAGCATGCACCCAACGAACACCTGCTGGGCAGCGTGGCCCGCGAGTCGCTGCAGCTGATGGCGGGGCTGTTCTGGGACCTGGGCGACGACGGCGCGGCCATTTCCGCCGCCCAGCGAACCGCGGCGTAATTTCACGAGAAAGTAACAATTTTCAACAAGCGGGGGCAGAAGCGATAAAGTGGGACGCATGCCATTTGCACCTACTACGCCATGACGTCCCTCTTCAAACGCGCGCTTTCCAAAGTCCTGGGGTCGGCTCCGACACCAGATGCCGAGCCGCCGGCTCCTGCCATCGAAAAACCCGCTGTCGTGATGCCGGCGATCCGGCCCGCGCCCACGGTGCTGGGCGCGCGGCGCCCGCTGATGGCGTCCAGCGGAGAGGTGGCGGGTTTTGAGTTCCGCATCGGCGACAAAGCACTGGACAGCCTGGCGCGTAACGCCGACAGCGCGGGCCAGGCGGCCCACGTGGCGGCGGTGCTGGTGTCGGCCCGGCTGGTGGCGCTGGGCGGGCGCATCGGCTTCGCGCGCGTGCCGGCGGCCTGGCTGGCGCATGCCGTGGTGCCCAAGAACGAAACCGGCACGCTGATCGGCCTGGACTTCGACCCGGCCCAGCCGCTGTCGCCCGAAGCCCTGGAGGCCGTGGCCGCGGTGGCCGCGCAGTTCCGGGCGGTCGGCGCCAAGCTGGCCTGGGACCCGGTCTACGACCTGGGTGCCCAGCCCGACTACGCGCTGGTGCGGCCTGCGGCCCAGCAGAGCGTGGCCGGGCTGATGGAGGCGCTGAGCGCCCGGCCGGATGCGCAGAAAGACATTCCGGTGATCGCCACCGACCTGGCCAGCGTGGAAGACCTGGAGCAAGCCCTGCAAGGCGGTGTGCGCCTGGCCAGCGGTAGCTTGGCGACGCCGGTGCTGGCGGCGCCGGTGAAGCGGGTGGCGCCGCTGCTGCCTGAGGTGGGGCGGCTCTCCCAGCTGCTGGGCCAGCTGTCGTCCGGCGCCGATACGGCTCTGATCGTCAGCGCCATCAAGGGCGACATCAGCGTCTCGGTGCGGCTGCTGCAGCGCATGAACAGCGCCAGCTTTGCCCACCTGGGCGGCGTGGCCAGCATCGACCAGGCGGTGCTGATGCTGGGCCGCAACGATTTGCAGCGCTGGCTGTCGCTGATGCTGACCCAGTTCGCCGGCAGCCGCAAGCTGTCGTCGGCACTGCAAGAGGTGGCCTTGTGGCGTTCGCGCCTGCTGGAACTGCTGGCCATAGAGCGTGGCGAGAAAGAGCCCGGCCGCTTCTTCACCCTGGGCCTGGCCTCGATGCTGGGCCTGATCCTGAAGATGGAGCCGGCCGAAGTAGCCGCCACCCTGAGCCTGCCGCCCGAGGCCAGCCAGGCCTTGCTGGAGCAGACCGGCCCCTGGTACCTGTACCTGCGCACCGCCCAGCAGGTCGAAAGCCAGACCGCCAGCGACGTCAGCGCCGAGGCCGACGGCTTTGGCAGCGCAGCGCGGGTGCAGGAGCTGTCGGGCCAGGCCTGGACCTGGGCGGCGGAAAATACCTTGCGCGAAGCGCCCGCCAAGCCGGCTGCCTGATTGCTATTGGTTTGATAGCTGCTGGCGCAGGTTAAATATGCGCTAGAGCCACTTTTTTCATAAATTTACGCCGCGGCCAGCACGCTGCCCACGCAGCTGCCAAAGCCGATGCGCGCATGGCCGGGCCGCTCGCACCAGCCGCGCAGGGTCAGCGTATCGCCGTCCTGCAGATAGCTGCGCTGCCTGCCGTCAGCCAGGGTGATCGGCGTCCTGCCGCCCTGGGTCAGCTCCAGCAAACAGCCTTGTTCGCCGTTCGTCGGTCCTGACTGGGTGCCGGTGCCCAGCAGGTCGCCGGGCTGCAGATTGCAGCCATTGCTGGCGTGCTGGGCCAGCATATGGGCCACCGTCCAGTAGGCATGGCGGTAGCTGGTGCGCGACAAGCGGGTCGCCTGCGCAGCGCCGGGCGGGGTCAGCCAGGCTTCGAGCTGGATGTCCAGCGCCTGCACCTGGGCCGATTGCAGATAGGGCAGGGCCCCGGGGTCACCGGCCTCGCGCGGCAGGGGCACACGGAACGGTGCCAGCGCCTCCAGCGTGACGATCCAGGGCGAGATGCTGGTGATGAAGTTCTTGGCCATGAACGGGCCCAGCGGCATGGATTCCCAGGCCTGCACATCGCGCGCCGACCAGTCGTTCAGCAGGCACAGGCCGAACGCATGCTGCTCGGCGTCGTCGATGGCGATGGCCGTGCCGCGCGGGTTGCCGGGGCCGACGAAGACGCCAAGTTCCAGCTCGTAGTCCAGCTTTTGCGTCGGGCCAAAGCTGGGCGAGGCCGCGTCCGGCGCGCGGGTCTGGCCGTGTGGCCGCAGCACTGCGCTGCCGCTGATGGCCACGCTGGAGGCCCGGCCGTGGTAGCCGATGGGCAGCCATTTGAAGTTGGCCAGCAGCGGGTTCGCGGGCTGGAAGATCTGGCCGGCATTCAGCGCGTGGTACTGCGAGGTGAAGAAGTCGGTGTAGTCGCCGATCTGCGCCGGCACCGCGTACTCGGCCTGGGCCTGCGGAAACAGGCAGGCGCGCAGCTTCAGGGCCTGGGGCGCGCCCTCGCGCAGCAGGCGCGACAGATCCAGCCGCAAGGCCGACCAGGCAGACGGGCCCAGTGCCATCAGCCCGTTCAGGCTGGCGCCGCTGGCCGCCTGGGCCGCGCCGTCGGCAGCGGCGCTGAACACGCCTTGCGCATGGGCGGCCGCCAGGTCCAGGATGGCGTCGCCAATCGCCACGCCGCCGCGCCAGGGCTCGCTGCTGCCCTGGCGGCGGAACACGCCGTGCGGCAGATTTTGCAGCGGGAAGTCGCAGCCCGGCAGCTGGGCCGACGCCACCCAGCTATGCAGTGAGGGATCATGGGTTTCGTTGAGCATGGTGGTGGGTCCTTAGAACCGGTGGCGAATGCCGATGCCGTAGCTGTTACCGCTGGCTTCGATGACACGCAGTGGCGCAGGCAGGGTGCGGGTTTGAGTGCTGTCGTGCATCCACATCGCGTAGACATCGGTGCGCTTGGACAGGTTGTGGTCGTAGCCCAGGCTGAGGATCTTGCGCTCCACATTGCCGCCGGCCACGGTGGCCGGCGCGGGCGCCGCGGTGTCGCTGGTCTTGCGCACGGCATAGCCGGCCAGGACCCGCCCGGCGCCCACCGGCACGCTGGCGCTCAGGTCCCAGATGCGGTAGCCGACGTTCTGCGGCGCGATGTTGGTGCCCTTGTTCTGGATGTGGCCGACGTGGGCAAACAGCTTGACGGCGTCGAAGTCGTACGAGGCCGCCAACTGCCAGGCGCTGGTGTCGTTGGCGGTGGTGCCGTCGGCAAAGGTCTGCGGGTCTTTCTTCACGTTCTGCCAGACCAGCGAGGTGGCCAGCGGGCCGTTGGCGTAGCCGATGCGCGCGCCCACATTGCCACCGCCCTGGGCTTCGGACAGCGAGCGCGCCAGCGTGGCCGAGACGCCCGCATACACCGGCGTGTCGTAGACCAGCGAATTGGTCCAGCTGGTGCCGCCCCCCAGCACGCCACCGGTAAAGGTCAGCAGCGGCAGCGGGCCGAAGGTCATGGAGTCGCCAAAGGCGTTGGAGTTGATGGTGTTCAGGAACAGCTGCGAAATGATGGTGCCCATGCGCAGCCGGCCCCAGGTCGGGCTGGACAGGCCAACCCAGGAAGCGCGCGAAAAGAACGGGTCGGCCGCCACGTTGACCGGCGCGGGCAGGGCATCGCTGCGGCCGCCGGCACCGGTGTCGCTGCGGAAGAAGGCCGACAGCTCGAAGGACGCGGTGAGCCCGCCGCCCAGGTCTTCGTTGCCGCGCAGACCCCAGTGGCTGGTCGACATGCCGCCGCCTTCCACCTTGCTGACGGTTTGGCTCTGCGCGTTCACGCCGCCAATGGCGCCGGTGAAGCGGCCGGCCACGTTGTCCACCAGGCCGTAGAGCTGTACGCCGTTGCCGACGGCGGGTTGGGCCTGGGCGGCGGCGCTGCAGGCTAACAGCGCGGCGGTGGCGAGGATGGTGGGGTTTGTTTGCTTGAACACTTTTTTTTGTCTCCAGTGGTTTGGGGTTGGTAAATTTCAGGGTGAGAACATCCCCGGAGCGGTCGGCGGGCGACTGCTCCGAAGCGGGGAATTTCGGAGGGAGGGTGGGGCGCAGGCCCCTACGGACTCATGGCGTGCTGGCCTGCAAGGCCGGGTCAAATATCGCCACCGCGCGGGTCCAGCCCGCCGATGCGGCGCGGATCTTCACCGGGAAGCAGCTCACGTAAAAACCGTGGGCCGGCAGGGCCGCCAGGTTGTGCAGTTTTTCCAGGTGGCAGTAGCCGATCTCGCGGCCGGCCTTGTGGCCTTCCCAGATGATCCCGGCGTCGCTGGTTTCGGCGTAGCGCTGGGCGGTCTGGGGAAACGGCGCGTCCCAGCTCCAGGCGTCGGTGCCGGTCAGGCGCACGCCGCGCTCCAGCAGGTACAGCGTGGCCTCGCGGCCCATGCCGCAGCCAGACCGGGTGTAGGCCGGCGTGCCGTGGGCGGCGGTGGCACTGGTGTTGACCAGCACGATGTCCAGCGGCTGCAGGCTGTGGCCTATGCGTTGGAGCTCGGCTTCCACATCGGCGGCCTGCACCACATAGCCGTTCGGGAAGTGGCGAAAGTCCAGCTTCACGCCGGGCTGGAAACACCAGTTCAGGTCCACCTCGTCGATGGTGATGGCGCGCTGGCCGCCGTCCATGGTGGATGCATAGTGCCAGGGTGCGTCCAGGTGGGTGCCGTTATGGGTGTTGAGCTGCACGTCTTCCACCGCCCAGGCTTCGCCGTCCGGCATGTCTTGTTTTTGCAGACCGGGGAAGAACTGCGCCATGTCGGGGTAGCTGGTCTGATGGTCGATGTAATGGATCTTCGGCCCCAGACCCGGCGGGTCGGAGGGCACGTCGTTTTCCAGGTGCATGGAGATGTCGATGAAGCTGCGGGGCATGGTGTTTCCTGTGGGTTGCTATAGGGGCGTATAGGGCGAGCACATCCCCGGCGCAGTCGTTGGGCGACTGCACCTGCGGGTACATGGGGGGCTAAGGCGCGGGCGCCGGTGTTTCTAGGGGCTCATGGCAGGGCGATGCCGATGGCGCTGCCTCAGTGGGTAGGCGCGGCGCAGGCGCCGCGCAGGCCGTGGGTGATGAAGGCCACCAGCAGCGGGCCGGCGGTTTCGGAGTCGCCGGGCTGGTTCTGGCCCAGCGATAGACGCTCGATGCGCTGGTCGTTCACATGGTGCAGCAGCGCGCCCAGCGCAAACTGGTAGCACCAGGCGGCCTGGCTGCGCGTGGCCTGGGGCAGGGAGGCGGCCAGGGCGTCGATGAAGGCATGGGCCAGCGGGTCGAACAGCTCGCGGATGACGGGCTCGTCTTCTTCCAGGTGGTCGTTCATGCCGCGCGAAAGAATGCGCAGAAAGTTGTGTCCGGCGGGCAGAGCTGCTACCTTGAGCACTGGCAGCACAAAGGCTTTGACGATTTCTTCCAGCAGCTGGCCGGGTGCTGCGCTGCGCTGTGCCGCAGCCAGGGATTCCAGGCGTTCGCCGATGTAGCCGGCCCGCTCCCGAAAAATCGCGTGGTACAGCGCCAGTTTCGGGCCATAGTAGTAGCCCACTAGGGCCAGGGGCACACCGGCCTCGTCGGCGATGTCGCGGATCGACACGCCGTGGAAGCCGCGGGCCGCAAACAGCTGCTCGGCAGCCAGCAGGATGTTCTGCTGGCGGTTGGGCGACAGCGCCGCTTCGCCGGGTTCGGCCGCGGCGCTGCGCCGGGCCGCCGGGGTTTTGCGGGTGCTGGAAGGAGGTTTTTGGTTTTGCATAAACAGGTTTATACATCTGTACAATAAAATTGAACACTCGTACAAACACTAATTTCGAAAATACTTGTACGTTCGTACAATTATTTTTGCACTTTACGCCTGCACCCTTTGTTTGACCTTCCCAGGAGACACCTACATGACCAACCGCCGCCAATTCACCCAACTGCTTGCTGCCCTCGTTCCCACCGGCCTGGTTTCGCTGGCCCAGGCCCAGTCGGGCAAGCCCATGCCCGATGTGGCAAAGATCATTTCCGGCTTTCCGCCCGGCGGCACGGTGGACGTGCTGGCCCGGCGCGTGGCCGACAAGATGCGCGGCCACTATGCGGGTACGGTGCTGGTGGAGAACAAGCCCGGCGCGGGCGGGCAGATCGGCATCCTGGCGCTGCGCGACAGCCCGGCCGACGGCACCAATCTGCTGCTCACGCCCTCGTCCATGCTGTCGATCTACCCCTTTACCTACCCCAAGCTGCGCTACACGCTGGAAGAGCTGGCACCGGTGTCGCTGGGCGCCATCATCGACCACGGCCTGGCCGTCGGCCCGGGTGTGCCGGACAGCGTGCAGACTTTCAAGGACTTTCTGGCCTGGGCCGCCGCCAACCCCGACAAAGCCAATTTCGGCAGCCCCGGCGCCGGCTCCATGCCGCACATGGTGGGCGTGCTGCTGGGCCAGATGGCCAAGGCCGATCTGCGGCATATCGCCTACCGCGGCACCGTGCCCGGCGTGCAGGACCTGCTGGGCGGCCAGATATCGGCCTTCTGGGGGCCGATTGGCGACTACCTGCAGTACGTCAAGGTGGGCAAGCTCCGCGTGCTGACGATTGCCGGGCCGACGCGGTCAGTCTTTTTGCCCCAGGTGCCCACGCTGGTCGAGCTGGGTTTCCCGCTGCGAGTGCGCGAGTGGTATGGCTTCTTCCTGCCCGGCAAGGCCACGCCTGAGACGGTCAAGCGCGCGTCCGAAGGCGTGCAGGCGGCGCTGGCCCAGCCCGAGGTGGTGGAGTACGGCAAGCAGTATGGGCTGGAGATCAAGCCGTCCAGTGCGGCCGAGCTGGCCCAGATGCTGAAGGCCGATGCCGACCAGTGGCGCGGCCTGATCAAGCAGACCGGGTTTACCGCCGAGTCTTGAGCGACCACGGCGACGCCAGCGTCAGGCGTAAGTGACTGCGCCGGTACTGGCCACCGTGATGGTTTTGCCCACCACCACGCTGTAGCTGGTGGACTTCACGGTGCTCACAAAGATAAATTCGCCCTTTACCGCTGCGGCAGTGACAGTCACCTGCAGATAGCCACGGCGGGTAGTGTCCGAATAGTTCAGGTCGTCGATCAGCCCCAGGCCCGCGCCTATGGCGGCGTTGCCCAACTGCGGCACCAGGGCACTGCCATCGAGCGAGCTGGCCAGCCCGCCCAGTCCGGCACTTTCAAAACCGGGTGCACTGACCGACGAGGTCGCAAATTCCACCCCCACTTTGTCGCCGGCCAGGGTAGTCAGGTTGGTAAACCAGGCGTTGTGCGAATCGCCCGACAAGGCCACCAGCTTCTTGCCTTGTGCTT
This sequence comes from Rhodoferax sp. OV413, assembly GCF_900104385.1. Classification (GTDB taxonomy): domain Bacteria; phylum Pseudomonadota; class Gammaproteobacteria; order Burkholderiales; family Burkholderiaceae_C; genus Rhodoferax_B. The sequence continues at coordinate 1,155,634 of NZ_FNJA01000001.1, read as the reverse complement.
TGGCCGTTTGAAAAATCGCTTCGCGGTTGGCGGGGTAGCCGTCCCAGCTGTCCAGGTTGTACGGAATGCGGGGGTTGGTGCTGCTGCTGAGCAAGGCGGCCTGGGTGGGCGTGAGCGCGGCGGCGCCCGCTGCGAAGCGGGTGGCCTTGGCCGTCAGGTAGGCACCGATCGCGGTAGACACTGCTGCCGGGTTGGTAGCGGCTGTGGCCTGGGCCTGCAGTACCGACGCAGGGAACCACATGCGCGCCATGATGTCCTGGTTGCCCAGGAATTGCCAGGTGGCGGTAGACGCAGCAAACCCGCTGCTCAGCCAGTTTTGTTGTGTGGCGCTGATCATCTTGCGGCTGGCATCGGGCAGCGTACCGTCGCTTGCCGGGGTCACGCCGGCTATGTAGCGGGCAATGCCGCCATCGGCATCGCCAAAGTTGTCGTACTGCTGGTCGCGGCCTTCGATGCGGGTGTCCAGCATGTACAGCGACAGCAGGTTGCCGAAGTCGAATTTGCGGTAGATCTTGAGCAGGTTGCTGGCGTCGGGAGTGCGGATGGGCATCCACTCGTGGTACGCCTTGGCTGCGTTGTTTTTACGGGTTAGCCAGTCGCCCTGGGTGGCGGACTTATGATTTTCAGCGCCGCCCACGTAGGCATTGTTGGCAAATTCGTGGTCGTCCCAGACGGCGATCATCGGCATCCTGGCGTGCAGCGCTTGCAGGTTCGGGTCGGCCCGGTACAGCGCATAGCGGGTGCGGTAGTCGCTCAGGCTGACGATGTCGTTGGCGGGGCTGGTGACGCGGCCCAGAGCCACCGCGTCGGTGTTGCCGAACTTGGTGGGGTCGGCGCCGTATTCGTAGATGTAGTCACCCAGGTGGATGGCGTACTGGGCGTCGGACTTCGCGGCTGCGTCGTATGTGTTGAAGTAGCCTTCCGAATACAGGGCGCAGGAGAACACCGCCAACTTGACCGAGGTGGCGTTGCTGGCCGGCAGGGTGCGGGTTGTGCCGACGGCAGATGCCACGCCGGCATCGTCTATGAAACGGTAGAAATAGCTGCTGCCCGCCACCAGGCCGGTCACATCCACCTTGGCGGTGAAAGAGGTCGCCTCGCTAGCCTGTAGGCGCCCGGACTGCAGCAGCGTGCTGAAGCTGCGGTCGCTGGCGATTTGCCAGGTCAGGCCTACGCTGCTGGTGCTGCCGGCGATCTTGGCATGGGTCCACAGAATCACGCTGGTTGACAGTGGGTCGCCGCTGGCCACTCCGTATTTGAACTCCGACGCTGTAGCGCTGGAATCGCCACAGGCGACCAGGCTGCCACTGACCGCCAGTGCAGCGGCGGTGGACGAGGTGTGGACGAGGAAGCTGCGGCGGCTGGTGGGTTCGGTCATGTTGTGGAAACTCCTGTGGGGGTGTTCCCATTACATGAAGCAGGCATGACAGCCGCGTGAAGATGCGGCTAGGTCTGTCGCACAGGTAACAGCAGATGGCGCCAGCGCGGCCACAGCAGGTTCAGCGCCAGGCCTAACATCACCAGGCCGGCGGCCACCAGCTTCCAGGTCGGCAGCGGTTCGCCCAGCCACCAGGCGGCCGTGCCCATGCCGAATATCGGCACCATCAGCGCCGTGGGGCTGATGGTGGCGGCCGGGTAGCGGCCCAGCAGCCAGGCCCACACTGCGTAGCCAAACAGGCTATTGCCCCAGGCCTGCCAGACCACGGCCAGCCAGCTCGGCAGGTCGGCGTTCTGCATGCTGGTCCACCAGGCATGGCTGCCTTCAAACACCAGCGACAGCAGGATCAGCGGCGGCGCCGCAAAGGCGCTGGACCAGACCACATAGGCCAGCATGTTCACCCGGCCGGCCTGGCGCGAAGCCGTGTTGCCGCCGCCCCAGCACAGCGCCGCGAACAGCGCCATCGCCAGGCCCAGTGGCGTGGTGCTGCCATCGGTGTGCAGCACGATGACGCTGATGCCGGCCACTGCCAGCAGCAGCGCCCACCACTGGAAGGGCTGGACCCGTTCCTGGGTGATGCGCATGGCCAGGGCGATGGTGAAGAACACCTGCATCTGCACCACCAGCGAGGCCAGGCCCGGCGAAATCTGCGCTTGCATGGCGACGAACAGCACGCCAAACTGGCCGACGCCGATCAGCACGCCGTAGGCCGCCAGGTTGCGCCAGGACACGGCCGGGCGCGGCAGAAAGAACACCGCGGGCAGCAGCGCCAGGGTGAAGCGCAGGGCCGCCAGCAGCAGCGGCGGAAAGTGCGCGAGCGCCACCTTGATGACGACAAAATTGGTGCCCCATACCGCCACCACGGCCAGGGCAAGCAAGAGGTGGCGCAGCGGCAGAGCGGTCGGCATAGGAGCAGGGCAGGCAGTGGAAAGCCGCTATTGTCGGGCCAGCCGATGACAGCGCTTTTTACTATCGTTTCTGTAGCTGCTTGCGCTGGTGTTATCTGCGCTGCAGACCTTATTTTTATAAATTTACCGGCGCCGCAGCTGCAACTGCAAACCCTGGGCCGGGCGCAGCGTGACGTTCAATACCGGCTGCGGCGGCGGGCCGGCCACCGGGGCCAGCTGGAAGCGCTGCAGCAGCATGGCCGCCACCAGCTGCATCTCGGTCATGGCGAACAGATTACCAATGCAGACCCGCGGCCCGGCGCCAAACGGCAGGTAGCTGCCGCGCACCTGGGCCGCCTGGCCGGCGTCCGAAAAGCGCTCGGGGTCGAAGTGCTCGGGATCGGGAAACCAGCGTGCATCGTGCTGCAGCACCCAGGGTGTGATGCGCACCAACGCGCCCTGCGGCAGCTGCCAGGGGCCGACCTGCACCGACCGGGTGGCACGCCGGCTGATCAGCGAGGCCGCGGGCGGGTACAGGCGCAGGGTTTCCTTCAGCGTCTGGGCCAGATAGGGCAGGGCCGGCAGGTCTTCGTAGCGGGGCGGGCGCTGGCCCAGCACGCGGTCGACTTCCTCCTGGGCGCGCTGCGCGCAGACCGGCTGGCTGGCCATGCAGTGGCCCCACCAGGTGAGCGCCGAGGCCGTGGTTTCGTGGCCGGCCAGAAAGATGGTCATGCACTGGTCGTGGATCTCCTGCTCGCTCAGGGCGCCCTGGTCGCCGGCCTCGTCGCGCACGGCCACCAGCATGCCCAGCAGGTCGGTTTTTTCGACACCTGGGGGCTCAGCGCGGCGTTGCCGGATATGCCGCCGCACCAGTGTGTCCAGCGTGCGCTTGGCGCGCCGGGCTGGCCATTTGTGCGGCAGCCAGTAGGGCAGGCTGGCGGGCCAGAAAAATTCTTCCATGCCCAGGCGGCTGAGCAGCTGCACGGCCTGTTCGGCCGCCAGCGCCTCCTGCCGCCCCGCGGCCTGGATCTGCTGGCTGAACAAGGTGCGCAGCACCACGTCCATGGTCAGCTGGGTCATCAGGTGCTCGTAGTCCACCGTCTGCTCGGCCTGGTCCGGCAGCGCTTCCAGGGCTTGCGCGGCGGCGGCCGCCATGTGCTGGGCATAGCCGGCCATGCGCTTGGGGCCAAAGCCGGGCTGCAGCATGCGCCGCTGGCGCTGCCAGGTGTCGCCCTCGGTGACCAGCACGCTCTGGCCGTGCACCTCGGCAAACACCTGGGTGCCGCGCTCCCAGCGGATGAAGCTGCGGCTGGGGTCGAGCAGCACCTCGCGCACCAGCTCGGGGTGAAAGAACTCAAACGTGCGCTCGGGGCCGATGCGCGCGTACACCGCGTCGCCGTAGCGGGTGTGCATCTGCCGGGCCAGGCCCAGGTAGTCGCGGCGCATCTGGCGCAGCAGGGGCAGGCCGAAGCCATGGCGGTGCGGACCGGGAGGGAACAGGGTGGAAGACATGGCGCCACTGTGCCGCTTGCCGCCATGCGCGTATTGAACGATTACGACACCGGCCGCGCACTAAACTGGTTGTATGACCCAGCCCCGCGCAGCCCTGATCGCCCCGAGTGCTGGCTTGGCGGCCTGCGTGCGCGCCTACATCAGCCGCAGCACCCTGGGCGCCGACTTGCAGCCGCTGGAGCGCTTGAATTACTTTCCGGCCACGCCTTTGTGCGGCATGTCCTGGCTCAGCCACGGCGAGAGCTATCAACTGCCCACTGGCGATGACGACACGGCGCCGCAGCGGCTGCCGCGCATGGTCTTCTTTGGCCCACAGAGCCGGCCCACGGTGTCGCGCAACCCGGGCCCGGCCGAGGGCTTCATGCTGATGCTGATGCCCGACGCTCTGCACGCCTTGACCGGTGTGGACGTGGGCGCGCTGGTGGACCGCACACTGCCGCTGCACCAGGTGCTGGATGCCGACTGGTGCGCCATGGCCGAAGCTGTGCTGCAAGCCGGCGACGACGCCAGCCGGGTGCGCCTGATCGAGGCCTTCATCGCCCCGCGCTGGCAGGCGGCACGCCAGTTGGGCGCGGTGCCGGTGCGCAGCTATGAGGACTGGGCCCAAGGCCTGGCGGTGCGGGCCATGGCCTCCGGCGTGGGGCAGAGCCTGCGCCAGGCCGAGCGCCGCATCAAGGCCTGGACGGGACAGACCCTGCGCCAGCTGCAAGGCCGCAGCCGGGCCGAAGCCGTGTTCTTCCAGGCGCGCGATGCGGTAGCCGCCGGCAATGTGGACTGGGCCGATTTGGCCGCCGGCTCGGGCTATGCCGACCAATCGCATTTTTGCCGCGAGGCGCGCCGTGTCACCGGCCTGAGCCCCGAGGTGCTGCGCCGGCGCATGCTGGAGGACGAGAGCTTCTGGATTTACCGCATCTGGGGCTAAAAAGGCTTAAATCGCCCGCATTGCGCTCGCCGGCCTGCAACCGTAAAATCCTGTAACCACTCCTGGAGCCCGTCATGGAAATCAGCCCAGTTTCTCGGCAGTACACCCAGACTTTGACGCAGTCCACCCAGCTCACCGATGAGTCGCAACAGGCGCAGAACCGCGCGGTGCGCCAGCAGCAGGAGGCTGCGGCCAAGAAGCTGGAGCAGACCAAACCTGCGCCCGTGGTGAATGGCCAGGGCCAGACCATCGGCGGCTTGCTCAACACCACCGCCTGATCTGCAACCCCGCCATTGAGCGACCCGAGAGCGCGCCATGGCCACCATCAGCGCCGGCTTTGCTGCAGTTCCTTCCGTCACTGCGGCCCCCGACCCGTCGCGGGTGATGCAGGCGCGGCGCGATGCCGAGCAAGCCCAGACCAAGGCCAATGAATTGCGCCAGCAGGCGGACAGCATGGACCGCGTAGCCCGCAGCAGCCAGGACTACGCCACCAACCTCAGCAACCGCAGCAAGCAGCTGGACGACACCTACGAGCGCCAGCTGCGTGGCAGCAGCCAAAGCATAGGTCGCCTGTTGAACACCAGCGCTTGAATGCGCTAAATCCGCGATTTCTTCGGCTACCATGTGCTCCGGTGCGCCCCATTGCGCACCACGTCGCTCGGACGGTTCCGGGCGCTTACGTGAGATTTATCAACATGGCTGCATCTTCTGCAGGCAAGCGCCGTTTCGCGCGCATTGACCGCCTGCCCCCCTACGTCTTCAACATCACGGCCGAGCTGAAACTGGCTGCGCGCCGGCGTGGCGAAGACATCATCGACATGAGCATGGGCAATCCCGATGGCGCCACGCCTGCGCACATCGTGGCCAAGCTCACCGAGGTCGCGCAGCGGCCCAACACCCACGGTTATTCGGCCAGCAAGGGCATTCCGCGCCTGCGCCGCGCCATCAGCAAGTGGTACCAGGACCGTTACGCGGTCGACATCGACCCCGACAGCGAAGCTATCGTCACCATAGGCTCCAAGGAAGGTCTGGCGCATCTGATGCTGGCCACGCTGGACCGTGGCGATACCGTGCTGGTGCCCGATCCGAGCTACCCCATCCACATCTACGGTGCGGTGATTGCCGGCGCCGACATCCGCAGCGTGCCGCTGACCGAGGGCGTGGACTTCTTCGCCGAGCTGGAAAAAGCCATCCGCGGCAGCTATCCCAAACCCAAAATGATGGTGTTGGGCTTCCCCAGCAACCCGACGGCGCAGTGCGTGGAGCTGCCGTTCTTCGAGAAGGTGATTGCGCTGGCCAAGAAGCACGACATCTTTGTGGTGCACGACCTGGCCTATGCCGACATCGTGTTCGACGGCTGGAAGGCCCCCAGCATCATGCAGGTGCCGGGTGCGAAAGACATCGCGGTGGAGTTCTTCACCCTGTCCAAGAGCTACAACATGGCGGGCTGGCGTGTGGGCTTCATGGTCGGCAACCCGGACCTGGTGGCGGCCCTGGCGCGCATCAAGAGCTACCACGACTACGGCACCTTCACCCCGCTGCAGGTGGCGGCGATTGCCGCACTGGAAGGCGACCAGAGCTGCGTGACCGAGATCGCCGCCACCTACCAGGCGCGGCGCGACGTGCTGTACAAGGGCCTGATCGACGCCGGCTGGCAGGTGGACTGCCCCAAGGCCAGCATGTACATCTGGGCACGCATCCCCGAGCCCTACCGGGCGCTGGGCTCGCTGGAGTTTGCCAAGCAGCTGCTGGCCAAGGCCAAGGTATCGGTATCGCCGGGCATCGGTTTTGGCGACCATGGCGATGAGCATGTACGCTTTGCGCTGATCGAGAACGAGGCCCGCATCCGCCAGGCGGTGCGCGGCATCAAAGCGATGTTCAAGGCCGACGGCCTGATGGCCAGCCCGCAGCCCAGTCAGGGTGTTGCAGCTTGACCGCTCCCCAGTGCCACACTATTCTCGGAACAGCGCATCTTGCTCAACCTACTTGGAACGACTGACCGCATGAAAACTGATTCGAGGATGGAGGCGCAAAGTCGCCTGCGGGCGCTGCTGGCGCGTGAAACCGGTGCCGCGGTGACGCCCGCGGTAGATGCCGAACTGACGGCCATCATGGATGCAGCGCTGGGCGAGCCGGCTGTCGGCCAGGAATTGGCGGTGGTGAAGCGCGAGGTCACCATCCTGGTGGCCGATTTGCGCGGCTTTATCGCGCTGACGGCCACCCACCCGGCCGGCACCATCGTCACCATGCTGAACCTGTGCCTGGAGCGCATGAGCGAGGTGATTGCGCGCTACCAGGGCAGCATCGACAAGTTCACCGGCGATTCCATGACCGTGCTGTTCGGCGCCCATGCCGAGCGGCCTGACGATGTGATGCGGGCCATGGCCTGCGCGGTGGAGATGCAGCTGGCCATGCGCCTGCTGAACGACCAGTACCAGCGCGGCCGCATGCCCGAGCTGTACATGGGCATAGGCATCAACACCGGCTCGGTGATGGTCGGGCGCTTCGGTTCCGAGTCTTTTTCGCAGTACACGGTGATCGGCAACGAGGTCAGCCTGGCCTCGCGCATCGAATCCTTCAGCCTGCGCGGCCAGGTGCTGATCAGCGAGAACACCTACAAGCGCAGCAATGGCACGGTGTCGGCCACCGAGCCGGTGGATGTGTTTGTGGCCGGCAAGCTGGTGCCGGTGAAGCTGCGCGAGCTGATCGCCATCCCCAGCATGCACCTCAAAGTGCCGCGCCAGGAGTTCCGCCGCAGCCACCGGGCCGAGGTGCGCATCCCCTGCAGCCTGCAGATTCTGGAAGGCACGACCGTGCTGCCCAACCCCATCAAGGCGCACATCCTCGACATCGGCTACCACGGCGTGCTGCTGGAGCTGGACTTGCCGCTGGAAGTCGGCTTCGACGTGAAGCTGAACTTTGACATGACCCTGGTCGAGTACCCTGTGACCGATATCTACGCCAGGGTGATGAAGATCTCGCATGCCGATGGCTTGGTGCTGGCCGGGCTGGAATTCACCGCCCTGGGCACCGAGACGAATACCAAGCTGCAGATGTTTGTGCAGATGCTGGTGGGCGCTGCATAGGCTCACCCCCAGGCTACACACTTCGTGTTTTCGCCAACCCCCTTGCAGGGGGCAACACCAGCGGCCTGGCGGAGCCAGTTCCGCGGTGTTTCTGGATCAGTCAGTCGCGTTTATTCGCGGCCGTTCTGGAATCTGCGTTGACTATCTTTTGTGTAGCTGCTCGCGCAGATACTACCTGCGCTAGAAGCCTATTTCGTCTACATCGCCCAGATTCTGGGGCGGGTGGCGGATAGCTGCCAGAAATGGGCACGCCAGGCGGCCCAGACCTGTTTCACCAAATCCATCGCGGGCTCTACCAAGGGGGCGAGCACGCGCACCACAACCACCTGTCCGTCGGGGCTGGTGGCGCCGGCGCTGGGGTGCAGGGAGTGGCTGTCTATGACCTGGCGGGCAACGTCCAGCGCTTCGGCGCGGCGTGCGTTGTCCAGCTTGCTACCAGCCAGGAAGAAGATCGAGGCCATGCACTTGTGGCCGGCCAGGCCCAGCGGGCTGTCGAGCAAGCGCGTGTCGCTGGCGTCGATGCGGCCGCGCTCCAGCCAGACGCCGGGCAGTTCCAGGTGCTGGCAGAAGCTGCCTTGCACAAAGGGTTGGTTCGCTTGCGGCAGGCCGAAGGCGGTCACGTCCCAACCCATCAGTTCAGCGCCGGGCTCCAGGTGGAAACGCAGGCGGTTTTCGGCCAGGCACTGGTTGTAGCAAAGCGCCTCGGTGGGCAGCCATTCCATGCGGCCTCCGGCGGCTACGTGGATCTGGGTGTTTTGCAATGCCGGCTCGCCGGCGGATCGGTAGAAGCGGGTGGCGCCGGGGGTAGTGACCAGGCCGTGGGCGCCAGGCTCTACCTGCACCTGGATGTCCAGCGTGTCGCCGCCGACCAGGCCGCCCGGCGGGTGCACCAAGACGTTGTGGCAGATGCCGTCGCCTTCGGGGTACAGGCTTTGCAGGATGCGCAGCGGGCCGGTGTGCTGGTGGCGGGCGATGCTGCGGTGGGCTTCGAGGCGGTAATTCAGGTCAAGACGGGCGTGCCAGGGCATTGGTTTTATCGGTAAGAGCTGTGTTCATTATGGCGTGGCGTGGCTCGGGCGGTGCGACCGGCTGCATGCCGGGCAAGGCCCGCGCCGCGGTGCCGCCGGTACGCAGTATCAGCTCGCCGGCCTGGCGTTTCGGGTCGCCCAGCACCGAGCGGGCGTTGGCCGGTGCGAAGCGGGTACGCAGCTCTTGCACCGTGGCCATCAGGCTGGTGTGGCCGTCGATCTTCTCGCCGTAGCGCTGCAGCACCAGGTAGGCGGTTTCGATCAGCTTGCCGTTCAAGGTGCTGTTGCCGTGGGCAATAAGGTCTTCCACCGCGCCCTTGGGGTCGCCGCGCAGGCTCAGCGACATGGCACTTTCGGTGAACTTGGCGATCTGCGGATGGCAGGCGCGGATGCGCTCCGCATAGCTGGGGAAGCTGGCCGCCGAGCCTGCGAGCAGCTCGCTCAGCGGCTTGGTGGTGCAAAAGCGCATGCCCAGGGTGTCGATCATGCCGTTCACCTCGTCGAGCTGGATGGTTCTCTGGGCCAGCAGGCTGGTCAGGGCCAGCAGGTTAGAGGCCGACTCGAAATCGAACTCTGGCGATTTCACACCGCGCGCGAGTTCGCGGATGGTTCGGACGGCCTCGGCCGACTGGTGCTCCAGGATGTCCATCAGCGTGCTCATGATGTTCGACAGGCGCTGGCCGCGCGCGGTATCGGTGCAGCGCTCGACCACCCGCTTGAAGTCGTCGCAGCAGCGTTGCAAGCCCTTGCGGTCGTTGGCTTCGATCCGCATGAAGCCCAGCAGCACCAGGGTCTGGCAGTCCAGCATCTTGGAGTCCAGCCCCAGGCGTACCGTGCGTTCCAGCACTTTCTCGGCCTGTTTGCGGTCGCCTACGTAGTACATCATCAGCCCGAGGTTTTGCGAGCGGCTGATGGAGTCGGGCGCCATGTCCACCGCCATCTGGTAGGAGTTCATGGCCAGCTCGTACTTGCCCAGCTCGAACTGGGCCCGGCCCAGGATGTCGTAGGCATCGGCGTAGTTCGGGTTCTCACCGAGCAGGTTTTCAATCGCGCTGGTGGCCTTGGCGGTCTGGCCACTGTCCAGCAAAGAGCGGGCCACACCCAGCTTGGCCCAGGGCAGGGTTTTGGCGGCGATCACTGCTTCGTACAGGGTTTGTGCCTTGTCGTACTGGCCGGTGCGCAGCAGCAGCTCGGCGCCTACCCGCGCGGCGTACAGCCAGTAGGGCGCGCGGGCCTCGAACCGGCTGACGCACAGACTGGCCGCGCGCTCGAAGTCGCCTTCGTCAATCGCCTCAAAGATACCGCGCAGCGCGATCTTGCGGGCCCGCGCCTGGTACAGGCGTTCGCCCAGGTTGTTGGCGCTGTGGGGTTTGAGCAGGTAGCCGTCGAGCGCCGATTCCGCGGCTTCGGCAACCTTGGTGTAGGTGGCCTCGGCCGTCACCATGATGAAGACGGTGGAAAACGGCAGCAGCTGGTTGCGCCGCAGATCGTCCACCAGGTCTTGCCCGGACGAGGAGCTGGAATCGAACTGGTGCTCGCACAAGACCATGTCGAAGCGTTCGTGTTCCAGCAGGCGGCGCGCGTGGGCGGTGCTCAGGCATTGCACCACCTTGCCCACGCCAAAATCGCGGAGCTGGGCGACCAGGATCGAACGCGAGGTGGCATGGCTGTCAATCACCATCGCCTGGCAGGTGGAGAGATCGTCGGGGCGTGGGTCCACTGGTTTCATGGGGCAGCCTGCAATGGCAAAACGGAGTGGCAGAGTAGGGCGGTGGCAGGGTACGGATCGTCTCCTAGGGCCGGAGTGTGGCAGAGTCCGCGGTGGCTGTGCAGCGGGCTGACCCTAGCGGGCCTAGGCTTTGGCGTCCAGCAACGAGCCAAGCATGCGGTCGTTGGTTTTGAAGACGCTGAGGTTGGCCAGAAAGCTGTTTTTGGCCTGCAGTTGGTCGACCACGTCGGTCACCAGCGCTTCGCCTGGCGTGGCCGCCCGGTCCACCTGGGTGCTGACGCCACCGTCGGTCTGGGTTTGCTGCTGCACTTCCAGGCGCCGAAAGCCTTCGGTCTGGCCGTTGGCAATATTGTGGGCAGAGGAATTGAGCCGCGTTTGGGCAGCTTGCAGGCCAGACAGCGAGATGGCGGAGATCGAGTTCATACAGTCAGGCCTTTGCGGAACACATGTCCGCTGCAGCGTATTTTAAAAGCCGGGCCAGGGCAGCGGCAAGGCAGCGGGCGTGAATTAAGTTGCGCAGAACCACTTGCATGTGGTGCTTGGCGGTAGTTGCTGGCGCGCGACGCGTCGCAAAAGCCGCTCTACAAGTGCTTACATCGCCTATGCTCTGCCACTTACCGTTTCTCAATCCCAGGCGACAAGAACACCATGAGCATGCAAGAACCTCCCATCGTATTTGGTACCGAAGACCTGTTGCTGAGCCTGTGCAATTCCGTGAGCCGGGTGTTGAACGTTGCGACCGGCAGTCATATCCATTACTCGGGCATGGTGCAGCGCATCAGCAAGACCTGCCTGAAGCCCGACATCGGCTGCTTTGTGCTATTCGACGGTGGCTTCTCGGGCCTGGTGATCATCAACTTCACGGCCCAGGCGGCGATGGAGTTGTATGAAACCTATCTGCTGAACATGGGCATGTCCAAGGCCGATCTGGTGACCTCCTTCACCTCGGACGAAGTCAGCAACGTGATGGGCGAGCTGATGAACCAGGTGGTCGGCGACTTCACCGGCAAGGTGCGGCGCGAACTGCAAACCCAGATCACCCAGAACCAGCCCAAGATGCTGGTGCTGAACAAGCAGGTGATCATGAGCGTGGACGCCAACCTCGACAAGCCCGAGGCACGCCGGGTGACCTTCTACACCGCCAAGAACAACATCTTCTACCTGGAGCTGGCAGTAGACCGCACCGAGTTCATCAAGCTGGTGGACTTCGACGTGGAAATCCCCGACGCGACGGCACTGATGGCCCAGTCGCATAGCGGTGCGCCAGCACCTCGGCCGCCAGCGCCTGCTGCAGACACCGACACCGACGATTTCCTTAAATCCCTGGGCATGTAAAAAAACCTCCAGCCGTGTCGCCACAGGTGGAGGTTTTTAGAGCGGTGGTGTTTACTTGGCGGTAGGCATCACAAACTCAGCGCCCTTGGCGATGCTTTCGGGCCAGCGTTGCATGATGGATTTTTGCTTGGTGTAGAAGCGCACGCCTTCTTCGCCGTAGGCGTGCATGTCGCCAAACAGGCTCTTCTTCCAGCCACCGAAGCCGTGCCAGGCCATGGGCACTGGGATCGGCACGTTGATGCCGACCATGCCGACCTGGATGCGGCGCGCGAATTCGCGGGCCACGTTGCCGTCGCGGGTGAAGCAGGCCACACCGTTGCCGAACTCGTGGTCGTTGATTAGTTGCACGGCGGTGCCGAAGTCGGGCACGCGCATGCAGCCCAGCACCGGGCCGAAGATTTCTTCCTTGTAGATCTTCATGTCGGGCGTGACGTTGTCGAACAGCGTGCCGCCCAGCCAGAAGCCTTCGCCACAGCCGTCGCCGGCCTTGGCGCCGTCAAAACCGCGGCCATCGGCCAGCAGCGTCGCGCCTTCCTTGATGCCTTGTTCGATGTAGCCGCTGATGCGGGCATGGGCGGCGGCAGTCACGATGGGGCCCATCTCGGCGGCCAGATTGGTGCCGTTCAGCACCTTGAGGGTCTTGGTGCGCTCCAGCAGCTTGGGGATGACCTTGTCGGCTACGTCGCCCACCAGCACCGCGACCGAAATCGCCATGCAGCGTTCGCCAGCCGAGCCGTAGCCTGCGCCGATCAGTGCGTCCACGACTTGGTCCACGTCGGCATCGGGCATGACCACCATGTGGTTCTTCGCGCCGCCCAGGGCCTGCACGCGCTTGCCGTGGTGGGCGCCGGTTTCATAGATGTAGTTGGCGATGGGGGTGGAGCCGACGAAGCTGACGGCCTTCACATCGGGGTGCACCAGCAGTGCGTCCACGGCTTCCTTGTCGCCTTGCACCACGTTGAACACGCCATCTGGCAGGCCGGCTTGCTTCAGCAGGTCGGCAATGAACAGGCTGGGGCTTGGGTCGGTAGGGCTGGGCTTCAGGATGAAGGTGTTGCCGGCCGCAATCGCCACCGGGAACATCCACATCGGCACCATCACGGGGAAGTTGAACGGCGTGATGCCGGCGACCACGCCCAGGGGTTGGCGCAGGGTCCAGTTGTCGATGCCGGTGCTGACCTGGTCGGTGAAGTCGCCCTTCAGCAGCTGGGGGATGCCGCAGGAGAATTCGACGATGTCGATACCGCGGGCGACTTCGCCCTGGGCGTCGGTGAACACCTTGCCGTGCTCGGCGGTGATCATGTGGGCCAGCTCGTCCTTGCGCAGGTTCAGCAGTTCCAGGAACTTGAACATCACGCGGGCGCGGCGGATTGGCGGCGTGTCAGACCACTTGGGGAAGGCTGCCTTGGCGGATGCCACGGCGGCATCCACGTCCTGCACATTGCCCAGGCGCACTTGGCGCGCCACGGCGCCGGTGGCGGGGTTGTACACGGGCTGGGTGCGGGTGCCCGTGCCGGTGCTGCGTTGGCCCTGGATGTACTGGGCGACTTCGGTGTTATCGGTGTAGGACATGGTAGGTGTCTCGTTGTGTAGTGCGGACTTGCAGTTTATGGACTCGCCCCCTGCGCTACAAGGCCGAAACCCTGAATTGATTGTTCAGAATAGTGAACAATAGGGTCATGAACGAACAGAAAATCAACGAACTCTGGAGCCACTTGCACTGGCTGACCGTGCTGGCCCAGCAGGGCAGCTACACCGCGGCGGCGGCGCGGCTGGGCGTCAGCAAGGCGGCGATGAGCCAGCGCATGGCCGACCTGGAGCAGATGGCCGGCGTGCCCCTGGTGCGCCGCACCACGCGCAGCGTGCGCCTGACCGAGGCCGGCCAGCGCCTGGTGGACGATACCCGGGCCTCGTTCGAGCAGATCGCCCAGAGCTTTGCCCAGGTGCGCGACCTGGCCGATGCGCCGCACGGTCTGCTGCGGGTGACGGCGCCGGTGGCATTTGCGCGCCAACAGCTGGTGCCGCGGCTGGCCGACTTTCTGCGCGAATACCCGGATGTGCGCCTCGAATTGGAGCTGTCGGACCGGCTGTCCAGCCTGGCCACCGAAGGCTTTGACCTGGCGATACGCCACACCGCCGCGCCGCCGGATACCCATGTTGCCTGGACGCTGTGCGCCACCCGCTCGGTACTGGTGGCCAGCCGCAGCTATCTGCGCAAGCGCGGCACCCCGCTGCGGCCCGAAGACCTGCGCAACCACAGCTGCCTGCACTACCCACGCGCCCAGGACACGCCGGCCTGGACTTTTGCGCAGGGCACGGGATCGAATGTGGAGCGGGTGACGGTGCCGGTGTCGGGCGTGCTGTCGGCCAATAACAGCGAGGCGCTGCGCGACGCTGCCGTCACTGGGCTGGGCATCGCGCTGCTGCCCGACTTCAGCCTGCCTGCCAGTTTGCGTGCCAGCAAGCTGGTGCCGGTGCTGCCCGACTGGCAACTGGTGGGCGGCTATGCGGACCAGCTGTACGCCATCCGCCCCTACACCGCCCATGTGCCGCGCGCGGTGACGGCGTTTGTGAACTATCTGCGGCAGGCACTGGCAAACGGGTTTGGGGACGGGGTGGCGGCGATGGAGAGTGCCTAATCTTGCTGTGAAAAAGGGCCTTTTTCAGGTTTCAAGGCTGCGGTAGTGGGTCGGCAGCAATACGCGTTCTGCTGCGGCCGCGATTCTTTCTGCCATTGCGGGATCATTGACCGCGCGGGCGAAAGTCACAGCGCCCACCAACGTGGCCATGGCTGCCCACGCGGCGTCCACGTCGGGGGGGGCATCGTCCGACGGCGGCCCCGCCGCGACGATGGCCGCCACGTCGCGCAGTTCGGCCTCGAACGCCGCACGCGATGGCGCATCGGAACGGGCCACTTCCGAGGCCAGGCTTTGCAAAGCACAGCTTTCAGGTAGTTCGCAAGTGCGCTTCGCACCTAGATAGAAGCGCACAAATTCCGCCCACCAGGTTCGCCCGTACTGTGTTTGGCAGTGGCGTACACCGTCTTTGAGGTCCGCCATCCCCTGCGCAACCGATGCACGGAACGCTGCAGCCTTGGAGTCGAAGTGCACGTAAAAAGCACCGGAGGTTACCCCGGCCTCTTTCGCCAGGCCGTCCACGCCGATGCCGCCAAAGCCACCTTTGCGAAAACCACGTCCCGCTGCATCGAGGATGCGCTGACGCGTCTGTAGTTTTTGTTCAGATCGAGACACGGGACCTTCTATTGTGGAAATTGATAAAACGCAAAAATGCTTGCTGGGATAACGATCGTTATGTATATTCACATCACGGTAGTTATTTTAACTTCCGCGCTGCTCGTCTGTGCGATCAGCTCATCCCACCCTCAGGAGTACTGAAATGCCTCTCACCCTTACCGTCACCGAAGGAGTTCTGCCCAAAGGCAGCGAGAAAGTCGCCTTTGCCCGCCTGTCAGACGCCATGTTGAAGTGGCATGGCCTGGCGGGCAACGCAGTGATGACGCCGAATGTAGTGGGCTCCGTCCAGGTGCTGGCCGGGGAGCACACCTTCTCCGGGTCGCAAGAGACGCCGGTCGTGTTCATTGAATGGAAAGTGCCTTCTTTTGCGTTTGCCAGTCGTGAAATACAGCTTGGCTATTGCGAAGAAGCCACGGACATCATCCATGCGATGTCGGGTGGCAAGCAGCCGAAGGAGCACATCTGGATCAATGTGGTGCACGCCGTGGACGGTGCATGGGGCATTGCCGGCAAGGCGATGACCAATGCGCAGCTGGGTGCCGCTGCCGCTTTGGGCTAAGCCAAGCATGCATCTTTCGAACTACTTATTCTTTACGACCCACTGCGAGCCGGCACTGCAGTTCTACGCGGACTGCGGCCTGGGGGCGGTGGTTTCCACGCTCCGCCACGGGGACAATGGAATGCCTGTGCGCGCAGAGTCGATGCGCGGCAAGATCATGCACGCGCAGTTTGAGGGGCCTGGGGTTCGCTTCTTTGCGTCCGACAACGACGACGCGGAACCCATGCGTGGTTCCGCGATGATTTTCGTATTGGATGACCGTGCGCAAACGCAACTTCTCTTCACCCGTCTGGCGGTCGGCGGCCAGGTGACCACGCCGCTGGATGTACAGCCCTGGGGTGACTACTACGGCAAACTGACGGATCGGTTCGGCGTTCAGTGGATGTTCAATTGCGCATCCTGAAATTTTTGGAACTGCAGCTAGTTTTAGGAAGATAAATACGCCTTTAGCGCTTATAAAGTCTGCGTAAGCCGCTCTTGTTTTGATATCAGAAACAAGAGCAAAAACACCTGAATGGACTTCAGTTGTCTATGACCCGCCGCGCAAAGCCCTGCAGATAGTCCATCAGCCGCGTGGCCCCGCCCACCGCTGCCGCTTCGTCACCCGTGGCAATGCCCTGCGCCAGGTCCATATGTGCCTGCGCGGCTTCCATGATGTCGCCCTCGTGCTGGTAGGCGACCCAGAAGCGTCGGCACTGCACGATCAGCGGCACCACGGCCTTGACGGCCGAATGGTTGTGGCTGGCCTGGTGGTTCACCTGGTCCAGCGCCAGGTCGGCGGCCATGTAGTCCACCAGATGGCCGCGCGTGGCGGCCTGCACCATTTTCTCGGCGCAGCGCAGGATGTCCTTGCGCTGCAAGGCCGTGGCCCGGCGGGCCGAGCAGGCGGCAATCAGGCACTCCAGCACGCGCCGGGTCTGCACCACGTCCAGGTGGTCGGCCAGGTCGATGTGCGACACCAGCAGCCCGCGCCGCGGCTGCTGCACGATCAATCCAATCGACACCATGCGCAGCAGCGCCTCGCGCACCGGCGTGCGGCCCAGCTGCGTCAGCTCGACGATGTCGGCTTCCACCACCGGGCTGCCGGGGGCCAGCTGCAGGGTGGAGATCAGCGTCTCTATCGCGTCGTAGGCCATGTCGGCTGCACGGCGCTTGGGCAAAGGGGCGGGGGGGAGTTTGGGCATGGTGGTGGGGCAAGCCATTAATTGCATTGCATTGGTGCATTGGACCAAAAAAAGCTGGCACGCAAGCTGCTTAAAACCCTAACAAGATATTTTAAATATGTCGTTAATATATTAAGACTGCTGCAGTTCACCGCTCCAACCACTTTTACCAAGGACACACACCATGACGCTCCCCCGCTGGAAAGGCATCTTCCCCGCCATCACCACCAAGTTCCACGCCGATGAAAGCATCGATGCCGAAGGCACGGCCAAGCACATCGAGTTCCAGATCGCCAACGGCATCCATGGCCTGGTCACCTGCGGCTCGCTGGGCGAGGCCAGCACGCTGACGCTGGAAGAAAAGTTGCAGGTCGCCGACATCGCTTTGAAGGCCGCCAAGGGCCGCATCCCGGTGCTGGCCAATGTGTCCGAAACCAGCACCCGCGAGGCGCTGCGCTATATCGACGGCGCGAACAAGCTGGGCGTGGACGGCTTCATGGTCATGCCATCCGTCATCTACGTGGCCGATGCCCGCGAAGCCATGCTGAACGTGCGCACCATGGCCAATGCCGCGCAAAAGCCCATCATGGTCTACAACAACCCCGTGGCCTACCGCGTGGATCTGAAGCCCGAGCACATGGTCGAGCTGGCCGACTGCGAATGGATCGTCGCCATCAAGGAAAGCACCGACAACATCCGCCGCATTACCGACCTGCGCAACACCGTGGGCACGCGCTACCAGCTGTTCCTGGGCGTGGACGACCTGGCTTTTGAAGGTCTGGCGCTGGGCTGCGACGGCTTGCTGGCCGGTGTGGGCTGCGCCTTCCCGCGCGAAACCGTGGCCCTGTACGACCTGATGCAAGCCGGCGAGTGGGCCGAAGCGCTGAAGCTCTACCAGTGGATGACACCCATGCTGCATCTGGACGTGTCCACCAAGCTGGTGCAAAACCTCAAGCTCATCGACGCACTGGTCGGCGTGGGTACCGAGCACATGCGCCGCCCGCGCCTGCCGCTGATTGGCGAAGAGCGCGCCTTCATCGAAGGCGTAGTGGCCAAGGCGCTGGCGACCCGGCCTGCCAAGTACCAGTCCGTCGTTTAACGCTATCTGCCCACCGACCCGTCGAACACACGCATGGATACGAACATCATTCTTGAGACGCAGGGGCTCACCAAGGAGTTTCGCGGCTTCGTCGCCGTACGCAACGTCAACCTGCGGGTGCGGCGCGGCACCATCCATGCGTTGATCGGCCCGAACGGTGCGGGCAAGACGACGGTATTCAATCTGCTGACCAAGTTCCACATCCCCACCGCGGGGCGGATTTTGTTCAACGGCAGCGACATCACGGCCGAAAAGCCGGCGCAGATTGCGCGCCGGGGCATTGTGCGTTCGTTCCAGATATCGGCGGTGTTCCCGCAGATGACGGTGCTGGAAAACGTCAAGGTGGCGCTGCAGCGCAAGCTGGGTCTGGACCACCGTTTCTGGCAACCCGTGTCCACCCTGCGTACGCTGGACCCGGTGGCCATGGATCTGCTGGAGCAGGTGGGGCTGCTGGATGCCGTGCATCTGTTGGCCGCCGATCTGCCATATGGCCGCAAGCGCACGCTGGAGATCGCCACCACGCTGGCGCTGGACCCCGAGCTGTTGCTGCTGGACGAACCCACGCAGGGCATGGGCCACGAGGACGTGGACCGCATCAAGGATTTGATCAAAAAAGTCTCGGCCCAGCGCACCGTGCTGATGGTCGAACACAACATGAAGGTGGTGGCCGACATCTGCGACACCATCACCGTTTTGCAGCGTGGCGAAGTGCTGGCCGAAGGCCCGTACGCCAGCGTGTCGGTCAACCCGGCGGTGCGCGAAGCCTATATGGGCACGGAGGAAGAACATGTCTGAGCCCACCATGCTGTCCATCCGCGACCTGCATGCCTGGTACGGCGAGTCGCATGTCTTGCAAGGTATTGATCTCGACGTCAAGGCCGGCGAATGCGTGACCCTGCTGGGCCGTAACGGCGCGGGCCGCACCTCCACGCTGCGGGCCATTCTGGGCCTGGTGGGCAAGCGCACAGGCTCGATCCAGGTGGCGGGCAAGGAAACGATTGCCATGCCCACCCACCGCATCGCCCGGCTGGGCCTGGGCTACTGCCCGGAAGAGCGCGGTATCTACGCCTCGCTGACCGCCGAGGAAAATCTGCTGCTGTTGCCCAAGGTGGGTGAGGGCGGTATGTCGCTCGACCAGATCTACGGCATGTTCCCCAACCTGAAAGAGAGGGCTTCCAGTCCTGGCACGCGCCTGTCGGGCGGCGAGCAGCAGATGCTGGCCATGGCCCGCATCCTGCGCACCGGCGCCAAGCTGCTGCTGCTGGACGAGATCACCGAAGGCCTGGCCCCGGTGATCGTGCAAAAGCTCAGCCAGGTGATACGCGAACTCAAGGCGCGGGGCTTCACCCTGGTGCTGGTGGAGCAGAACTTCCGTTTCGCCAAGCACCTGGCCGACCGCCACTACGTGATCGAACACGGCCGGGTGGTGGAGGTGATCGCCAGCGGCGAAGTGGCGGCCAAGCAAGACCGGCTGGACGCGCTGCTCGGTATTTGAATCTTTCGTTTTTGTCTTCTTTCAACCTTGGAGTACCCCATGCAATTCAAGACACTCGCAGTGTGTTTGGCGGCCTGTGCCGCTGTGGCCGCGCAGGCCCAGGTCAGCGACGACGTGGTAAAGATCGGCGTGTTGAACGACTTGTCGGGCATTTATTCCGACCTGTCAGGCCAGGGCTCGGTCACGGCCGCCCGGCTGGCGATTGAAGAAATGGGCGGCAAGGTGCTGGGCAAACCGATCGAGCTGGTGTTTGCCGACCACCAGAACAAACCCGACGTGGCGGCCAACCTGGCGCGCGGCTGGTTCGACCAGGGCAAGGTCGATATGGTGACCGACTTCCCTACCGCATCCACCGCGCTGGCGGTGATGGAAATCGCCAAGCAAAAGAACCGAGTGGTGATGCCATCGTCCGGCCTGGCCACGGCGATCCTGGGTGAAAAATGCAACGCCTTGACGGCGCAGTGGACCACCAATACCTATGCCCTGGCTGCCGGCACCGCGCGGGCCCTGGTGAAGGACGGCAAGAAGAAGTGGTACTTCATCACCGCCGATTACACCTTCGGCCATTCGCTGGAAAAAGATGCGTCCGAGGTCATCAAGGCCGATGGCGGCACCGTGGTCGGTAGCTCGCGCCACCCGTTCCCCGGCGGCGATTTCTCGTCCTTTCTGCTGAAGGCCCAGGCCTCGGGTGCCGACGTAATTGCGCTGGCCAATGCGGGCAACGACACCGTCAACGCTATCAAGCAGGCCAATGAATACGGCATCACCCGAAAACAGGTGGTGGCTCCGTTGCTGACCTATATCTCCGACGTGCACAGCATTGGCTTGGAAAAAGCCCAGGGCATGTACTTGAGCGAGGCTTTCTACTGGGACTTTGACGAGCGTTCGCGCGCCTGGGCCAAGAAGTTTTTTGAGAAGCAAAAGCGCATGCCTACCTCGGCCCAGGCCGGTGTGTATTCCGCCACCCTCAGCTACCTCAAGGCCATACAGGCTGCGGGTACCGATGACGCCAAAGCCGTGATGGCCCAGTTGCGCAAGATGACGATTGACGATGCGGTGATCCGCCACGGCAAGCTGCGCGAAGATGGTGCGCTGGTGCACGACATGCTGCTGCTGCAGGTCAAGAGCCCGTCTGAGTCCAAAGTGCCGTGGGACTACTACAAGGTGAAGTCCGTACTCAAGGGCGCGGACGTGTACCCGGCCATCAACCCGGCTTGCCAGGTCGCCGGCTAAAACCGCTTTGTACGCTATGCCCGCATGCCAAGCGGGCATAGCGTACGCACCACAGGACTTCCACACATGTTTGATATTTCGAGCCAGGCTTTGCTGGCCCAACTACTGGTTGGCCTGATCAATGGCTGCTTCTATGCGGTGCTGAGCATGGGGCTGGCGATTATTTTTGGTCTGCTGAACATCATCAACTTCGCCCACGGCGCGCAGTTCATGGTGGCGGCTTTTCTGGCCTGGATCGGCTTTGCGCACCTGCCGCAGTGGCTGGGTACCGATTTCCGAATCAACTTCTGGGCCGCGCTGCTGCTGGCACCGCTGGTCGTCGGCGGGCTGGGGGTCTTGCTGGAGAAAACTCTGCTTAAACGGCTCTACCACCTCGACCATTTGTACGGCTTGCTGCTGACCTTTGGCGTGGCCCTGGTACTGGAGGGCTTGTTCCGCCACTTCTACGGCATCTCGGGTGCCAGCTACGACCCGCCCGCGCTGCTGCAAGGCGGCATGGACCTCGGCTTCATGTTCCTACCGGTGTACCGTGCCTTTGTGGTGGTGGCATCGTTGCTGATCTGTGCGGTCACCTGGTTTCTGTTTGAACGCACCAAGCTGGGCGCGCTGCTGCGGGCCGGTACCGAGAACCCAAAGCTGTTGCAGGCTTTCGGGGTCAATATCCCGCTGATGATCACGCTGACCTACGGCTTTGGCGTGGCGCTGGCAGGCATTGCCGGCGTGCTGGCCGCACCCATCATGCAGATCAACCCGCTGATGGGGGCGAATCTGTTGAACATCGTCTTTGCCGTGGTGGTGATTGGCGGCCTGGGCTCCATCATGGGGGCGATCCTGACCGGCCTGGCGCTGGGGCTGCTCGAAGGCCTGACCAAGGTGTTTTACCCCGAGGCCTCGACGGTGGTGGTGTTTGTGGTCATGGCTGTCGTGCTGCTGGCCCGCCCGGCGGGTTTGTTTGGTAAAGAGGCCTGAGCCATGAAAAACATTCCAACCCCTATCCGCATCCTGCTGGCTTTGCTGTTGCCGGCGCTGCTGGTGCCGGTGTTTCCCGAAATCGCCTACCCGGTCTTCGTCATGAAGGTGCTGTGCTATGCGCTGTTTGCCTTGGCTTTCAACCTGCTGATTGGCTTTACCGGCCTGGTGTCCTTCGGCCATGCTGCTTTCTTCGGCTGGGCTGGCTATACGACGGGCATTCTGATGATCAAGCTGGCATCGCACGGTTTTCCGGTGGAACTGGCCATATTGGCTGGCGTGCTGGTGGCCACTGCTATCGGCTGGTTGATAGGCACTTTGGCCATCCGACGCACCGGTATTTATTTCTCGATGATTACCTTGGCGCTGTCGCAGATCGCCTACTTCCTGGCGGTGCAGGTTGGCTGGACGGGTGGGGAGGACGGCATGCAGGGCATTCCGCGCGGCAAGCTGCTGGGGTTGGTCGATTTGTCGGTGGACGCGCACATGTACTACTTCACACTGGCGGTGTTCGTGGCGGGCTTTCTGGCGATCCACCGCATCGTGCATTCACCGTTTGGCCAGGCACTCAAGGCCTTGCGGGACAACGCACCCCGCGCGGTGTCCCTGGGCTATGACATCGACCGCTGCAAGCTCCACGCCTTCATGCTGTCGGCGGCATTTGCCGGCCTGGCGGGTTCGCTCAAGGCGCTGGTGCTGCAGCTATCGGCATTGAACGACGTGATGCTCAGCACCTCGACCGAGGTTTTACTGATGACGCTGTTGGGCGGCTTGGGCACGGGCTGGGGCCCGGTGGTCGGGGCCACGCTGGTGGTCAGCTTGCAGAACTACCTGGCCGAGCTGGGCGGCGTGGTCACCATCATCATCGGTTTGACCTTCATCGTGTGCGTGTCCTTCTTCCGGCGCGGCATGGTCGGGGAGGGCCAGGCCTGGCTACTACGCCGGCAAGCAAAACGACAAAATATCGGATCCAACCTCTAAGAGACTTTGCAATGCAGCGCATCCACATCATCGACTCCCACACCGGCGGCGAACCCACACGCCTGGTCATCGGCGGCTTCCCCGACCTCGGCTCTGGCAGCATGGCCGAGCGCCGCGCCGTGCTGGCCGCCCAGCACGACCAGTGGCGGGCCACCACCGTGCTGGAGCCGCGCGGCAACGACGTGATCGTGGGCGCGCTGCTGTGCGAACCCGTGGCCGCAGATGCCGCCGCCGGCGTGATCTTCTTCAACAACACCGGCTACCTGGGCATGTGCGGCCACGGCACCATAGGCCTGGTGGTGAGCCTCGCGCACATGGGGCGCATTGAGCCGGGTGTGCACAAGATAGAAACCCCGGTGGGCACGGTGGAAGCCACTTTGCACACCGACGGCTCGGTCAGCGTGCGCAATGTGCCGGCTTACCGGTATGCCACGCAGGTGGCCGTGCAGGTGCCGGGCTACGGCCTGGTGCATGGCGACGTGGCTTGGGGTGGCAACTGGTTCTTCCTGGCCAGCGACCACGGCCAGACCGTGGCCAGTGACCAGTTGGCCGGCCTGACCCGCTACGCCAGCGCGCTGCGCGAGGCGCTGGGTGCGCAAGGTATCACCGGTGCTGAGGGCGCCGAGATTGACCACGTCGAACTGTTTGGACCCGACGACAACGGCGCCGACAGCCGCAACTTCGTGCTCTGCCCGGGCCTGGCCTACGATCGCTCGCCCTGCGGCACCGGTACCAGCGCCAAGATCGCCTGCTTGGCGGCTGACGGCAAGCTGGCGCCCGGCGATACCTGGCAGCAGGCCAGTGTGATCGGCAGCCGCTTCGAGGCGTCTTACACGGTGGACAACGGCCAGGTGATCCCAACCATCCGCGGCCGCGCCCATGTGTGCGCCGAGAGCACCTTGCTGGTGGCCGAAGACGACCCGTTTGGCTGGGGCATCACACTAGGATGAACGCCGACACCATCGTCATCGGCGCCGGCATCGTGGGTGCTGCCTGCGCCCATGCGTTGGCGCAAACCGGACAGCGGGTGTTGGTGCTCGACGCGCAACTGGGCGGTGCCACCGGCGCCGGCATGGGTCATCTGGTGGTGATGGACGACAACCCGGCCGAGCTGGCCCTGAGCCGGTATTCCGTCGGCCTGTGGCAAGCCCTGGCGCCGCAGATGCCGGCCGACTGCGCCTACAGCGGCTGTGGCACGCTGTGGATTGCAGCCAACGCCGAGGAAATGGCCGCCGCCGAAGACAAGCGCCAGCGCATGCAGCAGCACGGCATTGCCAGCCATCTGTTGGATGCCGCCGCTCTGGCCCAGGCCGAACCCGCCTTGCGCCCTGGCCTTGCGGGCGCGCTCAAAGTGCCCGGCGACGGCATCGTCTACGCCCCCAATGCCGCCCGCTGGCTACTATCAAAATGCGAGCGCTTGGTGCAGGTGGAATATGCGCAAGTGACCGAAATCGATGGAAAAACAGTGCGGCTGGCCGACGGCAGCCAGCGCCAGGCTCCGCAGATTCTGCTGGCCAACGGCATCCAGGCCACCACGCTGTGCCCGGACTTGCCGATACGCCCCAAGAAAGGCCACCTGTTGATCACCGACCGCTACCCCGGCACGGTGCACCACCAACTGGTGGAGCTGGGCTACATCACCAGTTCGCACCACAGCGAGGGGCCGTCGGTGGCTTTCAATCTGCAGCCGCGGCCTACCGGCCAGCTGCTGCTGGGCTCTTCGCGCCAGTTCGATACCACCGACATGGCAGTGGAGTCCGCCATGTTGTCCGCGATGTTGCAGCGGGCCCTGGGCTATATGCCGGGCTTGGCGTCGCTCAACGCCATCCGCAGCTGGACCGGCCTGCGCGCTGCCACGCCCGACAGCCTGCCCATCCTGGGTCCACACCCCGGGCGCGACGGCCTGTGGCTGGCGGTAGGCCATGAAGGCCTGGGTGTGACCACGGCCCTGGGTACCGCGCAGCTGCTCGCGGCTAGCATGACCGGCGCCACGCCCGCCATCGATGCCTCGGCCTACGCGCTGCAGCGCTTTCAGGAGCTGGCATGCACATAACTTTGACGATAGACGGCCAGGCGGTCGCGGTACCCGCGGGCTGCTCGGTGGCGGCGGCGCTAGCCATCGCCGGCGACGGCACGGCCCGCAGATCGGTCAGCGGTGCGCTGCGGGCGCCGGTGTGCGGCATGGGCATTTGCCAGGAATGCCGGGTCTGGGTGGACGGCGTGCGCCAGCTGGCCTGCCAGACCACTTGCCGTGCAGGCATGCGGGTCGAGGTGACGCAATGACGGCCACTACCGAATCCGGCGAATCCTGCGACCTGCTGGTCATCGGCGCGGGCCCGGCAGGCATGGCGGCGGCCCTGGCAGCCGCACCCAGCGGTGCGCGCATCGTGGTGATCGATGACAACCCGGCCCCCGGCGGCCAGATCTGGCGCGACGGCCCGGGCGCGCAGCTGCCGGTAGCAGCCCGCCGCATGCGCGATGCACTGGCTGCCTGCAGCAATGTGCGGCTGTGCAGCGCTACCCGGGTGGTGGCGGCACCGGCGCCGGGCACGCTGCTGCTGGAAGATGCCGAACGTGGCTGGCACCTGCAGTGGAACAAGCTGGTGTTGTGTACCGGCGCACGCGAGCTGCTGCTGCCATTTCCCGGCTGGACCCTGCCGGGCGTGACCGGCGCCGGCGGCTTGCAGGCACTGATCAAGTCCGGCCTGCCGGTGGCGGGCGAAAGGATTGTGGTGGCCGGCTCCGGCCCCTTGTTGCTGGCTGTGGCGGCTACTGCGCGCCATGCTGGTGCGCAAGTGCTGCGGATTGCCGAGCAGACTTCCGCGGCAGCGCTCGCCGGCTTTGCCGCCCAGTTGCTACGCTGGCCCGGCAAAGCGGCGCAGGCGCTGAGCTTGCTGCATCCGGGCTTGTGTACCTCTGCCCATGTGCTGGCGGTGCACGGCCAGGGGCGGGTGGAGTCGGTGCAGCTGCAGCAGGGCGCGCGCAGGCTAGACTTGGCCTGCGACCGGTTGGCTTGCGGTTTTGGCCTGGTGCCGAATACCCAGCTGGGTCAACTGCTCGGCTGCGACTTGACGCCCGCTGCTGAGGGTGTCCAGGCGCTACGGGTCGATGCCTGGCAGGCCACCAGCCTGCCGAATGTCTATGCCGCCGGCGAATGCACAGGTTTTGGCGGCAGTGAGCGCGCATTGGTCCAGGGGGCGATTGCCGGCCATGCGGCGCTGGGTCAACGGGATGCGGCGCAACAGCGTTGGAAGGAGCGTGAGCGCTGGGACGGTTTTGCGCGCCAGTTGGCGCACAGTTTTGCGCTGGGGCCGCAGCTCAAGACACTGGCGCAGGCTGACACGCTGGTCTGCCGTTGCGAGGACGTGAGCTATGCCGCCGTGGCCGGCTGCGCGGGTTGGCGGGACGCCAAGCTGCACAGCCGCTGCGGCATGGGGGCTTGCCAAGGGCGCGTATGTGGGGCGGCTACGCAATTTTTGTTCGACTGGACGTCGCCTGCGCCACGCATTCCGCTGACGCCCGCACGCCTTGGCACGCTTGCTGCATTGCCTGGTGTGCAAGAGGCTTCACATGAAAGGATGTAACCAACATTAGCCCAGCTTCTTAATCCTCACACTTACTTCAGTAAGCGAAAACCCGGCATGCCGCTACACGCTTATGCACCTACAGTGCGGCGGTGACCGATTCCATGTTCCACCATTTCCCTATTTAGGACAAAGTCAATGCAAACTAGTTTCACAAAGATCGCGCTTGCTGGCGCCATGGCATTTGCAATTGCCGGCGGTGCGTATGCACAAGAGCAAGTCGTCAAGATTGGCGTCACCGGCCCCTTGTCCGGCCCCAATGCCTTCATCGGTAAAGACAATGAAAACGGAGTGCGCCTGGCGGTGGAAGACCTGAACGCCAAGAAGATGGTGGTGGGTGGCAAGACCCTCAAGTTCGAGCTGGCCTCCGAAGACGACCAGTGCGATCCCAAATCCGGCGTCAGCGTGGCGCAGAAGCTGGTGGACGGCGGCGTCAAATACGTGATGGGTCCGTACTGCTCGGGTGTGGCGATTCCTGCATCGCGCATCTACAGCGAAGGCAATGTGGTGGTGTCCACCGTGGGCAGCAACCCCAAGGTCACCATGGGCGGCTACAAGAACCTGTTCCGCATCATGGCCGGCGACAACGAAATCGGCGCCCGCCTGGCGTTCTATGCCGCCAACATCCTGAAGGTCAAGAACGTGGCCGTGATCGACGACCGCACGGCCTACGGCCAGGGCCTGGTGGATGAGTTCTCCAAAGAAGCCAAGAAGCTGGGTCTGAACATCGTGGCCCAAGAGTTCACCACCGACAAGTCCACCGACTTCTCCGCCATCCTGACCAGCCTGAAAGCCAAGAACCCCGACGTGATCTTGCTGGGTGGCTATGCACCGCAAGCCGGCCCGATGGTTCGCCAGATGAAGTCGCTGGGCATCAATGCCAAGCTGATGGGCGGCGATGCCATCTGTACCGCAGAACTCGGCAAGCTGGCCGGCGACGCCGCCACCGACACCGTGCTGTGCGCCCAAGGTGGCGTGGTGCTGGAAAAGACCGCCGAAGGCCCAGCCTTCAAGGCCAAGTACAAGAAGCGTTTCAACATCGACCCCGATGCCTACGCGCCTTCGTTCTACGACCAGACCATGTTCGTTGGCCAGTCTATGCAGAAGGCCGATTCGGTGAACTCCGAAAAGGTCGGCGCCGAAATCTACAAGACCACCTACAAGGGCATGTCGGGCACGTTCGCGTTTGACGAAAAGGGCAACCTGAAGGCTGCTCCGATCACCATCTACACCTTCAAGGGTGGCGTGCCATCGGCACTGGGTGCGTACTGATACCCTAGCGCTGCTAGCGTGAAGTAAAAGGGGCCGTTCACACGGCCCCTTTTTTTATGCACGCTTTGGGTACAGGTTTCAGTCGGCGCTGATTTCCAGCGTGTCTTCGTCTTCCAGGCTTTCGCTGTCCATCACCGCGATCTCGGCGTACTGCACGGCGTTTAGCTGGTGGCGGTAGGCTTTGTGGGCGTTGCGTTCACAGGCTTCATCGTCGCCATCGTCGTCTGCCGTGGCTGCCAGCAGGTGGAACTTTGCGGCGGCCGCGAAGTGGTGCGCCGCCATGCGGTGGTGGTCGCCCAGTGTTTCAAACTCTTCTTCCAGGATGGTGGTGTCGGCAGTGTTCATAAGGTCCTCGCAGATGCTGGCGCGGCGACATACCGCATGGCTAGGATGCGTGGTTTGGATGAAGGCTTGATGACACGGGTGCTATGGTAGTGATAGCTGGTGGTGCAGGTTTTATGTGTGCTGGAGCGTGATTTGGTGTGTGATTTTCGTATGCACAATCTGTATCAGCCTGAATTGTCAGGGCGCATGTCTGACACTGAGCACCCACCAGATGAAGCCGAGCGCGACGCACAAAGACGCCCATGCGACGAGCATGCCACCAAAGTTCACCGCCAGCACCAAAGGGGCAAAGCCGCTCGTGAACCAATGGCTGAGGGGCACGAATGGCTCCGCGTAACTGCCAGCGGGACAGACGGCTTGCATGTCAAAGCTTGCTGGCGTGCAGCCGGCCCATGCAACGACCTTGCGTGCAGCAATACCGGATGAGAACGGTATGCCGAACAGCAAGCAGAAGGCAATCAGGCCGCTGGTTACGAGCCAGAACATCAGTTTGAAAAAGCGCCGAGTACGTTGCATGTGCGCCCTAACGAATGACATGGGGAGTGGCCAAGGGCGGTAGCCCTTGGACGCTGCTCTCGATGGAAGGGTTAGGCGGCACTTGCCTCGCTTCGCTGACCCGAAGCTGCCACTTCAAGGCAGATTGATCTTCGTGACGCGCGTGGCATGACGCCCACCTTCGAACGCTGCGCTTAAGAAGGCTTCTACGATATCGATTGCTGTTCCCTGGCCCACGACCCGTGACCCAATGCAAAGCACGTTGGCGTCATTGTGCTGGCGGCTCATCCGTGCGCTCAATGGTTCGCTGCAAACTACAGCGCGCACTGCAGGGTGGCGATTTGCCGCGATGGACATTCCTACGCCTGTTCCGCATACCAGTATCGTATCGCGCGTGCGATCTCACCGCCTTCGATCGCGTGCGCTACAGCATGTGCGAAGTCGGGATAGTCACAGGATTCATCCGTGGTCGTGCCGAAATCGCGCACGGCGACACTTCGCTTTTCGAGCTCAGCAACTAGGAAGCGCTTCAAATCAAGGCCCGCGTGATCGGAGGCCACGCCAAGGTGTTTTGTCATGCTCGATTAATTCCAAGAAAAATGTGCAGAGTCTGCAATGAGTTTGTATGACGCCTAAACGTTTGAGCTGAGAGGACCGCCAGCGGCTTCGTTGCGTTCCTTCGCTTCACGACGCCTCAGAAAGTGCGCTGCAACCCCTGCGCCGAGTGCTCCGGTTGCCGCTCCGAAAACGCTGAGTTCTGGCGAGAAGGGGCGGTCTGCACTGCCAACAACAACCGGCAGGATGTACATGATTGCAGCACCCACAAGCGCACCCAGGACGGACGCTGACTGTTGGGGCCTCGGCAGGCGCCAGGTGAACGCAAATAGTACTGGCCCCAGACAGAGACTGGTGGGGACCGCGATGAGACCCGCAAACAGCCAGATTGCGGGACTTGCAAAGAGCACATCGACGGGTTTGATCCAGAATCCACTCGGTGCGACCAGCTCGGCCATGAACCAGAACGCCGGTGCCGCAAGTGTTGCCACCACTGCGCCGAGAAGAGACGCCTTGATCCGCGCCGGCAAAGTTGGCGGCGATCGCAAATCGGTTTCTCCCCGCGCGGAGTCATTCATACGGCCTAACGAGGCTGTAAAAAAACTGATCTTCACAAGCGTTTGCCATGCCTTTTGCATAGCGCCGCTTCAAGACCAGGATGTAAGTGTTCATGCCCACAGTTTGCCGTAATTTCGACCCCATTGGACTCTGGTGGCTGTGACATGTATGACGGCTAACGTTCTAGGTAAGAGGACCGCCGCTGCGGGTCCTCTTGACCGACGGGTTAGGCGGCATGTGCCTCGCGATGAACACGCAGGATAAGAACGGCGGTTACGACGGCGGAGACTACGGCAAACATAGCTACTCGGACCGAGGGCAGCTCGGGTGCACCAATGAGCGCCGACTGAAAGGCCGTAGCGATGAGGAGCGCTATGACGATGGAGATGCCGACAAAGTACGTGGCCACATGCTTAGCTCTTCCGCGTAGAAGCATAAGTGTGGGCGCGCCGACGAGTAGGGCGGCGGCACACGAGAAGATGGACCCGAACAGAAAGTAGTACACCCCAAGCATTGCTGCTGAACCAGGCGCCGACAAGAAGACGGCCACGCCACCAGCAATGGAACCAACCACAGGTGCACCGATGAAGGCAACGACCATCCCCGCTCTCGAAAGCATTCGGAAATTTCGGCTCAATGGCTGCGACATGAGAGTGACGCCTAACGTAATGTAGACCGCAAAACCTGTGGGATAAAAAGGTCGCCGCGGTCTATATTGGTCATCAAAATCTCCTGGAATTGGCTTGCAGACTGGCTTTCCGTGGGGGGCTTGTTTTTATACAGGTATAAAAGTTTTGACAAACAACGCACGCTCAGTGATGAACCACTATAGCCCGGCGTAATCGGTTGGTTTTCGACGCCGCAGGCGTCTCCGCCTCAAAAAGGTGGAATCACCAAGTGCTCTATTTTTCATAGCTGCTTGCACAGGTTG
The DNA here is from genome assembly GCF_900104385.1 of Rhodoferax sp. OV413. Classification (GTDB taxonomy): domain Bacteria; phylum Pseudomonadota; class Gammaproteobacteria; order Burkholderiales; family Burkholderiaceae_C; genus Rhodoferax_B. The sequence goes on along the minus strand of NZ_FNJA01000001.1, from coordinate 1,125,204 downwards.
AATTTGCGCTGGAGCCAGTTTTTATTTGAAGCTTTCTAATATGGGTTGGGGTACGTGGATGGTTCTTGGTGTCCATGCGATCCCCGGCCGGGTATGCGCCCGGCAGCGCAGTAACTTTTCTTTTGCGCAAAAGAAAAGTCACCAAAAGAAAGGCGCCCCCACTGTCTGCGTCCCAGCGCTATCGCACTGGGAAACCTGCGGTGCTCGCTTTGGGCGGGGTCTGGCTAAACTCGCCTGCGGCTCAGACAACGCCAGCCCTGATCCGCCCAAAGCTGTGCTCCTCGGCGCATACAGAGGGGGACCCCGGGGATCGGGATCGGTGGCGCTGTGCGCCACATCGCGCCTAGGGCGCGAGGCGGTTGCAGTCCGGCTGCGCCGGGCTGGGCGGATCAGGGCCCGCGACTGTCTGAGGCCGAAGGCCGAGTTCGAGCGGGACCCCGACCAGACCGAGCAACGCAGCGTACCCGGAGCACCGCGCAGGGGCGACGACTTCGGCTCGCCTTTCTTTGGGTTACGTTTCTTTGGTGAAGCAAAGAAAGGTGACTGCGCCGCCGGGCGCACACCCGGCCGGGGATGCCAATGGCGTCTAGAAGTCCCAAAGAAACTTCAAGCTAAATCGACTGCTAGCGCAGGTAGAACCTGCGCTAGCAGCTATCGAATCACTAGCAAGTGCTATTTCGCCGCCAGCATCCACTCATGCGCCGGATCGTTCTTGAAGACCCAGAAGCGGTTCGGTCCGGCCATCACGTTCAGGTAGTACAGGTCGTAGCCATGCGGCGCCACCACCGGGTGGTAGCCACGCGGGACCATCACCACGTCGTGGTTCTCCACGGCGCAGGCTTCGTCCAGGCTGCGGTCGTCGGTGTAGACGCGCTGGAAGGCAAAGCCCTGCGGCGGGTTCAGGCGGTGGTAGTAGGTTTCTTCCAGCAGGGTTTCCACCGGCGGCTGCTCGATGTCGTGCTTGTGCGGGGGATAGCTGCTGGAGTGGCTGGCGGGCGTGAGGACTTCCACCACCAGCAGGTGTGCGGCGGTCGGGTCGTCGTGCGGCAGCACGTCGCACACATAGCGAGTGTTCGTGCCCTGGCCGCGCACACTGCGGCGCATGTTGGCGGGGTCGAGCACCTTGACGGCATGTGGCGTATTGCCGGCGGGGGCGCTGCACAGGCCGACTTCGGCATCGGTCTCGGCTAGCACCACCACGGTCTTGCCAGCGGGTACGTACACCGCCGCGGGTGAGACTTCTTCGAACACGCTTTTGCGCGTGCCCAGGTGGGCGTGGGTCTGGCCGTCGATGGTGACGCTGACGGTGCCGGTCAGCACCACCAGGCAGAGTTCGCGGGTGCCGGTATTGACCGACTCGGTTTCACCCTCGGCCAGACGCACGGCGCGGAAACCCACATGGGTCCAGCCGGCGCGCTCGGGCGTGACGTTGACGATCTCGCGGCCCGTGGGGGCCGCTTTGGCGAGCAGGGGGCTGACCATATCAAGCGCTCAGTTTGTTGACCAGGCCACGCAGCGTGTCGTAGCCCTTCTTGGCGTATTCATAGCTGGGGGCGACGGCCGGGTCTTGCTCGGCTTCGACCACCAGCCAGCCTTGGTAGCCGGCGTTCTTCAGAGTGGTCAGCACGGCTTCGTAGTCGATGCTGCCGTCGCCGGGTACGGTGAAGGTGCCGTTGATCACGCCGTTCAAAAAGCTCCAGCCGTCGTTGCGCGCCTGGGCGATCACCGGGGTGCGCACGTCTTTGCAATGCACGTGGACCACGCGTTCCACATGCTTTTTCAGCAGGGTGACGGGATCGGCAGCGCCGCCAAAGTAGGCGTGGCCGGTGTCGAACAGCAGGAACACCTTGGTCGGGTCGGTCAGCGCCATCAGTTTGTCGACATCGGCGGGCGATTCCACATACGCGCCCATGTGGTGGTGGTAGGCCAGCTTGATGCCGTAGGTTTTGACCAGGTGCTCACCGAAGGCGTTCAGGCGGTCGGCGTAGGCTTTCCATTGTTCGTCGTTGGCGAACTTGGGGCGCTTCGACACGGGGGTGTCGATCTGGCCCTGGATGGTGTCGGCGCATTCGCCGTAGACCACCACATTCACCTTGTTGTATTGCAGCTTTGTCATGTGGGCCTTGCAGCGCTCGATCTCGGCTTCCACCGTGTCGTTGCCCAGGAAGCCCGAGTACCAGCCGGACACGCAGGCCAGGCCGAATTCATCCAGCTTGGCTTTCAGGCCGGGGCCGTCCTTGGGAAATTTATTGCCCAGCTCGAAGCCTTCGTAGCCGATTTCCTTGCCTTCGCTCAAAGCCGTTTCCAGCAGGGTTTCGCCGCCCAGCGAGGGCAGGTCGTCGTTCATCCAGGACAGGGGGTTGATGCCGATGCGTACGTTCCAGGTCATAGTGGTTCTCTTGAGTAAATACTTAAATACGTTGTTCAGTTTTTGCGGTGGTGTAGCGTTCGAATGCTTCGTTCACCGCGGGGCGTTCAGAGACTTCGGGAATCGCGACCTCCCACCAGCAGCCGCCTTCGGCCGTGGTGCGCTCGTGGGTGGTGTCGATCACGATGACCTGGCTCTTGGTGGCAGCACGGGCGGCTACCATGGCAGTCTTCAGCTCGGCCACGTCTTTGACGTGTACAGCGTCGGCGCCCATGCTGCGGCCATGCATCGCAAAGTCGATCTGGCTGCTGCTGCCGCCTTCGGGGATGCAGTCGTCCAGCATGTTGTTGAAGTTGGGCGTACCGCTGGCGCGCTGCAGGCGGTTGATACAGCCGTAGCCCCGGTTGTCCAGGATCACCACGATCAGCTTTTTGCCCAGCAGCACCGAGGTGGCCAGCTCGGAATTCATCATCATGTAAGAGCCATCGCCCACGATGACGATGACTTCCTGGTCGGGGCGGGCCATCTTGGCACCCAGGGCGCCGGCCACTTCGTAGCCCATGCACGAGTAGCCGTATTCCACGTGGTAGTTGCCGGGCCGGGTTGCGCGCCACAGCTTGTGCAGCTCGGCGGGCAGTGTGCCGGCAGCGCAGACCACCACGTCATGCACATCGCTGTTGGCAATGGAGTCGCGCACGGCGCCAATGACTTCGGCGTCGTAGGGCAGCACATCCTTGGGAACGGCGGTGGTGAGCTCGGTGACGCGCTTCACCCAGCCAGCGGCCAGGCTGCGGGCGCGGGTGGTCCAGGCCGGTTCGGCCTTCCAGTCGCCGGCGGCGGTGCTGAGCTGGGCCAGGCCCACGCGGGCATCGGCCACCAGGGCGGCGCCGGCCCATTTGGTGGCGTCGAAGCTTTGCACGTTCAGGCTCAGCAATTTGGCTTTGGCGAACAGCGCGTGCGAGCCGGTGGTGAAGTCTTGCAGGCGCGTGCCTACGGCCAGCACCACATCGGCTTCACGGGCCATTTCATTGGCCGCAGGGCCACCGTCCACACCAATGCCGCCCAGGTTCAGCGGGTGGTCCCAGGGCAGGCTGCTCTTGCCACCGTGGGATTCGACGACTGGCACGCCGTGCTTCTCGGCAAAGGCGCGCAGTGCGTCCCAGGCCTGGCTGTACAGCACGCCACCGCCGGCCACGATCAGTGGTTGTTTGGCGGTTTTCAGCAGAGCCGCCGCAGCGGCCAGCTCGCGGGTGTCGGCGGGTGGGCGGCGGAAGTGGATCAGGCCAGGCTGCAAGAAACTTTCGGGGCAGTCGAAGGCATGGGTTTGCACATCCTGCGGCAGCGCCAGGCAGACCGGGCCGCAGCTGGCGGGGTCGGTCATGACCTGGATGGCGCGGGGCAGGGCGGTGAGGATTTGCTCGGCGCGGGTGATGCGGTCAAAGAAACGCGTCACGGGGCGGAAGGTGTCGTTGGCGCTCAGGTCGCCGTGCTGAAAGCTTTCGATCTGCTGCAGCACCGGGTCGGGGGCGCGCGAGGCAAAGGTGTCGCCGGGCAGTAGCAGCACGGGCAGGCGGTTCACATGGGCCATGGCCGCGGCGGTGACCAGGTTGGTGGCGCCGGGGCCGATGCTGGTGCTGACGGCCATGATGCGCTGGCGGAAATGCGCTTTGGCATAGGCCACGGCGGCGTGGGCCATGCCTTGTTCGTTGTGGGCGCGGTAGGTGGGCAGGGTGGCGCGTTCGGCGTACAGGGCTTCGCCGAAGCCGGCCACATTGCCGTGGCCGAAAATGGTGAACACGCCCGCGCAGTAGGGCTGGGTGCTGCCGTCGGCCATTTCGACTTGCAGCGCTGCCAAGTGCTTGACCAGCGCTTGGCTCATGGTGAGTTTTTGGGTTTTCATGGGCGAATTTATTTGGCAGATTTGCGGTTGCGCCAGGCGTCTACGAGGGTAGCGAAGTTGTGTGCAACGGCGTCTTTGAAGGCGGCGTCGTTGATTTCGTTTTTCAACCACTTTAGCGAAGGTTCTACCCACAGGGTGCGGCCCACCATAAAGCCCTTGACGATGGGGTTGGTGGCATGCACAAAGCTGTCGGCTAGGTGTTGCAGCGGCTGGTTCAGGCCCAGGATCACTGCGCCGCGGCAATACGGGTCGCGTTCGGCTACCAGGGCGGCCAGGTCGGCCCAGCCCTGTGCCTGCATGGGCGCCAGCTTCCACCATTCGGGCTTCACACCCAGGTTGTAGAAGCGCTTTACAGAGCGCAGCACGGCTGCGTCCTCGGTGCCGGCAGGCATCATGGCGCGGGGGCAGATGATTTCCAGCAGCAGCTCGTTGCCGCTGGTGCGGGTGGCTTCCCACAGTTCCAGCACGGTTTGTTCTTGTTGTAGGCGCAGCGCGTAGCTGTCGTCCGGGTGGTAGTGCACCAGGCACTTGACCACGTGTTCGGTTGGCCAGTTGATCAGCGCACTGCCAACCGAGCGGGTGCCGTCAAAGCGCAGGGGGCGCGAGCCTGGCAGCTCGACCGGACGGCCCACCCACCAGCCACGGCCGGTGGCGCTGGCCAGCGCGTCGCGGCCGTAGTCGCCGCCGTCGATCAACACGCCGGTGTGGCCTTGCAGCTTGTGGCTGGTTTCCACTTGCTCGGCGGCTTGCACCAGCAGCTTTTTCAGGGCCGGGATGCGGGAGTCGCTGGCACCGGCTTCGCGGGCAATATCAAAGAACTGGCTGCGGTGGTCGAACGCCAACACACACATTTCGTTCCACTCGGGGCGAGCCGCGGTGACGCGGTGCAGATGGGCCAACTGTTCATCGGCATCCACCTTGGGGTTGCGGCTGCCGCTGAACCAGTGGGCCAGCTCGGCCGGTGTGGCCATGGCGGCGGAGCAGGCGTGGCGCGACACCACGATGGCGCCGCAGGCATTGGCCACTTTGGTGGATTCGGCCCAGTCCTTGCCTTGCAGCAGGCTGGCCATCAGGCCGGACAGGAAGGAGTCGCCGGCGCCCAGCACGTTCAGCACTTCGACGCGCTCGCCCTTGAAGGTGGGGGCATCGTCGATATTGGTGGGGATCGCGTCTTCGATCACGCTGCAGCCAGCGGCGCCGCGCTTGACCACCAGGGTGGCGGCGCTGATGGCGCGCACGGCGCGCAGGCTGGCCATCAGGTCGTCGGCCACGCCGCCGGCGATGAAGAATTCTTCTTCGGTGCCGACCAGCAGGTCGAACAAGGGCAAGGTTTCCTGCAGTTGCTTCGTCACGTGTGCATCTGCTATGTAACGATTTTCGCCGGCGCCGCGGCTGGTCAGGCCCCAGAGTACCGGGCGGTAGTCGATGTCCAGCACGCGCACCACGCCGTGTTTCTTGGCGTAGGCGAGGGCGGTTTCCGATGCGCGGCGGGTGCCGGGTGTGCTGAGGTGGGTACCGGTAATGGCCAGGGCGCGGCACTGGGCGATGAAGTCTTCGCTGATCTGCTCGGCCTCTACCGCCATGTCGGCGCAGTTTTCGCGCACAAACAGCAGGGGGAAGGTGTCGCGGTCCTTCAGGCCCAGCAACACCAGCGCAGTCAGGCGCTCGGGGTCGACTTGCACCTGGCTGGTGTCGCAGCCTTCCTGCGCCAGGGTTTCGGTCAGGAAGCGGCCCATCTGCTCGTTGCCCACGCGGGACAGCATGGCGCTTTTCAAACCCAGGCGGGCCACGCCAAAAGCCAGGTTGCCCGAGCTGCCACCCAGGTACATGGCCATGCTGCGTGCGTCTTCAAGGCGGCTACCGAACTGCTGGGCATACAGATCCACGGCCAAGCGGCCCAGGCAGGCAAGGTCTATGCGGCGATTGGATGGGAAGTTTAGGTGGCTCATCAGACTACGGTTGATCAGGAAATGGGTTCTCGCGTACTGCGAGAAGGCGGCATACGCAACGGCCAGCTGTGCCCGTTGCAGCGACTATAAATTGTAGAGAAATATTTTTCTCTAAGTGTAATCACTTAGAAATTTATTTTCTATTTTGGCATTTTGTGATTACAGTACGGATCGTGGTCTGGGACATTTTTGCGCCCCGGCCCCACCCAACCGAATGGCGCAACCGCCGCTGTTCTCTAACTCATCCGGAGACGCATCAAAATGAAAAAATTGTTACTCGCAGCAGCCGTTTCGACCACCATGTTGGCCCCGATGGCCGCGCATGCTGAAAAGGTCGGCTTGGCCATGGCCCAGCTGGACACTTTCTTGACGATCCTGAAAAACGGCGTGGTCGATGCCGGCAAGAAGTCGGGTACCACGGTGCAAGTGGAAGACGCGCAGAACGACGTGGGCAAACAGCTCAGCCAGATCCAGAACTTGATCGCCCAGAAGGTCGACGCCATCATCGTCAACCCGGTAGATACCGACGTCACCCCCAAGATCACCAAGATGGTGACCGACGCCAAGATCCCGCTGGTCTATGTAAACCGCAAGCCAGTCGACTTTGCCAAGCTGCCCGCAGGCGTGGCGTTTGTGGCATCTGACGAAGTGGTCTCCGGCACCGTGCAAACCCAGGAAGTCTGCCGCTTGCTCAAGGGCAAGGGCGAAATCGTGGTGCTGATGGGCGAACTGTCGAACGAAGCCGCACGCACCCGTACCAAGGACATCGAAGACGTGCTGGCCACCAAGGACTGCAGCGGCATTAAGATTCTGGACAAGCGCGAAGGCAAGTGGGACCGCACCCAGGGCCAGGACATCACCACCAACTGGTTGTCCAGCGGCGTGAAGTTTGACGCCATCATCGCCAATAACGACGAAATGGCCATCGGCGCCATCAATGCGTTGAAGGCATCCAAGAAGTGGACTCCTGCTTCCATCGTGGCTGGCATCGACGCCACCCCTGACGCGCTGGCTTCCATGAAGGCGGGCGACCTGAAGGTCACCGTGTTCCAGAACGCGGCCGGCCAAGGCAGCGGCGCGCTGGACGCAGCCCTGAAGCTGTCCAAGAAGCAGCCCGTCGAACGCTTCGTCAACGTGCCATTTGAACTGGTAACGCCGGCTAACTTGGCCAAGTACTCCGGCAAAAACTAATTTGCCTTATTGGTCTTATTGGTCATTAGCCAGACGCCTCCAGCGATGGGGGCGTCTACCCATTTTTACCGTTCAATCGAGCTAGCTGTATGTCAGATACCGCCACCATGGAGCGACCGGCTGCGCCGTCCGCCGCCGCCGTTCCGCCTTTGCTGGAGATCCAGGGCATCCTGAAGATATTTCCAGGTGTGGTCGCACTCAACAATGTGCAACTCAAGCTGCGCGCAGGTACTGTGCATGCGCTGATGGGCGAAAACGGCGCCGGCAAGTCCACTCTGATGAAGATCATTGCGGGCATCTACACGCCAGAGAAGGGCGACATCCGCCTGCGTGGCCAACCCATCGTGCTGAAGTCGCCGCTGGACGCGCTGAACCAGGGCATCGCCATGATCCACCAGGAGCTGAACCTGATGCCGTACATGACGGTGGCAGAGAACGTCTGGATCACCCGCGAACCGAAAAATTGGCTGGGTCTGGTAGACCACGCCGAGCTGAACCGCAAGACCGCCGAGCTGTTCAAGGACTTGAACATCGATATCGACCCGGCGATAGAGATCCAGGAACTGTCTGTCGCCAACCGCCAGATGGTGGAGATTGCCAAGGCCGTGTCCTGGAACTCCGACGTGCTGATCATGGATGAGCCGACATCGGCCCTGACCGAAACCGAAGTGGCGCATTTGTTCGCCATCATTCGCCGCCTGCGGGCTCAGGGCAAAGGCATCATCTACATCACGCACAAGATGAACGAGCTGTTCGAGATCGCCGACGAGTTCTCGGTGTTCCGCGACGGCCAGTACATCGCCACCCATTTGTCCTCCGAGGTGACCCGCGACGACATCATCCGCATGATGGTGGGCCGCGAGATCACCCAGATGTTCCCCAAGCTGGACGTGCCGATTGGCGATGTCGTGCTGTCGGTCAAAGACCTGTGCGTCGAGGGCATCTTCAAGAATGTGAGCTTCGACATCCGTGCTGGCGAGATCGTCGGCATGGCCGGCCTGGTCGGCTCCGGTCGCTCGAATGTGGCCGAGGCGTTGTTTGGCGTGGTGCCTGCGACCTCGGGCACGATTTCCATCAAGGGCGAGCCCATACACATCCGCACGCCGCAGCAGGCGCTGGCCGCGGGCATGGCGTTCTTGACCGAAGACCGCAAGGAAACCGGCTGCTTCCTGGCGTTGAACATCCAGGAAAACATGGACTCGGCTGTGCTCAACCAGCGCTACGTGAGCAAAGGCTTTGTGCAGAGCGAGCAGCTCAACAAAGACTGCCTGGAAATGGCCAAGCGCCTGCGCGTGAAGACGCCCAGCATGGACGAGATCATCCAGAACCTGTCGGGCGGCAACCAGCAAAAAGTGCTGGTAGGCCGCTGGCTGCTGACGAATCCGCGCATCCTGATCCTGGACGAGCCCACCCGGGGCATTGACGTGGGGGCCAAGGCCGAAATCCACCGCCTGGTGTCTGAGCTGGCCGGCACGGGCGTGGCCATTTTGATGATTTCGTCGGAAATGCCCGAGGTGCTGGGCATGAGCGACCGCGTCGTGGTGATGCACGGCGGCCAGGTCACCGGCATCCTGGACCGCAAAGACGCCAACCAGGTCTCCGTCATGGACCTGGCTGCAAAGTAATTTAAAAGGAATGAATGTATGAGCTCCCCCACCATCTCCCAGCCCGCGTCAGGCGGTACCAAAGCAAAAATGAAGTTGCCCCCAGAGTTCAGCATCCTGCTGGTGCTGCTGGGTATCTGCGTCTTTTTTGAGGCGCTGGGCTGGTATCTGAACGGCCAAAGTTTCATGTTCAACGCCGAGCGGCTGCAAGTCATCATCTTGCAAATGTCGGTCATCGGCATCATTGCGGTGGGCGTCAACATGGTCATCATCACCAGCGGCATTGACCTGTCGTCGGGCTCGGTGGTGGCCGCGTCTGCGGTGGTAGCGGCCAGCCTGGCCCAGGTGTCGGACTTTCCGCGCGCCGTGTTCCCGCATCTGACCGACCTGAACCCGATCTGGCCCATCCTGGCCGGGGTGCTGGTGGGCGTGGTGGTGGGCTTGATCAACGGCTGGCTGATTGCGGCCACCGGTATCCCTCCCTTCATTGCCACTCTGGGCATGATGGTGGCTGCACGCGGCTTTGCCAAATGGTTTACCGGCGGCATGCCCGTCAGCATGCTGACCCCAGAGTTCGCCTGGATCGGCGAGGGGGCCAACCCGGTGATCATCTTCTTGGTGATCGTGGCGATTGCCCACGTGGTGCTGCGCTACACCCGCTTCGGCAAGTTCACCTACGCCATCGGCGCGAACCGCCAGGCGGCCCGCGTGTCGGGTATCAATGTGAACCGCCACCTGATCTGGATCTACACCATTGCCGGCCTGCTCAGCGGTGTGGCCGGTACCGTGACCGCGGCGCGCGCCATCTCCGGCCAGTCCGGCATGGGCGTGAGCTACGAGCTGGACGCGATTGCGGCCGTGGTCATCGGCGGAACCTCGCTGGTCGGCGGCCTCGGCCGGGTCACCGGCACCGTCATCGGCATCCTGATCCTGGGCGTGATGATGTCGGGCTTTACCTTCATCCGTATCGACGCCTATTACCAGGAGATGGTCAAGGGCGGCATCATCGTCGCCGCCGTGGTGGCCGACCAGTACCGCAACAAGAAGCGCCGTACCTGATTTATAGAAAATAGGGCTCTGGCGCAGGAAGTATCTGCGCCAGCAGCTATAGAAGATATAGCAAACAGCAAAACCGCCGCGCCTGCCTCACAGCCGCGGCGGTTGGCGTTTGAAGGTTCAGTTTTAGCGGGCTACCCACCACGCTGCCCACGCCAGCACCGCAGAGCCGGCCAGCAGCATCGCCCCCAGCGCAAACGTGCTCCACCACCCCATCGCATCGAACAGGGCGCCGCCCAGGCCTGCGCCCAGGGTGATGGCCAGTTGGATAGCGGCCACCATCAGGCCACCACCCGTCTCTGCGTCGTGCGGCAGCGTTTTGCTCAACCACACGCCCCATGCAACGGGGGCTGCCGTGCCAATCAGGCCCCAGCCCAGCAGCAACAGGGCGACGGCGCTGGCAGATGCGCCCAGGGCAATCAGCAGCAGCGCCAGCACCGCCATGCATAGCGGAATCAGCACCAGGTAGGTAAACAGCCGTGCCTTCAGCAGCTGCCCGACGATGTAGGTGCCCACAAGGCCGCTGGACCCCATCAGCAGCAGCATGAGCGACAAGGTCGACACCGCGACGCCGGTAATGGTTTCCAGGAACGGCCGCAGATAGGTGAACACCGCGAACTGACCCATGAACAGCAGCATCACGGCCGCCAGGCCCAGCGCCACCTCGGGCCGCCGCAGCAGAACAAAGGGGTTGCCCGATGTGTTGCGTTGCGCGCCGGGCATGGTCGGCATGCGGGCCCATTGCCAAGCGAATGCGGCCACGGCGAGCGGAACCACCATGAAAAACGCGCCTCGCCATCCCAGATACTGGCCAAGAAAGCTGCCCAACGGGGCGGCTATGGTGGCTGCCAGTGCATTGCCGCCATTGAGGATGGCCAAGGCCTTGGGCACCGCATGCGCGGGCACGAGCCGCATGATGGTGGCGGTAGACATGGACCAGAAGCCGCCGATGGCCACGCCCAGCAGCGCGCGGCCCAGCATGAACACGGTGTAGTTGGTGGCCGATGCCACGACCACGCCGGATAGCGTCAGCAGCGCGGTGAAACCCAGCAATACCCGCCTCCTGTCGAAGCTGCCGGTCAAGGGCGCGTTCAGCAGGCTGGTGAGCACGGCAAAAATGCCGGAGATGGAAATCGCCTGTCCCGCGCGCCCCTCCGACATGCCGAGGTCGTGTGCAATCGGGGTCAGCAGGCTGACCGGCATGAATTCAGAGGCGATCAGCACGCACACGCACAGCGCCAGCGATAACACGGCGCCCCATGCGGGGCGGGTGGACGCCAGGGTGGTGCGTCCTAGGGGTAGATCAACAATGTTCATGGCGTGTGGGGGGCGTCGATTTCAGCGGCGCTTGGGCTTGGCCACGCTGGACACGCGCAGCGCATCCACCACCAAAGTGAATGCGGGCGAGGGCTGCCGGCGGCTGGGGTAGTACAAAAAGTAGCCGGCAAACGGGGCGCACCAGTCTTCCAGCACGCGCACCAAATGCCCTTGTTCGATGTGCGGTGCGAACTCGTCTTCGGGCAGAAATGCGATGCCCAGCCCGGCCAGCGCCGCCTGCACGATATGGGGCGTGGTGTTCACCACCAGCTGCCCGTCCACGCGCACGTTCAGCGTCTGGCCCTGCCGCTCGAAATCCCAGGCAGGCAGGCCGCTCTGCAGCGAGTAGCGGATGTTGATGCAGCGGTGCTCCACCAGATCGCGCGGCGTTTTGGGCTTTGGGTGTGTAGCAAAGTACATTGGTGCTGCCACTACGGCCATGCGCAGCTGGGGGCCAATCGGCAGGGCGACCATGTCTTTGTCGATGGTGTCGCCCAGCCGCACGCCGGCATCGAAGCGGTCGGCCACGATGTCCCTGAAGCCGTAGTTCACATTGAACTCCACTTTGACATCGGGGTACGCCAGCAGCAGCGGTGCCAGCTTGGGCAGCAAGATGGTTTGCAGCACGTGGTCGCCACTGGTGATGCGCACCGTGCCGGCAGGCTTGTCGCGCATGTCGGTCAGGGCGTCCAGCTCGGCCTCGATTTCGTCGAAGCGCTGGCCTATGGCCTGCACCAGCCGTTCGCCTGCCGCGGTGGGCGACACGCTGCGCGTGGTGCGCGTCAACAGGCGGATGCGCAAGCGTGTTTCCAGCCCGCCAATGGCCTGGCTGAGTGCCGATGGCGTGACCCCCAGCGCAGCGGCGGCACGGGTAAAGCTGCCTTCGCGCGCCACGGTCACAAAGGCCAGTAAATCGTTGAGGTTGCGTCGTGCCATGGGGCGAGTGTGATCCAAATATTGATTAGAAAAACTAACAAAGAATGTAAGCATTGATTATCTAGTCAGGGTCTGCGATGGCCGCGAAAATTCTCGCCATGCAAGCAAACCCCAGCACCCCAGAAGGCAAAACCCGCAGGCTGCGCAGCGCGGTTCTATGGTTCTTTGCCTTGTCCGCCTTGTCCGTCTTTGCCCAGGAGTTACCCATGAAGATTCGCCTGCACGTCAATAGCGACATCGCCACCGCCACCTTGGTGGACAACGCCACCACCCGCGATTTCGTGGCGCTGTTGCCGCTCACCATCACCCTGGTGGACTTTGCCAAGGTCGAGCGCATTGGTGATCTGCCACGCAAGCTCTCAACGGTGGGCGCACCGATCGGTATGGACCCGGTGGCGGGCGACATCACCTACTACGCCCCGTGGAACAACCTGACGATCTTTGCCGGCGACAACGTGTATGCCGACGGGCTGGTGCGGATGGGCAAGGTAGCCACCGGCCTGGCTGCGCTGCAACGCTCCGGGCCGCTGAAGGTCCGCATCGAACGTATCCAGGATTGACGCGGTCCGCGTCTTCAACCCTTCTTTTTCATTTTTCAAACGGAGTATTCAATATGAACATGCCCATCCTCAATGGCGATGAGAACCTTGCAGAGCTGACTGGCCGACGTGACTTCTTGGTAAAAGCCGGCACCGGTGCAGCCGCGCTGGGCGTGCTGTCTGCCACCGGCGGCGCGGCCTTTGCGGCCGACGCAACTGCGGTGCCCGACATGTCGAACGGTGCGGATAACTTCTATACCAGCGCTCTGGTCACGGTGCAGAAGGTCAGCTTCAAGAACCAGTACCAGATGAAGGTGGTGGGCAACCTGTTCACGCCCAAGAACCTGGACCGCAGCAAAAAGACCGCGGCCTTGGTTGTGGGCCATCCCATGGGGGCCGTTAAGGAGCAAAGTTCGAATCTGTACGCTACCAAAATGGCCGAGCAAGGCTTTGTGGCGCTGTCCATAGACCAGTCTTTCTGGGGTGAGAGCGACGGCCAGCCGCGCAATGCGGTTGCGCCGGACATTTATGCCGAGGCTTTCAGTGCCGCGGTGGATTTCCTGGGTACCCGGCCGTTTGTGAACCGCGAACAGATTGGTGCCATCGGCATCTGCGGCAGCGGCAGCTTCGTCATCAGTGCCGCCAAGATCGACCCGCGCATGAAAGCCATTGCCACCGTCAGCATGTACGACATGGGCGCGGCCAACCGCGATGCGCTCAACCATTCGCAGACACTGGCGCAACGCAAGACCATCATTGCCGACGCTGCAGAGCAACGCTATGCAGAATTTTCGGGCGCTCCCATCAAGTACACCGGCGGCACGGACCATGTACTGAACGCGCAAACCCACCCCATCCAGCGCGAGTTCTATGACTTCTACCGCACGCCCCGCGGCGAGTACACGCCCAAGAGCTCAACGCGTCTGCTGACCACCCACCCCACGCTGACCAGCAACGTCAAGTTCATGAACTTCTATCCGTTCAACGACATCGAGACGATTTCGCCGCGGCCCATGCTGTTCATCACCGGCGACAAAGCCCATTCCAAGGAGTTCAGCGAACTGGCCTACAAGCTCGCCGCCGAGCCGAAAGAGCTGCACGTCATCCCCGGCGCGGGCCACGTCGACCTGTACGACCGCGTGAACCTGATCCCCTGGAGCAAGCTCAGCAGCTTCTTCCAGCGCACATTGAACACGGTCAGCTGATTTACATAGAATAAGGCTCTGGCACAGGTACTGACTGCGCAGGCAGCTATATTAAATGTAGCTAACCATTCCCATCGAACTCCATTGCCGCCGCACCTGCCCAGCAGTTGTGGCGGTTCTTTTTTGGGGTGGGCTCCGGTCACGGGCATGATGGCGGCTTTGCAACATTTCCGTTTGGAGACCGCCATGCCCGAGACCGAAAAATCCCTGCTGCAAGAACTGTTGCGCCAGGAAGAAGCCCTGCAGTTCAGCCATTTCTCCAATGCCATCGCGCTGGACCTGGGCCTGGGCATCGTGCGGGCGGCCGAGCGCGCCAGCCAGGCGGTGCTGGTCGACATCCGCTTTGGCGATTTGCAGCTGTTCCAGCATGCGATGGAGGGCACCAACCCCGACAACGTGGACTGGGTACGCCGCAAGAACAATGTGGTGCGTCGCTTTGCCCGCAGCTCGTTCTACATGGGCACGCTGTACCGCAGCAAGGGCACCGACTTTGATACCGCTACCGGCCTGGACCCGCGCGAGTACGCAGCCCATGGCGGTGCGTTCCCGCTGCGCATCCGCGGTGCCGGGCTGGTCGGCACGGTCACGGTGTCTGGCCTGCCGCAGGCTGAGGACCACGCGCTGGCCGTGGCGGTGCTGAAGACGCTGGTGTGATGTTTTTAAGGTAATCGCCCTCTGGCGCACACTCGACCAGCGCGGGTAGCTATTGTTTGGATAGCATCTGAGGCGTCTTATTCCCGTCCCAGTATCCGGTGGCGGTAGAGCTTGGGGGCGATGCCTTCCTGGTCTTTGAAGAATCGGCTGAAGGCACTTTGGGATGAAAAGCCCAGGTGGTGGCTGATTTCGCCCAGCGACATGGCGGGCTTGGCTAAAAAGCCGCGTGCCACTTCGGTGCGCACTTTGAGAACCAGACTTTGGTAGGTCTGGCCTTCCAGCTGCAGTTTGCGCCAGAGTGTCCAGCGCGTGGTGTTCATCTGCTCGCATACATGCTTCAGCACCACATCACCCGTTGGATTGACATGCTCGGACGTGAATTGGCCCCGAATGGCCTGCTCTACCCGTGTCGACAAGGCTCCCCGGGTTTGGATAGAGGCCAGTTCATCGCTGAGTTTTTGGCTAAAAACCCGATGCAGCACCGCATTGAAATGCGGGTAGGGAATATCCAGGTAGGACGCGGAAAACTCCAGGCTGTTGGCAGGCATGTTGTACATGACCTTGCCCTCCAGAAAGTCTTCGATCACACCGACATCGGCAGGTGCAGGCCCCACCAGATGGCAGCGCATCGGCAGGCGCGCGCCCAGGCAGTAGTGGCGCGCGATCTGGGCAATGTTCATTAAATTGGCCAGCGCACCTTTGTCGAAGGTCGGCGGCATGCTTTCAGAAATGAATTCCAGGCGAACTATGCCGTTGGCCTCAAAAAAGTATAAAAAATCCAGCTCGCCAATGATTCCGCGAAACTGCATGAAGGTGTTGATCGCCTCGCGCTGGGTGGGGCAGTTGGCACAGACGGCCGCCAGCTGAGGGAAGTGGTTGAACAGTGGGTCCAGTCCTCCGTAGATAAATCTCTCGTACGGAATCGGCAGGTGGGCAAACATTTTTGCCAGGCGAAGATGTTTGCGCGCTTCTATGCGACCGTTGTCCCGCAGAAGTTCTTCCTGGCTGATGCCAGCGCTGCGCAGCACTTCTTCGCCCGTCATCCCGATGGCATCGGCAAATACCAATTGCGCCCGGGCAATCGCATTGGAAACAGTTTTGTATCGGGTATCCATGGGGTGGCATCTATCCATGCGTATGACAAGCCCCTGTCCACGGTGTCGATGGGGCTGGCCATCGCGTCATATTGCATAAGCACCGCTGCAAACAGCGGTGCTTATCGGTGGTTATAGATGCTGCAGTTTAGTACGCGAGCCCGTGGAATACCGGGTACAGAGGATGTGCGGTGTCATGCGGCACATCCGACAGCTGGGCCTCAACCTCGGCCATGGAAGAGGGCAACTCGAACGGCAGCTTGCCTTGCGGTTTGGCCTTGCCCGTGAGCACGTCGAACAGGGCGACATCGCTGACACCGAAGTTGCCCAGGATGGCGGCCGCCTTGTCGCGCACATTGGTCAGGATGGCCGGGCGGTCCAGGTACACCGTCACGATGGTCGGCACCTTGGCACTGGCGGCTTTGATGGCCTCATAGTCGGCATTGCCATCGGCATAGGCCAGGCTGCCTTCGTGCTGGAAGGTGCCAAAGATGTAGCCAGGGTGGAGTGTTTCGTAAGGCGCGTTCACCCGCACGATGGCCACATCGGCTTGCTCCGGCGTGGCCACCACGGTCAGGCCGTACTGGCTGGCGACACTGGCTTCAACGCCATACAGGTACACCTTTTTGACCGTGGCGGCCAACGGCAACACGCTGTTCTTGTTTTCCAGCAGCACCAAAGCTTTGCGCTGTGCATCCAGGGCTTCTGCCAAAAAGCTGGCGTTGCCCACGGTGGCGACCGATGTAGACGAATCCACGTAGGGGTTTTCAAACAAGCCCTGCTGGAATTTTTGCAGCATCACCCGGTACGCCGACTCGCCCAGCCGGGCTTCCGTCAAGCTGCCCGATGTCACTGCATTGATCAGGTGGCTGCTGTCGGTCACGCCGCCAAATTGGTCCATGCCGGCATTCACGGCTTTGACATAGCGTTGCGCTTTTGTCAGGTTTTCCACGCCCCAGGGCGTACCGAAATTGGCAAACGAGGGCGAGGTGCCCGCAGCCGCGCCATTCGTGCAGATGCTGTTGCAGTCTTCGGTGATAGCCCAGTCTGACAGCACCACGCCTTTGAATCCCATTTTTGTGCGCAACAGGTCGGTCAACATTTGCTTGCTGAAGCCTGCGCCTACCTGTTCAAAGTTGATGCCGTCGTAGGTCAGCGCTGCGTCCGGCATGGAATAGGTGGGCATGACCGATCCCGCATTGGCAGCGAATGCACCTTCAAAGGGTTTCAGGTGGTAGGCAAAGTTGTTGCCCGGAAATGTTATGTATTTGCCGTAAGCGCTGTGGCTGTCCCAGCCATCTTTCGCTGCGCCGTAGCCGGCCCAGTGTTTGACCACAGCCACCACGCTATCTTTGTGCAGGCCGGTGCTCCCATTCTGAAAGCCCTCTATGTAGGCCTGCACCATCTTCTTGGCCAGATCGGCATCTTCGCCAAACGTGCCATTGGTGCGTGCCCAGCGCGGGTCGGTGGCCAGGTCCGCCTGGGGCGACAAGGCTTGGGTGATGCCAACAGCAAGGTATTCCTGGCGGGCAATATCACCAAAGCGCTTGGTCAACGCGGCGTCTCCAATCGCCGCCATGCCTAAGGTTTCTGGCCATTTGGAAAAGCTGCCCGATGCCACGCTGGCACCCGCCGTGTACTGGAAATGGTTGCGTGGGTCGGTACTCAGCGATACCGGAATGCCGAGCCGCGTACCTTCGGCCACTTCTTGCATTTGGTTGTACTGGTCTGCCATGGTTTGGGTATCCAGGCTGAGGCGGGTGATGAAGGTGTTCACCTTGCCGTCTGTGAGCAAGGTGGTGAGGGACGCCAGGTCGTAGCCGGTGCTGGTAGTGGGGGCCGTGCCATGCATCATGGCGCCGGCTTTTTCTGCCACCGTCATCTGGGCCACCAGGTCTTTGGCGCGGTCCGCTGGGGTTTTGCGCCAGTCCTCATACACGTCCAGCTTGCCATTCTTGTTCAGATCCTTGAACTGGAACCCATCAACGCTCAGTTTGTTGACGGACTTTGTGCCCAGAGCAGCTTGGGTGACGGTGTTGCCGCCGCCACAGGCGTAGAGCGTTGCGACACCGATAAAACTGAGGGCCAGGATCAGCGGTTGCTTTCGGGTATTGGGCATTCTTGTGTCTCCATTTTGTAGAACCTCGGGGAGGTTTTTTTGTCATCCTGGCCGGATGCCACCAGCCAGTTTTCCGTCCGTATGACGGTGGAGAAATAATTACATGATTATTAAAATTTCTGTTTCCTCTCGGTTGCAATGTTTTAACCTGGGGGTGCAACTTTATGGATCGGATACATGAGGCCAGCGCCCGAGGCGCGAAGCGCTAGCCCATGTTCTCGGGTGTGAACAAGTCCATCGCCAACAGCTTCTGCTGCGGCCCGGTGTAGGCCGCCCCGGGCAGGGTGGCGGCTAGCATCTGGGCCACGGCGGTCTGGGCCAGGCGCTCTTGCGGGGTGTGGATCACCAGATCGACCACGCCGTCGATCAGCGCGGCGCGGGTGGTGGCGTTGAGCTCGTTGCAGACGACGACCAGCTGGCGGTCGGCTGCCTCTTCGCGCAGCGCGCGGATCACACCGGCGCCGCCGCCACCAGTGAGGTGCAGGCCCACCAGCTCCGGGTGCCGGGCCAGCAGCTCCAACGTGGCCTCGTAGGCCAGCTGCGGGTCCTCCAGGTTCACCAGCGTATCCAGCACCTTCAAGCCGGGCGCGTTCTCGCGCAGATACGAGCGGAAGCTGATCTCCGACAGCTCGTGGCCCAGGTAGCGGTGGCTGCCGACGAACACGCCAACCTCGCCGGTGGCTTGCCGGTTCAGGCGGCTGACGGCCCAGGCGGCAGTGCGGCCGCGCTGGCGGTTGTCCAGGCCGATATAGCCGGCCCGGTGCGGCGCGCTGATGTCGCTGAGCAGCGCAAAGCAGGGCTTGCCCTGTTCATACAGCGTCTCCACCGCGGCAGTGACATGCGGGTGGTCCACGGCAACGATGGCCAGCGCATCGACCTTGCTGCCCAGCTCCAGCAGCTGCTCGGCAATTGCCGCCGGTTCCAGCGCGTCCATGAACGTGATGTGGGCGACGCAGGTTTCGGGCTGGTTCTGGGCGGCGGCCTGCTGCAGCGCGGCAGCCAGGGTTTGGTAGAAATGCTCGTTGCGCTTTTGCAGGCAAAAGCCCAGGTGCCGCACCGGCACGCGCTCTTTCAGCCGGGCGCGCATCACACCGACGGCGTGGTAGCCGAGCTTTTCGGCGGCGCTGATCACGCGCAGCGCCGTGCCTTCGCGCACCGGCAGGCGGCTGTTCAGCACGCGGTCGACGGTGGCGGTGCTGACGCCCGCGGCTTCGGCAACATCGTTCAGGGTGACTTTGGATTTCATGGCCCGCATCATCCCATCGTCTGCCACAAATGCAAGTTTTTCGCCTAGGTGTTTGATGGTTTTTGATATGAAATGATGCTTTTTGAGGTTTTGCATCACACAGCGGTCGGCATTGGTTTTAGCATCCGCCATCGCTTCCACATAACGAGACATACGCCCGATGCCCACCGCCGAAACCTCCAGCTACGCCAGCCCGAACTGGGCTCGCACCCAAGACGACTACCACCTGATTTCCGGCGCCGGCGAACGCGCCCAAGCTGCCGGCCTGGTCAACGCCAGCTGGTACAAATGCGCGGTACCGCGCGCCCGCATGAAGCAGCTGATGCAGCGCGAAGACGCGCAGGCGATCCGCGACACGGTGCTCTGGTACGCGCTGATCATTGCGGCCGGCGCGGTGCTGGTCGCCACCTGGGGCACGGGCTGGGCCTGGTTGGCTTTCTTTGTCTACGCCACGCTGTACGCCGGCCCGGCCGATTCGCGTTGGCACGAAGCCGGCCACGGCACCGCCTTCAAGACCCGCTGGATGAACGACGTGCTGTACCAGATGGCCTGCTTCCAGGTGCTGCGCCGCCCCAGCGTGTGGAAGTGGAGCCATGCGCGCCACCACACCGATACCTTGGTGACCGGCCGCGACCCCGAAGTCGCCGTGCCACTGCCTACGGATCTGTTGGGTACGCTGCTGGGCGCGTTCTCCATCAAGTCCGGCCCGCGCGAACTGTGGCGCGTGCTGCGCAATGCCTGCGGCATTCTGGGCGAAGAGGAAAAGACTTTTGTGCCAGAAATGGAATGGCCGCAGATGGTCAAAGAGGCGCGTGCCTGGGTGGCAATCTACGCAGTGCTGATCGCCAGCGCCGTCTACTTCGGCAGCTGGTTGCCGCTGGTGCTGTTCGGCCTGCTGCCGGTGATGGGCGGCACCTGGCTCTACACGTTCTTCGGCCTGACCCAGCATGCGGGCCTGCCGGAAAACGTGCTGGATCACCGCAAGAACTGCCGCACCGTCTACATGAACCCGGTGTTCCGCTTTCTGTACTGGAACATGAACTACCACGTTGAACACCATATGTTCCCCATGGTGCCGTTCCACGCGCTGCCGCAGCTGCACGAAGCCATCAAGGACGACTGCCCGCCGCCGTACCAGAGCACGGTAGAAGCCTACCGCGAGATCATCCCCGCGCTGTTCAAGCAGGCCAAGGACCCGCACTACTACGTGGTGCGCCCGCTGCCTGTAGCCCCCGTAGCCCCCGAATAATTACCCATAAGGAGATACCCCCATGAGCAACTGGACCGAAGTTTGCGCACTCGACGATATCGACGATGAAGACGTGATGCGCTTCGACCACAACAACCACACCTACGCCGTCTACCGCTACAACGACAAGGTCTACGCCACCGACGGGCTGTGCACCCACGAGCATGTGCACCTGAGTGATGGCCTGGTGATGGAACACGTGATCGAGTGCCCCAAGCACAACGGCCGCTTCGACATCCGCGACGGCCGGGCATTGGGTGCGCCGGTGTGCATCAACCTGAAGACCTACCCGGCCAAGGTGGAAGGCGGGCAGGTGTTGGTGCAGTTGGGCTAAATACTATCAAATAGATAGCTGCTGGCGCAGGTTATATATGCGCTAGAGGCACATTTCATACACTTTCTGGCGTGTGGATGTCGAAGGGCACGATGATCTGGCGGGCCAGTGGAGCGGGCTCTGCCAGCGCTTCTGCCATCGCGCCGACCAGGCGCTCGGCCAGCTGTGGCAAGGGGTGCGACAGCACGGCCTGCAGATAGCCGCTGACCAAAGCTTCACGCGTGGTCGGCGTCAGGTCGTGTGCCACTGCCACCAGGGGCACCGCCGGCTGGCTGTCCACATGGTCGCGCAGGGCTTGCAGCACGCCATCAATGCCGCCACCGCCCACGTATACGCCGACCAGATCGGGGTGCCGCTGCAGCAAATCGCGTGTGGCCTCTTGCGCGTAGTGGTCACTCTCCAGCGTGACGACAGGCTCCAGCAATTCAAAGTCCGGCGCGTGTTCGCGCACGTAGGAACGAAAGCTCATCTCGCACAGCTCCTGGCACTGGTAGCGGTGGCTGCCGACGAAGATGCCTATCGGCCCGGCCTGCCGCGCCTGCCGGGTGATGAACCAGGCCGCCGTGCGGCCCACCCTCCGGTTGTCCAGCCCCGCATAGCCGGCGTGGGCGGCGGCGTCCAGGTTCGATACCAGCGCGAACACCGGCTTGCCCTGGGCGCGCAGCCGGGCGATGGTTTCGCTGATGCGCGGATGGTCGGCAGCCACCAGCGCCAGTGCGTCGCAGGACTTGGCCAGCTGCTCCAGCTGCGTGCACACCGCCTGCGGCGCCAGGTCGGCCAGGAATTCGACCACCGCGCGGCCTTGCATGTCGGGGCTGGCCTGGGTCGCTGCGTTCAGCGCGTCGGCCAGGCCACCGTAAAACGCCGAGCTGCGCTGCTGCAGCAAAAAGCCCAGCGTGCGCCGCGGTCGCTCGTCCTGCAGGCGCGCGCGTATCACCCCCACCGGGTGGTAGCCCAGCGCCTGCGCTGCCTCATGGATGCGGCTGGCGGTGTCGCTGCGCACGGGCACGCGGGCGTTCAGCACGCGGTCCACCGTGGACGGGCTGACCCCGGCGGCGCGGGCCACGTCGGCCATGGTGGGGCGGGTGGAAGAGGGCAGTTGGTTCATGTTTGACATGTATGTCATTGGGTATGGCAGTTTATGCCATTGAATGCCGAACGGTTGTCATTCTTCAGGCTGCAGAACCTACCATTCAGCCACTATTTCAACCATTCGGAGACCTCCATGCCCACCCCATCCAACCGCTACGCCCTGCGCGGCGATGCCGATCTGCCGCAGCCAGCCCCTGCCGATCCGCAGTGGTTCAGCCCCAGCGTAGACCGCAAGCTGCTCAAGCAGCTGATGCAGCGCAACGACCGCCACAGCCTGTGGAACTACGGCCTGTGGCTGGCGCTGCTGCTGGCCAGCGGTACGGCCGGTGTGCTGACCTGGGGCAGTTGGTGGTGCGTGCCGGCGTTTGCGCTGTACGGCATCTTGTACGCGTCCAGCGACCACCGCGCGCATGAGTTGTCGCACGGCACGCCGTTCAAGACCCGCTGGCTGAACGAGATGTTCTACCAACTGGCCGGTTTCATGACCTTGCACGAGGGCCACTACTGGCGCTGGAGCCACACCCGCCACCACACACACACCATGATGGTCGGGCGCGATGCCGAGATTGCGGTGCAGCAGCCAGTCAGCCTGGGTGGTTTGCTGGCAGACCTGTTCTTCTTGAAATCCGGCGCGGCGCAGATCGCCAACATCGTGCGCCATGCGTTTGGCCGCATCAGCGCCGACGGCCTGCATTTCATCCCCGCGCAAGAGCAGCCCAAGGTGATTCGCGCATCGCGCATTTACCTGGCGATCTTCATCGCGTTGGCCGTGGCCTGCGTGCTGCTACAGAGCGTGCTGCCACTGATGCTGGTGGTCGGACCGCGCTTCTACGGCGGCGCGCTGACCCAGCTGTTCAACCTGACCCAGCACGCCGGCCTGGCCGAGAACGTGTACGACCACCGGCATAGCACCCGCACCTTCCACACGCATGCGGTGTTCCGCTTTCTCTACGCCAACATGAACTACCACCTGGAGCACCACATGTTCCCGATGGTGCCGTACCACGCGCTGCCGCAGCTGCACGCCGCTATCCAGAGTGAATGCCCGGCGCCCGCCACCAGCCTGTGGGACGCCTACCGTGAAATCCTGCCTGCGCTGCTGCAGCAGGTGAAGCAGCCCGGCTATGCGGTGGTGCGGCCCATGTCTGTCGCCGCGAACAAATAAGCACAAGGAGACAAAGATGACCGCTTGGACCGAGATTTGCGCACTGGACGATATTGACGACGAAGACGTGGTGCGCTTCGACCACAACAACCACACCTACGCGGTGTACCGCTACAAGGACAAGGTCTACGCCACCGACGGGCTCTGCACCCACGAGAAAGTGCACCTGGCCGACGGCCTGGTGATGGAGCACGTGATCGAATGCCCCAAGCACAACGGCCGCTTCGACATCCGCGACGGCCGGGCGCTGGGTGCGCCGGTCTGCGTCAATCTGAAGACTTATCCGGTCAAGATTGAAGGTGATACTGTTTTTTTGCAGGTCTGAGCCTCACCCTGCAGCCCAGCTGCACCTGGCCTGCATCGCTGCCCGGAGGCTTTGCCTGAAACGAAGGGCAAGTAGCTGTGATGCTATATAAAAAATAGCGTATGACGAAGCTTGTATAGGCGCTAGCGGCTTATTTTGTGTAATTTAAGCAGGGCAGGCGAGGGAAGCCGGAATGCCTTTTGCCCAGGCTGGACGCAGGCTTCAAAGCCAGTGGCGTTCATCAAATGGGTGGAGAAACGCATGCGACGTTGTGTGTGAATCTGTTACAAAAAATGCACAATGTCGTATCAATCACCTGTCAGGGGAGCCCATGCCAACCACCATGGATACGACCAGCCGTGCCACGATCCTCGCAGTAGATGACTCCCCCGACAATCTCTGGCTCCTCTCCGGCCTGCTCAAGGACAAGTACCGGGTCAAAATCACCAGTTCCGGCGAGAAGGCGCTTCAGATTATCCAAGGGGGGCTCTTCCCTGACCTGATTCTTCTCGACGTGATGATGCCTGGCCTGTCGGGCCATGACGTGTGCCGGCAGCTCAAGGCATCGCCCGTCACGCGCGATATCCCCATCATCTTCCTGACCGCAATGGTGAGCACCGATGATGAAAAGAAGGGACTTGAAATGGGCGCGGCGGATTTCATAGCCAAACCGATCAATCCCGCCATTGTTCTGGCGCGTGTGGCCACGCAGCTGCAGGCCAAGGCCGGTGCCGACTTTCTGCGCAACCAGAACCAGTTTCTTGAAACCGAAGTGCAGCGGCGCACGCGCGAATTGGCGGCCATCCAGGACGTCACCATCCTCGCCATGGCTTCACTGGCCGAGACGCGCGACAACGAGACCGGCAACCACATCCGCCGTACCCAGCACTATGTGCGGGTACTCGCCAACGCACTCAAGGAACACCCGCGATTTCACGCGCAGCTCGATAACCACGTGATTGACATGCTGTACAAGTCCGCCCCCTTGCACGATATCGGAAAAGTCGGCATCCCCGACCGCATCCTGCTCAAGCCCGGGCGCTTCGAACCGCACGAGTTCGAGATCATGAAAACCCACACCACCCTGGGTCGCGATGCCATCCAGCATGCGGAGGATGCGCTGGGCATGCCGGTGGAGTTTCTGAGTTACGCCAAGGAGATCGCATACGGCCACCAGGAAAAGTGGGACGGCAGCGGCTACCCGCAGGGGCTGGCGGGCGAGGCTATTCCGCTGTCGGCACGCATCATGGCGGTGGCGGATGTGTACGACGCGCTGATCAGCCGGCGTGTCTACAAAGAAGGCATGCCGCACGACAAGGCGGTAGACATCATGCGCGCCGGCCGGGGTAGCCATTTCGACCCCGACATCCTCGACAGCTTTCTGGCTCTGTTGCCCGAATTCCAACGCATTGCGCAGCAGTTCGCCGATAGCGATGCGGACATGGCCGAGAAAGAGAAGAGCCTGGAGGTCGCCAAGGGTGATGGACGCTTTCTGGTGTAGGCGCGCGCTTCTACGCCGCTGGCTGCTCGATGCCCCTCAGTGAAAGCCGGGCTGTCTCCATCATGAATGCTGACACTGAATAGATGAATGGACCCCAAGCTATGCATGCACTGACGCATTACCTGCAGCGTTCTTCGTTGCGCAACAAGCTGGTGGCGGCCTTCTCGGTCGTGCTTTTGCTGGCTATTGGCCTGGGGGCTTTGGGCGTGCATGCGCTGGGCAAGGTCAGCAGCGAAATCCACACCATGTACGAGAAGGAGCTGCAAGGCGTCTCCAACGCGCGCGCTGTGCAGTACCACTACGCCACCATGGGGCGTCATCTGCGGCAGGCCCTTCTCACCACGGACGTTTCTCTGCGCGACGAGGCGGTGCGGCAGCTTGAGCGGGAGCATACGGAATTGCTGCGAGAGGTGGAGGAACTGCGCGGACGCATCTTCCGCGAAGAGAATCGGCGCAATCTCGTGACTTTCGAGCAGGGCTATGCGACCTATCGTGAGAATGTGGGGCTGGTGCTGCAAATGGCGCGGCAGGGCCGGCTGGAGGAGGCGCGCCAGCGCGTGTCCAGCCCCGAGTTTGGGGTGATCGGCGAAGCCGTCGCCCAGGCTATGGAGGCCGTGGCCAGCACCAAGGAGGAAGGTGCGCGCACGAGCTTGCGGGCCGTGCAGGATCTGGCGGCCGATACCAAATTCTGGGCGGCCGCCATTCTGGGGCTGGGGGGGCTGTTCAGCATTGTCTTTGCCTGGCTGATCGCGCGCTCCATCCGCATTCCGGCCGTGGAACTGCGCTCGGCGGTGGAGCGCATTGCGGCGGGTGACCTGCAGCAGGAAGTCCCGCATACCAGTTACCAGAATGATGTGGGCGCCCTGGCGCGTGCTGTGTCCGTGCTGCAGACCGGCGCACGCGAACTCGAGGAGCAGCGCTGGGTCAAGTCCCACACCGCCACGGTGTCCACCGAGCTGCAGTCGGCCACCTCGTTCGTTGAGCTGGCGCAGATTTTCTTCTCGATTGTCGCCCCCTTGTTAAGCGTCGGCCACGGCGTGCTGTACATCTACGAGAAGGAGCACCGCAGGTTGCGTCTGCTCACCGGCTTTGCACACCGCGAGCGTAAATCGCTCGAGCAGTACATCCAACTGGGGCAGGGCCTGGTGGGCCAATGCGCGATGGAGGGTGTACCCATCACCTTGACCGATCCACCCGCAAACTACGTGCGCATCGGTTCGGCCCTGGGGGATGCCGCGCCCCGGTCCGTGAGCGTGCTGCCGCTGCTGCGCGGGGGAGGCCTGCTGGGCGTGCTCGAGATCGCCAGCCTGGAGCCCTCAACCCGGCTGCGCCAGGCACTGCTCGATGCGGTGTTGCCGGTGCTGGCAGGCAATCTCCATATCCTCGAGCGCAGCGTTGCGACCCAGCGCCTGCTGGAAGAAACCCAGGCCCAGGCCAAGACTCTGGCGCAGCAGGCGGAGGAACTTGCGGCGCAGAAGGCCGCTATCCAGGCCACGGAGACCTGGTACCACGGCATCTTCGATTCGTCGCCTGACGGCATGCTGGTGGCCGACACGCATGGGCGTATCACGATGGTGAACCCCCAGTTGGAGCGTATGTTCGGTTACGCGAGCGGCGAACTCAATGGTCAACTGATCGAGGTGCTGGTCCCCGATGGCGTACGCCCGAACCATCCGGCTCTGCGCGACGGCTTCATGGGGACTGGCGGGTCGCGCTCCATGGCGGTGCGCAATAACGAGCTATCTGGGCGACGCAAGGACGGCAGCGAATTCCCCATCGACGTGGGCCTGTCGCGCTTGCCCGAGCTGGGAGATAACGGAATATGTGTGTGCGCGGCGGTGCGTGATGTGACCCGGCTGCGCGCCACCGAGCAACGCTTGAGCTTCGCGCTGCGCGGTGGAAATCTGGGCCTGTGGGACTGGGATGTGGCCACAGGCACCAGCGAGGTCAATGCCATCTGGGCGGAAATGCTGGGCTACACGCTGGAGGAAATCATCGAAAACGGGGGGGCGGCCCGCGCCTGGGAACGCTTGCTGCACCCGGACGACAACGCCGAGGCGCGCAGCCGTTTCGAGCATTGCATCAACGACCCGGGTGCAGGGGATTTCCATGCCCAGTTCCGGATGCAGTCCCGCTCTGGCGAATGGCGCTGGATTCTCTCGCTGGGCCGCGCCACGGAGCGTGATGCGCAGAACCGGGCACTGCGTTTCGTCGGTATCCACCAGGACATCACCGACCGCAAGCAGCTGCAGGACGACATGCACCGTGCCAAGGAGGCTGCCGAAGACGCCACGCGCGCCAAGAGCGAGTTCCTGGCCAACATGAGCCACGAGATCCGCACGCCCATGAACGCCATCATCGGCATGTCGCACTTGGCGCTGCAGACCCAACTGGACAAGAGGCAGCGCAACTACATCGAAAAGGTGAATCGCTCCGCTGAAAGCCTGCTGGGCATCATCAACGATATCCTTGATTTCTCCAAGATCGAGGCGGGCAAGATGTCCGTGGAGCAGATCGATTTCCGGCTTGAGGACGTGCTGGACCACCTGACCAGCCTGGTGGCGATGAAGGCGGAGGACAAGGGCCTGGAGCTGCTGTTCAATTGCGTGGCCGATGTGCCGACCGCACTGGTTGGAGACCCGCTGCGCCTGGGGCAGGTACTGGTCAATCTGTGCAGCAACGCGGTTAAGTTCACAGAGCGCGGTGACGTCATCCTGGGAGTCGAAACGGTGGGCCAGCAGCCGGGGGCAGTGGAGTTGCATTTCTGGGTCCAAGACACGGGTATCGGCATGACGCCGGAGCAATGCGCCAGGATGTTCCAGTCTTTCAGCCAGGCTGATGGATCCACTACACGCAAGTACGGTGGCACGGGGCTGGGCCTGGCGATTTCGCGCACTTTGGTGGAGTTGATGCAGGGACACATTTGGGTGGAAAGCACACCAGGCGCTGGCTCTACGTTCCATTTTCACGCCCGTTTCGGTTTGCAGGCCGAGCCCATGCCGCGGCGCATGTTCCAAGCCGAAGAACTGATGGGGCTGCGCGTGTTGGTGGTCGACGACAACGCTGCGGCGCGCGAAATCCTGTCGACCATGGCGCAGCGGTTCGGGTTGGAGGTCGACGTGGCACGTGACGGCGCTCAGGGGCTGCGCATGGTGCAAGAGGCGTATGCACAGCAGCTGCCGTTCGACCTGGTGTTGATGGACTGGAAGATGCCGACAATGGACGGTGTAGAGACCGTGCGGCGCATGCAGTCGCTCAAGGGAGGCTCCGCCCCTGCGGTGATCATGGTGACAGCCTTCGGGCGTGACGAGGCGCTGATGGAGGCGCAAACCAATGGAGCGCACTTGAAGGCAGTGCTGACCAAGCCTGTCACCCCCTCGACCCTGCTCGAAGCCATTGGCGAAGCGCTTGGCAAGGGGCGCATTGCGACCAGCCGCTCCGAATCGAAGGCACTGGGCCAGCAGGACCACCGCGAACAGCTGCGCGGCGCCCGCGTGCTGCTGGTGGAAGACAACGACTTGAACCAAGAGCTGGCTCTGGACCTGCTGCAGCAGGCAGGTATCGAGACCGCGCTGGCCACCAATGGGCAGGAGGCCCTGGACATACTCAACAGCGATCCCCGGTTCGATGGCGTCCTCATGGATTGCCAGATGCCTGTGATGGACGGCTACGTCGCGACGCGGCACCTGCGCTCGCTACCGCAGTTCCAAGACCTTCCGATCATCGCGATGACAGCCAACGCCATGGCGGGCGACCGCGAGAAGGTTTTGGCGGCTGGCATGGTGGACCATATTGCCAAACCATTGCGGCTGAACGACATGTTTGCCTGTATGGCGCGGTGGATCAAGCCTGCGGCGCACACGGCGGCGCCCGCTGCGGTTGCCGCCGAACCGCTGGCGTCGCCGGGGCTTGCAAGCATCCCGGGCATTGACATGGAGCAAGGCCTGGCGCGGGTGGAGCATGACGTGGCTCTCTATCGGCGGCTGCTGGACAGGTTCGCCTCCGCGCATGACAACTTTGCACAAACCTTTGCGCAGGCGCGCCAGGATAGTGACCCATCCGCTGCGATGCGGTGCGCGCACACTCTCAGAGGATCGGCGGGAACCATTGGTGCTACCGGCGTGGCCCAGGCCGCAGGCAGGCTGGAGAACGCCTGCCTGGAAGACGCCTCCGAAAATGTGCTCGAAAGCCTGCTGGCGGAAGTAGTCGCACAACTGCAGCCCCTTGTGACCGCGCTACAGGTCTTGGGGGCAGAGGTGGCGCCTGCAAAAAAACCGGCGGTACGGATGGCTTCAGTGTCCGAGCGCAGTCCCCAGACGCTGACCCTGCTCGCGCAGCTGCGCGAGCTGCTGCTGGTCAACGATGCCGAGGCCAGTGATCTGATGGATTTCGTATTGGAGCAGCTGACTGCAGACGGTGACCCCTTGGCGGATGCTTTGTCTCCAGTGGCCCGGGCTATCGAGAACATCGACTTTGACGCGGCGTTGCAGAAATTCGACGCTCTGCACGCATCGGCGTCGCCATGAATTGCGCTCTACTTTCCTGGTGGGGGAGCCGGGTCGTAATGCTCCTGCTGTCTGGTATTGCCCTGCAAGCGCAAGGCCGTACCTTGGTCGATATTCAGCGCAGCGGTGAACTGCGCATTTGTGTGGCAGGTTCCAGCGCAGACTTCTACCGAATCAATGGCGAAGAGTTCGCGCGCGCTCTCGGCGTGCGCGCCAAGACCACCGCCCTCGCCGGTTGGGACCAGCAGTTCCAGAATGAGCAGGGCGTGACGGTGATTGATGGGACCTACGAACCGGCCTTGCTCGCCAGCGGCCAGTGCGACCTCTATCCGAACG
Source organism: Rhodoferax sp. OV413 (assembly GCF_900104385.1). GTDB lineage: Bacteria > Pseudomonadota > Gammaproteobacteria > Burkholderiales > Burkholderiaceae_C > Rhodoferax_B. The sequence goes on along the minus strand of NZ_FNJA01000001.1, from coordinate 1,095,540 downwards.
ACCTGCATATGACCCCCTGGCGCAAGAAGAAGATGGGGCTGGTGCCGTACTTCATGACGCGCAGCGTTGTGGTCGCACGGCCTGATCTGCGCAGCGCGCTGCAGCGGCCGGAAGACCTGGGCGGACATGTTGCCGCAGTGCAGGCCGGGACGGCCTACGAGACCTGGCTGCGCGAGCTGAATACCTCGCTGCCGCAGGAGCGTACCGTCGTGATCCAGACCGCACCCACGGCGCAAAGCATAGGGCGTGTGGCAGAGCGGAAGGCGGACTTCAGCGTGATCGCTGCGGAATCCGCGTTCCGGTGGGTACGTGACGATCCTCAGAATCTGGACCTGTTGTTTACGGTGGGTGAAACCACCGAGGTGGGCTGGGGTACCAGCCTCGACGCCGCTGACCTGCGCGATGCGCTGGCAAAGTATTTTGCGACCAGCCGCCGTATAGGCTCGCGCCTGGACCTCTCCTGGCGAAAGAACTACGGCATCTCGCTGGTCGAGTACCAGATGTTCTCGGCATCCTTCGATCCGCGCGCCCAACTGCTTGCGATCTGGTCCCGCTGGGGTATTCCGCTGGCCTCAGCTGTTGCGGGCCTGGTGCTAGCGATGTTGTTCTGGGCGCGACGCCTGCGCCGTGAAGTGCTGCTGCACCGCATCGATGCCGAAGCTTTGCGCGACAGCCAGGCGATCATGTCGCGTGAGGCAGCACGCCGCAAAGCTGTCTCGGAACTGCTGCTGGCGCTTCAGCAAACCGATGCATTGCCCCAGTTCGCGCAGACCGTGCTGTGTGAAATTGCACACCACATACCGCTGGGGCAAGCACTTTTTGCGACTGTCCACCCGGTGCGCGGCGTTGTCGCGCAGGCGCATTACGCGGGGGGCGGTGCCACCGCAGCGGAAACGCTCACGGAATTCCCCTCCACGCTGAGTTTGGTGGACCGGTGCGTCGCCACCGGCGAGACGGTGCAGGTGGAGCAGCCGGGCGACGGCTATTTGCGCATCCGCTCCGGGCTGGGCAGCGGCGCCCCAGCGGCCATCCTATTGCTGCCCGTGAAACGTGCCGGCGACGTAGCAGCCATCATCGAACTCGCAGTAAGTCATCCGCTGACTCCCGACCAACGGCAACTCCTGGACGAACTGGTGCCGATCGTTTCCGTGAGCCTGGAGCGGTTCCAGCGTACGGCGCAACCCGGTGCCCAGGCGGCGGGGGACGCAGTTGCCTCAGAAATATATGCAGGAGTCCAGGCATGAGCATCTTCGGAAAGCCCAATGAACCCTCCATTGGCCAAGGCGTGCGCTGTCTGGTGGTGGACGATTTCGAGCCCATGCGCAAGGTCACGATCAACCAGTTACGCCAATTGGGCGTTGAGCACATCCAGTCCGCCAAGAATGGTGCCGAGGCCTTGCGCACACTCAAGAACCACCCCTTTGACGTAGTGCTTTCTGACTGGAACATGCCGGTGATGTCCGGCATCGAGCTGCTGCAGGCCATGCGTGCAGATGAGAAGCTATTCGCCATCCCGTTCATCTTGATCACCGCAGAAGCTGAGCGAAGAAAAGTCGAAGAGGCCATTGCATACGGAATTTCGTCCATGCTGCTCAAGCCGTATACCTCCAATAAGCTTGCGATCCGGCTGGAGAACGCCCTGGCCTGGAAGCCGCGCAAGCCGGGGTGTATGGCACCGGGTCAGTTCCTGGATGACGGAGTGGACACCTCCGTGCCACGCGCCTCGCGAGCAGCCCAGCCCGTGGCACCGCCAGAAGATGCGCGTCTGACCATCCTCATCGTGGACGATACCCAGGACAATTTGTTGCTGCTGTCGCATTTGTTCAAAGGTGAGTACCGCGTGCGCTTGGCGCAGACAGGCGCCAAGGCCCTGGAGCTTGCGACTTCCGACAATCCACCGGATCTGGTGCTGCTGGACGTCATGATGCCGCATATGGACGGCTTCGAAGTCGCCAAGGCCATGCGCCAGCACCCCAACGCGCAGGCCGTTCCGATTATTTTTGTGACTGCCATGGTCTCGGCGGATGCGCGCCTCAAAGGGCTGGATCTGGGCGCGGTTGACTACATCACCAAGCCCATTGACCCGGAGACCCTCAAGCTCCGCGTGCGCAACTTCATGCGCTACGTGCAGCTGCGCCGGGATCTGCAGGCCGAATACGACAGCATGGTCGAAGGCGCGCAACTGCGCGAGGACGTGGAACGCATCACGCGCCACGACCTCAAGGCGCCCTTGGCGGGCGTGCTGGGGCTGGTTCAGGCAATCGTCGAAGACGACTCGATCGGTCGTCGTCAGGTCGAACAGTTGCGCCTCGTGGAAGAAAGCGTAATGCAGGTGCTGAACATGGTGAACCTGTCGTCCGAACTCTACAAAATCGAAACCGGCCGCTTTGTGCTGCGCGCCGCACCTGTGCGCATCGGTGAATTGCTACGGCGCATTGCCGAGATGGACCGTGTGACATTTGCCGAGAAGGGCTTGTCGATCTCGGTAGACACCGATGTGCCGGTGGGGGCTGAAATGCCCGCGGCGCTCGGTGATGTCACCCTGTGCTACTCGGCGTTTCAGAACTTGTTGAAGAACGCGTGCGAGGCGGCGCCGGCCTCATCGAAGATTTCGGTGCGGCTTTTCGACGAGAGCCCTCTGCGCATCGTGATCCGCAACTCCGGTGCGGTGCCGATGGCTATTCGCGACCGCTTCTTCGATAAGTTCGTGACTTTGGGCAAGCCTTCTGGTACGGGCTTGGGTACCTATTCGGCCAAACTTTTGATCGAGGCGCAGCAGGGCAGCATTGGCCTTTCTGTATCTGACGACAGCAATACCACCGAAGTTTCCGTTCTGCTACCTCGCGAGACGGACTTGGGTTAGTGTTCTGTTTCATTGCAATCTGAACGAAACGCATGGAATGTCTGCGCTGGACGCGCCGGTGTGCGTCAACCTCAAGACCTACCCGGCCAAGGTGGAAGGCGGGCAGGTGCTGGTGCAGCTAGGCCAGGGTTCCCGCTGGCCCGGGAACGCTTGCTCAGTCCAGCGAGACCTTGGCCTTTCGGATGATGTCGCCATAGCGCGTCGATTCGGACGCGATGTACTGGCCGAACTGCTCGCGCGTCAGCGTGAAGGGCTCGTAGGCGAAGGAGGCGTATTTCTCCCGCACGTCGGGCTCCGCCAGGGCCTTTTCAATGTCGTGCTGGATCTTGTCGGCTACTGCTTTGGGCAGGCCCTTGGGTGCGGCGATGGCGGTCCAGCCGCTGACTTCGAAATTGGCGGGGCCACCGGCCTCGGCCACGGTAGGCACATTGGGGAAGCCCACCACGCGCTTCGGTGCGGCCACGCCCACATAGCGCAGCTTGCCGGCGCGGTACATGGCGCCGGCCGTGGCATTGGTGCCCATCGCAAACGACAGTTCGCCATTGGCCACGCCGGTGTACAGCATGGTGGTTTCCTTGTAGACCACGTGCTGCATTTCGGTGGCGGTGACCGATTCAAACAGCGCGGAGCCCAGGTGCACCGGGTTGCCTACCGACCAGGAGCCGTAGTTCAGCTTGCCGGGGTTGGCCTTGGCGTCGGCCACGATGTCGCCCACCGTCTTGTACTTGCTGTCGGTGGCGACGGCAAAGAAAAAATAGGTCTTGAACAGCGGCAGCAGCGGCTCGAAGTCGGCCTTGGCATCGTAGGGCAGCTTCTTGAACAGATGCGGGTAGGCCGACAGATGCACGTTGTCCAGCTGGATCAGGTCATGCCCGTCGGTGGCGCCGCGCTTGAAGGTGTCGATGGCGATAAAACCATTGCCGCCCGGCTTGTTCTCGACGAACACCGGCTTGCCCCAGGCGCGCGACAGCTTGTCGGCCACCAGGCGCACCACGCCTTCGGGGCCGCTGCCCACCGGGAACGGCGTGATGATGCGCACCGGCTTGGTGGGGAATTCCTGCGCTTGGGCTGCAGGCAGGAACGTGCCCAGGGCGGAGGCGATAACCAGGGCGAAAGGGGTCAGAGGGGTTTTCACAATATGTCTCTAGAGTTGTTTTCGAGGTTGCGAGCAGCTCGCAGCGGCGAAGTCTAGAAGGCATGGGTGGAGGCTGAAAGATGCCGGGTTTGGCATCGCGATAACGCGCGGTTATCGGTGCCCAGCCCGGGCCGCCAACGGCCCTGGGTTGTCAGCGTTTAGCCGATGGCAGCCGCCGGTGCACGGCTTTGTAGTTGGCTCCACTCTTCGCGAAGCCAGTTGGCACAGGCGATGTTGTTGTCCCAGATCGAATAGCGCCCGCCGCCACCGTAGTCGGGGAAGGGGATGAACTCGCAGCTGATGCGCTGCGGCGCGCGGTCGGGGTGGGCCTGCATCCAGGCCAGCAGGTCGCGCACGGCCTGCTTCCAGGGCTCCAGTTCTTCTGCGCGCCAAGCGCTGTGGAAAGTGCCGGGTGGTGGCTGGACGAACGGGTACTGCACGGCGCGTCCTGGCAGGCCGGGCGCGCGTTGCATGGCCTTGTTGTACGGCACGCTGGTGGCGACGCTACGGGTGTGCGCATGCACCACCCAGCCCGACTCCAGCCACAGCTTGTACAAGGCCAGCACCTCGGCGTGGCCGCCGTCCGGCGCATCCGCCAGGCCGCTGAGGGCCAGTTCCTGCGGGTTGTTGATCTTGAATATCTGGTGCGAATGGTCGAGCGTGATGCGCAGCGGCACATGGCTGCGCGCCAGCAGTTCGGCCACGCGCTCGACGCGGTGAAACTGCTCGTTCCACATGTCGATGTGCACTTCCAGGCTGGGCAGGCAGTGGGCGGGTGTGCCATGCGCCATGGCGTCCAGAAAGAAGTCTGCCACCTGCTGGTCGCTCAAAGCGCTGCCGTCGGCGTGGCGGGCAAACAGCTGCATGTTGCACAGCTTTGCGCCGAGCTTGCCGCCGCTGGCCAGGCACCAGCGCATGCGTTCCTCGTCGCGCCCGGCGCAGAAGATGCCACCGAACACGCCGATGGGCACGCCGTACTCGGCCACCAGGTCGAAGTAGGGCGCGAAGTCTTCCGCCGGGTTGTGGTTCTTCTCGATGTAGTCGAAGGCGCCGCTGTCGCGTATCCAGGCAAAACGGGTGGCCGCGTCGGGCGTGGGCAGGCCGTCGTGCTGCAGCACACCGTCGATGTTGATACCGACAGAGAGGTGGGTATTAGCGGTCATTGCTGAGCAAGGCTTTCAGTTTGGTGGCGGGGTCGATCAGCACATCGGGGGCGGCCGTGATTCGGCGCTCCACCAAGGTACGGGCCAGCTTCAGTTCCTTGGCGACGCGGCTGCTCTGGCCCCAGCCGCAGGCGCCGACCAGGCGGTTCGCTGCATCCAGGTAGAAGATCACCAGGCCACCGTCGTCCAGCATGCGGGTGGCGCTGCTGGCGGCCAGCGCGGGCTCGCCCATCACCTGCAGCTGGTGGTCGTACTGGTCGGACCAGAACCAGGGCAGCGATGCATAGGCCTCCGCGCCGCCCAGCATGTTGTGCGCGGCGATAGCGGCCTGGGTTTCGGCGTTGTGCCAGGTTTCCTGCCGCACCAGCTGGCCCGACAGCACGCTGGGGAATTCGGCCAGGTCACCGGCCGCGAAGATGCCTGGCTGGCTGGTCTGCAACTGCGCGTTGACCAGCACGCCACGCGCCACCGCCAGCCCGGCGGACTGCGCGAGCGACAGGTCGGGCGCGATGCCGATGCCGGCCAGCACCGTGTCCGCTTCGATACTGCTGCCGTCGGACAAAGCCATGCTGATGCCGTTGGCCGTGCGGCTGATGCTGACCGGGTTCACCCCCAACAGCACGCGCACGCCGCGCTCTCGGTGCAGGGCCAGCGCGCGTTCGGCCACCGGCTCGGGCACGGCTCGGCCCATCAGGCGCGGCGCGCCTTCGACCACGGTGACTTCGCAGCCCAGCTTGCGCGCCGAGGCCGCGACCTCCAGCCCGATGAAGCCGCCGCCCACCACCAGCAAGCGCTGGCCCGCGCCGAGGCGGGTAGACAGCGCCGCGGCGTCGCCCAGGTTGCGCAGGGTCAGCACCTCGGGCAGGTCGCCGCCGGGGATGGTCAGGGTGCGCACCTTGCCGCCGGTGGCCAGCAGCAGCGACTGGTACGGCAATTGCTGGCCATCGGACAGCGTGACCTGGCGCGCCGCAGCGTTGATGCCCGTCACCCGTGCCACATGCCGGGTGATCTGCAGATCGGCCATGGCATCGGGCGACAGTAGTGCGCAGGCGTCAGCGGTTTTGTCGCCGGTCAGTAGGTCTTTGGACAGGGGTGGACGCTCGTAGGGCGCATGGGCTTCGTCGCCGACCAAATGGATGGCGCCTTGCCAGCCGGCGCTGCGCAATGCATGGGCGGCACGGCCACCGCAATGGCCGGCCCCCACGATGACCATGGCCGCGCTGGGCGTAGTGGACTTACTATCGGGGGTTTGCATGGGTGTGTGGCTTCTCAAAAATAGAATTTAATTATAAGAAGAGCTGTCTCAAAATAACAAAAAATTTCTATTTTTATTTGTCTATGAAAATTTATTACTTCCCCGCGATTAAGATGGCCCGTTTACAGAACCGAGGCCACCATGCCCGCTGACAAGGACCCTAAAACCAGCGTCGACCAGCTGATCAAGCGCATCACTGGCGAATACGACGCGCTGAGCAAGCAGCTCAAGGTGATTGCCCGCTATGTGGAGCAGAACCGCCACCACATCGGGTTGGACGGCATCCAGCAGGTGGCCACGCAGTGCGGCGTGCAGCCCTCGGCGGTGGTGCGGTTTGCCAAGCATTTCGGCTTTAGCGGCTTCTCGGAAATGCAGGCCATCTTCCGCGAAGGCCTGTCGCGCCAGCTGGCGCCCGCGCGCAACTACAAGACCCGCATCCGCGACGTGATCGAGTCGGGCGCGGGCAGCCTGTCCAGCGTGCAGATCGCCAACGAATTCCTGTCCGGCAGCATTGCTGGCATGCAGGAGCTGCAGGCCAGCCTGCACGGGCCGACCTTCAAGAAGGCCGTGGACCTGCTGGCCGAGAGCGACTGCATCTGGATCGCCGCATCGCGCCGTTCGTTCCCGGTGGCGGTGTACCTGGACTACGCCTTGCAGCACACCGACAAGCGGGTCGGCCTGGTATCGGGCATGGGCAGCATGCACCTGGGCCAGATGCGCTCGGTGCGCAAGGGCGATGTGATGCTGGCGATCTCGTTCTCGCCCTATGCCGAGGAAACCATCAACGTTGCCAAGATGGCCGAGGAGCGCGGCGCGCGCCTGATCGCCATCACCGACAGCCGCATGAGCCCGCTGGCCAAGCTGGCCCAGGTGACGCTGGTGGTGCAGGACAACTCTACCTTCGGCTTCCGCTCGCTGAATAGCACCATGGGCCTGGCGCAAAGCCTGTTCATCGCCCTGGCCTACATGCTTGAGCTGCCTTACCAGACCACTACGCCCAACGGCCAGGCGGTTTCGCCGAAATAGGGCGGCAGCACAGGCGGTATCGGCTCGCTCCGCGAGAGCGAAACCACGCGGAGATGCGCACGGAATGCCTCGGGCGTCGCCCGTGTGCAAAGCAAGGCGGCGCGCGCCTGCGCCTCAATGTCCCCAGAAGGTGTCTTCTTGCGCTGGGTCGCTGGAGAAAAGGCGAACCTCGACAATCTTGCCGCCTTCAATGCGGAGGAGGTCTACCCCCGCTTGCTTGAGCTCAATGCCATCGCGTTGGCCCGAAAATTCGAGCGTAATTGCCACCCAGTCGCCATTGGCCATGAACTGGTCGGCAGCTGCGATCGTGAACGTTCCTTTGGAGACTTCCATCATCTTGGCCAGCATGGCCCCTACCGCAGCCATACCGCGGTGTGTGCCCGAGAACTGGTTGTTTCCTGGCTGGTGCCAGACAACGTCGGGCGAAATGACACTGCCCAGTGTGGCTTGATCGCCTGTCTGGGCGGCTTGGATGTAGGTTTTTGCAGTCTGGATGTTGAGCATGGGTTTTTCTTGATGGAAGTGTTGAGAAGGGCTGTGGCGCCAGCACCGCGGGCAGTTCTGCAAGGCCGTGACGGCAAAGAGAACATACGGCGCGGCATGGTTCGTGGATTGGAGCGGTAATTATTAGACAGTTGCTTTCGTAAATCACGGTAGGAAATAGGCTGAAAACTGTATATTCAAGACATACTGGGGTTTGGGCTTATCTACTTGTTGATAAGGCAACCATGACGAGGAAAAGCCAACCGGGCACCGACATCCCGCATCTCCGTTACCAGCCGGGGGGAAGCTACAAGCTCGATCTGGAGATATTTTTCGTGTCCGATCTCCGTCGGCGGTTTGGCACCCCGGTGCTCAGTTCAACCCATCGCTACGCCTTTCCGACTTTGATATTTGTCTCGGAAGGAGAGTGCACCCATGTGGTCGATTTCGAGTCGCTGCATTGCCAACCGGGCTCGTTGCTCGTGTTGCCCCCTGGAAAGGCCCACAGCTTTGGGCCAAAGGAGAATTGGGACGGATGGATGGTGCTGTTCCGCTCAGAATTTCTCTGGACGTCGTCTTCCACGGCGCCAGATTTGACAGCGCTTGGCGGCCTCGATGGACTGCCGGTTCATCTGACTGTGGGCGACGGAGAAATACGCGCCATCACCAATGCCATAGCGCAGATGCACGAGGATGCCGGAATCAGTGCGGCGCTACAGCATGCGCATGCCTTGCTGCGCCATCAACTCTATGCGCTGCTGATGCGGATTCGAATTATTCACGAGCGGCAGGCGGTGCAAGCTGCGCCCCTCAGCCGCGTATTCCAGCGGTTCAAAGACTTTGAGCAGCTATTGGAAAAGAACTTTGCGCACTGGCACCAGATCGCCAAATACGCCGATCAACTGGCTTGTTCTGAGAAAAGCCTGGCGCGTGCGTCCATGGAGGTGGCGGGTGTCAACCCGAAGGTGCTCATCTCCGCCCGGGTCATCTTGGAAGCCAAGCGCATGTTGGCGCATACGGGGCTATCGGTTTCGCGTATTTCCGAGGATATTGGCTTCAATGATCTGGCCAATTTTGTGAAGTTCTTCAAGCGCGAGGCGGGGTGTACGCCGATGGAGTTTCGCCGCCAGCAGACGCTGTCTGATGCGGCCTTTGGCACCCAGGGTTGATGTTCGGATTGGTCTTTGGTGCTTATGGATTCTGCGTTAGCTGCTATTGTTTTGATAGTTTTTCGGATATGTGGATCGTAGGCAAGTAAGGCTGGCTCGGCAGGTTTTCGGCGCAGAACAGGCGAAATTCATTGGGTCCGGCAGGCGGTTGCTGTTGCAGTCACTGGGGCTGGAGCAGCCGGAGCAGTCTTTGGCGCACTCTTACGCAGCCCGCGCCCGCAGCGCCTCGTGCAGTCCCGAGTAGTTCAGCAAAACGTCCAGCATGCCGCGCAGCACGATGGGCGAGTTCAGCGCCCGGGTGCTCATGGAAGTGTGGGCGTCGAAGGACTCCATGATGGCGTTCTGCAGCTCATGGGGCAGGTCGGGCGAGGTGGCAAACTGCTCCTTGCTGTTGTTGCTGGCCTGCAGCTGCAGCTTTTGCAACTCTGCCACCTTGCCAAAAATCGTACTGTTGACACAGCTCAGCTGGTCCTGCTCGCTGGTGTCGGTGCTAAACAGGTCGTTCAGCTTCTCGATCAGCTCGGCCATGTAGGCGGTTTGCTTCTCTTGCAAGGCGCGGCTGTCTTTCTCGATCTTCTTCCACTCCACGCCGAAGTGGTGGGTTCGAGAGCGCGTAGTCGAAGTGCTTGCCGTGCAAACCGTCGTTGGACAAGGTGTTGCCCTGGATACTGTTGCCGACGGTTTGCTCCTTGATGAGCATGTCAGTCTTGCATATGGCGTAGGACTCGGGGTTCAGCTCCTGTCCGTGCATGAACAGACGGGCTTCGGGGTTCAGGCTGGCAAGGTGTTCGTCCGCCACGCTGAGCATGCCACCAGTGGGGTCCTACACGCTGGAATTGCCCTACCAGTCAACTTCGCCGGAAGCCACGGTTTCTTAAAGAGAAAAGGCCTCTGACGCAGTATCTACCTGCGCGAGGCGCTATATTTTTTATGACAAAAGGTAGTTCTTAGGGAACAGGCTTCGTTCGATCAATTCGATAAGGATATGCAGGACCTTGATGTGCAGTTCTTGTACTCGGTCCGCAAAGGCGCCGCCTGGGGTGCAGATATACACCGTGCTCAGCGCTTCCAAAGCTTCGCTGCGCTTGCCGCTGAGGATGATGACTTTCATACCCAGCGCCTGTGCGGCGGCAGCGGCGCGGATGATGTTCTTGCTTGTGCCGCTGGTGCTGAGTGCCAGTAGGCAGTCGCCTGGCCGCCCATGTGCCTCCACATAACGAGAAAAAACTTGCTCATAGCCCATATCGTTGCCCACGCAAGTCATGTGTCCTGCGTCACTGATAGCCGTCGCGGCCAAGCCCGGGCGATCGTGGCGATAGCGGCCAGTTAGTTCTTCGGCAAAGTGCATGGCATCGCACATCGAGCCTCCGTTGCCGCACGAATAGACACGCCCCTTGTTCTCGAACACGTTGATGAGTAGTTTCGCGGCATCCTCAATGCTTGCGAGAGCGATGGGGTTACGCAGGAGTGCCGTGAGCGCCGCATGGGCTTCGTTCAAACTTGATTTGATATGGTGCTGCATGGCTGAAATATGGTTGCGCGTTGTGCCGCCTATGGTAAGGCGTTTATTCGCCAGCAGCTATTTATCCAATAGCAAAGCCGCACGCGGCAGATACGGCTGGCTCGGCAGGTTTTCGGCGCAGAACAGGCGAAATTCGTTGGGCCCGGCCGGCGGTTTCTGCTGCAGCCATTTGTTCTCAAACAGCAGGTGCTGCATGCCCGACAGCACCTGGCCATCCGGGTCCTGGTCGATCACCAAATCCATCCCGCCCAGCTTGAGCCAGCGGCGGTGCTCGTCCGACAGTTCGTGCCCAATCCACACCACCTGGCCCGCGCAGCCGTGGCGCTGCAGCGCCTGGTGGATGCCAGCCGAGCCGGCGCCGCTGTGGTAGATGCCGGCCAGATCGCCTTGCTTCAGCGCCGCGTCCACCGCCTGGAACACCTGGTCGGGGTCGTCAAAACAAGGGGTGATGGGCAGGCAGGCGAGGGCGGGGAATTTCTCTTGCACCGCATCCAGAAAGCCGGCCGTGCGGTCGCGGTGGGCGCGGAAATGCAGGTCGTTGGTCAGCACCAGCAGCCGCCCGCCGGTGCCTTTTTTTGTGGCGGCAAGCCTGCCCATGAAATGCCCGGCGGTGCGGCCGGCGTGCAGGTTGTCGATGCCCGCATAGTGCAGGCGCAGCACATCGCTGATGTCGCTCATTAAGGTCACCACCGGCACGCCTTGCTGGCTCACCTGCTGCACCGCGGCGCGCAGCACCGGTGTGTCGTGCACCGCCAGCAGCAGGCCGTGGCGCGGGTGTGGCGGGCGGCGGATGAAGTCTGCCGTGCGCTCGTCGTCGCCGGGCGCAAAGCTGTGGCGGTGCACCACGATGCGCCGGTCCAGCAGCTGCATGAAGCGCTGCAAGGCCAGGTCCATGCGCTGGAAGAACGGGGTCTGGCTGCGTGCCAGCACCACGTCGATGCGGGTCAGGCCACGGTGCACCTCAGGCATCAGCCGCGGCACCGCCAACTGCTGCGCCGCGCGCACCACCTTCTCGCGGGTAGTTGCCGACACACTGCCGCGGTCGTTCAGCACCCGGTTGACGGTGGCCGGGCTGACCTGGGCCAGCGCCGCGATGTCGATGAAGCGGGCGCTGGATTTTTTACGCGGCGGGGGTGTTTCGGCCATCCCCACACTGTAGTTCAGGCTGTCTGCGCATCTTTCTCGTGCTCGGCTGCCACTGCCTGGGTCAGGTAGGCCATGCTGCTGGCCAACTGCTGCTCGATGTCCTTGGCGGCGGCGATTTCTTCGGCAAACGGCTCGAACGACACATAGCCGGCGTAGCCCGCGTTCAGCAAGGTGTTGAGCTGGGCCGCATTGCCCAGGCGGTCGGACGCACCGACCAGCACGCGGTGGCTGTCACGCATTTGCGAGGGGGTGAGGGCGGTGTCTTCCACGCCAGAAATGTGGATCAGACCGGTCAGCTCGGGGAAGAACAGGCCTTCGCCCGCCAGGTGGTGGTGGAAGGTGTCGTGCACTAGCTTGAAGGTGTCCTCGCCGCCGATTTCACGGATGGCGCGCACAGCCTGCGACTTGCGACGCACAGCGCATTCTTCGAAGCCCAGCGGCTCAACCAGGCCGACCAGGCCGGCAGCATCCAGCAGCGGCTTGAGCTGAGTCAGGGCGTGCACCAGGTCCAGGTGGCGCTGGTTGGGTGTGCGCTTGTCGCGCAGGTCGTTGGTGGGGCAGAGCACCAGGGCTTCGGCGCCGCAGGCCACGGCGTAGGCGATCATGTCTGTGGCTTCCTGCAGGCGTTTGGCGTCGAATTGTTCAAAGCGCTGCAGTGCGTTGATCGAGCGGATGGTCAGGCCCTGGGCAATGGCTGCGGCACCGATGTCGGCAGCCTTGGCGCCATTGACCATCTCGGCCTCGGGCAGGTCGTTGCGGATCTCGATGGCCTGCACGCCCAGGCGCTTCACCAGCGCGGTGAAGTCGGCGAAGGGAATGCGTGGGGCGCTGATGCGGTTGATCGAGAAAGGGATGCTGCGGCTCATGGGAAGTCTCCGTTATGGTGGTGGTAATCGGGAATGGACAGGGAAAAACAAACCGCCACTCTAGAGAAACTGCAGGCCCTTGGCAGCAGGTTTTTTGACCATTTTTGGTCATTTCTAAGGGTTTACCTTGAAGTGAAATTCGATTTTTAATTTTTTTAGAAAATTATTTTCGATTGTCGAAAATCGCCGTATAGTCCTGCCTGCTGTTGCCCGGTTTGCGGGTTTTCAAGTCCTGTTCAAGTTCCTGTCCCTGCTATTTTTTCTGGAAAATTTATGAAGAACGTTGCTGTTTTCGGTGCCGGTCGCATTGGCCGCATCCACTCCTCGAACATCGCCGCACTGCCTGGCGTTAAGCTGCAGTACGTGTGCGACCCGGTACCCGCCGCAGCCGGCGACCTGGCACAACAACTGGGCGCCCAGGTGTCCACCATCGAAGCCGTGCTGGCCGACAAGAGCATTGACGCGGTGGCCATCTGCTCGTCTACCGACACCCACAGCGACCTGATCACCCGCGCCGCTGCTGCCGGCAAGAACATTTTTTGCGAAAAGCCGGTGGACCTGTCGGTGCCGCGCGCCCAGGCTTGCGCTGACGCCGTCAAGGCTGCCGGTGTGGCCTGCATGATCGGCTTTCAGCGCCGTTTCGACCCGACCTTCAACGACGCCAGCCGCCGTCTGCTGGCCGGCGAGATCGGCAAGCCCGAGATGCTGGTCATCACCAGCCGCGACCCCGGTGCACCGCCGGTGGAATACATCAAGGCCTCCGGCGGTATCTTCCGCGACATGCTGATCCATGACCTGGACGTGTTCCGCTGGATTCTGTGCGCCGACGGCGACGAAGCCGTGTGGCTCAGCGCCACCGGATCGGTGCTGACCGACCCGGCGATTGCCGCCGCCGGCGATGTGGACAGCACCGCCGTCAGCATCCGCACCAAGTCCGGCCGCCTGTGCCAGATCAACACCAGCCGCCGTGCCGCCTACGGTTACGACCAGCGCTTTGAAGTGCTGGGCTCGGCCGGCCTGCTGCAATGCGGCAACCACACGCCGACTGAAGTCGTGCAGTGGAACGCCAGCGGCATCCATGCCGACAAGCCCGAGGCCTTCTTCCTGCAGCGCTATGCCGCGGCCTACAAGCTGGAGATCGCACACTTCTTCGAAGCTCTGCAAGCCGGCACGCCGTTCAAGACCACGGTGGCCGATGGTGTGGCCGCCCAGAAGCTGGCCGACGCCGCCGCTGAAAGCTGCAAGAGCGGCCAACCAGTACTGTTCTAAGCCATGGCGACTACCTCTGGTTCTACCCCATTGCGCATCGGCATCGCCGGCCTGGGCCGGCTGGGCCAACGCCATGCGGAGGCCCTGGCCTTCCGCACCCGCCACTGCAATCTGGTTGCGGCCTGCAGCCCGGTCGCCAGCGAACGCGCATTTGCTGGTGAGCAGCTGGGCATAGGCCGTCTGTATGACGACTTTGACGCTTTCATCGCTGACCCGGAGATCGACGCAGTGGTGCTGGTCACGCCGACCTCGCTGCACGCGAACCAGACGATTGCTGCACTCGAAGCTGGCAAGCATGTGTTCGTGGAAAAACCTTTGGCCCTGAACGTGGCCGACTGCGAACGCGTGCTGGCCGTGGCCGAGCGGCATCCGGCGCAGGTTGCGATGGTCGGCTTTGTGCGGCGCTTTGACCCCAGCTACATGGCCGCCCAGGCCAGCGTGGCAGCGGGCGAGATCGGCCAGCCATTCCTGGTGCGTTCGCAGACCTGCGACCAGAACGACCCCGAAGGCTTCTTCGTGCGGTTTGCGCCCACCTCGGGCGGCATCTTCATGGACTGCAGCGTGCACGACATCGACCTGGCGCGCTGGATGCTGGGTCGGCCCAAAGCCTTGCGCGCATTTGCCACCGGCACCACGGCGCTGCACCCGGCGCTGGCCGAGTTTGGCGATGTGGATAACGGCCTGGCGATTGTCGAATTTGAAGGCGGCGCGCGGGCTGTGCTGTACGCATCGCGCACCATGGCCCATGGGCATGAAACCAGCACCGAAGTCATAGGTACCGCCGGCAAGCTGACGGTGGGCGAGCACGCGGCCCGCGACCGCGTGGTGCGCAGCGACAGCCATGGCGTGCGCCACGCGGTGGTGAAGGACTTTTACGAGCGCTTCGAGACCGCATTCGCCACCGAGATGGCGGCCTTTGTCGCGGCCTGCCGCGGCGAGCAGCCGTTGACGCTGACCCTGGCCGATGCACTGGAAGCCACCCGCATCGGGCTGGCCATCACCCGTTCGCTGCACAGCGGACAGGCGGAGCCCGTGTAGCGCGGCGTCGGTTTACCGCGCATACAGCCAGACATCTTTGATAACGCCGCGCGGCCATCTGGCCGGGCGGCGTTTTTTATACGCCAGCCCTGTGCAGGCGCGCCCGTATCTGTTGGCATTTACATAAGAAGAGGACGGAGACAATGTTCAAGTTCAAGATGCAGAAGAAGTCGGTGGCGCGCAAGTTGGCGCTGCTGTCGTTCGCCGGTCTGACGGCGGTGCTGATCGGCGTGGGGGTGGCTATCGGGGTGATGGAACACAACAGCATCCACGCGCTGCGGGTAGCTTCGGTGGCCGAGCGGGTGCAGGGCATGGTGGCCTCGGCCGATGCGTCGGACCAGGTCAACCGCGGGCTGGTGGTCAAGTCCTTCACCAGCATCCGGCGTAACTTTGACCGCACCGTGGCGCTTGACCCGGCCAGCGGCGAGCTGGTCAGCGGCGGCGCGGCGATCAACGACGACTTCCAGGCGGTGGACAAATATTCGCGCGATACCGGCGGTGTGGCCACGGTGTTTGCCAAAAAGGGAGAGGATTTTGAATCCATCACTTCGTCGCTGCGCAAGGACGACGGAGCCCGGGATATCGGCACGCTGCTGGACCGCAACCATCCGGCCTACAAGCTGGTGCTGGCGGGCGAGAGCTATGCCGGCCCGGTCAAGCTGTACGGCAAGCCCTATATGGCCCAGTTCGAACCACTGAAGGACGCGGCAGGCGCGGTGGTGGGCGTGCTGTTTGCGGGCAGCGATGTGTCGTTCCAGCAATTCGTGATGGGCAAGCAGATTGCCGACACCCGGTTTTTTGACACCGGCGGGGCCTACTACATCGACGCCAGCGGCCCGCTGGTGGACGCCCGGTTTACTGCGCACCCGCAGGCCAGGGGCAAGAAGGTACTGGAAGTCTACCCCGATGCCGACAAGTTTCTGGCCGCCCTGGCCGAAGCGCCCGAAGGCTATGTGCGCCACGCGCCGTCGTTTCTGGGCGAGCCGGGCGAAGACCGCTGGGCCGTGATGCGCAAGACCAAGGAGGGCGGTGGCTGGATCGTGGCCGAAATTTCCGAACAGGAATCCATGGCGCTGTACTGGGCCAATATGCGGGTCATCTGGAGCCTGCTGGTAGGCACGGCGCTGCTGCTGGCCGCCGGCTTGTTCATGCTGGTGCGCCGCACGGTGAGCCAGCCGCTGGGGGAATTGACCGGCGCCATCACCCTGGTGGCGCAGGGCGACCTGACCCAGGTGTTCCATTCGGCGCGCCAGGATGAAATCGGGGCGCTGGTGAACGAAGTCGAGAGCCTGCGCCAACGCTATTGCCAGACCCTGCTGCAGGTGCGCGCCTCGGTGGAAAGCATAGGCACGGCCAGCTCCGAGATCGCCAGCGGCAGCCAGGACCTGAGCGTGCGCACCGAACAAACGGCCAGCAACTTGCAAACTGCCGCCACCAGCATGGAGCAGCTTACCGATACGGTGAAGAGCTCGGCCGATGCGGCACGCCAGGCGAACCAGCTGGCGGCGTCGGCCGCCGAAGTGGCAGCGCGCGGTGGCGCGGTGGTGGGCCAGGTGGTGGCGACCATGGATGACATCAACCGCAGCTCGCAGAAGATTGGCGACATCATTGGCGTGATCGACGGCATCGCCTTCCAGACCAACATCCTGGCCTTGAACGCCGCCGTAGAGGCAGCCCGTGCTGGCGAACAAGGCCGTGGCTTTGCCGTGGTGGCCAGCGAGGTGCGCAACCTGGCGCAGCGCAGCGCCGAGGCCGCCAAGGAGATCAAGCTGCTGATCAGCGCCTCGGTGGGCAAAGTGGCGGGAGGCTCGCGGCTGGTGCAGAGTGCCGGCCAGACCATGGAGGAGATCGTTGGTTCGGTGCAGCGCGTGAGCGACATCATCGGCGAGATCACTGCGGCGTCGGGCGAGCAGTCTGAAGGGATTGGCCAGCTGAACACCTCGGTCAGCCAGCTGGACCAGATGACGCAGCAGAACGCAGCACTGGTCGAAGAATCGGCGGCCGCCGCCGAAAGCCTGCGCGACCAAGCGCAGCGCCTGGCCCAGGCCGTGGGCGTTTTCAAGCTGACGGAAACCGCGCTACCGGCATTGCGGTAGCTGTGGGCCCCGGCTACGCGGCGCCGGGCTTAGAACGGCGCGTCTTCGCTGGCGCTGGCGTCAGGCTCGGTGCTGACGGCTTCTTCGGCATCTGCAGCAGCGGCCTGGCGCAGCGTGGCTTTTTCGCCCGCGCTGGCGAACTTGCTGTACTTGCCCAGGATGCTGACCAGCTGGCCATAGACGCGGGGATTGGCGGCCATGCATTCCTTTTGTTCCAGGAAGTCGGCTTCGCCGGTGAAGTTGCCCACCAGACCACCGGCTTCGGTGATCAGCAGCGAGCCAGCGGCCATGTCCCAGGGGTTCAGGCCGGTTTCAAAGAAGCCGTCGGTAAAGCCGGCGGCCACATAGGCCATGTCCAGCGCGGCTGCGCCCGGGCGGCGCATGCCGGCCAGCTTGGGCATCAGGTCGGACATCATGCCCAGGTAGTTCTTGAAGTTGTCGCCCGGACGGAACGGGAAGCCCGTGGAGATCAGGCATTCGTTCAAGCGCACGCGCTTGGACACGCGGATGCGGCGCTCGTTCATGTAGGCGCCACGGCCCTTGGTGGCGGTGAACAAGTCGTTGCGGGTGGGGTCATAGACCACGGCCTGTTCGATCTTGCCCTGCACGGCCAGCGCGATGCTGACGCAGTAGAACGGAAAGCCGTGGATGAAGTTGGTGGTGCCGTCGAGTGGATCGATGATCCACACAAACTCTGAATCTTTGGCGCCAAACTCCGAACCCGATTCTTCTGCCAGTATGCCGTGGCCGGGGTAGGCCGTCAGCAGTGTCTCGATGATCACTTTCTCGGCCGCCTGATCGACTTCGGTGACGAAGTCGTTGATCTGCTTTTGCGAGATTCGCACCGCTTCGACATCGAGTGCCGCACGGTTGATGAGGGAGCCAGCGGCACGGGCGGCCTTGACGGCCACGTTAAGCATCGGGTGTAGGTTGGGGAGCGCCATAGATTGTAGGTAAGAGCAAATGAAGAGCGGCCGGGCGATGCAGGCAGCGACAATCGGGGGATTTTACCTGTTCGCCCAATTTCCCCGATATTGCCGATGCAAACCCGTTTTATTCTGATCCAACCCAGCCACGCTGGCAATGTGGGCGCTACTGCCCGCGCCATGAAAGTCATGGGCTTCGACGACCTGGTGCTGGTCAACCCGCGCTGGCCAAATGTGCTGCGCCGGCTGGAAACCATACAGCGCGCCAGCGGCGCCCTGGACGTACTGAACAATGCCCGCATCGTCGCCACGCTGGACGAGGCGCTGGACGGCATGGACCATTTGTGTGCCACGGCGATGACGCCGCGCGACTTCGGCCCGCCTACCCGCGCGCCACGCCAGCATTTTGAAATGCTATTGAAACAGGAGCTTCCCGCGCAGGCGGAATATGCGTCGGAGGTCGATTTGCCATCAAGCCTGCCGGAGGGCGTGGCGTTTCTGTTTGGCTGCGAACGCTTCGGCATGGCCAACGAAGACGTGTACCGCAGCCATGTGGCTCTCAGCATTCCCACCAACCCCAAGTTCGGCTCGCTGAACCTGGCTGCCGCCGTACAGCTGATCGCCTACGAATGGCGCATGGCCCTGGGCGGCTTCGCGGTCGAGGCCTCTACACCGGAGCCGGTGCGGGCCGACGCACGCCAGGTGGCCGGCATGCTGGCGCACTGGGAGCAGGCGCTCACCGAGCTGGGCTTCCTGGACCCGGCAGCGCCCAAGAAGCTGATGCCACGCCTGAACCAGCTGTTCAACCGCGCCCAGCCGCTGCAGGAAGAAATCCACATCCTGCGTGGCATCGCCAAAGCCATCTCGCAGATGGCGGATAAAGCGCAATCCCCAGCAAACGACTAGACTATTCTGATGTTTTCCCGCCTCCGCTCCGACATCCGCTGCATCCTCGACCGTGACCCCGCTGCCCGCAGTACCTGGGAGGTGCTGACCTGCTATCCGGGCCTGCACGCCGTGGTGCTGCACCGCGTGGCCCATGGCTTGTGGAACCGCAACTTCAAATGGCTGGGGCGCTTCATCTCGCATTGCGCGCGCTGGCTCACCGGCATCGAAATCCACCCCGGCGCCAAGCTGGGCGAGCGGGTTTTCTTCGACCACGCGATGGGCGTGGTGGTCGGCGAGACCGCCGAAATTGGCGACGGCTGCACCATCTACCAGGGCGTGACGCTGGGCGGCACCTCGCTGTACAAGGGTACGAAACGCCACCCGACCCTGGGCCGCGACGTGGTGGTCAGCGCTGGTGCCAAGGTGCTGGGCGGCTTCACCGTGGGCGATGGCGCCAAGATCGGCTCGAACGCCGTGGTCATCAAGCCGGTGCCGGCTGGCGCCACGGCGGTGGGCA
The DNA here is from genome assembly GCF_900104385.1 of Rhodoferax sp. OV413. GTDB lineage: Bacteria > Pseudomonadota > Gammaproteobacteria > Burkholderiales > Burkholderiaceae_C > Rhodoferax_B. The sequence goes on along the minus strand of NZ_FNJA01000001.1, from coordinate 1,076,178 downwards.
TTCCGGCCCGCATCATCCTGCCGAAAGACGGCCAGGTGGGCGATGCCGCCATGGCCACGCCGCGCTTCAGCGCCTATGGCATCACCCCAGATGGCGACCCGATCGGCGAAGCCATGCGCGGCCTGATCGACAACGCCTCCAGCCAGGAGCACCAGATCGCGCTGCTGTGGCAGGCCATCGAAACCCTGTCGGCCCGCCAGCAGACGCCCGACTGCGTGCCCAGCGACGCGGCCCGCAGCGAGTGTTTCGAGGCGGCCAAGCTCAACGAGCTGGTGGGCAAGTAAGCCTGGGCAGATTGAGCCCCGGGCAACCGGCAATCTGGCCACTTCAAAACTATCGGCTCGCTACGCCCATGGGGCGCGGGTCATTCAACCCATTCTTGGCAGCTCAGTGATGATGTATTTGAGAGTACAAAAATTAATAGCGCTAGTGCTGCTGTGTGTTGCAAGTCCTGTGTGGGCTTTGGAGCTGCAGCAGCAAAAATTCAGCGACGATGAAATCTTCTCGGCAGTTGTCAGCAAGTTTAAAAAATCGCTTCTGCATCGGTTCAACCCTGCGGATACCGAGGAGCGAAAGCCTTTGCTGGTGCTAGGTTCGGCACTGAAATTTGGCGCAAAAATCAAATCCTCATCGTTTACCCACCTGACGCAGCAAGAGTTGGTGGCGCAACAACAGGCTGTTTTTATATTGATCACCAATGCGTCCCCGGATGCTGAGCGCAACGCCCTCTATGTCCATTACGACATTCCGAGCAATGCGTCCTTTGGCGTGTTGAGGGTTTATCCAGAAAACGGCGTGCTGGCGGTTGAAGTCAAGGATAGCTTTCGATCGTCCTCGGGGGCCAGAGCCACTTACGGCAAGTTGTACGAAGGTGTGGCTTGCCGGGATGGCACTGAAATGGCATATCGTTGGAACTACTACGAAGGCAATCGCGAAGGCAGTCGTTCAAGCGGGCATTGCCCGGAGACAACGTTTACGGAATTTACCAACCGGTTTTAGTCGGGTCCACCCGGGTTCAACGGGCTGGCCGGAAGGCAAGCCCGGGCAGATCCAGCGCGCGGCACACCAGCCAGCCGCATCCGTAGGCCACCAGGTCCCACAGGTCGAAGGTGGTGCCCAGGGCGATGCGCAGAACGCGGTGCAGCGCTGTCTGGTCGTGCAGGCCCAGCAGGTCGACCATGCCCAGGCCTTGCAGGCCCTCGATCGCACATGCGAACAGCAGCGCCCATAGCGCCAGCCGTGCGGCCGGCTGCGCCACGCAGCTGCGCAGCAAGGCATACACCAGCACCACCACCAGCACATCGCCGCCAAAGCCGCGCAGCACGCCCTGCGGCGCATAGCGGGCGATGGTCACTTCGATGGCTAGCAGTGCCAGGGCTGCGAGCAGCCACTGGGGGCGGAAGGTGAATGGGTTCATGGCGCTTCAGGTTGGGCGGCAGAGGTGGCGTTGGGTGGGCTCTGCAGCCGGCCATACCAGTCCACCTTGCGTGTCAGCATCATCACCGCGGCCAGCACGCTGAACAAGGCCAGCGCACCCACCACCAGCGCGGTTTGCTCCAGTTGCAGCAGCATATAGAGCAGGCCGTACAAGGCGGCGATGCCCGCGCCAAACGGCAGGCCGCGCTTCCAGCTGCGCAGCATGTGGCTGGCGTAGTAGCTGAGCAGCAGCACACAGGCGCTGGCGCCGATGGCATAGGCGGCGTCAAACGGCAGGTGCTCGGACAGGCTCACCAGCAGCAGGAAGAAGATGCTGATCGCCGCGCCTACCAGGAAGTACTGCACTGGGTGGACCCGCAGCCCGCGCATGAATTCGAAAAGGCCCACCGCCACGAAGGTGAGCGCGATGAACAGCAGGCCGTATTTGGTGGCCCGGTCGGACAGCGAATAGGTGTTGATCGGGTCGATAAAGCCCAGCCCCAGGGTTTCCACACAGTCGGAGCTGCCGGCCACCACGGCGGCGGCCGTGACCGCATCGGCGGGGCTGTCGTGGGCGGACCCGCCCATGCTGTTGCCGCTGCACAGCGCGCCTTCGCTGAGCACGGCCTGCTGCGCGTTGCTGGCCAGGGCGGAGATGCGCCAGCTGGCCTCAAAGCCTTTTTCGCTGATCTTGCGCTCTGAGGGCAGGAACTGGCCGGTGAAGCTGGGGTGTGGCCAGTTGGACGTCAGGTTGACCTGGGTGGCGCTGCCCACGGGCACGAAGTTCAGGCTTTCGGTGCCGAGCAATTCCAGCTCTACCTCGGCCACCAGCGGGGCGTTGGCTTGTATGTTGCCTGGCAGGCTGGCCTGGATACCACGGGGGTAGGCGGCGTGCTGCGTACCGGCCTGCACCTCTTGCACTGCGCCGTTGATCTTGACCTCGGCCTGGCGGATGCCGCGCGCGTCGGACACCGCCAGCATCAGCACCGGGGTGTCGCATTGCACCTTGGAGCCGGTGTTCTGCCGGCCCATGGCCAGCGCCTTCAGGTTGGGCCATTGGGCGCTGATGTGCGATTTGTAGGTGTAGACCTGGGTGGCATGCAGGCCGCGCGCACGGGCTTCCACCTGGCTGCTGCCGCTGAGCGCCAGGTTGCTGGGCGCCGCGGACAGGGTGAAATCGCGGCGCTGGTGCACCGGGCCTTTGTCGCTGGAGGTGTTCCATTCCTCGGTGCAACGCATGTGCAGCAGCGGCCCCAGCAGCGTCTGGCTGCCGGCCAGGCTGCGGGCCACGCTGTCGACTGCACTTTGGTGCCGCCCCTGGCGTTCGTGGACCAGGCTGGTGATCTGGTCCAGCCCCAGCAGCAGCAAGATCGCCACCAGCAACAGTCCGCCGAGTTTTCCAAAAATAATTGTCTTCATCGCCCACTCCTTTGTTGAATGCGGCGAGTCTGCGGGTCGACGGTGAGGGGGCCGTGAAGTCTGTGAAGCGAAAGTGAAGTCTGGCGTATTAAGGACGTGTTCAAGGCGGAAAGTGCAGCTCCACCCGCAGCCCGGGTTGGGTGTTGCGCACCTGCATATGCCCGCCATGCAGCGCCATGATCTGCTGCACGATGGCCAGGCCCAGGCCCGAGCCTTTGGTGATGCCGTCGGGCCGCACGGTGGAGAAGAACTTCTGCCCCAGCTTGGGCAGCGCATAGTCGGGCACGCCGGGGCCGCTGTCCTGCACCACGATGGCCTGGCCTTCGACGCTCAGGGAAATGCGGCTGCCCGGCGGGGCAAAGGCGGCGGCGTTGTCCAGCAGATTGCCCAGGGCCAGCGCCAGCAAGTCGGCTTCGATGCGGGCTGTGGCCGGGCTGCTAATTGCTATCAAGTCTATAGCTATATGCGCACGGTCTACCTGCGCCAGGGCTATAAATGATGCCAAATAGTCGGTCAGCAGCAGGCGCTGTGGTTGCAGCAGTTCCTGGCGCTGCTCTAGCTTGCTGAGCTCCAGTAGGCGGTCCACCAGGCTCTGCAGGCGCCGGGTCTGCGCCAGCACGTCGGCGGCGAATTCCTGCCGGTCCAGCTCGGGCAGCGGCTCCTGCAGCAGCTCGCCGGCACCGCGGATGGCGGCCAGCGGGCTCTTCAGCTCGTGGGTCAGGGCGCGCACATAGCCTTCGATGTAGTCGCGTCCTTCGACCCGCTGGCGCATCGCCTGCATGGCCCGCGCCAGCTCGCCCAGCTCGCCGGGGATGCGCGGTAGCGGCAGCTTCTTGCCGGCCTCCATGGCATTGGCGTAGCGGCGCAGCTGGCGGATGCTGTAGACCACCCACAGCGTCACCGCCACCCCCACCGCCGCCGACAGGCCCAGCAGCCAGAAGCCGCTGACCAGAATCTTGCGCTCGGCCCGGTCGATGAAGGCCTGCACCGTGGCCACCGGCTTGGCCACCGTTAGCACGCCGATGACCTGGCCGCCGTAGTTGACGGGCGCGGCCACGTACAGCACCGAGCTGCGGTCGTCTTCGTAGACCTGGCGCGTGGCCCGGGCGCCGTACTCGCCGCGCAGGGTGCGGGCCACGTCGCGCCACTGCGAATAGTCTTGCCCCACCGCCACCCGGGCCGAGTCAAACATGACCGTGCCCTTGGCGTCGGTCACGTAGACGCGGAAGTCCAGCGACTGCTTGTCCAGGCCCCAGATGCGCGCGTCTATGGGCCGGCGCGCATAGGCGCCCACCTGGGTGGCGAACCGGCCCTGCGCCATGTTGCCGGCGCGCAGGTCGTCGACGGCCAGCTCGGCCAGGATGTTGGCGGTGTCGACCATCATGTCTTCCATCACCTCGCGCACGCTGGGTTTGACCTCGGCCACAAAGATGCGCAGCACGAAAAGGCCGGCCAGCCCGGTGATCAGGAAGAAGCCAAACAGGATGCGGATGCCCAGATGCACTATTTACGCCGACGTGGAAACCGAGTAGCCCAGGCCACGGTGCGTGGCGATGGGGTCGAGCGTGGGCGTGATCTGCTGCAGCTTGGCGCGCAGGGTTTTGATGTGCGTGTCCACCGTACGGTCGCTGCTTTCCGAGTCGTTGCCCCATACCGCGCTGAGCAGCGCGTCGCGGCTGCGGATGCGCCCGGGCTGGCGCAGCAGCTCGGCCAGCAGGCCCAACTCTCGCCGGGTCAGCGGCAAGGCCTGGCCTTGCCAGGTGGCGCGCTGGCCGTCCAGGTCCAGCGTGAAGCCGGTGGGGGCGGGCGGCGTCGGGCTGGTCGGGGCCGAAGCCCGGCGCAGCAGGCCGCGCACCCGCGCCACCAGCTCGCGCGGGCTGAAGGGCTTGGTCACGTAGTCGTCGGCACCCAGCTCCAGGCCGACGACACGGTCGATCTCTTCGCCCTGCGCGCTGAGCACCAGCACCGGCAGGTGCCGCTGCGTGGGGCTGGCGCGCACCTGGCGGCACACGTCCAGGCCCGAGCCGTCGGGCAGGCCAATGTCGAGCACCAGCAGATCGGGCGGCGCGATCTCTAGCTGGCGCAGCGCATCCGCCACCAGCAGGCAGTGCGAGACCCGCAGCCCCGCGCGCTCGAAGGCGTAGACCACGGTTTTGGCGATGGCCGGGTCGTCTTCGAGCAGCAGGATGTGGGGGAGGTGCATGGAGGGGGCGGTGAAAGCCGGGCTATCTTAGCCTGGGCATGGGCGGGCTTGGCAGCAGGCGCTACGATGCAGATCCACCTGCAGGAGCCCGCATGCCCCATCCTACGATCTTCAAGCTTTTCAGGCCGCTGGCGCAGGTACTGCCTGCGCTGGCAGCTACTTTTTTGATAGTAAATGCAGCTCGCGCTGCCGATGCGCCGTACACCGGCCCGCTGTTCGATGCGCATCTGCACTACAACGAAGAAGCCTGGAACGGCCCGCATCCGCTGGCCGATGTGCTGGCGCGCATGCAGCGCAACGGCGTGCGGGCCATCGTCGCCAATTCGCGGCCGAACGACGGCACCAAGTCGCTGGCCGAAGCACCGCAGACCGCGCAGGCCGGCGTGCGCGTGGTGCCGTTCATCCGGCTGTACCGCACCCGTGCCGACTACGACAACTGGTTCCGCGACCCCAGCATCTTCGAGATGGTGCAGACCGAGTTCGCCCGCGGCACGGCGGCCGGGGCCTACCGGGGCATAGGCGAATTCCATTTGTACGACAGCGCCAACGCCAACGGCGCGGTGGCCAAGCAGCTGATAGTGTTTGCCGAAGAGAAGAACCTGGCCGTGCTGGCCCATGTGGACGACGTGGCCATCGACCTGCTGATGGCCAACGCGCCCAGCAAAGGCCAGAAGCTGCGCCTGATCTGGGCCCATACTGGCATTGGCGGCGCTAGCGTGGAGCGGGTGGATGCGCTGTTTGCCAAATACCCATTGCTGGTTGGCGAGCTGTCGTACCGGCCCGGCCTGACCTGCGCCGATGGCAAGCTCTGCCCGGATTGGCGCGCGCTGCTGCTCAAATACCCGGGCCGCTTCGTGATTGGTTCCGACACCTGGGTGAACCAGCGCTGGCAGTACTACGACGCGTTGATGCAGGGCTACCGCCGCTGGCTAGGCGATTTGCCGACCCCGGTGGCGCGGCAGATCGCATGGGACAACGCGGCGGCCCTGTTCGGGCTGCCTACCCCGCAGCCTTAGTCGGCCATATTCCGCACGCTGCCCGATACCCGTATCGAGCTGCCCGGCGTGGCCGGGATGTCGGCATGCAGTAGCGAGCGCATGCCCATGTCCTCGCCCTGCACCACGTCGATGGCACCGCCGTGCGGCCAGTCCAGGTCGCGCAGATAGCCGGCCAAGGCGGCGGTGGCGGCGCCGGTGGCCGGGTCTTCCAGCACGCCGCCGGAAGCAAAGGCGTTGCGGGTGTGGAAGCGCTGCGCCGACTCGGCAAACGCCAGCAGGATGGTGACCAGGCCTTCGCGCAGCATCAGGCTGCGGCCGGCGGCCAGGTTGTAGTGCATGGTGGCCAGGGCGCTGCGGGTCTTCAGCGCCAGCACCAGGTGGTCGGCGCCGCCGTGTACCAGGGCCGGCGGAATCCGCGGGTCCAGGTCGTGGGTGCTGTAGCCAAACAAGGCCAGGGCCTCGGCCACCAGGGCCGCGGGTGCGGGCTGGCTGCGCGTGGGCGGCGACTGCAGTGCGGCGGCGACCAGGCTGCCGCTGCGCCGGCCTTCGACCGTGATGTGGGCGTGGTTCAAGGTCAGCGCAAACACGCCGTCGCCTTGCTGCTGGGCCAGGGCTGCGCCCAGTGCCACCGTGGCGTGGCCGCAGAACGGCACCTCGTTTTCGGGGGAGAAGTAGCGCACCCGCCAGCCGCTGCCCGCGGGCGCGGCGAAGGCGGTTTCCGAGAAGCCGACCAGGGCGGCGGTGCGCTGCATTTCGGCGTCGGTGGGCAGCTCGTGGGCCACCACCACGCCAGCGGGGTTGCCGCCCGTGTCGCCGTCGGAAAAGGCGGCCAGTTTCAGGACTTGCATGGGGTCTCCTTGCAGAACAGAGAGAGAGGGGCTAAAAGCTATTTTTAGCAGGGCCATGAAGCCCTGCCGGGCACACGGTTACTGGCCGGTGCTGGCGCGGATGGCCGATTTGGGACGGAAGGCCTTGCACACTGCGTCGTCGGTTTCCAGGTAGGGGCCGCCGATCAGGTCGATGCAGTAGGGCACGGCGGCAAAGATGCCGGGTGTGCCCAGGGCGGGCAGGCCTTCCAGCGTCTCGGCAATCGCCTTGGGCTGGCCGGGCAGGTTGATCACCAGGCTTTTGTCGCGGATGACGGCAGTTTGGCGCGACAGGATGGCGGTGGGCACGAACTTCAGGCTGATCTGGCGCATCTGCTCGCCAAAGCCGGGCATTTCCTTGTGGGCGATGGCCAGGGTGGCCTCGGGCGTGACATCGCGCAGCGCCGGGCCGGTGCCGCCGGTGGTCAGCACCAGGCTGCAGCCGGCGTTGACCAGCTCGACCAGGGTGGCGCTGATGACGGCCTGCTCGTCGGGGATCAGGCGCGGCACGAATTCGATGGGGTTCTTCAGTGCCCGCGTCAGCCAGTCCTGCAGGGCGGGCAGGCCTTTGTCTTCGTAGACGCCGGTGCTGGCCCGGTCGCTGACCGAGACGATGCCGATCTTCACCGGATCGAAGGCCGTGCTCATTCTTCGACCGTGCCGTCGTTCAGCGGGCCGTCTGTTTCCGACAGGTGCTCGCGCACCAGCTGGAAGATGTCGCGGTAGGCGCGGCCGTGGCGGGGCAGGGCGCCGGGCGTTGCGGGCACCAGGTCTTTGCGGGCCTGGCGCACCAGGGCGCGCAGCTGCTGGGTGTCGGTTTGCGGGAAGGCGGCAATCCACTCGCCGACGGCGGCGTCGTCGGCAATCAGGCGATCACGCCAGGTTTCGGCTTTGTGCAGGGCCAGGTTTTCCTGGGCCGAGCCGAACTGCTGCACCTTCAGCGCGGCGCGGATGGCTTCCAGCATCTCGGGCTCTTGCTTGCGCATGAGTTTGCCGATGAACTGCATCTGGCGGCGCTTGCCTTCGAAGTTGGTGATGCGCTTGGATTCCACCACCGCGTCATGCAGCTTTTCGCCCAGTTGCAGCTTGGTGAACAGGTCTTGGCGCAGGGTCAGCAGGTCTTCGCCCAGCTTTTGCAGTTCGTCACTTTCCTTCTTGAGGTCGGTGCGGCTGGATGCGTCCGTGCCCTTGAGTTCGGCTTTGAGCTGGATGTCCAGTTCGCTACCTTCGGCAACGAATTTGCCGTGGACGTAGTAGCCTTTGGTGAGTTTGCGTGACATGTTTTTTTTGAGTGATTTGGCGCCGTGTGCGGGTATCCGTGGCGGCGCGGCGCAGTGAGCGCGGTGGCAAGTATCATAGCCGCCAACATGAAAAAACCAGATTCCAACGCCTCCCGCCCCGACAGCGGCTTTGCCTACAGCCGTCCATTCTTCGAAGAACTGGTCGACAGTGCCCTGGCGCACGCCAAAAAACTCGGCGCCACCGACGCCGGGGCCGAGGCCTCCGAGGGCTGTGGCCTCAGCGTTTCGGTGCGCAAGGGCGCGCTGGAAACCGTGGAGCGCAACCGCGACAAATCCCTGGGCATCACTGTCTACATGGGCAAGCGCCGCGGTAATGCCAGCACCTCCGACTTCTCCAAGGCGGCGATCCAGCAAACCGTGCAGGCCGCCTACGACATCGCCCGCTTCACCGCTGAAGACCCGGCCGCCGGCCTGCCCAGCGCTAAGGACATCGCCAAGCGCCAGGTCGACCTGGACCTGTTCCACCCCTGGGCCATCACCAGCGAAGACGCGGCCCAGATCGCCATGGAATGCGAGGCTGCGGCCTTGCAGACCAGCAAGCACATCACCAACAGCGAAGGCGCGGGCGTGTCGGCCCAGCAGTCGCACTTCTTCAGCGCGCACACCAATGGTTTCCGCGGCGGCTATGCGAGTTCGCGGCATTCGCTGTCGGTGGCGCCGATTGCCGGCAAGGGCAGCGGCATGCAGCGCGACGCCTGGTACAGCTCGATGCGCAGCGCCGACGAACTGGCCTCGCCCGAGTCGGTGGGCCGCTACGCCGCCCAGCGCGCATTGAGCCGCCTGAAGTCACGCAAGATCCCGACGATCGAATGCCCGGTGCTGTTCGAGTCGCCTCTGGCGGCCGGGCTGCTGGGCGGCTTTGTGCAGGCCGTCAGCGGCGGTGCGCTGTACCGCAAGAGCACGTTTTTGCTGGATTCGCTGGGCAAGCAGGTCTTCCCCAAGCACATCCAGCTGCTGGAAGACCCGTTTGTGAAGCGCGGCAAAGGCAGCTCGCCGTTCGACGAAGAAGGCGTACGCGTCAAGGCGCGTACCGTGGTGGACGCGGGCCGGGTCGAGGGCTACTTCCTGAGCAGCTATTCGGCGCGCAAGCTGGGCATGAAGACCACCGGCAATGCCGGCGGTTCGCACAACCTGGTGCTGTCCTCCAGCCGCACCCGCCCAGGCGACGACTTGGACGCGATGCTGAAGAAGCTGGGCACCGGCCTGTTCGTGATCGAGCTGATGGGCCAGGGCGTGAACTACGTGACCGGCGACTATTCGCGCGGTGCCAGCGGCTTCTGGGTGGAGAACGGCGAAATCGCCTTCCCGGTGGAAGAGATCACCATTGCCGGCAATCTGAAAGACATGTTCAAGGGCATCCAGGCGATTGGCGCGGATACCTACAACTACGGCGCCAAAACCGTGGGTTCGATCTTGATCAACAAGATGAAGGTCGCCGGCAGCTGATTTAAGCCTTTTAGGCCTCTAGCGCAGATACCACCAGCGCCACCAGCTATTAATAATATAGCTGGTGGCGTTTTCGCTGGTGGACGGGATGGGGCTTACTTGCCGCGTTTTTTGGCCAGCTCGGCCTGGGTTTCGTTCCACAGTTCCATGCCGACATTGGTGGCCACCAGGGCGTTCACCTTGGTCAGCTTGTCGCGCATGCGGGCGGTCTCGGCGGGGGCCAGTTCGTTGATCTGCATGCCCTTGGACTTCAGGTCGGCCAGGGCCTTGGCGGCTTCGTCGCGGGTGTCCTTGCGCTCGAAGTCGCGGCTGGTCTTGGCGGCGTCGAGCAGCACTTTCTGCTCATCCTTGCTCAGGCCGTCCCACCATTTCTTGCTGGCCAGCACGATCCAGGGGCTGTAGACGTGATTGGTCACGCTCAGGTACTTCTGCACCTCATAGAACTTGCTGGAGACGATGGTGTTGAAGGGGTTTTCCTGGCCGTCCACCGCCTTGGTTTCCAGCGCGCTGAAGAGTTCGCTGAAGGGCAGGGGAATGGCGTTTGCGCCCAGCGACTTGAAGCTGTTCAGGAACACCTCGTTCTGCATCACGCGCAGCTTCACGCCGTCCATGTCTTCCAGCTTGGTGATCGGGCGCTTGTTGTTGGTCAGGTTGCGAAAGCCGTTTTCCCAGTAGACCAGGCCGACCAGGCCTTTTTCTTGGAGCTTGGCCATGACCTTCTGGCCGATCGGGCCGTCGAGCACGGCGTCAGCCTCTTGCGCGTTGTTGAACAAAAACGGCGTGTCCCACAGCGCCATTTCCTTGGTGATGCCGACCAGGGTGGCAGTGGAGCCGACCATCATTTCCTGCGCGCCGCCGACCAGGGCTTGCTGCATCTGGGTGTCCGGGCCAAGGGCCGCGGCGCCGATGGCGCGCAGCTTCATCTTGCCGCCAGAGGCTTTCTCCACGGCTTCGGCCAGCACCTTGGCGGCGCGGCCCTGGTTGCTTTGCTCGTTCAGGCCGTAGCCGAAGCGGATGATGCGCGGCTTGATGTCCTGCGCGAAGGCGGCGCCGGTGGCACCGAAGGTGAGCGCGGCGAGGGTGGCCAGCGCGGTGCGGCGAAGTAGTTTTTGCATAGTCGTCTCCTGGGGGTGAAAAAGGGGAAAAGGGCCGTAAAGGTTTAACGCATCCACGCGACGGGCGCGGTGACGAGCTGGGGGAAGATCACAAACAGCAGCAAGATCAGCGTGTAGGTGATGAGGAAGGGGTTCACGCCCTTGATCACGGTGTGCATGGGCACCCGGCCTACGCCGGCCACCACGTTCAGCACCGTGCCGACGGGCGGGGTGATCAGGCCGATCGAGCCATTCAGCACAAACATCAGGCCGAAGTACACCGGGTCGATGCCGGCCTTGGCGGCGATGGGCAGCATCACCGGGGCGAAGATCAGGATGGTCGGCGTCAGGTCCAGCGCGGTGCCGACGATGACCAGCACCACCATCATCACCAGCATCAGCAGGCGCGGGTTTTGCACCATTGGGCCGAGCCAGCCCGTCAGTACCGAGGGCAGGTCGGCCAGGGTGATCATGTAGCTGGCCACCTGGGCGCCGGCACACAGGAACATCACGATGGCGGTGGTCTTGGCGGCGCGCACCAGCACGCCGTACAGGTCGCCCACATTCATTTCGCGGTGGATCACAAAGGCCACCACCAGCGCGTAGACGGCGGCCACCACGGCGGCTTCGGTGGGGGTGAAGACCCCGCTTTTCATGCCGCCGATGATGATCACCGGCATCAGCAGCGCCCAGAAGGCCCGCGCCGACACCAGCAGGCGCTGGCGAACGGGCATGGGCGCATCGGCCTGCACGGTGAAGTTGCGCAACTGCATCTTCCAGGCGATCACCAGGCCCAGGCCCATCATCAGGCCGGGCGCGATGCCGGCGATGAACAGCGAGGAGATCGAGGTATTGGTGGTCACGCCATAGATCACGAAGGCCATGGACGGCGGGATGATCGGGCCGATGACACCGCCGGCGGCAATCAGGCCGGCCGAGGGGCCTACCGGATAACCGTGCTTGCGCATCATTGGCAACAGGATGGTCGACATGGCGGCGGCGTCGGCCAGCGCCGAGCCCGACATGGCCGACAGCATGATGGCCGTGCCGATGGTCACGTAGCCGAGCCCGCCGCGCACATGGCCGAACCAGGCCTGCGCCATGTCGATGATGCGGCGGCTGATGCCGCCTGAGTTCATCAGCTCGCCGGCCAGAATGAAGAAGGGCACGGCCAGCAGCGGAAAACTGTCGACCCCGGCCACCAGGTTTTGCGCCAGCAGCTGGGTGTCCCAGAAGTCAAGTACAAAAGCCATGCCGGCACCGGTCAGTACCAGAGCCAGGCCCATGTTCATGCCGATGCCCATCAGCACCAGCATGCCGAGCGAGAAAACGATAAATGCTTGACCTTCAGCGGACATGGCTTACTCCAGTTCCACGCTGTGACCGAGGTCCAGCGGTTGGTTGCGTATGAGTTCCCACAGCGCCATCAGGCCGATCGCCACAGAACATAAAAAGGCTGGCAGCGGCAGCAATGCGGTCGAGTAGCCGAGCACCACCGATTGGCTGCCCATGCCCACCACGACTTGCTGCCAGGCACCCCAGGCCAGCAGGCCGCAGCCCAGGATCACCAGCAGCCGCACCAGTACGGCGGTGACCACCAGCAGGCGTGGCTTGTTGCGCATGGCGACCAGCAAGCTGTTGAAGGCCATGTGCTCGCCCGTGGGGTAGGCGGCCGTCGCGCCGATGAAGACCATCCAGACGAACAGCAGCCGAGACAGTTCTTCGCTGGCGGCCACGCCGCTGCCGAAGCCATAGCGCAGCACTACGTTAACAAAGACCGAGGTCGCCATGATGGCCAGGCACACGGCCATGGCTGTATTGGCCAGGCGCTGCAGCGGCGGCACGGTGGGTGGGGTATCAGGTGTTGGCATCAGGGGCTTTCTGTATCCAGTGGACGATCTGTGGGGTAAGGGCGGCCAGGGTCTGGGTGGCGTCGACCACCAGCACCCCGGCTTCGTTTTGTGGCGGCTCCAGGGTATCGAACTGGCTGTCCACCAGGCCTGCTTGGAAGTAATGGCCACCCGCGCGCTGGGCAACGCGGGTGCGGGCTTGTTCGCGGCTGAGTTCCAGGTGTACAAAGCGCAGACCAGGCAGGGCGGAGCGCAACTGGTCGCGGTAGGCTTTCTTCAGGGCCGAGCAGGTCAGCACCGCACCGCCCGGGTGGCGTTGCAGCTCCTGGCCGAGCAAGGCCAGCCAGCCGCTACGGTCGGCATCGACCAGCGGTGTGCCGGCGCGCATCTTGGCGACGTTGGCAGGGGGGTGGAAGTCGTCCCCCTCGATCAGCGGCCAGCCCAGCGCCTGGGCGACGGCACTGCCTAAGCTCGATTTGCCGCATCCGGCAACTCCCATGACGACCAGTGAAACCATGTTGGACAGCGCAATCCCAATAAGTTAAAAAAACAGGCAAACTGCCTGGGGGGTGTCTTGTTTTGCGTATTGCAATCTTGGACAGCGCTATCCTAAACACCTGCATGGCAAACGCAGCTCAGGGTTTTCACCAGCAAATTGACCAAAGTTACAAATTTATTGACGCCGATCAGGCCTGGTCAGCCTCGGTAAAATCGTCCACCACACCGCATGGAACGCTCTCCTCCTCCCTCTCATCCCCCTTTTGCTGCCGCGCGTCGCCGGGCTACCGGCCGCGCCACCCTCAACGATGTAGCGTCGGCGGCAGGTGTCAGTGCCATCACGGCTTCGCGGGCGTTGCGCGGTGCGCGGGCGGTGGATCCGGTGCTGGTCGAAAAGGTCCGGGTGGCCGCGCAGCAGCTCGGCTATGTGCCCGACCCGGCCGCTCGCGCGCTGGCTTCGGCCCGCAGCTCGCATGTGGCGGTGCTGATTCCGCTGCTATCCAATGCCTTGTTTGTGGAGCTGCTGGAAGCCGTGCAACACACCTTGGCGCCCGCGGGCTTTCAGACCCTGATGGGCGTGACCCATTACCAGCCCGCCGAAGAGGACGCCTTGCTGCGCAGCTATCTCGCGCACCGCCCTGCGGGCTTGCTGGTGACCGGTTTTGACCGCAGTGATGCGGCGCGCCAGATGATTGCCGATAGCGGCGTGCCCTGCGTGCATTTGATGGAAACCGTGCCCACGCCCGGCGTCTACGGCGTTGGCCTGTCGCAGCTGGACGCGGCGCGCACCATCACCGAGCATTTACTGCAGCGTGGCCGGCGCCGCATCGCCTATGTGGCGGGGCAGCTCGATCCGCGCGTGATGCAGCGGGCCGAAGGCTACCGGGCGGCTTTGCGCGATGCGGGCTGCTACGACCCGCAGCTGGAAATTCTGGACCCCACGCCGACCTCGATGGCACTGGGTGGCCGCCTGTTTGAAGAACTGCTGCAGCGTCACCCCGACGTGGATGCGGTTTTCTTTTGCAATGACGACCTGGCCCAGGGTGGGCTGCTGGCCGCGCTGCGCCTGCAGGTGGCCGTGCCGCAGCGGATCGCTGTCGTGGGTTTTAACGACCTGGCGGGCAGCGACCAGATGCTGCCGCCGCTGACCACCGTCCGCACCCCGCGTGCCGAGATAGGCACCCAGGCCGCCAAAATGCTGCTGGCGCTGATGCGCGGCGAACCAGTGCCGCAGAGCACGATTGACCTGGGGTTTGAGCTGGTGGTGCGGCAGAGCAGCTAGTTGCTGCAGCACATGGGGTTAGCGGCTCGATCCACTATCGCGTAGCGGCCACAGTGGGCGTTGCCGCGGGTCGGGCACACCAGGCTGGGGCTGCGCTCCGGGTGGCGCGGCTTGCTGGCGCTGCTGGGATTCCCTTTGCGCCTGTTCGCGCTGCAACTGCTCCTGGCGCTGGCGTTCTTGTTGCTGCCGCTGCAGGTCTTGCCGCATCTGCTGCTGAAGGCCGTTTTGGCGCTGATCCTGTTCACGCGCGGCCTGGTTGCGGTTCTGCTCCTGCTGGGCACGTTCGCGTTCGGCCTGCTGCTGGCGTTGCATGAAGGCGCGCTGGTCTTGCTCGGCTTGGTTGCGGGCGGCCGGGGTCGGCTGGTTGGGTATTTCCGCGGGGCGCATTTCTGGACGCGGACGCGGTATCGCCTGAGGGAAGGCGTCGATTTGGCCGCCGGGGCGAGGGACGATACCGGGCTGCTGAGGTTGCACCATGGACGGTACGCGGCCCGCATCAGGCTCAAAGGGCCTTGGCCGGTCACCACGCCAGCCCGGCGCGCCAGGCGCCTGGTAACCGGGCAGGTCAGGACGGGCATCGGGCGGGCGGTTCGGATGTTCATTGCCGCGTTGGGGCGGGCGGTAATTCGGGCGCCAGGGTTCTCCGGGGGCCAGGGGGAACCAGCCACTGCTCGGAGGGCGGCGGTGGTCCTGCCAGGCGTTGTCGCGGTCATGTGGAAAGCCTACCAGCGCGGGCGCGTACACCGGGCGTGGCCGTATCGGGCCCGGCACCCAGGCCCATTGCAGGCCGATCTGGGCCCAACGTCCGTAGTGGAAGGGGGCGAAACCCCAGGGGGCATCGTCCACCCAGGTCCAGCCCCAGGGGGGAACCCAGCGCCATTGGCCATTGCGGTAAGGCGCCCACTGACCGGAGCTGACCCGTGGAATCCATACCGGGCCGTACTGGGTGTCGGTGCGCCAGTCGCCGTAGCTGTCGAGCTGCTGGTAACCAATGGTGTCGCGGGAAACATAGCGTGCGCTCTGCGACTGGTCTTCGGCTTTGTCCCGGGCAAACGACCAGAGGTCGAAGCTGTCGCGCGGCGGATTGTTCTGGGCGACTTCCTGGGCCAGTTGGCGGTCGGCAAAGCGGATCTGCTGCTGGCCACCCAAGGTGCGTGCGGCGCCGTTTTCACCATAGGCCACGCCGCTGCCGCTGCGCACGGTGATACCCGTGGTGCGGTAGTTAGGGTCTACGTCCAGCCGGTATTCGCCGGGCTGGCTGACGGTGAAGGCCAGATTCGGGGTGTTGATCTCCATCCGTTCGCCCGGATAGAGGTTGCGCACGCGCAACGCTAGCGTGCCCTGGGTCAGGGTCAGGCGGGTGTTGTCGTCGTCGAGTTCGCTGATCTCCAGCACGGTCTGGCCGGCCAGCCGCAGTGCGGTGGAGCCGCTGTGTAATTCGGCGCGGGCGCCGGGCGCGGTTTGCAGCCGGTCGCCGCTGGTCAGCGGACGGTTGAATTCGGCTTGTCCCCAGTCCTCGCTGCCGGCGGGGGCGAAGCTCACCGATCCTTCCACCAGGCTGAGCCGCCCGACGCGGCTCGGTGGGGCCGACTGCGCCAGCGCCAAGCCGCTTGCCGCCACCAGCAGCGCGGCGCCCAGCAAGCGGGCGGATCTCTGTAAAAAGGATGATGGCATGGCGTTATCGAGAGTAAACACTACTCTACAACGCGGCAGCAGGCCTATCGGTTGGCCTGCTGCATTTCGGGTTAACCCGCCAGGGCGGCCTTGACGGCGGCCGAGACCTGGCCCATTTCGGCCTTGCCGGCCAATTGGGCCTTGGCGACGCCCATCAGCTTGCCCATGTCGCCAGCGCCCAGCGCGCGGCCCAGCTCGGCAGACAGGGCTGCGGCCAGCGTGCGCACTTCGGCGTTCACCTGCTCGGCGTCCAGGCGCTGGGGCAAGTAGGCCGACAGCACGGCCATTTCGGCCTTTTCGATATCGGCCAGGTCGGCGCGGTCGGCCTTGGTGAAGGCTTCCACCGAGTCCTTGCGCTGCTTGATCAGCTTGTCGACGATGGCGATGATGGCCGTGTCGTCCAGCACCACGCGTTCATCGACTTCCTTTTGCTTCATCGCCGACAGCAGCAGGCGCACGGTACCCAGGCGTGCACTGTCTTTGGCGCGCATGGCGGTTTTCATGTCTTCGGTGATCTGGTCTTTGAGGGACATACTGATTTCCTGGTATTTGGGGGATTCTGAAAGACAAAAAGCCCGCCCTGGCGTCCCTGGGCGGGCTTGTCAGACTGCGAACAGTCTGAAAGCTTAATACAGCTTTTTAGGCAGCTGCATCGAACGTACACGCTTGTAGTGGCGCTTGACAGCGGCCGACTTCTTGCGCTTGCGCTCGGTGGTGGGCTTTTCGTAGAACTCGCGGGCACGCAAGTCGGTCAGCAGGCCGAGCTTTTCGATGGTGCGCTTGAAGCGGCGCAGTGCCACGTCAAAGGGTTCGTTTTCTTTTACACGGATAGTTGTCATGACAAAAAAAGATTCCGATTTATTTGCGGGTCTTGTCAGAAGGAAGATCAGGCCGTCTGGCGAAGAATCCGCGGTGTTCCCCTGCTATTAAATTGATCAGGCAGCAGGGGTTTGCCAGCAAAGCCTTGGATTATAGCGCGGAAGTGCGGCCTATAGCCGCGGGTAACCCGCATCCATGGCATTTTGCGCCATTTGCGGGATCACGCCATAGGCGCTGAGCGGCAATTCGGCGAAATCCTGGACGAGCAAGGCCGCCCGTACCTCGGCCCAGCGTGGGTCGGCGACGACTTGGTGCAGGGCCTGGTGCAAGGCCTGCAGTACGGCGGCAGAGGTGTGGATAGAGGTTACCAGCGGCAAGCCCGGTGCGGGCGCAGTTTGGCCGCAGACCTGCAAGCCGCGCACGGCCTCGGGCTGGTCGCGGGCCAGCAAGGCCCAGGTTACGCAGTCCACTGCGGCCAGATCGGCCTGGCCGCTGCGCACCAGCTCCACCGAGCTCCGGTGCGAGCCGGACGCGACGGCGCTGGCAAAAAACCGGCCATCCCGTGCCCAGGGCGCCAGCAGGGCCCGTAGGCTGTTGTAACCCGACTGTGAATCTTCCGAGTTGTAGGCCACCACCCGGCCGCGAAACGCCTCCAGCGGCTGGCCGGCGTCTGCGTCCCGGCAGACCAGCTGGCTGCGGTAGTACACGCCCTCGCAGCCGGGCGCGGCATAGGCAAAAGCGCCGACCAGCTGGACCCGGCCGGCCAGCGCGTGCGTCAGCGGGTAGCCGCAGGTCTGGCTCAGCAGCAGGCCGGGGTCGGTCCAGTGCGCCATCAAATCATCGGGTTGGGCCAGGGTGTCGGGCACCTGGGCCAGGCCGGCGTGGCGCAATTGTTCGGCCACGGCCTGCCATAGCGTGGCGTTGGCGGCCGATCCGGCAGCGTACATGGGAAGGGAAGACAGCATGGATTTCAGCGAGTGGATGTGCGCCAGCGGTCCAGGTGCTGGGCCAGGCGGCCAAAAGCCATATCGGTCACCACGGCCAGCCCGCCGACCAGGATCGCGCCTTGCAGCACATAGGCGGTGTTGAAGCCGCTCAGGCCGACGATGATGGGCGAGCCCAGGGTTTTGGCGCCCACGGTGGAGGCAATCGCGGCCGTGCCCAGGTTCACGATGACCGAGGTGCGCACCCCCGTCAGTATCACCGGCAGGGCCAGCGGCAGCTCTACTTTTAATAGCGAGCCCAGCCCGCCCATACCCAGGCCGAACGCGATTTCGCGTACCGATGCGGGTACCGATTCAATGCCGGCGATGGTGGCACGCACCACGGGCAGCAGGCCGTACAAGGCCAGCGCAATCAGCGCCGGCTCGGTGCCAAAGCCTATCAAGGGCGCGGCAATCGCTAGTACCGCCACTGGCGGAAAGGTCTGGCCCATGGCGACCACGGTTTCCACCAGCGGCTTGAACTCGCGCCCGGCGGGCCGGGTGACGGCCACACCTGCGCCCACGCCGACCACGACCGACGCCAGACTCGACCAGAACACGATGTTCAGATGCGCGAGCACCAGGGCCACAAAGCTGTCCTGGGTGTAGACCGGACGGTCCAGCGCCGGGAACAACGCTGCAAACAGCGGCCGCAGCTGTGGCATGCCCCATGTCAATAATGCTAGCAAGAGAACCGCCCAGAATAAGCGGTCACGCAGGATTTTATGCATCACGCAGCCCGGTGCCAGAGATCGGCAAAGTGCAGCACGCCCAAGGGTTGGCCGAGATCGTCCACCACCGGCAGGCGGTCGCAGGCGCGGGCCACGAAGGTCGACAGGGCTTCGCGCAGGCTGGTGTGGGCGGGCAGGGCGTCGCCGGCCACGGTTTCGCCGCGCCGGGTGTGCGATGCGACCGTGGCCAGGCCCAGCAGCTTGATGCCGATGTCGCTGCGGCCGACAAAGTCGGTCACGAAGTCGTTGGCCGGGTGCGTCAGCAACTCGGTGGGGCTGCCGGCCTGCACGATCTGGCCGTCCTGCAGCAGCACGATGCGGGTCGCCAGGCTCAGCGCCTCGTCGATATCGTGGGTTACCAGCACAATGGTTTTGCCCGATGCCTTGTGGATGCGCAGCATCTCTTTTTGCAGGGTGCTGCGCGTGACCGGGTCGAGCGCGCCAAACGGCTCGTCCATCAGCAGCACCTCGGGGTCTACCGCCAGCGCCCGCGCCACGCCCACGCGCTGCTGCTGGCCGCCCGACAGCTGGTGCGGGTAGCGGCCGCGGTAGGTGGCTGGCGCCAGGTCCAGCAGCTCCAGCAGTTCGGTCACGCGGTCGCGGATGCGGGCGGCCGGCCAGCCCAGCAGCTCGGGCACGGTGGCGATGTTTTTCTCCACCGTCCAGTGCGGGAACAGGCCGATCGACTGGATTGCATAACCCATGCGGCGGCGTATGTCCTCGGGCTTGAAGCTGCGGATTTCTTCGCCCTGGAACAGGATGCGCCCCGAGTCGTGCTCGACCAGGCGGTTGATCATCTTCAAGGTGGTGGATTTACCCGATCCAGACCCGCCTATGAGCACGGTGAATTCGCCCTTGGGGATATTCAGCGACAGGTCTTTGACTGCCGCCGCCCCGCCAAAGGATTTGTGCACGTGCTGGAATTCGATCATGGCGTGGGTGTGAGGAATACAGACAAAGATTGAAACAGCGCATCGACCAGCACCGCCAGCGCCACCACCGGCAGCACGCCCAGCAGCACCAGGTCCAGTGCACTGCTGAGCAGGCCCTGGAACATGATGGCGCCAAAGCCGCCCGCGCCGATGAGCGCCGCCACCACGGCCAGGCCCACGGCCTGCACGGTAGTGGTGCGGATGCCGGACACCAGCAGCGGCAGGGCCAGCGGCACCTCGACGCGCCAGAAGATCTGCCTCGGTGTCAGCCCCATGCCGGTGGCCGACTCGACCACCGCATCCGGCACCTGGCGCAGCCCGGTGACGGTGCTGTGCACGATGGGCAGCAGCGAGTACAGGGTCAGCGCCAGCACCGCCGGCGTCAGGCCGATGCCGCTGATGCCGGCGTTGGGCCACCAGGCGGCCAGCATGGCCAGCGGCGCCATCAGCAGGCCGAAAAGGGCAATCGACGGCACGGTTTGCACCAGGTTCAGCAGCGCAAACAGCGGCGCCGCCAGCCGCGGCCGCCGGAACGCCGCCACGCCCAGTGGCACGCCGATCAGCAGGGTTGGCACCAGGGTGGTCAGCACGATCTGCACATGGCGGCGCCAGGCCGACTGGAACACGTCCTGCCGGTTCGCATATTCCTTCAGCAGCGAGAGTGCATCCAGATGGCCTTGCAGCAGCAGGACCAGCAGCGGCAGCGCCACGGCCACGCCGGCCAGGCTGCGGGTCAGGGCATTCAGCTTCAGGCGCTGCAGCGCATCAGCTGCAGCCAGCGCGCACAGCACGACCAGAATCCAGAAACCGCCGCCAAACGAGGTGCGCAGCAGCGGCGACTCGGCCGTGGCAGCGGCCTGCCGCGCCTGTTCGCCCGCCAGCCAGACCCAGCCGAACAGGCTGGCCGCCGCCGCCAGCAACACCAGCCAATGGACGCGCGGCTGCGGGGCCAGAAACACTGCGCCGGCCAGCAGCGCAGCGGGCAGCAGCACCAGCCAGCGCCAACCGGTCAGGATGTCGGCCAGTGGAATACCTACGCCCGAGACCAGGCGGTTTGGTGCCTCGGTAACAAACGCTAGGCGGAAAGCCACGAACAGGCCGAGCAGCACCAGGCTGAACAGCACCCGGTTGCGCACCCAGCCCGGGGTGTCCGGGCTATGGGCGGCCTCGGCTACAGCGAGCAGGGGTGGCGAGGCCTGCGACATCGGTTTATTTGACGAAGCCTTTGGACTTCAGGTAGGCAGCGGCCACGGCCTTAGCGTCCTGGCCTTCCAGGGCGATCTTGGCGTTCAGGCTTTGCAGGGTGGGGCCGTCCAGGCTTTTGAACACCGGCGCCAGCGCATCCTTGATCTTGGGGAACTTGGCCAGTACATCGGCCCGCACCACCGGTGCCGGCGCGTAGATCGGCTGCGCGCCCTTGCTGTCGTTCAGGATCACCAGGCCCAGCGCGGACACTGGGCCGTCGGTGCCGTAGGCCATGGCGGCGTTCACGCCGGAGGTCTGCTCGGCCGCGGCCTTGATGGTGACGGTGGTGTCGCCGCCGGCCAGGGTCAGCAGCTGGTCCTGGTTCAGCTTGAAGCCGTAGGTGGTCTGGAAGGCGGGCAGGGCGTCGGGCCGCTCGATGAACTCGGCCGATGCGGCCAGCTTGAACTTGCCGCCCGTGCCCAGCCATTTGCCCAGGTCATCCAGCGACTTCAGGTTGTTCTTGCTGGCGACATCTTTGCGGATGGCGATGGCCCAGGTGTTGTTGGCTGGGGCCGGCTCCAGCCAGACCAGTTTGTTCTTCTCGGCGTCCAGCGCCTTGACCTTTTCATAGCCGGCCTTGGCGTCTTTCCAGGCCGGGTTCTTTTCGTCGGAGAAGAAGAACGCGCCGTTGCCGGTGTATTCGGGGTAGATGTCGATCTCGCCCGCCGTCAGCGCGCCACGCACGATCTTGGTGTTGCCTAGCTGCAACTTGTTCTCGGTTTTGATGCCGTTGGCTTCCAGCATCTGCAGCACCACATTGCCCAGCAACGCGCCTTCGGTGTCGATCTTGGAGGCGACGCGCACCGCGGTCTGGGCATGCAGTGCGCCAGTTAGGCCCAGGGTGGCAACAGCGGTAACCAGCAGGCGGCGAGAAAACGAATAAGCCATGGGATTTCCTTTAAACGGAGGGAGACAAGATTTCAGTGCAGGCTAGAGCGTGCCACAGGAATCAGTTCTTCAGGTAGGACAGGTGAATCAATTGGTGTCAGCGCAAACCGGCGCAGCAGATGGCCGTAGCCCGGCACCAGGAAGCCGCCATTGCGCTGCAGGTAGCCGCTGCGGTCGGCCAAGTAGCTGGCGCGCAGCCGGTACCAGGGCATGGACGGGGTTTCGTGGTGCACCACGTGGTAGTTGTTGTTCAGGTACAGCAGGCGCCAGAACGGGCTGGCTTCGTTGATGGCGATGCGGTGCGCGGGGCGCAGCGCCGGCCGGTGTTCATACAGGGATCGCAGCATGGCCAGGCCCAGCGCCGGGTAGGACACCAGCAGATAGTGCAGCGGATGGATACCCGCATAGTGCTGCAGCGCCCACAGCAGCAGTGCCAGCAGGCCCAGGTGCTCGGCCCAGCTGCGGCTATGCGACCAGTCGCCCCGCAGCGGCTGGCGCAGGATATCGGCCCAGGTCGGCACGATGGCCAGCGCCGGGCCGACCAGCAGCCGCCCCAAGACCGTGCGCTGCCAGCGCCAGCAGACGCGCTGCCAGGCGGGCAGGCCCGCATACTGGGCCGCCGTCAGGTAGTTGCTTTCAGGGTCGATGCCGGGCCGGGTCAGGTGCTCGTCTTGGTGGTGGATCAAATGGCTGTGGCGGTACATGTCGAACGGGTACCAAACGGCCAGCGGCGCCAGGCCCAGCAGCCGGTTGATGCGCGGCGACGCCGTGGGGTGGCCGTGCACCAGCTCGTGCTGCAAGCTCATGTACCAGCACACCACCAGCAGCAAAGCCGCGCTGCCCAGCACGTCGCCCAGCTGCTGCCAATAGACCACCACCGCCACCCAGGCCAAGTAGATGCCAGCCGTCAAAAGCCAGGTCGGCCATTCAAAACGGCTGCGTGCAAGAGTGCTGGAGCTGTGCATGGTGGGGATGTAACAAGCAGAAAAATGCCTGCTATGGATGTTACGTTCACCCGGTATATACAAGCAAAGAATAAATACGCCTAAGCATATTCGGTGCCAATGGGGTGGCGGCATCTAGCTGCACCCTTACCAGCCATGGTTGAGTGGCCAATTGCTATATTAAAAATAGCTGCTGGCGCTGGTGGAATATGCGCTGCAGGCCGATTTTGTATAAATGCGACTACAGCTGCGCCAAGCCTAGCGCCGTAGCCTGTCTATCCAGGTCCCGCAGCACCTGGTAGGCCGAGGCCGGCACGGCCTCGAAGCCACCCAGCAGCAGGCTGGCACGCGTGCCGGCCAGCGCCGGATCGGCCATCGCCTGCTGCAGGCCTTGGCGCAACAGCGCCAGCAGCGCGGGCGGCGTGTTCAGGGCTGTGACCAAGGCCGTACCCGGCACGCTGGCGGTGCGGCCGACGATGCGCGTGCCCTGCAGCACCTCGGGCTGGTAGCGCTGAAACTGGGCGTAGCTGATGCAGTCTATGGCCGCGATATCCGCCGCGCCGCTGCGCACCAGGGCCAGCGAAGCGATGTGCGCGCCCGAGGCCATCGCCCGCGCAAAAAAGCGCCCGTCCAGCGCCAGCGGTGCCGCCATGCTGCGCAGGCTGTGGTAGCCCGACTGCGAATCGGCCGAGTTGTAGGCCGCCACCCGGCCGCGGAAATCAGCCAGTGCGCGTCCGCTATCGTCGGAACGGCACACCAGGTGGCTGCTGTAGTGGGTGCCCGCGCAGCCCGGCGCCGTGTAGTGGAAGGCCCCGACCAGCTGCACCCGCTGCTCCAGTGCATCCACCATCTGGTAGCCGCAGCACTGGCTGAGCAGCAGGTCGGGCCGCAGCCAGTGCTGGGTGAGGTCGGCGTTGGTGGGGATGTCCAGCTCCGTGGGTACGTCCGCCACCCCCGCCTGGCGCAGGTAGCCGGCCAAGTATTGCCAGAGCGCGGCGCTGCCGGCCGGGTGGGACACGTACATGGGGAGGGAGGCGATCATGGGGTGGTCGCGTGCGGAGGTGTGGAGAGGTGTGGCTGCAGGAGAAAACTCAGCCCGCCCTCAGCGCCTGCCCACAAGCAAACCCGCTAGCCCAGGCCCACTGAAAGTTATACCCCCCCAACCAGCCTGTCACATCGACCACTTCGCCGATGAAATACAGCCCCGGTTGCTTCGACTCCATGGTCTGCGATGACAGGTCGCGGGTGTCCACACCGCCCGCGGTGACCTCGGCTTTTTTATAGCCTTCGGAGCCGTTGGGCGTCAGCTCCCAGCGGGCCAGCTTTTCGGCCAGCTGGGTCAGGGCCTTGTCGGTGGCGTCGCAGATGGGTTTTTGCCAGGCGGTGTCTTGGCCGGCCCAGGCGTCGGCCAGGCGGGAGGGGACCAGCTGGGCCAGCTCGTTGGCGATCAGCTTGCGGGACGTGGCTTTGGCGCGGGCCAGGGCGGGCGGCAGGTCGACTTCGGGCGCCAGGTTCAGGCGGATGGGCGTGTCCTCGCGCCAGTAGCTGGAGATTTGCAGCACGGCCGGGCCGCTGAGGCCTCGATGGGTGAACAGCAGGTCTTCCAGGAAGCTGGTCTTGGTCTTCTTGGCACCGACCTCGATCTGCACCGGCAGCGCCAGGCCCGACAGGTGGGCATACGGCGCCCAGGCTGCGCTGTCGAAGGTCAGGGGCACCAGGGCCGGGCGGGGGGTGACCATGCGCAGGCCGAACTGCTGGGCGAGCCGGTAACCAAAGTCGGTGGCACCGATCTTGGGGATGGACAGGCCGCCGGTGGCGACGACGATTTGCGGCGTCTGTATGCTGCCTTCGCTACTATCGATTTCATAGCTGCCTGCGCTGGTACTGTCTGCGCTAGCGGCCGAAAAGCGTATGTTTTTGACGCTGCAGGGCTGCCAGCGCGTGACATTGCCGCTCGCGCATTCGGCCAGCAGCATGTTCACCAGGTCTTCGGCGGACCGGTCGCAGAACAGCTGGCCTTTGTGCTTCTCGTGGAAGCTGATGCCGTGACGGGTCATCAGCTCGGTGAAGTCCTTGGGCGTGTAGCGGCTGAGTGCGCTGCGGCAGAAGTGCGGGTTGTCGCTGAGGAAGTTGGCCGGGGTTACGTCCTTGTTGGTGAAGTTGGCGCGGCCGCCGCCGGAGATGCGGATCTTCTCGGCCACCTTCTCGCTGTGGTCCAGCACCAGCACCTTCAAACCGCGCTGCCCGGCCACGCCGGCGCAGAACAAACCGGCGGCGCCGGCGCCTATCACGACGACATCAAACTTATGCATGAAATTGGCCTCTGGCGCAGGTTCTGCCTGCGGTGATAGCTATCAAAATCATTGTTTTGCTCCCAAGGATTTGGCGCGGGCTGCGGTGTCGGTCAGGCTTTGTGCATCCACCGGGTTCTGCGTCGGCCAGCCTTGCAGATGGGTTTGCACGATGTGGCTGAGCGCGGTGATCCAGTCGGGCTCGCTGTTCAGGCAGGGGATGTAGTGGAACTCCTTGCCGCCGGCGTTCAGGAACGCGGCCTTGCCTTCCATGGCGATTTCTTCCAACGTCTCCAGGCAGTCGCTGGTAAAGCCGGGGCAGACCACGTCGACGCGCGCGACCTTGGCTTTGGCCATGGCGATCAGGCTGGGCTCGGTGTAGGGCTCCAGCCATTTGGCGCGGCCCAGGCGCGACTGGAAGGTGACCTTGTATTCCTCTTTGGCCAGTCCCAGCGCGGCGGCCAGCAGGCGCGCGGTTTTGTGGCATTCGCAGTGGTAGGGGTCGCCCAGGTGCAGGGTGCGCTCGGGCACGCCGTGGAAGCTCATCACCAGCTGGTCGGGCCTGCCGTTGTGCTGCCAGTGGCTGCGCACGCGGCGGGCCAGGGCGGCGATGTAGCCAGGGTCGTCGTGGTAGCGGTTGACGAAGCGCAGCTCGGGGATGCTGCGGGTCTGGCGCGCCCAGTCGTACACCGCGTCAAACACGCTGGCGGTGCTGGTGGCCGAATACTGCGGGTAGGCCGGCACGATCAGCACCCGGGTCACGCCCTGGGCTTTGAATTTATCGAGTTGCTCGGCGATCGACGGGCTGCCGTAGCGCATGGCGTAGTCCACCTGCACCTGGTGGCCGCGCTCGCTCAGCCAGCCGCGCAGCATCACGGCCTGCTGCTCGGTGCCTATGCGCAGCGGCGAGCCCTGCGGCGTCCAGATGCTGGCGTATTTGGCGGCCGACTGCTTGGGCCGGGTGCGCAGGATGATGCCGTGCAGGATTACGTTCCAGATGACTTTGGGGATCTCGATGACCCGGTGGTCGCTGAGGAACTGCGCCAGGTAGCGGCGCACTGCCGCCGGTGTGGCGGCGTCGGGCGTGCCCAGGTTGCAATACAAAACGCCGGTGCGCGGGGCTTGGGCGTGGGAGTGTGGGGGTTCTGGCTTGAAGGGGGAGGCGAAGAGGGGCATTCCGGTATTCTCCCGTACCTATGTTGGACCTCTCCAAAATCAAAGCAATATCCCTGGACCTGGACGACACCTTGTGGCCGGTGTGGCCGGCCATCGAACGGGCCGAGGCCGAGCTATTGCAGTGGCTGGTGGACTACGCCCCGGCCACGGCGGCGCGCTACAACAGCACCGAGGCCTTGCGCGGCGTACGCGTGCAGCTGGAAGCCGAGCGGCCCGATCTGCGCCACGACCTGAGCGCGCTGCGCCGCGAATCCATCCGCCTGGCGCTGCAGCTGGCAGGCGAAGACACCGACCTGGCCGAACCGGCTTTCGATGTGTTTTTTGCGGCCCGCCAAAGGGTGGACTTTTATACCGATGCCTTGCCCGCGCTGGAATGGCTGGCCGCGCGCTACCCCTTGGTGGCACTGAGCAACGGCAATGCCGATGTGCACCGGGTCGGCATTGGCGCGCATTTCACGGCGGCCCTGAGCGCCCGCGAGTTTGGCGTGGCCAAGCCCGACCCGCGCATCTTCCACGCCGCCGCACTATCCGCCGGGGTGGCGCCGCATGAGGTACTGCACGTGGGCGACGACCCCTTGCTCGACGTGGTGGCCGCCGTCCAGGCCGGCATGCAGGCGGTGTGGGTGAACCGCGGCCAGCATGCCTGGAGCCACGCGGTCCAGCCGCATCTGCACGTGGCCGAGCTCGGCGCCCTGTGCGCGCTGCTGGCCCAGCAGCGTTAACCCAACCACCACGGTAGCCACCCGGCCTTGCTGCCGGGATTCGGCGTTTTCTCCTACATGGCTGTGCCGGTCTGGCCGACGTACCAAATCCGCACCAGCCACCAAGATGAAGTCACCAGCCCAACCGCTACGGAGCTGCATGCACTGAGGCGCATGCAAGCTGTATCCCACAGGCGGCGGGCAGGATTCATTCCATCACTTAAAGGAGCCATCCTATGTTGAACGAAAAAGATTCCAACCTCGACCCGATCTCGGGTGAACCCGGCGCACATCCGGTCGGTACCGGCCTGGGCGCCACCGGCGGTGCAGTGGCGGGCGCGGCCGTCGGCGCCATGGGCGGTCCGGTGGGCGCGGCGATTGGCGGCGTGGCGGGCGCGGTGGTCGGCGGACTGGCTGGCAAGGCCGGTGCCGAAGCGGTGAACCCCACGGCCGAAGAAGCCTACTGGCGCGAACGCTACCAGGACGAGCCGTATTACGAAGCCGGCCGTACCTATGACGACTACGGCCCCGCCTATGCGCTGGGCTGGAGCGGCGGCAATTTGTACGGCAGCGAGTTCAGTGCGGTCGAGCCCGAACTGGCCCGCCGCTGGGAAGAGCAGCGCGGCCGTTCCAGCCTGGCCTGGCCGCATGCGCGCTACGCCACCCGGGCGGCCTGGGACCGCATCAACGAAGGCCAGTTAGCCGATACCGCCGAGCCGCTGGACAACGACGACGTGATTGATGTCCTGAACGACCTGGTGGAAACCTGCCATGACGGCGAATACGGCTTCAAGGCCTGCATGGAGCGCACCGAAACCGCGCAGCTGAAGTCGACCTTCGAGCAGCGCATGCGCGACTGCGCCAGTTCGGCTGCCGAGCTGGCGTCTGAAGTGCTGCGCCTGGGCGGTGTGCCCGAAGACGGCGGCACGGTCAGCGGCGCGGCACACCGCGGTTGGGTGGCAGTCAAAGGCATGTTGACCAGCGACAGCGACCTGGCGGTGCTGGAAGAGTGCGAGCGCGGTGAAGACACGGCCCTGGCCCGTTACCGCAGGGCGCTGAAGCAAGCCCTGCCGGCGGACGTCCGCAGCCTGGTGGAACGCCAGATGCAGGGCGTGCAAAAGAACCACGACTTGGTGAAGGCACTGCGCGACGAATACCGGCTGCGTTCCTAAGCGCCGGTTGGGATGCGGCCTGGCCGCAGATGCGAGGCGGTAGTTTGGGGGACCTTTTGGTCCCCCTTTTTTATGGCTGGGGGCTAAAGGCTTGGGCGGCCGCCACGCCGCTGCGCACCGCGCCTTCCAGCGTTGCTGGGTAGGGGCCGTCCACATAGTCGGCGCAGGCTTGAAGCCCGGGCGCGATGTGCTGCGCCGGGCGCTGCAGGCCGGGTGTGCAGGCAAAGGTGGCGCGCTTTTCGACCACGGTTTGCAGCGCTTGCAGATCGCCGAGGCCCAGCTGCAGCCGGCCCTGGGCGATGACGGCGTGCTCCAGCGCCTGGCGGTCGCCATGGCTGGCACTGGCCACGAAGGCCAGCAGGCCTTGCGGGCCGCCGAGCTGGCCGCGGTCGAACACAAACTGGGCGGGATGCTGGGTGTCGCTACGCAGTGCCAGCATGGGCTGGGCCAAGCGGGCTTGTGGGGCAGTGCTGCGGGCGTAGACCGTGGTGATGGCTTCGAACTGCAGCGCCTGGGCCAGCGCCAGCCAGTCGTCTGCGGGCACGCCGCTGGCGCCGACCAGGCGGGTGGCCTCCCAGGACGGGCAGGCCAGCAGCACCTGGTCGAACAACTGGCCGTCGACCAGCCATTGCAGCGCCTGCGGGCGGATGGACTGGACGCGGTGGCCCATCCGTACGGCGCCGCCGCGTTGCTCCAGCCACTGCACCGCGGGTTTGGGGAACAGCACACCCAGGTCGACGCGCGGCAGCAGCAGGTTGGAGCCTCCAGGCGCGCCGAACAGCGAATCCTGGATCACCCGCAGAAACACCTGGCCGCTGGAGCGGTCCGCCGGGGTATTGAGCGCGGCCACGCACAGCGGCTCTATCAGTTCGTGGTTGACCCGCTGCGTCAGCGGTCGGCACAGGTCGGCCACCGACTGGTTCGGGCGGCACTGGAAGCCAGCCAGTTGCCAGCCGACCGAGGTGCGCAGCAGGGCGGCCTTGTCGGCCCAGCCCCAGCCGCGGGCGCGCACGATGCCGACCAGGGCGTCGAACGGTGCGGGCAGCGTGGGCAGCCGCAAGCCCAGTCCGTCGGGGAACAGCAAGGTCAGCGGCAGGCGCAGCAGGGTCTGGTCCAGGTCGACGCCCACCATGCGCATCAGGCGCAGGGTCTCGGCGTAGGCGCCAATCATGATGTGCTGGCCATTGTCCAGTGGTGCGCCATTTTCTGCATCAAACAGGGCTCTGGCACGCCCACCGATTGCGCGAGATGCTTCAAAAACTGTAGCGTGGTGCCCCGCGTGCGTAGCGGTGACGGCGGCCGCCAAACCGGCCCAGCCGGCGCCGATCACCGCAATTTTCATAGCTTGTTCAATGCCTGGACCTTCCAGGCCAGCCAGAGCTTGCGCAGCGGGGTCAGGCTGACGCGCTGGTGCAGCACCTGGAAGTTGTCGGCCTCGATCTCGCGCAGCAGGGTGCGGTAGATGCTGGCCATCATCAGTCCGGGCTTCTGGGCGCGGCGGTCGGCAGCGGGCAGCATGGCGAAGGCTTTGTCGTACAGGCCATGGGCGCGCTGGGCCTGGAAGCGCATCAGCGCGGTGAAGCGGTCGGAGTAGGTGCGCTTGAGGATTTCGTGCGCCTTGACGTCGAACTGCTGCAACTCGTTGACCGGCAGGTAGATGCGGCCCAGCAGGGCGTCTTCGCCGACGTCGCGGATGATGTTGGTCAGCTGGAACGCCAGGCCCAGGGTGTGGGCGTATTCGGTGGTGGCCGGGTCGGTCTGGCCGAAGATCTGCGCCGATACCTCGCCCACCACGCCGGCCACCAGGTGGCAGTAGCGCTGCAGGCCGGGGAAGTCGAGGTAGCGGGTTTGCTCCAGGTCCATCTGGCAGCCTTCGATGATGGCGTGCAGATGGCGTTCTTCGATCTGGTAGTCGGCGGCCAGCGGCATCAGGGCCTGCATCACCGGGTGCGTGGGCTTGCCGGCGTAGGCGCTGGACACCTCGCCCTGCCACCAGTGGAGCTTGGTGCGGGCGACGCCGGCATCAACGGTTTCGTCCACCACGTCGTCGACTTCGCGGCAAAACGCATAGAAGGCGGTGATGGCGGCCCGGCGGGGCTTGGGCAGGAACAGGAAGGCGTAATAAAAACTGCTGCCGGACGAGGCAGCTTTTTCTTGGACGTATTGCTCGGGGGTCATATGGAGAAGGATTGTTACATCCAAAGTGCGCGCCACAGCATCAGCGGCACATCCCGGGCGCCAACGGTGGGCCGCTGGTACCGGGTGGCAAAATCCAGGGCTTCGATTTTGTCGAGGATGCGCAAGCCGCCTTGCACTACCAGGCGCAGTTCCCAGCCGGCGCGACCGGGTACGCGGTGTACCAGCGGGGCGCCGCTGCGCATCAGGTCGCGCGCCCAGGCCACGTTTTCTTCCATCAGCCGGGTCAGCGCCGGGCTCTGCGGGTTCTGCTGCAGGGCGGCTTCGTCCACGCCGTGGCGCAGGCTGCGGTCTTGCGGCAGGTAGAAGCGGCCGCGCGGCAGGTCCAGGCTCAGGTCTTGCCAAAAGTTGATGAGTTGCAGCGCGTTGCAGATGGCGTCGCTGCGTTGCAGGGAGGCGGCGTCGTGCACACCATATAAGTGCAGCAGCAGGCGGCCGACCGGCGCGGCCGAGCGCTGGCAGTAGGCCAGCAAGTCGGCGCGGTTGGCGTAGCCGGCTTTATCCCTCGTTTTGATGACGTCCTGGGTGAAGGCGCTGAGCAGGTCGGCCAGCAGCGCCTGGGGCAGCCGCCATTGTTTGATGGCGACCTGCAAGGGCCCAAACACCTTGGGCCAGCGCGCCGAGGCCGGCTTGCCAGCGGCGGCTGCGGCCAGATCGGCGCGGAAGGCGGCCAGGTCGGCTAGGCGCTGGGCGGGCGGGGCCGTGCCCTCGTCGGCGATGTCGTCGGCGGTGCGTGCAAACCAGTAGATGGCGGCAATGGGCGGGCGCAGAGCGGCCGGGCACAGAATCGACGCCACCGGGAAGTTCTCGTAGTGGCGCACGCTTTGTGGGGTAGCATTTTGGGATGAGGGGTGGGCATTCACGGCAGGGATTGTCGCTTGACACCTTATGCCCATTCCCCTAAATTACTAACCCGTTAGTCAGTAACAACCCGGGTCTACGCACAGTGCGGGCCTTTCGGCTGGCTTTCGCCGTCTTCCACTAGGCCTGCTATGTCACACCATTCTTCTGTTTCGTCCCCCCAGTCGGCTGCTGCGCGCGCCGTTTTTCGTCTTGGCCTGGCCGGGGCCGCGCTGGCCGCCGTGCTGGCCGGCTGCTCCAAGCCCGAGGCCGCGCCCGAGCCGGTGCGGGCGGTCAAGGTGCTGACGGTGGCGGCGAGCGATATGCAGGCCCAGCGCGAATTCCCCGGCGAAGTGCGGGCGCGGACCGAGTCGGTGTTGAGCTTTCGCGTAGCCGGCAAGATCATCCGGCGCCAGGCCGAGCTGGGCCAGCGCGTCAAGGTCGGCGATGTGTTGGCCCAACTGGACCCGCAGGATTACAAGCTGGCCGCAGACGCAGCCCAGGCCCAGCTGGCCGCGGCCACCACCAGCCGCGATCTGGCCAGCGCCGACTACAAGCGCTACAAAGAGCTGAAAGAGCAGAACTTCATCAGCGGCGCCGAACTGGAGCGGCGCGACAGCGCACTCAAATCGGCCCAGGCCCAGGTGCAGCAGGCCCAGGCGCAGCTGGCGTCCAGCGGCAACCAGGCGGTTTATACCCGGTTGGTGTCGGATGTGGCCGGGGTGGTGACGGCGGTGTCCGCCGAGCCCGGTCAGGTGGTGAGCGGCGGTACGCCGGTGGTCAAGGTGGCGCAGGACGGTGCGCGCGACGTGGTGTTCGTGGTGCCCGAGGACCGGGTGGCCGGCGTTGCGCTGGGCTCGGCCGTCGAGGTGCGGATCTGGGCCAGCGACACCAAGCTGGCGGGCAAGGTGCGCGAAGTGGCGGCCAGCGCCGATCCGGTGACGCGGACCTTCCAGGTCAAGGTGGGCATCGACGCCGCCACCGCGCCCGCATTGGGGGCTACGGTGAATGTGGTGCCGCAGTCGCTGGGCCACACGGGCCAGCCGGTAATCAAGCTGCCGACCAGCGCGCTGCGGCAAGAGGCGAACGGCAGCACGGCGGTTTGGGTACTCGACACCGCCAGCATGACGGTGAAAGCCCAGGCGGTGGTGGTGGCCACGGCCGATGGCAACGAGGCGGTGATCGCCAGCGGCTTGCAGCCCGGCATGCAGGTGGTGGCCGCGGGCGTACACGTACTGTCGCCGGGTGAGAAAGTGACTATTTATCAACAAAAAACGGCTCCAGCGCAAGCTGCATCTGCGCAAGCAGCTACGAATACAGTAGCAAAGCCCGCTGCCGCCCCAGCCTCTGCGGTGCAGTGAGCCAGCCATGACGCCAAGCCATACCCCCGACCAGCCCAAGCCGGGCTTCAATCTTTCCAAATGGGCGCTTGAGCACCCGGCGCTGACCCGCTACCTGCTGGTGGTGCTGATGGTGCTGGGCTTTGCCGCCTACTTCCAGCTGGGCCAGGACGAAGACCCGCCGTTCACCTTCCGGGTGATGGTGGTGCGCACCTACTGGCCGGGCGCCACCGCCCAGCAGGTAGCCGAACAGGTGACCGACAAGCTGGAGCGCACGCTGCAAGAGGTGCCGTTTGCCGACAAGATCCGCAGCTATTCCAAGCCCGGCGAGTCGCAAATCATCTTCCAGGTCAAGGACTCGATCAAGGGCAGCGATGTCACCAACGTCTGGTACGTGGTGCGCAAAAAGATCGGCGACATGCGCAATACCCTGCCGTCGGGCCTGCAGGGGCCGTTCTTCAACGATGATTTTGGCGACGTGTATGGCGTGATCTACGCGCTGGAGTCGGACGGCTTCAGCAACGCCGAGACCAAGGTGTTTGCCGACGATGTGCGCCAGCAGCTGCTGCGCGTGCCCGATGTGGCCAAGGTCGAGCTGTTTGGCGTGCAGGACGAGAAGGTCTACATCGAGTTGTCGCAAAAGCGCCTGGCCCAGCTGGGGCTGGACATGAACCAGGTGCTGGCGCAATTGGGCCAGCAGAACGCCATCGAGAGCGCGGGCACGGTACAGACGCCGCTGGACGTAGTACAGGTGCGGGTGGCCGGGCAGTTCGAGGCGGTGGAGCAGCTGCGCGCCATGCCGATCCGCGGCACGGGCGGCGACGCCAGCGGCCGCCAGCTGCGCTTGGGCGATATCGCCAGCATCAGCCGCGGCTATGTGGACCCGCCCAGCGTCAAGGTGCGGCACCAGGGCAAGGAAGTGATTGCCCTGGGCGTCTCCATGGCCAAGGGCGGCGACATCATTGCCTTGGGCAAGGCGATGGACAAGCTGTCGGCCCGCATCGCCCAGAGCCTGCCTGCCGGCCTGAAGCTGGTGCAGATACAGGACCAGCCCAAGGCGGTCAGCACCTCGGTAAACGAGTTCGTGCACGTGTTGATCGAGGCCGTGGTGATCGTGCTGGTGGTCAGCTTCATCAGCCTGGGGCTGCACAAGCGGCCTGGCAAACACCCGTTCTGGCGCAGCTATACGCTGGACATGCGACCCGGCCTGGTGGTGGGCATCACCATTCCGCTGGTGCTGGGCCTGACATTTCTGGGTATGTGGTACTGGGGTATAGGACTGCACAAGATTTCGCTGGGTTCGCTGATCATCGCGCTGGGCCTGCTGGTGGACGACGCCATCATTGCGGTGGAGATGATGGTGCGCAAGATGGAGGAGGGCTACGACAAGGTGCGGGCCGCCACCTTTGCCTATGAAATCACCGCCATGCCGATGCTGACCGGCACCTTGATCACCGCCGCTGGCTTTTTGCCCATCGGCATTGCCCGGTCGGTCACCGGCGAGTACACCTTTGCCATTTTTGCCGTCACGGTGCTGGCCTTGCTGCTGAGCTGGGTGGTGTCGGTGTACTTTGTGCCCTACCTGGGCGTGCTGCTGCTCAAGGCCCCGCCGCATGCCAAGGTGCTGCCGGAGCCTGGTGCGGCCGAAGTTGCTGAGCATGGCCACGAGTCATTCAACACCCCGTTCTACAACCGCTTCCGCCAATTGGTGGGCTGGTGCGTATTGCACCGCTGGATCACCATCGGCCTGACCCTGCTGGTTTTTGCCCTGGGCATCGTGGGCATGGGTAAGGTGCAGCAGCAGTTCTTCCCGGATTCGAGCCGCCCGGAAATCATGGTGGATATCTGGTTCCCCGAAGGCACGGCCTTCGTGGCGAACGAAGCCACGGCCAAGCGGGTCGAGGCGCGCTTGATGGAAGAGGGCGGTGTGGCCACGGTCAGCGCTTGGGTGGGGTCGGGCGTGCCGCGCTTCTATCTGCCGCTGGACCAGGTGTTCCCGCAGACCAATGTGACGCAGTTCATCGTGGTGGCCAAGGACTTGAAGCAGCGCGAGCTGCTGCGCGTCAAGCTGCCGGCCCTGCTGGCGACCGAGTTCCCCGAGGTGCGCGGACGCATCAAGCTGCTGCCCAACGGGCCGCCGGTGGCGTATCCGGTGCAGTTCCGGGTGTTGGGGGTGGACCCGCTGGTGCTGCGCACGCGCGCCGACGAGGTCAAGGCCGCCATGCGCAAGAGCCCGAACACCCGCGGCGTGAACGACAACTGGAACGAATCGGTCAAGGTGATGCGGCTGGAGGTCGACCAGGCCAAGGCCCGTGCCTTGGGCGTGACCAGCCAGTCGATTGCGCAGGCGGCCAAGGTGCTGCTGACCGGCTCCACCGTCGGCCAGTTCCGCGAAGGCGACAAGCTGATCGACATCGTGCTACGCCAGCCGCTGGACGAGCGCAGCGCGATTACCGACATCGCCAACGCGTACCTGCCCACCTCATCGGGCCGCTCGATTCCGCTGACGCAGATCGCCAAGCCGGTGTTTGACTGGGAGCCGGGCGTGATGTGGCGCGAGAACCGCGACTACGCGATCACCGTGCAGAGCGATATCACTGAAGGCCTGCAGGGTGCGACGGTGACGAATGAGCTGCTGCCGGCGCTGAAGGCGCTGGAGGCGCAGTGGGCGGCCCAAGGCCAAAGCGCTTACCGCATCGAGGTGGCCGGTGCCGTGGAGGAAAGCAGCAAGGGCTCGGCATCCATCGCGGCGGGTGTGCCCATCATGCTGTTCCTGACCTTTACCTTGCTGATGCTGCAGCTGCACAGCTTCAGCCGGGCGATGCTGGTGTTCCTGACCGGGCCCTTGGGGATTGCCGGGGTGGCCGGCGCCCTGATCCTGCTGGGCCGGCCTTTCGGCTTCGTGGCTTTGCTAGGGGTGATCGCGCTGATGGGCATGATCCAGCGCAATTCGGTGATCCTGATCGACCAGATCGAGCAGGAGCGGGCCCGTGGCGTTGCCACCTGGGACGCGATCGTGGAGTCGGCGGTGGGGCGGCTGCGGCCCATCGTGCTGACCGCCGCGGCGGCCGTGCTGGCGATGATCCCGTTGTCGCGCTCGGTGTTCTGGGGGCCAATGGCGGTCGCCATCATGGGCGGGCTGGTGGTGGCCACTGTGCTGACCCTGCTGGCCTTGCCCGCCATGTACGCCGCCTGGTTCCGGGTCAAGCGCGAACCCAAGTGACAGCCAAGGGTGAACCCGGAGCGCATCCGGGTAAAACCCGTCGGTAAGCACGCTAAAATAGCGGGCTTACCGATTTCACGCAGACGGTCTGAAATGGCTTGCCCCCGTGGCAGCTTCCCAGGCCGTCTGTTCAGTTCTGTATTTGCGCGGGTGGCGAAATTGGTAGACGCACCAGGTTTAGGTCCTGACGCCAGCAATGGTGTGGGGGTTCGAGTCCCCCCCCGCGCACCACAATTTTTTATACGAGATCTCAGATGGCAGTTACTGTTGAAACCCTTGAAAAGCTGGAACGCAAAATCACGCTGTCCCTGCCTGTGGATGTGATCCAGAACGAAGTGGCTACCCGTCTCAAGAAGATGGCCCGCACGGTCAAGATGGACGGTTTCCGTCCCGGCAAAGTGCCGATGAACGTGGTGGCACAGCGCTATGGCTATTCGGTTCACTACGAAGTGATGAACGACAAGGTGGGCGAGGCTTTTGCTGTTGCCGCCAACGAAGCCAAGCTGCGTGTCGCAGGCCAGCCCCGCATCAGCGAAAACGAAACCTCGCCCGAAGGCCAAATGGCTTTTGACGCGATCTTCGAAGTGTTCCCGGACGTCAAGATCGGCGACCTGAGCACCGCTGAAGTCGAAAAAATCACCACCGCCGTGGACGACGGCGCGATCGACAAGACCGTCGAAATCCTGCGCAAGCAACGCCGCACTTTCGCCCAGCGCGCGCTGGAAGCTCCTGCCGAAGACGGCGACCGTGTGACGGTGGACTTCGAAGGCAAGATCGACGGCGAAACCTTCGAAGGCGGCAAAGCCGAAGCCTTCCAGTTTCTGGTTGGCGAAGGCCAGATGCTGAAAGAATTTGAAGATGCCGTGCGTGGCATGAAGTCCGGCGAAAGCCGCACCTTCCCGCTGGCCTTCCCTGCTGACTACCACGGCAAGGACGTGGCTGGCAAGCAAGCCGATTTCATGGTCACCGTGAAGAAGATCGAAGCCGCCCACCTGCCTGAAGTCAACGAAGCCCTGGCCAAGTCGCTGGGTATCGCCGACGCTACGGTTGAAGGTCTGCGCGCCGACATCCGCAAGAACCTGGAGCGCGAAGTCAAGTTCCGCGTTTTGGCCCGTAACAAGCAAGCCGTGATGGATGCTTTGATCGCCAAGGCCGAGCTAGATCTGCCCAATTCCAGCGTCCAGACTGAACTGAACCGCATGGTGGAGTCGGCTCGCGCCGATTTGAAGCAGCGCGGTATCAAGGATGCTGACAAGGCGCCGATTCCCGATGACATCTTCCGTCCGCAGGCCGAGCGCCGTGTGCGCCTGGGTCTGGTGGTTGCCGAGCTGGTGCGCAGCAATGCACTGCAAGCCACGACTGAGCAGATC
The DNA here is from genome assembly GCF_900104385.1 of Rhodoferax sp. OV413. Taxonomy (GTDB): domain Bacteria; phylum Pseudomonadota; class Gammaproteobacteria; order Burkholderiales; family Burkholderiaceae_C; genus Rhodoferax_B. The sequence goes on along the minus strand of NZ_FNJA01000001.1, from coordinate 1,039,280 downwards.
AAGGCCCACATCGAAGAGCTGGCTGCCAGCTACGAAAAGCCAGCTGACGTGGTCCGTTGGTATTACAGCGACAACCAGCGCCTGGCAGAAGTTGAAGCCATTGTGATTGAAAGCAATGTCACCGACTTCGTGTTGGGCAAGGCCAAAGTGGTTGAAAAGGCGGTTGTGTTTGACGAGCTGATGGGTCAGAACTAAGTCCACTGCCGGATACGCGATATAAGGGCTTGTGTTTTCTACGCAAGCCCTTATTTGCTTTCAATAGCTCTTCAACAACGCAGGAAACTCCATGTTCATCCGTAATAGCACACAGGAAATCCAGGGTCTCGGCATGGTGCCGATGGTCATCGAGCAGTCGGGCCGCGGCGAGCGCTCGTACGACATCTATTCGCGTTTGCTCAAGGAGCGCGTGATTTTCTTGGTCGGCCCGGTCAATGACCAGACCGCTAATTTGGTGGTCGCCCAGTTGCTGTTCCTGGAAAGCGAAAATCCTGACAAGGATATTTCCTTCTACATCAACTCGCCCGGTGGCTCGGTTACCGCTGGTATGGCGATCTACGACACCATGCAGTTCATCAAGCCCGATGTGTCGACTCTGTGCGTCGGCATGGCTGCGAGCATGGGCGCTTTCTTGTTGGCGGCTGGTGCCAAGGGCAAGCGCTTCTCGCTGCCGAATTCGCGCGTCATGATCCACCAACCGTCTGGCGGTGCCCAAGGCCAGGCCAGCGATATCGAGATCCATGCGCGTGACATCCTGAAGACCCGCGACCAGCTGAACCGGATCTTGGCCGAGCGTACCGGCCAGACAATGGAAAAGATCGAGCGCGATACCGAGCGTGACTACTTCATGTTTGCCGACGAAGCCAAGACCTATGGCCTGGTGGACGAGGTGATCAGCAAGCGCCCCTAAGCCTAGAGATAGGCGGCTAAGCAGCCCATAACGGCGTTTTCTGGACTGGAAAGCGCCGTTTTTATTTGGTTATCATTCAGTAACGACTGAAAAGGCATTCCTCCCATGGCCGAGAAAAAAGGCTCCTCCACCGAAAAAACCCTGTACTGCTCCTTCTGCGGCAAAAGCCAGCATGAAGTGAAGAAGCTGATTGCAGGGCCGTCGGTGTTCATTTGCGATGAATGCATAGACCTGTGCAACGACATCATTCGCGACGAATTGCCTGCTGGCACCGAAGCCCGCGAAGCCGGGGCTGCACTGCCCACGCCAGTCGAGATCAAGAACAATCTGGACAACTATGTGATTGGCCAAGAGGTTGCGAAACGCACCTTGGCAGTTGCGGTATACAACCACTACAAGCGTCTGCGCCACAAGGAAACGGCCAAGAAGGATGAAGTGGAGCTGACCAAGAGCAATATCTTGCTGATCGGCCCCACGGGTTCCGGCAAGACGCTGCTGGCGCAAACCCTGGCGCGTATGCTGGATGTGCCCTTTGTGATGGCCGATGCTACAACCCTGACCGAGGCAGGCTATGTGGGCGAGGACGTGGAAAACATCGTCGCCAAGCTGCTGCAAAGTTGCAATTACGAAGTTGAACGGGCCCAGCGCGGCATCGTTTACATCGATGAAATCGACAAAATTTCGCGCAAGTCAGATAACCCGTCGATTACCCGCGATGTGTCGGGTGAGGGTGTGCAGCAGGCTTTGCTCAAGCTGATTGAAGGCACGATGGCCAGCGTACCGCCACAGGGCGGTCGCAAGCATCCAAACCAGGATTTCCTCCAGGTCGATACCACCAACATCCTGTTCATTCTGGGCGGAGCATTTTCGGGGTTGGAAAAAGTAATTGGCAACCGTACCGAGTCTTCTGGAATCGGTTTTGGCGCCTCCGTCAAGAGCAAGGCACAACGCAGCCTGACCGAGGTGTTCCGCGACGTCGAGCCCGAAGATCTGATCAAGTTCGGCCTGATTCCCGAGCTGGTCGGGCGTATGCCGGTGGTGGCGACGCTGGCCGAGCTCAGCGAAGATGCCTTGGTGCAGATTCTGACCGAGCCTAAGAACGCGCTGGTCAAGCAATACAGCAAGCTACTGTCCATGGAAGGCGTGGATCTGGAGATCCGGCCCTCGGCCTTGAAGGCGATTGCCAAGAAGGCGCTGGCCCGCAAGACGGGCGCTCGGGGATTGCGCTCGATTTTGGAGCTGTCCCTGATTGACACCATGTTTGATCTACCCACCAACCACAATGTGGATAAAGTGGTGGTGGACGAATCGACGATTGATGAGAATAAGCCTCCTTTGTTGGTGTACCGCGAAGCTGCGAAGAAGGCTTAACCGGGCGCCCTTATCCCATGCTGCAGGTTTTGCAGCTGGGGAGGGTTGAAAATTACCGTTAGAAGTCCATATTCAACGGGTTACTCAAAGGATCTTCATGTCCGGACACATTCCTCTCCCTGCTGAACCCCTCGATCTGCCGTTGTTGCCTCTGCGCGACGTGGTGGTATTCCCCCACATGGTGATCCCGCTGTTTGTGGGGCGTCCGAAAAGCATCAAGGCCTTGGAGGCTGCGATGGAATCCGACCGGCGCATCATGCTCGTAGCCCAAAAGGCGGCTGCTAAAGATGAGCCTTCGGTATCCGACATGTTTGATGTCGGCTGCGTCTCTACCATTCTGCAGATGCTGAAGTTGCCGGATGGCACGGTCAAAGTGCTGGTCGAAGGCCAGCAGCGGGCCCGCGTTAACCATATTGAAGACGGCGAATCGCATTTCACCGCGAACATCACGCCTGTGGTTACTGTGGCGCTGACCCAGAAAACCACGGAAATAGAGGCTCTGCGCCGTGCCGTGATGCAGCAGTTCGACCAGTACGTCAAGCTGAACAAAAAGATTCCTCCCGAAATCCTGACCTCGATTTCCAGCATCGACGACCCAGGCCGTCTGGCCGATACCATTGCAGCCCATTTGCCACTCAAATTGGATAGCAAACAAGTGGTGCTGGATCTGTCGGATGTGCGCGAAAGACTGGAAAACCTCTATGGCCAGTTGGAGCGCGAAGTCGACATTCTGAATGTGGACAAGAAGATCCGCGGCCGCGTCAAGCGCCAGATGGAGAAGAACCAGCGCGATTTCTATCTGAACGAGCAGGTCAAAGCCATCCAGAAGGAGTTGGGCGAAGGCGAAGAGGGCGCGGACATCGACGAGATCGAGAAAAAGATCAAGCTGTCCAAAATGCCCAAAGAGGCGCTGAAGAAGGCTGAGAGCGAGCTGAAGAAGCTCAAGCTGATGTCACCCATGTCCGCCGAAGCCACGGTGGTGCGCAACTATATCGACGTGCTGACCGGCCTGCCATGGAGCAAGAAGACCAAGATCAAGCACGATTTGCGCAATGCCGAAGGTGTGCTCAACGAAGACCACTTCGGGTTGGACAAGGTCAAGGACCGTATTCTGGAATATTTAGCGGTCCAGCAACGGGTCGACAAGGTCAAGGCGCCAATCCTGTGTCTGGTAGGTCCTCCAGGCGTGGGTAAGACCTCGCTGGGTCAGTCGATTGCCAAGGCTACGGGGCGCAAATACGTGCGCATGGCCTTGGGTGGCATGCGCGACGAAGCTGAAATTCGCGGGCACCGCCGTACCTACATTGGGGCCTTGCCCGGTAAGGTGCTTCAAAGCTTGAGCAAGATTGGCACGCGTAATCCGCTGTTCCTGCTGGATGAGATCGATAAACTCGGTACGGACTTCCGGGGTGACCCGTCCAGCGCCTTGCTGGAGGTGCTGGACCCCGAGCAAAACCACACGTTCGGCGACCACTATGTTGAAGTGGACTTTGACCTGAGCGATGTGATGTTTGTGGCGACGTCCAACTCGATGAATATTCCGTCGGCCTTGTTGGATCGCATGGAGGTGATCCGCTTGTCGGGCTATACCGAAGACGAAAAGACCAATATTGCGGTTCGCTACCTGTTGCCCAAGCAGTTGAAGAACAACGGCCTGAGCGAAGCCGAGCTGTTGTTGACGCCAGACGCTGTGCGGGACATCGTGCGTTACTACACCCGTGAAGCCGGCGTGCGTTCGCTGGAGCGCGAGCTGTCCAAGATCTGCCGCAAGGTTGTCAAAGGCCTGCTGCTCAAGGAGATGGTGCCCCAGGTCAAGGTGACTGCGGACAACCTCAACGATTATCTGGGTGTGCAAAAGTACACCTATGGGCGTGCCGAGCAGCAGAACCAGGTGGGCCAGGTCGTGGGCTTGGCCTGGACTGAAGTGGGCGGCGATTTGCTGACCATTGAGGCGGCGATCATGCCCGGTAAGGGCGTGATCACCCGCACCGGCTCACTGGGCGACGTGATGAAAGAGTCGGTGGAAGCGGCCCGCACCGTGGTGCGTAGCCGTTCCAAGCGCCTGGGTATCAAGGACGAGGTGTTCGAGAAGAAGGACATCCATATCCACGTGCCCGACGGTGCCACCCCCAAGGATGGCCCTAGCGCTGGTGCGGCCATGACGACTGCGTTTGTCTCTGCGCTGACAGGTATTCCCGTGCGCGGCGACGTGGCCATGACCGGAGAAATCACCCTGCGTGGTGAAGTCACGGCCATCGGCGGCTTGAAAGAAAAGCTGCTGGCGGCTCTGCGCGGCGGCATCAAGACGGTGTTGATTCCCGAGGAGAACGCCAAGGACCTGCAGGACATTCCCGAAAATGTCAAAAATGGCCTGGAAATCGTACCTGTGAAGTGGATTGACCAGGTGCTGGAAGTTGCGCTGGAGCGCATGCCCCAGCCACTGCCCGATGAAGAGCCGGCTGTCGTTGCTCCTGTGTTGGAAACCGCTGCAGCGACCCCTGTCGTACCCGTCAAGCACTAAGCGCTAGTGGTGCTAAGCCAAGGGCCGATGGGGTGTAAATCCCATCGGCCCTTGGTGTTTGTAGTCCTGATTTTGCAAATTCGGGGATAATCAGGGTTTGCCCGCGACGCGCGGGTGCAATTTGCTATTATTTGAATAGCTACAAACCTCTGGATTTGATGAGCGATACCCCCCTGGATTCTTTCTCGCAACTGCAGCTTGCAGAACCCCTGTCACGTGCCGTGGCTGACATGGGCTACACCGCCATGACACCGATCCAGGCGCAAGCCATTCCGGTAGTCTTGCAAGGCCGTGACGTGATGGGCGCGGCCCAGACCGGCACCGGCAAAACAGCCGCTTTCTCGCTGCCCCTGCTGCAGCGCATGCTCAAGCACGAAAACGCTTCCACCTCACCTGCCCGCCATCCGGTGCGGGCCTTGGTGCTGCTGCCTACGCGCGAGTTGGCCGACCAGGTGGCCCAGGCCATCAAATCGTATGCCAAACACACCAATTTGCGTAGTGCGGTGGTGTTCGGCGGCATGGACATGAAGCCCCAGACACTAGAACTGAAAAAAGGCGTAGAAATCCTGGTGGCCACACCTGGCCGCTTGCTTGACCACATCGAAGCCAAGAACGCAGTGCTGAACCAGGTGGAATATGTGGTGCTGGATGAGGCCGACCGCATGCTCGATATCGGCTTTTTGCCGGATCTGCAGCGCATTCTGAGCTACCTGCCCAAGCAACGCACCACCTTGCTGTTTTCAGCCACGTTCTCGCCTGAGATCAAGCGCTTAGCCAGCAGCTATCTACAAGACCCGGTCACCATCGAAGTAGCCCGCTCCAATGCTACGGCTTCCACGGTCGAGCAGCATTTCTACAGCGTCAATGCCGACGACAAGCGCCGCGCACTGCACCAAGTTCTCAAGTCGCGCGGCATGAAGCAAGCCTTTGTGTTCGTGAACAGCAAGCTGGGCTGCGCGCGTCTGGCCCGTTCGCTGGAAAAGGAAGGCCTGAAGACGGCTGCCTTGCACGGCGACAAGACCCAGGACGAGCGTTTGAAGGCGCTGGATTCGTTTAAAAAGGGCGAAGTTGATCTGCTGGTGTGTACCGATGTGGCCGCGCGCGGTCTGGACATCAAGGACGTGCCCGCGGTGTTCAACTTTGACGTGCCTTTTAACGCCGAAGACTACGTTCACCGCATTGGCCGTACCGGCCGTGCGGGGGCGTCCGGTTTGGCTGTCAGCTTTGTGGCGGGCAGTGATGCGCGTCTGGTGGCTGATATCGAAAAGTTGGTCAAAACCAAGATCGAGCTGGAAGCCATGGAATTCGAGGAAGATATTCCGAAGATCCGCGAGCAAGGCCGCATCAACGACGGGCGTCGTGCCTGGGGTGGTGATGATCCGCGCGATGTGCTGGATACGCCGCGTCCGGCTCCGCGCCCCCAGCGCCACAGCGCGCCACGCGATCCGTTCTTCGACCAGCCCTACCAGGCTCCTGCAGCCACCGAGGCACCCACCTGGGAAGCCTCGGCCAAACACGCGACCGTGCGTGGTATCTCGGCCAATATCAAGCCCAAGCGCAAAGTGGCGGCCTTGTTCAAGGCCGTCGCGCCCGCCGTAACTGCTTAGTTGCCCGGTTGCTGCGCTTGTTCGCAGCGCACCTGGATGAGTTCGTTGTGCGTTGGAGCCGCTTGAATCTTCAGCGCGCTCAACGAGCCGCCCCAGACACAGCCGGTGTCCAGTGACAGTAGGTCGCTGCGGCCCAGCCAGCCTAGTGTGGACCAGTGGCCAAAAGCCACTGTGTTTGCCGCGGTAAGCCTGCCCGGTACCTCAAACCAGGGCATGTAGCCAGCGGGGCTAGCACCTGTACCTTCCTTGCTTTCAAATTCCATGCGACCGTTCAGAGTGCAGAAGCGCAGTCGCGTGAGTGCATTCACGATCACCCGGAGTCTGTCCATGCCTTGCAGAGCGTCATCCCACTGTGCAGGGGTGTTGCCATACATCTGCTCCAGAAAACCCACCAGATCGGGCCCGCGCAGTACCGTTTCCACTTCCGCGGCCAGTGCCATGGTCTGCGCGGCACTCCAACTTGGCAGCACCCCTGCGTGCACCATCAGAATGTCCTGACCGTCCAGAGTCTCCCGCATGGCCATGCGCTGATTGCGCAGCCAGTCGAGCATGGCGACCCGGTCAGGGGCCTGCAGGATGCCTTGTAGCGTGTCCAGGCGGTGCGTAGAGCGGATGCCGTAGGCAGCGGCCAGCAAATGCAGATCGTGGTTGCCCAGCAGACAGCGGGCCGCGTCGCCGTAGCCCATCAGCCGCCGCAATACCTCGACCGAAGCCGGGCCCCGGTTCACTAAGTCGCCTAGTAGGTAGAGCGTGTCACGGCTGGGAGAGAAGTCCAGCTTGTCCAAAAGCCGCTGCAATGCGCCATCGCAGCCTTGCAGGTCGCCAATCAAGTAAAGTGCCATGTGTTTATTTTCTTAGAAGATCCATGGATTTATTGCTGATTGTGCTGTTGACTTTGCTCAATGGCGTGTTTTCTATGTCGGAGCTGGCTTTGGCGTCGAGCCGCAAGGCGCGCTTGACGGCGATGGCGGAGGCGGGCGACAAGGGGGCCCAGGCGGCATTGGCCTTGCTGGAGAACCCCACGCAGTTCCTGTCGTCCGTGCAGGTCGGCATTACTTCCATCGGCATGGTGAACGGTATTCTGGGTGAGGCAGCGTTCAGTGACGGCGTATCTGCCTGGGTACAGCAATTTGGGGTGGCCGTGGGGGCTGCCGACATTACGGCCACGGTGATTGTGGTGACGGTGATCACCTTTGTCACCATCGTATTTGGTGAGCTGGTGCCCAAGCGCATCGGCCAGCTGTATCCCGAGCTGGTGGCGCGCTATGTCTCGCGGCCTATGACCTGGGTGGCGACCGGGGCCAAGCCTTTTGTGCGTTTGCTGTCGCTCAGCACCCATGCGGTGCTGAAGCTGCTGCGCATCGATAACGCAGCCGGCCGGTCGGTGACCGAAGAAGAAATCGTGGCCAGCCTGGAGGAGGGCGTGGATGCCGGCGTGATCGAGGAGCACGAGCACCAGATGGTGCAGAACGTGTTCCGGCTCGACGAGCGGCCGCTTACCTCGCTGATGGTGCCGCGCACCGACGTGAACTGGCTGGAGGCCTCGCACACAGTCGCGCAATGCCTGCAGATGGCCAGCAGCGGCGGCGACAAGGTGGCGCATTCCTGGTACCCGGTATGCCGGGGCTCGCTGGATGACGTGGTTGGCGTGATCAGCGTGGGCCGTCTGCTGGAGCTGGGTGCCGATCTGCCTGGCCCGGTGGAGCCGCATGTGCTGCCCGCCGCGTTCCTGCCCGAAACCCTGAGCGGCATGGAGCTGCTGGAGCAGTTTCGCGCCAAGTCGGGCCGGATGGTGTTTGTGGTCGATGAATACGGTGTGGTGCAAGGCCTGATGACGCCACGCGACCTGCTGGAAGCCATTACCGGCGAACTGCAGCCGGGTGCGCAGGCCGATGCCTGGGCCACCCAGCGCGAAGACGGCTCTTGGCTGCTGGACGGCCTGATGCCGGTCAACGAACTCAAGTCCCGCCTCGACATCAAAGACTTACCAGAGGAAGACCGTGGCCGTTACAACACGGTGGCGGGTCTGCTGATGTCGGTCTCTGGCCGCATGATGGCTGCGGCCGAAAGCATTGAGTGCGCGGGCTGGGTGTTCGAGGTGGTGGACCTGGACGGCAAGCGCATCGACAAGGTGTTGGCCAGCATCGCGGCGGCGCCGGCCCCGGCAGACGACTAAGCTGCCGGGCCTTTGGCCTGGCGTAGCTTGGCCAACTGCTCGTCTTCCAGCTGGCGGCGCCTTTGCTGCTGCTTGAGCAGCTCTTCGGCCCGCAAGGCTTCGACTTCCTCGTCGGTCAAGGGCTTGTCAAAGCTCAGTTCCATGCCGCCGGTGCTGGTGGGCTCGCCACGCGCGCTTTTCAGCTTCATGTTGAGGCGCAGCTCATTGGCTGAATCGGCGTTGCGCAGGGCTTCTTCGTAGGAGATATGGCCTTCGTTGTACAGCTCGAACAGCGCCCAGTCGAAGGTGCGCATGCCCAGTTCGCGCGACTTGTCCATCAGCGCCTTCAGGTCGTTGAACTGGCCTTTGAAAATCCGGTCCGCTACCAGCGGGGTATTCAGCAGGATCTCGACCGCCGCGCGCCGGCCCTTGCCGTCCTCGGTGCGCACCAGGCGCTGCGAGACGATGGCGCGCAGATTGGCCGACATGTCCATCAGCAGCTGGTTGCGCCGCTCTTCGGGGAAGAAGTTGATGATGCGGTCCAGCGCCTGGTTGGCGCTGTTGGCGTGCAGCGTGGCCAGGCACAAATGGCCGGTTTCAGCGAAGGCGATCGCGTGCTCCATGGTCTGCGGGTCGCGGATTTCGCCAATCAGTATCACGTCCGGTGCCTGGCGCAGCGTGTTCTTCAGCGCGTGGTGCCAGGAATGCGTGTCCACCCCCACTTCGCGGTGGCTGACCAGGGACAGCTTGGAGGTGTGCACATATTCCACCGGGTCTTCCACGGTGATGATGTGGCCGCCCGAGCTGCTGTTGCGGTGGTCGATCATGGCCGCTAGCGAGGTGGATTTGCCCGATCCGGTGCCGCCCACCACCAGCACCAGCCCGCGCTTGTGCATGATGACTTCCTTCAGCACCTCGGGCAGGGCCAGGGTGGCGAAGCTGGGGATTTCGGCGGCGATGGTGCGTATCACCATGCTGACGCTTTGCTGCTGGATGAACACATTCACCCGGAACCGCGCCACGCCGGGCAGGGCCATCGCAAAGTTGCACTCCATTTCCTTGGCGAACTCGGCGTTCTGCCGTTCGTTCATCAGCGACTGGGCCAGCATGCGGGTCACGTCGCTGGCCAGCTTCTGCGCCGACAAGGCCTTCATCTGGCCGTTGGACTTCATGCTGGGCGCGAAGTCTGCGGCGATGAAGAGATCCGACCCACCGGCTTGGTGCATGGCCGCCAGCAGCTTGTGCATGTAACTGCGGGCTTGGTCTTCGGTCAGCGTCGACATGGCGGCCTTGGTAGGTGGATGGGGATGCTATTGTTTACATAGCTGCTCGTGCAGGTAGATAGTGCGCCAGAGGCATATTTTTTATAAATTTAGGCGACGACGACGGCAGCACCGTCGCCACGCGCACCAATCACGCCAATTTCATATACCGACTCGCCCAGCGAGCGCAGCGTCTGCGCGGTGGCTGCAGCATTGGCTGCGTCCACCACCACCACCATGCCGATGCCGTTGTTGAAGGTGCGGTTCATCTCGAAGTCGTCGATGCCAGCGGTCTTCTGCAGCCAGGCGAACAGCTCGGTCTGTGGCCAGCTGCCTTGCTTCAGATGGGCGGCCGTGCCTTCGGGCAGCACGCGGGGAATGTTCTCCAGCAGGCCGCCACCGGTGATGTGCGCCAGGGCCTTGATCGGGTGCGCAGCCAGCGCGGCCAGCACGTTTTTTACGTAGAGGCGCGTCGGCTCCATCAGGGCTTGCTTGAAGGGTTTGCCGTCCAGGGTGGCAGGCGTTGCGTCGCCAGCGCGCTCGATGCACTTGCGCACCAGGCTGAAGCCGTTGGAATGCACGCCGCTGCTGGCCAGGCCCAGCACCACGTCGCCGGCGGCTACCTCCTTGCCGGTCAGGATTTTGGATTTTTCGACCGCGCCGACGGCGAAGCCGGCCAGGTCGTACTCGCCCGCCGGGTACATGCCGGGCATTTCCGCGGTTTCGCCGCCGATCAGCGCGCAGCCCGACAGTTCGCAGCCCTTGGCGATGCCGCCGACCACGGCCGCCGCGGTGTCAACGTCCAGCTTGCCGCAGGCAAAGTAGTCGAGGAAGAACAGTGGCTCGGCGCCTTGCACCAGCACGTCATTGACGCTCATGGCCACCAGGTCGATGCCCACGGTGTCGTGCATATTCCATTCAAACGCCAGGCGCAGCTTGGTGCCCACGCCGTCGGTGCCGCTGACCAGCACGGGCTCTTTGTAGCGCTTGGGCACTTCAAACAGCGCGCCAAAGCCGCCAATGCCCGCCAGCACGCCTTCGCGCATGGTTTTCTTGGCCAGGGGCTTGATGCGTTCAACCAGGGCGTCGCCCGCGTCGATATCGACCCCGGCGTCTTTGTACGAGAGGGGGGCGGTGTGGGATGTGGTCATGGTGTGGGGTTCACAAGGGGCTGAAGGTGCAGGCAAAACTGCCCAGATAAGCGGGTTGGCGGGATTTAGCCGCGCAGCCCTCTACAATTTGCGCAGATTTTAAGGGCAGGCGCAGCGTCATTCCATCGGCCCGCATCCCTGTCCACCTCATTCTCGCTACTCCAGCCCATCACCTGATGCAATTCACCTCCACCCAAAGGCGCGCTCTGGCCTGGCTTTCCATTGCTGCGGTCGCCGTGCTGGCGCTGTGGCTGCTGGGGCCGGTGCTAACGCCGTTTGCCGTGGCCGCGGTGCTGGCCTACGTGCTGACGCCGCTGGTGGACAGGCTGGACAACCTGTGCAAAGGCCGGGTCCCGCGGATGCTGGCGGTGGCGGTGGTCGAGCTGATCTTCATCGTGGCGGTGCTCGCCGTTGCCTTGCTGATCGTGCCGATTTTGGTCAAGGAGGCTCCGCTGATGCGCGAGCAATTGCCGTTGCTGCTGGACGGTCTGGCCAAATGGCTGAAGCCGCTGCTGGCCCAACTGGGGCTCAAGGTGGCACTGGACCCGGTGAGCATCAAGGCCTTTGTGTTCAAGTACCTGAACGCCAATGTGGAAGACGCACTGGCCTCGCTGGTGTCGTCGGTCAAGCTGGGCGGCAGTTTTGCCATGGCTTTGCTGGGCAACCTGGTGCTGATCCCGGTGGCGCTGTTCTACCTGCTGATGGACTGGGACCGTTTCATCGCCCAGCTGGTAGCCCTGGTGCCGACCCGCTTGCGCCCCGGTTTCGACAGCTTTGTGGAAGAGGCGGACGAGGTGTTGGGCCAGTACCTGCGCGGCCAGCTGCTGGTGATGCTGATCATGGCGGTGTTCTATGCCGTCGGGCTGTCGCTATTCGGGCTGGATCTGGGCCTGCCGATTGGTTTGTTCACCGGTTTGGCCATGTTCGTGCCCTACCTGGGCTTTGGCGTAGGCCTGGTGCTGGCGGCGCTTGCAGGGTTGCTGCAGTTTGCCTCGATCAAGGCACTGGTGATGGTGGCCGTGGTGTACGGCATCGGCCAGTTTGTCGAAAGCCTGTTTCTCACGCCGCGGCTGGTGGGCGAGCGCATTGGCCTGCACCCGCTGGCGGTGATTTTTGCCCTGCTGGCCTTCGGCCAGGTCTTCGGCTTCGTCGGCGTGCTGGTGGCGCTGCCGGCCAGCGCGGTGCTGTTGGTGGCGATACGGCGGGTGCGTACCAGCTACTTGGCCAGCCCTTTGTACCAAGGATAGCCATGCAGCAACTGGTATTGGATATCGGCCTGGCAACCAGCCCGACATTGGCGAACTTTTTTGCCGGACAGAACGCGGCCGCCCTGCAGCATGTGCAGCAGTCCGTGGTGGATACCGGCAGGCCGCTGCAAACCTACTTGTGGGGCGGCTCTGCCACCGGCAAGACCTATTTGCTGCGTGCCGTGCGCGAGGCCTACCGCATGCAGGCTGCGCGGGTTGGCTGGCTCGACCCCAGCGTCTACGAGCCGCCGGAATTCGACGATGGCTGGGCTGCCGTCTTGCTGGACGACGTGCACTTGTACAACCCGGCGCAGCAGCACATGGCCTTCAAATGGTTTGTGAATGCCCAAACCAGCCGCTGCTGGGTGCTGGGCGCAGGCGACGTGCCGCCGGCCGATCTGGTGCTGCGCGAAGACCTGCGTACCCGCCTGGGCGGCGGCCACATCTTTGCGCTACAGGCGCTGAGCGAAGACGAGTGCCGCGGCGTGCTGCGCCGCGAAGCGCAGGCGCGCGGACTGGTGCTGAGCGGCGAGGTGGTGGACTTCATGCTGCGCCGCTTCAGCCGCGACCTGGGCAGCCTGATGCAGCTGCTTGAGCATCTGGACCGCTACGCGCTGCAAACCCAGCGTGCCATCACCATTCCCCTGGTTAAATCCATGCTGGAGACAATTTGAAAGACCATCCCGTGAAGCTGGCGCTGTTTGACCTGGACCACACGCTGATACCGATCGATTCGGACTACGCCTGGGGCGCCTACACCACCTCCATCGGCTGGACCGACCCGGTGGTGTTCCAGCAGCGCAACGACGACTTCTACGCCCATTACAAGGCCGGTACCCTCGACATCCACGAGTACGTGCGGTTTGCCACAGACGCCGCGCGCCGCCAGGGTGCTGCGAAATCGATAGCTGCTCACGCAGACTTCATGCGCACTGTCGTGCTGCCGGTCATCAAGCCGGTAGCGCGGGAGCTGTTGCGCCAGCACCAGGAGGCGGGTGACCAAGTGGTCATCGTCACTGCCACCAATGCGTTTGTGACCCGCCCCATCGCCCAGGCGCTGGGGGTGGACGAGTTGATTGCCGTGGACCTGGAGCACGATGCCAGCGGCTGGATCACCGGCAAGATCCAGGGCGTGCCCTCGTTCCGCGAGGGCAAGATCACCCGGGTCGAAGACTGGCTGGCCCATCGCGGTTGGGGCTGGGGCGATGTGGAGGCGACTTTTTACTCCGACTCGATCAACGACCTGTCGCTGCTCGAAAAAGTCCAGCACCCGGTGGCCACCAACCCCGATGCGCGTTTGCGCGCGATTGCCACCGAACGCGGATGGCGCATACTGGACCTGTTTACTCCATGACTTACGCAACCTCCGGCGGTTGGCTCCCGAGCCCGCCCGCCGGAGGTTGCGTAAGTCTTACACCATTCCCATGATCAAGACCTTCATCGATAAATTGCTGGGCAAAAAGCCCGCCGCCAAAAAGCCGAAGTTCGGCAAGCGCGCAGAAATCCCCGTTTCCGAGCACGGCATCAACCCCGCCCTGGTGGACGAACGGGCGCTCAACGTGGTCAGCACCTTGCAGCAGGCCGGGTTTGAGGCTTACATCGTCGGCGGCGCGGTACGCGACCTGCTGGTCGGTCTGCGCCCCAAGGACTTCGACGTGGCCACCAATGCCACGCCTGAGCAGGTCAAGGGCCTGTTCCGCCGTGCCTTCATCATTGGCCGGCGCTTCCGGATTGTCCATGTGGTTTACGGCCGTGGCCGCGAGAACGAGGTCATCGAGGTCTCCACCTTCCGCGCCTACATGGACAACGCGGCCGCCGAGCAGGTGGCCGGCAACGAGCGCACCAGCAAGAGCGAGCTGGCGAACATGAAGCACGCCGTTGATTCCAGCGGCCGGGTGCTGCGCGACAACGTCTGGGGCCCGCACGACGAGGATGCCGCGCGCCGCGACTTCACCATCAACGCCATGTACTACGACCCCAAGAGCCAGATCGTGGTCGACTACCACGGTGGCCTGAAGGACAGCAAAAACCGCATCATCCGCATGATTGGCGACCCGGCCACGCGCTACCGCGAAGACCCGGTGCGCATCATCCGCGCCGTGCGTTTTGCTGCCAAGCTCGGGCCGCTGGGCTTCAGCATCGAACCCAAAACCGCGGCGCCGCTGGTGAATTCGCAGAAGTTGCTGGCCGATGTACCCCAAAGCCGCTTGTTCGATGAAATGCTCAAGCTGCTGCAAACCGGCCACGCGGTCGCCACCATCGCCCAACTACGCAAGCTGGGCATGGCGACCGGCATCTACCCGCTGCTCGACGTGGTGGTGGAGCGTGCCGACCAGCCGTTTGTGCTGGCCGCGCTGCAGGACACTGACCGCCGTGTCGGCGAAGGCAAGCCGGTGGCGCCCAGCTTCCTGCTGGCCTGCGTGCTGTGGGCCGATGTGCGCGACGGCTGGGCCGCCCGCTCGGGCCAGCAGCCCTCGTTTGCGGCGCTGCAGGATGCGGTGGAAGACGTGTTCAACGCGCGTATCGGCGATGTCTCCGGTCGCGGCCGGCTGGCTGGCGATATGCGCGAAACCTGGCTGATGCAACCGCGCTTCGAGAAGCGCGTGGGCAGCGGCCCCTACGGCATGATCGACCAGCCGCGCTTCCGCGCCGCCTTCGACTTCATGCGGCTGCGTGCCGACGCCGGCGAGGTGGAGCAGGTGATTGCCGACTGGTGGCAGGAATTCACCACCGGCAGCGACGACCAGCGCGAAGACCTGCTGGCCCAGGCCCGCGACGAGCAGAGCCGGCGCCAGCGCCCGGTGCGCGTGCCCCGCGTGGTCACGCAGCCGAAAGAGGGCGCTGCTGCAGGCCCGGTGGAGGCCGCCCATGAGTCGGATGCTGCCGCCGCGCCCAAGAAACGCCGCCGTCGCCGCAAGCCCAGTGGCGGTGGTGCGCCGGTTGCCGGCTCGGATGCTTGAAGCGGTGCGGGAGCCGGTCACAGCCTATGTGGCGCTAGGCGCCAATCTGGGCGATGCCGCACAGACCGTGCGCAACGCCATGGATGCCATCCATGCCCTGCCGCAGACCGAGGTGGGCCAGCGTTCGTCGCTGTACCTGACTACGCCCATCGATTCCGATGGCCCGGACTATGTGAATGCTGTTGTGGAAGTAATCACGAGCCTGTGCGCACCAGATCTGCTGGAGCAGCTACAGAAAATAGAGCAATCGGCAGGCCGCAAACGGCCGTACCGCAATGCACCGCGTACGCTGGATCTGGATATTCTCTTGTTCGGCAGCGGGCAGATCCACAGCCCGGCGCTGACCATGCCACATCCGCGCATGGCGCAGCGGGCCTTTGTGCTGCGGCCGCTGGCCGAGATTGCACCGGCACTGGTCACGCCCAAGCAGCTGGGTGCGGTGCGCGACCAGGCGATCGAGAAGTTATAAGCCAAACAGGTTGCTGGCGCTTATTCCGCTTGCGCCAGCAGCTATACAAGGTATAGCAGGCGGCCTCAGTAGGCCTTCTTGTCGTTCAACACTACCAACACGGTTTTGACGATGATCCACAGGTCAAAGCCCAGCGACCAGTTGCGCAGGTATTCCAGGTCGTAGTCGATGCGCTTTTCCATCTTGTCGATGGTGTCGGTCTCGCCCCGGTAGCCGCTGACCTGGGCCCAGCCGGTAATGCCTGGCTTGACCTTGTGCCGCACCATATAGCCCTTGACCAACTTGCGGTAGGTTTCGTTGTGTGCCACCGCATGCGGGCGCGGCCCGACGATGCTCATGCGGCCCTGCAGCACGTTGAAGAACTGCGGTAGCTCGTCCAGCGAGGTCTTGCGCAGAATCGCGCCCAGCGGCGTGATGCGGCTGTCGTTCTTGGTCGCCTGCTTGACCACAGCACCATTGTCCTCGGTGGTCATGGAGCGAAATTTGTAGACCAGGATTTCTTTGCCATCCAGCCCGTAGCGGCGCTGCTTGAAGATGATAGGGCCGGGGGAGGTGAACTTAACCGCCAATGCCAGCGCCAGAAAGATCGGCGATGCCAGTATCAAAATCATCAGCGAGATGAAGATGTCCGATGCGCGCTTGATCACGCCGCTCATGCCGTTGAACGGGGTTTCGCAGACGGCCATCACCGGCATCGGCCCCACATTCGCCAGGCGACCCTGGATCAGGTCGGTCATGAAAATATCCGGCACAAAGTAGATCGATGCTGTGGTGTCCTTGAGGTCGTCCAGCACGGCCAGGATGCGCGGCTGAGAGGCCATGGGCAGGGCCAGGTAAATGGCTTCCACGTTGCTGGTCTTCATGAATTCCGCCAGATCCGACATGCGTCCCAGCATCGGCACTTTGCCTAACTCGCCCAGGCGGTCCGAGCTGCGGTCGTCAAAAAAGCCGAGCACGCGGGTATTCAGGTAGGGGTTGGATTCAAACTCGTGCAGCAAGCGCAGGCCCACTTCGTTCACGCCGGTAATCACCACCCGGCGTTGCTGTCCGCTGCCGGTAATGGCTTTGGGCAGCGCCCAGCGCAGAAAGAAATGGCTACCGATCTGGACCATTGGCGTGAGCACCGCCCAGGCAATCAGCACCGGGCGGGTAAAGCTCTTCATATAACCCGTGGCCACGCCAAAGCCGCCCAGGATGACCAGGAACACCAGCCAGTTGGTCAAAAGCTTGCGCACCATGCGCTGGGGCGGCTCGTGAAAGCCCACATTGCCTGGAAAAGACAGCGAAAAAGCAATCACTCCCAGAATGATGTAGCGCGCCGACAGTGGATGCGCATACCAGGCCAGACAGGCAGCCAAGGTAACCATGGTAACCACGGGATCAAGAAAGGCTTCCAGCGCTCCGGGCAGCGTAAAGCTCGGACGCAAGAAATTCTTTTGTTTGTCAAGAGCGTTTATCATGAGGAGTTGTAGAAATGAGCTTCTCTATAGCAAAAAATACACGCAAATGTACCAATGATTGGGGTACTAGTGGCCCTAAAAATGTGCGTGGCCTGTCGATATTTCTTACATAGTAAGAAAGTTACATCTGTACACAACATTTGTTTAATTAATATGTTGCAATGCAACATGTTGTTTTTATTGGGAATTCTAAATTTCCATCGGGGTTTTCCATAGGTTCGGCATGGATGTTGCTATTTCATCCCTGTCCTTATCCATGAATGGGCTTTTTATGAAAAAACTGATTCACATCTTGGTCGCGGCAGTCGTTGGTTTTGCTGCGGTAGCTTCCGCATCCGCTACAAGTTCTCAGGCCAATGCCTCGGCCGCAATGGCTCAGGTCCCTGTGGGCGCCAGCAAGGACATGGCAGGCATGGACGCGCTTGTGCAGTCGCTGCAAACAGGCATGGTGAAGACCGGGTTTTCGCCTGCCTCTCGTAGCCGCGAATCCTCTGGCGGTTCTTTTGTGGCTGGCAGTGCGCCGGCTGAGGCTTCTGTTTCTGAGGAAACGGGAGATGAAGATGGCCGCATGCTGGTGGCCGGGCTGGTGCTGATGGGTGTGATCGCACTTCGCCGTATCCGCCGCTGAGGTAGTGTGTGCTGCTGGGGCCGATCAGGGCTCCAGCGCCTCGAATAAGTTGGCTGCCCGCTACAGCGGCAGCATATTTGCTCTCCTCTCCCCTCCAACCCGTATTTTTCAGCTGCTTGCCGCTTTCGGCGGTACGTCGCAGCACATCTTTTCAGCATCCACGCATCCAGCGCGCCGCCAAGGCGGGGCTTGTGTGGCCGGTTAAACTCCGCGCAGTCATTTATTTGTCATATTTTTGACGCAATCCCCCATAGGAGTTCCGCCATGCTGTTTGGCAAGCTTTTGCCGCGTGAAGGCAATTTTTTCGAAATGTTCAACCAGCATGCAGACCGCATTGTGGAAGCTGCGCGTGCCTTCTCGCAGTTGGTGGCCAATTACAACGATCCGCATTTGCGCGAAAAATACAACCGCGATGTCGATATTGCCGAGAGTGCAGCTGACCGTGTGACCCACGATGTCAACAAGATGTTGCACAAGACCTTCATCACGCCAATTGACCGTGAGCAGATTCATAAGCTGATCAACACCATGGATGACGTGGCTGACCTGATTCAGGACTCTGCCGAAACGATGGCCTTGTACGACGTGCGGCACATGACGGACGAAATCTCTCGTTTGACCGAGCTGAGCGTGAAATGCTGCGAGCGCTTGAAAGACGCTGTTTACATGCTGTCCAAGATCGCCGAGCCCGCCACCGCGGAAGCGGCTTTGAAGACCTGCGAAGAAATCGACCGCCTGGAGTCGGATGCCGACCGTGTGATGCGCTCTGCCATGAGCAAGCTGTTTCGCGAAGAGCCTGATGTGCGGGAGGTGATCAAGCTCAAGGCCATTTACGAGCTGCTGGAAACCATTACCGATAAATGCGAGGACGTGGCCAATCTGATCGAGGGCATCGTCCTCGAGAACTCCTGATCCGGGGCATTACATGGCAACGGTGCAGGTAGGTTTGTGGGTGGTAGTGCTCTTGGTGGTGCTGGCTTTGCTGTTCGACTTCATGAACGGGTTTCATGACGCGGCCAATTCGATTGCCACAGTGGTGTCCACCGGCGTGTTGAAGCCCGCGCAGGCCGTGGTGTTTGCGGCATTCTTCAATTTCATTGCAATTTTCATCTTTCACCTGAGTGTGGCGGCGACCGTGGGTAAGGGTATTGCCGATGCGGGTGTGGTGGATGTCCATGTGGTGTTTGGTGCTCTGGTGGGGGCGATTTTTTGGAATTTTGTCACCTGGTACTACGGTATCCCCAGCAGTTCATCGCATGCGCTGATTGGCGGCATTGTGGGGGCCGTGATGGGCAAAGCCGGTTCCAGCGCACTGGTCTCCAGCGGGATTCTCAAGACGGTGGCATTCATCTTCATCTCCCCCGTGCTGGGCTTCATGCTGGGGTCGTTGATGATGGTGCTGGTGGCCTGGGTGTGTCGTCGGGCGACTCCGTCCAAGGTGGACCGCTGGTTCCGGCGTCTGCAGCTGGTGTCCGCCGGTGCCTATAGCTTGGGTCATGGTGGCAATGATGCGCAAAAAACCATAGGCATCATCTGGATGCTGCTGATCGCCACCGGTTATTCGGCTTCAACGGATGCATCGCCGCCGACCTGGGCGATCGTCTGCTGCTATACCGCGATTGCCATGGGCACCATGTTCGGTGGCTGGCGCATCGTGAAAACCATGGGGCAGAAGATCACCAAGCTCAAGCCGGTCGGTGGGTTTTGCGCAGAAACCGGCGGCGCCCTGACCTTGTTTCTGGCAACTGCACTGGGGGTTCCTGTGTCGACGACCCACACGATTACCGGTGCCATCGTGGGCGTGGGGTCGACCCAGCGCGCCAGTGCTGTGCGTTGGGGAGTGGCTGGCACCATAGTTTGGGCCTGGATTTTCACCATTCCCGCCAGTGCCTTTGTGGCCGCGATCGCTTACTGGCTGAGCCTGCAGATTTTTTAACTACTGGCTTATCTTCTGCGCTTCTTCGATCTGGTATTCGAAGTAGCGCTGGAAGCTGAAGGCCAGACTGGCCATCAGGGTGCTTGCGCCTATCAGCAGGGCGCATACCAGCGCACCCACCGTGAGCCAATTGGTTTGACCGGCTGGCGCATCCGATGCGCCAGCGGGATTGAACTTGGCGTTCCACTTTTCGGGCGCCATCAGGCCAAAAACCAGTGCCGACAGCGCGCTTGCTGCAATGCTCAACCCCAGCAGTGGAATCAAAACCCAGCTCCAGTGGTCGTCCAGACCCAGGGCTTGCACGCGTTGAATGCCATATAGCCCCAGCGCCGTCGGCAGCATGAACAGCCAGCCCCAGATATCACCCAGGCCACGTAAATAAAAGCGGTGCAGCCCCAGCGGGCCACCCAGAAATGCCAACCAGGCGGCCAAAGTTTTGTTTTTCATAGGACCTGATTATTCAGGGGAACTGGTGTTGCCGGCGCCAATGAATTTTTCCATCAGTACAACGTCCAGCCAGCGGCCAAACTTCCATCCACAGGCGCTGAGCACGCCAACCTGGTGGAATCCCAGGCTGCGGTGCACGCCGATGGAGCCGGCGTTGGCCGAATCGCCAATCACGGCAATCAGCTTGCGTACACCTGCGCGTTCTGCCTGTGTCATGAGTTCGGCGAGCAGGATGCGCCCCAGGCCTTTGCCGCCGGTATTCGGGGCCAAATACACCGAGTCTTCGGCCGAGAAGCGGTATGCGGGGCGGGGCTTGAACCAGTTGCAATAGGCAAAGCCCTGTATCACCCCCGCATCTTCCAGCACCAGGTAGGGAAGGCCTTTGGCTAGCACATCTGCACGGCGGCCGGCCATTTCTTCGTTGCTGGGTGGGGTGGTTTCAAAGGTGCCTGTTCCGTGCAGTACGTGGTGGGTGTAGATGGCGGCGACGGCGCTCATATCTTCGTCGCGGGTGGGGCGTATCGTGGGCATTGAGTGATGGGCTTGGGTAAAGGTATAATGGAAGGCTTTTCAGCGTGTCACTGGCTAGGTGGTCAGTTGCGTGTCTCAACGCTGGAATAAAACGCCAGGTGCCCGCTTGGCACTTATGGCAATCGGTTGGAATTATTTTCAGCCACCCCGAAGGATAAATCATGGTCGTTATTCGACTCGCCCGTGGCGGTGCAAAAGCACGCCCGTTTTTCAATATCGTTGTGACCGACAAGCGCACCCGCCGCGACGGTCGTTTCATTGAGCGCATCGGTTTCTACAACCCGATCGCCACCGCCAATGAAGAAAGCATCCGCATTGCACAAGACCGCCTGACCCACTGGCGTAGCGTTGGTGCCCAGGCTTCCCCCACGGTGGAACGCCTGATTGCACAAGCTGCCAAAAAAGCAGCCCCAGCCGCTTAATTTTGAACAGCAGGCGCTTGGCGCTTGCTTCGCAGCACCCATGATGCCCTCTCTAGATACCGCTGAATTGCCGGCGGATGCCGTAGAAGTAGGGCGCGTGGGTGATGCCTGGGGGATTAAAGGCTGGTTCAAAGTCGTCTCCCACAGCGCCACACCCGAGGCGCTTTTTTCTTCCAAACGCTGGTATTTGCTGCCCACTGAGCGGGGCGCGAAAACCTTTGCCGGCACCAAGCTACTGCGTGTGGTGGAAGCCAAAGAACATTCTGGTGGCATCGTAGCCCAGGCCCAAGCGGTCGAAGGGCGGGATGCTGCTGAGGCCCTGCGCGGCGCCCGTATCTTCGTGGCCCGCACCAGTTTCCCGGCTGCGGCCGCCGACGAGTACTACTGGGTCGATCTGATCGGCCTGGACGTGGTGAACCGCGAAGGTATCGCCCTGGGCCAGGTCAAAGAGCTGCTGGCCACCGGTGCCCAGACCGTGCTAGTGGTTGCTTACCAGGCGCTGGATGAAGCGGGCGTTAGCCAGGAGTTGGAGCGTATGCTGCCTTTCGTCGCGGTATACGTTGATAAGGTCGACCTGCCGGCACGCTGCATCACCGTGGACTGGCAGCCCGACTATTGAACCGGCAGGCACTGCCCATGCGGTTCGACATCATCAGTCTCTTTCCCGAGTTATTCGCTCCGTTTCTGACCAGCGGCATCACCCGCCGCGCGTTTGAAGCCGGCTTGGTGGATGTGCATCTCTGGAATCCGCGTGATTTTGCCGATGGCAACTACCGCCGCGTCGACGACCGGCCTTTTGGTGGTGGCCCGGGCATGGTCATGCTTGCCGAGCCGCTGGCGCGCTGCCTGCGGGCGGTCCAGGCCGCACGTGCGGATGCGGTGCCTGCACCTGTGGTCTTGTTTTCTCCTTTGGGTTCGGCGCTCACGCATGCGGCGGTAGAGGTCTGGTCGGCCAGTGCCGGTGCGGTGCTGGTCTGTGGGCGCTACGAAGGCATAGACCAGCGCTTTATCGACCGCTTTGTGACGCACCAGGTTAGTCTGGGCGACTTTGTCTTATCAGGTGGTGAGATCGCGGCCCTGGCTTTGCTGGACGCGGTGGCGCGGCTGCAGCCCGGGGTGTTGAACGACGCCGGCAGCCATCAATTCGATAGCTTCAACCCGGCATTGGATGGCTTGCTCGACTGCCCGCACTACACCCGCCCAGAAACCTGGGAAGAGCACAAAGTACCCGATGCCTTGCTGTCGGGCCACCATGTGCAGATCGAGCGCTGGCGGCGTGATCAGCGGCTGCAGATTACCGCGCAGCGCCGCCCCGATTTGCTGCAGGCCGCGCGTGCCGCCGGCCGCCTGAACCGGGCCGACGAGGCCTTGCTGAAGAGCCTGCCGCCAACCTGAAAAGAGTGGGCGGCTCGAAATGCTATACTCGAAGGCTTTTCGATCCTCTGCTCGGCCGTTCTGCCATCCTGGTGGGACACTAGCTAATCCAGGCGCGGGCATGATCACAAGAGGAAAACCATGAACTTAATCGAAACCCTAGAGCAAGAAGAAATTGCCCGTCTTGGGAAGACCATTCCCGCTTTCGCCCCCGGCGACACTGTGATCGTCAGTGTCAACGTGGTTGAAGGTTCGCGCAAGCGTGTGCAGGCCTACGAAGGCGTCGTGATTGCCAAGCGCAATCGCGGCCTCAACAGCGGCTTCACCGTGCGTAAGATCTCTAGCGGCGAAGGCGTGGAGCGTACGTTCCAAACCTACAGCCCGCTGATCGCTGGTATTGAAGTCAAGCGCCGCGGTGATGTCCGCCGTGCCAAGCTGTACTACCTGCGTGACCGCAGCGGCAAGTCGGCGCGTATCAAGGAAAAGCTGCCCAACCGTATCAAGGTTGCAGCAGCCAAAGCAGCCGCTTAATCCGCGCTGTTCCTTTGAAAAAGCCGCCACAAGCATTGCGCTTGTGGCGGCTTTTTCTTTGGCCTTGCACAATGCCTGTGTGACCCAAATACCTCTGACCCCTTTGTCGAAGCTGCCTAATTTCGATCCGCGCAATGTCCCGGTGATCGGCGTGGACAGGCATCTGCCCGCCGTACCGCCGTCCCAACTGTTGCCCGATGCCTTGCGCCAGCGCTTTCTTATGCCGCCGGATTGGCAGCCCGAGGTGCGGGCCGAACCGCGCTTCACCGACCGCGTGCCCCGGCAGGCGGCGGTGCTGATCCCCATCGTCCTGCACGCCCTGGCGCAGGGCGGGCCGACCGTGCTGCTGACCGAGCGCACCTCGCACATGTCCACCCATGCGGGCCAGATCGCCTTTCCCGGTGGCAAGGTGGATGCCTCCGATGCCGACGTGTCCGCCGCCGCCTTGCGCGAGGCCTGGGAGGAGGTCGGTTTAGCGTCCCATTACGTGCAGGTCATCGGCCGGCTGCCGGAATATGTGACGGGCACGGCCTTCATCGTCACCCCCGTGGTGGCTCTGGTGCAGCCGGGCTTTACGCTGGTGCACCAGCCCGACGAAGTCGCCGATGCGTTTGAAGTACCGCTGGCATTTTTGATGGACCCGGCGCACCACCGGCGCCACGCGTTCGCCTGGGAGGGCGTGCAACGCGAATGGTTTTCCATGCCTTACCAAGATGCGCAGGGCGAGCGTTTCATCTGGGGCGCCACGGCCGGGATGTTGCGGAATTTCTACCGATTCCTGTCGGCTTAGGCGCAGTGTGGCGGGCGCTACACGCCAGGTCGTTATCATCGTGGCATGAGCTTTTTCGCGATCATGTTTGCGCTCCTGCTGGAGCAGGTCCGCCCGGTGGCCCGAGACAACCCGATACACGGCATGCTGCGCGCCTGGGTGCGTGGGTCGAGCCGCAATTTCGATGCGGGCAAACCGCAGCATGGCTGGCTGGCCTGGGCGCTGGCGGTCGGCGTCCCCAGCCTGGTCGCACTTGGCCTGCATTGGCTGCTGGTGTGGGCGCTGGGCTGGCCAGTGGCGGTGGTCTGGAACGTGGCCGTGCTTTACATCACCCTGGGTTTTCGCCAGTTCAGCCACCACTTCACCGAGATCCGCGACGCGCTGGAAAGCGGCGACGAGCCCTTGGCGCGCGAGCTGCTGGCCCAGTGGCAGCAGGTCGACGCCAGCGAGCTTCCGCGCAGCGAAATCGTCCGCCATGTGATCGAGTATTCGGTGCTGGCCGCGCACCGCCATGTGTTTGGCGTGCTGGCCTGGTATTCGGTGCTGGCCGCGCTGGGCCTGGGACCGGCCGGCGCCGTGTTCTACCGCCTGAGCGAATTCGTCTCGCGCTACTGGGCCTACAAGGCCCGTGACCAGCACCAGCCGGCCAGTGCCTCGCTGCAAAAAGCCGCAGCCAATGCCTGGACCGTGATCGACTGGCTGCCGGCCCGCGCCACGGCCCTGGGCTTTGCGGTGGTCGGCAGCTTCGAGGATGCCATCGACAGCTGGCGCAACTACGCGCAGCGCTTCCCCAACGACAACGACGGCGTGGTGCTGGCGGCCACCTCGGGCGCGCTGAACGTGCGCCTCGGCGGCGAGGCCTTGAAGACCACTGAAGCCCTGACCTATAACGGCGCCACGCCGATGGAGCTGGGCATAGACACCGAGTCCACCCCTGGCCGCGACCCCGAGCTGGGCCATCTGCGCAGCGTCGTGGGCCTGGTCTGGCGCGCGGTAGTGCTGTGGATGGGCATGCTGGCCTTGCTGACCCTGGCCAATCTGCTCGGCTGATTTTTAAAGAAAACCAGGCTCTAGCGCAGATATAGCCTGCGCTGGCAGCTATGAAAGTAGTAGCATTTTGACTTCTTCCCCGTTCTGGAGCCCGGTCGTTGGCGGGCTGGTGCCCTATGTACCTGGCGAGCAGCCCAAGCTCGCGAATCTGACCAAGCTCAACACCAACGAGAACCCGTACCCGCCGTCGCCCAAGGTGGTGGCCGCGATCCAGGCCGCGGCGCAGCAGGGCTTGCAGCTGTATCCCGACCCCGAATCCGTCGCCTTGCGCGGCGCGATTGCCCGCCAATACGGCTTGCAGCCCGACCAGGTATTCGTCGGCAACAGTTCGGACGAGGTGCTGGCCCATGCCTTCTTTGCGCTGTTCCAGCAGGCCGCGCCGCTGGTGCTGCCCGACGTGACCTACAGCTTCTACCAGGTGTATTGCGGGCTCTACGGCATCCCCATGCACGTGGTGCCGCTGGCCGACGGTTTGCGGGTGGATGTGGAAACGCTGGTCGGCCCCGGGGGCGGCGAGATCGCCGGCGTGGTGATTGCGAATCCGAACGCGCCTACCGGCATCGGCCTGCCGCTAGCGCAGATCGAACGCCTGCTGCAGATGCACCCCCAGCACGCGGTGCTGGTGGATGAAGCCTATGTGGATTTTGGCGGCGAGTCGGCTGTCAGCCTGATTGCCCGCTACCCGAATTTGCTGGTCACGCAGACCCTGTCCAAGTCGCGCTCGCTGGCCGGTTTGCGGGTCGGCCTGGCCTGTGGCCAGCGGCCTTTGATCGAGGCGCTGGAGCGGGTGAAGAACAGCTTCAACTCCTATCCGCTAGGCCGGTTGGCCCAGGCCGGGGCGCTGGCGGCGTTCGAAGACCAGGCCTATTTCGCCCAGACCTGTGCAGCCGTGGTGCATAGCCGCGAAGGCCTGGCGCTGCAGCTGGAGGACATGGGTTTCGAGGTGCTGCCATCGCAGGCTAACTTCGTGTTTGCCCGGCACCCGCAGCACGATGCGGCCGGGCTGGCTGCCGAGCTGCGCAAGCGCGCGGTGCTGGTGCGGCATTTCAAGCAAGAGCGCATCGCCCAGTACCTGCGCATCAGCGTGGGTACGCCGGCGCAGTGCGATACCTTGTTACAGGCCCTGGCGGAGATACTGGGCTAGAACTTCGACGCGTCCAGCTCGGCGAACAGGTCACTATATATTTTGTAGCGCCTGTCGCTGATGCTGCCTGCGCTACCATCGTTTTTAACCGCAGCCATCACGCCGCAGCCGGGCTCGTGCAGATGCGTGCAGTTATAAAACTTGCAGCGTTCCACAAAGGGTTTGATGTCGGGCATCAGGCCTGATAAATGGCGGGCGTCGATGTGGTGCAGGCCGAATTCCTGGAAGCCCGGCGAGTCGATCAGCGCCGTTTTTGCATCCTTGTCGACCCAGTACCAGGTGGTGCTGGTGGTGGTGTGCTTGCCGGTGTTCAGCGCTTGCGAGATTTCACGCGTGGCGGCCAGGGCACCGGGCACCAGATGGTTGGTCAAGGTGCTCTTGCCCGCACCCGACGGGCCCAGCACCAGCGTGGTTTTGCCAGCCAGTTCGGCTTTGACGGCGTCCAGAGTGCCGCCGCCGTCCTTCAGCGATAGTGGCAGCATGCGGTAGCCCATGTCGCGGTAGGCGGTCAGCCAGCCCCAGGCGCGCTCGAAGGGCTCGGTCAGATCCTGCTTGTTCAGCACGATCAGCGGGCTGATGCGTTCGGCCTCGGCGGCGATCAGCGCGCGCGACAGTTGGGTCTCGGAGAACTCGGGTTCGGCAGCGATCAGGATCAGCACCTGGTCCAGGTTCGCGGCAAACGACTTGGTGCGGATTTCGTCCTGGCGGTAAAACAGATTGCGGCGTGGCTGCAGTTTTTCGATGGTGCCGTCTTCGCCTTGGCCGGCGGCCGCGGGCAGCCACAGCACCGAATCGCCGACCACGGCCGTGCTCTTCTTGCCGCGCGGGTGGCAGATCAGCCGCGTGCCGTCTGCGCGTTCCACCATGCAGTGGCGGCCGTAGGTGGCCACGACCAGGCCGGGGGTGAGGGTAGGGCGGCCGCTCAAACCAGGGCCCGGATGTGACGCTTAAACAAGGAGTGCATTCAGTTGCGCCGCACAGTCGAAGTCGGTGACCGACAGGCCGCCCACGTCGTGGGTGTTGAAGCGCACCACACAGCGGTTGTACGACACCTGCAGATCGGGGTGGTGGTCTTGCCGGTGCGCCACCAGGGCGGCGGCATTGACGAAGGCAATCGTCTCGAAATAGTTGGCGAAGCGGAAGGTCTTGCTGATGGCGATGTCGGCGCCGTCGCCTTCCAGTTGCCAGCCTTCCACGTGGGTCAGTCTTGCTACGATTTCTGCAGCGTTCAGCGCCCGCCGGGTCTGCGTGGACCAGTCTTTTTTCTTGAGGTCGGTGGTCATGTGGCGGCTCCTTGGGCCATGCGCGCCAGCCGCTCGGAAGCCGGCGGGTGCGAGTAGTAGAACTTCACGAACACCGGGTCGGGTGTCAGGGTGGAGGCATTGTCTTCGTATAGCTTGAGCAGGGCGGTAGATAGGTCTTGCCCACTGGTTTGCTGGACGGCGTAGGCATCGGCCTGGAACTCGTGCTTGCGCGACACCTGGGCCGATAGCGGAGCGATGAAGAAGGTGAATATCGGCGTGGCCAGCATGAACAGCAGCAGCGCCAGCGCGTCGTTCGGCGCGCCCGACATGTTCGGAATTACGCCCAGGCCGGTGTAGAACCAGACCTGCGCCGACAGCCAGCCCAGCAGCGCAAAGCCCAGCAGGCTGAAGGCAAACATGGTGACGATGCGCTGGATGATGTGCTTGTGCTTGAAGTGGCCCAGCTCGTGGGCCAGCACCGCGTCGACCTCGGCCGGCGCCAGTTTGCTCAGCAGCGTGTCGTAGAACACCACGCGCTTGGCCGCGCCAAAGCCGGTGAAGTAGGCATTCGCATGGGCACTGCGCTTGCTGCCGTCCATCACGAACAGGCCTTTGGCGGCAAAGCCGCAGCGCTGCATCAGGGCGGTGACGCGGGCCTTCAGGGTTTCGTCCTCCAGCGGCTTGAACTTGTTGAACAGCGGGGCGATGAAGGTCGGGTAAATCATCAACAGCAGCAGGTTGATACCCATCCAGGCACTCCAGGCCCACAGCCACCAGCGCGGGCCGGCGCTGCCCATCAGCCACAGTATCAGCGCGGCGATCGGCAGGCCGATCACGGCGCCGACGACGCTGGACTTGAGCATGTCGGCCAGCCAGAGCTTGACGGTGGTTTTGTTGAAGCCGAAGCGCTCTTCGATCACAAAGGTCTGGTACAGCGTGACAGGGATGTCGATCAGGCCGCTAATCAGCACAAAGCCGACCAGCAGCGCCAGTTGCTGCCACATGCCGCCGCCCAGCCAGGCCAGCAGGCTCTGGTTCAGCGAATTCAGTCCGCCCAGCAGCGTCCAGGCGAGCAGCACGGCTGTGCCCAAGGCCAGTTCCAGCAGCCCGAAACGGGCCTTGGTGATGGTGTAGTCGGCGGCCTTCTGGTGGGCCGCCAAAGTGATGTGGCTGGCAAATGCTGCGGGTACGTTGTTGCGGTGCTGGGCTACGTGGCGTATCTGGCGCGAAGCCAGCCAGAACTTGACCCACATGCCCACAATCAGCATGGCGGCAAAGCCTAGGGTCAGGGCAGTTGAGGGCGAAAAAACGGCGGAATCTTGCATGGGCGGGAGTGTAGGCCATCGGTGACAATGCGGCCCATGGCTGAAATCAACACCCTATCCCCTGTATTGCTGGCTAAATCGGACCAAAACCTGATCTGGCTGGACTGTGAAATGACCGGTCTGGACCCGGAAGTCGACCGCCTGATCGAGATTGCCGTGGTCGTCACCGGCCCGAGTCTGGAGCCCCGCATCGAAGGCCCGGTGTTGGTGATTCACCAGTCGGATGCGCAGCTGGACCAAATGGATGCCTGGAACAAGGGCACGCACGGCAAGAGCGGCCTGATCGACAAGGTCAAGGCGTCCACCATGACCGAGGCCGAGGCCGAGGCTCTGGTCATCGCCTTCCTGGCCCAGTACGTACCCAAGGGCACATCGCCCCTGTGCGGCAACAGCATCGGCCAGGACCGGCGCTTTCTCGCCAAGTACATGCCCAAGCTCGAAGCCTTTTGCCACTACCGCAACCTGGACGTCAGCACCCTGAAAGAGCTAGCCAAGCGCTGGCGGCCCGAGGTGGCGGCATCTTTCAAGAAGCAGCAGAAGCACACGGCACTGGCCGACGTGAATGAATCGATTGAGGAATTAGTGCACTACCGCACACACTTTTTGAAGATGGCTGCAGAGTAATTAGGTGAAAACCCGAATTCGGGCTATAATTCGAGGCTGCACTAGTTAACGTTAGTGCACTTTGCACATCTCCCTTCACTCATCTGGCGCACAAAGTTGCGCCAACTAGTACCGGGTCCAGTCTGTTGATGGACCGCCTAAGGTACTGGCTCCGTTTGATGGTTGATGTTTTTTAACCATTATCGGGGCCCATCGCTGGCTAACGTAGCCATTGCGGTGTTCCCGTGTGAGTAATTAAATGAACGACTCTTTTGACGTCGCTGGCGATTTTTCGTCTGCATCTTCCTTTTCTTCCGCCAACGACACCTTCGTGACCGAGACTTTGCAGTCCGTCGAAGGCGTTGATACCGTAGTCGCCGCCGAAGCAGATGCTGCTCCTGCAGCGCCTAACGGCTTCGTGACCCTGGGCCTGGCCCCTGAGTTGGTGCAAGCCGTGGCTGACCTGGGCTACACCCAGCCGACCGCCGTGCAAATGCAAACCATCCCCATGGCCATGCAAAGCGAGTCCGCCCGCTTTGTCGACCTGATGGTGTCCAGCCAAACCGGTAGCGGCAAGACCGCCGCCTTCCTGCTGCCCGTGCTGCACACGCTGCTGCGCCAGCAAGCCGAAGCCGAAGCCGCTGAAAAAGCCGAATACGAAGCCGCTGTCGCCGAAGCTGCTGCCAAGGGCGAACCTGCTCCCAAGCGCGCTAAGCGCAAAGACCCGACCAATGCCCGCAACTTCAAGGCCGCCACCCCTGGCGCCCTGATCCTGTGCCCCACCCGCGAACTGGCCCAACAAGTGGCCCACGACGCGATCGGCCTGGTCGCCCATTGCCGCGGTCTGCGCATTGCCAACGTGGTTGGCGGCATGCCTTACCAGTTGCAAATCGCCAAGCTGCAAAACGCCAACCTGGTGGTGGCTACCCCTGGCCGTCTGCTGGATCTGCAACGCTCGCAGCAAATCAAGCTGGACCAAGTGCAATTCCTGGTGGTGGACGAAGCTGACCGTATGCTGGATCTGGGCTTCTCGGACGACTTGGCTGACGTCAACCAGATGACCATTGGCCGCAAGCAAACCATGATGTTCAGCGCCACCTTCGCGCCGCGCATCCAGCAACTGGCTTCCCGCGTAATGCGCGAACCCCAGCGCGTGACCATCGACAGCCCGCAAGAAAAGCACGCCAACATCAAGCAAATCCTGTTCTGGGCCGACAACGCCCAGCACAAGCGCAAGCTGCTGGACCACTGGCTGCGTGACACCACCATCGCCCAGGCGATCGTGTTCGCCAGCACCCAGATCGAGTGCGACGGCTTGGCCAACGACCTGCAACAAGAAGGCTTCAGCGCCGTCGCATTGCACGGTGCCCTGAGCCAAGGTCTGCGGAATCGCCGCCTGATGGCCCTGCGCCAAGGCCAGGTGCAGATTCTGGTCGCCACCGACGTTGCCGCCCGCGGTATCGACGTGCCTAGCATTAGCCACGTGTTCAACTTTGGCTTGCCAATGAAGGCCGAAGACTACACCCATCGCATTGGCCGTACCGGCCGTGCCGGTCGCGACGGTATCGCTGTGACCTTTGCCGAAATGCGCGACCGTCGCAAGATTTTCGACATCGAAAGCTACAGCCACCAGCAGTTCAAGGCGGAAGTGATTCCAGGTATGGAGCCACAACAGCGCCAGCCGGATTCGCGTCCTCCCCGCGGTGCAGGCGGCGGCTTCGGCGGCCGTGACGGCGCACCCCGTGGCCGTAGCTTCGGCCCATCGCCACGCGGTGATCGCGGCGGCTTCGGCGGCGGCGACCGTGGTGGTTTCGGTGGCGGCAACCGCGAAGGCGGCGGTGGTTATGGCGGCGCCAGCGGTTTCAACGACCGCAACAGCCGTCCACCAGCCCGCACCGGCGGCGGCTACCAAGGCAACCGTGACAACGGCGGCGGCTTCGGTGGCGGCGACCGCGGTGCAGACCGTGGCTTCGGCGGCGGCGCTCCAGCCGGCGGTGGTTTCGCTCCCCGTGGTGATTTCGCCCCGCGCGGCGACTTCGCTCCCCGTGGCGACCGTGCCGAGCGTGGTGACTTCAACGCACCGCGCCCAGCCTTCTCCAAGCCTGCTTTCAGCAAGCCTGGTGCCGGTGCTGGCAACGGCGGCAAGGTGTTTGTGCCCCGCGACACCAAGAAACGTCTGAGCAAGCCCGCCCGTTAATTCGCGCAGACTCCGTCTCCTGAAAAACCAGGCCCTTGTGGCCTGGTTTTTTTTCGCCCGCAGCAAGCCACGGCCCGAGCCGCGCGGGTGGCAGCCGGCACAATACCGGCCTGGAGGTTTCAACGTGTCCCATTCGTCTTCCCCCGCCGACTACGCACATCTGTTCGAGTTGGCCCCCGTGTCCTTGTGGTTGGAGGACTTCAGCGCCTTGAAGCGTCTGTTCGACCGCTGGCGCGCTGAAGGAGTAAGTGATTTGCGGGCCCATGTTGCCGCCCACCCCGAGTGCCTGGCCGAATGCGCGGCTTCGCTGCAGGTGCTGGAGGTGAACCAGCGCACGCTGGAGCTGTTTGGCGCCAGCAGCCAGGCCGAGCTGCTGGCCAATCTGTCGCAGGTGTTCCGCGGCGACATGCTGGACCATTTTGCACAGCAGATGTACCCCATGTGGGAGGGCGAACTGGGCTTCGCCATCCAGACCGTCAACTACGCGCTGGATGGCCGCCGGCTCGACGTGAAAGTGCAGGCGAGGGTGCTGCAAGGCCACGAAGCCACCTGGGAGCGCGTGATGGTGTCGTTGCAGGACATCACCCATGAATTGCAAACCTCGAACCTGCTGGTGTCCAGCGAGCAGCATGCGCGGGACTTGTTCGACTACTCGCCGGTATCGCTATGGGTCGAGGATTTCAGCGCAGTGAAGAGGTTGATCGATGAAGTGCGCATGCGCGGCATCGAAGACTTTCGGACCTTCATCAACGTGCACCCCGAATTCGTCTCGCGCTGCATGCAGGAGATCCGCGTCATCGACGTGAACCGGCAAACTCTGACGATGTTTGGCGCCAAGAACAAAGCCGAGCTGTTGGCCCGCCTGGGCGAGGTGTTCCAGGGTGAAATGCGTGACTCGTTTGCCGAGCAGCTGATCGAGCTGTGGCAGGGCAAAACCACCTTGATGCGCGAGGTGGTCAACTACCGGCTGGGTGGCGATTTGATCAACATCCACATGCAGTTTGCCGTGCTGCCCGACCACCTGGCGGACTGGGACCTGGTGCTGGTGTCCCTGGTCGACATCACTGCCCGCAAGAAGGCTGAGGCCTACCTCGAATACCTGGGCAAGCACGATTCGTTGACGCAGCTGCGCAACCGGGCTTTCTATATGGATGAACTGAACCGCCTGTCGCGCAAGGGGCCGTGGCCGCTGAGCGTGCTGATCATGGACCTGAACGGGCTGAAGCAGATCAACGATGAGCACGGCCACGTGGCGGGCGATGCGCTGCTGCGGCGCGCGGGTGAGGTGTTCGGCAAAGTCAGCAGCGCCCCGATGTGCGCAGCCCGCACTGGTGGCGATGAATTCGCCATGCTGCTGCCCGGCTCGGATGAGCACGGCGCGCAGACCATCATCGACCGCATACATTCGATCCTGGAGCTGAACAACCAGTTCTATACCAGCCACAAGCTGAGCATCGCCATCGGCATGGCCACCTGCCATTCCAGCGACCAGCTGGAGGCCGCGCTGATCCGGGCCGACCGGGCCATGTATGTGGAAAAAACCCGCTACTACCAAGAGCAGAACATCGAGCGACGCACCCACGGCGGCTGAGCACAAATGGGCACCACGCTGGTAGACGCGGTCCGCGCGTTCTCACCCCCGCTGCCGTTCACGGTGGCGTTCAGCGGCGGTGCGGATTCCACCGCCTTGCTGCTGGCCTGTGCCGAGCGCTGGCCGGGCCAGGTACAGGCGGTCCACATCCACCACGGACTGCAGCCGGCTGCCGACGATTTTGTGCGCCACTGCGAGGCCTTCTGTACGGACCAGCAGGTACCACTGCAGGTCGTGCGCGTCCATGCCCAGCCGGCCCCCGGCGAGAGCCCAGAAGATGCAGCCCGCAAAGCCCGTTACAAGGCTTTTAGTGCTCTGGCGCAGGCAGAATCTGCGCAGGCAGCTATCAAAACCATAGTATTGGCCCAACACGCCGACGACCAGGTGGAGACACTGCTGCTGGCGCTGAGCCGGGGCGCAGGGCTGCCCGGGCTGGCATCCATGCCGGCCCACTGGGAGCGCGGCGGCATCCGCTTCTACCGTCCGCTGCTAGGCGTGCGTGCCGACCAAATCCGCGCCTGGCTGGACCAGCGCGGCGCGGCCTATATCGTCGATCCGAGCAATGCGGACGAACGCTTCACCCGCAACCGCATCCGCGCACAGCTGCTGCCGGTGCTGGAGGCGGCGTTTCCGCAGTTCCGCGACACCTTTGGCCGCAGCGCTGCCCATGCCGCGCAGGCGCAAACCCTGTTGCTGGAAGTGGCGGTGCAGGACCTGCAGAGTGTGGGATGCCCGCCCGCCATCGCCGGCCTGCAAGCCCTGTCCGTGCCGCGCCAGGCCAATCTGCTGCGCCACTGGCTGGGCAGCGTCCACCAGACGACGGCCAGCACCGCGCAGCTGCATGAGCTGCAGCGGCAGATCGCCGCCTGCACCACGCGCGGGCAAAAAATCCATATCAGGGTGGGCGCCGGCTTTGCGGTCCGCCGGGGCCAGTGGCTCGATTGGTACAATCCCAGGGCTTTGGGCACCGTTTCTGCGGCCCCTCCAGACCTTTCGTAGTTCGTGCCTTCTTTGTGTCTTCGGACATCCAACTTCTTAGCGTCTTTTAATATTCCATGGCATTGATCGTTCACAAATACGGCGGCACGTCGATGGGCTCCACCGAGCGCATCCGCCTTGTTGCCAAGCGCGTCGCCAAATGGGCGCGCGCCGGCCACCAGATGGTGGTGGTTCCCAGCGCGATGAGCGGCGAAACCAACCGCCTGCTGGGTCTGGCCAAAGAGCTGGCGCCCGCCAAACCTGGCGACGCCTACCAGCGCGAACTCGACATGCTGGCCTCCACCGGCGAGCAGGTGTCGGTCGCCTTGCTGGCCATCGCCTTGCAAGGCGAGGGTATGGAGTCGGTCAGCTACGCCGGCTGGCAAGTGCCGATCCTGACTAACAGTGCCCACACCAAGGCCCGCATCGAGTCCATCGACGACCAGAAGGTGCGCGTGGACCTGGCGGCTGGCAAGGTGGTCATCGTCACCGGTTTCCAAGGCGTGGACGAGGCCGGCAACATCACCACGCTGGGGCGTGGCGGTAGCGATACTTCGGCCGTGGCCGTGGCCGCCGCCATGAAGGCCTCTGAGTGCCTGATCTACACCGACGTGGATGGCATCTACACCACCGACCCGCGCGTGGTGCCCGAAGCGCGCCGCCTGCAAACGGTGGGCTTCGAAGAAATGCTGGAGATGGCCTCCATGGGCTCCAAAGTGCTGCAGATTCGCTCGGTCGAATTTGCCGGCAAATACAAGGTGCCGCTGCGCGTCTTGTCCAGCTTCACCCCCTGGGACATCGACATCGAGATTGAAGCCAAATCTGGCACCCTGATTACTTTTGAAGAAGACGAAAATATGGAACAAGCCATTGTCTCCGGCATCGCGTTCAACCGCGACGAAGCCAAAGTTTCCGTGCTCGGCGTGCCCGACACCCCCGGTATCGCCTACCAAATCCTGGGTGCGGTGGCCGATGCCAACATCGAAGTCGATGTGATCATCCAAAACGTCAGCAAAGACGGCAAGACCGATTTCAGCTTCACCGTGCACCGCAACGATTACGCGCGCACCATCGACTTGCTGAAAGAAAAAGTATTGCCAGGCCTGGGCGCGAACGAGATCACCGGCGACGCCAAGATCTGCAAGGTCAGCATCGTCGGTATCGGCATGCGCAGCCATGTGGGTGTGGCCAGCAAGATGTTTCGCTGCCTGAGCGAAGAGGGCATCAACATCCAGATGATTTCCACCAGCGAAATCAAGACCTCGGTCGTCATCGACGAGAAGTACATGGAACTGGCCGTGCGCGCTCTGCACAAAGCATTCGAACTCGACCAGCCCGCTGCCTAAAAACAGCCAAAAGTCGTGCGATAATAGCTGGATTGGAAACGTGACCGAGTGGCCGAAGGTGCTCCCCTGCTAAGGGAGTATGGGGTGTAGAGCCTCATCGAGGGTTCGAATCCCTCCGTTTCCGCCAAATCCTAAAAGCCCTGCAACTGCAAAGTTGCAGGGCTTTTTTGTTTCTGCGCGAGGTGTTGAGCCTATGCCGATTGGGCAGGACTTACCAAGGCCCCAGCGCCGAGTCTCCTTGGGTGCGGTAGGGCGCGAAGCGCTCCAGCAAAAAGTCCACCAAGGCCCGCGTTTTAGCCGGCAGGTTGTTTTTGGTCTGGAACACCAGAAAGACATCTGCCGCCGGCAAGGTCCAGTCCGGCAGCACGGTTTGCAGCTTGCGGGCGCGCAGCGAGGCCGCGGCTTCCCACTGCGAGCGGACCAGGATGCCGTGGCCATCTAGTGCCCAGGCCAGCGCTGATTCGCCGTCGTTGGTCGATAGCGGGCCGCGCACCTTGACGGTGTCGGTACGCGTGCCGTTCGACAAATGCCAGGTGCCAAAAGTCTCGTCGCTTTCGCGGATGAAGATGCAGGGGTGCTGCGCCAGATCGCGCGGCATGCCTGGCAGGCCGGCGCGCTGCAGATAGGCCGGGCTCGCGCACAGCAGGCGGCGGTTGCGCGCCAGCAGCCGGGCGGTCAGGCGCGCATCGGGCAGCTCGCCAAAGCGCACCAGCAGGTCAAAGCCTTGCTCGATCAGGTTCACCGGCCGGTCCGTCAGGTGCAGTTGTACCTCGACCTCGGGGAAGCTGCGCGCAAACACCGACAGCGCGGGCGCGATGTGCTTGCGGCCAAAGCCCAGCGTGGCGCTGATCCGCAAGATGCCTTGCGGGGTGGCGCGGCTGCCGCTGACCGTGCGCTCCAGTGCCTCCAGTTCTTCCAGCACCCGCATGCCTTCGCGCAGATAGGTTTCGCCCTCGGGCGTCAGGCTGGTGCGGCGGGTGGTGCGGTTCAGCAGGCGCACACCGAGCCGCCGCTCCAGTGCGGCCAGCCGCTTGCTGACGGCGGGCGGCGTGATGCCCAGCTGCTGGGCCGCCGCTGCCAGGCTGGGCTGCTTGGTCAGCAGCACGAAGAACGCCAGATCTGAAAAACCGTCCATGGTGATTGTTAACTTTAAAGACCGTAAGAAGTGAATTCGTAAATATTGTGTTTTACAGGTTCATGGATAGCATAGCCTGAACCCCACAAGAACAGGAGACCCCGATGCAACGCCGTCCTATCCTCGCCACATTCACCCTGTGCGCGCTCACCGCATTGACCACTGGCAGCGCCACGGCGCAAAGCTACCCCGACCGCCCGATCAAGCTGATCGTGCCCTACGCCCCCGGCGGCAGTGCCGATCTGGTGGCGCGGCAGATCAGCGACGAATGGGCCAAGGCCTTGGGCGGCACCCTGGTGGTGGACAACCGGGCCGGGGCCGGCGGCAACCTGGGGGTGGACGTGGTGGCCAAATCGGCGCCCGACGGCTACACCATCGGCCTGCAAACCGTGTCGCTGGCGATCAACCCGGCGCTCAGCGCCAAGATGCCTTACGACACCTTGAAAGACCTGGCGCCCATCGGCATGGTCGCCAGCTCGCAGCACGTGCTGGTGGTGAACAACAACCTGCCTGCCAAGGATGTGAAAAGCCTGATTGCGCTGCTGAAGGCAGAGCCCGGCAAACACAGCTACGGCTCTGCGGGCTCCGGCAGCACCTTCCACATGTCGGCCGAACTGTTCAAGGCGGTGGCCGGCGTGAGCATCCTGCATATTCCCTACCGCGGCGGTGGCCCGGCGCTGATCGACACCATCGCCGGCCAGGTGGACATGAGCTTTCCGGTGCTGTCTGCCGCACAGCAGCAGGTACAGGCGGGCAAGCTGCGCGCCCTGGGCGTGACTGGCTCCAAGCGCTCGCCCCTGATGCCGGCTGTGCCGACGGTTGCCGAAGCCGGCCTGTCCGGCTATAGCTTCGAGACCTGGTTCATCGTGTTCGCGCCCGCCGCCACGCCCAAGCCGGTGGTGGACAAACTCAATCAGGCGCTGAACCAGGCTCTGGGCACGGCTGCGCTGAAGGAGCGCATGGTCAAAGACGGCTTCGACCCGATTCCATCCACCCCCGCCCAAGCCGCCAGCCGCCTGCAGCAGGAAATGCCCCAATGGGCCAAACTCATCAAGGAGCGCGGCATCAAGGCCGATTGAGCATGTCCACAGAACCACTCTTCCCCGGCTTCAGCAGCCATGCGGTGCCCACCGATACCGGCGTGCAGATCCACACTGTGGTCGGCGGCAATGGCCCGCCCTTGCTGCTGCTGCACGGCCACCCGCAAACCCATGCGATCTGGCACAAGGTGGTGCCGGCGCTGGCCGCGCAGTTCAGCCTGGTGCTGTGCGACCTGCGCGGCTATGGCGACTCGTCCAAGCCTGCGGGCGATGCGGACCACGGCAACTACAGCAAGCGCGTGATGGCGCAGGACATGCTGCGCGTGATGCAGTCGCTGGGCCATGCCCGGTTCGATGTGCTGGCGCACGACCGCGGCGCGCGCGTGGCGCACCGCCTGGCGGCCGACCACCCGGACGCGGTGCAGCGCCTGGTGCTGCTGGACATTGCGCCCACCCTGGCCATGTACGCGCAAACCAGCGAGGCCTTTGCCCGCGCCTACTGGCACTGGTTCTTTTTGATCCAGCCGGCGCCACTGCCCGAGCGCTTGATTGAAGCCGACCCTACAGCCTACATCCGCGATGTGATGGGCAGCCGCAGCGCCGGCCTGGCGCCATTCGATCCGCGGGCCTTGGCCGAATACACCCGGGCCCTGGCTTTGCCCGGTGCCGCCCACGGCCTGTGCGAGGACTACCGCGCCGCCGCCAGCATCGACCTGGAGCACGACCGCGCTGACCGCGCAGCCGGCCGGCGCCTGCCCATGCCGCTGCTGGCGTTGTGGGGCGCGCAGGGCGTGGTGCACCGCTGCTTCCAGCCGCTGGCCGAGTGGCAGAGCGTGGCCATTGATGTGCGCGGTCAGCCGCTGCCCTGCGGCCATTACATCGCCGAAGAAGCACCCGAGGCCTTGCTGGCCCAGGTGCTGCCGTTCTTGACCGGAGCTGCTGTATGACCGCCCGTACCCTGTACCAAAAACTCGTAGCCAGCCACACCGTGGCGCGGCTGGACCCGCAAAACGTGCTGCTGTTTTGCGACCTGCATTTGATGAACGAATACACCAGCCCGCAGGCCTTTGCCGGCCTGCAGGAGCAGGGCCGCGGCGTGCCCATGCCCGGTCAGAACGTGGCCGTGGTCAGCCATGTGATTCCCACCATCCCCACGCAGGCGCCCCAGTTGCGCGTGATTGCCGATGCGGCGCCGGCGCTGCAGGCCAGCAACCTGAAGCGCAATTGCGACCGCTACGCCATCCCCTTGTTCGACACCAACGATGCGCTGCAGGGCATAGAGCATGTGATCGCGCCCGAGCACGGCATGATCCGGCCCGGCATGGTGGTCATCTGCGGCGACAGCCACACCACCACCTATGGCGCGCTGGGGGCGCTGGGCTTCGGCATTGGCACCTCGGAGGTCGAGCATGTGCTGGCCACCCAGACCCTGGTGTACCGGCTGGCGCAGGACATGCGCATCCGGGTCGACGGCCAGCTGCCGCAGGGCACCACCTCCAAGGACCTGGTCCTGATGGTGATCGGCCAGATCGGCGCCCAGGGCGCGCGCGGCTTTGTGGTCGAGTTCTGCGGCAGCGCCATCGCGGCCTTGTCGGTCGAGGCGCGCTTTACCTTGTGTAATATGGCGGTGGAGGCGGGCGCGCGCGGCGCCCTGATCGCGCCCGATGCCACGGCCATCGACTACGTGCTGGCCCGCGCGCCCGACATCCAGGACGGTGTGCGCCAGGCGGCTCTGGCCCACTGGGCGACGCTGCACAGCGACGCCGGTGCGGTGTTCGATGTGGAGCACCGATTCGACGCGAGCGCGGTGGCGCCGCACGTCACCTGGGGCACCAGCCCCGACCAGGTGGTCGCCATCACCGGCCAGGTGCCGCGGCCCGAGGCCCAGCCCGAGGGCCCGGTGCGCCGCAGCACCGAGCAGGCCTTGCGCTACACCGGCCTGGCGGCGGGCGCGGCCATTGCCGGCACCCCGGTGCAGCATGTGTTCATAGGCTCGTGCACCAATGCCCGCATCGAGGACCTGCGCGCCGTGGCCGCCGTGGTGCGCGGCCGGCATGTGGCCGACGGCGTGCGGGCCATGGTGGTGCCGGGCTCGGGTGCGGTCAAGCAGCAGGCCGAGCGTGAGGGCATTGCCCAGCTGCTGCTGGACGCCGGCTTTGAATGGCGCCAACCCGGCTGCTCTATGTGCCTGGCGATGAATGGCGACCTGTTGGCGCCGGGCGTGCGCTGCGCGTCCACCACCAACCGCAATTTCGAAGGCCGCCAGGGCCGCGGCGCCATCACCCATTTGATGAGCCCGGCCATGGCCGCCGCCGCCGCCGTGACCGGCTGCATTACCGATGTCCGCACCCTGGAGCTGCAGCATGGCTGAAAACAAGTTAGTCCAAGGCCGCATGGCCGCCATCCGCATCGAGAACCTGGACACCGACCAGATCATGCCCAAGCAGTTTCTGCACGGCATAGACAAGTCCGGCCTGGCCCAGGGCCTGTTGTACGACCTGCGCTTTGACGCCCAGGGCCAGCCGCGGCCCGACTGCGTGCTAAACCAGTCCGCCTATGCGCAGACCCGCATCCTGGTAGCCGGGGCCAATTTTGGCTGCGGCTCCAGCCGCGAGCATGCAGTGTGGGGGCTGCAGCAATACGGCATCCAGGCGGTGATCGCTCCCAGCTTTGGCGAGATCTTTTATTCGAACGCCATGAACAACCGGCTGCTGCTGGCCATGCTGCCGCAGGAGCAAATCGCCGCGTTGATGCACGATGCCGACCAGCAGGGCGAGCTGCAGATCGACGTGGACCGCATGCGGGTGCGCAGCGCCAGCGTGGATGCGGCGTTCAGCCTGAGCGACCGGCACCGCCAGATGTTCCTGGAAGGGCTGGACGTGATCGGCCTGTCGCTCACCTACCAGGCGCAGATCCAGGCGTTTGCCGCACAGCACTGGCAGCAGCATCCGTGGATGCGCGATGTGGCCGGCAACACCCGTGTGCGCCTGGCTAATTTCTTTAAATAAAAACGGCCTCTAGCGCTGGTTCTATCTGCGTAAGCAGCTACGGAATCCATAGCATGGTCGCCGGCATCACCCTGGGTGCGATGGCGGTGCGCTTGGGTGAGGGGCTATCCGGCGCGTTGCGCTTCGCCGCGCCGGCCGTCGAATACAAGTTGGCCTTCGTGGTCGCCGCCGCGTTCGTGCTGCTCGGCCTGCTGGACACGCTGCGGCTGCCGCGGGGCGCGGGCGACCATTTCGTGGCGCGTAAATGGGCGGTGCTTCATCAGCGGAGTCGGGTGCTTGCAGGGGGGTTCTGCTTTATCTTCGTCCGTCGCAAAAGGAATGAGTCCGATTCGGTGGCTCGCTACCTGTGCTCGCATATGTTGAATGTCACTTCTGCCGTCTTGAAAGACTTCTGGGGTCAATCCGCAAAAACATACCGTGTACGAGGATGCGTGTGGCTTTCACGAATGTGAGGAGCGCGTAAATCATGAATACCGTGGGGATGAATGCACATAAGAGGGGAAGTCCAAGTCGAGGGTAGCCGGTCCAAGGTCTTGGTGAGTAGGCGTCAATCAAAAGTGAAAATAGTACTGCGGCTATAGCTGCCCCCATTACGAACGCTAATGTTGACCGTAGAGCCAATTCAGCCACCACCAAGCTACGTCTTTGAGTTGGACCTGTTGGGTATGCTCGAGCGCGATTGAACTGCAAGGATGTAAACCCAAACAGTAGTGCCGCTGTTGCGCCAGCGAATGCCAGGAGGCCATCCAGTTGCATATTTCCCAGGCGAAAGAGCGTGAATACTTGCAGCGCTGACAGGATGACGTACTGGGTGATGTCCATTGCATGGGCAATCATGCGGCGAGGCCAGGCTGGCGAAGGTCTGGATTTTTTCTTCATATGTTTGAGCATGCCACACGGACTTGCTCTGGCAATTCGAAACTGGTCGAGCGCGTGCCGCGCACCTCGACGCTGTCGTTACGCGTGCCGTTCGAGCAGATTTTCTAAGAAAAAAGTGCCCCTAGCGCTTATTTCACCTGCGGTAGAAGCTATCTATTAAATAGCAATCGCCGCCAGCAGCTACGCCTACTTCACCAACGGCCGCACGGTCGTAAACCCACCGTCCACCGCAATCACCTGCCCGGTAATGCGCGCCGCACCATCGGACAGCAACCAGGCCATGGCATCCGCCACCTGCACCGCAGTCTGCACACCGCCCAGCGGGTACTGCTTGCCCGCGCCTTCGCGCATCGCGTCCATGCGCAGCATGCTGGCGGTCATGGGCGTGTCGGTCATACCGGGCGCCACCACGTTGACGCGCAGGCCTAGCGGGGCGTAGGTGGCGGCCGCACTGCGGGCCAGGGCTTCGATGCCGCCCTTGGCGGCGGCAATCGCCTCGTGGTTGGCCACGCCTATACGCGACACCACGCTGGAGGCGAGCACGGCGGCGCCTTGCAGCTTGGCGACCCGCAAGGCCTCGACCCAGGCTTGCAGCATGAAGA
This sequence comes from Rhodoferax sp. OV413, assembly GCF_900104385.1. Lineage (GTDB taxonomy): Bacteria > Pseudomonadota > Gammaproteobacteria > Burkholderiales > Burkholderiaceae_C > Rhodoferax_B. The sequence continues at coordinate 997,390 of NZ_FNJA01000001.1, read as the reverse complement.
AGGCACTGTCCAGATTGACGCGCATGACCTCGCGGTACTGGGCTGCCGTGCTCCGGTGCAGGGGCGCAATCAGCGTGCTGCCTACGCAGTGGGCCAGCAGCGTGGGCGGGCCGCCCAGCTGGGCCACGCAGGCGGCGATGGCTTCTATGGCGCCCTCGGGCGTGGTGGTGTCGGCGGCAATGTGGGCGTCGGCTTGCACCTCGGCCAGGGTGGCGGCATCGCGGCCCACGGCTGCTACGCGGTGGCCGGCCTGGCGCAGCTGGGCGACGACTTCACGGCCTATGCCACCGCGGGCGCCGGTGACCAGGGCTATCTGGGGTGTGGTGGAGGGCACGGGGGCTTTCGGTTGGGTTAAACAGGAGTCAGGCTGCCGACCGCACCGCTGCGGATGGCGGCGGCCCGGTCGGCCACGGCCCGCTTTTGCGCATCGCTCAAGCGTGCCAGGTTCTTGACCTGCAGGGACATGCGCGGGTTGGCGGCCAGCAGCTTCTCGTGCCGGGCCAGAAAGTCCCAGTACAGCGTGGTGTAGGGGCAGGCGCGCTCGCCTTCACGCTGCGCCGGGTCGTAGCGGCAGCTGGCGCAATGCTGCTTGCTGCCCATGCGTTCGATGTACTTGCCGGTGGCGATGTAGGGCTTGCTGGCCATCAGGCCGCCGTCGGCGTACATCGCCATGCCCAAGGTGTTGGGCAGCTCCACCCATTCCACCGCATCGACGTAGACCGACAAATACCAGGCATGCACCTGCTGCGGCTCCACGCCTAGCAGCAGGGCGAACAGGCCGGTGACCATCAGGCGCTGGATGTGGTGGCTGTAGCCGTGGGCCAGGGTTTGTTCAATCGCATCGCGCAGGCAGGCCATGTCGGTCTGGCCGGTCCAGTACCAGGCGGGCAGGGGCTCGTGCGCGTTCAGCGCGTTGCGCTCGGCGTAGGCGGGCATTTGCGTCCAGTAGATGCCGCGCACGTATTCGCGCCAGCCCAGGATTTGGCGCACAAAGCCTTCGACGCAGGCCAGCGGCGCGTGGCCGGTCTCAAATGCAGCCACGGCGGCGGCCACCACCTCGCGCGGGTCCAGCAGCTTGAGGTTCAGCGCGGCGGAAATATGCGAGTGGTACAGCCAGGCCTCGCCCGGCCAGAGCGCGTCCTGGTAGCGGCCGAACAGCGGCAGGCGCTGCTGGATGAACGCGTCCAGCGACTGCAGGGCCTGCGCGCGGGTGACGGGCCAGGCAAAGCTGTCTAGCGTGCCGGGGTGGCTGGCGAAGCGGGTGTTGACCAGGGCGATGACTTCCTGCGTGCTGGCATCGGGCGCGAAGGTGCTGCGCGGTGGCACGTCGCCAGGGCCGGCCTTGCCAAAGGCTTCGCGGTTGTCTTCGTCGAAGTTCCATTGGCCACCGGTGGGCTGCTCGCCTTCCATCAGCACGCCGTGCTGTTTGCGCAGGGAGCGGTAGAAGTATTCGAGGCGGATGGTCTTGCGCTCTTTGGCGTGTGCGGCGAACTCGCGCACCGTGGCGTAGAAGTGCCGGTCGTCACGCACGTCCAGCGGAATCTGGGCTTGCTTGGCGACGGCCTGGATTGCTTTCCATACGCGAAAATCGCCTGGAGCGCAGAGGATGATTGCGCGAGGCGCTAGTTTTTCTATAGCGTGCTGCAGCTCGGCTGCCAAGCTGCCGCGGTTATCCGGCTGGTCGATGCGGGTGTAGTGCAGCGGTAGATCTGCAGCCTGCAGAGCCTGCGCAAAGTGGCGCATCGCCGCCAGGAAGATCGCAATGCGTTGCTTGCTGGACCAGATGTGGGTGGACTCTTCGGCCACCTCGGCCATCCACACCGCGTCCTGCGCGGGGTCGAAGCCGTCGAAGGCCGAGGAGTCCAGGTTCAGCTGGTCGCCCAGCACCACTACCAGGTGCCTAAGCATTTTTTGCCTTGCGGCAGGCGTCGGAGCAGTACTTCACCTCGGCCCAGTTCTTGGCCCAGCTTTTGCGCCACACCATGTCGCGCCCGCAGGCCACGCAGGGCTTGGCGGGCAGCGACTGTTTGTTGCCTTTGAAGCCTTTGGTGTCTCTGGGCATCAGGCCTTCTTGGCCCAGGCGCTGCACCAGCCCTTGGCCGCCACCACCTTGCCGGCGAACAACGGGCAGGCGCCGGCAGCGTCGGCCGGTTTGCCTTGGTACAGCGCGCAGTTGCTGCACATCTGGGCGGCGGCATGTTTGGGGTACTTTTTGGCGTCGACCTTGGTGGTGTCGGCGGCGTAGCCGAGGGCGGCGGCTTGCGGGTCTTTTTCATCGACCTTGGCCTGGGCGCGCGCGCCGGTGCTGAGGGTGCCAAGGGCTGTGCCGGTGGCGGCGATGGCCATGAGGAAAACGCGTCGTGGATGTGTCATTTTTGGGTATCTCCTGCGGGCCGCGTGGGCGGTGTCCGCGGACTGCCTCCGTCAAGAGTAACGGTGGCTGGAGCATACGCAGGCCAGGGCAAATTTCCCTGACCAGGATCAATACACGGTGGTTTAACTCTGCTACTGGAGTGCGAAGCGTTCTCAGTCGCGCTCAGTCATTCTGCGAGCCGCGGTGTGCCCAGCCGGTGGTGTGCTTTTCCACGTAGCTGAACAGCTCGTACATGGCCATGGCCATCGCGCCCACCACCATCAGGCCGGCAAAGGCCAGGCCCATCTGCATCGACGATCCGGCCGAGATCAGCAGGTAGCCAATGCCCTCGTTGGCGGCCGTCATTTCCGACACCGTGGTGCCCACGAAGGCCAGCGTGATCGCCACCTTCAGCGAGCCGAAGAAGTAGGGCATGGAGCGCGGCAGGCCGACCTTGACCAGCACGTCCCAGCGCTTGGCGCCAAGCACGCGCAGCACGTCTTCCAGCTCGGGCTCCAGGGTGGCCAAACCGGTGGCGATGTTGACCATGATGGGGAAGAAGCTGATCAGGAAAGCCGTCAATATCGCCGGCCCGGTGCCGATGCCGAACCACACCACCAGGATGGGCACGAACGCCGCTTTCGGCAGCGCGTTGAAGGCCGTCATCAGCGGGTAGATGGCCGCATAGGCCAGGCGCGAGCTGCCGACCACAAAGCCCAGCAGCACGCCGACCACAATCGCCAGGCCAAAGCCGGCCATCGTCACCCAGTAGGTGCGCCAGGCATGGAGGGCAATCGGGCCCTTGAATTCGACCAGCTGGGTCGCTATGCGCCAGGGGCTGGGGAAGATGAACTCCGACACGTCGAAGGCGCTGCAGATGCCTTGCCACAGCAGCACGATGGCCACCAGCAGCACCCAGGGCGACCAGCGTTCCAGGGTCTTGGCGTTCATGGCGTGGTCTTTCGAATCGATCCGATGTGGCTGCGCAGCTCGTGCACGATGTCCGTGAATGCCGGCGTGTAGGTCAGCTCCAGCTCGCGCGGGCGCGGCAAGTCGATCTGCTTCTTGACGATGAAGCGGCCCGGGCTCTTGCCCATCACATACACCGTGTCGGCCAGGAACACGCTTTCGCGCAGGTCGTGGGTGACCAGGATCACGTTGAAGCGCTGCTCGGTCCACAGGTCGCGCAGGATGCACCACAGCTCTTCGCGGGTGAAGGCGTCCAGCGCGCCAAACGGCTCGTCCAGCAGCAGCATCTTGGGCTCGTGGATCAGCGCGCGGCAGATGCTGGCGCGCTGCTGCATGCCGCCGGATAGCTGCCAAGGAAACTTGTCTTCGTAGCCAGCCAGGCCGACTTTTTGCAGCAGGCGCCGCGCGCGCTGTTCGAACTCCTTGAGCTTGGCCTTGAACTGGCTGCGATACGGCTCTACGATTTCCAGTGGCAGCAGCACGTTGTCCACCGTGGTGCGCCAGGGCAGCAGCGATGGCGCCTGGAAGGCCATGCCGGAGATCTTCAGCGGGCCGGTGACCGGCTGGCCGTCGATGCGGATGCTGCCCTTGGACGGCATCTTCAGCCCGGTGGCCAGCTTCATGAAGGTGGACTTGCCGCAGCCCGAGGGGCCGACGATGGCGATGAATTCGCCCTGCTGCACCTGCAGGTCGATGGCTTCGACGGCGAACTGGTTTTGCGCCCGCAGCTCGTCGTTGTAGGCCAGCCAGACGTCGCGGAAGTCGACAAACGCGGGGGTATTCACAAATTTATAAGAAATAGGCCGCTGGCGCAGGCAGTACCTGCGCGAGCAGCTATGAAAAGAATAGTGTTTACTTCTTGGCCGGCAAGACGTTCAGCTCGGCTGCGCTGGGCAGGAAGCTGCCGTTCCACACCGCTTCCGGGTTCACCCGGGTCTTGGTGCCAAAGGCGTCGGACACCTGCGAGGCCATCAGCGACAGGCGCGGCGGTGTGGTGTTGCCAAAGCCTTCGGCGCGGGCGTTGGGTGTGTTGATGGCGGTGTCGATCGCCATGTTCAGGCGGCGCAGCTCCAGCGCGGAGTTGATGATGCCGTCGCGGGCCTTCACGTCTTCGATGGCGGCCGCGGGCTGGGCAATCACGTCCTTCATGCCCTTGGCAAAGGCTTTCAAAAAGGCTTTGACGGCGGCCGGGTTCTCCTTGATCAGCTTGGGCGAGGCGATGATGGCGTTGCCGTAGAGCTTGACGCCGAACTGCGGGTAGGGCAGCACCAGCACCTCGCTGGCGGGTGTGCCGCGGGCTTCCAGGTTCAGCAGCGAGGTGAAGGTGAAGCCGGTGATCGCGTCCACGTCACCGCGCACCAGCATGGTTTCACGCAGCGGCGGGTCCATCGTGGTCCATTGCACGCCGCTGATGCCATTGGCCTTGGCGAAGATCGGAAACGCGCGGCGGCCGGCGTCGAACACCGGTGCGCCGAGCTTCTTGCCGTTGAGGTCGGCCGGGGTCTTGATGCCCGATTTCTTGAGCACCATCACCGAGGCTGGGGTGTCGGCGTAGACCATCATCACCGCCACCGGCTTGTTGGGTGCATCGGGGTTGTTGGCGTGGAATTCCATCACCGCGGCCAGGTCGGCAAAGCCCATGTCGTAGACGCTGGAGGCCACGCGGGTGACGGCGCCGCCCGAGCCGTTGCCGGCATCAATCGATACGTCCAGCTTGGCATCCTTGAAATAGCCTTTGGCCGCCGGCGTGAGGAACATGGCGGCCGGCCCTTCGAAGCGCCAGTCGAGCTGGAATTTGATCGGCGTGTTCTGGGCGAAAACCGGGGCCGCGAGCAAGAGTGCGGCGCTGGCGATGGCGGTTTGCAGGAAGGCGCGGTGTGTCATGGAGGCTCCAAAGAGGTGTTTAGACCTTACCGCAAAAAGGGTGCCTGCCAAAACAAAAAAGCGCACTATAAAAGTGCGCTTTTCAAGAGGGTGGCTTCTCGCCGCGTCGGGGCTTACTTGCGGAACGTCGACGCGTTCGCCACGGCCAGGGCCGTCATATTGACCACCCGGCGCACCGTGGCCGAGGGTGTGAGGATGTGGGCCGATGCGGCCGCACCCAGCAGGATGGGGCCGACGGTAACGCCGTTACCGCCCGTGACCTTGAGCACGTTGAACAGGATGTTGGCAGCGTCCAGGTTAGGGCAGACCAGCAGATTGGCTTCACCGTGCAAATTGGTTTCGGCGTCCAGCAGAGCGGCTTCGCGCAGGGGCTGCAACAGGGCGGCGTCGCCTTGCAGTTCGCCATCGGACTCGATGTCGGGCGCCATGGCCTTGAACAGCTCGTGGGCCGCGCGCATCTTGCGGGCCGAGGGGCGGTCCGACGAGCCGTAGTTGGAGTGCGACAGGAACGCCACCTTGGGCGGCAGGCCGAAGCGCGACACCTCGTCGGCGGCCATCACGGCAATGCTGGCCAGCTCTTCGGCGGTCGGGTCTTCGTTCACAAACGCGTCGGTGATGAACAGAGTGTGCTTTTCCAGCATCAGCGCGTTGAGTGCGGCAAAGCCGGAGGCGCCTTTCTTCAGGCCGATGATGTCGCGCACGTGTTGCAGATGGCCTTCGTAGCGGCCCAGCAGGCCGCACAGCATGGCGTCGGCATCGCCCAGGCGCACCATCAGCGCGGCGATGGTGGTGTTGGAGCGGCGCACCGCAGCCTTGGCCACGTCTTGCGACACACCGCGGCGGCCCATCAGGCGGTGGTAGGTTTCCCAGTACTGCCGGAAGCGGGCGTCGTCCTCGGGGTTCACCACTTCCACATCGGTGCCGACGCGGATGCGCAGGCCGGCCTTGAGGATGCGGGCCTCGATGACGGCCGGGCGGCCGATCAGGATGGGGTGGGCCAGGTTTTCGTCCACCGCCAGCTGGGCGGCGCGCAGCACGCGCTCGTCTTCGCCCTCGGCATAGGCCACGCGTTTGGCATTGGCGGGCACGGCCTTGGCGGCGCTGAACACCGGGCGCATGAACATGCCGGTTTGGTAGACAAAGCGCATCAGGCTTTGGCGGTAGGCTTCCATGTCCTTGATCGGACGGGTTGCCACGCCGGATTCCTCGGCGGCCTTGGCCACGGCGGGTGCGATGCGCAGGATCAGGCGCGAGTCGAATGGCGTGGGAATCAGGTATTCGCTGCCGAACACCAGCTCCTTGCCCGAGTAGGCGGCGGCGACTTCTTCGCTGATGTCGGCCTTGGCCAGGTCGGCAATCTGGCGCACGCAGGCCAGCTTCATGGCTTCGGTGATCTTGGTGGCGCCGCAATCCAGCGCGCCGCGGAAGATGTAGGGGAAGCACAGCACGTTGTTGACCTGGTTCGGGTAGTCCGAACGGCCGGTGGCGATGATGCAGTCGGGGCGCACCGCCTTGGCCAGCTCGGGACGGATCTCGGGCTCGGGGTTGGCCAGCGCCAGGATGATGGGCTTGGGTGCCATGGTCTTGACCATTTCGGCGGTCAGCACGCCCGCGGCCGAGCAGCCCAGGAACACGTCGGCGTTGTTGACCGCGTCGGCCAGGGTCCGGGCCGAGGTGTCTTGCGCATAGCGCTCTTTGGAGGCGTCAAAACCGCCGGGGCGGCCCTGGTAGATGATGCCCTTGGAGTCGCAGGCAAAGATGTTCTTGCGTTGCACGCCCAGGCCGACCATCACGTCCAGGCAGGCAATGGCTGCCGCGCCGGCGCCGGATACCGCCACCTTCACGTCTTCGATCTTCTTGCCCACCAGCTCCAGGCCGTTGAGCAGGGCAGCGGAAGAGATGATGGCCGTGCCGTGCTGGTCGTCATGGAACACCGGGATGTTCATGCGTTCGCGCAGCTTTTGCTCGATGTAGAAGCACTCGGGGGCTTTGATGTCTTCGAGGTTCACGCCGCCCAGAGTCGGCTCCATGGCGGCAATGATGTCGACCAGTTTGTCGGGGTCGTTCTCGGCCAGCTCGATGTCGAACACATCGATGCCGGCGAACTTCTTGAACAAACAGCCCTTGCCCTCCATTACCGGCTTGGACGCCAGCGGGCCGATATTGCCCAGGCCCAGCACGGCCGTGCCGTTGGTGATCACGCCGACCAGGTTGCCGCGCGAGGTGTATTCGGCCGCCAGCGAGGGGTCGCGCTCGATGTCCAGGCAGGGGTAGGCAACACCGGGGGAATAGGCTAGCGACAGGTCGCGCTGGTTGGACAGTGGCTTGGTCGCGTTGACCGAAATTTTCCCTTTGGTAGGGGTGCAGTGGTATTCGCGGGCTGCGTCGCGCAGCGCCATTTCTGCGGGCGAAATGTCTTTAGCCATTGTGTCCTCGGTGGATTTATTAGGTGTGTAAGCCTAACGCAAGCCATGGTCGATAGTCCCCGTGGAGACTACCTACTCTATGCAAAACGTGTATGGGGTTATGCGAGCAAATCGACCAGGGTGCGGGCAATCACCTTGGTGGCGCGGCGCAGGTCTTCCAGGTCCAGGCGCTCGTCGGCACGCTTGGCATGCGACTCCAGCACGGTGCGTGGGCCGGCGCCATAGATCACCCCAGGAATGCCGGCCGCCGCATACAGCCGCACGTCGGTGTACAGCGGCGTACCGGTGGCGGGAATCGGCTCCCCGAACACCGCCAGGCCGTGCTTCTGGATGGCTTCGACCAGCGGCGCATTGCCGGGCAGGGGTTGCATCGAATGGGCGAGCAGTAGGCGCTTGATATCTACCGTGATGCCGGGCTGGCTGGCGGCTGCATCGGCGATCAGCTGCCGGATGTTGGCTTCGACCTCGACCGGGTTTTCTTCCGGGATCATGCGGCGGTCCAGCTTGAACACCACCTTGCCGGGAACCACATTGGTGTTGGTGCCGCCGTCGATGGTGCCCACGTTCAGGTAAGGGTGGGTGATGCCCTCCACCGCGGAAGTGACCTTCTGGTACAGCGCGTTTTGCGCATACAGGCTGTTCAGGATGTGCACCGCGCCCTGCAGCGCATCGATACCACTGGTCGGGATGGCGGCATGGGCCATCTTGCCGTGTACCGTGACCTCCATCTGCAGGCAGCCGTTGTGGGCGGTGACCACCTGGTAAGAGAAGCCGGCGGCAATCATCAGATCGGGCTTGACGATCTTGTTCTTCAGCAGCCAGCCCGGGCCGACTTCGCCGCCGAATTCCTCGTCGTAGGTGAAGTGCAGCTCGACCGCGCCTTTCAAAGGCAGGCCCAGCGATTCCAGCGCCCGCACTGCATAGGTGAAGCTGGCGAAGTCGCCCTTGCTGACGGCGGTGGCCCGGCCATAGATCTTGCCGTCGGCGATTTCCGCGCCGTACGGGTCGTGGGTCCAGCCCTCGCCCGGTGGCACCACGTCGCCGTGGGCGTTCAGCGCAATGGTCTTGCCGGGGCCGTAGGCGCGGCGTACCACCAGGTTGGTGATGGATTGCAGGCCAGCGGCGGCTACTGCGGCGGCCGGTACCGGGTGCTTTTCTACTGCTAGGCCCATGGCTTCGAGCAGCTCGGCGGCGCGGTCGGCATGGGGTGCGTTGTTGCCCGGCGGGGTGTCGGTGGGGACGCGAATCAGCGCTTGCAGAAAGGCGACTTGTTCATCGAAATGCTGGTCAATCCAGGCATCGAGCGGGGCGTAAGCGTTGATAGCGTTGATAGCGTTGATAGCGTTGATAGCGGTCATGGAACGGAAAGATGGTTCAAGAGATGGGAAAAAGCCTCGACGGCGAGCTGCATGTCGTCGCTGGTGCTGCTCTCCAGCGGGTTGTGGCTGATGCCGGCGTTTTGGCCGCGCACGAACAGCATGGCCTGGGGCATGACCTCATGCAGCTTCATCGCGTCGTGGCCGGCACCGCTGGGCATAAGGTGCAGCGGCACGCCGAGTGCCTGCACCGCCTGTGCCCAGCGCTGCTGCCAGGCGGGCGCACTGGGCGCGGCCGCGGCGCGCATGGTTTCTTCCAGCGTGTAGCGCAGGCCGCGGCGGTCGCAAATGCTTTGCAGCGCGGCCAGCACATCGTTGGCCAGGGCATCGCGCTGGGCATTGTTGGGCGCGCGCAGGTCCAGGCTGAATGCGCATGCACCTGGCACCACGTTGATCGAGCCATTGGGTACCTGCAGCATGCCCATGGTGCCGACCGAGTCGCCGTCCTGGGCGGCGCGCTGCTCTACATACAGCGCCAGCTCAGCCACGGCGGTGGCGGCATCGCGGCGCCGGTTCATCGGGGTGGTGCCCGCGTGGCAGGCCACGCCCTCCACCTTACCGGTGTAGCGCACGCTGCCGTTGATAGAGGTGACGACGCCCAGCGGAATATCCAGCTCGTTGAGCACCGGGCCTTGCTCGATGTGGACCTCGACAAAGCCCAGATAGTCGGCCGGCTTGCGTTGCAGCGCCGGAATGTCTTCCGGCCGCAAACCCGCATGCGCCATGGCCTGCCGCATGGAGATGCCGTCGGCGTCGGTCTGGTCCAGCCAGTCGGGGTTGAAGTGGCCGATCAGCGCGCCCGATCCGAGGAAGGTGGCTTTGAAGCGCTGGCCTTCTTCTTCGGCAAAGCCCACCACTTCAAAGTGGAAGGGCAGGCGCAGGCCTTGGCGGGATAGTTCGCGCACGCAGGCCATGGGTACATAAATGCCCAGCCGGCCGTCGTACTTGCCGCCGTTGCGCACGGTATCAAAGTGGCTGCCGGTCAGCAGGGTCTTGGCGTCGGGCGTGGCGGCGTGGTAGCGGCCCACCACGTTGCCGACCGCGTCGATGGCCACCGTGTCGAAGCCGCAGTCGCGCATGGTCTGGGCGATCTGGGCGGCGCAGGCGCGGTGTGCGTCGGTCAGGTAGGTGACGGTGAGCTGGCCTTGCTCGGCGTAGCCGGGGTCGGTGTGCACGCTCAATTCTTCCTGCCAGTCCCAGACCAGGTTGCCCAGCGCCGGGTGCGCATCGAACGCGTCGTTCAGCCGGATCTCGACGATGCGGTGGATGTTGCGCAAAGCCTCGGCGTGTTCAAAGTCTGCCGGGTTGCGCAGCCGCCGCACAAAGGTGTCGATGATCTGCTGCTTGCGCAGGCCGGTGCCGCGTGGCCCGCGCACCGCCAGGATGAACGGGAAGCCGAAGCGCGCCAGGTAGTCGGCGTTCAGCTGCTGCAGCTGGGCCAGCTCCTGGGGCGTGCAGCGTGTCAAGCCGGCCTGGTTTTGCTCATGGCTAGATTCGGCCGTCAGCGGCTCTGCCGCTTTGCCGGCGAGTTCGGGGTGGGCGCGGATCAGGTCCAGCTGGGCTTGCGTGCCGGCGGCTGCCAGCACCTGGACCATGGCGTGCTTGAACTGTGCGAGCGACTGGAACGGCCGGGCCTCCAGGGCTTTGGCCGCGATCCAGGGGGAATGCTCGTACAAGCCGGGCAGCTGCTGCAGTACCTCGTCTTGGGGAGCGGTGTTGAGGAAGGCGAGCGTCAGTGCCATGCAAATCAAACGGTGGGGGCGGGGCGATAGGGGTGTACTTGCTGCCAGTGGCGGGCAATGTCGATGCGGCGGCAGATCCATACGCGCTCATGGCTTTGCACGTAGTCCAGAAACTTCTGCAGCGCGCCAAAGCGGCCGGGCTTGCCCAGCACCCGGCAGTGCATGCCGATGCTCATCATCTTGGGGGCTTCGTCGCCCTCGGCATACAGCACGTCAAAGCTGTCTTTCAGGTACTGCAGGAAGTGGTCGCCGGTGTTGAAGCCCTGCACCTGCACGCAGCGCATGTCGTTGGTGTCCAGCGAATAGGGGATCACCAGGCGCGGCTCTACCGTGCCGTCGCTCTTGGTGGTGGGCAGCCAGAACGGCAGGTCGTCGCCGTAGTAGTCGCTGTCGTAGGCAAAGCCGCCCTGGTCGGCCAGCAGGCGGCGGGTGTTCGGGCTGTCGCGGCCGGTGTACCAGCCTTGCGGCCATTGGCCATCGGTCATCTGGCGGATGATCTCGGCGCCGACTTCCATGTGCAGGCGCTCGGTGGCTTCGGGCAGGTTCTGGTAGTGGATCCAGCGCCAGCCGTGGCAGGCGATTTCGTGGCCCAGGTCAACAAAGGCCTGGGTCAGCTCGGGGTGGCGTTGCAAGGCCATGGATACGCCGAAGATGGTCAGCGGCAGGCCGCGCTTTTCGAACTCGCGCAGGATGCGCCAGGAGCCGACCCGCGAACCGTATTCGTACATGGACTCGATGGTCATGTGGCGGTCGGGGAAGGGCTGGGCGGTGATCAGCTCGGACAAAAAGGTTTCGGATGCCGCGTCGCCGTGCAGCACGCTGTTTTCGCCGCCTTCTTCGTAGTTGAGGACGAACTGGACTGCGATCTTGGCCTGGTTGGGCCATTGCGCATGGGGCACATTGCGGCCGTAGCCGACGAGGTCACGAGGGTAGGGTGCGGATGTCTCGGTCATGGGCTGTCTCAAGCACAAGTCAGGCCAAAGCCATGGCGATGTCGTTGCTGGGAATCTTGCGGTCGAAGGTCAGGCCGGCTTCCACGCTCTTCAGGTGCTCGTCCATTACTTGCACGGCCAGGGCTTCGTCCTTGGCGGCCAGTGCCTGGATCAGCGCATCGTGCTCGTCGCAGGCGTGTTCAGAGGCGTTGTCGGTCTGGTACATCAGGGTGATCAGCGAGCAGCGCGACAGCAGCTCGACCATCATTTGTACCAGCACATCGTTGTCCAGCAGCTCGGCCATGCGCAGGTGGAAGTTGCCCAGCACCTCGGTGCGGTTGGTCAGGTCCTTGTCCTTCAGCGCGGCTTTTTCGGTGGCGGCCTGGTCTTTCAAGGCTTTGATCTTGCTGGGCGTGATGTCGCGCACCAGGGCCCGCACCATTTCGGCCTCCAGCATGCGGCGCACCGCAAATACCTGCCGCGCCTCGGCCACCGAGGGCGCTGCCACGAACGCACCGCGCGCAGGCTCCAGGCGGATCAGGCGGTTTTGCGACAGCTGGAACAACGCTTGGCGCACCAGGGTGCGCGAGACGCCAAAGTGGTCGGCCAGTTTTTGTTCGGCCAGCTTGGTGCCCGGGTGCAGCCTGTGCTCCACAATCGCTTTGGTCAGGGCTTCAACGATGGTGTTGGTGTTCGTGGTGGTGGATTCCATCACAAGATAATAGCGCAAATTTTCATACTGTATACAAATTTGCGGACTGATAAATGTTTGATTATGTGAGGACAAAAGTATGGGACTGAGCACACACGTTTTGGATACCATGCACGGCTGCCCGGCGGCGGGCATGGCGGTTGCGCTGTATGCAACCCAGGGCGACAACAGCCGGTTGTTACAAAGCCTGTTGCTGAATGCCGACGGCCGCACCGACGCACCGCTGTTCGACAACAGCACCCTGCAGGTCGGTACCTACCGCCTGGTGTTCGACGTGGCGGCTTATTTCAAAGCCCGTGGCGTGGCCTTGCCCGAACCGAACTTCCTGAACAAAGTGAGCCTGGACTTCGGCGTGGCCGACACCCGCCAGCACTACCACGTGCCGCTGCTGGTCAGTCCCTGGAGCTATTCGACCTACCGCGGCAGCTAGCCGGTGTCACGCCGCTGACTTGGTTTCGCCACACAATCCGCCCCATCGATTGTTTTGGGATGGTCATGAAATTTATCAAAAATAGGCTGTTGGCGCAGGTACTGCTTGCGGCAGTAGCTACGTTTTCTGTAGCAAGTGGCTGGGCGGCGGATGCGCGTCCGGCGTATCCCGACAAGCCGGTGAAGATCGTCGTACCGTTCGCACCCGGTGCCGGCACCGACGCCATGGGACGGTTGATGGCGCAAAAACTCGGCGAAGTGATGGGCGCCAATTTCGTGGTCGAGAACCGCAGCGGCGCCTCGGGCGCCATCGGCACGCAGGCGGTGGCGGCGGCCCCGGCCGACGGCTATACCTTGCTGCTGGTGGCCTCGCCGTTCACCACGGTGGCGGCGGCCATGCCCAGCGCCCACTACGATCCGCTGACCCAGTTTGTGCCGGTGGGCATGATCGCCAGCGGCCCGCTGGTCTGGGCCACCAATACCCAGATGCCGGCGCGCGACATGAAGGAGCTGGTGCGCATGGCGCGGCAGCAGCCCGGCGTGCTGAACTACGGTTCGGCCGGCGCCGGTGGTGTCAACCACCTGGTGCTGGAGCTGCTGAAGGCCCGCACCGGCACCTTCATCACCCATATTCCCTACCGCGGCGTGGCCCCGGCCACCATGGACATGCTGGCCGGCCATGTGCAGCTGGTCACCGGCACCATCCCGGCGTTGCTGCCTTTCATCAAGGACGGCCGGGTGCGGCCCTTGGCTGTGACCAGCGCCAAGCGCTCCAGCGCGCTGCCCGATGTGCCCAGCATGGCCGAAGCCGGCTTCCCGGGCATCGACGTGGTGAACTACTTTGCGCTGATGGCCCCGGCCGGCACGCCCGCGGCCATCGTCAACCAACTGAACGCGGCCATCAACCAGGTGGTGGCCATGCCCGAGGTGGTGGCCCGCTTCAAGGCCGACGCGGTGGATGCAGCGCCCGGCTCACCGGCGCTGCTCGGCCATTTCATCGAAGCCGACTACCGCGCTTGGCGCAACGTCGTGAAGACGCAGAACCTGAAGCTAGAGTAACTGCGCTCGGGCCTAGGGCTACAGCTGGCCTTCGGTCAGCGTATCCAGCTGGAACTGGCCGCTCTTGTCCCACAGCCAGGTATCGGTATAGACCACCTTGCCCATGCGCGAAGGTGGTGGAAACGGCGCGGCCTCGCGCACCGTGCGCTCGATCTCGCGAATCACCTCGGGTGCATGCTTGGGCGCCCGCATCCAGTGCAGGCCGGTGACCCGGCCTTGCCGGTCCAGGTTCACCTCCAGCACGCCGATGGCGTAAAGGTTGGGCTGCATCTTGCCCTGGTAGATGCGGCTGGCATTGCGTTCATACACATGGCGGGCGGCATCGCGCCGGTAGTCGCGCGGCGTGGACGCGTTGGAGATTTTGGGCGGGGCTGCCAGGGGCGCGGGGGCCGGCACACTGGGCTTGGCCGCGGCATCGGGCGTGACCGGCGTAATCGTTGGGCCGGGTGTGGCGGGCGCGGGCGCCGAGCTGCAGCCGGCCAGCAGGCTGGCCACCGTGGCCGTGCCGGCAGCCAGAGCCAAGCGAAGGTATCTGGGCAGGTATTTGGAGGTGTGGGGATTCATGGTGTGGTGGTGCTTGCGTCCATGCATACTGCGCGTGTGAAAAATACCGACGACTTATTCCAGCTGCTGCAGTCAGGCCCCGCTGTGCTGGTCAGTGTGGAGTCTACCCAAGGCTCGGTGCCGCGGGGGCCGGGCACCTGGATGGCCGTACGCGGCGACCAGCTGGTGGGCACGATTGGCGGCGGCAACCTGGAGTTCCAGGCGATTGCCGAGGCACAGGCCCGGCTGGGTGGCAGCATGGGGATGGATGTGCTGCGCTACCCGCTGGGCCCCAGCCTGGGGCAGTGCTGCGGCGGCGTGGTGCATCTGCGCTTTGAAACTGTCACCCAGGCTGATAGCGAGCGGCTGCGCAGCCGCCTCAGCGCCCACTACACACCCGTGGCCTTGTTCGGCGGTGGCCATGTGGGCCATGCGCTGGCCCAGGTGCTGGCGCGGCTGCCGTTTGCCTTGGCCTGGATCGACAGCCGTGACGGCATCTTTCCCGCCGAGCTGCCAGGCAATGTGGTTTGCGAGCATTCCGACCCGGTGCACCAGGCGGTGCACGACCTGCAGCCCGGCAGCCGGGTGCTGATCATGAGCTTCAGCCATGCGGAAGACCTGGACATCGTGGCCGCCTGCCTGCAGCGCCAGCGCAGCCAGGCGGACCTGCCGTTTATCGGCCTGATCGGCAGCCGGACCAAATGGGCGAGCTTTCGCCAGCGGCTGCTGGCCCGCGGCTTCCTGGAGTCCGAGCTGGCCCAGGTGACCTGCCCGATTGGCGTGCCGGGCATTGCGGGCAAGGAGCCCGAGGTGATTGCGGTTGCGGTTGCGGCACAGTTGTTGCAAAGCATTACTCCATAGAATCGCAGGTTCAGGTCGCAGCGGCGCAAGGCTTTCTCTCCCAGCTTTTGTTCGTGGCCTTATTTCTGCCCACAGTGCCCGCAGTGGTGGACAGAGAAACAAGCAGCGCCACCGCGCGCTGCCAAGGGTGAGTGATATATGGAAAGCTACTACCTCGACTGGGCCAACCTGCTGCTGCGCTGGGTCCACGTCATTACCGCGATTGCCTGGATAGGCTCGTCGTTCTACTTCGTCTTTCTGGACAGCAGCCTGACGCCGCCGGTCGACGAAGATCTGAAAAAGCAGGGCGTCAGCGGCGAACTCTGGGCCGTGCATGGCGGTGGCTTCTACCATCCGGTCAAGTTCGCTGGCGCGCCGCCGCAGCTGCCCAAGCATCTGCACTGGTTCTACTGGGAGAGCTATTCCACCTGGTTGACCGGCTTTTCGCTGTTCACCGTGTCCTACCTGTGGAACGCCAGCACCTATCTGATCGACAAGTCGCTAATGAACTGGTCGCCCGGCGCGGCGATTGGCGTGGCGCTCTCTTTTCTGGTGGTGTTCTGGATGCTGTACGACAGCATTTGCCAGCTGTTCGGTAAGCGCAAGCACGGCGACGCGATTGTGGGCGCGCTGGTGGCGGTGCTGGTGTGCCTGGCCTCCTGGCTGGCCTGCCACTGGTTTGCCGGGCGCGCGGCGTTTCTGCTGGTCGGGGCGATGATCGCCACCAGCATGAGCGCCAATGTGTTCTTCTGGATCATCCCCGGCCAGCGCACCGTGGTGGCGGCCATCAAGGCCGGCCAGCCGGTCGACCCGATCCACGGCCAGCGCGGCAAGCAGCGCAGCGTGCACAACACCTATTTCACCTTGCCAGTGCTGTTTGCCATGCTGAGCAACCACTACAGTTTTACCTACACCCATCCGCAGAACTGGCTGGTGCTGGTGCTGATGATGCTGGCCGGCGCGGCGATCCGCCAGTTCTTCGTGCTGCGCCACGGCTACCTGCTGGGCCGCAATCGCCATCCGGTCGGCTATGCGCTGGCCGGGCTGGTGGTGATCGTGGGCGTGATTGTCTGGATGCAACCCGCGCCGCAGGCCGCTACAAATTCAGTAGCTGGTAGCGCAGCTGGAACAAGCGCCAAAGCCGTTATTTCTTATGAAAAACTGCAGCCAGTGTTGGCCCAGCGCTGCTATATGTGCCACGGCGAGCAGGTGCAGATGAAGAACGTGCGCCTGGATTCAGCGGCTGCCGTGCAGCAGCATGCGCAGGCCGTGTACCAGCAGGTGGTGGTGACGCGCGTGATGCCGATGAACAACGCCACCGGCATCACCGATGCCGAGCGCGCGCTGGTCAAGCAGTGGTTCGAGGGCGGCGCGCCGGTTCAGTGAGGCAGGGGCTTAGGCCGCAGCGGTTTCCGGTGCCGGCGTGAAGTGCAGGTGCATCAGCTGCCAGCCCTGGGCGTTCTGGCGCCAGAGTTCGCTGAAGAACACCCGGCTGTGCTCGGTGTCGTCGATCCAGGTGTGGCTCAGGCCAGAGACTACGGAAAAGTCGCCATGGTTCTGCAGCGACAGCTGGGCATCCTGCTTGTAGGCGCTGTCGGGGAACCACAGGTCGGCCTCTACGGCGCGCGAGATGCCGTGCAGCTGTTCCCACTTGGACTGCACGCCATTTGCATGCACCACGCAGAACGTGTCGGCCTGCACGCTGGCCATGAATTCGGTGTCGCCCGCAAAAAATGCCGCATACCAGTCTTCGCGGGTGTTGAGTAAATCGAGGTTTTTCATAGGGCTGTAGGGGGATTTTTGTCTCGGGAGCATTGCTTACCGGGGCCCCGCAGTTGCGGGCGCTGCCAGACGCGGGTAGCGCTGTGGCGCAAGGCCAAGCATGTGCCGATTATCACGTGGCCCCACATCTGCCCATTGTTTAAGCAATCCGTCCGTAAATTGGTGTCGTGCATGCACCAATCATGGCAAATATTGCAATTGGTGAATGTGTCTGCCGTGGGCATGATCGCCGCGACCCGCATCCCGCCCGGTGGGGGGCGCGTCCTTACAACGATCAACTACCTGGAGACTGAGCCTTGATGCAACACCAACCCCTACTTCGTCCGCTGGCCGCACTGTCGCTGCTGGCCTGCGCTTGCGCCGCCCACGCCCAAAGCAGCATCACCCTCTACGGTGTGGCGGACGCCAGCCTGCGCTACACCAGCGGCCTGGATGCCGCCAATGCGGCTTCGGCCGGCACGGCTGCCGCCGTCAGCAGCGGGGTCAACACCACCAGCCGATTTGGCTTCCGAGGGTCGGAGGACCTGGGAGGCGGTCTGCGGGCCGTCTTCAACCTGGAGTCGGGCGTGAATATCGATACCGGCGCGAGTGCGAACACCAGCAAGCTGTTCGACCGGGCTGCGTACGTTGGCGTGCAGACCGACGCCGCCACCCTCACCCTGGGCCGGCAAACCACGGTGTTGGCCGACGTGGTCGGGCAGATCGATCCGCTGGGCAGCCGCTTTGCCAGCTTCAACCCGAATGTCAGCATTGCCGGCCTGAGCGCGCACCGCCTGGGCATCGAATACGGCCCGTCGGGTGCCAGCACGGGCGCCTACCGGCTGGATAACTCCGCCAAGGCGGTGGGGCGCGTAGGGGATTTCAGCCTGCGGGCCATGCATGCGTTCGGCGAGCAAGCTGGCAGCCACGGCAAGCTGTCTTCGTCCGGCCTGGGCCTGGGCTACCAGTCGGGCGACTACAGCGCGGCCCTGGGCTATACGCAGTTCAAAAGTGCGACCGATCTGGAGCTGAAGGCCTACCTGGGGGGTATCAGCGCCAAGCTCGGCAGCGGCAAGCTGTCGCTGAGCTATGGCAGCAGCCATGCGGACACCAGCACCACGGCGCAGACCCGCAACAAGACCTTGGGCCTGGGCGGCAGCCTGCCTTTGGGCGACAGTCTGGACCTGGTGCTCGCGCATTACCGGGTCAGCCGCTCGCGCACCGCGCTGGCAGATGACGGCTTCCAACGCAGCGTGGCCTTCCTGGAATACAAGCTGTCCAAACGCAGCCGTGTTTACACGGAGCTGGACCGCAGCCATTGGAAAGCCGGCTACCAGCTAGCGGCCGCGAAGCGCAATGCCACCGGGCTGTCCGCCGGCCTGGTGCATACCTTCTAAGCCCGGGCCTGCGTAGGAATTGATAGAAAAACAGGCTGTAGCGCTTATAAGTATTGCGGAAGGCGCTATAGATACAGGAGCGAGCAAGGGTAGGGCGGCAGCGGGCCGCGAAAAGGGCATTGCCGGCGCTGCCAGCAGCCAACTTGCCTGCCCTGCTACCATTCTTGTATGTTAATGAAAACACCTGAAGCTATGAATTCCGATGCGCCGGCCGATGTCCGCGACGGAGAGGGCACGCCCGTCTCCGTCAAGATCCGCGAGCGGCTGGTGGCCGCCCGCAAGCGTTTTTTCGCCAATGACAACATTGCCGAATTCATCCAGCCAGGTGAGCTGGATGCCTTGCTGGATGAAGTCACCGTCAAGATGCAGGGCGTGCTGAGCAGCATGGTCATTGACACCGAGCGCGACCACAACACCGAGAACACCGCGCGCCGCGTGGCCAAGATGTACCTGAAAGAGGTGTTCAAGGGCCGCTACGTCAGTGCACCGACCATCACCGAATTCCCCAACGCCGAGCATCTGAACGAGCTGATGATCGTCGGCCCGATCACCGTGCGCAGCGCCTGCTCGCACCACCTGTGCCCGGTCATCGGCAATATCTGGATCGGGGTCTTGCCCAACGAGCACACCAACGTCATTGGCCTGTCCAAATATGCGCGTCTGGCCGAATGGATCATGGGCCGCCCGCAAATCCAGGAAGAAGCTGTAGTGCAGTTGGCCGACCTGATCATGGAAAAGACGCAGCCCGACGGCCTGGCCATCGTCATGGAAGCCAGCCACTACTGCATGGGCTGGCGCGGCGTGAAGGACATGGACAGCAAGATGATCAACTCGGTGATGCGCGGGGCTTTCTTGAAAGACCCGAACCTGCGCCGCGAATTTTTGTCCCTCATCCCCAGAAAGGGCTAACGCCATGCTTGTACGCCTGCTCTACGCCAGCCGCGCGCTGGATACCAGCCCCGCCGCCATCGAAGCCATCCTGGCGCAGTCGCGCCAATACAACCCGACCTGCGGCATTACCGGCATTCTTTGCTACGGCGGCGGCATCTTCTTGCAAGCCATCGAAGGCGGACGCATGCCGGTGAATGAGCTGTACGGCCATATCCAGCGCGATGTGCGGCACAAGGACGTGGCTTTGCTGCACTTTGAAGAAATCTCCGAGCGCCGCTTTGGCGGCTGGACCATGGGCCAGGTGAATATCCTGAAGCTGAACCAGTCAATTCTGCTGAAGTACGCCGAAAAGCCCGAGCTCGACCCCTACTCGGTGTCCGGCAAGGTATCGCTGGCCCTGCTCGAAGAGCTGATGGCCACCGCATCGATCGTGGGCCGGGTTTAACGCGCCGGTATCTCTCCATCCAACCCGCAAGCCGTCGCCGACTTGCGGGTTTTTGACTTTTTGCATGTCTGCTTTTGTTCTGTGCCTGGTGTTGATGGTGGTGCAAACCGTGCCTTTTTCGCATGTGGAGCCGGCGCGCGAGATGTCGATGCTGCTCTCGGCCCTGCCTGGCGAGGGCCAGCGCAGCAGCCGACTGCTGGGGGCTGGTTGCATTGCCGCCGGCGTGGCGGCACTGGCCTTGGGCTAAGGCATGTCGGCAGCACAGCTTCTGGGTTGCGATTTTTCCAGCAGCCCCAGCCCGCGCAAACATATCGTGCTGGCCTGGGGTGAAGTCGCCGATGGCACCGTGGTTTTACAGGAGCTGCAGCGCTTGCACTCCCTGCAGGCGTTCGCCGCCGTGCTGGCCCAGCCGCGTACCTGGGTGGGGGCTTTTGATCTACCGTTCGGTTTGCCACGCAGCCTGGTCGAAACCCTGGGGTGGCCAAGGGACTGGCATGCCTGCATCCGCCACATGGCGGGGTTGGACCGGCGCCAGATCCGCGACCAGTTTGCGGCTTTCTGCACTGCCCGGCCGGTAGGCCAGAAGTTTGCCCACCGCGCCTGCGACCACCTGGCGGGCTCCAGCCCGTCGATGAAATGGGTGAATCCCCCCGTCGCCTACATGCTGCACGCCGGTGTGCCACTGTTGCTGGATGCCGGGGTGGATTTCCCTGGTCTGCACCTTGGCGACACCCAACGGGTGGCTTTGGAGGGTTATCCGGGCCTGCTGGCACGCGAAGTGCTGGATGGTTGGCAAGCTGGTGCCCGGGGTACCGGGCGGCGCAGCTATAAAAGCGATGACAAGGCCAAACAGACGCCGCAACGCGCGCAGGCCCGCCGTGATTTGGTGCAGGCCTTGGAGGCCGGGCAGGGCCCGCATGGCCCGGTGCGCCTGGGTTTGCGCCTGCAGCTGAGCGCGGCCCAACGGCAGGCTTTGGTAGCCGATGCCAGTGGCGATGCCTTGGATGCCGTGCTGTGCATGTTGCAGGCGGGCTGGGCGGCGCAGCAGCATGCGGCCGGGGTGCCCTGTTATGGCTTGCCGAAGGCCATGGATAGGTTGGAGGGTTGGATTATTTCCGTCTGAGACAGGTCTCTCTGAGCGCACACAAGGTGGGTGGCTCACGGTATAGTTGTTAACGATTCTTTACACGCAAGGCCAATGTTGTCTCCTCTGTATACGACGATGTATTCCTCGCTCCGCCATGCTTGTTGCGCCATCGTTTTGGCTGCTTTCGGCACGTTGGGCTGGGCTGCAGACGATCGGCCAGACTGCTCACGTCCGCTGACCTTGGCCTTGCATGTGCATGGTGTGCTGTATTCGGCCGATACCAATACGGGCATAGACAAAGACTTTGCCGATGCACTGGCCCAGCGCAGTGGCTGCACCTTGCAAGTCAGCGTGCTGCCACGGGCGCGCATCTGGCAGTTGATCGAATCGGGTGCGCTGGACTTCAGCCTGTCGGGTATCACCACCGAGGAGCGGGACAAGTTCGCCGCTTTCGCCTGGTATTTTTCGAATAAATACTATTTGCTGGTGCACAAGAGCGCCAACGTGCAGAAACTGGCCGACTTCGAGGACCAACCTGCGTTGAAGCTGGGGGTGATCCGCAGCTTTCGCTACGGCAGCAGCGCCAACCGCATGGTGGACCGCCTGGCGGAGGCTGGCCGGGTCAGCTACGCCTCGGGCCTGGAGCCGCTGTACCAGGTGCTGGCGCTGGGGCGTATCCAGGCCATGGTGATCGAACCTTTCGATATTGGCGACGTACAGACCAGCAGCATCAAGGACAACACCCGCATCCTCGAGTTCAACGATCCACCCGTGCCGCACGGTCTGATCATGTCGAAGAAGTCCATCACACCCGCCGAGCAGCAGAAATGGAGCGCCGTCGTGCAGTCGCTGCGCGATGACGGCACAGTGCTGCGGATTTTCCAGAAATACTTTCCGCCCGCGCTGGCCCGAGATATGGTGGTTTTCTAGGATGGTGGTTTGATCTTGAAATATCCGGACAAATGGCTGAAGCACCTGTGCGGTGCCGCGCTGGTGTTTTTGCTGTCCCTGGGTACCACGTATTGGCTGTGGCAATACGAATCGCGCAACGCCGTGATTGACCAGCGGTCCCGTGACGACGCCAATGTACAGGCCTTTGCCGAGCGGGTAGAGCAACGCATGCGGGCCCAGGAGCAGGTGCTGCGGGGCGTGCAAGGCCTGTTTACCGCCGCGCAGTCAGTGGGGCGCGAAGCCTTTACCCGTTACGTGGATGCCTTGCAGCTGGGGGCGGATGTAGCAGGTCTGGAAGGGCTGGGCTGGGCGCCTTTGCTGGACGGGTCAGAGCGCGCCAACCATGTGCTGGAGATGCACGCCCTGGGTTACCGGGGCTATGACATCCGGCCGGACGGCGACCGCAAGTACATGGCGCCACTGGTGCAGCTGGAGCCGGCAATTGCGTTTGATGTGCGCACCCTCGGATTCGATTTTTTGGCCGACCCCATGCGCGGTGCCGCCATGGAGCGGGCCCGCGATTCCGGCCGCGCCGCCATCACTGGCAAGCTGACGCAGCTGGTGGAAACGGGGGCCAGTCCCCAGGCGAGTTTCGTGATGTTTGTGCCCATTTACCACCATGATGCGCCTACCGATACCTTGGAGGCCCGGCGCGCCAATCTGCTGGGCTGGGTGGTTGCGCCATGCCGCATGGATGTGTGGATGGCCGGTTTGCCCGACCATGCGGGCAACGCCGTGGCCGTGCGGATTTTTGACGGTATTGAGCTCAGCGGCAGTTCGCTGATGTTCGATTCGAACCCGCCGGCAAATGGCGGGGAGCAGCCGGCCGCCGGCACGCTGGAATACATCCAGGTGGCGGGGCAGACCTGGACGCTGGCGGTGGTGCCGCAGGTGACCGAGGGCGGGCCGCGCATCCGCAACAACGCGCAGATCATTGCGCGCAACGGCGTGGTGTTGAGCGTATTGCTGTCCTTGCTGACCTGGGTGCTGATCACCGACCGGGCCCGCACCATGGTGGTGGCGACCCACATGACGGCCGAGCTGCGCGAAACCAAGGAGCACTTCGAGCTGATCTTCGACAGCAGCCCGGACGGCATGGTGATCACCCAGCAGGCCGACGGCCTGATCATCGACATCAACAAAGGCTTTACCGCCATGACCGGCTACGAACGCAGCGATGTCGTCAGCCGCTCAATTGGTGCCTTGCCCATCTGGAAAACGCCCGAAGACCGCCGGCGCTACCGCAACGAGCTGGCCGAGCACCAGTTTTGTGAAAACCTGGAGGTGGCGTTGGTCAGCAAGGCCGGCCAGAACATCGTCGGCATCCTGTCGGCCCAGCCGGCGACCTTCAAGGGCGTGGCCTGCTTTGTGGGGGTGATACGCGACATCACCGGCCGCAAGGCGATTGAAGACCGCATGGCGCATATGGCGCAGCACGACACCTTGACGGGTTTGCCGAACCGGGCCTTGTTCGACGACCGGCTCAAGCAGGCGATTTCCCAGGCCAACCGCAACCGCGGGCACCTGGCCTTGCTGTATGTGGACCTGGACCATTTCAAGCCGGTCAACGATACGCTGGGCCACGCCGCCGGCGATGTCTTGCTGAAGGCGGTAGCCCAGCGCATGCATGACTGCGTGCGGGCATCGGACACGGTGGCACGTATCGGTGGCGATGAGTTTGTAGTGCTGTTGCCTACGGTGCAGGATGCGGCCGATGCGCTGTCCGTGGCCGAGAAGATTCGCCATGCACTCAACCAGAGCTTTCTGGTGGCTCCTGGCCAAATGGCTTACATCTCCTCAAGTACCGGCGTCGCCATCTACCCCCAGCATGGGCTGGATGAGATCCAACTGGCCAAGAACGCCGACAGCGCGATGTACCACTCCAAGCAGCATGGCCGCGACAAGGTGACGCTGTTCGGCGCTGAAGACCCCGTCGCAGCCGATGCTTAAAACAGCTTTTTAGGTTCTGGCGCCGCTGGATTCGGCGGGCGAGATCACGGTTTCGTCGAGCTTGCGGGCCAACTCGGATACCGCCAGGGCCGCGGGGCAGCCCGGGGTGTTGACCATCAGCAGCTGGCGGCGCATCACGGCTTCGCGCACCGAAGGATCGGCCGGAATATCACCCACATGGATCAAGCGTATCGAGCGCCCGGTGCCGTTGGTGACAAACCGGTCCAGTACCTGCTGCAACTGCGTGGTGATGGCCCGGCCATCGCCAGGACGGGCCGTCTGGTTGATCACCATCCGCACATGCTGGCGCTTTTGCTGGGTGGCCAGAACCTTGATGGCCGCGTAGGCATCGGTCAGTGAAGTGGGTTCGGGGGTGGCCACCACCAGTACTTCAGAAGCCAGCGAGACAGCAAACAGAACCACATCGGAGATGCCTGCGCCGGTGTCGAGCAGCAGCACGTCGAAGCGCGGCACCAGGCTGCGGATCACCTGCAGGAACTCGTCGCGCACCTCGGGGGTCAGGCGGGAATACTCGACCATGCCCGAGCCCGCCAGCAGCACCGAAAAGCCACCGGGGGCTTTCACAATCGCTTCATCCAGGGTGGCTTTGCCGGTGAATACGTCGTGCAGCGTGATCTTGGGGTGCAGGTTCAGCACCACGTCCAGATTGGCCAGGCCCAGGTCGGCATCCAGCACCAGCACCCGGCGCCCGCGCTTGGCCAGCGCTGCAGCCAGATTGGCCGAAACAAAAGTTTTACCCACGCCGCCCTTGCCGCTGGTGACGGCCAATACTTTTGCACCGAGCACGGAGCTTGCGATGGGGGAATTCAGAATGTTGTTCATCACGGCTTACCTTTGTGCAGCACTGTCTACGACAGTGCCGGACGTCATATCAATCCAGGCCGGCTCTGTGGCAGACAAGTGACCAAACAACAAATTTTTCTCTTCGGCGCTGACATTGCTTTCGGGTTGGACCTCGAGACAAAGGCGATTCCGCCCGGTGGTTTTCGCCTGGTACAGCTGCTGGTCCGCGCGGTCGGTCCATAGCTCGGTGGTGGAACGTATCCACTGCAGCGCAAAAGCACCACCGATGCTGATGGTGACGTTCAGGTCCACGCTGGGCGAGATGCTGATGGGTGTGGTCTCTATGGTGCGGCGAATCCGCTCGGCCACAGCTTCGCCAAAAGCCGGTTGGCAGGCTGGGAGCACCACCACAAATTCTTCGCCGCCATAGCGCGCCAGGGTGTCCATCGGCCGCACACAGCCCTGCAGGGTTCTTGCGACCACCCGCAGCACTTCATCGCCGGCCGGATGGCCATAGGTATCGTTGACGCTCTTGAAGTGGTCGATGTCGATCAGCAGCAGCAACGCCGCTTCGCCTGAGCGGGCCACGCGGTCCACCTCGGCTTCGAGCACGGTGTTGAAGTGGCGGCGGTTGGACAAGCCGGTCAGCGGGTCTTTGAGGGACAGCTCGCACAGCCCATCGATCATCTCCTGCAGATACGCCAGCGGGTCGGCTGCATCCGCCAAGGTATCGCCCTTTTGAAGCAACGCGCAAGCGGAATCCAGGCGCAAGTCGCTCAAATGGATGGTGGTGGAGGTTGCCGGTGAGGACACAAAGTTACCAGGGAATGTGGCTGAAAGTTTAACAGTAACTCTGTGGACAAGAACACTGCATACACTGTTTCTGCGCGGGGTTGGGTGGGCGTTGGGCGCGTAAGCAGCTAAGCGGCCACACCGCGTCAAATCGTGAAGTCCTCGTGGGTCGGCTGCAGAGCCAGCAAGGCCTCGTGGTCAGTGCGGTGCAGGCGCAGCAAGCCTTGGGGTAGGGCAGCCGCAGGCAGTTCTCCGGCCCGGCGCAGCACGCTCTCCACCGGCAGCTTCATCCCGCTGAGATGCAAGGTGGTGCCGCGTTGTGCCAGCATATGGCGCAGCTTGCCAAAGGTTTCCACACCGGTGGCGTCGATGCGGTTGATCGGCTGGGCAAACAGGCAGATCTGCTGCACCTCGGGGTGCAGTGCCAGGTGTTCCATGATGGCCCGCTCCAGGCTGCTGGCCGAGGCAAAGTCGAGTTCGGCATCCATGCGCAGCGCGTACAGGTCGGGCGCCAGCAGTGGCAGATTCCACAGGTGCCTGTCGCGCAGGCTACCGTCGGGGTGCAGGCCGATCTCGATGATGCGCGGGTGCAGCCGGTGGTACAGAAAGTGCGACAAGCCCATCAGCAAACCGGCAAGCACGCCCCAGTACAAGCGTGGCGCGGTGGCCAACGTCAACACAAAAGTGGTGGCGCAGGTGATGGCTTCCACCGGGGCTGCGCGCCAGATGCGGCGCAGCTCGGCGGGTTGCACCAGGCTGGATACCGCGGCCACCACCACCGCTGCCAGCACGGCCTGTGGCAGGTGGTACAGCGCAGGGGTCAGCCAGAGCAAGACCAGCAGCACCAGCAGCACCGAGAAGATGGTGGCCCAGCCGGTTTTGGCCCCGGCATACAGGTTGATGGCCGAGCGCGAAAACGACGAGCTGGTAGGGAAGGCGCCGCACAGGCCGGATGCGATCTTGGCCAGCCCCTGGCCAATCAGGTCCTGGTTTTCGTTCCAGCGAGTGCCGCCGCGCTGGTTGTCCACCTTGGCGCTGGAGGCGGTTTCCAGAAAGCTGATCAGCGTCAGCACCATGGCCGGCAGGGCCAGGGCGCCGAACTGCGACCAGGACAGCGCCGCCGGCAGCTGCAGCGCCGGCAGGCCCGCGGGCAGGGTGCCGACGACGGCGCCGCCGGCCTGGGCAAACCCCAGCACCTCGCTGAGCAGCGCACAGGCCACCACCAGCGCCATCAGCACCGGGAAGCGTGGAAACCAACGCTTGCCCAATACCAGCACCAGCAGCGCGCCCAGGCCGAAGGCCATGGCCTGCAGGTTGATGTGCGGCTGCTGCAGCAAGCTGCCGAGTGCGCCATCCAGGCCGATCAAGGCCGGCAGCTGCGACAGCAGGATCAGAATCGCCGCCGCCTGGGTGAAGCCGGTGAGCACTGGGGCGCTGACCAGGTTCATCAGCCAGCCAAACCGGCCCAGCCCCAGCACGATCTGCAGCAGGCCTGACAGCAAAGCCAGCCAGACCGCCAAGGTGACCCATTGCGCGCTGCCCGGCTCGGCCATGCCCAGCAGCGCACTGCCGACCAGCAGCGCACTCAAGGCCGTAGGTCCGACCGACAACCGGGTCGACGAGCTCCATAGCACCGCCACCAGCGCGGGCAGCATCGATGCGTAAATGCCGGTCACCAGTGGCATGCCGGCCAGGGCCGCATAGGCCACGCCCTGGGGGATCACCATCATGCCGACGGTCAGGCCGGCCCACAGCTCGCCTACCAGGGTGCTGCGGTCTGGCCGTGGCCAGGCAAGAAACGGGAACCAGCGTTGCAGTCGCGCTGTGCGGTTCATGGCGCGCTGGATGCAGAAGTTACAAGGGTTTTAGGCATCTGGCGCAGGTATGGATTGCGTGGGTAGCTATGAAAATAGGAGTAAGCGGCTAGACCCTATGGAATGTACCGCAGACGCTGCAAGCCGGATCACGCGGAATCCGGATCTCGTTCCAGGCCATGCTGCGGGCGTCCAGCATCTGCAGTCGGCCGGCCAACGAAGTGCCGGCGCCGCTCAGCAGCTTGATGGCCTCGGCGGCCTGCATGGCGCCGATGATGCCGACCAATGGCGCCAGCACGCCCATGACGGCGCAGCGGGTTTCTTCAAAATCGGCATCTGGTGGAAACACGCAGGCGTAACAGGGCGAGTCGGCCGTGCGCGGGTCGAACACGCTGATCTGCCCGTCCATGCGGATGGCCGCGCCCGACACCAGCGGCTTGCGGTGCTGCACGCAGGCGGCGTTGATTGCATGCCGGGTGGCGAAGTTGTCGCAGCAGTCCAGCACCACATCGGCCTGGGCGACCAGGCGGTCGAGCAGGGCGGCGTCGGCCCGGGCATTGATCGCCTGGACCTGCACCTCGGGGTTGATGGCCGCTATGGCGCTGCGTGCCGACTCCACCTTGGGCTGGCCGAGGCGCTCCATGCTGTGGGCGATTTGCCGCTGCAGATTGGTCAGGTCTACCGTGTCGTGGTCCACCAGGGTGATCTGGCCCACGCCCGCAGTCGCCAGGTACAGGGCAACGGGGGAGCCCAGGCCGCCGGCACCGATGACCAGTGCGTGCCCGGCCAACAAGCCTTCCTGGCCTTCGATGCCGATATCGTCCAGCAGGATGTGGCGCGAATAACGCAGCAGTTGGTCGTCGTTCATCGTGTGATTGTGATGGGCCATGTGAAAAGCCCCGCAGAGCGGGGCTTTGGGGTGCGCGGGTGCCGCCGGTCGGCGTACCAGGCTAGTTTTCTTTCTTCTCTTCCTTGCGCTCGGTCATGGTCTTGCTTACGAGCACTGGCTGGCCTTTGAGCTGTTTGATGGCCTGCAGCAGCTGGAAGTCCTTGTCGCTGCCGAACTCGGGCGTGGGCTTGCGTTCGGGCGTGGGCTTCAAGGCTTCGGCTTCGAGCTTTTTGCGCGCTTCTTCGCGGGCTTTCTCGCGGGCTTCGTCTTTTTTCTCTTCGCCCTGGCCGCTGTTCAGGTGCTTTTCCAGGTCGGCTTCGCGCATGCGCAGGGCTGCGAACGGGCTGCCTTCTTCGGTGTCGTCGACCATCACGTCGGGCACGATGCCCTTGGCCTGGATCGACTTGCCGCTAGGCGTGTAGTAGCGTGCGGTGGTCAGCTTCAGGCCGGTATCCGGGCCGAGCGGGCGTACGGTTTGCACCGAGCCCTTGCCAAAGGTCTGGCTGCCCATGATGGTGCCGCGTTTGTAGTCCTGCAGTGCGCCGGCCACGATTTCGCTGGCCGAGGCCGATCCTTCGTTGACCAGCACCACCAGCGGCACCTTCTTCAGGGCAGCGGGCAGCTGGGCCAGCGGATCGGCGCCGCGGCGTTGGTAGAACTCGGGCGAGGCCTTGTAGGTGAACTTGCTGTCGGCCAACTGGCCGTTGGTGGACACCACGGTCACGTTTTCCGGCAGGAAGGCGGCGGAGACGGCGACAGCCGCATCCAGCAGGCCACCCGGGTCGTTGCGCAAGTCGAGCACCAGGCCCTTGAGCTTGGGTTCCTGCTTGTAGATGTCTTCGATCTTGCGGGCGAAGTCTTCCACCGTACGGTCCTGGAACTGGCTCAGGCGGATCCAGGCATAACCGGGCTCGACCACCTTGCCGCGCACCGACTGGGTACGGATTTCTTCGCGGGTGATGGTGACGGGGAAGCTGCGGTTCTCGTCCTTGCGGAAGATGGTCAGGTTGACCTTGGTATTCGGTTCGCCGCGCATTTTCTTCACGGCATCGTTCAGTGCCAGGCCTTTGACCGCCGTATCGTCGATCTTGGTGATCAGGTCGTTGGGCTTGAGGCCGGCGCGGAAGGCGGGCGAGCCTTCGATGGGCGAAACCACCTTGACCAAGCCGTCTTCCTGGGTGATTTCTATGCCTACGCCGACAAAACGGCCCGTCGTGCCTTCGCGGAATTCCTTGAACGACTTCTTGTCAAAGTACTGGGAATGGGGGTCCAGGCTGGCCACCATGCCGGAAATGGCGTCGCTGATGAGCTTTTTCTCGTCTACCGGCTCGACATAGTCGGTCTTGACCATGCCAAAGACGGCCGCAAGCTGCTGCAGTTCCTCCAGCGGCAAGGGCGCCATCGCACCGCGTGCGACGGTTTGCAGCGAGACCGTCGTCAAGGCCCCGGCAATGGCACCGGCGGCAATCCAACCGGTAATTTTGAGTTTCTGGCCCATAAGCATCTTTCAAGTCACTGTCACAGAACACCTGCCATTCCCAAATCCCGGGTTTGCGCCCTGGACTTGGGGACAGCAGGTGTCCTTATCAATATACACGTTGATATCCATTCGGGTGGATACGTTCCGTGTAAACCTTTTTGAAGCTTATTTCTTTTGACCTTGGGCGGCCACGGCGGCGGCGGCCTGGGCAGCGGCTTCGGCGTCGCCCAGGTAGTAATGGCGGATCGGTTGCAGGTTGGCGTCCAGCTCGTACACCAGCGGGATGCCGTTGGGGATGTTCAGACCCACGATGTCGTCGTCGGAGATTTTGTCCAGGTACTTGATCAGCGCGCGGATCGAATTGCCGTGGGCGGCCAGTACCACGCGCTTGCCAGCCTTGATGGCCGGGGCCATGGCTTCGTTCCAGAACGGCAGCACGCGGTCCACGGTGTCTTTCAGGCATTCGGTCAGCGGAATCTGCTCGGGCGACTGCTTGGCGTAGCGGATGTCGCTGCGCTCGCTGCGCGGGTCGGTGGCTTCCAGCGCCGGCGGCGGCGTGTCGTAGCTGCGGCGCCAGACCAGCACCTGGTCGTCACCATACTGCTTGGCGGTTTCGGCTTTGTTCAGGCCTTGCAGCGCGCCGTAATGGCGTTCGTTCAGGCGCCAGCTGTGCACCACGGGCAGCCAGGTGCGGTCCATCTGGTCCAGGCAGTGCCACAGGGTGTGGGTGGCGCGCTTGAGCACGCTGGTGTAGGCCACGTCGAACTCGTAGCCGTCAGCCTTCAGCAGGCGGCCGGCGTTCTGGGCCTGGGCGATGCCGGTGTCGGTCAGGGGCACATCGGTCCAGCCGGTGAAGCGGTTTTCAAGATTCCAGGTGGATTCGCCGTGGCGGATCAGAACGAGTTTGTACATGGCGCAGAGGGGCAGAGTGGATAAATAGAGGCCAAAAATGCAGCCTCGAACAGGCTAGCAACTTGCCATTCTAAAATCTACCGCTTCGGGACAGTCCCGGGTAACCCATAAATAAAGGTGCAAAGTGAAGTTTTTACTGGACAACTGGATGTTGATAGCGGTGGCGGTGTCCTCTGGCGGGATGTTGCTCTGGCCTCTGCTGGTGGGCGGCGCCAATGCCGGAGCCCTGAGCCCGAACGGCGCAGTGCAACGCATCAACCGTGAAAAAGCAGTGGTGGTGGACGTGAGCGAGGTTGAAGAGTTTGCCGCCGGCCACGTGGGCGGCGCCAAGAATGTGCCTTTGGGCCAGCTGGAAGACAAGCTCGCGGCCACCGTGAAGAACAAATCCCTGCCGTTGATCCTGGTTTGCGCCAGCGGTGCGCGGGCTAAACGGGCCTTGGCGATTGCCAAGAAGCTGGGCTACGAAAAGGCTGAAGTGCTGGGCGGCGGCCTGAAGGCCTGGAAAGAAGCCAATCTGCCGGTTGAAAAAGCCTGAGCCAGCCTCAGCTAAAGACTTCATCCCCCGTTTTATCCGCTGAAAGTAGCTGTCCATGCAAGCCGTCAAGATGTACACCACCGCCGTTTGCCCGTATTGCATCCGGGCCAAGCAAATCCTCAAAAGCAAGGGCGTCGAGCTGATCGACGAGATCCGCGTGGACCAGCAGCCCGAGGCCCGCATGGCCATGATGGAAATGACGGGCCGCCGCACCGTGCCGCAAATCTTCATCGGCGACACCCATGTTGGCGGCTGCGACGACCTGGTGGCGCTGGACGGCCGGGGTGGCTTGCTGCCGCTTTTGAACGCCGCCTGAACGGTCTTGCCGATCGGCAATAATCCGTCTGCTTTTTTAGCCCGCCGAGCTGTTTCGGCGGGCTTTGTTTTTGATCCGAACTGAAAGAATTCCATGTCCGACCAACAAGATCCCGTATTCCAGATCCAACGCGTCTACCTGAAAGAGGCTTCGCTGGAGCAACCCAATTCCCCCGGCATCTTGCTCGACCCGGCCCAGCCCAGCGTGGAAATCCAGCTCGGCGTGGAAGCCAACCCCGTGGCCGAAGGCATTTTCGAAGTGGCTGTGACGGCTACCGTGCAGACCAAGATCGGCGACAAAACCGTGTTCCTGGTCGAAGCCAAGCAAGCCGGCATTTTTGAAATCCGCAACATGTCGGAAGAGCAGATGGGCCCGATCATCGGCATCGCCTGCCCGCAAATCGTCTACCCCTACCTGCGCAGCAACGTGGCCGACATCGTCCAGCGCGCCGGCTTCCCGCAAGTGCACCTGGCCGAAATCAACTTCCAGGCGATGTACGAACAGCAGCAAGCCAACGCGGCTGCAGCGGCTGCCGAAGCGCCTACCGCCACCCTGCAGTAAGCCTGCAGCGAGCGCCGGGCCTGCTATGAAGATCGCTGTGCTGGGCGCGGGCGCCTGGGGGACTGCGCTGGCCATCAGCGCCTGCCAGAACCCCCTGGCCCGCCACACGGTGACGCTGTGGGCCCGCAGCGTCGAGCAGGCCGCGGCCATGCAAGCCCAGCGCTGCAACCAGCGCTACCTGCCGGATATCCCCTTGCCCGCCGAATTGCTGCTGCGCGCCGATGCGCCAGCAGACCTGGGCGACCTGGTGGCCGGGCAAGACCTGGTGATCATCGGCACCCCCATGTCCGGCCTGCGCCAGATGCTGCGCGACACCGCCGCCTGCAGCGCGCCGGTGGCCTGGCTGTGCAAGGGCTTCGAGCCTCCAAGTTCCATGCCTTATGGGCTGCTAGCGCATGAAATACGTGCGCAGCTAGCTACTGAATTAATAGCAAATGAAGTCGCCGGCTACGGCGTGCTCAGCGGCCCCAGCTTTGCCCAGGAAGTGGCGCGCGGCCAGCCCACCGCCCTGGTGGCGGCCAGTGCCCGTGCCGAGGTGCGCGATGCGCTGGTGGCGGCTTTCCACAGCCCGTCCCTGCGGGTCTATGCGAGCGACGACGTCGCCGGGGTCGAAGTTGGCGGTGCGGTGAAGAACGTGCTGGCCATCGCCACCGGCCTGTGTGACGGCCTGCACCTGGGCTTGAACGCCCGGGCGGCGCTGGTTACCCGTGGCCTGGCCGAGATGACGCGCCTGGGCCTGGCTCTGGGGGCCCGGGCCGAGACCTTCATGGGCTTGTCAGGCCTGGGCGATCTGGTGCTGACCGCTACCGGCGACCTGAGCCGGAACCGCCAGGTAGGTTTGCTGCTGGCCCAGGGCCAGAGCTTGCAGCAGGCGGTGTCTTCTTTGGGCCACGTGGCCGAGGGCGTGTACAGCGCCCGCACTGTGGCGCAGCGCGCCCACAGCCTGGGCGTGGACATGCCCATCACCCACAGTGTGGTGGCTTTGCTGGACGGACGCATCCGCCCGGCTGACGCGGTTGCGTCTCTGATGGGGCGGGGCCCGGTGCCCGAGCTGACGTAAGGTTTTGTGTCTGTTGTGTAAGGTAAAGCCTTACACGGGGTGGTAAAAAACTGACCTTCTGTATGGCGCTCCCCCGACTTAATTTTTGATTGGCGGGTATTCACAATCCATTTCAACGGATCGGGAAAAAGCACATTGCGATAAGCGCGATGCAGCCCGAACCGGGTAAGACCCAAAGGACATCACCATGAACAGCGAACAGATCATTGCCGAAATCCGCGAGGCCAATCTGACGTACCTCATGCTGGCGCAAAGCCTGATCCGGCAAGACAAGGCCGAAGCTCTGTTCCGCCTGGGCATCAACGAAGAAGCTGCCGACATCCTGGGTGCGCTGTCGGCCGCGCAGATCCTCAAACTGGCCTCCGGCAATATGCTGCTGTGCCACTTCCGCGTCGAAGACAGCCTGGTCTGGAGCCTGCTGACCAACCATGACATCAAGAAGGTGGGCAACCCCGCCACCAACACCTTGCATGCCAACATCCTGATGGCTGGCCGCGTGGCCGAAGTTCTGTAAGGAGCACCCGATGTCTACCGCTGCAGCTGTCGAAAAAGCCCCTGCCAAGGCCCCCAAGAGCGTCTTGCAAGACTCCCAGCAGATCGAGCGCGCCGCCGCGCTGATCCGCATGGGCGCCCGCATGCAGGTGCTGGAGTCGGAAACCGATCTGTCCTACGAGCGCCTGCTGCGCCTGTACAAAGAGGTGTCGGGCAAATCACCCAGCAAGGGCCAGCTGCCGTTCTCCACCGACTGGTTCCTGTCATGGCAAGAGAACATCCATTCCTCGCTGTTCCTGAACATCTACGAATACCTGTCCAAGAGCATGGACATGGACTCGATCGACATCCTGACCAAGGCCTACCGCCTGTACAGCGAGCAGATCGTGGCCGCCGAGGTGGACCCGCTGCTGTCCTTCACCCGCGCCTGGCGCCTGGTTAAGTTTGTCGATGCCAACATGCTCAACATGACCCAGTGCAGCGGCTGCGGCGGCAAGTTCGTCACCGAGCTGTACGAGAACCCCCGCCAGTACGTGTGCGGCCTGTGCAGCCCACCGGCGCGCGCCGGCAAGTGCAAAGGCGAACGCACCTTGATGCTGCACTAAGGCAAATTAGGCGGGTAGCTGGCGCAGGCTGGCAACCGTCTTCAAGCAGGCTTGGGCCACTTCAGCGCCCTTGTGCACAAAGTGCTGGCTGAAGAACTGCTGGTGCTCGTCGCTGCTGTGGAAGTGGTGCGGCGTCAGCACCGCAGAGAACACCGGCACGCCGGTATCCAGCTGCACCGTCATCAGCCCCTGGATCACCGCGTTGGCGACGAACTCGTGGCGGTAGATACCGCCGTCCACCACCAGGGCGCAAGCCACGATGGCGTCGAACTGGCCGGACTGGGCCAGCTTCTTGGCATGCAGCGGAATCTCAAAAGCCCCGGGCAATTCAAAGATCTGGATCGCGTCGCGCGGAATGCCGTGGCGCGCCACTTCGCTCAAAAAGCCGTCGCGGGCCTGGTTGACGATGTCGGCATGCCAGCTGGCTTGCACAAAGGCGATACGGACGGGGGCGGAGAGTTGGATAGTCGTAGTCATAGGGTGTCAAAACAAAAAAGTTTCCAACCCAGGACGCACGCGCACCCGCGCAGCCACCGCCGCGCACGGCGAAGGGCTGTAAGGGACGCGTTCTCTTGCATCCGGACTATCACCGTCGGCTCCGGAATCGCACCGGAATCTGCTGACCCTGCGGATGGTTGACCATCTGCAGGCGCTCGCGGGCTAAACATTGCTGTTATTACCGCCGGTGGGGAATTACACCCCGCCCTGAGAACGCTTGGCACACCTTTTGGTGCGCACCCGGCTAGTGTAAATGCAGACGGATATCCCTTTTTCGCAGCTGCTTATATGAAAAACAAGGCTTGCGCGCAGCCAGTACCTGCGCGAGACACTATCAAAACAGGAGCAACTAGTCCGCGCAGCTGACGCGGTTGCGGCCAGCGTGCTTGGACAGATACAGCCCGGCGTCCGCCCGGGCCAGCAGGCTGTCCAGCGAATCGTCGGGCCGCAGGCTGCTGATGCCGAAGCTGGCCGTCACCGACACCGCCTCGCCGCGCACGCTGGCCATGGGCATGGTTTCCAGCGCGGTGCGCAGGCGTTCGGCCAGCGCCAACGCCTCTGCGCTGTCGGTTTCGGGCATCAGCACGCTGAATTCCTCGCCGCCCAGCCGGCCCATCACGTCCTGCTGGCGCACCAGCAGCCGGCAGGTGCGGGTCAGCATGCGCAGCACCTCGTCGCCCATGGCGTGGCCAAAGCGGTCGTTGATCTGCTTGAAGTGGTCCACGTCGAGCATCACCATGGCCAGCGGCCGGCCGTGGCGCCGGGCCCGGGCCAGCTCGGTCTCGGCACGCTCCATGAAGTGGCTGCGGCTGGCCATGCCGGTCAGGCTGTCGGTGCTGGCCACCTGGCGCAGCGCGGTTTCTATGGATTTGCGCTCGGTGATGTCGACGACGGTGGCCAGCGCGCAGGGCTGGCCGTCGTAAATGATGGGCACCATGGAGATCAGCGCCCAGACAGTTCGCCCATTGCCGACCACCAGGCACATTTCGTAGTCGCGCAGCACGCCTTCGCGGCGGTACTGTTCCATCATCCGGTCGCGGTCTTCGGGCGTGCGGTACATGCTGCGCGGGTCGCGTCCCAGCAGGGCGGCGGCCGGCATGCCGGCCAGTTCGGCGGCGCGCTCGTTGGCGTAGACGAAAACATTGTCGGCGATGCGGGTCACGGTCATCGGCAGCGGCGCGTTCTGCAGGATCGCCAGGGTGCGGCCCTCGCTCTCGCGCAGCTCGCGGGTGCGTTCGGCCACGCGCTGCTCCAGCGTGTCGGCCAGGCTGCGCAGCTCGGCCACCAGGCGGGCGTTGTCGATGGCGTTCACCACATTGCCCGACAGCAACTCCAGGAACAGGATGCGCTCGGGTGAAAAAGCGCCGCTGACCGCCAGGTTCTCCAGGTACAGCGCCCCCACCACCCGGCCCTGGCGCACCAGCGGCATGCACAGCACCGAGCGGCCCGCGCGTTCGCCGAAGTAGGGCAGGCGCCGCCAGGCCGGGTCGAGTGCGGCGTCGTGCACCAGCACCGGGGCCGCGGTACTGAGCACGGTGCGCAGGATTTCCAGCGGCAGCCGGCTGCCGGCTTCTTCCAGCGGCAGGCATTCCAGCACCCGCGGGCCGTTGGCGCCGCCACTGTCGGCCTGCAGCACCCACAGGCCGTGGTCGCGCAGCACGATGGCCGCGCGGCTGGCACCGGCGCTTTCGCGCAACACGTGTAGCAGGCGGGCCAGCAGCATGTCCAGCGCGATCTCGCCGGTGACGGCCTGCACGTTCTTCATCAGGCTGGCCAGGTCCAGCGAGCTGTCGGGCACCGCCAGCAGGGTGTCGCCGGCCAGAGGGGGCAAGGGGGCGGACGGGTTGGCCGGTTGTTCGGCCTCCCGGTCTATTCTGTCCATGCTGTCCACCAGGGCGCGGCCGCCCCAGCGCAGGAAGATGGTGCGGGCCTCGGCCCGTTCCGCGGCCACTGCGGCCGAGCCGGGCGCGCTGTGCGCCAGGGCCTGGCTACGCTGCCAGTGCACCAGGCCGAGCAGCAGCAGGTTGCCGGTGTGCTGCGCCGCAGCCTGGGCGGTATCCAGCTCGGCCAGCCCATCGGCGGGGCCGTTGTCTTGCTGCAGCAGGCCGGCCAGCAGCATGCGGGCGCGCAGCAGATGGCGCAGCGGCCGCACGTCGGCGCAGGTCTGGGCCCAGAGCGTCAGGCGCTCCAGTGCGGCGGTGCAGCGCTCGCGGGCCGTGCCGTCCTGGTGGCTGCAGGCCAGCGCGGCCATGGCAGTAAAGAAAACACAGAACGGCACCATCACCATGCCGCGGCCGGCGGTGAACAGTTGTTGTGCGGCGTCGCCCGCCGCCACCGCGGCTTCGGGCTGACCAGCCAGCGTGTGCAGCATGCAGCGCCAGGCGTGCAGGAACATGGCGCCGGTCTGGTCGGCGCGGGCGGTATAGGTCTGGGCCAGCTGCTGGGCCGAGAACTGCGCATGCTCCAGCGGTGGGTCGGCAAAGCGCGGCTGGCGCAGCGCGCGGACAGTCTCGCGCAACGCAGCCAGGTAGTCGTGGGCTACCGGCTGGCGGATGCGGCGCAGCGTGGCGGCATGGTGTTCCAGCGATGCCTCCAGCTCGGCCAGCGGTGTGCCGGCCAGAAAGGCGTGGTAGTCGTGCACATACAGGCCCAGGCCTGCATGGCGCAGGCTGCCGGTTTCCAGGCCGTCGTGGTGTACCTGCATCAGCGCCGGCAGGCCGCTGGAGATGCCTTCGATCCAGTGCCGCAAAAAAGCGTTGAACGAAAACCCCGCATGGGCATGCACATGGCGCCAGCTGTGCCGCTCCAGCAGCTCCATGGACATGCGGCCGAGCTGGTAGCCAAAGCGGTAGTCGCGCAGGAATTCGGCCACCATCAAACCCATCACCGAATAGGCCGACAGTGCTGCCGGCGCATGGCCGCGGGCCACCATCAGCCGTACCTGCAGCACGGTCAGCAGTGGCAGCAGCGCGGGCCGGGCGATGTAGGCGGCGGCCGTCATCTTGGCGATCACATTGAGTTGCTGCAGGCACAGCGGGTCGGTCATGGCGGGCCGGGCGGCCAGGGCGGCAAAACCCAGGGCTTCGATCTCGTCGCGGGTGGCTGCCACCAGCTGCATGGCCTCGGCCGGCGTGGCGGCGGCCGGCGGCGCCGTGCCCAGCAGGCGCAGCACGGCCAGCCCCAGCTCCAGGGTTTCGTCGAGCCGGCCAGATGCGTAGAAGGATTCGATGCGCACGTCCAGCAGCCGGGCGCGGGCCGCGGGCTCGGCCACATGCGGCAGGGCGGCTTCGATGAAGCCGTCCATGGCCGCGCTATCGCCCTTCAGCGCGGCCATGCGCGCGGCGTGCACATGCAGGTCCAGCGCGGCTTCGGGTTGGCGCCTCCAGTGGGCATCACCGTACAAGGCGATGGCCTGGGTGGCATAGCCGGCGGCCAGGTCGAAGGAGGCCGCGTCGCTGGCCAGCCGACTGGCGCGGGCGTTGAAGCCGGCCAACTGTACGCGCTCTTCGGCGTCCAGCATCAGGGCCTGGCCCTGGTTCAGGTGGTTGACCACGGCGAAATCCGGGGTGCCGCGCGCGCTGCCGTCGCGCAGCAGCCGGCCGATGCGCAGGTGCAGGGCCGGGCGCTGCGCGGGCGTGGCCAACAGGTAGGCGGCTTCCTGCACCCGGTCGTGCACGAACGCGAACTCAACCCGCAGGCCCTGGCTTTCCACCGCGTCCAGCATGGAGATCCATTTGTAGCGCGCGTCTTGCGGTACCAGCAGGCCGGCTTCGAGTGCCGGCCCCAGTGCCTGCAGCACGGCGGCATCGGGGCGCTGGCAGGCCACGCCCAGGGCGGCCAGCGCGAACCGGCTACCCAGGCAGGCGGCGGTGGTAAGCACGGTGCCAGTATCGGGCGGCAGGCGGCGCAGCTGCTCCAGCATCAGCGCCACCACGTTGTCGGCAATCCGCTCGCTGCGGATGCGCTCTTCGGACCAGCACCAGCGCGGCTGGCTACGGTCCAGCCAGATCAGGTTGCGGCGGTGCAAATCCTCCAGGAAGCGGCCTAGGAAGAAGGGGTTGCCGCCGGTTTTTTCAACGCACAGCTGGGCCAGGGCCTGTACCTCGGCCAGCGGCTGCTGCAAGCTGTCGGCCAGCAGCTGGGCCACGGCATCGGGCTGCAGCGCGCCCACACTGAGCGCCAGGCAGCGGCCGCCGGTATCGGCCAGCGCGGCAAGGTCCTGGGCCAGCGGGTGTTCGGGGGGCACCTCGCCTGCGCGGTAAGCACCGATCAGCAGCAGGTGCTGCAGGCCGTCGTCCAGCGCCAGCTCGCGCAGCAGGCGGCGCGACACGCGGTCGGCCCACTGCAGGTCGTCGATGAAGACCACCAGCGGTGTACTGGCACTGGCCAGCGCCGCAAAGCACAGCTGCATGCTGCGCAAGAATCGGTTTTCGGACTCGGTGGGGCCGAGCGCCACCACCGGCGGCAGCGTGTCACCGAGCAGCACGCCCAGCTCGGGCAGGGCGGCTTGGGCAATCGCCGCATTCGGGCCGAGCCGCTGCAGCAGCGCTTCGCGCCACACAGCCTGCTCGGCCGGCGGCAGGGCCAGCACCTGGCGGGCGCGCTGCTCCAGGGCCTGCAAAAACGCGGCACAAGGCGTGTGCTGGCCGAACTGGTTGAACTTGCCGCTGACCATCTGGCCGCGGTGGCCCAGCAGGCTGCGCTGCACCTCGTGGACCAGCGCGGTTTTGCCGATGCCGGAGACCCCGGCGATGGTGATAGTGCGTGCCGTGCCGCGGGCGGCCGACTCGAATACCTCGACCATGTGGCGGATGTCCTCGGCCCGGCCGTAGAGTCGGCCAGACACCTGGAAGCGTTCGGACAAATCGCCCTGGGCCAGCACCAGGCCGGCCAGCGCCTCGGGCTGCTGCAGCTGTTGCAGGATTTGCTGTAGGTCGCGCCGCAGCACATGGTGGTTCTGGTAGCGGGCCTCGGGCTCCTTGGCCAGCAGGCGCGCCAGTAGGGCGGCCAGCACCGGTGGCGCGTCGGGGCGCAGCGGCAGCAGCGGCGGCGGGGCGATGGCCAGGTGGGCGTGCACGGCCTCCACCGGGTCGCTGGGGTTGCCGAATGGCGGGCGGCCGGTCAGCATCTCGAACAGGGTGGCGCCCAGCGCGTAGAAGTCGGCCCGGTAGTCCAGGTCGTGGTTCATGCGGCCGGTTTGCTCGGGCGCCATATAGGCCAGCGTGCCTTCCAGCTCGCGCAGGTTGGTGGCCTGTGGCCGCTCGACCGACATGTCGGCGGCGATCCCGAAGTCGATCAGCTTGACCGTGCCCTTAGCCAGATGGGCAATGATGTTGCCCGGCGCGATGTCCTTGTGCAGGATGCCCTGGGCGTGGATGGCCTGCAGCGCGTCGACCACCGCAATGGTGGTGCGCAGTGCGTCGGCCAGTGGCAGTGGCCCGTTGCGCAGCAGGGCACGTACCGATGCGGCGCCGTCGTCGGGCATGGCCAGGAACAGCACGCCGCCGTGGCTGTCCAGGGTTTCGGCGCTGACGATGTTGGCATGCTGGACCCGGCGCGACAGCTCGTATTCACGCCGAAACCGCGCCACGTCGCCCGGCCCGAGCCGGGCCCGGCGCAGAAACTTGACCACCGTGGGAACGCCCGCGTGCAGGCAGCGCACCACCACCGAGCGCCGGCCTTGGTACACCAGCTCCAGCACCGTGTAGGCGCCAAAACTGCCGCCGGGCACGGCAAAGGCGGGCGGCGGCCCCATGTCCTCTTGGGCGCCCACCGTGGTGGCATCGAGCAGGGAATGGATGTGCAGGCGCGGCGCAGTCATTGGCCGACATGATAGAGGTTTGCGTTGACAAGCCGGTTAAACGGGATGGTCAGGTTCTAAGGAAAATACGCTGCTAGCGCATATTCCACCGGCGCAAGTAGCTATTTATTCAATAGCAAAATGTGTTTCAAAATGTGTGAAGGTGTGCGCACCAGTCGGCGTGGTACGGCAGCAGATCGGGCAGATCCAGGCCCTGTACGGCTTGCAGCTGCTGGGCGGCCGAGGGCTGGGTCCAGCGGCTCAGTATCCAGGCGCCGCGCGCCGTGCCTTCCATCGCGTCCAGGCTGGCGCAGCAGTGGTGGCCGGGCAGCAGCGCCTGCAACAGGCCCAGGTACAGCGGGTTGCGGGCCAGCGGGCCTTCTATGACCACGGTGGACGCGGGGTTGCCGGGCCGTAGTTGGCCCACCAGCCAGGCGGTGACTTGGGCGCAGTAGAGCGCGGCCAGTGCCGAGCGTGCTGCCGGGGCCAGCGCTTGCAAGTCCACAGGCTGGCCGGCGCGCAGTACCTGGCCTGTGTGCTGCATGAACGGGCCGCCTTGGGGCGCAAAGCTGGGCAGGGCCAGGGTTTGGCTGTGCAGCAGTTCGGTCACATCTGCTGGCGTGCCCAGGTCGGCCGGTGCGCCGTCCAGCAGCGCCGCGAATTCGCGGCCGCCCATGAAGCGCGCGGTGGGCGTGGCCTGGCCGCGCACGTTGACGTTGCACAGCATGTCGCGTTCGGCGTCCAGTGTGGCGGTAGGCGCGTCGGGCGCCATCAGCACGGTCCAGGTGCCAGAGGACACGACGGTCAGGTCTTGGTCGCTGGCCAGGTAGCGCGCCAGACAGGCATTGCTGTCGTGCACGCCGACATGGATTTCGCAGGTCTTCGGCAAGCCCAGGGCTTCGGCCAGCTCGAGTCGTACCGGGCCCAGCACCTGCCAGGCGGGTGCCAGCGGCGCGAACAGCGCGGCCCAGCCCTGGGTTTGGGCCAGCTGCGAATAGCCGTGCGCGTCGGGCAGCCACAGCTGGGTATGGCAGCCTAGGGATGAAACCTCGCTGGCCGCCACGCCGCTGAGCCACCAGGCCCAGTACTGCGGATAGGGCAGCAGGGTGCGGCTGCGTGCCCAGGCCTCCGGGTGCGTGTGCTGCAGCCAGTACAGCTGGCGTGCGGCGTTCAGTCCCATGGGCAGGTCGGGCGACAAGGTGGCGTCGAAGCCATCGCGCTGTGCCTGGTAGGCCTGGTGCAGCGCGCTGGTCTGGCTGGCGTAGCCGTCGAATTCATAGTCCAGCGGCGGCCAGGCCAGGCCTTGGCCATCCAGCGCGACGAAGGCCGCGCCGTGGGTGCTGGTGATGGCACGGGCGCAGCGCCGGGTCAGGCGGGAGGCTGCGAGGGTGCTGCAGATCCAGTCGGTCAGGCCGCCAATATCGAGCGCGCTGTAGCCCAGCGGTGCGGTGACGGGCGCATTTTTGCGGCCGTGCTGCTCCAGCACTTCGCCGCTGTCGTCTACCAGCAGCAGCTTGGCGTGGCTTTTGCCGATGTCGATGACCAGGGTCAGATCCAGCATCGCGTTCAATCCAGGTGGAACAGGCAGGGCAGGGGCTCGGCCACCGGGCTGCCATCGGGGTGGGTACGCATCAAATCGCCCATATAGGCCCACCAGCGCTGCATCACCGGGTGCTGGGGCAGGTCGGCCATCGTGTGGCCGGGTGTGCGGCGCAACACGGCGAACAGCACGTGGTGTTCTTCATCGAGATAGATGCTGTAGTCGCTGATGCCGGCTGCTTTCAGCAGGTCCACCAGCTCGCCCCAGATTTCGTCATGGCGTTTTTTGTACTCCGCTACGCAGCCGGGATGCAGGAACATGCGGAAGGCGAATTTTTCGCTGCTCATGCCAGCACCCTCCGGCGCTTGAACAATTTGGGCAGCACCATGGACACGATCAGCAGCGCGCCGATCACCATGGACATCACGATGCCGGTGACGTTCGCCATGCCCATGGCAAAGGTGAACAGGCCCAGCAGCAGTACCGCCAGCATGGTGCCCACAATGCTGCCGCGCCCGCCCTGGATGGCTACCCCGCCCAGTATCACCATGGTGATGGCGTCCAGCTCCCAGCCCATGGCGATGTTCGGCCGCGTGCTGCCGATGCGCCCGGTCAGCATGATGGCGGCCAGCGCGGCCATCAGGCCGGCGAACACAAACAGCGCCATGCGGTAGCGGTCGGCCTCGATGCCCGAGAAGCGCGCGGCCACAGGGTTCGCGCCAATCGCGTACAGCTTGCGGCCCAGCACCGTGCGGTGCAGCATTACGCCGACCAGCACCGCGCCGAGCAGCAGAATGGCGAATTCGATAGGGATGATCAGCCAGCGCACGCCGACCACCTCGCCCAGATAGCTGTTGCCCAGTGTTGAGAACACCTCGGGGTAGCCAGATATTGCCTGGTCGCCCAGCGCCACCATGGCCAGGCCGCGGTACAGCGACAAGGTGCCGATGGTCACTACGATGGACGGCAGCTTATAGCGGGTGACCAGCACGCCGTTCACCGCGCCGGCGATACCGCCGGTGGCAAACGCCGCCAGGGTCATGACCAGTGGGCCGGCACCGGCCTTCATCGCATAGCCCATGGCCAGCGAACTCAGGGCCAGGATGGCGGCAATCGACAAATCGATCTCGCCGGTGATGATGAGCAAGGCCAGTGCCAGCGCCAAGATGCCTTTTTCGCTGAAGTTGAAAGTGCTGTCGGCCAGGGCGTCGGCGGAGATGAAGCCCGGTTGTGTGTAGCCGAATACCACCAGCAGCAAGACCAGCAGGCCTAGCAGCACGCGCTCCCATGTGTTCCAGGCTTTCATGCCGCGGCCCCTTTCAATGTGCTTGTTGTGCTCTCCAGAATCTGGCGGCCGGCGCGGCGCTCGGAACGCGCATTCACCGTGACGGAGATCAAAATCACTGCGCCGGCAATCGCCTGCTGCCAGAACGGCGACACCTGGATCACGGGCAGCGCGCCGTTGACTACGCCGATGAACAGTACGCCCAGCGCCGCGCCGAGTACCGTGCCCACGCCGCCACCGATGCTGACGCCGCCAATCACGCAGGCCGCCACCACGGTCAGCTCATAGCCCGCGGCGAGTTCGGTATAGGCAATCGAATAGCGCCCGACCCACAGCAGCCCGGCCAGTCCGGCCAGCATGCCGGACAAGGTGTAGACCATCATCAACCGTTTGCGTGCCGAGATGCCGACGTAGGCTGCGGCGTGCGGGTTGCCGCCCAGGGCGTAGATCTCGCGGCCTTCGCGGCGCAGCTTCAAAAAGACGGCTGCAGCCACCAGCACCGCGATGGCAAACCATACCAACGCCGGCAGTCCCAGCCAAACCTCGCGCGGCAAGCCCTTGATGACGGGGTGGATGTCCTGGTCCGACACCCAGGCGCCCTTGCTGGCGACAAAGATCGCGCCGCGGTAGGCCGACATGGTGCCCAGCGTCACCACAATCGGTGGCAGATCAAAGCGGGTCACCAGCCAGCCGTTGACGGCACCTAGCAGTGCGCCTACGGCCAGCGCCACCAGTAGCAGCACTGGCACCGAAGCACCCGGCCAGGCCTTGCCGATTAGCGCGCAGACCATGCCGGTCAGCGCCAGATTCGAGGCCACCGACAGATCGATGCCGCGGGTCAGCAGCACCAGCATCTGCCCCATCACCAAGATGGCCAGAATGGCCGAGTCGTTGGCAATGTCCATGCCGTTGCGCCAGGTCAGGAACACCGGGGCGCGCGCGCCCACGGCCAGGGCGATGGCGACGATGATGGCCAAGAGCAGCCATTCGCGTCGGATAGAAGTCCAGTGTTTCATGCTGCTAGTTTCTCCAGGACCACGGCCCGTACGTTGGGGGCCGGTATGGGGTTATGGGGTGGGGCGGCGGGCGCAGTGCCCAGACCCGAGGCGGCGGACACGATCTGCTCGGCCGGCACGCTGCCGCGTTCAAATTCGGCCACCTGCACGCCGCGGCGCATCACGATGGTGCGGTGCGCGAGGTGCATGACTTCGGGCAATTCGCTCGACACCAGAATCACTGCCAGGCCTTGCTCGACCATCTCGGCAATCAGCTGGTAGACCGCCTGCTTGGCGCCTACGTCGATGCCCTTGGTGGGCTC
The DNA here is from genome assembly GCF_900104385.1 of Rhodoferax sp. OV413. Lineage (GTDB taxonomy): Bacteria > Pseudomonadota > Gammaproteobacteria > Burkholderiales > Burkholderiaceae_C > Rhodoferax_B. Next base: position 952,942 of record NZ_FNJA01000001.1, on the reverse strand, counting down.
GTCCAGGATCACGATGCGCGGGTCCAGCCCCAGCCATTTGGCGATCACCACCTTTTGCTGGTTGCCGCCCGACAGGCCGGACAGCAGGGTGTCGGGCGAATGGGTTTTAATGCGCAGGCGTTCGATCATGCGCTGGCACAGTGTCGACTCGCGTAGCTTGGACAGCCAGATGCCGCGCGAAAAGCGGCTCAGGCCGGCCAGGCTGATGTTGTGTTCTACCGAGAAGTCCAGAATGCCGCCTTGGCGCTGGCGCTCTTCCGGCACATAGGCGATGCCAGCCGCAATTGCGTCGCCGGGGCGGCGGGCGTTGAGCTTCTGGCCGTTCACCACAAAGTTGCCGTGGGCGGCGGGGTTCAGGCCCATGATGGCCAGCATGGCCTCGCTGCGGCCCGAGCCCACCAGGCCGTAAAAGCCGAGGATTTCGCCGCGGCGCAGTTCAAAGCCGATGTTGTGGAACTCGGTGGGGTGGGACAGGGCTTGCACCGTCATCACCACCTCGCCGGGTTGCGAGTTGATCTGCGGGTAGATCTGGTCGATGGCGCGGCCGGCCATCAGCTTGATCAGTTCCTGTTCGCTGGCGTCGGCAATCGCGCCGCTGCCCACGGTGGTGCCGTCGCGCAGCACCACATAGCGGTCGGCCACGGCAAAAATCTCGTCGAACTTGTGGGTGATGAAGATCACGCCCACGCCCTGCGCCCGCAGCTTGCGCACGATGCCGTAGAAGTCGCGGATCTCGGCCTGCGACAAGGCCGCGGTGGGCTCGTCCAGGATCACCACTGAGGCTTTTTGCGACAAGGCCCGGGCAATCTCCACCAGGTGCCGCTCGGCCAGGCTCAGGTCTTTGACCAGCGTGGTGGCGTTGAAGCGGGCGCCGATTTGCCCCAGCACCAACTGGGCCTGGGTGTTCATCTCCGCCCAGTGGATGAACGGGCCGCGCATCAGGTGCCGCCCGACGTAAATGTTCTCGGCCACGCTGAGTTCGTCGAACATCACCGTTTCCTGGTGCACCGCCAAGATGCCCGCGGCCTGCGAGGCCTGGGCGTTGGCAAAGGTGTGGGCCTCGCCGTTCAGCGTGATCGTGCCTTCGTCCACTGGCACCACACCGGTGAGCAGCTTGACCAGCGTGGACTTGCCCGCACCGTTCTCGCCGACCAGGGCCAGCACTTCTCCGGCCCGCAGTTCCAGGTCCACCCCGCGCAACGCGTAGGTAGCGCCATAGCGTTTGTGGATACCTTGCAGGCTCAGTAAGACATCGGTCATTTAAAAATCCAGCTTCGCATAAAAAAGGGGCACCTACCCTGACAGAGATGCCCCACAAACTCTTTGGCTGGCACCTACAGATGCCAGCGGGCCTGCCGCTTTAGAAGAACTTTGCAAACTTCTCTACGTTGGTGGCGTCGTAGGTGAAGGGCTCGGACATCGCGGCTTCGCCGTTCGCATCCAGGGTCACCGTGCCGACACGGCCCAGAGACACCTTGTCGCCCGCCTTGCCGGTGACCTTACCCGAGATGAACTGGCTGGCCGCGTAGATGGACGAGTAGCCCAGGTCAATCGGGTTCCAGATGGCGAAGGACTTGACCGCGCCGCTCTTCACATGGCCAGCCATTTCCGACGGCAGGCCCAGGCCCGTCACGAAGATGGTGCCGACCTTCTTTTCGTCCTGCACGGCCTTGGCGGCGGCTGCCACACCCACGGTGGTGGGGGCGATGATGGCCTTCAGATTGGGGTAGCTCTTGAACAGGCCTTGGGCTTCGCGGTAGCTCTTGTCGGTCTGGTCGTCACCATAGACCACGCTGACCAGCTTCAGGCCCTTGTAGGCGGGCTGGGCCAGCACTTTCTTGGCTTCGTCGATCCAGATGTTCTGGTTGGTGGCCTGAGCGGTAGCCGACAGCACGGCCACTTCGCCGGTGGCACCAATCGCGTCAGCCGTCATCTTCACCAGCTTCTCGCCGATCAGCGGGTTGCTGGAGGGGTTCAGGTGCATCAGGCGGCCGTCCTTGCGTACGCCGGAGTCAAACGAAATGACTTTGATGCCGCGGTCCATGGCGCGCTTCAGCACCGGGGCCAGGGCGTCGGGGTCGTTGGCCGAGATGACGATGGCCGAGACCTTCTGCGCGATCAGCGAGTTGACGATTTCGATCTGGCCTTCGGCCGTCGCCTTGGCCGGGCCGGTGTAGATGATTTCCACATTCTTCAGCTCTTTGGCCGCTTCCTGCGCACCCTGGTTGGCGGCGTCAAAGAAGCCGTTGCCCAGACTCTTCACCACCAAGGCGATCTTGTCTGCGGCAAAAGCCGGGCTGGCCAAAGCTGCGCCCAGCGCCACGGTGATCAGGGTTGCGAGTTGTTTCTTCATGTTGTCTCCTGGATGTCGTTGTTGGTATGGAAATGTGACCCGAGGGTCGGTCTCGCTACTGGCGGCATGTGAGTACGCTGCCGCCAGTGTCGATGGGTGCGCCGTTGCCTTCAGCAAATGCGCTTAAACAATGCCGCTGCTAGGTCCTGCGGCGGGCCGCACGGCGGCTACGCCAGCGCGGTAGCCACTGGCACGGTAGGTGGCTACCGGGTCAACCGCGCCGCCTGCTTCGATGCGGATCTTTTGCAGCAGTGGCGTCACGTCGGTGTGGAACGCAGTCTTCAAGGTCTGCGCCGCCATCAGCACGTCGTTGCTGTCCTGGTAGCCGGTGAGGGCTACGCGGTCGACCAGCAAGGCCTGGGCGTAGCAGCGCTGCACGGTGACGGCGCTGGTCATCAGGCTCTCGATCGGATCGGTCACGTTGTGCGACTGGTCCAGCATGTAAGCGGGGTTGAAGTTGGGCGCCTTGCTTTGTGCGGCATCGACCAGTTCGTTGAACACCAGGAACAGCTGGAACGGGTTGATGCTGCCGCTGTCCAGATCGTCGTCGCCGTACTTGCTGTCGTTGAAGTGGAAGCCGGCCAGCTTTTGCGCATGCACCAGGCGGGCCACGATCATCTCGATATTGGTGTTCGGTGCGTGGTGGCCCAGATCGACCAGGCAACGGGCTTTGTCGCCCAGCGCTTGGGCAGCTAGCAGGCTGGAGCCCCAATCCTGGATCACGGTGGCGTAGAAGGCCGGTTCGAACATCTTGTGTTCTAGGAACATGTTCCAGTCGGCCGGCAGGGCCGCGTAGATCTGGCGGTTGCTGTCCAGGTAGCGGTCGAACTGGCGGCGGAAATGGCTTTGGCCGGGGAAGTTGGAGCCGTCGCCGATCCATACCGTCAGCGCCTTGCTGCCGATCTGTTTGCCGATCTCTATGCATTCCAGGTTGTGCGCCACGGCCTGGGCGCGCACGCCGGCGTCGGCATGGGTCAGGCTGCCGAATTTGTACGACAGCGGCTGGTCTTTCTGGTCGGAGAAGGTGTTGGAGTTCACCGCGTCAAAACCCAGGCCGAAGGACTCGGCATGCTGGCGCAGCTCTTTGTAGTCGCTGACCTTGTCCCAGGGGAAGTGCGGCGACACCGTGGGTGTGCAGCGCACCAGTTGCTGGATCACGCCGCAGTCCTGCAGCTTGTCGAACACATTGCGGGGCTCGCCCTTGCCGGGGAAGCGGGCGAAGCGGGTGCCGCCGGTGCCCACGCCCCAGCTGGGTACGGCCACGGCAAACTTCGCTACCTCGGCCTTCAGCGTGTCGATGTTGACACCGCGGCGGGCCAGCTGCTCGCCCAGATGTTTGTAGTCAGAATCGACTCTGGCGCTGGCGCTATGTGCGTGGTCAGCTATTAATTCAGGAGCAATTTTTGTCGTGGTCATGTTTGTCTCTTGTATTTGTTGAACCGTCGAATTAACGCGGGAAGGCTGCGAGATTACCCGCATCCACGTTGATGATGTTGCCGGTCGATTTGGCGGCCAGATCGCTGGCCAGGAAGTAGGTGGCTTCGGCAATGTCTTCTGGGAAGACGCTGCGCTTCAGCATCGAGCGGTCGCGGTAGAAGGCTTCCAGTTCTTCTTCGCTGATTTTGTTGGCGGCGGCGCGTTCCTGGCTCCAGGCACCCGTCCAGATCTTGCTGCCGCGGATCACCGCGTCGGGATTCACGACGTTGGAACGGATGCCCAGCGGTGCGCCTTCCAAGGCAAAGCTGCGCGACAGCTGGATCTCGGCCGCCTTGGCCGCGCAGTAGGCGCTGGCCTGGGCGCTGGCCACCATGCCGTTCTTGCTGGCGATATAGACCATGGCGCCGCCAATCGCCTGGGCCTTCATCAGGCGGAAGGCTTCGCGGCCCACCAGGAAGTAGCCGGTGGCCAGAATGTTCTGATTCCGCATCCACAGCGCCAGGCTGGTGTCTTCGATCGGTGCGGCCGAGGCGATGCCGGCGTTGGACACCAGGATGTCGACGCCGCCGAATTCCAGCGTGGCCTGCACATAGGCGTTGATCACCGAGTCCTCAGAAGTTACGTCGCACACCATGCTGCGCACCACGTCCTTGCCGAAGCGTTTGGCCAGCTCGGCGCGGGTGGATTCCAGCGCTTCCACATCGATGTCCAGCAGCGCCACGCAGCCGCCTTCATTCAAAAAGCGTTCCACAATCGCCCGGCCAATCCCGCCGGCGCCGCCGGTCACCACGGCCACCTTGCCGACCAAGGGCTTGGCCTTGGGCATGCGTTGCAGCTTGGCTTCTTCGAGCAGCCAGTATTCAATGTCAAAGGCTTCCTGCTCGGGCAGGCCCACATAGGTGTCGATGGCGTTGGCGTCGCGCATCACGTTGATGGCGTTCACATAGAACTCGCCGGCGATGCGCGCCGTGGCCTTGTCCTTGGCAATCGACACCATGCCGATGCCGGGTAGCAGGATGATCACCGGATTCGCGTCGCGCAGGGCTGGGCTGTCGGCGCGCTTGCAGCGCTCGTAGTAGGCGGCGTAGTCCGCGCGGTAGGCGACCAGCTTTTCTTCCAGCGCGGCGGCCAGGGCTGCGCCTTCGAGTTGGTAGACAGATGCTTCCAGGATCAGCGGGCGGATCTTGGTGCGCAGGAAGTGGTCCGGGCAGGACGTGCCCATCGCCGCCAGCGGCGCCAGGTCGCGGCTGTTGACGAATTCCATCACTGTGGGCTGGCGGTCCACATGCAGCAGCTTGTGGCCGCTCTTGGATGTCAGGCCGCGCAGCACGGGCAGCACACGGGCGAGGGTGGCGTCTTGCTCAGCGATGGGTAGAGACTCTTGTGCCACGCCGCCAAAGCTCACCGCTTTGCGGGCAACGCGTTCGCGACCCAGCCAGTTTTGCGCATGGGCGATCACGCCCACGGTATTTTCATAGCAGCTCTTGGCCGTGTCGCCCCAGGTGAACAGGCCGTGGCCGGCCAGCACCAGGCCGCGCTGGGTAGGGTGGGCCGCTTGGTAGCGTTGCAGCATCAGGCCGAGCTCGAAGCCGGGCTTGCGCCAGGGCAGCCAGCCCACCGTGCCTTCAAAAATCTTGGCCGTCAGCGCTTCGCTGTTGGCCATGGCGGCGATGGCAATCACCGCGTCGGGGTGCATGTGGTCTACATGGGCGAACGGCAGGTAGGCGTGCAGGGGTGTGTCGATGCTGGCGGCGCGCGGGTTCAGGTTGAAGGTGCAGTGCGGCAGGTAGCCGACCATCTCGTCTTCAAATTCCGGGCCGCGATAGAGTTTTTGCAGAGCGTTCAGCTTGTCCATGTACAGGGTGCTGAAGCCGTCGAGCTTCATCGAACCCACGTCGCCGCCCGAGCCCTTGACCCACAGCACGGTGGTGTCCTGGCCGCTCAGCGGGTCTTTTTGCACCAGCTTGGCCGACGTGTTGCCGCCGCCGTAGTTGGTGATGCGCAGGTCGGAACCCAGCAGGTTGGAGCGGTACAGCAGCAGGCCGGACGCATCCAGCGTGGCGGCGTGGGCGTCGTTCCAGGTGGGGAAGGGGGCGATGGTGGTGTTGGACATGGGCAGGCAGTTGGTGGGCAGGAGGGCAGAAGAGGGCAAAGGGGTTGCGATGGGCTGAAGTCTAGGTAGCGCCATGCATATAGACAACACATAGGTTTTTATGTTTTGGCAAAGTTTTGCTTATACTTTTGGCCTGCCAGGGCATGGGTTTGCTAGGGGGCGCTATAGGGTTCCAAATGCTGCGCTGCAGCTTAGGGAAACTCCCCGGATGGCCTCTGCTGGCGAGCTTGTTTTGCCATCCTTTAATGGCCTGTTTTCCGGGTCAAACCCTGTACTGCCTGCTATGAAAAACGCCACCCTGCGCCAGCTGCGGATTTTTGAGGCCGTGGCCACCAGCCTCAGCTACTCGCGCGCCGCCGAACAACTGCATTTGACCCAGCCCGCCGTGTCCATGCAGATCAGCCAGCTGCAGGAGGATGTGGGCCAGCCCCTGTTCGTCAAGACCGGCAAGCGCCTGGTGCTGAGCCCGCCCGGCGAAGCCCTGCTGCGCCATACCCGCCGCATCCTCGACCAGGTACGCATCGCAGACGAGGCCATGGCCGCCAGCCGCAGCGGCGAAGGTGGCTTGCTGCACCTGGGCGTGGTGCCCACGGCGCATTACTTTGCGCCGGCGCTGCTCATGGCTTTCAAGGCGCGGCACCCGGGCATCCGTTTCAAGCTGACGGTGGAGCGGCGCGAGAAGATTCTGGCCATGCTGCAGGACCACCAGCTGGACGTAGCCATCGGCGGCTACCCGCCCAGCGAGGCCGATGTGGAGGCCGAAACCTTCGCCCGCAATCCGCACTGCATCGTCGCTCCGCCGAACCACCCGCTGGCGGCCAAACGCAAGCTGACCTGGGCCGATCTGCGCACCGAAGACTTCATCTTCCGCGAGCCCGGCTCGGCCACCCGGCAGTTTCTGGAGCACCTGCTGCAATCCCAGTCGCTGCAGGTGAATGTGTCGATGGAGCTGTCCGGCAACGAGACCATCAAGCAGGCCGTGATGGTCGGCATGGGCATCAGCTTTCTGTCGGCCCACGTGTTCCAGGTCGAGCTGGCCGCCGGCATGCTGGCGGTGCTGGATTTGCAGGACATGCCGAAGATGTTGGACTGGTGTTTGCTGCACCGCAGGGATGCCGTGCCGTCGGATCTGGGGGCCGCGTTTCGGGACTTCGTGCTGGCGGATGGGGCGGGGTTTGCGGCTTGCAGAATTTAGGTGGCTCTGTATCCCTGACCCGCAATAGACGCAATTTGTAACAAACGATTGTTCTGCGCAGGGGGCTGTAGCGCTTTTAGTGCCATAGGCTGCATGTACCATGCGTGCCGATCTTTACTCCGTCCCTGCTTATGAACCGCTCTGCTCCCGCGCTTATCGCCGCCACGGTGGCCATGGTTTTGCTTGCCGCTTGCAAGCCTTCGGGTATTGAAACCGGCAATGCCGGGGGCTTGGCGACAGGTGCAGCCGGGCAAAAGCAGTCCACGGCTGAAACACGCAAGATTGAAAAGTGCGATGCGCCGCTGGCCACACTGGGCGTGATCGAAAACCCCAACGGCTATACCTACACCAGCAGTGCGGGTGGGCTGCCCAACTCCCCCGTGCCTTTGGTGCGGCTGATGCTGCAGCAAAGCGGCTGCTTTCGCGTGGTGGACCGCAATTTGGGCCTCAAAGGCACCCGGCAAGAGTTGGACTTGCAGGAGTCGGGGCTGACCCGCAAAGACAGCACCGTGAACCCGCGTGGCCATGTGCTGGAAGCCCAATACGTGCTGACGCCCACCCTGGTGTTTTCAGAGCAGAACGCCGGCGGCGGGCTGGAAGGCATCCTGGCGCGCATTCCCTACATAGGGCAGTTCGCGGGCCTGGCGGAGAAGGTGAAGTTTAAGGAGGCCCAGGTAGTGCTGACCTTGACCGACACGCAAACCACAGAGCAATTGGTGAGCGCCGAGGGTTCGGCGCGTGCCACTGACTTGGGGACTGCGGGCCTCATGATCGGCGCTGCGGGTGGTGGCGGTGTGGCCGGTTGGACCAACACCAACGAAGGCAAAGTGATTTCGGCAGCGTTCCTGGATTCGGTCAACAAAATGATCCCCCACGTGCGGGAGTTGGTTGCCAAGTCCATGCCCGACCGCGTGGCGACAAAGAAATAATCCGCCGCAGCTAGCTGTATTGATGGCCATCCTGTCCGTCAGGACGGGGCAGGCCGCACCGTTTGCGCTACGCGAAGGACCCTGGCTTGAAGTGCTTTGGCGTAAGCGGTCGCGCATAACACTTTCCACCAAAACCCTAAAGCCCACGGGTCATCGCACTGCAGCTACTCTGCCATCCATTCAGTTTGTGACCCACACCCCACTCCAAGGAAACCACCGCATGACCGACACCAATTCCTACACGCCACCCAAAGTCTGGACCTGGGACAAGGAAAACGGTGGCGAGTTTGCCAGCATCAACCGGCCGATCTCCGGCCCCACGCATGACAAGGTGCTGCCGGTCGGCAAGCATCCGCTGCAGCTGTATTCGCTAGCCACGCCGAATGGCATCAAGGTCACGGTGATGCTGGAAGAACTGCTGGCCCTGGGCCACGCCGGTGCCGAATACGACGCCTGGCTGATCCGCATCAACACCGGCGACCAGTTCGGCAGCGGCTTTGTGGAGGTCAACCCCAACTCCAAGATTCCTGCGCTGATGGACCGCAGTGGCGCCGAGCCGGTGCGGGTGTTCGAGTCGGGCGCCATCCTGCAGTACCTGGCGGAGAAGTTCGGCGCGTTTCTGCCCGCCAGCGGCGCGGCGCGGGCAGAGTGCCTGTCGTGGCTGTTCTGGCAGATGGGCAGCGCGCCGTTTCTGGGTGGCGGCTTTGGCCATTTCTACGCCTACGCGCCGGCCAAGCTCGAGTACCCGATCAACCGCTATGCGATGGAGGTCAAGCGGCAGCTGGACGTGCTGGACCACCGTCTGGCCGACCACACCTATCTGGCCGGTGAGGACTACACCATCGCCGACATCGCCGTGTGGCCCTGGTATGGAGGCCTGGTGTTGGGCCAGCTGTACGGCGCGGCCGAGTTTCTGAGCGTGCACGAATACACCCACGTGCTGCGCTGGGCCCAGCAGATCGCGGCACGCCCCGCAGTGCAGCGTGGCCGCAAGGTCAACCGCGCCTGGGGCGAGCCGGCCGACCAACTGCACGAGCGCCATGCCGCCAGCGATTTGGAGTGAGGGCAGTTGCCGGAATTTAAAGAAAATCGGTCGCTAGCGCAGGCAGTACCAGCGCTAGCAGCTATCAAATAAGTAGCTTAACGACTTGCCTGGTGCCGCCGGCGCACCTGCTCCCCTATGATCGCGGTTCCATGACGACCCCGCGCCCTGTGCCCAAACCGGACATCGATACCACGCGCTGCACCGGCTGCGGTTGGTGCGTGCCGACCTGCCATTTGCATCTGCTGTCCCTGGAAGCCCAGGGCTGGAAGAAGTTCTCGGTGGTCAGCGACCTGGATGCCTGCACCGGTTGCAAGAAGTGCGCGGTGCGCTGCCCTTTCGATGCCATCACCATGCGCAGTTAAGCGTTAGCTGCCGCGCCCTTATTTCTCAACCACCTGCGGATGGGCCTTCCAGTTCGCAAAGCTGAGCTTGATCAGCTCGTCAATGACACCGGCCTTCTTCAGCTGGGCGAGCTTGGCGTCGATGGCTTCCAGCTTGTCAGCACAACGGCCTTTCTGGGTGAGCACCAGGTAGTTGGGCGCGTCCACCAGATACGGGGACATGGGCGCAAAGCGCTGCTCGTCGCCGCGCTTCAGCAGGTAGGCCATGCCCGTGTAGTAGCCGGTGATGAAGTAGTCGATGCGCCCCAGCGCCAGCTTGTTGAAATTGCTTTCCGGGTTGTCTGCCGATTCGATCTTGAGCTCGGTTTTCAGGAACTGGTCGAAATCGTCGCCAAACATATTGCCGCGGGTGATGCCGCCTTTTTTGCCCACCAGATCGGCCCGTCCCTGGAAGGGAAAAGGGCGCTCACGGGCCTGGAATACCGCTACCGGATTGGACAGGGCTGGCAATTGCGGGTACAGCAAAAACTGCTCGCGCTCGGGTGTTTTCTTCAGGGTGGCTATCATGTCCACCTCGCCACGTTCGGCGAGTTTGACGACGCGGGCGAAGGGGCCGACATAGCGCACTTCATACGGTATCTTCAATTCGCCCAGCACCCGCTTGGCGATCTCGATGCTGGCGCCTTGCAGCTGGGTGCCGTCGTACCAATGCATGGGCGGGTAGGCGGGATCGGCCGTGACGACGAGCTTGCTGCAATCGGCTTGCGCAGGGGCGGCGCACAGCAACGCACACAGGCCCAGCCCGTACAGCCGTGGCAACAGGCTGTTCATTGCAAGGGCCTCCGCCGTGTCGCTCGGGGCGTCAAGGGGTGCCCCCGTAACTGCGGTAGATGCGGTCCAGCGTGCCGTCTTTTTTGAGCTTCGCCAGTGCGACTTCCAGCCGGGGCAATACCTCGGGGGCCACCTGTTTGCCGACCCACAGGTAGCTGGGCGTTTGCCCCATGGTGGCCGGCAGCAGATACAGCTTGTCTTCCAGGCCTTCGGCCTTGATGTAGTAGACGGCAGTGAGTTCGTTGGTATAGAAGTAGCGCACCCGCTTCCTGACGATATTTTGCAAGGCGACGGAACTGCTGGTCTCGTCCACCTTGACCTGGTAGCCTCGCAGTTTTTCGGTGTAGCTGGCGCCGGCCTGGGTGGCCACCAAGCCGCCGGTGCGGGCCAGATCTTCAAAGCCGGTGATGTTTTGGTCATCGCCGCGCAAGCCAACCAGGCGTTCACGCACCATGTAAATGGGTGTGGACACCCGCTGGGCAATCTCGTTGCGGATGGGCGAGTCGAGCAGCGCACAAATGATGTCCAGATGGCCTGCGCGAATGTCTTTTTCGATCCGCCGGATGGGCATGGACATGGGGGCGATGGCAAAGCGCAGGTCTTTGTCGGCCAGCTCTATCGCATGCAGGATGTCGGGGCAGTGCCCTGCCACCACCCCGTTGGACTGGCTGAACTTGGGCGCCGAGCCCTCCTGGGCGGCGGTGCGCAAAACCCAGGGAGCGCACTCAGCCCCGAGACTGGTAGCCAGAAGCGCAACGGAGAGAAGATGGTTCCAGTAGGTGCTCATGCCGCCATCCAGGTAGAACTGCGCATCGGGAAGAAGAAGCTTTTCATTGAACGCGTGGGCGGGTGTTTTTGCAAGGCGGGATTAACCAGTAGTCTAGATTGACCCCAGGGGTGCGCTGCCTGACAATTTGCCGATGCGCGTGAACCCTCCACAGACGAATATCCAAACCACTGCTACCAGCGCCAAAGGCTTTTGCTGACATGCGGCCGGCAGTATCGCCCGTGGTCAATGCCACACCTACCAGCAGTCTTCGGCACGATCTGTTTTCCGTCCTGATGCTGGCCCTGGTGATTCCGGGTGCTTTGGCGATTCTGATCTTGTTGACCCTCAATTGGCAGAAGACCATCGAGGTGGATGCGCGGGCCAAGGCCGAGCAGTTTGCCGACCTGTTGCAAGCGGGCCTGGTATTGCCGCTGTGGAATGTGGCCCTGGATACCGCACGGCCTTTGATGCAGGCCGTGGTCGCCGATCCCTCTGTGGCCTGGGTCGAGGTGCGCGACGCGACCGGCGAAATGGTGCTGGAGTTCCACCGGCCAGAGGATGTGCTCAGCAGCACCATCCGGGTCAGCCGGCAGATTGTCAAAGAGGGCACACCGCTGGGCGAGGTCAGTCTCGCCTACGCCACTGACTCGGCCCAGAGCGATGCGCTCCGTTCGTCGTGGTTGCTGGCGGCCGTGGTGGGCTGTCAGTTTGTGGTGTCCTTGTTGCTGATGAGCATGTGGTTGAATCAGCGGGTCCACAAGCCGCTGAACCTGCTGCGTTCCAGTGCGGCGTCGATTTCTACCGGCGACCTTAAAACCGCGGTACCAGCGCTGCGCCACGACGAGTTCGGTGTGTTGGGGCAACAGCTGGACTGCATGCGGATTGCCCTTGCGCAATCGGTGGATGTGCTGGAAGAGCGGGTCACGGCGCGCACCACCGAACTACGCCTGGCCAATACCCATCTGGAGCAGGCTTTGCAGAATCTGCGGCAGGCCCAGGACCGCTTGATCCAGTCCGAGAAGCTGGTGGCATTGGGCTCGCTGGTGGCCGGCGTGGCCCATGAGCTGAACACCCCTATCGGCAACGGCTTGCTGGTCATCAGCACGGTGCTGGGCCAAACCCACGAGTTTCGCGCCAGCATGGGCCAGGGCTTGACCAAAACCCAGCTCAACGGGTACCTGGACCAGGTGGAGCAGGGTGCCGAGATTACCGCCAGCAGCCTGAACCGGGCGGCGAATCTGATCCAGGACTTCAAGCAGTTCGCGGTGGACCAGACCAGTCTGCGCCGCAGGCGTTTCGATTTGAAGCAGGTGGTCCGGGAAACCCTGGCCTCGGTGTCGGTGGTCCGCAAATACGCGATGGCCAAGCTGCACATGGATGTGCCGGACGGCATTGAGATGAAAAGCTATCCAGGCGCCATCGGGCAGATCGTGAGCAACCTGTTCGAGAACGCGGTGGTCCATGCGTTCTCCGAGCAGCATGCCGGCACGGTACGCATCAGCGCGCTGCTGGACGGCGAGCACGTGGTATTGACCGTGTCGGACGACGGCGCCGGTATTGCGCCCGAAAACCTGTCGCGGATTTTTGACCCGTTCTACACCACCCGCATGGGCTCCGGCGGGTCGGGCCTGGGGCTGAGCATTGTGTTCAGCCTGTTGTCTGGACTGCTAGGCGGCACCGTTGATGTGGAGTCCAGCCTCGGGCAGGGCACCGTCTTCCGGCTGAGGATGCCCCGGGTGGCTGCGCAGCGCGACGAGGCGTAAGGCTTAGAAGCTGTTCGCCGCACCAGGCGACCTCTGTATGCCATCGCACAGACCTGTCCCAGCTTGCGGCGCAAGCTGGACCGGCTCTCTATGCAACCCGGCCAACCAGAGGATCCGCACATGGACCACCGCAAGCACTATGTTTCTGGCTTTTTTGCCACCCGCGAAGCGGCCCTGGAGGTGCGTAACGCATTGGCGGCGCATGGCCTGCCCCCGGACCAACTGCAGCTGTTCGCCACCGATGCGCCCGCCTCGGCGCCCGTGCCCAAGGGCGACAGCAATGCCGTGCTGAAGGCGGTGTTTGTAGACGGCACGATTGGCACGGTGGTGGGCACCGGCATCGGGGCGCTGGCCGAGGTGGCGCTGGTGGCCGCGAACGTGAGCTTGTTTGTCGCCAGCCCCTTGCTTGCCCCCTTGGTGATGATGGGCTGGGGGGCGAGCGTAGGCGCCTTGGTGGGAGCCACCGTGGGCGCTACCGCCAAGGAGAAAGCCGCACCCGCGGGCGAAGAGGGCTGGTTGTCGGCCTTGGTGACCGATGCCATCGCCACCGGGCAAGTGGTGTTGGTGGCCACGACCCATACGGACGCGCAAACCGCGACCGCGCGGCAGCTGATCGAGGCATCCGTCGGCGACTGCAAGGACGTGCTTGCCACGGCAAGCACGGCAAGGAGCACAGCATGAATGAAACCACGGCCCAGGTCGAGAAGACCATCCCCGCCTCGGACCATAAAGTCTGGGCCGCACTGACCACGCCGGTGACTCTCAAAAAATTCTTCTTTGGCGCCGATGTGGAGTCCGACTGGGAGGTCGGCCATCCGATCCTGATGAAGGGTGAATTCAAGGGCAAGAAGTACGCGGACAAGGGCAGCATCATCGCGGTCGAGCCCCGGCGGCGGCTGAGCTTCTCGCACTGGAGCGCCATGTCCGGCAAGGCGGACGCGCCGGAAAACTACCACGTGCTCAGCTTCCAGCTGAGTCCGCAGGGCCGGCATACGCAGGTCACCCTCACGCAGTCCAACCTGATCGGCGGCGCCACCGCGGCCGACATCCAGCACCGGGTCGAATATGAAAAGAACTGGACCAGCGTGCTGGACGGCCTGGCCAAGCTCTTCGCCTGACCCCGTGGGCTCCGGCTGCTGGAATTTATAAGAAAAGTGCCTCTAGCGCAGGTGCCTCCTGCGCCAGAAACTATGAACTCTGTAGCATTAACCCGTTATACGCCCTTGTTGTTCGGGTTCTTGTACAGCTCGCGCACCGCGTCCGACAGCGGGAAGTTCAGGTTGATGTTGTTCGGCGGAATCGGCTTGGTAAACCACTTGGCGTAGATCTGCTCGATGGCGCCAGACTTCATCAGCTCGGTCACAGTTTTGTCGACCAGCTCCTTGAAATCCGGGTCGTCCTTGCGGTACATGATGCCGTAGGGCTCCTGGCGCAGCGACTCCTTGGACAGGATCTTGTAGTCGCTGGGTTTGGGCGAAGTGGCGATCAGCCCGGCCAGCTGCACGTCGTCCAGGATGTAAGCCTGGGTGCGGTCCGAGGCCAGCAGCAAAAACGCGTCCGCCGTGTCCTTGCCCGATAGCTCTTGCACATCCACGTTTTCGCTCTTGCGGTAGCTGCGCAGCAGCTGGATGGCGGTGCTACCCGATACCGTGGCGACGGTCTTGCCGCTGAGGTCGGCAATGGTGTTGATGCCCGACTTGGTCTTCACCGCGGCGGTGATATTGGTCACGAAGTGGCTGGGCGCAAAGCCCACCTGCTGCTGGCGCTGCACGGTATTGGTGGTGGTGGCGCAGTCCAGGTCCACCGTGCCATTGGTCAGCAAGGGGATGCGGTTGGTCGAGGTCAGCGTGGTGTAGCGCACCTCCAGGCTGGCCAGGCCCAGCTTGGCTTTGACGGCGTCGACGATCTTCAGGCAGATGTCGTTGGTGTAGCCGGTGGGTTCGCCGCTGCCTGTGGGCTGGTAGGAGAACGGCACCTGGCTGTCGCGGCTGCCGATCTTGATGACCCCGGTTTGCTTGATTTTGCTGAGGGTGTCGCTCTGCGCCAGTGCGGCAGAGCACAGGAACACGGCGCCGAGGCCGAGGATGCGGGAGAGTCGAATAGGCATGGCGGACTTTCTGGGGTGGGGTGATTTTGCGGGGTGGGGAAAGGGTGTGCTCATGGCCGCAGGCTCTGCACGGCTTGGCGGATGGCCTGGCAGCCGGCTTCGATCTGCTCGATGGAGGTGGCAAACGACAGGCGCAGATAGCCGGGCATGCCGTAGGAGCTGCCGTCCACGCTGGCCACGCCGGCCTGGTTCAGCAGGAACAGCATCACGTCCAGGTCGGTGGCCAAGCGCGTGCCGTCGGACGTGCGCTGGCCCAGCAAACCGGCCACGCTGGGGAACACGTAGAACGCGCCTTCGGGTGTGGCGCAGCGGATGCCCGGTAGGGTGTTCAGCAGCTCCACCATGCGGTCGCGGCGCGCCTCGAACAGTGCGCGGGCCTCGGCCACGCAGGCCTTCGGGCCGTTCAGCGCGACCACGGCCGCGGCTTGGCCCATGGCGCTGGCGCAGGTGGTGGTTTGGGAGGCCAGCAGGCTGAGCGCCTTGACCAGCGGCGCCGGCCCGGCGGCATAGCCGATGCGCCAGCCGGTCATCGCATAGGCTTTGGACAGGCCGTTGATGGTCAGCGTGCGCTCGGCCAAATCGGGCGCCACGTTCAGCGGCGACAGGTGCTGCGCATCACCGTAGACAAAGTGCTCGTAGATCTCGTCGGTCATCAGCCAGACCTGCGGGTGGTCACGCAGCACCGCGCAGATCGCCTCCAATTCGGCGCGTGCATAGACCGCGCCGCTGGGGTTGTTGGGCGTGTTCAGCACCAGCCAGCGGGTGCGCGGCGTGATGGCGGCCTGCAGCACCTCGGGGGTGAGCTTGAAGCCGCTGGCCTCGGTACTGTGGGCGACCACCGGCGTGCCGCCGTTCAGCAGCACCATGTCCGGGTAGGAGACCCAGAACGGTGCGGGGATGATCACCTCGTCGCCGGGGTTCAGCGTGGCGCTGAAGGCGTTGAAGATCAGGCTCTTGGCGCCCACGCCGACGATGATCTGCTCGGGCTGGAACGCCAGGTTGTTCTCGCGCTGGAACTTGGCCGCGATGGCGGCGCGCAGGGCTGGCGTGCCGGCCGAGCCGGTGTAACGGGTATGGCCGTCGGCCAGGGCCTGGATGCCGGCCTGCACGATGTGCGCAGGCGTGGCGAAGTCGGGCTCGCCCAGAGTGAAGTCGACGATGGTTTGGCCGGCGGCGCGCAGCGCATCCACGCGGGCCTTGGCGGCAATGCTGGGCGAGGGCTTGACCTGGCCCAGGCGGGAGGAAAGCAGGGTGTTCATGGAGAGTTCTTGGTGTGGAAGATTCAGAGGCCGTGGGCCGACAGCACCTTGCGCAGCCACTGTTGCTCAATGCGGCCGTTGGCGATTTCGGCCTTGATGGCGTTCTCGTTGCTTTCAGTGCTGCGGATCGCGGCCAGCAGGCGCTGCGCGTCGGCCTCTGGAAAGCTCACCACGCCGTCCTCGTCGCCGACCACCAGGTCGCCGGGCTGCACCACCTGGCCGCCCACGGTGACCGCGCAGTTGATCGCGCCCGGGCCCAGCTTGTACGGGCCGCGGTGGCTGACGCTGCGGGCGTAGCAGGGGAAGTCGGCCTCGTAGAAAGCCGCGGTGTCGCGGATCGCCGCGTCCAGCACAAAACCCGCGCAGCCGCGCTGCTGTGCGTAGAGCATGATGAGTTCGCCGACCAGCGCATTGGTCGGGTCGCCTGCGCCATCGACCACCAGCACGTGGCCGGGCTGCAGGTCTTGCAGTGCCTTGTAGACCAGCAGGTTGTCGCCGGGACGGGCCTTGACGGTGAAGGCCGTGCCGACCAGCTTGCGGCCGCGGTGGAAGCGGCGCAAGCCGGTGATGCCGGACAGGCGTTGCAGGTTGTCGCTGATGTGCGGCGTGACCACTTGCTGGAAGGCTTGCAGCAGCGCGCTGCTGGCCACGGGCGGGGCGGGATTGATCTCGAAAACGGGGTGGGCCACGGTGGATTTCCTGTGTCAAAAACAGCGCCAGGTGCTGCATTGCCGTGGATTGTGGAAGTCGGAATGAATTTCTAAAAGCGATTAAATTTCATCCGTTAACATCGTATAAAACGATGAATGAACCGATGGATAAAAGCCCATGGCAGGAGCGCGCAGATGATCACCTTCAAGCAACTGGAAGCCCTGTACTGGATCGCCCAGCTGGGCGGCTTCTCGCAGGCGGCGAACAAGCTGCACACCACGCAGTCGGCGGTATCCAAGCGGGTGCACGACCTGGAGGCGCTGTTCGAAACCGAGTTGTTCGACCGTGCCCAGCGCAGCGCGCGCCTGACCGAAAAGGGCGAAGAGATGTTCGTGCTGGCCAAGAAGCTGCTGGCGCAGCGCGACGCGGCCATCGAGCAGTTCAGCCGGCCCGAGGTGATGGAGCGGCGCCTGCGCATAGGCATCACCGAGCTGACCGCCATGACCTGGCTGCCGCGGCTGATCGCGCTGATCCAGCAGCACTACCCCAAGGTGACCATCGAGCCCACGGTGGACAGCAGCCCACAGCTGCGCGACAAGGTGCTGGCCGACGAGCTGGACCTGGTGTTCGTGCCCGATGCGTTTGCCGACACCCGCATCGCCAGCACCAAGGTCGGCCAGGTCGAGCACGCCTGGATGTGCAAGCCCGGCCTGCTGCCCGGCAGCCAGCCGGGCCAGCGCATGCGGCTGCACGAGATCGCCCAGTACCGCATGCTGGTGCAGGGCACGCAGTCGGGCACGGGCCGGGTGTATGACGCGTGGATGAAGCAGCAGGGCGCGGACCCCGGCGAGGTGATCGTGGTCAGCAATCTGCTGGCCATGCTGGGCCTGGTGATCTCCGGCCTGGGCGTCAGCTACCTGCCGCACCGCTGCCTGGCGCCGCTGGTGGCCGCCGGCATGCTGACCGTGATAGACGTGGCGCCGGCCCTGCCGCCCATGTCCTATGTGGCCATGCACAAGGGCGAGCACCGCAGCGCGCTGGTGGCGTCCATCGTGATGCTGGCGCAGGACTGCTGCGACTTTTCGGCCATGTTCCAGGGGCTGGACCAGACCTTTGCCAAGGGGTGATTTATTAGAAACAGGCCGCTAGCGCAGGTAGTGCCTGCGCCAGAAGCTATGTTTAATGTAGCAAAGCCTGTTCCAGCTGGGCTTTGTTCATCTTCGACCGGCCCTTCAGGCCGCGCTGGCGCGCTTCGTTGCGCAGCTGCAGCAGGGTGCGGCCGCCCGCGCCCTTGTGGGATCGCAGGCCGCCGCGCCGGCTGGCTGGCATGTCGTTGAGCGAGGACGGGCTGGCCTCCTTGGATTCGCCGTGCTGCGCGCGTTCCTTGTTGACCACGCGGGCGGCGATTTCTTCGGCCAGCGGTTCGGGCTTGCCGCGTTCCAGCAGGCTGTCTTTGATGTGCGCGTACTGGCGTTCGCGCTTGGCGCTCCAGGCTTTGGGCATGTCAACTCCTTTCGGGTGGGGGCGATGCAGAGCAATCGGCGGTTCAGCGGCCTTTCAACGCGGCATGCACGGTCGCGCTCAGTGTGCCGAAGCCAAACGACACATCGATCACCGCATCGTTGAGGAAGAAGCTTGGCGTGGCCCGCACACCGATGCGTTCACCGGCGCGCAGGTGCTCCTGCACCCGCTGGGTGTAGATGCGGCCGGCCATCGCCCCCTGGAAGCGGTGCATGTCCAGGCCGATGGTTTCTGCGTAGCCGGCCAGGGCGGCGGCCTCCAGGCCTTGCGGCTGGGCAAACAGCAGGTGGTGCATGGGCCAGAACTTGCCCTGGGCAGCAGCGGCTTCGGCCGCTTCGGCGGCCAGCTCGGCCTGCGGGTGCACTTCCATCATCGGGAAGTGCCGGTAGACGATGCACAGGCGCGGGCCTTCGGTCTCGGCCAGGTGGCGCACCAGGGGCGCGGCCTGCTGGCAGCTGGGGCAGGCGTAGTCGCCATATTCCACCAAGATCAGATTTGCGTGGACGTCGCCCAGCATGTGGTCGGCGGTGGCCAGGGCGGCATCTGTGGTGTCGGTCGTGTCAAGGTTTTGCATGGGGTTGCACCTCTGCCGCGCGGCTCAACTACCCGGCACCAGGCTGGCTTGCAGGGTGATTTCGGGCACGCTGGCCAAGGCTTTGGACAGCGGGCAATCACGCTTGGCGGCCAGGGCCAGTGCCTGGAATTTGGCTTCGTCCAGGCCAGGCACGGTGGCCTGCAAGACCAGGGCGATGCGGTCGATCACAAAGCCTTCGCCCTGCTTGGCCAGGCGGACCTTGGCCTGGGTGTCGACCGTGCTGGTGGCAAAGCCGGCCTTGTCGCAGGCGAAGGAAAACGCCATGCTGAAGCAGGCGGCATGCGCGGCGCCCAGGATTTCCTCGGGGTTGCTGCCGCGGCGGTCGTCTTCGAAGCGGGTCGCAAAGCCGTAGGGCACGGCTTTCAGCGCGCCGGTTTCGGTGCTGATCTGGCCCTTGCCGTTCTTGCCAGCGCCTTCCCAATGTACGTGGGCGGTTTTCTCGATCATGGTGTGTCCTCTGCGGTTGGTGTGCAAAGCGACATGCTCGCCGCGCGGGCCGGCTACGTCTGTGCGTGATCGCACATAAGAATTATTCTCAGCGCGACCGAAAACGGCTGTGCCCTAATGGCGCCGCAGCATCTCGTGCAGCATGGCCGAGAACTGCTCGGCGGTCTCGTGCCGCACCAGGGCCGGGCCGATCAGCGGCGGAAACCAGAAGCCCGGCAGCACCTCGGCGTGGTAGGTGAGCCGGGTGCCCGTGCCTTCGGGCTCCAGCTGCATCAGGCTGTCCATGCGCTGCACATTGCCGCCCAGGCCATGGGCGCGGATCTCGTGCGGCGGGTTCAGGTGGATCTCGCGCACCGACTCGAACGGGGTGGAGAACACGCCGTAGCGTGCGGTCCCCTTTTGCGCCACCTTGAGCACGGTGTCGCTGCGCTCCAGCACCTGGCTGCTGCTCAGGTTGGGCACGAAGTCGGCCATGTGCTCGAAGTCGGTCAGCACCGCCCAGGCCTGCGCGGGCTCTACCGGCGCATGCATGGTCAGGTCCACGGTGAAGGTGCCGCCGGACCGCTCCACATGCACATCTCTCTCGGCCACCAGCGGCGCGTCGGCGGCCATGGCGGCGGGCAGTGGCAGCATCCAGGTCGCCAGCGCCCAGAAGGCCATGCGCCAGAAGTAGAGCCTGTAAACCATGGTGATGTCCCCCACAAAGCGCTCCAGTGTGCCACGCATCGGCGCACTCTGCCGGGCTGGGGAATATGCAAAGAATACGGCTCTGGCGCAGTTTCTACATGCGCTTCTAGCTATCAAAAATAGAGCGTCTGCGGGCCACCCCGCCGATTGTTCACAATAGGGCTTTCGCAGTGTGGACTATCGGGAGACGCAATGGATTCGCTGGTGATGGTGGTGGCGCTGGGCGCGGTGGTGGCGGGGTTTGTGCAGGGCCTGTCGGGTTTTGCCTACGGCCTGGTGGCGATGTCGTTCTGGGCCTGGACCCTGGAGCCGCGGCTGGCGGCCACGCTGGCGGTATTTGGCTCGCTGACCGGGCAGATCATTGCCGCGGTGACGGTGCGCCGCGGCTTTGATGTGAAAGCCTTGCTGCCCTTCGTGATGGGCGGCCTGGTCGGCATTCCGCTGGGCGTGGCCTTGCTGCCGCGGATGGACATGGACTGGTTCCGGCTGGTGCTGGGCAGCCTGCTGGTGGTCTGGTGCCCAGCCATGCTATTTGCCAAGCATCTGCCCAAGATCACCGCCGGCGGCCGCATCGCCGATGGCGTGGTCGGCATGGCTGGTGGCGTGATGGGCGGGCTGGGCGGCTTCACCGGCGCGCTGCCCACGCTGTGGTGCACGCTGCGCGGGCTGGAGAAAGACGCGCAGCGCGCCATCGTGCAGAACTTCAATTTGTCGATGCTGCTGGTGACCATGGGCACCTACCTGGCCAGCGGCATCGTCACGCGCAGCATGCTGCCGATGTTCGGCGTGGTGGCCGTGGCCATGCTGGTGCCCACGCTTATGGGCGCGCGGCTCTACATCGGCATCAGCGAGGCGGCGTTCCGCAAGATCGTGCTGGGGCTGCTGACGGCCTCCGGCCTGGCGATGCTGGTGGCCTCGGTGCCCAAGCTGCTGGCGCGCATCCTTTAATTCACTAACGGCCCCAGCGCCCGTGCGGCGCGGTCGAGCGCGGCCGCGCTATAGCCCGCGTAGCCAAACAGCCAGCCGCGGCGGTTCGCCTCCATGCAGTAGCGCGAAATCGGCGCCAGCTGCACGCCGGCCGCGTGTGCGCGCTGGCTGAGTTCGGTGTCGTGGATCTGCGCGTCCACCTCCAACGCTAGATGCATGCCTTGCAGGCTCGGAGCCAGGCGGATCGCGCCGTGGCTGGCGCGCGCCAAGCTGTCGATCATGGTGGCCTGGCGCTCGCGGTACAGCTCGCGCATGCGGCGAAGGTGGCGCAGCAAGTAGCCGTCGGCAATGAAGCGGGCCAGCACCTCCTGCACTGCGGCCGGAGATTGCCGGTCGCTCAGCGCTCGCCCTTGGGTAAACGCGTCGACCAGCGCATCGGGCAGCACGATAAAGCCCAGCCGCAGCCCCGCGCCCAGCGTTTTGGAGAAGGTGCCCACATGCAGCACCCGCGCGTCGTGCGCCATGCTGCACAGGGCCGGAATCCGCTGCGGGCCGTACTGGAATTCGCCGTCGTAATCGTCTTCCACAATCCAGGTGCGGTTGGCCTGGGCCCAGGCAATCAGCGCCGCGCGGCGCGCCAGGCCCATGCTGACGCCCAGCGGGAACTGGTGGGTGGGCGTGACCACCGCCAGCTTGGCCCGTGGGTACAGGGCCGCACCCTGGGCGATGCACAGGCCTTGGTCGTCCACCGGCACCGAGCGCACCAGCGCCCCCTGCGCCACCAGGTTGGCGCGGATGCCGTGGTAGCCCGGGTCTTCGACCAGCACCTCGTCGCCCACATCCAGCAGCAGCCGCGCCACCAGGTCCAGCGCCTGCTGCGAGCCGGCGGTGATCAGCACCTGCCCCGGGTCGCAACGGATGCCGCGCGACACCAGCAGCCACTGGGCGATGGCGGCACGCAGCGGCGGGTGGCCTGCGGCATCGGTATAGCCGGCGTTGGCGACGCGCGTGGCGGTCGGCGTTTGCCGCTCCAGCCTTTGCCAGAGCGCGAACGGAAACTCCTCCAGCGCCGGCCGGCCGATGCGAAACGGCAGGGCGTCGCTGCTGGCGGGTATCCAGCGCGAGCCGGCCTCGGCTATCAGGCGGCCGCGCTGCGACAGCAGCTGGTGGGCGGCCAGCTGCGGTGCGCGGGCGCCGCTGCGCAGGGGAGAATTGCGCTGCGCCACGTAGGTGCCATCGCCGACGCGGCCCACCAGGTAGCCCTCGGACTGCAGGCGTTCGACTGCCCACAGCACCGTGTTGCGCGATACGCCCAGCACCCGCGCATGCTCGCGCGAGGCCGGCAGGCGGCTGTCGGGCGCCAACACCCCGGTCTCGATGGACTCGCGCAGGCGCAGATAAACCTGCTGGCGCAACTGGCCCGGAACGGCTCTTTGGTTTGCCAAGAAATGGCCCCTTGGATTGATTTAAATAATCTTAGTATGGAGGGCCATTCTACGGAGCACTGATCCCATGTACCTGCCCGCCCACTTTGAAGAAACCCGCCCCGAGGTGCTGCAGCCGCTGCTCAGCGCCCACCCGCTGGGCCTGCTGGTCACCCAGGACCAGGCGGGCGGCTTGGCGGCCAACAGCCTGCCGTTTTTACTCGACCCGGACCCGGCGGGCGGCCCGGGCATACTGCGCGGCCATGTGGCGCGCGCCAACCCGCTGTGGCGCGAATCCCGCACCGATGTGGATGCCTTGGTGGTGTTCCAGGGGCCGCAGGCCTATATCTCGCCATCGATGTACCCCAGCAAGGCGGCCACCGGCAAAGTCGTGCCGACCTGGAACTACAGCATGGTGCAGGCGCGTGGCCAGTTGCGCGCTATCGACGATGCGGACTGGCTGCGTGCCTTCGTCACCCGCCTGACCGAGCGCCACGAAGCCGAGCGCCCGGTGCCGTGGGCCGTCAGCGATGCGCCCGATGACTACATCAATGCGATGCTGCGCGCCATCGTCGGCATCGAGATCACGCTGACCTCGCTGCGCGGCAAATTGAAGCTGAGCCAGAACCGCACCCGGCCCGACCAGGAGGGCGTGGTCTACGGCTTGCGCAGGCAGGGCGGCGCCGAGGCCGAAGCCATGGCCCAGGCGGTGGAGCAGGCCAGTTTGCTACCAAATAAATAGCTGCTAGCGCACGCAGAATATGCGCTAGCGGCCAATTTATGCTGTAACGGCCTGGCCGGCGTTGATGCTCTCCGCATGGTGGCAGGCCACCTCGCGTCCCAGCAGCGGGCGCAGCAGCGGCTCCTCTGTGGAGCAGCGCGCCGTGGCATGCGGGCAGCGCTTGTGGAAGGCGCAGCCGCTGGGCGGGTTCAGCGGGCTGGGCAGCTCGCCGGTGATCTTGATCTTCACCCGGCGTTGGCCGCGGTCTATCGACGGCGTGGCCGACAGCAGGGCCTGCGTGTACGGATGCAGGGGGCGTTCGAAGATCAGGCCCTTGGCGCCCACCTCGACCGCGCGGCCCAGGTACATCACCATCAGGTCGTTGGCCACATGCTCCACCACCGCCAGGTTGTGCGACACGAACACATAGGCGGTCTGGAACTCTTCCTGCAAGTCCATGAACAGGTTCAGCACCTGGGCCTGGATGGACACGTCGAGCGCCGAGGTCGGCTCGTCGGCCACCAGGATCTTGGGCTGCAGAATCATCGCCCGCGCAATGGCAATGCGTTGGCGCTGGCCGCCAGAGAACATGTGCGGATAGCGCAGCGCAAACTCCGGCCGCAGGCCGACGCGGCGCATGGTGTCATGGACCTTGGCGGTGCGCTCGGCGGCTGTTAGCTGGGTGTTCAGCAGCAGCGGTTCGGCCAGTTGGTCGATGATCTTTTGGCGCGGGTTCAGGGATGCATAGGGGTTCTGGAACACCATCTGCACCTTGCTGCGCATGGCTTTGCGCTGGGCGCTGCTGGCGCTGTCCACCGCCTGGCCGTCCAGCACCAGCGAGCCCGAGGTCGGGGTTTCGATCAGCGTCAGCGCGCGGGCCAGCGTGCTCTTGCCGCAGCCGGATTCGCCGACCACCGCCAGGGTCTTGCCGGCCTGCAGCTGGAACGAAATACCGTTCAGCGCCTTGACCTGGACCTTGGGCTTGAATGTGCCCTGCGATACCGCGTAGTAGCGGGTGAGGTTCTTCGCCTCCAGTACCACCGCGCTCATGCCAGCACCCCATGGGAGATCGGGAAGAAGCAGCGCACGGACTCGCCGCCAAAGCTGGTCAGCGCCGGGCGCTCGGCCTTGCAGCGGTCTTGCACGCGCGGGCAGCGCGGCGACAGCAGGCAGCCTTTGGGCCGGTCGTACTGGCCGGGGACCATGCCTTTGAGGGTGCTCAGGCGGCGTGCGCCATGGCTGCGCTCGGGCACGGCCTGCAGCAGCGCGTCGGTATACGGGTGCGCCGGGTGGTCGAACAGGCGTTCGACCTGGCCGGTTTCCACCACCTGGCCGGCGTACATCACGGCCACGCGGTGGGCCACTTCGGCGACCACCGCCAGGTCGTGGGTAATCATCACCAGCGCCATGTTGTGGGCTTTTTGCAGGCTGACCAGCAGGTCCATGATCTGCGCCTGGATGGTCACGTCCAGCGCGGTGGTGGGCTCGTCGGCGATCAGCAGGCGTGGGTTGCAGGCGATGGCGATGGCGATCATCACGCGCTGGCTCATGCCGCCCGACAGCTGGTGCGGGTACACGTCGAGCCGGCTTTTGGCGGCTGGGATTTCGACCATCTCCATCAACTCGACCGCGCGGGCCGTGGCCGCGGCGCCGCGCAGGCCCAGGTGCTGCTTCAGCACCTCGATGATCTGGTAGCCTACGGTGAAGCTGGGGTTCAGCGAGGTCATGGGGTCCTGGAAGATCATCGCCATGTCCTTGCCCAGCAGCTTGCGGCGCTGGGCCGGGGTGATCTTCAGCAGGTCCTGGCCGTCGAAGTTCAGCGTGTCTGCCGTTACGCGGCCCTGGCCGTCGAGCAGGCCCATCAAGGCCATCATGGTCACCGATTTGCCGGAGCCAGATTCGCCAACGATGCCGACGATCTCGCCCTGCGAGACGGACAGGTCCAGCCCGTCCACAGCCCGGAAAGCCCGGCCTTGCGGGCCGAACTCGACGGACAGATTTTTAATGTTTAACAAACTCATCGTGTTTCTTTTCTTAAAAACTATGCAGAACCCACAGCCGAAATAAGCGTTACTGCTTTTTTCCAGAGATGCCGTGGAACCGGCTCAGCCGGGCCACTGGCATCGCCCCCTGCAAGGGGGGGCGAAAACGCGCAGCGTGTAGCCTGGGGGTGTTCCACAGCTACGCAGCACTTTTGAGCTTGGGGTCTAGCGCATCGCGCAGCCCGTCGCCCATCAGATTGATGGCCAGCACCGAGAACAGAATCGTCAGGCCGGGTAGGGTGACGACCCACCAGGCACGCTCGATGTAGTCGCGCGCCGAGGCCAGCATGGTGCCCCACTCAGGCAGGGGAGGCTGCACGCCCAGACCCAGGAAGCCCAGGGCCGAGATTTCCAGGATCGCGGCCGAGAAGCCCATGGTGGCGTGCACGATCAGCGGCGCCATGCAGTTGGGCAGCACGGTGACGAACATCAGGCGCAGCGTGCCCGCGCCCGACAGGCGGGCGGCGGTCACGTAGTCGCGGTTCAGCTCGGTCATGGCGGAAGCGCGGGTCAGCCGCACGTAGGCGGGCAGCGACACCACGGCGATGGCCACCATGGCATTGCCCAGCCCGGGGCCAAGGATGGCCATGATGGCCACGGCCAGCAGCAGCGCGGGCAGGGCCATCATGATGTCCATGAAGCGCATGATGGCCGAGTCCAAAGCCTTGCCGAAGAAGGCGGCCGACAGGCCTAACACCACGCCGGGAATCATCGCCAGCACCACCGACACAAAGCCGACGAACAGCGACAGCCGCGCGCCGTGGATCAGCCGCGACAGGATGTCGCGCCCGACTTCGTCGGTGCCCAGCAGGAACTGGCTGGAGCCGCCGGCCACCCAGGCGGGCGGGGTGAGGAAGTGGTCTCGGAACTGCTCGATCGGGTCATAGGGCGCGACCCAGGGGGCGAACAGCGCGGCCACGCAGACCAGGACCATGAAGACCAGGCCAACGACCGCGCCCTTGTTCTTGGTAAAGCCGCGCCAGAATTCTGACCAGCTGGACGGAGGGGTGCCGGGTGCGAGTTCCAGCTCGTCGGTGGCGGGTAGGGGTAGGGTAGACATGTTTTTTTACTTCTGGTGTCGGATGCGTGGGTTGGCCACGCCGTACAGGATGTCAACGACAAAATTGGTGGTGATCACCAGCAGGGCGACCAGCAGAATGCCGCTTTGCACCACCGGGTAGTCGCGCCGGCTGATGGCGTCGATCAGCCATTTGCCGATGCCCGGCCAGGAGAAGATGGTCTCGGTCAGCACCGCACCGCCCATCAGCGTGCCGATCTGCAGGCCGATCACGGTCAGCACCGGGATCAGCGCATTGCGCAGCGTGTGGATAAACACCACGCGGGTGGGCGACAGGCCTTTGGCGCGGGCGGTGCGCACATAGTCTTCCTTCAGCACTTCCAGCATGCTGGAGCGCGTCATGCGGGCAATCACCGCCAGCGGGATGGTGCCGAGCACGATGGTCGGCAGGATCAGGTGCTTGATCGCGTCCCAAAGCGCGCCGGCGTTCAGGCCTGGGTCGGCCCGTTCGGCGCGCCAGGCGTCGATCAGCATAAAGCCGGTGTCGGGCGGAATGTCGAACATCAGGTCGATGCGGCCGGACACCGGTGTCCAGCCCAGGCCGCTGGAGAAGATCATGATCAGCACCAGGCCCCACCAGAAGATCGGCATCGAATAGCCGGTCAGCGCCACAGTCATCACGCCGTGGTCGAGGAACGAGCCGCGCTTCACCGCCGCGGTGACGCCGGCCACCATGCCGAACACCAGCGCGAACAGCAGGGCCATCAGCGCCAGTTCCAGTGTGGCGGGGAACAGGATTTTGAATTCGGTCCAGACAGGAGCCTGGGTCTTGAGCGATGCGCCCAGGTCGCCGTGGATCAGCTTGCCCAGGTACTGCACATACTGCACCGGCAGCGGCTGGTCCAGGCCCAGCTGCTTGAGGGCGATGGCATGCGCGACCGGGTCGATGGAGCGCTCACCGCGCATGACTTCGATCGGGTCGCCCGGGATCATGCGGATCAGCGAAAAGGTCAGCAGGGTGATACCGAAAAAGGTCGGAATCACCACCGCCAAGCGTTTGAGGATGTAGAAGAACATAGTGGCTTAAAACAAAAAAGCAAGGTAACGAAACGAGCCGTTACCTTGCTTTTACTTCTGACGAAGTGGGTTTACTTGACGCTGACGCCCGCGAAGTCAAACACCGCAAATGGGCTGATCTTCAGACCCTCGACACCCTTGGCGGTGGGCAGGCTCACCGTGGAGTGGGCGATGGTCGACCAGGGCATGTCGCGCTTGAAGACTTCTTGCGCCTTCATGTACAGCGCGGTGCGCTCTTTCTGGTCCAGGCTGTTGCGGGCCTTGAGCACCATGCCGTCGAATTCCTTGCTGCAGTAGCGTGCATAGTTGGATCCGCCCACGGCTTCGCAGGTCAGCAGCACGCCGAGGAAGTTGTCCGGGCTGGCGTAGTCGCCGCTCCAGCCGATCAGGCCCGCGTCTTGTTCGCCGGCTTTCATGCGCTTCAGGTATTCACCCCATTCGTAGCTGACGATCTTGGCCTTGACGCCAATCTTGGCCCAGTCGCTCTGGATCATTTCGGCCATCAGCTTGGCGTTGGGGTTGTAGGGGCGCACCACCGGCATGCTCCACAGCGTGATCTCGAAGCCATCGGGGTAGCCGGCTTTCTTCAGCAGCGCCTTGGCTTTTTCGATGTCCAGGGGCGGGTTCTTCAGCGCCGGGTTATACGACCACAGCGACGATGGGAACGGGTTGCTGGCTTCCTGGCCCTGGCCTTGGTAGACCGCGTCGATGATGGCCTTGCGGTTGATCGCCATGTCCAGCGCCTGGCGCACTTCGAGCTTGCCGGTGATCGGCTTTTCGGTGTTGTAGGCCAGGTAGCCGATGTTGAAGCCGGGGGCACTGATGACCTTGAGCTTGGGGTCGGCCTTCAGGCTGTCCAGATCCTGTGGCTTGGGGTAGGACATGGCCTGGCATTCGCCAGCCTTGATCTTTTGCGCGCGCACTGCACCGTCGGTGGTGATGGCGAAGATCAGGTTGTCGACCTTCACGTCCTTGGGGTTCCAGTATTCCTTGTTGCCGGCGTAGCGGATCTGCGAATCTTTTTGGTAGCGCTTCAGAATGTAGGGGCCAGTGCCCACGGGCTGCTGGTTGATCAGCGCGGGCGTGCCGGCGGTCAACAGCTTGTTGGCGTGTTCGGCCGACAGGATCGAGAACACTGGCATGGCGATCTTGGGCAGCAGATCGGGGTCGGGCTTCTTCAGCAAGAAGACCACGGTGTAGTCGTCGGTCTTGCGCACCGAGGCGACGTTGCTGTCCAGGCCGGTGTCGCCCGCATACGGGTACTGCACGGTGTAGGCCTTGGCGAAGGCATTGCTCTTGTCGAACATGCGCATGAACGTGAACACCACGTCATCGGCATTGAAGGTGCGGCTGGGGGTGAAGTTCTCGGTGGTATGGAACTTGACGCCCTTGCGCAGATGGAAGGTGTAGGTCAGGCCGTCGGGAGCGGTGTCATACGACTCGGCCAGTGCGGGCACAACCTTGGTGGTGCCGCGTTCAAACTCGACCAGGCGGTTGAAGATGGCCATGCCGGCGGCGTCAAAGGTTTGGCCGCCGGTGTATTGGGCGGTGTCAAAGCCTTCGGGGCTGGCTTCGGAACAATAGACCAGGGTGCCTGCGGCGTGGGTTGCCATGGCGGCGACGGTCAGGCCCAAGGCCATAACCAGTTTGCTCAGATTTTTCATGTTGCTCCAAATATGTCAAAACGCGATAGCAGACGTGCACCTCGATGGTGCTCGTTTGGTGCGGCACGGGGATCGGTACATACCCCAGCGTCTGCCGACGTGATTATCAGCAGGTTCCATGCCATGGCGGGATGGGGTGTCGCCTAGGCGTCAGTGCTATTGAATAAAGAGCTGCTAGCGCAGTTTTTATATGCGCTAGAGGCTGATTTCATGCATTTTTAATCGGCTGCACTCTGCGCCCACTGAGTAAAGGCCGCGCCAGCAGCGCACAGCCGCTGGCCAGCAGCCAGACCAGCGGCCAACCCTGCAGCGCCAGCAGATGCGGCAAGGCCAGCGGCGTCACAAAACAGACGCTGAACACGCAGGTATTCGCCATCGCCAGCGCCGTGCCGGAGCGCTGCGCACCGGCGCAGCTGGCCAGCTGCACATAGGCCACGCCATGCCAGGCCGATACGCAAATGCCGCACAGCGCCAGCAGTACCAGCAAGCCGCCACGCAGCAGCGGCGAGGCCAGCAGTTGCCCGCCGTCGGCCAGCGCGCTGAAGATTGCCAGCCCGGCAAACAGCGCTGCGCTGAGCCCGCTGCAGGCCCGCAGATAGGCCGGGCGATTCCGCCGCTGGTCGGTCCAGCGGCCGCTCCAGACGCGCATCACCATTGCGCCGACCTGCACCAGCGCCATCGCCACCGTGATGGTGGCCAGGCCTGCATGGCCGTAGTCGTGCAGGAACACCGTGCCGAAGGACAGCACGGCAAACTGCGGTGCACACAGAATGCCGATGCCGGCCACGGTGCGCCAGATGCGCGGGTCGCGTAACGGGTCATTTAGTGGGCCGCTGCCCGCAGCGGTGGTGGGTTTGCTGTGCGTGGTCAGCGCCGGCTCGTGCACCCAGGCCCAGGTCAGCAGCGCGGCCAGCAGGCACAGCACGGCCAGCAGGCTGTAGATCGCGGCAAAGCCGTGCTGCAGTGCCACGGCCGGCAACAACAGCGCGCCGATGCCGCCGCCCAGCGGCACGGCGGTCTGGCGGATGCTCATCGCCAGGCCGCGCTCGCCGTCGGCAAACCACAGCATCACCGCCCGGCCGCTGGCACCGTTCACGCTGCCGCCCAGCAGGCCGACCAGCACCAGGCCGCCGGCCAGTAGACCCAGCGGCGGAATCTGCCCATGCGAGGGCGCCGCCCACAGCGCCATCGCTGCAAGCGCCAGGGCGGTGCTGACCAGGCCGGTCAGCAGCACCGGGCGGTCGCCCCAGCGGTCGGTCAGCAGGCCCCAGGGCAGCTCGCTGATGGCAATACCCAGGCCCATCAGGCCGAGCACCAGGCCCAGCGTGGCGTTGTCGAGCCGGTAGCCGTCGCGCATCAGCACCGCGGTCATCGGGATGCCGCTGAAAGCCACGGAAAACGCCGCATTCGCGGCCACGCCGGCGGCCAGCACCTTCCAGCGGTGGCGCGGCGGCGGGCAGGTAACCAGGGGGTTGGAGAGAGTCGCTTGGTGTGTCATGCGGCGGATTGTGGGTCGCGCAGACTGTTTTGAAAATCAGAAAATAGTAGACTGATAATTTTGAAAATCGGGATGATTGCCATGGGCCAGATCACCTACGACATTGACATGCTGCGCAGCTTCTCCACCGGCATTGCGCTCGGCAGCTACGCCCGCGCGGCCGACCGGCTGGGCCGCTCCACCTCGGCCGTCAGCGCCCAGCTGAAGAAGCTGGAATCGCAGTCCGGCACACCCTTGCTGCGCAAGTCCGGCCGCGGGCTGGAGCTGACCGATGCTGGCGAAACCCTGCTGGCCTACGCGCACCGCCTGCTGGCGTTGAACGATGAAGCCGTGGCCGCGGTGCGCGGCACCGACCTGCAGGGCCGGGTGCGCCTGGGCCTGCAGGAAGACCTGGGCGAAGCCGTGCTGCCCGAGGCGCTGGGCCGCTTCGCCCGCGCCCACCCCAAGGTGCGCATCGAGGCCTGTGTAGCGACCAGCGCGGTGTTGCGTGAGCGCTTGGCGCTGGGCCAGTTGGACCTGGCGATGTTCTGGGACGTGGGCCTGGGCGCCACCGACCAACATACCGCCAGCGTGCTGCGCCTGCCGCTGCAGTGGATAGGCCCGGCCGATCTAGATGCCCTGGACGCGCCCTGGTGGCAGCAGCTACAGAAGGTGGGGCGGGGCGCGCAGGGCGGCTTGCAAGAACCTATACCGCTGGTCGTCGTCGATGCCCCATGCCCGCTGCGCGAGATCGTCACCACCACGCTGGAGCGCGCCGGCATGCCGTGGCGTTATGTGTTCACCAGCTCCAGCCTGGCCGCGCTATGGGCCGCCACCTCGGCCGGCCTGGGCCTGTGCGTGCGCACGCCGTTCGGCCTGCCGGCCCATGTGCGCACCATTGAGCGCGCCGGCACCGTGCTGCCGGCACTGCCACAGATTACCTTGGCCCTGCGCCGAGCCAGCAGCGAGCCCGAGCCGTCGGTGCAGCGGCTAGCGGAGTTGCTGACGGAGTCGGTGCAGCAGAATGTGCGGGGGAGATTTGCGTTTGCTGGCTAAGGGTTAGGTTTGGGTGTGCGAATCGGTTGCGCTGCCGAAGAAATTGGACTTGGTCCGGCGATTAATACCTCCCATGACGTTCTAGATTGCGGTGCCAGGAGGCGCTTCGACTTGCTCAATCAGACCAGGATGGTTGGTCCAATCGCAGACGCCACAACTGAGAAAGTAGTCTCCATCCGGTTCAATATCGATGTCGAAGTGAGACCGTATGTTGCGTGATTTGCACGCAGGGCATTCTTGAGCGCCCCCGGTACGCTGACGTTCGAGTAGGCTGATGAAGTGGCCTGTGACAGTATCGCAAGATTGAATAGCGATGGACGAAGCGGTTCGATCTGCACTACGTGTATGAGTGAGCCAGTTTGCAAGCTGCCAAGTCTCTTTAGCGGTGTTTTTGAGATGTTGGCGAAGCTCTTTGTTGCTACCGCCACCGCACAGTTGGTTCATTAATACTTCGGTCCAACCTAGGAAATTGGCATCCTGTGGTCGTTCTAAATCTCCGGGAATTTCTGTTCTGCGGCGAAGAGCACCGATTAGCGAGATCAATCCTTCGCGTAAAAGCATTCCAACTGCCTGGTAGTCTTCGGCTTCCACCGCGCCTTCATGGCGCGCTTGGGCCTGCTGATGACGCCGAAATACTTCGTCGAATGGAGTTGGATCGTTTCCATCTATCTGAACTGGTCGGCTGCGCATGCGCATCATCAAACCAATATGGAATGAGAGCGTGTAGTCGAGGCTAGGAAAGTGGCGTTGTGAGTAGAGGTTAGTGGGATTAGTAATAACCCACCATCTGTCTTTGTCCGTCGTGACATCCCATATTTCGTACACATCGCCCAACACAATTTCCTGCTTGATCTGCTCCACGTGCTTTACGATCTCGTCACGTGCCTGGCCATGGACGTAGTTTGCTATGTCCTGCTCGGAAAAGGGATCACGTTCCACGCTATAGCGTGCAAGTTGTTCGGGATCAATAGGGTGGGTATGGACTACGCACTCTTCGGCACCTCCATCCAACTGATTCATCACTTCTCCTTGGAATGCGATGAAGTGTATCGATGAGAATTTTTCAATGAGTTTTTATGCTCTATTGGAGTTGGACGTTAGTCATAAAGTTGCGGATTAAGAGTCCGCTGCTCTAACTCTAAGAGGTTCGACACCCGACGGAGAAAATACCCGTCCCGCTGCCTTGTCAAACAGTGTTCTGCTATTCAATATATAGCTACTGCCGCAAGAACAACATAGGCTAGAGCTCAGTTTCCTCAAACCCCTAAGGCTTCCCCGCCGCACTCGCCCCCGGCATCGGCGCCAACGGACTAGCCACCACCCGCCCCGCCGCAAACGCTGCCGCCGTCATAGGCTGCACCGCTGGCGAACTCTTGCGCAATTTCGCCACCTGGCTGGCGGTGGCGGTTCCGCCCTGGTTGCCCCAACTGGTCTGGATGAAGCTGACGACTTCCGCAATGTCGGCATCACTCAGCAGGCTGGCGTAAGGCGCCATGGTCAGTGATGACGGTGCCTTCATCGTGCTGGGCACAGCGCTGCCGGACAGCACGATCTTGATGCCCGATGTGGGGTCGCTGGTTTGCAGCACGGCGTTGCCGGCCAGGGCCGGGAAGGCCTTGCCATTGCCCTGGCCGTCGGAGCGGTGGCAGCCGGCGCAGCGGTCCAGATACACCTGGGCGCCGCGGCTGTTGACCACGCCGGCGCGCAGCGCCTGGCCGACCTTGGGGTCGGGCATGTAGGGTGGCGGCACCTTGGCGCCGTCGGGCAGCGACTTCAGGAACAGGGCGATGCTGCCCAGGTCGGTCGCGGTCAGGTACTGGGTGGAATGCGCGACCACATCGCTCATGCCGCCAAAGGACGCGCTGCGCTGGTTGCGCCCAGTCTGCAGGAATTCCACGATGTCTTCCTTGCTCCACTGCGCGAGGCCGCCGCCGTGGGTGTTGCGCAGTGAGGGCACGGTCCAGCCGTCGATGCTGCCGCCGCCGGCCAGGTACACGCTGTTGTTGGTGGCGGTCAGGGCTTTCTCCTGGAACGCCACGCCACGCGGCGTGTGGCAGGCGCCGCAATGGCCCAGGCCTTGCACCAGGTAGGCGCCGCGCAGCAGCGTGGGCTGGGCGTCGGCCGGCACGGCCATGGGCAGCGGTGCAGGCCCAAACACCATGCGCCACAGCGCCAACGGGAAGCGCATCGATAGCGGCCAGGGGATGTCGGCCTTTTTGTTCGGCGTGGGGTCGGGCGGCACGCCTTGCATGAAGTACGCATACAGCGCCTGCAGGTCGTCTTCGCCCAGGCGCGAGAACGAGGGGTAGGGCATGGCCGGGTACACGGTGTAGCCGGCCTTCGTGACGCCGGTGCGCATCAGCTTGGCGAAGTCCTCAAAACTCCAGTCGCCGATGCCGGCCCCCTTGTCCGGCGTGATATTGGTGGAGTAGACGGCGCCAACCGGCGTGGCCATGGGCAGGCCGCCGGCGAAGGGCTTGCCCTGGGGCGCCGTATGGCAGGCCACGCAGTCGCCGGCGCGGGCCAGGTAGGCGCCCTTGGCGACCAGTTGGGCATCGACCGGGGCCGCGGCGGGACCGTCGGCCAGCGCACCGCCGGCAATGCATGCCAAGGCCAGCGCGGCGGCAATAAGCAGGGTGGGGCGGGCCATCATGCGTCCACCAGCGGGCGGGGGTCTTTCAGGTACTGCTCGCGGATCGCTTTCGCGGCCCAGTAGGTCAGCGCGGTGGCCAGGCCGGTCGGGTTGTAGCCTATGCCGACCGGGAACACGCCGGAGCCGACGGCAAACACATTCGGCACGTCCCAGCTTTGCAGATAGCGGTTCAGCACGCTGGTGCTGCGGTCTTCGCCCATGGCGACGCCGCCGGCCCAGTGGGTGGTCTGGTAGGCGCGCAGGTCCAGGTGGTCG
This sequence comes from Rhodoferax sp. OV413, assembly GCF_900104385.1. GTDB lineage: Bacteria > Pseudomonadota > Gammaproteobacteria > Burkholderiales > Burkholderiaceae_C > Rhodoferax_B. Next base: position 918,585 of record NZ_FNJA01000001.1, on the reverse strand, counting down.
CCAAAGTTCTTCTGGCTAACCTTGATGGACTGCGGGTTCATGGCCTTGGCCACCTTCAACATCTCGCCGGTAACGTAGCGGCTCATCTTGATGTCGTTGTCCTTCCAGTCGAAGGTGAAGCGCATCAGCGCCTGGCCGTAGTGGTCGGTGTAGGTCGGGTCCAGATCGACATAGCAGTCGCGGTAGACCATGTTGGCGCCGTGCACGTCGAAGGACACGGTGTTCAGGTAGTTGTCTTTCACCGCTTTCTTCCAGTCGGCACCCCAGTTCGGCGTGCCGGTGGGTACCGGTATGCCGCCGATGGGCTTCACCCCGGCCGGGTTGCACCAGGCGGGCGCGCCGCCGACAAAGCCCAGCGGGCCGTGGTCGAAGTTGTCGGCGTTGTAGTCGTCCACCGCCACGCCGGTGCCGCCGGCGCCGATGAAGGGGTTGGTGTTGGTGCCGGGCGGGAAGAACATCTGCACCGTGGACATCATTTGGTAGGCGATGTTGCGGCCCACCACGCCTTCGCCGCTCACCGGGTCGTAAGGCTTGCCGATGCCGGACAGCAAAAACAGCCGGGCGTTGTTGTAGGCAAAGGTGCTGGCGATCACCAGGTCGGCCGGCTGCTCGAAGCTCTTGCCGGCGCTGTCCACATAGGTGACGCCGGTGGCGCGCTTGCCGCCGGCATCCAGGTTGATGCGCAGCACATTCGCGTCGGCGCGCAGCTCAAAGTTCGCCACCTGCCGCAGCGCCGGCATGATGTTCACATTCGGCGAGGCCTTGGAATAGTTGTAGCAGGCAAAGCCCGAGCAGAAGCCGCAGAAATTGCACGGCCCCATCTGGCAGCCGTAGGGATTCGTGTACGGGCCGGAGGCGTTCGACGAGGCGCCGATGAAGGGGTGCAGGCCCACCTCTTTGGCCGCCTTCATGAACAGGCTGGCGGTGTACGGCACTTTTTGCGGCGGCAGCGGGAAGTGGTCCGAGCGGTCGGCCTCGAACACATTGCCATCGCCGACCACCTGGCCCTTGACCTTGTAGGCGCGGCCGGATGTGCCAAAGACTTTCTCGACAAAGTCGAAGTGCGGCTCCAGCTCGGCGTAGCTGACGCCGAAGTCCTGGATCGTCATGCCGTCAGGGATGAAGTTCTTGCCGTAGCGCTGGGTGTAATGGGTCTTCAGTTGCAGCTCTTCGGGCGTGACGCGCCAGTGCTGGCCCGACCAGTGCAGGCCGGCGCCGCCCACGCCTTCGCCGGGTTTGAAGGCGCCGATCTGCCGGTACGGCACGGCCACATCGGCCACGCCGTGGCGAAAGGTGAACGAGCTCTTCGCCATGTTCTGGAACAGCTTGCCGCGCTGCACAAAAGTCAGCTCGTCCAGCGTGGTGGGGTAGATGCCGTCGGGGTAGGTGTCGCGGTACGGGCCGCGCTCCAGGGCCACGACTTTCAGGCCGGCCTCGGTGAGTTCTTTGGCCATGATGGCGCCGGTCCAGCCAAAGCCGACGATGACGACATCGACCGCGGGTTTCTTGACGGTATCGCTCATGGCTTACGAACTGGACACCGGTGGCAGCGGGTACTTGGTGGCGTACTGGTCGACCCAGTCGATGTAGTCGCCACGGGCCCCTGGAAAGCCGATCATCTTCCAGGCCGCCATGTCCTTGTTGCCGCCATGCTTGGGATCGCAGAAGTAGCCTTCGCGGGTGTTGGTCAGCAGCTGCGAGAAGAAGGCCTTGGGCGGCACCGTGCCTATGGCCAGCTTGCCGGCTTCCAGCGCGGTGAGCACCGCGTCCTGATCCGCCGGGGCCAACTCGGTGAAGGGCTTGCCGTGCTGTTGCTGCACGGCTTGTGCCAGCGCCGCCAATGCCTGGCGGTACAGCGCGCGTGGGCTTTGCACCAGCTGGTAGCCAAACTCTTCGGCAGCCGTAGGCACAAACGGCGCCTGCATGAACCACAGTGCACCGTGGCCGTAGGGCTGGCCCATCTGCCTGTCGATGAACTCGGGCACGCCGGCTTCTACTGCGCTGGGGCCGTCGCTGCCGGGTGGAATCAGCCGCTGCACCAGGGCCGACAGCAGCGTCCATTCCTGCGCGTCGAAATAGCTGGGCGTGTAGCTGTCGGCACTGCCGCCGGAGGTCTGCGACACCGCCAGCCCGACCGCGCCGCCGAGGGTGGCACCAATGGCGATGACGGCCGGTGCCGTCTTGCCGGCGCTGCGCAAAAAACTGCGCCGCGAGGGTGAGATTCCAATGGTCTTCATACCGTTTCCTTGTGCCGTGCAGCGGGGGCTGGGCCTGCCGGTTCATCGTGCTTGCACCGCCGATGCGGGGGGCTGTAAATCCAATGTAGATTTGCCGCCGCGCGCCGGTCTGTGCGCTAACGCACACAGCTTTGTGGCTTTACTTGCTATTGAATAAATAGCTGCTTGCGCAGGTGGAATGTGCGCTGTGGCCATGTTTTATTTAGATTGTTGGTGCGATGCACTAAATCGCCAGCGGTGCGATACTTGCCGCTCCAAAAACCATAGGAGACCTGCTTTGCAATACCGCCCGCTTGGCCGCACTGGCTGGAATATCTCGACCGTCAGCTTCGGCGCCTGGGCCATTGGTGGCACCTGGGGCGAGACCGATGACGCTGAGTCCATGGGTGCGCTGCACCGCGCGCTAGACCTGGGCGTGAACTTCTTTGACAGCGCCGACGTGTACGGCGACGGCCGCAGCGAGCGCCTGCTGGCCCAGCTGCGGCGCGAACGCAGCGAGCCCTTCTACATCGCCACCAAGGCCGGGCGCCGCCTGAGCCCGCACGTGGCTGGCGGCTACAACCGCGAAAACATCACCGCCTTCGTCGAACGCAGCCTGGTGAACCTGCATACCGATGCACTCGACTTGCTGCAGCTGCACTGTCCGCCGACCGAGGTGTTCTACATGCCCGAGGTGTTTGGCGTGCTCGACGATCTGCAAAAAGCCGGCAAGCTGCGCCACTACGGCGTGAGCGTGGAGAAGGTCGAAGAGGCGCTGAAGGCCATCGAATACCCTGGCGTGCAGTCGGTGCAGATCATCTACAACCTGTTCCGCCAACGCCCGGCCGAGCTGCTGTTCGAGCAGACGCAGAAGCGCGGCGTGGGCGTGCTGGCGCGGCTGCCGCTGTCCAGCGGCCTGCTCAGCGGCAAGATGACGGCCGACAGCAGCTTTGCCCCGGACGACCACCGCCAGTTCAACCGCGAAGGCGCGGCTTTTGACAAGGGCGAAACCTTCTCCGGCCTGGACTACAGCGTAGGCCTGCAGGCGGTAGACGCCATGCGGCCGCTGGTGCCGGCAGGCCAGAGCATGGCGCAGATGGCGCTGCGCTGGATCCAGATGCACCCGGCCGTCACCTGCTCGATTCCCGGCGGCAAGCGTGCATCGCAGGTGGCCGACAACGTGGCCGCGGCCGACTTGCCGCCGCTGGGCGACGCGACGATGCAGGCGCTGGCCGACGTCTACGCCCGCTACGCCAAGCCGCTGGTGCACCAGCGCTGGTAAACGCTTTGCAGGTTTAGGCGCCGGGCGCCAGGTGGGTTGCGGCAAAGGCCGTGGCGGCCTCCAACGGCAGCGGGCGCGCAAAGTGGAAGCCCTGGCCGGTGGTGCAGGCCAGCTGGGTCAGCAGGGCGGCCTGCTCGGCGGTCTCAATGCCTTCGGCCGTGGTTTCCATGTGCAGCGCGCTGGCCAGGTCGATCACCGAGCGCACGATGGCTTGCGACTCGGCGCTTTGCAGGATGGCCATCACGAACGAGCGGTCGATCTTCAGCTTGTCGAATGGAAAGCTGCGCAGATAGGCCAGCGACGAATAGCCGACGCCAAAGTCGTCCAGCGCAATGCGGATGCCGGCTGCGCGCAGGCGGTGCAGGGCGGTCAGCACGTCTTCGGTGTCCTTCAGGAACACCGATTCGGTAATCTCCAGCTCCAGCCGCTCGGCCGGCAGGCCGCTGCGTGCCACCACCTCCAGGATCTTGTCGACCAGCAGCTCGTCGTCGAACTGGCAGGCCGACAGATTGACGGCCACCAGCAGCCCGGCCGGTAGCTGGTGGGCGGCGGTGCAGGCGGTTTCCAGCACCCATAGGCCGATGTCGCGGATCAAGCCGGCTTCTTCGGCCACCGGGATGAATTCGGCCGGCGACACATTGCCGAAGCGCGGGCTGGACCAGCGCAGCAAGGCCTCGACCCCGGTGATCTGGTGCGTGCGCAGCGAGATCTGCGGCTGATAGACCAGGTGCATGGCGTGCTGGGCTAGGGCCTGGCGCAAGCCGTCTTCCAGCGCGATGCGGCGCTGGGCTTTTTCGTCCATCGCCATGGAGAAAAACTGCGCCTGCCGGCGGCCCCGCGCCTTGGCTTCGTACAGCGCCAGGTCGGCATGGTGCAGGATCTCGTCGGGCTGCTGGCCGTCACGCGGCAAGAAGGCGATGCCCATGCTGGTATGCGGCGTGAAGCTGATGCCCGACAGGTCGCAGGGCTGCTCGATGGCCTGCATCAGCCGGGTGGCAAAGCAGCGGGCTTCGTCCACCTCGGTCACGCCGTCGAGCAGGATGGCGAACTCGTCGCCGCCGAGCCGGGCCACCAGGTCGCGGCCGCGGATGGTGCTGGTCATGCGCTGGGCCACGGCTTTCAGCAGCAGGTCGCCGTTGGCATGGCCGTAGGCGTCGTTGACCCGCTTGAAGTTGTCCATGTCGATGCACAGCAGCGCAGCGCTGCCCGGCGTGCTGCCGTCGTGGCCGCACAGCTGCTGCAGGCGGTGCTGGAAGTGGCGGCGGTTGGCCAGGCCGGTCAGTGCGTCGAAGTGGGCCAGGCGGTGCATTGCGTCTTCGGCATGCTTGCGGTCGGTGACGTCGGCGCCCACACCGCGCCAGCCCGGCGCTACCGGTGTGCCCTGCGCGCCCGGACTGCCGGGCCACACCGGTTTGGCCGTCAGTGCCCACCAGCGCAGCGCGTCGCCAATCACCACCGGCACCAGCAGGTCGCGGAACGGCAGGGGCGTGGACAAGGCGGCTTGCAGCTGGCCGAGGTAGTGGCCGGCGTCGGCCGGCACCCGCGACGGCTGCTGCAGGTGGGTGCGCGCAATCAGCGCCACCAGGCTGAAGGCCGCATACTGCTGCGGGTCGAACTGCAGGGCCCGGTTGAGCCGGCCGGAGGCGTGGCCCAACTGGCCGCTGGGGGCCAGCTCCCACAGGAAGTCGCTGGAGTTTTCTTCAAAGTCGCGCAGCAGCAGGCCAACGATCTGCTGCTTGTGCGCGGCATCGGCCTCGGCCACCAGCCGCGAGCCATAGGACTTGGCCATCACCTGCACCGACGCCACCACAATCAAGCTGTAGGCCACCAACAGGCAAAACAAAATCTCGGCACCCGGCAGGCTGGTGCGCAGCAGCCCGACCATGGAGCCGGCCGTCATGACCAGCACATAGGCAATGGCCGCCGCCGGCACCGTCACCAGCGCAAAGCCGCCCGCGCAAATCATGCCGCAGCTGATGATGATCAGCATCTGCTGGTCTTGCACCTCCACGCTGGACAGCAACAGCGCCGGCAGCGCCCCCCATAGCGCGCCCAGGCTCAGCGCATGCCGGAAGGCCCGCCGCATGGCTTTGCGCGACGCGGTTTGCCGCGTGTTGCGGTGCTGGGCCCGGTACCAGGCGGCCAAGCCCTGGTAGGCCATGAACAGCAGCACCAGCAGCCAACCCCAGAGCCACACGGACTGGGCGGCCAGGCGGTACACCAGGAAGCCGGCGTTGAACAAATTGACCAGCATGGACAGCGGCGTGAGCCGCAGCATGGCCTGCAGCTGCTTGGCCCGGAAACTGGCCGCCAAGGGCTCATCCGCTTCGTACGGAGCCAGGGACCGGCGCATGCGGGCGAGCAAGCCAGGGGTAGTGGGTTCAGTCGTGCTTACCATCGGTTGGGCTGCGCCTGCGGTCGCGCGTCAATGGTTTGTAAATTTTTACGCCTGTGAACATTGTGGCAGCGTGCGCCGCTGCCAAGGCCCTGTATCGGGTACAAATCAGCTCCAACACCCACAACAAAGGCAGACATGGAACAGACGCGTGAACAAATCGGCTTTATCGGCCTGGGCTTGATGGGCCACGGCATGGCCAAGAACATCGTGGACAAGGGTTACCCCTTGACGATCTATGCGCGCAAGCCCTCGGCCGCGGTGGACGACTTGCTGCAGCGCGGCGCCCAGCAGGCCGATTCGCTGCAGGCACTGGCGGCCCAGGCCACGGTGGTGTTTTTGTGCGTGACCGGCTCCAAAGACGTGGAAGACCTCATCCGCGGCCCGAACGGCCTGGGGCAGAGCCTGCGTCCGGGCTCGGTGCTGGTCGACTGCTCGACCGCCGACCCGACATCCACCATGGCCTTGGCCGCCGAGCTGGCGCCGCTGGGCATCACGCTGGTGGACGCGCCGCTGAGCCGCACGCCGAAGGAAGCCTGGGCCGGCACGCTGGACACCATGGTGGGGGCCGACCAGGCCACCTTTGACCGCATCCAGCTGATTCTGGCGACCTGGGCCGGCAAGGTGGTGCACATCGGCGGCCCGGGCGACGGGCACCGGATGAAGCTGGTGAACAACTTCATCTCGCTGGGCTACGCGGCGCTGTATTCGGAGGCGATGGCCGTGGCGCAGTCGGTCGGCATCACGCCGCAGCGCGTGGACTCGGTGATCCGCGGCGGCCGTATGGACTGCGGCTTCTACCAGACCTTCATGGGCTATGTGCTCGATGGCAACAAGGAAGCGCACAAGTTCACGCTGCAAAACGCCTTCAAGGATTTGCGCTACCTGGAATCGATGGCCGACGCTACTGGCGTGGCGAACCCGATGGGCAATGCGGTAAAGAACTCGTTTGCGCTGGCCGTGGGCGGCGGTGGTGGGCAGTCGTATGTGCCCATGCTGCCCGAGATCATCGGCAAGCTCAGCGGCGTGGATCTGGCGCCGCAAGTGGTTGCCGACAAGCCTTAGATGATTTGCTATTGAATCAATAGCTTCTAGTGCAGGTGCTGCCTGCGCTGGAGGCCTGTTTTTTATAAATCCTGCGCTGCAGGGCTGATGTTGAAATTTGCTGCCTTGCCCAGGTCGTCCAGCCAGGCAGAAAACGCGGCGTCGAAGTCGCGGCTGTCCATGCGCAGCAGCGCGGCCGGGTGCAGGGTGACCAGCACGCGCAGGCCGTCGTCGCGCATCAGCCACTGGCCGCGTTCGCTGGCCACGGCCACCGGCCGGCCCAGCAGGGCGCGCGCGGCGGTGCTGCCGAGGGCCACGGCCGCGGCCGGCCGCACCAAGGCGATCTCGTGGTCCAGCCAGTCCAGGCAGGCGGCGGCCTCTTGCTGCGCCGCGGTTTTGTGGATGCGCCGCTTGCCGCGCGGCTCGAACTTGAAATGCTTGACCGCATTCGTCAGGTACAGCGCCGCCCGCGGCAGGCCCAGCTGGGCCAGCGCGCGGTCCAGCAGTTGGCCGGCCGGGCCGATGAAGGGTCGGCCGCGCAGGTCTTCTTGGTCGCCCGGCTGCTCGCCGACCAGCATCAGCTGCGCGTCCACCGGGCCTTCGCCGTGCACCGCCTGGGTGGCAAACTGGCCGATGGGGCAGGCGCGGCAGCGTTCGGTGGCCTGGCGCAGCGCGGCCAGGGTGCCCGGGGCTTCCACCACTTCCGGCCGCTGGTCCAGCCGCAGCGCTATCGACGCAGCAGGGCGGCGGTGGGCTGGCTCGCTGGCGCCTTGCTCGACCATCTGGCCGCTGCGCTGGGCCGAGAGTGCCGTCAGCGGCTGGATCAATACCGCCTCGGGCAGGTTCTTCCAGTAGCGGCGCGGCATCTCCTTGTGCATCATCGCCAGCTTGAGCCGCGCCGGGTTGAAGATGTTTTCATAGTAGGTGAGCCACAGGCGTTCATTCGCATCGGCCGGCGGCGCATCGGACTTCTGCGCGCCGGGGCCGAAGGCCAGCTGCTGGCCGTTCCAGCGCGCGCTGCGCTCGGGCGTCAAGATCGCCCAGGGCATCTGCGCAAAGCGCCGTGCAAAGAACGGCGCGGTGGCCTCGACGATGTGGTGCCCGGGCTCGAACCAGGCCACGTGGGTCACACCCCAGCCGTCGTCGGTGGGTGCGGCCAGCGGCCGGAAGCGCACAAACGCCGTCATCTTGTGCATGTCGCGCCGCACCACGCGGGCCATCTGCTCGGCCTGCATCCTGTCGGGGTCCAGCGGGTCGTGGCGCAGGCCCGGCTCGCGCAGCAGGCGCCATGCCAGCCGGTACAGCAGGCCGAAGCGGGACGGGTCGGCATGCAGCGCCGTGCGGTTGCACAGCGAGACGAAGAAGGCTGGCAGCTTCAGCACCGCGCTGTTTGCTGCATCGGGCGGCGGTTCTTCCGCCGGGCTGTGCGCAAACAAATCCCCCTCGGCTGCGCCGGCCACATGCCAGCTGATGCGGCCGGGCTCCACGCCCTGCGCCAGCAAGCGCCGCGCCGCTGCCCGAAAACCCGGCACATCGTCTTCGCCGACCAGCTGCACTGTGCGCGCGCTGCTGTCAGCCATGGAGCAGCGGCGTGTCGAACAACGAGCGCTGCTGCGGTTGCGGCCGCAGCCGGGCCGCCAGATCGGCGTCGTCCAGCCCATTGCGCGCGGCACCGGGCACGGTAATAAAGGGCAGCACATTCTTCAGCGGCACCTTCAGCCGCGACAGGTCGTCCACCCGCAGCGTGCGGGTGCGGCGGGCGGCGAGCAGGCGCTTCACCGAGGTCACGCCCAGGCCGGGCACGCGCAGCAGCATTTCGCGCGGTGCACGGTTCAGATCCACCGGGAAGCGTTCGCGGTGCGCCAGCGCCCAGGCCAGCTTGGGGTCGATGTCGAGTGCCAGCATGCCGTCGCTGGCGCCGACGATCTCGTCGTGGGCAAAGCCGTAGAAGCGCATCAGCCAGTCGGCCTGGTACAGGCGGTGCTCGCGCACCAGCGGCGGCGCGGCCAGTGGCAGGCCGCGGGCGGCATCGGGAATCGGGCTGAAGGCCGAGTAGTAGACGCGTTTGAGCTGGTAGGCGCCGTACAGCGTGGCGCTGGTGGTCAGGATGCTGCGGTCGTCGGATGCGTCGGCACCGACGATCATCTGCGTGCTCTGCCCGGCCGGGGCGAAGCGCGGCGCCCGGGCGCGCTTGGGCGCCACGCGCGGCTGCGAGGTGGCGGGCGGCGGTGTGGCGCCGGCCTTGGCGTCGTCGATGTGGATGCGCAGCCGCGCCATGGAGCGGCGGATCGCCTGGCCGTCTTTCTCGGGCGCCAGCACCAGCAGGCTTTCGCTGGTCGGCAGCTCGACATTGATGCTGAGACGGTCGGCATAGCGGCCGGCGCGGGCCAGCAGCTCTTCGCTGGCTTCGGGGATGGTTTTCAGGTGGATGTAGCCGCGGAAGTCGTGCTCCTCGCGCAGCACGCGGGCCACTTCGACCACGCGCTCCATCGTGTAATCGGGGCTGCGGATGATGCCGGAGCTGAGGAACAGGCCTTCGATGCAGTTGCGGCGGTAGAAGTCCAGCGTCAGCTGCACCACCTCGTCGATGCGAAAGCGCGCCCGGTCCACATTGCTGCTGACGCGGTTGATGCAGTACAGGCAGTCGTAGACGCAGTAGTTGGTCAGCAAAATCTTCAGCAGCGAGATGCAGCGGCCGTCGGGCGCGTAGCTGTGGCAGATGCCCGCGCCCTCGGTCGAGCCTATGCCGCGCCCGCCGACCGAGTCGCGTTTCAGCGTGCCGCTGGACGCGCAGGACGCGTCGTACTTGGCGGCGTCGGCGAGGATGGCGAGCTTGCGATTGAGGTCCATGGGGTGCTTTAAAATTACTGTTTAAATATACAGTAATGCAAGCCATGGCACAAGAAATGACCAGATAGACCCCGGAGCACAGCGCGCTATTGTCTTGGTAGCATCTCGCGCAGGTTCTGCCTGCGCCAGAGCTTGTTTTATCAATATTTATCGTGCTGCTGGCGGCGGTCGTAGCGGGCCAGTTCAACCTGCTCGCGCAGCTTGCCGGGGATGCGCCCGGGCACATCGATGTCGCGCAGCAGATGGGCGCCGAGTTCGCCCAGCGGCGCCGGCTCGGCGGGGCGCCGCCAGGCGGTCGCGCTGCGCCAGGCTTGCAGCAGAGCCTGGCGCAGGCTGGGGAACGGGCGGTTTTGGGTGGGAGCGGAAGCGTTGGCGTAGTCCATAGTGGGTACTCGGTAGCGGTTTTGGTAAGCATAGGTGTCCACCACAGCCGATAAAAGCGCTCATTTCTGCCAAGGTTGGTTGCTTATACTTACCAGCATGGCCCGTATCCCCTTGCAAACCTTGCCCACCTTTGTGGCCGTAGCCGCGCTGGGCAACCTGCGCGCGGCCGGCGAGCAGCTGCACCTGACGCACAGCGCCATCAGCCAGCAGATCCGCCTGCTGGAACAGCAGCTCGGCTATGCCGTGTTTGACCGGCCCGGCCGGCGGGTGGTGCTGAACGCGGCCGGCGCGGCGCTGCTGCGGGCGGTGGAGCCGGCGCTGGCGCAGATCGACGAAGGCGCGCGGGCCGGCGCGCTGGCGGTGCGGGGTGCGCAGCAGCACCTGCGGATCACCGTGTCGCCGTCGTTTGCCCAGCACTGGCTGATGCCACGCATGGCCGCATGGCGGGCGCTGCAGCCCGGCATATCGGTAGAGTTGCACACCTCGCAAACGGCGGTGGACCTGGGCCGCGAGGGTTTCCACGCGGCGGTGCGCCAGGGCAAGGGCCCGTGGCGTGGGCTGGAGGGCGAGTGCCTGATCGACTCGCAGCAGGTGGTGCTGGCCTGCCCGGCGATTGCCCAGCGCCTGGCGGGCAACGACCCGGTCAGTTGGTTGCAGGAGTCGTTGCTGGGAACCAGCGAATGCTGGGAGGCCTGGTTTGCGCTGGCCGGGCACCGGGTGCGCATCCAGCCGATTGCGGTGTTCAACGACATGGGCCTGATGCTGCAGGCCACGGAGCAGGGCCTGGGCATCGCCCTGGGCCGCGAGCTGGTGGCCGCCGACGCCCTGCGCGCCGGCCGCCTGGTGCAGCTATCGCCGCTGGCGCTGGGCACCGAGGCGTATGACGCCTATTGGCTGGTCCACCCCCCAGAGCACCGCGACTGGCCGCCGCTGCAGACATTCAGGGCCTGGCTGCAGGCGGAGCTGCAGCAGGCATCGGCCCAACTGCAGCAGTTTCGACAAACCGGGCGTTCGGACTAGTTGCTATCTAGTTGATAGCTGATGCCGCAGGTGCTGCCTGCTCCAGAGCCTGTTTTTACTTAAATTCGCATCAAGCCATCTGCTCGGCCAGCTGGGCGCGCAGTGCCGCGTTCTCGGCGGTCAGCTCGGCCACGGTCTGCTTCAGCCGGGCGATGATGCCTTCGGGCGACTCGGGTTCGGTGCGCTCCACGGCCTTGGCGTTGCGCACCTGGCGGGCGGCTTGCTGCAGCTCTTTCTTGCCGCCGGCGGCCGCGGCCAGCTGTTCCTCGGCGGGCAGCGTGGCCACGGTGGCGGCGGTGCTGATGGAGATGGTGCCGGACTTCACCGCGGCCACCAGCTCGGGCGTGGCGGTCTTCTGGATCTTCTCGATCTGGCTGATGGTGGCGCTGCTGATGCGCGCGGCTTTGGCCAGGGCTTCGCGGGTCAGCGCCGGTTCGGCGGCGGGGGCCGGGGGGGGGGCAGCGGATTCCTCCCAGGGCGCGGGGCCGCTGGTGTCGGCGGGGGCTTCGACTTTGGCCGGCTGGTCGCGGCCGGCCAGGATGTCTTTCTTGCGCAGGGCCAGCACGCCGCGCTGGAAGTCGGACACGCTGCGGCGGCCCAGGTGCTGGTCGATCATCCAGAGGTGCACGTCGTCCATCGACTTGAAGCTGGCGTTCTGCACGGTGTTGAAGGGCAGGCTGTGCTTTTGGCAGATGCCGTAGCGGTTGTGGCCGTCTACCAGCACATCGCCCCACAACACCAGGGCGTCGCGGCAGCCCTCGGCCAGGATGCTGCGCTCCAGCGCAGCGTGTTCGTCCGGGGTCAGTGGATCGATGTAGGCAAGCAATTCTTCGTTGACCGTGATATTCATTTTGGGGAGCGGAGTGGGCAGTAAGCGGGGCGCGATTGTAAAAGCCCCGACCACTTCGGCCGACAGGCTGGCTAGCGGCGGCTCCGGCCGGGCATCCAGCGTTGCACAGCCAGCCATGCCCAGCATGAACAGCTGCTCCGTGTGCAGGCGGCTAGCGGTTGGCGTTTTTTCCCGTTACCGCCGTGCCGTTAGGTTGATTTCCTGGCAGCGGCGTGGGTTTCAGGCCGAATATCTGGCGCCAGAACGAGAGGCGCTGGAACGCCGGTATGCCCAGCGCTGATTGCCCGGCGTCGGTCAGGCCGCGCACGATGGCATAGCGCGCGGGCTTGGTCGGGTACTGGGTGAGCACCGGTGGGCCGATCTCGGCGTCGACCAAGCCACGCTGCTTCAACTGCTGTACCCAGGTAATTTCTACCGGGTCGGTGACATAGGTGTCGCCTGTTTTGCGATACAGCTCTTTCAAAAAATACAAGGTCATGGGGGCGACTTTCCGAGGGTACAGCTTCATTCAATGCGATCGCCCGTGGTCTGGCTGTAGGACAAGGCCGTGCAGGGCGGCTGGCCCGGACCACAAATGCCGGGCTTGACGCCAGGCAGGATGGCGTCCTACAGCAAGAGGCCCAGGCGGCTGACGGCCCGGCGCTGGCACCCAACCGATCATCCAGGCTCCGTTCTGGAGAAAATTCCATGCCCTTATTTGCCCGCTCCATCTTGCTGTCGCGCACAACCTTGTTGATGGAGCAGGCATATACGCCGCCCGCCATCGCAATTGCCACGGCGCTGCTGATGTCGCTGCTGATCGGCTTGCTGTGGTCTCTGGGCTGGATGCTGGGTGCGGGCCTGGTGCTGGGCTGCTTTTATGTGTCGCTGGGGCTGTTGCGGCCGACTCCGCTGGAGCGGGTCGCCGGCAGCCTGGCGGTCAGCGGCCTGGTGATTGCGTCCGGCATATTGTTCGGCAGCATGGCCGCAGCCTGCGCCAGCTTCATCCTGCTGTTGCCTTTGGGACTGGCGGCCCTGGGCGTGGAAGATGCCTAGGCCTGCGCTGCCGTTTGCTATCTAAAGAGTAGCGGCTGCCGCAGGTGCTGATTGCACCAGCGGCTTGTTTTTCACATAAAAACGGGTCAGAACAACTCGTCCCCCGTGGGCTCGAAGTGCGGCACGGCGTTCATCTGGTGCCGCAGCTGCGACAGCTCGTAGTACATGCGTTTGCGGGCCCGGCTCTGGTTGCCCAGCGGCCGGTGCTCGGTAATGCTGTGCCAGGGGTTGTAGGACAGGCGCTTGGCGAATTCCATCTGCGCGGGCGAGTCGAACTGCTGGCGCGGAATGCGCAGGGTGGCGGCCGAGATGCGGGGCGACAGGCGTTCGGGCCAGAGCACGCTGGCGTTCTCTATGGGCATCAGGTGCGCGTCGGTCTGCAGCTGCAGGCGCACGTCCAGCTCTACATCGCCGTCCGCCAAAGACTGGACCATGGCTTGGCGCAGGTAGTCGTCGGGCGGGCGCAGCGGCAGGCGCGGAATCGGCGTGCGCTTTTTGCTCTTGGGCCAGAACGAATACTGCATGGCCTGGCCCTCGCCCAGCAAGTAGGGTACGCAGCTGAAGTAGGGCGCCTCCAGCGGGCTGCTCTGGGTCTTGGTCCACAGGCCTTGCATGATGGCGTCCAGCACATGCGGGCGGTGCAGGTTGAAGAAGTAGAAGATCTGCGCGTTCTTCAGGCTCTCCAGCTGCAGCTGGGCGTTGGCGATCACGTCCGGCGTGACAAAGGTGGGCGGCGATACGCCGAACATGTCTTGCGTAAATTTTTCTTCGTCCATCAGCTTGGGGCCGGGCACGTCCATCAGCTTGACGCTGATGCTCATGAAGCCCACGTCGTCAATGTCCGGCGTGACATACGGGCCGGGGCCGGAAAAGCGTACCCAGGCCGGGTAGCTGCGTGGCTGTGCATAGATGCCGCGGCGCAGCGCTGGGGGCAGGTTGTCGTGGACGATGAACTCGGCGCGCACGATGCCCTGGGTCTTGGTGTTGCCACCCCGCTCGAAGCCGCCGGGCTTCCACAGCGCGCGCATCTGCAGGTTGAAGCTGCGGATGATCGAATCCACGCATTCTTCCTCGCCGGGCAGCAGCCGCTCTTCGGCAATCCGCAGGCCTTCGTTCGGCCGCTGGGCGTTGATCAGCGCGGTGGTCAGCCGGGTCAATGGCTCGAGCAGCAAGGCCTCGAAGGCCGGGCGCAGGAACGGGTCGAAGCGGCGCTGCAGCTGTATCAGCGCCAGCGAGGTGTCGGATACCCAGTCGCGCAGCGCCGACCCGGTGTTGGCGCGGGGTACGGGCCGGCTGGTGTTCGAGTTCATGGCGCAGCTCCTTGGCTTGCCAGGTAGCGCAGCGCGCGGATGCCGGGCAGGAAAAAGTAGGCCCCGCCGCGCAGGGTGACGAACTGCGGCAACCCCGGCAGGCGCTGGTCGGTCCCCTGCAGCTGGGGGATGGAGAAACTGTCGGTGGCGGTGCCGTCGGCTGCGGCTGCGCGGCTGCCCAGCAGCGGGTCGCTCTCGTTGGGCAGGCCGTCGAAGTGCGGCGCATGCAGCCAGGCGCCCTGTACAAATTCAAACTGGCGCGAGATGCTGGCGCCCAGGCAGATGAAGTGCAGGCCGGTTTCGGCCCCCTCCGGGCCCTGGGCGTGGTGGTAAGCCCGGCCGCGGCGCAGCAGGCGGTGGAAGCGGGTGGAGGCCACGCGGTCTTGCTCCAGCGACTGGGCGTCAAAACCCAGGGTGCGCATCAGCCACGACACCATGCCCGGGTCGCCGGGCGGCAGGTCGGCGGTGCGTGGGTTGGCGCGCCGTATATGGGCGCCCAGCGGGCACAGGGTGCCGCGGGGGTCTTCGTTGTAGGTAAAGGCGTTCAGGTCCGGCGGCGAGCTTTTTGCGGTGGGCAGCAGCGGGTGGCCGCTGCGGGTGCGGCCGACCATGGCGGTAGCCAGCTTTTCGCGCAGCGCCGGGTCGCCCTCGGCCAGCTGGTCGAGCGCCTGCCAGAAGCCATCCACGTCTTGTTGCAGCTGGCGCATCACCAGGTAGCTGCCGTTGCGGCCCAGGTCGGCGCGGTGCGGCGCGTCTTCGGCGCGTGGCAGCAGGGCTTGCGGGTCGCGCTGCGGGTCGAGCAGGGGGCGGTCGGTGTAGCCGCCGTATTCGTTCGGGTAGCCGAGCAGGAATTCGCCCAGGCAGCTGAGGTTGGTGTAGCGCAGCTGCTCGGCGTCGCGCACCGCGCGGTCGCGGCGCCAGTCGAGCATGGGCTGCGAAATGCCGTCGGCAAAGCCAAACGGCTCGTTGCCGCGGAGCTCGCCGCAGGGCAGGCGGGTCATGATCTCAAAGCCGGCTGCGCATTGCGCTTCTATGGTGGCCTGCCAGGCCTGCAGCTGGCCGGGCAGGGCGTACAGCATCAGCAGCAGATGCGGTATCTGCGCGCCGCTGCCCCAGAGCCAACCGCTGGGTGCGTTGGCGCCGGTGTCGCCGAGTCGGCGTGCGCGGCTCGGGTCGTTGCCCATGCCGGAGAGGAATTCGGGCGAGAACCCGGCAATCGTGTCCTCGGCCACGCCCAGGGCGCGCAGGCCTTCGCTGCCCAGCGCCAGCTGCAGCACCGTGGCCGGTGGGGGCTCGGTGGTGGCGGCGCTGGCGACGGGCGCGCGGGCCAGCCAGGCGCGGGCGGCTGCGGGGTCGGTCACGCGCAGCAGCAGAAAGCAGGCCTCGGTATGGTGCTTGTAGCCAAAGCGGACCAGACCCTGGATGTCGTCCAGGTCGACCGGTGCGCCGCTCATAGCAGCCTCAGCCAGGCCAGGGCCTGGGCCTCGTTCATGTAGCTGCGCTCCAGGCCTTCGCGGATGCGCTGGTTGCGCCGCATGTCGGCCAGGGTCAGGCCGGGGTAGGCCTTGTACCAAACCTGGGTGGGTATCTGGTGGCGTCGCTGGAAGTACTTGAACGGCTGCTCGTGGCGCGCGCCGCCCAGTATCAGCCAGCGCGTGCGCGGCCAGCCTATGCCGTTGCTGAACACCAGGTTCAGGCCCCAGGCTACTTTGTTGATGAAGTCGTCCATATACCCTTGGTGGCTGCCGTCGTAGTTGCTGGTGAAGACCACGCGGGTTTTGTCGTCCAGAAACGCCCAGCGTGCGAAATGGATGGTCTGCACCCTTGCCAGGTGGCCGCGGGTGAACACATGGCGGCAGGCGTAATTGATCAGCACCAGCAGCAGGGTGACAAGCCCGCGTCGGAACAGTCCGGGCTTGACCGCGCCCAAGGCGGTGTATTGGTTGCTCACATCAAAGTCCTCCAGGTCTTGCAGCGCCTGCAGGGCTGCGGGGTCGGGGCGCGGGCAGATCTCGGGGTCGTGGATCTCGCGGCTGCGCAGCTGCTGCACCAGCAGCGGCAGCAGGATGATGAATAGCGGCAGCACGGCCAGGCCGACCAGGGGCAGGGCCAGCAGGTTCAGCAGCTTGGCCGCTGTCCACCCCAGCGGCGTGGGCTCGGCGGGCGTCAGCAGCAGCCGGCCGGCACTGCGCTCGGCTTCGACAAAGGCGCGCAGCTCTCGCCAGATGCGCAGCGCCTCGGCCTCCGATGCCAGGGGCGCGCGCGGCACGCAGGCGGCCAGCACGCGCTGCAAGGCGCTTTCCTGGCGGATCTGCAGCACGCTGCGGCCCACCCAGTGGATGTAGCTGGCGGCCACCGGCTGGTCGTGCGCCAGCATCCAGTCCAGCAGGTCGCCTGACGCCGCAAAGCCTGCGCAGTGGGCAAAGATGCGGCGCAGCCCGTCGCCTGCATGCAGCGCCAGGTCGGCCAGGCAGTCGCGTGCCGGGCCGTCGCAGTCGCCCATGAAAGCCAGGTAAGCGGGTAGGCGCGGGCGTGGCAGGCCCAGGGTTTCCAGGTCGACCTGCAGCGCATCGTCCAGCATGACCAGGCGCGCATAGTGCAGCTGCGCAAAGCGGCCGAACGGCAGCAGCGCATTCTGCGGGTCGACCATGCCGGCGTTGCGGTTCATGCCGGCCAGCAAGGCACGCAGCGCGTCCTCGCGGCCGGTTGCCAGCGGGGCGATCACCATGAAGTGCGACTGCGGGGTCACTGCGGAGATCCGGGGCGTCCAGCGCTAAAACTGCAGGCAGAAGTCGATTAAGCGCTCTTTGCCCCAGTACACCTTGCCCAGGTAGAAGCCCGGGCCGATGAGGCGGATCTCGTCGCGGATGTAGTGCGCGAGTAGTGAGGTGTCCGAATAGTCGAGCACGATGCATTCCTCGCCATCGAGCCAGCTCTTGTCCTTGTAGACCTTGGCCACCACGGCTTCGAAGCCGAACACCAGCACCTTGTTCTTCAGCACGCCTTTTTGCGCGTCGAAGGTTTTGCCCTGCCAGCCGAACAGGTTGATGATATGGGCGATGCTCTCTGTGTACTTGGTGCCCGGGGCGATGATGGCCGTGCCGTGGGCACTGCCATTCGGAATCTCGCCGGCCGGGCTGGAGCGGAACAGGTCGTCCAGCTGGACTTGCGTCATGGCCAGTAGTTGGGGTACGTCGTATGCCATGGTCTTCTCCTTGTGCGGTTGCCCGCTGTGAAAAATGCTATGCCTGGGCCGCGTCTTGCAGCAGCACATCGGCGGCTTTTTCGCCCACCATGTAGACCGCTGCTGCGATGAAAAAACCGGGAATCCGCGGGAACACCGAGGCGTCCACCACCCGCAGGCCGCGCGTGCCGTGTACCGCAAACCGGCTGTTCAGCACACCGCCGTCGGCCGCCGGGCCGATAGGGCAGGAGCAGGATGCATGGTGGCCCCAGGCGGTGTCTCGCACATAGTCGGCCAGGGCCGCGTCGCTCTGCACGCCGTTGCCGGGCAGGCATTCCTCGGCGATCAGGCCGCGGGCCTGCAATGGGGAGGTGAGGCCGCGCACAAACCGGATGGCTTGCACCACCGACTGTAGGTCGCCGCCAGCGGCATCGCTGCCTTCTTCAAAGTAGCGGAAGTTAACCAGTGGCATGTCGCAAGGGTCGGCCGAGCGCAGCGTCACGCTGCCCGCACGGTTCTGCGTATGGGCTTTGAGCACAGCCCAGGTCAGGCTGTCGGCGTGCTGGCTGATCATCTCGGCGAAGCCGGGCGCATAGCCCTCAAAGCGCGCGGGCAGGGCCATGCAGAAGATGTCGGGCTCGGGCTGTGTGGGGGCGGATTTGCGCACCAGCCCCAGGGCCGCGCCGTTGGTCGCGTACATGCCAGCGCGCAGCGCGTTCCAGCGCTGCCACTGCGGGTCGCCGCGCGCGAAGCGGGCCTTGTCCAGCATCTGCCAGGGCCGCTGCATGCGGTGGGTGACGGCCACCTCGTAGCGGTCTTGCAGGTTGCGGCCCACGCCGGGCAGATCGACCTGCAGCGGAATGCCGTGGCTGCGCAGGGCGTCGGCCGGGCCGATGCCGGACAGCATCAGCAGCTGCGGCGTGTTGAAGGCTCCGCCGCACAGGATGACCTCGCGTTTAGCTCGCACCTGCTTGCGCCGGCCGGGGATGCTGCTGGTGGCGGCATGGGCGCGGTATAGGCGCTCGCCTTTCAGGAATTCGACGCCGCAGGCCGTGCCCTGCGCATCCAGCAACACGCGCGTGGCCAGGGCGTGCAGCTCGATGTGCAGCCGGTCGGGGTGCCGGGCCGCGGCCTGCAATACCCGTTCGCGCGCGCCGGTGCGGCCGCCGGCGGCGGTGGACAGCGGTGTGTAGCACAGGCCTTCGAAGCTGCCGCCGCCCCAGGGCCGGGCGTTCGGGTCGCCCTTGCCGCGCAGCCAGCGCAGGGCGCTGCGCAGCGGGGTGGGCAGCTCGCGGGTGAAGTTGTGTGCGGTCTGGGACACCAGGCCGCGCATCTGCGGGTCGCCCAAGGCTTCCAGCGGCACCGGGCGCTCGGTCTGCAGCCAGCCGTTCCAGCCGTGGCCGGTCGGGTCCAGCCCGAGCCGGCGCAGGCCGCGCCAGATCGGGCGGTGGTGGCAGTTTTCCAGCTGCTGGGCGTAGCGCTGCATCTGCGGTGCACGCCAGCTGGGGTCGCCGGTCAGTGTGGCGATCTGGTTCCAGTCGGAGTCGTGCGGCCGCATGAAGATCATGGCGTTGTGCGCGGTGCAACCGCCTAGTGCGGCGGCGCGCGGGTAGAGCACGCCCTGGCGCTCAGTGCTGTATTTGGGGTCGCGCACCTGGCGGGCTTCGTCGGCATAGTGGCGCACTTGGAAGTTCCAGGCCATGGCGGGGTTCTCACAGGCAAAGGCGTGGAAGCCCGGCACGTCGTAGTCCTCGGGCAGGCGCGGCCCCTGGGCCAGGCGCGGATCGCCGCCGGCTTCGAGCAGAAACACGCGCATGCCGGCTTCCGCCAGCCGCGCCGCCAGGGTGCCGCCGCCTGCGCCCGATCCCACAATGATGTAGTCCCATTCGCATGTTTCGGCATCCACCATGGGTTAGAAGGTCTTCAGGAAGGCAATCAGCGCGCGCTTGTCGTCGTCGCTCAGCACCGGTTCGGTGCCAAAGGCTTTTTCGTCGGCGCTCAGGCCTTCTTGCTGGTTGAACTCGGCCGTGCCGAAGTAGTGGCCGCGGTTGACCACGAAGTCCGGACACTTGCTGAGGCGCAGCATGGGTTCGCGCAGATTGGCGAACTTGGCACGCAGCTCCTGGTCGCTGGCGTCCTTGGGCGCGGTGGCCAGGTCGGCCTTGAGCTTGAGCACCAGCTCGCCCACATTGCGCACATGGGCCAGCTTGTCGCCCACGTCGTCGCTCTCGGCGCGCAGCTTGAGGTTGGCGATCAGGTTCACCGGCATGCCCTTGGGGATGGGGCCGAGCGTGATGTCCTCGCCCGCACCCACCAGCCAGGGCAGCCAGCGGTGCAGCGTGCCTTGCAGGGGCTGCAGCGCGTCGGGCACATAGCCAGCGGGCACCACCACCTCGCTGCGCTGCGTGGTGCGGTCTATGGTGCCGGGCAGCTTGTCGCCGAGCTCGGCATCGCGCTCGCGTTTTTCGGGCCAGAGCATTTGCGTGATGGAGGCGTCGAACACCTTCATGCGGCTGGCGACCGAGGGGCTGGATTCGAACGGGCCGACCGTGTTGTTCAGCAGATACGGCCCGGTAGACCACAGACCGATCAACGACGGCACGCGGGTATAGCCGCGGCCGCCAGCGGGCATGGTGTAGGGCAGCAGGGCGCCGGTGAACGGGTCGTTCAACGTAACCGTGCCGACCGAGGGCAGCTGCTTGTACGAGCTGGACGAGAAGTTGTCCCAGATGTTGCCGCCCAGCGCATTGGTAGCCAGCGGGCTGCAGACATTGGTGCGCAGCAGGGTCGACGGGATGCGCGCCTCGGTCGAGAGGTAGTTGCCCTGCAGGAAGTCGGGCGCCAGCACGATCTGGCGCATCTGGGTCTTGTAGGCCTCGGTCTGGGTCCAGCCCCAGTAGCGCTTGAAGCAGGCCAGGTAGCCGGCACCTGCGCATTTTTGCGGCTCCAGGCCCAGATCGGGCGGCGGGGTGGGGGCTTTGCTGGAATGGCAGCGCGCGCAGGTATCGGCAAACACCGCCTTGCCGCGCTCCAGCGTGCTGTTGTCGGTGGCCAGGAAGGCCGCGCCGCCGGGCGCATCCTGCAGGTAGTCGGGCTTGGCGGCCTTCAGGAAGAATAGCGCGGTGTTCGGCGTGCCGGCCTCGGTGGCCTGCCAGTAGCCTGAGTTCTTTTGCGCGTCGGCGATGCGGATCGGGGTGACGGTCTTGCCGCCGACCACGGCGTTGAAATGCAGCAGCCATTCTTCGCTGAACAGACCGATGTTCAGGTAGACCCGGTTCAGCGCGCCCAGCAGACCGACCGAATCGGCGCCGTCCTTCAGCACATGCGGGGTGCGCACAGTGCTACTGGCCTTATCAAAGAACTCGCTCAGCGGGCCGCTGGCGATGTAGTCGTTGAACTGCTTGTTGTCCAGCTCGCCGCCGCTGAGCTTTTCATGCCACAGCTGCTTGGCCGTACCCATGCGGGCCATGAAGTCGTACACGGCGTTCATGGTGCGCGGGTTGTTGATGTTGTCGGTGGAGATCAGCGAGGTGTCCATGGCGCCGGGCCGGAAGCTGTGCGCCAACTGGTACATGTAGTTCTTCTGGCCCTCGGGTTTGTTGGCGTTGTGGATGAACAGCCGGTCTACCCACATGTACTGCGCGCCCACCGACGAGCTGAGGTTGGCGAAGGCAGGCGCATTCGGGTCGCTGGGCGGGTTCACTGGGCTCGGGCCTACATGGCAGAAGCCGCAGGACATGCCGACCCGGTAGGGCCGCACCAGGTCCTGCCGGTTGTAGTACTTGGGGTCGGTGTAGTACTTTTCCGCGTCCCAGGCCTTGGCGGCTTTTTCGTCAAACGCCGGATTCGGAAACAGGCGCAGCCCCACGATGCCGGTGGCTTCGCCGTAGTACGAGCCCACCGGCAGCGTGCTGCCGTCGCCCAGCGGCTTGCCGCGCGCGCCGATGGCCACGCCCGGGTACTTGGTGGCGTCTTCGAACGGGTCGGGCGCGCAACCTTTGTCGCGCACATCCAGCCACAGGCCGTGGCGGGCTTTGTCGGGGCCGCTGGCATTGCCGAAGCAGGGCTCGTTGACCAGGCCCAGGTATTCCCAGCGGTTGGCCCGCGAATAGCCCTGGCTGGGGTGCGAGCTGATGGATTTCAGCAGGTCGAAGGCGCCGAAGGTGAAGTCCGTCATGTGGTCCCACAGGCGGTCGTTGCCGCCGGTCCAGACGATCCACATATTGCGCCCGGCCACTTCCTGCGGCGACAGCGCCAGCGCGCCGTCCATGTCATGGAAGTAGTCCTCGGCTGCATGCGGGAAGCTCTTGCCGTCGCGGCCGGCGAGCTTGGCCTCGTCCAGCACCGCGCCGGGTTGCGGGCCTTGGGAGCATGCTGCGATGAGCAGGCCGCCCAGCAACAGGAGCCAGCGGGTTGTTGTGTGCCAGTGCCGATGTGCCATCGCCATCCTCCGGTGAAGGAAACGGAATATCCACGCTGCTGCAGGACTGGCGGGGTGGGCACAGCGCGGACATCCGCTGTGGCAGTAGGGCGCGCGGCGCAAAAAACGCGGTTTTTGCCCACTAATTGCCAAACACGCAACTTCTAAACAGTGCGCCTTCTTTTGGGAAAAGTAAAGTTCTGGTAAGCGCGGGGGCAGTCTACGGTTCAGCGGCGCCCGATGCATCCCTCAAACAGAGGATGAACTGCGCGAGACCACAACGTCGGCGAGCAGGTCGCCTATATCCGATATGTGGTGGCAGCTATTGATGCTGCACCCACGCAGCAACTGGCAGTCATTCGTTTGCTGGCAGCGACGCTCTTGCAGGCATTCAAGCAGTGCGAATCCTGGTTACGGGCGCTGCTTGTGAGCCCGCCAGCTCGCGGTAAGCGATCTCGGTGCCGCGGCAAGTTTTTTCCCAGGTAAATAGCGCAAGGCGGCGCTGCCCACGAGCTACCAGGTCGGAGCGCAATGCTTGGTCGTACAGCGCTTGTGACATCGCTAGCCGGAGCGACTGGGCATCTTTGGGTTCGAAGTACAAAGCGCCGTCACCACCGATTTCCGGCAAGGAGCCGGAATTGCCAAGCACTGTAGGGCAGGCGCAGCTGAAGGCTTCTAGCACCGGCAAGCCAAATCCTTCGTACAGCGACGGAAACACAAACACCTGCGCCTGCTGGTAGAGCGCTTGCAACTCGGCATCGTTGGCCGAGCGGTGGTGCACCCGGTCTGCCAGGCCGTGTATCTCGAAGAACACACGCTCGTTCTTGTTGAACCCGGTCCCGGTGCAGACGATGTGCAGTTCCGGGTCTGCAGCCAGTAGCGTGCGTATGCTGTTGATAAGGAAGAAAAAGTTTTTATAGACCGTCCGTGATCCCACAAACAACACGTACCGTGCAGGTAGCTCGGACGATCGGGTGGGCGGGGTGTTAGTAGTGCCCATGGAACTGGCCAGATGGACCACCTCCACTTTTTCAGCGGATATGCCAAAAAACTGTACCAAGTCTTTCTTCGTGCACTCTGATATGGCCAGAATCTTGTGGGCCTTCTGGGCCAGCCTGCGTTTACGGTCTGAGGTACGGTCCGCCAGATTGAAATACTCGGGGTAGATCTCATGGATCATGTCGTACACGGTTAAAACGAATGGCTTATTGCCTATGTAGGGCAAAAAATAATCGTCGTAGTACGTGGGATGGAAGACATCGAAATCTTGCCGCTGCAACGCGGCAATAGCCACTTGCTTGTTAATCGCCTCTGCATCAATTGGTTTGCGCAGCTTGTTTCTGGCGGCGTAGAGGTTCCATTTTCCGCGAAAATCGTGCCCTCTCATAAAATTCTCGTAACTATCCGGATTTTCCTGTGTCTTCAATCCAAACCGGGTGCTCTTCAAATACTCGTTATGAGAGTACTGTATGGCCACTTCTACCGAGGCTGTAGGGGTGTTGTCTAGCTGGGTAATAAGCTCGCAAAAGTAACGGGAAATACCTCCGAACTTCTGCATTTCAAAGGCCTGGTGGTCATAAAGTATTTTCATGCGATGGATTTTTCGCGCCAGTAGTTCAAGATATCCCGCAGGCTGGTATCCAGTGGAATGCTTGGCGCCCACCCAATTTCATCATTGATTTTTTTCAGGGATCCAATAATGGCCTTGTTGTCATTAGGCCGAACCAGCTGAGGGTCTATTTTCTGTACGACAGAAATCCCCAGAATGGAAGCCATCTGGTCAATCACTGACTTCAATGCTACGCCGGTGCCGCTGCAGATGTTGTAGATATGGCCAGAACGCCCTTGCCGCAAAAGCAGGTCATACGCGCGCACAACGTCCCGCACATCGACAAAGTCGCGCACGATGGTAGTGTCGCCTGTCAACATGACGGCATCTGCACTTCCATTTTGTATGGCCAATAGCTTGCGGGCGAACGAAGAAATGACAAAGGTATCTAGCTGTCCGGGACCGATGTGGTTGAACGAGCGGGTCATCACAATGTCGCAGCCAAACCCATCGACATACACCGTGGATAACAGTTCCTGGGACACACGCGCCACCGCGTAAGGGCTGACGGGGTTGAGCTTGGCGTCCTCGGTCAAAGGTAATTGGTCCAAGGCGCAAGCGCCATATTCCTCAGAAGAGCCAATCGACAAAATGCGGCAGCGGGGATTGACCTTACGCACCGTCTCCAGAAGATTCAAAAATACATTGGTGTTATTGGCAAAACTCTGAATAGGATTCACCCAGCTGAACGCCACACTGCTAAAAGACGCCAAATGCACGATGTAATCTGGCTGAAACAGCGCAATCAAAGGCTCCCATTCATGGCTTTGCAATAAATCGGCCTTCTTGAACGCACATTCCAGATTGCCAAACTGGTTCAGGTCAAAATTAACCGCATCCCGGTCAATGCCCAGTACAGAAATTGGTTCATTCAAACCATTTAAATAATCTAAAAAATGACGCCCTACAAAACCCGAGAATCCGGTAATTAAATATTTTTTCACGCTATGCCTTTTATTGAATGCCTGCGAGACAGCGGACGGCATAAGTTTTTAAAAATCGAAGATTGGTTGGGTCCAGCTTTACCGCTTCCCGGATAAAAGGCTGCGCCGCCTGCACATTGTGGTCGCGCTCAATATGCTGGTAACCCCGGCCAAACAGCTCTGCAGCTAAACGCTTGCGCATTTTTGGAATACCCCGCCAGTTCGGATGATCGACATAGGTTTTTTGGATAGCCAGTGTTTCCAAATTGACATGAACTTGGTTGCTCGCCCCTGAGATGGTGTGAGGAGAATCAAAAAATACGCCCAAGGCTTTGGGAACATGCAGCAGCGGGTGCTGGCTGGCGAACCGCAGCCACATATCGTAATCGGCTGCGATGCGGTAGCTGGTATCAAAAACGCCCAGCGCACTGTGCAGCGATTTGCGCCACACCGGCTGCGACCCGGTAATGCAGCGCAGCAGTAAGTCCTCTGGCGTGTAGTCGGGCCAGCGGCGCAGCTTGGCGCCACGGCTCTCGCATTCGGCAAAGCTCTCGTTTTCCGTATGGCTGATCAGCTGGTCGGCGTACGCCAACGCGGCCTCGGGGTGGCTTTCCAGTGCGGCAACCATGGTCGCCATGAAGTCGGGGTGGTGGCGGTCATCGGTATTGGCATTGGTCAGGTATTGCCCCCTGGCCAATGGAATGGCGCGGTTCCATGCCACATACAAAGGTTCGCGCTCGGTGCGTAGGAGCTTGATCTGCGGATATTTGCGCACAAACTCCTCGCAAATAGCACTCTCTCCCTGCGGAGAGCCGCTGTCAATCACCAACACCTCCATCTCGCTAAAGAGGGTTTGCTCTACCAGATCCTCCAGACAACTGCGCATGAAACGTTCGGCGCTGTATGTCGAAACAATCGCGGTAATGAGAGGTTGGGGCATGGATAGAAGGCGTTGAACGCAATAACGGGCTGCACCGGCTGGGGCCGAAATAGCTTACCCCAAATTATTTACCTAACGCGTGAGGAAGCAGGAGGACTTTCTAAGTAGCTCAGGCTCGAGTGCAGCTTGCTATGTCCGAAAAATCTACACGCGCCGCCTTCCGGGTTTCTCTTGATCTACTTGCAGCGTAAGCCTACATCCCCATGCTCTACGACATGACTTCATGCCCAAATCGATTTTCTGGGCGCCCCTAAAGTAGACTCTAGGCCGCTGAATGTCGCAGGAGCGACCCTGTTTAGCCGCTCCAAACGGCTTGCCCATTTTGTTTATTGCCTGAGAGGTCATCCATGTCTGCCGAAAAATCAAAGATCATCTACACCCTGACCGACGAAGCGCCGCGGTTGGCGACCTATTCGCTGCTGCCCATCGTCCAGTCTTTTACCGCGGCTGCCGGTATCGACGTGGTGACCAGCGACATCTCGGTGGCGGCCCGCGTGCTGGCTGAGTTTCCTGAATTCCTGTCTGAAGAGCAGAAGGTTCCTGCCACCCTGGCCGAACTCGGTCGCCTGACCCTGTTGCCCGACACCAACATCATCAAGCTGCCCAACATCAGCGCCTCCGTGGGCCAGCTGCAAGCCTGTATCAAGGAACTGCAGGGCAAGGGCTACGCGATTCCCGACTTCCCTGAAGATCCGAAGAACGACGAAGAAAAATCCATCCGCGCCCGCTATTCCAAGTGCACCGGCAGCGCCGTGAACCCAGTGCTGCGCGAAGGCAACTCGGACCGCCGCGCCCCCAAGGCCGTCAAGGAATACGCGCGCAAGAACCCGCACAGCATGGCCGAGTGGAGCCAGGCTTCGCGCTCGCATGTCTCGCACATGCACCATGGCGACTTCTACCATGGCGAAAAGTCCATCACGCTGAACAAGGCGCGTGATGTGAAGATGGAGCTGATCACCAAGAGCGGCAAGACCGTCATCCTCAAGCCCAAGGTGTCGCTGCTGGACCGTGAAGTCATCGACAGCATGTTCATGAGCAAGAAGGCGCTGGTCGAGTTCTACGAAAAAGAAATCGAAGACGCGCACAAGACCGGCGTGATGTTCTCGCTGCACGTCAAGGCCACGATGATGAAGGTTTCGCACCCCATCGTGTTTGGCCACTGCGTGAAGATTTTCTACAAGGACGCGTTCGAAAAACACGCCAAGCTGTTCGATGAACTGGGCGTGAACGTGAACAACGGCATGGCCAATCTGTACGACAAGATCACCACCTTGCCGCAAAGCAAGCAGGACGAGATCAAGCGCGACCTGCACGCCTGCCACGAGCACCGCCCCGAACTGGCCATGGTGGACTCGGCCAAGGGCATCACCAACTTCCATTCGCCCAACGACGTGATCGTCGACGCGTCCATGCCCGCCATGATCCGCAGCGGCGGCAAGATGTGGGGCGCCGATGGCCGTCTGAAGGACGTGAAGGCTGTGATGCCTGAATCGACCTTCGCCCGCATCTACCAGGAAATCATCAACTTCTGCAAATGGCACGGCGCCTTCGATCCCAAGACCATGGGCACGGTGCCCAACGTCGGCCTGATGGCCCAGCAGGCCGAAGAATACGGCTCGCACGACAAGACCTTTGAAATCGCCGAAGACGGCGTGGCCAACATCACCGACCTGGCTACCGGCGAAGTGCTGCTGAGCCAGAACGTGGAAGCCGGCGACATCTGGCGTATGTGCCAGGTCAAGGACGCCGCCATCCGCGACTGGGTCAAGCTGGCTGTGAGCCGCGCGCGCAATTCCGGCATGCCCGTCGTCTTCTGGCTGGACGCTTACCGTCCGCACGAAGCCCAGCTGATCACCAAGGTCAAGATGTACCTGCACGAGCACGACACCACCGGCCTGGACATCCAGATCATGAGCCAGGTGCGCGCCATGCGCTACACCCTGGAGCGCGTGATCCGCGGAGAAGACACCATCAGCGCCACCGGCAACATCCTGCGCGACTACCTGACCGACCTGTTCCCCATCATGGAACTCGGCACCTCGGCCAAGATGCTGTCCATCGTGCCTTTGATGGCCGGCGGCGGCATGTACGAAACCGGTGCTGGCGGCTCGGCGCCCAAGCACGTGCAGCAGCTGGTGGAAGAAAACCACCTGCGCTGGGATTCGCTGGGCGAGTTCCTGGCTTTGGCCGTGTCGCTGGAAGACCTGGGCATCAAGACCGGCAACGACAAGGCCAAGCTGCTGGCCAAGACCTTGGACGCGGCCACCGGCAAGCTGCTGGACCACAACAAGGGCCCATCGCCCAAGACCGGCCAGCTGGACAACCGTGGCAGCCATTTCTACCTGGCGCTGTACTGGGCCCAGGCCCTGGGCGCACAGACCGAGGACGCGGCCCTGCAAGCCCAGTTCGCACCCGTGGCCAAGGCCCTGACCGAGAACGAAGAGAAGATCGTGGCCGAACTGAATGCGGTGCAAGGCCAGGCCGTGGACATCGGCGGCTACTACCTGCCTGACGTCGCCAAGACCGACGCCGTGATGCGCCCCAGCGCCACGCTGAACGCCGCACTGAAGACCGTCGCGGCCTGATAGCGCCATGCGCTGAAGCCACCAGGCTTTGACGCCATGCCCCCTGCGGACCTTGCGGTCTGCAGGGGGCATTTTGCTATGGAATGCGTAGCTGCTTGCGCAGGCTATATGTGCGCTAGCGGCCTATTCGGTGTGAAGCTGCGCGAGCAGCCAGGCCTGGAATGCCTTGAGCTTGCCCTGTTCGGCGCGCTGCGCGGGGTAGGTCAGAAAGTACGACATACCGCTGGGAATCTGCTGGTGGAACGGCATGGCCAGCACGCCGTCTGCCAGGCTTTCGCGCAGCAGCGCCGGGTCGGCAATCGCCACGCCCTGGCCGCGGGTGGCGGCCGACAGCGCCATGTCCAACGTGTCAAACACCTGGCCTTGCGCCGGGTCCGGCATATCGGCCCCCACGCCTTTCAACCACAGCGCCCATTCGCGCAGCCGCGGGTCGGGGTGCAGCAGCTGCAAGTTCGCCAGATCGCGGATGTTCTGCAGCTGGGGCAGCAAGGCCGGCGCGCACAACGGCGTCAACTTTTCTTGCATCAGCGGCACCTCCACCAAATGCGGCCAACCGCCCAGGCCATGCGCGACGATGGCATCCACGCCGCTGCGGCTGAAGTCGGGTGCATCCGACCAGTGGGTGGCGATGCGTACCTCCAGGTCGGGCAGCGCCTGGCGCAGCTGTGGCAGCCGCGGCAGAAACCAGCGCGAGGCCAGCGTGGGCGGCAGCTGCAGGGTCAGCACGCCGCGTGCCGGGGCGAGGCTGGCCGTGGCCTGTTTGAGGGTTTTGAAGGCCTCCTGCACCGCCGGCAGCAGCTGCGTACCCTCGGCGCTGAGCACCAGGCCCTTGGCCTGGCGGACGAACAGCGGGCAGCCGTAGAACTCTTCCAGCAGCTGGATCTGCCGGCTCACCGCGCTCTGCGTCAGGTGCAGCGCCGTGGCGGCGCGGGTAAAGCTGCCGAGCTGGGCCGCCGCCACAAAGGCCTGCAAGGCATATAGAGGTGGGAGTTCTGATGGCATGGCTGTGGCATGCGTTCAACGCATGGGTATTGTGCGAATCTTTCGTTAGCCCAATCGGCACTTGCTTCCTAAAATTCCCACGTGGTTTGCGAGACAGCATGCTTCAGATGCATGCTATAGCGGCCATTATCGGGCTTGGCGCAGAGCACTGCGGAAAGCATTTGAAGCGGAAATCCAGGAGTTACAGGAGCTATATATGGGCCAACCGGCTACCCACACGTCTTACGTCGAGACCATAGAACAATACCTGGCCCAGTTGGAGCGGGGCGATGTGGATGCGATCTGCGCCCTGTTCAGCGGCGATGCGCAGGTGTTTTCCCCGTTCCTGGGTTGGATGGGCCCGCGCCCGTTTTTCGAGAAGGTCCGCGATGCCTCGGGCCAAAGCCAGATCGAGACCATCGACATCCTGCTGAGTGCGCGGAATGCACCGCGCGCGGTTGGCTACTTTGTCTACCACTGGCAGCTGAAGGACGGCAGCATGGTGCATTTCAACTGCGCCGACGTCTTCGATTTCGATGCGCAGGGGCAGATTACCTGCATGACCATCGTCTACGACACCCACCCCATCCGCGCCGAAGTCGGCAACAAATACGGCTGAGGCCGGCGCCTACAGCTTGCCGTACTGGGTGCCGCCGATCATGATCCCGCCCTCCAGCGGCATCAGGTCCGACTGGTATTCGAGCTCGCCCACACGCACCGGTGGCGGCGGCTTGCCGCGCTCCAGGGCTTCCATGAAGGCTGCGCGCTCCTCGGGCGAAATCGGCTGGTAGCGATTCCGCGACAGCACGCCTGTGGGCTTCTGTGGGCCGCCCGCCGTGCGTTGCCCGGCCGCGGGCTCAAAGTTGCCGGTGCGCGCCGGGTCGGTGGCGCGGGAGCGGCGTTCAAATTGGTCTTCGGTTTCGCTGACCCGCCAGTACATGCCGTCGATCACGATGCCGAAGCGCCGGTAGGCGTGGTCGCGCATGCTGTGCTCCATTGCGGCAAAGCTCTTGGTCTTGGCATGCTTGCCGGCGACAAACGACTTGGCTACGTCGACCATGGCAATGAAGCGGTGGTGCCGCTCGTCCACCGGCATCACCTTGAAGCGGTACATGTGCGAGACCACCTCCATCGACAAAAACGTCTCGCGGATCGACTGGTACAGGCATTCCTTGCGGTAGGCCATGCGCTCTTCCAGCGCCATGCGCATGGCCGGCGACTCGTCCGAAATACTCAGCGGGCCGGGCGCGGAGCGCTTGGCGCGTTTAAAAAAAGCAAACATGTCGAATGGCGGCTTTCGAGAGGGTTGATCTTGTGCTGCCGTCTGTGGTCCAGAAGGCTTGCCCCATTATGCGGATTTATGCCCGCATCCGGGAGTTGCTCCTTAATGTATAGCTGCTGGCGCCCTAGCTGTCTGCGTAGAAACGCGATTTCATATCAATCTGATCGCCTCACAGCGTCAGCGCAAACCCCTCAACGATCGCCCCCGGCGCAGTGATGCTCTGCAGCTGTCGCGCGCCGTAGGTGCTGTCGGCCGGCACCAGCTCGGCATGCTCGGTCAGCACCACCAGGCCCGGGCCGAACATGCGCAGGAACGAGTCGTCGAAACGCATCACGGGGATCGGCGCGACGATCTGGCCGTCTTCCACCCAGAAGCAGGCAAAGCGGGTCATGCCGGTCATACGGCAGGCCTGGCGGTCGCTGTAGTTCAGGTAGTGCAGATTGCCGATGTAGACGCCGGTGCCCAGCGCCTGCAGCACCTCGGCCTCGGGCAGGCTGCCGGGGGCCATGGCCAGCGACTCGGGGCTTTCACCGCCATGGCTGCCGTTGGTAGGCTGGCTGTATTCCTTGGCGCTGCGCGGGCTGGTCAGCGAGGCCGCCATCTGGCCAGCGCGCACCAGCGCTACCGCGTCGGGCTTGGTGAAGCCATCGGCCTGAAAGCGCGGGGCGATGCCTTCGGCCGTGGCCTCGGTCAGCGTCAGCAGCGGGCTCAGCGGTGCCTTGCCCTGGTGCGCCAGCAGCAGGCTGGAGGTGCCGGTTTGCAGGTCTTTCAAGCCAAAGCCGCCCCAAGACAAAGTGCCCAGCAGCTCGGCCACCGCCACCGGGCTGAAGTAGACGCGGTAGGCGCCGGGTGCCAGGGTTTTCGGCGGCAGCGCCAGCAGCTGGATGCGGGCGCGGGCCTCGGCTACGCGGCGGGCAAATTCGGCGCTGCTCCAAGCGGTACCGGCATAGCTGCATTTCACCGCCTGGTCTTTCTCACGGTACAGGCACCAGTCGAAGAGAAAGCTTTCCACGCTGTGCCAGTTGCGCTGGCCGCGGCTGTCGGCAAAGGCCTGTACCACGCTGCCACCGGCGTAGAAGCCGACCAGGTCGCTGCCGGCCGCATGCTCGGCCACCGCGTCCATCAGTTGCTGCGGCGTCGGCAGGCTACCGGTGGCACTGCGCTCGGTGTTGACCACCGCCTCGGGCAGCAGCAGGTAGGCGTCGTCGGGCACCAGCGGCAGCTGCTCCAGCAGCGCGGTGCGCTCGGCCAGCAGGGCTTCCGTGTCGGCCGCCAGGTCGCCGCCCAGGCTGATGCTGCTCGATGCGCGCTTCTGGCCGCTGACGACGCTGACCGTGCCGTAGCGCTGCTCCACATGCGTGGCCTGGCGCACCTGGGCATGGTTGAAGCGGATGAAGTCGGATGCTTCGGCGCTGAAGTACAGGGTGACGCGGTCGGTGCCGGCCAGGGGCGCGCAGACGGCTGCGGCGAGTTGCTGGAAATAGCTTTGCATCATGCGGCTCCACCAAACACCGACACGTCTTTGAACAAACAGGCAGGCGCCGCGTGGCCCACGCGTATCACCTGGTTCGGTTCGCCCTTGCCGCAGTAGGGCGTGCCCATCACCTTGAAGGTGGATGCGTCGCCGACCATCGCCAGCGAGCGCCAGAAGCCGGCGGAGATGCCGCGGTAGTTGGGCCGCTTGACCACTTCGGCCAACTTCCCGTTGCGCACCATCTGTCCCCATTCGCAGCCGAACTGGAACTTGTTGCGCGAGTCGTCGATGCTCCACGACGCATTGGTGCGCAGCAGGATGCCGTAGTCGATGCTGGCGATCATCTGATCCAGCGTGCTGTCGCCGGGCTCGATGTTCAGGTTGCTCATGCGGTCTATGGGGGCGCGATTCCAGTTGCAGGAACGGGTGGTGGCCACGCCGCCCAGGCCTGGTAACAGGCCTTGGGCGCGGGCTTGCGATAGGCTGCCGCCCAGTGGCCGCTGCAGGATGCCGTGGCGGATGATCCATTCGCGCTGCGCCGGCGTACCGTCGTCGTCGAAGGCAAAGCCGGCAAATTCATGCTGCTGGTCGGGCGCGAAGCTGACGTTCAGCAGCGGGCTGCCGTAGGCGTAGTGGCCGAACATGTCCAGCGTCACGAAGCTGGTGCCGGCAAAGTTGCGCTCGTCGCCCAGGATGCGGTCCAGCTCCAGCGGGTGGCCTATGCTTTCGTGGATCTGCAGCATCATCTGGTCGGGCATCAGCAGCACGTCCATCACGCCGCTGGGGCAGTTGGGGGCCTGCACCAGCTCCAGTGCTTCACGCGCCACGCGCGGGCCGTCCTGGGCGAAACCGGCGCGCTCCAGCACCTCCAGACCACCTTGCTGGCAAAAGCCGTTGTACTGGCCGGCGGCGGAGCGGGTTTGGGTATCTCCGTTGGCGCTGGCCACGGCCAGGATGTTGGGCACCACAAAGTCCCAGTTCTGCGCCATGTGGCCGCCGTCGCTGGTGACCAGCAGTTGCTCGGTATGCGTGGTCCACAGCGAGGCGCGGCGGTCCTTGATGGCGTCGCCGATGTTGGCGCTGGCGCAGACGTCTTTGAGCAGATCGAAGCGCTCGGCCAGCGAGGTCTGCGCG
This sequence comes from Rhodoferax sp. OV413, assembly GCF_900104385.1. Lineage (GTDB taxonomy): Bacteria > Pseudomonadota > Gammaproteobacteria > Burkholderiales > Burkholderiaceae_C > Rhodoferax_B. The sequence goes on along the minus strand of NZ_FNJA01000001.1, from coordinate 885,667 downwards.
ATGGGCCGTGTGGTGGCGGATCGGTAGTCGCCCCGGCCGCCGGGCCGCGGTGCATCGCGGAAGTCGAACACGCTGTGCGCGGCGCTGGCCGCCGCCAAGTCTTGCGCCTGCGCAAATGCCTGGCGCAGGCCGCGCTCCGACACGTCGCTGGTCGCGGCATACCCAAGCCCGCCGCCGTGCTGCACCGAGACCATCACGCCGGCATCGCGCTCGCGCGAAGGCGCCTCGGCCACGTCGTTGCGCACCGTCAGGCGCTCGGTTGATTCCACCACGTGGCGGACGGACCAGAAGTCGATGCCGGCAGGCGCGGCGGATGGGGCAAGCTGTTCTATGGTCGGCATTGTGCTATTGAATTAGTAGCTGCTGGCGAAGGCGGAATATGCGCTAGCTTAGGCTAAAGGCATGTGGGGTTGTGTGGCTTGGCACATCGCATCGTGCAGTTCTTGCACGGCTTGGATGTCCGCGTGGATGGCGCCGCTGCCTAGGGTTTCCACAAATCTGCAAGCAGCGTAGGCCGGTGCTTGGGCTTCGTACTGGGCGATCCAGGCGTTTCTGACGCCCAGTTGTTCCGGCTTGATGGGCCAGACGCCGGGCCGGGGGCGCATATTGGTCTGTATGCCGATGCGCCAAGGCTTGGGGCTCACCCGGGCGCGGAAGCATTGCTGGTTGTTGCACATGGCGGCGTACACAGCATCTGCCTGGACCGCTTTGAAGAACGCGTCGACGGCCGGGTCCGAGGGGTCAAAAGGCTGGTGCGTGGCCAGCACGCGCAGCCCGGCGGGCGTGCGGTACAGGCGCAGGCTCCAGTCGGCATGTTCTTGCGCGAACTGGGCAACCCGGCTGCGTGCCAGAGCCTCGGCGGCAGCTGCCTCGTCGGGGCGGCGGCTTTGAATCCACCGCGTGACGGGCCCGGATGCAATGAATGCCAGCAGGGCGAAGGCCATGCCGGCAAACCGCGATTGCGCAAGCCAGCCTATGGCAGCTGCCATCAGCAGTATGGCGACGCCGCCCCGCAGGCCAAGCCGCAAGTAGGACTTGTCCGGAAAGTCGATATCGGCGAAGAGGGCATGGGGCGTGTTGAGGCAGCGCGCGCCGTACGCGTTGCGCGTGATGATGGTGCTGCCGTGGCGGCTGACGATCTCCTCGCGGATGGGCACGCCAGACGCGCCGTTGTACGGCATTTTGGGCTCGCGGCGCTCCAGCTTCTCGCCCGCCAGCAGACGGGACATGGCTTCTTGGGCACGCGTGTCCGCACTGGCTTGGGCGCTGGCTTGGTCGGTGTCCGACCAACCAAAGCGGCGCACCGTAGTCTGTTTACCTTTATGCCGTTGCTGCAGGCGGGCTTCAGCCCAATATTGTGGAACGATCATGTGGATTGCACTTCAAGACGCGATGCGCATGGTGGTTTGTTGTTGCTGGCGCAAAAGCATGTGTTGGCTATTTTTCAATTGGCAAACTGGAAGCGCACTAAAGCAAACGCCAGTGCAAACAGATAGCCGTAGGAGAAGCTGTCGATGCGCAGCGCATCTTGGCCGCGGCGCTCGCGCCAGGCGCCGAGGGCGGACATGCCGAGACCCGCGGCCACTGGGACCAGCAGCAGGTTGGACAGCTGGCCCAGGTGGTTCAGTACCAAGTGCGCAGGGAACAGCAGCAGGCTCAGCGCGCCGAAGAGGGCGCCAAAGATCGCGTAGCCGGTAGCCGCCATCCAAGGGTTGCGCTTGCGGCGGAATGGCTCGGCCAACGAGTGCAGGCCGAGTTCAAAAAACGTCTCTACGACGATCTGCAGCAGGAACTCGCCAAAGATGGAAAAGAGGAACTCGAACATGCGCGTGGAAGGGGTGGGGCGGCTTGGAACGAGACAAGGATGGTCACTATAGCCCAGCCATTGCCGACTGACGCCGGTACGGTGCGCGCGATACCTATTCCTGTTTTCATAGCAGCTCACGCAGGTAGGGTGTGCGCTGGCGGCTGATTTTCTTTAGATTCTAGATATCAGCGCGCCGCTCGAACTTTTGTTCGCGCACCTCGGCACCCCACTGCGTGCCGGCTTGCTGGTGCACCAACTGGAAGCCGTGCTTTTCGTACAAATGCCGGGCCGCGCCCAGGCCGTCGAAGGTCCAGAGGTAGCTGTGGCCATAGCCCCGGGCGTTGCAGAAGTCCATGGCTGTGGACAGCAGCTGCTTGCCCATGCCGCTGCCGCGCAGCGCGTCGGAGGCGATGAACCAGCGCAGGTGCGCGCCGTCCTGGGCGGCGTGGGCGCCGTCGATGGCAATCGACCCATGCACCACGCCGTCTTGCAGGGCCAGCCACAGGCCGTCGCGCTGCGGGTCCATGCGTTCGCAAAAGGCGGCCAGTTCGCGCGCCACCTTGGCCTCGAACGGCAGACCGAAGCCGACCAGCGGGTGGTAGTAGCGGGCGTGCAGCTCGGCGATGCGGCCTATGCAGCCAGGCAGGTAGCCGGTGTGGAGGGTGGGGGGCATGGCGGACCTCGGTGCGGAAAGGTTGCGGTGACAGCGATAGTCTAGACCGGCTGCAGCGCACCGCTCCATACGCCGGCCTCGCAGCTGGCCAGCAGCAGGACGTTGCCGGTGCCGACTGCGGCCACCACCAGCCCGCCGCCCGGCGCCCAGAAGCCGCTTTTGCCGGCGCTGGTGTAGCCACCGCTCGGGCCGCCGTGGTTGGCCAGCAGCACGCCCAGCTTCCACTGCCGGGCGTAGCGCTGCAGCTGCAGGGCTTCGGCCGCATAGCCGCCCTCGGAGACCAGCGAACTGGCCAGGTAGAGCGCGGCGCCAGCGGCCACGGCGCGCTCGGCATGCGGGCTGTGCATGGCGTCGGCGCAGATGGCCAGGGCCGCGGGCATGTGGCCCAGCAGGTAGTGGTTGGGGTTGCCGGCGTCCACCGCGCCCGGTGCGGCGAAGCGGTCTTCGCTGGCGTGCAGGTGCTGCTTGCGGTAGACCGTGCTGCTGCCGTCCGGGTAGAAGCTGATGGCGCCAATACAGGGCTTGTCGGCCACGCCGCTGGCCACTGGCGCGCCGACGACGATGGCCATGCCGGCCTCGCGCGCCAGCGCCTGCAAGGGCGCGAGCCGGCTGTCAGCGGGGTGCAGCACGCAGCCGGGCAGCAGCGCGGGCTCGTAGCCGCTGAGCGACAGTTCGGGAAACAGCAGCAGATCGGCCCGGGCCTGGCGGGCCGCGTCTATGAACTGCAGGTGGGTGCGCAGATTGGCGGCGATGTCGCCGGGCACCGAGCAGGATTGGGCTGCGGCGATGCGCAGTGTGGGGGGCGTGGTCATGGCGGTGCTTGGCGCTGTGCTTGTCTGGTTGATTTGCTATTTAAAGTGTAGCGTGTTGCGCATAGGAGGACTGCGCAAACGCCTTGGTAGGCGAGAAGGAACTGCGGGGCGCCCGGGGTTTTCATCCATTCTGATGAAGGTGTGGGTGGCGGGTGGCCCACGGGCCGGGCGGGTCTGCTAATTTGCAGCGGCCCGGCGCTGCCTGCGTCGACTGGTCTGTCTACCCGCATAGGAGTGAACAATGGCTTTTTCAAATCTGAAGATTGGGGTCAAGCTGGCGGTGGCTTTCATCGCGATCCTGCTGTTGACCGTCATCACCGGCGTATATGCCGTGACCCAACTCGACAAGGTCAACACCAGCACCAAGGATATTGCCACCAACTGGTTGCCCAGCACGCGCATCCTCGGCGAGGTCGACGCAGCGCTGAACGAATACCGCCGGGCCGAGATCCAGCACGTGCTGGCCGTGGACCCGGCCGGGGTGGCCGAAAACGACAAGCGCCTGCAAGCTGCCAAAAAACGCATCGACGACGCCTTGGCGGCCTATGAGCCGACCATAGGCTCCGCCGAGGAGCGGGCCCAGTTCGACGCGCTCAAGGGCATGACCAGCGCGCACTACGCCAGCAATGCCAAGCTGTTGCCGATATCGCGCGGAGGGGAGGCCCAGCACGAGCCCGCCAAGGCCTTTCTGAACGGCGAATCGCGCACCACCTTCCGCGTGATGGCCGGCGCGATTGCCAAGCTGGTGAAGCTGAATGGCGATGGTGCCGACACGGCCTATGCGTCGTCGCAGCAGGTGTTTGCCGCGTCCCTGCGCTGGGTGATTGGTTTGCTGGTGGTGGCCATCGCCATTGCCAGCTTTCTGGCGGTGTGGATTACCCGGCTGATCACCGGGCCGATTGGCCAGGCCGGTGCGGCCGCCAGCCAGATTGCCGGCGGCGAGCTGTCGCAGCGGCTGCATGTGACCGGGGCGGATGAGACCGCCCAGTTGCTGCACACGCTGGAGGCGATGCGCAGCAGCCTGTCGAGCGTGGTCTCGCGCGTGCGCCATGGCTCGGACGCGGTGTCGATGGCCAGCTCGGAGATTGCCCAGGGCAACCATGATCTGTCGGCCCGCACCGAGAGCCAGGCCAGCGCACTGGAGCAGACCGCGGCATCGATGGAGCAGCTGAGCGCCACGGTGCGGCAGAACGCTGACAGTGCACGCGAAGCCAACCAACTTGCGCTGCGGGCCAGCACGGTGGCGGTGCAAGGCGGCGAGGTGGTGGGACAGGTGGTGGATACCATGAAGGGCATCCACGAGGCGTCCAGCAAGATTTCCGACATCATCGGCGTGATCGATGGCATCGCGTTCCAGACGAATATCCTGGCTTTGAACGCGGCCGTGGAAGCCGCCCGCGCGGGCGAGCAGGGCCGCGGCTTTGCGGTGGTGGCCGGCGAGGTGCGCAGCCTGGCCGGGCGCGCCGCCAGCGCGGCCAAGGAGATCAAACAACTGATCGCCACCAGCGTGGAGCGCACCGAGCGCGGCACGGCGCTGGTGAACCAGGCCGGCACTACGATGACCGAGGTGGTCGGTGCGATCCGCCGCGTGACGGCCATCGTCGGCGAGATCAGCGCCGCCAGCAGCGAGCAGAGCGCGGGTGTCAGCCAGGTGGGCGAGGCGGTGACGCAGATCGACCTGGTGACCCAGCAGAACGCCGCTTTGGTGGAGGAAATGGCCGCCTCGGCCAGCAGCTTGAAGGCCCAGGCGCTGGAACTGGTGCAAGCTGTGGCGGTGTTCAAGCTGTCGCCGGGCACGGGCGGCAGTCTGCTGCTGGGCCGCGCGGCCTAGCCGGCCTCAGCAGGCAAACGACTCGACGAACTTCGGGTCGCCGGTGAAGCCGCAAACTAGCGACTGGGCGTGGACCTGCAGCTGCGTGCCGTTGCTGAACTGCAGCTCCAGCCGCACCGCGCCGGCAGACTTGTAGGGCAGGGCCAGGCTGGACAGTACGGATTGGCCGTCCAGCAGCCGCCCGCCAGAGAGCCGGCCCATGCAGTCGGCCAGCGAGCCGTCCCAGCGGGCTCCCAGGCACTGGATATGCAGCGACTGCGCATAGCCCGCCTGGTCCGGCGCCATGCGCACCCAGGCGGCGGAGAAAGCGATCTGCAGCGTGTCGGCCTGCGCAGCCGTGCTGCGCACTTCGGAGTCGTGGAATTCGAGGCTGGCTTGCATGGCTGAGGGGAAAGCTTTTTTGCTATTTAAATAGTAGCTGCTCGCGCAGGAAGAATATGCGCTGGAAGCGGTTTTTGTTTAAAAACCCATAAAAAAAGCCGCATCGCTGCGGCTTTGTATTCGACCCAGGGCCGATTACTTCAGATGCTTGCCGATCAGGCCAGCCATTTCGAACATGGTGACTTCGTCCTTGCCGAACACAGCCTTCAGCTTTGCATCGGACTTGATGTTGCGCTTGTTGGCTTCGTTTTGCAGCTTGTGCTTCTTGATGTAGACCCACAGTTGCTTGACGACTTCGGTACGGGGCAGGGGTGCTGCACCGACCACAGCGGCCAGAGCGGCGCTGGGGGTCAAGGCCTTCATGAAGGCGGCGTTCACAGCGCGCTTAGCAGGAGCTGCAGCGGCCTTCTTGGCGGGAGCCGCCTTGGTTGCTGGAGCGGCCTTGGCTGCAGGAGCAGCTTTCTTTGCAGGAGCGGCAGTTTTTGCCGGGGCTTTTTTCGCAGTTGCCATGATGTTCGGTCCTTATTGGAGTTGAGTATTCACCAGTGTGAAGCGGCTCAGACTTACGCAGCGTCCGAGTGGTGGGCCCAGTGCCCTTCACTCGGGAGCTGCGTAAGTCGTGACAGCTTCCCCTCTGGCAGACCGTGATGCTACTGGAGAAAAAACCGGTTTCCTAGGCGGAATGCATATTTTTCGCATGCGGAGGCCGTCTTTTCCCTTGTAAAGCTGCTCTGGCGCCACGGTTTTCAGCCCTGCGAGCCTGTTCGAGGCCTATTTAGGGCTGCGCAGCTGCCTTTTTGGGAGGGGCGGATAGGCGCACCAACCGCAGGTTTCGCCCCCTAACGCAGCACCAACGAGTTTGTTGTTACGCATCAGAGGGCCTTGCCCTTACAGGGCCATGTCGCGCGCTGGCGTCGTCTTGTTACCGGCGGGCTCGCCGCGCACGGCGGGTTGCGCGACCCGTCCCATGTCGATGGCGGGTGCCTGGGCCAGCTGCAGCAGCTCGGCGGTGTAGGCCCATTCCTGGACCGTACGTGCCGCACTGTCGTTCAGCTGCGTGCCGTAGCTCGGCACAATCTGGCGGATCTTTTGCTGCCAGGCTGGCGTGGCGAGCTTGTCCTTAAATACTCTTTCGAGCACGCTCAGCATGATGGGGGCGGCCGTGGACGCGCCAGGCGAAGCGCCCAGCAGTGCGGCGATGCTGTTGTCCTTGGATGCGACGATCTCGGTGCCCAGCTTCAGCACGCCGCCCTTTTCCGGGTCGCTCTTGATGATCTGCACCCGCTGGCCAGCCTGCCACAGGCGCCAGTCTTCCTTCTTCGCCTCGGGGAAGTATTTTTTCAGTTCGTTGAAGCGGTCTTCATCTGACAGCATCAGCTGGCCGGTCAGGTACTGCACCAGTTCGAATTGGTCCACGCCCACCTTGGTCATGGGCCACAGGTTCTGCGGCGTGGTACTGCTCAGCAGGTCGAGGTAGGAGCCTTCCTTCAGGAACTTGGTGGAAAAGGTGGCGAAGGGTCCGAACAGGATCAGGCGCTTGCCGTCGAGCACGCGGGTGTCGAGGTGAGGTACCGACATCGGCGGCGCGCCGGTCGAGGCGATGCCGTAGGCCTTGGCCATGTGTTGCAGGGCGATGGTGGGGTTTTCGGTGACCAGGAACGAGCCGCCCACCGGGAAGGCCGCGTAGTCGCGTGCCTCTGGAATGTCCGATTTCTGCAGCAGATGCAGTGCGCCGCCACCTGCTCCGATGAAGACGAACTTCGCGTCGGTCTCGGTAAGGGCGCCGGTCTTCAGGTTCTTGTAGGTCACGCGCCAGGTGCCGTCGGCATTGCGCTTGATGTCTTGTACTTCGCTCGACAGCTTCATCGAGAAATTGGGCCGCGACTGCAGGTGTGTGGCGAACTGGCGGGTGATCTCGCCGAAGTTCACGTCGGTGCCGATGGGTGTCCAGGTGGCGGCCAGCTTCTGCTTGGGGTCGCGGCCGGTCATCATCAGCGGAACCCATTTGGCGATCTGCGCCGGGTCTTCCGAATACTGCATGGGGCGGAACAGCGGGCTGGCCTGCAGTGCGTCGTAGCGCTTCTTCAAGAAGGCAATGTTGTCGGCGCCCCAGACAAAACTCATGTGAGGCGTCGAATTGATGAAGGAGCGCGGGTTCTTCAGCACGCCGGTCTTCACTTGCCAGGCCCAGAACTGGCGCGAGACCTGGAAGGCCTCGTTGATCTCGATGGCCTTGGAGATCTGCACCTTACCGTTCTTGTCTTCGGGGGTGTAGTTCAGCTCGGCCAGCGCAGAGTGGCCGGTGCCTGCATTGTTCCAGCCATTGGAGCTTTCTTCGGCCACCTTGTCGAGGCGCTCGACCAGTTCCATCGACCAGTCGGGTTCCAGTTCTCTGAGCCACACGCCGAGCGTGGTGCTCATGATGCCGCCGCCGATCAGCAGCACATCGACCTTGCGGGGTGCGCCTGATTTGGTGATTTCGTTTGCGGCTCGCGCGGCTTCTATTTCAAACGCTGCGGCAAGACCCAATACGGCCGCCGGAACCATTCTTCTCTTCATGACTTGATTACTCCTGGTAGGGGAATCCGTCTTTCCACATCAGGGCATGCGGTGGTCGCCCGGGCTGGGTGCGCGGCGGTTTGTCTGGAGGCCGGGGCACTGCGGCTCCGGTGTGAGACCCACATTCGATTCCATGGAAAGCGGTGACGACCGGGGGGCATGAGCCCATTGTCCCGGCGTTTCTCGTCTCCTCCGCCTGATTTGCAGGTGTTCCCGCTTCCGCACTTGCTGGAGCGAAGATTGGCCCGTCTTGATGCGGGAGGCGGATTTTACGCCATCAAGTTGGCCACTTTCAGGGCTGACGCGGTACGGTTTCTCGTGCTTACAAATTTGCGCTCACCCAGTGAGGGCTTGGCAAACAGGCGGCGTCTACATAAGGCTCTAACGCGCTTTTTGCCCGGCCCAGAGTATCAAAACCACCCCCAGCAGGATCACGCCGCAGGCTAGCCATTCGGTGCTGGTCACCACTTCATGGGCCAGTACCACGCCTAAAAACAAGGCGATCAAGGGGTTCACGAACGCGTAGCTGGTGGCCAGCGCGGACGAGGCATGGGCCAGCAAATACATGTAGGCGCTGAAGGCCACCAGCGAGCCCGCCAGCACCAGGTACAGCCAGGCGGCGCTGGCCGCCAGGGTGGGTGGCCACTGCGGCTGCTCGCCCAGGGCCAGCGATACCAGCAGCAGGGCCGCACCGCCGCACAGCATCTCGCTGGCAAAGCCGACCGGCCCCTTGGCCAGCGGCAGCCGGGTGGTGGACAGCACCGAGCCCAGCGACCAGGTGAGGGTAGCGCCCGTGATGCAGATCAGGCCGATGGGCGCGGCGGCAAAGCTCGCGCCTTGCACCAGCAGGCCCACGCCCAGCAGGCCGGTGGCCATGCCCAGCAGCTCCAGCCGGGTCGGGCGCTGGCCGAACAACAGGCCCCAACCGCTGGTCAGCATGGGCACGACGGCGATAAAGGTGGCGATCAGGCCTGAGCCTATGTGCACCGAGGCCTGGGCCGTCAGCCCCATGCCGCCGCCCAGCATCAGGATGCCGATCAGCAGCGCGTTGCGCCATTCGGTGCGGCTGGGCATGGGCTGGCCGCGTGCCACCAGCCAGGCCATCAGCAGGCCGCCGGCGGCCAGAAAGCGCGTGCCCATCTGGAAGAACGGCGGAAAGCTGGGCAGTGCGACATGGATGGCCAGGTAGGTCGAGCCCCAGATCAGATAACAGGCCAGCAGGGCCGGCAGCAGCAGGGCGTTGCGCCGGGGCGTAGTGGGTAAGGCGGTGGTGTGCATGGCAGCTATGTTAGGTAGACATGCGCACCGAAGCCATGCGATATTCTCGGAAATAAGCAGCTTGTGCCGTTAGTTTCTTGGGAAAAATAGATGTTGACTGAAGTTTCCGAATTCGATGCCTGCGACGACCGCATCCTGGCCGAATTGCAGCGCGATGCGCGCATCACCATGGCCGAGCTGGGCCGGCGCGTACACCTCAGCCAGCCGGCGGTGACCGAGCGGGTGCGCAAGCTGGAGAGCAGCGGCGTCATCAAAGGCTACCGCGCCGAGCTGGACCTGACCAAGCTGGGCTACGGCATCCGCGGCATTATCCGCGTGGCCCGGGCCGAGTACGCGCGGGTGGTCAAGCTGATCGAGCAAACCCCCGAGGTCATCAACGCCTACAACGTGACCGGCGAAGACAGCTGGGTGCTGGAGATCGCGGTGATCGACGTGCAGCACCTGGACGCGGTGGTCACCAAGTTCTGCATCCTCACCGAGACCTCCACCGCCATCGTGTTGAACGCCCCGCGCGAGAACGCCCCGGTGCTGCCCGCGCGGCGCGAAAACATCAAGCATTCGATCCAGAAGGTGACCGGCAAGTAAGCGCTGTTTGCCTCAGCTGCCAAAGCCTTTCAGCTCCTCGCGCATCCAGTCGACCAGTACCCGGGTGCGTGTGGGCAGCAGCCGGGCATGCGGATACACCACGCTCAAGGGCCGGGCCGGCGACTCGAACGCTTCCAACACGATTTGCAATTGCTGCGTGGCCAGATACGGCGCCACCTGGTACGACAGGAACATGCCAAAGCCCAGGCCGGCCGCGCAGGCCTCGACGGCGGGAGCGATCTGGTTGAACTCCAGGTTGCCGCTGACGTTGATGCTGAAGGGACGGCCCTTGTCGATGAACGGGCCCCAACTGGGGTTGTTGCCGGTGCGGCGCACGCAGTTGGCGCGCAGCAAATCGTTGGGGTGCGCGGGCTGGCCGGCCTGCTGCAGATAGCCGGGGCTGGCCACGACCACGCGGCGGATGTGGCCTATGGTCTGCGCCACCAGGGTCGAGTCCTCCAGCGGGCCTATGCGGATGCCCAGGTCTATGCCTTCTTCCAGCAGGTTCACCACCCGGTCGTACAGCAGCACGCTGCAGCGCATCTGCGGGTAGCGCTGCACGAAGCGGGTGATGGCGGGCGCCACATGCATCTGGCCGAACTGCACCGGCGCGGTGATGTTCAGGTGGCCCACGGGTTCGGCGGCATCGGCGGTCAGCGCGGCCTCGGCTTCCTGCAGGTTGTTCAGCAGCTGGCGGCAGCTGTCCAGATGGCGCCGGCCCTCGTCGGTCAGCGAGATGCGTCGCGTGGTGCGGTTGAATAGGCGCACGCCCAGCTCGGCCTCGAACGCCGCCAGGCTGCGCACCACCGCGGGCAGTGACGAGTCCATGGCGCCGGCGGCCGCGGTCAGGCTGCCGTGGTCGGCAATCTGCACAAAAGTCTGCATGGCTTTGAGTTTGTCCATGTGGGCATATTAATCCGATAAGTGGAGTAGTTAAATGCAATAAGCGCCATTTATCTTGAAGGGTGGAGTAAACACAATCAGGGCTTCTGCAACCACTAACCCAAGAGACCCACCATGCACGCATCGACAAACCGCCGTCCCGCCCAACCCATCCAGCTGTACCGCCACGTGGTGTCCGGCCACGCCCACCGCGTGCAGCTCATGCTGTCGCTGCTGGAGCTGCCCTTTGACATGGTCGAGGTCGATCTGCTGGCCAAGGCCCAAAAAAGCCCCGAGTTCCTGGCGCTGAACGCCTTTGGCCAGGTACCGGTGATCCAGGACGGCGATGTCACGCTGGCCGATTCCAACGCCATCCTGGTCTACCTTGCCACGCGCTACGCTGCACCTGACACCTGGCTGCCCAGCGATGCGCTGGGTGCCGCCCAGGTGCAGCGCTGGTTGTCGGTAGCGGCCGGGCAGATCGCCTTTGGCCCAGCCGCGGCGCGGATCATCCAGCTGTTCAAATTGCCCTCCGACCCCAGCGACGCGATCCATCGGGCGAATCAGTTGTTTGCCGTGATGGACGCGCATCTGCAGCCGTCCGGCTACCTGGTCGGCAGCGCCCCGACCATTGCCGACATTGCCTGCTACAGCTACATCGCCCACGCACCCGAAGGCAATGTGGCGCTGCAGCCGTATCCACAGCTGCGCGCCTGGCTGGCCCGCATCGAGGCGCTGCCGGGTTTTGTACCCATGGTGCAAACCCGCATCGGGTTGGCAGCATGACCGCCACCTTCCATGCGGGCGAGCGCGCGGTGCAGCAGCGCGCCGGTGTGGCCCAGCGTATGGCCGAGATCGGGCCGCGGGTGATCCGCGACTACATGCCCGACCAGCACCGCGACTTCTTTGCCCAGCTGCCGTTCGTGGTGCTGGGCAGTGTGGATAGCCAAGGCCAGCCCTGGGCGTCGGTGCTGGCGCAGCCGCCGGGCTTCATCCGCTCGCCGGATGCGAGCCGCTTGCGGATACACGCGCTGCCCGCAGAGTCGGACCCGCTGGCGAGCAACCTGGTGGAAGGCGCGGCCATAGGCCTGCTGGGCATAGAGCCGCACACCCGGCGCCGCAACCGCATGAACGGCCGGGTCAATGCGGTGGATGGCGCTGGTTTTGGTTTGGAGGTCGACCAGAGCTTTGGCAACTGCCCCAAGTACATCCAGGCGCGCGAGCCGGTGTATCTGGCACCGGCCAAAGTGCCGGCAGCGGCGGTTGCCGACAACCGTCTCGACGCCGCTGCGCTGCAGCTGGTGCAGGCCGCAGACACCTTCTTCATCGCCACCGCCCATCCCGATGCCGGTTCCGCCGGCGGACGGGCCCAGGGCGTGGACGTATCGCACCGCGGCGGCAAGCCGGGCTTTGTGAAAGTGGAGGTCGATGCGGCCGGCCAGCAGTGGCTGACGGCGCCCGACTTTGTCGGCAACTTCTTTTTCAACACCTTGGGCAATCTAGCGGTGCAGCCGCAGGCCGGCCTGCTGTTCATCGACTTTGACAGCGGCGATCTGCTGTACCTGGCGGTGCGTGCCGAGATCGTCTGGGACGGTCCGGAGCTCGCCAGTTTTACCGGCGCCCAGCGGCTGCTGCGCATGCAGGTTCAGCAGATGCGGCGGGTGCCGGCAGGCCTGGCGCTGCGCTGGGGCGAGGCCCAGCTGTCGCCGGTACTCGAACCTACCGGGGGCTGGAGCGCAGCTTAGGACGCGTAGGCCCGCTGTGCCAAAGCCTGGGCCAGCACCTGCGCCGGGTTGAACAGGCGCAGCCCGGCAGTCTGCGCCGCGCCGTCCAGCGCCAGCGGAATCTCGGTGCAGCCCAGCAGCAGCGGCGCGCCGCCATGGCGTTGCGCCAAAGCCTGGGCCACCTCACCAAAGCAGCGCTGCGCCAGCGGCATGTTGCCGGCTTTCACGCCGTCGTAAATGCCTTGCATGATGCGGGCGCGCTCGGCCGGTGTGGGCAGGTGGCATTGCACGCCGGCGCGCGCCAGGGCCTGCTCGTAGACACCGCTGCGGTAGGTTCCATCGGTGGCCATCAGGGCGGCGGCCGGCACGCCCTGGGACGCCAGGTTCAGCGCCATTTCTTCGGCAATGTGCAGCACATCCAGCTGCGGAAACCTGTCCTGCAAACGGCTGTGCCAGGCATGGGCTGTGTTGCAAGGCATGGCCACGCAGCGCGCACCCAGCGCGGCCAGCCGGCCCAGGGCCTGCAGCATGGGCTCCAGCGGCTGCTGCGCCCAGGCTGCATCGGCTTCCAGCGCCCGCGTGCGGTCCGGCACCGGCACCTGGGCCAGCCAGTGCTCGGGAAAGTGCTGGTCGCTCACCGCCAGGCCCAGGGCCTGCATGCGTTCTATGCAGGACTGGACAAACAGGCGCACAAAGTCCGCGCCGGCGGCGGGCCCCATGCCGCCCAGAATGCCTACGACTTGCATACTTAGACCGCCGGCTTGTCGCTCAGAGCCTTGATGTTGTCGCGCAGCTCCTTGCTCATCGGCAGGTTCAGGTTTTGGCCCTTGGGTGGAATCGGCGACATGAACCACTTGGTGTAGAGCTTCTCGAACTGGCCGGACTTCATCATGCCGCCGATCACGCCGTTGACCAGCTGCTGGAACTGCGGGTCGTCCTTGCGCAGCATGCAGGCATAGGGCTCGACCTGCAGCGAGTCGCCCACCACCTCCCATTCGGTCGGGCTCTTGGCATTGCCGATCAGGCCGAACAGCAGGATGTCGTCCATCGCAAAGGCCGTGGCCCGGCCGCTGTCGACCAGCAGCATGGCGTCGTCATGGTCCTTGCCCAGCTGGATTTCCATACCCAGGTTCTTCTCCAGGTTGTACTTGCGGATCACCTGGGCGTTGGTGGTGCCGGAGGTGCTGGCGACGGTTTTCTTGGCCAGGTCGGCGTAGTTTTTGATGCCCGCGGTCTTCTTCACCAGCAGGCGGGTGCCGGTGTAGAAATGGTTGATGGCGAACTGCACGTCCTTGCCGCGCACCGTGTTGTTGGTGGTCGAGCCGCATTCCAGGTCGATGGTGCCGTTCTGCAGCAAGGGAATGCGGTTTTGCGAGGTGACGGCCTGCAGTGCCACTTTGAGGTCGGGCTTCTTCAGCTGCTTCTTGACCGCATCGACCACCGCGTTGGTGATCTCCACCGAAAAGCCCTCGGGCGTGGTGGCGCCGGCCAGGTAGCTGAACGGCACCGAGGCTTCGCGGTAGGCCACGGTGATCTGGCCGGATTCGGCAATCTTTTGCAGTGTGTCGGCGCTGGCCGATGTGGCAGCCAGGCCGGTGGCCAGAAGCACGGTGGACAGGAGAGCGGAGGTTTGCATGGTGGCCCTTGGTGGTTGGAATGTGGGGGCAGTTTAGGAGCCACTGGCAGCTGCGGATAGTGCATTTTTCGGGGCAGGGTATTACATAAAGTTATGGGTGGTGGCGGATTTGGAACTGTTCAGCCGCGCAGCGCGCATCTAGAGTCCAACCCATGCCAATCAACCAGGGTGAGCGCAAATGCATGTATGTGTTTTAGGAGCCGGTATCGTCGGGCTGGCTACGGCCTATGTGCTGCGCCAGCAGGGGCTGGAGGTGACGGTGGTGGACCGTGCCACGCCCGGAGCCGGGGCCAGCGGCGGCAATGGTGCGCAGCTCAGCTACAGCTATGTGCAGCCGCTGGCTGACCCTGGCATCTGGCGGCAGCTGCCCAAGCTGTTGCTGTCCGCGGATTCGCCATTGAAGCTGCAGCCGCAGTGGGACTTGCAGCAGTGGCGCTGGGGCCTGGCCTTTTTGCGCGCCTGCAATGCCCGTACTTCGGCCAGCAGCACGGCGCAGCTGCTGCAGCTGGCGGCGCGCAGCCGGCTCGGCTTCGAGGCCATGTTGCAGGACCTGGCGCTGGACTGCGACTTCAGCCGCACCGGCAAGCTGGTGGTCTATGCCAGCGCCGACGGCCTGGCCGCGGCTGGCCGGCAGGTGGCGCTGCAGCGGCGCCTGGGCAGTGTGCAGGAAGTCGTGTCGCCGCAGCGCTGCGTGGAACTGGAGCCCGCGCTGCAGCACTACCAGGCGCGCATGGCCGGCGCGGTCTACACCCCGGACGAATGCGCTGCCGATTGCCTCAAGGTCTGCGCCGGCCTGCACGCGGCGCTGCTGGCGCGCGGTGTGCGCTTCGTGCTGGGCGCCGAGGTGCAGGGCGTGGCCCGCCAGGGCGCACGCATCAGCGCGGTACACACCACGGCGGGCACGGTACAAGCCGACCAGTTCGTGCTGGCCTTGGGCAGCGCCAGCCCAGCCTTGGCACAGCAACTGGGTTTGCGCTTGCCGGTGTATCCGCTCAAGGGCTACAGCATCACCCTGGACATTGCGGATGTGCCGCACACCGCCCCGCGGGTCAGCGTGACGGACGCGGCGCGCAAGGTGGTGTTTGCCCGCATCGGCAACCGGCTGCGCGTGGCTGGCATGGCCGAGCTGGTGGGACAGGACAGCCGCATCCCGCCCGCGCGCATCCAGAGCCTGCAGGACAGCACGCACGCGCTTTTCCCCGACTGCGTGCCGGGCGCCGACGTGCAGCCCTGGACCGGCATGCGCCCGGCCACGCCCACCGGCTTGCCGCTGGTGGGGCGGCAGGCGCGCGGGCCGGAGAATCTGTTGCTCAACACCGGGCACGGCGCCCTGGGTTTGACGCTGGCGTTTGGCACGGCGCAGCAGCTGGCCGATGGCCTGCTGGGCCGCGACGTACTCAAGCCGGGCGCAAGGCCGTTTCGACCACCTGCTGCACACACTGCGTCATAGCGCTGGCCAGCAGTGAGCCCGGGCGGTTCACCGCGCGCAAGGCCTTGATGGGCACCACGATCTGCGGCTCCAGCACCAGCACGTCGACCTTGCTGGTATCGGCCGACAAGGCAGTGCAGCTGTCAACCAGGGCCACGGCCAGGCCGTGGTGCGCCAGCGCCAGGGCCGCGTGGTAGGTCTGCACCGTGATGGCCGACGACAGGCCCACGCCGGCCTCGCGGCAGGCGTGGCTGAGGGTCGAGCCCACCGGGTCGCGCACGTCGATGTTCACCACCGGCGTCTGGGCCAGATCGGCCAGGTTCACCACGCCCTGCTTGACCTGCTTGGCGCTGAGCACGCCCTTGGGCGCCACGCAGACCATGCGGCCATCGGCCAGGTGCTTTTGCTCCAGCGAGGGGTGGGCGATAGCGCTGAAGACAAAGCCCACATCGGCTTCCTGCAGCACCAGCGACGAGATGATCTGCGGCGAGTGCAGCGCGTCCATGGTCACCACCACATTCGGGTGCTGCTGGCGGAACAGCTTGAGCGCCCGCGGCAGCACCTCGTAGCTCAGCGCCAGCACCGTCAGGATGTGCAGCTCGCCGTCCTGGTGGCCTTGCTTCAGGCTGTTGGCCAGGCGCTGCACGTCGTCGAGCTGGGCAAACAGCCGCTCGATGTGCGGGTACAGGGTCTGCGCCTCGTTGGTCGGCGTGAGCCGGCCCTTCGTGCGCTGGAACAGCGGAAAGCCCAGCTGCAGCTCGGCATGCGCCAGCACCCGGCTGACGGCCGGCTGGGTCACGTTGATCAGCCGGGCCGCGGCGCTGACGCTGCCGGTCAGCATGATGGCGTTGAAGACTTCGATGTGGCGCAGGCGCATAAAAATTCCTCGTTCAGGACAGTGTGGCCAGCAGCACGCCCAGCAGTGCCACGCCGAAGGCCAGCAACTGCATCGCGCCCAGGGTTTCGCCCAGCACCAGTACGCCGGTCAGCGCGGTGGCAATGGGCAGCAGCACGGTGTACACGCCGGCCTGGGCCGCGGGCACCACGCGTAGGCCGGTCATCCACAGCCAGACCGTGCCTATGCTGGCCGCCATCGCATAGAACACCAGCAGCACCCAGATGCCGGGGTGTACGCCGGCAAACGGGAACGACAGCGCCAGGTACAAGCCCATCGGCGTCATCAGCGCCAGGCCCCACAGGTTGATCAGCGCGCTGATGCGCTTTGGGCCTATGCTGCCGGTGAGCTTCTTGCCGATCACCGCATACGCGGCCTCGCACAGCACGGCGCCAAATACCAGCAGATTGCCCCATAGCTGGTTTTTTGATGCCAAATCGGCCTCTGGTGCAGGTAGAGATTGCGCAAGGTGCTCTTGTTTTGATAGTGCCAACAGCCCCATGCCGAGCACGCCGCAGGCCACCGCCGCCCAGACCCGCAGGCCTATGCGCTCGCCCAGCAGCAGCCAGCTGAACAGGGCCACCGTGGCCGGAATCGCCGCCAGGATCACCCCGGCCGACACCGCCGTGGTCATGCTCACGCCGTACAGCATGCAGATCGAGAACAGGAAGTTGCCCAGAAAGGATTCCAGAAACACCAGCCCCTGGGTGCGCCGCGACATCGGGCCTTCGGAGGCCGGTTTTTTCAGCCAGGGCAGCATGGCGATGGCCGCAATCCCGAAACGCAGCCAGGCCAGCAGAAACACCGGCAAGGCCACGACTAGCGGTTTGCTGAGCGCCACATACACGCCCACCAGGGCCATGCCCGCAGCCAGGCACAGGCGGGCGACGAGGTGAGAGGGGTGGAACATCGTTTTATGATTTTGATAGCGGGCAGCGCAGACTGTACCTGCGCTGGAGGCCTGAAAGACTTGAAATGTCAGGCGGCCAGAAAAGCGTCCAGGCCGTCCAGCACCTTGTGCACATCGGCCGCCGTGGTGGCTGGCGACACCAGCAGCATGCTGTGGAAGGGCGTCAGCAGCACGCCGCGGTTCAGCATGAACAAATGCAGCAGCGCCTCCAGTGCCGGCTGGCTGCTGCGGCGCACGTCGTCGGCGTTGCGCGGCGGCTGGGCGCTGCAGTGCAGCTCCATGCGCGCGCCCAGCTGGGTCAGGCTCCAGTCCAGGCCATGGGCGGCGATGCGCTCGCGCAGGCCCTGCGCCAGCGTGTCGGCCAGCGCCAGCATGGGCGCGTAGGTGGCGGGCGTGTGCAGATGGGTGAGGGCCGCGTGCAGCGCGGCCAGGGTCAGGGCGTTGCCGGCCAGGGTGGTGCCGATGCCGCTATGGCCTTCGGGCGCGGCCTGCTTGGCCTCGCGCATGCGCTGGGCCAGCGCATCGCTGAAGCCGTAGACCGCGCAGGGCAGGCCGCCGGCCACGGCCTTGCCGATGACCAGCAGGTCCGGCGCCAGGCCATGCACGCGGGCGTAGCCGCCGCAGCCGGTGGACAGGGTATGGGTTTCGTCCAGCGCCAGCAGGGTGCCGTAGCGCTGGCACAGGGCCTGCGCGGCAGCCCAGAAGCCCGGCTCGGGTAGCACCAGGCCGCAGTTGGTCAGCGCCGGTTCGGCCAGCAGGCAAGCCACCTGGCGGTCGGCCAGCGCCGCCTCCAGCGCGACCAGGTCGTTGAACGGGATGATGCGGGTAAAGGCCGCGTGGTTGTGCACCTGGCCCAGGATGGACGGGCGGGCTACGGTTTTGCCATCGACCAGATCGACCAGGGTGTCGTCCACTGCACCGTGGTAGCAGCCGTCGAACACCAGCAGCTGCGGCCGCTGGGTCACGGCGCGGGCCCAGCGCAGCAGGAAGCGGTTGGCGTCGCTGGCGGTCAGCGCCATCTGCCACTGCGGTAGGTCGAAGGTGGCGGCCAGCAGCTGGCCGACCTCGGCGGTTTGCGTGGAGGGCAGCATGCTGGTCAGCCCGCGGCTGGCCTGCTGGGCAATCGCCTGGGCCACCGGCGCCGGGCTGTGGCCGAACATGGCGCCGGTGTCGCCCAGGCAGAAGTCGCTGTAGGTCAGGCCGTCGGCGCAGGTGAGCTGCGCGCCCTGCGCCTGCTGCACGCACAGGCTGGCCGGGCTGGGCCAGTCGCGCATCCAGTGCAGCGGCACGCCGAACAAAAAGTGCTGCGCTGCCTGCTCGGCCAAGGCCATGGAGCGCGGGTGGCTGGCGGTGAAGCGCTGGGTTTCGGTGGCGAAACGCCGGGCCAGGGCGGCCGGGGCGAGGGCAGGGTGCTGGGGCAGGGCAGTGGTCATGGGCAGAAAGCTACCACGCCGCCAGATGCTGCGGCGAAAGCGGGGTACACAGCGTGTTTAAGGTATGAATTGAAATCATGTATTTTGGAAAATTGATCGATATTCATAAACGCTGTCGATCCTTAGCATTGACAGCATGCAAAAGAACCAGCCTACCAACCTAGTAGATTTATTCATCATCTGTCACAGCTACCAGCTGATCCCATATGTGCGCCACGCCGGCGTTCGGGCGCTGCATCCGGCAGTGCCGCAGAGGCCCGCGCCGGCCCGGACGCCCGGCCTCTTGGCGTATTTGGGGCAACTGCTGGCGCCTGCCAAGGCTTAGCGCGCCGGCCGGGGGAGGCTTCGGCAGGTGGCCTAAAGCGTGCTTGTGTTACATAGGATTACAAATCAACCCTTGTTACACCGGAGTCTTCCCCATGCTAGAGCGATTTTCCTGCAGCAGCCTACCCACCTTGGCGGGTATTGCCTGTGCCCTGTTGCTGCAAGGCTGTGACAGCCCACCCGCCACCATCAAGATCGGCGTGGCCCAGCCTTTGACCGGCAACCTGGCGTCTCTGGGGCAGGATTTGCTGAACGGCGTCACCCTGGCGGTGGACGAGTTGAACAAGGAAGGCTTCAAGATCGACGGCAAGCCGGTGACTCTGGAGGTGGTGGCCGTGGACGACCGGGCCAATGCCGATACCGGCAAGGAAGTCGCGCGCCAGCTGGTCGATGCCGGCGTGGTGGCCGTCATCGGGCATTTGAATTCGGGCGTCAGCATTGCCGCCGCGCCTATCTATGCAGAGAAGAGCATTGCCCAGATGGCGATCTCCACCAACCCCAAGTACACCGCGCTCGGCCTGGCCACCACTTTCCGGCTGGTGGCCAATGACACCATGCAGGCCAAGGCCATCGGCAGCTATTCGGCATCGCAATTCAAGGCGACCAAGTACGCGGTGCTGGACGACGGCACCACCTACGGCAAAGACCTGGCCGCCGGCGCCGCCGTGCAGCTCAAGCTGGCCAACAAGGAGGTGGTGTTGACCCAGTCGTTCGACGACAAGACCAAGGATTTCGAGGCCCTGGCCGGCAAGCTCAAGGCTGCGGGCGTGGAGGCCATGGTGTCCACCCTCAACGACTTCCAGGTGCTGGCGCTGCTGGAGGAGCTGAAGAAGATCGACTACACCCGTGTGTCTGTGCTGGGCGGCGACACCATCAAGACCACACTGATGCTCAAGGGCGGGGCGATTCCGCAAGGCCTGTTCGTCACTTCGTCGATCCAGGAAGCGCGCGAGTTCCCGGCCGGCCCCGCCTTTCTGGACAAGTACCGCGCCAAGTTCAAGCTGGAGCCCGCTTATGGAGGCCATTACACCTACGATGCCACCTATGTGCTGGCAGCCGCCATCCGCCGCACCAAGTCGGCCAAGCCGGCGGCCATCGTCGAAGAACTGCGCCGCATCGACGGCTATGCGCCGGTGACTGGTTCCATGAAGTGGGACGCCAAAGGCGAGCAGCGCTACGGCGTGATCGGGGTCTACCGCGCCCGCGACGGGCTGTGGGAGCTGCAGGTGCGCTCCGACGTTTGGTAAAGCTCGCCTAGGTCGGCGCTGGTCCGCACGGGGCGCGACTGGTTGTTAGAGGGCTCTGGTTTTCCCCCAAAAGGTGGAAAACCGGGGTGACGTGGTGCCGGGGCGCGTCTATCGTTGGACGACATACAAAACGTCTGACGAACGACCCAACAACGACCCAATGCGAGGCAGCGCCATGAACCCCTATCCACAGACCCCCACACGCGGGACCGCAGCATGACCCAGCATGCAGCGCGGACGCGCCGAGTGCACACTCCCCGGAGCCTGGCATGAACCCAGTGGTCCTGGTGCTGGCCCATGCCGAAGACGACGGCGCGGCCTCGGTCGCCGCCTCGGTGCGCAGCCTGTTGCAGCCGCGCCACCACCGCACCGAAGTTTGGGGCGTGCGGCCCGAAACCCTGGGCCAGGCCAGCTGGTCGCATACCGTGGACAGCCATGGCCGGCCGCATACCTGTCTGGCCTTGCCGGGCCGCCCGGAGCTGGACAGCACGCAGATCCGCGCCGTGTTCAACCGCATCCAGCACCTGCCGATTCCCCCCAGCACCCATGCCAGCGAGCAAGACCATGCACAGGCCGAGCGCGAGTTCCAGGCGCTGGTGCTGAGCTGGCTGGCGGCCTGCGGCGACCGCGCGGTGCAGCCCCTGCGCAACCAGCCCTGGCTGACGCCGCAGCTGCCGGTGCTGCAATGGGCGGCCGCTGCCACCCGCTGTGGCCTGCCGGTGGCGGCCCGTGACACCGCCGCCTCGGCTGAACCCTGGGACGCCACGGTGCTGGTGGCCGGTACCCACACCACCGGCATCCTGGCCACCCGCTTTGGCGTGGCCTGCATTGCCACCGCCCAGACCCTGGGTTTCCGGGTGCTGGAGTTCCGCTTCGTGCGCCGCGACGATGTAGTGGAGCTGGTCGACGTGTCGCCGCACCCCGACCTCAGCGACATGGAAGACATCGATGCCGTCGCCTTGTGCATCGCCGACCTGACGGAGACGGTGGTCACGGCATGATCCTGGTCTACGGCCCAGGTAGCGACCCTTCGATCCAACATCTGGTTGCCGCTTTGCAGGCCGCTGCAGCGCGTTATCAGTTGCTGGACATGGACGATCTGGACCAGGCCGCGCTGCACATCGAAGTCGGGCCGCAGGGCTTGCACGGCGTGCTCACGGTAGACGGCCAACAAATCGCGCTGGACGCCATCCGCGCCATCTATGTGTACCCGCAGCTGCCGGCTTATGTGCAGAGCAGCCGCTCCCGGCTGGCGCTGCACCAGCAGCTGCTGGCCTGGCTCGACATGGTGCCCGGTGTGGTGGTGAACCGGCCTGCCGCGCTGCAGGCCAATGCCTGCAAACCCTGGCAGGCCCAGCGCATCGGCGAGGCCGGCTTTCTGGTGCCACCCATGCTGGTTACGTCCGACGAGGCCGAGGCCTACGCCTTTTTGCAAACCCACGGGCGGGCGGTGTTCGAATCCGCCAGCGGCGTGCACACCACGGTGTCGGCGCAGGACGGTGGCTGGCTCGCGCACATGCAACACCAGGCGCCGCTGCCCAGCCAGTTCCAGGCCTATGTGCCGGGTGTCGATGTGCGGGTCCATGTGATCGGCCAGCAGGTGTTTGCCGCCAAGGCCCGCAACGGCACCATAGGCTCCCGCCAGGCCTATGGCAGCGAGGCCTTTGTGCAGGCCGTGGCCACCAGCTTGCCGATTACCGTGGAGTCGCAGTGCGCGGCCATGTCCGCGTCCATGGGCTTGCATGTGTCGGGCATAGATCTGCGCCTGTGCCCGGATGGCGAGTACGTGTGCTTCGAGGTCAACTCGGCGCCCACCTACCGCGATCTGGAGCAGCAAAGCGGCTTGCGCCTGACCGCCGCGCTGGCCCAGTTGCTCATGGGTTTATAAGAAAACTGCCTCTGGCGCTTATATAAGCTGCGCAGGCAGCTATCTAAATAGTAGCAACTGGACTTGCGGGCTGTGCATTCCTGGTGCATCGCAGGCGTGCCCAGGCACCAGCGGGGTGCGGCTGCGGCAGTTGTACCGGGCTGCGTCCACCCGCTATACCAGCCCTCCCATTGGGCCGTGCCCGCAATTGGCGGCTCTGGCCGAACTGGCACCGAATTTGCATGCTCCTATGCCGCGGGGGCAGCCACACTGGATTGCTTCTACAAATGACCGCTAGGGTTCCGGCCGCTTGATGCATTCGAGCGGTGTCTGGTCCGAGAGCAGTCGGCCAACAGCGGCCCATACCGCTGCAGGCTCCACGGCGGGACAAAAGCCCGGGAGGTTCACTTCGTAATCGAGGTGGTCTCCCGCATTTGTCCCTCAACCTGGAGCCCTGCTATGTCTTCTTCTTTCCTGTCGATTTCCCGCGCGTTCAAACGCAGCGTCGCTGGCGCCTGCATGGTGCTGGCCGGTGTGGCTGCCACCAGCGTCGCCACGCCGGCTGCAGCCGAAGTCAAGGTCGGCCTGTCCGACTGGCCGGGCTGGGTCGCCTGGTACGTGGCCGAGCAAAAAGGCTTCTTCAAGAAGCACGGCGCCGACGTCAAGCTGGTCTGGTTCGCCAACTACACCGACTCCATTGGCGCGCTGTCGTCCGGCCAGCTGGATGCGAATTCGCAAACCTGGTCTGACACACTGGGCCCTCTGGCCAAGGGCCTGCCACTCAAAGCCATTCTTGTGAACGACAACTCGGCCGGCAACGACGCTCTGATGGTCGGCCCCAAGATCACCTCCTTCGCCCAGCTCAAGGGCAAGAAGGTGGCGCTGGAGCAGTACAGCATCTCGCACTTCGTGCTGGCCACCGCGCTGGCCAAGAACGGCATGAAGCTGGGCGACGTGAAGATCGTGAATCTGTCGGCCGGCGATGCCGCTGCCGCTTTCATCAGTGGCAAGGTCGATGCGGCCGTGCTGTGGAACCCCTGGGTGCACCAGATCGAAGCCAGCGGCAAGGGCAAGCCACTGTTCACATCCAAGGACATGCCAGGCCTGGTGCCCGACCTGCTGGTGGCGCAAGACAAGGCCATCCAGACCAAGCGCAAGGAGCTGGTCGGCATGATCAAGGCCTGGTTCGAGACCGAGAAATTCATCCGCGAACAGCCCGCCGAAGCCGCCAAGATCATGTCCAAGGTGGTCAGCATGTCGCCCGAGGAATACACCGTGTTCCTGCCTGGCACCAAGTTCTTCGACGCCGCCGCCAACACCCAGGCCTTTGATGTCAAGAACCCCTTGTCGCTGTCCAGCACCGCGCCGACCATCGCCGCCTTTTTGACCCAGTACAAGCTGATCGACGGCAAGCCCGATGCCGCCAAGGGCATAGACGGCACGCTGGTCCAAGATGCGCTGAAGTAGGTCGTCCCCATGTGGTCGATAAGACTGGCGATCTCGCGTCGCAGTTACGGCTTGCTCGCGCTCGCCGGCCTGGTGGTTCCGCTGCTGGGCTGGGCGCTGCTGAGCGCGTTTGCCGGCGTCAGCCCGGTGTTCTTGCCGGGTCCGCAAAAGGTGGTGGCGCGCATCCTCACCTGGGCCATGGAAGACGACTTGCTGGGAGACGCCGCCATTAGCACCCTGCGTGTGGTCACCGGCTGGGCGCTGTCGGCCCTGCTGGCGCTGCCGCTGGGCCTGCTGATCGGCAGCTGGCGCGCGGTGCAGGCGCTGCTGGAGCCGCTGACCGACTTCATCCGCTACATGCCGGCCGTGGCCTTCATCCCGCTGGTGATGCTGTGGGTGGGCATCGACGAAGGCGCCAAGGTGGCGATCATCTTCATCGGCACTTTCTTCCAGATGGTGTTGATGGTGGCCGAGGACGTGCGCCGCGTGCCGATGGCGCAGATCGAGGCCGCGCAGACCATGGGCGCGACCCGGCGCGAGGTGCTGGAGAAGGTGATCCTGCCGTCGGCCAAGCCCGCGCTGCTGGACACCTTGCGCATCACCATGGGCTGGGCCTGGACCTATCTGGTCGTCGCCGAACTGGTGGCTGCGAATTCGGGCCTGGGCTTTGCGATTCTGAAGGCCCAGCGCTTCCTGCAGACCGACAAGATCTTTGCCGGCATCTTGCTGATCGGCTGCATCGGCCTGGCTATCGACCAGCTGTTCCGCCTGCTGCACCGCAAGGCTTTTCCTTGGATGCATGGACGCTGAAATGATGAAGATCGAATGCAAAAACGTCTGGAAGTATTTCGGCCAGACCACCGCGTTGAACGACGTGAACCTGGGCATCTCCAACAACGAGTTCGTCACGCTTGTGGGCGCTTCGGGCTGCGGCAAGTCCACCTTGCTGCGCACGCTGGCCGGGCTGGAAACCCATAGCAAGGGCGATGTGCTGGTCGACGGCCGGCCCATCACTGGGCCAGGCCAGGACCGGGCCATGGTGTTCCAGCACTACAGCCTGTACCCCTGGCTGCGCGTGGCGGAGAACATCCGCTTCTGCCGCCAGCTGAGCGCCCAGACCCGCGACCGTAGCAGCGCCGATGTCGAAGCCGCGTCCGGCCGCGCCGACGCACTGCTGCAACTGATGGGGCTGACGGCCTCGGCCCAGGCCTATCCGAACCAGCTGTCGGGTGGCATGCAGCAACGCGTGGCGATTGCCCGGGCGCTGATGGGCAAGCCGCAAATCCTGCTGATGGACGAGCCCTTTGGCGCGCTGGACGCGCAGACCCGCGAGGTGATGCACGACCTGATCTTGCACGTGCACCGCCTGGAGCGCACCACCATCGTCTTCGTCACGCACGACGTGGAAGAGGCCATCTACCTCGGCCACCGCGTGGTGCTGATGGCGCCGCGGCCCGGCCGCATCGACTCGGTCTACGACGTACCACTGCCAGCCAAGCGCGAGCAGGACATGAAGCTGGCGCCCGAATTCCTGCGCCTGAAGCGCCAGCTGCTGGACCGCATCCGCGAGACCTCGGGCATGAAAACCGACCTGGACCAATTGCAAAAACTCACGCAAATGGCCGACGAAAGGAACCCTGTATGAACCCCATCCCCGCTAACCGTCTGTTGTGGGAGGAACACCTTCCCGGCGGCAACCACTGGTCTGGCCGCCTGCGCCGCGGCACCGCTTTGCGCCTGACCGACCTGCAAGGCGGCGCGAATGTCTCCGCGCTGTTCTTTAACGCCGAGCAGCCGCTGGAGCGCTACAACATGCCCGACACCTTGAAGTCGCAGCACACCGCCTTCCTCACCGCCGGCTATGTCTGCCAGTCCGACATGGGCCGCGTGCTGTGCTCCATTACGGCCGACAGCCTGGGCTGGCACGACACCTGGTGCGGCGTCAGCGACGCGGCCATGGTGCTGGCCCAGTACGGCGAAAAGCGCTACCAGCAGCACCGCAACGCCATGCACCGCAACGGCCGCGACAACCTGCTGATCGAACTCGCCAAGTGGGGACTCGGCGCGCGCGACCTGGTGCCCAGCGTCAACTTCTTCAGCAAGGTGGTGCCCGATGCCGATGGCGCACTCAGCCACGTTCCGGGCCACAGCCTTGCCGGCAGCCATGTCGATCTGCGCTTCGAGATGGACACCCTGGTCGTGCTCAGCAGCGCACCGCATCCACTGGATGCAAGCACCACGTATGCGCCCGCTGACGTGCAGCTCAGCGCTTACCGCGCTGACGCTGTAGCGGCAGACGACGCTTGCCGCAACCAGTGCGCACAGAACGGCCGCGCCTTCACCAACACCGAGCGCTACGTAGGAGTCGCAGCATGAGCAAGCTTTTGGAAAGCCCATTGAGCCCGGCCACCGCCGTACTCGACCAGACCTGCCTGGCAGGCGATCCGTGGATGGCCACCGTGCGTGCGGGCCAAACCCTGCGCATCCTCGACCTCGAAGGTAACCAGGCGGTGGACACGCTGTTCTACAGCGCCGCCAATGCCGAGGAGCGCTACAGCGCGGCCGACACCATTGCCCGCAACGGTCAGCTCTACCTGGGCCTGGGCTCGCGGCTGTACTCCAGCGAAGGCCGGGTCATGTTGACGATCACGGCCGATACCTGTGGCCGCCACGACACCCTGGGCGGCGCCTGCTCCAGCGAGAGCAACACCGTGCGCTACGCCTTGGACAAGCGCCCCATGCACAGCTGCCGCGACAGCTTCATGCACGCGCTCTGCCACTGCCACGAGGCGGGCGTGCTGGGCTTGGGCAAACGTGACATCGCACCCAACATCAACTTCTTCATGAACGTGCCGGTGACGCCCGAGGGCCACCTGAGCTTTGAAGACGGCATCTCCGGAGCCGGCAAGTACGTGGAGCTGCGCGCCGAGATGGACGTGGTGGTGCTGATCTCTAACTGCCCGCAGCTGAACAACCCCTGCAATGGCTACAACCCGACGCCGATCCGCTTATTGGTCTGGGATTGAGTTGCTATTGAATCCGTAGCTGCTGGCGCAGGTGTTATCTGCGCCAGAGCCCGATTTTCCTTAAATTTTGCCCACGGGACGGCTCGTGGTGCGCCATTGACCTGGCGGGACGACCCGCCCCATGAGGGACCACCCCATGTTCGATACCGTTTTGATCGCCAACCGCGGCGCCATCGCCTGCCGCGTGATCCGCAGCCTGCGGGCCTTGGGCCTGCGCTCGGTGGCCGTGTATTCCGAGGCCGATGCCGATTCACTGCACGTGGCTATGGCCGATGCCAGCGTCTGCATCGGCCCGGCGCCGGCCGCGCAAAGCTATCTGGACCCGCAGCGCATCCTCGACGCGGCGCGGGCCACCGGCGCGGGCGCCATCCACCCCGGCTACGGCTTTTTGTCCGAGAACCCGGACTTCGCCCAGGCCTGTGAAGACGCCGGCATCGCCTTCGTCGGCCCCACGCCGGCGCAGATGCGCGCCTTCGGCCTCAAGCACACCGCCCGCGCGCTGGCCGAGGCCCAGGGCGTGCCCTTGCTGCCCGGCAGCGGTCTGCTGGCCGACCTAGCCCAGGCGCAGAGCGAGGCCGCGCGGATTGGCTACCCGGTGATGCTGAAGAGCACGGCCGGCGGTGGCGGCATCGGCATGCGGCTGATCCGCAGCGATGCCGAAATGGCACCAGCCTTTGAGGCGGTGCAGCGTTTGGCGCAAGCCAACTTCAAGGATGCCGGCCTGTTCCTGGAGAAGTTCGTCGAACGTGCGCGCCACATCGAGGTGCAGCTGTTCGGTGACGGTAAAGGCCAGGTGGTTTCCCTGGGCGAGCGCGACTGTTCGGCCCAGCGGCGCAACCAGAAGGTCATCGAAGAAACCCCGGCGCCCGGCCTGTCGGACGCCACCCGCGCCGCCTTGCAACAGACCGCCGTGCGCCTGGCCGAGGCCGTGAACTACCGCAGTGCCGGCACGGTGGAATACGTGCTGGACGCCGACACCGGCGCTTTCTATTTCTTGGAGGTCAACACCCGCCTGCAGGTGGAGCACGGCGTGACCGAGCAGGTGACCGGCGTGGACCTGGTGGCCTGGATGCTGCAGCTGGCGCGGGGCGATGATTTCACGCTGGATGTGCCTGCGCCGCAGGGCGCATCGATCCAAGTGCGCTTGTATGCCGAAGACCCGGCGCGCAACTTCCAGCCGTGTGCTGGTGGTTTGACCGAAGTGGTTTTCCCTACAGATGCGCGCATCGAAACCTGGGTCGCGACGGGTAGCGAAGTACCGCCCAACTACGACCCGATGATCGCCAAGTTGATCGTCACCGGCAGCGACCGCGCCGATGCCGTCGCCAAGCTGCAGGCCGCCCTGGCGGCCACGCGGCTGGCGGGCATAGAAACCAATCTGCGCTACCTGCGCACCGTTGCCGTCGCCCCGGTGTTTGTCGATGGCTTGATGGTCACGCGCAGCCTGGCCGATCTGCACTACCAGCCGCAGGCGCTGGAGGTGCTGGACGCCGGCGTGCAGACCACCGTGCAAGACCACCCGGGCCGCGTCGGCTACTGGGCGGTCGGCGTGCCGCCGAGCGGGCCGATGGACGGCCTGGCGATGCGCCTGGCGAACCGGCTGGTTGGCAATGCGCCGGATGCGGCGGCGCTGGAATGCACACTCAGCGGCCCCAGCCTGCGCTTGCATGCCGATACGGTCATTGCAGTCTGCGGCGCAGCCATGGCCGTCAGCGTAGACGGCCTGGCACTGCCGCTGTGGCAGTCGCACATGGTCAAGGCTGGCAGCGTGCTGAAGCTAGGCGCGGTTCAGGGCGCGGGCGCGCGCACCTATCTGGCGCTGCGTGGCGGGCTGGATGTGCCGTTGTACCTGGGCAGTCGCTCCACCTTCACCTTGGGCCAGTTCGGCGGCCACGCCGGACGCACGCTGCGGGTCGGCGACATGCTGCACATAGGCGTGGATGCCGTTGTCGAGCCGTTGGCGGCTTTGCCGGCCCAGGTGGTGCCGGTCTACCAGAACCACTGGGACATCGCCGTGCTCTACGGCCCGCATGGCGCGCCGGATTTCTTCACCGATGCCGACGTGCAAATGTTCTTCGGCACCGCTTGGCAGGTGCACTACAACTCCAGCCGCACGGGCGTGCGGCTCATCGGCCCCAAGCCCGAATGGGCGAGGCGCGACGGCGGCGAGGCGGGGCTGCACCCGTCCAACATCCACGACAACGCCTACGCGATCGGCGCCATCGACTTCACTGGCGACATGCCCGTCATTCTCGGCCCCGACGGCCCCAGCCTGGGCGGCTTTGTCTGCCCCGCTGTGGTGTTGGCCAGCGAGCGCTGGAAGATGGGCCAGCTGCGCCCCGGAGATACGGTGCGTTTCCGCTGCGTCACCGCCGACGAAGCCCTGGTCCTGCACGCCGCGCAAGAGCGCCGCATTGCCGATCTGGCCTGGAGCCCGCCCGCGATTGCGCAGCGCAGTGAAGCGGTAGGTTCGCCTATCCTGGCCCAGCGCGCCGCGCAGGGCGAGCGCCCGGCGCTGGTGCTGCGCCAGGCCGGCGACCGCTATGTATTGGTCGAGCTGGGCGACGCGGTGCTGGACATCGCGCTGCGGTTGAGAGTGCACGGCCTGATGCAGTCCCTGCAGGCGCAAAACCTGCCTGGCATCGTCGACCTGACGCCCGGCATCCGTTCACTTCAAATACATTTTGAGCCGCTGGCGCTGGATGTATCTGCGCTGATAGCTGCGATTTTTGTAGCAGACGATGCGCTGGGCGATACCGACGACCTGGTCGTGCCGTCGCGCACCGTGTACCTGCCGCTCAGCTGGGACGACAGCGCGACGCGCTTGGCGATCGAGAAATACATGCAGTCGGTGCGGCCCGATGCGCCCTGGTGCCCGAGCAATATCGAGTTCATCCGCCGCATCAATGGTCTGGACAGCATTGCCGAAGTGCAGCGGACTGTGTTCGACGCGCGCTACCTGGTGCTGGGCCTGGGCGATGTCTACCTGGGTGCGCCGGTAGCCACGCCGCTGGACCCGCGGCACCGCCTGGTGACCACCAAGTACAACCCGGCCCGCACCTGGACGCCGGAGAACGCCGTCGGCATAGGCGGCGCCTATATGTGTGTCTACGGCATGGAAGGGCCGGGTGGCTACCAGTTCGTCGGCCGCACCTTGCAGATGTGGAACCGCTGGCGCGATGCATCCAGTGGCGCACCGGCTTTTGAGCCCGGCAAGCCTTGGCTGCTGCGTTTCTTCGACCAGATCCGTTTCTACCCGGTGGGCGAGGAAGAGCTGCTGCAGATCCGCCGCGATTTCCCCGCTGGCCGCTACCCGCTGCGGGTGGAGGAGGGCACGTTCAGCCTGCACGACTACCGCAGCTTCCTGGCCGACAACGCCAACGACATCGCCGCCTTCCGTGCGCTGCAAGGCAATGCGTTTGAGGAAGAACGCGAGCGCTGGCGCGTGGCCGGCCAGGCCGAATACCTGAGCGAACCCGAAGCGATGGACGCTGCTGTCTCGCAAGACGACCTACCCCCCGGCGCCCGCAGCGTGGCCAGCGCCGTTCCCGGCAGCGTGTGGAAAGTCTTGGTGGCCGAAGGCGACAGCGTGGCCGAGGGCGATGCGCTGCTGGTCATCG
This sequence comes from Rhodoferax sp. OV413, assembly GCF_900104385.1. GTDB lineage: Bacteria > Pseudomonadota > Gammaproteobacteria > Burkholderiales > Burkholderiaceae_C > Rhodoferax_B. The sequence goes on along the minus strand of NZ_FNJA01000001.1, from coordinate 855,302 downwards.
AGTCGATGAAGATGGAATTCACCGTCGCCGCGCCCTGTGCCGGCACGGTGTGGCGCCTCGCTTGCCGCGAGGGCAGCGGCGTGGCGGCAGGGCAGGACGTGGTGGTGATCCAGGGAGCACAAGCATGAACAAGACAGATATTCCCCTCAGCCTTGGCGCGTTGCAGCAGGCCTACCGCGACGGCAGCCTCAGCCCGTTGCAGATGGTGGAGCAGGTCATCACCGCCATTGGTGACGACCCGCATAAAGCGTGGATTCACCGCATCGACGCCACAAGCTTGCGTGCCCGCGCCCAGGCCTTGATGGACCGCGGCGCCGAGGGCCTGCCACTGTGGGGCGTGCCTTTCGCCATCAAGGACAACATCGACCTGGCCGGCGTGCCCACCACCGCTGGTTGCCCGGCCTACGCCTACATACCCGAGGCCAGCGCCTTCGTGGTGCAACGCCTGCTGGATGCGGGCGCCATCGCCATCGGCAAGACGAATCTGGACCAGTTCGCCACCGGTCTGAACGGCACGCGCTCGCCGTATGGCGCCTGCCGTAATTCCTTCAACCCCGACTATGTGTCGGGCGGCTCCAGTGCCGGCTCGGCCGTGTCAGTCGCGTTGGGCCATGTGAGTTTTTCGCTGGGCACCGATACCGCCGGTTCCGGCCGCGTGCCGGCGGGCTTCAACAACCTGGTTGGCCTGAAACCCAGCCTGGGCCTGCTGTCCACCAGTGGCGTGGTGCCGGCCTGCCGCTCGCTGGATGCGGTGTCGATCTTCGCGCTGACGGCCGACGACGCGCAGCAGGTGTTCGCCGTCGCCCATGGCTACGACGCACAGGACGCGTATGCGCGGCCGGCGCAGCCGCACGGCCATGACTTCGGCCGCGCCGTTCGGCCACGCCTGGGTGTGCCGCGTGCCGACCAACTGCAGTTCCTGGGCGACAGCGGCTATGCCCAGTGCTTCGAAGAGGCCCGCGCCCATGCATTGGCGCTGGGCGCCGAGCTGGTCGAGATCGACTTCGAGCCCTTTTTTGAGACCGCGCGCTTGCTCTACGAAGGCCCGTGGGTCGCAGAGCGCTACCAGGCCATCCGCGCCTTCATTGACGCGCAGCCGGATGCGGTGTTTCCGGTGACCCGCGAGATCACGCTCGGCGGCGCCAAGCCGCTGGCCGCCGATGCGTTTGCCGCCCAGTACAAGTTGCGGGCTTTGGCGCAACGTTGCGCCGTCGTCTGGGCCTACATCGACTGCATGCTGCTGCCGACCGCGCCGACCATCCACCGCATAGACACAATGCTGGCCGAGCCGATCGCCCGCAACAGCGACTTCGGCGTCTACACCAACTTCGTCAACCTGCTGGACTACGCGGCCATCGCCGTGCCCGCCGGGTTCCGCGTTGATGGCCTGCCGTTCGGCATTACCTTCGTGGCGCCGGCGCACCAGGACCAGCCGCTGCTGCACCTGGCGCAGCGCTGGCAGCAGAGCCTGCAGGGCAGGGCGGCGACGCTGGGCGCCACTGGCCATGCGGCAGTCACGTTTACAGCGACCAAGGCTGTCCCGTACGGCCAGATCCAGGTAGCGGTTTGTGGCGCCCATCTGCAAGGCCAGCCGCTGAACCCGCAGCTCACCAGCCGCGGCGCGCGACTGGTGCAGCGCACCACGACGGCACCCGAATACCGTCTCTACGCCTTGCCCGATGGCAAGCGCCCAGGCCTGGTCCGTGTGGCCGAAAGTGGTGCCGCCATCGAAGTGGAAGTGTGGGAGCTGCCCGGCGCGCAGTTCGGCAGCTTCGTGGACGGCATCCCGGCGCCGCTGGGGATTGGCCGGACTTTGCTGGCCGATGGCACATCGGTCGCGGGCTTCATCTGCGAACCGTCGGGGTTGGACGGTGCGCGCGACATCACCGCCTTTGGCGGCTGGCGGGCCTACAAGGCGCAGGCATGAAATTTAAATAAAACCGGCCGCCAGCGCATATTCCAGCTGCGCAAGCTGCTATTAAATTTGTATCAGAATGTGCCGTGGTGGGAGCGGCTATGCTCCGACCATGGCATCCATCCCTGATCCCCGCCGCCAGTCTTTACGCCGCATGCAATGGTTCGCCATCGCGCTGCTGCTGGCTTCGCTCTGCGGCCTGCTGCTCAGCCACTGGATGGGCGGGCTGGGGGGCTGGGGTTGGCTGCGGGCGTTTTGCGAAGCATCGGCCGTCGGCGCGCTGGCCGACTGGTTTGCGGTGGTAGCACTGTTCCGCCATCCGCTGGGGATTCCGCTGCCGCACACGGCCATCATTCCGCAGAGCAAGGAGCGGATTGCCGACAGCCTAGCCGACTTTGTGCGCGACCATTTTCTGGACCCGAAAACCCTGTTGGCCAAGCTGGCCGTGCTGGACCCGGCGCAGCGCCTGGGCGAATGGCTGCGCGACCCGGCACGGGTGGGCTTTTGGGTGCAGGAGGCGCGCGGCTGGGCGCTGGGCACTTTGAACATGTTTGATGACGAGCGCATGCAGCGCGCCACCCTGGAGCTGGTGGTGGCGCAGGCGCGGCGTTGGGATGCTGCGGCCACGGCCGGCGAGGTGCTGGGCCTGTTGACGCAGGGCGGGCGCCACGACGCGCTGCTGGATGCCGGGCTGGTCAAGGTGGGCGAATACCTGGCGCAGGACGAGGTGAAGGCCACCGTGGCGCAGCTGCTGCTCAAGCATGTGCGCAAGGAGTGGCCCAAGGTGGTGGGCATGGTGGACGCGGTGGCCTCCACCTCCAAAATGGCGGACAGCATGGCCGAGAAGCTCAGCGCCTCGGCGCTAGAGGAGTTGCGCGAGGTGCTGGCCCAGCCCGAACACCCGGTGCGCCTGCGCTATGAGGCCTGGCTGAGCGAATACATCACGCGTCTGCGCGACGACCCGGCCCTGCGCCAGGCCTGCGACGACTTGAAGGAGAAGGCCCTGACCGACCCGGCACTGCGCAATTTCGTCGCCTCCTTATGGACCGACATCAAGCAGCTGTTGCAGGCCGACCTGGCCGATCCGCAATCGGCCATCGCCCGCAACCTGGAGGGCGCGCTGCGCACCGTGGGCGAGCGGCTGGCCAGCGACGCCAGCCTGCGCGAGGCCATCAACGAACATGTGATGGCGGCTGCCGGCCAACTGGCGCTGAGCTTGCGCTCGGGCGTGACGGCCCATATCTCGCAGACCATCAAGGGCTGGGACGACCGGCAACTGGTGCAGGAATTGGAGCTCAGCGTGGGCCGCGACCTGCAGTTCATTCGCATCAGCGGCACCCTGGTGGGCGGCTTGGCCGGCCTGGCGATCCATGCTGCCGTGCTTTGGGTGGCGTAGTAAAAAACTGTTTCAGCGCTTATCCCTGGCGCGTAACGTGCTTTTAAATTGATAGCATACGGAATGGATGCAAGAAAGAAGAGACAAGGGTGGACGCTGGGTTGGCATGCGCTTGGCGCGTGCTGGCTGGCATGGCTGGCCCTGCTGCCGGCACCCGCCCGGGCGTGGGGCCACCAGGGCCATGCGGTGGTGGGCGCGATTGCCGACCAGCTGCTGACGCCGCAGGCCCGAGCGGGGCTGCAACACGACCTGGGGCTGCGCCTGGCGCAGGCCGGGCCCTGGGCCGACTGCGCCAAGGGTGTGAACCTGGGCGCGCACGGCTTTGAATACGCGGTGGACGAGCGCTGGGCTTCGCCGGCCTGTGCGCGCTTCGAAACGCCGGCCGGTATCCGCGCCATGCAGGACTTCGTGGCCCGCAACTGGGACAGCTGCGGCCAGCGGCGCGATTGCCACAAGGTCTACCACTACACCGATGTGGCCTACCAGCGCGACCGCTACAAGATGGGCTTTGTGGGAACCAACGATCACGACCTGGTGCATGCGGTCAACGCCGCCATCGCCCAGCTGCAGGGCCGGCCGGTGCCGCCGCCGTTCAACCTCAAAACCCGGGCCGAAGCCTTGCTGTTGCTGGCCCATTGGGTGGGCGACCTGCACCAGCCGCTGCATGTGGGCGCGCTGTACCTGGACGCCGACGCCCAGCCCATCGACCCGGACGCGCCCGGTGGCTCCGCGGCTTTTGAGACCCGGGGCGGCAACAGCATTGAGCTGGCGCGCGGCGGCAATCTGCATGCGCTGTGGGACGATATTCCCGACGGCCTGCGGGCCGACGCGATTCCGCCCCGCATGCTGCAGCAAGCGCGGGCGCTGCGCTTGAGCCGCACCCCGCCCGCGCGCTGGGCACAGACCTGGGCCAGCGATACCTTGCGGGTGTCGCACCTGGCATTTGACGGCCTGTCGCTGAGCCCGGCTGCAACGCCCAAGGGCGGCCGGATCTGGACCGCGGTATTCGACGACGAAGACGCCTACCGCGCCCGGCGCGAGCAGCTGCAAACCCTGCAGCTCAGCAAGGCCGGCGCCCGGCTGGCCCAGCTGGTGAACGCGCTGTATCCGGCGCCACCATGAGCCCGTATTTGTAGATAAAAAGTGCCTCTGGCGCTTATGCTATTTGCGCAAGCAGCTATAAAAATAATAGTGTGCAGGGCGGCCGCAGTGGCTCGTTTAGGTTACAGTGAAGCCTCATCGGATCGGTAACCCATTCTTCTGAACAATGGCTGGGCATGACATCCACTCCAGACACAAGCACTTCTGATGCATCTTTTTCGCGGCGCCCGCTGGTGTGGCTGCCGATGGACCACCGGCAAAACCGCAGCGGTGACGCCGACAGCTCCCTGCCTTATCTCTATCTGGGCGACAAATACGCCCGCGCCGCGCGCGATGGCGCGGGTGCCCAGCCGGTGGTGTTTCCGCTGGCCGATGTGGGCCAAATTCCGGCCTTGCTGGCCTTGGTCGACGGGGTGATGCTGACCGGCTCGCCGTCCAATGTGCACCCCTCGCATTTTGACGAGGCCGTGGCCGACCCCAGCCTGCCGCTGGACCCGGCGCGCGACACCTTGACCTTCGCGTTGGTGCGCGAGTGCATTGCGCAGGGCGTGCCGCTGCTCGGCGTGTGCCGCGGTTTCCAGGAGATGAATGTGGCGCTGGGCGGCAGCCTGCACCAAGCGGTGCAGCAACTGCCGGGCATGCTGGACCACCGCGAGGACGAAACCGCGCCGCTGGTCGAGCAATACGGGCTGAGCCATAGCCTGTACATCGCCTCCGATTCGGCCATGGCCGGCTGGGCGGGCGGCACGCAGACGCGGGTGAATTCGCTGCACGGCCAGGGCATTGCGCGGCTGGCACCGGGCTTGCGTGCGATAGCCCATGCGCCCGACGGCCTGGTCGAGGCCTTCGAGGTCCGCGGTGCGGCGGCTTTTGCCTACGCTGTGCAATGGCACCCCGAGTGGCGGTTTTGGGAGAACACTTTTTATACAGCGATATTTGCGGCCTTTGGCGCCGCCTGCAGATCACGTAGCAGTGAAAAAACGGCTTACGCAGCGCTCGATCCCCTGGAGCGGGCGCTCCGTAAGTCATAGCAACCTAACCTCAACGGAGCAATTGCCTATGGCTGATGTCAAAAAAGAACACATGACCTTCAACGACCTGGAGAACTGGCTCAACGAGCGCCGTGTCACCGAAGTCGAATGCCTGGTCCCCGACCTGACCGGCGTGGCGCGCGGCAAGATACTGCCGCGCGAGAAGTTCACCGAAGACCGCGGCATGCGCATCCCCGAGGCGGTAGTCGCCATGGGCGTGACCGGCGAGCTGCCGTCGCAGGGGCCGTACTACGACGTGGTCAACCCCACCGACCGCGACATGCAGCTGCGCCCCGATGCATCTACCGTGCGCATCGTGCCCTGGGCCAGCGACCCCACAGCCCAGGTGATCCACGACTGCTATGACCGCGAAGGCAAGCTGGTGCCGTTTGCGCCGCGTAGCGTGTTGCGCCGGGTCTGCGATCTGTATGCGGCGCTGGGCCTGGAGCCGGTGGTGGCGCCCGAGCTGGAGTTCTACCTGGTGGCGCGTAACACCGACCCGAACACCGTGCTGCGCCCGCCGATTGGCCGCAGCGGCCGGGCCGAGACCTCGCGCCAGTCCTACAGCATTGACGCGGTGAACGAATTCGATCCGCTGTTCGAAGAGCTGTACGACTACTGCGGCAAGATGGAGCTGAACGTGGACACGCTGATCCACGAAGCCGGCGCCGGGCAGATGGAGATCAACTTCTTCCACGCGCATCCGCTGGGCCTGGCCGACGAGGTGTTTTTCTTCAAGCGCACGGTGCGCGAAGTGGCTTTGCGCCACGACATGTACGCCACCTTCATGGCCAAGCCGATTGCCGGCGAGCCGGGCAGTGCCATGCATGTGCACCAAAGCCTGATCAACAAGGCCACAGGCAAGAACATCTTCAGCAACGACGACGGCACGCCGTCCGAGGCCTTCTTCCACTACATCGGCGGCCTGCAGCGCTACCTGCCGGCGGCCATGGCCCTGGTGGCGCCCTACGTCAACAGCTACCGCCGGCTGTCGCGTAACACCGCGGCGCCTATCAACACCGAATGGGGTTTTGACAACCGCACCGTGGGCATACGTTCGCCGATCTCCAGCCCCGAGGCGCGGCGCATCGAGAACCGGGTGATCGGCGTGGACGCCAACCCGTACGTGGCCATGGCCATGACCCTGGCCTGCGGTTACCTGGGCATGCAAAAGAAGATCAAGCCCAAGGCCGAGATGAAGGGCGACGCCTACCTGGCGCCGTACTCGCTGCCGCGCAGCCTGGGCGAGGCGCTGGACCTGCTGCGCAACGAGCCCGATCTGCACGAGATCCTGGGCAAGGAGTTCATCACCGTCTACACCGAGATCAAGGAGCTGGAGTTTGAAGAATTCATGAAGGTGATTTCGCCTTGGGAACGCGAGCATCTGCTGTTGCACGTTTGATCTTCATCCACAGAAAACGCCTATGACCAACACCATCGATACCGCCCAAATCCAGTCGCTGGACAGCGCACACTTTCTCCACCCGTTCACCGACTTCAAAGACCTGAATGCGCGCGGCGCCAAGGTCATCACCAAGGCCGAGGGCATCTACATCTGGGATTCCGAAGGCAACCGCCTGCTGGACGCGATGAGCGGCCTGTGGTGCGTGAGCGTGGGCTATGGCCGCAAGGAATTGGCCGATGCCGCCCACCAGCAGATGATGACGCTGCCGTACTACAACAGCTTCTTCCAGACCACCAATGTGCCGGCCGCGACTCTGGCCGCCAAGCTGGCCAGCCTGGCACCCAAGGTGGATGGGCGCAGCTTCGAGCATGTGTTTTATTCCAGCAGCGGCAGCGAGAGCAACGACTCCAACGTGCGCATGGTGCGCCGCTACTGGGACCTGCTGGGCCAGCCGCAGCGCAAGGTGATCATTGGCCGCCATAACGGCTACCACGGCAGCACCATGGCGGCGGCCTCGCTGAGCGGCATGTCGTACATGCATGCCCAGGGCGATCTGCCGATTCCCAACATCACCCATATCGAGCAGCCGTACTTTCTGGAAAACGCCGAGCCGGGCGAGACAGCCGATGCCTTCGGCCTGCGCGCCGCCGGCTGGCTGGAGGCCAAGATTCTGGAGGTTGGCCCCGACAAGGTGGCGGCCTTCATCGGCGAGCCGGTGCAGGGCGCGGGCGGGGTGATCATTCCGCCAGCTACCTACTGGCCGGAGATCCAGCGGATTGTCGACAAGTACGGCATCTTGCTGATCAGCGACGAGGTGATCTGTGCGTTTGGCCGCCTGGGCCACTGGTTTGCCTACGAGAAGTTTGGCTACAAGCCTGATCTGGTGACTTTTGCCAAAGGCGTGACCAGCGGCTACATCCCGCTGGGCGGCGTGTTGGTTGGCGACCGCGTGGCCAAGGTGCTGATTGAAAAAGGCGGCGAGTTCAACCACGGCTATACCTACAGCGGCCACCCGGTAGCCTGCGCGGTGGCGCTGGCCAACATCGCCATCATGGAGCGCGAAAACCTGCCCGAGCGGGTGCGTACCGATCTGGGGCCGTACTTGGCATCCAAGTACGCGGCTTTGAACGAGCACCCGCTGGTGTCGCATGCCGAATCCTGCGGCTTTGTGGCCGGGCTGGTGCTGGTAAAGGACAAGCGCACCGGCGAGCGCTTCGACCCCAGCCTGTCGGTCGGCATGCTATGCCGCAAGCATTGCTTTGCCAACGGCCTGGTGATGCGCGCCGTGGGCGACCGCATGATCATTGCCCCGCCGCTGGTGATGACGCACGCCCAGATCGACGAAATGGTGGCGCTGATCTTGCTATGCCTGGACCTGACCTGGCAGGAGCTTAAAACCGCCGGTCACGTGCAATAAGAACGTGTTTAAGATCTCTTTAGGGTCGCGTTGGGGTGCAATCGGGATGAGTTGGTTGTCGGAGACCGCAGCATGGGCTCTCTGCCCATGCAAGGGCTACGACGGACAAATCGCCCGATTTCACCCCAACCCGAAGGGCAGGTACCTTTTCGGGCGCTCTGCGTCGTTACAAAACCAGCCAAGGCAGAAGCCTTGGCTTGGGTTTTGCGCCTAGCAGCGCATCCCGAAAAGATACCTGCGCGACCCCAAAGAGATCGTAAACACGTTCTAAGATCGATTCGCTTTATACAATCTGGCCCGGCCTCTTTTTCCTTACTTATTACAGGTTTTTTTGGAGTTACCAACACTATGAAACAGCAAGCACTGGTTATTGCGCTGTCGGCAATTTTGCTGAGCGCCTGCGGTAAAAAAGAAGAGGCCCCGGCGGCCGCTGCGCCGGCTGCCGCGCCGGTGGCATCGGCTCCTGCCGCACCCCCACCACCCCCCGCCAATACCGAAGAAAAGGTATTGAACGTGTACAACTGGCCCGACTACATCGCGGCAGATATGGTGGCCAATTTCGAGAAAGAAACCGGCATCAAGGTCAACTACCAGACCTTTGAGAACAACGAAGGCCTGCAGGCCAAGCTGGTGGCCGGCAATAGCGGTTTCGACATCGTGGTGCCCGGCGCGGTGTTCGCCAAGTCGCAAATCGACGGCGGCCTGCTGATGAAGCTCGACAAGAGCAAGATCCCGAACCTGGCCAACCTCGACCCGACCATCATGTCCAAAGTGGCCAGCGTAGATGCCGGCAACGACTACCTCGTGCCCTGGGCCTGGAGCTACACCACGGTGGCCATCAACAAGGCCAAGGTTGCCAAGGCCCTGGGTTCGACCCCTCTGCCCGACAACGCCTGGGATCTGGTGTTCAACCCCACCTACACCTCTAAGCTCAAATCCTGCGGCATTGCCTACCTGGATTCGCCTACCGAGGTGATCCCGCCCGCACTGCACTACCTGGGCAAGAACGCTTATTCCGCCGAAGTGGCCGACCACAAGGAAGCCGGCGCCATGCTGGCCAAGGTGCGCAAGGACATCCGATTGTTCTCCAGCACCATGATCGACGATCTGGCCGGCGGCAAGGCCTGCGTGGGCCTGGGCTGGGCGGGTGACATGAACATCGCCAAGGCGCGCGCCATCGAGAACAAGAACGGCAACGACATTGAAGTGCTGGTGCCCAAGAGCGGCGGCCTGATCTTCTTTGACAACCTGGCCATTCCCAAGGACGCGGGCCACCCGAACAATGCCATGATCTTCATGGACTACTTCCTGCGCCCCGAAGTCTCGGCTTCGTTGACCAACGAGCTGACCTACCCTACGGCCAACAAGGCCAGCCTGGACAAGGTCAAGCCTGAAATCGCCAACGACAAGACGATTTTTGTCGATGCCGACAACATGGCCAAGATGGTTTCGCCCACCAGCCTGAGCAACGAAACCCGCGAATCCATGAGCAACGTCTACACGCTGTTCAAGAAAAGCAAATAAGCGGTTGTGAGTGACAGGCCGTGCACCGTCTTTACCGGGGTGCACGGCTTTTTTTATTGTTTATTGATTGCTGCGGGGATACAGCCTTATGAATTTGCCCAAACTTCGTCCTGAAGGTTTTTTGCGCACCGAGAACCTGGTCAAACGCTTTGACGGCGTGGCGGCGGTGGACAACGTCAGTTTGTCGATCCAGAAGGGCGAGATTTTTGCGCTGCTGGGCAGCTCGGGCTGCGGCAAATCGACCCTGCTGCGCATGCTGGCCGGTTTTGAAACTCCGACCTCGGGCCAGGTGATCCTGAATGGCGTGGACATCGCCAAGATGCCGCCGTACGAGCGTCCCATCAACATGATGTTCCAGTCGTACGCGCTGTTTCCGCATTTGAATATCTGGGACAACATCGCCTTCGGCCTGAAGCGCGAAGGCATGCCCAGCGCCCAGATCAAGACCCGCGTGGACGAGATGCTGAACCTGGTGCAGCTCACCGACTTCGCCAAGCGCAAGCCGCACCAGCTGTCCGGTGGCCAGCAGCAGCGCGTGGCCCTGGCCCGCAGCCTGGCCAAGAAACCCCAGCTCCTGCTGCTGGACGAACCCCTGGGCGCATTGGACAAGAAGCTGCGCGAGCGTACCCAGTTCGAGCTGGTCAACATCATCGAATCGGTGGGCGTGACCGTGGTGATGGTGACCCACGACCAGGAAGAAGCCATGACCATGGCCTCGCGCATCGCCGTGATGAGCAAAGGCAAGGTGCTGCAGGTCGGCACACCCAAAGAGGTTTACGAGCACCCGGCGAACCGCTTTGTGGCCGACTTCATCGGCAATATCAACCTGTTCGACGGCCAGCTCAGCGTCGACGAACCCGACCGCTGCGAAGTCACCACTGAGCAGGGCGTGGTGCATATCGGCCACGGCATCAGCGGCACCCTGGGCATGCCGCTGGCGGTGGCGGTACGGCCCGAGAAGATACAGATTTCCAAAGACAAGCCGGCCGATGTGGCCATCAACCTGTTCCACGGCACGGTGCGCGAGATCGCCTACTTCGGCAGCTACAGCTCGTACATCGTCGAGATGCCCGGCGGCCGCCGCGTGAAGGTGACCGAGGCCAACCAAAGCCGCCACGACAACAGCAACATCACCTGGGACGACAAGGTGTTCTTCTGGTGGGACGATGCCGCCCCTGTGACCCTGACCCAATAGGAGCACCGTGCCATGAAGAACCTTCTGAAATGGACCCGGCTGCTGCCCGGCGCACGCTTTGTGATCGGCGTGCCCTACCTGTGGCTGGTCATCTTCTTCGTCGTACCGTTTTTGATTCTGGTGCGCATCAGCGTGACCGACATGGGCAATGGCGTGGACCCGTTTGCACCCCTGGTCACCGCGGTCGACGGCGTGTGGCACATCCTGCTCAAGTACCACAACTACCTGTCCATCGTGGGCGAGCAGGGCGACGATGGCGTGATGGTCTGGGGCCAGACCATCTACATCGAGGCCTATATCACCTCGGTCAAGTATGCGTTCTGGACCACGGTGCTGTGCCTGCTGATCGGCTACCCGTTTGCCTACTTCATCGCCCGGGCCAAGGCCAGCCGCCAGCCGGCGCTGCTGATGCTGGTAATGCTGCCGTTCTGGACTTCTTTTCTGCTGCGGGTCTATGCCTGGAAGGGCATCCTGGCCGACCAGGGCGTGCTGAACAACCTGCTAATGTGGGCCGGTATCACCCATGAACCGATACAGATGCTCTACACCGATGTGTCCATGCTGGTCGGCATGACCTATGTGTACTGCCCGTTCATGATCCTGCCGCTGTACGCCAATCTGGTGAAGATGGACTTTCGCCTGCTGGAGGCCGCGCACGACCTGGGCGCCTCGCCCTGGCATGCGTTCTGGCTGATCACCGTACCCTTGAGCAAGGCCGGCATCATCGCCGGCTCTATGCTGGTGTTCATCCCCAGCGTTGGTGAGTTCGTGATTCCGTCCCTGCTGGGCGGTGCCGAGAACCTGATGATCGGCCGCGTGGTGTGGGACGAAATGTTCAGCAGCAACAACTGGCCGCGGGCCTCGGCGCTGGCCATCGTGATGATCCTGTTCATCCTGGTGCCCATGGCCATCTATAACCGGTACAGCGACGCCAGCAACGCACCGAAGGACGCCTGAAATGACACGCTTCATCCAGCAATACTTCGGCCGCTTCTGGCTGGCGGCGGTCTACCTGTTCTTGTACCTGCCGCTGTTCTTCTTGATCGTCTTCTCGTTCAACAGCACGCGCCAGGACGGCATCTTCACCGGCTTTTCGCTGCGCTGGTACAACGCGTTGATGGGCGATTCTCGGCTGGTCGAGGGCTTCTTCCTGTCGCTCAAGGTGGCGGTGATCACCGGTACCTTGTCCACCATCCTGGGTGCGTTTGCGGCCTTTGTGCTGGTGCGCTACGTGCGCTTCAAGGGCCGCACCATGTTCGCCGGCCTGGTCAGCGCGCCCCTGGTGATGCCCGAGGTGATCATCGGTCTGTCGCTGCTGCTGCTGATGGTGGCGGTGCAGCGGGCGCTGGGCTGGCCGGACCGCGGGGCGATCACCATCGTGCTGGGCCACACCCTGCTGGGCATGGCCTATGCCACGGTGGTCATCACCGGCCGGCTGCGCGAGATGGACCGCTCCATTGAAGAGGCCGCCATGGACCTGGGCTGCCGTCCGTTCCAGGTGTTCTTTCTGGTGACCTTGCCGAATATCGCACCGTCGCTGGTGGCGGCCTGGATGCTGACCTTCACCCTGTCGTTTGACGACGTGGTGGTGTCCGAGTTCTTGTCCGGCCCGGGTGTGACCACGTTGCCGCAGGTGATTTTTGGTTACGCGCGGCGCGGGGTGAACCCGTCGATCTATGCTGCGGCTGCGATTTTGATCACGGTCGTCAGCGTCGGCATCATTGCCTACAGCGTGATCATGGCGCGCCAGCAGGCCCGCCGTGCGCGCGATATCCAGGCGGCCACGGCCGCTTAACTGTCATGTACTTTGGGGGCAGAGCACCCCGGGTCATGAAAGTTCTTTCACGTTAACCCCGTTACGGAAACCAGCATGTTCAATGTCTCTGATCTCAAGCTAGACGGTCGCGCCCTCATAGATGGCAAACGGGTACAGGGCGCGGCAGTGTTCAGCAAGACCTCGCCGGTCGATGGTCGGGTGCTGTGCGAAGTCACCCGCGGCGGCGAGGCCGAGATCGACCTGGCCGTCACCGCCGCCCGCGCCGCGTTTGAAGACGCGCGCTGGCGCGGCCTGGCGCCGGCGCAGCGCAAGCGGGTGCTGGTCAAGTTCTCCGACCTGCTGCTGGCGCACGCCGACGAGCTGGCGCTGACCGAGACCCTGGACATGGGCAAGCCTGTGCGCTATGCGCGTGCGGTGGACGTAAACAGCGCAGCCAACTGCATCCGCTGGTACGGCGAGGCGGTGGACAAGGTGTACGACGAAATTGCCCCCACCGGCAAATCCTCGCTGGCGCTGATCACCCGCGAGCCGGTGGGTGTGGTCGGGGTCATCGTGCCCTGGAACTACCCGATGATCATGGCCGCCTGGAAGATTGCTCCGGCCTTGGCCGCCGGAAACTCCATCGTGCTCAAGCCGAGTGAGAAATCGCCGCTCACCGCCTTGCGCCTGGCCGAGCTGGCGCTGGAGGCGGGTATTCCGCCCGGCGTGTTCAACGTGGTGCCCGGCTTCGGCCAGGAGGCCGGCGAGCCGCTGGCGCTGCACATGGATGTGGACTGCATCGCCTTCACCGGCTCCACCAAGGTCGGCAAGCGCATCCACGTGATGGCCGGCCTGAGCAACCTCAAGCGCGCCTGGACCGAACTCGGTGGCAAGTCGCCGAACATCGTGTTCGCTGACTGCCCGGACCTGGACCGCGCGGTGGAGGCGGCGGTGGGCAGCGTGTTCTTCAACCAGGGCGAGAGCTGCAACGCGCCATCGCGGCTGCTGGTCGAGGCTTCGATCAAGGACAAGTTCCTGGAAAAGGCCCTGGCCCTGGTGCCGCGTTACGCCCCGGCCAACCCGCTGTTGCCCGACACCATCATGGGCGCGCTGGTCGACAAGACGCAGATGGACACGGTGCTGGGCTACATCGCCGCCGGCCAGAGCGAAGGTGCAAAATTGATAGCAGGTGGCGCACAGGTAATGGGCGACACAGGCGGTTTTTATGTAGAACCGACGATCTTTGACGGCGTGACCAACCGCATGCGCATCGCCCAGGAGGAGATCTTCGGCCCGGTGCTGTCGGTGCTGTCCTTTACCGACGCTGCCGAGGCGGTGCGCATGGCCAACGACAGCATCTACGGCCTGCAGGCTGCGGTGTGGACCAGCGACATCAACAAGGCCCACGGCGTGGCCCGCGCGCTGAAGGCTGGCACGGTGCACGTCAATCAGTACGACGAGGACGACATCACCGTCCCCTTTGGCGGTGTCAAGCAAAGCGGCGTGGGCCGAGACAAGTCGCTGCATGCCTTCGATAAATACACCGAGCTGAAGACCACCTGGATCCGCATCGACAGCCCGCTGTAGCCATTTTGAGTGCCAAATAGGCCGCTGGCGCTTATTCTGTCAGCGCTACCGGCTATAAATTGAATAGTGTTCGGGCGCTATACAACGCCATCCACAATGACATGGCCCATGCCCCGTGAGCAGCGCTCAACCCGGGCGTCTATCTGGTAGACCTCGTGCAGCATCTGTACCGTGATGACTTCCGCAGACGGGCCGCTGCAGCGCACCGTGCCGTCGGCGATCACCAGGGTGTGGTCGGCAAAGCGCAGCGCCTGGTTGAGATCGTGCAGTGCCACGAAGACCAGCATGCCGCGCTGCCGCGCCAGATCGCGCACAAAGCCCAGCACCTGCACCTGCCGGTGCATGTCGAGCGCGCTGGTCGGCTCGTCCATCAGCAGGACTTCCGGTTGGCGCACGAGGGTTTGCGCAATCGACACCAGCTGGCGCTGGCCACCGCTGAGTTCACCCAGGTTGCGGAACCCGATGTCGGCAATGCCCAGCGAGGCGAGTACGCCGTCAATCAATGCCAACTCGCTGTCATTCACGGCCCAGGAGGCTTTTTGCTTCAGTGCCAGCAGCACCGATTCGTAGACCGTCAGCACTGCATTTGCCGTGGTGTCCTGCGGCATGTAGCAGATGCCGGCCGGGCCTTTGGCTGAGCCTTCTAGGTGCAGCTGGCCAGACCCCTTGAGCAGCCCGGCCATGCGCTTGAATAGCGTGGACTTGCCGGCGGCGTTGGGGCCGATCACCGCCACCAGCTCGCCGCCCTGGAAGCTGGGGGTGTTGACGCCAGAGAGGGCCAGATGGCGCCCATGGTGGGCTCCCAGGTCTTGCAGGCGCAGCCTCACCATGAGCGCCTCGTCTGCCCGAGGATTAGCGCAATGAAGAACGGTATGCCGATCAGCGAGGTGATTACGCCGATGGGAAAGATCGCACCATCTACCAGCGATTTGCTGACCACCGAGCTGAGCGACAGCAGCAGCGCGCCCGATAGCACCGAGGCCGGCAGAAAGAAGCGCTGGTCTTCGCCGATCAGCATGCGGGCGATGTGCGGCCCTACCAGGCCGATGAAGCCGATGGTGCCCACAAAAGCCACGGGGATCGCCGCCAGCAGGCTGACCAGCACCATGGTTTCCAGGCGCAGCCGCTGCACGTTGACGCCAAAGCTGGCCGCCTTGTCGTCGCCCAGCCGCAGTGCCGTCAAGGCCCAGGCGCGGCGCGCGAAGATCGGCAGGGTGACGGCAATCACCAGACAGGTGAGGCCCAGCTTGGGCCAGGTGGCCTTGGTCAGGCTGCCCATGGTCCAGAACACCACGGCGGCCACCGCCTGCTCGCTCGCAAAATACTGCACCAGCGCCAACAGGGCGTTGAAGCTGAACACCAGGGCGATACCCAGCAGCACGATGGTTTCGGCCGTCACGCCGCGCCGCAGGCTCAGCATATGGATCAACCATGCGGTGAGCATCGCCATGGCAAAGGCGTTGGCCGGCACCAGGTAGTCCACGGCCACAGGCAGCAGCTTGACGCCAAAAGCCAGGCCCAGGGCGGCGCCAAAGCTGGCGGCGGCCGAGATGCCCAGGGTGAACGGGCTGGCCAGCGGGTTGTTCAGAATGGTTTGCATCTGCGCGCCGGCCACCGACAGCGCCGCACCCACGGCAATCGCCATCAGAGCCACCGGCAGGCGGATGTCCCACATCACCACCCGCGCCTGCAGGCGTACGCTGTCGGGGGCCAGCAGGGCCTGGACCACTTCGCCCAGCCCGTAGTTGGCCGGACCGATGGCCAGGTCCAGTACCAGGCTGAACAACAGCAGGGCCACCAGGGCCAGCAGCAGCAGCTGTTTGCGCAAGACGAGTCTGCGGTAGCTGCCGTGTTTGTCTGCGAGAGCCGGCAATGGCCGCGCGCTCATGGCTGTGCTCCTTGCGGGTTGAGCGATACAAAGTAACCGGGCGTGTAGGCGATGGGCAGGAAGCGTTCGTGCAGCTCGCGGAAGCTCGCATCCGGGTCCAGCGTGGCGAACAAATCGGGGTGGAACCACTTGGCCAGTTGCTGGATGGCGATGAACTGGTAGGGGCTGTTGTAGAACTGGTGCCAGATGGCGTGGAAGGCCTGGTCCTGGTTGGCTTTGACGCCGGCATAGGCCGGCCGGGCGGTATAGGCCTGCAGCTTGCGCCGGGCCTCGGCCAGGTTCGCTCCGGGGCCGACACCTATCCATTTGCCGCCAGGTACAAAGGCCTCCCAGTTGGCGCTGGTGACGACGATCTGGTCGGGATTGACGGCGATGATCTGCTCGGGGTTGAGTTGGCCGAAGGTACCGGGGATCAGGGTTTTGGCGATATTGCTGCCGCCGGCCAGCTCTACGTAGCGGCCGAAGTTTTCATCACCAAAGCTCAGGCAGCAGTCTTCGCTATAGCCACCGATGCGTTCGATAAAGACCTTGGGCCGTGGCGGTTGGTGGGCGGCGATCACGTCGGTCACCTGCTTGATTTGCGCGGTGCGAAACGCGATCAGCTCTTCGGCACGGGCTTGCTTGCCAAACAGCTTGCCGAACAGGCGCATGGTCGGCTCGGTATTTGCCATGGGGTTATGGCGAAAGTCTACGTAGACCACCGGGATGCCCAATGCGTCCAGCTTCTCGATGTACTGTGCATCTTCGGTGGAGCGCTGGGCTTCGATGTTCAGCAGAATGGCGTCTGGCTGCTGGGCGATGGCCTGTTCGATGTCGAAGCTGCCTTCTTCGAAGCCACCGAAGCTGGGGATGTCGGCTATCTTCGGAAACTTCTGCCGGTACTGCGCATAGGTGTCCGGGTCGGCCTGCATCAGGTCTTTGCGCCAGCCGACGATGCGCTGGATCGGGTTGTCGGTATCCAGCGCCGCCACCAGATAGAGTTGCCGCCCCTCGCCCAGAATCACACGCTGCACCGGGATCTTGACCTGCACCTTGCGCCCGGCGAGGTCGGTGATGGTGGTTTTTTCTGCACCGTCCGCAGAAGCCAGCGAAGTGGCGGGAGAGGGTGTGTGGAAGAAGTAGAACAAGGCCAATGCGGTGCCGGCGATGCCAGCCACCCATAGGAGCGGTTTACGTAGTTTGATGGTCATGGTGGGGTAGGGCTGCAAGCGCGCCGCAGCAGCAGAATGGCCGCCGCTGCCAGCGCGTAAAACAGTGAGACAAAAAAGTAAATGGATTCCAGACCGAAGACCTGGCTGAAGCCAACGCCCAAAGCAATTCCTGCTATGGAAGCGGCCTGCGAGGCGCTTTGCGCAAGCCCTAATACATGGCCTTGCTGGTGGCTGGCAGCGGCGCGGGACACCAGGGCCATCAGCACCGGTGTGGTGGCGCCCAGGAGCACGCCCCAGGCCAGATACATCGCGGCGAACACGGCGATGTGGCGGGTCAGGCCCGCCACCAGCATCAAGGCGGCGCAGGTGACGACAATACCGGTCAAGCGCATCAGCACCTCGCCCAAGGCCTTGCCCTCGAAGTGCCTTGCCCAGGCGCTGGCCGAAGCCACAAAGCCCAACGCGAGCACGCCGTAGCACAGGCCGACCAGGCTGTTGGCCGCACCGAACACCGAGGTTACGTACAACGAGAACGGCGTCTGGGTCAGCATGCGGGCCATCAGCAAAATGCCCATCACGCAGAGCAGCCCAGAGACGGGTGTGGAGCGCCACAGTGGCGCTGGGCGGGGCTGCTGCGCACTTGCTTGCGGTACCACAGCTTGCGCCGTCGGCACGGTGGGCAACAAGGACATGACCGCCAGTGCACACAGTGCGCACAGCAGGGCGGCTACGGCATTGATCCAGAAAAAGCTGGCGGTGTCCAAGATCACGCCACCTACCACAGCGCCCAGCAACGAACCTATATTGGTGGACACCTGCAACAGGGCAAACAAGCGAGCCCGGCGTATCGGCGATTCGATGCGCACGCCATAGGCCTGGGCTGGCGCAATAAAGCCCGCGCAGCTGCCTTGCAGAAAGCGCAGCAGCAAAATCGTGGCGATGTCGTTGGAAAACGCCAGTGCCAGTTGGGTGACCGCCAAGCCCAGCAAGGCCCGGACCATCATGGGCTTGTGCCCATAACGGTCGCCGATGCGGCCCCAGAATGCGCTGGTGAGCATGATGCCCAGCATCGGACCCACATACACCGCAATCCCGGCAAAGCCGAACCACAAACCGGACGCGCCCAGCGAGCGCAAATGCACGGGCCAGAATGGACCGCTCATCTCCATGGCGCCCATGGAGATCAGTTGGAGGATAAACAAGGTGCGGATCGCCCGCCGCACCTGCTGCAGCTGCATCTTTAGAAGTTCACCGTAGCCGAGAGCAGCAGGGTGCGCGGGTCAGCTTGCACCAGGCCACCGTAAGCATCCACACTGGCCCAGTAGCTCTTGTCGGCTACGTTGCGTACCAGGAGCCTGTAGGTCGTTGTGCGCCCGGCGAGCTGGGTGGCGTAGCGCACACCCAGGTCCAGTCTGCGCCAGCCGGGAATGCTTTGCGTATTGTCAGTGTTCGCATACTGTTTTCCGGTGTGGACCAGGCCGCCGGTGAATGTGAGTCCGGGCACAAAAGACGTGTCCCATTCAAGGCCGAGATTGGCTTGCACCGATGGCACACCAACCGCCGTCTTGCCCTGCGTTGAGGCACTGTTGGTGCGGGTCAATTTGGCGTCGAGCAGGCTGGCGCTGGCCAGCACCCGGATATGCGGCAGGATTTCGCCGAACAGGTTGTATTCCAGGCCCCGGTTGCGTTGCTCGCCTTCTACAGAAAACAGTGAACCAGTCAATTGCCCGCTGGGCTTCTTGATCTCGAACGCGCTGAGCGTGGTGCTCAGGCGGCCGTGGTCGATCTTGACGCCTAGCTCGTACTGCTTGGATTTGTACGGCGCGAAAACTACTCCGGCATTTGAGGCGGTCCCGGGAGCTGTATCGCCCTTGGTCAGGCCCTCGATGCGATTCGCGTAAAGAGAGATGTTTTGCCACGGCTTGACGACCAGGCCGAGCATGGGCGTGGTGGCGCTCTTGGCGTATTGCGAGGTGGTGGCGCCGGTGGTTTCGCTGAAGTTGTCCGATTCGATTTTCTGGTGCCGCAAGCCTAGGGTAAGTTGCACACGCTTGTCGAGGATCGACAGCGTGTCGGCCAGGGCCACACCAGTCAAATGGGTTTCCGACACCTTGGGCACCACCAGGGGCGTGGCGACTGTTTGCGGAGCGTAATCAATGGGCTGGTAGATATTGGTTGCCAGCGCCGTAGCTGCGGAGTTGGATGCCCGCCCCAGACGGTCCTGGTAAGCGCTGACCTGAAAGCTAACGCTGTGGTGGACGGACGCCGTGGCGAACTGCGAGCGTAGGCTGGTATCGACCGATGCCCGGTCTATATTGAACCTGAAGTTGGAGGGCAGGGCGCTGACATCGCCGGCTGTATTCAATAACACGGGCGATGTGGCAAATAAGCGGTCCACATGGGTACGGCCCGCGCCTGCCCCGACGGACCATGTCGTGCTATCGGTGAGATCGTATTCCGCGCGCAGCAACAGCGACTGGTCTTCCACCTTGGCGTATTCCCAGGGTTGGGTGGTGTTGCGTCGGCCATCTGCTGCAGCTGGTACGGCGATGCCTGCGGTCATGCGGGGCAGGCGCGACGGTGCGTCGATGTTCTCCTGCTGGTTCACGTAGTCGACCGTAGCCCGCAAGCGCTCGCCCCGGTAGTCCAGTGCCAGTGCGCCCACGCCGGCCTGGCGGGATTGCTTGTCTTGCGCGGTGTCGCCGCTGCGGTAGCTGCCGTTGAAGCGCATGCCGAACTGGCGATCCTCGCCAAATCGACGGCTCAGATCGAGGTGTCCACCCAGCTGGGATGCGCTGGCATAGTCGGCGGTGAATTGTGAGAGGTCTTTGTCGGCAGGGCGCTTGGGCACAATATTTATGCCTCCACCCACACTGCCGCTGGGTGCCATGCCGTAGATCAACGCCGTGGGGCCCTTGATGACCTCAACCCGTTCAACGTAATCAGTCCCTACGCGGTAGTTCGGGGCCACACCGTAAAAGCCGTCAAACGCGATTTCTCCCAGGTTGCCATTGCCCACCGGGAAGCCGCGTACGAAGAATGCGTCCAAGATGCCGCCGGACTGGCTGGCGGCGCGCACCGAGGCGTCATTCACCACCACGTCGGCAACGGTGCGTACTTGCTGGTTCTGGATGGTTTGCGCGGTATAGCTGGTGCTGCTGAGGGGGGCGTCCATCATGTCCGTATTGCCGAGCATGCCCAGCCGGGCACCGCGGGCCAGTTGCCCGCCAGCATAGGGTTTGGGCAGATCGCCTGGCAGATCCGCACTGGCGGTCACCAGTACCGCCGGCAGTGTGGGCGTGGTGCTTGCCGCATCTTGCGACTTGGGAGCCGGTGACAGCACATAGCCGGCGGCGGTTTTGGCAATCACATAGCCGCTGCCGCGCAGCAGCAGGTTGAAACCCTCGTCCAATTCGTAGCTCCCGTGCAGGCCGGGGCTGCGCAGGCCTTGCACCTTGTTCGCGTCCACCACGATGGCCACGCCGGACTGTTGGGCGAAGCGGTTCAAGGCTTCGGCCAATGGCCCGGCGGGTATCTCGTACTGGGTATGCGGCGCGAGGGCTTGCGCCTGTGCCGATCCGAAACCAGTCAGTGCAAAGCTGGTGGCTAGGCTAAGACGAGCAGCAAACGCCAGAGGCGATAGACGTGTAGAAAAGAGGGCGGCTTTGGCCACGGTGGCAGGCATAGTCAGCAGTTCCTTGGTGGGTGATTTCATGGCCTGGATAGGCCCGACATGAAAACTGGAACTGGCTAGTGCCACAGACGCGGAAATCGCTTTCCGGTTGGAGTTTGGCTGTCCGTTTATCGTGCTTTCACTCTGTTTGACGAGCGAGATTCGAAAACTGGAACCAGCAGACCGGAAATATTTTTAAATTACTTGACCGCAACAGCAATCTGTTTATCTGTCACCGGGTGCATCCACCATCACCAGATAGGGTGTCAACGTGCGTATCCGTAACGAGGGGAAGCTGGTGAGCAGCAGTTGCAGTGCGTTGTCGGTGTCGTCGAGCGGTAGCACGGCGGACACTTGTATGCCCGCGATTTGCGCGCGGTCGTACTGGATGTGGCCGGGCCGGTAGCGATCCAGCGTGTCGAGCACTTGGGCCAGTGGCCAGTCGTTGACGACCAAGTGGTGGAACTTCCATGCATCGCTGATGCTGCGCGTGCTGATGTCTTCGGTCTTGCCTAGATCATTGCTAGAAATACGCAGGCGTTGTCCTGCACTGACCGTGGTGGTATCGCCCAGTGGAGTATTGCGCTGGGCAGCGGTTTGCACGGCCACTTTGGACTCCAGCATGCTCAGCAAGGTGCTATTTGCCTCACGTTGCACCACGAACTTCGTCCCCAGTGCACGAATGCTGCCGTGCGAGGTTTCCACCACGAAGGGTCGGGCGGGGTCGTGCGCCACGTCGACCAGAATTTCCCCTCGCACCAGCTCCAACGTGCGGCGTTGGCGGTCAAAGCGCAGGTTGACTGCGCTGGCGCTACCCAGGGTGAGGCGTGTGCCATCTGGCAAGGTTTGCGTTTGCCACTGACCGGTAGCGCTACGTGCATCGGCCAGCAGATAGGACAGCGGATGGCTCTGCAGCACAAGCCAGCTAGGCACGGCCAACGCAATTACAAGCGTTAGCAGCGCGCCCACACGCTTGCCTCTGTAGCGGCTCCGGGCCGAGCGCTCTCGTGGAAAATTAGCCTGCAGCACGGTGTGGGCGGGTTGGGTGTTGCCACCGCTGCTTTCGCGCAAGCGCTGCACCTGGCCGATAAAGCCCTGCATGCGGGCTGCCGCTTCCGCATGGCGTGGATCTGCCTGCTGCCAGGCTTCAAAACCAATCTGCGCGGTTTGGCACTCGGCCTCGTCGTCGGCTGTGAGGCGGACTATCCATGCTGCAGCCTGCTCCGCAATCGGATCCTTCAGGGCAGTGGGATGTGTGGTTTGACCGCCCACGCTATGCCCCCAGGGCCTGGTGACAATGCAGCAGCGACTGGGCTAGATACTTTTGCACCATCTTGGTGGACACGCCAAGTTGGTTCGCGATGCTGGCATGGGTCTGCCCATCCAGGTAATGCAGCAAAAAGGCTGTGCGGGCCTTTTCTGACAGGTTCTGCAAGGCAGTGCCGATGTGTTCCATTGCTTGCACTGCGACCAGAATCTCTTCGGGTGACGGGTAGCCCGACATCGATTCCGCAGCCAATGCCAGTTCCGCTAGATAGGCTTGCTCCAAATGCCTGTGCCGTGCGCGGTCCACGATCAGCCGTTGTGCCGTGGTGGTCAGGTAGGCGCGTGGCTCGCGCATACCCAGCAATGCATCGCGCGAGGTGATGATGCGCAAAAAAGTGTCTTGCGCCACATCGGCCGCGTTGTGTGCGCAACCCAGCTTCTTGCGCAGCCAGCGATGCAACCAGCCGTGGTGCGCGCTGTAGAGAGCTTGAACTTCGTGCTGCGGGGAAAGCTCGGCGATGGACATGCGTTTCTTTTCCCTCACCGGTGACGTATGCCGGTATGTAAATAAGAATAATTCGTATTGTAAGGGGCTATGAAGCTGCTGACGAAACTGGAGGCCAGCCAGATGTGGGCGAGCATCGCAGATAATGATGGGAATTATTCTCAATTGCATCAGGTGAGCCACGCCGTGTCGACGCCAACCTGCCCATGGATTTCAATCCATGTCTACAGGGCTTGGCTGGACTGTGTTCGACCGCTATTACCGCGAACTGCTGAATTTTCTGGTCCGCCAAGTCGCTGACCGCGCCACGGCAGCCGACCTGACGCAGGAGAGCTACGCCAGGGTCTACGCGGCCCAGGCATCGGGTTCATCCATTCAAGAGCCTCGCGCCTTGCTCTACCGCACAGCCCGCAACCTGGTGATCGATCACCAGCGCCACGGTGCAGTCCGGGCGGGTGTTGAAGTAGCGCCGAAGGAAAACGAGCCTTTGGAAGCCGCCGGTCCCTGCGACTGGGAGCCCGAGGTTGCACTGTCGTCGCACCAAGGCGTATTGGCAATGGTTGCCGCCATCGACAAGCTGCCGCCACGCTGCCGCGAAGCTTTCATGCTGAATCGCTTTGACGGACTGGGCTATGCGCAGGTGGCAGCGCAGATGGGTATTTCCGTCAAAATGGTCGAGCAGCACATCAAGCTCGCGCTTGACAGCTGTGAACGCTGCCGGCGTGCTTCCGCCGGAGGGACGGTTGGCGAAACCACGCCACGCACCAAGCTGCACCGGTCAAAGCATTTATAAAAAACCAGTAATCTCTGACTCCGCGACCTAGGGTATCCGGCGGCTCGCGCGTCTACCCACATGAGATCCCCTGAACGCCATGCGCCCACCTTTTACTCCCACCCTTGACGCTGCTGCGCACGTGCGTGAGACAGCGCTCGATTGGGTTGTTCGGCGGCGCGACGCGGCATTCACGGAGAAGGAGGAACAGGGCTTTCAGGCCTGGCTGGCCAGCGACGCCATCCACCGTGAAGCGTTCGCCCGCTGGCAGGACGAATGGCAGGCCTTCGACGGCATTCCATCAGAGATGCGACATCTGCTGCAGCGTAATCTGGCGTTCGACCAAGCCATGGAGGCTGCGAGCGACAGCGGCCCGCGGCCAGCTGCGCCGGCGTCTGTGCCAATCGCGCCCTGCGCCCGGCAGGTCCGTCGCCGGGCTTTTCTGCCGGCTTTGGCTGGGCTTGCTGCGGTCGTGGGTGGCAGCAGTCTGGTGTTGTGGAACCAATCGCAGGCGCAGCCGTTGTACAGCCAAGCGTTCAGCACCCAGCGCGGCCAGCAGGCCGAGCAACGGTTGCCGGACGGCAGCCGCGTGCGTCTCGATACCGCGACGCGGCTGGAAGTCGCTTACTACCGGCAGCACCGCGAGGTCAAGCTGCTGGAAGGGCAGGCGGTATTTGCGGTGCAGGCCGATGCCGAGCGGCCGTTTCAGGTGTTGGCCGGCCGCACCCGCGTCACCGTGGTCGGCACGCGTTTTTCTGTGCGCCATACACCGGGCATGCTGGGGGACGAAGGCGTGCATGTGGCCGTCGAAGCAGGCCGGGTGCGGGTTGAGCCTGTGGAGGTGGCCAAGGGCGGTGTCGATTCCAGCGTGGTGTTTTTATCACCCGGCCAGCGGAGCTACAGCGATGCGGCCGGTGGCTTGGGCGCGGTACTGGCCGTGTCGGCTGCGGGCATTGCACCTTGGCGTGAAGGGCGGGTCAGCTTCGACAACATGCGCCTGGACCGGGCTCTGGCGGAATTCGCCCGCTACCGCGATCCGCAACTGCTGATCCAAGACGAGGGTGTAGCCGCGCTGCGCATCACCGGCGTGTTTGATCCGATGGACCCGGCAACCTTTAGGCGCGTGCTGCCGCAGTCTTTGCCGGTGCGCTTGAAGGATGTTGCGGGCGCGATCGAGGTGGTGCGTGCGGACCGCATAGATCTGCCCAAACTCTAAAAGTTACCGTTATTTTTGAGGCGGGACCTGGGGTATCCGCGGGCCCGTCCGTCTTCACCAGCAAGAACCATTTGTTTTTGTTGTTGAAGGATGTTTTATGTTTCGTACCCCTTTGAAGCCGGCACCGCTGGCTCTGGCCCTAGCTCTGGGTTTTTGCTCCCTACCTGGTCATACCCAATCCAGCCAAGGGGCACTGGAGATCCGCATCGAGGCCAAGCCGCTCGGCCAGGCGCTGAACGACTGGGCCTTGCAAACCCGTATGCAAATCATCGTCCAGCCCGCACTGGTTGCGGGCAAGCAGGCGCCTGCGGTGGCGGGCAGCCTGAGCGCCAAACAAGCGCTGGATCGCCTGTTGGCCGACAGCGGCCTGGTGGCGGTGTCCGAGGGCAATGCCGTGGTGGTCAAGGCGGCCCCGGCCAAACCCGAAGCCACGCTCTCAGCGGTCACTGTGACGGCCACAGCCGATGTGGAAACCGCCTTCAGCCCGGTGCTGGGCTATGTCGCCAAACGCAGCAGCACCGCCACCAAGACCGATACCCCGCTGTCTGAGACCCCGCAGTCCATCACCGTGGTGACGCGCGACCAGATGGTCGACCAGGGGGCGAACACATTGCAAGAAGCGCTGCTGTACGCCGCAGGGGTGCGTGCAGACCTCTACGGGTTGGACTCGCGCAGCGACGATGCCCACATCCGCGGCAGTACCGCCGAGACCTATATCGACGGCCTGCGCCAGACCAACGATTACTACACATCCACCGCGCGGCCCGACCCGTACACCATGGAGCGCATCGAAGTGCTGCGCGGCCCGGCGGCCATGCTGTACGGCCAAGGCAGCACAGCTGGGGTGCTGAACCTGGTCAGCAAGCGGCCGCAGGCGGAATTCCAGGGCGAAGTGGGCGTGCAGCTGGGCAACTACGGCCGCAAGCAGCTGCAGGCCGACGTCACCGGCCCGCTGACAGCCGATGGCGAATGGCTCTACCGCCTGGTGGCTGTGGCGCGCCGGTCCGATACGCAGGTGGACTACGTGGGAGACGACCGCACGCTGCTGGCGCCCAGCCTGACCTGGAAACCGAATGCCGTCACCTCGCTCACCTTGCAAGGCCTGTCGCAGCACGACCGCACCGGATCGACCTCGCAGTTCCTGCCCTGGGCCGGCATGCTGACCGCCAACCCGAATGGGCAGATTCCCACCAGCCGCTTCATTGGCGAGCCGGGCGACCTCTACGATACCGACCGCAATACCCTGGGCTACCTGTTCGAGCACCAGTTCAACGACCAGTGGAAGCTGCGGCAGAACTTCCGCTATGCAGAGAACAAGGTGGACTACCTGACCCACTATGCGAACTCCTTCAGTCTGCCTGGTGGCTGGTATGACGACCCGGTGAACCAGCGCGTCATCGGGCGCTACGGCGACCATACGCAAACCAAGGTGCACATCGCCACCATCGACCAGCACCTGGAAGGCCATCTGCAGACCGGCGTGGTACAGCACACCCTGCTGACCGGGCTGGACCTGACCCGCTACCGCAACGACAAGCGCTCGGGTAGCAATTACGACACCATCGACGCCTATGCGCCGGTCTATGGGCTCGCCGCACCTATTGAGTTGGGCGACAGCGTGCACTCCAGCCAGCGCCAGGCCGGCATCTATCTGCAGGACCAGATGAAGATCGCGCAAGACTGGATCGTGGTGGCGGGCCTGCGCCATGACCGCGTAACCAATAGCGTGCAAGGCACGGTGGATGAGCGCAGCCAGGCCACCACCAAGCGCCTGGGGCTGATGTACCTGCTGCCCAATGGCTGGTCACCGTACCTGAGCTACAGCGAGTCGTTCACACCGGTGGCTGGCACCAATGTCTACGGTGCCCGCTTCAAACCGCTGCGCGGCGAGCAGATCGAAGCCGGGGTGAAATACATGCCGGCCAACAGCAGCACGCAGTTCACCGCATCGGTCTACCAGCTGAAGGAGAAGAACCAGTCCACGGTCGACCCAACCCGGGCCGACAACACCATCCAGGTGGGCAGCACCCAGAACAAGGGCCTGGAACTGGAGTGGAAGGCTGCCGTCACCCGCGATGTGGACGCCATGGCCAGCTACACCTACACCGATGTGGACAAGCAGCTGACCCAGACTTCGCGCAACCAGGCCAAGGCCTGGGGCAAGTACCGCTTTACGCTCGCTGGCATCGAAGGGCTGGCGATGGGTGCAGGCGTTCGCTACCTGAGCGCCTTCCGCGACGGCGCCGCGCCCACCACGCCGGCCATTACGCTGGTGGATGCGATGTTGTCCTGGGACCAGCAGCACTGGCGTTATGCTTTGAACGTGAACAACCTCACCGACAAGGTCTACAACACCATCTGCATGTCGCGCGGCGATTGCTGGTACGGCGCGCGCCGCACCGCGGTGCTCAGTGCTACCTACCGCTTCTAAGCGATGCAGGGTAGGTAAAGAAAGAAAACATGCGACGAGGCGTTTTGCTGGTGTTGTGAATGATAATAATTGTCATTTGTGTTTAAACCAGGAAAGCGCCTCTGACATGTTGTACCGCCGAAGCCTCGCCGCATCCTTCTCCACCTTTGCCATGGGCATGGCCTGCGTGGCCGCCCAGGCCGCACCCACCAGCATCCAGGATGTGCTGGGTCGCACAGTCGAGGTCGAGGCACCTGCCAAGCGGGTACTGCTTGGCTTCTACTTTGAAGACTACATGGCGGTAGGCGGGGAGAAGGCTTTTGACAAGGTGGTCGGAATTTCGCGCGAAGCCTGGGCCGGCTGGCGGGCTGCCAACTGGGCCTTGCATGTGGCGCACCGTCCGTCGTTGAAGGATATTCCCGATGTGGGTGAAGTCGAGGCGCAGACGTTCTCGGTCGAAAAAGCTCTGGCCCTCAAGCCCGATGTGGTGGTGTTGGCCGACTGGCAGTACAAGGGCATGGGCTCCGACATCAAGCGACTGGAAGCCGCCAAGATCCCCGTGGTGGTGGTGGACTACAACGCCCAGACGCTTGAACGCCACCTGGCCAGTACCAAGGTGCTGGGCCAGCTGACTGGCGAAACCGCACGCGCCGAGCGCATCAATGCCGAATACAAGGATGCCATTGACCAGGTGCAGTCGCGCATTGCTCAAGCCAAGCTACCCAAGCCACGTGTGTATATCGAGTTTGGGAATAAAGGGCCCACTGAATACAGCTTTACCTACGGCAAAAACATGTGGGGAGCCATGGCTGCGGTAGCCGGCGGTGACAATATTGCGGCCCCCTTTGTTGAATGGTGGGGCCCTATGAACCCCGAGCAGGTATTGGCCTCCAGGCCCGAAGTGGTACTGATTGCCGGTACCGAATCCACAAAAAACCAGGCGGCCATGCTGATGGGCCAGGGCGTGGACAAGGCGCAGGCCGCACAGCGCCTGGCGGGCTTTACCGGCCGCAATGGCTGGGCTGAAATGCCTGCAGTCAAGACCAACCGCGTGTACGGCATCTACCAAGGAGCTTCACGTACCATTTCTGATTACGTGATGGTCCAGTACATGGCCAAGGCGCTGTATCCCACGCTATTCAAAGACCTGAATCCCGAAACAAACTACCTCGACTTCTACAAGCGCTACCTGCCGGTGATTCCGACGGGCACCTTCATGGTCAGCCAGGGGGGCAAGTAAGCATGCGATGGGGTTTGAACGTATTGGCGCTGGTGCTGGGCCTGTGCGGCACAGCCGTCCAGGCGGCCGTGGCGACGATTCAAGACGTGGCTAACCGCAAGGTTACGCTGGACTTGCCCGCCAAGCGCATCCTGCTGGGCTTTTATATCGAAGACTATTTTGCTGTGGGTGGCGATGCGTCGTTTGAGCGGCTGGTGGGTATGTCGCGTGGCTGGTTTGTCAAATCCCGTCCGGCCGCCTGGAGCCAGTACGTAGCGCAGAAGCCCATGCTGCAGCAAGTGCCTGATGTGGGCAATGTGCAAGACCAGACTTTCTCGATCGAAAAGGTGTTGGCCACCAAGCCCGATGTGGTGGTGCTGGCCGACTGGCAGTACAAGGCGCTGGGGTCGGATCTGGCTCGGCTGGAGAACGCCGGTATCCCTGTGGTAGTGATTGACTACAACGCCCAAACCTTGGAGCGCCACCTGGCCAGTACCAAAATTTTGGGCGCGCTGACCGGGGAGCCGCAACGCGCCCAGCGCATTGCCAGCGAATACCAGCAAGCCGTCACTTTGATCCAGCAACGCATAGCCAAAGCCCAGCTGCCGCAACCGCGTATCTATATCGAGCTGGGCGACAAAGGGCCCGCCGAATACAGCTATACCTACGGCAAAAACATGTGGGGAGCCATGGCCGATTTAGTGGGCGGGAACAACGTAGCCGAACCCTTCATCAAGACCTGGGGCGCGATCAACCCCGAGCAATTGCTGGCCTCCAAACCCGAGGTGATCTTGATTGCCGGCTATGAAAACGTGCTCAATCCCACAGCGATGCAGATGGGCCTCGGCATCGATGCCAAGAGTGCGGCACAGCGTCTAGCGGGCTTTACCCAACGCAGTGGTTGGAGCGATTTGCCTGCGGTAAAGAACAAGCGCGTATACGGCGTGTACCACGGCGCCACGCGCAGCATCATGGACCTGGCCTTGCTGCAGTACATGGCCAAGTCTCTGTACCCCACGCTGTTCAAAGACCTGGACCCCCAAGCCAGCTACCTGGGTTTCTACCGCAACTACCTGCCGATCCGACCTGAAGGCACGTTCATGCTCGGTCTGGACAGCAAATGAACGCCGAAGTTTTAGCGCTGCGGTCTGCACTGGACGGACAGCGCCGCCGTGAAAGCCGGCGTTGGCTGGTTCTGCTGGGTTTTGCTGGGCTGGCGGCGGTCAGCCTGGTGCTGGACATTGCCACCGGCCCGTCCTTGCTGGGCGTGGCCGATGTGGTCAACACGCTGCTGCACAGCGAGACGGCGGACGCCACCACCAAGGCCATCGTGCTGGACATGCGCTTGCCCATCGCCCTCATGGCCCTGGTGGTGGGCGCGGCTTTGGGGATTGGCGGCGGTGAAATGCAAACCCTGCTGGACAACCCCATGGCCAGCCCTTTTACGCTGGGGCTGGCAGCCGCTGCCGGCCTGGGGGCTGCGCTGAGCTTGTACTTTGGCGGCTTTGGTCTGCCGCCTCTGGTGGCGATTCCCTTGGGTGCCTTCGTGATGTGCATGCTGGCCGCCAGTGTGCTGTTTGGCTTGGCCTTGCTGAAGCACGTCAGTTCGCAAACCCTGATTCTGGCGGGCATTGCCTTGCTGTTTTTGTTCCAGTCGCTGTTGTCCTTGCTGCAGTTTTTGTCGTCGCCTGAGCTGAACCAGCAAATCCTGTTCTGGCTGTTCGGCAGCCTGACCAAGACCACCTGGCAAACCCTGGGCATCACCGCCGTGGTGACCGCCGTGTGCTCGCTGCTGCTGTTCCAGGATGCCTGGCGTCTGACGGCCTTGCGCCTGGGCGAAGTGCGTGCCCGCAGCCTGGGGGTGGACGTTACGCGGCTGCGCTTAAAAACCCTGGTGCTGGTGGCGCTGATGACTTCCACGGCCATCAGCTTCGTTGGTGTGATCGGCTTCATTGGCCTGGTGGCACCGCATATCGCCCGCATGCTGGTGGGCGAGGACCAACGCTTCTTCATCCCGCTGTCCATGCTGTGCGGGGCGCTGCTGCTGTCCACCGCGTCGGTGCTTTCCAAAACCATCGTGCCCGGAGCACTGTTTCCGATTGGCATCGTGACGGCCATCATTGGCGTGCCGTTTTTCTTCTGGCTGATCTTGGGAAAGCGGCGCCGCCATGCTTGAGTTGGACGATGTGAACGTCAAGGTCGGCCCCCAGGTACTGGCACGCAATCTGTCGGTGGCCTTGGCGCCGGGCGAGATCAACGTGGTGATCGGCCCCAACGGCACCGGCAAGACCAGCTTGCTGCGCACCCTGTTTGGCGAGCTGCCGCCGGCCGCCGGCCAGATTCGCCTCAACGGGCAGGCCATGCCGCGCCACCACCTGGGGCCGTGGCGCAAGCAGTTTGGCTACATGCCGCAAGACACCGGGCTGGACCTGGATCTGAGCGTGCTCGAAGTGGTGCTGATGGGCAAGCTCGACCACCTGGGCATGCATGTGGACGACGCCACGCTGATGGAGGCCCTGGAGGCATTGCGCGCCGTAGGCCTGGTGGCACTGGCCGACCGTGCTGTCCACAGCCTGAGCGGCGGCCAGCGCCAGATGGTGCTGTTTGCCCAGGTGCTGCTGCGCGCGCCGCGCATCATGCTGCTGGACGAACCCGTCAGCGCGCTGGACCTGAAGCACCAGGTGCTGCTGCTGGACCTGCTGCATCGCCAGACCCGCAAGAACGGCTGGATCACCGTCGTCGTGCTGCACGACCTCAACCTCGCCGCCCAGTACGGCGACCGCCTGGTAGTGCTGGCCCACGGCACGCTGCAGGCCTTCGGCACACCCGCAGACGTGCTCACCGCCGAGCTGGTGCAGCGTTTGTACGGAGTGGCGGTCGATGTCGGACACGACCGCTTCGGCGATCCGCATATCCGCCCCATCCGCGAACGCAGCCTGCACGCCGTAGCCCTGCAACAGGAGGCCGCATGAAGACATGGCTTGTGGCCGCGTGGCTGTGCTGCAGCGCGGGCATGGCAACTGCAGCCGAGCACACGGTGCAGATGCTCAACAGCGGCCCCGAGGGCAGCATGGTGTTTTCGCCGCAGTACCTGACCGTTGCCGTGGGCGACACGGTGCGCTTCAAGGCCGTCAACAGCGGGCACTATGTGCGTTCGCTGGCCCTGCCCGACGGCGTGGAGCCCTGGCTCAGCGAAGAAGATCAGGACTACAGCGTGCGCATCGACCAGCCCGGCGTGTATTTCTACATGTGCCCGCCGCATCTGATGATGGCCATGGTCGGCATCATCCAGGCAGGGGCTCCGGTCAACCTGGCGCAGGTGCGCGAGGTGGCGGCCGACAAGCGTGGGCGCATTCTGATGAACGGGCCACGCTTTGATGCTTTGCTGGGGCGGCTGAGATAAAGGTGCGGCACTTCAGCCCCGAGTCCGCCTCCTGCGGCGGGGGGGCTGGGATCAAGTTTCAGCCCTGGCGATCCGCAGGGTGGTTCACACCGTCATTCAGCGGTACGGGCTCCAGCGCGAATGGATTCACGCCTTCCAGGCAGCCGACGTTGTAGCCGTACTGGTCCGGGAAAGACCTGCGCTGGTGGTGCGTGTAGATGCCACAGTTCGCACAGAAGTAATGCTTGGCGACGTTTGTATTGAACTGGTAGAGCTTGAGCGACTCGCCGCCTTGGATGACGGTAATGCCCGAAAGCGGTACCGAGGCGACGATGGCGCCTTTCCTACGGCAGATCGAGCAGTCACACCGGCGCGGATTGACGATGCCGTCCGGCAAGTCCAGTTCGAGCACGACGGTGCCACAGTGGCATGAAAGGCGGTGCTTGGGGAGGATGGCGACGCCAGCGACAGACTTGATCATGGGGGGGAGAAGGTTGGTTTCTGAGGTTTAACGTTGGCGCTCCGCTTGAGCGAGGGGTTAGGCGTCATTGGGGCCGCCCTCCCAGTGCATAGGCACTGCGCCAGCCGCTCGAACCGAAGACTCGATCGCCCTGAGTACTTCGGGAGGAACAGATACCTCACGCTTCTTCGGCAGGATTCCAATTAATTTACGGCTCTCGTACGCTCGAATCCAAAGTCCCCATTCAGGGATGCCGCGTTCCGTGGCGCCCTTGTACTCGGCCAAGTTGTAGACAGCAACTTGGAAGATTGGTGTCTGGTCTTTTGAGCTGAAAACAAGCCAGCCCCAGTCTTCGTCCAAGTAGTCAGTTTTCAGCCCGTTCGAGTTTAGTTGCTCCACAATAAACTCTGCAACGTCTCTGCCGTAGAAGCGGTTTCCGGCGTTGATGTCTTCGGGTAATTCGGATTTGTAGTCGAACCGTTCAGTCTTGAAAGAGATCGAAGTGGACAGCGACATGGTGGTTGTGATACCTAACGTTGGAGGCAATCGGACCGTAACACTCGCGGCGAATCCTCCTCATGCTGTCGCGGATCCGTGTTGGCTGACCAATTAGCCTATCGTTTTACCGACCCAGGCGAATGATTGTGACGTTGACCGGACATAGCGCTTGGAGCCATGGAAAGTTGTCCTCGACTGGCTCTCCGGAGTAGGGAACGATTGACGGCCTCCACTTTTTCAGCTCGGTATCGACCTCAGATTTGAGTCTATACCTGCCTCCGGGTTCGGCGGTAAAGGGAATGGTAATTTCATCGGATTGAAGGCACAGAACAAAGAATCGAGTGGACAACTCGTGCCTCCCCGGAAGAACGGCGATTGATTCACGTCGCTTTCCAGCCGAGTGAGCTAACACCCTAGCTCCACCGTCGGGATGCTTCGAAATATTGTCTACGCGCGAAATCAGCACATGGGGATCAAGCTGCACGATCGCCAGTTGACTTTGGTCTCGTTCCGGCCCGTCATATACCTTCACCGTCGTCATGGATGCGCACCCCGAGAGCGCTACCGCGAACAGTGTTGCAGAGACGGATTTCATGAAATGGCGCATAGATCTGCCCGCAGGGGCTAACGTTACACATACCGCAAACAGTGCGGTATAACGCAGTGACTGTAGCTGTAAAAAATGCCGTTCAGGCTCGCCTCACTTGAATAGCTTGCTTCATTAAAAATAGCTGTGAATTCTGCAGACGTTGTAGCTGGGTTGCAGGCGTTCCTCACATCCGCAACGCCCCCGCATACCCCGTCATCTCCAGATACCCATGCCCCACCAGCCGCCCCTGCGCATCCAGCAGCCGGCTCAGGCCTTCCCAGTACACGGCACCCGTGGACTGCCGGCTGTCCAGTTCCTGGTTGTCGATTACGGCCTGCACGTTGAAGCGGCCCAGCGGCGTATCCAGCGTCCATTCCACCGGATAGCGCGCCTGGTTCGCCGGGCTGGTCCAGACGCGCTCCGGCGTGAAGCGCAGCTCGCCGGGCTGGAAGATGGTCAGCGCGCCTTGCGCGGTGCGGAACGAGCCGCCGTCCCATAGCGTGCCGCCGTCCTTGCGGCGGATGCGGAAGGCGGTGAGGGCGCTGCCGTCTTGCAGGTTCATGCCCAGCCAGTCCCAGCCGGCGGCTTCGGGCGCCAGGTAGGCATTGCTCCACTCGTGGTCCAGCCAGGCACGGCTGCCGCTGGGCTTGATTTCGAAGCGCTGGCCTTGCAGCTGCAGGTGGCCGCTGGCGGCCAGTTGCGGCTGGCTCACGTAGTAGCTGGCCTGGTCGGGCTGCGGACCTTTGCGCGACAGGCCTTGGCTGCCCTGTAGCAGCAGCGGCTGTGTCGGTGCCAGCTGCAGATACAGGCCGAAATCCTGCGCCGGCAGCTCGGCGATGTATTGCTCTCCGGTCCGGACCAGCGACCAGTCGCGCAGGCGTACGGCGGTGTCGGTTTCGCTGGCTTCGGCAATGCCGAAACCGGCGCGGGCAATGCGCTGGTCGTGCCAGAGTTTCTTACCCTGCACATCGGTGATGGCCGCATGCGCGAACAGCAGCTGCTTGGCGGCGAAGCGCGAGGCCATGGCCTGCGTGGCTTCCACGCGGCTGCGGAAGAAGGTGAGCTGGAAACCGAACTCGCGGGTACCGGATACTGCCCGGCCCGTGATGTACCACCACTCGGTGCCGAAGCCTGGGTGGCTGCCCAGGTCGCGTGGGAACTGCATGTGTATCGGCGGCAGGGCCCAGGCATGGCCACCCAGGCTGGCCATGGCCAGCATCAACCATTCGCGGCGCTGCATCACCAGTCCTCCTTCACCGCCAGCACGGCGTCGTGGCCGGCGGCTGCGCGGCCGGCCAACCAGGCGGTCACCGTGCCGGCCAGCACCACGGCGGCGCACAGGGCCAGCAGGCGGGGCCAGGGCAGGTGCAGGTCCATGGTCCAGTGGAAGCTTTGCGGGTTCACCACGAACACCAGCACCATGGACACGGCCAGGCCCAGCGCCAGGCCGGCGACCGAGCCGATCAGCGTCCAAGCCGCGCCTTCACCGGCCACAACCGCCAGGATCTGCCGCTGCGTCAGCCCCAGGTGCGCGAGCAGGCCGAATTCCTTGCGTCGCGCCAGCACCTGGGCGCTGAAGCTGGCGGCCACGCCGAACAAGCCAATGGCAATCGCCACTGCCTGCAGCCAGTAGGTCACGGCAAAGCTGCGGTCAAAAATCTTCAGCGACGTGGCGCGGATCTGGCTGACCGACGAGAACTCCAGCGGCGCATCGCTGAGGGCGCGGATGGCCTGCTGCACATCGGCCTCGCGCGCGCCGTCGCCCAGCCACAGCGCCATGTCGTTCACCGATGCGTCGCCGGTCAGGCGCACAAAGTCGGCCTGCTCCAGGCTGATGGCGCCAAACTGCCGTGCATAGTCGCGCCACACGCCTGCTACAAAAAAAGTAGCTGGTGGTGCAGGTGCTGCCTGCGGTAGAGCCTCAAAAGTCTTCAAAAGCGGAGTGAACGTAGTGCCAGGTTGGGCGCCGTACAGGTCGACCATGGGCTCGCTCACATAAATGCCAATCTGGCCGGGCGGCACCGGCAGCGCGGCGCCCACCAGCGGCAGGCTACGCGCGGGGTCGCCGATTTGCCGGGCGATCAGGGTCACGCTGGGCTTGCCCGGGTCCAGTAGCAGGGCGCGTGTGCGCTGTGTGGCCACGCGCTGCACGCCGGGAATCTGCGCCACGGCCTGCACCAGGCTGGGCGGCAAGGTCTGTGCGTCGTTGCCGGCGCTGGCCGTGGCGGTGCGCACATACAGGTCGGCGGGTAGCACCACGTCCAGCCACTGCACCATGGAGTCGCGGAAGCTGGCGACCATCACCGTTAGCGCCACCGCCAGGCTTAGCGAGGCGACCACACCGCTGACCGCCACCGCCGCGCTTTGCCGCACCCGGCGCGCACGCTCAATCGCCAGCATGGGCAGCAGCCGGTGCGCGAGCAGCGGCGCGAGCCGGTCATACAGCGCGGCGATCAGCCAGGGCAGGGCGGTGATGCCGCCAACCAGCAGCAAGGCCACCGACAGATACGCACCCAGCGGGATGCCGAACACCGGCGGCGCCAGCGCCAGCAACACACCCAGCAGCACCAGCGCCAGGCTCAGCCCATGGCGGTGGCCGCGGCCCAGGTCGGCGCCCAGGCCTTTCAGGGTTTGGGCAGGCGGCAGGCGCTGTGCGGCCCGCGCCGGCCACCAGCCGCCGACCAGCGCTGCGGCCACGCCGAGCGCGCCGTACACCAGGGCCGCCAGGCCGTCCCACTGCAGCCGCGGCGCCACGCCGGCGAAGTAGCCACCGCCCAGGTCGCCGCCCAGCAGGCGCAGCGCCAGGGCGGCCAGCCCCGTGCCCAGCGCAATCCCGGCCAGGCTGCCAATGCTGCCCAGCACCAGCGATTCCCACAGCACTAGCTGCAGCCGCTCGCGCCCGGTCAGGCCCAGCACGCCGAGCAGCGCAAACTGCTGGGCCCGCTTGGCCACGCTCAGCGACAGCACCGAGAACACCAGGAACGCGCCGGTGAACAGCGCCACCAGGGCCAGCACGGTCAGGTTCACGCGGTAGGCGCGCGACAGGTTGCTGATGCGCTGCGCGGCGTCGCCGGGCTCGGCGGCGGTGATGCCTGGCGGCAGGCTCAGCGCCTGGATGAAAGTCGCGCGGTCCACCCCGCTGCGCAGCCGCAGGTCGATGCGCGACAGCTGGCCGAGCCGGCCAAAGGCCTGCTGGGCCGCGCCTATGTCCATCACCGCCAGCGGCGGGCCGGTGGCGCCTACGCTGCCCGCCACGCGCAAGCTCAACCCGTTTTGCAGCTGCACGGGGCTGGTCAGCAGCTGCTGGGCGGCGGGGTTGAGGAATAGCGTGTCGGGTGCCAGCAAGGCCAGGCGTTCGGCGTTTTTGTCCGGCACCGGCATCAGGCCGGGGGCGACGGCGGCCACCACCAGCGCATCCACGCCCAGCACCTTGAGCAGCTGGCGGCGCCCGTCCTGCCCGGTGACCAGGGTGGACAGTTCCAGCACCGGGCTGGCCAGCGCCACATCCGTGTGGCCGGCGATGCGGGTGTAGATGGCTTCGTCAAACTGGCCTTGGGTGGCGCGCAGTTCCAGGTCTGGCTGGCCGCCCGCGGCGCTGACGGCACTGGAGAATTCGCTGAGCGCCGAGGCATTGATCAGGTGGACAGAGAACGCCAGCGCCACCCCCAGCATCACCGCCACCACGGCGGCCGCGTTGCGCCAGGGGTGGTGGACAAGCTCTTGCCAGGAGAAGCTGGCCAGCAGGCTGCGCACGGCGGAGCGGTTGGGGTTGCGCAGCGCGCGGCGGTCTTGCATGGCTGCGATCATAGGCATTCCCATGCCGCGGCTGTTTGCTATTCAATTAATAGCTGGTTGCGCAGCTAGGATATGCGCTAGAGGCCGGTTTTTTGCACATCTATCCAGTGGGCCAGGGCAACCCGCAGCACCAGCCAACCGCTGTGGGCGGGGCCAGGTGCGGCGCTGTGGCACAGCTGCTCCAGATCCCGTGCCTGGGCCGACAGCTGGGGTGCGCCCAGGGTCAGCAACACGGTCTTCAGGCTGTGCGCCACCCGGCGCAGGGCCGGCAGGTCGGCGTCTTCCACGGCCTGGTCGCCGGTGGCGATGTCATGCGGCAATTGAAGCAAGCAACTGCCACGGTAGAGCTGGAACAACTCGGTATCGCCGGCAAAGTACTGGTCGATGGCGTTGGTGCGCTCCAGGTCGGCGGGTGCGGGCTGGGGCGGGATTGGAGCCGGCGGGTCGCCTTGCACGGCTTCTTGTACGCACTGCTCCAGCAGGCCGACGGACACTGGCTTTTCCAGCAGCCGCCACACGCCCAGCGGGGCCAGCTGCTGCCGGGTGTCCTGCGTCAGGCCGGCGCTGAGCACCACCACCTTGGCCTGGCCCCGCAGGCAGGGCGATTGCTGCAGCTGTTGCAGCAGGTCTACGCCGGAGGCGCCGGGCAGCATCAAGTCGGTCAGGATCAGCTGCACCGGGGCGGTGCCGAGTATCTGCAGCGCCCCGGCCACGCTCTCGCATTCCAGCAGCTCGATGGGCAGCTCTTCCAGGGCCATGCGGACGAAGCGGCGCAGCAGGGCATCGTCTTCGACCAGCAGGACGCGGGGTTGTGCCATTCAGAGTCCTTTGCCCGCCACCTGCTCCAGGCACTGGGCCAGCAGCGGAGGCAGGTCGGTCACCAACTGGGGTTTGTGCACCACGGGCACACCGTCCAGCGCAAAGGTATAGGGCGCGAGTTCACCGGGGCTGAGCGAGGTAATGACGATCACCTGCAGCTTGCCGAACAGCGGGTGGGCGCGCAGGCCGGCCAGCAAGGTGGCGCCGTCTATGCCCGGCAGCAGCAGGTCGACCATCAGCACATCGGGCTGGAACTGGCCGGCCATGATCAGCCCGGCGATGCCGTCGCTGGCGGTTTGCAGCTCCACCGTGGGGAACTGGCGCCGCACCAGCA
The DNA here is from genome assembly GCF_900104385.1 of Rhodoferax sp. OV413. Taxonomy (GTDB): domain Bacteria; phylum Pseudomonadota; class Gammaproteobacteria; order Burkholderiales; family Burkholderiaceae_C; genus Rhodoferax_B. Next base: position 816,998 of record NZ_FNJA01000001.1, on the reverse strand, counting down.
GCGAGACCAGGTTCTGGAAGTGCATCGAGTCTTCGATCAGCAGCAGCTTGACCGGGCCGGCCATGCGGCCGTGGCGGGTAATCGCGCTGGCCACATCGGAAGTGCCGGGGGCGGACGCATCGGGCGCAGGTGCTGCGCTGCGTTCGCCGCTGCGCCAGCGCTCTACCGATTGCCGCGATATACGGCGGTGGCCGCCCGGGGTTTTCCAGGCTTCGAGCTCGCCCCGGTCCACCATGAGCTGCACCGAACGCACGGCCAAGCCGAGCATGCGGGCGACCTCGATGGTGGTGTAGTGGTCTTCGGGGGGAGGTGGGGATATCCGGGTGGGGTCGTGGGCCATGGGGCTATTTTAGCGAATACATCAGATTTCGTTAAATGCATCACTTCTAAAATATGATTCGATCACATATGATACATTTATCAATTTAAATATCATTTTTAGTACAAAGAACGTCTCATGAAGAAAATTCTGATTGTGGAAGACCACGCCGACATCCGCCGCCTGATCCGCATGACCCTGGAGTTCGAGAGCTACGACATTTTTGAAGCAGCCGACGGCGAGAGCGGCCTGCGCATCGCGCAGGAGGTGCAGCCCGACCTGGTGCTGCTGGACGTGATGATGCCGGGCTGCATCGACGGCCTGGAGGTATGCCGCCAGCTGAAGGCCCAGCCGACCGCACCTCGTGTGCTGCTGCTGACCGCCCGCGGCCGCAGCGAAGACCTGGAGGCTGGCTTGCGCGCCGGCTCCGATGCCTATCTGGTCAAGCCCTTCAGCCCCTTGCAGCTGATGGAAGTCGTTGAACAACAATGGGAGCCAGCATGACCCGCCATAGCCAGCAATCGCTGATCCCCGACGGGGGGAACAGCTTTTCCGAGGCCGCAAGCCAGCAGATGGAGCGCCTGGTGGCCGACTTCGGCCGCATGTACCGCGAACGCAACGACGCGCTGGAAGAGGTGGCCCGGGCCCACCACGACGCCTTGTTCCGGCTGGCGATGGCGGCCGAGCTGAAAGACGACGACACCGGCGTGCACATCATCCGCATGGGCTACTTGTCGGAGGCGCTGGCGCTGCTGCTGGGGCAGACCAAGGAGGCTGCGCGCATGCTGCGCAAAGCCGCGCCCATGCACGACATCGGCAAGATCGGCATCCCTGACGACGTGCTGAAAAAGCCGGGCTCGTTTTCGCCCGAGGAGCGCGTCACCATGAACCAGCATCCGATCATGGGTGCAGAGCTGCTGGGCCGCTCGCGCATCCCCTTGTTCCAGATGGCGGCCGAGCTGGCTTTGTCGCACCACGAGCGCTGGGACGGCTCGGGCTACCCCAGCCAGCTCAGTGGCGAGGCGATTCCGCTGTCCGGCCGTATCGTGGCGGTGGTGGACTTTTTTGATGCGCTGACCATGGACCGCTGCTACCGCCCGGCGTTTTCGGACGACGTCGCACTCAGCATGCTGGCCTTGCAGCGCGGTTTTGCTTTCGATCCGCATATCGTCGATGTATTCTTGGCCCATGCGGATGGGCTGATCGCAGTGCGCGATCGCGTCAACCAGACCAATCCCACATTCAATGACCTGGTAGAAGCCGATTGAAGGAACCTGTATGCATCTGATCCGCGGACTGGCGGTTGTGGCCCTCTGCGGCGTGGCCAGCCTGGCCTGGGCCGGCAAAGTGGCCGACCGCGCGCAATCCAGCGGCACGCTGCGGGTCTGCATCTGGCCCGACTATTACGGCGTCAGCCACCGCAACCCGAACACCCAGCAGCTCGAAGGTGTGGACATCGATCTGTCGGCCGAGCTGGCACGCGACCTGAAGCTCAAGCTGCAGTACGTCGACTCGTCCTTCCCCACCCTGGTAGACGACCTGAACAACGAGCGCTGCGATGTGGCGATGTTTGCCGTCGGCATGCTGCCCCAGCGCATGCAGCACCTGCGCTTCTCGCGCCCCTACCTGCAAAGCGATATCTACGGCATGGCCACCAAGAGCAGCCGGGTGGTGCAGCAGTGGTCCGATATTGACCAGCCGGGCGTGTTGGTAGGGGTGCAGGCTGGCACCTTCATGGAGCCCATCATGCGGGCCCATCTGAAGCGCGCGCAGATGGTGGTGGTCAAGCCGCCAGCCAGCCGCGAAAGCGAGCTGGAAGCCGGCCGTATCGACGTGTTCATGACCGACTACCCGTACAGCCGGCGCCTGCTGGACAACGCCGACTGGGCCCGGCTGATCTCGCCGTCCAAGCCTTTCAGCGTGTTGCCCTACGGCTATGCGGTCAAGCAGGGCGATGATACCTGGTGGAAGAAGATCGATGCTTTTGTAGAGCGCGTGCAGCGCGACGGCCGGCTGGAAACCGCGGCCAAGCGCCATGGCCTGTCGGCCATCGTGGTGCACAAATGAGCGCTGCGGCCACCTGCTGATCCATGCCCAAGCTTGCGTCTTTCAAGGTGCTGAACAACCGCGTGTCCAGCGGGCTGGCTCTGGCCACCGGCATCCTGCTGACGCTGGCAACCCTGGGCGCGCTGAGCCTGCTGGGCTGGCATGAATACGATGTCCGGCTGGACGAAGACCGCGAGCGCGGCGACCTGCAGGCCCGGGTACTGGAAGACCACGTCACCCGCTCCATGGGCACGGTGTCGGTGGCCTTGAAGTACCTGTCCACCGACCTGGCGCGGGCCGACATCCTGGGCGGCTTTGCGCGCTCCGATGCCATGCTGACCCAGGCGCTGGTGGCTTTGCCGTTTGTGCGCGAACTCAGTGTGCTGGATGCCTCGGGCCTGGTGCTGTCCAGCTCTTCGTCCAACGAGATCGGCCTGCGGATTGCGCCAGGCCGGCTGCCCATGGACTTGGCTCCCGGCCAGGAGGCGCTGGGCGCGTTCCAGGCCGGGCGCAGCCTGGCCTCATTGGTCGAACAGGCCACGCCCGGCAAGACCATGGCCGGCCTGGGCTTTATTCCGTTCACGCGGGCGTTCAGCTCCCGGGCCGGGCAGAACTTCATCCTGGTGGCCTTGCTGAACCCCGACTACTTTTCGAACTTCCAGTTGTTCACCCTGAACAACGACAAGAACGCCGCCTACCTGCTGGGCTACCAGGGCAATGTGCTGGCCAGCAGCGGCCCGGACGCGCTGGCGCCCGGCGCCAGGGTGGGGCCGCACCCGGTGTTCACAAGCTACCTGCCCAAGACCGAGCATGCGAGCTACGTGGGCGATGGGGTGGCGCCGGCCCGCCAGGTGGTGGCGTTCCGCCTGTCCAAGTCCCGGCCGCTGGTGGTGCTGGTCGAGCAACCCTATGCCGACAGCCTGTGGCGCTGGTTTGTGTCGATGCGCTGGTTTGCCGCGGCGGCTGCGTGTACCGTGGTGTTCATCCTGTTTGTCACGCTATCGGTGCGGCGCAGCCTGCTGGCCCGCGAAGCCGCCGATGCCAAGCTGGCCGCCGCCCGGCTTGATCTGGTGCGCCGCGAGCGCGAGCTGCGGGTGCTGCTGAAAAGCGTGCAGGAGCTGATCTTCCGCACCGACCCACAGGGCGCAATGACCTTCGTCAACGAGCGCTGGGAGGCCTTGCGCGGCCAGCCGGTGGAGCAGGCGCTGGGCCAGGCGCTGGCGGCCTTTGTCGAACCGGCCGACTTTGATGCCGTAGCCCACTTGTTTGCACCGCAGAACGGTGCAGGCGTGCGGATGGCGACCGCGCATCTGCGGGCGGTGGACGGTGCGCTGCACCGCTTTGACGTGACCGTGGTGCCCTTGCGCGATACCGGTGACAACGGCGGCATCGTCGGCTTTGCCGGCAGCGCGGTGGACGTGACCGAGCGCTTTGCCGCCCAGCAAGCCCTGCAGCACCAGCTGGCCTTCGTTGCCTCGCTGCTGGAGATCAGCCCGGCGCCGGTGGCCACGATCAATTCGCGCGGCCAGTACACCAGCGTCAACCGCGCCTGGGAAGACTTCATGGGCATCCCGCGCGAGCAGGTGATCGGCCAGCGCGGCGCGGCCTTCATGTCCGAGGCCGATGCCGAGCAGCATGCCAAGGCCGACGCCCAGCTGTGGCGCAGCGGCGGCACGCTGCGCTACGAGCTCAAGCTCAAGCACCGCGACGGCTCGCGCCGCGACGTGGTAGTCACCAAGGTGCTGGTGCCGGGCGAGGAGTTCGGCGCCAGCTTGCTCAGCAGCATGATGGACGTGAGCGAGTTCCGCGCCGCCGAGCGGGCCATCGACGATGCGCGTGCAGCCGCCGAAGAGTCGTCGCGCGCCAAGTCCGAATTCATTGCCAACATCAGCCACGAGCTGCGCACGCCGCTGCAATCCATACTCGGATTTTCCGAGCTGGGCATGCTGCGCGGCCGGGAGCAGCCCAAGCTGCAGTCCATGTTTACCGACATCCATGCCTCGGGCGGACGCATGCTGGCGCTGGTGAACGACTTGCTGGACGTGGCCAAGATCGAAAGCTCGGTCGGCGCCATCACGCTGGAGCGGGCCGACCTGCGCGGCCTGGTGCAGAGCGTGCTGCACGAGCTGAGCCCGCTGCTCGACGCCAAGCACATCCAGCTGGTTTGCGAGCTGGGCCGTAAGCCGCTGATCGCCAAGGTGGACCCGGTGCGCTTCCAGCAGGTGGTGCGCAATATCGCCGCCAACGCCATCAAGGTCTCGCCCGCCGGCGGCGAGATCATGGTGCAAGGCCACATCACCGCGGACCGGCGCATCTGCATCAGCGTGCGCGACCAGGGCACGGGCATTCCTACGGGCGAGCTGGAGAAGATCTTCGAAGCCTTTGTGCAGTCCAGCAGCAGCAAGGACGGCTCGGGCGGCACCGGCCTGGGCCTGGCGATCTGCAAGAAGATCATCGACGCGCATGGCGGCAGCATCCAGGCCGACAACAACGCCGAGGGTGGCGCCATTTTCCGCGTCTTTCTGCCCGCCCGGCAGAGCCTGAACGCTGAAACCACCTTTTAGCTCACCCCCAGGCTGCAGTGCTGCGCACTTTCCGCCAACCCCCTTGCAGGGGGCAACACCAGCAGCCTGGCAAAGCCAGTTCTGCGGTGTTTCTGGACGGCATGCGTTCTGTCTGAAAGTTGGGCAGGCATGCTTGCATGCTATCTAATTGGTAGCTGCTGGCGCAGGCTATATAAGCGCCAGCGGCATGAATCATTCAAAGATGCCGTCCGCCCGCAGCTGCAGTACGCGGTCGGCCCGCGCGGCCGCCGCCTGCGAATGCGTGACCAGCACTAGCGCCGCGCCCTGGGCCCGCGTCTGGGCCAGCAAGGCGTCCATCACCTTGGCGGCGGTGGTCGGGTCGAGGTTGCCGGTGGGCTCGTCGGCCAGCAGCAGGGCCGGGCGGTGTACCAGGGCGCGGGCGATGGCCACGCGCTGCAGCTGGCCGCCGCTGAGCTGCTGCGGCAGGCGCGCGCCCAGGCCGTCCAGGCCCACGGCGGCGAGCAGGCTGTGCACCCGCGCATTATCCTGCTGGCCCAGCAGCATCAGCGGCAGGGCCACGTTCTGCGCCACGTCCAGATGCGGCAGCACGTGGAAGGCCTGGAACACAAAGCCCACCTGCTTGCGCCGCAGCAGCGCGCGGGCGTCGTTGTCCAGCGTGCCCAGGTCGGTGCCGCCTATGTGCACGCTGCCGCTGTCCCAGCCGTCCAGCCCGGCCATGCAGTTGAGCAGGGTGGACTTGCCCACACCCGATTCACCGACGATGGCCACGAATTCGCCGGGCGCCACGCGCAGCGACACATTGCTGAACACAGCACTGTCGCCATAGCGTTTGCCCAGGGCTTCGACGACCAGGCTCATGCGATGTCGTCCACCAGGGCCAGCACCTGCTGCAGCGCATCGGGTGCGTCGCAGGCCACGATCTGGCGCTGCGGCATGGAGCGCAGCCAGGTGATTTGCCGTTTGGCAAGCTGGCGGGTGGCGTAGATGCCGCGCTCACACAGCTCGGCCATGGGCAGGGTTCCGTCCAATGCCTCCCAGGCCTGGCGGTAGCCCACGCAGCGCATGCTGGGCAGGTCCGGGTACAGGTCTCCGCGGGCGCGCAGGGTGACCACTTCGTCCAAGAAGCCCGCCGCCAGCATCTGCTCGAAGCGCAGGGCGATGCGCGCGTGCAGCCAGGCGCGGTCTGCGGGTTCCAAGGAAATAAGGGTGGTAGCGCTGATTCTGTCTGCGCGAGCAGCTATGTCTTTTGTAGCGTGGAAGCTGGACAAGGGTTGGCCCGACAGCCGGTACACCTCCAGCGCACGCTGGATGCGCTGGCTGTCCAGCGGCTGCAGCCGGGCCGCGGTGACCGGATCGACCTGGGCTAGCTGGGCGTGCATGGCCGGCCAGCCGACGGCGGCGGCCTCGGCTTCCAGCACCGCGCGCACCGCCGGGTCGGCGGTGGGCATGGGGTCGATGCCGTCGAACAGCGCCTTGAAGTACAGCATGGTGCCGCCCACCAGCAGCGGCAGCCGGCCGCGTGCGTGGATCTCGGCCAGCAGGCGCTCGGCATCGGCCACGAACTCGGCGGCGCTATAGGCCTGCAGCGGGTCGCGGATGTTGATCAGATGGTGCGGCGCGGCGGCCAGCTCGGCGGCTGTGGGCTTGGCCGTGCCGATGTCCATACCGCGGTAGACCAGGGCCGAATCGACGCTGATGATCTCCACCGGGTGGCGTTGGGCAATCGCCAGGGCGGCGGCGGTCTTGCCGGATGCTGTGGGGCCGGCAATCGCAATGCAGCGGGGCAGGGCACTCATCTGCGCACCTCGCCGTACTTTTGCACCAGGGTCCAGCCGACGATGGCGATGCAGAGGCTCCAGAACCAGACGCCGTTGCTCAGTGGCAGTACCGTGCCATCCATGCGCCCGCCCAGCCAGCGGCCCATGCCAAAGGCCGCCAGGGTCATGCTGAAACCGTTCAGTGCCGACGCCGCGCCGGCCGCCTGCGGAAACGGGCCGACCGCGCCGCTCTGGCTGCAGGGCTGGTGTACGCCGTGGGCCAGCGCCACCAGCCAGAACGGCAGTACGATGGCCGCCGGCGTGTGCCAGCCCAGCAGGCCGAATACACCGACCAGGCTACCGCCCAGCAGCGACGCACCGGCTGCCAGGGCCACCGTGCGGCGTATGCCAAAGCGCGCCAGCAGGCGGCGGCACAAAAAAGTGCCCAGCAGGTAGACGAAGCTGAAGGAAAACATCACCAGGCCGTACGCCGTCTTGCTCAGGTCGAGCACCTGGATGAACACGAAGGACGACGAAGCCAGCACCGTGAACAGCACGCCGTAGGACGCGGTGGCCAGCAGCGTGAAGGCCCAGAACGTGGGGTTGCGCAGAATCATCACCCAGGTGGACAGCAGCACGCGGGGCTGCAGCGCCTGCGGGTTCTTGCGCGGCGTGGTTTCCACAAAGCGCAGTGCCACCAGGGCCAAGGTGGCCGCGCTGAACACCCCCAACGCCGCCAGCGCAGCCCGCCAGTTGAAGGTGTCTGACAGCAGGCCGCCCAGCGGCGCGCAGATGCAGGCAATCACCGCCAGGCCCGACAGGCCTTTGGACAGCACCCGGGCGCCAACCTCTGGCGCGTACAGGTCTCGCACCAGCGCCCGAGCGCACATCACCACCGCGCCCATGGCCGCGCCCTGCAGGGTACGCCACAGCACCAACAGCGCCATCGATGGCGCCAGTGCGCTGCCCACTGCCGCCAGCGTGTACACCGCCAGTCCGCAAAGCAAGATGGGGCGGCGCCCGAAGCGGTCGGACAGCGGCCCCCAGACCAGCTGCGAGGCGCCAAACGCCAGCAGCAGGCTGGTCAAGGTGAGTTGCGCCTGGGCCATGGACGCGCCGAAGTCTTCGGTCAGGCTGGGCAGGGCGGGTAAATACAGATCGGTGGTGACGGGCTGGATGCCCAGCATCAGCGCCAGAAACAGCACCACCAGGCCAGAGGGCATGCTGGTAGGGGTGGAGGCGAGGGGGGCGGCAGACAGGGGCGGTGCAGACATCCGCCTGAGGCTACCAGATAAGCCTGGCTGGGCGCTGCCGCCAGGGTATGTCAATCCATGGTGATTTTGGCGCCCTTGATGATGTCGCGGTACAGCACGGCCTGGGGTTTGACGAAGCTGTGCAATTCTTGCCCGCTGGCGGGTGCCACGGTGAAGCCGGCGTCGGCCAGTTTTTTGCGGACCTCGGGCTCGGCCGTGGCCTCGTGCAGCGCCTTTTCATACGCTGCCACGGTGGCCGCCGGGGTGCCTGCCTTCAAGAACAAGCCCTGCCAGATTGGCAGCGAGACGCCAGTGAAGCCCTCTTCCTCGCCTACGCGCTTGACGGCCGGTAGCTGCGCCACCCGCGCGCCATCGGATACCGACAGTGCCTTGATCTTTCCCTCCTTGAGGAAGGGCATGGCGGTGGACAGCACCAGCACCGCGCTGTCCACCTGGCCGCCGACCAGGTCGGTGGTGATTTGCGCGCCGCCCCGGTAGGGAATGTGCAGCATCGAAATCTTGGCCCGGTCGTTGATGAGTTCGCCATAGATGTGCTGCATGGTGGCAATGCCCGGCGTGGCGTAGTTAAAGCTCTCCTTGCCGCCTTTGCGTAGCGCGGCGACCAGATCGGCCAGTGAGTTGTAGGGCGAACTGGCGGGCACCGCAAAAATCAGCGGGGCAGTGGATATGCGGCCGATGGGCGCCAGGTCTTTCTCCCAGTCCAGCTTGACCCGGGTGTTGACCATGGGCACCAGCACGGTGTCGGTGCCGCCCATGTAGATGAGGTTGCCGTCTGCTGGCCCGTTCAACACCTTCTGTGCGGCCAGCATGCCACTGGCGCCAGCGACGTTTTCCACTACCACCGCGCGGCCCAGTCGCTTGGACAGCTCGGCGCCCACCACCCGCGCCACATAGTCGGAGCTGCCGCCCGCCGAGTAGCCGACGACCAGCGAGATCGGTTTGTTGGACTGCGCATGGCACAGGCCGGCCAGCAGCATGCCGGTGCTGAAAAGGGCCAGTTGGTTCAAAAGTCTGCGTTGCATGAAAGTCTCCATTTGAAGGATCGGTAGTTCCGGGGCAGCCAACGTACGGCGTTGGCTTGCGTGTATTGTACTGATACAATGCATATTGTATTTATTTTCTTTGGAGTACCCATGAGTACAGGCATGTTTGATTCGTTCGTCACCCGCCATTGGTTCAATGACGAGGCCAAGGCGATATGGAGTGACCATGCCACCTTGCAGGCCTGGCTGACGGTCGAGGCCGCGCTGGCGCGCGCCCAGGCCGAGCTGGGCATCATTCCCCAAGCGGCGGCCCAGACAATTGCCGAGAAGGCAGATGCCAGTGCCTTCGACATGGAGCGTTTGTCCAGCGATATCGCGTTTGCCCAGCATCCCTTCGTTCCGGTGCTGCGCCAGTATGAAGCGCTGTGCGGTGAACCCGCCGCGGGCTTCATCCACTGGGGCGCCACCACGCAGAATATTTTCGATACCGCGGCTTCGCTGCAGATGTTCCAGTCGCACCGGGTGCTGTCCCGGCATCTGGATGCGGCCATCGAGGCGCTGTGCACGCTGGCGCAGCAGCACCGCGACACCGTGCAGGCCGGGCGTACCCACGGACAGCATGCGCTGCCCATGACCTTTGGCTTCAAGCTGGCGGGCTGGATGGACGAACTGGACCGCGACCGCAGCCGTTTGAATCAGCGGCTCTCCGGGGCTTTTGTGGCCAGCCTGGGGGGCGCTATCGGCACCTTCGCGGCCATGGCGGGCCAGGGCCGGGCGGTCGAGGTGCGGATGGCTGCGCACCTGGGGTTGGCCCCGGCGGGCCTGCCCATGCGCTCCTCGTACGACCGGGTGAGCGATTTCGTGGCGGCGCTGGGTTTGCTGGCGGGCACGGCGCAAAAGATCGCGCAGGACGTGGTGTTCATGCAGCGCACCGAGATCGGCGAGGTGGAGGAGGCGTTCCACCTGGGCAAGGTGGGCAGCTCGACCATGGCGCAAAAGCGCAACCCTTCCTCTGCTCTGATGCTGACCAGTCTGGCCCGCATGCTGCGCGCGCGGGTGCCGCTGGCGCTGGAGGCCATGGTGCGCATGGATGAGGGTGATTCGTCGGCCACCAATGTGACGGACGCCTTGTTGCCCGAGATCGCCATCCTGGCTACGTCGGTTGCCGAAACCCTGGCGCAGCTGGTGCGTGGACTGGTGGTGCATCCTGAGGCGATGCGGCTCAATCTGGAGTTGTCGCAAGGCCTGATCGCCTCGGAGGCGGTGATGATGCGCCTGACGGCCTTGATGGGCCGGCACGAGGCGCACCATCTGCTGTACGACGCAGCCCAGCGCACGGTGGCCGAGGGAATTCCATTTCTGGAGGCGATTTGCACGCACGCCATGTGGGGCACGCGCGCCTTGCCGGACGACTTGGCGCAGTCGCTGCAAGCCAGCGCCTATGTGGGTGATTCGGCGGCGATTGCGGTGGAGACCGCGGCCCGGCTGGCGCGTCGATGAGTTGGGGTTAGGCCCTGGCGCGGCGCTTGGCTGCGCTGGCTGGCGCCTGGGTCGACTGCCCTGGGCGCAGTGCCACCGGCAGAAAGCGCACGCCGTAAGCGCGTGCGGCATCAGCCCAGCGCGCATGGATGGCCTGGTGCAGGTATTCGACCTGGTCGGCCGCGTTGCAGCCTACGGTATCGAAGAAATCCGCATGTTCATTCGCCAGGTCGGCGCGCCCTAGCAGGACCACGCTGAGCTGGTTGGGCACGTCCAGGCCCAGGCTCGCCAGCAGTGCGCGAAAGCCGGCGCCGTCTTCTATGCCCCAGGCCACCAGCGCGCTGAACGGTAGCTGCCCCGCAGAGTCGCGGCGCGCCTGCAGCAGCGCGACCAGGGCGCTCGCAAAGTCTTCGTGCGGCAGCTTGGCGACGGCGATGGATTGCAGGTCGACATCGGAGTACGTGCCGCGTAGCTGTTCCAGCCGGCGCAAGCCCAGTGCGTTGGCCAGGAATTGGTGGGTGCTGGTGGCGTGTGCGATGCTGCGGTGGCCTTGCTGCACCAGGCCGTGCACGGCGGCGGCCAGGGGCTCGCCCCATTCCATGCCCACGGCATCCACGTTGGTGCCGACCAGGCCCAGGCCGTCCACCGCCACCACGTCAGTCTTCTGGCGTACCGCGGCCAGGGTTTCAATCGGGATGGTTTCGAACGACGACTGGATCACGCAGGCGTCGAAACGCGGCATGCCGCGCAGCACGGCGCGGGCGTGCTCGGGGTCGGTGTACGAGACTTCCAGCACCCGGTGCCCTTCGGCGGCAAACCGCCGCTGCAGCCCGTCGACCACCACCCGTCCGCGCGCAATGCTGACCGAGCGGCGCAGCAGCAGGATGGAGCGTGTCGCTGCCGACGGTGCATCCACCGTGGCGCGCAGCGGTTCGCCGTTGGATGTGAAAAAAGTGCCCCGGCCTACCTGGGAGTCGATCAGACCCTGATTCTTCAGGCTCCCCAATGCGTGTTGCACCAGGGCTTGCGAGGCGCCAAACCGCCGCATCAGGTCGCGTACGGTGGGCGCGCGATCGCCGGGATTGGCGGATTTGGCGAGGGTTTCGAGGAACTGGTGGAGTTCGACCGGAGTGGTGGACATGTGGTGCAGTTCAATACATTTTGAATTGTATTATGCGGCCGTATCAGCGACGCCAAAGCCTTTGTTCAGGCCGTGAGCTGTCGCGCATGCTGGCTTGCCGTGCCACAGGTGTCGTTGCGCATGCGCTGTTAGCATGGTCAGCCAAGATTTTTTTGCCCTGAAGAGGTATCTATGTCTATTGCCGACATACGCATCGCGCCGGTTTCTATTGATATTCCCGAGCCGGGATGCAAGGTGTGCTTGGACCGATTGGGTTTTGACTTCACCTTCGCTTTTCAGCCGATCGTGGATGTGGCTGAGGGCAGTATTTTTGCCTATGAGGCCTTGGTTCGGGGGCCGCAGGGGCAGGGCGCCATGCAGGTGCTGGGCCAGGTGAACGATGAGAACCGCTACCGCTTTGACCAGGAGTGCCGCATCCGCAGCATTTTTTTGGCGCAGCGGCTGGGTATGCAAACGCGCATCTCCATCAACTTTTTACCGAATGCGGTGTACCAGCCGGAGTTGTGCATACGCACGACGATTGCTGCGGCGGAGGCGGCGGGCTTCCCCCTGCAACAGATTATTTTTGAAGTGACCGAAGGCCAGCAGATTCTGGAGCCCGAAAAGCTGGTGGCGATTTTTCGCTACTACCAAAGCCGTGGATTCTTGACCGCCATCGACGACTTTGGTGCGGGCTACGCCGGGCTGAATTTGCTGGTGGATTTCCAGCCCCATGTGATCAAGCTCGACATGCATCTGGTGCGCGGCATCGACCAGCACCCGGTGCGCCAGGCCATCGTCAAAGGCATGATCCAGACATGCAGCCAGTTGCCGGGTGTGCGCCTGCTGGCCGAGGGCGTGGAAACCGCCGCCGAGGCCCGGTGGTTCCAATCCCACGGCGTGTACCTGATGCAGGGCTACTATTTTGCCAAGCCGGGCTTCGAGTCGCTGCCCACTTTTTCGGCTTGGGATTTACCTGCCGAGGAGCTTTGGGCGTAGCGCAGGCTCCCACCTGGGCTTGACCGCGTTGACCGCAGGGGCCGGGGGTGGCCGGGTCGGGGATGGGGGTGCCGTCGGCGTCCATGCGCACGGTGACGGTGTTCCAGCTGCGGATGCCGCGTTTGTCCACGCTCAGGCGCAGCAGCCAGCCGACCTTGGCTTCGGGCAGCTCGAAGCCGTCGAACACCAGATTGCCCAGGCTCCAGATGACCGGCTTGCCCAGCACCACGTCGGCGCCCTGGGTGACGTGCGGATGGCTGCCGACCACGGCGTCGGCGCCGGCCTGGACCATCAGCTTGGCCAGCTCACGCTGGCGCTGGCTGGGCCCGGGCTCGCGTTCCCAGCCCCAGTGCATGAAAGGGATCACCACGTCGGCACCGGCTGCGCGGGCCGCGCGGATGTCGGCCACCACGTGGCTGTCTTCGCTCCAGGCTACGCCGGCCCATTGGGCGCCGGCCTCGAACGAGCGGGGTTTGAATTCGTCGTAGCCGAGCACGGCGATGCGGATGCCGTTTTTCTCGATCCAGTACGGCTTGTGGGCTTCGGTCAGGTTGGCGCCGCCGCCAAAGGCGGCGATGCCGGCGTTGTGCAGGTGGTCCAACGTTTCCATGAAGGCATCGCGGCCGTAGTCGCCGCTGTGGTTGTTGGCCACCGACATGGCGTGGAAGCGGCCTTGCAGCACCTTGACGCTCTGCGGCGTGGCGCGGAAGGTGTAGATCTTGTTGTCCAGCGCCGTGCCGCTGCTGGCCACCGAGGTTTCCAGGTTGCCAATGGCCACGTCGGCGCTTTGCAGGATGCTGGCGATGGGCGCCAGCGGGTCGCCGCCCGCGGCAATCAGTTTGCCGGGGCCGTCGTCCAGCATCACGTCGCCGCCGAATAGCAGCTCTACTGTGGGCGGAGCGCTGTGGCCGATAAGCGGCAGGCAGAGCAGGGCAGCTAGCAGGGTGGTTTTCATCATTTCTTCCACTCGCACCAGTAATACAGCTCGCCGTCGCGGATGGGCTCGTACACGCGTTGCAAACCCGTGAAGCCGTAGCGCCCATTTTTTGCAGGAGGATACAGGTAATCGGCCTGGTGCAGCAGCACCGCGCCTTGCGGCGGCTCGCGGTCGGCGTAGGTGTAGAGCTTGATGGCCGCCTGGTCGGCGGGCTGGCGCTCGAACACCAGGCGGAACATGAAGTAAGAGCCGATGGACACCGGCGCCACGGTATACGGCGAGGTCGCGGGGTGGGCGCGGATGACTTGCGTCTCGCCACCGTAGCTGACGTGGCAGTCCACGGTCTCGGCTTGGGCCAGGCTACAGATGCAGGCGACCAAGAGGAGTAGGCGCTTCATCTTTCAGCGGCCACGCATAAATAAAGCATCCAGCTCTTTGATGCTGATCTGCCGCCAGGTCGGTCGGCCGTGGTTGCACTGGTCGGAGCGGTCGGTGGTTTCCATTTGGCGCAGCAGTCCGTTCATTTCGTCGGTGGTCAGGCGGCGATTCGCCCGTACGGCGCCGTGGCAGGCCATGGTGCCGAGCAGCTCATTCTGCGCGCGCTGTATGACGGTGCTGGCTTCATGTTGTGCCAGTTCGGCAAGCACGCTGCGTGCCAGTTCGGTGGCGTTGCCCTGCACCAGGCTGGTGGGCACGGCGCGCACGGCCAGGGTCTTGGGCGAGAACGGGGTGATCTCCAGGCCCAGCGTGGCCAGGGTGTCGGTATGCGCCTCGGCGGTGGCCACTTCCTGCGGTGTGGCGGCGAAGGTCACCGGGATCAGCAGCGGCTGGCTGGTGATGCGCGCATCCACCAGCTGGGTCTTCAGGCGCTCGTAGACGATGCGCTCGTGGGCGGCATGCATGTCGACGATCACCAGGCCCTGGGCGTTTTCGGCCAGGATGTAGATGCCTTGCAGCTGGGCGATGGCCCGGCCTAGCGGCCAGATCTCGGCGGCGGCCGGGGCTGGAGTGGTGGGTGCTGGCGTGGGCGCAGTCGACACGGCTGTCACGGCTGGCTGCACCGGCCACAGCGCTTCCATGTCCGACACCCGGTGTGCGACCGGAGCTACAAAATGCATAGCTGCCTGCGCAGGTAGAGTCTGCGCCAGAGGCAGATTTGGCTTGAAAATATCGGGTGCCGGGCTGGGCGCCGAGCTGGACGTGGTGGCCAGGGCCGCAGCGGCAGCGCGCGGGGCGGCCAGGGCCGTATCCACCGCGCGGCGCACCGCCTGGTGCACCTCGCGGCTGTCGCGGAAGCGCACCTCGATCTTGGTGGGGTGCACGTTCACGTCGACCCGCGTCGGGTCGATCTCTACATACAGCGCGTAGATAGGCTGGCGCTGGCCGTGCAGCACGTCTTCGTAGGCGCTGCGGGCCGCGTGGGTGATGACCTTGTCGCGCACGAAGCGGCCGTTCACATAGGCGAACTGCTGGTCTGGCCGGGCCCGCGCCGCGTCGGGAATGCCTACCCGGCCCCAGACGCGCACCGCCTGACCGCCGTCGTCGCGCATCGAACTCAGGTAGTCCACTGCCACCGATTTATCTTTGAAATCGTCGCCCAGCACGTCGCGCAGGCGCTCGCTAATGGCGTCGATATTGTTGGTGAACTGGGTGGGAGGGCATGCGCGCCATTGCTCGACCAGCTTGCCCTCGTGCCAGATGGCAAAGCCCACATCGGGCCGGGCCAGAGCGTGGCGGCGCACGGCTTCCACGCAGTGGGCGAGCTCGGTGGCGTCGGTCTTTAAAAACTTGCGCCGTGCCGGCGTGCTGAAGAACAGCTCTTTGACCTCGACCGTGGTGCCGGTGCTGCGGGCCACGGGTTTCAGCTCGCCGCTGCGGCCGTCCAGTAAAAATGCACTGGATTGGCCGCTGGCGCGCGAGGATATTGCCATGTCAGCTATCGAGTTGATAGCGGCCAGGGCCTCGCCCCGAAAACCCATGGTGCCCACCGATTCCAGCTCTTGCAGGTCGCGAATCTTGCTGGTGGCGTGGCGCTTCAGGGCGATGGGCAGCTCCTCCATCGGGATGCCGCCGCCGTCGTCTTCCACCGCGATCAGTCTTACGCCGCCGGCCAGCAGCCGCAGGGTGATCTGGGTCGCGCCCGCGTCCAGCGCGTTGTCGACCAGCTCGCGCACCACCGAGGCCGGCCGCTCGACCACTTCGCCCGCCGCGATCTGGCTGATCAGTTCGTCGGGCAGCTCGCGGATGCTGCGGCGGGGAGGGCGGGCGATGGGGTGGGGAAGTACGGTACTCACCCGGCGATTTTAGGGGCGCCGGGTTTCAGCCGAATTCGATGAAATGCGCCGACGACCAGACCTTGCTGTCGTCGCGCTGCCGCCCGTGGAAGTACACGGGGCGGAAGCCGAACGGTGCGTTCACCGGCTCCACCTGCACCTGGCCTGCCACCGTGCGGGGCAAAGGCGCGTCGGTCAGCCGCTCCAGCGCCAGGAACAGCTCGGTGCCGCCCAGCTCCAGCTGCACCCGGCCGTCGCGCAGCAGGTCGGCGCCGGATACTTCCCAGTGGAAGTCGGGGCGGTGCACGAAGGGGTTGCGCTGCAGCGGGTCGCCCACCTTCACATAGCTGTCTATCGTGCCCTCGACCACCAGGCGCAAATCTTTGAGCTGGCTAACTTCGATCTCGATGCTGTCGGCATCGCCATAGGTGTCGCTGCGGAAGGCGATGCTGGTCGGGTCGGCGCGCCAGCTGGATTCCTCGGCATGCTCGAAGCCATGGCTGCGAAAGCTCTGGATGCTGGCGCCCAGCACCTGGATGCGGCCTTGCCAGGCGGCCCAGCGGTAGCGGTCGGGGATGCGCGCGCCGCCCCAGCGCAGGCGGATGCGGCGGTCTGAATAGCCGAGTTCGCGGTGCAGGTCGCGCTCCCAGATGCGGCCGGTATGGTCGTTGGCGGCCAGGTATTCCCAGCCGCTTTGCCCGAGGAAGCGGTAGTCCAGCACGGCGTCGCCCTGCCAGCGGAAGGCATCGCCCTGCGGGTGCGGGCCGCATTGGGTGATCAGTGCCGCGTGCTCACCGGTGGTGGCCCAGGTGTGGCGGGCGCGCAGGGCGCGGCCGATGCTGGCGCGGTCCAGGGTGTCGGCCAGCACGCCGGTCAGGCCGCCGTGTACGCCAAATACCTGCACGCCGGGTGCGCCGCCGCCGGGTCGGCCGCGGTGTTCGTCGCTGCTGGCGGCCACACCTAGCTGGTAGCCGCGCTGGATCACGTCTTGGTAGAGCCAGCCGAAGTGGCCCCAGGTGGAGGCGATCTCCACCAGCCGCTCCAGCTCTGGGTGGTGCCAGTCGGGGATGTAGCGGCGCCCGCCGACGTGGGGGATCAGCAAATGCTGCTGCGCCTCGCCCACATAGGCGGCCCACAGCTCTTCCACCGGCCAGCGGCCCAGGCTGACGGCGCTGCCCTTCATGTCCTCGTTCCACACCAGGGTGCGG
The DNA here is from genome assembly GCF_900104385.1 of Rhodoferax sp. OV413. Taxonomy (GTDB): domain Bacteria; phylum Pseudomonadota; class Gammaproteobacteria; order Burkholderiales; family Burkholderiaceae_C; genus Rhodoferax_B. The sequence continues at coordinate 800,057 of NZ_FNJA01000001.1, read as the reverse complement.
TTGTGCTCGCCGCGCGCGTTGTACGGAAAGCCGGGCGCGGTGTCGCCCAGGAACACCACGTTGTGGTCACCTCCGGCGGTGGAGCTGCCGCACCATTCCTGCACCGGGAAGGCGACGAAGCTGCCCGGGCGGTCGATTTCGTTCACCGCGTCCAGGCCGAGCTGCCAGTTCTGGTCGGTGATCTGGAAGTCGTTGGCGGTGTAGCCGAACACGTCGATACCGCCGATGTCGCGCGCATAGGCGGCGTTGTAGGCCGGGCTGTTGGTACCCACGGTGTCGTGGGCATGCACATGCAGGTCGGCATAAAACGGGCGCTGGGTGGGGAAGTCGGCCGCCACGTCCACATAAAACTCGGTAGCCGGCAGTTGCGGCAGGCCAGGTACATCGGCCAGCAGGCGGTAGCTGCCGGCGGGCAGGCGCAGGCCTGTGCCAATGTCCAGGCCCACCGACGCCCAGCCTTGCGCGGGCAGGTCCAAGTTGTGGGTGTGTAGCGTGGTGCCGTCCTGCTGCACCTGCAGGCGCAGCGGCAGGCCCTGGTCGCGCACGATGTTGCCCCAGCGGTCGAGCACTGATACCCGCAGCGGCAGCGGCACCTGGGGCTGGGCGTAGCGCGGCGCGTTCAGGAATAGCTTGGCGGCAGGGCCGTGGGCCACCTTGATCACCACATCGTCGGGCACGGTCACGAAGCGCGAGGTGCCCAGCGGGTCTACATACAGGCGGAAGCGGAAGCTGTCTTCCACGAAGGTCTGCACCCGCGTGCCAGGGCCGCCCGCGCGGCGGTCGCCCAGGCGGATGATGATGTGGTCGCCGGCGTTCAGGTAGCCGTCGACCACGTCGACGATGATGGCCTTTTGGTAGGGCCGCTCGTGGCCCTTTTGGTCGAAGCGGATGGACAGGGACTGCACCGATGCCGGGCTCTGGCCGGGCACCAGGGGCGCGGCCTGGTATTCGGCGCTGATGTAGTTGGCGGCCGTCGGGTCGCTGGTCTGGAACAGAGCCCAGTCGGAATAGAACTTGAATGTGGCCTTGATCCAGGCGCCGTCGGCAATGCCGGAGGCGCCGACCTCGTAGTCGAGGATGATCTCTTGCCAGCTGCCTGCCTCGATCTCGCTGACGTTGCATTGCACCCTGCCGATAAAGGGCAGGGCCTTGTTCTGCACGTACAGGCCTTGCGGCGCGTGGTGCGGGCCGAGGTCGTGCTGCAGCACTTCGTAGCGGCGCTGGATGTCTTGAAAGTCGTTGACGGACATGCTGTTACTCCGCGTGGATGCCGGCGGTCTTGACCAGGGCGGCGAATTTGCGCGACTCGTTGCCCACCAGGGCCTGGAAGCGCACTTGCGGGTAGCCGGTGACTCTTATGCCCTGGGCGGCGAGTTCGCTGCGCAGCGCGGGGTCGGCCAGCACGCGCCCGGCTTCGGCGCCTATGCTGTCGACCACTGCGGCCGGCGTGCCTACCGGCGCAAACAGGCCGAACCACGTGCCGGCGCGGAAACCTGCATAGCTTTCGGCCACCGTGGGCACGGCGGGCAGCAGCGCCAGGCGACTCTCGCCACCGCTGGCCAGCGCCACCAGGCGGCCGGACTGGATGTGCGCCAGGGCCGGGCCGACGGCGATGAACATCACGTCTACCTGGCCGGCTATCACGTCCGACATGCCCAGGGGGCCGCCGCGGTAGGGGATGTGCGTCAGGTACACCCCGGCCGCCTGCTTGAACAGTTCGGCCGCGAAATGCTGGGGGCTGCCATTGCCTGCCGAGGCGTAGTTGTACTTGCCGGGCCGGGCCTTGGCGGCTTGCACGAAGTCCTGCAGGGTCTTGAACCCCAGCTTGGGGTTGGCCACCAGCACAAAGTCGGTTTCGCCCAGTGAGACCACGGGCAGCAGATCGCGCTTGGGGTCGTAGGGCAGGGCAACGGACAGATTGGGCAGGATGGTGATCGGACCGTCCGCGCCCAGCAGTAGGGTATGGCCGTCAGCCGTGGCCTTGGCCACCGCATCGGCGGCCACGATGCCGCCCGCGCCGGCCCGGTTTTCGACCACCACCGGTTGCTTCCACACGGTGGCCAGGCGTTGGCCGACCTGCCGGGCGATGGAGTCGGCCGAGCTACCCGCTGTGTTGGGCACCAGCAGGTGCACGGCTTTGGCAGGGTAAGCCGGGTCGGCCTGGGCGCCTAGCAGCGCTCCTGCGCTGGCCAGCAGGCAGGCAAAACGGGTAAGGGCAAGAGGCAGGCGCATGCGGGGCAATCGAAGGAAAAAAGATTTTCGATTGTGGAAAGCCACCCACCAAAGGCCAACGAATAAGCTTGCAGATGCTTACTCGGAAAACACATAAGGACTTAGGTAGCGCCCTGGGCGTTTTGTTTGGCATCGAACAGAGGCGCGCTGTTGCAGACCAGGATGCCCAGGATGACCACAGCGCCGCCAACCAGCATCGCGGGTGTCAGCGGCTCGTTTAGCAGCACTGCGCCGAGCAGCACTGCCGTCAAGGGGTTGAGGGCGATGAACACGCCAGCACGGGTGGCACCGATTTCTTGGATGCCGTTGTAGTACCAGATATAGGCTACGGCCGACCCCACAGCGCCAAGGTACAGCAGGCTGGCAAGGTCGCCGATGCCCAGTGCCGCGATGGACGACGGGCTCATTTGCCCGGTGAGCAGCGCCGTCAATGTCAGCAAGGCGGCGCCGGCCCACAGGGAATAGGTGACGGTATGCAGGGCGCCGACTTGCACGACGGTATTTTTGCAAAACACGCTGTAGGCCACCCAACTCAAGACGCAGCCAAAAATCAGTGCGTCACCTTGCCAGCTGCTTGCAGCGCCCAGTACTTGGGGCGATTTGCTGAAGATCACGGTCGCCGCTCCCAGCAGGCACAGGGCAATGCCCGCGGCCTTCACCAGCGATAGCCGCTCCCGGTAAAACAGGTAGGCGGTGATCGCCATCACCGCGGGATTCAGCGCCACGATGAGCGATGCCCTGGACGCCGTTGTGTGCTGCAGGCCATAGAAGAAAAACAGGTTGTAGGCATACACACCGCACAGCCCCAGCCCGCTGATCTTCAAGAGCTGGAGCCGGTTGATGCGGACAAACCGCTCGCCAGAGACGATCAAAAAAATGGCCAATACCGTACCCGCGATAAGAAAACGCAGGCTTGCTGACAGCAGTGGTGGCGTGCCTGGCGAAAGGGTTCTGCCGGCAATGAAGGTCCCGCCCCAGATGATGGCGACGAGAGACAGCTTGACGTAGGTGGCGGCATCGGTATGCGATGCGCGGGTGGTTTGCTTGCTATTCATCGGCCCTTGGTCGCTGCTTCCCTGCATGCGCGACAAAACCATTTTGTCGCTCGGTGGGAGCCTGCTGGCGCCTATCATTCATTGGATGCTCGATCATGTGGAAATGAGCAATTACTCATGAGGAGGCGACTGTGACCTTGACGCAGCTTGAAATATTTTCCGTCGTGGCGCAGCGCAAGGGCTTCACTTCCGCGGCGGCGCAGCTGAAGATCTCCCAGTCAGGCGTATCGCATGCCATCCGGGCGATTGAGCAAGAGCTGGGCGTGGAATTGTTCCACCGGCACCAGGGCGACGTGGAGCTGACCGACATCGGCGCGCGCCTGCTGGGCCGGGCGCAAGCCATCCTGGGTTTGGCGGAAACCATGCAGCAGGAAGCGTCCGATGCCCGGGGCATGAAGCGGGGTACGCTGCGGATCGGCTCGTTCGGGCCCACCTCGTCCACGCGGCTGCTGCCCGCGATACTGGCCGACTATCGCCGGATCTATCCGGGGATCGAGATCCATGTGGACGAAGGGCCTGATCGGCAGGTCGTGCAATGGCTTATGGACAGGCGGGTCGACGTGGGCTTTGTGGCGCTGCCGGAAGACCAGTTCGACACCTATCCGATCATCGAAGACCAAATGGTGGCCTTGCTGCCGGCAACGCACCCGTTGGCATCCAAGGATGCGGTGAGCTTGAAGGAGCTCTGCGCCGACCCCTTTGTGTTGACCGAGGCGGGCTCGGCAGAGCTGGTGTCCAGGCTCTTTCTGGTGGCCAAGCTGCAGCCCAATATCCGCTATCGGACATCTCAATTGCTCAGCACCCTGGCCACGGTGGCGCGAGGAGATGGCGTGACGATTGTTGCCGAGTCGTCTTTGCCGCTGGCCGAAGACATCCATTACGTCAAGAAGCCGCTGGCTCCTATGGTCAAGCGATGTGTCGGTTTGGCGGTGGTTGATGAGCGCCAAGCGTCGCCGGCCACCCGGGCATTCATCGCATTAGCGGTACAGACATTCCGCCGTGGTGCGACGTGATTGGGAGATTCATGGCCATCAAGAGATGGTGGTATGCCTACCCCGCCACCGCAAAGGGCGTACGGATATCCGCCAAAAACTGCTGCGCCCGTGGATGCTGGGGCTGGGCGAAGAAGTCCTGCGGCGTGGCGCGCTCCAGCACCTGGCCCTGGTCCATGAACAGCACGCGGTCGGCCACCTCACGGGCAAAGCCCATTTCGTGCGTCACGCAAACCATGGTCATGCCGTCCTTGGCCAGGGCGCGCATCACCTGCAGCACCTCGCCGACCATCTCCGGGTCGAGCGCGCTGGTCGGTTCGTCGAACAGCATCAACGGCGGCCGCATCGCCAGGGCCCGGGCAATCGCCACGCGCTGCTGCTGGCCGCCCGACAGCTCGGATGGATAGGCGTTGGCCTTGTGCGCCAGGCCCACGCGGTCGAGCAACGACAGCGCTTCTTCGTGCGCCACGGCCGGCCGCAGGCCGCGCAGCCGCACCGGGGCCAGGGTGCAGTTCTGCAGTGCCGTCAGGTGCGGGAACAGGTTGAACTGCTGGAACACAAAGCCGATTCCCGAGCGGAAGGCGTTCACGTCCAGGCCTTTGCGGTGGATGTCCTGGCCGTCGATCTGGATCTGGCCGGACTGGATGGCTTCCAGCCGGTTCAGGGTGCGGATCAGGGTGGACTTGCCCGAGCCCGACGGCCCGCAGACCACCACCACCTCGCCGCGGCCTATGCTTTCGCTGACGTCGACCAGCGCGTGGTAGGCGCCATACCATTTGTTGACCTTGTCCAGGTGGATCATGCGGATACTTTCAAAGGACGTGCCTGGCTGCGCTGCTCCAGCCAGAAGGCCAGGCGCGACAAACCGAAGCACAAAACAAAATAGCTGAGCGCCAGCAGCGCGTAGACCTCGGTGCTGCGGGTGAATACCTGGGTGTTGATCTGCGCGGCGATGAACGACACCTCGGTCAGGCCGATGATGTAGCCCAGCGAGGTGGCCTTGATGGTGGCGATGAACTGGTTGACCAGCGAGGGCAGCATGTGGCGCAGGCCCTGGGGCAGCACCACCAGGCGCATCGTCGCCAGGTAGCTGAAGCCCAGCGAGCGTGCGCTTTCCACCTGGCCCTTGGGAATGCCCAGAATACCGGCGCGCACGATCTCGGCCAGGTACACGCTGTCGAACACCACCAGCGCCATGAGCATGGTGCTGAACTGGTCGGTCTTGTGGCCGGTAAGGCTGGGCAGGAAGAAATAGGCCCAGAAGATCACCATCAGCAGCGGTACGCCGCGCAGCACGAAGACAAAGACCGTGGCCGGCCAGTAGACCCAGCGGTAGGGGCTGACCCGGGCCAGGCCCAGCAGCAGGCCCAGCGGCAAGGCCAGCACCAGCGCCAGCCCGGCCAGCAGCACGGTCAGCGCCAGCCCGCCCAGGGCTCCGTTCGGGTACTGTCCGACCAGAAAATAGACCCAGTAGGTCTGGATAAGCTCCAACATGGAATGGCAGCCTTATAGAGTGCGCACGGGGTAGCGCTGGTGGTACCAGGCGCCGGCCCCGGTGATGGCCAGCGATACCAGCAGGTAGGCGCTGGTGGCGAAGGCAAAGGCTTCGACGCTGCGAAAGCTTGCCGACTCGACCTTGGCCGCCTGGTACATCAGTTCGGCCACGCCGATCACGGTGGCCACGCTGGTGTCCTTCCACAGGTTCAGCGTTTGCGACAGCAGCGGCGGCACGGTAACGCGCAAGGCCTGGGGCAGTACCACCAAGCGCATGGTGGCCAGAAAGCCGAAGCCCAGCGCGCGGCTGGCCTCGGTCTGCACCGTAGGGATCGCGCGGATGCCGCTGCGTATGTCTTCGGCCATATAGGCCGCGGTGTACAGCGTCAGCGCCACCACCGCGCTGATGGCTTCGATATTGCCCGCGTACAGCCATTGCTTGACCGGCTCGGGCAGCAGCTCGGGCGCGCCGAAGTACCAGAACAGCAGATGCGCGAGCAGCGGCACATTGCGTATCACTTCCACATACAGCCAGCCCAGGCCGCGCAGCAGCTTGAGTGGCGACAGGCGTAGCAGGGCGATCACCGCCCCCAGTGGCAGCGCCAGCACCAGGGTGATGCCGGCCAGTTGCAGCGACAGCAGCAGACCGCTGACCAGCCAGTCGTGGTACTGCCCGGTTCGCAGCAGGTTCAGATCAAAATTCAACATCACGCACCAAGCCGTACTGTGCAAAAAAGAAACCGCACCGCCCCGGTAATGGGGTGGCGCGGCTAAGAAAAGTGCGGGTGCTTAGATCTGGTCGCTGTCGATCTTGAAGCTGCGTTTGTCGAACTGCAGCTTGGTCTCAGGCCCATACCATTTGACGAACAGCTTGTTGGCGTCGCCCGAGCTTTCCAGCTCGCGCAGCACGCCGTCAACCAGGGTCTTCAGGCCTTTTTCGCCTTTTTTCAGGCCCAGAGCCAGCGGCTCTACGCTGATGTTCTGTGGCAGGATCGCGTAGTCCTTCTTGGCGGCGCCCAGCTTGGCGTGGTCGTTGATTAGCGAAGCTTCGTCGTTCACGTAGCCCACGCCCTTGCCCTGTTGCAGGGCCAGGAAGGCCTGCTGGGTGGTTTCGAAAGTCACCACGTCGACATTCGGCACGGCCTTGCGGATGTTCGGCTCCTGCGTGCCGCCCTTGACGGTCAGCACCTTCTTGCCGCCCAGCTGGGGCAGTTCGGTGATGCCGCTGCTGGTCTTGACCAGCACCTTCTGGCCGGTGACGAAGGTGGTCAGCGAGAAGTCGATCTGGGCTTCACGTTCCTTGTTGTGGGTCAGCGATGCGGCCAGGATGTCGACCCGGCCCTGCTGCAGCTCGGGGATGCGCGCGGCCACGGCCAGTTGCTTGAACACCGGCTTCACGCCCAGCTTCTTGGCAATCGCATTGCCGATATCCACCTCGTAGCCCACGATCTCGCGGGTCTTGGGGTCGACAAAGCTGTTCGGCTCGTCGGTGCCGAGCACGCCGATGACGATCTCGCCTTTCTTCTTGATGTCGTCCAGCTGGTCGGCCAAGGCAGCCTGGGCAAACATGGAGGTGGCAAGCACGGCGGCCAAAAGAACGGAGGGGCGGAACTGCATTGTGAGAGCTACCTGTAAGTGATGAGGAGCCCGAATGTAGAGAGACACATGGCCGTCGTGAACGAAGCATTTGGGATATGCAAGCTGGAAAAACGCATAACCAGCTCGTGTAGAGAACTAAAAACGTTCTAAGAACCTGTTCAGAATCTTTTTGGGGTCGCGTTGGGGGGCAATCGGGATGAGTTGGCTGTCATAGACCGCAGCATGGGCTCTCTGCCCATGCAAGGGAGATGGCGGGCAAATCGCCCGATTTCACCCCAACCCGTAGGGCAGGTACCTTTTCGGGCGCTCTGCGTTGTTACAAAACCAGCCAAGGCAGAAGCCTTGGCTTGGGTTTTGCGCCTAGCAGCGCATCCCGAAAAGGCGCCTGCGCGGCCTCAAAAAGACTCTGAACAGGTTCTTATACAGATTGCTTGTTTGCAGCTGATTTTTAATTCGTTCGCCGGACTGCGCTTCCGCCCTAGAGTGGCCGCTTTTAGCTACGCAGAAAGCCGCACCATGTCTTCGATTTACGCCGACAACTCCTTGTCGATTGGCCGTACCCCGCTGGTCCGCCTGAACCGCATCACCCATGGGGCCAAGGCCACGGTGCTGGCCAAGATCGAGGGCCGCAACCCCGCGTATTCGGTGAAGTGCCGCATCGGCGCTGCGCTGATCTGGGATGCCGAAAAGCGAGGACTACTGGGTCCGGGCAAAGAGATCGTCGAGCCGACCAGCGGCAATACCGGCATCGCGCTGGCCTTTGTGGCCGCGGCCAAAGGCATACCCATCACCCTGACCATGCCCGAGACCATGAGCATCGAACGGCGCAAGATCCTGCTGGCCTACGGAGCCACGCTGGTGCTGACCGAGGGCGCCAAGGGCATGAAGGGGGCGATCGCCAAGGCCGAGGAAATAGCGGCCAGCGACCCCAAATACGTGCTGTTGCAGCAGTTCAAGAACCCGGCCAATCCGGCGATCCACGCCACCACCACCGGGCCGGAAATTTGGCAGGACACCGATGGCAAGATCGATATCCTGGTGTCCGGCGTGGGCACGGGTGGCACCATCACCGGCGTATCGCGCTACATCAAGCAGATCCAGGGCAAGGCCATCATCTCGGTGGCGGTGGAGCCGACTGCCAGCCCGGTGCTGACGCAGAAGCGCGCGGGCGAAGAGCTGAAACCTGCGCCGCACAAGATCCAGGGCATAGGCGCGGGCTTTGTGCCCGATGTGCTCGACCTGTCGCTGGTCGACGCGATCGAGCAGGTCAGCAACGAGGAAGCGCTGGACTACGCGCGCCGCCTGGCCCGCGACGAAGGCATTTTGGCTGGCATCTCCTGCGGTGCTGCGGTGGCCGCCGCTGTGCGCTGGGCGAACAAGCCGGAGAGCGAGGGCAAGACCATCGTGGTGATCCTGCCGGATTCGGGCGAGCGCTACCTGAGCTCGGCGCTGTTCGAGGGTGTGTTCGACAGCGCCGGCCTGGCCGCCTAGCCCGCCGGTAATTCTTTGTAAGAAATAGGCCTCTAGCGCTTATTTTCTGTGCGCGGGCAGCTATTGAATAAATAGCATTCGGGGATTGCGCGGCGACCGCCGCAGGAGCGGGGTTGGCGCGCGGCCAGGGGTTCAATTCGGCCAACTTGCGCCCCAGGACGGCCATTCATCTAGGGAGCGCCCTGTTGCCACGGGGTGCAGCGCGATGCAGGATTACATTCGCGGCCATGGCAGCCACTTGCCAGGCCCGAACCCTGCAGAAACCTGTGTATCCCGAGAGAACCCGAACATGAAAACCAAAGCCGCAGTCGCCTGGAAAGCCGGCGCCCCCCTGACCATAGAAACCGTGGACCTGGAAGGCCCCAAGTTCGGCGAAGTGCTGGTCGAGATCAAAGCCACCGGCATCTGCCACACCGACTACTACACCTTGAGCGGCGCCGACCCCGAAGGCATCTTCCCCGCCATCCTCGGCCATGAAGGCGCGGGCATCGTGGTCGATGTCGGCCCCGGCGTCACCACCCTGCAGAAGGGCGACCACGTCATCCCCCTGTACACCCCCGAATGCCGGCAGTGCAAGTTCTGCCTCTCGCGTAAGACCAACCTGTGCCAGCTGATCCGCGGCACCCAGGGCAAGGGACTGATGCCTGACGCCACCAGCCGCTTCAGCCTGGGCGGCCAGCCCATCTTCCACTACATGGGCACCAGCACCTTCAGCAACTACACCGTGGCGCCGGAAATCTCGCTGGCCAAGATCCGCAAGGATGCACCCTTCGACAAGGTCTGCTACATCGGCTGCGGTGTTACCACCGGCATCGGTGCCGTGCTGTTCACCGCCAAGGTGGAAGCCGGTGCCAACGTGGTCGTCTTCGGCCTCGGCGGTATCGGTCTGAATGTGATCCAGGGCGCCAAGATGGTCGGTGCCGACAAGATCATCGGCGTCGACCTGAACCCCGCCCGTGAAGCCATGGCCCGCAGCTTCGGCATGACCCACTTCCTCAACCCCAAGGACATCGAAGCCGCGGGCGGCAATATCGTCGATGCGATTGTCCAGCTCACCGATGGCGGCGCCGACTACAGCTTTGAGTGCATAGGCAATACCAAGGTCATGCGCCAGGCATTGGAATGCACCCACAAGGGCTGGGGCCGCAGCATCATCATCGGCGTGGCCGAAGCCGGCGCCGAGATCAGCACCCGTCCCTTCCAGCTGGTCACCGGCCGCAAATGGGAAGGTTCGGCCTTCGGCGGCGCCCGTGGCCGTACCGATGTGCCCAAGATTGTGGACTGGTACATGGAGGGCAAGATCAGCATCGACCCGCTGATCACCCACACCATGCCGCTGGAGGACATCAACAAGGGCTTTGACTTGATGAAGCGCGGTGAATCGATCCGGGGTGTGGTGCTGTACTAGCGCCAAGTAGTTTCATGCGGTGCGCGGCCGTTCCGCGTGGACCTTCAGGAGACAAAAATGACTCTTTCTGCATTGCACCCGGGCATTGGCCAGGGCAAGAAGCCGGGCGCACCGGGTTTCGGCGGCGGCACGCTGACCTGCCATTGCAGCCACGACCCGGTGGTGGTGATGGTGGATGCGCAGGTGGCGCACAACCATGCCTGCGGCTGCAGCAAGTGCTGGAAGCCGGCCCGTGCGCTGTTTTCCATCGTCGGTGTGGTTTCGCGCGACAAGGTGCATGTGACCTCACGCCCCGAGAAATTGCAGGTTGTCGACCCCAGCGCCACCATCCAACGCCACGCCTGCAAGGCCTGTAGCGTGCATATGTTCGGCCGCATCGAGAACAAAGACCATGGGTTCTACGGTCTGGACTTCATCCATACCGAGCTGTCCAGCGACGCCGGCTGGGCCGGGCCGGAGTTCGCGGCCTTTGTGTCGTCCATCATCGAAACCGGCACTCCACCCGAGCAGATGGCCGGCATCCGCCAGGAGCTGCGCGAGGCGGGGCTGGAGCCCTATGACTGCCTGTCGCCCACGCTGATGGACGTGCTGGCCACCCAAGTCGCCAAGTTGCGCAAAGCGGCGTAGTTCAAGTTAGGGCCGCGCGCCGCCGAAGCGTTCGCGGTAGGCCTGCGGGCCTACGCCCAGGCGCTTGAGAAACAGCTTGCGCAGCGATTGCTCGGATGCAAAACCGATGCGCCCGGCAATCGACTTCAGCGGCAGGTCGCCTTCTTCCAGCAGCCGCCGGCCGGCTTCGAGCCGGGCCGATTCGATGAACTGCAGTGGGCTGCTGCCCACCTCTTTGGCAAACACCCGGCGGAAGTTGCGCTCGCTCATGGCTGCGCGGCCGGCCAGCACCGACACGTCCAGCGGCAGCGATAGATTCGACAGCAGCCATTCCTGGATCGCCCGGATGCCGGGGTGGCTGGTGTTCTGGCTGTTCAGGTGCATGCTGAACTGCGACTGGCCGCCGGGCCGCTTCAGATACACCACCAGGTCGCGCGCCACCTGCAGCGCCAGGCCACGGCCATGGTCGTCTTCCACCAGTGCCAGCGCCAGGTCGATGCCCGCCGTGACCCCGGCCGAGGTCCAGAGCCGGCCCGAGCGCAGGTAGATCGCATCGGCCTGCACCTGCACTGCCGGGAACTTCTCTTTCAGCAAGGCGGCCACGCTCCAGTGGGTGGTGGCGGTCAGGCCGTCCAGCACGCCGGCTGCGGCCAGGAAGAAGCTGCCCGAGCACAAGGCCACCAGCCGCTCGATGCGTGGCGCCACCGCGGCAGCCCAGTCGACGATGGCGGTGTTCGCGGCGAGGGCGGTTTCGATCTGCCGGGCGCCGACGATGATGGCCGTGTGCGGCAGGTCGTCGGTGCGCAGGGCTGCGGCGGCTTGCAGCTGCATGTGGGTGTCCGACGCCACCGGGCCGGCCGCCACGGAGACGATGTGCAGCTGGTAGCCGGGCGGCCGGCCTTGCTGGGTCAGATGCAGGTTGGCGTACTCGAACACGCTCATCGCGCCTATGGCCTCGATGGCTTTGAAGCCGGGGTAGACCACCACGTCGACGCGGCGGGTGTCTCGATTGCTGAGGGTATGCATAGGGATTGGGGTGGAACAGGGCAGCTGCATTGTCGTGCGGGCACATGCCGCATCTGGCGGTCTACAGATGTTTCCGTTGTTTAGAACTGATTTTTAAGTAGTTTGAGAAGGAAGGTGATCGCTCTAGAGTGGATTCCTACAGACATCTGCACACCCATGTGCAGGGTCATGGCGCAACACACGATAGGAGTTTCCATGCCATCCGCTACCGCTGAGCTGACCAGCCTGCCCCCCGAACTTGAATCCGCCCGCGCGGTGGCCCTGTCTACCCAATTGCCCTATGCGGGCGGTGTGACCCCACCCGTGGCCTGGCGTTTGCTGGAGGCCGGTGAGGTGCAATTGGTCGATGTGCGGACCTTTGAAGAGCGCAAGTTTGTCGGCCATGTGCCCGGCAGCGCCCATGTGGCCTGGGCTACCGGTACCAGCCTGACGCGCAACCCGCGCTTTGTGCGCGAACTCGAAGCCAAAGTGGGCAGCAAGGACGCTACCGTATTGCTGCTGTGCCGCAGCGGCAAGCGCTCGGCCCAGGCGGCCGAGGCCGCAGCCAAGGCCGGTTTTACCCGCGTCTTTAATGTGCTGGAAGGCTTTGAGGGCGAGATCGACGCGCAGCAGCACCGCGGTGGCGCGGATGGCTGGCGTTTCCACAGCCTGCCCTGGGTGCAGGACTGATGGCCGCGCCGGTATTTGACGTGGGCCACGTGGTCCAGGCCTTGCACGGCGTGCGCAGCGAATGGCGCGCTGCGCAAGGGCGTTCTACCGAGCCGGGCGGGCGCGAGTTCCCGTCGCGCAACGCGCTGGCCGGAATAGTCGAGTCGCTGAAAGGTGTGCTGTTTCCGATGCGCCTGGGTCCGGTGGACCTGCGCCAGGAGAGCGAAGACTTTTACGTAGGCTACACGCTGGACGCGGCCCTGCACGGCCTGCTGGCCCAGGTGCGGCTGGAGCTGCGCCTGGTCGATGACGTGCCCGCCGGCACCCAGCCGACCCAGGTGGTGCAGCAGTTTGCCCAGGCCTTGCCCGGCATCCGCCGCCTGCTCGACAGCGATGTGCTGGCCGCCTTCCACGGCGACCCGGCGGCGCGCAGCGTCGACGAGGTGCTGCTCTGCTACCCCGGCATCCTGGCCATGGTGCACCACCGTTTGGCGCACCAGCTGTACCGGCAAGGCCTGCCACTGTTGGCGCGCATCGTGGCCGAGCTGGCGCACAGCGCGACCGGCATCGACATCCACCCCGGCGCCACCATAGGTGCGGGCTTCTTCATCGACCACGGTACGGGCGTGGTGATCGGCGAAACCACCTTGATCGGCGAGCGGGTGCGGCTGTACCAGAACGTCACCCTGGGTGCCAAGCGCTTTACCACCGATGCCCAGGGCCACCTGGAAAAAGGCCAGCCGCGCCATCCCATCGTTGAAGACGATGTGGTGATCTACGCGGGCGCCACGGTGCTGGGCCGGGTGCGGCTGGGGCAGGGCGCCACTATCGGCGGCAATGTCTGGCTTACCCAGGACGTGGCACCCGGTGCCCATGTGACCCAGGCCAGCTCGCGCCAGGAGCCGCGGGCGGCCAGCCAGGCGGTGCCCGAGCGTGCCTTGGCATGACGGCGCTGGTGGAGAGCTTGGGTCTGGTGGTGCGCCAGCTGCGCGAAGCCCGGGGCTGGTCGCAGGAGCAACTGGCCGAGCACTCGGACCTGAACCGTTCGTATGTGGGCGAGATCGAGCGCGGCCGCACCATTGCTTCCATCGTCACGGTGGAGAAGCTGGCCCGCGCGCTCGGCATATCGCTGCCGGTGCTGCTGGCCGATTGCGAGCACATTGCCCAGCGCCGCCAGGCGCAGCACATCCGATTGGCGGCTATAGCATGTTGAAAGATGCCTTTAGGCATCTGACACTGCGGGCCGTTGTGATTCCTTTTCGTTTTCTTTTTTCTAATCAACGGAGTTCTTCTTGACCCAAATCACCACCCTCGGCGACAGCGCCGCACGCCAGCTTGCCAATGCGACCAAGACCGTCCCCCAGCTGGAAACCATCTCGCCACGCTGGCTGACCCATTTGCTGCAATGGACGCCGGTGGAAGCCGGCATCTACCGCCTGAACAAGGTGAAGAACCCCGAGTCGATCAAGGTCACCTGCACCGCCCGCCAGTCGGAAAACCAGCTGCCGCGCACCTTCGTTGATTACGAAGACCAGCCACGCGAATACTTTCTGAACGCCGTCAGCACCATCCTCGACGTGCACACCCGCATCTCCGACCTGTACAGCAGCCCGCATGACCAGATCAAGGAACAGCTGCGCCTGACCATCGAGACCATCAAGGAAAACCAGGAAAGCGAACTCATCAACAACCCCGACTACGGCCTGTTGTCGCAGGTGACCGACGAGCAGCGCATCTTCCCGCTGACCGGCGCTCCCACGCCCGACGATCTGGACGAGCTGCTGACCAAGGTCTGGAAAGAGCCAGCCTTCTTCCTGGCCCACCCCTTGGCCATCGCCGCCTTCGGCCGCGAAGCCACCCGCCGCGGCACGCCGCCGCCCACCGTCAGCTTGTTCGGTTCGCAATTCATTACCTGGCGCGGCATTCCGCTGATCCCGTCGAACAAGGTGCCGGTTGCCGACGGCAAGAGCAAGATATTGTTGCTGCGCGTGGGCGACAAGCGCCAGGGCGTGGTCGGCCTGTTCCAGCCCGGTCTGCCAGGCGAGCAGGCCCCCGGCCTGTCGGTGCGCTTCATGGGCATCAACGACCAGGCGATCGCTTCCTACCTGATCTCGCTGTACTGCTCGCTGGCGGTGTTGACCACCGACGCGCTGGCTGTGCTGGACGATGTGGAAATCGGCAAGTACCACGACTATCCGGACACCTACAAGTAAAGCGGCGCTGTCCACATGACTACCGTTGTTCCTCAACCCACGCTGCCGGCGGGCCTGCCCGATCCGGCCACGCTGGCCCGCATGGCGACTGCGCTGTTCTCGGCCTTGCCGGGAGAGTCGCATGCTGTGCCTGGCGTGCAAGCGCCGGCCAATATTGCGCCGCCGGGCTCACCGCTGGCCAGCCCGGCTGGCTTCGGCCCCAGCGTGCCGGGCACCCCGATTCCCATCGGCCAGGTGCCGGGCAGTAATCTGATCCCCGCATCGCCCACCTCTGTGTTGAGCCTGGCGAATCGGGCTCCGGCCCTGCAACCCCACGCCCAGGCTGGCAATGGCCTGCCGGACCGCGTGGTCAGCGAGTTGCCGGCCTACGAGCCGCGCAGCGGCGGTGTCGTGCAGGGCGTGCCGGAAAGCGCGTCGCCGTTCTACTTCCTGAACCCGGGTGCCGGCCATCCTGCGCCCGCGGCGCCGCAGACCGGAGGATCGAGTCTGGACGACTTGAGCCGCTTGCCGTTTGCTGCGCCTACGGATGCAGCGCGGCCAGCCGCCTTGCCGACACCTCCGGTGCCGCAAACCACGCCCGCGTTCTATTTCGTCGACGCCGTGACTTTGCCGAATGGCTATGTCACACCGGCCAAGCCGGGCCGTGACGACGTGCCGGCCTATGCCGGTTCGGCGCACCCAGCGTTCGACGTGCACGCCGTGCGCCGCGACTTCCCTATCCTGCAGGAGCGGGTCAACGGCAAGCAGCTGGTCTGGTTCGACAACGCCGCCACCACGCACAAGCCGCAGTCGGTGATCGACCGCATCGCCTATTTCTACGAGCACGAGAACTCCAACATCCATCGCGCTGCCCATGAATTGGCGGCCCGCGCCACCGACGCCTACGAGGGCGCGCGGGAGCGGGTGAAGAAGTTCATCAACGCGCCGGATGTGAACGAGGTGATCTTCGTGCGGGGCACCACCGAGGCCATCAACCTGGTGGCCAAGAGCTGGGGCGGCCAGCATGTGGGCGAGGGCGACGAGATCATCGTGTCGAATCTGGAGCACCACGCCAACATCGTGCCCTGGCAGCAGCTAGCTGCCGCCAAGGGTGCCAAGCTGCGCGTGATCCCGGTGGACGACAAAGGCCAGGTGTTGCTCGATGAATACCGCAAGCTGCTGAATGACCGCACCAAGATCGTTGCGGTGACCCAGGTGTCGAATGCACTGGGCACCGTGGTGCCGGTGAAGGAAATCGTCGAACTGGCGCACCGCGCCGGCGCCAAGGCGCTGGTCGATGGCGCGCAGTCGATCTCGCACATGCGGGTCGACGTGCAGGACATCGGCGCCGACTTCTTCGTGTTCTCCGGCCACAAGGTGTTCGGCCCCACCGGCATCGGCGTGGTCTGGGGCAAGCGCGAGGTGCTGGAAGACATGCCGCCCTGGCAGGGTGGCGGCAACATGATTGCCGACGTGACCTTCGAGAAAACCGTGTTCCAGCCGATCCCGAACAAGTTCGAGGCCGGCACCGGCAACATCGCCGACGCGGTGGGCCTGGGCGCGGCCATCGACTACGTGAACAAGGTGGGCATTGAAAACATCGCCCGCTACGAACACGAGTTGCTGGTCTACGGCATGCAGCAGCTGGGTGCGATTCCTGGCGTGCGCTTGATCGGTACCGCGGCCGACAAGGCCAGTGTGATGTCCTTCACCCTGGCCGGCTACAGCACCGAGGAAGTCGGTAAGGCCTTGAACGAGGAGGGCATTGCCGTGCGCACCGGCCACCACTGCGCGCAGCCCATCCTGCGCCGGATGGGCGTGGAGACCACGGTACGGCCGTCGCTGGCTTTCTACAACACCTTTGCCGAGATCGACCTGTTGGTCACGGTGGTGAAACGCCTGGCATCTGCACGCCGCAACGGTTGATGCTATTAAATTAAGAGCTGCTGGCGCAGGTACTACCTGCGCCAGCAGCTCTTTTTTTGTGCGTGTTGGGTAGTGCGGCTTAGATAATTTTCTTGTTAGCAAATGCGCATAAACAAACTGCCATTCAGTCGTTTGAATTTGCCCTGCGTCTGCTGACAATCCGGGCATGACGCAAGCACGCATACTCATTGTTCCCGGCTGGCGCAACTCAGGCCCAGGCCATTGGCAAAGCCTGTGGGCGGAACGTTTCGCCGGTGTGGAACGGGTCGACCAGGACGACTGGATCACGCCCTCGCGCAGTGCCTGGGTTGCCTCCATCACCCAGGCCATCCTGGCCCGTCCCGAGCCGGTGGTGGTGGTGGCGCACAGCTTAGGCTGTATCGCTACCACCCATCTGCCCGACGAAGCCGTGCAGCGCATCCAGGGAGCCTTGCTGGTGGCGCCGGCGGACCCCGAGCGCCGGGCCATCCTCAGCGATTTCGCCCCCGTGCCCTATGCCAAGCTGCCCTACCGCAGCGTGCTGGTGGCCAGCAGCAACGACCCGTATTGCCCGGTACGCCTGGCCGGCGCCTATGCGCGCGCCTGGGGCAGCGAGCTGGTGCGCATGCAGGATGCAGGGCACATCAATATCGCCTCGGGCCATGGTGACTGGCCGCTGGGTCTGGCCTTGCTGCAATCCCTGACGGGTGCGCCTTTGCAAACCAAGCTGGAGGAGGCGGCAACTGCGGTTTAATCTGGGGCTGCTTTGCCCTTAGGAAACCCATGTTGCTCGACGCCTCCGAATCCCAGCTGGTGCTGGTCGATTACCAAGCCCGCCTACTCCCCGCCATCCACGACCACGCAGCCGTTGTTGCCAATGCCTTGCGCCTGGCGCAGGCCGCCGACCTGCTGGACGTGCCGGTCTGGGGCACCGAACAAAACCCCTCCAAACTCGGCCAGAACCCTGCCGAACTGCGGGCCCTGTGCCGCAACACCCTGAGCAAAATGCATTTCAGCGCTGTCGAAGAAGGCCTGGGCGAATGGCTGCGGCCGCCGGCCAAGCCGGTGCAGGGCAATGCGCGCAGCCTGCCCAAGCATCTGCAAAAGCCGCAAAATGCCGAACCCGAGCGCGGCACCATCGTCATCGCCGGGCTGGAAGCCCATATCTGCCTGCTGCAGACCGCGCTGGACCTGCTGGAAGACGAGTTCGACGTCTGGGTGGTGACCGATGCCTGCAGCTCGCGCACCGAGCGCAACCGCGATGCCGCCTTCGACCGCCTGGCCGGCGCAGGCGCCGAACTGGTGACTACCGAGATGGTTTTGTTCGAATGGCTGCGCACAGCCGAGCACGCCGACTTCAAAACGGTGCAGGCCTTGGTAAAGTAATGTTTCTCCTGCACCACATAAAAATTTAAATGAAAACAGCTGCTGGCGCATATCTATATTGCGTCAGTAGCTATAAAAATGGGAGCGTATGCCTGTTACTCGCTGGTAACTTGCCTTCGCCCGCCCCATATTGGGTAGATAATCCTGCCCGTACTAGGCCCTTCCTGCCACAGTCGCATCCGCCAATCGGTCCAGCCGTGTCGCGGAAGGTTAATTAAACCCAGCTTTAACCAGCTAATGTTTCCTGCAGGGAAACGGAGGTCAGCGGAATATGAGTGATCCAGTGTCTTCGGTGTACCAAGCCTACCAAGGCAACACCTACCTCTTCGGCGGCAATGCCCCCTATGTTGAAGAGCTCTACGAAAATTACCTGAGCAATCCTGGCAGCGTGCCCGACAACTGGCGCGACTACTTTGACGCGCTCCAGAACGTGCCCGCCGTGGACGGCAGCAATGCCAAAGACGTGCCGCATCTGCCGGTGGTCAATGCATTTGCCGAACGCGCCAAGCAAGGCCAGACCAAGGTGGTCGTCGCCAGCGCCGACTCCGAAATGGGCCGCAAGCGCACCGCGGTGCAGCAGCTGATTGCCGCCTACCGCAACGTCGGCGTACGCTGGGCCGATCTGGACCCGCTGAAGCGCACCGAGCGCGAAAACATCCCTGAACTCGACCCTTCCTTCTACGGCTTCACCGATGCCGACCAGGAAACCGTGTTCAACACCAGCAATACCTTCTTCGGCAAAGACACCATGTCTTTGCGCGACCTGATGAATGCGCTGCGTGAAACCTACTGCGGCACCATCGGCGCCGAGTACATGTACACCAGCGACCAGACCAAGAAGCGCTGGTGGCAGCAAAAGCTGGAAAGCATCCGCAGCAAGCCGAACTTCTCCAAAGAGAAGAAGCTGCACATCCTGGACCGCGTGACCGCAGCCGAAGGCCTGGAGCGCTTCCTGCACACCAAGTTCGTCGGCCAAAAGCGCTTCTCGCTGGAAGGCGGCGAATCCTTCATCGCCTCGATGGACGAGCTGATCCAGGCCGGTGGCGCCAAGGGTCTGCAAGAAATCGTCATCGGCATGGCCCACCGCGGCCGCTTGAACGTGCTGGTGAACTCGCTGGGCAAGGTGCCTGCCGACCTGTTCGCCGAGTTCGACCACACGGCGCCTGAAGACCTGCCATCGGGCGACGTGAAATACCACCAGGGCTTCAGCTCGGATGTGTCCACCCCTGGCGGCCCGGTGCATCTGACGCTGGCCTTCAATCCCTCGCACCTGGAAATCGTGAACCCCGTGGTCGAAGGTTCGGTGCGCTCGCGCATGGACCGCCGCGGCGATCCGCTGGGCAAGCAAGTGCTGCCCGTGCTGGTGCACGGCGACGCGGCCTTTGCCGGCCAAGGCGTGGTGATGGAAACCCTGGCGCTTGCCGAAACCCGTGGCTATTTCACGGGCGGCACGGTGCACATCGTGATCAACAACCAGATCGGCTTCACCACCAGCGACCCGCGCGACAGCCGCTCGACGCTGTACTGCTCGGACGTCGTCAAGATGATCGAAGCGCCGGTGCTGCACGTCAACGGTGACGATCCCGAAGCCGTGGTGCTGGCAACGCAAATCGCGCTGGACTACCGAATGGAGTTCCAACGCGACGTCGTGGTCGACATCATCTGCTTCCGCAAGCTCGGCCACAACGAACAAGACACACCGGCGCTGACCCAGCCGCTGATGTACAAGAAGATCGCCAAGCACCCCGGCACGCGCAAGCTGTACGCCGACAAGCTGTCGGCCCAAGGCTTCGGCGAGACGCTGGGTGACGACATGGTCAAGGCCATGCGCGCCGCGCTCGACGCCGGCAAGAACACCTTCAACCCCGTGCTGACCAACTTCAAGGGCAAGTACGCGGTGGATTGGTCGCCGTACCTGAACCGCAAGTGGACCGACGCCGGCGACACCGCCATTCCCCTGGTGGAATGGAAGCGCCTGGCCGAGAAGATCACCACCATCCCCGCCAGCGTTACCCCTCACCAACTGGTGAAGAAGGTGTATGACGACCGCGCAGCGATGGGCCGTGGCGACATCCCGGTGGACTGGGGCATGGGCGAGCACATGGCGTTTGCCTCGCTGGTGGCCAGCGGCTACCCCGTGCGCCTGAGCGGTGAAGACTGCGGCCGCGGTACCTTTACCCACCGCCATGCGGTGATCCATGACCAGAACCGTGAAAAGTTCGACGAAGGCACCTACACCCCGTTGCAAAACGTGGCGGAAAACCAGGCGCCCTTCACCGTCATCGACTCCATCCTGTCGGAAGAAGCGGTGCTGGCGTTTGAATACGGCTATGCCTCGAACGACCCCAACACCTTCGTGATCTGGGAAGCCCAGTTTGGCGACTTCGCCAACGGCGCCCAGGTGGTGATCGACCAGTTCATCGCCTCCGGCGAAGTCAAGTGGGGCCGCGTCAACGGCATCACCTTGATGCTGCCGCACGGCTACGAAGGCCAAGGCCCCGAGCACAGCTCGGCCCGCCTGGAGCGCTTCATGCAACTGAGCGCTGACACGAACATGCAGGTCGTGCAGCCCACCACCGCCAGCCAGATCTTCCACTTGTTGCGCCGCCAGATGGTGCGCAACCTGCGCAAGCCGCTGATCATCATGACGCCCAAGTCCCTCTTGCGCGCCAAGGATGCGGCATCTCCGCTGAGCGAATTCACCAAGGGCGGTTTCCAGACCGTGATTCCAGAGAGCAAGGAGCTCAAGGCCGACAAGGTCAAGCGCGTCATCGCCTGCTCGGGCAAGGTCTACTACGACCTGGCCAAGAAGCGCGAAGAAAAGGGCGCCGACGACGTGGCGATCCTGCGTGTGGAACAGCTCTATCCGTTCCCGCACAAGGCGTTTGCCACCGAGCTCAAGAAGTACCCCAATGCCACCGAGGTCGTGTGGTGCCAGGACGAGCCGCAGAACCAGGGCGCCTGGTTCTTCGTGCAGCACTACCTGCACGAAAACATGATCGAAGGCCAGAAGCTTGGCTATTCGGGCCGCGCGGCTTCTGCCTCGCCGGCAGCCGGCTATTCGCACCTGCACCAAGACCAGCAAAAGTCGCTGGTGGACGGCGCGTTTGGCAAGCTCAAGGGCTTTGTTCTGTCGAAATAAATAAGCAGTGCCGAGCCGCTGCGCGGGAGCGCGGCGGCCGCACCCCTCGTTGGAAGAATTGGAGAAAACTAAATGGCTATCGTAGAAGTAAAGGTCCCGCAACTGTCCGAGTCCGTCGAAGAAGCGACCATGTTGCAGTGGAAGAAAAAGGTGGGTGACGTAGTTGCGGTGGACGAAATCCTGATCGAGATCGAAACCGATAAAGTGGTGCTGGAAGTGCCCGCACCCTCCGGCGGCGTGATCACCGAACTGCTGGTCGCCGATGGCGGTACCGTCAAAGCCGAGCAACTGATTGCCCGTATCGACACCGAAGCCAAGGCCGGGGCCGCTGCGCCTGTGGCTGGTTCGGTGGCTGCTGCTGCCGCAACCACCGCCGCTGCCGCTGCACCGGCTCCTGCGCCGGCTGCTGCCAGCAGCTCGATGTCCGGCGTGCCTATGCCTGCCGCTGCCAAGCTGATGGCCGACAACGCCCTGGCGGCTGGCTCCGTGGCCGGTACCGGCAAAGACGGCCGTGTCACCAAGGGTGATGTGCTGGCCGCGGTTGCTGCGCCCAAGGTGACGGCTGCCGTCATTCCCACCGGTGTGCCCACCAAGTCCCTGGCCCAAGTCGCCACCATCGCACCTGACCTGGGCGACCGCCCCGAGCAGCGCGTGCCCATGAGCCGCCTGCGTGCCCGCGTGGCCGAGCGTCTGCTGCAATCGCAGTCGACCAACGCCATCCTGACCACGTTCAACGAAATCAACATGGCCCCGGTCATGGAAATGCGCAAGCGCTTCCAGGAAAAGTTCGAAAAAGAACACGGCGTGAAGATCGGCTTCATGAGCTTCTTCGTCAAGGCCGCTGTGCACGCGCTGAAGAAGTTCCCGGTGTTGAACGCTAGCGTGGACGGCAACGACATCGTCTACCACGGCTACTTCGACATCGGTATTGCTGTGGGTTCGCCACGTGGCCTGGTGGTGCCGATTCTGCGCAACGCCGACCAGATGAGCTTTGCCGATATCGAGAAGAAGATTGCCGAATACGGCGTGAAGGCCCGTGACGGCAAGCTGGGCATGGACGACATGACCGGCGGTACCTTCTCCATCTCGAATGGCGGTACCTTCGGCTCCATGCTGTCGACCCCGATCATCAACCCACCACAATCGGCGATTCTGGGCATCCATGCCACCAAGGACCGTGCTGTGGTCGAGAACGGCCAAGTCGTGGTGCGCCCGATGAACTACTTCGCCATGAGCTACGACCACCGCATCATCGACGGCCGCGAAGCCGTGCTGGGCCTGGTCGCCATGAAGGAAGCGCTGGAAGACCCAGCCCGCCTCCTGTTCGACATCTAAGACGGTTTCAAGGGCAGCCCAGGCTGCCCTTGTTCCATGGGTCTTTACGTAATCAGATTGGAAGTTTTCATGAGCAAGAATTTTGACGTGATCGTCATCGGCGGCGGCCCCGGTGGCTATATTGCCGCCATCCGCGCAGCCCAGCTGGGCTTCAACGTGGCCTGTATCGACGAGTGGAAGAACGCCAAGGGCGGCCCGGCCCTGGGCGGCACCTGCACCAACGTAGGCTGCATCCCCTCCAAGGCGCTGCTGCAGTCCAGCGAGCACTTCGACCAGGCCGGCCACCATTTCGCCGACCACGGTATTTCGCTGTCCGGCCTGCAGATGGACGTGGCCAAGATGATCGCCCGCAAGGACATCGTGGTCAAACAGAACAACGACGGCATCCAGTACCTGTTCAAGAAGAACAAGGTCACCTTCTTCCACGGCCGCGGCACGTTTGTCGCAGCCAAGGACGGTGGCTATGAACTGACCGTGGGCGAAGAGTCGCTGGTCGGTAAGCACGTGATCGTGGCCACGGGTTCCAACGCCCGTGCGCTGCCCGGCACGCCGTTTGACGAAGAGCTGGTGCTGTCTAACGACGGCGCACTGCGCGTTGGCGCGGTGCCCAAGAAGTTGGGCCTGATCGGCTCTGGTGTGATTGGCCTGGAAATGGGTTCGGTCTGGCGCCGCCTGGGTTCTGAGGTCACCATCCTGGAAGGTCTGCCGACCTTCCTGGGCGCGGTGGACGAGCAGATCGCCAAGGAAGCCAAGAAGGCTTTCGACAAGCAAGGCCTGAAGATCAACCTGGGTGTGAAGGTTGGCGAGATCAAGACTGGCAAGAAGGGCGTGAGCATTGCCTACACCGACGCCAAGGGCGAAGCCCAGTCGCTGGATGTGGACAAGCTGATCGTTTCGATTGGCCGCGTGCCCAACACCATTGGCCTGGGCGCAGACGCGGTCGGCCTGGCCTTGGACGAGCGCGGTGCGATCGTGGTCGACGGCGACTGCAAAACCAACCTGCCCAATGTCTGGGCGATTGGTGACGTGGTGCGCGGCCCGATGCTGGCGCACAAGGCCGAGGAAGAAGGCGTGGCGGTTGCCGAGCGCATCGCCGGCCAGCACGGCCATGTGAACTTCAACACCGTGCCCTGGGTGATCTACACGAATCCCGAAATCGCCTGGGTTGGCCAGACCGAGCAGCAGCTCAAGGGCGCCGGCCGTGCTTACAAGGCCGGTACCTTCCCGTTCCTGGCGAACGGCCGCGCACGCGCGCTGGGCGACACCACCGGCATGGTGAAGATGCTGGCCGATGCGACCACGGACGAGATCCTGGGCGTGCACATCGTCGGCCCGCAGGCCAGCGAGCTGATCGCTGAGTGCGTGATGGCCATGGAATTCCGCGCCAGCGCGGAAGACATCGCCCGCATCTGCCACGCCCACCCATCGCTGAGCGAGTCCACCAAGGAAGCCGCTCTGGCCGTGGACAAGCGCACTCTGAATTTCTAAAAGAAATTTATAAAAAATAGGCTGCTAGCGCAGGCACTACCTGCGCTAGCCGCTATTTAATTTGTAGCATCTGGAGTTTTTTCCTTTGAGCGTCAAACAAGCCTACGAGGCCGAGCTGGCCCAGCGCGGCTTTACCGCCGACCCGGCGCAGCTGCGTGCCGTCGATGCGCTGGAGCGCTGTGCGTCTGAATGGGCGGTGTTCAAAGAAAAGCGTTCCAACGCCTTCAAGAAACTCATCAACCGGCCGGAGATTCCCCGCGGCGTCTACATGTACGGCGGGGTGGGGCGCGGCAAGAGTTTTCTGATGGACTGCTTCTTCAACGCCGTGCCTTTGAAGCGCAAGGTGCGGCTGCACTTCCATGAGTTCATGCGCGAAGTGCACCGCGAGCTGGCCGATCTGCAGGGCACGGTGAACCCGCTGGACGAGCTGGGCCTGCGTATCTCCAAGCGCTACCGCCTGATCTGCTTCGATGAATTCCACGTGGCCGACATTACCGACGCCATGATCCTGCACCGGCTGCTGGATGCGCTGTTTGCCAACGGTGTGGGCTTTGTCACCACCTCCAACTTCAAGCCCGACGACCTGTACCCGAACGGCCTGCACCGCGACCGCATCCTGCCGGCGATTGCGCTGCTGAACCAGAAGCTGGAAGTGCTGAGCGTGGACAACGGCACTGACTACCGGCGCCGCACGCTGGAGCAGGTCAAGATTTACCACACTCCACTGGGCCCGCAGGCCGACCAGGAGATGACCGAGGCCTTCAATCGCCTGGCCGAAACCCAGGACGAAGACCCGGTGCTGCACATCGAGGCCCGCGAGATCCGTTCCCGGCGCAAGGCGGGTGGAGTGGTGTGGTTCGACTTCAAGGCGCTGTGTGGTGGGCCGCGCTCGCAAAACGACTACCTGGAGATCGCCACCCAGTTCCACACCGTGCTGCTCAGCGATGTGCCGGCGATGTCGATACGGCTGGCCTCCGAGGCGCGGCGTTTTACTTGGCTGGTGGATGTGCTGTACGACCGCCGCGTCAAGCTCATCATGTCGGCCGCTGTGCAGCCTGAAGAGTTATATACCGAGGGCCCGATGGCGCATGAGTTCCCGCGCACGGTTTCGCGCCTGAACGAAATGCAATCGGCCGAGTTTTTAGCGCTGGAGCGGCGCGTTGTGGATACCCACCTGACATGAACAAGCATTTGATCGCCCTGTGTTGCCTGCTGGCCGTGTTCGGCAGCGCCGCCGTGCAGGCGCAAACCGAAGACGGCGGCCTGGCCGTGCAGGCCGAGCAGCAGCGCATTGCCACCGAGCGCCAGCAGATCGAGCAACGCTTCAACCAGGAAGAATCGGCCTGCTTCCAAAAGTTTGCTGTGAACGACTGCCGCAACGAAAGCCGCGCGCGGCGCCGGGCCGAGTTGGCCGATCTGCGGCGCCAGGAAATCCTGCTCAACGACGCGGAGCGCAAGCGCAAGGGCGCTCTGCAGCTGCAGCGCATGGAGCAAAGCCAGGCCCACGACAGCCCCGCACCTGCGGCCAGTGCCGCCAGCTCCGAGCCAAAGCCCGCCGTGCGCGTACGCACCCCGGCGGCGCCACGCCAGCCGCACGACCCGGCCCAGGCTGCCCGCGCCCAGGCCGAGCGCAAGGCCACGCTGGAGAAAAAGAGCCGCGCCAACCAACAAGAACAGGCTGCGCGCGCCACCCGTGAGGCTACCGCCCCGGATGAGCGCGCCCGCTACGATAAAAAGCTGGAGGAGGCGGCTGCCCACAAGGAGCAGACCCGCCAACGCAATGCCACCGGTAAGGCCAAGGCGGCACCGCTGCCAGAGCCCAAGCCCTAGGCCCAAGCCTTCTAGGAAGCCTCAAAGCCCAGAGCGATCAGGGCAGTCTTTCCATCCGCACCGTGGGTTCGGTCATCACCCGCACAGTGTCGTCCAGCGTGCCGAGCAAGTGGTTGGCAAAGTAGCTGTTCTGCGTGTCCGGCTCCAGCGCGGCCAGTACCAGGTTGCCCAGTGGCTGGCCCAGCGGCACGTAGAAGCTGCCGGCCGAAATATCCACCAGGCTGCGCGTCAGCGCCACTTCGGTCTTGATGATCGGAGCCGCATCGCTGATGCCGCCGCGCACGTCTTGCCGGGTGCCCGAGGAACGCGCCGTTTCCTTGTACAGGTCGCCCAGCAGCGAACCGGGCTCGGCTATCCGCAACACCTGTACGCCCAGCAGCTGCAGCCGCTCGACCGCGCTGGTGGAGGTGGCTGACAGCCAGTAGCCGCAGGGCCGCGGGCGGCTGGTCTGGGTTTGCAGCTCCAGCGCCGAATTCCAGTCCACGGTGAGCTGCTTGTCGTTGCCAGTGGCCGGGTCGAGCATGGTTAGTTCGTACTGCACCTTGGTTGGACCAGCGGCTATGGTGGCCTTGCCGCGGCAGGCCAGGCTGCTGGTTTCGCGGTCGATAAACGAGCGCAACTGGCCCAGCTGTTCGGCGCGGGTGGCGGTGCTTTGCAGCATGCTGACCATGGCGGTGACCTGGGTGTGGACCCGGCGCTGCAGGTGCATGCGGCCTATGCCTACGCCCCGGGTTTCTATCAGCATGCTGACCGCGTTCTTCAGGCCATTCACATTGCGCCCGGTGTCGGGCTGGGTGCCGCCCATGGAGATTTGCAGATCGTCCAGCGCAGTGGAGGTGGTGTAGTACCACTCGCTGCTCAGCTTCTGGGTCTTGAGCGCAGCAATCAGCGGGCGCCGGAACCACTCTTCGGAGGCGCGGGTCAGGAACTCCGGCATATTGGCTGTCATCGCGTATTGCAGCAGGGCGTCGTACTTCTGTACCGCGCCATACTTTTGCAGATAGCGGCCCACCACGGTGTACTCGTGGGCGTCCAGCACCACCGTGGGCTGGTAGTCGCGTGCCAGTTGGGCCAGGGCGCGGGCCTCGGGGGTTTGCAACAGCAGGTGGTCGCGGTTCATGTCGATGCCGTTGGCGGTGGCGCGCTGGTCGGCGGCCGCACCGTCAGGGTTGGCGCGCGGCACCACCAGCACGTTGACCTTGTCCAGCAGCGGCTCCAGCAGGCCCTGGGCCAGTTCGCGGGCCACTACCAGCAGGGCCTCGCTGCCCGCCGGCTCGTTGCCGTGCTGCTGGCCGACCAGCAACACCGTGGGTCGGCCCGTGGCCAGCACGCTGGGCGCATCCGGGCTGGTGGCGCGGGTCAGCAGCAGCGCCTCCAGCGGCGTACCTTGCTGCGAGTGGCCGATGGACAGCACGCTGACCTTGGCACCGGCGCTGGGGTTGGCTGCCAGGTTGCGCAGCCAGGTAGAGATTTCGGCGTTCGAGCTGTAACTGGTGCGCCCGGCTTGCAGGCCGGGCGTGCTGTAGGCGATGGCCGGGTCGGGGAAGCGTGCCGCCACCGCCGCGCTGTAGGGGGCGGCGCTGTCCGCATCCTGCGGGGTGATGCTGGCCTGCGGCACGGCTTGCGCCACGGCCGCCGGTGCTTCCACCTTGGGCGCGGGCGCAACGACTGCGGGTTTGGGCGCCGGCGCGTTGGTGACCGGGGCTCGCCAGGGCGGCAGCGGGGTAGAGCTGCAAGCCGTCAGCAGCAGGATGGCCGCGGCCACGCTGGTCCAGCTGGGTAGCGATGGGGCGGAGCGCATGCGTGCAGGACGGGTCTGGGAGTGCGTGGTGTGCGGCATAGCGGTCGTGCTCATCCGTTGGGGTAGGAGTCGGCATGTTACCCGCGCCCACCGGCTTGTAGGTGAACACGGTGGCTGCAGCCGGGCTGGGATAATCCTGGGATGACCCCGACATTAACCACCAACCCCTGGACGCTGTCTGTGGCGCCGATGATGGACTGGACCGATGCGCATTGCCGCTATTTCCACCGCCTGCTGTCCCGTTATGCCTTGCTTTACACCGAGATGGTGACTACCGGCGCTTTGCTGCATGGCGACGTGCCGCGGCATTTGCGCTTCAACACCGAGGAGCACCCGGTGGCCCTGCAGCTGGGCGGCAGCGAGCCGGCCGATCTGGCGCGCTGCGCCAAACTGGGCGAGGAATGGGGCTACGACGAGATCAATATCAACTGCGGCTGCCCGAGCGAACGCGTGCAGCGCGGCGCATTTGGCGCCTGCCTGATGAACGAAGCGACGCTGGTGGCCGACTGCGTGAAGGCCATGGTCGACGCGGTGGACGTGCCGGTCACCGTCAAGCACCGTATCGGTGTGGACAAGACCGAGAGCTATGCGTTTGTGCGCGACTTTGTGGGCACGGTGGCCGAAGCCGGCTGCAGTACCTTCATCGTGCATGCGCGCAATGCCTGGTTGAAAGGCCTGAGCCCGAAAGAAAATCGCGAGATCCCGCCGCTGCGCTACGAGCTGGTGCACCAGCTGAAACAGGACTTCCCGGCGCTGACCATCGCCATCAACGGCGGCATCACCACCCACGAGCAGGTGGCGCAGCAGTTGGTGCATGTGGACGGTGTGATGGTCGGGCGCGAGGCCTACCACAACCCCTGGACCATGGCGGGCTGGGACCAGGCCTTCTTCGGCGCCGCGCCCAGTGAGGCCACGCGCGAAAGCATAGAAGAGCAGATGGTTGTTTACATGGAGCGCATGGCGGCCGAGCAGGGCACGGGCTGGTACGGCATTGCGCGCCACATGCTGGGCCTGCGCCACGGCCTGCCCGGCGCGCGCCGCTGGCGCCAGGTGTGGAGCGACCACCGCCTCAAGACCACGCCACCGCGCGAGGTGATGGCGCTGGCACACACCCGCTACGGGTTTGACGAAGCGAAGAGCGCCTGAAGCCAGTCGGCAAACAGCCGCACCCGCGCTGACAGCTGGCGGCTTTGCGGATACAGCACCGATACCGGCATGGCCGGCGGCGGCAGCCCGGGCAATACGATGTGCAGGCTGCCGTCGTCCAGCTGGCTCTGCACGCGGTAGCGCGGCACCTGCACCAGGCCGAGTCCGGCCATCGCTGACGCCGTGTACACGTCCGCGCCGGTTACCGATACGCTGCCCGGCAGGTTCAAGGTCTGCAGCTTGCCGTCGACCATGAACTCCAGCGGCAGCGCGCGGCCGGTGGCGGTGGACAGGTAGTTCACCGCCCGGTGCCGGGCCAGCGATTTCAGACCGGTCGGCACGCCGAACTGCGCCAGGTAGGCCGGGCTGGCGCAGGTGATCTGCTCCAGATTGGCCACGCGCCGGCCGACCATGGATGAATCTTGCAGTGTGCCAGCGCGCAGCACGCAGTCCACACCTTCGCGCACCAGGTCCACCAGCCGGTCGCCTTCGCCGATGTGCAGCTCTATGCCCGGGTAGCGCTGCAGAAAAGCCGGCAAGGCGGGGATGACGAAGTTGCGCGCCAGCGTGCCCTGCAGATTCACCCGCAGCAAACCCTTGGGTGTCGTGTTGCGGAAGGATTCCTCGGCTTCCTCCATGTCGGCCAGCAGGCGCAGGCAGCGCTGGTAGTAGGCATCGCCATCCAGCGTCGGGCTGACCTGGCGCGTGGTGCGCTCCAGCAGGCGGGTGCCCAGCCGGGTTTCCAGCCGCTGGATCGCGTTGGTCACCGTGGCGCGCGGCAGCTGCAGGTCGTCGGCCGCCTGGGTGAAGCTGCGCCGCTCGACGATGCGCACAAACACCCGCATTTCTTCCAGTCTGTCCATGGATTCTTTGATTGTTGGTGTTTATCGAATAGTGATCGCAATTTTAGGGTAATTATCTTTGTAATGCAGGGGTTCATGATCCAGCCATCCCATCTATTAACCCAAGGACATTCCATGAACACCACCGCAAACACCACCCAAAAAGTCGCCATCGTCACCGGCGCATCGCGCGGCATCGGCGCCGCCATCGCCCAGCGCCTGGCCGAAGACGGCTTTGCCATTACCGTCAACTACGCGAGCAGCGCCGCCGAGGCCGATGCGCTGGTCGCGTCGCTACAAGCCCAGGGCCACCGGGCGGTGGCGATCCAGGCCAACGTGGCCCACTCGGCCGAAGTGCGCGCCCTGTTCGACGCCACCGAGCAGGCCCTGGGCAAGGTCGACGTGCTGGTGAACAACGCCGGCATCCTGAAGGCCATGCCGCTGGCCGATACCAGCGACGAGCTGTTCGACCAGACCCTGGCCATCAACACCCGCGGCACCTTCAACACCTTGCGCGAAGCCGCCCGGCGCATGAACGACGGCGGCCGCATCGTCAATTTTTCCAGCACCACCCTGGCGCTGAACCTGCCAGGCTACGCCGTCTACAACGCCAGCAAGGCGGCAGTGGAGGCCATGACCCCTGTGTTTGCCAAAGAGCTGCGTGGCCGCAACATCACAGTGAATACGGTGGCGCCCGGCCCGGTGGCGACCGAGCTGTTCCTGAACGGCAAGACCCCTGAGCAGATCCAGGCTTTCTCCAAGATGCCGCCGCTGGAACGCCTGGGCCAGCCCGACGATATCGCCCAGGTGGTGTCCTTCCTGGCCGGGCCACAGGCCGCCTGGGTCAACGGCCAGGTGCTGCGCGCCAACGGCGGCCTGGCCTGATGTCCCGTGTGCAATTGCCAAACAGCGGGTGCTACTTTTTGTATAGCTATTGCCGCAGGTAGAAAAAGCGCTGGAGGTCGTTTTGTCTATAAGTCTGGATGGAACGGAGGCTGCGTCTTAAGCGGGACGTAATCTACGGCTTGCACAATTTACAGCGGGTGTGTGTAGGCATACGCCTACCATCCATCCACTCCACAGGTACATGCTCCATGTCGTTCAAAACCTTCATATCAGCCCCGTTGGGAGCCTTGTGATGCAGTGGCGCAATAACACCCAGCGCTACGGCGCACTGTCCATCGCACTGCACTGGGGCATGCTGCTGCTATTGGCCGCTGTCTACGCCTGCATGGAGCTGAAGGGCATCTTCCCCCGGGGCAGCGATGCCCGGGAGGCGATGAAGACCTGGCATTTCATGCTCGGCCTGTCGGTGCTGGCGCTGGTGCTGCTGCGCCTGGCGCTGTTCATATCAAGCCCGGTGCCGCGCATCGTGCCCGAGCCACCCCGGTTGCAGACGTGGGTTGCCATGCTGATGAAAATTGCGCTGTATGCCTTCATGCTGCTCACCCCGCTGGCGGGCTGGCTGGTTCTGAGTGCCAAGGGCAGCGCCATTCCGTTCTTTGGCCTGCAGCTTCCGGCGCTGATGGCCGAGAATGCAGACGCCGCCGACTGGATCAAGGAGATCCACGAGACCGTGGCAACCGCCGGCTACTTCCTCATCGGCGCCCACGCGCTGGCGGCGCTGTACCACCACTACCTGGTGCGCGACAACACGTTGCAGCGGATACTCCCCCAACGTTAACCTTCCCCTTATTTTTCAGAGAAAAGTTTTCGATGCGGCATATCGAGCGACACAGAACACAACACATAGGCTGGATGCGCGCCTCGGTACTTGGCGCCAACGACGGCATCGTCTCCACCGCCAGCCTGATCGTCGGCATTGCCGCGGCCCAGGCCAGCCATGGCAGCATTCTGGTGACCGGCGTGGCCGGGCTGGTGGCTGGTGCCATGTCGATGGCGGCGGGGGAATATGTGTCGGTGCATTCCCAGGCCGATACCGAAGAGGCCGACCTGGCGCGCGAACGTGCCGAGCTGGTTGCCGACCCGGCCGCCGAGCACCGCGAGCTGACCGCCATCTACGTGGGCCGCGGCCTGTCGTACCAATTGGCGTCGCAGGTGGCCGAGCAGTTGGCGGCGCACGACGCCATCGGCGCCCATGCGCGCGACGAGCTGGGCATCTCCGAAGTGGTCAGCGCGCGGCCTATCCAGGCGGCCCTGGCATCGGCGGGCAGCTTTGCGCTGGGCGCGGTGCTGCCGCTGGCGGTAGCTGCGCTGGCGCCCGAAAAGGATTTGATTCTGTGGATCGCCCTGACATCGCTGCTGTTCCTGGCCTGCCTGGGCGGTGTGGCCGCGCGGGTCGGCGGCGCCAGCCCGTTGCTGGGCGCCTGGCGGGTGACTTTCTGGGGTGCGCTGGCCATGGCGGTGACGGCCGGCGTGGGCAGCATCTTCGGCGCTGTTTTATAAAATTAGTAGCAGCTTGCGCAGTCTGTATCTGCGCTAGCGGCCTAAATCATCTGTAAACAGGGATCAGGCCGCGGCTTCCAGCCCGTTGCTGAAGTGTTCGCGCATGCGCTGCACGGCGGCAGGCGCGTCTTGCGCGGCCAGTGCGGCCATCAGCGCCCGGTGCTCCTGCAGCGACTCCTGGATGCGGCCGGCTTTCAGCAGCGAGTTGTGCCGGTTCAGCTTCATCACCTTGCGCAGATCGGCCACCATCTGGTCGCGCCAGCGGTTGTTGGCAATCGCCAGCAGGCGCATGTGGAACTGCTCGTTGATGGCAAAGAACTGCTCGCGGTTGCCGGCCGCGGCTTCCAGCGCATCGTGCAAGGCCTGCAGCTCGGCGCGCTGCTCGGGCGTGGCGCGGGCGGCCACCACGCCGGCGGCATCGGATTCGAGCAAGGCCAGCAGGTGGTAGACGTCGGCCAGGTCGGTTTCTGACACCTCGGTCACATAGGCGCCACGCCGCACCTTCATGGTCACCAGGCCTTCGGTGGCCAACACCTTCAGCGCCTCGCGCAGGGGGGTGCGGCTGATGCCGTATTCCTCGGCCAGCTTCAGCTCGTCGATCCAGCTGCCGGGCTCCAGCGTGCGCGCAAAAATACGCTGGCGCAGCAGCTCGGCCACTTCTTCGTAGAGCGCGCGCGGGGTGAGGGTGGTGACAGCCATGGGGCGGATTCTACGCCAGAAAATAATTCTGAATTTATAATTATGAATGCAGTAAACTGCCCAGCAACATAGCCAAGCCGCAGTCCATGCGCCTTTATCCATGAGCCCCAAAGCCCCTGAATCCAGCCCCGCCAGCCTCGCGCAATGGGCCAAAGCCGCCGCCAAGTCGGCGCCGGGCGGCGATGTGTCGGCACTCGACTGGCACACGCCCGACGGCATCACCGTCAAGCCGCTGTACACCGCCGAAGACACGGCCGGCCTGCCGCACACCAATACCTTGCCCGGCTTCGCGCCCTACATCCGCGGCCCGCAGGCCACTATGTACGCGGTGCGGCCCTGGACCATCCGCCAGTACGCGGGCTTCTCCACCGCCGAAGAATCGAATGCCTTCTACCGCAAGGCCCTGGCGGCTGGCGGCCAGGGCGTCAGCGTGGCGTTTGACCTGGCGACGCACCGCGGCTACGACAGCGACCATCCGCGCGTCACCGGTGACGTTGGCAAGGCCGGCGTGGCGATTGACTCGGTGGAGGACATGAAGATCCTGTTCGACCAGATTCCGCTGGACAAGGTCAGTGTGTCCATGACCATGAATGGCGCGGTGCTGCCGGTGCTGGCGGGCTACATCGTGGCCGCCGAAGAGCAGGGCGTGGCCCAGGCCCAGCTCAGCGGCACGATACAGAACGATGTGCTCAAAGAATTCATGGTGCGCAACACCTACATCTACCCGCCAGCGCCCAGCATGCGCATCATCGGCGACATCATTGCGTACACGGCAGAGCACATGCCGAAGTTCAACTCGATCAGCATCAGCGGCTACCACATGCAGGAGGCCGGCGCCAACCAGGCACTCGAGCTCGCCTTCACCTTGGCCGATGGCAAGGAATACGTGAAGACCGCGCTGGCCAAGGGCCTGGACGTGGACGCGTTTGCCGGGCGCCTCAGCTTCTTCTGGGCCGTGGGCATGAACTTCTACCTGGAAGTCGCCAAGATGCGCGCTGCGCGCCTGCTGTGGTGCCGCATCATGCAGGGCTTCGATGCCAAGAGCCCGAAGAGCCTGATGCTGCGCACCCACTGCCAGACCAGCGGCTGGAGCCTGACCGAGCAAGACCCGTACAACAACGTGGTGCGCACCACCATCGAGGCCATGGCGGCAGTGTTTGGCGGCACGCAAAGCCTGCACACCAACAGCTTCGACGAAGCCATTGCGCTGCCCACCGAGTTCAGCGCGCGCATTGCCCGCAATACCCAGCTCATCATCCAGGAAGAAACCCACATCACCAGCGTGATCGACCCCTGGGCCGGCAGCTACATGATGGAAAAGCTGACCCAGGACATGGCCGACGCCGCCTGGAAGATCATCGAGGAAGTCGACGCCATGGGCGGTATGGTCAAGGCCGTGGATTCGGGTTGGGCCAAGCTGAAGATCGAGGCCGCCGCGGCGGAGAAGCAGGCGCGCATCGACAGCGGTCAGGACGTGATCGTCGGCGTCAACAAATACAAGCTGCAGACCGAGGACGCGATCGAGAGCCGCGACATCGACAACGTGGCGGTACGCGATGGCCAGATTGCCCGGCTGCAAGTTATCAAGAAAAACCGTGACTCTGCGCAGGTAGAGCGTGCGCTGGCAGCTATCACTTTTGCAGCAGGCCATGATTCTGGCAACCTGCTGGCGCTGAGCGTGGAAGCCATCCGCGCGCGTGCCACCGTGGGCGAAGTCAGCGACGCGCTGGAAAAAGTCTTCGGCCGGCACCGTGCCGACACGCAGAAGGTCACCGGCATCTACGCCGCGGCTTATGGCTCTGCGAACGGAGCGGCCAACGAGGGAGACACCATGGAATATTGGAACGCCTTGAAGGCCGATATCGCCGCCTTCGCCGACGCATACGGTCGGCGCCCGCGCGTGATGGTCAGCAAGCTGGGCCAGGACGGCCACGACCGCGGCGCCAAGGTGGTGGCTACCGCCTTCGCCGACCTGGGCTTCGACGTGGACATGGGTCCGCTGTTCCAGACCCCCGAGGAATGCGCGCGCCAGGCGATTGAAAATGATGTGCATGCCGTCGGCGTGTCGACCCTGGCGGCCGGCCACAAAACCCTGGTGCCGGCGATCATCGAAGAGCTCAAGAAGCAGGGCGCGGACGACATCATCGTCTTCGTCGGCGGCGTGATTCCGCGGCAGGACTACGACATGCTGTACGACGCGGGCGTGAAGGGCATCTACGGCCCCGGCACGCCGATTCCGGTGAGTGCCAGGGACGTGCTGGAGCAGATCAAGAAGGTGGTTGCTGCATGAAGTTGGCGGGATTTCCGCGCAGCTCGTGCCCTGTGCTGCGGCTGGAAGCCGTGAAGGAAACGGACTTCGAGGCCATGGCCGACTTGCGTGCCGAGGCCCTGCGGGAAAGCCTGGAGCAGCTGGGCCGCTTCGACCCGGTGCGCGTCCGCGAGCGCCTGCGCAGCGCTTTTGTACCCGCGTGCATGCGCCACATCGTGTGGATTGGCCAACGCATTGGCTACATGACCCTGGCTCCCCAGACCGAGGCACAAGCCATGCGCTTGCACCACCTCTACATCCGGCCCGGCCGGCAAGGGCGCGGCGCAGGGGCCTGGGCGTTGCAATGGGCGAAAGCCCAGGCCAGTGCGCAGGCTTGCGACATCACGCTGGGAGCCTTGCGTGGCAGTGCCGCCAACCGGTTTTACCTGCGCCACGGCTTCCAATTGGTGGAAGAGCAGGAGTTCGATCTGGAATACCGCTGGAGCCCGTCTTTCGACCGCGCTCCGGTGGAGGCTGCGGCATGAACCTCTACCCAGATGTGACCGGGCCACCAGGCGCCAGCCAGCGCCGCGCCATCGCCAAAGCCATCACCTTGCTCGAATCCACCCGCGCCGAGCACCGAGCGCAGGCGGACGAACTGCTGACCGCGCTGCTGCCGCATACCGGCCAGTCGTTCCGCCTCGGCATCAGCGGCGTACCCGGCGTGGGCAAGTCCACTTTCATCGAGGTGCTGGGCTTGCATCTGATAGCCCTGGGGCACCGCGTGGCGGTGCTGACCATCGATCCGTCGAGCACGGTATCCGGCGGCTCGATACTTGGCGACAAGACGCGCATGGAGCAGCTGTCCGTGCATTCGCAGGCCTATATCCGCCCCAGCCCCAGCAGCGGCACCTTGGGCGGCGTGGCAGAGAAGACGCGCGAGGCCATGCTGGTCTGCGAGGCCGCGGGCTATGACGTGGTGATCGTGGAAACTGTGGGGGTCGGCCAGAGCGAGACCGCAGTGGCCGGCATGACCGATATGTTCGTGCTGATGCAGCTGCCGAATGCTGGCGACGACCTGCAGGCGATCAAGAAGGGCGTGATGGAGCTGGCCGATCTGGTGGCGATCAACAAGGCCGATATCGATGCGCTGGCGGCGCAGCGCGCCCAGCTGCAGATCACCTCGGCGATGCAGCTGCTGGGCTTGTTCAATGTGCATGACGACGCGCATTGGCGGCCACAGGCACTGCTGCTCAGCGCACTGGGCGGGCAGGGCATAGACGGCTTCTGGGCTGCGGCCCTGCAGTTTCAAAAATTACAGACGGCCAACGGCCACTGGCAGGCACGGCGCCAGCAGCAGTCGCTGGCCTGGATGTGGGAGCGGGTCGATGCCGGACTCAAGCAGGCGTTTCGCCAGCATCCGCAGGTGCAGGCCTTGCTGCCGCAGCTGTTACAGGACGTGGCGGCCGGCCGCATCCCGGCTTCGACTGCAGCACGCAATCTGCTGTCAGCACAGTATTTATAAGCACAAGCAGCTATCAATAACGGAGCGTTATCACCTATGCAAGATATTCTGGAACAGCTGGAAGCCAAGCGCGAACAGGCCCGTATGGGCGGCGGGCAAAAGCGCATCGATGCGCAGCACAGCAAGGGCAAGCTGACCGCCCGCGAGCGCATCGAACTGCTGCTGGACGAGGGCACGTTCGAAGAATGGGACATGTTCGTCGAACACCGCTGTACCGACTTTGGCATGGCCGACAACAAGATTCCCGGCGACGGTGTGGTCACCGGCTACGGCATGGTCAACGGCCGGTTGGTGTTCGTATTCAGCCAGGACTTCACCGTGTTCGGCGGTGCTTTGAGCGAAGCCCATGCCGAGAAGATCTGCAAGATCATGGACCAGGCGATGAAGGTCGGCGCGCCCATCATCGGCCTGAACGACTCGGGCGGCGCGCGCATCCAGGAGGGGGTGGCCAGCCTGGGCGGCTATGCCGACGTGTTCCTGAAGAATGCCATGGCCAGCGGCGTGGTGCCGCAGATCAGCATGGTGATGGGGCCGTGCGCCGGCGGCGCGGTGTACAGCCCGGCAATGACCGACTTCATCTTCATGGTCAAGGACAGCAGCTATATGTTTGTCACCGGCCCCGAGGTGGTGAAGACCGTGACGCACGAAGAGGTGACGGCCGAGCAACTCGGCGGCGCCATCACCCACACCACCCAGAGCGGCGTCGCGGACCTGGCGTTTGACAACGATGTGGAGGCGCTGCTGATGCTGCGCCGGCTATTCAACTACCTGCCGTTGAACAACCGCGAAAAAGCCCCGGTGCGTCCCAGCGGCGACCGCGCCGACCGCATGGACTACAGCCTGGATACCCTGGTGCCCGACAACCCGAACAAGCCCTACGACATGAAGGAGCTGATCGCCAAGACCGTGGAC
The DNA here is from genome assembly GCF_900104385.1 of Rhodoferax sp. OV413. Taxonomy (GTDB): domain Bacteria; phylum Pseudomonadota; class Gammaproteobacteria; order Burkholderiales; family Burkholderiaceae_C; genus Rhodoferax_B. The sequence continues at coordinate 762,649 of NZ_FNJA01000001.1, read as the reverse complement.
GATGGCGACTTCTTCGAGATACAGCCCGAATATGCGAAAAACATCGTCATCTGCTTCGCCCGCATGGAAGGCCAGACGGTGGGCATCGTGGCCAACCAGCCGCTGGTGCTGGCCGGCTGCCTGGACATCAAGTCCAGCATCAAGGCCGCGCGCTTCATCCGCTTCTGCGATGCCTTCAATATTCCGGTGATCACCTTTGTCGACGTGCCCGGCTTCATGCCCGGCACCAGCCAGGAGTACGGCGGCATCATCAAGCACGGCGCCAAGCTGCTGTTTGCCTACGCGGAATGCACCGTCCCCAAGGTCACCATCATCACCCGCAAGGCCTACGGCGGCGCGTATGACGTGATGGCCTCCAAGCATTTGCGCGGCGACGTCAACTTCGCCTGGCCGAACGCCGAGATCGCCGTGATGGGCGCCAAGGGCGCGGTGGAAATCATCTTCCGAGAGGACAAAGGCGACCCGGCCAAGCTGGCCGCCAAGGAGGCCGAGTACAAGGCGCGCTTCGCCAACCCCTTCGTGGCCGGCGCGCGCGGCTACATCGATGACGTGATCCTGCCGCACGAAACCCGCAAGCGCATCTGCCGCAGCCTGGTGATGCTGGCCAGCAAGAAGGTCGAGAACCCGTGGCGCAAGCACGGCAACATTCCGCTCTAGCCATGCCCAAAGCCGACACCGCCGCCCAGGCCCGCGTGCTGACCGACATTCCGAATATCGGCATCTCCATCGCCAAAGACCTGCGTGGGTTGGGCATCCAGACCCCTGCCGACGTGGCGAAGATGGACCCGCTGCAGGTGTACGAGGCGCTGCGCGGTCCGATGGGCCAACGCCATGACCCCTGCGTGCTGGACACTTTTCTGGCGGCCCACGCCTTCATGCAAGGCGGCCCACGCCAGCCCTGGTGGGACTTCACCGCCCAGCGCAAAGCCTTGCTGAATACAAAAAATTAGGACGCACTATGTTTACCAAAATCCTCATCGCCAACCGCGGTGAAATCGCTTGCCGCGTCATCGCCAGCGCCAAGAAAATGGGCATCCTCACCGTCGCCGTCTACTCCGACGCCGACAAGGAAGCCCGCCATGTCGGTCTGGCCGACGAGGTCGTGCACATCGGCGCAGCACCCAGCCGCGACAGCTACCTAATGGCCGACAAGATCATTGCTGCTTGCAAGGCCACGGGCGCGCAGGCCGTGCATCCGGGCTACGGCTTCCTCAGCGAGAACGCCGGCTTTGCCAAGCGGGTGGAAGAGGAGGGCATCGTCTTCATCGGCCCCAAGCACTATTCGATTGCGGCCATGGGCGACAAGATCGAATCCAAGAAGCTGGCCGGTGCGGCCGGTGTCAACTGCATCCCCGGCGTGAACGACGCGATCGAAACCGCAGAGCGCGCGGTTGACATCGCCAACAGCATCGGCTACCCGGTAATGATCAAAGCCAGCGCTGGCGGTGGCGGCAAGGGCTTGCGCGTAGCCTTCAACGACAAGGAGGCGTTCGAGGGCTTCACCAGCTGCCGCAACGAGGCGCGCAACAGCTTTGGCGACGACCGGGTCTTCATCGAGAAGTTTGTCGAAGAGCCGCGGCATATCGAAATCCAGTTACTGGGCGACAGCCACGGCAATGTGATCTATCTGAACGAGCGCGAATGTTCGATCCAGCGCCGGCACCAGAAGGTGATCGAAGAAGCGCCCAGTCCCTTCATCAGCGATGCCACACGCCGCGCCATGGGCGAGCAGGCGGTGGCGCTGGCCAAGGCGGTGAATTACCAGAGCGCGGGCACGGTGGAGTTTGTGGTCGGCAAGGACCAGAGCTTTTACTTCTTGGAAATGAACACGCGCCTGCAGGTGGAGCACCCGGTGACCGAGGCCATCACCGGCCTGGACCTGGTGGAGCTGATGATCCGCGTGGCGGCTGGCGAGAAGCTGCCACTGACGCAGGCCGAGGTCAAACGCAATGGCTGGGCGATAGAGTGCCGCATCAACGCCGAAGACCCGTTCCGCAACTTTCTGCCCAGCACTGGCCGCCTGGTGCGCTTCCAGCCGCCGAAGGAAACCATGTTCCAGGCGAACACGCAGGATTTATACGGCGTGCGGGTCGATACCGGCGTGCAGGACGGCGGCGAGATCCCGATGTACTACGACTCGATGATCGCCAAGCTGGTTGTGCATGGCACGGACCGGCTGGACGCGATTGCCAAGATGCGCGAGGCGTTGAATGGCTTTGTGATCCGCGGCGTCAGCAGCAATATCCCGTTCCAGGCGGCGCTGCTCGCGCACCCGAAATTTGTGGCGGGCGACTTCAATACCGGTTTCATCGCCGAAAACTACGGCCAGGGCTTCCACGCCGAGGACGTGCCGCACGATGACCCCGACTTACTGGTCGCGCTGGCGGCCTTTGTGCACCGCCGCTACCTGAGCCGGGCCAGTGGCATCAGCGGCCAGGTCGCCGGCCATGAGATGGAGGTCGGCGAGGCCTTTACCGTGGTGGCGCTGGGCGCGGACGGCGAGCATGCGCAGACGGCGGTCAGCGTGGTCGATTTTCAAGAAAAAACCGGCTCCAGTGCAGTATCAGTGGGCGCCAAGAGCTATCAATTGTGTAGCGGTTCGCGCTTGGGGTCGGTCCGCATCCACGGCACCTGCAACGGCCTGCCGTTCACCGCCCAGGTGGAGCGGGCCGCGCACAAGAACCCGCTGGCGCTGCGCATCGCCCACAACGGCCGACAGCTGGATGCGCTGGTGCTGTCGCCGCGCGCGGCCGAATTGCACGCGCTGATGCCGCACAAGGCGGCGCCCGATATGAGCCGTTTTGTGCTGTCGCCGATGCCGGGTTTGCTGGTCCATGTGGGGGTGGTCGCCGGGCAAAAAGTGCAGGCTGGCGAGCGGGTTGCCGTGATCGAGGCCATGAAGATGGAAAATGCGCTGTTCGCCACCAACGATGGCGTCGTTGCCGAGGTGCTGGCCAAGCAGGGTGAATCCCTCTCCGTTGACCAGCCCATTGTCCGTTTTGCATAAGAAATATCCATGAATACTGCGACCCTTGAACAGCCGATCACCCTGCACCGCGCAACCCCCAAACCGGTTGCGAACCCCGATGAACGCTGGCCGCTGGCCGAAGTCGAGGCCTTGTTCGAGCTGCCCTTCCTGGAGCTGATGCACCGCGCGCAAACCGTGCACCGCGAGAACTTCCCCGCGGGCGACGTGCAGCTGTCGACCCTGCTGTCGATCAAGACCGGCGGCTGCCCGGAAGACTGCGGCTACTGTCCGCAGTCGGTGCACTACGACACCGGCGTCACCGCCACCAAGATGCTCGGCGTCGACGTGGTGGTAGCCGCGGCCAAGGCGGCCCAGGAAGCCGGTGCCACCCGTTTCTGCATGGGCGCCGCCTGGCGCAGCCCGAAGGACCGCGACGTGGACAACGTGGCCGAGCTGGTGAAAGCCGTGAAGGCGCTGGGCATGGAAACCTGCGCCACCCTGGGCATGCTGGAAGACGGCCACGCCGCCCAGCTGCGCGACGCCGGCTTGGACTACTACAACCACAATCTGGACACCGCGCCCGACTTCTACGGCGACATCATCGACACCCGCGTCTACCAGGACCGCCTGGACACGCTGGACCGCGTGCGCGGCGCCGGCGTCAAGGTCTGCAGCGGCGGCATCGTCGGCATGGGCGAGACCCGGGCCCAGCGCGCCGGCCTGGTGGCCCAACTGGCGAATCTGGAGCCCAGCTACCCTGAATCCGTGCCGGTGAACAACCTGGTGCGCGTGGCCGGCACGCCGCTGGCCGATGCGCCGCCGCTGGACCCGCTGGAGTTCGTGCGCGTGATCGCCGTGGCCCGCATCACCATGCCCACCGCCCGCGTGCGCCTGTCCGCCGGCCGCCAGCAGATGGGCGAAGCCGTGCAGGCCATGTGCTTCCTGGCTGGCGCGAATTCGATCTTCTACGGCGATAAGCTGCTGGTCACCGGCAACCCGGATGTGGACGCCGACCGCCAGCTGCTGGACAAGCTGGGCCTGCCGACCAGCGGCATGCTGGCCAAGGCCTGAGCCGCATGGCACGCCCGTTCAAGGTGCTGGGTGTCCAGCAGATTGCCATCGGTGGGCTGGACAAGCAGCGTCTGCGCAGGCTGTGGGTCGACATGCTGGGTCTGGAGGTCACCGGCAACTATGTGAGTGAGCGCGAAAACGTCGACGAAGACATCTGCGCCATCGGCAGCGGCCCGTTCAAGGTCGAGGTCGATCTGATGCAGCCGCTGGATGCCGAAAAGAAGCCGGCTGTGCACGCCACGCCGCTGAACCATGTGGGACTCTGGATCGACGATCTACCGGCCGCCGTGGCATGGCTGACGGCCCAGGGCGTGCGCTTTGCGCCTGGCGGTATCCGCCCGGGCGCGGCGGGTTTTGACATCTGTTTCCTGCACCCCAAGGCCAACGAAGAGTTTCCGATTGCCGGCGAGGGCGTGCTGGTGGAGTTGGTGCAGGCGCCGCCCGCGGTGGTGGATGCGTTCAGCCGTCTGGCTGCAGGCTAGCTCAGGACGGCTTGGCGGCACGCTGCGCGCGCGAGCGGGCCAGGGCGGCGGCGATCAAGGCTTTCTTGGCGTCGGGTGCCGGGTTGTCCGCGACGCCGTTTTCGGCGTCATCCAATTCTTCCAGCTTTTTAAGCCCCTGGCGCTCGTCCGCATTGCGCCGCAAGCTATGAAATTCATAGCGTTCGCGGGCTTTGTCGGCTTGCGCATCTGACCAGGCGCTCCAGCCGGTCAATGGACCGCTGGCGTTTTCCAGCTGGATGCAATCCACCGGACACACCGGAATGCACAACTCGCAGCCGGTGCAGTGCGCGCTGATGACGGTGTGCATGCGCTTGTTGCTGCCCAGGATGGCATCGGTCGGGCAGGCGGCGATGCACAGCGTGCAGCCTATGCACCAGGCTTCGTCGATCATCGCCAGCATGCGCGGGGCTTCAACACCGTGCTCGGCGCTCAGCGGCAGCGCGGGCCGGCCGGTGATCTGCGCCAGCCGCTGTATGCCCTCGGCGCCGCCGGGCGGGCACTGGTTGATCGGTGCCGCAGCGCTGGCGATGGCTTCGGCATAGGCCGCGCAATCCGGGTAGCCGCAGCGCGTGCACTGGGTTTGCGGCAGTGCCGCGTTGATGCGCTCGGCCAGGCTTTGAACGGACAGCAAGTTGCGCTCTAGCCCGGTATCAGGCCTTGCGTACGACGGGCTTTGCGGCCACGGCTTTGGGCGCGGGGCTGGCAACTGCCGTCAGCTTGACTGCCGGGGCGGTGGGCGCAGCAACCGCCACCACAGCCGGTTTAACCGCCACAGCCTTGGGCTTGGCGCGCACGGCTTTGGGTTTGGCGGCCGCTACAGGCGCTTCTTTGGGTTTGGCCGCTACCGGGGCGGTTGCCACGGGGGCGGGAGTGGTCGCCTCGGCCTTGGGTGCTGCCGCCACGGTGTTGTGCGCGTGGATGAAGGCCTTGACGTGCGGGTACACCAGATCGCGCCAGCGCCGGCCGCTGAAGATGCCGTAATGGCCTGCGCCCGGCACTTCCATGTGGTGCTGTTCCTTGGCCACGATGCCGCTGCACAGGTCGTGCGCCGCGCGGGTCTGGCCCGAACCGGAGATGTCGTCCAGCTCGCCTTCCACCGTCAGCAGTGCGGTGGTGGTGATGTCCTGAGGCTTGACCAGCTCGATCTTGCCGTTGGTGCCGCGCACATTCCAGGTGCCGTTGACCAGCTTGAAGTCCTGGAACACGGTGGCGATGGTTTCCAGGTAGTAGTGCGCGTCCATGTCGAGCACGGCGTTGTACTCGTCGTAGAACTTGCGGTGCACTTCGGCGCTCACGTCGTCGCCCTTGACCAGATCCTTGAAGTAGTCAAAGTGGCTCTTGGCGTGGTGGTTCGGGTTCATGGCCACGAAGCCGGTGTGCTGCAGAAAGCCGGGGTACACCTTGCGGCCGGCGCCGGGGAAGCTGGCTGGCACCTTGTAGATCACATTGTTCTCGAACCACTCGTAGCTCTTGTTCATCGCCAGGTTGTTCACCGCGGTGGGCGATTTGCGCGCATCGATAGGGCCGCCCATCATGGTCATGCTCAGGGGCGTGAGGTCGCCGCGCGAGGCCATCAGCGAGACGGCGGCCAGCACCGGCACCGTAGGCTGGCAAACGCTCATCACATGGCAGTTGCCATAGATGCCTTGCAGGTGGCGGATGAATTCCTGCACGTAGTTCACATAGTCGTCGAGGTGGAATTCGCCTTCGCTCAATGGGACCAGGCGGGCATTCTTCCAGTCGGTGATGTAAACCTTGTGGTCTTTCAGCATGGTTTTCACCGTGTCGCGCAGCAGCGTGGCGTAGTGGCCAGACAAGGGCGCAACGATCAACACCGCGGGCTGGCCTTTGAGCTTGGTCAGCGTGTTCACGTCGTCGGTGAAGCGCTTGAAGCGGCGCAGCTCGCAGAAGGGCTTGTCAATCTCCACACGTTCCTGGATCGCAATATCGACGCCGTCGGCGTTGATGGTTTGCAGGCCAAAGGTCGGCTTTTCGTAGTCTTTGCCCAGGCGGTACAGCAGGTCGTAGCCAGCCGATAGGCGCTGCGACAAGGTGTTCTTGCCGAACGGAGACTGGGAACTGCCGTAGAGCTTGGCGGCAGCTTGCGCAAAATCCGCAAAAGGCTCCATCAGCGAGCGTTGGGTTTCGTAGATTTGGTAAAGCATGGCGACCTAAACGTGGGGAAATGTTGCAGTGCAATATAGCAGTTGTAGACGGCAATTAAATGGAGAGGAAACACCAATATGCGCCGTAATAGGGCGCTCAGTCTGTGCCCCTTCGCACAGAATTTTGGCATATTGTTCGAAATCCGCACCAATGTAGAAACTTTTGGCGTTTTTATGGAATCTGCCACGGCATGCAACGTAGAACCCTTTTAACCCTGGGCGGAACAGCCGCCGCAGTGGGAACCCTGGTGAATTTGTCGCCCGAAGCCGACGCCCGCAGCCTGCTGGCGGCACTGCAGCCGTCGCCGCGCATGCCGGTACTGTTTCTGGGCCACGGCAGCCCGATGAACGCCATCGACGACAACACCTACCGCCGCAGCTGGCAGGCGCTGGGCCAGGAATTCGGCAAGACTTTGCCGCGGCCTCAGCTCATCCTGTGCATCTCTGCCCACTGGCTGACGCGCGGCTGGTGGCTCACCGGCATGGCCCAGCCCAAGACCATCCACGACTTTGGCGGCTTCCCCCAGGCACTGTTTGACCAGCAGTACCCAGCGCCCGGCGCGCCCCAATTGGCCCAGCAGATCGCCGCCGGCTTGCGCCCGCCTGCGCCCATGGCGGTTGGCTTGGACAAGGAGGAATGGGGTTTTGACCACGGTACCTGGTCGGTGCTCAAGCCGATGTTCCCGCAGGCCGAGATCCCGGTGCTGCAGCTCAGCATGGACTACGGCCGGCCGCCGCTAGAGCACTACCAGCTGGGCCAGCAGCTCAAAGCCTTGCGCCAACGCGGCGTGCTGATCGTCGGCAGCGGCAATATCGTGCACAACCTGCGTGCCACCCAGCGCCAGGCGGCGGCCGACCAGGCCTACGACTGGGCGCTGGAGTTCGACCAAACCATTGGGGGCTACCTGCAAAAGGGCGATCTGGCCGCCTTGGCCGGCTTCCAGTCGCTGGGCCGTGTCGCCCAGATGGCCCATCCCACCCACGACCATTACCTGCCGCTGCTGTATGCGGCGGGTGCGGTGGACGCCAGCGAGGCGCCGCGCTTCTTCAACACCAACTTCCAGTCGGCATCCATCTCGATGCGTTCGGTGGTCTGGGGCTAGGCCAGGTCGGCCAGCGGGTGTGGGCCGGTGTGGCGGGGCTGGAAGTGCTCTGCTATCCACTCCGGGCTGACATCGGCGAGCCGGCCCGGCGACCAGCGCGGCTGGCGGTCCTTGTCGATCAGCAGTGCGCGCACGCCTTCGGCAAAGTCGGGGTGTGCGCAGCAGCCCAGCGAAACCTGGTATTCCAGCCGCAGCACCTCGGCCAGCGACATGCGCGGCACGCGCTGCCAGAGCGCAAACGCCAGCGCGGCGCTGGTGGGCGAGCCCTGGGCGTAGCTGGCGGCGGCGCTGTACAGCCAGGCATCGCCGCTATTCAGTGTGAGCAGTGCACGCAGCCTGGCATCCATGTCCATGAGTTCGTCGCCGGCCATCAGCTGCTGGATCTGGTCGAAATGCGCGCGTACTGGCGACGCCGGCAGGCTGCAGCTGTGCGTGGCCAGCAGGTGCGACAGCGTGGCGCGGTTCTGCTGGGCATCGCTGGTCCAATCGGTATCCACCAGCTGTGCCAGCACGGTGGGTTTGTGCGCGTGCTCTATGCCGTAGTCCGCCAGGCCGCAGAACAGCGCGTCGGCCGGGTTCAGTGTGGCGCCCGTCAGCGCCAGGAACAGGCCGACCCGGCCCGGCATGCGGCGCAGAAACCAGCTGCCGCCTACGTCCGGGTACAGGCCGATACTGATCTCCGGCATGGCCAGGCGGCTGGCCGGGGTGACGACCCGATGCGATGCGCCAGCCATCAGCCCCAGGCCGCCGCCCATGGCGATGCCGTGGCCCCAGCAGAGCACGGGCTTGGGGTAGCTGTGGATAGCGTGGTCCAGCCGGTACTGGGTGGCGAAGAAGGCCTGTGCCTCCAGGTTCGGCCCAGTGCCGCTGGCCTGCATGCTGTGGTACATGCCGCGGATATCGCCACCGGCGCAAAAGGCCTTGTCGCCGCTGGCCTGCAGCAGCACCCCGGCGATGGCCGGGTCGGCAGCCCAGGCGGCCAGCTGCGGCGCCAGCGCCTGCAGCATGGGCAGGGACAGCGCGTTCAGCCGGGCGGGCGCATGCAGGGTGGCCACACCCCAGCGCAGGCCGCTGCGGGTAGCCAGGCTGTCCAGCAGCACGGGCGGGTTCACAGCAGCCCCGACGCGATATTGATGGTCAGCGCCACCAGGGTGGTGTTGAAGAAGAAAGCCAGCACGCAGTGCAGCAAGCCGGTGCGCCGCATGGCCGACGAGCTGAAGCTCACATCCGCCGTCTGCGCTGAGGTGCCGATGATGCAGGCAAAGTACAGGAAGTCACCGTAGTCGGGCTTGTCGGTGCCGGGGAACTGCAGGCCGGCGTTCTGGCCGCGGGCTTCGGCCGAATAGTAGTCATGGGCGTAGTGCAGGGCGAACATCACCTGGGTGAACGCCCAGGAGGTGACGATGGTCAGCCCGGCCAGGCCGATGTGGGCATAGCGCTCGGCGCCCTGCAGGTCTTTGACCACCGACAGCTCGGCCAGGATGGCGCCCAGCGTGGCCAGCGCCGCCAGCACCACCAGGGCCAGCACGGTGCGGCGGCCTTCGTCTTGCTGCGGGGCCCGGCTGCGCATGCGGTCGTGGTCGGACTGCAGCACCATGTGGACGGCCAGCACCAGGTACAGGCAGGCAAAGCTGTTCCAGCCTATGACCAGGCGGGTCACGGTCTGTACTTCGGACCAGCCGCAGAGCAGCAGCGCCACCACGGCCCCGAACAGCGCCGACGCAAACAGCCGGGGCCGGGTGCGGATATGGCGGACTAAAAAGGATGGCTGCACGGTGTGCGTGGTCGGTGTGTGGGGCATGCAATAGGCCGCGAGCGCTATGTTTTAAATAGCTGCTCGCGCAAGTTTTATATGCGCTAGAGGCCGATTTGGCTTGAATCCCTGGCTTGCAGCGGCATCGGCCGGGTGGCACTGCTGTGCTTGGCCCGCCGGGCCATGGCGCGGGCCAGCTCCTGGCGCAGCCAGTCGCGCCAGCCCATCCACTGCAGCAGGGCCAGCCCGCCGGTCACGCCGGCGAAGGCCAGCGCATAGCGCAGCGCCAGGTTCAGGCCATGGGCGTAGTTGCCGCGGTCGCTGCTCAGCAAGAACTGGAAGGCCGAGAACGCCTGCCCGTACTTGACGATCAGGTGCTCAGCACCGGCCCAGAACAGCAGGGTGGCCGTACCGGCCGCAAACACTGATACGCCCAGCAGGCGCCAGCGCTTGGGGCAGCCGCGCACTGCCGCGGCCGACAGCGCCGTGCCCGCCAGGCAGGCCATCAGCAGGCCGGCGGCCATGGCCGAGGCCGCGCTGAAGCTGGCGTGGTCGCCCATCAGTTCGACCAGGTTGTCGGTATCGGCCCAGGTGACGTTCAGCGTGTACAGCGGCCAGGCCAGTATCAGGCTGACCATCAGCCAGTACACCACGTCGGACAAGGTGTTGGTGCGCTGCAGCGTGCGCACCAGCAGCACCGCGCCCAGCACCTGCAGCATCACCGCCATGTGCAGGCCCAGGTAGCGGCCCATCAGCTCCCATTCCCAGGGCCAGCCAAGTACCGGCGAGCCGGCGATGTCATAAATACTCTCCAGCGGCACAGAAATGCGCAGCAGCACCCAGGTGACCAGGCCGTGGCCCAGCAGGGTCAGCGGCAGCGCCAGCAGGTAGGGGCGGCGCTGGGCTGGCAGCAGCAGGAACGGGGCATTGGCGATCCAGTGCAGGATCAGCGCCAGACCGGCCACCGACACCAGGCCCCAGGCGCCGGGCTCCACCAGTTCGCGCAGGTTGTAGGGGATGAACGGCAGGTTCAGCAGCACGCCCAGCAGCACCGCGGTCAAGGCCCACCACAGCAGATGCGTCTTGTAGCCTATGGGCGGCTTGGGCACGGCGTACAGCGCCATGTGCCCGCTGTCCAGCGGGGTGGATGCACTGTGCGGCGCCAGCGCGGCGGGCGCGGTATGGGAGGGTGGTGTAGAGGTCATGGGCGTTGGGTGTATGCGAGGTTGACCGATCCAGTAGGCTATTTTGTACCCTAGCAGGCCGCCGAGCGACTCCAATAAGAAGTCCGTCAGGTCGGCCACCCGTTCTGGCAGCAGCAACTGGCCGGATTCGACCAGCAAGGCGCACAGAAACAACACCCATACCGGCCGCGCTGAGGGCTTGCGCCCGCCGGTATGCGACGCCAGGCCCGACAGCGCCAGCAGCAGCCCGCCGGGGATGAAGAAGCCGATCTTGCGCAGCACCTCGTTGAGCGCCATGAACTCGGACTCGAAGTAGTAGTTGTTCAGCGGCGTGCGGGTAAACGCCTCGACCACCGCGGCCCAGCTCAGGCGCGCAGTGTCGAAGTCAAAGGGCAGCCAGAACACCGCCAGCGTAACCAGCAGCCAGCCGCCCCACCAGGCCAGCCAGGTATTCGACGCCACATGCGACAGCCCCGTGGTCTTGTGTGCCATGCGAAGTACGCCGACGGCGCCCAGTGCGCAGCCCAGCGCGGCCAGGCCGACCGAGGTGATGTCGGTGGTGCGCGACATCACGAACAGCTGCAGAAACTCTACCGTGGCTGCTGCCAGCAAGCCCTTGCGCGCCACCCGCCAGATGCTGTGGCCGGGCCGCAAGGCCCATAGCGCGCCGGCCGGCACCCAGATCAGGATGTCGCTCAGCACCTGGTACAGCATCTCGGCCGGTGAGCCCTTGAGCCCGCCAAACGGCACCATAATCAGGTGGCCGTCGCGCCACTTGTGGAAAATCTCCACCGGGCTGATCGCCAGGTCCAGCGGCATCACATTGAAGGCAAACAGCACGAACAAATAGGCTTTGAGCAGGCGCGATACCTTGTCGCTTTGCTTCTCATAGTGCCAGTAGCCGGTCAGCCAGGCTTGGACCCGCCCGCCCGCCACCCACTGCGCCAGCACGCCGATGGCGCCGCTGATGCTCAGGGCCACGATGTCGTTCTGCGACGGCGTGCGCGGCGGAAAGAACATCTGGGTGAACTCGATCGCCACCGCCAGCGCGCTGGCTGCCAGCGCCACCAGCACCCCGGCCGGCAGGCGGCCCAGGCCGCGCAGCCCCAGGCTTTGCATGGCCAGAAAAGTCAGCGGGATGAACAGCACCAGGTTGGTCGCCCAGTCGGAGCGCGAAGAAAATTCCAGCGGCAGGTCGCGCAGCGCCAGCAGGTCGGCCAGGGCGGCATCCACAGGGTGGGTCACGAAGTCCAGTGGCACCAGGCTGCCGTAGATAACAAACACCAGGTACCCCAGGAACAACCACCGCTGCAGGGTGATGGCCGACTGACCCTGGGTGCTATGCCGTGCTGCCATGCGCTGAATCCTCTTTAAAAATGGCCCGCATCGGGGGCTCTGCCAATGTCGACAATTGTGCGGCATGCTTCGGGGTTTGCCCTTACGATAGGCGCAACTCGTTTTCCTCTACGGCGATCACCGCATGAACCCATGAACAGCCTGCGTGCCCGGATCCTGGGGCTACTGGCTCTGCTGCTGTTTGTAGTAGGGGCGGCCAGCTTCATGGTGAGCGCGGCACTGATGGACCGCAGCCTGGCAGCCTACGAGGAGCGCGCGGCCCACGACCAGTTCCTGCGGGTGGATCTGGGCCTGCGCGAAGAAGTCGCGTCGCTGCAACGCACGGTGCTCGACTACGGCATCTGGGACGACACCGCAGCCCATCTGCAGAGCTTTCTGGCCCAGTATCTGTGGCAAACCTTCACCGTCGACGCGCTGCACAACCTCGACGTCGACTACATCGCCTTCCTAACCCCCGAGGGGCGGCTGCATTCCAGCGTGGACGTGCGGCGCGGCCTGGTCGAGCCGCTGCGGGCCAGCGATCCCATGCTGGTCGAGGCCATCCCCGCGCTGATGGCCATACCGGTGGCGCAGCGCGAGAGCGGCGGCGACTTCAAGCTTTGGCTGGACGGCCAGCCGGTGCTGGTGGTGTTCAGCCCGGTGCGCATGCGCCAGCCGGGTGCGCCCATCGTGGGCTGGATGCTGATGGGCCGCGAATGGCAGTCGGCCCGGCTGTCGCGGATGATGCAGCTCACCGGCAGCCGCTTCCACCTGCTCGGCCCGGGGGCGGTGGGCCCGGCGATTGCAGGCGCGCTGCCCCAGCCCGCGCCCGTCACATTGACGGATGTCCGCGGCCCCAGCGCGGTGCGCCTGCTGGTTGAGGCGGCGCATGTGCTGAGCGAGCACAAGACCACCAGCAAACTGCTGCTGCTGGCCAACGCCCTGGTGATGGCGCTGCTGGGCGCGGTAGCGGTGGTGGTGCTGCTGGACCGGCTGATCCTCAAGCGCCTGGGCCTGTTTGCCCGGCTGGCCCGCAGCCAGCGCAGCAGCGACCTGGCGGCCACCCGGCAGTGGCCGGTGCGCGGCGAAGACGAGCTGGATGCGCTGGCGGTCTCGCTGAACACCATGGTCTCGGCCTTGGGGGTCGCGCGCAAAGGGCTGGAGCGCGACGTGCGCACCGATGCGCTCACCGAGCTGGGCAACCGCCGCCTGCTGTACGAGCAAATCGACCGCCTGCTGGCCCAGCAGACCCGCCAGCCCGAGCTGACCCTGGCCGTGCTGCTGGTCGACCTGGACGACTTCAAGCTCATCAACGACTCGCTGGGACACGAGGCCGGTGACTATCTGCTGGTGGCGATTGCCCGTTCGCTGGAGCAGCTGATCCGTGGCAGCGACCTGGTGGTGCGACTGGGCGGCGACGAATTCGCGCTGCTGTACGTCGGCCATTCGGACGCGCTGGGGGTGCGGCATTTTGCCGAGCGGGTGCAGGAGACGATTGCCCGGACGCGCCAGTACCAGGGCTCGAACCTCACCGTCAGCTGCTCCATCGGCGTCAGTTTTGCCGGCGGCCAGGCCGACAAGGACAGCCTGATGCGCAATGCCGACCTGGCCATGTACGACGCCAAGCGCGCCGGCAAAGGCCGCTGCAGCTACTACACGGACGCCATGCTGGGCAATGTGCAAGAGCGCATGCTGCTCGAGCAGCGCCTGCGCGAATGCCTGCTGAACGACCAGCTGGAGGTGTGGTTCCAGCCCATCGTCGACGTGCGCAACGGCGCCACGCCGATGCTCGAGGCCCTGGCGCGCTGGCCGCTGGACGGCGGCTTTTGCCCACCCGACAAGTTCATCCCGATTGCCGAAGAGTCGGGCCTGATCATGGCGCTGGGCATGGCCATCGCCCGCAAGGTGGTGGCAGCCTTGCCCGCGCTGCTGGAGATAGAGCCGCGCCAGGTGGTCAACATCAACCTGTCGGCCAAGCAGCTGATGAGCACCACTCTGGTCGAGGAAATGTGCGCCCTGGTCGACCAGGCCGACCTGCCGCGGTCCTGCGTGCATTTTGAGCTGACCGAAACCGCGGTGGCCAAAGACTCGGAGCTGGCCCAGCTGCAGCTGCAGGCGCTGGCGCGGGCCGGTTTCCACTTGCATCTGGACGACTTCGGCACCGGCTATTCGTCGCTGCACCGGCTGCAAAGCCTGCCGTTTTCCACCCTCAAGCTCGACCGTTCCTTCGTCATCCAGCTCGGCCACGGCGACGCCCGCATTGCCAAGGTCATCATCGCGCTGGGTGCCGAACTCGGTCTTGAGGTGATTGCCGAAGGTATAGAAACCGAGCAGGAGTTCGAGCAGCTGCGGGCGCTGGGCTGCTATCTGATGCAGGGCTACTGGCTGGCCCGGCCGATGCCGCTGGCCCAGGTGCTGGCCTGGCTGGAGCAGCGGGCCGAGCAAGCACTGCGTGCTTAGGCGCCTAAGCCCATCACATTGACTGTGTCGCCCTCGGCCACATCGCCCTGGGCCTCGGCCAGTACCAGCAGGCCATTCGCCTGCACCATGGAACTCAGCATGCCTGAGCCCTGGTGCCCGGTCAGCCGCACCCACAGGCTGCCATCGGCCGCAGGCTCGACGATGCCGCGCAGGTATTCGGTGCGGCCCGGCCGCTTGCGTATCGCCTGTACGCTGCGCGCCTGCAGCAGCGGCGCAGCGGCGCTGCTGGCAGCGTTGCAGCCCATCATCTGCAGCAGGGCCGGGCGCACCAGGGCCAGAAACACCACCATTACCGCCACCGGGTTGCCCGGCATGCCGAACAGCACGGCTGGCGGTTTGCTATTGTTTGTGTAGCTGCTTGCGATGGTGGAATCTGCGCCAGAGCCGGTTTTGGCTTGTAAATCGGCAGCCATGCGGGCTACCGCCATCGGCCGTCCGGGCTTGATCGCCAGCTGCCAGAACACCACCTCGCCCAGCGCGCCCAGCATGCTGCGGGTGTGGTCGGCGTCGCCGGCGCTCATGCCGCCGCTGGTCAGGATGGCGTCGGCCTGCTGGGCGGCGCTGCGCAGCGCGGCCTGCAGCTCGGCCGGGTCGTCACGCACCACGCCCAGGTCCAGCACCTCCACGCCCAGCTGCCGTAGCAACCCGGTCACCGTATAGCGGTTGCTGTCGAATACCGCGCCGGCGCGCGGCGCATCGCCCAGGCTCAAGATTTCGTCGCCGGTGGAGAAGTAGGCGACGCGCAGCCGGCGCAGCACCGGCACCGTAGCCAGGCCCAGGCTGGCCAGCAGGCCGAGCGCGGCAGGAGTCAATCGGTCGCCCTGGCGCAGCGCAGCCTGGCCTTGCAGCAAGTCTTCGCCCGCGCGGCGCCGGTTGGCACCGGGGCGCAGCGGGGTGAAGCTGATGTGCTCGCCCTGCAGCGTGACGGCTTCGAACGGCACCACCGTGTCCAGCCCGGCGGGTAGGGCGGCGCCGGTCATGATCTTCAGGCACTGCCCGGCCTGCAGCGCCCCTTGCCAGGCCTGGCCGGCCAGCACGCTGCCGACCACCTGCAGCACCACGGGGGCGCTGTCGGGCAGGCCGCTGCTGTTGAACGCATAGCCGTCCATGGCCGAGTTGTCGTGCGGCGGCACGCTGATGGGCGAGATGATGTCCTGCGCCAGCACCCGGTCCAGGGCGTCAAAAATGCCCACCGTTTCTACGTCGCTGACCGGTGTGGCCAGTGCCGCCAGAAAGGCGCTGGCGGTGCCGACGGACAGGTTCTGCGGCTGGTAGCCGGGCAGGCTGGCGGCGATCTGGTCTAGGGTGTTCATTGATCAAGGCTGTGCAGTTCGGCCAGCGTATTCGCATTGAAAAAAGCAGCACTGTCAGCAAACGGCACCAGTACGGTGTGGTGCAGCGCCGTCCAGAGCCCGACCTTGCGGCCGCCAGCTGCCAGAAACTGTGCCAGGTTGGTCTGCAGACTGGTACGCAGCAGGCAGAACACCGGTTGGGTGCGCTGCACGCCATGGGTGTCGGGCGCGCTGGCCATGGCGATATCGGCATCGGCTGCGCTGCGGGCTGCGGCCAGCCGCGCCACCAGGTCGGTGGGGAACAGCGGCGCATCGCAGGGCACGCTGGCCAGGTAGGGTGTGGTGCAGTGGTTGAGCCCGGCCAGCAGGCCGGCCAGGGGGCCGGCAAAGTCGCTATCCGCATCGGGCCAGACCGGCACGCCAAAGGCCGCGTAGGCGTCCAGATGGCGGTTGGCGCTGAGCAGCAGGCTGCCGACCTGCGGCTGCAGCCGCTGCAGCGCGTGCTGTGCCAGCGGCTGGCCGCGGTAGCTTTGCAAACCCTTGTCCAGCCCGCCCATGCGGGTGCCCTGGCCCCCTGCGAGCACCAGGCCGGTGATGCTGTGCAGGTCCATTTCAACCACCGATGTAGCTCATCTCCACCCGCCGGGCGCCGCCGCCGGTGTCGGGCGCCATGGCGGCGCGCAGGGCCGAGTAGCGGTCGCTGCGGCCCTGCCAGATGGCACGGATGGCGTTGGCCAGCGCCGCGTTGTCGGCGCCACCGCGCAGCAGGCCGCGCAGGTCGTGGCCCTGGCTGGCGAACAGGCACAGAAAGAGCTTGCCGTCGGTGGACAGGCGGGCGCGGCTGCAGTCGGCGCAAAACGCCTGGGTCACGCTGCTGATCACGCCGACCTCGCCGCTGCCGTCGGCATAGGCCCAGCGCTGGGCGGTTTCGCCAGGAGCGTTGGCTTCCAGCGCGCGCAGCGGCCAGCGGTCTTGCAGTGTCTGGATGACTTCGGCCGAGGGCACGACCTGGTCCATGCGCCAGCCATTGGTGGCGCCCACGTCCATGTATTCGATGAAGCGCAGCACCATGCCCGTGCCCTTGAAGCGTTCGGCCATGGGCAGGATTTCATGCTCGTTGGTGCCGCGCTGCACCACCATGTTCACCTTCAGTCCGCCGTTCTGCCCCAAGCCGACCTTGTGGGCGGCTTCCAGGCCGTCGAGCACGTCGCGCACCGGGAAGTCCACGTCGTTCATGCGGCGGAACACCGTGTCGTCGAGCCCGTCCAGGCTGACGGTCAGGCGCTGCAGGCCGGCGTCTTTCAGTGCCTGGGCCTTGCGCGCCAGCAGTGCGCCGTTGGTGGTCAGGGTCAGGTCCAGCGGCTGGCCGTCAGGGGTGCGCAGCGCGGCCAGCTGGGCGATCAACACCTCGATGTTCTTGCGCAGCAGCGGCTCGCCGCCGGTCAGGCGGATCTTGCGCACGCCCTGGGCGGCAAAAACGCTGGCGACACGGGTGATTTCCTCGAAGCTCAGCAGCGCGCTGTGTGGCAGATACGGATAGTCCTTGTCGAACACCGCTTTCGGCATGCAGTAGCTGCAGCGGAAGTTGCAGCGGTCGGTGACGCTGATGCGCAGGTCGTGCAGCGGCCGGCCCAGCTGGTCGGCCAGCGGGCCATCGCCCATAGTCGCAGGCATGGCGGTGTGCAGCGCTTGCAGGCGCTGGTCGAACAGGGGGATGACGCGGTGGTTCACGTTAAAACGACAGCAGCTGCCCCTGGGTGGTGGTTTGCATCCGGCCAATCTGCGCGGCCTGGGCGAAGCCGGCCTGGTGGAAGGCGGCCAGTACGGCCGGTGCCGCGTCGGGGCGGCAGCTGACCAGCAGGCCGCCGCTGGTTTGGGGGTCGGTAACCAGGGCTTTCAGCCAGTCGCTGCCGGTCCATTGCACCTGGCCGCCGTAGCCGTCCCAGTTGCGCGCCGAGGCTCCGGTGGCGATGCCTTGCTGGGCGAACGCGACCGCGCTGGCGATCAGCGGCAGCGCCTGCGCATCCACCTGGGCCGACAGGCCCGAGCCGCGGCAGATTTCCAGCAGATGGCCGGCCAGGCCGAAGCCGGTTACATCGGTCATGGCATGCACGCCATCGATTTGTGCCAAGGCGATGCCGACCTTGTTCAGCTGGGTGGTGTGGTGGAGCATCTGCGCATAGCCATCGGCATCCAGCAGGCCTTTTTTCAGCGCTGCCGACAGAATGCCCACACCCAGCGGCTTGCCCAGCACCAGCACGTCGCCGGCCTGGGCGTCGGCGTTGCGGCGTACCTTGTCGGGGTGGACCAGGCCCAGGCCGACCAGGCCGTAGATGGGCTCCAGCACGTCGATCGAATGGCCGCCAGCAATCGGAATACCGGCTTCGCGGCAGACCGCCGCGCCGCCGGCCAGCACCCGGCCGATCACCTCGGGCGGCAGCTTGGCGATCGGCATGCCGACCAGGGCCAGGGCCATGATGGGCGTGCCGCCCATGGCGTAGATGTCGCTCAGTGCGTTGGTCGCGGCAATGCGGCCGAAGTCATAGGCGTCGTCGACGATGGGGGTGAAGAAGTCGGTGGTGGCCACCAGGGCCTGGGTGTCGTTGAGGCGGTAGACGGCCGCGTCATCGCTGGTTTCCATGCCGACCAGCAGCTCGGGCGGCACCAGGCCCTGGGGGGCGCGTGCCAAAATCTCCGCCAGCAAGCCGGGCGCAATCTTGCATCCGCAGCCGCCGCCGTGCGAAAACTGGGTCAATGCAATGGGTTCTGAAGTTGGGTTCATCGAGACTCCGATTGTGCCAGCGGGGGGGATAGCGTGAGAGGCCCTACCCGGGTCGTGGACCGGCACGGCTTTCACACGCTGATAGACGCGCGTTCGCCGGCCGAGTTCGCCATCGACCACATCCCCGGCGCGATCAACTGCCCGGTGCTGGACGACGCCCAGCGCGTGATCGTCGGCTCGCTGTACAAGCAGCAGGGCGCTTTCGAGGCCCGGCGGGTCGGCGGCGCCATGGTGGCGGAGAACCTGGCCAAGCATTTGCGCGGGCAGTTTGCCGAGCAACCGGCCAACTGGAAGCCGCTGGTCTACTGCTGGCGTGGCGGTATGCGCAGCGGCTCGATGGTGACCTGGCTGCGCCTGGTTGGCTGGGATGCGCAGCAGCTGGCCGGCGGCTACAAGTCCTGGCGCCGCTTTGTCATCGACACACTGGAAGCGCAATGCCCGATCCTGCCGCTGCGGGTGCTGGTGGGTGCCACCGGCAGCGCCAAGACCCGGGTGCTGCAGGCGCTGGCCGCGCAAGGCCACCAGGTGCTGGACCTGGAAGGCCTGGCGGTGCACAAGGGTTCGATCCTGGGAGCGGTGCCCGGCCAGGCCCAGCCCTCGCAAACCGCTTTCGAGACCGGCATCGCCCATGTGCTGGAAAACCTGGACCCGGCACGCCCGCTGTACGTGGAGGGCGAAAGCCGCAAGATCGGCCGCCTGACCCTGCCCACGCCGCTGCTGCTACGCATGCGCGCCAGCCCCTGCATGGAAATCCGCGCCACGCCGGCCGCCCGGCTCGATTACCTGCTGCGCGACTACGCCTACCTGGGCGACGACCCGCAACTGCTGGCCGACAAACTGGGCTATTTGAAGGACTTGCACGGCAAGCAGGTGATTGGCCGCTGGCAGGCCTGGGCGCAGGAGGGGAATCTGCGTGCGTTGTTTGCCGAGCTAATGGCGCTGCACTACGACCCGCACTATGGCCGCTCGCAGAGCAATAACTTCAGCGCCTGGCCAGCGCGCCAGAGCCTGGAGACGCAGGATCTGACGCCGGCCGGCATGGACGCCCTGGCGCTGGCGGTGGCGGCATTACAAAATGCTACATAATTGCTAGCTGCTGGCGCAGGTACTACCTGCGCCAGAGCCATTATTCTTCTAAATTCTGGCGGGCTTTGGCCTGTCACCGTGGCCCTCTACAATCGGCCGATTCTTTTCTTGGAGACCTGAACATGTTTTCTTCTGACGACGATACCGGCCCTGGCGTAGTACTGGCGATTTTGTTTGGCGTGGTTGCGGCCGTCATCGGCCTGGTGATCGGCCTGGGCATCTACAAAACCCATATGCCCAAGCAAGCCGCACCCGCGGCGGTAGAAGTGGTCGAGATCGATGGCGCCAGCGTGAAGGTGGAAAACGGCGTGGTCAAGTTCTACTTTGCCACCGCCAAGGCCGACATCGCCGCCGGCGCCAAAGAAGCTTTGGCCGATGTGGTGAAGCTGGGTTCTGAAGGCAAGTCGCTGCGCATCAGCGGCTTCCATGACGCCACCGGCGACCAGGCAAAAAATGAAGAACTGGCCAAGCAGCGCGCCCTGGTAGTGCGCGACACCCTGGTCGGCCTGGGCGTGGTGGCCGACAAGATCGAGCTGGTCAAGCCCGAGATGCTGACCGGCAGCGGCAGCAATGCCGAAGCCCGTCGCGTTGAAGTTGTCGTGATTCAGTAACACTCCGGCTGCATCAGGCAGCCGAGAAGTCCACCAGCGGCTCGTCGTAAATCGCGGTGCGCAGCACCCCGTCTGCAGTCACCACGCCGCGGTACATGCCCGCGCAGTTGAACGGCAGTGCAAAGCTGCCGTCCTTGTCCACCGCAATCACCCCGCCCGAGCCGCCGGCCGGGCCCAGCAGGTCCACCACCACCACCCGCGCGGCTGCTTCCAGCCCCAGGCCAGCAAAACGCAGGCGCGCATCGATTTCGTGGGCCGCCGCATAGCGGATGAAGATTTCTCCATGGCCGGTGGCCGATACGGCGCAGCTGGCGTCGCTGGCCCAGGTGCCGGCGCCGATGACCGGGCTGTCGCCCACACGCCCCGGCGCCTTGGCCGTCATGCCGCCGGTGGAGGTGGCGGCCGCCAGGTGGCCGTGCATGTCGCGCGCTACCGCGCCCACCGTGCCGTGCTTGCGGGATTCGTCCTGGTCTTGCGTGCCGCTGCGGCGCATGGCTAGCGTCTCTTGCAAGGCCTGCCAGCGCGCTTCGGTGAAGAAATAGGCGGCATCCTCCATGGCGATGCCCTGGGCCTGGCAGAAGGCGAGGGCGCTGTCGCCGATCAGCAATACATGTTCGGACTGCTCCATTACCGCCCGTGCAGCCAGGATGGGGTTGCGCGGGCCGCAGATGCCGGCCACCGCGCCGGCAGCGTGGTTGCGGCCGTCCATGATGGCGGCGTCCATCTCCTGCTTACCAGCGCTGGTGTAGACCGCACCGCGGCCGGCGTTGAACAGCGGCTCGTCTTCCAGTTCCATCACCGCGGCAGTGACGGCGTCGAGCGCCGCGCCGCCAGCCGCCAGTACCAGCCTGCCGGCTTCCAGGGCCCGGCGCAGGCCGGCGTGGTAGGCGGCTGCGCGCTCGGGGCTCATGCTGCTGCGCAGAATCGTGCCCGCGCCGCCATGGACGGCGAGGGTGAAACCGATGGGGGAAGGTGTGGTGTGTTGCGTCATGAAAAAGGGCTGGTAGCGTGCGCTGGGCATGCTACCAGCCCCGGCGGGCTTGGGGCGTGGGTAGATGCTTACTGCACCGCCACCTCGACCCGCCGCGCCTCGGCAGGCGGGCCATCGGCCTGGGTTTGTTCGGGCTTCTTCAGCTCGATCTTGTCTTCGGCTACGCCGGCGGCCTTCAGCGCATCGCGCACGGCCAGTGCGCGCTGCTTGGCCAGCTCCTGGTTTTTCGCCGGGTCGCCGGTGGCGTCGTGGAAGCCGCTGACCACGGCCTTCTTACCGTCAGCCATGGCCTTGGCTACATCGGTCAGTGCCGCAGCAGCACCGGCGGCCAGATCGGCCTGGCCGCTGGCAAAGTAGAGCTTGACGACGCCGTTGTCTACCCTGATGGACGCGCCATCCTCCGGCGCCATGCCTTGTATTTTGGCCGACGCTGGCGCGCCGGCGCTGGCGTGGGCTCCGGCCATCGGCATGCTGCCGCCATGGATTTGCATCACCAGCGGTACGATCAGCAAAGCCACGATGTTGATGATCTTGATCAGCGGGTTCACCGCCGGGCCGGCCGTGTCCTTGTACGGGTCGCCCACGGTGTCGCCGGTGACGGCGGCTTTGTGTGTCTCGCTGCCCTTGCCGCCGTGGTGGCCGTCTTCGATGTATTTCTTGGCGTTGTCCCAGGCGCCGCCGCCGGTGCACATGGAGATCGCCACGAACAGGCCAGTAACGATGGTGCCCATCAGCAGGCCACCCAGCGCCGCGGGACCGAGTAGCAGGCCGACCAGAATCGGTACCACCACCGGCAGCAGCGAGGGGATCATCATTTCCTTGATGGCCGCGGTGGTCAGCATGTCGACCGCCTTGCCGTATTCGGGCTTGGCCGTGCCTTCCATGATGCCCTTGATCTCGCGGAACTGGCGCCGTACCTCCACCACCACGCTGCCGGCGGCACGGCCCACGGCCTCCATCGCCATCGCGCCGAACAGGTAGGGGATCAGCCCGCCGATGAACAGGCCGATGATGACCATCGGATTGCTCAGGTCGAAGGTGATCTTGCTGCCATAGGCATCGAGCTTGTGGGTGTAGTCGGCGAACAGCACCAGCGCCGCCAGGCCGGCGGAGCCGATGGCATAGCCCTTGGTGACGGCCTTGGTGGTGTTGCCCACCGCGTCTAGCGGGTCGGTCACGTCGCGCACGCTTTTCGGCATCTCGGCCATTTCGGCAATGCCGCCGGCGTTGTCGGTGATCGGGCCGTAGGCGTCCAAAGCCACCACGATGCCGGCCATGCTCAGCATCGACGTGGCGGCGATCGCAATGCCGTACAGGCCGGCCAGATGGAAGGCGGTCCAGATGGCGACGCAGACAAAAATCACCGGCCAGGCTGTGGAGCGCATGGACACACCCAGGCCGGCGATGATGTTGGTGCCGTGGCCGGTGGTCGATGCCTGGGCGATGTGCTGCACCGGTGCGTACTGCGTGCCGGTGTAGTACTCGGTGATCCACACCAGTGCGGCGGTCAGCACCAGGCCGACGGCGCAGGCGCCGTACAGCTTCATGGCCGCGCCGGTACCGCCGAGCGCGTTGTCGGGCACCAGGGCGGTGGTGACGAAATAGAAGGCGATCAGCGACAGCACGCCGGCCACCGCCAGGCCCTTGTACAGCGCGGGCATCACGTTCTTCATGCCCGGCGAGGCGACCACGAAGAAGCAGCCGATGATGGATGCGACGATGGACACCGCGCCCAGCGCCAGCGGGTAGACCACGGTGCTGCTGCCGCCGCCGGTGGCCAGCAAAGCGCCCAGCACCATGGTGGCGATCAGCGTGACCGCATAGGTCTCGAACAGGTCGGCGGCCATGCCTGCGCAGTCGCCTACGTTGTCGCCCACGTTGTCGGCAATCACCGCCGGGTTGCGGGGGTCGTCCTCGGGGATGCCAGCCTCGACCTTGCCCACCAGGTCGGCGCCCACGTCGGCGCCCTTGGTGAAGATGCCGCCGCCGAGCCGCGCAAAGATGGAGATCAGCGACGAGCCAAACGCAAAGCCGATCAGCGGGTTCAACCGGGCTGCGGTGGGGGCGCCGTCCGGCACCAGAAACCAGTAGAAGCCGGTCACGCCCAGCAGGCCCAGGCCGACCACCAGCATGCCGGTGATGGCACCGCCGCGGAACGCCACGGTCAGCGCCGGGCCTATGCCCTTGGTGGCTGCCTGTGCGGTGCGCACATTTGCGCGTACCGACACATTCATGCCGATGAAACCACAGGCGCCCGATAAGGCTGCGCCGATTACGAAGCCGATGGCCGACAGAGCGTCCAGAAAAAACAGAATCAGAATGGCCAGTACCAGGCCGACGATGGCGATGGTGCGGTATTGGCGGGCCAGATAGGCGGCAGCGCCCGTCTGGATGGCGCCGGCAATTTCCTGCATCCGCGCATTGCCTGCGTCTTGGGACAGTATCCAGCTGCGGGCCCAGAACCCGTAAGCCACCGCGATGAATCCACACACGAGCGCCAGAATCAGCGCTGAGTTGCTTGCCATAGGGATGTCTCCTTTTTAGTCGTTGTTTCGCGAGATGGGAGCGCAACGCTAGCGAGGCTCCCGCTGCGTTGCTTCCTCGCGGATCCGACATTTGAAAGGGCGGAGACGATTGGCCAACGTCCTCAATATAAAGGATAAACCGGGCAGAAACTGCGGTAACACTTTGTGTAGCGTACGTAAACCCTAGGGGATCACCCTACATTCCGCAGCGCACCCCAGATTGCTTTTCGAGGGCTCGCCCTGGAGCACGGCGTAGGTGCAGATTGATCCCCTGGATGGAGTCCATCCGGGGGCCGTATGGCTTCTTTCAAGGGACTTTTCTTATGGCTAAAAATGCACTGCGATCCTGTCGCATGTGGGGACTGGGTTTGCTCACGGCGGTCAGCTTGCTGGCCTGTGGTGGCGGTAGCGGCGGTAGTGCCAGTACGCCTACGCCGACGACTTCGATGACAGCAGTGTCGGGCAAGGCGCTGGACCAAAGCACCGGCCTGGGGATCGCCGGTGTGACGGTACGCGTGGGCTCGCTGAGCACTACCACCGCGGCCGACGGCAGCTTCACTTTGTCTGGTGTCACGGCGGGTAGTCGCGTGACCGTGGTGTTCGAGTCCACCGCATACGCCGAAGGCGCGCGCGTGGCCAACGTAGTGGCCGATGCCACCACCGATGTCCAGGCCCGCTTGATCCCGGTAGGCATCAGCACCAATGTAGCCGTCGCTACTGGTGGCTCGGTCACGATACCGGGCAGCACGGCCAGCGTCACGCTGCCCGCCAATGGCGTGCAGCGCGCCGATGGCAGCATCCCGACCGGCAACATCACCGTGCGGCTGACCGACATCAATCCGGCCGTCGATACGACCCTGATGCCTGGCGACTTCACCGCTGCGGCGGCAGGTGGCGGGACCAATCCGATTGAAAGCTTTGGCGCCATCAGTGTGACCCTGACCGATTCCGCCGGCGTGGCACTGAATCTGAAGAGCGGCCAGACCGCCACCATCCGCATTCCGGTGTCATCGCGCAGCAGCAGCGTGCCGGCCAGCATTCCGCTGTTCTACTTCAACACCACGACGGGCCTGTGGCAGCAGGAGGGCACGGCCACACTGGTGGGCACCGGCGCCAGCGCCTACTACGAGGGCACGGTCAGCCATTTCACGGTCTGGAATGCCGACCAGGTCTACAACACCATCATCTACCACGGCTGCATGAAGAATGCGGCAGGCGCGGTGGTGGCGAATGCGCTGGTCACCAGCGACGGTATCGACTACACCGGCACCAGCTCGGTCTACACCGACGCCAACGGCAACTTTAGCTTGCCGATCCGCCGCAGCAGCATCGCCACCATCGTGGGCCTGTCTGCCGGGCGTTTGACCAACACTGTGCGTAACGCGTCGAGCGCGGTGGACATCAATGTGACCGACTGCCTGACGCTGGGCTCGACCGGAGCTGGTGTCACCATGAAGCTGACCTGGGGCGCTTTGCCGAGCGATCTGGACTCGCACCTCATCACCCCTAGCGGAGAGCATGTGTATTTCAGCAATGACGGCCTTTTGCTGGCACAGCCTTTCGCCAATCTGGATGTGGATGACACGACCAGCTACGGCCCTGAAGTCGTTACCCTGACCAAGCTGATGGTCGGTACCTACAAGTACTCGGTGCACAACTACTCCGGCTATGGAGCCGGCCCGATTGCCCAGTCTGGCGCCCGGGTTGAGCTCAACATTCCCGGCCGCAGCCTGCAGCTGATCACGCCGCCAACCAGCGGCGAGTCGGCCAGCACCGATTACTGGAACCTGTTCGAGTTTGATGTCAGCGCCAGCTGCGTGATCACGGTGCGCTCTGTGGGTACCTACACGGCCAACTTGCCGACGATCCCGGCAAGCAACACGCCGCAGTACTGCACGGCACCTTAAACGGGACGGGGCTCAGGCCCTGTAAACAGGCGACACGGCATGCAGGTGCCGTGTCGCCTTTTCCGTTTCAGCCTGGGCCGTCAGGCCGGCGTCACCCGGCTGAGGCAAAATCACGGCCCAGCAAGCAAGCTTTTTTAACTTCAACTTCCATAGACAACCATGTCCCTGAACAACGTACCCCCAGGCAAGAACGCCCCCGATGCCTTCAACGTCGTGATCGAAATCCCGATGAACGCCGACCCGATCAAGTACGAAGTGGACAAAGAATCCGGCGCGATCTTTGTGGACCGCTTCATGACCACGGCCATGCACTACCCGACCAACTACGGCTACGTGCCCCAGACCCTGAGCGGCGACGGCGACCCTGTGGATGTGCTGGTGATCACCCCATACCCGCTGTTCCCCGGCGTGGTAGTGACCTGCCGCCCCATCGGCATCTTGATGATGGAAGACGAAGCCGGCGTGGACGGCAAGGTGCTGGCCGTGCCCACCGACAAGATCCTGCCGATCTACACCCACTGGCAAAAAATCGAAGACGTGAACCAGATGCGCCTGAAGGCCATCAGCCATTTCTTCGAACACTATAAAGACCTGGAAAAGGGCAAATGGGTCAAGGTCATTGGCTGGGAAGGCATTGACGCGGCCAAGAAGGAAATTACCGACGGCATGGCCAACTACATCAAGTCCAAAGCTTAAATTTATAAGCCAAATCGGCACCTAGCGCAGGTAATACCAGCGCTAGGTGCTATTTTTTTGATAGTAACTGTATGAAAAGCAAAGCCAGCAGCGGTGGCCTGGTGTATTCCACCGAAACCGGCCGCATGTGCCCGGTCTGCCGCAAACCGGTGGCCGACTGCATCTGCGGCCAGAAGCCGCTGCCCAAGACCGACGGCATCGTGCGCGTGTCGCGCGAAACCAAGGGCCGGGCCGGTAAGGGCGTGACCCTGGTGAAAGGCGTGCCGCTGGACCTGGCGGGCCTGACTACGCTGGGCAAGCAGTTGAAAGCCGCCTGCGGCAGCGGCGGCACGGTGAAAGACGGCGTGATCGAAGTGCAGGGCGACCACTGTGACACGGTGATCGCGCTGCTGCAGAAGCAGGGCTATACGGTCAAGCGCGCAGGGGGTTAGCCGGCCAGTATCTGCTCCATCACCCAGGTCGCGCGCTGCGCGGTCTGGCCTGTCGATGGGTGGAGAACTTGTCCATTGATGTGCTTTTGCATGTTCTCTATGTGGAAGAACTGGATGTTTTCCGGGTGGGCGATCTCCAGACTTTGCGTGCCATCCGCGGTCTGCAGCTGCACCGGCTGTTCGCCGAAGACTGAAAACTTGATTTGCCCCTGGCTGCCGTGGATCAGCATCTCGTCCAGCGCACCAGCCGCACCAAAATTCCAATAGCCCGAACCTGTAGCCCCGCTGGCAAACTGCCAGACGCCGCTGACCGCATCTGCCGCCGCGTACAGGCCTTGCTGGTTGCTGGCGATGCCTTTGGCCTGGCAGATGTCGCCTAGCAGATGCCCCATCAGGTCCAGGCCGTGGCTGGCCAGGTCTTCAAAATAGCCACCGCCGGCCACTTTCGGGTCGGTGCGCCAATTGGCGGTGTGGGCCAAGTCAGCCGTATTCGGCTTGCGGCTGAATGACCAATGGACATGCCGCACCGCGCCAATCGCGCCCTGGTCCAGCCACTGCTTGACCTGCGCAAAGCGCGGCAGCGAGCGCCGGTAGTAGGACACGAACAAGGGCAGTCCGGCGGCCTCGAAGGCGGCCACCATCTCCAGGCATTCGCGGTGGCTGGGTGCCATGGGCTTTTCCACGCAGCAGATCTTGCCGGCGACGGCGACCTTCAGTGCGTAGAAATGGTGGCTGTCGGGCGGGGTGGCGATGTAGATGGCGTTAACCTCGGGGTCGTGGATCAGCGCGTCGGCGTCGGACGTCCAGCGCGGCACGCCATGGCGTTCGGCATACGACTGGGCCAACGCGGCATTGCGGCGCATCACCGCGACCAGGCGCGAGCCCGCAACCTTGTTGAAAGCCGGGCCGCTTTTGCGTTCGGTGACGGCGCCGCAGCCGATGATGCCCCAGGCCAGTGGGGTGGTGGTTTGGTGCATGGGGCCAGTGTAAAGTCGCCGCCCATGGACTCCGAACAACTCCAACGCCTGGTCACCGTGCAAATGCCTTTTGGCAAGCACCAGGGCACCCTGATTGCCGACCTGCCAGGCAACTACCTCAACTGGTTTGCGCGCGAAGGCTTTCCGCCCGGCGACATCGGCCGGCTGCTGGCCTTGATGCACGAGATCGACCACAACGGCTTGTCGGATCTGCTGAGGCCCTTGCGCAAGTAGCTGTGTACTGGCTTTGTATGGAGTGTCGTATGGAGCCCCTAGAATGCGGGGTTACCCCGACCGCCTTACAGGACTCTGCACTTGCACCCTGATACCGCCACGCCTTCCTTCCAAG
Organism: Rhodoferax sp. OV413; assembly: GCF_900104385.1. Classification (GTDB taxonomy): domain Bacteria; phylum Pseudomonadota; class Gammaproteobacteria; order Burkholderiales; family Burkholderiaceae_C; genus Rhodoferax_B. Next base: position 734,439 of record NZ_FNJA01000001.1, on the reverse strand, counting down.
CCGATCCTTTGGCCGACAGCACGATTGCCGGCATCGTAGGACCCTGGCCTTCGGTACCCGACACCGCCAGCGCCAGCGCCAGCGCGCGCACCCTGGCGCAGGCTGACCAGTGGCTGCGCATCGCCCAGGTGAACCGGCTTATTGGCCAGTGGCAGAGCAATGCCCAGCTGCCCGGCTGGCAAGCGCCGCCCGACACACCACCCGAAATGGCTGCGGCCCTGCAAGCCTATCTGCAGGCCGCGCAGGTGCTGCCCGACTGGGCCGACCCTGCAAAAATCCAGCGCGCCGAAGTCCTGTTCATGGACTTTGGCGCCTTGTCCTGCGTGCTGTTGTTTTGCTCCAGCCTGCCCGAGTGTTATGTGGTGCCCGACCTGGCGGCCGTGCTGCAAGACACCGGCCAACTGGTGCAGCGCACCGACTACCGCATCCGTGCCACCGCGGCCATGGTGTTCCCGGTGATGTTGCACGGCGGCTTGACCGACGCCAGCGGCGCCGGCGTGGCCCAGGTGCTCAAGGTGCGCCTGATCCATGCGATGGTGCGGCATCTGATCCTGCGCGGCAGCCCGACCGAAGCCTTGCAGGCCGATGCCGCCCCCGTGCCCGCGTTGGCCGATAGCTCCCAGGACATGTACCAGGCCTTGTTTGCGCGCGGCTGGAACACCCGCGACGACGGACTGCCCTGCAACCAGCAGGAACTGGCCTATACCTTGCTCACCTTCGGCTATGTTTTTCTACGCAGCTTGCGCCGCCTGGGCCTGGCCTTGCCCGCGGCGGACGAGGAAGCCTATCTGCACGCCTGGAACGTGGTCGGCCATGTGCTCGGCATCGAGCGCAGCCTCATGGCCGACACCATGGCCCAGGCCGAAACCCTGTTCGCCCGCTTCCAGGCCGACGGCCAGGCCCACCCGGTCACGCCCGACCCGCGGCCGCCGCTGGCCCTGGCGCTGATGAACGTGATGGAGCAGGTGATTCCCTGGCGGCTGGTGCGGCCGTTCCCAGTGCTGATCACCGGTTATCTGTGCGGCGGTGCCACCATGCAGGCCCTGGGCCTGACCGGGCCGGTGGCCTGGTTGTCGCGCATGGCGTTTACGCTGTGCATGGCCTTGGTGCGCGGCATCGACACGGTGGTGCGCTGGGTGTTCCCCGAATTCTCGATATCGCGCTTCATCACCCGCATCCTCGGCTACCAGTTCATGGCCCAGCTATTGATGGACCAGACCCGGCCGCTGAAGCTGCCGCAGCGCCTGCTCGACCAGGTGGGCGGCATGATGGACCAGTGGAGCGATGACCCCAAGGCGCCACGCTGGATGAACCGCCTGGAAGACCGCATGACGACCCGCGGCAGCTGGCGCCAATCGTCGCGCGCCACTTGACTCCCATGCAGCGATTGGCCCCGATGTTCCTGTTCCGCCAGCTGACCCGTCTTTTCGGCCGGTGGGCGCTGGGCTGGCTGGCGGCTTTGCCCCTGCTGGGCCTGGCCGCGCCCCTGGTGGTGCACGAGGACACGCCGCAGATCGATCTGTGGCAGTCTGTCAGCATCCTGCCCGACCCGGGTCGCCAGCTGGACATTGCGCAAATACTCCAGCAGACCCCGCTGTTTGAGCCGCCCCGCGGCGCCCATTCCACCCTGGGCCTGCGGCCTGAGCCGGTGTGGCTGAGGGTGCCGTTCAGCGTGGACGCCAGCGCCGGCCTGCAGCGGGTGCTGGACATCGACTACCCGGTGCTGAACCGCATCGACGCCTACCTGGTGCGCGGCGGCCAGATCGAACAGCAGGCACTGATGGGCAATCTGCAGATGGACCCAGACCATCCACGCGCCTCGCGCTCGCACAGCATGATCGTGCAGCTGCAGCCCGGCCAGAGCTATACCCTGCTGTTGCGCATTGAGACCACCGGCGCCATGGTGGTGCCCATTACCTTGAGCACGCCGGCGGCGTTTCTGGTCCAGGCGCTGCGCGAACAAATGCTGCAGGGACTGATGATCGGCTTGTCGCTGTGCCTGCTGGCCTACAGCCTGACGCACTGGCTAGGCCTGCGCGACCTGGTGTTCATGAAGTACGCCTTGATCGTGGGCGGAGGCCTGCTGTTCTCGCTACTGCAGTTCGGCATTGGCGCGCAGTATCTGTGGCCTGGCAACCGCTGGATGGAGCTGCACATGGCGCCGCTGGCCGCGTTGATGTCCAGCTGCGGCTTCTTCCTGTTCTTCGAGCATGTGCTGCTGGGGCCGGACAGCCACCGCTTCTTCAGCCGCGTGATGAAGAGCGGCGCCCTGCTGACCGTGGTGGTGGCGCTGGTGTTTGCGGCCGACGGCCTGACCACCCGCGCCGTCAGCGCCATCATCGGCGTGCTGGGCTTGACGCCCACCTTGCTGGCCTTGCCGGGGGCGATCCGCCGGGTGCGGCAGGGGGATTCGATGGGCATCTACATCTTGCTTGGGGCCTTGCTGTACTTCTCGGCGGCCGCCACCATGACGGGCGTGATCTTCGGCCACATCCCGATGAACGGCTGGACCCAGCATTCGGTGCAGCTGGCCACGCTGCTTGACACCATGCTGCTGATGCGCTTGCTCAGCCTGCGTTCCACTGCGGTACAGCACGCGGCCAAGCGGGCCAACCAGGAGCGCGACGCCATGCACTCCCTGGCCCACACCGACCCGCTGACCGGCCTGCCGAACCGCCGCGGCCTCAGCGCCGCGCTGACCGCGGCCCTGCCACACTGCACCATCGACAATCTTGTGGCCATCTTTGTGTTGGACTTGGACGGCTTCAAGCCCGTCAACGACCGGTATGGCCATGATGTGGGTGACGAGCTGTTGATTGCTGTGGCCGATAGGCTGCAGCAGCTGATGCGGCACAACGACGTGGTGGCGCGGTTGGGCGGAGATGAGTTTGTGGTCATGGCCGGTGGCTTGCACCGTGACGAGCAGGCGCAGGAGCTGGGGCAGGAGCTGCTGGATGCGTTCCGCGAGCCGTTCCAGCTGCGCGAGCAGCGCTGCCAGGTCGGCATGACCATAGGCTACGCGCTGGCTCCACACGACGGCAGCGACGCGCTGACCCTGATCAAACGCGCCGACGCCGCCATGTACCTGGGCAAGCAGGAGGGCAAGCACTGCCTGCGCCGAACCGATGCCGAGCCTACCGCGCCCGGCCTGCTGGAAGCCCTGGCCTGATCAGCGGCGCTGCAGGTCGGCGCGCAATTCCGCGGTGATCTGGTAGGAGCGCAGCCGGGCCGCGTGGTCGTAGATTTGCGAGGTCAGCATCAGCTCGTCGGCCCCGGTCTGGTCCAGAAATGTCTGCATCGCTCGGCGCACGGTGTCGGGCGAGCCGACGGCCGCGCAGGACAAGGCCTGCTCGATCATGGACCGCTCGGGCGCTTGCAGGCGGTCCGCGTAGCCGTCCACCGGCGGCTGCAGCATTGACGGCCGGCCGCTGCGCAGGTTCACAAAGGCCTGCTGCAAAGAGCTGAACAAGAACTGCCCGGCTGCATCCGTCTCCGCCGCAAAAACATTGAAGCCCAGCATCACATAGGGCTTGGCCAGCTGGGCAGAAGGCTTGAAGCGGGCACGGTAGATGGCGATGGCCGACAGCATCTGCGCCGGCGCGAAGTGCGAGGCAAACGCGTAGGGCAGGCCGAGTTCGGCCGCCAGCTGGGCGCCAAAAGTGCTGGAGCCCAAGATCCACAACGGCACATTCAGCCCTGCGCCGGGTACGGCGCGCAGGGTCTGACCGGGCTGCACTGGCGCGAAGTAATGCTGCAGCTCCACCACGTCCTGCGGGAACTGGTCGGAGTCCGACTGCAGGTCGCGCCGCAATGCGCGGGCTGTGGCCTGGTCGGAGCCGGGTGCGCGGCCTAGGCCCAGGTCGATGCGTCCCGGGAACAACGACTCCAGCGTGCCGAACTGCTCGGCAATCACCATCGGCGAATGGTTGGGCAGCATCACGCCACCCGCGCCTACGCGGATGTGTTGGGTGCCAGCTGCTACGTGGCCTATGACCACCGCGGTGGCCGCGCTGGCAATGCCGCGCATGCCATGGTGCTCGGCCAGCCAGTAGCGCTGGTAGCCCCAGCGCTCGGCGTGCTGCGCCAGGTCCAGGGTGTTGCGGAACGAGTCGGCTGCGGTGCCGCCCTCAGTGATGGGGGCGAGGTCTAAAACGGATAAAGGAATCATGCTGGAGTTGGCTCACCCCCAGGCTGCAGCGCTGCGCGTCTTTCGCCAACCCCCTTGCAGGGGGCAACACCAGCAGCCTGGCGAAGCCAGTTCTGCGGTGTTTCTGGAAGGGCGTGCGTGGTGTCTGAAGCCTGGTCGGAGGTGCTTATAAAAATTTATATAAAAAACGGCCGTAGCGCTTATTTAATAAGTGCAAGCAGCTACTAAAGTGATAGCTATTTGCTGCCACGGTGTGCCAGCGTAGCAGCTGTCCGCGGGCGGGCGCTGGGTGCTTTGGGGTTCCGGCATCGGGGCTGTGGTTATTTGGCGGGCGAGAATCCAGTCTTTTCAAAAATGGCGCTAATACCCATGCAACGACGTACTGCAACCCTGGTTTCCTTGCTGGCCCTGGCCGGACTGGCCGCTCCCGCGTTGGCTGAACCGGCCTGGCCGACCAAGCCGGTGCGCATCCTGGTGGGCTTTGCTGGCGGCTCGTCGCCCGATATTTCGGCCCGCACTTTGGCCGATGCGCTGGGCAAGGTGCTGGGCCAGCCGGTGATCGTGGAAAACAAGCCCGGTGCCTCTGGCAACATCGCCGCGGATGCGGTGGCCAAGGCCACCGACGACCACACCCTGGGCGTCGTCATCAACGGCAACCTGACCTCGGCCAAGATGCTGTATCCGCAGCTGCCTTATGACCCGGCCAAGGACTTCTGCTACCTGTCGCTGCTGACCACCGCGCCGCTGGTGCTGGTGGCGCCGGCCAGCCTGCCGGGCGGGGCGGCGTTCTTCGAGGCCGCGCGCCAGGGCGGCGCCAGCTGGAACTACGGCTCGCCTGGCAATGGCACGGTTGCGCATCTGGGGCTGGAGCTGCTGGCCGCCAAGGTGCCGGGCATGGCGCCGCTGCACATCCCGTTCCAGGGCAATCCACAGGCGGTGACGGCCTTGCTGGGCGGACAGATCCAGATGGCTTTGCTGCCGCCTAGCCTGGCCATGCCGCAGGTGAAGTCCGGCAAGCTGCGCGCCATCGGCCTGGCCGGCGGCCGCAGCGCGCTGGTGCCCGATGTGCCGTCGCTGGCCGAAGCCGGGGTGCGCGACTTCAACCTGGAGGTGTGGAACGCGCTGATCGGCCCGGCCAGTCTGTCCAAGGCTGCCCAGGCCCGGCTAGCCATCGAGATCGCCAAGATCTACCGCGACCCCGAGGTCCGCGCCAAGCTGTTCCACCAGGGCTGGCAGGCGGTGGGCACCTCGCCCGCCGGGCTTCAGCGCCGGGTGCAGGAAGAGATGGGCCTGATGCGCGGGCTGATCGGGCAGAAGGGGATTCGGCTGGAGTAAGCCGGCTAATCGTCCACCGAGGCGCTCCAGCGGTCGCCCCAGCCCTGGCCGGCCTGGTCCCATTCGTTGATTGCGCGCCGCTGGCGCTTGGTGGGGCGGCCGTGGTCCAGGCTGTGCGCCGGCTCGGGGGCCAGCCGGCGCTGTTCGGCAGCAGCGGTGCGGGCCTGCAGGCTCTCGGGGGTTTCGCTGTACAGGGTTTGGGCTACCGGTGCCGGGCCGCGGGCCTGGCTGATGCCGACCACCACGATGGTGCGCACCACCGGCCCGCTGCGCAGCGTGATGTGGTCGCCGGCCTTGACTTCGCGGGCCGGCTTCACGTCCTGGCCGCCAACCTGCACCCGGCCCTTGTTGACCTCTTCGGTGGCCAGGCTGCGGGTCTTGTAGAAGCGTGCCGCCCAGAGCCACTTGTCTATGCGTAGTTTGTCCATGGTCAGGTATTCTGAACCAGTGGCAGGCGCACCGTGGCATTCAGGCCGACGCGATGCCCTTGCAGCTCGCGGTTCACCAGCGCAATCTGGCCGCCCAGGGCTTGCACGATCTCGTGGCAGATGGCCAGGCCCATACCCGAACCGTGGTGCACATCGCCGGCCGAAAACGGCTGGTACAGGCGCTTCGCCAGCTCGGCGCTGATGCCCGGGCCGCTGTCGGCAATGCACAGGCTGGCCTGCCCACCGTCGGCCACCAGCTGCACCTCCAGCACGCTGCCGACCGGGGTTTGCTTGATGGCGTTGTGCAGCAGGTTGCGCGCCAGTTCGCGCAGCATCCAATCGTGGGCCAGTACCGGGGTAGGCGTGGTGTGGATGGCAAAGTCTATGTCCTTGTCGGCCAGCAGCGGCGACAGGTCGAGCGCCACCGCGCGTACCACCTCCGACCAGTCGCGCACGCTGGCATTGGCCTGCTGCCGCAGCTGCTCGACCTTGGCCAGGGCCAGCATCTGGTTCGCCAGGGTGGTGGCGCGGTCGACGGTGGCGTTGATTTCCAGCAGCGCCTGGCGTGGCTCGACGTCGTTGCGCAGCGCCGACTGGACCTGGGTTTTCAGCACCGCCAGTGGGGTGCGCAGCTGGTGGGAGGCGTCGCGCACAAAGCGCTTCTGGTGGTCCAGCAGGTGCTGCAGCCGGTCCATCACCTGGTTGGTGGCGTCGACCAGGGGGCGCAGTTCGCGGGGCGCGTCGGGGGCGCTCAGGTGGGTCAGGTCGCCCTCAGGCCGGGTCTGCAGCAGGTCGCTGAGCTTGCGTACCGGCCGGGTGGCGCGCTGCACCACCAGTACCACCACCAAGGCGATCAAGGCGATCAGCGCGGCCTGGTGCCACAGGGTGTCGAGCAGGATTTGCCGTGCCAGGGTGTGGCGCAGCTCCAGGGTTTCGGCCACCTGGATCACTGCCATGGCGCGGCCGGTATCGCTGGCCACGGGCTGCAGCAGCACGGCTACGCGCACCGGCTCAACGCCTACGGTATCGTCATAGAAATCCACCAGGGCCGAGTAGGTGGTGCGGTTGGGAATGGTGCCGTGCCAGAACGGCAGCTCGGCAAAGCCGGACACCATTTCACCGCCCAGGCTGGAGACGCGGTAGAAGATGTTGCTCTTGTTGTCGGCCTCGAAGGCCTCCAGCGCCGAGTAGGGCACGGTGGAGCGCAGCACCGATTTCTCGTCGTAACCGTCCACGTCCAGCTGTTCGCCAATCGACTTGGCCGATGCCAGCAGGGTGCGGTCGTAGGCGATGTTGATGGCGGCCAGGGTCTGCCGGTATTGGTTGACCGAGTTGATGGCCACCACCGCCAGCACCGGCAGCAAGATGCCCAGCAGCAGGGTGCTGCGCAGCGAGCGGGTGGGGCGGGCGGGCCAGTTCATGCGCTGGCTTTCATGCACTGGCTTTCAGCAGGTAGCCCAGGCCGCGCAGGGTCATCAGCTGCACGCCGGTATGGCTGAGCTTTTTGCGCAGCCGGTAGGCGATGACTTCGATCGCTTCGAACTGCACCTCCTGGGCGCCGGGGAACACCAGTTCGAACAAGCGCTCCTTGGTGACCGCGTGGCCTGGCTGGGCCAGCAGGGGGCGTAACAGCGCCAGTTCGCGTGGGCTGAGCTCCATGATCTGGTCCAGGTGGTAGACCGCGCCACTCTCTTTTTCATAGCGTAGCGTGCCAACTGTGATTGCACTGGGGGCCGATTTATCTTCAAAGTCGGCGTTGCTGTCGGCGCTGCGTCGGGCCAGCGCGCGCAGGCGGGCTTCGAGCTCTTCCAGGTCGAAGGGCTTGGGCAGGTAGTCGTCGGCGCCGGCGTTCAGGCCCAGCACCCGGTCGCCCACGGTGCCGCGCGCGGTGAGTATCAGCACCGGGGTGCGCAGGCCTTCCTTGCGGGCCGCGGCCAGCACCTGCAGGCCGTCCATGCCGGGCAGGGTCAGGTCGAGCAGCACCACATCGGGCGGGTTGGTCAGCCATAAATCGAGTGCCACCCGCCCGTCGCCGCAGGCTTGCACGCGGATGCCGCGCCGGCTCAGGGCCCGCTGCAGCGTGGTCTGCATGGCCGGATCGTCTTCAACAAGGAGCAGTTTCATAACCCCCGACATTAGCATTTCCCCTAGTACATTCCGACAGCGAACTGACAGGCAAGCGATGCATGATCGGCAGGTTCGTCCATTCCTCAGGAGACAGTTATGCGTCGTGATGCTTTTTTGAAGTCCTTGGCCGTGTTGGCCGCTGCCGGAACCCTGCCCATGGCAGCCCGTGCCAGCACCAATATCAAGATGATGATTCCGGCCAACCCCGGTGGCGGCTGGGACACCACCGGCCGTGCCTTGGGCAAGGCCATGACCGATGCCAAGGTGGTTGACACCGTCAGCTTCGACAACAAGGGCGGCGCAGCCGGCGCTCTGGGCCTGGCCCAGTTCGTCAACGGCAGCAAGGGCGACCCCAATGCCTTGATGGTCATGGGCGCCGTCATGCTGGGCGGCATCATCACCGGCAAGCCACCGGTCAGCCTGTCGCAGGCCACGCCGCTGGCGCGCCTGACCACCGAGTACAACGTGTTCGTGCTGCCAGCCAATTCGCAGTTCAAGAACATGAAGGAAGTGGTCGAGCAGCTGAAGAAAGACCCCGGCAGCATCAAATGGGGCGGCGGTTCGCGCGGCTCCACCGAGCACATCGCTGCGGCCATGATTGCCCGCGATGCAGGCGTAGACCCCTCCAAGATCAACTACGTGGCCTTCCGTGGGGGCGGTGAAGCCACTGCGGCCATCCTGGGCGGCAACGTCACGGTGGGCGGCAGCGGCCTGAGCGAGTTCTCCGAATACATCAAGACCGGCAAGATGAAGGCGCTGGCCATGACTTCGGGCACGCGCCTGAAAGGCGTGGACATCCCGACCCTGAAAGAGCAGGGCATCAACGTGGAAATCGGAAACTGGCGCGGCGTGTACGGCGCGGGCGGCATCACCCCCGAGCAGCGCAAGACGCTGACCGAGCTGATCATCAAGGCCACCAAGTCCAAAGCCTGGGCCGAAGCGGTCGAGAAGAACAACTGGACGCCCGCCGTGATCTCCGGCGCAGAGTTCGAGAAGTTTGTCGATGACGACTTCGCCAGCCTGCGCGCCACCATGGTCAAGTCGGGCATGGTGTAAGGCGATGGCTCAGTCTATGAAAACCTCCCAGACCTTGATCGGTCTGGGCACCGCGGCTGTGGGTGTGGCAATGGCCGTGGGGGCCCTGGACATCAAGTCCGATGCGGGCTACTCCGGCGTTGGCCCCAACTTTCTGCCTTGGGTGGTGGCGGTGGCGCTGATGCTGTTCGGCGCGCTGCTGGTGTGGGAGTCGCAGTCCGGCGGCTTCCGTTTCATGGAAGAGCCGTCCGGCGGAGAGCGGGCCGACTGGCCCGCCTTCGTGTGGGTGTCGGTGGGCATCTTGCTCAACGCCGCCTTGATCACCACCATCGGTTTCATCTTGAGCTGCACCCTGTGCTTTGTGCTGGCGGTGCGTGGCTTTAAATCGGCCGAAGGCCGGCTCGATATGAGCCTGCGCTCCTGGGTGGTGGACGGTGCGGTGGGCTTTGCGATTGCCGCGCCGGTGTACTGGATGTTTACGCAACTGCTGGCCATCAATTTGCCTGGCTTGACGCAGACGGGATGGTTGTAATGGATATTTGGAACAATTTATTGCAGGGTTTCATCACGGCGGGTACGCCGGTGAACCTGCTGTGGGCGCTGGTGGGTTGCACCCTGGGCACGGCCATTGGCGTGCTGCCCGGTATCGGCCCGGCTACCGCAGTAGCGATGCTGCTGCCGATCACCGTGAAGGTCGAGGCCACGGCCTCGATGATCTTCTTTGCCGGCATCTACTACGGCGCGATGTACGGTGGCTCGACCACCTCCATCCTGTTGAACACGCCGGGTGAATCGGGCTCCATGGTCACGGCCATGGAAGGCAACAAGATGGCCAAGAATGGCCGTGCCGGCGCCGCCCTGGCGACGGCCGCCATAGGCTCGTTTGTGGCGGGCACCATCGCCACCGTGCTGGTGACCTTGTTTGCGCCGCTGGTGGCCACCTACGCGATCCGCCTGGGCCCGCCCGAATACTTCATGCTGATGCTGCTGGCCTTCACCACGGTGAGCGCGGTGCTGGGCAAGAGCACGGTGCGCGGCCTGACTTCGCTGTTCATCGGCCTGGCCATGGGCCTGGTCGGGCTGGACCAGCTGACCGGCTCGGCCCGCTACACCGGTGGTGTCTCGGAGCTGATGGACGGCCTGGAAGTGGTGCTGATCGCCGTCGGCTTGTTCGCCGTCAGCGAAGCCCTGTACAACGTGATGTACGAAGGCCGCACGGTAGAAACCGCCAACCCCATGAGCAAGGTCCACATGACCAAGGCCGAGTGGAAGCGCTCCTGGCCAGCCTGGCTGCGCGCCACCGCCATCGGCTTCCCGTTCGGCACGATCCCGGCCGGCGGCAGCGAGATTCCGACCTTCCTGAGCTACGCGGTCGAGAAGAAGATCTCCAAGAACAAGGAAGAGTTTGGTACCACCGGCGCCATCGAAGGTGTGGCCGGCCCCGAAGCCGCCAACAATGCGGCCATCACCGCCACGCTGATCCCGCTGCTGACCCTGGGCATCCCGACCTCGAACACCGCGGCGATTCTGCTCGGCGCGTTCCAGAACTACGGCATCCAGCCTGGTCCGCAGCTGTTCGACACCAACGCCAACCTGGTCTGGGCGCTGATCGCTTCGCTGTACATCGGCAACGTGATGCTGCTGGTGCTGAACCTGCCCATGGTCGGCCTGTGGGTCAAGCTGCTGAAGATTCCCAAGCCCCAGCTGTACGCCGGTATCCTGATTTTCGCTACGGTCGGCGTCTACGGCATGCGCCAAAGCGCGTTCGACCTGGTGCTGCTGTACGGTATCGGCCTGCTGGGTGTGGTGATGCGGCGCTTCGACTTCCCGACCGCACCGGTGGTGGTCGGCATGATCCTGGGCCCGCTGGCCGAAGCCCAGATGCGCAATGCGCTGTCCATCGGCGAAGGCAAGTGGAGCATCTTCCTGGAACGCCCGATGTCGCTGACCCTGCTAATCGTGGTGCTGTCGGTGCTGTTCTTGCCGCGGCTGCTGAAGATACTGACCGCCAAGAAAAAGATCGTGCTGAACTAAGCCCTGATCTGCTACTGCCTAAAGACCGGCGCACTGCAAAGTGCCCGGTCTTTTTTTATACAAAAATGCCTTCTAGCGCAAATACTACCTGCGCCAGCAGCTATATTTTTGATAGTAATCAGTCGCGCGCCCGGTGCGGCTGCTTCCACAGCAGTACCAGTCCGATGACCAGCAAGGCCCAGCCCAGGCGCGATAGCCAGCGCGGCCAGGCGGGTGCTGCCTGCAGCACGCTGGCTTCGCGCACAAAAATCGTTTCGCAGGCACCGCTACCGGTGTCGTCGCGGCTGGTCGACGTGCCTCTGAAGAACGCGAAGCCGGCGTTGTGCGCGTATTCCACCAGGCTGCCGCGCAGGCGGATCTGATCGCCCACCTGCATGCCGCGCAGCTGGCGGGCAATGCGCGGCGAATCGGTCAGCAGGTGGTTGTTCGATAGCGCGCGCACATAGTCGGGGCGCCAGATCTCATCGCTGTCGGTGCTGAAGTAGCAGACGAACTGGCCGCTGGAAAAGGCCATGCGCTCATAGGCACCGGCCGCCGCATTGGCGCCCCACACCACACACAGGTCGACCACGTTCAGGTGGTCGTTGCTGGCGGCGTGGATCCAGTCCCACCAGGCGTCGGAGTCGTGCCGGCTGACCACCAGGCCCACCAGTTCGTAGTCGTAGCGTGGGGTGATGCGGTAGTCGACCTGGCCAACGCGGGCCGTGAAGGCGGCGCTGGCAGTGGCGGTCTGCAGCGGCTCGGTCAGCGTGGCCGGTGCCAGCCGTTGGTGGGCGGGCAGGCTGCCCTGGCTCCACCAGCCGGCCGCGACGCCCAGCAGTCCAAACAGTAGCAGGGTGTGGGCGTTGAGGCGTTGCAGCATGGCGAGCCGATTGTCGGCCAGATTGGGCTGCTGCGGGCCGGCGAGAATACCCGCATCGGTACCTGGCGGTACATGAAAGATTTATCTGCGACAGATACGGTAGCGGCAATGACACAACAAACAACACGGTATTTTTTCAACCCATTCCAAGCAGGCCGTGGCCTGGGCTGGCGGGCCGGCGGGCTGCTAGCTGTAGCGGTGTTTCTGGCCGGCTGTGCCACGGCGCCGGTCGAGGTCAACCAGCCGCCGACGGTCAATCCGCCTGTCGCCAAGCGCCTGCCGCGCATAGGCCTGGCCCTGGGCGGCGGTGCAGCCCGCGGCTTTGCCCATGTGGGCGTGCTGCAGGTATTGGAAGAGGCGGGCATCCGGCCGGACCTGGTGGTGGGTACCTCGGCGGGCAGCCTGGTGGCGTCGCTGTATGCCAGTGGCAAGACCGGTGCCCAGATGCAGCTGGTCGCCGAGACCATGGAGGAGGCCGCGTTCACCGACTGGACTCTGCCGATCTTCAGCCGCGGCATGCTGCGCGGCGATGCGCTGGCCCGCTACGTCAACGCCCAGGTGGCGAACCGGCCGATCGAAGCCATGCCGCTGCCCCTGGGCATTGTGGCCACCGACCTGAACAGCGGCGAGGCCGTGCTGTTCCAGCGCGGGGATACCGGCACGGCGGTGCGCGCGTCCAGCGCAGTGCCCGCGGTGTTCCAGCCGGTGAAGATCGGTACGCATGAGTACGTGGACGGCGGCCTGGTGTCGCCGGTGCCGGTGCGGTTTGCGCACCAGATGGGCGCCGAGCTGGTGATTGCTGTCGATATCTCTAGCGCGCCCGAGGGCAATCTGGCCAACGACACACTGCAGATCCTGCTGCAAACCTTTGCCATCATGGGCAAAAGCATCAACACCTACGAGCTGCGCGACGCCGATGTGGTGGTGCGCCCGTCGCTGCTAGGCATCAAGAGCGCTGATTTTGCGGCCCGGCGCCGTTCGATTCTGGCCGGGCGGGCGGCGATGCTGCAGCTGTTGCCGCAGCTGCAGGCAGCGCTGCTGGCGAAGAGTCGGTAGCTATTTGCCCCAGGCTACAGGCAGAACGAGCCCTTCCAGAAACACCGCAGAACTGGCTTTGCCAGGCTGCTGGTGTTGCCCCCTGCAAGGGGGTGGGCGAAAAGTGCGCAGCACTGCAGCCTGGGGGTGAGCCATTAATAGCAGACGAAAAAAAAGCCCCGTCCGAAGATGGGGCTTTGAAGGGATCCCTGAGCCTGATGGCATCGAAAGGACCCGAGGAGACAACTGGCGAAACCGAGGTTTCAAAAGGTCATTGTCTATCCGGGCTAGGCAAAAAGCCAGGGTCAACCTTTGGAATTAACGCTTCTTGGTGGCAGCAGCGGCGGTGTTGCCAGCAGCGGTCACAGCAGATGCGGCAACAGCCTTGAAGTTGGCTTCAGCAGCGTCGGAAGCTTGCTTCACAGCCTTTTGAACCGATTCAAAAGCGTTGTTGGCGGCGGTCACGGTGCTCTTCAGAACAGCCACGGCGGACTCGGAGCCAGCAGGTGCGTTCTTGGTAGCGGATTCGATCAAGCCAGCAATCTTCTTCTGGGCTTCAGCGGTTTGGCCTTCGATAGCCTTGCCGAATTCAGTGCTCGTGCCTTGGGCGATGTCGTACAGGTGACGGCTGTAAGCAGCGGTCTTTTCAGCCAGAGGCTGCAGCAGGCCAGCTTGCAGAGCCAGCAGTTCTTGTGCGTCTTTCACGCTCAGAACAGCTTGCGAATGGGTGGCGACTTCAGACAGGGCAGCCTTGGAAGCGGTCAGGTTCAGTTCCACCAGCTTTTCGACGCCTTCGAAAGCCTTGGTCGTCAGACCAAACAGGGTTTCAACGGTAGCCTTGTGGGAAGCCAGAACTTGTTCAGCAGTCAGCATATAAATCTCCGATTAATAAAAAACAAAAATAAGATCCAATATCTGCGCTGTGACTGGCCTGGGCCGGTTTATGTTGCAGTGCAGCATGGATTAAATTATAGGCCGTCTACCAGAGCTTGCAATAGGCTTTTGCTGCGCTGCAGCATATTAGTGATTCGACTCTATCGACCAGCTAATCCATCACTGAGACATATACGCCGTGCACGCTTTCTATTCGGACCACTATGTTTTGCCCCTGCCACAGGGCCACCGTTTCCCCATGGCCAAGTACCGCATGCTGCGCGACCGGGTGGCGCAGGAGTTGCCGCAGGTGCAGATGCTGGAGGCTCCGCGCGCCAGCGACGGCGAGCTGGCCCTGGCCCACCATCCTGCCTACATACGGCAGATAGCCGACGGCAGTATCCAGACCTTGCAGCCGCAGGCGATGCGCGAGATTGGCTTCCCCTGGAGCGACGCCATGGTGGAGCGGTCACGCCGTTCTGCGGGGGCGACCGTGGCGGCAGTGCGGGCGGTCATGGGCGGGCAGGGCATTGCGGCCAATATGGCGGGCGGCACGCACCATGCCTCGGCCGACAAAGGTGGTGGGTTTTGTGTTTTCAATGACGCGGCGGTGGCGGCCCGCGTCGCGCAAGCCGAGTGGGGGCGTGCCCACGGTCCGCACCGCAAACCTCTGCAGGTGGCGGTGGTCGATCTGGATGTGCACCAGGGAAATGGCACGGCGCAGATCTTTCAGAACGACGCCAGTGTGTTTACCTTGTCGCTGCACGGGGAAAAGAACTTTCCTTTTCGTAAGGAAGCCAGTGACCTGGACGTGCACCTGCCCGACGGCTGTGCCGACGATGCCTATATGGAAGCGCTGGAGACTGCGCTGGACCAGCTGGCGCAGCGCTTCGAGCCCGGCCTGGTGATTTACCTGGCGGGCGCCGACCCATTTGAAGGCGACCGCTTGGGCCGGCTCAAACTGACGTTTGACGGCCTGCAAGCCCGCGATCGCCGCGTTTTCGACTGGGCCTGGCAGCGGAGTGTGCCGCTGGCCTTTGCGATGGCCGGCGGCTACGGTGTGCAGATAGAAGAAACGGTACAGGTGCAGATCAACACCTATACCGTTGCCGTGGAATATGCCCGCCGCTGGCGGGCAAGAGTAGCTTAGGCCGCTAGGGCTTCGATTTCGCGCTCGGCCGAAGCCAATGCTGCAGCCTTGGCATCGGGACCCATGGCCAGGCCTTCGGCGCGCACAAAGCGTACGTCCGTGATGCCCAGGAATCCAAACACCACGCTGAGGTAGCTTTCTTGGTGTTCCATGGCACGGCCGCCTTCGGAGGCCGAATACACGCCGCCGCGGCCCAGCGCCACGATCACGGTCTTGCCGCCGGCCAGGCCCACAGGGCCTTTTTCGGTGTACTTGAAGGTGCGGCCCACTTGGCAGATGCGGTCGATCCAGGCCTTGAGCTGGGTGGGGATGGTGAAGTTGTACAGCGGGGCGCCGATGACGATCACGTCGGCGGCCAGAAACTGCTGCACCAGCTGTTCCGAAATCGCGTTTTCAGCGCGTTGCACGGGCGTCAGGCTGTCATCGGCAGCCGGCAGGCGAAAGCCCAGCGATTCGGCCGATAAATGGCTGGGCGTGGCCACGGCCAAGTCCAGTTGCTCTAAGGTGGTGCCGGGGTGGCTGGCTTGCCACTGCGCGGTGATCTGGGCGGTGAGGGTGCGGGTGACGGAGTTGGAGCCGAGGATGCTGGAGTCGATGTGGAGCAGTTTCATGGAATGTCTTGGGAGTTGAAGCCTGAAAGGCGATGGATGGATTGTTCCAGCTTCACAATGGGCTGATAAGTGGGTGAAAATGCGATGCATCGTTCTACTGGTGGAACAATGGAGCCACAAATGCAAGATCTCAATGACATGGCTTACTTTGCCGAGGTGGTGGAGCGTGGCGGTTTTGCGGCTGCCGGGCGGGCGCTGGGCCTGCCTAAATCGCGCCTGTCGCGCCGGGTGGCCGAGCTGGAGGCCCGGTTGGGCGTGCGCCTGCTGCAGCGCACCACCCGCAAACTGTCACTGACCGAGGTGGGCGAGATCTACCATCGCCATTGCATGGCCATGCGCGACGAAGCCGACGCCGCGGCCGATGCCGTGGCCCAGGCGCAAACCGAACCGCGTGGCACCATCCGCGTGGCCTGCCCGGTCACGT
This sequence comes from Rhodoferax sp. OV413, assembly GCF_900104385.1. Classification (GTDB taxonomy): domain Bacteria; phylum Pseudomonadota; class Gammaproteobacteria; order Burkholderiales; family Burkholderiaceae_C; genus Rhodoferax_B. The sequence goes on along the minus strand of NZ_FNJA01000001.1, from coordinate 718,378 downwards.
TGGCACAAACCACGCTGGGCGAGGTGATACCGCTGTTCCTGGCGCGCTATCCACTGGTCAAGGTGGACATGCGGGTCAGCAACCGGGTGGTTGATCTGGTGGAGGAGGGGGTGGACGTGGCTCTGCGGGTGCGCCCCACCCTGGAGGACAGCGGCAGCCTGGTGGTCAAGAGCTTCGGGTCGACGCATTCTTTGCTGGTCACCAGCCCACAGCAGCTGGAGCGCCAGGGCCGGCCGGCCACGGTGGATGACCTGGCCCGGTTGGACTCGGTCAGCATGTCGGCCACCGAGGGGCGGGCGGTATGGCATCTGCTGGGGCCGGACGGCCAGGTGCATGCCGTGCAACACCAGCCGCGCTATGTGGCCGATGATTTGCTCACCCTCAAGCTGGCGGTGCTGGGTGGCACGGGGATAAGCATCTTGCCTGCTTATATGTGCACCGAAGAGCTACGCCTGGGCCAGCTGGTGCCGGTGCTACCGGGCTGGGCACCGCGCCCCGGGGTGTTCCACGCGGTGTTTCCGTCGCGGCGCGGCATGGTGCCGGCGGTACGGCGGTTTCTGGATTTTCTGGAAGAACGCGCGGTGGGAGGCGATCTGATGGCCTAAGCCTTCAAGAACAAATCCCGGTCGGGTGCGAAGTTGGCGTGCAGTGGCAGCAATGCACCGCCCAGAGCCCGAGCGTCCGAGCCTATGCTGCCGGCCACCAAGGTGGTGCGCCACAGGCCTTCCCAGTTGTAGTCTGCCAGCGCCAGCCGGGTGCGCTCCAGCAGCAGTTCCAGCAAAGGCCGGCACAAGGAGCCGTCAATCACCACTGCTTCCAGGTCCAGAAACGCCGTGCCGCTGAGCACGCAATGGGCCAGGGCCGAGGCAGCCTGGGCTACCCAGGCATGGGTTTCGGTGGCGAAAGGTGCGAGCAAGGCACGGTCGTCGTAAGCCGCCGTGGGGTCCAGGCCCTGGGCCAGCAAACGCTGCTCCAGCTCCCAGAGCGAGGCATGGACCACCAACTGTTCGGGGGCTGTGCCCGGCGTGTGCGGCAGGTGCATGGGCAAAGAGGCCACCGCCCCGGCGTTGCCGTGCAGGCCGCCATGTAGGTGCGAATTGATGACCAGGCCGCCGCCGACAAAGGTATCGATGAACAGATAGAGAAAAGTCTTCAGATCCCGGCCACGCCCGGAGACCAGTTCGGCCACGCAGGCGGCGGACACATCTTTGGCAAAGTTCACCGGCAGATCGGTCATGGCCTGTACCTCGGCGCCCAGGTCGATGGCATTCCAGTCGGTGGACTGGGCTTCGGACAAGCCCAGCATCTTGTGCCAGCCTCCCATCTGGAACGGTGCGGCCACGCCTATGCCTACCAGCCGCGGGCCCAGCGGGCCGAGCGCATCGCGCAAGGTGTTCAGGTGCTGGGACAGGGCGGGCAGCAGGGTTTGCGCATCGGGAAATGCATAGGCCAGGGTCAGGCGCTGGCGCACTTGGCCGGTGAAGTCCACCAGCAGCCAGTCGGTATTGCGCCGGCCGATCTTGATGCCGATGGAGAACGCACCGTCCGGGTTCAACGCCAGCGGCACCGAGGGCTGGCCGATGCGGCCGCGCAGCGGCAAATGCCGGATCAGCAGGCCGTCTTCTTCCAGCCGGGTGGTGATCAGGCCAATGGTCTGTGCCGTCAGGCTGGTCAGGCGTGCCAGCTCGGCCTTGGGTAGGCTGCCGTGCTGCCGAATGGCCTGTAGCACCACCCGCTCGTTGAACTGGCGCATCCCCACATGGTTGGAGCCGCGCGGGCGCAGCAGAGGCGGGGTGGACGAGAGGGCGCTGGGGGGAGTCATGGGCGTAAATTTTCGCCGATCACCCCTTTGCGCAGAATGAAGTTGCCGAAGGGCTGCAGCTCACCCGTCAACACGATGGCGTAGATGCTTTGCACTCTTTCGTAGAAAGCAAAACGCTCGATGGACTCGGGCTGCTGACCTGGTAACAGGCTGGGCTGCAGCATATCCAGTACTTCGCGTTGCAGGCCGGAGCGGTACGGCGGGGTGGTGCCGGACACCTGCATGAAAGCGACCGGGCTTTCCACGTCGCTGGCCAGCGGCAGCACCGAAGCCACGGCTTGCACCGCCCGCAGCATGCTGCTGCCGGGCAGGTGCAATACCGGCTTGCCGGCAGCCAGTCGCATCGCGGTGAAGTTGGCATCGGCCAACAGCACGGCGTCGTCGTGCCCCATCTCGGCCAGCACCTTGAGCAGGTCGGGCGTCAGCAGGGGGTCTATTCCTTTGAGCATGCCTATGTCCTCAGTGCGCCAGCGACTCGGCGGGCAGCTCGTCCGGCCGGATCGCACCGGTCATGACGGCCACGGTGTCAGCCATGCTGATCTTCTGCGGATTCAATACGCAGCCGCGTTTGCCCAGGCGGGCCACGTGGATACGGTCGGCAATTTCGAATACATGCGGCATGTTGTGCGAGATCAGAATCACCGACAGACCTTTGTCGCGGACCCGGCGGATCAGGTCCAGCACCATATTGCCCTCCTTCACGCCCAGTGCGGCAGTGGGCTCGTCCATGATGACCACGTGCTGGGCAAAGGCTGCCGCCCGCGATACCGCCACGCACTGGCGCTGGCCGCCGGACAGGGTTTCGACCGCCTGCGTCATTGAGCGGATGCCGACCTTTAGATCGCGCATGCGGGAGATGCTCTCTTCCAGCATCTTCTTCTTGTCGAGCATGCGCAGCACGTTGCCTGCAAAGCCTTGGCGGCGGATTTCGCGGCCCAGGAACAGGTTTTCCGAGATCGACATGGCAGCGGCCACGGCCAGGTCCTGGTAAACGGTTTCAATGCCGGCCTGGCGCGCGTCCATCGGGCTCTTGAAGTGGATGGTCTTGCCGTCCAGCTGGATCTGGCCTTCATCCGGAATGGTGGCACCCGACAGGCATTTGATCAGCGAGGACTTGCCGGCACCGTTGTCCCCGATGACCGCCAGGATTTCCCCTTGGCGCAGCTCCAGGTCGGCGCCGTCGAGGGCAGTCACCTGGCCATAGCGTTTGACTAGGCCGGTGGCCCGCATCACGATTTTTTGATCGACAGACATTAACGGCCTCCTTTGCGCGACAACTGGTCAATTGCGACCGCCAGAATCACCAAGATACCGGTGATCAGCACCTGGTACACGGACTGCACACCCATCAGCGTCAGGCCGTTGCGCAGCACACCCACAATCACGGCGCCGACCAAGGTGCCCAGAATCACACCGCGGCCGCCAAACAGGCTGGTGCCGCCCAGCACCACGGCGGTGATGGCGTCCAGGTTTTCGGTCTGGCCGGCGTTCGGGTCGCCCACACCTGTGCGGGCTACCGACAGCAGCGAGGCAATGCCGTAGAAGATGCCGGCCAGCACATATACGCCGAGCAAGACGCGCTCGGTAGGGATACCGGTCAAGCGGGTGGCTTCGGGGTTGTTGCCCACGGCGTAGACATGGCGGCCGGCGGCGGTTTCGCGCAGATAAAACCATATGCCCAGGTACAGCATCAGCATCAGCACCGTGCCGTAGGCGATGGAGGTTCCACCGATCTGGAAGGTATTGCCCAGCACCGTCATCAGTGGTGGCACATCGGTCATGGTCTGGGCGTTGGAGTACAGCTGGGTAATGGCGAACGCAATGTTCAGCGTACCCAGGGTGACGATAAAAGGTGGCAGTTTGATGCGGGTCACCAGCAGGCCATTGAGCAGGCCGAACAAGGCGGTCACACCGATGCCGCAGAGGATGGCGATAGGAGCGGGCAGGCCGAAGTCAGCCGCCACCTTGGTCATGACGATGCCGCCCAAAGCCATCACCATGCCGCAAGACAGGTCGATACCGGCGGTCAGGATGATCAGGGTCTGGCCGATAGCGATGACACCCACCACCATGACCTGCTGCAAGATCAGCGAAAAATTGTTGGCCGACAGAAAACGTTCGTTCTGGCTGGCGAAGAAGGTGCACGCAATCAGCAGGGCGATGAAAGGCCCAAGGGTGCCGATGGGTGGTAGTTTTTCTTTGAGGCTGGACATGGCGGCCTTTGGTTGGGTTGGGAAAATAGGGTGCCAGAGCGTTTAATCACGTTCCCACCCGTGAAGGTGGGAACGGATCACCCCAGAGATACCGTGTAACTGGCTTAGCCAGGCCACTGGTATCGCCCCCTGCAAGGGGGTTGGCGAAAGACGCGAAGCGCTGCAGCCTGGGGGTGTTTACTTATTCCCCCAGCACAGGTCCATACCGACCTTGGTGTCCTTGCTGTCCACGCCCTTCTGTGGGTGGTCGGTGATCAGGGTCACGCCGGTATCGGTGTAGCCGGCCACTTTTTTACCGTCCTTGGCGAATGCCACGCCTGCGGCCACGCCCATGCTGGCCATCTTCAGTGGGTATTGCTGCGAGGTGGCGGCAATCATGCCGGCCTTGACGTTCTTCACGCCGGCGCAGCCACCGTCCACCGACACAATCATCACGCCTTTTTCCTTGCCGGCAGCCTTCAGCGCCTGGAATGCGCCAGCAGCAGCGGGTTCGTTGATGGTGTAGACCAGGTTGATATCAGGGTTCTTTTGCAAGCAGTTTTCCATCGCGGTCTGGCCCTTGGCCTGGTCGCCAAAGCTGTCGGCCATGCAGACGATTTCTGCCGTCTTGGACAGTTCATTGCTCTTGGCATCGGCAGCTGCCAGGCCAAAGCCGGACATGAAGCCGTTGTGGCGTTGCGCGCCCACGGGGTGGCCGGGGAACAGGTCCAACGTGGCGATCTTGGCAGGCTTGCCGGCCATGGCGGTCTTGGCGTATTGGCCAATCAGCACGCCGGCCTTGTAGTTGTCGGTAGCGAACAGTGCGTCCGTGCCTTCGATCGGGTCGGTCGGGCTGTCCAGGGCAATGAACATCACGCCTTGGGCCTGGGCCTTCTTGATGCTGGGCAAGATCGCCTTGGAATCATTGGGGGTGATCAGGATGGTCTTGGCACCGGCGGCAATCATGTTTTCGATGGCGGTGACCTGGCCTGCGTTGTCGCCGTCGGCCTTGCCGGCGGCGCTGATTAGCTTGGCGCCCAGCTTCTTGGCTTCGGCCTGTGCACCTTCTTTCATCTTGACGAAGAAGGGGTTGGTCTCGGTCTTGGTGATCAGGCCAATGACGGGCTCTGCAGCGTAGACGCTGCTGGCAGCAAAAGCGATGGCGGTCAAAACCAGGGAAGCGGTGGATTTCTTCATGTTGTCTCCGAAAGAGGAATGAACAAGGGTTCGGTGAGGGCAGGTGCCGTAGAAATGCGAAAGCTATTTCTGGGTGGCAGCGAACTATAGTTACTAAATCAATTTGTTTTAGTTATCGAAAACCCTAGGATCGGCCGCTGATCTTTGGAGAGATAGTTGCATTGCGTTACACAAATGGTGCGCAACTCGCTTTTTATGGCTCTTGCTCGGTGGAACTGGCTTGTTTCACCACGCGTCTGCAACTCCGAAGGAACAGCATGGTTTTCAAGATATCGCACCGCCTTTACCTCGCGGTAGGCCTGGCATTGGCCTTGCCCGCCTTGGTGCTGGCGGTCACTTTTGTGGTGGATGCGCGGAGCCGCGCCAGCTTCGACGAGGCTTTGAGTCGTGCCAAAGAGCGCCGTGAGATTGCGGGAGTTATGCGCGACGCGGTGTTTCGCCAGGGCTTGCAAGCCCGCAATATTGGCTTGCGCTCCGATGTAGACGAGATGAAGAAAGAAGTGCTGGCCCTGCGCGGCTGGCAAGAGCTGTACAAGAAAAACCTGGCCCGCTTCGCCCAGTTGGAGCCGACGGCAGAGGAGCAGGCGGATCTGGCGCGGGCCGTCAAGCTGGAGCAGGAAACCATCGAGCCTTTGCAGAAGGCCGAGGAGTACGCCTCCAACTTCCGGCCCGATACCGCGGCCACCATCCTGGTGACCAAGCTGGGCCCGCTGCAAGACCAATGGCTGGAGTCCATCAGCCACTTGGTGGCAATACAGGACGCCAATCTGGCGGCTGCGCTGTCCAGCAGCGATGCACAGCACCGCACCCTGGTGGGGGCAGCTGGCGTGGCCTTTGTGCTCACGTTTCTGCTGGCCGCAGCAGCAGCCTGGCATATCTCGCGCGGCATCGTCCGGCCCTTGGGCGATGCCGTGGGGATCGCGCGCCGGGTGGCGGCCGGCGACCTGACTGCGCAGATTGACGACCAGCGCGCCGATGAAGTCGGCCAGCTGCTGACCAGCCTGCGTGAGATGCAGTCCAGCCTGGTGCGGGTGGTGGCGAACGTGCGCTCGGGCTCGGACACCGTAGCCACGGCCAGTGCCGAAATCGCCCAGGGCAACGACGACCTCAGTGCGCGCACCGAAAGCCAGGCCAGCGCGCTGGAGCAAACCGCGGCTTCGATGGAAGAGCTGAGCTCGAACGTGCGGCAAAACGCCGACAGCTCGCGCCAGGCAAACGAGCTGGCCATGAGCGCATCCCGGGTCGCGGTCCGCGGCGGCGAAGCCGTCGGCCAGGTGGTCGAAACCATGAAGGGCATCAACGACAGCAGCAAGAAGATTGCCGACATCATCAGCGTGATCGACGGCATCGCCTTCCAGACGAATATTTTGGCGCTGAACGCGGCTGTTGAAGCCGCCCGCGCGGGTGAGCAAGGCCGCGGTTTCGCGGTGGTGGCCTCCGAGGTGCGCAGCCTGGCCGGCCGCTCTGCGGATGCCGCCAAGGAAATCAAGCACCTGATCCACACCAGCGTGGAGCGGGTGGCCCAGGGCACGGCCCAGGTCGACCAGGCGGGCGCCACCATGGCCGAGGTGGTGGACGCTATCCGCCGGGTCACCGGAATCATGGGCGAGATCAGTGCGGCCAGCAACGAGCAGTCTCTCGGCGTGGCCCAGGTCGGCGAGGCCGTCAACCAGATGGACCAGGCGACCCAGCAAAACGCTGCACTGGTGGAGCAGATGGCCGCGGCCGCCAACAGCCTGCGCATGCAGTCGGATGCGCTGGTGCAGGTGGTGGCGGTGTTCAAGCTGCGCGAAGGCGAGGGCGCCCATGGCGGCGCGCCGGCCCTGGGCTTCAGCGGCTGAAGCCGCCGGCCTTGGCCGGCAATAGACCGTGCAGGCGCCAAGGGCGTCGATGCAAGACCGTGGAAGCGTCGCCGAATCCCCTACACTTTGTGGCTCTTCTCTGTTCTTGCGTCGTTTGGGCTTACCGCCACGCTTCTTATGATCATCACCAGCCTGCTCGACACCGATCTCTACAAGTTCACGATGATGCAGGTCGTGCTGCACCAGTTCCCGGCCGCCCAGGTGCAGTACCGCTTCAAATGCCGCAACCCCGGGGTGAACCTGGCGCCCTTCGTGGCCGAGATCCGGGATGAAATCCGCTCGCTGTGTAGCCTGCGTTTCAGCGATGCCGAGCTGGGCTACCTGCGCTCCATGCGCTTCATCAAAAGCGACTTCGTCGACTTTCTGGGCCTGTTCCGGCTGAACGAAAAATACATCACCGTCACCCCCTTGCCGACCGGAGAGATCGACATCTCCATCCAGGGCCCGTGGCTGCACACCATTGCGTTCGAAATCCCCGTGCTGGCCATCATCAACGAGGTCTACTTCCGCAACACCCAGCCGGTGCCCGACTTCATCGAAGGACGCCGCCGGCTCGACGCCAAGATCCAGCAGCTGCGCGGCGACGGCCTGGCCGAACTCAAGATTGCCGACTATGGCACCCGCCGGCGTTTCAGCAAGGCCTGGCACGAAGAAGTGCTGCGGGTGCTGGTCGCCCGCCTGGGTGTGGGTGCAAAAGGGCAGTTTGCGGGCACCAGCAATGTGCTGTTTGCTATGAAATTAGGACTAACCCCGCTGGGCACCATGGCCCACGAATATCTGCAGGCCTGCCAGGCGCTAGGGCCGCGGCTGCGCGACAGCCAGGTGTTCGGCTTCGAGATGTGGGCCAAGGAATACCGCGGCGACCTGGGAATCGCGCTCAGCGATGTCTACGGCATGGACGCCTTCCTGCGCGACTTCGACATGTATTTCTGCAAGCTGTTCGACGGCGCGCGGCATGACAGTGGCGACCCGTTCGACTGGGGCGAGCGCCTGCTGGCCCACTACAAAAACAACCGCGTCGACCCTCTGACCAAGACCCTGATCTTCAGCGACGGCCTGACCGTGCCGCGCACCATCCAGCTGTACCAGCAGTTCCGCGGCCGTTGCCTGCTGGCCTTCGGCATAGGCACGAATCTGACCAACGATATGGGCGACCCGCCCGCGCATGTGCCGCTGCAGATCGTCATCAAGATGATCCACTGCAATGGCCAGCCGGTGGCCAAGCTGTCCGACTCGCCGGGCAAGAATATGTGCGAAGACGAAAAATACGTTGCCTACCTGCGCCAGGTTTTTGAAATCGAGACCCCTCCATGACCAAACCCCAGATCCTTGTTGCCCGCAAAATTTTCCCCGCCACCATCGCCTATCTCGAGCAGCACTTTGAAGTCGAGTCCAACCAGGACGACGCATCCTGGACCAAGGCCGAGCTGATCGCCCGCCTGCAGGGCAAGGTTGGCGCCTTCACCACCGGCAGCGAACGCATCGACGCAGAGCTGCTGGCCGCTTGCCCGGGCTTGCGCATCTGCGCCAACATGGCCGTGGGCTACAACAACTTCGACGTGGACGCGATGAGCGCGGCCGGCGTGCTGGCCACCAATGCGCCCGACGTGCTGACCGAAACCACCGCCGACTTCGGCTTTGCGCTGCTGATGGCCACGGCCCGTCGGGTCTGCGAGAGCGAGCATTTCCTGCGCGCCGGCCTGTGGAAGAAATGGAGCTACGACATGTTCGCCGGTGCCGAAGTGCATGGCAGCACCCTGGGCATCATCGGCATGGGCCGCATCGGCCAGGGCATCGCCAAGCGCGGCGCCCACGGCTTTGGCATGAACGTGATTTACCACAACCGCTCGCAGCTGGACGCCGCCACCGAGGCCGAATGCAAAGCCCGGTTTGTCTCCAAAGAAGAGCTGCTGAAGACCGCCGACCACGTCGTGCTGGTGGTGCCGTATTCGGCCGCCTCGCACCACACGATTGGTGCGGCCGAGCTGGCGCTGATGCAGCCCACCGCCACGCTGATCAACATCGCCCGCGGCGGCATCGTCGACGACGCAGCCCTGGCCGCGGCCTTGCGCGAAGGCCGCATCGCCGCAGCCGGTCTCGACGTATTCGAGGGCGAGCCCAAGGTGCATCCCGATCTGTTGACGGTGCCGAACGTGGTGCTGACCCCGCACATCGCCAGCGCCACCGTGGCCACGCGCACCGCCATGGCCCGGTTGGCGGCCGACAACCTGGTCGGGTTTTTAATAAAAAACAAGGCTCTGACGCCCATCAATGCTGCGCAGGTAGCTAGCAAATAAGTAGCATCCATGCGATTGACCGATTGGGGGTTGCTGGCGCTGGCGGTATTGAACCTGGCGCTGCTGCTGGCCTTGCTGCTGCGCAAGCCACCGGCTGCCGACAACGCCGCCATGGAGCGGCTGGAGCGCCTGGACCGGGAGTTGCGCGAATCTTCGCGGGCCGACCGGCAGGAGCTGGGCGGCACCTTGGCCACCTTCCAGCGCACCCTGGTGCAGCAAAGCGCCGAGGCCACGCGCACCCAGAACACCCAGATCGACGCGCTGGCCCAGCAACTGGCTGTGCTGCAGCGTTCGCTCAGCGATACCCTCAGCACCCAGCTGCAGGCCCTGGGCGAATCCAATGCCCGGCGCATGGGCGAGGTGCGCGCCACGCTGGAAGCCCAGCTGCTGCAGCTGCAGCAAAGCAATGCCGCCAAGCTCGACGAGATGCGCCAGACGGTGGACGAGAAGCTGCAGAACACCTTGGAGGCCCGCCTGGGCGAGAGCTTCAAGCAGGTGGCCGACCGGCTGGAGCAGGTACACAAAGGCCTGGGCGAAATGCAGTCCCTGGCCCAGGGTGTGGGCGACCTGCAGCGGGTGCTGACGAATGTCAAAACCCGCGGCATGTTTGGCGAGGTGCAGCTGGAAAACCTGCTGGAGCAGGTGCTGACGCCTGAGCAATACGGCAAACAGATAGAAACCAAGCCGCGCAGCAATCAGCGCGTCGACTTTGCGGTGCGCTTCCCGGGCCGCAGTGCCGACGGCGCGCCGGTCTGGCTGCCGATAGACGCCAAGTTCCCGCGCGATGACTACGAGCGCCTGCTGGACGCGCATGAGCGTAGCGACGCGTTGGCCGTAGAGGCCTCTGCCAAGGCCTTGGAGGCGCGCATTCGTGCCGAGGCCAAATCGATTGCCGAGAGCTACCTGGCGCCGCCGCACACCACCGACTTCGCCATCCTGTTCCTGCCCATCGAGAGCCTGTACGCCGAGGTGTTGCGGCGCCCCGGCCTGATGGACAGCCTGCAGCGCGACTACCGCGTGACCCTGGCCGGCCCGACCACCTTGCTGGCCATGCTGAACAGCTTGCACATGGGCTTTCGCACCCTGGCGCTGGAGCAGCAGGCATCCGAAGTCTGGAAGGTGCTGGGCGCGGTGAAGACTGAGTTCGAGCGCTACGGCGAGTGGGTGGCGCGCATCCGCGAACAGGTGCAAAAAGCCTCCGACACCTTGGACAAGGCCGATACCCGCACCCGCCAGATGCGCCGCGCGCTGAAGGTGGTCGAGGCGCTGCCCGATGCCGAGGCCCAGGCCTTGCTGCCGCTCACCGCAGAGAGCGACGAGGCATGAACCCAGCGTTGGCCCGACTGATCGCCGCGCAAATTTGCCTGCATGCCTGCATGACCGGCATCCGCCTGGCCGCGCCGCTGCTGGCGCTGAAGGCCGGCTTCAGCGGGCTGGCGGTGGGTTTTCTGCTGGCCTTGTTTGCCCTGACCCAGGTATTCCTGGCCTTGCCCGCCGGCCGCTATGCGGACCGCCATGGGCTGCGCAAGCCGGTGACCGGCAGCGTGGTGATGGCGGTGGTGGGGGCTGCGCTGGCGGCGGCTTTTCCTGTGTATCCGGTGCTGTGCCTGAGCGCGTTGCTGACTGGCGGCGCCACCGGGGTGGCGGTGATCGCGCTGCAGCGCCATGTGGGGCGCGCGGCCGAGGGCTCGACCCAGCTCAAGCAGATCTTCAGCTGGCTGGCGCTGGGGCCGGCGCTGTCTAACTTCATCGGTCCGTTCAGCGCCGGGCTGATGATCGACTATGCGGGTGCTGCGTCTGGCGATACATCGGGCTTTCGTGCAGCCTTTGCCTTGATGGCGGTGCTACCGATTGCAACCTGGCTGCTGGTCCGCCATGTGCAAGAGCTACCGCCCATCCACCCGGTGGCGGGCGCCGCCAAGCCCCGGGTCTGGGACCTGCTGGCTGACCCGGTGCTGCGCCGGCTGCTGCTGGTCAACTGGTTTCTGTCATCCTGCTGGGACGTGCATACCTTTGTCGTACCCATCCTGGGCCACGAGCGCGGCCTGAGTGCGTCCACTATAGGCTCCATCCTTGGCGCTTTTGCGATTGCCGCTGCCGTGGTGCGCATGGCCATGCCGCTGGTGGCTGAGCGGCTGCGCGAATGGGCTGTGATCACGGGCGCCATGTGGGCCACGGCGCTGCTGTTTGGCCTGTACCCGCTGCTGACGAGCGCAGCGACCATGGGTGTGTGCTCGATCTTCCTGGGCCTGGCGCTGGGCTCGGTGCAGCCGATGATCATGAGCACCTTGCACCAGATCACCCCCGAACACCGGCACGGCGAGGCGCTGGGCCTGCGGCTGATGAGCATCAACGCGTCTAGCGTGGTGATGCCCTTGCTGTTCGGCGTGGCCAGCGCCGCGGTGGGCGTGGCCGGCCTGTTCTGGGTGGTGGGGGCACTGGTCGGCGGCGGCTCGCGCGCCGCCTGGCTGCTCAAGAAGGCGTCTTTTACAGCTGATAAAACGCCTTGATGGCGTTCCAGGCTTCCTGCGGTGTGTCGACGTAGGTGAACAACTTGAGGTCGTTGGGCGAGATCGCGCCTTCTTCGATCAGCACGTCGAAATTCAGCAGGTTCTTCCAGTAGTCTGTGCCGTACAGGATGATGGGCACGGCCTTGGTCTTGCCGGTTTGGACCAGGGTTACCACTTCAAACAATTCGTCCAGCGTGCCGAAGCCGCCAGGGAAGGCCACCAGGGCTTTGGCGCGCATCATGAAATGCATCTTGCGCAGCGCAAAGTAGTGGAACTTGAAGTTCAGGCTGGGCGATACATAGCGGTTGCCGCTTTGCTCGTGGGGCAGGGCGATGCTCAGGCCTACGTTCAGCGCACCCATTTCATGGGCTCCGCGGTTGGCGGCTTCCATGATGCCGGGGCCGCCGCCGGTGCAGATGTAGAGGCGTTCGGCCGTCGGGCGGTCGGCGCTGTAGTTGGCTACCAGGCGGGCGAACAGGCGCGACTGGTCGTAAAAATGGGCATTGCGCATGCGGCGCTCGGCCACCTTCAGGGCGGCGGCATCACCGCTGGCCTGGGCTGCGGCCAGCTCGCGCTGGGCGTCCTCAGGGGCCGGGAAGCGGGCGCTACCGAAAACGACCACGGTGTTTTCAATACCCTGGGCTTGCTGGGCCAAATCGGGCTTGAGCATCTCCAGCTGGAAACGGATACCGCGGGTCTCGCGGCGCAGCAAAAACTCGGGGTCGGAGAAGGCCAGGCGGTAGGCGTCGGCATCCAGGGTCTGGCCGTTGGCGGAGTGGGCTTGCAAATCGGCCCAGGCCAGGGCGACGTTACGGTCGTTGAGTTTGTCGGTGTTTTCCATAGGTCCATTGTCTGCCTAAAACATGACGATTTGCGGTCGCGTGGGTGAGGAATTTGGGGTAAACCCTTAGTTGTCTTACTGTATTTCCCACACTTGTACTCCGGCGTCGCAAGACTACAGTGGTGTCTACCGCGTGCAAGCCTTTGGGCAACGCGGTTTTTTTGTCTCCACGACTTACGCAGCCCTCGGGCGCAGCGCTTTTGGCATGCTCTTCGGGGGCTGCGTAAGTCCTTCTCTCCCTCTGAAAGGCCAGCCATGCGAGCAGACGCATCCACTCCCAAAAAACCCTTCTACAAGTCTCTTTACCTGCAGGTGCTGGTGGCGGTCGCCCTCGGTATTGCGCTGGGGCATTTCCGCCCCGAGCTGGGTGCCGAGATGAAGCCTTTGGGCGACGGCTTCATCAAGCTGATCAAGATGCTGATTGCCCCCATCATCTTCTGTACCGTGGTGGTGGGTATCGCCGGCATGGAAGACATGAAGAAGGTCGGCAAGACCGGCGGCCTGGCGCTGCTGTACTTTGAAATCATGAGCACGCTGGCGCTGATCGTCGGCCTGGTGATGGTGAACCTGGTGCAGCCAGGCGCGAACATGAATGTCGACGCCTCCACCCTCGACACCAAGGGCATTGCCGCCTACACCGGCCCGGGCAAGATGGCCAGCACGACCGACTTTTTGCTCAATGTGATCCCCTCGTCGGTGGTGGACGCATTTGCCAAGGGCGAGATCCTGCAGGTGCTGCTGTTTGCCGTGCTGTTCGGCTTTGCGCTGCACAAGTTCGGCGGCCGCGGCACCCTGGTGTTTGACTTTATCGAGAAGTTCTCGCACGTCATGTTCGACATCGTCGGCGTGATCATGAAGGTGGCGCCCATCGGTGCCTTCGGCGCCATGGCCTTCACCATCGGCAAATACGGCATCAGCTCGCTGTTCTCGCTGGGCAAGCTGATGGGCACCTTCTACCTGACTTGCCTGATCTTCGTGCTGGTGATCCTGGGCATCGTCTCGCGGTTGCATGGCTTCAGCATCCTCAAGTTCATCAAGTACATCAAGGAAGAGCTGCTGATCGTGCTCGGCACCTCGTCCAGCGAATCGGTGCTGCCGCGCATGATGGAGAAGATGGAAAACCTGGGCGCCAAGAAGTCGGTGGTCGGCCTGGTGATCCCCACCGGCTACTCGTTCAACCTGGACGGCACCTCGATCTACCTGACCATGGCCGCGGTGTTCATCGCCCAGGCCACCAATACGCCTCTGGACATCTCGCACCAGATCACGCTGCTGCTGGTGCTGCTGCTGACCTCCAAGGGCGCGGCCGGCGTAACCGGCAGCGGCTTCATCGTGCTGGCCGCCACCTTGTCGGCGGTGGGCCATGTGCCGGTGGCCGGGCTGGCGCTGATCCTGGGCATCGACCGCTTCATGTCCGAAGCCCGTGCGCTGACCAACTTGATCGGCAACGGCGTGGCCACCCTGGTGGTTGCCAAGTGGACCGGTGACCTGGATACCGAGCGCCTGAATGCGGCGCTGAACAACGAGTCCTGGGTCGAAGCCAACGAACCCGAGGTGCTGCTCGACCAAAAGACCGCCAAGATGGGCAATACCGCATAGCCTTGTAAACTTAGATAAAAATAGGCTCTAGCGCATATTCCACCAGCGCTAGCAGCTATTTATTTGATAGTAGTTTGAAGCGCCATCGCAGCCTGCCTGCGGTGGCGCTTTGCTTTGGGCACCGGTCCATCGGTACAGAACTTGCTCTGAAACCCCGGGCGACGGCTTCACAGCCCGTCGCAGTTTCAGAACAAAGGTTTCCCCCACGATGCAAGCTGCCGGTGTTTCCATGGACTTGTCGCCTCTGGTGAAGCGCTGCGTGTTCCGCTCGAATGCGCGGGTCGACACCCACCACCAGGTGGCGGGCGAGTTTTCCGACCATGGTTTGCAGTGGTGCCGCGGCAATGTGGACACGGCCTTGTTCAAGACCACGGTGCGCCAGTTGCAGGTCTTCATGCTGCAATATGGTGCGGAAGTCGAGATCCGGCCCCGGCCGTTTGACGACTTTTTGCTGGTCCACATGTCTTTGGCCGGCACGGCCGACATCGATTCCGACGGCCGCCGCGTGCACCTGCGGCCCGGTGCTGCGGCCATTCTGGCGCCGCGGCGCAATCTGCATATGCGCTGGCAGCAGGGCGCGCGCCAGTTCATCCTGAAGGTGCCGCGCCAGCTGCTGGCTGGCGCTGGGACTGAGGCTCCGCTGGGCCCGTCGGTGCAGCAGCTGACCGATATGCAGGGCCTGCAGTGGCAGTTTTTGATGCAGTCGCTGCTGCACGTGACGAATCTTCCCTCCGAGAACCCGGCCCATGGAGTGTGGGTTGACCATTTGGAGCGCAACGTGGCCTTGTTTCTGTCGTCTCGCCCGGATGCCGGGCCGGTGGTGCAGGACGTTACCGAGGATGCCGCGACGGGCAGCGATCTGCAGCGCCTGGACAAGCTCGAAGCCTTCATGCGCAGCCGCCTGTGCGCCCCGATTGCGCTGGAAGACCTGGCCCGGGCCGCGGGTGTCAGCGTGCGTTCGCTGAACATGCTGTGCCAGCGTCACCATGCGCAGTCGCCCATGCTGCTGCTGCGCAATATGCGGCTGGATGCGGCGCACACCCGGCTGATGGCCCAGCCCGGCGCGTCGGTGACCGAGATCGCGTTCGAATACGGCTTTGGCCACCTGGGCCGCTTCTCCCAGTACTACAGCCAGCGCTTTGGCGAACTGCCCCGGCATACCGTGCAGGCCTGTGTTTTGCCAGAAACGGATAAGGCGCGCCGCATCTCTGCCATTTGAGGATAGCCCCGGGCAGGGGCCACTTCTAGCATGGGGACATCACCACACCCGAGGTCCCGCCCCATGTCTGATGCGACTTTAGAAGCCCCGATCGCCTTCCACCCCCGACCCGACAAAGCCAGTCAGCGGCCCGTGCTGTTCCCCCAGCCGGACGGTGCGGAAGTGCCGTACCAGGTGTTCAGCTCGCAAGAGGTGTACGACCGCGAGCAGGAGCGCATTTACCGAGGCCCAGTCTGGAATTTTCTGGGCCTGGAGGCCGAGATTCCGAATGTGGGCGACTTCAAGTCCACCTTTATCGGCGACACGCCGGTGGTGGTGACGCGCACACCTGAGGGCCTGGCCTGCTGGGTCAACCGCTGCGCCCACCGCGGCGCCATGGTCTGCCGCGAAAAGCGCGGCAATGCGGCCAGCCATACCTGCGTCTACCACCAGTGGAGCTTTGCTGCCAATGGGGACCTGCAAGGCGTGCCGTTTCGCCGCGGCCAGAAGGGCATGGTCGGCATGCCCAAGGACTTCAAGCCGCAAGAGCACAACCTGCACAAGCTGCGCGTGGACAGCTACAAGGGCCTGCTGTTCGCCACCTTCCGCGATGACACGCCACCGCTACCCGACTACCTGGGCGCCGAGATGCGGCCCTGGATAGACCGCATCTTCCACAAGCCCATCGTCTATCTGGGCTGCACGCGCCAGTACTCCAAGTCCAACTGGAAGCTGTACTTCGAGAACGTCAAAGACCCGTACCACGCCAGCCTGCTGCACCTGTTCCACACCACCTTCAACATCTTCCGTGTCGGCATGAAGGCGCGCTCGATTCCCGACACCACACACGGCCTGCACAGCATCATCACCGTGACCAAGCCCGAGGTGGATACCGATACCGCGGCCGCCTACAGCGCGCAGAACATCCGCTCCATGGACGAAGGCTTTGCGCTGGAAGACCCGGCGCTGCTGGGGCAGATCCAGGAGTTCGACGAGATGACCACCAACCACATCCAGCCGATCTTTCCGCAGCTGGTGGTGCAGCAAATCCACAACACCCTGGTGGCGCGCCAGCTGCTGCCCAAGGGGCCGAGTAACTTCGAACTGGTGTTCCATTTCTTTGGCTATGCCGACGACACCCCCGAGATGCGCGAGCTGCGCATGCTGCAGGCCAATTTGGTCGGCCCGGCCGGCTATATCTCGATGGAAGACACCGAGGCCACCGAGCTGGTGCAGCGCGGCACGGTGCGCGACGGCGACAAGCATTCCTATATCGCCATGGCCCGCGAAGCGCCCGAGCAGATGGACACGGTGATCACCGAAAACCTGATCCGCCGTTTCTGGGTCGGCTACCAGAAGCTGATGGGTTATTGAAAGAGAACCGCACCATGATGAATAACCAAGAACGCATCCAGCTCTGGACCGAGCTGCTCGAACTACAGCACCGCTACGTCAACGTGCTGGACAACAACCGCCTGGAAGAGTGGCCGGGCTTCTTCGTCGAAGACTGCCGCTACGAAATCATCCCCAAGGAGAACTTCGACGCCGGCTTCCCTGTGCCCATCATCTACTGCCGCAACGCCGGCATGCTGCGCGATCGCGTGCTGTCGCTGCGCAATGCCAACATCTATGAAGACCATGTGTACCGCCACGCCACCTCGGGCTTGGTGATCACCTCGGTGGCCGATGGCGTGGTCAGTACCGAGTCCAGCTACATCGTGGTCATCACCAGCCAGGCCGGCGAATCCAGCGTCTACCAGGCCGGCAAGTACCTGGACGAGGTGGTCCAGCTGGACGGCGCCTGGCGCTACCGCAGCAAGCGCGTGGTCTACGACACCTTGCGCGTGCCCACCTTGCTGGCCACCCCGATCTGAAAGGCAGAGATATGCAAGCAAACCAAGATACGGCCGTGGCGGCCTGGCACGACGTGGGCGAGCCCGATGACTTTCCTGATGGCGCCGTCTGGCCGGTGCTGGCCGATGGCCTGCCGGTGGCGGTGTTCCGCCAGGGTGAAGACCTGTTCGCGCTGTACGACCTGTGCACCCACGGGGCCGCCAAACTCTCCGACGGCTATGTGGAGGACGGCTGTGTGGAATGCCCCTTGCATCAGGGAACCTTCGATATTCAGACCGGCGCACCCTGCAAAGCGCCGGCCACCGAAGCGGTGCGGACCTTCCCGGTGCGCGTCGTGGCGGGGCGGGTGGAAGTGTCGGTGTAAAGACCTGTAACCTCTCCCCTGGCTAGCTGTTTGCATTTACCCCATTTGACCAAGGATTGATGATGACGCGTATCGCTTTGAAAACCTCCCGCCTGCGCCAGGCGTCCCTGACCCTGCTGGCCTCGGCCTGCATACTGGCACCCGCTTGGGCTGCGCCCGTCAAGGTGGGTATCGCGCTGGATGTCTCCGGCCCGTTCGCCGGTCCGGGCGCCGAAGCCCGCGACGGCTTCAACCTGGCCATCAAGCAATTGGGCGGCAAACTGGGCGGCCAGCCGGTGGAATTCATCCAGACCGACATGGCCGGCAGCCCCGACCAGGCCAAGCAGCTGGTAGACCGCTTTGTGCAGCGCGAAAAGATCGACCTGTTCACCGGCCCCATCGCCTCCAACGTGGCGCTGGCCGTGGCTCCCACGCTGTTTGCCGCCAAGGTGCCGTATCTATCGAACAACGCCGGTCCCAGCCAGTTTGCCGGCGCCCAGTGCAATGCCTTCTTCTTCGGCACCGCCTACCAGAACGACCAGTTCCACGAGGCCGCCGGCAAGTTCGCCGACGACCAGAAGTTTGGCCGCATGGTGCTGATTGCCCCCAACTACCCGGCGGGCAAGGACGCGCTGACCGGCTTCAAACGCAAGTTCAAGGGCGTGGTGGCCGACGAGATGTACACCAAGCTCGGCCAGATCGACTACGCCACCGAACTTGCCCAGCTGCGTGCCGCCAAGCCGCAGGCGCTGTACTTCTTCCTGCCCGGAGCCATGGGCATCAACTTCATCAAACAGTTTGTCGGCGCCGGCCTGTCCAAGGACATCACCCTGGTGACCAGTGGCTTCTCGGCCGATGAAGACGTGATCACCGCCGTGGGCGACCCGATGCTGGGCCTGTTCAATACCTCGCACTGGGCCTATGACCTGGACAACGCCGCCAACAAGGCCTTCGTGGCAGCCTTCCGCAAGGAATACGGCGGCCGCCTGCCGTCGCTGTACGCCGCCCAGGCGTTTGACGTGATCGCTGCCATGGACGCCGCCGTCAAGGCCGTGGGCGGCAATGTGGCCGACCGCGAGGCGCTGACCAAGGCCTTGGCCAAGGCCCAGTACGCTTCGGTGCGCGGTAACTTCAAGTACGCCAACAACCACTATCCGGTGGAGAACTTCTACCTGCGCACCATCGGCAAGAACGCTGAAGGCCGCGTCACCAACAAGACCATCAAGACCCTGCTGGAAAACTATGGCGACAGCTATGCCGCCCAGTGCCCCTTGAAGTAAATCTTGCTGCCCCAGGTTCCCCACGATGAATCCCATTCTGGTTATCGAGCAGTTGCTCAACGGCGCGGGCTACGGGCTCATGCTCTTCTTGATCGCCGCCGGGTTGACGCTGGTGTTCGGCATCATGGACGTGATGAACCTGGCCCACGGCTCGCTGTTCATGCTGGGCGCCTATGTGGCGGCCCAGGTGCACGTGCACAGCGGCTCTTTCTTCGGTGCGGTGTTTGTGGCGATAGCCGCCACCGTGCTGGTGGCCCTGCTGCTGGAGCTGACGCTGATGCGCCGGCTCTACGGCCGTGACCACCTGGCCCAGGTGTTGGCCACCTTCGGGGTGATTCTGGTGGCCGACGACCTGGTCAAGATGGCCTGGGGCCCGTCGCCGGTGATGGCGCCCACGCCCGCAGCCTTGTCCGGCCCGGTGGACCTGTTTGGGGTGCTGCCATACCCGTCCTACCGCCTGGTGGTGCTGGGCGCCGGGGTGGCGGTGGCCTTGCTGCTGTACCTGCTGGTGAACCATAGCCGCATGGGCATGCTGGTGCGCGCCGGTGCCTCAGACCGCTGGATGGCCGAGCTGATGGGTGTGCGGGTCAAGAAGGTGTTCAGCGGCGTGTTTGCGCTGGGTGCGGCGCTGGCCGCCTTGGCCGGCGCACTGATGGGGCCGATCATGGCGGTGCAGGTGGGCATGGGTGAATCCATCCTGATCCCGGCGCTGGTGGTGATCGTGATTGGCGGCATCGGTTCGGTGCGCGGCGCCTTCGTGGCCAGCTTGCTGGTCGGACTGGTAGACACCATAGGGCGGGCCTTCTTGCCCCTGCTGCTGCGCGCCACCTTGCCGCCTGCCGTGGCGGCCGATCTGGGTCCTTTGTTTTCCGAAGTGGCGATGTACGCCCTGATGGCCGCGGTGCTGAGCTTTCGGCCGGCTGGTTTGTTTTCTGCGCGGGCCTGATACCAAATGGCAACCAATTTTTCTTCTTCCTGGCGCAGCGCGCTGGTACCGCTGGCCGTGCTGCTGGCCCTGGCCTTGTTCCCCCTGGCGGCGGCGCCGCTGGGGCTGGATTTTTACGTGGGCTTTGTGCGCCGCATGCTGGTGTTCGCGCTGGCAGCGGCCAGCCTGAACTTCATCATGGGTTTTGGCGGCATGGTCGCGCTGGGCCATGCAGGCTTTGTCGGCGTGGGCGCCTATACGGTGGTGGTGCTGACGGACGCCGGCGTGGCCTCGGCCTGGCTGGTCTGGGGCGCGGCCATGCTGTTTGCGGCCCTGGCAGCGGCGCTGGTGGGCGCTGTGTCGCTGCGCACCAAGGGCGTGTACTTCATCATGATCACGCTGGCGTTTGCGCAGATGCTGTACTTCGTGTTCGTCTCGCTGCGCAGCTACGGCGGCGACGACGGCTACAGCCTGCCCATGCGCCCCGGCCTGGGGCAGGGCCTGGACGTCATGCACGAGCCCACCCTGTACTGGGTAGTGCTAGCCCTGGTGGCGCTGGCCTTGTGGTGGCTGGACCGCGCCACCGGCTCGCGCTTCGGCACGGCGCTCATCGGCATCCGCGACAACGAAACCCGCATGCGCGCACTCGGCTACCCGGTGTATCTGCTGCAGTTGGTGGCTTTCATGCTGGCCGGGGCCATGGCCGGCCTGGCCGGCGCGCTGCTGGCTACCGGCAATAGCTTTGTCAGCCCGTCGATGATGCATTGGACCCAGTCGGCCACCTTGATCGTGATGGTGGTGATCGGCGGCCTGGGCCGGCGCTGGGGCGGGCCGGTGGGCGCGGTAGTCTGGCTGGCGCTGGAAGAAGCGCTGAAGCTGAACACCGACTACTGGCATCTGCCGCTGGGCGTGCTGCTGATCGCCACGGCTCTGTATGCCCCCAAGGGCTTGGCTGCCTTGCTGGAATGGCGCTCGGGGAGGGCGGTATGAGCTTGTTTCGCGTAGAAGGCCTGGTCAAGCGCTTTGGTGGTTTGCTGGCCACCGACCATGTGAGCCTGGAAGTCGCGCCGGGCGAAATCCATGCGCTGATCGGCCCGAACGGCGCCGGTAAAACCACGCTGGTGAACCAGATCTCCGGCCTGTTGCAGCCCGATGCGGGCCGGGTCCTGCTGGACGGCCTGGACCTGACGCCGCTGCCCATGCACCGGCGCGTGGCGGCCGGTTTGTCGCGCTGCTTCCAGGTGACGCGCATCTTTCCGCAGCAGTCGGTGCGCGACAACCTGCTGCTGGCGGTGCAGGCGCATGCGGGCAGCAGCTTCCGCTTTCTGCAGCCGCGCAGCCAGGTGCGCAGCCTGTATGTGGCGGCCGAGCAACTGGCTGAACGCGTGGGTCTGCAGCACAGCCTGGATCGCATGGCCGGCGCCCTGCCGCACGGCGCGCAGCGCACCCTGGATGTGGCGCTGGCCCTGGCGGCCGCGCCGAAGCTGCTGCTGCTGGACGAGCCCATGGCCGGCATGGGGCCGGACGAATCGGCGCAGATGGTGACCCTGATCGAAGCCCTGCGCCAGGACATGGCGGTGCTGCTGATCGAGCACGACATGGAGGCGGTGTTCCGCCTGGCCGACCGCATCTCGGTGCTGGTCTACGGCAAGGTGCTGACCGTCGGCACACCCGACCAGATCCGCAACAACCCCGAAGTCCAGGCGGTCTACCTGGGAACGGAAACCGTATGAGCACCCCTGAACCTTTACTGAGTTGCCGCAGCATCGAGGCCGGCTACGGCGCCAGCCAGGTGCTGTTTGGCATCGAGCTGAATATCCAACCGGGCGAGGTGGTGTCACTGCTGGGGCGCAACGGCATGGGCAAGAGCACCACTATCAAAACCATAGTGGGTGCACTAGCACCGACGGGCGGCGAGGTCTGTTTTGAAGGTCAATCTTTGCGCGGCATGCGCCCGGATGCGATTGCCCGGCTCGGCCTGGCCATCGTGCCCGAGGGCCGCCATGTGTTCCCCAACCTCACGGTGCGCGAGCACTTGCTGGCCTTTGCCGACAACCGCAACGGCCTGCGCGACACCTGGGACCTGGCGCGCATCTACGCAGTGTTTCCGCGCCTGAAGGAGCGCGAGAACAACCTGGGCAACCAGCTGTCGGGCGGCGAGCAGCAGATGTTGGCCATCGGCCGCGCCTTGTCCACCAACCCGCGCTTGCTGATTCTGGACGAGGCCACCGAAGGCCTGGCCCCGGTGATCCGCGAGGAAATCTGGCGTTGCCTGGCCACTTTGAAGGCGGCTGGGCAAACCATTCTGGTGGTGGATAAATACGTGCACCGCCTGGTCGGTTTGGCGAACCGGCATTTCATTCTGGAACGCGGCCGGGTCGTGTGGCAGGGCGACTCCGACGCCCTGAACGCCGACCGCAGCCTCTGGTCCCGCTACCTCACCGTTTAAAGGTTTCCCCATGCTGGATATTGCCGAAGACCGGCCGGTCGCAGCCGCGCTGCGCGCCCACGCCATCAGCTTGTTCCCCAGCGGAACCTGCTTCAGCGCGCAAGAAGGCGAGAGCGTGCTGGATGCGGCCGCCCGCGCCGGCCTGCTGCTGCCGCACCAATGCAAGACCGGCAGCTGCGGCGCCTGCAAAGCCCGGGTGCTGATTGGTGACACACAGCTGCTTAATCCCGATGCGCCCGCACTGAGCGCCGAGGACGCCGCCCAGGGCCTGTGCCTGTTGTGCTGCACCAGCGCCAGCAGCGCCCTGCAGCTGGAGTGCGCCGAGATTCCGCACATTCCCGGCATCGAGGTGCGCAAGCTGCCGGTGCGCGTGGCGGCGATGGATCGGCTTGCGTCCGACGTGATCCGCCTGCAGCTGCAGCCACCCGCGGGCCAGCGCCTGCACTACGCGGCCGGCCAGTATGTGGACATGCTGCTACCGGGCAACCGGCGGCGCAGCTATTCGCTGGCCACGCCACCCGGCGCCGACCTGCTGGAGCTGCACATCCGCCACTTGCCCGGTGGGCTGTTCACCGACCAGGTGTTCGGCATACTCAAGGCCCGCGACGTGCTGCGCATCGAAGGGCCGTTCGGCACCTTCGGCATGCACAGCCCCAGCCAGGCACCGGCGATCCTGCTGGCCAGCGGCACCGGCTTTGCGCCCATCAAGGCCCTGGTCGAGCGGCTGATCGCCGAGGGCAGCCAGCGGTCGATCAGCCTGTACTGGGGCGGGCGCAGCCGGCAGGATCTGTACCTGCATGATTTGTGCGTGCAGTGGCAGCAGGCGCTGCCCGGGCAGTTCCACTATGTGCCGGTGCTGTCCGACGCATCCGCTGCCGACGGCTGGACTGGCCGCACCGGCTGGGTGCACCAGGCCGTGCTGCAAGACCACCCCGACCTGTCCGCCCACGAGGTCTATGCCTGTGGCGCACCGCCCATGGTTGACGCGGCGCGGCGCGACTTTGCTGCACACTGCGGCATGCGCTCGACCGCCTTTTTTGCCGATGCCTTTGTTGCCCAAGCCAGCTAAGACCCTATGACTTCTACCTCCATCCCTGCCGCCGTCCACAGCTATTACGACCGCCAGTACAACGCCCGCGCCTCCGTCCAGGATGTGGGCCTGGCGCTGGCCCAGTACCGCGAGCAGAGCGCGCCGGTGCTGGCCTGGCCGCAGCGCGTGGCCAACCAGCGCTATGGCCAGGGCGCGACCGAGCTGCTGGATATCTATCCGGCCGATGTACCCAATGCCCCGGTGTTCGTCTTCATCCACGGCGGCTACTGGCGCGCGCTGAGCAAGGAAGACTCGGCCTGCGTGGTGCCAGCCTTGCACGCGGCCGGCGTGACCGTGGTGGTCATCGATTACGACCTGATGCCCGCTGTGTCCATGGACCACATCGTTGACCAGGTGCGCAAGGCCACGGCCTGGGTGTTCCATAACATTGCCGGTTTTGGCGGCGATCCGCAGCGCATCTACGTGTCCGGCAGCTCGGCCGGCGGCCATCTGGCCGGCATGCTGGTTACCGGCTATTGGCATGCCGACTACCAGGTGCCCAGCGATGCGGTGAAGGGCGCGGTGCTGCTCAGCGGCCTGTTCGACCTGCAGCCGCTGACGGCATTGCTGCCCAATACCTGGATGCAGATGGACGAGGCCTGCGCCATGCGCAACAGCCCGCGTTTTGCGATTCCACCGGGCGATGCGCGGCAGGGCTGCCGCATCCTGGTGTGCTGCGGCGAGTACGAGAGCCGCGAATTCAAGCGCCAGTCGACCGATTTTCTGCAGGCCTGGAACGCCCGTTGCTTACCCGGTGACTGGGTCGAAACCCCGGGTACCAACCATTTCGACCTGGTGCTGACGCTGGCCGACCCGGCCTCGCCGCTGTGTGTGGCGACGCTGCAGATGCTGGTGCAGTGCCAGCCAGCCGCTTAACTTTTGAGGAACCACTGTGCATTTCTGCAAACTATCCCGCCGCATGGCGTTCACATGTATCGCGCTGGCGGCTGTATCGGCCACGTCGGTCATGGCGCAAAGCGGCGCACCCATCAAGATCCTGGTGGGCTATGCCCCCGGTGGCAGTACCGATGTGATCGCCCGCCATCTGGCGCTGGGTCTGCAGCAGGAGCTGGGCCGGCCGGTGATCGTCGAAAACCGCCCCGGCGCCGGAGGCCAGATAGCGGCCCAGGTGCTGAAGGCTGCCAAGCCCGACGGCCAGACCCTGTTCCTGTCGAACAGCCACACGGTGGCGATGATTCCGCTGACGGTGCTGAACCCCGGCTTCGACACCGCGAAAGACTTTGCGCCGGTCGGCCTGGTGGCCGTCAACCCGGATGTGTTTGTGATCAACCCCGCGGTCGTTGGCAACCCGGCGGCCGGGCTGCGCGAGTTTGCCCAGTGGGCCAAGGCCAATCCGGGCAAGGGCAATGTCGGTGTGCCGGCGCCGGC
This sequence comes from Rhodoferax sp. OV413, assembly GCF_900104385.1. GTDB lineage: Bacteria > Pseudomonadota > Gammaproteobacteria > Burkholderiales > Burkholderiaceae_C > Rhodoferax_B. The sequence goes on along the minus strand of NZ_FNJA01000001.1, from coordinate 693,530 downwards.
CAGCGCGCCGGACTTTGCAGTCGACGTGGTGTCTAAAGCCCTGGGCTCGGACCTGAAATCCGTGCCCTACCGCGGCGACAGCCCGGTGGCGCAGGATCTGATGGGCGGGCAAATTCCCGCTGGCATCGGCTCGGTGGGCGCGATGCTGCCGCATGCCAAAACCGGCAAGATCCGCATCGTCGCCGTCAATGGCACGACGCGCCTGCCGTTGCTGCCCGATGTACCGACCTACGCCGAGCTGGGCATCAAGGGTTACGAGGAAGTGATTTTCACCGCGATGTTTGCACCGGCCGGCACGCCGGCGGCGCTGCTGCAAAGCTACAACGCGGCGATCAGCAAGCTGGTGAAGTCGCCCGATTTTGCCGACAAGCTCAGTGGCCTGGGCATCACGCCGCTAGCGAGTACGCCGGCCGAGCTGGAGGCACGGGTCAGCCATACCCACGAGGCATGGACCCGGATGGTAAAGAATGCCGGCTACCAGCCGCAATAGGCTGGTGCTACATAAATAGTAGCTGCTGGCGCTGGTGGAATATGCGCCAGAGGCCTATTTCTTCATATTCTTGATGGCCAGGGCCGCCTGGTGCACCAGGGCCGGGCCTTGGTAGATCAGCCCGGTATAGATCTGCACCACGTCAGCACCAGCTTCGATCTTGGCCACTGCGTCGGCGGCGCTCAGGATGCCGCCCACGCCGATGATGGGGAAGTCCCGGCCCAGGGCGGCGCGCAGCTGTTGGATCACGCGGTTGCTCAGTTCGCGCACCGGTGCGCCGCTGAGGCCACCGGTTTCTTCACCATGCGCCATGCCTTTGACCGCGTCGCGCGACAAGGTGGTGTTGGTGGCGATCACGCCGTCCATGCCGTGGCGCTGCAGGGTCGCGGCGATCACCGCCACCTGGGCTTCGTCCAGGTCCGGGGCAATCTTCACGAAGATCGGTGTGCGTTTCAGGTGCTCCAGGGCCAGTACCGCGCGGCGTGCGGAGATGGCGCTGAGCAGGCCGTCCAGCGCCTCGTCGCTTTGCAGCGCGCGCAGGTTCTTGGTGTTGGGGCTGGAGATGTTGACGGTCACGTAGTCGGCATGCGGGTACACGCCGTCCAGCGCCAGCAGATAGTCCTCGGTGGCGCGCTCGATAGGGGTGGCGGCGTTCTTGCCGATGTTCAGGCCCAGCAACATGGGTTTGCCCTGGGCCTTGCTGCGGAAGCGGGCGCGCTGCACATTGGCCACAAAGGCCTCCAGCCCGCCGTTGTTGAAGCCCAGGCGGTTGATCAAGGCCTGGGCCTCGGGCAGGCGGAACATGCGCGGCTTGGGGTTGCCCGGCTGGGCCAACGGCGTGACGGTGCCGACCTCGACAAAGCCAAAGCCCATCGCACCCAGGCCGTCGATGCAGCGCGCGTTCTTGTCCAGCCCTGCGGCCAGGCCGACCCGGTTCGGAAAATACAGGCCGGCCAGGGTCACGTGGTCGTTCACCATGGGCTGGCGGTAGATGCATTCCAGCACCGTGCCCTGGGTGCGGGCGATGGCGTTCAGGGTCAGGTCGTGCGCGGCTTCGGGGTCCAGGCCAAACAAAAACGGACGGGCCAGGGCATACGGTAGGAGGGACATTGGATAATTCCGGGGTTCTGCATATTGTTACTACCCCGGATTTTCACAGATGACACAAGCCTCCCCCGCATTGACCCAAGACGAACTCAAAACCCTGGTCGGCCAGGCCGCGCTGCAATACGTGCTGCCCGGCAGCATTGTTGGCGTGGGCACGGGCTCCACCGTCAATAAATTCATCGACGCACTGGCCACCATCAAGGACCAGGTCAAGGGCGCGGTGTCCAGCTCCGAGGCCAGCACGGCGCGGCTCCAGGCACTGGGGATTCCGGTGCTGGACTCGAACGAGGTGGACGAGCTGGCGGTGTACATCGACGGCGCCGACGAGATCGACCACCAGGGCCATATGGTCAAGGGTGGCGGCGCGGCGCTGACGCGCGAGAAGATCGTGGCCGCCCAGTCGCTGCAGTTCATCTGCATTGCCGACGAAAGCAAGCTGGTCAAGACCCTGGGCCAGTTTCCGCTGCCGGTCGAGGTGATTCCGATGGCCGCCAAGCGCGTGGTGCGCCAGTTCGCCGCCCTGGGCGGTGTGGCCACCATCCGCTTGAAGGACGGCCAGCCGCTGGTCACCGACAACGGTCAGATCATCCTGGACGTGATCGGCCTGCAGATCAGCGATCCGCTGGCTTTCGAGTCGCAGGTGAACCAGTGGCCTGGCGTGGTGACGGTCGGCGTGTTCGCCCACCAGAAAGCCCAGGTCTGCCTGCTGGGCACAGCAGAGGGCGTGAAGACCCTCGTTTTCTAACTGGTTAGAACTGGATACCGGCCGGGTTGCGGCTGGTGTCCACCGGCTGCGCCTGCGGTTGCTGTACCGGCGCGGGTGCCGGGGCGGCGGCGGGCGCTGCAGCTTTGGCGACCAGCGGCGTGGGCGCAGCGGGCCGGTAGGTGGCGGGCAGCACCGAGCTCTTGGGGTAGGCCGCTGCATCCAGGTACTGCGTCCATTCCACGTCCGAGAAGCCTTTGAGCTGCTGGCCGCCGATGGTGCCAAACGGCAGGCTTGTGTCGCCGCTGATGCGCTTCAAGGCGTCGGCGTCTTCGTTGCTGTTGACGGTGCGCTCGGTAAACGGCACGCCGCGCGAGGTCAGCAGGTTGCGCGCGCTGGCGCAGGGGCCGCAGCTGGCACTGGTGTAGAGCGTCACCGGGTAGCGCTGCACTACTTCTTTCAACTCGAAGGGCAGGGCGGCCGCGTTGACGCTGCTGCTGCCGCCAGCACCGGCGGTGGTGACCTTGGCTTTGCTGCTAGGCGGCGGAGGCTGGTCCGAGAACGACACCTTGCCGTCCGGTCCGACGATGCGGTACACCGTCTGCGCCTGGGTGCTGCCGGCGGCCAGGGCCAGTACGGCACAGGCCAGGGTGGTGGTGAACGGGGTAGGGCGCATTGTCTGGTTCCTCTTAAATTTCGGCCATGCCCTGGTGGCGCAACAGCGCGTCCAGCGTGGGCTCGCGGCCGCGGAAGGCTTTGAACGATTCCATGGCCGGGCGGCTGCCACCGGCTTCCAGAATCGCCTGGCGGTATTTTCGCCCGGTTTCGATGTTGGGCAAGCCGTCGCTACCCGCGGTTTCTTCAAATGCCGCATAGGCGTCGGCGCTCAGCACTTCGGCCCATTTGTAGCTGTAGTAGCCGGCCGCATAGCCGCCGGCAAAGATATGGCTGAAGGTGTGGGCGGTGCGGCTGAAGGCCGGGGCCTGCAGCACGGCGATCTCAGTGCGTACCTGGTTCAGCAGCGGCATGAAGTCCTGGGCCGGATCGTGCTCGGTGTGCAGCAGCATGTCGAACAGCGAGAACTCGATCTGGCGCAGGGTTTGCAAGCCGCTCTGGAAGTTCTTCGCCTCGGTCATTTTGTCGAACAGTGCGCGCGGCAGGGCTTCACCGGTCACCACGTGGGCCGTCATGTGCTTGAGCACATCCCATTCCCAGCAGAAGTTTTCCATGAACTGGCTGGGCAGCTCGACCGCATCCCATTCGACGCCGCTGATGCCGGACACATCGCGCTCGTTCACTTGCGTGAGCATGTGGTGCAGGCCGTGGCCGAATTCGTGGAATAGGGTGGTCACGTCGTCGTGGGTCAGCAGCGGGGGCTGGCCGTCCACTCCGTCGGCAAAGTTGCACACCAGATGCGCCACCGGGGTTTGCAGCTGGCCGGTATCGGGGCGCAGCCAGCGGGCGCGCACATCGTCCATCCAGGCGCCACCGCGCTTGCCGGTGCGGGCCGGCTGGTCCAGGTAGAACTGGCCGACCAATTGGCCGGCGCGTTCGATGCGGTAGAACTCGACCGAGGGGTGCCACACCGGCGCGCTGTCCTTGTAGATCGCCACTTCAAACAGGGTTTCGATGATCTTGAACAGGCCGGCCAGCACCTTGGGCGCGGTGAAATACTGTTTGACCTCTTGCTCGCTGAAGGCGTAGCGGGCTTCCTTGAGCTTTTCGCCCACATAGGCCCAGTCCCAGGGCTGGGGATCGGTCAGGCCCAGGTGCTCGGCGGCAAAAGCGCGCAGGTCGGCCACGTCTTTCAGCGCGTAGGGCCGGGCGCGGGCGCCCAGGTCGCGCAGGAAGCGGGTCACCTCCAGCGGCGACTTGGCCATCTTGGGCACCACCGAGACTTCGCCGAAGTTCGCGTAACCCAGCAGCTGGGCTTCTTCGCGGCGCAGCGCCAGGATCTCGCGGATGATGGCCGAGTTGTCGAATTTGACGGCCTCGCCCTCGGCCTGGTCGGAGGCGCGGGTCACGTAGGCGCGGTACAGGCGCTCGCGCAGCGGGCTGCTGGTGGCGAACTGCATCACCGGCAGGTAGCAGGGCATCTTCAGCGTCAGCTTGTAGCCGTCTTTGCCCTCGGCCTGGGCGGTGGCGCGGGCGGTCTGCTGCACATCGGCGGGCACGCCGTCGAGCTCGTCGGCGGCCGCGTAGTAGGCAAAGGCGTCGGTCGCGTCCAGGGCGTTTTCGCTGAACTTCTGGCTGATCTCGGCCTGGCGTTCCTGGATGCGGGCAAAACGTTCTTTGGCTTCACCCACCAGATCGGCGCCGCTGAGCACGAAATTGCGCATGGCGTTGCGGTGGGCTTGCTGCTGCTCGGGGTTCAGGCTGGCCGGGTCGACGGCCTTGTACTTGGCGTACAGGCGCTCGTCGGCGCCCAGGCGGGTCCAGAACTCGGTGACGCGGGGCAGGGCCTCGTTGTAGGCGGCGCGCAGGGCCGGGGTGTCGGCCACGCTGTTCAGGTGGCTGACGGCGCCCCAGGCGCGGCCCAACTGCTCGGTGCTGACATCCAGCGCCTTGGCGATCTCGGTCCACTGCGCGGGGAAGTCCGGCTGGGTCACCGTGTCCAGCGCGGCGTTGGCACGGGCCAGCAGCTGGTCGAGTGCGGGGCCTACGTGTTCGGGCTGGATCTGGTCAAACAGCGGCAGATCGCCAAAATCTAACAAGGGATTATCGAGCAGTGGATTGGTCATGGTGTGGATGTGGCGTTGAACTCTATCGATTCAAGAGCTGGCAGAACGTTCCGCAGCTTCCATGGTGTTGACCAGCAGCATGGTGATGGTCATCGGGCCGACACCGCCAGGCACCGGGGTGAGGTGGCTGGCCACGGCTTTGACGCCGTCGAAGTCCACGTCGCCGCAGAGCTTGCCCGCATCGTCGCGGTTCATGCCCACGTCCAGCACCACGGCGCCGGGCTTGACCATGTCAGCCGTGAGCACATTGCGCTTGCCCACGGCGGCGACGATCACGTCGGCCTGCAGGGTCATGGCTTTCAGGTCTTTGGTGCCGCTGTGGCAGATGGTGACCGTAGCGTTCTTTTGCAGCAGCATCAGCGCCATAGGTTTGCCGACGATGTTGCTGCGGCCGATGACCACCGCATGCTTGCCGCGCAGGTCGTAGCCAATGCTTTCCAGCATCTTCATGCAGCCGTAGGGGGTGCAGGGCCAAAAGCCGGGGGCACCGGTCATCAGTGCGCCAGCGCTGGCGATGTGGAAGCCGTCTACGTCCTTGGCGGGGGAGATGGCTTCAATCACTTTTTGCGCGTCGATGTGCGCGGGCAGCGGCAGCTGTACCAGGATGCCGTGGATGGCCGGGTCGTGGTTCAGCGCGTCGACCCGGGCCAGCAGGTCGGCTTCGGATAGGTCGGCGTTGTATTTTTCGAGTACCGAGTGCAGGCCGCTGTCTTCGCAGGCCTTGACCTTGTTGCGCACATAGACCTGGCTGGCGGGGTTGTCGCCGACCAGCACCACGGCCAGGCCGGGCGTGGTGCCGCGGGCGCGCAGGGCGGCGGCACGGGCGGCTACGTCCTGGCGCAATTGTTTGGACAGGGCATTGCCATCGATCAGTTCAGCGGTCATCGTTCAAAAATATAAGTAAAAACGCCCGTTGACGCAGATCAGACGGGCGTGAGGTGCTATCGAATTGGTAGTATTACTTGGGTGCAGCTTGTCCCAAGGCGATTTTCAGAAGGTCGGCCACGGTGTTGGCGTTGAGCTTTTCCATGATGTTGGCGCGGTGCGCTTCCACCGTCTTGATGCTGATGCCCAGGTCGTCGGCGATCTGTTTGTTCAGGCGGCCGGCGACGATGCGTTCCAGCACCTGGCTTTCGCGCGAGGTCAGCTTGGACAGCAGCACGCCGCGGCTGGCGGCTTGCTGGTGGTCGGTGAAGGCGTCTTTGGCGTGTTCCAGCATGCGCTCGACCAGGCCGACCAGCTCGTCTTCCTTGAAAGGCTTCTGGATGAAATCCATGGCGCCCTTTTTCATCGTGTCCACCGCCATGGGCACGTCGCCGTGGCCGGTGATGAAGACGATGGGCAAGGGCGACTTGCGCTCGATCAGGCGGTCTTGCAGCTCCAGCCCGGTCATGCCACCCATGCGGATGTCGACGATCAGGCAGGCCACTTCGCGCGCATCAAAACGGCTTAAAAAGGACTCTGCGGAATCGAAGCAACGGACCCGGTAGTCCTTGCCTTCCAACAGCCATTGCAGCGAGTCTCGGACGGCTTCGTCGTCATCGACTACGTACACGGTGCCTTTTTTGGGGATCAAACTCATGCAGTCACTCCGGGGTTGGGGGGGTATTTGCTGGGCCAATCTGCGCGATAGAGGATTGCGCCAACGGGAGCCAGAATGAAAAACGGCACCCTGTGCCTTCGTTTCCATTGTAGAGGTTCTCGGCCTGCATCCGGCCCAGGTGCGACTCGACAATCGTGCGGCACAGGTTCAGGCCAATGCCCATGCCTTCGGCCTTGGTCGAGAAGAAGGCTTCAAACAGCCGTTCCTGCACTTCGGGTGCCAGGCCTCGGCCGGTGTCGGATACCGAAAACTCGATGCCGGCCTTGTCGTCCATCAGCTTGGGGATGACGCGCAGTTCAATATTGCGCTGGGCCGTGGGGCGCTGCGCCAGGTCGATGGCCTCGGCGGCGTTGCGCAGCAGATTCACCAGCACCTGTTCGATCAGAATCGGGTCGACCTGCAGGCGCGGCAGGCGTGCCGCCACGTAATGGCTGAGCCGCACATTGCGCCGGCGCAGCTCGATGCCAGCCAGTTCCACCGCTTCGGAGACCATGTGCTCTACGTCGGACGGGGTGCGGTTGGGCTCGCTGCGTTTCACGAAAGACTGGATGCGCTGGATGATCTGGCCGGCGCGCTGGGCCTGGCGGGCGGTTTTGTCCAGTGCGGCCAGCAGGTCGGCTTCGGCAATACCATTGCCCTTGATGCGCGACACCATGCCGTTGCAGTAGTTGCTGATGGCGGCCAAGGGTTGGTTCAGCTCGTGGGCCACGCTGGAGGCCATTTCGCCCATGGTGATCAGGCGGCTGGAGGTTTGCGCGCGCTCGGCCTGGGCGGCCGATTGCTCTTCGGCACGGCGGCGCGGCGTGATGTCGGTGGCAATCACCATCTGCACCAGGCGGGCATCGACCCAGCTCAGGTAGCGGGTGCGCACCTCCAGCCATTTGCCGAGTTCGGGGACAAACACCTCAGAGCTTTCGGCCTGGGTGTCGGTCAAGCTGTCGGTTGGCAGGCCGGCAAAGGCGTCCACGTCGTCCATGGCCTCGTCGCTGGACGGGATGGTGGGCACGCCGGCCTGGGCGACCAACTTTTCATGGCCTTCGGTCTGCACGCCAAACCACAGCCGGTACAGCTTGTTGGCGAACAGCAGCTCGTGGCTGTTGATAGGGGCCACCGACACCGAGGCGTCCAGCGCCTCCAGCACCTTGGTAAAGCGCTCGTACGAGGCCGACAGCTGTTCGCGGATGCGGTTGGGCTCGGTGATGTCGGTCATGGATGTCATCCAGCCGGTCTGCTTGCCCACGGCGTCGATCAGCGGCGCCACGTACATGCGGCCGTCGAACACGCTGCCATCGCGGCGCTTGACCCGCACCTGGAAGCCGCCGGGCGGGGTGCGGCCGTTCAGCTCGTCTTCCAGCCGGGCCGCCAGATAGGCGCGGTCTTCCTCCGGCCAGTGGACGAAGGGTGCGGTGTGGCCGACCAGGGCCGACTCGCTCCAGCCGGTCATACGGCAGAACGCGGTGTTCACATAGGTGATGCGGCCCTGCATGTCCAGCGCGCGCATGCCGGTCAGCATCGAGCTTTCCATGGCGCGGCGGAAGTTGGTTTCCGAGACCAGCGCCTGCTGGGCTTGCAGCCGGCGCCGGGTGTGGCGCCAGTTGCCGATCAGCATCCAGGCGGTCAGCACGCTGAGGGCGCCAACCAGCCAGAACAGGCCGCTGCCGATCACGCCCTGCGAGGTGCGGTAGGCCTGGGCCCGCAGCACTAGGCCATTGCCGACCGGCGACACCGGGATTTCATAGGCCTCCGACTGGCTGGACCAGGGCAGCAAGCGCGTGCCCACCGAGTGGATGGGCGCGGCATTGCCGGCCAGCACCCGGCCATTGCCGTTCAGCAAGGCGACTGCGTACTTGGCCAGCACCTCGGCGGGCACGCCGTAGCGCAGCAGGTTTTCATTCGAGTATTCGGCCAGCAAGACGCCGGCGAAGTGGCCGCGGTCGGCTAGCGGAATATGCAGCTGCAGCAGCGGCACCACCTCGGACGAGCCCGCGGGCTGCGCATACACCGGCTGCTGCAGGTCGCGCGCCAGGCTGAAGGTGCTCTCGGTATCGCCACCGGGGCGCAGCAAGGTATCGACTACCCGCACCAGCGGCGTGGGCAGGCTGGGCGCCGAGTAGCTGGCCTTGATGCGGCGGCGCTCGTCGATCCAGCTAACCGATTGCAGGTCGGGGTGCTGGGCTACCAGCGATTCGGCGCGGCTGACGAATTCTTGCGCGTCCACCTCTTCGTTGGAGATGTCGCGGCCGATGCGCATCAGCTGCTCTTGCCGCTCGAGCAGGCGCAGGCGGATCTGCTGCTGGGTGTATTCCACGTCGCGCTTGACGGCTTCCTGTTCGCGGTCGATTTCTTCCAGCCGCAGGTACATGAAGGACGAACCGATGGCGGCAAAAAACAGCAGCACCGCAATCAGCGGCGCCAGCATGGCGAAGCGGTCCTGGCGGTGCGGCGTTTGTTTGCGCCACCAGTGGCGCCACCAACGCGAAGGCGTCAGGGGCTCGGAGAGCAGAGGTTTTGCAGATGGGCGCGAAGGCATGCCCGAAGTGTAGGGGAGCCGCGCTATAGAACCCCGGCGGGCAAAAAACTATGCGTGTTATTACTGAATTTTTAAGCTTTATTTTTCGTATGGTGAAATGACTATCCATATATTGAAACAAGCAAAGTTTTGTGCAAAAATAGACATGCTGCTCAAAAAAGCCGTCCCAACCCCTCAAAATACTGTTACCAACAAAGGAGACAAAGCATGTCAGCTGTACCCGAAAGCTTGCCTGGAGCTGCCCCAACCGACGCAGACAGCCAGGAAACCCGTGAGTGGATGGACGCTTTGTCCGCCGTCATCGAAAGCGAAGGCCCGGAGCGGGCGCATTTCTTGTTGGAACAATTGCTGGCCCATGCACGCCAGAACAGCATTGACCTGCCGTTCTCCGGCAACACCGCCTACGTCAACACCATCGCGGCCGACCAGGAAGCCCGTTGCCCCGGCAATATCGAAATCGAAGAACGCCTGCGCGCCTACATGCGCTGGAACGCCATGGCCATGGTGGTCAAGGCGAATCGCCACCACCCGGTAGACGGCGGTGACCTGGGCGGCCACATCGGCTCCTTTGCCTCGCTGGCCCATATGTTTGGCGCCGGCTTCAACCATTTCTGGCATGCCGAGAGCGAAAACCACGGCGGCGACTGCCTGTACATCCAGGGCCATGTGTCGCCCGGTGTCTATGCCCGCGCCTACCTCGAAGGCCGTTTGACCGAAGACCAGCTGCTGCACTTCCGCCAGGAAGTCGACGGCAAGGGCTTGTCCAGCTACCCGCATCCCAAGTTGATGCCCGAGTTCTGGCAGTTCCCCACGGTGTCCATGGGCCTGGGCCCGCTGATGGCCATCTACCAAGCCCGTTTCCTGAAGTACCTGCACGCCCGCGGCATTGCCGACACCGCCAACCGCAAGGTCTGGGTGTTCTGCGGCGACGGCGAAATGGACGAAGTCGAATCCCTGGGCGCCATCGGCCTGGCCGCGCGTGAAAACCTCGACAACCTGATCTTCGTGGTCAACTGCAATCTGCAGCGCCTGGACGGCCCGGTGCGCGGCAACGGCAAGATCGTGCAAGAGCTGGAAGGCGAATTCCGCGGTGCCGGCTGGAACGTGATCAAGCTGCTGTGGGGCAGCGAGTGGGACACCTTGCTGGCCCGCGACAAGGACGGCGCGCTGCAAAAGCTGATGATGGACACGCTGGACGGCGACTACCAGGCCTTCAAGGCCAACGACGGTGCCTATGTGCGCAAGCATTTCTTCGGCCGCGATCCGCGCACGCTGGAAATGGTCGCCCACATGAGCGACGACGAAATCTTCGCCCTGAAGCGCGGCGGCCATGATGCCAAGAAGGTTTACGCGGCCTACGACAAGGCGGTCAACCACACCGGCCAACCGACCGTGCTGCTGATTAAGACCGTCAAGGGCTTCGGCATGGGCAAGAGCGGCGAAGGCAAGAACAACGTCCACCAGACCAAGAAGCTGACCGACGAAGACATCAAGATCTTCCGCGACCGCTTCAACATCCCAATTCCAGACAGCCAACTGGCCGAGATCCCGTTCTACAAGCCGGCCGACGACACCCCGGAAATGCAGTACCTGCACGAGCGCCGCAAGGCCCTGGGCGGCTACCTGCCACACCGCCGCACCAAGGCCGACGAGAGCTTTACCGTGCCGGCGCTGGAAACCTTCAAGTCGGTGATCGAGCCCACGCCCGAAGGCCGTGAGATCTCCACCACCCAAGCCTATGTGCGCTTCTTGACCACGCTGCTGCGCGACCAGGCCCTGGGCCCACGCGTGGTGCCGATCCTGGTTGACGAAGCCCGTACCTTCGGTATGGAAGGCCTGTTCCGCCAGATCGGTATCTACAACCCCGCTGGCCAGCAGTACACCCCGGTCGATAAAGACCAGGTCATGTACTACAAGGAAGACAAAGCCGGCCAGATCCTGCAAGAAGGCATCAACGAAGCCGGCGGCATGTCCAGCTGGATCGCTGCGGCCACCAGCTACAGCACCAGCAACCGCATCATGGTGCCGTTCTACGTGTACTACTCGATGTTCGGCTTCCAGCGCATTGGCGACCTGGCCTGGGCTGCTGGCGATATGCAAGCCCGCGGCTTCCTGCTGGGCGGCACCTCGGGCCGCACCACGCTGAACGGCGAAGGCCTGCAGCACGAAGACGGCCATAGCCACATCATGGCCGGCACGATTCCGAACTGCATCAGCTACGACCCGACCTTCGCCCACGAAGTGGCCGTCATCCTGCACCATGGCCTGAAGCGCATGGTCGAGCAACAGGACAACGTCTACTACTACCTGACCCTGCTGAACGAAAACTACGCCATGCCTGGCCTTACCGCCGGCACCGAAGAGCAGATCATCAAGGGCATGTACCTGTGCAAGCCCGCCACCGACGGCAAGGGCACCGTGCAATTGCTGGGCTCGGGCACCATCCTGCGCGAATCGATTGCCGCGCAAGAGCTGCTGGAAAAAGAGTGGGGCGTGTCGGCCAACGTCTGGAGCTGCCCAAGCTTCAACGAACTGACCCGCGACGGCCAAGATGCCGACCGCTACAACCTGCTGCACCCGCTGGCAACCCCCCGCGTCGGTTTCGTTGGCCAGCAGCTGGCGAGCTCCACCGGCCCGGTCATTGCGTCCACCGACTACATGAAGGCCTACGCCGAGCAGATCCGTCCGTTCATCCCCAAGGGCCGTACCTACAAGGTGCTGGGTACCGACGGTTTTGGCCGCAGCGATTTCCGCAGCAAGCTGCGTGAGCATTTTGAAGTGAACCGCCACTACATCGTGGTTGCCACGTTGAAGGCGCTGAGCGAAGACGGCACCGTGCCGGCGGCCAAGGTGGCCGAGGCGATTGCCAAGTACGGCATCCAGGCCGACAAGATCAACCCGCTCTACGCATAAAAACCCCCACTCGCAGGACCGCGCACAGCGGTCCTGTACGCACTTTGGAGACACAACATGGCATTGGTAGAAATTCATGTCCCCGACATTGGGGACTTTGACGAGGTCACCGTGATCGAGCTGATGGTCAAGCCTGGCGATACCGTCAAGGCCGACCAGTCGCTGATCACCGTTGAAAGCGACAAGGCGTCGATGGAAATCCCGTCCAGCGCGGCCGGCGTGGTCAAGGAACTCAAGGTCGCCATCGGCGACAAGGTCAAGCAAGGCTCGCTGGTGGTGATGCTGGAAGTCGCCGGTGGCGCTGCCGCAGCACCCGCACCAGTCGCCGCAGCTGAAGCGCCCAAAGCGGCTGCAGCGCAGGCAGCACCTGCGCCAGCAGCTACAACTCCTGTAGCAGCACCGGCTGCCGCACCCGCAGCCTCCGGCCCGATCCAGATCTTCGTACCCGATATCGGCGACTTCAAGGACGTGACCGTCATCGAAGTCATGGTCAAGGTCGGCGACACCATCAAGCAAGAGCAGTCGCTGATCACCGTCGAGAGCGACAAAGCCTCGATGGAGATCCCCTCGTCGTCGGCCGGCGTGCTGAAGGAACTCAAGGTCAAGCTGGGCGACACCGTCAACATCGGTGACCTGCTGGCTATCGTCGAAGGCGTGGGCGCACCCGCTGCGGCGGCTCCAGCGCCGGCACCGGTTGCAGCAGCTGCGGCCAGCCCCGCACCTGCGGCCGCTGCTGCACCGGCAGCCGCTCCGGTTGCGGCTGCTGCCGCGCCCGCGGCCCACAACCCCACCGTGGCACCGTCCGGCGCATTGCCGCATGCATCGCCCTCGGTGCGCAAGTTCGCCCGCGAACTCGGCGTGCCGCTGGATGAAGTCAAGGGTACGGGCCGCAAGGGCCGCATCACCGATTCTGACGTGCAAAGCTTCACCAAGTCGGTGATGACCGGCGCCGTGCAGACCAAGGCCCAGGCCGCTGCTGCGCCCAAGGCTGCGGCAGGCGGTGGCGAGGCCCTGGGCCTGCTGCCCTGGCCCAAGGTCGACTTCGCTAAGTTCGGCCCGGTCGAGCGCAAGGACATGTCGCGCATCAAGAAGATCAGCGGCGCCAACTTGCACCGCAACTGGGTGATCATTCCGCACGTCACCAACCACGACGACTGCGACATCACCGAGCTCGAAGCCTTCCGCGTCAGCATGAACAAGGAAAACGAGAAGGCCGGCATCAAGCTGACCATGCTCGCGTTCATGATCAAGGCCAGCGTCGCTGCGCTGAAGAAGTTCCCCGAGTTCAACAGCTCGCTGGACGGCGACCAACTGGTGATGAAGCAGTACTTCAACATCGGCTTCGCGGCAGATACGCCGAACGGCCTGGTGGTCCCGGTCATCAAGGACGCCGACAAGAAGGGCGTGGTCCAGATTTCGCAAGAAATGGGCGACCTGGCCAAGAAGGCGCGCGACGGCAAGCTCGGCCCGGCCGACATGAGCGGTGCCTGCTTCACCATCTCTAGCCTGGGCGGCATTGGCGGGCGCTACTTCACGCCCATCATCAACGCCCCTGAAGTCGCCATCATGGGCGTGTGCAAGAGCTCCATCGAACCCAAGTGGGACGGCAAGGCCTTCGTGCCCAAGCTGATGCTGCCGCTGTCGCTGAGCTGGGACCACCGCGTGATTGACGGCGCGGCTGCAGCCCGCTTCAACGCCTATTTCGGTCAAGTCCTCACCGACTTCCGCCGGGTTCTGCTCTGATATGACGACCGTCGTCGTGGTCAAGAAGGCGGGTGTGGTGGCAATAGCCGCCGACACGCTGGTGACCTTCGGCGACACCCGCCTGGGCAGCCGGTTTGAAGAGAACAGCAAAATCTTCAAGATCGACACCCCGGCGGGCGCCAGCTTCGTCGGCATGGCGGGCACGGTGGCCCACTTTCCCGCGCTGCGCAAGGCCATGGAAGCCCTGCCCAAAGACCAGCTCTTGCTGGGCAGCAAGGACGAAGTGTTCGACACCTTCACCCGGCTGCACCCGGTGCTGAAAGAAACCTTCTTTCTGCAAACCAAAGAAGACGACAACGACCCCTACGAGTCCAGCCAGTTCAGCGTGGTGGTGGCCAATGCCACCGGCATCTACGGGCTGTACAGCTACCGTGAAGTGTTCGAGTTCAAGGAATTTTGGGGCATAGGCTCGGGCCGCAGCTTCGCGCTGGGCGCCCTGCATGCCAGCTGGGGCAGCGCCAAATCGGCGCGCGACCTGGCCGTGCTCAGCGTGCAGGCAGCCTGCGAATTCGACAAGAACTCTGGTGGTCCGGTGGATGTGTTCACCGTCAAACTCAAGAAATAAAGTGGAGATTTAAGCAATGGCATCCCTAGAAATCAAAGTCCCCGACATCGGCGATTTCGACGAAGTCACCGTCATCGAGTTGATGGTCAAGGTGGGCGACACCGTCAAGCCCGACCAGTCCCTGATCACCGTGGAGAGCGACAAGGCCTCGATGGAAATCCCGTCCAGCCATGGCGGCGTGGTCACCGCGCTCAAAGTGGCGCTGGGCGACAAGGTAAAGGAAGGCTCGGTCGTGCTGACGCTGGAAGTGGCTGGCGCTGCCGCCGCCCCGGCTTCTGAACCAAAACCGGCTCCAGTGCAGGCAGCACCTGCGCCAGCTGCTACAGCTTCTGTAGCGGCGCCAGCGCCGACCGCATCCAGCTTTGCGGGTACCGCCGACCTGGAGTGCGATGTGCTGGTGCTCGGCGGTGGCCCTGGCGGCTATTCCGCAGCCTTCCGCGCGGCCGACCTGGGCCTGAAGGTGATCCTGGTCGAACGCTACGCCACCCTGGGCGGCGTCTGCCTGAACGTGGGTTGCATCCCGTCCAAAGCCTTGCTGCACGTGGCCGCGGTGATGGACGAAGTCAGCCACCTCGGCGCCCTCGGCATCGACTTCGGTGCACCCGCCGTCAACATCGACAAGCTACGCGGCCACAAAGAAAAAGTTATCGGCAAGCTGACCGGCGGCCTGGCGGCCATGGCCAAGATGCGCAAGGTCACCACCGTGCGCGGCGTGGGCTCGTTCGTCGGCGCGAACCACCTGCAGGTTGAAGAAACCACGGGTGCCGAAGGCCAGGAAAAAACCGGCAAGACCCAGACCGTGGCCTTCAAGAAAGCCATCATCGCCGCCGGCAGCCAAGCCGTGCGCCTGCCCTTCATGCCCGTTGATCCGCGCGTGGTCGACAGCACTGGCGCGCTGGCACTCAAAGAAGTGCCCAAGCGCATGCTGATCCTCGGCGGCGGCATCATCGGCCTGGAAATGGGCACGGTCTACAGCACCCTGGGCGCGCGCCTGGACGTGGTGGAAATGCTCGACGGCCTGATGCAGGGCGCCGACCGCGACCTGGTGAAGATCTGGCAAAAGATGAACGCGCCGCGCTTCGACAACATCATGCTCAAGACCAAGACCGTCTCCGCACGCGCCTTGCCCGAAGGCATTGAGGTCACGTTCGCATCGGCAGAGGAGGGCGGTACTGCGCCTGCGCCGCAGGTGTACGACCTGGTGCTGCAGGCTGTGGGCCGTACGCCCAACGGCAAGAAGATCAGCGCCGAGAAGGCCGGCGTGGCTGTGACTGACCGCGGCTTCATCAATGTCGACATCCAGATGCGCACCAACGTGCCGCACATCTTTGCCATCGGCGACATCGTAGGCCAGCCCATGCTGGCCCACAAGGCGGTGCACGAAGCCCACGTGGCGGCCGAAGTCATCGCCGGTGAACTGCAAGGCAACAAGGAACTGGCGGCCGCCGCCTTCAACGCCCGCGTGATCCCGAGCGTGGCCTACACCGATCCCGAAGTCGCCTGGGTCGGCCTCACCGAAGACCAGGCCAAGGCACAAGGCATCAAGGTCAAGAAGGGCTTGTTCCCCTGGAACGCCTCTGGCCGCGCCATTGCTAATGGCCGCGACGAAGGCGTCACCAAGCTGCTGTTCGACGACTCCCCCGAAGCCCACGGCCACGGCAAGATCCTCGGCGGCGGCATGGTCGGCACCCACGCCGGCGACATGATCGGCGAGATCGCCCTGGCGATCGAGATGGGTGCGGATGCAGTGGACATCGGCAAGACCATCCACCCGCACCCCACGCTGGGCGAAAGCATCGGCATGGCGGCCGAGATTGCGCACGGCAGCTGCACGGACGTGCCGCCTGCACGCAAGTAAGTTGCTAGCCTGAGATTGCTACTGATTCAGTAGCTGGCCGCGCAGATTCCGTAAGGGCTGCGCGGCTTTTTTATTCGAGATGAGTATGCAACTCCTGGGGAAACGTTCCAAGCGATTAGGTTTTGATGACTATTTTCCGAAGTCCTACACGTTGCCGTTTTCTAAATGAAACCAAGATGTCGGTCACTAGGGCACTTTTGCAACGGCGTTTGCCTTCGCCTCAAAAGAGGCCGTCATTCACGGGCTGTTTTTTACGGACTGGGGCTTAACATCGTCGTCAGGAGGAAGGTATGAAATTTGATTTTGAGAAGACTTCAATTTGGCGTAGAACTCTTGCAGAACGGGGTCCGGAAGATTCGGATAGTGCAGCAAGATCACGACTACGAAATGCTTTTCTGCAGACCCGCTCACACGTCGAACCACTCGTCGCTCAGATAGGAAAAGAGCTTCCGCAGCTCACAGTTCACAACATTTCTCACCTTGACGCATTGTGGGAAGTCGCCGACGTTGTGGCAGGTGCCGAATATCCCATTTCACCTCCGGAAGCATTTGTACTTGGAATGGCGTTCCTACTTCATGATGCAGCAACATCAACTGCCGCATATCCCGATGGCTCTGCAGGTCTTCAACAGACCGTTGAGTGGAAGGACTTTGTGGCCCAACGTGGCTGGGGGGAAGTAGAAATCAAAGATGGTTCAGATAAATTCAAAGCAGCACTATTCGAAGTGCTACGGCTACTGCATCCAAAGCAAGCAGAGAAGTTGTTGATGCAAAGTTGGAGGGACTTGGATGGCAAAGAAAGGTTTCTCCTGGAAGACGTTGAACTGAGAAATTACTATGGGCCCACCATAGGAAAAATCGCGCACAGCCATTGGTGGACGGTCGAAAAGGTTGAGGCGACATGGGGAAACAGTCATCCTCTTGCTTTGCATAGCGGCTTGTCAGTGACCGAAAATCCAAACTGGCGCGTGGACACACTAAAAATTGCCTTATTACTTCGTTGTTCCGACGCCGCACATATCGACAGTCGCAGGGCGCCAGATATGCTTGCCGCCCTTGTTCAGCCTTTAGGAGTTTCCCGAGTTCACTGGCATTTTCAGAACCGCTTGGGTTTGCCAAGTCTTACGAACCGTGAGGAACTATATTGGTCCGCGGGACAACCATTTAAAGCTGCCGACGCAGATGCATGGTGGCTTTCACATGACACTGCACGAATGGTTGATCGCGAGATCAGAGCTAGCAATAGAGTATTGATCAACAACGGTCGTGAAAACTTTTTTGCAAAGGGCGTGGCGGGAACTCAATACCTTCAGGAGTTTCTACAAACAATGCCTGTTGAAGGTTGGTATCCAATAGATGTCAACTTCAAGGTTAGCAATATCGCTGACGTAGTGGATCGTTTCGGCGGGACCAAACTGTACGGAAAGGCTCCTTGGCGTGTTCTAAGGGAGCTCATTCAGAATGGGGCAGATGCTATTCGTGCACGTCGACTGAAAAGGGCTTTGCCAGACTTTCCTGGCAAGTTGACTGTTGAAATAGTAGACCACGCAGGCAGTTCATGGCTTGAGGTGACAGACACCGGCATTGGTATGAGCCGATACGTGTTAACAGAGGTGCTTTTAGACTTCGGTCGATCTCTCTGGTCAGACATGGCGGTAAGACAAGAAATACCGGGGTTAGCCTCTGCTGGCTTTAAGGCGGTTGGTCAGTTTGGAATCGGATTTCTATCAGTATTTATGCTCGGAAAGGAAGTGCGCGTTACGAGCTGGCGAGATGGCGATTCTGAGGATCGTCAGTCAACTCTCTGGATTAGAGACGGTACGCGTTCAAGGCCAATATTGACGGAAACTGAACTGCCGATGCGTTTAAATGAATTTGGCACTAGAGTTAGCGTGCGCCTTGATAGTGGAGCAAGTTCCCTTTTGGAAAGAGAAGCTTCGTGGGCAGGCATGAAAGGATTGAGTTGGACATTAGTAGATATGGTGGGAGCAATCGCGCCCGCTTTAGACATTGACGTATATGTCAAGCCTGAAACTGGGGCGGCAATTAAAGTAGTGGCCGCGAATGACTGGCTTTCAATGAAGTCGACAAGTCTTCTAAAAAGAATAGCACCTCATTTGAAGGTTCATTCAACGGAGTTGAAGGATGTAATTGAGTCTTGTGGAAAAGTCGTTGGTCGGTTAGGAGTCGGATCAACTTATTCGAACCGTTCGTTGGGTGAAGCGTCATGCGTGTTGGTACATCAGGGAATTCACGTAGGTGTAGCAAGCGGCGTTATTGGCGTGCTACTGGCTGGAAACAATGAAGACTTAGCGCGCTCCATCGCGCTCCCAATTTGCTCTGAACTCGCGACTAGTGAATGGGCTAAGAGGATGAAAGACAGGAACGCCACCAAAGAGTGGATTAGTCGTCCAGAAACTACGCCGCTACTTAGCTTGGGGCTCCCAGCGACCGAGTTGGTTTTTGGAAGTCAGGACGGGATGTGGAAAAGTACTGAAGGGATGCTGGATTGGCTATCCGGGTCCGAGGAGCTCCTATTTATTACGAGTGATATTGAAGTACCCGAAACAATTTCACAGCAAAAATTTAATCGTGAGTTTTCTCAACATGAACACGTTTTGACTCTGGACTCCTCATTTACTAGAAGAGAAATATTTTCGTTGGGAGATTGGATATCACGTTTACTTCCCCATGACGACCGAAAGCCGCGGACGGCGCTTGGTGCCGCAATAGCTAGGGTGCAAAACATGTTCCCGGATTGCGAAGTTGATGAAGGAAGCTTTGTGGTCGGTGAAGTGGATGGAGAGGAAATCGAGGCTAGATGTATTCGAATCTCGAATCTCGTTACCCCAACCTAGCAGAAGGCTTTGCTAAGCTGCTGTTCGATGACTCCCCCGAAGCCCACGGCCACGGCAAGATCCTCGGCGGCGGCATGGTAGGCACACATGCCGGCGACATGATCGGCGAGATCGCGCTAGCGATTGAGATGGGCGCGGATGCAGTCGACATCGGCAAGACCATCCACCCGCACCCCACGCTTGGCGAAAGCATCGGCATGGCTGCGGAAGTGGCGCATGGCAGCTGCACCGACTTGCCGCCGGCACGTAAGTAGTCGGAGCTGAAGACTCAAACGCAAAAAGCCCGGACGGGAAACCGTTCGGGCTTTTTGCTTTCTGCCTGCTTGGCAGGCGCTGCGCGGGGAAGGCCGTAGGGGGGAGTTGTGTGGCTTTGCCCACGAAAAGCGCTTGAGATTGGGTGACGTGCCTACATGAAGGAGTGGGTTGGATGGGGTGGTTTGTAGTTTTTAAGTTGAGATCACAATTGTCATTTTAATTTCCATTAAATGAATAATTGTGCTTATTTGTGATCACAAATTTTAATTAAGAAGTAAGATGGCCATATCTCCATGAACAGATACGGCCATGTCGACTACCTCGCCCATTGAAGATTTTTTGATCACACACCGCATCCACGAGGTGGAATGCGTGATCCCCGACATGACCGGGATTGCGCGCGGCAAGATTTTGCCGCGCGACCTGTTTCTGGCTGCGGGTGAGATGCGTCTGCCCAAGAGCGTGCTGCTCAACACCGTGAATGGCCAGCAACCCGACAACGGCCCATTTGTGGGCGACACCGACCCGGACATGCTCTGCATCCCCGATGCCAGCACCGTGCGTATCGTGCCCTGGGCCGCCGAGCCTGTGGCGGTGGTCATTCACGACTGCCAAGAGTGGGATGGCAGTACCGTCGAGATATCCCCGCGTGGTGTATTGCGCCGGGTGCTCAAGCAATACGAAGAGCGCGGCTGGAGCCCGGTGGTTGCACCCGAGATGGAGTTTTATCTGGTCGCACGCCAGCAGAACCCTCATGAGCCGTTGCAGCCGCCCTTGGGCCGTACCGGCAAGCCCGAGGCTGGCCGCCAAAGCTACTCCATTGATGCTGTCAACGACTTCGACCCCTTCTTTATGGAGCTCTCCAACTTCTGCGAGCAGCACAAGCTCGGCGTGGAGACGCTGATCCATGAAGCCGGCCCTGGCCAGATGGAAATCAACTTCAGCCATGGCAATGCACTGGACTTGGCAGACCGCGTATTCCTTTTCAAGCGAACCGTACGCGAAACGGCCCTGCGCCACGGCATTTTTGCCACCTTCATGGCCAAGCCCATGGAACAAGAGCCTGGTAGCGCCATGCACATTCACCAAAGCATTTTGGACAGGGAGGGCAACAACCTGTTCAGTCTGCCCGATGGTTCTGCCAGTTCCTACTTTGCCCAATGCATTGCAGGCCTGCAGACCTACATTCCCAAACTCATGCCGATGTTTGCACCCTATGTAAACTCTTATCGCCGCCTTGCGCCGTTTATGTCGGCGCCCATTAATGTGCGCTGGGGCCACGATAACCGCACCTGCGGCATCCGCGTGCCCAACTCCAGCCCAGCCAACCGCCGTGTGGAAAACCGGGTGCCCGGCGTGGACGTGAATCCTTACCTGGCCATGGCCGCCACCCTGGCCTGCGGTCTGCTGGGCATGACCGAGGGCCTGACGCCCAGTGCGCCCACCACCAACAGCGCCTGGAACGTCAACCACGAGCTGCCACGCCACCTGGAAGACGCCATCGAATCCATGCGCGCCAGCGCACCTCTGCGTGATGTGCTGGGCACCGGATTTGTCGATGCCTTCTGCGCTGTCAAAGAGCTGGAATACGCCACCTACAACCGCGTGATCAGCTCGTGGGAACGCGAACACTTGCTCTTGCTGGTGTGAGTTGGCACGCCTCCTTTTTCTGATTTCTCTGACTCTTGCGCCCTGCTATGACCGTCACTTACAAAACCCTGGACCCCCAACGTCTGAACGATGTGCGTGCCCGGGAACGCGCCCACTATGCGGCGAGCAACCCCGCCTCCCGCGCGCTGGCTGACCGCGCTAAAGGCCATCTGATGTTTGGTGTGCCCATGCACTGGATGAACGACTGGTCCACACCCTATCCGATGCATGTGGCCGAAGCGCGGGGCGCGCGCCTCACCGATGTGGATGGCCACGACTATGTGGACTTCTGCCTGGGTGACACCGGCACCATGTTCGGCCATAGCCCCGCCCCTGTGGCGCGCGCAGTGGCGGCGCAGGCCGCACGCGGCATCACCACCATGCTGCCAGGCGAAGACGGCGTGTGGGTGTCCGAAGAGCTGGCGCGCCGCTTTGGCATGCCCGTGTGGCAGTTTGCGCTGTCGGCGTCGGACGCCAACCGTTTTGCCATCCGCTGGGCGCGAGCGCTCACGGGACGCACGCAGATACTGATCTTCAACGGCTGCTACCACGGCACCGTCGATGATGTGTTTGTGGATCTGGTGGATGGCCAGCCGCGCACCCGCGACAGCTTGCTGGGCCAGGTGGTGGACATCACTCGCACCACGCGCAGTGTGGAGTTCAACGACTTGGCTGCGCTGGAAGCTGCCCTGGCCGATGGCCAAGTGGCCTGCCTGCTGGCCGAGCCCGCCATGACCAATATTGGCATGGTGCTGCCCGAGCCCGGCTTCTGGGAAGCTGCCCAAGCACTGTGCCGCCGCTATGGCACCTTGCTGTTGATCGACGAAACCCACACTATCAGCTCCGGCCCCGGTGGCTACACCCGTGCACACGGCCTGCAGCCCGACTTGTTCGTGGTGGGCAAGCCTGTGGCGGGCGGTGTGCCCTGTGCGGTCTACGGCTTCAGCGCAGAAACCGCTGCGCGCGCCGAAGCGGCCAAGCGCAACGCCCCTCCCGGCCACAGCGGCATTGGCACCACGCTGACTGCCAACTTGCTGACCATGGCGGCGATGCGCGCCAATCTTTCGGAAGTAATGACTGATGCGGCGTACGCACATATGTTTGGCCTGGCCGAACGTCTGGCGGGTGGCTTGCGTGAGCTTATTGCCCGTCACGGTCTGGGCTGGTGCGTAACGCAGGTCGGCGCGCGCACTGAATTCCAGTTCACCCCCACGCCACCGCGCAACGGCAGTGAGGCCAACGCCATTTTGGACCCGGAACTGGAACAAAACATCCACCTCTACCTGCTCAACCGTGGCCTGATCATCACGCCCTTTCACAACATGATGCTGGTGTGCCCTGAGACCACCGCAGACGACGTGGACCGTCTGGTGGCTGTCGTGGACGGCTTTATCCGTGAAACCATTGCCGTGTGAGCCGCGGCGCTCGCACACCGCGCACCCGCTGGAGCACTGGCTTAGGGGGCGTCAGCCTGACTTGCCGCCCTGCAAGAAGTGGCGCATTAAATGGCTTTCTAGCTCGGCGCGGCCGCCGCAATGGCCATAGCCCATATGATGCTGGACTTTGGCCTGAGCTCAGGCTATCAACCTAGCACCATGAGCGTTACGGTCCTACTCGCAACCACCACTCCGGCCACCAGCACCCACCAGGATCAGATCTACAGCACCTTGCGCCAGTGGATCACGGTGGGGCGCTTCTTGCCGGGTGAGCGGCTGAAGATCCGCACCGTGGCAGCGGACATGGGCGTGGGCCAGATGCCGGTGCGCGCGGCGTTGCAACGCCTTTCTGCAGAGGGTGCCTTGGTCAATATTCCCAACGCCGGGGTGGCGGTGCCGCGTCTGTCGGCGCCGGAGTTCGACGACCTGCTGCAAATGCGCATGCTGCTCGAAGGGGAGGCCGCCGAGCGCGGCTGCCTGCGCCTGGAGCCCGCGCAGGTGGCGCAGATGCAGCGCTGGAGCGAGGAGATGGATGCAGCTTTGCAAGCTGGTGACTCCAAACGTTACCTGGACATCAACGAAAATTTTCACGTACTGCTTTACAAGGCGGCGGGCTCACCACTGCTTTTTCAGCTGATAGACACTTTGTGGCTGCGTGCGGGGCCAATCTCTAACCGCCTGTTCGACACACCCGAGGCCAGCGCGGTGCTCAATGACGCCCATGATGACCTGGTACGCGCCCTGGCACAACGCGACAGCAGCGCCGTGCGCCGTGCCATCGAGCGCGATATTTTTGTCGCGGGCCAGTTCTTGCGCACCAGCTGCATGGACAAAAAACGCCAGTGAGTACAAGCTGCACAGGCAGCCTACACAAAAGGCATCTTCACCCGCCTCCAAGCGGGGCGAGAGTATCTGCGTGGCGCATGGCAGGCTTAGGGATGCGCTGCCCAGCAGGAAGCAAGCGTCTCAATTGCTATTTATTCAATAGCATGTTGTGCAGGTTTTGCAAGCGCTGTGCGGGAATATGGCCGGATAAAAATTGACTTGAAAAGTCTGACCCATCGGTGAAGATTGCGTGCGGCTGGCGCGCTGCCGCAACGGCTGCTGCTCAAAGTGTTGGAAAATAGTGGGTTTGCTGCCCTTGGCTCTCTCGGCAGAAACTCCCACCCAGCGTTTCGATCTTTTTGCTCCTTTTAGCCTCTCCATGCACGACGTAATTTCCTCCAATATCTCTGTCGAGAAGATCGGCGGCACCTCCATGACCGCCTTCGGCGATGTGCTGCGCCACATCGTGCTGCACGACCCTGCACGCATCTACGGCCGCATTTACGTGGTGTCGGCCTATTCGGGCGTGACCAACCAGCTGCTGGAACACAAGAAGACCGGCGAACGCGGTATCTACGCCCTGTTTGCCGAGAGCAAGGGCTACCAGGCTGCGCTGACAGGCTTGGCCGTCAGCCTAAAGAAGCTCAACGCCGGTTACGCGGATCTCGGTCTGCCATTGGATGTGGCCGATGCCTTCATCGACAAGCGCATTGCCCAGGCCCGCGAATACCTGGGGGCAATGCAGCATGTGCTGGCCAGCGGCTACCTCAGCCGCCATGACGTGCTGCTGGCTGCGCGTGAAGTGCTGGCTTCTATCGGTGAATCCCACAGCGCGTTCAACTCGGTGGAAATCCTCAAGGCCAATGGCGTGAAGGCCGTGCTGATGGACTTGGCCGGCTTTGACGACAACGAAGCCTGGACCATCGACGAGCGCATTGCCAACAGCTTCAAAGACATGGACCTGGCCAACAACGTGATTGTGGCCACTGGCTACACCAAGGGCACGGAAGGCATCATGCGCGAGTTCGACCGGGGTTACTCCGAGGTCACCTTCAGCAAGATCGCCGTGGAAGTGCGCCCTGCCGAGGCCGTGATTCACAAGGAATTCCACCTGTCGTCTGCCGACCCCAACCTTGTGGGGTTGGAAAACGCCATCGTGGTGGGCGCCACCAACTACGATGTGGCCGACCAACTGGCCGACGTGGGCATGGAAGCCATCCACCCCAAGGCGTCCAAGCCCATGGAGCTGGCTGGCATCCCCATCCGCTTGAAGAACACGTTTGAGCCCGATCACCCCGGCACGCTGATCACCAAGGACTTTGTGGGCGAGCGTGCCCGTGTGGAAATCGTGACCGGCACGGACAAGGTCACGCTGATCGAAATCCACGACCCCAGCATGGTGGGCACTGTGGGCTTTGATGCCGGTCTCATGGCTGTGTTCTGCAAGCACGACATCAGCTACATCCTCAAGGCGACCAATGCCAACTCCATTGCCCACCTGGTGTGGGACAACCAGGTAACGGCCGAACTCTTGGTTGAGCTGGAAGCGCTGTACCAGGTGGTGACGGTCAAGCCCAGCGCCATCGTGTGCACCATCGGCTCCAACATCGCCATTCCGGGCGTGCTGGCCAAGGCTGCGCAGGCGCTGGCAGATGCCCAGGTCAACGTGAACTGCGTGTCGCAAACCCTGCGTCAGGTGAATATGCAGTTTGTGATTGAGCGCGAAGACTACAAAACGGCCATCAAGGCGCTCAACATGGCCCTGTGCGTCAACTCCGGCGCTCCAGTGCCACGCGTCTGATTGCTGTAGAAAACGCTACAAATTCAGTAGCTGGCCGCGCAGATCCTATGGGGTGACGCGGCTTTTTTTGAACTCCCTGGGGCGCATAATGGCCGATGACCGATGCCACCCCTCCCCACAAGCGCCGCGTACGTTACGCCGGCACCCATCCCCGCCAGTTTGAAGAAAAGTACAAAGAGCTGGACCCCGCACGCCATGCGGCCGAGGTGGACAAGGTCATGCAGCGCGGGCAGACGCCTGCGGGCATGCACCGATCGATTTGTGTGGACGAAATCCTTGCCATCTTGAAACCCTTGCCGGGCGAAACCGGCGTGGACTTGACCCTGGGCTTTGGTGGCCACACGCTGGCCATGCTGCCGCTGGTGCAGCCCGGCGGGCGCATGTTTGGCATGGATGTCGACCCGATTGAGCTGCCCCGCACCACGGCGCGGCTGCGGGCCTTGGGCTTTGGCGAAGAGACGCTGATCGTCCACCGCGCTAACTTCAGCGAACTGGCCAGCTTGCTGCCGCAGGCGGGCGGTGGCTTCGACTTTGCGCTGGCCGATCTGGGCGTGTCGTCCATGCAGATCGACAACCCGGCGCGCGGTTTTAGCTTCCGCGCCGATGGCCCGTTGGATTTGCGCCTGGACCCGAGCAGCGGCCAGTCGGCCAGCGAGCTGCTGTTGTGCGTGACCCGGCACCGGTTGCGCGACCTGTTGACCGACAACTCCGACGAGCCCTTTGCCCAGCCCCTGGCTGCAGCCCTGCAAGGTCAGTTTCTGGAAACCACGGTGCAGCTGGCCGACCTGGTGCGGGCCACCATGGAGCTGGCGTACAAGCGCAGCATGCCGGCAGAAGAGCGCTTGGCCGAGACCAAGAAAGTGCTGCAGCGCACGTTCCAGGCGCTGCGGATCGAGGTGAACGACGAGTTTGGTGTGCTGGACACCATGTTGCTGAACCTGCCCGCCTGCCTGAAGCCCGGTGGGCGCGTGGCTATTCTGAGCTTCCACTCCGGCGAAGACCGGCGCGTGAAAAAGTGCTTTCAAACCGGCGAGCGCAACGGTACTTTCAGCAGCGTGGCCGCCGACCCGATTCGGGCTTCGTATGACGAGCAGCGCAGCAACCCGCGCTCAAGTTCGGCGAAGTTGCGCTGGGCGGTGCGGGCGCTGCACTGAACGTTCCTACGCGTTCGGTGCAGTTCAAACCTCATGCCGTCCCACCCAGCGCTCCTTCAGCAAATAGCCATTGACCCCGACGTCCAGCACGGGCCGGGGCGGCACATAGTTGGGCTGGCCCAGGGCCTGCATGTCGGCAATCAGCGGATTGTCGACACCGCTGGCCAAGTCTGCCAGGGTGCTGCCGGCCACGGTTTGCTTGGAAATGCCGGCGCCATTGCAGCCCACCGTTGCGTACACGTTCGGGGCCAGCTTGCCCCAGCGTGGCGCGCCATTGCGGGTGAAGCTGATCAGCCCGGACCAGCTGTGCGCCATTGCCACGTCCCGCAGTTCTGGAAAGCGCGACAGGAAAATTTGCCGATGCTGTGACACCTGGTGGGCCGTGTCCGCCGCACTGTTATGAAAGCGGGGCGCATGCCGCACCTGCTGGCGTATCAGCACCCGGTGGTCATGCGTGTAGCGCACGGTGGCACCGGAGACTGCAGACACCGGGGTCAGGCCCCAGTCCTCGGGGTTGCCGATGCGGTCGCGCTGTTCCGGGCTTAGGGGTTGGGTCAGCGAGGCGTAGGTGGACAGATTGACCAGTTGGTTCGACAAGCCCGGCAATTGGGCGGCCGCGCCGTTGGTGGTGATTACCACATGGCGGGCGCGGATCTGGCCCTCGGGCGTCTGCACCTCTGATGGCGACCCAAAGTCAAAGCCCAGTGCGGGCGTGCGCTCAAACAGGCTGACGTTAGCCGGCAGGTGTTCGGCGAGTCCGCGCGTCAAAGCGGCCGGATTCAGCAACACGCAGCCTGGTGAAAAAATGCCCAGGCCGTAATAACTGGTGCCCAGCCGTTTGGTCAGTGCGGCGTGGTCCAGCAGCTCAAACGGCACTTTCAGGGTTTCCAAGGCCCGGGCGTATTCCTCCATCGCCGGGCTGGATGCTGGCGACACCGATGCCTGGAATTTGCCTTGCTCGCGCCAGTCGCAGGCTATGTGGTAGCGCTGTACCTGGGCTTTCAGGTCGGCGGTGCCGGACTGCAGCAGGCGCTTGTAGTTGTCGGCGGTTCGTAGCTCGGCCACCGTGCTGCCCACGCTGTGCGGGATGTCGATGGCAAAGCCGGAATTGCGCCCGGATGCGTTGTCGCCCACGGTGCCGGCGTCGATCAGCACCACGTGGTCTTGCGGCCGGTTTTCCGCCACGCGCCGGGCAAAAGCCAGCCCGGCGTAGCCTGCCCCCACGACCAGCCAGTCGGCCGTGTGTTGGCCCCGCAGCGCAGGCTGGGCCTGGCGCGGCGGCAGCAGGGCCGACCAACCGTTGACGTTGTCGTCCAGGGGCAGGTCGCGAACCTGCACCCTGTTGCGGACCTGCAGCTTGTCGGTATGCGCAGTAAAAAAATGCTCCAACGAACTTACCAAGCGGCCAAGCCAGTGCCCTTGTAGACCTTGTTCAGGGCCTCTTTCACCGCGTCATTTTGGTAGGCCGCCACCAGGCTTTTGACCCAGGGTGCGTTCTGCTTGTCGGTCTTGACGGCGATGAAGTTGTTGTACGGGTTGTTGGCCACCTTTTCCTGCGCGATGCGGTCCTTGTCGGCCTTCAGCCCGGCTTTCAGCGCCCAGTCGGTGTTGACCACGGCAGCGGTCAGATCCTCGATGCTGCGGCCCACAATGCCGGCGTCCAGTTCCTTGATCTTCAGCTCTTTCGGGTTGGAGACGATGTCGGCGGTGGTGGCCAGGATGCCGGTGCCGTCGCGCAGCTTGATCAGGCCTTCGCTTTGCAATAGCAGCAGCGCCCGGCCTTCGTTCGACGGGTCGTTGGGGATGCCGATGACAGCGCCCTTGGGCAGATTGGCAACGGAGCTCACCTTGCGCGAGTACAGGCCGATGGGCCAGACGGCGGTATAGCCGACCGGGGTGATCTGGTAGCCGCGGGTCTTGATCTGGTTGTCCAGATACGGCTTGTGCTGGAAGGCATTGGCATCCACATCGCCGCGCTCCAGCGCTTCATTGGGTTGGGTGTAGTCATTGAACACCACGGTCTTGATGGTCAGGCCCTGCTTGGCGGCTTGGGCTGCGACCACCTTCCACAGGTCTTCATCCTCGCCACCGATGATGCCGACGCGCACCGTGGTTTGGGCTTGCGCCAAGAGGGGCACAGGGAGTGCGCCGATGGCCAACACACCGGTCAACAACAGACCGAGGCTGGCGCGACGGCCCAGGGATGCAGGGTTCAATTTCAACATGCAGGATTTCCTTTTTGATGGGTTGCGTGAGCTTTCACGGGTAGGCACATGCTAGGTTTCCCGTCCGGCTTTGTTAACGAAATATTCTGTATATGGTTAGTTGGTCGGCAGTGCCGCAAGCGTGTTAATCAGAGCCGTTGGTTGGTGTGCAGAGTGCTACAAATTCAGTAGCTGGTAGCGCATATTTATGAAGGGCTGCAGGGCTTTTTTATTCATAAAGCTTTGGATATAGACTTACGCCAGCATGCAGGCTCTTCACAGCACCTTTCTGGAACTTGGCACCCGCCGCCAGGTCGACGCACGCCAGCTGCTGCTATGCGCGGGTGAAGTGGCGCAGCGCCTGTATCTGATCGAGCAGGGTTGTGCGCGGCTTTATCTGGTGGATGCCCAGGGGCGCGAGACCAGCACCCAGTTTTTCTTTGAAGGCGAGGTGGTCAGCTCGCTGGAGAGCTTTCTGACCGGGCGCCCCAGTGCGCTGTACCTGGTCACCATGGAAGCCTGCCATTTGCGGGTGCTGGAGGGGGCTGTCATCAAGGCCCGCGCCAAGGCGGACCCGGTTTTGCAAGCCGAGCTGCAGGAGCTGACGCAGCAGCGGCTGATCCACTACGCCAACCTCTACACCAGCGCCATTGCCGACTCGCCCACCCAGCGCTACCTGGCTTTGCAGGCCACGCACCAACAGCGGCTGGAGCGCATACCGCTGCACATTCTGGCGGCCTACCTGGGCGTGAGCGCGGTGCACCTGAGCCGGATTCGGCGCAAATTGAAAGAATCTGCACTTCCCCGCGCCCTCTGAACCTTTGTTAATGACGGCGCGGCCCGCGTTCCGCACCATCGCCCCATCACAACTTTTGATGGAGCACCCATGCAAACCCTGGTCATTCTGGCCCACCCCTATGCCAAGAGCTATTGCCATGCCCTGTACCACCGCGTGGTGCAACAGCTTGAACAAGCCGGCCACACCGTCGATCGCCTGCACCTGGATGGCGAGAATTTTGATCCCGTCATGCGGGGCTCCGATCTGGCGGGGTATGCCCGCGGCCTAAGTGCCGACCCCGCCGTACCGCTGTACCAGGCGCGCATTGACGCGGCCCAGCAACTGGTCTTTATTTTCCCGATCTGGTGGGAGGTCATGCCTGCCCTGCTCAAGGGCTTTATCGACAAGGTGTTCACCAATGGCTGGGCCTACAAGCCGTCCAAGCTCGGTGTCAAAGGCCATTTAACCCACATCCAGCGCGCCGTCGTCGTCACCACGATGAACACGCCCAAATGGGCCTACCGCTGGTTGTATGGCGATGCCGTACAGCGCTCCCTGGTGCGCGGCACGCTGCGCAAATGCGGCGTGCGCAAGGTGGAATGGGTGGCCCTGTCGCCCGTCAGCCACGCCACCGATGCCAAGCGCCAAGCCTGGTTACAGCAAGTGGGGGCCATGTTTGCCGCCTAGCTGCAGTCTTGTAGCGTATGGGTGACAGTTAAAGCCATCCATGGAACGCCGGGCCGGCTGCGGTAGTGGCGCTGGATTTGCATTTCACCCATGACGCGTCGTGATGTTGCTATGTATTTAGTAGCTGGTTCCGCATATTTGATATGCGCTGCGGGGCTTTTTCTTGTGAAAATATGACTGTGGCGCGAGAAGTTTCAACCCGCGTGAATTGCGCATAGTTGCTACTGACCTATGTTTTATTTGCTCTATCAGGTAGCGAGATATGTCGTATTGTTTTAGTTGCCCCTAGGGCTGAAACTTGCGGCACCGCTAACTAGGAGACAAACAACATGATGAATAGGCGACATTTGCTGGCCACCGGCGCCGTCGGTGCGCTGCTGCCCGCATGGGCGAACGCACAGACTTTTCCGTCCAAACCCATCCGCATCGTCGTGCCATTCGGCGCGGGCGGCATTGCCGATCTCACGGCGCGTGCTGTGGCAAACAAGCTCGGCGAGGGCCTGCACCAAGCGGTGATCATTGACAACAAGCCGGGCGCAGGCGGTGTGGTGGCCGGTGAAGCGGTGGCAAAGGCCGAACCGGACGGGCATACGCTGCTGCTCATGAGCAATGGCACGGCGGTCAGCGCGGGGCTGTTCAAGTCCTTGTCGTTTGATGCGCAAAAGGACTTCGCGCCCGTCATCACGCTGGGCTTCTTCGACATCGCTGTGCTGGCGGCGGCCAATAGTCGCTTCAAGTCGATGCAGGAAATGCTTGCCTACGCAAAAGCGAATCCGGGCAAACTGAATATCGCCACCATCAACATCGGCAGCACACAGCACCTGGCGGCCGAGCTGCTCAAGACCAGCGCGGGTGTGGACTTCCAGGTCGTGCCGTTCAACGGTTCACCCGCTGTGCTGACCGCCTTGCGCGGAGGGCAGGTGGATGCGGCGGTCGAGATCCTCGGGCCGATGATGAGCCAGATTTCCTCCAAGGCGGTGCGGCCGCTGGCAGTGATGGGCGCCAAACGCACATCCTTGCTGGCCGAGGTGCCCACGGTCGCAGAGAGCGGCGTGCGCGGGTTCGAGGTGGCATCCTGGAACGCACTGGCTGCCCCGGCGCGTACGCCTCCGGCCGTGATTGCACTGCTCAACCGCGAGGCCAACAAGGCCTTGGCGCACGCGGATCTGCGCAAGCAGTTGGCGGACCTGAGCGTGAGCCCCGCCGGCGGTACCCCCGAGCAATTGCGTGACCTGCTGGCATCGGAAGTCCGGCGCTGGTCCGACGTCATCACGCGCGCCAACGTACCCCGCCTGTAGATCAGCGCCACGCAGCTTAGGCCCGCTTCAGATCGTATGCCGTAAAGGCTGCGTTCACGCTGCTGGCCGAACTGGTGCGCGCCACAAATGCGCAACTGCCCTGCCTGCAAGACATAGCTGGTAGTGCCGATATCCCCTAGTCGCTGCAGCCGCACGGCAGAGCAATCCAGATGAATTCAACCGGAGACAAAATGAAAAAGAGACAAATCCTTGCCGCTAGCGTGCTGTGCGCAGCGTTGCCTGTGATCGCGCAGACCGCGAGCTCGGTAACCCTGTACGGGATCATCGACGCGTCGGTTCGCACGCAGACCGGGCTGACCAGTACCTATGCGCGTTCCACGCTAAACACAACCACCATCGCAAGCGGCGTCGGCCTTACGAGCCGTTGGGGCCTGCGGGGGACGGAAGACCTGGGAGGAGGGTTGCGTGCGACCTTTAACCTGGAGTCAGGCATCAACGTGGACACGGGGGCTTCGGCCAATGCCACCACATTTTTTGACCGCGCCTCGGTCGTAGGTCTTGCCGGCGATTGGGGCGGTGTCACGCTGGGTCGGCAGAACACGCTGACCGCCGACTCTGCCGGTATCGCGGACCCCATCGGTTTGCGGTTTGCCAGCCTGAACCCCAACATCCAGAATGTCGGCCTGTCCGCGCACCAGCTCGGTGTCGAATACGGCGCCACGGGCTCCACCGCCGCGTCGAACCGGGTCAATAACTCGGCCAAGTTCTCGCTGCCCATCGGTCCTGTGGTCGCCCGCGCCATGCGCGGTTTCGGCGAAGTCTCGGGCTCCGGGTCCAAGCAAAGTGTTTCGGGTCTGGGCATGGACTATCTAACCCCAGGCTTGAGCGTGACCACGGCCTACACGCGCTTCAAGGACGCCAACGACAGGACGCTGAACGCAGCCAATGTGGGTGTTAGCTGGCTCGCGCTGCCGTCGCTGCGGGTGATGGCGAACATGGGCTACAACCGTGGCGCAACCACAGCCACAACCAACAGCACCAACCGCGTTGTGGTGGGCGGCGTCAACTACGCCATCACGCCGGCCATCGACCTGCTGGCGGGTTACTACAAGTCGAACCGCGAACGCACCGCCTTGGCCGACGATGGCTTCAACCGCGTATTGGCCTACCTGGAGTACAAGTTCTCCCGCCGCAGCAAGGTGTACCTGGAGCTGGACAACACGCACTGGAAGGGCAACTACCTGGGGGCCGGCAACAAAGGCAGCTCCAACGGTGTGAGCCTGGGCATGACGCACGCTTTCTGATCGGCGCAGGCGCCAGCCTGGTTTAAAATTCAAATGCTACTGATTCAGTAGCTGGCCGCGCAGATTCCGTACGGGCTGCGCGGCTTTTTTATTCAAACATTTGAATTTGAGACCGATGCAAGCCCTACTCGACGCCATTGCCGCGATGGACACACTGCCCACCGATGCGCAGCGCATATTCCATGGCCGCGGCGGCTTGTATCCGGACTGTGAACACTGGGCGCTGGACTTCTTTCCGCCGGTATTTTTGTTGACAAGTTTCCAGCCGGCCAGCGACGATGAGCTGGCTGCCATCGGCGCCGCCTTGGTCGCGCGCTGCCAACAGCTGGCGCCGGACCAGCCGTTGAACTGGGTCTACCAGTGCCGCTTTGACGGCCGTACCGAGACCCGGCTGATGGCCGGCGAGGTGCCCGACCCGCATGTGGTGACCGAGCAGGGCGCGCGCTACCGCGTGCATGTGCTGAAAGGGCAGAACCACGGTCTGTTTCTGGACATGGCCGAAGGCCGACGCTGGGTGCGCGCGCACGTGGCCGGCCGCGCCGATTGCAGGGTGTTGAACCTGTTTGCCTACACCTGCGCCTTCTCGGTGGTGGCGCTGCAGGCGGGCGCCAAGCATGTGCTGAATGTGGACATGGGCCAGGGCGCGATCGGCATAGGCCAGCAGAACCACCGGCTCAACGGCTTGGACAGCGGCGCCAGCTTTCTGCCGCACGACATCTTCACCACCTGGGGCAAGATCAACCGTGGCGGCGCCTACGACCTGGTCATCGTCGACCCGCCGAGCTACCAGAAAGGCAGCTTCGTCGCCACCAAAGACTACGCGCGGCTCATGCGCCGCCTGCCCGATCTGCTGATGCACGGCGGCTATGCCTTGCTGTGCCTGAACGCGCCGGAGCTGGGCGTGGCCTTTCTGCAAGACCAGATGCGTGAGCTGGCGCCGGAGCTGGTGTTTGTGGAGCGGGTGGCGAACCCGGCAGCCTTTGCCGATGTATCGGACGATCGGGCGCTGAAGGTCTTGGTGTATCGGGCGCCGGATAAGGCTGTCGACAGCTAGGCCAATAGCCGCTGCGTGATCAGCTCCCACTCGCCAGGCTCCACCGGTGTGATGGACAAGCGGTTGCCGCGCTGCAATACCCGCATCTCGGCCAGCGCCGGCTGCTCGCGCATTTCTGCGAGGCCCAGTACCCGTGTCTTGCGCAGCGCCTGCACGTCCAGCAGCAGCCAGCGCGGTTTGTCGGGCGCGGACTTGGGGTCGTAGTACGGCGACTCCGGGTCGAACTGGGTCGCGTCCACCCGCGTGCCCGACGCCACCCGGGCGATACCGGCAATGCCGGGCTCCGCGCAGCTGGAGTGGTAGAACAGCACGCCGTCGCCGATTTGCATGCCGTCGCGCATGAAGTTGCGTGCCTGGTAGTTGCGCACGCCGGTCCAGGGCACGGTGGCGCCAGGCGCGGCGAGTGCGTCGTCGATGGAGCAGTCCTCGGGCTCGGACTTCATCAGCCAGTAGCGGGTAGGTGGGAGAGTCATGGCGCCATTGTGCCGGGACGCTGCCAATGAAAAAAGCCCCGGCACTTGCGTGCCGAGGCCTTTATTTCCCGCTGAGACGGATTACATCTGCTGGATACCCGACAGCACCCATCCGCCGTTGCCTTGCAGCGGCTTGGTCAGATGCCAGACTTCGTCGAACGACTCGGAAGGCGCAGCAGCCTCTTCGCGGATCAGGCCGGTGAAGCGCACGCTGACGACGTAGTGGCCGTTTTCTTCGGCGACTTCCAGCACATCGCCGTCAATGCTGACCACATCGGTGTGCTGCGTTGCAGTGCCGCGCTCGCTCAGGTCCATCTTCAGCTGGGCAAACATTTCCGGCGTGGTGAATTGGCGGATATCTTCTAGGTTGCCGGCATCATTGGCGGCCTGCAGGCGGATGAAGTTGACCTTGGCGTTGCGCACAAAACCGGTGGTGTCGAAGTCCGCCGGAATCGCCTTGGCGGCGGGCAGGCTGCCACCAATCGAGGAACCGATGGACGAGCCGATCACCGAGCCGGGCAGGGCGGTCTTGAAGGCTTGCGCAGCGGGCTGCACTTCGGCCGGAGCACCGGCTGCGGCGTACTGCATGCCGCCCACGCGGCTGTTGCCTTGCTGTTGACGAGCAGCGGCGCGTTTGCGCATCACAAAGCCGATGGCCACCATCACGGCGGCGGCCAGCAGGCCGAACATCAGCATGGAAGCCAATTCGCCGCCCAAGCCGAGGTGCGAGGCCAGGGCCGCGATGCCCAGGCCGGCCGCGATGCCGGCCAGCGGGCCCATCCAGGAACGCTTGGCGGGTGCGGCCGCAGCAGCGGCAGCGCCTGGCGCGGCGGCTGCGGTGTTGGCCGCAGCAGGCGTTTGTGCGGGAGTGGCCGTGGGGGCCTTGTCCGTCGTAGCCTGGCGCTGCATGCCCACGGATTTACCGGAGCCCATGCGTTTGGCCGCTTCGGCATCCATCGCAACAGTCGACAAGCCGATGGTCAGGACCACGGCAAGCAGGGAAAGCAATTTTTTCATGGGTTTATCCAGTGAGAAAGAGTTGATACGCCCAAGATACTAGTGGCATTCAACTGGTTGAAAAAGCAGATAAATGGAGATGTATGTTTCTGAAAAAACTGAGCTTTGCAAGGGTTTGAACTGGCTCGGACTGAAGATTTCAATGGCTGGGCTCCGGCGAACGCCAGAGTTTTAGAATTCGGCTAAACATTTACCCCACCGCCCGTGACCGACCGCATTGACTCCCCAGCCTCGCCCGCCCCGCAGGACTGGACCCGTGCGCCAGAGCTGAGCGGGGAAGACAACCCCTGGAAGGTGGCGCTGGAGGCCTCGGGCGTCGGCGTGTGGGAATGGGATCTGGCCAGCAACACCCAGACCCACTCGCAGCGCTGGGAGGAAATCCTGGGCTACCGCGGCGGCGAGCTCACGGGCGGCTATGCGGAATTCATCCACCTGGTGCATCCCGACGACATCGTGCCCCTGCAAGCCGCCGTGACGGCCTACCTGGCCGGCCTGGCGCCTGACTACATTGCCGATCTGCGCATGCGCCACAAAAATGGCCATTGGGTATGGATCATGTCGCACGGCACCATCGTCAGCCGGGACGCCGAGGGCCGGCCGCTGCGGATGATAGGCACGCATACCGACATCAGCGCACGCAAGCAGGCCGAGGTGGAATTGCGCGAGCTGAATGCCCAGCTGCAAGAGCAAACCCGGCTGCTGCAAACCACCACGGCCAGCATCAGCCAGGGTATTTTTGTGTTCAACGCCGAGATGTGCCTGATCGCGTTCAACCAGCGGGCCTGCGAGATGCTGGACCTGCCCGAGAGTTTTCTGGCCGAGCGCCCCTCACTGGCGGGTATCAGTAGCTTTCAGTTTAAGCGCGGCGACTTCGGCCCGCAGGCGCAGCTGGTGGACGAGCATGCCCGCGACTATGTACTGACCGGCGGCAAAACTCCGTTGCCCGCGCATTTTCTGCGCGACACGCCGGACGGCCGGACGTTGGAAGTCAAAAGCCAGATGCTGCCCGACGGTGGCATGGTGCGGACGGTTGCCGAAGTGTCCGACTATGTGCAGGCCCAGGCGGCACGCAAGCGCCTGGACCTGCTGCTGACCGCCATGCAGTCCCAGGCCCAGGTAGGCGCCTGGGAGGTGGATGTTGCCACCGACCGGGTCTATTGGACCGAGGGCGTCTACCGCATCTTCCAGACCTCGCCCGAGGAATACACGCCCAGCACCGCGATGGAGTCGGCTCAGCGGGTGTTCACGCCGGCCTCCATGGAAAAGGTCCACGCCCGCGCGCTGGCGTTCGATACGGACCAGGCCGGCGGTATCGAGCTGGAGGCCGTGACCTTCCGCGGCAACACCATCTGGGTGCATGTGACGGGCACCTCGGTGCGCAAGAACGGCAAGCTGGTGTCGCGCATCGGCGTGATGCAGAACATCACCGACCGCAAGCAGGCGCAGATGGCGGTGCAAGAAACCGAAGACCGCTGGCGCCTGGCGCTGGAGAGCACTGGCGACGGCGTGTGGGACTGGCATATCCAGAGCGGGGTGGAGCATTTGTCCAAACGCCTGGTCGAGATGTATGGCTTCCAGGAAGGTGAAATGCCCGACCTGCCCGCTGAGCTGGACAAGCGCACCCACCCCGACGATCTGGTGCAGATGGAGCGCGACCGCATTGCCCATTTCAGCGGCCTGACGTCTACGTATTCCAACGAACACCGGGTGCGCTGCAAGGACGGCAGCTGGAAATGGGTGCTGAGCCGGGGCATGGTCATCAGCCGCGATGCCCAAGGCCGGCCGGCCCGCATGATAGGCACGCATACCGACATCACTGAGCGCAAGGCCTCCGAGGCGCTGATCCGCCAGCAGGCCTTCTTCGACACCCTGACGGGCCTGCCAAACCGGCGCATGCTGCGCGACCGGCTGGAGCAGGAGATCAAGCGCTGCAAACGCGACGTGCAGCAGCTGGCCATTCTGTTCATCGACCTGGACCACTTCAAGGAAGTCAACGACACCCTGGGCCATGACAACGGCGACCTGTTGCTGCAAGAGGCCGCCCGGCGCATCCAGCACTGCGTGCGTGAGGCCGATACCGTGGCCCGCATGGGCGGCGACGAGTTCACCGTGATCCTGACCGAGGTGAACGACGGCAACCGCCTGGAGCCGACCCTGCAGAAGATCCTGCGCACCCTGGAGGCTGTGTTCCAGCTGGGCAACGAGCAGGCTTTTGTGTCGGCCAGCATAGGCATTACCTTGTACCCGGCCGATGCGCAGGAGATCGAAGGCCTGTTCAAGAACGCCGACCAGGCCTTGTATGTTGCCAAGGGGGCAGGGCGCAACCGCTTCAGCTTCTTTACGCCGGCGCTGCAAGAGGCCGCGCAAACCCGGGCCCGGCTGGCGCACGACCTGCGTTCCGGCCTGCAGGAGCAGCAGTTCCGGCTGGTCTACCAGCCCATCGTCGAGCTGGCCACCGGCTCGGTGCACAAGGCCGAGGCCTTGATACGCTGGCAGCACCCCACGCGCGGTCTGGTCAGCCCCGCGCATTTCATCCCGATTGCCGAATCCAGCGGGCTGATTGTGGATATCGGCGAATGGGTGTTCCAGCAGGCGGCGCAGCAGGTGCAGACCTGGCGCCAGACTCTGCACCCCGATTTCCAGATCAGCGTGAACAAATCGCCCGCACAGTTTCACCACGATGGCCATGGCCTGCAGCCCTGGGCCAGCCGGCTACAGGCCATGGGGCTGCCAGGCGCATGCATGGTGGTCGAGATCACCGAAGGCCTGCTGCTGGACACCAGCACCCGCGTGACCAGCCACCTGCTGGAGCTGGGCGAGGCCGGCATCCAGGTGTCGCTGGACGATTTCGGCACCGGCTATTCCTCGCTGTCGTATCTGCAGAAGTTCGACATCGACTTCCTGAAGATCGACCAGTCGTTTGTGCGCCATCTGATTCCGGGGTCCACCGACCTGGCCCTGTGCAAGGCCATCATCGTGATGGCCCATGCGCTGGGCATGAAGGTGGTGGCCGAGGGCGTGGAAACCACCCAGCAGCGCGACCTGCTGACCGCCGCCGGCTGCGACTATGCGCAGGGCTATCTGTTCTCGCATCCGCTGGCAGCGGCCGAGTTCGAGGCCTACTGGTCTGCGCCCCGCCTGCCGAACGGACACTGGGAAATTTAAGTAAAAAGTGCCGCCAGCGCAGGTTTTATATGCGCCAGTAGCTATCTATTTAATAGCTAGCACCTTCAGGCCGCTTTGCGGGCTTTGACGCTGAACTGGTTGGCCGGCCGCTCCAGCCCCAGGTTTTCGCGGAGCGTCGTGCCCTCGTATTCGGTGCGGAACAGGCCGCGGCGCTGCAGCTCGGGAATCACCAGGTCGACAAAGTCGTCCAGCGACTCGGGCAGCACCGGCGGCATCACATTGAAGCCATCGGCCGCGCCGTTTTCAAACCAGCTCTGCATCTGGTCGGCAATGTGTTCCGGCGTACCCACCACCACCCAGTGGCCGCGCGCGCCGGCCAGGTATTCGTAGAGCTGGCGCACGGTGAGTTTGTCGCGCCGGGCCAGTTCCAGCACCACATGGGCGCGGCTGTTGCGGCCCAGCGGCGGCTGCGGAATGTAGGGCGGTGGGGCGTCCAGGTCCCATTTCGACAGGTCTTCGCCCGGCCAGAACGGCTCCAGCGTGTTCAGGCCCACCGAGGGGTGGATCAGCTTTTGCAGCTCGGCCCATTTGGACTCGGCCTCGGCCTGGGTGCGGCCGACCACCGGGGAGATGCCGGGCAGCACCAGCAGCTGATCGGGCCGGCGCCCGTACTTGGCCAGCCGGCCCTTCACGTCGCTGTAAAAGGCCTGGGCTTCGGCCAGGCTGGTCCAGGCGGTGAAGATGGCCTCGGCGGTGGCGGCGGCCAGCTCCTTGCCGGGCTCGGACGAGCCGGCCTGCACGATCACCGGGTAGCCCTGCGGTGAGCGCTCCAGGTTCAACGGGCCGGCCACCTTGAGGTGCTTGCCCACATGGTTTAGCGGGTGCAGTTTGGCCGGGTCGAAGTACACGCCGGATGCCGGGTCACGGGCAAACGCGTCGTCTTCGAAGCTGTCCCACAGGCCCTTCACCACGTCGACGAATTCCTGGGCTTTCTCGTAGCGGACTTCGGGCTCGGGGTGTTTGTCCTGGCCGAAGTTGCCGTAGACGTTTTCGGCGCTGGTGGTCACCACGTTCCAGGCCGCACGGCCCTTGCTGATGTGGTCCAGCGAGGCGAATTTGCGCGCCAGCAGAAACGGGTCTTCGTAGGTGGTGGAGGCGGTGGCGACAAAGCCGATGTGCTTGGTCACCGCCGACAGCGCGGCCCACAGCGTGACGGGCTCGAAGTACGAGACCCGGCCCTGGCGGCTGAAGGCCTCGTCGCTGCCTTCAAACCGCAGGCCGGGGGTGTCGGCCACAAACACCTGGTCGAACAGGCCGCGCTCGGCGGTCTGGGCCAGCGCGATGTAGTGGTCGATGTTGGTGCCGGCGTCGATCTGGCCGCCGGGGTGGCGCCAGGCGGCGATGTGGTGGCCGGTGGCCATGATGAAAGCGCCTAGGCGCAGCTTGCGTTGGGACATGGGGATTCCTTGGAAATCAGAGGGCGACTAGGCGTTGGCGGGGGCTGGCTTCCAGGCCGTCAGCCGGCGTTCCAGCACCTCGATCGCATAGTTGAAGACCACACCGATGAAGGTGATGGCGATGATGCCGAAGTACATGTCGGGTATCAAAAAGCTGTACTGCGCGTTGATGACCAAGAAGCCCAGGCCCGACTTGGCGCCTACCATCTCGGCGGCGATCAGCACCAAGATGCCGGATGCGCTGGCGGTGCGCAGGCCGACAAAAATCGTCGGCACCGAGGCCGGCAGGATCACCTTCAGAAACAGCTGCTGCGCGCTCGCGCCCATGGTGCGCGCCGACTTGACCAGCAGCGGGTCGACCTGCTTCACCGCCGCAATCGTGTTGAGCAGCAGCGGCCACGAGCAGGAATACACCACCATCGTCCATTTCGACACTTCGCCAATCCCCAGCAACAGCAGGAACACCGGCAACAGTGCCAGCGGCGCGGTGTTGCGCAGCAGCTCGATCAAGGGGTTCAGCGCCTGTCCCAGGCGCCGGTACCAGCCTATGGCCAGGCCCAGCGGCACGGCATACAGCACGGCCAGGGTATAGCCGCCTAGCACCCGCTGCAGGCTGGCCGAGGTGTGCTGCCACAGCTGGCCGTTCTGCGCCAGGGCCCAGCCGGCGGCCAGCACCTCGCTCAGCGGCGGTAGAAACGTCGAGTCTTCGAGTACAAAACGCGGCACCAGCTCCCATAGCAGCGCCACCGCCAACACCAGGCCCGAGTGCAGCAGCACATTGCGTACTTGCCAGAAGAAACGCGCCCAGCGCGGCGGGGCCGACAGTGTCAGCGGCGCGCTGCCGGCGCTCAAGGTGATATCAGACATGCAGACCTTCTTTCAGGGTGGGCTGGGCCGCGATGCGCGCGCGGCGTTGCTGGCGGGCCGCGTCAACTTCGTCGTGCAGCAGCGACCAGATTTCATGGCGTAACTCGCCAAACAAGGGCAGCGAGCGCACGTCCTGGGTGCCGGCGCGCAGCGATTCGGGGATGTCCACGATCTGCTTGATGCGGCCGGGGCGGGATGTCATCACCGCCACGCGCTGGCCCAGCACCACGGCTTCGTCGATGCCGTGGGTGATGAAGACGATGGTCTTGCCGGTGCGCTGCCAGATCTCCACCAGCTCTTCCTGCAGGGTCTCGCGGGTTTGCGCATCGAGTGCGGCAAACGGTTCGTCCATCAGCAGCACCTGGGGCTCGTAGGCCAGGCTGCGGGCGATGGCTACGCGTTGCTTCATGCCGCCCGACAGCTCGTGCGGGTAGCGGTTCGCAAAGGCGCTCAGGCCCACCAGTTCCAGGTACTCGGCGGCCTTGTCCCGGCGTTCGCGCTTGCCGATGCCGGCAATCTCCAGGCCAAAAGCCACGTTGTCCAGCGCGCTCAGCCAGGGGAACAGCGCGTACTGCTGGAACACCACGCCGCGGTCGCGCGCCGGGCCGGTGATGGGCTTGCCGTCGATCAGCACCCGGCCGCTGGTAGGCAGGGTCAGGCCGGCCAGTAGGTCCAGCAGCGTGGACTTGCCGCAACCGCTGGGCCCGACCAGCACCAGGAATTCGCCGGCGTGTATGTCCAGCGTGACATCGTCCATCGCCACGAAGCGCTGGTCCGGGCCGCCGTCTTCGGCGCGCACCGTGAACTCTTTGCGCACATGCTCAAAGCGGATCTTGGGCGTGCTCATTGGGCGGCCACCTTGGCGCCGCCGGCATAGGGGTTGAATGCATTGGTGTACAGGTCGGCGGCTTTGACCTGGCCGGGCTTGAGCAGCTCGTCCTTTACCAGCCAGTCGATCCACACCTGCAGCTCCTTGTCCTGGATCACGCCGCCGATGGAGGGCACGCCGGTGCTCTTCCAGTACTGGATGGCGTCGGCGCTTTCGGCGCGGCCCCGGGTTTTGATGATCTTCTCGAAGGTGGCGCGCACCTCGGGCGCGGGTGTCTTGCGCGCCCATTCGATCGAACGTGCCAGGGCGCTCACCAAATGCTTGGAAGCCTTGGGGTTCTGCGCCAGAAACTTGTTGTGCAACACGATGCTGCCGGCGGTGAACGAGCCAAACAAATCCTGGTCGGTAAATAGCGGGCGGATGCCGCCGCGCTCCAGCGCCTTGTCGCGCAGGATGCCGCCCAGTGTGGTGACTTCCACCTGGTTTTGCCGCAGCGCCTGTTCGCCGCTGACCGGCGGCGTCACCACCAGGGTGACCTGCTTGGCTTCGGCGTCGCTGACCTTGTTGCGCTCTAGGTATTCGCGCACCATGAATTCGTGGTGGGCACCCAGGGTGTTCACCGCCACCTTCTTGCCGATCAGGTCGCGGGCGGTCTTGATCGGGCTGTCGCTTTTGACGTAGTAGCCGGTGTAGGTGTTGTCGTCCACGCCGTAGTAGCCCAACACCGCCTTGATCGGTGCCTTCTTGGCCAGCAGCTTGACCACCGCGCCGTTGAAGGCGCCGCCGAAATCGACGTCACCGGTGACCACGGCCTGGATGTCCTGCGGGCCGCTGATGGTGTTGCCCAACCACTTTGCCTTCAGCGGCGCCAGATAGCCCAGGTGCTCGGCCAGTTCGATCCAGATGACCTGGCCAGCCCAGCCCTGGTAGCGGATGTCGGTGACCTCCAGGGCCTCTTGTGCCACGGCCTGGCCCGACAGTCCTAGGGCCACAGCCAGGGCGCTGAATAGCTTGAAAACGGTTCGCATGCATTTCCCTCGTGTATTGGTCTTGGAGCTGCAGCGTAGGCCGGCAAGGCCTGGCGACCAACGAAGGAAACCGCGCTTGCTTATGCGCAACTGTTCGGGGTAGATGCACATGCGGATTTCGTGCTTCGGTTTAGCCGCCGGGCTTCCTAGGATGAACGGGTGTTTTCTTAACCACCGTCATCTCAAAGGAAATTGCATGTCTGCTGTTCTTAACGCTCCCCACGCCGAAATCCTGCCCGCACTCGACATCCACCCGCTGGCCGGGCGGATCGGCGCCAAGGTGCAGGGCGTGCGCCTGTCGGGCCAGCTGGCGCCCGAAACCTTTGCCGCCATCCACAAGGCGCTGCTGCAGCACAAGGTGTTGTTCTTCCGCGGCCAGCAGCACCTGGACGATGCCGAGCACCAGCTGTTTGCCGGGCGCTGGGGCAGCATCGTGCCTCACCCCACCGTGCCCTCGCGCAGCGGCACCGAGATCCTGGAGCTGGACTCGAACCACGGCGGCCGCGCCAATTCCTGGCATACCGATGTGACCTTCGAGGCCGCCTATCCCAAGGTATCGGTGCTGCGCGCGCTGACCATTCCGCAGCAGGGCGGCGACACAGTGTGGGCGAATACTGCCGAGGCCTACAACGGGCTGCCCACCGAGCTGAAGGCCTTGGCCGACACCCTGTGGGCGGTACACGGCAACGACTACGACTACGCCGCCAACCGGGTTGA
This sequence comes from Rhodoferax sp. OV413, assembly GCF_900104385.1. Lineage (GTDB taxonomy): Bacteria > Pseudomonadota > Gammaproteobacteria > Burkholderiales > Burkholderiaceae_C > Rhodoferax_B. The sequence continues at coordinate 650,477 of NZ_FNJA01000001.1, read as the reverse complement.
AGTGGATGCGCACGGCGCCAAGCATTACCGCGAAGTATTTACCTCGCGCCTGATCGAGTCCCGCCATCCGCTGGTGCGCGTGCACCCTGAAACCGGCGAGCGCAGCCTGGTGGCTGGGCACTTCTTGAAGCGCTTCGTAGGCTACAACACCCACGACTCGCAGCGCCTGTTCGAGATATTCCAGCACCACATCACGCGGCTGGAAAACACCGTGCGCTGGCATTGGGCCGAGGGCGATGTCGCTATCTGGGACAACCGCGCGACCCAGCACTACGCGATCAACGACTACGGCGACCAGCACCGGGTGGTGCGCCGCGTCACCGTGCACGGCGAGCTGCCGGTGTCGGTGCACGGCCAGCACAGTGCGGTGGCGTCCGCGGCATGAGTATGAATTTATAAGAAATCGGGCTGCAGCGCTGATTACACCAGCGCGAGCAGCTATCAATAGAGTAGCGAAGGCGTAGCACTGCCGGCTCTGCCACACTAGTGGCATGGACGACTCTTACACCTCCACCCGACTCTGTTTACCGCTGGACACGGCGCTGGCCGGCGCGCTGGCCCAGATGGTCGAGGCCATCGGCAGCCCGCACTGGTTCGACACGGTGCTGAACCTGCTGGGCACGGTCTGCGGCGTGGATTCGGGCGGCGCCATGGTGTTCCACCGGCACCAGCAGCCGCGCCGCATCCTGCACCGCTTCAACCCGCAGGAGCGCAGCCTGCCCGAAGACGCGTTCCTGTCCGGCCCCTATGTGCTGGACCCGAACTACCAGCTGTTCCTGCAGGGCTGCCCCAGCGGCGTGTACTGGCTGCGCGATATTGCGCCCGACGACTTCTACGACAGCGAGTACTACCGGGTGTTCTATTCGCAGATCGGCCTGTCGGACTCGGTGGACCTGCTGTGGCGCATCAACGAGGACACGGCACTGAACATCTTCATCGAGCGCAGCATCCGCCATGCGAAGTTCCAGGCTACCGACCTGCTGGCCATAGGCACGCTGGCGCCCATCATCCTGTCGGCCACCGCCAGGCATTACGCACTGACGGCCGCGGCCGCCGAGCGCGACAGCGACAAGCTGACACACCGCAAGGTGCAGAGCACGGTGGAGAACTTCGCCAGCTCGTTGCTGACCCAGCGCGAGCGCCAGGTGCTGTTCTACATGATCAGCGGCTACTCGTCGGCACTGACGGCCGAGCGCCTGAAGACCACCGAGGGCACGATCAAGATCCACCGCAAGAACATCCACCGCAAGCTGGACATAGGCTCGCAGGCCGAGCTGTTCTCGCTGTTCATACACTGCATCCCGTTTGCCGAGCCGGATGCGGCGCTGGACCCACTGGCGGTTTACCAAAGCGCGCCGGCCTCCAGCAGGCGCAAGACGCTGCTGGAGGCCGGGCCGGCACAGGGCTGAACCGTTGGACGGCTATTTGCCGTAGACGTCGAAATCGAAGTACTTGTCGGCGATCTTCTTGTAGCTGCCGTTGGCGTGCACGGCCTTCAGCGCGGTATTGAAGTCGGCCTTCAGCTTGGCGTCGTTCTTGCGCATCGCCACACCCGTGCCATAGCCCAGCACCGCCGGGTCTTTCAGCTCGTAGCTGGCGAACTCGAAGGGCTTGCCCTCGGGCTTGGCCAGAAAGCCCATTTTCATCTCCACCAGGTTGCCGATGATGGCGTCCAGCCGGCCCGAGGCGATGTCCAGGTACGAGTCCTGGGTGGACTCGTAGCGCTGTATGGTGGCGCCTGCCTTGGCGTAGTATTTTTCGGCGTAGTCGGCCTCGGTCGAGCCCTTCAGCACGCCGACCTTCTTGCCCTTCAGCGCGGCCGGCGAGCCGTCCAGTCCGCTGCCGTGCTTGACGATCACGCGGTAGGGAATGTCGGTGATCTTGTCGCTGAAGGCCACGGTCTTGCGGCGCTCGTCGGTCACCGTCATGCCCGACATGACCATATCGAACTTGCGCGCCAGCAGGGACGGCACGATGGCGTCCCAGGGTGACTCGACGAACACGCAGCGGCGCTTCATCTCGGCGCAGATCGCCTGGCCCAGCTCGATCTCGAAACCCACCAGCTTGCCGTCGGGGGCCTTGTACTCGAAGGGTTCGTAGGTGGCATCGGTGCCGATGCGCAGGTCTTTTTGCTCGGCCGCCTGGACGGAGAGGCCTAGCACCAGGCCGGCCATGGCGAGTAGGTAGTGGAGTTTCATCGTGGGTTCCTGCAGGTTGGGGCGCCGGATCGGCGCGGGATAAAGCGGTGGTTGCGGTGGAAGCGCGGCGCAAGAATACGGCGCTTTACCCGACTCCGGACGGCCTCTACCCCCAGGGGGATAGGGCGGCTGGGCGGCGCGCTGCGGTGGTGGTCGGCGGCCTATCCCGCTGGGTGTAGCCCGGTGCGGACGGCCGTGTTTTACACCCGAATCAGGCTTACGCTTGCCCCCGCCAAAGCCTTTGGCGCGCGACCGGCTGTGCGATGACAGGCCGTTTGAAACCTATAAAGACATGCACCAACTACGTAAACCTTATCTGTTGTTTCTGGGCGATGTCACGCTGAAGTCCGACGCCAAGACCGCCTTCGGCCTGCGCGACTGGTGTGCCGATGCCGTGCTTGGCGAATGGAGCCTGCCGGCCGCCACGGTCAGCCTGGGCCTGCCCCGCTTGTCGCCGCAGCAGGCCGCGCAGCAGGGCGCGGGTTCGCTGGTGGTCGGCGTGGCCGCCGTCGGCGGTGCGCTGCCCGAACATTGGCTGGCCGAGCTGGAAGCCGCGCTGGACGCGGGCCTGGACATCGTCAGCGGCCAGCATTCGCGCCTGCGCGACTTTCCGCGGCTTGTGCAGGCGGCGCAGCGCAGCGGTGCGCGTCTCATCGATGTGCGGCATTCCGACCAGAGCTTCCCCGCCGGCACCGGCCGCAAGCGCAGCGGCCAGCGCGTGCTGACCGTTGGCACCGACTGCGCGCTGGGCAAGAAGTACACAGCCCTGGCCCTGGCCCAGGCGCTGCAACAGCAGGGCGCGGCCGCCACCTTCCGCGCTACCGGCCAGACCGGGGTGATGATTGCCGGCGAGGGTGTGGCCATCGATGCGGTGATCTCGGACTTCGTGGCCGGTGCGGCCGAGCAGTTGTCGCCCGACAACGCGCCCAACCACTGGGATGTGATCGAAGGGCAGGGCGCCTTGTTCCACCCGGCCTATGCGGGCGTGACCCTGGGCCTGCTGCACGGTTCGCAGCCCGATGCGCTGGTGCTGTGCCACGACCCGGCGCGCGACTGTATCGAGGGCTACCCCGGCTTTCCGATTCCCGACCTGCAGGTCGCCATCGACCGCTATGTCGAGGCCGGCCGCCTGACGAATCCGGCGGTGCGCTGCGTCGGCATCAGCATCAACTCGTCCAGCCTGTCGGATGTCGAGTGGGATGCCTATGCCAGCCGCCTGCGCCGTGAACTGCAACTGCCGGTGGTCGACCCGATGCGCGGCGGCGTGGACGCGATTGCCAAAGCCTTGCTGCAAACATGATCCGCTGCCAGACCCGTATCGAGAGCTGGGCTTTGCACGAGCCCTTCGAGATCGCCCGCGAAGTCATCACCGACCAAGCGGTGCTGCTGCTGACCCTGACCGATACGGCCGGCCACCGCGGCCAGGCCGAAGCCGCCGGGGTCGACTACGACGGCGAGACTCCGGTCAGCATGGCCGCGCAGATCGCCGAGCTGCTGCCGCGCCTGCACGACGGCCTGGGCGGCGCCGAGCTGCTGGACCTGCTGCCGGCTGGCGGCGCGCGCAATGCGCTGGACTGCGCGCTGTGGGACTTGCGCGCCAAGCAGAGCGGCACGCCAGTGTGGCAGGCGGCCGGCTTGCCGGCTTTGCAGCCGGTGACCACCGCATTCACCATTGGCCTGGGCGACGAGGCGACGACGCGGCGCAAGGCCCGCGCGGCCCGCCACTACCCGCTGTTCAAGCTGAAGGTGGACGCGCGGCGCCATCTGGATGTGGTGCGCTGGGTGCGCGAGGAACACCCGGGTGCACGCCTGGTGGTCGATGCGAACCAGGCCTGGACACCGGCGCTGCTGCGCGAGCTGCTGCCTCAACTGGCTGACGCCGGTGTCGAGCTGGTCGAGCAGCCGCTGGCGCGTGGGCTGGACGCCGCGCTGGACGGCCTGCAACCGCCGATTCCGCTGGCCGCCGATGAGTCCTGCACCGACCGGGCTTCGCTGTCCGCCCTGGTCGGGCGCTACCAGTTCGTCAACATCAAGCTGGACAAATGCGGTGGGCTTACCGAGGCGCTGGCCATGGCCGCCGAGGCCCGGCGGCTGGGCCTGGGGTTGATGGTCGGCAATATGTGCGGTACTTCGCTGGCCATGGCGCCGGCGTTTCTGCTGGCGCAAAGCTGCCGCTATGTGGACCTGGACGGCCCCTTGCTGCAGCAGCAGGACCGGGCGGTGCCGCTGCAGTACGACCGGGGTGTGATCCAGCCGCCACTGCCGGCGCTGTGGGGGTAGTGCTATCGAAATGGTGGCAAAAATCGTGAATGAAATAGGCTGCCAGCGCATATTTAATCTGCGCTGGCAGCTATTGAATAAATAGCGTTTTTTATAAATCTTCTGGCTGCGCACAAAAATATTTGCGTTGGAGTGCATCCAAAACCGGGGCTTGTGGGTAGTACATGTAGCAGCGCACAAAGCTGCCTGTTGTCTTTATCCGCTAAACCTTTTTTGGAGCACATCCATGTCGATCAAACCTCTCTCCCTGCTTGCTGTCGTTTCCGCTGTAGCCGTACTGAGTGCCTGCGGCTCCATGAAACCCACGCAGCCCATGTTCAGCCAGGACAGCCTGCCCGAGGCCGTCAAAGTGCCCATGGGCAACAAAGTGGCCATGGAAACCGTGGGCGTGGGCGAGATCACCTACGAATGCCGCGACAAGGCGAATGCCCCGGGCCTGACCGAATGGGTGTTCGTCGGCCCGAATGCCGCACTGAATGATCGCAGTGGCAAGCAGGTCGGCAAGTACTACGGCCCACCCGCCACCTGGGAATCAATGGATGGCTCCAAGCTGACGGCCACGCAGCTGGCGGTCGCTCCAGCCGGCGCCGGCAACATCCCCTACCAACTGGTCAAGGCCAACCCCGCCATGGGCATGGGAGCGATGGCCGGCGTGACGCACATCCAGCGCGTGGCCACCAAGGGCGGTGTGGCACCGGCCAGCGTTTGCAGCCCGGCCAACAAGGGCGCCAAGGAAATCGTCAAGTACCAGGCCGACTACATCTTCTGGAAGGCTGCCTAAGCCCTGCAGCATCGGTAGCCCGCGCGGCGGCTAACATCGGGGCCATATCCATGACCCAGCCGATGGCCGCCCTGTGACGACTGCTACCGATGATTTCGACTACGAACGCGCCCTGCAGGCCTGCGCCAGCGGCGACCGCCAGGCGCTGCAGGACATCTACCGCCAGGAGAGCCGCCACCTGCTGGGGGTGGCGCTGCGCATCGTGCGGCAACGCCAGCAGGCGGAGGACGTGGTGCACGACGCTTTCATGAAGATCTGGACCCAGGCCGCGAGCTTCGACCCCCAGCGGGGTGCGGGCCGCGGCTGGATCTACAGCGTGGTGCGGCACCAGGCGCTGAATGCGGTGCGCAGCCAGGGCCGCGAGGTGTCGGTCGACGAGGAAACCGCCGAGGCGCTGGACGCCGAGCATTCCATCGCCGCCCACGCCGAAGTGGCCGATGCCTTCGAGCTGAATATGAGCCTGGGCAAGCTGAACGACTGCCTGGCCCGGCTGGAGCCGGCGCGGCGTAATTGCATCCTGTACGCCTATGTCGATGGTTGCTCGCACGGCGAAATCGCCGAACGCACGCGCACGCCGCTGGGCACCGTCAAGGCCTGGATCAAGCGCGGCATGGGCAGCCTGAAGGAGTGCATGGCATGAGCGCGCCGCAAGACACGCAAGACTTGGCCGCCGAATATGTGCTCGGCACCTTGTCGGCCACGCGCCGGCACGAGGTGGAGCAGCGCCTGGCCCACGACGCCGAGTTGCGCGCCTCGGTACAGGCTTGGGAAGAGCGGCTGCTGCCCCTGACGGCCCTCGCCGAGCCGGTCGAGCCCTCGGTACAGCTATGGCAACGCATTGAGCGCAGTGTCGACCATGCGATGGCACCGCGTCGACGGCCCGTGCCCGCGGTAAAAACGGGTTGGTGGAATAGTCTGGACCTGTGGCGCGGCCTGGCCGGTGCCGGCTTTGCCGCCGCGGCCATCATGGCCTCGGTACTGGTGACGCGCCAAGGCGTGCTGCCGGCCAGCCCGCAGTACATGGTGGTGTTGGTGGCTCCGCAGGACAAGGCGCCGGGCTGGGTGATCCAGGCCAGCAACCCGCAGCAGCTGAGCCTGATCCCGCTGGGCCAGGCTGAGGTGCCGGCCGAGAAATCGCTGCAGTTCTGGACCAAGGCCGATGGCTGGAACGGGCCGGTGTCGCTGGGCCTGGTCAAACCCGGCCAGACCCTGCAGATCGCACTGGATAAATTGCCGCCGCTGCAGCCCAACCAGCTGTTCGAGCTGACCCTGGAGCCGATCAATGGCTCACCCACCCATAAACCCACCGGCCCGATCCAGTTCATAGGCCGTGCGGTGAAAGTGCTTTGACACCGGTGCGATAATCTGCGGAGATACCGGGAGAGACTGCTCCCCTTGCCCTTGCGGCAAGAAATCAGCGCCGAAGGAGCAACCGCCCCGGAAACTTTCAGGCAAAAGGACCGGTATCTAATTTTGGCTCACCCCCAGGCTTCAGTGCTGAAGCACTTTCCGCCAACCCCCTTGCAGGGGGCAACACCAGCAGCCTGGCAAAGCCAGTTCTGCGGTGTTTCTGGAAACGGCGCGTCATGCCTGAAACCGTGGGGGGTGTCACACACTCTGAAGAGCAACCGGGTTTCGTCACCCGGTTCACCGCAGGAGCAAGCGGCTGGCTATGCGCCGGCCGTGAATCTCTCAGGTCCAAAACAGAGGGGCGATAGCTGCGCACGTTTGTTGCTATCCCCCTTATGACGTTTTGGGACTCTCATCATGAAAAATCTAGCTGGTCATTTTGCCGTTATAGGCGGCGGCATCACGGGCGTCACCACGGCCTACGCTTTGGCAAAACGCGGCTTTACCGTCACATTGTTCGAAAAACACCGCTATGCGGCCATGGAAACATCGTTTGCCAATGGCGGGCAGTTCTCGGTATCGAACGCCGAGGTGTGGAACCACTGGTCCACGGTGCTCAAAGGCCTGAAGTGGATGTTGAAGAGCGATGCACCATTGCTGGTGAATCCCAAGCCCAGCTGGCACAAGATGGCCTGGTTTGCCGAATTCATGGCCGCCATACCGCATTACGAAAAGAACACGGTGGAAACCACCCGCCTGGCCATCGCCGCGCGCGAGCATCTGTATGCCTGGGCCGACGAGGAAGGCCTGGACTTCGACCACAAGCGCGAAGGCATTCTGCACATCTACCGCGACAAGGCCGGTTTTGACCAGGCCGGCAAGGTCTCGAAACTGCTGGCCCAGGGCGGGCTGGAGCGCCGCGCGGTCACGCCGCAGGAGATGCGCGCCATCGAGCCGACCTTGGCCGGCAGTTACTACGGCGGCTACTTCACCGAGAGCGACACTACCGGCGACATCCACAAGTTCAGCACCGGCATGGCCATGGCGGCCGAGCGCCGGGGCGTGAAAACCCAGTACGGGCAGGAGATTTCGGCTGTGCGCAGCGATGGCAAACAGGTCAGCATCACCTCCCAGGATGGAGCCGATCAGCAGACCCAGGTGTTCGACGGCGTGGTGGTCTGCGCCGGCACGGCCAGCCGCGGCATCGCCGCCCAGCTGGGCGACCGGGTGAATATCTACCCGGTCAAGGGCTATTCGATCACCGTCAATCTGGACGATGCGCAAAGCCAGGCCGCCGCGCCCATGGTCAGCCTGCTCGACGATGGCACCAAGCTGGTGACCAGCCGCCTGGGCCTGGACCGCTTCCGGGTGGCCGGCACCGCGGAATTCAATGGTTACAACCGCGATATCCGGGCCGACCGCATCCGCCCGCTGGTCGAATGGGTGCAGCAATGCTTTCCTGGCGTGCGCACCGAGAGCGTTATCCCCTGGGCCGGACTGCGCCCGATGATGCCGAACATGCTGCCCCGTGTAGGCCCGGGCAAGCGGCCCGGCGTGTTCTACAACACCGGCCACGGGCACCTGGGCTTGACGTTGTCGGCTGTGACCGCCGATATGGTGGCCGGCATGGTGGCCGGGGCGCAGGCCGCCTAGGTAGATAAATATAAATAGCCGGCGCGGCATGGCAAAAGCCCGGGCCTCTGCGGGGACCGGGCTTTTTATTTTGTGCGGCACGGTTATGGGCACGCAAGATGCTTGATGATGGGCTTGGCGAGTGGCCGCGCAAGTGGCCGCGTAAACGGGGGGATTCGGATATAAATGGGGCGTAGCAGCGGCGGCTAAGCGATTCTGGACAATATGCTTGTAATCGCCCTCAATTCAAGACATTGACGGTGGGTTATTAGCGCTAGACTGCTCCCAATTTTGCGGGTCTAAAGGGCGTTCATGGGCATCCATTCATTACACACAGGCTTGCGGCACCGGAGTTTTCTCCGGACGGCCGTGCTGGCCGGACTCGCTTGCGTGGCCGGTGTGGTGTGGGCTGCCGAGTCCTGCAAGCAGCTGGTAGCCACAGGAAACCCCGAATATCCGCCGTATCTGTGGCGCGAGGCGGCCGATGGCAGCCGTATGCTGGGGGCCAATGCCGACCTGATGCAGCTGGTGTCCAAAGAAATCGGCATTCCCATCGACGTGCGCTATGTGGGCTCGTGGGCGCGGGTGCAGGAAGAGGCCAAGCTGGGGCGCATCGACCTGATTGCCGGCGCCTTTTTTACCGTGGACCGGCTGGATTACATGGACTATGTGTACCCGGCATTCCGCGAAACCCGCTCGGTGCTGTGGGGCCGGCAGGAGGCGCCGCTCAAGTACCAGCAATGGTCGGACCTCAAAGGCCTGGTCGGCCTGACCGTCATCAACAACAGCTTTGGCGAAGGCTTTGACCGCTATGCCAAGAGTTCGCTGAAGATCAATACCGTGCCCAGCCTGGAGCAGGCTTTCAAGATATTGCAGCTGGGGCGGGTGGATTATTTGATTTACGAAGAAGACCCGGCCCTGGCTTACATCGCCAAGCTGGCGATTACCGGCTTGGCACCGGTGAATCCTTCGGTCAGCAACGAGAGCCTGTATTTGACGCTGTCGCACAAATCGCCCTGCAACTCCCCCGAGCTGCGGGCTGCGCTGTCCAAGGCCATGTACAAGTTGGCGCGTCTGAATGTCATGAAGAAAATGGTAGATGCGAATATCCAGCTCTGGCGCACTAAATAACTGCAGCGGGGCAGTTGATCGGCCCCATGTTGCAGATTTTTTAGCCTCAGCCGCCGCCGCAGCGGCCTGCCTGTGCCCGCCAGTTACCCTCGACAAAGGAACGCGTGCCCAAGTTAGCCCTTAGAAGAATCATGACGCTGGGCGTTGCGCTTGGCATCCTGGTACCCGCGTTGGTGTTTGGCAGTCTGGTGCTGAAGGACCGCTATGCACGCGAGCTCTCCCTGCGCATCCGCGAACCCATGTCGCAGTACACCCAGCTGCTGTCCAGTGCGCTGGCCATGCCGATCTGGAACGTGGACAAGGCGGTAGCCTCCCAATTGATCGATTCGGTGATGCGCAACCCCGATGTGGTGGCGGTGACCATCCACGACGAGTTTGGCAACACCTTTGTGTCGGGCGAAGACGGCGCGCGCCGCCACGGCCTGGTGCTGAGCCAGCAGAGCGACATCCTGGTGGAGAAGAAACGCATCGGCCAGGTGAAGGTCGAGCTCAGCACCGACCGTATCGAGCGCCAGCTGTGGGCCGACTTCATCCAACTCGGCCTGGCCTTGCTGGCCCAGGTGGGGATTTCGTTTGCGCTGGTGCTGCTGCTGGTGGAGCGGCGGGTGATCCGCCCGCTGTCCGTTCTGCAGCAGGCTACCTCCCGGCTGGCCCGCGGCGAGCTGAACCAGCCGCTGGCCTGGCACCGCCGCGACGAGATCGGCAGTCTGGCCGAGAGCCTGGACCAGATGCGCGAGTCGCTGGGCGGCCTGATTGCCGAGCGCGACACCAAGAACTCCGACCTGCAGCATGAGCTGAACGACCGCCTGCGCGCCGAGCAGGCCTTGCGCTTCACCCAGGCCAAGTTCAAGGCCATCTTCCACGCCTCGCCGCTGGCCATGACGGTGTCGCGCAATGCCCCCGGCTATCCCATCGTCGACATCAACGACGCCGGCCTGCACCAGTTCGGCCTGCTGCGCGACGACCTGCTGGGCGCCAGCCATACCCAGCTGTGGTGCCGACCGCAGGACCAGACCGATGTGTTGTCGGTGATCGAACGCAGCGGCCATATCAAGGGCTTTGAGGCCTGGCTGCGTTGCGGCACTACGCTGCAGGATCGCCGCCGTGACGCGGTGGTCGACGGCTCGCTGGCCCTGCTGCCGGCGGAACGCGCCGACGCCATCTTGTGCGAAGTTTCGGGCCGCATGATCGACCTGGGCACCGAGCAGCTGTTCATCCTGGTGCTGGAAGACATCACCGAGCGCAAGCGTTCGGCCGAAATGATCTGGAACCAGGCCAACTTCGACCGCCTGACCGGCCTGCCGAACCGCCATATGTTCCAGACCCGGCTGGAGCAGGACATGGCGGCCGCGCAGCGCGAAGCCCGCTCGCTGGCCCTGGTGTTCTTCGACCTGGACCTGTTCAAGGAAGTCAACGACACCCTGGGCCATGAAATGGGCGACCTGCTGCTGCAGGAAGCGGCGCGCCGCCTGCGCGTGGGCGTGCGCCAGAACGACCTGGTGGCGCGCCTGGGCGGCGACGAATTCACTCTGATTCTCAGCGGCCTGGCCGACATCGCCGACGTGCACCAGATCGTGCAGGACGCGCTGCGGCGCCTGGCCGAGCCGTTCTTGCTGGCCGGCCAGCAAGTGCATATTTCGACCAGCGCCGGCATCACCTTCTACCCCCAGGACGCCACCGGCGTCGAGGCTCTGCTGAAGAACGCCGACCAGGCCATGTACGCGGCCAAGAGCCAGGGGCGGAATCGCTACAGCGTGTTCACGCCGTCCATGCAGGACGTGGCGCAAAAGCGTATGCGCCTGATCAACGACCTGCGGGTGGCGATTGCCGAACACCAGTTCAGCGTGTTCTACCAGCCCATCGTCGACCTGAAGACCGGCCAGATCCGCAAGGCCGAGGCCCTGGTGCGCTGGCGCCACCCGGTAGACGGCATGGTCAGCCCGGCCGACTTTGTGCCGGTGGCTGAAGAGACCGGCATGATCGTTGACATCGGCAACTGGGTGTTCCAGCAGGCGGTCAAGCAGGTCACGCAATGGCGCAAGACCCACCACCCGGACTTCCAGGTCAGCGTGAATGTGTCACCGGTGCAGTTCCGCAACGAAGGTATCAACCAGGCCACCTGGCTGGCCCAACTGTCAGCCGCCGGCCTGCCGGGCCAGGCGGTGTTGATCGAGATCACCGAAGGCCTGCTGATGGACGCCGGCGGCAACATCACAGAGCAGCTGCGCGGCTTCCGCCAGGCCGGCATCGGCCTGTCGCTGGACGACTTCGGCACCGGTTATTCCTCGCTGTCCTACCTGAAGAAGTTCGACATCGATGTGCTGAAGATCGACCAGGCCTTTGTGCGCAACCTGACCGCCGACTCGGACGACATGGCCTTGTGCAATGTGATCATCGTGATGGCCCACACCCTGGGCCTGAAGGTGGTGGCCGAGGGCGTGGAAACGCAGGAGCAGTGCGATCTGCTGGCCGCTGCGGGCTGCGACTACGGCCAGGGCTATTTGTTCGCCCGGCCCGCGCTGGCGGCCGACATGCCCTTGAGCCTGGCCTGGGAATCTGTACCCGCAGATTTATAAGAAATACGCCTCTAGCGCTGATATTACCTGCGCAAGCTGCTATCTATTTAATAGTTTTACCTCAGGCCCGGCTACCGGTGCGGCCCCAGCGCCGCGCGGCTTCTTCGGGCGTTTGCGAGCCCGCGGTCAAAGCACCCAGTGGCGCCAGCAAGGCATCCAGATCGGCGGCATCAAACTTCAGCGCACCGGCCGCATCGTGGCCGAGCACGCTGTCGGCCAGCGCCAGTTTGCGCGCCTGCAGCTCCAGCATGCGTTCCTCGATGCTGCCCTCGACCACCAGCTTGTAGACGAACACCGGCTGGTCCTGGCCGATGCGGTGGGCGCGTGCCGTGGCCTGTTCCTCCACGGCAGGGTTCCACCACGGGTCCATGTGGATCACGGTGTCGGCGGCGGTCAGGTTCAGGCCCACGCCGCCGGCTTTCAGGCTGAGCAGCAGCACCGGCACTTCTTGCGCCTGGAAGCGCAGCACCACGCTGCCGCGCTCTTTGGGCAGAGTCTTGCCGGTCAGGCTCAAGAAGGGCAGTTCCAGCCCACGCAGCTGCTCGGCCACCAGGTCCAGCAGCTCGGTGAACTGCGAGAACACCAAGACGCGCCGGCCCTCGGCCACCAGCTCGGGCAGCATGTCGGCCAGCAGCTCCAGCTTGGCGCGCTCCATGGTTTTGGCAGGCTTGCTGCCCTTGACCAGATGCGGATCGCAGCAGACCTGGCGCAGCTTGAGCAGCGCGTCCAGGATGCTGATCTGTGCGCCATTGAAGCTCTGGCGCTGCAGCACGCGGCGCACCTGCACATCGGCGGCGGCGCGCACGCCTTCGTACAGCTCGCGCTGTTGGCCTTGCAGCTGCACGCGCTTGATGACCTCGGTGCGCGGTGGCAGTTCGCTGGCCACGTCATTTTTTCGCCGGCGCAGGATGAAGGGGCGCACGCGCTGGGCTAGCAGGGCGGCGCGCAAGGTTTCGCCGTTCTCTTCGATGGGCTTGCGCCAGCGCGCGGCGAAGTGGCGGGCATCGCCCAGAAAGCCGGGCATCAGCCAGTCGAACTGCGCCCACAGCTCGCCCAGGTGGTTCTCCATCGGCGTGCCGGTCAGGCACAGGCTGTGCCGGGTTTGCAGACGGCGCAGGGCGCGGGCGCTGCGGCTGCCGGCGTTCTTCACCATCTGCGCTTCGTCCAGGATCACCAGGTGGAAGCGCTGGGCCGCCAGCGCATCCATGTCGCGCCACAGCAGCGGGTAGGTGGTCAGCACCAGGTCGTGGTCAGGCATCTGGGTAAACAGCGTGTCGCGCTCCGGCCCCTGCAGGGTCAGCAGGCGCAAGCTGGGCGCCATGCGGCGGGCCTCGGCCTGCCAGTTGAAGATCAGCGAAGTCGGCAGTACCACCAGCACCGGCAGATCCAGCCGGCCGGCCTGCTTCTCGGTCAGTACATGGGCCAGCGCCTGCGCGGTTTTACCCAGGCCCATGTCGTCGGCCAGGATGCCGCCCAGGCTGTGCGCGCGCAGGTACTGCAGCCAGGCCAGGCCTTCGAGCTGGTAGGGGCGCAGCTGTATTTGCAAGCCGTCGGGGGCAGCGACTGGCTGCGGCGCACCCAGTGCCTGCAGGCGCTTTGCCAAGCTGGCCAGACCCAGATCGCCCTCCAGTTGCCAGGCGTTGTGCGCGCCGACTCTGTGTGCGTCCAGCAGGCTGGCGCGCAGCGCATCCAGGCGCCGGGCCTCCCAGGCGCCCAGTTTCAGCAGGCCCTGGTTCTGCGCGCGCAGCGGGTCGGTCAGCAGGTCGACCATGGCGCCGATGATGGCCTTTAGCGGCGCCGCTGGCGCGTCGATGCGGCGGCCACCGGGTGCCCGCAGCGAGACGATGGCCAGGTCGTCGATGGCCGCTATCTGCGCGGCGTTCAGCCAGCGGTGGTCGCGGCGCAGCAGGTCGGCCAGCATGGGTGCCAGGTCCAGGGTCTGGCCGTCGATCTCGATGCCTAGGCTCAGCAGCCACGCGCCTTCGCGTGCCGGCAGCTGCAGCTTCTCCACGCCACGTACGGGCTTGGCCAGCGGGCTGTCCAGCTCCTTGCCCAGCACCTCGCCGGTGTCGGGGCTGACCACCAGTTTCCAGCGCTGCACCGGTACGCTCTCATGCGCAAAGCCCTGCTTTACCACCACCGACCAACCCTGGGCTTGCAGCTGCGGCACCTGGTCGGCCCAGAAGTCACCGAAGAATTCTTCTTGCGGCAAGGTCCACACCGGACCCAGCAGCGGGCTGTGCTCGCGGCTGCGCCACTGGAACGATGCGTGGTCCAGCGGCACAAAGCCCATGTCCCACACGCTGTCCATGGCGTCGGCTTCGGCCGCCAAGTCGCGCCGCATTTTGAGCACCGGGCCACCGGTGTCGAACAGCTCTTGGAGCGCGTTGGGTCGGTTGTTCAGGATGGAGGTCGGCGCCGGCGTTTGCCAGCGCGCGCCGCTGTCGGTGTGGTAGCACCAGTCGAATTGCGCCAGGGTCACGCTGTCGCCACGCGGCCCCAGTTTGCCCTGCGGCTTCAGGCCCAGCAGGCCGTCGCCGCGGCCCAGGGTTTGCAGGGTGAGGCGAGGGCGGAAGTGGCCGGTGATGCCATCGACCGGTGGGGCGGGCGGCGGCGGTGTTTCCGCTACCGGCGGGCGGTCCATGCGCAGCAAGGCCATGACGCGCGCCGCATCCTCGTCGGCAAGGGTCGGCAGGTTTTTTAGCGTCGCCGCATCGGCCTGGTGCCGCAGCGCATCGACCCAGGCGGCCACCGCCTGGTCGCGCCGGTCGGCGCCGGGCGGTAGGTCTTGGGGGGTGGTGTGGGGGCTGGTGCGGGGGCGGGCCATGCGGGGATTGTGCCGCGTGGTGTGGCTACAGCTAATAAGATCGGAAGTCCGCGTTCTGGGATATCCCGTCGGATATTCTGGGATGCCAGAATACAGAATGTCCGACGATCAACATCCCATAAAGCGAGCGATGAACAAGCGAAAGCAACCGCTTTACCGCAAAGTGAACACCACCGCTCATGGCGTTCACCATTTGTATGGCGGCGACTATAGGGATGAACGTCATAGCAAGCCCCAAAATGATGCTGAGGTTAGGCGCCAAGGCATGCACGGCTCAAAGCAGCGTGGTCTGGATTACACGCCCCTTTTTCGCTTTCTACTTTCCAGAGCTGGAGCTAACTGGCAAGAGGTTTATTCAGAGGCTGTTTCTCGACTGGACAAGTCGGAGCCGATTTTCTGGATGGTTGCGCTAAGACAAGAGGATGAGAAAGAGTTCGTCAGAACCGGAGAAGCTAGCTACTTCAGCGGAATGAAAGTAGACGGTGATGGCCTTTTACAACTGGTGAATCCAAAGATTGGGTCAGGTAGTCTCGTACCCCAGTGCAGATGCTGTACCCACACTTTCAATGGGATACGTTTCACCAGAATTTATGATCCAGATGCCGCACTTGGCGTGTCAGCCTATCGATTCTTTTGAAATGTGCACGGCAAATGCTCCCGATCGTCAGGACGCCTGCGTTTGCCGACGCCCTGGCATGAATTTTTGGTGAATCGGGCTGCAGCGCAGATACTACCTGCGCTGGCAGCTATCGATTAAATAGCGGTATCGCCGAAACTCACACGGGCTTGACCACATTGGCCGGCAGATCGCGGCCGTGGTATTTCTTGTAGATGGTGTTCAGCTTGCCGTTGTGCAGGTTGGTGTTGACCCAGGCGTTGATCCATTCCTTCAGCTTGGGTTCGCCCTTGTTCATGGTGATGCCCAGGCCCGAGTCCAGCTGCGAGAACTTCATCTCGAAGTTCTTGCCGGCGGCGCGCTTGTTGATCTCGCCCATGTTCGATGGCGTGCTGGAGAAAATGTCGACTTGGCCGGTAACCACCGAGGTGATCAGCGTCGCGTCGTCCTCGTAGCGCATGATTTCTGCGCCCTTGGCTTCCTTGGTGGTCAGCGCATCGTTGGTGGTGGCGCGGGTCAGGCCGATGCGCTTGCCGGCCAGGTCGGCGTAGCTGGCGATCTTCACGTCCTTAGGAGCGCCGACCATGATGGTGATGGCGGAGTAGGGCGTGGAGAAGTCCACCACCTTGGCGCGTTCTTCGGTGATTGACAGGCTGGAGATCACCAGGTCGGCGCGCTGGGCCTGCAGCGTGGGGATGCGCGCGGCGGTGGTGATGGCGACGATTTCCAGCTTCACACCCAAGTCCTTGGCGAGCTCGGTCGCGGTGTCCACATCCGAGCCGGTGGGCTGCAGGTTTGCGTCGGCATAGCTGAACAGTGGCGTGCCGATGGCGATGGCCACGCGTACCTTGCCAGCCTTCTTGATCTCGTCAAACTGGTCGGCCATGGCGGCGTGGCTGCCGCAGGCTAGCAGTACAGCGGCGATGGCGGTGCGGGTGAAATAGGTGTTGCGCATGTTTGTCTCCGGGTGGTTATAAGAATGATTTAAAGGCCGTTGTCGAGAAAAGCTTTGAGTTCGGGCGTCTTGGGTGCGTCCAGCATCTCGCCGGCGCCCACCTCCCAGACCTTGCCCTGGTGCATGTAGATGATGCGGTCGGCCACACGTTTGGCGAAGGCCATTTCGTGCGTCACCAGCAGCATGGTCATGCCGCCGGCGGCCAGGTCTTCCATCACGCGCAGCACCTCGCCGGTGAGCTGTGGGTCGAGTGCCGAAGTCACTTCGTCGAACAGCATTACCTTGGGCGACATGGCCAGCGATCGGGCAATCGCCACGCGCTGCTGCTGGCCGCCGGACAGCTGTTCGGGGTAGGCGGCGGCTTTCTCTTGCAGGCCGACCTGCTCGAGCACGCGCAGCGCCACCTGGTGGGCTTCGGTGCGCGGCAGCTTCTTCACATGGCGCAGCGCGAGCAGGATGTTTTCTTCCACCGTCAGGTGCGGAAACAGGTTGTAGCTTTGGAACACGATGCCGACTTCCAGGCGCAGCTGTTTCAGGTCCACCGTGGGGCTGTCTACGCGGATGCCGCAAACTTCGATGCTGCCCTGGTCTATGACTTCCAGCCGGTCTATGCAGCGCAGCGCCGTGCTTTTGCCCGAGCCGCTGGCGCCGATGATGGCGATCATTTCGCCCTTGGCGACTTCGAAGGACACACCTTTGAGCACCTGGTTCGCGCCGAAGCTCTTGTAGACCTGGTCGAGCTTGACGATAGGGCCGGGGTGGGCGGCGGTGTTGATACTGCCACCGCCTTCGGTGGCGACCAGGCCGCTGTGCAACGTGCCGGGCAGGGGGTTAACGATTTGCGACATTCAGTTTTCTTTCCATCGCTTCGCTCCAGCGCGACAGCGGATAACACAGGGCAAAATAAAACGCACCCACGATCGTGAAGATCAGAAAGGGCTGGAAGATGCTGTTGTTGATGATCTGGCCGGCGCGGGTCAGCTCGACAAAGCCGATCACCGAGGCCAGCGAAGTCATCTTGATGATCTGCACCAGAAAGCCCACCGTAGGCGGCAGCGACAGGCGCACCGCCTGCGGAATGATCACCAGACGCAAGGTCTGCCAACGGCCCAGGGCCAGGCACTCGGCCGCCTCCCACTGCGGCTTGGGCATGGCGTCGATGCAGCCGCGCCAGATATCGCCCAGATAGGCACTGACGTAGACCATCATCGCAATACCGGCCGCCACCAGCGAGGGCAGCGAATAGCCGTAGACCGACAGCCCGAAGTAAACGATGAACAGCAGAATCAGCAGCGGAATGCCCTGTATGCATTCGATGTAGGCCAGCGCCAGCCAGCGCAGCCAGCGGCGCGGCGAGATGCGCGCCAGCATCACACCAAAGCCGCCTATGCTGCCCAGCGCAAAGGCCACGGCCGACAGCACCAGAGTCCACCAGATCGAGGTGAACAGGTACAGCAGATGGGTGCCGGTAAAGCTGCCCAATGTCAGGAGACTCATGCTGCACCCCCTTGGCGGGCAACGCTGGCCGCCACCGGCCGCACGGCCTGCCGGCTGTTGCGCGCAGCCGTCTGGCGCACCACGCGGCGCCGGCGGAACAGGTATTCGCCCAGCAGATGCGTCACCAGCTTGATCACCAACGACAGCGCCAGGTACAAAGCGGCGACCACGATGTAGGTTTCCAGCGAGCGGAAGGTGTCGGACTGCACGGTGTTGGCAATCGCCGTCAGCTCCTCGGCCGAGATCTGCGAGGCCATGGCCGATGCCTGCATCATCAGCAGGAACTGACTGGTCAGGGCAGGGTAGACCTTCTCGATCGACGGCTGCAGCATCACGTGCCAGCCTATGCGCCACTTGGACAAGCCCAGACATTCGGCTGCCTCGATCTGGCCCTTGGGCACCGACTCCAGCCCGGCGCGGATGATCTCTGCGGCGTAGGCGGCGATGTTGATGATCATTGCCAGCACCGCGGCGGCAAAGGTCGGCATGCGGATGCCGATGCTGGCCAGGCCGAAGTACAGCAAGAAGATCTGCACCAGAAACGGCGTGTTGCGCACCACCTCGATGTAGCCGGCGCAGATGCGCGACAGCGGCTGTATCTGGCTGCGCTTGGCAAACGCCACCAGCGTGCCGACGCCGACGCCGACCACCACGGCCACCGCCGTCATCTTCAGCGTCAGCCAGGCGCCGTTCAGGAACACCGGCCAGTAGGGCAGCAGGGTGCTGAAGTCGATGGCGTACTTCATGCGCGCACCGGCCGGTTGCAGATGCCGCGGGCCGCATGGATGTCGGAGGCAAGCGGAGGGCGGCTAGGGCAGGCGGCGGGCGCAGAGTGCATGGTGTCCGGGGTGGTTAGTTATCTGTTGTCGTACAACGCGATCCGGATTATGGAGAGGTCGAGGCTGTTCGTTGCAGCGGGTATTCCCTCGGGTACTGGCGGCTTTGCGGAGCCGCTACATTGCTATTTAAATGGGACGAAAATTCAGCAATAAAAATAGCTGTTGGAGTAGGTATATCCTGCGGTAGCAGCTATCAAATTAATACCAATTTTGATTTCGGCGCGTGCTCGTCACTTTGGACAAGTGCCTAGTCCGGTCCGAGGCCTGGCTGCGGACGCAGGCCAGGGCTTCGACCAGCAGATAGAGGCTCTGGAGGGATGGAGCCGGGTGTGTGTTCCCATTGCATCAGGTGTATTGCCGCCTAGTTGCACATATCCTTTTCAGCCTTACTGGCAGAGGATGGGAGCGTTGGCAACGGGGGACAACGTAAGCTTTGGGCCCAAAGCCTACGGTGGGCATCGTCCCTCAAAGCGGTGTGTGATGCGCTGCCCAGCGTTTCCAGGGCCATAACCTTGCCCTGTGAGCGCCCCGATCTCACCTCCTCGTAAGCTATAGTTTCCCGAGTACAAGTCTGCCGGGTTTACGGATTTTTATGCCCGAATGTTTATACAGCAAGGCGTTAAAAACGTAGTTTGCAATCCACTCTCAGGAGGAAGCGGTGTCCAGAATATTCCGCATCGCCCAGCTTATCCCGCAGGTTCTGCGGTCTACATCACGTTAGGCTTCATGAGCCCGCACACAGACAATCCTGCACCAGCCTCAGAAGCCCGCACCTGCGAGCGATGCGGTTGCGAGCTTCCATCCGCCGATGCAGTTTGTGCGAAGTGCGACTCGGAACTTTCTGCGCGGGCAAAAGGTCCCCAATTTCTAGGGAAGCACAACTGTCCAAGTTGTCAGCTCGCTTTCTCCAAGCCAGCTTTCGTCCTAACCCCCGCGGGCGCAAAGTGGTATGTACCTCAGGTACAAAGGCTTGCCTGCCCGCACTGCAACGCTTTCCTGCTTGACACGCGCAACCCCCGTCTATCCTCATCTCAAATCTTCGCGCTCCTCTTTCTCGTGGTTTGCGCACAATTCTTGCTGCCCGCCCCCTACGCCCTGCCCGGGCGCATCGCCATAGCATTTGCCTTGCTTGCACTCTATGTCTATCGCAGATCCTGGGGAGTACCAGATAGTAGGCGCTACATACGCGATGAGGCCTAACCCCTCGCGCAACCGGACCCGCTAGTCCCGTGCGCTCAACTCGAAATTCTGGCCGAGTTCACATCCGGGTGCTTTGCAGCGATCTTGCTATGCAAACAGGACCAAAATCTACGCATAAAAATAGCCGCTAGCGCAGGTAAATCCTGCGGTAGCAGCTATCAATTTAATACTGATTTCTAAGAAGCTGTGGACGCAAGTTCAGCGTGTACTTGTCACCTTGGACAAATGTCTCGGCCGGTCCGGGTCCTGACCACGCGCGCGCGCCACGGCTTCGACCAGCAGGTAGAAGCTCTGGATGGCGGTGATCGGGTCCAGGTCTTCGTGCGGGGCGATGGCCAGGGTCAGGTCGCGGCTGGCCACGTCGGCTGGCGCGGCCAGCAATACGCGGGCGCCGCGCTCGCGCATCTCGGCGGCCAGGGTGATCAGGCTGGCCTGGGCCGGGCCGCGGGGGGCGAACACCAGCATGGGGTAGGCCTCGTCGACCAGGGCCATCGGGCCGTGCTTGACCTCGGCGGCGCTGAAGGCTTCGGCCTGGATGCCGCAGGTTTCCTTGAACTTCAGCGCGGCCTCATTGGCTATCGCCAGGCCGGGGCCGCGGCCGATGACCATCAGTCTTTCGGCTTGGAGCAGCGGCGCGATGGCGGCCGACCAGTCCTGCTGGCAGGCCTGCTCCAGTGCCGCGGGCAGGTCGGCCATGCGGGCGATGAAGTCGGGCGTGTCACTCCAGCAGGCAGCCAGGCGCGCGCCAGCGACCAGGCCGCAGATGAAGCTCTTGGTGGCGGCCACGCTGAGTTCGGGGCCGGCATGCAGCGGCATGGCCCAGTCGACGGCGGCGGCCAGCGGCGATGCGGTGTCGTTGACCAGGGCCACGGTGGTGGCGCCGGCACGCTGGAACAGCTGCATGGGTTCGACCAGGTCTGGGCTGCGGCCGGACTGCGAGATGGAGATGGCCAGCATCTGGCCGATGGCCAGTGGCGCCTGGTACAGGGTCAGTAGCGACATCGGCAAGGACGTGACCAGCTGGCCGTTGCGCGCCATGATCAAGTAGGCCATGTAGGCGGCCGCGTGGTCCGAGCTGCCGCGGGCGATGGTGACGGTGCCGCTGGGCGGACGCGCACGCAGGGCGACGCCGAGCGCGGCGTAGCGGTCGGCATCGGCCGCCAGTTGCAGCTGGACTTGCCGGGCGGACGCGACCGCCTCCGAATACATATGGGTAGGTGTGGAACTGTTCATCTTTGGTTTACTGTTGGATGCCGGGGAAGGCCCAGATGCCGCTGGTGCGCATCAGGTCGCGGTAGACCACTACGCGCTCTTGCTCGCTGACCTTCTGGGCTTCTTCCACGCTGGGGTAGTCGAGATCGACCAGGCTGTCGTATTGCAGGTCCAGCCCCTGGTTGCGCGAGGCTTCTTCCAGCAGGGTCAGGCCGCGGCGGATGTGGCTGGCGCTGGACACCAGGGTGGCGTGGCTGACGCCCAGCTCCTTCAGCATGGCGGCGCAGTTGACCGCATTGCCCACGGTGTCCTTGGCCAGGTCTTCCAGCACCAGGCGCGAGCGGGCGATGCCCTTGCCGGCCAGCCATTCGGCCATCGCATAGGCTTCGGTGATGCCGCCTTGCTGCACGCCGCCGGACAGCACCAGGGGCGCCTTGGGATACAGCAGGGCGAGCTCCAGGGCCTTGTCCAGGCGCTTGAGCAGGGTGGGCTGCATCACGCCGCCCTTGCCCAGCGCGTAGCCGAGCACCACGATGGCGTGCTTGTCCTGCGGCATGCCGGCGTTGGGCGTGGTGCGAATAGGCAAGGCAATGGTGCGCGCGGTGCGGGCAAACTTGTCTTGGTAGGCCTGGGTGCGGTCGGGGTGGGTTTGCGCCAGGGTGGCGAGGATCTTGTCCGCCGCCTCGGTCTGGCCTAGCGCCTTGAGGTAGGCGGCCTGCAGGATAGGGGCTTCAAAGCCCTGGCTGTCTTTGCTCCAGATGTCGGCCCAGGTCTGCAGTGCGCCGGTGGTGTTTTTTTGCAGCACCTGGGCGGATGCCACGCCGAACAGCAGGTCCAGCCGCTCGGGCTGCAGTTTGGCGGCTTCGCGGAAGCTGTTTTCCACGATGTCGTACTTGCCCTTGAGGGTGATGCCCTTGAAGTAGTCTTTCTCGGCCTGCTTGAGATCGCCGCCGTTCCAGTAGTAGTAAATGCCGGTCTGGACGATCTTGGCCGCGCGCTCCTGCGCAACCGCGTTGATGCCTTCGGCAGATACCGGCGCGTGGGCCAGCAGACTGGCCAGAATGCTGGCCGACAGAATGGTTTTGAGCATGGTTTTCATGGGATAGGGGTTTGCAAAGAGGTGCAGAGAGTTAAGCAAACTGTTGTGTCAGTAGCTGGATCGCGCCTTGCAGCGCATCGGCCTGGGGTAGTACCAGGCGGGCCTGCAGGGGCGGCGACAGGCGGGGTGCGAGCCGCTGGCCGATGCTGCCCCATAGCGCCAGCGGCAGTCGGGCTTCGGGGTCTACCGCCAGCGCCAGCCGTTCCAGGGTGCCGACGGCATCGGCCAGCAGCAGGGCGGCGGCGGGGTCGTGGGCCTCGCTGTCAAACACCAGGGGGGCGAGGCGGGCGTATTCGGCCTGGCCGGCCGCGCAGCACCAGGCCAGCAGATCGTCGGCACTAGGCCCCACAGCCTGCAGCACCGCACGGCTCAAGGCGCTGGGGGCACGCCGGCGGTCTATGGCCTGCTGGGCGAGGTTGACCGCGCGCAGGCCGAGCACCGCGCCGCCGCCTTCGTCGCCCGACGGAAAGCCCCAGCCGCCGGCCGTGGCGCGGCTGCCATCGGCATGCAACGCCTGGGCCACCGTGCCGGTGCCGGCGATCACCAGCGCGCCGGGCTGGCCCTGGTGGGCACCTAGCAGGGCAGTGAACACATCGGTATCCACCACCAGATGGGCATAACCGGGGTTGGCCGCCAGGAAGGCGGCGCGCCATTGCGCATTGTTGAAACCAGCCACGCCTATGGCCAACGCGCAGTTGTGCGGGCTCAGGGGCGGCAGATCGGTGGCGGCCATGGCTTGCTCCGCACGTTCTATCGCCAGCTGGATGTGCTGCCAGGCCTGCGGAATGCCTTGCATCAGACCCGATGCGCCGGCTTTGCCTTCGCCCAACACGCTGCCATCGGGCAGGGTGACGCGCGCGCGGGTGCTGCTGCCGCCGCCGTCCACTCCCACCAGGTAATAGATGTTTTCGGGCAGCTTCATAGCGCGTGGGCCGAGCGCATATTGCCGGGGCGCAGGCGTGCGCAGGCCGTGCCATCGGCGCGGAACAAATACATGGCTTCGGGCAACGCGCGGACGATCACCGAGTCGCCCAGGCGCACCGCGGCATTGCCGTCGCCACGCACTATCAGCTCCTGGCCGTCGTCGGTCTTCAGGTAGAGCAGATTCGATTCGCCCAGGTGTTCGACCAGGGTGATTTCGGCGTCCAGTGCAGCGTCGTCCAGGCCCGGCGCGCGCTCACCGGTGAGCACTTCGCAGTGCTCGGGGCGCAGGCCGATCTCGACCGACTCGCCGACCTGCAGGCCGGTGTTGTCCACCGTAGCCAGAAACTTGCAGCCATTGCCCAGCTGCACGCGCACGCCTTGCTCGGCCAGCTCGATGACGCGCGCGGGCAGCAGGTTGATCGTGGGCGAGCCGATGAAGGTGGCCACAAAGCGGTTCGCCGGCTGCTGGTACAGGGTCAACGGCGTGCCGGCCTGCTGGACCCGACCTTCGTGCAGCACCACGATCTTGTCGCCCAGGGTCATGGCCTCGATCTGGTCGTGCGTCACATAGACCATGGTGGCGGCCAGATCGCGGTGCAAACGGGCCAGTTCGATGCGAGTCTTGGCGCGCAGGGCGGCGTCCAGGTTCGACAGCGGTTCGTCGAACAGGAACAGCCGCGGCTCGCGCACGATGGCCCGGCCAATCGCCACGCGCTGGCGCTGGCCGCCCGAGAGTTCGCGCGGCAGGCGCTGCAGCAGGTGGTCGATGTGCAGCACCTTGGCGGCATCAACCACCCGGCGCTCGATGTCGGCCTTGTCAACGCCGTGGATCTTCAGGCCGAAAGCCATGTTGCGGTAGACCGTCATGTGCGGGTACAGCGCATAGCTCTGGAACACCATGGCGATGCCGCGCTCGGCCGGCGGTTTGCCGTTGACGATGTCGTCGCCGATGCGCAGCGTGCCGCTGTCGATCTCTTCCAGGCCGCACAGCACGCGCAGCAGGGTGGACTTGCCGCAGCCGCTGGGCCCTACCAGCACGACCAGCTCGCCGTGTTCGATGTCGAGGCTGACGTCCTGCAGCACGGGCGTGCTGCCGAAGGATTTGGAGACGTTTTGGATGGAAACTTTTGCCATGATTTTTAACGGGTTATTTCACTGCTCCGGCCGTAATCCCGCGGATCAACTGGCGAGAAAACAGGGCGTAGAGCACGACCACCGGCACGATGGCCAGGGCCAGGGCGGCGAGCACGGCGTTCCAGTCGGTGGCGTACTGGCCGACGAACTGCTGGATGCCGAGGGTGATGGTCTGGGTCTTTTCGGAGGGCGCGAGGATCAGCGGGAACCACAAGTCGTTCCAGATCGGCACCATGGTGAACACGGCCACCGTAGCAATGGCAGGGCGGATCAGCGGCACCACCACCTGGAAGAAGATGCGGAACTCGTCAATACCGTCGCAGCGGGCCGCGTCCTTCAGCTCGCCTGGCACTTGGCCCATGAATTCCGACAGGATCATGATGGCCAGCGGCAAGCCCTGGGCCACGTAGACTAGCACCAGGGCGGTGAGGGTGTTGACCAGCCCGAGGCTGACCATGATCTGCAAAATCGACACCGTGCCCAGGCGGATCGGCACCATGATGCCGAAGGCAAAGAACAGCTTGAGCCAGCGGTTGCCTTTGAACTTGTATTCCGACAGCGCCCAGGCTGCCATGGCGCCGAACAGCAAGATGAAGAACAGCGAGGCCACGGTGACGATGAAGCTGTTGCCAAAGTACAGCCATACGTCCGAGCGGGCCAGCACCTTGTGGTAGCCGATCAGCGAAAAGGTCTCGGGCGTAGGCCAGGCCAGCGGGTCGTCAAAGATCGCACCGCGCTCCTTGAACGAGTTCATGAACACCAGCAGGATGGGCGCCAGCGCCAGCACCAGGTAGCCGAGCAGGGCCGCATGGACGAACAGGCGGCTGGGCGCTACTTTTAGATCAGATTTAGCCATTGGGGCCTCACATGGCAAAGCGTTGCAGGCGGCGCTGCACCACCAGGAAATAGGCGCCCACGCCCAGCAGGATCACCAGGAACATCAGCGTGGCCACGGCCGCGCCCATGGTCGGGCTGGCCACTTGCGACTGGTAGCCGAAGAAGGTGCGGTAGAACAGCGTGCCCAGGATGTCGGTGCTGTAGTTGGGGCCGGCCAGGCCGCCCTTGACGGTATAGATCAGGTCAAACGCGTTGAAATTGGCCACAAAGGTCAGGATGGTGACCAGGCCCAGGGTCGGCAGGATCAGCGGCAGGCGGATCTGCCAGAAAATGCGCCAGGGCGAAGCGCCTTCGACCACGGCGGCTTCGATCACGTCTTCGGGGATGGCGATCATCGCCGCGTAGATCAGCATCATCGGAATACCCACGTACTGCCATACCGACATCAGCGACAAGGTGATCAGCGCCGAGGATTCCAGCCCCAGCCAGGGTGCAAACCAGTCCGCCAGGCCCACCCAGCCCAGCAGCCGCTCGGACACGCCCCACAAAGGCGACAAAATCAGTTGCCAGACAAAGCCGACGATCACCACCGACAGCAGGGTGGGCAAAAAGAATACGGTGCGGTAGAAGGCTGCAAAGCGCACATTGCGCAGCGACAGCAGGGCGGCCAGCAGCAAGCCCATGGGGTTTTGCGCCAGCATGTGGATGCCGAAGAACTTCAGGTTGTTCAGCATCGCGTTCCAGAAGCTGGCCGACCACTGCGGGTCGTGCAGGATGGTGGCGTAGTTCGCCAGGCCAGAGAAAGTGCGCACGCCGGTGTCATCGGTGCTGTACAGCCCCAGGCGCAAGGTGTCCAGCAGCGGCAGGGCGCTGAACACGGCGTAGATCAGCAAGGCGGGCGTAATAAACACCAGCACCCGCCAGGAGAATCCTTGTTTCATCGTGACTTTCTTGCTCACCCCCAGGCTCCAGTGCTGCGCACTTTCCGCCAACCCCCTTGCAGGGGGCAACACCAGCAGCCTGGCAAAGCCAGTTCTGCGGTGTTTCTGGGGGGCGTGCGTTCTGACTGAATGTCGGGTGGACGGTGGTTATTTGGGTTGCTTAGAAGCCGGCAAGCCCTTCCGGGCTTGCCTTGCCGATTTACTTGGCTGGCGTGTACCACTTGGCAAATCCGGCTTGGATCTGCTGGGCTGCATCCTTGGGCGCCATCTTCAGGTTCATGACCTGCGAGCTCACGTTCCACAGCTCGTTTTCCATGCTCGGCGTGCCGCGGTTCATGATTTGCGCGTTCAGGCGGATGGTGCTTTTGCACTGGTTGCGCCAGCCAATCATTTCCTTGGCGACCGGGTTCTTCACCTCGATGGCGTGGCTGGACAGCGAGAAGAAGCCGGTGGCCTTGTTGGTGTACAGGTCAGCAAATTCCTTGCTGGCCAGCCAGTTCAGGAACACCTGGGCGTCGGCCTTGTTCTTGCTCTTGCTGTTGATGCCCATGCCGATGTCGGTGTGATCCGAGATGTAGCAGGGGTCACCGGCCTTTTGTACTGGTGGTTTGAAGGCGCCGAAGTCCACCTTGCTGTTTTGCTCGAAGTACGAGATATCCCACGAGCCGGTGGGGTAGATGGCGGCACGGCCCGCGCCGAACAGGTTTTGTGAGTCGCCATAGGTTTGTGCCTGGTAGCCCTTGGACATGTAAGGTGCCCACTTGGCCATGGTTTCCCAGGTACTGACGAAGGCCGGGTCGGTGAACTTCTTCTTGCCGCTGATGATGCCCTTGCGGCCTTCTTCACCCTTCCAGTGGTTTGGGCCAATGCCGGTGAAGACGATCTGGTTCGTTTCCCACTGGTCGGCGGTGCCGATGGCCAGCGGTGTGACTTTGCCCGCGGCCTTGATCTTTTCGAGCGCGGCGAAGAAGTCGGCTTCCGTGACTGGCACGCCCAGGCCCAGCTCGGCAAAGATCTTCTTGTTGTAGAAGAAACCGTGGATCACCGATGCCATCGGCAGGCAGTGGGTGCTCTTGCCGTCATCCGACTGCCAGGCGACCTGGGCGGATTCGGGGAAGTTCTTTAGTCCGGGGATGCCATTGAGCTTTTCCAGATAGCCCTTCTTGGCCAGATCGAGCGACACGTCAAACGGGCGGCAGGTGATCAAATCGCCGGCGGTGCCCGCGGTCAGGCGGGTATTGAGTGCCGAGTCGTATTCGGGCGGCGAGGTAGGCGAGAACTTGACGGTGATGCCGGGATTGGCTTTGTTGAAGGCGGGCAACAAAACCTCTTCCCACAGGGCTTTGTCGTCCACCCGCCAGCTTTCGATGGTGAGGTTGCCGGCGTGGGTAAGGCCGCTGCAAACCAAGGCAAGGGCGGTGGCAGCGAAATGGAATGTGGTGCGCATGGACAGTGATCTCCTGGACATTGGTGGGACCTGGCTGCTGCCACAAACGGGATGTCGTGGCATTCAGTGGGCCGGAGGTTATGCTGTGCCACCTGTAATATCAAACCGCGCGCAACGGGCTTCATAAAGTGTTCAAGCTGTTGATTTTGTTCATATTTTTTCCTGTGGTGCGCTTGCTGCATTACGTTTCATTACGTAGGGGATGGCCTGCGTGGGCAGGCGTGGCGACGGGCGCCGCAGCCGCGATAGATAACATTACATTTCGATAGGAAATGAGAGCTCTTGCCTTGCTTTTGATCGGTCTGGCGGCCTGGCTGGGGGCGCAGCCGGCGTTCGCCCAGGCGCAGGCCATGCCGGTCGATGTGCTGCACTGGTGGACTTCGACCAGCGAGCGCCGTGCGGCCAACCAGCTCAGCATCTACCTGGCTGCCAATGGCGTGCAGTGGCGCGATGCGGCGATTCCCGGCGGCGGTGGCATGGCGGCGGTCAAGGTGCTGAAAAGCCGGGTGCTGATGGGCGACCCGCCCGATGTTGCCCAGCTGATAGGCACCACCCTGACCGAATGGGCCGATGTCGGCCTGGTGCTGCCGCTGAATGCCGTGGCCGCGCGCCAGCGCTGGGCGCAGAACATGTTCCCGACCGTGATGGAGCTGGTCAGCTACCAGGGCGATGTGATCGCTGCGCCGCTGGGCATCCACCGCATCAACACCTTGTTGTACAACCGCCGCGTCTTTGCGCGCCTTGGCCTGCTGCCGCCCAAGACCTGGGCCGAGTTCGAGCTGGTGGCGCGCAAGCTGCTAGCGCAGGGCATCAAGCCCCTGGCCTGGAGCGACGAGCCCTGGCAGATCGCCACGGTGTTTGAGTCCGTGCTGCTGGGTGAAGCCGGCCCGGCGCTGTACCGCGAGCTGATCGTGCAGCGCAAAAGCAGCGCCTGGCTGGACCCGCGGGTCGAGCGCGCGCTGACGCGTTTACGCTGGCTGCGCAGCATCCAGGGCGAGACTCCGCGCGAGCAGAACTGGACCGATGCCGCCCGCGAGCTGCTGCAGGGCAGCGTGGGCATGATGGTCATGGGCGACTGGGCCAAGGGCGAGTTAATGGCCTGGGGAGCGAGCCCGGGCAAAGACTTCGGCTGCGTGGTTGTGCCCGGTACCGACAACATGCACCTCTACAGCATCGACACCCTGGCCATGCTGGTCAATGTGCGGCACCGCGAGGCCACGCAGGAGAAAGTGGCCGAGCTGGTCTCCAGCCTGCCGGCCCAGCTGGCCTACAACCGCATCAAGGGCTCGGTGCCAGTGCACCGCGACGCCGACGTGAGCAGCCTGGACAGCTGCGCGCGCGACTCCTGGGACACCTTTGCCGACCCGCGCAGTGCGCGCGTGCCCAGCCTGGCGCACCGCATGGCGGCCGATGAATCCATCAAGGACGCGGTGGCCCAAACCCTGTGGCGCTACCTGACCGACGCGCGCATGGAGCCGTCCGAGGCCCAGCGCCGGCTGGCCGCCGTGATCCGCGCCCCCAGTGCCGAACGCTGAACGTTAAAAGTACCGCATGAACAGAACCATCCTGGTCGTCGACGACGACCAAAAAACCCGCAACCTGCTCAAGACCTATCTGGAAAAGCACCAGTACGAGGTGCGCGTGGCGCACGACGGCGTCAGCTTTCTGGCCGAGTTCGAGCGCTTCAAGGACGAGCTGAGTTTGGTGATCCTCGACGTGATGCTGCCCGATACCGACGGCTTCACCCTGTGCCAGACCGTGCGCCGCCAGTCGCCGGTTCCTATCATCATGCTGACCGCGAGCGCCGACGACACCGACCGCATCGTCGGCCTGGAGCTGGGCGCCGACGACTACATCGCCAAGCCCTACAACCCACGCGAGCTGCTGGCGCGCATCAAGGCCATCCACCGCCGCATGCAGTTGGGCGGGCCGGGCGTTGCGGTACGCTTTCTGCGCTTTGCCGGCTTCAGCATGGACCTGCTGGAGCGCCAGCTGACCGACCCGGCCGGCACGCTGGTGGTGCTGACCAGCATGGACTTCAACCTGTTGCGCTTCTTTGCCGAGCATGCGGGCGAAACCCTGGACCGTGGCCGGCTGATGGAGCAGACCCGGGGCCGCGATCTAGGCCCGCTGGACCGGTCCCTGGACGTGCAGATCAGCCGGCTGCGCCAGCGCCTGAACGACGACGGCAAGCAGCCGCTGCTGATCAAGACCGTGCGCGGCAGCGGCTATGTGTTCTCGGCTGACGTCACGGCCAGCGATGCCTAGGCCTGCGGGTTTCCGCCGCTGGCTGCCCGACAGCCTGCTGGGCCGCATCGTGCTGGTGATGGCTTTGGGGGTGGTCAGCGCGCAGCTGGTGGGCACCTTGTTGTGGGCGCGCCAGCTGCGCGAAAGCGCCCGCGCCGAAGCCCTGGGCGCGGCCCACCATCTGGCGGTGAATGCGGCGGGCACGCTGCGCTTCTTCCGCGACCTGCCGCCCAAATACCGGCCCATCCTGATCGAGCAGCTGCGCACCATGGGTGGTACGCGCTTCTTCGTCAATGTGAACCGTGAGCGCGTGCCCATCACCCCGCTGAGCGGCAATGCGCTGGTGGACGCGGTGGTGACGGTGGTGCGCGACGATCTGGTGGGCAATCTGCAGCCGGCCCAGCCACCCGATGTGGCGTTTGCCTGGCCCGATGGTTTGCGGGTGTCGGACGACGGCCGCACGGTGAACGACCTGCCCGAGTCCTGGGTCGAGGCCACCTTGCTGCTGCGCCCGCGCCCCGCGCCGGTGCTGGTGATCCAGGCCGAGTTCGAGCCCGGCCGCTGGCTGTACCTGGCCGCACCCATGCCCGACCCGTACTTTCTGGACAACGCCAATCCGCTGACCCTGGACCGGGTGGCCATGCAGGTGGTGACGCTGCTGACGGTGCTGGTGCTGTCAGTGCTGCTGGTGCGCGGCCTGATCCGCCCCTTGAACCGGATTGCCTCTGCCGCCAATGCCTTTGGCAGCGACAGCGCGCCCGAGGCCGTGCCCGAGACCGGCACCGCCGAGCTGCGCCGCACCGCCCGCGCCTTCAACGAAATGCAGGCCCGCATTCAGCGCTACCTGGTGGACCGCGAGCGGCTGTTTCTGGGTATCTCGCACGGCTTGAAGACGCCCATCATGCGGCTCAAGCTGCGCACCGAACTGCTGGACGACGAAGCCCTGCAGGCTGACTTCCACGAAGACCTGGACGACCTGGACGTGATGGTCAAGGCGGCACTGCAAAGCGTCAAGGACACCGACATCCACGAGAACCTGACTCCCGTGCGGCTGGACACCTTGCTGGCGCGACTGGCCAAGCGGCCGATCCACCCGAATGCCAGCATCGAGTTCGTGTCCGACGCAGTGAGTGTGCAGGGCAAGCCGCTGGCGCTGGAGCGGGCCTTCAGCAACCTGCTGGACAACGCCGTGCTGTACGGCGAAAGGGTGCAGCTGCGCCTGAGCGACCGCGGCGCATTGGCGGTGGTCGAGGTGCGCGACTTCGGCCCGGGTATTGCGCAGGCCTCGATGTCGGCCGCCTTCGAGCCGCATGTACGGCTAGGCCACGGCCAGCAGAACAACCGCACCGGCACCGGCCTGGGCCTGGGCATTGCCCGCAACATCATCCAGGCGCATGGCGGCGAAATCCGTTTGCACAACCATGCGGAGTGCGGGCTGGTGGTGACCGTACTGCTACCCGCCGTGCAGACTGAGTAATAAATCAAGCGCCGGCGCAGAGAGTACCTGCGCCAGTAGCTATATAAACTGTAGCGAGGTCAGCCCAGGTTGATCGCTCCACCTTCGACGTACACCGCCTGCAGCGCCAAATCCCGGTCCAGCACCACCACATCGGCCCAGGCGCCCACCGCCAGGCGGCCGCGGTCGGTCCAGCCCATATGGTCGGCTGCATAGGTAGACACGCGGTGCGAGGCATCCGTCAAGTCCAGCCCCAGTGTGTCCACCAGGTTGCGCAGGGCTTGGTCCATGCTGAGTACGGAGCCGGCCAGCGTACCGTCGGGCAGGCGCACACCGCCCATGCATTTGGTGACAGTGTGGCGGCCCAGCTTGTAGTCGCCGTCGGGCATGCCGGCGGCCGAAGTGGAGTCGGTCACGCAGTAGAGCTTGGGAATAGCGCGCAGCGCGGTGTGGATGGCACCGGGGTGTACATGCAAGAGGTCGGGAATCACCTCGGCAAACTCGGCATGGGCCAGCGCCGCGCCCACCATGCCGGGCTCGCGGTGGTGCAGGGCCGACATGGCGTTGAACAAATGTGTGAAGCCCGTGGCGCCGCAGCGCAGCGCAGCCACGCCCTGCTCGTAGCTGCCCGTGGTGTGGCCCAGCTGCACTTTGAAGCCTTCGGCCACCAGCTGCGCTATGAGTTCGGCATTGCCACCTACCTCGGGCGCCAGCGTGATGAGGCGGATGGGCGCCAACGCGTGCAGGCGGTGTATTTCTTCAAAGCTGGCGGGACGCGCAAACGGGGGCTGCGCGCCCAGGCGCGCCTCGCTGATGTACGGGCCTTCCAGATGCACGCCCAGCACGCGCGCCGCGTTGGGCGCGCGCTGCGCGCACAGCCGGCCCATAGCAGCGAAGGCTATGTCCAGATCGCTCTGCGGTGCGGTCATGGTGGTGGCCAGCAGGCTGGTGGTGCCGTGTCGCGCATGCAGCGTGGCCACGTGCAGAGCGGCGTCGCCGCCTTCCATGATGTCGTGGCCGGCACCGCCATGCACATGCAGGTCGATGAAGCCGGGCAAGACCAGCGGCAGGCCGGCATCCCGCACGCTGGCGGTCGCCACGGGGCTGCCGGTGATGGCGGCAATGCGGCCGTCGGAGCCGAAGCGGATGTCGCCGCTGACAAAGCCGTTAGGGGTCAGGATATTTCCGTGGATGGATTGCATAGAACACTTTTCATAAGAGCCGGCCGGTGGGGCGCCACAGAGGCGTAAGGTTAGAATCTTAAGCTCCTACCCGTAGCTCAGTTGGATAGAGCATCAGCCTTCTAAGCTGAGGGTCACAGGTTCGATCCCTGTCGGGTAGACCACCTCACATCGCCTCCATTTTTATACATAAAAAAAGCTTCTAGCGCTTATTTTGTATGCGCGAGCAGCTATTTAAAGTGTAGCAAAATACGGCTGGCGCCCATGATCCCCATTGACGGGTATCGCCTCATACACCAGCCCATGTTCTTCCAGCATGATGGGGATATGTGGCCGTCCGGGTGGGCAGGAAACACCCGGACCATGGATGGCTACTTTTGGGGTGCACGCCACCCGGCAAACTTTAGGTGAAAGCGGACGCGCATGTTTGAGCGCATAAAAAAATGGGTTGCCCGGTCGCCCGACAGCCGGCCGGAGCAGGCCGACTTGCAGGCGGTAGAAGCCTGGGCCATGGCCCGCGAACTGGGTTTTGAAAGCCTGTTCAATGACGGCGATTTCGCGCTAACCGGGCAGCAGGCCGTGTGGTCGTGGCGCCTGGAGCGTACCGAGCCGGTGCGGGATTTCATCCAGGGCGCCGAGCTGCGCGGGCGCGCCGATGTGGTTTTGCCCGAGGACGTGGCCGTCATGCTGATCAACCGCCCGCTGAAGGAAGACCTGGAAAAACGCGTCTACGAGCAGGTCACCCACAGCGTGCAGACTACGCTGGACGCCGATCTGCCGGAAGAGGCACGCTGGTTGTCGCTGTACGACGAGGTTGGCTGGAGCACGGCGCCGCTGGAGTTCTGGGACCGCTACGCCGCCGTGGCCGATACCCGCGCCCATGCCCAGCAGTGGCTGGAGGGCGATTTACTGCCCTTGCTGATGGCCTGGCCCACACCGGCCGTGCAGCAGATCACGCCCTTCATCCTGCAGTTGCAGCGCGGCCGGGTGTATCTGCGCATGGAGTATCCGCACAACGATGTGCCGACCCTGGAGCACGCGGTGGCGGTGTTCACCCAGGCCTGCGTGTCGGCCCAGCAGCTCAGTGCGGACGGGGCAGAGCTTATTTAGGAACGGCGGCGTATTTGCCCAGCTCAGCCTTGGCAATCGCGTTGCGGTGCACTTCGTCTGGGCCGTCGGCAAAGCGCAGGGTGCGCGCCGCGGTATAGGCGTAGGCCAGCGGAAAGTCTTCGCCCATGCCCGCCCCGCCATGGGCTTGCATGGCCCAGTCGATCACCTGGCAGGCCATGCTGGGGGCCACCACCTTGATCATCGCAATCTCGTTTTTGGCCACCTTGTTGCCGGCCACATCCATCAACCAGGCGGCCTTGAGAGTCAGCAGGCGCGCCATGTCGATCTTGCAGCGGGCTTCGGCAATCCGCTCCTGGGTGACGCCCTGGGCGGCAACCGGTTTGCCGAAGGCGATGCGTGACGATGCCCGCTTGCACATCAGCTCCAGCGCGCGCTCGGCCAGGCCGATCAGGCGCATGCAGTGGTGGATGCGGCCCGGGCCCAGGCGGCCCTGGGCGATTTCAAAGCCGCGGCCTTCGCCCAGCAGGATGTTGCTGGCGGGCACGCGCACGTTCTCGAAGCTGATTTCCATGTGGCCGTGCGGCGCGTCGTCGTAGCCCATCACGCTCAGCGGCCGCAGCACGCGGATGCCAGGTGTGTCGGCCGGCACCAGCACCATGCTTTGCTGCGCATGGCGCGGCGCCTCCGGGTCGGTCTGACCCATCACGATGTAGACCGCGCATCGCGGGTCGCCGGCGCCAGAAATCCACCACTTGCGGCCGTTGATCAGGTAGTCGTCGCTCTGGCGTTCTATGCGGGTGGCGATGTTGGTGGCGTCGCTGGAGGCCACGTCGGGCTCGGTCATGGCGAAGGCGGAGCGGATTTCGCCCTCCAGCAAGGGCTTGAGCCAGCGCGCCTTGGCGGCTGCGGAGCCATAGCGGGCAATGGTTTCCATGTTGCCGGTGTCGGGGGCCGAGCAGTTGAAGACCTCGCTAGCCCAGGGGACCCGGCCCATGGTTTCGGCCAGCGGCGCGTATTCCTGGTTGGTCAGGCCGGCGCCTGCGTAGCCCGCCACGGCGGCGCTGTCCACGGGCAGAAACAGGTTCCATAGGCCGGCGGCGCGGGCCTGGACTTTCAGTTTTTCGATAGTTTGCAGCGGCGTCCAGCGCTTGCCGGCCTGGGTGTTGGCCTCGATCTCGGCCACGTAGGCGGGCTCGGCCGGGTAGATGTGGGCGTCCATGAACTGCTGCAGGCGGGCCTGCAAGGCCAGGGTCTTGGGGGAGTAGTCAAAGTCCATCAGGTGCTCCGGGCAAATGTCCAGGCCATTTCGGCCAGCGGCCGTGCGCCGGCCGCCGAGGCCCGCGCCTGCGGGCTGGACGCTGTGCCGTCTTCCACCCGCTTGGCAATGCCTTGCAGAATCGCGGCCAGGCGAAACAGGTTGTAGGCCATGTAAAAGCCCCAGTCGGCTTGCAAGGCTTCGGCGCTGGCCAAGCCCGTGCGTTCGCAGTATTGGCGGATGTAGTCGGCTTCCAATGGAATGCCGAGTGCGGCCCAGTCCAGCCCGGCAATGCCGCGGAAGCTGCCCGGCGGTATGTGCCAGGACATGCAGTGGTAGCTGAAGTCGGCCAGCGGGTGGCCCAGGGTGGAGAGCTCCCAGTCCAGCACCGCCAGCACGCGCGGCTCGGTGGGGTGGAACACCAGGTTGTCGAGCCGGTAGTCGCCGTGCACGATGCGGGTCTTGCTCTCGTCGCGCGCGTCGGCGGGGATGTGGGCTGGCAGCCAGGCCATCAGCTGGTCCATTTCGGCAATCGGCTGGGTGATGGAGGCCTGGTACTGCTTGCTCCAGCGGCTGATCTGGCGCTCGAAATAATTGCCCGGCTTGCCATAGCTGGCCAGCCCGTGGTCGGCGAAGCGCACCGTGTGCAGGGCGGCGATGACGCGGTTCATCTCGGCGTAGATCGCGGCCCGTTCGGCGGGCTGCATGCCGGGCAGGGCCTGGTCCCACAGCACGCGGCCGGCGATGAACTCCATCACATAGAAGGCCCGGCCGATGACGGACTCGTCCTCGCACAGGCAGAGCATGCGCGGCACCGGCACGTCGGTGTCGGCCAACCCGCGCATCACCGCAAACTCGCGCTCGATCGCGTGGGCCGACGGCAGCAGCTTGGCGACCGGCCCCGGCTTGGCGCGCAGCACATAGGTCTGGGTGGGCGTGCTGAGCTGGTAGGTCGGGTTGGATTGCCCGCCTTTGAACATGCTGACCGTCAGCGGGCCATTGAAGCCCGGCAGGTGCTGCGCCAGCCAGGCACTCAGGCGGTTTTCGTCGAGCACGTGCGACCCGGTGGCGGGACGGGTGCCGGTGAAGTGGCCGAAGTCGGTCATAGGCCAGGGCCTAGTTGTCGGACTCCACGATCCGGTACAGGGCGGAGCGGTCGCGCACCGTCAGGCCGGCGGGCTCGATGCGGATGACTTCTTCGCGCTCCATGGCCTTGAGCTCCTGGTTGACGCGCTGGCGCGAGGCGCCGAGCAGCTGCGCCAGCTCTTCTTGGGCCAGTTGCAGGCTGATGCGCACCTCGTTGGCGTTCGCCAGATTGGGGATGCCATAGCTGCGCGCCAGATGCAGCAGCTGCTTGGCCAGGCGCGCGCGCAGGGGCAGGGTGTTCAGGTCTTCCACCAGGCCGAACAGCTGGCGGATGCGCCGCGACTGCAGGCGCAGCAGGGCTTCGTAGAGCTCGGTATGGGTGGCCAGGATTTTCTTGAAATCGGCCTTGGCCACGCACAACAAGGTGGTTTCGCCATGCGCATAGGCGTCGTGGGTGCGCCGGTCGCCGTCGAATATCGCCACATCGCCAAACCAGGTGCCCGGCTCCAGATAGGTCAGGGTGATTTGCTTGCCCGAGATCGAGGTGGAACTCACCCGCACAGCCCCCTTGGCGCAGGCCACCCATTCCTCGGGGGGCTCGCCGCGGGCAGCGATCAGGCCGTTGTCCTGGTAGCGTTTGACGTAGGCGCATCGCAGAATATCGTGTCGCAACGACGGTGAGAGAGAAACAAACCAGTGACCGGTATTGATCGCTGCGCGTTCTTCGATGGTAAGAATCGGTTCGTCCATGGTCTGTCTTTTGGGTGACTGCTAATGGGCTGATTGTCACGCCCGTGACGCACAAGTCGGCTCAGGGTTGTCACTTGCGTGTCTGGCCTATCGATTTGCAGCGATGTTGGGGTGTCGTCGGGCGCCCGGCTATTGATGTTTGCCACCGCTGTGTGATCCCGATAGATGGCCGCATAATTCCGCTTCATTTACTGATCACCGGCCGTTTACAGATGGTATGGTGTGACTGAATTCAAAAAAACGCCAAAAAACTGCAGTGAAACTACGAAACACACTTCTGGGATCGACCCTCTTGGTCGCCGCATTTGGTAGTTCAGCCTTGTCTCTCGGCCGTGCCCGGGGCGCAGTGGTGCTGGGCCAGCCATTGGATCTGGCGGTGGATGTGCGTCTTGACTCTGCAGACGATAGTGGCAACGCCTGCTTTGAGGCCGATGTCTTCCATGGCGATGCGCAAGTGGCGCCGAACCGGGTCCGGGTGATCGTGGTGGCCGGTGGCCAGCAACAGGAAGCCGTGGTGCGAATCCGCTCCTCGGCCGTGGTCGATGAACCGGTGGTGGGGGTGGTTCTGCGCTCCGTCTGTGGCCAAAAAGCCTCACGCCGCTATGATTTTCTAACCGACTTCCCCGTCGAAACGCGCGCTGCATCCGTACCTACGATCATTCCGGCCATTGTGACGGCGCCCGCTGCGGCCCCGGCCCCGGCGCCAGCAATGGACGCACCAGCTCCCGCACCTGCACCGCGGCCAGCGCCGCGTCCCCCTGTAGTGCGCAGTGCGCCCAGCGCCACGACTGCACCCGTTGTCAAAGCCCCGCCCAAACCGGTGGCGGCACCCAAGCCAGCACCGGCCAAGGAGCCTGCTGTTGCGCCCAAGCCGGTGGTTAAACCCGAAGTGCCAGACAACAAGCCGCGCCTGAAGCTGGAAGCCGCTGAAACGCCAGACGAGCGCGTGGTGCAACTCAAGTCGTCTACAGACCTGGTGGTGGCGCCTACCGAAGACCCGCAAAAGCGCGCTGCCGCGGCAGCTGCCTGGCGCGAGCTTAACAACCTGCCGGTCGAAAACCCGCAGGAAAAGCAGCGCCTGCTGGCCTTGGAGGCCGAGTCCAAAGCCCTCAAAGCCCTGCTGGCCAAGAGCGAGGCCGACTTCAAGCTGCGGCTCGAAAAGTTAGAAAACAACCGTTTCGGCGAAGGCCTGGTTTACGGTTTGCTGACTCTGTTGCTGGCCGCCCTTGCGGCCGCCGGCTTCTGGTGGAACCGGGCCCGCCAGCGCGGCCTGGCCACGGCCACAGACTGGGCACACCATGGCGAACCCAGTCCCGAAGAAATGGGACGACCATCCGCGCTGAGCCGCCCGGCCAAACTGGCCACCCAGCAGCCGCCCGCGACTCTGCCAGGCTCAGCCCACGACACGCATATCGATACCGAGGTGGACGAGTCCTTGTTCGAGGATTTGAAGAAGCTGACAGCCGTTACGGCGATGCCCGTCAAGCCCGCCGTGGCGCCGGCGGTAGCAGCCGCACCAGCGCGCAATCTGCATGCCGATGACTTCCTGGATGTGCAGCAGCATGCCGATTTCTTCGTGTCGCTAGGCCAGTACGACCAGGCGATCGGCGTGTTGAAGAAGAGCATAGACGAGAGTGTCGAGGTCAACCCCTTGGCCTATCTGGAGCTGCTGAAGGTCTACCACACGCTGGGTCGCCAGGCCGAGTACAACCAGCAGCGCGATGCCTTCAACCGCATCTTCAATTGCCAGTTGCCGGTGTTCCCGGCCTTCACCAGCGAAGGCCAGACTCTGGAGAACTACCCGGCCGTGCTGCGCAGCATCGAAGCCCAGTGGGGCAAGCCGGAGGTGCTGGATTTCATCGAGTCCTGCCTGTTCCGTGACCCGGAAGCCGCACCGATGCCGGTGTTTGATCTGGCCGCCTACCGCGAACTGCTGCTGCTGCACGCCATGGCCAAGAGCGCGCTGCGCCAGACCGGCGGCAAACGGGCCATGGAAGCGCGCAGCCGCAACAGCCTGCCTGCCGCGCTGGAGCCCCAGTTGTCGCAGCCCGGCGCACTGGAAGAGTTGCCGCGCGAAACCTCGTTCACCCAGCCCATGCTGTTGATGCCCGATCCTTCCGCGCCCGAGCGGGCCGATGTGCCGCCCGAGCCGGCCGTGTCTTCGTACCGCCAGCCGCTGGACCTGGATCTGGACCTGAATCTGGATTTCTCGAACTCGGAACTGCTGGCCATGCAACAGTTGCCGGCTGCATCGCCGCCACCACCCGCTCCGGCCCCCGCCGCCAGCAGCCCGCTGATGGAGCCGCTGGACCTGGACCTGGATGAATTGATGGCAAACCCGGCGGCTACGCCGACGCCACCACCGCCGGCTCCG
Organism: Rhodoferax sp. OV413; assembly: GCF_900104385.1. Classification (GTDB taxonomy): domain Bacteria; phylum Pseudomonadota; class Gammaproteobacteria; order Burkholderiales; family Burkholderiaceae_C; genus Rhodoferax_B. The sequence continues at coordinate 611,581 of NZ_FNJA01000001.1, read as the reverse complement.
CCGGTGATCGACAGCAATATGCTGGAGTTCGATCTGTTCGACCCGAAGGTTGAGGCGAAGATTTCACCCAAGTCCAAGTAAGCAAAAAGCCACCGATCTGGTGGCTTTTTTTATGGATGATTTAGGCAGTTTGCGCAGGATATTTGTGCGCATAGTGCTATGAAAAACCTAGCGACGAACCTGCAGCGCCCCAGGGTTGACAATGTTGGTCGGCGTACCCTTGATGAAATTCAACACGTTGTCGAATGCGGCGTTGAAGTACATCTCGTAGCTGTTTTGCTCGACATAGCCGATGTGTGGTGTGCAGATGCAGTTCTCCAACCGCAGCAGCGCGTGGCCTTGCAAGATGGGCTCGCTCTCGAACACGTCCACCGCCGCCATGCCGGGACGGCCGCGGTTCAGGCCGGCCAGCAGGGCGTCGGGCTCGATCAGCTCGGCCCGCGAGGTATTCACCAGCAGGGACGTCGGCTTCATGCGCAGCAAGTCGTCCAGGGTGACGATGCTGCGGGTTTCGTCGTTGAGCCGCAGGTGAAGGGACAGCACGTCGGCCTGTTCGAACAGCTCCTCCTTGCTTTCCACTACATCGACGCCATCGGCCAGGGCGCGGGTGCGCGATGTCTCGCGGCCCCAGACCAGTACCCTCATGCCGAAGGCCCGGGCATAGGTGGTGACGATCTGGCCAATCCGGCCATAGCCCCAGATGCCCATGGTCTTGCCCTTGAGCACCGTGCCCATACCGAAGTTGGCGGGCATGGACGCGGTCTTCATACCCGACTGTTGCCAGACACCGTGCTTGAGGTTGCTGATGTATTGGGGCAGGCGTCGCGTGGAGGCCATGATCAGCGCCCAGGTGAGTTCGGCCGGCGCCACGGGCGAACCTACGCCCTCAGCGACAGCAATGCCGCGCTCGGTGCAGGCGGCGATATCGATGTGGGAGCCGATGCGCCCGGTCTGGGCAATCATCTTGAGCCGGGGTAGTTTTTCGATCAGCTGGCGGTTCAGCTGGCTGCGCTCGCGGATCAGCACGATGATGTCGGCGTCCTTGAGACGTACCGACAGCTGGCCTAGGCCTTTGACGGTATTGGTGTACACCTTGGCTGCGTAAGGTTCCAGCTTGATGGCGCAGTCGAGTTTGCGAACGGCATCTTGGTAGTCGTCAAGAATCACAATATTCATCCCCCGATTGTGCCTTGACGCAGATGCCTGCCTGTACCTGTATGTATCTAATAAGCGCCGCGACCCGGGTTAAATTTGCGTGGTGCGTTCTCTACGGACCAGCCGGCGCGGGTGGACGCGCGCTACAGGGTGGCTGGGCCCTACTGCAGCAGGGCGCTGGTGCGTGGGCCAGAAGATTCCAGGGCGGCCAGCCGATCCAGCTCGGCGCAGACATCGGCCATACGGCCCGAAATCAGCATGCGGCCTGCGTTGGCCGGCGTCTGCGGCCCATCGACCACGCGCAGCACCCGCAAGGGGCGCAGCGGACGCAGAGGCGTTGCCTGGAGGGTCGGGCAGGCGCTGCGTACCGCGGCTGTGCTGGCGTGGCTGGCGCAGGCATTGCCGCGGGCCGGGCCGGGCCGTAGCGCCAGCGCTTGGCGGACACTGCGCGTTTTGGGCGAATGGAGGTTGAACCAGCCGACCAGGCCCTGGAACGAGCCGAACAGACCGGTAGGCGAAAACGATGCGATTCCCATATGAAACTCCCACGACATGGTGTGCTGGATGCGGATGGACAGGGTGGCTATGCGCTGGCGCTGCGGGCTTACATCAGCATGGTGTTGCGGATGAGGCCTACGGCCAGCCCTTCGATGGCGAAGCTCTCGCCGGGTTCGACGACGATGGTGGCGTAGTCGGGGTTTTCGGGCAGCAGCTCGATCAGGTTCTTGTTGCGGCGGAAGCGTTTGACGGTGACTTCCTCGCCCAGCCGGGCCACCACGATCTGGCCGTTCTTGGCATCGGTGGCCGACTGGACGGCCAGCAGGTCGCCGTCGAGGATGCCGATGTCGCGCATCGACATGCCGCGCACTTTGAGCAGGTAGTCGGGCTTGTGGCGGAACATGCTGGCTTCCACATGGTAGGTTTGGTCCACATGTTCCTGCGCCAAAATCGGGGAGCCGGCAGCCACCCGGCCAATCAGCGGCAGGGCCAGCTGGTTGAGGGTGTGCTGGAAGCGGGATTCGTTGATGGAGCGCAGGGTGTCGCTCTTGAGCCGGATGCCGCGCGAGGTGCCGCTGACCAGTTCGATCGCGCCTTTGCGGGCCAGGGCCTGCAGATGCTCTTCGGCGGCGTTGGCCGATTTGAAACCCAGCGTGCTGGCGATTTCGGCCCGGGTAGGTGGGGCGCCGGTGCGGGCAATGGCCGACTGGATCAGGTCCAGAATCTGTTGCTGGCGGGCGGTGAGTTTGGCGGACAGATTCGAAGTAAAGGCGGGCAGATCCATGGGTGACTCCGTGCTAGTTTAGCGGGCTGGCTGTTTTAATATCCAGTAGCTGTATTTTTAACCAGTTTTTGAAAGTTTGCAAGCCATGGCAGTAAATTCAGGCGCGTTGGACGCACAGCCTTCCCGCATCGTGGTGTTGGGCACTGGCGGCACGATTGCCGGGCGGGCCAGCAGCGCGGGCGACAACATCGGCTATACGGCGGGCGAGGTAGGCGTGTCCCAGCTGCTGGAGTCGATAGGCGGCTTCCAGGACGGCGCGTTCCGTCTGGTGGCCGAGCAAGTGGCCCAGGTGGATAGCAAGGACATGGGCTTTGCGCTGTGGCAGCAACTGGCCGCGCGCTGCGCCCACTGGCTGGCCCAACCCGAGGTGGCGGCCATCGTCATCACCCATGGCACGGATACGCTGGAAGAAACCGCTTACTTTCTGCAGGCCGTGCTGGACCCTGCCAAGCCCATTGTGCTGACTTGCGCAATGCGCCCGGCCACCGCCCTGGTTCCGGACGGGCCGCAGAACCTGTTGGACGCGATGGCGGTGGCCAGTACCCCGGGCGCACACGGCGTGCTGGCGGTCTGCGCGGGCAATATCCACGGCGCGCAGGATGTGCAGAAGGTGCACAGCTACAAGGTAGATGCGTTCTCGTCGGGCGAGGCCGGCCTGGTCGGGGTGGTGGAAGAAGGGCGGGTGCGGATGTTCCGGCCCTGGCCGTCGGCCATCGATTTTTATAAGGAAAATCGACCTTTGGCGCAGGCAGAGATTGCGCGAGAAGCTATTAAAAACATAGTAATCAACGCAGCGGCTGCCAGGGCCTGGCCGCGGGTGGAGATCGTGCTGAACTACGCCGGGGCGAACGGCCTGCTGGTGGACGCGCTGGTGGCCCAGGGCGTGCGCGGCATCGTGGTGGCGGGCACCGGCAATGGCACGCTGCACCTGGACTTGCAGGCGGCCCTGCTGCGCGCCATGGCGGCCGGGGTGCGGGTGCTGCGGTCTACGCGCTGTGTGTTCGGCCGGGTGCAGGCCATGCCGGCGGATGCGATTCCCGATGCCCAGGGCCTGTCGCCGGTGAAGGCGCGGATTGCGCTGCTGCTGGAGCTGCTAGCCGCACCATGAAAAAAGCCGCCGGGCTCAGCACCTGGCGGCTTTTTGTATTGGCGTCAGCGCTTTAGGCGGCGAGGGCGGCAAATGCGCGGGCGGTGATTTCGTCCACTGTGCCGGTGCCGCTGATGGCGCGGTACTTGGGCGCAGCTGCAGGCTCGTTGCGGGCCCAGCTGGAGTAGTAGTCGACCAGCGGGCGGGTCTGGGCGCTGTACACCTCCAGGCGCTTGCGCACGGTTTCTTCCTTGTCGTCGTCGCGCTGGATCAGCGGTTCGCCGGTCACGTCGTCCAGGCCTTCGACCTTGGGCGGGTTGAACTTGACGTGGTAGGTGCGGCCCGAGGCCGGGTGCGAGCGTCGGCCGCTCATGCGTTCGATGATGGCGTCAAATGGCACATCGATTTCCAGTACGTAGTCGAGCTTGACGCCAGCGGCCTTCATCGCGTCGGCCTGGGGCAGGGTGCGGGGGAATCCATCGAACAGGCAGCCGTTGGCGCAGTCGGGCTGGGTCAGGCGTTCCTTCACCAGGTTGATGATCAGGTCGTCGCTGACCAGGCCGCCGGACTTCATCACCGCGTCGGCTTGCAGGCCCAGGGGCGTACCAGCCTTGACGGCAGCGCGCAGCATGTCGCCGGTGGAGATTTGCGGAATGCCGTATTTCTGGCAGATGAAGGTGGCTTGCGTACCCTTGCCGGCGCCAGGTGCGCCCAACAAAATCAGTCTCATGGAAATTCCTCGGAGTGTTTAAAACCACGTGGCACGACTGGCAGTCCGAGAACTACCGCCGTGCTTCATTCCGTCAGAGGATACCAGAGGCTTCAGTACAGCTTGCTTACGCGTTCCAGGTCTTCCGGCGTGTCAACCCCGGCGCCTGGCGCGTGGGCGGTGACGTGCACCGCGATGCGGTGGCCATGCCACATGGCACGCAGCTGTTCCAGGGCTTCGGTGACCTCGATAGGGGCTTGCGGCAGGGTCGGAAACAGCCGCAGAAAGCCGGCCCGGTAGGCATAGATGCCGATGTGGCGCAGCGGTGCCGGGTCGGGCAGGGCGCGGAAGCTGTGGTCGGGCGTGGCACCGTCGCGCCACCAGGGAATTGGCGCCCGGCTGAAGTACAGCGCGTACTGCTGGGCGTCCAGTACCACCTTAACGAAATTCGGGTTGCCCAGATCGGCCAGGGTGTCGATGGTGTGTGCCGCCGTGCCCATGCTGGCCTGCGGGCGCTGCAGCAGCAGGGCGCCGACTTCGTTGATCAGCTGCGGGTCGATCAGCGGCTCGTCGCCCTGTACATTGACCACGATGGCGTCGTCGGCCAGGCCCAGCAGCTGGCTGGCTTCGGCCAGGCGGTCGCTGCCCGAGGGGTGGTCGTCGCGGGTCAGGATGGCTTCCACGCCATGGGCCTGGCAGGCATCCAGGATGCTCTGGCTGTCGCAGGCGACGACGGTGCGCGCGGCCTGGGAGAGCATGGCGCGTTGGGCTACCCGTACCACCATGGGCGCGTCGCCTAGGGCCGCCAGCGGCTTGTTGGGCAGGCGGGTCGAGGCCAGTCGGGCGGGGATCAGGACGGTGAAGCTCACAGGCCCAACTCCTCGTCGCTCAGGGTGCGGGCTTCGTTTTCCAGCAGGATGGGGATGCCGTCGCGCACCGGGTAGGCCAGGCGGGCGCTGCGCGAAGTCAGCTCTTGCTTGTCGCGGTCGAATTGCAGTGGGCCCTTGGTGACGGGGCAGACCAGCAGTTCCAGAAGTTTGCTATCCATGGGGGAATCTCGGTCGGTAGTCGCGGTAGTCGGTATCAGGTAAGCGCAGAGGTGCGCGCAGGGGGCGATGATAGCCAGGGATCGACCCGTTGGTCGAGGGCGGCCAGAAAGCCGGCCTCCAGTTCCACCACCAGGGGCACGGCCAGCGCGTCCGGTTGGTGGCGCCACAGCTTCACCGCATCTTTTTCGGTGCAAATAACCGTCTGGCGCAGATGTTCTATGCGGGTCCAGCTATCAAAATCATAGTGATCGGGCAGCGCTTGGGTCTGGTCCAGCGACAGGCCGGCGGCGCGCAGCATGGTGAAGAAGCTCTGGGGCTGGGCGATGGCGGCCAGGGCCAGCAACGGCGTGCCCTGCAGACTGGACAGCGGGCGGCGCCTGCCATCGGCCTGCACCGCGTAATCGGCCAGGCTGCGGCGTGCCCGGAAGCCGGCAAACGCCGGCTGGGCGCCGCTGTGCAGCACCAGGTCTACCGGCCGTGGCCAGGCCTCGCGCAGCGGGCCGGCGGGCAGCAGAAAGCCGTTGCCCACGCCGCGGTCGTCAAAGATGCAGATTTCCAGGTCGCGGTGTAGTGCGCGGTGCTGCAGGCCGTCGTCGCAGACGATGAGCTGGGTTTGCGGGTAGCGCGCCAGCAGTGCCTGGGCCGCTTCCAGCCGCTGGCGGGCCACGAATACTGGCACCTGGCAGCTACGGTGTACCAGGGCCGGCTCGTCGCCGACTTCGGCGGGCAGGCTGTCGGGTAGGACTTCGCGGCAGTCTGTGCTGCTGCGGCCGTAGCCACGCGAGATGACGCCGACCGCTATGCCGCGTGCCTGCCAGTGCCGCACCAGGGCCATGACCACCGGGGTTTTGCCGGAGCCGCCGGCCACCACATTGCCGACCACGATGACCGGCACCGGCACGCGGCCGGTGGGCAGCCAGTTCAGACGGTAGAGCAGGTTGCGCAGTCCGCCGAGCAGGCCGTACAGCAGGGATAGCGGCCACAGCAGCCAGGCCAGTGCACCACGGGAGCGCCAGGTGCGCAGCAGGGTGGCTTCCAGCCCCATGGGCTTACTTGGGGGTGGCCTGGGTGGCAAAGGTGATCTGGTTCAGGCCCGAACGCCGAGCGGCTTCCATCACTGTGATGACCGACTGGTGGGCGGCGCTGGCGTCGGCGCTGATGATGACAACCATGTCCTTGCCGCCCTTTGCGGCGTTGGCCAGGGCCAGGGACAAGGCATCGACGCTGCGGCCTTCGACCGGGCTTTTGTTGATGGCGTAGCGGCCGTCGCTGCCCACGGCGACGATGATTTCCTTGGGGTAGTTGCGCTGGGCGTCGGTATTGGCCACTGGCAAGGTGATCTGCAGCTCGGTGAACTTGCTGTAGGTGGTGGACAGCATCAGAAAGATCAGCACCACCAGCAGCACGTCGATGAACGGGATCAGGTTGATTTCGGGCTCTTCGCGGGAGCGGTGGCGGAAGTTCATGGTCGCAATATCTCCGTTCAGCTGCTCAGTTGCGTTTACGGACGGCGTTCAGGTGGCGGGCAAACTGGTCGGCGGCCATCTCCAGGGTCAGCAGGTATTCGTCCACCCGGGCGCGGAAGTAGCGCCAGAAGATTAGCGACGGGATGGCCACGATCAGGCCAAAGGCAGTGTTGTACAGCGCTACCGAGATGCCATGCGCCAGCTGGGCCGGGTTGCCGCCCATGCCGCCACCGTTGCCCTGGGAGCCGAAAATTTCGATCATGCCGATCACCGTGCCCAGCAGGCCCAGCAGCGGTGCGGCGGAGGCGATGGTGGCCAGCGCGCTGAGGTATTTCTCCAGCTTGTGGGCCACCGCACGGCCGGCGCTCTCCATGGCGTCGCGCACATCGTCGTCGCTGCAGCGGGGGTGGGTGTTGATCACCCGCAGGCCGCTGGCCAGCACTTCACCCAGCGATGAGTTCTGCGCCAACTGGTTCACGATGCCGGGCGCCGGGATGCTGGTCTGCGAGACGGTCAGCACCTCGTTGAGCAGCTTGGGAGGGACGATTTTGGAGGTCTTGAGGCTCAGGAATCGCTCAATCACCAACGCCAACGCGAGGATGGAGCAGGCAACCAAGGGCCAGATGGGCCAGCCTGCGGCTTGTATGATCGAAAACAATATAGCTCTCCGCGTGGTTTAGACAGGACTTGCACGTAGCGCAACTCGTTACAGATTCGCGATTATGGCTTAGCCCGAAGCTCTTGCGGCCAGCAACTTGTGGCAAGCTGCCGACGCCGCAGTCACCCACATTTCTTGTGGATAACTTTGTGAAGAACTTCTGCGCACAACGCTGAAATCCAGCGCCCATGCGGGCTTGTGACACTTCGATGAAAATTTAAGCAGAAAAAATCCAATTGAAATCAAGCACTTACCACATTAATCCGGCGCAAACAGGTGTTTTTTCGCATTTGCTAATGAATCGCATTGGGGACATCAGGCCTGTGGAGCACTTGCCAGGCAAAACTCGCGCAACCGCGCGCCAAAGCTGATGTCGGGCCTGCAAAACCCAGCATTGGCGCCGCGAATCTGGCCGGTTGGCGTGCTGTGCCGCGCCATTGCTGAAGCCTTAGAGGCGCGCTTCAATCCGGTCGCGGTGCGCGGCGAGATTTCGGGCTTCTCGCGGGCGTCCAGCGGGCATTGCTACTTCAATCTCAAGGACGCACAAGGCCAGATCCGCTGCGCCATGTTCCGCCGTGCGGCCAGCCTGCTGGACTTTGCGCCGCGCGACGGCGAGCTGGTCGAAGTGCGTGGCCGGCTCGGCGTGTACGAGCCGCGCGGCGACCTGCAACTGATTGTGGAAAGCATGGGCCGGGCCGGGCAGGGCGCCTTGTTTGAGCAGTTTCTGCAGCTCAAGGCCAAGCTGGAGGCCGAAGGTCTATTCGACCCAGCGCGCAAGCGCCCGCTGCCGCTGCTGCCGCGCGGTATCGGCGTGGTTACGTCCTTGGGCGCGGCGGCCTTGCACGACGTGGTGTCGGCGCTGCAGCGGCGCGTGCCGCATATCCCGGTGGTGCTGGCGCCGGCCTTGGTGCAGGGTGCGGCTGCACCTGGTGAACTGGTCCGGGCGCTATCAAATCTATACCGGTACACGCAGGCGGAATCTGCGCCAGAGGCCGATTTTTCTCAAAATGTGAGGATAGACCTGATCTTGCTGGTGCGTGGCGGCGGTTCGCTGGAAGACCTGTGGGGCTTCAACGACGAGCAGCTGGCCCGCACCATCGCTGAAAGCCCGGTGCCGGTGGTCAGTGGTGTCGGCCACGAGACCGACTTCACCATCGCCGATTTTGTGGCCGACCTGCGGGCGCCCACGCCGACGGCGGCTGCCGAGCTGGCTGCCCAGCCACGCGAAGTCTGGCTGGGCGCCTTGGCGCTGGCCGGGCAGCGTTTGCAGGATGCCGTGCAGCGCAAGCTTGATACCCAGGCCCAGCGGCTGGACAGCGCAGCCCAGCGCCTGGGCCGGCCCTCGGGCCTGGTGGCGCGCCAGCAATGGCAGCTGGGCCAGCAGGCGCAGCGGCTGCGCTATGCGGTGCTATCGAATATAGAGCGCGAAAAGAATCGCCATCAAGCGCTGAGGGCCGATTTCCCTATCAAGCTAAGCCAGGCGATCCGGCAGCGCCACGACCGCCTGGACCGCGCCGGCCGCGGCCTGGCGCTGCTGGACCCGCAACTGGTGCTGCAGCGCGGCTATGCCTTGCTGCGCAGCGCCGAAGGTCTGCCGATCACCCGGGTCGGGCAGACTGCCGAAGGGCGCTCGGCAACCGCCATCCTGGCCGATGGTGAGGTTGATCTTCGTGTCCTACAGACGCGCCTTAATTAGTTTCTACAATCCACCCGTTAACCACCAACCCACGAGGAAAAACATGGAACATACCCTGCCCCCATTGCCCTACGCGATTGACGCTTTGGCGCCTGCTTACTCCCAGGAAACCCTGGAGTTTCACCACGGCAAGCACCACAACGCCTACGTGGTCAACCTGAACAACCTGCAAAAGGGCACCGAGTTTGAATCGCTGACCCTGGAAGAAATCATCAAGAAGTCCAGCGGCGGCATCTACAACAATTCCGCGCAAATCTGGAACCACACCTTCTTCTGGAACTGCATGAAGCCACAGGGCGGCGGCGAACCCAGCGGCGCGCTGGCTACGGCCATCAACGCCAAGTTCGGCTCCTACGCGGCTTTCAAGGAAGCTTTCGTCAAGTCGGCTGTGGGTAACTTCGGTTCCGGCTGGACCTGGCTGGTGAAGAAGCCTGACGGCTCGGTCGACATCGTCAACACCGGCGCTGCCGGCACGCCGCTGACCACCGCCGACAAGGCCTTGCTGACAGTGGACGTGTGGGAACACGCGTACTACATCGACTACCGCAATATGCGTCCCAAGTTTGTCGAAACCTTCCTCGACAAGCTGGTGAACTGGGAATTCGCGGAAAAGAATTTCGCCTGAGCTTTCTAGCGCTCTCAAAAAAGCCCGTCTGTGACGGGCTTTTTTTTATTTGGCCATCTCGAAGGGTTTGCCACCGAGCTTGCTGCCGGCCTTGATGCCTTTTTTGGCGAACCAGCCTACGTTCATTTCCAGCACATAGCGCACCGGTTTGGTCGAGCAGTGCGAGTCGGTGGTTTGGGGCTTCATGTCGGCCAGGTTGGCGATGGTGCCGTCGTCTTCCACAAACGCGGCGGTCAGCGGCAGGATGGTGTTTTTCATCCAGAAGCACTGGGTGGCGGGCTGCTCAAAGACGAACAGCATGCCTTCCTGTTGCGGCATTTCCTTGCGGAACATCAGGCCGATCTGGCGCTGGTCGGGCGTCAGCGCCACCTGGGTGTCGATTTGGTGGATGCCAGCCGTCAGCGTGATGCGGGGCAGGCTGGTCTGCGGGGCATCTTGTGCGCTGGCCGAGCCTGCGCCGGCGCACACCAAGGACAAGGAAAAGCAGAATGGGCGGATAAGTTTTTTCATGGAATTGGGGTGCAAAAAATCAAACTTGGTGTGCGCTTCTGGTTTGCATTCTGGCACTGCCGAATGGGCCAGCCGCTGGCCGAGACACTCCGTGATTAAAGACTAAAATCTTTCGACTCAAGCATGCTGTGCTGCCTGCTGCGCATTAATCCCCCATCTTTACATCTACTGGAGTCTCGATTTCCATGTACCAGCACATCCAAGTACCCGCCGAAGGCCAGAAAATCACGGTCAATGCGGACTTTTCGCTTAACGTGCCAGACCAGCCGATCATTCCGTTCATTGAGGGCGACGGCACCGGGCAAGACATCACGCCCGTGATGCTGAAGGTGGTGGATGCGGCGGTGGCCAAGGCCTATGGCGGCCAGAAAAAGATCCACTGGATGGAAATCTATGCAGGCGAAAAGTCCACCAAGATCTATGGCCCCGACGAATGGCTGCCGAAAGAAACCCTGGACGTGGTGCGCGACTACGTGGTGTCCATCAAAGGCCCGCTGACCACGCCCGTCGGTGGTGGCATCCGATCCCTGAACGTGGCCTTGCGCCAGGAGCTGGATCTGTATGTCTGCTTGCGCCCGGTGCAGTACTTTGATGGTGTGCCATCGCCCGTCAAGGAGCCGCACAAGACCGATATGGTGATCTTCCGCGAAAACTCGGAAGACATCTACGCGGGCATCGAATTCGAGGCCGAGTCCGACAAGGCCAAGAAGCTGATCAAGTTCCTGCAGGAAGAAATGGGCGTCAAGAAAGTCCGCTTCCCCAATACCTCGGGCATCGGTGTGAAACCAGTTTCGCGCGAAGGTACCGAGCGCTTGGTGCGCAAGGCTTTGCAATACACCATCGACAACAACAAGCCCAACCTGACTATCGTGCACAAGGGCAACATCATGAAGTTCACCGAAGGTGGCTTTCGCGACTGGGCCTACGCACTGGCGCAAAAGGAGTTCGGTGCCGAGCTGATCGACGGCGGCCCTTGGATGAAGTTCAAGAACCCCAAGACCGGCAAGGAAATTGTCGTCAAGGACGTGATTGCGGATGCATTTTTGCAGCAAATCCTGCTGCGTCCCGCCGAGTACAGCGTGATCGCTACGCTGAACCTGAACGGCGACTACGTGTCTGACGCGCTGGCCGCCCAGGTTGGTGGTATCGGGATTGCGCCGGGCGCCAATATGTCCGATTCCGTGGCCTGCTTTGAAGCCACCCACGGTACGGCACCCAAGTACGCCGGCAAGGATTACGTGAACCCCGGCTCCGAAATTCTGTCCGCTGAAATGATGCTGCGCCACATGGGCTGGATCGAAGCCGCCGATTTGATTATCGCGTCGATGAAGAAGTCCATCGCCAGCAAGAAGGTGACTTACGACTTCGCTCGCCTGATGGAGGGCGCGACCCAGGTCAGCTGCTCAGGCTTCGGCCAGGTAATGATCGACAACATGTAGTCGTGTTCTGCTGCGCTGCTTGGCGGCTCAGAAGCCCCTGATTTTCTGGTGAAAGTCAGGGGTTTTTGCTTTCTGCACGTGGGGTGGCTTGCCGTCGACCTGGCTATGCCCGCATTCTGTGTCCAACAGGGTTCAGCGATTTCGCAACGTTAGGGGTGAAATAGTGTGCACTGCGGGGGTGTCATTAAAAGTGCTGCCATGCTGTCATTCTTATGGCAGTATCATCTAGATGTAAAAAGAGTAACAAAATTCATACTGGCATTCAAATCATGTAAATTGCCAGCGCCGTTGGAATAGGTACCAGGTTGATGCGCATAATCCGTTGCTCTTAATTCAGTATCGCCAGGGGATGCTCACGCTGCTGTGGGGCAGAGTGATGTGAGAGTTGCGCGAGCATGTCTTGGATGGCCATTCGCTTGAAGAGTTTGCTTGCAGTAGGCGATGGCTTGGCTAAATTGACGGAAACCAGAAGCGTACCTGTTTGGAAAATGGCTCAATCTGATCAAGATATTCGCAATCGTCTGCTGGTAGCGCGATTGCCTGCGATGCCAGAAATTTTGTTCAAACTGCTTGAACTTTGCCAAGCGGACGATGCTGGCATGGCCGAGTTGGCCAAACTGATCGCCAATGATGCGGGCATGACCAGCAAGGTATTGAATGTAGCCAACCATGCAGCCTACTACCGCGGTGAGCAAAAAGTGGGGCTGGTCCAGGCGCTCAGCATCTTAGGCGCCGACGTCATCAAGACAGTCATCATTAGCGAATCGGTCCGACATACCTTCAATGGTTTTTCCAGCTCGGCCAGCCGTGATATGCGAAGTTTTTGGAAACACGCCTTGACGACTGCCGTCGTTGCCCGTGAGGTTTCCAAAAAAATGGGCTATCTCCATAGCGAGGAGGCCTACTTGGCGGGACTGCTGCACGATGTCGGACGCTTGGCGTTGATGACCGTGGCGCCAAATGAATATGGTTTCAATTTTTTAGCCCAGGACGACGAAAACCTGTGCGCGGTGGAAATCAGAACCCTGCAAATTTCCCATGCGGAAGCGGGGGCGTGGCTGGTAGAGCGTTGGAACCTGGATTCGTTCATGGCGGACAGCATCCTCTACCACCATGAGGCCGCTGCACGCATAGAAACCTCCCATGCGCTGATTCGCATCGTTCATCTGGCTAACTGGATGGCGAATCATCCGCTTGAAGCTCCGATACCTGCAGATGCAGGCGCACTGTGCCAGCTGTCGAATGACACCATGCTGGCCATCATGCAAGGGGCGGCGGGGCAGGTTAAAAAGTCCGCTGCATTTCTCGGAATCGATTTGTCCGGGACGGATGCCATGCCGGTACCAGCGGTGGACAGCCCCAAAGAGCCGACGGCGAATCCGTCTCAACCGGGGCAGCTCACGAATGCCGTTCTAGATATGACCTTGGCCGCGGAGCTGAGGCAGTCTTTTGCCCGACAAAAGGGTGATACCCAGTTGCTCAACTCTGTTCGTCACAACGCGCGGATTCTGTTTGACGTGGACGAGAGCATCATTTTGCTGATGAATGGCGAAGGTCAGTCTTTGGTTGCGGTTGCATCGGGAGATCGACGCCAGCGTTTGGCTGAGTTTTCCATCAGTCTTTCGGAAAATCGCAGCGGAGTCGCTGAAACGGTTCGGCAAAGACGCTTGGGCTTTCTGGATCGTGCCGGCGGAGCTCTCAGCGTACCGGAGGAGCAATTACTGAGAATATTTGCTGCCGACTGCCTGGTCTGCATCCCCTTTGTGGACGGAGCGCAGTGCTTAGGCGTGATGGTCTGCGGTGTGCGGTCTTGGCAGTTGGCTGACTTGCAACGCCGCGAGCGCCTACTGCACACATTTGGCCTGCAGGTTGGGGCCGCACTGGCAGCAGCGGCCCGTGACCAAGGCGAAATTGATCGGCGCATTGCACGCATCAAAGAAGATTATCGCGAAAGCTCTCATCGTGTAGTCCATGAGATAAACAATCCGCTCGCAATCATTAAAAATTATTTGAGTGTTCTGGATGAAAAATTAATTCGAGAAGAGCCCGTAGCGGGTGAGTTATCGATTCTGAATGAGGAAATTGACCGTATCGGTAATATTCTGGATGAATTTGGTGGTGCAGAGCCAAAAATCCAAGAGCAACCCACAGATGTCAACAAGATCATCAAGCAATTAGTTAGTTTATTTCGGGAAAGTAGATTCTTGCCAGCATCGGTGCACGTCGGCGCGCAATTGTCCGAGCAGTTTTATGAAATCGATGCACCCAGTGATTTGGTGAAACAGGTACTGGTGAATCTTCTCAAGAATTCTGTTGAAGCGCTACCCAATGGCGGGTTGATCGAGGTTGTAAACGGTGGGCAAATTGTACGTAATGGACGCGAGGTATTGGCATTGTATGTAAAGGACAATGGTCCAGGTATTCCCGCGGCTGTTTTGGCAAAGATTTTTACACCCGTAGTGAGCGAGAAACCTGGCAATAACAGGGGGTTGGGTCTAAATATTGTGCATAGCTTGGTTGAGAAAATAGATGGATTTATAAGCTGCACAAGTTCGAAAACGGGAACGGTGTTCGAGATTTTATTTCCGATGCGTAGTTCTGTATTGGACGGTTTTTCTTCAGTTTCAACCAAGGATGGAGTCTGATTTGTCTAATTTGAGTGATGCTGCAAACGGGTTGGAACTAGATTTCCCAGTTAGTTACACGTCACTACCAGACTCAGTGGAATCCCCGGTGCTGGTCTTGCTGGTGGACGACGAACCAAGAATTCTCAGCAGCCTGAACGAGCTGCTCAAAGGGCGCGGCTATTTGCTGACCAGCGCAGCCAACGGCGGTGAGGCGATCCAGCATTTACGGCGAGGGCCTTTTGATTTGGTGATCCTGGACTTGCATCTACCCGATATTGGTGGGCATGAAATCATGGATTTCATGAACCACCAGAAAACCGGTTGCAATGTGATTGTCACCAGTGGCGCCCGGGGTATTGATGCGGTCATTGGCGCACTTAAACGTGGTGCGTATGACTATCTTCGCAAGCCCTACAGCAAAGAAGAATTGCTCAAGGCCGTTGACAACGCTCTGCAGCAACGCCGCCTCAAGGCGGAAAATCAGCGCATTGCCGTACGGCTGGAGCGATCCGAGAGAATTTACCGTTATCTGGTAGATAGCTCGCCCGATATTATTTACACGCTGGACCATGAAGGGCGTTTTACCTTTGTCAATGACCGCGCGCACCAGCTCCTGGGGTTTAGCCGCGAGGAAATCCTTGGTAAACATTTTTCGGTGTTGGTACATGAGGATGACCTGGACCGGGCGCACTATGTTTTTAAAGAGTGCCGTGAGGACCAACGCCTATCGCGCAATGTTGAACTTCGATTGAAGTCCCGCCATACGGCCAATGACCAACGCACGTTCAGCCATGAGCTGACCAATATTACTTTTGGCAGCAACGAAGATTTGCAAGGTGCGGAGTTGGATCGGCAGAAGGCCTTTTGGGGAACCTATGGTGTTGCGCGTGACATCACCGAACGTAAGCGGGCTGATGAGCTGATCAATTACCAAGCTTTCCATGATATTTTGACCCAACTGCCTAACCGCGCATTGTTCAGAGATCGCCTTGGTCTTGCACTATTGCAGGCAAAACGCAATGAGTCGAATCTCGCAGTCATGTTTCTGGACTTGGATCGTTTCAAAATTGTGAATGACACGCTAGGGCATGGCGTTGGGGATGAGTTGTTGCAACAGGTGTCCTCTCGCCTGAAAGCCTGCTTGCGCCGATGCGATACCCTTTCGCGATTGGGCGGTGATGAGTTTCTGGTGGTATTGGCCGACCTCACCGATCGACGCGATGCCGCGTTGATTGCCGAAAAATTTATCGAGTGTTTAAGGCAGCCCTTTGCGCTTGCTGACCAGTTGGTGCACATCTCTGCAAGTATTGGTATCGCGGTCTATCCGTTCGATGGCTCGACGGTAGATGAGCTGATACGCCACTCGGATGTCGCGATGTACCAAATGAAGACCCAAGGCAAGAATGGCCATGTCTTCTTTGATGCTTCGATGTTGGATGCTGCCACTCAGAGAATTGCACTTGAGCATAGCTTGCACCTGGCGATTGAGCATGGCGAGCTGGAGATGTATTACCAGCCTCAAGTCGATGTGATGACGCATAAAGTCGTGGGTGCAGAGGCCTTGATGCGATGGAATCATCCTGAACGTGGTTTCTTAAGTGCCGGGGAATTTTTACCATTTGCCGAAGAAAATGGACTGATGATCCCGATCAGCGATTGGATGCTTGAGGCCATTTGCCATGATCTGAAGGAATGGAATAAAGTTGGCGATAATAAAATTTGTTTATCACTTAATCTTTCTCCTCAGTACCTGGATCGTGGTGATTTTTTTGATAATTTAAAAAGCGCTCTGACTCGTCATCATATTGAACCAAAACAAATTGAAGTCGAAGTAACCGAGAATATTTGTATCCGAAATCCGCAGATTGCAATTGAACAACTAGATAAGTTGGGGCAATTAGGCGTTAGTGTTGCGATTGATGATTTTGGCACTGGCTATTCTTCATTGTCTTATTTGCATAGATTTCCTATACATACCATCAAAATTGATCGTGCGTTTGTAATGGAAATTCAAGATGTGGGTGCGCATTTTCCTGTTGTGTTGGCAATTATTTCCATAGCTCGTGGTCTTGGTTTGAATCTTATTGCAGAAGGAGTGGAGACCCGGATTCAAGAGCGGTATTTGAAAAATGCCGGATGTGATGTTATGCAAGGCTTTCTGTACCACAAGCCACTTCCGCAACATGCTTTTATGGAGTTGCTGCGAAATCAGAATAGCCTAGTGGCGCAGATGCATTGAATATGGGACGCATTGAATTAGAAGCTCGCTGAAATTACGAGTCTTCCAATTTTCATGCTTATTCCGAGACTCATTGCGGGCACCCGCGCTGGCTAGTTGCCGTTTGGATGTCGGGCCTATTCGCCGTTTTTTAGCGCTGAAGGATTCCGAACGCTCTAGGCCAGGCTTAAGGTTTTGGGGGGAAGCGCCGCATCCAGGATTTGCGTAGCAAGTGCGGAATCAGAAGGTGCACGGGCATGCGCAGTGCGTGGGAGCGCACGTACAAAAGCCAGCGTGCCAAGCCTGTCCATCGGCTGTGGCAGCTCGGATGATCGGGTTGTAGCGCCAGATCCAGCATCCATGCCATCAATGCCCTGGAGAGCAAGTTCGGGCCTAGCTGTTCCACGCGGCCTTGCAGGCGCGGCGGGGTCTGAAAGTCCAGCTGACGTCGAAGTTGGGAGAGAGCATGGAATAGTGGTATCTGGAGCCCAAGTACTTCAGCGCGATCCAGTAGCGCGTCCCAGAAGCTCGCTTGGCGGCTGAAATCATTCAGCAGGTCGCGCAAGTCCAGCAAGTCACGCAGCCCATGACCGAATTCGCCTTCTTGGAACAGGTGTACGGCGCTATGCAACACCATGTCTACCGGCGCGAGTACGTAGAGCCCCGGATAGCCTGTTAGTGGCACAGCGTCGCGCAGCAACTTCGCTCCATCCACATTGAAGCGTGAGGTTGGCGGCGTGATTGTGTGGTGAAGATCAATGAAAGAGTCTCGGTGCACGTGCCGCAGCGGTGGAATTTCGTGCATCCACTGCCTGTAATACCGTTGGTTGTAGGCATCGCGCTCGTCGGAAATCCAGCCGGCAGCAAACAATGCGTTTTCTACCGATTCGATTTGCGCTCGCGGTACCAGCAGGTCGATATCCGCAAACAGGCGTCCACGGGCGGCTGCCATGTCCGCCATTAAATACGCCGCACCTTTCAGTAGTACCACGGGGCCTTCTATTTCACATAATGCTCTGGAAATCCGGTCGACCTCCCAGCGAACCTCATGTTGCTGGCGTTCGGCCAGCCGCAGCCCGCCTTCCAAGTGGACACGCGGGCCTACTGGCACGTCATCCAAGAGGCCATGGTCAATGTGTTGGCATGCCAGTCGAGCAAGCAGCCGCGCCTGACGGGCTTGGCCAAGCAAAGACTCCCAGTCGCCCATCGATAACCTAGGACGCCAGTCGGCCTTGGCCCAGACGGCGGAAAGGAGGTTTGCGCTCATGCATTCCTTCGGGCGACAAGCTCATCAAACGCAAGTACCGCGTCATCGAGCTGGCTGTAATGGAAGTCGTAGCAATCACTTTCGTCTATGACTTTTGACAGCACTTCAAAGCCCTTCAATCCCAGAACCATGTAGTTGAATGCGTTACGGCCGAGTTCCAGCATGCTATTGGCCTTGGAGCGTGGGGTCATCTGAGCCGTAGCACCCGCCATGTACTTGGGGAAAATAACCCAACGGGGGCGGGCCGTTTCCTGGATACGATCAATATGCGCTGACGGGGCTTTGAGCAGAGCCACACTCCCCTTAGAAGTGTCGTGTACCACATTGCTGAATACAGCTTCGGGCACGTAGCCGCGAATCACGTCAATCGATTGGTTCTTGAGGCTGATGGGGCGGCCCAACGGCGTAATCGATGTGTCGGTGAGGGAGATAAGAGCTAGTTCGTCCGACAGCAGGCGCCAGCCCCGGTTTACCAAGCCTGCGCACAGCGTGCTTTTACCCGATCCTGGGGGGGCAGGCAGGATGAATGCACAGCCTTCTTTTTCAATCACGGCAGAGTGAAGGATCAGGTAATGGTGGGCGTGCATGGAGATGCACCAGTTCATTGACCATTCCAACAAGGGGAAAGCATGGTCCTCGGGTAATGGAATGAATGGTTCCATTCCATCGAACTTGAAGATGGCCTGGCGACGCGTCCAGCGACGCCAACCAGAGCCAGAGGCAATTGTGACGCTGTAATCTACAAAATGACCATCGTCCAGCACGGCGTAGTTGCCGTACAGCGTATGCAAGCCTTCTGCGATCGAGCTTATCGGCGATAGGATTCGAAATGAAAATGGGCCGATTTTTAAAATCAGCCCATCGCTTTGGAGTCTACGTTGAATCTCGAGAAAATTTAGTTCTTCTAATTTCACTCGTTAAATGCTTCCACTAAACCATGCGTGCACAGTTCATTGAGTATTTTTTCGATTAAGGTATTTAGCTGGTCGCCGTGAGCTAAAGATGAAGTACTTGCCAACTCTGTAGCGAGATTATCGAAACTATAGGATTTTTCACCAAGAATATTGAGTATGAAGGCTCGGACCGAATCCATCTGATGGGTTTGTCCCGAGCCTTCATCAAACACGACATACTCATCATCCCAAGATGCCCAATGCAGGCTTGTAGCGGGATTTATTTTGTATGCTGAACTGTTCAATTGGTGCGCAGAAATTCGGTCATCCTCTCAGTTCGAATCAAGTATGTACTTCCATGTAGTCCTTGAAGAATTTCAAGGCATTGGCGTAATTTTTAGTGTACAGGTTAAGTACTTCAGCGGAGGTATACGGGAAGTTGGTGGCTGGAGAACCGGGCAGGGAGTTCAGTAATGCGGCAATCCAGTGAAACTCATCAGAGCTGGGGTTGTTTTGCATGATGAACAGCAAGCCTGATGCACTTCCGCCGCCAAAAATGGTCGAGAAAGACGTGTTTTTATCAAAAGTCTTTCCGTTGACAGTATTGATTGCGTTGTTTGTACTTGTTTTGTAGTTCGGCCAATGTTCGCACTTTTTGTAGTACCCGGGGCTGTAACCCACACACACCGCCTTAATGGTTTCTTGCGAATGGACTCCGGACATGGTGCCGGAGATCGTGCAGCGCTTGCCATTAGCGGTAATGGCCAGCGTACCAGTGCCAGCCAGGGTGTGCATGGGGATGGCCGCTGCCGCTACCACCGAAGAACCCTTGCTGAGACTTTTCAACAGCATGCGACGGCGGGCCATCGCATCCGAAGCCAGCCCGGTGTTCACTGCTGCCGTCTGTGCTTCCTCTGCTTGTTCGGTTTCGGATCTTGTAGTGTTTTCGATTTTTGACATATAGCGTCCTGGCGATCTGTAAGCGGCCGTGGATTCGGGGCTGTTTGCTGAAATGCAGCAAATATTGTGCCTCACCAGAATTGTAAAAAAATATCTATGTAATTCAATGGCTTGGCGCTGTCGAGATGCGCCAAATACACGTTAGTGTGCAAAATTTCCAAAAAGTGTAAAAAACCTCGACAGTTGGATTTTGAGCCCACGGCAATTCACCCGTCCGTCAGTCAGACAGGTTGCCACAACTAACGCGCAGGGCGCAAGCTTTGCTGTGGGTTCGACTTAGGCTGCGCGGACCCGGGCGTCCGAGACTGCGACGCGTATGCCGCGCACCACGTCGCCGACCACCATGATGGACGGGCTGCCGAGTTGTTCGCGCTCGATGGTGGCGTGCAGGTTGCCCAGCGTGGTGACCACGTGGCGCTGGGTGGGCAAGGAGGCGTTCTGTACCACGGCCACCGGTGTGCTGGCGGGCAGGCCGGTGAGCAGCTCATCCTGGATGCGACGCGCGCCGCTGACGCCCATGTAGATCACCAGGGTGAGCTTGGCGCTCAAGGCGGTGGCGGCCAGGGCGCGCCAGTCTGTGCCTTCGTCGTCGGGTTTGGCGTGGCCGGTGACAAACACCACGCCATGCGCATATTCGCGGTGGGTCAGCGGCGCATTCAGCGAGGTGATGGCCGCCAGGCCGGAAGTGATGCCGTTGACGACGTGGACTTCCACGCCCGCGGCTTGCAGGTGTTCGACTTCTTCGCCGCCGCGGCCGAAGATGAACGGGTCGCCGCCCTTGAGGCGCACCACGTTTTCGCCTTCACGGGCGGCCATGATCATCAGCTTCTCTATAAAGGCCTGGGGGGTGGACTTGCAGCCGCCGCGCTTGCCTACGTGCACCAGGCGCGCCGTGGGTGGCGCGAAGGCGACGATTTCGTCGCTCACCAGATCATCGACCAGCAGCACGGTGGCGGCCTGGATGGCTTTCAAGGCCTTGATGGTCAGCAGCTCCGGGTCGCCTGGGCCGGCGCCGACCAGCGTGCACTTGCCGCCGCCCTGTACCGCTTTGGCCGGGGCCAGCTGGTTGACAGTGCCAAAACTGGAGGGGAAGGGGGTGTCGGTGGGCTTCATACGGTGGCTGGGCTCTGTGTGCGGATGTGCTGGGTTAAACGCAAGATGTGTTCCACCTGCAGGGCGATGGGGTGCGGCACGGCCTTGCGCCCGGCGAGTACATCGCGGATGTAGCGGGCGGTGGTGTCGGCGTCGATTTCCTTGGGCAGATCGGGCACCGCGGCCAGCGGGCCGGTATGGGCTTCTTGCACGATGCTTGGCTGGCCGCGCAGGTAGCCGGTCATCTGCGGCACGCGGCGCGGGTCGGCCACCACTTCGCCTTCGGTGCCCCGCAGCAGCAGCGCGTTGGACTCCATCAGCGCAAAGGTGGCGGCCATGGAGATCGCGTATTCGGGGTGGGTGTAGCTGCTGACCACCAGGCTGGGGCCGGCGCAGGGTGCCATCAGCTTGACCAGACTGTGCGCCGGGTTGCGCAGGCCGACCGCGCGGCGCACGTCCAGCAGCTGCTTCAGGCCCGGGCAGAGAAGTTCGGTGGTGGCGTAGCAGACTTCGCCATTTGCTATTTCTTTGATAGCTGTCGCCGCAGGTATATCCAGCGCCAGCAGCACATTTTGTGCAGAAATACGGGTGGATTCGGTGGCCGTGCCGTGGACCAGCACCGGCAGGCCTTCGCGGGCCAGCAGCAGGGCCAGCAGCGGCGTCAGCACCGGCAGCTTGCGGGCGCCGTTGTAGCTGGGCAGCACCACGACCGGGCTATCGCCTTCGGGCACCATATTCAGCCGGGCATAGGTGGCATCGAGAAAGCCGGCCATCTCGGATTCGGTTTCGCCCTTGATGCGCATGGCCAGGCAGAAGCCGCCGACCTCCAGGTCGGTGACGCTGCGGTCCAGCACCTGGCCGAATAAATCCGTGGCTTGTTCCCGCGACAAAGCCCGCGCGCCATCCTTGCCGCGGCCGATTTCTTTGATGTATTGGCTGATTCCCATGCGCCGATTGTCGTGGATGGTTGATAACAATGGGTTATTTGACGAATGACGCGTGGGCTGTCTTATGCCGGCTGTGCCGCGGGCATGGAAGCGCGCACCATGCGCCGCACCTCGGGCAGGCAGGAGCCGCAGTTGGTGCCGCATTTGAGAGCGGTTTGCAGCTGGCCCAAGCGCTCGTCTTCAAAGCCGCGGCAGCCGGCCAGCGTGCTGTTGATGGCCTCGTCGGTCACGTTGAAGCAGGTGCAGATCTGCTTGCCGCGCGCCTTCACCGCCACCGGCGCCTTGCTGCCCGGTACCAGCAGCAGGCGGCCATAGGCCAGGGCCGGCAACTGGTCTTGCAGCAGGGTCTTGATCCAGCCCTCTGCGCTGGTATCGCCGGCCAGCACGAAGCCGGTGAGCTCTGCGTTATCGGCCGTGCGCTCCAGGCGCACCGCGCGGCGCTGGCCTTTTTTCTTGTCGGCGTAGCGCAGCACATCGCTGCCGTCCAGGCCTAGCAGTTTTTCGATCTGGGCCACGGTGTCGTCGGACGCTGTTTCATGGCTGGCGGCACGGAACAGCAAGCCGGTGCGTTCGCGGCCAAAGGGCACGACGCTGGCGTACGGAAACTGCACCATCAGCTCCTTCAACTTTTCGCGGGCCGCCAGCGCGTCGCCCTCGGGCAGCCAGGCCACGCCCAGCAGCGACCAGGGCAGCTCGGCCTTCAGTATTTTGACGGCTGCGTGCTTGAGCTCGGGTTGCTTGGAGGTCGGGCAGAACGCCGGCGTGGTCAGCGCGTTCACGCCGGCCAGCCGCTCGCCATTGGCGCTGACGCCGCTGAGGAATTCTTCGCCCCAGTGCATGGCGATGAAGGCCTGGCTCATGCCGACTTCGGTGCTGGCTTGCAGCGGCACCACGATGGAGCCGCGCTTGCTGGTGACGTGCACCAGGTCGCCTTCTTTCAGCAGCCGGCGCGCCATGTCCTGCGGGTGCATCTGCACCGAGGGCTCGGCTACGTGGCCGAACAGTCGGCCCACGGTGCCGGTGCGGCTCATGCCATGCCACTGGTCGCGCAGGCGGCCGGTACTCAGCGAGAACGGGTAGCGTGCCTCGCGCGGCTCGGCCACCGGCTTGTAGGCGGTGTTGGCGAACTTGGCCTTGCCGTCCGGGGTGGGGAAGATGCCGTCGGCATACAGCCGGGCCTGGCCTGTGGTTTCGCCGGTGCGCAGCGGCCACTGCTGGGGCGCTGCGTCGAGCATGTCGTAGCTCAGGCCGGTGATGTCCAGGTCGCGGCCGCGGGTGGATTCGCGGTGCTCGTTCCATACCGATTCGGGCGTTGGGTAGTCGAACAGCCGGGCCGGGCGGCCGAGTTCGGCCTCCAGCAGCTGGGCGAATTCAACGGCGATCGACCAGTCGTGCCGGGTTTCACCGGGGGCGGCGACGGCGGGACGCACGCGGCTGATGCGGCGTTCGGAATTGGTCACGGTGCCAGTCTTCTCGCCCCAGGTGGTGGCCGGCAGCAGCAGGTCCGCATAGGCGCAGGTGGCTGTGGTGGCAAAGGCTTCCTGCACGATGACCAGCTCGGCGCGTTGCAATGCACGGCGCACCGTGGCCTGGTCGGGCATGCTCTGCGCGGGGTTGGTGCAGGCAATCCACAAGGCCTTGATTTCGCCGTCGGCGGCGGCCTGGAACATCTCGATGGCGGTTTTGCCTGGCGTGGCGGGTACATCGGCCACGCCCCACAGCGCGGCGACTTCGGCGCGGTGTGCGGGATTCGCCAGGTCGCGGTGGCCGCTGAGCAGGTTCGCCATGCCGCCGACTTCGCGTCCGCCCATGGCATTCGGCTGGCCAGTCAGCGAGAACGGGCCGGCGCCGGGCTTGCCGATCTGGGCGGTGGCCAGGTGCAGGTTGATCAGGGCGCCGTTTTTGGCCGTGCCGCTGCTCGACTGGTTCAGGCCCATGCAGTACAGGCTGAGGGTGGCTTTGGAGGTGGCGAACCACTGGGCCGCCTGGTGCAGCGCCTCTTTGCTGATGCCGCAGATCTGCGAAACCAGCTCGGGCGTGCAGTCGCGCACGGTGGCCTTCAGGGCGTCGAAGTCGTTGGTGTGGGCGGCGATGTAAGCGGCGTTGGTCCAGCCCTCCCACAGCATGATGTGCAGCATGCCGTTGAACAGCATCACGTCGGTGCCGGGCTGGATCGCAAGGTGCAGGTCGGCGATCTCGGCGGTGTCGGTGCGGCGCGGGTCGGCGTAGATGATCTTCATCGCCGGGTTGGCCTTCTTGGCGTCTTCGATGCGGCGGAACAGGATGGGGTGCGCCCAGGCCGTGTTGCTGCCGACGATGAAGATGCACTGCGTGTGGTTTACATCGTCGTAACAGGTGGGCGGGGCGTCGGCGCCCAAGGTGCTCTTGTAGCCGGCCACCGCGCTGCTCATGCACAGGCGCGAATTGGTGTCGACGTTGTTGGTGCCGATCAAGCCCTTGGCCAGCTTGTTGAAGACGTAGTAGTCCTCGGTCAGCAGCTGGCCAGAGATGTAGAAGCCCACGGCGTCTGGCCCATGCTCCTGGATCACCTGGGCGAACTTGCGCGTGGCCATGCCGAGCGCGTGGTTCCAGGACACGCGCTGGGGCGCCTGGTCGCGCTGCAGGCGCTGCATCGGGTACAGCAGCCGGGTTTGCAGGGTGACGGCGGCGGTGGCCGTGTGGTGCAGGGTCGAGCCCTTGGTGCAGAGCCGGCCAAAGTTGGCCGGGTGGTCCGGGTCACCCCGCACCCCGGTGATCTGCGCGCCGGTGGATTCGATGATCACGCCGCAGCCGACGCCGCAGTAGGGGCAGGTGGATTTGGTTTCTGTGGGTGTGCTCATGGGGTGCGCGGCGCTGCGGGGCTGGGTGGCTTAACGGGCGGTCAGGCGGTTTCGGGCGTTTTATGGCCTGGGCCGGCCACCGGGGCGCTGAATTCCAGCCCCAGCGTGGCCAGCTCCTGCGGGCTCAGGTGCACCGTGCCGTCCACCACCTTGACGCTGAACTTGGGCGTGCAGCCCACGTCGGGCGCAGCCGCCTGGCCGTCGCACATGCCGATGCTCCAGTTGTGCAGCGGGCAGGCCACGCTGGTGCCGAAGACGATGCCCTGGCTCAGCGGGCCGCCTTTGTGCGGGCAGCGGTCCAGCAGGGCGAAGACTTCGTCCTGGTCATTGCGGAACACCGCCACGTCCATGCCTTGCGCGCGGCTGACGCGGCGCGAGCCCAGTACCGGGATGTCGTCGACTTTACAGATGACTTTCCATTCACTCATTTTGCTATTCCTTTTGTAGCTGGTAGCGCAGGTGCTACCTGCGCTGGGGGCATTATTTTTATAAATTTAGGCGCTGATCGTGGCCACGGGGGTGAACTGGCGGGTGTCCACTTGCGCGTCCTTCAAGTCGAACCAGGGATCGGGTTCGCCGTCCAGCGCGAACAACAGCTCTTCGTTCAAGGCCTTGCGGCCTTCGGCGTCTTCCAGGATTTTTTTCTTCACGTAATCCAGGCCGACACGGGCCACATAGTGCACGGTGCGTTCCAGATACCAGCCTTCCTTGCGGTAGAGCTGCATGAAGGCGCCGGTGTACTCCAGTACTTCTTCCGAGGTCTTGAGCTTGACGAAGAAGTGCGCCACTTCGGTTTTGATACCACCGTTGCCGGCGATGTACATCTCCCAGCCGCTGTCCACACCGATGATGCCCACGTCCTTGATGCCGGCTTCGGCGCAGTTGCGCGGGCAGCCAGAGACGGCGTACTTGACCTTGTGCGGTGCATACATGCGCCAATGCGCGTGCTCCAGGTCCTTGCCCATCTGGGTGCTGTCCTGCGTGCCCATGCGGCACCATTCGCTGCCGACGCAGGTCTTCACCGTGCGCAAGGCCTTGGCGTAGGCGTGGCCGCTGGGCATGCCGATGTCTTTCCAGATGCCAACCAAATCCTCTTTCTTCACGCCCAGCAAGTCGATGCGCTGGCCGCCGGTGACCTTGATGGTCGGCACTTTGTACTTATCGGCGGCGTCGGCAATGCGGCGCAGCTCGTCGGCCGTGGTTTCACCACCCCACATGCGCGGGATGACCGAGTAGGTGCCGTCCTTCTGGATGTTGGCGTGGCTGCGTTCGTTGATGAAGCGGCTTTGCGGGTCGTCCTTGGCTTCTTTGGGCCAGCTGGAGATCAGGTAGTAGTTGACGGCCGGGCGGCAGCTGGAGCAGCCGTTCGGGGTCTTCCAGCCCAGGCCCTTGAACACCGAGGCGATGGTCAGGTACTTGTTCTTGACGATGGCGTCGCGCACCGCCTGGTGGCCCTGGTCTGTGCAGCCGCACATGGCCTTGGTCTTGGGCGTGGCCGAGTAATCACCGCCGGCGGTGAACATCAGAATCTGTTCGACCAGGCCGGTGCAGGAGCCGCAGGACGCGCTGGCCTTGGTGTGCTTCTTCACTTCTTCCAAAGTGAACAGGCCTTTTTCGCGGATGGCCTTGCAGATCGTGCCCTTGTTCACGCCGTTGCAGCCGCAGACTTCGGCGCTGTCGGGCATGGTGGCGGCCTTGTTGTGGCCTTCGTGGCCGGTATCGCCCAGGTGGCTTTCGCCGAACATCAGCTTGTCGCGGATATCGGCCACGCTGCGGCCGTCGCGCAGCAGCTTGAAGTAGAAGCTGCCGTCGGCGGTGTCGCCGTACAGGCAGGCGCCGACCAGCTTGTCGTCTTGCAGCACCAGCTTCTTGTAGACGCCGCCGAACGGGTCGCTCATGATGATTTCTTCGGTACCTTCGCCGCCGGTGAAGTTGCCGGCGCTGAACAGGTCGATGCCGGTGACCTTCAGCTTGGTCGAGGTCAGCGAGCCCATGTAGCGGCCGATGCCGAACTCGGCCAGGTGGTTGGCCGCCACCTTGGCTTGTTCAAACAGCGGCGCCACCAGGCCGTAGGCGATGCCGCGGTGGGCTGCGCATTCGCCCACCGAGTAGATGCGGCCGTCGGTCACGGTCTGCATGGTGTCGGTGACCACGATGCCGCGGTCTACGTGCAGGCGCATCTTGCTGGCCAGGTCGGTGTTCGGGCGGATGCCCACCGCCATCACCACCAGGTCGGCGGCGACTTCGGTGCCGTCCTTGAACTTGATGGCTGTGACACGGCCGTCTGGGCCGCCCACCAGTTCTTGCGTCTGCGCGCCGATGCGGAACTGCAGGCCACGGTCTTCCAGCGACTTCTGCAGCAGCTTGCCCGCGACGTTGTCGAGCTGGCGTTCCATCAGCCAGTCGTTGACGTGCACCACGGTGACGGTCATGCCGCGCAGCATCAGGCCGTTGGCCGCTTCCAGGCCCAGCAGGCCGCCGCCGATGACCACCGCATTCTTGTACTTGGTGGCGGTGTCGATCATCTCGTTGGTGTCGGCAATGTCGCGGTAGGCGATCACACCCTTCAGGTCCTTGCCTGGGATGGGCAGGATGAAGGGATTGGAGCCGGTGCACATCAGCAGGCGGTCGTATTCGGCCTCAACGACGTTGCCGTCGGCGTCCACGGCGCGCACGATGCGTTTCACACGGTCGACTTCGGTGACCTTCTTGCCCGCATGCAGGGTGATGTGGTTCTCGGCATACCACTCCCAGGAGTTCAGCACGATCTCGTCCAGCGTTTGCTCGCCGGCCAGCACGGGCGACAGCAGGATGCGGTTGTAGTTGGGGTGGGGCTCGGCGCCGAACACCGTGATGTCGTACAGATCGGGGGCGACCTTGAGCAGTTCTTCAATGGTGCGTACACCGGCCATGCCGTTGCCTACCATCACCAATTTAGATTTTTTCATTGAAACGACTCCAGAGTGTTGCAGGGAGAGTGCAGAAAATTAACAGCAAACCGCATGCCGAGAGACAGCTGCGCTGCGCAGAAAAAAGGGTACGGAATAGGTGGGTGTTCACCAGAAAACACAGCTTCGGCGTGGGCCCATGCCAGCACCGTTGCCAAACTTTTGCGAGATACACCATTGCGCACGTCGTTGTACGCAGAGCCTGCCTGGTTGAGACAGGGGGTGGGCGCGCCGTTACGCCCGACCAAAACTATGCAAAACTTGTGCCATATGATTTGACCCACGACCGCCGTGTGGTGCGCGAATTGCGTGGCCACCCGGTCTGCCCATTGGAGAAACCTGATTTTTATGACCACGGCCCTGGTACTTTTGAATGCTCCGCAGGGGGCACATTCCCTGGTCGCCGACCTCGAAGCGGTGGGCGTACAGCTGCTGGCCGCACCGCTAGAGTGCAATAAATTGGTGCAGGAAGCGGTGCTGCACGCACCAGATGTGCTGATCTGCTACGACCCCCTGCCCGAAGAGGCGTTGTTCAAAGCCCTGCAGTCGCTGAGCGACACAGCACCCCGTCCGGTGCTGCTGTTCACCATCGACGGCGATGCCGAAAAGCTCGACGCCGCCCTGGCCTGCGGGGTCCACGCCTACGTTGTCAACGGCTATGGCCGGCACCGGCTGCGCCCGTTGATCCAGCTGGCCCAGGCCCGTTTTGCCCGCGAACAGGCGCTGCGCGACGAGCTGCAAGACCTGGGTAGCCGCCTGGAGGAGCGCAAAATCGTCGAACGCGCCAAGGGCGTGCTGATGCGGGCCCGCCAGGTGTCGGACGACGACGCCTTCCAGATGCTGCGCACCGCCTCCATGCACACCAACCAGCGCCTGGGCCAGGTGTCGCAGCACATCGTGCACTCGGCCCGGTTTGCCGACGGCGTGAACCGTGCGGGCCAGCTGCGCATGCTGTCGCAGCGCCTGATCAAGCTGTACCTGCTGCAGCTGGCCGGAGCCCAGGTGGGGGTGAGCGCCGAGCTGCAGCAGCAGTCGGCGCAGCGCATCGACAGCAATATGGCGTTCCTGGCGAAAAGCCTGTCGCAGCCCACCTTTGGCGACCTGCTGACCCAGGTGGCCCAGAACTGGCGCCAGCTCAAGCTGGGCTTGCAGACCGAGCCGCGCCCTGGCCAGCCCCAGCAGATGCTGCAGGTAGACGCCCAGGCCGAGCAGCTGCTGGAGCAGGCCGAACGCCTGACCGGCGTGCTGGAAAGCGCGGGCGCCGTGGCCCCGCTGCATGTGCTGAATGTGGCCGGGCGCCAGCGCATGCTGTCCCAGCGCTTTGCCAAATTCGCCTTGCTGGGGGTGCTGGGCGACCGCGCCACCCAGCAGCGGGCCCAGGTCGGCATGGCCGAGTCGCGCGCCGCCTTCGAGCAGGCGCTGAACTACCTGAACGACATCCCGTTGAGCAGCCCCGACATCCGCGCCGGGCTGGAAACCGCCGCCGTCTACTGGCGCCAGATGCTGGCCGGCGCCCACCAGTTGCAGCGCGGCCCGGGCCTGGACCAGCTGGCCACCGCCAGCGAAGGCCTGCTGGAGGTGTTCGAGAGCCTGTCCGCCCTCTATGAGCACAGCATGCAAATGCTGGTGGGGTAATTACCAGTCGGGAATGCACCAAATTGGGAATGAAACTTGCATCATTGGTGCATGGCATTCCACATCGACATAGGTTTTAGCTCGCAGGCCGGCACCAAGCCCACCAACGAAGATTTTTGCGCCGCCATGCTGCCCGAGGCGGGCCAGGCGGACATGGGCTCCATCGCCGCGCTGGCCGACGGCGTCAGCACCGGCGGCATGGGCCAGGAGGCGGCGCAAACTACCGTCACCAGCTTGGTGCGCGATTACTACAGCACGCCCGAAACCTGGGACACCACGGTGGCCCTGGATCGCATTATTGGTGCACACAACGCCTGGCTCACTGGCATGAACCGGCGCCGCAAGCCGGCCATGGGCCTGACCACGCTGACCGCCGTGGTGCTGCGTGGCCAGTCCTACACCGTGGCCCATGTGGGCGATTCGCGCGCCTACCTGCTGCGCGATGGCCAGTTCAGCCAGCTGACCCACGACCACGTGCCCGACCACCCCGATCTGCGGCACCAGCTGCTGCGCTCGGTGGGCGTGGACGAGCGCCTGGTGGTCGACTACATGCAGGGCGACCTGCAGGTTGGCGACGTGTTCGTGCTGCTGACCGACGGCGTGCACGGTGTGCTGCCCGACGCCCAGCTGCAGGCGCTGGCCCAGGGCGACAACGCCCGGCTGGCCGCCGAAACCTTGGTGCAGACTGCCCTCAAGGCCGGCAGCCGCGACAACGCCACCGCCATGGTGGTGCGCGTGCTGGGCCTGCTGGACGCCACGCTGGAAGACGAAAACCGTGCGTTCCGGGCGCTGCCGATTCCCGGCCCGTTCCGCGTCGGCGACATGCTGGACGGCCTGGCCGTTACCGCCCCGGTGGCCGACAACGGCATCAACGTCGTGGTCCAGGTGCGGCATCCCCAAACCCAGCAGCTGTACGCGCTGAAGACCCTGCATCCCAGCCGCGCCCACGACCCGCAGGAGCGCGCCATGCTGGCCCACGAGGCCTGGCTGGCCAAGCGCATGGGCTCCAGCCGCGCGGCCGAGCACCTGGTCATGCTGCACGACACCTTTCCGGCCAATAGCGTCAGCGGCCAGCCGGCCAGCGCCGCCTACCTGCTGTACAACTGGCACAGCGGCGAAACCCTGCAGCAGATGCTGGACCGGCAAAGCAAGTTCAGCGTGCACCAGGCCGTGGCCGCGGCCCGCCAGGTGGCCGAGGCGCTGGGCCGGCTGCACCGGCAGAACGTGATCCACCGCGACATCAAGCCGGCCAACCTGCACCAGGGCGAAGACGGCGTGCTGCGCCTGCTGGACCTGGGCGTGGCCCTGACCGGCCGCGAGCCCGAGGCCATGCGCAAGCTGCACGCGGGTACGCCCAGCTACATCAACCCCGAGCAATGGGGCTTCAGCGCGCTGGGGGGCGACGCGGCAGAGGAGCTGCCGAATGCCCAGAGCGACCTGTTTGCGCTGGGTGTCACGCTGTACCAGCTGCTGACCCACAAGCTGCCCTACGGCGAGGTGTTGCCCTACCAGGTGGGCCGCTACTACCGCGACCCGATTGCGCCCAGCCGGCACAACCCCGAGATCCCGATCTGGCTCGACCACGTGGTGCAAAAAGCCGTGGCCCGTGACAAGCGCCAGCGCTTCGAGACCGGCGAGGAGTTTTTGCTGGCGCTGGAGCGCGGCGCATCCCGTCCGCTGACCGCCCCCGCGCCATCACCCCTGCTGCAGCGCGACCCCACGGCGGTGTGGAAGCTGGGCCTGGCGGTGTCGGTGCTGCTCAATTTCCTGCTGGTCTTCTGGCTGCTTTTCCTGCCGAAATAAGGGTTTAAGCCTTTTTGAGCGCTGGCGGATATTCCACCTGCGCAGGTAGCTATGTTTATGCTAGCAAAAGGCGCGGGCGTTGAACGCTGCTGACACTACGTTGTCAGCAGCAGGTTGGCACCATTCGCTTCTCTTTAACTGCACCGAAAGGAAGCTCCCATGTCCACCAACGCCACTCCCAACGCCATCAGCTGGTTTGAAATCCCGGTCACCAACATCGACCGCGCCCAGCGCTTCTACGAGACCGTGCTGGGCAAGAACCTGCACCGCGAAGTCTTCCCCATGGGCGGGCACGATTACACGCTGGCCATCTTTACCGCCCCGGACGAGGGCGTCAAAGGCTGCCTGCAAACCGGTGCCGACACCACCCAGCCGTCGACCGAGGGCACGCTGGTCTATCTGGACTGCTCGCCCAGCATCGATGCCGCCCTGGACCGCCTGCAGACTTTGGACGCCAAGCTGCTCAAGCCCAAGACGGCCTTGCCACCCGGCATGGGCTTCATCGCCCATCTGCGTGACCCGGACGGCAACCGCGTCGGCCTGCATTCCATGGCCTGAAGACGCCGCCATGGCACGCAATAACTGGATTGCCGTGGCCAGCGCCGCCCATGCGCGGCGTGGCTGCGCAGCGGTGGACGGGCCGGGCTACATGCAGGTCTGCCATGGCAAGGTCGCGCCGCTGAAGCGCGTGCGGCCGGGCGACCGCGTGGCCTACTACGCGCCCACCGTCACCATGGGCGGCAAGGACCGGCTGCAGAGCTTTGTGTCGATAGGCATCGTGCTGCCCGGCGAACCCTATGCGTACGACATGGGTGGCGGTTTTGTGCCGTTTCGCAAGGACGTGGCGTATGTGCGGGCGCAAGAGGCGTCGATCCTGCCGCTGGTGGCGCATTTCGAGTTTGTCGAATCGCCGCAGCGCTGGGGCTACAAGTTCCGCTTCGGCCTGTTCGACATCAGCGACCACGACATGCGGCTGATCGCCCAGGCCATGCAGGCCGACCCGCAGGCGCTGCATTTTGCGACCGAACCACAATACGAATTAGCCTTCTAGCGCAGGAAGTATCTGCGCAGCTAGCTATATATTGCATAGCATGGAGCTCAGGGCTGCCGGCCGGTGTAAATTCTCCCCACTTTTTATAAAGCCTTGCGATGACCACCATCTTCCCGCCGCGCCTTGTGCAGCTGGCCCAGCCCAAGCAGCTGGCCGGCATCCGCACCCGTACCAGCAATGCCGACGAGGCCACGCCCGCCACCGGCAAGATCCCGGCGCTGTGGGGCCGCTTCTTTTCCGAGCGGGTGGCGCAGTCCGTGCCCGGCTATACGCCGCAGTCGGCGCTGTACGGCGTGTACAGCGGCTATGCGTCCGATGCCCACGGTGCGTATGACCTGACCGCCGCGGTGCTGTCCGATACGGTGCCGGACGGCCTGGTCGGCAGCACGGTGCCGGCCGGCGAGTACCTGGTGTTCGAAGGGCAGGGCGCGATGCCGGCGACGGTGGTGGCGGTGTGGGGCGCGGTCTGGCAGTATTTTGCCGACGCGCCAGCCCATCCACGTACCTACGCTGCCGACTTCGAGGAATACAGCGGCGACGGTCGGGTGGCGGTGTACATCGGTGTGCAGGCCTGACGCCGGAATACTCAATTTTGATAGCGGCCCGCGCAATCCACACCTTCGCTAGCGGCCTGAAAAGCTTATAAAACCATGCGCCGTGCCGACCGCCTTTTCCACCTGGTCCAGCTGATCCGTGGCCGGCGCCTGTCGACTGCCACCTTTTTGGCCGAACGGCTGGAGGTGTCGGAGCGCACCGTGTACCGCGACGTGGCCGATCTGCAGCGCCAGGGCGTGCCTATCGAGGGCGAGGCCGGGGTCGGTTACCGTTTTGGCGCGGGCTTCGAGCTGCCGCCGCTGATGTTCAGCCAGGACGAGGCCAAGGCCCTGGTGGCGGCGGTGCGCTTGTCCCAGCCGTGGCTGGACGCACCGCTGGCGCTGGCCGCCGAGGACGCGCTGGGCAAGATGCTGTCCATCCTGCCGTCGGCCGCGCGGGCTGCGGCCGAGAGCCTGGCGGTCTACGCGCCGCCGGCCAGCTACAACGGCCTGACGGCGCCGGTGCGCAACCATTTGCAGCAGCTGCGCGAGGCCAGCGGCCTGCGCCGCAAGGTGCATATGGACTACAGCGACGTAAAAGACGCCACCAGCCAGCGCACCGTGCACCCCCTGGGCTGCTTTTACTGGGGCCGGGTCTGGACCCTGGTGGCCTGGTGCGAGGTGCGGCGCGATTTCCGCAGCTTCCGGATCGACCGCATCCAGTCCTTGCTGGTGCTGGACGACTGCTTCCAGCCGGTGGCCGGCTGCACGCTGGCCGACTTCCTGCGCACTGTGGCTTGTTGACCAAAGACCTGCAGCGATCGTGACAGCGTTCCGTCCCGCAGCGCAGCGGGGGTGGTATGGTTGCGAGGATACAAATAGACACTTTTTGGGGCCCGTGGCATGGCGCGGGCTCGGCTACCCTCGGACACGCGCGCAGCGACGGAGAAGTTTTGCATGGACTGGAATGTGTTTCAGTGGCGTTCACTGAAGACCCGGGTCACCCTGAGTACGCTGGCCATTTTTCTGGCGGGTATCTGGTCGCTGGCCTTCTATGCCAGCCAGGTGCTGCGCGACGACATGAAGATGCTGCTGGGCGAGCAGCAGCTCGCGTCCACCAGCGCCCTGGCGGCCGACATCAACAGCGATCTGGAGCAGCGCCTGCAGGCTCTGGCCAACCTGGCGATGGTGGCCGGGCCCAGCGTGCGCAGCGAGCGGTCGGTGTTGCCGCTGGTGCTGGCCCAGCGCCTGATCACCCGCGGTTTGTTCAATGGCGGCTTCGTTGCCTACAACGCCGACGGCCTGGTCGTCGATACCGATACCCGCCTGGTCGAACTGCTGGGCAGCCGTGTGCCCGAGGGCGACGGCGCGGTGGCGATTGCGCTGCGCGACGGCGTGCCGGCGGTAGGCTTGCCCCGGCTGGAGCCCGTCTTGCGGGCCTTGGTCGTTCCCATGGCGGTGCCGGTGCGCGACGGCCGCGGCCGGGTGGTGGGCGCGGTGGTGGGCTGGACCCGGCTGGACGGTGCCAACTTTCTGGACCGCGTGGGCGACCTGCGCTATGCACGCACCGGCCTGTACACCGTGGTTTCGCCCAAAGACCGGCGGGTGGTCACTGCCAGTGACAAAAGCCGGATTCTGGAGCGCCTGCCCGCCCCGGGCCAGGACCCGGCGGTGGACCGGGCGGTAGACGGCGATGAAATCTTTGGCCTGCTGGTAGACCATACGGGGCAGGAGCTGCTGTCGTCCTCGGTGCGGATTCCGCTGGCCGGCTGGACCGTGGCCTCGGCCTGGCCCACGGCAGCGGCCTTCGTGTCGATCCGCCAGCTGGAGCAGCGGGTGATGCTGGCCACGCTGCTGCTCACCGTGCTGGCTGGCGGCCTGACCTGGTGGATGCTGCGGCGCCAGTTTGCACCGATGCAGGACGCCGCCCGTGTGCTGGCGGCCGTCACCGAGCACAGCCAGCCGCTGGCGCCGCTGGCGACCCCCACACAGGACGAGGTCGGCGCGTTGATCGGCGGATTCAACCGCCTGCTGAAGATACTCGGCCAGCGCGAGCAGGCGCAAAAGGAAACCGAGGCACGCTACCGCACGCTGGTGGAATGGTCGCCCGACGCGGTGGTGGTGTATGTGGACGGCCGCATCATCTACTGCAACCCGGCGGCGGTACGGCTGTTCGGCGCGGAGTCCGCAGACGAGCTGCTGGGCGAGCCGGTCAGCGAACGCATCCACCCCGACTCTGCCATCGCAGCCGCCCAGCGCCTGCAGCATGTGGCCCGCACCGGCGACAGCGTGGGCGTGGCCGAGCTGAAGATCATCCGGCTGGATGGCACGGTGATCGATGTCGAAGGCCAGGGCACCTCCATCGTGTTCGACGGCAAGCCGGCGGTGCATTCCGTGCTGCGCGACATCACCAGCCGCAAGCAGGCGGACGCCGAGATGCGGATCGCCGCCACCGCCTTCGAGTCGCAGCAGGGCATGCTGGTCACCGACAGCGAATGGACCATCCTGCGGGTGAACCGGGCTTTCACCGAGATCACCGGCTACACCGCGCAAGAGGCCATAGGCCAGAAGCCATCGGAGCTGCTGCGTTCGGGCCGGCACGATGCCGAATTCTTCCGGGCCATGCTGGAGAGCCTGGAGAAGACCGGCTCCTGGCTCGGCGAGATCTGGGACCGGCGCAAGAACGGCGAGCTGTATCCGGGCTGGTTTGCCATCACCGCCATCAAGGACGAGAACGGCCGGATCACCCACTACGTGGACACCTTTGTCGACATCACCTCGCGCAAGCAGGCCGAAGAACAGATCCAGAACCTGGCTTTCTTTGACCCGCTGACCGGCCTGCCCAACCGCCGCCTGCTGATGGACCGGCTGGAGTTGGCCATGGCCAGCCGGGGCCGGCACCAGCGCAAGGGCGCGCTGCTGTTTGTCGACCTGGACAACTTCAAGACCCTGAACGACACCCACGGCCACCACCGCGGCGACCTGCTGCTGCAGGAGGTGGCGCAGCGCCTGGTGACCTGCAGCCGGCGCGGCGATACCGTGGCCCGGCTGGGCGGCGACGAGTTCGTGGTGATGCTGGAAGACCTGAGCGAACAGCCGCTAGAAGCCGCCACCCAGGCCGAAGGCGTGGGCGAAAAAATCCTCGCCCTGCTGAACCAGAACTACCTGCTGGCCGGCTATGTGCACCACAGCACGCCCAGCATCGGCATCACCTTGTTCGGCGATTGCGAGGAGGGCATCGAAGAGCCGCTCAAGCGCGCCGACCTGGCCATGTACCAGGCCAAGGCCGCGGGCCGCAACACGCTGCGCTTTTTTGACCCGCAGATGCAGGCCGTGGTCAGCGCCCGGGCGGCGCTGGAGGCCGGTTTGCGCGATGCGCTGGCCGGCGACCAGCTGCAGCTGTACTACCAGCCCCAGGTGATGGGCGAGAGCGAGATGACCGGGGTCGAAGCCCTGGTGCGCTGGCTGCACCCGCAGCGCGGCATGGTGTCGCCGGCCGAATTCATCCCGCTGGCCGAAGACACCGGCCTGATCCTGCCGCTAGGCCACTGGGTGCTGGAAACCGCCTGCAAGCAGCTGGCCAACTGGGCCACCCGGCCCGAGATGGCGCACCTGACGGTGGCCGTCAACGTCAGCCCGCGGCAGTTCCACCAGGCGGACTTTGTCGACCAGGTGCTGGCCCTGCTGGAGCGCACCGGCGCCCAGCCGCAGCGCCTGAAGCTGGAGCTGACCGAGAGCCTGCTGGTGGCGAATATCGAGGACGTGATCGCCAAGATGACAGCGCTGAAGCGCGTGGGCGTGGGCTTCTCGCTGGACGACTTCGGCACCGGCTACTCGTCGCTGTCGCACCTCAAGCTGCTGCCGCTGGACCAGCTGAAGATCGACCAGGGCTTTGTGCGCGACATCCTGACCGACCCGAACGACGCCGCCATCGCCCGCATGGTGGTCGCGCTGGGCGACAGCCTGGGCCTGGCTGTGATCGCCGAAGGCGTGGAAACCGAGGCCCAGCGCGAGTTCCTGGCCAACCAGGGCTGCTACGCCTACCAGGGCTATCTGTTCAGCCGGCCGCTGCCGATTGCCGAATTCGAAAGCCTGGCGCAAAGCTACCTGCTACAAAATAAAGAGCTGCTTGCGCCCGTCAAATAAGCGCTAACGACCTAAAAGGCAGCAAACCAGTCCAACAGCCGGGGCACCTAGCCCCGCGTGACGTCCACCACCACCAACGCCGGCTGGTGGTGCCAGCGCAGGGTGATGGCATAGGGGCGTTCGCGCACCTGGGGGAGTACGCTGTTCAGCCCCTGCTGCGTCGTCGGCACCGAAATATGCAGGCCGCTGCCCAGCACCTGGCGCGCATTGCCGGCCAGGGTGTTGGCGATCTCACCTACGGCGTCGAGCAGGTGCGCATCGCTGAAGTCAGTGGCGTGCTGCAGCACCAGCAGCTCGCGCAGCAGGGTGCCGGGCATGGACACCAGCACCTGGCCGTGGAAGCTACCCGAGAACTGCACCGTGCCGGTGAAGGCGTGGCCGGTGACATCGGCATGGCCCAGAAAGGCCGAGGTGATGTGCGGTGCCTCGGCGGTTGTGACCTCGAAGTAGCGGCGCACAGAGTCGACGAACAGCTTGAGTTCGGCCTGCGTCAGTGCGTCCATTCAAACGCCCTCCATCACGTCGAGCAAGGCCAGGCGCAGCTCGTCGTCGGTGAACGGCTTGGCCACAAAGCCGCGCGCGCCCAGCTTTAGCGCGGCGATGGCGGTGGCTTTGTCGTTCAGCGCGCTGACCACCAGGATGCGGGTGCCCGGCAGCAGGCGCAGCATTTCGCGTATGCATTGCACGCCGTCCATCTCGGGCATGGTCAGGTCCATGGTCACCACGTCGGGCTGCGTGGCTTTGGCGATGCGCAAGGCCTCGACGCCGTTGCGCGCCAGGCCGACCAGCGCGATCTTGCCCAGACCACCGCCTTGCACCACTTTGCTGATGCGCGTGCGGATCATGTTGGAGTCATCTACGACTAAAAGTCTCATCAAGCTTCAAAACGGATGGTGAATTCGGTGAACTGGCCGGTCGTCGACGCCAGGGTCAGCCGGCCGCCCAGGCGTTGCACATCGGCCTGCACCACATCCAGCCCCAGGCCCCGGCCCGCATGCACGCTCAAGCTGCCGGCGGTGGAAAAGCCAGGCTTGAAGATGTGGGCCACGATCTGGCGCTCATCAAAGCTCTCCAGCTGCAGGGCGGTGTACCAGCCCAGGTCCAGCAGCTTCTGGCGGATGGAGGCGGCATGCAGGCCCCGGCCATCGTCGCGGATACGCAAGATCCATTCCGCATCCTGGCGCTGCAGCTGTATCTCCAGCTGCCCGGTGGCGGCCTTGCCCGATGCCTGGCGGGTGGCAGGGGCCTCAATGCCGTGCACCACGGCGTTGCGAGTCAGCTGGGTGGCGATCTCGCGCACCAGGTCGGCGGCCTCGGCGCTGAGGGCGCCGTGCTGCTCCATCTGCACCCGGGTCGTGACCCGCTTGCCGTGGGCCGTGGCTAGCTCGGTGGCCAGGCGCTGCAAGGCGGTGTTCAGGGCCGTGCCGGTGGCCTGGGCCAGCATGCCGCGCTGCAGGCCGGCCAGACTCTTCAGCGCGCTGATCTTGCCCAGCAGCTCTTCCAGCGGCAGCGGCAGGGCCAGCAGCGGGTCGCCGCCGCCGCCGGCGCGCACCTGCAGCAGGGCCGATTCGAAGTCATGCGCCTGGTGCACCAGCGAGTCCAGGCCGAGTGCGCCGGCATCGCCCTTCAGCGCGTGGATGCGCCGCGCCGCCTGGTCCAGCGCATGCTGCAGCGCAGGTTGGCCCTGGGCGGTGTTGCGCAGCAGCTCGTTGACCTCCAGCAGGCTGGTCTCCGAGCGGGCTACAAACTGGCGCAGCAGCGCCGGGTCGGCCTCGCAGGCGGCCAGCAGCATGGCCAGCTCTTTTTGGGCGCGCTGGCGCTCGGCCTGCAAGGTGGCCTGCAGCGCGCTGCGTTCCGAAATGTCCTGCACCGTGACCAGCAGGTGCGCCACCGCCGCGCCCACGCGGACCCGGTTGAAGCGGAACGCCAGGGTGCGCTGCACCTCCTGGCCGAGCCGGTTGGGCAGCTGCACCCGCACGTCGAGCAAGGGGTTGATGTCTTGCACCAGCGATTCCTTGACGTGCGGCGCAAACAGCAGCTCCACATAGTCTTTGGCGTCTTGCAGTGCCTTGTCGCCGAGCCGGCTGGCCAGCAGGCCAAAGAAGTCGTCGCCCGGCCGCAGCGGGTGGCCAAACAGCTGGTGCGCCGACTGCGAGACCTGCGAGCCGATGCGGTAGTCGGGCGTGATCAGGAACAGGCCCTCGCGCACGCTGGCCAGGATTTCGCGGTTCTCCTCGGTGGCGGCGTCGATGGCGGCGTCCGACTGGCGCAGCCGGCGTAAAAACTTGAACAGGATGAAGCCGAAGTTCAGCAGCGCCAGCACGATGCCCGCGGTCTGCACCTGGCGCAGGCGGTCGGCGCGCTGCGAGGCGGTGGCTTCGAGTGCGGTGGTCAGCGCATTCATCTGGCCCAGCAGCTGCAGGTTGTGGGCTTGCGCATAGGCGCCGGCCGCCTGCAGCTGGGCGTCGCTGGCGCGGCCTTGCAGCACCGGCGCCAGCACCTGCTGGTAGGGAATCCACAGCGCCTGGGCCTGCTGCAGCGCGGCCAGCGCCTGGCGGCTTGCTACGGGTGGCAGGTAGACCGGCTGGTTGTTGCCACCGGGCACGGTGCCGCCCAGCTGGAAGGCCTTGAGGCTGGCGTCGAAGAGCTGCACCGCATCGCGCAGCTCGTCCAGGTCGGCCGGGCTGGCCAGGCCCTGGCTGCGCGCCGCCGACACCGCCAGCAAGGCCTTGGCCGTGCGCTGCGACAGCATGCGCTGGCGGCCGGCCAGGTTGATGCCCAGCGCGTCTTCGCTGATCTGGTACGAGGTATAGAAGTTGACCAGCAGCACGCCCAGGTCGAACAGCAGAAATAGCGCCACCGCAATCACGATGTCCCGGTACTTTCCTAAGGAAAACAGGGCGCTGGCGCTGCTGCTGTCTGCGGGAGTAGCTAGGTTTTTGATAGCAATGGCTTGGGCGACTGGCACGGGGGCAGAATTTATGCAGTGATCTTTTCGACGTGCGCCTGGCGGGTGTACAGGAAGTCGATCACTGCCTTGCGGTAGTGCTGGTACTGCGCACTTTCGGCCAGCTCCACGCGGTTACGCGGGCGCGGCAGGTCGACGTTCAGCACTTCGCCAATGGTGGCGGCGGGCCCGTTGGTCAGCATCACGATCTTGTCGCTCAGCAGCACGGCTTCGTCCACGTCGTGGGTCACCATCACCACGGTGCTCTGGGTTTTTTGCACGATGGCCAGCAGCTCGTCCTGCAGCTTGGCGCGGGTCAGTGCGTCGAGTGCGCCAAACGGCTCGTCCATCAGCAAGACCTTGGGCTCCATGCTCAGTGCGCGGGCAATGCCGACGCGTTGCTTCATGCCGCCGGAGATCTCGCCCGGGCGTTTTTGCGCGGCGGCGGTCAGGCCGACCATGGCCAGCACCGCATCGGTGCGGGCTTTCAGCTGGGCCTTGTTTTCCGCCTGGACGCCGGTGGATTTGTTGGCCGCGCCGAAGACGCGTTCGACGGCCAGGTAGACGTTCTCGAAGCAGGTCAGCCAGGGCAGCAGCGAGTGGTTCTGGAACACCACGGCGCGCTCGGGGC
The DNA here is from genome assembly GCF_900104385.1 of Rhodoferax sp. OV413. Lineage (GTDB taxonomy): Bacteria > Pseudomonadota > Gammaproteobacteria > Burkholderiales > Burkholderiaceae_C > Rhodoferax_B. Next base: position 571,367 of record NZ_FNJA01000001.1, on the reverse strand, counting down.
CCGGGCCTTTGATCTCGCGGTTGGCGCAGAGCAGGGTGCCGTTGGTGGGCTCGGTCAGGCCGGCGATCAGGTTCAGCAGGGTCGACTTGCCGCAGCCCGAGTGGCCGATCAAGGCCACGAACTCGCCCTTGGCAATCGTCAGGTTCACATCGCGCAGCGCCGGGAAGATGCCCTTGGCGGTCTTGAAGGTCTGCTCTACGCCCTGGATTTCGATGTACTTGCTGGTCAGTGAGCTCATGATTTGACTTCCTCAAAAGTGAAGGCGGTGGCCAGTTTGATCAATGCGTATTCGAGTACCAGGCCAACGATGCCGATGACGAAGATGGCGATGATGATGTGCTTCACATTCAGGTTGTTCCACTCGTCCCAGACCCAGAAGCCGATGCCGACGCCGCCGGTCAGCATCTCGGCCGCCACGATCACCAGCCAGGCGGTGCCGACGGCCAGGCGCACGCCGGTCAGCATGTAGGGCAGCACGGCGGGGAACAGGATCTTGGTGACGATCTTCCATTCGCTGAGGTTCAGCACCCGGGCCACGTTCATGTAGTCCTGGGGTACGCGCTGCACGCCGACCGCGGTGTTGATCACCATGGGCCAGATCGAGCAGATGAAGATGGTCCAGATGGCGGCCGGGTTTGCGCCCTTGAACACCATCAGGCCGATCGGCAGCCAGGCCAGCGGCGACACCGGGCGCAGCAGGCTGATCAGCGGGTTGAACATGCGGCCCATGAATTCGAAGCGGCCAATCGCAAAGCCGGCCGGAATGCCGACCAGCGCCGCCAGGCCAAAGCCCACGGCCACGCGCTCCAGCGACATCAGCACGTTCCAGCCTACGCCCTGGTCGTTCGGGCCCTTGCGGTAGAACGGGTCGCTGAACAGCACCACGGCTTCCTTGAAGGTTTCAAACGGCGACGGGATGCTGCTGGAGGTGCTGATCGAGATGATGGCCCAGATGCCGATCAACAGGCCCAGGCCCAAAATCGGCGGCAGCACATTGCGCCACAGGTTGCGCCAGTCGAACGGCATCTTGGCTGCGACTTCAGGTGCTTTTGGTGTGCTGGCGCTTGTAGATGCTGCGGGTGTAGCTATCATTTTGGGAGTCATCGGGTGCTCGGGCGCATCGAAAGATGCGTCACCGGGGGAGTGGAATACGGCACTGACCATGGGGTTCTCCTGGTGGGGAATGGGAACTCTGGGCACCCCCGCCGGGTGGGCGGGGGGCTGCACGGTTTAGCCGTGTACTTTGAAGCTGTCGGCGTATTTCTTGGGATCTTTGCCGTCCCAGACCACGCCGTCCATCAGCTTGCTGGTGCGCATCACGTCCTTGGGCACGGGCGTCTTGCTGGCAGCAGCTGCTTGCTTGTAGATGTCGATCTGGTTGATCTGCTTGGCCACGGCCAGGTAGTCGGGGTGGTCCTTCAGCAAGCCCCAGCGCTTGTGCTGGGTCAGGAACCACATGCCGTCGCTGAGGTAGGGGAAGTTGACCGCGCCTTCGTTGTAGAACTTCATGTAGTTCGGGTCGTCCCAGGTCTTGCCCAGGCCGTTCTGGTAGCGGCCCAGGATGCGCTGGTTGATGGCGTCGACGCTGGTATTCACATAGCTCTTGTCGGCGATGGTTTCGGCCATCTTGTTCTTGTTGGCCAGGCCGGAGTCGATCCACTTGCTGGCTTCCAGGATCGCGGCGGTGACGGCGCGGGCGGTGTTCGGGTACTTCTTGACGAACTCGCTGGTGGTGCCCAGCACCTTCTCGGGGTGGTCCTTCCAGATGTCCTGGGTGGTGGTCGCGGTGATGCCGATGCCGTCGATGATGGCGCGGTGGCCCCAGGGCTCGCCCACGCAGTAGCCGTCCATATTGCCGACGCGCATATTGGCGACCATTTGCGGTGGCGGCACGGTGATGACCTTGGCGTCCTTCATCGGGTCGATGCCATTAGCCGCCAGCCAGTAGTACAGCCACATGGCGTGGGTGCCGGTGGGGAAGGTCTGGGCAAAGGTGTATTCGCGCTTTTCGGCGGCCATCAGCTTGGCCAGGCCGGGGCCGTCGACCGCGCCTTTTTCGGCCAGCTTCTTGCTCAGGGTGATGGCCTGGCCGTTGTTGTTCAGGGTCATCAGCACGGCCATGTCCTTCTTGGGGCCGCTCACGCCCAGGTGCACGCCGTAGATCAGGCCGTACAGCGCATGGGCAAAGTCGAGCTCGCCGTTGACCAGCTTGTCGCGCACGCCGGCCCAGCTGGCTTCCTTGCTGGGGACGATCTTGACGCCGTATTTCTTGTCGATGCCCAGCACCGAGGCCATCACCACGCTGGCGCAGTCGGTCAGCGGGATGAAGCCGATCTTGACTTCTTCCTTCTCGGGTTTGTCGGAGCCCTGGGCGTAGACCACGGCGCGCAGTGCCGGGCTGATGCCCACGGCGCCCACGGCAGCGGTTTGCAGTACAGAGCGGCGGCTGAGTTTGGTTTTCAAGAGGTCGGTCATCAAAAGGTTCCCAAAAAGACAAGCTGAGAAACGAAAAAAGGCGTCCTCACCGCGCAGTGCGCTGCAGCTTTTGTACGGCTGCAGCCTTCTACGGGTGGGGACGCCTTTGTCCGGATACTGATGGTGCCAACCCGCCTTTGGGTTGGAACTGTCATGGGACCATCGTTGGTCTTGGTCTAGTTATGCAAACACTGTGCCAGCTTGTGGTACCTATTGATTGCTATGGATGGCATAGCTGCTGGCGCTGGTGGAATATGTGCTGGCGGCCTGTTTGGTTTAAAACTGGGGGCTCGCACTGTTTGTGTGCGCTGCACCATTTCAGCCGTGCATGGCCTCCAGCTGCCGTGCGGGAATGCTGCCTTGGTGCCGCGCCAGCAGGCTGCGCAGGGCGTCGGCCGCCAGCGGCTTGGCGAACAGATAGCCCTGGAATTCCTCGCAGCCGTGGGCACACAGCAGGGCGAACTGGGCCGGGTTCTCCACGCCCTCAGCGACCACGGTTTTGCGCAGATTGCGGCACAGGCCGACCATGGCCTGGGCGATCATGGCCACGTCTTCGTCGAACTCCATGTCGGTGATCAGGGAGCGGTCGATCTTCACCGTGTCCAACGGCAAATGGCGCAGGTAGGACAGGCTGGAGTAGCCGGTGCCGAAGTCGTCCATCGCCACCCTGAAGCCCAGCGCCTTGAAGGCCTGCAGCACGCTGATGGCGCGCTCGCTGTCGTCCAGGAACACGCTTTCGGTGATCTCCAGCTCGACACGCTGCGGCGGCAGCCCACTGTCGGCCAGCCAGCCGGCCACGCGCTGCACCAGGTCGTCGGCCAGGAACAGCTTGGCCGACAGGTTGACCGCCAGGGTCAGCGCCCGGCCGTGCACCGGGCCCCACTGGGTGGCGGCGTGGAAGGCCTGGCGCAGCACCCGTTCGGTGATTTCGCCGATCAGGCCGGTTTCCTCGGCCATGGGGATGAAGCGGTCCGGCCCCACGCTGCCGCAGCTGGCGCTGTGCCAGCGGGCCAGCGCCTCAACGCCAACAATGCGCCGGTGCCGGTCGACCTTGGGCTGGTAGACCACGCTGAATTCGTTTTGCTCCAGGCCGAAGCGCATGGCGGTGGCCAGGTCGAGCCGTTCGTCGGCCAGCTTGTTGAGCTCGGGGGTGAAGAACTGGAAGTTGTTACGGCCGCGCTCCTTGGCTGCGTACATGGCCACGTCGGCGTGCTTGAGCAGGCTTTGCGCGTCCATGCCGTCCTGCGGGTACAGCGCCACGCCCATGCTGGCGCCCATCTGGAATTCGCGGCCCAGCAGGCTGACCGGCTGGTTCACCTGCTTGAGCACGCGCTGCAGGTGGGCGATCACGCTATGGATGCGGAAATGCTCGTTCAGCAGCAGCACGAACTCGTCGCCGCTGTGCCGCGCCACGGTGTCGCTGGCGCGCACGCAGCCGCGCATGCGCTGGGCGATCTCCACCAACAGCTGGTCGCCGGCGTCGTGGCCCAGGCTGTCGTTGATGAGCTTGAAGTGGTCCAGGTCGATGAACACCACGGCCAGAAAGTGGCCCATGCGTTCGGCGTGGGCGATGGCTGGGCCGATGCGGTCGCGCAGCAGGTTGCGATTGGCCAGGCCGGTGAGGGCGTCGTAATTGGCCTGGCGCTCCAGCTGCTCCAGCTGGCTGCGGCGCTCGGTAATATCTTGCACCGTGCCTTCAAAGCAGATGAATTCGCCGCGCGCATTGCGCACGCTGCGGGCGTTTTCGGAAATCCAGATCTTGCTGCCGTCGCGCCGGTACACCTCGGACTCGAAGTTGCTGACCTCGCCGTGGGCGGCCATCAGCTTCTGGAAGCGTTCGCGCCGGCCCGGCTGCACATACAGGCGGCGGTCGATGTCGGACAGGTCGGCAATCAGCTCGTCGGCCGTGCCGTAGCCGTAGAGCCGGGCCAGCGCCGGGTTGGCCGACAGGTAGCGGCCCTCCAGCGAGGTCTGGAAGATGCCTTCGCGCGCATGCTCGAAGATCTGCCGGTAGCGCAGCTCGGCGTGGGCCAGGGCTTCCAGGGTCTGGTGGATGTCGGTTACATCCTGGATGAAGCCCTCCAGCACCTGCTGCTGGCTTTCATCCATCACCATCACACCTTGGCCTTTGACCCGGCGCACCGCACCGCTGCGGGTGATGATGGCGTAGTGCAAGGTGTAGCCGTGACCGGCCTGCACCGCCTGCAGCACTTCTTGGCGTATCCGCTGCCGGTCGTCGGGGTGGGTGATGTCCTCCCATGACACCCGCTGGTTGTCCAGCAGGTCGGCGGCTTCGTAGCCGGTGAGCCGGAAACAGCCCTGGCTGACGAAGCGCATGGTCCATTCGCCGTCCAACAGGCAGCGGTAGGCCATGCCTTCCAGGTTGTGGACCAGGGTGTCGAGCACCTTGTGCAGGTCTACCGAGCGCGCAATCAACGGGCTGCTGTGGTGGGACCGGGCAGTGGGTACTAGATCAGATTTCACGGGGGTAGGTGACGGCGGGGCCGGGTTGGGTCAATAAGCACGACATGCCAGCAGGGGCCTGCCTTGTTTGCGCAAGCACCATGCCACCACTGTGTTGCTATTAAATAAGTAGCTGCTTGCGCAGGCAATGGTTGCGCTAAGGCAGGTTTTAGTCTTTTATTTTACTGCTTACAAATTGATGCACTAATTGTGTGCATTGCACCATTTCAGGATAAAAGCTCGGCCACGTCGAGGATGCGCTGGGCCACGTCTACCAGCTTCAGGCTCTTGTCCATGGCGGCTTTGCGCAGCCGGTCGTAGGCTTCTTTTTCGCTCAGGCCCTGGCGCTGCATCAGCAGGCCCTTGGCGCGGTCTATCACCTTGCGGTTGTGCAGCTCGGCCTTGTGCTCGTCGCGCTCGACCCGGGTATCGGCGAGTTCGCGGCGCAGCGCCTGTTCGTGTTCGAAGCGGGCCATGGCCACGTCGAGGATGGGGCGGATGCGGTCGGCCGACAGCCCGGCCACGATGTAAGCCGAGACTCCGGCGGCCACCGCGTCCTTCACATGCGAGGTGTCGCCGTCGTTGGTGAACATGACGATGGGGCGCGGCGCGTTACGGGTGGCCATCACCACGTGCTCCAGCGCGTCGCGGGCCTCGCTTTCGGCGTCGACGATCACCATGTCGGGCTGCAGCTGGGCCAGGCGTTCGGCCAGAAAGCTATCGCCGGGCAGCACGGCGACCAGGTTGTAGCCGTTTTCCAGCAGGCCGATGCGCAGCGCGCGCGAGCGTTCGGCTTGCAGCAAGGCGTCGTCGTCCCGTGGATCGAGTACATCCAGGTCTGGGGCAATCACTACGATGCGCAGGGCTTCAGTCATGGTCAAAAACCCGCAAGATTCGCGCCAATTTGGGGCGGTCGTTCCGCCCGAAAGAGGGGGTAGCCTAAACTCGCGGCTTCGTTGTTGTGCATACAGATAGGGTACGCCTGTGTTGGTATTAGGTATTGAATCATCTTGCGATGAAACGGGTATTGCCCTGGTCCGCGCCGACGGAGCCAACACCAGTGCGGTGCCGGTGCTGCTGTCGCATGCGCTGCACAGCCAGATCGAGATGCACCAGGCCTATGGCGGCGTAGTGCCGGAACTGGCCAGCCGCGACCATATCCGTCGCGTGCTGCCGCTGACCCAGCAGGTATTGGACGAGGCCGGCCAGACGCTGGCCGATGTAGATGTGGTGGCCTATACCCGGGGCCCGGGCCTGGCCGGTGCGCTGCTGGTGGGTGCCGGCGTGGCCTGCGCGCTGGGCGCGGCACTCGGCAAGCCGGTGCTGGGCGTGCACCATCTGGAAGGGCATTTGCTGTCGCCGTTCTTGAGCGCCGACCCGCCGGAGTTTCCGTTCGTGGCGCTGCTGGTGTCAGGCGGCCATACCCAGCTGATGCGGGTGGACGGCGTAGGCCGTTACGAAATTCTGGGCGAAACCATAGACGATGCGGCTGGCGAGGCCTTTGACAAATCGGCCAAGCTGATGGGCCTGGGCTATCCGGGCGGCCCGGCCTTGTCGCGGCTGGCGGAGCAGGGCGATCCCGCGGCCTTCAAGCTGCCGCGGCCGCTGCTGCACAGCGGTAACCTGGACTTCTCGTTCGCCGGCTTGAAGACCGCGGTCATGACCCAGGCCAAGAAGCTGGGCGACGATCTGGAGCCGCGCAAGGCCGACCTGGCGGCCAGCACGCAGGCGGCGATTGTTGAGGTGCTGTTGAAGAAATCGATCACCGCGCTGCAGCGCACCGGCCTGCGCAGGCTAGTGGTGGCGGGTGGCGTGGGCGCCAACAAGGCGCTGCGCAGCCAGCTGAATGCCGTCTGCGCCAAAGCCGGTATCCGTGTGCATTACCCCGAGCTGCATTTGTGCACCGACAACGGCGCAATGATTGCCATGGCCGGTGCAATGCGCCTGCAGTCGGGCCTGCAGCAGGCCACGCGGGCTTACGCTTTCGACGTGAAGCCGCGCTGGCCGCTGGGTTCCCTTTAGTTGATGGTCAGGTTGGCGACGTTGCTGACGGGGATCTTTTTCGCCAGCTTCAAGGTCAGTACGCCGTTTTCCAGCTTGGCATCGCTGGCAGAGACGTCGATGTCCAGCGGCAACTCGTACGCAGCCTTGTAGCTGCGCGGCGCGTCGGCCTGGCTTTCGATCCGCACCACATTGCCTTCGATACCGATGGACAGCTGCTCTTTGGCAATGCCGGGCACGTCGAACTGCAGGCTGTAGGCCTGTTCGTCCTGGGTGATGCGGTAGCCCGCAGAGCGTTTTTCATCGACCAGGCGTTGCAGCGCGTGCAGGCTGCGCAGTTGCTGGTTTTGGCGGACGATGGCGGGATGGTAGGCGGGGTGGGTAGCAGCAAAAAACATAGTGGGCTCCATTTACACTGCGCGGCGCTCACCGTGATTGCCGCATGGATGGAATCTGTGTGCGCGCTCGACTATTTCAAGGAAATTTCTGCATGTTTAAGTTTCGCCGCCAGGTCTTGAAATCGCTGGCTTTGGCGCTATGCGCGCCCGCAGCCGGGCTGGCGCTGGCGGCCCCGGCACCGATCAAGATCGCCCAGATCGAGGCCCTGAGCGGCCCGCTGGGCAATGGCGGCGAGGCGGTGTTCCGCAATCTGGTCTGGGCGGTGGAACGGGTGAACGCGCGCGGCGGCGTCAAGCTGCCGGACGGCAAACACCTGCTGGCGCTGGACCGGCTGGACAGCAAGGGGCAGAACGAAGAGGCACTGTCGGCGCTGCGCGCGGCCATCGACGACGGCGTGCAGATCGTGCTGCAGGGCAATAACTCGGCCACCGCGGCGGTGCTGATCGACGCCATCAACAAGCACAACGAACGTGAGCCGGGCAAGCGCGTGCTGTTCCTCAACTACGCCGCGGTCGACCCGACGTTGACCAACGAGAAATGCAGCTACTGGCACTTCCGCTTCGACGCCCATGCCGACATGCGCATGGCTGCGCTGATGTCGGTGTTCAAGGACGACACGGCGGTGAAAAGCGTCTACATCCTGGGCCAGGACTACAGCTTTGGCCAGGCCGTGGCGCGCGAGGCCAAGCGCCAGCTGGCGCTGCAGCGCCCTGATGTGCAGTTGGTGGGCGACGAGCTGCACCCGCTGGGCCGCATCAAGGACTTCATTCCCTATGCCACCAAGATCAAGGCCAGCGGCGCGCAGGCGGTGATCACCGGCAACTTCGGCAACGACCTGACCTTGCTGGTCAAGGCGGCGCGCGAGGTGGGTTTCGAGGGCAAGTTCTACACCTTCTACGGGAATGCACTGGGCGCGCCAGCGGCCCTGGGCGAGGCCGGTGTGGGCAAGGTCATCGCCGTGGCCGACTGGCTGCCGAATCTGCCGACGGCGCAGAGCGAGGCCTTTGTGCAGAGCTTCCGCCAGCGCTTTCCCAAGCCTGCCGACGATTATCTGCACATGCGGATGCAGCTGATGGTGGAGGCCCTGGCCCAGGCCATCGAGAAGGCCGGTACTATGGATTTGGTAGCTGTCGCTGCAAGCCTGGAGCGCGCCAGTGTCAGTTTATATGGCCAAAGCGGCAGCATGCGCGCGGCCGACCACCAGTTCCAGCAGCCGCTGGCCGTGGGCATCATGGACCGCCAGGGCACACCCGGCGTGAAGTTCGATGTTGAAGGTTCGGGCTACGGCTTTCGCGTCATCAAGCAGATCAGCCCGGCGCAGGCCGAGATGCCGACGAGCTGCAAGATGGTCCGGCCCGGCTAGCGCTATTTGCCTGTAAAGCCGGCGCAGGCCCCGGCGTTCGGCCGCCCCTTGCATTCACGCAGCAGACGGCGGTTGCGCTCGACCGTGCCCTCCGAAGAATCTTTGAGAAGCCGCACCTGCGAGCCGCCCTTGGTCTTTTTGGTTTTGGCCATGGCGTGTGGGGCCGCGCCGGCCAGTGCGAGGGCGAGGCAGGCGCAATACAAGGTCTGCAGATGCATGGGCTTCTCCAAAAGGGCTTGCGCATAATCATGCCTCCACAGCTTTCATCCGTCTATGCGCCAAGCCATCCTGAGTCTCGAAGAATCCAAAATCCGTGAAGTCGCTAACGCTGGCATGGGGCGTAGCGACGTGCTGGCCTTCTGGTTCGGCGAGAGCGATGAAGTCACGCCCGACTTCATCCGCCAGGCCGCGATCGAATCGCTGCAAAAAGGCGAAACCTTTTATTCCCACAACCTCGGCCTGCCGGAGCTGCGCGAGGCCGTCGCCAGCTACATGGGTGCGCTGCACGGTGCTATCGGCGCCGAGCGCATCGCCATCACCTCGGGCGGCGTGAATGCGCTGATGCTGGCGGTTCAACTGCTGGTGGACGCGGGCGACGAGGTGGTCGCCGTCACGCCGGTCTGGCCGAATCTGACGGCCCAGCCGGCGATCATGGGCGCGCGCCTGCGCTGCGTGCCCTTGCAACCCCAGGCCGACGGTGCCTGGGGGCTGGACATGGACGCGCTGCTGGCCGCTGTCACGCCGGGCACCAAGCTGCTGGTGCTGAATGCACCGAACAACCCCACTGGCTGGACCCTGAGCCGGGCCGAGCAGCAAACCATTCTTGACCATTGCCGACGCACCGGCACCTGGATCCTGGCCGACGAGGTGTACGAGCGGCTGTACTACGCGCCCAGTGCCAATGGATGCGCGCCGAGTTTCCTGGACCTGGCCGATCCCGAAGACCGCCTGGTGGTGGTGCACAGCTTTTCCAAAAGCTTTCTGATGACCGGCTGGCGGCTGGGCTGGCTGGTGATGCCTGCCAGCGCGACCCAGCACATGGGCAAGCTGATCGAGTTCAACACCTCGTGCGCCAGCGTGTTCGTGCAGCGCGCGGGCATCACGGCCTTGCAGCGCACCGATGAGATCACCCCACGCGTGGTGGCCCACCTGAAGGCCTGCCGTGACACCCTGGTGCCCTTGTTGCAGGCGGTTCCGGGCGTGCAAGTGGCACCGGCGCCGGGCGGCATGTATGCGTTCTTCCAATTGGCCGGCCATACCGATTCGCTGCTGACCGCCAAGCGCCTGGTGGCGGAGGCTGGTCTGGGCCTGGCACCCGGCAATGCGTTTGCGCCGCAAGCCCAGGGCTGGCTGCGCTGGTGTTTTGCTTCCAAAGATTTGCACAGATTGGAGGAGGGCGTGGAAAGGTTGAAAAAGTGGGCTATAATTTGAGGCTTACTGCAGCACACGAATAGTTTGAAGCAGCAAGCGATTTGAACCAAGTTCAAATCAAAAACAGGCTAAAAATCATGTTATGATTCAAGGCTTGAAACGCGGGAGTAGCTCAGTTGGTAGAGCGCAACCTTGCCAAGGTTGAGGTCGAGAGTTCGAGACTCTTCTCCCGCTCCAAATTGGTAAAAAGGGAAGCTACAGGCTTCCCTTTTTCATATGTGATTTGGGCGCGATAACAAAGCGGTTATGTACCGGATTGCAAATCCGGCTAGCCCGGTTCGACTCCGGGTCGCGCCTCCAGAATTCAAGATTCGGTTAATTCAGTTAAATCGGATTTTGGGTAAAAAGCCATGCTATAATGCAAGGCTTGAAACGCGGGAGTAGCTCAGTTGGTAGAGCGCAACCTTGCCAAGGTTGAGGTCGAGAGTTCGAGACTCTTCTCCCGCTCCAAATTGGTAAAAAAGGGAAGCTATATGCTTCCCTTTTTTACGTCGAATTTTGGCGCGATAACAAAGCGGTTATGTACCGGATTGCAAATCCGGCTAGCCCGGTTCGACTCCGGGTCGCGCCTCCAGATTCCTTTTCAGCCCGAGCCTCTCGGGCTTTTTTGTTTCTGCATCCAATTGCATTGCTTTGTAGTGTGGCGGTACCGGGCCGCAGCCGGCCGCGGGTTACAATGCGGCTGCTTTTTAGCCTTGGCGAGACGAAAACGAAGCTTCTGCTTCCGGATCCGGCCCTGTCAACCCATGTGTTGCCGGGGCTGTTTTGTTTCACAATGCCAGGCTATGCGCAGGCTCGGTGGTGTAATTGGTAGCCACAGCAGACTTAAAATCTGCCGACGCAAGTCGTACCGGTTCGATTCCGGTCCGAGCCACCATTTCGTAAAAGAAGCGCGCTGGTTTTCAATACCCCTAAAAAGCGCCTAATATCTCACCATGCCTCGCTACAACGCCCCCTTTGAAATCCATGTGCATGGCCAGGTGCCTTTGCGCGCTGACGTGACATTCAACCAGATCCAGGACGCGTTAAAACCGCTGTGGAAGTACGCGGGTGCCAAGTCCCTGGCGGATGCCGCGGGCAGCGCCTACGAGGAAGAGCCGGGCATCCAGTTCGATGCGCCCGAGCACATGCTGCAGATGTGCTGGACGGTGCCGGGCGATGAAGACTTCAAGCAGGCGCTGGACGAAATGTGCATGAGCTTGAACGAGCTGGCCGAGCGCGGCGCGTCCATCGAAATCACCTTCTACGACACCGACTTCGACGAAGAAGACCAGGACGCCACCGACGATTCGCGCGATGATTTCCTGATGCTGTTTGTCGGCCCCACGCCCGCCGCCATCATGCAGGTGCAGCGAGATCTGCTGGTGCAGGACGTGATCAACATGATGGAGCGCCATTTCGACGCGTCAGAGCTGAACGGCGTAGTGCGCGAGATCGACTTGCTGTTCACCCAGCGCTTCGACGCCCTGGTGAATTCGCTGGAGCTGGGCAAACCCCCGCGCGGCCCGGGCGGATCGGGTGGCTCCGGTGGTCACGGTGGTGGCGGCCGTCGTCCTCGCCACCTGCACTGAACCTAGCTAGGGTGTAAAGGTCGCCCCGTATTTCCCAGAGATAGCTGGCCCCGGCTTTGCCGGGCCACTGGTATCGCCCCCTGCAAGGGGGGTGGCGGAAAGTGCGCAGCGCTGGAGCTTGGGGGTGAGCCACAGCTACCAGCGCCCGGCGATATTCTTCAATAGCTGGTTGGTCGCTGCCAGACGGCGGTTCTGCAGGTCCAGCAGGCTGCGTTCACTGGACAGCGCCGTGGCCTGCGCGATCACCACATTCAGATAGCTCACCGTACCGCTCTGGTACTGATTCTTCACAATCTCCAGCGAGCGGTTGGCGGCCGCCAGGGCTTCGGTTTGCAACGCGGCTTCCTGCTGCAGGCTGCCGGCGATCACCAGGTTGTCTTCCACCTCTTGCAATGCGGTCAGCACGGTCTGGCGGTAGCTGGCCGTGGCCGCATCGGTGCTGGCGCGGGCCGAGTCCACGGCCGATTGGCGTTGCCCGCCGTCCAAGGCGGTGAGCGCCAGCGCCGGCCCTATCGACCACAGCAGATTCGGTGCGCTGACCAGATTCGCCAAGGAGCTGCCCTTGTAGCCGGCACTGGCCGACAGCGTCAGCGCCGGGAAGAAGGCGGCCTTGGCCACGCCGATCTGCGCGTAGGCCGCGGCGACGCGGCGCTCGGCGGCGGCGATGTCCGGGCGGCGCTCCAGCAGGCTGGCAGGCAACTGGTCGGGCACAGGGGGTACGGCCGGCAGGGCCGCGGTGCGGACCAGGCTGAATTCGGACGGAGCCAGGCCTAGCAGTACCGCCAGCGCATGCTCCAGCTGGGCACGCGAACTTTCTGCATCCACTTGCTGGGCGGCGGTGGTTTTCAGCTGGGTTTGCGCCTGCGCCACGTCGCCGGCCGATGCCACGCCCCCTTGGTAGCGGTTCTGCGTCAACTCCAGGGAGCGCTGGTAAGCCTGGACGCTGCGCTCCAGCAGCGCCGACTGGGCCTCGGCCGCGCGAAGCGAGAAATAGGTTTGTGCCACCGTGGCCTGTAGCGACAAGCGGGCTGCGGCCAGATCGTCCTGGCTGGCCTGCACGCGGGCCTGGTCGCCGGTCACCGCGCCCGAGAGTCGGCCCCACAGATCCAGCTCCCAGCTGGCGCTGCCGGTCAGGGCGACGCTGTTGGCGGCTCCTGCGCTGGGCGAGGCGCTGCGGCTGGCGCTCAGGCCGGTGCCCAGCGTGGGTGCCAAAGCGGCGCGGCTGCTGCCCAGTGCGGCCTGGGCGACCCGGATCTGTGCGGCGCTGCCCAGCAGGTTCTGGTTGTTGCCGACCCGGCTTTGCAGATCGTTGAGCACCGGGTCGTTGAACAGCAGCCACCAGTCGTCCGGCACAGCGGCGGCCTGCGGATCGGCGCTTTGCCAGACGCCGGTTTCCTTGAAGGTGCTGGTGGCGGGCGCGCTGGGCGCCTGGTAGGGCGGCGTGGTGCTGCAGGCAGCAAGCAACAGGGCGCAGCCGCATGCAAGAGGAAATTTAGGCAGCATCGCTGGCACTCCGCAAATCGTGAGAAATAAGCCCGGGCTTGCGCCGTAAGCGCTGGCCCCAGACGCGCAGCCGGTCCATGGCCACATACACCACCGGTGTGGTGTAGAGCGTCAGCAGCTGGCTCAGCACCAGGCCGCCGACCACCGCGATGCCCAGCGGCTGGCGCAGCTCGGCCCCGTCGCCATGGCCGATGGCCAGCGGTATGGCGCCCAGCATGGCGGCCGCGGTGGTCATCAGAATCGGCCGCAGGCGCAGATGGCCAGCCCGGTAGATGGCCTGGGCGGCCGATACCTGGCGGGCGTTGCGCTGCCGGGTAATCGCAAAGTCGATCATCATGATGGCGTTTTTCTTGACGATGCCGATGAGCAGAATCACCCCGATCAGGGCGATGATGGAAAACTCGGTGTTGAACGCCATCAGGGCCAGCAGTGCGCCGACCCCGGCCGAGGGCAGGGTCGACAGGATGGTGATCGGGTGGATCAGGCTCTCGTAGAGGATGCCCAGCACCAGGTAGATGGTGACGATGGCCGCCAGTATCAATAGCGGCTGGCTGCTTAGAGAACTCTTGAAGGCCTGCGCCGTGCCCTGGAAGCTGCCGCGTACCGACACCGGCACGCCCAGCCCGGCCACTGCGTCGTTCACTGCATCGGTGGCCTGCGACAAGGTCACGCCCAGTGGCAGGTTGAAGCTGACGGTGGTGGCCGGTGTGCCGCTCTGGTGGTTCACCGACAGCGGCGTGTTGGTCAGCTCCACCTTGGCAAACGCCGCCAGCGGAATCTGTGCGCCACTCTTGGCCGTGAACAGCAGGCTGCGCAGCGAATCGGCGTTTTGCAGGAATTCTGGTGCCAGCTCCATCACCACCCGGTACTGGTTCAGCGGGTTGTAGATTACGCCGACCTGGCGCTGGCCGAAGGCGTTGTTCAAGGTGGTGTCTACCGTGCTGACGCTCAGGCCGAGTCGGGCCATGGCCTCGCGGTCCATCACCACCGAGGTCTGCAGGCCGTTGTCCTGCTGGTCGCTGTTCACGTCGGTCAGTTCGGGCAACTGCGACAGCGCGCGCCGAATGCGCGGCTCCCAGGCACGCAGATCGGCCAGGTCGTCGGCCTGCAAGGTGTACTGGTACTGGGCATTCGACTGCCGCCCGCCAATGCTGATGTCTTGCGCCGGCACCATGAACAGATTGGCGCCGGGCTCGTGCGCCAATTGGGCGCGTAGCCGGGCTACCACCTGGTCGGCCGATACATCGCGCTGGGCCAGTGGCTTGAGCGCCATGAACATGCTAGCCGTGTTGCGTTGGCCGCCGCCGGTGAAGCCGGTCACGCTCTCGACCGCCGGGTCAGCACGCACCACGTCGATGAAGCGCACCAGCCGCTGCTGCATGAACTGGAAGGACGTGCTCTGGTCGGCGCGGATATTGCCGTTGATGCGCCCGGTGTCCTGCTGTGGAAAGAAGCCCTTGGGGATCACGGTGTACAGATACACGTTCAGCCCCACCACGCACAACAGCGCCAGCAGGGCGATCGGCTGGTGCCGCAGAGTCCAGGCCAGCGAGCGCCGGTAGCCGCGCAGTACCCGCTTCTGCAGGCGCCCGCCCCAACGGGCCAGCCGGCTGGGCGCGGCCTTGGGCGGCGCATGGCGCAGCAGCGCGGCGCACATCATCGGCGTAGTGGTCAGCGACACCACCATGGACACCAGAATCGAGGCCGACAAGATCACCGCAAACTCGCGGAATAGCCGGCCCACGATGCCGCCCATCAGCAGGATGGGGATGAACACTGCGATCAGCGACAGGCTGATGGACACCACGGTAAAGCCGATCTCGCGCGTGCCGGCCAGTGCCGCCTGTAGCGCGGTTTTGCCGCGTTCCATGTGGCGGGTCACGTTCTCCAGCACCACGATGGCGTCGTCCACCACAAAGCCGGTGGCCACCGTCAGCGCCATCAGCGACAAATTGTCCAACGTGTAGCCGGCCAGGTACATCACGCCAAAGGTGCCGGCCAGCGACACCGGCACGGCCACGCTGGGGATCAGCGCGGCACGCGCATTGCGCAGGAACAGGAACACCACCAGCACCACCAGGCCGATGGAAATGGCCAGCGCCCGCTCCACCTCGCGCAGCGAGGCGCGGATGGTTGGCGTGCGGTCCATCACAATCTTCAGGTCGATGGCCGGGGGGATGGCGGCGCGCAGATGCGGCAGCAGGGCCCGCACCTTGTCGACCGCGTCGATGATGTTGGCACCGGGTTGCTTGAACAGGATCAGCAGGATCGCCGGCTTGCCGTCGGCCGCGCCGTAGTTGCGCACATCCACTACGCTATCGAGCACCTGGCCCACGTCCTGCATGCGTACCGCGCTACCATTTGTGTAGCGGATGATTTGCGGCGCAAACTCGGCGGCGGTGCGCGCCTGGTCGTTGGCGCCGATCTGCCAGTTGCGCGCGCCGTCTTCCACCGCGCCCTTGGGCCGGTTGGCATTGGTGCTGGTGATGACCTGGCGCACCGTGTCCAAGGCAATGCCGTTGGCCGACAGCTTGTTCGGGTCCAGCTCCACGCGCACCGCCGGCAGCGCGCCACCGCCGATGTTCACCTGGCCAATCCCGTCCACCTGGGCCAGCCGCTGGGCCAGCACGGTGGATGCCGCGTCGTACATCTGGCCGCGGGTCAGCGTGTCCGAGGTCAGCGATAGCAGCATGATGGGCGAGTCCGCCGGGTTCACCTTGCGGTAGCTGGGGTTGCTGGGCATGCCGGTGGGCAGCAGGGTGCGGGCTGCGTTGATGGCGGCCTGCACATCGCGCGCCGCGCCGTCGATGTCGCGGTCCAGGTCGAACTGCAGCGTGACGCGGCTGCTGCCCAGCGACGAGTTGGAGGTCATCTGCGTCACGCCGGCAATCGCGCCCAGCGCCCGCTCCAAAGGCGTGGCCACGGTGGCCGCCATGGTGTCGGGGCTGGCGCCGGGCAGGGACGCGGATACCGAGATAGTCGGGAAATCCACCTGCGGCAGCGGCGCTACCGGCAGCAGGAAGAAGCTGATAACGCCGGCAATCGCCACGCCCAGAGTCAGCAGCGTGGTGGCGATGGGGCGGTGGATGAAGGGGGCGGAGAAGTTCATTCTGCGCTCCTGTTTGTGTGGTCAATTGCCATCCTTGGCCGGGATGTGCGCCCGGCGGCGCAGTCACTTTTCTTTGCGTGGCCAAAGAAAAGTAACCAAAAGAAAGGCCTCCCCCACTGTCTGCGTCCCTGCGCATAGCGCAGGGAAACCTGCGGTGCTCGCTGCAGGTGGGGTCTGGCTAAACTCGCTGCGCTCAAACAACGCCAGCCCTGATCCACCTGCAGCTGTGCTCCTCGGCGCATACAGAGGGGGACCCCGGGGATCGGTGGCGCTGTGCGCCCCATCGCGCCTAGGGCGCGATGCCCGGCTATGCCGGGCTGGCTGTCCGCTCCCGCATCCTGGGTCCCCCTCTTAGAGCGCCTGCGCTGCGTGCTTTTGGCGGGATCAGGAGCGCGATTGTCTGAGCGTAGCGAGTTCGAGCGCTCCCCCGTCAAAAGTGCGCAGCGCAGGTTGCCCGCAGCGCAGCGAAGGGTCGCGGTGAGTGGGGGCAGCCTTTCTTTTGGTGACTTTTCTTTGGCTGCGCAAAGAAAAGTCACTGCCCTGTCGGGGGCAGATCCCGACCAGGAGCGTGAATTGAAATCAGCAGCTTGAGTCATCGCTTCCGCCACTTCAAAGCCACCCGAGAAAACCCCAAATAAATCACCGGCGTGGTGAACAACGTCAGCAGCTGGCTGACGATGAGTCCGCCGACCATGGTCACGCCCAGCGGATGCCGCAGCTCGCTGCCGACGCCGGTGCCCAACATCAGCGGCAGCGCGCCCAGCAAGGCCGCCAGCGTTGTCATCAAGATCGGCCTAAAGCGCAGCAGGCAGGCCTGGTGGATCGCAGCGCGCGGGCTCAGGCCCTGCTCGCGTTCGGCGTCCAGCGCGAAGTCGATCATCATGATGGCGTTCTTCTTGACGATGCCGATCAGCAGCACGATGCCGATGATGGCGATGATGTCCAGGTCTAGTCGGAACACCAGCAGCGCCAGCAGCGCGCCGAGTGCTGCCGAGGGCAGGGTGGACAGAATCGTCACCGGGTGGATGAAGCTCTCGTACAGCACGCCGAGCACGATGTACATGGTGACGATGGCCGCCAGTATCAGCAGCAAGGTGTTGTTCAGCGATGCCTGGAAGGCCAGCGCCGCGCCCTGGAAGCTGGTCTCTATGCTGGCCGGCAGCTGCAGCGCGGCCTCTTCGGCCTGGATCGCACTGACCGCGTCGCCCAGCGAATGGCCGGGTGCGGTGTTGAAGGAAATCGTCGCCGACGGGAACTGCCCCGCGTGGTTCACTGCCAGCGCGGCCGATCTTTCCTGCACCTTGGCCACCGACGACAGCGGCACCTGCACGCCGTTGGCACCGGGCACGTAGAGCTTGGACAGCGCCTGCGGCCCGAGCCGGTCGTGCGGCGCCACCTCCAGCACCACGCGGTACTGGTTCGACTGGGTGTAGATGGTGGAAATCAGCCGTTGGCCAAAGGCGTTGTACAGCGCGGAGTCGATGTTCGCCACCGTCACACCCAGCTGGCCGGCGGCGATGCGGTCGATCTCCACATAGGCTTGCAAGCCCTTGTCCTGTACGTCGCTGCCCACGTCGGCCAGCTGCGGCAAGCCGCGCAGGCGCGCCAGCAGTTCGGCCGCTGCGCTGTTGAGCTCGTCAAAATTCGGTGACGACAGCAGGAACTGGTACTGGGTCTTGGAGATGCGGTCTTCGATGGTCAGGTCCTGCACCGGTTGCATGTACACCGCGATGCCTGCCACCTTGCGGCTGGCGTCACTCAGGCGGCGCAGGATGGCGTTGGCCGACGCATCGCGCGTGGCCTTGGGCTTGAGGTTGATCAGAATCCGGCCCTGGTTCAGCGTGGTGTTGACGCCGTCCACGCCGATGAAGGACGACACGCTCTGCACCGCGCTGTCTTGCAGAATCACCTCGGCCAGCGCCTGTTGCCGCTCCGACATCGCGGCAAACGAGCTGCTCTGCGCGGCCTCGGTCATGGCCTGGATCACGCCCGTGTCCTGCAGCGGGAAAAAGCCTTTGGGCACCACGAAGTACAGCCAGCCGGTGAGCACCACCGTCAGCACAAACACGACCAGCGTGCCGGCCTGGCGCGCCAGCACCCAGTCCAGCGCCAGGCCGTAGCGGCGGATCAGATTGTCGAAAAAGCGGCCGGTGGCCTGGTAGATGCGGCCATGGCTTTCCTCGGGCGTGTGCTTGAGCAGGCGTGCGCACAGCATGGGCGTGAAGCTCAGCGACACCACGGCAGAAATCAAAATGGACACCGCCAGCGTGATGGCGAATTCATGGAACAAGCGGCCCACCACATCGCCCATGAACAGCAGCGGGATCAGCACCGCAATCAGCGAAATCGTAAGCGAAATAATCGTGAAGCCGATCTGCTTCGCTCCCTTGAGCGCGGCGTCAAACGGCTTCTTGCCTTGCTCTACATAGCGGGCGATGTTTTCGATCATCACGATGGCGTCGTCGACCACAAAGCCTGTGGAAATCGTCAGCGCCATCAGGGTCAGGTTGTTGATCGAGAAGCCGGCCAGGTGCATCACGCCAAAGGTGCCGACCAGCGACAAGGGCACGGCCAGGCTGGGGATCAGCGTGGCCGAGCCGCTGCGCAAGAACACAAAAATAACGGCCACCACCAGGCCGATGGCCAGCAGCAGCTCCAACTGCGTGTCTTCCACCGAGGCGCGGATGGTGACCGTGCGGTCTGTCAGGATTTGCACGTCCAGCGAAGCGGGCAGGGTGGCTTGCAGCTTGGGCAGCAAGGCCTTGATGCGGTCGGTGGTGTCGATCACATTCGCGCCGGGCTGCCGCTGGATGTTCAGGATGATGCCGGGCGTGGCGTTGGCCCAGGCAGCGAGGCGGACGTTCTCGGCATCATCGACGACATTCGCCACATCCTTTATGCGGATCGGCGCGCCGTTCTTGTAGGCCAGGATCAGATTGGTGTACTCGGCCGCCGAGCGCAGCTGGTCATTCGCGTCGATGGTCGAAGCCCTTAGCGGGCCGTCGAAGCTGCCCTTGGCCTGGTTGGTATTGGCGGCAGAAATGGCGGTGCGCACATCGTCGAGTGCCAGGCCCACGCCGGCCAGCTTGCTCGGGTCGGCCTGGATGCGCACGGCGGGGCGGCCGCCACCGGCCAGCGCCACCAGGCCCACGCCCTCGACCTGCGACAGCTTGGGGGCCAGGCGGTTTTCTACCAGGTCGTGTACGCGGATCACCGGCAGCGAGGGCGAGGTGATCGCCAAGGTCAGGATGGGTGCGTCGGCCGGGTTCACTTTGCTGTAGGTTGGCGGCATCGGCAGGTCGCTGGGCAGCAGATTGCTGCCGGCGTTGATCGCGGCCTGCACCTGTTGCTCGGCCACATCCAGCGACATTTCCAGCGAGAAGCGCAGCGTGATGACCGACGCGCCGCCCGAGCTGGTGGATGACATCTGTGCCAGCCCCGGCATCTGGCCGAACTGGCGCTCCATCGGCGCGGTGACGGACGACGTCATTACATCGGGGCTGGCGCCGGGGTACAGCGTGGTGACCTGGATCGTCGGGTAGTCGACCTCGGGCAGGGCCGACACCGGCAGCAGCCGATACGCCAGCAGGCCGGCAATCAGGATCGCCACCATCAGCAGCGAAGTCGCTACCGGGCGCAGGATGAATATGCGGGACAGGTTCATGGCGCGGCGAAGAGGGGCTCAAAGAGGGTCTTATCCACCGGCGGCCTCTTTCTGGCGGCGGCGTTCGCGCATTTTTTCGATGAAGGCTTTGCGCTCGTCGGGGCCCATCTGCTTGAATTTTTCCTGCTCCTCGGGTGGCAGGCGTTCCAGCCAGCGCGGACGCTCGTCGCTGGCGGCTGGGGCCGCAGCGGGTGCCGCTACCGGACTTTTCGCCGCGGCTGTCGGTGCTTCTGTTTTTGTAGCTGTTGGCGCAGATGTTGCCTGCGTGGGAGCCGCATTGGGCTCTGATTTATCGCGCCGGCGGCGGCCGCCTGTATCGCTGGCCGCATTGGCGGGCTGCGGTGCAATCACCTCGACCTTGGCGCCTTCGCGCAGGCGGTCGGCGCCGTCGGTGACGACTTTTTCACCGGCGCTGATCTCGCCTTGCACGCTGACCCCGTCGCCATCGGTCGCACCCAGTCGGATGCGCCGCACGCTGACGCTTCCGTCGTCTTTTACCGCGTAGACGAAGGTGCCTTGGGCGCCGCGTTGCACGGCGGCGCTGGGGACGATCAGAGCGTTGGGCAGCGTGCCCAGCTGCAGCACCACGTTGACGAACTGGTTGGGGAACAGCGCGCCATCGGCGTTGGCAAACTGGGCCTTGAGCTTGAGGGTACCGGTGGTGGTGTCGATGGCGTTGTCGGTGCTGGCCACCTTACCGACGGCGAGTTTGTTCTTCAGCGCCCGGTCCCAGGCCTCGACCTGCAGCGGGGTCTTGGCGGCCAGTTGCTGGTTGATCTGCGCCACATTCGCCTCGGGCACGGCAAACACCACCGTCAGCGGCTGGGTCTGGGTGATGCTGACCAGGCCATTGGTGTCGCCGGTCTGCACCATATTGCCTACGTCGACCTGGCGGAAGCCGAGCCGGCCGCCGATCGGCGCGCGCACCTGGGTGTACGAGAGCTGCAGCTTGGCGCTGTCGACCTGGGCTTGGTCCGTCAGCACCGTGCCCTGCAGCTGCTTGACCAGCGCGTCCTGCGTGTCCACCTGCTGCTTGGCAATCGAATCCTTGGCCAGCAAATCCTTGTAGCGCTCCAGGTCGATCTGGGCGTTGCGCAGCTGGGCTTGGTCGCGCGCCAGCTGGCCCTGGGCTTGCGCGAGTGCGATCTGGAAGCTGCGCGGGTCGATCTCGGCCAGCACTTGGCCGGCCTTGACCTGCTGGCCCTCCTGGAAGCGCACGGCCAGCAGCACGCCCGAGACCTGCGCCCGCACCGTGGCGGTGTTCAGCGCGCTGATATTGCCGATGGCCGATACCAGCACCCGCACATCATGTTGCTGCACCGCCGCCACCGACACCGGCTGCACCTGGCTGGTGCCGCCAAAGCGCCGACCACCACCCGATCCTCCCGATCCCCCTACAGCGCTGGCGGCCCGCGCCGGCGGGTTGGCTGCATCAGCCGTGGCAGCGGGCTGGTGCTGGCCCCACCACCAGCCCGCGCCGCCCGCGGCCGCGACCAGCAGCACCAGGCCCAGAAATCCCGGCGCGGACAGGCCGGCGTGGCGCGCAGCGCCGGTGCGCAAAAACAAGTGCTTGGTCATGGAGTGGGCCGGCCCGCGGAGTGGCCAAGTAAAGATCTCGGTACATCGTAAAGCCTGCTGTTGCAGGGCTTGTCATGGTTCAAAAAGCTTTACTACGGATTTACCCCTGCGCAATCTGCTCTGCAGCCGGGTTTCAGGGAGTTGCTATGGATTACATAGCTTCTTGCGCAGACGGAATATGCGCTGCAGGCCTATTTGCTTCTAAAACCGGCCACTGTGGGATACTGCGCGCCGCCTTGTTTGCCAGAAAGCCCGCCATGCCCGAAGCCATTGGAATCGACCACATCTACATCAGCGTGTCCGACCTGGCGCGTGCCGAGCCGTTCTACGACCAGGTGCTGGTGGCGGCGCTGGGATTTCGCAAGAACAAGTTTGCGCTGGCGGGCGATCCGCACATCCAGTATTTCAACCGGCATTTCGGCTTTGTGCTGCGCCCGGCGCGCAGTGCGGCGCCGCATGATTCGTATGCGCCGGGGCTGCACCATTTCTGTCTACGGGTAGATTCGATCGCCGATGTGCTGGCTGTGGCCGAGCAGTTGCGCAGCGCCGGCATTGCCGCCACCGAGGCCCGGCTGTATCCCGAGTACGCGGATGACTACTGGGCGACTTTCTTCTCCGACCCGGATGGCATTCGGCTGGAAGTGACCAACTACCGCCAGGAGCGCCGCGCGCGGCACGACCACTGGGTTTAGGCCGACCAGCGCACCGCGTCTTCGGTAGCAAAGCCCAGCCAGCGCCGAGCCGCGGCCTGCAGCACCGCCGGTTCGCCGGTGGTGACCAGTTGCACCCGGCCCGGGCCTTCCGTTGCCAGGGCGCTGGAGGCTTCCAGCAAATGCCGAGTGCGCCGTGCTACCGGTTCGCCGGTAGACAGGATGCGCACCTGCGGACCCACCAGCCGCTCCAGATGCGCCTGGGCAAACACGTAATGCGTGCAGCCCAGCACCAGCGTGTCTATCTCGCCGGGGTTTGAGCCAAATGGGCCCATGGCGCTGATGTAGTCTGCGCAGAGTGCTATGGTTTTTGTATCGTCGTCCGTTGCCACGCTGCGGCTGATGGCGTCGGCCAGGCCGTCGCAGGGCTGGACGATGAACTCCGCCTGGTCCTGCAGGCTGAGCCGCAAGGCATTGAACTTGGCGCTGGTGACCGTTCCGCGGGTACCGATCACGCCGACGCGCTTCGTCTGGCTGGCGGCTGCTGCCGGCTTCAGCCCTGGCTCGACACCGACGATGGGCAGGTCCGGGTGTTCGGCACGCAGCAGGGCCACGGCCGCCATGGTCGCGGTGTTGCAGGCGATGACCAGGGCCTTGATGCCGTGTGTCTGGCGCAGGTACGCGGTGATGGCGCGGGATCGTTGCACCACATGACCATCGCCGCGCTCGCCATAGGGCGCGTAGGCGCTGTCGTCCAGGTAGACAAAGTGCTCTAGCGGCAGAGCGGCCTGCAGCGCTTGTAAAACGCTGAGGCCGCCGATGCCGCTGTCAAAAACACCTATCGGTGAATTCAAGCCGCCACAACTCCGATGTTCTTGAACTCGCCGGTAGCGATCTTCTTCTGCCATTCGGCCGGGCCGGTGATGTGGGCGCTGGTGCCGCCCGCATCGACTGCCACGGTGACAGGCATGTCGACCACGTCGAACTCGTAAATCGCTTCCATCCCTAAGTCGGCAAAGCCCACCACCTTGGCGGTCTTGATGGCTTTGGACACTAGGTAGGCGGCGCCGCCGACGGCCATCAGGTAGGCGCTCTTGTGCTTCTTGATGGCTTCGATGGCGACCGGGCCGCGCTCGGACTTGCCGATCATGGAGATCAGGCCGGTCTCGGCCAGCATCATCTCGGTGAAGCCGTCCATGCGGGTGGCGGTGGTGGGGCCGGCGGGGCCGACAGCTTCGTCACGCACCGGATCGACCGGGCCGACGTAGTAGATGACGCGGTTGGTGAAGTCCACCGGCAGCTTCTCGCCCTTGGCCAGCATGTCCTGGATGCGCTTGTGCGCGGCGTCGCGGCCGGTCAGCATCTTGCCGTTCAGCAGCAAGGTGTCACCGGGTTTCCAGCTGGCGACTTCGGCCTTGGTCAGGGTGTTCAGGTCGACTTTTTTGCTCTTGTTGTAGTCGGGCGTCCAGTTGACGTTCGGCCACAGGTCCAGGCTCGGTGGGTCCAGATACACCGGGCCGCTGCCGTCCATCACGAAGTGCGCGTGGCGGGTCGCGGCGCAGTTGGGAATCATCGCTACCGGCTTGCTGGCCGCGTGCGTGGGGTACATCTTGATCTTGATGTCAAGCACCGTGGTCAGGCCACCCAGGCCTTGGGCGCCGATACCGAGGGCGTTGACTTTCTCGAACAGCTCCAGGCGCAGCGCTTCGGTCTTGGTGAGCGCGCCACCGGCCGAGGACTTGGCTTGCAGCTCGTACATGTCCAGGTCGTCCATCAGGCTTTGCTTGGCCATCAGCACGGCTTTCTCGGCCGTGCCGCCGATGCCGATGCCTAGCATGCCGGGCGGGCACCAGCCGGCGCCCATGGTCGGCACGGTCTTCAGCACCCAGTCAACGACCGAGTCGCCGGGGTTCAGCATGACCATCTTGCTTTTGTTTTCCGAGCCGCCGCCCTTGGCTGCGACGGTGATGTCCACGGTGTTGCCGGGCACGATCTCGGTGACGATGACGGCGGGGGTGTTGTCCTTGGTGTTCTTGCGGTCGAACTGAGGGTCGGCCACGATGCTGGCGCGCAAGGTGTTGTCGGGGTGGGCGTAGCCCTGGCGCACGCCTTCGTTGATGGCGTCGTCCAGGCTGCCGGTGAAGCCTTCCCAGCGCACGTCCATGCCGACTTTGAGGAACACGTTGACGATGCCGGTGTCCTGGCAGATCGGGCGCTGGCCGGTGGCGCTCATCTTGCTGTTGGTCAGGATCTGCGCAATCGCGTCCTTGGCCGCCGGGCTCTGCTCGCGCTCGTAGGCGCGGGCCAGGTGGGCGATGTAGTCGGTGGGGTGGTAGTAGCTGATGTACTGCAACGCAGCGGCGATGGATTCGATCAGATCGGCTTGGCGGATGCTCGTGGTCATGGGGTGCCTGGCTAGTGGGTGGGGTAACTGGAGGGAAACCCTAGGATTATCCCCTGTGCGGCCACCGGTTTCCGCGCCCGATGGGTGATGGCCTGTTGCTATATTAAAAGTAGCTGCCTGCGAAGGTAGTTACTGCGCTAGAGGCATAAAACATGCATAAAAAAGCCCGCCGACAGGTCGGCGGGCTTTGGCGCGGCGGCTGCCTGAAACAGCGCGGTTACAGCACTTTACTGAGGAATTTGCGCGTGCGCTCTTCCCGCGGGTGGTCGAACAGCTCGGTCGGCGTGCCTTGCTCGACCACCAGGCCTTCGTCCAGAAACAGCACGCGGTCGGCCACCTGGCGGGCAAAGCCCATTTCGTGGGTTACCACCACCATGGTCATGCCTTCTTCGGCCAGCGCCTGCATCACGGCCAGCACCTCACCGACCATCTCCGGGTCGAGGGCCGAGGTCGGCTCGTCGAACAGCATGATGCGCGGCTGCATCGCCAGCGCGCGGGCAATCGCCACGCGCTGCTGCTGGCCGCCAGACAGCTGGTTCGGGTAGGCGTCGATCTTCTCCAGCAGGCCGACCTTCAGCAGCAGCTCGCTGGCCCGGGCCCGGGCCTGGGCGTCGGTCAGCTTGCGCACCTTGCTGGGGGCCAGGGTGATGTTTTCCAGCACCGTCTTGTGCGGGAACAGGTTGAAGCGCTGGAACACCATGCCGATTTCGGCGCGCAGCGCGTCGATATTGGTCTTGGGGTCGTGCACCGAGACATTGTTCACCAGCACCGTGCCGCCAGAGGCATCTTCCAGCCCGTTCAGGCAGCGCAGAAACGTGCTTTTACCCGAGCCCGATGGGCCGATGACGCAAACCACTTCGGACGCATGGATCGCGCAGTCGATGCCGCGCAATACCGGTGCGGCACCGAATTGCTTGGTCAGTTTCTCAACGCGAATCACCACGTCCATAGCGAGCCTCCAGTTGTTTGATGCCGTAGGCCAGGCCCAGGGTCAGTACCCAGTACATCAGTGAAATCGTCAGATACGGCTCCCAGTAGCGCGAGTAGGCGCCGGCCACGGTGCGCGCCGCGTAGGCCAGCTCGGCCAGGCCGATGGCCGAGATCAGCGACGAGTCCTTCAGCAGCGAGATCGCGTTGTTGCCCAGCGGCGGCAGCATGCGGCGAAACGCCTGCGGCAGCACGACGTGGAACATGGTGCGCCGAAACGACATGCCCAGCGAACGCGAGGCTTCCACCTGGCCCTTGTCGATAGACTGGATGCCGGCGCGGAAGATCTCGGAGATATAGGCGCCGGCATTCAAGGTCAGCGCCACGATGCCGGAGACAAAAGCCCCGTAGTTCTGCTTGATGTTGCGTGCCGTGTCGCCGGAGATGAACAAGCCGTCCGCCGGGTTGATGAACAGCGGCAGCACCGCGAAGTGGATCAGCAGAATCTGCACGAACAGCGGCGTGCCGCGGAAGAAGCTGACGTACACCGTGGACGGCCAGCGCAGCAGGTATTTGCACAGCTGTTTGGCC
This sequence comes from Rhodoferax sp. OV413, assembly GCF_900104385.1. Classification (GTDB taxonomy): domain Bacteria; phylum Pseudomonadota; class Gammaproteobacteria; order Burkholderiales; family Burkholderiaceae_C; genus Rhodoferax_B. Next base: position 545,238 of record NZ_FNJA01000001.1, on the reverse strand, counting down.
GGTGCGTGGCGGGCTTCGGCCACCCGCGCCATGCCGATCGCCAGGCCCAGGGCCGTACCCTGGACGATGCAGATCAGCGTGACGGTAATGGTCATCTGCAGGCCGCGCCAGAACAGCTCGGCGTATTCCGCAATGATGTCGGCGCGGAACCAGCCGAACCAGAGAACTTGTTCCATCGAAGAAACCTACCAGGCCTGGGTTATTGCGCGGGCAGGGTCGGCGCGTCGGCCTGGAACCACTTCTTGTAAATGGTTGCGTAGCTGCCGTCGGCCTTGACGGCGGCCAGGCCGGTGTTCAGCTTGTCCAGCAGCGCCTTGTTGCCTTGCTTGACGACGATGCCGAAGAACTCCTTGGGGAAACTCGGGTCGTTCACCGTCTTCAGCTGCTTGTGCTCTTGCACGCGGAAGGCGATCACGCCGTTGTCGCCGATGGCGGCGTCCAGGCCGCTGTTGGCCAGCTCGGCGATCACCACCGGCGTGCTTTCAAAACGGCGGATGTCGGGGTTGGTCTTGCCGAATTCGCGCGAAGAAATGTCGTCGCCGGTGCTGCCGGTCACCACGCCGATCTTCTTGCCGGCCAGGTCCTTCAGCGTCTTGGCGGTGCTGGCTTGCGGCACGGCGATCAGCTGGCGGGCTTCGAAGTAGGGAGCGGTGAAGTCGTACGACTGCTTGCGCTTGTCGTTGATGGTCACGCCAGAGATCACCAGGTCCACGTCGCCGTTGTTCAGCGCAGCAAAGATGCCGGTCCAGGGGGTGTTGACGATCTTGATCTGCAGGCCGGCCTTTTGCGCCACGGCCTTGATGATGTCCACGTCGTAGCCCACGATTTCCTTACTGGGGCTTTCATAGGCAAACGGGCGGTAGGTGGCGCTGGAGCCGACCACCAGCTCTTTGTTCTGGGCCTGGGCGCTGCCGACCGAGCCGAGTGCAATGGCGAAAAAGCCGACCGAAGCCGCGATCTTGTGGATGATTTGCATGGGTTTGCCTATGGGGGAATGTAAAGAATTGGTTAAGTGTTCACTGAACCAGGGGCGAAATATACCAATTGGCAGCCATGCAATAGCCGTGCCCTCGCTGGGAGAACCGCTCTGACGCCCCATTTGCGTGCGCCGTGGCCGGACAAAACAGCACGATGACAGTCAAAAAACTGTCATATCGGCTTCCTATGATCCGCAAAAAATGCCGGGCGCAGACAGCTGCCCACCGGCGCACAAGCCCGTTTCTCCCACCCCTCTGGAACTCCACGATGTCTGACGTTTCCCTCGCCTCGCGCCGCAGTGCGCTCAAATTCCTGGCCACTGCGCCCATGCTGCCCCTGGGTGCATTTGCCACCACCTCGCTGCTGTCGGGTTGCGCCACCACCGCGCCGGCCAGCGCCGGCTTTGTGTCGGCCAGCTTCACCGGCATGGCCGCGCCCACGCTGGCCAATCCGGCGGCCATGGCCAGCGTGTCGGTCGGTTCGCTGCTGAACGTGGCCTATGCCGACAACACCAGCCGCAGCTACAAGCTGGCCTACCAGCCGTTCTTCATGACCGGCGACATGGTGCCGGACGGCAAAGGCGGCACGGTGCTGGCCGGTGGTTATGTGGACATCCGCAACCAGCCCATCATGGACCGCTCGGTGGCCGGCAAGGAGCGCCAGTTCTTCTCGGACTGCCCCGATGGCTCGTCGCTGCTGACTTTGCCGAATGCCAATGTGCCCGGCGTCAAAGGCAAGCCGGTGTTTGCCGTGGTGCAGTTCGAATACACCACCCGCGACCAGCAGGGCGCCGATGCCTACGGCACCCTGCCGTCGCCCATCGCCGTGCTGACCCTGGACCAGGACCAAAGCACGGGCAAGCTGAGCCTGGTGAAGTACCACAACGTCGACACCTCCAGCGCCCATGGCCTGTGGATCACCTGCGGCGCCAGCCTGTCGCCCTGGAACACCCATCTCTCCAGCGAAGAGTACGAGCCCAACGCGCCCTTTATCGGCGAAGTCAAGCACTTCAAGAGCTTCAGCAAGAACCTGTTTGGCGACGAAAACAAGGCCAACCCCTACCACTACGGCCACCTGCCCGAAGTGACGGTGAACCCCGATGGCACCGGCTCCATCAAGAAGCATTACTGCCTGGGCCGCATCTCGCACGAGCTGATCCAGGTGATGCCCGACAACCGCACCGCGCTGATGGGCGACGACTACACCAACGGCGGCTTGTTCATGTTCGTGGCCGACCGCGAAAAAGACCTGTCGGCCGGCACGCTGTACGTGGCCAGCCTGGATGCCGGCTTCTCGGTTGACCCGGCCGTCGCCGGCGCCGGTGTCTACTGGATCAAGCTGGGCCACGCCACCAGCGCCGAGATCGAGCAACTGGCCAATACCCTGAAGCCAGCCGACATCATGGAAGTGCGCAAGGACGACCCCAAGGACGCCAGCTTCACCCAGGTGTGGGTGGAAGGCGTGGCCAACTGGGTCAAGGTCAAGCCCGGCATGGAAAAGGCCGCGGCCTTCCTGGAAACCCACCGCTACGCCGGTGTGGTGGGCGGCACCATGGCCTTCACCAAGATGGAAGGCACGACCGTCAACATCAAGGACAAAGTGGCGTATTCCGCGCTGTCCTACATCCAGAACTCCATGGTCAAGGGCGGCAAGGGCTGGACGGCCAGCAGCGGCATTGCGCTGCCCAAGGCGCTGAACGCCGGCGCGGTGATCGAGCACAAACTGGCCGGCAAGCAAAAAGACCTGTCGGGCGCCGACATCCGCAGCGAATGGGTGCCTACCGCCACCAAGACGCTGCTGGCCGGCGAAGACATCACCGCCGATGCCATGGGCAACCTGGCGCACATCGACAAGATCGCCAACCCGGACAACCTCAAGTTCTCGGAAAAGCTGCGCACCCTGTTCATCGGCGAAGACTCCGGCATGCACGTCAACAACTACCTGTGGGCCTACAACGTCGACACCAAGGCACTGAGCCGCGTGCTGTCCACCCCGTCGGGCGCGGAATCCACCGGCCTGCACAGCGTGGACGAAATCCATGGCTGGACCTACATCATGAGCAACTTCCAGCACGCTGGCGACTGGATCCCCGCACTGCACGGCAAGGTGCAGGCCACGCTGGACCCGCTGGTGCGCGCCCAGTACAAAGACCGCTTCGGCGCCGCCGTGGGCTACCTGACGGCCGACCCGATGGCGATCAAGCTGGGCTGATGCGCCGGCCTGCGGTGGCACGCAGGTTTGCTATATAAATAAGAGCTGCTAGCGCAGGTGTTGTCTGCGCTAGCGGCTCTTTTTTTTATAAATTTTTGCGGGCAGATATGGGTACGCTCACGGTGGATATATCCGGGTAGATGGGAGGCTGACTTTTTGTTGCGAAATGATACGATCTTCGGCGGAGTGATCCCAGCCCGGGCTGCTCGCCATGCCGCGCAGCCGTCGCTCCGCGCATGTTCCGGGGCAGTGGAAATGTGACCGGGTCAGGCCAGAAGCAATTCTGAAAAGGGGCTTCGATCATGGATACCTGGATCTCTTTGCTGGGGCGAAATGGTTTCCTTCCCCATGGCTATTGCTTTACCTGGACGCCGGGATTGCTGTGGTCCATGGTGGCTGCGGATGCCACCATCGCAGCGGCGTATTTCTCCATCCCGGTGGCCACCCTGAGCTTCATCCGCAAGCGACCCGACGCCACCCTGAGCTGGGTGGCGTTTCTTTTCAGCGCCTTCATTTTTGCCTGCGGCATCACCCATCTGATGGACATCTGGACCATCTGGGTACCCGACTACGGCTTGCAGGCGCTGACCAAGATCATCACCGCCGCGATCTCGCTGGTGACCGCCATTGCGCTCTGGCCGCTGATCCCCAAGGCCTTGAAGATTCCGTCGGTGGCGCAGCTGCAAAGCGTGATTGCCTCGCTGGAGGCCGAGGTGCAGCAGCGCCGCAATGCCGAAGACCAGTTGGCCGCCATCCAGCAAAGCCTGGTGGTCAAACTTGCGGCGATCGTCGAGTCGTCCAACGACGCCATCATTGGCAAGTCGCTGGACGGGCGTATCACCAGCTGGAATGGCGCCGCCCAGGCGATCTTTGGCTACACCGCAGAGGAAGCGATTGGCCAGCCGGTGCAAATGCTGATTCCGCCAGCGCTGCAGGACGAAGAAATGCGCATCCTGGACGAGCTGGCGCTGGGCCAACCGGTGCCGGCGTTCGACACCGTGCGCTTGGCCCGCAACGGCGAGTTGCTGGACCTGTCGGTCAGCATTTCACCGATTCGCGATGGCCAGGGGCAGGTGGTGGGTGCGTCCAAAATTGCGCGCGACGTGTCGCAGCAGCGGCGCGCTGAAAGAGCATTGCGCGACAGCGAAGAGCGGCTGCGCTTCACCCTGGAGGCGGCGCACATCGGTGACTGGAATCTGAACCTGGCGACCGGCAAGATGCAGCACTCGCTGCGGCACGACCGCTGTTTTGGCTATGCCGAACTGCAAGCCGAATGGAGCCTAGACACCTTCATCCAGCACGTACACCCCGAGGACCGCTCCGAGGTGGCGCAAACCCTGCACCTGGCCTTGACCGAGCTGCGCGACTGGCGGGTGCAGTGCCGGGTGGTCTGGCCCGATGCCAGCATCCACTGGATCAGCAAGCACGGCAGCGTGCAGCACCAGGGCGACAAGGCCAGCCGCATGCTGGGTATCGTCAGCGATATCACCGAGCAAAGGCAGGCGGAGCACGCCCGCCTCATCGCCCAGCGCCTGGAGGCGGAGAACCGCCAGATCCAGGAGGCCAGCCGGTTGAAGAGCCAGTTCCTGGCGAATATGTCGCACGAGCTGCGGACCCCGCTGAACGCGGTGATCGGCTTTGCCGACCTGCTGCATTCGGGCATGGTGAAGCCCGATTCGCCCAAGCACCAGGAGTTTTTAGGCCACATCGGCACCAGCGGCCGCCACTTGCTGCAGCTGATCAACGACGTGCTGGACCTGTCCAAGGTCGAGTCCGGCAAGTTCGATTTCTACCCCGAGCCGGTCGACCTTGGCACGGTGCTGAAAGAGGTGGAGGACATTCTCCACACCGCCATCTTGCAAAAGCACATCCATCTGGCGTTCGACATCGAGCCCGACATGGGTGTCTTGACGCTAGACCCGGCGCGGCTCAAGCAGGTGCTGTACAACTACCTGTCGAACGCCATCAAGTTCACCGCCGACGGCGGCCAGGTCAGTGTGCGGGCCATGGCCCAGGGGCCAGACCATTTGCGTATCGAGGTCGAGGATTCCGGCATCGGCATTGCGCCCGCCGATCTGCCGCGCCTGTTCACCGAGTTCCAGCAGCTGGACGCGGGCTACAGCAAGCAACACCAGGGTACCGGGCTGGGCCTGGCGCTGACCCGCCGGCTGGTGCAGGCGCAAGGCGGCCAGGTCGGGGTGCGCAGCACGGTCGATGTGGGCAGCGTGTTCTACGTGGTGCTGAACCGCATCCATGGGCTGGACTTGCAGCGCAGCGCATCTGGCGCCCTGGGCGACGAGGCCGCCGAGGCGCAGCGCATTCTGGTGATCGAGGATGACCAGCGCGACCGGGCCCGGTTGATCGAGGTGCTCTCCGAAGCCGGCTTTCATGTGGATGCCGCATCGGACGGGCCGTATGCGCTGCGCCAGGCCCGCGACACGGCCTATGCGGCGCTGATGCTGGACCTGCAGCTGCCGGACCGACGCGGGCTAGATTTGCTGGCCGACATCCGCAGCCGCGGGGCCAGCCATGGCTCGCCGGTGCTGGGCGTGAGCATGCCGATCTCGCCCGACCGCAGCGCCAGTTTTGCCATCGCCAATGTGCTGTGCAAACCCATACGCAGCGACGAAATCCTGGCGGCCATGGCCCGCTTCCGGCTGGAAGGGGCAGGGCGTGCGAATGTGCTGGTGATCGACGACGAGCCGGCGGCGCTGGACCTGATGCAGGCCACGCTGAAAAGCATAGGCATTGACGCCGTGTGCTGCCTGGATGGGCGTGAGGCGCTGCGCGACATTGCGCTGCACCGCCCAGACGCCATCATCCTGGACCTGATGATGCCGGGGTTCGACGGCTTCCAGGTACTGGACGCGCTGCAGCAGCTGCCCGACTGGCGCGATGTGCCGGTGTTCATCTGGACCAGCATGCTGCTGACCGACGAGGAATACGCCACCCTGGCGGGCTCGGCGCGCGCCGTGCTGAGCAAGGGCGGGGGCGCCATCGAATCCATGCTGGACAGCGTGAAGCGTTGGCGCCAGCCGCTCGCATTCGGTGCAGACAAGGGCCGGCCATGAGCGCGCCGCGGGTGCTGATCGTGGACGACAACGCGATGAACCTCGCCATCGCCCAGGTGGTGCTGCAGGCCGACAGTTTTGAAGTCGAGTGCGCGGGCGGTGCGGCGGAAGCTTTGCAAAAAGTGGATCTGTTCCGGCCGGAGCTGATACTGATGGATATCCAGATGCCCGGCATGGATGGCCTGGAGCTGACCCAGCTGCTCAAAGCCCGCCCGGCCACGCAGGGCATTGTGGTGGTGGCGTTTACCGCGTTTGCGATGCACGGCGACGAAGCCAAGATGCGCAACGCCGGCTGCGATGGCTATCTGTCCAAGCCCATCGATGTGAAGCATTTTGCCCAGCAGGTGCGGGCACTGATCAGCAAGCCGACGCTGTCAAATGGCGCCACCTAGACAGGCGCAGCGCGTCAGTGGGTTTCGCCGTCCGTGGTTTGCTGGGCTTTGACTTCTTGCTCCAGTGCGTCGGTTGCTTCTTCCAATACCTTGACGGATTCGTTCAAGCGCTTTTCCAGCTCGTCGGCGCGGGCAATCGCTACGCCTACGTCTTCGTGGTGCACATCGTCGGGGATGCGGTTGTCCAGCACGGCGTGGACCACCCCCAGCTCTTCGGCAACCTCTTTGATTTCTTCGGTGGCCTGCTTGTGCGCATCCAGCGCGTCGGTGAGTGCGTCGGATAACTCTTCGCTCTTGGGCTGTCCGGTTGGCGTGGTTGACATGTCTGGGTTACTGGTTGAGGATGAAAAATAGTGCACGTTCGCGGAGGCATCAGCTCTATCCGTTGCAGGGGGCGTCGCCCCGCAGCCAGCAAAACAGCCGTAAGTATAAATTGGCCCCAATTTTTCGCCAGTGACCATGCCTTGTTGAGAATTGCTATCATTTGGGATATTCCACACCTGCGGCACTGGCCGCCCTGAACCCATGCACACCCACACCCGTTCCGAACGCGACACCTTTGGCCCGATTGACGTGCCGGCCGACAAGCTCTGGGGCGCGCAGACCCAGCGCTCGCTGCAGAACTTCGACATCTCGGGCGAACAGCAGCCGCGTGAAATCATCCGCGCGCTGGCCCAGGTGAAACGCGCCTCGGCGGTGGTCAACCATGCGCTGGGCCTGCAGGACGAAAAGAAGACCCAGGCCATCGTGGCCGCGGCCGACGAGGTGATTGCCGGCAAGCACCCGGACGAGTTTCCGCTGGTGGTCTGGCAGACCGGCTCCGGCACGCAGACCAATATGAACGTCAACGAAGTGCTGGCGAATCGCGCCAGCGAGCTGCTGGGCGGCGAGCGCGGCGAGGGCCGGCTGGTGCACCCCAATGACGACGTGAACCGCAGCCAGTCGAGCAACGATGTGTTCCCCACCGCCATGCACGTGGCGGCCGTGGTGGCGATCCACGGCAAGCTGCTGCCGGCGATTGCCAAGCTGCGCGCCACCCTGGCGCAAAAGGCCAGCGACTTCGACGACATCGTGAAGATAGGCCGCACCCATTTGCAGGACGCGACGCCGCTGACCCTGGGCCAGGAGTTCTCGGGCTACGTGGCCCAGCTTGACCATGGCGCGCGCCATGTGCAGGCCGCCTTGCCACACCTGTGCGAGCTGGCGCTGGGCGGCACAGCCGTGGGCACCGGGCTGAACGCGCCCAAGGGCTATGCCGAACAGGCCGCGGCCGAGCTGGCGCGCCTGACCGGCCTGCCGCTGGTGACCGCGCCCAACAAGTTCGAGGCCTTGGCCAGCTGCGACGCGCTGGTGCACGCCCACGGCGCGCTGAAGACCCTGGCCGCCAGCATGATGAAGATTGCCAACGATGTGCGCTGGCTGGCCAGCGGCCCGCGCAGCGGCATCGGTGAACTCAGCATCCCCGAGAACGAACCCGGCTCCAGCATCATGCCGGGCAAGGTGAACCCGACGCAGAGCGAGGCCGTGACCATGCTGGCCGCCCAGGTGTTCGGCAACGACGTGGCGATCAACTTCGGCGGCGCATCGGGCAACTTCGAGCTGAACGTGTTCCGCCCGATGGTGGCGCACAACTTTTTGCAGAGCGTGCGCCTGCTGGCCGACGGCATGGTCAGCTTTAACGACCATTGCGCGGTGGGCATAGAACCGAACCGCGCGCGTATCACCGCGCTGGTCGACAGCTCGCTGATGTTGGTGACCGCGCTGAACACGCACATCGGCTACGACAAGGCCGCCTACATTGCCAAAAAAGCGCACAAGGAAGGCAGCAGCCTGCGCGAGGCGGCCGTGGCTTCCGGCCATGTGACCGGTGAACAGTTCGACCAGTGGGTGGTGCCGGGCGATATGGTCGGACGCTGAGCCCGGCATGCCGGTGGGTGTTCTGCAGTCGCCGCTGCTGGCCAGTTTTCGGGACTGCTACCGGGACCTGCTGCGCTACCTGGCGCATCGCACGGGCTCGGCCGACGAGGCCCGCGACCTGGCCCACGACACCTGGCTGCGCCTGGCCGACATGGCCCAGCAGGGCAGCCAGCCCGCGCTGCAAGACGGTGGTGAGGCCCGCGCCTATGTGTTCACCATGGCACGCAACCTGGTGGTGGACCGGCAGCGCCGCATGGGTGTGGTGCAGCGCCATGCCGATGCGCAAGCCGGCCATCAGCCGCAGGCGCCCGATACCGCCGAGGCCTTGATGTACCGGCAGGCCATGGACGCGGTGCAGGCCGCGCTGGCCGGGCTGCCGGAACGGGCGCGCCAGGTGTTTGTGCGGCACCGCGTGCATGGCGAAGACCAGGCCGCGCTGGCCGCCCACTACGGTGTGTCGCGCAACATGATCGAGCGCGACATGATGCTGGCCATGGACTGTGTGCAGTCGGCCATGGAGCGCTGGCATACCGGTTCCGTCGCCACGCCTGCGCCGAGCCCGCGCGTGGGGCGGCGCAAATCCCTCGCTGCCTTGCTGGGGATTGCCGGCCTGGGCAGCCTTGGGTCTTGGCAAGCCTGGCGCAGCTACATGCCACAGTGGCAGCAGCAGCTGGCCACCGGCCATGGCCAGATCCTGCGCCGCAGCCTGCCCGACGGCAGTGGGCTGACGCTGGACGCCCAAAGCCGGCTGCAGCTGGCCTACTACGCGGCCCGGCGCAGCGTGGTTGTGCTGCAGGGCGCGGCGTTCTTCGATGTGGTGCGCGATGCCGAGCGCCCGTTTGTGGTCGATGTGCCTGGCGCTGCGCCGGCCGACGCCAGCTTGCGCATCACCGTGCTGGGCACCCGTTTCGGGGTGGAGCGGCTGCCGGGCGGCGGCGTGGACGTGCAGGTCGAGGAAGGCCGTGTCCGCATTGAGCAACTGGATGGCCAGGCCCTGGTGCTGAGCCAGCGCGAATTGATTGCGGGCGAGGCTTGGCGCATGTCCGCGGGCGGCGAAGAGCGGTTGAGCCGCCAGCCGCAGCCGGCCGCGCCCTGGCGCAACGGCATGCTGGTGTTTGACTACACCCCGCTGGCCGAGGCGGTGGAGCGCCTGCGCCGTTACCTGCCCCGGCCGGTAGCGGTGGATGCCAGCGTGGCCGGGCTGCGGTTGTCCGGCCAGGTGCGGATTGCGCAGGGCGAAGACTTCTTGCGGGCCTTGCCCGACATCGTGCCGGTGCGCTTGGCACTGGTTGGCGGGCGCTGGGAGATCGCGCCGCTGCGCAAGCTCTGAAAAATTTTCGTGGTTTGGTTCAGGACCGCGCGCGCTGGTTCGTTGTAGAGGGGAGAGCCGTTCATCCCTTCTTCCAGCGACACCTTTTATGACCTACCAACGCATCCGTTTCCCCCGCAACGCCCTGGCCGCCGCCGTGCTGGCCGGCGCCTGCCTGCAGGCCTACGCGCAGACCGCCAGCTTTGAGATTGCCGCCCAGCCGCTGGCCGATGCGCTTGCGCAGTTTGGCCGCCAGTCGGGGGCGCAGCTGGTGTTCGCGCCCGGGCTGGTGCAGGGCTTGCGCGGCAACGCAGTGCACGGCAGCCGCGATGTGGCCGCAGCCCTGGCCGAGCTGCTGCGCGGCACCGGCCTGCAGCTGCGGCGCGCCGGGGCCACGTTGACCTTGGAGCGTGTGCCGGCAGACGCGGCGGTGACGCTGCCGCCAGTCACCGTGACGGCGGCGGCCGAGCGCGAAACCGCCACCGGCCCGGTCATAGGCTATGTGGCCAAACGCAGCGCCACGGCCACCAAGACCGACACGCCGCTGGTCGAGATACCGCAGTCGATCTCGGTGATCGGCGCCCAGGAGTTGGAAGACAAGGGCGTGATTACGCTCACCGATGGTTTGGCGCAAACCCCTGGGGTCACCGTCAACCCTTACGGTCACCGTCAACCCTTACGGCTTCGATTCGCGCGCGCTCGACTGGGTGATCTTGCGCGGCTTCGACGGCTGGTACACCAGCAGCTACCGTGATGGTCTGGCGCAGAACGTGGGTATCACCTTCCTTGGCGTGCAGACCGAGGTCTATGGCCTGGAGCGTCTGGAAGTGCTGCGCGGGCCGTCGTCGGTCCTGTTTGGCAAGGGCGACGTGGGTGGGGTGGTCAACCGGGTCAGCAAGACGCCCAGCGCCGATGCAGTGCGCGAAGTGGCGCTGCAGCTAGGCAGCTATGGCCGCCAGCAGCTGGCGGTGGATGTGGGTGGTGCGCTGGATGGCAATGGCAAGTTGCTCTACCGGCTGGTCGGCGTGGGGCTGGACAACGGCACGCAGGAGCAGTACCCGAACGGCGTGCGCATGGACCAGAAACGCCAGTACCTGGCGCCGTCGCTGCGCTGGCAGCCGTCGGCCCAGACCTCGCTGACCGTGCTGGCCGAGTACCTGCGCGACGATGCATCGGACGACGTGCAGTTCGTCACCGCTGCCGACGGCTTGCCGAGCAGGATCAAGGAGGGTGACCCCAGCTATAGCCGCATCAAGACCGGCTCGGATTCCATCGGCTACCAGTTCGAGCACCGGCTCGATGCGGGCTGGCGGCTGCAGCAGAAACTGCGCTACGCGCGCCGCACATCGGATAAGCACCACATCCTGTCGTTCTTCGACACCAGCCCGAGCATTCTGGAGCGCCAGGCGCGCCACGACGTGGAGTCGGTCCGTGAAACCGCTGTCGACACCTCAGTGCAAGGCCTGGTGCATACCGGCTCGGTCGCGCACGGCCTGCTGTTCGGCCTGGACTGGGACCGCAGCCGTGCCACCTGGCGTCGTGCGCAGAACATGACTACCCCGCTGGACATGGATAACCCGGTCTACGGTATAGCCATCGCCGAGCCCACCACGCAGGTCGCCGATACCCAGCTCACCAGCACCCAATGGGGGCTGTACGCGCAAGACCAGATCCGGCTCAGTCCGCACTGGGGGCTGACCCTGGGCGCCCGGCACGACCGCGTGCGCTCTGACAACGCTGACCGGCTGAACGCCGCGCAGACTCTGCAGACCGACAGCGCCACCACCGCCCGCATCGGCGTCAACTACCTGGTCGGCAATGGCTGGGCACCTTATGCCAGCTATGCCGAATCCTTTGTACCCAATGTGGGTGTGGACGCAGCCGGCAAGGCCTTTCAGCCCAGCCAGGGGCGCCAGCTGGAACTCGGGGTCAAGTACCTGCCCGAGGGAGCTCCGGTGTCGTTTGCGGCCGCCGTGTTCAACCTTGAGAAGACCGATGTGGTCACCTACGACCCGACCAGCTACGAGGCGCGTCAGATCGGCAAGCTGCGCTCGCGCGGCCTGGAACTCGAAGCCAAGGCCAGCCTGTCGCCGCAGCTGCGCTTGACGGCTGCATTCACTGCGCTGGATTTGAAAGTGCTCAGCAGTGCTGACCCTGCAGAAGTCGGCAAGACGCCTATCCTTACGCCCGAGCGCACCGCCTCGGTCTGGCTCGACTACGCGGTGGCCGGCGAAGGCTGGCGCGGTCTGAGCTTCGGCGCCGGGCTGCGTCACGTGGGTAAGCGCTGGAACGACGCGGCCAATACCGGCTCCGAGCCGGCCTATACGCTGGCCGATGCGGCGGTGCGCTTCGATACCGGGCCGTGGCGCTTGGCGCTCAACGTCAGCAATCTGTTTGACAAGCAGTACTACAGTGGCCACGCCTATGGCAGCTACTTCCGCGGTGCCGAGCGCAGCGTGCTGCTGACGGCCAAGTACCGCTTCTAATTTTTAGGGGCTGCCAGCACATAGCGCAGCAGCATCTCCACCACGTTCTCGCGGCGCTGGGCGATGGCTGCGGGGCTGTCCATGTCGCGCTTGAAGATCAGCGCAAAGGTGTGGCTGTTCGACACGTTGAAGAAGCTCATGGCGCTGATCGACATGTGCAGGTCTACCGGGTCCAGGCCGGGGCGGAACACGCCGGCTGCCACGCCGCGGCGGTAGACGGCATCCACGGCCAGGATGGCGGGCACGTTCAGGTCCTGGATGCTGCGGCTCTGCGCCAGGAACTTGCCACGCAGCATGTTTTCGTTCATCACCAGGCGGATGAAGTCTGGGTTTTCGCGCTGGTAGTCGACGGTAAAGGCCACCAGGGTGCGCAGGGCTTGCTCGGGCGGCAGGTCTTCCAGGTGCAGGGTTGACTCGATGTGCCGGATGCGTCGGTAGGCTTCTTCCAGCACCGCCAGGTACAAGCCCTCCTTGCTACCAAAATAGTAGTAGATCATGCGCTTGCTGGTGCGCGTGGCCTCGGCGATCAGGTCGATGCGGGCGCCGGCAAAGCCTTTTTCAGAGAACTCCTGGTTGGCCACGGCCATGATGTCGGCGCGGGTGCGCTCGGGGTCGTTGGTGCGGGGTTCGGGTTTGGGGGCTTGGACGGTCTCGGACATGGCGGCGAGTGTAGGAGATTCAGGACGCCGCCAGCACGGCCAGCAGGGCGGTGTTGAAGGCTGCCGCCTGCTCGTACTGCACCCAGTGGCCGGCCTGGTCCAGCAGCTGCAGCGACTGGAAGGTGGGCGCTGCCTGCAGCGCGGCGGCCAGTGCATCCAGTTGGCCCAGGTACAGCGCGTCCTGGCGGCCGTAGATCGCCCACACCGGGCAGCGCACCTGTTGCAAGGCGCGCGACAGCACATCGGTGTACGACAGCCGGCGGCCAGGGATGCGGTCACGGAACACGTTGGCGGTGTGCAAGGCCAGGGTGGGCGCGTCGATGCCTTGCGGGTCCAGCAGCATCAGCGCGGCCAGGTTGTGCTGGTGCCGCAGGGCTTGGTCTGCGGGGTTGGGCAGATGGCGCCAGGCCTTGAGCCGCACCGTGTTGCGCTCCACCATGCCCAGCGCCGGCGCGCCGACCAGCACCAGGCGGGCCACCTGCGCCGGATAGGCTTCGGCGAGGAAGCCGCCAACCATGCCGCCGAACGAGAAGCCCACCAGGTCCACCGCGCGTGCGCCCAGCAGTTGCTGCAGGCCGGCCTCCAGCGGCACGGGCAGGGCGTCGGCATCGCTGCCACCGGTGGGCAGGGCCGAGTCGCCAAAGCCTGGCAGATCGGGCACCCAGACCTGGCGGCCGGCGTCGACCAGCGCATCGATGTTGCGCAGCCAGTGGGTCCAGCTGCCGCTGCCGCCGTGCAGCAGCAACAGCGGCGGCAGGGCAGATGCCTGGCCCCAGACATGCCAGACGATGCTGCCGTCGCCACAGGGCGTGTGGTGCTGGGTGGCGCGGGCGCGCAGCTGCGCAATTTCAGGAGTAGGCACGGGGGAAAGGCGAAAGTGGGGCGGGCTAGCAATATACCTGCAGCCCGACCCTCTCCCGGGACTGGGAGAGGGGAATGGCTTAGCGCTGCTTCAAGCGCATGTCGTTGGGCAGCGGCGTGGAACGGCGCAGCACGTCTTCGCTCAGCCACAGCGCGCTCTTGCGGGCGCGGGCGGCGACCACCGGCAGCGGCAGGTTCACATAGTCGTCGTTGAACACTTCAAAGCTGTAGTCGCCGCGGTAGCCCAGCTTGTCGAGCCGCAGCACCAGGTCGACCAATTGCTCGCTGTGCACGCCCTCGCCGGGGAACACGCGGAAGGTGCGGGCGGTGTTCATGCGCTCTTCGAAAGTGCGGGTCTCTTGCCACATGAAGTCGGCCAGCTGCACCAGGAAGATCTTGCTCGGGTCCAGGTAGTCGATCTCGTCCAGTGCGGTCTTGGCGGCGAAGATATGGTAAGAGTCGATGCCCATGCCCAGGTTGGGGCAGTCGGCGCGGCAGACCACGTCCCAGGCGGTGGTGAACTCGTTGATGGTGCGGCCCCACGACAAGCCCTCGTAAGCGATGCGGATGCCGTAGGGCACAGCCAGCATCGCCAGCTTGCGCAGGTCACGGGCGATGTGGTCCAGGTCCTGCGTGGCGTGGGCCGACGTGGACGAGCAGGCCAGCAACACTTTGCAGTCCAGCGCCGCGCACATCTGCAGCATGGCCTTGGCAATGTCGATCTTGTAGTCGTGCAGATGGCCGCTCAGGCCCTCGAAGTCGCGCAGCACCTGGAAGCCGGTGCCGCGCAGGCCGCTGGCCTTGACTTCGGCGACCGCCGCTTCGATGCCGTCGGGGTGGCCGACGATGTCGTTGGCCTTCAGCATCACCTGGGTAAAGCCGGCATCGACCATGGCCTTGAGCTTGGCTTTCAACGGCCCGGCCAGGGTGATGGTGTCCATGCCGAAGCCTTGGATGGCGTGGTCTTTCATGCTGCTTTCTCGCTGTGCACGAGTTCAAACACGACGGAGCCCAGGTAAGTTTTGGTGATGGCACCGCGGCTTTCGGTGTGCGTGACCTGGGTTTCCACAAACTCCACGCCCAGCTTGCGCAGCTCGGCCACGGCGGCCAGCACATCGGGCACGCCCAGGCCGATACGCTGCAGGCGCTCGTCGGTGTCGATCACGTTCAGCTCGGGCTCGATCAGCTGCAGCATGAAGCTGTTGGCGGCTTCCAGCGCCGGGCTGCGCAGCAGCGTGCCCTTGGGCATGATGCCGAAGCGCTCTTCGTCGGGGATCAGCGCCATGCCGAACAAGGCGTTGTAGAACTCGATCCAGTCGTAGCTGCGCTCGGGGCCGATGTACTGCACCACGCCGAAGAAGTGCAGGCCGGCGGTGGCCGCGGGCTTCTGGTTGACCGAGGGGATTGGGATGAAGTCCACGTCGTAGATCGAGAATTCCTTGTAGCGGTCCACAAAGTAGATGCGGCTGCCGCCAGCGCCGTGGATGGCGGGGATGTTCAGCTCCATCACCTCGGCGTGGGTCGGCACCTCCCAGGCGCCGCGCTCACGCACATAGTGGTAGGCGGCGCGCGCATCCCGCACCCGCAGCGCGATGGCCGAGATGGTCGGCGACTCGCTGCCATGGCCGGCGCCCTGGGCGTCGCTGGGGTGGCCGTTGACCACGATGTTCAAGTCGCCCTGGCGGTACAGCTGCACCTCGCGCGAACGGTGCCGGGCCACGGGCTTGAAACCCATCATCTCCAGCACCTGGCCCAACGCCTGGGGCTTGGGCGTGGCGTATTCGATGAACTCGATGCCGTCCAGCCCCAATGGGTTGGCAGCGTCGCTGAAGGAGGCCTGCAAGGGCTCGCGGCTGGGGTTGACGAGTAGGTCGCTCATGTATCAAGTACTCCTAATTAAATAGCTGCTGGTGCAGGTGCAGCATGCGCTGCAGTCCGAAACGGCTGTAAATATACGGGTCGGCAGGCATCTGCGTGCTGGCCGGGTTGAACATCCATGGGCTGGCCTTGCATGGTTTATACCGACATTGGAATGCCCTGCAAACGCGGGCTGGCCAATGTCCGGGTGGGGCTCTGCGCGGCGTGGGCGGCGTGGACGGTGTCGCCCAGACGGAAGGCCGATACCGCATGCACTTGTTCTTCGGCCAGAGTCCGCAGGCTGGATGCGGCGGCGGCCATTTGCTCCACCAGGGCGGCATTCTGTTGCGTCGCCTGGTCGATCTGCGAAATCGCGTCGCCCACCTGGGCCACGCCCGAGGACTGCTCGTGGCTGGCGGTGCTGATCTCCAGCATGATGTCGGTGACGCGCTTGATGGCGGCCACCACCTGGGCCATGGTGCTGCCGGCGCGGTCTACCAGCGCATTGCCTTGCTCGACGCGCTGCACGCTGGCGTCGATCAGGGTCTTGATCTCTTTGGCCGCGGTGGCGCTGCGTTGCGCCAGGCTGCGGACTTCGCTGGCCACCACCGCAAAGCCGCGGCCTTGCTCGCCAGCGCGGGCGGCTTCGACTGCGGCATTCAAGGCCAGGATATTGGTCTGGAACGAAATCCCGTCGATGACGCTGATGATGTCGGAAATCTGCCGGGACGACTCGTTGATGCGTTTCATGGTCTCGACCACTTCGCCGACGACCGCGCCACCCTGGCCGGCCACTTTGGACGCGTCCAGGGCCAACTGGTTGGCCTGGCTGGCGTTGGCAGCATTCTGTTTCACGTTGTCGCTCAGCTCTTCCATAGACGCGGCGGTTTGCTGCAGCGCGCTGGCTTGCTGTTCGGTACGGGCCGACAGATCGTGGTTGCCCTGGGCAATCTCCGAGCTGGCGGTGGCCACGCCTTCCGAGCCCGAGCGCACGGTCGACACCACCTCCACCAGATTGTGTTGCATGTGCTGCAGCGCAGCCAGTAGCTGGGTCATTTCGCCGAACGATTTGACCGGCTGGGCTCGCACCACCAAGTTGCCTTCGGCGACGGCATTGGCTACGCGCACGGCTTCGCCGGCGGCGATACCCAGGCTGCGCGAAATCGACCAGGCCAGCACGGCGCCGATGGCGCAGGCCAATACGCCAATGCTGACCAGCACGCTGCGGGCCTGGGTCTGCCCGGCTTCAACCGCCTGCACGCCTTCGTCCATCAGGGCCTGCTGGCGCTGCGCCCATTGGCCAAGAACTTTCTGGTAGCCGATCAGGGCCGGCGCGTATTTGTCGTGAAATTCGGACCGCGAGAAATCGCTGGAGCCGCTGTCCACCGCCTGCAGTACGTCATTCATGGCGGCTTTGTAGACAGGGTGGGCGGCGGCCAGTTGCGACAGCAAGGCACGGTCGCTGTCTTCTTCTGCCGGGCCTTTGGCATAGCGTGCGACCAGCCCGTCGATGACTTTGATGTCTGCTTCAATCTGCGTGCGCAGGGGCTGCTGCTTGGCGGGGTCGGACGTGGCGATGAGCAAGCTGGCGTTGAAACCCTGGTTGCCCAGGATTTCCCGCCAGTGCAGAGCGTCGCGCTCGGTGGCGGCCAGTTCATTGCCCAGGCGGTAGGCCACCCGGCCCAGCCGCTCCTGTTGCAGCAGCCCCAATACCAGCACCAGCACCATCAGGCCCAGTACCGCGGCAAAGGCCAAACCCAATCGCCCGCGGATGCTGTTCATCAAAGAAGACATGCGCGTGCTCCTAGACGGTCGCTGCCGGCGCCGCATTTGCAGCATGGGCGCCACCCAGGAACAGCCGCTCGATATGCGGATCGGCCAGCAGCTCGGAGGCCGGCTTTTGCAGCACCAGGCGGCCCGATTCCAGCGCGATAGCTTCGTCGGAGATCTTCAGCGCGCTCTTCACGTTCTGCTCGACCATCAGCACCGTCGTACCCTGGTCGGCCAGCTTGCGCAAGAGCTTGAACACGTCACCGACCACCATCGGCGACAGGCCGATGCTGGGCTCGTCGATCAGGATCACCTTGGGGCGCAGCAGCAGGGCGCGGCCGATTTCCAGCTGCTTCTGCTCGCCACCCGACAGGGCCGAGGCCATGCTGTTCATGCGCTGTTTGACGCGGGGGAAGAACTCCAGCACCTCAGGGATGCGCTGGTGCGTCAGCTCTTTGCCGATGGTGATGCCACCCAGTTCCAGGTTCTGCCACACCGTCAGCTGGCCGAACAGGTTGCGGCCCTGCGGCACGAAGGCAATGCCCTTGGCCAGCAAATCTTTTTGCGTCAGGCCGACCACGCTCTCGCCGTACAGCTTGATCGTGCCCTGGCGGGGTTTGAGCAGGCCGAACAGGGTTTTCAGCACCGTCGATTTGCCCGCGCCGTTCGGGCCGAGTAGCAGGGTGATGGAGCCGGTCTGGGCCTTGAAGCTCAGGTTGTTCAGGATCATGAAGTCCTTGTAGCCGGCCACTACGTCGTTGAATTCAATGCAGGTATCGCTCATTTTTATGCTCCGAGGTAGGCGTCCAGCACCTGCTTGTTGCCACGGATTTCCGCCGGCGTGCCGATGGCCATCACCTTGCCTTCGACCATCACCATGATGCGGTGGCACAGGTCCATCACAAAGTCCATGTTGTGCTCGATCACCACGAAGCTGCTCTTCTTGCCGCTGGCGGGGTTGCGGTTCAGATCTTTCAGCAGGGTCGAGATGCCGCCGACCAGGCTGGGGTTCACGCCCGCGCAGGGTTCGTCCAGCAGCACCAGGTCGGGCTCGCTCATGAAGGCCATGGCGATGTCGACCAGCTTCTGCTGGCCGTAGCTGAGCTCGCCGGCCTTTTTGTCGGCCACGTGCTCGATGCGGAAGCGCTTGATCAGCGCGTCGGCCTTGCCGCCCAGGCCCGAGTCGCCAGGCGCGAACATGCGGCCGAACATAGTTCCCTTGTGCTCCTGCGCGGCGACGATCAGGTTGTCGCGCACCGTCATCTTGCCAAACACCTGCAGCGTCTGGAAGGTGCGACCCACGCCCTTGCGGTTCAGCTCCAGTGGGCCGCATTGGGTTACGTCTTCGCCATTCAGTTCGATCTTGCCGGTGTCCGGCGTGATCTGGCCCAGCATGCTGTTGAACAGCGTGGTCTTGCCCGAACCGTTGGGGCCGATCACGCCGAAGATCTCACCCGGCTGGACTTCGAAGCTGACGCCGCCCACGGCCTGGATCGCGCCGTAGGCCTTCTTCAGGTCGGTGACTTTTAACAGGGACTGGCTCATGGTTTGGCTCCCGCTGCAGCGCGGGCGGCGCTGGCTTCTTTGGATTGTTTCTTGGCCTTCATGCGGTCCGGCAGGCTCAGCAGCCCGTCGGGCAGCCAGACCATCAGGAACACCACGGCCGCGCCGAACAGCGGCAAATACCAGTCGGACACGCCGGGCACGTCGCGCAGCCACTCGGGCACCACCACGCCGACCGCCGCACCCACCACCGGGCCGAGGAAGTAGCCGGGCCCGCCTACCACCACCATCAGGTACATCATGATGGAGGCGCCGACGGCAAACGGTGCCGGTTCGATGAACTGCACCAGCGACGCAAACAGCGCGCCGGCCACGCCTGCATAGGCGGCGCCGATGGCGAACGACAGCAAGGTGTAGCTGCGGATGCTGATGCCCAGGCTCTCGGCCCGGATCGGGTTGTCGCGCAGCGCGGTAAAGGCCTTGCCCCAGGGCGAGCGCAGCAGGCCCCACAGCAGCAGGCCCAGGGCCACGGTAAACGCCAGCACCACGTAGTAGTACACCAGGTTGGCATTGGCGAAGGCCGGGCGGGCGATGTCGTTGATGCCGAAGGTGCCGCCGGTCAGCCATTCCTCGTTGCGCATCACCAGCCAGACCGCGGTGTTGAAACCCAGCGTGGCGAAGGCCAGGTAGATGGTCTGCACCCGCAGCGCCGGGAAGCCCAGCACCAGGCCGACGGCGAAGCACAGCGCGGCAGCGGCCGGAATGCCCAGCCACCAGCTGAAGCCGGCCTTCAGCAGCAAGGCCATGGTGTAGGCCCCAATGCCGAAGAAGGCGGCATGGCCCAGCGACTTCTGGCCGGCGTAGCCGACGGTCAGGTTCAGGCCCATGGTGGCGAGCACGAAGATCAGCCAGGTGGTCAGCAGGTAGATCCCGTAATTTTTAAGAAACAGCGGTGTAGCACACAGAAATACTGCGGCGACTGCTATGGAAATGAGAGTGGATTTTTTCATGGTCAGACCTTGCGCTCTTCTTTACGGCCCAGCAAGCCTTGGGGTTTGAACAGGATCACCACCATGAAGATCACTAGCGCCACCGCGTCCTTGTAGGCCGGCGAGATGTAGGCGGCCGCCAGGTTCTCGCAAACGCCGACGATCAGCCCGCCCAGCAGGGCGCCGCGCGAGTTGTTGAAGCCACCGATGATGGCCGCGAAGAAGGCTTTGTTGCCCAGCGATTCGCCCATGTCGAACTTGGCCAGGTAGGTGGGGGTGACCAGCACCGCGGCCGCGCAGGCCAGCACCGCGTTGATGGCAAAGGTGTAGAAGATCATGCGCGGCACGTTGATGCCCAGCACGCTGGCGCTCTCGGTGTTCTGCGCCACGGCCTGCATCGCGCGGCCGGTGATGGTCTTGGCCAGGAAGGCCTGGGTGGCGAACACTAGCAGCAGGGCCAGCACCAGGGTGCCGACGTCGGCCAGGGTGATGGTGACACCGGCAATGTTGAACAGCTTGTCGGCAAACAGGCTGGGGAAGGGGTGGGCTTCGGCGCTGTAGCCGGCGCGCATGCCGTTGCGCATGAAGATCGACAGGCCAATGGTGGCCACCACGATGGGCATCATGCCGAACTTGAACAGCGGATCAACGATGCCGCGCTTGAAGGCCCAGCCGAGCACGGCGGTGGCCAGTATGCAGGTCAGCAAAAAGCTGACCAGGAAGGGCGCACCCATGCTGACAAAGGCCAGCATCATGAAGGCCGGCAGCATCACGAACTCGCCCTGGGCGAAGTTGATGGTGCCTGCGGCCTGCCACAAGAGCGTGAAGCCCAGCGCGGCCAGCGCGTAGATGCCTCCGGTGGCCAGGCCACTGAAGAAGAGTTGGAGGAAGTCGGTCACGGGAGGGTCTCCTGGAGATGTCGCAGGTCGCCACAGCTGTGGCGGGGTGCTGGGTAATGCCCTCTCCCTCGCGGGGGAGAGGGAGGGCGCGCTGGGCCTTTACTTCTTCGCGG
The DNA here is from genome assembly GCF_900104385.1 of Rhodoferax sp. OV413. Taxonomy (GTDB): domain Bacteria; phylum Pseudomonadota; class Gammaproteobacteria; order Burkholderiales; family Burkholderiaceae_C; genus Rhodoferax_B. Next base: position 524,223 of record NZ_FNJA01000001.1, on the reverse strand, counting down.
CCGGCGTCTTGACGTTGACGTTGCCGGCGTTCAGCGGCGGCACGGTGGCGATCACTTCCTGCTTGCCGTTCTTCACTTCGACCATGAAGCTCTCGCGGTCCAGGTCACCGTTCTTGTCGAACTCGACATTCATCAGAATGCCGGGGTATTTGTCGGTGGTGACCTTCAGGCCGTGCATCGCGGCGGCCACGGCCTTGCGGTCCAGCTTGCCGGCTTTTTCGATGGCTGCCTTCAGCGCATACACGCCGCTGTAGCCCTTCATGCCGTTGTGGTCGGACACGTAGTTGTAGGCCTTCTCAAACTTGGCGCGGAAGGCGCGGATCGAGGGGATGGGCGCATCCACCGTCAGGCCGACGTGGGCAATCGCACCGTTGGCGGCTTCGCCGGCCAGGTCAATCACCTTTTGGCCGGTCAGCGTGGTTTCGCCGATGATGGGCTTGGTCCAGCCTTGCTTGCGCAGTTCGCGCAGGATGCGGGCCGACTCTTCTTCGTTGGAGTAGGCAAACAGTGCGTCGGCATTGCTTTGCTTGGCCTTCAGCACCGGCGCCGAGAAGTCGACTTGGCCGCTGTCGCTGGAGATTTCCGCCACGATCTTGGTGTCGGTGCCGGCCAGGGCTTTCTTGATCGAATCCAGGCCGCCCTTGCCGAAGTCGTTGTTCACGTAAATGATGGCCAGGGTCTTGGCCTTGGTCACTTCGTTGATGTAGCGCGCCACCTTGGGCATGGCGGTTTCTTGCGTGAAGCTGGTGCGGAAGATGTAGGGGTTGCCGGCCTTGGTGATGCTGGCTGCTTCGCCGCCGGTGAAGTTGGGGATCTCGGCCTTACGGCTTTCGGCCATGCTGACCATGATGGAGCCGGAGAACACCGGGCCAAAGATGGCGAACACCTCGTTGTCCACGGCCTTTTGCGTCAAGCCCTTGGCTACGCCGGGGTTGCTTTGGGTGTCGGTGGTGATGGTCTCAAACTTCTTACCCAGCACGCCGCCGTCGGCATTGATTTCCTTCACCGCCAGCTCTACGCCGTTCTTGAAGTTGGTGCCTGCAGTGGCGCCGCCGCCGGACAGCTCAACGATGTTGGCGATCTTGATGGTGGCTTGGGCAAATGCACCGCCAGCGCTGGCTGCAATTGCGCAAGCAGCTACGAATTTAAGAGCGAAGCGCTTAGAAGAGGGGGTCTGCATGGATGTGTCTCCTGGTTGTAGATAAGGTGAGGAAAAGAGTGCGTTACAAAGCTTACGGCATCTGGCGGCGGATTTCACCTTGCAGCTCGGCCGGATAGATCAGTTCGCGCAAAAAATCTGCGTCTTCGCGCAACCGCTGGGCCGCATCGTGGAAGCCGAAGAAGTCCAGATAGCAATGGGTTTGCTGGATCATCATTTCAAACCCTGGCTCGGCCACCAGGCCGCGGGCGCGAGCAGCGCGCACCACCGGCGTGGGTTGGTTCTTCATCAGGATGTCGACCAGCGCCGCATGCGGCTCCATGCGGGCCACATCGCAGGGCAGGGGGTCGCTGGATTTCAAGCCCAGTGGGGTGGCGTTGACCACCAGGTCGAAGCCCGCCGGGTCGTTGCTGCCTACGGCCTGTGCGGCCACTGGCGAGCCTTGGCGGATGCGGGCCGCAGCCTGCTCGGCACGGCCGGGTGTGGGGTCGTAGAAGGCGATCTCGGCCGGTGCTTGTGCGCCGGCCAGTGCCAGTGAGGCGGCTATCGCAGCAGCGGCACCGCCGGCACCCAGGATCAGCACTCGTTTGGCGGCATAGGCAATTTGAAAGTAGCCGAGGCTGGCGACAAAACCCTCGCCGTCAAACAGGCCGCCTTCGATATGGCCGCTTGCGGTACGCCGCACCGCGTTGACGGCGCCGGCCATGCGGGCCAGGTCGGTGCTGCTGTCCATCCAGTCCAGCAGCGGCGCCTTGTGCGGAATGGTGACCCACAGGCCCTGGATATTGGAGGCGCGGAACACGGTGTTGACGAAGGCCTGCAGATTGGCCGGCGCGACACGCACCGGTACCAGCACCGCGTTGATGCCCAGCAGCGCAAAAATCCGGTTGAAGCTGGTGGGGGCTTGCACCTGCTCCACCGGGTCGCCAATGATCAGGTACACCGCGGTGTGGCCGTCGATGGCGTGTACGGGAGCAGTGGAAGAGGTGGTGGGCATGGCGGCGATGGCAGTGAATTTCGGAGTGAAATGTAGAGGCTGGCTTCGGCAATGGCAGCAAGCCGCGCACACGAATGCGCGATTAGTGAACGGTAAAGCGCGATAATCGACCGAAATTAGGGTTTACATATGGTTTCAAAGCACAGCAGCGAAGGGCAACTGGAGCGCCGCGACTGGATCGCCGGCCTGGAGAAAGGCCTGGGCCTGCTGGAGGCTTTTGACGAAGCCAATCCGCGCATGAACGCCACCCAGGCCGCCCAGCGCTGCGGCCTGACGCGCACCGCCGCGCGCCGCTACCTGCTGACTCTGGCGCACCTGGGCTATGTGTCTACCGACGGCAAGCTGTTCTGGCTGACGCCGCGGGTGCTGCGCCTGGGGCAGAGCTTTCTGGAGTCGGCCCGGCTGCCGCGCATCGTCCAGCCCTACCTGCAGCGCGTCACCGCCGGCACCCTGGAGGTCGCCTACCTGAGCGTGTTGGACGGCGACGACATCGTCTACATCGCCCGCAACGGCCCGGTGCGGGCCATGAGCACCGGCTATGTGCTGGGCGGGCGGGTGCCGGCGCAGGTAACGGCCGCCGGCTTGCTGCTGCTGGCCGAGCGCAATGCCGCCGAGCGCGAGCTGTGGCTGGCCGAGCGCGAACTCAAAACCTTCACCACCCACACCATCACCGACCGGGAGAGCCTGCGCACCACCTTGCTGCACATCCGCAGCCAGGGCTGGGCGGTGTCGGAACAGCAGCTGGAGCTGAACTATCGGGGGGTTGCGGTACCGTTGCGCGACCGCAACGGCGACGCAGTGGCGGCTCTCAGCGTTACCATGCCGATGGGGCACGAAGCCGCGCAGGATGCAGTGGCCCGCGTGCTGCCGGTGTTGCGCGAGACCGCCCAGGCGATGCGGAACTTGATTTAGCCCGTGTTGCGTGGACCGACAGCTAGCTGTCAATGTGTTGCAATTAGTTACACTGCGTCATCAATTTTTGGAAATCTAAAAATGCCGTTTTTCTCAAACATGAAAGTGTCCACGCGCCTGAACCTCGGCTTCGCGCTGGTGCTCGCTCTGTTGGTGGTGATCGTTACGGTGGCCACGCTGCGCTTTGGTGAGCTTGCGCAAATGAACCGCCGGACATTGCAAGACGGCCTGGCGAAGAGCGCGGCCGCGGCCACGGTGAACGAGATGGTGGATCTGCAGAAGCAGCAGCTGCAAAAAGATGCGGCAGCCCAGGACGCCTACATCTCGTCCACTACCACGCTGTTGGTGGCCCTGGGCGGCGTGACGGTGGTGCTGGGTGCCACTATCGCCATTTTGCTCGGCAACAGTATTTCCGGCCCGCTACAAGAAGCCCTGTTGATCGCCGACACCGTGGCGTCGGGCGACTTGAGCCAGGATTTTGAGAGCAACCGGGGCGGCGAATTTGGCAAGCTGTTGAACTCCATGGGCGACATGGAGGACAAGCTGACCGAGCTGGTCACCAGCATCAAGGATTCCACCGGATCGATCCTGTTGGCCTCCAAAGAAATCGCCGCCGGCAATGCCGACCTGTCGGCGCGTACCGAAACCCAGGCTTCGTCGCTGGAAGAAACCGCGGCCAGCATGGAGCAGCTGACCGCCACCGTGCGGCAGAACGCCCAGCGCGAGCAGGTGGCCAACGGCCTGGCCGCCAATGCGTCCAAGATCGCCCAGCGCGGTGGTGATGCGGTGGGCGAAGTGGTCGAGACCATGGACGCCATCAGCCGCAGCTCGAAGAAGATTGTCGACATCATCGAGGTCATCGAAGGCATTGCCTTCCAGACCAATATCCTGGCGCTGAACGCTGCGGTGGAAGCCGCCCGCGCAGGCGAGCAAGGCCGTGGCTTTGCGGTGGTGGCCAGCGAGGTGCGCACCCTGGCGCAGCGCAGCGCCGATGCCGCCAAGGAGATCAAGGGCCTGATCGGCGACTCGGTACAGCAGGTGGAAAGCGGCGCGCAGCGCGTCGACCTGGCCGGTCGCACCATGCAGGAAATCGTGCAGGCGGTGCAGCAGGTCACGGCTGTGCTGTCCGAAATGGCCGATGCCTCGGCGCAGCAAAGCACCGGTATCGAACACGTGAACCAGGCCGTGGTGCAGCTGGAGGCAGTGACCCAGCAAAACGCATCGCTGGTCGAGGAAACTGCCGCCGCCGCCGCGTCTATGGCGACCCAGGTCGAGCAGCTGCAGGCTTCGGTCGATACCTTCAAGGTGTAAGCGCCGTTCGGTTACCCACCGGTGCAATGCCGGTGGGTGAAAACTATAGTTTTGATAGCTGCTAGCGCAGGCAGAATAAGCGCTAGAGCCTGATTTAACCCCAATTTCTCACCCAGGCCCTGGCCTGAACTTTACCTCCCCAATTTCGAGATCCTAGGGTAATTGCTAGGTTTTAAGCGAGCCAACGATCCGTATACTGAATCTACATTCAGGATGCTGATCGTCAAACCGTGCTGCAGGCGATGCATCCTCTCCAAACATGCAGCCAACGATGGAAGCAATCCGCCATGTTCCCTAAAAACGCCTGGTACGTCGCCTGCACCCCCGATGACATCCAAGACAAGCCCCTGGGCCGCAAGATCTGCGGCGAGTCCATGGTGTTCTACCGTGGACCCGAAGGCAAGGTCACCGCGCTAGAGGACTTCTGCCCGCACCGCGGCGCGCCGCTGTCGCTGGGCAAGGTGGAAGACGGCAAGCTGGTCTGCGGCTACCACGGTCTGGAAATGGGTTGCGACGGCAAGACCGTGGCCATGCCCGGCCAGCGGGTGCGCGGCTTCCCGGCGATCCGCGCGTTTGCCGCCATCGAGCGCTACGGCTTCATCTGGGTCTGGCCCGGCGACATCGCCCAGGCCGATGAAAGCAAGCTGCACCACCTGGAGTGGGCCGAGAACCCCACCTGGGCCTATGGCGGCGGCCTGTTCCACATCAATTGCGACTACCGGCTGATGGTTGACAACCTGATGGACCTGACACACGAAACCTATGTGCATGCTTCGAGCATCGGCCAGAAGGAGATCGACGAGACGCCTACCAAAACCGAGGTCCACGGCGATGAGGTGGTGACCAGCCGGCACATGGAAAACATCTTTGCACCGCCGTTCTGGCGCATGGCGCTGCGCGGCAATGGCCTGGCCGACGATGTGCCGGTGGACCGCTGGCAGATCTGCCGCTTTACCCCGCCCAGCCACGTGATGATCGAGGTCGGCGTGGCCCATGCAGGCCACGGCGGCTACGACGCGCCGGCCCAGCACAAGGCATCTTCCATCGTGGTCGACTTCATCACGCCTGAGACCGAGACCTCGATCTGGTACTTCTGGGGCATGGCCCGCAACTTCAAACCCGATGACGCCGAACTGACCGCCAGTATCCGCGAAGGCCAAGGCAAGATCTTCAGCGAAGACTTGGAGATGCTGGAGAAGCAGCAGCGCAACCTGCTGGCCCACCCTAGCCGCAAGCTGCTGATGCTGAACATCGACTCCGGCGGCGTGCAGTCGCGCAAGGTGATAGAGCGCTTGCTGGCTGCCGAAGCACCGCAGGTGACAGCATGAACTCGGCCAAGATCAGCGTCCGCGTGGCGCGCAAGTCGCAGGAAGCGCTGGACATCTGCAGCTATGAGCTGGTCGCCACCGACGGCGCGGCGCTGCCGGGCTTTTCGGCCGGTTCGCATGTGGATGTGCATCTGCCCGGCGGGTTGACGCGCCAGTATTCGCTGTGCAACGACGCCAGCGAAACCCACCGCTACCTGATCGGCGTGCTGCGCGACCCGGCATCGCGCGGCGGCTCGCAGGCGATGCACGACGCGGTGCAGGAGGGCGATGTGCTGCAGATCAGTGCGCCCAAGAACCACTTCCCGTTGGCGCACGCTGCCAGCCGCAGCCTGCTGCTGGCCGGCGGCATAGGCATCACGCCGATTCTGTGCATGGCCGAACGCCTGGCCGCCAGCGCCGCGCCGTTCGAGATGCACTACTGCAGCCGTTCGCAGGAGCGCACTGCGTTTTACGAGCGCATCCGTGCATCGGGTTTTGCATCCCAGGTGCATTTTCATTTCGACGATGGCGCCAGTGTGCAAAAGCTGTCGCTGCCCGATCTGCTGGCCGAGCCGCAGCCGGGTGTGCACCTTTATGTTTGCGGGCCCAAGGGCTTCATGGACGCGGTGTTGCAAACGGCGCGCGCCAGCGGCTGGCCGGAGACCCAGTTGCATTACGAATTCTTTTCGGCCGAGGTGGTCAAGTCGGATGACGATGCCAGCTTCGACGTCAAGCTGGCCAGCTCGGGCCGGGTGGTACGCATCGCCGCCGACCAGACCGTGGCCAAGGCGCTGGCACTGGCCGGGGTGGAGATTCCCATGTCCTGCGAGCAAGGCGTGTGCGGCACCTGCCTGACCCGTGTGCTGGAGGGCGAGCCCGACCACAAGGACATGTACCTGACACCGGAAGAGCAGGCTGCCAACGACCAGTTCACCCCCTGCTGCTCTCGGTCAAAATCAGCTCTTTTAGTGCTGGATTTGTGACACATGCCTGAACCCACCCTGATCGGACTGCAAGACCAACCCGGCCATCTGATCCGCCGCGCCCACCAGATATCGGTGGCCAGTTTCCATGAGCATCTGGGCCGTGAAGTTACGCCCGTGCAGTACGCGCTGATGCGGGTGCTGCAGGACAAGCCGGGCATAGACCAGAGCACGCTGGCGCTGGAGGTGGCGCTGGACACATCCACCACCGCCGACATCGCCGCGCGGCTGGAAACCAAAGGCTGGATCACCCGCGCCGTGCTGGCCCGCGGCCAGCGCAGCCTGGCGCTCACGCCGGCAGGCGCGGCCTTGCTGGGCACCCTGGTGGCGGGCATGGCGCAGATGCAGTCCACGTTGCTTGGGGGCTTGGAGGCAGGGGAGCGCGAGGAGCTGCTGCGGCTGTTGCGCAAGTTTGTCGAGCCCGATTCGCGCAAGCGCCAAGGGCGTTGAGTCGGTTGCTGCAGAACGAAAAAAGCCGCTCCCGAGAGCGGCTTTTTCATGGATGCCATGGTCTGGTCAGAGCTTAGAAGTTACCCAACATGATCTGCGCAATGATGCCGGTGGTGATGGCCACCAGCACATAGTCGCCGCCGGTCTGCACCCAGTGGTATCCGCGCGGTGGCGCATGCAGGTGGTGACCACGCCAGTCGTCCACCACGTACTGGCGGTTGCGGTATTCGGCCGGCAAACGGCCCCCCTTGTGGAAGCGATGGTCCGGCCCTGCGCCGCGCGATTGCGCCTGGCCGGGGCCGTTGTGTTGCTGTGTCTCCATGCGCTGCGGGCCGGGCCGCTGGTTGTGCTCGCCCGGGCGGGCGTTGGAGTGGCTGGGCGGTTTGCCATGCCGGGGCAGCTCCTGGTCGCCACGACCACCCGAGTTGCCCTGGGCGAATGCCAGGCTGCTGAGGGTCAGAGCGGCGGCCGTGAATGCGGCAGTGAGTGCTGTTTTTTTCATGGGATGCTCCTTAAAAAACCACTCTTTGATTGGACCGGTAAGCCCGGTTTTCGGCTGTAGGAGAGCACGTGCTTTACCCATGTTTACAGAGGCTTGCTAACAACAGCGGCCCCACGTAAAAAGCGCCCAGTGGGCGCTTTTTACGGTGCAGGCAAGACTCAGGTTTTTACGCGGCGGCGCACAGCCATCAGCCCCACCAGACCCAGTCCCATCAAGGCCAACGAACTGGGCTCGGGAACCGCGTTGGCGACATCGCGCGCCACTGCAACTGAATGGTAAGTCACGTCGTCCATGACAAATTGCCCGTTATTCGCTAGCAGTCGAACTTCATCGATCAGACCGCCGTAGCCGGAGGACAGGAACGTCGGAGTGCTGGACAGGCCGAGCGTGGATGAGGTATGGACCAGTTGGCCGTTGTTATACAGCTGGAACGTTGCACCATCGAATCCGGCGAAGAATGCACCGTCAAAAACGACGTCACTGGAAAATTTGAAAAAATCCTTAGCAGGGTTGTAGTTGTAAATGCGAACATTGCCCGATGAAGCGTTGTAGGAAGACTGAGCCCAATCGTAGTAAGTCCAGCCATTGCCCCAGGTCAGTCCGGCATAGTTGGATGCCAGGGCGCTTTGACCATGCAGGTCTTCGAACGTGACGACAGTGGCCTGGGCCATGCCAGCGAATGCAATGGCCGATGTGGCCAGAAGTTTGGTGAGTAAACGCATCGGGGTTCCTTCGTTTGTTTTGTCTGTTACGCAGTGTTACATGGCGACACGCGTAAGCCGTTGAAAACAAACAGCATTCCGAAACTTCAACCCGCTTGCGTGATTTAGTCGAGCCTCTTGGGCGACTGCATTCGTGGTTTTGCAACGCCTGCCCAGGCTGTTCAGGGAGCTGGTTTGCCCGCAGAAAAGATGCTACGCACGAATTCTTGCGCATCGCTGCGCGACTGGCGGAAGGCTTGCTCGTTGCGACCTACGTGCGCGCCGCGCTGCACGCAGCCATTGAAGAAGGCGCCCAGTTGATCCGGGGCGATGGTGCTGCCGCTGCGCTCGGCCGTGATGGTCCAGTTGTCGATGTCCCAGCGCACCACGCCGCAGGGAAGGCCAGAAGTGGCGTTTGGCAGAAAGAATACTTGGTAGGTCGCGTCCCAGGAATGGCCGGCGCGGGGGTAGGCGATGGTGCGGATGGCGCTGCCGGCGTCGGCATATTTTTGGGCCAGCTGTTCGCAGGGCTCGGCGCCGACATAGTCGTCGTCCTTGCCGACCAGGTTCAGCATCGGTGCACGTGTCGTGTTCGGCGACCAGTAGACCTGGTTGCAACCTGCATAGGCGGCGATGTGCAGCGCAAACTTCAGGTCCGACTTCAGTACGGCTTTGCGCAGCGGCTCCAGCGCACTGCGGAAGGCGTCCGAACCACCGCGCGAAAAGCCCATTACGCCTATGCGCGTGGCATCGATGTGGGGGTGGCTGGCCAGCAGCTGCAGCGCCAGCAGGCCATCGGCCAGGGTCGCCGAGGCGGGCACCAGCGACTGGTCTTCGGCCGTACGCTTTACGCCGCGCGGCTCGAAGCTGCTGACGACGAAAGTCGCCACGCCGATACTGTTGAAGGCATCAACCCACTGGGCCATGCTTTTCTCGATGCCACCGCTGCCGTGCATCAGCACGATGGCGGGTACAGCGGCATCGCCGTTGGCGGGCAGGCTCAGGTCGCCCCAGACCTTTTGCCCGGCCCAGTTCTGGCGCCGTTCCCGCGCCAGGTCGAACATGGTTTTCGGCGTGAAGCTGTTGAATTCAATCCGGCCCTGGGTGTCGGGTGCAAAAGGTTGTGCAGCTTGTGCACCTACCGCTGATGCCAGCAAGGTGGCTGCGGCCAGCAGCAGTGCGCGTAGCCCGCGGCTCATTGCCCACCCCTGGCTTTGAAGGCTGCCGCGACTTCACGCCCCAGCTCGATCACCGCCATCGCGTAGTAGCTGCTCCAGTTGTAGCGGGTGATGGCGTAGAAGTTCTCGGTGCCGGCAACAAACTCGGGCGGGTCGCCGCCGTTCTGCAGCTCGATCAGTGCCAGCGGGCCGTTGTGCTGCAGGGCCGCGCCGTCCAGCACCGCGCCCTTGGCCTGGAAGCTGGCCAGGCTGAAGGTGGGCAGGATGTCGGGCGCCATCAACGCGTCCATGTCCAGAGTCTTCGTGTCGAACTGCACCGGGTAGTGGGTGGGCATACCGGTCTGCCAGTGGAACGCCTTGAAATAGCTGGCCACCGAGCCAATCGCGTCGGCCGGGCTGTTGAACAGATCGACGCGGCTGTCGCCGTCGAAGTCCACCGCGTAGTGGGCCCAACTGGTGGGCATGAACTGCGGCAAGCCCATGGCGCCCGCATAGCTGCCGCGCAGGCTCAAGGGGGCGATGTTGGCGCGCTGGGTCAGGCTCAGGTATTGCTCGAGCTCACCTTTGAAGTAGGCGCTGCGCTCCTTGGCGCGCGGGTGGCTGGTGGGGAAGTCGAAGGCCAGGGTGGCCAGCGCGTCGAGCACGCGGAAGTTGCCCATGTTCTGGCCGTAAATCGTCTCCACACCCAGGATGCCGACGATGATCTCGGCCGGCACGCCGTATTCTTTTTCAGCCTGCTCCAGCGTGGCGCGGTTGGCCTGCCAGAAGCGCACGCCGGCGGCAATCCGCACCGGGTCGATGAAGCGGCTGCGGTAGACCTTCCAGTTCTTGACCGTGCCCTTGGGCGCAGGCGCCATCAGCTTGGGCACGCTGGCAATGAAGCGGGCCTGGCCCAGGGTCTGGCGCACCCAGGCCGGGTCCAGGCCGCGGCGGTCGGCGATGTCATCGGCTGCGGCCATGGCGTCGTCCCGGCTGGCGTACAGCGGGCCGCTGGGGCTGGCCGCGGTGGTCGTCTTGTTTTTTACGGTTTTTAGGGGTTTGGCGCAGGCAGGGAATGCGCAGGCAGCTATTAAAACAAGAGCAATCGAGAGAAGTTTGTACATGGCGTTAGAAAGGTGGCCGCCCGAGTTTAGTGTGGCCACACCAGGCGTTTGAAGCCGCGCCGCAGCGTCGCCAGGCTGTGCGGGGTGTGTGGCGCGTAGCGCTGGGCTTCCATTTGCAGCAGCCAGTCGCGAACAGCTGGGTGGTCTTGCGCCAGCGCCGCCATCTGCCGGGGCGGGGCGTTGTCGGGCACGGCCACGCCGGCTTGCAGCAGCTTGCGTCGCGCGGCTTGCAGCAGGCGCAGCCAGGGGTCGTGCTGGCGCCGGTCCCACTGGGCCCAGGCGGCTCCGCCCAGGCTGGCCAGCACGACTATGGCGGCCAGCACTTTGCCCAGGTCTTCCCACTCCGGACTGCTGAAACCGAGGTTCTTGAGCAGGTCCAATTGCTTGCCTTGGCTGTAGTTCAGCACCCACTGGTTCCAGCCGTTGTTCATCGCATCCCAGGCGGCGCGCAGGCGCTTGGCCACGTCGGGGCTGACGGTGGCCAGGGTGTTGCCAACGATGCCGCGCGGCGCTTGCAGCCGTTGCAGCGTGCCGACGCGGCCCGGCGATACCGCGCCGGTCGGGTCGACCCGGGTCCAGCCGCCGTCGGCCTGCCAGACCTCGGCCCAGGCATGGGCATCGCTCTGGCGTACCACCCAGAAGCCGTCCACGCCGTTGAGCTCACCGCCCTGGTAGCCGGTGACGATGCGTGCCGGTATGTCCAGCGCCCGCATCAGGATCACGAAGGACGAGGCGATGTGCTCGCAAAATCCCTCTTTGCGGTCGAACCAGAATTCGTCGGCGGTGTCGCGGCCGTAGACGCCGGGCTCCAGCGTATAGGTGTAGCCGCCGCTGCGCAGGCGCTGCAACACGGTTTGGACCAACGCGGTGGTGTTGGCGCCGGGCTGGGCACGGCGGATCTCTGCAGCCAGCTGCAGGGTGCGCGGGTTGAAGCCGGGCGGCAGGTCTACAAAAGCCTGCAGGCTCAGGTTAGCCCGCTGCGGCCCGTAGCGGAACTGCGGGTAGCTCTGCACCTGGTAGCGCGTCAGATCGCTGATCGGGCGGCTGGCAAGCCATTGCAGGTCGGGCGTCATCACCGCGCCCAGATTGCCGGGCAGGGTGGGGGGCTCGGGTGTGGCGTCCAGCGTCAGCAGCCAGGGGCGGTTGTTCGGCTCCAGCGTCACCTGGTAATTCACCGCTGGGCCGGACACCTGCAGATCGCTGTCGGCCCGGCGCGCAAAGTCGCTGTACTGCGGCCGCCAGGTCCGCCCGTCGTACAGCGACAGCACCGGGCCGCGGAAGTACAGCTCCGTCTGGGCCGGCGGCCGGCCGTCAAAGCGCACCCGCATGGCGATGCCATCGTCCAGCGCCAGGCTGGCCATGGTGCCAACCTCCATCTGGCTGGACAGGCCGCTGCGCCCGGCCATGGCGTCGCTGGGCACGCCCCACAGCGGCGCCATGCGCGGGAACAGCATGAACAGCACGGCCATGATGGGCGCGCCCAGCAGCGCCATGCCGCCGGCGATGCGCGCGGCTTCGCGCAGCGGCGCCTTGTTCTCGACCGGCATATGGGCGTTGACCAGCGCCGTCAGCAGGCCGAGCAGGGCGATCAGCATGGCCGCGGCGGTGAGCAGCGACTGCGAGAAAAAGAAGTTGCTGAGCATGGTGAAGAAGCCCAGGAAGAACACCACAAAGGCATCGCGCCGGGCCCGCAGCTCCAGCGTCTTCAGCGCCAGCAGCAGCACGATCAGGGTCACGCCCGCATCGCGCCCCAGCAGGGTCTTGTGCGTGGCCCAGGTCGCCGCCAGGGTGATGGCCAGCAAGGCCAGCAGCCACCAGCGCGAGGGCAGCGGGCGGGACCGCCAGGCCAGCCAGCCGCGCCACAGCAGCACGCCGGCCGCCAGGCCCGCGCACCACAACGGCAGATTGCCCACCTGCGGCAGCACCACCCAGGCGATGACGGCCAGCAGGAACAGCGTGTCGCGGCTGTCCCGGGGGAGGGTGGTGAACGGGCTCAGCCAGCGCATGGGATGGGTGCTATGGAATAAATAGCTGCTTGCGCAGGTGGAATAAGCGCCAGAGGCCGATTCAGCATAAAGCCAAGGCCTCCAGGCAGCGGCGCTTGTGGGCCTCGCCAGCGCTGGGCGGGATCTCCAGCCCGGGCAGGTGCAGGCCGTAGTCCAGCCCGTGCTGGTCGGCCAGCAGCACCCAGGCGCATAGGCGCGAGAGCTTGGCTTCTAGGCCGAGCGCGCCGGCCTGGGTGTAGTCCAGCCACAGCTCGTGCCGCTGGGCCTGCTGGCTGTCGCGGCTGACCAGTTCGTCGGCCTTGGCGGCCTTCTTCCAGACCACCAGCTTCAGCGGGTCGCCGCGCCGGTAGGCGCGCACGCCGTCGAATTCGCCCGTGGCCTGTACTGCGCTGTGGCTGGAGCCGCCGGCGCGCGGCTGGCCGGGCGGCAGTGGCGGCGGGTGGGCTTCGGGCCGGGGGTAGACCAGCAGCTGGGCGGCGGGCCGCCAGTAGGTCCAGACGCGGAAGGTGCCGAGCGGGAAGCGGGTCTCGGCGGTGATGGTGGGCAGGCGCTGCAGGCCGCGTTCGGTCGGGCTGAAGGCAATCTGCACGCTGCTGCTGCCGAGGGCTGGCACATCGGTCCAGGCCCAGTGGCCCGAGCCCAGCAGGCCCAGGCCTATGCCGTGCCGGGTGGTCTTGCGGATGCTGCTCAGTTGGATGGAAATCAGGGCGTTGGCGCCGATGTACTGTGGCTCGGGTGCTATCAAATGCATATTCAGGCCACGCAGGGTGGCGTGGCCTACATGCACGCCGACCACGGCGCAACCGGCCAGCAGAAAGGTCAGCAGGTAGCCCAGGTTCAGCTGGTAGTTGATGCTGGCTACCAGCAGCACCAGCAGGGTGGCGGCCAGCATGAAGCCGGGCGCAGTGGGCAGGATGTAGATGTTGCGCTGGGTCAGAAACGTGGTGTCGGTGAAATGGATGCGTAGCTGCCACCAGCGTTGGTAACGGGCGCGCAACGAGGCGAATGGATTCGGAATCACGGCAAGGGCGTACCCGCGATCATGGCTTGCACCTGGGCCACCGCGCCGCGGCCCGCGTCGCCGACCGGCACCAGCCGGTGCGCCACGGTCTGCGCCAATATCGCCTGCACGTCGTCGGGCGCCACGTAGTCGCGGCCACTCAGCAGCGCCTGGGCCTTGGCGGCGCGCACCACGGCAATGCCGGCGCGCGGGCTCAAGCCTTGCAGAAACCAGCGGCCCGAGCGGGTGGCGGCCACCAGGTCTTGCACATAGTCGAGCAGCGGATCGGCAGCATGCACCTGCAGCACCTGCTCCTGCAGCTCGCGCAGTTCATGCGGACTGAGCAGACTCGGCAGGTGTTCCACCAGGTCGCGCCGGTCCTGCCCGGCCAGCAGCTGGCGTTCGGCCGCGCGGTCGGGGTAGCCTAGCGAGATGCGCATCAGGAAGCGGTCCAACTGAGACTCGGGCAGGGCGAAGGTGCCTAGCTGGTCCAGCGGGTTCTGCGTGGCGATGACGAAGAACGGCACCGGCAGCGGGCGGGTGGCGCCTTCGACGGTGACCTGTTTTTCTTCCATCGCTTCCAGCAACGCGCTCTGGGTTTTGGGGCTGGCGCGGTTGATCTCGTCGGCCAACAAGATCTGCGCAAACAGCGGGCCGGGGTGGAACACAAAGGCTTCCTTGCCGCGCTCGTAGATCGACACACCGGACAGATCGCTGGGCATCAGGTCGGCAGTGAACTGCACGCGTGAAAACTGCAGCCCGAAGGTGCGGGCCAGCGCATGCGCCAAGGTGGTTTTGCCCACGCCGGGCACGTCTTCGATCAGCAAGTGGCCGCCGGCCAGCAGGCAGGCCACGCAGTCCTGGACCTGGGCGGATTTGCCCACAATCACCGTGTTAAGCTGGTTTAGCAGTGCGTGGAGTTTGTGTTGTACATGCATGCCAAGACGTTACCCGAAATTACAAAACCCGGACAAGCAACGTGAACAAGACCGGATATTTCACCCACCCCGATTGCCGTAAACATGAAATGGGTCCAGGACACCCCGAGTCCCCCGAGCGCCTGTCCGCAATAGACGACCGCTTGCTGATCTGCGGCGTGGCCGATGCGTTGGACCGGCGCGAGGCCACCGCCGCCGCGCTGGCCGACGTCGAGCTGGCCCATGGCCGCAACTACGTGGCCACTTTGCGCGGCCTGACCGCCACCTTGCGCGAAGAGATCAGCGCCGGCGGCCCCAGCCATGTGCAGCTGGACCCGGACACGTCCATGAACATCCACACCTGGGATGCGGCTTTGCATGCTGCGGGCGCCGCCCTGGCCGCCACCGACGCGGTGATTGCCGGCGAGCTGGAAAACGCCTTCTGCGCGGTGCGCCCGCCCGGCCACCACGCCTGCCGCGACCAGGCCATGGGTTTTTGCTTTTTGAACAATGTGGCCATCGCCGCCAAGTACGCGCTGGAGCGCCATGGGCTGAAGCGCGTGGCCATCGTCGACTTCGACGTGCACCACGGCAATGGCACCGAGAACATCGTGGCCGGCGACGAACGCATCCTGATGGTCAGCTTTTACCAGCACCCGTTTTACCCGGTGGGCGGCGCGCAGTCGGACGCGGCCAATCTGGTCAACGTGCCGGTGCCGGCCTACACCAGAGGCATGGAGGTGCGCGAGCTGATCGAGATGTACTGGCTGCCCCGGCTGGAAGAGCATCGGCCGGAGATGATTTTCATCAGCGCCGGCTTCGATGCGCACCGTGAAGACGATATGGGCCAGATGGGCCTGGTCGAGCAAGACTACGCGTGGATCACCATGCGCATCAAAGACATGGCCCGCCGCTTTGCCCAGGGCCGCATCGTCAGCTGCCTGGAAGGCGGCTACGACCTGAGCGCGCTGGGCCGCAGTGTGGAGGCCCACCTGCGGGTGCTGGCCGATTTGTAATTTGTAATTTGATTTAGAAGGACCCCGCGTACCGATGGCGAATGCACCGATCAATGATTTCGATAGTTGGATAGCCGCGCTGCTGCAGCCCACTGCCTTGCTGGAGTTGGCCAGCCTGGCCCTGTGCCTGCTGCTAGCCTGGAGCCTGGTCTGGGCGGTGCGCCGGGCCGTGGGCACACCGGACGAGCGCTCGATTCTGTTTGGCCGGCGGATCGTCGACGGCGTAATGTTTCCGTTGCTGCTGCTCGGCCTGGGCACATTGGCCCAGCTGCTGCTAGCCCAGTGGATACCGTTGGCGGTGTACAAGATCGCCATGCCGGTACTGGTGTCGCTGGCGGTGATACGCACCGGGGTCAAGGTGCTGCAGGTGGCGTTCCAGGATGCGCCGGTGGTGCGGCTGCTGGAGCGGACGATTTCCTGGGTTGCCTGGCTGGCCATGGTGCTGTGGGTCAGCGGCCTGCTGCCGGTGCTGCTGGAAGAGCTGGACCAGCTGAAATGGAAGGTCGGCGGCTCCACGCTGTCGGGTCGGAATATGGTGGAGGGCGCATTGACGGCCGGCGCTGTGCTGATCGTGACGCTGTGGATTTCATCGGCCATCGAGGCTCGGCTGCTGAAGTCGGCCACCGGCAGCGCGCTGTCGCTGCGCAAGGCCTTGAGCAATGCCACCCGGGCGCTGCTGATGTTCCTGGGCCTGTTGCTGGCGCTGTCGGCCGTGGGGATCGACCTGACGGCCTTGTCGGTGCTGGGCGGTGCGGTCGGCGTGGGCATAGGCTTTGGCTTGCAGAAGCTGGCAGCCAACTATGTGAGCGGCTTTGTGATCCTGGCCGAGCGCAGCATCCGCATCGGTGACTTTGTGAAGGTGGACAACTTCGAAGGCCGGGTCACCGACATCAATGCCCGCTACACCATCGTCAGCGCGCCGAATGGCCGCGAATCCATTGTGCCCAACGAGATGCTGCTCATCCAGCGGGTGGAAAACCTGTCGCTGCGCAACTCCCGGATTTCGCAGTCCACCGAAGTGTCTGTAGGCTACGACAGCGATGTGGACCTGGTGATCCGCCTGCTGACCGAGGCTGCGCTGCAGCACGACAGGGTGCTGCGCGACCCTGCGCCGTCGGTCAGCCTGACGGCTTTCGGCGCCGACGGGCTGGAGTTCAGCCTGGGCTACTGGATTGCCGACATTGAAAACGGCCAGGGCAATCTGCGCTCGCAAATCAACCTGGCCATCCTGCAGGCGCTGCGCGCCCACCATATCGAGGTGCCGTACCCGCAGCGCGTGGTGCACACGCAAAAACCGGCCGAGCAGCTGTCTCCAGGTTGACGCAGCACCATGGTCGCGTGGAGTATCTGCAGCCTATAATCGCCAAAAAAGAACGACCGTTCTATTTTGTGTAAATCACATGACAGCCGCCGCATAAAATCGCGGGCGAAGAGCCAAGTTCGTTTTTCCATATAACTTTGAGGAGCCGTTAGCATGAAGGTCCTGGTAGCCGTAAAACGGGTGGTGGACTACAACGTGAAAGTCCGGGTCAAGTCGGACAACACCGGAGTAGACATCGCCAACGTCAAAATGAGCATGAACCCCTTTGACGAAATCGCTGTGGAAGAAGCGGTACGCCTCAAAGAAAAAGGCGTGGTCACCGAAATCATCGCCGTCTCCTGCGGTGTCACCCAGTGCCAGGAAACCCTGCGCACCGCCATGGCCATCGGCGCTGACCGCGCCATCCTGGTCGAGACCAGCGAAGAACTGCAACCTCTGGCCGTGGCCAAGCTGCTCAAAGCCCTGGTCGACAAAGAACAACCCGGCCTGGTGATCCTGGGCAAGCAGGCCATCGACGACGACTGCAACCAGACCGGCCAGATGCTGGCGGCCCTGGCCGACCTGCCGCAAGCCACCTTCGCCAGCAAGATCGAAGTGGTGGACGGCAAAGCCAGCGTGACCCGCGAAGTCGACGGCGGCCTGGAAACCATCGCCGTTAGCCTGCCCGCCGTGGTCACCACCGACCTGCGCCTGAACGAACCCCGCTACGTCACCTTGCCCAACATCATGAAGGCCAAGAAGAAACAGCTGGATGTCTTCAAGCCCGAAGACCTGGGTGTGGATGTGAGCCCGCGCATCAAGACCCTCAAAGTCTCCGAGCCGCCCAAACGCAGCGCCGGTATCAAAGTCCCAGACGTCGCCACCTTGGTGGCCAAACTCAAAACCGAAGCCAAGGTGATCTGATATGACGATTCTTGTAATTGCCGAACACGACAACGCCAGCGTCAAGGGCGCAACCCTGAACACCGTCACCGCAGCACTCGCCTGCGGTGGTGACGTCCACATCCTGATCGCCGGTGCCAATGCCGCTGCCGCCGCTGCCGCTGCCGCCCAGATCGCCGGTGTCAGCAAAGTGCTGCACGCCGATGCCCCCGGCTTCGAACACGGCCTGGCCGAGAACGTTGCCGCCCAGGTACTGGCCGTGGCCTCCGGCTACAGCCACCTGGTGTTTCCTGCGACCGCCTCCGGCAAGAACATCGCCCCCCGCGTGGCCGCCAAGCTCGACGTAGCCCAGATCTCCGACGTCACCAAGGTCCTCAGTGCCGACACCTTCGAGCGCCCGATCTACGCCGGCAACGCCATCGCCACCGTGCAAAGCCTGGACGCCACCAAAGTCCTGACCGTGCGCACCACCGGTTTCGACCCGGCAGCAGCCACCGGTGGCTCGGCCACGGTGGAAGTGCTGGCCGCTGCCGCCGATGCAGGCAAGTCCACCTTCGTGGGCAGCGAAATCGCCAAGAACGACCGGCCCGAACTCACCGCCGCCAAGATCATCGTCAGCGGTGGCCGGGCCCTGGGCAGCGCCGAGAAGTTCAACGAAGTGATGATCCCGCTGGCCGATAAGCTCGGCGCGGCTCTGGGTGCCAGCCGTGCTGCAGTCGATGCGGGCTACGCGCCGAACGACTGGCAAGTCGGTCAGACCGGCAAGATCGTCGCGCCCCAGCTGTACATCGCTGCCGGCATCTCGGGCGCGATCCAGCACTTGGCCGGTATGAAGGACAGCAAGGTCATCGTGGCCATCAACAAGGACGGCGAGGCACCGATCTTCTCCGTGGCCGATTACGGGCTGGAGGCGGACTTGTTTGTGGCCGTGCCTGAGTTGGTCGCAGCGCTGTAAGGCGTGCAACAGCAAGAGAAGGCATCCTGCGAGGTGCCTTTTTTTGTACCTTTTTTTGATTTTGGAGACAAACCATGAGCTACACCGCCCCGCAAAAAGACATGCTGTTCAACATCCAGCACCTGGCCCGTATCGACCAGATCGCTGCGCTGCCCGGCTTTGAAGACGCGGGGCTGGACACGGCCCAGGCGGTGCTGGAAGAGGCGGCCAAGTTCAACGAGGGGGTGCTGTCTCCGCTGAACTGGGAAGGGGATAAAAATCCGTCGAGCTGGAAAAACGGCGTGGTCACGGCTACGCCGGGCTTCAAGGATGCCTTCAAACAGTTTGCCGAAGGCGGTTGGCAGGGCTTGCAGCACCCGACCGAATACGGTGGCCAGGGCTTGCCCAAGACGATTGGCGCGGCCTGCGTGGAAATGTGCAACAGCGCCAACCTGAGTTTCGCGCTGTGCCCGCTGCTCAGCGACGGCGCGATCGAAGCGCTGCTCACCGCCGGCTCGGACCAGCTCAAGGCTACCTACCTGGAAAACCTGGTCAGCGGTAAATGGACCGGCACCATGAACCTGACCGAGCCGCAGGCCGGTAGCGACCTGGCCATGGTGCGCAGCCGCGCCGAGCCCCAGGGCGACGGCAGCTATAAGGTGTTTGGAACCAAGATTTTCATCACCTGGGGCGAGCACGACATGGCCGAAAACATCGTCCATCTGGTCCTGGCCCGCGCCAGCGGCGCGCCCGAGGGCGTGAAGGGCATCAGCCTGTTCGTGGTGCCCAAGTTTCTGGTGAATACCGATGGCTCGCTGGGCGCGCGCAACGATGTGCATTGCGTCAGCATCGAACACAAGCTGGGCATCAAGGCCAGCCCCACCGCCGTGCTGCAGTATGGCGACCACGGCGGTGCCGTGGGCTATCTGGTGGGCGAGGAAAACCGTGGCCTGGAATACATGTTCATCATGATGAATGCCGCCCGCTATGCGGTGGGCATGCAAGGCATTGCCGTGGCCGAGCGGGCCTACCAGAAGGCCGTGCAGTTCGCCAAAGACCGGGTGCAAAGCCGCCCGGTCGATGGCTCGGCCAAGGCCAGTGTGGCCATCATCCACCACCCCGATGTGCAGCGCATGCTGATGACCATGCGCGCCCACACCCAGGGCTGCCGCGCGATGTCCAGCGTGGCCGCCGCCGCCTACGACGTGGCGCACCACCACACCGATGCCGACACGCGTCAGCAGAGCCAGGCATTCCATGAATTCCTGGTGCCGCTGGTCAAGGGCTACAGCACCGAAATGAGCCTGGACGTGGCTTCGCTTGGCGTGCAAGTGCATGGCGGCATGGGCTTCATCGAGGAAACCGGGGCCGCGCAATACCTGCGCGACGCCAAGATTCTGGCCATCTACGAGGGCACTACCGCGATCCAGGCGAACGACCTGGTGGGCCGCAAAACCCTGCGCGACGGCGGTGCCACCGCCAAGGCGATTGCGCGCCAGATCGTGGTCACCGAAACCGCCTTGGCCCAGAGCGGCAGTGCCGATGCGCTGGCCGTGGCCAAGCGCCTGAAGGCAGCACGCGCCGCCTTCCTGGACGTGGTGGCTTTTGTGGTCACCAACAGCAAGACCCAGCCGAACGCGGTGTTTGCCGGCAGCGTGCCGTATCTGATGCTGGCCGGCAAGCTGGTTGCCGGCTGGCAGCTGGCGCGCTCGCTGCTGGTGGCCGAGGAACTGCTGACCAAGGGCATCGATGCTGCATTCATGCAGGCCAAGATCACGACTGCGCGCTTCTATGCCGACCATGTGCTCATCACCGCGCAAAGCCTGCGCGACAGCATCCTGGAAGGCGCGGACAGCGTGACCGCGCTGGCCGTGGATGCGTTTTGATTTGCCCAGGACTTACGCAAGACCCCTGTTCGCCCAAAGGGCGGCACAGGGGGCGCTGCGGCAGCCCTGTTTGCTATCTATTGTGTAGCTGCTGGCGCAGGTTTTATCTGCGCTAGAGCCCGATTTCTTATAAATACCTTGATTTGGAGACTGCATGTCTAGACTGCCACCCGCACTGAGCGCACTGCCGCTACCCATCATTGCGTCGCCCATGTTCATCGTCAGCACGCCGCAGCTGGTGATTGCCCAGTGCATTGCCGGCGTGGTCGGCTCGATGCCTTCGCTGAACGCGCGTCCGGCGGCCCAGCTGGACGACTGGCTGGCCGAGATCACCGAAACCCTGGCGGCCTACAACCTCGCGCACCCGGACAAGCCGGCCGCGCCGTTTGCGATCAACCAGATCGTCCACAAGTCGAATGACCGTCTCGAGCACGACATGCATGCTTGCGTGAAGTTCAAGGTGCCCATCGTCATCACCTCGTTGGGCGCACGCGAAGACATCAACGCCGCGGCGCACAGCTACGGCGGCGTGGTGCTGCACGACATCATCAACAACAAGTTTGCCCACAAGGCGATAGAGAAGGGCGCCGACGGCCTGATCGCCGTGGCCACCGGTGCTGGCGGCCATGCGGGCATCAAGAGCCCGTTCGCGCTGGTGCAGGAGATCCGTGAATGGTTCGACGGCCCGCTGGCGCTGAGCGGCGCGATCTCCACCGGCGGTGCGGTGCTGGCGGCCCAGGCCATGGGTGCCGACTTTGCCTACATCGGCTCGGCCTTCATCGCAACCGAGGAAGCGCGCGCCGCGCAGGCCTACAAGCAGGCGGTGGTGGACGGCGATTCGGACGACATCGTGCTGAGCAATCTGTTTACCGGTGTGCACGGCAACTACCTGGCACCGTCGATCCGCGCTGCCGGCCTGGACCCGGAAAACCTGCCAGAAAGCGACCCGACGAAGATGAATTTTGGCGGCGATACCGCGGCCAAAGCCTGGAAGGATATTTGGGGTTGCGGGCAGGGCATCGGCGCAGTCCGTAGAATCCAGCCTGTGGCCGCCTATGTGGCCCAGCTCGCACGCGAATACGCCGAGGCCAAAGCCCGTCTGTCTGTGTAAATTTTTTCAGCGCCAGCCCCCGTGGGTTGGTGCTTTTCATTCGTCCGCCCGCCGTTGCTATGACTCCGGCGGGCGGTAGTTTTTTTGCCGATGCCTTCTTCCTCTACTACGCGTTCCAGTGCGTCCCGCATTCCCCTGTTAGATGTTCTCAAAGGCCTGGCCTGTGCGCTGATCGTGGGCCACCACCTGGTGTTCTACGGCCCCATGTCCGACGTGGCCTACCCGCTGGCCCCCGGTCTGATGGACTGGATGTTCGAATACGGCCGCATGGCGGTGCAGGTGTTCCTGGTACTGGGCGGCTATCTGGCGGCCAGTACCCTTGCGCCGCAGGGCGTCGCGCGTTTTGAGTCGCCGCTGCAGCAGGTGTTGCGCCGCTTTGTGCGCCTGTCCACGCCGTACCTCGCAGCCTTGCTGTTCGGCCTGCTGGCGGCCGAGCTGGCGCGCTACGGCATGGAGCATCCGTCGATTCCATCCGCGCCCACGCTGCCGCAGTTTCTGGCCCATGTTTTCCTGCTGCAGGACCTGCTGGGCTTCGAGGCCTTGTCGGCCGGGGTCTGGTACGTGGCCATCGACTTCCAGCTGTTTGTGCTGGCCGTGGCCGTGTTCAGCCTGGCCCGCCGCCTGCCGGAGCGCTGGGCTGCTGCGTGGCAGGCGCCGGCGCTGGTGTTGCTGGGTACTGGCGCCTCGCTGCTGTACTTCAACCTGCTGCCCGAGCTGGACACGGTGGGCCTGTACTTTGCGGGCTCCTACGGCCTGGGCATGCTGGCGTTCTGGGCCGGCCGCAGTGCCAGCCCGTACCGCTGGCTGATGGCCGTGGCGCTGCTGGGCCTGACGGCGCTGGCGCTGGACTTCCGCGAGCGGATTGCCGTGGCCCTGGTGACCGCGCTGGTGCTGGGCGTGCTGCAGGCCAGTGGCGGTGCCCGGGTGTGGTCGCCGCTGCCGAAAGTGCAGCGCCTGGGCCAGATGTCGTACTCGGTGTTCCTGGCGCACTTTCCAGTCTGTCTGCTGGTCAACGCGCTGTTCAGCCAGCTTTGGCCAAGCCAGCCCTGGGCGAATGCCGCGGGCATGCTCGTGGCGTTTGGCCTGTCCTTGCGCGCCGGCCAGTGGCTGTACCGGCATGTGGAAACCCGCCTGGTGTCCATGCCGGTGGCGATGCGCATGCAGGGCGGCCTGTTGGTTGCTACCGGCCTGCTGTTGCTGGGGCTGAAGGCGCTGTAGTTCAGCCGTTGCGGAACAGGAAGCTGTAGGCGTTCAGCGCCGGCACGCCGCCCAGGTGGGCGTACAGCACCTTGGAGCCAGGCGCGAACTCGCCGCGGCGCACCATGTCGATCATGCCGTGCATGGATTTGCCCTCGTACACCGGGTCGGTCAGCATGCCTTCCTGGCGCGCGCATAGGCGGATGGCTTCCAGCGTGCCCTCGCTGGGCAGGCCGTATTCGGGGCCGCCGTAGCGGGTGTCGAGCACCACGTCTTTGTCGGTGATGTCGCGGCCCAACTCCACCAACTGGGCGGTGTTCTGGGCGATGCGCAGAATCTGCGCCTTGGTTTGCGCGGGTTTGGCGGATGCATCGATACCGATCACCTTGTTGGCCCGGCCGTCGGCTGCAAAGCCCACCACCATGCCGGCCTGGGTACTGCCGGTGACCGAGCAGACCACGATGTAGTCGAACTTGTAGCCGAGTTCGGCCTCCTGCTGGCGCACTTCTTCGGCAAAGCCGACAAAGCCCAGGCCGCCCAGCGGATGCTCGGAGCAGCCAGCCGGAATCGGAAACGGCTTGCCGCCGGCCTTGCGCACGTCCTCCATGGCCTGCTCCCAGCTGGGGCGGATGCCGATGTCGAAGCCGGCCGCGTCCAGCCGCACATCGGCGCCCAGGATGCGCGACATCTCGATGTTGCCGACCCGGTCGTACAACGCGTCCGAGTAGTTGACCCAGTTCTCCTGCACCAGCACGCATTTCATGCCCAGATGCGCAGCCACCGCGGCCACCTGGCGGGTCTGGTTCGATTGGATGCCGCCGATGGACACCAGGGTGTCGTAGCCGCCGGCGATGGCTTCGGGGATCAGGTATTCGAGCTTGCGGGTCTTGTTACCGCCAAAGGCCAGGCCGCTATTGCAGTCCTCGCGCTTGGCGTACAGGTCGACCTGGCCACCCAGGTGGGCGCTCAGCCGTGGCAGCGGCGTGATGGGCGAGGGGCCGAAGGTCAGGCTGTGGCGGGGAAACTTTTGCAGGTTCATTCAAGGCTCCAAGGCAGGGTTGCGGATGGAGCCATGGTAGGAAATAATCTGCGCAATGTGCTTGTGAATGAATTTAGTTTGGCAAGTTAATAGTCTGCTGAATTATGATTTTTGGTGGTTTAATTTTGTATTTATATCAATTGACACACTAAAAATGCAGAACAAGAGCGAAGCCGCCACGCCCGAGCTGGACCGTATCGACCGTGCCATCCTGCGGGCCTTGCAGCGCGATGCTTCGGTGTCGAACATCGCCTTGTCGCGCAAGGTCAACCTGAGTGCGGCCGCCTGCCTGCGGCGCACCGAACGACTCAAGGCGCTAGGCCTGGTCCGCGGCATCGTCGCCTTGCTGGACCCGGTGGCGCTGGAGCTGGGCACGCTGGTGATGATCGGCGTGGTGTTGGACCGCTCGACGCCGCAGTCGTTTGCCGACTTCGAGCAGGCCGCGCAAAAGGTCTCGGGCTGCATGGAATGCCATGTGGTGACGGGAGAGTTCGACTACTTCATGCTGATCCGCACTAAGGACAACGAGAGCTTCAACCGCTTGCACGCCGAGCAGCTGCTGTACCTGCCGGGCGTGCGGCAGATACGCTCGTTCATGGTGCTCAAGCAGGTGCTGTCGACGACCCAGCTACCGATGTGAACCGAAGGGCTGCCCGGCCGTGCCCGATTGCCAGGCCGGGTATTTCTGCATCACCTGGGCCAGGATGTCGGAGGCTTCCCAGGCGGCCAGCCAGGCCTGCAGCTGCGGCCAGGGCTGGGCGCTGAACCAGGCCGGGTCCACATGGGCAAACTGGCGCACGAACGGGGCGATGGCCATGTCGGCCAGGCTGGTCTGTGGGCCGAACAGATGGGTTTGGTTGATGAGCCGGGCGTTCAGTTCCGAAATTACAAGCCCTGCAGCACTGCGGTGCAGGTCGGTAATGCGCGAGGAGCTATCAGTTTCATAGCGCCCCGGGTATTTGTAGCGGTCCAGGTGGAACTTGAAATCACCGTCTATCCGGCCCACCAGCGCCAGCATTTCGTCCAGCGTGCCTTGCGGGGGGCAGAGCCAGCCTAAAGGATCGCTGCGCTCCAGCGCCCAGCGCATGATGTCCAGGCTTTGCTCCAGCACTTGGCCTTCGGGCAGGACCAGTACTGGCACCGTGGCTTTGGGCGAGACGGCGGCCAATTCGGGTGGCTTGCTGCGCAGCACGACTTCGCGCAGCTCTACCGTCTGTCCGCTGGCCCACAGCGCCAGCCGGGCCCGCATCGCATACGGGCAGCGGCGGAACGAGTAGAGGATGGGTGGCATTATTTTTTGGGCGCAGGCAGCTTGGCGCCGACGTGCGGCTGCTGGCGCTGCTCGGCCAGGGCCATCTGCTTTTCGCGTTCCAGGTAGCCGGCTTTTTGCGCTTCGCTGGTCTGGTCATGGCAGTGCGCGCAGCTGACGCCGCGCACAAAGTGCGGTGAGGCCAGATCGGCCTCGGTCAGCGGGCGCCGGCAGGAACGGCACAGCTCCAGCCCGCCCGGCACCAGGCCGTGGCCGACGGAAACGCGCTCGTCGAACACAAAGCACTGGCCATTCCACAGGCTGTCGGCCTCGGGCACGGTTTCCAGGTATTTGAGGATGCCGCCTTCCAGGTGGTAGACCTCGTCGAAGCCCTGGGAGCGCAGGAAGGCTGTGGATTTTTCGCAGCGGATGCCGCCGGTGCAGAACATCGCCACCTTGGGCTTGGCCGCCAGCGGTTGGCCGTCGGCGCGGGCCTGTTCCACCCACTGCGGCAGCTCGGCGAAGCTGCGGGTGTGCGGGTTGATCGCACCGTGGAAGCTGCCGATGGCGACCTCGTAGTCGTTGCGGGTGTCGATCAGCACCACATCGGGGTCGCTGATCAGCGCGTTCCAGTCTGCGGGTTTGACGTACTGGCCGGCGAGCTGGGTCGGGTCGACGCCGGGCACGCCCAGGGTGACGATTTCGCGCTTCAGCCGCACTTTCATGCGGTAGAACGGGTCGCTGCTGGCGGTCGCTTCCTTGTGCTGCAACTGCGCCAGCCGCGGGTCGCTGCGCAACCAGGCCAGCACGGCGTGCACGCCAGCCGGTGGGCCAGCGATGGTGCCGTTGATGCCCTCGGTGGCCAGCAGCACCATGCCTTTGACGCCATGCGCCTCGCAGCAGGCCAGCAGCGGCTGCTGCAGCGCGGCGTAGTCGGGCAGGGCGACGAACTGGTAGAACGCGGCGGTTAAGAAATCAGACATGCAAGCGGGGGAGACGGGAACTGGGGCGGGCAGTGTACCGCCGCCCCTGCCCGCGACGGTCAATGCAGGGTTTTGCGCGGATGCGCCTGGAAGAAACGCCACATCTCGGCCGAGGCGTCGGGGCCCTGCGGGTCGGTATAGGTGCCGGCGCGGTTGCCGCCCGACCAGGCGTGTCCGGCGCCGTGCAGCTTCCAGTATTCGGCCAGGCTGTTGCCATCGGCTGTTTGGTAGGTGGTGCGGGTATAGCTTTGGCCCCCGGCAGCGGTACCTTGGTTCGCTTGGGGGACGGTGGCGCCCTGGCCGATGACAGTTTGCAGCACGGTTTCGCCGTTGCTTGGGTGCACGGTGGCATCGGCATCGCCATGGAAAACGATGGTCGGCAGGCTGGACGCGGCGCCGGCCGGGCTGCGGCCGTTCTTCATTACCGACAGCGCGCTGATCACGTTATTGGCTACGCCGCAGGCCAGGCCGGAATGTACGCCCACGGCGGCGAACAGGTCGGGGTGGGTGTGGCCCAGGATGCTGGCCATGGCGCCGCCGGCAGACAGCCCGGCAACGTAGATCTGGCGCGGGTCGACGGCGCGTTGCTGCGCCACCTGTTTCACCAGTGCGGCCAGCCAGGCGGGTTCGCCGCTGTCGCGCCGCTGGTCCTCGGGTTTGAACCAGTTCCAACAGCGGTGGCTATTGGCGGCCTGGTTTTGCGCGGGGTAGAGCACCAGGAAGCCGTGTTCCTGCGCCAGCGCGTTCATGCCGGTGCCGGTGGCGAAGTCGTCTGGGTTCTGGGTGCAGCCGTGCAGCATCAGCACCAACGGCAAAGGGCGCGCGGGCTGCTGGATGGCGTGCGGCGGGGTGTAGAGCTTGTAGGCGCGGGTGGTACCCGCATGGGTGAACTCGGCGGCGCTGAATTCACCGGGGCCGTCATTGGACGCGGGCTGGTCGGGTACGTGCAGGGGGTGCACAGGCTCGACCACCGGCCGGTGGATGGGGGTGGCGTTGTCGCTGACGTCGGCCACTGTGTCCACTTCAGTCACGCAGCCGTCGATGGTCCAGGGCGTGGATGGTGGGGCAGATGGCGCGGTGGATGGTGCGGTAGGGGGGGCAGCGAAAGGGGCGCGGGCGGCAGCGTTGGGCGCGATGCGGCCCAGCGCTTGCTGGATGGCCCGCGTGGCGTCTTGCAGGTTGCCGGCCTGGGTCAGGCGCGTGGCTTCTTGCAGAAATTTTTTGAACAGGGCACTCATAGTGGCTTTCGTGGGATATTTTGTGGGGAGAGGTCGCGGCTCAAAGCTGGCGTGCAGCGAGCGCGGTCTTGACCTCGGGGCTGGCGTGCAGGGCACCCAGTACTTCAATCGAATCGATGGTGGCCAGGGCGAGCTCGGGCGTGACATCGTGGCCAATGCTGGCCAGCCCGAGCACGCGTACCTGCAGTTTCTGGTTGGCGGCTTGCACCGCCAGCAGATCGCTCTGGCTGAAATGCTGCAGCCCCAGTACCAGCATCTTGCGGGCTACCACCTGCTTGACCGCATCGGCATGGGTGGTCAGCTGGTTGCGGATGGCCGTGCGGATGAAGTCGGTACGGTTGGCGTAAAAGCCCTCCGCGACCAACAGGTCGATGTGGCCGAGGTCGACAAAGCCCAGGTTGATGGTGATTTTTTCCGAGTCCAAAGCCTTGGGTTTGGCCGGTTCTGCAGCGGTTTTGACTTTCATGTCTGCAGTATGCACCATCTGGTTGGATGGTATTGGGATGGTTTATGAATCCCTTTACGCAACAGAGGTATCGCAAAAATTTACAAAAATAATGCCTCTGGTGCTGATGGATATTGCGCAGGAAGCTATGAAATTAGAAGCAGAGGCAAGAACTTGGCTACGGCGTTGTCTTGCTGCCGCGGCGGCGCTTCTCGCTTTGGTGCTCGGCCACCAGCGAGATGCTGCCGTCGGCGTTTTGCCGCTCCAGGCGCACATTGAAGCCCCATAGCGTGGCCATGTGCTTGAGCACCGTGGTGCTGGAATCGCCCAGCGGCCGGCGTTGGTGGGCGAAATGGCGCAGGGTCAGCGAGCGGTCGCCGCGCAGGTCGACGTTCCAAACCTGGATATTGGGCTCGCGGTGGCCCAGGTCGTACTGCTCGGACAACTGCTGG
The DNA here is from genome assembly GCF_900104385.1 of Rhodoferax sp. OV413. Classification (GTDB taxonomy): domain Bacteria; phylum Pseudomonadota; class Gammaproteobacteria; order Burkholderiales; family Burkholderiaceae_C; genus Rhodoferax_B. The sequence continues at coordinate 495,944 of NZ_FNJA01000001.1, read as the reverse complement.
CGCAATGCGCGAAATCCGCTGTCGTCGTGGATGCTGGCGATGTCCAGGGTTTTGCGGGCATCGTCGTCCAGCACCGAGAAAAAGCGGAATTCGCGCATCAGCTTGGGCGACAGGTACTGGGCGACAAAGCTTTCGTCCTTGAAGTTCTGCATCGCAAAGTCAAAGGTGTCGCGCCAGTAGGAGCCCGCAATGTCGGGAAACCAGGCACGGTCTTCGTCGGTGGGCTCTTCGCAGATGCGGCGAATGTCGCGCCACATGGCAAAGCCCAGCGCGTAGGGGTTGATGCCCGAGAAATACGGGCTGTTGTACGGCGGCTGGTAGACCACATTGGTGTGCGACTGCAAAAACTCCAGCATGAAGCCGTCGCCCAGCCGGCCTTCGTCGTACAAGGTGTTGAGCAAGGTGTAGTGCCAGTAGGTGGCCCAGCCTTCGTTCATCACCTGGGTTTGGCGCTGTGGGTAGAAGTACTGGCCGATTTTGCGCACGATGCGCACCACTTCACGCTGCCAGGGTTCGAGCAGCGGGGCGTTCTTTTCCACGAAGTACAGCAGGTTTTCTTCGGGCTCCAGCGGGAAGCGGCGTTCTTCTTTGTTCTCTTCGGCCTCGGCACGCGGCGGCAGGGTGCGCCACAGGTCGTTGACCTGGGCTTGCAGGTAGTCGGCGCGCTCCTTGAGGCGCGAGGTTTCTTTATCCAGCGACAGGCGGGGCGAGCGCTTGTAGCGGTCCACGCCCAGGTTGCTGAGCGCATGGCAGGCATCCAGCAACTGCTCTACCGCCTCGACGCCATGGCGCTCTTCGCACTGGGCGATGTAGTTGCGGGCGAACACCAGGTAGTCGACGATGGCGTCGGCGCTGGTCCACTGTTTGAACAGGTGGTTGCCCTTGAAGAACGAGTTGTGACCATAGGCCGCATGGGCGATCACCAGCGCCTGCATGGGCAAGGTGTTCTCGTCCATCAGGTAGGCGATGCAGGGGTCGGAGTTGATGACGATCTCGTAGGCCAGGCCCATCTGGCCGCGCTTGTAGCGGTTTTCGGTGGCCAGGAAGTGCTTGCCGAACGACCAGTGGTGGTAGTACACCGGCATGCCGATGGAGGCATAGGCGTCCATCATTTGTTCGGCGCTGATGACTTCCAGCAGGTGCGGGTAGCCGTCGAGCTTGTAGCGGCGAGCCACTGCGCCAATCGCCTGGTCGTACTCCTGTATGGCTTCAAACGTCCATTCGGAGCCGGTGGGAAGCAGTTTGGATTTGGGCTTGGTCATATGGTTCAGGCCCGCCGTTTGAAGAGTTCGCGGAACACCGGGTAGATGTCGGCGACGGTGCCGATGCGCTGCATGGCGAAGTTGCCGCGCGGGCTGCTGCCCTGCAGGCGCTCGTATTCTTCCCACAGGTTTTGCGGCGGGCCGTCGGTGATTTCGATATAGGCGAAGAACTGGCACAGCGGCAGCAGCGACTCTTCCAGCAAGGCCTTACAGCGCGGTGAATCGTCGTGCCAGTTGTCGCCGTCCGACGCCTGCGCGCCGTAGATGTTCCAGGCGTTGCTGGGGTAGCGGGCAGTGATGATTTCGTGCATCAGCTTCAAGGCGCTGGACACCACGGTGCCGCCCGATTCACGCGAGGTGAAGAAGTCTTCCTCGTCCACCTCGGTGGCGATGGTGTGATGGCGGATGAACACCACTTCGATACGCTCGTAGTTGCGCGTCAAAAACAGGTACAGCAGCATGAAGAAGCGCTTGGCCACGTTCTTGCGGCCCTCGTCCATCGAGCCCGACACGTCGAGCAGGCAGAACATCACCGCCTGGGTGCTCGGCTGGGGCACGCGCACGCGGTTGTTGTAGCGCAGGTCATAGGTGTCCACAAAGGGCACAGCCTCAATTTTGGCGCGCAGCTTGGCGATGTCGCGGCGGGCTTGCTCCACCTCGGGGTCGTCCTCGGCCCGGGTGGTCAGCAATTCCATCAGCTCATTTTCCAACGCCCGGATCTGCGCCGCGTAGGGTCCGCCGATGGCAATGCGCCGCAATGCCGCGCCGCGCATGGTGCGGCTGAGGTTGATGTTGGTCGGCACCCCGGTTTGCACAAAGCCCGCGCGGATGCGGCGGTACTGCTCGATGCGGGCCAGCTGCAGCTTGACCAGGTTGGGCAGGGCCAGCTCGTCAAAAAAGATGTCCAGAAACTCGTCGCGGGTCAGGGTGAAGACGAACTCGTCCAGGCCTTCACCGTCCTGGCTGGCCTGGCCTTTGCCCGAGCCTTTGCCGCCACCGCTGGGCGGGCGCTCCACCTGGTCGCCGCGTAAGAAGCGGTCGTTGCCGGGGCGCACGGTTTCCCAGATGCCGCCCTGGCCGTGCTCGAACTGCGGCTCGCCGATGTCTTTGCCGGGGATGCCGATTTTCTCGCCATTGTCCAGGTCGCGCAGGCCGCGCTTGTTGACTGCGTCAGACACGGCTTTGCGGATCTGCCCTTTGAAGCGCTGGATGAAACGACTGCGGTTGACCGAGCTTTTGTGCTTGCTGTCAAATCGGCGGTCTACGATGCGCACAGTCATGGAGACTCCGTTCAAAAGAGTGAAACGGGTGAAGGGGCCTTCTATACAAACCTTTTAGGACGATTTACGCACCCGCAAATACCATTCGCACAGCAGCCGCACCTGCTTCTCGGTATAGCCCTTGGTGATCATGCGGTTGACGAAGTCCTGGTGCTTCTTTTGTTCTTCGCCACTGCCCTTGGTGTTGAACGAGATGACCGGCAGCAGCTCTTCGGTGTTGGAGAACATCTTCTTCTCGATCACCGCGCGCAGTTTTTCGTACGAGGTCCACAGCGGGTTGTGGCCGTCCTGGCGGGCGCGAGCGCGCAGCACAAAGTTGACCACCTCGTTGCGGAAGTCCTTGGGGTTGGAGATGCCGGCGGGCTTTTCGATCTTTTCCAGCTCATCGTTGAGCGCGCTGCGGTCCAGCATTTCGCCGGTGTTCGGGTCGCGGTATTCCTGGTCCTGGATCCAGAAATCGGCATACACCACGTAGCGGTCAAAGATGTTCTGGCCGTATTCGGAATAGCTCTCCAGGTAGGACGTCTGGATCTCTTTGCCGATGAATTCGGCGTAGCGCGGCGACAGGAATTCCTTGATGTAGCGCAGGTATTTTTCTTCTACCTCGGGCGGGTACTGCTCTTGCTCGATCTGCTGCTCGAGTACGTACATCAGGTGCACCGGGTTGGCCGCGACTTCACGGTGGTCGAAGTTGAATACCCGCGACAGGATCTTGAAGGCGAAGCGGGTAGACAAGCCTGTCATGCCTTCGTCCACGCCGGCAAAGTCGCGGTATTCCTGGTAGCTCTTGGCTTTGGGGTCGGTGTCCTTGAGGTTCTCACCGTCGTAGACCCGCATCTTCGAGAAGCTGCTGGAGTTCTCTGGCTCTTTCAGGCGCGACAGCACCGAGAACTGGGCAAGCATGCGCAAGGTATCGGGCGCGCAGGGCGCCTTGGACAGCGAGGAGTTGTCCACCAGCTTTTCGTAGATGTGGATCTCATCGGACACGCGCAGCGAGTACGGCACCTTGACGATGTAGATGCGGTCCAGGAAAGCCTCGTTGTTGCGGTTGTTTTTGAACGCCTGCCATTCGGCCTCGTTCGAGTGGGCCAGAATCAGGCCGTCAAAGGGAATCGCGCCAAAGCCTTCGGTACCCTTGTAGTTGCCTTCCTGGGTGGCGGTCAACAGGGGGTGCAAGACCTTGATGGGGGCCTTGAACATTTCCACAAACTCCAGAATGCCCCGGTTCGACAGGCACAGCCCGCCCGAGTACGAGTAAGCATCGGGGTCGTCCTGCGAATATGTCTCCAACTTGCGGATGTCGATTTTCCCCACCAGGGCCGAGATGTCCTGGTTGTTTTCGTCGCCGGGTTCGGTCTTGGACACGGCAATCTGCGACAGCACCGACGGGCGTAGCTTGACCACCCGGAACTGGGTGATGTCGCCGCCAAATTCCTGCAGCCGTTTCACGGCCCAAGGGCTCATGATGGTGCCCAGGTAGCGGCGCGGAATCTTGTAGTCGGACTCCAGCAAGTCGGCATCTTCGGCCGGGTTGAAAAGCCCCAGCGGCGACTCGTGCACCGGCGATCCCTTGATCGCATAGAAAGGCACTTTCTCGATCAAGGTTTTGAGCTTCTCAGCCAGCGAGGATTTGCCGCCGCCTACCGGGCCCAGCAGATAGAGGATCTGCTTTTTCTCTTCGAGCCCTTGGGCGGCATGGCGGAAGTAGGCGACGATGTGCTCGATCACCTCTTCCATGCCGTACAGGTCTTTGAAGCTGGGGTAAACCTTGAGAACCTTGTTGGCAAAAATACGCGACAACCGGGGGTCGGTACGGGTATCCACCAGTTCGGGCTCACCGATGGCCAGCAGCATGCGCTCTGCGACGCTGGCATACGCAGATGCATCGCGTTTGCACAACTCCAAGTAGTCTTGAACCGACATTTCCTCTTCCTGTGCAGCGGCAAAGCGGCCTTGGTAGCGGGCGAAAATGGTCATGGCATTCTCCTTGGGTTGTACTGTGGTCTTATGGGGTGCGAGTCAGTGGTCTGGTAAAAGTTCGGGGGTGCGTTGCGATGATCATAGAGCCAAGCGCCGCAGCATGCGCGTGAAGTGGTTGGATAGTGGTTGGATTAGTGCAACAGCTCCAGCAAGCGGTCCAGGCCACCGCTATTGATGGCGACCATGGCTTGCGCGCGCACAGCCGGCTTGGCGTGGTAGGCCACCGAAAGCCCAGCGATGCCCATCATGGGCAAGTCATTGGCGCCGTCACCCATGGCAATGGCCTGGTGCGCGCCAATACCCATCTGGGCACAGGTTTCCAGCAGCATCTTGCGCTTCTCGTCGCCATCGCAAATATCGCCCCAGGGCTGGTCCAGCATGCGGCCGGTGAGCACGCCATCCACGGCTTCCAGCAGATTGGAACGGGTTGCGTCTATGTGCAATAAATCACGAATCCGGTCGGTAAAAAATGTGAAGCCACCACTGACCAGCAGCACCTGCATGCCAGCGGCCTTGCAGGCGGCCACCAGCGTGGCTGCGCCGGGGTTGAGTTGCAGACGCTGGGTGTACACCTGTTCCATGCTGGCCACGCTCACGCCTTTGAGCAGGGCAACGCGTTGGCGCAGGCTTTCCTTGTAGTCGGTGATTTCGCCGCGCATGGCGGCTTCGGTGATGGCGGCGACCTCGGCTTTGCGGCCGGCGGCATCGGCAATTTCGTCTACACATTCGATGTTGATCAGGGTCGAATCCATGTCGAACGCGATCAGCTTGAAGTCGGCCAGGCGCAGTGGTGGGGCGAAGCCTTGGATGACGAGGCCGGGGGAAATTTCGTGGGCTTGGGACATGGGCAAATGGGGCAGCAAATACGGGTTAGAGATGCCGTATTTTGCTTGAGCTTATTTGCCGGGCTTGGCCACCGTGGCCAGATAGGCCACAACGTCTTCGCGGTCACGGGCTGAGGGCAGGCTGAAGTCCATACCTTGGCCGGGGATCAGGGTTTCCGGGTCGCGCAGCCAGGCCTGCAGGTTGGCGCGGGTCCAGACCAGCTTGCTGTGGCGCAGTGCAGGGGAGTAGTCAAAGTCTTTCACGCTGCCGGCCTTGCGGCCGATCAGGCCTTGGTGGCTGGGGCCGATGCCGTTGGCCGTGACGCTGTGGCAGGCGGCGCAATGGGTGGAGTACAGCGCTTGGCCGCGCTGTACGGATTGGGCCGTGGCTGCCGTGGTGGCGAGTGCGGCCATGACCGCCAGCAAGCTGGTGCGGCAAAAGAGAGCGATATGCATCGTATGGAGAGGGTTGAGCTGGTTGCCTCTACCGGTACGCAGGCGCTCGGTGGCTGGATTCAAAACCCAGTGCGCCAAAGGGTTTTTGTGGCTTGAATCCAAAGCTGCTTGCGGTCCGTATTCCCCTCACAGAATTGCCGGTCAAGATATGTCTGACAATCCGCAACATGAGCCCACCCCATCCCGCATCTTCCCTCAACCCGGACGCCGAACTTATGGACTTGCTAGACCGTGTCGCCGCCCGCGATGCGTCCGCTCTCAAGGCGCTGTACGGCCTGACCTCGTCCAAGCTGTATGGCCTGGCCGTGCGGGTGGTGGGTAACCGCGAATGGGCCGAAGACGTGCTGCAAGAGGCCTATATGACCATATGGCGGGCCGCGGCCGACTACCGGGCCTCCCTGAGCCCGCCCATGGCCTGGATGGGCTTGATCGTGCGCAGCCGCGGGCTGGACTTTTTGCGCCGCCGCACGGCCGACCGAAGCGGCGTGACCCAGGAACTGGACGAAGTCATGGCCGAGACGCTGGAGGGCGACACCCCGAATCCAATGGACACCACCCAGGCCAGCCAGCAAGCCTGGGCTCTGCACCAGTGCCTGACCCGGCTGGAGAACCGCCAGCGCGAAGTGGTCAGCCTGGCCTATTTGCGCGACCTGAGCCATGGCGAGTTGGCCGAGCAGCTCAAGCTGCCGCTGGGCACCGTCAAAACCTGGATACGGCGCGGGCTGGAACAGCTGCGTGTCTGCATGGCACGCTTTGCCTGAGGACCCGGCCATGCAATTGAACCAACACCCTGAACTACTCGACAAGCTGGCCGCCAGCTATGCCCTGGGCACGCTGCGCGGTGGCGCCCGCCGGCGCTTTGAAACCCTGGCTCGCGAACAGGCGCCGGTACGCGCCGCAGCCTTGATCTGGCAGGCCCGCCTAGGCAGCGTGGCCGAACTGCAGGCCCAGGCAGCACCTGCGCCTGCGGTGTGGACACGCATCGACAACCTGGTGCGTGCAGACCAGGAGCAGCAGGCCATGCAGGAGGCGCGGGTACCGGCCGTGGCTGGCCCTGTCGCTTGGCTGCGCAGCCTGGCGTTGTGGCGTTCTGCCACGACGGTGGGCGCGGTCGTAGCCGTTTTTGCGGTGGTACTGGGCGTGAACCAGCGCGACCAACTGGGCAGCCAGATCGCCAGCTTGCGCACCCAGCTACAGGCCGCGCCGCAGATCGAATATGTGGCGGTGCTCGCAGATGGCAAGGCCGACCCTTCCATGCTGGTGACCTTCGACGCCAAGAACCAAACCCTGCTGTTGCAACGCGTGGGCGGCTACCAGGAAGCCAGCGACAAATCCTTGCAGCTATGGGCTTTGCCCCCGTCTGGTGGCCCACGTTCGCTGGGGGTCTTGGGGGCGGATAAATTGCTGCGTCTGACGGCGGGCGAGGGCGATGTACGCGAAGTGCCCACCCTGGCCATCAGTTTGGAGCCCAAGGGCGGCGTGCCCAGTGCCGGTGGACCTACGGGCCCGGTGCTGTTCAAGGGCGCGCTGATCCAGAAGATGCTGTGATGCCGGCGTTCAAGGCTTCTGCGCCAGCGCCTTGTCGATAGCGCTGGTCAAGCTGCTGCTGTCGGGCGTGGTCAGCGAAGAAAAGCTCTCCACCACCCGGCCATTACGGTCTATCAGGTATTTGTAGAAGTTCCAGCGCGGCTCTTGTCCGGTGGCCTTGACCAGCGCCGCGTACAGCGGGTTTTTGTCCGGTCCGGACACCACCGTCTTGCCCATCATCGGAAACTTCACGCCGTAGGTGTTGAAGCAAAAGTCGGCGATTTCCTTGGACGTGCCCGGCTCTTGCTGGCCAAAGTCATTGGACGGAAAACCCAGCACCACCAGCCCCTTGGCCTGCTGCTTCGCGTACAGCGCTTCCAGCCCTTCAAATTGGCCCGCAAAGCCGCAATAGCTGGCGGTATTCACCACCAGCACCACCTTGCCGGCGTACTGGCACAGGTTCTGGGGCGCGGCGTCCTGCAGGCGGGGAAACTGGTGCTGCAGGATGGCCGGGCAGTTGGCTGGGGTGGCGGTTTGTGCGCTTGCCGGGGCGCTGGCCGCCGCCAGCAGCATGGCGAATGCGAAAACGGTGCTGTGCATGGGGTGCGTCCTGCAGTGTGGTGTGGACTGCACTTTAGGGGTTTGGCGAAAGTGCAGTAGCGCCAGGGGCTGTTGTGGCTGCCAGGTCTGCGGTGGCGCAGGCCATGAACGCCAGCAAAGCCGGCGTCATCTGCTTGTCGCGCTGCACGATGATGTGGCAATCACGCTGGATGGCGGGCAGCGCACTGGATATGCAGCACAGCCGGCCCGCCGCCAGCAGGTCGGCCACCACCCAGCGCGACAGGCAGGCAATGCCCAGGCCGTGGGCGGCCGCGTGCTTGATGGCCTCGGAGCTGCCCAGTTCGATGCTGCGCCGGTACGAATGCAGGTGGGGCAGCAATGCCTGGTCGGTGGTTTCGCGGGTGCCCGAGCCGCTTTCGCGCAGCAGCCAGACGGCTTCTCGCAGCGCCGCAGTCGGCACATTCCGGGCCTGTGCCAGTGGGTGCGCTGGCGATGCCAACAGCACCAGGCTGTCTTGCAGCCAGGGCGTGACCTGCAGGGTGGACTCGTGGCAAGCGCCTTCGATCAGGCCAATGTCCAGCTCGAAATCGGCTACCGCCCGGGCAATCGCCGCCGTGTTGCCTATCCTCACTTTGGACTGCCAGGCCGGCGCCTGCTCGGACTGGCGCCAGGCCATAAAGCCGCCCAGCAATTGCGGCAGCACATAGTTGCCTATGGTGGTGCTGGCGCCTATGCGCAGCGACTGCGCCTGGCCGCTGCCGTCGCGCGCCATCTGCTCGATGCCGGCCGCGCCATCCAGCATGGCCAGCGCGCGCGGCAGCAGGGCACGACCGTTGTCGTTCAGCAGCAGGCGCTTGCCCGCGCGGTCAAACAGCTGTAGCGACAGCAGGCGCTCCAGTTCGTTGATGGCCGAGCTGGTGGCCGACTGCGACAGCGCAATAGCTGCACTGGCTGCCGTGGTACTGCCGCTCTGGGCGACAGCGACAAAAATCTGCAATTGGCGCAGGCTCAGGCGCAGCACATCCATGGTTTCATCTTTCACTGTTATCGATTGAATAAATAGATATTACAGAAACAAGCTGTTGGACGGCTTGATTTCTGCGCCCTAAAGTCCGGTCCATTGTTTGAATGGAACCGAAATCTGCCATGGCTACCGCTCTTTCTGCCCCTTTGCACACCGTATGGCCCAGCCGCTGGGAGCCGCTAGGGCGTTACGGTCCTGGGCTGGCGCTGAGTGCGCTGCTGGCCGCCTGCGCCATGGCGCTTGGCCGTCTGGACGGGCTGCAGGCCCATGGCTTGAGCTCGTTGACCCTGGCCATCGTGCTGGGCATGTTGGTGGGCAATACGCTGTATCCGCTGCAGCCGCGCGTGGCGGCGGCCAGCTGCCCGGGCGTGCAATATGCCAAGCAAAACCTATTGCGTCTGGGCGTGGTGCTGTACGGCCTGCGTTTGACCACCCAGGACATCGCCAGCGTCGGCCTGGCCGGGGTGCTGGTCGATGCGCTGGTGCTGGGCTCGACCTTTGCGCTGGCCTGCTACGCTGGCATCCGCTGGCTGGGGCTTGACCGCAACACCGCCATGCTGATCGGCATCGGCAGCTCGATCTGCGGCGCCGCTGCCGTGATGGCGGCCGAGCCGGTGCTGCGGGCCCGTGCCGAGCAGGTCACGGTGGCGGTGGCTACGGTGGTGGTGTTCGGCACCTTGGCGATTTTTGTCTACCCGCTGCTGTTCCAGCTGAACTTGCACTGGCCGCTGGTCCCAGGCGGTGCCCACGGCTTTGGCGTCTATGCGGGCTCGACCATCCACGAAGTGGCCCAGGTAGTGGCCGCCGGCCGCTCTATCGGCGCGGAAGCCGCAGACGCTGCGGTGATTGCCAAGATGGTGCGGGTGATGATGCTGGCGCCGGTGTTGCTGGCCTTGTCCGCCTGGCTGGCCCGCCGTGCGCCAAAGGCGGAATCGCAGGGCACCCTGGCCGTGCCATGGTTTGCGTTTGGCTTCATCGGGGTCGTGTTGTTCAACTCATTGCAGTTGTTGCCGGCCCCGGTGCTGGCGGTGGCCAATGCGGTCGACAACGTGCTGCTGGCCATGGCCATGGCCGCACTGGGCCTGGCCACCCCGCTGGCGGCGATTCGCCGGGCAGGTATCAAGCCCTTGCTGCTGGCCGGTGGCCTGTTTGCCTGGTTGCTGCTGGGCGGCGCGCTGATCAACCGGGTGGTGCCGGCAGTGTTGGGTTGAACTATTTTTTGTGGTGGCTGGAATAAACCGCTGGCGCTTTGCGTCTACCCGGATGTAGGCTGTCCAAGCTCTACCTTGTCCCATTCACTCCAAGGAATCTGCACCATGTTCAAAAAATCCTTTGCTGCCCGCTCGGCCATCGCCCTCGTGCTGGGCTTTGCGTCCTTGGCGGCCAGTGCCGCCGATGCGCCGGCCAAGATGGCCGGCGGCGTGCTGGTCGCGGCCAACAGCATGACGCTCTATACCTTCGATAAGGACGTGGCCAATAGCGGCAAAAGCACTTGCAACGGTCCCTGCGCCACCGCCTGGCCGCCGTTGATGGCTACCGCCAGCGACCAGCCCATGGGCGGCTACACCATCGTCACCCGCGACGACGGCGGCAGGCAATGGGCGTACAAGGGCAAGCCCCTGTACTTCTTCCAGTCGGATAAAACCGCCAGCGACCGCACTGGCGACAACTTCAAGGACGTTTGGCACGTGATCAAGGAATAAGAGCTGCGGCCTTCCTAGCTCCATGCACCACGACGACCTGCAGCTGCTCAGCGCCGTGCCGCGCCTGCGCCGCTACGCGCGGGCGCTGGTGCGCAACCGCGAAGATGCCGACGACCTGGTGCAGGACACGCTGGAGCGCGCCTGGGCCAAATCCAGCCTGTGGCGCGGCGTGGCGGATATGCGGTCCTGGCTGTTCGGCATCATGCACAACCTGCATGCCGACGGGGTGCGGCGCCCGCGGCTGGCCACGGTGGCCATGGACGATGGCACGGCCGAGGTGCCGGTGGCACCCACCCACGGCGACCGCCTGGCGGTGCTGGATTTGCAGGCTGCCATCGCCTTGTTGCCGGCCGAGCAAAAGGAAATTTTGCTGCTGGTCGCGCTGGAGGACATGGCCTATGCCGACATCGCCGCCACCCTGGGCATCCCCATGGGCACGGTGATGTCGCGCCTGTCGCGCGGCCGCGAGCGCCTGCGCGCACTCATGGAAGGCCGCGCCGAGCCGGTGCACCTGAAAGTTGTCAAATGAGCCACGCCCCATCCACCCCATCTGCCATTAGCGAAGCCGATCTGCACGCCTATATCGACGGCCAGCTGGAACCCGAACGCCAGGCCGAGATGGAGGCCTATCTGGCGCAGCGGCCCGACGAAGCCCAGCGCCTGGCTGTATACCGCGCCCAGACCCGGGGCCTGCGCGCCCTGTACGCCCCGGTGCTGCTGGAGACCTTGCCGCCGCGCCTGGTGCAAGCCGCATTGCCGCGCCAGCCCTGGTATGCGCAGCGCCTGGCGGCGGGCATTGCGATTGCGCTGGTGAGTGCGGCCTCCGCCTGGTTTGTGCGCGGCAGCGTGGATGGCGAGGCCTTGCGCCTGGCTCTGGCGCCGCCTGCGCAGGGCACGCTGGCCGGTTTTGCCCAGCGCGCCGCCGTGGCCCATGTGGTGTACAGCCCCGAGGTCCGGCACCCGGTGGAAGTGAATGCCGACCAGGAGCAACACCTGGTGGCCTGGCTGTCCAAGCGCCTGGGGGCTGCGCTCAAGGTGCCCAGCCTGCAGCCCATGGGCTATGCGCTGATGGGTGGTCGCTTGCTGCCCGGCGACAGCGCACCGGTCGCGCAGTTCATGTACCAGGACGCCAGCGGCCAGCGGCTCACCTTGTACGTGACACACGAGGCACCCAAGCTGAGCCCGCAAGCCGAAACCGCCTTCCACTTCGGCCAGGACGGCAAGGTCAACGTCTTCTACTGGGTGGACCACAGCTTTGGCTATGCGCTCTCGGGCAGCGTAGACAAAGCGACGCTGACGCGCGTGGCCCAGGAGATATATCGCCAGATCGCCCCACTAGTGCCGGCGGGCTAGCGCTATATATTTTGTAGCTATTTGCGCAGGATATATATGCGCCAGAGGCCGATTTAGCCTTAAACCGGCCGGCGCATCTGGAACAGTTGCTCGGGGCCGATGCTGAAGTAATCGGCCGGCCCGCCACCGCGCAGGATCGGCCCGGCCGCCGCCGTGTCGTAGACGCCATTGCGCAGCAGCGCGGTGTCGATATGCACGGCAACCACCTCGCCCAGCACCAGCCAGGTCGGCACCTTGTCGCCATTCGCGCCTTGCAGCTGCAGGATCTGCGTGCTGCGGCATTCAAACGCCACCGGGCTTTCCTTTACCCGTGGCACGGCGACCAGTTGTGAATCGGCCGGTGTGAGCCCGGCCAGTTCGAATTCGCTCACTTCGGGCGGCACGGCTGCGCAGGTCTGATTCATGGCCTCGGCCAGGCTGCGGGTGGCCAGGTTCCACACAAACTCGCCGGTTTGTTCGATATTGCGCAGCGAATCTTTGTAGCCCACGCTGGCAAAGCCGATGATGGGCGGCGTGTAGTTGAAGGCGTTGAAGAAGCTGTAAGGCGCCAGGTTCAGCGCCCCGGCTGCGCTGCGCGACGCGATCCAGCCTATGGGCCGCGGCCCGACGATGGCGTTGAAAGGGTCGTGTGGCAGACCGTGGCCGTTGCGGGGTTGGTAGGAATGGATGGGCATGTACGCAAAGATACCAGCAAGCCAGGCAGGTACTTAGCTGCCCGTCGCGCAGACCTCGCGTACACAGCCGCGCAGCCAGCGGTGCGCAGGGTCGGCCTGCAGCCGCGGGTGCCAGAGCAAGGACACGGTGAACTCGGGTGTGGCCACCGGCAGCGCAAAGCTGTGCATGCCGGCGCGCAGGATGCCGGTATGTCGCTCGGGCACGCTGGCCACCAGGTCACTGGCCCGGGCCAGCGCCACGGCGGTCGAAAAGCCGTCGACGATGGTGGCGATCTGTCGCTCCAGCCCCAGCGCGTTCAATGCTTCGTCAATCGGGCCCTTGTCCAGGCCCCGCCGTGAGGCATAGATGTGCCTGGCCGCGGCGTAGCGGGCGGGCGTGATCTCGCCCAGGGCCAGCGGGTGGCCCGCGCGCACCACGCCCATGAAGCGGTCGCGGAACAAGGCCTGCGCGTGCACCTCCGGCCCCATGCTGCTGCCGACCACGCCGGTTTCCAGATCAATCGTCCCGTCGCGCAGCGGTGCGCTGTCCTTGTTGGGCTTTTGCACAAAGCGCAGCCGCACGCCGGGGGCCTCTGCGGCGACGCGCGCAATCAGGTTGGGGCCGAAGTTCTCCACAAAGCCTTCGCTGGTGCGCAGCGTGAAAGTGCGTGCCAGTTGCTGCAGGTCGATCTTCTCGGCAGGGCGCAGCACCGCTTCGCCGTCCTGCACCAGCTGGCGGACCCGCTCGCGCAGTTCCAGCGCCCGGGGCGTGGCAACCAGGCCGCGCCCGGCCCGGACCAGCAGGGGGTCGCCCGTTGTCTCCCGCAAGCGCGCCAGCGCCCGGCTCATGGCCGACGGGCTGAGCCGCAGGCGCTGGGCCGCGCGCGCCACGCTGCCTTCGGCGAGCAGCACATCCAGGGTGACGAGCAGGTTGAGGTCGGGAATAGCCATGCGCAGACCATAGCGCAGTTGGCTGCTGGCATGGCGTCTGATGCATGAATAAAGTGCAAATGCTGCGCCTTCCGCCATGCCAAGGAAAGAACTACGCTGCAGGCAACTCCATTTCGGGAGTGGGTAGACCAGGAGTTCAGGTTGAAAACAAGTATTACAAAACAAGCAGTGGTAGTCGCAGGAAGCGCAGGAGCCGCGCCGCTATCGCCCTCTGTGCGGTGGGTACTGGCGAGCCTGTCGCTGTCCATGTTGCTGTCGGCGCTGGGCACCAGCATTGCCAATGTCGGTTTGCCCAGCTTGGCGCAGGCCTTCAACGCTTCCTTCCAGCAAGTCCAGTGGGTAGTGCTGGCCTATCTGCTGGCCATCACCAGCTTGATCGTCAGTGTGGGTCGGCTTGGTGACATCACCGGTCGCCGCCGACTGCTGCTGGGCGGTATCCTGCTGTTCACCGCGGCCTCGGTGCTGTGCGGCATCGCGCCTACGCTCTGGCTGCTGGTCGCGGCCCGCGCAGTCCAGGGCCTGGGCGCGGCCACCATGATGGCCCTGACCATGGCTTTTGTCGGCGAGACGGTGCCCAAAGAAAAGACCGGCAGCGCCATGGGCTTGCTCGGCACCATGTCGGCCGTGGGCACGGCGCTCGGCCCCTCGCTGGGCGGTGTGCTGATCGCCAGGCTTGGCTGGCAGGCGATCTTCCTGGTCAACGTGCCGCTGGGCCTGCTGGCTTTCTTTCTTGCGCACCGCCACCTGCCCGCGGACCACCGGGGTGCCAAGTCTGATAGGCCTGGCTTCGACCATGTCGGCACGCTGCTGCTGGCGTTGACTCTCGCAGCCTATGCGCTGGCCATGACCATGGGGCGGGGCAGCTTCGGTCGGCTCAACATGGTTCTGGTGCTGGTAGCGGTGTGTGGCGCCGGCCTCTTCGTGTTCAGCCAGGCCAAGGTGGCCTCACCCTTGGTCCGGTTGGCCGCTTTTCGCAACCCGGTGCTGAGCGCCAGCCTGGCCATGAATGTGCTGGTCGCTACGGTGATGATGGCGACGCTGGTGGTCGGGCCGTTCTACCTGGCGCGTGGGCTGGGGCTGGATGCGGCAACGGTGGGCGCCGTGATGGCTATCGGCCCGTTGATTTCCGTGTTCTGCGGTGTGCTGGCCGGTCGGTTGGTCGACCGCTGGGGGGCGCCACGCATGGTGGTTGCTGGGCTGGTCGCCATGGTGCTGGGGGCGGTGACGTTGTCTGTGTTGCCGGCGGTGTGGGGGATGGCGGGCTATATCGCCGCCATCGCCGTGCTGACCCCGGGTTATCAGCTGTTCCAGGCCGCCAACAACACTGCCGTGATGGTCGATGTGCTGCCGAACCAACGGGGCGTGGTCTCTGGCCTGCTCAGCCTGGCGCGCAATCTGGGCCTTGTCACCGGCGCGTCGGCGATGGGCGCCGTGTTTGCGCTCGCAGCGGCAAGCACCGACATCGCTACCGCGCGCCCCGAGGCGCTGGCCACCGGCTTACGGACCACATTCACCGTCGCGGCCATGCTGGTCGCCGTTGCGCTGGCCACCGCGCTGGCAAGCTACCGCCGCAGAGGGTAGAAGGGCAGACGCAAATAAAAAGGCCCCGCAGCTTGGTGAAGCTGCGGGGCCTTTTAAGTTCTGGCTCCTCAACCTGGGCTCGAACCAGGGACCTACGGATTAACAGTCCGGCGCTCTACCAACTGAGCTATTGAGGAATATCGGTAAACATCAGCCATCCATGGTTGAATGGGCTGAAATAAAAAGGGCCTACGGATTGGCGTAAGCCCTTTTGCTAATTTTGGCTCCTCAACCTGGGCTCGAACCAGGGACCTACGGATTAACAGTCCGGCGCTCTACCAACTGAGCTATTGAGGAATATTGCAGCCTCAGATTATAGCGTGGGTTTTCGAGGTTTCTGCGTTAGCGCTAAAAAGTTCATTCCAATCCCAGGTGGCCGTGGATGGTACCGCGCAGTTCCGCCGCGGCGCGCTCGGGGTCGGGCGCCGCGGTCAGTGCACGCACCACCGCCACTGAGCCCACGCCGCTGGCCAGCACCGCCGGCAGCCGTTCGGTGTCGATGCCGCCTATGGCCACCAGCGGGTAGTCGCGCAGCAGCCGCGCATAGGCGGCCAGCCGGGCCGTGCCCTGCGGGGCGGTGGCCATTTTCTTCAAGGTGGTGGGGAACACCGCGCCCAGAGCGATATAGCTGGGGCTGACCTTGTCGGCGCGCAGCATTTCGGCGTAGCCGTGGGTGCTGACGCCCAGGCGCAGGCCGGCGGTGCGGATGGCATCCAGGTCGTTGGTGCTCAGCAGGTCCAGGTCTTCCTGGCCCAGGTGTACGCCATAGGCGCCGGCGTCGATGGCGGCCTGCCAGTGGTCGTTGATGAACAGCAGGGCGGGCGTGCCTTGCACCGCGGCGACGGCGGCGCGCACCTCGCGCTCAACCGCGGCCGCATCGGCGGATTTGAAGCGCAGCTGCACCGTGGGCACGCCGGCGCGCGCCATGCGGCCGACCCAGGCGGCGTCGGGCAGCACCGCATACAAGCCCAGCTGCCGGGGGCAGGCGGGGAAGGCCTTGGCCCGCGGCCAGGGGGCCAGGCCGAAGTCTTCGGGAGAGTCCGGCCAGTCGCTGCTATTGCCGCTGCGCGCGGCCTGGGCTTGCCAGGCTTGTGCAATGGTGGCGGCGTCGGTGGCAATAAAGCCCAGCTGCAGGCAGGCGCTGAACTGGAGGGCGTAGTCGGTGGGCGGCAGCGCCATGTCGGCGTAGCGGGTCAGGATGTCTTGGGGCATGGCGTTCATTCCTGTGCGTGGTGCCAGAACGGCGTGCCGAGCACCGGGGTGCTGGGCTGGGCTGCCTGCTGCTCCAGCATGGCCCCGGCCAGAAAGGCGCTGCGCCCGGCCTGGACGGCATCGGCAAACGCGCCGGCCATCACCACCGGGTCCTGCGCCAGCGCCACGGCGGTGTTCAACAGTACCGCGTCGTAGCCCCATTCCATCACCTGGCAGGCGTGCGAGGGGCGGCCCAGGCCGGCATCGACCAGCAGCGGCACGCTCATGCGTTCGCGCAGCACCTGCATGGCGTAGGGGTTGATCGGGCCCTTGCCGGTGCCTATGGGCGCGGCCCAGGGCATCACGGCCTGACAGCCCACGTCGACCAAGCGCTGGCACAGCACTAGGTCTTCGGTGCAGTAGGGCAGCACCTTGAAGCCGTCCTTGATGAGCCGGCTGGCGGCTTCCACCAGGTTCAGGGTGTCGGGCTGCAGGGTGTAGTCGTCGCCGATCAGCTCCAGCTTGATCCACGGCGTGTCGAACACTTCGCGCGCCATCTGGGCGGTGGTGATGGCTTCCTGCAGGCCATGGCAGCCGGCGGTATTGGGCAGCACCGGCACGCCGGTCTGGCGCAGCAGGTCCCAGAAGGCATTCGGGCCGGCGGGCGCTGCCCCCAGGTTCTGCCGGCGCAGCGAGGCCGTCAGCATGGCCGGCTGGGCGCGTGCGATGGCGCTGGCCATGGTGCTGGGCGAGGGGTAGCGCGAGGTGCCCAGCAGCAGCCGGCTGGCGAAGCTTTCGCCGTAAAGGATCAAAGGGTCTTGGGACATGGTTCAGCCGCCGGTGACGGGGTGGATGATTTCGACGTTATCGGCTTCGTGCAGCAGCGTGTGCGGGTACTGCGCACGCGGCACAAAGGCTTTGTTGACGGCCGCGGCAAACGGCGGCTGGGCCTGCAGCAGCGCCACCGCATCGGCCAGCGTGGCGTCGGCGGGCAAGGTCTGGGGGAGGTTGTTGATCAGGACGTTCATACAGTTTCTATAGCAAGCTCCCATTGCGTGGCCAGCGCTGAGTGCTCTTTTTCTATGAGTTCCAGCACCGCATCCAGCATCGCCGGGGCGATCAAGAAGCCGTGCCGGTACAGGCCGTTGATCTGCAGCACGCGGGGGCTGATGCGGCGGATGGCCGGCAGGTTGTTCGGCAAAGTGGGGCGGCATTGGGTGGCGGATTCGAGAATCCGCGCCTCGCCAAACCCTGGGTGCACGCTGTAGGCAGCGCTTAGCAGCTCCAGGCTGGAGCGCACGCTCATGGGCGACATATCGTCGGACTCGATCTCGGTAGCGCCCACCACGAACACGTTGCCGGGTTTGGGCGCGATGTACAGCGGATAGCGCGGGTGCACCAGCCGCACCGGGCGGTGCAGCTCCACATCCGGGGCGTGCAGGCGCAGCACCTCGCCGCGCACCGCGCGCAGGCCCGGCCATTGGGCTTGCGCACCCAGGCCGCGGCAGTCGATCACCCAGTCCGCCCGGCAATCTTCTGGCTGCCGCGGGCTGTGCCAGTGCAGACCGACCTGGTGTTTTTGCAATCGCAGCAGCAGGGCGGCCAGCAGTTGGCGATTGTCCAGCTGGCCTTCACCGGGCAGGTACAGGCCCTGGGCAAACCGGTTGGCGATGGCAGGCTCCAATGCGGCGATGCCGGCAGCGTCCAGCGGCTGCGGGGCCGGCAGGCTGGGCAGCTGCTGGCGTGTGGCAGTTAGCTGGTGGCCAAAGCGCGTGGCTTCGGCGGCGTCCTGCCGGTGCCACAGAATCAAAGTGCCGTGTTGCTGGAAGAACACCGGCGCATCCAGCTGCGCGATCAGCTGCGGCCAGCGCTGCAGGCTGTACTGGCCCATCTGTACCACTTGCGGCTCGGTGATGGCGGATTCGGCCAGCGGCGCCAGCATGGCGGCCGCCACGCGGGCTGCTGCCCCTTCGGCATCCGGCCCACCGGCCTCGAAGACCTGCACCGCATGGCCGGCCCGCGCCAAGGCCAGGGCCAGCAAGCGGCCCATCAGGCCTGCGCCGAGGATGGTGGTGGAGAGGGGTTTTGCCAAGTTCGCATCCATGTGAAAAACAGGACGAAACGAGGCGAGGTCGTTGATTGGAAACTCCCCACGCCAGTATTACCTGGATCGGGTATGAGGGTTTTTCTCAGTCCGGTCGCATCGACCAGACACCCCTGTTTCATCCGTGGGTCGAATTACATCACATCCATGCGCCGATAATTTCGGCATGACTATTTCTGCACCTTCCTCCCGCTACCTGCGCCTGTTGTCGATTGCCGGGTCCGACAGCGGCGGCGGCGCGGGCATCCAGGCCGACCTCAAGACCTTTGGCGCGCTCGGCTGCTACGGCATGACGGCGCTGGCCGCGCTGACCGCCCAAAACACCCGCGGCGTGCGTGCCATCCACCCGGTGCCGCCGGCGTTCTTGAAGTCGCAGCTGGAGGCGGTGCTGGACGACATCGGTGCCGACGCGGTGAAGATCGGCATGCTGCATTCGCCCGAAATGGTCGACGTGGTGGCCTGGGCCATAGACCACTACCAGCTCAAGAAGGTGGTGCTCGACCCGGTAATGGTGGCCACCAGCGGCGACCGGCTGATGGCCCAGGAAACCGTGCAGGTGCTGGTGCAGCAGCTGTTCCCCCGCGCCACGGTGGTCACGCCGAATCTGGACGAAGCCAGCTTGCTGCTGGGACGCAGTGTGGACGAAGTGGCGGCGCTGGAGCCGGCGGTGGCCAGCCTGCTGGCGCTGGGCGCTCCGGCGGTATTGGTCAAGGGCGGGCATCTACCGGGCGCCGATGTGGTGGATTTGCTAGGCCAGGCCGATGGCAGCCGGCAGAGCTGGCAGTCGCCGCGCATCGCCACCCCCAACGGGCATGGCACGGGCTGCACCTTGTCGTCGGCCATCGCCGTGTATCTGGCGCAAGGCCAGGCCCTGCCGGCCGCTGTGGAGTTGGCGCGGAGCTACATCCTGGGCGCGATCAGCGCCGGCGCCGGCGTGCGCACCGGCCAGGGCCAGGGGCCGTTGAACCACGGCTTTGCACCCCTGCCCATGCAGCTGGTGAATTTATAAGAAACAGTGCGCTGGCGCTTATGGAATCTGCGTCAGCAGCTCTTATTTTTGTAGTGCGTAGATGGTGCGCAACGGGCGGCCCAACCAGGCGGCGATGAAGGTCAGCGCCAGGGTGGGCAGGGCGGCACCGAACTGCGGCGCGTACTGGCCCAGCAGGTGGTACACCGCCACGCCGGCCAGCCACAAAGCGGCGGCGCCGGGCTCGACCAGGCGCTGCGATCCGCTGACCGTGCCTTGGGCCAGACGCCCCAGGATCACGCCGTACAGCGGCACGAACACCGAGCTCAGCATCAGCAAAAACGGCTCCAGGCTGTGGATGGGCAGCACCAGCGCCAGCGCCGTACAGGCCACGGCCAGCAGCAGGCCCCAGCGGCGGATGCTCCACCAGGGCGCCAGGCTGTGCGCCGACACCGAGCCCGAATACACGTCGCCATAGGCGTTGTCGATCTCGTCCACCAGGATCA
The DNA here is from genome assembly GCF_900104385.1 of Rhodoferax sp. OV413. Lineage (GTDB taxonomy): Bacteria > Pseudomonadota > Gammaproteobacteria > Burkholderiales > Burkholderiaceae_C > Rhodoferax_B. The sequence goes on along the minus strand of NZ_FNJA01000001.1, from coordinate 476,021 downwards.
GACCCAGCGCCAGCAGGCCGCCCTGGGCCAGCAGCAATGCCGTCACGAGGTCGGTGCCCGGCGCGGCCACGCTGGCCACCATCACGCCCAGCGCGTAGCACCAGATATTCGCCAGCGCATAGCCCAGCCAGGTGCCGCCCATGGCGCTGCGGCCGCTGCGGCCGTGGCGCGCGTAGTCGGCCACCAGTGGCAGCCACGACACCGGCATGGCGATCACCAGGTCCACGGCCGACAGCAGGCCCATGCTGCCGTCGCCCGGCCGGTTCCAGAAGGCCGGCGCGTCGGCGGCCAGCAGCTTCTGGGCAAACTGCCAGCTTAGCCAGACCAGTGACAGCACCACCAGCGGCAGGCCGTAGCGGCTGATGAACTTGCGCACCAGGGTCAGCATCGAGCCGGCCATCAGCGCCGTCAGCACGCCGCCCCAGAGCAGGGTGGTCAGCAGCACGCCGCTGGGGCTGGCCAGGTCGACGCCGAAGTGGGTTTTGGCAATCGCCGCCGTGCCGTCGCGCATCACCACCAGTTCGAAGGTGGTCCAGCCGACCAGTTGCACGATGTTCAGCAGCACCGGCAGCCGGGCAAAGCCGCTGCCGTAGGTTGCATGCATCAGGCCGGCGCTGGACAGGCCACTGTCGCAGGCAATCCGCGCCACCCAGGCCAGCAGGCCGGCTCCAATGACCGAACCCAGCACGATGGCGATCAGCGCGTCCTGGGTGCCGACCGCCGGCACCAGGTAGGCGCCGATCTGCATCACCAGCAGGCCCACGCCCAGGCTGAACCAGAGCGCGGCATGCGCCGACCAGCCAAAGACCCGGCTGGCGTCGGGAATTGGCGCCAATGCCTCGTTGTGTGAAATCGATGTGTGTGTTGCCATGCGTGTTGCTCCATGCAATGTGCTGGCAGGTGGGCTTGAACCGTACCGGATGCGCGCCCGTGGTCGGGCTCCGGTTGAAGAACATGCTTCCCTGCGCGAGGATTACCTCAATCAGGTTTGAGGGAAGGCCGCGAGCATAGCTTGTAGGCCAGCCTTGGCTGCTGCCTCGTGGGGAATTGATCCATCTAGTTCATCGGCAAAGCCTTGGATCAGGATCGGTAGGGGGTCTTCGCCAGCTATGGCTGCAATGTGTGCGTGGATGCGGAACCCGCATGGCCGGTCTTTTTTAAACCCGCTTATGTGTTGGGGATGTACGCCGAGCCGTTCTGCTAGCGCTTTTTGGCTACCGGCATTGAATGCCGCTTTTCTAATTAGGTCGTTTAGTGACATTTCGCACACTTTCTACTTGTGAAGTTACATGAAATAGTTAGAATATTACAATTGAAAGTAACTTACTTTCTTTGGTAATTATCAACCTTCATGGAGCCACCTGTGAAACCTCCTTTTCAATCAGCGCGCATCTCTGGCAAGTCAGATTTGCGTGTTTCATGTCTTTCTACCGTTCGTTCCCAGCTGTTGCGGACGAGTCCCGATTCGTTGATGCCGTCGCGTATGGCTGCTTTGATCACGATGTACGTGATCCATGCCGACAGGATCAGCGCAATTAGCAGGACTCCCAGTTCAAAAATTTGGGCTCGCAGTATGTCGGCTTCGATAGCAGCCAGAAATTTCGTTGATGTGACGTCCATGTTTTCTCCTGATAAAGGGGTGACAGTATGAGCGCCGATTACGGGGTCTCCCCGGGCATCAGGGCAGCTGATCCGCTGGTGGCTCAGCCATCGGTTGCTAGCCCGGGGGTCTCCACCCTTTTTGAGAGTCATGAGGCTGATATGGCGGCGTTGAGAGCGTCGATGCGTGAGGCAGAGTGGCATTTAGCCCGTGCGCTGTGCCTGAGTCTGGGTAAGGCTTTTGGCTCGGAGTTCGTTAACGATCTGGGCGTGGCCCGCGACAGGGTGATAAAGCTTCGTGCGGAGTACGGCCTGTGACCCGCCTCGAAATTTGTCTGGCTCTCGTCCTGTATGCCGTAACCGGCGCAGTGCTCGGTTATGTCGCCAGCGATTTCCGCCACCGCAACGATGTTTGCGTGCTTCCGTTGCCCACCATGGCAGACCTTCCCTACGCGCCGCGCTCTGCAGCCTTGCTCCCCCAAGCCTACGCGCTGCCTACTCCATGACAGTCCAGCCTAAAGCCCTGCGTGCAGGTCTTCCGGCTGCGCTGTCGCAGCTAACAACCGCCTGAAAGGCAAAACACCATGGCTCTGACTTCCATCATCAAAATCCTCGTCGTCAACGAAAAACGCAATGGCGTGAAAGACGGTCGCCCCTGGGAAATGCAAGATGCCGAATGCATCCTGTTGGACGACAACGGCGAAGAGCAGCAAGTGGGTGTTCTCCCACTGCCTAAAACCTTGATGGGCGACAACGCTCCCAAGCGTGGAACGTACATCGGTGCATTTGCTCTGCAGGCGGGGATGCGTGATCGCCGCATTGGCGCAGTGCTGACCGCGCTGACGCCTTACCCGGTCAAGGGTGCGCCTCTGGCTTCTGCTAAGCAAAACCCCGTACCGCTGTAAGCCATGTCCACCTGTCAGAGCTGGCAAGCGCCGTATTCAGTTGGGAACGTACCCGGTGCTACGGCTGAAGGTGCATGCGCTGCCTATGCCGCTGCCACCTCTGAACAGTGGGGCGACCCCAAGCCGGTATTCCCCTGGTCCCTGTCTGGCGATACCTGCACTGTTGACCAAAGCCAGTTTGGGCAAATGTCTGTTGCGACGGTGGTCCATGTCTGCGACGCCGCTACGCAAAACGAGTTTGCCATTCCGCCCCTGCAGTTGACTGCCGCGCAGGGTGCGGAGATAGCTGCAGCCATCCTCGGCTGCTGGGCTGCAGGCTACGTGTTCCGCGTCGTCATCCGCGCACTGTCCGTAGGCGACAAGGCCCCTGATTCCCATGGTGAGTGATCCACACGGCAAACCGCAGCTACTCGGTTTATCGGGTGTCAATCCCGGCACCTCTTATGTCTTGAAAGGCAAAAAATGAAACTCGTTACCCAAGCTCGCAAGTACGGCGCTAAGGCCATGTCTGGCGTTGACAAAGCCGCTGTTGCTGCTGCCCTGGCCATGGGCACCGTGCTGAGCGCAAATGCTGCTGCAACCACCATCGATACCACCGATGTGCTGTTGTCCATTGCTGCTGCGGTGGTTGCCATCGTTGCCGTCGGTGGCGCTGTGCTCGGTCTGCAGGTCGCTGTGAAGGCCTTCAAGTGGGTCCGTGCCGCAATGTCCTGATCGGCTGTTGCTGCTGTGCCCTGGGGACGCCTAGGGCTCAGTGTCAACAGAGGTACGGCACATGGGCATTTTTGTAATCATCGCAATCCTGGGGGCGGCATGGCTAATTTTTACCGCCTAGCCGCCTCTTTCATCCTTGCCCTACTGCTCGGATTTACGGCATCGGCCAATGCAGCCGTTCCCACCTGTGCCGACTTAAAGGCAACGCTCAAAATCGCAGGCGAAAAGGACGTGGCTGATGGGGAACGGGACACGACTTACTGTCTTTCGTTAGGCTATCCCGCTTCTAACTGTGCTGCTCCGGGTTCACACAATTACCTGATCAAAGACAGGGTGTCGAATGGTTTTAAGCAGCTTGCGCTGTACACCTCGTACATAGGTCCGTCTTATTTCGGTTCACCCAAATACGAAAACACAACGGCTTGGGAGACTTGCACCGGTCCGCTCACGGAAACAGAGAGTGCAGCGAAGCAAGCTAAAACCATTGCTGACTCGTTAAACCTGATCGGCGCGCCTCTCTGCTACACCGGCACGCCTGCCCTGACCACCTGTTACGCCGGCTTTGTAATACGGGGTAGCCTGGGCGGTACAGGTGGCGGCACTGGCACAGGTACGCAATCGTGTGTGTATGGGCCTTTCACTTCTGACGGCACGACTTGCACCGGGACGGGCACAGGCACTACCACCTCCACGCCATCCACATGCAAAAAGGGGCAGGTGCCGGGGGAGGTAAACGGTGTGTCTGTTTGCGTTACTGCGGGCACTACAACCAGCACTGGCGGTGGCACGACGACAACGGAAACAACCACCAATCCCGATGGCACGACTACCACGGATGGCACGGGGACCAAGACGTCTACAACCACTTGTGACGGTGCGACGTGCACCACGACTACCACGACTACGACAACCACGGGCGGCAGTGGCGGTGGCGGCGGTGGGTCAGCAGGCGAAACCACCACTACCACCGTTCCGCAGGCCAGCTACTGCGCCGAAAACCCGGGCTCGGCGCAATGTAAGCCTGAAGTAGAGGGGACCTTTGCCGGTGCTTGTGGGTCGGCGCCAGCCTGTACCGGCGATGCAGTCCAGTGCGCCCAAGCCACCTATGTTTTTCAAGCGGCCTGCTCCCTGGCGAAGCCTCCCGACAGTGCGGAATCGGCTGCTTACGCTGCTGCGGTGGCGAATGCGGACGGTGACAAGACGGCTGATCTACCTGGAAATTCCACTGTAAATTTCTCGTCTGGCTCGTTTGATCAGACAGAGTTTTTAGGTGCTGCATCAGGCATGCAGGATATGAATTTGTCGCTCATGGGGCATACGGTATCGCTGCCCTTTTCGATGGTGAATGTGTGGCTGTCGCGGCTCGGCATCGTGCTGCAGGCGGTCACTTTTTTGCTGTGCATCCGTATCGTGACAAGGGGGTGATATATGCCATGGTTAGCAGGATTAATTGCGGGCGCGTTCTACCAAATAGTGGGCTCTTTGGTAGCCAAGGCGTTGACCGCTTTGGCTGTGGGTGTGGTGACGTATACCGGCATGCAAGCCACTATTGGTTGGTTGAAAGATGGGGCCGTGTCGGCCTTCCTGGCTTTGCCACCCGATGTGGTCGCCATGCTGTCATTGATGCGTGTGGGCTCCTGCGTGAACATGGTGTTTTCTGCCATCCTGATGCGGTTGGCGTTTAACGGCATGAACAGCGATACCGTCAAGCACTGGGTGAAACGGTAATGCTGTATTTACGCACTGGGGCCAACGGTGCGGGCAAAACCCTGTTGACCCTGCGCGATGTGCGCGAAAAATCCTTAGCCGAATCCCGCCCCGTTTACTACAACGGTCGGTTCAATATGGTCGCTGATTTTGGCTGGATCAAGATCGATGCGAAGGATTGGGAGTCTGTGCCGGACGGTGCAATTTTCCTGTTCGATGAGTGCCATAACGATTTTCCTATCCGGTCCGGCAAAGAGGTCCCGCGCTATGTGAGCCAGCTAGCAGAACATCGTGTTCGCGGTTTCGACTTTTTTCTGTTGACGCAGCACCCCATGAATATGGACCCGTTCGTGCGGCGTCTGATCGGTTCGCCTGGTTGGCACCAGCATTTGAAACGTGCGTCCGGTGCGCCCTTGGTGTCCGTCATCCAGTGGGCCGCTGTCAACGATGCGCCGCAAAAGGCGGGTTCTGGTGCCTCTGGGCAAGTCACGATGGTGAAGTATCCAAAGGAGGTGTACGACTGGTACGTATCCACCAGCCTGGATACCGCCAAGGTCAGGATTCCGTTTCAGGTCAAGCTGCTGGTGGCCTGCGTGGTACTGGTGCCGCTGCTCGGCTATTACGCCTGGACCATGCTGCAAAAAACTGTGGCACCGAAAGGGCCGGTCCCTGTAGCACAGCCTCTGCTTGGTCAAGTCCGCACGGGTGGCCCAGACCGTCCGCCTGGGTCAGAAAAACGGGTTCTGACAACGGCCGAATACGTCAGCAGCTACCAGCCGCGGCTGCAAGGGTTGGCGTACACAGCGCCGCGCTATGACGAAATGACAAAGCCGGTCAACGTCCCGTATCCAGCGGCTTGCATCCAGTCGAAAACCCGCTGCGAGTGCTTCAGCCAGCAGGCTACTAAGCTGGATGTGCCGCTGGATCTGTGCGCCCAGCTCGTCAAGGGCGGCTTCTTCAACGATTGGCAAGCTGCCTTGAAGGATGCCAACGCAGGTAGGCCGCTGCAGGAAAGCCCCGTGGCGGTCGCTGCGGCTCCGCATGACCCGTTGACCCTCCCCAAGCAAACGCGCGTCCTGGCGCCCCCATTGCGGCCTGTGCTGCCTACTCCAGCGCCTGCCGCCCCTGTCCCTGCTCCTGCTCCTGCCGCGTCGTCGGTCGCGATGCTGCCGTGAGCTCGTCTACTGAAAAGCCAGCAGGGGCCCCAAGCGCACGAATAGTGCCGCGTGAGCCGCAGGCGTGGGGATGGGGGTATGGGGGCATAGCGCCCCATGGTGGATCTGTTCGTCACCCCCTGCCCGCCATTCCATCGCCGCTAGGGCGGTGGTGCTCCGGGAGTGGGCGGCGTAATGCAGGTGGCGGGCGCATTCGCAGCCAGCCCGCAGGCGAAGCGCGGGCGGCGCGAAGCGCCGCTAATTTATTAATAGTTCACTTTAGAACACAGCACTGCTAAGTGCCGGTTTTGGTAGTTGGTTTGAAAGTGGTATTCGGTATTCGATAGACGAAAAAAGGCCCGACGCATCTTGCAGGACGCCCGGGCCGTGATTACACAAAAAGAGGTTGTGCAATGCAGAGAATTGTAAGACTCCCTGACGGGGAACGGGTGGTTTATGAGGGTGTCGTTATTCCTGATGCCTGGGTGGTGCGGACACGTGAGGCCAATGGTCATCGTGAGGTGTCCTTTGCCAATGCTGTTGAGTGGACAGAATCTGAGGAAAAGCCTAAGTGGCTTCTTGAGGACTATCAGGAAAACTGGCCCGGCACGAACCTGTCTCTTATTGAAGAAAAATTCGAAAAAGAGCGCTTAGAGCGTCAAGAGCGTGCCCGCGAAAAGTCTGCCCAGCGTGCTAAGACAAGGTGCCGTTGGATCATCAAAGCGCAGGGCTTAAACGAGCTGCTGACCATCACCTATCGGGAGAATCAAGAGGATCGTGAACTGTGTAAAAAGCATTTCAAGGAATGGGTGCGTCGCATGAAAGTTGCCTTGGGTGGCGATTTCATCTATTGCGCCAGCTTTGAGAAACAGGAACGGGGGGCGATGCATGTGCACGTCGCCTGCCATAAGCTGCCCGCTCATGGTGTTCGCAAGGGTGAAAAGATCAAGGCCTGGAAACTCGGCACTGAGATTTGGCGCTCTATCGTTGGCGCTGACAATGGCTTGTGCTTCGTCGGTGGCAAAACCAAAAACGGCGGTTATCGCCGCAACCTCAGCCTTGCAAAGCTGGCTGCATACGTGTCGAAATACATCCTAAAGGACTTCCACGACGCGCCCAAGGAGTCCAATCGCTACAGCCGATCCAACGGCCTTACGCCTCCTGATTCAGTCGCTCAGACGTACTACGGGCTTAGCTTCGGCGAAATGATGGATGCCGTTTTTACCTGTGCCGATGGCGATGTGATCGTTTCGCATCGGATCAGCGAAAACGTGTTTAAGGAAAGGCGATATTGGCTTGTAACTGAGCCTCAGCTGATTTATACGGGTGGGGGTGACTATGCCTACGCAGCGTGATCTATTTAATTTCGTTACCGCGCCTGAAAAATCCGCGGCCGCGGGCGTTTCAGATAGTGAGTTGACTACGAAAAAACCTGACAAAGGGCGGCCACGCAAGCATTCCTCCGATGCTGCGCGTGTTGCTGCATATAGATCGCGTAATGTGCGTATTGATATGACATTACCTTGCGATATTGCTAAAACGCTTGAGGAAATAAGCTTTGACCTCGATTGCAGCAGAAATGAGCTACTGCAGAGCTTGGTTAGGTTTGCCCTCCTTAACCGTAACTGGCGTGTCGTGGGGTTGTTTGGGAAACGGTAAATGCTTATAGGTTATGCGCGGGTGTCGTCAAAGGATCAAGAGACGCATCTGCAGTTGGATGCAATGCGAAAAATCGGGGTTGAGCTGATCTACCAAGAAAAGGCAAGTTCTGTTGGTAAACGGCCAGAGTTGCAGAGGGCGCTGGTTGAGCTTGTGCCGGGGGATGTGCTGGTGGTTTACAAGATGGATCGTATAGCGCGGAGTTTGAAGGACCTGCTCTTGATCTTGGAGCGAATCACCGGGTTAGGGGCGTCTATACGGTCTTTGACTGAGCCTTTAGACACGTCCGGCCCACTGGGTATGTTCATGGTCCAGATACTCGGTGCCGTCGCGCAGTTGGAGCGGTCAATGATCCGAGAGCGCGCCATAGCGGGGCAGGTCGCTGCAAGGGAACGGGGTATTACGTGGGGAGGTAAGCCGCTGGTGATCACAGAGGAGCAGTTAGATGTGATCGTGGCTGAATATGCTGCTGGCGGTTGCACCTGGAATGCGTTGGCTGCTAAGTACGGCACTACCGCCAAATCTATCTATCGGGCGATGGCAAGGCGTAAAAAAAGGGCCGCTGGCCCTGTGTTTCCTCCGGTGCTCGGACCGTATCTGTCGTCGTTTAAATCCTCTGGATGAGGTTCAAAGGGACTTTCTCAGTCGCGGCCTCTACAGCGCAACACCCCTAGCGGAACTCCGTGTTCGCCATCAGGCGGCGGCGGAGTGGACGGATTCTAGCCTAGCGCCCGTGCTGGGCTGGATTTACAAAAATACACAAATAATGCCTGTAGCGCAGGTCCTACCTGCGCGATAAGCTATTAAAAAAATAGCAATACAATCCTCGCCAGCCAGGTTAAAGGTCTACGCTTCTTTGCAAGCGGGTCGGCCTTCATTTTTCCAAGCCATTTTTGCGGGGTATTCCATGGATGTTTTTGTATTGCCCCAGCGGTTGGCGGCGTGTGCCTTGCTGGGGTTTGTATGCGCTGCCTCGGCCCAGTCGGCGACGCCCGGCGATGCGCCGCTGGCGCCCAGTTACCGGTGGCGCATCGAGCTGAGCCCGCACACCTCGCACTACAGCTACAACCCCGAGCACCGGCCGGTGCATCTGGTGGGGCTGGAGCGCGAGGCCAGCGACAACAGCTTTTACGGCATGGCCTTGTTCAGCAATTCGTTTGGCCAGGACAGCACCTACGTGTACGCGGGCCAGAGTTTTTACGGCGTATTCGAAAGCCTGCCCAAGGTCTACCTGAAGGTGTCCGCGGGCATTCTGTACGGCTACAAGCCTCCGTACGAGAACAAGGTGCCTTTGAACTACAAGGGTTTTTCGCCCGCCATCGTGCCGGCCGTGGGCTGGCGGTTTGACTCCGGCTGGGCCGCACAGCTGAACTTCCTGGGCACGGCGGGGGTGATGTATTCGGTGGTGAAAGAGTTTTAAGCCGATTCGGCTTTTGAAAAGACCTGCTTTTTGCAGGCTTTTTTACATTTTGGAGGCTGATTTTTAGCCCCCAAAGCGCAGCGCACTGCCGCACAATGGCAGAAATTACACCGAGGTGGGCTGCCATGCATGCTGTTGCTCTCTACCCTGTGATGCCTTTGCGTTGGCTGTGCGCGTTGGCGGGCGCTTGGTGCGCCTGCGCCCAAGCCCAGCACGATGCCGACCTGGGCGGCTTTGCCCCGTCTACCGCTCCCTCCCATACCCCGTCATTGAGCCTGGAGCTGGCCTCCAGAGCCACGCCCATGCTGGACGATGCCAGCAGCTCGCGCCTGAGCCTGACCGGCTGGTCGGGCGCTGCGCCCCAGGCGGGTGTGGGTATCGGCCTGGGCTGGGCGGTGCCGGACAACCGCATGCCCGGCGCGTTGCCGCGTACCACGGCGCAGCGGCTGGACCTGGGTTTGAATTGGCGCTCGGCCGAGGTGGGCCAGGGGCGCTTCCAGTTTGGCGTGTGGCAGCGCGTGTCGCCTACGCCAGATGCTATGACCCTGATCCAGCAGGCCAATGCCAACGGCCCGAACAATTACGACACCCGGCTGGAAATGCAGTTCAGTGCCGCCAGTTCGCGCGGCATCCGTTTCGAGCTGGGCGGCGCTTTGGGCCTGCAGCTGAACAACAACGAGCGGGTAGTGCTGCGCGTCAGCCGCGGCAAGCCCATGGTGTACTACCGGGCGAGGTTCTAGCACCCGGCCGACCCTCCGCTTAGAAGGCTGATGCCCGGCACCAGCGCTTGTTAGGCGGCGTCGGCTGCCTTCATCACACCCAGCAGCTGGTGCAGCCGTGGCGAGGTGGTGGTGTATTGAAACGGAATCTTTTTACCCGGAAACACCAGCGGCGCCGCAGCGTAGGCGGCCAAGGTGGCTTCGTGGAAGCCGCAGACGATGAGCTTTTGCTTGCCCGGGTAGGTGTTGATGTCGCCCACGGCGAAGATGCCGGGTTCGCTGGTTTCAAACCTGGCCGTATCCACCTGCAGCTGCTTGCGCTCCATGGCCAGGCCCCAGTCGGCTACCGGGCCGAGCTTGGGCGATAGGCCCTGGAACACGCTGATCGCATCTGCCGGCAGGCGGTGTAGGGCTGCGTCCACGTCGCTGATTTGCAGGGCTTGCAGACGGCCTGCATCGGCCTCAAAGCTGGCGATCTGCCCCACCATGAAGCGCATGCGGCCGGCCTGGACCAGCATCTGCATTTCCACGATGTCGGCGGTGGGGGCTTGCAGCACGTCGCGGCGGTGCAGCAGGGTGACGCTCTGGGCATCGGTCTCAGTCAATGCCAACGCGCAGCGCAGGGCGGCTTCGTCGCCACCCATGACGAGCAGATGTTGGCCAGTTACATCTTTGGGGGGCTGGTGGTAATGCAGCTGGCTGCCTTCAAAGGCTTCGATGCCGTCCAGCTTCAGACGCCGTGGCTGGAAGGCGCCGACACCGGCGGCGATCACCACCACCGGGGCCAGGAGCTGCGTGCCCTGGTCGGTCTGCACCAGAAAGCGGCCGTCGGCTTGCTTGGCGATGCTGCTGACCAACTGGCCCAGATGGAACTGTGCGCCAAAGGGTTGGATTTGCTGCAGCAGCGACGCGGCCAACGCCTGGCCGGTGGTGGCCGGCGTGCCGGGAATGTCGTAAATGGGCTTGTCGGGGTACAACTCCATGCACTGGCCGCCAGCGTGGGGCAGGGCGTCAATTACATGGGTGGGGACTTCCAGCAGACCCAGCTGGAAGACCTGGAACAGCCCGACCGGGCCCGCGCCGATGACGACGGCGCCGGTTTCCAGTACGGGCAACACGGTTTAACGTTCCAGCAGCTGGATCTTGGGCATCACGTCTTTCCAGTCGTCGGCGTCGGCCAGGGCTGGTTTGCGTTTGGTGATGCTCTTCCAGCCTTCGGCACGGGCCAGTTCCACGTTCAGCTGGATGAAGGCCAGCTGGTCGGCGGGCATGTCTTCTTCAGCATAGATGGCGTTGGCCGGGCATTCGGGGATGCAGACTGCGCAGTCAATGCATTCATCCGGGTCGATGACCAGCATGTTCGGGCCTTCGCGGAAGCAGTCCACGGGACAGACATCCACACAGTCGGTGTATTTGCACTTGATGCAGGCTTCGGAGACGACGTGAGTCATGGTATTTTTTTCAATAGCGGGGTTAACCCGTGATTTTAAATTAGCGGACCAGCACGGCGCCCGAGGTCTTGTGTGAGGCCGTATCGACCAGCACCAGGGCACCCAGCGAACGGGACTGGATGTAGGGCAGGGTGGCGATGCCTTCCTGCAGCGCCAGCTCGATATGGCCGATGGCGTTGGGGGGCAGCTCGCTCGCGTCTTCTTCGGCCAGGGTGTTGATGTCCAGCTTGTGCACGATGCGTTTCACCTTGGCCTTGACCCAGCGGTGGCCGTGCAACGCCCAGTAGACGCGGCCGGCGACCAGCGGTTCGTCGTCCATCCAGGCGACGGTGGCGGAGATTTCGCGGCTGGCTTCAAACTGGCCCGGGGCCAGCAGCCAGTCGCCACGCGATACGTCGACTTCGCGGTCCAGCGTGATGCCGGCACTGTTGCCTGCCTGCACGCTCTTGGGGTTGCGCGCATGGTCCAGCACCTGGGCCACGGTGGCGGTCTGGCCGCTGGGCAGGATGCGGATTTCCTGGCCAACTTCGATCTTGCCGGTGGCAACGCGGCCCCAGAATACGCGGCGGCCCTGGCTGGTGTCGCTGCTGGACGAGAACTTTTCCACCCACTGCACCGGGAAGGCGAAGGGCTGGTCGACTTCGGCCGGCGTGCTTGGCAATTGCTCCAGAATTTGTAGCAGGGTCGGGCCGGTGTACTTGCACCAATCGGGGTTTTCGCTGTGGCCGGCTTCGACCACGTTCCAGCCCTTCAATGCCGAGATCGGCACGATGGCTTTCACGGGAATCTCGGCAGCGGCAGCAAAGCTGTTCAGCGCGGCACTGATGTGGGCAAAGGCCAGGGCCGAGTCTTCCACCGCGTCCAGCTTGTTGATGGCGAACACGATGCTGGGTACGCGCAGCAAATGGCACAGCAGCGAATGGCGGCGGGTTTGCGGCAGCAATTCGAGCGCGGCGTTTTTCCAGTCGAGCTTGGTGGCGTCGACCAGCACCACGGCGGCGTCGGCGCTGCTGGCGGCGGTGACCATGTTGCGGGTGTACTGCTCGTGGCCAGGTGCGTCACCGATGATGAACTTGCGGTCTTCGGTGTTGAAGTAGCGGTAGGCCACGTCGATGGTGATGCCTTGCTCGCGCTCGGCGCTCAGGCCGTCGGTCAGCAAGGCCAGATCGGTTTCGCCCTGGCGCTGCACGCCGGCCAGGTGATCTTGCAGTACGGCTTTGGTGTCGACCAGCAGGCGGCCGATCAAGGTGCTCTTGCCGTCATCCACCGATCCGCAGGTGATGAATTTCAAGGCGGAAAGGACTGCAGCGCTTGTATTACCTGCGGGAGTAGCTATAGAAGTAGTAGCGTTCATTAGAAGTATCCGTCTTTTTTACGTTTTTCCATGGACGCTTCGGAAGTCTTGTCGTCCATGCGGGTCGCGCCGCGTTCGCTCACGTCGGCGGCCAGGGTTTCGATCACGATGTCGCCGGCGGTGGCGGCAAAGCTCTCCACCGGGCAGGTGCAGGTGATGTCGCCCACGGTGCGGAAGCGCACGTCGCGCTGCTCGGCGGTTTCACCGGCTTTGAGCGGGGTCAGGTCGGTCACCGGGACCAGCAGGCCCTTGCGCTCTACCACTTCGCGTTTGTGGGTGTAGTACAGCGAGGGCAGGGCGATCTGCTCGCGTTCGATGTACTGCCAGACGTCGAGCTCGGTCCAGTTGCTGATGGGGAACACGCGGAAGTGTTCGCCGGGCTGCAGGCGGGTGTTGAACAGGGTCCACAGCTCAGGCCGCTGGGCCTTGGGCTGCCACTGGCCGAAGCTGTCGCGGTGCGAAAAAATGCGTTCCTTGGCGCGGGCTTTTTCTTCGTCGCGTCGGGCGCCGCCGATCAGCGCGTCGAAGCGGAATTCTTCAATCGCTTCCAGCAGGGTCACCGACTGGTGCACATTGCGCGACTCGCCGGGATGGGCCAGGCGCACGGTGCCGCGTTTCATCGAGTCTTCGACGTTGCGCACGATGAGTTCGGCACCGAGTTCCTTGGCGCGGAAGTCGCGGAAGTCGGTCACTTCATGGAAGTTGTGGCCGGTGTCGATCATCAAGAGCGGATACGGGATACGGCCCGCGCCAAAGGCTTTTTCGGCGCATTTCAGCAGTACCAGCGAGTCTTTGCCGCCGGAGAACAGCAGGGTGGGACGCTCGAATACGGCAGCCACTTCGCGCAGGATGAAGATGGTTTCTTCTTCCAGCGCGTCAAGGTGGGCATTGCTCAGATGGTGTTGGGCAGAGGGGGTAGCGAGGGAGTTCATGTCGGGGGTCAAGTTTCAGTCGGCCTCAATGGGCAATGTGCAAGCCGCACTCGCGGTTGTCTTCACCCTTGGTGGGGTCCACGTAGTCGAAGTTGTTGGGCAGGCCGTGGGTGACACAGTATTCGTGGAGTTCTTTGGACGACCAGTGCAGCAATGGCGCGACCTTGATCAGGCCGTCGGGGTTGATGCTCACCGGGTCCATCTGGGCGCGCACGGCGGTGTCGGTGGCCCGCAGTGCGGTGAACCAGACCTTGGGGGCCGTCTCGCGCAGTGCGCGGGAAAAAGGCTCCAGCTTCACTTCTTCGGTGAAGGCTGCATGGCGCGGGTCGTCCAGCGCGGGCGTCGCGCCGTCTACCGCCTCGCGGTGCGCACGCGAGCGTAGCGGCAGGTAGATGCGCAGGTTCAGCTTCAGCTGCTTTGTCACTTCATCGACAAACTGGTAGGTGGCCTCGGTGTTGTAGCCGTTGTCCATCCAGACCACAGGCACGTCGGGGTTCACGCGGGTGACCATGTGCAGGATGACCGCTTCGAATGGACGGAAGTTGGTGGTGACGATGGCGGGCTGGTCCAGGCCGAGTGCCCATTCCACCAAAGCTGGTGCGTTGCGACCGAGATCCGTGTTGATCTGTGCGAGGTTGAGCGTGCTCATGGTGTTTTTCCGATCAATACGAGTCTTGCCGGGCCAGCTCTGCGGCGTAGGCTGCGGAGTGCTCGGTTTCGGCAAAGTGCGGCTCCACGTGGACGGCGTCGCCCTGGTAGAAGCCTTCAAAGCGGTCGAACTGGCGCTGTGCGGCGCTGGCATCCACGCCTTCGCGCAGCACGGCCACGTCAAAACCGCTGCGTTGCATCTGTACCAGTTGGTCGATCAGCACGTCGCCGGTGGCGCGGATTTCGCCGGTAAAGCCGAGGCGGCGGCGCAGCAGAAAAGCCTGGCTGTAGGCACGGCCATCGGTGAACTTGGGGAAGTTCAGGTCGATGCGGGTCACGCCTTCGAGTGGCAGTGTGCGGGGGTCTACGTCGTTGGCCAGGGCAACAATGCTGTTTTGGCCTTCGGCGCCCGGTGTATGTGCGGTGGATGCTATTATTTTCATAGTATTTACTTTCAGGCTTCGGCCGTGGCGCGCGGCGCTTTGCCGGTGCTGATGCGGGCGTTGTTGGCGGCCAGCTTGAACGGGTCTTGGCCGACGCGGCGCAGGGTGTCGATGAAGTTTTCGCCACTGCTACGGGTCGCACGGTAGGTATCCAGCACGGCTTCGATGACTTCGGGCACTTCGGCGGCGCTGAAGGATGGGCCGACGACCTTGCCGGCGATGGCGGGACCGGACAGTTGGGAGCCGTCCGAGCCGGCCAGTGTCACCTGGTACCACTCCTGACCGTCCTTGTCGACGCCCAAGATGCCGATGTGGGCGCTGTGGTGGTGGCCGCAGGAGTTGATGCAGCCACTCATGTGCACATCGATTTCACCTAGGTCGTGCAGCTCGTCCATGTCCTGGTAGCGCTGGCTGATGGCTTCGGAAATCGGCAGCGAGCGGGCATTCGCCAGGCTGCAGAAGTCGCCGCCGGGGCAGACGATCATGTCGGTCAGTAGGCGGATGTTGGCCCTGGCCAGGCCCAGCGCCTTGGCTTCGGCATACAGGGCCGGTAACTCGTCGGCGCGGACCCAGGGCAGCACCAGGTTCTGGTCGTGGGTGACGCGGGTTTCACCGGCGCTGTAGCGGTCGGCCAGGTCGGCTGCAGCATCCAGCTGGTCGGCGGTAGCGTCGCCGGGCGAGTAGCCCAGGCGTTTGAACGACAGGGTCACGGCGCGCAGCAGCGGGTTCTGGTGGGCTGCCACGTTTTGCTTCAGCCAGCGGGTGTACTCCTTGTCATCCACCGGGGCGGCGACCGGCTTGGCCAAGGCGGGCAGGGCGCCGACGCGGCTGGCCGGCGGCACAAAGCAGGCGGTGACGCGGTCCAGCTCAGCCTGGGCGATGGTGTGCGGGCCACCATCGACTGTCAGGATCTGCTGGTATTCGGCTTCGACTTCGTCGATATAACGCTGGCCTTCGGCCTTGACCAGGATCTTGATGCGCGCCTTGTACATGTTGTCGCGGCGACCCCAGCGGTTGTAGACGCGGACCACGGCTTCCAGGTAGTTCAGGATCTGGTTCCAGGGCAGGAAGTCACGGATCACGGTGCCGACGACAGGCGTGCGGCCCATGCCGCCGCCGACCATGACGCGCAGGCCGACTTCACCGGCCTCGTTCTTCAGTACATGCAGGCCTACATCGTGCCAGGCGGTGGCGGCGCGGTCGTCGGTGGCACCGACGATGGCAATCTTGAACTTGCGTGGCAGGAAGGCGAATTCATGGTGCAGCGTGCTCCACTGGCGGATGATTTCGGCCAGCGGGCGCGGGTCGGCGATTTCATCGGCGGCAATGCCTGCGCGCTCGTCGCTGGTGGTGTTGCGGATGCAGTTGCCGCTGGTCTGGATACCGTGCAGGTGCACGCTGGCCAGCAGATCCATCACGTCAGCGCTTTTATCCAGGGGAATCCAGTTGAACTGGACGTTCTGGCGGGTCGTGAAGTGGGCGCAGGCGCTGGGCAGGCTGTGCAGATCGCTCAGGCCGGGGTTGGCCTTGGCCAGATCGTGTGCGTCTTTTTTGTCGTAATCGCGGGCAATGGTGCCCAGCACGCGCAGCTGGGCGCTGTTCAGCTCGCCGTAGGGCACGGCCACGCGCAGCATGGGGGCAAAGCGCTGTACGTACCAGCCGTTTTGCAGGCGCAGCGGACGGAATTCGTCCTCGGCCAGCTTGCCTGCCTGCCAGCGCTCCAGCTGGTCGCGGTATTGGGCGGCGCGCAGTTGCACAAACTGTTTGTCAAATTCGGTGTATTGGTACATTTTTAAAGCAATCGTGGGAGGGGCTGCACGTGGGCAACAGGTAATTTTAAAGTGCCAGTAATTTGGTGCCGGCATAGGCCAGCAGCAGCGACAACACGCCGCGGATCACGCGGTCCGAGGTCTTGAGCATCAGGTGGGAACCCAGCCAGATACCGGGGAGGGAACCCGCCAGCAGCTTGGCCAGCAGCGGCCAGTCCACCGAACCCAGGCCTGCATGGCCCAGGCCGGCGATCAGGGTCAGCGGCACCGCATAGGCGATGTCGGCAGCCACAATCCGCTGCAGCGGCAGCAGCGGGTAGAGCAGCATAAGCACAGTCACGCCAATCGCGCCTGCGCCGACCGATGTCAGGGTCACCAGCGTGCCGATAAACGCGCCAAACAGCAGCGGCAGGCTCCAGTGGCGCGGGCGCTCGGCTTGGGCCATGGCCTGGTGGCTGATGCTGCGCGGTGCGGATTTGCCGCGGATGCTTTTGTACAGAGTGGCCAGTGCCGTGAGCAGCAGGGCTACGCCCAGGGTGGTGGTCATAGCTTTTTGCACTTGCGGCTCGGCCGGGCCCAGGGTGTGCAGCACCCACAAGGTCAGCAGCGATGCCGGAATGCTGCCGGCACACAGGGTGGCCACGATGCGCCAGCTGACCATGCCCGAGCGGGCCATCTTCAAGGTGCCACCGGCCTTGGTGAAGCAGGCGAACAGCAGGTCGGTGCCGATTGCCAGGTAGGGCTTCATGCCAAAGAAGAAGATCAGGATCGGGGTCATCAGCGAGCCGCCGCCCACGCCGGTCAAACCTACGACAAAACCGACAAAGAATCCGGCAAAAACAAACGCTAAATCGTGCATGGGCGCGACTATAGAAGCCGGCCCCTTTAATCCAAACTACTTTATTGTTCTACCAATATGCGAATAAGCATATTTAGAAATAACGAAATTGGCTGTTTAGACCGATGCCTTGGCGTAAGCCTCGTCTATTTGGGCATTGATTACATGCCACAGCGGCCGAATCAGCAGCCGAAGACCTTGGTACACCTCGTCCACGCGCAACATGGAGGGCAGGCGCTGTCCCCGGTGTTCCACCGGGCCGCCAATCGGCATGATGTTGACCCCCAATTTGGCAAAGTGCTCGGCTAATCGAGGTTCGGTCAGGGTGAACAGGGTTTCAATTCCCTGGCGTTTGGCCATGATGACGGCTCCCATGTACAGGCTGACGGGTAGATACGGGAAGCGCGGCTGGTTGCGGTCGCCGAAATCCTGCTCTGAGATCATGGCCTCGCTTTGCTGTTCACCTTTGCGGCGGCGGAACTCGGACATCACGGCCAGTCGGGATACCTCGGCGATGCGCGCGCGCGGCTGTTTGGCCGGGTCGATGATGCTGCGGTCCAGGGTGTTTTTGCAGGTGACTTCGAAGGGTAGGGGCGAGTCCTGGTCTTGGGGGTCGGTCAACACCAACCGGGCGCAACCTGCGAGTCTGGAGCCGTCGGCGCTGCGAACCAGGCAGTGCAGCGAGCGGTAGTCGTATTTGTCGGTTTCTCGCTGGTCTTCGCGTACCGGCTCGAAACCCAGCTCGCGTGCATACACGTCATGGCGTATGAAAAATACGTCGTTGATGCGCGCCTGGTCCAGTGCCGGAGCTATCTCGAAGTATTGCTTGTAGCCATCACCGAGGTTGGGCCTGGATTGTTCTGTCATGCGTGGCCTTGCTGGTTGTCTCAATGGGTAGCACAACTATGCTCTTTACAAACTATATCGGCAGATTATTCAGCGTTCCTTGACAAAAGTGCAGGTTTTTTCAAGTAATTGGCTACGCCCCGTGTTCAGGTCTCGGAAAGCAGCAAAGACCAGGGAGTTTTTTGCCAGGCCACAACCTCTTCGCGTAGCAGATGGGCGGACTGTGGATAGCTTTGCGACCAGCCAGCACGGGTGCTGAGCAGGAACTGGTTGGGCTGCGCCGGGTCCTGGGTGAGTTGCAGCCCGGTGGTGTCCGGGTCGCGCCGGGCGTGGCTCAGAATGGTGGCCAGCCGCAGGCACAGCAGCTGCTGCACAAACACCTCATCGGCAAAGTCGAGTTCCAGCTTGCGCAGCTTGCCGCGGTGGCCCAGCACCAGTTGGCTTAGGCGGTGTAGTTCCGACAGCGCGAAGCCGGGTGCATCGGCGTGGTCGAGGATGTAGGCACCGTGCTTGTGGTAGTAGCTGTGGGAGATCTGGCAGCCGATTTCATGCAGATAGCCGGCCCAGTTGAGCTTGCGCTGCAGGCGTGCCGACTCAGCAACCGACATGCCGCTTTGCAGCTGCAGCTGGCTGAACAGAGCACAAGCGTGGTGCGCCACGCGCTGGGCTTGCAACGTATCCACGTCGAAACGCGAAGCCATGCGTTGCACCGAGACCGCGCGCAGGTCGGTGTCTTCCTGGCCACGGGCCACCAGGTCGTACAGCACGCCGTGGCGCAACGCGCCGTCGGCGGCATGCATTTCTTCGATGCCCAGCAGGTCGAACACGGCGCGCAGCACGCTGATGCCGCCACCGATGACCAGTTTGCGGTCATCCTTCATGCCTTCGAAGCGCAGTTTGTCGACGGTTTGGGCTTTTAAAAGACGTTCGCTGATCCAGTCCAGGCCTTCGCGGTTGATCAGGTTTTGCTGCCAGCCGGCCGCGTGCAGGATGTCGGCGACCGCACCCACCGTGCCGGAGGAGCCATAGGCCACGTCCCAGGTGTCGCGGCGGTAGGCGTTCAGGGCTTCGTCCAGCACGGCTTTGGCGGCAATTTCGGCGATGCGGAACGCATCGCGGGTGAACTGTCCCTGGGGAAAGTATTTCATCGACCAGGCCACGCTGCCCACCCGGAAGGATTCCATGACGGTGGCGTCATAGCCTTGCCCCAGAATCATTTCGGTAGAGCGTCCGCCGATATCGACCACCAGGCGGCGCTCCTGCGACTGCGGCAGCAGACGGGCCACACCCTGGTAGATCAGCCGGGCCTCTTCGCGGCCCGGGATGACATCGATGGGGAACCCCAGAATTTCATGCGCCTTGGCCAGGAACGCGTCGCGGTTGCGGGCTTCGCGCAGGGTTTGGGTGGCGACGGCACGTACCTGGTGGCGCTCGAAACCGGCGAGCCGCTCGCCAAATCGGGCCAGGCAGTCCCAGCCGCGCTGCATGGCTTCCGGGCTGAGGTTGCGGTTTTCGTCCAGGCCGTTGCCTTGGCGGACGGTTTCTTTCAGGTATTCGGTACGGTGGATTTGCCCGTGGTCGAGGCGACCAATTTCCAGGCGAAAGCTGTTGGAGCCCAGGTCCAGGGCGGCGAGAAGTGTTCCGTTTTGCATGGTGTTGCCGCAATTTTTGTGGGCGCAGCATAGCACCCATGCCGAACCGGGTTTACGCTTATTTTTGTCACATGGCTGTCACACAATCTTCTTAAATTAACGCCATCGCAACGGTGTACCAGTTTGGTGCAACGTCAGGTTGGTTCTTACTCATTTAAAGGGTTTAGTTATGCAAACACGTTTCAAGATCGCCATGGTCAGCCTTGCAGGTTCGGCTGCCCTGTCTTTCGCAGGTTGGGTTGGCGCGCAGGAAATCACCGGCGCTGGTGCGACTTTCCCCGCTCCCGTGTATTCCAAGTGGGCGGCTGAGTACAACAAGGCGACTGGCGTCAAGATCAACTACCAGTCCGTTGGCTCCGGCGCCGGCATCAAGCAAATCGACTCCAAAACCGTGGACTTCGGGGCTTCCGACATGCCACAAACCGACGAAGTGCTGAAGTCCAAGGGCCAGATGCAGTTCCCCGCCGTGATTGGCGGCACTGTACCTGTGGTCAATATCAAGGGCATTGCACCCGGCCAACTGAAGCTGACCGGCCAGGTGCTGGGCGATATCTTCCTGGGCAAGATCACCAAGTGGAATGACGCCGCCCTGGTGGCGCTGAACCCCGGTCTGCCATTGCCAGACGCCGCCATCTCCCCCGTGCGCCGTGCCGATGGTTCGGGTACTACTTTCAATTTCACCAACTACCTGAGCCGCGTCCACCCCGAGTGGAAGGAAAAAGTGGGTGAGGGCACAGCCGTGAACTGGCCCGTGGGTGCCGGCGGCAAGGGTAATGAAGGTGTTGCGGCATTCGTGAACCGTCTGCCCAATTCGATCGGCTACGTCGAATACGCCTACGTCAAGCAAAACAAGATGACCTATGCGCTGCTGAAGAACCGCGACGGCGTGTTTGTGCAGCCCAGCGATACCGCCTTTGCAGCAGCTGCTGCCGGTGCCGACTGGAACAAGTCCTTCTACCAGCTGATCACCGACCAACCTGGCAAGGAAGCCTGGCCTATCTCTACCGCGACTTTCATCCTGATGCACACCAAGCAGGACAAGCCCGCCAATGCGACCGAAGTGTTTAAGTTCTTCAACTGGGCCTACAAGAACGGCGCCAAGATTGCCGACGACCTGGATTATGTGCCTCTGCCTGCACCTGTAGTGGCCTCGATTGAGAAAGCCTGGGGCCAGGTTACCGATGGTGCTGGCAAGCCTGTCGCCATCAAGTAATCCCTGTTACGGACCAAGGAGTAAAACGTGTCATCTACACTTCCGGCGAACGAGCTACCGTTGAATCCGTCTGCCAAGACTTCCGGACACGCGATGACCACTCCTCCCCGCCCCAAAGCGGCCCGTTCGGGCCCTGTCTTCGACCGCGTTTTTGCCTGGCTGGCCAAAGGCTCCGCCATCTTCACCTTGGTGATGCTGGTGGCGATCCTGGGCTCGCTGACAGTGAGCGCGTGGCCGGCCATTGACAAGTACGGGCTGGGCTTCCTGACCAGCACGACCTGGGACCCGGTGAAAGAGGAGTTTGGCGGGCTGGTGATGATCTACGGCACTTTGATGACTTCGCTCATCGCCTTGCTGATCGCGGTGCCGGTGAGCTTTGGTATCGCGCTGTTCCTCACCGAGCTGTCGCCCGCCTGGCTCAAGCGGCCTCTGGGTACGGCTGTAGAGCTGCTGGCCGCTGTGCCGTCCATCGTCTACGGCATGTGGGGCCTGTTGGTATTCAGCCCGGTGTTGTCTACCTATGTGCAGCAGCCGCTGCAGGCCATGTTCGGCGACGTGCCGTACATGGGAGCCTTGTTCTCAGGCGCTCCGGTGGGTATTGGCATTTTGTCGGCCGGCATTATTTTGGCGATCATGATCATCCCGTTCATCGCCGCAGTGATGCGCGATGTGTTTGAGGTCACACCCACCTTGCTGAAGGAATCGGCTTACGGCCTGGGCGCAACCACCTGGGAAGTCGTGTCCAAAGTGGTTTTGCCGTACACCAAGTCGGGCGTCATCGGCGGCATCATGCTGGGCCTGGGGCGCGCCATTGGCGAGACCATGGCTGTGACCTTTGTGATCGGTAACTTCAACCAGCTGGATTCCCTGAGCCTGTTCCAGGCGGCCAATAGCATCACCTCGGCACTGGCCAATGAGTTCGCCGAAGCTGGCGAGGGCCTGCACCAAGGTGCTCTGATGTACCTCGGCCTAGTGCTGTTTTTTATTACTTTCGTCATTCTTTCCCTGTCCAAGCTCCTGCTGGCGCAGCTGCGGAAAAATGAAGGAGCCAAGACATGACCACGAGTGAAATGCTGTTGAAGGCCTCGGCGCTAGAGCAGACCCGCAGCGCCAAGTACGCCAAGCGTAAGCGCGTCAACCAGATTGCGCTGGTACTGGCCCTGGGGGCCATGGCCTTCGGCCTGTTCTGGCTGTTCTGGATTCTGTTTGAAACCGTGCGTCTGGGGATCGACGGCCTGAGCATCGCCACCCTGACGCAGATGACCCCGCCGCCGAACGACGAAGGTGGATTGGCTAACGCCATCTATGGCTCGTTCCTGATGGTGACGCTGGCAACGGTTGTCGGTGCGCCGGTGGGCATCATGGCCGGCATTTACCTGGCCGAGTATGACTCCAAGGGCTGGTTGGCTTCGGCCACCCGGTTCGTCAACGACATCTTGTTGTCAGCACCCAGCATCGTGATCGGCTTGTTTGTGTATGCGGTGGTGGTATCGCGCTTCAAGTCGTTCTCCGGTTGGGCGGGCATCGTGGCCTTGGCCTTGATCGTGATCCCGGTGGTGATTCGCACCACCGAGAACATGCTGCAGCTGATTCCACCGGGCCTGCGCGAAGCCGCCTACGCACTGGGTACGCCCAAGTGGAAGGTGATTCTGAGCATCACGCTCAAGGCCGCACGTGCTGGTGTGGTCACGGGTGTGATGCTGGCGGTAGCCCGTATCGCCGGTGAAACCGCTCCCTTGCTGTTTACCGCGCTGAGCAACCAGTTCTGGACCTCCAGTCTGAACCAGCCTATGGCCAGCCTGCCGGTCACCATCTTCAAATTTGCGATGAGCCCCTATGAAAACTGGCAAAAGCTGGCGTGGGCAGGGGTTTTCCTGATCACCATGGCCGTCCTGGGCTTGAACATTCTGGCCCGTGCCTGGGCTGGCTCCAACAAAGGTTAACCATGCAAACTGCAACTGCCAATACTGTCAATACTTCCAAAATTTCGGTCAAGAACCTGAACTTCTACTACGGCAAGTTCCATGCGCTCAAGGGCATCAACATGGAAATCCCGGACAAGAAGGTCACCGCCTTCATCGGCCCGTCGGGCTGTGGCAAGTCCACGCTGCTGCGCATCTTCAACCGCATGTTCGAGCTGTACCCCGAGCAACGCGCTGAAGGCGAGATCCTGCTGGACGGCGAGAACCTGCTGACCAGCAAGAAAGACGTGGCCCTGCTGCGCGCCAAGGTCGGCATGGTGTTCCAGAAGCCCACGCCGTTCCCCATGTCCATCTACGACAACATCACCTTCGGCGTGAAGCTGTTTGAAGACCTGAACACCACGGACATGGAAGAGCGCGTAGAGTGGGCGCTGCGCAAGGCCGCATTGTGGAGCGAGGTCAAGGACAAGCTAAACCAGAGCGGCTCCAGCCTGTCGGGCGGCCAGCAACAACGCTTGTGCATTGCCCGCGGCATTGCGATCAAACCTGAAGTGCTGTTGCTTGACGAACCCTGCTCGGCGCTGGACCCGATCTCCACGTCCAAGGTGGAAGAGCTGATTACCGAGCTGAAGAACGACTACACCGTGGTGATCGTGACCCACAACATGCAGCAGGCCGCCCGCTGCAGCGACTACACCGCCTATATGTATTTGGGCGACCTGATGGAGTTTGGCGCGACCGAAGACATCTTCTTCAAGCCCAAGCGCAAAGAGACCGAGGATTACATCACCGGTCGTTTCGGTTAACTGCCCGGAGAACACACCATGCCAGATAAACATCTTTCCAGCCAGTTCGACAGCGAACTCAATGGCGTTTCCAGCCGCGTGATGGAACTGGGTGGTCTGGTCGAATCGCAGATTCGCCAGGCTATCTACTCCCTGTCGCAGTTCAGCGTGGAAGTGGCCGACCAGGTTGCCGAAGCCGAGTCGCGGGTGAACGCGATGGAGATCGAGATCGACCGCGAACTCTCCAGCATCATTGCCCGCCGCCAGCCCACCGCCCGCGACCTGCGTTTGCTGATCGCCATCTCCAAGACCACGGCCAACCTTGAGCGCGTGGGTGACGAAGCCAATAAGATCGCCCGAATGGCCAAGTCGATTGCCCACAGCGGCGCACCGCGGTCTCTGCCTACGCTGGACCTGCGGGTATCGGCCGACATGGCTTCTGGCCTGCTGCGCAAGGCGCTGGACGCGTTTGCCCGGCTCGACGTTGCGGCTGCCGTCAACATCCTGAAGGAAGACGACTTGCTGGACAAAGAGTTCGACGGCTTTGTGCGCAAGCTCATCACCTACATGATGGAAGACCCCCGCACCATCTCCGCCAGCTTGGACCTGCTGTTCATTGCCAAGGCGATCGAACGGATTGGTGACCATTCCAAGAACATTGCCGAATTCATCATCTACATCGTCAGAGGTGAAGATGTGCGCCACGCCACGGCAGCACAAGTGGAGTCGGCACTGCAATGAAAACCATGCCCCGGGTCTTGATCGTCGAAGACGAGCCCGCGATTGCCGAGCTGATCGCGGTCAATCTGCGCCACAGCGGCTTCCAGCCTACCTGGGCGATGGACAGCGTGACTGCCCAGTGCGAGCTGGACGCCGTGCTGCCCGATGTGATCCTGCTGGACTGGATGCTGCCTGGCGAGAGCGGTTTGTCGCTGGCCAAAAAATGGCGCGCCCATCCGCGCACCAAGGCGGTCCCCATTATTTTGCTGACGGCCCGCAGCGATGAAAGCGACCGTGTGGCCGGCCTGGATGCTGGCGCCGACGACTACATCTCCAAGCCTTTTTCCACCAAGGAAATGCTGGCCCGTATCCGTGCGGTATTGCGCCGCCGGGCGCCCGAGCAGGACGACGGCGTGGTCAGCATTGGCGCACTGGTGCTGGACGCGGCGACCTACCGGGTCACGTTCCAGGAGCAGGCGGTGAAGATCGGCCCGACCGAATTCAAGCTTTTGCACTACCTGATGAAGCATGCGGAGCGGGTCCATACCCGTTCGCAGTTGCTGGACCGGGTTTGGGGCGACCATGTGTTTATTGAGGAGCGCACAGTCGATGTGCATGTGAAGCGCTTGCGCGAAGCCCTGGGTGCGGGCGGCGCAATGGTCGAGACCGTGCGCGGTGCGGGCTACCGCATTACTGCGCAGCCTGTGGCCGCCGTGCCGCCGGCACAGCCCGCGGTTTCTGCCGCTTGATTCCCAGGATGGCGCACCTGCCGCCATCCGCATCCTCTTTCTTTCCCCTATGTGGTTTCGATTTTTAAGCTTTTTGGGCATACAGCTGGGCGCGGGCGTGCTCGGCTGGGAGTGGCTGGGCTACCCGGGCGCGCTGGCCGGCGTGGTACTGGCGGGAGCGGCCTGGATGCTGCTCGACGCCGTGCGCGGATTGCGCGTGATGCATTGGCTGCGCACCGGGGAGGCCAGCCAGGCTCCTCATATGCAGGGCTGGTGGGGTGAAATCACCGACCGCACCCGCCGCTGGCTGCGCCAGACGCAGCAGAAGATGCAGGACGCAGAAACCCGGCTGCAGGAGTTTCTGGCAGCCATCCAGGCGTCACCCAATGGCGTGGTGCTGCTGGACGCCCAGGGACGTATCGAGTGGTGCAACGATATCGCAGCTGAGCATTTTGGCTTCGACGCCCAGCGTGATCTGCAGCAGCAGATTGGCAACCTGGTGCGCGACCCGGCATTTGCCGCCTATTACGCCGACCCGGACACCGCGCGCGGTACCGTGATGCTGGGGCGTGGCGGCAGCGCAAGCCGTCCGTTGCGCTTGTCGGTACACCTGCACCCTTACGGCGAAGGCCGCAAGCTACTGCTGTCGCGTGACGTGACCGCGGTAGAGCAGGCCGAAGCCATGCGCCGCGACTTCGTGGCGAATGTGTCGCATGAGATCCGCACACCCTTGACCGTGATGTCGGGCTTTGTCGAGACCATGCAGAGCCTGCCGCTGGACGAGGGCCAGCGCGAGCGCTACCTGGGCTTTATGGCGCAACAGGCCGAGCGCATGCAAACCCTGGTGAGCGATTTGTTGACCTTGTCTAGCATCGAGGGCAGCCCCATGCCCAGCAGCAGTGCGTGGATCGTGCTGCACGACCTGATGGCGCAATGCGCACGCGAGGCCGAGGCCTTGTCGGGCATGGTCACCGCCGGCCAGGCTAAGTCCCATGTGCTGCGCTTCGGGCCCATGCCCGAGGGCATGGTGGCAGGTGCGTCTAGCGAGCTGTTGAGCGCCATGTCGAACCTGGTGAGTAATGCGGTGCGCTACACCCCCGCAGGTGGCCGCATCGAGGTACGCTGGCAGCCTTTGCCGGATGGCCGGGCCGAGTTCTCGGTCAAGGACACCGGCCCAGGCATTGCGGCAGAGCATATTTCGCGCTTGACCGAGCGCTTCTACCGGGTCGATCCCAGCCGTTCTCGCGAAACCGGCGGCACTGGCCTGGGGTTGGCCATCGTCAAGCATGTAGTGCAACGCCATGGTGCCGAGCTGCAGATTGACAGCACGGTCGGGCAGGGCTCGCGTTTTGCCATCGTGTTCCCCGCCAACCGACTGCGTTTGGAAGCCCAACCCGCTTACGCCAAATAGCCAGTTTGCTATTTAATTTATAGCTTCTAGCGCAGGTGGTATAAGCGCTAGCGGCCTAAAGCCTATGGATTTACGCGCTGGTACAGCCGCACGGCTTCGCCGTTGTCTGCACGGCGTCGCACGTTCAGTCGCAGCACCCAGGGCTTCATATCGAGCTTTTGGCTGGGTGGGCGCGAGGTGGCGGTATCTACCAGTAGCCAGCCGCACTGGGGTGTCTTGCCGGCGGGTTTGAGTTTCAGCTTGCCATGGAACTGGAATGCCGCAACCTGGCCGCGCGTCAGGTTGTCAAATTCCACACAGGCTGGCGGTGCCTGTGCCGGGCTTTGTGCGTGTATCACCCGGCTGATGTTGCGCACCAGCGGCACATAGCTGCGGCCATAGTCCATGGCGGGCAAGCCCAGAGTGGTCAGCAGTAGCCAGCACAAAGCGGTACCGCCGGCGGGCAGTACCAGGCTCTTCCAGATGGCGGCCCGGTGCCGGCCGACCCGCCATTTGACCAGCCAGATCCATACCAGGGTGGCCGCGGTTGCGATCAGAAACGGCAGCCAGGTGAAGCTGGGCATGAAGCCTGGCAGCAGCCGGGCCAGATTGGCCGCCGGTTGCCGTGGTACACCGGTCTGTGCGGCGATCCACACCACCCAGATCATCAGCGCAAAGATGGTGAAGAACAGCAAGGTGAACCAGTCCACCAGCGCCGTCACTGTACGGCTAAAGGTGGGCAGGGCAAACGCCGCTAAGGTGGCCAGCGCAGGCAGGGCCAGCAACAGGGAGCGGTCGGCGGCATCGGTCGTCAGCGTCGCGCCGAGGGCCACTGCTACAAACCACAGAGGCAGGGCCAGATGGCGGCCAAAGTTGCCGCTGGTCAGCTGGCGGCGCCAGCGCCACAGCGTCCACATGGCCAGCGGCCACACCGGCCAGGTGAACCAAAGCAAGAGCCTGGCCATGCTGCGCAGATTGGGCCAGCTGGCTTCGGGTGCCTCGATGCGCCAGCGCCATTGATCAAGATACCAGGCTAGCAGTGCCACCCCAGCGGTGATCGCCAGCATGGCCAGGGACCAGCGCAGGCTGCGCGGTGCACTGCCTTGCTCTCCGGGTTCGGTTTGGCCGTGGGGTTCGCTGCGGTCCAGGAAGCACACCACAGCGCCGCCCAGGCCCAGCAGTACCGCCATGCTGGGCGCGCCCGACAGCGCCAGTCCCGCCAGCCCGACCATTACGCCGAGTGCCGGTATCCAGGTACGGTACGGCATGGCCGACAGTGCAAAAAAGCTCAGCGCGGTGAACGCCAGTTGCGCTAGCGCGGGCGTGGTTTCGTGCGATAGCTGGGCCATGCCCAGGCAGGCGATCATGGCCAGCAGGCCGCCATCGGCCATGGCCCGGGCGTAGTCTGCAGGCCGGGCTTCGCCACCAAAGGCAAATGCCACGGGCTGGGCGCGCGGGCTGCGGGCCAGGTAGTAGACCGCATACCAAGTAGCGCCCAGGGTGGCAGCCAGCAGCAGTATGAACGGCATGCGGGCGGCGAAGTCGGGCGCCCATCCACTGGGGGCCAGCTGCATCGCCCAGGCGCCCAGCCAATAAGGCAACAAGGCTTCGAGCTCCGGCGGGCGGCCCAGCAACTGGGGCTGCAGCCAGTCGCTGGCACCCCGCGCCAGTTCGGCCATGTAGCCAAAGGCCGTCATGTCGTGGTTGCGCCAGGGCTCGCGGCCGACAAAGCCCGGCAGCACATAGGCCAGGCATAGCAGCCACAGTGCAATGCGTGGCAGACGGCGAACGGCGCTTTGCGCCACGATGGCAGGGGTGGGGTGGTTCACAGCGAGAGGATATAGGACTTATGCAGCGCGCCGGTAAAGCGTTTCCGGCCTCTTGCTGGCCCAGATATCAGACGGCGGATAAAACAAAAGGGCAGCGCGGATAAACCGGGCTGCCCCTATGCGGATGCGGGAAAACTTATTCTGCGGCTGGCGTAGCTGCAGCGGTGGTCTTGCCGAAACGGTTGCGGAAACGTTCCACGCGGCCACCCATGTTGTCCACCGACTTTTGCGTACCGGTGTAGAAAGGATGGGATTCGCTGGAGGTATCCAGCTTGTACAGCGGCAGTTCGCGGCCGTCTTCCAACTTGATCGTTTCCTTGGCGTTAACGCAAGAACGGGTCACAAACTTGAAGTTGTTGGACAAGTCCAGGAAACACACTTCGCGGTAGTTGGGGTGAATGCCTTCTTTCATAGCTCTTCCTTGTTCAATTGCGTTAGCCGCCCGGTGCCTTGGGTAAAGTGCTTACCCAATTCAAAAGCCCGGTACTTTTCGCGATTAGCCTTCGATTATAGCGTGGATTTTTATCCGCCACGGCGCATCATGTCAAAGAACTCGGTGTTGTTCTTCGTGGACTTCATGTTCTTCAACATCAGTTCCATGGATTCGATCTCGTCCATGTTGTACATGAACTGGCGCAGGATGCGGCTCTTCTGCAGGATCTCGGGCGACAGCAGCAGTTCTTCGCGGCGGGTGCCGCTGCGGTTCAGCTGGATCGACGGGAACACGCGCTTTTCGTACAGGCGGCGGTCCAAATGGATTTCGCAGTTGCCCGTGCCCTTGAATTCTTCAAAGATCACTTCGTCCATGCGGCTGCCGGTATCGACCAGGGCGGTGGCGATGATGGTCAGTGAACCGCCTTCTTCCACGTTACGCGCGGCGCCCAGGAAGCGCTTGGGGCGCTGCAGCGCGTTGGAGTCCACACCGCCGGTCAGCACCTTGCCGGAGCTGGGCACGACGTTGTTGTAGGCACGGGCCAGGCGGGTGATCGAGTCCAGCAGGATCACCACGTCTTTTTTCAGCTCGACCAGGCGCTTGGCGCGCTCGATCACCATTTCGGCGACGTGCACGTGGCGGGCCGCGGGTTCGTCGAAGGTGGAGGCGATGACTTCGCCTTTCACCGAGCGCTGCATTTCGGTCACTTCTTCGGGGCGTTCGTCGACCAGCAGCACCATCATGTGGCTGTTCGGGTAGTTGGCGGCAATGGCGTGGGCCATGTGCTGCATCATCACCGTTTTGCCGCTCTTGGGCGGGGCGACCAGCAGGGCGCGCTGGCCTTTGCCGATGGGGGCCACGATGTCGATGATGCGGCCGGTGATGTTCTCTTCGCCCTTGATGTCGCGTTCCAGCTTCATCTGTTCCTTGGGGAACAGCGGGGTCAAGTTTTCGAACATGACCTTGTGCTTGTTCTCTTCGGGGCCGCCACCGTTGACCTTGTCGAGCTTGTTCAGCGCGAAGTAGCGTTCGCCGTCCTTGGGCGTGCGCACTTCGCCTTCGATCATGTCGCCGGTGTGCAGATTGAAGCGGCGCACCTGGCTCGGGCTGATGTAGATGTCGTCGGTCGACGCGGTGTAGCTGGTGTCCGGGCTGCGCAGGAAGCCGAAGCCGTCCGGCAGGATTTCCAGCACGCCATCGGCAATGATCTGCTCGCCGGTGCGGGCGCGCTTTTTGATGATGGCAAACATCAGCTCTTGCTTGCGCATACGGCCAGTGTTCTCAATTTCAAGTTCTTCGGCTTGCTTGAGGACTTCAGACACGTGC
Organism: Rhodoferax sp. OV413; assembly: GCF_900104385.1. Classification (GTDB taxonomy): domain Bacteria; phylum Pseudomonadota; class Gammaproteobacteria; order Burkholderiales; family Burkholderiaceae_C; genus Rhodoferax_B. Next base: position 445,865 of record NZ_FNJA01000001.1, on the reverse strand, counting down.
AGTGCCTTGAGTTCGTTTAAGTGCATGGATGGACTCCTGTGAGGAGTTCTTGAGGAAAAAGGGGGGGAGGTTATGAGGAGGCTAGAAGGGCCTCACAAACCGGGAACTCGAACCGTCTTGCGGGGTAGCAGTCGGGTGAATGCGTGAATTATGACAGGAAAAAACGAAGCCACCGCAGGGGTGGCTTCAGGGAATACGCTATCAGGCCAGTTGCTGGTCGATAAATGCGGTGAGTTGGGCCTTGCTCATGGCGCCAACCTTGGTGGCTGCCAGCTCGCCGCCCTTGAAAATCATCAGGGTCGGAATGCCGCGGATGCCGAACTTGGCGGGGATGTCGCGGTTCTCATCGACGTTCATCTTGGTGATCTGCAGCTTGCCTGCATAACCGGTAGCCACTTCGTCGAGAATCGGGGCAATCATTTTGCAAGGACCGCACCATTCGGCCCAGTAATCGACCAGTACCGGAGTGTTGGACTTCAAGACGTCCGCGTCGAAGCTTGCGTCCGAGATGTGTTTGATGAGTTCGTTGGCCATGGGGGTTCCTTAAACAAGTGCCGATACGACTAAAGTTGCGGCATTGTGACAGAAAGCAAGAGTCCTCGTCGCCGTGTACCGTGCTATCACAGGCATAGCGAAAAACCATTTCCCTCCCTGCGCCACCGCTCCACTTATGCCATCTTCTTTTGACCCGTTATGGCATGCGCCCGGCACCGGCCTGCTGGCCCAGATGCGCGCGGCCATGGCGCAGCGCCAGGCCCACCCGGCGCGCACCGTGGTTTTGCTGCCTTATGCCCAGCTGATGCCGCTGGCGCAGCGGTTCTGGGCCCAGGCTGAGCCCGATGGATTTGCCCCGCGTTTCGAGTCCACGCTGAACTGGTCGCATGGCCTGGGTGGCGTGGCCGTCGGCGCACACGACCTGCGCTTCGATACCGCCATGGACATGCTGCAGGCCCCGGTGCTGCTGGAAAGCGCAGGCCTGGGCGCGCAGCGCGAGGCCTTGTCGGCGCGGCTGGTTGAAGCCGCCCACCAATTGGCGCCGCTGGCCGCCGCCGTGCCGCCCGCCGAGCGCGCCGACTGGGCCGCGCAGGCCCGCAATGCCGTGGCCCTGGGCATGGAGGCGCCGGTGCTGGCACTCGAATGCGTGGTGGCCCGCATCGCGCTGGAATGGGCTGCGGCCTCGGCCTATGCCACCGATGTGCTGTGGAATCCGTCCGTGCCCGCGGCGCTGGACTGCATCATCGTGCTCGATGGCTTCCAGACCGAGCCGCTGGTGGAGGCGCTGTGCCGCAGTTGGGGCGACAAGGTGGCGCGCCTGGTCCGGCCCGAGCCACCGGCGCCGGCCTTGCCCGCACTGCATGCTGCCAGCGATTCCGAAGACGAAGCCCTGCGCGCCGCCGCCTGCGTGCTGCGCCACATCGAAGCCGGGCGCACGCCCGTCGCCCTGGTGGCCACCGACCGCCTGCTGACCCGCCGCATCCGCGCCATGCTGGCTGCGCAGAACGTGCGCATCCGCGATGAAACCGGCTGGAAGCTGTCCACCACCCGGGCCGCGGCCCAGATGGTGGTGACCCTGCGCGCCGCCCGGTGGGACGCGAGCAGCGACGCCGTGCTGGACTGGCTGAAGAACGCCCCGGCCTTCCGCCCGCGCACCGTTCAAGCCCTGGAAAAAGCCCTGCGCAAGGCCGCGGTGCAGAGCTGGTCGGCCTGGAGCCCCGAGGCCACGCCCCGGCAGCCCGCGGTATCTGATGCGGTGCTACTGGCGAACCAGCTGCGCGCCACGCTGCAAGCCGCCCGGCCGCTGGTGCAGTGGCTGGCCGCGGTGCGCGCATTGCTGCAGGCCAGCGGCCAGTGGCCGGTATTGGTGGCGGATGCGGCCGGCGCCAAGCTGCTGGCTGCGCTGCGCCTGGAGGAGGGCGCCGAGGCTGAATTCGCCCAGCTGCCGCAAGCCGCGCGCCGTCTGCGCCTGGCCGAATTCAGCGGCTGGGTTGGCGATGCGCTGGAGGCCGCCAGCTATGTGCCCGACCACCCGCAGGACGAGCAGGTGGTAGTGTTGCCGCTGAGCCAGTTGCTGGCCCGGCCGTTCCCGGCCCTGGTGCTGCCCGGCTGCGACGAGGTGCGCCTGGCAGTGTCACCCGAGCCGCCCGGCGCCTGGACCGCCAGCCAGCGTGAAGCCCTGGGCCTGCCGTCGCGCGCCGTGCTGGAGGCCGCCAGCCGTGCTGCTTGGGCCAATGCGCTGCAAACCCCGCATACCGACGTGCTGTGGCGGCAAAGCGATGCCTCCGGCGAGACCTTGCTGGCCAGCCCTTTGGTGCAGGCGCTGTGGATCAAATCCGCACTGGCGCCGGCCGCCGACCCGCGGGTGCCGCGCAGCCTGGCGCCCCAGCCCAGTCTGCGGCCTTTGCCGGTGGGCGCGGCGCTGCCGGTGCAGCGCCTGTCGGCCAGCGCCTACGAGGATTTGCGCCGCTGCCCGTACCGCTTCTTCGGCCTGCGCCAGCTGGGCTTGCAGGAGTCGCAGGAGCTGACGGGTGAGGTCGACAAGCGTGATTTCGGCACCTGGCTGCATGCGGTGCTGAAAACCTTCCATGAGGCATTAAATACGGCTCCAGTGCAGGATATATCTGCACGGGTAGCTATGATTAACCTAGCATCTGAGCAGGTCACGCGCGACATGCATCTGGAGCCCGGCGAGTTCCTGCCGTTTGCCTCGGCCTGGCCGCGGGTGCGCGACGGCTACCTGGCCTGGCTGGCGCCGCACGAGGCTGCGGGCGGCCGCTTCGAACAGGCCGAGAGCGCACTCGAATTGCCGCTGGGCCCGCTGACCCTGATCGGCACCATAGACCGCGTCGACCAGGTGCATGCCGATGGCAGCACCACGGCCTTGGTGATCGACTACAAGACCGAGAACGCCCTGGCCACCCAGAAGCGTATCAAGCAGCCGCTGGAAGACACCCAGTTGGCCTTTTACGCGGCCCTGCTACCGCAGGACACCTTGCGCGCCGCCTACCTGAACGTGGGCGAGAAGGACGGCAGCCAGCTGTTCGAACAGACGGAGGTGGTGGAGGTGCGCGACGCGCTGGTGCACGGCATCCTGGACGATATGCAGCGCATCGCCGATGGTGCTGTGTTGGCGGCGCTGGGCGAGGGCGCGGCCTGCACCTTCTGCGCCGCGCGCGGCCTGTGCCGCAAGGACTGGTGGTCGGTTTAGGCTCAGACCGCTGGTTTGTTTACGCCATTGCGCTGCAGCCATTCGCAGAAGGCCACTGCATGCGGGTTCTGCGCGGCTTGCGGGGCCATGATCCAGTAGTTGGTGCGGTCGCTCAGCTTGAGGTCCGGGAAGGGGATGTGCAGCAGGCCGCTGTCGAGCTCGGCCTGCAGTTGCAGCGGATTGCCCAGGGCGATGCCCATGCCTTGCACCGCGGCTTGTACCGCCAGGTGGGCGTGGTCGAAGGTCACCACGTGCTTGGCTTGCAGTTGGGGCAGGCCGGCGGCGCTCAGCCAGTCCTGCCAGACCAGGGCCGTGGAGCGGCTGTGCAGCAGCGTATGGTTTTGCAGATCCTCCGGTGTCGCCAGCGGCATGCCGCCGCGCAGCAGCTGCGGACTGCAAACGGGGGTCAGGATGTTGGGTAAGAACGGGCCGAATTGGATGCTGCGCCAGGGCGCGCGCTGGCGCAGCGCCGCCAGCTCGGGGTCCGTGAAGCAGCGTATCGACACGTCGTAGGCCGCGGGGTCGAAATCCGTGAAATGCACGGTGGTGGCCAACTGCACGTCCACGCCCGGCACCTCGGCGCAGAAGCTTGCCAACTGCGGAATCAGCCACTCGGCCGACAGCGAGGCCATGGAATTGACCGACAGCGCGTTCTTGCGCGGCTGGCGCTGCACCCGCGCCGTGGCGCTGGCCATCTGGTCGAAGGCGCTTTGCAGACTGGGAAAGTAGGCCGCACCCTCGGCCGTCAGCCCCAGGCCGCGGCCATTGCGCTGCACCAGGGCCACGCCTAGCCAGGCCTCCAGCGCCTTGATCTGGTGGCTGACCGCGCTTTGGGTGACGTGCAACTCCTGCGCCGCCAGGGTCACGCTCTCGTGCCGCGCCGCGGCCTCGAAGGCCCGCAGCATGTTCATGGAAGGCAGGCGGCGCTGTGGCGAAGTCACTTGTTTGGTATGAGCTGGTTTCATGCTTTTGACAAAATTCATCGATAGTCTTGGCGCTTCAATCTCTCTAGCATACCCAGGTATGCAAAAAACCAGGCATGTAGATCAGCTCATTGTGCGGCGCTCCCAAGAGCCCCCGGTTTTAGCGCCGCGCGGCCGCATCGTTGGTCAAAATGCCTTAACCTCCCAGCCTGGCTGCCGGACGCCACCGTCCCAGCCGCTCCATTAGGAATTCCCTGTGACTCCCCAAACCGTTGTTTTTGACCTGGGTGCCGTGCTGCTGCACTGGAAGCCGATCGAACTCGCCATGCACCTGCTGCCCGCCCACGCGCCCGATCCGGCCGCCGCCGAGCAGCTGTGCGAACGCATCTTCCAGGGCCTGCACCCGGGCGCCACCTGGGCCGAATTCGACCGCGGCAGCGTTGCCGCCGAGCCGCTGGCCGCGCTGCTGTCGGCCCAGAGCGGTGTCGAGGCGGCCGAACTGCTGCGCTTCATCCACGCGATTCCCGACCATCTGCACACCAAGGGCGATACGGCCGCGCTGCTGCCGCGCCTGCAGGCACAGGGGCACCGCCTGGTCTATCTCTCGAACATGCCCAGCCCCTACGCCGACCGCTTGCTGGCCGAGCGCGGTTTCTTCGAGCACTTCGAAGACGGGATTTTTTCAGCCCGTGTCGGCCTGGTCAAACCCGAGCCGGCGATCTATGCGCTGGCCGAAGAGCAGTTCGGCCTGTCGCCCGCGCACACCGTCTTCATCGACGACAACGCGCACAACATCGTGACGGCGCGGGCCCGGGGCTGGCAGGCTGTGCAGTTTCTGGACGCGGCGCAATGCGAGCGCGATCTGACGGCACTCGGCTGGTTGAACTGAAGGCACAACAAATGGTTGACTCCAATACACAAATGGCCCTGGCTGCCGGCGGCTACCGCACCGAGCCCCGCTTCGGCCTGGCGTTGTCGCCCGCGCTGCGGGTGTTCGCAGCCTTTTTTCTCTACGCCTTCGGCCTGGGCAGCATCTTCCCGCGGCTCGGCGAGATACAGCGCGGCATGGGCGTGGGCGAGGGCGCTTTGGGCCTGGCGCTGATCGGCACAGCCGCCGGCACCCTGGTGTCGCTGACCCTGGCCAGCCGCCTGCTGGAGCGCATAGGCTACCGCCGCGCGCTGCTGGCATTGACGCCGATGATCGCTGTGTTTTTTGCCATCGCTTCCTGGGCCACCGGGCCGTTGATGCTGTTCCTCTGCCTGGTGCCCGCGGGCCTGTGCATAGGCCTGGTCGAGGTGGTGGTGAATGTGGAGGCCGACCGGGTCGAGCACCAGCTGGGCCGGCGCATCATGAACCGCGCGCATGCCTTCTGGAGCTTTGGCTTTTTTGCCGCCGGCCTGCTGGGCGCGGGCGTGTCGCAGCTGGGCATCAGCCCACAGCTGCACCTGGCGGGCATGGTGCCCGTGGTGCTGGTGGCCACGCTGCTGCTGCTGGGCCGCTTCAGCCCGGCGCCGCTGCGCGAGGCCGGACAAGCCGCGCCTGAAGAGCCCCCGCATTTCGCCCGACCTACCTGGGCCATCATGGCGCTGGTTTGCGTCACCTTGTCGGCCATGCTGCTCGAAGGCGCGGGCGCCGACTGGTCGGCCATCTACATGCGCGATGTGTTCGCGGCCGCACCCTGGGTCTGCGGACTGGCGGTGGCGGCGGGCGCGTTCGCCCAGGCGGTGATGCGCTTTTTTGCCGACGGCCTGGTCGAGCGTTTCAGCCCCGTGCTGTTTGCGCGCTGCCTGCTCAGCGTGCTGGGCTGCGGTGCGCTGCTGGTTACGCTGGCGCCTACGCCAGCACTGGCGCTGCTGGGCCTGGGGCTGATGGGCGTGGGCACCAGCGGCATCTTTCCGCTGGCCATGTCGGCTGCCGCGCAGCGCGTGGACCGGCCGGCGGCGGTCAACGTGGCCGCGCTGGCGCAGATTTCCTTCGTAGTGTTTCTGCTCGGCCCGCCGCTGCTGGGCCAGGTGGCCGAACACTTTGGCGTGCGCACCCTGTACGGTGTATGCCTGCCGTTTGTGTTGCTGAGCCTGCTGGCGGCCGGTTCGCTGGCTAAACGGGATTGACGCGCATGGCTCTCGCGGCGTATGAGCACAACGGCCGGCCGGTGGAGCGCGCGGCGTTCTACGCCATCGCCTGCGACCCGCGGCGCAGCATAGCGGTAGAGGCCTGCGCGGGCGCGGGCAAGACCTGGATGCTGGTCTCGCGCATTCTGCGCGCGCTGCTGGAAGGCAGTTTGGCCACCGACGGCCACGGCGTGGCCGCGCATGAAATCCTGGCCATCACCTTCACCAAGAAGGCCGCGGGCGAGATGCGCCAGCGCCTGAACGAATGGCTGGTGGAATTCGCCCAGGCCAGCCCCGAGCAACTGGCTGCCGAGCTGCAGGCCCGCGGCGTGCCGCCGGCGCAGATCGCGGCCCAGGCGCCGGCGCTCAAGCAGCTGTACCCCCAGCTGCTGGCCAGCGCCCGGCCTGTGCAGATACGCACCTTCCACAGCTGGTTTGCCGCCTTGTTGCGCACCGCGCCGCTGGCCGTGCTGCAAGACCTGGGCTTGCCGCCCAACTACAGCCTGCTGGAAGACGACGCCGAGGCGGTGCGCGAGGTCTGGCCGCGCTTTTACGCCACGGTGGTGGACAACCCCGACGCGCGTGCCGACTTTGAGGCCCTGGTGGCCGTCCATGGCCGCTTCCAGGCGCAAAAGGCGCTGGCCGCCGCGATCAGCAAGCGCGTCGAGTTCGCGTTGGCCGATATGCATGGCGTGGTCGATGCGTCGGTGCCGCCGTTTGGTGAGCAGTTTCCGGCCTTCGCCGGCCTGGCCGCGCCGGAAGATTATTTGTGGACCCAACGTGCGCTGCTGCAAGAGGCGGCGGCCAACCTGGGCCGGGCCAGTGCACCCACTTTCTCCGCCAAGGGCGGCGAGCTGGAGCAGGCGATCACCGCCCAGCATGCGGCCGGCGTGGCCACGGCCTTGCTCACCGCCACCGGCTCGGCGCGCAAGTTCGGCGAAAAGATTGTCGGCATCCAGACCATACGCGCTGCGCAAGAGCTCGTATTGCAGGTCGCCCAGGCCCAGCTGCAGCACGCGGCCTGGAGCCACCAGCAGCGCATGGCGCGGCTCACCCGGGTGCTGATCGCCGAGCTGGCCGCACTCAAGTTCGAGCGCGGCTGGGTCGACATGAACGACGTGGAGCGCGCCGCCTCGGTGATGCTGTCCGACCCTGTCCTCAGCGGCTGGGTGCAGGAGCGTCTCGACGCCAAGGTCAAGCATTTGCTGATCGACGAGTTCCAGGACACCAGCCCGCTGCAGTGGCAGGCGCTGCACGCATGGCTCAGCGGCTATGCGGGCTCGGGCGGCAATGCCCCCAGCGTGTTCATCGTGGGCGACCCCAAGCAGAGCATTTACCGCTTCCGCCGCGCCGAGCCCCAGGTGTTCCGCGCGGCGCAGGCCTTTGTGGTCGAGGGCCTGGGCGGCGACTTGCTGAGCTGCGACCACACCCGGCGCAATGCGCCGCCGGTGATGGCTGCCGTCAATGCCGTGATGTCGGCCGCGCAGGCGGTCGGCGCCTATGACGGCTTCCGCGACCACACTACGGAATCCACCGCCCAGGGCGCTCTGCGCTGTCTGCCGGCAATTCCGCGCGACGCCAACCAGGGCGCCAAGCTGCCCGAAGACGGCGCCGAGCTGGCCTGGCGCGACAGCCTGGGCACGCCGCGCGAGGAACCCGAGGACACCTTGCGCAGCCTGGAATGCCGCCAGGCCGCCCAGTGGCTGGCCTTGCAGCTTGCCGATGGCCTGCAGCCCAAAGACGTGATGGTGCTGGCCCGCAAGCGCGACCGCCTGAGCCAGATGCGCGACGCGCTGCGCAGCCTGCACATCCCCACCCAGCAGCCTGAAAAAGCCGACCTGGCCGACGCCCCAGAGGTGCAGGACATCGCCGCGCTGCTGGACGCATTGGTTTCCACCCACCACGACCTGTCGCTGGCCCAGGCGCTGAAGTCGCCGCTGTTCGGCGTGGCCGATGCCGACCTGGTGCAGCTGGCCCTGCTGCAGCGTGCAGCCCGCGCCGATGTCGACAACCCCAGCGACAGCAGCTGGTGGAGCTTGCTACACAATACAGAGCAGCTTCCGCCCGTGCTATCTGCGCTAGCGCCTGTTTTGATGCGATGGAAGGGCTGGCTCGACGTGCTGCCGCCGCACGATGCGCTGGATGCGATCTATGCCGACGGTGATGTGCTGGCCCGCTTCGCCGCCGCTGCGCCGGCCGCTTTGCGCAGCTCGGTGCTGGCCAATCTGCGTGCAGTGCTGGGTACGGCGCTGCAGCTCAACGAAGGCCGCTTCGCCACGCCGTATGCGCTGGTGCGCGCGCTCAAGGCCGGCGGCGTCAAGGCCCCGGTTACCAGCGCTCCCGATGCCGTGCGCCTGCTGACCGTGCACGGCGCCAAGGGCCTGGAGGCTGCGCTGGTGCTGCTGCTGGACACCGACACGCCCTCGGCCAAGGCCGAGACCATGGGCGTGCTGGTCGATTGGCCGGGCGAGGCCGAGGCACCGGTGCGCCTGGTGTTTCTGGCCAGCGAATCGAACCCGCCGGCTTGCGTGGTCGAGGTGCTGGCCATCGAGCAGGCCGCGCGCCAGCGCGAAGAGCTGAACGGCCTGTACGTGGCCATGACGCGCGCGCGCAGCCAGCTGGTGATTTCCTCGGTGCTGCCGCACAAGGCGGTCGATGGCTCGTGGTGGCAGCGTTTGCAGCCCCTGGCCCAGCCTATCGATGTGGCCGGGCTGGACCAGGCCCAGCCGCTGGGCGATACCGCCGCCGATGCGCCCTTCAGCTTGCTGGTGCTGCCCGAGATCGGTTTGTCGGCCGCGCCGCCGCGTGTGCCGGCCGAGGCCGATGGCGCCGAGTCGCGGGTCGGCCAGGCCATGCACCGCTTGCTGGAGTGGGTGCCGCTGGGCGGCGCCGCGCCGGACCCGCAGCACCTGCCGGCCGTGGTGCGTGAATTCGCACTGGATGCCGAGCAGGCGCGCCAAGCCGCCGACATGGCTGCCGCCATCCTGGCCGGTGAGGGCGCCTGGGCCTGGAGCCCGGAGGCCATAGACTGGCATGGCAACGAAGTCGCCCTGAGCTACCAGGGCCAGACGCAGCGCCTGGATCGGCTGGTGCGGCGCCGGGATACGGGCGCCTGGTGGGTGCTGGATTACAAGTCCGCCGCCACGCCGCAGCGCCAGCCGGGGCTGGTGCAGCAGCTGCGCAGCTACCGGGCCGCATTGCAAACCCTGTATCCCGATGCCCCGGTGCAGGCCGCGTTTCTGACCGGTCAAGGGACGCTGATAGCATTGGACTGACCGTTGCGGTGGGCCACCGCACATGGCACGCGATGTGCTCTCTGCGTCTCTTTTACTTTTTTGAAGTCCACTATGAACATCCGCAAAAGTTGCCGCGTACTGGGTTTGGGCGCCGCATTGTTGCTGCTGGGCGCCACGGCCCAGGCACAAAATGCGCTGGACACGATCTTGAAGAACAAAAAGGTCACCATCGCGGTACCGCCGGACTACCCGCCATATGGCTCCATGGGCAAGGACTTTCAGATCCAGGGCCTGGATGTGGATGTGGCCAACTACATTGGCGCCAAGCTGGGTGTGACGGTCAATCTGGTGCCGGTGACCAGCGCCAACCGCATTGCCTACCTGGAAACCAAAAAGGCCGACGTGGTGATCGCCACCTTGGGCAAGAATCCCGAGCGCGAAAAGCTGATTGATTTTGCCGCGGCCTACTCGCCGTTCTTCCAGGCAATATTTGGTGCCAAGACCAGCCAGGTTAAAGGCTTTGCCGACCTGGCGGGCAAGACGATTGCCGTCACCAAGGGTTCGGTGGAAGATGCCGAACTGCGCAAGCTGGCCCCCCAGGGTGCGGAGATCCGCAGCTATGAGGACAACACCAAAACCGTGTCCGCCTACGTCAACGGCCAAGTGGATTTGATCGCTGTGGGAGCCTCTGTGGCGGGCAACATGATGCAACAGCACCCTAAGGTGAGCACCGAATTCAAGCTGCTGCTGAAAGACAGCCCCAACTACATCGGTGTCGCCAAAGGGGAAGACAAGCTGCGGCTGGTGATCAACGGCATCATCGCCGACGCGCGCAAGAACGGCGACCTGGACAAGATGGCGGTGCGGTGGCTGGGGCGGCCGGTGGGGGATCTGCCCTAGGGGATTGTCGCGGGCCGAAGGCTAGGCCGATTGCCTTGCGATTGTTCTTGTTTTTGAAGCTGTTCATGCTGCTAACGCCGCTGGCCGGGCTGTGCCCCCGGCAGGGCAGTAACTTTTCTTTTGCGCAAAAGAAAAGTCACCAAAAGAAAGGCGCCCCCACTGTCTGCGCCCTCCGCTGGCGCTACGGGAACCTGCGGTGCTCGCTTTGTGCGGGGTCTGGCTAAACTCGCTGCGCTCAGACAACGCCAGCCCTTTTCCGCCCAAAGCTGTGCTCCTCGGCGCATACAGAGGGGGACCCCTGGATGCGGGATCGGTGACGCGCAGCGCCACATCGCGCCTAGGGCGCGAGGGGTTGCAGCCCGGCTACGCCGCGCTGGGTATTGGCTGTTGGTTGTTTGGCTGTCCGCACCCACGCCGTGTGGCGTCGGCGAGTAGCACAGGGCTGGGCGGATCAGGGCTCGCGACTGTTTGAGGCCGCAGGCCGAGTTCGAGCGGGACCCCGCTCAGACCGAGCAACGCAGCGTGCCCGTAGCGCAGCGCAGGGACGACGACTTCGGCTGGCCTTTTCATTGGTGACTTTCTTTTGGCCACGCTAAAGAAAGTTACTGCGCTGCCGGGCGCACTACCCGGCCGGGGATCTCAGTAGGCCCCGCCCATCCATGAGAAAACCGAACTTCCATGTCCACGCGAAGTTCCTTCTGCGCCGCGGGGCCTGGGCTCAATGGATGAGGGTGGCGTAGCTGTTGGAGCGCAGTTGCTTGCGGATCGCCCGCATGTCGGTGCGCAACGGTGCAGGGCAGCCGATGTCGCTGAGCAGATGTGGAGACAGGTCAGCCATGGCGGTAGTTTCATTCTCATGGGCCCGGGCTGCTGCGCTGCGCGCCAGTTTGCTGGCCAGCCACTGATGACAGCGGGCGTAATAGTTGCCAAGCAGAGACGGGGTGCTGGGTGCGGTGGCGGTCAGGTCGAGGTGGTGGCGGGGCCACTGGATACGGGTGTTCAGATGCATGGTGATTCCAATCGGTGTTGAGGCGCGCCGCGATGGCTGCGCCGGTGGACTTAACTACCGCCTCCTTGCCGTTGGGTGGCTCGGTGGGCGGATGGGCAATGTTCGCCAGCCCGTGTTTCATGCGCACTGCGTGCAGGTTTCATTTGTTGCGTGGCGGCGGACGCGTTTCGGGGTGGAGGCGTTGGGACCAAAAATTTAAGCCTTTTTGGCCTCTGGCGCAGGTAATACAAGCGCTAGAGGCTATGAAATATGTAGCAATTGCAGCCGCAACAAACGAAACAAATCCAGCCGCACGCCGAAACCGGCGTGCAACACGCGGGCCGGATGCTTGGGCCTTCATCCAAGGAAACCTATGACCCCTGAACAAATCTCCCTCGTGCGCAGCAGCTTTGCGCTGGTGCAGCCCATCGCCCCGCAGGCCGCCGCGCTGTTTTACGACAACCTGTTTGCCGCCGACCCGCAGCTGCGGCCGCTGTTCCATGGCAGCCTGGAACACCAGGGCGAGCGGCTGATGAAGATGATTGGCGGCGCCGTAGGCCTGCTGGACCGGCCGGAGGCCTTGCTGCCGGTGCTGCGCAATCTGGGCGCACGGCATGCGGGCTATGGCGTGCAAGACCGGCACTACGACACTGTGGGCGCCGCCCTGCTGAAGACGCTGGGCCAGGGGTTGGGCGAGGCCTTCACTGCGCCGACCCGCGATGCCTGGGCGGCGATGTATGGCGTGGTCAGCCGTACCATGCAAGAGGGCGCGCAGACGCCGCCGGTGCTGGAGCGGCTGGCAGTGGTCGCCTGAGGACGTGTGCTAAGTCTGATCCATCAGCGCGGCCACCTTGGCCAGCAGGTCGTCGCGGGTAAACGGCTTGTCCAGCCAGTCGGATTGCGAGTTTTGCAGAAAGGCCCGCGCATCGGGCGACAAGGTGTCGCCGGTGACGAACAGCATGGCCCGTGCCAGCCGCGGGTGCTGGGCCGACACGGCGCGCCACAGGCCGGCGCCGTCCATATCGGGCATGCGCAGGTCGGAGACGATAGCGTCGAAGCGCACCATGTCCAGCATCTCCAGGGCCACGGCGCCGGATTCGGCGGTGGCGACGTCAAAACCCTCGTTTTCCAGCAGGTAGCGCATCAGTTTCGCCAGCTCGGGCTCGTCGTCGACCACCAGCACGCGCCGCGGGGGTGCGGCCGGTGGCTCGGGTAACGGCGCTGGCGTGGTGTCTGTAGGGGCATCGGCGTGACCGCTGATCGGCAGGCTCAGGCGGAAGCTGGCGCCGCCCTCGGCAGGCGCGGGCTCCAGCGACAGGTCGCCGCCGTGGTCGCGCGCCAGGCTGCGCGATACCGCCAGGCCCATGCCCGTGCCTATGCCCTCTGCCTTGGTGGTGAAAAAGGGTTCGAACACCCGATCCCGCTCCAGCGCCGGCACGCCGGGGCCGTTGTCGGCCACGCGCAGCCAGACGCGCGGTTCGCGGTGGCTGCGTCGCGGCTCCAGCCCGGTTTGCACCAGCACCCGGCGTGCACCTTGGGCGCCGGCCAGCGCCTGCTGGGCGTTGACCAGCAGGTTCATCACCACCTGGCCGATCTGGTCGCCGTCCACATTGGCTTCGGGCAGGCCGTCGGCCAGCGCCAGCCCCAGTTCGATGCCGTGGCTGCGGTAGCCGTACTTCAACATGTCGGTGGCGGCGCGCACCATGTCGTTGATGGCCACCGGCCCGCGCTGCGGTGGCCGGCTGCGCGCCATGTTCAGAAAGGTGCGGACGATGCGGCCGCAGCGCTCGGCGGCTTCGCGGATGCGCTGGGCGTCGGCCTGCAGCGCGGGCAGGTCGGTGCATTTTTCTTCCAGCAGGCTGGCCCGGCCCATAACGATGGCCAGCGGGTTGTTCAGCTCATGCGCCACCCCGGCCAGCAGGCTGCCCATGGCGGACAGCTTTTCGCTCTGCCGCAAGGCCTCGCGCTGGCGCTCGATCTGGGCGGCGGCGTTGTGCCGCTCGGACAGGTCGGCAATCGACGCGGTGTAGAAGCTGCTGCCCTCTGCATCGGTGCGCCAGAGCACCATCTCCATCGGGAACTCGCTGCCGTCGGCACGCACCGCATGCATCTCCAGCCGCTTGCCCAGCACCCGCGCGGGCTGGCCGGTCTGCATGCGCTGCATGCCGGCCTGGTGGGCGGCGCGAAAGCGCTGGGGAATCATCACTTCGCTGACCGGCCGGCCCAGCACCTGGGCCCGGCTGTGGCCGAACATCGCCTCGGCCGCGGGGTTGAATTCGACGATCTGCCCCAGCGCGTCGGTGGATATGAGTGCCGCCAGCGCATGGTCGACGATGGCCGACTTCAGCGCTTCCGCCGCGTGCAACTGGGCCAGCTTGTCGGACAGCTCCTGCTCGTGTTGCTTAAGCGCGCTGTGGTCCTGGCCAAAGCTGGCCACCAGCTGCACGGGCCCGCCATCGGGGGAATACGGCAGCAGGGTCTCCACCAGGTAGCGCCGGCCCCGGCCGGGCAGTTCCACCCAGCCTTCGCTGCGCCGCGATTCGCCCTGGAACAGGCGCTCGGCCAGCGGCAGGTAGGTGGCATGCGCGGCCGGGCCCAGTACTTCCGCGATGGAGCGGCCCAGCACCTGGTCGGCGCTGCGGCCCAGAAAGTCCAGCAGCGCGCGGTTCGCGTAGACGTAGCGGTGGTTGCGGTCCAGCACGCCCAGCTGGGCGGTGATGTTGTCCAGCAGCAGACTGCTGAGCTGCGGGTCGAGTGGGTGTGGGCTGCGGTTGCCAGGCATGGCGCTCAGGCCGCGGGCACGAAGACGTAGCCGACGTTGCGCACGGTCTTGATCAGCTCGGGCTTGTCGGGGTTGCGCTCGATCTTGCGGCGCAAACGCATGATGCGCAGGTCGATAGAGCGGTCGAACACATCCCAGCCGCGGTTGTGCGCCTGTTCCATGATCTGGTTGCGGTCCAGCGGGCGGTGCGGGTGGCGGGCAAACAGCGCCAGCAGGTCGAACTCGGCGGCGCTGACTTCGATGTCGGCACCCGCGGCGTTCAACAGGCGACGCTGGTCCAGGTCCAGCAGGCAGTCGCCAAAGGCTACGCGCCGTGTGACAGGGCTGCTGTCCAGCGGCGCCGGGGCGGGCGCGCTGGCTGCGGCGATGGCGGCGGCCGTCACCTCAGCGCGGCGCAGCACGGCGCGTATCCGGGCCAGCAGCTCGCGCATGTCGAAGGGTTTGGGCACGTAGTCGTCGGCGCCCAACTCCAGCCCGACGATGCGGTCTACTGCATCGACTGCGGTGGTCAGCATCACCAGGCCCATGCGCGGATGGTTGTCGCGCAGCCAGCGCGCCAGCGACAAGCCGTTTTCGCCAGGCATGTGGATGTCGAGCAGCGCCAGCGCCGGCACCTGCTCGGCCACCAGGGTGCGGGCTGCGGTGGCATCGGGCGCGGTGCGCACCTGGAAGCCGTGGCGGCCCAGGTACTCGGCCAGCAGCGCGCGCAGCTCGGGTTCGTCGTCGACGACCAGCACCGCAGGGCTGGCGCTACCAGGAGTCTGAGGAGTCTGGGTCATCATGGAGGATGGGCGGAGGGCCGGGGCCGGTAGTCCAGTGTAACGAGCGAGGCCGGCAAACCGGGCATTTGCGGAAGGCTGTCGCGCGCGTGGTGAAATCGGGGCATCAATCATGAAAGATGCAATGCAAAAAGAAGTAAAGCCCACGGGCAAGACCGCACTGGTGATCGGCGGTGGCCCTGCAGGCTTGATGGCGGCCGAGGTGCTGGCCCAGGCCGGCGTGGCGGTGCAGCTGTTCGACGCCATGCCCTCGGTAGGCCGCAAGTTTTTACTGGCCGGCAAGGGCGGGCTCAACCTCACCCATTCGGAGCCCGCCGAGCTGTTTACCACCCGCTTCGGCGCGCGGCAAGAGCAAGTCGGCCCCTGGCTGCAGGATCTGGGTGCGGCCCAACTGCGCGATTGGGCCAAGGAACTGGGCGTGGATACTTTCGTCGGCAGCTCGGGCCGGGTGTTTCCCACCGATATGAAGTCGGCGCCGCTGTTGCGCGCCTGGCTGCACCGGCTGCGCGTGGCCGGCGTGCAGTTCCATATGCGGCACCGCTGGGTCGGGCTGGAGGCGAATACCTGGCGTTTCGACACGCCCAAAGGCCCGGTGCAGGCCACGGCCGATGCGGTGGTGCTGGCGCTGGGCGGTGGCAGCTGGGCCCGGCTGGGCTCGGACGGTGCCTGGGTGCCTTTGCTGCAGGCCGCGGGGGTGCCGGTGGTGCCGCTGCTGCCGGCGAATTGCGGCTTTGACGTGGCGGGCTGGACCGAGCATTTCAGCAGCCGCTTTGCCGGCCAGCCGTTCAAGACCGTGGCCTTGTCGTTCACCAATGCGGCCGGCGATACCTTCCGCCGCCAGGGCGAGTTCGTCGCCACCGCCAGCGGCATCGAAGGCAGCCTGGTCTATGCGGCGTCGGCCTTGGTGCGCGACGAGATCGCCTTGAACGGCAGCGCCACGGTGTACCTGGATCTGCTGCCGGCCTTGTCGGCTGAGCGCGTGCTGGCCGAGGTCACGCACCCGCGCGGCACTCGTTCGCTGTCCAGCCACCTGAAGAGCCGTCTCGGCCTGGAGGGTATCAAGGCCGGCATCCTGCACGAGCTGCTGGACAAGGCCAGCTTCCAGAACCCCGCGGCTTTGGCGGCGGCGATCAAGTCGCTGCCTATCCGCCTGGTTGCCACCCGACCTATCGACGAAGCCATCAGCAGCGCTGGCGGCGTGGCCTTCGAAGCCTTGAATGCCGACCTGATGCTTGAACCCTTGCCCGGTGTGTTTGCTGCTGGCGAGATGCTGGACTGGGAAGCCCCGACCGGCGGCTACCTGCTGACCGCCAGCATGGCCAGTGGCCAGCGCGCGGGGCAGGGCGTTTTAAGATTTTTAGGGCTGTAGCGCAGGTGGGATGTGCGCGGGCAGCTATTTAAAAGATAGCATCAAGCTCTGCGCTTGAACAGCGCCGAGGCAGCGCTGGCGTGGGCCACCTCGTCGGCAGTGGCCAGCAGATTGGGGCCTAGCGCCTCCATGCGTTTCTCGGTCAGGCGCACCAGCGGCCCGGCGATGGTGATGACGCCCAGCACCACATTGTTATTGCCCCGCAAGGGTGCGGCCATGGCCGTCATGGCGGGGGCGAAAACCTCGTTGATCATGCTGAAGCCGCGGGCCCGCGCGTTGTGCAGAAAGGGCAGCAAGGCCTTGGCGTTCTTCGGCGCGTTCGGCCCGAAGTCTTCGGGCTTGCCAAAGCCCTGCTGGTTGACCCGTTGCAGCGCCTGCTTGTCGTCCATGGTGGACAGCCAGGCGTGACCTGCCGCGCTGCACGACAGGTTGACCGACAGCCCCATGTCCGGGTCGTAGCGCAGGCCCTTGGTCGCGCCCTGGGCCTTGGCCACGAAGGTCAGTTCGTCGCCATCGACCACGGCCAGGCGCACCAGTTCGCCGGACTCGGCGGCCAGCCGGTCGAGTAGCGGCTGGGCCACGTCGACGATGCCGCTGTTGCTGAGGAAGCGCAGGCCCAGCGATACCAGTTTGATGTTCAGCACATAGACGCTGTGGCTTTGCTCCTGGCGCACATAGCCGCAGCGGATCAGCTCGGTGAGCAGGCGGTGGGTGGCGCTCAAGGGCATGGCCAGTTCTTGCGCCATGGCCGACAAGGCCGTGCCTTCGGGATGGTCTGCCAGATGCTCCAGGACTTTGAAGCTGCGTTCGAGGATTCCGCTCATGTCATCTACCTGGTGTGCTGTGGTCGTTTTTTCGGCGCGGTGGGCCGCTGTGTTTGCGCCGAGTGTGCAACAGAAATGGGCGAGCTTTCGCTGTGCTGGCTGGGTTTTTAAAAAAGTGGAAAACATTTCCACAAATTGCTATGATGGCGCCGAAACCAAGGTGCCAGACACGCCACACGGCATAAAGAGCACTCCCCACCCGATTGGAGACAAACTTGAAAACACTGATTCGTTCGCTGGCCGTGGCCGGCCTGGCTATGGCCCTGGGGGCCGCGGCCCTGGCCCAGGACGCACCGGAGCGCATCATCCGCTTCGGCCATCTGAACAATGCCGACCACCCGGTGAGCTTTGGAGTGAAGCGCTTTGCCGAGCTGCTGGCCGCCAAGAGCGGCGGCAAGCTGAAGGTGCAGGAATACCCGGCCTCGCAGCTGGGCAACGAGCTGCAGCAGCAGTCCGCATTGCAGGGCGGCATCCAGCAGATGTCGGCACCGGCCACCACCTCGCTGGCCGGCATCGTCAAGGAATTCGGCCTGGTGGATTTTCCGTTTGCCGTCAGCACTTTCGCCCAGGCGGACCGCTTGCTCGATGGCCCGCTGGGCCAGACCTTGCTGGCCAAGCTGCCCGAGAAAGGGCTGGTCGCACTGGGCTACTGGGACCTGGGCTTTCGCAACGTGACCAATAGCCGGCGCCCGATCACCAAGGCCGAAGACCTCGACGGTTTGAAGATTCGGGTGATCCCGAATCCGGTGTTCCTGGAGACCTTCCGCACCTTCAAGGCCAACCCCGTGCCCATGCCGTTTGCCGAGCTGTACGGCGCGCTGGAGTCCAAGGCGGTGGACGGCCAGGAGAACCCGTACGCGGTGATCCTGTCGAACAAGTTCTACGAGGTGCAGAAGTACCTGAGCGCCACCAACCATGTGTACGCGGCCAACATCGTGCTGGTCAGCAAGAAGTTCTGGGACCAGCTGAGCCCGGCCGAGCAAAAGATGATGCACGAGGCGGCCGACGAGTCGCGCGCCTACCAGCGCCAGGTGAGCCGCGCCGCAGCCCAGAAGTCGATAGGCGAGCTGCAGGCCAAGGGCATCCAGTTCAACGAGATTGCCGCACCTGAAATGGCGCGCATGCGGCAGCAGGTGAAGCCCGTGGTGGAGAAGCTGGCCGCCAGCTACGACCCGGCCATGGTCAAGCTCTACAACGACGAGTTGGCCCGCATCCTCAAATAAGCCTCTGGGCGCAAGACACACACCATGAAAATCCTCGTTCTACACGGCCCCAACCTGAACCTGTTCGGGCGCCGCGAGCCGCATATCTACGGCACCACCACGCTGGCGCAGATCAATACCCGCCTGGAAACCCTGGCGCAGGGGCTGGGCGTGACCCTGGAGATACTGCAGTCCAACCACGAAGGCGATTTGATCGACTTCCTGCACAAGAACATCGACACCGCGCAGGGCGCCCTGGTCAACCCTGCGGGTTTGACCCAGCACGGCGTGCCGCTGCACGACGCGATCAAGGCCATGCCGTTCCCGACGATTGAAGTGCATATGTCGAACATCGCCGCGCGTGAAACCTGGCGCGCGCATTCCATCATTTCCCCGGCCGTCAAAGGCACGGTGCAAGGCCTGGGGCCGATCTCCTACCTGGCCGCCTTGCGCGCGCTGGTGGAGCTGCAGCAGCCTGCGCCGGGCTGATCGGTCTGGTCTTCTTTCAACCCTGGCCAGTCTGGCCGGGCGTGCCGCAGCCCAGCACAGGCTGCGGCACCTGTTTCCGTTTCCACCCCAGTCACCGTAACCACATCGAGGAAACAACATTGCCAAAAATGTACGGACTAGTTTGTTTTAAGTAAGCGATAGCACAAGAATTTTTACCACCACCCAGAGGACGACATGACAAATACACGCCAAATGGAACCCGCATTCCCACTCCAGCTACAGCCCGTAGCCACCGACAGTTTGCTCACCGGCAAGATCTCGCGCCGCAGGTTTGCGCAGCTGCTGGGGTTGCCCGGCCTGATGGCTTCCACGGTGGCGCTGTCGGGCTGCGGCGGGGGGGATTCCGCGGCCGACGCCGGCACCGAGGTGCTGACGCGCGCCGCCTTCGTGGCCACGATCTCCGATTACTTCGACTGGGTGCATTCTTCTGAGTACGTAGACCCGTACAAGGCCGTGCAGCCCACCTTTGTCGACGTGATATTCGGCGCCACCCGGTACGCCAAGCAGATCGAAACCGCCCTCGAAGAGGCCATCATCAGCAACGTCGGCGGGCGCTTTTATCCCGACAAGCTGGTGAGCCGCGAGGACGTGGCCGACATCTATGTGAAGGCATTCAAGATTCCGGCCGCGGCGGGCAATGCCCTGGCAGGCTTCAGCGATGCCAGCAGCATCAGCGCCAGCAAACGCGCCAGCGTCAACGCCATCGTGGCGGCAGGCCTCATGCAGGGCAGCAGCGCCAGCCTGTTTGCGCCCGCTGGCACCATCACTTTGAACGAGGCCAAGGCGATCCTGGCCAATATCAGCGCCGGCCTGGTCGCGCCGCCGCAGGTGATGTGCAAGCCCGGCACCACTGCACCGCGGCGCTATGTGCGTATCTCCACCCCGACCGCCGGGGCCACCATTTACTACACCGTTACCTTTGACGGCAGCGAGCCGGCCGATCCGACCACCGCCGGCGCGATGTACGACTTTACGGTCGATGGCGTGCTGCAGTTCGTCAACCCTTTGAGTTCGACCACCGATTCGCGCCTGTACCGGCTGAAGACCGTGGCCAAGAAGAATGGCCTGGCGGTCAGTGCGGTGCGTGAATTCGTCTGGAACATTGTGCGCCCGCAGGTTGGCACTTTCCAGGCCAAGCTGATGCATGCCGGCACCAGCACTTCGCCCACGGTGTGGAAGATCAACAACCCGGCCGAGTATTTCCAGGCCTTCGTCTTCTATATCGAAGGCTCGACGCGCGGCCTGGTGTTTGACGCCGGCGAATACGGCTACCAGAAGGCCAATCTCAAGACCTTCATCGACACCCTGGCCACCAAACCTTACGACGTGATCGTCGGCCACAACCACCCGGACCACGCCGAGCAGATCTACAACTTCACCTCGGCCGGCGTGACCCTGTATGCGTCGGCCATCGAGAAGGCCGCCTTCATGGCTTCCAGTCGCAGCGACTTCCAGTCGGCCGGTACGGCGGCGGTGGCCATTACCGACGGCCAGGTGCTGAACCTCGGCAATGTGCAGGCCACGGCCTATGTGCAGCCCGGCCATACCAATGGCACGGTGACCTGCATCGTCAACCAGACCGGCTGGGTGTTCGGTTCGGACATGTGGGGCTGCAACCGCGCCTACACCGCCGACACCACCCAGTACCAGAGTGTCAAGGTAGATCTGTTCCTGTCGCTGGTGCAGCAGCTGGTGGTCAACTACCAGAAGAGCAGCACGAGCGGCGAGATCGTCGAGGTCACCAATGCGCACCAGGAAGCCTCGGTGGGCATGGAGTGCGTGAACAACTTCGTCAAGTGCTTCCAGCAGTTGATCGACGAGGGCAATGGCGTGGCCAAACCCTCGATCCGCGGCGGCACCAAGACGGGCGACCGCATGAGCATCGTCGGCGACATGTGGCGCGACAAGAACTGGATGGCCATCGGCCCGATAGGCAAGTACGCGGCCGCGGTCGACTACCTGACCAAGCCCACCAGCGCCTACCCCTGCGCAGCCGCCATCGACTACAACGCGGCCGACGGCTACAAGAAGTATTCGGTGCTCAGCAATATCGAGGTCAGCGGCGGCACGCTGGTGGGGGTCGATGTGTACTGGGCGGCCGCCGCCAACGGCGTGGCCAACAAGCTGCCGAACAAATTCGACCCCTGGACCACCGGCTACACCATCAACGTGCCCACCGGTACGACCAGCATCGTGCTCAAGCCAACTGCCATGTCGAACAAGATCAGCTCGATGAAGGTGAATGGCACGGCGCTGGCGCAGGGGGCCAGCACCACGGTGGCGGTAGCCGCAGGCAGCAGCATCAAGATCGATGTGGTGTCGCCCGACGGCAGCGCAACCAGCAGCTACACCTTCACCGTCGCGGTGGTGTGATGGTGTGATGTAGGCCGACCTGCTGTGGCGGCGCGTCGCAGCGGGCAGGGGGCTACAAGACCTGCAGCTGCGAATCGCGCTCGATGCGGCGTGCGCGCTTGACTTCGTAC
This sequence comes from Rhodoferax sp. OV413, assembly GCF_900104385.1. GTDB lineage: Bacteria > Pseudomonadota > Gammaproteobacteria > Burkholderiales > Burkholderiaceae_C > Rhodoferax_B. The sequence goes on along the minus strand of NZ_FNJA01000001.1, from coordinate 424,552 downwards.
ATGGCGGCATCGGCCTGGGTTAAGGCTTTTTCGGCGCTGGTGGTATGCGGGTCGACCAGCACTACGCCGACGCTGGCGCCGCTGCAGTCGATGGCCACATTGCCCAGTAGTAGACGGGTGGTGCATTGCTGCGTCATGCGTTCCTGCAGTTGGCGCAGGGTGGTGGTATTGGTGCGGTCGCTCAGTTGGGGGCCACGGCCTACGTAGACGAACTCGTCGCCGCCGAAGCGCGCGAGCACATCGCCGGCACGCAAGGCGTTGGAGATGGTGTGGGCCATGGCCACCAGAAACTGGTCACCCACATCGTGGCCATGGGTGTCGTTGATTTCCTTGAAGCCGTCGAAATCGATGAAACTCACCAGCACCCCGGTGCCGTCGCGCTGCGCGCGGGCCATGGTGCGGCCGAGTTCGGCAACCAGGGAGCGCCGGTTCGGCAGGCCGGTCAGGGCGTCGGTCAGGGCAAAGTTGGCCAGCTCGATATTCGCCTTGCCCAGCTGGTCGAGCAGGCGTTCGCGGTCGATGTGCTGGGCGATCAGGCGGGCGAACAGCTGCAGCACATGCTCGGCATTGGGTGCCATGGGCTGCCGGCTGGAGCTGGCGGCGCACAAGGTGCCGTACAGGCCACCGCCGTCCATGGTCACCGGCACGCTCACATAGGTTTGTATGCCCAGTGCCCGCGCGGCTTCCGAATCGCCCCAGCAGCCGGCTACGTCATCGGTAAAGAAGCGTTTTTCGTCCATCGCGCGCTTGCACAAGGTATCGTTCCAGGGCACGCTGATGCCTTCGGGAATCACCAACTGCTGGGAATTGCGGGCGAACAGCACGTGCTGCAGGCCTTTGTCGAGGTCAATCGTGGTCAGGTAGGTCGACTCCATGCCGGTGACCGATTCCAGCATTTCCAGCAGTGGGCGTGTGAGGTCCTCCAGGGTCTTGGCCGAGGACATAGACTGTGAGAGCCGGTTAAGCAACGAATCCATAGAAACATCCCTAATATTGGGGATATTTTCCCTCATATACCCCTGCTATGGGGTAGGCATCTCTCCGTAGTTTGCAGCGATTATGGTAAGCAAAAATTACCGAGTCTCTCGGGTTGGAATAGATGCTTTTTAGGCCTCTAGCGCTTATAAATATTGCGCGGGCAGCTATATAAATGGTAGCAAATAGGCTACTTTGCGTGGCCCGAGGGCTCGATGATCACCAGCGCAATCCCACAGACCAGCAGGCCGGCCCCGGCCCAGAAGGCGGCGGCCGGGGTTTCGGCAAAGAACACATAACCCAGGGTGGGGCTGAACAGCAGCAGCGAAAAACTGCCGGCCTCGACTGCCGAGGCGTCGCCTGAACGGTAGGCGTAAAAGTAGGCCAGGTAGATGCCGGATGCCGACAAGCCGATTACCGGCAGCAGCGGCCACAAGTCCATGGGCACGCTGGGCAGGGCGAAGCCGCTGAGCACGCCAAAGCACAGCCAGCAGGCGGTCTGGCTCCATGTCAACACCGCCATCGGGTGTTCGTGGTTCGAATATTTCTTCAGCACCACACCCAGCATGGCCTCCATCAGCGCGCCGAACAAAGCCACCAGCGCCGCCGGCTGGAAGGCGGCCGAGCCGGGCTGCACGATGGTCAGCACGCCGCCAAAGCCTACCGCAACACCCAGCCAGCGCAGCCAGTGCGGCTGCTCGCCCAGCAGCCAGACGCCCAGCGGCAGCATGAACAGCGAGCCGGTCATCAGGTAGGCACTGGCCTCGGCCAGCGGCAGGTGCGACACCGCCCAGGCTGCACAGGCGGCCGAGGTGACGATGAAGCCGGCACGCAGCAGGTGCATGCGCGGATTGCGGGTTTTGATAACCCGGCCGCGGGTCCAGGCGACGATGGGCGCCACCATCAGCAGCACCACGGTGGCCTGCAGAAACAGCACCTGCTTGGGCGTGATGCCGGTGGCCATCAACTGTTTGTTACACGCATCTAGCACCGACCAGCAGAGCATGGCCAGCATCACAAACAGCACGCCGCGGGTATTGCCGGCCAGCGCACGCCAGCGGGCTTGGAGTCTTGAGAACATGGATTTATATGAAATTTAAGCAGTTGGCGCTGATTGCAACTGCGCGGGTAGCTATCTAATGTATAGCGATTATCGGCTGCGACCGTAGCGCATTCAGGGGATGCGCTGGCGCGGGTGCAGGTTCAGAATGGTGAGCCTGTGCGACCGCTGGAGACCACCATGCCCACACCCGCCCCCGCAGACAGCCTGGAAGCCTTGACGGCGCTGGAACAGGCCGCCATTGTGGCGCGCCGGCAGCTGCTGCTGGGCACGCCGGGCGCGGACGAGACCAAGCCGCCGGGCGAGCATGGCTTGCCTCGGGTCGGCCTGGCCTTGTCGGGCGGCGGGGTGCGCAGCGCCACCTTCGCGCTGGGGCTGATGCGCGGCCTGTCGCACAACCGCACGGCCGACCCGACGGCGCCACCCAGCCTGTCGCGCGACGGCCTGCTGGGCCGGCTGGATTATTTGTCCACCGTCTCTGGCGGCGGCTACATCGGGGCGATGTGGGGCCGGCTGGTGGCCACCTACGGCATGCGGGTGGCGCAGCAGCTGATGGCCGACAGCGGCTCGCCGGTGTTGAACTGGCTGCGCCGCAACGGCCGTTACCTGAACCCGGCCGGATCGCGCGATACCGGCATCGCCATCGCCACCTATCTGCGCGCCTGGATGGCGATCCATATGGAGTTCATGTTTGCCTGCGTGCTCGGCGGGCTGCTGGTGGTGTTACCGCATTTGCTGCACCACCGCTGGCAGTGGTGGGGCGCCTGGGAGCCCTGGGGCACGCCCTGGTGGGTGCTGGCGCTGCTGGTGGCCCTGCTGGGCGTGCCGGGGCTGATCGCCGGCTACTGGGCGGCGCGCGAACCGCCACTGCACGGCGGCACCATGCACCCGGGCCCGCGGTTGCGCGAGGTGTTGTTTCTGCTGGTGGCCGGCGGCGTGGCCGTGGGGGTGGGATCAGTGGCCTGGAGCGTGGGGCTGCATACCTCGGTGCGCGAGGGGCCAAGCTGGTTATCGGCCTGCGCGGTAGGCCTGGCATCGCTGGCCGTCGGGCAGGCGGTGGTGATGTTCTGGCAATGGGGTTCGCGCCAGTCGCAGTCGCTGCTGGTGGCGCGCATCCGCCATGTGCTGACAACAGCCTTGCGTCTGTACCTGAAGGTGGTGCTGGGCCTGATCGCCCTGGGCGTGATCGACTGGCTGAGCTGGAACTTCCTGCTGACCGTGGTGCTGCAGCCGGACAAATCCTGGCTGCTGGGCAGCGTGGGGGCCGGTGGCGTGGGCTTGTTGGTGCTGCGCAACCTGGTCCAGCCGTTGCAGCAGATGGCGGCAGAAACCAATAAGCAGGGGCGCGACTGGCTGCCGCGGGTGGTCAACCTGGTGAGCCTGCTGGGCTGCGCGCTGCTGGTGTTTGGCTGGGTGGTGCTGGTGCAGTGGTTCGTGTTTGCGCAGAACACCTTCGACCCGTTTGTGGATGTGCCGCCGACCTTGCGCGCGCTGCTGCTACTGATTTTGGTGCTGCTGTGGGTGGGCTTGACGGCCGGCAATGCGCAGATGGCCAATGCCTCGTCGCTGCACAGCTTCTACCGGGCCCGGCTGACCCGCGCCTACATGGCCGTGGGCAACCCGGCCCGCCAGCTGAACCAGCACGGCGTGCCGCGCCCAGACGTGACCACGGTAGTGGAGGGCGATGATCTGGGCCTGCAGCATTACAGCCCCGAGCAGCAGGGCGGTCCTATCCACCTGGTCAACGCCTGCCTGAACCAGACGGTAGATGACCGCAGCGGCCTGTACAACGCCGACCGCAAGGGCACGGCGATGACGGCCACCTGCCGCGGCTTCGAGGTCGGGCCACGCGCCTTCATCCCGCTGCGCGACGAGCAGGACGTGGGCACGCTGGGGCGCTGGGTGGCGGTGTCGGGCGCGGCGGCCTCGCCGGGTGCGGGCTCTTACACCTCGACCGGGCTGGCTCTGCTGTTGTATCTGCTGGGCGTGCGCCTGGGCCACTGGATGCAGGCGCCGCGTCCATCGCCCAAGCTGCGTTTGGGCAGCCATATGGGCTGGCACTGGTGCCCCAAGCCGGTGATGCTGGCCAGCGAGGTGTTTGCCGAGTTTTACGGCGAGGACCGGCCCTGGTGGTATTTGTCCGATGGCGGGCATTTTGAGAACACCGGCGTGTATGCGCTGCTGAAGCGCGAGCTGGACTTCATCATCCTGTCCGACGCCAGCTGCGACGTGGACTACGAGTTCGGCGACCTGGAGAACCTGGTGCGCAAGGCGCGCATCGACTTCGGCGCCGAGATCGAGTTCTACAGCCATGCCGAGGCGGTGCGCACCCTGGTGCAGGAGAACCGCGAGGTCACGGTGCTGTCGCCCGAGGACATGGCCAACAACCATTCCTGCCGCGGCGTGCTGCTGGCGCGCATACGCTACCGCGAGCGGCCGGGCCTGGATGGCACGCTGGTGCGACCTGAAGGCACGCTGCTGGTGGTCAAGCCGAATCTGCACGACGCGCTGGATGTGGATGTGCTGGCCTACGCGCAAAAGCACAGCACGTTCCCGCACGAGTCCACCTCCGACCAGTCGTTTGACGAAGCCCAGTGGGAGAGCTACCACCGTCTGGGCGAGGACTTCGGCCGCGCGCTGACCGACACCTGGCTGACCCTGTTGCCCGGCTGGAGCCGGCCGGCCCACCACAGCCTGGCAGTGGCGGCCCGGCTGGGCGGCGCCAAACCCGCCGAAGCTGTCAAGACTGAGCCCCTGTGGCGGCGCGGCGCGCGGGCCACGGCCATCGGCACCACGCTGGGTGTGGGCGCGTCCGGCACGCTGGTGCTGTCGCTGTGGCAGGTACAGGACCAGTTGGTGCGGCAAAACCGCGACGACCAGACCGAAACCAGCCGGCTGCTGGAAAAGGTGTCGGACAGCGTCGGCAAACTGCAGCAGACCCGGGCCTGCCCGAATCCGTCGGTACACGCGCTGGCGCAGATCCAGGATTTGCTGGATCGGCGCGGTTCGCCCAATCTGCGCAAACAGGATGCAGCGGCCGTCGGCCGACTTGCGGTGCTGATGGAAGAAGAATGTGCAGTGCCGGCGTCGGGCATCACCCCGTCCGAGCTGTGCCAGGCCAGTTACAAGCGCATGCAAACCGATCTATGCACCGGCATCCTGAAGAAAGTGCAGAACACCGCCATGGACTACTGGCAGCCGAGCGAGAAGCCGGAAGGCCAGGCCAGGAGCGGAGACAAGGTGTTGCAGGCCTTGCGCAGCGGCTGGAACATGGACAGCTTGCAGGCGCTGCTGGGGCCGCGTCCGCTGGCGACGGCCGGCGTCGACCCCTTCAATATGTATCCGCCCCCTGTTGCAGCCGGCACACCGCCGCCCACCGGTACGCCCGTACCGCCGCTGACCGCGCCAGTACCCGTGGCGCAAGACCCTGCCGTGGTGGCAGCTTGCGCCCGCGCCAGCCGGAAAACCACGCTCTATATCCAGGTCTACGACGAAGCCTCGCAGTCGGTGGCCGCCAGGTTGCGTGCGCTGTTGCAGGGCGTGGCCGGCCCGGCGGTCCAGGTAGCGCCGGTGGAAAACGTGGTGCGCAGCGCCGATGTGCGCCAGCAGCGCCGGCCCATCCCCTGGGCCAAGCCCACATTTGTGCTGCACGACGCGGCCGACCCGGAGCAGCAAGCGCATTACCAGGATTGCGCCAAGGCGCTGATTCCCTGGGTGCGTTCGGCCTGGGGTTCGCAGCTGGGGGTTGAGGCTAAAGACGCCGTGTGGCTGCGCGACCTGCCCAGACGCCTTATACCCACGCCAGGGGTGATCGAGCTGTGGTTACCGCCGATAGCGGTGCAAAGCACAGCCATCGCCACGGCGATGGAGCATTGACGGACTGGCGGACACCTTCTCCGCGAACGGCGCGTCAACAACTGACGTCCTTGCCTCCCGCCCTGGCCATGGCGTGTGCGTAGCCATCTTCGCGCACAGCTTGGACCCGGCCGCATGCAATGGATGCGCCTCACAGACGTACTCCAGTTACTGGCACTTCAAGTGCTGCGCAAGCCTATATGTTCAAAAACTGGTTGTTTTTGCACGTTTCAACTATCTATTTGGTTTAATTAATGCTCTAAAGATGAGGGTGAATAAAAATAAGAATAAATACGTTTTCAATAACAAAAAATACAGGTGTGGAAAATGAGCCCTGTATATAAATTTTTGGTGGCTTGGGTTTTGTTATTTTAAATAACGATTTAAGGAATTTTTACAAAAATTACATTTTTGAGGAACGTGTCGAATTTCTTTCCATTTGAAATTTTTGATTATTTATGTTTTGCAGAATAATTTTGTAAAACTATGATTTTATTGGTGAATTTTCTTTGGTTGTATTTTGGCACAGGATATGCTTCATTTTTGTCGGGCGACTACTGCGACGTCTATGTAGATAAACAGTGGTTTATTTCAACGCGTAGGACGTGATCGGAGACAAAATGAAAACTCTAAAATTCGCCAGCAAAACGCTAGTGGCTCTCGCGTTGTGCGCAGGTTTCGCGCAAGCGTCGCCGGTAGTCACCCAATGGAGCGTCACCGATACGGCTACATTTGTGCCAGGGTCGGTTCTGCCTGGCTCCAATACCTTCCCTTTTCCTGTTCTGAGCGCGGGCAATACACAGCTGCATTGGGGTAATGCGTCACCCCAAAGTGGACTGATCATCTCCAATTCGGTAGTGCCGATCGTCGTGCCTACGGGGGTCTTGACTTCCACTGTTCAGATCACCCACGACAATTTTCCGATCCCGGCGGCTACTCCATCCAACTCTCTTTCCTCTGTGGATATTCTGGCTTCGATAACGCTGCAGTCCTTGACTCCGAGCGTGGGAGGCGTTGAGGCTGGCAATATTGTTTTTGGCGTCAAGTTCCTCGAAACACCGAATGGTGGTACGGGTGGGGTTTGCGCCGATGGTGCGCTGGTGGGCTCTGGTGGCGTCAATACGAATGGTTGCGCAGACATTTTCGTTATCAGTAATAACGCACTCAACTTTCCGCTTTTCTATGATTCCGATGGAGCTATCGGTGGTATTGATCCTGAACCCTACTTCGTGAGTTTCTTTGCGGATGGCTTTGGGACTTTGTCGAATGCGGCTTGTTTATCGGCGGGGGCTGCTATTGGTTGCCGGGGTTTTGAAACGGCAGAGAATCAAAGCACGATCGCCGACTTTAAGATTCTTATTACGTCCACTCCATTTACCGATGTCCCTGAGCCAGGTACATTGCCTTTGATGGGGGCTGCATTGGCGGTGTTGGGCTGGTTGACTCGTCGCCGCGCAAGTCGGTAAAAGTATAGATAGAGCTGTTTCTAATAGCTCTTCTATATTTTGAGGTAGAAATATTGACGCCCCCAAGTCAGTTTTGGGGAGTTAATTTCTTACTTCGTGACAACTAAGAATTTTTAGCTTTCTGTGCCCAAGAAGCGAAAAGCGCGCTGATTGCTGGGGTTTAAAAGGTTATCCACGTCATTGATGTGGAGTTTTACGACTTTGATATTGACCTTGAAAGCTTCGCAGTTTCGACTGAACAGGCGTGTCCAGGGGCCAGGAAACTGATCTTTGAGGTAGTGGAGTGCTTGATTGCCCATTAGCCAAATGGGTGCAGCTGGTACACCGTACAGCGCCTGTAAATCTTACAGATTTGCGCTCTTGGTGGGCATTAACGAAGCTAAGGTACGGACAGTCAGGGTAGGGAGGTGACGTGCGGCCTTAGCTCCGCACCATCGCTGACTATCTTGAAAATAAGTTGACGAACCTTACCCCGGCACTGGCTCCACAGTTAGGGCTGCTTGGTTCCCCACCTGACCCGGTTGGCCGCTTCACCATGCGGGAAGGCCCGTCAAGCAGTATTGTAAGCGACGCGCGAGCCCATCTGCTTTTTGGGCTGTATCTCCCTGTAAGTCTCTCTTGTCCTGAGAATGCGTACGCAGCAAGCCTTGCTTTGTAGGTTTGTTATCGTTAACATCGGCATTCAGGATTTCCAAACTACTCCCATTAGAAGCAGCAGAGATTACTTATGTCCACTTATTCCACCCCCGTCATTACCGAGTTGCGCGTAATCCCTGTCGCCGGGCGCGACAGCATGCTGCTGAACCTCAGCGGCGCCCACGGCCCGTTCTTTACCCGCAATCTGCTGATACTGACCGACAACGCCGGCCGCACCGGCGTGGGCGAAGTGCCCGGCGGCGAGAAAATCCGCCAGACCCTGGAAGATGCGCGCCCCCTGGTCGTCGGCCAGCCGATTGGCTCGCACCAGCGCGTGCTGCAGCAGGTGCAAAAGCAGTTTGCCGACCGAGACAGCGGCGGCCGCGGCCTGCAGACCTTTGACCTGCGCACCACCATCCATGCGGTCACGGCCATCGAATCGGCCTTGCTGGACCTGTTGGGCCAGCACCTGGAGGTGCCGGTGGCAGCCTTGCTGGGCGAAGGCCAGCAGCGCGATGCGGTGGAGATGCTGGGCTACCTGTTCTATGTGGGCGACAAGGTCAAGACCGATCTGCCCTATGCCAGCGAGCCCGGTGCCGACAACGCCTGGTCGCGCCTGCGCCATGAAAAGGCGATGACGCCCGAGGCCATCGTGCGCTTGGCCGAGGCAGCCTACGAGCGTTACGGCTTCAACGACTTCAAGCTCAAGGGCGGCGCGCTGCGGGCTGACGAGGAGATCGAGGCCATCGTCGCCTTGCACGAGCGCTTCCCCCAAGCCCGCGTCACGCTGGACCCTAACGGCGGCTGGCTGCTGAAGGATGCGATCCGCCTGATGCGCGATATGCGCGGCGTGGTTGCCTATGCCGAAGACCCCTGCGGTGCCGAAGACGGCTTTTCGGGCCGCGAGGTGATGGCCGAGTTCCGCCGCGCCACCGGCCTGCCCACCGCGACCAACATGATCGCCACCGACTGGCGCCAGCTGAGCCACGCGCTGTCGCTGCAGTCGGTGGACATTCCGCTGGCCGACCCGCATTTCTGGACCATGGCCGGCTCGGTGCGCGTGGCGCAGACCTGCCGCGACTGGGGGCTGACCTGGGGTTCACATTCGAACAACCATTTCGACGTGTCCCTGGCCATGTTCACCCATGTCGGCGCGGCCGCGCCGGGCCGGGTCACCGCCATCGACACGCACTGGATCTGGCAGGACGGCCAGCGCCTGACCAAGGACCCGCTGCAAATCGTCGGCGGCCTGGTGCAGGTGCCCAAGAAGCCGGGTCTGGGCGTAGAGCTGGACATGGCCGAGGTGGAAAAAGCCCACCAGTTGTACAAGCAGCACGGCCTGGGATCGCGCGACGACGCCATGGCCATGCAATACCTGGTGCCGGGCTGGAAGTTCGACCCCAAGCGCCCGGCGCTCGACCGTTAAGCGCCGCGCTCGCTACCGTTATCAGCCACGCACGCCCAGTAGCGGTGTGCGTGGCTTTTTTATTTCTTATGTCATCGTACAACTTATGGGGTTTGATGGGGTTTGTTACTAAAAATGAAGGTTTTTAAGTAGAAACCCTTAAATAAATTTGGATCAAAATCGGTGATAGTTGATCATGTTGTCAGACGACGTATGAGTTGAAAGCTGCATACGCGCTACACACCCGGCTTTTTTACCAAGGAGCATCCATGAGAGAGAACCGCTTACGCACGCTGTGGAAGTCGGGTGGCGCCGCCGTCAATGGTTGGCTGGCCATACCGAACAGCTTTTCGGCGGAGACCATGGCCCACCAGGGCTGGGACTCTCTCACCATCGACCTGCAGCACGGCATGGTCGACTACCAGGCCATGCTGCCCATGCTGCAAGCCATCTCGACGACCGACACCGTGCCGGTGGTACGCGTGCCCTGGCTGGAGCCCGGCATCCTGATGAAGACGCTGGACGCGGGCGCCTACGGCGTGATCTGCCCCATGGTCAACACCCGCGAGGATGCGCAAAAGCTGGTCGCCTACACACACTATGCACCGCGCGGCACGCGCAGCTTTGGCCCGGTGCGGGCGTTGCTGTACAGCGGCGCCGACTACCCGGAGCAGGCCAACGACACCATCGTCACCTTCGCCATGATCGAAACCGCCAAGGCGCTGGACAACCTGGACGACATCCTGTCCGTCGAAGGGTTGGATGCGATCTACATCGGCCCGTCGGACTTGTCGCTGGCGCTGGGCTGCCGCCCGGTGTTCGACGAAGTCGATCCCAAGGCCGCCGAGGCCATCGACCACATCCTGGCCCGGGCCAAAGCCCATGGCGTGGTGGCCGGCATCCACAACGGCACGCCCGAAGGCGCGCTGGCGCGGATTGCCAAGGGCTTCCAGTTTGTCACCGTTAGCTCGGACGCGCGGCTGATGGCGGCCGGCGCCCAGCAGGTGGTGGCCAAGATGCGCGCCAAGACAGCGCCCGCCAGCGCGGGTGGCTACTAATTTTTTAAACCAAAACAGGCGCTAGCGCGCTATCTATCTGCAGGAGTAGCTATGAAATTAGGATTTATCGGTCTCGGCATCATGGGCGCGCCCATGGCTTTGCATCTGGTCAATGCCGGCCACCAGGTGTTCTTCCACGCGCCGCGCAAGGTGCATCCCAGCATTGCCGAGTCCAGCGCCACGCGCTGCGCCAGCGCCGCCGAGGTGGCGCGCAATGCCGACATCGTGTTCACCATGGTGCCCGACACCCCCGACGTGGAATCTGTGCTGTTTGGCGAGGACGGCATCGCCACAGGCCTGGCCGCCGGCAGCCTGATGGAAGACGGCAGCAGCCGCAAGATCATCGTCGACATGAGCTCGATTTCGCCCATCGCCACCAAGGCTTTCGCGCAGAAGATCAACGCCCTGGGCGCCGACTACATCGATGCGCCGGTATCGGGCGGCGAAGTCGGCGCCAAGGCCGCTTCGCTGACCATCATGTGCGGCGGCCCCGAGGCGGCGTTCGAGACGGTGCGCCCCTTGCTGGAGCTGATGGGCAAGAACATCACCCTGGTCGGCGGCAATGGCGACGGCCAGACCACCAAGGTGGCCAACCAGATCATCGTGGCGCTGAACATCGCCGCCGTGGGCGAGGCCCTGTTGTTTGCCAGCAAAGCTGGCGCCGACCCGGCCAAGGTGCGCCAGGCGCTGATGGGCGGTTTCGCCTCCAGCCGGATTCTGGAAGTGCACGGCGACCGCATGGTCAAGCGCACCTTCGACCCCGGCTTCCGCATCCGCCTGCACCAAAAGGACCTGGGCCTGGCCTTGCAGGGCGCGCGTGAGCTGGGCGTGGCCCTGCCGCAAACCGCCGGCGCGGCCCAGCTGATGCAGGTCTGCGCGGCCAATGGCATGGCCGACCTGGACCACTCGGCCTTGGTCAAGGCGCTGGAACTGATGGCCGGCCACGCCGTCGCCGGGACCTGATATGGCGGCCACGCCCGCAACGGACCGGACCCAGCTGCTGCGCCGCATGTTCGATGCGGCCGTGGCCGCGGCCCAGCCTGCGCTGTGTCTGCCGCCGCATCTGCCGTCGCCACCTAAGGGCCGCACCATCGTCATCGGCGCGGGCAAGGCCTCGGCCGCGATGGCGCGGGCGCTGGAAGACCACTGGGCCGGCCCGCTGGAAGGCCTGGTGGTCACCCGCTACGGCTACGAGGTGCCGTGCCAGCGTATCGAGATCGTGCAGGCCGCGCACCCGGTGCCGGATGCGGCCGGGATGCAGGCGGCAGAACGCATCCGCCAACTGGTCACGGGCCTGACGGCGGATGACCTGGTGATCGCGCTGATCTCTGGCGGCGGCTCGTCGCTGCTGGTGGCGCCGGGCGCGGGCCTGACCTTGGCCGACAAGCAGGCCGTCAATACCGCGCTGCTGAAAAGCGGCGCCAGCATTGCCGAGATGAACTGCGTGCGCCGCCATCTGTCCAGCCTCAAGGGCGGGCGCCTGGCCGCGGTCTGCCATCCAGCGCAGCTGCTGACCCTGCTGATTTCCGACGTGCCGGGCGACAACCCCATCGACATCGCCTCCGGCCCCACGGTGGCCGACCCGACGACCTGCGCCGACGCGCTGGCCATCGTGCAGCGCTACCAAATCGACATTCCACCGGCAGTGCGCGCCTTGCTGGAAAGCGGCGAGGGCGAGACCGTCAAACCCGGCGATCCGCGCTTGCAGGGCAACCAGACGCGGAAGATCACCGCGCCGCAGATGGCGCTGGAGGCTGCAGCCCGGGTGGCGCGCGACGCGGGCGTCACCCCGTACATTCTGGGCGACAGCCTGGAGGGCGAAGCCCGCGACATCGGCAAGGCGCTGGCCGGCATCGCCCGGCAGGTTGCCGTGCATGGCCAGCCGTTCAGCACACCCTGCGTGTTGCTGTCCGGCGGCGAAACCACGGTGACCCTGCGCGGCAAGGGCCGAGGCGGGCGCAATGTGGAGTTTTTGCTGTCGCTGGCCATCGCCCTGGACGGTCTGGCCGGGGTGTACGCCCTGGCGGCAGATACCGACGGCGTGGACGGTGCCGAGGAGATCGCCGGCGCCAGTATGGCCCCCGACACGCTGCAGCGCGCCTGGGCGCTGGGCACCAACCCGCGCAGCAGCCTGGACAACAACGACGCGCACAGCTTCTTCCAGGCCTTGGGCGATTCAGTCATCACCGGGCCCACCCTGACCAATGTGAACGACTTTCGTGCGATCCTGATCGACGGCTAGCCACGCGCCGAAACGGGGCGGCCAGCCCTTTAGAATCCCCGCATGTCTTATCTCGTGCTCGCCCGCAAGTACCGTCCGCATAATTTCACTGAAATGGTGGGGCAGGAGCACGTGGTGCAGGCCCTAAGCAATGCGCTCACCACCCAGCGCCTGCACCACGCCTATTTGTTCACCGGCACCCGCGGCGTGGGCAAGACCACGGTGTCGCGGATTCTGGCCAAGTCGCTCAACTGCCAGGGCGTAGACGGCACAGGCGGAATAACTGCCAGCCCTTGTGGAGTCTGCACAGCCTGCACTGATATTGATAGCGGCCGGTTTGTTGATTACACCGAGCTGGATGCGGCCTCGAACCGCGGGGTGGACGAAGTCCAGGCCCTGCTGGAGCAGGCGGTTTACAAGCCGGTGCAGGGCCGCTTCAAGGTCTTCATGATCGACGAAGTGCACATGCTGACCAACACCGCGTTCAACGCGATGCTGAAAACCCTGGAAGAGCCGCCCGAATACCTGAAGTTCGTGCTGGCCACCACCGACCCGCAGAAAGTGCCGGTCACCGTGCTGTCGCGCTGCCTGCAGTTCAACCTGCGCCCCATGGCGCCTGAAACCGTGCTGTCGCACCTGACCCAGGTGCTGGCAACCGAAGGCGTGCAGGCCGAAACCGGGGCTTTGCGTCTGCTGTCGCGGGCCGCACGCGGCTCGATGCGCGACGCCTTGTCCTTGACCGACCAGGCGATTGCCTTTGGCAACGGCCAGCTGCAAGAAGCCACGGTGCGCCAGATGCTGGGCAGTGTGGACCGCAGCTATGTGCTCCGCCTTATCGATGCGCTGGCCCAGGGCGACGGTAAAACCGTGGTCGAAACGGCCGAGGCCTTGCGCCTGAACGGCCTGAGCGCCGCCTCCACCCTCGAAGAAATGACCGCTGTGCTGCAACGCATGGCGGTGCTCCAGGCCGTGCCTGGTACCGCAGCCGATGACAGCGACCCCGAAGCCGCCGACACCGCCCGGCTGGCCGCTGCCATGCCGGCCGATGAGACCCAGCTGCTGTACAGCATGTGCCTGCACGGCCGTGCCGAGCTGGGCCTGGCCCCGGACGAATACGCGGCGCTGACCATGGTGCTGCTGCGGCTGCTGGCTTTCAAGCCGGGCAGCGCGGTACGGGCTTCAGCGGAAAAAAAAACTCTGATTGAACCAGCGGCGCGCGCGCCGCTGCCCTTGCCAGCTCCTGTACCGGCCCCCGTGGCAGCTCCGGTGGTTGCGGCCAAAGCCGCCGTGGCCGAGGCGACACCGACCCCGATATCCCCAGTTCCAGCGCCACCTGCAGCGCCGGTAGCGGTCGCCCCCGCACCTGTGCCGGCTCCAGCGCCAGCGCCAGCGGTGCAGGAACTGCCCGTGCGCGTCCAGAGCGAACCCAGCGAGCGCCTGCAAGCGCGCCCCGTCCCGGTTGCCGCGGCGCCGGTGCACACCGCAGATGGCGACTACTGGTACGCCACGGTGCAGCAACTGGTGGCGGCCGATGCCGTGGGCGGCTTGGTGCGCGAACTGGCCTTGCAGTCCCAGCTGGTGGCGGTAGACGGCAGCCATTGGCGGCTGCGCATCGAACGCGAATCCCTGAGCCAGCCCATGAGCCGCGAGCGCCTGCGCGTGGCCCTGGACGCCATCACGCCGAATGCCACGCTGGAGGTCGAAGTCGGCAGCGTCGCCGACAGCCCGGCCAAGCGCAATGCGGCGGCGGCGAATGAAAAGCAGCGCATCGCGGAAGAGATCATCATGGGGGATCCGCTGGTGCAGTCCCTCATGCGCGACTACGGCGCGAAAATCGTGCCCGGCACCCTCAAACCACTTTAATTTTTATCTAAGGAAATACCATGTTCAACAAGGGACAACTCGCCGGCCTGATGAAGCAAGCCCAGGCGATGCAGGACAACATGAAGAAGGCCCAGGACGAACTGGCTTTCATCGAAGTCACCGGCGAATCCGGCGCCGGCCTGGTCAAGGTCGTGATGACCTGCAAGCACGATGTCAAGCGCATCACCATCGATCCCAGCCTGCTGGCCGACGACAAGGACATGCTGGAAGACCTGGTGGCCGCCGCCTTCAACGCTGCCGTGCGCAAGGCCGAAGAAACCAGCCAGGAAAAAATGGGCAAGCTGACAGCAGGCATGCCTGGTTTGCCCGGCGGCATGAAGTTCCCGTTCTGATTGCATGCTTTTCAGGCCGCTAGCGCTTATGGAATCTGCGGGGGAAGCTACTGAAAATGTAGCATCCCGGACGAAAGGGCTGGATGGCTGATACCAGTGCGCTGAATGCCTTGATCCAGGGCTTGCGCCGCTTGCCGGGCGTGGGGGTGAAGTCGGCTTCGCGCATGGCTTTCCATTTGCTGCAGCACGACCGCGAGGGCGCGCAGATGCTGGCCCAGGCCTTGATGCAGGCGGCCGGCAATGTGAAGCACTGCGCGCTCTGCCATACCTTCACCGAAGAAGACATCTGCGATACCTGCCAGGACGAGGGCCGCGATGCCTCCAAGCTGTGCGTGGTCGAGAACCCGGCCGACCAGTCGGCGGTAGAGCGCACGGCGGCTTACAAGGGCCTGTACTTTGTGCTGATGGGCAAGATCAGCCCTCTGGATGGCGTGGGGCCCAAGGATATTGGTTTGCAGAAATTGATTGACCGCGCCAGCAATGGCCTGGTGCAAGAGGTGATTCTGGCCACCAATTTCACCGCCGAGGGCGAGGCCACGGCCCATGTGATCAGCGTGGCGCTGAAGGCGCGCGGCCTGCAAGTAACCCGGCTGGCGCGCGGCGTGCCCGTGGGCAGCGAGCTGGAATACGTGGATCTGGGCACCATCGCCCATGCGTTTGTAGATCGGCGTTAACCCGTAGGCCTGAGAACGTGTTTGCGATTTCTTTGGGGGCGCGCAGGTAACTTTTCGGGATGCGCTGCTAGGCGCAAAACCCAAGCCAAGGCGTCTGCCTTGGCTGGTTTTGTAACAACGCAGAGCGCCCGAAAAGGTACCTGCCCTTCGGGTTGGGGTGCAATCGGGCGATTTGTCCGCCATATCCCTTGCATGGGCAGGGAGCCCATGCTGCGGGCTCTGACGATCAACTCATCCCGATTGCACCCCAACGCGACCCCAAAGAAATCGCAAACACGTTCTCATCGTTACGGACAAACCCGCACGGGGATGGTCCCGATGTGCATTCGGCGGGCACGCACTAAGCTGGGGCAAACACCGCCCGCATGCTTTTACCTTCACTCCACCGACGCAGTTTCTTAGCCTCCACCGCCTTGGTTGCCGCCGCGGTGGTGGCGCCGGCTCTGCGCGCCCAAAACAAGCTGGAAAAGGTGAAGCTGGCTTTGGCGGTGGACGGCGAGGCTGCGCTCTACCATTTGCCGCTGACGATTGCCGACCAGCTCGGCTACTTCCGGGCCGAGGGCCTGGAGCTGGAGATCAGCGATCTGGTGGGCGGCGCGCGTTCGCCGCAAACCGTGCCGGGCAGTGCGGTGGACGTGTTCGCAGGCGCCTTCGAGTCCACCATCAGCCATCAAAGCAAGAACCAGTTTTACCAGGCCTTTGTGCAGCAGGGTCGGGCGCCGCAGATTGCGTTGGGTATCAGCGCACGCAATCTGCCGGCTTACCAGTCGGTGGCCGATCTGCGCGGCAAATTGATAGGCGTGCCGGCGCTCGGAACACCGGCCCACATGCTGGCGAACGTGGTGCTGGCGCGGGCCGGCGTGCCATCCGAAGAGGTGCGTTTCATCGGTGTGGGCACAGCCGCCGGCGCCTTGCAGGCCTTGCGTACCGGCCAGCTGGATGCGATCAGCAATATCGACCCGGTGATGGGCATGCTGGAGCAAAAGGGCGAGGTCAAAATCATCGCCGACACCCGCACCCTCAAAGGCACGCTGGAGGTGTTTGGCAGTGCCATGCCCGCCGCCTGCCTGTACGCCTCACAAGAGTTCATCCAAAAGAACCCGAACACCGTGCAGGCGCTCACGAATGCCATGGTGCATGGCCTGAAATGGCTGCAAACCGCTGGCCCCAGCGACATCATCAAGCTGGTGCCTGAAAGCTATTTTCTGGGGGACCGCGCGACCTATCTGGCGGCCTTCAACAAGTCGCGCGAGACGATTTCCATCGACGGCCTGCTGCCGGAGGATGGGCCCAAGACCGCTTTGAAAGCCCTGGGCAGCTTCGATCCTGTGGTCAAGGCGGCCAAGATCGACCTGGCCAAAACCTATACCAATGTATTTGCGCTGCGCGCCAAGCAGCGCTTTCGGGCCTGAAGCCTTAGCGCTTGCGCGGCGTTTTGACGACCTTCTTGGCCTGGGGTGATTTGACCACCTGGGCTGTGCTGTTGCTACGCTGCTTGGGGGTGCTCAGTCGCACCGGCAGGAACAGCACGACCTGTTGCCCGGCCTTTAATGCGGTGCTGGTCTTGATGTCGTTCCAGTCGGCCACATTGCTGGCACTCACGCCATAGCGTTTGGCGATGCTGGCCACGGTATCGCGCTTGCTGGCTTTCACCGAAGTTTTGCGGTTGACGATTTCCGGCGCCAGGCTCAGGTAGGCGGTATCGGCCACTTTGCCACTCACATCCTGCATGGCGGCAGAGCGCGGCACGATCAAGGCCGAGCCGGCCTTGATCAGCATGCGCGGCGGAATATTGTTGACGCTGCGCAAGTCGTATTCGCTCATGCCGACCTGCTGGGCTGCGGCGCTGACGCTCATGGTGCTGGGTGCAGTCCAGGCGGTCCAGCTGGCGTATTGGCCCTGCTTGTAGGCTTCGAGGTTGCGGGTGAAGATATTCGCGTTGTCCCATGGCAGCAGAATCTGCGGCGTGCCGGCGGCCAGAATCACCGGCCGGTGCGAGGAGGGATTCAAGGCCTTAAAGTCTTCCAGCCGCACATCGGCCAGCTTGGCGGCCAGCGCCACGTCGATGTCGTGCGACAGGTCCACCGTCTGGAAGTAGGGGTGGTTTTCAATCAGCGGCAGCTCGGTGCGGAACATGTCCGGGTTGGCGATGATGTTCTTCACCGCCTGCAGTTTGGGTACGTACAGCCGGGTTTCGGCCGGCATGTTCAGTTCGCTGTAGCTGATGCCCAGGCCCAGCTTCTGGTTGCGGGCAATCGCCCGGCTGACGCTGCCTTCGCCCCAGTTGTAGGCGGCCAATGCCAGCTGCCAGTCGCCAAACATGCCGTACAGTTTTTGCAGGTAGTCGAGCGCGGCGCGGGTCGAGGCCAGCACGTCGCGCCGGTCGTCGCGGAACAGGTTCTGCTTGAGTTCAAAATAATTGCCGGTGGCCGGCATGAACTGCCACATGCCGGCCGCCTTGGCGCTGGACACGGCCTGCGGGTTGAAGGCGCTCTCGATATACGGCAGCAGGGCCAGCTCGGTCGGCATGCCGCGGCGCTCCAGCTCTTCGACCACATGGAACAGGTACTTGCTGGAGCGCTCGGTCATGCGCTGGATGTAGTCCGGGCGGGTGGCGTACCACTGCTCGCGGTCGGACACCAGGTCGCTCTCCAGGTTGGGCATGGCAAAGCCGCGGCGGATGCGTTCCCACAGATCGACGGGAGGCTTCAGCTGGGCGACGCCGCGTGAGCTGGCCTCGGCCGCGGTAATGGGCTGCAGGCTGCCGCGTGGGTAGACCGCGGTGTGCGGCGCGGTTGTGGCACCGGGCTTGGCCGCAGTGTCAGTGCGGGCCGCCGGTGTGTCCAGCGAGGCATCGGTTTTGGGGCCAACCGTGGCGCAGCCGGTAAGCCATAACAGCGCCGACAGACCGACAAGAGAGAGAAGTTTCATTAGAACTGGTTTTTCCAGGTGCGAAGCGCGCCTAAAACGCTGGCTTCATCAGAGGTGGTTGCATCAAACGCCCGGGCCGCGTCTTGGACGGTGGCCTGGCGGGTGCGCAAAAAAGGGTTGATCTGTAGCTCCAGCGCAATGCTGGACGGTAGCGTCGGCTGGTCGGCCGCACGCAAGGCGACACATTGCGCCTGGTACTGAGCCAGCGCAGTATTGTCCGGTTCCACCGCGCGGGCAAATTTCAGGTTACCAAGAGTGTATTCGTGGGTACAGCAAACCCGGGTCGCGCCCGGCAACGCGGCCAACGCGCTCAGCGACGCGAGCATTTGCGCGGGTGTGCCTTCAAACAGACGGCCGCAGCCGCCCGAGAACAGGGTATCGCCGCAAAACAGCAGCGGCGCACCCTCGTAGTCGGCACAGTAGTAGGCAATATGGCCGGCGGTGTGGCCGGGCACGTCGATGACTGCGAATTCCAGGCCTAGCGCTGTTACACGGTCCCCTTGACTCAGCCGGCGCAAGGGCTCTGGAATGCGCTCGCGCGCTGGGCCGTAGACGCTGGCGCCCGTGGCCTCGCGCAGGACGGTCACGCCGCCGACATGGTCTGCATGGTGGTGGGTGACTAAAATGGCTTCCAACTGCAGGCCATGCTGCTGCAGCGCGTGCAACACGGGCTGTGCGTCGCCCGGGTCCACCACCAGCGCGCGGTGGCCATCGTGCAACATCCAGATGTAATTGTCGGTAAAAGCAGGCAGGGCAAGCAAGTTCATGGGTAGTGAAATTATAAGTTTGCACGAATGGTTGAAGACCCCGCCCGGCCGCTACCTGCTGGATTGGGAGGGCGGCCGCTTCGACCAGGCTGTGGCCGACGTGTTTGGCTACCATGCACTCCAGCTCGGGCTGCCAGAGTTGCCAGCCCTGCAGAATAACCGCATACCGCACCGCTGGCTGGCCGCCAATGCGTTCCGCGCGCCTCTTGCAGGCGGGGCGGTGGACCCGAGGGCCACCCTGGTCACCGATTTCGCGGCCCTGCCTTTCCCCGAGAGCAGCCTGGACCTGCTGTTGCTGCCGCATGCGCTGGAGCTCAGCCCCGACCCCCACACCACCTTGCGTGAGGCCGAGCGGGTGCTGGTGCCCGAAGGCCGGGTGGTGATTTCCGGCTTCAACCCGGTTAGCCTGTGGGGCCTGCGGCAAACCCGGGCCCGGCTGTACCGCCGCCTGGGCGTGGGCGACCTGTACCTGCCCGAGGCCGGCGAATTCATTGGCTACTGGCGCTTGCGCGACTGGTTGCGCCTGCTGAGCTTCGAGGTGGAATCGGTGCAGTTTGGCTGCTACCGCCCGTCGGTGCGCAGCGAGGCCTGGCTGCAGCGTTTTGCCTGGATGGAGCGCGTGGGCGAGCGCTCCTGGCCGATCCTGGGTGCGGTGTATTTCGTGGTGGCGGTCAAGCGGGTGCGCGGCATGCGCTTGCTGGGGCCGAGCTGGAAGGCGCCCAAGGTACTGGCCAACGCGCCGGTCCCCATCGCCAACCGCAAAGCCCACCGCGACGCCCACGATGGCCGCTAAGGCATCTGGTAAAAACGAACCCTTGTTTGATTGATTTAGAAAGCTGTGTTTGAACCACGTTGACATGTATACCGATGGCGCCTGCAAGGGCAACCCTGGCCCAGGCGGCTGGGGCGTTTTGCTGACCTGGGGCGGTACCGAGAAAGAACTGTTTG
Organism: Rhodoferax sp. OV413; assembly: GCF_900104385.1. GTDB lineage: Bacteria > Pseudomonadota > Gammaproteobacteria > Burkholderiales > Burkholderiaceae_C > Rhodoferax_B. The sequence continues at coordinate 404,340 of NZ_FNJA01000001.1, read as the reverse complement.
GCGGTGAGCTGGCCACCACCAACAACCGTATGGAAATGATGGCCGTGATCGAAGGCCTGAGCGCGCTCAAGCAGCCATGCAGCATCACCCTGTACATCGACAGCCAGTACGTGCTTAAGGGCATGACCGAATGGCTCAAGGGCTGGAAGTCCCGCGGTTGGATGACCGCCTCCAAAGAACCGGTGAAGAACGTCGACCTGTGGCAGCGGCTTGACACGCTGGTGAACACCGCCGGCCACAAGATCGAATGGCGCTGGGTCAAGGGCCATGCAGGTCACCCGGGCAACGAGCGTGCCGACGCGCTGGCGAACCGCGGCGTCGACCTGGCCCTGGCCAAGCGCTGAACCCCGATTGGCCATGTCCGAGCACACCTTCCTCTGGCACGACTACGAAACCTTTGGTGCCAATGCGCGGCGTGATCGGCCGGCCCAGTTCGCCGCCATCCGCACCGATGCCGAGCTGAACGAGATCGGCGAGCCGATGATGCTGTACTGCCAGCCGGCGCCGGACTTTCTGCCCGATCCGCAGTCTTGCCTGATTACCGGCATCACCCCGCAAATCTGCCTGCAGCGCGGCGTGCCCGAGAGCGAGTTTGCGGCCCAGATCGAGCAGGCCTTCAGCCAGCCCGGCACCATAGGCGTGGGCTACAACACCATCCGTTTCGACGACGAGATCACGCGCTTCATGTTCTGGCGCAACCTGATCGACCCGTATGCGCGCGAATGGCAAAACGGCTGCGGCCGCTGGGATCTGCTGGATGTGGTGCGCACCACCTATGCGTTGCGCCCCGATGGCATTGCATGGCCCACCAAACCCGAAGGTGGGCCGAGTTTTCGCCTGGAAGACCTGAGCCGCGCCAACGGCCTGCTGCACGAGGCTGCGCACGATGCCTTGTCCGACGTGCGCGCCACCATTGCATTGGCCCGGCTGATCCGCAACGCCCAACCCAAGCTATTTGACTTCTGCCTGGGGCTGCATAAAAAGGACCGGGTGGCTGCCGAGCTGGGCCTGCCGACCACAGTGCAGGGTGCACGGCCGTTTCTGCACATCTCAGGCATGTTCCCGGCTGAGCGCGGCTGTCTGGCGTTGATGTGGCCGCTGGCCATGCACCCCAACAACAAGAACGAGCTGATCGCCTGGGACCTGGCGCACAGCCCCGCCGTCCTGGGCAGCATGAATGCCGACGAGATCCGCCTGCGCCTGTTCAGCAAGGCCGATGAGTTGCCCGAAGGGGTAGAGCGCCTGCCGATCAAGACCATCCACCTGAACAAATCGCCGATGGTGGTGTCCAACCTGAAGACCTTGTCGCCCGAGCTGGCCGCACGCTGGGGCCTGGTGGGCGATACGCTGCGCGCCCACGCGGCCGAGATCCGGGCGCTGCCCGACCTGAGCGCGATCTGGCCGCAGGTGTTCAGCCGCCCGGCCGAGCCGGCGCGCGATGTAGATGAAGACCTGTACGGCGGCTTTGTGGGCGACCATGACCGCCGCCGCCTGAACGATCTGCGTGCGCTGTCGCCCGAGAAGCTGGCCCAGGTGCGCAGCAGCTTTGACGACAGCCGGCTGGACGAGCTGCTGTTCCGCTACCGTGCGCGTAACTTTCCGGCCAGCCTGGCGCCCGAAGAGCTGCAGCGTTGGGAAGAACACCGCGCCGCGCGCCTGTTCGAAGGCGAGGGCGGTGCCCGCACCATCGACACGCTGTTCAGCGAGATCGATACCCTGTCGGAAACCGCCGACGAGCGCGGTGAAGAAATCTTGGGCGCCTTGTACGACTACGCCGAAGCGATCGCCCCCGATCGAGATTGACCACCCGGCCAACGCCACCACCACGAAAGATTGCACACATGGCCCGAAGTCTCAGCAGTCTGTGGTTGAAAAGCCTGACCCGTATCGCCAAGACCCAGCAGAATAAGCTGGTCAGAAGTTTGACGGCAGCCACCAAGAAAGCGACCAAGGCCGCGGTCAAACAGGCGCTCGCGCCTCCGAAACCTGCGCCCAAGCCTGCCGCCAAACGATCCGTTAAGCCCACTGCCAAGACAAGAACCAAACCTGCTGCCAAACCCGCCGCTAAATCCGCGCCACCGGCGGCGCTGCCCGGCAGTTGGACCCGTTCCTTCTTCGCTGCACCCAATGGCCAGCGCATGACTTACTGGCTGTACCTGCCGCAGCGCGACATGGTGCAGTCCCTCAAGCCTTTGCCGTTGGTCGTCATGCTGCACGGCTGCACCCAGACGGCGCCCGATTTCGCCCAGGGCACGCGCATGAACCAGCTGGCCCAGCGCAAGGGCTTTGCGGTGCTGTACCCGCAGCAACTGGTGACCATCGACGCCCACCGCTGCTGGCAGTGGTACCAGCGCGCCACGCAAAACGGCGGCGGCGAGGCCGGGCTGGTGGCGGGCATGGTCACGCAGGTGGTGGCCAGGCTGGGGCTGGACGCAAGCCGGGTCTACCTAGCCGGCCTTTCGGCCGGCGCGGCGCTGGCCCAGATCATTGCGCTGCGCTACCCCTTTCGCATTGCCGCCGTGGGCCTGCATTCCGGCCCGGTGTTTGGCACCGCGGACAACCGCATGAGCGCCTTTGGCGCCATGCAGACCGGCGGCGGCACCCACGTGGCGCAGGCGGTGCAGGCCACCGTGGACGGCGGTGGCTTCCCGCGCATGCCCGCCATCATCCTGCACGGCGAGGCCGACAAGGTGGTGCGCATCGTCAACCAGCAGCAGGTGGCGCAGCAGTTTCTGCGGGTCAATGGCATCGCCGACCTGGCCCCGGTCACCTTACTCAGCCCCGCCCGCCCCAAGGGCCGCAACCCGCGCCATGCGTTCCAGACGCAGGACTACCGCGTGGGCCGCAAACCCATCGTCTCGGTCTGCCGCATCGCTGGGCTGGATCACGCCTGGAGCGGCGGCGACGGCACGCTGCGCTTCAACAACAGCGTTGGGCCGGATGCCAGCGCGCTGCTGTGGGCCTTTTTTGCCAAGCACCGGCGGCTGCGGACCGCCAAGTAGTTTGCTATTTTTTAAGTAGCTGCTGGCGCATATAAATCCTGCGCTAAAGGCACTTTTTATTCATAAGCTGGGTTGGACCAGCCCAGCGTGTCGAACAGTGCCGGCACGCCCTCCAGCGTGGGCAGTATGGCGTCGGGGCTGTAGTCGGGCAGCGGGCTGCGCCGGCCGCGGTCGATCCAGACGCAGCGAAAGCCGATGTCGCGGGCGGCCGCGTGGTCCAGGTGCGGGCTGGCGCAGATGTGGACCACATCCTCCTTGGCCACCTGCAGCTGGGCATACGCATATTCGAACAGCTGGCGCGCAGGTTTGTAGGCGCCGCCTTGCTGGGCGGTGATGACGCGGTCTATGCAGCCTCCCAGTTGGGCCACGTTGCCGGCAATGATGTCATCGTCGGTGTTCGAGATGATGCACAGGCGGAAGCCGCGCGTCTTCAGCTGCTGCAGCGCGCCCACCACCTCGGGGAACGGCGGCATGGCGCCTATGCGCTCGGTCAGGCGTTGGCTGTCGTCGGCCTGGCTTGGCAGGCCCAGCTCGGCCAGCGCCAGGCGCAGCGCCGTGCCCGAGACCTCGCGGAACGAGCGGTGCGGTGGGGTTTGCTCCAGCGCGTGCTCGTGCCGGTCGTGCACGGCGATCAGCGTGGCCGGGTCGATGTGGGGGGCGTTCTTGGCCTGCAGAATCTCGGCGAAGACGGCTTGCAGCCCCTCGTCCCACTGGATCAGGGTGCCATAGCAGTCGAAGGTCAGCCATTGCGGCCGGGGTGTGTGGTGCAGGGACATGGTGGTGTGTGGTGGTTGGATCGAGCTCGCACTGTGGACCAGGGCTTATATATTTGCAAATTGATTTATTATTGAATATTGATTTGAATAACCACTAACGAAGCCATGCTCGACCTCGACCTGCTGAAGACTCTGGTGTGCGTGGTGGACGAGCGCAGCTTCACCCGTGCGGCCGAGCGGGTGCACCGCACGCAGTCCACCGTGAGCCAGCAGATCCTGCGGCTGGAAGACAGCGTGGGCCACGCCTTGCTGCAGCGCGACCGCACCGGCAAGAACGTGGCCCCCACCGAGCGCGGCGAGATGCTGGCCGGCTATGCGCGCCGGCTGCTGGCCATTGCCCAGGAGGCCGAGGACGCGCTGGCCAGCCCCAGCGCGCTGGCCACGGTGCGCATTGGCTTGCCCGAGGATTTTGATGCCCGCCGCATGACGGCCATCTTGTCCGGCTACATGGCCATCGCCCCCCAAGTGCGGCTGGAAACCACCAGCGGCATGAGCGTCGACCTGCAGCGTGCGTTGGCCGCCGGCAGCATCGACATGGCTTTGCTCAAGCGCGAGCCCGGCAGCGGCCCCTGTATTGCGTCCTGGCCCGAGCCCCTGGTGTGGGTGGCCGGCACCACCCATGTGCCGCCGGCGGACGAGGTGCGGCTGGCCTTATACCCGCAGGGCTGCATCTACCGGCTGCGCGCCACCCGTAGCCTGGACAAAGCCGGCAGGCGCTGGCGCATTGTGTTTGGCAGCCAGAGCCTGGCCGGCATCCAGGCGGCGGTGGCATCGGGCCTGGCCGTCAGCGTGCTGCCGACCAGCGCGGTGCTGGCCGAGCACCGCGTGCTGGGCCCGGCCGATGGCTACCCCGCGCTGTCGCCCAGCGAACTGGCCCTGGTGGGGGCCGCACTGCCGCTGAGCGCCGCCCAGCGCAGTCTGGCCGACTACCTGTGCAACGCGATCAGCAGCGACGCGGCAACGGCCTAGTTGCTATGGTTTGAATAGCTGGTGGCGCAGGTGGAATGTGCGCTAGAGCCCTATTTTTTATACATTTCGGGCTACGGGAAACTCCCTGTGATCGGCTGGGTAACCCGTCAGTAACTTGTCAAAAAGCTGTGCTCATAATCCCGTCAACAAAATAAGCCTGGACCGGTATTCGGTGAACAGGAACTGGAGGCATCCATGCGCAGCACCCACCCGTACCAACAGGGTTTGGACAAGAACCCTGCCAACTTTGTGGCCTTGTCGCCGCTGAGCTATATCGAACGCTCGGCCCATGTGTATCCCGACGGCCTAGCCATCATTTACGGCGACCACCGCCAGACCTGGGCCCAAACCTATGCGCGCTGCCGGCAATTGGCCAGCGCCTTGCAGGCCCGCGGCATAGGCGAGGGCGATACCGTGGCGGTGATGCTGCCCAATGTGCCGGCCATGCTGGAAGCCCACTTCGGCGTGCCCATGTCGGGCGCGGTGCTGAACACCTTGAACACCCGGCTCGACGGCGAAGCCATCGCCTTCATGCTGCAGCACGGCGAGGCCAAGGTGCTGCTGATCGACCGCGAATTTGCACCGGTGGTGGAGAAAGCCCTGTCGCTGCTGGGCGCGCAGCGGCCTTATGTGATCGAGGTCGAAGACCCGCTGGCGCCCGAAGGCAAGGCGCTGGGCGACACCGGCTACGAGGCCTTCATCGCCCAGGGCGACCCGCAGTTTGCCTGGCAGCTGCCGGGCGACGAGTGGGATGCGATTGCGCTGAACTACACATCCGGCACCACCGGCAACCCCAAGGGCGTGGTCACCCACCACCGCGGCGCCTACCTGAACGCGGCCAACAATGTGCTGGCCTGGCAGATGCCGCACCACGCGGTCTATCTGTGGACGCTGCCGATGTTCCACTGCAACGGCTGGTGCTTCCCCTGGACCATGGCCCTGGTGGCCGGCACCAGCGTATGCCTGCGCCGGGTCGATCCGGCCGCCATTTTTGGGTTGATCCGCGAACACCACATCACCCATTTGTGCGGCGCGCCGATTGTGTTCAACATGCTGGTCCATGCGCCGGCCGCGCTGCGCGAGGGCATCACGCACACCGTGCTGGGCCTGATGGCGGGCGCTGCGCCGCCAGCGGCGGTGATCGAAGGCTGCGAGAAAGCCGGCATCGACATCACCCACACCTATGGCCTGACCGAGGTGTATGGCCCGGCGGCCGTCTGCGCCAAGCAGGAATCCTGGGCTAGCAAGCCCCTGGACGAGCGCGCCCGCCTGAACGGCCGGCAGGGCGTGGCCTACCCGCTGCAGCAGGCGATTGCGGTTCTCGACCCCGAGACCCTGCAGCCGGTACCGGCCGACGGCACGACCATGGGCGAAATCTTCTTCCGTGGCAATGTGGTGATGAAGGGCTACCTGAAGAACCCGGCCGCCACGGCAGAGGCCTTTGCCGGCGGCTGGTTCCACACCGGTGACCTGGCGGTGATGCACCCCGACGGCTATGCCCAGATCAAGGATCGCAGCAAGGACATCATCATCTCGGGCGGCGAGAACATCTCAAGCATCGAGGTCGAAGACGTGCTGCACCGGCATCCGGCGGTGATGCTGGCCGCGGTAGTGGCCCAGCCGGACGAAAAATGGGGCGAGGTACCGTGTGCGTTTATTGAGCTTAAACCAGGCGTCCAGGCCACGGCCGAGGACATCATCGACTTCAGCCGCACCCATCTGGCCCGCTTCAAGGTGCCCAAGCAAATCGTGTTCTGCACATTACCCAAAACGTCAACCGGGAAAATCCAGAAATTTGTGCTGCGCGCGCAAGTAAAGTCTGCAGATTGAGTCAGAAAGGAAATACTTTTGCTTAAAACATTGCCTGACGACACCATTCTCCAGACGCAGGGTCTGACCAAGGAGTTCCTGGGCTTTGCCGCCGTTTCCAATGTGAACCTGCAGGTCAAACGCGGCAGCATCCATGCGCTGATCGGCCCGAATGGTGCCGGTAAAACAACAGTTTTCAATCTGCTGACCAAGTTCATCCAGCCCACCCAGGGCCACATCCAGTTCAACGGCATCGACATCACGCGCGAAAGCTCCGTGCAGGTAGCACGCCGCGGCATGGTGCGCTCGTTCCAGATCTCGGCCACCTTTGGCCACCTGACCGCGCTGGAGAACGTGCGCGTGGCGCTGCAGCGCAAGCGCGGCGACTCGTTCAACTTCTGGTCGTCGGTGCGCCGGCTGGATGCGCTGAACGACCGGGCCATGGCCTTGCTGGAAGAGGTCGACCTGCGAAGCTTTGCCGATACCGTGGCCATCGAGATGCCGTATGGTCGCAAGCGCGCATTGGAGATCGCCACCACGCTAGCGCTAGACCCGGAGCTGATGCTGCTGGACGAGCCCACCCAGGGCATGGGCCACGAAGACGTGGGCCGGGTGGTGGAACTGATCCGCAAGGTATCCGCCAACCGCACCATCCTGATGGTTGAGCACAACCTGTCGGTGGTCGAGTCGCTGTGCGACACGCTCACCGTACTGCAGCGCGGCAGCGTACTGGCCGAGGGCAACTACGCCACTGTGTCCAAAGACCCGCGCGTGCTGGAAGCCTATGTGGGGGTGGAAGCATGAGCGATACCTCCCAAGAAGTTTTGCGCCTGAAAGGCCTGCATGCCTACTATGGCGAGTCGCACATACTGCACGGTATCGACCTGCATGTGAACACCGGCGAATTGGTTACCTTGCTGGGCCGCAACGGCTCGGGCCGGTCCACCACGCTGAAGGCGATTCTGGGCTTGGTAGGCAAGCGCACCGGCTCCATACTGTTCAATGGCAAGGAGATCACCGACCTGGCGCCGCACCGCATTGCCCGCCTGGGTGTGGGCTTTTGCCCCGAAGAGCGCGGCATCTTTGCCGGCCTGTCGGCCGAAGAAAACCTGATGCTGCCGCCGGTGGTGGCGCCCGGTGGCATGACCTTGGACGAGATCTACGCGCTGTTCCCCAATCTGCACGAGCGCCGCAACAGCCCGGGCACCCGGCTGTCGGGTGGCGAGCAGCAGATGCTGGCCATGGCGCGGATTCTGCGCACCGGCGCCAAGACCTTGCTGCTGGATGAAATCACCGAAGGCCTGGCGCCGGTGATCGTCAAAAAGCTCGGCGAGGTGATCCGCCTGTTGAAGACCCGTGGCTACACCATCGTGCTGGTGGAGCAGAACTTCCGCTTCGCCGCGCCCCTGGCGGACCGGCACTATGTGTTGGAGCATGGCCAGGTGGCCATGGTGGTGCAAAAAGATGAGCTGGCAGCCAAGACCAGTGCAATGCAAGCCCTGCTAGGGGTGTGATTCCATTTTTTCAATGTTGACCAGAGGAGACTCCCCATGAAATTCAAACTCAAACCCCTTGCCCAAGCTGCAGGTCTGTCGCTGCTATTGGCAACCGCGGCCCAGGCCCAGGTGTCGGATGGCATCGTCAAGATCGGCGTGCTGACCGACTTGTCGGGCACCTATTCCGACCTGGCCGGCAACGGCGCGGTGATCGCCACCAAGATGGCTATCGACGACTTCGTGGCCGCAGAAAAGCCCACGTTCAAGGTCGAAATGGTGTCGGCCGACCACCAGAACAAGGGCGATATCTCAAGCAACAAGGCGCGCGAGTGGATCGAGCGCGACAAGGTCGACGTGGTGACCGAGCTGGTCACGTCCTCCACCGCGCTGGCGGTACAGAAGATCGCCAAGGAAAAGAACCGCATCGCCATCATCAACGGCGCCGGCTCTACCGCCATCACCAACGAGAGCTGCAACGACGTGACCGTGCACTGGGCCTACGACACCTATGCGGTGGCCAATGGCACGGCCAAGGCGGTAACCAAGGCCGGTGGCAAGAAATGGTTCTTCCTGACGGCCGACTACGCGTTTGGCCATGCGCTGGAAAAAGACGCATCGGACGTGGTCAAGGCCAATGGCGGCGAAGTGGTGGGCGGTGTACGCCATCCGTTCCCCACCTCGGACTTTTCGTCCTTTTTGCTCAAGGCCCAGTCCTCGGGAGCGCAAATCATCGGCCTGGCGAATGCGGGTGGCGACACCATCAACTCCATCAAGCAGGCAGCGGAGTTCGGCATCACGCCCAAGCAGCAATTGGCCGGCTTGCTGATGTTCATTACCGACATCCATTCGCTGGGCCTGAAGACCACCCAGAGCATGTACCTGACCGAAGGCTTTTACTGGGACCTGAACGACGACACCCGGGCCTGGTCCAAGCGCTTCTTCGCCCAGCACAAGCGCATGCCGACCATGGTGCAGGCGGGCCAGTACTCGTCCACCATGCACTACCTGAAGGCGGTCAAGGCCATCAACAGCGACGACACGGCCAAGGTGATGGCGCAGATGAAGAAAACGCCGATCAACGATTTCTTCGCCAAGAACGGCAGCATCCGCGAAGACGGCCGCATGGTGCACGACATGTACCTGATGCAGGTCAAGACCCCGGCCGAATCCAAGACGCCGTGGGACTACTACAAGGTCAAGGCGGTGATCCCCGCGGCCGAGGCCTTCCAGCCTTTGTCGGCATCGCGCTGCGCCCTGATCAAGAAATAAGTTGATTCCCCCGGGGCCGCTCGCGGTCCCGGATTTTTTTGCAACACCAGGCAAGAGGGAAACACCCGCTATGGACATCTTCGGCATACCGTCACCCGCGTTTTTTGGCCAGCTGCTGCTGGGGCTGATCAACGGCTCGTTCTATGCCATCCTGAGCCTGGGCCTGGCCATCATTTTCGGCCTGCTCAACATCATCAATTTCGCCCATGGCGCGCAGTACATGGTCGGGGCCTTTGTGGCCTGGCTGGCCTTTACCTACCTGGGCATCAACTACTGGGTGGCGCTGCTGTTGGCGCCGCTGGTGGTGGGGCTGGTGGCGGTGCTGATCGAGCGCACCATGCTGCGCCATTTGTACAAGCTGGACCATCTGTATGGCCTGCTGCTGACCTTCGGTCTGGCCTTGATTGCCGAGGGCGTTTTCAAGAATTACTTTGGCGTGTCGGGCCAGTCATACGAGGTGCCCGAGCTGCTGCAGGGCGGCTTCAACCTGGGCTTCATGTACCTGCCGATCTATCGGGCCTGGGTGGTGGTGGCGGCACTCACCGTGTGCTTCAGCGCCTGGTATGCGATCGAACGCACCAGCCTGGGCGCCACGTTGCGCGCCGCCACCCAGCGGCCCGACCTGGTGCAGGCCCTGGGCATCAATGTGCCGGTGCTGCTGACCGCCACCTATGCGGTGGGCGCGGCACTGGCGGCGTTTGCCGGCGTGCTGGCGGCGCCCATCATGCAGGTCAACCCGGTGATGGGCTCGAACCTGATCATCGTGGTGTTCGCGGTGGTGGTGATTGGCGGCATGGGCTCGATCCTGGGCGCCATCCTCACCGGCCTGGGGCTGGGCGTGGTCGAAGGGCTGACCAAGGTGTTCTACCCCGAGGCCTCGGCGGTGGTGATTTTTGTGGTCATGGTGTTGGTGCTGCTGGTCAAACCCGCAGGCCTGTTTGGCAAGCAAGCCTAAAAGTCGAGATGGATTGGAATGAACGCTATGACTGAACGCCAGCGCACTATTGCCTTATTTTCGGTGCTGATCGCCGCGGGCTGCGTCGCACCCTTTGTGCTGTACCCCACGTTTTTGATGAAGCTGCTGTGCTTTGCCCTGTTTGCCTGCGCCTTTAATCTGCTGCTGGGCTTTGCCGGCCTGCTGTCGTTCGGGCATGCTGCGTTCTTCGGCGGCTCGGCTTACATCACCGGCTACCTGTGCCGCGACCTGGGCCTGTCGCCCGAACTCGGCCTGCTGGCGGGGGCCGCGTTTGGCGGCGTGCTGGGAGCGCTGTTTGGCCTGTTGGCGATCCGCCGCGAGGGCATTTACTTCGCCATGATTACGCTGGGCCTGGCGCAGCTGGTCTACTTTGTGGCGCTGCAGATGCCGTTCACTGGCGGGGAAGACGGCATGCAGGGCATTCCGCGCGGCAAGCTGTTCGGGGTGGTCGATCTGAACGACAACATCGCCATGTACTTCTTTGTGTTCGCGGTGTTTTTGGCCGGCTTCTGGCTGATCCATCGCACCATCCACTCGCCGTTCGGCCAGATTTTGAAAGCCATCCGCGACAACGAGCCGAGGGCCATCTCGCTGGGCTATGACGTGGCCCGGTTCAAGTTGCTGGCCTTTGTGATCTCGGCCTCGCTGGCCGGCCTGGCGGGCTCCATGAAATCGCTGGTGTTCCAGCTGGCTTCGCTGGCCGACGTGCATTGGCATACCTCGGGCCAGGTGGTGCTGATGACCCTGCTGGGCGGGCTGGGCACGATACTCGGGCCGGTGGCCGGGGCCTTCACCATCGTCAGCCTGGAGAACCTGCTGGCCGACAAGGTGGGCTCCTGGGTCACCGTCATCATGGGCGCGATCTTTGTGGTCTGCGTGCTGCTGTTCCGCCGTGGCGTGGTGGGCGAGATCGGCGCCTTGTTCGGCAAGAAGCCGGCGGCCAACCACAGCGGTCATTAAAGCAAAACGCTCCTGTTTTTGAAGTCAAAAACAGGAGCGTCTCATGCACACCAAGTAAGCGCAAGAGCCTTATTTCATGCCGGAAATTTGGCCCTTTTTCTAGCGTCGGCCAAACTCCTGGTGCGTGCCGCCTGTGGCCCGCCGCAGAGTGGTCGATGGCCGCTCGCCAAAGGCCCGCACGTACACCGTAGAAAACGACGAGAGATGGGGAAAGCCCCAGGTGTAGGCGATGTGTGACACCGAAGTACCGGCACCCCCCGCGAGCAGTTCGGCTCTGGCGCCGTGCAGCCGGATATTGCGCAAATACGCCATGGGCGACATGCCGCGAAAGCGCATAAACCCGCCTTGCAGCGAGCGCACACTGGTACCCGATGCCATGGCAATGTCGTTCAGGCGCAAGGGCCTGGCCGCATTGGCTGCCATGAAGTCAATGGCCCGTTTGACGTGGCCGGGACTGGGCAGATGCGCCTGGCGCGACATCTGCTGGCCGTAGCTATGCGGAACGGCTTCTAGGATCAAATTCAGGATCGCTTCGCGCAGGCTGGTCAGCGCGGCAGGGTATTTGCGCAAGGGGGCATCACCCTCCACGCCCTGAAAAATCAAACGTGAAAGGGATGCGGCCAGATGGGCGGCGGGGGACACCAGGCACACTTCTGGCGCAAACTGGATGCGGCGCAGCACAGGCTGGTCAATCATGTCTGCCAGCCTGCTGTGCATCTCTTGCGTGGTAATGGTAATGCGAGGCAGGCTGGTGCCCGGCCCCAGCACCGAGTGGGTTACCGCGCTGTAGTCCATCATCACGCCCACGCTAGGCCGGGTCTGCAGGCTGCCACGCCCCGCCATGCGAACAGCGAATGACCCGGCGGTGGGAAGCGCCAGGCAGTAGCCATCGAACTCGCTTTCGAAAGCCCATTCGACCCCGGTGGGGCAGACCACCTGCGACACGCAAATGCCCTCCGTCATCACCGCATCCGCTTGCACGGTGAACCCCGAGGGACTCAGCGAACCGGCACGCACTGGCGCGTGGTGCGCGGATACGATGGCCCGGTACTCGTCGATATCCTGGGATTGGAAGCGCAGGCGAAGGGGTTGGGTTGGTGCTGCGGTGTCAGGCATGCGTAGACGATACCGGCACCCAAGCCGCCAGCTTTAAAAACCCCCAGCGGAACGGGGATAAATTGCGCAAAAACGATAGCTGATGCGCAATTTCACAAATGCTTGTTGGGGGCAGGTCACTGGGCAGCAGAACCCTGTAAACCACACTAGGGTTCCTAGCCCTTGCTGGCGCGACGCAGTGTGGCGGAGGGCAGCTCGCCAAAAGCGCGCATGTACAAGGTAGAAAACGACGACAGGTGAGGGAAGCCCCAGGTGTGGGCAATGTGCGATACCGTCGCACCCGCGCCCGCCGCCAACAGATCCGACCGCACCCCATGCAGGCGGATGTGGCGCAAATGCGCCATGGGCGACATGCCGCGAAACCGCATGAAGCCACCCTGCAATGACCGCACGCTGGTGCCCGATGCCAAGGCAATATCGCTCAGGCGCAGGGGGCTGGCGGCATTGGCCGCCATGAAGTCAATGGCGCGTTTGACGTGCCCCGGGCTGGGCATGCGCGCCTGACGGGACATTTGCTCGGAATAGCTGTGCGGCATGCCCTCCAGCAGCAAATGCAGGATGGCCTCACGCAAGCTGGTGAGGGCTGCGGGGTATTTCAGTAAAACGGCATCACCGTCGACACCTTCATGGACCAGCTGCGACAGGGTGGCGGCCAAACCGGCTGCGGGCGATGCAAGGCTTACGTCCGGTGCGAACCGAATGCGTCGCAGGATGGGTTGGTCCAACATGTCGGTCAGCCTGCGATGCATCTCGTTGGTGCCAACCGTTATCCGGTTCAAGGTGGTATCCGGCCCGAACACGGTGCGCGTGACGGAGGTGGAATCCACCATCAGTCCCCCATCCGGCTTGCTTTCCAGAAAGCCCCGCCGTGCTACATGGACTGCCAGTAATCCCGATCCGGGAAGCGTGAGCCCATAGCCATCAAACACACCGTCGAAAGTCAGCCCCATGCCGGTGGAGTGCATGGATCGTGAAATACACAGGCCATCCATCATGACGGCATGGGCTTCAGCCGTGAACAGCTCTGGGCCGAATGGCTCGACCTTTACGACAGCATGGTGTGAGGACAGAAAGCCCCTGAACTCGTCGACATCGTGCGTGCGGTAGTTCAGACGAAAGACTTGGCTGGGTGCTGGTGCATCGGTTTCGGTCATGGTCGGGCCATGTTAGCGCCCCGGCCTGCCACGGGAGTGGCCTCCAGGCCTGGGTAAAAAAACTTGCGTGAAAACGAAAGCGAATACGCAATTTCGCAGATGGTTGTTGCTGCCTGGTCACTCGGCGCTAGGCGCGCTTTGCGCCTCTTGAGACACTGCCAGCGCGGCATCCAGGCATTTGACCCGCCCAGACGTAGGCGCCGTTTTCACCCAGATGACCGATTGCGTCCTCAAACCATTTAGAACCTTTAAAGGCCACCAAAAAATGCATTTCTTCAGTAGCTTTGGAGCGTCCAAGAATGGGCGAGGTTTTAGACCATGGGCGGAGATAGCAAATTTCCAGTTCCTCCGTTCAAGGGCTCGATTGATTTCAGTACCATGCCACGACGCGTCCTCCATCTAGACCACGCCCAGCACACCGCTTTATTTGCTGCACTGACGCAATTGGTGCGAGATTTCGCAAACCTTGCAGCGGACTCTGATCCGCGGCTGCTGCTAGAGCTCGACCTGCATCTGGCACAGGGATGCACGTCGAATTTTCAGTTCTCGGTTGGGCGTGCGGGGGCACTGGGATGCAAGCTTTTCATGGTGCGACAAGATGGCCAGACCGACGAGATCCTGAATATCGACGCGCCTTCAACGGACCGGCCTTTCATCTTTATGATGCCGGATGAGCCGCTTTAAGTAGGCCGCAACATCGATTTAGAACAGCCAGAAATGGCCGTTCCTATCCAAGCGCACGTGACGCCGCACACGTGCCGGAGCAGCTGCTTCAACCGTAGAACCTTCTTATTGCAGCAGCGCGTTGGCCGGGCCTGCGGCTGCTTGCGGAAAGGTGGCGGTGAACACGGTGCCCGCGTCGGCAGAAGAGCTTACGCCCAGGCGACCCTGGTGGGCCTGGACGATCTGCGCGCAGATGTGCAAACCCAGGCCCAGCCCTTCGCGCTGCGCCGAGGTGCCGCTGCGCCAGAACGGGGCAAAAACCTTGTCCAGGCTGCCGTGCGGAATGGGTGGGCCCTGGTTGCTGACCTGCAGCACCAGGCTGTCTGCCGTGGTGGTGGCCTTGAGTTGCACCGGGCTGTCGGGCGCACCATGGACCAGCGCGTTGCTGAGCAGATTCGCCACCAGTTGCAGCACCCGGAAACGGTCCACCTGCACGGGCCGGGATATGTCGAACTGGCATTCGATCTCACGGCCAGGAAAACCCGTCTGTATTTCAGTGACCACGCTGAACAAGGCCTCGTCCATGCGCTCCACGAGCGCGGGTTTCACATGGATCGCGCAGCCCAGGCGGCCCCGCGCAAAGTCCAGCGCGTGGTCGATCAGGGTGGAGACCTGTTTCACCCCCGCGTGGATATCACCCGCAATACGGGCCACCGCCGCAGGGTCTTGGGCCTTGGCCAGCAAGCGTTGGCTGTTCAGGGCGATCAGGCTGATGGGCGTGCGCAGGTCGTAGCCCAGGATGGCGATCAGTTGCTCGCGCAGTTCGCTGGCGGCGCGCTCGCCCAGCAGCGCGGCCTGTACCAGGTACTGGCGGCGCGCGTTTTCCAACTCCACCGCGATCAGCGTCGCGAAATGGTGGAACATGGCCACGATGCGCGGCTCGGACACCTTGGCCGGACGGGGGTCGATGGCGCAGAGGTTGCCGAAGTAGCTGCCGTCGGACAGCACGATGGGCACTGACACATAGCTTTCAATCCCATAGGTGCGCGGTGTGATGTGGTCACAGTACCGGCTGTCGGTGCTGGCCTGGTCGATCACCACCGGGGTGCGGGAAAAACGCACTTCCTTGCACAGGGTGGTGTTGACATCCAGCTGGCCGCCGGGCAGCAGCCCGAAGCTGATTTCATCGCGTACCGAGCAGGCGATCCAGGTGCCATCGGTCACCCGGGCCACTGCGGCAAAGCCCATGCCGGTGATCTCGCACAGCACCCGCAGCAGCGTTGGAACTGATTCAATCCGGCCTACCAAGGCTACGTCACGACTTATTTCTTCAGCAGAATCGTCCATACCGCGCACTAGCTTTCTATTTTTATAGCAAACAACATTGGTATGTAAAACGCCAGCTGCGGCTTTCCCAAAGATAAGGAAAAGCTGCATACACCTGCACAGACCGGTCAGCAGATTCATTCTCCGCCATGCCGGCAAACGCTATGCGGCAAAAGCGCAAGCATTGGCAAAAAAGCGCAGGTATCGGTGGACGGATCGTACGATGCGGCTCGCGCCAAGGCCAAAACAAAAACGCTCCTGTTTTTGATGTCAAAAACAGGAGCGTCTGGTGCAGGTGTTACCTGCGCTAGAGGGTGATTTAATGCTTAAAAAATGCGCTGTTTTTAGCGCACCAGCAGCACCGGCACGTTGCAGTGCGCCAGCACCTGGGTGGCCACCGAGCCCATCACCAGATTGGTCAGCGCACTATGGCCGTGCGAGCCCATCACCACCATGTCGCATTTCTCGACATCGGCAAACTGGGCAATGGTTTCGCCGGCCCGCCCCATCTTCCAGCTGGTCTTGGCATCGATACCGTGGCGCAGCAGGAACTCACTGACCGGGGCCAGCACTTTCTCGGCTTCCTCCAGCGCATAGTTGTCCACCGCCTCCTTGCCCACCGCGCTGCGTACCCGCGGCGGAATCGTGGGCTGCACGGTCAGCACGATGTAGTCGTTGACGGTGGCAAACAGCTCGTTGTGCGTGGCCAGGTAGGCCAGCATTTTCTTGGTGTGGGCGCTGCCGTCCACGGCGAGGAGAATTTTCATGCGATGCCTCCATTGGTTTGTGCGTACCAGTGTAGCCAGGGGGCTCCACCGGTGTTTGCGCTAAATCAATGTTGGCAACGTTGGCAATGCGCCGGTGTCGCGCTAGTCCAGCAGCTCGGGCTCGGCCTGCACCAGTCCCTCGTACAGGCTCTCAAACGAATGCAGCGCGCCCTCGGGCTTGCCTATCTGTTCGTGCGTGTGGCGGGCCGTGGCTTCGTCAATCGGCTTGGGCGTGCCCGCGGCTTCGGCCAGCAGCTGGGTGTGGCAGGCGTTGTCCAGTGCGATGTACCACCAGGCAGCGGCTTCCACCGTCGGGCCGGCGGTGAGGATGCCGTGGTTCTGCAGGATCGCGCCCTTGCGGTCGCCCAGGGCCTTGGCGATGCGCAGGCCTTCGCTTTCATCCACCACCATGCCGGTGAAGTCGTCGAACAGCGCCACATCGTCGTGGAACACGCAGGCGTCTTGCGTCAGCGTGTCGAGCTTGCGGCCCAGGGTCGACCAGGCTTTGCCGTAGGTTGAATGGGTGTGCGCTGCGGCAACGATCTTCGGGTTGTATTCGTGGATCGCTGCGTGGATGGCAAACGCCGCCTTGTTCAGTGGCCGGTCGCCGATCACGGTCTCACCCTTGCTGTTCACCAACAGCAGGTCCGACACCTTGATGCGTGAGAAATGCACGCCCAGCGGGTTCACCCAGAAATGGTCGCTCAACTCCGGGTCGCGCGCAGTGATGTGGCCGGCCAGGCCCTGGGCAAAGCCGAAACGGGCAAACAGCCGGAAGGCGCCCGCCAAGCGCTCCTGCCGGTGCCGGCGCTCGGCCTCGATGCTGGTGCGCGCCGGGATGGGGTCGAACCAGAACTTCTGCTGTGGATGCGGGTTTAGCGGCAGGCGCGTGCTGCGATCTATGGAGAGTACGGCGCTCATGCGGCTTTCCTTTGCGATGCGATGCGTTGGGCCACCAGTTCGCGGGTGCGCGGGATCAGCTCGCGGCCGTAGTCGGTGGCGTCTTCCAGCGGGTCGAAGCCGCGTATCAAGAAGGTGGTGACGCCCAGGTCGTAGTAGTCGAGCAGGGCGTCGGCCACCTGTTCGGGTGTCCCGACCAGGGCCGTGCTGTTGGATCGGCCGCCAATGGCCTGCGCCACCGCGGTCCAGAGCCGCTTGTCGACGCGCGGGCCTTTGTCGGCGGCGGCCAGCAGCCGCTTTGCGCCCTCGCTTTGCTGCGGCCCGCCAACGCCAAAGCCTTGCACCACGCGCAGGCGCTTGGTCTCGGCCAGGATGGCTTCGGCGCGCGCCCAGGCCTTGTCTTCGGTCTCGGCCAGGATGGGGCGGAAGGACACCGAGAAACGCACTTGCCGGCCATGCTTGGCGGCCTCGGCACGCACGCGGGTGGTCAGTTCGCGCGCCTGTTCCAGCGATTCGCCCCACAGCGCGTACACATCGGCATGCTTGCCGGCGACCGGAATCGCGGCTTCCGACGCGCCGCCGAAGTACACCGGCACATGCGGCCGGCCGTTCAAGCTCTGCACCGGTTTCACGTCGGAGAAGGCCTTCTGGAAGCGGTAGTGCGCGCCCTGGTGGTCGAAAGGTTTGTCGGCCGTCCAGACCTTGCGCAGCACGTCCAGGTATTCGTCGGTGCGGGCGTAGCGCTGGTCGTGGTCCAGCCAGTCGCCGTCGCGCTTTTGCTCGTCGTCCGAGCCGCCGGAGATGTAGTGCACGGCCAGCCGGCCGCCGCTGAATTGGTCGAGCGAGGCGAACTGGCGTGCCGCCAACGTAGGCGAAACAAAGCCGGGGCGGTGCGCCAGCATGAAGTGGATGCGCTCGGTCACCGAAGCAGCGTAGGCCACCGTCAGCGTGGCGTCGGGGCTGGTCGAATGGTGGGGCACCAGGACGCGGTCAAAGCCGGCCTGCTCGTGGGCCTGGGCGAAGGCGCGCACATAGTCGCGGTCGATGGACGGGCCTTGGGCGGCATGGATTTCCGAGACCTTGTGGGTCTGGATCATGCCGATGAATTCAACGTCGTTCTGGCTCATGGAGTGTCCTTGGAAAGAATATGGGGGAGGGGGCAGGGTCAGGCGCGGCGCAGCAGGTTGTCGAAGCTGCGGTCCCAGAATGGCACTACATTCGCCGGGCCATCGAGCACGCCGAGCTTCTGGAAGGTGTCGGCCACGTCCTGGTGGCTGCGCACCACCTTGTCGTCGACAGCGGCCAGGCTGTAGTCGCTGCTGCGGCCGTTGAACAGCTCGACCAGGTCGCCCACCGGTACCCGGGTCTCGGCCGACTGGGCCTTGGCATAGGCCAGGTAGTTGCCGTTGATCCAGGCAAAGGATCGCTGCAAACGCTGCAGCAGGTCGCCGATGGCGGCGCGGCGCGGCGCGTCGTCCAGGGTGCGCGGGTTGGCGTAGATCGGGAAGTTGCCCGACAGATAACCCACCGCCGTCTTGATGGTGCGCGCGCCGTATTGGGTCCGCGCCAGCTGGCCGTTGTAGCCGTAGATGGCCCAGGCATCCAGGTCGCCGCGGGCAAAGGCCGACAGGCCATCGGCTGGCGTCAGGCTGACCGCGTCGATGTCGCTGAACGACAGCCCGACCTCGGCCAGTTGCTTGGCCAGGTAGTAGTGGGCGGTGGTGGCGCGCACATAGCCGATGCGCTTGCCTTTGAAGTCGGCGATGCTGCGGATGGACGAGTCTTTGCGCGCCAGGGTGGCCTGGTTGTTCAGGTCTTCGTGGGTCACGGCGACGAAGCGCACATGGGCTTTTTGCCGCGCGGCAAAGACGGCCGGGATCTCGCTGCCCGAGCCCAGGTCCAGCGCGTCGCCGTTGATGGCCTCGATGTGCAGCACGCCGTTGTTGAATTCGCGCCAGTCGATCTTGTACGGTGTATTCGCCTGGCCGGACGCCTGCAGCAGAGGGCGCCACAGGCCCTTGTAGGTGCCGACGCGCAGGGTCACGCCGCTGAGGTCTTGGGACGGGGTGGCGGAGGCCCCCTGGGCGGCGCCGAGGCCGGTGGCGCCCAGCGCAGCGGCGGCTTGCAGCCATTCGCGGCGGGTTAATAGAGAAGTTTTCATGCCTTGCACCGTAACCAGGGCGGCGCCAAAAGCCAACGCAGAAAAACGCATGTCCATAGTTGGAATGCGTTGTTGGGCTGCGCGACCCGGCTTGCTAACTTCGCGGCATGACCGATCTACAACACTCTTCTCTTTCGCGCCGCCAATGGCTGCAACGCGCTGCGGCTCTACCGGCTTTCTCTGCTATCTCCGCCTTTCCCATGATCGGCCGGGCCCAGACGCTGCCGGCACTGGTGCTGGGCGACCAGGCCGGTGGCCTGCGTGCGCTGTTCGAAGCGTCCAAGGCGCTGGACGGCGCACCGTTCAGCTGGCGTTGGGCCAACTTCCAGGGCGCAGCGCCACTGTTTGAAGCCCAGCGCAGCGGTGCGGTGGACACGGCCATGGCCGGTGATTTACCGGTGCTGGCCGCCGCGGTGGGCAAGACGCCGCTGAAGATCGTCGCCACCCGCGTCGGCAAGCCGGAGTCGCTGGGCATCGTGGTGCAGGGCGACTCAAAGCTGCGCAGCGTGGCCGATCTGCGCGGGCAGACGGTGGTGGTGTCGTCGGCACGCGGCAGCATTTCGCAGTACCAGCTGTATGGCGCGCTGGAAGAAGCCGGCGTGCGGCGCGACGAAGTCACCATCAAGTTCGTGCTGCCCACCGATGCGTCGACCGCGTTCTCGTCCAAGCAGATCGACGCCTGGGCGATCTTTGACCCGTACTACACGATTGCACTGCAAAACGGCGGCCGCATCCTGCGCGACGGGCGCGGCATCAATACCGCGCTGGGCTTCATTACTGCCAGCGAAGAAGCCCTGGTCGATGCCGGCAAGCGCAAAGCCATCGTGCAGTTTCTGGACCGCCTGGCCCGCGCCGGCGACTGGGCGCTGGCGCATCCCGAAGCCTATGCCCAGGCCTACACCCAGCTGACCCGGCTGCCCATCGAGGCCTCGCGCACCATCACCGCGCGTGCGGCGGTGACAGGCCGACCCGTCAGCGAGGCCGACATCGCCGCGCTGCAGACCGTGGCCGACCGCTCGGCCCGCGACGGCATCCTGCCGGTGCGCGTCGATGTGCGCGCCATCACCGACGCGCAGGTCTGGCAGCGCGCAGGCTGAAAGCAAAACGCTCCTGTTTTTGATGTCAAAAACAGGAGCGTCTCCCGCAGGTGCTACCTGCGCTACAGCCTTATTTGATGCCTAAAAATAGGCCTCCAACTTACATGCCCGCGTAGTTCGGCCCACCGCCGCCTTCGGGTGTCACCCACACGATGTTCTGCGTCGGGTCCTTGATGTCGCAGGTCTTGCAGTGCACGCAGTTCTGCGCGTTGATCTGCAGCCGGTCCTGGCCGGCGTCGGTCTTCACGAACTCGTACACGCCGGCCGGGCAGTAGCGCGCCTCGGGGCCGGCGTAGGTGTGCAGGTTGATGTTGACCGGCACGCTGGCATCCTTCAAGGTCAGATGCGCGGGCTGGTTTTCTGCGTGGTTGGTGTTGCTGATGAACACGCTGCTCAGGCGGTCGAAGGTCAGCTTGCCATCCGGCTTGGGGTAGACGATGGGCTTGCACTCGGCCGCGGGCTTGAGGTAGGCGTGGTCGGGTTTGTCGCGGTGCAGGGTCCAGGGGATGTGGCCCTTGAACAGGAACTGCTCGATGCCGTTCATCAGCGTGGCGGTGAACAAGCCCTTCTTGAACCAGGCCTTGAAGTTGCGCGCCTTGTGCAGCTCGGTGTGCAGCCAGCTTTTTTCAAACGCAGCCGGGTAGGCGCTGAGCTCGTCGTGCTGGCGGCCGCTGGTCACCGCCTCGTAAGCGGCTTCGGCGGCCAGCATGCCGGTTTTGATGGCGGCGTGGCTGCCCTTGATGCGGCTGACGTTCAGGTAGCCGGCATCGCAGCCGACCAGTGCGCCACCGGGGAACACGGTCTTGGGCAGGCTGGACAGGCCGCCAGCGGTGATGGCGCGGGCGCCGTAGCCCAGGCGTTTGGCCGGCTTGATGCCGTGCTCGGCATCGCCTTCCAGGTACCAGCGCACATTCGGGTGGGTCTTCCAGCGCTGGAATTCCTCGAACGGGCTGAGATACGGGTTGCTGTAGTCCAGGCCGGTGATGAAGCCCAGAGTGACCTTGTTGCCCTCCATGTGGTACAGGAAAGCGCCGCCGTAGGTGCTGCTGTCCATGGGCCAGCCGGCGGTGTGCATCACGAAGCCGGGCTGGTGGCGTTTGGGGTCGATCTCCCAGACTTCCTTGATGCCCAGGCCGTAGGTTTGCGGGTCTTTGCCGGCGTCGAGCTTGAACTTGGCAATCAGCTGTTTGCCCAGATGGCCGCGTGCGCCTTCGGCGAACACGGTGTACTTGGCGTGCAGTTCCATGCCGATCTGGAAGTCGGCCGTGGGCTCGCCTTCTTTGCTGACGCCCATATTGCCGGTGGCCACACCTTTGACGGAGCCATCATCGTTGTACAGCACCTCGGCGGCGGCGAAGCCGGGGAAGATTTCTACGCCCAGGGCTTCGGCCTGCTCGCCCAGCCATTTGGTCAGCGCGCCCAGGCTGATGATGTAGTTGCCGTGGTTCTGGAAGCAGTCGGGCAGCAGCAGATTGGGTGTGCGGAAGGCCGACTTTTCGCCCAGGAAAATCATCGCATCGTCGGTCACCGGCTGGTTCAGCGGCGCACCCATGGCCTTCCAGTCGGGGAACAGCTCGCTCAGCGCAATCGGGTCCATGATGGCGCCGCTGAGGATGTGGGCGCCGGGCTCGGAGCCTTTCTCCAGCACCACCACCGACACGTCCGTGCCTTTGTCGGCTGCCAGCTGCTTCAGGCGGATGGCCGTGGCCAGGCCACCGGGGCCGCCGCCGACCACCACCACGTCATATTCCATGGCTTCGCGGGGGCCAAACTGGGCGAGGATCTCTTCGTTGGTCATGTCATTCTTTTCTGGTGTGGGGCGGGCGACAGCGGTTACGGCACTGTTACGGGGACGGACAAAATCGCCGCGATTTTATGCGGACTGGCGCAGGCGCACTGTCACAATCGGGCCATTCCTGCATCATCTTGGAGACACTCGCAATGGCATACAGCATGGATCTTTCGGGCCGCGTGGCCTTGGTCACCGGCGCCTCTGGCGGGCTGGGCGCGCAGTTTGCCCGCACACTGGCACAGGCTGGCGCGGCCGTGGTACTGGCCAGCCGCCGCATTGACAAGCTCAAGGAGCTGCGCGCCCACATCATCGCCGAGGGCGGCGACGCCACCGTGGTCGAGCTGGACGTGAGCGACAACGACTCGATCAAATCGGCCGTGGCGCATACCGAGACCGAGGTCGGCTCGATCGACATCCTGGTCAACAACTCGGGCGTCAGCACCACCCAGCGCATCCAGGACGTGAGCGAAGACGACTTCGACTTCATGTTCAACACCAATGTGCGCGGCGCGTTCTTTGTGGCGCAAGAGGTCGGCAAGCGCATGCTGGCGCGCGCTCAGGGCTCGGCGCCGGGCAGCTTTACCGGTGGGCGCATCATCAACATCGCCAGCATGGCCGGGCTCAAGGTGCTGCCGCAGATCGGCGTGTACTGCATGAGCAAGGCCGCGGTGATCCAGATGACCAAGGCCATGGCGGTGGAGTGGGGCAAGTACGGCATCAACGTGAACGCCATCTGCCCCGGCTATATCGACACCGAAATCAACCACCACCACTGGGGCACCGAGCAGGGTCAGAAGCTGGTGAACATGCTGCCGCGCAAGCGCGTCGGCAAGCCGGAAGACCTGGACGCGCTGCTGGTGATGCTGGCTAGCGGGCAGAGCCATTTCATCAATGGTGCGGTGATCGCGGCCGACGATGGCTTTGGTGCTGCCTAACCGTTGCTGACCGGCATTCTGGCCGGCCTGGCGGCCGGTGCGCTGTGGGGCCTGGTGTTCGTCGCGCCACGGGTGCTCAGCGGCTTTGCGCCGGTGGATGTGACCGTGGGGCGGTTTGTTGTCTACGGCGCGTTTGCGGCCGTGCTGGTGTGTGCGGGTTGGCGCTCGCGGCCCCGGCCGACGCGGCAGCAGGCGTGGGCGGCGCTGGGCCTGAGCATGCTGGGGTTTACCGGCTACTACTGGCTGCTGGCCCTGGCGATTGTGGACGCGGGCACCGAGCTGCCGACGCTGATCATCGGCACGATTCCGGTCTGGGTGATGCTGTTGGGCAAGCCCGGGCATTTGCGCTGGTCGGCCTTGCTGCCGGGTCTGGTGCTGACCATTGCCGGGCTGGCGCTGATGCTCGGCGTGCAGCAGGCGGGTGACACCACGGCCTATCCGCATACCTGGCGCGGCATTGGCTTTGCACTGGCGGCCATGGCCAGCTGGACGGCGTTTGCAGTGTGGAACTCGGCCTGGCTGAAGCGCCACCCCGAGGTGCGGGCCAGCGACTGGACCAACTGGCTGGGCATTGCCACCGGTGTCGGCGCCATGGGTTTGTGGCTGCTCGTGGGTTCAGAGCCAAAAGTGCTGCTGGCGCAGGAAGATAAAGCGCTGGCAGCTATTGTATTTGTAGCGATAGGCGTGGGCTCGGGTTGGCTGGCCACCGTCTGCTGGAGCATCGCGTCGCAGCGTTTGGGCGCCAGCCTGTGCGGCCAGCTGATCGTCAGCGAAACCCTGTTCGGCCTGCTGTATTCCTTTGTCTGGGACGGTCAATGGCCCAGCGGCTTGCAGTGGCTGGCTGTATTGCTGTTCACCCTGGGCATCGTCGCCTCGATCCGCGCGCACCGCTAGCCGCGCGGTTTCAGCACGCGCAGCACGTCCAGCGCAGCCCCCAGTTTTTTCTCCACTGCCCAGGGCTCGCCGTGCAGTTGCGCGGCCAGCAGCTCGGCGCAGAGGTGCGCAAAGCTCAGGCCCCGCGATCCCATGGCCGTGCTGACCCACAGGCCGGGCGCGATGCAGCCGACCATAGGCAGGCGATCCGGCGCCGCGCAGCGCACGCCGGCCCAGGCCTGCAGCCTGCCATCGCCGAACTGGGCTTGCAGGGCCAGGGCGGCATCGGGCAGCAGCACCTGCAGGCGTTCCAGGTTGGCCTGGTGGTCGGCAGCGGTGATGTCGGCCTGGGCGTTGTCACGCTCGAAGCTGGCGCCCATGATCCAGCGCCGGCCTTGGGCCGTAGGCAGATCGGGGATGAAGCTGCCGTGGCCGTTGACGGGGTAGGGCGGCAGCACCTCAGCTCCACGCGTGCCCATGTTGACCTGGCCACGTATAGGCTGCAAGGGCAGCGCCACCCCGGCCAGTGCGGCGCTGCCCAGGGCGGCGGCGACCACCACCAGCGGGGCTTGCGCCAGCAGCTGGCCGTCGGTGCCCCAGACTTGCCAGCCATCGGCAACCTGTTGCAAACGCTCAGCCCGGGCATTGCCTTGCCACGTGATGTTGGGCTGGTCCAGCCAGGCCTGTACCAGCCGGGCCGGTTTGATCCAGCCCGCATGCGCATGCCACAGCGGGCTATCGTCGGCGCGCATTTCCTGAACGCCCGAGGGCTGCCAGTCCTCAGTGGCTTTCAGCAAGGCCGCAGCCTGTTGCAGGGTGGCGCGGATACCACTGCGCGACAGGCGCGACAGCTGGTTGTCGTCTTTGGACACCAGCGGCGCCAGCACACCGCCCGGCAGGCCGGATGCCCCGGCTGCAGGCGCCGCAGCGGCGTCCAGTACCGTGACCTTCCAGCCGCGCCGTGCCAGGCTGGCCGCCACCGCCGCGCCGGCCACGCCCGACCCGATGACCACGCAGTGGCTGGGCGGCATGGGCGCGGCCAGCGGTGGTTTGCGCGGCTCCCATTGCGGGTTGAAGCTGCCTTGCAGGTTGTCGCGCTTGGGTGGCACGCCCGGGGTTTTTTGCACCTCAAAGCCGCACTGGGCCAGGCCGTCGCGCACCGCGCGGGCAATGGTCCAGGTGGCGACCCGGGTGCCGCGCCGGCAATGCCGGGCCACGGCTTTCAGCGTGTGCAGGCTCCAGATTTCCGGGTTGCGCTGCGGGCTGAAGCCGTCCAGGTACACGCTGTCGGCCTCGAACACCATTTCCCGCAGCATGGGCTGGGCATCGCCTATGCACAGCGTCAGCATGACCTGGCCGCCTTCAAACACCAGGCGGTGGAAGCCGGGCGACAGCTCCCACCACTGGGCGTGCAATTGCGTGGCCAGCGGCAGGAGTTCGGGGTGGGCCGCAAAGCTGCGCAGCAGGTCGTCGGCGCTGGCGGGCCAGGCTTCGATAGAGACGAAATGCAGCAGTTGGGGGCGTTGCGGGTCGGCCTTCCAGGCAGCCCAGGTAACCAGAAAGTTCAGGCCCAGGCCAAAACCGGTTTCCAGAATCCGCCATTGGGCCTGGTCGGCCCAGGCATCGGGCAGGCCGCAGCCTTTGAAAAAGACCTCGCTGGCTTGGGTGAGCCCGCCGGATTCGCTGCGGTAGCGGTCACTAAAGCGCGGGCTGAACGGCGTGCCGTCGGCCAGCCATTCAATCGGCTCGGCCAAGATCAGGGTGTGGGGGGGACGTAGCCCTGGGCGGCATCGGCGCCGCTGCCGAAGAAGTGGTTTTCCATCTGGCGGGCCAGG
This sequence comes from Rhodoferax sp. OV413, assembly GCF_900104385.1. Classification (GTDB taxonomy): domain Bacteria; phylum Pseudomonadota; class Gammaproteobacteria; order Burkholderiales; family Burkholderiaceae_C; genus Rhodoferax_B. The sequence goes on along the minus strand of NZ_FNJA01000001.1, from coordinate 378,464 downwards.
TATTGGCGGGCGCGCAGGTCGGCCAGGTTCAGGCGGTTTTCATTCACCAGCATGGTTTGGTGCTTGAGCCAGGCGGCCCAGGCTTCCTTGCTGACGTTCTCCCAAAGGCGTTTGCCCAGATCGCCGGGATACGGGGGGAAGTCCAGGCCTTCGGCTTCTTTGTCGAGTTTGATGCAGTGGACCATGCGTGCCATGTGGGAACCTTATAGATTTAAAGAGAGGGGCGAGCCCGGTGGGCGCGCGATGCAGGGTGCGACTTTAGCAATGTTTGCAACGCCCCAGAGGCGACCCGGGAACTCGCGGCCTGCCGGGACTTTACAGAACTTCATGCCCACCACGTCGGCTTGTTACACGGCTACCACGTTGTGGAATGACTGTATTTGAGGAGACTTTCTATGCGAGCTGCCATTTCTGTTGTGTTGCTAGCCTGTACCGTCAGCGGCTGCGTGGTTGCGCCGTATGGCCCCCGCGCCTATGGCCCGGCGGTGTACGAGCAGCCCGAAGTCGTCGTGCAGCCGCAGGTCTATGTGGCGCCGCGGCCGTACTATTCGCCGTACTACTACGGGCGGCCTGGCTATTGGCGCGGTGGTGGCGGACGCCGCTGAAGCCGCTGACCGCGCGGGAAAGTGCGGACTATCGCTGCGCTGATCCGGTACAGCCCCGCTGCGATTCCGCGCCAGAAGTCGTCCATCGCTTCCCGGCGCAATACCTGGGCCCGGCGCAAGGCCAGCTTGTGTAGCCTTTGGTAGTCTGGGTAGTCTGGTCGTTGCGTACTCATAAATAAAGGCCTCAGCGGCTAGCAGGCTGGGCCTGGACATAGCGGTATTCCTGCGTGCGGCCCTGGTAACCCCAGGCGTCGGCGTGCACTTCCTGCACTACGGCGTAGCTGGCCGGTGCCAAGGGCCCGAGCAGCGACTCCAGCCCGGCAAATACCTGGGCCACGTAGCGGGCTTTTTCATCCTTGGTGTTGGTTCCTTCTGTCACCTGGACGTGCAGGTAGAAGCTGCGCAGATGCTGGCTTGCCAGGGATGCACCGCCAATGAACCAATGCTGTGGATCGACAAATTCGACCGATACCGCGGTGAGTTCGTGCTTCTTCTGAAGGATGCTCGCCGTCAGCTCGGTGAGCAGTGCGCCGACTTCGGAGGCCACGCCAGCAGAGGCGGGCAGGCTGAGTTGGATGTGCAGGTAGGGCATGGAACAGGTCTCGTAGTGGGTGTGGATTGCACTTTAGGCAGTTAAGCAAACTGCCGAAACCGTATGAAAAGCATTTTGGTTTTGCGGTATGTGCAAAACAAGCCACAATCCGGCGATGGATATCCAGCTTGACGACATCGCCTTGTTCGGCCGCATTGCCGAGCTGGGCACGCTGTCTGCCGCGGCCCGCGAGCGGGGTGTGCCGGTCAGCCAGGTGACCCGCGCCCTGGTGCGGCTGGAGGCCGGCTGCGGCGTGCGCCTGGCGCACCGCACCACCCACGGTCTGAGCCTGACCGACGAGGGCGACACCTTTCTGGCCTATGCCCGGCGCATGCTGGACGCTACAGCCGAGCTGGACAGCGAGCTGCGCGGCAAGATCAGCGGCCCCAGTGGCTGGGTGCGGGTCGGCGCCAGTGCGCTGATGGCCGAATCGGTGATTGCCCCGGGCCTGGCTGGCCTGTACCAGCGCCATCCCCAGCTGCATCTGGACATTGCCGCCGACGACCGGGTGGTGGACATGGCGCGGGACGGCATTGACGTGGCGATCCGCACGGGAAGCCCGGCCAGCGACACCCTGGTGGCACGGCAGATCGGCATCCATAGCCGCACCTTGTACGCCGCGCCCGCGTACCTGGCCGCGTTTGGCACGCCGCAGCACCCGGATGATTTGAAGCAGCACCGCATCATCACCAGCAGTGCCAGCCTGGCCATGAACCAATGGGGGCCCGCGGACAGCCCGCAGGACTGGGTGGCCAAAAGCCATACCCGGGCCGATAATTCTGCGGTGATGACCGCGCTGGTGCAGCATGGCGTGGGGATTGCGCGGCTGACCGACTTGATGGCTCGGCCGCTGGTACGCAGTGGTGCCCTGGTGCCGCTGCTGCAAGACCACTTTCCCAGCCCTCCCAGCCCGATCTATGCGGTGATGTTGCAGGAGCGGCACCGGCTGCCCAAGATCCGCGCCTGCGTGGACTACTGGAAGGAGTGGCTGGCGGGCGGGGATGCCGCGGCTTAACCCGTTTGCGTCTTTCTATATTCCAAATCCGGCTATGTAAACAAAAAATCAGTTGTTAGCCGCCTATGGGTTTGCCGGGACAATATTGCTTACAACTTTATTGGTCAGGTTTAAGCATGCGCAATCTTCCCCGTGGTACCGGCTTCCTCCGCTCTTCCGTCACGCTCCGTAGCCTGTTTGCGGGCGTAGTGATCGCCGCCAGCGGCCTGGCATCGGCGCAGCAGACCACGCTGCTCAATGGCTCGTATGACGTGGCACGCGAGTTCTACAAGGACTACAACGCGGCTTTTGTGGCCCATATCAAGAAGACCACTGGCAAGGATGTGAAGATCGACCAGTCGCATGCCGGCTCCAGCGCCATCGCCCGTTCGGTAGCCGAAGGCCTGGACGCTGACGTGGTGACCATGAATACCTCGACCGACATCGACTTCCTGGCCGACAAGGGCGTGGTCGCCAAGGACTGGAATAAGAAGTTCCCGGGCAATGCCTCGCCCACCACGTCGACCATGCTGTTCCTGGTGCGCAATGGCAACCCCAAGGGCATCAAGGACTGGGATGACCTGGTCAAGCCCGGCATCCAGGTGGTGGTGGTGAACCCCAAGACCGGTGGCAACGGCCGCTACGCCTATCTGGCCGCCTGGGGCTACGCCAAGAAGAAGGGTGGCAGTGATGCCCAGGCCGCTGAATTCGTAGCCAAGTTGTACAAGAACGTGCCGGTGCTGGCCCAGGGCGGGCGCGCGGCTACCACCACCTTTCTGCAACGCAATATTGGCGACGTGCTGGTGACCTTCGAGTCCGAAGTGGTGTCGATAGACCGTGAATTCGGCGCCGGCAAGGTCGATGCGGTACACCCCAGCATCAGCGTGGTGGCCGAAAACCCGGTGGCAGTGGTGGAGCGCACGGTGGCCAAGAAGGGCACAGCCGCGCTGGCCAAGGAATACCTGGATTACCTGTACTCCGACGAGGCGCAGGAGATTGCTGCCCAGCACGCTCTGCGTCCGCGCAACGAAGCGATCCTGAAGAAATACGTGGCAGTGTTCAAGCCCATCCAGCTGTTTACGGTGAACGAGCTGTTCGGCAGCCTGGGCGAAGCGCAGAAGGTGCACTTCAACGACGGTGGCCAGTTCGACAAGATCTACACGCTGGGCGCTAAATGACAGCTGCGGTTTTCAATCCCCTGGCACGCGCCAAAACCGGCAAGGCCAAACGGGTGCTGCCCGGTTTCGGCCTGACCCTGGGCTACACGCTGTTCTACCTGTGCGTGATCGTGCTGGTTCCGCTGTCGGCCCTGGTGTTCAACACCCTGAACCTGACCTGGGACCAGTTCGTCACGGCGGTCACGGGCGAGCGGGTAATGGCCTCGTACCGCCTGACCTTTGGCGCCTCGCTGTTTGCCGCGCTGGTGAACCTGGTGTTCGGCCTGCTGGTCGCCTGGGTGCTGGTGCGCTACAACTTTCCCGGCAAGAAGATCGTGGATGCCCTGGTGGACCTGCCGTTCGCCTTGCCCACCGCCGTTGCCGGTATTTCGCTGACGGCATTGCTGGCCGGTAACGGCTGGATCGGCCAGTACCTGGAGCCCATGGGCATCAAGCTGGCGTTTACGCCGGCCGGCATCGTGATTGCGCTGATCTTCATTGGCCTGCCCTTCGTGGTGCGCACGGTGCAGCCGGTACTGGAAGATGCCGAGAAAGAGCTGGAAGAGGCCGCTACCTCGCTGGGCGCGACCCGCTTGCAGATCTTCACCCGCGTGATCCTGCCGCACATCACCCCCGCGCTGCTGACCGGTTTTGCCATGGCCTTTGCCCGGGCGATTGGTGAATACGGCTCGGTGATCTTTATCGCTGGCAATATGCCCCTGGTGTCCGAGATCACGCCGCTGATCATCGTCGGCAAGCTCGAGCAGTACGACTACGCGGGTGCGACCGCGGTGGCGTTGGTGATGCTGGTCATCTCTTTCATCTTGCTGCTGCTGATCAATGCCTTGCAGGCCTGGCAGCGCCGCCACACAGGAGCACCTGCATGAGCGCCAGCCTGAAACCCGCGCGCCGCGCCCAGGCCGGCACCACCGAATCCGCCTGGGTGCGCACCACGCTGCTGAGTGTGGCTCTGGTGTTCCTGTTCCTGTTTTTGGTGTTGCCACTGGCGGCGGTGTTTACCGAGGCCTTCCGCAAAGGCGCTGGCGCTTATTTTGAAGCGCTGCGCGAGCCCGACGCCTGGGACGCGATCAAGCTGACGCTGCTGGCCACCTCGATTGCCGTGCCGCTGAACCTGGTGTTTGGCGTGGCTGCGGCCTGGGCGATTGCCAAGTACGAGTTCTGGGGCAAGTCGTTCCTGACCACGCTGGTGGACCTGCCGTTCTCGGTGTCGCCGGTGGTGGCGGGCCTGGTCTATGTGCTGCTGTTTGGCGCCCATGGCTGGTTCGGCCCCTGGCTGCAGGCGCACGACCTGAAGATCATCTTCGCCGTGCCCGGCATCGTGCTGGCGACGATATTCGTGACCTTTCCGTTCATCGCCCGCGAGCTGATTCCGCTGATGCAGGCCCAGGGCAATGACGAAGAGCAGGCGGCCATCGTGCTCGGTGCGACCGGCTGGCAGACCTTCTGGCACGTGACCCTGCCGAACATCAAATGGGGTCTGCTGTACGGCGTGATCCTGACCAACGCCCGTGCCATGGGCGAGTTTGGCGCGGTGTCGGTGGTGTCCGGCCATATCCGCGGCCAGACCAATACCTTGCCGCTGCACGTAGAAATTTTGTACAACGAATACCAGTCGGTGGCCGCGTTTGCCGTGGCCTCGCTGCTGGCCATCCTGGCGCTGGTGACCCTGGTGATCAAGTCGGTGGCCGAATGGCGCATCGAGCGCGAACTCAAAGCCATCGCCGAAACGCCGCCCGAGCAGCCCGTGCTTGCCAATGTGTCCGCCTCGCTGAGTGCGCGGGTTGCCGTGACTGCCAGTTAAAGAAAGTCCCCCATGAGTATCGAAATCCGCAATATCCACAAGCAGTTCGGCGACTTCACCGCTTTGGGCGATGTCAGCCTAGACATCGAATCCGGCGAACTGGTGGCCTTGCTGGGCCCGTCTGGCTGCGGCAAGACCACGCTGCTGCGCATCATCGCCGGGCTGGAAACGCCAGACGCCGGCAGCATCCATTTCGCCGGCGAAGACACCACCGATGTGCATGTACGCGAGCGCCAGGTCGGCTTTGTGTTCCAGCATTACGCGCTGTTCCGCCACATGACGGTGTTCGAGAACGTGGCCTTCGGCCTGCGTGTCAAACCGCGCGGCCTGCGCCCCAGCGAGGCGGTGATCAAGGCCAAGGTGCACGAGCTGCTGGGCTTGGTGCAGCTTGACTGGCTGGCGAACCGCTACCCGTCGCAGCTGTCCGGCGGTCAACGCCAGCGGATTGCGCTGGCACGCGCCCTGGCCGTTGAGCCCAAGGTCTTGCTGCTGGACGAGCCGTTTGGTGCGCTGGACGCCAAGGTGCGCAAAGAGTTGCGCCGCTGGTTGCGCCGCCTGCACGACGACCTGAACGTGACCAGCATCTTCGTCACCCACGACCAGGAAGAGGCGCTGGAGGTAGCCGACCGCGTGGTGGTGATGAACAAAGGCAAGGTCGAGCAGATCGGCTCGCCGCAACAGGTCTGGGACCACCCGGCTAGCCCCTTTGTCTACGGTTTCCTGGGTGATGTGAACCTGTTCCATGGCCGTGCCCACGAGGGTGAGGTGCAGCTTGAAGGCATCAAGATCCAGGCGCCCGAGCATCCCGATGCGCAGGACGCTAAAGCCTTTGCCTATGTGCGCCCGCATGACATCGAAGTGCGGCGCTATGTGAAGGGCGAGGGCCTGGACGCAGCCGGCAAACCCCTGGGCATGGTGGTGACGTTGAGCCGGGCGTTGGTGATCGGCCCGATTGCCCGTTTGGAACTAACGCCCATCGAGACGAACCAAGCCGTGGACAATACTCTGGACAATCTGGTCGAAGCGCAGTTGCCTGCGCAGCAGTTCCGGGACCTGGGTTTGAACGAGGGCGATACGCTGGTGGTCACACCGCGCCGCGCCAAGGTGTTTGTGGAGTCCGTGTCGGCCTGATGCTCTTGCTCAAAAGTGCGTCCGGTGGGCGCATTTTTTGAAAGCATGGGATGTTGTTGAACTGGATAGATCGCGCGCCGCGCCGCGTATGGTTGCTGGTGTGCCTGGGCTGTATCGGCCTGCTGGCTTTTGGTTTGTACCTGCAGCACGTGGTGGGGCTGGAGCCGTGCCCGATGTGCATCGTGCAGCGCTATGCTCTCGTTTTGGTAGCTATCATCGCAGGCCTTGTAAGCGCTAGCGGCAAAAAAAGCTTGCAAATTGGCGGGGCGTTTCTGGTGCTGCTGGTGGCCGGTTTTGGCGCTTTTGTGGCAGCCCGCCAGAGCTTCCTGCAGTGGTATCCGCCCGAGGTGGCCACTTGCGGCCGCGACCTCTACGGCATGATCGAAACCTTTCCCCTCAAGCGTGCGATCCCCATGATCTTCAAGGGCGGCGGCGATTGCACGGTGATCGACTGGACCTTTCTGGGCGGCTCCATCGCCAACTGGTCGTTCATCTGCTTTGCGTTGATTACGCTGCTGGCGCTGGTGTTCCTGGCGCGCAAGCTCAGCCGCCGTTGAGTAGGGTTTATAATTGAGTGAACACTCAGTTATATTGAATCTCCATGGCCCGACCCCGTAGCGAAGACAAACACGCCGCCATCCTGGATGCTGCGGTGCGGGTGATCGCCGAGCGCGGGCTTTCGGCTACACCGACTTCGGCGATCTCCAAAGCTGCAGGCGTGGCCGAGGGCACGCTGTTCACCTATTTCAAGACCAAGGACGCGCTGGTGAACGCGCTGTACCTGGACATCAAGCGCGAGATGGCAGACACCATGATGGCCAGCTTTCCGCGCCACGCGGCCATCCGCCAGCAGCTGCAGCATGTGTGGGACCGCTATGTGGAATGGGGTGCCGCACAGCCCGCCAAAAAGCTGGCGATGGCCCAGCTGCATACCTCCGCCTACATCACGGCAGAGTCCCGCACCGTGGCTTCGGGACCGTTTGCCGAGATCGAGCAGGTGTGCAAGGCCAGCATCGCCAGCCAGGTGCTGCGCGACTATCCCGTGCCCTTCATCTGGGCCTGCATGTCCAGCCTGGCCGAGGCCACGATAGGCTGCATGGCGCAAGACCCGCAGGCGGCCGCCAGCTACCAGCGTGCGGGTTTTGAAGTGCTGTGGAACGGTATCGCTTTCGCTGCGTAATTTTTTTGATTTTTAGATGCGTGATTACTCACGCATAAAGTGTTCTTGTGACTGCATGCATGGAGAAAACCGCATGGATTGGACTGTGAAAGACATTCCGCCCCAAACCGGCAAGCGGGTGGTGGTGACCGGCGTGGGCGGCCTGGGCTTTGAAACCGCTCTGGCCTTGGCCGGCGCCGGGGCCGAGGTCGTGCTGGCCGGGCGCGACGCCAAGAAAGGCCAGGCCGCGGTCGCGCACATTCTGCGCATCCACCCTAACGCGCAGCTGCGCTTTGGCCTGCTGGATCTGGCGAGCCTGGCCTCGGTCTATGCTTTTGCGGATAGGTTGTTGGCCGAAGCCCAGCCCATCGATATTCTGGTCAACAACGCGGGCGTGATGGCACCACCGCAGCGCCGCAGCACGGCCGATGGATTCGAGCTGCAGCTAGGCACCAACTACCTCGGCCACTTCGCCTTGACCGCGCGCTTGTTACCCCTGCTGTGCCGCAGCCGAGCGGCGCGGGTGGTCAATCTCAGCAGCCTGGCGCACCGCCGTGCCGCCATCCTGTTTGACGATTTGCACTGGGAGCGCAGCTACCAGCCTTGGGCAGCCTATGGCCAGTCTAAGCTGGCCATGCTGATGTTTAGCCTGGAGTTGCAGCGCCGCAGTGCGGCCGAGGGCTGGGGCCTGAGCAGCTATGCGGCCCATCCTGGCTATGCACGTACCGACCTGATTGCGAATGGGCCCGGGCTGGGTGGACTGTTGACCATGGTGAATCGTTGGGCGCTGCCCATCGTCAGCCATTCGGCTGCGCAGGGTGCGCTTCCTGTCTTGCTGGCCGCCATCGGCCCGCAAGCCCAGCCCGGCAGCTATTACGGGCCGCGCGGATTCTATGAACTCAAAGGCCCGCCAGCCCCGGCCGTGGTGGCGGCCCAGGCCCAGGATGCGTCGGTAGCCGCCCGTTTGTGGGCGGTGTCGGATGATTTAACCGGCGCGCATTGGCTGCCCACGCGATAGTTTTACGCTAGCGGAGGGCCGGGGCGTGTTTGCGCATGCCTGGCGGCGGCCTAGGCCGGCCAGACAGGCTGCAACACCATGGTGGTGTGTAGCGTGGCGCCGGGTGCCAGCAGCTGGCCGCCCACGTCGCCTTGGCCTTGCTGGGCCAGGTTCATCCAGTCGGTGCAATTGCTGACCGGCTCGATGCAGAAGGCCTCGCCACCCTTGGGGCAGTACAGAACGAAGTAATCGAAAGGCGCTTCGGCCGTCATCACCAGTGCGGTGCCGGTGTCGGGCCAATCGACGCGGGCGTGGCGGTTCCAGCCTATGAAGTTGTTGTCCAGGTCCAGCGTATCCAACGCGATGCCGCTGCGCAGGGTTTCCAGAAAGGCCGGGGTCTGCAGGCTGGTGGGCATGACTTCGGCATCGCCGCCCCACATGGCTTGCACGCCGGTGGTCAGGCGCGTACCGGGCCGGTGCGGCAGGTACGGATGATGTCCCACGCCGACCGGCATGTCCACTCTGTCCAGGTTGGTGACCGACAAAACCAGTGTCAGGCCAGCCTGCACATCCAGTTTGAACTCTTGCACTGCACGGAACGCATAGGGCCAGTCGCCAGGCGTGTAGTCCAGGGCCAGGGTGGCGTGGTCCGCGGCCTGGGCCAGCACCTGCCAGGGCTGCTGCCAGGCCGTGCCATGGATCGCGTGTTTGGAGTCCGGGTAATTGGAGGCCAGGTTCAAGGCCCGCGGCCCGAAGCTGCTGCGGCCATCGCGGATGCGGTTGGCATAGGGCACCAGCGGGAAGCTGCCCATGGTCCAGGGCTTGGCCGGATCCAGCGTATCGGCTGCGCGCAGCCATTGCTGTTGCTGGGTGCCGCGTTGGCTGTAGAAGCGGGCAATCGAGCCCCCGACCTGCGGGGCCAGGGTCAGATGGAGTTCGCCAGCGCGGAGTTCGATAGAGGTCGTCATGTATTGTCTGATTATTGGTGAGGGAATGCTTTGCAATGGCAGGGCACTTTGGGTCGCCTCTACCGGATCTTCATCGCATATTGTGCGGGCCGAATGTTACTGGCAATGCCATCGCTGGGTTGGTGTGCCTGCAGCTTTACCTGCGGGACAGGGCTTTTTACAGGCCCTGAAATGGGCTTCATCAAGGCTGAGGAAGCAATCTGTATCAAAACGTGATTTGATGGTAATCTGATCTATTTGTAAGACTTTTTGCCAGATTCATTCGGGATGATGACACTATGACGATGGACCTCGTCGGCGACTTGCTCGGCCGACTCGATCAACTCAATGCTATCGGTGCGGCATTGTCCAAAGAACGGGACATCAACGGTTTGCTGGAAGGCATTTTGATTGCCGCCAAGAACATCACCCAGGCTGATGGCGGCACCCTCTACCGCATGACCGAGGATGGCAGTGCGCTGCGTTTCGAAATCATGCGCACCAATTCGCTGGATATCTTTCTGGGCGGCACCACCGGCCGGTCAATTGCTTTTGCGCCCCTGCAGCTGATCAACGCCGAGGGCGGCTTCAACGACACCATGGTCGCCACCTATGTGGCGATCCATGACCGCACGGTGAATGTGGCCGACGCCTATACCGAGCCGGAGTTCGACTTCTCGGGTACCCGCAAGTTCGATACCCAAACCGGCTACCGCTCGCAGTCGTTCCTGGCCGTGCCGCTGAAGAACTTTGAGGGCGAAGTCATCGGTGTGCTGCAGCTCATCAATGCCATGGAGCCCGACACGGGCCGGGTCGTCACCTTCTCCGAGGCCGACCAGCGCCTGGTCGAGTCGCTGGCTTCGCAGGCCGCGATTGCCCTGAGCAACCGGCTGCTGGTGAACCAGCTGGAAACCTTGTTCGAGGCCTTCATCAAGCTGATCAATACCGCGATTGATGAAAAGTCGCCTTATGCGCGCGGCCGTTTCCTGCGGGTGCCGGCGCTGACCATGATGCTGGCCGAGGCGGTGGACGCGGTGACCGAAGGGCCGTATGCGAGTTTCAGCATGACCGAGCGTGACCGCTACGAGCTGAAGATCGCCGGCATGCTGCACGACTGCGGCAAGATTGCCACCCCCGTCCATGTGGTGGACAAAGCCACCAAGTTGCAGACCTTGTACGACCGCATCGGGCTGATCGACACCCGCTTTGAAGTCCTCAAGCGCGATGCCGAGATCGCCATGCTGCGCCAGCAACTGGCCTTGCGCACCTGTACCGATCCGGCTGCCGAGGCGGCGTTGGCCGAGCAAAAGCAAGCGGCCGTGACCCGCATCGAGGCCGACCGGGCATTCCTGCGCGAGGTCAACCCCGGCCAGACCGCCATGACCGACGCCCAACTGCAGCGGGTGCGAGAGATTGGCACCCAGCGCCGCTGGACCAATCCCGAGGGCGCATCTAGCCCCTTCTTGTCAGGCGATGAGCTGGAAAATCTGTCCATCCGCCGTGGCACGCTGAATCCGCAGGAACGCGAAATCGTCAACCACCACATCGTCGCCACCAACCAGATGCTGGAGCAGGTGCCTTGGCCCAAGCACCTGAAGAACGTGCCCGAGTACGCAGGCGCCCACCACGAGCGCATGGACGGCACAGGCTACCCCAAGGGGTTGACCCGACACCAGATGTCCTTGCAGGCGCGCATGCTGGCGCTGTCAGATGTGTTTGAGGCGCTCACCAGCGCCAAACGCCCGTACCGGCCGCGCATGAAGCTGTCCAAGGCGCTAGAGATGATGGTGCGCTTCAGCAAGAACGGGCATATCGACCCCGACCTGTTTGACGTGTTCATGCGCCAGGGCGTGTACCGCCGCTACGCCGAGCAGTTCATGAACCCCGAGCAGCTGGATCTGCCGGCAGACACGCTGCCGTACGTAGCGCCTAGCCCAGTTTTTTAACCAGCACCTGGCTCTTCCGATCCCAGTTGTACTTGCGCTTGCGGGCCTCGGGTAGCCACTCGGGGTCGACCTGCACAAAGCCGCGCTTGATAAACCAGTGCATGGTGCGGGTGGTCAGCACAAAAATGCTTTGCAGGCCAGCGGCGCGGGCGCGCTGCTCAATGCGTTTCAGCACCTTCTCGCCGTCGCCTTGGCCTTGCACCTGGGGCGACACTGTCAGCGCGGCCATTTCGCCGGTCTGGGCTTCGGGGTAAGGGTAGAGCGCTGCGCAGGCGAAGATCACGCCATCGTGCTCCACCACGGTGTACAGGTTGGCATCGCGTTCGATCTCGGTACGGCTGCGTTTGACCAAGGTGCCATCTTTTTCGAACGGCTCGATCAGCTGCAAGATGCCGCCCACATCGTCCACCAGGGCCTCGCGCAGACTTTCCAGTTTTTCGTCGACCACCATGGTGCCTATGCCGTCATGCACGTAGACCTCCAGCAGGATCGCGCCGTCTACCGCAAACGGGATGATGTGGCTGCGCTCCACGCCGGATTTGCAGGCCTTGACGCAGTGCTGCAGGTAGAACGCGGTGTCGCTGGGCCGGTTGGCGGCGGGCAGCTCGGCCAGCAGTTTCTCGGCCACGGCCAGCGGCAGCTCGGTGTCGATGGGGTTGTCTTCGCTCTCCGGTTCGTCGGGGCGGGTGCGGATGCCGGGCACCTCGGTCAGGAAGATCAGCTTGTCGGCTTGCAGCGCGCTGGCGACCGACGTGGCTACTTCTTCCATGGTCAGGTTGAAGGCTTCGCCGGTGGGCGAAAAGCCGAAGGGCGACAGCAGTAGCATCGCCCCCATGTCGAGCACACGGGTAATGCCACCGGTATCCACCTTGCGCACCAGGCCCGAATGCTGAAAGTCCACCCCGTCCACAATGCCGACCGGCCGGGCGGTGATGAAGTTGCCTGAAATCACCCGCACGGTGCTACCGGCCATTGGCGTATTTGGCAGGCCTTGGCTGAAGGCGGCTTCGATCTCGTAACGCAGCTGGCCCGCGGCTTCCTGGGCGCAGTCCAACGCAACTTCGTCGGTGATGCGGATACCGTGGGAATACCTGGGCGCGTGGCCCTTGGCCTTCAGCTGTTCATTCACCTGGGGGCGAAAGCCATGCACCAGCACGATCTTCACGCCCATGCTCTGGATCATCGCCAGGTCTTGTGCCAAGTTCGGCAGCTTGCCTGCGGCAATGGCTTCGCCGGCCAGGCCAACCACAAAAGTCTGGTTGCGAAATTTGTGGATATACGGTGCCACCGACCGAAACCAGGGCACAAAGGTGAAATTGAATACAGAGGTCATGGCACGCGCAAAAAAGGTGGCAGGGCAAAGTTATTGCGCGATTCTCTACGAAGTTCGCCCTTGCCCTTTCTTGCGGGCGCAATGTCGACGTGGTGTCAGCGCATCGGCTGGCCGGCGATGGCGGCGTGCAGCAGGCGCAGGCTGTGCGGTTCGCTCAGAAAGCGCATTTGCTCGGCAGAACTCGGCGTGGCGCTGTGCATGCGGCTCAGCTGCAGCACGCGTTGGCGGCGTTGTTCGCCGCGCAGGCCGCGGCCCGTATGGCGTGGGCCCAGTGCCTGCAGCGCCAGGGTTGCCAAACGCGGCAGGTCGCCCAGCCAGGTAGTGGCGTTGCTGCGGGCTGCAGGGTGCTTGGCATAACCCCAGGCCTGGCGCAGCACCGAAGGCGAATAGGTTTCTTCCGGGATCAGCAACCAGCCGTGGGCCTGCAAGCGTTTACCCAGTGCGCCCTGGCTGCTCAGCACCGTGAATGGCACGGCCAGCAGCAGCGGCAAGCCCATGGGCAACAGCCACAGTGTGGTGGCGGGCGAGAACCAGGCCACTGTACCCAGCAGTACCAGCACGCCCAGGCCCAGCGGACCGAAGCGCTTGGCAGCATCGCTCCAGGGCAGGTCGCTGGCTTCACGCGGAGGCGAGGTCCACTCCAGTCGCCAGCCAGTCAGCGCACCCAGCACAAACAGGCTGTGCGCAGCCATGCGCAGCGGGGCTTGCAGCATCGACAAGATTGCTTCCAGCAGCGTACTGCCCAGCAGAGCCAAAGTGCCGCCAAAGGCGCGCTGTTCACCGCGCAGCAATACCGCTGCCAGGCCCAGCACCCGTGGCAGGGCCAGCATCAAGGCGGTAGAGGCCCAGAGCGTCACCACGCTGTGGTTGGACCACACATTTATTTCGCTGTCGTGCAGCCACAGCGCAGCGCCCAGCACCACATACAGCAGCCACAGCGGCGCCGATACATAGGCCATGGCCCCGGTGCCCAGCATGGCACGGTGTACGGCCTGCAAGCCGGGTTCAGCCAACAGGCGAGCATTCTGCAGATTGCCCTGGCACCAGCGGCGGTCGCGTTGCAACTCGGCCAGCAGATGCGGTGGTTGCTGCTCGTAGCTGCCGTCCAGATCATTCACCAGCCAGACTTCGTAGCCGGCGCGGCGCATCAAGGCGGCTTCGACAAAGTCATGCGACAGGATTTCGCCCGCCAGCGCGCCCTTGCCGGGCAGGGTGGCCAAAGCGCAATGCTCCATGAACGGGGCAATGCGGATGATGGCGTTGTGGCCCCAGTAATGGGCTTCGCCCAGTTGCCAGAACTGCATGCCGGCGGTAAACAAGCGGCCGGTAACCCGGCTGCCAAACTGCTGTGCCCGGGCATGCAGGGTGGCGTGGCCGCAGGCGCGGGGTGCGGTTTGTAAGATGCCGGCGCGCGGATGGGCTTCCATCAAGCGGGCCAGAGTCACCAGGGTGTCGCCGCTCATCACGCTGTCGGCGTCCATCACCACCATGTAGCGGTAGCCACGGCCCCAGCGGCGGCAAAAGTCGGCCACATTGCCGGCCTTGCGGCGGGTCCGGTGCTGGCGCCAGCGGTAGTGCACGCGTATCGTGCTGCCACCGGCTTGCAGCTGGTCGCGCAGGTCTTGCCAGGCGGTGAGCTCGGCGGCGCGCAGGGCTGGGTCATTGCTGTCCGACAGCACAAACACATCGAACAGGCGCTCGGCCCCCGACGCCACCAGCGACTCGCAGGTGGCGCGCAGCCCGGCAAACACCGTGGTCACGTCTTCGTTGCAGATCGGCATGATGACGGCCGTGCGCGCATCGGCCGGCAGGGTTACGCCCTCGGCACTGCGCGCCGACAGCGCATGGCGGTCGCCGCGCAATGTGACGATAAAGCCCATCACCGCCGTCACCGTGCCCGCCGAGACCCAGGCAAACAGCAGCGCAAACAAGCCTAGTTGGGCTGCCAGCATCAAATCGGAACCAGCCCCGGGTTGCGCACGCCACAGCAGAGCGGTGGCAAACACGGTGGCGGCCAGAATCCAGAACATCAGCCAGCGCCGGCGTTGCTGGGCTGCGGCTTCCCAGGCCGGAGCCTGGGCTTGCAGTCGCGCCGCGCTAGCACGCCAGGGGGCATCGGCCGGGGCTTGTTCACCCTGCAGCCGGCGTACAAAGCCGAGCCAGGGTTGCGCGAGCATGGAGCCGCGTTGGATCGGCGGCATGCCGGGCGGCGTGGAGCGGGAGTAGGAGCGTGTAGTCATAGGGGTACCAGGATGTGGGTCCATGTTTCGCTGATGGTGTTGGGGCCGGAGCTGAGGTAGGCACGCAGTTCCACGGGGCGGCTGGCGTCCACGGGTTTCACGCGCAGAGCCAGGCGCCAGGCACCGGTGGCCTCTACGCGGTAGACGTTTTGTTCGGTGATCTGGCCATTGCTGTCGGCGCTGGCAATGGCGCGTACTTCGCCGGTTTTGGGCAGATCGGGGCCGGTGAAGTCGACGATCAGCTGCTGCTCGTTGGGCGCCAGGGCAGCAAAGCTGCGGCCCACGCGGGTCTGGGCAACCCAAGCGGCCGGTGGGCGCTGCTGGGCATCGCCTTGCCAGGCTACCTGCCAGCCAATGTCCAGCGGCTGGCCGGGCATGGGCAATTTGGCGGGCACCCAGTAGGCAACGATGTTGTCGTGGGTTTCGTCAGGGGTGTGCAACTGCACCAGTTCCACCCGGCCTGCGCCCCAGTCGCCGGTGGGCGTAACCCAGGCGGATGGGCGGCGTTCGTAGCTGGCTTCGCTGTCTTCATAGCTGCTGAAGTTACGGTCGCGCTGCATCAGGCCAAAGCCTTTGGGCGATTGGGTGGTGAACGAGGTGACCAGCGGGCTGCGCGGGTTCTGCAGCGGGCGCCACAGCCATTCGCCTTCGCCGCTGGCGACCATCAGGCCGTCGGAGTCATGCACCTCGGGGCGGAAGTCATCCCGGCTCGGCTGGTTTTCACCAAAGGTGAACATGCTGGTCAACGGTGCGATGCCCAGCGTCTTGATCGGGTTCTTGCCGGCGTCGCGCAGGTACAGGCGGGCCTGTACCTTCATGGTGGTGGTGCTGCCGGGCTGGATTTCAAAGCGATAAGCGCCGCTGACCCGGGGCGAGTCCAGGAGGGCCAGCACGTTCAGCGCTGTAGAGCCGGCCGTGGGTTTTTCGATCCAGAAGTCGGTAAAGCGCGGAAACTCTTCTGGGCCGCCGCCAGCGGTGTCTACCGCCAAGCCACGGGCCGATAGGCCGTAGTGCAGCCCGGTGCTCAGCGCACGGAAGTAGCTGGCGCCCTGGAACACCACCAGCTCGTCCTTGTACGCCGGGTTGTTCAGCGGGTAATGCACCCGAAAACCGGCGTGGCCAATATCGCCCCAGGTTTCGGGCTTCAAGGTGTTGGCGCCGTAGGTGAAGTCTGATGGGTTGAAGCGGAAAGGGCGGTCGCCCTCGGCCGTGATTTCATGCATGCGCACCGGCTCGGTCTGGTACTTGCCCAGATGAAAGAACATCAGTTCATACGGCAGTTGATCGCTGCGCCAGGCGGCCCGCTCGGGCTTGAATCGGATGTCGCGCATCTGGTCGTAGCTCAGCTGGCGCAGCACATCTGGGGTGCGGCTGGGCGTGGGGCGGTAGGGCTGGGCGGCCAGGGCCCTGGCGCGTTCGCCTACGGTGTCAAAGTCGGTACGGCCCGGAGCGGCAAGCACTGCCATGGGGGCGGCGAGCAGCAGCGCGGCCAGCGAAAGATGGTGTCGTTGAGCGTGTAGTTGAGGGTTCATTGCACGTATTAGTGCAAACCCTGTGCCACTCAAAAATACCTATGCAAATCAACTACTTGGCATGCTTTGTGAGCGTATTCCTACAAGCTGCTTGGGCAAAACCGTCGCCGATTGGCGACAGGCTGTGGGGCCTGGCCCGGGCCTGGGCCGTAAGTAGCTGATTTGTAAAGATAAATAGCCTGTCGCTAGTCGGCGACAGGCGGTTCTGGGGTGTCGCCGTCCGGCGACTCGCCGCGGTACAGGCCAGGCGTCAGCCCGTGTTTTTGCAGCAGGCGGTAGAACTCGGTGCGGTTGCGCTCGGCCAGCCGGGCCGCGTCGGCCACCTGGCCGTCGGTCAGCTTGAGCAGCCCCACCAAGTAGCTGCGCTCGAAGCGGTTGCGCGCCTCGGTAAAGCCCAGCACCTCGACTGTGGGCACCCGCAAGGCACGTTGCACCAGGGCCAGCGGCACCAGCGGCGTGGTGGCCAGCGCGCAGACCTGTTCGACCACGTTGTGCAGCTGCCGCACATTGCCCGGCCAGGCCGCGGTGGACAGCAGGCTCAGCGCGTCGGGCGCAAAACCCTTCAGCGGCTTGCTGTACTTGGTGGCCAGGCGCTGCAAAAAGTGCTGGGCCAGCAGGGCAATGTCTTCGCGCCGTTCGGCCAGCGGTGGCAGGGTCAGCGTGACCACGTTCAGCCGGTAATACAGGTCTTCGCGGAAGTCGCCCTGGGCCAGCGCAGCATCCAGGTCGCGGTGGGTGGCCGACAAGATCCGCACGTCCACCGCGATCGACTGCTGGGCGCCCACCGGCCGCACCTGGCGCTCCTGCAGCACGCGCAGCAGCTTGACCTGCAGCGCCGGCGGCATGTCGCCGATTTCGTCCAGAAACAGGCTGCCGCCATCGGCGCTCTGGAACAGACCGCGGTGGTGGGCCACTGCGCCGGTGAACGCACCCTTGACGTGGCCAAACAGTTCGGACTCCAGCAGCGCCTCGGGGATGGCGCTGCAGTTCACCGCTACGAACGGGCCGTGGGCGCGTGGACTGGCGCGGTGGATTGCCTGGGCCAGCAGTTCCTTGCCGCTGCCGCTTTCGCCGCGTATCAGCACCGATGCATCGCTGGGGGCCACCAGCCGGGCTTCGGAAAGCACCTCGTCCATCACCGCCGAGCGGCTGACGATCTCGGCCCGCCAGGCTTCGCCGGCCGAGCCCGCCACCGGCCGGGCTGCGGCCGACAAGGCCAGCGCGCGCTCCACCGCGGCCATCAGCTCCTTGCCGTCAAACGGCTTGGTCAGGTAGCTGAAGACGCCGCGCAGCGTGGCATCTACCGCGTCGGGGATGCTGCCGTGGGCGGTCAGCAGGATCACCGGCAGCCCGGGCAGCCGGGCCTGCACCGCGTCGAACAACGCCAGGCCGTCCATGCCGGGCAGGCGTACGTCGCTCAGCACCAGCTGCGGCCGCAGCACCTCCAGCCGGGCCAGGGCCGCCTCCGCGCTGTCCACTGCAGTCACGCCATAGCCGGCCGCGCCCAGGCGCAGCGACAGCAGCCGCAGCATGTCGGCATCGTCGTCCACCACCAGGATCTTGGTCAGGCTCTTGCCGTTGGTGGCTTTTCGGTCCGTGCTGGTCGGGGGTTTCTGGTTCATGGCGCTTTGTCCAGGCGGCGCGGCGCCAGCGACCGTTCGATGGCCTTCAGCGCCTCCAGTTGTTCGTTCAGCTGGTCGATGCGGCGCTGGCTGTCGCGCAGCTGCTGCGATTGGCGCGCCACCTGTTCTTCCAGCCGCTTTTGCTCACCGGCCCGGGTGGCGAGCAGCCGCGCCCAGTCGCCCCAGGGCTGGGCGGCGGGATCGGTCGACTGCTGCAGCTGCTCCAGCAAGGGCAGGGCGCGGTTGACATCGCCCGGCGTGCGGGTGTTCATCCACACCAGGGCCAGGTGCACCGTGCTGGCGGGGTTGGGGGGCTCGGCCGCCAGGCGGGCGGCCAGGGCGGGCAGGGTGTCGGGGGCGGCCACCCGCAAAGCCTCTTGCCAGCGCAGCAGCTGGCGCCCGGCTTCGTCGGCCGGGGCCGGCTGCGCTGGCGCGGGTGGGGCAACTATCTGCACTGCGGGCGCAGGCGGTGGCACGGCGACCGGGGCAGGGACCACGGGCGGTGGAGGCGCCGGCGGCGGCAGTACCACCGAGCTGCAGGCGGCCAGGGTGAGCAGACTCAATAGGCCGAGTCGGCGAAGCATTGGCTCATGCATGGGAATTTTCCAACGGCAAAAGGATTTGAAAGCAGGCGCCCGCCGCATCGGCGGCGAGCCGGACCTGACCCCCGTGGGCGCTGACTTGTTCGCGCACGATGGACAGGCCGATACCGCTGCCACGGGCCTGGCCCTGGGGCTGCAGGCTGCCGCGGTAAAACGGATCGAAGATATGTTCGCGGTCGGCCGCCGGTACGCCGGGGCCGTTGTCGCTGATTTGCAGCACCGCCTTGTC
The DNA here is from genome assembly GCF_900104385.1 of Rhodoferax sp. OV413. GTDB lineage: Bacteria > Pseudomonadota > Gammaproteobacteria > Burkholderiales > Burkholderiaceae_C > Rhodoferax_B. The sequence goes on along the minus strand of NZ_FNJA01000001.1, from coordinate 359,556 downwards.
GCCCAGCGTGCCCACCCACCAGCGGATGCGGCCGCCCGACGGACTGAAGCGGATGGCGTTGGACAGCAGATTGCCCAGCGCTGCCCCCAGGCGTTCGGGGTCTACCGGCTGGACCAGCGCTACATCGCCTTCCACCGCCACCGACAGGCTGCGCGCCTGCCAGCTCAGGCGCTGGGCTTGCACCACCTGCTCGACCAGGCTGCGCAGCGGGGTCGGTCGGCGCTGCAGCCGGCGTGCGTCAAAGGCGGCGGCGTTGTAGCGCAGTAGGTCTTCAATCTGCTGCTGCAGCACGCTGGTGTTGTGCTGCAGGATGCCGACGATCTCGGCCTGCTCGGCGCCCAGCGTGCCGCCCACTCCCTCTTGCAGCAGCGACACAGCTTCGCTCACGGCGGCCAGTGGGGTCTTGAGCTCGTGCGAGGTGTGGCGCAAAAAGCGGGCCTTGTCTTCGTCCAGCTCGGTCAGGCGCAGGCGCAGCCAATCGAGCTGGCGGCCCAGGCTGGACAGGTCGGCCGGGCCGCGGATGTTCACCGGCTCGGCCAGCCGGCCTTCGCCCAGCGCCACGATGGCCTGGCCCAGGCGCCGCAGCGGCCGGGTCAGCCACAAGCCAAACGCCAGCGCCGCCACCGCGGCGGCCACGATGGCCACCAGCACCTGCTGCACCTGCCGGTTGCGCTGGGTTTCCAGCGCGTCCTGCACCTCCTGGTTGCGCTGGCTGATGCTTTGCTGCACCTGCTGGGTCAGGCTGCGCAAGATGTTTTCCAGCGCGCGGAATTCGGTGGCCACGGCCTGCTCGCGCGCGGCCAGGTCCAGCCGCTGGTCGGCCAACTGGCTGCGCACGCGCACCGCCCCGGCCAGCCATTGCTGGGTCAGCACCTGGGTTGGCGGGTACTGGCCCAATGGCAGCAGCAGGGTCTGCGCCTGGTTGGCCGCGTCGTCGAAGCGCTGGCGCAACGCGTCGTCGCCCAGCACCAGGTACTGGCGGGCCGCGCGTTCCATGTCGGTGCTGCGCTCGGCCAGGCCGCGGGTCGACAGATTCAGCTGGATGCTTTGCTGCCCGGCTTCGCGGCTCTTGGCCAGCAGGCCTTGCAGCGCCTGCAAGCCGCTGAGCGATACCGCGCCCAGCAGCACGGACATCAGCACAAAAGCCAGCAACAGCAGTTGGCGAAAAGAGGCACGTAACATCAAGGGGAGGGTGGTCCAGTCGGGCAGCGCGGCGGATGGCGCTGCTGTCGGCCCAGTATAAAAGGGTGTGCTGCGCTGCAGCATATGCAAGGCCATCCTCTCGGCCTCCGTCGCGGTCATGCCCGGGCTATGCTGTGCAAGCTTGGCCTTCGCACCCTTGCCTGCGGTTTATAAGCTTTTTAGGCCTCCAGCGCATATTCCATCAGCGCTGGCAGCTATCAATTGAATAGTGAAATGACTTTGCCCTCAGACACCCCGGCCAATGCGCCCCTCACCCTGGCCCAGGCCCGTCTGCTGCAGCTGGCCGCCCAGGGCTTGCTGACCACGCCGCGCCGGGCGGCCACCCCGCTGGCGCTGCGCGACTGCATCGCCCGCATGCAGCTGCTGCAGATCGACACCATCAGCGTGGTGGCGCGCAGCCCGTATCTGGTGCTGTTCTCTCGGCTGGGCGCCTACCCGCAGGCCTGGCTGGACGCGGCCCTGGCAGATGGCCATCTGTTCGAAACCTGGGCCCACGAAGCCTGCTTTGCGCCGACTGACGACGTGCTGCTGCACCGCAGCTACAACCAGCACACGCGCCGGCATTGGAGCCTGCTGAACGGCCAGGCAGTCCAGACCAGCCAGCGCGCACATCTGGACAATCTGCTCGCGCATATCGATGTCAAGGGCCCGGTCAAGTCGTCCGAGTTCGCCCGACAAGACGGTAAGACCGGCAACGGCTGGTGGGACCGCAAGGACGAAAAGCGCTGGCTGGAGGCGCTGTTCGCCAGCGGCGAGCTGATGGTGAAGCGGCGCGACAGCTTCCAACGCGTCTACGACCTCGCGCACCGCGTACACCCGCACCTGGCCGACGCCCAGCTGCCCGAAGCCGCCGCCGTGCACAGACATTTCACCGAGAAAGCCATCCTGGCGCTGGGCATCACCCAGGCCCGCTGGGTGCATGACTACTTCCGCCAGAAGCCGCGCCTGAAGGACGCTGACCTGGATGCGCTGGTGGAGCAGGGCGTGGTGCAGCGCGTGCAAGTGCAGGGCTGGACGCTGCCCGGCTACGTGCACCAGCAGCACGCCGAGCTGCTGCAAACCGCCCAGGCCGGCAAGCTGCGCGCCACCCACACCGCGCTGCTGTCGCCCTTTGACCCGCTGGTCTGGGACCGTGAACGCGCCTCCGCCATGTTCGGCTTCGACTACCGCATCGAGTGCTACACGCCGGAAGACAAGCGCACCTACGGCTACTTCGTGCTGCCCATCCTGCACAAGGGCGCGCTGGTGGGACGGCTGGACGCCAAGGCGCACCGCGCGCAAGGCGTGTTCGAGGTGAAAGCGCTGTTTCTGGAGCCGGGCGTTCGGCTCAGCGACGCGGCGGTGCGGGCGGTGGCGGAGGCGATCCAGCGTTGTGCGGCTTGGCATGGGACGCCGGAAGTGCGGCTGGGGCGGACGGAGCCGAGTGGGCTGGCGACGCAGCTGCGCCAGGCCTTGCTGGCTTAGCGTTGCGGCGTAGGAGCAGGCCTACCCGTGGGCAGTGTGCTGTCTGATAGTGGCTGGTCTGCACCGGAGCAGGATGGACACTTTCAACCCACAAGGAGTCCGCCATGGCGACACCCCAAAAAACCCTCATCGACCTGGAAAACAAGTTTTGGCAGTCCATGGTCGACCAGGACACGGACACAGCGCTGGAAATGCTCAGCGAGCCCGCGCTGATGGTCAGCGCCCAAGGCGCGATGCAGTTCGACCACGCCAGCTACCGCAAGATGGCCGAGCAAGGCACGATGGTCATCACATCCTTCGAGCTCAGCGACATGGAAGTCATGTTCCCCAACGACGCCACCGCCATCCTCACCTACCGCGTCAAGCAGGCCATGGCTACCAAGGGCAAGAGCAAGACGACCGAGCAAGTGATGCACGACACTTCGACCTGGGTGCAGAAGGGCAAAGCGTGGCAGTGTGTAATGCATACCGAAACGCCGGTGGAGGCGGGGCATAAGCTGCATTGACTGACTTGACCCCGTTTTCCGGGGCAGGTCAGTCAATGGGTGGTTTCATCTCACTTCTTCTTGCCAGTTTCCGCTCGCTCTTTTCGAATCGCCTCATGGTCGGCGTAGCTCACCACCATACCCGCGCATCGTTGGTTTAGGGCAGCAGTCCATGCATTGAACCTGTGTTGTTCCTGGTTCAGCCTCTCGGCCTCTTTGTTTGACGTGCTGACTTGTGTGTTCAGCGCCTGGATCTTCTCGTTGAAGGCGACAACTGCCGCTTCGTCAGATGCATTAACCAATGGTTGAGTGGCCACATGGGCTTGCATTTCATCTTGGATGCGTTTGAGGTTGGCGCTATGCGTTTCTGACTCATTAGTCAGAAAACTACGCTTGTTCTTTAATTCGTCGTCTTCTTTTTGGCAAGCACGGTATTCGTCCCGGGTTGAAAGTTTGGGTGTCTTTGGTGTTTGGGCATGGATTGCTCCAAACGAAAAGAGCAGCGAGATGATGACAAGGAACGGGAGTTTCAACATGCGTGGTGGTTGGAGCTTGGATGGAGGCTAAGGTATTTCTTAGGACTATAGCGGCCGGCCTTTCTGGTTGCGCTGCGCCGCATCCCGTACCCGCCCCAGTAGCCTCTTGCGTATCAACCCACTCACCGGTCGAATCAACCACCAGTACGGCGTAAACCGCCGCAAGGAAGGCCGGTCGTTGCAAAACACCCGAGTCTCGGTGCGCAGCCAGGTGCGTCCATCTGCCGCGGCTTCGGTGCTGAAGTTCAGCACCAGCTTGGCCACACCGGGTTCGGAAAACTGGATGAATGCGTCCGCGTTCGCAATCCGGGCCTGGCCGAAGTCGGCCTGCCAGAACTTGCCCACCAGGCCGATGGCGACTTCTTGATCTCCGTCGCGGCCCAGCGGCGTGAAGTTGTGGATGCCAAACGCAGGCTGCCGCTGCAGCCCGCTGTGTCCACCTAGAGCGCCCCACGCACGGTCGGGCAACTCGCGTAGCTGGATGAAGCGGCGTGTCCACGGGTCTTCGCTGATCTCGGGCCGGAGTGCGGCGTCCAATAGGGCAGCGGGCTCGGCGCTGGTCAACAGCTGGTGCTTCTCACAGAACTGGTAGCGGGGCAGGAGCTGGTCGATCAAGGCCATGGGGTAGACGGTTGTTCAGACAAGTATCGCCGCCGCCGTGGGGCGTGGCCGGCCGGGCCGGTTTGCCGGTGTTGTTCCTGCGAGACGGGGGCGACATCTGTGGCGCACGCTGAAGGGCAGGGCTAGCGAAATTTAAGCATTTCAGGCCCGCAGCGCATATTCCACCTGCGCAAGTAGCTATGAATAATGTAGCTTGCAGGCCCTGGGCATGCACCCGTTCGCTGCTGCTTCTGGCTCATTGCAGCTGTTGAAAAAGAGGACTGGGCAGCCGGCCTGCGCTTTCTGCGCATTCATTTGCCCCACTGTGTGCCAACGCACATACGGCACCGTCGGCAATCGAAACACTCGGGCCATCTTGCATCGGCGCTGGACAGCGTGGATGCAGGACGTCGGCCCGGGTACCCCAAAGCTGGTTTGCTTACCTTGCTCGCCCTCAGCGTCAGCACATTACAAAGTAAATCAAATGCATATATTCAAAAGCTACCCGCGGGTTCTTCCGTGGGCTGTAGCGTTGGCGGTGGGTACCTTGTCCGCATGTGGCGGAGGGCGCGACCCGGTTCTGGGCACCGGCAGCAATGTAGGCATGGCGCCGGCAGTGACGAGCGCCAGCCCACTGCCAGGGGCCAGCCTGGTACCGCTCAACACCAAGAAGATCATCGTGGGCTTCAGCAAGGCAATGGACGGCAGCACGCTGACGGCCAGCGCCTTCACGCTGGCCTGCCCGACGGGCACGCCGGTCAGTGGCGTGGTGGGCTATGACGCAGCCTCCCGGCTGGCCACGCTCTCACTGCCGTCCACATCCACCTTGCCGCCCAGCGTGCTGTGTACCGCCACGGTCAGCACGGCAGCCAAGGACAGCCTAGGTTTTGCACTGACCAGCAACTACGTGTGGATCTTTACCACTGGCGTGACCAGCGACCTGACGGCGCCCACGGTTACCGGCACCATCCACGCCAATGGCGCCACCGGCGTGCCAACCAACACCCGCGTAGGGGCAACGTTCAGCGAGGCGATAGACCCGTCCAGCATCAACGCCGCCACCTTTGGCTTCAAGCAAGGTGCGACGGTGGTGGCGGGCACAGTATCGTCCTCGGGCTCCAACGTTGTCTTTACGCCTGCTGCGGCACTGACGCCTAACACCACCTACACCGCCACCTTGAGCACGGGTGCCATGGACTTGGCGGGCAATGCCCTGGCCAGCCCGTATGTGTGGAGCTGGACCACTGGCGCCACGGCAGACACCAGCGCTCCCACCGTCAGCCTGATGTACCCCGCAGACAACGCCACCCAGGTGGCGACCAGCAGTGCACCCAGCGCTACCTTCAGCGAGGCCATGGATGCGAGCAGCATCAACGCCGCGAACTTCACGGTGGCGGGCGTGTCCGGCCAGGTAAGCTTTAACGCCCAGAGCCAGGTAGCAACCTTCACCCCTTCCAGCCCATTGGCCAACAACACGACGTACACCGCCACCCTCAAAGGTGGTACCGGCGGAGTGCAGGATATTGCGGGCAACCCACTGGCCGTTGACAAGGTGTGGCGCTTTACCACCACCGCAGTGACGGTGCTGCAGCCCAGCATCAACCTGGGTTCGGCCGCACCCTTTGGTACGTTTGGCGGCACCGCGGGCATGACCAATACCGGGATCACGACGCAGATAAATGGCGACATCGGCACCATTGCCACCGGCACCTCGTCGATCCAAGGCTTCCATGACAAGAATGGCGACATCTACACCGAGACGCTGGCCAACATCGGCGCGGTGAACGGCACCATCTTCACCTGTACCAACTCGGTCACCGGTCCCACCGCCGCCGGCCCAAATGCAGCGGCCTGCGCCGTGGCCACCCAGGCCCGGCTGGATGCCCAAACCGCCTACCTGGCCTTGGTGGCGATGCCGCCTGGTGCCAACCCCGGTGCCAACCTGGCGAACCTGACGCTGGCACCCGGCGTCTACACCGCGCCCAGCGGCTCATTCATGGTGGAAGGCGGTGACCTCACACTGGACGCCCAAGGCAACGCGAATGCGGTGTGGGTGTTCCAAATGGCCACGACGCTGACGGTGGGCGGCCCTGGTGCGGCCTTTCCCCAGCGCATCGTGTTGGCGGGCGGTGCGCAGGCCAAGAACATCTATTGGCAGGTGGGCTCGTTTGCCACCATCAACGCGGCGGGTGGCGGCAGCATGTCGGGCACCATCATCACGCAGACCGGAGCCGCGTTCTCCACCGTGGGCAATACCGTGCCGGTGACGCTGAACGGCCGCATCTTGTCGCTGGGTGCGTCGGTGACGCTGGTGGACACGTTCATCAACGTGCCTGCTCCTTGATTGCGCCAGCCTTCCCACACCCTTCTGGAGAACGACATGAACTTTAAAAAAACCTCGGGTGCGCTGGCCTGCGCTGCGCTCACCGCAGTGGCCAGCCCGATGGCCTTGGCCGACAGTACCGGCTGGTACGGCGGCGCCAGCGTGGGCCCAACCCGGGCCAATATCGACAACGAGAGGATCAGCAACAGCCTGCTGGGCAACGGCTTTAGCGCGGTTGCGATCGACGAGGATGGCCGCAGCACCGGCTACAAGATTTTTGGCGGCTACCAGTTCAACCGTAATTTCGCGCTGGAAGGCGGGTATTTCGATCTGGGCAAGTTTGGCTTTAACGCGACCACGGTGCCTGCCGGCCGCTTGCAGGGTGACATCAAGCTGCGCGGTTTGAACCTAGACCTGGTCGGCACGCTGCCTCTCACCGACAAGTTCTCTGCGCTGGCCCGCGTAGGTGCCAACTACGCCCGGGCGTCTGACCGCTTCTCGGGCACCGGAGCCGTGGCGGTGAACGACCCCAACCCCCGCAAGCGCGACACCAACCTCAAGCTGGGCCTGGGCGTGCAATATGCGTTCAGCGATTCTTTGGCGATGCGCGCCGAGGTTGAGCGCTACCGCGTCAACGATGCCGTGGGCAACAAGGGCGATGTCGACATGGTGTCGGTCGGCCTGGTGTACCGCTTTGGCGGCCCCGTGTCGGCACCGGTGGCGAGGGCGGCCATGCCCGAACCTGTGGCGCCGGCGCCCCAGCCGCAGGTGGTGGCCACACCCGCGCCCATGTCGCTCCCCACACCTGCGCCACCTCCACCGCCACCCATGAAGGTGACGATTGCTGCGGATTCCCTGTTCGCCTTCGACAAAGCCACGGTCACGCCTGCGGGGCGGCAGGCGCTGGACGCATTCGCGGCCGACGTGAAGAACCTGCAGTTCGACACCATCATGGTTACCGGGCACAGCGACCGCATCGGCTCGCATGCCTACAACATGAAGCTGTCTACCCGCCGCGCCGAGGCGGTGTCCGCCTATCTGGTGCAGTCTGCGGGCATTCCCGCCGCCAAGATGCTGTCCAAAGGCGTGGATGGGGCCGACCCCGTGACCAAGCCCGGGGATTGCAAGGGCAGCAAAGTGAGCAAAGCCTTGATCGCCTGCCTGCAACCCGACCGCCGGGTCGAGCTGGAAGTCGTCGGCACGCGCTAAAAAGGCGGTATCGGCGCAAGGGTGCGCGGCAAGCCTATTGCCGCGCACCCGGATAATCGCCGGATATGTTGAAAATTGAATTCCCCGCTTCGCTACCCGTCTCAGAACGGCGCGAAGAGATAGAAGCCGCCATTGCCGCCCACCAGGTGGTCATCATCTGCGGCGAAACCGGCTCCGGCAAAACCACCCAGCTCCCCAAGATCGCCCTGGCCATGGGCCGCGGCAAACTGAACTACCCCGAAGGCCAGCGCGGCAAGCTGATCGGCCACACCCAGCCGCGGCGGATTGCCGCCAGCTCGGTGGCCAAACGGATTGCCGAAGAGCTGAAGACGCCACTGGGCGATGTGGTCGGCTTCAAGGTGCGCTTCCAGGACCGCCTGGGCCGCGACGCCTCGGTGAAGCTGATGACCGACGGTATCTTGCTGGCCGAGACGCAGACCGACCCGCTACTGAACGCCTACGACACCATCATCATCGACGAGGCGCACGAGCGCAGCCTGAACATCGACTTCTTGCTCGGCTACCTGCGCCAGATCCTGCCGCGCCGGCCGGACCTGAAGATCATCGTCACCTCCGCCACCATCGACGCGGATCGGTTTGCCAAACACTTTGAATCGGCCAAGGGGCCGGCGCCGGTGATCATGGTGTCGGGCCGCATGTTCCCGGTGGAACAGCGCTATCGGCCGTTCGAGGAAAGCCGTGACTACGGCTTGAACGAGGCCATCGCCGACGGCGTGGACGAGCTTTGGCGCGATCCGCACAACGCCGGCGACATCCTGATCTTCCTGCCCGGCGAGCGCGAAATCCGCGAGGCGGCCGACCATTTGCGCAAGCATGTGTCGCACCAGCCGGTGTTCCGCAGCGCCGAGGTGCTGCCGCTGTTTGCCCGGCTCAGCCCGGCCGAGCAGGACCGGATTTTTGACAACCACGCCGGCGGCCGGCGCATCGTGTTGGCGACCAACGTGGCCGAGACCTCGCTCACCGTGCCTGGCATCAGGTACGTGATTGACGCAGGTACGGCGCGCGTGAAGCGCTATTCTTTCCGTAGCAAGGTGGAGCAGCTGCTGGTCGAGCCGATCAGCCAAAGTTCTGCCAACCAGCGGGCTGGCCGCTGCGGCCGGGTCGCCAACGGCATCTGCATCCGCCTGTACGACGAACAGGATTTCAACGGCCGGCCGCGCTTCACCGACCCGGAAATCCTGCGCAGCTCGCTAGCCGGCGTGATCTTGCGCATGAAGTCGCTGCATCTGGGCATCGTGGAGGACTTTCCGTTCCTGGAAAAGCCCCAGGGCCGGGCGATTGCCGACGGTTACCAGCTGCTGGCCGAACTGGGTGCAGTGGACGATGCAAACGAGTTGACTGGCACCGGCAAGGAACTCGCCAAGCTGCCACTGGACCCACGGGTCGGTCGCATGATTCTGGAAGCCCGCGACCGCAGCGCGCTCGACGAGGTACTTGTGATTGCATCGGCCCTGAGCGTGCAGGACGTGCGCGATCGCCCCATGGACCTGCAGGCCCAGGCCGACCAGGCGCACGCCAAGTTCGACGACGACCGCAGCGAGTTCAGCGGCTACCTGAACCTGTGGAAATGGATCAATGACGCCCGGGGCGGAAATGGTGGAGAGGGGAGCGCGCACAAGCTCAGCAACCGCCAGTACGAGCAACTGCTGCGGCAGAACTTCGTCAATATCCGCCGCGTGCGGGAGTGGCGCGACATCTACAGCCAGCTGCACACCGTGGTGGCCGAGCACAAATGGCGCTTGAATGCCGCGCCGGCCAGCTACGAGCAAATCCACCTGTCGATGCTGTCCGGCCTGCTGGGCAATATCGGCTGGAAGACCGAGGGCGACGAGGTTGCGCAGACTGAGTACCTGGGCGCGCGCGGCATCAAGTTCCACCGGCATCCGGGTGCGCATCTGCGCAAGAAGCCGGGCCGCTGGATCGTGGTGGCAGAGCTGGTGGAAACCACGCGCCTGTTCGGCCGCGGCATTGCCGCCATCGAGCCGCAATGGGTGGAGCAGGTCGCAGGCCATTTGCTCAAGAAACAGCTGCTGGACCCGCACTGGGAAAAGAAGGCGTCGGAGGTCACCGCGCTGGAGCGGGCCACGCTGTACGGCATCGTGATCTACAGCGGCCGCCGCGCCAACTTTGGCCGCGTGGACCCGGTGGGCGCGCGCGAGATCTTCATCCGCGAAGCCCTGGTGCAGGGCCAGTGGGACTGCAAGTTCCCGTTCCTCGAAGCCAACCTCAAGCTGATCAAGCAGGTCGAAGACCTGGAGCACAAGGCACGCCGGCAAGACGTGCTGGTCGACGACGAGCTGATCTACGCCTTCTACGACCAGCAGCTGCCGGCCGATGTGTACGGCGGCGCCAGTTTCGAGCGCTGGTACCGCGAGGCGCTGCAGCAGAACCCGAAGCTGCTGATGTTGACCCGCGAGGAGCTGATGCGCCACGAGGCCGCCGGCATTACCACGCAGTCGTTTCCCAAGACCATCCGCCTGGGCGGAGTGGACTGCCTGGCGACCTATCTGCACGAACCCGGCGACGCCAAGGATGGCCTGACCGTCACCGTGCCGCTGTTCGTGCTGAACCAGGTGAACGACGAGCGCTGCGAATGGCTGGTGCCGGGCATGTTGAAAGACAAGATCCAGGCGTTGATCAAGACCCTGCACCAGCGCCCGCGCTCTCGCCTGGTGCCGCTGCCCGACACCGCGGCGAAGATGGCCGAGACGCTGAACGCGCCCGAGCTGTTTGGCCACGGCACGCTGGTCGATGCGGTGCTGAAACTGGTGCGCGCCGCTACCTCGCTGGACATCGTGCGTGCCGACATCAAGGCGGATATGCTGAGTCCGCACATGTTCATGAACTTCCGCGTGGTCGATGAGCATGGCCGCCAACTGGGCACGGGCCGGAACCTCGGCGCGCTGAAGTCCGAGCTGGGCGCGCAGGCGCGCGGGGCCTTCCAGGCGCTGGCGGGTTTGAAGATGGCCAGCAACGCTGCCGCCAAACCAATTTCTAAAGAAAATCAGCCTCTGGCGCAGGTAGCACCTGCGCTAGCAGCTATCAAAACTGCAGCAAAGCCGGCTACTCCGGCGAATCAGCGCTACACCAGCTGGACCTTTGGCGAGCTGCCCGAGCTGCTGGAAATCCAGAAGGGCGGCCAGACGCTGATTGGCTACCCCGGCCTGATCGACGCCGGTGACGCGGTGACCATCGAAGTGTTTGACGAGCCCGAAGTCGCCGCCGCCAAGCACCGTGCCGGCCTGCGCCGCCTGTTCTCGCTGCAGATCAAGGACGCGTTGAAGTACCTGGAAAAGAACATCCCGGACCTGCAGAAAATGGCCGTCACCTTCATGCAGGTCGGCAAGAACGCCGACGGCTCGGGCGGCGGCACGATTGAAGAACTGCGTGCGCAGATCATCGATGTGGCGCTGGACCGCGCATTCCTGCTCGATCCGCTGCCCACCGACGAGTTCGCCTTCAAGCGCCGCATCGAAGAGGGTCGGGGCCGCCTGACCCTGATCGCCAACGAGGTGGCGCGCCTATCACTCACCATACTGACTGAATACGCCACGGCCGCCCGCAAGATCAAGGACACCAAGAACGCACCCGAAGCCACCGCCGACGCCGCCCAGCAGCTGGCGCGGCTGATGCCCAAGCGCTTCTTGGCGAACACGCCCTGGGGCCCGCTGCAGCATTACGCGCGCTACCTGAAGGCCATCACCGCGCGGCTGGACAAATACCGCGCCGACCCGGCCCGAGACGCCACCAAGCTGGCCGAGCTGCGCCCGCAGGAGCAGCGCTACTGGCGACTGGTGGCAGAGCGCAAAGGTGTGGCCGACGCGCGCATGCAGGAATTCCGCTGGCTGCTGGAGGAGCTGCGGGTCAGCTTCTTCGCGCAAGAGCTGAAGACCCCGCAGCCGGTGAGCGCCAAGCGGCTGGACAAAGCCTGGGCCCAGCTGGGCTAGCCGACCTGCGCGATGCGCAGCAGGTTGGTGCTGCCCGACGCGCCGAACGGCATGCCGGCCGCGATGACGATGGTCTGGCCGGATGCGGCGAACTGCTGGGCCACCGCGGTTTGGAGGGCTACTTCGGTCATTTCGCTGACATTGGTCACGTCCTGGCACAGCACCGGGCGCACGCCCCAGACCAGCGCCAGGCGCCGGGCCGTGGCGGGGTTGGGCGTCAGGCCAAGGATGCTGGCCCGCGGCCGTTCGCGCGCCATGCGCAGGGCCGATGCGCCCGAACTGGTGTAGGCCACCATGGTAGCCACGTCCAGCAGCCCGGCCACCGCGTGGGCCGCGTGGCCAATCGCATCGGCGGTGTTTGCGCTGGGCGGGGTGTGCGAGGCGTCTAGCGCGTCGCGGTAGTGCGGGTCGGCCTCGGTCTGGGCGATGATGCGCGCCATCATGGCCACCGACTCGACCGGGAACCGGCCCGAGGCCGATTCGGCCGACAGCATCACCGCATCGGCGCCGTCGTAGATGGCGGTGGCCACGTCCGATGCCTCGGCCCGCGTCGGCACGGGTGCGGCAATCATGGATTCGAGCATCTGCGTGGCCACAATCACCGGCTTGCCGAGCCGGCGGCAGGCGCGGACGATGCGCTTCTGGATCGCAGGCACCTGCTCGGCCGGCATCTCCACGCCCAGGTCGCCGCGCGCCACCATCACCGCATCGGTTTCGGCGAGTATGGCTTCCAGGCTTTCGATGGCGGCCGGTTTTTCCAGCTTGGCGACGATGCCAGCCCGGCCTTGCACGATCTGCTTGACCTCGGTGATGTCGGCCGCGCGCTGCACGAAGGACAGCGCCACCCAGTCGACGCCGAGGCTGAGGCCGAAGTCCAGGTCGGCCTTGTCTTTTTCGGTGAGGGCCGACAGCGGAAGGACCACGCCGGGCACGTTCACGCCTTTGCGGTCGGACAGCTGGCCGCCGTTGATGACCCGGGTTTCTGCATGGTCGGCGCCGCAGCTTTGCACCTCCAGCTTGAGCTTGCCGTCGTCCAGCAGCAGCTCGGCGCCTGGCTTCAGGGCGGCGAAGATCTGCGGGTGTGGCATGGACGCGCGGGTCGCGTCGCCGGGCCGGGCTGCATCCAGGTCCAGACGGAAGGCGGCGCCGTCGAGCAATTGGACCGGCCCGTGGGCGAAGGTGCCGATACGCAGCTTGGGGCCTTGCAGGTCGAGCAGGATGCCAATGGGGCGGCCCAGCTCGGCTTCAATCGCGCGTATCAGCTCGAAGCGCTGGCGGTGGTCGGCGTGCGTGCCATGGCTGAAGTTCAGCCGGAACACGTTGGCACCGGCGCGTACCAGGGCGGTGATGGTGGCGCGGTCGGCGCTGGCCGGGCCGAGGGTGGCGACGATCTTGGCGTTGTGGGAATGTGGCATCGGTAACCTTAGTGGGGGATGGGAGCGTCAATCAGGATGGCGCGGAAGTCGTTGACGTTGGTCAGGGTGGGGCCGGTGATGACCGAGTCGCCCAGCGCCTGGAAGAAGCCGTGGCCGTCGTTGTTGTCCAGGCTGTGGCGCGGGCGTATGCCCTGGGCCCAGGCGCGGGCCAGGGTGTCGGGCGCCAGGGTGGCACCGGCGATTTCTTCGGCGCCGTCCACGCCGTCGGTGTCGCCGGCGATGGCGTGCACGCCGGGCAGGCCATCGAGCGCGACGGCCAACGAGAGCAGGAACTCGACATTGCGGCCGCCTCGTCCCTGGCCCTTGAGGGTTACCGTGGTTTCGCCACCTGACAGCAGCACGCAGGGCGGCTGGAATGGCTGGCCGTGCAGCACGACCTGGCGGGTGATGCCGGCCAGCGCCTTGCCCAGGTCACGGGCTTCGCCTTCCAGGCTGTCGCCCAGGATGTAGGGCGTGTAGCCGGCGGCGCGGGCGACCGCGGCCGCGGCTTCGAGCGCGATCTGTGGTGCGGTGATGGTATACGTGCTGCTGGTTGCCAGCCGCGGATCGCCGGGTTGGATGCTTTCACCCTTGCCGCTTTCCAGCAGCGCGTGCACAGCGGCGGGCACCGGGATGCGGTAGCGCTTGATGATGGCCAGCGCGTCGGCGCAGGTCGTCGGGTCGGCCACGGTGGGGCCAGAGGCGATGTCGATAGGTGCGTCGCCCGGCACGTCGGAGATCAACAGAGTAACCAGGCGCGCCGGGTGGCAGGCAGCGGCCAACCGCCCGCCCTTGACCTGGGACAGATGGCGGCGCACGCAATTCATCTCCGAGATGCTGGCGCCGGATTCGAGCAGGGCGGTGTTGACCGCCTGTTTGTCGCCCAGGGTCAGGCCTTCTGCGGGCGCGACCAGCAGCGAGGAACCGCCGCCGGAGATCAGCGCAATCACCAGGTCGTCGGCACTTAGGCCGCTGACCAGTTGGCGGATGCGCTCGGTGGTACGCAGGCCGGCCTCATCGGGCACGGGATGGGCGGCCTCGGCGATCTCGATGCGCTCGCAGGGCACGGCATAGCCGTAGCGGGTAACCACCAGGCCTTCGAGTGGGCCATCCCAATGCTGCTCCAGCGACCGGGCCATGGCTGCAGAGGCCTTGCCCGCGCCGATGACGATGGTCCGCCCTTTGGGTGGCGCCGGCAGATGGCGCGACAGGCACAGCGCGGGCTGCGCCGCGGCGACAGCCGCATCGAACAGGCTGCGCAGCAGGGGGCGGCGGTCGGGCAATGGTTCTGTGGTCATATGGCTTCCGATCAAGCGGGTGCCGGCTAGGTGCGTGATGCGCTGGCAGCCAGGGGCGATACCCGGCCCTGCCCACGTGTTGCCAGCAGTACCAGGATGCCGCCCAGGAACAGGCTGGCCGCCAGCACATACAGGCCTGCGGTGGTGCTGCCGGTGGCGTCTTTGATGCTGCCGACCATGAAGGGGCTGACGAAGCCGGCCAGGTTGCCGACCGAGTTGATCAGGGCGATGCCGGCTGCGGCGGCGGTACCGCGCAGCATGCTGGTCGGCAAGGTCCAGAACAGCGGCAAGCCCGTGAGAATGCCCATGGTGGCCAGGCTCAGCGCGGCCATGGCCCAGGTGACATCGCCACCAAACAGGCCACTCAGCACCAGGCCCACGCCGCCCACGAAGCCGGCCCCGGCGGTGTGGAAGCGGCGCTCACCGCTGCGGTCGGAGCTGCGGCTGGCCAGCACCATGGCGACGGCGGCCAGTCCGTAGGGGATCATGGTCAGCAGGCCGACATTCAGCACGTCTTTGACGCCCGCGGTCTTGATCAGCTGTGGCAGCCAGAAGCTGATGCCGTAGAGCCCCATGATGAAGCAGAAATAGATGCTGGCCATCAGCCAGACCCGGCCATTGCTGAAGACTTGCTTCAGGCTGTGGTCGGCGCGCGAGCCTTCGTCGCGGCTGATGTTGGCGATCAGCAGCTGCTTTTCGGCATCGGTCAGCCAGGTGGCCTTGGCGATCGAGTCGTCGAGGTAGAAGAACACACAGATGCCGACGAGGATCGAAGGAATGCCTTCGAGCAGGAACAGCCATTGCCAGCCAGCCCAGCCGTGCACACCGGCGAAGGCCTGCATGATCCAGCCCGACAGTGGCCCGCCGATGACGCCAGACAAAGCAATCGCCGTCATGAACAGCGCGACGACACGGGCGCGCCGGGCCGACGGGAACCAGTAGGTCAGGTACAGGATGATGCCGGGAAAGAAGCCGGCTTCGGCAACACCGAGGAAAAAGCGCAGCACGTAGAAAGTCGTTGGCGTTGACACGAACATCATGGCCGAGGAGATGACGCCCCAGGTCACCATGATGCGGGCGATCCAGACCCGTGCGCCGGTGCGGTGCAGGATCATGTTGCTCGGCACTTCGAACAAAAAGTAGCCGATGAAGAAGATGCCGGCGCCCAGGCCGTAGACGGTTTCGCTGAACTTCAGGTCGGCCAGCATCTGCAGCTTGGCGAAGCCGACGTTGACCCGGTCGAGGTAGGCGACGACGTAGCAAAGAAACAGAAAGGGAATGAGTCGCCAGGTGACTTTGCTGTACGCGGCTTTTTCCAGCGCGGCGCTGGAGGGGGATGGACTGGGCATTTTTTGTCTCCAATAGATGGTGCACGCAGTCTAGAGAGGGACGCGCTGGATGCCGAGTGACATCTCGTCAAGCAGGCCTCAACTCGCTGGAATAGCCTTGTGTGACAAGGACTTGCACGCTGTGGCCGCGGTGGGCCAGGTGAAAACCCCTAGGCGGCCGGAACGGCCGCTTAGCCTATGTCCGGCTCGGTTTGCCACACCACATCCAGCATGGCCAGCAGCGCCTGGAGGGTGGCGGAGTCTTCGCTGGAGCGCCGGTAGAGCAGGGACAAGGGGCAGGGCAGGCGCACGCCCTGCCAGGTGACGGCCTGGCCGCTTTGCACTACGGGAGCGGCGATCTGTTCGCGCATCAGGCCGAGTGCGACCCCGGTTTGCACCAGTTCCAGCATGGTGGCTTCCTGGTCGGCCTGCACCACGGTGCGGTAGGTCAGGCCGCGCTCGGCAAACATCTGGGCCACCAGGCCGTATTGCGAGCTGCCGACGGCTGTGGCGAGCCAGGGCATGGCGGCCAGCTCGTTCCAGCCGGCATGGCGCAGCCGTTCTTCCCAAGCCGCCGGCCCCACCACCACATAGTGCTCTAGCGACAGCTGCCGCACTGCGATGTCCGTGTCCTTCAGCGTCCCCAGGTAGAAGCAGGCGTCGACTTGGCCGTCGCGCAGCATCTGCAGTGCGCTGCCAGAGATGCCGTGCAGCAGTGTCACGTCCACATGGGGGTAGAACTGCAGCAAGGCGGTGAGCAGGGGGCCCAAGCGGATCGACTCTGGATCGATGATGGTGCCCAGCCTCAGTGCGCCCGAGACGGTGCCGCGCATCAATGCCGCCTGTGCACTGATGTCCTGCATGGCATCGAGGGTCTTGGTGGCCAGCGGTAGCAGGCGCCGGCCTTCTCCGGTGAGCACCATGCCGCTGGGCGTGCGGGCGAACAGCAAGACCCCCAGCTCATCTTCCAAGCCCTTGATTTGCTTGGAGAGGGCAGATTGGGTCAGGTGCAGCTGCTCGGACGCCCGCACCAGCTGGCCGCTGCGCGCCACGGCCAGAAATGCCCTCAGTTGGTTGAATTCCATTGCGGCATTGTCCCTGGTTCGGCGCCATGGGTTGAGAGTCTGTATGGATGATGTTTATTTACCCGGGTGAAATACGTTTGGTGTTATATCCGGGTAGAATTTGTTCATTCTGAATTTCACCCGGATAAAAATATGGCTTGGTTAGATACGCCGTGTACGGCATTTGAAGGCGGTCAATGCATCGCCAGTGGCGCGCTGAACGATGTTGCGCCGCGCGCCAAGGCGGCGGTTGATCTGGCGGCCAGCAGCACAGCGCCCTTGCCGGTGCTGGTGTTCAGCGATGCGAGCAGCGAAACCATAGAGCTGGACTGGCGTGGCACACCGGAAGTGTTCAGCAACAGGCTCGTACAGTTGGCTGCTGCGTTGGATGCGGTGGCGGTGCCGGATACCAGCGCCAGCGATGACTGGGCCGATACCGCGTCAACGGACGCCGAGGTGCCGCGCGGCCCCGGCCGGCCCAAGCTGGGGGTGGTGGCGCGAGAGGTCACCTTGCTGCCCCGCCATTGGGAGTGGCTGGCCGGTCAACCGGGTGGCGCCTCTGTGGCGCTGCGCAAGCTGGTCGAAGTCGCACGCCGGGACTCGGTGCAGAAGGACCGCGTACGACGCTGCAGTGCCGCCGGCTACAAGTTCATGGCCACCATGGCTGGGCATGAGCCGGCCTTTGAAGAGGCCAGCCGCGCGCTGTTTGCCGGCGACCGGGCCGGCTTTGAGGCGCGTATCGCCGGCTGGCCGATAGATGTGCAAACCCATCTGAAAAAAATCCTGGCAGACGCCTTCCAGGCATGAACCGTGAGAACCGTATGGACACAAGTACCGTGACTTCCCCATCTTCAGCCGCCGCTGCGGGCGCGCCACAGCCCAAGGTGTTGTGGAAGGTGTATCTGGCGTTCCTGGTGCCGATGATCGCCAGCAACTTCCTGCAGGCCTTGTCGGGCACCATCAACAACATCTACCTGGGCCAGATGCTGGGCGTGGGGGCGATGGCATCGGTCTCGGCCTTCTTCCCTGTGTTGTTTTTTCTGATCTCCTTCATGATCGGCCTAGGTGCCGGTGCTGCGGTGTTGATCGGCCAGGCCTGGGGAGCGAAGGAGCTGGACCGCGTCAAGGCGATTGCCGGCACCACCTTGATGGTGGGCCTGTGCGCCGGCCTGGTGGTGGCGGTATTTGGTGGCGCATTTACGCAGAGCATGCTACGCGCTTTGGGCACGCCGGACGACATCTTGCCCGGGGCGACGGCCTATGCGCAGGTGATGCTGTTGGCAGCGCCCGCGGTGTTCATCTTTTTGCTGGTGACATCCATGCTGCGCGGCGTGGGTGACACCACCACGCCGTTGAAAACGCTGCTGATTTCTACCGCGGTGGGTTTGGTGGTGACCCCGGCGTTGATCCGCGGCTGGGCCGGTTTGCCGCAAATGGGCGTGGCCAGCGGTGCGTATGCGGCGGGCGTCGGCTTTGTGGTGTCCATGGTCTGGACGGCCTGGTCGTTGCGGCGCAAAAACCATGTGATGGCGCCGAACGCGGCCTTTATGCCGTATCTGCGCATCGACCGGGCGATCCTGGCCAAGGTGCTGCGCATCGGCCTGCCGACAGCGCTGTCGATGATCACCATCTCGATAGCTGAAATCGCGGTGCTGTTCCTGGTGAATCGCTATGGTTCGCAGGCTACGGCGGCGTACGGCGCGGTGAACCAGATTGTTTCGTACGTGCAGTTCCCGGCGATTTCGATTGCGATTACCGCGTCGATTCTGGGCGCGCAGGCAATTGGCGCGGGGCGCGGCCATACCTTGGGGTTGATTGCCCGCACCGGCATCTGGATGAATCTGCTGCTGACCGGCTCGCTGGTGCTGCTGGGCTATGTGTTCTCGCGCAGCATTCTGGGCTTGTTCATTACCGATGCGGCGGTGGTCGATCTGGCGCAAACCCTGCTGCACATCATGCTGTGGAGCAGCGTGATCATGGGCATGTCTATGGTTTTGTCAGGTCTGATGCGCGCCAGCGGCGCCGTGCTGGTGCCCACGGTATTGACCATGCTGGCGATTGCCGGAGTGGAGATCCCGGTGGCCTGGGTGCTGAGCCATTACTACGGTTTGAACGGCATCTGGGCGGCCTATCCAATTGCATTTCTGGCCATGCTGGCGATGCAGACGACCTACTACCGTCTGGTGTGGCGCAAGAAGCCCGTGCAGCGCTTATAGGCAGATGGGCGGCCGCGGAAGCCAAAAACTTCACGAATCTCCTGAAAATTGAGGATGAATAACCCTGTATACCGCCTTGGTGTGCGCGCTAGCGCACAGAGGGCATTTCGATCAAGAGGATAATACGGGCTTCGATCCGGCTTCGCGCCGCATTCTATATGCCTTAAAGGCATCCCAACAAAGGTTCTATCGATGGCGAAAGCTGATTCCAAAACTGCCATGCTTGCTGACGGATTGCGTTACAAATCCAAGGCTTCTGGCTCGCCCTTTGCGGCTGCTGCATCATTTGGCGGCGCCACCATGTCGTGCTTCCTGTGCGGCAAGCATCGTACCCGTTCGCTGATGGGCACGCGCAAGGTATTGGGCAAATCCCAGGCGGTTTGCGCCCCATCGTGCCAAGCGATGGACGAAGCAGCAAGCTAAATTTCACCGTCTTCCTGCAAACTGGCCCTGCGGTTGTGGCCTAATTGCGGGTTGACCAATTTTCAATGGAGTAATTAAATGGCACAAGAACCCCGTACCGAAGCAGAGCGTCGCGCGACTCCCCGTCCTACGCCCCTGCCTGGTTACACCAACCCCGTGAGCCGCGGCCAAAAGCGCAGCCTGGAACGTGGCGTTGCAACTCGCAGCAAGAAGAACCCTGGCAAGCGTCCCCATAAAGGCGGTTAAGAGGCGGCTAAGCCCTCTCTTTTGCGAGCACTGCGCCGCGTAGGTTGCCTTCAACAGGCACCCTACGCGGCGTTGTCATTTGTGCAGTTCCAAATTCAAGCAGAATCGAGCCCATGGTCAAACACAAATCCGGCCCCAGTGAATGGGTAACCAAAATGCTGGCATTGATCCGTAGCGGCAATGCCACGGCGGCCATTGCCCAGATCAAGGCTGCGCCCAGCGCCAAAGATGTGGCCCAGCTGCGTGTGATGTTGCAGCTGCCCAACGCGCCCGCGCGCCATCCCAATGTGGATACCGCCCTTAACGAGCAGGTGGTGGCGCTGGCCAGCCCGCGCTTGCACCGCGCTCCATGAGCGAGCCACGTATCCGGGGTTTCCATGCCCACGTCTACTTCGATGCCACTACGCTGGAGCAGGCGCGCGCGTTGTGCGTGGATGCCGCCAGCCAATTCAAACTGGCCATGGGGCGGGTGCATCAACAGCCGGTAGGCCCGCACCCGGACTGGAGTTGCCAGCTGGCTTTCGGGCCGGCTGTGTTCACCGACCTGGTGCCATGGCTGGCCATGCACCGCCGCGGCCTGGTGGTGTTCATCCACCCGATCACCGGTAACGACTTGATCGACCACCGCGACTACGCGATGTGGATGGGTGCAGTGCGTCCGCTGAACTTGTCGGTGCTGTCGGGTGTCGACACCATCTACGAGCTTCCCGAAGATTGACGATGCAAACTTTATTGCGTGGTGTACAGGCCCTGACGGTCGTGTGTGTGGCAGGTGCGTTGGCGGCTTGTTCGCTGCCCATGAAAGCCATTCCGCAGCAGGAAGACTTCAGCTCCGCCGGCAAGTTTTCGCGCATGTTTGATGCGTCTGCTGCGCAAACCTGCGAGGCGGCCCGGCGTGCCTTGATGAGCCAGGGCTACGTGATTTCTACCGCGGACAAGGAGCTGATTCAAGGGCAGAAAAGCTTCCAACCGGAGAGCGAAACCCATGTGCAGGTCGGCATCCGCGTGGTCTGTGCCCCTGAGAGCAAGGACGGACGCGTCAGCCTGGGCTTTGTGACGGCGCTGCAAGACCGCTATGCGCTGAAAAAGTCGAATACCTCGGCCAGCCTGGGCGTGGGGGCGCTGGGCTCGGTATCTTTGCCGCTCAGCTCCAGCAGCGATGCCATGGTCAAGGTAGGGAGCGAAACCGTGGTGTCCGAGTCGTTCTACGACCGGTTTTTTGCCCTGGTTCAGCACTACCTGGTGCAAGACCTGGAAGACGTCGATACCGATGCCGTCCAGCCAGACAAGCCCAAACCAGCGCACTGAACCGGATTCAGGCCTGCTGGGCCAGTAGCCGCTGCGCCAGCGCGGTGAGCGCGGGGTTTGCGGGTGTACTGGGTGCTGTCGATTCCAGCTGGGCCTGCACCAGGCGCTGCAGCGTCTCGGTCTGCGGCGTGATGCTGCCAAAGAAGCGTACCTGCTGGTCTACCAGCACTAACAGCGTCGGGAAATTGTCTACCTCGATCGGGTCCACCAGATCGGCCTGGTCTTCGATATCGATCCACACAAATTCGGCGCCCGGAAAGCTGCGCCCCACCTGCTCAAACCGCTCCTGGTAGTCGCGGCAGCTGCCGCACCAATCGGCACACAGGCAGGCAACCCATAAACTGGGGCTGTTTACTATAGATTTAATAGCTTGTGGCATATGTTCTGATTGCGCTAGCGGGCTATTTTATGTGTGAAATTCATGTCTGTGTCGTGGGTTGGAATGCATGCGCGGTCGGGGGCAATACGTCGGCTGCAGTGGCTTCGAGCGACGCGCGCAGCCATCGTTGTACCGGGTCGTGCTGGTGCCGCAAATGCCAGAGCATGTACATCGGCAGGTTGGGGCAGGGCAGAGGTAGCGCGCAGCTGGCAAACCCCCGCAGCATGCCCTGGCCTAGCAAACCCGGCACGCTGGCCAGCCAGGGGCTGCCCTGCAGGAACGCGGCAATGCCAGCGAAGCCGGGCACGGTGGCGGCCATGCGGCGCTGTACGCCTTGTGCTTGCAGCCATTGGTCGATGTCAAGCATGCGCCGTGGTTGGTAGAGCACGCTGACGTGCTCGCTGGCCAGGTAGCCGGCCAGCGTATCGGGTGCTGCACGCATGCTGGCGTCATAGAACACACGGTACGGAGTTTCAAACAAGCGTTTTTGCACGATGTCGCTGGCATCCGGCGGGCGTGGAGACAGCACCAGTTGGCAGCTGCCGTCACGCAGCATTTCGGCGCTGGGCACGCCCGAGGGAATGGTGTGCAGCCGTACCCGAGGCGCTTGCAGGCGCAGCCGCCGCAGCAATGGTGGCAGCAGCAGGTCACGCTGCATGTCGTTGGCGGCGATGGTGAAGCAGACCTGCAGGGACGCCGGGTCAAATTGGTCTGGCGTGGCCAGGCGTTGCATGTCCTCCAGCAGCAGGCGCGCGGGCTGGGCCAGGGCTTCGGCACGCGCGGTAGGGACGATGCCGCGGCCCGATTTCACAAACAGCGGGTCGCCGGTGATGCTGCGCAGCTTGTCCAGTAAATGGCTGACAGCCGACTGCGTGACTCCCAGGCGTTGGGCGGCCCGGGTGATCGAGCCTTCCTCCAGCACTGCCAACAGCAGCTGCAACAATTGGCCATCCAGGTGGGAGTAATCGAATTTGCTCATGGGTTCGATCTGGATTATCTGGTTTATTCGGGTGGTGGTTCTGGGAATACTGGGTTTACCCACTTCACAGGAGATCACCATGGTCCACGCCGATATCCCCGGCACCACCTTGTTCGACGGCATCCAGGCCCGCAAAGGCTACGCCTTGAACAAGATGTGCTTTTCATTCAATAGCGCCGAAGCGCGCGCCGCATTCCTGTGCGACGAAGAGGCGTACATGCGCCAGTTTGGGCTGAACGCCGAGCAGGCCGAGGCGATTCGCCGGCGCAATGTGCTGGAACTGATCGCGGCGGGTGGCAATGCCTACTACCTGGCCAAGTTTGCAGGAATCTTCGGGCTGGATATGCAGGACATCGGTGCCCAGCAGACCGGTATGAGCAAAGACGCATTCAAGGCCCGCCTGCTGGCCGCAGGAGCGTAAACATGGCACATATCGTAGGCGCTATCACCACCTCCCATGTGCCCGCCATTGGCCGCGCGATTGCCAAGGATCTGCAGAATGATCCATACTGGAAGCCGTTTTTCGATGGTTTTCCGCCGGTGCGCCAATGGTTGAATGAGGTCAAACCCGACGTCGCAGTGGTTATCTACAACGACCACGGGCTGAATTTTTTCCTCGACAAGATGCCGACCTTTTCGGTGGGGGCTGCTGCTTCGTACCGCAATGCCGATGAGGGCTGGGGTCTGGCCGACATGGTGCCGTTCCAGGGCAACCAGGACCTGTCCTGGCATCTGATCAACAGCCTGGTTAACGACGAGTTCGACATTACGACCTGCCAGGAAATGCTGGTGGACCATGCTTTCTGCTTGCCGATGGCGCTGCTGTGGCCGGATGCCGGCGCCCAAGGCAGCTGGCCGGTCACCACGGTGCCGGTATGCCTGAACACGGTGCAGTTTCCACTGCCCACGGCGGCGCGCTGCTACAAGCTGGGCGAAGCGATTGGCCGGGCGGTAGCGTCCTGGGACAGCGATGCCCGGGTGGTCGTCATCGGCACCGGCGGCCTGAGCCACCAGCTGGATGGCCAGCGGGCCGGCTTCATCAACAAAGAATTTGACCTGCAGTTCATGCACAGCCTGGTCAGCGACCCGGCCTGGGCCACCCGCTTCAGCATCCATGGGCTGGTGGAGAAGGTGGGCACCCAGGGTATCGAGCTGCTGATGTGGCTGACCGCCCGGGCTGCCATGCCCGGCCCAGCCCGGCTGCTGCATTCGAACTACCACATCCCGATCTCCAATACCGCGGCCGGCCTGATGCTGATGGAGCCTGCTGCCTGAACCCTGGCGCGCATAAAAAAGCCCCCGCGGGTGCAACACCGGCGGGGGCCTCTTGTGGCGGCTGGCTTACAGCGTGTCGATAAAGCTGCGCAGCTTGTCGGAACGGCTGGGGTGCTTGAGCTTGCGCAGCGCCTTGGCTTCTATTTGGCGGATGCGCTCGCGGGTCACGTCGAACTGCTTGCCGACTTCTTCCAGCGTGTGGTCGGTGCTCATTTCGATACCGAAGCGCATGCGCAGCACCTTGGCTTCGCGCGGGGTCAGGCTGTCGAGGATGTCTTTCACCACATCGCGCAGGCCGGCCTGCATGGCGGCTTCGATAGGCGCGGTGTTGGCGCCGTCTTCGATGAAGTCGCCCAGGTGGCTGTCGTCATCGTCGCCAATCGGCGTTTCCATGGAGATCGGCTCTTTGGCGATCTTCATGATCTTGCGGATCTTGTCTTCCGGGATCTCCATTTTTTCGGCCAGGATGGATGCATCGGGCTCAAAGCCGAACTCTTGCAAGTGCTGGCGGCTGATGCGGTTCATCTTGTTGATGGTTTCGATCATGTGCACCGGAATCCGGATGGTGCGCGCCTGGTCGGCAATCGAACGCGTGATGGCCTGGCGAATCCACCAGGTGGCATAGGTCGAGAACTTGTAGCCGCGGCGGTATTCGAACTTGTCCACCGCCTTCATCAAGCCGATGTTGCCTTCCTGGATCAGATCCAGGAACTGCAGGCCGCGATTCGTGTACTTCTTGGCGATGGAGATCACCAGGCGCAAATTGGCCTCGATCATTTCCTTCTTGGCATCGCGCGACGAGGCTTCGCCTTCGTTCATGCGCTTGTTGATGCCCTTGAGTTCGTCCAGCGGCACCACCACGCGGGCTTGCAGATCGGTCAGTTTTTGCTGCAGATCCTGCACCGGTGGGATGTTGCGGCCCATGATCGCGCTCCAGGGCTTGTTAGCCGCGGTTTGCTTTTCGATCCACTTCAGGTCCAGCAGGTGCGATGGCACTTTGTTGCCCATCTTGTCGCGGCCGCTGAAGTCAGCGATGAAGTTTTCTTGCGGGTAGCCGCATTTGTCCACGATGATGCGGCGTAGCTCGCGCTCCTTCTTGCGCACGTCGTCCACCTGGCTGCGTAGCAGGTCGCAGAGCTTTTCAATGGTCTTGGCGGTGAAGCGGATGGTCATCAGCTCTTCGCTCAAAGCCGCCTGGGCCTTGACGTAGTGCGGCGTGCCGTAGCCTTCCTTATCGTAGATCTTGTGGACCTTCTCGAACAGCTCTCGCAGACGGTCGAATCGGGTCAGGGCTTCGTTCTTTAGTTCTTCGAGCTTCTTGGTCAGCGCTTTCGAGCCGCCCTTGCCATCGTCATCGTCAGCCGCGTCGAACTCGTCGAAGTCTTCTTCGGCCACGTAATCGTCGGCTTCGTTGGGGTTCGAGAAGCCGTCAACAATGGTCGAGATCACGACCTTGCCTTCGCGGATCTGCTCGCCCATGGCGAACACTTCGGCCAAGGTGGCGGGGCTGGCGCTGATGGCTTCCATCATGCGCATCAGGCCGCCTTCGATGCGCTTGGCGATTTCAATTTCGCCTTCGCGGGTCAGCAGCTCGACCGTGCCCATTTCACGCATGTACATGCGCACCGGGTCGGTGGTGCGGCCGAACTCGCTGTCCACGGTGGACAGCGCAGCTTCGGCTTCTTCTTCGGCTTCTTCTTCGGTCGCAGCCGTCGGTGCCGTGTTGTTCAGCAGCAGGGTTTCGGCGTCCGGCGTTTGCTCATACACCGCCACACCCATGTCGTTCAACATGTTGACCACGACTTCCAGCGTTTCCGCGTCGACCAGCTTGTCGGGCAAGTGGTCGGAGATTTCGCCGTGTGTCAGGTAGCCGCGGGTCTTGCCCAGCTTGATCAGCGCCTTCAGGCGCATGCGGCGCTTGGCCATGTCTTCTTCGGACAGGACGGTTTCGTCCAGGCCGAATTCCTTCATCAGCGCGCGCTCCTTGGCCTTGCTGATCTTCATGCGCAGTGGCTTGATCTTCTCGCCGGTGGGGCTGAGCTGGACCGGGGTTTCTTCAACCGGATCCTCCTCGATCTCGATCAGGTCGTCCAGGTTGATCTCGGTGGAGATCGAGCCTTTGGGTTTGGGGCCGCGCTTGGCGCCCGCGGGCTTGGCCTTCACCGGCGCCGCTGCGGCGGCAGCAGCGGCTGCTTTGGTGCTGGTTTTGGCGGCGGGCAGGGTCACGACCTTGGGCGGGCGGCCGGGTTTCTTCTTGGCATCATCGGCTGCAGATGCGACTTCTTTGACGGCGGGGGACTTCGATGCGGGCACTGATTTGACTTTCAAAGCGGGCTTGACCACGGCCTCGGGGGCGGCTTTCGCTGCTCCTTTGGCGCTGGTTTTGGCTGCGGGCTTAACGGGCTTCTCGGACTTTGGAGCGGGCATGGGCGAAGAACCTCAGGACAACAAAAAAACGAAATAAACCCGGGAGCCACAGGCTACCGGCGCGGGTGCGTAAACGTAAGAGAGAGAATTTCTTGTTGGCAAGATGGGAGGGCGATCATTTGCATGGTTGTTGGCATCCATGCAGGCAATCCTTGCGGTGGGGTGGCCGGTGCGCGCTATGGCGGCTGTTGGCCGTATCCGGAGGTGTTGCTGTCGCTCTTGCCGAGCAGTTAGCCTTAGATTATAGCTTGTTGGCTGAAATTCAAGGGCTTTTGGAGCGGTTGTGGCGTTAATTGGGCAGGTTGCAGCCGCCGGATGCCGGCAAGAGGTGTTTCACCGGATGCTGCGCTGCCCCGTTTGCTAGCTTTATAGCGCTACGGCAGAGGCGGGTGGCGTGGCCGAGGGGCTTGCCTTGTCATCGCTGGCCGCGGGTTCGGCGGGAGCTTTTTCGCCATCGACAGGAGCACCTTCCTTGGGTGGACCTTCGTCTTTCACCACATAAGACGCGTCGCGCACCCAGCGCTGCAGGTCTTTGCCGATGGCGACCGTGCAGCGCTCAATGATGGAGCAGGTACCTTTGAAGCCGCCCCAAAAGCCGCCAACAGACCAGCGGTTGATACGGGTTTTGCGCTGTGTGCCGTCTTTATCGGTCAAGGTTGCATAGACGGTGACAGCCTTTGGGCCGCTCCAGGCACCACCACCGACGCCCAGGATGTGCGAAATTTGAATCTTCAGCACGCTGGCATCGCCTGCCTCGGCGGCCGAGGCGACCGTGCCGGGGCCTGACCGGTTCAGTTTGGCCATGGCCGTGCCCACATGGCGGGTCAGTTTGTCTTCGATTTCGCATTGCTCGCGCACCGGCTGGACGACGCTGGCATCTGCGGTATAGGTCACAGGCAGTTCCAGCAGCACTTTATCGGCGGCGAAGGCCGTGCTGGTGATGGCCAGCAGCCCGGCGGTCAAGATGGTTTTCATGGTTCAGTGGAAATTAAAGAGCGTGCAGTGTACGGACTGCTAGGAGGTGCTGGTGCCCGCCGTGGCGGCCATGAGTTCTCGGCGCCGTGCGTTCAGCTCGCGGTAGCGCTGCAGCGCGGTGGGATCTGATTTAGCGGCTTCCAGGGCTTCGGTTTCCAGTTGCTTGAGGCGGTCTATCAGCATCAGATTCAGCAGGGCGCGCAGCTCTTGCAGGGCTTCGCGGGCGGGCGGTGCATCTGCGGCGTCGGGCGCGCCGGCGGCGACCGGGCTGGACATCAGCTTGAGGGCCAGGCTTTCGAAGGCCTGCGCCTGCAAACGGCCGCGCAGCGCCTCCCAGTCTTGCGGGCCGTGCTCGTGCTGCTGGCTTTCCAGCCAGACGAACAAGGGGCCGTGCGGCGCGGGCAGCTCGCAGAGCAGGGCGTGGTCTTCGTGGGTCAGGCTGTCCCAGCCGCTGCTGTTGGCCAGTAGCAATCGGGTAGCGTGGTCGGCCCGGCTGGCGGGCTGGCGCCGTCCTGCGCTGTCCGATCCGATTGGAGGTTCTTTAGGGCTGTAGCGCTTACCGGGTGTGTACGGGGTGCTATATTTTTTGGAGCTTTTGGCTTCAGAGCGCTGGCCTATGGCTTTACCGGCCCAGACGTCGGTCAGCTCGTTGCTGTTGAGCTGCACCAGGTCGGCGATTTCGCCCAGCAGTTGGCGCTTCAACGCGCCCTCGGGTAGCTGGCTCCACAGCGGCTTGGCGTTGCTGGCCAGGTGGGCCCGGCCCTCGGCGCTGTTCAGGTCGCAGCCTTCGCGCACCGATTCGATCAAAAACCGGCTGAGCGGCGTGGCTTCGGAGATGTAGCGGGCGAACGCGTCGCGGCCATAGGCGCGGATGTAGCTGTCCGGGTCGTGCTCGGCGGGCAGGAACAAGAACTTGCAGCTGCGCACATCGGTGGCCAGGGGCAGGGCGCCGTCCAGCGCCTTGCGGGCGGCGCGGCGGCCGGCGGCGTCGCCGTCAAAGCTGAAGACGACCGCATCGGTAAAGCGGAACAGCTTTTGCAGATGGTCGGCCGTGCAGGCCGTGCCCAGCGTGGCGACGGCGTTCGGGAAGCCCAACTGGGCCAGCGCCACCACGTCCATATAGCCTTCGGTGACCAGGGCGTAGCCGGCGTCTCGCAAGGCGTTGCGGGCTTCGAACAGGCCGTAGAGCTCGCGGCCCTTGCTGAACACCGGGGTTTCGGGTGAATTTAAATATTTGGGCTTGTCGTCGCCCAGCACCCGGCCGCCAAAGCCTATGCATTCGCCCTTGACGTTGCGGATCGGGAACATCACCCGGTCGCGGAAGCGGTCGTAGCGTTTTTCTGGATCGTCTTCGCTGGTGATGACCAGGCCACTTTCGGCCAGCAGTGGGTCGTCGTATCGCGGGAACACCCCTGCCAGGCTGCGCCAGCCCTCTGGCGCATAGCCCAGGTCGAATTGCTTGGCGATTTCTCCCGACAGGCCGCGGCCCTTGAAGTAGTCGATGGCGCGCGGCGAATCCCGCAGGTGCTTCTTGTAGGCGGTGCAAGCCTGTTCAAGCACATCGGTCAGGGTGGCTTGTTTCTGCTTTTGCTCGGCGGCGCGCGCGCGGTCTTGCGGCGAGGCATCGTCTTCGGGCACCTGCATGCCGAATTGCTGGGCCAGGTCGTTCACCGCCTCGATGAAGGTCATGCCCGCGTGGTCCATCAGAAAGCGCAGGGCGTCGCCGCTCTTGCCGCAGCCAAAGCAGTGGTAGAACTGCTTGGTCGGGCTGACCGAGAAGGACGGCGATTTCTCGGAATGGAACGGGCATAGGCCCATGAAGTTGGCGCCGCCTTTTTTCAGCTGCACGTAGCGGCCGACGATCTCGACCACGTCGGCGCGGGCAATCAGTTCCTGGATGAAGGTATGGGGGATAGTCACAGGGCCTATTGTCTCTGCTTGGGCGGGGGCGGCGGGAAATGCCGGGGCTATGGGGCGTAAATGCCTGTCTCTGGATTGTCACGCTCTATCGGATAATAGAAGCATGGACATGTACAACTTTTGCCTTGCGCCTGGGCTCCGCCAGCGGGCTTGCGCAGCCGTTGCATCCCTTACCGCCTGTTTTTGAAATGGTCCGAGCCTTTACCATTCCACCCCAGAGTTCCACAGAGCCATCTGCATCTGAATTGTCCGAGCATTTTGATGCTCCCCCGGTGCGGCGCCGCACGACCGTGCTGAGCACCGCCATGGCCAATGCCTTGCCCTTCCTCAAACCCATCGGCCGGGTCACTGTCGGCAAGGCGCCCAAGCCACCTACGGCGCCTGTGCCGCCGCTGCCTACCTTGTCGGTCGAGGCTATACGCGCGAATATCGACCCGGCAGTCCGCCACAAAGCCTTGCCGCCGGCGCTGACCAGCTATACCGAATTCGGCACCCGCTCTTTCATCAGTGCGGGTGCGGGCAATAGCTCGCCGACGGTGCTGTTTGAGTCCGGCCTGGGTAGCGGTAAAGAGGCTTGGAGCAGCATCTTCAACGAGGTCAGCGCCGTGACCCATGCGGTCGCCTACGACCGGGCGGGCTACGGCCAGAGTGAGCCGTCGGACCAGCCGCGCGATGGCTTGCAGATACTGCGCGAGCTGCGCGCTATGCTGCAGGCCGAGGAAATCAAACCGCCATACGTGTTGGTAGGGCACTCGCTGGGCGGCACCATCATGAAGCTGTTTGCCCGAACCTACCCGGACGAAGTGGTGGGCGTGGTGCTGGTGGATGCGCGCGCGGCCGAATTCGCCAAGCGCTGCCGGCAGCTGGGCGTGAGCCGGCTCTGGTACGAGCCCCCGTCGGTACTGTTTGCGCTGTCTCCTAGTGCCATGCGGGCCGAGCTGGCGGCCGCGTCTTTGACCATGCGCCAGGCCCGCCAGGCCGGGCCGTTCCCGGCCGTGCCGCTGATCGTGCTGACACAGTCCAAAGACACCGGCAAATGGCCGGAGCGGCTGGGCAAGGTCTGGGCGGCTAGCCAGCGCAACATGGCCAAGATGTCGCGCCTGGGCCGCATCAAGGTTTGCGAAGACAGTGGCCACAACATCCACCAGGACCAGCCCGATATGGTGACCACCGCCATCCTCAGCGTGGTGGCGGCCGCCCGCTATGCGCAGGCACAGGCCCGGATCCGCGGCTAGTTGCTATTGATTTAATAGCTGCTAGCGCAGTTAAATATTGCGCTAGCAGTGGTTTTTATATAAAACCACTGTGTGCAGATGTGGCTCTCAGGCGCTGCGCGCCCGCCCACCTTTCTCCGCCCAAGTGCGGGTCCAGCGGATTTGCATTACGCGCAGCATCACCAGCATGACGATGGCCAGGCCGGCGAAGAGCATGAAGCCCCACATATAGCTGCCGCCGTATTGCTTGGACAAGCCCATGGCGTTCGGCACCAGGCCGCCGCCCAGGGCACCGATTTCGCCGATCATCGAGCCGGCCACGGCGGTGGCCAGGGGCCAGCGCAGCGGCACCAGCTGGAACAGCGCGCCGTTGCCGGCGCCCAGCGCGGCAAAGCACAGAATCATCAGCAGCGTCGTCAGGGTCAGCGAGTTGCCGGCCAGGCCGCAGGCCACCAGCGTGGCGGCGACGGTGAGCAGCACCAGGTTCAGCGTGTTGACGCCGCCCCAGCGGTCGGAGATCCAGCCGCCGAACACCCGCAGCGCCGCGCCCATGAAGGCGGCCAGCATGGTCAACTGCCCGGCTTGCACCTTGCTCACGCCAAACTGGTCGTAATAGTAGGTGGGCAGGAAGGTGATCAGGCCGATGAAGCCGCCGAAGGTCACTGCGTAGATCAGGCTGAAGGCCCAGCCGTCTTTTTCAAACAGGCAGGCGATGTGTTCCTTGAAGCTGGCATGCGGGTCCAGGTCCGGCGGCTCCTGCGCGTAGATGACCATCACAACCATCGGGATCATGATCGCCGCGGCCGCGAAGCCATACACCGTGACCCAGCCATAGGCCTGGGCCAGCGGCGGTGCTACCAGCACGCAGACCGCGGTGCCGACATTGCCCGCACCCACCAAGCCCATGGCCAGGCCTTTGTGCTTGGGTGGGAACGAGCCCGAGCCCAGCGACAAGGCCACGCCGAAGCTGGCGCCGGCAATGCCCAGCAGCACGCCCATGGCCAGCAGGTCGTTGAAGCTTTTTACGAAGAAGAAGCCGAACAGCATGGCCACCATGATCATGCCCATCTCGACCAGCGTGGCTTTCTTGCGGCCGATGTACTGCGACAACAGGCCTAGCGGGAAGCGCATCAAGGCGCCGGCCATGATGGGAATGGACAGCATCAACCCCTTTTGCGCAGGGCTGAGGTTGAAGGTTTCCGAAATGAACGGTGCCATCGCACCGTTGAGTACCCAGATGCAGCAAGAAAAGGAGAAATACAAAAATGCGGCGAATAGCGTGGGCGAGTGCCCGCTCTTGAGAAAACTACGAAATCCCGACATGGTGCAGATCCTGAAATTAAAAACAATCCCATGCACCAAAGCAAGTTGCGCGCCAGATTTTGGGGCGTAAAAATGCGGCGATCTATCGGTTTTTAGCGGCAGTAGAGTTGTTTTTGGTTGCGCCGCACAAAGTCTGTGCGTGGCACATGCTCTATTCCCGTGCGCTCCGCGCTGCCGGCAGGGGCGCGGTCAAGGCATCCAGATCTTGTGGCACCAGTTCGCCGTTGGTGCATTGCTGCAGCCAGGCCAGCGACATCCGGCACAGCAGCGGCTGCTTGCTGGATGCGTCGTTGCCTACCGATACCACCGCGTCCACCATCGGGGCAGCGCCGGGGTCGGCCGATGCGTGCAAGGCCTGCAGCTGGCGGCTGTCGATGTCGAGCATGCTGCCCAGGGTGTCTACGCGCAGGGCGAATTCACGGCCCTTGCCGCTGCCGCTGCTGCTGCCGTTGCCGTTATCCGGCGGCAGGCGCAGTACCAGCATCTGGCGGGTCGGGTCGGCGTCGCGGGACAGCGGGCCGGTGTAGTCGGTGATCACGCTGCGCAGCTCGACCACCGGGTAGACCTGCTTGCCGATCTGCGTGAAGCCCAGCAGCGGTGGCCGGGCGCTGCCAGCGCTCATCACCGTGGTGTCGGGTGCGGCTTTGAGGATGTGGCGCGCGTCTATGCCCAGCCAGTGGCCGGCAATCGTGAAGGTGGCCAGCTGCAGGTGGTATTCGGCAGCCGTGCGTTGCCCCGCTTGCGCAGCGGGCAGGTTGGGGGTGGCCAGGCGGCTGTCTTGGCGTGCACACAGGTGGCGCAGCGAAAGGCAGCGCAGGCCGTGGCGGTAGCTGTCGCTGCTGCCGAATTCGCGGTAGCCGCGGCCGGGCGCATCGCCCAGGCCGTACAGCTGGCCTTGCAGATCGATCACCGGCTGGCCCGTCTGCGCCGTGCGCAGCGCGGGTAGGTGCTGGCGCAAGCCGTCTGGCCCACTGGCGTGCAGCACCTGGCCGCTGGCGTCTACAAACGCCAGCAGGTCTTGGGCGTCCAGCCCGGCCGCGCAGTCGCCCAGGATGGATTGCATCTGGCCGGTTGCGTCCCAGACGATGGCGATGCCACCCAGGGCCGCACCCTGGCGGCTTTGCGGGTCGCGCACCGCGGCGGTGTAGACGAAGGTCGGGCCGTCGGCATAAAAGCGGCTGGGGCCGTAGCTGCTGACGCTGTAGTCCTGGCCATTGCCCTGGCGCAGGGTGTGGGCGACCCAGGGTTCGTCCAGAACCTGGCCTACCTGCTCGGCTTGGTCGGGGCGGGACACCGCTATGACGCGGCCCTGGCGGTCGAACAGCACCAGGCAGGCGTACACGGTATACAGCGAATTTATTTGCTCTAAAACGGCTGTAGCGCTTTTGCAGCCTGCGCTACCAGCTATTAATGTTGTAGCGAATTGGGGTGTCAATGCCCACCAGCGGCAGTCGTTGGCGCGCTCATAGAGGTTGCGGTCCAGGATCTGCATCGCCAGCTCAGCGCGGCTGTGGGCATCGCGCAGCACCGAGCGCATCACCACCTTTTGCAGGTCGTGCAGCGCGCTGGCAAAGGCGGCGGCGGTTTTTTGGGCGGTGGCGCCGATTTCGGACAGCAGGGTCTTGGCGAACAAGGTGTCGCGTGCGGATTCGCTGCTGTCTGTCGCGGTGCGGTTCAGTTCCAGCAGCCCGTTCCATACCGAACGTTCCAGCGCCGACTGGATGGCGGCCGAGCGTTTGGGGATGTGGCTCAGCTCGCCGGCCAGAAAGTCAGGGTGGGCGGCGACTTCGTCCATCAGGGCGGACCGGGCTTCGTCGGCATCCGACTCGAAAGCGCTGTCCAGCGGCAGCATGGCCAGCCCACGCCAACCCGGGCCGGCATAGCCCTGGAAGCCCAGGGTGTCGCGCACCACGGTCAGGTATTTGCGGCCCAGGTGGCGCAGGGTAAACGTGCCCGCAGCCGTGGCTTGCGGCAGGCGCCAGCCCAGTGGCAACTGCAGTGCGTCGCTGGAATGGATGACCGCGCCCTGGGCGTCGACCAGGGCCAGCACTACGTCCTGGCCCTGTGGGTTGTCGCCTTGCACCTGGGCAAAGATGGCGCCGGCCTCGTCGGCCAGTTTGAACTGCAGGCACATCACGCCCTGGGCGTGGCCGGCCACCGCGACGGGCTGGGCGTAGAGCAGGCTGGGGCTGGCGGCGGTGCAAAAATCGTGCACTGCGTAGTGCTCGGTATAGGCGGCGTGGCTGGCCTGGACTTCGGCCAGGAATGCGGTATCGCTGGCGCTGGTAGGCAGGCTGTGCGCAGCTTGGGCGGTCAGGCAGGCTTGCAGCTGGGCTTGCGTGTCGAACAGGTAGATGTTGTCATACACCGTGTATTTGCTGGCGTAGTCGCGCAAGCGGCTTTCCAGGGCCGGGCGCAGCGCGGGGTCGGGCTGGGCCAGGTAGTCGGCCATTGCGCCGTCGGTGGCAAAAAAGCCGATATCCGCCGTGCGCTCAAACAGGTTGCGTACCAGGATGTCGATGCACACCTGGGCGCGCGAGCCCAGGTCGTCGAGCGCGGTTTTCAGGGCCTCGGTAGCCAGTCCGCGCATCATTTCTTCGGACAAGGCGGCAAAGTCGCGCCGTGCCTGGGCCAGGTCGCCGCCGGCAGAGGCTTTGCTGGACAGGGTGGACAGGGACGACAGCAGCGAGAGGTTGTCCCAAGCGGCTTCAATCAAGCGCAGTTCCTGGCGCTGGTGCTGCACGCCGGGCATGTAGCGCAGCAGTTGTTCGGGCTGGAGAAGTGGATTGCTTGCGGGTGTGTGCATGTCTATGGTTGGGTGTCGCTGCCGGCGCTCGCCACTGTAGGGTGGCAAGGTGTCAAGCGCAAGGCGGTGGGCCCGGCCGTGGCTGGGCGGGGCAGGTGGGTGCTAGCGCGGCGCCGGCGGGTGCATACCGGGGTGACGCTGGACCGAGGGGCGGGCGGCTTGGCCGTCAGAATGCGGCGGGCGCGGGGTGCATCGGAGAAAACCTGGCATGGAACACGTCCTCAGAACGCTTAACAAATAATTACAAAATTAAGCAAAGTTCATGCCGTGTTTTGGGGCGAAAAAAAGCCCGACACCGCGTTTGGGCGATGTTGGGCGTATGTTTAGGCGCTGTTTGCGCCTTATTTGGTGCGTCCATGCACCGTAATAGAGGCTTGGCCTAGGCGGGCACCGCCTCTACCCGCGGTTGGCCCAGGCTGCGCAGCACGTCGCGCACCATCTGCGCGCGGTCCTTGGGCTCGGGCAGCTCGCGTTCGATGCGCAGCTTCTCGTTACCGGCCAGCTTGATGTGCTTGTTCTTCTGGATCAGCTCGATGATGCGCATCGGCTCGATCGGCGGGTTGGCCTTGAAGGTGATGTTGATCACCCCCGGCGCCGCATCCACCTTGACCACGCCATAGGGCCGCGCCAGCACCCGCAGGCGATGCCCGTCGATCAGGGTCTGCGCCTGGGCCGGCAGCTTGCCGAAGCGGTCGACGATTTCTTCCAGCAGCGCGTCGATCTGGTCGGTGGTCTTGGCGGTGGCCAGCTTTTTGTAGAAGCTGAGGCGCAGGTGCACGTCGCCACAGTAGTCGTTGGGCAGCAGGGCCGGGGCGTGCAAGTTGATCTCGGTCGTGACGCTCAGCGGGCTCAGCAGATCGGGTTCGATGCCGGCCTTCAGGCAGCGTACGGCTTCGTTCAGCATCTCGTTGTACAGCTGGAAGCCGACTTCCAGCATATTGCCGCTCTGGTTTTCGCCCAGCACCTCGCCAGCGCCGCGGATTTCCAGATCGTGCATCGCCAGGTAGAAGCCGGAGCCGAGTTCTTCCATTTTCTGGATCGCATCCAGGCGCTGGTTCGCCTGCTTGGTCAGGCCTTCCAGGTCCGGCACCATCAGATAGGCATAGGCCTGGTGGTGGCTGCGCCCCACACGGCCGCGCAGCTGGTGCAGCTGGGCCAGGCCGAACTTGTCGGCGCGCGCCATGACGATGGTGTTGGCGCTGGGCACGTCGATGCCGGTTTCAATAATCGTCGAGCACAGCAGCAGATTGAAGCGCTGGGCCACGAAGTCGCGCATCACCGATTCCAGCTGGCGTTCCGGCATCTGGCCGTGGGCTACGGCGATGCGGGCCTCGGGCAGCAGCTCTTCGAGCTTCTGCCGGCGGTTCTCGATGGTCTCGACCTCGTTATGCAGAAAGTAGACCTGGCCGCCGCGCTTCAGTTCGCGCAGCACGGCTTCGCGGATCACGCCATTGCTCTCACTGCGGACAAAGGTCTTGATCGCCAGCCGGCGCTGTGGCGCGGTGGCGATGACGCTCAGGTCGCGCAGGCCTTCCAGCGCCATGCCCAAGGTGCGCGGGATCGGTGTGGCAGTCAAGGTCAGCACGTCGATCTCCGCCCGCAGCGCCTTCATCTGTTCCTTATGGCGCACACCAAAGCGGTGTTCCTCGTCGATGATCAGCAGGCCGAGATTCGCGAACTTGGTCGATTCGCTAAGCAGCTTATGCGTGCCCACCACAATATCCACGCCACCTTCTGCTATGCCTTTGAGAGCGGCGGTGATTTCCTTGCCGGAGCGGAAGCGGGATACCTCGGCCACCTTCACCGGCCATTTGGCGAAGCGGTCTACCAGGGTCTGGTAATGCTGCTCGGCCAACAAGGTGGTAGGCGCCAGCAAGGCTACCTGCTTGCCGCCGGTGATGGCGATGAAGGCAGCGCGCAAAGCCACCTCGGTCTTGCCGAACCCCACGTCGCCGCAGACCAAGCGGTCCATGGGACGCGGGCTGATCATGTCCTGGATGACGGCGTGGATGGCGGCCTTCTGGTCCGGCGTTTCCTCGAAGCCGAAGTCGTTGGCAAACACCTCGTAGTCGTTGGGCGAGTAGCGGAACGCATGGCCTTCGCGCGCCGCGCGGCGGGCGTAGATGTTCAGAAGCTCTGCCGCGGAGTCGCGTACCTGTTCTGCCGCCTTGCGCTTGGCCTTTTCCCACTGGCCCGAGCCGAGGCGGTGCAGCGGCGCTTCGTCGGCGCTGACGCCGGTGTAGCGGCTGATGTGCTGTAGCTGGCTGACCGGCACGTACAGCGTGGCCTTGTCGGCGTATTCCAGGAACAGAAATTCCTGCAGCACCGGCGTGCCGTCGGCGTTCTTGCCCTGGCCCAGGTCCAGATGCACCAGGCCTTTGTAGCGGCCAATGCCGTGGGCCGAATGCACCACCGGGTCGCCCAAGGTCAGTTCGCTCAAATCCTTGATCAGCGCCTCGACATCGCTGACCTGTTCTTGCTTCTTGCGGCGGCGCGTGGTCGGGCCGGCGGCGAACAGCTCGGTTTCGGTGACAAAGTCGATGGCCTCGGCCAGCCAGCTGAAACCGGTGTTCAGCGCAGCGGTGGCGATGCCGATCTTCTCGCTGCTGGTTTGGAAGTCTTCCAGAGAGTCGAAGGCCGGCGGGTTCACCTGGCTGGCGCGCAGCAGATCCAGCAGGCTCTCGCGCCGACCATTGCTTTCGGCCAGCAGCAGTACCCGGTGCGGCGTGCGCTGGATGTGCATCTTCAGCTGCGTCAGCGGGTCTTCGGCACCACGCGCCACCGACAGAACGGGCAGCGCTTCGAAGCCGGTGTCGCTGCTGCTTTCCACAGTGCGCAAGGCCAGCTGGGCGTGCTGGTTGGTCAGCGCATAGAACTGCTCGGTGCCCAGGAACAAGGCCTCGGGCGGCAGAGCGGGGCGGTCTATATCGCCTTGCACCAGGCGGTAGCGCTCTTTCGTGTCCTGCCAGAAGCGCAGGATCGATGGCTCCAGATCGCCGTGCAGCACCACGGTGGCATCGGCACCGATGTAGTCGAACACAGTGGCCGTGTCTTCAAAGAACAGCGGCAGGTAGTACTCGATGCCCGCGGTGGCCACGCCATTGCCCATGTCCTTGTAGATGCGGCTCTTGGTCGGATCGCCGTCAAGCAACTCACGCCAGCGGCTGCGGAACTTGGCACGTGCGTCGTCGTCCATCGGGAACTCGCGGCCCGGTAGCAGGCGCACTTCGGGCACCGGGTACAGGCTGCGCTGGCTGTCGGGGTCGAAGGTGCGGATGCTATCGATCTCGTCGTCGAACAGATCGACCCGGTAAGGCACCTGGCTGCCCATGGGGAACAGATCGATCAGGCCGCCGCGCACCGCGTACTCACCGGGGCTGACCACCTGGGTCACATGGCTGTAGCCGGCCAGGGTCAGCTGGGCTTTGAGCTTGGCTTCGTTGAGTTTCTGCTTGGTCTTGAACTGGAAGGTGTAGCCGGCCATGAAGCTGGGCGGTGCCAGCCGGTACAGCGCGGTGGTGGCCGGCACGATGACTACGTCGGCACCGGTGTCCTTGTCGCGCTGGCTGATGCGCCACAGCGTGGCCAGGCGCTCGCTAATCAGGTCTTGGTGCGGCGAAAACGTGTCGTAGGGCAGGGTTTCCCAGTCGGGAAACATGGCGCAGCGCAGACTCGGCGCGAAGAAGACGATTTCTTCCATCAGCCGCTGGGCGTCGCTGGCGTCCGAGGTGAAGATCGCCGTCAGCGAACCCTTGGCCTTTTCCCGCAGAGCCAGCTGGGCCAGCAGCACCGCATCGGCCGAGCCTTGGGGGCGGGGCAGGGTGAAGCGTTTGCCGGGGGGGAGTTTGGGGAGGTCCATATGGGCGGTGGTGGCGGTGGCTGCGGTTGGGCGGGTTCAGGAATGCAAAAACACCCCCCGGCGCGAGGGCGGGGGGTGTGGATGGGGCTGATTCTAGAATGCGGCCCATGTCTACCGCTGCCCAGCCCCCGTTATCCCGTTTTTTTGCTCTGATTCCTTGCGCCGGCGTGGGCAGCCGCGCGCTGCTTGCCGGTGCGGCTCCCATACCCAAGCAATACCAGCCGATTGCCGGCCAGCCTATGGTGATGCACACCCTGGCGGCTTTTGCCAGCGTGCCGCGGATCGCCGACGTGCTGGTGGTGGTCTCTGCTGGCGATGATTTTTTCGAGCACCAGAGTTCCACCTGCGTGGTGTCCGACTGCGGCGGGGCCACCCGCGCCGAAACCGTGGCCAATGGGTTGCACGACTTGTATGAGCAAGGCGCGCAGGGCCACGACTGGGTGCTGGTACACGATGCGGCGCGCTGCCTGGTCACGCCCGCGCAGATCAACGCGCTGATCGACGCCTGCGAGGGCGATGCGGTCGGTGGTCTGCTGGCGCATCGGCTGGCCGATACGCTCAAAAGCGAAGACCAGGGCCGTGTCGCGGCTACCGTGCCGCGCGCCGACAAATGGCTGGCGCAGACGCCGCAGATGTTCCGCATCGGCATGCTGTCGCAGGCGCTGCAGGCTGCCGGCGCCGAGGTGACCGACGAGTCCAGCGCTATCGAGGCGCTGGGGCTGGCGCCCAAGTTGGTGCCGGGCAGCGCGCAGAATTTCAAAGTAACCTACCCCGAAGACTTTGCGCTGGCCGAGGCCGTTCTGCAAAGCCGGTATTCACAAAGGATGGATTAATGTCGTTTCGGATTGGAGAAGGCTGGGATGTGCACGCACTGGTGGCGGGCCGCAAGCTGATATTGGGCGGGGTGGAGATTCCCCATACCATGGGTTTGCTCGGCCACTCGGATGCCGATGCCTTGTTGCACGCCATCACCGATGCGTTGCTGGGCGCGGCCGCGCTGGGCGACATCGGCACGCATTTCTCTGATACCGACCCCCAGTTCAAGGGCGCGGATTCGATGGTGTTGTTGGTGGAAGCGATGCGCCGGGTCGCGGCCAAGGGCTACAAGATCGGCAATATCGACAGCACCATCGTCGCCCAGGCGCCAAAGATGATGCCGCACATCTTGGCCATGCGCGAACGCATCGCCAGCGGGCTGGGCCTGGCGCTGGAGCAAATCAACATCAAGGCCAAAACGGCCGAGAAGATGGGCCCGGTGGGTTTGGGCCAGAGCATAGAGGCGCGGGCGGTGGTGCTGCTTTTTGCTATTGAATAAATAGCTGCTTGCGCTTGTTCAATATGCGCTAGAGACATTTTTTATATCTAAGTTGGCAGGCAGAGAGGCGGGGGCTGGCCGCATGCGCATGCGGGGTAGAATCCCTAGCCTTAACACGGTTGCATTTCCCGTTCGTGTAGCGGGCTTATTCTGGTGCCGCGTTCTGCCTGCGCATCGTCGGGTCTGCATCGCTCCTGCATTCTTCTTGAATACTCAATATTTTGGCGTTTGATTTCTGTCTTCGTGGATGGGCCGCGTTTGCGTCCGGGCTGCACTCTCCAGAAGCATGGATGGCGTGGGCTGCACAGCCGTTTCTGCCGCAGGACGAAGCGGCTCCGGCTTTGCCCGAACTGGCGCCCATGGCGCGCCGCCGCGCCAACACCCTGGGCCGCATGGCTCTGCAGGTAGCCTACTGGGCGCAGGCTGAGCAATCTGGCGTGCCGGTGGTGCTGGCATCGCGCCACGGCGATCTGGAGCGTTCACTGGCCTTGCTGGCCGATCTGGCTGCGCAAGAACCCATGTCGCCCACCGGCTTTGGCCTGTCGGTGCACAACGCCATCGGTGCGATGTATTCGATTGCGCGCGGCGACCGTTCCAATTACCTGGCCGTGGCAGCCGGTGCCGATACCGTGGCCCTGGGCGTGGTCGAGGCCGTGGGCCTGCTGGCTGACGGCGCGCCCGAGGTGCTGTTGCTGTGCTATGACACCCCGCTGCCCGGCCACTACAGTGTTTTTCGCGATGAGCCGGCGGCCACCTATGCCTGGGCCTGGCGCATGGCGCCGGCTGAGGCCGGGGCTTCACGGCTACGCTTGTGCAGCACTGTTGCCGACAGCACAGAAGTGGCACCGGCGCTGTTGCCTTACGGCCTGGATGTGCTGCGATTCGCCTTGTCGGGGGAAATGCAGTTTGCGCGCCCGGTGGCCGGCAGCGGCTGGGAGTGGCAACGCCATGTTTAGCCGGCTGGAGCGTGCCGTGCGCGTGTTCACCACTGGTTTCTGCTTCGTGGTGTTCGGCCTGGGCGGGCTGGTGATGCGGGTGCTGCTGTTCCCGGTGCTGGCCACGCTGGTGCGCGATCCGGTGCGCCGGGCGCTGCTGGTCAAGGAGGTGATTCGCGGTGCGTTTCGTATGTTCCTCGGCATGATGCGCGGGCTGGGCGTCATGAGCTGCGAGCTGCACGGGGTAGAAAAGCTGCAGCGCCATGGTTTGCTGGTGTTGGCCAACCACCCCACCTTGCTGGATGTGGTGTTCCTGATGTCGTTGACGCAGCGCGCCGACTGCGTGGTCAAGGCGGCGCTGCGCGACAACCCGTTCATGCGCGGGCCGGTGACGGCCGCCGGCTTTGTCTGCAATGACTCGGGTGCCGACCTGGTGCAGGGCTGCATAGACTCGCTGCATGCGGGCAACAACCTGATCATCTTTCCCGAAGGCACGCGTACCGCGCGCAGTGGCGGCATGCATCTGCAGCGCGGCGCGGCCAATGTGGCAGTGCGCGGGCGCGTGAACATCACGCCGGTATCGATACGCTGCGAGCCGCCCACCCTGAGCAAGGGCGACAAGTGGTACCAGATTCCGATCCGCCGCATGCACTTTGTGATTGAAGTGCGTGACGATATTGTGGTGGCCCCCTTTCTGGAAGGTGTGGCCGAAGGGGTGGCGGCGCGCCGGCTGACGACGCACCTGACCGATTATTTTTCATGGGAGACCCAAGGTGTCCACCTTAGAGCTTGAGATCAAAGAACTCATCATTTCCGCGCTGGCGCTGGAAGACATCACGCCGCAGGACATCGTGTCCTCCGAACCCTTGTTTGTAGAAGGCTTGGGCCTGGACTCTATCGATGCACTGGAGCTGGGCATGGCCTTGCAAAAACGCTACGGCGTGAGCATGGGCACCGACTCGGAGCAGACGCGCCGCCACTTTGCCAGCGTTGACGCCTTGGTGGCTTTTGTGAACGGCCAACGCGCGGCTTGAAATTGAAGAACGCTATGACCAAAGACGAAATTTTTGAACGCATCCGGAGCATCCTGAAAGACGCTTTTGACATAGAGCCAGACCGGGTCACGCCCACCTCCCGGCTTTATGACGACCTGGACATCGACAGCATTGACGCCGTGGATCTGATCGTCCAGTTGAAGCCCCTGGTGGGCAAACGTCTGCAGCCCGAGGCATTCAAATCGGTGCGGACCGTACAAGACATCGTCGATGCCTTGCACGGCCTTGTGAATGACGCCGCTCCAGCCTAAAACGCTGTTGCTGGGGGCGCTGACTCTGGCCTATCCGCTGGCCGTGTACTTTGGTATCGGCCATTTTGAACCGCGCTGGCTGGCGCTGCTGCTGCTGGCGCTGGCGCTGTTGCGCCTGCTGGTGACGCGGCAACGGTTCTGGTGGGTGGCTGCGGCCGGCGCTTTGTGCCTGGCCCTGCTCAGCATCTGGGGCAATGCGCTGTTGCCGCTCAAGCTGTACCCGGTGCTGGTGAATGCGGTGCTGTGCACCGTGTTTGCCGCCAGCCTGGCCTATCCCCCTTCGGCCATTGAACGGCTGGCCCGGCTGACCGAGCCTGACCTGCCGCCCCAGGCCATCGCCTACACGCGCCAGGTGACCAAGCTGTGGTGCGGATTTTTTGTGTTGAACGGCACGGTTGCGTTGCTGACCGCGCTATGGGCCAGCCCGGCGGTCTGGGCGCTGTACAACGGTTTGCTGGCCTACGGCCTGATGGGGCTGTTGTTTGGTGGCGAATGGCTGGTGCGCCGCCGGGTCAAGGCGCGCTGGCGCCATCTGCAGGATGCGCATGTTTGAGTTCATTTCCCTGACCGAGGTCGCTTGCGGGGCTGGTCGCCATGGGCGGGTAGTGGCACGGCAAGCCGGGCAAGCCCGCAGCCATGCAGACTTCGTCGCCGATGTGGGGCGTTGGCAAACCGTTTTTGCCCAGAGCACAGGTTTGCGTTGGGCGCTGTATTTTGAAGATGGCTACCAGTTCGCCTGTGCCTTGTACGGCGCATGGCACGCGGGCAAGACGGTGTTCCTGCCCGGCGATGTGCAGCCCGGCAGCGTTGCGCGCTTGAATGCCGAGGTGGATGGCTGGGCTGGCGATGTGCCGCAAGGCCTGTGCGCGGCCAGCGTGGATGCGGCGCACGCCCGGCAGGCGCTGGATTTGGAAAACACCCGGTTGGTGCTGTACACCTCGGGCTCCAGCGGCGAGCCGGAGGCGATCGCCAAGTCGCTGCGGCAGCTGGAGGCCGAGATCGGCACCCTGCACCAGAGCTTTGCCGCGCGCATGCCCTCTGAGCCGCAGGCCCATATTCTGACCACCGTGTCGCACCAGCATATTTACGGGCTGCTGTTCGCCATCCTGTGGCCGCTGGCCAGTGGTATGCGCTTCGTGGCAGAGCGTTTGGTCTACCCCGAACAGATGGCGCAGGCCTTGGGGCCTGAGCCCAGTGTGCTGATTGCCAGCCCGGCCCATTTGCGCCGCTTGCCCGAGACGCTGGACTGGGCCGCGGCGCGCCAAGGTGTGCGCATGGTGTTTTCTTCGGGTGGCCCTTTGCCGCCGCAGGCGGCGGACGACACGCTGCGGCTATGGGGCTGCTCTCCAGTGGAAGTCTTTGGCAGCTCGGAAACCGGTGGCATTGCCTGGCGCCAGCGCAGAGAGCATGGCGATACTTGGCAGGTTTTTGTGGGCGTGCAATGGCGGGTGGCGCACGAGGTGCTGGAGTTGCGCTCTCCGAACCTGGCCGACAGTAGCTGGTGGCGTAGCACCGACAGGATTGCGCCCACCGCATCGGGTGGGTTTGTGTTGCTGGGGCGCGAAGACCGTATCGTCAAGATCGAGGAAAAGCGCGTTTCCCTGACGGCCATCGAGCGGCATCTGGCCCAGTCACCCTGGGTGCAAGAAGTGCGTGCGCTGGTTTACCAGGGGCGGCTGGCCGTGGTGGCTGTTCTTACGCCCGAAGGCAACGAGGCCTTGGCCCGGCTGGGCAAACCAGCTGTTAATCAGAGGCTGCGTGAACTGCTGGCCTCGGTGGTGGAGCCGGTGGCGCTGCCTAAGCGCTGGCGCTACCCCGCGCAGATGCCTGTGAACGCGCAGAGCAAGACCACCGAGGCCTTGCTATTGGATTTACTGCGCCCGACCCGGCCCATAGCGCAGTGGCAGCAGCGCGATCCAGCCGAGGCCCGTGCCGTGCTGGATATCCAGGCGGACCTGCGGGTTTTCGACGGACATTTCCCGGTGGCACCGGTGCTGCCGGGGGTAGCCCAGCTGGATTGGGCGGTGTCGTTTGGCCGCGAGTGTTTTCCCATCAACGGCGATTTCTTGCGCGTGGAAACGCTCAAATTCCAGCGCCCGGTGCGGCCGGGCGACCGTATCACTCTTGCGCTGACCTGGCGTGCCGCGGCATCGACTTTGGTATTTGCCTACCGCTCCGGCGAGCAGATGCATTCCAGCGGCCGTATCGTGTTTGCCGGGCCTGCGCATGTTTAAGCCGGTGGCGGTGATTCCCGTCTACAACCATGGCGAGGCCATAGGCACCATGGTGGCGGCTGTGCACGCGCGTGCCTTGGCCTGCATCCTGGTGGACGATGGCAGCGGGCCGGAGTGCGCGGCGGTGCTGCAGGCCTTGGCCCAGCGCCATGCCGACACGGTGCTGCTGCTGCGTTTGCCGCACAACCAGGGCAAAGGCGCGGCGATGGTGGCCGGCTTGCGTCGGGCCCATGCGCTGGGCTATACCCATGCCTTGCAGATCGAT
Source organism: Rhodoferax sp. OV413 (assembly GCF_900104385.1). Classification (GTDB taxonomy): domain Bacteria; phylum Pseudomonadota; class Gammaproteobacteria; order Burkholderiales; family Burkholderiaceae_C; genus Rhodoferax_B. Next base: position 315,258 of record NZ_FNJA01000001.1, on the reverse strand, counting down.
GCCGACGGCCAGCACCAGCCCGCGGATATTCCGGTATTTCTGGCGCGCAGCGCCCAGCGCCCGCTGGCGGTGATTGCCGGTTGCCCGCTGTTCGATGCATCGGTGCCGCGGACCCGCTTGATCGCCCGTTATGCCACCCACATCTGGGTCTGGATCAATACCTTGTCGCTGGATATCCGCGATTCAATGTGTGGTTTCCGGGTCTATCCGTTGGCGGCCGTGGTGCAGCTGATGGACCAGGTGGATATCGGCCACCGCATGGACTTTGATACCGACGTGCTGGTGCGCCTGCATTGGCGGGGTGTCGCGGTGGTGAACCAGCCGACCCGGGTAACCTATCCGCTGGATGGGATTTCGCACTTCCGGCTCTGGCTGGACAATCTATTGATCACGCGCATGCATACGCGGCTGTTCTTCGGCATGCTGCTGCGCTCACCACTGCTGCTATGGCGCAAGCTGGGGCGCAAGCCATGAGTGCGCCAGCGCCCCATTGGGCGAACGTGGGAGAGAACACCTGCGTGTTCGGCATGCTGCTGCTGGCCTGGATACACCGCTGGCTGGGACGCGTGCCCTTTGTGCTGTGCCTGTATCCTGTGGTGCTGGTGTACTGGGCTACAGGTGCATTGGCACGGCGCTCCTCCCTGGAATATTTGCAGCGGCTACAGGCGTCCCACGGCAGCGTGGGACATACGCCTGGGCACTGGCACAGCTTGCGCCATTTCGTGTCTTTTGCCGATACCTTGCTCGACAAGATGCTGGCCATGGGCGGGCGCTATCCGTTTGACAGCGTCCGCATCGAAGGCCAGGCACCGCTGCTGCAAGCCTTGGCCGCGGGGCAGGGCGGTGTGATCGTGACCGGCCACGTGGGCTGCCTGGAGCTATGCCAGGTCCTCGCTGAACGCCTACCCGGTTTGCGAATGAATATTCTGGTGCATACGGCGCATGCCGAGCGCTTCAACCGCCTGCTCAAGCGTCTGCATCCGCACAGCGCCGTGCAGCTGCTGCAGGTCAGCGAGGTGTCTGCGGGCACGGCCGTCTGGTTGTCTGAGCGGGTGGAGCGCGGGGAGTTCGTGGCGATTGCCGGCGATCGCGTTCCCTTGGGGGCTGGGCGCACGGTGGAGGCGCTATTTCTAGGCCATGCCGCGCGGTTTCCCGTGGGGCCGTATGTGCTGTCGGCATTGCTGAAATGCCCCTTGTACTTCATGGGCTGTGTCCGTGAAGACGCGGTTCACACCCTACGCTTCGCCCGTCTGGCACAGCAGGTCGTTCTGCCAAGGGCGCGGCGCGAGGCGGCTTTGGCCGAATACGCGGCAGGGTTCGTCCAGCAGCTGGAGCTTTTGCTGCAGCAGGCTCCGTACGACTGGTTCAATTTTTTCCCATTTTGGGCGCAGGGGCGTGGTGACGCGTCTCTGGCTTCCCGGCGTTTTTAAGCTTACCTATGTTGTCATCCCCCATTTCTGTTCCGGCGCCAGAGCCGGTCTGCTTTGACGGTACGCGTTTGTGCATTGAGGACATCTGTGCCTTAGCCCGGCGTGAGCGGCCACCCGTGCTGTCAGCGGCCCCGGCTTTTCGCGCGCGGATTGCCAAAGGCGCTGATTTTCTGGATCGGCTGTTGCGCGAAGACGGCGTGGTGTATGGCGTAACCACTGGCTATGGCGACTCTTGTACGGTGCACATACCGCTGGATCTGGTGGCGGAGCTGCCGCACCATCTGTATACCTACCACGGTATCGGTGCCGGTCGGATGCTGGCTCCAGAAGAGGTGCGGGCGGTGCTGGCTGCGCGGCTGGCGTCTTTGTCGCAAGGCTATTCGGCAGTCAGCGTGGATTTGCTGGTGCAGCTGGAGGCGTTGCTGGTCCACGATGTGCTGCCCATGATCCCGGCCGAAGGATCGGTGGGTGCCAGTGGCGATCTCACGCCTTTGTCCTATGTGGCCGCGGTGCTGTGCGGTGAGCGCGAGGTCTGGTTCAATGGCGCGCGCCGGCCGGCCGCAGAGGCTTTGCAGGCGGTGGGCCGCACCCCTTTGCGCCTGCGCCCCAAGGAGGGCCTGGCCATCATGAACGGCACGGCCGTGATGACCGGGCTGGCCTGCCTGGCGTTTGAGCGTGCCAGCTATGTGTCGCGTTTGGCCACGCGCTTGACGGCTTGCAATGTAGTGGCCAGTGCCGGCAATGCCCACCATTTCGATGAAACCCTGTTTGCGCTCAAGCCCCACCCCGGACAGCAGGCGGTGGCTGCACGCCTGCGCGCCGACTTGGCCAGCGACCGGCCGGCTCGCAACGACCAGCGTTTGCAAGACCGCTATTCCCTGCGCTGTGCGCCGCACGTGATCGGTGTGCTCGAAGATGCCCTGCCTTTTATGCGCACGCTGATCGAGAACGAGCTCAACAGCGCCAACGACAACCCACTGATCGACCCCGATGGCGAACGTGTGCTGCACGGTGGTCACTTCTATGGCGGCCACATCGCATTTGCGATGGACAGCCTGAAGACCGCGGTGGCCAATGTGGCGGACCTGCTGGACCGGCAACTGGCCCTGCTGGTCGATACCCGTTTCAACCACGGTTTGCCGTCTAACCTGTCGGGAGCGACCGGCCCGCGTGCGGCCATTAACCACGGGCTCAAGGCCTTGCAGATCAGCGTCTCGGCCTGGACCGCCGAGGCCTTGAAGCAGACCATGCCGGCTTCGGTGTTCTCTCGTTCTACCGAATGCCACAACCAGGACAAGGTCAGCATGGGCACGATTGCCGCCCGCGACTGTCTGCGGGTGCTGGAGCTGACCGAACAGGTCTGCGCTGGCCTGCTGATTGCAGCCCGCCAGGGCCTGGCGCTGCGCGGGCGCATGGACCCGCTGCAGAGCCTGAGCCCGGGTTTGGCGGCGTTCGCGGCCGATCTGGAAAGCCGCGTCGCGTTTGTGGACGAAGACCGTGCGCTGGACCAAGACCTGCAGGCCTTGTTGCAAGCCTTGCGCGCCCAGGTGTGGGAGATCTGAAATGGCGGAATGGGTACACGAGATTGAATTGGTGCCGGCATTCCATGACATGGACGTCATGGAAATTGTCTGGCACGGCCACTACGTCAAGTACATGGAAATTGCCCGCTGTGCCTTGCTGGCACGCATGGACTACGACTACCCGCAGATGCGGGCCTCTGGGTACGCCTGGCCTATCGTCGATATGCGTCTGAAGTACGTGCGCCCGGCCTCCTTTGGCCAGCGGATTGCCGTGCGTTGTGAAATTGTGGAGTGGGAGAGCCGCTTGAAGATCAATTACCTGATCCGCGATGTGCAGACCGGCAGCAAGCTCACCTCGGCTTACACCATCCAGGTGGCGGTGGATATGGCCAGCCAGCAAATGCAGTACGTGTGTCCTCCGGTGCTCTGGGAGCGGCTGGGGGTGCCACCATGCTGAGGCGGCAGCTATTGGCATTAGCCGGGTTGGGAGCCTTGCCCTGGATACCTGCAGCGGTTGCGGCCGACATAGCGGCCCAGGTGCGTCAGCGTTTGCAGGACACCGAGCTGCTCCGCGGCGAGTTCGAGCAGTCCAAGACTCTCAAGGGGTTCAAGAAACCCCTGGTCTCGCGCGGCCAGTTTTTGGTGGCGCGTGGCAAAGGCGTGCAGTGGTTGACCCGCGAGCCTTTTGCCTCGACCTTGGTGGTAACCCAGGAGCGCCTGGTGGCGCGCCAGGCCGATGGCCAGATCAGCGCACAGCTCAATACCCGGGACGAGCCGGGCTTGCGCGTGGTCAACAGCGTGATGTTTGCGTTGTTGCGCGGCGATGTGGCGGCGCTGTCGGCGCGCTTCAGCGTGGACGGGGAGCTATTGGGCAAAGACGCCTGGCGGTTGCGGCTGGTGCCGCGGGAGGCAGCGCTTTTGCAGGTGTTTACCCAGGTGGATATCGAAGGCGACCAGTTTGTCCGCAGTATCAAAATGGCCGAAGCCCAGGGTGACAGCACGCTGATTCGATTCACCGCCATGGTGCCTGGTGTGGCGCTGAGCCGTGACGAGGAAGTGCGGTTTGAATAAGGCGCTCAACGCCAGGATGCCGCGCTTATGGCATGCACTGGCACTGGTCTGGCTGTTGGTGGTGGTGCTGGTGGCGGCACACCAATGGCATTTCTGGCGTGCTGCCAATCTGGATAGCGACGTGCTGACGCTGTTGCCGCAGGACGAGCATGCGCCGGAGGTGTCGGCTGCGACGCGGCGCTTGGCGGAACAGACCTCGCGCCAGGTCGTGGTGGTGCTGGGCGGGAAAAACTGGGACCAGGTGCGCCAGGCGGCCGAGGCACACCGTGCTGCAGTTGCCGCCCGGCCGGGTGGACTCAAGCCTTTGCCCGGTATGGACGCAGCAGGTTTAGCGCAGGTGCTGGATTTCTACCGCCCCTACCGTGACCGCCTACTGACGCCAGCCCAGCGCGCGCAATTGGCGGACAGCCCTCCGGCCACGCTGGTCCAGTCTGCCTTGGCCGGGCTCTACCAGCCCGGGGTCGGCTTGAAGCTATCCGACTGGGTGACGGACCCCTTGGCTTTGTGGCCGCAGTGGTGGGCCCAACGCGCCGGGGAGAGCCGGGCGCGCTTGCGCGACGGCTGGCCATGGGTGGCGGCAAACGGCATGGATTGGGTGGTGCTGGTCTATGAGTTGTCTGGTCCGGCATTTGCCATGGATGGCAGTACACCGATAACCGACACCTTGGCGCAGGCGGCGGCTGCAGTCCAGACGCCGGACCTGCGCATTGTGTCGATAGGCATTGCCCTGCATGCGGAAGCCGCTGCGGCCCAGGCTAACCGGGAGGTGAATACGATTGGCTGGGGGTCTTTGGCAGCGGTGCTGCTACTGGTCTGGCTGGCGTTTCGCTCCCTGCGGCCGATTGCCTTGGTGTCCCTGTCCTTGCTGGTGGGATGTGCGACAGCACTGTCGGTGACCGCACTGCTGTTTGGCAAAGTGCATCTCTTGACACTGGTGTTTGGCGCCAGCCTGGTCGGGGTTGCCGAAGACTTCGGCATCCATTATTTTGCGACCCGCCAATCGCGCCAGGGCCAAGCACGTTGGGCGGTGATGGGCAACCTGCTGCCGGGGCTGGCGCTGGCGCTGACTACCAGTGTGCTGGCCTATCTGGTGCTGGGCTTGGCGCCATTTCCGGGCTTGCGCCAGATGGCCGTTTTTTCCTCGGTCGGTCTGGTGGCTGCATTTCTGACGGTGGTGTGCTGGTTCCCCTGGCTGGACCGGGGGCAGGTGCCCATGAGCGGCTTTGCCCAGCGTATCTCCTACAGTCTCGACCATGTGCCGGTGCTGCGCATGCGGCCAGCGCTGTGGGCTAGCGCACTGGTGATGGCGGCGTTGATGGTGTTCGGTATCAACCGTTTGCAGACCAACGACGATGTACGCCAGCTGCAAGGTTCACCCAAGGCTTTGATTGACGCCCAGCGAGAGGTGGGCGCGTTGCTGGCGCTGCCGAGTCCGGCGCAGTTTTACCTGGTGCGGGGACAGGATGCCGAGCAGGTACTGGTGCGGGAGGAAGCACTGAAGCAAGCCTTGGAGCCATTGGCCGCGCAAGGCCTGGTCGGCGGCTGGCGTGCGGTATCGGATTGGCTGCCGTCGCAAGCCCGGCAGCAAGCGGATGCGGCGTTGACTGCGCGGGCCGAACATGAAGTTCTAGCCACCGTGGCCCAGCAATTGGGCGAGACTTTTACGCGTCCTGCCTTTGCCCCGCAGGCTCTGGATCTTGCATCCTGGCTGGCGCACCCGGTTTCCGCCGTGGCGCGGCCGTTGTGGCTGGGCGAGGTGAACGGGCAGATGAGCAGCGTGGTGATGTTGCAGGGCGTGGCAGGGGCTGCCTCTTTGCCGCACCTGGCACAGCTGGCCGAAGGCCTGGACGGGGTGCGCTGGGTTGATACCACGGCCAATGTGTCCTCGCTGCTGGGGCGCTACCGCGTGTCCATGCTCGGTCTGTTGGCTGGCGGTTATGTGGTGGTGTTCCTGGCTTTGTTCTGGCGCTACCGCGGCGATGCCTGGCGGGCCTGGGTGCCTACTGTGTTGGCCAGTGGCTTGAGTCTGGCGATTCAAGGTTTTTGCGGCATCCCATTTCAGCTGTTCAATGTGCTGGCGCTGGTTTTGTTGCTGGGCATGGGGGTGGACTACGGCATATTTCTGCTGGAACACCGGGGTGACCGCTCTGCGTGGTTGGCTATCGCCTTGGGTGCTGCCAGCACGCTGTTGTCGTTTGGTTTGTTGGCCCTGTCTTCTACGCCAGCGCTGCAGGCTTTTGGTTTCACAATGGCCTGCGGTGTGAGCTTGGTGTGGGCCTTGTCTCCCTTTTTTCGTCCTCCTGAGAGGCTGCCGCAATGATGCTATTGCTACGTTTCTGTACGCTGTTTTTGCTGCTGCTGTTGGGCGCCTGCGCTGGGCGCATGGGCGCTTCTCCAGAGCATGAATTGCTGCTGCGTTTGGCGCCTGCCAGTCTGGGCCGCTCCATGTGGCTGCAACAGCACCTGGTGGTGATGGCCGCGGGCCGTAGCCAGGCGGTAGATGTGGCGCTGGAGGTCGATCCGCAGGAGTTGCGCCTGGCAGTGCTGGGCATGAACCAAACCGTGGTGCGGATGAGCTGGGATGGCCAGACGTTGCAGCAAACCCGCGCCAGCTGGCTGCCGGATGTTGTGCGTGGCGAACGCATTTTGAGTGACCTGCAACTCGTCTGGTGGCCGGCCGAGGTAGTGCGTGCTGCGCTGCCCGAGGGCTGGACCTTGGATAGTAGCGTCGCCCAGCGGCGCTTGCTGTGGAAGGGCGAAGAAGTAATGCAAGTGCAGTACCGCGATGGCCAGCATGTGGATGTTTTCAACCACCGCGCGGGTTACCAGTTGCAGATTGAATCGGTGGAGCAAACGCCATGAACGTATACCTCCAGTCGCTTGGGGTGGTCTGCTCTTTGGGCTCTGACTTGCCCGGTATCCGGGCCAAGCTGTGGGCGCATGAGATACCCGATAGTGTGGCGCCCAGCGACCAGTACACGCCTGGGCGCTTATTGCACCTGGGCCGGGTTCAGACAGAGTCGCCCGACTGGGGCCAGGTGCCCTTAGCGCAGCGTAGCCGCCATAACGCCCTGCTGGCCCAAGCCCTGCATCAGATGCGCAGCTCGGTGCAGGCAGCAGTGTTACGCCATGGCCCGTCCCGGGTCGCCGTGATTTTGGGCGGCAGCGCACCGGGTTTGGAAGAGGGAGAGCAGGCTGTGCGCTCTCACCGTGCACATGGGGTTTGGCCGGTAGGGTACGACTATGCCCAGCAGACTCTGGGATCAGGCGCCGCGTTTGTAGCCCGGGAAATAGGCGCAACGGGGCCGGTTTACACCATCTCTACCGCCTGCTCGTCGGGTGCCAAGGCACTGGCCAGTGGCGCCCGTTTGTTACGCGCGGGCTTGGTCGACGCAGTGGTGGCAGGCGGTGCCGATGCGCTGAGCACTTTTACGATTGCCGGCTTTTCATCGCTGGAGTCCGTATCGGCCGAACGCTGCAATCCGATGTCGCTGCATCGCAATGGCATCAACCTGGGGGAGGGTGCAGCCTTGTTTTTGATGGGGCGTGACGCGGGGCCGATGCGCCTGGCGGGTTGGGGCGAGACATCGGATGCGCACCATATGTCTGCACCCGAGCCCAGCGGCCAAGGTGCGGCCGACGCCATGCGGCTGGCACTGGCACGGGCCGGTGTAGCGGCTGATATGGTGGACTATTTGAACTTGCATGGCACGGCCACAGTGCAGAACGATGCCATGGAGAGCCGTGCGGTGGCCGATCTGCTGGGGTGCGAGGTACCTGTAAGCTCTACCAAGCCCATGACGGGCCACGCATTGGCGGCTGCTGGCTCCATCGAAGCGGCATTGGCCTGGGCAACGCTGGTGGACAATCCTTTAGGTTACTTGCCACCGCATTGGTTTGATGGTGTACGCGATCCGCAGCTACCACCGCTCCACCTGGTGCATGCGGGTGAGTCGTTGGGACGATCGCCACGGTATGTCATGAGCAACTCGTTTGCGTTTGGCGGCAGCAATGCCGCGCTTTTATTCGCGCAGGGCTGATATGTCGGCAGTGGCATCTTCTATTGAAACCTATATCCCGCACCGCGGTGCTATGCGTTTGATCGATCGCCTGGTCTCCGTTGGCCCGGACTCTGTGTCGGTAGAGGCTGATGTACGGGCCGACCGGTTGTTTGTCCAAGGTGCGCAATTGCCCGCATGGGTAGGGGTGGAGCTAATGGCGCAGGCGATTGCCGCCTGGGCCGGTGTCCGGTCTATGGAGCGTGGCGAGCCGGTCAATATCGGTTTTTTGCTGGGAACCCGGCGCTATGTAGCCGACTGCGCGGGCTTTGCAGTGGGCAGCGTGCTGCGTATCGAGGCGCGTGCCGAGCTGGTTGCCGACAATGGTCTGGGCATGTTTGATTGCCGAATTTATGCAGATGAAAAAGAGCTGGCCCGCGCGCATGTTTCGGTGTTCGAGCCCAAGGACGGCATGGCCTACTTACAAGAATCAGAGGGAACCCCGTAATGAAATCTTCCACCATTTTGGTGACCGGCGCGAGCCGGGGCATAGGCAAAGCCATTGCCCTGCGCTTGGCGGCCGATGGCTTTGACATCGTGGTGCATTGCCGTGCCCAACTCAGCCAGGCGCAGGCGGTGGTGCAAGAGATAGTTGCGCTCGGGCGGCAAGCCCGGGTACTGGCTTTTGACGTGGCCGACCGGCAGGCCTGTGCCGCCGAACTGCAGGCGGATATGGACCAGCACGGTGCCTACTACGGCGTGGTCTGCAATGCGGGTTTGGCACGTGACAACGCTTTTCCAGCCATGACGGGCGAGGAATGGGACGCGGTAGTACACACCAACCTAGATGCCTTCTACAACGTACTCCATCCTGTGGTGATGCCCATGGTGCAGCGCCGCCAGCCGGGGCGTATCGTGACCCTGGCCTCGGTATCTGCGCTGATGGGCAACCGCGGCCAAACCAATTACAGCGCTGCCAAAGCCGGTGTGATTGCCGCTACCAAATCCCTGGCCGTTGAACTGGCTAAACGGGCCATCACGGTGAACTGCGTGGCCCCCGGTTTGATTGATACGGAAATGGTCGAACCCCATGTGCTGGAAGAGGCTTTGAAGATCATCCCGTTGCGGCGCATGGGCACGCCCCAGGAAGTGGCTGCCGTGGTGGCCTTCTTGATGACCCCGGATGCCGCCTACATCACCCGCCAGGTAATCTCGGTGAATGGAGGGATGGTCGGATGAAGCGGGTTGTTATTACCGGATTTGGCGCCTTGAGCCCTCTAGGCCACGACTGGCCGAGCGTTCGCCAGCACTTGCAAGACAAACGCAATGCCGTGGTCACCATGCACGACTGGGCTGTGTTCGAGGGCTTGCATACGCGCTTGGGCGCACCTGCCCAACCCTTCGAGCTACCTGCACACTACAACCGCAAATCGATGCGCAGCATGGGCCGTGTGGCGGTGCTGGCCACGCGGGCCAGCGAGCTTGCCTTAATCGATGCGGGCTTGCTGGGTGACCCCTTGGTCAAGAGTGGCCGCATGGGCGTGTCCTATGGTTCGTCGGCGGGTACACCGTCGGCGATTGGTGACTTTGGCCGCATGATGTCGGAGAAAAGCACCGAGGGCATCAACGCCACCACCTATATCAAGATGATGTCGCATACTGCGGCTGTCAACATCGGCGTTTTCTTTGGCATGACGGGGCGCATCATCACTACCTCCAGCGCTTGTACCTCGGGTAGCCAGGGGATTGGTTCGGCGTTTGAGGCAATCCAGTCGGGCAAGCAAATTGCCATGCTCGCCGGTGGCGCCGAAGAGCTGGATGCGACCGAAGCCGCGGTGTTCGATACCTTGTTTGCCACCAGCGTGCGCAATGACGAGCCTGGGTCAACGCCCCGGCCTTTCGATGCGGAGCGTGATGGCCTGGTACTCGGCGAAGGCGCGGGAACCTTGGTGCTGGAAGAGCTGGAGCATGCCTTGGCCCGTGGCGCACGCATCCATGCAGAAGTGCTGGGCTATGGCACGAACAGCGATGGCGCCCATGTCACCCAGCCCAAGTCTGAAACCATGGCCGAGGCGATCCGGCTAGCGCTGGAAAGTGCCAGCCTGGCGCCCGAGGCGATTGGCTACGTGAATGCCCACGGCACGGCAACCGACCACGGCGACGTGGCCGAGTCGATTGCCACCCACGCCATTTTTGGCGAGCGTGTGCCGCTGAGCTCGTTGAAGAGCTACATGGGCCACACCCTCGGGGCCTGCGGCGCGCTGGAAGCCTGGATGACCATCGAGATGATGCGTGAGGGCTGGTTTGCCCCGACTGTCAATCTGCGCCAGGTAGACCCGCGCTGCGCACCGCTGCAGTACGTGATGGGCGATGGTCTCAGCTTGCAGACCGACCATGTGATGAGCAACAACTTTGCGTTTGGAGGCATCAACACCTCCTTGATTTTTGGCCGCTGGCGCGGTGTTTGACACAGCGCTGTTTCTGGATACCTTGCTCTAACCACCTTATGAAAAATACCATTGCCCTGTCTGTTGCTGTGTTCGCTTTGAGCGCGGCGTTTACCGTACCTGCATTCGCACGCGATGTTGAGTACCAGATCCCGCTGGAAGACGTACTCAAAATGCCCGAGGCCCAGGCCAAGCTGGACGGTTCGGTGAAGTTTTACCTGTCAGGCCAGAACACCCCGGTCATTGAACAAACCTTGCGCGAAGACAGGTCGCATGGCTCGGCGAATGGTTCCGTCAAGGAGGAACTGGCGGGTTGCCATGCTGCAGCCCTGTCGTCATTGCTGGCCTTCCAGGCCAAGGCCAAGAAGCTCGGTGCCAATGCCGTGGTCGACATCCACAGTAATTTCAAAAACGAACCCACCAAAAGTCCGACGACGGTCGAATGCCATGCGGGCACTTTCCGTATCCATGTGGTGCTGAAAGCAAGCTACGCCAAAGTGGCAGCCCAGTGATCCAGCAGATCCGTGTGTGTGTTGCCCCGGTAGCGCAATGCGCCGCCGAGGCCGAGCAAACGGATCTGCAATGGTTGTCTGCCCACGAAGCGCATAGGGTGGCGCATATCAGTGCCCCGTTGCGGCGTAGCCAGTTTTTGGCAGGGCATTGGTTGGCTCGGCAGGCCTTGTCGGCCTTTGCCGGCGCAGCTGCACCGCAGCTCTGGGCGCTGGCCGCCAATGCTGCTGGCGCACCTACCGTACTGGGCCACCCGCATCTTCATCTGTCGCTGAGCCATAGTGCCGACTGGGTGGTGTGTGCGGTATCGGATGCACCTATTGGGGTAGACATCGAAGCCCCGGCACGTGCGCGCGATTGGGCACGCTTGGCGCCCACCGTGTTTTCTACGGCTGAACTGAAAAGCGCCGAAGGCCTGGACGCCGCCGATGCGTTGCAGTATTTCTACCGCGTCTGGACTCTGAAGGAAGCCTGGTTCAAGTCCCGAGGCGAAGGGCTGGCTTTGGAGCGGCTGGCCGCTTTGCACACGCAGGCGATGCCCATAGGGCAGGGCAATGCCCGGGTTTGGCAAGCCGAGGGCGTCACTTTGGCCTTGATTGCATCTGCAGATGCCCAGGTCGTTGGTGAAGGATGGATGGCAACCGCGCCCTCCTGGTGGCAGGTGGGCGCGGTTTAGGGGCTGAAAATTCAGCTCTTGGGTGCCCGCTGCAGCTTGATGTGCGCTGCCAGCCCGCCGGATGCGGTATTGGTCAGCTCGAATTCACCACCCATGCGCTGGATGGCTTTGTCCACGATGGACAGGCCCAGGCCGGCGCCGGTGGCGGCGGTTCGGGCGGCGTCGCCTCGGAAGAAGGGCTTGGACAGGCTGGCCAGTTGCTCGGGGTCTACGCCGCGGCCGTGGTCGCGTACCTTCAGCAGCACCCAGTCTTCACGGCCCTTGGCGGCGATGTCCACCACGGCAATGCCGGTGTCGGGAGACTTGCCGTAACGGCGCGCGTTTTCCAGCAGGTTGGAGATCACGCGGCCCAGCTCGACCTCGTCGGCCAGCACCTTCAGAGGTTCATCCACTGTCAGGTTGATGCGCATGTCTTCGTAATCGAGCACAGCGTAGAGGCTGGATTCCAGCACATCGTTGAGTGACACCGTGTTGAGCTTGGCATGGCCGGGGCGCGCATAGTCCAGAAACTTGTCGATGATGGCGTCCAGCTGGCCGATGTCGGCCACCATGTGCTCGCGGGCATCGTTGTCGGCCACGCTCATCTCGGTTTCCAGCCGCAGCCGGGCCAGCGGCGTGCGCAGGTCGTGCGAGATGCCGGCCAGCATGATGACGCGGTCTTGTTCGATCTTGGCCAGCTTTTGCGCCATGCGGTTGAAGCCGATGTTGACTTCGCGCACCTCGCCGGTCACGCCGCGTTCGTCCAGGTGGCTAGCATCGAAGTCGCCCTCGCGCACGCGGCTGGTGGCAAACGACAGCTGTTTCAGCGGGCGGTTGATCAGCCGCGCAATCAACGCTGCGCCGGCCAGCGACAGGGCGCCTATGGTGCACAGCCAGATCAGCCAGGTCTTGTTGCTGGCCGGGTTGAAGCGCTCGTGGTCCAGCTGCAGCCAATTGGCGTCGCCATTGATTTCAAAGCCGACCCACAGCCCATCGACGCCGTTGACGCTGCGCGCCACCACGGTGCTGGGGCCCAGAATTTTGGTCAGCTCTTCGGCGATGCTCTGGCTCAGGCTGTCCCGGTCAAATGGCAGGTGCTGGTCGGAGGGCTCGCGTGGCAGGATGCGCATGCGTTCCTGCTCGGCCATCGCCTTGATCAGAGAGACCCGGGCAATCGGGTCAGCATGTACCAAAGCCGCGCGGCTCAGATTCACCTGCGAGGCAATTTGCTGGGCGGTCTGGATGGCGCGCGGCGTGAAGTCCAGCGCCCGCAAGGTCATCAGCCAGGCCAACATGCTGCCCATCAGCAGGGCTGCCAGCAGGAAGAAGGTACGCCAGAACAGACTCACCACCACCATCTGGCGTGACAGATGCGTCTTGTTGGGCAGCATCTCCAGCGGCGCTGGACTGGTGGCGTCAGACGGGTCGGACAGCTCGCCCCGGCGGAAGTGGGTGGTCTGTGACTTGCTCAAAACGGATCAACCCGCTCCGTCTGGAACGAATACATAGCCCACGCCCCATACGGTTTGGATGTAGCGCGGCGCGGCGGCGTCTACCTCGACCAGCTTGCGCAGGCGGGAGACTTGTACGTCCAGGCTGCGGTCGAACGGCTCAAACTCGCGGCCGCGGGCCAGCAGGGCCAGCTTTTCGCGCGACAGCGGCTGGCGCGGGTGGCGTACCAGGGCTTTCAGCATGGCGAATTCGCCGGTGGTCAGCGGCAGCTCTTCGCCATTGCGGTTCAGCGTGCGCGATCCGAGGTCGAAGGCAAACGGGCCAAAGGTGATGATTTCGTTGTCGATGGACGGCGCACCTGGCGCCTCTTTGGCCGGGCGGCGGCGCAGCACGGCGTGGATGCGGGCCAGCAGTTCGCGCGGGTTGAAGGGCTTGCCCAGGTAATCGTCGGCGCCGACTTCCAGGCCGACGATGCGGTCGATGTCTTCGCCCTTGGCAGTGAGCATGATGATGGGCGTGCGGTCGTTGTTGGCGCGCAGGCGGCGGCAGATGCTCAGGCCGTCTTCGCCGGGCATCATCAGGTCAAGCACGATCAGGTCGGCGGTGTCGCGCAGCATGATGCGGCTCAGGGCTTTGCCGTCTTCGGCCAGCATCACTTCAAAGCCTTCTTGCATGAGGTAGCGGCGCAGCAAGTCGCGGATCCGGGAGTCATCATCGACCACCAGGATTTTGTCGGGACGGTTGGCAGTCTGGTTCATAGTCTGTAGGCCGGTAATATGTAACAAGGAGGGATTCTGCAGTGTGTAACAGCCCAAAGCCGCGGCGAAGGAGGTGTTATGACAGAATGTTACAACTTTTGCATACTGTCTTGTGTGCTTTTTGAGGGGCTGCCGCGCTGAAAATACCAAGCTTCGGCGAACCATGGAACCCCTGTGGCAAGCTGCCGCTCTACCTCCCTGGAACAGCCCTGTTCCGCACCAACACCAGAAAGTTTTGCATGCCTATTTTTTCCCGATTTGCTACCAAAGTAATAGCTTCCAGCGCACTGTTGGTCTGCGCCAGCAGTGGTTTTGCCCAAGAGTCTTTGGCCACGCAGCCGCTGCGCAATGTGGTGCAGCTGGCCGCCAGCGGTGCGGTCGAGGTGCAGCAGGATTTGCTGACCGTGGTGCTCGCCACCAGCCGCGACGGCAACGATGCCGGCGTGGTGCAAACCCAGCTCAAGCTGGCCCTGGATGCCGCATTGACCGAAGCCCGCAAGGCCGCGCAAACTGGACAGCTTGACGTGCGTACCGGCAATTTCAGCCTCTACCCGCGCTACAACAAGGACGGCAAGATCCAGGGCTGGCAAGGCACGACCGAGCTGGTACTCGAAGGGCGCGACTTCGCCCGCATCGCCAGCACCGCCGGCAAGATTCCCAGCCTGACCCTGGGCAACGTCAGCTTCAGCCTGAGCCGCGCCCAGCGCGCCCAGGTCGAAGGCCAGGCCCAGGCCATCGCGATTGAACAGTTCAAGGCCAAGGCCAGCGACATCGCCAAGGGCTTCGGCTTTGCCGGCTACAGCCTGCGCGAAATCTCGGTGAACGCCAACGATGTCGGCGGCATGCCCCGGCCACGCGCCATGGCCATGGAAGCCAAAATGGCCTCGGCCGACATGGCGGTGCCGGTGGAAGCCGGGCGCAGCACGGTGCAGGTGACGGTATCCGGCGCGGTGCAGCTGACCAGCCCATGATCCATTTCCGCCCGCTGCCCATCGATCCGGCCGAAGTCGAGATCACCGCGATACGGGCCCAGGGCGCGGGCGGGCAGAACGTCAACAAGGTCTCCAGCGCGGTCCATCTGCGCTTCGACATCCCGGCATCGTCCTTGCCGGAGGATGTGAAGGAGCGGCTGCTGGCCTTGCGCGACAGCCGCATCACCCAGCAAGGCGTGCTGGTCATCAAAGCCCAGCAAACCCGCAGCCAGGACCAGAACCGGGCCGACGCGCTGGAGCGGCTGCAAGCCCTGGTCAACAGCGTGGCCCTGCCGCCGCGGGTGCGGCGCGCCACCCAGCCTACCTACGGCTCCAAGCAGCGCCGGCTGGAAGGCAAAACCCAGCGATCCAGCACCAAGGCCTTGCGCGCCAAGGTCTTCGACTAAAGCCAGTCTCCCCGCTGCGCAGGTAGCAAGCACTTTTTGGGCTATTTGTCCAAGAATATTTGTATGCAATATTTATTGAAAAATATTGCCTGTATTCAAAAAATAGTAAAAAATTTAGCCGTTCCGCGTGCTCTTGCGGCGATCTCCAGTGGGTTTGGGCGGCAAGCGTGGGCAGCTAGGAGACATTGATGGACCGAATCTCTGCCATGCGGGTCTTTGGCGAAGTGGTGGCGGCCGGCAGCTTTACCGCGGCCGCTGGCACGCTGGGCATGTCCCGGGCCATGGTGACACGGCATATTGCCGAGCTGGAACACTGGTTGGGCGAACCCTTGCTGCAGCGCACCACCCGCCGTTTGTCGCTGACCGAAGCCGGCCAGGCCTGCGTGGCACGCAGTCATCTGCTGCTGGAGCTGGTGCACGATGTCGAGCAAGTGGTCGGCCAGCGGGATACCGAGCCCTATGGCCAGATCCGCGTGGCCTGCAGCAGCGGGTTCGGGCAGTCGCATCTGGCGGCGGCCGTGGCCGACTACCTGGCGCGCTATCCGCGGGTCCGGGTTGATCTGCTGTTGGGCGATGGGCTGGTGCAGCTGGCCGAAGACCGGGTCGACGTCGCCGTGCGGATCGCCAACGCGCTGGACGCCAGCCTGCTGGCCCGAAAGCTGTCGGTATGCCGGTCGGTGCTGTGCGCGGCGCCGGCCTACTTGCAGCGCAAAGGTGTGCCGCAGGTGCTGGAAGACCTGGTGCAGCACAACTGCCTGACGGCGTCACGCCTGGACACCAGCCAATGGACCTTCTACCGCAACGGTGTGGAGGCTTCGGTGCAGGTCGGCGGCAACCTCAGCGCCA
The DNA here is from genome assembly GCF_900104385.1 of Rhodoferax sp. OV413. Lineage (GTDB taxonomy): Bacteria > Pseudomonadota > Gammaproteobacteria > Burkholderiales > Burkholderiaceae_C > Rhodoferax_B. Next base: position 299,190 of record NZ_FNJA01000001.1, on the reverse strand, counting down.
ACGACACCACGGCCCTGGTGCAGGCGGTGCGCGCGGGCGCCGGGCTGTCGCTGCAGCCTACCTATGCGGTGGCGCCGCTGTTGCAGTCTGGCGAGCTGGAGATTGTGCTGCCCGAATGGCAGCCTGCGCGCCTGGGCATCTACGCCGTCTACCTGCCGCGCCGCCACCAGCCGGCCAGCATCCGCAGCTTGCTGGATTTTCTGGCCGAACGCTTTGGGGCTGAGCCGGTGTGGGATAGGCTGCGTGCTATTGAAAAAATAGCTGTTGGCGCTGGTGAAATATGCGCTAGAGCCTGATTTTCTATAAATTTTCGGCGCTTCCGGGGCGAAAGAATCCGTCCATCAGCGGCATCAGCGACGGGAACTCCTGGGCAAACCGGGCCCGTTGCACCCAGTAGGCCTCGCAGGCCACGGCGAAGAACTCGTCCATCGACTCTGCCGCATACGGGTCCAGCCAGGTCGGCGGGCCGCTGAAGCGCTCGGCGATGATGACCTGCTCGCGGAAGCCTTCATACGCGGGCTGCAGCAGCCCATACCAGGCGGCCACCGCGGCCCGTGCCGACCGACTGCCCAGAAAACCCGGCGGCAGGGGCGGGCAGTAGCCCAGCTCTTCATCGTCCGCCAGGCCACCCTGCATGGCGATCTTGTGGGCGAACTCGTGGATCACCAGGTTGGTACCCTGCGCAGCGCTGGCGTCGGCCTGGGCCACGTCGACCCAGCTCAGCACCACCGGCCCGCCGTCCATGGCTTCGCCCAGCAAGGCTTCGCGGTAGCGGTGCACCACGCCCGCGTCGTCCACGCTTTCACGCCCGGCCAGCACCTCACCGGGGTAGACGTTGATGCCAACAAAGTCGCCATACCAGCCGAGCCCGCCCGGCTGCCAGCGGGTCGCCTTGCGCGGCAGGTAGAGCAGCGGCAGGCAGGCCTGGGCGGCAATTGCCAGCGCCATGCCGTCGCTGATCTGCAGGCCGTGTGCACCGTGGAATTCTTTGTGCGCCAGGAACTGGCGGCTGAGTTCGCGCAGATACAGCTGGTCGTGCGCTGGCAGTTCGGCCAGGAACCGGTGCCGGGCCAGCAGCGGCTGCCACAGCGCATCGGGAATCGGCGGTTGCCGTTTCGCCCGCAGCCAATCCCACATGCGGTTCAGGCCAGCGGCAGACGCTGCACACCGGCCGCCGACAAGCGCAAGGCCTCGCCGCGCGGCGGTGTGGCGGCCAGGTCCCAGTCGCTGAGCACCCAGCGCTGCAGGCCGTCGCCCAGGTTGTGCAGGGCCGGCCGGTGGGTATGGCCGTGGATGAGCACCGGGGCTTGCGCGGCGTGCAGCCAGTCGCGGGCGGCGGGCGTGTCCACATCGGCATAGATGGCGCCGCTGCGCTTGCGCTGCTCGCTTTGGCTGCGGATGCCGCGCGCGATCTGCTGGCGTTCGGCCAGCGGTTTGGCCAGAAACTCGGTTTGCCACTGTGGGCTGCGCACCAGGGCGCGGAATTGCAGGTAATCGGTATCGTCCAGGCACAGCGCGTCGCCATGGCTGAGCAGCCAGCGCTGGCCGGCGAACTGCAATACCGTGGGGTCGTCGAGCAGCGTTACGCCGCAGTCCGCCAGGCCGGCGCGGCCAACCAGAAAGTCGCGGTTGCCGTGCATGAAGTACACAGGGCGCTGGCGGGCCGCTGCGCGCAGCACCTCCATGCAGGCGGCGTCGAAGCCGTCCGGGTCGGCTGCCACTGCGTCGTCGCCCACCCAGACTTCAAACAGGTCGCCAAGTATGCAGACCGCATCGGCCGGAGTCTCGGCCATGTAGCGCTGCCAGGCCGCAAAGGTGGCGGGTTCGCTGGCGACCAGATGCAGGTCCGAAATGCAATCGACCGTGCGCCAGTGGCTAGGAGCTATCAGCTCCGCCACCGGGGGCACGGTCGAGGTCACGAAGAAACCGACTTAGATGGCGACGGCTTTTTCGATGATCACGTCCTCAACAGGCACGTCACCATGGCCGCCCTTGTTGCCGGTCTTCACGGCCTTGATGGCGTCGACCACTTCAGCGCCCGAGACCACTTTGCCGAATACGGCATAGCCCCAGCCCGAAGCCGAGATGGCGGTGTGGTTCAGGAAGCCGTTGTTGGCCACGTTGATAAAGAACTGGGCGGTGGCCGAGTGCGGGTCATTGGTACGCGCCATGGCCACGGTGTAGTTGTCGTTCTTCAGGCCGTTGTTGGCTTCGTTGTCGATAGGCGCGTCCGTACCTTTTTGCTTCATGTCGGGTTCGAAACCACCGCCTTGCACCATGAAGCCGGGGATCACGCGGTGGAAGATGGTGTTGTCGTAGTGGCCCTTGGCCACGTAGGCCAGGAAGTTGGCGACCGACTTGGGTGCTTTTTCAGCGTCGAGTTCGAGGGTGATGACGCCGCGGTTGGCAATGTGGAGTTCGACTTTAGGGTTGCTCATGGCAAGGTTTCCTTAGTTAACAGAGGTAGCAGACTGGATGCTGATGGTGGTCAGCGGGACGTTTTGGAACGGGCCTTTGTTGCCGGTGGGGGCGACGCGGATCTTGTCGATCACCTCCATGCCCGACACCACTTTGCCGAACACGGTGTAGCCATAGCCGTCCGGCGAGGGCGCGTTCAGGCTGGCGTTGTTCTGCACATTGATGAAGAACTGGGCGGTGGCCGAATTCGGGTTGCCGGTGCGCGCCATGGCAATGGTGCCGCGGTCGTTCTTCAGGCCGTTGCTGGCTTCTAGCGGCACCGGTGGACGAGTAGGCTTTTGCTGCATGTCGGCGGTGAAGCCGCCGCCTTGCACCATGAAGCCGTCCATCACGCGGTGGAAGATGGTGCCGTCATAGAACTTGTCTTTGGTGTACTGCAGGAAGTTCTCCACCGTCTTGGGGGCTTTGTCGGGGTAGACCTCGACCACAAATTCGCCCATCGAGGTGCTGAACTTGACGCGGGGTGCATCGGCGGCAAAGGCGCTGCCCGCTGCCCACAGGGCGCAGCCCAGCAGCAAGGCGCGCTTGGAGATAGAAGTCATGGTCATGGATACTAGAAAGATAAAAAGGACGGGGAGGCCGCCAGTAGCGGCCGCAGTAATCCCGGATAGCCGGTTTACTTGGTTTTAGCTGGAGCCAAAACGCTTTTCAACAAGGTCACTTTTTGCGAAGCCTGCGGATTGCTGGCATTCAATTGCAGCGATTTGCTGTACGACTGGCTGGCCAGCTTGGCATACACGTCGCCCAGGTTCTCGTAGGCGGTGGCGTAGGCGGGGTTGATGCGCACCGCCATTTCCAGCGCGGTGCGGGCCTTGTCCAGGTCGTTCTGGCTGGCGTACAGCACGGCCAGGTTGTTGTACGGCTCGGGCAACTCGGGGAATTCCTGGGTCAGGGCGTTCAGGGTGGCGATGGCCTCGCCCGCCTGGCCGTTAGCCGATTGCACGGCCGACTTCAGAAAGCGCATTTGCGGGTCGCGGGGTTTGACGGCCAGGTACAGGTCGGCCTTGGCCTGGGCTTCGGCCAGCTTGCCGGTGCGCAGCAGCTGGCTGACATCGGCGTACTCATCGGCGTAGGCGGTAGCTGCGCAGGCGAACAGAGCGGCAGCGGCCAGCACGCGTAAACCTGCGGAAAAACGGGATGTCATGTGCGCCATAAAGCCTCTTAAACAGGATGCAAAGCCATGCCCAAACGAGGGGGCGATATACTGCGAAGGATTGTAGCCCAGGGGTCTGACGCCGCCTTCTCCACCCCTACGGCCTGAGCGGGAGACCCTGTTCGCCAACCCACTGACCACGTCCGCAGTACGCCTGAGCGTCCTGCCCAATTGCTATATTTCATGAGTTTGCGCATTTACAACACGCTGTCGCGTGCTCTGGAAGAGTTTTCTCCGATCGAACCTGGCCATGTGCGCATGTATGTGTGCGGCATGACGATTTACGACCTGTGCCACATCGGCCACGCCCGCATGATGATGGCGTTCGACGTGGTGCAGCGCTGGCTCAAGGTCAGTGGCCTGCGCGTCACCTATGTGCGCAACATCACCGATATCGACGACAAGATCATTGCCCGCGCGGTGCAGCGCGGCATCAGCATCCGTGCGCTGACCGATGAGATGACCCTGGCCATGCACCAGGACATCGGCGCCTTGGGTATTGAGTCGCCGACCATCGAGCCGCGCGCTACCGAATACGTGCCGCAGATGCTGAGCCTGATCGGCACCCTGGAGCAAAAAGGCCTGGCCTACCGCACACCGCAAGGCGATGTGAACTTTGCGGTGCGCAAGTTCCCTGGCTACGGCCAGCTGTCGGGCAAGTCGCTGGACGAACTGCACGCCGGTGAGCGTGTGGCGGTGCTGGATGGCAAAGACGACCCGCTGGACTTCGTGCTCTGGAAAGCCGCCAAACCCACCGAACCGGCCGACGCCAAATGGGACAGCGACTTCGGCCCGGGCCGGCCCGGCTGGCACATCGAGTGCTCTGCCATGTCTTGCCAGACCCTGGGCGAGAGCTTCGACATCCACGGCGGCGGCGCCGACCTGCAGTTCCCGCACCACGAGAACGAAATTGCCCAGAGCGAAGGCGCGTCCGGCAAGCGGCTGGCCAACTTCTGGGTGCACAACGGCTTTGTGCGGGTGGACAACGAGAAGATGTCCAAGAGCCTGGGCAACTTCTTCACCATCCGCGATGTGCTGCAAAAGTTCGATGCCGAAACCCTGCGCTTCTTCCTGGTCCGCACCCATTACCGCAGCCCGCTGAACTACAGCGATGCGCATCTGGATGACGCCCGCACTGCGCTCAAGCGCCTGTACACCGCCATTAGCCTGGTGACGCCGGTGGTACCCGCGGCCATCGACTGGAGCCAGCCGTTCGCGGCCCGCTTCCAGGCGGCAATGAACGAAGATTTTGGTACGCCCGAGGCGATTGCCGTGCTGTTCGACCTGGCATCAGAAGTCAACCGCAGCCAGTCGGCGGAGCTGGCCGGACTGTTGCAAGCTCTGGGCGGCACGCTTGGTTTGCTGCAAGGCAGCGCCAAGGCCTTCCTGCAAGCCGGTGCGGCGCTCGATGACGCGGCCATCCTGGCCCTGATCGCCCAGCGTGCCGAGGCCAAGGCCGCGCGCAACTTTGCCGAAGCCGACCGCATCCGCCAACACCTGCTGGCCAACGGCATCGCGCTCAAAGACGCCGCCGGTGGCACGACCTGGGAGGCAGCGTAGTGCCTTGTTGTTTGGGTAATTTATGCCTCCAGCGCAAGTGGAGTGTGCGGTGGTAGCTCTTAAAAAGATAGCGGTTGAGCCCACGGTGTTCACCCCCGATTACTGGGCCGAAGCGCGCAAGCATCTGGTAAAAAAAGACCGGGTGATGAAGCGGCTGATTCCGCAGTTTGGCGACGTGTGCCTGGAAACCCGGGGCGACGCCTTCACCACGCTGGCGCGCAGCATCGTCGGCCAGCAGATCTCGGTCAAGGCGGCGCAGACGGTGTGGGGCAAGTTCGTGCTGCTGCCCGAGCAGATGGCGCCGATGAATGTGCTCAAGCTCAAGGTCGACGACATGCGCGCCGCGGGCCTGAGCGCGCGCAAGGTTGAATACCTGGTCGATTTGGCCCTGCATTTCGACGCCGGCAAGCTGCATGTGCAGGCCTGGGAAGAGATGGACGACGAGGCCATCATTGCCGAGCTGGTGGCGATCCGCGGCATTGGCCGCTGGACGGCCGAGATGTTCCTGATCTTCCATATGATGCGGCCCAACGTGTTGCCGCTGGACGATGTAGGCCTGATCAACGGCATCAGCCAGAACTATTTTTCGGGTGACCCGGTCAGCCGCAGCGATGCGCGTGAAGTCGCTGCCGCCTGGGCACCGTATTGCAGCGTGGCAACTTGGTATATTTGGCGCTCTTTGGCCGCCGTACCCGCGGTCAACCCGCCGAAATAAGCCCCAATAAACCTATCCCATAGGAGAACGACTTTGGCGAAAAAAACCTTTCTTGACTTCGAACAGCCGATTTCGGACCTGGAAACCAAAATTGAAGAGCTGCGCTATGTGCAGACCGAGTCGGCTGTCGACATTTCCGAAGAAATCGACCAGCTGAGCAAAAAGAGCCTGCAGCTCACCAAGGACATCTACAGCGTGCTCACGCCGTGGCAGATCACCAAGATCGCCCGCCATGCCGAGCGTCCGTACACCTTGGACTATGTGAATGAAATCTTCACCGATTTCGTCGAACTGCATGGCGACCGCCACTTTGCCGATGACCTGAGCATCGTCGGCGGCCTGGCCCGCTTCAACGGCACGGCTTGCATGGTGCTGGGCCACCAAAAAGGCCGTGACACCAAGGAACGCGGCCTGCGCAACTTTGGCATGACCAAGCCTGAGGGCTACCGCAAGGCCTTGCGCCTGATGAAGACGGCCGAGAAGTTCAAGCTGCCGGTGTTCACCTTTGTCGACACCCCCGGCGCCTACCCGGGTATCGACGCCGAGGAGCGCGGCCAGTCCGAAGCCATCGGCCGCAACATCTACGAGATGGCGCAGCTGGAAGTGCCCATCATCACCACCATCATCGGCGAAGGCGGCTCCGGCGGCGCGCTGGCGATCTCGGTGGCCGACCAGCTGGTGATGCTGCAGTACGCCATCTACTCGGTGATCAGCCCCGAAGGCTGCGCCTCGATTCTGTGGAAGACGTCTGAGAAGGCGCCTGACGCGGCCGAAGCCCTGGGCATTACCGCGCACCGCCTCAAGGCCCTGGGCCTGATCGACAAGATCGTCAATGAGCCCGTGGGCGGCGCGCACCGCGACCACAAGCAGATGGCGGCGTTCCTGAAGCGCGCGCTGAACGATGCCTACCGCCAGATCAGCGACCTGAAGACCAAGGAACTACTGGACCGCCGCTACGAGCGCCTGCAGAGCTACGGCCGCTTTACCGATACCAAGGCCGAGAGCAAATAAGCCTCCGGTCTTTAGCGATACAAAACCCCGGCAAGCCTCGCGGCTGCCGGGGTTTTTGCCATCTACAGCTGGAAAGCCACCCAGCGCACCAGGCCCTCGACTAGCTCGCGTGCCAGCCCCGGCGGGCGCGGCTGGTAGGGCGTGGCCTGGGCTTGGTGGCCGCTGATCCAGTCGGCATAGCGCTGCACCACCGGCGGGTCGTAGAAGGCCACCATCAGCTCGTAGTTAAGGAACAGGCTGCGCTCGTCCAGATTGGCCGAGCCGACCAGGGCCAGGTCCTGGTCGATCAACACGGCTTTGGCATGCACCATCTGCGGCAGCAGCCAGACACGGGCGCCGGCGCTCACCAGCTCGCGCAGCGCAGCATGCCGGGCGATGTCGGCCAGCCGGTGGTTGGAGCGGGCGGGCAGCAGCAGGTCCACCGCCACGCCGCGGCGAGCGGCCAGCGCCAGCGCCATCAGCAGGGTCTGGTCGGGCACGAAGTAGGGCGTAACGGCCAGGATGCGCGTCTGCGCGGTGAAGCAGCCCGACACCAGCAGGGTGTAGACCGTGTCTTCCGCCTGGTCGGGGCCGCTGGGCACCAGGCGGGCTTGGGGGCCTTCGCTGGCCGGCACGTGGGGAACGTGGGCCAGCAGTGGCGTGCGCACGGTCTTGCCGGTGCTGGCGAAGCTCCAGTCGTTGTCAAAGCGCTGCTGGGCTTGTTGGGCCAGGGCGCCGCGCAGGTCAAAGCTCAGGTCGAACCAGACCGGTTTTTTCAGCACCGACAAAGTGTCGCCCTCAAAGTATTCGGCGGCCAGGTTGCGTCCGCCGCACCACAGCCAGTGGCCGTCGACCAGCACCATCTTGCGGTGGTTGCGCAAGTTGGTGCGGCCCCTCAGGGGCGAATGCAGCGGCGGCACGAACAGCAGCACCTGCACACCAGCGGCCCGCAGCTGGCGCAGGTTGGCGTGGCCGCCCAGGTAGATGCCTATGCCGTCCAGCAGCAGGCGCACCTGCAGGCCTTCGCGGGCCCGGCGCATCAGCAGCGCGGCTATCTCGTCGCCCAGCACATCGTGGCCGAGGATGAAGGTGCAGACGTCGATAGCCTGGCGGGCGCTGCCCAGCATCTCGCGCAGGGCGTGCAGTGCGTGGCTGCCGTCCTGGTGCAGCTGCAGCTGCTCAAAGCTGGCCGGAGGGCCGAGGCCGATGGCGCTGGCCAACTGTTCGTGGGCGCTGACGCTGGTATGTACCGCCGGGCCGGTCTTCAGCGCGCGGCGGACCACCTTGCGCCGGCCGAACACCAGGTACAGCGGTAGCGCGAAGTAGGGCAGCAAGACCAGTGAAATGATCCAGGCGATGGCGGCCGACGGGTGGCGACGCTGCCGCAAGGTGTGCGACGCCGCGGTGTAGATGACCAGGCCCAGCACCACCAGCGCGCTGTGCAGGGTGATCGAGTTGCGGGTAAAAAGTTCGTGCAGCACGCAGTGTGGAGCCCAGGTAAAGATGCCGAGTTGCTATCAGGGCCTAGTGTGTACCCGGTTGCCATGTCGAACAAATGGGCGTGCAATGCCCATACGTACTTTGCCCTTTGAAAGGACTTGCTATGAAAACCGAACTCATAGAACCCACTGCCTTGATTGTGGCGGCATTGGTGGCCAAGGATGTGGATCGCTTGTCCAGCGGCCACCGGATAGCCTGCCAGGAGCTGTTTGTGGCGACCTACCGCAAGCTGGAGGCGGCCGTGATCCAGATCGAGGAAGAAGACGCGGCGCAGCGTCAGCAACCCGAGCTGCGAAGAGCTTGAGATTTAAATAAAAATAGCCGCTGGCGCTTATCTAACAAGCGCGAGCAGCTATTGAATTGCTAGCGTCTGGCTAGTCGTGCAGCGACGACAAGAACTGCTTGAGTTCTGGTGTTTGCGGGTTGCCAAACAGCTGGTCGGGCGGCCCCATTTCATGCACCCGGCCCTGGTGCATGAAGATCACGCGGTTGCTGACCTTGCGTGCAAAACTCATCTCATGCGTGACCATCAGCAGGGTCATGCCCTCGTCGGCTAGGCCCTCGACCACGCGCAGCACTTCGCCGACCAGTTCCGGGTCGAGCGCCGAGGTAATTTCATCGCACAACAGCACGGCCGGCTCCATTGCCAGAGCCCTGGCAATCGCCACGCGCTGCTGCTGGCCGCCCGACAGCTGGTCGGGCCATGCATCGAACTTTTCGGCCAGGCCGACGCGGGCCAGCAGCTTCTTGGCCTGGGCGGTGCCCGGTTCTTCGGCCTGCTGCTTGACCAGGCGCGGCGCTAGCATCACGTTCTTGCCCACCGTCAGGTGCGGGAACAGGTTGAAGCCCTGGAAGATCATGCCAACCCGCTGGCGCAGCGCGCGCATGGCCAGGGCGTTGTCGTGCAGCAAGGGCTTGTTGTCGACCGTCAGCGTGCCGCTCTGGAACACTTCCAGCCCGTTGATGCAGCGCAGCAAGGTGCTCTTGCCTGAGCCGCTCTTGCCGATGATGGCGATCACTTCGCCGGCCTGTACTTCCAGGTCGATGCCTTTGAGCACCTCGTTCGTGCCAAAGGACTTGCGCAGGCCCTTGATTTCGACGATGGCGGATGAACTGGTTTTAGCGACGGGCTGCATGCATCTTCCTCTCTAACAATTTGGCGTAGAAACTGACCGGGAAACACAGGGCGAAATACATCAGGGCTACGCAGCTGTAGACCACGAAGGGCTTGAAGGTGGCGTTGGCAATCATGGTGCCGGCCTTGGTCAGCTCGATGAAGCCGATCACCGAGGCCAGGGCCGTGCCTTTGATTACCTGCACCAGAAAGCCCACGGTGGGTGCAATCGCAATCTTGATGGCCTGGGGCAGCACCACGTAGCGCAGCCGCTCGCCAAAGTTCAGCGCCAGGCTCTCCGAGGCCTCCCACTGGCCCTTGGGGATCGAGGCCACGCAGCCGCGCCAGATTTCGGTCAGGAAGGCGCTGGTGTACAGCGTCAGCGCCACCGCTGCCGCCACCCAGGCGCTGGTGTTGATGCCAAACAGCGCGATGCCAAAGTACGCCAGGAACAGCTGCATCAGCAGCGGCGTGCCCTGGAATACCTGCACATAGGCGCCGACGAAGGTATCGGCACCGCGCACCTGGCTCAACCGTGCCACCAGCAGCAGCACGCCGACCAGGCCGCCGCCGATGAAGGCGATCAGCGACAGGCTGATGGTCCAGCGCGCAGCCAGCAGCAGGTTGCGGAAAATATCCCAAAGGGCAAAGTCAACCATGGTGTGTGTCCTTATCTGCCGTAGACGAAGCGGGGGCCCAGCCAGTTCAGCAGCTTGCGCACCGAGATGGACAGCGCCAGGTAGATGCCGGTACCGATGATGAAGGCCTCGAACGCGCGGAAGTTGCGGCTCTGGATCAGGTTCGAGGCGTAGCTGAGTTCCTGGGTCGAAATCTGGCCGCAGACCGCCGAGCCCAGCATCACGATGATGATCTGGCTGACCAGCGCCGGCCAGACCTTCTTCAAGGCCGGCGGCAGCACCACCCGGGTGAAGATCTGCAGCTGCGACAGCGCCAGGCTGGACGCGGCCTCGATCTGGCCGCGCGGCGTGGCATCGATGCCGGCGCGGATGATCTCGGTGGCGTAGGCGCCGAGGTTGATCACCATCGCCAGGATGGACGCGACCTCGGGCGACAGCTTGAAGCCCAGGGCCGGCAGGCCGAAGAAGATGAAGAACAGCTGGACGATGAATGGCGTGTTGCGGATCAGCTCCACATACGCGCCCACCACCCATTTCAGCGCCAGCGGTGCACGCGAATTCTGGCTGCGCACCCAGGCGCAGCAGATGCCCAGCGCGGCGCCGATCAGCGTGGCGATCAGCGTCAGCGCCAGGGTCCAGACCACGCCCTTGACCAACAGCGGCCATTGGGCCAACACGGCCAGAAAATCAAATTCAATGCGCATGGAAAGGCTCCAAAGGGAGTGGTCGGACGGAGGAGGCGAGGCTTATTCCGGCAGCGTGCCGGCGGGGCGGCCCAGCCAGCGCACGGCCATCTTGTCGATGTCGCCGTTCTTCTTGGCTTCGGTGATGATTTCGTTGACCTTGGTGCGCAGCTTGTCTTCGCCCTTGGCCACGCCGATGAAGTTCGGCGAGTCTTTCAGCAGCAGCTTGTATTCGGCGCCCAGCTGCGGGTTCTTGGCCATCAGGTTGCCGGCCACCGACGCGCCGGTGGCAATCACCTGCACCTGGCCGGAGACGAAGGACGAGACGGTGACGTTATTGTCTTCAAAGCGCTTAATGTCGGCGCCGGCCGGGGCTAGCTTTGTCAGCTCCTGGTCTTCGATGGCGCCGCGGGTCACGCCCACCGACTTGCCGGCCAGATCGGCAAAGCTCTTGATGCTCAGGCTCTTGGGGGCGAACACGGCCTGGAAGAAGGGCGAGTAGGCAAAGGTGAAGTCGATGACCTTCTCGCGCTCGGCGTTCTTGCCTAGCGACGAGATCACCAGCTCGGCCTTTTTGGATTGCAGATAGGCCACACGGTTGGCGCTGGTCACCGGGGCCAGTTCCACCGCCACGCCGAGCTTGGCGCCGATGTAGTTGGCCATGTCGATGTCCAGGCCCTGGGGCTTGAGGTCGGTACCGACGAAGCCGTAGGGCGGGAAGTCGGTGGGGATGGCGATGGTGATCTTCTTGGCCTTCAGCACGTCGTCGAGGGCGGTCTGGGCATGCGCGCCCAGGCTGGCGAGCAGGGCGATGGCGGCGAAGCCGGATTGAAACTGGCGGCGGGTGGATGTCATAGCAAAGCTCCTAGGTAAGTAGAGGGTTCGTCGGGAAGGCTAGTGGTTTTGGCCGCCGCCTTGCGTGATCTTGTATGCAAGACTTGTGCCGCAGTCTGCGGTGCAGCTTTGCCCACCGGCGCCAGCGCGTCGCGCAGCTGGGCCAGCGGATCGACGCTGACCGGCAGGCGCAGCGCGTGCTGCACCGTGCCGATATGGGCGGCCATCAGCGATTCGGCCAGGGCCAGATCGCCTTTTTCGAGCGCCGCGACGATCTGCACATGGTCTTCGCAGGATTGGGCGGCGTTGTGCGACGACTGGTACAGCATGGCGATCAAGGTGGTGCGGGCGGTGAAATCGCGCAGGGTATCGGCCAGCAGGCTGTTGCCCAGGCACTCGGCCAGGCAGACGTGGAAGTCGCCCAGCAGAAAGCTGCGTGCGCCCACGTCGCTGCCGTTGACGGCCGCCTGTTCTTCCTTCAAATGCTGTTTCAGCCGCTTCAGCGCGGGCTTGCCTATGCTTTGCAGGCTGCGGATCAGGCCGGTTTCTATGACGCGGCGGGCTTCGAAAGCCTCGCGGGCTTCGTCTTGCGAGGGTTCGATCACATACCAGCCGCGGCGCGCGCTGACGGTGACGATGCCGCGTGCAGCCAGCCGGGTCAGCGCCTCGCGGACGATGGTGCGGCTGCAGTCGAACAGCATGGCCAGCGGCTGCTCGCCCAGTCGGGCGCCGGGCGCGAGCTTTTGCGCCATCACGGCTTCAATGATGCGGGTACTGATCTCGGCGGCGGTTGTCATGCAGTGTCAGCACGCAGAATGCGTGCCAACTGGTATGCAAGATACGTGCACCGAAAATGGGCTTTTAGCTGCCCTGGCGGGCTCCGTCAGGAACTAATTTGGTGCCTAGACCGACACCAGCGCCTTGAATTCGCGATCCAGCAGTGCCGGGTCGTTCAGCTGCAGCTCAATCAGCCGGCGCAGGTGGGTCATGCTGTCCAGGTCGATGCTGCGGCATAGCAGGCCGACCTGGTTGCCATCGATGTGGGCGACTTCGGTGGTCATGATGATGCCGACCTCCATCACCGCCAGGGTGATGCTGAGCTGGGTGTGCATGCCCACGCGCAGCGCGCTGGGCGAGGCGATGCGCACCAGCGCGCCTTTGAAGGACAGGTCGACCACCTCGACCTCGATCAAGGCCGAGGGCGTGGCCAGAAATGCCGGTGCATCAAAGGCAACCCGCACGAAGTGGCGGCGTTCAGTCGGCATGGGAGGCTCCTTGTTGGGTAGCAGAATTCTGCACCCGTTTTGCCGATATTGCGCGTGCAACTTTTCCGGGCATTGCCGGGGATGTGGGCACGACGCCGCTGGCATGGCGCTGGTTGTTGCATACATCGTGGCTGATGGCCAGGTTTTCCTGGTGGCTGTTGCCGCCTTCGCCCAGGGGCTGGATGTGCTCCAGCGTGGCGGCTTCGGGCAGCACGTGTTCGCCGCAAATCCAGCAGGGCACTTTGCCGTGCAGCTGGCGGGCCACGGTTTTGTAGATTTTGTCGCGGGTGTGGCCAAGGCGGCTCATGGCAGGTCTCGGGAATGGATTTGCTATGCATTGTATAGCTGCTGGCGCAGGTGGAATATGCGCCAGAGGCCTGAAAAGCTTGAAAACAGGCGTCTGGCACCTGTGCGTGGCCCGCTAGTCCAGCGGCAGGCTGGGCGCCATGTCGGTCAGCGCCAGCTGGGAGCGCAGCACGCGCAGGGCGAACTGGCGGGCGGCATCGGTGCCGGCCAGGCGCTCCAGGTCGGCCATGGGCCAGACCAGGATGTCCAGGCACTGCACCCGCCAATGCCAGGGCAGCACCAGGTCGCGGGCCGTGGCGTGCAGCAGCTTGACGCACTGGCCGTGGCAGTTCCAGGCATCGATCTGGCCGCCTTGCTGGGCTTGCTGGCCGGCGTCCAGGTAGTGCCGCAGCAGCCGGGGTTCTTCCGGGTCCAGCGCCCAGCGGACCTTGCAGCCCAGCCAGCGCCAGCGGGCCAGCAGGGCATGCGGTGGAGGTGGTGTGGGTACGGAGCGGGCCATGCGGTCTGTGTGCAATAAAGCTTCCGCCCAGACGCAGGGGGCGCCAGGGGCGGAAACGGTGGCAACAGGCTGGCGGTGGCTGGCGGGTTGGGGCAGCACGGCCGGGAGCCGCGCTGTAGGGACCGGAATGATAGCGCAAGATGCGAATTACTTGCATTCGTCTGGGCTGCCGCTGGCACCTTGTCCACTATATATTTGATAGCTTCTGGCGCAGATTTTATATGCGCCAGAGGCCTAAAAGGCTTGTAAATCTGCGGCTAGCGGTACAAGGCCAGCGCGGCGATGCGCTGCTCTATGTCGTTGGCCATCTTCTTGTAGCCCGCACCGTCGACGCCACCAAAGCGGCGCTGGAATTCGGCCGCCTGCAGCAGCTCGGGCAGGTCTTGCACCTTGGGCAGCAGGTCGGTGTCGCGCAGGCCGGCGTCCAGGCGTTTTTGCAGCCGCTGCTGGCCGGCGCTGGTCAGCAGCAGTGCGCCCAGCCGGGTGCCGGCGCGGTCGGCAGCCAGGTCGTTGAAAGAGAAACCGCTGCCGCCTTCGGCATCGTCCAGCTCTTTGTACAGGCCAACGGCGTCGGCCAGCGGGGTGCCGGCGGCGGCGGCCAGGGCGGCCGAGATGCTGAAGTGCTGGGCCGTGTCGCCGCGGCCGCCCAGGGTGATCTGGCGCGGCGCGGGCACCGGCCAGTGCTTGGCGCTGGGAAGCACCGCGCCCAGGCCTTTGCCGTTGACGTAGAAGGCCAGCGCCACCAGGGCCGCGCGGTTTTCATCGGCGCTGTGACGGGTGTTGTCCGCATTGCCGCGTTCTGCGGCGTAGGCCAGCAGGTCTTGCAGCAGCTTGCTCAGCGGCAGGCTGCGCGGGCCGGGCGCGGCGGCCAGGGTGACCAGCCGGGCCTGGTAGGCCTGCAGCCGGTCTTGTTCGGCGGCGGGCACCAGGGCGGCTTGCAGCTGGGCGGGCAGGGTGTCGTCCCAGGTGAACACCACGCGCAGCACGCCGTTGCGCATGCCCACGTGCTGGATGCTGTCCAGCGCCGCTGCAGCGCCCGCCTTGTCCTGGCGCTCCTGCAGCCGGGCCAGGCCCCAGCGCAGCAGCGGGTTGGCCAGGCGGGGTGGTACCACCAGGCGGCCCAGCAACAGTTGCTGCACTTCGGGCAGGCCGGCGGTTTCGCGCAGCACGGCCTGGACATTCAGGTAGTTGCCAAACGGGTTCGGCGGCAGAAAGCTGCTGCTGCGCAGATGCACCGCGCCGTCTTGCAGGCTGATCTGGGCGCGGGTGTGCGGGTAGCGGCTGGCCAGGTAGACCAGGGCCAGGTTCAGCTCGTCGTCACCCAGCTGCACGCTGCGCAGCACGCCGGCGGGCTGCTTGCGCGGGTCGTTGCGGGCGATCAGGCGCTGGGCGCTGGCCACCCGTGCGGGGCTGACGTTGGGGGTGGCGTTCAGCAGGGCTTCGTCGTCGATCGCCTGGTAGGCGGCCCAAGCCAGGGCGAGGGGGATACAGAGCAAACAGAGGGCAAGCAGGCAGAGCAGAAGGTATCGAACACGGCGCCAGAAGGAATGCATTTTTACAAGGGGGTGAAGGAGCTCACATGGTTGCGCCCGCCGCTTTTGGACTGGTACATGGCGTTGTCGGCGTGGGTCAGGAGCTGCTGTAGATCGGTGCCGTCTTGCGGATAGGTGCTGATGCCGATGCTGGCGGTAACGTGTACACGCTGGCCGCAGAGCAGATAGGTGGGTTCCAGTGTATGCAATATTTTACTGCCGATGCGGTGCGGCTCGACCACGTCGTGGTGTTCTTCGATGGCGACGATGAATTCATCGCCGCCCAGCCGTGCCACCAGGTCGCTGCTGCGCATGCAGCCTTGGATGCGTTGGGCGACCTGCTGCAGCAAATGGTCGCCGGCCTCGTGGCCCAGGCTGTCGTTGATGTCCTTGAAGTGGTCCAGGTCGATGAACAGGATGGAGAACATCGCACTCTTGCGCTCGCTTTTGGACAGAATGCGGCGCAGCGCGTCCATGCACATGGCGCGGTTGGGCAGGCCGGTTAGCTCGTCGTGGTAGGCGCGGTGGTGTAGTGCGTCCTCGGCGCGTTTGCGCAGTTCGATGTTGTTCAGTCCGTTCAGCAGGCATTCCTGGCCCTGGTACAGGATGCGCTGGCTGGACACCAGCGCCCAGAAGGTGCCGCCCTGCGCGTCCTTCATTTCCACCTCCCAGTCCTGCAGGCTGTCTTGGCCTTTGAAGCGCTGCAGCCATTGCTCTCGCTCCTGGGGCCGGACGTAGAAGTCCTTGGACTTGGCATGCTGCAGATCCTGCATGCTGGTCTTGAACTGCGCCAGCGCCCGCTCGTTGGCATACAGCACGGTGCCGGAATGTTCCAGCGTAATCGTCATAGGGAAGGGAGCGGCCTTCAGCAGCTTCTGCACTTGCTGCTCGCCGTCCAGCAGCATGGCTTGCAGGCGCTCGCTGTCGCGCACCAGGCGCCGCGAGAACACCAGGGCCGCGGCGGCCAGCAAGGTGGCGACGATGAACATGGTCCATAGCAGCACGCTCTTGGCGCGCCGCGAGGCCTCGCCCAGCGAATACGAAAACGCGTCGGCCAGCGGTGCCAGCGTCAGGTTGATCTGGTGCAGCTCTTCCTGGATGTCCTTGGCCGTGGCCTCGTCCAGCATATTGTTCTGCACTGCGGTGTGCAGCCTGGTTCCGACCTGGCGCAGGTGGTCGATGTCCATGTCGGCCGTGGCCCAGAGGCTGATGGCCTTGGAGATCTCCGGCACATTGCGGAAGTTGCGGAACAGGCTGACCATGCCGTCCAGGTCGTCCGGGTGGTTGCGGCCTTGCAGCAGGCCCTGGCGCGCGACCTCGGTATCGGGCTGGGCCTTGTCCAGCTCCAGGCGGGTCCGGCGGTCGCCCAGTATCACGGCCAGGGCGGTGGTGTAGGCCTCGTAGTCGTGGATGTCGCGGGTGCTGGCATAGCGCGACAGCGCGTAGATGGCTTCCTTTTGCGCCTTGGACCACAGGCCTTCGCCACCCACAAAGGCCCGCGCCGCCGACAGCACGCCCATGCTGTAGTAGGCAAAGCCCAGGGTGCCACCCACCAGCGCCATGAACAGCCAGGCAATCAGGATAAGGCGCTGGCCGCGTCGCCGGGGTTGCGGCTGCTGCTGTGCGGGATCCTGGGGCTGGGTGGGCGCCATGGTGTGTGGGGCGGGTCTTAGCTGCGCTGGTCTGGCAGAAAGATTCTGTGGCCGAGTCGGGTCATGGGCTGGCCTTGGGCTTGGCGGTCTTGGGCGGGGCCTTGACCAGGTTGCAGTGCAGCTTGAGTGCGCCCATGGCTTCGACCAGCCGGGTGTCGCGCTCGTCCAGCAGGTCGCGCTGGGTTTCCTCGACGAAGTTCTGCCACAGCGTCTGGTAGTCGGCGTGGTGCTCGTGGGGTGCGTATTCGCGGATGAAGTCGCTGGCCTGCTGCGGGTGGAAGCCGCCCTTGCGGATCTTGCGCACGATGCTGGCAGCCGCAGTTTCGGTCAGCGTGGTTTTGCGCGCGGCGCCGGTGGCGATGCACAGGAACAGGGTGATCAGCGAGCTGTCGTCGGTATGCCGCTGGGTCACTTTCAGCCACTGGTCGGAAATCGCCCGGTCGAGCTCGCTGATGTCGTCCACGCCTTCGTCGAGCCAGAAGTAGCGGCCCATGAAGGCCAGCGACTGGATGAACAGCTTGCGCGGCTTGACGGTGGCGTCCAGGATCTTCGGCAGGTCGTGCTCTTGCATCACCTCCAAGGTGGCTTGCAGCACTGGCCGGAACTCGGCGGGCACGCCCTTGGGCAGCGCCAGTTGCACCGGCTTGCCGGCCTCGGCACGCTTGCGCAGCAGGGTGACGGCGGTTTCAAACTGCGCCCAGTTGGGCATCAGGCTGCGGCCGGCGGCCTGGGCCAGCAGGGCGGTGCGGACCACGGCCTCGCTGTCGGTGTCGGCGGACTGCAGCTCGCGCCGGGCCACGCCCAGCTTTTGCGCGCACCAGAAGGCGGCTTCGATGCGGTTCTCGATTTCGCTGCGCTTGGCCAGCTCCTGCTGGTATTCGGGCAGGGTCTTCAGCGTCCAGCGGGCCAGCACCGGGATCAGCTCATCGCGGAACTCGCCGCTTTCCTGCATGCTGAAGTGGGTGTTGTCGGGCATGGACAGCAAGGCCTTGAGCATCTCCGAGCCGGCCTTGGAGCGCGACAAGAACGAGTTCTCGCGCAGCAGCTCGGCGGCGGCGTGCAGGTCGCCACCCGTGTCCTGCTCCAGGTGTAGGCTGACCAGGTTAACGATGCGCTCGCGCGACTTCTCCAGCTCGGGCCGCAGGAACTCGGTGCCAAAGTAGCGCGCAATCTGCACCATGCCCTTGGGTGCGTCGTTGCGGATGGTCTCCAGCTTGGCTTCGTCGATCAGCCCGTTGTGCAGGCCAAAGCGCAGCGCCTTCTCGAAGAAGGGCCGGTGGTCATAAATCGAAATACTGGCGCTGGTGTCTTGCATAAATCAATGGCTCCAAGGTGCAACGTACCACCCACAATGCCCAAAAATGCGACTGTCTCCTCCAGAAACACCGTGGAACCGGCTTTGCCGGGCCACTGGTGTTGCCCCCTGCAAGGGGGTTGGAGAAGCGACACGCAGTGCGCGAAGCCTGGGGGTGAGCTTCATATCGCCGATTCTTCGTCGGGGTCGATGGCTTTTTTCTGCGAGCCTTCGCCTTCGCCGTGGGTTTCGCGGAATGGGGTGTGGCCGCCTTGGTGGTGGCCGTCTTCTTCCTCGCCCTCGGCTTCTTGCTCGTAGGCCTTGACCCGGGCGCGCAGTATCACCATCACCTCGATCAGGATGTCGGGGCAGTGGGCGCGCAGCAGCCAGGTGAATTCCATCCAGTCGTGGTCGGCGATCTCGTCCTGGTCCACCTTGGCGTCGTGGTACATCTGCACCACCAGCTCGGCTTCGGACAGCACGGCGCCCGTGTCTTCCGAGGCTTCGAAGGTGCCAGTGCGCAAGAAACTTTCGACACGGCCCCAGTGGTCGGCCAGGTAGTCGGCCAGCGCATCGCAGCCGCCTTCGCGCTCGCCAATCGCGCGCAGGAACTCCACCGGATCGTTGTCGTCGCGGAAGATCACCGAATTCATCATGCCGCGCAGATGGGCATGGGTCAGGTCTTTGTACTGCTTCTCGATGACCACGGCGCGCGAGAACTGCTCGGGCGTGACCAGCAGGTTGATCACCGAGTCTTTGGACGGGTCGTATTCGCGGATCACCGCCAGCAGGTCTTTGGGCGGCAGCTGGTCGAGCGCCAGCACCAGGGCGTGGTCGCCTTCTTCGTCGGCCAGCTCCACCAGGGCGGATTCGGCACCGACGATGTCGCCGGCCAGGATCAGGTTTTGGGCTTTAACAATGGCAGGGTAGTGCATCAAATTTAACCTTTGGGTGGCTTGGGGTCGAAGCCTTGTTCTTCCATCCAGGCCGCGCCCGCGTCTTCGCGGTCGCGGGCTTCCTGTTCTTCGGGGTCGAGGTCGTGGTCTTCTTCGTCTTCGTTCTCGTCTTCCACGGCGGCGCCGCGGTCATCGGCACGGGTGTACAGGTATTCCAGGCAGGCTGCTACCACCATGAACTGTTCGCCCGTGGGCTCGCGCAGCACGCGGTCGGCCATGGCCTGGGCCCAGGGTGTGAGGGTGATGGTGCGGGCCAGCTTGTCCCAGTCGGGGAACTCCTCGGGCTCCAGCGCGACCAGCAGGTCCATGGCCTTGGCGCTCGGGAAGCGGAAGCCCTGGTGGAAGGCGGCGGCCAGCATTTCGGGGCTGTCGTCCATCATCACGACCAGAAAGTCGAGCTGGCTGCGCTTCTCTTTGAGGCGCTTTTCCAGCACGTTCTTGCCTTCGGAATCGGACACCAGGTCGTCCATCTCGGCGTCGTACGCGCGTGCGTGGTTGGAGAAATAGCGGGATAGTTTCATTTCAGGGCCTCAAGGAGGTAGTTGTGCCAGATTTCGCGGGCGGTGTCGATGGGGCTGTCCAATAGGCCGCGGCGGCGGTTGTCGTCGTAGGTCTTGCGGCGCTCGTCGTCCGCCAGCACTTCGTAGGCGGTTTGCACCGCGCGGAACAGCTGGGGGGCGTCGGGCGAGGTGTTGCGGTCCGGGTGGTATTGCGCGGCGCGTTGCCGATAGGCTTTTTTGATATCGGCCAGCGTCGCGGCTGGGGACAGCCCTAGCGCGGCATAGTGGTCTTGCATGGTGTGTCTTCGCAAAAAAAGACAGCCCGCGTCGGGGCTGTGCTTGTATCACGACGCGGCGGCGTCGGTGGCGGATTTTACCTGGGCTAGCCGTAAAGCCTATTTTTATATGAAAAATATGGCCCTAACGCTTATTCCACCAGCGCTAGCAGCTATGTTTTAAGTAGCATCTGGCTGCGCAGTGGTTTCCTACCCAAGACCTGCATTAAAGACCACGAATCAGCCGCGCCATCAGCGCTGCGGTCCGCCGCCTCAGCGGTGTTTCCCGTCTCTGGGCGGGCGTGACAAGGCAGAGCGTGGTTTTGATTTCGGGTTGTTCGAACGGTGACACGACCAGCCGCTCGGGATATGCGAACACGCGGGTGGCGTCTTCGCTCAGGGTGGCATGCCCGATGCCGGCACTCACGAGGTCGAGGATCACCGACACGCTGGAAACCTCCCACTCGACATGCATGGGCACGCCCGCCATCGCCGCGGCAGACTCCATCAACCTGCGGTAGGTTTGCCCTCTCTCGGGCATGATCAAAGAGTACTTGGACAGGTCCTGCAAGGTCACCGGGCCGGTGGGAGCCTGGTTGGCCGGACTGACAAGACACAGCCGCTCTTCTCGCAAAGGCTGGATCTCGAGCGAAGGCATAGGCTCCGGGCTGTGAACCAGCCCCAGGTCGCAGCGGCCTGAAACCAGCCATTCGGTGATGTGTGTTGAGAAGCCCTCGATGATCGCCAGATGGGCCTTGGGCATCTCGTCGCGGAAGGCCTGGATCAAGGGCAGCGTGTGCAGGCGCGCCAGCGTTGGCGGCATCGCGATCACGAGGCTGCCAGTGGGCTCATCGCGCTGTGTGACCGCGTTCTCTTTGGCTTGCTCGACCAGATGGAGGATGCTGTAGCAATGGTCGAGCAGCCGGCGGCCGGCCTCGGTGACTTCCACTCCCCGGCCGTGGCGCAGCAGCAAGGCTTCGCGCAATTCAACCTCCAGCGCACGCACCTGCCGACTCAGGGCTGGCTGCGCCGCACCTAGTACCAAGGCGGCCTTGCTGAAGCTTCCGTGTTCTACCACGTGCACGAAGGTCTCAAGTTGATTCAGGTTCATGCACAGATCTTCCCATAAGTCATGCTGTCAGTGCATAGCTAATAGCGTCTGCTAGACCTTACTTATAGGGGCTCGCACCTCGAGAATCGGAATTGGTCGATTCCTCTGCTGCCCGCCTGTCCAAGCCATTTTGGATCGGTGTACCGACGGGCTATTTGCCCGAAATCTATATGAGTCTCGCTGTAGCGAGCGCAATCCAGGAGACAAAATGAGTATCGAAAGCATGGTTGCGGATGCGTCGCAGCCGAAATCGCGGCGTGTGTGGTACCGCCAGTTGTGGGTTCAGGTGCTGGTGGCGATGGCCTTGGGTGTCGTCCTCGGGCACCTCTATCCCGATGCCGGCAAGCTGATGCAACCCCTCGGCGACGGCTTCATCAAACTCATCCGCATGCTGATCGCGCCGATTGTGTTCTGCACCGTCGTGCTCGGCATCGCCAAGATGGGCGACATGTCGAAGGTGGGCAAGGTCGCCATCAAGGCCTTGGTCTACTTCGAGGTAATGACCACCGTGGCGCTGGTCCTGGCGTTGGTTATTGTGAACCTGTGGCAGCCGGGTGTGGGCATGAACGTCAACACGGCGGCGCTGGATGCGGGGTCGGTGAAGATGTATGTCGACCAGACCCAGTCGCACGGAACTGTGGGCTTTCTGATGGACATCATTCCTTCGACCTTGGTGGGCTCTTTTGCAGAAGGTAATGTCCTGCAGGTGCTGCTGATCTCGGTGCTCCTGGGCAGCACGCTGGTCGCCATCGGGCCGCGTGCCAAGCCGGTGATCCAGCTGTTGGACATCGGCTCGGAGATGCTGTTTCGCGCCGTCGCCATTGTGATGTACCTGGCGCCGATCGGGGCATTCGGGGCCATCGCTTTTACCGTCGGTCGTTATGGTGCAGGCGCGCTTGCGTCTCTGGGCAATCTGCTGGTCTGCTTTTACTTCACCTGCCTGGTTTTCGTGTTCCTGATACTGGCACCGGTGTGCAAATTCCTGGGCTTCAGCCTCTTCAAGCTGCTCCGGTATCTGCGTGAGGAGCTGTTGATCTGCTTTGCAACGACTTCTTCCGAAGCCGTGCTGCCGCGCATGTTGGTCAAGATGGAAAACCTCGGTTGCAAGGCCAGCGTCGTCGGTCTGGTGATTCCTACGGGCTATTCGTTCAACCTCGATGGGACTTGCCTCTACCTGGCCTCGGTGGCGGTGTTCCTCGCGCAGGCTACCAACACGCCACTGGACATCTACCAGCAACTTTTGCTGCTTTGCGTGCTGCTGCTCACGTCGAAAGGTGCGGCAGGCGTCGCTGGGGCTGCATTCGTGGTGCTGGCGGCGACGCTGTCGACCGTGGGAAGCATTCCCGTGACCAGTGTTGCGTTGATCCTGGGGGTGCACCGATTGCTCGCAGAAGGCCTGGTCCCGACCAACCTCATCGGAAACGCGGTGGCAACCATCGTTGTCTCCAAATGGGAGGACGGGCTGGACGAAGAACAGATGCACCGGGTACTGAACCGGGAATAGTTCAACGTCGAGTTGCTTACAAAGCGTGCAGCACCTGCCGGAAGTCCGGGTCCTCGGCAAATGGCTTGATGGAAAAGCCCAGGCTTTTCATCAGCTTGAGCATGCCGGGGTTGTTGGCCAGCACCAGGCCTTCGATCTCGCTCAGGCCTTTTTCGCGCGCCACGTCCATGATGCTGAGCATCAGCCGCGTCCCCAGGCCGCGGCCACCAAAGTCGTCGGCCACCACCAGCGAGAACTCGCAGCTGGCGCTGTCGGGGTTGGTGATATAGCGCGACACGCCGACGATGCGCTCGGTTTCCTGCATCTCACCGGTATCGGTGGCCTTGCGCTCCTTGAACACCGCCACCAGGGCCATTTCGCGGTCGTAGTCGATCAGGGCGAAGCGCGACAGCATGCTGGGCGGCAGCTCGGACAGCATGGACACATAGCGGAAGTAGCGGCTCTCGGCCGACAGGCCGCGCACCAGCGCCTGCAGCATCTGCGCGTCGTCCGGGCGGATCGGCCGCAGCGTGTATTCGCCGCCGCCGCGCAGCGGCCAGACCTGCTCGTAGCGTGCAGGGTAGGGCAGGATGGCCAGGTGCTGGTAGTCGTGGTTGCGCCCGCCACTGGCGAGCGGACTATGGGGCGCGCTGTCGATGACGATGCGCGCATCCACCGCCACCGCACCGGAGGCGTCGACGATCACGGGGTTGATGTCCATTTCGCGCAGCTGGGGCAGCTCGCAGACCATCTCAGACACGCGCATCAGCACATGCTCCAGCGCGTCCATGTCGACAGCGCTGGCGCCGCGCCAGTCGCCCAGGGTTTCGGCCACGCGGGCGCGGGCTATCAGGCTGCGGGCCAAGAATTGGTTCAGCGGCGGCAACTCCATGGCGCGGTCGTTGATCAGCTCGATCATGGTGCCGCCTGCGCCGAAGGCGATCACCGGGCCGAACGGGTCGTCGGTCACCAGGCCGATGTAGATCTCGCGGCCGCGCTTGTGGCGGGCCATGTTCTGCACCGTCACGCCGTTGATGCGGACGCCGGGCAGCTGGCGCGCCACCAGCTGCACCATGTCGTTGTAGGTGTCGCGCACGCCCACCGCGTTCATCACGTTCAACGCCACGCCGTTGACGTCGGACTTGTGGCTGATGTCGGGCGAGTCGATCTTCAGCGCCACCGGGTAGCCGAGCTGGGTGGCAATCATCATGGCTTCATTGGCGCTGCGGGCCAGCACGGTCTGCGTCACCGGAATGTGGAAGGCGGCCAGCAAGGCCTTGGACTCCATCTCGGTCAGCACCTTGCGGCGCTCGGCCAGCACGCTCTCGATCAGCAGGCGCGCGCCTTCCACATCGGGCTTGGCCAGGGCCGACAGCGGCGTCGGCGTTTGCTGCAGCAGCTGCTGGTTTTGGTAGAAGGACGCGATATTGCCGAACGCGCCCACCGCCGCCTCGGGCGTGCGGAAGGTGGGGATAGCAGCATTGTTCAACAGCAGCCGGGCATCGCCCACCGAGGCGTCGCCCATACAGCAGGTCAGCAGCGGCTTGGCCATGCGCGGCATGTAGTCGGCCAGCGCGGCGGCGATGTCGGCCGCCTGGCAACCGCCCTTGGGCGAGTGGATCACCAGCACGCCGTCGACCTGGTTGTCGCTGCTGGCGGCTTCCACCGCGGCACGGTAATGCGCGGCCGTGGCGTCTTCGGACAGATCGATCAGATCGGTCAGCGTGGCCAGCGCCGGCAGCTGCGGGCGCAATGCTGCCACCGAGGCGGCGCTGAGGGTGCCCAGCTGCAGTTCGATCTCGCTGATCCAGTCTGCCGCCAGCACGCCTGGGCCGCCGCCATTGGTGATGATGGCCAGGCGCTTGCCCACCGCCCGGTAGCGCGATGCCAGGCATTTGGCGGCCGAGAACAGCTGTACAAATGAGCGCACCCGCACCGCGCCGGCGCGGCGCAGCGCGGCGTCGAACACATCGTCGCTGCCGACGATGGTGCCCGAATGGGTGTGCGCCGCCGCATTGCCCGCCGCCTTGCGCCCGGCCTTCAGCACCACCACCGGCTTGGCATTGGCGGCAGCCCGCAGCGCGCTCATGAAGCGGCGCGCGTCCGAGATGCCTTCCATGTAGACCACGATGCTGTGGGTCTGCGCATCGGATGCCAGAAAGTCCAGCACCTGGGCCAGGTCGACAGCGGTGTTCGGCCCCAGCGACACTACGGCCGAAAAGCCCACGGCGTTCTGCTGCGCCCAGTCCAGGATCGACGCGGTGAGGGCGCCCGACTGCGATACCAACGCCAGATGCCCAGGCGCGGCCAGCCGGCCGGCCACGCTGGCGTTCAGCCCCATGCTGGGCCGCTGGAAGCCCAGGCAGTTGGGCCCCAGCAAATGCATGCCGTGGCGCCGCGCCACCCGGTGCAGATCTACCGCCAGCGCGGCGTGGACGCCGCTGGAAATCACCACCGCCGCCCGGCATTTGATGCGCCCAGCCACCTCCAGCGCAGCCGCCACGTCGGCCGGCGGCAGGGCGATAACGGCCAGGTCGGCCCGCACCTGGGCCAGATCGGCCAACGTTCCCGTTGTGTGGATGTCCAGAAAATTCAGGCTGCCGCTGAACGGCTGGGCCTGGAGTGC
The DNA here is from genome assembly GCF_900104385.1 of Rhodoferax sp. OV413. Classification (GTDB taxonomy): domain Bacteria; phylum Pseudomonadota; class Gammaproteobacteria; order Burkholderiales; family Burkholderiaceae_C; genus Rhodoferax_B. The sequence goes on along the minus strand of NZ_FNJA01000001.1, from coordinate 274,026 downwards.
CGCCACCAGCGCCTGCGCCACCGGCGTGCGCTCAGCCTCTTGCCCGGCAAAGACCACGATGGCGTCCGGCGAGAACAGCGAGTGGAGGTAGTGCATATCCGTCCAATATTGAAGTGAAAAAGGCCGCTGGCGCACGGAAAGTCTGCGCGAGTAGCTATCTTATTTGTAGTGCTTGTTGCAGGGCTGCGGAGTTGGCAGGTAGCAAAGACTGGTTGTAGCACGGTGTGCTGGTGTGCTTGCGGGGAAACCGCGGTTTGAGCGGAAAGTGGATTTCGGCTTTGGGCCCCAAACGGAAGTTCGAATTTCTCCCAAGCCGACATTGAATGAGGGCATCAACTTGTTCGCAGACGTCGGCCGCTGGCAGAGCGAAGTCGTTCTCACCTAGCAGCGCCCAGTGCCGTCAAAACGGGCTTACTTAGTTCGCCAAGGATTTTTTCGAACCTGACTGTCGAAAGTACGACGCGCCTCCCGGAAGTCTTCGGCGTTTTCGACTACCCAAGTCCAAATAGGGGACATACGGGTCAACAACGCCATCCCTAGGGAAGTCAGCTCGTACTCCACACGGAGCGGTTTTTCATCGAACTCCCGCCGAATCAGAAGACCATCACGCTCCAGGGACCGCAGCGTCTTGGTCAACATTCGCTGAGTCACGCCCGCCATTTGCTTTTTTATCTCGGCATGGCGCATCGTTCCGTACACCCCCAAGGCATGCAGGATGCCCAGCGACCAGCGGCTGCCCGCGTGGGCGAGCACTTCCCGCCTGACACCATCATCGTCTTCTCTCAGCGTTTGACAGATGACCTCTGCCTGACGGAGCGCGTCACCATCGGTCACGATTTCATCTGGTATCACATGTGTGCCTTCTTGTGAGCGTTGCGCAATCATGCAACCATCGACTTATCTTATAGGCAACAAGTCTCATCACATGACCCAGGTAACCCAACTTTCCCCCCAATCGATTCTCGTTCTAGGCGCCGGCGAACTCGGCCTTCCGGTTTTACGCAATCTTGCACGCGTAGTGAAGCGCGTGTCGGGTTCAAAAATCAGTGTTTTGCTGAGGGAGTCGACTATCAGTACCCAACTATCGGAGAAAAAACTAGAAATCGACGAGCTCCGTGGTCTGGGCATTCAAATGGTCGCGGCAGACCTGGTGAACGATTCAATTGAACAACTAGCTGAAGTCTTCGCACGCTTCGACACCGTCATTGGTTGCGCAGGCATGGTCGCGGGGCGAGAAACCCCGATGAAGTTGGCGACAGTAGCCCTCAAGTCCGGTGTAAAGCGCTATTTCCCATGGCAGTTTGGTGTTGATTTCGAGGTGATTGGGCGGGGCAGCCCTCAAGATTTATTCGATGCTCAGCTAGATGTGCGCGAGTTGCTTCGCGCTCAAGAAAAAACTGAATGGGTCATCATCTCGACTGGTATGTTCACGAGTTTCCTTTTCGAGCCTGTATTTGAAGTGGTTGACTTCGAAAACGACACAGTGAATGCCCTGGGCAGTCTGGAGAACAGCGTGACTCTGACGACACCAGATGACATCGGTACTCTGACCGCGGAAATCGTTTTCTTTGAACCGCGCTTCCGCAATGAAATCGTCTACCTTTCTGGCGACACGGTGACGTATGGGCAGGTTGCGAGCATGCTTGAACATGTGCTGGGCCGTCCATTTAAGCGCAACGTTTGGACTGTTCCATTCCTGATGCAAGAATTGGAAAAAGACCCAGCACATCACATCAAAAAGTACCGTGCTGTGTTTGCACAAGGCCGAGGCGTGGCGTGGCCTAAAGCCGGCACTTTCAACGAGCGAGAGTCAATTCCTGTCACTACCGCCGAGCAGTGGGCAAAGAAAAACTTCGCGAACAAATGAACACGAACTTAGGTGGCTGAAAGGGCCGCGCATACTTAGGAGCGCCAAGTCCCGATTCATTCGGGAGTTCGTCCATATGACCGCTGTTGGCCGCCGATTTCAGCCATCGTATCAGCGAGCTTTGAACCAGATCGTGATTCGAACGCTACCGCCCCCCCAGACGCCACGGTGCAATTTCTTTGGCGATTTGATTGAAGATCTCCGCTGAGATTATTTCGGTACATGGAATCGATGCGGAGGACTCGGACTTAAAACTAAGCGATACCCGGAACTCAGGCTGCCACAACGCCAGAATTTCATCGATTGACGACTTGCAGGCGGCCAGCTCCCCGGGTTCCTGATCGCCCGCGGTCTCGACATACAGAACTTGATTCGGACCTGCGCCGCAAAGATAAACAGATTCGATCCAAGGGTCGGTTGGCCAAATTAGCTCTAATACAGCAAGTTGCAAGCCCCCAACGTCTGGTCCATATATCCCCTTGGGTGATGTCTGCTTTTGGCCGGGTCCGGCTGTACGTTCCGGGTTCAGGGTTCACCTCGATATTTCGGGTTCAGCTGAAACTCACACGTAATATTGCCGTTCTCATCGACCTTGAACGTAGGCGTGCGCTACGTCCGCGTATTGGTCGACTGTTGCTATGGCTTGCACGGAGCTCGCGCCAGTACTATTCAGCAGCAGCAGCAGCATCGGCGGCAGCAGTAGTTTCAACCACGCTGCGGCTCTTGCCGTCAACCTGCCTCGTTGGGAGTGTCTCACGGTCCAAGCCATCAATAGAGCATGCGTTAACGCTCAACAGCGCTGGATTACTGCGGCGCTGATGATAGACATAGATGCCGCACGTACCGCAAAAGTAGTGCCGAGCCACGCCGCTGTTCCAACGGTAGACTCGCAAGGCATCCTGGCCACGGGAGATGTTGAAATGTTCTCGGTGCACGGTCACCATCAAGGCGTTCCGCTTGCTGCATAGTGAGCAGTCGCATCGGACAATCTCATCGACGTCAGCTTCAAAAGCGAAAGTGACGGACCCGCAGTGGCATGCTCCTGAGTATTTCATCGTTGTTCTCCTTGCTGCGACGGATTTTCAACCAGCACCAGCAGCCCTTTGAGCGTCAGCTACTGGCCGATTGCCGCAGTCAGCAAAAGAGGGCCGCTGCGGCGTCGCGCAACGTGCTGAAATCGCGCAAGTCAACTATGGCACGGCGTTCCTGCTGGTATGCCTGGAAGCCTGCCGGAGTTGCTACGAGATAAGCTCCATCGAACGTCCTGGGCTCGAAGTGGTACCAGTCTCCCGGTAGGTTGGTTGACTTCAAGAGGTCAAACACCTCGCGCGTCTCGAATAGCTCAAGCAACCTCGACTTATCTCCGTCGAGACGGTCCCGCACAAGAGAATCTAGTCTTTGCAATGCAAACAAGGGGCCTCCTTCAATGTCCGTTCCTGGCGGCGGATTCAACCGGTCGATGCAACACACTAACCACCGCTTAGGCGGAAGGAGTGTTGCAGATGAAACGGCGACCACGGATCTATTATTCAGATAGCCAAAAAGCGCTGATGTGGGAGCGCTGGAAGCAAGGGGCTACGTTGCATGAGATCGGCAAGCTTTTCGATCGACCGCACACGTCCATTCACCGAATACTTGCGGAAACAGGCGGATTTCGACCGGCGCAGCGGTCACGCACATCGACGGCGTTGACGTTGGCGGAACGTGAGGAGATCTCGCGGGCGATGGTGGCAGGCGAATCAATCCGAACAACCGCGGCTCGGCTTGGACGAGCGCCATCAACGATCAGTCGGGAGATTAAACGCAACGGGGGCGGCGATGGCTACCGTGCAAACCAGGCCGATAAGGCGACTTGGGATCGAGCACGGCGCCCCAAGCGCTGTAAGCTCACTACGAACCGCGCATTGGCTCGCGTCGTAGCCAACAAGCTGCGCATGCTCTGGTCGCCGGAACAAATCGCAGGCTGGCTCAAGCAGACGTACCCGTGCGACGAAAGCTATCACGTGTCACACGAAACCATCTACCGCAGTCTGTTTATTCAAGCGCGGGGCGCCTTGAAGAAGGAACTGTTGGAGCACCTGAGAGGCACACGTGGAATGCGTCGATCTCGGCACTACACGCAGAAGACACCAATCCATGGACAGATCGTCGATGCAATTTCGATTAGCGAGCGACCTGCCTGCGTCGAAGACCGAGCAGTGCCTGGACACTGGGAAGGGGACTTGGTCTTTGGTAGTGGCAATAGCCAGATCGCGACATTGGTCGATCGCCAAACGCGATACGTGATGTTGGTGAAACTCGATGGCAAAGACGCCCAAACAGTCGTCAACGCACTCATCAAGAACGCACGCAAGCTGCCGCAGGAGCTTTATAAGTCACTGACTTGGGATAGAGGCACAGAGATGCATGCGCACAAGCAATTCACGATGGCCACCGATATCCAGGTTTACTTCTGCGATCCGAGAAGCCCATGGCAACGCGGAAGCAATGAGAACACGAATGGACTACTCAGGCAGTACATGCCCAAGGGCATGAACCTCTCAGGATTCTCGCAACTTCAACTCAACGCGATTGCGAGACAATTGAACCAGAGGCCGCGCAAAACACTCGGCTTCCACACACCCGCTGAAATGTTCAGCGAATGTGTTGCATTGACCGGTTGAATCCGCCGCCGCATCCAGTCATACCGTACCAACACCAACCGCAAGCCCTTTATTCACCTCATAGCGCAGCTCCGCCATGCCGGCACCCATCTGGTAAACGGATACCAAGCGCAGGCTGGGGCTCAGCACTCTTCGGGGGAACAGGGGCTTGCCTTTGCCAAGGGTAGCCGAGCCAATCTGGACGATGAGTTCATCCAATAGGCCGGCATCATGGAATTGACCGGCGAGGTCGCCACCGCCAACGACCCAAATGTTCATGTCACCGGCAGCTGCCCGCATCTCCGAATGAACAGTACGCACATCGCCTTTGGCGAACCGAATGTCTGCGCCGTCAATGCTTGGAAGATTGCGGCTGGAAAACACCCATGTGGGCTGCACGTATGGCCACGGTGAGCCGGTCTCGGCGGCAACCGTTTCGGCGTTGCGCACCATCCATTCATAGGTTGCAGAGCCCATAGCCAAAGCGCCCACTTTGGATATGAACTCTGGATAGCTGGAATCCTTCAAGCTTCCGAGAGGGAAAAGCCACTCCAGCGAGTCGTCCTCGGTTGCCAGAAATCCGTCAAGGCTGGTGGCGGTGTAGTACTGGGTTGTCATATTTCACCTTAGATTTCTGCAGGAACGCCCATACAGCCGATCATTTTGTATGCGCGCATCCATGATTGCGTTGGGCCTGATGCAGCCACCGAGTCAAGCCCCTCCCATCCACTCCGCCACAAATTGATCCCGAAACTGGACGAGCAGCTGGGCACGGGATTGCGCCAATGCCCGCCCCTCGACCGTATGCATACCCATCGGCAAGCGCAGCAGCTTGTTTTCGATGTGGTCGAGGGTGTAGCGCATATCGTCGAGTGCGCGGGTCGTGGCCAGAGGGTCGGTTGCATGCGCGAGCGACCGGCCCAACTGACCTCCAATGTGCAACATGCGCGCCAAGCCCACGGCGCCTAAAGCGTCAAGACGGTCGGCGTCTTGGACGATCTTGGCTTCGATCGTTTCAGGGCGTATTTGGGCAGAATAACTGTGTGCTTCGATGGCGTGCACTACGCCACCCAATTGCTCAGGGGGAAAGCCCAGCGTCGACAACTGCGCTTTTGCCTCCAGGGCGGATAGCCGCGATGCATTTTTCCGGTCCGGATGGTCCTTGGGCAAATTGACAAGATCGTGCAAGTAGCAAGCGGCCATGACCACCAATGGATCGGCTTGCGGATGCGTCGACAGAAGCACCTTGGCCGTTGCCCACACCCTGTTCAAGTGGTTGAGGTCATGTGCGCTGTCGCCAGCGTCACCGTGGGTGGCCAAGCGAACCAGTTGGGCGCGCCAATAGTCTTGCAAGTCTGTCCAATCCATCATAGGACGATTGTGCCTAGGACCGGTTCAGCGCCGCCGCCGCGCGTATCAACGCTTTGAAAGCCTCCTCGTCTATCGCATCCCCTTCATGGAAATCGATGGCCCGCCTGACCTGGCCCTCCAGGCTGGCGTTGAACAGCCCTGCAGGGTCCGGCAGCGATGCGCCCTTGGGAAAGGTCAGCTTCACCGCGCTTTTGTAGGCCTCGCCGGTGCAAAGTATGCCGTCGTGCGACCAGACCGGGACGCTCCATTTCCACTCCTCGACCACCCCAGGGTCGGCCTGGTGGATCAGCGCGCGCACATGGGCCAGGGTCTGGCCTCGCCAGCCGTCCAGTTCCTGGATTCTTGCGACTATGCGTTGTGCAGCAGATTCGCCCTCGGGCATTGCGCTCTTTTTCATATCCGTCCTAGACTCTTTTCCCTCGGCATTTAGGCGTCGGCTACTTGCAGCACCAGCTTGCCGAAGTTTTCGCCGGCAAACAGTTTGAGCAGACTTTGCGGGAAGGTGTCCAGGCCGCGCACCACGTCTTCCTTGCTGTGCATGCGGCCGGCTTTCAGGTAGCCAGCCAGCTCGGCCACCGCCAGGTGGTAGCGGTCGGCGTAGTCGAACACCACGATGCCTTGCATGCGGGCCCGGTTCACCAGCAGGCTCAGGTAGTTCTTCGGGCCTTGCACGGCCGTGGTGTTGTTGTACTGGCTGATGGCGCCGCAGATGATGATGCGCGCGCCGCGCGCCAGCCGGGCCAGCACCTGGTCGAGGATGTCGCCGCCCACGTTGTCGAAATAAATGTCCACGCCGTTCGGGCAATGCTCCTTCAGGCCGTCGCGCACCGCGTCGGGGCCGGCCTTGTAGTCGATGCAGGCGTCGAAGCCCAGGGTGTTGACCACCCAGTCACACTTGGCTGCGCCGCCGGCAATGCCGATCACCCGGCAACCCTTGATCTTGGCCAACTGGCCGACAGTCTGGCCCACGGCGCCGGCCGCACCTGATACCACCAGCGTCTCGCCCACCTGGGGGTGGCCTACGTCCATCAGGCCGAAGTAGCCGGTCATGCCCGGCATACCCAGCACGTTCAGCCACTGGGTCAGGCTGCCCAGGCGCAGGTCGATCTTGGCCAGGCCGTTGCGCTTGATCTGGTCTTGCGACAACAGCAGGTATTCCTGCACGCCCAGCGAGCCGGACACATGGTCGCCCACCGCGAATTGCGGGTTCTCAGACGCCACCACCAGGCCCACGCCGCCGGCGCGCATGACTTCGCCTATGCCGACCGGCGGTATGTAGCTTTTGCCTTCGTTCATCCAGCCGCGCATGGCCGGGTCCAGCGACAGGGCCAGGGTTTTGACCAGCAGGCCGCCGGCGCCCGGCTGCTGTACCGGCTCGGTGGTGCTGCGCCAGTTGGCGGCGGTGGGCAGGCCGACGGGGCGGCTGGCCAGGCGGATCTGGTGGTTGCTGAGCTGGGTGGTGTCGGCCATGCTTGTCTCCTGTCTTGTTTAGAACGTGTTCGCGATCTCTTTGGGGTCGCGCAGGTGCCTTTTCGGGATGCTCTGCTAGGCGCAAAACCCAAGCCAAGGCTGATGCCTTGGCTGGTTTTGTAACGACGCAGAGCGCCCGAAAAGGTACCTGCCCTTCGGGTTGGGGTGAAATCGGGCGATTTGTCCGCCGTAGCCCTTGCATGGGCAGAGAGCCCATGCTGCGGTCTCCGACAACCAACTCGTCCCCATTGCACCCCAACGCGACCCCAAAGAGATCGTGAACACGTTCTTTGGTCTAAACCGCGATAGTAGCCAGAAGCTGCGGCCCCGTACATCGCTGGCGCGACAGGGCGGCGCGCTGGTATATCCTGTGGGCTGCACCAATTTGAGGAGTTCCCATGAAAGCCATTTGGAACGGCGCCGTGATCGCCGAAAGCTCCGACATCGCCGTGGTGGAAGGCAACCACTATTTCCCGCTGAGCTCGCTGAACCGCGAATTCGTCAGCTTCAGCAACCATAAGACCACCTGCGCCTGGAAGGGCCAGGCCAGCTATTACTCGCTGATGGTGGATGGCGAAATGAACACCGACGCCGCCTGGTACTACGCCAACCCGAAGATGGGCGCCGAAGAAGTCACCGACCGCGTGGCTTTCTGGAAAGGCGTAAAGATTGAACCTTGATCAGGCAGTTGACCGCTTGTTACCGTTGGAGAAGCCGTTTGTGTATTGATACCCCCCCCCGTTACCACTTTCCTTTCTTGGGTGCCGACGCTACACCCCCGAAGGCACCGCGCTGGCCACGTCATAGTGCGTTGCTCCGCCTGGTGGGCAGGAGCCCACTGCGTTGTCACGCCTTCTATGCCGCGCCCATCGCTGCACCCTCGGGCGCATTCAACTGCCCGATCAAGGTTACGGCATGAGCACGCGTCTTCTTTCTCCGACTATCACCGCCCCGACGCAGGCCGTGGAGGTACTGCGCCAGCAGGCCTATGCGGCACTCAGCCCGGCCGGCGTGGCGCAACTTGCCGGCTGCAGCCTGGCCGACCTGGATGCCTTGCAGCCCAGCTGGGCCGATCTGCCGCCCGACGAATACCTGAAGGATGGCGGCCGCTACCGGCGCCGGCGCCATTCCTGCTTTGTGCTGCAGGGCGACAGCCTGACCCAGGTGCCGCACCGTCCGCACTGGCAGCCGGTGGAATACAACGCCTTGCATGGCGGCATGGAGCGCTGGTTTGCCCCCATGCTGGACGAGACCGTGGCGCAGCCGGCCTGGAGCCGCTTGCTGCTGGGCCTGGGACATATCTGCAGCGCGCTGAAGGGCGATGCTGCCGAGCCCGCGCCCTGGTATGTGGAGGCGCACCAGTTCCGCATCGACACCACCGACGGCATCGGCCGGCCCACGCCCGAGGGTGCGCACCGTGACGGTGTGGACTTTGTCGCCGTGCTGCTGGTGGGCCGCGAAGGCATCAAAGGCGGCGAAACCCGGGTCTTCGAGGCCGACGGCCCGCACGGCCAGCGCTTCACCATGACCGAGCCTTGGACTATGCTGTTGCTTGACGACGCGCGGGTGGTACACGAGTCCACGCCGATCCAGCCCGTGGCACCGGGCGGTTACCGGGATACGCTGGTGCTGACCTTCCGGTCCAGCCAATTCCAAAGTAGCTGAGTCGCTTTCTGCTTTCTAGAAACACAAGGAGACAACATGGAATTACTCAACCACGACCTGGCCCATGAATTCCCGCAGCTGATAGGCAAGATCCGCAGCCTCAAGCTGTCGAGCTCGCGCTTTCTGCACCTGTTCAATGGCTACGACGAGGTGAACAACGCCATCACCAAGATCGAGCAAGACGGCAGTGTCATCTCCGACGAAGCGCTGGAAGAAATGAAGAAGAAGCGTTTGAAGATCAAGGACGACATCTACCAGATGTTGATAGCGCCCTGAGCAGCCCAGGTACCCGTGCTCCGCTGGCACGGCAGGTGATTGCGTGGTGACCGGGCCAAGGTGGCGCGCGCAGTGGAGCCTGCTTGTGCTGGCGGTCGTGTTGGCCGGCTGTAGCGAGCCCGCGCCGCCGGAACCGCCGCCTGCCGATGTCGATCCGATGGCAGAGGTGCCGCCGGAGCGTGTGTTCAAGGGCGTGCTGGCGGGCAAGCCCGTGCACTTGGCGGTGCAGGGATGCAAGGTTTATCGCGCCCTGCCCGATGGGGGCGGCTGGCAGATGGTGCTTGAGCCCGAGCTCTATCCGTTCTTCACTTCGTGCGACCGGCAGACGCTGCTTGCAGAAAAAGGCGCAGTTACCGTCACGCTGGGGCGCATCGCCTTTGGTGCGGGAGGCTGCTGCGCCACCGGCGGCACCTACCGCACCAAGGATGGAGAAGTGTGGAAAAAGCTGTGAAGCGAGGGAGGGCGCTTCAGGGCTTTCTTGTGTACTCAATACATGCCAAATGCGCCTGCAGCGCAATCAGCATCTGCGCAAGAAGCTATTGAAAATATAGCAAACTCAGTCCAGCGCCGTCCACTTCTGCGTGCTGCGCGACGACTCCAGCACCTTCTCGATGAAGCGCACGCCGCGCGCGCCGTCTTCCACGCGGGGGTAGTCGGCGGCGATCGCATCCGGCGCCAAGCCCGCCAGCCGCGCGCGGATGTCGGCGGCCACGCCCAGGTAGATATTCGCAAAAGCCTCGATGAAGCCCTCGGGGTGGCCGGACGGCAGGCGCGATGCGCGGATCGCCGCCTCGCACAGGCCGGGGCCGCCGCGGGTCAGGGTGCGGGGCGCTTCGTTCAAGGGCGTGTGGACCAGTCGGCTCGGATGCTCCTGGCTCCAGTCCAGCGTGCCCTCGGTGCCGAACACGCGCAGGCGCAAATCGTTTTCGCTGCCCACGCAGATCTGCGATGCCATCAGCACGCCCTTCACCACATTGCCGCCACCTTTGAGGCGCAGCAACATGTTCGCGTCATCGTCCAGCGTGCGGCCCGCGCCCATGGCGCTGAGGTCGGCGCAGATGGCTTCGATCTCCAATCCGGTCACGGTGGTCAGCAGGTTCTCGGCATGCGAGCCTATGTCGCCCATGGCGCCGGCCATGCCGCTTTGCGCCGGGTCCATGCGCCAGGCAGCCTGTTTGTTGTTAGTTGCCTCCACCGCGGTCGCCAGCCAACCCTGGTGGTATTCGACGATGACTTTGCGGATGCTGCCGATCACGCCGCTGCGCACCATCTCGCGCATCTGCCGCACCAGCGGGTAGCCTGTGTAGTTGTGCGTCACGCCGAACACCGTGCCCTGGCGCTGCACCGCGGCCACCAGCGCCAGCGCCTGGGCGCTGGTGTGTACCAGAGGCTTGTCGCAGACGACGTGGAAGCCGGCGTCGACAAAGGCCTGGGCGACAGGGAAGTGCAGGTGGTTCGGCGTGACGATGCTGACGAAATCGATGCGCTCGTGCGCCGGGCGCTTCAGCTCGTCGGCCAACAGTTCCTGCCAGCTGCCGTGGTTCCGGTCGTCGGCCAGGAACAGGTCGCGGCCGGAAGCGCGGGCTTTGTCGGGATTTGCGGAGAGTGCGCCGGCGACCAGTTCGATCTGGCCGTCCAGGGCCGCGGCCTTGCGGTGCACTGCGCCGATAAAGGCGTCGCGGCCGCCGCCTACCATGGCGTAGCGGAGTTTTCTGGAAGAGTTCATTGTTTGTCTTTGGCAAATACCGCGTCGAAAGCGCCCGCCGCCGGTTTGAAGTCCAGCCGTTTGCAGAAGGCGGCGCTCTCGGTGGCGCCGTGGATGCGGTCCATGCGGCTGTCTTCCCATTCGACGCTGAGCGGGCCGGCGTAGCCTATGTCGTTCAGCGCCACGATGATGGATTCAAAGTCGACCATGCCGCGGCCCAAGCTGCGAAAGTCCCAGTTGCGCCGCGCATCACCAAAACTGGTGTGGCCGCCGAAGGTGCCGACCGTGCCGTCGCCCTTGCCCCACCACACGTCTTTCATGTGGGCGTTGTAGATGCGGTCGGGGAAGGTACGCAAAAACTTCACATAGTCCACGCCCTGGTAGGCCAGGTGGCTGGGGTCGAAATTGAAGCCGAAGCGGCGGTGCCCGTAGACCGCCTGGATCGCGCGCTGGCTGGTGGCGGTGTCGAAGGCGATCTCTGTGGGGTGGACTTCGAGCGCAAAGTTGATGTCCTCGCGCTCGAAGGTGTCGAGGATGGGGGTGAAGCGTTTTCCGAAGTCGGCAAAGCCCTTGTCCCAGAACGCCTGAGACGTTGGCGGAAACGCGTAGGTGGCATGCCAGATCGACGAGCCGGTGAAGCCGGTCACCGTCTTCACGCCGAACTTGGCCGCGGCGCGGGCCGTGTCCTGCAGCTCGGCCGCTGCGCGCTGGCGCACGCCCTCGGGGTCGCCGTCGCCCCATACATGGCTGGGCAAAATTGATTGGTGCCGCTCGTCGATCAGGTCGCACACTGCCTGGCCGACCAGGTGGTTGCCGATGGCGTAGCAGCGCAGGCCGTGGCTGGCGAGCAGGGCGTTTTTATCTTGCACGTAGCTGCTGGAAGCCAATGCCTCCTGCACGTTGAAATGGTCGCCCCAGCAGGCCAGCTCCAGGCCGTCATAGCCCATGCTTTTGGCCAGTGGCGCCAGCTCTTTGAGCGGAATATCGGCCCATTGGCCCGTAAACAGCGTGACAGGTCTTGCCATGGTGTAACTCCCGGATGCTATGGTTTACATAGCTGCTGGCGCAGGTATTACCTGCGCCAGAGCCCTGTTTTTTATAAATTTAAAACGGAGAATCGGGGAAGTAGAACTGCTTCGCGTTGTCCTTGGTGATCAGCACCGACGGGATGATGTAGGTCGCAGGCAGCTTCTCACCTTTCAGACGCGCTTCGGCCGTCAGCTTGATCGCGTCGTAGATGAACTTGGGCGAGTACGACACATTCGCCTGGATGCGCGGATCCTTGCCGTCCATCAGGGTCTTGATCATGCCCTTGGCACCGGCGCCACCGAAGACGATCTTGATGTCGGTGCGCTTGGCCTGGTCGATGGCCTTGAGCACGCCCACGGCCATGTCGTCATCGGCGGCCCACACAGCGTCGATCTGCTTGAAGCGCGTCAGGTAGTCCTGCATCACCTTGAACGCGTCGTCGCGGTTCCAGTTGGCGTACTTGGCGTCCAGCAGCTTGATGTCGCTGCCCTTGATCGCCGCATTGAACGCGTCCATGCGCTCGTTGTCCAGGGTGGTGGCGATGCCGCGCATGGCAACGATATTGCCCTTGCCGCCCATGGCCTTGACCAGGTATTCGCCGGGGATCTTGCCAAACGCGGTGTTGTCGCCCGAGATGTAGGCGTCCTGCGCGCTGGTGTCGGTCAGGCCGCGGTCCACCACGGTGACGTACACGCCCTTGCTTTTCACTTGGGCCACGGGCTTGGTCAGCGAGGCCGATTCAAACGGGAAGATCACCAGGGCGTTGATCTTGTTCACCGTCTGCAGATCCTGCAGCTGGTTCGCCTGCTCGGGCGCGCCGGATGCCGTCTTGACAATGACTTGCAGGCCGGGGTGGGCTTTTTCCAGGTCCTTCTTGGCCTGGTTGGCCCAGAACACGATGCCGCCGGTAAAGCCGTGGGTGGCGGCCGGGATGGCAACGCCCAAAACGACTTTTTCTTGCGCAAAGCTCGGAGCGCTCGCCAGTGCTGCAAAAGCGACGGCGGTCAGGGCCAATCTACGGGTGATTTTTTTCATTTCAGTTGTCTCCTACAGGTGGATAAAAAGTAGCTTGTGGCTACCGGGTTGGAAAGCTATCTTTAAAACTAACGCTTGCTGCGCTGCATGAATGCCACGCCGATGATCACAAAGCCCTGCACGGCGGCGTTCAGGTACACGCTGATGATGCTGGTCAGGTTCAGGATGTTGCTGATGACGGACAGCAGGATGGCGCCGACCACGGTGCCGGTGATGCTGCCGGCGCCGCCCTTGAGCGCCGTGCCGCCGACGATCACCGCGGCAATCGCCTCCAGCTCCCACAGCAGGCCGGTAGTCGGCGAGGCCGAGCCCAGGCGCGGCACGTAGAGCAGGGTGGCGATGCCCACGCAGACGCCGAGCAGCACATAGGTCAGGATCTTGATGCGGTCCACATCGACGGCGGCGTAGCGCGCCACCTGCTCGTTCGAGCCAATCGCTTGCACATAGCGGCCGAAGGCCGTGCGGTTCAGGATCACGCCGCCGAGCAAGGCGACGACCAGGAACACCCACACCGGGATCGGGATGCCGGCCAGGCTGGCGTAGTACACCGGGCTGTAGACGTCGCTCAGGTCGTTGTCCAGCGTGATGGCGCCGCCGTTCGCAAAGTAGGTCAGGTAGGCGCGGAAGATGCCCAAGGTGCCCAGCGTGACGATGAAGGGCTCGATCCGACCCTTGGTGATCAGCAGGCCGTGCGCCAGGCCGAAGGCTGCGCCCAGTACCAGTGCCAGCGCCATGCCCAGCGCCACCACCAGCACCGGCGAGGCCAGCATCGGCCCCAATGCATTCATCAGCATGATCACGCTGCCGGCGATCAGCGCCGCCATCGAGCCGACCGACAGATCGATGCCGCCGGAGACGATCACAAAGCACATGCCCACCGCGATGATGCCGATGAAGGCGGTGCGCGTCAGCACGTTCATCGCGTTGTCCAGGGTGGCGAAATTGCTGTTCAGCAAAGTGCCGGCAATCAGCAGCAGCACCAGGCCGATGACCGGGCCCATGCCGTGCAGGCGGCCCATCCAGTGGGCGGCGCTGCGGGGGGATTTAATGGCTTCCTGTGGCATGGCGTATGAGTTCCTGTTCCGTGAGTTGCTGTTCTTCTAGTACCGTTTGCAGCCGTCCGCCGCGCATCACCGCGACGCGGTGGCATAGGCCGATCAGCTCCATCAGTTCGCTGGAGATCACCACCACGGCCAGCCCTTCGCGGGCCAGGCGCTGCACCAGAAAATAGATGTCGCGCTTGGCGCCCACGTCGACGCCGCGGGTGGGTTCGTCCAGCACCACCACCTTGGGCTGCGGATGCAGCACCTTGGCCAGCGCCAGTTTTTGCTGGTTGCCGCCGGACAGCGACGAGGCCTTGCTTTGCAGATCGCCGGTGCGGATGCCGTAGTCGTTCACCGCGGTGGCCAGCGCCGCCATCTCGGCCTGCGGGTCGAGCAGCGGATGGGTGTAGCGCTCCAGCGCCATCAGGGTCAGGTTTTCGCGCAGCCCGAAGTGCACGTGCAAGCCCTTGCCCTTGCGGTCTTCGCTCAGATAGGTCAGGCCCTGCTGGGCGGCGGCACGCGGGCTCTTGAGGTCGACCACTTTGCCTTGCAGCTCGACCTGGCCGGCGCTGCGCGGGCGCAGGCCCAGCAGGCCTTCGAACAGCTCGGTGCGGCCTGCGCCGACCAGGCCGGCAAAGCCCAGGATCTCGCCGGCACGGACCTCGAAGCCGACGTCTTCGGCCCAGCCGGGCACCGTCAGGCCAGTCACTTTCAGCATCGGCAGTGCGGCATCCGCATGCGGCGCTTTGGGCGGGTACAGATCGGTGAGTTCGCGGCCCACCATCAGGCTGGCCATTTGCTGGCGGCTCAGGTTCTTCGTGTCTTCGCGGGCCACAAAGCGGCCGTCGCGCATCACCACTACCTCGTCGGTCACCTGTTCCACCTCGTCGAGTTTGTGCGAGATGTAGACCAGGGTGACGCCGTCGGCCTTCAGTTGCGCCATCAGCGCGAACAGGCGCTTGGTTTCGCCGGGTGTCAAGGTGGCGGTGGGTTCGTCCATGATCAGCAGCCGGGCCTTGCGCAACAGCGCGCGGGCGATTTCCACCAGCTGCTTTTCGGCCACGATCAACTGCTTGACCCGGGTGTTGACATCGGCCTTTAGTCCGACCTGGGCGATGGCCTTGGCGGCTTCGGCCTGCATGGTGGCGTCGTCGAGCAGCCAGCCTTTTTTTTTCTCGTGGCCCAGGAACAGGTTTTGCGCGATGGTCAGGTCTTCGGCCAGGCTGAATTCCTGGTGGATCAGCACAATGCCCTGGGCTTCGGCTTGGCGCGAAGTAGTGAACTGCATGGGCTGGCCGTTGATGCGCAGCGTGCCGCCGGTGGCGGTCTCGAAGCCAGCCAGGATCTTCATCAGCGTGGACTTGCCGGCGCCGTTTTCGCCCAGCAGGCCGACGGTGCGGCCGGCCTGCAGCGCAAAGCTGACGCCGTGCAGCACGCGCACAGGGCCAAATTCCTTGACCACATTGTCAAATGCTACGTTCACGCTCATCGTGTGCTTCCCTTGCTTTTCAGCGTTTCCTGCATCGCCAGCACACCGGCGCCGACCAAGCCGGCCTGCTCGGCCAGCGGCGTGTAATGGATCTCGAGGTGCCGGGTCGACAGCGCCAGCGAGCGCTGGTAAATGCTTTGCCGCACCGAGGCCAGGAACAGCGGCCCGATGCGGGTGATGCCGCCGCCTATGAACACATGGGAGGGGTTGAAGAAGTTGACGACAGACGCCAGCATCTGGCCGATCAGATTGCCGGTGTGCTGGATGATGCGGTTCGCGGCGGCGTCGCCATGGCGGCTGGCCTGGCCTACGTCTTCGGGGCTGATGCTGCCTTTCTCGGCCAGCACGGCGGCCAGCAGGGCGCTTTCGCCGGATTCGGCGGCTTCCGTCGCCATGCGGGTGATGGCCGGGCCGGCAGCCATGGTTTCCACGCAGCCCAGGTTGCCGCAATGGCAGCGCGGGCCGGCGGTATCCACGCAGATGTGGCCTACGTCACCGGCCGAGCCATTCGCACCGCGGTAGACCTCGCCATGGCAGACGATGCCGCAGCCTATGCCGGTGCCGACCTTGATCACCAAGAAGTTTTGCAGGCTGCGCTGCAGCCGCCAGAGTTCGCCCAGCGCCATCAGGTTCACGTCGTTGTCGACGAACACCGGGGCCGCGTATTCCTCGCGCAGATAGTCGCGGATCGAGAAGCTGTCCCAGTGCGGCATCAGCGGTGGGTTCACCAGCTGGCCGCTTTCAAAGTCCACCGGGCCGGGCACGCCCATGCCGATGCCGATGACTTGCTGAGCGGTCGCGCCGCATTCGGCCAGCAGCTCGCGCATCAGCACCCGGACCCGCGCCATCACCACGCCGGGGCCGGCGCGCACGTCGGCGGCTTCGGTGCGGCGGGCCAGCACGCTGAGGTCGGGGCGCAGAATCGCCAGATCCAGGCTGGTGGCGCCCAGGTCGGCACCGATCAGCACGCCCAGGCGCTGGCTGAGCTGCACGGTTTCGGGTCGGCGGCCGCCGGTGGATCCGGCCAGGCCGGTTTCTTCCAGCAGGCCTACGTCGAGCAGGGACGCGACCAGGCTATTGGTCTTGCTCTTGGAGTAGCCCAGGCGTTCGGCCAGGTCCCAGCGCGAAGCCCCCGCCGACCAGAAGATGGTGTGCAGCAGGGCGGTTTCCACCGAAGACAAGCGGTCCCAAAGTGCCAAAGCGTGTCTCCTTTTATGCGTCCGCCTGTCCGGGCACACGGGGGTGTGCGGCAAGCGGTAGCGTATGGTAGGACGGACACTTCAACCCATCAAGTTCTAACTTCGACCAAATTTAGGTCTAAGTAAGTAGGTGCCGCAGTGGCTGGCCTCACATCCGTTCAAAGATCGCCGCGATGCCCTGGCCGCCGCCTATGCACATGGTCACCAGCGCATACCGACCCTGGATGCGCTGCAGCTCGTACAAGGCTTTGACGGTGATCACCGCGCCGGTGGCGCCGATCGGATGGCCCAGCGAGATGCCCGAGCCGTTGGGGTTCACCTTGGCCGGGTCCAGCCCCAGGTCCTGTGTCACCGCGCAGGCCTGGGCGGCAAAGGCTTCATTGGCCTCGATCACGTCCAGGTCCTGCACCGTCA
The DNA here is from genome assembly GCF_900104385.1 of Rhodoferax sp. OV413. Taxonomy (GTDB): domain Bacteria; phylum Pseudomonadota; class Gammaproteobacteria; order Burkholderiales; family Burkholderiaceae_C; genus Rhodoferax_B. Next base: position 256,821 of record NZ_FNJA01000001.1, on the reverse strand, counting down.
GCCCGGCCAGCTTCAGCGCCTTCTGGCTGGCCGGTACCGGGCCTATGCCCATGTACTGCGGATCGACGCCGGCGTGCGCATAGGCCACCAGGCGCGCCATGGGCTTCAGGCCGCGGGCTTCGGCCTGGCTTTTTTCCATCAGCAGCAGGGCCGCAGCGGCATCGTTCAGACCAGATGCATTGCCGGCGGTGACGGTGCCGTTTTCCTTCACGAACACCGGCTTGAGCTTGGCCATATCGGCTAGGGTGCAGTTGGGCCGGAAGTGCTCGTCGGCGGCAAAGGCCACATCGCCTTTCTTGCTTTTCAGCATGACGGGCAGGATTTGCTCTGTGAAATAGCCGGCCTGGGTGGCGCGCTCAGCACGGTTGTGGCTTTCTACCGCCAGCGCGTCCTGGGTTTCGCGGCTGATGCCCCATTTCTTGGCGATGTTTTCGGCCGTCACGCCCATGTGGATGGTGTGGAACGGGTCGTGCAGCGCGCCGACCATCATGTCCACCATTTGCGTGTCGCCCATGCGTGCGCCCCAGCGGGTGTTCAGGGATGCATAGGGCGCGCGGCTCATGCTCTCGGCGCCGCCGCCGATGGCGATGTCGGTATCGCCCAGCAGGATGGATTGGGCCGCCGAGACCACGGCCTGCAGGCCCGAGCCGCACAGGCGGTTCACGTTGAAGGCCGGGGTTTCCTGGCTGCAGCCGCCGTTGACGGCCGCCAGGCGCGACAAATACATGTCCTTGGGCTCGGTGTTGACCACGTGGCCGAACACCACATGGCCGACGTCGGCACCCGCAACCTCGGCGCGCGACAGCGCTTCGCGCACCACTTGCGCCGCCAGCGCACTGGGCGCCTGGTCTTTCAGGCTGCCGCCAAACGTACCAATGGCGGTGCGCACACCGCTGACCACAACAACTTCACGGCGCATGGGAGTCTCCTGTTTTGAACGAAACCCCGAGTATGGGCCGGCTTGGTGGCACAGGGCTTACACGCATCTGTCACATATCTGACATGAATGCTCTGTACTGTGGCGGCAGTCAATGGCCCCGCCCCCAGGAGAATTTTGTGAACGCATACACCGACGAGATGATGCAGCGCGTACACCGCGACCTGCTCGACAGCTACGACGAAGAGCTGGAAATGGAGATCGAGGACCGCACCCTGGTCGGCCTGGACGGCATGCCGATGGAGGAAGACAGCCCCAGCCAGAAGGAAGCGCGCCGCCAGTACTTCCGCGAGCTGTTCCGCTTGCAGGCCGAGCTGGTCAAGCTGCAAGACTGGGTGGTCGCCACCGGCCACAAGGTGGTGATTTTGTTCGAAGGCCGCGACGCGGCTGGCAAGGGCGGCGTGATCAAGCGCATCACCCAGCGGCTGAATCCACGGGTTTGCCGCGTGGCCGCGCTGCCCGCGCCGAACGACCGCGAGCGTACGCAGTGGTACTTCCAGCGCTATGTGTCGCACCTGCCGGCGGCTGGCGAGATCGTGCTGTTCGACCGCAGCTGGTACAACCGCGCGGGCGTCGAGCGGGTGATGGGTTTTTGCACCGACGACCAGTACGAAGAATTCTTCCGCACCGTGCCCGAGTTCGAGCGCATGCTGGTGCGATCCGGCATCCAGCTGGTCAAATACTGGTTTTCGATCTCCGACCAGGAGCAGCATCTGCGCTTTTTGGGCCGCATCCACGACCCGCTGAAGCAATGGAAGCTCAGCCCCATGGACCTGGAGTCGCGCCGCCGCTGGGAGGAATACACCAAGGCCAAGGAAGTGATGCTGGACCGCACCCACATCCCCGAAGCGCCGTGGTGGGTGGTGCAGGCCGTGGACAAGAAGAAGGCCCGCCTCAACTGCATCCACCACCTGCTGCAGCAAATGCCTTACCAAGAGGTGGAACACCCGGCCATCCATCTGCCCGAGCGCGAGCGCCACGACGACTACATCCGTCAGCCGGTGCCGAATGAAATTGTGGTGCCAGAAATCTATTGAAAACCCGGGTTGGCGCTTATTTCATAAGCACCAGAAGCTATTGAATCTATAGCGTTACGGCTCAGCCGCGCACATCCGCCACCGGCTGGCTGCCGAAATCCGGCTGCGCCAGGTAGGCGAGTACCCGGGCCGCGGCGTCGCTGGGCGAGGTGAGCTGGCCGCTACGGTGCAGGTTGGCAAAGGCTTCTCGGTCGGCAAATGCGGCGCTGTCTGCACCGCGCAGCTGGGCTTGCATGTCGGTGTCGATCACGCCCGGGGCCAGGGAGCAGATCTTGGCGCCGTTGGGCTGATCTGCTTCGTCCAGCGCCACGCAGCGGCTGAAGTGGTCCATGCCGGCCTTGGCCGCGCAATAGGCGGCCGATGCGGCCATGGCGCGGCGACCCAGACCGGACGAAATATTCAGCACCCGGCGCTGCCCCGGCCAGCTGCGGGTGGCGTCCAGGAAGGCGGCGGTCAGCTGCATAGGCGCCTCCAGCCCCACCCGCAGCGCCTGCGCCAGGTCGACTGCCTCGGCATCCCGCAAGGGTGTGAGCCGGGCCAGGATGCCAGCGTTGTTGATCAGGCTGACGCTGGCCCACTGCGCAGCGTCCTGCTGTCGCAGCCACTGCCCCAGGCGGGCGGCAACCGGGGCTGCATCGCCCAGGTCGTGTTGCCACTGCTCCAGCAGCGCGCCATTCTGCGCCGCCAATTGCGGGTTGGTCTGGCGTGAGATGCAGACCAGGGACTGGCCGGCTGCCAGCAATTGCCCGGCCATGGCCAGACCCATCCCGCGCGAGGCGCCGGTCAGGATGGTGAGATGTTGGGAATTATTTTTAGGCATAAAAATAGGCTCTGGCGTAGGTTGTATATGCGCTGATAGCTATCAATAACGTAGTAACGGCTGGCTTTACCATGCGCCGTAGTGCGCCACGATGCCACGGAACAAGGCGTCGCGCTCGGCGCCCAGATGGCTGCCACTGGCGTCGCCGGCCGCGTCCTTGCCGACGGCGGTGTGCACCACCACCAGCTTCAGATCGGGGTCGACCAGAATCGCCTGGCCATGGATGCCCAGCAGGACAAAGCGGCGGTGGCTGCCCGGCACCAGCCAAACCTGGAAGCCGTAGCCAAAGTAGCTGCTGCCCTTGTGTTGCATGCGGCCGGGGCGAAAGGCTTCGGGCTGGCGGGCAGCGTCGGTCATGTCCAGCAGGTAGTCGCGTGGCAGAACGGCCTGGCCCTGGGCCTGGCCGTCGTTGGCCAGCATCCAGCCCAGGCGGGCGTAGTCGCGCACCGTGGCGTTGAAGCCGCCGGCGGCCAGCTCCAGGCCGTCGACCGGGTTCAGCAGCCATTTGGCCGAGGTTTCGGCGCCCAGAGGCTGCCAGATTTTTTCGGCCACGTAGTCGCACAGGCTGCGGCCGGTGGCGCCGCGCAGCACCAGGCCCAGCATATCGGTCTGGGCGCCGGCGTAGTTGAAGCGCTGACCCTCGGCGTCGGCACGCTCGGTGATGGTCCGCGCCGCCTGGGCCGTGCCGACGCGGCGTGCCACGGCATTGAAGCGCGCGCGGTCGTCGCTGGGGGTGTAGTCCTCCACGTAGCGGGCGCCCGAGGCCATGCGCAGCAGGTTGACGATGCGGGTCTCGCCATACAAGGTGCCGGCCAGGGCTGGGGCATAGGTAGCGGCAGTGTCGTCCAGCGAGCGTATCAAGCCTTCCTCCAGGGCCTTGCCTATGGCCAGCGCCACCACGGTCTTGGCCATGGAGTTGGACAGCATACGCATGCCGGCGTCGCGTCCGTAGCTGTAGCGCTCGGCCACGATGGCACCGTCTTTGAGCACCAGTACCGCAGTGGCGCGCTGGTGCTGCAGATAGTCGTCCAGCGCCCAGCTACGCCCGGCAAAACGGTAGCGGAACTCGGTTTCTGTAGCGGCCTGCGGCAGCGGCATAGGCTGCGCTGCCGGCGGCAGGGTGCACGCGGGGGGCAGGCCGTCCATGGCGCTGAAGGACCCCACCATGAAGGGTTCGCGGTAGGCCTGGGCCAGGCTGCGGCCTGCGGGGTAGCCCGCGGCCTGGCCCAGCAGCTCTTCGTCCGGCGCGGCCTGTGCGCCTAGGCTGGCCAGCAGCAGGGCCAGCAACAATGCATGGGGACGCACATTCTTAGGCATAAAAATAGGCTCTGGCGCAGATACTACCTGCGCCAGAAGCTATCAATAGTGAAGCAAATCAGCTATCAGCCGCCCAGGCCGGCAAAGATGTTTTGCACATCGTCGTTGGCGTCGATGGCGGCCAGGAAGGCTTCGACTTCTTCCAGCTGCTCGGCGCTCAGGCTGGCCGGGTCGATGGGGTTCTTGGCCTTGTAGCCGAGCTTGGCCGACAAGACGGTAAAGCCCTGGGCTGGCAGCGCACGGCTCACCAGGTCCAGGTCGGCCGGGTCGGTCAGGAACAAGGTGCTGCCTTCGTCCTCGCCGGGCTCGAAGTCCTGCGCGCCGGCTTCGATGGCGGCCAGTTCGGCGTCGGCATCCTTGTTGGCCGGCTCGGCTTCGATCATGCCCACATGGTCAAAGTCCCAGGCCACCGAGCCGGAGGTGCCCAGCTGGCCCTTGCGGAACAGCACGCGCATTTCGGGGGCGGTGCGGTTTACGTTGTCGGTTAGGCATTCGACCATCAGCGGCACGCGGTGCGGCGCAAAGCCTTCGTAGATCACGTGTTCGAAGTTGACGGCTTCACCGGTCAGGCCGGCGCCTTTCTTGATCGCGCGGTCCAGCGTGTCCTTGGGCATGGAGACCTTGCGGGCCTGTTCCACCAGCAAGCGCAGGCGGGCATTGGCTGCCGGGTCGGCGCCGCTGCGTGCGGCCACCATGATGTCCTTGGACAGTTTTCCGAAGGCGCGGCCGCGGGCATTCGCCGCCAGTTCCTTGCCTTTTGCTTTCCACTGTGCGCCCATGTTGGTTATTCCTTGCTGTTTGCGCATTGATTGCGCGGGGTGTGCTGTTGATGGGGTATGCGCGCGGCTTCAGAAGCCCGGGCGCATGACCGGGAGGGGCTTGGTTATACACCCATCTGTGCGGGCTAGGCCGTGGTCGCCAGTGGCACTACGGCCGTGGCCTCGATTTCGAACAGCATGCGGTCCAGCGCCAGGCGCGGCACCGGGATCAGGGTGCAGGCCGGCGTTGGCAAATCGCCCCATGCAGCGCGCACTTCCTGGCTGAGCACAGCCAGCCGCTGCTCCGAATGGTCGACGATGAGCACGCTGATTTTCACCACGTCGGCCAGCCCGGCCTGGGCCGCCGCCAGTGCGGTCTGCAGATTGCGCATTGCCTGCTGCACCTGGGTGGCGAAGTCCTCGCTCAGCGTGCCGTGGATGTCTTCCCCGCCTTGGCCCGCCACGTATACCAGGCGCGCCGGTGCTGTGGCGACGACCACGTGCGAATAGCCGTTGGGCTGCGGGTCGTACAGGCCCTGGGGGTTGATGAAGCGGTGCGCAGAGGTTTGGGGAGCAACAGACATGGAGCTTGACGGTGGGTTGAAGAGGGTGCCGAAGTTTACGTAAAACAGCCCGTTGGCGCTTATCCACACTGCGCGAGCAGCTATTAAAAAAGTAGCGCAGGGTTAAAACGGAGCTGGACTCTCGAAGCTTTGCGCCAGACCGGTCACCGGGTGCAGCAGTTCCAGCCGGCTCGCATGCAGCAGCAGGCGCGGGGCCTGGGCTTGCACCGCGCTGGGTGCGTACAGCGCGTCGCCCAGAATCGGGTGGCCGATGGCGGCCAGGTGCACGCGCAGCTGGTGGGACCGGCCGGTGACCGGCTCCAGCAGCAGCCGGGTGCTGTGTTCGGTGGCGGCGATGGCCTGCCAGCGGGTGCAGCTGGGTTTGCCGCCGTCGGGGTCGACCATGCGCAGGGGGCGGTTCGGCCAGTCGACCCGGATCGCCAGGTCGATCTGGCCCCAGCCGTCGGGGCTGTCGGTAGGTGGTGCCAGCCGGCCCGCCACCACGGCGGTGTAGCGCTTGGCGACCGTGCGGCCGGCGAAGGCGGCGTTCAAGCGGCGCTGCATGTCGATCCCGCGCGCCATCAGCAGCAGGCCCGAGGTGGACATGTCCAGGCGGTGCACGACCAGCGCGTCGGGGTAGGCCTGCTGGGCGCGGGCGCTCAGGCAGTCTTGCTTGTCCTCACCCCGGCCGGGCACCGAGAGCAGGCCGCTGGGTTTGTTGAAAACCAGGAGGTGGTCGTCGGCGTAGAGTGTTTCCAGGCCGGCAGGCTCAGAGTCGGCCACGGCGTTGTTCGCGCTGCATGAAGAGAAACAGGCTTTCAACCTTCTCGCGCGCCCAGGGGGTCTTGCGCAGGAACTTCAGGCTGGAATTGATGCTGGGGTCGCTGGTGAAGCAGCGGATATTGATCTGCTGGCCCAGGCCTTCCCAGCCGTAGGCCTCGACCAGCGCAGTCAGGATGGCCTCCAGCGTCAGGCCGTGCAGCGGGTTGCGGGCCTGTTTTTCGGGCGGCGGAGCGTGTGGAGTATCGGGTGTCATGCGGTGGCGTTGTCCAAAATCAGGCGCTGCACGGTAGCACACAGTTCTTCCACGTCGTTCGGCTTGTGGATCAGCGCCTTCACGCCTTCCTGGATAGCGCTTTGCTCGATCTCGGCGGTGATGTAGCCGGATGCCAGGGCCACCGGCAGGTCGGGCCGGATGCGCTGGGCTTCGCGCACCAGGTCCACGCCGCAGTAGCCGGGCATGTTGAAGTCGGTGACCAGCAGGTCGTAGGCCTCGGCGTTGGCGCGCAGCTCGGCGGCGGCCTTGTTCGGGTCGGAAAAACCGCTGACCCGGAAGCCGCGGCGCCGCAGCAGGCGCTCGACCAGGAACACCAGCGCATGGTCGTCGTCCACATACATCACGTGCTTGCCCTGCACCTGCTCGCTGGCCGTATGCGGCGCCGGTGGGGCTGGGGTGCTGGGGGTGGCAGCGGTGCCGGTTTCAGTGGCCGGGAAGTACAGGGTGAAGCGGCTTCCCAGGCCGGGGGCGCTTTGCACATCGACGGCGCCCGCATGGCTGCGCATCACGCCGTGCACCACGGCCAGGCCCAGGCCCGTGCCCTGGCCGACTTCCTTGGTGGTGAAGAAGGGTTCGAAGATGCGCAGCAAGGTGTCGTCGTCCATGCCCTTGCCGCTGTCCAGCACGGTCAGCATGGCGTAGCTGCCGGGCGCCAGGCCCAGGCGGGTACACAGGCGCAGGTCGGGCTCTACGCCCGACAGCTCGATGGTGACGGCGCCGCGCTCGTCGCCATTGGCCTGGATGGCATTGGTACACAGGTTCAGCACGGCCTGTTGGACTTGCACCGCATCGGCCATCACCACCGGGGTGTTCGGGTCGATGTGCAGGTGCAGCTCGACCGCCGGGGGCAGGGTCACGCGCAGCAGGCGCTCGGTTTCGCTGACCAGCTCGGCCAGTGCCACCGGGCTGCGCCGCGGCGCCTCGTTGCGGCTGAAGGTAAGGATCTGGCGCACCAGGTCGCGCGCGCGCCGGCCGGCTTTTTCGATCTCATGCAGGCTGACCTGGGCCGGCGAGTTCGGGCCGGCGTCTTCCTTGGCCAGCTCCACATTGCCCAGGATGGCGCTGAGGATGTTGTTGAAGTCATGCGCAATGCCGCCGGCCATGGTGCCCACGGCCTGCATTTTTTGCGACTCCCGCAGCTGGGCTTCGAGCACGCTGCGTTGCACCTCAGCCCGCTTGCGACTGGTCAGGTCGCGGGCGAATACGGTGGTGGTTTCGCCGGTAGGGTGGCGCTCAAACGAGACGCTGACTTCCACCGACAAGGTCTTGCCGCTGGCCGTCAGCGCCAGCATTTCGCCCAGAAAGGCCTGGGTGGAAATCTGGTTCAGCGCCAGCGCGTGCGCGGCATCGGGGAAGAAGCGCGTCAGCAGGCTGCCCAGCGCCTGCGACGACGGGCACTGGAACAGCGCCGCTGCCGTGGGGTTGAAGACGGTGATGCGCTGGTCTTTGTCGATGCAGATGATGGCGTCCAGCGCCGAGTTGATGATGGCCTCGAGCCGGCTTTCGCTGGAACGCAGCTGCTCGTTACGCTGGCGCAGCGCGGCGGCGCTGAGCTGCAGCGCTCGGCGCTCGGCCAGCAGCGGGCCCTGGTCGACCACGGCGCAGATGTACTGGGCTACCGATTCCTGGGCGCTTTCCAGCCGGGCGATGTGCAGGTCGCCGGACATGGCGCCGTCCTGGCCGATGGTGAACACCACCTCGGTGGCTTCGCAGTGGCCGTCGACCCGGGCCTCACGGAAGGCCTGGCGTACCTGCTCGGTGCAGCCGGGGCTGACGAAGGGCATTAGAAAATGCAACGGCCGGTCGCTCTCGGTAGGCTGGAACAGCCGCTGCGCCATGGCATTGCTTTGCACCACCATGTCGTGGTCGTCCACCACCATCAGCGCCAGGGGCACGCCGGAGAACAGGGTTTCAAAGCGCTCCGAGGCGGCCTCCGAGGCGGCCTGGCTGTAGCGCAGTACTTTGTTCTGGCTTTCCAGCTCGGCCTGGTAGGTGCGCAGATCCTGGATCAGCTGCGGTACGGTGCTGACGACGAGGGGGCTGTCCGGGGTGGCGGCAGATGCGGCGTTTTGCACCAACGCGGGAGGAGGAGGCTGGCGCATGGTTTCCAGTGACCGGGTAGAAGAAGGTTGGTTATCAGACGTAACAGTTTACGGGTTCGCCGCCGGTCTGTCGCGCCGCTGGTACACAGCTTTACGCGTCTTACGACGCTTCTGGGCGTCATTCGGCGCGGTTACGATAGCGCCCCCTGTTACGCAAACACTTGCGCGATTGTTTACAAACCCATTGTGTCTGCGCTCAACCCTCTGATTGTCTACTCCCTTGCGGTCAATGCTTCGACTGGCCTGGCCGTCGGCATCGCCTTGCTATGGGTGTGGCGCGGCCACCGCGAACTGCTGCTGACTCGCGATCTGGCGTTCTCGCAGCTGCTGCAGGCCGTGGTGCCACTGGGCTACTGGGGCAGTCAGATGGCCGACCACCGGGTGGCCGCGCTGGGCTTGTCGGTGGCGGTGTTCGCCCAGATCGGGGGCGTGGCCTTCATCTTGCGCGGCAGCTGCCGGCTCTCGGGCTGGACGGTGTCGCGCACCGAGTGGGCGCTGTTCCTGGGGCTGCTGTCGGTGGCGGGCCTGTGGGTGGTGGTGTTCAACGATCCGTCCTTGATGGCCTGGGCGTCGCCGCTGTTCATTACGGTGGCCGGGGTGGCGGTCACGCGCGGCTTGCGCCGCAGCACGCCGGCCGACCGCTTGGTGGGGCCGCTGCTGGTGTTGCTGGGCCTGAACCAGGTGCAGTTTGCGCTCTGGGGCCAGACGACCCTGGTGCTGCAGTTCAATATCGGCACCGGCTTGCGCCTGGTGCTGGGCCTGGTGCTGATGTATGCGGCCCTGGCCCGGGCCAGCACCGCTTCGCGGCATTTGCGCATGCGCTTCCAGCAACTGGTCGAGCGTTCGCACCAGGGCATTTTTGTGCTGGTCGGGCAGCAGGTGCGGTATGCGAACCCGGCTTTGCTGTCGATCTACGGCGTGACGCGGCTGGCCGAGCTTAGCGCCACCGGCTTGCTGCGCGGCCTGCGCCGCGAAGAGATAGACGAGGTGGCAGCCCACTTCCGCCAGCTCGACAGCGGCGCCGTGGACGAGGTCCACTGGGAGGGCCTGCGCCAGCGCCAGAATGGTTCGTCGGTATGGCTGCGCTTTTCGGCCTGGCGCACGCTGTGGGGCGAAGAAGAAGCCACCCAGGTGCTGGTGACCGACCAGACGGCCGACCATGATGCCACCCAGGCCCTGCTGTACCAGGCCATGCACGACGAGCTGACAGGTTTGCCCAACCGCAGCGCGTTGCTGCAGCGGCTGCGCCAGTGTTGCGTGTCCTTGCCCGAGCGCCCCGAGTTTGGCCTGGTGCTGCTGGGGGTGGACCGCTTCAAGCTGTTCAACGAAGCCCATGGCCATTCGATGGGCGATGAGGTGCTGAAGGCCCTGGCCGCGGCCGTGGTGCGCGAGCTGGGCGAGGGCTGCGACCTGATGCGCCTGGGGGCCGACGAGTTTGCCTTTCTGGCCCGGCCCAACCAGGACGGTGATACCGCGGTGGCGATGGCGCGGCGGGTGCAAAAGCTGCTGCTGCAACCCCTGGTCTTGCCGCAGCACCGGTTTTTCATCGATGTGTCCATGGGGATTGCGCTTTACCCCGGGCACGCACAGGACGCCGAGGCCTTGCTGCGGGCCGCCAATGCCGCCATGCATGCGGCCAAGCGCACGCCGGGCACCTCGATGGCGCTGGCCGAGGCCCGCTTCGAGCGCGGCTCCAGCGAGTTGCTGGCGCAGGAGCAGGCACTGCGTACCGGCATCGAGCTGCGCGAGTTCAGCCTGCACTACCAGCCCAAGGTGGACGCGCATACCGGGCGGCTGACCAGCTTTGAAGCCCTGGCGCGCTGGGACCGGCCGGGTGTGGGCTCCATTAGCCCGGTGGAGTTCATCGCGGTGGCCGAGCGCACCGGCCTGATCGAAGAGTTGGGCCTGCTGCTGCTGACCCTGGCCTGCAAGCAGGTGGTTGACTGGCGCAAGCGCTTCGCCCGGTTGGTGCCGGTGGCGGTGAACGTGTCGCCGCTGCAGATGCTGGACGGGGGCTTTCCTGCGCTGGTGGAGCAGCTGCTGTACAGCTGCGACCTGCCGGCCGAAGCCATCACCCTGGAGATCACCGAGAGCGCGGCCGTGGCCAACCTGGAGCAGGCGCGCGAGCAGATACAGCAGTTGCGCCAGATGGGCATTGCGGTGGGGCTGGACGACTTTGGCACCGGCTTCTCGTCGCTGAACATGCTGCGCAGCTTGCCGCTGCAGTCGGTCAAGATCGACCGCGGCCTGATCGACCCGCTGCCAGCGCCGGATGCGGCGGCGGTGGTACATGCGATTTGCCAGTTGGCCGGGGCGCTGCGGCTGGAGGTGGTGGCCGAGGGGATCGAAACCCAGGCCCAGGCCGAGGTGGCGCGGGCGGCCGGCTGCCACGAGCTGCAGGGCGAGCTGTTTGCCATGCCGCTGGCGCCTGCCGATGCCGAACGCTGGCTGGCCGAAATCCAGACTGGCGTCTACGCCTGAAGTCCAGATCGGCTGCCGGCAGGCGTAAAAAAGCCGCACCGGGTGCGGCTGGGCGGGGAGCGCGGTTTACTTCTTCAGCTTGCCGCGCACAGGCACCACGGTGGTGATGGTGGGGCGCACCGCATCGGTAGAAATTGGCTTGGGAGGCGAAGTGTCCTTCTTGGGCTTCTTCGATTCCTTGTTGCTTTTTTGCTCACCTTTGGCCATGATTTTCTCCAGTCGTTTAAGAAGTTTCTTGCAGCTCTGAGCTTATCAGTTCAAGCCTGCATTTTGAGCCCAGGGCGACAGAAAGCTGCCTACCTCGATCACCTTCTAGAGCACCGCGTAGCGCCCGGGCTTGTGGTTGATCCAGATGAACAGATTCATCACCACCGCCGCCAGCACCGAATAGCCGACCCGGGCGGGCTCGATCACCGTCAGCGCCAGCAGCACGATGGTGCAGTCTATGCCCATCTGCACCTTGCCCGCGCGCCAGCCATAGGCTTTCTGCAGGTACAGGGTGACGATGGTGGCGCCGCCCAGGCTGGCCCGGTGCCGCGCCAGGAACAGGCAGCCCGAGCCCAGCAGCAGCCCGCCCAGCACGGCTGCATAGGCGGGGTGCAGGCGCTCGATGGCAAACAGCTTGGGCGACCACTCCATCATGGCCGACAGCATGCTGATGGCGATGAAGGTCTTGAAGGTGAACTCGCGGCCCATGCGGGTCCAGGCGAACCAGTAGAACGGCAGGTTGATCAGAAAGAACAGCTTGCCCAGCGTGATACCGGTGGCGTAGTGCAGCACGAAAGCCGCCCCGGCAGTACCGCCGGTCAGCATGCCGACCTGGGCAAACAGGATCAGCGCCAGCGATACAAACAGCGTGCCGGTGAAGATCGCCTGGGCGTCTTCAAACAGCGTGTGGACATGGACGGGCGAGCTGGTGGACATCTCCTCGCCGATTGCAGGAACCGTGCCGAGGCCGTCTTCGGCCTCTCGGTTTACAGCCATATTGGCAGGCGGATCGTCTGCCGTGTGGCTGTTTCAAGCATATGCGTCACGCAGCTCAGGCGTAGTCCGCCACCGGCACGCAGCTGCAGAACAGATTCCGGTCGCCGAACACGTTGTCGACCCGGCCCACTGGCGGCCAGTATTTGGCTTGCTTCAGCGATGCCAACGGGAAGGCGCCGATTTCGCGTGCGTACGGCCGGTCCCAGTCGGCGGCCATTAGGCTGGCGGCGGTGTGGGGCGCATGCTTCAACGGGTTGTTGTCCTGCGGCCAGGCGCCGCTTTCGATCTGGCGGATCTCGTCGCGGATGGCGACCATGGCAAAGATGAAGCGGTCCAGCTCGGCCAGGGTTTCGCTCTCGGTCGGCTCGACCATCAAGGTGCCGGGCACGGGGAAGCTCAGGGTCGGCGCGTGGAAGCCGTAGTCGGCCAGGCGCTTGGCCACGTCTTCGGCGGTCACGCCGCAGCTGTCCTTGATCGGGCGCAGGTCCAGGATGCACTCATGGGCCACATGGCCGTTGGCGCTGGCGTACAGCGTGGGGTAGTGCGGGGCCAGCTTGGTGCTGATGTAGTTGGCGGCCAGGATCGCGGCTTCGGTCGCGTGCTGCAGGCCTTCGGCGCCCATCATGCGGCAGTACATCCAGCTGATCGGCAGCACCGAAGCATTGCCCAGCGGCGCTGCGCTGATGGCGCCGATGCCGTGCTGGGTATCGCCCACGGTGGCATGGCCGGGCAGGTAGGGGATCAGGTCTTCGACCACGCAGACCGGGCCGACGCCCGGGCCGCCGCCGCCGTGCGGGATGCAGAAGGTCTTGTGCAGGTTCAAGTGGCTCACGTCGCCGCCGAATTCGCCGGGTGCGGCCACGCCGACCAGGGCGTTCATGTTGGCGCCGTCCACATAGACGCGGCCACCGTGGCTGTGCACCATGGCGCAAAGTTCTTTCACCTGGGTTTCGAACACGCCGTGGGTGCTGGGATAGGTGATCATCACCACCGCCAGGTCTTCGCTGTGTTCTTCGCACTTGGCTTGCAGATCGGCCATGTCGACATTGCCATTGGCGTCGCAGGCGGTGACCACCACCTTCAGCCCGGCCATCTGGGCGCTGGCCGGATTCGTGCCGTGGGCGCTGGACGGAATTAGGCAGACATTGCGCTGGCCTTGGCCGTGGTCGTCAAAGTAGGCCTTGATGGCCAGCAGGCCGGCGTATTCGCCCTGGCTGCCGGCATTCGGCTGCAGGCTGATGCCGGCGTAGCCGGTGGCCTGGCACAGCCATTCGCGCAGTTGTACGTCGAGCTCGGCATAGCCCAGGCGCTGCTCGGGAGGGCTGAACGGGTGGATGTTGGCGAATTCGGGCCAGGTCACCGGCACCATTTCGCTGGTGGCGTTGAGCTTCATGGTGCAGCTGCCCAGGGGGATCATGCTGCGGTCTAGTGCCAGGTCCTTGTCGCTGAGCGCGCGGATGTAGCGCAGCATGCCGGTCTCACTATGGTGGGTGTTGAACACCGGATGGGTCAGGAAGGCGCTGCGGCGGCGCAGTTCGGCGGGGATCAGCGAGTCCACGCTGTCTTCCAGCTCGCTCAGGCGCGGCATGGGTTCGCCGGGCTTGACGAAGAACGACCAGAGCATCTCGATGTCGCCGCGGGTGGTGGTTTCGTCCAGCGAGATGCCCAGGTGATTTACCAAGCGAAAACGCAGGTTGGCGCTGGCTTTGCGTGCGCGGGTAGCTATCAAATCGCTAGCGTCGTCGGTTTTGACGGTGATCGAGTCGAACGCATGTTCGTTGGTCAGCGTGTAGCCCATTTGCTGCAGGCCACGCGCCAGAATGGCGGTGAAACGCGCCACGCGCTGGGCGATGCGGGTCAGGCCCTGCGGGCCGTGGTAGACCGCGTACATGCTGGCCAGCACGGCCGGCAGCACCTGGGCGGTACAGATGTTGGAGGTGGCTTTTTCGCGGCGGATGTGCTGTTCGCGGGTCTGCAGCGCCAGGCGGTAGGCGGGGTTGCCGTGCGCATCGACGCTGACGCCGACCAGGCGTCCTGGCAGCGAGCGCTTGAACGCGTCGCGGCAGGCCATGTAGGCAGCGTGCGGGCCGCCATTGCCCATGGCCACGCCGAAGCGCTGGGTGTTGCCGATGACGATGTCGGCATCCCATTCGCCGGGCGGCACCAGCAGGGTCAGGGCCAGCAGGTCGGCCGCCACGCAAACAGCCGCGCCGCTTGCATGGGCCACACCGACCAGTGGGCGCAGGTCGTGCACCGCGCCGTTGGTGGCCGGGTACTGGGCCAGCACGCCGAAGAAGTCGCCGCTGGCCATCAGCTGCGGCAGGGTTTCCAGCGCGGTGCTGACCTTGATCTCGATGCCCAGCGGCTTGGCGCGGGTCTGGATCACTTCGATGGTTTGCGGATGGCAGTCGCCGGCCACGATGAAGACATTGCTCTTGCTCTTCACGCTGCGCTTGGCCAGGGTCATGGCTTCGGCAGCGGCCGTGGCTTCGTCCAGCATGGACGCATTGGCGATGGGCATGCCGGTCAGGTCGCAGACCATGGTCTGGAAGTTGATCAGCGCCTCCATCCGGCCCTGCGAAATTTCGGCCTGGTAGGGCGTGTAGGCGGTGTACCAGGCGGGGTTTTCCAGGATGTTGCGCAGGATCACGCCAGGTGTGTGGGTGCCGTAATAGCCTTGGCCGATGAAGCTCTTGAACACCTGGTTCTTGCTGGCAATCGCCTTCAGCTCGGCCAATGCTGCCGCTTCGGTGACCGGGGGCGGCAGGTCCATGGGCTTGCTGCGGGCGATGCTGCGCGGCACGATGCCGTCAATCAGATCCCGGCGCGAACTCGAGCCAATGACGTCCAGCATCAGGGTTTCGTCAGCGGCATCAATGCCAATGTGGCGGGCGATGAATTCGCCGGAGTTTTCGAGTTCGAGCAGGGAGGTCATTGGGAAGTCGCTATGGTTTTACGCCCTCTCCCGAGCGAGAGAGAGGGTGGGTGAGGGTTAGAGCAACCGAGGTAAGCGGCGCCTGGCTCTTCCAGAAACACCGCAGAACTGGCTTTGCCAGGCTGCTGGTGTTGCCCCCTGCAAGGGGGTTGGCGAAAGACGCGTAGCGCTGCAGCCTGGGGGTGTGCTTAGCTTCAGGCGTTTTGGCTAAAGGCGTTGTAGGCGGTTTCGTCGAGCAGGGCAGCCACTTGGGACTGGTCCGACAGCTTGACCTTGAAGAACCAGCCGGCACCCAGTGGGTCGGTGTTGGCCAGGGCCGGGTCTGCGCGCAGGGCTTCGTTGACCTCGGTGATTTCGCCGGACACGGGCATGTAGACGTCGGCAGCGGCTTTCACCGACTCGACCACGCCGGCCACATCCTTCTGGGCGAAAGTCGTGCCGACTGCGGGCAGGTCGACAAACACCACGTCACCCAGCGCGTCTTGCGCGTGGTGGGTGATGCCGACGGTGGCGGTGTCGCCCTCGATGTTCAGCCATTCGTGGTCTTCGGTGTACTTGATGCTCATGGGGTTGCTCCTGTAAAAAATGGAATCAGCCGCGGAAATAGCGGTTGGGCGTGAAAGGCATGGTGACGACTTCCATCGGCACGATTTTGCCTCGCACGACGGCGTTGATTTGGGTGCCGATGGCCGCGAACTCGGGCGCCACGTAGGCCATGGCGATCGGCTTGTCTACCGTGGGGCCAAGCAGGCCGCTGGTGACTTCACCGATGGCGTTACCGGCCGCGTCCTGCAGGGCAGTGTGCTCGCGCACGGGGATGCGCTCCAGGGCCACCAGACCTACACGTTTCCGGGTAATAGCGCCCGTAGCACATGCGAGTTGCGCTAGGATTTTGATAGCACCTGGAAAGCCACCTTCGCGGGCACCGCCGGTGCGGCGCACCTTTTGCAGTGCCCAGTTCAGGCCGGCTTCGATAGGCGTAGTGGTCGGGTCCAGGTCATTGCCGTACAGGCACAAGCCGGCTTCCAGGCGCAGCGAGTTGCGTGCGCCCAGGCCTATGGGTTTGACTTCAGGCTGGGCCAGCAGTGCGCGGGCCAGGGCCTCGGCCTGCTCGGCGTGCACCGAGATTTCAAAACCGTCTTCGCCGGTATAGCCGCTGCGGGTCAGGAAGCAGGGGATGCCGGCAACCATGAAGCTGCCGCCGGTCATGAAGACCAGCTTCTCCACGCCCGGCGCCAGGCGCGACAGAGCATCCACGGCCTGCGGGCCTTGCAGCGCCAGCAGCGCCATTTCTGGCATGGGGATGACTTCGCAGCGCTGGCCGATCTTGGCCTGGATGTGGGCGATGTCTTCAACCTTGCAGGCGCCGTTGACGATCACAAAGATGTCGGCCTCGCGCTTGAAGAGCATCAGGTCGTCGATGATGCCGCCGTCGTCGTTCAACAGCAGGCCGTAGCGCTGCTTGCCTACGGCCAGGTCGATCACGTCCACCGGCACCAGGGTTTCAAACGCGGCGGCGGCGTCCGGGCCGACCAGGCGCAGCTGGCCCATGTGGGATACATCGAACAGGCCGGCGGCGTTGCGGGTGTGGTGGTGCTCGGCCATCAGGCCGGCCGGGTATTGCACCGGCATGCTGTAGCCGGCAAACGGCACCATGCGGGCACCGAGCTCCAGGTGCAGCGCGTTGAGTGGGGTCAGCAACAAATCGGACATGGCGGTTCTTTCGGGGACACATTGGAATCATGATCCCGAAGAATCATGTGTGGCCCCCGCTGTCCGCTTTACCTGAGCGATTCGCCGGGCGGGCCTTGCGGTGGTGCAGGCCGACTGCGGGTTGCGCCTTCGGTGAACCCGCTCAGGGCGGGTTTCTCTCCAGGGGGAGACGCTTGTAAAAGCGCTTGTCAGTCCTTTTGCCTGAGCGTTCAGGCCCACGTAGCGGGGCCCTGCGCCTTCGGCGGCTCTCTTGCAGAGAACTCTCTCCTGACGGGGTGGGATTCTACCCACGCGGATCGCCTGTTTCCGCAAAATGCCGGTGGGCAGCCAAAATAAGCGGCTGGTCGGGCAGGGCCGCCAGGGCTTCTCCAGGCGCGTGTTTTATATAGTTTCCAGGCCGCCGGCGCTTATTGCACCTGCGCAAATAGCTCTTAAAATAATAGCAATCTCGGTCGACCAGCGATGCCGTTATGCGGCATACGCCAAACCGAGCCACTCTTGCCGCAGTTGCGCCACCATCTTGGCCAGGCCGTCGTGGTGGATCGCCTCGGCAACCCGGTCCGCCACGGCCTTGAGGCGCGGATGCGCGTTGCCCATGGCGATGCCGGTGCCTACGCCTTGCAGCATTTCGATGTCGTTCAGGCCGTCGCCAAAGGCATAGGCGTGCGCGGCGTGCATGCCGGCGTCGGCCAGCACCCAGGCGCAGCCGGTCATTTTGTTCACGCCTTTGGGCAGCACGTCGAGAGCCGTGGTGTGCCAGCGGATGTAGTCAAATTCCGGGAAAGCGCTGACCAATTCGGGCATCAGCGTGGCGTCATGCTGCTCATGGAAGAACATCCAGCCCTGGAAGATCTCAAACGGCTGAGTGGTTTTCAAATCGGCCTGCGAACTCAAATCCACCGATTCCATCGGCAGCAGCACCTCGTCCACCATGGCACTCACATGGGCCGCGTAGCCATCCGTGGCGCCGTAATAAAAACCTTTGGATTCAAGCAGCTGGAACAGCTTTGCCAAGCTGGCCCCAGGCAAGGGGTGTTTGTCCACCTCTATATCGCCGCGCATGATGCGGGCGCCGTTTTGCGTAATCGCATAGGCGGGCTGGATCAAATCGATGAATTCCACGGCGTGCCCATAGGCGCGCCCCGTGGCAATCACCACCATATGGCCATCGGCTTTCAGTGCGTCAATGGCCTGCAAGGCCGATGGGGGGATTTGCTTGGTTTGGTGGTCCAGCAAGGTATTGTCGATATCGAAGAAGAATGCTTTTTTCATGTTCAGAACGGTTCATCAGGCCTGGACGTGCTGTCGCAGCATCCAGTCCACACTGTCGGGCCGTCCCGGCAGTTGCAGCCGGGCGGTGTTCGCCGGGGTCTGGGCCAGCAGTTTGCCGCGCCGGAACACCTGCAGGCGGGTGGCGCGCAGGCGGATGGCTTCCACCGGGTCCTGTGCTTGCAGCAGTACGAAGTCGGCGTTGCAGCCCGCCTCCAGGCCGTAGCCTTGCAGTTGCATGATCTTGGCGGGGTTGGCGGTGACCGCCTGGAAGCACTGGCGCATGGCGGCCTGGCTGGTCATCTGGGCCACGTGCAAGCCCATGCTGGCGACTTCCAGCATGTCGCCGCTGCCCTGGCTGTACCAGGGGTCCATCGCGCAGTCCTGGCCCAGCGCGACGGTCAGGCCCTGGGCCATCATCTCGGGCACGCGGGTCATGCCGCGGCGCTTGGGGTAGGTGTCGTGCCGGCCCTGCAGGGTGATGTTGATCAGCGGGTTGCTGATGACGTGGATCTGCGCCTCGGCCATCAGCGGCAGCAGCTTGCTCACGTAGTAGTTGTCCATGGAGTGCATGGACGTGAGGTGCGAGCCGGTGACCCGGCCGTGCAGACCCAGGCGGTTGGTCTCATAGGTGAGGGTTTCGATATGCCGCGACAGCGGGTCGTCGGACTCGTCGCAGTGCATGTCGACCAGCTTGCCTTGCTCGGCCGCCAGTTCGCACAACAGCTTGACGCTCAGGGCGCCGTCGGCCATGGTGCGTTCGAAGTGCGGGATGCCGCCGACCACGTCTACGCCCATCTCCAATGCGCGCTTCAGCTTGTCCATACCGTTGGGGTCGCGCAGCACGCCGTCTTGCGGAAAGGCTACCAGTTGCAGGTCGAGGTAGGGCGCGACCTGGCGTTTCACCTCCAGCAGCGCCTCGACGGCCAGCAGGCGCGGGTCGCAGATGTCGACGTGGCTGCGGATCGCCAGCAGGCCCTTCCCCACCGCCCAATCGCAATAGGCCAGCGCCCGCTGCACCAGGGCTTCCTGGGTCAGCTGCGGCTTGAGTTCGCCCCACAGCGCAATGCCTTCCAGCAGGGTGCCGCTCTGGTTGACCCGCGGCAGGCCGTAGCTCAGGGTGGCGTCCATGTGGAAATGCGCGTCGACAAACGGCGGGCTGACCAGCAGGCCCTGGGCGTCTATGGTCTGCTGCGCGGCGGCGGCCAGGCCGGGCGCGACGTCGACAAACTTGCCGTCTTGCACCGCCAGCGACATCTGGGTGCGGCCGTCGGGCAGGGTGGCGTTGGTGACCAAGAGATCCAGCATCATCGTCCTATCAAAATTCTTGCAAGCTGCATGCTATCAAAAATGCAGCTGCTAGCGCAGCGCTAGGTTGCCGTGGCAAGCAAAATGGTTTCAAGCTCGCGGATCGGCAGGGGGCGGCTGAACAAATAGCCCTGGTAGTTGACGCAGCCGTGCTGGGCCAGAAAGTCGCGCTGGGCGCTGGTCTCCACGCCCTCGGCAATCACCGCCAGGCCCAGGCTCTTGCCCAGGGCGATGATGGTTTGCACGATGGAGGCGTCGTTCGCATCGGTGGCAATGTCGCGCACGAAGGATTGGTCGATCTTCAGCTGGTCCAGCGGCAAGCGCTTGAGGTAGGACAGCGATGAATAGCCGGTGCCGAAGTCGTCCAGCGAAAAGCACAGGCCCAGGGCTTTCAGCGCGCTCATCTTGGCAATCGTCTGCTCCAGGTCTTCGACCAGCAGGCTTTCGGTCAGCTCCAGCTTGAGCCCGCGCGCGTCGATGCCGGTGCTGCGCAGGATCTGGGTGATCTGGTCCACGAAATCGGGGTTGCGGAACTGCCGCGCGCTCACATTGACCGCCATGCTCAGGTGGGCGGTGTGGGCCCTGGCCTGCCAGATGCTGAGCTGCTGGCAGGCCTGGCTCAGCACCCACTGGCCCAGCGGGATGATGATGCCGGTGTCTTCGGCGGCGGGTATGAATTCGGCTGGCGAGATCAGGCCGCGCTGCGGATGCAGCCAGCGCACCAGCGCTTCCACGCCGATGATGTGGCCGGCCGCGCAGAACTGCGGCTGGTAGTGCAGCAGGTATTCGTGCTGGGTCAGCGCCAGCCGCATCTCGAACTCCAGCTGCACCCGGGCGTTGACCACCGCCTGCATGCTGGGGTCGAAGAAGCGGATCGCGTTGCGGCCCGAGGTTTTGGCCTGGTACATGGCCAGGTCGGCTTGCTTGAGCAGTTCGCTGGCGCCGCTGTGGCGGCGGCCAAACGGTGCCACCCCGATACTGGAGGTGGTGCGGTGCTCGTTGCCGTTCAGCACATAGGACACGGCCAGCGCCTGCAGAATCTTCTCGCCGGTGTTGCGCGCGATCACCGCGGCTTCGGCGTCGTTGTGGCCCAGGTCTTCCAGCATCACCACAAACTCGTCGCCGCCAAACCGGGCCACGGTGTCCATGTCGCGTATGCAGGTGCTCAGGCGCATGCCCACTTGCTGCAGCAGCATGTCGCCGCTTTCGTGGCCCAGGGTGTCATTCAGGGTTTTGAAGTTGTCCAGGTCGATGAACAGCAGGGCACCACAGCGGCCGCTGCGCGCGCTGGCAGACAGTGCCTGCTGCAGCCGGTCCATCAGCAGTTGGCGGTTCGGCAGCCGGGTCAGCTGGTCGTAGAAGGCCAGTTGCTGGATTTCGCGTTCGGCGGCCTTGCGCAGGGTAATGTCGGTGTTGATGGACAGCACCGACTGCGGCCGGCCCTGGTCGTCGTGCACCAAGGTCCAGTGCGATTCGACCGCCACGGTGCTGCCGTCCTTGCGCAGATGCTCTACCTCGCCCTTCCAGACGCCCGTGACCAACAGCTTCTTGAGGTTGTCGTGGAATTGGGTGGTGTCGCGGTAGAGCTTGTCGGCCATGAACTGGCCATGGACTTCCTCGGCGGTCCAGCCGTACAGGCGCTCAGCGCCGCGGTTCCAGTACACCACGCCGTCGCTCAGGCTGCGCAGAATGATGGCGTCCTGCGCTTTGTCCAGCAGCGCGGCCTGGTCGCGGATGTGGGCGTCGGCTTTTTGCCGCTGCATCTCGGCGGCCACCCGGGCGGCAAAGATCTGCAGGGTGGACAGGACGAATTCCGGCTCCTCCACCGGCGTGCTGAACAGCACGAAGATTTGTCCGATGGCATGGCCTTCGGCATCGTCCAGGCGCTGGCCCACATAGGCCTGGGCTTGCATCCGGGCCAGGTCTGCGGCCTGCGGGTAGCGCGCCATCACATCGGCCGGCACCACCCAGTGGGCGTGTTCGGCCAAGGCCGCGCAGGGCGTGCCCTGGATCGGGTAGTCGAAGTTGTCCAGCACCTGGCCGTTGAACACTGCGGCCAGCGTGCGGCCCTGGGGCGGCGAGCCCGGCAGCAGGCGGGTGATGAACGCAGCCTGGGCGTCCAACGCCTGGGCCATGTTGCGCGCCAGCTGGGCCAGAAACTCCAGGCCGTAGCTTGCCGAGACGGCGGCCGCCACCTTGAGCATGGCGGCTTGTACCCGGCGCTGCTGTTCCTGCGCCCGCAGGTTGCCAATGCCAAAAGCCAGATCGTTGGCCAGCTCTTGCAGCAGGGTGATTTCGTCCTGGCCGATGGTGTGTACGCCGGCAATCAGGTACATCACGCCAAAGGTGCGCTGGGCATCGCGCAGCGGCAGCAAGACCACGCTCTGGAATCCGGCTTCACGGAATTCTTCGTTGCGACCGCGCAGGGAGGCGTCTTCGCCGTCCAGGTTGTTGACCACGCAGACCTGGCCGCTGCGCAGCGTGCGGGCGACCGGACCCTGGCCCTGGGGCGAGTCAGCATCCCAGCTCAGGTCGCCGGTGCAGAAGGCGTCCAGGTTGAGGCCGGCCACCGCCACGCACTCTATCGACTTGGCGGCATCGTCGTGGGCAAAACCCACCCAAGCGCCCAGGTAGCCGCCGATGTCGATGGTGATGCGGCAAATGTCAGACAGCAGCTTCTCGCGCGAGCTGGCGCGTATCAAGGCCTCGTTGCAGGTGCTGAGCATGCGCTGCGCCCGGCTGAGCCGCGCCAGATCGCGCTCGGCCTGCAGCCGCTGGGTCACGTCGGAGGCCAGTATCAGCCGCGCCGCCGTGCCGTTGAAGACGATGGGGTTGGAGGTGATGACCACGTCGATCACCGAGCCATCCTTGCGGCGGTGGCGCCGGGTGCCGGTGTAGGGGCTGCTCTCCCGCATATGCTGCTGCACGATGGCTTCGCTTTCCTGGGCGGCCTCGGCCCACAGCTCGCGGATCGTCATGCCCAGCAATTCCTGCTCGGTATAGCCGTAGTGGTGGACCATGGCCTGGTTGACGGCCAGCAGCTTCAGGGTGATGTTCTCGGCCACCCAGATGGGTTGCGGGTTCTGCGCAAACAGCAGGCGGTATTGGTTCTCGGAGGCCCGCAGCTGGTCGGCCATGCGGTGCTGCTGGATGGTGGCGCCCAGGGTCTGCACCAGGATTTGCAGGTTCGCCACATCGCGCTCTGCAAAGCCGCGTGGTTGCGCCCAGGCGGCTTTCAGCACGCCGATGGCCTCGCCGTGCACTAGCAGCGGCAGGATGACCAGCGAGCGCACGTTCTGCTGCAGGGTGGCGATGGCCTGGTTGACGCGCGCATCGTTGCTGGTGTCTTCGCTGAACATGGTGCGGCGGGTGGCCACCGCAATGCCGGCCAGGCTGTTGTTCAGCGGCAGCCTGAAGCCCAGCGGCAGCAGGGGCTCCAGGCCGGCCCGCGCCCGGGTCACCAGTTCATCGCCCTCCACGAAGTCCACCGCGCAGCCATCGGCACCGGTCAGGTTGCGTACCCGGCCGGCCATCACGGTCATGGCTTCCACCAGGTCTTTGTCCGGCAAGGCCAGCTCCTGCTGGATGTCCAGGATTTCCCGGCGCGTCTGCACATCGCGCCGGGCTTCGTGCTGGGCCTGCAGATTGCGGATGCCGAAAGCCAGGTCGTCGGCCAGTTCCTGCAGCAGCTGGATTTCTTCGGCGCTGGCCTGGATGGGCTCGGCGGAGTACAAAAACAGCACGCCGAAGGTGCGTTCGGCATCGGACAGCGGCAGGCTGATCAGGCCGCGCACGCCGGCATCCGCCAGCACAAGGCTTGAGGGCAGCTGGTTTTCTGGCCGCAGGATGTCATCCATGATGACCACCTGGCCGCTGCGAACCGTGCGCCCGGCCGCGCCCCGCCCCCCCGGCAGGGATTCCGACGAGGATGCGCCGTGTGGGAACACCGAGATCGGCCGGATACCCGCAAAGGCCACGGATTCGATGCTGCGCAAGTCGTCGTCCCGCGCCAGTCCCACCCAGGCGCCGAAATAACCGCCGATGTCGACCGCGATGCGGCAGATTTTCTGCAGCAGCAGATCTTGCGTGTCGGTGCGGATCAGCGCCTCGTTGCAGCTGCTGAGCATGGTTTGCGCCCGGCTCAGGCGCGCCCATTCGCGCTCGGCCTGGACCCGCGGGGTCACGTCCACCACCACCCACATATGCGCGGGCTGGCCCAGGAAGCCTACGTCGTCGGCGGTGATTTCAACCTCCACCAGGCCGCCATCCTTGCGGCGATGGCCGTAGGTGCGGGGCGGCTGTGCGGGCAGGGGAAAGAGGGGGGCCACGGGTTCCGGGCCGGCGGGCCAGAGATCGCCGACCGGCAGGCCCAGCAGCTCGGGCTCGGCATAGCCATAAAACGCCAGCATGGCGGGATTGACGGCAAGAAAACGCCCGGACTCCAGGCCGTACACGCACATCGGCCTGGGGTTGCTCTGGAAAATCCGCCAGAAAGGGACTTCGGGGTCTTTCACTTGGTTTTCCTGCTGTAGATCGGGCGCAGCGGCCACTCCACTTCTCTGCTGGAAATTGTCGGTGATTTTGTTTTCTGCCGGGTCAGCGTTTTCCGCCATCAGGCTGCCCTGCAGTGCCGGATAATGCTATGTTTTAGATAGCTGGTGGCGCTGATTGAATAAGCCCTAGAGCCTTATTTGGTGCCAAAAATACGGTCGCCGGCATCGCCCAGGCCCGGCAGGATGTAGCCGTGGTCGCTGAGCTCTCGGTCGATGGCGGCGGTGTAGATCGCCACGTCGGGGTGGGCGGCCTGCAGCGCGGCCACGCCTTCGGGGCAGGTCAGCAGGCAGACGAACTTGATCGACTTCGGGTTCAGCTCTTTCAGCCGCTCCACTGCCGCAATCGCCGAGTTGCCGGTGGCCAGCATCGGGTCGACGATGACGATGTCGCGCTCGTGCATGTCGTGCGGCATCTTGAAGTAGTACTCCACGGCCGTCAGCGTCTTCGGGTCGCGGTACAGGCCCACATGGCCGACGCGCGCGCCCGGCACCACGCTGAGCATGCCTTCCAAAATGCCGTTGCCGGCCCGCAGGATGGAGACGAACACCAGCTTCTTGCCGTCGATGACCTTGGCGGTCATCTTCTCCAGCGGGGTTTCGATCTCGATGTCCTGCATCGGCATGTCGCGCGTGACCTCGTAGGCCATCAGCGACGACAGCTCGTTGAGCAGGCGGCGGAAGGTGTTGGTGCTGGCGTCCTTGCGGCGCATCAGCGTCAGCTTGTGTTGCACCAAGGGGTGGCTGATCAGGTGTACGTTGCTCATGATGTCTTCGATTCCAAGTTAAAACACGGTGCCATCGCTGGCGATATTCAGGGGCGGCGTGCCACCGCGCAGGCGCTGGGCCAGCACCCGGCCGGCGGCCCAGGTGCCGCCTTCGAGCACGCAGGCCAGCGGCATCTGCTCGGCCGTCAAACCCAGCTCGGCGCGCACCAGCGGAGCCAGTTCGTCCAGCAGCGCCACCGTCAGCGCGCGCCATTCGACGATGCATTCATCGCCAGCGGTCTGCGCCTGTTGGGCCAGCGCCGGGTTCTTCAAAGCCAGCACGCCGCCGTCGAGCAGCAGGCCGCCGTTGCGGTATTCGGGCAAGCCCGTCAGCGCATCCAGGCCGGTGACGGTTACGTCGGCCCATTCCAGCGGTTCCAGCAGCGAATACGACAGCCACTGCGACAGCTTGTGGAAAGGCATCCAGCCGGCGCTGGCACCCACGCCGGGCACGGCGCTGTGGCGCCAGCAGTCGCCCAGCGAAATTTCGTTGCCCGCTTCGGTTTTGATTGCGTTCTGCGCAGGCCAGATGGGCGACAGCGTGCTTAACAAGGCTACAAGAATGTCGTGTGCGGCCACCGTTGGCGCATCAGAATCGGCTGGCACCAGATGGTCGAACAAGCGACCCGGCCGGCACAGGCCGCCAGCACCGCCAAACACTTCGGGCTGGGCGGCGATGACTTCACCCAGGCGCCGCAGCAGCGCGGCCCGGCCTTCGAGCCCGACCAGCGGGTTCTCCACGCCGACCTGGAAGGCATCGCCGAGTTGGCGTGCCGTCAGATTCTGCAGGCCTAGCGCATCGGCCTGGCAAGGCTGGGTCGGCTTGCTGGAAAACAAGCCCTTGGTAAAGGCGTTGTAGCTGGCCACGCCCAGGCCTTCGGAGCGGCTGAGCTTCTGGCCGGTGCGCGGGTCGGTGTAGCTCCAGTCGGGGCCCGAGCCGGCATCGAGCAGCACGCTGACGATGGCCAGGTCGATGTGGGCGCGGGCGCGTTTGGCCACGGATACCTTGCCCAGTTCTTCGTTCAGCAGCGCAGTACGGTCTACCTTGCCGGCCTCGAAATGCCGCCAGCGGCTGTGGTACGGGATCTTCAGGCTCGGGTAACGCTCGCGCGTCACCTGGGCCACCAGGGCGGCGGTGGGCTGCAGCGCGGCGTCATCTACCGTGAAGTAGGCCGAGCCGCCGGCGCGGGCCCGCGCCAGCAGGGCCTGGGCCCGGCTGCGTATCGCTTTTGTTGAGCGCAACAGGGCTGCAGCGCTTGTTATATCTGCGTCAGCAGCTATCAAATCCATAGTCATTCAGTCAATCCACGGCCCTTGGCCTTTTTCAATTCTTCGGCAGTTGGCACCGCACCGGGGGTGAAGTAGCCAGCCGCCATTTTCGCGTCCATTTCGACCTGTGCGTCGGCGGGGATCATGTGGTCGGGAATATTCACCCGTTGCACCACCTCGATGCCGGCGCGGGTGATAGCGTCGTACTTCATATTGCTCATCGACACCAGGCGGTGGATTTTGCGGATGCCCAGCCAGTTCAGCACGTCGGGCATGAGTTCCTGGAAGCGCATGTCCTGCACGCCGGCCACGCATTCGGTGCGGTTGAAATACTGGTCCGCCGTGTCGCCACCGACCTGGCGTTTGCGCGCGTTGTAGACCAGGAACTTGGTGACTTCGCCGAGGGCCCGGCCTTCCTTGCGGAAATACGACACCAGGCCGACACCGCCGCGCTGCGCGCCCTGGATGCATTCCTCGATGGCGTGCGTCAGATAGGGGCGGCAGGTGCAGATGTCGGAGCCGAACACGTCCGAGCCATTGCATTCGTCGTGGACGCGGGCGGTGAGCTCGACCTCGGGGTTCGCCAGGTCGCGCGGGTTGCCGAAGATGTAGGCGGTGAGCCCGCCGATCGGCGGCAGAAACACTTCCAGGTCGCTGCGCGTCACCAGTTCGGGGTACATGCCGCCGGTTTCTTCGAACAGCACGCGGCGCAGTTCGGCTTCGGTGCAGTTGAAGCGCTTGGCGACTTCGGGCAGGTACCAGACCGGCTCGACCGCCACCTTGGTGACCATGGCGGCACCGCCAGCGGTAAGGAATTTGCCATCGGCCTTGAGGCGACCCGACTGCAGCGCTTCGATGACTTCGGGCAGGATCACATGGGCCTGGGTTACGGCGATGGTCGGGCGGATGTCGTAGCCGGCGGCCAGCTCGGCCGAGAACACGTCGGCAATCGTCGCGCCCCAGGGGTCCATGGCGACGATGCGGCCCGGCTCGCTCCACTGCGGGTAGGGGCCGATGATGTCGGTCGGCATGGTGTTGGTCAGATCGGCCTTGTGCTTGGGCGACAGGCCGCCGGAGGCGATGGCCAGCGCGCGGTAGATGCTGTAGCTGCCACTGTGCGTGCCGATCACATTGCGGTGGCTGCGTTTGGTGGTGGTGCCGACCACCGGGCCGCGCTCGGTAGCGGTGGCCGCGGCCCAGCGTATCGGCAAGGCGCCATAGCCGCTGGCGTGGGATGTCAAGCGGATATGGCTGGGGCCAGGAGCGGCGGGCGCCGGGGAGCTGGTGGCGAGGTCAGCAGGCATGGAGAGTCCTCAAAAAATCCAATGTAGCGATGGGCGGGCAGTCTGGCAAGCAGGGTAGATGCTATGCATTTTGCGTGCCGCGGGCTTGTGTTTCAGGCCGCCAGTGGCCATACCGGCGCGCGCAGCAGCGGGTGGTCTTGCAAGGCTTCGGCGATGAAGTCCACGAACACCCGCACCGGCGCCGGCAGGTGCTGGCGGTCGCGGAAGCAGGCGAAGTACTCCAGCGGCTCGGGGTCGGCCCGGGTGCGTCCGCGTCCGCCGGAATTCAGAAACAGCGGCTCCAGCTTGCCGGCGGCGATCAAGGGGTTGGCGATGAAGCTGCCGAGCCGGGCCACGCCGGCACCGGCTACGGCCAGAGCGGCCAGGGTGTCGATGTCGTTGCACACGGCGGCGGTCTGGATGGCCGGGGCGAAGCGAACCCCGTCGCGCAGAAACGGCCATTGCATGAGTCGCCCGTCCAGCGGCAGGCGAAACGCCAGGCAGGGATGGTGGGCCAGGTCTTCGGGCGTGGTCGGCCGGCCATGCTGCTGCAGATAGGCCGGTGCCGCGCAGAACACCATGGGCGCGGTGGCGATTCGCCGCGCCACCAGGCCGGGCTCCAGCACGTGGCGGAAGCGGATGCTGGCGTCCACGTCCTCCTTCAGGTGGTCGACATTGCGGTCGACCATCAGCATTTCCAGGTGCACCCGCGGGTAGCGCGCCATAAAGGCCGGCATCAGCGGCGCCACCATATGCCGGCCAAAGGCGACCGCGCAGGAGATTTTGAGCCGGCCCTGCACCGTGTCCTGCAGCGCCGAGAGTTCGGACTGGGCCTGCGCCAGGCCGTCGAGCAGCGGGCCGACCTGGGCAAAGTACACCTCGCCGGCCGCGGTCAGCGCCTGCGAGCGGGTGGTGCGCGTCAGCAGCCGGGTGCCGAGTTCTTTTTCCAATCGGCCCAGGTTCTGGCTGGCGGCCGCGGCGCTGATGCCCAGCTGGCGCGCCGCCGCAGCGATGCTGCCGCCTTCGACGGCCCGGATAAAGGTTTCTATGCCACGCAGGTTGGACATGGATTCGCTTAGGAATAGATTTCTTTATTCATAAGCTGAGCTTAGCAGTGAAAGTGGCTGTAGCCGTCTAGTGCGCAGCGGCGATGGCTCTTAAAGTTGCGCCATTCGCTTGCAACTACCAGGTCCACACCATGTCCCTATCCACCTCTTCCCCACGCCCGGCCTTCTGGAAGATACCCAAGCGCTTTACGCCCGTGGTGTTCGCCTTTTACATGG
Organism: Rhodoferax sp. OV413; assembly: GCF_900104385.1. GTDB lineage: Bacteria > Pseudomonadota > Gammaproteobacteria > Burkholderiales > Burkholderiaceae_C > Rhodoferax_B. The sequence continues at coordinate 228,388 of NZ_FNJA01000001.1, read as the reverse complement.
CTGGCATCATGGCCTTTTTGATGTGCGCGGTGATCGTCGCCGCCGGCACCGGCCTGGCCAACGGCTACCTGTGGCGGGTGCTGAGCGCCTATGCGCTGGCCATGCCGGCGGCCTTTGTCTGCGTGCTGGGCGTGCGACCGGTGGTGCTGCGGCTGACCGCGGCGACCGTGCAGGGCTAGCTGCCGAGCAACTCCGCGAAACGCGCCATGTCGACGTTGCCGCCGCTGACGAGGATGCCGACGCGCGCGCCGCGGATGTCCACGCCGCCGTGCTCGGCACCGGCCAGGCTCAGGCAGCCGGTGGGCTCGACGACCATCTTCATGCGCTCGGCATAGAAGCGCATGGTCTGCACCAATTGGGCGTCGCTGGCGGTAACGATGCCGGCCACATCGCGGCGGATGATGGGGAAGGTCAGCTGGCCCAGGTGCTGGGTCTGCGCGCCGTCGGCGATGGTGCGCGGGGTGTCGATATGCACGATGTGGCCCTGGGCCAGCGACTGCTGGCCGTCGTTACCGGCCTTCGGCTCGACGCCGTAGATGCGGCATTGCGGCGACAAGGCCTTGGCCGACAGTGCCGAGCCGCTGAGCAGGCCGCCGCCGCCCAGACAGACGAACAAATAATCCAGTTCGCCCACTTCTTCAAACAGCTCTTTGGCCGCCGTGCCCTGGCCGGCGATCACGTCGGCATGGTCATACGGCGGAATCAGCGTCATGCCGCGCTCTTGGGCGATCTGCTGGCTGATGGCCTCGCGGTCCTGGGTAAAGCGGTCGTAGGTCACCACCTCGGCGCCGTAGCCGCGGGTGGCCGCCAGCTTGGCGGCGGGTGCGTCCTGCGGCATCACGATGGTGGCCGGCATGCCCAGCAGCTGGGCCGACAGCGCAATCGCCTGTGCGTGGTTGCCGGAGGAGAACGCCAGCACGCCGCGCTTTTTTTGCTCGGGCGTGAAGCGCGACAGCGCATTGAAGCCGCCGCGGAACTTGAACGCGCCCATGCGCTGGAAGTTCTCGGCCTTGAAGAACAGCTGCGCGCCGAGTTGCGAGTCGATGGTGCGCGAACGCAGCACCGGCGTGGCATGGGCCTGGCCCTGGATGCGGCTGGATGCTGCGGCCACGTCGTCAAAGCTGGGGAGCGGGAGTTCTGCCATGGCGTGGAATATTGATTTGCTATTGAATGTGTAGCTGCTTGCGCAAGTAGTATCTTCGCTAGAGCCCGATTTTTTATGAATTTATCTTTTGCCGCCGAAGATGCCGCCCAAGACGCCGCGCAGGATTTCCTGGCCGACCTTGGTGCCCATGGTGCGCACGGCGGACTTCATCATGGTCTGGGCCAGGCCGTCGTGCTTTGCGCCGCGCGGGCCGGTGGTGCCGAACAGGATGTCGTTCAGCCCGCCCATCACGCCGCCCAGGGCGCCGCCAGAGGCCGGTGCCGCCTGGCCGGGCAGGGTACCTGCGGGGGCGTTGTTTGCGGCATTGGCCACGGTGGCCTGGGTGCGGCCTTGCAGCTTTTCGGCAGCCGATTCGCGGTCGACCACCTTTTCGTAGATACCGGCGACCAGCGAGGTCTGCAACAGCACTTTGCGCTGGTCCGGGGTGATGGGGCCGAGCTGGCTGCCCGGCGGCAGCACAAATACGCGTTCGGTGATGCTGGGCCGGCCCTTGGCATCCAGCAGGCTGACCAGGGCCTCGCCCACGGCCAGCTCGGTGATGGCGGCTTCGATGTCCAGGCCGGGCTTTTGCCGCATGGTCTGGGCCGTGGCCTTGACGGCCTTCTGGTCGCGCGGGGTGAAGGCGCGCAGCGCGTGCTGGACCCGGTTGCCCAGCTGGGCCAGCACCGAGTCGGGAATGTCCAGCGGGTTTTGGGTCACGAAATACACGCCCACGCCCTTGGAGCGCACCAGGCGCACCACCAACTCGATGCGCTCGACCAGGGCCTTGGGCGCCTCGTTGAACAGCAGATGGGCTTCGTCGAAGAAGAACACCAGCTTGGGCTGCTCGGGGTCGCCAATTTCCGGCAGTTGCTCGAACAGCTCGGACAGCATCCACAGCAAGAAGGTGGCGTACAGGCGTGGCGAATTCATCAGCTTGTCGGCCGCCAGGATGTTCACCACGCCCTTGCCGTCGACGGTCTGCATGAAGTCGCTGATGTTCAGCATCGGTTCGCCAAAGAACTTGTCGCCGCCCTGGGACTCGATCTGCAGCAGGCCGCGCTGGATGGCGCCCACACTGGCCGCCGACACATTGCCGTACTGGGTGGTGAATTCGCTGCTGTTGTCGCCCACGTACTGCAGCATGGCGCGCAGGTCTTTCAAATCGAGCAGCAGCAGGCCGTTGTCGTCGGCGATCTTGAAGACCATGTTCAGCACGCCGCTCTGGGTGTCGTTCAGGTTCAGCATGCGGCCCAGCAGCAGTGGCCCCATGTCGGACACGGTGGCGCGCACTGGGTGGCCTTGCTCGCCAAACACGTCCCACAGGGTGGCGGGGCAGGCCAGGGATTCGGGCTGGTCAATGCCGCGTTCCTTCAGGATGCCGGCCAGCTTGTCGCCAATGCGACCGGCCTGGCTGATGCCGGTCAGGTCGCCTTTGACGTCGGCCATGAAGACGGGTACACCGATCTTGGAGAAGTTTTCCGCCAGGGTCTGCAGGGTGACGGTTTTGCCGGTGCCGGTGGCGCCGGTGATCAGGCCATGGCGGTTTGCCAGGGCGGGCAGCAACTCGCAGACAGTGGTGGCGTTTTTGGCAATTAAGATGGGTTCGGCCATGGCGGTGTCCTGGAGGTTTGGGGGTCAGTAAAATCTGCCGGTAGATTAAATCAATTGATAAGGAATTCTTGTGGCCGGTCACAGTAAATGGGCGAATATTCAGCACCGAAAGGGCCGCCAGGATGAAAAACGGGGCAAGGTCTGGACCCGTGTGATCCGCGAAATCATGGTGGCAGCCCGTTTGGGTGGCGGGGATCTCAGTATTAACCCGCGTTTGCGCCTGGCCGTTGAGAAGGCCAAGGCCTCGAATCTGGCGGCTGACACCGTCAAGCGCAACATCGAAAAAGCCACCGGCACGCTGGAAGGCGTGACCTACGAAGAAATCCGCTACGAAGGCTACGGCATCGGTGGCGCAGCCATCATCGTCGACACCATGACCGACAACCGTGTGCGTACCGTGGCCGAAGTGCGCCACGCCTTCAGCAAATACGGCGGCAATATGGGTACCGAAGGCTCGGTCTCGTTCCAGTTCAAGCACTGCGGCCAGTTCGTTTTTGCCCCGGGCACGGACGAAGACAAGGTGATGGAAGTGGCGCTGGAAGCCGGCGCCGAAGACGTGATTACCGACGAAGACGGCGCCATCGAGGTGCTGACCGCCTACCCCGATTTTGAAAAGATCAAGCTGGCGCTGGAAACCGCCGGCCTGAAACCTGAGGTGGCCGAAGTCACCATGCGGGCAGAGAACACCATCGAACTGGAAGGCGCTGACGCCGAAAAAATGCAAAAACTACTGGATGTGCTCGAAGACCTGGACGATGTCCAAGAAGTCTTTCACAACGCTGGCCTATGAAAGTCCTGGTTATTGGCGGTGGCGGCCGCGAACATGCACTCGCCTGGAAGCTCAACGGTTGCGCCCGCGTCACCCGTGTCTACGTGGCCCCCGGCAACGGCGGCACCGCGCTGGACGAGCAATTCATCAACGTGCCGATCACCGATGTGCAGGCGCTGCGCCAGTGGGCGCAGACCGAAGGCATCTCGCTGACCGTGGTCGGCCCCGAAGGCCCGCTGGCGGCTGGCGTAGTGGACGAGTTCCGCAACCATGGCATGCGCATTTTTGGCGCTACCAAGGCCGCCGCGCAGCTGGAAAGCTCCAAGGCTTTCTCCAAAGCCTTCATGGCGCGCCACGGGATTCCCACGGCCGAGTTTGATACCTTCAGCGACCCGGTCGCAGCCCATGCCTACGTCGAGAAAATGGGCGCGCCCATCGTCGTCAAGGCCGACGGCCTGGCTGCTGGCAAAGGCGTGGTCGTAGCCCAGACCCTGGCCGAGGCGCACGAGGCCATCGACTTCATGCTGCTCGACAACACCCTGGGTGTGAGCCACAACGAGGGTGGGGCGCGGGTGGTGATCGAAGAATTCCTGGCCGGCGAAGAAGCCAGCTTCATCGTCCTGTGCGACGGCAAGAATGTGATCCCGCTGGCCACCAGCCAGGACCACAAGCGCCTGCTCGACGGCGACCAGGGCCCGAACACCGGCGGCATGGGCGCGTATTCGCCCGCCCCCGTGGTGACGGCCGATGTGCACGCCCGCGCCATGCGTGAAATCATCCTGCCGACCATCAAGGGCATGGAAAAAGACGGCATCACCTACACCGGCTTTTTGTACGCCGGACTGATGATCGATGCCAAGGGCAAGCCCAAGACGCTGGAATTCAATTGCCGCCTCGGCGACCCGGAAACCCAGCCGCTGATGATGCGGCTGAAGTCCGATCTGTTCGAGGTGCTGTGGGCGGCTACCGAGCCCGGCCCGCATGGCAAGCTGGACCAGATCAGCCTGGACTGGGACCGCCGTATCGCCCTGGGCGTGGTGGTGGCCGCCCACGGCTATCCAATGACGCCGCGCAAGGGCGATGCGATCACCGGTTTGCCCAAGGCGACCGACGATGCAGTGGTGTTCCATGCCGGTACCGTCAAGGAGGGCGATGTGGTGTCGACCTCGGGCGGCCGGGTCTTGTGCGTGACGGTGCTGGCCGACAACGTCAAGCTGGCGCAGCAGCATGCCTACGAGGTGACGCGCGGCATCCATTTCGATGGCATGCAGTACCGCCGCGACATCGGATTCAGAGCCGTCAAGGGTTGAGCTTGGACACCGCTGAGCTGATGCGGGCCTATTTGCTGGGCCTGCAGTCGCGTATCACCACCCGCATGGCTGCGCTGGATGGCGGCAGCTTCCTGAGCGATGCCTGGGAAAAGCCGCCGGGCGAAAAGCTGCAAGGGCAGGGCATCACCCAGATTCTGGAAAACGGTGCTGTGCTGGAGCGCGCGGGCTGTGGGTTTTCGCATGTGCGCGGGCCGCAGTTGCCGCCATCTGCCACCCAGCACCGGCCGCAGCTGGCGGGTGCGCCTTTCGAGGCCATGGGCGTGTCGCTGGTGTTCCATCCGCGCAATCCGTATGCGCCTACCGTGCACATGAACGTGCGCATGATCGTTGCGACGCCGCAAGACGGTGAGCCCGTCTGCTGGTTCGGCGGCGGCATGGATCTGACGCCTATCTACGGCTTTGAAGAAGACGCGGTGCACTTTCACCGTACCTGCCAAAGCGCACTCGCACCCTTTGGTGCCGACAAATATCCGCGCTTCAAGCAATGGTGCGACGAGTACTTTTATCTGAAGCACCGCCAGGAGCCACGCGGCATCGGGGGCGTGTTTTTTGACGACTTCTCGGAGCTGGGCTCCGAGCAGAGCATGGCCATGACGCAGGCCGTGGGCTCGGCGTTCCTGGATGCCTATGTGCCGATTCTGTTGCGCCGCAAAGATACGCCGTACGGCGAGCGCGAGCGGGCTTTCCAGCTGTACCGGCGCGGCCGCTATGTGGAATTCAACCTGGTGTGGGACCGCGGTACGCACTTCGGTCTGCAGTCGGGCGGACGCACGGAATCGATCCTGCTGTCGATGCCACCGCTGGCCAGCTGGTCCTACCAGCACCAGCCGGAAGCGGGTTCGGCCGAAGACGCATTGACGCGCGAGTTTCTGGTTCCACGTGCATGGGTGTAACTTCGCCTCTGCGCCGTATCGGCGTGTTCGGCGGAGCATTCGACCCGCCCCACAATATGCACGTGGCCCTGGCGCAGTCGGCGCTGCAGCAGCTGCAGCTGGACGCCTTGTATGTGTTTCCCACCGGCCATGCGTGGCACAAGAGCCGCACTCTCAGCCCGTCAGTACATCGGCTGGCGATGGCCCAACTGGCCTTTGCGGACATAGCTGGCGTGCGTGTCGATCCGCGGGAAATCCTGCGCGATGGCCCGACCTACACCATCGACACTTTGCATGAGCTGCGCGCCGAACACGCACAGGCCCAGCTGTTCCTGCTGATGGGCGAAGACCAGGCGCGCCGGCTGCCGACTTGGCATGGTTGGGAGGAGATTGTGCAGACTGCTATAATTTCCGTAGCTTCACGTGCTGATCCAACCAGCGCCAGCAGTCCATTTATGCCTGAATTCTTGCCGCCGGAACGTTTCCAGGCGCTGCATTTGCCTCCCTTGGCGCTCAGTGCTACCGACATCCGTAACCGCGCCGCCACCTCGCAAGGGATAGCCCATCTGGTCCCAGAGGGCGTAGCACGTTATATTGACCAACACCATCTCTACCGAATTGACCGATGACCACCTCTGCCCAAAACGAAACCGTTGCGAAAAAAGACACCCAAAAACTCCAACGGGCCATCGTCGATGGACTGGAAGATGTCAAAGCTGTTGACATCGTGGTGTTCGACACCGAAGGCCTGTCGGCCCTGTTCGAGCGCGTGATCATTGCCTCGGGCACCTCGAACCGCCAGACCAAGGCCCTGGCCGCCAGCGTGCGCGACGCCGTGCGCGACGCCGGTTTTGCCAAGCCCCGTACCGAAGGCGAATCCAATGGCGAGTGGATCATTGTGGATTGCGGCCGCGCCGTGGTGCACATCATGCAACCCGCGATCCGCCAGTACTACCACCTGGAAGAGCTGTGGGGCGAAAAGCCGATCCGCCTGAAGCTGGGCGCCGCCAAGCCGCTGCCCAAGGCCGAAGAGCCAGCAGCGCCGGTGAAAAAGGTCGCCGCCAAGAAGACCCCAGCCAAGAAATTGTCGCCCGCTGCGGCCAAGCGCGCCAGCAAGATCGCTGCCCGCGAACATGCCGAAAGCCTGTTGGCGCCAGAACGTCCGGTGCTGGATGTTCCCAAGAAGGCCGCTCGCAAGACGGTAGCAGCGGCTGCTCCGGCCAAGAAAGCCGTGCCCGCCAAGAAGGCTGTTGCTGTCAAGGCGCCAGCCAAGACCGCGGTGAAGACGGCCGTCAAGACCGTGGTCATCAAGGCCCCGATCGAGACGGTCAAAAAGGCTGCTGCCGCCAAGCGCGCTGCGCCCAAGACACCTAAGGCACCTGCCAAGCGAGCACCTGGCCGCAAGTAAATGAAGCTGGCGACATGAAGTTGGTGATCGTTGCCGTAGGCCAGCGCATGCCCGACTGGGCGCAAACCGCTTACGACGACTACGCCAAACGCTTCCCACCCGAGCTCAAGATCGAGCTCAAGGCCGTGAAGACCGAGCCCCGGGGTTCCAAGACCCTGGAGACGATTTACGCGGCCGAGCGTGAGCGCATAGAAACCGCCATCCAGTCCAGCATAGGCCGCAATGCCCGTATCGTCGCCCTGGATGAACGCGGCACCGCACTCACCACCAAGGCATTGGCGGGTAAGCTCAAAGCTTGGCAGTTGGAGAGCGATGACGTGGCGCTGGTGATCGGCGGCCCCGATGGGCTGGACCCGGCATTTCGCCAGGCCGCCCATGAGCGCATCCGGCTGTCGGACCTGACTCTGCCGCACGCGTTTGCCCGCGTGCTGCTGGTGGAGCAGTTGTACCGGGCGTGGTCGGTGAATGCCAACCACCCCTACCACCGAGAGTGAACCAGAGACATAGGCATGCTGAAATGGTTTGAAAACCTGGTGAGTCCTTACCCGGACGACACCCCCCAGCCGCCACCGCGCGGCTTTTTTCATTTTGTATGGGCTTGCAGCAAGGGCGTGCGCAAGTACATCCTGGCGATGACCTTGCTGACCGCTTGCGTGGGCGTGTTCGAAGCCTTGTTGTTCGCCATGATGGGGCGTGTGGTGGACTGGCTGGGCCAGGTGCCGCCAGCTTTGCTGTGGACCCAGGAGCGCAGCAGTTTGCTGCTGCTGGGCGCGCTGCTGCTAGGTAGTCCGCTATTGATTGCATTGCAGACCCTGTTCAAGCACCAGACCCTGGCGGCTAACTTTCCGATGCTGCTGCGCTGGAAGTTCCACCGCCTGATGCTGGGCCAGAGCATGGGCTTCTACCAGGACGAGTTCGCTGGCCGGGTCGCTACCAAGGTGATGCAGACCGCGCTGGCAGTGCGCGATGTGTGCATGATTCTGGGCGATATCCTGGTGTTCGTGACCATCTACTTCGTCACCATGGTGGCGGTGGTGGGTAACTTCAACGCCTGGATGCTGCTGCCGTTTCTGGGTTGGGTGATCCTCTATGCGATAGCCATCCGTTACTTTGTGCCTCGCCTGTCGGGCGTGGCCAAGAAGCAGGCCGATGCGCGCTCGCTGATGACCGGCCGGATCACCGATGCCTATACCAATATTGCAACCGTAAAACTGTTCTCCCACGCTGGGCGCGAAGCGGGTTTTGCTCGTTCAGCAATGCAGGACTTTTTGAAGACCGTGCAACGGCAGATGCGCCTGGTCAGCGGCTTCGAGGTAGTCAACCACGTGCTGGGCATGTTGCTGATATTGGCAACGGCCGGCCTGGCCCTGTGGCTGTGGACCCAAGGCCGGGTGGGGGTGGGCGCAGTGGCCGCCGCGACCGCGATGTCGCTGCGTCTGAACGGTATCTCGCACTGGGTGATGTGGGAAATGGCCTCGCTGTTTGAACATGTGGGCACGGTGCAGGACGGGCTCAATACCTTGACCCGCCCGCAGGCGGTGCAGGATATTCCTCAGGCCCCGCCATTGCGCGTGCCCAAGGGCGAGGTGCAGTTTGAAAACGTGGACTTTGCCTATGGCGCTACCGGCCCGGATGCCCGCAAGGTGATCGACCGCATGTCGCTGCATATCCGCGCGGGCGAGAAGATCGGCCTGGTCGGCCGCTCGGGGGCGGGCAAGTCCACCATCGTGAATTTGCTGCTGCGTTTCTACGACGTGGAGCACGGCCGCATCCTGGTGGACGGCCAGGACATCGCCAAAGTGTCGCAGGAGAGCCTGCGCGCGCAAATCGGCATGGTTACGCAAGACACCTCCTTGTTGCACCGCTCGGTGCGCGACAACATCCTCTATGGCCGGCCGGATGCCACCGATGCCCATATGGAGGCTGCAGCGCGGCGTGCCGAAGCGTTTGACTTCATCCACACCCTGAGCGACCCAAGCGGCCGCAAAGGTTTTGATGCCCATGTGGGCGAGCGCGGCGTGAAGCTGTCGGGCGGCCAGCGCCAGCGGATTGCGATTGCCCGGGTGATGCTGAAAGACGCGCCGATTCTGCTGCTCGACGAGGCGACCAGCGCGCTGGACTCGGAAGTCGAGGCGGCCATCCAGTCCAGTCTGTACCGGCTGATGGAGGGCAAGACTGTCGTGGCGATTGCGCACCGGCTGTCGACGATTGCCGCGATGGACCGCCTGGTGGTGCTGGACAAGGGCCGCATCGTGGAGATGGGTGACCACCGCAGCCTGCTCGCATCGGGTGGCCTGTATGCGCGGCTCTGGGCCCACCAGAGTGGGGGCTTTCTGGGTGAAGAGGACGACGAGGCGGAGCCCGTCGCGATGGTCTAAACCGTGGTGCGCGCCCAGGTTTGGGGGGCAAGGGTTCAAAAAATTCGAAGTATTCCGACGAATTGCGTGAACTTTTCGGCTGCAGCCGTTTCTACACTAGCCATCGAGTTTACTGATTGGGCCTAGCCGCCCTGTGTTGTACATATGGCATTGACCCCGTCTCCCGCAGCAGAATCTGCAAAACCCAAGGCCTATTCCGGTGTTGCCATGGCCTTGCACTGGGTCCTTGCGCTGGCCTTGATCGGTCTGTTTGCTGCGGGCACCTACATGGTGGGCTTGTCGTTTTCTCCGCTGCGGCTCAAGCTGTACAACTGGCACAAGTGGGCGGGCGTGACGATTCTGGCGCTGTCGGCGCTGCGCTTGCTATGGCGCTTTACCCACCGCCCGCCGGCCCTGCCAACCGCCATGGCGCAAAGCATGCCGGCGTGGCAGCACTGGGCGCACGAAGGCACGCACTACGCCATGTACGCCTTGTTCTTCATCGTGCCCTTGCTGGGCTGGGCCTACAGCTCGGCAACCGGCTTTCAGATCGTGCTGTTTGGACAGTTCCCCTTGCCGGACCTGGTGTCTGCCAGCAAGGAGCTGGCAGAAACGCTCAAGCCCCTGCACCGGCTGGCCGCCTGGTCCTTGTGTGCCCTGGTGGTGGTGCATGTGGCTGCGGCGTTCAAGCACCAATGGATTGACCGTGACGGCCTGATCGGTCGCATGCTGCCCTGATTCTGTTTTTATCCTCGCGAAAGTATCCATGTCTTCTCTGTTGAAATTGTCCGTAGCCGTGCTCGTGTCCGGCGTTGCCATCGGCGCTTACGCGCAGCAAAAGCTAGTGCCCGCCCAGAGTGAAATCGTGTTCGTCAGCAAGCAGATGGGAGTGTCCGTCGAGGGCCGTTTCAAGAAATTTGATGCGCAGCTGAATTTTGATCCGGCCAAGCTGGACACCAGCAAAGTGAACTTCACGGTAGACATGGCCAGCGCGACGCTGGGCGTGCCAGAAACCGATGCCGAGCTGCCCAAGCCCACCTGGTTCAATCTGGGCAAGTTTCCCCAGGCGACCTTCGTTTCCAGCAGCATCAAGGCTTTGGGCGGCGGCAAGTTCGACGTGGCCGGCAAGCTCAACATCAAGGGCCAGGTCCGCGATGTGGTGGTGCCGGTAAGCATGGTGCAGACCGGGCCCTCCACTGTTGCAACCGGCGTTTTACCCATCAAGCGCCTGGCGTTCAAGATCGGCGAAAACGAGTGGGCCGATACCTCCATGGTGGCCGATGACGTGCAGGTCAAATTCAAATTCAGCCTGACCGGTGTGGGCAAGCTCTAAGCCCTGCAGCGTCTGCCCTACCGATTCCCTTTTCCCTTAACCACTCTTGAAAGAGAAACCCATGCGCCACACCTTGCTCGCCCTTGCCGCTATCGCCACTTTGACCGTGGGTACTGCACAGGCAGAGTCTGCAACCTATGCAGTTGATCCAACCCATACTTTTGTGACCTTCGAGATCGGCCACATGGGCGCTTCGACGAACCGTGGCCGCTTCGACAAAAAAGAAGGCTCGGTACAGCTGGACCGCGCAGGTAAGACGGGCAAAGTAGATCTGAAGATCGACGCAACCTCTTTGTCCACCGGCACGGCTGCATTTGACAAGCATCTGCAAAGTGCAGATTTCTTCAACGTCGCCCAGTTTCCTACCATCGGTTTCACCGCCGAGAAATTTGTCTTCAACGGCGACAAGGTGTCGGAAGTGGTCGGCAACCTGACCTTGCTGGGCAAGACCAATCCTGTCACTTTGAAAGCCAGCCAGTTCAATTGCTACCAGAACCCCATGCTTAAGCGTGAGGTCTGCGGCGGTGACTTTGACACCACCATCCAACGCAGCCAATGGGGCATGACCTGGGGCGCGAACTACGGCTTCCCTGACGCGGTTCGTCTGGTGGTCCAGGTCGAAGCTGTCAAGCAGTAATCTGCATTAGCTTGCTGGCAGCCCGCCCATCGCAATGATGGGCGGGCTGTTCTTTTTTTGGGGCCGGCCACACCCGATAATCGTGCCATGATCGATTTCATTTACCTCGCCTCGCAAAGCCCCCGCCGCAGCCAACTGCTGGACCAACTGGGGGTACGCCACGAACTGCTGTTGCCGGATGCCGATGAAGACAGTGAAGGTTTGGAGGTTGCTATTAAAAACGAAGCGCCTGCCGCTTACGTAAAGCGCGTTACAGGCCTAAAACTCGATGCAGCCCTGGCCCGCCTGAAGCGCCGGCGCCTGCCCGTGGCCCCGATACTTTGTTCCGATACCACAGTGGCTTTGGGCCGCAAAATATTCGGCAAGCCGGAGGATGCTGCGGATGCCTCCCGCATGCTGGCCGAACTTGGCGGTACCCGGCACCGCGTGCTGACGGCGGTGGCCGTGCAGCATCGGAACAAGCGCCAGGAGGCGCTGAGCGATTCCCGTGTGACCTTTGCCCCGTTGACCCCGGCGCAGATCAAGAGTTATGTGGCCTCGGGTGAGCCCTTGGGCAAGGCCGGCGCCTACGCGGTGCAGGGCAGGGCGGCAGGGTTTATCTCGCAGATCAGTGGCAGCTATTCGGGCATCATGGGCTTACCCATGTTCGAGACAGCGCAGCTACTGCGCGCTGTCGGTTTCAAGCTGTGACTACACCTGCCATGCAACAAGACATCCTCATCAATTGGTCGCCCCAGGAAACCCGTGTTGCGGTGGTTGAGCACGGCTCTGTGCAAGAGCTGCACGTCGAGCGTACGTTGGAGCGCGGCATGGTGGGCAATGTCTACCTGGGCAAGGTGGTGCGGGTCTTGCCGGGCATGCAATCCACGTTCATTGACATTGGGCTGGAGCGTGCCGCGTTCCTGCATGTGGCTGACCTGGCGAATGGTTTTGTGGGGCACAAGGCTGCCGAGGTGGACGCCAACGGCGTACCGCGCCCAGCCGCGCCCAGCGTACCCATCGAGCGACAGGTTTTCGAAGGCCAGGCCTTGATGGTGCAAGTCATCAAGGACCCGATCGGCACCAAGGGCGCACGACTTTCGGCCCAGATCAGCATCGCCGGCCGCTTGCTGGTGTTTTTGCCGCAGGATGACCATGTGGGGGTTTCGCAAAAAATCCCCCTGGCCCAGCGCGAAGACCTGCGGCGGCGCTTGCAGACCCTGGTGGGCGATGCTGCTACCGGCGGCGGTGGTGGCTTCATTTTGCGCACCAATGGCGAAGATGCCACCGATGCAGAGCTGGCCGACGACATTGCCTATCTGCGCAAAGCCTGGGCGCGCATCAAAAGTGCCTCGGTGCGCTTGCCGCCCACGTCTTTGCTGCACCAGGACCTGAATCTGCTGCAGCGCGTGTTGCGCGACTTGGTGTGTGAGCAGACCCAGACTATTCGGCTGGATTCCCGCGAGCAGTTTGAAAAGCTGCAGGTGTTTGGCAAGGAGTTCATGCCGGCGGCGGTCGAGAAACTGCAGCACTACAAGGGCGAACGCCCGATCTTTGATTTGTTTTCCATCGACGAGGAGGTCGCCAAGGCGCTGGGCCGGCGCGTCGATCTGAAGTCGGGCGGTTACCTGATCGTCGACCAGACCGAGGCACTGACTACGGTGGATGTGAATACCGGCGCGTTTGTCGGCGCGCGCAACTTTGACGACACTATTTTCAAGACGAATCTGGAGGCCACCCAGGCCATCGCCCGGCAATTGCGCCTACGCAATCTGGGCGGGATTGTGATCGTGGATTTCATCGATATGGCCCGCGAAGACCACCGTGAGACGGTACTGGCGGAGTTCCGCAAGCAGCTGGCGCGGGACCGGGTCAAAACCACGGCAGGCGCGTTTTCGGCGCTAGGCTTGGTGGAGATGACGCGCAAGCGCACCCGCGAATCGCTAGCCCATATGCTGTGCGAGCCCTGTGCCGTGTGCAGTGGCAAGGGCACGGTAAAAACCGCGCGCAGCGTAACCTATGACATCCTGCGCGAGATCCTGCGAGAAGCCCGCCAGTTCAACCCGCGTGAATTCCGCATCGTGGCCTCACCCAAGGTGATTGAGTTGTTTCTGGATGAAGAAAGCCAGCACTTGGCGGGTTTGAGCGATTTCATCGGCAAGCCAATTTCGCTGCAAAGCGAGGGCGCCATGGGTCAGGAGCAGTACGACATCGTGCTGCTGTGAGGTTGGCTTAAATCCAGCGGAACTGGCCGTTCTCGCGCAGTCCGTGGATAGTCATGGCGTGGGCTGCCAGCTCTTCTTTTTGCCAGATTTTTTGCTGTGCAATCCGGCGTGACTTGGCGAGTTTACGGGTCAGCCAACTTTGGTTCAGCAATTTGTAGTTGTAGCGGTAGCCCAGGCCATCGTGCTCTGCCAGACCGCGCTCCTGTTTCATCGCTGATTGGGTGACCGAGCCGTAGTGGTGCAGCCAAGATGCGCCTGCCATGCCGATGGGAATGCGGGCTTTCTCCAGCTCGTGGAAGAACAGGGTGTCCTCATAGCCCAGTAATTTGGGTACCGGTTGGAAGTAACCAATGTCCATCCACACCGACTGGTGCACTGCGAGGCACACGGCGTGGCGACCTCCAACCCGTACGGTACCCGCCATTTTCTGCGATGCCATGGGGGCGAATTTCTCAAAGTCGTAATCCAGCGGCCCCTCGATCAGGGCGGGGGAGACGACCTTCAAACCGTGTTGTTCTGCGGTGCCTATCAGCGACTCAATCCATTGCGGACTGACCAGTACATCGTTATTCATCACGATGGTCCATTCGGCCTGCAACGCCAGTGCACCCTGGTTCCAGGCCACACCGCAGCCGAGGTTGGCCTGGTTGTATATGCGTCCACCGACGGGCACCGTGAGGAGGTAATCGCGGGTATCGTCTTTGGACCCGTTATCCACCACGATGAGCCGAGACAAGTCCATGCCATGCCGAACCATGCTGTCTATGCATTGGCGGGTGTATTCGACTTGGTTATAGCAAGCGAAGGTGAGTGCGTAGCGTGCGGAATTCATATCAGATGGATTGTGGTCGCAACACTTGTGCCGCAAGGGTGGATACCATCAGTGCGTAGAACGAGATGGTATATTTGAGATTGAAAGTTTCGGTGCTCAAGCCAAAGCAAAACACCGCCACGATGTAGCAAAGGCCCACCAGGCCGGCGGCGCGCACGCTAGGTATCTGTGAGCGCGTGCCTCGATAGAAGACCACACCAGGTACGATAAACATCAGCAGACTTGAAGCAAGGCCGAAGACCCCAGAGCGCAGGGCGTTCTGCATGATTTCGTTATGCACGCCGTTGTGGATGAGGGCGAATTCCAGGGCTTCTGTATTGAATGGGGCAATAGAAGGAATGCCGGACAGTGCGGGATAGTGCGAATCTCCGTATCCGGCAAGTGGCTGCTCCCAAAAAAGCAAGCCTGCCATCTTCAGCATCGACATACGCAGTCCTGTAGAGGTGTCGTGGCCGTAGCCATGTGAATATTCCATGAACTCGGTGATGGCCAAGCCTATGCGTTCATGCACCATGGCATTTGTTTCGTACACCATAAATCCGAGAAAACCCAAGCCTAGGAGCACAGGAACGAGTGTTTTGATCTGGCGTATCTGGTGTACAAAAATGAGCCACAGCAATATCAAAAAAGGAAAAGCAATCCATCCGCTGCGTGAACCCGTCCCAATACTGATCCAGACAGCAATGGCCATACCCATGAATTTGAGGCTCTTCAGTAGGAGGCGGTCAGGTCCATAGAGATTCAGTGTGATCAGGCAGATGAAGCCTAGCAGCGTCGCATACTGGCCAAGAGATAAGGGGTCTACGGCAAAGGTGCCAAAGCGCTCGCTCGTCATTGAGGCATATCCGTAGGGGTGCACCAACAAAACGCCGCATAGTATGAGCAATGAAAGTGGTGCCGACCACTCCAGCAAGCGCACAAAATCAATTTGCTTGTGCAAAAGATATGTAAAAAGGGTGATGGCTAGCAATGCGCGGCTTGGCCCGTCCATCAACCCAGGCTGAATATGCCCTCGGACCAATTGCCCGGCCAAGACCGCTATCAAAGGGGATGCCAAGGTGGCGACTATCCACATCCTGGCGGGATCTCCACGCAATACTGCGAATCCATTTTCGGGGCGCCCCAGTTGCCAGGTAGCGAGCCCCACCAAACAAAATACAAAAAAAATCGTCCAGCTGCGCACACTGAGAAGACACAAAGGTGCCAGAGCCAGGCACGCGATGAATAGCAAATCGGGGATACTCAGCGGGCTCTTTTCGGCCGAGGTTTGGTAAATCTCCCTTCGGGCCAAGATGCGTGTCAATTGGGTGGCCTGGGGCAGGCGAAGGGCACTAGTGGGCATGAACAAACAAAAATATATGCAAAAAAAACGGTATCAAAAAGTGCTTGTGGTATGCCCAGGAAACGCAATGACGGCAGGCCCGGAGGCGCTGCACCAGTTGGTCGAGCGGATGAACATGCTAGGTCAATCTGCCGCGATGGTATATCACCCGTTTGATCAAACCTTTGCCACTCCTCCGGCTTATAAAAAGTACAACGTACCTGTTCAGCAGTACCAAGATCAGCCTGGCCATCTGATTTTATTCCCTGAGATATTTACCAAATTGGCACTGAAGACCCGCTCCGCCCAGGCTGCTATCTGGTGGATGTCGGTGAACAATTTTACGTGCGTGCGTTACAAGAACCCCTTGCGAGACAAATTGCGCTATCTCAAGAATCAGATCAAAGGGCGTATTCCGTGGCAAGGTCTGGATGCCCTTCGTGGGTTGCCGCATTTTGCGCAAAGCCATTACGCCAGATTGTTTCTTCAGGAGAATGGCATTGACGCTCTGCCGCTGTCGGATCCGATACCGGTCTATACAGAAGCAGCGTATTTGGCATTGCTTCCTGAACGCTTGGCACGAGCGCAACGTATCAACCGCATTTTTTACAACCCCCACAAAGGTGCGGCGATTACAGCCCAGCTCCGGGCTGCTTTTCCTGCCTGGGATTTCATGCCGTTAACGGGGTACAACCGCCAGCAGTTGGCGGACCATTTTTTGAGTGGAAAGATCTATATGGATTTTGGCCACCATCCCGGCAAAGACCGCCTCCCACGCGAGGCTGTGTTGCATGGCTGTTGCGTGATAACGGGGCAATATGGTTCGGCCGCTAATAGCGTGGATGTACCCATGGATACACGCTACAAGCTCGATCCATCGGCACCTGATTTTGTAGCCAGTTTTGAGCGCGAGGCAACGCGCATTTTTGATGCAACGACGGAAAGTCAGAATGATTTTCTCGTCTACCGTGCGGCAATCATGCAGGAGCCAGTCAATTTCGATAAACAGATAATGGCTGCATTTTTAGAGTAGGTTCTGCACCATTTGGTACACGCGGCCAGACGATATGCTGTTGAGGCAGTCGCTACGGCTCTGCGTATGGTTTTCGCATCCGGCTTTGCTGCACGGCACACAGGCCATCGCGCCCTGCAGCAGCGTAATGTTGTGCACTTTCTGTTCTAAAGAATGTGGAACGTAGGCTTGTCGGATGTCTGGCGCACTGGGCCAAGGGCCCCAGCGAACCGGGTTGGTGGGGCCGAACAGCGTGAGCACACGGATGCCACTGGCAGCTGCCAAGTGCGTCACGGAAGTGTCCGGGCCTATATACAGCCTTGCCCGTTGAAACAAACCGACCAACTGGTTGAAGTTGAGTTGACCACTCGAATCAATCAGCTGCGGTGAGGGCGCAACATCATGCAACTGTTGGATACAGTCTTTGTCTACTTGACTGGCGCTGCCGGTGAGTACCACCTGGTACCCAGCCTCAATCAACTGCACCACCAACTGTCGAAAATGCGCTATCGGCCACTGCTTATATGGCCACATTGAAGGAGCATGGACGACGATGGCTTGGGGCGTAATCAATGCATCAAGTTGGGTTGGAAGTGTTTGGGCTGGCGGGGGCTGCACCCTGGTATCTTCGGCTACAGCAGTGTGCCATGGGGCCAGCAAAGCCATTTTTTCCATGACCACGTGCTGCGCGCCTTCATCTCCATCACTGATGACCACGTGGCTCAGGATGCGTTTCTTCCACCAGTTGCTGGAATTCTTGGCGGGGATGATGCCGCTGCGGTGACGCCGGCTTGCGGCCCAACCAATGAGATGTGCCCGATCGCTGGGCTGGGTAACGAGTGCCAGGTCGTAGCGTTTCCAGATGGTGCCTAGCACCTCCAGCGTATCGCGCCAACCCTTGGCCGGGTGGGTGGTGATAAGCGAGTGGATGTCTGGGTTGCCTTTCAGCATGCCCAAGGTGCCGGCCAGGCCGATAACGTCAATCTGCGCTTCCGGCCATTGTCGACGTGCCGCCCGAATGAGAGGCGTGGTCAGCAACACGTCACCAATTTGCCGGGTGGCAATCACCAGTATTTTTTTCACAAAAAGAGCGCTTCTTCTGCTATGGATGGGGCAGTGGCTTTCTTCAGGCCGCTAGCGCGGGCTGCGTGCCAAATTGCAGCGCATGTAAGCGTGCGTAAAGTCCGGCTCGGGTAATCAACTCGGCATGGGTGCCGATTTCGATGATTTCGCCCTGGTCAAGCACGGCCACCCGATCCGCATGTTCGATGGTGGACAGGCGGTGCGCAATGATTAGCGTAGTGCGGCCCGTCATCAAGCGTTGTAAGGCTTCCTGTACCAGACGTTCGGACTCGGTATCCAGGGCCGACGTGGCTTCATCCAGAATCAGTATCGGGGCATCTTTGTACAGCGCCCGGGCGATGGCCAGGCGTTGGCGCTGGCCGCCCGATAGCTCGGCCGCATTGTGGCCTGTCATGGTGTCTATGCCTTGGGGGGCATCGTCCAGAAATCCACCCAAGTTGGCAGCCCGCAAGCAGGCTTCGACCCGCGCCCGGTCGGGTGTGTCGCCGAGCGCAACGTTCGCGGCCAGGGTGTCGTTGAACATCACCACGTCCTGGTTAACGATGGCAAACTGGTTGCGCAAGGCCTTGAGCTGCCAGTCGTTGATGTTATGACCATCGACCAGTACATTGCCCGCTTGGGCGGACACAAACCGCGGCAGCAAGTTGACCAACGACGTCTTGCCGGAACCCGACGGTCCGACCAATGCCACCACTTCGCCCGGCGCAACGTTCAGTGAGACCTGGTTCAGCGCTGAGCGGGTTTCATCGTATCGGTAGCGTACGGTGACGGCTTGGAATTCAATACGACCCTGCGCCCGCGCGAGGACGAAGTCGCCACTCGGCTCCATGGGTGTCTTTTCAATCAGGTCGAGCGCCCGCTCCATCGCGGCGAGTCCGCGAGTCACCGGGCTGGCGATGTCTGAAAGCCGTTTGACCGGGGCAATCAGCATCAGCATGGCAGTGATATACGACGCGAATTCTCCCGCACTGACTTCGCTGGAGCCTTGTAGCAGCGCTACGCAAATCACGCTGGACAGCGCAATCGCCGACATCATGTGGGTCATGGGCGTGACCGCCGCTGAGGCCGTGGCTGACTTCATAGCCAGCCGGCGCAAGCCCTGGCTGAGCAGGCTGAAGCGCTTGGCCTGCGCGCCCTGCGCGGCATGCAATCGGACGACCCGGTAGGCCAACACGTTCTCTTCCACCACATAGGCGAGTCCATCGGTTGCCCCTTGGCTGCTTTTGGCAATCTGGTACAGGCGACGCGATAGCGTGCGCGTCACAAACGCCACGGACGGGAACAGCACCACCAGAATCAGCGTCAACTGCCAGTTCAAATACAGCAGATAAGCTACCAGGGCAACCAGCACCATGGCGTCTTTGGCCAAGCCCATCACCGAGGTAACGAGCAAGATGGCGCCGTTCTGCACTTCATAAACGATGGTGTTGGACAGCGAGCTGGCGTTTCTCTGCGAGAACAGCGCGCTTTGTGCGTCCAGCAAGCGGCCAAACATGGCTGTGCGCAGCGTATCAAGGCCATCCTGGGTAATCTTGGCCATGGCCACGTCTCCCAAGAAGCTGCTCAGGCCCCGCAGGCCGAACACGGCAATCAAGGCGATGGGGACAAGCCAGGGGTTCAGCGCGCCTTTTTGAAAGCCGTTGTCGAGCAAAGGCTTGAGCATGGCGGGTACCAAGGGCTCGGTAGCGGCACCGATGATGGTCGCCAGGATGACAACCAGCCACGCCGAGCGACGGCCTTTGAAGAAGTAGGGCGATAGCCGGCCAACGCTTTGTCGCAGCAGGCTAACCAGGCTGGGGGGAGTCTCGGTGTTCATGGGGTGACTGCCTGAGTGATAGGTGGGGGCTTGAGCGGCAGTTGTATTTAACAAAGGCGGTGGGCGTCAGCACAAACAGGCCACACGGTTTTCATTGAAGGCTTCGGAACTTTTCAAAGAGTCGGGATTATCCAGCTTTTCACAAGCTGCCCTGCGCTAGGACCGGATGTGGCGTTGGCTGCTTGCGCTTGCCTTCATAATCCCCAGCCTATGTTTGAACTTGATTCGCTCACTCCACTTGCAGGCGGCGCTCTCTGATGGGTTTGTCTGTTGTCATCATTACCAAGAACGAAGCCCTGAATTTGGCGTCCTGCCTGGAGTCCGTCTCCTTCGCCGATGAACTGGTGGTGGTGGACAGTGGCAGTACCGATGGCACCTTGCAGATTGCTCAGTCGTTCGGGGCCAGGATTCTGCAGACGCCAGATTGGCCAGGCTTTGGCCAGCAGAAGAACCGTGCGGTGGATATGGCGACGCAAGACTGGATTTTGTCGATTGATGCCGATGAGCGCATTGGACCCATTCTGCGGGATGAAATCATGGCAACTATGGTTGCCCCTACCCACAAGGTCTATGCGTTGAACCGGCGCTCCAGTTACTGCGGCCAGACCATGAACCACTCAGGCTGGTACCCGGACCCGGTGGTGCGCTTGTTCCAGCGCGGTGCAGCGCGGTTCTCGGATGATCTGGTGCATGAGTCGCTGCGGACGAGTTTGCCGGTTGGCGCGCTGCAAGGCCCGATGGCGCACCTGAGCTTTCGCAATCTGGAGTCGGTACTCGACAAGGTCAACCGCTACTCCACGGCCGGCGCACAGGCTTTAGCCAACAAGGGTAAGTCGGCTTCATTGGGCAAGGCTTTGCTGCATGGCTTTTGGGCATTCTTCCGTACCTACGTCATTCGTCGCGGTTTTCTGGATGGGCGCATGGGCTTGGTGTTGGCGATTTCGAATGCCGAAGGCACTTACTACCGCTATTTGAAGCTGTGGTTGCTGCAGCGCCGGGTGGATGAGAAAGAGCCTGCCTGATGGCATTGAAAATCGCGCTGGTGGTGCTGACCTACAACCGTGCGAATGCACTGCTGGCCGTGTTGCGCTCGTTGGCGACCCAGTGCGGCCCAGACCATTCGGTGTGGATCGCCGACGATGGTTCCCGCCCCGAGCAAGTAGAGGCCATGCGTAGCGGCATGCCCAGCTTTGCTTGCCCGGTGCACCACGTATGGCATCCCGATGTCGGTTTCACTGCGGCTCGCGCGCGCAATCTGGCTGCAGCGCAAGCCGACGCGGACTACCTGATTTTTCTGGATGGGGACTGCGTTCCCAATGCCGCATTCATGGCCCAGCACCAGTTGCTAGCCCAAACCGGGGCTTTCGTGAACGGCAGCCGCGTGCTGCTGAATGAAAATGTGACCCGGCTTGTGGAACAAAACGCCGTGGATCTGCTCCAACTCAGCGCGGTAGACTGGGCGCGCATGCGCTGGAGTGGTGAAAGCAACAAGTTGCTCCACCTGCTGCACTGGCCTTCGGCCCCGTTCAGAACATCGACCGGGTTTCGCTGGAAAGGCATCCGCAGCTGTAATTTTGCTGTATGGAACAAGGACTTCCGAGCCGTCAATGGTTTCGACGAAAGCTTCAATGGCTGGGGCCATGAGGATGCCGATCTGGTGCTGCGTTTGCACCACCACGGCATGCAACGAATAAACGGTTTCTGGGGCACCGAGGTCTACCACTTGTGGCACCGGGAGAACGCCAGAGACCAGGAGAGTATCAATCGCCAGCGTGTGCTGGCGCGCATGCACGGCGCACAGGTAAAGGCCGATGTGGGGCTGGACCAACTGGCAGACCGCCAAGGGGTGCAGGTCACCCGTATCAACTAAATAGCATGGGAGAAGATTTGTGAAGAATTTGGGTTCGCATTGGCACAGGCGCCAGGTAATGGGCGCAATGGGGGGCGCGATGGGGCTTTTGGCTGCGGCGGCCGCAGCGCCCGCCTTGGCGCAGTTTCGGGTAGAAGTTTCGGGTATCGGCCTGACCCAGCTGCCGATTGCGGTGGCCAGCTTCCGCGGCGACGAGCAATCGCCGCAAAAGATCGGTGCGATTGTGCAGGCCGATCTGGAGCGCAGCGGGCAGTTCCGGGCCATCGATGCCAGCGGTGTAGCGCTAGACGAAACGGCTCGGCCCGACGTCGCCTTATGGCGACAAAAAACCGCTGACTCCTTGGTGACCGGCAGTGTGACCCGGCTGGCCGATGGCCGCTACGACGTACGGTTTCGCCTTTGGGACGTGGTGCGCGTGCAAGATCTGGGCGGCCAGAGCTTTACCGTGCCGCAGGGCGATTTGCGCCTGGCAGCCCACCGTATCGCCGATTTCATTTACGAAAAGCTGACGGGCGACAAAGGCATTTTCTCGACCCGCATCGCCTACGTCACCAAAGCAGGCACCCGCCATACGCTGTGGGTTGCCGATGCCGATGGCGAGAACAGCCAAACCGCGCTGGCCAGCCCCGAGTCCATCATTTCCCCGGCCTGGTCGCCGAACGGCGCGCAGCTAGCCTACGTGTCTTTTGAAGCCCGCAAGCCGGTGATCTATGTGCACGACGTGTCCAGCGGCAAGCGCCGCCTGATCGCCAACTTCAAGGGTTCCAACAGCGCGCCTGCCTGGGCGCCCGATGGCCGCAGTCTGGCCATGACCTTGAGCCGCGACGGCGGCTCACAGCTCTACACCATTGACGCCAATGGTGGTGAGCCGCGGCGGCTCACCCAGTCGAGCGGCATCGACACCGAACCCCGGTATTCGGCCGACGGCAAATACATTTACTTCGTCAGCGACCGTGGCGGCGCACCGCAGATCTACCGGATGCCCAGCAGCGGAGGCAATCCAGAGCGCGTTACCTTTACCGGCAGTTACAACATCTCGCCCAGTATCAGCCCGGATGGCCGCTGGCTCGCCTACATTTCCCGCATCGGCGGCGCGTTCAAGTTGCAAGTAATGGAGCTCAGTAGCTCCACCGTGACCAGCATCACCGATACCAGCGCCGACGAAAGTCCCAGCTTTGCCCCGAACAGCCGTTTGCTGGTCTATGCGACCCAGCAGCAAGGCCGCGAGGCTTTGATGACGACCACGCTGGATGGCAAGATCAAGGCACGCCTCGCAGGGCAGGCTGGCGATATACGTGAACCGGACTGGGGTCCGTTTCTCAAACCATAAATCTTTATCTATTTAACCAGGAGTTTGAACATGAAAAATATGATCTGGGCGCTGTCATTGACCGCCGTGTTGGCGGGTTGTGCGTCGGGTGTAAAGCTGGACGATGTGCCGGTCGTAGACAAGAGCGGTGCCGGTGTAACCCAATCGGGCGCAGGCGCGCAAAACGGTAATGCATCGGGCGCGACCCAAAGCGGCGTGACGCCGGTGGATCTGTCGGCGTCCAGCTCGGTGGCCACCGGCCCCAGCAGTGGCCGCATCGTGTACTTCGATTTCGACAGCTATGCCGTGATGCCTAGCGACCAGGCCATCATCGAAACCAATGCCCGCTACCTGAAGGCCGACAAAACCCGCCGTGCCGTGGTCGAAGGCCATACCGACGAGCGCGGTGGCCGCGAATACAACCTGGCTCTGGGCCAAAAGCGTTCCGAGTCGGTGCGCCGCGCCTTGGGACTGCTGGGTGTTGCCGATAGCCAGCTCGAAGCCGTGAGCTTCGGCAAGGAAAAGCCCGCCGTGCAAGGCGGCGACGAGGCCGCCATGGCCAAGAACCGCCGCGCTGAGATCAGCTACCGATGAGCCGCAGCCCTGCACCGCGTCTGGCCGCCGTGGCGTTGGGCTGCTGGATGCTGCTTGCCAGCAGTGCCCACGCCGCTTTGTTCGAGGACGACGAGGCGCGCAAAGCCATTTTGGACTTGCGCGCCAAAGTCGACATGATTTCCCAAAAGGCGGCGGAGGATGTGAGAAGAGCATCCGAAGAAAACAGCCAGTTGCGCCGTAGCCTGCTCGATCTACAAAGCCAGATTGAAAACCTGCGCAATGACATGGCCCGGCAGCGCGGCCAGGACGAACAGTTGGCACGCGACGTGGCCGAGGTGCAGCGCCGCTTGAAGGACCAGGCACAGGGGGTGGACGAGCGCTTGCGCAAGTTTGAACCCAGCAAGGTATCGGTAGATGGCAAAGAGTTCACCGCCGACCCCGCGGAAGTGCGCGAATTCGATGCCGCTTTGGCGGTGTTCCGCGGTGGTGACTTTGTGGCCGCCCAAAACGCGTTTACGGCCTTCACCAAGCGCTACCCGCAAAGCGGCTATGGTCCTTCGGCTTTGTTCTGGTTGGGCAATGCCCAGTACGCCAACAAAGACTACAAGGGCGCGGTGACCAATTTCCGTACCATGTTGACGTCGGCAGCCGACCATCCGCGGGCGCCAGAAGCCGCTTTGTCGATTGCCAATTGCCAGATGGAACTGAAGGACAGCAAGGCGGCCCGCAAGACCTTGGAAGACTTGGTCAAGGCCTATCCGCAGTCTGAAGCCGCATCTGCTGCCAAGGACCGTTTGAGCAAGCTCAAGTAAGCAAACCCGGTATTTGCTATTGTTATCGTAGCTGCTTACGCTGGTTGCATAAGCGCTAGAAGGCTATTTTGTGCATAATCCAACTGTAGACATAACCACGCCGACCGATCTGGCGCGGCGCTTCGGCGGGCTGGAGCGCCTGTACGGCGTGGCCGGCGCTGCGCGCATCCGTGCTGCGCACGTGGTGGTCGTCGGTATTGGCGGTGTTGGCTCATGGACGGTCGAGGCCTTGGCCCGCAGCGGGGTAGGGCGCTTGACGCTGATCGACATGGACCATGTGTCCGAGTCCAATATCAACCGCCAGATCCACGCGCTGGAGTCCACCGTCGGACAGGCCAAGATTGTGGCCATGCGCGAGCGTATCGCGCAGATCAATCCGGCCTGCACCGTCGACTGCATAGACGAGTTTGTCGAGCCGGGCAACTGGCTGCAGCTCTTGCCTACGGACGCAGACGCGGTGGTGGATGCCTGCGACCAGGTGCCAGCCAAAACCGCCATGGCCGCCTGGGCCCGCCAGACGCGCAGCTGTTTCATTACCGTGGGTGCGGCCGGCGGCAAGCGCCACGCCCACAAAGTCGATATCGACGACCTGTCGCTCACCACCCACGATCCGCTGCTGGCCCAGTTGCGTTATCGATTGCGTAAGGAGCATGGCGCACCCCGCGAGGGTAAAAAAATCAGCGTTGCCTGCGTCTTCAGCCGCGAAGCTGTGATGCCGCCCGACGCCTCCTGTGCGGTGGAAGGCGATGGCAGCCTGAACTGCCACGGCTATGGTTCGGTGGTCAGCGTGACGGCCACTTTCGGCCAGTGCGCAGCCGGGTGGGTTTTGGACAAATTGGCATCGTCGATTGAAAAGACACCAAAAACCACGCTATAATCTAAGGCTACGCTGCAGAGTGAAAACTTAAAAGCAGGGACGTTAGCTCAGTTGGTAGAGCAGCGGACTTTTAATCCGTTTGTCGTGGGTTCGACCCCCGCACGTCCCACCAAAATTAAGAAAAGCCCGCTATTCAAAAGATAGCGGGCTTTTTGGTTTTTAGCCAAGGGAGTACGCATGCCTGTCCAACGCTACACCACGGTCCCCCATCACGACCGCTTCCCCTATTCGGCCATCCACCAGCGCCCCGATTTCCGTTGGCCAAACGGTGCACGGCTGGCGGTGTATCTGGGTTTCAACATCGAGCATTTCGCTTTCGGCGAAGGCCTCGGCGCGAATCTGGGCCCGGTGTTGCCGCAACCCGATGTGCTGAACTACGCCTGGCGCGAATATGGTAACCGCGTCGGCGTGTGGCGCTGCCTGGAGTTGTTTGATGCACTGAATCTGCCGGCCGGCACCCTTGTCAACACGGCTTTATACGAGCATTGCCCCGAGGTGGTCGCTGCCTGCGTGGCCCGTGGCGATGAGCTGATCGGCCATGGCCACACCAACGCCGAGCGCCAGAGCGGTATGGACGAGGCTACCGAGTTGGATCTGCTGCAATCCTGCCGCGACCTGATGCTGCAGCACAGCGGCGTGGCACCCAGCGGTTGGCTGTCGCCGTGGATTGCCGAGACCGCGCTGACCCCGGACCTGCTGCGCGAAGCCGGCTACCGCTACAGCTTGAACTGGTGCCACGACGACCAGCCGGTGGCGATGCAGACGCGCAGCGGTCCGATCTGGTCTATCCCTTATCCGCAAGAGCTAAACGACATTCCAATGATCATGGGCCGCCAGCTGGACGCGAAAGACTTTGCCCAGATGGTCATCGACAACTTCGACGAAATGCTGCTGCAGTCGCAGGGTCAGTCGCTGGTGATGGGCATTGCGCTGCACCCTTACATCATTGGGCAACCGTACCGCCTGCGGCATCTGCGCCGGGCGCTGCAGCATATTGCCAACCACCGCAGTGATATCTGGTTCACGACGCCGGGCGCGATTGCCAGCGCGATGGATGCCTTGCCGCAGGCTTAGCGCGGCTTATTCAATCCAGATTGGCGTGTCGCCCAGAGGATGCTCATCGCAGTTCGCATCGCCGGGCGCACCGCCGCGATCGACCGCCAGAAAGTCACTCGCCTGGTGCAAGGCAATTAGCGGGTGGTGCCAGGTGCCACGCGCATAGTTCACGCCTTGCCCCGGTGCGGCGCGGAAGCAGCGGATGGCCGATAGCTGCGGCACGGGTCCGGCCTCGGCCACCACCACCAGATATGGCAGCGCTGACAAGGGCATGAAGGCCTGGCTGCCCAGCGGATGCCGCTCCAGCAATACCAGCTGCATTGGCAGGCTGCGCGGCAAGGCCTTGAAGATGCTCAGAATGGCGCGGCCACCCAGGCTGCCCACATCGATCTGCGCCAGGTCGTGGTAGCGCTCGGCAAAGCCGTCGTTGATGCTGAAATGCCGCGCGCTATCGCTGGCCTCGATGACGTCGCCAAAGGGCCGGAAGGCCTCGGCGGTCAAAGGTTCGATCGGCAGCGTAGAGGACGGCATATCAGCAATCAATATCTTGCAGGTCGGCGGCCAGCGTCGGCTGCGTGCCCGCACGTTTGCTACGCTTGCTGCGTTTGGCGAAAGCCAGGCCCATGGCCAGGGTCTGCGCCAGGCACATGGCTGAGGTCAGTGAACGAAAGCCCAGCAACTTGGCGTCGTTCACTTCCAGTACTAGGTCGGCATCCTTGGCCACTGGGCTCATGAAGGCGTCGGTGATCGCCAGCCGCTTGGCGCCGCTCTGACGGATTTGCTCGCAGACCTGCAAGGTATCGGCCGCGTAGGGCGGGAAACTGATGGCGATCAGCAAATCCTGCGGCCCGGCGGTACTGGCCTGCTCGGTGATGGCCCCCCCCAGGCCGGTGATCTGCACCGCCGGCTGGCCGACCCGGTTCAGCGCATAGGCCAGGTAGGCCGCCACTGCATAGGATCGGCGCAGGCCCAGCACATGGACGATGCGGGCGTTCTGGATCAGCGCGATAGCTTCCTGCAGCGGCATGCTGGCGGCATCATCCTGCAGATGCTCCAGCGACACCACATTGGCTTGGCTGAAAGCGCGCAGCACCTCGGCCGGGTCGTCGGGGTTGTCCAGCGTTTGCTCGCCGCCGAAGTGGCGTATGCGCTCTTTGAATGTCGGTTTGACAGCGTGCTGCAGCGGTTCGCGGAACAGGCGCTGCAGGTCGGAATAGCCATCGAAACCCAGCGCCTTGGCCATGCGGATGAAAGCCGCCGGCGCAATCTTGGCAATGCCGGCCACCGTGGCCACCGGGTTCAGCGCCATATCGTTTGGGTGGTCGATGGCGTAGCGGGCGGCATCGCGCATGCGCGGCGTGAGCCGCTCGCTTTCACGTCCAATCAGGTCACGCAGCGCATCCAGATTGCGGGGTTTGCTATTACTCATATAGCAATCATAGCCACAGAATCAGAAGGCCCGGACCTCGCCGCGCGGCACGAATCGGCCCATGCCTTCGCGCCCCCGCCATTCTTTGCCATCCACAATCAAGTTGCCGCGCAGAAATACCTTCTCCACCCGGCCGCGCAGCGTGCGGCCTTCGAGCAGGGTGTAGTCGCAGTTGCCGTGCAGGTCTTTGGCGTAAATCGTCTGGCTGGCAGCCGGGTCGAACAGCACCACATCGGCATCGCTGCCGACGGCGATCGTGCCCTTCTTCGGGAACAGGCCAAACAGCTTGGCCGGCGTCGTCGAGGTAAGTTCCACGAAGCGGTTCAGCGACAGCTTGCCCTGCATCACGCCGATATCGAACAGGCTGACCAGCCGCGTTTCGATGCCCGGCGCGCCGTTAGGGATCAGCGAGAAGTCGTCTTTGCCGCGCATCTTCTGCATACGGTAACCGAGGTGGCCTTCCTTCATGCAAAACGGGCAGTGGTCGGTGGCGATGACCTGCAGGTCGTCGTAGCGCAGCGCGCGCCACAGATGCTTCTGGTCATCGGGCGTGCGCAGCGGCGGCGTCATCACGTATTTGGCGATTTCCACGTCGTCGGTGTTGTAGACCGAGTCGTCGAACAGCAGGTAGTGCGGGCAGGTCTCGGCAAACACCGGAATGCCCTCGGCGCGGGCCGCCACGATGTGCTTCAGCGCCTGGTTGCTGGAGACGTGCACGAAGTAGATCGGCGCATTCGCCAGCTCGGCCAGGCGGATGCCGCGGTGCGTGGCTTCGCCTTCCATGATGGCCGGGCGGGTCAGCGCGTGGTAGCGCGGCGAGGTGTGGCCGGCGTCCAGTGCCTCCTTGATCAGCAGGTCGATCACCGTGCCATTCTCGGCGTGCAGCGCCACCATGCCGCCGTCGGCGCCGACCTGGCGCAGCATGCGGAAGATGGCGGCGTCGTCGGCCATCATCACGCCGGGGTAGGCCATGAACATCTTGAAGCTGGTCACACCCTCGTGGCGCATCGCATGGCGCACATCCTGCAGCACCTGTTCGTCGACGCGGGTGATGATCACGTGGAAGCTGAAGTCCACCGCCACCTGCGACTCGGCGCTGCGTTGGGCCCGGGCGATGGCACCCAGGGGCGAGTCGGTGGCGGTTTGCAGCGCGAAGTCGACGATGGTGGTGGTGCCGCCGAAGGCCGCGGCCTTGGTGCCGCTGGCGAAGGTGTCGCAGGTGATCGTCGGGCCGATCACATTTTCCAGGTGCACATGGGTGTCCACGCCACCGGGTAGCAGGTAGAGACCGGTGGCGTCGACGATGGCCACGTCTTCGCCGACTTGCAAATTACGGCCGATGCTGTCGATCACGCCGTCGCGCATCAGCAGGTCGGCTACGTAGTCGTCGGTAGCGGTGATGATGCGGCCGTTGCGAATTAAGGTCGTGCTCATGCAATCACCTCGTCCAGATGCTGTACCAGCCGGTCGATTTCGGCAAACGTGTTGTAGTGGGCGATGGACACGCGGACCACGCCGCCCTGGGCCTGCAGCCCCAGCGATTCGATCAGGCGCTTGGCATAGAAGTCGCCGAAGCGGATCCCGATCTGGAAACGGTCCATATGCCGGACGATGGATTCCGACATCTGGCCGGCCACCATGAAGCTCACCGTGGGGACACGGCCACCTTCGCTGGCAGTGTCCAGGCCGATGATGCGCACCGATTTCTTGCTGCGCAGATAGCCCAGCAGGCGCTCGGCCAGCGCGTCTTCATGTTGCTCGAAGGCATCAAACGCCAGCTGCATTTTCTGCCGGGCCGAGCCGGTGGAACCGAGGCGGCTGCCCACGTCCACCAGGTAGTCGTTGATGCCGATGCAGCCGTACGACAACTCGTAGTTCACATTGCCTGGCTGCAGCTTGTAGGGCAGTACATCCTGGCCGATGAAATAGTGGTTCAGGCTGGGTAGCGACAGCAGCAGATCGCGCTGCACCCATAGCACCGCATAGTGCGGGCCGAACACCTTGTAGAAGCTGAACACATACATGTCGGCGCCGCTGGCCTGCACATCGACTAGGCGGTGCGGCGCGTAGGCCACGGCATCGACGCACAGGCGCGCGCCCACGGCGTGTACGCGTTGCGCAACTTCGGCCACCGGGTTGACGGTGCCGAGAATGTTCGACGCATGGGTCATGGCGACCCATCGGGTGCGCGGCGTCAGCAGCCGGTCCAGGCTGTCGAGATCGAGTGCCAATGTGTCGCCGTTCACTTCCCATATCTTGACGATGGCACCTGCGGCCTGCAGCCGCATCCAGCCACCGATATTGGCTTCGTGGTCGGTATTCGTGACAATGATTTCATCGCCTGGCTGGATGCCGAGCTGGATCGCCTGCGTCACCTGGAACATCAGCGAGGTGGTGGAGCCGCCCATCACCACTTCGTCGTCGAAGGGCGCGTGGATCAGCTCGGCCACCGAGCGGCGCGCCGCCAGCACCTTGGCGCCGGCATCCTGCGACTGGGCGTAGCTGGCGCCCAGCTGCACGCTGCTGGTCAGCAGATAGTCGCGCACCCGGTCGGCCACGCGGCGCAGCACCTGTGAGCCGCCGGCGTTGTCGAGGTAGGCGCAGTCATTGTTCAGTGCCGGAAATTCGGCGCGGATATGGTCCAGATTGAGTGCGTGCGGCATAAGGGGTCAGTGTTGAAGAATGGCCTTCAGAAAGGCCTGGGTACGCTCCTCGCGGGGCGCGCTGAAGAATTGCTCGGGCGGGGCTTGCTCGATCACGCGCCCGGCCTCCATGAAGATCACCCGGTCGGCGACGCGGCGGGCGAAGCCCATCTCATGCGTCACCACCACCATGGTCACGCCGGTGCGTGCCAGGTTCTGCATCACATCCAGCACCTCGCCGACCATTTCCGGGTCCAGCGCCGAGGTGGGCTCGTCAAACAACAGTACCTTGGGCTCCATCGCCAGCGCCCGGGCAATCGCCACGCGCTGCTGCTGGCCGCCGGATAGCTGCGCCGGGCGCTTGTGCGCATGGGCACCCAGGCCGACTTTCTCCAGCAGCGCCAGCGCCCGGGCTTCGGCTTCGCGCTTTGGCATATGCCGCACCCGCAGCGGGCCCAGCGCCACATTGGCCAGCGCCGTCAGATGCGGAAATAGGTTAAAGCTTTGAAACACCATGCCGACTTCGGCCCGTACCTTGGCCAGGCCCTTGCCGCGCACGACTCTTTCGCCATCGACCAGCACCTCGCCGCGCTGGTAGTCTTCCAGCAGGTTGATGCAGCGTATCAGCGTGGATTTGCCCGAGCCGGAAGGGCCGATGACCACCACCACCTCGCCGGCAGTCACGTCCAGGTCGATGCTGTGCAGGGCTTCAAACGTGCCATAGAACTTGCAGAGTCCGCGAATTTCAATCAATGCCGTCATGCGTGCACCTCAGCGGGTAGAAGTGCGGTGCCGCGCTTCAAAAAATCCGACCAGCCGCACCAGCGGCAGCAATAGCAGCAGATACAACACAGCTGCGCCGATCAGCGGCGTGGGGTTGGCTGCCAAGGCCTGGGCTTGCGTGGCCTGCTTCAGCAGATCCGGCATGGCGACGACGGAGGCCAGCGCGGTGTCTTTCAGCACATTGATGCAGTTGCTGGTCAGCGGCGGCACGACGATGCGCATGGCCTGCGGCAACACCACATCGCGCATGCAGCTGAAAAAGCCGAGCCCAATGGCGTCGGCCGCTTCGAACTGGCCTTTGGGAATGGCCTCGATGCCAGCCCGAAAAATCTCGGCGGTGTAGGCGCACGACACCAAGGTCAACGCTGCTGTGGCCGCGGCAAACGAGGTCAGGCGTATGCCAACAAACGGGAGGGCGTAGTACACCAGTACCAGCAAAACCAGCAAAGGAATCGACCGGAATACGTCGATATAGATGCGGGCCACAGTGCGTACCCAGGCCACACCGTACAGGCGCACCAGGGCCAGCAGCAGGCCACCTACAAAGCCCAGCAGAATGCTGACCGCCCCCAGCAGAATCGTGGTCCACAGGCCCTGCAGCAGCAAGGGCAGGGCGTCCCGGAAAACCGGCCAGTTGAAGAAGGTGTCGAGCAGATTCATGCGAGGGCTGGCAGGGGTTTACAGCTTGGGAACGTCCATCACCATCACACTGGACGAGCTGTCGGGCGGTGTGGTGCCAAACCATTTCTTGTGCGTGGCCGACACAAAGCCTTCCTTCTTCAGCGTCGTCAGGATGTCGTTCACCTTGGCAGCATCGGCGAAGTTCTTGGCGAACATGAAGGAGTAGCGCTCGTTGGTGGGAATGCGCGCGGCAATGCGGTACTGCGGCTTGTCCTTGATGTAGTACTCCACAGCCGGGATGTCGCTGATGTAGCCGTCAATCCGGCCGGAAGCCAGGTCCAGCATGGCGGGTGCCAGGCCTTCGTAGCGCGAGATGGTGGCGATCTTCAGTTTGGCGGTGTTCTGGGTTGCATAGATGTCGCCGGTGGATGCCGTGTCCACACCGACCGTCTTGCCGGCCAGGTCTTCCAGCTTGTCGATCTTGGTGGTCTTCAGTACCGACAGAGACTGGTCGCTGTCGTAATAGGGCTGGGCAAACGCCAGCGACTCCAGGCGTTTTGGCGTGATGGTAATGCTGGAGATGGCGATCTGGATGCGGCCAGATTGCACGGCGGGGAACAGGCCGTTGAACGGGATGTTCTCGATCTGCACGGTTTTGCCGGCGCGCTTGGCGACCTCATTCACCATATCGATCTCGAAGCCGACGAACTTGCCGCTGGCGTCCTGGAATTCCCAGGGCACATTGCCGATATTGGCGCCGACGGTCCAGTCGGCTGCGAGTGCGGGGACGGTGGCTGCAGCGACGGTGGCCACCGTGAAGGCGACTTTGGCAGCGAATTGAGAGAGTTTCATGCGGGCTACTCCTGGATGACCGGGTTGAAGGATGGGTTTCCGACAGCGGTGTGCATTGCAAATGTCTGGAGTCGCAAAGATACCAAATTGAATTAAATAAATCAATAAATAATAAAATGAATTATTTGATCCAAATCGGTGCAAAAGAAAAGGGCTTGCACCCGTTTGGCGCAAGCCCTTGCCGTGACGCACCAAGTGCGTAATTACTTTTTGCTAACCATGCCGTAAATCACCAGCAACACGATGGCGCCCACGACGGATGCAATCCAGCCGGCCGGTGCGCCGGGCGCGTACCAGCCCATTTTCTCGCCCACGAAGCCGGCGATGAACGAGCCGGCAATGCCCAGGATGGACGTCATGATCAGCCCCAGCTTGTCGTCGCCGGGCTTGACCGCGCGGGCAATCAAACCGACCACCAGACCCACAATCAGCGTGCCGATCAAAGAAAACATAGAAATCTCCGTATACCAAGTGAATAGGAGGCTTAAATATACCTGCTAGGCCTTAGCCGGCGATGGCGCCTGCGGATTCCAGCTGTTCGGACAAAGCCATCCAGCGTTCTTCCAGCGCCGCCATGTCGGCGTTGACCTTCTTCAACCGCTTGCCCGCCTGGCCGAGTTCATGGGGGTTCTTGGCGTCGACTAGCTTTTGCTCCAGACCGTCTTTTTCCAGTTGCATGGCAGCCATCTCGGTGTCGATCTTGTCCAGGTCGCGTTGCAAGGCCTTGGTGTTGACGACAGGGGGGGCAGCCACCACCACCGGCGCAGGTGCGGGTACTGCGGCTTTGCCAGCCTCCTTGGCGGCTTCGCGCATGCGCTTGGCTTCGTCCAGCAGGTAGCGCTGGTAGTCGTCCAGATCACCGTCGAAAGGCTCGACGCCGCCGCGCGACACCATCCAGAACTCGTCACACACCGAGCGCAGCAAGGCCCGGTCATGGCTGACCAGCATCACCGTGCCTTCAAATTCATTCAATGCCATGGCCAGCGCTTCGCGGGTGGCCAAGTCCAAGTGGTTGGTTGGCTCATCCAGCAGCAGCAGGTTGGGGCGCTGCCAGACGATCATGCACAGCACCAGGCGGGCTTTTTCGCCGCCGCTCATGCTGCCCACGGCCTGCTTGACCATGTCGCCGCTGAAGTTGAAGGTACCCAGGAAGCTGCGCAAGTCCTGTTCGCGCGTGCCTTGGCCGGCCAGTTTGCCGGCGGCGGTGGTTTCCTTCACCAGGTGGATCATGTGCTCCAGCGGGGTGTCGACCGGGCGCAGCACGTCGAGCTCCTGCTGGGCGAAGTAGCCGATGTTCAGGCCCTTGCCTTCGAGGATTTCGCCGTGGATGGGCGTCAGCGCGCGGGCTACCGTCTTCACCAGGGTCGATTTACCCTGGCCGTTGGCGCCCAGAATGCCAATGCGCTGGCCGGCCAGTACCGACTTGTTGACCTTTTGCACGATGACCGTCGGGCCGGTGCCTGCGGGTGCGTCTTCTGGCGGCGGGTAGCCGAAGGTGGCGTCGGACATCGACAGCATCGGGTTCGGCAGATTGGCTGGCTCTTTGAACTCGAAGGTGAACTCGGCCTCGGCCAGCAGCGGCGCGATCTTCTCCATGCGGTCCAGCGCCTTGACCCGGCTCTGTGCTTGCTTGGCCTTGCTGGCCTGGGCCTTGAAGCGCGAAATGAATTTCTGCAGATGGGCAATCTTGTCCTGCTGCTTGGCAAAGGACGCCGACTGTTGCTCCATCTTTTCGGCGCGCATGTCTTCGAACTTGCTGTAGTTGCCGCCGTAGCGGTTCAGCTTGGCGGTTTCGATGTGCACGGTGACGTCGGTGATGGCGTCCAGGAATTCGCGGTCATGGCTGATGACCAGCATGGTGCCGGTGTAGCGTTTCAGCCAGGCTTCCAGCCACACCAAAGCGTCCAAGTCCAAGTGGTTGGTCGGCTCGTCGAGCAGCATTAGGTCCGACGGGCACATCAGCGCGCGCGCCAGCTGCAAGCGCATGCGCCAGCCGCCGGAGAAGCTGTTCACTGGATTGTCGAGTTCGGTGGTCTTGAAGCCCAGACCGAGGATCAGTGCCTGGGCGCGGGCTTGGGCATCACCGGAACCCGCATCGAACAGCGCCATGTAGGCATTCGCCATGCGTTCGCCGTCGTCGGTGGCTTCGGCGGCGTCGACTTCCTGCTGGGCCGCCAACAGATTGGTGTCGCCCTCGATCACGAAGTCGGTGGCGCTTTGATCGGTTTCCGGCATGTCCTGCGCCACCTGGGCCAGGCGCCATTGCGGCGGCACGTAGAAGTCACCGCCATCTTCGTGCAGCGTGCCGTTGAGCAGGGCAAACAGCGTGGACTTGCCGGCGCCGTTGCGGCCCACCAGGCCGACCTTTTCGCCGGGGTTGATGGTGACGTTGGCGCTGTCGAGCAATACTTTGGCGCTACGGCGAAGAACGACGTTTTTAAGGGTGATCATGGCAAGGTGGCAGCCAAAGGCAGCCGGGGAAGATAAGAGGAAATCCGCGAGGACAAGGCCTGAGCCGCCGCAAGGTGCGGGGACGGCATGGCGTGGATTTTAAGTGGCTTGGGCCTGTACCTGGGAAAACCCGTAACGGCTTGGCTTTGCAGTGTGGTGGTCAGGCTGCATGTTTGCTATGTAACTTATAGCTGCTTGCGCAATCTAAATATGCGCTGGAGGCTTATTTGGTGTGTATTTTTTGCAGTCCGTGCATCCAGGCCCTAGCCCTGTAAAAATGCAGTTCTGAATTTCATCCGGGCGCTTGGAGCGCTCCTACTCCCAACTGAGCATGCACATGAGCAGCAAGAAAAGCGATTTCGGATTGATTGGCCTGGCCGTGATGGGCCAGAACCTGGTGCTGAACGTGGAAAGCCGCGGCTTCCAGGTCAGCGTGTACAACCGCACCGTGGACAAGACCAACGAATTCATTGCCGCCAACCCCGGCAAACAGCTGGTCGGCTGTGACACGCTGGAGGCCTTTGTGCAAAGCCTGGCATCGCCGCGCAAGATCCAGATCATGGTCAAGGCCGGCGCGCCGGTGGACCAGGTGATCGAGCAACTGATTCCCTTGCTGGACAAAGACGACATCATCATCGACGGCGGCAACAGCCTGTACACCGACACCGAGCGCCGCGACAGCTACCTGGCTGAAAAAGGCCTGCGCTTCATCGGCGCCGGCGTGTCGGGTGGCGAGGAGGGTGCGCGCAAGGGCCCGGCCATCATGCCCGGCGGCCCGGCCTCCACCTGGGAGGTGATGAAGCCGATCTTCGAGAGCATCGCCGCCAAGGTCGACGGCCAGCCCTGCGTGATCCACATCGGCCCCGGTGGTGCGGGCCACTACGTGAAGATGATCCACAACGGCATCGAATACGGTGACATGCAGCTGATCTGCGAGGCCTACAGCCTGTTCAAGGCGGCCGGCTTCACCACCGACGAGATGGCCGCCATCTTCAACGAGTGGAACGAAGGCGCGCTGCAAAGCTACCTGATCCAGATCACCGGCAAGGCGCTGGAGCAAAAAGACCCGGAAACCGGCAAACCGCTGGTCGACCTGATCCTCGACAAGGCCGGCCAGAAGGGCACGGGCCAGTGGACGCAGCTGAACGCAGCCGAGAACGCCGTGGTCATCGGCACCATCAACGCTGCGGTGGAAGCCCGTGTGCTGTCATCGCAGAAAAAGCAGCGCGTGGCGGCCAGCGAGCATCTGCAGGGACCGAAAGCCGACCTGAGCGCGGCCAAGAAGGACCTGGTGGCCAAGGTGCACGATGCGCTGTATGCCTCCAAGGTGATCAGCTACACCCAGGGCTTCGATTTGATCAAGACCATGGGCGAGAAGAAGCAATGGGGCTTGGACTTTGGCGGCATCGCCTCGATTTGGCGGGGCGGCTGCATCATCCGTGCGCGTTTCCTGAACCACATCACCGATGCCTACCGCAGCGAACCGACGCTGGTGAACCTGATGCTGGCGCCGTTCTTCAAGGACGTGCTGAATGCTGCGCAGCAGAACTGGCGCGAAGTGGTGGCCTTGGCAGTGGGCCATGGCATTCCGGTGCCGGCCTTCAGCTCCTCACTGTCGTACTACGACAGCTACCGCTCTCACCGGCTGTCGGCGAATCTGCTGCAGGCCCAGCGCGACTTTTTTGGCGCTCACACCTACGAGCGCATCGACAAGCCGGAAGGCCAGTTCTTCCACACGGAGTGGCCGGAAGTGATCGGCTAAGCTTGGCTTAGAGCGCGTCCAGCGCCTCGCGCGTCACCAGCAACACCTGGTCTTCGCCGGCGCTGGTTTCCAGCCACACCACTTCGAGCGCCGGGAACGCGGCCTCGAAGTATTCGCGCTCGTTGCCGATCTCCAGCACCAGCACGGCGTCGGCCGTCATCTTGGCGGCGGCGCTTTTCAGCAGGCTGCGGATGAAGTCCATGCCGTCCGTGCCGCCGGCCAGCGCCAGCACCGGCTCGGCCTGGTATTCGGCGGGCAGGGCGGCCATGCTCTGGCTGTTGACGTAGGGCGGGTTACACAAAATCAGGTCGAACGGGCCGGCCAGCTGGGCCAGGCCATCGGATTCGACCAGCTGGATGCGATGCTGCAGCTGGTGCTTGTCCACATTGATGCGGGCCACGGCCAGTGCGTCGGGGCTGATGTCGGCGCCGGTGACCTGCACGTCGGGGTAGACCATGGCCGCCAGCACGGCCAGGCTGCCGTTGCCGGTGCACAGGTCGAGCACAGTGCTGGTTTCCTCGCGCAGCCAGTAGTCGATGCCGCCGTCGACCAGCAGCTCGGCGATGAAGCTGCGCGGCACGATGGCACGTTCGTCCACATAGAACGGCACTCCTTGCAGCCAAGCCTCTTGGGTGAGGTAGGCCGCCGGCTTGCGGCTGGCGATGCGTGCTTCCAAAAGTGTAGCTACCAGCGCTTGCTTGTCCTGCGCTACAGGCTGATTTTCTACAGAATCCAGGTCGTCCACCGGCAGGCCCAGTCGCCACAGCACCAGCCAGGCGGCTTCGTCAAAGGCGTTGGTCGTGCCATGGCCGTAGGACACGCCTGCGGCCTCCAGCTGGGCGGCGGATTGTTCTATGAGTTCGAGAATGGTCATGGATGGCTGGCCAGGTTTTCCAGCGTGCGGCGGTAGATGTTCTTCAGCGGCTCGATGTCGGCCACGGCGATGTGTTCGTCGATCTTGTGGATGCTGGCGTTGGGCGGACCGCATTCGATGACCTGCGGGCAGATCTGGGCGATGAAGCGCGCGTCGCTGGTGCCGCCGGTGGTGGACAGCTCGGTGTCCAGCCCGGTTTCGGCCTGTATCGCTTTGCGTACCGCTTCAACCAGGGTGCCGGGCGTGGTCAGGAAAGGCAGGCCGCCCACGGTCCACTGGATGTCGTAGCCCAGGCCGTGGCGGTCCAGCACTTCATGGACGCGTTTTTGCAGGCCGTCGGGTGTGGATTCGGTGCAGAAGCGGAAGTTGAAGTCCACCACCACGGTGCCGGGGATCACGTTGTTGGCGCCAGTGCCTGCGTGGATATTGCTCATCTGCCAGCTGGTCGGCTGGAAGAAGGCATTGCCCCCGTCCCACTCTATGGCCACCAGCTCGGCCAGCGCCGGCATGGCCATGTGGATCGGGTTCTTGGCCAGCTGCGGGTAGGCGATATGGCCTTGCACGCCGCGGATGGTCAGCTTGCCGCTCATGCTGCCGCGGCGGCCGTTCTTCACCATGTCGCCGGTGCGCTCCACCGAGGTGGGCTCGCCGACGATGCAGTAGTCGATGCGTTCGCCGCGTTCCTGCAGCAGCTTGCAGACCACCACCGTGCCGTCGACGGACGGGCCTTCTTCGTCACTGGTCAGCAGCAGGGCGATGGACAACGGGGTGTCGGGCTGGGCGGCCACGTATTCTTCGACCGCCACCACAAAGGCGGCGATGGATGTCTTCATGTCGCTGGCGCCACGGCCGAACAATTTGCCGTCGCGGTGCGTGGGGATGAACGGGTCGCTGCTCCATTGCGCCAGCGGGCCGGTGGGCACCACGTCGGTATGGCCGGCGAATGCTATGAGTTTGCTAGCTGCTGGCGCAGATTCTGCCTGCGCTGCGGGCTTAAAACCCTTAAAGGTGCTGCGGCGCACGGCCCACAGGTTGGTGACGCGGAAGTTGTCCGGGCCGCTGGTGATGGTTTCAAATTCAAAGCCCAGCGGTGCCAGGCGGGCCTGGACAAGGGCCTGGCATTGCGCGTCATCGGGCGTGACGGACGGCTGGGCGATCAGTTGCTCAGCCAGGTACAGGGTGTGGGACATCAGTTCCGTACGTCCAGGGTGATTTCGGTAAAGGAGGGCTCGTCGTCGGCCGCGGCTTGCAGGACTTCGCCATCGTTCTTCTGGCTGGCGCGGGCAAAGTCGTTCTGCAGCCGCCACATCAGGTTGGTGGCCGAGTCGGCATGGGCCAGGCCTTCCTTGCGGTCGATGATGCCCTCGGTGATCAGGCGCGCAATATCGCCTTCGAAGGTTTGCGAGCCATCGGCGATGGATTTCTCCATGGCTTCCTTGACGCCGCCGATATCGCCTTTCTCGATCATGTCGGCCACCAGCAAGGTGTTCAGCATGATCTCCACGGCCGGCACGCGTTCGCCGGCCGGCGTGCGCAGCAGGCGCTGCGAGACGATGGCATTCAGCGCTACCGACAAATCGGCCAGCATGGTGGCGCGCACTTCCACCGGGTAGAAATTGACGATGCGGTTCAGCGCCTGGTAGCTGTTGTTGGCATGCAGGGTGGCCATGCACAAATGGCCGGTCTGGGCGTAGGCAATGGCGGCCGACATGGTTTCGCGGTCGCGGATTTCGCCGATCAGGATGACGTCGGGTGCCTGGCGCAGCGCGTTTTTCAGCGCCACTTCGAGCGACACCGTGTCAGAGCCGATCTCGCGCTGGTTGATCACCGAGCGCTTGTTTTTGTACAGGTACTCGATCGGGTCTTCGATGGTCAGGATGTGGCCGCCCATGCGCTGGTTGCGGTGGTCGATCATGGCGGCCTGGGTGGTGGTCTTGCCGGCGCCGGTCGAGCCGACCATCAGGATCAGGCCGCGCTTTTGCAGCACCAGCTCGCCCAGCACCTCGGGCACCCGCAGGTTGGCCAGCAGCGGCACTTCCACATTGATGTAGCGCAGCACCACCGAATAGCTGCCGCGCTGGCGCATGGCGCTGACCCGGAACCGGCCGACGCCGGCCAGGGACACGGCCATGTTCAGCTCGCCGGTTTTTTCCAGCTCCTGGATGCGGTCAGGCGTCACCACCTCGGCCAGCAGGCTGCGCGGCGCGTCGGCCTGCAGCATCTGGCTGTTGATCGGCACGCACTGGCCGTTGATGCGGATCAGCGCGGGCGAATTGGCCGACAGGTAGACATCGGAGGCGTGTTTTTCCTGCATCAAGCGCAGGATCCGTTCCATAGTGCTCATCGATTACCTTTGTGTCGTGTTTGCCAAAACGCCGCGCGGCAGGGATCAATCCCGCAGCAGGTCGTTCAGGCTGGTCTTGGAACGGGTTTGTGCATCGACGCGCTTGACGATGATGGCCGCGTACAGGCTGTACTTGCCACCATCCTTGGGCAGGGTGCCGCTGATGACCACCGAGCCAGAGGGGATGCGGCCGTAGGTCACGGTGTCGGTGGCGCGGTCGTAGATCGGGGTGCTTTGGCCGAGGTACACGCCCATGGAGATAACGGAGTTCTCTTCAACGATCACGCCTTCAACTACTTCGGAGCGTGCGCCGACAAAGCAGTTGTCTTCGATGATGGTCGGGCCGGCCTGCAGGGGCTCGAGCACGCCGCCGATGCCGACGCCGCCGCTCAAATGCACGTTCTTGCCGATCTGCGCGCAGGAGCCGACGGTGGCCCAGGTGTCGACCATGGTGTTCTCGCCCACGTAGGCGCCGATGTTCACGTAGGACGGCATCAGCACCGCGCCCTTGGCGATGTAGCTGCCATGGCGGGCCACGGCTGGTGGCACGACGCGCACGCCGGTGGCCTTCATCTCATCCGCGCTCAGGTGGGCGAACTTGGTGGGCACCTTGTCGTAAAAGCCCAGGTCGCCGGCCTTGATGACTTCGTTATCCTTCAGGCGGAACGACAGCAGCACGGCCTTCTTGATCCACTGGTGCACGGTCCATTGGCCGACGGCTTCGCGGGTAGCGACGCGCAGGTGGCCGTTGTTCAGCTCGTTGATCACATGGGCGACGGCGTCACGCACTTCGGCCGAGGCGGCGGTGGGCGACAGATTCGCGCGGTCTTCCCAGGCGGCGTCGATGGTGGCTTGGAGTTGTTGTGTCATGTTGTTCTCTGCTTCAGGTTTTGGATTGGATGAATTGTCGGATGCGTTGGGCGGCCTCGGCGCACTCGGCCGTCTCTGCCACCAAGGCCATGCGGATACGCTGGCGGCCGGGGTTCTGGCCGTTGGCTTCGCGTGCCAGGTAGCTGCCAGGCAGCACCGTCACATTGTAGGCAGCCAGCAGGTCGCGGGCGAAGGCCACGTCGCTGTCCAGGCCGTCCACCGTGGCCGGGCCAGGCACCTGGGCCCAGAGGTAAAAACCGGCGTCGGGCAGGGCCACGTCCATCACTTCGGACAGGATGGGCGTAACCTGGGCGAACTTGCTACGGTACAGCGCGCGGTTTTCCACCACATGGGCTTCGTCGTTCCAGGCGGCGATGCTGGCGCTTTGCACCACCGGGCTCATCGCGCTGCCGTGGTAGGTGCGGTACAGCAAAAACGGCTTGATCAGCGCTGCGTCGCCGGCCACAAAGCCGCTGCGCAGGCCCGGCACATTGCTGCGCTTGGACAGGCTGGTGAAGGCGATGAGGTTCTTGAAATCTGTGCGGCCCAGCTTGGCAGCGGCTTCGAGGCCACCCAGCGGAGCTTCGTCGCGGAAGTAGATTTCGCTGTAGCACTCGTCGGAGGCGATCACAAAGCCGTGCTGGTCGCTCAGCGCGAACAGCTTTTGCCATTCGCTCAGCGGCATCACTGCGCCCGTGGGGTTGCCGGGCGAGCAGACGAACAGCAGCTGGGTGCGCGCCCAGACGTCGGCGGGCACGCTGTCCCAGTCGACCGCAAAGTTGCGTGCCGGGTCGCTGGGGGCGTAGTAGGGCGTGGCGCCGCCCAGCAGAGCTGCGCCTTCGTAGATTTGGTAGAACGGATTCGGGCAGACCACGGTGGCACCGGTCTGGGTGGGGTCGATCACGGTCTGCGCAAACGCAAACAGCGCTTCGCGCGAGCCGTTGACCGGCAGCACCTGGGTGGCCGGGTTCAGCTCCAGGCCGTAGCGGCGCTGGATCCATTGGGCCATGGCGTTACGCAAAGCCGGGTCGCCGCCGGTAGCCGGGTAGCCCGACAGGCCTTTGATGCCGGCCAGCATGGCCGTTTCAATAAAGGCAGGTGTCGCATGCTTGGGCTCGCCAATGCCCAGGCTGATGGCGCGGTAGGCGGGGTTCGGGGTGACGCTGGCAAAAAGTTGCTTGAGCCGCTCAAACGGGTAGGGCTGGAGTTTGGTGAGCAGGGGATTCATGGGGGGAGATTATCAGCGCAGCCACTTATGATCCCAGCCAGACGCTTTCTTCCAATTTTGTGGGACCAGATATGACCGTATTCACCAAAGTCGTGCTCTACACCGGGGCCGATGGCCGCGCCCAGTTCCGTGACGAGGCCGTGGAGTTGCTCGGCGGCACGCCCACCTCCCAGCTGTCCACGCTGGAGCCCAGCGGCGGCTACCAGTTGCGCCACAGCCCGGTGGGCTTCCAGAGCAACTTCCATTGCACCACCGACCCGCAGTGGGTGGTGATTCTGGGTGGGCAGATGGAGATTGGCCTGCAAGGCGGCGTCTCGCGCATCTTCAAGGCGGGCGAACACTTTTATTCGGCTGATGTGCTGCCGGCCGGCGCCACCTTCGACCCCAACGTCCACGGCCATTGGAGCCGCCAGGTCGGTTCGGAGCCGCTGGTCACGATGTTTGTGCGGGCTTAGGGTGTTTCAGCGGGCTGCGCTGGGCTAAGTCGTCCATGTAGCCTGCAATCCCCGCGCCTTCGCGCTCCAGAAAGCGCTCCACCGCATCGGCAAACGCCGGGTGGGCCAGCCAGTGGGCGCTGGTGGTCTTGACCGGCAGCAGGGCGCGCGCCATCTTGTGTTCGCCCTGGGCACCGCCTTCAAAGCGGGCCACGCCGTGTTCAATGCACCAGGCCAGCGGCTGGTAGTAGCAGGCCTCGAAATGCAGGCAGTCGACACGCTCGATGGCACCCCAGTAGCGGCCGTAGGCAACCAAAGGTTGGGCATCATTTAGGCCGCTAGCGCTTGCATTACCTGCGCTGATAGCTATCAAACTGGTAGCAATCGGCTTGATTACTCCCGCGTCCTCCCGTTCGGCCACGAACAGCAGCCAGTGCTCGGGCATGGTGTCGGCCATGCGCTGGAAGAAGTCGCGGCTCAGATACGGCGCGTTGCCGTGTTCCAGGTAGGTGCGCTCGTAGCAGCGGTAGAAGAAATCCCAGTCCTGCGGCGCGATGTCGCGGCCCCGGGCCCAGCGGAAGCGGATGCCGGCGTCCGCCACCTTGCGGCGCTCCTGGCGGATCTTCTTGCGCTTGTCCTGGGCCATGGAGGCCAGGAAGTCGTCGAAGTCCTGGTAGCCCGCCGCAGTATTGGTCCAATGGAACTGGACCGTATGGCGCAGCATCAAGCCGGCCTCGGCACAGGCGTCCACGTCCTCCTGGTTGGCAAACAGCACGTGCAGCGACGACAGCTCTTGCTCGTTGCACCAGGCCACCACGGCCTGCACCAGCAGCTGGCGCGCCGCGGCATCGCGGGCCAACAGCCGCGCGCCGGGCACGGGGGTGA
Organism: Rhodoferax sp. OV413; assembly: GCF_900104385.1. Classification (GTDB taxonomy): domain Bacteria; phylum Pseudomonadota; class Gammaproteobacteria; order Burkholderiales; family Burkholderiaceae_C; genus Rhodoferax_B. The sequence goes on along the minus strand of NZ_FNJA01000001.1, from coordinate 185,001 downwards.
AGGGCGCAGCGATGATGGCCTTGGGGTAGTAGGGCACGCCGTGCTGCTGGTAGGCATTGGCCCAGGCCCAGTCAAACACGTATTCGCCGTAGGAATGGTCTTTCAGGTACAGCGCGCAGGCGGCGTGCAAGGCCTCGCCCTGCCATAGCGTCACCAGGCGCAGCGTCCAGCCGGTGGCGGGCGTGGCGCTGCCGCTGAGCTGCAGCGCAGCCAGGTATTCGTGGCGCATGAAGGGGCTGGCGTCGGGCTGCTGGGCCAGCAGGCCGTTCCAGGCCTCGGCGCTCAGCAGCAGCGGCGAGTCCAGCACCCGGATGACATAATCTGTCGCACTCATATCCCACCCTGCAGGCAGCAGCCGGCTGCCCTCGTATTTTTTGTTTCCATGACTCTCAAACTCTGTGTTGCCCAGCTTAATTTTGTCGTCGGCGACCTGGCCGGCAATGCGCAAAAAATCATCGATGCGGCCCGCACCGCCTATGCCGAGGGTGCGCGCCTGGTGTTGACGCCGGAGCTGTCGATCTGCGGCTATGCGGCCGAAGACCTGTTCCTGCGCCCGGCCTTCACCGCTGCTTGCGATGATGCCGTGAAAACAGTGGCCCGCGAACTCGCCGGGTTAAACGGCCTGTGCGTCGTGGTCGGCCACCCCAGCGGCGGCGACGACCGCACCAAGTCCGTGGCCGTGCAGCGCCGCTTCAATGCGGCCAGCGTGCTCAGCGAGGGCCGCGTGCTCGCTACGTACGCCAAGCGCGAGCTGCCCAACTACCAGGTGTTCGACGAACGCCGCTACTTCACCCCCGGGCACGGCGTCTGCGTGTTCGAGGTGCAGGGCGTGAAGGTCGGTCTGCTGATTTGCGAAGATGCCTGGTTCGATGAGCCCGCCGCGCTGGCTAAGCAGGCCGGGGCCGAGCTGCTGGCCGTCATCAATGCCTCGCCCTTCCATGTGGGCAAGGGCGGCGAGCGGATCGTGCGCATGGCCGACCGGGCCCGCGCCGCCGGCCTGCCGCTGGTCTACGCCCACATCGTGGGCGGGCAGGACGAGGTGGTGTTCGACGGCAATTCCTTCTGCGTGGATGCCGACGGTACGCTCAGTGGTCACGCCCCGGCATTCAAGGAAAATCTGTTCTACGTGCAGGCAGTACCTGCGCAGGCAGCTATCAAATTGGAAGCAAGCATTGTTCCCGAGCGCAGCCTGCAGGCTGACCTGTGGGACGCGCTGGTGCTGGGCCTGCGCGACTACGTGGGCAAGAACCGCTTCCCCGGCGTGCTGTTGGGCTTGTCCGGCGGCATCGACTCGGCCCTGGTGCTGGCGATTGCGGTGGACGCGCTGGGCAAGGACCGGGTCCGCACGGTGATGATGCCGTCGCCCTATACCGCCGACATTTCCTGGATTGACGCCCGCGACATGGCGAATCGTCTTGGTGTGGTCTACAACGAAATCTCCATCCTGCCGGAGTTCGATGCGTTCAAGGCTTCGCTGGCGCCGCATTTTGTGGGCCGCGCCGAGGACACCACCGAAGAAAATATCCAGGCCCGCATCCGCGGCACCCTGTTGATGGCCTTGAGCAACAAGTTCGGCAGCATCGTGGTCACCACTGGCAACAAGAGCGAAATGGCCACCGGCTATTGCACGCTGTACGGTGACATGGCGGGCGGCTTCGCGGTGATCAAGGACGTGGCCAAGACCCTGGTGTTTGCGCTGGCGCGCTGGCGCAACGCCAACGACCCGTACGGCACGGGCAGCAACCCGATCCCCGAGCGCATCATCACCCGGCCACCCAGCGCCGAGCTGCGCGCCGACCAGACCGACCAGGACAGCCTGCCGCCCTACGAGGTGCTGGATGCGATTCTGGAGCGCTACATGGAGAACGATGAAAGCCTGGAGGCCATCGTCGCCGCCGGCTTCGACCGTGCCGATGTGGAGCGCGTGACCCGCCTGATCAAGATCAACGAATACAAGCGCCGCCAGTCGCCGGTGGGAATTCGCGTGACCCACCGCAGTTTTGGCAAGGATTGGCGCTATCCTATAACCAGTCATTTCCGCGCTTAACCGAGGCCAATTAGCACCATGAAACAAATCACCGCCATCCTCAAACCGTTCAAACTCGAAGAAGTGCGCCAGGCATTGGCCGAATGCGGCGTCACCGGCCTCACGGTTACCGAAGTCAAAGGCTTTGGCCGCCAGAAGGGCCATACCGAGCTGTACCGCGGTGCCGAATACGTGGTCGACTTCTTGCCCAAGGTAAAGGTCGAAGTAGTGGTCAAGGACGACGATGTGGATCGCTGCATCGACTCCATCGTCCGGGCTGCGCGCACCGGCAAAATTGGTGACGGCAAGATCTTTGTGACCAGCGTGGAACGCGTGCTGCGCATCCGTACGGGCGAGCAGGACGAATCCGCGGTGTAATTTACGTAAGCAGTCGTTTCGCCAGCCCCAGCAGGGGCATGGCCCAGATGGCTGCAGCCATCAGCAGACTCAGCAGCACGGCCGCGCTGCCCATGTCCTTGGCGCGTTTCGACAGCGCATGCCACTCGGGGCCGATGCGGTCAATGGCGGTCTCGATGCCGGTGTTCAACAGTTCGACCACCAGCACCAACACCACCGAGCCGGCCAGCAAGGCAAATTCCACCCAGCTGTTCGCCAACCATAACGCCAACGGCACCAGCACGATGGCGGCGATGGCTTCTTGCCGGAAGGCAGTTTCATCCCAGCCGGCCCGCAGCCCTGCCAGCGAGTAGCCGGCCGCATGCCAGATGCGCTGCAAACCTTTGCGGGATTTTTGCGCCGCGGGTGCTTCCATCGGCGGCATCACCGGCTCAGCGGCAAGGAGCCGACCAGGCGGGTGCCAGCCAGCGCGTCATGCCAGAACTGGCGTTGCGGGTGAAAGCGGCTCAGCAAAGCCCAGACCGCCACCCAGCCCAGCAGAATGACCATGGTTTCACCGGCGGGCAGTGCAAACGGTGCCACGGCCGCCAGCGGCGGCAGAAACCAGATCCAGCTGCAGACATAGCGCAGCAGGGCGCGCGGCTGGGAAATGGCCCGCCCATCCTGGCCTACCACACGGATATTCCAAGTCTTCATGGCCAGGGTTTGGCCTTTGGACCAAAACCAGGTGAAGTAGATGCCGAAGATGACGAACAAGAAGGCCTGCAGGCCCAGCCGGTTGTCCATGGCGTTACGGGTCTGGCTCAGCGTGCCAAACAGGTAGCCGGCAATGAACACCACGCCGAACATCAGCATGCCTTCGTACAGCCAGCAGGCCATGCGGCGGCGCAGGCTGGGCGCGGTGGGTGCCAGTGGGTCTGGACCCGCCGCTGCAGTCGATGCCATCATGGTGCGTTGGTAGCGGGAGGATTGGCCGCCTGCGGCCGCGCGGCATCCATACGCTGTACCGGCAGCGGGAGCAGGGTCTTGGGGTTGATCTGGTGCGGCGCCGTGGCGATGGACGGGCCTTTGGGCTCGTCTTTACGCGCGGGCGGCACGGTGGCGAGCTTTTGTTGCGGAACCAGCTTGACGGCCGTGGCCGCACCAGGCAGCTTGTTGCGCACGTTTTTGGCCAGCTTTTGCTTCTCTTCGGGGTCCAGGGTCTGGTAGGCCTCCCATTTGGCCTGCTTTTCCGTGGGCGCCAGGCGCTTGGTTTCGGCGAAGTTCAGGCGTGCCTGGCTGCGCTGGGTAGGGCTTAGTGAGCCCCAGTCCAGCATGCGCTCGTGCAGCTTGGTCTGCTCGTCCGCGGACATCTTGGCAAAGTTCAGCGACAAAGCCAGCCATTTGCGTTTCTGGCCGACGCTGATGTCATTCCAATGGCTGGATAGCGGTTGCAACGCGACCTGCTGCGCAGGCGTGAGCTCTTTCCACAGCGGCTTCTGGTCGGCCGCACTGGCTTTGGCCAGGGGAATCGATGCAGGTGCCGCCGTTTGCGCCCACGCCGGTGATCCGGCCAAGGCCAAGCCTACCCAGACCAGGCCTGCCACGGAAGAGGGCGACAGAGAAAAAAAGCGCTTGTGCGATGGCTGCATCCGTAAGGGGCTCGATTATTGGTTGTTGTCCCGGTTGGACTTGAGAAATTCGACAAAGCCTGGGTCGGTATACGCAGCGGTAGGCAGATCGTCGGACAGCAGGGCGGAATCCACCTCGGCCAGCTCGTCGGCGCGGTTGTCATCCTGCACCACGTAAATAGTCAGCAGTCCGGCCACCAGGGCCACCAGCGGCAATGCAGACGCAAAACGGTTCCACCAGCTGGGGCTGTCGTTGCCAAAAGTCAGCGATGCGGTGCCGCCCTGGCTGGCCACCACGGTAGCGGTGCGCATGACGACCGCCTTGCGGTGCGCCAGAGCCTGCATTCGGGCGATGCGCAGCCGCTCGGAAATGTCGTGTGGCAGATCGGCTGCACCCTCGGAAAGACGTGCCGTGACGCGGCGCGCAAACTGGTCTTCGGGCGACAGAATTTGGAGTGTGTGCAGCTTTGTCATAGAAATATTCCCCTGGCTTTGAGCGCTTTGCTAAGTGACTGGACCGCGCGCGAACAGTGCGTTTTGACGCTGCCTTCCGAGCAGCCCATCGCGCTGGCAGTTTCAGCAACGTCCATCTCCTCCCAGTAACGCATCAAGAACGCTTCTCGTTGACGTGTCGGTAACTCTTGTATCTGGGTGTCAATTTCACGCAAAACCTGTGCCCGCCGCGTGGTGTCTTCCGCACTTTCCGTGCGCTCAGAGTCATCTGCAAGCTGAAAGGTTTCCAATAAGTCGAAATCTCCGTCGTCGCCAGACTCGAAATCGCTCATGTTGGAAAACAAAGCGTTACGGGTTTTTTGGCGCCGGAACCAATCCAGCGTGCAGTTCGACAGAATGCGCTGGAACAGCATGGGCAGCTCTTCCACCGGCTTGTCGCCATAGTGCTCGGCCAGCTTCATCATGCTGTCTTGCACGATATCGAGCGCCGACTCCTCATTGCGCACGTGGTAGACCGAGCGTTTGAACGCCCGTTTCTCGACGCTCTTGAGGAAATCAGAAAGTTCGCGTTCAGTAGCCAAGAGGGTGGGGCCTGTGGGGGCGGGTCGGTAAAGGAATACGCGTTGTTTTTGGAAAGCATACGCCCGGATTTGGGGCGTTTGCGGGCGGATTATGGCATCGCCGGCTGATTTTCTTGGGGCGTGCACCAGTTTTCATGCCCGGGAGTGCCATAATCCACGTTGCTAGTCAAAAAGCAAACGGATCATGGTTCGGCGATGCAAGCAGCTCGCCCATGGCTTTGGTCTTAAGTTTCGACACAACTCCAAAAGAGTGCGTGAAGAAGCACCCAAGGTATTTCGTTAGAGAAATTCACAAAGGTTCATCATGGAAATGTCAAAAGCCGAAATCGCTTCGGCAGCCGCTGCGTCTACCGCCGCACAAAATACCCCGCGTACTACCGCCCAAGAGCTTATGGGTGCAGAGGTTCTGGTGAAATGTCTCCAGGCCGAGAACGTCAAGCACATCTGGGGTTACCCCGGCGGCGCCGTTCTGTACATCTACGACGCGTTCTACAAACAAGACACCATCCAGCACGTACTGGTGCGCCACGAGCAGGCTGCTGTGCACGCTGCCGATGGTTATGCGCGTGCTACCGGTGATGTGGGTGTGGCGTTGGTGACCTCCGGCCCCGGCCTGACAAATGCAGTCACAGGTATCGCCACGGCATACATGGACAGCATCCCCATGGTGATCATCAGCGGCCAGGTGCCCACGCACGCCATCGGCCTGGATGCGTTCCAGGAATGCGACACCGTCGGCATTACCCGCCCCATCGTCAAGCACAACTTCCTTGTGAAGGATGTGCGCGATCTGGCCGAAACCATGAAGAAGGCCTTCCACATTGCCCGCACCGGCCGCCCCGGCCCGGTGGTGGTGGACATTCCGAAAGACGTGTCTTTCAAGAAGACGCCGTACCACGGCTACCCCGAAACCGTCGCGATGCGCTCGTACAACCCGGTGCGCAAAGGCCACGGCGGCCAGATCCGCAAGGCCTTGCAACTGCTGTTGGCCGCCAAGCGCCCGTATATCTATACCGGCGGCGGCGTGCTGCTGAGCAATGCCTCGCAAGAACTGCGCACCTTGGTGGATATGTTGGGCTATCCCTGCACCAACACCTTGATGGGCCTGGGCGCGTACCCTGCCAGCGACAAGAAATTCCTCGGCATGCTGGGCATGCACGGCACCATCGAAGCCAATAACGCGATGCAGCATTGCGACGTGCTGCTGGCCGTCGGCGCCCGGTTTGACGACCGCGTGATTGGCAATACCAAGCATTTCGCCCAGAACGAACGCAAGATCATCCATATTGACATCGATCCGTCGAGCATCTCCAAGCGCGTCAAGGTCGATGTACCTATCGTCGGCGACGTGAAAGAAGTGCTGACCGAGCTGATCGCCATGATCAAGGAAGCCGGCACCAAGCCCGACGCCGATGCCTTGGGCAGCTGGTGGAGCACCATCGAAGGCTGGCGCAGCCGCAATTGCCTGAAGTACAGCATGGGCTCCAGCGACGTGATCAAGCCCCAGTATGTGGTCGAAACCCTGTGGAACATGACCAAGGATGCCGACACCTACATCACCTCCGATGTGGGCCAGCACCAGATGTGGGCTGCGCAGTACTACCGCTTTGACGAACCGCGCCGTTGGATCAATTCCGGTGGCCTGGGCACCATGGGCGTGGGCATTCCCTACGCCATGGGCGTGAAGCTGGCCAAACCTGAGAGCGAAGTTTTCTGCATCACCGGCGAAGGCTCGGTGCAGATGTGTATCCAGGAACTGTCGACCTGCCTGCAGTACAACACGCCGATCAAGATCTGCTCGCTGAACAACCGCTACCTGGGCATGGTGCGCCAGTGGCAAGAGGTGGAATACGCCGGCCGCTACAGCAGCAGCTACATGGACGCACTGCCGAACTTCGTCAAGTTGGCCGAGGCCTATGGCCACGTCGGCATGCTGATCGAGCGCCCCGAAGATGTGGAGCCCGCACTGCGCGAAGCCCGCAAGCTGAAGGACCGCACGGTGTTCATGGACTTCCGTACCGACCCCACCGAGAACGTGTTCCCGATGGTGCAGGCCGGCAAGGGCATCACCGAGATGCTGCTGGGCAGCGAGGATCTGTAACCAGGTCTTTAAGCCAAATACGGCTCTAGCGCAGGTACTGCCTGCGCTGGCAGCTATCAATTCGATAGTATTAACTTTCTGACGAATCTATTGCCCGCCAAGCCCGCGCATTACCGTGCACGGGGGAGGGCGGCGAAAAGAGGAATCTAGTCTTATGAAACACATCATTGCTGTCTTGCTGGAAAACGAACCCGGTGCGCTGTCGCGCGTGGTCGGCCTGTTTTCCGCCCGTGGTTACAACATCGAGTCGCTGACGGTCGCTCCGACCGAAGACGCCACCTTGTCGCGCATGACCATCCAGACCTCCGGCTCGGACGACGTGATCGAACAGATCACCAAGCACCTGAACCGCCTGATCGAAGTGGTCAAGGTGGTCGATCTGACCGAAGGCTCCTACACCGAACGCGAACTGATGATGGTCAAGGTGCGTGCCGTCGGCAAAGAGCGCGAAGAAATGAAGCGCATGGCCGACATCTTCCGAGGCCGCATCATCGATGTGACCGAGAAGAGCTACACCATCGAGCTCACCGGTGACCAAGGCAAGAACGACGCGTTCCTGGAGGCGCTGGACCGCAGCGCGATCCTGGAAACCGTGCGTACCGGTGCCAGCGGCATCGGCCGTGGTGAGCGCATCCTGCGGGTTTAGTTTTGAGTCGTCCGTACGCGCGTTTCGACGGGCTCAACGCGAACGGACTATTTTTGGCGATTGCGTATTACGTTCGCCCTGAGCCTGTCGATGGGCATTTCGCCAAACCTTTAATTTTTGAAAGCAGAACATGAAAGTTTTTTACGACAAAGACTGTGACCTCAGCCTGATCAAGGGCAAGACGGTCGCCATCATTGGTTACGGCAGCCAAGGCCATGCGCACGCGCAAAACCTGAACGACAGCGGCGTGAAGGTCGTGGTCGGTCTGCGCAAGGGCGGCGCTTCCTGGGACAAGGTTGGCAAAGCCGGCCTGACCGTGCTGGAAGTCAACGACGCGGTCAAGGCCGCTGACGTGGTCATGATTCTGTTGCCTGACGAAGACATCGCTGGTGTCTACAAGAACAACGTCGAGCCCAACATCAAGCAAGGCGCTTCGCTGGCCTTCGCCCACGGCTTCAACGTGCATTACAACCAGGTCGTGCCACGCGCTGACTTGGACGTGTGGATGGTCGCTCCCAAGGCCCCTGGCCACACCGTGCGCAACACCTACACCCAGGGCGGCGGCGTGCCCCACCTGGTGGCTGTGCACCAGGACAAGACCGGCAAGGCCCGTGACTTGGCCCTGTCGTACGCGATGGCCAATGGTGGCGGCAAGGCCGGCATCATTGAAACCAACTTCAAGGAAGAAACCGAGACCGACCTGTTCGGCGAACAAGCCGTGTTGTGCGGTGGTGCTGTCGAGCTGATCAAGATGGGTTACGAGACCCTGACGGAAGCCGGCTACGCCCCTGAAATGGCCTACTTCGAATGCCTGCACGAACTGAAGTTGATCGTGGACCTGATCTACGAGGGCGGCATTGCCAACATGAACTACTCGATCTCGAACAACGCCGAGTACGGCGAGTACGTGACCGGCCCCGAAGTGATCAACGCTGAATCCCGCGAAGCCATGCGCAACGCCCTGAAGCGCATCCAGACCGGCGAATACGCCAAGATGTTCATCCTGGAAGGCCGCACTGGCTACCCCAGCATGACCGCCCGCCGCCGTCTGACCTCTGAACACTCCATCGAAGTTGTGGGTGCTAAGCTGCGCGCCATGATGCCTTGGATTGCCAAGAACAAGCTGGTTGACCAAACCCGTAACTGATCGGCACACCCCCAGGCTACAGCGCAAGCGCTTTTCGCCGACCCCCTTGCAGGGGGCAACACCAGCAGCCTGGCGGAGCCAGTTCTGCGGTGTTTCTGGTGAAGAGGGGTTGGGGCCAAGACTGGGGTACCGACGGTAAACCCCACTTCGGGCCTGCTAGCTTCGGTTAGCAGGCCCGAAGTGCGTTTGGGGTCAGCATTCGTATGCTACATATTTGGTAGCTGCTAGCGCAGCCGCTATCTGCGCCAGAGGCCGATTTTCTATAAATTCAGCCACCCATCAGCTTCTGCGTCAGATCGGCAGTGGTCGAGGCTTTGTACTTGCGCATCAAGGTGGCGCGGTAAATCTCCACCGTGCGGTGGCTGATGCCCAGCAGTTTGGCAATTTCCTTGGATGTGAGCCCGGTCATCACATGCGCCGCCACCTCGCGTTCGCGCGGCGTCAGGGCGGCTTGCACCGGGCGGCGCGACGACAGGTCTTCAAAGCTCCAGATGCCGGCCGCATGCGGCGCATTGCGGTCAAAGGCCCGGCCGATCACGTGGCACCAGAACACCTCGCCTTTGAGCCGGCCGTCCACGCGCTGCATGATGCGGTCGTCGGCGTAATGGCCTTTCGCATCCATGGTCAGTGTGATGCGGGTGCCGGTGCGCTCGAACTCCACCGCGCTGGGGTAGAGCACCTGGAACGACTGGCCGATCAGCTGCTCCCGGTCGGCGCCGAACATCTCGCACAGATGCTGGTTGCAGTCCACAATGGCGCGATTGCGCGATACCACCAGCCCGACCGGCGCCAGCGCGAAAGCCAGCTGGTAATCCACTGCTGCAGCCAGATCCATCGGGCAAACCCTTTACGAAAAACTACGTAATTAAATAGGTAGTATCGTACGCCTTGATCTTTTAACCGGAGACCTGTGTGAACAAAATTTTCCCCTCTGCCGCCGAAGCGCTCCAAGGCGTTGTGAAGGACGGCCAGCTGATGGCCGTGGGTGGTTTCGGCCTGTGCGGCATCCCCGAGGCCTTGATTGACGCGCTGCGCGATTCCGGCGTGAAAGACCTGACCGTCATCTCCAACAACGCCGGTGTCGATGGCTTCGGCCTGGGCAAGCTGCTGGAAACCCGGCAGATCAAGAAAATGATCTCCAGCTACGTGGGCGAGAACAAGGAATTCGAGCGCCAGTACCTGGCGGGCGAGCTGCAGCTGGAATTCACCCCCCAGGGCACGCTGGCCGAAAAGCTGCGTGCCGGTGGCGCCGGCATTCCGGCTTTCTTCACCAAGACCGGTGTCGGCACCTTGGTGGCCGAAGGCAAGGAGCTGCGCGAATTCAACGGCGAAACCTATGTGATGGAGCGCTCCCTGGTGCCTGAAGTCGCCCTGGTCAAGGCTTTCCGCGCCGACAAATCCGGCAATCTGCAGTTCCGCCTGACAGCGCGCAACTTCAACCCGGCCGCCGCCATGGCCGGCAAGGTCTGCATTGTGGAAGTCGAGGAGATCGTCGAAACCGGCGCCATGGACCCCGACCAGGTGCACCTGCCCGGCATTTACGTACACCGCATTGTGCTGAACGCCAACCCCGAGAAGCGGATTGAAAAACGCACGCTGTCGGCTGCTGCCGCGGTAGACCCGGCTGCCGCCAAGGCCGAAGCCCAGGCCGTTATTGCCCACGCTGCCATTATTGGCAGCGACGAAGTTGCCGTACCCAAAGTGGACGCCGCAGCCCCAACCACCCCCGTGAAAGGAGCCTGAGATGGCCTGGAACCAAGACCAAATGGCAGCCCGCGCGGCACTGGAGCTAGAAGACGGCTTTTATGTGAACCTGGGTATCGGCATCCCGACCCTGGTGGCCAACCATGTGCCTGCCGACAAGGAAGTCTGGCTGCAGAGCGAGAACGGCATGTTGGGCATCGGCCCGTTCCCGACCGAAGACCAGGTCGATGCCGACCTGATCAACGCCGGCAAGCAGACCGTCACCACCTTGCCCGGTTCCTCGATCTTCGGCAGCCACGACAGCTTTGCGATGATCCGCGGTGGCAAGGTCAACCTGAGCATCCTGGGTGCCATGCAGGTAAGCGAAAAGGGCGATCTGGCCAACTGGATGATCCCCGGCAAGATGGTCAAGGGCATGGGCGGCGCGATGGACCTGGTGGCCGGCGTGAAGCGCGTGATCGTGCTGATGGAGCACGTGGCCAAGAAGAAAGATGGCAGCGAAGACCTGAAGATCCTGCCCGCCTGCACCCTGCCGCTGACCGGCGTCGGCGTGGTGAACCGCATCATCACCGACCTGGCCGTGATGGACGTGACCCCCGCCGGCCTGAAAGTGGTGGAGCTGGCGCCGGATGTGACGCTGGAATCGCTGCAGGCCAAGACCGGCGTCAAGCTGGTCTGATCTCGGCCTGAAATTCACTGGGCCAGGCGCAGCAGCTTGCCGCTATCGGTGAGCAGCACGATGGCCCCGTCCGGTGCCTGCACCACGTCGCGGATGCGCTCCTTCAAATCGCTGAGCAGTGCTTCGCGGCTCAGCACGGCGTTGTTGCTGACGGTCATGCGCCACAGGGTCTGGCCGGCCAGCGAGCCAGAGAACAAATTGCCCTTCCACTGCGGAATCAGGCTGCCGGTGTAGAACAGCAGGCCGGCCGGCGCCACCGAGGTCGGCACCCAGTAGGTCAGCGGTTCGACGAAGCTTGGCGCATGCACGCCACCGCCGATGCGGCAGGCGTCACCTACCGGCGATCCGTAGTTGCAGCCATAGCTTTTGACCGGCCAGCCGTAGTTGGCTCCCGCGCGGGTGATGTTGATTTCGTCGCCGCCTTGCGGGCCGTGCTCGCTGGTCCACAGCTCTCCAGTATCCGGGTGCAGCGCCGCGCCCTGCACATTGCGGTGGCCCAGGCTCCAGATGCCGGGCAGGGCGCCCGCGCCCAGCGCCGGGTTGTCGGCGGGGATGCTGCCATCGCGCTGGATACGCACCACCTTGCCGAGAGTCTGCCCCAGGTCTTGCGACGGACTGCCCAACTGGCGTTCGCCCAGGGTGATGAACAGGGTTTTGTCCCGGGCAAACACTAGGCGAGAACCGTAGTGGCCGTTGCCCGAAGTTTTGGGGCTTTGGCGGAACAGCACCGCCACGTTCTGCAAGTTATTGCCCACAAGGCGCCCGCGGGCTATCGCGGTGCCGGTCAGGCCCGCTGCGCGGCCCGTGCCGGGCTCGGAAAAAGCCCAGTAGACCCAGAGCGTGGTCGCAAAGTCAGGGTCCAACGCCAGCCCTAGCAGGCCGCCCTGGCCGGCGGCATTGACCGGCAGGATGCCAGTTATTTCGGTACTGGTTTGCGCGTCGGCGCTGAGCCGCAGCAGGCGCCCGCCGCGTTCGGTCACCAGCATCTCGCCCGAGGGCAGAAACACCAGTCCCCAGGGTGATGCCAGACCGCTGCGCAGCACGCTGACTTTGGGTTGCAGCACCTGGGCCTCAGCCTGGCCGGCGCCACCGCCACAACCCAGCAAGCCCCAGCACAGCGCAGCGGCCAAAGCGTAGGGGAGCGCACGGGTGCGCGATAGCAAGGTGTGCAAATGGCGGTCAAAAAGCATGCGCGGACTCCTGAAATGGGCATAAGTACCGGTTTTCAGGCCCCACCATAGCCGGTTTGGCCTGTGCTTACACCTATTCCCTTTCATGTCCACTGGCTTGAAAATCCATAGCGCAGCAACAAGCTCAAGTTGGATTTGTAGGAAGGGTCGGTTTTTTATGCCACACCAAGAACTAGAACGCACCTTGAAACAGCTGGAAGGCACGTATGCCCGCTTCATCGAGCGTACGCGGCTGGGCCGCAAGCTGGAGTTGCCAAAGATTGTCCGCATCTGCCTGGTCATGCGCGGCGCCTGCCACGACAACCAGGTGCAGGAATGCCTGACGCGGTTCCAACTGGTCTGCGAGCGTTTGACGCGGTCCCATTTGCCGATGGGCATCGATGAAAACGACGACTTGATGGCGGGGCTGGAGGCGTTGCGCCAAATGCGCGAGCGGCTGCATTACGACAGCCATGCGGCACCCGTGTTCCAGGAGCGCAGGGTCAGCGCCCGGCGCCGCAGCGGCACGGATCTGCTGAGAACGATCTAGGCGGGGTACGCCTGCGAATGGAGCGGGTGAAGGGGATCGAACCCTCGTATCGAGCTTGGGAAGCTAGCGTTCTACCATTGAACTACACCCGCTTGGCGTGCGGTGGGCGGCTGGACTGGCATCGGCCAGCAGTGCCACCACCAAGCTAGCGGCAGTGTACCCGAGCCCCAGTGTTGCCGCCAAGCTGTAAGGGCGGATGGGCGGGCTTCACAACAGGTGTAACTGGTTATTGCGCTGGCGTCTGCGCAAGCGCTGTGGCACCATGGACCGGCACACAATTCTGGTTTCAGCGGGCGCAACAAAACGCAAACCCATGGACGCCGAAAAAAAGCTCAACATCGCAGCCGGGCTGGTTTTTGTCTTGATTTTGCTGATCGCCGTGGTGCCGTACCGCGCCAGCCTGTCGACCCGGGCAACGGTGGTCGAGCTGGGCCGTATCCAAAACCGGGAAGAGAAATTCGAGCAGTTGATCGATGCCTTGCGCGACGCCGAAACCGGCCAGCGCGGCTACCTGATTACCGCCAAGGACAGCTATCTGGAGCCCTACCACGTGGCGCTGGGCGAGATTCCCGATGCGCGCGGAGCGCTGCTGCAGATGGCCGAGGCACAGCCGCAGGAATTGGCGGCTCTGGAAGAAATCTTCCGCATGGTCGAGCTCAAGCTGAAAGACATGGCGTACATGATCGAGGTGCGGCGTGCCAAGGGCTTGGCTCTGGCCGAACCCGTGATCGCCGTCGAGCGCGGCAAGGAATACATGGACGCCTTGCGCCAGCTGATCGCCGTGCAGCAAGCGCATCTGGCCAACCGGCGCGGCGAGTTGCGGCAAGAACTGGAGCGCAAGTCCCAGGATGCTTTTGCCGTCGAAGTCGGTGCTACCGTGGCCAATCTGCTGCTGCTGGCGCTGCTGATGGTGGCGATGACGCGGGTGCTGAAGGCGCGCCAGGCCACCGCGGCTCTGGTGCAGGAAACTGCCAATACCCTGGGGCGGAGTGCGGCCGAAGCCGAGCGCCGCAATGTGCAGATGGAGGTCAGCGCAGAAATGCTGCAGGCGCTAGGCTCGATCTCTTCTTCTGCCGAAACCTCGCGCATCATTGCCAGCTACTGCGCCAAGCTGTTGCCCGGGATGTCGGGCACCGTCTACCTGTACCGCAGCTCGCGCGACCTGCTGGAAGCCCAGGCGTCCTGGGGCAATAGTTCCTCGTCGGTGGAGCAGCTCGAGCCCAAGGACTGCTGGGCGCTGAAGCGGGGCAGGGCGCATGCGACCCGCAACGCCGGCGATCTGTGCTGTGCGCATTACGCCCCGCAGGCGGTGTTTCCGGTCGGCCGGCTGTGCATTCCACTGGTTACGCAGGGCGAGGTGATCGGCCTGATTTACTTCGAGGGCCTGGCGGAAGACGAGGCCAGCCTGAAGGCTCAGCAGCAAATGCTGGACCGGCTGACCGAGCAGATCGCGCTGGCGTTGAGCAATGTCCGGCTGCGCGAGACGCTGCGCATGCAGTCCATCATCGATCCGTTGACCGGCCTGTTCAACCGGCGCTATATGGACGAGACCCTGAGGCGCGAGCTGGGCCGAACCGAGCGCAAGGGCTTGCCCTTGTCGCTGATCGTGCTGGACCTGGACCACTTCAAGCGCGTCAACGACACTTTTGGGCACGATGCGGGCGACCTGCTGCTGAAAAGCGTGGCCAACCAGGTGCGCGACAACATCCGCGAGAGCGACCTGGCCTGCCGCTTCGGCGGCGAAGAGCTGGTGCTGATACTGCCCGAGTGCGACCTGGCCACGGCCTTGGGGCGGGCCGAAAAAATCCGCGTCGCCATCGCGTCCATCGACCTGCTGCACGCCGGGCAGCGGCTGGCGGCGCCAACCGCATCGTTTGGCGTGTCGCAGTTTCCGCTGCACGGCGCCGACGCCACCGCCCTGTTGAAAGCCGCCGACCAGGCCTTGTACCGGGCCAAACATTCGGGGCGCAACCGGGTGGTCCAAGCCGAAGCCTGAGCGGGTGGGTCGGGGGTATAAGAGATACAGGCCGCTAGCGCTTATTGCATCTGCGCAAGCAGCTATGCTAAACATAGCAAACGGCGGCGGCCTGGCCGCCATGGCAGGTGCCGCCCGGCTGTTAAAATTTGTGCGCTTCGGGTTGGCCTGCGCGGCTCCCGGCTTGATTTCAATCCATTGACCCTATTCACCCCTGTGTGTGCCCTGGCTTTGTGCTGGCGGCGTAGAACGATTTGAACGAGACCCCACGCTTATGAGCACCCCTGCCTCCATCACCGTTGCCGACATCCGCAAGACCTTCCTCGACTTCTTTGCCTCCAAGGGCCATACCGTGGTGCCCAGCAGCTCGCTGGTACCGGGCAACGACCCGACGCTGATGTTCACCAACTCCGGCATGGTGCAGTTCAAGGACGTGTTCCTGGGCGCCGACAAGCAGCCCTATGTGCGCGCGGCCTCGGTGCAGGCCTGCCTGCGCGCCGGCGGCAAGCACAACGACCTGGAAAACGTGGGCTATACCGCGCGCCACCACACATTCTTCGAGATGCTGGGCAACTGGAGCTTTGGCGACTACTTCAAGCGCGATTCGCTGAAATGGGCGTTCGAGCTGCTGACCACCGTGTACAAGCTGCCGGCCGACAAGCTCTGGGCCACGGTCTACATCGATGACGACGAGGCCTACGACATCTGGACCAAGGAAATCGGCCTGCCGCCCGAGCGCGTGGTGCGCATCGGCGACAACAAGGGCGGCAAGTACATGTCCGATAACTTCTGGATGATGGCCGACACCGGCCCCTGCGGCCCCTGCAGCGAAATCTTCTACGACCACGGCCCCGAAGTCGCTGGCGGCCCACCCGGCAGCCCCGAGCAGGACGGCGACCGCTACATCGAGATCTGGAACAACGTGTTCATGCAGTTCGACATGCAGCCCGACGGCTCGGTGAAGCCGCTGCCCGCGCCCTGCGTGGACACCGGCATGGGCCTGGAGCGCCTGGCCGCCATCTTGCAGCACGTGCACAGCAACTACGAAATCGACATCTTCGACGCGCTGATCAAGGCCGCGTCGCGCGAAACCGGCGAACAAGACCTGGGCCACAAGAGCCTGCGCGTGATCGCCGACCACATCCGTGCCACCTCCTTCCTGGTCAGCGACGGCGTGATCCCCGGCAACGAAGGCCGCGGCTACGTGCAGCGCCGCATCATCCGCCGCGCCATCCGCCACGGCTACCTGCTGGGCCAGACCAAGCCCTTCTTCCACAAGCTGGTGCCCGACCTGGTGGCACTGATGGGCGCAGCCTATCCGGCCATGGCCGCCCAGCAGGAGCGCATCGCCGAAGTGCTCAAGGCCGAGGAAGAGCGCTTCTTCGAAACCCTGGCCATGGGCATGGAAATCCTGAACGCGGCCCTTGAAGGCGGCGTGCAGGTGCTGCCCGGCGATGTGGCTTTCAAGCTGCACGACACTTATGGCTTCCCGCTCGATCTGTCGGCCGACGTCTGCCGCGAGCGTGGCCTGTCGGTGGACGAAGCCGGTTTCACCGCCGCGATGGAAGCGCAAAAGGCCAAGGGCCGCGCGGCCGGCAAGTTCAAGATGGACCGGGCGCTCGAATACACCGGTGCCAGCAACGAGTTCATCGGCTACACCGCGCTTGAATCCGCTGCGAAAGTTGTAGCGCTCTACGCAGATGGTGCAAGCGTGGAAGCCTTGAATGAAGGCCAAACCGGCACCGTGGTGCTGGACACCACGCCGTTCTACGCCGAATCCGGCGGCCAGGTCGGCGACGAGGGCACGCTGGTGTCTGCCGCCGGCCGCTTCGAAGTCGGCGACACCCAGAAGATCAAGGCCGATGTGTTCGGCCACCAGGGCACGGTGGCCCAGGGCCGCCTGAAGGTCGGCGACAGCGTCACCGCCCAGGTCAACACCGCGCTGCGTGCCGCCACCCAGCGCAACCACTCGGTCACCCATTTGATGCACAAGGCCTTGCACACCGTGCTGGGCAGCCATGTGCAGCAAAAGGGCAGCCTGGTGAACGCCGAACGCACGCGCTTCGACTTCACCCACAACGCCCCGGTCACCGACGCGCAGATCACGCAGATCGAAGCCCTGGTGAATGCCGAGATCCTGGCCAACGCCCCGACCAAGGCTGAGCTGATGGACATCGAATCGGCTCAAAAGACCGGCGCCATGATGCTGTTCGGTGAAAAGTACGGCGAAATCGTCCGCGTGCTGAGCATCGGCACCACCCAAGAACTCTGCGGCGGCACCCATGTGCAGCGCACCGGCGATATCGGCCTGTTCAAGGTGGTGGGCGAGGGCGGCGTGGCCGCTGGCATCCGCCGCATCGAGGCCGTGACCGGCGAGGGCGCCCTGGCCTATCTGCAAGACCTGGAACGCACCGTGACCCAAGCCGCTGGCAGCTTCAAGGTGCAGCCGGCCGAGCTGCAAGCCCGCGTCACGCTGGCCTTGGACAACATCAAGGCGCTGGAAAAAGAAGTTGCCCAGCTCAAGGGCAAGCTGGCTTCGAGCCAGGGTGACGAGCTGGTCAACAGCGCGCTGGACATCAAGGGCATCAAGCTCTTGGCTGCCAAGCTCGAAGGCGCCGACACCAAGACCCTGCGCGAGACCATGGACAAGCTGAAAGACAAGCTGAAAACCGCGGTCATCGTGCTGGCCGCTGTCGATGGCGACAAGGTGCAGATCGCCGTCGGCGTGACCAAGGACAGCGTGGACAAGGTGCAGGCCGGCGCGCTGGCCAACTTTGTAGCCAGCCAGCTCGGCGGCAAGGGGGGCGGCAAGCCCGACATGGCCATGGCTGGCGGTACCGAGCCGGCCAAGCTGCCGGCAGCGCTGGCATCTGTGCAAGCCTGGGTGGCAGAACGGGTCTGAGCCTGGCACACCGCGCACCGGGCGGGCGCTGCGGCGGCCCGGCCGCTGCGCATTTTCAATTTCTGGAATCTCTCGCTTGCAGCCCTGCACCCTGATCCGTTACCTGGTTCTCTGCTGGACGCTGCTAGTGGCGTGGCCGGCCGGTGCGGTGACGGTGGCCTTCATCAATCCGGGTAAGTCGACCGAGGCCTACTGGGTCGCGGCAACGCAGGCCATGCAGGTTGCGGCCCGCAGCCTGGACTGGCAGCTGGAGGTGCAGTACGCCGAGCGCGACCACCTGCGGGTGCTGGAGCTGGCCCGCAGCCTGGTGGCCCGGCCACCGGCCCAGCGGCCCGACTACGTGATCTTGTCGAATGACAACGCCACCGGCGCCGAGCTGCTGCGCCTGTTCGACGGCTCGGGCATCAAATGTTTCATGGCCTTCAGCCGGCTCTCCGCGGCGGAGGAAGCCCAGCTGGGCGGACCCCGCCAGCGCTACAAGGACTGGATAGGCTCGCTGGAGCCGCTGGCCGAGGAGGCCGGCTATCTGACGGCCAAGGCCTTGATCCAGCAGGGGCGCAGTGCCCGTGCACAGGCGGCCGACGGCAAACTGCATTTGCTGGCGATAGCCGGCGACCGCTCCACCCCCAGCTCGGTGCGGCGCAACGAAGGCCTGCAGCGCGCCGTGGCCGAGGCCAAGGACGTAGTGCTGGAGCAAACCATTTACGCCGGCTGGACCCGCGACAAGGCGGCCGAGCAAGCCGACTGGCTGTACGAGCGCTACCCGGCCGCCCGGCTGGTCTGGGCCGGCAACGACCTGATGGCCTTTGGTGCCATGCAGTCGCTGGAAAAGCGCGGCGGCACACCTGGCAAGAGCATGTGGTTCAGCGGTATCAACGCCTCGGCAGACGGTATGCAGGCCATCCAGTCGGGCCGGCTGGCGGCACTGGCCGGCGGCCATTTCATTGCCGGTGCCTGGGCGCTGGTCATGCTCTACGACTACCACCACGGCCGCGACTTTGCCGACGAAGGCCTGCAACTCGAAGCCTCGATGTTCGTGCTGTTCGACCCGGCCACGGCGCGCAAATTCGAGGCCCGCTTTGGCCAGCGCTACGACAGCATTGACTTTCGGCGCTACAGCAAAGTGCTGAATCCCAAGCTGGCGCGCTACAGCTTTGGGTTTGCCCAATTGCTACGCTGATTGCACACTGCGCCCATGCCGAACCTTCCCTTCAGATCGCTCGCCGGGCATTTGATACGCCGCACTTTGGGCTTGGCCCTGTGCTGCATGGTGGCGGTGTTCGTGGTGCAGGTGGGCATCATGCTGCAGCACCAGCGCAAAGAGTTCGAACGGCTGGCCGACGAGATCGCCAAGACCAGCGTGCCGCTGCTGTCGGTCAGCCTGTGGGACATCGAGCTGCGGGCCGTGCAGCAGCAGGTGGCGATGATGGCCGAGCGCCCCGAGGTCGGCTTTGTGATGCTGACCGTGGGCACCGGCCAGCAGTTCCAGGCGGGCAATGCGGCGCTGCAGCCCGAGTCCAGCAGCCTGCGGATTGCTATTCCCGCGCCGCAGGGCAAGAACGTGATTGCCGAGCTGCGGCTGTGGCCGAATCCGCAGTTCGCTATCGACGAAATGGTGCACACCGCCTGGACCGTGCTGGCCGGCTACGGCTTGTTCACTGTGCTGATCTGCAGCCTAATTGCCTACCTGCTGCGCCGCGAGCTGCAGATACCGCTGCAGCGCCTGGCCCAGTTCGCCAGCGAGCTGACGCCGCAAACCCTGGTGCAGCCCTTGGTGCTGGACCGGCCGCGGCGCAGCCACAGCGACGAGATCGACCTGGTGGCCCACGGCTTTTCCAAGCTGCAAAACGGCTTGCGCACCCATATTGCCAATCTGGACAAGATGGTGGCCGAGCGCACCCAGCAGCTGGAGGCGCTGGCCGAGGCCAACCACGTGCTGTCCATCACCGACCCGCTGACCGGCTGCTTCAACCGCCGCACGCTGGAGCCGCGGCTGTTGGAAGAAATCGAACGCGCCCACCGCTACCAGCGGCCGTTCTCGGTGATCTGCCTGGATCTCGACCATTTCAAGCAGATCAACGACAGCTACGGCCACGCGGCCGGTGATGCCGTGCTCTGCGCCACCGCCGACCACCTGCGCAACGCTACGCGCTTCCGGCTCGACTGGACGGTGCGCCTGGGCGGCGAGGAGTTTTTGATCGTGCTGCCCGAAACCGTGCTGGCCACCGCGCTGCAGAATGCCGAGCGCCTGCGCCAGCTGCTGCAGGCCGAACCTGTGTGGTTTGAAGGCCAACGCATCGATCTGACGGCCAGCTTCGGCGTGGCCCAATGGCAGGACGACCAGGCGTCGGCTGAACTGGTGCAACTGGCCGACAGCCTGCTCTACCAGGCCAAGGCCGCAGGCCGGAACTGCATCTTCCCAGCGCCTCCTGCTATGGAATGAATAGCTGCTGGCGAAGGGTATATAAGCGCCAGAGCCCGATTTCGTTTAAATCGGCTTAGCTGACGACCAGGTTCTTGTAGACCCCGCAGCCGACGGCCAGGTCGTCCACCAGCTGCACGAACGACATCTTGGTCTGCACCCGGCCGGTGGTCGGGTTGGTGATGTCGTATTCGACCCAGCCCGGCTCGTGCTCGGCCT
Source organism: Rhodoferax sp. OV413 (assembly GCF_900104385.1). Taxonomy (GTDB): domain Bacteria; phylum Pseudomonadota; class Gammaproteobacteria; order Burkholderiales; family Burkholderiaceae_C; genus Rhodoferax_B. The sequence continues at coordinate 164,460 of NZ_FNJA01000001.1, read as the reverse complement.
GGTTGTAGATCGACTGCAGCAGGCCGGCGCCGTCAATGCCGGCAATGTCCTGCACCCGGGTACCGACCTTGGCCGGGTTGCCGCCAAAGGCCACATAGGTGCCGTTGCGGTCCAGCACGAACACATACATGTCGCGGTCGTGAAAGCCCTGTGTCGGATTGGTCAGCTCGCGCAAAAAGGTGTCGCGCGAGCCGTTGCGCCGGCGGTGCTGCAAGGCTTTTTCGACCAGCGCGCGGGCTTCTTCGGCCGAGCCCTGCTGCAGCTTGAACAGCGCCACGGCTTCCACCAGGGTGGAGGCCCGGCTTTCCAGGGTGGATGCCTGGGTCACCGCGTGGTCGACCATCTGGGCGTTCTGCTGGGTGATCTCGTCGAGCTGGCGCACGGCCGAGGTGATCTCGCTCAGGCCGGTGCTTTGCTCGGCGCTGGAATTGGAAATCTGCGCCATATTGCTGGCCACGTCGCGGATGCCGGTGACGATGGCGTCCATATTACTGCCGGCAGTGCGGATCTTCTGCACGCTGGACCCCACCTGGCTGCTGGAAGCGCCGATTAGCTGGCGAATCTCTTTGGCGGCTTCGGCCGAGCGCTGGGCCAGCGAACGCACCTCGCTTGCCACCACCGCAAAGCCGCGCCCAGATTCGCCTGCACGGGCCGCTTCGACCGCGGCGTTCAGCGCCAGGATATTGGTCTGGAAGGCCAGGCCGTCGATCACGCCGACGATCTCGTCCATGCGCTGGGCGCTGCTCTGGATGGCTTCGACCGAGGCAATGGCTTCGGCCATGCTGCTTGCGCCCTGGTTGGCCGCGTCGCGCACGCGGGCCGCCTGGGTGTTGGCCTGGCCGGCGGTCTGGGCCGTGTCTTGCACGGTGCTGGACAGCTGCTCCACGCTGGCCGCGGTTTGTTCAAGGTTGGCGGCCTGCTGCTCGGTGCGGTCGGACAGGGCGCGGTTGCCATTCGCCAGGCTGGTGCCGGCGTGGGCGACGAAGGCTGCATTGCTGCGCACATTGGCCACCATGGCCGATACGGTGGCGCCCATGTGCTGGGTGGCGGCGGCCAGGCCGGCCAGCTCGTCGCTGCCGCGCAGTACCAGGCGCAGCCGCAGGTCGCCCTTGACCAGCTGCTCCATGGCCTGGCGCACCTGGCCCAGGTCCTGGGTAAAGCTCCTGAAGAAGGCCAGCAGCCCGTAGACCGCCAGCAGCACGCAGATGCCGCTGAGCCAGGCCACGGCGGTCGAGCCAGAGTCCGAGAACGCGTACTGCAGCAACACCACCAGCGGCGTGGCCAACAGCACTAGCGCCAGCAACAGCAGCTTGGCGCCCAGGCGCATGCTGCGCATCAGCCACAGACCCGGGGAAAACAGGGTTTCGAAAATCATGCGTTTGTCTCTCTTTGTAATGTCGCTGCCGGTACTTCGCCGCCCAGCGCTTGTATCTGAACGTGCTTACAGCAAACTGTCAACGCCACGGCGCTGGGTCGCGCGCATGATTTGCTACCAATAAAGTAGCGGCTGGCGCAGGTTAATACTGCACCAGAGCCCGATTTTTTATAAATTTAGACAGCGTCGACACGGCCCAGGGCCTGGGCCGCAATGTCGTCATGCCGCAGGCCGGTGCCCAGGGTCTTCAGGCGCTCGAAGTTGGCAGCGTCCAGCTGCTGGCGCACCAGGTGCTCGGCGCATTCGGCGCAGCGGGCTTCGTTGACCTCGCGCGATTTTCCGTGCGCGGCGTGCACCGTGTCGGCATAACCGAGCAGGCGGCTGGCGGTATGCGGGCGGCTCTCCAGCGCGGCCAGCAGAGCTAGGTTGTCCGCGGCGTAGACCTGGGCTTCAAAGTGCAGCACCTGCGGCCAGCAGGTTTCCAGCAGGGCGCGGGCCTGTTGGGTATCGCCCTTGGCCAGCCAGGCGCCGGTCAGGTGCAGCTGCACCAGCAGCAGGGTGGCCATGTGGCGGGTGCCGGCCAGCCGGGCCTGCAGCGCCAGGTAGCGGTCGATGGACGCATCCACGCGGCCCGCGGCCAGCTCCATGTAGGCAATGATGTCTTCGCCGCGCAGCAAGGCCTCGGAATAGCCGGCCAGCGCGTCCAGCGTGGCTTTTTGCAGCAGCTGCTCGATGGCCTGGTCGAACCGGCCTTCGATGAAGTTGCAGGTCAGCGAGGCAAACAGGCCGTAGCTGCGCACGATGGGCGGCCAGGCCGGGTCCTCCAACGCCCACATCTCGGCCAGCACCTCGCGCTGCTCCTGGCGCTGCTCGGAACCATAGGTCAGCGCGTAAACCAGGGCCGCCAGCGCGTGGTACAGGTTGCGCTGCTCGCCGGGCTGGGCCCGGTACAGCGTGGCGGCGCGGCGGGCCAGGCGGCAGGCCAGCGCCGGCTGGCGGTAGGCCCAGAAATACGCGGCCCGGCTCGACCAGCGGGCCTGCAGGTCGGCCGGCAGCTGGTCGGTGACCAGCAGGGCCGTGGCCTGCCAGACAAAGCGGCGTTCGCGCCTGCGGTCGCTGGTCAGGGCTTCGGCCAGGCCGGGAGCGATCGCCACCGCGGTATGCGGATCGTGCTGGATGGCCCAGGACAGCGCTTCGTGGCCATTGCTCAGGTCGGGCGCCAGGGATACATACCAGTCGTCTATGCGCTGCTTGCCGCTGAAGAAATCGCGGTCTGCCTGTTCGAACAAATGGCGCATGGCCAGGGCGTGGCGCTGGCGCAGCGCGGTGTCTTCGCCCGCGGCTGCCAGCTGCTCCAGCGCATAGCTGCGCGGCGTGTCGAGCAGGCGGTAGCGCGGGGTGTCGCCACCGTCGGCAATCACCAGGGAGCGGTCGACCAGCGCACCGAGTACGTCGACCACGGTCCAGCCGTCCAGAGCCTCGTCGGCCACCACCTGCTGGGCCATTTCCAGCGAGAAGCCGCCCACGAACACACCTAGGCGGCGGAACACGGTTTGCTCGCTGGCATCCAGCAGGCCGTAGCTCCATTCGAGTGCGGCACGCAGGGTTTTCTGCCGCGCCGGTGCGCCGCGGCCGCCGCCGTTGAGCAGGCGCAGGCGTTCGTTCAGCGAATTCGCCAGCGGCACCAGGCCCAGCAAGGGCACGCGCGCGGCCGCCAGCTCGATGGCCAGCGGCAGGCCGTCCAGGCGGCGGCAGATCTCCACCACGGTGGCCAGGTTCTGCGGGCCCAGCTCAAAGCGCCGGTCGGCGGCTTGGGCGCGCTGGGCAAACAGGGCGACAGCGCCGAAGTTGCGCGCCTCGTCCAGCGTGGCAGCGCGCTCGGGCAGAGCCAGCGCATCCAGCCGATACACCCATTCATTGGCCAGCTTCAGCGGTGCCTGGCTGGTCACCAGCACCTGCAGCTGGGGCGCGGCCTGGTGCAGGGCTTGCAGGATGCGCGCGACCTCGTCCAGCAGGTGCTCGGCGTTGTCGATGGCGATCAGCATGGACAGCGGGCGCACGGCCTCCATCAGGCCCTTGAGCGGGTCGCCGTGGCCGGATTGCAGGCCCAGGGCGCCGGCAACCGTGCTGGCGACGAACTCGGGCGAGGTCTGGGATGCCAGATCGACCCAGGCCACGCCATGCTGGTGGGCGCCGCGGCGCTCGTGCAGCAGCCATTGGGCCAGCAGCGACTTGCCAATGCCGCCGGCGCCGACGATGGTCAGCAAGCGGTGCTGGCCCATCAGGTTGCCAAGGTTGGATACATCGTGGGTGCGGCCAATCAGCGGCGTGAGCACCAGGGGCAGGTGGGTGTTGTTGGGCTGGGGCGCGCTGGGTGGGGGCGGCAAGGGCGGTTGGGTGCCATCCGGCGCCGCGTCGCTGGCTTCCAGCGCAAACCGGTAGCCGCGCCCGGGAATGGTGACGATGGCCTGTGGCCCCAGCAGCTTGCGCAGCGCCGATACCTGGGCCTGGAGGTTGTTTTCCTCGACCACCAGGCCGGGCCAGGCCAGATCGAGCAACTCGTCTTTGGAGACCACGCGGTCACGGTGGTACAGCAAGGCCATCAGCACATCGAAAGCCCGGGCGCCGGGGTTGGTGCTTTTGCCGTCTACCAGCACCACGCGCTGGGCGGGGCGCACTTCAAAGCGGCCGAAACGATAG
>NZ_FNJA01000001.1:0-160375 GCF_900104385.1 Rhodoferax sp. OV413 | reverse complement strand
CAACAAAACTTCCTTATCCCAATAGCAAAAGATGGTTCATGTAGGCAGCGCCTGGCGGCTGCGTAATGGCTTTGTCAATCTGGCGTAAATGCTGAATTTTGACGGATATGTGCGATAGCGCACGGTTTCAGAAGTTTTCAGGCGGGCTTCAGGTGTCCTAAGTACAGCAAAACGCGATGAGAGGAAAGTCCAGTTTGTTGGCACTAGCCACTCCGCCGTACCGATTGTCAAGGACAAAACCTATGAACTTCGAACCTTTTGAACCCTTCGAGCCATCCGAACCTCTGGCCGCCCCGGCAGCCTCTCCAGCCCCGCCCGAACCGCATTATTTTGACCGCCCCGGGATATTGTGGATCGCCGCCAGCCTGCTGTTTGCCACCGTCGCCGGGCATTTGATTCCCGTGCTGTCCGGGCCAGACGGCGTGCGCCAAAGCCTGGTGTCGATAGGGATTTTTGACAAACATTCGACGGCCGTTGCCAGCCTGCCGCAGCAGGCCCAGGAGGGTCTGAAAAACCAGCGCCGGGAGCCTACACGAGCGGTTTCTCACTCGCAAGGTGAAACCCCCAACACCCCTATTGTTCTTCGTCAATTTTGAGGATGCGCGCAATGAACAGCCTTCATAAGATGCAGCGATCAACCCGCCGATCCATACGTTGGAAAAGCAGTTCCGCAGATCCGTCTCCGCCAGCCCTGCAACGTCTTTTGCCGCAGCTCCTGCAACCTTTGCAGTGGGCATCCGCCAGTGTTTGGGAGTTCAGGAAAATAACAATGTTTCGTAAAAAACCGACCAGCGTCCTGATCGCTGAAAGCCAGTCCGAATGCTTGCTGCGCTGCGCCGAAGCTGTCCACCAGGATGCCGAACTCAGCCTGGCAGCCGCCGTATCGACCGCCGCCGCCGCGATCGCCATGATGGACCAGTGCGCGCCCGACGTGGTGCTGGTGGACCTACAGCTCAAGGACATGCCGGCAATTGAAGTGATCCGCCATGCGGCCTGGCACTTCCCTGAGTCGGACATCGTGGTGCTGACCCAGTTTGGCAATGACGAACAGGTGTTGTCCTGCATCGAAGCCGGTGCTACCGCTTATTTATTCAAGGAAACGGCGGCCGACAGCCTGGCCGACAACATCCACGCCTGGCGCGAGGGCTGTGCCCCGATCAGCCCGGGCATGGCACGCCGGGTGCTGGGGCGCTTCCGGCTGCGGCCAGGCGTCAGCAGTGGCTCGGCCTGGGCGTTTCCGCTGCGCGAATCGACGCATCCTTTGTCGGCCAGCGAGGCCGGCATCCTGCGCTGGATCGCCCGCGGCATGACTCTGGAGCAAATCGGCGAGCTGGCGGCCAGCCCGCAGCCCTCGGTGCTGGTCCATGTGAAGAAGATCTACCGCAAGCTGGCCGCCCATGCGCGCGGCGAAATGGTCTATGACACCAGTGAACTGGACCCTGGCGCCTACGTACCTGCACCCGGCAATATGCCGCAAATTCAATGAACCAAGACGCAACTACCGCATCTGATGCACTGGGGCATGGCGCCCTGGCCAGGCAAATTTTGGAATCAGGAGTATTTATGCGCACAACAACGGTACGCCCCAAACCCATGCCCCGGCGCCGCGGCGGGCGCGAGTCCTGGCTGTCGGCACTGGCCTGGCTGGTGTTCTGCATTGCCATGGTGGCCGTGGGCATATTTTTGACACCCAAGATCGGCGCGGCCTACGCGGCCGAAGACCTGGTCATCCCCAGCACCGCCAACGCATCCAGCGCCACCCTGGTCTCCGATATCGTGGACTCGGCTGTGCCCATGGCGGCGACCGTGCTGTACCCCAACGAGCGCCTGGACACGCCCTCAGCGGCGCCTACACCGTAAGCGCTTGCCGGCTCTGGAAGGCCCGTGGCTGGCCGGAAATCGGGTCGGTGAAGGCGATGAAGCGGGCCAGCAGCTGCAGCGGCGCGCTGTAGTCGTCGTCGGCAATGTTCACCACCTCGGGGTAGAAGCGGTCGTTGCGTATCGGCACGCCCAGTGCTGCCATGTGCACCCGCAGTTGGTGGGTGCGGCCAGTGACCGGCGATAGCTGGTAGCGTGCCCAGTCGCCGTGCAGCTCCATCAGCTGGATATGGGTTTCGGAATTCGGCTCGCCCGGCGCCTCGCGGTAGCGAAAAAACGGCTCACCCGGCACGATCTGGCTGCGGTAAACCGCCGGCAGCCCGTCCCGCCAGGGCGCAATCGCTTCGTAGTGTTTGTGCACGTTGCGCTGCTTGAACAGCGCGTGGTACAGCCCGCGCTCGGCCGGCTGGATGGCAAACAGGGTGACGCCCGCGGTCTCGCGGTCCAGCCGGTGCAGGGGCGCGAGGCTGTCTATGCCCAGGCTTTGCTTGAGGCGCACCAGCAGGCTTTCCTGTACAAAGCGTCCGGCGGGCACGGTGGGCAGGAAATGCGGCTTGTCGACCACCACCAGATGGTCGTCCTGGTACAGCACCTGGGCTTTGAACGGAATCCGCGGCTCCTGCGGCAGGTGGCGGTAGTAGTAGAGCCGGGTGTGGGGCCGGTAGACGGCATCTGGTGGTACGGGCAGGGCCTGCTCGTCCAGCACCAGGCCGTCGCGCATGCGCTGCAGCCAGACTTCACGGTCTACGGTGGGGAATCGCTCCAGAAAGAAGTCGATGACGGTGGGCCAGCTGCCGCCGGGCAGGCCGACGGTGCTGGGGCCCACGCCGTCGCGCGTGGGGATCACACCCGTGTGAACACCAGATCCCACACGCCGTGGCCGAGCTTGATGCCGCGGTTCTCGAACTTGGTCAGCGGCCGGTAGTCGGGCTTGGGCGCGTAGTCGGCGGCGGTGTTTTTCAGCAAAGGCTCGGCGCCCAATACTTCCAGCATCTGTTCGGCATAGTTCTGCCAGTCGGTCGCGCAGTGCAGGTAGCCGCCGGGCTTGAGGCGTGCCGCCAGCTTGGCGACCAGCGGAGCTTGCAGCAGGCGGCGCTTGTTGTGCTTCTTTTTGTGCCAGGGGTCGGGGAAGAACACGTGGATGCCGTCCAAGCTGGCCAGCGGCAGCATGTGGTCGATCACCTCCACCGCGTCGTGCGAGCAGATGCGGATATTCGTCTGGCCTTGTTCGCCTATGCGTTTGAGCAGCGCGCCCACACCGGGCTGGTGCACTTCGCAGCACAGAAAATTCTTTTCGGGCAGCAGCGCGGCGATCGAGGCCGTGGCTTCGCCCATGCCGAAACCGATTTCCAGGATGTTAGGGGCGCTGCGGCCAAAGGCGGCGTCCAGGTCCAGCGGCGCGGCGCGGTAGGGCAGCAGAAATTGCGGCCCCAGGGTCTCAAAGGCCTTGGCTTGCCCGCTGGTGGTACGGCCGGCGCGCAGCACAAAGCTCTTGATGGTTTTGGGGTGGGACACGGCAGCGGGAGCACCGTCGGTCGCCACGCTGGGGGGGGAGGATTCGTTATGCATGGATTGCAGAGGATATTCCATTTCTGCGCGGCCCCGCGCCGCCCGTCTGGTTGCGCGCGCAGTTCAGGTGATGGCCAGCCGGGCGCGCCAGGCCTCGACCCAGTGCGCCAGCGCCATGGCCGGGATGTCGGTTTGCGGCGGCAGGCCCAGCACCTGGGCCGCGGCGTTCAGGGTGGCCAGCGGGGCACGGGTGTCCAGCGCCTGGGCGCCGTTTTGCTTGGACAGCTTTTCGCCATTGGCGCCCAGCACCAGCGGCGTATGCAGGTACTGCGGCCTGGGCAGGCCCAGCGCCTGCTGCAGCAGGATCTGGCGCGGTGTGTTGTCGGCCAGGTCCTGGCCGCGCACCACATGGCTGATGCCCTGGGCCGCATCGTCCACCACCACCGCCAGCTGGTAGGCCCACAGGCCGTCGGCACGTCGCAGCACGAAGTCGCCCACCGCGGTAGCCAAGTCCTGCCGTTGCGGGCCGAGCAGCCGGTCGCTCCAGTGCAGCACATCGCTTACTACAGAATTGATAGCTGCCTGCGCAGGATGAATGTGCGCCAGAGCCTTGTTTTCTATCAATTTATCGGTGCGTAAACGCCAGGCCCGGGCCGGCCGGCCCTGCAGGCCGTTGCGGCAGGTGCCGGGATAGACCAGCTCGGCATTGCGCTCGCGCAGCTGGCCGCGTGCCGCGCAGGCGGCTTCCACGTCTTTGCGCGAACAGCCACAGGGGTAGGCCCAGCCGGTAGCCACCAGCTGGTCCAGCGCATGTTGGTACAGGGCGCCGCGCTGCGACTGGACCGTGGGTGGCGCATCTGGCAGCAGGCCGCAGGCGGCCAGCTGCTGCAGGATTAGCGCATCGGCGCCCGGCACGCAGCGTGGCGTGTCCACGTCTTCGATGCGCACCAGCCACTGGCCACCATGGGCGCGAGCGTCCAGCCAGCTGGCCAGCGCAGCTACCAAAGATCCGGCATGCAAGGGGCCGGTGGGCGAGGGCGCGAACCGGCCTATGTAGCGCCCGGCAAACACCGTCAAGTCCGCTCAGGCAATGGCCAGCGCCATCTCCAGGCCGGAGATGAACGCGTCTTCCACCCGGTGGCCTATGCACCAGTCGCCGCAGGCGCCGATGTTGGACTTTTCATCCCACAGATGGCTGCGGCCCAGGGGCTGCACGGTCTGCGCATAGCGCCAGCGGTGCACCGCGGCATGGGCCGGTTCGGCACGGATGCCTGTGACTTCGGTAAAGGCCTTGAGCAGCTTGGCCTGCACCCGGGCGCTGTCGTCTTCCAGGTGTTCGTGCGACCAGGCGGGGCTGGCTTGCACAGTCCAGCGCTCCACACCGGCGCGGCCGGGTTTGCTGGATTCGCGCGCCAGCCAGGAGATGCGGTGGTGGGTGCTGCGGGCGGCATTCCACTGCGGGCCCAGGTGGGCCAGGTTCGGCTGGATGGCCTGTGGAAACGCCAGCATCAGCGTCCAGCAGGGGGCGACCTGTACGTGGTGGATGTCGCGCACCAGCCGGGCAGCTTGGGCCGAGTTCTGCAGCAGGTTTTGCACCTGTGGATGCGGCATGGCCAGGATCACGGCGTCAAAACCGGAGAACACATGCTGCGCGTCCGGGGCGCCAGGCATGCCGGTGGTGCGCAGCTGCCACTGTTTTTTGTTCAAGGGGTCGCGTTCGATGCGCGTGACCTGGGTTTCGAGTTCGACCCGGCCGTCTTCTACCAGGGGCGTGGCCCAGTGCTTGACCAGCGCGCTCATGCCGGGTGCCGGCACCCAGTGCGGTTCGCGCGAGGGCAGGGCGGCAGCGGCCACGCGGCCAAAAGTGTCGAGCACGCGGACCGAGTTGGCGCTCCAGGGCTTACTCACGCCCTTGGCGGTTTCCAGGGCCAGCGCAAAGCGCGGATCGCGCACCGTGAAGTACTGGGCGCCGTGGTCAAACGTGCCAAAGCTGGTGCTGCGGGTGGCCATGCGCCCGGCCACGCCGCGGCTCTTGTCAAACACCGATACGTTGTGCCCGGCCTGTGCCAGCGTGCGGGCGCAGGCGATGCCGGCCATGCCGGCTCCGATCACGGCGATTTGGCGGGGAGCGGTAGCACTGGGTTTGGATGTCATATGTTTTGGTTTTCTATGAAGTGGCTACAGGTAATCGACCAGACACACTCTACACGCAGTCGGCACCCGGAATGGGCAGGGCAAGCATACGGGGTCGATTACCGGATACCGCACAACGTGCATTAGCACCCCTGTCTGCCCCGAAGATGCCGTGGAACCGGCTTTGCCGGGCCGCTGGCATCGCCCCCCTGCAAGGGGGGCGCAGCGAAGCGCAGCCTGGGGGTGAGCCACCGTTTCAATTGCTTTGCTGGCGCTCCAGCAGCGCGGTGCGGGTGGCCGGGCTTTTCAGCTGCTGCAGCCACCATTGCAAGGCCCGGCCATGGGTGCTGCCGGCTTCGGCACGCCAGGCGTAGCTGCTGCTGATGACGCGTGACGGCCGTTCTACGGTGCGGCTGACCAGGCGTCCGGTTTCCAGATAGGGCCGGGCCAGGCCTTCGGGTAAAAAGCCGCAGCCCAGGCCGCGCAACTGGGCTTCCAGCTTGGCGCGCATGCTGGGCACGGTGAACACATCCTGCCCGCCCAGCAGGCCGAAGGTCAGCGTATTACCGCGCTGCGCCGAGTCGGCCACGGCGACCGCCCGGTGTTTTTCGATCAAGGTGTCGCTCAGAGGCTCGGGCATGTTAGCCAGCGGGTGGTGCGGCGCCACGGCGAAGATGAAGTCCATCGTGCCCAGTACCTCGCTCAGGATGTTGCTGTTCGATATGCTTTGCATCGCCACGCCAATCGACAAGTCGGCCTGGCCGGTGACCAATGCGTCCAGCGTGCCGTGCAGCACCTCTTCGCGGATCTTGACGCGAGTTGGCGGGCTCATGGCAAAAAAGGCTTCGCACAGCTCCATGATCGTGGAGCGCGAGATGACGCTGTCGACAGCAATCGTCAGCTGCGGCTCCCAGCCGGTGGCCACGCGCTTGACCCGGTTCGCCACCGCGTCGATCTCTTCCAGCAGGCGCTGGCCTTCGCGTAGCAGCTCGGCCCCGGCCACGGTGAGCTTGGCCTGGCGCGAACTGCGGTCGAACAGCAGCACGTCCAGCGCGTCTTCGATATTGCGCACCCGGTAGGTCAGGGCGCTGGGTACCATGCCCAGGCTGCGCGCGGCGGCGGCAAAGCTGCCCTGGGCGTGGATGGTGACCAGCATGGAGAGGGCGTCGGGCGTCAGTACATCGCGGGCTGTTTGCATGGTCGATCAACTTCCATTGAAATTATTCGAATGATGCCATCAAATGCGATGGACTGCAGGAACCCACCTAAGGCCTAAAGTTCAGTCCATGGATTCGGCAAGCGGGTCCTCACCACACCAAGGAGCTTTTATGTTGACCATTCGTAAATCCCAAGACCGCGGCCACGCAGACCATGGTTGGCTCAAGTCCCACCACAGCTTTTCGTTCGCCGGCTACATGGACCCCAAGTACATGGGTTGGGGCAATTTGCGGGTGATCAACGAAGACACCATCACCCCCGGCGCCGGCTTTGGCACCCACGGCCACCGCGACATGGAAATCATCAGCTACGTGCTGCAAGGCGAACTGGCGCACCGCGACACCATGGGCAATGTCAAAGCCATTCCGCCCGGTGACGTGCAGCGCATGAGCGCCGGCCGCGGCGTCCAGCACAGCGAGTTCAACCATGCCGACAATGCAAGCACGCATTTCCTGCAAATCTGGATCGAACCGAATGTGAAAGGCATCCAGCCCAGCTACGAGCAAAAGAGCTTTGCCGAGAGCGAAAAGCGTGGCACGCTGCGCCTGGTGGCGTCGCCCGACGGCGCCCAGGATTCGGTGACCATCCACGCCGACGCGGCGCTGTATGCGGGTTTGCTGGACGGCGACGAGTCGGCTACGCTGGCGCTGAACCCGGCCCGCAAGAGCTATGTGCACCTGGTCAGCGGTGCGCTGGAAGTCAATGGCACCGCACTGTCTACCGGCGATGCGGCCTTGATCGAAAACGAGTCTGCGTTGACACTGCGCCACGGCAAACAAGCCGAGGTTCTGGTGTTTGACCTGGCTGCCTGAATTTTTTAACCGTCTCCCTATTTAACCGAAGGAAATTCCATGTTTGCATCTCTCCAAAATCCCCTGAGCCTGCTGGGCCGTCTGCTGCTGGCCGTGTTGTTCCTGCCCGCGGGCATCAGCAAGATCACCGGCTTTGCCGGCACTGTGGGCTATATCGGCTCGGTCGGCCTGCCGTTTCCCACGCTGGGCGCGGCCCTGGCCATCGTGGTCGAAGTCGGCGGTGGCCTGGCATTGATCTTTGGCCTGGGTACCCGCTGGGCAGCGCTGATTCTGGCGGCCTTCACCCTGGCGGCCAGCATCTTCTTCCACGCGTTCTGGGCCGTGCCCGCCGAGGCCGTCATGGTGACCCAACTGCTGTTCATCAAGAACATTGCCGTCATCGGTGGCTTGCTGACCCTGGCGGCCTGGGGCCCCGGCGCCTGGAGCCTGGATGGCCGTAAATAAGCTCCGTTACAGTATTTCCCGTGTGCCCTTGGTTTAATCTCCCTCCACTTTTTTGAAAGTTTGTATGGCAAAAATCGCTGTTGTATTCCATTCCGGCTACGGCCACACCCTGCGCATGGCGCAATCGGTTGCCGAAGGCGCTGGTGCTACCCTGGTGCCCATCGATGCCGACGGCAACCTGGCCGAAGGCGCTTGGGAAACCCTGGCCGCGGCCGATGCCATCATCATGGGCTCGCCCACCTACATGGGCATGGTCAGCTGGCAGTTCAAGAAGTTTGCCGACGCGTCCAGCAAGCCCTGGTTCGGCCAGGCCTGGAAGGACAAGATCTTCGCCGGCTTCACCAATAGCGCGTCGATGAACGGCGACAAGCTGTCGACCATCCAGTACCTGATCACCCTGGCGATGCAGCACGGCGGCGTGTGGGTGGGCACGGCGCAAATGCCGGCCAACAGCAAGGCCGCCCAGCGCAATGACGTGGGCTACCTGGGCACCTTCAGCGGCGCCATGGCCCAGTCGCCATCGGATGCCAGCGCAGCCGAAATGCTGCCGGGCGACCTGGAAACCGCCAGCCTGTTCGGCAAGCGCGTGGCCGAAATCGCCACCAAGTTTCGCGGTTAAGCTGTCAGACTGAATTTAAAAACAGGAGCCGGGCCATGGGTATCGCATCACAACTGACAGGCCACGCCAAGGACCTGGGCGGCGGCTTTCTGGTCCGCCGCTTCCTGCCCTCGGCGGCGCGCCAGTCGGTTGGCCCGTTCCTGTTTTTCGACCACTTCGGTCCGGTTACTGTTTTGCCGGGCGCCGGCCACGATGTGCGGCCACATCCGCATATCGGGCTGGCCACGGTCACTTATTTATTCGAAGGTGCGATGATGCACCGCGACAGCCTGGGCTCGGTGCAACTCATCGAGCCGGGCGCCATCAACTGGATGACCGCCGGGCGCGGCATTGTGCATTCCGAGCGCCAGTCTCCAGCGCTCAAAGACTCCACCTACGTAAACCACGGCATCCAGCTGTGGGCGGCGCTGCCGCAGGCCTTCGAGGAAGTCGAACCCAGTTTTACCCATACGCCGGCCGACACGATTCCCGAGCTGACGGTGGGCGACGCCGATGTGCGCGTGCTGATCGGCCAGGCTTGGGGCCAGACCTCGCCGGTCGCCACTTTCGCACCCACCATTTACCTGGACATTGCACTGCCCACCGGCGGCCTGCTGGAGCTGCCGCCGCTGGCGCAGGAGCTGGCGGTGTACCCGGTAGATGGCGATGTGGAAATAGACGGCACGCTGCTGCCAGCCCATACGCTGGCGCTGCTGACACCCGGCCAGTCCACGCAGATCTGTGCCCCGTCCGCCGTTCGCCTGGTGGTGCTGGGTGGTGACGCGCTGGACGGCCACCGCTTCATCAGCTGGAACTTCGTCTCCAGCAGCAAGCAGCGCATCCAGCAGGCCGAGGAAGACTGGCGGGCCCAGCGCATGGCGCCCGTGCCCGGCGATGCGGAATTCATCCCGCTGCCCGAGCGCCGGCCCTCCGCCTAGAAATTTATAAGAAATAGGCCGCTAGCGCAGGTACTGTCTGCGCTAGCGGCTATTTTTTTAATAGCAGTTAGCCCGCAGCGCTCTGTGGCATCGGGGCAGCACTGCGCTGCTGCAAGCCTTTGTGCACCCGCCACGCCAGGCTGGCTGCCACCAGGGTCGACGCCACCACCACATAGCCGACCACCGGGAAGTGCTGCAGCTTGCCATCGGCGCCGAAAGACACGATGTGCCCGGCCACCAAGGACGCTACGCCGCCCGACAGCTGCTGGATCGCCGCATTGATGGCGTTGAACGAGCCACGCTGCGTGGCATCAGGCACCGAGCTGACCAGCGCCTGGAACGGGATCATGCGTGAGAAGATGCCGACGAACAGCACCACGTTGACCAGCACCAGCACCGCAAACGGCACCGCCTGCAGGTGGGTGTAGACCAGCACCATCACGATAGTCAGCGCACTGCCCGCAAAGAACACCGGCAGCTTGCCCCAGGCGTCGGCGGCCTTGCCAACCAGCGGCCCGATGAAGATGGTGCACATGCCGGTGATCAGGTAGATGGTGGGCAGCCGCTCCAGCGGGATGCCCAGGTTGTGCACCGTGAACGCGCTGCTGAAGGGCATCAGCATGAAGCCGCCGGTGGTCAGCAGCGCGGTGGTGGCAAACGCCGCCAGGTAGCGCGGATCGGCCACGGTGTGTACCAGGTGCAGAAAGGCGCTTTTTTCCTGGCGCACTGCCAGGTGGTCGGCCACCGGCTGCATGCGCCAGACAATCACCAGCCCGCCCACGGTGCCCAGTACCACCATGGCGATGAACGGCGCATGCCAGTTCCAGTGGTTCGACAGATACAGCCCGGCCGGCAAGCCCAGCACCTGGCTGGCGGCGAAGGCGGTCTGGATCACGCCCATCACCCGGCCGCGCAGCTGCGGCGCGAACAAATCGGTGGCAATCGCCAGCACCACCGAGCCGATCACACCGCCAAACAGGCCGGTCACGATGCGTGCCGCCAGCAGCGACTCGAAGCTCTGCGCCAGCCCGCACCACAGCGTGCCCAGCACAAAGCCGGTGTAGAAGAACAGCAGCAGCTTCTTGCGGTCAAAGCGGTCGGCAAAGCCGGCCGTCAGCAACCCGGACGCGCCGGCGCTGAATGCATAGGCCGACACCACCAGACCGAACTGCTGGGTCGACATCTGCAGGGTGGGCATGATCAGCGCGCCCAGCGGCGACATGATCATGAAGTCCAGAATCACCGCGAACTGCAGGAACGCCAGCAACCCGGCGACGAAGCGCTGGTAGGGGGTAAAAGTGTCCGGCGCGGCGCCGGCGGAGGAAGAGTTTGGTGTTGGCATGGTGTCGTTACGCATTCGGGAATGGCAGCCCAGGGAGCGGGTGCCTATGATGCGGTATGTTTACATTTCTTAATAGGCTCCTATGTATATTAATATAGCCTCCTATGTACTGTCAAGTCGAGGCGCATGACTGAATTGCACGTACCCCATCCGATGAAGCTGCTGGGCCGGGTGACACGCGGCTTCTACCGGCTCGCCGACGTAGAGCTGCGGCCGTACGGCCTGGCTACCGGGCAGTTGCCGGTGCTGGTCAGCCTGAAGAACGGCCAAGCCTTGTCGCAGGCCGAGCTCGCACGTATCGCCCAGGTCGAGCAGCCCAGCATGGCGCAACTGCTGAACCGCATGGAACGCGACGGACTGGTCGAGCGCCTGCCCGATCCGCAGGATAAACGCAGCCGGCTGATTTCGCTGACGGCCGCCGCCTCGGAGCGCCTGCCCCGGGCAAAGCGGCAGATGGAAACGCTGACCAGCCAGGCGCTGGCCGGCTTTACGCCTGAAGAACTTACGCAGTTCGGCGCCTTTCTGGCGCGGATGAACGACAACATCGAACGCATGGCCGTGGGCGCGGCAGAAGCGGCAGAGGGTGCACCCCATGGGGATTGAGATCGAACGCAAATTCCTGGTCACCGGCAGCGACTGGCGCCAAGGCGCCGGCACGGTCTTCAGCCAGGGCTATCTGAACCGCGACAAGCAGCGCACGGTGCGCGTACGCATAGCCGGCGCGCAGGGCTTTCTGACCATCAAGGGCGCGAACCAGGGCGCCACCCGGGCCGAGTTCGAATACGAAATTCCGCTGGCGGACGCCGAGCAGTTACTCGCGCTATGCGAGGGCCCGATCATCCAGAAGCTGCGCCGGGTGCTGGTGCATGCCGGGTCTAGCTGGGAGGTGGATGAGTTTGAAGGCCTGAATGCCGGCTTGGTGGTGGCCGAGATCGAGCTGACGGCTGAGGACCAAGCCTTCGAACATCCGGCCTGGCTGGGCCGCGAGGTGACCGACGACGCGCGCTATTTCAACTCGAATCTGGCCACCACACCGTTCAGCGCCTGGTAGCCAGAATTTATAAGAAATTGGCTGCTAGCGCAGGTACCACCTGCGCCAGTAGCTCATATTTTTGTAGCAGCCAGGTCGCTGGCCGATAAATCCGCCTCTAGGGTGCGCCGCTCGTCAAACACGAAACAGCTGCCGTGGTAGTGCGCGCCATCGGTTTCCTCGAAGTATTTGAGGATGCCGCCTTCGAGCTGGTACACGCTGTCCAGCCCGACTTCACGCATCAGGATCGCGGCCTTTTCGCAGCGGATGCCGCCGGTGCAGAAGCTGACCACGGTTTTGCCTTCCAGCTCGGCCTTGTGTTCGTTCAGAGCGGCCGGGAACTGGCTGAATTTGTCGATACGCCAGTCGATCGCACCGTCAAACGTGCCGTGGTCCACCTCGAAGGCATTGCGCGTATCCAGCGTGACCACCGGGCGGCCGTTGTCGTCCACGCCCTGGTCCAGCCAGCGCTTCACCGTGGCGGCGCTGACGGCCGGCGCACGGCCTGCGGCGGGCTGGATGGCCGGGTGGTCCATGCGGATGATTTCGTTCTTGACCTTGACCAGCATCTTCTTGAACGGCTGGCTGGCGGACCAGCTTTCCTTGGGTGCAATGTCGGCAAAGCGGGCGTCCTGGTGCAGGCGAGCGACAAAGCCGCGCACCGTGTCTGCGGGCCCGGCCAGAAAAAGGTTGATGCCCTCGCCAGCCAGCAGGATGGTGCCTTTGAGTTCCAGCTCTTGTGCCCAGCCGTGCAGCAGGTCGCGCAGGGCAGGAGCGTCTGGCAGGTTGACGAATTTGTAAGCAGAGATGTTCAGGATGGAGTTCACCCGGTGATTTTAAGAGGCCCGCCACCCGGGCCTTCTAAAATGGCCGGATGTTTGTTCACCTCCGCCTCCATACCGAATTTTCCGTCGTTGACGGCACCAACCGCATCGACGAAGCCGTCAAAGTCGCCGCCAAAGACCAGCAGCCGGCCCTGGCGATCACCGACCTGAGCAACCTGTTTGGCGCACTCAAGTTCTACAAGGAAGGCCGAGGCAAGGGCGTCAAGCCCATCATCGGCGCCGAGATCTTCCTGGAAGGCCAGGGCCTGGACGCAACCGCCTTATCGCGCGTCATCGTCCTGGTGCAGAACAAGCAGGGTTACCTGAACTTGTCTGAAATCCTGGCCCGCGGCTTCACCCAGAACATCGTGAAGAACCAGGCAGTGATCAAGTTCGCCTGGCTGCGCGAACTGGGTGATGGGCTGATCTGCCTGGCCGGCGCGCAGGCCGGTCCGGTGGGCCAGGCGCTGGTGCAGGGCGATACGGCGCGGGCCGATGCCATGGCCCAGCAGCTGGCGAGCCTGTTCCCGCAGCGCTTCTACATCGAGCTGCAGCGCGCAGCCCGGCCCGACGACGAGGCCCATGTGGTGGCTGCAGTGCAATTGGCGGCACGGTTGCAGCTGCCGGTGGTGGCGACGCACCCGATCCAGTTCACCGAGCCAGACGACTACGACGCGCACGAGGCGCGGGTGTGTATTTCTGACGGCGAAATCCTGGGCAACCAGCGCCGCGTGCGGCGTTTTACCCGCGAACAGTATTTCAAGTCCAGCGCGCAGATGGAGGCGCTGTTCAAAGACATTCCGTCCGCCGTGGCGAACACGGTGGAGATTGCCAAGCGTTGCAGCCTGAGCCTGGTGCTGGGCAAGCCGCAGCTGCCGGACTTCCCGACGCCGCTGGTGGATGGTGTGCGCATGACGCCCGAGGACTATTTCCGCTACGCGTCGCACGAGGGTCTGAAAGAGCGGCTGCTGCACCTGTACCCGAATGAAGCCAAGCGCGAAGAAGTGCGCCCAAGCTACATCGAGCGGCTGGAGTTCGAGATCACCACGATTCTGAAGATGGGCTTCCCCGGCTACTTCTTGATCGTGGGCGACTTCATCAACTGGGCCAAGCTGAACGGCTGCCCGGTTGGGCCGGGCCGGGGTTCTGGTGCCGGCTCGCTGGTGGCCTATGCGCTGAAGATTACCGACCTGGACCCGCTGCAATACAAGCTGCTGTTCGAACGGTTCCTGAACCCGGAACGGGTATCGATGCCCGACTTCGACATCGACTTCTGCCAGAGCAACCGCGACCGCGTGATCGATTACGTGAAGGAAAAGTACGGCAAGAACGCCGTCAGCCAGATCGCCACTTTCGGCACCATGGCGGCGCGCGCGGCGATCCGCGACGTGGGCCGGGTACTGGACCTGAGCTACAACTTCTGCGACGGCATCAGCAAGCTGATTCCGAACAAGCCCGGCATGTCGGTGACTCTGCAGTACCCGCCAGCGGTGAAGAAAGACGGCGACAAGAACAACTACGCCATCGAGATGGAGCCTATCCTTGCCGAGCGCATCGAGGCCGAGGAAGACGTGAAGCTGCTGATCGAGCTGGCGCAAAAGCTCGAAGGCATGACCCGCAACATCGGCATGCACGCCGGTGGCGTGCTGATCGCGCCGGGCAAGCTCACCGACTTCTGCCCGTTGTACCAACAGCCCGGCAGTGAATCGGCCGTCAGCCAGTACGACAAGGACGACGTGGAAGCCATTGGCCTGGTGAAGTTCGACTTCTTGGGCTTGGCCACGCTGACGATTCTGGAGATCGCCAAGGAGTTCATCGTCAAGCGCCACAAGGGCCAGGAGAACTTCGCCTTCGAGAACATCCCGCTGGACGACGCCAAGACCTACCGGCTGTTCTCCGAGGGCAAGACCGAAGCCGTGTTCCAGTTTGAAAGTACCGGCATGCAGCGCATGCTGAAAGACGCCAAACCGACACGCCTGGAAGACCTGATCGCGTTGAACGCGCTCTACCGCCCCGGCCCGATGGACCTGATCCCCAGCTTCGTGGCGCGCAAGCACGGCCGCGAGGTGGTCGAGTACCCGCACCCGATGGTGGCCGAGATGCTGAGCGAGACCTACGGCATCATGGTCTACCAGGAGCAGGTGATGCAGACCGCGCAGATCCTGGGTGGCTACAGCCTGGGTGGCGCCGACATGCTGCGCCGCGCCATGGGTAAGAAAAAGCTGGAGGAAATGGCCGAACACCGCGCCATCTTCCGCGCCGGCGCGGCCAAGAACGACATCGTTGAAGCCAAGGCTGACGAAATCTTCGACTTGATGGAGAAGTTCGCCGGCTACGGTTTCAACAAATCGCACGCCGCAGCCTATTCGCTGCTGGCGTACCACACGGGTTGGTTGAAGGTGCATTACTGTGCCGAATTCTTCTGCGCCAACTTGACGGTGGAAATGGACGACACCGACAAGCTCAAGCTGCTGTTTGAAGACGCGGTGAAGATGGGTCTAAGCTTTGAACCGCCGAATGTGAACCTGGGCCGGCATCGCTTCGAGCCGGTGACCGACAAGATCATCCGCTACGGCCTGGGTGCCGTCAAAGGCACGGGCCAGCAGGCGATTGACGCCATCGTGGCGGCGCGTGAAGCCGGTGGGCCGTTCAAGAGTCTGTTCGACTTTTGTGTGCGGGTCGACAAGGCCAAGCTGAACAAGCGCACGGTCGAAGCCTTGATCAAGGCCGGCGCCTTTGATGCCATCGAGATCAACCGCGCCTCGCTGATCGCCTCTGTCGACCGGGCTTTTGCCTTTGCCGCCGCCACCCTGGCAAATGCCGACCAGGGCGGCCTGTTCGACATGGACGACAGCCACGGCTCCAGCACCCAGGAGCCGGACCTGGTCGACGCCCCGATGTGGGGCATCAAGGAGCGCCTGACTCTGGAGAAAACCGCTGTCGGCTTCTACTTGTCCGGCCATTTGTTCGACGAGGTGCGCAAGGAAGTGCGCCGCTTTGCCAAGCGTGAACTCGCCGATGCGGTGGACAGCCGCGACATCGTGATGTTCGCCGGCATCGTCAGCGATTTGCGGGTCATCAACGGCCAGCGTGGCAAGCTGGGATTGTTCCGGCTGGACGATGGGTCTGCCATGATCGACGCCCGCGTCAGCGACGCGCTGATGCAGGCCAACAAGGATTTGTTCAAGGACGACGAACTCATCATCGCCATGGGCAAGGTGCAGACCGACCGCTTTGGCGGCGGTGGCCTGCAGATGAACATTACCGAAGCCTGGGACTTGGCGGGTGCGCGCTGCCGCTATGCGAAGTTCTTGCGCTTGCAGCTGCCACCGAATGCCACGGGCTCCGGTCTGGACATCGCCAAGCTGGTCAAGGACTTTCCACCGTTCCTGGATACGACCGAACAAGGCGATGTGCTGCGCGGGCTGCCGGTGCGCTTGTCATTGCAGCGCAAGACGGAGCAGGGCGCTGCCGTGGCCGAGGTGCAGTTGGGTGAAAAAGCCCGCTTCTACCCCACGGATGCCGCGCTGGCCTTCTGCCTGGCCCAGGCGTCGCAGGCAGTCGTGGCTTACGAAGAGTAAGACAAAGCCAGGCGGGCGACCGCACTGGGCTTAAAAGGGCACGTCTCCCAGGATGGTGGCCCGGTGCATCACCCGGCGATGTGGCAGGTAGTCCACCGTGGCGTAGTGCTGGGTCAGGCGGTTGTCCCAGAACGCCAGGTCGTACTGTTTCCAGCGCCAGCGCACAGTGAATTCCGGTCTGGCCACATGCAGGCGCAGGTAGGCCAGGATGGCATCACTTTCTTGCTTACCCAGTTCCACGATGCGGCTTGTAAAACCTTCGTTCACAAACAGGCCGCGCTTGCCACTGACCGGATGGGTGCGGACCACGGGGTGCGAAATGTCGGGGTTCTTGGCCACCGCAGCTTCCCAGATCTTGCGCTCTGCAGGGGTACGCGCGTAGCGCCAGGCGGGGAAGGACTGCACAAAGCTGTGCTCGGCATGCAATGGGTCCAAGAACTTACGCAGCGGTTCAGACAATGCCTCATACGCTGCAATGCAGCTGGCCCACAGAGTGTCACCGCCAGACGGTGGTAGCTGGCGGGCCGATAGCAGCGCCCCCATGGGTGGGCGGTCAATAAAAGTCACATCGGTGTGCCAGTTATCGTTGTCTGGCGGGTTGTTGTCATCGGTGTCGAGCAGGATGATTTCCTTGGCATCAGGGTGCTGCGGATACACCGGATGGATGTGGAGTTCACCGAAGGCGCTGGCCAGGTCGCGCTGCTGTACCGGCGTGACTGGCTGGTTTTCGAAGAAGAGCACATGGTGTTGCAGCAAAGCAGTCAGCAGGCTGTCTCGGTCTTCGTCCCGCAAAGGCGTGGTCAGGTCTATGCCTCCTACGACGGCGCCAATTGCGGGGCCGAGGGGGCGGATGTCGAGAGTCATGGTGGTGGGCGAAGGCGTGAAGCAAAGAGGTGCCCAAGCCTAGCGGACGCCAGTCTCCGCGCTTGCGCGTTATTTGCATTTGCTAGTGCGCCAATCTTCTATGGTGGGATTCTGGGCGCGAAGACTACCAAGCGAACTGCAAGCGGTACGGCGCTTGACGCACATTGCGCGATGCGCTGTAAGCGAGTACGGGGAAATGGGTAGCCTGGCGCAAGGCTTTGTAGTGGCTGGTTCGGCTGCGAGGGACCAGTCCCCAGGAGCCGGAGGTCACCGCCAGAACACGCAGAAAATTGCGCTGCATATCTTCTGTGCCGGGTGGCCCAGGGGCCCGTATGGGGCCTCCGGGACTTGGACGACTTCCTTGCATCAAACGTCTCCTTGAAGCAGTACATGCTTGGATTTGGATTGTGCGCAGAGTGGTGTGCGAACAGAACGAATGAAAAGTCACTACCAAGTGACAAAAACGCCTAAGGCCAGGCACTTTGCAGTGAGGCCTGTATGGCGGCAGGAAGGGCCATCGCTGCCGTTTCTCCGCCCGCGACCATCGACGGATGGCGAGCCACCCAAGACGATCGCAAGCTAGAGCTTCAAAGTCAGTCGGCGCCAGCTAGCCCCGGGCACATCTTCCGTCAGCGTTGCACCGCTAAAGCTGAGGCTGCGCCGTTCAGCCGCTGGCAGAAGCAGCACCAGGCTGTCTTGCTGCGGCGGCCGCGTGCCTTCGCGCTGTACACCGATCACGAGGCTCTGCGCACTGCAGCGCAGCTGCAGCCGCCACTGGCCAAAATTACCATCGCGGCAGGCTTGGGAATGGCCGTCGTCTTCAAAGCAGGTGGCTTCGAATACGCCGTCTCCGAGGAACGGAAACACCTGGAAGCCGCGCAGGTCTTCTACTTGCCCGAAATGAATTTCACCGAAATTCATCGGAATGGCGCAGCCTTCGCGGGCTAGCAGCGGGGGAGGGCCGTCTAGCGGGGCGTCGAGTGTGATTTGCTGTCCAGCCTGGTGGTGCCGTGCCGTATGCCACTCGTACCAGCCGCCGGTACCCGGCAACCATACATCGCGCTGGCTTTGGCCTTGTTCCACCACCGAGGCCACCAGCAAGTGGGCGCCCAGCAGCATTTCGTCGTTTTCCTCCAGACAGCGCGGGTCTTCGGGGAAGTCATGGTAGGTCGGGCGGATGATGGGCTCGAATGCACGGTGGTAGCGCCACACCAGGTCGTACAGGTAGGGCATCAACCGGTAGCGCAGGGCTATGAGTTCGCGGATCTGTGGCGTGACCGCGGGGTACATCCAGGGTTCATTTACCGTCTGGTCGTCGTTCCACGAATGGATGCTGAAGCGCGGCAAGAAGATGCCGTGCTGCACCCAGCGCACCAGCAGCTCGGGACCTGGCGCCGGGCCAGAGAAACCGCCGATGTCATGCCCAGTGTTCGATACACCCGACATCGCCAGGCCCAGGCCCATGCGGATGTTGTAGCGCAGGGTTTCCCAGTCTGTGTAGTTGTCGCCCGACCAGGTTTGCACATAGCGTTGCATGCCAGCGGCACCCGAGCGGGATACCAGGTAGGGGCGCTCTTGTGGCGCGAACTCGGTCTGCGCGGCATGCGAGGCCTGCATCATCAACAGGGTCTGCTGCGGCTTGGCTTCGCGGGCGCGGCGCGACGTGCCGAAGCCGTGCACCAGGGCCTGGTCGCTCCAGATCTCGTATTCGTTGTTGTCGTTCCAGGTGGTGGGGATGCCGTACTGCAGCAGCTGCTCGGTGACCTGTTGCTTCCACCAGGCGATGGTGGCGGGGTTGGTGAAGTCCAGGTAGGCACCGGTGCCGTCCCAGAACTGAATGGCTGTGGGCTGGCCGTCGGGGTCCTGCACCAGCAGGCCGGCTTGGCGGGCTTCGTCGAAGCGTGGGTGGTCGCGCAGTAGGGCGGGCTTGATGTTGGGCACCAGGCGCACGCCCTTGGCCAGGTAGCTCTGCACGAAGGCGGCCGGGTCGGGGAATTTTTCGCGGTTCCAGTTGAACACGTAGCGGCCCGGGCCGATGGAGGTATAGCCCGAAGACAGGTGGAACGAGTCGCAAGGAATGTCGTGTTCTTCGCAGCGTTCCAGAAACTCCCCCATGCGCTCCTGCGCGTTGGGCGCGTCGGTGTAGCTCATGGTCGAGCCCGAATAGCCCAGCGCGTAGCGCGGTGGAAAGATCGGGCGCCCGGTCAACCAGGTATAGCGCCGCGTGATGGCAGCGGAGTCAGCGCCGGCGATGTAGTACAAGTCGAGATCGCCATGGTCGGCCACGAAGTAACGGTAGTGGCCGTGGTAGTTGTCTAGCTCGCGGCCCATGTCGAAGCTGCAGTCGGACAAGGTGTCGTAGAACAGACCAAAGCACAAGCCTGCATCTTTTTCACCGCCCTTGCGGGTGATGTAGAACGGGATGTGCTTGTACAGCGGGTCGGTGTTGCGCGCGCTGTAGCCCATCGGGTCCAGGTTGCACATGCGGTAGCGCTGGCCGGCGCGGTTGGCGTCGCCGGCGCGTTCGCCCAGGCCGAAGTAGGCCTCGCCGCGTTCACGCTGCAGGTAGTGGTAGACCTTCTCGTCCCACCAGCCAAAGTTGTAGCTTTGCGTGGAGCGGTCGACTGCGGCATTCGTCCATTCTCCCCGGTGCTGACTTTCCCAGCGGCAGAAGAAGCCGGCTAGGGTGATGGTCAGGCGCACGGCACGAGTGGTGATCTGCAGCAGCACCGCGTCGTGTGTGAGATCGAAGGTGGGCAACGAAAAGCCGCTGGTGTCGAAGCGGTCTCGCCCTTCAACCGGCAGATTTTCCAGGCCGGGCGCAACCGTCCAGCTACGCGGCATCTGCAGCGTGCCCTGCGGCAGCACGAGCACCCGCAAAATGTCTTCTTCAAGTACCCAGACATGGGCGATGGCACCGCCAGCGCTGTGCAGCACAAGGTGGTTGCCGTTGCGGGATTGCAGGCTGAATAGGGGAGCTTGATCGAGTCGCATAGTTGAAAGGGGAGAGGGGTTTACAACCGCAGGCCGTTGGAGTCAAAGCAGTGCAGCTGCTCCTGCGGTGCGCTGACACGCACGGTGTCGCCACGCTGGATGCTTGTCTGGCCATTCAAGATCAGCTCGAAAGGCGCATCGGGCACCACATGCCCATGCAGGATGCTCGTGCTGCCCAGCTGTTCCACCTGCTTGATCTTCAGCTGCAGCGGCCCGTTGTCGGACAGCTGCGCGTGTTCGGGTCGGATGCCCACAGTGTGTGTGCCGGGCAGGGCGCTGGGGAATTCCGCCGCGGGTACAAAGTTCATACGAGGGCTGCCGATGAAGCCAGCCACGAACTGGTTGCACGGCTGGTTGTACAGTTCCAGCGGTGAGCCAACCTGCTCGATGCGGCCAGCGCGCAGTACCACGATCTTGTCGGCCATGGTCATGGCCTCGACCTGGTCGTGGGTGACGTAGATCATGGTGGCGCCCAGGCGGGCGTGCAGATCGCGGATCTCAGCGCGCATCGAGACACGCAGCTCGGCATCCAGGTTGCTTAAGGGCTCATCGAACAAGAACAGCTTGGGTTCGCGCACGATGGAGCGGCCGATGGCTACGCGCTGGCGCTGGCCGCCCG
Organism: Rhodoferax sp. OV413; assembly: GCF_900104385.1. GTDB lineage: Bacteria > Pseudomonadota > Gammaproteobacteria > Burkholderiales > Burkholderiaceae_C > Rhodoferax_B. The sequence goes on along the minus strand of NZ_FNJA01000001.1, from coordinate 139,591 downwards.
AGAGCTGCGTAGGCTTGCGCTGCAACAGCGGGCCCAGTTGCAGCATGGTGGCGGCGGCCGTGACCTTGCTTTCGATCACCGATTTGGCGACACCCAGGTTTTCCAGGCCGAAGGCCATGTTGTCGTAGACGCTCATGTGCGGATACAGCGCATACGACTGGAACACCATGGAGCAACCGCGGTGTGCGGCCGTGACGTCGTTGACGCGCTGGCCGTCGATACGGATATCGCCGCTGGTAGCAGGCTCCAGGCCGGAGATGATGCGCAACAGGGTGGATTTGCCACAACCCGATGGGCCGACAAACACCACAAATTCACCGTCGGAAACGGCCAGTTCCACACCATGGATGATGGTGGTCTTGTCAAAGCTTTTGACGACGTTGGAGAGTTCAAGAGTAGCCATGGGAGATTCCTAGACGGGTTACTTCACACCGGCGCTGGCGATGCCGGTGGCGATGTATTTCTGCAAAAAGGTAAAGACCAGGCTGATCGGTATCAGCGTGATGACGGTCATGGCCAGCAGGTAGTGCCATTGGGTGTTCAGTTCGCCCTGGAAGGCGTTGAGCGCGAGCTGCAGGGTGAATTTCTCCGACTTGGACAGCACGATCAGCGGCCACAGGAAGTCGTTCCAGCGCCACATGAACGAGAAGATGGCCAACACCGCCATGGCCGGAGCCGACAGCGGCAGGATGATCTTCCAGTAGATGCGCCACTCGCTGGCGTTGTCCATGCGCGCGGCTTCCAGCAGCTCGTCGGGAATGGTCAGCATGTACTGGCGCAGCAGGAACACACCGGTGGGCGTGGCCACCGCCGGCAGGATCACGCCCCACAGGTTGTTCAACAGGTTCAGCTCCGAGATCACCAGGAAAGCCGGCACCAGGATGATGGTGGGCGGAATCATCAGCGTGGCGATGATCAGCACGAACACCGTCTTCTGCCCGGTGAACTGGTACTTGGACAAGGCAAACGCCGCCATCGAGTTGAACAGCAGCGTGAGAATGGTGGCCACCACGGTGATGAACACGCTGTTCCACAGGTAGGTGCCAAAGGCAAACTTGCCGAACAATTCTGTGTAGTTGCCGCTGGCGAACTTGAGCTCATTCACTGGCTGGCGGTCATTGATGTTGATGCGTATCTCGGTTCTGTCGCTCTCTGGCGCGGCCGGGTCGACCATGGTGGCGACCAAGCCGATGCGGCGCACCTGGGCCAGCTCGCGGGTCTGGCCCTGCGCGTCTTTGGCGCGGAACAGCGGCAATGGTTTGTCGAAGCCAGCCACCACCACTTCCTTCTGGCTGTATGGCAGAAAGGTCGGCGGGAACTGGCTGATTGCGCTTTCGGTCTTGAACGACGACATCACTAGCCAGAGCACCGGGCCGAACATCACGATGAGGCCGGCCAGCAGGTAGGCGTAGGAGACCCAGTCGGTCCAGTGCAGGCCCGAACCGCCATATTTTTTACCCTGGGTACGGGTGAGGAAGTTAGCCATCTCTATGTCCTTATTTCTTGACCTTGCCGGCCTCACCGGCCTTGGACAGGCGCAACTGCATCAGCGTCAGCGCCATCAGTCCCGCCGCCAGGATCAGCGAGGCCGCAGCGGCTAAGCCATACAAATGGATCTGCTCGGCGAAACCGGTCTGGTAGATGTACTGCACGATGAAGGTGGTGGCCGAGCCCGGGCCACCGCCGGTAAGCACGAACACCTCGTCGAAGCTCTGCACCGCGCGGATCATCACCAGCACCAGCACCACGATCAGGTTGGGCATAAGCAGCGGCAAGGTGATGCGGCGCAGCACACGGAACGGCGGCGCGGCGTCCATCTCGGCGGCCTCGTACACGTCTTTGGGAATGGCTTGCAGGCCGGCCAACAGGATCAGGGTGTAGAAACCCATGTGGGCCCAAATCGACACCACCACCACCCAGAAGAAGGCCCAATGCCGGTCCAGCAGCCAGTCCATCGGCTGCGAGCCCATGGCCACCAGGCCGGCATTGAATACGCCCTGGCTTTGCAGCAGCCACTTCCAGATCAGCGCCACCACCACCGGCGACAGCAGCACCGGGTAGAAGAACACGCCGCGCCAGAAGCCGCGGCCGATGATCTTGCGGTTCAGCACCAAGGCCGTGACCAGCGAGAAGAACAGCATCAACGCCACCTGGATGACACTGAACTTCATGGTGTTGAAGATGGAGCGCCAGAAGATGTCGGTGCGGCAGCTTTGCAGGTCGGTGTAGTCGCGGCATTCGAGCAGGATGGAGAAGTTCTCCAGCCCGGTGAACGGCCGCTGTGTCGGCAGCAGATTCACCCCGCCCGTCACCGCGTAGACCAGGTTGATGGCTATCGGCAGGAAGGTAAAGATGCCAATCACCACCAGGTTGGGGCCGACAAACAACCAACCTATGCGGGAGGCCCCCAGCCATTTCTGGCCCAACCGGAACACCGGCTCAAACAGATTGAAGAACAAGCCCAAAAGGCGCAGGAACACAGACATATCTTTCCTCTCCAGCGGCCCGCGCAGACGCAGGCATCTACCCGCCGCCGCAGCGGCGGCAGGGGATTGGCTAGTCAAATTACTACAGATTTAATAGCGGCTTGCGCACTATCTATATGCGCTGGAGGCCGAAAAGACCATTAATCAGCGCAGAATGGCCGCTTACTTTTCGGCTTACTTTTCGGCTTGTTTGACAGCCTCTGCCATGTCCGTGCTGATCTTGTTGACGGCTTCGTCCACGCTGATTTCGCCGACGATGGCCTGGGTGACGCGGGTCACGGTGGGCAGCATCAGCGCGCGGTTGTATTTGTAGCCTTGCAGTGCGTAGGCCGCAGGTGCTACGGTCGGCGTGCCGTTGGTGAACACGGTCAGTGCCGCCTTGGCGGCCGGGCCGGCACTGGTGTACGCCAGGCCCCGCTTGGCTACCTCGGCGTGGGCCGGAATGGTGTTGGTGCGCGAGGCGAATTCAGCCACATTGGCTTCCTGCGCCATGAAGTCCAGGAACTGCGCCACTTCCTTGGGTGACTTGGTGGTTTTCAGAGCCACCCAGGCCGAGCCACCGGGCATGCCCGAGCAGGCGGCCGGGCCACAAGGGTTGGGCACCGCCACCCAGTCAAAGGCATTGCCGATTTCCTTTTGCATGCGGTTGATCTGCCAGGAGCCCGACAGAATCATCACCAGCCGTCCGTTCTTGAATTCGCCCACGGTATCGGCATAGCTGGAGCCACCCGAGCCGCCCCAGACGTCCTTCAGCATGGTGCCATCTTTGTGCCAGCCGACGAACTTGGTCACGGCGGTCTTGTAGCCGTCGTCGAGCGCCAGATTGCCCTTGGCGTCGAATATCTTGGCGCCATAGCTGACGGCCGGACCGGCGAAACGATGGCCCGAACGGTCCCAAGCCATGGCGGCTGGGGTCTGGGTGGCTTTTGCCACCTTGCGTGCCGCGTCTGCCCACTCGTCCCAGGTAGCCTTGGGGCCGGGGAGGGGGATCTTGGCCTGCTCGAACAGCGTCTTGTTGACGAAGGGGCCGGTCATGGTGAGCTGCGACAACATGCCGTAGATGCCCTTGTCGCCCGCCTTGTTGCGCATCCAGGGCAGGGTGCTGCCAAAGTTAGCTTCCCAGTATTTGCGGTCTTTCAGGTAGGGGCCGATGTCGATGTAGTTCTTCGACAGGCCACCGATTTCGGCCACGCGGGCAATGTCCGGGCCTTGCCCGGCAGCCAGCTGGATAGGCAGCTGTTCCACCACCGTCTTGTAGGGCACGATGTCCAGGGCCACTTTGGCACCGGGGTTTTGTTTCTCGTAGCGCTTGATCAGGTCGGCGGTCACGTCGCATTCGATGCCGTCCTGGTAGCACATCACACGGATATCGGCGAGTGTGGCGGTGGCCAGGCCCATCAGTCCGGCGCCGATGGCCAGGTTCAGAAATTTGGATTGGAACTTCATTTGTCTCTGCTTTCTTGGGTGGTTTTTCTCCGGTGCGGTAGCCAGCCCGAGCCGGACCATCGCTCGGTGAAAAGCGCGTTTTTCGCTATTTTCACCGCCTGTGAATTATTATGGCAAACGTTTGCCAAAAATACCAAGGATTTCCGGGTACGCTCGGGAAAACCCTGATTAGGCCGCTCGAAGAAGGGCGCAGCGCCAGGGCTGCGACAATGACCGACGGAAAAAATGACGCCTGAAGCGGTTGTGCTGAATAGGGAGATCAAGGAAAACATGACAGACGAAAGTCGCCCAGGCGTAGGCCCGGTATCGCTTGCCACTGTCGCCGCGCAGGCCGGCGTTTCGATTGCCACCGTGTCGCGCATCGTCAACGGCGAAACCCGTCGCGCCTCGGCGGAAACGGTGGAGCGCGTCCGGCAAGCCATCAAAGCCGTGGGCTACCATCCCAACCAGCTAGGGCGGGCGTTGCGCAACCGCGAAAGCCGCTTGGTTGCAATGCTGGCAGCCAACCTCGACAACCCCGTGATGGCCACCATCGCCGCCTCTACCGAAGCGGCGCTGCGGCAGGCCGGCTACGTGATGATTCTTTGCGACACACATGACCGCGCAGACCTGCAAGACGACTACCTGAACGCGATGCGCTCACAGGTAGTGCAGGGCTATGTGATGGTCGCCAGCCAACCCAGCCCCGGGCTGCGCGACTTCGTGGAGCGCGGCGCGCCCATGGTCTTTGTCAGCCGACGCAGCCCGTTTGGCGAATGCTCGTTTGTCGGTCCCGACAACATCGCCGCAGGCGCCGCTGCCGCCGACTATCTGCTGGACCGCGGCATGGAGGAACCGGCCGTGGTCTACCCATCACGGGAATCGTCCACCACACGCGAGCGGGTAAAAGGTTTTTGCGACCGAGTCATCGCCAGAGGCATCCCGGCCGACCGCATCCGGCGGGCCGATGGGCCGGGGATATCGCATCTGGAGATCGGCTACGCGGCAGCCCAGCATTTCTCGGCACCCCATGCGTGGCCCCGTGGTGCCATGTGCATCAGCGACCAGGTCGCCTATGGTGTCCACAGATTGGCCCGCGAGAGCGGAGTGCAGGTTCCCCATGATTGTGAAATTGTGGGCATTGATGGCAGTCCTCTCAACGCCTGGCTAGCACCCTGGCTAACGTCGGTCGAAATTCCGCATCCCGAATTTGGCCCCAGCATCGTAGAGCTGCTGGTCAGCCTCTGGGGCGGTGAACCGCCGCGGGAACATTTGATGCCGCATCGGGTAGCAGTTGCGCTGGAAAGATAGTGGAGGCCAAAGCATTGACACAGTTAGCTTCAAGAACAAACCCAACGGCCTTGCTTCATCAATCTATTTATTAACATAATATACATCGTATGAAGTAATTGACTTGCCAAGCACACCGAAATTGGCAGGTCTTCAGGCCAGCCATCCAAGGTTCCGGCCGCTACCAAGTCCCCTTAGGCCGCTGGGTGCGCATGGCGGCGGTCAAGGCTTCTACGGCATCGGGTCGGCTGGCATTCTGTGCAAAGTCCAAGGCCGTCAGGCCGCGCTGGTTCTTGAGCGTCGCGTCGGCGCCTTCTTCCAGCAGCAGTTTAACGGCGGCTGTGGTGCCGTACTGGGCGGCCATCATCAAGGGTGTGGTGGCATTGGGCGATGCGGCGTCGATGTAGGCACTGTTTTCCAGCAGCAGCCGGATCACCTCGATATGCCCGCGCGTCGCGGCGTAATGCAATGGCGTCCAGCCTGTCTTGTTGACGTCGGCACCTTTGGCGATCAGCTTTTGGCAGATTTCCAACTCGCCGGCCAAAGCGGCAATCATCAGCGGGCTCTCGTCTTTGGCGGTGCGGGTCTCTACCTCGATCTTGGGCCAGTCCAGCAAAGTGTTGGCAGCTTTCAGGGATTCGCTTTTCAGCGCCAGGTACAAGCCCGACTGGCCTTGCTCGTCGCTGGTATTGCCGTCGAAACCGCGCTTGAGCAGGTTTTGGATAGTGCCCGCGTTGTCTCTTTTGATGGCAATGAAAAAGTCTTCAAAAGAACCCGCATGCGCCAGATTAAATCCAGCTAGAACAACTAGATAGACAATTTTCTTAAAGTGAAGTCTCATGCCAAAACTCCGTTGAATAGACGGTCAAAATTGGCGCTGGTTTTGTGGGCAATCTCTTCCACGCTGGTGTTTTTCAGTTGCGCAATCTGCTGGGCCACAAAGGGTACGTAGGACGGATTATTGGTTTTGCCTCGGTACGGCACGGGCGCCAAATACGGGCTGTCGGTCTCTATCAGCAGTCGGTCCATGGGCACAAAAGCCGCTACATCGCGGATGTCCTGGGCATTCTTGAAGGTCAGAATGCCGGAAAACGAGATGTAAAAACCCAGGTCCAGCGCCGCCCTGGCCACCGCCGCAGTTTCGGTAAAGCAATGGAATACGCCGCCGGCAGAGCCCGCCGAGCCATCTTCGCCCTCTTCCTTCAAGATGGCTATGGTGTCGTCCGATGCGCTGCGGGTGTGGATCACCAGCGGCTTGGCCACCTGGCGCGCGGCGCGGATATGGGTGCGAAAGCGCGTGCGCTGCCATTCCATATCGGCCACGCTGCGATCACCCAGGCGGTAGTAGTCGAGCCCGGTTTCGCCGATGCCGACCACACGGGGCAGCGCCGAGCGTTGCAGTAGGTCGTCCAGGCTGGGCTCCTGCACATCTTCGTTATCGGGATGTACACCGACGGTAGCCCAGAAGTTGTCGTAGCCGGTGGCCAGGGCGTGCACGTCGCCAAATTCCTCCAGCGTGGTGCAGATGCACAAGGCACGGTCTACGTGGGCGGCCGCCATGGCGGTGCGGATGGCGGGCAGCTGCGCGACCAGGTCGGGCATGCTGAGATGACAATGGGAATCGGTGAACATAGCAACCGCTCAATAGCGGCGAAAGCAGTAAAAAATCAGATCGTTTGCGTTGGCCGGTCAGAGGCCAGATGGGCACCCAAAATCTCTTCGATCTTGAGCTTCAGCAAACGGGCTTTTTCCTCTTTGGGAAACTGGATGCCCACGCCCTGGGTGCGGTTGCCAGCAGCGCGTGCCGGTGTGACCCAGGCGACGCGGCCGGCGACCGGATAGCGTTGCGGATCGTCGGGCAGCGACAACAGCACGTACACATCGTCGCCCAGCTGGTAGTCGCGCACGGTTGGAATGAACATGCCGCCATCGGCAAAGATCGGAATGTAAGCGGCATACAGTGCGCCTTTTTCCTTGATGGCTAACTGGATGACGCTGGGGCGGGGCGAGGCGTTGTTACTGCTCATTGGCACGTACCATGAAAGCGTTAAAGACGCGAGTTTAGGGCGTTTTGCGCGCGGCCCACCAGCGATTCCAGCAGCAAACCTGCATTAAATGGGTGTTCGACGACACGCGCAGTGGCATTCAGGTCTTTCGCCCACTGGGTCAGCGCCGCCAGCGATGGTGCGGTTGGCAGGTCGGCCGCCGCATAGAAGCGCGGCGTAGCGCCTACACGCACCAGCTGGAGGTCGTGGCAAAGCTTTTGCAGCGCGTCGACTACCTGCGCCGGCCCCCAGTCGGCAAACACATTCAATGCGCCCTGCACCACCGCGCGCGGCACGGCCGACCAGCTTTGCGCCGTCCGTCCAGCCCGCGCCCATTGCAATGCATCCTCGGGCCGGCTACCGGCCGCGGCCAGCAAGACGTGGGCATCGGCCGGCGCCACACCTTCGGCGGCCAGCCAGGCGGTGGATTCGGCCGCATCCGGCCAGACCATGTTGTGGCCCATGCAGCGGCTGCGGATGGTCGGCAGCAACTGGTGCGCGGCGCCAGTGGCCAGCACGAACTTCACGTCGCCCGGCGGCTCTTCCAAGGTTTTCAGCAACGCGTTGGCGGTAATGTGGTTCATGCGCTCGGCCGGATAGACCAGCACGGCCTTGCCACGGCCACGGGCGCTGGTGCGCTGCGAGAACTCCACGGCTTCGCGCATCGCCTCGACGCGGATTTCCTTGCTGGCCTTGCGCTTCTTGTCGTCAATGTCGGACTGGGCTTTCTCGCTCAAGGGCCAGCCTTGTTCGATCATCATGGCCTCGGGCATCAGCAGGCACAGGTCCGCGTGGGCATGTACTTCGATCGCATGGCAGCTGCCGCATTGGCAGCAAGCGCCCTGCTCTGTCGGCGCGTCACACAGCCAGGCGCGTACCAGCTCCAGCGCCAGACCATACTGGCCCAGGCCGCTAGGCCCTTGCAGCAGCCAGGCATGGCCGCGCTGGGCCAGCAGGGTGCTGCGTTGCCGCTGTACCCAGGGCGGCAGAACGCCAGTGCTTAGGGCTTCGCTCATGCCTGCTCCAGCCAGTGCCGCTGCACCATCGCGGCGGCAATCTGCTGCCAGACCGCCTCGCGGCTAACGGCGGCGTCGATGCGCGCAAACCGCTGGGGTGCCTGGGCCGCGCGCTTGGCGTAGCCCTCGGCCACCCGGCGGAAGAATTCGGCGGGCTGCGACTCAAAACGGTCGGGCACCCTGGCAGTAGCCAGCCGTTCGGCCGCCACTTCAGGCGATAGGTCGAACCACAGGGTGGCATCCGGATTTCGAATGAAATCAGCCCCCAGCGCAGGTATAGCTTGCACCCACAGCTCTAGATTTGATAGCACATCCCAATCGAAGCCGCGGCCGCCACCCTGGTAGGCAAAGGTGGCATCGGTGAAGCGGTCGCAGATCAGCACCTCACCGCGCGCCAGGGCCGGCTCGATCACCTGTTGCAGATGGTCGCGCCGGGCGGCGAACACCAGCAGGGCTTCGGTCAACGGGTCCATGGCGTCGTTCAGCACCAGGGCGCGCAGCTTCTCGGCCAGCGGCGTACCACCGGGCTCGCGGGTCAGCGTGACCGCCCTGCCCTGGGCTCGAAACGCGGCCGCCAGGGCCTCGATGTGGCTGGATTTGCCGGCGCCGTCTATGCCTTCAAAGCTGATAAAAATGCCGGGCTGCTTCATTGCTTGCGTTGGTATTTGTTCACCGCCCGATTGTGCTCTTCGAGGCTGCTGCTGAATTGGCTGCTGCCGTCGCCGCGCGCCACGAAGTACAGGGCCGAGGTGGGGGCCGGCTGCACCGCGGCCAGCAGCGACTGGGTGCCGGGCATGGCGATGGGCGTGGGCGGCAGGCCGGTGCGCAGATAGGTGTTGTAAGGGGTATCGGCCTGCAGATCGCGCTTGCGCAGATTGCCGTCGAAGGCCGCGCCCAGGCCGTAGATTACGGTCGGGTCGGTCTGCAGCGGCATGCCGACGCGCAGTCGGTTGTTGAACACGCCGGCCACCATTGGGCGGTCGCTGGCCTGGCCGGTTTCTTTTTCCACAATGCTGGCCAGGGTCAGGGCCTGCTCGGGGGTTTGTGCCTGGCTGCTGGGCTGGCGCAGCGCCCAGGCGGCGGCCAGTTTCTTGTCCATGGCGTGCATGGCCCGGGTCAGCACCGCGAAATCGCTGCTGCCCTTGGAATAGGTATAGGTGTCGGGGAAGAACCTGCCCTCGGGGTGCACGCCGGGCCGGCCCAGCGCAGCCATCACCGAGCTGTCGCTGAGCGCCGAGCTGTCGGGCTTGAGCTGCTCGGCCTTGGCCAGGGCGGCACGCACCTGGCGGAAGGTCCAGCCCTCGACCAGAGTGACGGCGCGCAAGGCTTCATCGCCGCGCACCAGCTTGCGCAGCAGGCTGATGGGTGTGGTGCCGCTGCTGATTTCATAGCTGCCGGCCTTGATCTGGCGGGCGTCGCCCGAGACCCGGAACCAGGCGTACAGCAGGACTGACGGGGTTTGCACACCGGCATCCGCCACCGCCTGGGCCACGCCGCGGGCGCTGGTGCCGGGCTCAATCGACAGATCCAGCGAGGGCGCAGCCAGCGCCAGCGGCTGGTTTAACCACCACCAGGCCGCACCGCCGCAGAGGCCGGCCAGCACAAGCAAACTTAGAAACAGACGACGCACAACCTTACAGCCTCTACGAAAAATGATGGGGCATGATAATTCAGGCCATGACCTATTCCCTGAACGGCTCTGCCCCCCTCACCACCCTGGGCGTGATCCGCGCCGAAGGCGCCGACGCGGCCAAGTTTTTACACGGCCAGTTGACGCAGGACTTTGCGCTGCTCGGGCAGTCCGAGGCCCGCTTGGCGGCGTTCTGCAATGCCAAGGGCCGCATGCAGGCCAGCTTCATCGGCTTCAAGCGCAGCCCGACCGAAATTCTGCTGATTTGCCACCGTGAGCTGCTGGCGCCAACCTTGAAGCGCCTGAGCATGTTCGTGATGCGCGCCCAGGCCAAGCTCAGCGATGCGACAGCCGACTTCGCCCTGTACGGCCTGGTCGGCGAGGCTGCCGACACGCCGCAGCCCGCCTGGAGCATCGCCACCGCCGGCGACGCAACGACGATTTCGCTGTACCCGGCCGATGGCCAGGCCCGCGCTCTGCGGGTGGCACCGGCCAGTGCCCCTGCACCCACCGGCCCGACGCTGAGCGAAGAGCTCTGGCTGTGGAGCGAGGTGCGCAGCGGCATTGCCACCGTGTCGCAGCCTATCTTCGAAGCCCTGGTGCCGCAGATGCTGAACTACGAGTCGGTCGGCGGTGTGAACTTCAAAAAGGGTTGCTACCCCGGCCAGGAGATCGTGGCGCGCAGCCAGTTCCGCGGCACCTTGAAGCGGCGCGCGGCCATCGTGCATGCCGATGCGGCCCTGATGGCGGGGCAAAAGGTGTTCCACAGCAGCGACACCGAGCAGCCCTGTGGCGTGGTGGTGCAGGCCGCCGCGGCACCCGAAGGCGGCTGGGACGCCATCGTCTCGCTGCAGATTGCCTCCATGCAGGACGGCACGCTGACCGTGGGCAGCGTAGCCGGCCACGCGCTGACCTTGCTACCCCTGCCCTACGAACTGCTAGCCGATATTTAAAAACATCTGGATGTGCGGAATGCCGACCTCGGCATACACCGCACCGCGCGGCGTGAAGCCCAGCCGCTCGTAGAACCCTTGCGCGCTGGTCTGGGCGTGCAGGCAGACCTCAACGTCGCCGCGCTCGCGGGCCGCTTGCACCAGGGCTTCCAGCACCCGCTGACCCAGGTGGCTGCCGCGCAGCGTCTTCAATACCGCCATGCGGCCGATGCGGGCCACCCCGGGCGACTGCGGCAGCAAGCGGCCGGTTGCTACCGGCGCGCCCTGTGCGTCGTAGACCACGGCATGGACGGCATCCTGGTCGGCCACGTCCCATTCCATCTCGGCGGGAATGCCCTGCTCTTGCACGAAAACGGCGTTGCGCACCTGCGATGCGGCGCTGCCCAGGGCGCTCCAGGGGCCGACGGTCAATGTGGTGCTCATAGATCTAATGCTTGTCGTAAGGCCTGGGCCGCGGCCTGGTGGGCCTGGCGGGCTTCGGGGATGGCGCGGCCCATCTTGATGAACTCGTGGGTCACGCCGCGGTAGATTTCCAGGTCGACGGCCACGCCGGCCAGGCGCAGCTTGTCGGCATACATGACGCCTTCGTCGACCAGCGGGTCGCATTCGGCCAGGCCGAACCAGGCCGGGGCCACGCCGTCCACATCGGGCGCGTTCAGCGGCGCAAAGCGCCAGTCCTCGTACTCGGCCGGGTGCCGCAGGTACTGGCCGAAAAAGAAGTCGATGTGCTCGCGCTCCAGCACCAGGCCATGGGCAAAACGGCTGTGCGATGGCGTATCCGCATGGGCTGCGCAGCCCGGGTAGAACAGCAGCTGCAGCGCCAGCGGGATGCCGGCGTCGCGGGCCAGAATGGCGCAGACTGCGGCCAGGGTGCCGCCCGCGCTGTCGCCGCCCACGGCCAGCGGGCCGGCAGCGGGCTGGGTGGCCAGCCAGGCCAGTGCGTCCCAGGCATCGTGCACTGCGGTGGGAAATGTGTGTTCGGGCGCCAGCCGGTAGTCGAGCGAGACCACCGCGCAGCCGCTGAGGCGACTCAGTTCGCGGCACAGCACATCGTGGGTGGCCACGCTGCCCACGGTGAAGCCGCCGCCGTGCAGGTACAGCAGGGTCGGCAGAGCGTCAAACGATGGGGCGTAGCGCCGGGCGTGCAGCGCCGTGCCGTCGCGGGCCGGGATGACAAAGTCTTCGACCCGCGCCAAGGCGGCCTTGGGCACTTCCAGCACGCCGGCGCCCTGCTCGTAGGCATCGCGCGCCTGTTGGGGTGTCAGCAAATGCATGGGCGTGCGCTGGGCCCGCGCCATGCGCTGCAGCACCGAGCGCATTTGCGGGGTTAAAGGCGCATCAGATGGCATAGCAAATTTCTTGAGAATTTCGGGGCTCTGGCGCAGCTAGTATCTGCGCAGGCAGCTATTGAATAAATAGCAAAAAGCTTAAATAAACGCACCCAGCTCGGTCTTGGCCGACCAGTCTATCGGGTCTTGCTGCAGCACCATGTCGATGTCCAGGCCCAGGGCCAGGCCGACCTCGCCGGGATAGCTCACCGCCAGGCCGTTTTCGTCCATATCGATTTCATTGGCCCGGGCGCGCCAGGTGGCCAGGTGCACCAGGCCGGCCAGCGGCTCATAGACCTCGTCGTGGAACGGGTTGATCTGCGACTGCAGCGCGTCGACGATGCGGTCAGGGAACTGCCATTTGCGCGCAAACCCGGCGCCCACCTCGGCATAGCAAAAGCCCAGGCGCTTGTGTTCGATGCGGGCGCGGCGCAGGTCCAGTGGCAGCAGCTGCTGGTTTAGGGCCAGCATGTCTTTCGGCATGCCGATGTGCATCACCAGTTCGCCCACGCAATGCACCAGGCCGGCGGTAAACGCCGTGGCCGGGTTTTGCCGCACCATGCCGGCCAGCGCACGGGTGAGCTTGGCCACGTTCAGGCTGTAGCGCCAGAACTGCTGCAGATTGATGCCCGGTACCGCCTTGAAGCTCAGGCCCAGCGCGGCCGCCTGCGCCAGGCTGCGCAGATGGTCCAGACCCAGAATCGCCAGCGCCTCGGGAATGCTGCTGACCTTGCGCGACAGCTGGAACATGGCGGAATTCGCCAGGGTCAGCAGCCGGGTGGTCAGCACCGGGTCGGTGCCGATCAGCTGGCCCAGCTTGCGCAGGTCGGGCTCGGGCCGGGCCAGTTCGCTCAGCAACAGAGCCACCGACTTCGGGATGCTGGGCAAGGCCGCTTCCGAGGCTAGTAGTTCTTTTAACTCCATGGGGGCGGGTTCCTGGCGTGGGGGATGGGGAATGGTAAGGCAAACGCCGGCCTCAGCCACCCCTGCCCCGCCCATTTCCCCTAAGGATATTTACCGACCGCCTTGCAGCTTGGCAAAGGCGGAGGCCATGGCCGACTGTGGCGCGGGGCTGTTGTCCCGGCGCGGCTGCTGCTGGCCGCGGGCCGCGCCTTCAAAGCGGTTGTCGCGTGGACCATCCCTGCGGGCCGGTGCCGCGTCCAGCTTCATGCTCAAGGCAATCCGCTTGCGCGCCACGTCCACCTCGACCACCCGCACCTTGACGATGTCGCCGGTCTTGACGACCTCGCGCGCATCGTTCGTGAACTTGTGGCTCAGCTGGCTGACATGCACCAGGCCGTCCTGGTGCACGCCCAGGTCGACAAAGGCGCCGAAGGCCGCCACGTTGCTGACCGTGCCTTCAAGCACCATGCCTTCGACCAGGTCCTTGATGTCTTCCACGCCGTCGTTGAAGCGCGCCACCTTGAAGTCCGGGCGCGGGTCGCGGCCAGGTTTCTCCAGTTCACCGATGATGTCCTTGACGGTGATGACACCGAATTTCTCGTTCGCAAACAGCTCGGGACGCAGGGTCTTCAGCATCTCGGCGCGGCCCATCAGCTCGGTCACCGGCTTCTTGGTCACTTCGATGATTTTTTCCACCAGCGGATAGGTTTCGGGGTGCACGCCGGTCATGTCCAGCGGGTTGTCGCCGCCGCGGATGCGCAGGAAGCCCGCACTCTGCTCGAAGGTCTTGGCGCCCAGGCCACTCACGTCCATCAGCTGCTTGCGGTTCTTGAAAGCGCCATTGGCCTCGCGCCAACGCACCACCGCCTTGGCCACCGTCGCCGACAGGCCGGAGACCCGGCTCAGCAGCGGCACGCTGGCGGTGTTCAGGTCCACGCCCACCGAATTCACGCAGTCTTCGACCACGGCTTCCAGGCTGCGCGCCAGGTCGTTCTGGCTCACGTCGTGCTGGTACTGGCCGACGCCTATGGACTTGGGGTCGATCTTCACCAGCTCGGCCAGCGGGTCCTGCAGGCGCCGGGCGATGCTGGCGGCGCCGCGCAGGCTCACGTCCACATCGGGCATTTCCTGGCTGGCGAATTCGCTGGCCGAATACACCGAAGCGCCGGCTTCGCTGACCACCACGCGCTGCATCGCGGTCTTGGGCGGGCTGTTCGGATCGTTGTGCTTTTCCAGCAGCTTCATCAGGTCGGCGGCCAGCTTGTCGGTTTCGCGGCTGGCGGTTCCGTTGCCGATGGCGATCAGGTTCACGCCGTGCTTGATACACAGCTTGCCCAGGGTGTGCAACGAGCCTTCCCAGTCCTTGCGCGGCTCGTGCGGAAAGACGGTGGCGGTTTCCACCAGCTTGCCGGTGGTGTCGACCACGGCCACCTTGACGCCGGTGCGGATGCCGGGGTCGAGCCCCAGCACCACGCGCGGGCCGGCCGGTGCGGCCAGCAGCAGGTCGCGCAGGTTGTCGGCAAACACCTTGATCGCCACCTTTTCGGCGTCTTCGCGCAGCTTGGCGAACAGGTCGCGCTCGGTGGACAGGCTGAGTTTGACCCGCCAGGTCCAGGCCACGCACTTGCGGATCAAATCGTCGGCTGGGCGGCTCTGGTGGCTCCAACCCAGGTGGATGGCGATGCGGCCTTCGGCCAGCGAAGGTTTGCCGGGCTCGGGTTCGACCGGCAGCACCAGCTTGGCGTCCAGGTATTCCAGGCCGCGGCCGCGGAACACGGCCAGCGCGCGGTGCGAGGGCACGCGGCCGATCGGCTCGTCGTAGTCAAAGTAGTCGCGGAACTTGGCGATGTCGGGGTTGTTTTCGTCCTTGCCGGCCGCCAGCTTGCTGCGCAGTAGGCCCTCGTTCCACAGCCAGCCGCGCAGGTTCTGGATCAGCGCGGCGTCTTCGGCCCAGCGCTCGCTGAGGATGTCGCGCACGCCGTCCAGCACCGCCTGCACGCTGGTGAAGTCGTCGCCGTTTTCGCCCTTCTCGGCCTTGACGAAGGCCTGGGCTTCGTCGGCCGGCACTAGCAGTGGATTGGCGAACAGCTTGTCGGCCAGCGGCTCGATGCCGTTTTCACGGGCGATCTGGCCCTTGGTGCGGCGCTTGGTCTTGAACGGCAGGTACAGGTCTTCGAGTTCCTGCTTGGTGGCGGCGGAGAAGATGGCGACACGCAGCGCGTCGGTCATCTTGCCCTGCTCTTCTATGCTTTTCACGATGGCTTCGCGGCGGTCTTCGAGTTCGCGCAGATAGCCGAGGCGGGTTTCCAGCTCGCGCAGCTGGATGTCGTCCAGGCCGCCGGTGACTTCCTTGCGGTAGCGGGCGATGAAGGGCACGGTGGCGCCCCCGTCCAGCAGCTCGACGGCGGAGCGGATTTGTTCTTCTCGGACTTGGATCTCGGTGGCCAGCTGGCGGATGATTTTCTGCATGAACGGGAACTAGTAAGGCAAGGGGCGTGAGTTTGCCACAGCCACCCTAGCCCATATTTTGTATATAAAAAGTGACTCTAGCGCTGAAGATACCTGCGCTGGAAGCTATCTATTCAATAGCAAACTGCGTACCTTGTGTTGCAAAGCCGTTGGCTCTGCGGGGCCCGCTCCGCCCAACTCTTGCCGCGCCAGGCTGCGGCTGCTGGCGTCCATCAGATGGATCTCCTGCACCACCTGGCCTTGGTCGAAAACAAAGGCCACGTCGGCCAGCGCCAGCACGTCTTCTACGTCGTGGGTGATCATCAGCGCCGGAATGCCCCATTGGCGGCGCGCTTGGGCCAGTTCTTCGCGCAGGTTCAGGCGCAGGCTGGGGTGCAGCGCGGCAAACGGCTCGTCTAGCAGCAGCACCTGCGGCGCGCAAGCCAGAGCCCGCGCCAGGGCCACGCGCTGCTGCTGGCCGCCGGACAGGCTGCTGGGTCGGCTGTCGGCCATGGCGTTCAGGCCGAAGCTGTCCAGCAGGCTCTGCACCTGGGATTGTTCCTCACTGCTGAGGCGGCGTTTGCGCCAGGAGGTCAGGCCGAAGCCTATGTTCTGGCGCACCGACAGATGCGGAAACAGCGCGTAGTTCTGCGGCAGGTAGCCGACGCGGCGCTGCGATGCGGGCACGTCGATGCCGGCGGCGGAATCGAACAAGGTGCGGCCATCAATCCGAATATGGCCACGGCTGGGCCGCAGCAGGCCGGCAATCGCCTGCAAGGTCAGGGTCTTGCCCGCACCCGACGGGCCGTACAGCGCGGCAAACGGCACATCGCTGGCGAAGCGCACCGCCAGGTCGAAGCGCCGGCGGCCATCGGCCACCGTCAGTTGGATGTCTACATCGATCAAGGTTTGCCGAAGCCGTATTTAGTGAGTACCTGCTGGGCTGCATCGGTGAACAAGAAGGCGATGAAATTCTGCGCCACGGCCTTCTGCTTGCTGTCGCTGACCACGGCAATCGGGTACGACACCGGCGTATGGTTGGCCGGCGTCAGCACGATCTTCACTTTGTCGCCCAGCAGCGTGGCATCGGTGCGGTAGACGAAGCCGGCCTCGACCTCGCCGCGGCTCACGTAGTCGAGCACCTGGCGCACATTGTCGGCCTGCACGAACTTGGGCTCCAGCACGGTCCACAGCTTGGCGCCTTCCAGCACCTGCTGGGTGTAGCGGCCGGCGGGCACGGTGGCGGGCTTGCCGATGGCAATCCTGCGCACGGCGGGTTTGGCCAGGTCTTGCAGGCTCTGGATGCCCGTACCTTCCTTGGCCGGCTCAACCAGTACCAGGCTGTTGCTGACGAAGTTCTTGCGGCTGGCCGTGTCGACCAGCTTCTGCGTTGCAGCCCGGTCCATGGTGTCCTGGTCGGCGCTGACGAACACGTCCACTGGCGCGCCTTGGCTGATCTGCTGCAGCAGTACGCCGGAGGCGGCGAAGTTGAAGCGCACGGTGGCGCCGGGCTGGCTGGCTTCGAACTTGGGGCCGAGTTCCTTGAAGGCATCGGTCAGGCTGGCGGCGGTGGAGACGGTGATCTGCTGGGCACCCACAGCAAACGGCACGAGCAAGATCAGGCTGAAAAGACGCATCACAGGTTTCCTTAACGTGAAAGTTAACGAAGAGAGAAAAAACGGTTCGACAGCACCAGCACCGCAATCGACAGTGCCGAGGTGATCAGCACCAGCAGTAGCGCCAGATCGTCCTGCCCGGCCTGCACTGCGTCGTAGATCGCCATCGACAGGGTCTGGGTTTGCTGCGGAATCGAGCCGGCCACCATCAGCGAGGCGCCGAACTCGCCCATGGCGCGGGCAAAGGCCAGCAAAGTGCCAGCCAGGATGCCGGGCCAGGCGAGAGGCAGGGTCACGCGCCAGAACACCGACCAGGCCGACTGGCGCAGCGTGCTGGCTGCGGCCTCCAGCGAGCGGTCGACCGCGCTGAATGCCGCGCTGGCCGACTTCAGCACCAGCGGCAGTGCCACGATGCTGGATGCCACGACCGCGCCATGCCAGCTGAAGATGATGGTGTAGTCCAGATGCTCGCGCAGCCAGCTGCCCAGCGGGCTGCGCCGGCCAGCGGCTACCAGGATCGCGTAGCCGATGACGGTGGGTGGCAGCACCAGCGGCAGCATGCAGGCAGCCTCCAGCAGCGTGCTGCCGGGGAACTGTTTGCGCGCAAAAATCCAGCCCAGCGCCACACCCAGAATGGTGGCCAGCAGCGTCGCCACCGCCGCCACTTTGAGCGACAGGATGAGCGGAAACCAGTCCATGGAGGGGAGCAATGCAGACATGGCCCGCATTGTATCCAGCCAGATATAACGATAGGGAGCGCTAAAGCGCGAGCAATTCCTGGAGCGCGGCAATGTCCGCTGCGGCGGCGGTCCGGGCGGCCTGCTCTACCGCGCGGTAATGCCGGACCAGCTTTTCGCCCAGCGGCGATAGCGCCGTACCGCCGCCCTGCACGCCACCGGCGGCGGTGCTGACGGCGGGCGATGCCAGGGCGCGGTTCATTTCATCGACCAGCACCCAGGCGCGCCGGTACGACATGCCCAGCTGCCGGGCGGCGGCCGAGATGCTGCCGGTGTCGGCAATCGCCTCCAGCAAGGCAACCTTGCCCGGGCCTATGGCAATGCTGTCGTCGCGGTAAATGCGCAGGCGGAACTGGGCTTTGGATGCCATGCGCGCGGCGTCAGCCCTTCGCCAGCGCCAGGTCCACGATCTTCTGGGCTTCCTTGATGATGTGGCGCAGGTGCACCTCGCCCTGGAAGCTTTCGGCGTAGATCTTGTAGATGTTCTCAGTGCCCGAGGGGCGTGCGGCGAACCAGCCGCTTTCGGTCATCACCTTCAGGCCGCCCAGGCTGGCGCCATTGCCCGGCGCATTGGTCAGCACCTTGGTGATGGACTCACCGGCCAGCTCGGAGCTGGTGATCTGCTCGGGCGTAAGCTTGCCCAGCTTCTTCTTCTGCTCGGGCGTAGCCGGTGCGTCGATGCGGTCGTAGGCCGGTGCGCCAAAGGCCGCGGTGAGCTTCTGGTAGGCCTCGCCGGGGTCGAGGTCGGTACGGGCAATGATCTCGGCCGACAGCAGGGCCGGCACGATGCCGTCCTTGTCGGTAGTCCAGACGCCGCCGTCGCGCCGCAGGAAAGACGCACCCGCGCTCTCCTCGCCGCCAAAGCCCAGCGAGCCGTCGTTCAGGCCGCTGGCAAACCATTTGAAGCCCACCGGCACCTCGTACAGCTTGCGGCCCAGCCGCGCGGTCACGCGGTCGATCATGCCGCTGCTGACCAGGGTCTTGCCGACGCCGGC
Source organism: Rhodoferax sp. OV413 (assembly GCF_900104385.1). Classification (GTDB taxonomy): domain Bacteria; phylum Pseudomonadota; class Gammaproteobacteria; order Burkholderiales; family Burkholderiaceae_C; genus Rhodoferax_B. Next base: position 120,719 of record NZ_FNJA01000001.1, on the reverse strand, counting down.
ATTCGGGCTCCAGCCCGGACGGTTCTGGAACAGGTAGTCGATGCATACCGCCAGGTAGTGGTTGGGCGGCAGCAGGCCTACGCTCTTGGTCACGATGCCGTGGCGGTCGTGGTCGGTGTCGCAGGCGAAGGCGATGTCGTATTTGTCCTTCAGCGTGATCAGCGAGGCCATGGCGCTCTTGCTCGACGGGTCCATGCGAATGCGGCCGTCCCAGTCCACCGTCATGAAGCGGAAGGTAGCGTCCACCTGGTCGCTCACCACGTCCAGCCGCAGCTTGTACTTCTCGGCGATGCGCGCCCAGTAGTGCACGCCAGCGCCGCCCAGCGGGTCCACACCCATGCGCACACCAGCGATGCGGATGGCCTCCATGTCGATCACATTCGCCAAGTCGTCCACGTAGTGCGTGAGGTAGTCGTGGCGGTGCGTGGTGTTGGCCCGCAGCGCCTGCGCATACGGCATGCGCTTCACATCCTTGAGGCCGGTTTCCAGGTGCACATTGGCGGCTTTTTCGATCCAGCCCGTGATGTCGCTGTCGGCCGGGCCGCCATTGGTAGGGTTGTATTTGTAACCACCGTCTTCGGGCGGGTTGTGCGACGGCGTCATCAAAATGCCGTCGGCCAGGCCCGAGCTACGGCCCTTGTTGTAGACCAGGATGGCGTGCGACACCGCGGGCGTGGGCGTGTACTCGTCGTTCAGCGACAGCATCACATGCACGCCGTTGGCGGCCAGCACCTCCAGCGCGGTGGCCGCCGCGGGTTCGGACAGCGCATGCGTGTCTATACCCAGGAACAGCGGGCCGGTGATGCCACTCTTTTCACGGTATTGGCAGATCGCCTGGGTGACGGCCAGCACATGCTGCTCGTTGAAGCTGCTGCTGAACGCGCTGCCCCTGTGGCCCGAGGTGCCGAACGCCACGCGTTGGCTGGCCTCGGCGGGGTCGGGGCGCAGGCTGTAATAGGCAGTCACCAGCCGAGGCAGATTGACCAGAAGTGATAGCGGCGCGGTGTGACCGGCCAAAGGGCTGAGGCGCATGGTTAAGACCTTTTCTTGTTAAGAGGTTTAGTCGGTTGAACCGCCTATGGACCATCAGGTACACATTATTGAACCACACAGAGCATGGCAAAACGAAGCGGTTTGGCTGTGCATCGGGTGCATGCACACGGGTTTTTTGCATCAGTTTGTAAGGTACGGGCCGCGTGCGCGACCAAGGCGTATTTGGGTGTATAGATACGGAGTTTTTATGCTGAATACTATTAAATCGATAGCTGCTTGCGCATTATCCATATGCGCTGGAGCCAGTTTTTCTGCTGAAAATAGCTGCACACTGCAATCCGGCAAGAACCTGCTGCCGGTGCTGGAGCTTTACACCTCCGAAGGCTGCAGCTCCTGCCCGCCGGCCGACCAATGGTTAAGCCAGCTCAAAGGCCAGCCGGCCGTGGTGCAGGCCTTCCACGTCGGCTACTGGGACCAACTGGGTTGGGTCGACCGTTTTGCCACGCCCGCCCACACCGCGCGCCAACGGCAAATCGCCGCCTGGAACCAGCAGGGTTCCATCTACACACCGCAAGCGGTGCTCAACGGCCGGGACTGGCGAAACTGGGGCGGCCGACTGACCACCCCACCTGCCGAGCCCGGCCTGGCCCAGATCAGCCTGCGCCAGCTGGCACCCGACCAGTTCGAAGCCCTGGTGACGCCGCTGGCCGGCGCGCCCAGCCGCTGGTCGGCCTACTGGACGGTGACCGAACACGGCCACAGCTCCAAAGTGAAGGCCGGAGAAAACGCTGGCGAGTTCTTGAAGCACGACTTCGTAGTGCGCCAGTATGTGGCGGCGGGCGTTTACGCCAGCGACGGTATGACTGCGCAGAAGCTGGTGTTCCGAAGCATTGCCGGCACGCCCGAGCATGCGCGGCAGCTGAATCTGGTGGTGTTCGATCCGCAGACCGGCAAGACTTTGCAGGCGATCACCGCGCCCTGCTAGGCAACGGGTTCAGAACTATCGGGCTTGGACACCAACAAGTCGCCAGGCTGGCACTGCAGGTACTCGCAGATACGCTGCAAGGTGTCGAAGCGCACGCCTTTGACCTTGCCCTGCTTGAGCAGCGACAGATTGGCCTCGGTGATGCCCACGTACTCGGCCAGGTCCTTGGACTTGACGCTGCGCTCGGCCAGCATGACGTTCAGCCGCACATGGATGGGCACAGCTGCGTCCTAAACGATTTGAGCATGCTCATCGGCCAGCGCGGCAGCCTGCGCCATCACATGCGCAATCTGCCAAACGATGCCGGCAAACAGCAAGAGCAGCATGTGGTCTGAGCTGAACTCCACTACCAGCGCACGGCTGGCTGCCGGCCCGCTCACCGACAGCAACAGGCTGCGCAACGTGGGCAGCACCAGCCCGGCCACCGCCGCCACCATCACCCCAGCCGCAAAGCCGCGCAGGTGGTGCACCGTGGACTGGCTGAAGGTTTCGCCGCGCACAAAGCCCTGGAAACACTGGCGCGCCTGCAGCAGACCGTAGGCCAACCCGCATACCGGAAGCATGCCGAGGGCGGTTAACAGCCAGCCCGGCGATCCGCCCGGTGCCGTCCACAAGCCATACAGCGTGGCCAGCGGCAACACCAGGGCCAGCGCCAGGCAGCTGTAGGCCAGGGTCTGGCTCAAACGGGTCCCGCCGTGCGCGGGCAAGCTGGGAGTGGAGTCCATGCGATGCCTCTTGTCAAAAACGCCATACTGCCATACATTTCTGTAAAACAATAATTTATTGTTCCAATTCATTCATTATCGCTGGCTCTGCGCTGGCCGCAGGAGACTCCATGCCGAATTACGCCGCCATTGCCTTGCTGGCTGTTTGCCTGTCGGGTTGCGCCGATATGCCTTGGGAACGCAGCCTGTACGAGGGTGTGCGCAGCTCGGCCGACCAATGCCGTGCGTCGGCCCGGCCGGGTAATGCGCCCTGCCCCACGGTGCCCGACTACAGCCGCTATGAGAAGGAACGCAGCCGCGCCAAAGGGGATTAAGAAGGCGACTAAGGCTTGGGCTCGCCGCGCAAAGCCCGCTTCAAGTCCTCGCCCAGCGACGGCTTCTGCGCAAACGGGCTACTCGGGTTGCGCGCCTGCAGCAGGTCGTCCATGCGGGTCTGCACCGCCGCCAAGGCTTGCGGGTGGCTGTAGATGTAGAACTGCCGGTCGCGCAGCGCGTCAAAAACTTTTTGCGCCACCTCGGCCGCCGTGACCTTGCCCGCGTCCACGGCGGTATTCACCATGGCCTGGCTGATGCGCTGGCTGCGGGTGGCCGTGCCGGCAGCCAGTTTGGCCGGTCGGTTGCGCTGGCTCTGGTGGATGCCGGTGGGCACGAAATACGGACACAGTACGGATGCGCTGACCTGGTCGGTCACCAGCGCCAGATCCTGGTACAGGGTTTCCGACAGCGCCACCACCGCGTGCTTGCTGACGTTGTAGACGCCCATGTTCGGCATGTTCAGCAGCCCGGCCATGCTGGCGGTGTTGACGATGTGGCCGCGGTAGGCCGGGTCATGTTGCGCAGCCTGCAGCATCATCGGGGTGAACACGCGCACGCCGTGCACCACGCCCATCAGGTTCACGCCCAGCACCCATTCCCAGTCGGCGGCCGAGTTTTCCCAGACCAGGCCCCCTGCCCCCACGCCAGCGTTGTTGAAGACGAAATGCGGCGCGCCAAAGCGCTCGAACGTGGCCTGGCCCAGCGCATCGACGGCGCTGGCCTTAGACACATCCAGCTGGAATGGCAACACCTCGGCGCCCAGCGCCTGCATCTCGGCGGTGGCGGCTTGCAGCGCATCGGGCTGCACATCGGCCAGCACCAGCCGCATGCCCAGGCGGGCGGCGATGCGCGCGCACTCCAGACCCAGGCCGGAGCCGGCACCGGTCAGTACCGCGGTCTGGCCGCGCAGCGAATCCATGGTGTCCATGCCTAAGCGGCTTTGAGCACGTAGCCGATGCGCGGAAAGTGCACATGCACCGTGCCAGCCCGTGCGTCGACGCGGCGCAGGGTCAGGTGCATGCGGGTGGCGGCCACCAGCTCGCCCTCGCTGGCTTCCAGGCCAAAGCTTTCGGCATGCACGCTGACCCGGCTACCCAGCGGAATGCCATGGTCGTCCTGGAACACCTCGTCGTCCACCGGCAGCGGCGTGCTGCTGGCGGCGATGGCAATGGCGTCGGTGGAGCTGAGCCGGCCGGCCTCGAGCTGCTGGAAGCCAGCCATGCGGTCCATCCAGGCCAGGACGCTGGGCGTGGCGTCCAGAATCCCGGCCAGGCTGGACACATTGACGCGGGTGAACCACAGCGGCGCATAGGCGGCAAAGTCGGCCATGCAGGGCACGTTGCCGACCAGATACGGCTGGTCTTCCAGCATGGTGGCCAGGCGGCGTAGATAGGAGCGGTAAGCCGTGGTCGCATCGCCCACGCGCAGGCGCGGCGCGCTGCCCACCATCTTGGCACGGTCGTCGGCAAAGGCCTGGGCGAAACCGGGCGGCACATTACCGAACATCTGCTCGCGGCCCTGGGGCTGGAAGCTGTAGGCCAAGGCGGTGTTGAACAGCGTGGTGTCGGCCCACTGGGCCAGCACCCGGGCCAAGCCTTTGTGGGTGGGCGGCGACAGCGATGGCTGGGGCTGGCGGTGCTCCAGCACGTCGCAGATCAGCGCGGTGTCGCAGTAGATGTCGGCGCCGATCTGCAGGATCGGGGTTTTGCGGTAGCCGCCGGTCAGCGCCTCCACATCCGGCTTGGGCGCAATCGGCGGAATATTCACCGACTGCCAGGGCAGCTGCTTGAAGCCCAGTACCCGGCGGATCTTCTCCGCGAACGGCGAGGTTTTGTAGTGGTGCAGGACCAGGTCAGCCATGGCAGTCTCCGTCGTTATTTGTTGGTCTATGCGTTACTTTTCGGTATTGGCCCGCACCCGGGAACGTACGTAAATCAGCACCGCGCCCAGCGCTGCCGCCACGCCGCCGCCGATCACCAACGTCAGGCCCAGGTCGTCGTCTACGCGTTGGGTAAACAGGCCCAGCACCAGGCTCAGCAGCCCGCCGTAGAGCAGGATCCAGATGGTTTTTTCGAGCCGGGAGATGGTTTTGGGTGTCAACATGCGGCCACTGTAACCAATGCGCGGCTGGCTGTGAAATATTTACAAGAAATAGGCCGCTGGCGCAGGTAGTACCAGCGCCAGCAGCTATCTATTTTGTAGTGTTTGGGCCCAGACCTACAAGACCTCAAACACCCCGGCCGCGCCCATGCCGCCGCCTATGCACATGGTCACGCAGACGCGCTTGGCGCCGCGCCGCTTGCCTTCGATCAGCGCATGGCCGGTCAGGCGCTGGCCGCTCACGCCATAGGGGTGGCCCACGGCAATCGCGCCGCCGTTGACGTTCAACCGGCCGCCCGGAATGCCCAGCTTGTCGCGGCAGTAGATCACCTGCACCGCGAAGGCTTCGTTCAGCTCCCACAGGTCGATGTCTTCCACCTTCAGGCCCAGGCGCTTCAGCACCTTGGGGATGGCGAAGACCGGGCCTATGCCCATTTCGTCCGGCTCGCAGCCGGCCACGGCAAAGCCCAGAAAGCGGCCCAACGGCTGCAGGCCACGCTGGCTGGCCAGGGTTTCATTCATCACCACGACCGCGCCGCCGCCGTCAGAAAACTGGCTGGCGTTGCCGGCCGAAATCAGGCCGCCGGGCAAGGCCGAGCGCAGGCCGGCAATGCCTTCCTTGGTCGTGCCGTCGCGTATGCCTTCGTCCTGGCTCACCGTCACTTCCTTGGTCATCAGGCCGCGCACCTTGTCGGCCACGCCCATGGTCACGGTGATGGGTGCGATCTCGGCGGTAAACAGGCCGGCAGCCAGGGCCGCCACGGCCTTCTGCTGGCTGGCCGCGCCGTATTCGTCCATCTGCTCCCGGCTGATGCCGTAGCGCTGCGCCACCTGCTCGGCGGTCTGCAGCATGTTCCAGTAGATTTCGGGCTTGTTCTTTACCAGCCAGGGGTCGTTCAACATGTGGATGTTCATCTCCTGCTGCACGCAGGAAATGCTCTCCACACCGCCAGCCACATACACATCGCCTTCGTTGGCGATGATGCGCTGCGCAGCCATGGCGATGGTCTGCAGGCCGGACGAGCAGAAGCGGTTCACGGTGACGCCGGAGGTCGTCACCGGGCAGCCGGCGCGCAAGGCGATCTGGCGGGCGATGTTGGCCCCGGTCGCGCCCTCGGGCGTGGCGCAGCCGATGATCACGTCATCGACCTCAGCCGCCTCGATGCCGGCGCGCTGGATGGCGTGCTGCACCGCGTGGCCGCCCAGGGTGGCGCCATGGGTCATGTTGAAAGAGCCCTTCCAGCTTTTGGCCAGAGGGGTGCGGGCGGTGGAAACGATTACGGCGGCGGTCATGTTCTGTACTCCTTAATTGAAGGTTTTGCCTTCGGCGGCGAGCTTGGCCAGCAAGGGCGCGGGCGTCCAGAAAGCGGCATCGTCCAGCGGGTTCTGCGCAAAGCGCTGCATGGCCTGCACCACGTTGAACAGGCCCACCTGGTCGGCGTAATGCATGGGGCCACCGCGGTAGATCGGGAAGCCGTAGCCCGTCAGGTACACCATGTCGATGTCGCCAGCCTTGGAGGCAATGCCCTCCTCCAGGATGTGCGCGGCCTCGTTCACCATGGAATACACCAGGCGTTGGACGATTTCTTCGTCGCTGATCTTGCGCGGCGTGATGCCTAGGGACGCGCGGTGGTCGGCCACCATTTTTTCCACTAGCGCGCTCGGTACCGCGTCGCGCTTGCCGGCCCGGTAGTCGTACCAGCCGGCACCGGTCTTCTGGCCAAAGCGGCCGAGTTCGCACAGTAGATCCGCCGTCTTGCTGTACTTCATGCCGGGCATTTCCACATAGCGGCGCTTGCGTATCGCCCAGCCGATGTCGTTGCCGGCCAGGTCGCCCATGCGGAACGGGCCCATGGCGAAGCCGAACTTCTCCACCGCCTTGTCCACCTGGGCCGGTGTGCAGCCTTCGTCCAGCAGAAAGCCGGCCTGGCGCCCGTACTGCTCGATCATGCGGTTGCCGATAAAGCCGTCGCAGACGCCGGAGACCACCGAGGTCTTCTTGATCTTCTTGCCCAGTGCCATCACCGTGGCCAGCACGTCCTTGGCCGTGGCCTTGCCGCGCACCACTTCCAGCAGCTTCATCACGTTCGCCGGGCTGAAGAAATGCGTGCCGACCACGTCCTGCGGGCGCTGGGTGAAGCTGGCGATCTGGTCCAGATCCAGCGTGGATGTGTTCGACGCCAGGATGGCGCCAGGCTTCATCACCCGGTCGAGTTCCTGGAACACAGCTTTCTTGACGCCCATGTCTTCGAACACGGCTTCGATCACCATGTCGGCATCGCCCAGGTCGTCGTAGCTCAGCGTGGTGCTGAGCAAACCCATGCGCTGGTCCAGCTTGTCTTGCTTCAGCTTGCCCTTGGCCACCTGGGCGTCGTAGTTCTTGCGGATGGTGGCCAGGCCGCGCTCCAGCGCTTCGGGCTTGGCTTCCAGCAGCTTGACCGGAATGCCGGCGTTCAGGAAGTTCATCGCGATGCCGCCGCCCATGGTGCCGGCGCCGATGATTGCTATGCTGTTAATAGCGCGCTGAGCAGTATCTGCGGGCACGTCTGGTATTTTGGATGCTGCGCGCTCGGCCGCAAAGATATGCCGCAGCGCACGGCTCTCGGGCGTCCACATCAGATTTAAGAAAGTGCTGAGTTCAAACGCCATGCCGGCGTCGAACTTCTGCTTGGTAGCGGCCTCCACGGCGTCCACACACTTCAGCGGCGCCGGGTAGTTCTTCGCCATGCCCTTGACCATGTTGCGGGCGAACTGGAAATAGGCGTCACCCTGCGGGTGCTTGCACTTCAGGTTGCGTACCAGCGGCAAGGGCCGTGCATCGGCAATGGAGCGGGCAAAAACCAGCGCTTCCTCAAGCAGCGATTCAGGCGATGCGGCCAGCTTGTCGAACAGCTTCTGGCCGGGCAGCGAGGCCAGCAACTCACTCTTTACCGGCTCGCCGCTGACGATCATGTTCAGCGCGACCTCCACGCCCAGCACGCGCGGCAGGCGCTGCGTGCCGCCAGCACCTGGGATCAGGCCCAGCTTGACCTCGGGCAAGGCCACGTTGCAACCAGGTGCCGCCATGCGGTAGTGGCAACCCAAAGCCGTCTCCAGCCCACCGCCCATGCACACCGAATGGATGGCCGCAACCACCGGCTTGGCCGAGTTCTCGATGGCCAGAATCATGCTCAACAGATTCGGCTCGCGCATGGCTTCGGGGGTATCGAATTCCTTGATGTCCGCCCCGCCGGAAAACGCCTTGCCGGCGCCAGTCAAGACTATCGCCTTGACGGCCGCATCGGCATTCGCTTGGGCCAGGCCGTCGGTCACGGCCCGGCGGGTTGCCAGGCCCAGGCCGTTTACCGGTGGGTTGTTCAGGGTGATTACGGCGATGTCGCCGTGAACTTGGTATTGCGCCGCCATGGAGGAACCTCAGGTTTAAATCGAACGATCGTGCGATTTTTAATTCTAGAGGCTGGAAAGGATGCGGCGTGTGATGGTTTGTCCCAGTCGGGACAAGCCATCCCCTCAGAAGTACACCGTCTTAGCGCACCGAAATCCCCGTAGGCCCCGCCCCATTCGTCGCCGCCGTACCCAGCAGAGTCAACGCCCCGGCAGACCCCACGCTATACGAGGACACAGTAGCGTCGCTGTAGTTGGTGACATAGGCGAAGCTGCCGCTGGGGGCCATGGCGATGCCACGCGGGCTGCTGCCGGTAGCGATGGTCGTGGTGGGCAAGGCGGTGAGTTTGCCGCTGCTGATGCTGTACTGCGACACGGTGTTGTCGCCGCCGTTGGTCACGTAGGCATAGCGGCCGCTGGGGCTGATGGCCACGCTGCGCGGCGTGGTGCCGGTGCTGACGCTGGCCGGCGACAAGGCTGTCAGCAGCCCGCCGGAGCCTATGCTGAACTGGGCCAGCTTGGCGCTGCCCGATAAGGTGACGTAGACGTAGTTACTCGCCGGGTCGATGGCGATGCCGGTAGGCGTGCTACCCAGCGACGACAGACTGACGGTGGCCGTGGACAAGGCCGTCAGCGCGCCAGTGCTGCCCACGCTGTACTGCGAGATGCTGTTGCCGCTGCTATTGCTCACATAAACGTACGCGCCATCCGGGCTGACGGCGACGCCATACGGGTTCACGCCGGTGGCCACGGTGGCGGTAGACATGGCGCTCAGCACGCCGGTGGAGGCCACGCTGAACTGCGACAGCGTGGCGCTGCCGAAATTGGCCACGTACAGATACTTGCCGTCGGGGCTGATGGCCATGCCGTAGCCAGCGCTTCCGGCGCTGGTCCAGCCCAGCATGGCCAGCGCGCCGGTGGTGTCGGACACGGTGTAGACGCCGATCGCGCTACTGTCCTGGAAGTTCACAAACGCGAACTTGCCATCATTGCTGGTGGTGATGCTAGACGGCAGATAGGTGGTGCTGACCGCCGCTGTCGACTGCGCGGCCAGCGCGCCGGTGCTGCCCACGCTGAGCTGGCCGATGTTGCCGCCCAGCCAGTTGCTGGTGTAGGCCGCGTAGCTGCGGCAGTTGATGACCACGCTGGAGACATCGCTGCCGCCACCACCGCTGGCATTGCTGGCCACGCAGGTTTGGCCGTCGGGCTGGGTGGCCACGCTGACCGCGTAGCTGCCGGTGACCTTGCTGCTGAAGCTGAAGCTGGTGGCGCCGGAGGCCACGGCCTGTGTCAGCGTGCCATTGGCCAGCACCAGCCCGCTGGTGCTCAGGCCGTTGACCGTGCCGCCCAGGGTGTATTCGGAGTCGTCGCTATCGCTGCCGCCACCGCAAGCGGCCAGCAGGGAGGCCAGAGCCAGGGTGACGAAGATGTGGCAGATGCGCGGCCGTGTGATCAAGATGTTGCTCCGTGGAGTCGGGTAAAAACTTCACGGTAGCAGCGGCAGATAAAGTTTTTTAGCGCAAATGCTTCGGCTTTGTAGCAAGCGCGTTGCGGGCTAAATCTCAAGCCATTCGCGGCGCACTGCGGCATCGGCGCGCAGCTGCTGCGGCGTGCCGTCGAACACCACGCTGCCGCGGCCCATCAGCAGCACGCGGTTGGAAATGTCCAGCGCAATTGCCAGCTTCTGCTCGACCAGCAGCACCGCAATGCCCTGCTGTTGCAGCTGCTGCAGGCAGGCCGCCACTTGGGCCACCACCTGGGAAGCCAGGCCTTCGGTGGGCTCGTCGATGATCAGTAGCTGCGGATTGCCCATCAGCGCGCGGCCCAGGGCCAGCATCTGCTGTTCGCCGCCCGACAGCACGCCGCCCAGGGTGTGCTGGCGCGCCTGCAGCTGCGGGAACAGGGTGTAGATCGCCGCAAAGTTCCAGCGACCTGTGCCCTTCTGGCCGAGCAACAGGTTTTGCTGCACCGTCAGGCGCGGAAAAATATCGCGGCCCTCGGCCACGTAGGCGATGCCTTGCTGGGCGATTTCAAACGGCTGCCGGCCGCGCAGATCCTGGCCCTGCCAGCGGACCATGCCCTCGCAGCGCACCAGGCCCATCAAGGCCTTGGCGGTGGTAGAGCGGCCCGCGCCGTTGCGCCCCAGCAGGGCCACGATCTCGCCGGGGCGGACCTCAAACGACACGCCGTGCAGGACATGGCTTTGGCCGTAGTAGGCGTGCAGCTGGGCGACTTGCAGCATCAGGCGCCCCCACCCAGGTAGGCCGCCTGCACCTGCGGATCGACGCGGATCGCGTCGGGCGTGCCAAAAGCTATTACCTCGCCCGCTACCAATACAGCTATTTTGTCGGCCAGCGCATATACCGCCTGCATGTCATGCTCTACTATCAATAGCGTTTTACCCGCCGTCACCTCGCGGATCAGCTGGACGAAACGGCCGGTTTCCGAGGCCCCCATGCCGGCCGTGGGCTCGTCCAGCAGCACCACACCGGCACCGCCGGCGATGGCAATGCCCAGCTCCAGCGCGCGCTGCTCGGCGTAGCTGAGGTGGGTGGCCAGCACCTCGCGCTTATCCACCAGCTGCACCTGCGCCATGGTGCGCTCGGCCAGCGCGTTGGCGTCCTGCAAGCCGCCCAGCAGGCGCCAGAAGCTGTAGCCATAGCCCAGGCTCCAGAGCACGCTGCAGCGCAGGTTTTCGAACACGCTGAGCTGCGGGAAGATATTGCTCACCTGGAAGCTGCGCGACAGGCCCAGGCGGTTGATCTCAAACGGCTTCTTGCCCTGGATGGGCTGGCCGTTGAGCAGAATCTGGCCGCTGCTGGGCTTGGACCGGCCGCTGACCAGGTTGAACAGCGTGGACTTGCCCGCGCCGTTCGGGCCGATGATGGCCACGCGCTCGCCCGCGGCCACGCTCAGGCTGGCGCCGCGGATGACCTCGCTCAGGCCAAAGCTTTTGCGCAGCTGGCGGATTTCCAGTGCGGGCGGGCGGCTGGTCATTTGCGGCGCGCCCACGCAAACCCGGCGGCGCCCAGCAGCACCAGCAAAGCCGCCGCGGCCCAGCTGGGCCAGCTGGCCGCGTCCAGCGTGGTGCCGAAGAAACGCAATTCCGAACCCAGCGAAGCTTGGAGCTGCAGCTGGTAGACCATTTCCACCATGGCCGCCAGGCCGGTGCAGGCCAGCGCAAAAGCCGCGTACTGGGGCAGACGGCGCAGCTGTGGCTTGGGCCCGCGCAGCAGGCTGGCGACCCCGCCCGGCACATACACCACCATGGCGACGAACACCAGACCCAGGTACAGCAGCCAGGCCTTGGTGATACCACTCAGCAGCACAAAAGCCAGCACCATCAGCACCGCGCCGATGACAGGGCCGAAAAAGTAGCCCGAGCCGCCCAGAAAGGTGAACAGCAAGTAAGCGCCCGAGCGCTGGCTGCCCAGCACGTCGGCTGTCACGCTCTCGAAATGCAGGGCCGCCAGGCCGCCCGAGATGCCGGCAAAAAAACCGGCCACCACAATAGCCAGGTAGCGGATGCGCCGGGTGTCGTAGCCCACGAACTCGACGCGCTCGGGGTTGTTGCGCACCGCATTCAGCATGCGGCCCAACGGCGTGCGGGTAAAGGCGTACATCAGGCCCGCACAGACCCAGGTATAGACGGCCACCAGGTAGTACACCTGCACTTGCGGCCCGAAACTGATGCCAAACGGCGCGCTGCCGCTGACCCGGTTGCCGGCGATACCGCCCTCGCCGCCAAACACCCCGGGGAACAGCCAGGCCATGGCCCCGACCAGCTCGCCCAGGCCCAAGGTCACCATGGCAAAGGTGGTGGCCGAGCGTTGCGCCGTGATGCCGCCCAGCAGCAGCGCCACCCCGGCCCCGGCCACTCCGCCGGCGATAGGTACCAGGCTGACCGGCAGCAGCGCTGCATTCAGCGCATGGATGGCCGCAAACGCGCCCAGGCCCGAATACACCGCGTGGCCAAAACTCAGCATGCCGCCCTGCCCTAGCAGGATGTTGTAGCTCAGGCAGACGATGGCGGCGATGCCCATCTGGGTCAGCAGGCTGTGGCCCAGGCTGCTGGTAAACACCCAGGGCGCGGCCAGCAAAGCCAGGGCGAACAGGCCCCAGGTGCGTATGTTGTGCTGGCGCATATCAGTCGGCACGTTGGCCCCACAGCCCTTGCGGGCGCAGCAGCAAGACCAGCACCAGCAGTGCATACGGCAGCAGCGGCGCCAGCTGGCTGAGCTTGATGCGGCCCAGCGCGTCCACGCCGGTCCAGCCCAGCACCGGCAGGTCGATACCCACTGCCAAGGTCTGCAGCACGCCGATCAGCAGCGACGCCCAGAAGGCCCCGGCCAGCGAGCCCATACCGCCGACTACCACCACCACGAACACCACCGAGCCCACGGTGGCCGCCATGCCGGGCTCGGTGACAAACGCATTGCCGCCGACCACGCCGGCCAGCCCAGCCAGCGCGGCACCGCCGCCGAATACCCCCATGAACACCCGCGGCACGTTGTGGCCCAGGGCCTGCACTGCGTCCGGGTGGGTCAGCGCGGCCTGCACCACCAGGCCGATGCGGGTGCGCTTCAGCAGCAGCCAAAGCGCGGCCAGCATGGCCAGCGCCACCAGCACCATGAAGCCGCGGTAAGTGGGAAACGGCGTGCCCCAGAGCGCGAACAGCGGGCCTTCCAGCCCGGCGGGAATGCGGTAGTCGACCGGGCCCCGGCCCCAGACAAGCTGCACCAGCTCAACCAGCACCGTGTTCAACCCGAAGGTGACCAGCATCTCCGGCACATGGCCGAAGGCGTGGACCCGGCGCAGACAGTATTTTTCAAACCCCGCGCCCAGCAGGCCGACTAGCAGCGGCGCCAGCAGCAGCGCGGGCCAGAAGCCTACAAACAAGGTGAGGCTGTAGGCAAAGTAGGCCCCCAGCATGTAGAAGCTGGCATGCGCCAGGTTCAGCACGCCCATCATGCTGAATATCAGCGTCAGGCCGGCGCTGAGCATGAACAGCATCAGCCCGTAGCTGAGGCCGTTCAACAGGGAAAGGGTAAGAAACTCCATGCAGGCTGCGCTGCCCGGTCAGCCTGCCGCAGCGGCCATCAGGTGCGGTGGATCAGCAGGGTTTCGTAGACGAAGTTCTGCAGGATCGCCTGTTCGCGCGTGCCCAGGTCGTGGAAGTTGATGCCGTGCGAATACACGGTCTGGAAGGTGGCGCCATCGGCCGTGCTGCCTGCCGACTGCTGGACGCTGCGGATGGACGCGGTGGTGGCAATCGTCACCTCCTGGTTCGAAGCCTGGTCGCGCAGCGAGAACTCGATGTCCACCGTGTCGCCCGCCGTGCCCAGCGGCCGGGCTGTGGACACCAGTGCTCCGCTCAGGCTGATGTCGGACAGAGTGGCCATCTTGAAGTTGGCCGGGTCCTGCGGGTTCTTGATCTTGACCGGCAGATTGGCCTTGACCCGCACCGCCTTGCGCAGGCCGACCTTCTGGATCGCCGCGGGAAAAGCCAGCACCATCATGGCGTGGGGCGACTTCAGCACCGACTCCACCTGGCTGCTGAAGGTGTAGACCGATACCCCGGAGAACACCCGGATGATGACCGAATCGCCCTCGTGCAGCACAGCGCCTTCCTGCGGGATCTTCAGCAACAGGTATTCGCCGGACACAAAGCCGATCAGGCTGGTGTAGTGCACGCTGGGGTTGGCAGCCTTGCTGGGCATGATCTGCAGCCGCACACCGACCTGCAGGTTCATGTCTTCAAATTCGATGTTGGATTTTTTGGTCATGGTGTTGAAGTTGTAGTCCAGAAGGTATCTGAAATCAAAGCGCAGATAAAACTAGTAGAACGACGAATGGGTAGGTGAAAACGTGAAGTGCACGGTGGGGCCACTGACATCATTGAACGGCATGCCCAGCGCAATCTCGCCGGTGGCGTGCAGCTGGCAGTCATCGCGGCGCAGCGGCACATCGGTGTCGCTGCCGGCAAACCGCACCCAGGTGCCAAAGCTGCTCAGGTCGGTCAGGAAAAACGCGCCATTGCGCCATTCGATGCGCGCATGCAGGCGCGACACCCGCGGGTCGTCGATAAAAAACTCGGCCTGGTCACCGCGCCCCAGGTGCACCGGCATCTCGGACGACAAAAAGCTGCGGCTGGTGTTCAGGTAAACCAGATGGATCTTGCCCATTGCGTGGGCGTCGGGCCGCTCCATTTCGGCGAGCGAGGCCTGCATGGTGACGAATTCGGTGACCGCGCCCTCCTGCCATTCCAGCTTGTACAGCGGAATCGGCCCCAAGCGGCCGCGCAGGCTCACCGGCCCCAGGCTCAGAAATCGCAGGCCCAGGGTTTCATCGACTTCATCGACCACCGATTCGGTGACCCAGATCTGGTTGCCGCCTGACAAGTCACTGAGCCGCGAGGCCACGTTGACCGCGTCGCCGTAGCAGTCGCCATCGACCTCGACCACTTCGCCGCGGGCGATGCCGGCTTTGACTTCCATGCGGATGCTGCTGGGCCACTTCAGCAGGCGCAGCTGGTGGCCGCGCTGGATGGCAATCACCGCATTGGTGGCGTCGCTGGCGTCGGCAAACACGGCCAGCACGCCATCGCCCAGCTTTTTGACCACCCGGCCGTGGTGGGCCAGGCAGACGTCGCTGATCCACTGCGTCAGCCGCGTCACAGCCCTGGTGGCTTTTTCGTTGCCCAGGGCTTCAAAGAACGCGGTGCTTCCGGTGAGATCGGCAAATACGACGGTAGCCTGGACGACCATGCTGGAGACTTTGTTAGTTGAAAGCCAAGTTTAGTGCATACAAAGTATGTTCTTTGCCGCCTGCGCCTCTGATTATCCGTGGTGGTGGTCGTGATGGTGCTCGTGGCCGTGGTGTGCATGGCCTGTATGGGCTCCGTGCGACACATGGCCCCAGACCATCAACGCGTCCCGGCCTTGCAGGGCCAGCTCCACCTTGGCGCCGACTGGCAGCAGCACTTTGGTCGGCACATGGCCGAAGGGCAGATTGGTCAGCACCGGCACCTTGAGCTGGCTGCGCAGCCAGGCGACCACCGTAGCCAGGCGGAAGTTGCCGTCGTGCGGCACCTTGGTGAACTCGGTGAACTGGCCCAGCACAACTGCCTGCTGCCGGCCCAGCACGCCCGCATACAACAGCTGGGTCAGCATGCGCTCGATGCGGTAGGGTGGCTCACCCACGTCTTCCAGGAACAGGATGCCGCCGCTGATCTGCGGAAAATACGGCGTGCCCAGCTGCGACACCAGCACCGACAGATTGCCGCCCCACAGGACCGCATCTTTTAAGTAAAAATCGGCTTCGTCGCTGGTATTACCTGCGGGAGCAGCTACTGAATCCATAGCAAGCTGGGCGTCTTCGCGGCCCAGGCGCCAGCCCGTGCCCTCGCCCTGGCCGCAGGCCAGGTCGTCAAAGCAGGCTTCCATGATGTCGTCGGGCTCGCCCTCCACGCCAAAGTCGCCACCGACCACAGGGCCGGCCCAGGTGATGGCGCCGGTGGTGGCCAGCAAGGCGTTCTGCAGCGCGGTGAAGTCGCTGTAGCCCACCAGTTGCAAGCCGTTTTCTATGGCTTTGGATACGGCCTCGTAGTCGATGCTGCCCAGGATGCGCGTCAGGCCGTAGCCGCCGCGGGTGGTCAGCGCGATGTCGGCGCCGCTGGCCGCCGCGCGGTGGATGGCGGCCACCCGGGTGGCGTCGTCACCGGCAAAGCGCATATGGCTTTTCAGCGCGTCGGGGTCGACTTCCACCGTATGGCCCAGGGTCTTGAGCCGGGCCACGCCACGCTTGAAAGCAGCTTTGTCGCGCACCGCGCCAGAGGGAGAGTAGATGTAGATATGTTTTGTCACGTTTTGAGTATCCCATCCCGGTAGGCTTCAAGAAAAATCGTAGCTTGCTGCGCCGCCTGGGCGCTCGGCGGGCCGTTAAAACGCCAGTTCTGTCCGGCCCAGGGCTGCGGCACGCCGTAAAAGCCCGGGCGGGCAAATGCGCGCAGCGCGGCGCGGTGGCCGTTGTCGGGGAACGGCGTGGCGTCGGCGGGCACGGTATCGGCGTCCAGCACCAGGCGGGCGCGACAGCGCTCGGCGGACAGCCAGGCCGGACCATCGCCCTGCACCACCAGCACCGGGTTCTGCAAGCCCAGCCGCTCGGCCCATTCGCGCAGGATCAGCCGGTGCCAGTCCAGGCTGTGGGCCGATTCTTTTTTGGGTTTGTCGCTGCGGCCAAAGCCCACCAGATCCGGCACCAGCACCCGGTGGCCGGCAGCCACCAGGGTGGCCAGCATGGCGTGGTATTGGGCGCTCCAGCCGGTGGGACTGTGCAGACAGACGAAGCTGGTGGCGGCATCGCGCGGACCTTCGTCCAGGTAGTGCAGGCGCAGACCGGCCAGCGACGGCAGGTCGCTGAGGTAGTGCGGCACAAAGGACGACGTATTGAAGCTGGCGGCAAAGCAGGCATCGGGCGTGCGCAAGGCGTCTTCGCGCAGCGGGTGGTGGGCCAGGCGCTGCGCGGTCCGGCGCTGCTGGAAGAAGTCCTGCAGCAAGCCCGCACAGGCCTCGGCCTGGACGCCGGCCAGCACCTGGGTCTGGTGGTTCAGCTGCGGCTGGGCAAACACGTTCAGCACCGAGCCGGCGGCGCCGGTTTTAGGGTCGGCCGCGCCGAACACCACGCGCTGCAGCCGCGCATGCAGCATGGCGCCGCTGCACATGGTGCAAGGCTCCAGCGTGACGAACAGCTCGCAGCCGTCCAGCCGGTAGTTGCCCAGGGCCTGGGCGGCGGCGCGCAAGGCCGTGATCTCGGCATGTGCGGTGGGGTCGTGGCCATCGATGGGGGCGTTGCGGCCGGTGGCGATGACGACGCCGTCCTTGACGACCACCGCGCCCACCGGCACCTCGCCCGCAGCAGCGGCCAGGCGCGCCTGGTCCAGCGCAAGCTGCATGGCGTCAAAATCGGTGAGGGCTGGCAATTGCTATTACTTATGTAGCTGCTTGCGCAGGAATTACCTACGCTACAGGCCTAAAAGGCTTATGGTTTGTCATCGGGCATGGCGCGTGGCTGCTGCAACGCGGCGTCCAGCGCCTGCTTGTATTGCTGCGGCACCGAGGCGGCGGGCATGGGTGCGGATGCCGACGGGACCAATACGGCGGGCGGTGCCAGCTGCTTTTTGGCCAGCAGGCTGACCACCAGCACCACCGCTAGCAAGCCCAGAACGCTGAAGATGGCGCGCATGAAAAACTCCCTTGGCCGGCCGGCTGAAAGCTGTTGATTTTACGGTGCGCGGGCGCTGTCGCTATGGATAGCTACAGACCGTGGGCGGGGCAAATCGAATAATCCAAAGCCATATTCCCAGGAGTCCACCATGCCCGTTTTCCACCCCACCCTGCCCCGCCCCGCCCTCGTCTTCAGTGCCGCCCTGCTGGGTCTGGCAGCCTGCCTGCCCGCTGCCGCCGTCGAGCTGGACGACAACAGCGTCTTCTACTGCCCGCCGTCCATCATGGCGGCAGTAGGCCAGCCCACCAACGGCATCATGTGCGACGCCCAGCAGTGCTTCAACAGCCAGACGCCCGGCCTGAGCAGCGCGCAAAAGAACTTTCTGCTGACCGCCCAGGGCCAGTGCCGCAATCTGTCGGCTCAGGAGATCATGGACTTCTGGCCCAAAGATCTCGCGCGCGACACCCAGCACGCCACCAAGTAGGTCTGAGCTTCAGGCCACGGCTTCCAGCCGCCGCAGCGGCAGCCACAGCCTGAAGCGGGTGCCGCCCGGCACCGTGTCCCAGGCCACCTGGCCGCCAATCGCATGCGCGCGGCGCGCCATATTCGACAGGCCGCGCCCCACCTCACCCGAGGGATGGGCGCGAAAACCCTGGCCGTTATCTTCCAGCACTACATACACGCCGCCATCGGCCTCGCCCGTGGCGACCCGCAGCTCGGTGGCGCCCGCATGCTGCAGGATGTTGGAGATGCCTTCTTGCAAGATGCGCAGCACATGCAGCGCGCTGCGCGGGTCCAGCCAGTCGAGTGCCGGCACGTCCGCCACCTCCCAGCGCAGGCGCAGGCCCGAGCCCTGCAGGCGCGGCGCCAGCCGGTAGCGCAAGGTGGCCAGCAGCAACAGCAAATCGGCTTCCACCGATTCCAACGAATCCACGGTGAGCTTCAGGTCGTCTATGCATTCGCGCAGCACCAGCGCCATCTGCGCCTCGCTCAGGCCGCCGGATTCGGCCACCTTCAGCGCGCTCATCAGCTGCGAACCCATGCCGTCGTGGATGTCCTGCATCAGCCTGTGCCGCTCCTGGCTGAGCAGCTGGCGCTGCTGCACGCTGCGCAGTTGCTCGTAGCTCTCGGCCAGCTCGGCCTCGCGGGTGCGCAGGCGCTGGGCCAGCACGGCGTTCGACTGCTCGGCGGTGGCCAGCGCGCCCACGTAGCGGTTCAGGATGACGTACAAAAACATGCCGATCCGCGCCATGGTGGAGAACGGCCAGGCGTAGATGTGCTCCGGGTCCACCAGATAGCTTTGCATTGCCCAGTCGTGCCAGGCCACCGGCAAATGCAGCAGGCCAATGCTGGCCGCCACCAGACCCTCGCGCCCGCCATAGCGCCAGGCAGCCCAGGCCATCAGCAGGGTCGCCGGTATGCCGGCCAGATTGGTCACCAGGTACGGCAAGGGCGAGAGCGCAGCGATCCAGCCCGGGTTGGTGATCAGCGGCAAGGTCACCGCACTGGACACCAGCAACAAGCCCAGCAGTGCCCGTAGCAGCCAGCGTGGCGCGGTGGGCACCAGGGTGGTCATGAACGCATACCAGGTGACCAGCAAGGCATTGCCGGTGTTGATGGTCATCCAGCCAAACCAGGCGCTGGAGATGGCCAGCGGCTCCAGCCCCACCAGGAAACGCTGGCTGCGCAGCACCCACAGCAGGGTGAACAGCGCGAACAGCAGGTAGGTACGCTCGCGGCGCAGCAGCCATACCGCCAGCGCAAACCCGCCCAGGCCCAGGAAGGCCATGCCCATCACCTCGGCCACGCCGGTTTGCAGCATGCGGCGCAGCCGGTAGCGCGGCTGCAGGTCCGCCGCCTCACCCACCCAGACGCTGGACACCGTGCCACCGGCATTCGCCAGGCTGTCGATGCGCAGCCGCAGCAGCTGCGGCCGCGGGCCCATGCCGTTGCCGTCCAGCGGCACCCACAGCGGGTGGTTGAAGCCGTTCCACACCACATCGCCAACGGATCGGTACAGCAGCTGGTCGTCGCCGTACACCGCGATGCGGCCTATGGTTTGCCAGCGCGGCAGGTACAGCACCAGGCCGCCGCGGGTGGCTGGCAGGCCGTCCAGCCGCACCTGCAGCCAGGTCACGCGCGGCGGCGCGCCGGTCTGCAGTTCCAGCGATTGCGGCCAGGTGTAAGGCAGCGCGACGGTGCGCCAGTCGGTGGGCAAGGCGGTGTCAAGTTTGGGCGGCAGCGGCGCAAACGAGCCACCCGGACCGCTGGTCAGCTGCGCGGCCTGCAGGTGCAAGGTGGTCGGGGCCGAGCGGCCGATCTCCAGCCACAGGACCAGGCCGCCGGCAAGGCCGGCCAGCACGGCAAACAGCAGGCTAAGAAAGAAGTAGGCCTTGAACCCGGGCTTCATAAATGGCTTCCAGCTGCGAGCGCACCTTGAGCTTGGCGTAGATGCGGCGCACAAAGCTCAGCACCGTGTTGCGCGACACCCCCATCAGTCCGCCGATCTCCTCGTAGCTGAAGCCCTTGGTGATGTAGTCCAGCACCTGGCGCTCGCGCGGCGACAGGCGCGCCTGTTCTTCCTGCGGGCCGCTAGGCTGCAAGGGCAGTGGCATGGGTGCGGATTCGCTGGCCATGGCATGGCGAAAGCGCGTCAGCAACTGGCGCGCGATCAAGGGGCTGATCGGGCTGCCGCCGGCATGCACATTGCGGATTTCTTCCACCATCAGCACCGGCGTGCTGTCTTTCAGCAGATAGCCGGTGGCGCCGGCCTCCAGGCTCTGAATCACATGGGCCTCGTCACCAAACACGCTGCTGACCATCACCATGCAGCGCGGCCACTGGCGCTGGGCCGCGCGGATGATGTCCATGCCCGGCCCGTCGGGCAGGCCCAGGTCGACCAGCAGCACATCGGCGGCCGGCTGGGTCAGCATCTGGAAGGCCTGGCGGCAGTTTGCCGCCGAGCCCTGCAAGCGCATGTCCGGCGCGGCCTGGATGGCATCGGCCAGCGCACGCGCAAAAAACACGTCGTCCTCCACCAGGGCGACCTGTATCTGCGGCAGGATGGACGGCTTGAACATGGCGGCATTGTCGGCCAGCAGGCCGGGTTCTGTGCGCGTGTCGCTACGAATAGCTACAGACAAGCGCCCGCCTACACTGCGGCTCTTGCATTGGAGAACTCCGCCTATGACCCCGATTTGCCGCTGCGCCTGGGCCGACAGCAGCCCCATGATGGCCGCCTACCACGACGAGGAATGGGGCGTGCCCGAGCGCGACAGCCGCGCGCTCTGGGAAAAGCTGATGCTCGACGGCTTCCAGGCCGGCCTGGCCTGGAGCATCATCTTGCGCAAGCGCGATGCCTTCCGCGCGGCCTTTGCCCAGTTCGACCCCGAGGCTGTGGCCCGCTTTACCAGCGCCGACGTAGACCGGCTGGTGCTGGACCCGGGCATCGTGCGCTCCCGCGCCAAGATCGAAGCCACCATCGGCAACGCACGCGCCTACCTGGCCATGCAGGCGGCAGGCGTTGACTTCTCCAGCTGGATCTGGGCGCAGGTAGGCGGCACGCCCATCGTGCTGGGCGATGGCCCGGTGCCGACTAAGACCGCGCTGTCCGAGCAGATATCCAAGGCGCTCAAGCAGCGCGGCTTCAAGTTTGTCGGCCCGGTGATCGTCTACGCCTGGATGCAAGCCGTGGGCTTGGTGGACGACCACGCGGCCATTTGCTTCAAGCGGGCGAAACGCTAGCCCTCTGTCGCTACGGGTAGGGACAGACCGGGCGCGGCAAAAGCCCAAGAATGCACTGCCATTCCTGGGATGCCATGTTCACCTTCCAAACCCTCCAGACCCCGCCCCCTCGGCTTGAGGACCGTGACCACTGGCGTCTGCGCGACGGCACACAGCTGACCCTGCGGCCCATGCAGGCGCAAGACGGCCCGCTGCTCGACGACATGCTGGAGCGCCTGTCGCCCGGCGCCCGGCGCAACCGCTTCCACGGCGGCGTCAACAGCCGGCCGGCGCTGCTGGGCTGCCTGCAGGCGCCCGGCCAAATCGCCTTTATCGTCACCGCCGAGCGGCAGCAGCAGCTGCAGGTGGTTGCCGAGGCCCGCTACGCCGTCGACAGCCAGGGCGATTGCGCCGAATTCGCGGTGGTGGTGGACGAGCGCTGGCAGCGCCGCGGCCTGGGCGAACGCGCGATGCGGGCCCTGGCCAACACCGCCGCCCACACCGGCCTGCGGTGGCTGCACGGCGAGGTGCTGGCCGACAACCGGGCTATGCTGGCGCTGATGCGGCGCTGCCGCTTTTGCTGCACCCCCGACGCCGAAGACCCGCGCCTGGTGCATGCCGAGTCTGCTTTACACATCGCCCGCCGTGCATAGCCCCGCCTACCATCCACCTGCCCCGCACCTGGCCCTGGTGCTGGGTAGCGGTGGTGTGCGCAGCATTGCGGCCCTGGGCATGGTCGAGGTGCTGGCCCGCGAAGGCATCGCCCCCGACCTGGTGGTCGGCTGCAGTGCGGGCGCGATGTTCGGCGCGCTGATTGCCCAGCAGATCCCGGCCGCCGAGGCAGTGCGCATCGCCACCACGCTGTGGACCGCCGAGCTGACCCAGACCCACCGCTGGCTGGCGATTCCGCAGATGGTCTGGCCGGGCTGGGGCCGGTTTGGCGCCGACTTCGCCTTGCGCGACGACCGGCTGATCCGCGCCCGCCTGCACAAAGCCTTGGGCGAGCTGCGGCTGGAGCAGCTGCCGATTCCGCTGCGGGTCACCGCCACCGATGCCGCCACCGGGGCTGCCGTGGTGTTGCGCCATGGCCGGGTGTCCGATGCGCTGCGCGCCAGCATCGCCATGCCCTTCATGTTTGCGCCCCAGCATGTGGACGGCCAGCGGCTGGTGGACGGCTTTGTGTCCGACCCGCTGCCGGTCAGCGCTGCCGACGACGCCTATGCGGTGATCGCCCTGGGTTTTGAGGCGCTGATGCCGCAGCGTGTCAACAAGCCCTCGCGCCTGCTGGCCCAGACCACCTCGGCCATGACCAACAACCTGATGTACGCCCGCCTGGCCGCCGCCGAGGCCGACGGCATGCGCCTGCTGCGCATCTTTCCCCGGCTGGAGCGCCGGGTTGGCCTGTTCGATACCGCAGCCATGCCCTACCTGGTGGAACAAGGCCGGCTGGCCACCGAGGCGCTGCTACCCAACATCATCGCGTTGCTGGAGCGGCGGCCGCAGCTGGTGGCAGCTTAGCCGCCAAACGCCTGGAACAGCGCCACCGCCGCCTGCAGCCGCGCCAGTTGCAGCTGCACCAGGCTGTCCTGGGTGCTGGCCAGGGTGCGCTGGGCGTCCAGCAAGACCAGCAAGGTGTCGGCACCCGCGCGGTAGCGCGACTCGGCTAGCTGCAGTGCCCGCCGGGCCTGGGCCAGGGCTTCGTGCTGGGCCAGCAATTGGGCGTCCAGGCCAGCGATGGCATTCAAGGCCTGGGTCATGTCGCCAAACGCCGCCACGATGCTGGCGCGGTAGTTGGCCAGCAGCTCCTCGCGCTGCGCCTGGGCCAGGTCATGGCCCGCGCTCAAGCGGCCTGCGTCGAAGATCGGGGCCGTAAGGCCGGCTGCCAGGGTGTACAGCGGGTTGTCGAACAGGCGGCGCAGGCGCGGGCCGTCGCTGGCGATGTCGGCCGTCAGGCTGACGCTGGGCAGCATGGCCGCGCGGGCCACGGCGACGCGCGCGTCGGCAGCCGCCAACCGGGCCTCGGCCCGGGCGATGTCGGGGCGGCGCACCAGCAGGCTAGACGGCAAGCCGGGTGCAACCGTGGGTACGCGTACGTCGGCCCAAAGGGCTGCCAGCGGCGACAACTCGGCATTCGGTTGGCCAAGCAACACGGCCAAGCTGGTCTGGCTATCCACCACCTGCTGGGCCAGCGCGGCCAGGTTGCGCTGCTGGGCCGCCACCAGGCCCCGCTGCTGGGCCAGGTCCAGCGGCAAGGCGGCGCCGGCGCGCGAGCGGGATTCCACCAACTGCAGCAGGCGCCGGGCGTGGGCCAGCTGCTGCTCGGCCAGTGCCTGCTGTTCGCGCAGCGCCAGTACCTGCAGCCAATTGCTGGCGACGCGGGCGGTCAAAGCCAGCCGCACGGTGTCGCGGTCGAACTGGCTGGCACGCAGCTCGGCCAGTGCCGCATCCTGGGCGCCCCGCTGGCGGCCCCAGAAATCGACCTCGTAGCTGGCCGACAAGCCCAGGGCCAGTCCGCTGCCGGCTGCGCTGGGGTTGCCGCTTTCCCGGCTGGCGCGCAGGCTGGCGCTGGCCTGGGGCCACAGGTCCGCGCCGGCGATGCGGCTGCTGGCCTGGGCCTGGCGCAGCCGGGCCAGGGCGGCGGCGCTGTCTAGGCTTTGCCGCTGGGCCAGCGAAACCAGTTGGTCGAGTTCGGGGCTGCCAAAGCTCTGCCACCAGCCCCAGGGTTCGGCAGGCACCGGCGCCGCGGTTTCGGGCGGAGTGCTGGCGCAACCGGCCAGCAGCACGGCTAGGGTTAAGAGAAGTGATTTCAACAAGCTATTCATTCCGATGCCAGGGCCACGACCGGGTCGAGCCGGGCGGCCCGTTGCGCCGGCGTGTAGCCAAAAACAATGCCGGTAGCGACCGCGCAGCCGAAGGCGCCGAGCATGGCGCTGAGCGAGAACACCACCGGCACGCCCAGTGCCAGCAGCACGGCGCCCAGCGCCAGGCCCAGGGCCACGCCGATGGCGCCGCCGACCACGGTGACCAGCACCGCCTCGGTCAAAAACTGGCGCAGGATGTCGCGCTGGCGGGCGCCGGTGGCCATGCGGATGCCGATCTCGCGGGTGCGCTCGCGCACCGTCATCAGCATTACGTTCATCACGCCGATGCCGCCGACCACCAGCGAGATGGCGGCGATCAGGCCCAGCATCAGGGTCATAGTGCGTTCGGTTTCGCCCTGCACGCGGATCGACTCTGCCTGGTTCCACAGGCGTACGTCCTTGGCGCCGCGGGTCTCGGCCAGGCTGGCCAGGATCGCGTCGCCGGTGGCGCTGGCTTGGTCCATGTCGCGTATCAGCACCGAGATCCAGCCCGGGTTGGGGTGGCCGTAGAGCCGGGCGCTGGCGGCCGAGAACGGCACCACCACCCGCTCGTCCTGGTCGTCGCCGCCGGACGCGCCCTTGGCCGCCAGCACGCCTATCACCTGGAACGGCACGCCCTCGACCAGGATGTCCTGGCCCAGCGGGCTGCTGCCGTCGGCAAACAGCGCCTTGCGCACGGTCTGGCCGAGGATGGCGACCTTGGCCAGGCGCTGCTCGTCGGCCGCGTCGAACCACACGCCCTCGGCCAGCGGCCAGCTCAGCGCTTCACTGAAGTCGGTGGTGGCGCCGCCGACCTCGGTCTGGTGGTCGATATTGCCGCGGCGCACCACCAGCCGGCCTTCGATATACGGCGCCACCGACTGGATGTTGGGCAGCAGGCGGATGGTGGCGGCGTCGGCCAGGGTCAGCGGCGCCGCCCGGTCGCGGCTGCTGCCCTGCATGGCCGAGACATACATGGCCTTGGCGCCAAAGGTCGCCATGTCGGCCATCACCTTCTGCTGCGAACCGGTGCCCACCGCCAGCATGACGATCACCGAGGCCACGCCGATGACGATGCCCAGCAGGGTCAGCGCGGTGCGAAAGCGGTTCGCCGCCATGACCCGCCAGGCAGCCCGCAGCGCGTCGCGCAGCTCGGCCCAGAGAACTCGGCGTTCTGTCTGTCGAGTCGATTTACTATTGTTTTGATAGCTGCTTGCGTTGGTTTTACCTGCGCCAGAGGCCGATTTGGCTTGTAAACGACCCGAATCCGCCACGATCTGCCCGTCGCGGATCTCGATGACCCGGCGTGCCTGCGCGGCCACCGCCCGGTCGTGGGTGATCAGGATCACGGTGTGGCCCGCGTCGGCCAACTCATGCAGCAGCGCCATCACCTCGGTGCCGCTGTGCGAGTCGAGGGCGCCGGTGGGCTCGTCGGCCAGCAGGATCTGGCCACCGTTCATCAGCGCGCGGGCAATCGACACCCGCTGCTGCTGGCCGCCGGACAACTGGTGCGGCCGGTGCTGCAGCTTGTCGCCCAGGCCCAGGCGCTGCAGCAGCTGCTGGGCGCGCGCACGGCGTGCGGCTTCGGGTAGGCCGGCATACAGGGCCGGCACTTCGACGTTTTCGCAGGCCGATTCGGTGGCGATCAGGTGGTAGCCCTGGAACACGAAGCCAAAGGCTTCGCGGCGCAGCCAGGCCAACTGGTCGGCGTCCATGGACGCCACATCCTGGCCGTTGAAGTGGTAGCTGCCGCTGCTGGCCTGGTCCAGGCAGCCCAGCAGGTGCATCAAGGTGGACTTGCCCGAGCCCGAGGCACCGACGATGGCGACGAACTCACCCGCGTGGATCTGCAGGCTGATGCCGCGCAGCACTTCGACTGACGGGGCGCCACCGCCCTCCCCGCCATAGCGCTTGCGCAGGTCCTGCAGCGCGATCACCGGGACGCTCACCACTGGAAGCGCGACAGGCCGCTGGCGGCGACGCGCTCGCCGGTCACCAGCTGCTCGCCCTCCTGCAGGCCGTCCAGCACCTCGGCGGTCAGCCGGGTTTTCACGCCCAGGCGCACCGTGCGACTCTCCACCTGGCCGTCGCTGCGTAGCACGCGGGCGGTGTAGCGATCGGGCTGGCCGGGCACCGGCTTCAGGGCCGGCATGGGCACAGTCAGCACGTTTTGCGCCGAGGCGGTGACGAAGCTGACCTGGGCCGTCATCTGCGGCATCAGTTCGGCGTCCAGGTTGTCCACATCGAACAGCACGGTGTATAGCACCACCTTGCTGGTCGCCGCCTGCCCGGCGGCGGCGGCCTTGGCCTCGGCCACCGGGGGCGCGGGCAGCACCTGGCGCACCCTACCCTGCCAGCGCCGCGCATCGCCGCCCAGGGTGGTGAAGTACACCGGCATGCCGGGCTTGACGCGGCGCACATCGGCCTCCGACACCTCGGTCCATACGGTCATGGCCGACAGGTCGGCGATACGCAGGATGTTGGGCGTCTGGTAGGTGGCGTTCAGGGTCTGGCCTTCGCGGGCTTCCAGTGACACCACAGTGCCGGCCATGGGCGCAAAGATGCGGGTGTAGCCCAACCGCGCCTCGTCGGCCTTCAAGGTGGCCTGGGTCTGGTCGATCTGGGCCCGCAGGTTGTCGATCTTGGCGGCCGCCGAGCCCAGGGTGGCTTCGGCCGTTTGCACGTCCTCCAGGCGCGTGGCCTCGTCGCGGGCCATCTGCAGCTGGCGCGCATGCTGGTGCGCGGCCAGCCGGTACTGGGCCTGCTGGTCTGCCAGCTGGGCGCGCAGCCCGGCCAGCGCGGCGCGGCTGGCGTCCACCGTGGCCTGCTGCACGCTGGGGTCGATCTCCACCAGCAGCTGGCCCTTGCCAACCTGGGCACCGGGCTGCACATGTAGGCGGTTCACCTGGCCCGACACCTGGGCGCCCACGTCCACGTAGCGGCGCGGCTGCAAGGTGCCCATGGCGGTGACGCTGGTTTCGATATGGGTGCGGCGCACCGCCGTGGTGTCCCAGGCAGTGGCGGGCCGGCTGTGCACATACCAGGCGGCCAGGCCCAGGGCCAGCAGCGCGCCTGCCACCAGGCTGCGCGGGCGTAGTTTGAAAAAAGACATGGTGATGAAATTAAGGAACCACAAACACAGCCACCACGCCCAGCACGGCGCCCAGCGCAGCCAGCAGCACCGCCAGCCGCGGCGCATACGGCAGCAGCCCGACCAGCAGCAAGGCGCCGGCCGACACGCAGCCCAGCCAGACCACCACGCCGACCGTCGCGCCCCAGGCCTGCACGCAAGGCCACAAGGCCAGCGCCAGCAGCACAGCACCCAGGATTTGCAGCATCCGCCGGGTGGCCGGCAGCGCATCGCGGCCCCAGACCTGCGCATGGTGGCGGTCCATCGCCAGGCACAGGCCGGCCATGCCGGCATAGGCCAGCAGCAGCGCCAAAGCAGAAGCGGCGCTCATCGGGCCAGCTCCGCCGTGGGCGATGCCTTGGCGCGGCGCGGCATAGCGGGGCCGGCACGCAGCTTTGCGGCCACGCGCCGCGTCGTCCATGCAGCCAGTAGGCCGAATACCAACACGGTCAATTCCACGCCGGCGCTCTCCCAGTCGCCGCGGGCGATCTGGGCGGGGATGTGGTCGCCGGTACTCAGCAGGTTCAGCAGTGGCAGCAGCAGGCACAGGCTTGCCAGCAGGCCCAGCTGCTCCACCCAGGCGCGGCCCGGCGGCCGGATGAAGGCGTGGAGCAACATCCCTATCCAGACGGCGAAGAAGCCCCCTATTTCGGCATCGTCGCGCTGCGGCATGGCCACCGGAATCAGGCGATTGGCCCACAGATAGGCCACACAGGCCACGCCCAGGCCGGCAATGGCTGCCACGTTCAGGCCTTCGACCAAACGGTACACGCGTGCCGTGGCGGCACCGAACTCCGCGCCATGTTTGCCACGGCGCTTCACCATGAACAGGATTGCGCCGGTGGCCACCATGGCCGTGCCGGCCAGGCCGCAGACGAAGTACAGCCACTTGACCACCAGCCCGCCAAAGCGCGCCATGTGCAGATCGCCCATCACCTGCTGCACCAGCGAGGCCGCGCCGCCGTCCACCTGGCCAGGCAAACGGAGGTTCAATATCTGGCCAGAGGCCGCCGAGAACGAGACCATGCCGGTGCTGGTGCTGATGCGGGTTATTTGCTCTTCCTCACCGTTCCAGCCGTAGGCGCTGATGCGCATGGCGCTGTCGCCCGGGTGGTCCACCACGATGCAGCGGATCTGCTGGCCGATCAAGGCCTCGGCCCGCAGGGCAAAGGCTTCCAGATCCGGCACTGCCAGCGGCTGGCCAGTGCGCACGGGTTTGGCCGGGTCGTTCAAGGCGGTCCACAGCTGTGCGGCATCTGCGCGGTTGAACGACCAGGCGCCGGCCGGCATGAAGCTCAGGCCCGAGATGGCGATGCCGGTATAGGCAATCATGAATAAAAACGGCAGCGTCAGCACCGCCAGCGCGTTGTGCGCGTCCAGCCAGGAGCGCTGGCCTTTGGCCGGACGGAAGGTGAAGAAGTCTTTGAAGAGACGCTTGTGGGTGACGATGCCCGACACCAGCGCCACCAGCATGGCCATGGCCACAAAGCCGACGATCCACAGGCCGATGCGGCCCGCGTGCAGCTCGTAATGAAAGCTCACAAAGTGGCTGCCGCCATGGGTGGCGCGCTCCACCACCTCAGCGCCGGGGGCCAACACCGCGCCGGTCACCGGGTCGAGCTGGGCCGCAGCGTAGCCGCCGCCGGCGTCGAACCAGTAGGCCATCAGCCCGCCGCCATCGGCTGCGCGGGTAGGCCAGATTTCCCACATGCCGGCGTTCGCGTGCTGCTGTGCCATGTAAGCCAGACCCAACGCCCAGCGCTTGGCGCGGTCAATAGGCGCGGGCGGCTCGGTGCCCGCATGGGACTCGGCCAAGGCGTGTTCCGGCGTCATCCAGTGGCCGATGGGCTCGGCAAACACGGCCAGCGTGCCGGTCAGAAAGATGGCGTACAGCAGCCAGGTAAACCACAGCCCGCACCAGGTATGCAGCCATGCCATGGACTGGCGGAAGCCACCCGGTGTTTTGCTTGTCGGCTTGCTCATGGCCAGCACACTCCCAGCCCGCCCAGTAGCAGCGCAGGCAGCAGCAGGCCCAGCCAGGCGCGGCGCAGGTCGTGCACCGCAAACACCCAGACCACCGCCGCGGTGTAGACCACAAAGCTGGATTGCACGCCGACCAGTACCGCCTCGGCGCGCGTGCCGGGCAGCACTGCGCCTAGAAACACCGCCCAGGCCGACGCCAGCGCGTAGCCGCCGAAGATGGCGGCCAGCACGCGGGATAGCAGCCGCAGCTTTGCGCTCTGTGCCATTGCTTTACCAGTCAGCCCGCAGGCTGATGCTGAAGTTGCGGGGCGTGCCGTAGTCGGCATAGCCCCACATCGAGCGGTTGTAGACCGTGTCAAACACATTGTTCAGATTGCCCGTAACCGACCAGGTGTCGTTGAAGCGGTAGCGGGCCATCAGATCCAGCAGGGTGTAGGCCTTTTGCTCCTGGCGCACGGCAATGGTCGGGCTGGCGGCGTAGATGGCGGTGTCGTAGTAGGTGGCGCTTTGCCAGCGCAGGCTGGCACCTAGGTTCAGGCGGTCCATGCTGTGGTTGACGCTGAGTTTGAACAGGTTGTCCGGGATGTAGGTGTTTTTGCGGGCGCCGGTGGCGTCCTTGGCTGTGTTATGGGTGAAGCCGCCGCCGACCTCCCAGCCCGGGGCCAGCCGACCAGACACCTCGACCTCGAAGCCGGTGGTCTTCACGCCGTCGATGCTGCGGTAGATCCATTCGCCGCTGGGCAGCTTGCCCTGGTTGGCGTATTCGGCGTACTTGTCCTGCAGGGTTTCGTAGACCGCCATCGAAGCATTCAACCGGTCTTCAAAGAACGCCCACTTCACCCCGGCCTCGATATTGCGGCCTTCGGTGGGGTCCAGCAGCTTGCCGCTGGCGCCGTAATAGGTCACGGGCTTGAAGATACCGGTGTAGCTGGCGTACAGCGATGTGCTGCTGTTCAGGTCGTACACCAGGCCAAGGTAGGGCGTGAAAATGTTCTTGTGCTGCACCGTGGCGGCGCTGCTGTTGATGCGGTCGGTGGTGGTGTACTTCCAGTTGCTGAAGCGGCCGCCGACCATCAGCTTCCAGTCGTCGGCCAGGTTCAGCCGCGCGGTGCTGAAGGCGCCGATCTGCTGCTGGTCGTAGCCATTGTCGTAGCTGGCGGTGCTGGAGATCGCCGGCTGGGCCACGGTGCCACTGCTTACGCTGTAGGGCGCCATGGTGGCACTCTGGAAGGTTGCCATGTCGAACTTGTTGCGGCCCTGGCTCATGCCGACCACCAGCTCGTGCTTGCGGCCGAGCAAGCTGAACGGGCCGGTGGCGTAGGCGTCCACGCTGTTGGTATCCGATTTGCGCAGGCTGCGGTCGGCATAGGCATCGTTCCAGGCACCGACCAGCGTGCCGCTGGCGCGGTCCACATATTCGCCGGGGTAAAAGCTCACGCGGTCGATGTCGGCACGGGCTATGCGTGCCGAAGCCACGGCTTTCCAGCCGTTGTCGAAGCGGTGCTCCAACTTCGGGGTGAAAGTGCGTTGCTGCACGTTCCAGTAGGTCCATTCCTGGCCGGCGGAGAAGGAGCGGCGGCTGTTGAAGATACCGCCGTCCAGGTAGAACGCCGGATTTGAGTTGTAGTTGTAGGCCCCGTCGGTATCCGAGCGCTGCTGGTCCAGCG
The DNA here is from genome assembly GCF_900104385.1 of Rhodoferax sp. OV413. Lineage (GTDB taxonomy): Bacteria > Pseudomonadota > Gammaproteobacteria > Burkholderiales > Burkholderiaceae_C > Rhodoferax_B. The sequence goes on along the minus strand of NZ_FNJA01000001.1, from coordinate 89,649 downwards.
CCAGCGACAGCAGGGTTTGCCGGGTCAGGTCGACCTCCAGTGCGCCGTAGACCACGCTTTTGTCGGAACCGTAGCGGTCCATGAAGGAATTAGCATGGCGGTAAGCGCCGACCAGGCGACCGCGGATACGGCCGTCTTCGGTCAGTGGCCCCGAGATGTCGCCTTCGACGCTATCGCGGTCCCAGCTGCCGACGCTGGTTTGCACATGCGCCTGGAACGTGTCCGTGGGGCGCTTGCGGATGAAGTTGACAGCGGCCGAAGGCTCGCCCAGGCCGGCCACAATGCCCGCCGCCCCCTTGATGACCTCGACCCGGTCGGCAATCGCCGGGTCCAAGCCCTGGCTGATCGAGCCTTCGTACACCGGTTGGGCCGAGGTGGCGTTCAAGCCATCGACCTGGATGCCGGTGTCCATGTAGAAGCCGCGCACAAAGATCTGGCTGTTTTCCGACGCATCGCCCACCATGGAGACACCGGGCGTGTGGTTCAGTACCTGCTCCATGGTGGTCAGGCCCTTGTCTTCGATCATCTGGCTGGTGATCACCGTGACCGATTGCGGTGTTTCGCGCAGCGACAAATTGAGCTTGGTAGCGCTGCTGGCAACCCGGGCGGTGTAGGCGCCAGTGCCTTCGGTGCTGGCCTTGTCCACCATGGCTTTGACGGTGACAGCGGGCAAAGACACAGCTGCTGCCGCAGCAGCCGGCGCAGCCACGGCCTTGGGCTCGTACTTACGCAAGGTGTATTCGCCATTGCCCCGGTCCAGCGCTTCCAGGCCGGAGCCGGTCAGCAAGGCCGCGAAGCCCGCGTGCACGGTATAGCTGCCTTGCAGACCGGGCGACTGCAGGTCTTTGGCGATGGCCGGGTCGAACGACAGCGCGGCGCCGGCGGCACCGGCAAACCTGGCCAGCACCGAGGCCAGCGGCCCGGCCGGGATTTGGTAGGACTTGGCAACGGCGCTGGTCTGCGCCTGTTCGGCCGACCAGGCGGGCAATGCCAGCGTGGCAGCAGAAAACACGGCGGCGTGGACGGCCAGCGCCAGGGGCGAAATCGCAAACAGGCGCTGGCGTGCGGAACGGGATGGGGACATGGATGGCCTTGAGAAAGATAAAAACGGGGTGCGGTGGATGTGCTCCTAATGGGTAGGCCGTACGAGATGCAAAAACATGCAACTTGTTTGCAAAATATTTTTCAGCCACCACAGCCTGCGACGGCTGAATTGAGAATGAAATAGCCCCGCAGCACAGGTAGAAACTGCGCAAGCAGCTATCAAATTGATACCAACCGCACGGTACGTGACGGTAGAAAAACTGTTCAGAGCGCTTCGACCCGCACCCAGTAGCGCGTGCGCTGGCTAACCCGTACCGGCAGCGATTTGGCAATCACCCGCAGGGCCTTGTCGGTATCGGCGATGGGGAAAGCGCCCGACACGCGCAGGCTCGCCGCGGCCGGGTCGCAGGCCAGGTGGCCGGGCCGGTAGCGGGCCAGCTCGGCCAGCAGATCGCCCAGGCGCCAATCGCTGGCCACGATGCTGCCGTATTCCCAGGCGGCCACGCTGTCGTCTACCGCCTGCGGCGCGGTGGTGCGCTGGCTATCGAAACTGGCTTGCTGGCCCGCGTGCATTCGCTGTGGCCGGCCGGACAGTTCTTGCGGGTAGATATCTACCGCATCGGCCAGCACTGCCACCGTGGTCTGCGCAGCCTGCTGGCGCACGCTGAAGCGGGTGCCCAGCGCGCGCACGCTGCCGTGGCGGGTGGCCACGGTGAACGGCCGGTGGTTGCTGGCGGCATCGCCTTGCGCGCGGTGGCTGGCTGTCTCTACCAACACCTCGCCGGCCCACAGCCGCACGACACGCTGGCTGCTGCTGAACAGCACATCGGCGGCGCTGTCGGTGTTCAGCAGCATACGCGAACCATCGGCCAGCGCCACGCTGCGCTGCTCGCCCACGCCGGTGCGGTAGTCGGCCAGCCAGATGTCCTTGCCCTCCGCCAGCGTGCGGTACGAGGCGTAGCCTAGCAAGCCAGTGCCAGCCAGCACGGCCATGCCGCGCAGCGCGTGGCGGCGGCTCTGGCCCGCCGCCAGCAGCGTAGGCAGGGCGATGCGGCTGGGCACGCGTTGCACCGCGGTGCGAAAGGCGGCGATGCGCTGCCAGGCGCGCTGGTGGTCGGGGTGCTGCTGGTGCCATTGCTGCCAGGCCTGCTGGTCGGCCTCGGTGGCCTCGCCCGAGCAGAGGCGCGCGTACCAGGCCACAGTTTCCTGGCGCAAGGCGTTTTCGTCGCGGGGCTGGGGGGTCATGGCGCCAGCAGATAGCAATGCTCGATGGCTTTGCACATGTAGTTGTTGACGGTGCGCACGCTGATGCCCAGCTGCTCGGCGATCTCGGCATAGCCCAGGCCTTCGAGCTGAGACAGCAAAAAGGCCTGTCGCACCACGGGCTTCATGCCGTCGAGCATGGCGTCGATTGCCGTCAGGGCTTCAAGCAGGATGGCCCGGGTTTCGGGCGACCGCATGCTGGCTTCCGGCAGAGTTGCCAGCACTTCCAGGTAGGCACGCTCCAGGTCCTGGCGGCGGAAGAAGTCGGCCACCAGCCCTTTGGCGATGGTGCTCAGGTAGGCGCGCGGCTCTTGCAGCTCAGGCGTTTCGCGCTTGGCCAGCAGGCGCACAAAGGTGTCTTGCGCCAGGTCGGCCGCGTCACAGGCATTGCCTAGCTTGCGGCGCAACCAGCCCTGCAGCCAGCCGTGGTGGTCGCCGTACAGGGTTTCGACAGTGGGAAAAGACGCATAGCGGGTGACGTTCACGGTGCGAGAGCCGGCCCCGCATGCGGCGCCAATCTAAATAAGAATTAATCTCGATTATCCATGAAGATGCAGGCGCCTTGCCCGGCCGGATGGCCACGGCCGCCCGCGTGGCGCAAACAACAAAGCCTCTCCATACACCGGGTAGGAAGAGGCTTTGTTGGGTATTAAATAAGCCTTATGCGCTTATTCAATCAGCGCAAGCAGCTATCATTTTTGCATTATGAAGATGGCTTGATCAGCCATGCAGTCGCCGCCAGGTGCCAGGCGGGCGCCCTACCAGCTGGGTGAAGACCCGGGTGAAGTGGCTCTGGTCGGCAAAGCCGCAGCCCGCTGCGATATCGGCCAGCGAGCGCGTACTGTGCGACAGCAAACGGCAGGCCAGCTCCACCCGCTGCTGCATCAGCCACTGGTGTGGCGTTTGGCCCGTGGTTTCCTGGAACGAACGGGTGAAATAGCTGCGCGACAGATTGCAGGCCTGGGCGATGTCGCTGATCGCCAGCTTGCCGTCCAGGTTGCCCAGCAGCATTTCTTTGGCGCGCTCCTCGTGCTGCCGCGACAAGCGCCGGTTGCGCCGCGGTGATGGCGCCGCCGCCCCACCACCGTATTGTTCGATCAGGTAGGTGCCCATGGCCACACTCATCTGGTCCACAAACAGCTTGCTGGCTTCATGCGGCCGCGCCAGCGTAGGGGCCATGGCGCGGGCCAGGTTGGCCAGCACCGGGTCATGCATGCCGGTCACACACTCCAGACCGGTGACACGCCGGCCGTCGCGCTCATCGGTGGCGTTGTCGAAAAATTCACGCGAAATTTCCACCAGCAAAAAGTCGAACGGCCCTTGCAGATCCGCCCGGTAATCGTCGGCAAAATTCCGTACATACACCGCGCTGGCTTCGAACTCATGCGAGGACGCATGGTGCCCGTGGAAGATGCGGCGGCGGTGGCCCCCATTCAACGAAATGCCCACCAGGTAGCCGCGGTCGCTGGCCGGGGTGAAGACCGGGCTCAGGCCGGGGTTTTCGACGCGTTTACGGTAGAAGCGTGCACCCGCGCCGGCCAGCTCCTGGTCTTGGTGGAGGTGGCTGGCCACGCAACCCAGGGAATCCTTGGCTTGCACCTGCGGCGGCACAGCTGGCACATGCTCAAGCCGCATGGCGCGCCTTTGAGCCCGAGCAAGTGGGCAGAGCGGAAGAGAGTTCAAGAAGCATAGGTGTAAGTACGGTAGCACTTTTTAGTGGCAAGTGGCTGTACAACCAGCCACAGCCGATGGGTATCGCCCATATCGCTTACCTCGGTGGAGTGCCCATCACGCGACGGAAACTGCGCGAGAAATGGCGCACGTCCTTGAAGCCGCATGCTGCGGCAATATCGGGCAGAGACATATCGCTCTTCAGCAGCACTACCGACAGCGCAAGCCGGTGGTACAGAGACCGCTGCTGCGGCAGCAAGCGGCCAAGGTAGGCCGTGCCCACCTGCGCCAGCACATGGGTTTGCAGCGCCCGCAGCAATTGCCAAATGAACGGGCTCTCAAGGGGGTACGGGGCTTCCAGCGCCGCCAGCAAGGCCTCCACCAGCGCCTGCAGAATCGCCTCGTGCTCCTGCCCCGGGGGTACGGGCGCCCCCGGTGGCAGGGGCGCCTGGCGCGTCACGACTGTACGAAAGCCAGCAAGTCTGGATTGATCACGTCGGCCTGGGTGGTCAGCATGCCGTGGGGGTAGCCTTGGTAGACCTTGAGTGTGCCGTTCTTCAAGAGCTTGACGGCCTTCAGGGCGGAGTCCGCAATCGGTACGATCTGGTCGTCGTCACCGTGCAGGACCAGCGTGGGCACGGTGATCGCCTTCAAGTCCTCGGTTTGGTCGGTTTCCGAGAAGGCTTTGATACCCTCGTAATGCGCCTTGGCGCTACCCATCATGCCCTGGCGCCACCAGTTCTGGACCACGCCCGGATAGACCTTGGCCTCCGGGCGATTAAAGCCGTAGAACGGCCCTGCAGGCACATCCATGAACATTTGCGCGCGGTTTTCGGCCACGCCCTTGCGGAAGCCGTCGAACACCTCCATGGACAGGCCCTCGGGATTGCTGGCCGTCTTGAGCATCAACGGCGGGACCGCGCTCACCAACACCGCCTTGGCGGTGCGGCCGCTGGGCTGGCCGTGCTTGGCAACGTAACGCGCGACCTCGCCCCCTCCGGTGGAGTGACCGATGTGGACCACGTTCTTCAGGTCCAGCGCCTCCACCACCGCAAAGGCATCGGCAGCATAGTGGTCCATGTCGTGACCCTCGCCCACCTGTGCTGAGCGCCCGTGGCCGCGCCGGTCGTGCGCGACGACGCGGTAGCCATGCTGTATGAAGAACAGCATCTGCGCATCCCAATCGTCGCTGGACAGGGGCCAACCATGGTGGAACATGATGGGTTGTGCGCTTTTGGGGCCCCAATCTTTGTAGAAGATCTGGACGCCGTCTTTGGTCGTAACAGTAGACATGCTTGAAATATCTCCGAGGGTTGTTGCAGCGGCTTGTGCTGCGGTTGAGAAAAGAATGGAAGCGGGCAAGGGCCTAGTCTTCGCGGAACGCTGCGCCGCTGGCCATATGCAGCGCCGTGCGCACTGCGATCCATGACACGATGAGAGTGGCTGCCGTGAGCGCTACGGCGGCGATTACCAGGGTGTAGGGCATGGGGCGCGCCAGGTAGTAGTTCAACGCGGCACCGGCCCAACCATCGGCCGGGAAGGTCATGGCCCACCAGCTCATGAAAAATGTGCCGTGGGCCAGATGCCGGCCCAGACTGGCCAGCAGGATGGCGATGAACAATGCCAGGCAGTACAGCATGTCACCCAGCGCACCGGCCTGCCCGCCAGTAAACGCAAGATAGGCTGACAAACCGATGGACGGCGGCGCCAGCAGAATGAACAGCGTAGGCATGCTGCGCTGGCTCATCGCAGGCACAAACAGCACACGGTGCAGCACGATGGTGAAGAACGACAGCCACAGAATCAGCCCGATGGAAAAGAAGAACCAGCTGATTTCCACGTGGCCCAGCGGCACACCGCCTACCGGCACCAAGATGTTGCCCACCACCGGGATAAACCAGGCCGGCGTGAGCACGCCTTCGTCCTGGGCGTGCAAGATCCAGCGCCGGATCAGGGTCACGGCGAATAGGAAATGCATGCCCGCGCCTATCCACCACAGTGCATCGGCCAAGGCCCAGGAATACGCGCGAATACCAATCGACAACACCACCATGGCCACCGACACCGCCGGGAAGAAGCTCGACCGCACCGGGTGCGCAAACTCCTCCATCACCTCGGCAAAGCAAAACCGCAGCTTGGCCAGGTGCAGCAACACCAGCACCACGAAGCTGAGCACGGCGATGAACAACAAGATTTGGCTGATGAGCAAAGGCAGGCCAAACACCCGGTGTGCGGCCGCCCAGGCATTGGCCAGACCGCCGATGCCCATCACCATGGAAAACATGGAGATGGACAGGCGCGCCAAGAGTGGCTTTTCGACGGCCGGCATAGGCATGATTTCTTGGCTCATGCGACTCCCTTGTCTGCGGCAGCAGCGCGAGCATGGGCCATGTCCAGCGCTAAAAAGTGGTGCACCATCGGTTTGTCCGGCCCGATCTGGAAGGCCAATGCCTCGCTTTGCATATCGGCATCTGCCTTGGACACCCGGCGGTGCTGGCGCAGATGCTCGGCCCAGGACTCGACCATGAACCACTCGATCACCCGCTCGGGCTCACCCGTGTGTTCAGCCACACCCCAGGCATAGGCGCCGTCGCGCCGCCTTTCCTGAGCCACATGGCGCATGGCCTGCAAAAACGCGGGGATATGCTGCTTGCGTATGCGGTATTCGATCTGGACCAGCACCGGACCACGATCGTGTGCCACGGGCTCGGTCAGCATCGGCTCAGGCCAATGGTTCGAGGCCTGCAGATCGGCTTCGCCGGTGGGCAGCTTCACCCGGTGAAAAATCACGGCCACCACCAGCAGGCCCACGCCACCGGCCAGCAGCGTCGCCGGAATACCAATCTCCTGCGCTACCAGGCCCCAACTCAGGCTGCCCGCTGCCATGGCGCCGTTAAACACCATGAGGTAGATCGCCAGGCCGCGGCCGCGCACCCAGTTGGGCAACACCGCCTGGGCCACGCCATTGAGCGTGGTCAACGCAATGATCCAGCCCATGCCGAGCACCAGCATCAGAAGCACCGCCACCCACTGCGGAGGCGCGAGCGCCAGCACACCCATCACGCTAGCGCTCAGGACCGATGCGGTAAACACCAGGCCATCGGCATCCAGGCGCTGACGCATCCTGGGCAACAACAAGGCGCCAAGAATCGCCCCTGCGCCAACGGCACCGAGCATGACGCCATAGAAGCCGGCCGTGCCATGCAGCATGCGCCGCGATACCAGCGGTAACAGCGCCCATACTGAGCTGGCGAACAGAAAAAACACAGCGGCGCGCAGCAGCACTACATGCAGTTCACGGCTAGCCTTGGCATAACGCAAGCCTGCGCGGAATGCACCGAAGAACTGTTCCGACAAACCGGTATCCACGGTAGCCGGTCGCTTCCACCACAGCAGCGCGGCGATCACAAACACATAGCTCAACACATCGGCGCCATAGGCCATGCTGGCACCAAAACTCGCGAGCAATAACCCGCCCGCGGCCGGCCCCACCGCACGCGCCACGTTGATGCCGAGCGAGTTCAACGCCACGGCGTTCTTGAGGTCTTTGCGCGGCACGAATTCGGGCACGATGGACTGCCAGGTCGGCCCCATCAGCGCAGCGCCAATGCCACCGACGAAGGTCAGCGCCACCAGGTATTCGACGGTCAAGGCATTGGTCTTGGACAGCCACAGCAAGGTACCGCTGACGCAGGCCAACAGTATCTGCACGCCGATCAGGAAGCGGCGCCTGTCCAAAATATCCGACAAGACGCCGGCAGGGATCGCCAGCAGGAAGATCGGCAAGGTTGCCGCGGTCTGTATCAGCGACACCGCAGCCGGGCTGGCCGACAGTTCGGTGACCATCCACGAACTGGCCACGTCGCGCATGAAGCTGCCGATGTTGCCAAGCACCGTGGCAACCCACAACACGGCGAACACCGGTTGGGCCAGTGGGGCGAAGCTGCCGCCGGCTTTATCGACGGCTTTTGCGTTATCCGACATGGGCACCTCCGAGGTCGTACCAAGCTACCAGCAGAAATCCGCCTGCCAGGCCCCAGTGTTCAAAGAAAGAATTGGCCACCATTACGCGCTGGGACTTGGGCTTGTCGTCCATCTGCCAAAAGCGGTCGGCCAGAAAGTTCGCCATTACCGTGAAGCCGGCCAACGCCAGCGCGCCCAGCCAGCGGTGGTAACCCGTGAGGATCAGGGCCGAGGCCACGAACTCCATGGCGATGGTGGCGGCCGCCAGCGGCGCCGCCGGCGACAGGCCGAATCGCCGCATCTCGGCCACGGCCGCGGGGAAATCGCGGGCCTTGTCGAATGCACCTTGCAGATAGGCCGCACACAGAAACAACAGCGCCAACCAGTGCACCCAGGGCGCAGTGAAAGCTGAGCGCCCTTCGTGTAAAAAATCCAGCATCAGACTGCCCAGCAGGCGCAGCCCAGCGCGCCCCAGAAGCTCTTGAGGTCGGCAATCGGCAGCTTGCTGCTCCAGGCCGTCGCATGCTGGTGGCCATGCACATTGCAGTCGTTGGCGCAGGCACAGGCGGCAGCCGCCTGCTTCATCACGGCCTGCAGCGGCGCGCCCTGCTCGCCCCAGCCGGCATAACCGCCGAAGCGGCGCACGGGAGACCAGTCCGGCATGGCCGGTGGCAGGGGTGTGTCGTCAAACGATGCAAAGTCACCCGCGCCGTAGACCACCTTGCCGCCGACCACAGTCAAGAGCGCGGTGGTGTCGGCAATCTCGGATTCGGCGCAGGCGAAGAAGTCGCGGTCGGGCACCACCAGGTCGGCGAACTGGCCGACTTCGATGCGGCCCTTCTTGCCGACTTCGTTGCTGAACCAGGTGACGTTCTCGGTCCACATGCGCAGCGCGGCTTCGCGGTCCAGGCAGTTACGCTGCGGATACAGCTGCATGCCGCCGACGGTCTTACCCGTGACCAGCCACGAGAGGGAAACCCAGGGGTTGTAGGAGGCAACGCGGGTGGCGTCGGTGCCAGCGGAGACCTTTACGCCCTTCTCCAGAATCTTCTTCACCGGCGGCGTGGCTTCGGCTGCGCCATGGCCGTAGCGCTCGACAAAGTATTCGCCCTGGTAGGCCATGCGATGCTGCACGGCAATGCCACCGCCGAGTGCGGCGATGCGATCGATACTTTGGTCGGAGATGGTTTCGCAGTGGTCAAAGAACCAGTTCAGGCCTTGCAATGGCACGTCCTGGTTGACACGCTCGAACACATCGAGCGCGCGGCTGATGGTTTCGTCGTAGGTGGCGTGCATGCGCCAAGGCCAGCGGTTCTGCGCCAGCAGGCGCACCACCTCTTCAAGCTCGCCTTCCATCTCGGGCGCCATGTCGGGGCGCGGCTGGCGGAAGTCTTCGAAGTCGGCTGCGGAGAACACCAGCATCTCGCCCGCACCGTTGTGGCGGAAATAGTCGGTGCCCTGTTTGTATTGGGACGTTGCCGTCCAGTTCAGGAAATCGGCCTTCTCCTGCTTGGGCTTTTGGGTGAACAGGTTGTAAGCCAGGCGAATGGTCAGCTGGTCGGCCTTGGCCAGTTCTTCGATGACCTGGTAGTCGTCCGGGTAGTTCTGGAAGCCGCCACCGGCGTCGATGGCGCCGGTCACGCCCAGGCGGTTCAGTTCGCGCATGAAGTGGCGCGTGGAATTCAGTTGGTACTCGTACGGCAGCTTCGGGCCCTTGGCCAGCGTGGCGTAGAGGATGGAAGCGTTGGGTTTGGCCAGCAGCAGGCCGCTCGGGTTGCCGGCGCTGTCGCGCACGATTTCGCCGCCGGGTGGCGCGGGCGTGTCCTTGGTATAGCCCACAGCCCGCAGTGCGGCGCCGTTGAGCAAAGCGCGGTCGTACAGGTGCAGCAGGAACACCGGGGTGTCCGGCGCCACCGCATTCAGCTCGGCAATGGTGGGCAGGCGCTTCTCGACAAACTGGTGTTCGGTAAAGCCGCCCACCACGCGCACCCACTGCGGCGCGGGCGTGATGTCCACCTGGCGCTTGAGCATGCCCATGGCATCGGCCAGGCTGCGCACACCGTCCCAGCGCAGTTCCAGGTTGAAGTTGAGTCCACCCCGGATGATGTGCAGATGGTTGTCGATCAGGCCAGGCAGCACACGCTTGCCGCGCATGTCGATCACGCGGGTGTTCGGCCCGGCCAGCGGCATGACCTCGTGGTCACGCCCCACATGGGTGAAGCGGCCGTCCCGGATCGCCACCGCACTGGCCGTTGGGTTGGCGCGGTCCAGTGTGGTGAACAGGCCGCGGTGCAGGATCAGGTCGGGGTAGCTTGCTTCAGCCATGGTGGGTCTTTCTCAGTCGGTCGGATGGGGGTGTATTGCGTCGGTAGCGGCTTAGCCTTCGTGCGCACCAAACATGGCGCGGGCGTAGTTGATGCCGATACCGTAGCCACCGCCAAACTTCTTGGCAACGCCGGTGGTCATGTCGTAGGTGTCGGTGCGTGCCCAGTCGCGCTGCAGTTCCAGCAGGTATTGCAGCGAAGTCATAGGCTGCGCGCCGGCCTGCACCATGCGCTCCATGGCGCGGTTGTGGGCCTCATTGGAGATATCGCCGCAGGCATCGGCAATCACATACACCTCGAAGCCCTGGTCGATGGCTGACAGAGCTGGGCCAACGATGCACACGCTGGTCCACAGACCGGCCAGCACGATGCGACTCTTGCCAATTTCGTTGATGCGCTTGATCACAGCTGCGTCTTCCCAGGTGTTCATGGAGGTGCGGTCCAGCAGGGCCTGGCCAGGGAAAGGGGCGGTCACCTCTTCAAACATCGGGCCAGAGAAGCTTTTCTCGGCCACTGTGGTGAGGATGGTCGATGCACCGAAACCGGCGGCGGCGCTGGCCACCAGGGCCGCGTTGGAGCGCAGCAGCACCGGATCGATGGAGTTGGTGGCGAACGCCATTTGCGACTGGAAGTCGATCATCACCAGGGTGTGGTCGTGGGGGGTGAGCAACTTGGCGCCTGCGGTGGGCGTAGCGGTAATGGCCATGGTGAGAACTCCTTGGATATGAAAAAGGGAATGACTAGGTACTAACCCGGTGTACGTTAGATGCACCGGCTCGCAACGGATAGACCGTTTGTGCGATTTCTTGGATGAATGTGTGCTGCCAATGCAAGGGCTTGTAACAAGCCCTTGCGATGACAAGCTGAACTCAAGGTGCAGTGTCCACCAGCACCAGTTCCGCATCAGCGATGGCGGTCACGCGGATGGTGTCCACATCGCTGATGGCAGCGCCGTCGCGGGCCAGCAGGCGCACGCCGTCCACGTCCACTTCGCCGATGGCGGGCACCAGGTAGGCACGGCGGTTCTTGCCCAGGTGGTATTCCGCTGTTTCGCCCGCCTTCAGTGTGGCGCCGGACACCCGTGCATTCGTGCGGATAGGCAAGGCCCCTTCGTCACCCGGCAGGCCACTGGCCAGCGCCACGAAGCTGCCCGACCGGTCGCCCTTGGGGAAAGGCTTGGCGCCCCAGGAAGGGGGCAGGCCGCGGCCGTCCGGCATGATCCAAATTTGGAAAATCTTGGTCTCGCCGGGCTCCTGGTTGTATTCCGAATGGCGGATACCGGTGCCCGCACTCATGACCTGCACGTCGCCCGCTTCAGTGCGACCCTTGTTGCCAAGGTTGTCCTGGTGGGTGATCGCACCTTCCCGTACGTAGGTGATGATTTCCATGTTGGCGTGGGCATGCGGCGGGAAGCCGGTGCCGGCGGCAATCGCGTCGTCGTTCCACACCCGCAATGCACCCCAGCCCATGCGTGCAGGGTCGTGGTATTCGGCGAACGAAAAATGGTGCTTGGCATTGAGCCAGCCGTGGTCTGCACCGCCGAGGGAGTCGAAAGGTCTGCGTTCAATCATGCTGTTTCTCCAAAAGTTTGTGTTGCGATGGAGAGACTTTATGATCCACAGACCATTAAGAGAATAGAAAATATGGAAAACAATTCATTCCAAAAATGCTATGACTAGATTGCCTGATCTGGAAGCATGGGCGATATTCGCCAAGGTGGCCGAAACCGGATCTTTCGCCAAGGCGGCTGCCGAATTGGCGATCTCGCAGCCCACGGTGTCCAAGGCGCTCACGCGCCTGGAGAGCCGGCTGAAAACCACCTTGTTCCACCGCACCTCGCGGCGCATGTCGCTCACCGCTAGCGGGCAGGCATCACTGGAGCGGGCAGCGCGCATCCTGAGCGAGGGTGAGGCGGTGGAGGCGGAAGTGACCGAGCAATCCAAGAACCTGCGCGGCCCCATTCGCATTGCAGCGCCGATGTCGTTTGGCGTGTCGCACCTGGCGCCCGCCCTGCCCGCATTCATGGCCTTGCATCCAGACGTGGCCCCCGATCTGCATTTCAGCGACGAGCTGATCGACATGGTGGCTGACGGGTTTGACGTGGCGCTGCGCATTTCGAACCTGCCCGATTCCAGCCTGCTGGCGCGCCGGCTATGTACGGTGCGGCTGCTGTTGGTGGGTGCGCCTGCGTACTTTGCCCAGCATGGCAGCCCCAGCCATCCGCGTGACCTGGCGACACACCGCGCGCTGCGCTACGTGCACACTCGCACTGGCGAGGCCTGGCGTTTCCAGCATCCGAAGTTGGGCGAGTTCGCTCAGGTGGTCCCGGCCAAGCTGCGGGTCAATAATGCCGAGGGCTTGATCCCCGCGCTACGTGCCGGCCTGGGGCTGGCGTTGCAACCGGAATTTCTAGCCTGGCAAGACCTGCAGTCCGGCGTATTGGTGACCGCGCTGGACGGATGGCAGGTCGCGCCCATCGCCCTGCACATCGTCACCCCGCCGGGCCGTGCAAGGCCTGCACGGGTGCAAGCCTTGATCGAGTTTTTGGCGCGTCATTTCGCGCAAGCCCCCTGGGCCCATGAGCCTGCGACCGGGCCCGAGGATGCACCGGCCGACGGAACTAAGCCGAGGCCGAAGCAGCCATCTCCTTGAGTAAGAGACGGCTGAACCGCACCATCATTCCCACTCAATCGTGGCCGGTGGCTTGCTCGATACGTCGTAGGTCACGCGGTTGATGCCGCGCACTTCGTTGATGATGCGGCCCGACACCTTCTTCAGCAACGCGTAGGGCAGCTCGGCCCAGTCGGCGGTCATGAAGTCGCTGGTTTGCACCGCGCGCAAGGCCACCACGTAGTCGTAGGTACGGCCGTCGCCCATCACGCCTACGCTCTTCACCGGCAGGAACACGGTGAAGGCTTGGCTGGTCAGCTGGTACCAGGTCTTGCCGGTGGCTTCGTCCTTGAAGTTGTGCAGCTCTTCGATGAAGATCGCGTCGGCGCGGCGCAGCAGATCGGCGTATTCTTTTTTGACTTCGCCGAGAATCCGCACGCCCAGACCGGGGCCAGGGAACGGATGGCGGTACACCATGTTGTACGGCAGGCCCAGGGCCACGCCGAGTTCGCGCACTTCGTCCTTGAACAGTTCGCGCAGTGGCTCCAGCAGCTTCAGGCCCAGCTCGGCCGGCAGGCCGCCGACGTTGTGGTGGCTCTTGATGGTGACGGCCTTCTTGCTCTTGGCGCCGCCAGACTCGATCACATCGGGATAAATCGTGCCCTGGGCCAGCCATTTAGCACCCTTGGCGCCCTCGCCTTTGAGCTTGGCAGCCTCTTGTTTGAACACGGTGACGAATTCGCCGCCGATGATCTTGCGCTTGGCTTCCGGGTCGCTGACACCGGCCAGTTTGCCGAGGAACAGATCAGAAGCGTCGGCACGGATTACCTTGGCGTGCAGCTTGCCAACGAACATGTCCATCACCATATCGCCTTCGTTCAGGCGCAACAGGCCGTGGTCGACGAAGACGCAAGTCAGTTGGTCGCCGATGGCCCGGTGGATCAGAGCAGCCGCCACCGACGAATCAACACCGCCGGACAGGCCCAGGATCACTTCTTCATCACCCACCTGTTCGCGGATATGCGCGACGGCTTCGCTGATGTAGTCGCCCATCACCCAGTCGGGCTTGGTGGCGCAAATGCCCAGCACAAAACGGTTCAGCAGCGCCTGGCCTTGCACGGTGTGGGTCACTTCGGGGTGGAATTGCACTGCGTAGAACTTGCGCGCCTCGTCGGCCATGCCGGCAATCGGACAGCCGTCGGTACTGGCCATCAGCTTGAAGCCCGGTGGCAGCTCGGTGACCTTGTCGCCGTGGCTCATCCAGACGTTCAGCATGCCCTCGCCTTCCGGCGTGGTGAAGTCGGCAATGTCTTTCAGCAGCGCAGTGTGGCCCCGGGCGCGCACGGCAGCAAAGCCGAATTCACGGGTATGGCCGGTTTCCACCTTGCCACCCAGCTGCTGGGCCATGGTCTGCATGCCGTAGCAAATGCCCAGCACCGGCAGGCCCAGATCGAAAACCGCCTGTGGCGCGCGGTCGGTCGTATCTTCGGTCACGCTGGCGTGGCTGCCAGACAAGATGACGCCCTTCAGATTGCCATCGGCTGCATAGGCGCGGACCCACTCATCGCTCACATCGCAGGGGTGGACTTCGCAAAACACATGGGCTTCGCGCACGCGACGAGCGATGAGTTGGGTGACTTGGGAGCCGAAATCGAGGATGAGGATTTTTTGATGGGTAGACATGGACATGGGGGTCAAAATCAAAAACGGGCAGCGCTTGGCTGCCCGGATGGAGACTACTTACCGACTGCGCTCATTCCGAGCGGTAGTTGGGGGCTTCTTTGGTGATCTGCACATCATGGACATGGCTTTCGCGGATGCCGGCCGAGGTGATTTCCACAAACTCGGCCTTGTCCTTCATCTCGTCGATGGTGGCGCAACCGCAATAGCCCATGCTGGCGCGGATACCACCGGCCATCTGGAAAATGATCGAAACCATGGAACCCTTGTACGGCACCCGGCCTTCGATGCCTTCGGGCACCAGCTTGTCGGCGTTCGGATTGCCGGTGCTGACTTCCTGGAAGTAGCGGTCGGCACTGCCCTGCTGCATCGCGCCAATGCTGCCCATGCCGCGGTAGCTCTTGTAGCTGCGGCCTTGGAACAGCACCACTTCGCCCGGTGCTTCCTCGGTGCCGGCAAACATGCCGCCCATCATCACGGTGCTGGCACCGGCGGCGATGGCCTTGGCGATGTCGCCGCTGTAGCGGATGCCGCCGTCGGCAATCAGGGGGACGCCCGAACCGCGCAAGGCGGTGGCCACGTTATCGATGGCCATGATCTGCGGCACGCCGACACCGGCCACGATGCGCGTGGTGCAGATGCTGCCGGGGCCGATACCGACCTTGACTGCATCGGCGCCGGCTTCCGCCAGGGCCAAAGCTGCCGCGCCGGTGGCGATATTGCCGCCGATGACGTCGATATTCGGGTAGTTTTGCTTGATCCAACGCACGCGATCGATCACGCCCTTGCTGTGACCATGGGCAGTGTCCACCACGATAGCGTCAACACCGGCACGCACCAGGGCTTCAACACGCTCTTCAGTGCCCTCACCCACGCCGACCGCTGCGCCTACACGCAACTGGCCCTGGGCATCGCGCGCTGCATTCGGGAAGCTGGTCTGCTTGGTGATGTCCTTGACGGTGATCAGGCCCTTGAGCTCGAACGCGTCGTTGATGACCAGCAGACGCTCCAGCTTGGACTTGTTCAGCAGCGCCTTGGCTTCGGCCAGCGAAGCGCCTTCCTGGACGGTGACCAGTTTTTCGCGCGGCGTCATGATCTCGCTGACAAGCACGTCGTAACGGGTTTCAAAGCGCAAATCGCGGCTGGTGACGATACCGACCACCTTGCCGCCGTCGCAGACGGGGAAGCCGGAAATGCCCAGCTGGGCCGACATATCGATCACCTGGCGCACGGTATGGGTCGGGGTGATGATCACCGGATCGCGCAGCACGCCGGACTCGTAGCGCTTGACCTTGAGCACTTCAGCGGCTTGCTGCTTGGGCGTAAAGTTCTTGTGCACGATGCCCATACCACCTTCTTGCGCCATGGCGATGGCCAGACGGGCTTCGGTCACGGTGTCCATAGCGGCGGACACAAGCGGCAGGTTCAGGGTGATATTGCGCGACAGACGGGTCGCAAGAGACGTGTCCTTGGGAAGGACTTGGGAGAACGCTGGCACCAACAACACATCGTCGAAAGTGAGCGCTTTTCCTAGCAGGCGCATATACAAAGCTCCAAAAAGCAGATTGTACTAGCCTGCGCCCGCCCTTTTCTTTACCGGGTTATGACAATCCCAACCCTACTCCCCTTGGAAAAGTGCGCCTGCCCCAGCTAAACTTGCGGAATGCAAATTCACAAAGCCCTCGTCGTCGCCTTTGGATGTGTCCTTTCGCTGGCCGCATCTGCGCAATGGCAGTGGCTGGACAACAGTGGTAACAAGGTCTTCAGCGACCGAGCGCCACCGCCTGACATCCCCAGCAAGAACATCCTGCGCCAGCCCGGCGGAACGCCCAAGCCGAAGGCCGTAGCGGCCGCCGAAGCTCCTGCCTCCGCAGCCTCGGCGCCCAAAATCAGCGGTACCGACAAAGCGCTGGAAGAAAAAAAGAAGCAAGCAGAAGACGCAGAAGCCGCCAAACGCAAAGCCGAAACCGACAAAATTGCAGCGACCAAGGCAGAAAACTGCCAACGCGCCAAGCAATCCAAGGCCAACTACGACTCTGGCATGCGCATTGCTCGGGTCAATGAAAAAGGCGAGCGGGAAATTCTGGACGATGCCGCTCGGGCTGCTGAGACCAAGCGCCTGCAGGACGTGATGGCGTCGGACTGTCAGTAACAAGCGGCTAGTAACCGGCCTTCGCCCCGGCGCGCCTCTTGGCAAACAAACCGGTGCCCCGCGCACCCTGGCTGGCAAAGCGCTCACGGCGGGCCACCTTGGGGTCTACGGTCAATGGGCGGTACAGCTCCACCCGGTCGTAGGCTTGCAGCAGCTGGCCGGGTACAGCCGACCTCCCCCACACGCCCAGCGTATAGCCAGTCACATCCAGGCCGGCAAACGGCTCCAATCCCTGGCAGGCAGCCAAGGCATCGCCTACGGATTGCCCTTCGGGTAGCTCGAACACCAACTCATAGGCCTCGCGCGGCGCAGGAGACCAGGCCACAGTGATCTGCAGCAGCTTAGCCATACACCTGTTCGGCACGCTTCACAAAGGCGTCCACCAAGCTGCCGGCAATCCGGTCGAATACCGGGCCGATCAAGGCTGAGAGCGCGATGTTGTCGAAGCCATAGTGCAGCTGCAGATCGACCCGGCAAGCGCGCTGTGTGCCGTCGCCCACCGGGGTAAAGCTCCAGGTACCGTCCAGGTTGGAAAACGGCCCCTTGATCAATTTCATCACCACCTGGCGCCCCTCCACATGGGTGTTCTGGGTGATGAACTTTTGGTGCAGACCACTGAAAGCGATACCGACTTCGGCCGTCATACCGCTGCCGTCTTCCGACAGCACTGCGGCATGGTCGCACCAAGGTAAAAACTGCGGATATTGCGCAACCTGGGTGACCAGCGCGAACATTTCTTCGGCGCTGTACCAGATGAGGACGGACTTATGGACGTTTTTCATAGAATGGAGGGCTGCGCGGGATTGTAGAACCAGCTTTGCGCTCCCCTCACCTCGTACCCCATGGCCAAAAAACCTGATACCAATACCCGCATTGCCGACAACAAAAAGGCCGCCTTCAATTACTTCTTCGAGGAGCGCATCGAGTGCGGCTTGGTACTGGAAGGCTGGGAGGTCAAGTCCCTGCGCGAAGGCAAGGTACAGCTGACCGACGGCTATGTGGTGGTGCGCAATGGCGAGCTGTTCATCATCGGCTGCCAGATCCACCCGCTGAATTCGGCCTCGACCCACATCAGCCCAGACAAAGTGCGCACCAAGAAGCTATTGCTGCACAAGGAGCAGATCAAGAAGCTGATCGTCAAGACCGAGCAAAAAGGCTACACCTTGGTGCCGCTGAACCTGCACTGGAAGGCCGGCAAGATCAAATGCGAAATCGCTCTGGCCAAGGGCAAGGCCGAGCACGACAAGCGCGACACCATCAAGGACCGCGAAGGCAAGCGCGAGGTCGAGCGCGCCATGAAGTCCCGCCAGCGCTAGGCGCACGGGGCGCTGGCCCGGGCCGGCGGCCTTGGTAAAACTGCCTCTGGCTTCGGCCCACAATGTTCGTTAGCATATGTAACGCCCCCTGCTGTCGCAGGGTGCGGCGGATACGCACTCCTTCTTGCGACGAAAGGCCACTATGAAACTACGCAACCAGATTCTTTCCTTGGGTTTGGTCGGTATCCTGATGGCTGGCTTGGTCGGCGGCATCGGCCTGCTGAACGCCAAGCGATTGACGGGAGCGATCGGCGACTCCATCGGCATGGGCGTGGCCCTGCAAAGCAGCCAGGAGGCCGACATGATGCACGACGCGGTGCGCGGCGACGTGTTGCTGGCCCTGCTGGGTGCGATCAGCAAAGACGAGGGCCAGATCGACGAGGCCAAGAAGGGGTTGCCCGAGCATGCCAAGACCTTCAACGACGCATTGAAGACCTTGCAAGGCCTGCCGATCTCGCCCGAGGTCAAGGCGGTGATCGAAAAAACATTGCCCATGGTGAAGAGCTACACCGACTCGGCTGCCACGGTTCTCGGGCTGGCTGCCACCGATCCGGCGGCGGCGCAGGCGGCGGTGCCAGCCTTCCAGAAGGCCTTTACCGACCTGGAAAAACAAATGGCCGAGCAGTCCGACGCCATCGAAAAAAGCGGCCGCGACATGCACCAGGCGGCCCAAGACTATGCGAGCCTGGCCCTGGTACAGATCGGCGTAGCCCTGGCCTTGGCCAGCGCGGTGCTGGTGGTGGCTGCGCTGTGGCTGGCCAAGTACCTGGCCCGCCCCATGGACTACGCGATGCAGATCGCCGACCAGCTGTCCCAAGGGGATTTATCGATGTCGGTGCAGCCCACGGGCAACGAAGAAACCGTGCGCCTGCTGAAGTCGATGGCGCACATGCAAACCAACTTTGCTGGCATCGTCCACACCGTGAAGAGCAATGCCGATAGCGTGGCCACCGCCAGCGCAGAAATTTCGCAAGGCAACCAGGACTTGAGCGCGCGCACCGAAAGCCAGGCCAGTGCACTGGAGCAGACCGCCGCCTCCATGGAAGAACTGGGCTCCACCGTCAAACAGAACGCCGACAACGCACGCCAGGCGAACCAGTTGGCCATGAGCGCCTCGGCGGTTGCGGTACAAGGCGGCCAGGTGGTGGGCCAGGTGGTCGAGACCATGAAGGGCATACATGACAGCTCCACCAAGATCGCCGACATCATCAGCGTGATCGATGGCATTGCCTTCCAGACCAATATCCTGGCCCTGAACGCCGCCGTAGAAGCCGCCCGCGCCGGCGAACAAGGCCGCGGTTTCGCGGTGGTGGCCAGCGAGGTGCGCAGCCTGGCCGGTCGCAGTGCCGAGGCCGCCAAGGAGATCAAGAACCTCATCGGCGTCAGCGTGGAACGCGTAGCCCAGGGCACGAGCCTGGTGGACCAGGCCGGCAGCACCATGACCGAGGTGGTCAGCGCGATCCGCCGCGTCACGGACATCATGGGCGAAATAAGCGCCGCCAGCAGCGAGCAGGCTTCGGGTGTGGCCCAGGTCGGCGAAGCCGTCACACAAATGGACCAGGCGACCCAGCAGAACGCGGCCTTGGTCGAGCAAATGGCCGCTGCCGCAAGCAGTCTGAACAACCAGGCCAACGAACTGGTGCAAGGTGTGGCGGTCTTCAAGCTCAGCCACCGCGCCTAGTTCTCCCGGGGCCGCGCGGGGCGGATTCCGTAAAAGTATTTTTATAACGACAGGAAGACAAAATGCCCTCATTCATCGCCGGCCTCTCGGTGGCCAAACGGCTCGGCCTGGGCTTTGCCCTGGTGCTGGTGCTGTCGGTTATTACCATCATCTTCGGCATCTCGCGCCTGAATGCGGTGGCCGAAGCCGCGCAGTACATGGTAGCCAGCCCCATCAAGACCGAGCGCATCGTGAGCGACTGGTACCGCAACATCCACACAGGTGTGCGCCGTACCGGAGCCATTGCCAAGAGCAACGACCCCGCCGTTGCCACCTACTTCGCCGAAGACCAGGCGGCTTCGACCAAAAGCTCCTCCGAATTTCAAAAGCAGGTAGAGCTTTTGATGGACACGGATGTAGAAAAAACCCTGTTCAAGCAGATATCGGAAGAGCGCAAAAATTACATCCTGGTGCGTGACGCCATCCTGGACCTGAAGAAGGAAGGCAAGGCAGAAGAAGCCAGCCAGATGCTGGACCAGAAGTTCACCCCTGCGTCCAAGGCCTATATGTCCAAGATGGAAGAGCTGCTGAACACCCAGCGCAAGGACATCGACGACCAGTCGCGCACCATCCAGGACAGCTATGCCACCAGCCGCAACCTGATGGTCGCCCTGGGCGTGGTCAGCGTACTGCTGAGCATCGTGATCGCCTGGCTGCTGTCGGGCACCATCACCGGCCCGCTGGCGCAAGCCAGTGTGATCGCCCGCCAGGTGGCCTCGGGCGACCTGACCGCACGCATCGACACCCAGCGCAGCGATGAGCTCGGGCAGCTGCTGACCAGCCTGAAGACCATGCAAGCGGGCCTGGTGCAGGTGGTGGCGAATGTGCGTTCGGGTTCCGAGAGCGTGGCCACTGCCAGCGCCCAGATTGCCGAGGGCAACAACGACCTCAGCGCCCGCACCGAAAGCCAGGCCAGCGCGCTAGAGCAGACGGCTGCCTCGATGGAAGAACTTAGCTCCACCGTCAAGCAAAACGCCGACAACGCCCGCCAGGCCAACCAGCTGGCCATGAGCGCATCTACCGTGGCCATCCGCGGCGGCGAAGTGGTGACCCAGGTGGTGGAAACCATGAAGGGCATCAACGAATCCTCGCGCAAGATCTCGGACATCATCCAGGTGATCGACGGCATCGCGTTCCAGACCAACATCCTGGCGCTGAATGCCGCTGTGGAAGCCGCCCGCGCCGGCGAACAAGGCCGCGGCTTCGCGGTGGTGGCCAGCGAGGTGCGCAGCCTGGCCGGTCGCTCGGCCGAAGCCGCCAAGGAAATCAAGAACCTGATCGGCGCCAGCGTGGACCGCGTGGCCCAGGGCACAGCCCTGGTCGACCAGGCGGGATCGACGATGACCGAGGTGGTCAATTCCATCCGCCGGGTCACCGACATCATGGGCGAGATCAGCGCGGCCAGTAATGAGCAGTCGTTGGGCGTGGCCCAGGTTGGCGAAGCCGTCACGCAGATGGACCAGGCCACCCAGCAGAACGCCGCCTTGGTAGAAGAAATGGCCGCCGCCGCCAGCAGCCTGCGCACCCAGGCGCAAGACCTGGTGCAGGTGGTAGCCGTATTCAAGCTAGGCCAGCACGATGGAGCCCAGGGCTTGTCGCTGGGATTCAACCGCTGAGCAGGCAAAACCAGGGAACCTTTCGCCGCCCCCGCTATCATTCCTGCATGCGCCGGTTTTTCCTCATCCTCATGATCGCCCTGCTGCCTTTGCGCGGCTGGGTCGGTGATGCGATGGCTATGGAGATGCTGGTGCAGCACCCAATTGCTATGCAAAATATAGCTGCCAGCGCAGATACATCAAGCGCTAGCGAGCTGTTTGATGCAGAAATGCAAGCCGAATGTCCGGGCCATGCGGAGTCGGTGACGCCAGCCAGCGATACAACTCCAAACCATTGCGGCAGCTGCCCTCTCTGCCAGATCTGCCATACCGTGGCAGCGCCGGCACCCTGGTCCGCCCAGCCCAGCGGCTGGCTGAGCCATGCGCTGCCCGACGTGGCGCACACCCGCTTCGCCAGCGCGCCCGCCGCGTTCGCGCTCAAGCCACCCATTTCCTGAACGTCCCAGCCTTAGTCCGTCTGTAATCCGCCCCCGATCGGCGGCGTGCAGAGGGTTTGCTTGTGTCGTTCAGGAGATTTTTGTGAAAACCCCATTCTTTTTGGCCGGGGCACTGCTGTGCCTACCGGCCCTCGCCCAGCTGCCGGCTGCCGCCGACCCTGCGGCTGCCGTGCCCGCTGTGCCCTACCGCTCGGTGTTTGATACCACCGCCCGCGGCGTCGAAACCCAGTCGCTCGACTGGAAGAAGGCCAATGCCGACGTCGGCCAGTTCCACCGCGGCCATGCCGATGTGCTGAAGTGGGAGCAGGCCCAGCCGCCCGCACCGCACCCCGACGCGCAGAAACGGTAGGCCGCTGATGTCTACCATTTCAATCCAACGCAGCGCTGCGGCCCTGCTGATGCTGGCGCTCACCGGCTGCGCCACGCTCTCGCCCGATGGCGACCTGGGTGCGGTGCAGCAGCTCGCACAGCCCCGCATCGGCACCGCCAGCCTGCGCCCCGACCCGCAGGCGGTGGCCGGCCTGCTGGCCCAGCCGCTGGATGCCGAAGCCGCGGTACGCATCGCATTGCTGAACAACCCGCAAATGCAGGAGTCGCTGGCCACGCTGGGCCTGAGCGATGCCGAACGGGTACAAATGGACCGTTTGCCGAATCCGCACTTCGCCATTGGCCGCTTCACCGAAGGCAGCACGCGGGAGATCGAACGCGTGCTCAGCTTCAATGTGCTGGGCCTACTGGCCCTGCCCTGGCGCGCCGAGTGGCAAGGCCAGCAGCACGAGCTGGCCAAGCTGCAGGCCGCGCAGGACGTGGTGCGGCTGGCGGCCGACACCCGCAAGGCCTGGATCAGCGCGGTGGCGGCCCAGCAAAGCGCGCTCTACCTGCGCGACGTGAAAGACGCAGCCGAAGCCGGCGCCGAGCTGGCCCGGCGCATGGCCCGCGTCGGCAACTGGAGCCGGCTGGAGCAGGCGCGCGAACAGGTGTTCCTGGCCGATGCCACGGCCCAGCTGGCCCGGGCCCAGCAGACCACCTTCAGCGCGCGCGAAAAGCTCACCCGCCTGATGGGTCTGTGGGGCGCGCAAACCGGCTTCACCCTGGCCCATCGCCTGCCCGACATTCCCAAGACGGTGACGAACATGCAAGACATCGAAGCGCGCGCACTGCGTGAGCGGCTGGATGTGCGCTCGGCTGTTGCGGCAGCGGGCTATGTGGCCCGGCAGCAGGGCTTCAGCGACGTGGCGGGCTACTTCGACGGCTTGACTATGGGCTACACCCGCAACACCACGTTCGACAACGCCGCAGGCAGCAAGGAGACCAAGCGCGGCTGGGAGCTGGAGCTGCCCTTGCCCGTATTCGACTGGGGCAGTGCCCGCCATGCGCGCTCGAAGGCGCTGGTCTTGCAGTCAACAGCGCGGGTGCGCGGCGTGGCGGTGCAGGCAAGGTCGGAAGCCCGCGAAGCCTACTTCGGCTACCGCACGGCTTACGACCTGGCAGTGCACTACCGCGACGAGATCGTGCCGCTGCGCAAGTTCATCAACGACGAGCTGGTGCTGCGCTACAGCGGCATGCTGGCCAGTGTATGGGAGCTGCTGGCCGATACACGCCAGCAGGTGCTGAGCGTGAACAGCGCCATCGAGGCCCAGCGCGACTTCTGGCTGGCCGAGACCGATCTGCAAACCGTACTCAGCGGCACCTCGCCCGGCGCCCCCGCCTCTTTGGCTTCCGGCGCTGCCGCAGAAGCCTCCGCTACCCAAGGACATTGAAATGGACCGCAGAACATTTTTTGGCGGCGCTGTGCTGGTTGCCAGCGTCAGCAAGGTGGCGATGGCCGCCCTGCCCGAGCCGGTGATCGCCACCACGCCCGCAACCGCCCCGCCGCTCGTGCCACCGAATGGCCGGCCGTACAACCCAGTAGTCACCCTGAACGGCTGGACCTGCCCCTGGCGCATGAACGCCGGGGTGAAAGAATTCCACTTGGTGGCCGAGCCGGTGGTGCGCGAAATCGCCCCCGGCATGCAGGCCACGCTCTGGGGCTACAACGGCCAGTCGCCCGGCCCGACGATTGAAGTAGTGGAAGGCGACAAGGTGCGCATCTTCGTCACCAATCGCCTGCCCGAGCACACCACCATCCACTGGCACGGCCAGCGCCTGCCCAACGGCATGGACGGCGTGGGTGGCCTCACGCAACCGCAGATCCCGGTGGGCAAGACCTTTGTCTACGAGTTCGAGGCGCGCCGCCCCGGCACCTTCATGTACCACCCGCATGCGGACGAAATGGTGCAGATGGCCATGGGCATGATGGGCTTTTGGGTCACGCACCCCAAGGCCAAACATCCGCTGATCGACACCGTGCAGCGCGACTTTTGCTTTCTGCTGAACGCCTACGACATCGACCCCGGTAGCACCACGCCGCGGCCCAACACCATGCTGGACCAGAACCTGTGGACCTGGAACAGCCGGGCCTTCCCCGGCATCGACACCTTGAACGTGCGCCATGGCGACAAGGTGCGCATTCGCGTGGGCAACCTGACGATGACAAACCACCCCATCCACCTGCACGGCCACGAGTTCATGGTCACCGGCACCGACGGCGGCCCGGTGCCGCACGGCGCGCGCTGGCCCGAGGTCACCACCGACATTGCGGTAGGCCAGATGCGGCAGATAGAGTTCTTGGCCGACGAGCCCGGCGACTGGGCCCTGCACTGCCACAAGAGCCACCACACCATGAACCCCATGGGCCACACCGTGCCCAACATGATCGGCGTGGACCACCGCGGCCTGGTGCAAAAGATCCAGAAGCTGGTGCCCGACTACATGCTGATGGGCGAGCGCGGCATGGCCGACATGGGCGAAATGCAGATGCCCATCCCCGACCAGACCCTGCCCATGATGAGCGGCAGCGGCCCCTACGGCCCGATTGAGATGGGCGGCATGTTCACCACCCTCAAGGTGCGCAAGGAGCAAAAGCCCGGCGACTACAGCGACCCCGGTGCTTATCGGCAGCCACCGGGCACACAGGCGTTCGAATGGACTGGCGCTTTGGCCGAACCCGCCCGGCCCGCCGCCGTAGCCCCGACTGCGGCGCTACAGGTACGCAAACCCAGCGGAGGCGCACATACCAGCCACTGAAGCAACCGCTATCAACTTTATAGCCGCTCGCGCAGATTAAATATGCGCTAGAGCCCGATTTCATTCATAACTTCTTCTTAAAGGCAAACATGAAAAACCGCAGACACGCACTTCAAACCTTGGCTTCCACCGCACTCATGGCCGCAGTCGGCCGCGCAGTGGCTAGCCCCGGCCACGACAAACCCCATGGTCCGGTGAAAAAGGAGCAAACCGAATGGGGCATTGCCGGCGATGCCAAAGCAGTAAAGCGCACCGTGCAGATCACTATGCTGGACACCATGCGCTTCAGCCCCGACAACATCGCCGTGAAGCTGGGCGAGACCATCCGCTTCCGCATGAAGAACACCGGCGCGCTGGGCCACGAGCTGGTGATCGGCACCAAGGCCAAGCTGGACGAGCACGCAGCCCTGATGGCCAAGTTCTCCACCATGGAGCACGACGAACCCTATATGGCGCATGTAGGGCCCAAGGCAGCCGGCGACATCGTCTGGACCTTCAACCGCGCCGGCAACTTCGACTTTGCCTGCCTGATCCCCGGCCATTACCAGGCCGGCATGGTCGGCAAGATCACCGTCGCCGCCAAATAACTTTCAAGGAAACAACATGCAGTTCACCCACACTTTGCTCAAAGCCCTGGCCATCGCCTGCATCAGCGCTGCAGCCCTGGCCCAGACCGCCCTGCCCTACACCGACGGCGAAGTCCGCAAGGTCGACCTGTCGGCCCAGAAAATCACCCTCAAGCACGGCGAGATCAAGAACCTGGAGATGCCGCCCATGAGCATGGTGTTCCAGGTGAAGAATCCGGCGCTGCTGGAGAAGATCAAGGCCGGCGACAAGGTGAAGTTCACCGCCGAGCAGATCGGCAGCGCGCTGGTGGTGACCGATATCCAGCCCGCGCCGTAATCAGTGGCGGTCCGCCGCCAGGGTGTCGATGATCGGGCAAGGCTGCTCCTTGCCCGTGTGCTCGCAGGTGGTTATCAGATGCGACAACGCCTGCTGCATGCGCTGCAGGTCGGCCATGCGGCTGCGGATTTCGTCCAGCCGCTGGCCGGCGATCTGGCGTATCGACTGGCGGTCCAGGCCGTCTTCCAGCGACAGCAGCTCGGCCACTTCGTCCAGCGAGAAGCCCAGCTCCTGCGCGCGCTTGATGAAGCGTATACGCTGGCCCAGCGCCACCGGGTAGTAGCGGTAGGCGCCCGAAGACGCGGGCACCGGCAGCAGATTGCGCTGCTGGTAGTAACGGATGGTTTCCACCCCCACGCCGGCGGCTTTGGCCAGTTTGCCAATGGTGAGATGGGTGGTCGCGGCTGCATCCATAAAAAACCTTTGTAAAACCCCTTGACTCTGGGGTTGACTACGGAGTTTATGCTCGGCGCATTCAGTTTGCAAAGGAGTCCGCCATGAAAGACCCTGTCTGCGGCATGACGGTGACCGCACAGTCCGCCCACGCCCACACCCACGCGGGCCACAGCTATTACTTTTGCAGCGCAGGCTGCAAAACCAAGTTCGCCGCCAACCCGCAAAAATACCTGGCACCTCCGGCGAGTAAGCAGGAAGCGGCGGTGGTCGGCACGGTCTACACCTGCCCCATGCACCCCGAGGTGCGGCAAGACCACCCGGGCAGCTGCCCGCACTGCGGCATGGCGCTGGAGCCCGAAATGCCCAGCCTGGACGAGGCAGAAAACCCCGAGCTGACCGACTTTCGCCGGCGCTTCTGGTGGACCCTGCCGCTGAGTGCCGCGGTGATGCTGCTAGCCATGCTCGGCCACCGCCTGCAGTGGTTCGACATGCAGGTGCAAAGCTGGATCGAGCTGCTGCTGAGCCTGCCCGTGGTGCTGTGGGCGGGCTGGCCGTTTTTTGTCCGGGGCTGGCAGTCGGTACGCACGCGCAGCCCGAATATGTGGACCCTGATCAGCCTGGGCACGGGCGCGGCCTTTGTCTACAGCCTGGTGGCCACGCTAGCGCCGCAGGTGTTTCCCGCGTCCTTTGTGTCCATGGGGCGGGTGGCGGTGTACTTCGAGGCGGCGGCGGTGATCATTTCGCTCACCCTGCTGGGCCAGTTGCTGGAGCTGAAAGCCCGCTCGCAGACCTCGGCGGCGATCAAATCCCTGCTTGGCCTGGCGCCGAAAACCGCCCGCCGCATCGCCGACGACGGCAGCGAAGCCGACATCCCGCTCAGCCATGTGCACATAGGCGACCGCCTGCGCGTGCGCCCCGGCGAAAAACTGCCGGTAGACGGTTTGGTGCTGGACGGCAGCAGCGCGGTGGACGAATCCATGCTGACCGGCGAGCCCATGCCCGTCACCAAGCGCAGCGGCGACAAACTGATCGGCGCCACCCTGAACACCACGGGCGCGCTCACCATGCGGGCCGAACGCGTGGGCTCCAGCACCATGCTTGCGCAGATCGTGCAGATGGTGGTGCAGGCCCAGCGCTCCAAAGCGCCCATGCAGCGCATGGCCGACTCTGTTGCCGGCTACTTTGTGTTCGGCGTAGTGTCGGTAGCCGTGCTGACCCTGCTGGCCTGGGGCATCTTCGGCCCCGCGCCCAGCTGGGTTTACGGCCTGATCAATGCGGTGGCCGTGCTGATCATTGCCTGCCCGTGCGCGCTGGGCCTGGCCACGCCCATGTCCATCATGGTGGCCACCGGGCGCGGCGCCAGCCACGGCGTGCTGTTCCGCGATGCCGCGGCGATAGAGAACTTCCGCCAGATCGACACCTTGATCGTCGACAAAACCGGCACGCTGACCGAAGGTAAGCCGGTCTTCCACCGCGTCATCCCTAGCAACGGCTTCCAGGCCGACGAACTGCTGCGCCTGGCCGCCAGCCTGGACCAGGGCAGCGAGCACCCGCTGGCCGACGCCATCCTGCGTGCCGCCCGTAGCCGCAATCTGGCGCTGTCGGCGGTCACGGGCTTTGAGTCTGCCAGTGGCATAGGCGTAAGCGGCCAGGTGGATGGACAAGCGTTGGCCCTGGGCAATACCGCACTGATGCAGCAGGCCGGGGTGGAGGTGGCCGAGCTGGCGGCACAGGCCGAAGCCTTGCGCAGCGAGGGCGCCAGCGTCATCTACCTGGCGGTCGATGGCCGGCTGGCCGGGCTGCTGGCCGTGGCCGACCCCATCAAGCCCAGCAGCGCCGAAGCCCTGGCCGCGCTGACGGCAGCGGGCATCCGCATCGTGATGGCCAGCGGCGACGGCCTGGGCACGGCACAGGCGGTGGCCCGGCAGCTGGGCATCACCGAGGTCTACGGCGAAGTCAAGCCGGCCGACAAGCTGGCCCTGGTCAAAAAACTGCAGCAACAAGGCCGCAAGGTGGCGATGGCCGGTGACGGCATCAACGATGCGCCGGCATTGGCCCAGGCCGATGTAGGCATCGCCATGGGCACTGGCACCGATGTGGCGATGAACAGCGCCCAGGTCACCCTGGTCAAAGGCGATCTGCGCGGCATTGCCACGGCGCGGGCGTTGTCGCAGGCCACGATTGCCAATATGCGGCAGAACCTGGGCTTCGCCTTTGTCTACAACGCGCTGGGCGTGCCCCTGGCGGCCGGCGTGCTGTACCCATGGACCGGCTGGCTGCTGTCGCCGATGGTGGCGGCGCTGGCCATGAGCCTGAGCTCGGCCTCCGTCATCAGCAATGCCTTGCGGCTGCGCCATGCGAAGCTGAAAACCGATACACACTAAACACTTGGAGTGAAACCACCATGACCACCTTTGAAATCACCGGCATGACCTGCGGCGGCTGCGTCAAGCGCGTGCAAGCCAAACTGGAAGCCGTCGCCCCTGGCGTACAAGTCCAGTTGAAACCACCGCAGGCCACGGTGCCAGGCCCGGCGGATGTCAACACCCTGCAAGCCGCGCTGGCGGGCAGTCACTACGGAGTCACAGCCCCTGCCGTGGTCGAGCCTCCACCCGTGCCAGCCGCCCTCGCCCCCAGCTGGTTCGCCACCTACCGCCCGCTGCTCCTGATCCTGGCCTACATCCTCGGTGCCAGCATGCTGGTGCAAGGCGCGCAGGTCCACGGCATGGAAACCATGCGCTACTTCATGGCCGGCTTCTTCCTGGTGTTCTCGTTCTTCAAGCTGCTGGATGTGCCCGCATTTGCCGATGCCTATGCGGGCTACGACCTGCTGGCACGGCGCTGGCGGCCCTGGGGCCATATCTACCCGTATGTCGAGCTGGCGCTGGGCGTGGCCTATCTGGCCAACTTCGCGCCGCTGTGGACCAATGCAGTGACCTTGGTGGTGATGGGCTTCTCGGCCATCGGCGTGATTGGCGCGGTGCTGGACAAACGCGCGATCCGCTGTGCCTGCCTGGGCACGGTGTTCCAGCTGCCCATGTCCACCGTGACCATCATCGAAGACGTCGGCATGGTGCTGATGGCCGCTGCGGCGCTCTGGCTATAAGGCCTTAATGGCTGTGCCCGTGGTGGGCATCGGGGAAGTGCGGATGGGTATGCACCAGCGGCAGGTGCTGGTGTAGATGCCGATGCGATGTGCCAGCGGCCACCGGGAACGGATGGTCGTGGTGGTGGTGCTCATCAGCGCCATGGGTGTGCATGTGGTCGTGCTCTTGCGGCCCATGCGCATGGGCATGCACATGGCGTTCGGCCAGATGCAGCAGCACACCCACGGCCATCAGTGCCCCGCCCAGCAGCAACTGCCAGGTCACGGGCTCGTCCAGCAGCCAGACCGACAGCAGCGCGCCGGCAAACGGTGCCACCGCAAAATACGCGCCGGTGCGGGCGGTGCCCAGATGCCGCAATGCCAGCACAAACAACACCAGGCTCACGCCATAGCTGGCAAAGCCCAGCAGCGCCGCCTGCGCCACCACGCCAGCCGGCGGCAGCACCGCGCCACTGGCCCAGGCCAGCAGCAGGCTCACGCTGCCAGCCGCCAGGCCCTTGGCCATGGCGATAAAGCCGGCATCGGCCAGGGACACTTTGCGCGTGAGGTTGTTGTCTATGGCCCAGGCCAGGCAAGCGGCGACGATCAGCCCCGCACTCGCCAGGCTGCCGCCCTGCAGACCCGCAGGACCAGGCCAGCCCAGCACCAATGCACCGGCCACAATCGCCAGCATGCCCAGGGCGATGCGGCGGTCGAAGTTTTCCTTGAACACGCACCAGGCCAGCAAGGCCGTCAGCACGCCTTCGCTGTTCAGCAGCAAGGACGCACCCGAGGCGCTGAAGCCGCCCAGGCCCAGCATCAGCAACACCGGGCCGGCCACGCCACCAGCCAGTACCGCGCCCGCCAGCCACAGCCATTCAGGCCCCTGCGGCAGCACGGTGGATTGGCGCCGCAGCAGGCGCACGCAGGCCAGACCCAGGCCCGAGCCCAGGTACAGCAGGGCCGCCAGCATCAGCGGGCTGACGCTATTCAGCAGCAGCTTGGCCAGCGGCGTGGCCATGCCGAACAACAGCGCGGCGCTTAGCGCGTACAGGGCGTGGATGGGCATCTGGGGCTCCTTGGGGCTTTAGGCAATTCTAGGTACGCAGATTGGCTAACATAGTGCGCTGGAACTTTAGCCACGCCACCTGGTCCCAGCCTGCACATGCGCCACATCCTCATCGCCCTCATGGTCGTCCTGCTGCCCTTGCGCGGCTGGGTCGGCGACGCGATGGCGCTGGACATGGCGGCTCAGCAGCTACACGCTATGCAAACAATAGCTGCCAGCGCTGGCACACAAAGCGCCAACGGCATATTCGATGCAGATTCTTTGGCCGCCATGCCGGCCGACTGCGAGATGCTGGCGGCGCCCGCAGACCGCCAGGAAGTGCCACATTGCACGGCCTGCGATACCTGCAAGCTGTGCCTGCCGCTGGCCGCCTGGTCGCACGGCGCATCTATCCTCAGCAGCGCCTGGCCACCCGCCCTGCCGCACTGGCAAGGTGGCGACTTTCGCAGCGCCACCGCCGCGCCGGCCCTGAAACCACCGATTTCCTGAGCTCCACGCCCAAAGTGCGTCTGCCATCGGCCCCACCAGGGTGCACCGCGGCAGACAACCGTGCTCGCGCCGGCTCTGTACCGGCATCGGAGACAGCAGGATGAAAAAACCATTGATGGCCTGTGCGCTGTGGCTCTGCGCCGCGGCTCAGGCCGGCCCCATGGGCTTTAAAGGCAGCACTATGGCCATGGGCGACTTTGGCCCGAACTGGCGCGAGGGCTGGGTCAACTACGCGACCACGCCGCGCGACGCTTTTGGCGCGGGCGCACTGTGGATGCGCTCGGACGACCGGCTGCGCAGCCGGACCTTCAGCGAGCTCAGCTACACCCGGCTGGTGCAGCGCTGGAACGGCGAGCATTCGCAGGCCAATGTGTGGTTCGTATTGGGTGCGGGCCCGGTCACCGGCAACGACTTTGGCGGTAGCCGTGGCATGCTGGCACCGGGCCTGTCGGCTGACTTCGAGACCACCCGGGTCTACCTGTCGGCGTCGGCCCGGCTGTACCGCGCACCTGGCTTGCGGCACGACTACGCAGCAGCCCGTGCCGGGTTTTCGTTCTACCCCGTCGATTACGACGAGGTGCAGCCCTGGTTGGTGGTCGAGGCGCGGCGCATGCGCGGCTTGTCCGAGCGCACCGAAGTCACACCCATGCTGCGGCTGATCCACAAGCGCTACTTCGTGGAGCTGGGCATGAACCAGCAGCGCGAGGCGCGGGCCAATTTCATGTTCATTTTTTAAACCCATTTCCCCTGTTACCGGAGATACACCATGATCCGTTTTGCTACTAGTTCCATAGCTGCTACCGCTGTATTCATAAGCGCCAGCATGCCTTTTCATGCTGCACTGGCGGGCGAAGCCCTGAAGGTCACCGTCAACGGCATGGTCTGCGCGTTCTGCGCCCAGGGCATAGAAAAAGGCCTGTCCGCCATGCCGGCCACCAAGGCGGTGTTCGTCGACCTGAAACACAAGGTGGTTGCGGTAGAGGCCAAGGACGGCCACGCGCTGGACCGCAAAGCGATTGCCGCCGAGATCGTGGACGCGGGCTACGACGTGGTGCGCATGGAGACCGTGCCGCAGTCGGTGGCCGATATCCAGGCCGCCACCCGGGCGCAAAAATGAGCCCCAACGGCCTGACTGAGAGCCGCTCGGGTTGGTGGGCTGCCTTCGTGAGTCTGCTGGCCAGCAGCAGCACTTTGGTTTGCTGCGCCCTGCCCGCGCTGCTGGTGGCGCTGGGCGCGGGCGCGGTGCTGTCCAGCCTGGTGTCGGCCGTGCCGCAGCTGGTCTGGCTCAGCGAACACAAAGAGGGGCTGTTTGTATTTGCCGGGCTGATGCTGGCCGCTGGCGGCGCACTGCAATGGCACAACCGCGTGGCCCCTTGCCCGGTAGACCCGGCACTGCGCCAGGCCTGCCTGCGCACCCGCAAGCTGTCGCGGCGCATGTATGGCCTGAGCCTGGCGGTGTACCTGCTAGGTGCCTCGTTTGCGTTCGTTTTGCCGTGGTGGGGCAGCATGCAGTGATTGCCTTCCGGGGTACTGGCGCTATATAAAGAAGACCTATCCCTGGCCCGCCACAGCCAGGGGTACTCTCTGTGCTGTGTGTTGCATGAGAGGCCATGGGGCGCAGGCCTTATAGTCGGCGTCCAATGCAACAAGTTGAAACACACTGAAGCCGCTACAGGCCCCCTAGAGGCGCACCCCGATGAGTACCAGGCCCCCTCTCCGCATCCTGCGTGCCGTCCACATCCGGCTGATCGGCTGCGCCGTTTTTGTGGTTACCGCCGTGGCTGCCGGGCTGCTGATCTGGAACATGGAACAGCGCCGCGAACAAGGCGAACGCGCACGTATCGACCGCCTGGTATCTGACCGCGCCTATGCCATCCAGGCGACGATAGAGCGGGCCTTGTCCAGCACCTACGCGCTGTCGGCCATGGTGCACCAGGCGGGTGGCGAGTTCTCCAACTTCGAAGGCGTGGCCAGCGAAATGCTGCGCTCCTACCCCGGCGTGTCCATCCTGGGCCTGTCGCCCGGCGGCATCATCCGCCAGGTCGTGCCCTTGGCCGGCAACGAACGCTCGATAGGCTTCAACCAGCTGAAAGACCCGGTACAGGGCAAGGAAGCCCGGCTGGCCATGGAAACCGGCAAGCTGACTCTGGCTGGGCCATTGAACCTGGTGCAGGGCGGCCTGGGGGTGGTGGGCCGGCTGCCGGTGTATTTGTCTGATGTGCCCGGCGTGACTTCGCCTGAAAAAGACCGGCAGTTCTGGGGCTTTGTGTACGTGGTGATCAAGTTCCCCGGGGCCTTGGCGGGCAGCGGCCTCGACCAGCTTATAGACCAAGGCATTGCCTACGAGCTATGGCGCACCGTGCCCGATACCCAGCAGCGGCAGACGATTGCCACATCCGGCTCCAAATCGTTGATAAGCCCGGTGAACCGCGATGTAGTGGTCCCCAATGGCCGCTGGACCTTCAGCGCCGCCCCCCTCCATGGCTGGGGCGACCCCGCCGGGCTGGGCCTGAAAATCGCCCTCGGCCTGCTGTTCAGCACCTTGCTGGCCTGGGCAGCCCAGCTGCTATTGCAGCTGAAGCGGCAAGAGCACGATCTGGAAGCCCAGGTCGCCGAGCGCACGCGCGAAATCTACGCCACCCAGAACAAGCTGGAAGCCACGCTAGACGCGATTCCCGACCTGCTGTTTGAGCTAGGACTGGACAGCACGGTACATGACTGCCGCCTGCCACCGTCGATGCAGGCGGACATCCAGCTGAAGGAGCTGCTAGGCAACAAGGCGACCGACATCCTGCCGGCCAGCGCTGCCAGCGTGGTCACTGCCGCGCTGGAAGAAGCCCGGCAGACCGGACATTCGGAAGGCGCGCAGTTCGAGCTGCCTTTTGCGCAGCAACAGCAATGGTTTGAAATCTCGGTAGCGCGCAAGGACATCCCCGGCGAGGCCGAGCCGCGCTTCATCATGCTGGCACGCAATATCACCCAGCGCATGGAAGCCGAACTCGACTTGCGGATTGCCGCCACCGCCTTCAATGCCCAGGACGGTATGGCCATCACCAATGCACAACGGCTGATACTGCGCTGCAACCCGGCCTTTACCCAGATCACCGGCTACAGCCAGGCGGAGGCCGTGGGGCAAAGCCTGAACATGCTGAACTCGGGCCGCCATGCGCGCACCTTCTACCAGGCCATGTGGGACAGCGTGGAGGCCACCGGCACCTGGCGCGGCGAAGTCTGGAACCGGCGCAAGAACGGCGAGATCTACCCCGACGCGCGCACCACCACCGCGGTGCGCAACGGCCATGGCGAGGTCACGCACTACGTCAACACCTTCAACGACATCACCCAGCGCAAGGCCGCCGAGGAAGAAATCAACCAGTTGGCCTTCTACGACCCGCTGACCCATCTACCGAACCGCCGCCTGCTGCTGGACCGGCTGCGCCACGCCCTGACCCAGCACGGCCGCAACGGCCATTTCGGCGCGCTGCAGTTCATCGACCTGGACAACTTCAAGGCACTGAACGACACCCTGGGCCATGACATGGGCGATTTGCTGCTGCAACAGGTGGCCACCCGCCTGACCGAGTGCGTGCGCGCCGCCGACACCGTGGCCCGCCTGGGCGGCGACGAGTTCGTGGTCTTGCTGGCCCAGCTGGGCAGCAGCCGCGAGGCTGCGGCCGCCCACGCCGAGGCGGTAGGCGAGAAGGTGCGCGATGCCATCACCCGCCCCTATAGCCTGGCCACGCACCAGCATGAGCTGTCGGCCAGCATCGGCATCACCCTGTACCAGGGCCCGCAGGACAGCATTGACGACTTGCTGAAACAGGCCGATCTGGCCATGTACCAGGCCAAGTCTGCCGGCCGCAATACCCTGCGCTTCTACGACCCCCAGATGCAGGCCGTGGTGAACGCCCGGGTGGCACTGGAGGCCGATATACGCCGCGGTCTGGCGCAGCAGCAGTTCCAGCTGTACTACCAGGTGCAGGTCGACGGACGGGGCCGCACGGTCGGTGCCGAAGCCTTGTTGCGCTGGCCGCATCCGCAGCGCGGTATGGTGCCGCCGAATGAATTCATCCACCTGGCGGAAGACACGGGCCTGATCATCCCGCTAGGCCATTGGGTGCTGCAAGCCGCCTGTACCCAGCTGCGGCTGTGGAGCCAGCAAGACCACACGCGGCATCTGACGCTGGCGGTGAACGTCAGCGCCCGCCAGTTCCGCCAGCCGGAGTTTGCCGAGTCGGTGCTGCAGGTGCTGCAGGAAACCGGTGCGCCAGCCCATTTGCTGAAGCTGGAGCTGACCGAAAGCCTGCTGGTCAACGATGTGGAAGACACCATCGCCAAAATGCATGCACTGAAGATGCGCGGCGTGGGCTTCTCGCTGGACGACTTTGGCACCGGCTATTCTTCGCTGTCCTACCTGAAGCGCCTGCCGCTGGAGCAATTGAAGATCGACCAGTCGTTTGTGCAGGATTTGCTGACCGACCCGAATGATGCAGCGATTGCCCGCACGGTGATTGCCCTGGGCCACAGCCTGGGCCTGGCGGTGATCGCCGAAGGGGTAGAGACCGCTTCACACCAGGAGTTTTTGGCACTGGCCGGCTGCGATGCCTACCAGGGCTATCTGTTTGGCCGGCCCATGCCGTTGCAGGCCTTCGAGGACGGGCTGCTGCCATCTCCACGGGCTGGCGCCATGGGCGCGGCCACCAGTCTTTTCTGATATTTACTTTCGATGCCCAAGACACTCAAGCTGATTCTGCTGTCGCTGCGCGACCTGATCGTTTCCGCCGGACCGGTGGTTTTCATTGTGATCGGCGCACTGGCTGCAGCCTACTGGTACCTGGACCCGCAGCCGCCGAAAACCGTCACACTGGCCACAGGCCCCGCAGGCAGCGCCTATGCCGAGTTCGGCAAACGCTACGCCAGCGCGCTCAAGGCGAATGGCATCGAGGTGGTGCTCAAAACCACCGATGGTGCGGCCGACAACCTGCAGATGCTGCGCAATGGCGAAGCCGACATAGGCTTTGTGCGCGGCGGCAGCGCTGACCCGGTGGCCGACGAAGAAGCCGGCCTGATGTCGTTAGGCAGCCTGTTTTATGAACCGCTATGGCTGTTCTACCGCAGCGACGCGGCGCGCAAGATCGAGCCGAATACTGCCGCACTGACGGCGCTGCCGCAGCTCAAAAGCCTGCGCATCAACATCGACAAGCAAGGCAGCGGAGTGCCCGACATCATGGAGAAGATGTTCAAGGCCAACCACATCGAGGCCCGTACGCTGCGGCTATCGAACCTGGAGCCAGCGCCAGCGGTAGAGGCACTGCTGGCGGGCAAGGTTGACGTGGTCGTGCTGGCCTCGGCACCCCAGTCTCCGCTGGTGCAGCGCCTGCTGCGCGCCCGCGGTATCCAGCTGATGGACTTCGGCCAAAGCGACGCGTATGCCAGGCGCTTTGCCTTCCTCTCGGCCGTCACGCTGCCGCGCGGCGTGGTCGACTTGGCCGCCGACATGCCGCCGCACGACGTAGCCATGCTGGCGGCGACCACATCGTTGGTGGCCAGCGACCAGACCCATCCTGCCCTGCGCCAGCTGTTCGCCCAGAGCGCGCAGACCGTGCACAGCGGAGCGGGCTGGTTCAACCGTGCACGCGACTTTCCGAACACTCGGACCAGCGAGTTGCCTGTCAGCCCCGAAGGTGACCGCGCCATCAACGGCACGCCGCCGTTCTGGCAGCGCTACCTGCCCTTCTGGGCCAGCAACCTGATCGAACGCATGTGGCTGGTGCTCGGCGGCCTGGTGGTGCTGATGCTGCCGCTCTCCAAGATCGTGCCGCCGCTGTACCAGTTCCGGGTGCGCAGCCGCGTGTTCCGCTGGTATGCACGCCTGCGCGAGATCGAGACCAAGGTCGACGCCCGCACCGGCGACCGCGATGCGCTGCTGGACGAAATCGATGAACTCGACCGCGTGACCCACGGCATTGCCGTGCCCTTGTCGTACACCGACGAGCTCTACGCGCTGCGCAACAACATCTATGCGGTGCGCAAGCGCCTGCTGGCGAATTGGCCTAAAGAACCAGGGCCCGCAGCAGCAAGCTGAGCCGCCACCGACAAGGTGCCAATCCTTGGCTAGCCGCCCGCAAGGGTGCTGGCTAGATCAGAATATTGTCGGTACTGGTTTTCAGAATCGCATCGATGCTGTTGCGCATGGCGGTCTGGGCCACTGCATCCAGTGCGTCGTCGACCACCGTCTGGGTCTGCACTATGCGCATGCTGCCATCCAGCAAACGTTTATCGCGCGAACGCTTGGTCATGGACTGGCAGCCGCCGCTGGCGTCGGTAAACAAGAACATGCTGCCGTGTGGCGTGGCCCAGGTCAGCTGTGTTCGAACCCATTGCCCATTGAGCAACAGTTCTGCCCAGGTCCCAATGGGCATGGCTTGCTCGGGGGAATGCGAGGGCCCTTCCGCGACGGGCGCCGCCTCTGGCTTTGCCGCAGCATTCGGCAGATCCTGCATGAACCCGGTAGCCGCGGCCTCCAGGGGTGCCACCCAGGACTCAGCGACAGGCTCTTCGTCGGCAGCCTTCTGCGCAGGAGCGACCAGCAGCCTGGCCGCCAAGGGTTTCAAAGCTTGCTGGTGCAGGCCAAACAGGGATTCAAAAAAAGCCTCTGTCTGCTCCTGCGGGTACTGGATCAAGGCCAATCCTTCGCGCAGCTTGGTCAGCAGCTTGGGCACCAGGCGGGTCAGCTTGCCTACATTCTTGCGTGTCAGCTCCGGCTGCGCACTCCACAGCAACGCATCCACGGTGGTCTGCACCTTTCCTGGGTCGCTTGCACCGGATTTATCGGTCAGCTGCACATGGGCGGCCACCTGCGCCCAGGGCCCGCATAAAAACTCGGAAACCACCGGTACCGCCTTTTGCACCTCGGGGTTGGCTGCTAGCTCCTTGGCAATTTTCTGGGCCAGCAAATTGCGCTGTTCGGCAGTTTGCAAAGCCTCCATGGCGCGCTGCCGCTGCTGCACCTCTTCTTTGCTCGGCGTCTGAAGAACATCCAGGGCGCGGTCAAATGGGGCTGCGGCCGAATCGATGTCAACACCAGGCTCGACCAAGGGCGCCACCGATTTATGCAACACCGTGTTGAAGCTGCTAAAGCCCGGAGCCGCAACGCTTTGGTAGCCTTGGCTGAGCTGGGTGATTTTCTCCAACAGCAGTCGGGCCGGATGCTGCCGGTCGCTTAAAAACCGGGGGTCCACCGCTGCCAGCCGCAACAGCGTGGGCTCTAAAGTCCGCACGATCTGCTGCACCGGCCCCAGCAGGCGGTCATCGTTGACGATGTTATCCACCATGAGGCGGACCACTTCCTGTCCGATGTCATGGCCGTGGCGAGAATGTTGCAACGCCAACTGCGGCACACCCAGCGGCTGCGTATCCCCGAGACTGTCGCCAAAGCTATTGCGCAACAGATTTTGTACCTGGGGTACCGAAGTCTCCTCAAAATCCCCCGCCAGAAGCTGGTTGAGCTTATCCAGAGTCAGCACCACCTGGCTTTGCAACGCTCCGCGCTTGCGCGGTGCGGAGGTGCCTTGCGCGGCGGCTTCTGACGACGCCGTAGAGGAAGAGGATTGCTCGCCGGGACCGCGCGCCACCGCAAAACCCACCGCCAGAACGCCATCCGCACGCAGTTGCTGTATCAGGGATGCATACAGCGCAGAAAGCTCATGCCCCAGCAACTCAGCCGAGTGTTGCAGCCAGTCCAGCCGGATGGCACTGGGCACACCGCAAGCCGTAATCACGTCCTGCATGGCCTGCAAAAAAATCTCTGGCCGCAATGGATTGCATTCCGGCCGCACCGAAGGCAGGCCGAGCGCCGCACAAATATAGGTGTTGAGCTGCACCAAGGCGGCATCCACTGCCAGCACGATCACCTGCTGGGTACGCGCCAGCACAATGCTTTCCTGCACCTGGTCCAGCGCCATCAGCTCCAATTGGTCGAAATGGACCTTGGCGGACACCCGCGTATCTATCGTCGTCGCCTGGAAAGATTTCGCAAAAGCAGACAGCAGCGCGCCAGGAAACTGCTCACACAGAACCTGGCGGTGCTGCCGCAAGAGCTTCACCGACGCATCGACATGCTCTCGCGCCTGCAGGTCGCTCAGCTTTAATTGCTGGGCCTCCGAGAACGCCAGTAGCCGGTGCACCACCTTGCTCATGATGGGCTTACCGCTGGCCGCCGCCTGCGCGAGTGCATCCCGGTAAGGGACCGAATAGACCGCTTTGTCCGCGGCAGATGCCTGCGCTTCAGTAGCCATTGCGGAGCAGCAATCTGAGCTTGAAGATTACTTCAAAGCCTTGTAGCGCATGCGCTTGGGCTTGGCACCCTCTTCGCCCAGGCGCTTCTTCTTGTCGGCTTCGTACTCTTGGTAGTTGCCGTCGAAGAAGGTCCACTGGCTGTCGCCTTCGGCGGCCAGGATGTGGGTGGCAATACGGTCCAGGAACCAGCGGTCATGGCTGATCACCAGCATGGTGCCGGCGAATTCCAACAGCGCGTCTTCCAGCGCGCGCAGGGTTTCCACGTCCAGGTCGTTCGACGGTTCATCGAGCATCAGCACGTTGCCGCCGGCAATCAGCGTCTTGGCCAGATGCAAGCGACCACGCTCCCCACCGGACAACATGCCCACCTTCTTCTGCTGGTCGGCTCCGTTGAAGTTGAAGCGGCCACAGTAGGCGCGGCTGGCCATCTGGAACTTGCCGACATTCAGGATGTCGAGTCCGCCGGACACGTCTTCCCATACCGTCTTTTCGTTCGACAAGTCGTCACGGTGCTGGTCAACGAAGGCCATCTTGACGGTCTGGCCGATCTTGACGGTGCCCGAATCAGGCAGCTCTTTGCCAGCGATCAGCTTGAACAGCGTCGATTTACCGGCGCCGTTGGGGCCGATGATGCCGACGATGGCGCCGGCTGGGATCTTGAAGCTCAGGTCGTCGATCAGCACGCGGTCGCCAAAGGACTTGGTGACGTTGACGAACTCGATCACTTCATGGCCCAGGCGGTCGGCCACAGGGATGAAGATTTCGTTGGTTTCGTTGCGCTTTTGGTATTCGAAGTCGCTCAGTTCTTCAAAGCGGGCCAGACGGGCCTTGCTCTTGGCCTGGCGCGCCTTGGGGTTCTGGCGGGACCATTCCAATTCCTTCTTCAAGGCCTTGGCGCGGGCTTCTTCGCCCTTTTGCTCGGCTTCCAGGCGGGCGCCCTTTTGCGTCAGCCAGTCCGAGTAATTGCCCTTGTACGGGATGCCGGAGCCACGGTCCAGTTCCAGAATCCACTCAGCGGCGTTGTCCAGGAAGTAGCGGTCATGGGTAATGGCCACCACGGTGCCCGAATAGCGCTGCAGGAACTGCTCCAGCCAGTCCACCGATTCGGCGTCCAAGTGATTGGTGGGTTCATCGAGCAGCAGCATGTCGGGCTTGGACAACAGCAGGCGGCACAGCGCCACGCGGCGCTTCTCACCACCGGACAGCACGCCGATGTTGGCGTCCCATGGCGGCAGGCGCAGTGCGTCGGCGGCGATTTCCAGTTGGTGCTCGGAATCGGTGCCGGCGGTGGCGATGATGGCTTCCAGCTCGGCCTGTTCGGCTGCCAGCGCGTCAAAGTCGGCATCTTCTTCGCCGTAGGCGGTGTAGACCTCTTCCAGGCGGGCCTTGGCGGCAAATACCTTGCCCATGCCGGCTTCGACGCTTTCGCGCACCGTCTGGGTTGGGTCCAGCTTGGGTTCCTGCGGCAGGTAGCCGATGTTCAGGCCGGCCATGGGAATGGCTTCACCTTCGATTTCCTTGTCCAGGCCGGCCATGATCTTCAGCAAGGTGGACTTGCCGGAGCCGTTGGTACCCAGCACGCCGATCTTGGCGCCCGGGAAGAAGCTGAGCGAAATGTCTTTGAGAATGTGGCGCTTGGGCGGCACGATCTTGCCGACGCGGTTCATGGTAAATACGTACTGGGCCATCTTTTTTGAGGGTGAAGTTGCTGACAAAAAATCTGCCGAAACTAGTCGGGCGAACGCCGATTATCCCAGCATGCGACAATCCACAGGTTGCGGCATTCCAATTGGCTGCAACGCCAGCACTTCGCTGGGGGCCAAAACCAAGATAAACCCTCTTGTTTTGCGTCCATTTTTAAAAAATGTCTGCCTTTGATTGGTGCCCGTTTCACAACGCGGGCGATAGGCCAGGCTTCCAAGCGCCCAGGACGGGCGCAACAAAATGAACTTTGAAGAACTGAATCTGGCCCCGGCCATTCTGAAGGCCGTGCAAGAGCAAGGCTATACCGAGCCCACACCAATCCAAGCACAGGCCATCCCGGTCGTCTTGGCTGGGCACGATCTGCTGGGCGGCGCGCAAACCGGCACCGGCAAAACCGCAGCGTTCACCCTGCCCCTGCTGCAGCGTCTGAGCGAAAGCGCTCCCGCGCAAAACAAATTCGGCGGCAAGGGCATCCGCGCCCTGGTGCTGACCCCCACCCGTGAACTCGCCGCCCAGGTTGAAGAATCGGTGCAAACCTACGGCAAATACCTGGAACTGACTTCCACCGTCGTCTTTGGCGGCGTGGGCATGAACCCGCAAATCACCAAGGTCAAAAAGGGCGTGGACATTCTGGTTGCCACCCCCGGCCGCCTGCTGGACCTGATGCAGCAAGGCATGCTGGACCTGGGCCAAGTGCAAATTCTGGTGCTGGACGAAGCCGACCGCATGCTCGACATGGGCTTCATCCACGACGTGAAGAAGGTGCTGGCCGCCGTGCCCAAGGACAAGCAAAGCCTGCTGTTCTCTGCCACCTTCAGCGATGAAATCCGCGACCTGGCAGCCACCCTGCTAAAGAACCCGCAAAGCGTGCAGGTCACGCCGCGCAACACCACCGTGCAGCGCATCACCCAGGTGATCCACCCGGTGGGCCGCGGCAAGAAGAAGGCCTTGCTGGCCCACATCATCCAGGAACACAACTGGAGCCAGGTGCTGGTGTTCACCCGCACCAAGTTCGGCGCCAACAACGTGGCCGAATTCCTGGAAAAGAACGGCATCACTGCGATGGCGCTGCACGGCAACAAGAGCCAGTCGGCCCGTACCCAGGCGCTGCAAGGCTTCAAGAGCGGCGATGTGCGTGCCCTGGTGGCCACCGACATCGCGGCCCGCGGTATCGACATTGACGACCTGCCCCACGTCGTGAACTACGAAATCCCGAACGTCTGCGAAGACTATGTGCACCGCATTGGCCGTACCGGCCGCGCAGGTGCCGAAGGCGCTGCCGTGAATCTGGTGTGCCTGGACGAAGAAGGCTTCATGCAAGACATCGAGCGCTTCACCAAGCAAGAAATTGCCGTGCAAGTGATCGAAGGCTTTATGCCCGAATCCGGCGAACGCGCCGAGCCCATCGCCATGGGTCGCCAGACCATCTGGGGCGGCGCTGGCAAACCGCCAAGCCGCGATGTAATGCAAGCCGCAGCCAAGGCTGCACGTACCGAAATGCTGCAGCGCGTGCGTGAAAACAAGGGCGCGAATGGAAATGGAAATGGAAATGGAAATGGAAATGGCGATGGCGCAGGCCGTGGCCACGGTGGTGGCAATGGCGGTGCCCGCAATGCACCCCGCAGCGGCCCCCGCCCACCCCAGGGCGACGGCATGGCGCCGCGCCCCCAAGGCGCACGTCCACCGCAGGGTGGCCGTGGTGGCCGTCCAGGCGGCGGCGGTGGTGCCCGCACCGGTGGCGGCGGCTACGGTGGTGGCAATGGCGGCGGTTACGGCGGTAACGGTGGTGGTTATGGCGGTGGCCAGGGTGGCGGTCAAGGCGGCTATGGCGGCGCTCAGCCCGACCACACCCGCTCGGCGTCCATGGGCGGCCAAGCACCGGCCCCCCGCGCAACCCAGGGCGGCCAGCCTGACCCGATGCGTACCAGCGTAGACAGCATGGTCGACCGCGGTCGCCGTGGTGGCTTCGGCGGCGGCAACCGCAACGGCGGTGGTGGTGGCGGCGGCTACGGTGGTGGCAATGGCGGCGGTTTCGGCGGCGGCCGTGGCAACGGTGGTGGCGGTGGCGGCTCCCGTGGCCCCGGCGG
This sequence comes from Rhodoferax sp. OV413, assembly GCF_900104385.1. Classification (GTDB taxonomy): domain Bacteria; phylum Pseudomonadota; class Gammaproteobacteria; order Burkholderiales; family Burkholderiaceae_C; genus Rhodoferax_B. The sequence goes on along the minus strand of NZ_FNJA01000001.1, from coordinate 46,696 downwards.
CTCACGCGGCTCTTTCGGCCGATAAACTGCTCAAAATTTATGGTGTTTTAGGACTCTAGCGCATGCTGCACCAGCGGTAGGCGCTATCAAATAGAGAGTCTTTAGAACTCCATCCCAAAGGCGCATGTCATCCGGCATGCGCCTTTTTTATTTACTATAATTTTTATAGCTGCTTGCGCAAATAAGATATGCGCCAAAGCCACTTTTGATAGGAAAACCATGACAAGCGAAGTAATTGCCGCCCAATGGAATGCCCAGTGCGACGCGGTACTCACCATCATGCGCGCCGGCGGCGGCCAGGCCGGCTTGGCCCGCCCCGACCAGGTTGCAGGCAAGACCGGGTTGGAGATCCTGCAGGCCATGTTGTCCGGCGCCCTGCCCTATCCGCACATCGCCGACACCCTGGACTTTGCGCTGATCGAAGCCAGCTTCGGCAGCGCCACCTTCCAGAGCACGCCCCAGCTCAAGCACTACAACCCGTTGGGTTCGGTGCACGGCGGCTGGTATGCGACCCTGCTCGACTCGGCCCTGGGCTGCGCGGTGCAAAGCACCCTGCCCGTGGGCCGCAGCTACACCACGGCCGAACTGGGGGTGAACATCGTGCGCGCGGCCTCGCACCAGACCGGCCCGTTGCGCGCCATCGCCAACGTACTGCACTCGGGCCGCCAGCTGGCCACGGCCGAGGCGCGCATCGTCGGCCCGGACGGCAAACTGTATGCCCATGCCACCACCACCTGCCTGGTGTTTGAGGTCCAGGCGCGCTAGCTTTCCCGCACAATCAGGCTCCCGAACACCTCCTAAAAACACCCACCATGCGACTCCTCCACACCATGCTGCGCGTCGGCAATCTGCAGCGCTCCATCGACTTCTACACCCAGGTGCTGGGCATGCAATTGCTGCGCACTTCGGAAAACCCCGAGTACAAGTACACCCTGGCGTTTGTAGGCTACGGCACCAATCCCGACCATGCCGAGCTGGAGCTGACCTACAACCACGGCGTCGACAGCTACGAGCTGGGCACGGCCTACGGCCACATCGCCCTGGGCGTACCCGATGCCTACGCGGCCTGCGAAAAGATCAAGGCCGCCGGCGGCCAGGTCACGCGGGAAGCCGGCCCAGTCAAAGGCGGCACGACCGTGATTGCATTTGTGACCGACCCCGACGGCTACAAGATCGAGCTGATCCAACGCGCCGAGTTTGCGGCTGGCACCGGGCTCTGAAGCCATAGCGTTCCTCCCTGCAGGGCCACGATAGTGGGCCGCGCTTGACACAGGCGGTCCGCCGGGCGGAATATGCCCCTCCACCAACCGTTGAGGGGACACCATGGCCAGCCCAAAACCCACACCCACCGTCGCTGCCAAAGCGCTGTCGCTGCACATCGGCCTGAACGCCGTCAGCAGTGCGGCCTACTCGGGCTGGTCCGGGCCGCTGGCGGCCTGTGAGTTTGATGCCAACGACATGGAGGCGCTGGCCAAATCCCGGGGCATGAAGCCCACGGTCTTGCTGACCAAGCGCGGCACGCGCTCTAGGACCTTGGCGGCCCTGCGGGCTGCGGCCAAGGCGCTGCGGGCCGGGGATCTGTTCTTTCTGACCTACTCCGGCCATGGCGGCCAGGTCACCGACATCAATGGCGACGAACCCGACGGCAAGGACGAAACCTGGTGCCTGTACGACGGCCAACTGATAGACGACGAGCTGTACCTGGAGCTGAGCAAGTTTGCCGCTGGCGTACGCATTCTGGTGCTGTCCGACAGCTGCCACAGCGGCTCGGTCACCAAAGCGATGCCCAGCACCCCGCGCGAACGCGCCATGCCCGTGCCGGTCGCCATGCGCGTCTACCGCGAGCACCAGGCTTTCTACGACAGGCTGCAAAAAGACGTTGCCAAGGCCGTGGGCGCACCGCTGGTCGACCCCGACACCGCGCTGGCCCAGGTAGCGGCAAGTGGCCACTTGTCAGCCGTGGTCGCCAAGATCAAGGCTTCGGTGATCCTGATCTCGGGCTGCCAGGACAACCAGACCTCCATGGACGGCGACCACAACGGAGCATTTACCGAACAGGTGCTCAAGGCCTGGAACCTGGGCAAGTTTGTGGGCAACTACGGCCAGTTCCACGCCAAGGTGCGGGCCGGCCTGCCCAGCAGCCAATCGCCGAATCTGTTCACGCTGGGACGCACCGGCAAGTTCCTGGCACAAGCGCCGTTTTCGGTCTAAAAAAAGCGCCTCGAAGGCGCTTTTTCCAGGCTGCAGGCGGATTACGCGGGCTTCTTCTTGAGGGCCACGGTATCCAGGCACAGCTGGGTGATGCGGCCCCAGTCGCCGGACTTCATTGCATCCGTAGGCACGATCCAGGAGCCGCCCACGCAGACCACGTTCGGCAAGGCCAGAAATTCGGGCGCATTCTGCAAGGTCACGCCGCCGGTGGGGCAAAACTTCACGTCAAAGAACGGGCCGCTCCAGGCCTTCAGCATGGCCGGACCGCCTGCTTGCATAGCTGGGAAGAACTTGAGCTCGGTAAAGCCATCTTCCTGCGCCATCATCACTTCGCTGCCGGTGGCGACACCTGGCAACAGCGGCAGGCCGAGATCGCGGCAGGCCTGGCCCACATTGCGGGTATAGCCGGGGCTGACGCCAAACAGCGCACCGGCCTTGACGGAGGCCTGGGCATCGGCAGCGCTGCGGATGGTGCCCGCGCCGATTACGGCTTCGGGCACCTCCTTGGCGATGCGCTCAATGCACTCCAGCGCCTGCGGCGTGCGCAGCGTCACTTCCAGCATGCGGATACCACCGGCGACCAACGCGCGCGCCAGCGGCACGGCATGGGCCACGTCGTTCAGGACGATGACCGGGATCACCGGCGCGTCTTGCATGACCTGCAAGGCCGTCCAACGGCCTGTCGTGTTTTTCACATCCATGTGAGTGCTCCTTGTTCTGCAGTAAAGGCATTGCGTCGCATGCCTGAAAATAGTTCACGGCCCATGCCGTGGGCGTTGGACAGACGCAATTCGTCGGGCATGGTGGCCAAGGGGCGAGCAGCCCATTCCGCATCCGGCACCAGTGCTTGCAAGGTGCCCGCCACAGCATCCAGCCGCACCACGTCGCCATCCAGCAGCTTGGCCAGCGGGCCACCGGCCAGGGCCTCGGGAGACACGTGGATGGCGGCCGGCACTTTGCCGGAGGCGCCGCTCATGCGGCCATCGGTGACCAGCGCCACACGGTAGCCCTTGCCTTGCAACACAGCCAATGGCGGTGTCAGCTTGTGCAGCTCGGGCATGCCGTTGGCCTGCGGGCCTTGCCAGCGCACTACGCAGACCACGTCGCGGTTCAGTTCACCCGCATTAAAGGCCACGTGCAGCGCTTCTTGCGAATCAAACAGACGGATCGGGGCTTCGATGATGTGGCGGTCGTCGGGTACGGCCGAAGCCTTGATCACGCTGCGGCCCAGGTTGCCTTGCAACAGCTTCAGACCACCGGTAGGGCTGAACGGATTGGAGGCCGGGCGCACGATGGTGTCGTCCTTGGATTCCAGCACCGTATTCCATTGCAAAGCCTCGCCGACCAGGGCCGGCTCGGCCGTGTATTCGCGCAGTCCACCCGGGCGCACGGTCAGCACGTCTTCGTGCATGAAACCGGCGTCCAGCAGTTCGCGGATGATGAAGCCCGGGCCGCCAGCAGCCTGGAACTGGTTCACATCGGCGCTGCCGTTCGGGTATACATGCGACAGCGTGGGCACCACGTCGGACAAGGCGCTGAAATCGTCCCAGTCGATCACGATCCCGGCCGAGGCGGCCACCGCTACCCAGTGGATCAGGTGGTTGGTCGAGCCGCCGGTGGCCAGCAAGGCGACCATGGCATTGACGATGCAGCGCTCGTCCACCACATGGCCGATGGGCGCATAGCGTTTGGCTTTGACATCGGCCAGCACCGTGCGTGCCGCTTCGCGGGTGAGTTCGTCGCGCAGCGTGCCGCCGGGAGCCACGAAGGCCGTGCCGGGCACGTGCAGGCCCATGGCTTCAAGCAACATCTGGTTGCTGTTAGCCGTGCCGTAAAAGGTACAGGTACCGGGTGCGTGGTAGGCGGCCGACTCGGCCTGCAGCAGCTCGGAACGGCCCACCAGACCTTGGGCCGCCTGTTCGCGCACCTTGGATTTGGCGTTGTTCGACAGGCCTGAAGGCATAGGTCCGGCGGGCACGAACACAGTCGGCAAATGGCCAAAATGGAGCGCACCGATCAACAGGCCGGGCACGATCTTGTCGCACACGCCGAGCATCAGCGCGGCATCGAACATGTCGTGGCTCAGGGCTACAGCGGTGGCCATGGCGATCACATCGCGGCTGAACAGACTGAGCTCCATGCCCGGCGTGCCCTGGGTCACGCCGTCGCACATTGCGGGTACGCCGCCGGCCACCTGGGCGGTAGCGCCATGGCGGCGGGCCTCGGCCTTGATCAGGTCGGGGTAGGTTTGCATCGGCGTATGGGCCGACAGCATGTCGTTGTAGGCGGTGACGATGCCGATGTTCAGTGCCTTCTCGGCCACGACCTTGAGCTTGTCATTGACCGGCATACCGGCAAAAGCGTGGGCGACGTTGGCGCAGCCCATGCGCTCAGCCCCGGGCTTGCGCTGGGCGGCGGCATCCAGACGTTCCAGATAAGCGCTGCGGGTAGGCCCGCTACGCGCACGAATGCGGTCTGTGACCGCCGCTACCGTGGGGTGGAGTTTCATAGTATTTTGGTAACTAAATTACAACCTCGATGGTACTCCCGAACCGCAGGGGTGTGCAGGCTAGGAGTTACCAGTAGGGTACGAAAGGGTCTATCTGGCCGCCGAAGCACCCAGTTTGCGGTACAGGGTGTTACGGCTGACCCCCAGCTGGCGCGCCGCCTCGGACACGTTGCCATTGCATTGCTGCAGCACGCGTTCCATGGTGCGCACCGATTGCGCGCGCAACGGCCCATCCATCCCCGGGTCTGTCGGCGCAGCCTTCTCGCGCAGGTCTTGCGCCAGATCGTCGGGCAGGTGCTGCCAGTCGATGGTGGTTTCACCCTCATCCAGCAAGGCGCAAGCGGTACGCAGCACATTAGCCAGTTGGCGCAGGTTTCCTGGCCAGCTGAAATGCAGGAACGCGGTTACCAGCTCGGGCGCCAGCTGCAGGGCCTGGCCTGGCGCGAGCGTGCCCAGCAGGCGGCCGATCAAGGCACCTTGGTCGCTGCGTTCGCGCAGCGGCGGCAATAGCAAGGTCAAGCCGTTGATACGGTAATACAAGTCTTCGCGGAAGCGCCCTGCCTGCATTTCCTCGCGCAGCTGCCGGTGCGTCGCGCAAACCAGGCAGAAATCCAGCGCTACCGACTTGCCGCCACCCAAAGGCTGCACCTGCCGCTCTTGCAGCACGCGCAGCAAGCGGGCCTGGAAGGCCATCGGCATATCACCCACTTCGTCCAGCAGCAGGGTGCCGCCCTGGGCTTCGCGCAAACGCCCTGGGGAGCCTTCACGCCGGGCGCCGGTAAAGGCACCGGGGCTGTAGCCGAACAACTCGGCCTCGATCAGCGATTCTGGCAAGGCAGCGCAGTTCACCGCCACAAATGGCCCGTCGCGGCGCGGCCCGGCAGCATGCACGGCACGGGCAAAAACCTCTTTGCCCACGCCCGACTCGCCCTGCAGCAGCAGCGCAATCGGCTTACCCACGACCCGGCGGGCCTTGTCCAGCGCAGCCCGAAACGTGGCATCGCCGGTGTCCAGCGCCGACAAGGCATCTGCCGGCGCCGGCTCAGCCATCTCCAACGCACGCGGCAGCGGCGCTGGGCGGCTGCGGCCAAAGTCCACCCGCAGCCACACCTGCCCGCCGCGCGGCCCGAACAGCGGACGCACCGCCGCCGGCCCGGGCTGCTGCACCAGCGCATGCGCGAGAGGCCAAACAGCTTCCAGCTGCACACGGCCTATGCTGTCACGCCCCAGGCCCAGCCACTGCAGCGCAGCCGTATTGGCACCCAGCACCCAGCCCTCGGGGGACACCGCCAGCAGGCATTCGGTCACCGTACCAATGCCTTCCATTTGGCTGTGGAAGCGCAGACGCAGCTGGCCTGCATGCCGGGTTTCAAACAGCTTGTGCTCAATCATCCGGGCGGCCGACCGGGCCAGCCCCAGCGTATGCGGGTGGTAGCCACGGTGGTCGCCGGAAATATCGAGTGCGCCGAGCAGACGCCCCGCAGGGTCGTGGATGGGCGCAGCTGCACAGGTCAGAAAGGAATTGCGCTCCAGATAGTGTTCGCTGGCGTGGACCACCACCGGTGCCTGTTCGGCCATGGCAGTGCCGATGGCATTCGTGCCCCGGTATTGCTCGTGCCAGGTGGCACCGGGCCGCAGCGCCACGCGGCTGGCGCGGTCCAGAAACTCCGCGTCGCCCAGGGTGTGCAGCAGCATGCCGCCGCTGTCGGCCAGGACCACCATGCAGTCGCTGTCACGGGTTTGCTCAAACACAAACTCCATCACCGGCCGCGCATGGGCGACCAGCTCGCGCTGCTGCTCCAGGGCCCGGGCCAGTTGCGCAGTCGAGGCATGCGGAGCACCTGGCGTGCGCCCGCTGGCTTGCAGGCCGAAGTCCAGGCTGCGGCCCCAGGAACGGGCCAGGCGCTCGTCCAGCAGGCCGGGGGCGACATCGCCCTGGTCGAGCAATTGGCGGCGTGCCTGGCGCAAAGCCACGCTGGTGGTTCTGGCGGGAGGGGTTCCGGAATGCATGCTGTTGTCTCCTTGCCGCCACCGGTACATGCCGGGGCAGTCATCTGGCTCTGGAATGTAGTGCGCGGGCGTAGCACTGCCAAGCGGTTCAGCACAAGTGCGCCGCCATCTGTTCCATTCTGGGACAACTGTCCCACAGCTTGCTGACAACAGAACACCCGCAGACCTTGGAAACCCCGTCTTTCGACCAGAAAAGACGTAGTTCGGCTGCAGACCTCCTATGGCATGCGGCGTGCAGTAGCTATAGCGCACCAACATGCAGTGCAACCATACCTACAGGAGACTTTCATGCTTTATCCGAACCCCGGCAGCGCCAATGCCCCCGTGCAATTCAAGAGCCGCTATGACAACTTCATCGGTGGCCGCTGGGTGGCCCCGGTCAAAGGCGAGTATTTCGACGTGATCACACCGATCACCGGCAAGGTCTATACCCAGGCCGCCTGCTCGGGCACGGAAGATATCGAACTGGCACTCGATGCCGCCCATGCGGCCGCCGATGGCTGGGGCGCCACCGCCGCCGCCGACCGATCGAATGTGCTGCTTAAAATCGCCGATCGCCTGGAAAAGAACCTGGAACTGCTGGCCTATGCCGACACCGTAGACAACGGCAAGCCGATCCGCGAAACCCTGAACGCCGACATCCCGCTGGCGGTAGACCATTTCCGCTACTTCGCCGGCTGCCTGCGGGCCCAGGAAGGCGCGCTGAGCCAGCTGGACGAAACCACCGTGGCCTACCATTTCCACGAGCCGCTGGGCGTGGTGGGTCTGATCATTCCCTGGAACTTCCCGCTGCTGATGGCGGCCTGGAAGCTGGCGCCCGCGATTGCCGCCGGCAACTGCGTGGTGCTGAAACCCGCCGAATCCACCCCGATCAGCATCCTGGTGATGATGGAGCTGATCGCCGACCTGCTGCCGCCCGGCGTACTGAACATCGTCAACGGCTACGGCCGCGATGCCGGCAAGGCCCTGGCCACCAGCAAACGGATCGCCAAGATCGCATTCACCGGCTCCACCGCCACAGGCCGCAGCATTGCCCAGGCTGCGGCGACCAACTTGATTCCCGCCACGCTGGAACTGGGCGGCAAGTCGCCCAATATCTTCTTTGCCGACATTGCCGACGCCGACGACGCGTTCTTTGACAAAGCCATCGAAGGCCTGGTGCTGTTTGCCTTCAACCAGGGCGAGGTCTGCACCTGCCCGTCGCGCGCGCTTATCCATGAGTCGATCTACGACAAGTTCATGGCCCGGGTACTGGCCCGCGTGCAACAGATCAAGCAAGGCAGCCCGCTGGATACCGACTCGATGATGGGTGCGCAGTCCTCGCAAATCCAACTGGACAAAATCATGTCCTACATGGACATCGGGGTCAACGAAGGGGCCGAGTTGCTGGCGGGTGGTCAGCGCGCCAGCCTGCCGGGCGACCTGGCCGGCGGCTACTACGTGCAGCCCACGCTGTTCAAGGGCCACAACAAGATGCGCATCTTCCAGGAAGAAATCTTTGGCCCGGTGCTGGCGGTGACCACCTTCAAGGACGAGGCCGAGGCCCTGGCGCTGGCCAACGACACACCTTACGGCCTGGGTGCCGGCGTCTGGAGCCGCGACGGCAGCGTGGCCTACCGCATGGGCCGGGGCATCAAGGCGGGCCGGGTCTGGACCAACTGCTACCACGCCTACCCAGCCCACGCGACCTTCGGCGGCTACAAGGAATCGGGCATCGGCCGCGAAACCCACAAGATGATGCTGGACCAATACCAGCAGACCAAGAACCTGCTGGTCAGCTACAGCCCGAACAAGCTGGGCTTCTTCTGATCCCGCAAGGTCTGGCCTCGCCAGGCCTTGGGCGGGATACACCCGGCGGCGCAATGCCGTCGGGTTCAGCGGCACAATCTAGGGCATGAGCCTTACCAATACCCAGCTTGCCGATCTGCGCAAAAGCTACGAGCGCGCCGAACTCAACGAAGACGCGTCCCACGCCGACCCGCTCAAGCAGTTTGACCAGTGGCTGAACGAAGCCATCTCCGCCCAGGTGCCCGAGCCCAACGCCATGACCCTGGCCACAGTGGGCAGCGACTTGCGCCCGTCCACCCGTATCGTGCTGGTCAAGGGCTATGACGAACACGGCCTCGTCTGGTACACCAACTATGAAAGCCGTAAAGGACTGGAACTGGCGGGCAACCCGTTTGCAGCGCTGCAGTTCCATTGGGTCGAGCTGGAGCGCGTGGTGCGCATCGAAGGCCGGGTCAGCAAGGTCAGCGATGCGGAAAGCGACGCCTATTTCCACAGCCGCCCCCTGGATTCGCGCATCGGTGCCTGGGCCTCGCCGCAGTCGCAGGTGATTTCCGGCCGTTCCGTGCTGGTGGCCAATGCCGCCAAGTACGGGGCCAAGTTCATGCTCAACCCGCCCCGGCCACCGCATTGGGGCGGTTACCGCCTGCAGCCGGACAACTGGCAGTTCTGGCAAGGACGCAAAAGCCGCTTGCACGATCGGCTTCGCTATACATTAGATAGCGGCTCACGCTGGAACCGTGAGCGCCTGGCACCCTAAACACCCATAAATCATTGCATGTCGCCGCTCAAGCCCGCCATGGAAAAGCCGGTGACCTGGCTCGCACCAGGAGAAGACTTCCCTCCGGTTAGCCAGGCCTGGGGCGCATCGGCGCCGGCACCGGGTTTGTTGGCGGCTGGCGGTGCGCTGGACGTAGACAGCCTGCGGCGCGCCTACCAAAACGGCATTTTTCCTTGGTTCAGCAACGGCCAGCCGATATTGTGGTGGAGCACCGATCCGCGCATGGTGCTGCAGACGGCCCACTTCAGACTGCACCGCTCGCTGCGTAAAGTCATAGCTAAGTTCCAAGATTCCGCAAGCTGCGAGATCCGTTTTGATAGCGCGTTCGCCGAAGTCATCCGCGCCTGTTCCAGCAGCCCGCGCCCCGGCCAGTCCGGCACCTGGATCGTGGAAGACATGGTGCAGGCCTACCAGGCGTTGCACCAGTCCGGCGCCGCGCACAGCGTGGAAACCTGGATAGACGGCGAGCTGGTGGGCGGCTTGTATTGCGTCGCCCTGGGCCAGGCAGTGTTTGGCGAATCCATGTTCACCCGGGTGCCCGATGCTTCCAAGATCGCCTTGGCGGCGCTGGTCAGCTTCTGCCGCGTGCACGGCATTCCGCTCATCGACTGCCAGCAGAACACCTCCCATCTGGCCTCGCTGGGAGCCCGTGAAATACCCCGTGCGGCCTTCTGTGCACAGGTTGCCGTGAACGCCGCAAAGCCCAGCCCAGTCTGGCAATTTGAACCCGTATACTGGAACGCATTGACGGCACAACCACCCGACTCCGCGTGACACACCTCAACGATCTGCCCCTGCAAACGCTGCAGTTTTACGCCACAGCGCCCTACCCTTGCAGCTACCTGCCCGACCGGCAAGCACGGTCGCAGGTAGCCACGCCCAGCCACCTGATCCAAAGCGATACCTACTCGGAACTGGTACGTACCGGCTTCCGGCGTAGCGGACTATTCACCTACCGCCCTTACTGCGATGGTTGCCAGGCTTGTGTACCGCTGCGGGTGTTGGCCAACGATTTCAAGCCCAGCCGCAGCCAGCAGCGCGCCCTCAACCAGCACAGCGGTTTGCAGGCGCGGGTGCTGAACCTCGGCTTTGTACATGAGCATTACCAGCTGTACCTGCGCTACCAGAACGGCCGCCACGCCGGTGGTGGTATGGACCAGGACAGCATCGACCAGTACACCCAGTTTCTGCTGCAAAGCCGGGTCAATTCGCGTCTGGTGGAGTTCCGTGCACTGCAGGACGATGGCACGCCCGGCGCTCTGAAAATGGTGTCCATCCTGGACGTGCTCGACGATGGTCTGTCGGCGGTCTATACCTTCTATGAACCGGAAGAGCGCGCCAGCTATGGCACCTACAACGTGCTGTGGCAGATAGCCCAAGCTCGGCAGCTGAACCTGCCCTATGTCTACCTGGGCTACTGGATCGACCAAAGCCCGAAGATGCTCTACAAGGCCCGCTTCATGCCCCACGAGGTGCTACGCAATGGGGTCTGGAGCACGGGCCAGCCGTAAAAGCCCGGTTGCCAGAGCAGTTGTGTCACGCACATGATTTCACATCATGCAATGTTGAATTTCACAAGGTAAGATGCAGCACCTCTTTTCGAGAACTGCCCATGAAAGCGTCTGATCCCAATATTCCCGTTACGCCCACCGTCCAGGTCATCGAACGCATGTTCGCCCTGATCGATGTACTGGCCTCGCGCGAAGAAGCCATGTCGCTTAAGGAAATCAGCGAGAAGACCGGCCTACACCCCTCTACCACCCACCGCATCCTCAACGACCTAGCCACCGGCCGCTTTGTGGACCGGCCAGAGCCGGGCAGCTACCGCCTGGGCATGCGTTTGCTGGAGCTGGGCAACCTGGTCAAAGGCCGCCTGAGTGTGCGCGATGCAGCTTTGGCCCCTATGCGCGAGCTGCACCGGCTGACGCAGCAACCCGTCAACCTCAGCCTGCGCCAGGGCGATGAAATCGTGTATGTGGAACGAGCCTTTAGCGAACGCTCGGGCATGCAGGTGGTGCGGGCGATTGGCGGACGCGCCCCGCTGCATCTGACGTCTGTGGGCAAGCTGTTTCTGTCGGTGGACGACCCGCAGCGGGTGCGGGCTTATGCCATGCGCACCGGTTTGAGCGGCCAAACCAAGAACAGCCTGACCGACTTGGCGTTGCTGGAGCGCGAGCTGTCTAAAACCCGCCAATACGGCGTGGCGCGGGACAACGAAGAGCTGGAATTGGGTGTGCGCTGTATGGCCGTAGGTATCTACGATGACCAAAGCCGGCTGATCGCCGGCCTGTCGATTTCCGCGCCGGCGGATCGGCTGGATGAGAACTGGCTACCCAAACTGCAGAACACCGCCACCGCAATATCTTCCGCCTTGGGCTACAAAGCGGCCAACCACCATTGAGTTCGGAAGTCGCGGCTTAAAGGCTTATTAGCCCGCGACTTTGGTGGCATTGTTGGCCACGTGGGGGGTAGACTCCACCCAGCGACGGACGCGCTCTGCATCGCCAATCCGGCTCAGCTTGCCAGCCGAATCCAGGAACACCATGATCAGTTTGCGGCCAGCAATCTTGGCTTGCAACACCAGGCACTGTCCGGCTTCGTTGATGAAGCCGGTTTTTTGTATGCCGATGTCCCAGTCGGGGTTCTTGACTAGGCGGTTGGTATTGTTGAACTGCAGGGTGCGGCTGCCCACATCCACCTGGTAACCCGGCGACGTGGTCAGTTCACGCAGCGTTGGCTCGTTGTACGCAGCATTCACCAAGGTGGCCAGATCGTGGGCGCTGGACTGGTTGTTGCTGGACAAGCCGGTAGGCTCGACATAGCGCGTGTCCTTCATGCCCAAGGCCTTGGCCTTGGCGTTCATCAGAGCAACGAAGGTATTCATGCCACCGGGGTAAGTGCGCCCCAACGCGTGGGCTGCGCGGTTTTCGCTTGACATCAGCGCCAAATGCAAAAGCTCACCGCGGCTCAACGAGGTACCAACGGTCAAACGCGAACGGCTGCGCTTCTCGGTATCCACATCGTCTTGGGTAATGGTAATTTCTTCGTCCATCGGCAGATGGGCTTCGTTGACCACCACGCCCGTCATCAACTTGGTCAGCGACGCAATCGGCAAAACAGCCTGTTCATTCTTGCTGAACAGCACTTCACGGGTGTCTTGGTCAATCACCAGGGCCACGCTGGATTTGAGGGCTAGCGCATCTGGTGCGCCGTGCAACCCAGCCAATTCACCGAACGAAGGTATCGCCGGAATGATGGTGACGGGAACGCGCACCCGCGATTTTGCAGAAACTGCAGTTTTGGAGGTCCGGGCAACGCGCACGGACTTTTCGCCACTGCTGCGCTTGGCAACTTTGCTGGCGGCATTGGTTTTCTGGATTTCTACTTTTTTACGCTGCGCAGCGTGTGCGGGCATCGCGCAGAGCGTCACGGTGCAGGTAAATATCGCAACAATTTGTAGCAGGCGGTTCAAGGCGGGGCTTTCAGTGGAGGGCATGCGTTCATCTCCGGTTCAGAAACGATTAAACCGAAGTGTATCGAAATCAAAAAGATGGCACAAGATCAAAGACTTAGATCGACTTTTTAAGGTGGCATTGAATGCGCAGTTTTACACACGCTGGCAAGCTAGTTTCAGGGGCGTACTTCGCGCTGCTGCGTGAGCCTGAGCGCATCCATTCACGCACATGCAACAAATATTGCGCATAGTTTTTGCTTTTAGAACTTTGAAAATGCGTTAACGGGCTCAAACCCCAGACCGTAGAATCAACTAAACAATCCAGGGAAATACATGAGTTCAATCAATTTTATTGGTGGTGAAAAGGGCGGCGTAGGCAAATCGGTGACGGCACGCGTACTGGCACAGTATTTTCTGGATACCGGCAAAGCATTTACCGGCTTTGATACCGACCGTTCACACAATTCCTTCACCCGGTTTTATCCCGACTTCGCTTCGCCTGTAGTGGTCGACAGCTTTGAAGGACTGGATGTCATTGCCGAAGCTTTTGAAGTTAACTCCGAACAGAACGTTATCGTTGACTTGGCAGCGCAAACTGCGGCTCCACTAGCGCGCTGGATCAAAGACTCGGACCTGTTTGAAGTACTGGCAGATTTGAAGATCGCCGTGAACTTTTGGCACGTTATTGATGAAGGTAAAGATTCGGTAAATCTGCTGACCGACCTGATGGAGAGCTTCGGCACGGCGCCCAACTACATCGTCGTACTGAATCTGGGCCGCGGATCCGATTTCTCGTTGATGAAGTCATCAGCAGCCATGCAGAACGCTTTGGCCTGCGGCGCCCGTGTGATCGAGCTGCCACAGCTGCAAGACGCCAGCATGCGCAAGATTGACCGTCAAAATGCCAGCTTCTGGAGTGCAGTGCACGAACGCAGCGAAACCGATGGCCTCGGCATGCTGGAACGCCAGCGCGTCAAAACCTGGCTGCGCAAGGCCTACTCCGCGCTGGACACCTTGCCGCTGTAATCGATCCAGAAGCCTTTAATAAAAAAGGGGTGGTACTTTGCAGTACCACCCCTTTTGCGTTGCGCTTAAGCTTTAGCCGGCCGTAGCCTCTTCGGACTCTGGCTTCGCGCGCCCTTCTTTCTTGGGCAGCGGTTGGATATCCAACTCAACTTCACCGGTTTCCACTCCCTTCTCGTCAGTGGTGATCTTCATGTCCACCGTCAGGCGGCCACCATCGATCAGGCGACCGAACAGCAACTCATCGGCCAAGGCACGGCGGATCGTGTCCTGGATCAGGCGCTGCATAGGCCGCGCGCCCATCAAGGGATCAAAGCCCTTCTTGCCGAGATACTTACGCAGGTTGTCGGTGAATGTGACATCCACCTTCTTCTCGGCCAACTGGGTTTCCAGTTGCAGCAAGAACTTGTCGACCACCCGCAGGATGATGGTTTCGTCCAATGCCTTGAAGCTGACCGTCGCATCCAGGCGGTTGCGGAACTCGGGTGTGAACAGGCGTTTGATGTCCGCCATTTCGTCACCCGACTGGCGTGGATTGGTAAAGCCGATCGTCGCCTTGTTCATGGTCTCGGCACCCGCATTCGTCGTCATGATGATGATGACGTTGCGGAAGTCAGCCTTACGCCCGTTGTTATCGGTCAAGGTGCCGTGGTCCATCACCTGCAGCAGCACGTTGAAGATGTCCGGATGGGCTTTTTCGATTTCATCCAGCAGCAGCACGCAATGCGGCTTCTTGGTAACGGCCTCAGTCAGCAAGCCGCCCTGGTCAAAACCAACGTAGCCCGGGGGCGCGCCGATCAAACGGCTCACCGCATGGCGCTCCATGTATTCCGACATGTCGAAGCGTATCAGCTCAATGCCCATGATGTAGGCCAGTTGCTTCGCCGCTTCGGTCTTGCCGACACCGGTAGGACCGCTGAACAGGAACGAGCCGATCGGCTTGTCGCCCTTGCCCAAGCCCGAACGGGCCATCTTCACCGCAGATGCGAGCACGTCCAGGGCCTTATCCTGGCCGAACACCACGTTCTTCAAATCGCGTTCCAGCGTCTTGAGTTTGCCTCGGTCATCGTTGGACACATTGGCGGGGGGAATGCGGGCGATCTTGGCCACGATTTCCTCCACCTCAGTCTTGGTGATGGTTTTCTTGCGTTTGCTGGGCGCCAGAATACGCTGGGCAGCACCGGCTTCATCGATCACGTCAATCGCCTTGTCGGGCAGATGGCGGTCGTTGATGTACTTGGCGCTCAGCTCGGCAGCGGCCTGCAAGGCGGCTACCGCATACTTCACACCATGGTGCTCTTCGAAGCGTGACTTCAAACCCTTGAGGATTTCCACGGTTTCCTGCACGGTCGGCTCCACCACATCGACCTTCTGGAAGCGGCGGGACAGCGCAGCATCTTTCTCGAAGATGCCACGGTATTCGGTGAACGTGGTGGCACCAATGCACTTCAGCTGGCCGCTGGACAGGGCTGGCTTGAGCAGATTGGACGCATCCAGCGTGCCACCCGATGCCGCACCGGCACCAATCAACGTGTGGATTTCGTCAATGAACAAAACCGCGTTGGGTTTGTCCTTCAGCGACTTGAGCACGCCCTTGAGGCGTTGCTCAAAATCACCACGGTACTTGGTACCCGCCAGCAATGCGCCCATGTCCAGCGAATACACCACGGCTTCGGCCAGGATTTCAGGCACTTCCTTTTGCGTGATGCGCCAGGCCAGACCCTCGGCAATCGCGGTCTTGCCCACGCCAGCCTCGCCCACCAGCAGCGGGTTGTTCTTGCGGCGGCGGCACAGAATCTGAATCGTGCGCTCCACCTCGTACTCACGGCCGATCAGCGGATCAATCTTGCCTTCCTTCGCCATTTGGTTCAGGTTTTGGGTGAATTGCTCCAGGGGAGACGATTTTTCGCTCTTCTCGCTACCGCCTTCTTCACCATCGGACTGGCTTTCTGCCGCCTTGGCGGGCTCAGGTGGGTCGCTCTTCTTGATGCCGTGGGCGATAAAGTTCACCACGTCCAGGCGCGTTACACCCTGCTGGTGCAGGTAATACACGGCGTGCGAATCTTTTTCGCCAAAAATCGCTACCAGCACATTGGCGCCAGTCACTTCTTTTTTGCCGCTGCCTGTGGACTGCACATGCATGATGGCGCGCTGGATCACGCGCTGGAAGCCCAACGTGGGCTGGGTATCTACATCGTCGGTACCCGCGACTTGCGGGGTGTTGTCTTTGATGAAATTGCTCAACGATTTGCGCAAATCGTCGATATTGGCCGAGCAGGCGCGCAAAACTTCGGCCGCGCTGGGGTTGTCCAGCAAGGCCAGCAGCAGGTGCTCGACGGTAATAAATTCGTGGCGTTGCTGGCGCGCTTCCACAAAAGCCATGTGCAAACTGACTTCCAATTCTTGGGCAATCATGTGAATTCCTTTTTTGCCTTGCTGTTAACGACACTCTGATGACGCACTCTACATGGGTTGCGCTTTTACTTATTCAAGCTATCAACCTACAGGTTCGCTGACGCATTGCAATGGATGTCCCGATTGCTTGGCGGCCTCCAGCACCTGATCGACCTTGGTCGCAGCCACATCTTTGGAATAAACGCCGCATACGGCTTTTCCGTCCAAGTGGATTTTGAGCATGATTTGGGTGGCTGTTTCGCGGTCTTTGCCAAAAAACTCCTGGATCACGACCACGACGAACTCCATAGGGGTGTAGTCGTCGTTGAGCATCAGCACCTGGTGCATCTGGGGCGGCTGGACTTTTTCGGTGCGCCGCTCGAGCACGACCGAACCGCCGTCATCAGGAACTGAAGGCTGGGTCGGAGGCTGCGGTGGCTTTTTGGGTGTTTTGGTGGCCATACACCCATTTTATAGAGCAGTTTGTGGCCCTGCAGACTGCCATGTCTTACAAATGCAATTGCCGGCTCAAACCGGCAAAATGTCCGCCGCCCCACGTACGAACAGGCCGGCGCCATGCACTTTGGCATCGTGCTTGGCCAATGCTGCGGCATTCGCCACCTCCTCGGCGTGGCCGTACTGGCCCCGCTGGATCCGCACCGCGCCTATCGACAGCGTAGTGAACGGAAAGAACCGCTGTGCGCCCTGGCGGTCTTCGGCCTGGATGCCCCCAGCCAGCCGCGCCGCATCATCGAACAGGGTCAGGGCCCGCTCGGCAAACTCCTGTACGATAGCTTCGCAACGCTGGGCCCAGTCGCTGCTCTGGAACAAAAAAATGAAATCATCACCGCCCACGTGGCCGACGAAATCCCGCTTGGCATCGCAGTGCGCCAGCGCCAGCTTGGCCACCAGGCGAATCATTTCATCGCCGCGCCAGTAGCCGTAATGGTCATTGAACGGCTTGAAGTGGTTCAGGTCCGCATAACAGGCCACAAAGTCGGCACCGGCGTCCATCAAACGCTCGATGTGCTGGCTGATAGGGATATTGCCGGGCAAAAAGGTCAGCGGGTTCGCATGGCGGGCCGCCTCCAGCCGCACCTCGGTCACCGAGCGCACCAGCTGGTCGCCGGTACCCAGCCCGATGTAGCGCCCGTTTTCGGTGACGATAAAGCCCTCGGTCAGGTAGCGCTGGTCTTGCGAGGTCAGTATGCCCACCAGCTCGTCGACGTTATGGTCGCGCTCCACCAGCCGCGGCGCATGGTTGGCATTGGCCAGGCAGGGCTTGCGCCCGTGCACTTCGCGGTAGTACTGCGTAGCGTAATGCGTCATGAACTCGTGCCGGTTCACCAACGCCAGCGGCCGGCCCTGATCGACGATGGCAATCGCATGCAGCTCAGGATGCTGCAAAAACAGCACCGACAACTGGTCGTTGGTGGTGTGGATTCCGGCACAGGGCGCCTGCTGCACCGACAAGCCACGCAACACGCCTGACCGGGACACCCGCCCGGACGCCGGAAAGATCGACACCAAGGTGTCGTTCAGCACCTCCAGGGCCAGCTCTTTCACCTTCACCCGCGGCAACAGCTCGGGTCGGCCCAGCAGATAGCCCTGGCCGTAGGCCAGGTCCAGATCGCGCAACACCCGCAGGTCGTCCTTGGTTTCAATGCCTTCGGCCACCAGTTGGGTGCCGAAAATAGTGGCAATCTGCTTCAGCGCCTGCAAGGTTTGTAGATTGTCCGCATGCTGGGAGATGTCCTTGGTGAAGTACTTGTCGATCTTCACGATCTCCGGCTTCACCTGCGACCACAGGCGCAGGCTGGAGCGCCCATCGCCAAAGTCGTCCAGCGCCAGCGACAGGCCGGCCGCGCGCACTTCGCGCACCACGTCGATCAACTGGTCCATGTTGTTAACACGCTCATGCTCGGTCAGCTCGAGCACCAGCATGCGGGGCAAAACCCGAAAGCTGCGCACCAGATGCACGAGCTTGGTACAGCCCTGGCGCTGCACCACGTCCACCAGGGCGTCGGCACTGATGTTCACAAACAAGCGGCCCGGCTCCTGCAAACGGCCCCAGCCTTCCAACGCCACGCCAATGCAGTACAGCTCGAACTCGAACAACAGGCCTTCTGCGCGCGCGGCCTGGAACAAAGCATCGGCGCCAAACAGCGGCGTGCCTTCCACACCACGGATCAGGGCCTCGTGCGCATACACGCTGCCATTGCGCAGGTCCACGATCGGCTGGAACACCGAATACAGTGCGTTCTTGCGCATCAGTTCGGCCAAGGGTCCGCGCCCCTGGCGCACGCTGGTCGGCAGGTAGTCGCGGGTCAGGCTGGGCATATCCACCGCAAAAGCATCCAAAGTATTACTCCATCGCAACGGGACAACCGTGCACAGTAAGTCACGGCCATGACAGCCGCGTGAAAAGTACGCCAACACCCGCTGACGGCTTCAAAAATTCCTCAAAACCATATAAACTATATAAATCGTTTAAAAAAGGAATTTCCGCATGACCGCCGCCCCCAAAGCCACCAGCACACCCGTAGCCGCACCAGTTGCAGCGCCCGCCGCACCCGTCGAAAAGACTGTGCCCGCCAAGGCCGCCGCACCCAAAGCAGCCCCTGTGCGCGCCAAAGTGGCCAAGAGCACCAAAGCCCCTGCTGCAAAACCCAAGGCCGTTGTAGCCAAGCCCAAGCCAGTGGCCGCAGTCGCCGCCGAGAAGCCCGCCAAGGCCAAGAAGCCCAAGCTGGTCCGCGACAGCTTCACCATCCCCAAAGCCGAATACACCGTGCTGGACGACCTGAAACTGCGCGCCATCGCGCTGGCCCAGCCCGCCAAGAAGAGCGAGTTGCTGCGCGCCGGCATCAAGGCCCTGGCCGCCATGTCGGATGCAGCTTTGCGGGTAGCCCTGCACGCCGTGCCAACCATCAAGACCGGCCGCCCTGCAGCAGAAGCCGCCAGCGCAGCGCCGGCCAAGCCCGCCGCCAAGAAAGCAGTCAAAAAGGTCGCAAAGAAGGCCTAAAGCAGCTCCGGGGCCTGCACCGTGACCACCACGGTCTGGGCCAGGCCGTCACGGTCGCGCCGGCGCAGCCACCAGACCGCGCCCTTGCGCACCGACAGCTCCACGTCGCCCATGCCCAGCAACTGGGCAATCGTCTGACCCAGTGTGGGCTGGTGGCCGACAACCAATACCGCAGCCTTGCTGTCCGGCCACTGGGCAGCCGCCAATAGCTGCTCTGGGCTGCAACCAGGCGCCAATTCAGGCCGCAGTTTGTAGCGGCGGCCCATAGCGCGTACGGTTTGCTCGGTACGGTGCGCCGGGCTGGCCAGTACCCGGGTGCTTTCGGGCAGATTCCGGTCCAGCCACTGGGCCATGCGGTGGGCTTGCTTGACGCCGCGCGGCGTCAGGCAACGGACCATGTCGTCCACGGTTTCATCCCCCTCCTCTGCTTCGGCGTGGCGCCACAAGATCAGGTCCATGGCGTTCACCTGCGGCGTTGGCCGTAGCGGCCCATCAAGGCGGCCTGCGCGCCAGGGCCGTCGCTGCGGGTTCGGGTATAGCTACCGTCCGGGCCCAGGTCCCAGGCATCGCGTTCATCCAGCAGATAGGGCACCAGGCATTCGTCGATCACGCGCTGGCGCAGTTGCGGGTCGGTGACCGGCCAGGCTAGCTCGATGCGGCGCAGCATGTTGCGGTTCATCCAGTCGGCGCTCGACAGATAGAGATCTTCCTTGTCGCCATTGCGGAAGTAGAAGATGCGCGAATGCTCCAGAAACCGGCCGACCACCGAGCGCACGCGGATGTTGTCGGTCCAGCCCGGCACCTGGCCGGGCAGCATGCAGGCGCCGCGCACCACCAAGTCGATGCGCACGCCCTGCTGGCCCGCGCGCACCAGGGCGGCAATCAGCGCCTCGTCGGTCAGCGCATTCATCTTGGCGACGATGCGGGTCGACTTGCCCTGCGCCGCAGCCTTGCCCAGCGCATCCATCGTGTCGGTCAGCTTGCGGTGCAGCTGGAACGGTGCCAGCCATAGGCGGCGCAGGCGCGGCAGCTTGCTCTGGCCGGCGATGTGCACAAACACCTGCTCCATGTCGCTGGTCAGCGCCGCGTCGGCGGTCAGCTGGCTGATGTCGGTGTACAGCCGGGCCGTGCGCGGGTTGTAGTTGCCGGTGGACAAATGGCCGTAGCGGCGCAGCTGCTTGCCTTCACGGCGCGTCACCAGCAGCATCTTGGCGTGGGTTTTCAGACCCACCACGCCGTACACCACCTGGGCGCCAATTGACTCCAGCATCTCCGCCCAGTTGATATTGGCTTCTTCGTCGAAACGGGCTTTCAGCTCCACCACCACGGTGACTTCTTTGCCGCGGCGCACGGCTTCACGCAGCAAGGCCATCAGCTCGGAATCCGGGCCGGTGCGGTAAATGGTTTGCTTGATGGCCAGCACCGCCGGGTCGTGAACCGCCTCGCGTAAGAAGGCCAGCACCGCATCAAAGCTCTCGAATGGCTGGTGGATCAGCACATCACCTTGCTTCAGGCGTTCAAAAAACGACTGCCCGCGCGTCAGCTGCCGCGGCCAGCTGGCCTGGAACGGCGGGAACAGCAAGGCTGGCCGGTCCACCAGGTCGATCAGCTGGGTCAGCCGCGCCAGGTTCACCGGGCCATGCACGCGGTACAGCGCCTGCTCGGGCAGGTCGAACTGCCGCAGCAGAAATTGCGACAAATGCTCGGAGCAATCGGCCGACACCTCCAGCCGCACCGCCTGGCCAAAGTGCCGTATTTCCAAGCCCTGACGCAGTGCGGTGCGCAGGTTGCGCACATCGTCCTCGTCTACCGCCAGGTCGGAATGCCGGGTCACGCGGAACTGCGAAAACTGCCCAACCTCGCGGCCGACAAACATCTCGTGCAGATGCGCACGGATCACGCTCGACAGCGACACGAACAGCATGCGCTCGCCCGACACCGCATCCGGCAAGCGGATCAGCCGCGGCAGCACGCGCGGCACCTTGACGATGGTGATCTCGTTCTCACGGCCAAACGCATCGTGCCCGCGCAGACGCACGATGAAGTTCAGCGACTTGTTGGCCACCTGCGGAAACGGGTGTGCGGGGTCCAGCCCCACCGGCATCAGCAATGGGCGGACTTCGCGGTCAAAGTAGGCCTTGACCCAGCGGCGCTGCACGGGGTTGCGCTCGCCATGCGGAATGATCTGGAAGCCTTGCTCGGCAAACGCCGGCTGCAGCTGGTCGTTGTACAGCGCGTACTGGCGCGCTACCAGCGCATGGGCATCGGCCGCCAGTTTCTTGAAAGAGTCGACGGTGTAGACACCGCGGTAGTCGTTGCTGTGGGCCGCCACCAGGTGCGGGGCGCCACGCACTTCAAAAAATTCATCCAGGTTGGACGAGACGATGCACAGGTAGCGCAGCCGCTCCAGTAAGGGCACATCAGGCCGAAGGGCGCAGTCCAGCACCCTTTCGTTGAAAGCCAGGATGCTGTGGTCGCGGTCCAGCAGCGCTCCAGGGGTGGACTCGGGTACGGAAGTATTTTTTTTAAGTGCGGACATCAGTAGGGTCAGACAAACGGGCGCGGGATGGTAGCGGCCAGTGTCATGAAATTTGATGTCAAAACGATGACAAAGCCGTGACCCATCTGCCCTATCCACTTCATAAGCTTTTTAGGCCTCTGGCACATATTCCACCAGCGCAAATAGCTATTTATTTAATAGCATTCGTGTGACAACTCAATGAAAATCCCGGCTGCTGGTAGCCAGTTCGCCCAGCAAATTGCTGACATCGCGCAAGTGCTTGGCCACCAGGTGCCGCACCTCACCCACGCGCTGCCACTGGCCGTACACCGCCAGCAGCTTGGCCTGCAGCAAGGGGGCGCGCTGGCTGTCGCGCAGGCTCTTCCAGACGATCACGTTCACGCTGCCAGTTTCGTCCTCCAGCGTGACAAACACGATGCCCTTGGCCGTACCCGGCTGCTGCCGCACGGTGACCAAGCCGCAGGCGCGCACCATGCGGCCGGTGGCGGCCTCCGGCAGATCGCGCAATTCGGCGGCCGACAGCAGCCAGCGCTTGCGTAAATAGCCACGCAGCAAGGCCACGGGGTGGCGGCGCAAGCTCATGCCCAGGGCCGCGTAGTCCCAGACGATTTCCTCGGCTTCGGGGGCCTCTTCCAAAGCCAGCGCCTGCTCATCCACCGGCGCATCGCGCAGCAGCGCAGGCGTGGCATGCAAGGCCGAGGCATCCCAGACCTGCTGGCGCCGATGCCCGGACAGGCTGGCCAGCGCATCGGCCCGGGCCAACGCATTCAAGGTAGGCGCGTCCAGCTGCGCGCGCAAGGCCAGGTCTTCGGTGCTGCTGAACGGTTGATCGGCACGGGCCTGCACCAGGCGCACCATGTTCTTCTGGGACACGCCCGACACCAATCGCAGGCCCAGGCGTACCGCTGGCTGGTCCTGCCCTCCATCTTCCAAGGTGCAGTCCCAGTCGCTGTGGGTCACGTCGGCCGGCCGCACTTCCACGCCATGGCGCTGCGCATCCTGCACCAATTGCGACGGGCCGTAAAAGCCCATAGGCAGCGAATTCAGCATGGCCGCCAGAAAACAGCCTGGCTCATGGCATTTCATGTATGCGCTGTCGTAGACCAGCAGCGCAAAGCTGGCCGCGTGGCTTTCTGGGAAGCCGTATTCGCCAAAGCCCTGCATCTGGCGGAAGATCGCCTCGGCAAACTCGGGTTCATATTTACGCTCCGCCATGCCGTCCAGGATGCGCTGGTAGAACTTCTCGATACCCCCCTTGCGCTTCCAGGCGGCCATGGCGCGGCGCAGTTCGTCAGCCTCGCCGGGGCTGAAGCCCGCGGCGATCATGGCGATCTGCATCACCTGCTCTTGAAAAATCGGTACACCCATCGTGCGTTCAAGGGCTGGACCAAGCGCTTCATTGGGTAAGGTTTTGGGCTCCAGACCCTGGCGGCGCCGCAGAAATGGGTGCACCATGCCGCCCTGGATGGGCCCGGGCCGCACGATGGCCACCTGCACCACCAGGTCGTAATAGCAACGCGGCCGCAGCCGGGGCAGCATGCTCTGCTGGGCCCGCGACTCGATCTGGAACACGCCTATGGTGTCGGCGGCGCAGCACATGTCGTAAGTCGCTGTATCGCCCTCCTTGATGTGCTGCCGGGTGAATGCGTAGCCACGCCACTGGCTGATGAAGTTCAGGCTGCGGTGGATGGCGGTCAGCATGCCGAGAGCCAGCACGTCCACCTTCAGCAGGCCCAGCGCGTCGATATCGTCTTTGTCCCACTCGATGGTGGTGCGGTTTTCCATCGCGGCATTGCGCACCGGTACGCTGGAAGTGAGCCGGTCGCCGGTCAGCACAAAGCCACCGGTGTGTTGCGACAGATGGCGCGGAAAGCCGATCAGCGTACGCGTCAATTCCAGCAGCAAGACGATGCTGCGCAGCGTGGGGTCCACGCCGATCTCGCGCAGGCGCTCGGGCATGGCCTCGGGGCCGTCCCACCACACATGGTTCTTGGCCAGCGCCTCCAGCATGTCCAGCGGCAAGCCCAAGGCCTTGCCCACGTCGCGGATGGCGCTGCGCGGCCGGTAGGTGACCACGGTGGCGGTCAGCGCGGCACGGTGCCGGCCGAAGCGCTCGTACAGATACTGGATCACCTCCTCGCGCCGTTCGTGCTCGAAATCGACGTCGATGTCCGGCGGCTCGTTGCGCTCGCGGCTGATGAAGCGTTCGAACAGGCCATGGCTTCGGACTGGGTCGACCTCGGTGACCCGCAGGCAGTAGCAGACCACCGAATTGGCCGCCGAGCCGCGGCCCTGGCACAAGATGTTGCGGCTGCGCGCAAAGCGCACGATGTCATAGACGGTCAGAAAGTATTTTTCGTAGTTCAGGTCGCTGATCAGCGCCAGCTCGTAGTCCAGCCGCGCCAGCACATCGGCCGGCACACCCTCGGGGTAGCGCTCGGCGGCACCCGCCAGCGCGCTCAGGCGCAAAAAGCTGGTCGCGGTATGGCCCTGCGGCACGACCTCTTGCGGATATTCGTACTTCAGTTCGTCGAGGTTAAAGGTGCACAGCGCGGCCACCAGCAGGCTTTCCTGCAGCAGCTCGGGCGGGTACAGGCCGGCCAGGCGCACGCGGGTGCGCAAATGGGACTCGGCATTCGGCTGCAAGGCAAAGCCGCAGTCGGCCACCGGCCGCCCCAGGCGCACGGCGCTGATCACGTCGTGCAAGGGCTTGCGCGAGCGCGCATGCATGTGCACGTTACCTGCAGCCAGCAGCCTCAGGCCGCTGCGCTGGCCGGCCTGCTGCAGCGTGTGCAGCCAGCGCGCGTCGTCCAGGCGCTGCAGCAGGGTCACCGCAATCCAGCAACGCTGCGGAAACAGGCGCTGCAGCCACTGGGCACGCGCGCCGATGGCGTCCGCATCGGCCAGCCGGGGTGGGGATAGCAAGGCCAGGCAGTCGTTCAGCTGGCTGGCCTGGGCCTCCCAATGCGCGGAGTCTTGCCGGTAGTCAGCATCGCGCGGGGCGCGGCACAGGGTGATCCATTCGCACAGCTGGCCGTAGCCGCGGCGGTTGCGGGCCAGCAGCACCAAGCGGCTGCCGTCCTGCAGCTTGAATTCGGAACCGATCAGCAAATGCAAAGGCTGCTGGCGTGCTGCCACATGCGCGCGCACCACGCCGGCCACCGAGCATTCGTCGGTGATCGCCAGGGCGGTGTAGCCCAGCTCCAATGCGCGTTCCACCAGTTCCTCGGGATGCGAGGCCCCGCGCTGAAAGCTGAAGTTGCTCAGGCAATACAGCTCGGCATAGCCGGGCAATTCCTTATTAGCCATACAAGCCATGCAAGAACCAGCCACTGCTGCCCCGGGCCGGTGCCCGCTCGCGGTAAACCCACAGCAGGCCGGAATGTTCGCTGTGGGCGATGAAGTAGTCGCGCCGGGTCAAATCTTCTACACCCTCCCACCAGCCGGCCTCGATGCGCTCGGGGCCGGCCAGCAGGCGCAGCGGCCCCTGGTACAGCGGGCGGTGGTTCTGCACCGCCAGAGGTTGTGGCTGGCGCAAGATCCACGGCGGATGCGAGGCCTGGGCCGGATCGGGCGCGACAGGTTTGCCGGGCGGCGTGGTGCTGGCCGCGGCCCAGGTCTGCATGCGCTGCGGACGGTGGTCGGCCACGGCGTGGGCACGCAGCACCTGCTGTGGCCCGAGCCGGGCCGAGACCCGTTCAATGAACTGCTGCAGCGATTCGCCGCGCACCCGGTCCTCAGGCAGCAGGCTCTGGCTGCCGACCTGCAGCCGCTCCACGCCCAGCGCTTCCAGCGTGATAGCCACCACCGGCGCGGCCAGCTGGGTGTGAGCCAGATGCTCGGCCAGCAGCTTGGCCAGGTGTGCGGTGTCGCGGGTGGCTTCGGCTGTGCGCACCTCCATGCAGCCGGCCGCCGCCTCGCTGCGGCGCTGCATGTCATGCTCCCAGTGCAGGCGCACGCCGATGGCGCCGCTTTGCCGGGCCTGCAGCCAGGCTTTCAGCTGCAGCAGCAGGCGCTGCACGCCAAACAGCATGCCCTGAGCCACCTCGATGCGGCCGCTAAATTCCAACCGCAGGCGAAACTGCTCGGGCAGCACCACCCAGGGATAGAGTTCGGGCTTCAATCCATAGGCCCGGTCCAGCGCGTCCAACACACCAGCGCCAAAGCGGCGAGACACACCGCTACGTGGCAGCGCACGCACCTGGCCCAGGCTGCGGCAGCCAAGGCGCTGCAGGGTCGGCAGATGGGCGGCCAACGCCGCCAGGCATTGCATGGGCAGGCCGTCCAGACGGGCCTGCAGAGTGTGCGGACTACAGCCCACTAAGGCTGCACTGCGCTGCTTCAGCAGGGCCAGCGCAGCCAAGGCGGTGGGCGCCAGCGCCAGGCTGCAGGCGCACCACGGCGCCGCTTGCTGCTGCACCTGGCGCAGCAGTTGGCGCTGGCCGTGGAACAGGCGTACGCTGGCCTCCACCTCCAGCAGCACAGCCTGCTCCAGCCGGCAGACACGGGGGCTGAACTGCAGCACGGCCCAGGCCAGGGCTTGCAGCAGCGCCTCGGCTTCCGCGGCTTCTTCAGGCGGCGCTAGGGGTGCGAGGGCGATCCACAGCATGCAGCGGGGTGCCAACAAGGGGCGTAAATATGCGCGCCGGTTTCACCAGGGCCGGTGGCAGCGCGGGCAGCAACAGCACCGGCCGGTCCAGGCTGGGGCCGCGGCGCTTCAACACGCCGAGTTCCAGCCGGTGCCCGGGCGCGCTGCCCAGGCGGATGCGCAGCGGCGCGGGCGACGACTCGTGCTGTGCGCCCAGCGGCCGGAAGGCAAACACCAGCGGCGCCTGGTTCTGGTTGGCGCTTTGGGCAGCCATCTGCAAACGCCTCAATTGCTCAGACCGGGCCTGGTCCAGCCAGACCAGCAGCGCGCCGACATCGCGGCAGCGCAGCGCCTGCTCGGCCGCCCACAGCCGGTCGGCCGGCCGGCTGGCATGGACCAGCAAGACGGAAGCCATGGGCAAACCCATGCTGGCCAGCGCCGGCATATTCGGCAGATGCGGGCTGGCCACCAGCACCACCGCGCCCGGCACGGTGCGCAGCGCCGGCAGCAGCAAGCGCCACTCGTGTACGCCGGCCTGGGTTTGCAGCAGCTCGGTCAGGCTGCCGCAGGGCCAGCCGCCGCCGGGTAGCGCCGCGTCCAGCGCCGCATGGCCGCTGGCCACCGTGGGCGCACCACCCGCGCTCAGCTCGCTGGCGCGCCAGACGGAATCGAGAAAGGGAACAGCGCGGGCAGGCATGGCGGTAAATAGCGGCAGAAAATACTGGATAAATAAACAGTTATCTGCATTCTAGGCCCAAGCCAAAAATACTCAAGCCCTGCGCGCAGCACCCCTACAAAGGTCAGGCGTTATCGGTCGGCAAGCGTGGATGCGCAAAACGCCGCCAGCTCGTCCAACACCGCCTGCACCGCGCCATGGGCCGCCACTACGCCGCCATAAGGGTCATCGGTCTTGGCTGCCACGCTTGCATCAAACTCGCGCCAGGCCAGCACCCGGCGGGTGCTGGAATCCACCAAGGTGGCGCGCAGCGTAAAGCGGGTGCGGCTGGGCGCAGTGGAAAAGTCTTGCTGCAGGCGCAGGATTTCGGTGTCCAGCCGCAGACTGCCCGCCACCGCAGTCGGTGCCAGCACCACCGCGCGGAAAGCGCCGCCCTGGCCCAACGCGGCCACGATCCGCGGCGCCAGCATGCGGGCCGGCGTATCCACCCACGCGTTGTGGGCAAAGTACTCCAGGGTATGCGGGCTGCGCACGTAGACGATGTGGGCGGTGTCGAACCCCGGCGCCGCGCGCGGCAGATCCACCAGCAAGGTCGGCGCCGACGCGGCGGCTTGCACGGGCGCAGCCGCCAGCGCAGTGCCCAGCGTGTAGACGCTGGGCTGCGCCACCGCCGCCGGGCGCAATGCCGTGCATCCACTGGCCAGCGCCAAGGCGACAAGGGCGCTGCACCAGCCCATAGGGTGCATCAAGGGGAAGTATTTCATGGTGCTATTGCCTGTGGGGTTTGTGGGTTGGATTCGCCCGGCCCGTTCGGCACCAGGCTGCGCCCCCAGAGCAAGGAAGCGGGGTTGCGCTCGGTTTGCTCGCTCAGGCGTCGCAGCGAACCGGACAAGGCATTCATTTCACCCAGCAAGCGCTGTACTTCGGGCAGGGTTTCGCCTCCCACCCGGGCCAAATCGATGGCGGCGGCATCGATCACCTGCGCAGCCCGCTGGCTGGTGAGGGCGGTTTCCAAGCCCATTTTCTGCACGGCATCGGCGGCCGGGCCGATGCGCGCAATCGCGAGCCCGAGCTGTGCCGACGCCTGGGCGGTGTTCTGGAAGGTGCGCGCGGCGTTGGCGAGGCCCTTGTCAATACTGTCTTTGCGGCCGGCAATGGTGCGGCTGATCACGGCCATGTCGGCCAGCACCTGGCGGATGGCAAGCCGGTTCTCGTTGCTCAGCACCGCATCCACATTGTTCGATATGCGGTCGAGCTTTTCGGCGGCGGTGGTGAGCACGTTTTCCAGTCGAGCGCTGAGCGAGGGCTTGGTGCGGATTTCCGGGTACAGGCCTGGCGCTTTGGCACGCAGCAGTGGCGCGGCCGGGGTGCCGCCGCCCAGCTCCACGTAGGCGATGCCGGTAAGCCCCTGGGTTTTCAGCACGGCCACCGTGTCTTCCTTGATCGGCGTGCCCTGCTCTATCGCAAAGGTCAGCTGCACGCGCTCCGGGTTAGCGGCGTCCAGGTGGATGTCGCGCACCCGGCCGACCTCTACACCGTTGTATTTGACGGGCGCGTTCAGGTTCAGGCCGGCAACCGATTCGTTCTCGATCGCCAGGTACAGGTCGTATTGCTTGCGCACGGCGCCGCCAGAGGCGAGCCACAGCAGGCCCGCCACCAGGGCCGCGCCTAGCAGCAGGACGAATACGCCTACGAGGGGGTAGTTCACTTTGGTTTCGATGGTGTGCTCCTGGTTGTGCCGCCTGCGGGCTGTTCGGCCTCTCCGGCCTGCGCTTGCACTGCCCGGCTGCGCGGACCGTCAAAAAAGGGCCGGATCGCCGGGTTGTCCAGCTGCGACAGCTCGGCCATCGAACCTATGGCTTGCACCGTGCCCTGGGCCAGCACGGCCACCCGGTCGGCTACCTGCCACAGCAGGTCGAGATCGTGGGTCACCATCACGATGGTCAGGCCAAACAGCCCGCGCAACTGCAGCACCAAGGCGTCCACGCCGGCCGCACTGACCGGGTCCAGGCCGGCAGTCGGCTCGTCCAGAAACAGCAGTTCGGGGTCGAGGGCCAGGGCCCGCGCCAGCGCCGCACGCTTGAGCATGCCGCCGCTGAGCTCGGCCGGATACTGGGCTGCCACCTCGGGCGCCAGGCCGACCATCGCCAGCTTGGTCGCGGCGATTTCCGCAATCAGGGCCGGCGGCAGCTGGGTATGTTCGCGCAGCGGCAAGCCGATGTTGTCACCCACCGTCAGAGCGCCGAACAAACCGCCATGCTGGAACATCACACCCCAACGGCGGCACAGCGCCAGGGCATCGCCATCGCCGATGCTGAGCAAGTCCATGCCCAGCACCTTGACCGAGCCGGCGCTGGGGCGCTGCAGCAAAACCATTTCGCGCAACAAGGTAGATTTGCCCGAACCACTGCCGCCAATCAAGGCGAATATCTCGGCCTTGCGGATGCCCAGGTTCACATCGGTATGCACGGTGTGCGCGCCGAAGCGCGTCGCAACATTGCGCATCTCGATCACCAGGCCATCTTCTGCGGGAGTGGTTGGCATATCAGAGGTCCAGCACGCTGAAGATGATGGAGAACAAAGCATCGGCCACGATCACCAGAAAGATGGACTGCACCACGCTGCGTGTGGTCTGGCGGCCCACGCTCTCGGCGCCACCGCGGGTGCGAAACCCCTGAAAGCAGCCAACCACCGCGATGATGGCGGCAAACACCGGGGCTTTGCCCACACCCACCATGTACGAGGTGGCGCTGACGGCTTTGACAAAGCGGTCCAGAAACTCGGCAAAACCCACATCCAGCTGCGCGCGCGCCATCACCATGCCGCCCAGCACGCTGAGCACATCGGCAAACATCGTCAACGGCGGCAGCGCAACCGCCAAGGCGATCAGCTTGGGCAGCACCAGCAGCTCCACCGGCGCTATGCCCAGGGTGCGCAAGGCATCCACCTCTTCGGTCACCACCATGGTGCCGATCTGCGCGGCATAGGCCGAGCCGGATCGGCCGGCCACGATGATGGCAGCGATCAAGGGCGCAAACTCGCGCAGCATCGACAGGCCCACGATGTCCACGATAAAGATGTTGGCGCCGTACTGCCGCAACTGGTCGGCACTCTGGTAGGCCACCACAATGCCCAGCAAAAAAGCCAGCAACCCGACGATGGGCAGAGCGTCAAACCCCGCGATACGGATGTTGACCAAAACCGAGCGCCAGCGAAACCGCCTGGGCTGCACAACGCAGCGGGCCAGGGCCACCGCGGTTTCACCCATGAAGCCCAGCAGTGCCAGGGCTTGCTCAGCGGCCTCTACCGTGCTGCGGCCAACACTTTCCAGCACCCCGGGCTGGGGCAGCGGCGGGGGCAATGGCTTGCGGGCCTGGTTGGCCACTTGCTGCGCAACAAAGTCCAGCAAGCGGGAAAACGGCGCGCCCAAGCCCTGCAGATCCACCGCGCTGCCCTGGCTGCGCAAGCGCAGCAGCAGCTTTTGCAGCACCCAGGCCCCGGCGGAATCCAGTGCCGCCACCTGCGCAGCATCGACCCGGAGCGCGGTCGCTGCGGAGAGTTGCACGGCATCCAGCTGCTGCAACATGTTGGCCTGCAGGCCGGCCGCAGTCCAGGCGCCCGACAAAACCAGGCTTTGCGGAGTCGGTTGCGCGATGGCGGCCGCTGCGGTCGTCAGGGACACGGGCGTGGGGTTGAGATTTGCCATTATTTGAGTTTCACAGCAGGACATGCGTGTGCATTTGAGCTAGCGCAGAACACATGCATTCCTTTTCAAATAGTGCATCTGCAGCCTAGCGGCCGGCGACGGCCGGCGTCTGTGCGCCACCGTACGCAGGAATAGGCCTACAAGGCCTTCAGAAAATGGCGCCCCGCAGCACGTCGCACTGTCTGGCAGCGCGCGCGCAAGGCGGAAACCATACTGGGTCCACCCTAAAAGCTTTGGAGGCGCACACCATGCCGCACCCTGCAGACATCTCCACCCATACATCAGCACGCCGTAGTTATATGTACTTTGCCGCTATCGCACTGTTTGCGGTCACGGCCGCCACGGCCCAAGTCAGCATCGACGCATCCGGCAACTACCAGGACGAAGTGCGCGCCTGCCGCAGCGGCCACACGCCGCAGAGCCTGGCGACCTGTCTGGAAGAAGCCCGCAATGCCCGTACCGACAAAAGCCGCCGCAGCCTGTCGGCCGACACATTGCTGGCCAACGCCATGGCCCGCTGCGAAAAGCTGCCGCCCGACGACCAAACCGCCTGTCGTGCCCGCATGATGGGCCAGGGCAACAGCTCGGGCAGCGTGGCTGGCGGTGGCATCTTGCGCGAATACAACCAGGTGGAAGTCGTGCCGGCCACGCCCTGAGTTATTCGGAATACGCTCCTATATCCATAGCTGCTGGCGCAGTTAGATACTGCGCCAGCGGCCTATTTGGCACTTAATTTAAGAGCTGCCGGGCAGGCGGTAGTCCTTCAGCTGCTCGCGCAAGCGCATCTTCTGCATCTTGCCGGTAGCGCCCAGCGGGATCGCGTCGACGAACACCACATCGTCGGGGATCTGCCACTTGGCGGTTTTGCCCTCGTAGAACTGCAGCAGCTCAGCGGCCGTGAGCTCGGCGCCGGGCTTCTTCACTACCACCACGATGGGCCGCTCGTCCCACTTGGGGTGCTTGATGCCGATGCAGGCCGCCATGGCGACGGCCGGGTGGGCGACGGCGATGTTTTCCACCGCGATCGAGCTGATCCATTCGCCGCCCGACTTGATCACGTCCTTGCTGCGGTCGGTGATCTGCAGGTAGCCATCGGCGTCGATGGTGGCCACGTCGCCGGTGGGGAACCAGCCGTCCACCAGCGGGCTGGGCACCTGGCTTTTGTAATAGTCGGCCACGATCCACGGGCCCTTGACCAGCAGGTCGCCGGCGGCCACGCCGTCGTGCGGCAGCGGCTGGCCGTCGCCGTCGACGATCTGCATGTCCACGCCGTAAACCGCACGCCCCTGCTTCAGGCGGATCGCCATTTGCTCCTCTTTAGATAGCAGCAGGTGCTTGTTCTTCAAGCTGCAGAGGGTTCCCAGGGGTGAAATTTCGGTCATGCCCCAGGCGTGCAGCACTTCCACGCCATAGGTGTTCTGGAACGCGTTGACCATGGCCGGCGGGCAGGCCGAGCCGCCAATCACCGTGCGCTGCAGGCTGCTGAAGCGCAGGCCGGCCGGCTGCATATGGCCGAGCAGCATCTGCCAGACGGTGGGTACGCCGGCGGCGAAGGTCACCTTTTCGGCCTCGATCAGCTCGTAGATGGATTTGCCGTCCATCGCCGGGCCGGGGAACACCAGCTTGCAGCCGGTCAGCGCCGCGCTGTACGGAATGCCCCAGGCGTTGACGTGGAACATGGGCACGACCGGCAGCACCGCATCGCGCGCGCTGATGTCCATGGCATCGGGCAAGGCGGCGGCGTAGGCATGCAAGGTGGTGGAGCGGTGGCTGTACAGCGCAGCCTTGGGGTCGCCGGTGGTGCCGCTGGTGTAGCACATGCTGGAGGCAGTGTTTTCGTCGAACACCGGCCAGTCGTAGCTGCTGGAGGCCGCGGTTATCCAAGCCTCGTAACTCAGCAGGCCGGGGATGCCGGTGTCGGCCGGCAGCTTGTCGGCATCGCAGAGCATCACCCAGTGCTGCACCGTAGGGCAACGCGCGTGCACCGCCTGGACCAGCGGCAAGAAGGTGGCGTCGAAGCACAGCACCCGGTCTTCGGCGTGCTGGGTGATCCAGGCGATCTGATCGGGGTGCAGACGCGGGTTGATGGTGTGCAGCACCCGGCCCGAGCCGCTGACGCCGAAGTACAGCTCCAGGTGCCGGTAGCCGTTCCAGGCCAGGGTGGCCACGCGGTCGCTGAAGCCCAGGCCCAGGCCGTCGAGCGCATTCGCAACCTGTCGGGCGCGGGCAGCCACCTGGCGGTAGGTCGTGCGGTGGATGTCGCCCTCGACCCGGCGCGAAACGATTTCGGCATCGCCATGGTGGCGGTCGGCAAATGCGATCAGCGTCGAGATCAGCAGGGGTTGGTTTTGCATCAGGCCCAGCATCGGTCTACTCCTCTTTGGTATGGATTCCAGTATTGCCCAACGCCAGTCTCCCTGGTCCCAGTGTTGACCCGCAGGGTGTCGCCAGCGCGTCCCGTGGCATCTGCGGGACAATCTAGCGATGAATATTGCCGTTGAGACTCCACTAGACCTCGATCTGGGCCTGACCTGGCGCAACCGCTTTGCCGGCCTGGGCAGCAATTTTTATACGAACCTGCAGCCGACTCCCCTGCCCGCTCCCTACTGGGTAGGCCACAGTGCCGCGATGGCGCGCGAGCTGGGCTTGGACCCCAGTTGGCTTAGCTCCGACGCCGGCGCACAGGCCTTCACCGGCAACACCCCCATCCGCGGCAGCCAGACCCTGGCCAGCGTCTACAGCGGCCACCAGTTCGGCCAATGGGCCGGGCAGCTGGGCGACGGCCGGGCCATCCTGCTGGGCGAGGTGCTGGCCGCCAACGGCCAGGGGCTGGAGCTGCAATTCAAGGGCGCGGGCCGCACGCCGTATTCGCGCATGGGCGACGGCCGGGCCGTGCTGCGCTCCAGCATCCGCGAGTTTTTGTGCAGCGAGGCCATGCACGGCCTGGGCATTGCTACGTCGCGGGCGCTGTGCATCACCGGCTCGGATGCGCCGGTGCGCCGCGAAACCATGGAAACCGCCTCGGTGGTGACCCGGGTGGCGCCCAGCTTCATCCGCTTTGGCCATTTCGAACACTTTGCCGCGCGCAACCAGCTGGAGCCGCTGCGCCAACTGGCCGACTTTGTGATCGATCAGTACTACCCCGAGTGTCGGCACAGCCAGGCCTTTGGCGGCAACCCGTATGCGGCCCTGCTGCAGGCGGTGACCGCGCGCACCGCCGAGCTGATCGCCCAGTGGCAGGCGGTGGGCTTCTGCCACGGCGTGATGAATACCGACAATATGAGCATCCTGGGCCTGACCCTGGACTACGGGCCGTTCCAGTTTCTCGACGGCTACAACCCCGACCACATCTGCAACCACAGCGACGACCAGGGCCGCTATGCCTACGACCAGCAGCCCAACATCGGCCACTGGAATTTGTTCTGCCTGGGCCAGGCGCTGCTGCCGCTGATAGGCGAGCGCGACCACGCCCTGGCCGCGCTGGAAAGCTATAAAACCATCTACCCCGAAGCCATGGCCCGCCGCCTGCGCGCCAAGCTGGGCCTGCCGGACGCGCAGCCGGGCGACCAAGCGCTGGCCGAGGGCATTCTGCAGCTGCTGGCCCAGGAGCATGTGGACTTCAGCATCTTCTGGCGCCGCCTCAGCCACTGGGTGGCCAAAACCCCGGGTACCACGCCTGACGCGGTGCGCGACATGCTGGTGGACCGTGACGCGTTGGACGCCTGGTTGCTACAGTATCAAGAGCGGCTTGCGCAGATAGATACTGCGCTGGCGGGCAATTTAATGCTTAAAACCAACCCGAAGTTGGTGTTGCGCAACCATTTGGGCGAACAAGCCATCCGCCTGGCGAACCAAAAGGACTTTTCCGGAGTCCACACCTTGTTGGCGCTGCTGGAGACCCCATTTGACGAACATCCGGGGTATGACACCTACGCCGACTTCCCGCCCGACTGGGCTTCTTCCATCGCTATCAGCTGTTCATCATGACCCACAAAATTGAAAAAACCGACGCCGAATGGAAAGCCGTATTGGCCGAAAAAGGCGCTGAGCCCGCGGCCTTCCAGGTCACCCGCCATGCGGCCACCGAGCGCCCGCACACCGGCAAATACGACCAGCACTGGGTGCAGGGCGAGTACCGCTGCATCTGCTGCGGCGCAAAGCTGTTCGACTCCAGCACCAAGTTCGACGCCGGCTGCGGCTGGCCCAGCTTCTCGCAAGAGGCCGAACCCGGCGCGATCGAAGAAATCACCGACACCAGCCACGGCATGCGCCGGGTCGAAACCGTCTGCTCCGAATGCGGCGCCCACCTGGGCCATGTGTTCGAAGACGGCCCCTCGCCCACCGGCCTGCGCTACTGCATGAACTCGGCATCGCTCGATTTCAAGGCCAGTTAAGCTACCGGGTCTGTTGCCAAGCCTTTTTCATGAAAACCCTGCTCGATTTCCTACCCATTCTGCTGTTCGTCGGCGCCTACAAACTCACCACCATCTACATCGCCACCGGCGTGCTGATGGGCGCCACCGTGGTGCAAATGGCCGTCACCTACGCCATCGACAAGCGCCTGACCACCATGCACAAGATTACCTTGGGCATGGTGCTGGGTTTTGGCGCGCTGACGCTGATCCTGCAGGACGAAACCTTCATCAAATGGAAGCCCACCGTGCTGTACATCGCCATGGCGCTGGCCATGGGCATCGCCATGTGGCCAATGAAGAAGAACTACCTGAAGCTGATGCTGGGCAGCCAGCTGGAGCTGCCCGATGCGGTGTGGATGCGCCTGAACGTCGCCTGGATGCTGTACTGCTTTTTCATGGCGGCGGTCAACGGCTATGTGGCGGCCTACTACACCACCGACCAGTGGATCAACTTCAAGATCTGGGGCTATGTGTTCCCGCTGGTCTTCATGGGCGGCCAGGGCTGGTATATCTCGCGCTACCTGGGCTCGGATACGCCCGCCACCGAAGTGGCCGAATCGGATAAAACCGTATGAACGATGTGATCAGCCACAGCGCCGCCCAGCTAGAGCAGCGCCTGCGCGAAAAACTGGCCCCAACCCAGCTCGAAGTGCTGGACGAAAGCGCGGCCCACGCCGGCCATGCGGGCGCCAACGGCAGCGGTTTCGGCACCCATTTCCGGGTGCGGATTGCTTCACCTTTGTTTACGGGCCAGTCCCGCGTAGCGCGTCACCGCCTTGTGTATGATGCTCTGCAGGATTTCATCGACCAGGGCGTCCACGCCATTGCGATTGAAGCGCTTTAACTTTCATGTACTTGGGGGGCAGAGCTCCCCGGGTCATGAAAGTTGTTTCACGTTAAGCCATCCTTTTACCTTGTCCATCAGAGTCGATCCTGAATCGGCGACTCCCAACCCCCTCCTAGGAAACGTATGAAGAAAACACTGTTATCCACCATGGTCGCCGCTGCTTTGCTGAGCGGCATGGCCTTGTCGGCCAGCGCCCAGAACGTCGCCATCGTGAACGGCAAGGCAGTCCCGAAATCCCGCGTGGATACGCTGGCCCAACAGGTCGCGCAGTCGGGCCGCCAGATCACGCCAGAACTCGAAGGCCAGATCAAGGAAGAAGTCATCGCGCGTGAAGTCTTCATGCAGGAAGCCCAAAAGCGCGGCCTGGACGCCACCGACAGCTACAAGACCCAGCTGGATCTGGCCCGCCAGACCCTGCTGATCCGCGAACTGTTCGCCGACTACCAAAAGACCCACCCCGTGACCGACGCCGACATGCAAGCCGAGTACGACAAGTTTGTCGCGGCCAACGGCGGCAAGGAATACAAGGCCAGCCACATCTTGGTGGAAAAAGAATCCGAAGCCAAGGCCATCATTGCCCAGCTGAAGAAAGGCGGCAACTTTGCTGCCATCGCCAAGAAGTCCAGCAAGGACCCAGGCTCCGGCGCCAAGGGCGGCGATCTGGACTGGGCCAACCCCAGCAGCTACGTGAAGGAATTCACCGAAGCCCTGATCCTGCTGAAAAAGGGCCAGACCACCGACACCCCGGTGAAGAGCCAGTTCGGCTACCACATCATCCGCCTGGACGACGAGCGCCAAGCCCAGTTGCCCAAGTTCGAAGAAGTGAAGCCACAAATTGGTCAGCAATTGCAACAGCAAAAGCTCGCCGCATTCCAGCAAGAACTGCGCGCTGCAGCGAAGGTGGAATAAGCCTTAGCGCTTGCCCACAAAAAAGCGGCCTAGGCCGCTTTTTTACGTCTTGAACCAGGTGAATCCGGTGATGGCGGCGATCAGCAGCGGCTGGTGCAGCATGTAGTACGGCAGGCTCCAGCGGCCCAGCCAGGCCAACGGCCGCGGCGCAGCGCCTTGCAGCCAGGCCGGCCGGTGGCGCAGCAGCCAGAAGCCGGCCGCCATGCCCCACCACAGCACGCCCAGCCAGGGGAAGATGGGCACATAGTCTTCGGTGATGGGCTTCTGGGTGATCCAGCCCAGCCAGTTCACCGTCTTTTGGTTAAAAAATACGGCTGTAGCGCTGATATTGATTGCGTAAGCAGCTATGAATTTAGAAGCAATCGCCAGTGCACCCAGCGGCCACAGCCAGACGCCCCAGCCAGCCGTCAGCCGCGCCACCACCAGCATCACGGCGATGCCATGCAGCACGCCAAAGTAGATCCAGCTGTTGGGAAACATGAAGGCAGAACCGGCCGACACCAGCAGCGCACAGCCCGCCACCTGGCCCCAGCGCCGCCAGAAACGCGGCCAGCTAACGGCCTGCTGCGCCGCCACTGCCTGGCCCAGGCCTGCGCAGAACAGGAACAGGCTGACGATGGCGGTGCGCTGCCCGGTCCAGAACGGATCGGCGTAGAAGTTCTGCTGCCACAGCCCCGCATGGACCAGATCAAAGCCGAAGTGGAAGGCCGTCATCCACACGACGGCCAGCCCACGCAGGGCGTCGATCCGGTCGAAGCGCTGCATCAGCCCGATCAGCCCTGTGCTGCGACGCGATCGGCCTTGCTCTGCAGCTTGTTCAGCGCGCTCAGGTAGGCCTTGGCCGAAGCGACCACGATGTCAGGGTCCGAGCCCGTGCCGTTCACCACCCGGCCGCTGTTCTGTAGCCGCACCGTCACTTCGCCCTGGCTTTCGGTCGAGCCGCTGATGGCGTTGACCGAGTACAGCACCATCTCTGCACCGCTTTGCACATGGGTTTCGATGGCCTTCAGGGATGCATCCACCGGGCCGTTGCCGTCGGACTCGCCCTTGACTTCCTTGCCGTTGGCGGTGAACACCACCGTCGCCTGCGGGCGCTCCCCGGTTTCGCTGTGCTGCGACAGCGAGACAAAGGTGTATTGCTCGCTCGCGTGGTCGATGCTCTCGTCGCTGACCAGAGCCAGGATGTCTTCGTCAAAGATTTCGCTCTTGCGGTCGGCCAGTTCCTTGAAACGGGCAAAGGCGGCGTTGATGTCGGCCTCGCTGTCCATGGTCACACCCAGGTCCTGCAGGCGCTGCTTGAAGGCATTGCGGCCGCTCAGCTTGCCCAGCACGATCTTGTTGTGGCTCCAGCCCACGTCTTCGGCACGCATGATTTCATAGGTGTCACGCGCCTTGAGCACGCCGTCCTGGTGGATGCCAGAGGCATGGGCAAACGCGTTCGCGCCGACCACCGCCTTGTTGGGCTGCACCACGAAACCGGTGGTCTGGCTGACCATGCGGCTGGTGGCCAGGATGTGCTTGGCATCGATGCCCAGCTCCAGGCCAAAATAGTCGCGCCGGGTCTTCACCGCCATGACGATTTCTTCCAGCGAGCAATTGCCGGCGCGCTCGCCCAGGCCGTTGATGGTGCACTCCACCTGGCGTGCGCCGCCCAACTTGACGCCGGCCAGCGAATTCGCCACCGCCATGCCCAGGTCGTTATGGCAGTGCACCGACCAGATGGCCTTGTCGCTGTTCGGAATGCGCTCGCGCAGGGTTTTGATGAAGTTGCCGTACAGCTCAGGGATCGCATAGCCCACGGTATCGGGCACATTGATGGTGGTCGCGCCCTCGGTGATCACGGCCTCCAGTACGCGGCACAAAAAGTCCATGTCGCTGCGGTAGCCGTCTTCGGGGCTGAACTCCACATCGGCGACCAGGTTGCGCGCAAAGCGCACCGCCTGCTTGGCCTGCTCGAACACCTGGTCGGGCGTCATGCGCAGCTTTTTCTCCATGTGCAGCGGCGAAGTCGCGATGAAGGTGTGGATGCGCGCGCTGGCCGCGTCCTTCAAGGCTTCGGCGGCGCGCGAAATATCGCGGTCGTTGGCGCGCGACAGGCCGCAGACGGTCGAGTCCTTGATGGCCCGGGCAATCGCCTGCACGGCCTCGAAGTCACCGATGGAGCTGGCGGGGAAGCCAGCTTCGATCACATCCACCTTGAGGCGTTCCAGCTGGCGCGCAATGCGCAGCTTTTCGTCGCGCGTCATGGACGCGCCGGGTGACTGCTCGCCGTCACGCAAGGTGGTGTCAAAAATGATGAGTTTGTCGGCCATGGAGAGCTCCTGTGGGTTCTAGTTTTAGACGGATGCCGGTTCTTCGGCAAGCCCTGTATTTTCGCGCTTAATCGCATGGCTTTGGGCGCGCTGCAAGCCCGAGAGAATCGCCTTCAGCGAAGCCGACACGATATTCGAGTCCATGCCCACGCCAAACACGGTGTGCTGCTCGTCGATCCGCAGTTCCAGATAGGCCACGGCCTGGGCATTGGCGCCGGCGCCCAAGGCGTGTTCGTGGTAGTCCAGCACCCGGACCTGGGTGGCGCCGGTGGCATTCAGGTGGTTCACAAAGGCATCGATAGGCCCCACGCCCTGCCCCGCTGCTGGAACAATGGGTGTGGCGATGCTGGCGGTACCGTATTCGCGCTGGAACAGCTCCCACAAATCCTGCGCCGTGAGTTCCTTGTTGGCGCCGTCCATCACGGCCTGCACGATCTGGCTGAACTCGATCTGCAAGCGGCGCGGCAACTCCAGGCCGTACTCGGTTTCCAGCAAATACGCCATGCCGCCCTTGCCCGACTGGCTGTTGACGCGGATCACCGCCTCGTAGCTGCGGCCCAAGTCTTTCGGGTCGATAGGCAAGTAGGGTATCGCCCAGACCGCGTCTTCGGTGTGCAGGGCAAAAGCCTTCTTGATCGCGTCCTGGTGGGTGCCGGAAAAAGACGTGTAGACCAGCTCGCCCACATAGGGGTGGCGCGGGTGCACCGGCAGTTGGTTGCAGTGCTCGACCATGCGGCGGATATCGTCGATCTGCGAGAAGTCCAACTGGGGGGGAACACCCTGGGTGTAGAGGTTCAACGCGATATTCACAATATCCACATTGCCAGTGCGCTCGCCGTTGCCGAACAAGCAGCCTTCCACCCGCTGGGCTCCCGCCATCATGGCCAATTCGGCCGCTGCCACGCCGGTGCCGCGGTCGTTGTGGGGGTGCACCGACAGCACGATGCTGTCGCGCCGCGCCAAGTTGCGGTCCATCCACTCGATCATGTCGGCAAACACGTTGGGCGTGGAATGCTCGACGGTGGTCGGCAAGTTGATGATGCAGGGCTGAGCCGGAGTCGGCTGCCAAACATCGGTGACCGCGTCGATCACGCGCTTGGAAAATGCCAACTCGGTACCGGAAAAATGCTCGGGCGAATACTGGAAGGTCCACTGCGTGACCGGCTGTTGGCGCGCCAAGTCCTGGATCTGCCGGGCGTGGCTGGTGGCCAATTCGACGATCTGGTCTTCGTCCATGCCCAGCACCACGCGGCGCATCAAGGGCGAGGTGGCGTTGTACATGTGGACGATGGCGCGCTTGGCGCCGACCAGGGCTTCCATGGTGCGGCGGATCAAGGGTTCCTTGGCGGGTGTCATGACCTGGATGGTCACGTCGTCGGGCACCATGTTGTCGTCAATAAGGCGGCGCACGAAGTCAAATTCGATCTGCGAAGCGGCCGGGAAACCGACCTCGATTTCCTTGAAACCAATCTGCAGCAAATGCCCAAACATGCGCAGCTTGCGCGCCATGTCCATCGGCTCGATCAGTGCCTGGTTGCCGTCGCGCAGGTCGGTGCTGAGCCAGACCGGGGCCTGGGTCAACTGGGCGTTGGGCCAGGTGCGGTCACGCAAAGCGATGGGCGGGAAGGCTGGGTATTTGCTGGCAGGTTGCTTCAACATGGTGACTTCTCTCAAGTTTCTAAAACCAGCAACCCAATGAAAAACGGCCCGTTGCTGGTGCATACGGGCCGTTGTGACTGGAATTGCGCGTGCGCTACCGTCTCCGCCCGGAGGGGATCAGTAGTAGGGCTAGCGAAATCTTGTTCATAGCTACGAATTCTAACTGCGTTTTAACTACTTAGCTTCAGGCTAAACGCAAGCATTCCAGAAACACCGCAGAGCTGGCTTTGCCAGGCTGCTGGTGTTGCCCCCTGCAAGGGGGTTGGCGAAAAGTGCGCAGCACTGCAGCCTGGGGGTGAGCCCTATTTGTGCAGGCCGCGCTCATCGGGTTCGTCCTTCGAGGTGCTGATGACGCTGGTCTGCACGCCCTTGAACTTGCGCCAGGCGTACACGCCGTAGCCGCTGAAGCCGTAGATCACAAATGCGCCGAACAGCACGATGGGCGGATGGATGTTGATGATGGCAATGCCCAGCGCGATCATCACGATCACCGCAAACGGCACGCTCTTCTTCATCTGCACGTCCTTGAAGCTGTAGAACGGCGCATTGGTCACCATGCTCAGGCCAGAGTACAGCGCCAGCGCGAACATCAGCCAGGCCACATGCGCACCCGCGACCTCCTGGTCGTTCATCAGCCAGATAAAACCGGCCATCAAGGCGGCGGCTGCAGGCGATGGCAAGCCCTGGAAGTAGCGCTTGTCGACCACCCCGGTATTCACATTGAAACGGGCCAACCGCAAAGCCGCGCAGGCGCAGTAGACAAAGGCTGCGATCCAGCCCCAGCGGCCCAGGTCTTTCAGCGACCAGATGTAGGCGATCAGCGCCGGTGCAGCGCCAAACGACACCATGTCGGACAGCGAATCCATCTGCTCGCCAAACGCGCTCTGGGTATTGGTCATGCGGGCCACGCGGCCGTCCAGGCTGTCGAGCACCATGGCACAGAACACGCCGACCGCGGCCTGGTCGAAGCGGCCGTTCACCGCCATCACGATGGCATAGAAGCCACCAAACAAGGCCGCCAGCGTAAACAGATTCGGCAGGATGTAGATGCCCTTGCGGCGCTTGCGCACCAGGACTTCGGGGTTGGAGGTGAGGCTGGAGTCTTTGCCGTTATGCATGGCGGGTCGCCTGTCAAAAAAGAAATGGCGCGGCACGGCTTGCTGCACCGTGCGCGTTAAAAAAGAAGAGGCTTTGGGGGCAGGTGCATCCGTGCTTCACACGTGCAGGCTTGCAAAAATACACCGCATCCGGTCGAGTGTAAGCCAGTACACCGGCCTTTTCGCCACTGGCGCCGGTGTGCTTGGGTGGACTCAGCGGCGGGGCAGCGCCGGTACGGAGGCCCGGGCCAGCGCCGCAGCGGGCTTGGTTGGAATCGGTGGTGCGGCCACCGGTTGGGCATTTTCTTGCCAGGTGCGGCCATCGGTGGTTTCGCGACTGAGGCGGAAGGCATGCACCATCTGGGTCAGCTTGCCGGCCTGATCCTGCAGGCTGTCGGCGGCGGCCGCGCCCTCTTCCACCAAGGCGGCATTCTGCTGGGTGACGTTTTCCAGTTGCTCCATCGAATGGCTGACCGAGCCGATGCGCTGGCTTTGCTCTTCGGTGGCCGAGGTGATCTCGGCCATGATGTCCGACACCCGCTTGACCGACTGCACCAGTTCCTGGATGGTCTGGCCCGCATGGCTGGCCAGGTCGTTGCCCACCTGCACCCGCTCCACGCTGGTGCCGATCAAGGCCTTGATCTCGCGGGCCGCCGTGGCTGCGCGCACGGCCAGGCTACGCACTTCGCTGGCCACCACCGCAAAGCCACGGCCTTGTTCGCCGGCACGGGCGGCTTCAACCGCCGCATTCAGCGCCAGGATATTCGTCTGGAAGGCGATGCCGTCGATCACGCTGATGATGTCGGCGATCTTCTTCGAGCTGGTGCTGATCTCGTCCATGGTCTTGACCACCTGCAGCACCACCTCGCCGCCGCGGGTGGCGACTTCGGATGCGCTGGCTGCCAGCTGGTTCGCCTGGCGGGCCGAGCCCGCGCTGTGGCTGACCGTGCCGGTCAGGTCCGACAAAGCCGTGGCCGCGCCCTGCAGGTTGCTGGCCGCTTGCTCGGTGCGCTGGCTCAGGTCCAGATTGCCCGAGGCCACCTCGGCGCTGGCCACCTGGATCGACTCTGCCGTCTGGCCGATGTCGCCGACCATGGCGCGCAGCCGGTCCTGCATGGCGGCAATGGCTTCCAGCAGGCGACCGGTTTCGTCATGGATGCGCACCTCAACCTGCGAGGTCAGGTCGCCGCGGGCAATCCGCTCGGCCACCACCACCGCACGGCCAATCGGCTGGGTGATGCTGCCGGTGATGCGCCAGGCGATCAGGCCGCCCAGGGCCAGCGACAGCAAGACCAGCAGGCCGCCGGTCAACCGGGCACGGCTTTGGGTCAGCTCGGCCGAGGCCGTGGTGTCGTTGTTCAAGGTGTTC
Source organism: Rhodoferax sp. OV413 (assembly GCF_900104385.1). GTDB lineage: Bacteria > Pseudomonadota > Gammaproteobacteria > Burkholderiales > Burkholderiaceae_C > Rhodoferax_B. Next base: position 3,408 of record NZ_FNJA01000001.1, on the reverse strand, counting down.
TGCAGCTCGATCAGCTCGGCCAGCTTGGCGCGCCAGGTGGCTTCGCTGGGGTCGACCCGGCTCATCAAGCCGGTGGTGGCGGCCACGCTGTCGCCGTCTGCCGAGGCCTTCATGGCTTCGAGCAGATCAGGCCGGGTCTTGCGGCCGATGTCGCCAATGTCCTTCAGGAGCTTCTGTTCGGCGGATGAGGTGTCTGCCGCCTTGAACAGCTCGGTCAACGCGGCTTCGCGCTTGTCGTACTGATCCAGGGTCTGCTGCACTTGCTTGACCAGTTCAGCCGAGCGCTTGGTGTCGATTTCGGTCAGCATAGCGGCCGAGCGGCTCTGGATACCCAGGGTGCTGACGCTTTCCAGCATGCTGTTGACCAGCCGCGTCTTGGTGGCGTTGGTGCCGGTGATCTGGCGCATTTGCCCGTTCACCATGCCGGCGGAGATCTGGCCCACAGCGGCCACGGCAATCACCAGTACCAGCATGCAGCCGAAGCCAAGGCCAAGGCGGCTGGAAATGGACAAAGACTTGAGTCGAGAGGGAGAAGGCATGTGTTTTGTCCGGTAGAGGCAGTAAGAGGTAAAAATCAAATAAGCGTAGTTTGTAGCAAAACGTAAGCAATAAGGGTGCCGCGTGCAAGCCGGCGAATGTAACCACAAAGCCCCTGGCCGGCCAATGCCGATACAAGTCTCTGGCATGCAAGACGGGCATCGGGCCATGCACCGCCAGGTGGCTTGCCTGTAGCGCTGCAGAACCACGGCCGCTGAGCCACCGGTCAACCACCATAGCGCGGATGGCTGTTGTTTTTTGGGCTTGCGCGCGGTAAAGCATGGGTACAAACCCGCCGTCAAATGCGAATAAATCGCATTACGAAGCTAAACTCCCTCCTCTTGCAAGCCGATGCCCTGCCGGGCGTGCAGCCAGCCAAACTCTTTGCCCCGCCGCCTCCACGCGCCGCCGGGCCGGTGCTGGGCTTGCCCTACCGGCCTCCCCCTGTTTCGGCGACTACGGTGCGGGGCACATCCGTACCAAATTGGCCTCTGGCGCTTATCCCATATGCGCGAGCAGCTACTTTATCCATAGCAACCGCCGAACTTCAACTGCAAGGAACACCATGGCACAACGCCGCAACTTTCAACCCGCGCCCGTCGCATCCGCGGTATTGCTCACCCTGGCCAGCATCGCTGCCCACGCGCAATCGACCAGCGACAGTGCCGGCACGCTGTCCGCCGTGCAGGTCAATGCCAGCGCCGATGCCTCGGCCGAAGGCCTGAGCAAGCCCTACGCCGGCGGCCAGGTGGCGCGCGGCGGCCGGGCCGGCATCCTGGGCACCAAAGACAACATGGACACGCCGTTTTCCATCACCAGCTACACCAATGAGCTGATCCAGGACCGCCAGGCCAAGAGCGTGGGCGAGGTGCTGCAGAACGACCCCACAGTGCGCATGGCACGGGGTTTCGGTAACTTCCAGGAGTCCTATTTCATCCGCGGCTTTCTGCTGAGCTCGGACGACGTGGCCTACAACGGCATGTACAGCCTGCTGCCACGCCAGTACATCGCCACCGAGCTGTTTGAGCGGGTCGAAGTGCTGCGCGGCGCCTCCACCTTCCTGAACGGCGCCAACCCGGGCGGCGGCGGCATTGGCGGCTCGATCAACCTGGTGCCCAAGCGCGCGCCCAATGAGCCGCTGAACCGCATCACCGTCGGTACCGGCAGCGGCGGCGCCAACACCTTGTCGGCCGACATCGCGCGCCGCTTCGGCCCGGACAATGCCACCGGCATCCGCGTCAACGCCGCCACCCGCAACGGAGGCACCGCAGTCGACAAAGAGGACAGCCAGCTGGGCCTGTTGTCGGCCGCGCTGGACTGGCGCAGCCGCGATGTGCGCCTGTCGGGCGACATAGGCTGGCAGGAAAACAAGCTCAAAGAAACCCGCACCAACGTCGACATCAGCGCCCTGGCCAGCGTGCCGGCAGCGCCCGACAACGCCACCAACTGGGCCCAGCCCGGCGCGTATTCCAACGAGCGCGACCTGTTCGGCACGCTGCGCGGCGAGTTCGACATCAACGACCACCTGACCGCCTGGGCCGCCCTGGGCGCACGCCGCAGCAGCGAGGCCAATTCCCTGGCCAACCTGGTGCTGAGCGATGCCAGCACCGGCGCCGGCAGCACCTACCGCTTCGACAACACCCGTAAAGACAGCGTGCTGACTACGGAGGCCGGCCTGCGCGGCAAGTTCCAGACCGGCTCGGTCGGCCATGAATGGGTGGTCTCGGCCGCCAGCTTCAAGCTGGAGAAGAAGAACGCCTACGCCATGGACTTTGGCAACCAGCAAAGCACCAACCTGTACAACCCGGTGGCTACCCCATTGCCGGCGATCAGCGCGCCTGCCTTCACCGGCAATACCCTGGCCTCGCCCGCATTGACGGGGCGCACCGAGATGACCAGCCTGGCGCTGGGCGACACCTTGTCGCTGTTCGGCGGCAGCACCCTGCTGACCCTGGGTGCACGGCACCAAACACTGGACATCGACAACTACGACTACGGCACCGGCGCACTGTCGAGCAACTACAACAAGAGCCGCCTCAGCCCCATGGCCGGCGTGGTCTACAAACTCAACAAGCAGTACTCGCTCTACGCCAACTATGTGGAAGGCCTGACCCAGGGCAGCACCGCGCCCAGCACCGCCGTGAACAAGGGCGAAACCCTGTCGCCCTATATCTCCAAGCAAAAGGAAGTCGGCCTGAAATGGGACTCGGGCCGCTTTGGCGGCACGCTGGCGCTGTTTGACACGACCCGGCCGCGCGACTTTCTGAACGTCAGCAACAACGTCTTCAGCGCCAGCGGAGAAGACCGCCACCAGGGCATGGAGCTGACCCTGCAAGGCGAAGCCACCCGCGGCCTGCGCCTGCTGGGTGGCCTAACCTTGCTGAGCGCCGAGCAAAAGTCCACCGGCTCGGCCACGACCGACGGCAAGCAAGTCATCGGCGTGCCCAAGCGCCAGGCCAATCTGGGCGCCGAATGGGATGTACCCGGCGTGCCCGGCCTGGCGCTCGATGGCCGCGTGGTCTACACCGGCGCCAGCTACGCCGATGCGGTCAACACGCTGAAGGTCTCTGGCTGGACCCGGCTGGACGCCGGCGCCCGCTACCTGACCGAGGTGCAAGGCAAGCTCGTCACCCTGCGCCTGCGGGTCGACAACCTGGCCAACAAGAGCTACTGGGCTTCGGTCGGCGGCTACTCGGGCTACGGCTACCTGGTGGCCGGGGCGCCCCGCAGCGTCAACCTCAGCGCCAGCTTCGACTTTTAAGAAAAAATAGCTGCCAGCGCTGGGCGGACTCAAATCTGAAGTGCAACACCTTATTCAACTAAGGTGCAGAAATGACAAAAGTCCTCCATTACCAGCAACTCCAGTCAGAC
>NZ_FNJA01000008.1 GCF_900104385.1 Rhodoferax sp. OV413 | reverse complement strand
CAACGATCGCGAGCGATATCTCTTCCCTTTCGAACAAAGTCAAGGCTGTCGCGGACCGGCACCGTTCCGGCGGCCGAATGCCACCCGTTTTCACCAAAATGTTTTGGATCGAAGTGTGCGGCCGGTCAAACAGTTGGCCAATCTGGTGAAGCGTCCAACCTTCCTTCCATCGCTCCCACATCAGCGCCTTCTGGCTGTCGGTATAGTAGTTTCGTGTCCGGTACTTCATCTGCAACACTCCGTCTGCTCACGCAGTTCTCAGTGTGTTGCATCGACCGGTTGAATCCGCCGCCCAAAGCCGACGGTGGGCATCGCGCCCCTGTGCGGGCAGCAGGCTAATCTACCGGGGCCGTCGCTTCGGTGCATGCGTCACAGAAATAGCCGCTTGAGCGGCCCCCGAATCACGCCATAATTTGCGCCATAGGTAGGGGGAGTTTGAGTAATCCCCTATTCCGTCAACAACGATCAACGGACATCCCGGACGTTGGTTCAGTCCAACAAGGTTTATTCGCCGCGTATGAAGTTCGCTACCATCTTTTGCATTGCTGCGCGGCAGATAAACGCTATTCGTTAGGCGTCAGAATCCAACCACCGCTCACCTCAGGCGATCCTCCGTGAAGACACTTCTCACCGTTCTCTTCCTGCTCCTCTCCGTCCCGGATTGCAATGCAGACGAACACGCAGGCTACATCGGGATATGGCAAACGACCGGTCAGCCTCCGAAGATACTCGAGATTTCGAGGGACGGCGATACCTACCTTCTCACTGATCTGCGTGCGACGGAACTCTCGGGCAAGAAGCAAGCCGCCCGCGCGCTCTCCAAGACTGGACCGCAGCTAACAGTGAACACAGGTGTAGGCTCCGTTCCGCTAGCCCTATCCGCCGACAAGAACACCCTGTACTTCGACAAGTGGACATTTGCAAAGCTTCCCGGCACGGATGCCCCAAGGGTGAAAGCGGAACTACTGTCAGAGCTTCAACAGCGTCAGTCTAATCGCGAGCTGTGCCAGACACTGGGTAGAGAGGTTGAGCAAAGAGGCAACGACATATCACGGTCGAATGCCACAGCAGGCAGCAAGCTTGCAAGTACCACCGCACTCAAAAAGGAGAGTATTGCGCGGGCAGACAAAATTCCCGACTGCAAACAAATGCTCATGCTGTACTAATTGAGCTTCCATCTCACATGTCCTGCGGCACCGCTGACGCCTAACCCCTCGTATATGGACTTCCCCACAAACGCAAGAAACTGACCGATGTTTTGGCTTTAGGGGAAGCGCCTGCAGTCGTATATCCGACATCTAAAGTGGACTCTGTTGTGGTCCGTGCCGACATGGAATCTGCGTTACCCATGCGCCAATCGTTACAAGTGGCAGGCCTCCATAACCACCAAACCCACTTCACGGTTCGCAAACCAGCGCTCAAACTGGCTGCGTGTCAGACGCTGGGTTTCCACGATGCGCCACTGCGCATCGGCAACGGCAAGCTGGACGACGGTTTTTGCAAGATCAATAGCAACGGTAGTAGCATGCATGACGGACTCCTTACGTTGAAAGAACTGTTCCCCACGCCAATGAAGATCAGTCGGCAACTCTTGCGTAAAACAACGGGGGAGTCCATCCCATCATTCAAGCGGGCCCGCCTACGGCGGTCCGCTTAAGTCAAACGTTGGGCGTCAAAGGTATTCTGAAATGGCAAAAGCAACTGCGTCTACATTCAAGACGAAACTGCTGCGTCCGGCAAAGTCCGGTAAGGACGACTCGTGGGCTTTTTTTGTTCTACCAAAAGCCGCAAGTGAAAAGTTGCCGAGGCGAGGTAGGACCTCTGTGGAAGGCACCATCAATGGTTATCCTTTTCAGGCTACGCTCGATCCAGATGGCCAACTGAGTCATTGGCTGAGGGTGAGCAAGGAACTCCTTGAGGCTGCTCATGCGGATGTTGGTGAAATGGTTGCCGTTCAAATTTCCCCAGCTAACCCAGAACCGGAACCGCAGATGCCAGATGATTTACGGGAGGCTTTTGCTGCGTCTCCAGAAGCCAAGGCCGGATGGGAGGGAACAACGACCATCGCACGCCTTGATTGGATTCACTGGATTGAGTCTGCAAAGCAGGCCAAGACTCGAAAAAGCCGGGTTGAAAATGCTTGCGACATGCTTGCGTCTGGAAAGGGAAGGGTTTGCTGTTTCGATCAGTCTGGTTTCTATAGCAAGAGCCTCAGCGCACCTAAGGCGGTAGATTAGCGGTATGGCGTCACATACCCCCAACAAGACGCTCCAGCCGACGTTTCTGGTTTGGCGTTGAGCGTCCGCTTTCTCAAACAGTCACTGACTGGTATTGGCCGACTTCGGCCGGCTACTCGTGGTAGTGAAGGCAAGCATTGAAAATACTTGGCTTCAGCGGTAATCAACAAGACGGGTCGGATTGCCGGCCTTGATAACTTGGCCTCGGAATCTGACGTGCCAATCCGGATTCCACTCTTTGTGAGCGTGGATGTGGAGACCATCCTCCACGGGCGCTACGTTGAGAGGCAGCAGGTCGTCAGTGGGTTGTGCAAGAAGCTCAACCTCATCGCCAGGCTCAAGGATTACCTCCTCAGGAACCATCTCAAGATACAACGTCAGGGTGCCGGTGGTTTCATTCTTGAATCTGCCAACCATGGGGTAATTTTCTGGCGTCATGACGAAGGTCTGGTTATGGCCACATTCTGCCGGATATGTAAACGCCTCCACGCGGCAAAACGCGGCTAGCAACGAGCTGAGAGGTGCCCATCCTCATAATCATGTCCACTTCCCCGAGGCCGCCATGCAATGACGCCTTCTGTTCGCGCGCGCACCTCAGGAGCCGCCAAACAAGTTGTGACGGCTTCATAGCCGGCAGCACCTGGATAGGGTGCCACGCGAATCGGTGGGCTGTGATTGGCAGGGCAAAGAAGAATGGACTCTCCCGTTCCAACGGAAGCTAAATCGAGGATGACAGCAGAACGTGTCATCAAGAAGAGCGGACGCTCCACGGACATACGGCGTCGCAGATAGGCAGACACCGCCTGTTGGGTGGGCGTATCCAGTCCGTGCTCGACCATGTCGACGACCAGAATGGTCGGCCCTTCGGCTTCCAGTCCGACCAGCAAAGCGGTTAGTGCCTCGGAGACAACAGCGCCGTCTTCGACCAGCCAATCAATCGCGTGGTTGACGCGCAATCGTAGGTTCGAGTCGGCATCTAGACGCGCCTTCGCATCACCTGCCGCAATCCGCTCTAGGCCAAGGAACGCCGCCGACGGCAGCACCTCGGCTAAGCGCAGGGCCAATCGCGTTTTTCCGCTGCCCAACGGACCCACGATGTAGTTCAGGGGACGGATGTCTTGCAACTGGAAAAATTCACCACCCCAGGGCCAGGGGAGTTCGAATTCGACGCTCAGCCCACTGGTCGAAACCTGCAAGCGCGTCAACTCTGTGACGGTTGGCCTCTGCCCTCTGTCCAATTGGGCTCGTAGACCACGAACACGTTCGATGGTGTCTGCCAGTCGACGCGCATCACCTTCAAGCACGGCCTGATGTAAGGCCAAGGCAGGTTCAAGTCCCTCGGCCTCGCCTTCCAAGACACTGGCCACTTGCGCAAGGCTTAGGCCCAGCGCACGAAGGGCCACAATTTCGCCGGCACGTTGCATTTCCGCCGGTCCGTAAGACCGCCAGCCAGCCTCGGTGCGCGTCGGCGTCATAAGACCACGCTGCTCGTAGATACGCAATGCCTTCACGGAAACGCCGAGCCGTTTGGCGGCCTTTGAAGGGTTCAGGAATCGCATTCGACTGTTCACAAATTCACCTCTTCACATTCGGAAAGATGTTTTTATAAAGGTGGCCGTAAGGGTCGGGGCAAGCGATTTTTGAAAAAAGCGTACGTACATCAGCTTCTGGCTCAATTGGAGCCGAGCTTCGAATGTCCGCAGTTGGCCGACTGTAGCCGGTCACCAATTCAGGGCGCCGTCTTCGGGCGCATTTCCCTACCCGTGGGGTCGAGGTCCAGCACGGATTCGTGAAGCGAATAGATTGGCTCCAATGGGTTCCCTTCTTCGTCCGTCTGGAAAAGACCCCAACCCACACCATTCAACTCTGGCTCCAAGAGTCCATTGTCTTCAAGCATGTAGCAGAGCTGGCTTAGCAACTCGACCTGAACGCCACGCGCAATTTGCGAGAGGTCCTCGGTCGCTACCCCGGCGGCAACCGCGCGCTTCAAAGCGGCTCCCATACCTGCGAAAGAACCCTGTGCGTCTTGTTCCGCTTGCTTGATGTGAAAGTCGACCCAACCGGTGCTGTCTTCCCCAATCACGTGTTGCCAGCATTGGCGAAGGAACAAGTAGCGATGTAGTTGTGGGATGCGCTCGCGGATTTGCGAGCTTGCCCAAGACTCGGGGTTTCGGGCTCCAAGTCGCTCAAAGAGCGCCGTAAGTTCGGGAATAGTTTCAGGAACGCTCATCTGTGAGAACCTCTGCTTCAAATTTTTAGCCGCGAAGGGCGACGAATGTCAGCATCCGAGAGCGATTCGGTGACAAATCCGACCGACCGCTCATGGCCGATAAGAGCCAAACTGCCGGTGCCCCAAGCCAGGTTCACTTGGGGAGAATCTCGGAAACGTCACCGTTTGTTGGCGTCGCATCCTCGTGGTAGACGTCGTACAAATATTGGGCAAGCTCGCTGCGGTCAATTTCAGAAGGGACGGCGAGCTCCACGGGCCGACGTTTCCCTTCCGGGCTAATGTGGAAGGCAGTCCATGCATCGTTGTGTCGTTCAATGGAAACGATGCGCCCGAACACGTTGAAAACATACTTCACCGTTCATGCTCCTATTTTCCTGTACACCGGATGGCGATGTTAAGGGTGCTGTACCGCCTCCGGAGACTGCAATTGCACGGTGATGCCGTACAGGCTAAGCATGCCAAGCACATGTCCAATGGCCACGCCCGGCTCCCCCGACTCGATGCGGGCGATGGTTTGAACGTGAACGCCTAGACGGGTTGCGGCAGCGGCTTGTCCATCGCCTGCGGCCACGCGGGCGGACCTTGCCGCGGCACCCATGTCCTTGATTGCCTGCACTGCATCGTTACCGATATGGGGAGAGATTCGCTTGCCTTGTGTCATTGCTGGATTGTCTCCGCATTGCGGCTTGCAGTTAGTTTTAGCGCCACTACAGCACCCCCGCTTCCAATTGTTCCAAGTAAATGAACTCCGGTGCCTTGACCCCCGCCTCCTTGCGGATCTGCGCCAGCCTCGGTGACTCAAAAAAGGCCCGCGCATCGGCCAACGAGGTCCAGCGCGAGAAGTGCACTATCCGGTTGGCGTCGGTGTCGTAACGCAGTACCTGATAGGACAGCTCGCCCGCGTCCTTGCGGATACTGGCGGCGGCGTCGAACACCTTTTTCCACGCGGTGTAGTCCTGGACTTCGTGGATGATCAATACGTGCTGCATGCATGTCCTTGCTGTGGTGGCATTCGAGTATTTACAAGCTTTTTAGCCCTCTGGCGCAGATAGTACCTGCGCCAGCTGCTATATATTTTGAAAAACCTAGGGCTTCAGCCGGGCCAGCGCATCCACGGCAGCGCGTATCTCTTCGGGCTGCAGCGCGGCAAAGCCGAGTATCCAGCCGTCGACCTGGCGGCCAGCCTGGTACAGCGCACCCAGGCTCGGGGTGGCGATGCCCATGGCGGCGGCTTGGCGGGTCAGCCGGGCTTCGCTGCCCGCGGGCAACAGCACGCTGAGCTGCAGACCACCGACGCTGGGCACGGGCCGGGCCCAGGGCAGTTTGCGCTGCAGCGCCTCCAGCAGCAGCGCGTGGCGGCTGCTGTAGAGCTGACGCATCAGCCGCAGATGGGCGGCAAAATGGCCCATGGCCATGAAGTCGGCCGTTACCGCCTGGCTCAGCTGCGACACATGGCCGTCGTAGATGCTGCGTGCGGTGACCAGCGGCGCCACCAGGCCCGGCGGCAGCACCGCATACGCGACCCGCAGCGATGGATACAGCGTCTTGGAAAACGTGCCGATGTAGACCACCCGACCGCTGCTGTCCAACCCCTGCAGCGCCGGGCTGGCGCGGCCCTCGTAGATGAAGGCACTGTCGTAGTCGTCTTCCAGAATCCAGGCGCCGTGCTGCAGGGCGTAAGCGATGAAGGCCAGGCGCCGCTGCAGGCTCAGCGTGGCGCCGGTCGGGTACTGGTGCGAGGGCGTGAGGTAGATCAGCTTGGGCACCGGCAGGCTGGGGTCGGGCAGCATGCCCTCGGCGTCCACCGGCACATGGACCAGCCGGGCGCCGGCCGATACGAAAGCCGTGGCGGCGCCACGGTAGCCGGGCTCTTCCATCCACACCACATCGCCTTCGTTGAGCAGCGTGGTCGCCAGCAGCTGCAGCGCCTGTTGCGAGCTGGTGAGCACCAGCACCTGCTCTGGCGCAGTGGCCACGCCGCGGGTGTGTACCAGGTAGTGGGCAATGCTTTCGCGCAGATCGGCGCGGCCCTGTGGATCGCCGTAGCGCATCAGCTCGGCCGTGTCGCCGCGCAAACGACGGTTCAGCAGCTGGCGCCAGACGGCGTGTGGAAACGCCCGCAGGTCCGGGCTGCCGGCGGCGAAGGCTTGCAGGCGCGTGGGCTCCACGCAGCCGCCGCTGTCCACCATGCGCTGGCCGCGGGCCGACAGCGTGGCCGGCACCACCAGCGGCGCTGCAGCACGGGCCGGCGGTGCGCCCGGCCGCGCCATGTCGATGGCCACAAAACTGCCATGGCCAACGTGCCGGCGCAGATAGCCTTCTACCTCCAGCTGGGCATACGCCGCTTCGACGGTGACGCGCGAGATACCCAGGTCCAGCGCCAACGCGCGGGTCGACGGCAGCCGCTCGTCCAGCTCCAGCTGGCCGTCGCGGATCGAGCTGCGCAGCGTGGCGCACAGCTGTTCGCGCAAGCCCCATTCGGGGTGCGCCTGCGAGGCAAACAGGTTCAGCCAGAGTCGCGGTGGGCGGGTGTCCATGGGTCTTATACGGGGCTATGAATTGGTATCAATGCTAAGGCCAATGCTTTCTACACTGCCAGCATCCCCTTCAGAAAGACCTTGCCATGACCACTGCTGCGACCTCCCAAGTTCTCGCCTTTCCACCCGCCAGCCCAGAGCTGACCCGCGACTTCATGCTGCACAAGCTGAGTTTCCACGCCGACGCCTGGGATGTCGCCGAAGACCTGCGAAACCAGATTGACGCCATCGTGGTGATCGACACCCGCGCCGAGGCGCTGTACGCCCAGGGCCATGTGCCGGGCGCCATCAGCTTTCCGCACCGCCTGATGGATGCTGCCAGCACCGCCACGCTGGACCGCAGCAAAACCTATGTCACCTACTGCGACGGCATAGGCTGCAACGGCTCGACCAAGGGCGCTTACAAGCTGGCCCAGCTGGGCTTCACGGTGAAGGAAATGCTCGGCGGCCTGGACTTCTGGGTGCGCGACGGCCAGCCTATCGCCACCGGTAGTGCGCCCGGCCGCATGCCCGCGGACACACCGGCCATGGAATGCGCTTGCTGAGTTTCGCCCGGGTCCGCAGTGCGGGCCCAGACGATGCCGAGCAGTTGGCCGCGTTGTGCCAAGCCCATGCGGAGTTTGAGCGTCTGGACTTCGATGCCCATGGTTTTGCCCAGCGCCTGGCTGCAGCTTTGTCGTGTGGTGCGCTGCATGCCTGGCTGGCGCTGGACGGTGCGCAGGCCGTGGGGTATGCGACTGCCAGCCCGGTGTTTTCCACGCTGCAGGCCGCGCACTACATGCACATGGACTGCCTGTACTTAATGCCCGAATTCCGCGGCCAGGGCCTGGGCGGGGTGCTGATGCAGGCGGTGCGCGACCATGCGCAGGCGCAGGGCTGCCAGCAGTTGCAATGGCAGACGCCGGACTGGAACCACGGAGCCATCGACTTCTACCACCGCGCCGGCGCGCTGGGCCTGCCCAAGCAGCGCTTCAGCCTGGCGTTACCGGATGACGAGGATAAGAGTTAGTCCGGCAAGCCCATGGCCCGGCCATCGCTGCGCGGGTCGTGGGCGCCTTGCATGCTGCCCGTGACCGGGTCGATGCGGATCGCGCCGGGGTGGCCCATCAGCGGGCTTTGGGCGGGGATGGGGCTCAGCGCATGGCCGCGCCGGGCCAGCTCGGCAAACACGTCTTCCGGCACGTCTTCTTCCACCTTGAGCGAATCGCGTGCGTCAGAGAAGGTTTTGCCCAGCAGAAAGCGCGGCCGGGCCAGCGCGGTGTACGGGTCCATGCCGTAGTCGATCATGCGTGTCAGGATGGCCGCCAGGGTCTGCGGCTGGCCGTCGGCACCCTGGGTGCCGTACAGGATGGTGGGCTTGCCGTTTTGCAGGTACATGCCGGGGTTCAGCGTGTGGAACGGCCGCTTGCCCGGTGCCAGGCAGTTGGGGTGCTTGGGGTCCAGCGAAAAGGCCGAGCCGCGGTTGTGCCAGAGCAGGCCGGTGTCGCCCACCAGTACGCCGCTGCCCCAGTCGAAGTAGATGGTGGCCAGCATGGACACCGCATTGCCTGCGCTGTCGGTCGCGGCGATGTACACCGTGTCGCCGGTCTGGAAGGGGTGGGGCCAGGGCAGGGCCTGGTCCATGCGGATCTGCTGGGCTTTGTGGTCCAGGTGTGCGGCCGACAGCAGCCGCTCGATGGGCACCTCTACCTGCTCGGGGTCGGCCACATGGCGGTTGCGGTCGATGAAGGCCTGCTTCACCGCCTCGACCAGCAGGTGGTAGTAGTCGGCGCTGCCCTCGGGAATGCTGCGCAGGTCGAAGCGCTGCAAGATGCCCATGATCTCCAGCGTGGTGATGCCTTGCGTGGGCGGGCGGTGTGCGAGCAGGGTGCCGCCACGGTAGGCGGTGCGCAGCGGGGCTTCGACGCGGGCCCGGGTTTGGGCCAGGTCGGCGGCGGTCAGCGGCGAGCCGGCCTGGGCCAGGCCCTTGGCGACGCGCGAGGCCAGCTGGCCTTCGTAGAAGTCGCGCGGTCCACGGGCTGCCAGGGTTTCCAGGGTGCTGGCCAGCGGGTGCTGCTGGCGCACGCTGTGCGGCGCGGGGATCTCGCCGTTGACCAGAAAGTTGGCGTAGATGTCGGGCAGGTTGGCGGCGTCGGGCAGGCGCATGTCCAGCCAGAAGCGCTCGGAGTCGGACATCGCAAAACCGTCGCGCGCAAAGCCTATGGCCGGCTCCAGCAGCTGCTGCCAGCTGTGCTGGCCGGCCCAGCTGTCATGGCTGATGCCATAGGCCTGGCCCAGCACATCGACCAGGGCCGCGCTGGTCAGCATGGCCTGCGGGCCGCGCACCGGGATGCTGCCGCTGTAGTGGGGCAGGTGCTGCGGCGCCTGGCCGATGCCGGACAGGGTTTGCACCTGGCCCGTCTTGTCGGCGATCAGCATGAAGGCATCGCCGCCCAGGCCGGCGAAATGCGGGTAGGTCACGCACAGGCAGGCGGTGATGGCGATGGCCGCCTCGATGGCATTGCCGCCGCGGGCCAGCACGTCCAGCCCGGCCTGGGTGGCCAGCGCATGCGGGCTGGTGACCATGCCCTTGGTCGAAGTGACTGTGGAGGTGGTGCAGAGTGTCATACCGCCAGCCCCGCGCGCTGCAGCAGCCATTCGGCGCTGTCGTTCCACACATCCATCTGCACGATCAGGCCGTCGCGCACGATGTAGCGGTCGACATAGCGGTTGCCCTCAAAGGCGGTGCCGTCGGGCCAGGCGCCGTACAGCGTGCCGATGTTGTAGACGACGGCCTCGGCCTCGGTGGCGCCGGCCACTACATCGGTCTGCTCGAAGCGCTTTTTCACCCAGGCATAGCGGCCGGCGTTGAAGCGGCTGCATTCGCTGGGGTCGCGCATCTCGCGGCCGCCGGTAAAGCGGATGCGCAGGTCGGGCGACACAAAGGCACGCGCGCCTTCGGGGTCGGGGACCATGATGGTCCGCAGAAAGATTTCCACCAGCGTTTGGGCCTGGAGTCCGGCGTCGTGTGCGGGGGGCTTGGGCGTGTCAAAGGTCATGGCTAAAATTGTGAGTGTTTTAGGTCTATGGCGCAATAGATACCTGCGCGGGCAGCTATTAAAACAATAGTATTTACGCCATGCCCCAGCGGTTGCGCCGCAGGCGGTACAGCACATGTTCCTGCAGCGGGTGGCCGCTGGGTACGGCCGGGTGCTGGAACGTGCCCGGGTCGGCCTGCATGCCCAGGCGCTGCATCACCGCGCGCGAGCGCTGGTTATGCACGGTGGTGAAGGCCACGATTTCATCCAGCCCCAGGCGTTCGAAACCATGGGCCAGCGCAGCCCGCGCGCCTTCGCTCGCATAGCCCTGGCCCCAGTGGGCGGCGGCCAGGCGCCAGCCGATTTCCACACACGGCGAAAACGGCAGCAGCGTGCCCGGCACCTGGATGCCGATGAAACCGATGAAGGTCTGCGTGCTGCGCAGTTCCACCGCCCAGAAGCCCCAGCCACGCGCTGTGATGCCGGCCTGCAAGCGGTCCAGCAGTGCATCGCTGGCGGCGCGGTCGGGTACCGGCAGCAGGAATTCCATCACCGCCGGGTCGGCGCACATGGCGGCGAAGGGCGTGCGGTCGCTGTCCTGCCAGGGACGCAGCCGCAGGCGCTCGGTGCTGATGTCCAGCGGCTCAACCATGGGCGGGCTCCCGCAGGTCAAACACGGTGGGCAGCTCGCGTTGGCCCAGCGGCGTGGTGCTGAGCGCCCGGCTGTCCAGGTCTTGCCGCACCCAGCCGCGGCGCAGGCTCAGTTGCAGCAGTGCCGCGCCCAGTGCTCCGCCGATATGTGGCTTGCGCTCGCTCCAGTCCAGGCAGGCGCAGGCAAAGCGGCGGCGCAGCTGGCGGGCGGCGGCCACGTCGATGCCCAGGCCTTCGAACACCTGTTCGCCGCGGGTCGATAGCGTGTAGCTGCCGTCGTCCGCCGCCTGCGGCAGCAGCCAACCGTGCGCCAGGATGCGGTCGCCCAGCGCCACCCCCAGCGCGCCGGCGATATGGTCGTAGCAGGTGCGCGCGTGGCGCAGCTTGCTGGGTGTGGGCGGAACGAACGGGCTGCGCGGCATGCCGGCGATGACCAGCAGCGCCTCCAGTGCGGTCGCCACATCGCTGCTGGCCAGGCGGTAGTAGCGGTGCTTGCCTTGGCAGACCAGGGTGACCAGCTGCTGGTCTTTGAGTCTGGCCAGATGCGCGCTGGCGGTGGACGGGCTGACCTCGGCCACCACCGACAGCTCGGTGCTGGTGCGCGCGTGGCCGTCCATCAGGCAGCACAGCATGCGCGCGCGGGCCGGTTCGGCAATCGCGGCGGCAACGCGGGCCAACTGGTTATCGGGGTTGTCAGAGGGGGCAGGTTCTGCAAGCATGCTGCGGTGGTGAACGAATCGTTGTGGCGGCGGCGCCAGCATACTGCAGCCTGATTTCTCCCACAAGCCGCCATGCCCACTTTGCACGCTCTCGCCGCCCCGACGCACGCCGACCCTTATCCCTACTACGCCAGCCTGCGTGCCGGCCCGCCGCTGTGGTTCGACCCCGACCTGCGGCTATGGATTGCGGCCCGGGCCGCGGTGGTCGACGAGGTTTTGCTGAACCCGCTATGCCGGGTCCGGCCGCTGACCGAGCCCGTGCCGCAGGCCATCGCCGGATCGGCTGCCGGTACGCTGTTCGGCCAGCTGGTGCGCATGAACGACGGCGACCCACACGCCCGCCCTAAGCTGGCTTTGCAGCGCGCCCTGGCCGCGGTGCCGCTGGACGTGGTGCAGCGTTATGCCTTGGAAGCCGCCGCGGCCCTGGGCGCGTCGCTGGCCGAGGCCTTGCATGCTGCCACGCACCGTCTGCCCAGCCAGGTGATGGCGCGCCTGCTGGGGCTGGACGCCGCCACCTGGCCCCAGCTGACCGACTGGACCGCCGACTTTGTGGTCTGCCTGTCGCCGCTGAGCACGCCGGCGCAGCTGGCCCAGGCTTCGGTTGCCGCGCAAGAGCTGCGGAAGTTGTTCCAGCAGAGCCCGGCCCCCGCGAACAGCCTGGCAGCCCGGGTGCTGCAGGAGGCAGAGGCCGTAGGCTGGCAGCAGGCCGACGCGCTGTGGGCCAATCTGGTCGGCCTGCTGTCGCAAACCTATGACGCCACTGCGGGGTTGATCGGCAACAGCATCGTCGCCTTGCAGACCCAGCCGGGCCTGTGGCATGCGTTGCGGGCCGCGCCGGAGAGGGTGGCGGCCCTGGTACAGGAGGCCAGCCGTTTTGATCCGGCGGTGCAGAATACGCGCCGTTTTGTCGCCGAGCCGACCCGCGTGGCCGGCGTGCAGCTGGCGGCGGGCGACACTATCCTGTTGCTGCTGGCGGCCGCCAACCGCGACCCGGCGCTGCATGTTCGGCCGGATGCGTTTGAGCTGGACCGTGCCGGCTACCGCAACTACGGCTTCGGCCACGGCCCCCATGCCTGCCCGGGCCAGGCGTTGGCCTGCGGCATTGCCACCGCGGCGGTGCAGGCGCTGCTGCCCTGCCTGGACAAGGCGCGGCTGGCCTGGCATTACCGCCCGTCGCTGAACGCGCGCATTCCGGTGTTTTCCATTCCCAAGGAGTCCCCATGATCGCTGTCATTTTTGAAGTCATCCCCCAGCCTGAGCACCAGCAGGAATATCTGGACATCGCCGCCGCACTGCGGCCGCTGCTGGAGCAGATCGACGGCTTTATCTCGATCGAGCGCTTCCAGAGCCTGAGCCAGCCGGGCAAGCTGCTGTCGCTGTCATTCTTCCGCGACGAAGCCGCGGTGCAGCAGTGGCGCCAGCTGGAGGCGCACCGGGCGGCGCAGGCCAAGGGCAGGGCGTCCATCTTCCAGGACTACCGCTTGCGGATCGCCTCGGTAGTGCGCGACTACGGCCTGCACGAACGCGAGCAGGCGCCGGCCGACAGCCGGGCCCGGCACGGGGGTTCGTCAGAGTAAGCGGCGCGGTGCTGCGGTGGCGGGGTCGCCGCTGTTGGGTGTGCCGGTGGGCTCGATCAGCAGGATGTGGGTCTCCACATCGGCCCGCGGCCGGTGTTCCATGCCCTTGGGCACGACGAACATCTGGCCAGGGTCTAGCTGCAGGGTCAGGCCGTCGGGCAGGTCCAGGAACAGCCGGCCGGACAGCACCAGAAAGAAGTCGTCGCTATCGGCATGGGAGTGCCAGGAGAAGCTGCCCAAAATTTTGGCCACCATCACGTCGTGGCCGTTGAACAAGGCGACGGTGCGCGGTGCAAAATGTCCGCTGAACTGACTTAGTTTGCTGGCAAGATCGATGGTCTGCAAAGGCATGCGGTATTCCTGTGGAATCAAAAAACCGCAGTCTGCGCGCGCAGCGCATCTTCGTATTGGACAAATGTTGCATGGACGGCCATTTGACGCATACCCGTACCGACTGGGCCAATTTCCAGCCCGGCGCTGGCGCGGGCATGACCTTGATGCAAGCCCATTTCACCGCCCACGCGTTTGAGCGCCATAGCCATCCCACCTACGCCGTCGGCCTGACCCACACCGGCGTGCAGACCTTCCAGTGCCGCGGCGCGCGCCATGCGAGCCAGCAGGGCGACGTGATTCTGTTCAACCCCGACGAGCCGCACGACGGCAGCCGTGGTACCGACGCAGGCTTTGGCTATTCCATGCTGTACCTGGAGCCGGCCGTGTTGCAGGCCTGGCGCGACAGCGCGGCCGGCACCCGGGTGGCCGCCTACTTTCGGCAGCCGCTGGCGCACGACCCCCAGGCCGCCCAAGTTTTACACCAGGCTTTGGCCGCCGCCACCCAGCCACAGGAGCGGCTGCGCGCCGAGGCACTGGCCAGCGCCGCGCTGATCGGCCTGCTGCAGCGCTACGGTGAACACGCTGGTGACGTATCCGACTGCCTGGACGCCGGGCGCGACCGCATGGAGCAGGCGCGCGACTACATCGCAACCTACTTTGCCGACGACTTGACGGTCGAACGGCTGGCCCAGCAGGTGGGCTTGTCGCGGGTCCATCTGAGCCGCGCCTTTGCCAAGCGCTTTGGTGTGCCGCCGCATGTGTACCTGAATGCGGTGCGCCTGCGCCAGGCCCAGACCGCGCTGTTGGCCGGCCAGCCGCTGGCTCAGGTGGCGCTGGCCGCGGGCTTTGCCGACCAAAGCCATTTCAACCGGCGCTTCAAAGGCAGCTTTGGCGTGTCGCCTGGGACGTGGCTGGCCCAGATGGCGCCCGGTAAAGGCCAGGCAGCACCCCGCCTGCTCGGCCAGGGTATGCTTACATTTTGTAATTGAAAATGTGGATAAACCAGGCCGTTTGCGCAGGTTCTATCGGCGCGAGTAGCTATATTAGTTGTAGCATTCTGGGTTGCGTATGCCCCCATTTTCCCGATGTCTGATTCTTCTGTAGCCACGCTGGCTGGCACCGCCATGGCGCCGCGTATCTGGGTGGCCATGCTGCTGTTGTACGGTTTGCTGGCCCTGGCCAGCCTGGGCGCCGGCCGTTGGACCGCGCCCGACAGCGCGCTGCGCCGGCAGATCAATGCCTGGTGGCGCATCTTCCCGGTGGTCAGCCTGAGCATGCTGCTGTACCCGGTGGGGCCGGTGCTGCTGTCGCTGCTGATCGCCAGCTTGGCGCTGCGCGAGCTGAGCACGCACTATGCGGGGCCGCGCTGGCGCTTCCAGGCGGTGTGCGTGGCGGTGCTGCTGCTGCAGACCACGCTGGCGCTGTACAACACGGCCATGGCCAGCGCGCTGCTGCTGGCTCTGCTGCTGGCGCAGGCCGTGTACTTCGGGCTGCGCCGCCAGCCTGCGCAGATCTTGCTGCTGTTGTTCTTGCTGCTCTGCGCGGGGTTGAGCTTCTTGCCTAGCTTGCTGCAGCTGACGCCGTCGCGCACGGTGAACCTGGCCTGGTTCTTCTACCTGTTTGCGCTGACGGCCTTGAACGACATTGCCCAGTTCGTCAGCGGCAAATGTTTTGGCCGGCACCCACTGGCGGCGCGCATCAGCCCCAACAAGACCTGGCAGGGCCTGGTCGGCGGTGTGCTGGTCAGCCTGGTTGTGTCGGCGGCGCTGGGCCTGTATTTGCAGCTGGCTGGCCTGCCGCTGCTGCTGGCGCTGGGCCTGCTGTTGTCGCTGGCCGGTGTGGCTGGCGACCTGGTGTTTTCTGCCGCCAAGCGGCGCCTGGGCATCAAGGATTTTTCGCAGCTGATCCCCGGCCATGGCGGCATTCTGGACCGCGTGGACAGCTTGGTGCTGACCGCGCCCCTGTTGTATTGCGGCCTGATGCTATGACCGTTTAATTTGAGACTTTGGCATGCCCCCTTCTTTATCTAGCGCCTGGACCACCCAAGAGTCCGGCTTCGACAGTTTTGACCGCACCCGCTTGTTCTACCGCAGCTGGCAACCGGTGCAGCCGCGGGTCGACGGGCCGCCCCGGGCCCTGGTGTTTTTGCACCGTGGCCATGAGCATTCGGGCCGCATCCAGCCGCTGGTGGAGCAGCTCGGCTTCACCCAGGACTGGGCATTTGCCTGGGACGCGCGCGGCCACGGGCATTCGCCCGGCGAGCGCGGCGATGCGCCCGACTTCTATGCGCTGGTGCAGGACTTCGAGGCCTTCGTCCGACATCTGCAGGCCACCCACGGCATTGCTGCGGAAGACATGCTCATCGTGGCCAATAGCGTGGGCGCGGTGATCGCCGCCACCTGGCTGCACGACTTTGCGCCGCGGGTGCGCGGCGTGGTGATGGCCGCAGCGGCTTTCGACATCAACCTGTATGTGCCGCTGGCCAAGCCCGCGCTGCGGCTGGCCTTGCGCTTCAAGCCGGGGCTGCGCATCACCAGCTACATCCGCTCGCGCATGCTCACGCATTCTGCGGGCCAGGCCCTGCTGTACGACAGCGATGCGCTGATCACCCGCAACATCTCGGCCCGGGTGTTGATCGACCTGGCCGACACCGCCCAGCGGGTGGTCGACGATGCCCATGCCATCGACACCCCGGTGCTGATGCTGGTGGCCGACAAGGACTACGTGGTCAAACAGGCGCCGCAGCGCCGCTTCTTCGACGGCCTGGCATCGCGCTTCAAGCGCTTTGTGCTGATCCCCAATTGCCACCACGCTATCTTTTATGAAGATGAGCCGCAGGCCCAGCAAGCGCTGCAGGCCAGCCAGGCCTTTATCGAAGAATGCTTTGCGCAGCCCTTGCCACCGCTGAGCGACTACCACCTGGCCCATACCCACAGCCCCAGCGCCCACCGCTACCAGGCCTTGCAGCAGGACATGGTGGGCAGTGCCTGGGAAAAGGCTTTCTTCGGCCTGCAAAAAGCCATGCTGGATCGCCTGGGCCATCTGAGCAACGGCATGCAGATCGGTCTGAGCCAGGGCTTTGATTCCGGCGCCTCGCTCGACTACGTGTACCGCAACCAGGCCGGCGGCCGCCTGGGCGTGGGTGCGGTGATCGACCAGGGCTATCTGGACGCCATCGGCTGGCGCGGTATCCGCCAGCGCAAGGCGCAGCTGCAGGGGCTGCTGGGCGAGCTGATTGCCCAGTACCCGGCCGACCAGCCGCTGCGCATACTCGACATCGCCGCCGGCAGCGGCCGTTACGTGCTGGAAACCGCCAAGCGCTTCCAGGACCGGCCGCTGGAAATCACCCTGCGTGAAATCAACCCGCGCAACCTGGAGCAGGCGCAAGAGCTGAGTATGGAGCTGCAGCTGAAGAACCACATCGCCTTCCAGCGCCGCGACGCCTTCGACCCCGACAGCTACCCCGATGACGAGGCGCCGTACGACATTGTCATCGTCTCGGGCCTGTACGAGCTGTTCAGCGACAACCAGCGGGTGCTGCAGTCGCTGCAGGGGATCGCCCAGCAGCTCAAGCTGGGCGGGCATCTGGTCTACACCGGCCAGCCCTGGCATCCGCAACTGCTGATGATCGCCAAGACCCTGAACAACCACCTGGGCGGGGCCTGGCAGATGCGGCCACGGCCGCAGGCCGAGATGGACGCGCTGGTCGCCAGCGTGGGCTGCCGCAAGCTGCGCAGCGAGGTGGGGATCGCCGGTATCTTTACGGTGTCGGTGGCGCAGCGGGTAGCCGCAGCGCAGCCCGTAGACGGTTCAGCAGCGTCCAGCCCAGCAGCAGCAATACCAGGCTGAGCAAGCCGTTCAGCCACAGGCTGCTGGCGCCCGCCACCAGCAGCAGGGCCAGCAGGCTGAACACAAAGGCCCGGTCGCTCTTGCCCATGGGGCCGTCGAAGCGGCGTGGCGCATCCACCAGCAGGGCCAGCACGCCCGCAAATTCGACCAGCAGCGCGGCCAGCACCACCAGTACCAGCAAGGGAGCGTAGATGCCGGCGGCCAGGGCGAAGGGCAGGGTCAGCGCCGCGTCGGATACCTGGTCGCCCAGCTCGTTCAGCACCGCACCCAAGCGGCTTTTTTGCCCGGTGAAGTTGGCCAGCATGCCGTCGATGGCGTTCAAGGCCATGCGCAGCAGCATACACAGCGGCAGCCCGGCCCACAGCCGCCAATCGCCCGGCCACAGCGCCAATGCTGCTCCGTACAGCAGCGACAAAGCCATGGCCAGCAGAGTCACCTGGTTCGGGCTAATGCCCCAGCGCGCGAGCTGGGCCAGCACCGGGCGCAGCAGCTGCTGAAAGCGGGGTTTGAGTTGGTAGATCGAGAAGCTCATGGGGTGTATTCGTTGAATGCGTTAAAGGCCTTGGCAATCTGCACGCAGCGGCGGTAGCCCATGGCGCAGTGCAGGTAGACGGTATGGCCGGCTGCTGTTTCACGGCGCAGCGCGGTGACGATGTCGTGCACCACCTCGGCCGGCGGCGCCACGATGTCGAGCAGGGGAAAGTGTTGGTAGCGCTGGTGGCGCAAGGCCGGGGTTTCCGGCAGCTCGCAGCACAGGTCGAACACGCTGCAAGCGGTCGGCAGCAGCCGGGCTTCGGTCTCGCTGAGGCGGCGGCCTATCCACAGTTGGGGGGCTATTTGCTGGATCGCGGGGCGGTGCCGTTCGTGCCATGCCACGGCCCGCCAGCTGAGCCGGTAACCGAGCAGATAGGGCGCGTACAGAAGGACGATCCACCACGGGTACCTGCCTTCGCGCTTGTGTAGAAACTGCCGGTCGCCGCGCGCATAGGCCAGGCCGACCAGCCACAGGCTGAGCACCCCATACAGCGTGAGCACCGCAGGCCAGGCGGCCAGGCCGACCACTGCGGCTACACCGCCCGCCACCAGGTAGTACAAGGCCACATTCGGCGCGTTGCGCACGGGCCGGACCGCGTACACGCACAGGCCACCGAGTACCACACCGCCCAGCAGGTCCAGCAGATGGTGCTGGTAGGTAAACAGCGTGGACACCGCCGTCAGCAGCAGGCCAGCGGCCAGCAGGCTGCGCGCCCACAGCGGCGCCAGAAGATCGCGCAAAGATGCCCACAGCAGCAGGCAGTACGCCACGTGCAACGATGGCAGCTGGTTGTACGGTCGGTCCACCCAGGCCAGCATGCCGTACAGGGTGGCCAGCCAGGGTGTGTCCACCGCGGGCCGCGGCAGGCTGAAGCGCAGGGGGTACAGCACAAACACCAGGGCTGCTAGCACCGTGGCCAGCAATAGCCGCTGGCTGAATACGCGCAAGGTGTCGCGGCTGCGCAGGGTAAGAAATGTTGCCGTTAGCCATAGCCCGCTGCTTAGGTAGGGCAGCAGCATCCAGGGCCAGAACGGGATCTGTGCGTCCAGCGCCAGCGCCACATGGCGGTTGACTTCGAGCTGCTGCGCGAGCCGGTTGGCCAGCAGGTAGCAGATGCCAAAGACCAGGCAGTTCAGCCCCAGGTGCAGCAGGCGCTGTTGCTTCGTCACCTCGCTCCCAGGGGCCATGAATTACCTTGCTAATTTCTATGGGTTATCTTAGCTGGATGAATCAGGCACAAAAGTACCAACGCTGCATGGTGTTCGCCGGCGGCGGCTTCCGTTTCGGCATCTATCTGGGCATGTATGCGGCGGCGCGGGATGCCGGCCGTGCGCCCGACCTGCTGCTGGCCACCTGCGGCGGTGCGCTGGCCGCGGCCATCATCCAGGCGCTGCCCGACGATGCGCAGCGCAAGGCCTGGCTCAGCTCGCCGCAGATGTACGCGTTCTGGCAAGGCCTGCAGCCGGCGCCGCAGGCCCGCATCAGCCGTACCTTGCTGCAGGCGGCCCGGCGCAAGCTGTCGCAGGCACCGGCGCCAGTGCTGCCGGATCTGTTCAACGACTACCTGTTCGAAGTGCCACACCACCTGCCGCTGCCCACGCCGGCCGCCGAGTCCGAGGTGGCGGTGGCCACCATCGGCGGCAAGCTGCTCTACGGCCCGGGTGAAGTAGGGCAGGCGCGTGGCACGCGCAAGCTGTTCGTGCAGACCGTGTTCTGCGCGCCGCGCGCGGCGGCGCTGCTGCAAGGCATGGTCTCGCCGTTTGCCGACCCGCGCTGGGGCAACCACGCGATAGCCGACGCGGTGCTGACCAACACCAGCATGCCGCTGGATGCCGCAGCCTGCATGTCGATCATCGATTTCTATTACTTCCCCTGCTACAGCTACGGCGCCGACAACTACCTGGGTGGCGTTGTCGACCTCTTCCCCATCGAAGTGGCGCGCCGACTGGCCGACGAGGTGATGATCGAATTCAAAGAGTCGTTTGACCAGACCTTCTCCATCCCCGCCTGGCGCACCGTGCTGGGCCTGGACGGCAACCAGCGCATGCGCCAGGTCAACGGCGAGTTTGCCGACGTGTGGTTCGACACGTCCGACATCACCGCCGCGCTGCCCACCCAGCAGATCAGCAAGCGGCTGGACTGGTTGCGCAACCGTATCGCGCTGAACGTGCCCGCCAGCTACGCCACCTATGTGCAGTACATCGACGCGCAGTGGCAGTACGGCTACCAGCGCGGCATGGAGGCGCTGCGCCGGCGCCAGCCGAACGACATCTCGGCCATGCGCAACCCCGACCGCTACAACCAGGCAGCATCATGCGCATCCTGATCATTGGCGGCACCAGCGGCATCGGCCTGGCATTGGCGCTGCACTATCTGCAGCAGGGCGACGAGGTGGCAGTCTGCGGGCGCGATCTGGCGCGGCTGCCGGCGGGTCTGGCCGAGCAGCAACCGCGCCTGCAGACGTTTCAGCTGGACATCACCGACCGCGCGGCGCTGGCGCAACTGGTCGATCAACTCGCCGTGCCCCGGCTAGACCTGTTGGTGGTGGCCGCCGGCTTTTACTTCAACACCCGGCAGCATGTGCTGGATGCCGCCACCACGCAGCGCATGCTGCAGACCAATATCAGCGGCCTGGCTCACGCGTTCGAGCTGGCGGCCGAGAAAATGCTGGCCCAGCAGTCGGGCCAGCTGGTGGCGATTTCGTCGATTGCCGGGCTGTTGAAAGACTACCCCGGCGCCTCGCTGTACAGCGCCACCAAGCGCAGCGTGCTGAGCATCTGCGAGAGCTACCGCATCGCGCTGCAGCCGTTTGGCATCGCCGTCACCGCCATCGTGCCCGGCTATGTGGATACCGAAAAACTACGTGTACTGAACCACGGCGATGCCAGCCACAAGCCCTTCGTCCAGTCCGAGGCCCAGGCCGTGGCCCACATCGCGCAGGCCATCCAGCGCCGCGAGGCGGTGCGGGTGTTCCCCTGGCAGATGCGCTGGCTGGTGGGGCTGCTGAACCGGCTGCCGCGCAGTCTGCTGGCGCTGCGCCGCTGAGCATCTGAGGCCCGGGGGTAAACTCCTACCCCTTCTTCGACGTCTTGCCCGACGCATCCTCCATGCCATTTGCTTCCCTGGGACTTGCTCCCGCCTTGCTGCGCGCCGTGCGCGAACAGGGCTATTCAGTCCCCACCGCCATCCAGGCTGCGGCCATTCCAGCGGTTGTACGCGGCGCCGATGTCTGGGCCGCCGCGCCCACCGGGTCCGGCAAGACGGTGGCCTTTGCGCTGCCCCTGCTGCAGCGTCTGCTGGATGCCCCACGCGCCGATGGCAAGCGCCGTACCCGTGTGCTGGTGCTGGTGCCCACGCGCGAGCTGGCGGCCCAGGTGGCCGAAGTCTTCCGCGGCCTGGCCCAGCACCTACCGCAGCCGCTGAAGATCGCCGTGATCTTTGGCGGTGTCTCCATCAACCCGCAGATGATGGGCTTGCGTGGCGGTGCCGACATCGTGGTTGCCACGCCGGGCCGCCTGCTCGATCTGGTGGACCACAACGCGCTGCAGCTGTCCAACGTTGCGGCACTGATGCTGGACGAGGCCGATCGCCTGCTGGACCTGGGCTTTGCCGACGAGCTGGCCCGCGTGCTGACCCTGCTGCCGGCCCAGCGGCAAAACCTGCTGTTCTCGGCCACCTTTCCTCCAGCCATCGACGCGCTGGCGGCCCAACTGCTGCGCGACCCGGTGCGCATCGAGCTGGCGGCCGAGCCCACCACCGACCTGGCGGCCCCGGCCATTGCCCAACGCGCGATTGCGGTGGACGCCAGCCGGCGTACCCAACTGCTGCGGCACCTGGTGCAACAGAACAAGTGGGAACGCGTGCTGGTCTTTGTGGCCACCAAGTTCTCTGCCGAAATCGTGGCCGACAAGCTGCGCAAGGCCAGCATCCTGGCCGAGCCCTTCCATGGCCAGCTGAGCCAGGGCAAGCGCACACAGGTGCTGGACGACTTCAAGGCCGGCCGCGTGCATGTGGTGGTGGCCACCGACCTGGCGGCCCGTGGCATCGACGTGACCGAGCTGCCAGTCGTCGTCAACTACGACCTGCCACGCTCGGCCGTGGACTACATCCACCGCATCGGCCGCACCGGCCGGGCTGGGCAGAGCGGTGAGGCCTACAGCTTCGTCACCGCCGACATGGCCGCCCACTTTGCGTTGATAGAGAAGCGCCAGGGCCTGAGCCTGTCGCGCGAAGAAGTCGCGGGCTTTGAGCCCGTGGAGCTGCCCCCCACCGACGTGGCCCCGGCAGCGCCGTCCAACGGCGGTATCAAGGGCAAGCGGCCCAGCAAGAAAGACAAGCTGCGCGCCGCCGCCGCTGCGGCTGGCCAAGCCTAGACTCCGCGGCGCCCGTGTGCCGGGCATAGATAAAAATGCCTTGCAGCGCATATATTGTGTGCGTGTAATGCTATTGAAAGCATAGTGTTTGCATAATGGCGGCAGATTTCCTCTGGCCCGGTGTCTGGGGCGCAAACGGCCACATCCGTGGCTTGAGATTGCCGCAGAACTGCCGATAACCCTGTTTTGTTCCATATTTCTTCGTCATCACAGCCGGAGACACACGCCATGCCCAATTTCGTTACCAATCTGTCCACCGCCAAACGCCTAGGTCTGGGTTTTGCCCTGGTGTTGATCCTGTCCTTGATCAGCATCGTCATGGGGCTGTCGCGCCTGAGCTCGGTGGCCCAGGCAACGCAGGAGATGGTGGCGAGCCCGGTGCAGACCGAGCGCGTCGTCAGCGACTGGTACCGCAATATCCACACCGGCGTGCGCCGCACTGGTGCGATCGCCAAGAGCAGCGACCCTTCGGTGGCCGCTTATTTTGCGGAAGACCAGGCGGCTTCGTCCAAGAGCTCGGCCGAGCTGCAAAAAGCCCTGGAGGAGCTGCTGACGACCGACAAGGAAAAAGCCTTGTTCGCCGAAATCGGCGCACAGCGCAAGATTTACGTCGCCGCGCGTGACGAAATCCTGGCCCTCAAGAAGGAAGAAAAAACCGAAGAGGCCGGCAAGGTGTTGGACGAAAAGTTCGTGCCAGCTTCCAAGGCCTACATCGCCAAGGTCGAGGCCCTGGTAAAGCAGCAGCGCGACGAAATCGACACCGTGGCCAAGGATATCCAGGCCAACTACAGCGCCAGCCGCAGCCTGATGCTGGCCTTGGGCGTGGTCAGCATTGCGCTCAGCACCCTGATTGCCTGGTTGTTGTCGGGCACCATCACCCGGCCCCTGGCGCAAGCCACCGCGGTGGCCCGCCAAGTGGCCTCTGGCGACCTGACGGCGCATATCCCCAACGACCGTACCGACGAAGTCGGCCAACTGCTGTCCAGCCTGCACGATATGCAGGTCAGCCTGGTGCGCGTGGTCGCCAATGTGCGCTCCGGCTCCGAAGGCGTGGCGACCGCCAGTGCCGAAATCGCCCAGGGCAACGACGACCTCAGCGCCCGCACCGAAAGCCAGGCCAGCGCGCTGGAGCAGACCGCCGCCTCGATGGAAGAACTCAGCTCCACCGTCAAACAGAATGCCGACAACGCGCGCCAGGCCAACCAGCTGGCCATGAGCGCGTCTACCGTGGCCATCCAGGGCGGCGACGTGGTGACCCAGGTGGTCGAGACCATGAAGGGCATCAACGACAGCAGCAAGAAGATTTCCGACATCATCAGCGTGATCGACGGCATCGCTTTCCAGACCAACATCCTGGCGCTGAATGCGGCCGTCGAAGCCGCCCGTGCCGGCGAACAAGGCCGCGGTTTTGCGGTGGTGGCGAGCGAGGTGCGGAATCTGGCCGGCCGCTCCGCCGAAGCCGCCAAGGAAATCAAGAACCTGATCAACGCCAGCGTCGAGCGCGTGGCCCAGGGTACGGCCCAGGTCGACCAGGCCGGCGTGACCATGACCGAGGTGGTCAGCTCGATCCGCCGGGTCACCGACATCATGGGCGAGATCAGCGCCGCCAGCAATGAGCAGTCGCTGGGCGTGGCCCAGGTCGGCGAAGCCGTGACGCAGATGGACCAGGCCACCCAGCAGAACGCTGCCTTGGTCGAAGAAATGGCCGCCGCCGCAAACGGCTTGCGCAACCAGGCGCAGGACCTGGTGCAGGTGGTAGCGGTGTTCAAGCTGGATGGCAGTGCCGTCCAGCAGGCCGCACCGGCCGCGCGCGCACCCGTGCGTGCTGCTGTGCCCGCGCCCCAGCGTGCCGCTGCGCCCCGTCCCGCCGCCAAGATCGGTGCACCCCGCGCCGCCGCGGTTCCCAAGCCCGCCGCTATTGCTGCCCGTGTACCGGCAGCGCCTGCCAAACCTGCAACAAAGCCCGCCGCCAAGCCCGTGGCCAAGCTGAGCGCCCCCAAGCCGGCCATCAACGAAGACGACTGGACCAGTTTCTAAGTGGAGCGGTCGGTCAAAAAAAAATGATTCTGGCCTCTGGCGCTCACAGCTATTGCGTAGGTAGCTATTAAAAAGAGAGTGCTTACTGCTTGAAGAGGGTGGTTGATAGGGTTATCGATAGTTAATGTTCAGACTATCGATAATAAAATTTGGCCTGTCATGAAGCTAAATACCCCTTCTTCCGGTCGTAAAAGCAATAGCGTTTACCGCGATCTGCGCAAGCAGATCGTCCTGGCCGAATTGCCCGCTGGCCAGCAACTGGTCGAGCTCGAAGTCGCCAAGCAGATGAACTGCAGCCAGAGCACGGTGCGCGAAGCGCTGATGCGCCTGCAGGAGGACGGTTTGATCGTGCGCCAGGGCTACCGGGGCACGCTGGTGTCATCGGTGTCGGCCACCGAGGGTCAGGAGTCACTGGACATACGTGCGCGCATCGAATCGCGGGCGGCGGCGTTGTCCATGGGGAACTTCACCTCTGCGCACATTGCCGCTCTGAGCGCGCTGGTGCAGCAGATGGAGGTGCTGGCCGAGCAGGGCGATGAATACGGCCTGTTCGAGCTGGACCAGGAGTTCCACCACACGCTGTACGAGGCCGCCAATTTACCGGCGCTGATGCCCATCCTGGACCGCTGCTCGTTGTGCAGCCACCGCTACAAGATCACCCAGTCCACCACGCGCCGCACCTTGCGCGACACGGCTTTGCGGCACTGGAAGATCGTCGAGGCGGTGCAGTCCGGCAGCGCTGCCGAGCTCGAGCGCGTGCTGTTTCACCATGTATCGAGTGTGATTGGCGATGCCGACGGCGCTAGCAAGGCTGCGCCCGAACTGCGCATGTCCGACGCTATGGCCGCCATCTTCCAGCGCCTGCAAAAAGAGGATGCGCACCTGCCCAATCCGATGCAGATTCCGCTGGACCAGGCGCGCACCAATTTCAACGCCATCAATGCGCGCTGGAACCAGATAGACACCACCGCCTTCACCATCGACTACTTCAGCATTCCTTGCCCGGCGCACCAGATGCCGGCCGTGCGCATCGCGCCTAAGGCCGGCGCGCGCAAGGGCACGCTGCTGTATCTGCATGGCGGTGGCTGGGTCTTCGGCTCCATCCACACCCATCTGGGGGCGATGAGCCGCCTGGCGGCACTCAGCGGCTTGACCGTGGTCGGCATCGACTACCGCCTGGCGCCCGATGCGCCGTTTCCAGCGGGCTTGAACGATGCCGTCTGGGCCTGGCACTGGCTGCGCGCCGAGCAGGCTGCGCGGGGCCTGGGCGCACCGTGGTTTATCTCGGGCGATTCATCGGGGGCGAACCTGGCTTTGTCCACGATGCTGGATCTGCGCCACGCGGGCGAAACACTGCCCGATGCGGCCCTGCTGTTCTATGGTGTGTTCGATGCCAACCACCAGACTGAATCGCACCTGCGTTGCGGCCAGGGCCAGTTTGGCCTGACCACCGAAAAAATGGCCTGGTACCGCGCGCACTACCTCAGCGGCGACCGCCGCGACCCGGCCGACCCGCGGGTTTCGCCATTGCTGGCAAATTTGCAAGGCCTGCCGCCGATCTTCCTGAATGCCGCCGGGCTGGACCCGCTGCGTGACGACAGCCTGCTGCTGGCCCAGCGCCTGGCGCAGGCCAATGTGCCGTGCCAGCTCAAGGTGGTGGAGGGCGTGGTGCATGGCTTCATGCAAATGGGCAGCGAGCTGCCCGAAGCCCAGGCCGCGTTCCAGGATGCCGCCGCGTTCACCCGGTCCTGGTGATCACTTTCCCTGCCCCATAAAACCTACAGGAGACAGCATGCAGATCCTACGCCGCCCCTTGCTCGCCAGCGCCTTTGCCGGTGCGCTGGCCCTGGCTTTTAGCGCCAGCGCCGCCGCCCAGCAGACCGTGAATTTCTGGTACCACGTGGACAACGCGGAAAACACCAAGCTGATGGACGAGCTGGTCAAGAGCTTCGAGACCAAGAACCCCGACATCAAAATCAAGGCCGAGAACGTGCCCTGGAACAACTACTTCGACAAGCTGTTCATCTCCATCGCTGGCGGCAAAGCGCCCGACGTGGCCGTCACCCGGCTGGCGCTGCAGCCGCAGCTGCTGGAGATGGACGCCATCGAGCCCATCACCAAGCGCTTGGCCGCTTGGCCCGGCAAGGCCGACCTGGCCAACAACCTGCTGGACATCAACAAGGCCTCGGACGGCGAGTACTACTACATGCCCTTGCAGTACGTGGCCATCTACCTCTACTACCGCACCGACCTGTTTGCCAAGTACAACCTGAAGCCGCCGGCTACCTGCGAAGACTTTCTGGAGGCCGCCAAGAAGCTGACCCTGCCGGCCAGCGCCAACGGCGGCACCGAGCTGTACGGCTTTGGCATGCGCGGCGGCAAGGGTGGGCACGACAACTGGGGGCCGTTCGTGCTGTCGCAAACCGGCTTCGCGCCGGGTGCCATGAATACGCCCAAGGCCGTGGCCGCCAACAGCTGGTACATCGACCTGCTGCGCAAGCACAAGGTGGCGCCACCCTCTGCCCCCAACGACGGTTTCAACGAAATCATCAGCGCCTTCAAGGCCGGCCGCACGGCCATGATCTTCCACCACATCGGCTCGGCCAAGAGCATGGCCGACGCATTGGGCGACAAGGTTTCGGCCGTGCCCGTGCCTTCGTGCGGCGGCGGCCGCTGGACCTATTTCGGCGATGAGTCCACCACCATGTTCAAGACCTCCAAGGTCAAGGAGGCATCCTGGAAG
Source organism: Rhodoferax sp. OV413 (assembly GCF_900104385.1). Classification (GTDB taxonomy): domain Bacteria; phylum Pseudomonadota; class Gammaproteobacteria; order Burkholderiales; family Burkholderiaceae_C; genus Rhodoferax_B. The sequence continues at coordinate 302,904 of NZ_FNJA01000008.1, read as the reverse complement.
TGGATGAGCTTTTTGAGCGAGAGCGACAACAACCTGAAGTTCAACGAAGCCACCGGCCAGCTGACGGTGACCAAGAGCGGCGCGCTCAAGGTGCCGCAGCCCGCCCGCTTCGTGAAGGCGACCATGGACTCGCTGGCCTTCGCCAAGCCCTTGCCGCTGGTGCCGCAAACCGCAGACTTTGTGTCCTCGGTCTGGCCCACCACCATGCAGCGCGCGCTGAATGGCGAGATCACGTCCGCGCAAATGATGGACGCCATCGACAAGCACTTCAACGCCAAATAATCAAGGCCAAGCAATGGATTGCACCGCTCGGCACGGCACACCATGAGCCAGAAATCCCGCACCAGCATCCTGCCCTACGTGCTGCTGTCGCCGGCAGTGCTGGCCACCGTGATCGTGGTGTTCTACCCGATGCTGCAGGCTCTGATTACCAGCCTGTACAACAACATCCTGTGGAAGCCGCGCGCGGTGAAGTTCATCGGGCTGGACAACTACATCGCCATCTGGCACGACCCGGTTTTCTGGGCCTCGCTGGGGCGCACGGCGATCTGGATCGGGCTGACCGTACCGTTGCAGCTGCTGCTCGGCTTAGTCACCGCACTGCTGCTGAACCAGCAGTTCCGCTGGCGCGGCCTGGCGCGCAGCCTGATTTTGATTCCCTGGGCTTTGCCCAGCGTAGTGATCGGCCTGATGTGGTCGTGGATCTATAACCCGCAGGTTGGGTTGCTGAACGACCTGATGCTGCGCCTGGGCCTGCTGCAGACCGCCATGCCCTGGCTGGCGAATCCCGACACCTCGCTGTACGCCATCATCGCCGCGCTGGTGTGGCAGGGCTTTCCGTTCTTCGCCATCATGATCCTGGCTGGACTGCAGACCATTCCACACAGCCTGTACGAGGCGGCCGACATCGACGGCGCCAGCGACTGGCAGCAGTTCTGGCACATCACCATGCCGGCGCTGAAGTCGGTGCTGGTGACGGCGGTGATGCTGCGCATCATCTGGGTCGCCAATTCGATCGACGTGATCTACGTAATGACCGGCGGTGGCCCTGGCTATGCCACCCACACCTTGCCGCTGTACGCGCTGAAGCGCACCTATGCCAGCATGGACTTCGGCTACGGCTCGGCGCTGGCGGTGAGTTTCTCGCTGTTGCTGCTAGGCGCGATCTACGTCTACCTGCGCCGGGTCGGGAAGGGCATCGAATGAGCGTCGTCAAACACCAGCCGCTGCGGCGCATTTTCACGCTGCACCTGCCGATGCTGGCCATCGTGCTGTTCGCGCTGGGGCCGTATCTGTGGATGCTGCTGACCTCGCTGAAACAGGAGTCCACGCTGTTCTCGCCGGAGCGTACTTTTCTGCCCACGGTGGTCACGCTGGAGAACTACCTGCGGCTGTTCCAGAAGACCACTTTCCTGAGCAACCTGGGCCACAGCCTGATCGTCTCCAGCGGCACCATGCTGCTGGGCTTGTCGGTCAGCATTACGGCCGCCTATGCGTTCTCGCGCTTCCGCTTTGCCGGGCGGCGCGCGCTGATGCTGCAGTTCCTGCTGGTCAACATGTTCCCCATCGTGCTGCTGATCATTCCGCTGTTCATCATCATGAAAAGCCTGGGCCTGTTGGACACGCACCTGGGTCTGATCCTCGCGCATTCGACCTTCTCGATCCCGTTCGCCACCTGGATGATGATCAGCTATTTCGACGCCATCCCGCGCAGCCTGGACGAGGCCGCCATGGTCGACGGCTGCACCCCCATCGGCGCCATGTTTCGGGTGGTGATACCGCTGACCGTGCCCGGCATCATCGCCACCGGCATCTACATCTTCATCACCTCGTGGAACGAGTACCTGTACGCCTCGATCCTGGCCGGGCAGAACGTGCGCACTCTCACCGTCGCCATCCAGACCCTGGTGGGTGAATACGAAATTGCCTGGGGCTTGCTGACCTCGGGCGGCGTGGTGGGGGCCTTGCCCGTCACCCTGCTGTTTATGCTCATTCAAAAACGGCTCGTCGCGGGCATGACTCAAGGCGCGGTGAAGGGTTGATTCCCCATTCCAAAAGGAGACACATTCCATGAACCCCATCGGCATCATCTCGATGCAATTCAACCGCCCGTTCGTCGCGGCGGACTTCGCCCAGTTTGACCGCTGGAAGGCCGCGGGTTACGACTTCGCTGAGCTGCTGGTGCCCGAACCCGGCGAGCTGGACCTGGCCGCTACCCGCCGCGCACTGGAAGATGCTGGCTTGGGCGTGGTGCTGGCGGCACGGGTCAACCTGGACCGCAACCTGACCAGCGACGAACCCGCCAAGCGCCAGGCCGGGCGTGACTATCTGGCCTACTGCGCCGAAACCGCACAGGCCCTGGGTGCCCAGATTGTGGGCGGGCCGCTGTACGGCAACCCGCTGGTGTTCGCCGGGCGTGCGCCGCATGTCGTGCCCGAGTCGCTGCGCCAGGCGCGCGTTGACTGGTGTGTGGAAGGACTGGTGAAGGGCGGCGACGCGGCTGCCCGCTGCGGCATCCGCTTCGGCGTCGAGCCGCTGAACCGCTTCGAAACCGACATCCTCAACACCACCCGCCAGGGCGTGGCGCTGATGCTGATGGTGAATCACAAGAGCGTTGGCCTGGTGCTCGACACCTTTCACATGAACATGGAGGACGACGACATCTGTACCGCGCTGCGCGAGGGCGCGGCCCACATGCTGCATTTCCAGGCCAACGAAAACCACCGCGGCTACCTGGGCACGGGCCACATCGACTGGAACCCGGTGGTGCGCACCCTGGCTGAAATCGGCTACACCGGCACCATTTCGCTGGAGCCCTTCCGCCGCCGCGATGAACGCATTGGTATTCCCTTCGCGCAGTGGAAGCCGCCAGTCAAAGACGAGCAGGAAGAGTTGGCTGCCGCCTGCGGCTTCCTGAAGAACCTGATCGCCCTGAACGGAGGCCGGAAATGACGTACCGCGTAGGTTGGATAGGCTGCGGCCGGCATGCCGAACAGATGCTGCTACCGCAATTGGCGCGGCACGATGTGGAACTGGTGGCGGTCTGCGACATCAACGCCGAGACCGCGCAGAAGATCGGCCGGCGCTACGGCGTGGCCCATGTGGGTACCGACTTCCACACGCTGCTGGAGGTGCCGGATCTTGACGTGGTGGGCATGGCGGTGGGCCCAACGCAGCACCGCGACATGTCGATTGCGGCCCTGGAGCGCGGCTGCCATGTGTTCATGGAAAAGCCCACAGGCGCCAACGTGGCCGATGCGCTGGCCATCCAGGCTGCGGCAATCAAGGCCGGCAAGACCGTGGGCGTGGGTTTCATGAAGCGCTTTGCCACCGCCAACCGCATGGCGCACAACGTGGTGAAGCGCGCCGAGTTCGGTCCGGTGGCGGGCTTCTTTGGCGAATACATGACCGCGCCCACCTACTTCAGCGGTAATGTGGACTACACCGGTTTCTACCTGCACCACTGCGTGCACTACATGGACCTGGTGCGCTACTTCGTCGCGCCGGTGCTCAATGTCACGGTGTTCCGCAACGAGATCGCACCGGGCAAGCAGCTGCTGCATGTGCATTTTGGCTTCGAGAACGGCGCCATCGGCACTGTGGTGATGGGCACTATCCAGTCACGCGGCACGCCCATGGAGCGGCTGCAGATCATGGGCGACCACCAGCGTGTGGAAGTCAACGGTGTGATCGAGGTCACGCATTTCCGCAACCCGCTGTTCAAGGCCGACGACCTGGACGCGACCCTGGCCGATGGCGTGGACAACCTCAGCTGGAAGCCGAACTTCACCGCCGCCGCCAACGAGGACTTCAAAGGCTACAACGCCTTGTTCAAGGCCTTTTTTGCCCAGCTCGGCGGTGCAAACACCGACCTGCCGACGATTGTCGACGGCGTGGAAGCCATGCGCGTGATGGCCGCCATGCTGGAGGGCATTGCGCGTCCGGGGGCCTGTATCTCCGTGGCGCGCTAGGGGCGGGCATGGCAGACGTCACCCTCAAGCAGATCCGCAAGAACTACGGCAGCCTGGAGATCATCCACGGCATCGACCTGCACATCCGCAGCGGCGAATTCGTGGTCTTCGTCGGTCCGTCGGGCTGCGGCAAAAGCACCTTGCTGCGCATGGTGGCTGGGCTGGAGACTATCTCCGACGGCGACATGTTCATCGGCGACAAGCGGGTCAACGACCTGGCGCCGCGCGACCGCGACATCGCCATGGTGTTCCAGGACTACGCGCTGTACCCGCACAAGACCGTGCGCGACAACATGGCCTTCGGCCTGCGCCTGCGCAAGTTCTCGGAGGCCGAAGTCAACAGCCGAGTCAACAGCGCCGCCGAGACGCTGCAGATCACCCATCTGCTGGACCGCCTGCCCAAGGCCTTGTCGGGCGGCCAGCGCCAGCGCGTGGCCATGGGCCGCGCCATCGTGCGCCAGCCGCAGGTGTTTTTGTTCGACGAACCACTGTCGAACCTGGACGCGCTGCTACGCAACCAGGTGCGCGTCGAGATCAAGAAGCTGCACCGCCGGGTGCGCGAGACGGTGATCTACGTGACCCACGACCAGGTCGAGGCCATGACCCTGGCCGACCGCATCGTGGTGCTGCAGGCCGGGCGCATCGTGCAGGTCGGCACGCCGGACGAGATCTACGGAAGCCCGCAGCACCGCTTTGTGGCCGGCTTCACTGGTTCGCCGCCGATGAACTTTTTGCCTGCCACACTGGAGCGGCAGGGCGGCCAGGTGCAGCTGCAGATCGCCAATGCGCAGGCCCTGGTGCTGCCGCCGGCGCTTGCGCAGCGTTGGCAGTCGCATGTAGGACGCGCGGTGGAGTTCGGCATCCGTCCGGAGAACCTGAGCCTGGTGCCGCAGCATAGCGATTGGCCGGTGATCGAGGCGGAGGTTGAATTGGTGGAACTGCTGGGCGCGGAAAACCTGGTGACCCTCAAGCTGGGTGCGCACGAACTCAAGGCCCGGCTGGCGCCCGATGTGCGGCCGTCCGCTGGAAGCCGGCTTTCGATCGCACTCGATCCCAGCCACTTTCACCTGTTTGACCAGCTGTCGGGCGAGGTGGTTTAGGCGTTAGTGCGTCCCGCTGCGTCGGGACGATTTACTCTGCGTAAATCGCACTACCCCTGGCGGCGCATGTGTGGCAAGATGGTTTTATGAGCCAAACATTCGGTATGGAAACTCCGTCGGCGCACAGCCTGTCTGCGCACCGCCAGCCCACCCGTTACCTGGTGGTCATCGACTCTGGCGGGTCGATGGTGGCGCGCTTGTTCCTCGCCTCGCGCGAGCCGGTGGCCGAGTTCGATGCCAGCGTGGAAGAGGTATCGCATATGACCAACGGCCTGGTGCCGGAAACCGGCGCTGGCGGTAGCGAGTGGGATGTGGCTCTGCAAGGCCATAACCGCAGCGAGCGGGCTGAAGCCAAGGTCTACACCCTCAGCATCTGAGGGTTTTCCGCCAACCTGGCGGATTTATAAGAAATCAGGCTCCGGCGCTTATTCCACTTGCGCCGGCCGCTATTAAAAAAATAGTAATAGGACTTGCACAGCGCCCTCAGTGTCGCCCTCCGGGCACACAGAGGGCGCTGCGTAAGTCCTGAGTACTCAGTAGACCAGCCGCTCGGGCCGTATCTCTTGCAGGATGGTGGTCGCAATCTCTTCGATCGACTTGGTGGTGCTGGACAGCCAGCGAATGCCGCTGCGCCGCATCATGGCCTCGGCCTCGTTCACCTCCATGCGGCAGTTTTCCAGCGAAGCGTATCTGGAATTTGGCCGGCGCTCGTTGCGGATCTCGCTCAGGCGCTCGGGCTGGATCGACAGGCCAAAGATCTTTTTGCGGTATTCGACCAGCGCCGGGGGCAGCTGGCGGCGTTCGAAGTCTTCGGGGATCAGCGGGTAGTTGGCGGCCTTCAGGCCGTACTGCATGGCCAGGTACAGCGTGGTCGGGGTCTTGCCGCTGCGGCTCACGCCGACCAGGATCACATCGGCCTGGCCCAGGTCGCGGTGGGTCTGGCCGTCGTCGTGCTCCAGGCTGAAGTTGATGGCCTCGATGCGGTCGGTGTAGGCCTGGCTTTTGCTCACGTCGCTGAAGCGGCCGATGCGGTGGTTGGACTTGATGCCCAGCTCGGCCTCCAGCGGGTTCACAAAGGTGCCGAACATGTCGAGCAGCATGCCTTTGCAGTTCTCGGTGATCACCTTCAGTACCTCCATGTTGACCAGGGTGGTGAATACGATGGGCCGCTTGCCCTCCAGCTCGGCCGTGTGGTTGATCTGGCGCACCGCCTGGTGGGCCTTGTCCACCGTGTCGGTAAACGGCAGCCGCACATGGCGCGGCGCCATGGAGAACTGCGCCAGGATGGCGTTGCCAAACGTCTCGGCGGTGATGCCGGTGCCATCGGAGATGAAGAAGACGGTGCGGTCGGTCATAGGGGCATTCTGCGGGTGGAAGAGCTAGGTTGGGCAGTCTGGACGGCCATGGTGTGGTTCTGGACTTTGTCCATCGTAAACGCAATGAAGCTGGCCACGGCGCGCGGCAGGTGGTGCCGGCTCAGGTAGACCAGGTGGATACCCACGCCGTGCACCCCATAGGCGGGCAGCACGGGCTGCAATTTGCCCGCGTCCATCAGTGGCTGGGCCATGATGGCGGGCAGCAGCGCCACCCCCAGGCCGGCCAGCGTGGCTTTGATGACGGCGTCCATGGTGTTGACGCCAAACCGCCCCTGGACGTTGGTTTCGACCTTGCCCTCCGGGCCTTCCAGGCGCCAAATGGCCGTGCCCGCCATCGGCGCGCGGATGATGCAGTCGTGTCCAGCCAGATCGCTGAGCTGCTCCGGCGTGCCGCGGGCTGCCAGATAGGCCGGACTGGCCACTATCAAGGTATTGCTGGTGCCGATCTGCCGGGCCACCAGGTTGGGCTCCTGGATGCTGCCGGTGCGCAGCGCGATGTCTATGCCCTCGCCAATCAGGTCGGCGCGGGCATCGCTGAGCACGAAATCCAGCTTGACCCGCGGGTGCATGGCCAGGAACTCGGTCACCCAGTCCATCTGGAACCAGTTGAAGAAATCCGCCGGTGCGGCCACCCGTACCGCGCCCTGGGGTTGCTGGCTGCCATCGGCCAGCTCCTGGGCGGCCTGCGCCAGGGTCTGCACCTGCTCGGCGCAGCGCGCATGGAAGCCGCGCCCGGCATCGGTGAGTGTCAGTTTGCGGGTTGAACGCTGCATCAGGCGCACGCCCAGGTGCTGCTCCAGGCCTTGCACCCGGCGGCTCACGCTATTGGCCGGCATGCCCAGGCGCCGGGCGGCCGCGGCAAAGCTGCCGGCTTCGACCACCTGCACGAACAAGGCCACGTCATTCAGGTCCAGCATGCGATTACTTCATATTTTGGATGAGTGAAATCAAATTCTACCGACTAGTCGCCGTATTGATGCCTGGCTACGCTTGCGGCATACGGCGAAAGAGCCGGTTTTTCAACTTTCAAAGGATGGTGTATGGCGTTATCGGTAAAGAACCAGGGGCGTATCGTCTGGGCGGTGCGGCTGGTGTTGGCCCTGGCATTTGGCGCGGCGGGCGCGGCTAAGCTGGCGGGTGTGCCCATGATGGTGCAGAACTTCGAACAGATTGGCCTGGGCCAGTGGTTCCGCTATGTGACCGGCTTGGTCGAGATCGCTGGCGTGCTGCTATTGCTGCTGCCGCGCACCGGCTTCTGGGGTGGACTGCTGCTGGGCGTGACCATGCTGGGCGCCATCGCCACGCACCTGCTGGTGCTCGGCGGCACAGCGGTTCCAGCCCTGGTGCTGGCTGTGCTGTGTGGTTTTGTGGTCTATCGGCTGCGGCCGGGTAGCGCGCTGGCTGCAGGAGCCGGTGTATGAGCACCACCCTGCTTGCCAACCGGGCCATCGTGCACCGTACACGCGGCCAACGCCATGGGCCTGTGACCCGGCTGATGAGCCCGTCGGACCTGGGCCAGTACCTCAAGCCCTTTGTGTTCCTGGACCTGTTCGATGCCGATGCCAGCGCGTTCAAGGGCTTCGGCCTGCACCCGCACTCGGGCATCGCCACCTTGTCCTGGAGCCTGCAGGGTGACCTGGCTTTTGAAGATACCTCGGGCCGCCAGGGCGTATTGGCCGAGGGCGGCGTGGAGTGGATGCAGGCCGGCGGTGGCGCCTGGCATTCGGGCGGGGCGGGCAGCTCGGACCGGCTGCGCGGCTTCCAACTGTGGGTGGCATTGCCACCGGCATTGGAGCTGGCTCCAGCCTTCAGCCAGTACCTGGCTCCGGACGAGATACCGCAGGACGGGCCGGCGCGGGTGCTGCTGGGCCAGTACGGCAGCGCGCGCAGCGCGATCCAGGCGCCTGCGCCCATCAATTACCTGGCGGTGCGGCTGCAGGCCGGCGAACGCTGGCGCTACCAGCCGCCGGCTGGGCATACGGTGGCCTGGGCGGCCGTCGCGGAGGGCGATTTGCAGGCACCGGAGCAGCTGCGCCAAGGCGAGTTGGCCTTGTTCGACGCATCCGAGACCGCCATTGATTTCGAAGCCCAAACCGACTGCAGCTTTGTGCTGGGCTCGGCAGAGCCGCATGCGCACGACCTGGTGCTGGGCAACTACTCGGTGCATACCAGCCCCGCAGCGCTGCAAATCGGGCAGGCCGGCATCCAGCAGATTGGCCAACGCCTGCGCAGCGAAGGGCGGCTGGGCCGGGCTTAGGCGGTCCAACCGGCAAGGTACACGTACCCACCGCGTGCCGGTTAGGTAGATTTCCGCTGCGGGTCATCCCCCTTTTTGGGGATGCCGTCTTTCTTGCTTGCAGTCCAGAATGGCCCAGTGCTACTTTTTGTTAACAGCTGTTCTATTTGTTTACGCAGCAGCTGTAGCAATCTGGAGTGAGGGTTACGTCGCCGCTCTCGGCGAAGGGGAGGGAGCTGGCGCTACTGCTTAAGACAAGAGCCAAGCAGGCGGAGGGCACACTATGGCGCAATCGGTTGTCCACCACGCTATCAACGGCTTTGGACGGGGGCTGTTCCGGCACGGCTGGGGCGCGGGCTATCCACGTCGGCCCGCGGCCCGCCACGCTATTTGCGCATTCTTGACAGCCGGCAGCTGCTACGGCGCCGAGCTTCCATCCCACGCCTTCATCGACCTGTCCCTGGAAGAACTGGGCAACGTGCAGGTCACCTCGGTGTCCAAAAAAGAAGAACGCCTGGCGGACGCCGCAGCCTCCATCTATGTGGTGACAGACGATGCGATTCGGCGCGCCGGGGTGCGTAGCCTGCCCGAGGCCTTGCGCCTGGCGCCGAACCTGCAGGTGGCGCAGATCGGCGCCAACCAGTACGCGATCAGCGCCCGCGGCTTCAATTCCAGCACGGCCAACAAGTTGCTGGTGATGGTGGATGGGCGCACGGTCTACACCCCGTTGTATTCGGGGGTGTTCTGGGATGCGCAGGATGTGCTGCTGCAGGATGTGGAACGCATCGAAGTCATCAGTGGCCCGGGCGGCACCCTGTGGGGCGCGAATGCGGTCAACGGCGTGATCAACATCATCACTAAGGAGGCGGCCGATACCACGGGCAACCTGGTGCACGCCTCGGGTGGCGACTCTGGCTCGGGCGTGGCGTTTCGCCATGGCGGGGTGCTGGATGGAAGTGGCGGCGCTTACCGGGTGTATGGCAAATCTGACCGCGGGCGGCACAGCATCCGCGCCAATGGAGCGGCCGTGCCGGATGCCTGGGAGCACAGCCAGATAGGCTTTCGCACAGACCTGCGTGCTGCGGACGGCGACGTCACTGTCCAGGGTGATCTCTACCGCGGCTCGACCGACCAGGCGGTACCTGCGCAGCAGAAGGCCAGTGGTGCCAATTTGCTGGCCCGCTGGAGCAAGCTGTTGACCGATGGCTCCGAACTGCGGGTCCAAACCTATTGGGACCACACCAGCCGCGAGATGCCCGGCGTCATCAACGAAAAGCTCGACACGCTGGACCTGGACATCCAGCAAGTCATGCCCGAAGCCGGCGGGGGGCAGTTGATCTGGGGCGGCGGCCTGCGCATGAGCGACGACCGTGTCGAAAACCTGGGCCTGCTCTCTTTCTTGCCCACGCACCGCCAACTGCGCTGGGCCAATCTGTTCGCGCAGCAGGAATGGACCCTGCAGCCAGACTTGCGGCTGATAGCCGGCGGCAAGCTGGAGAGCAATAGCTATTCGGGCGTCGACTTTCTGCCCAACCTCAAGCTGGCCTGGAAGCCCTCTTCCGACCAATTGCTGTGGGCGGGCCTGTCCCGGGCGGTGCGCGCGCCGTCGCGTATCGATACCGACCTGTATGTACTCGGAACGCCGCCCTTGGCGCTGGCGGGTGGGCCGGACTTCCGCTCCGAGATCGCCAATACGCTGGAGCTGGGCTTGCGCTCCCGCCCTGGGCCCGCACTGTCGTATGCGTTGGTGGTCTTCCGGAGTACCTACGACTATCTGCGCAGCCTGGATGTGCTGCCCAGTGGGGTCTTTGTGGTCGGCAACCAGATCAAGGGCCGGATGGATGGACTGGAAGCATCGGCGAGCTTCCAGGCAAGCAAGACCTGGTCGCTGGAGGCTAGCGCGGTGTTGCTGCACGGGCGGTTCAGCGGTCCGAATCTGGCACTATCCTCGCCCGGTAACGACCCGCGTACGCAGTGGAGGCTGGGTTCCACCTGGAACCTCAGTGATAGCCAGCAGCTGAACCTCTCGGTGCGCCATGTGGGCAAGCTGCCGTCGCCCCTGGTTCCGGCCTATACCGCGGTGGATGCGCGCTACGGCTGGCGGGTTTCCAAATCGGTGGAACTGGCAGTGACGGGGCGGAATTTGTTCGACCGGCGGCACCAGGAGTTTGCAAGCAGCAGCACGCAGCCCAATCCCGTCCAGGTAGAACGCGCGATCGACATTGCGCTGACGGTGAGGTTCTGATGGCCCGTACCCGACGGATGGCGCTCCTGCTGGCGGTCCCTTTTTTTGCGGCGGGCGTTTGGGCCGCGGCGGGCAGTGCCAATGAAATCGAAAACCAGGTCAAGGCGGCCTATCTGTACAAGTTTGCCGCGTATGTCGAATGGCCGGCCACCGTCTTCGTACAAGCCGATACGCCGCTGACCATCGGCATCCTGGGGGCGGAAGCCATAGCCGCCGAGCTGGGCAATCTCAAGAGTACCCAGCCCATGCAGAACCGGGCGCTGGAGGTGAAGCGCCTGAAACCCGGCGAAGCCTTGACAGGGGTGCAGATCCTGTTCATTGGCCGCCAGGAAAACGGGCGCCTCAAATCTTTGCTGGACAGCATCCAGTCGCAGTCCATGCTGGTGGTCACGGAGTCGGCGGGTGCACTCGATGCGGGCAGCGTCATCAACTTCCTGCCGGTAGGCGACCGTATCCGTTTTGAGGTGTCGGTCCAGAACGCTGAGCGCAGCGGCTTGAAGATCAGCGCGCGCCTGCTCGGCGTGGCGCAGAAGATAGAGCCGCGGAGGCCATGATGTTCAGGCTACGGCTCAGGTCGGTGCGCCACAAGCTGCTATTGATGGTGCTGGTGGCCAACTTCTTTACGCTCATGGCCGCGGGGGCCGCACTTTTCTACCATGACCTGATGGAAAACCGCACCAAGACGGCGGCGGAGTTGACGACCCTGGCCGGCATCCTGGGCCAGGGCAGTGCGGCAGCGCTGGAGTTCGACGACCCCAAGGTCGCGCACGAGAACCTGGCCCAGTTGCGGGCCAATCCGGATATCGTTGCGGCCGCCATCTACACCGCGACCGGCACTTTGTTTGCCCAGTATGTAGACAACTCTGGCCGCGAAGCCGCGATTCCCGCAGGGCCGGAGCCCGAGGGCTTTCGCTTCGAAAACGGTGGGCTGGTGGCCTTCAAACACATCCGCATCCAGCGCACCACGGTAGGCACCATCTATCTCAAGGAGCGCTACGAGCTGGCGACCTGGTTGCGGGACTACCTGTTCATTCTGGGCTCGGTCTTGCTGGGCAGCCTGGCGCTGGGTTTGCTGATTTCTGCGTGGCTGCAGCGCTGGGTATCCGGCCCTATCCAGGCGGTCAGCACCGTGGCGCAGCGTGTCATGGAGCAGCGCAACTACCAGCTGCGTGCCGACAAAACGACAGAAGACGAGGTCGGCCAACTGGCCGATTCATTCAACGGCATGCTGCAGACCCTGGAGCATGAGATCGCCGAACGCAGCGGGGCCGAAACCGCGGTGCGCACACTCAATGCCGAGCTGGAGCAGCGTGTCGCCGGCCGTACCACCGAGCTGCAGATCGCCAACCAGACGCTGGTGACGCGCACCGAAGAAGCAGAAACTGCTAACCGGGCCAAAGCCGATTTCCTGGCCAATATGAGCCACGAGATCCGCACCCCCATGAACGCGATTCTCGGGCTGGCCTATTTGCTGGACCGCAGCCAGCTGAGTGCCGACGCGTCGGACCTGGTGAAGAAGATCCGCGGAGCCGGGCGTTCGCTGCAATCCATCATCAACGACATTCTGGATTTCTCGAAAATCGAGGCGGGGCGGCTGGAGATCGAACATGCGCCATTCCGCCTGGCCGATGTGCTCGACAACCTGGCCGGCATCATGGCGGCGAATGTCGGCGACAAGGATTTAGAGCTGGTGATAGCACCGCTGCCCGACATCGCCGGCCAGGTGCTCGGCGATGCGCTCCGGCTGGAGCAGGTGTTGATCAACTTGACCGGCAACGCGATCAAGTTCACCGACCATGGCAGTATCACCGTGGGCATACAGCTGCTGTCCCGCGATGAAAAGACCGTCAAGCTGCGGTTTTCGGTCAGCGATTCCGGGATCGGCATTCCGCTCGACAAACAAGCCAACATCTTTGCCGCATTCGCCCAGGCCGATGTGTCCACCACGCGGCGCTTTGGCGGCACCGGGCTGGGCCTGACCATCTGCCGCCACCTGGTGGCCAAGATGAACGGCGAGATTGGGGTGAGCAGCCAACCCGGCCGGGGCAGCGAATTCTGGTTCACCATTCCGTTTGAATGGTCTGCGTCGACCGATTACGCGCTGCCGGAAATGGCCTCGCTGGATGTGCTGATCGCCGACGACAACGATGCCGCGCGGGAAAACCTGTCGCTCACCGCCCGCTCCATCGGCTGGACGGCCAACCAGGCGGAGTCGGGTGAAGCCGCCATCCGCAAGATCCAGGGCAAGTTCGACAACAAGAACGCCTACGACGTGCTCTTGCTCGACTGGAAGATGCCCGGCATGGATGGCCTGGCGGCGGCCGCCAAGATCCGCCATACCTTCAAGGACGCCACCTCGCCCATCGTGCTGATGGTGACCGCGTTCTCGCGCGATGACTTGCTCAGACAGCCGGGCATAGAGGCGGTGGACGGCGTTCTCAGCAAGCCGGTGACCAGCTCCACCCTCTACAACGCCGTGTCTGAAGCCCTGCACCGGCGTGGCCATGGCAGTGCCCGGCTTGCTGCCGGCCCCTTGGGGCGCATGACCCAGCGGGTGGAGGGCGTGCGCGTGCTGGTGGTGGACGACAGCGAAATCAACCGCGAGGTGGCGATGCGCATACTGCTGGCCGATGGGGCAGTGGTGCATTTGGCCAACGATGGCCAGGCCGCGCTCGACTGGCTGCAGGCCAACCCTGAAGGCGCGGACATCGTCTTGATGGACGTGCAGATGCCGCTGATGGACGGCTACGAGGCCACCCGCCAGCTGCGAACCATGCCGCAGTTTGCGGGCTTGCCCATCGTGGCCCTGACGGCAGGTGCGTTCAAGGCGCAGCAGGACGCTGCCCTGCAGGCCGGCATGAACGCCTTCGTGGCCAAGCCCTTCGATGTAGATGAGTTGATGCTGACCATCCAGCGCCTGACGCACTTCCAGCCGCGCCTGGCCGAGCCTGGCCAGGTGAACCTGCCCCTGCCTTTGCCACTGCCACCGGCGGCCTCTGCAGCGCTGGACATGCCGGGCATCGCCGTCGGCAAGGGCTTGCATGTGTGGCGTGACCTGGCGGTGTACCGCCGGTTCCTGACCCGCTTTGCTGCGGACTACGCCGACTTTGGGGCGCAGCTCAGCCCGCAGTACGCAGCAGATACGCGGGCCGCCCGGGCACTGGTGCACAAGCTGCATGGTGCCGCAGGCAACCTGGCGCTGACCGATGTGGCCCGCTGCGCCGCCGCTGCGGAAGCCGCTGGAGACGGGGTCCATCCCGGCCCGGCATTGGTGGAGTTGCGCGCGGCGTTGGATACCGCGCTGGCTTCCATTGCCTTGTTCACCGCCGAGAAACCGGCGGCAGCGGCCGCCGCTGCGCTGCAGGTTGACGCCCAGCGCGTGGGCCCGCTGCTGGTCGCGTTGCTGGGGGCGCTGGACACCGACAACCCGGACGGGGCCAGCCAGCTGTTGGAGGTATTGGCGCCCCTGCTGCCGCCCGATGCCCTGCAGGCTCTGCAGGCATGCATCACCGATTTCGACTTTCGAAAAGCCGAGGCCGAGGTTCGACTCCTGGCCGAAAAGTTTGATATTGGCCTGGAGGCACACAAATGAGCAGCTCACCCATACTGATCGTTGACGATGAACCCAGCAACCTGGCGACGTTGAAGCAAATCCTGGGTCCGGTCTATCCCCTGGCCTTTGCCCGCAACGGGGCCGAGTGCCTGGCGGCAGCCCGCAAGCACAGGCCGATACTCATACTGCTGGATATCCAGATGCCCGACATGGACGGCTATGCCGTCTGCAGCCTGCTCAAGGCCGACCCGCTGACCGAAAGCACGCCGGTCATCTTTGTATCGGCACTCGGCGAAACCGGCGCCGAGGCGGCGGGTTTTGACAGCGGTGGCGTGGACTACATCATCAAGCCGGTGTCGCCCGCGCTGGTGCTGGCGCGGGTGCGCACCCATTTGTCGCTGGTACGCGCCACCACGCTGGAGCGCTATGTCAAACAGCTGGAAATCGAGCAGGCCAAGACAGCGCGGCTGAGCCGCATCCACACGGTGCTGAGCGGCACCAATTCGGCCATCGTCAGAATCCGCGAGCCCCAGGCCCTGATGGCAGAGGCTTGCCTGATCGTGGTCAAGCTGGGCGGCTTTGGCCTGGCCTGGATCGGCCTGGCGGAAGAGGGGGGCACGGTGCTGACGCTGGCCGCCAGCCAGGGCGCGGAGCCCGGCCAGCTGGCCAGCGCGCTGGGCCTGGAGGCCGGTGTGGCGGCCACCGGGCTGGGCATTCCTGCGCAGGTGTTGGCCCGTGGCAAGCTGCTGTTTTGCAACGATGTGCGCACCACCGCGCGGGAGGACCGCAGCAGCCAGGACGCGCTGAGCCGGGGTTATCTGTCCATCGTCGGGCTGCCCCTGGTCGTCGAGGAAAAAGTGGTTGGCGTGATGGTGCTGTATGCGCGTGAACGTGGCTTCTTTGACGAGGAAGAGCTGAAACTGCTGAACGAGTTGTCCGGCGACATTTCGTTCGCCCTGCAAGCCATCGAATATGAAAAGCGCGCGCGCTTCCTGTCCTACTACGACCCGCTGACGGCGCTGCCCAATACCAGCCTGTTCCTCGACCGGCTGGACCAATTGGTCAAAACCGCAGCGCGGGCGAACAGCGGTGCCTTCGTGATGGCGTTGAACCTGGACCGTTTCAAACAGCTGAACGACGCCTTTGGCCGCCATGTGGGCGACCAGGTGCTCAGGCTGGTGGCCAAACGCCTGGAGGGAGCCGTCACCTCCACCTGCAGCGTGGCCCGCCTGGGCGCCGACAATTTTGCGGTGTTGGGCGAACACGCCCACAGCAAGGACGTAAGCACCCTGTGTGAAAAAATCACCAGCGCCCTGATGGCGCCGATGGTACTGGACGGCGCGACCCTGCATGTGTCGGCCCGGCTCGGCGTCGCGCTGTTCCCGGCGGACGCGGACACGGCCGAGGCCTTGTTCAAGAATGCCGAGGTGGCGCTCAAGCAGACCCGGTCGAGCAAGACGCGCTACCTGTTTTACTCGCCGCAGCTCAACGCCCGCATGGCCGAGAAGTTCGCCATGGAGAACCTGCTGAAGGCCGCGGTGGAGAAGCAGCAGTTTGTGCTGCACTACCAGCCCAAGGTCGATCTGGGCACCGGCCAGATCATCGGCGCCGAAGCCTTGATCCGTTGGCAGCATCCCGAGCGCGGCATGGTGTCGCCGGCCGAATTCATCCCCTTGGCCGAAGAAACCGGGCTGATCGGCCCCATCGGCGCCTGGGTGATCCGTACCGTGTGTGCGCAGCAGGCGGCCTGGCTGCGCGACTTTCTGCCGGTGGTGCCGATTGCGCTGAACCTGTCGGCGCTGCAGTTCCGCGAGAGCAATATCCTGGAGGTCGTGCGCGAGGCTTTGAGCGAATATGCCCTGGATCCGACCTGGCTGGAGCTGGAGCTCACCGAGTCCCTGGTCATGCAAGACCCGGAAGGGGCGGAGAAAACCCTGCGCTCGTTTCGCGGCCTGGGCCTGTCGCTGTCGCTGGACGACTTCGGCACCGGCTATTCGTCGCTGGCCTACCTGAAGCGCTTCCCCTTCAATACCGTCAAGATCGACCGCGCCTTCGTGACCGACGTGACCCGCAACCCCGGCGATGCGGCCATCAACACTGCCATCATCGGCATGGCCCATAGCCTGCGCATGAACGTGATCGCCGAGGGCGTGGAAACCGAGTCGCAGCTGAAGTTTCTGCGGAATCGCCAATGCGACCAGATGCAGGGCTACTACTTCAGCCGCCCTGTGCTGGCGGATGATTTCGCGGCCATGCTGCGCGGCGACAAGCACCTGGAGATGGCGATGGAGCAGAACGCCGACCAGCCCACCCTGTTGATTGTGGACAACGAGGAGTCCACCCTGTCCGCCCTGAACCGCGCGCTGCGCCGCGAGGGCTACCGCATCCTCACCGCACAGGGCAGCCTGGAAGCGCTGGAGCTGTTGGCCGCCCATTCGGTGCAGGTGGTGCTGTGCGACCAGCGCCTGTCCAAGACCACGGGCGTGGACTTCCTCACCATCGTTGCCCAGCTGTACCCGGACACCATGCGCATTGTGCTCAGCGGCTATACCGAGCTGCAGTCGGTGCTGGATGTTGTCAACCGCGCGGAGATCTACCGCTTTCTCACCAAGCCCTGGGACGACGGTCAGCTGCGGCAGAACATCCGCGAGGCCTTCCGCCGCTACCGGCCCACCGATGCCGTGGCTGCGCAGCGGGTCTGGCACTGAGGTGGTTTGGGGTATTGCTCCTAAATAAATAGCTGCTTGCGCAGTATTTTTCTGCGCTAGGGGCTGTTTTTATGTGTAAACGGGGCAGCACAGCAATTTCGTTCAATACGCCAGCGCCCAGGCATTCGACACTGCGCCGACTTAACCCCAAGTCGCGCAGGAGCTGCATGCCTTCTCTCGTTTTGCCCATGTTTTTATTCGCCCTGGCCGGCGCCATTTCGCCCGGCCCGGTCAACCTGGTGGCCGCCAGCCTCGGGGCCAGTGCGGGCTTTTACCGCGCCTTGCCGCATGTGGCGGGCGCCAGCCTCAGCTATGCGGCCATCGTCTGGCTGATGGGCAGCGGCTTCCATGGCGTGCTGCTGGCCTATCCCTGGGCCAGCCAGTGGGTGCAGTACGCGGGCGCGGCTTATTTGCTGTACCTGTCGGCCCGGATCGCCACGGCCCCACCGGTGCAGCAGGCGAGTCCAGTGGGTGCGGCGCCAGATTGGCTCCGCGGCCTGGTGCTGGGCATAGGGGCGCAAACCCTGAACCCCAAGGCCTGGCTGGTCGCGCTCTCGGGTGTCAGCCTGTTTGTCGCTGGCGGGCCGCAGGCTTCGGCCAGCCTGCTGCTGTTTTGCGGCATCTCTGGCGGCGTATGCTTCGGCGCGGTCGCCGCCTGGGCCGCTTTGGGCCGCTGGATCCGCCGCTGGCTGGCCCATCCGCCTTACCAGCTTCTGTTCAACCGCTGCATGGCTTTGGCCCTGGCGCTGTCGGTTGCCAGTATGCTGCTGCCCTGAGCAGACAAAAAGGTGCTTGACCCCATGACCCTGGCCCCCGCGGCTTCGCAATCCTTCCAGCGCAGCAGGCGCTTGCCGCATGTGGAGATGCGCCAGGCCGGCCATGCTGCGGCCTGCTACCAGCCGCATACCCACGACGAGTTTTCGGTTGGCGTGGTCGATGCGGGCAGCGCGGTCTACCGCAACCGGCATCGGCAGGATGCGCTGTACCCGGGCATGCTGGTGATGGTCAACCCCGGCGATACCCATTCCTGCAACGCGACCGTGGGCCAGAGCTGGTCGTACCGCATGCTGTTCATTGACACGCCGTGGCTGGCGCGCCTGCAGGCCGACAGCCTGCCGCTGGCCGGCCGCGACTACGCCGCGTTTGCCACCCATAGCAGCGCCCAGCCCCTGCTGTACCGGCGGTTTGACCGGCTGTTCCAGACCCTGGCGCAGGACGCCGATGGGCTGGCCGCCGAAGAGCAACTGGTGTGTTTTCTGATGGACTGCTTTGATGCGCCTGCACCCCGGCTGGACGGCGGCCCACCGGGCGCTGCGCTGCAACGCGCCCGGGCGCTGATCCTTGACCAGCTGGCCGACAAGCTGACGCTGGAGGCCATCGCCCACGAGGCCCGGCTCAGCCCCTTCCACCTGATCCGCAGCTTCAAGCAGGCCTATGGCCAGACGCCGCATGCGTTCCAGCTGGACCAGCGCATCAACCGCGGCAAGCAACTGCTCAAGCAGGGACAAGGGCTGGCCGACGTGGCGCTGCAGCTGGGCTTTGCCGACCAGAGCCACTTCCAGCGGCATTTCAAAAGCCGGCATGCGGTGACACCGCAGGCTTACCAGCGGGCGCTGGCGGCTGCTTAGCGCAGCTGCTCGGCCAGGCGGGCCGGGTCGGTTTCGAGCAGGATGGCCTGGGTGCCGCTGCTGCGCAGCCGGTCTTTCTCGGCCCGGTCGGCGATGTCTAAGCTAGGCTGCTGCTGGAAGTCCATCAGGTGTTCGATCAGGTTCTGCTGGACATAAAAGTCCTTGGGCGTGGTCCGCTCTTCCACCTGGACCGCGAACTCGTACTTCTGCACGTGGGTGGACTGGTGCGCCGACTTCTGCCCGTTGGCCTCGGTGGTGGCGTCGCGCTCGAAGCGCAGCGCGACCTCGCTGTGCGCCTGGTCGTCCACCTGGGTGTACAGGTAGTTTTGCGAATTTTTTTCGCTGGTCAGCTGTGGCGGGCCGGCCGAGGTCAGCGCGCTGTGGAAGCCGGCTTTCAGCGCCGAGGTCTGCAGCTGGCGGATGCTGTCGGGCTGGTCGGCCGGGCCGCTGGTCTGGGTGCTCTGGCGGGTGCGGTAGTCGAAGCGGTCCAGCTCGTCCGGGCGCAGCGGGTTGGAGGCCTGGGCGCTGGTCTGGATGTGCAGGTCGAAGTCGGCCAGACCGGTCAGCAACGGGGTGGCGGCTGACGTAGAACCCGTGCTGCTGCCGTAAGAATGCTGCAGCGCGCTGAACGCGTCCTGCACCGAGGCGATCCATTCGGCTTTGGCCTGGCCGCGCTGGCCGGCCTGTTCGATCTGCCCCAGGTAGCGCGCAATCGACTGTTCGCGCTGTGCTGCCGGGCCCCACATCGCGGGGTTGCCCAGGTCCAGTTTCAGGTCGATCTGGTCGGTCGGGGTTTGCAGCTTCAGGCTGCGCAGGCCGTCTTCGGCGCGGAACTCCAGCAGCACCTTCTCGCCCTTGCGGTCCACCTTGGCGCTGAGGGCAATGCTGGACAGCACCGCGCTGTCGTACGCGCCCAGGTCGGCAATGTCCATGCGCGGCGGGTCGGCGGTAATACTTTGCACGGCCTTCTCGAAGCCGCCGGCCAGCTGCGTCAGCGCCTGGCGCTCGGCGCTGCTCAGGGGCCGGCTGCTGTTGATCTCGACGCCCAGGCCGGCGCTTTGGTTGGTCAGCACCAGGCTGACGACCGTGCCCGAGCGGGTGCGTATGCTCAGCGACACCTCGGCCGAGGCGTTGCTGCCCACATTGGCCAGCGCGGCCTGCGACAAGCCCGTCAGGGCGGCTGTGGCATTGTTCTTGGGCACGAAGTTGACCACCGACTGCTTGAAGTCGGTGGCGCTGCTGGCAAAGCGCTCCAGCAGTGCGCCGCCCAGGCCGGTGAGCCGGCTGGTATTGCCGCTGGACGAGAAGTTGCGCGCCATCAGCTTGCTGACCGTGTCTTCGGAGCGGCTCAGCCAGGCCTGCACCTCCTGCACCGCGCTGCGCGCTGGGGGCTCGTAGGTCAGCGGGGTGGTGGTGATGGCAGGCGAGAGGCTGAGCACCGCCGAGGCGAGGGCCGGATCGTCCAGCTCCGGCTCAGTGCTGCGCAGAAGGGTGGTGCTGCTGGCCAGGCTGGCATCCCAGGACAGGGTGGTGGCAGGGATTTGCATGGTGCGGCGCCTGGCGTGGTAGATAACAAATCCTTCGGCCGCTGCGCCGAAAACTTGAATCCGCGGGTGTCAGCCCAGGGCGGCAGCGTCGGCCAGAAAGCCGATTTCGGCGTCCAGCGTGGCGCGGTGGTCGAACAGTTCGCTGAACAGCTTGGGCGGAATGGTGATCGAGCCCACGCCCAGCTCCAGCAGCGCCAGGTAGGCGGCACGCGTGCGCACGCTGGCCACCAGCAGCCGGGTGCTGGCGCCGCTGCGGGTCAGCGCGGCCTGCATCTGGGCGATCAGAGCCAGGCCGTCCACGCCTGCGTCTTCCAGCCGGCCCAGGTAGGGCGCTGCATAGCTGGCGCCCAGCTGGCCGGCAAAGTGGGCCTGTTCCAGCGCATAGACCGCGGTATAGGTCACGGGAATGCCTTCGGCGCTGAGTTCGGCGCCGGCACGCAAGCCGTCGCGGGTGGCGGGGATCTTGACCACCAGCTGGCCTGGGCTGAATTGGCGTACCAGCTGCCGCGCGTCGGCCAGGATGCCGTCGGTATCGGCCGTATGTACCTGGGCCTGCACCTGGCGAGCACCCAGCTCGATGCAGCGCTGCAGCAGCTGGGGCAGGCTGGCGCGGCTCACGCCGGCGCGGCGCAGCAGCGTGGGGTTGGTGGTCACGCCGTGGATGGCGGGGTGCGGCAAACAGGTTTTCAGCTCGGCCAGGTCGGCGCTGTCGAGGTAGAGATGGAAGGCTTGCATGGTCTAGTTCCCTGCGTCCAGCGCGGTTTGCAGCTCGGCGCGGGTGGGCGGGTTCGCGCCTTCGCGGGTGCAGTTGATGGCGGCGGCGAAGGCAGCAAAGCGCAGCACGGCCAGCCAGGTGGCGTCGGGCAGGCTGTCGAGTTGGGCCACCTGTTCCACGCCATGCTCCAGCAGGGCGACGGTCAGGCCGGCGTCGAAGGTGTCGCCGGCGCCAATCGTGTCGGCCACGGTGATCTTGGGTGCGGCGATTTCCAGCGGCGCTTTGCCGCGGCGGAACAAGGTGGCGCCGTCTCCACCGCGGGTGATGACCACGGCGCGCGGGCCCTGGCTGGGGTGCTGCATGAAGCTGGCGGCCACCTCGGCCAGGCTCAGGCCGGGCGCCAGGGCGGCGGCGTCTTCGTCGCTGAACTTCATCAGATTGCTGGCGGCGGCCCAGCGTTGCACGTTGGCGCGGTAGGCGGGCAAATCCTTGATCAGGCTGAGGCGCACATTCGGGTCGAACAATACGATGCGCTGGCCTTGCTGGGCTTCCACCAGGTCGGCGATGCGGCTGGCGGCGGGCTCGTGCAGCAGCGCGATCGAGCCGAACTGCAGAAAGCGGCAGCTGTCGGGCAGGGCCGGCAGAATGGCGGGCGCCCATTGCGTGTCGGCCGTGCCCTGGGTGTAGAAGGCGTAGCGGTTGGTCTGCGGCGTGCGTTCGACAAACGCCAGCGTCGATGGCGCGTCGCTGCGCAGCACCCAGTCGGTGTTCACGCCGTTGCTTTGCAGATGCTGCAGCAGGCGCTCACCAAACAGGTCGGTCGACAGCTGGCTGATGAAGCCTATGGACTGGCCCAGGCGGGCGGTGGCGATGGCGCTGTTGGTCGGCGCGCCGCCTTCGTGGCCTTCAAAGTTCAGGCCGCTGGTGGCGGTGAAGTCGATCAGCGATTCGCCGACGATGGCAATGCGGATGGGTTGCATGGTGTGTTTGCCTCTTGTTGTGCGTGCGTGCAGGCGAGTGCCAGAAGTGTGTCGATCTTACCGTGGCGGGCAGGCCAGATGGAGGCGGTAGGTTTACGCATGTTTTAGGCCGTTAGCGCTTATTCTGATTGCGCGGGCAGCTATGGAAATAGTAGTGTTTTAAGCTGAACGCTGCGGCGCAGGCTGCAGAAATTTCGCATACAAAAATGGCAAAAAACAATACTCTGTTTCCAGCCTGGGCTTGTACCGGCTTGACGGCGCCCGGCTGCCTCGCACAATGGCGCCATGGTCACCGTTGAATTCGCTGCCAGCCTGCGCCGCCATGTGGACCTGGCGCCGCAGAGCGTGCCTGCCGGCAGCCTGCGCGCCGTGCTGGAGGCGGCCCTGCAGGCCGAGCCGGCGCTGGCCTCCTATGTGTTTGACGACCAGCGGGCGGTGCGCAAGCATGTGGCGGTGTTCGTGAACCAGCAGATGGTGCACGATCGCAGCCGGCTCGACCTGGTGCTCCACCCCGGCGACAAGGTGCTGGTAATCCAGGCCCTGACCGGTGGCTAACCCGAAAGGTATTCCATGCTCAGCTTGCTCGTAGGCACCCGCAAAGGCCTGTTTGTGGTGCGCGGCCAGGGCCGCACCTGGCACATCGCGGCCCACCATTTCGCTGGCGAACCCGTCACCCAGCTGCTGGCCGATCCGCGCGACGGCAGCTGGTACGCGGCGCTGCGCATGGGCCACTTCGGCGTCAAGCTGCGCAAGAGCACAGACCAGGGCGCGCACTGGACCGAGATCGCCGCGCCGGCCTTCCCGGCCAAGCCCACCACCGGCCCCTGGGCCGACGACCCGACTCCCTGGAATGTCGACATGGTCTGGTCGCTGGAAGCCGGCGGGGCCGACCAGCCGGGCAGGCTGTGGGCGGGCTGCCTGCCGGCCGGCCTGTTCGCATCGCAAGACGGCGGCGCCAGCTGGGTATTGAACAACGCGCTGTGGGACGAGCCGCGGCGCAAGGACTGGATGGGCGGCGGCTACGACCATGCAGGCATCCACTCGGTGCTGGTCGACCCGCGGGATTCTGCGCACCTGACCGTGGCAATCTCCTGCGGCGGCGTCTGGAAAAGCCATGACGGCGGCCAGAGCTGGGAGTTAACCGCCAGCGGCATGCGCGCCGACTTCATGCCCGAAGAGCGGGTCGAAGACGGCAACATCCAGGACGTGCACCGCATGGTGCAGTGCGCGGCCCAGCCCGATGCGCTGTGGGTGCAGCACCACGGCGGCATCTACCGCTCTACCGACGCGGCCCAGCGCTGGCAGGGGATTGCCGCGCCCATGCCATCCGGCTTTGGCTTTGCCGTGGCCTGCGACCCGAAGAACCCGCTGCGCGCCTGGTTCGTGCCGGCCCAGGCCGACAGCTGCCGGATTCCGGTGCAGGGCCAGATGCTGGTGACGCGCACCGACGACGGCGGCCACAGCTTCCAGGCCTTTGGCGACGGCCTGCCGGCCCAGCATGCCTACCATCTGGTGTACCGCCATGGGCTGGACATCAGCGCCGATGGCAGCACCTTGGCCTTGGCCTCCACCACCGGCGGACTCTGGACCAGCGAGCATGCGGGCGAGCAATGGCACTGCATCAGCAAGGACTTGCCGCCGGTGGCGGTGCTGCAGTTTGTAAGCTGAATCGGGCTCTGGCACATATGCGCCTGCGCCAGCTGCTATCAAAATAAGAGAATTGACCCGAAGCTGCCGTAGTCGCCGCCAGCTGCTCATGCAAAATGTTCGGGCACATCTTCCCGCCCGAGCCGCCTGCTTCCATGCCCCCAACCCTTTCTGCCCGCCGCGCGCCCTGGCTCTGGGCCGCAGCCGCGCTGCTGGCTCTGCTGCTGATTGCGGCGGCCGGCCAATGGGCGGCGCGGCGCGAGGCCAGCTTCCAGGCGGACAGCATCCACCGCGCCATTGAAGTCCATGCGCTGGGCCTGCGCGGCGCGGCGGCCAAGTACAGCTATCTGCCGTTCACCGTAGCCCAGCACCCGGACGTGCTGGCCGCGCTGGCGCACCCGCAGGACGCAGCGCTGCAGCAGCGCGCCAACCTCTACATCGAAGCGGTGAACCGCAGCGCCGGTTCGGACGCGCTGTATTTGATTGACCTGCAAGGCCTGACCCTGGCGGCCAGCAACTGGGACGAGCCCAAGGGCTTTGTCGGCCAGTCGTACGCGAACCGCCCGTACTTCACCGACGCCCGCGAGGGCCGCAACGGCCTGTTCTACGGCGTCGGCCAGACCACCGGCGAACCGGGGCTGTTCCTGTCCGCGCCGGTGCGCCAGGGCGGGGCGGTGGTGGGCGTGGTGACCGTCAAGGTCAGCCTGCGGCAGATCCAGGACACCTGGGCGTTTGTGCGCGACCCTATCCTGCTGGCCGATGCGCGCGGCATCGTGTTTCTCGGCTCGGTGCCGGCCTGGATGTACCAGGCCACCCGCCCCCTGGACCGCGCAGATCTGGACTGGGTGCAGAGCCATTTGCAATACGGTGCGCGGCAAAATTTCCCGCTGCTGCCATGGACGCTGGAGCGCACGGCCGACCAGCCTGGCTACCGGGTGCAGACCACCATCGACGGCCGCCCCCGCGAGTTCCTGGCGGTGGACGAAGCCCTGCCGGACCTGGGCTGGACGCTGACCGTGATGGCCGACTACGCGGCCGTTACCCGGGCCCGCCAGCGCACCTGGATGCTGGGCCTGCTGTGCGCCGGCCTGCTGCTGCTGGGCAGCCTGTACTGGCGCTTGCGCGAGCGCCGTTTCGCCGAGCAGCGCGATGCCCGGCGCGAGCTGGAAGTGCGCGTGCGCGAACGCACTGCCGAGCTGGACGAAGCCCATGCTTTTCGCAAAGCCATGGAAGATTCGCTACTGGTCGGTATGCGTGCGCGCGACCTGGATGGCCACATCATCTACGTCAACCCCGCCCTGTGCGAGATGACCGGCTACCGCGCCGATGAGCTGCTGGGTCGGCTACCGCCGTACCCCTACTGGCACCCGGACGATGTGGAGCAGCACTGGCAGAACAACGACGCCACCATGAGCGGCCAGGCCGCCATGTCCGGCTTCGAGTCGCGCATCCGGCACCGCGACGGGCACGACGTGCTGACCATGGTGTACACCGCCCGGCTGATCGACGCCCACGGCCAGCACAGCGGCTGGATGAGCTCGGTGGTCGACATCACCGCGCAAAAGCGCGCCGAGCTGCGCCAGCGCCAGCACGACGAGCAGCTGCAGCACGCGCAGCGCCTGGCCAGCCTGGGCGAGATGGCCTCCACCCTGGCGCACGAGCTGAACCAGCCGCTGGCGGCGCTGAGCAATTTCGCCAGCGCTGCCAAGGCCTTTGCCGAGCAGGGCCGCTCCGACCTGCTGGTCAGCAGCCTGGACGAGACCATGGCCCAGGCCCAGCGCACCGCCGAGATCGTGCGCCGCATCCGCGGCTTTGTGCGCCAGCGCACCGCCGGTGCCGAGGACTGCGTGGTCGCCACGCTGGTGGCAAACGTGCTGGCCTTGCTGCAGGGTGAAATACGTGCGCAGCAGGCGCGCACCGTGCTGCGTATTCCCGCCACCCTGCCCGCCGTGCGCGGCGACCGCGTGTTGCTGGAGCAGGTGCTGCTGAACCTGGTGCTGAACAGCCTGCAGGCGATGCAGGCCACACCGCTGGAGCGTCGCATAGTGGAGATCGACGCGGCCGTGGTCGCCGGCCGCATGCACATCCGCGTGGCGGATCGCGGGCCGGGCATCGATGCCGCGATTGCCGAGCAGGTGTTCGCGCCGTTCTTCACCACCAAGGACGGCGGTCTGGGCCTGGGCCTGAACATCTGCCGCACGATTGTGGAAAGCCACCGTGGGCGATTGACGTTTGCCGACCGGGTGGATGGCGGGACGGTTTTTACGCTGGAGCTGGAGGTCGCAGGGTGAACGGTTTTCTGGTTCGCCTGGTGAAGGTTGTCACTGGCGAACATGGCTGCCATTTGGATGGCGGGGCCAAGGGGTCTACACTGAGGACGCCGCGGTGGCTGACCCGGCGGGCACCCTGCAACGGCGGTGCTCTGGGGCCGCCACAGGGCGCGTGTCTTCCGGCCGGGCAGGTCATGTCGATTTGGCTTCCTGTCATTCGTCGATGGGATACCAGGCGCTGTCAGGCGGGCGCGCCGACTCGTCAACCCAACAGGAGTGAAGACATGTCATACATCGATGGTTTCGTGATCGCGGTCCCCACCGCCAACAAGCAGAAGTTCATTGAGCACGCGCGCCATTTCGACGCGATGTTCATCGAGCTGGGCGCCATCCGTGTGATCGAGGCTTGGGGCGACGACGTCCCCGACGGCAAAGTCACCGATTTCCGCCGCGCAGTCCAGGCGACGGCCGAGGAGACGGTGGCCTTTTCGTGGATCGAATGGCCGGACAAGGCCACGCGCGACGCCGGCATGAAGAAGATGATGGAAGACCCGCGCATGGATCCGTCCACACCCGGTAACCCGCCCATGCCCTTCGACGGCAAACGCATGATCTTCGGCGGCTTCGAACCGGTGGTCGAAGTGAAAGATTGAGCGGCCCCGGGTGATTGCGCAGGGCACCATCAAGACGCCGCGCACTCCCCCGGTGCAGTCGCCGTATGGCGGCTCTCGGGACCCTGCATGGCTTCACACTCGCTAGATAGTGTCAAGTAATAGCCTGAAAATACTCAAAATGATCGACTGGATCCCTATAGTCTTGGTTACCTTCAAGGTCCTCGTGCTTGGCACGGGCATGTTTTTCGCCATCAAGTGGCATTACGATCAAGGGAAGAAAGAGAAGGAGCAGCGCGCAGTCGGCAAGCTGACCGTAGTCTTCGTGCTATCGCTACTGGGTCTGGTGTTCGCCACCTTCGCCCTTGCCAGGATGCTCGGTTTGGACTTGACCTACTGATGATGGCAAAGATGGGTCGGCCGGTATCCAGTGATGCGGCTTGCAAAATTCAGGGTCTCACCGTGTCTTTCTCAGAAGGCGCTCTTGACGACGCCACCGTCGACACGCAGTGCCGCACCGGTAGTTGCCGACGCGAGCGGACTGGCCACGTAGGCCACAAGCGACGCCACCTCTTGCGGCGTGCCGAAGCGCTTGATGAGTGAGGTCGGGCGCACGTGGTCAAAAAACTCTGCCTCGACCTGCTGGAAGGTCTTGTTGCTCGATCGCGCGATGTCTTCGACGAAGTCGCCCACGCCGCGCGATTTTGTCGGGCCTGGCAGTACGCTGTTGACCGTGATGCCGGTGCCGGCGACCGATTCCGCCAGCCCGCGCGACACTGCAAGCTGTGCGGTCTTTGTCATGCCGTAATGGATCATCTCGGCTGGAATCTGCACCGCGCTTTCACTGGAGATGAAGATGATGCGTCCCCAGTTCGCTTTCTTCATCTCGGGCAACACCAGGCGTGCAAGACGCACGCCGCTCAAAACGTTGACATCAAAGAAGCGTTGCCAATCTGCGTCGGGAATATCTTCGAAGGCCTTGGCCTCAAAGATGCCGAGGTTGTTGACCAGGATGTTGATGCCGGGATGGCGTCGCACGGCTTGCTCCGCCGCTTCGGCGTGGCTCAGGTCCGCGGCGTAACCGTGCACCGTGCCCTGCGTCTCCGCGCGGATGCGATCCACAGCCTCGTCGACCGCTGCCTGCGTTCTGCCGTTGACGATGACGCTTGCGCCCTCCTGGGCCAGTGTGTGTGCGATCGCGTAGCCGATGCCAGCCGTGCTACCACTCACCAGGGCTAGCTTGCCATTGAGTTGCAGGTCCATGTCGATTCTCCTGAGTTGAATGCGGAAAATGCCGTGCGTAGGGGGTTCAAGCGGGTGCTCGCCGTATCGGCTGCAACTCCACTGTAGCGAGAAGTCTTCCCCCGCGTCCTATCCTATCGGTGGGTGGCAGGACTGATAGATCGAATTGGGGCACTCTGCCATTTGCCTGCGTCTCGGTTAGGCTTCACGGACTCCATTCCCTGCTTTCTGACCCCATGAAGTCAAACCCTCTCCCCCTGAACCTGTACGTCGTGGACGACGACGAAGCGGTGCGCCGCTCGCTGGGCCTGCTGCTGCTGTCGCGCGGCCATGCGGTGCAGGCTTTTGCTTCCGGGGAGGCGTTTCTGGCCGGCGTCGACCCGCAGCGCCCGGGCTGTGCCATTCTCGATCTGCGCCTCGGCGGCATCAGCGGGCTGCAGGTGTTCGAGGCGCTGCGTGCGCAGCAGAGCCCGCTGGTGGTGGTGTTTTTGTCCGGCCACGGCGATATCGCGATGGCGGTGGAGGCGGTGCAGCAGGGCGCTTTTGGTTGGCTGGAGAAACCTTGCAACGACGAGCGCCTGCTGGCCAGCGTGGCCCAGGCCTTGCAGAAAGCCAGCGCCATCGCCGCCGAGCAGCAAGCCCGTCAGGCCGCGCAGGCACTGTGGGCCAAGCTGACGCCGCGCGAGATGCAGGTGGCACGCCTGGTGGCCGAGGGCAAGCCGAACAAGCGCATCGCACTGGACCTGGCTCCCCTGGAGTTGCGCACCGTGGAGACGCACCGCGCCCATGTGTTCGCCAAGCTGGGCATGTCAAACAGCCACGAGCTGGAGCGCTTTCTGCGTGAGAATGAAATATAGGTAATTACCCTTGCGTAGAGCTACGCAGAGGGCGGGGCGGATTGTTACGGACGACAGGCGCGCGGCGGCGCAAGACACTGCCAGCCACAAGTTCACCGAGACAAGGACGCCCATGAACGCCGTACTGCCCCTTCCCTACAGCTCTGACGAAAAGCGCAAACGTATCTTCGCCATCATTGCCGCGTCGTCGGGCAATCTGGTGGAGTGGTTTGACTTCTACATCTACGCCTTCTGCGCCATCTACTTCGCGCCGGCCTTCTTCCCCAAGTCCGACCCCACAGCCCAGCTGCTGAACACCGCCGGGGTGTTTGCCGCCGGCTTTTTGATGCGGCCGATTGGCGGCTGGATCTTCGGTCGCTTGGCCGACCGCAAGGGCCGCAAGACCTCGATGGTGGTGTCGGTGGTGATGATGTGCGCAGGCTCGCTGCTGATCGCCTGCCTGCCCACCTATGCCAGCATCGGTGCCATGGCACCGGTGCTACTGCTGACGGCGCGGCTGCTGCAAGGCCTGTCGGTGGGCGGAGAATATGGGACCACCGCCACCTATATGAGCGAGGTGGCGATGCGCGGCCAGCGCGGGTTTTTCTCGTCGTTCCAGTACGTCACCCTGATCGGAGGCCAGCTGCTGGCAGTGCTGGTGGTCGTCATCCTGCAGCAGCTGCTGGACGAGGCCGAGCTGAAAAGCTGGGGCTGGCGCATCCCGTTCGTGCTGGGCGCGTTGACCGCCGTGGTGGCGCTGCTGCTGCGCCGCACGCTGCACGAAACCACCACCGCGCAGACGCGCAACTCCAAGGGCGCCGGCAGCGTGGCCGAGCTGCTGAAAAACCACAAGCGTGCGCTGCTGGTGGTGCTGGGCTATACCGCCGGCGGCTCGCTGGTGTTCTACACCTTCACCACCTATATGCAGAAGTACCTGGTGAACTCGGCCGGCATGTCGATCAAGACCGCCAGCAATGTGATGACCGCCTGCCTGTTCCTCTACATGTGCATGCAGCCGGTGTTTGGCGCCTTGTCGGACCGCATCGGTCGGCGCAACAACATGCTGCTGTTCGGCGCGCTGGGCACGCTGATGACGGTGCCCATCCTCACCACGTTGCAGAGCGTGACCAGCCCGCTGCTGGCCGGCGTGTTGATCACCATCGCCTTGGCCGTGGTCAGCTTCTACACCTCGGTCGGTGGCATCGTGAAGGCCGAGATGTTCCCGCCCGAAGTGCGCGCCCTGGGCGTGGGCCTGTCGTACGCGGTGGGCAACGCGATCTTTGGTGGTAGTGCCGAATACGTGGCGCTGGGCCTGAAGTCCATGGGCTACGAGTCCTACTTCTACTGGTACGTCACCGGCATGATGGTGCTGGCCTTCGCCGTCAGCTGGCTGTTGCCACGCCAGGCCACGTACCTGCACGACGACCATTGAAGCCAAAACAGGCTGTAGCGCAGGTAGTACCTGCGCTGGATGCTATCAAAACCGTAGTTTTTGCTAGGGCGCATGGGCCTCGGCAAAGTAGCTGGCCAGCAGGTCTAGCGTGTGCCGCACCTTGGCCGGCTGCTCGCCGCGGCGCGGGGTGACCGCGTAGACCGGCAGGTCGTTGAGCCGCCAGCCGGGCAGCACCGGCATCAGCCGCCCATCGGCCAGGGCCTGGAAATCTTCTTTGCGCACTGCCATGCAAATGCCCCAGCCTGCCACGCCCAGCGCATGCAGTGCCGACACCTGCGTGGCCTGGACCCGGCCTTCGAGCTGCACCACCTGCAGCGCACCGTCCGGGCCGTGCAGCTCCAGCGTGTCGAAGCTGGTGTTGTCGGCGCCGCTGCCCAGCCAGGCGTGCTGACGCAAATCCTGCGGCTGCTGGGGCCAGCCGTGCTCGGCCAGGTAGGCGGGTGCGGCGCACAGCTGGCAGCCCATGCTGCCGATCTTGCGCGCCACCAGGCTGGAATTGGCAAGTTGGCCGACACGCAGCGCAATGTCGACCCGGGCTTCGATCAGGTCGATCACCGCATCGTCCAGCAGCAGGCGCAGCGTCAGCTTGGGGTGGCTGCGCAGCGGCTGCAGCGCGCTGGCCAGCAGGCTGGCAAAGCCGATGGGCGCAGCCAGCCGCAGCTCGCCCTCGGGCTCGTCGCGCAGCCGGGCCAGCGCCTGGTCGGCCGAGCGCGCGGCCGCCACCATGGCCGCGCAGCCCACGTGGTAGCGGGCACCGGCTTCGGTCAGGGTCAGCTTGCGGGTCGAGCGGTGCAGCAAGGCCAGGCCCAGCGATTTTTCGAGCTGGCGCAGGTGCTGGCTGACGGCCGAGGGCGTCATGTCCAGCTGCCGGGCCGCTGCGGTGAGCGAGCCGGCGGCCACCACCTCGGCAAATATCCCCATGCGTTTGAGTTGGTCCATAGGCTTGATTGTGTAGTACAGCTTCAGGGTAATAGCGAATTAAACCGTCTATTCAATCGCTTGTGAAGAAATCACACTAGAGCCCTTAACCACTGCTCTGCGAGGACTTGATATGAAGATTGCCTTGATTGGCGCGACCGGCTTTGTCGGCGCCGCCGTACTCACCGAACTGCTCAGCCGCGGCCACCAGGTCACGGCGCTGGCCCGCACCCCGTCCAAGATCGCGCCGCAAACCGGCTTGACGGTGGTAGCTGCCGACGCGCTGGACCCCGCCCAGGTGGCCCAGGCCGTGGCCGGCGTGGACGCCGTCATCAGCGCCTACAACCCCGGCTGGACCGAGCCCAAGATTTACGACCTGTTCCTGCAAGGTAGTCAGGCGATTCTGGACGGCGCCAAGCAGGCCGGCGTGAAGCGCGTGCTGGCCGTCGGCGGTGCCGGCAGCCTGTTCGTTGCGCCCGGCGTGCAGCTGGTGGACACGCCACCGTTCCCGGCCGAATACAAGCAGGGCGCGCTGGCGGCCCGCGAGCTGCTGAACCGTCTGTACAAAGAAGCCTCCTTGGCCTGGACCTTCTTGTCGCCCCCGATCGCCCTGGCACCCGGCGAACGCACCGGCCAATACCGCGTGGGTGCGGACGAGCTGCTGCCCGGTGTGGGCGATGCACCTTCGGGCATCTCGGTGGCCGACCTGGCCGTGGCCATCGTCGATGAGATCGAAACGCCCAAGCACGTGCAGAAGCGTTTTACCGTAGCCAACTGATTTACAAGCGAAATCGGGCTCCAGCGCTGGTAGATTCAGCGCGGGGTGCTATCAAAACAATAGGGCGCCAGGTGCGCCCTATTTGCGTGCTGCTGGGTTATCGGCAGGCAAGGGTATGTTCTTGCGGTGCTTATGTTTGAATCGTTTATCTTCAGGTTACAAGGTGTGCATTGGGGGCCCGTCTTGGGTAAGCAGAAGTGTGCGGCGAACATCACCAAGGGGATACAAATGAAGCAGTTCTTTCGTACCGTGTTGGTTGGCTGCTTGTTCCTGGTGCTCTGCACGGCACAGGCGGCTGAAAAAGACGTCAACATCGTTTTCATCCCCAAGTCCAGCGACCAGGTTTTCTGGGAGCTGATGCGCATCGGGGTCGACAAAGCGGTGCAGGACGACGGCCACGTCAAGCTCACCTGGCGCGGCCCGGCGCACAACGACGATACCGATTCCCAGATCAAGATCGTCCAGCTCTACACCAAGCCCGGGGTGGATGCGATCCTGATCGCGCCCACCGACCGGGCGCGCCTGGTCGAATCGGTGCAGAAGGCCGTGGCCCTGGGCATCAAGGTGATTGCTGTCGACTCGGGGCTGGACGGCAACCAGCACCTCAACTTTGTCACCTCCGACAACTACGCGGGCGGGCAGTTGGCGGCCAAGACCCTGGCGGGCTTGCTGCAGAACCAGGGCAAGGTGGCAATGTTGCGGACGGTGGCGGGCAGCGCGTCCACCGATGACCGGGCCCAGGGCTTTGTCGACTACCTGAAGGAAAAGGCCCCGAAGATCACGCTGGTGGCCGATGTCTATGGCGGCGGCTCGATAGGCAAGGCGCGGCACAGTGCCACCCAATTGTTGGCGGCGCATCCGGGTATAGACGGCGTGTTTGCGGTCAACGAATCCTCCACCGATGGCATGCTGCGCGCCCTGCGCGACAAAGGCCTGGCCGGTAAGCTGCGCTTCATCGGCTTCGATTCCACCGACTTTCTGCTCTCCGGCCTGGAGCAGCAGGAGATCCATGGACTGGTGATCCAGAACCCCACCCAGATGGGCTACAAGGGCATACAGGCCGCCGCCGCCGCGGCCCGCAGCCAGGCGATACAAAATCGGACCATTTTTACCGACATCACCATGGTGACGCGCACCAACTACAAGACCCCCGAGATCCAGAAACTGATGTGCAGCCGCTGCTGAAACCCAGCCCCTTGATGCCATTCTTTGCGTCGGTACCGACCTATGTCTAGCCCAGGCGGCCGGCTCAGCAGCCTGAGCGTGGGCATCGTGGTCGCGATGGCGGCCGGCCTGTTCGTGCCCGCGCTGATCGGCGTCATGACCCTCAGTTATCTGCGCCAGGCGCAGATCAACAAGGAGCTGTCTGCCTACCTGGACGAAAGGGCTTCGCAGCTGTCCAACAGCCTGGCGGTTCCGGTGTGGAACTACAACACGATTGGTGTGAGCACCATCGGGCAATCGGCCCTGCTGGACCCGCAGGTGGTGCGGATCACGGTCAGCGATTCCGACAAGGTGCCTATCGTGGTGCTGGAACAGCCCCAGCGCAGGCTGGGGAAGTCCCAGGTGGTGCAGAGGCCGCTGCTGATGCGCAGCGCGGGCACCGAGGAGGTGGCTGGCTTCGTCGAGATCGAGGTCGACGACGGCCTGAAGCAGCAGGAGTTTGCCCGGGACCGCCGGGCCTATGCGTTCATCCTGCTGGGGCAGTTCGTGCTGTCCCTGGGCTGCATTCTGGTGGCCTTGCATCTGCGTGTGCTGCGGCCGCTGCACAGGTTGACGCTGTTCTCCAACCGGCTGGCCGGCGGCAACTTCGAGCAACCCATAGGCTGGGAGCGGCCGGACGAAATCGGCCGCCTGGCCCAGCAGATGGACCGCATGCGCAAGGACCTGAAAACCTCGTTCGCCGAGCAGCAGGTGATCTTGAGCAATGTGCAGGTGGGCGTGCTGTTTGTGCGCGACGGCCGCCTGCACATCGCCAACCACCATGCCGAGCAGATTTTTGGCTACGGCCCTGGCGCCATGGCGGGCTTGCCGGCCAGCACGCTGTACCCGCAGGGCGGGCCGGCAGCCGAGGGCGGGCCAGACGAAGAACTGCGGTTTTTGCAGCGCCAGGACGGCACGCAGTTCTGGGCGCAGGTGCGCAAGCGCGGCCTGGACCCGCAGCAGCCGCAGGCCGGCAGCATCTGGGTGATCGAAGACTTCACCGCGCGCAAAGCCGCCGAGGACGAGATCAACAGCCTGGCCTTCTACGACCCGCTGACCCTGCTGCCGAACCGCCGCCTGCTGATGGACCGGCTCAAGCATGCTTTGGTGGCCAGTGCCCGCAGCGGCAAATGTGGCGCCTTGCTGTTCATCGACCTCGACCATTTCAAAACCCTGAACGACACCCTGGGCCACGACAAGGGCGACCTGCTGCTGCAGCAGGTGGCGCAGCGCCTGGTGACCTGTGTGCGCGAGGGCGACACCGTGGCCCGCCTGGGCGGCGACGAGTTCGTGGTGATTCTGGAAGACCTGGGCGGCAACCCCGACGAGGTGGCCACGCATTGCCGGGCGGTGGGCGAGAAGATCTTCAACGCGCTGAACCTGTCTTACCCGCTGGCAGGGCATGACGTGCGCAGCACCCCGAGCATCGGCGTCACGCTGTTCGACGGGCCGCGCAACTCCATCGACGAGCTGCTCAAGCAGGCCGACCTGGCGATGTACCAGGCCAAGACCGCGGGCCGCAACACCTTGCGCTTTTTTGATGCGGCGATGCAGGCCGCGGTGAGCGAACGCGCGGTGCTGGAGTCTGACCTGCGCGAAGCCCTGCGGCTGCAGCAGTTCGTCTTGCACTACCAGCCACAGGTGGTGGGCCAGCGCCAGATCACCGGGGCCGAGGTGCTGCTGCGCTGGCAGCACCCGCGGCGGGGCATGGTGGGGCCGGCGGACTTCATTCCCCTGGCCGAAGAAACCGGTCTGATCCTGCCGCTGGGCCACTGGGTGCTGCAGACGGCCTGCGCCCAACTGGCGCTGTGGGCCCTGCGCCCGGAAACCGCCGAGCTCAGCATTGCGGTGAACGTCAGCGCCAAGCAAATGCAGCAGGAGGATTTTGTTGCGCAGGTGCTGGCGGTGCTGCGCGACTCCGGCGCCCAGCCACGCAAGCTCAAGCTGGAGCTCACTGAGAGCGTGCTGGTCGACGATGTGGAGGCCACCATCCGCAAGATGGACGCGCTGAAGTCCAGCGGCGTGGGCTTTTCGCTGGACGACTTCGGCACCGGCTATTCGTCGCTCACCTATTTGAAGCGCCTGCCGCTGGACCAGCTGAAGATCGACCAGGGCTTTATCAAGGACATTCTGGTCGATCCGAACGACGCCGCCATCGCCCGCATGGTGATCGCCCTGGCCGAAAGCCTGGGCCTGTGCGTGATCGCCGAGGGTGTGGAAGAAGAGGCGCAGCGCCTGTTTTTGGCCCACAGCGGCTGCCATGCCTACCAAGGCTATTTGATGGCCCGGCCGCAGCCGATTGCGGAGTTTGAAGCCATTCTGGGCCAACCATGATTGCCTAGAAATTAGGTGCAAAATACGGCTCTAGCGCAATCCAATAGTGCGCTGGCAGCTATCAAAACCATAGTTTTTCGATCTACCCGCAGCTGCAGTGCGTTCTGCCTATGTGGGCTGCCGCACAGACAGCCCCTGCCTATGGGGCGAAGCTCGCCACCATTGGTTGACGAAACCTGGTAAACGTCGGTATGGTCTGCAGGCCATCGGGTCCGGACTTTCGATTCAACGCCATTCTTCAATTTGTGCTGCCCCCAGGGCCGCCCCGGCGGTCACGGCAGTGCACTCTGGCGCTGGAGCCCTTCAAATGACTACCGCGGCGCATTCCACTGCCCACGAATCCATCCATGGAACCCTCACCCAGCGGGCCGGCGACACGCCCGATGTCGCTGCCGTGCTGGAGGCGGTGGGCAGCACCTGGCAGACCATGGCCGCCCAGCTGGAGCCGGTGATCGGCGTGCGCGGGGTCAGTGTGCTGCTGAACCGGGCGCTGTACCTGACGGTCAAGAGCTACCCCTGGCTGACGCCGACCAACGCCCAGGAGGCCGCCGATGCGATGGAAAACATCAAGCTCCGCTTTGTTGGCCGCACTGCGCTGGAGGCCGCCGAAGGCGGTTGCGCACTGCTGGTCACTTTTACCGAGCTGTTGGCCAGCCTGATTGGCGAGTCTTTGACCGAACGTCTTCTGGCCTGCGTATGGCTACCTCCTTCACCACCGTTTGAACAGGACACCCACCATGACTAAACACCTGGCAATGACGGTATCGCCATTGGCAAACCCATGCTGCACTACGCGGGGCTGTTTGACGGCCGCCCCATGCGTGCCGTGGAAGCCCACGCCGTGAAAGGAGGCCTGCGATGATGTACCGAACCCCATTTCTGGAGCAGAAGGACGACAACGTCGGGCCTCAGAGGCTACAGATGCAAGAAGAGATTCGGCAGATGCTGGAGCGGCGGGAGGCCGCCGTCACAGCGCGCGAGCAAGCCGTGCTTGCGCAGGAGGACGCGCTGTACGCCAAGGCCGAGCTGGCCGCCCAGGCCGGCGCACTGCTGCGCGAGGCGAACGAGCGCCTAGTGGTGGCCACGGTGCATGCGCAAATCATGACCGAAACCGCCGAGGGCGCAACCGCCCAGATGTCCTACATGGCCAAGCACGACATCCTGACCGGCCTGCCGAACCGCTCGCTGCTGACCGACCGGCTCGAGCAGTCGATTGCACTGGCGCTGCGCCATGAGCAGAAGGTGGCCCTGGTCTACCTGGACCTGGACAACTTCAAGCACATCAACGATTCACTCGGCCATGCGGTGGGCGACCAGCTGCTGCAGGCCGTGGCCCAGCGTATGCAGGACAGCGTGCGCCAGTCGGATTCGGTGTGCCGCCTCGGCGGCGATGAGTTCGTGCTGCTGCTGGCCGAGATCCACACCGTGGAAGACGCGGCCCGCACCGCCGCCATGCTGATCGAGGCCGCGTCCGAGCCCTACCAGGTAGGCCCACACCGGCTCCATGTGTCGGCCAGCATCGGCGTGAGCATCTACCCGGACGACGGCGGCGACGTGGAAACACTGGTGCGCAACGCCGATACCGCCATGTACCAGGCCAAGAAGAATGGCCGCAACAATTACCAAGTGTTTTCCAGCGACATGACCGTGCGGGCGGTGGCGCGCCAGACCCTCGAGGTGGTGCTGCACCAGGCGCTGGACCATGGCGGCTTCGTGCTGCACTACCAGCCCAAGGTGAACCTGGAGACCGGTGCCATCATCGGTGCCGAAGCCTTGCTGCGCTTGCAGCGGCCCGGGCAGGCGCTGATATACCCCGGGCATTTTGTCGGCGTGGCCGAAGAGTGCGGACTGATCGTTCCTATGGGCAAATGGATGCTGCGCGAAGCCTGCAACCAGGCTGTCGCATGGCTGCGCGCGGGCCTGCCGTTTGGCCAGATGGCGGTGAACGTGTCGGCGGTGGAATTCCACGGCAAAGGCTTTTTGTCGGGCGTGCAGGCCGTGCTGGAAGAAACCGGCCTGGACCCGTGCGCGCTGGAGCTGGAGCTGACGGAGAGCGGGCTGATGCAGGACAACGAGCCCACCATCACCATCTTGCGGGCGCTGAAGGACATGGGCGTGCGGATCGCGATCGACGACTTTGGCACCGGCTACTCCAGCCTCAGCTATCTGCGGCGCTTCCCCATCGACACCCTGAAGATCGACCAGTCGTTTGTGCGCGACATCCCCTCCGGTAACGGCGAGGCCAAGCTGGTCAGCGCCATCATCGCCATGGGGCGTAGCCTGGACCTGCGGGTGATTGCCGAGGGCATTGAAACGCGGGAGCAGCTGGTGTTTCTGCAGTCGCAGAACTGCGCCGAGGGCCAGGGCTACTATTTCAGCCGGCCGCTGGTGGCCGATCTGTATGCGGTGGCCATGCACACCCCGCTGGGCGTCAAAGGCGTCACATCGCAGTAACAAAATGTTGCTTCAATCGCCATTTGCATTGGATGGGCGACCATGGGGCTTCAAAAAACCGATAAAGCGCGTGCCGAGCTGCAACCGGGCTGCCGCAGCCTGGGTTTGCGCCAGCGCTCGCTGTTGCTGCTGGCCGACGGGCACAAGAGCGCCCGCGAAGTCGCTGCCTACTTTGGCCACGAGGGCGAGCAGCTGGTGCTGCAGCTGGTCAGCGACGGCTATCTGAGCGAGGCCGGCGCCGCCAGCCTTCCCAGCCCGCTGATAGCCCGCCAGGGCGCGGTGGATGCGTTTGACGGCAAGCGCTCGCTGGCCACTGCCCGCATGTTTTTGTTCGACATTTGCGAGCGCATGTTTGCCCGGCGCGCGCCGGTGCTGGCCGAATCCTTCCGCGAATCGCTGCGCCAGGCGCGCGACCGTGCGTCCATGCTGGCCGTCAGCCAGGAGATGCTGGAAGAAATTGCCAACAGCGCCGGTGCCGAACGGGCCGACACCATCCGCGAGCGCCTGGCGCTGCTGCTGCCGGAAGAAGTGGCGGCCTAGGTCTGCCAGCGGATCTCGGCAAAGCCCAGGTGGTGCATGAACTCGCGCAGTACCAGCAGGCCGGCGGCAAATGCCGGGGTGTTGGGAATGCCGGCGCTGCTGGCAGGGCGGCCTAGCGACAGGCTGGCCAGCTGGTCGAACAGGCGCTCTACCGCCTCCACCGACAGGCTGGGGCCGGCCACGCCGGCCAGTTCAGCCATCTGCAGCACGGCGGGGTCGCTGCTGAACAGGCTGGCATGGCCGACCACCAGGGCGCGCGCCCGGTTCACCTCATCTTCCACCCACTGGATGGCGTTTTCCAGCTCGCCGGGCGTGGGCGGGTCGTGCCGGTAGAACTGCGCGGCCGTGCTGCGCGTGCCCAGGGCCAGCAGCAGCACCGCGTCCGCCTCCGGGCCGCTGCCCACTGCCACGGCTGTCTGCTCCTCGCCGATATGCAGCAAGGTGATGGGCGTGCCCGCGGCCAGGCCTTGGCGCGCGGCGCGGTAGTGGTGTTGGACCAAGGTGTGCATGGCGGCTGCTTTCAAAAATAGATACAAAGCATTCTAAAAACCCGTATGTATACATGCTGCATGGGGTATAAATATTCTGTGCGTGGATGCTTGGACACAACCCTGGAGCGTTGGACATGGCTGCACTCGAATCGTTGCTGTTTCAGGATGCCGATATGCCGGCCCTTCTGGCTGCCTGCATTCCGGCGGAGCTGGATGCGCTGGAGTTCGGCGTCATCGGCTTCGATGCCGATACGGTGGTGCGCATCTACAGCCAGACCGAATCGCAGCTGAGCGGCCTGGCGCCCGAGCGGGTGCTGGGCAAGCGCATGTTTACCGTGGTCGCACCCTGCATGAACAACTTCATGGTGGCCCAGCGTTTCGAGGATGCCGAAGCCCAGGCCGAGGCTTTGGACTCCACCATCGACTACGTGCTGACCCTGCGCATGCGGCCCATCAAGGTGCTGCTGCGCCTGCTGGCCCAGCCCGGCCAGGCCATGCGCTACGTGCTGGTGCAGCGGCGGGTCTAGATGTCCAACACCGATCTCTACACGGCCAGCGATTACGAGGCACTGCTCCAGTTCCTGTACCTGGTGCCGGTCGGCCTGGTACAGACCACGCTGGGCGGCGAGGTGCTGCTGCTGAATGCCATGTCGGCCCGGCTGCTGCTGCCGGTATCGCCCGACGGCAGCCTGGACAACCTGTTCACCGCGCTGGCCGATGTGGCCCCCGATCTGCGCGCACTGGCGCAGGCCTTTACCCAGCCCTATGGCGTGGTGTGTGAGTCGCTGCGGATTCCGCTGCAGCCTCACCCGGGCCAGCCGGCACTGGGCGCGGCGCAGCCCCAGGTGCTGTCGTTCAGCCTGTTCAAGCTCGACCCGACCCGGCTGATGGCGGTGCTGAACGACGCTACCTTTGACGTGCAGCGCGAGCAGCAGGGCCTGGCGCGCCGGCTGAATGCCGCGGCCCGGGTGGACAACCTGACCCGTATGCCGAACCGCAGCGTGGCGCTGGAGCATCTGCAGCGGATCTTGGCGCGCAATGTTGGCGCAACAGGCGATGCGGGCCCTGAGTTCGCGGTGCTGTTCATGAACTGCGACCGCCTGAAGCAGATCAACGACACCGCAGGCCATGCGGCCGGTGATGGCGTGCTGGGGCTGCTGGCCGACCGGCTGAGGGCCACCCTGCGCTCGCGCAGCCGCTTCGAGCGGCACAACGGCAGCGAGCTGGTGGCGGCGCGCATCGGTGGCGACGAGTTCGTGGTGCTGGTCGACGACCTGGCGCGGGCCGACCATGTACACGCCGTGGCGCAGCGCCTGCTGGATGTGCTGGCCAAGCCCTATGGCATTGGTCCGCACCAGCTGCACTGCAGTGTCAGCATGGGCATCGTGCTGCGCGCGCAGGCCCGCGGCGATGCCGACGCGGTGTTGCAAAGCGCCAGCATCGCCATGGTCGAGGCCAAGCGCGCGGGCGGCGCCCGCTACGTGGTGTTCGAACCGGCCATGCAGGTGCGCGCAGCCCACCGCGCCGATATCGAAGCCGAGCTGCGGCGGGCGCTGGCCCAGGAGCAGCTGTTCGTGG
The DNA here is from genome assembly GCF_900104385.1 of Rhodoferax sp. OV413. Classification (GTDB taxonomy): domain Bacteria; phylum Pseudomonadota; class Gammaproteobacteria; order Burkholderiales; family Burkholderiaceae_C; genus Rhodoferax_B. The sequence goes on along the minus strand of NZ_FNJA01000008.1, from coordinate 262,490 downwards.
TCTACCAGCCGGTGGTCGGCTTGGTGCCTGCCGCACCGGCGGATGGCGCAGTGGACCGGACCAGCGGCGTCGAAGCCCTGGTGCGCTGGGACCACCCGGCGCGCGGCGTGGTGCTGCCGTATGAATTCATCACCGTGGCCGAAGAGTGCGGCCTGATCGGCGCGCTCGGCGACTTCGTGCTCGCCTCGGCCTGCCGCCAGTTCGTGCAGTGGCGGGCCGCGCTCGGGCCGCAGGCGCCGCGGCTGCTGGCAGTGAATGTGTCGCGGGCCCAGTTGCACCAGCCGGGCTGGGTGGCCTACGTGGATGCGCTGCTGCGCAGCATCGGCATGGACGCGGCCCAGCTGCAGCTGGAAGTGACCGAAAGCCTGGCCGCGCAGGACGAGAGCGTGCAGGCCCGGCTGCATGAGCTCAAGGCCCTGGGCCTGACCCTGGCGCTGGACGACTTCGGCACCGGCTATTCCTCGCTGGCCAGCCTGCACCTGCTGCCGGTGGATACCGTGAAGATCGACCGCTCCTTCGTCTGCCAGGCCGACACCAGCCAGCACCACCGCGTGCTGATCGAGGCCACGGTGCGAGTAGCCCATAGCCTGGGCATGGCCACGGTGGCCGAAGGCATAGAAACCCCGGCCCAGGCCGCCGTGGTGCGGGAGCTGCAGTGCGACAAGGGCCAGGGCTATATCTTCAGCCGGCCGCGCACCGCCGATGGCCTGGTGCAGTGGCTGCGCACCCCGGTGGACGATTAAGAGCCAAATCGGCACTTGGCGCAGGTTCTATCAGCGCAAGCTGCTATCAATACAGGAGTTCAACCAGGCCAGGAAGTCGGCCTGCATCGCCGCGCTGATGCCGTGGTCTATGGGGTAGAGCCGGGTCTGGTGGCGCACGCCCAGCGCGGTCAGCCATTTGTCCGAGCGTTCGGCCCAGACCACGGGCAGCTTGCTGTCCAGCTCGCCGTGGCCGACGAAGGCTTGCACTGCGGCGAGTTGCGCGGGTTCGGCCAGCTGCGGCTCCAGCTCGGGCAGGATGCGGCCCGACAAGATGCCAAAGCCAGCCAGCCGCTCGGGCGCCGTCAGCCCCAGGCTGGCACTCATGATGCCGCCCTGGCTGAAGCCGGCCACCACGGTGCGCTGCGGTGCGATGCCGTGGGCCAGCTGCAGCTGCTCGACAAAGCGCGTCAGCGCCAGCCGGCTGTTGTCGGCCTCGGCCGCTTCGATGCGCGGCCCCTGGGGTGTGAAGGCCACGCGGAACCAGGCAAACTGCCCCGGCCCCAGGGCCAGCGGGCCGCGCGGCAGCACCACCAGCGTGCCCGGTGCCTGCGCGCTGATGGCGGCGGCCATGTCGGCCAGATTGGTTTCCGAGCCGCCCACGCCGTGCAGCAAGACCACCAGGGCGGTGGGCTGGGCGGGTTCGGGCTGGAATACGCGGAAGGAAAGGGCGAAGTCGGGGCTGGTGTGCAGGGTGTTCATGGTGTCTAGATTCCTAATTCAGTGGCTGGTGGCGGGCAGGCCCCAGGCGTACGACTCCATCGACAGTACGCCGTTCGTGATGCCGCCGTCGATCACATGTGCCGGCTCGTCGCCACTGCGCGCGCCCATGGCGACCAGCAGCGGCAGGTAGTGTTCTTCGGTGGGGTGCGCGCGCTGGGCGTGCGGGGCCAGCGTGCGGTAGTCGACCAGCTTGTCGACCGCATTGCCGTTGACAGCCTGGCGGATCCAGTGGGTGAACTCCACCGCGTAGCCGGCCGCAGCTGCCTGCCCCTGGCGAAACTCGTACAGGTTGTGCGTCATGCTGCCCGAGCCGACCACCAGCACGCCGCGCGCGCGCAGCGGTGCCAGCGCCTGGCCCAGGCGCAGCGCGCCGGCAGTGTCCAGGTCGTGCGGCAGCGATACCTGGAACACTGGCAGTTGGGCATCCGGCAGCAGATGGCGCAGCGGCACCCAGGCGCCGTGGTCCAGGCCGCGCTGGCCATCCAGCGCCACGGGCCAGCCGGCCTCGGCCAGCAGATCGGCGACTTCGGCGGCCAGGGCAGGGTGGCCGGCTGCGGGATAGTGCAGGTCGTACAGTGCCGAGGCAAAGCCGCCGAAGTCGTGCACCGTCTCGGGTTGGGCGGTGGCCATCACCTTCACGCCGCGGGTCTGCCAGTGCGGCGACACGACCAGCACCGCGCGGATGTCGGCCAGCTGGGTGCCCAGCGCGGTCAGCTGCGGGCCGAGCAGGCCAGGCTCCAGCGCAAACGTGGGTGCGCCGTGGGAGATGAAGAGTACGGGGGCGAGGCGGGTATCGGTAGCCATGGTGGTGTCCAAAGAGAGGTTGGGCTCCACTGTATAAGCTGCTGATGCAGAGATAAACGGCCTAAAATAAGATTCATTGTTTCACTGAGTAGTACAATGGACCGCTTCCTTGAAATGCAAACATTCAGCGCCGTGGTCGATGCGGGCAGCTTCGTCAAGGCCGCCGAGGTGCTGGGCCTGTCCAAGGCCGCGGTATCGCGCTACGTGGGCGAGCTGGAGGCACGGCTGGGCGTGCGCCTGCTGCATCGCACCACCCGGCGCCTGTCGCTGACCGAAGAGGGCCAGGTGTTTCACGCGCGCAGCAAGGAGCTGCTGGCCGGGGTGGATGAGGCTGAGGCTGAGGTCAGCTCGCGCAGCGCCGCCGCCAGCGGCCTGCTGCGCATCAACGCCCCCGTCACCTTCGGCATCCTGCACCTGGCGCCGTTGTGGGGCGTGTTCCGCCGCCAGCACCCGAAGGTGTCGCTGGACATCACCTTGGCGGACCGGCAGGTTGACCTGGTGGAAGAGGGCTATGACATGGCGATCCGCATCGCCACCCTGCCCAGCTCGACCCTGGTCAGCAAGCGCCTGGCCAGCACCCGCATGGTGGTCTGCGCGTCGCCGCAGTACCTGGCCGAACACGGCACGCCGCAAGTCCCCGCCGACCTGGCCGGCCACGCAGTCATCGCCTACAGCTACTGGGCCAGCAAAGACGACTGGCATTTCGACGGACCCACCGGCCCGGTAAGCGTGCGTACCCAGGCCTGCATGCACACCAACAGCGGCGACACCTGCCGCGCCGCCGCGCTGGCGCACCAGGGCGTGATCCTGCAACCCACCTTCCTGGTCGGCGCCGACCTGGCCGCCGGCAGCCTAGTGCAGCTGCTGCCCGGCTACCAGGCCATGGAGATGGGCATCTACGCGGTTTATCCCACGCGCAAGCACGTAGCGCCCAAGGTGCGGGCGTTGGTGGATTTTTTGGCGGGGGAGTTTGCGCGTCCGCGGGCGTGGTGAGGGCGGCTACAGCATGCCCTTGCCAACCGCACCGGGCGCATTCAGCGCAGCAGCTCTCCGGCCGCTTCGGGTTGAAACAGCAGAGCCTTGAATTGCGCATGGGTTGCGGTGCCGTCTGCGCCGAGCCAAACGGGATGGTCTCCGACCTTGCGCCCCAGCAAGGCGAGTCCTATGGGTGAGAGCACCGATATGCGACCCTCGCGGGTATCCGCTTCGTCGGGATAGCTGAGCGCGACTTCGAAGTCTTGCCCCGAGCTTGTATCCGTGAGCAATACCTGCGACCGCATGGTTGCCACCGTAGCGGGAACATCTGCCGACGCCACGATTTCTGCGGCGTCGAGCAGCTCTGCCAGCGCGGACGCCTGGTGGCTGCGGGAAACCATCCCCTGGAGCCGGGCGTGGTCCAACTCGGTCAGCGTACGTTCAAAAAATGAGTTTTCCATCTAACACTCCAACGGTGCATCGCCCGGATCAATCTAGCCAAGGCGAAGGTCTGCTCTGGGGGTGCCCGGCGACCGTGGGTGAGCGAAGAGGATAGGGGGAGGTGGCGCGCCGGGCTTAGGGAAGTGCGGCGAGATTTCGCATCACCACATCCTGGCCAAACCGTTTGCCCACGACGGTGCAGCCAGCGTGGTAGCACAGTGTGTTGAGAGCAACGGAGGAGTCGTGGCGGGGCATGGCAAGAGTGTAAGTCAACGACATTGCGGGCGTGCCCATGAGGGCATGCAGTGGAACGGATGTTCACTTCTCACCATACCGTAAGTTCTCAAGCCAAAACAGCCTCTGGCGCAGGTAGTAAAAGCGCAAGCCGCTATAAAAATAGCAGCATTGCGCTTGCACTAAGCCCTTCTCTTACTTGGCTGCGGCGATTTGTGTCGCCATCTGGTTAGCCGTCTCCAGGTGGTGCTGCACGGCTGGCAGCATCTTGTCGGCCAGGGCCTTCAGATCGGCGTCCTTGGCGTTCTTCTGGATGTCCTGCAGCAGCTTGACCGTGCTCTCGTGGTCGCCCACGCCGGCGCGCTTCACATACTGGTTGTCAAAGGTCTTGCCGGACAGCGCCTTCAAAGCGGTTTCCTTGGCCTTGTGCATCACGCCCACGCCATCGGGCAGCTTGACGTTTTTGGCCGCGCCCAGCTGTTCGACTTCGCTCAGCGCCTTGCCGTGCTCATCGACCATGGTCTGGGCGAACTTCTTGATCTCAGGGTTCTGCGATTTCTCCAGCGCCAACTTGCCGGCCTCGACTTCGGCGCGGTTGGCCTGGGCCAGATTGCCTAGCATGCGGCTGTCTGAGCTGGCCAGCTTGCTGGCATCGGCAGGGGCGCTGGCCGAGGCTGTGCCCATGGCGGGTGCTGGGGTGGTTTGCGCCCAGGCGGCGGCCGTGGCCAGCGCCAGCGCGCAGATGCCGCCGGCCACTAGGGCCTGTTTGATGTGGCTGTGCGCGGCAATCCGCGTAGGCAGGGGGGTAGAGGTATGGAACATGGGCTAACTCCTTCAGTCCGTGGATGGATGTCGGCGTGGTAGCACCCTTGCAGATCGCTTAGGACGCTACACACTCCAACGGCGATGAACCCAGTTTCTGACACAGGCGGGCCGGTGTCCGCAGGAAAGGGCCTCCCGGCTGTGTAGGAAATGCCCTGCAGACGGGGCGAGGCTGGTGCCGTATCGTCGCCCCGGCAAGGGTTTCCTTGTCGCCTGCGGATCGGCCCACGCCGCACACACCCGGAGTCACACATATGCACCAGACACGCAATGGTTTTTTCGCAACCGTGCAGCGCACGGCATGCTTGGGACTGGGGGCTGCCTTGCTGGGCGGCTGCGGGGGCTCGAGCGACCCCACCAACACGCTGCCCACGGGCGTGTCGCAGCTCAGCCGCACGGCCTACCGCGCTACCAGCGTGGGCAGCGGCAGCACGGCAGCCACGCAAGATTTGCTGACGGCCGGCCTGGGTAAAACCGGCCTGCTCAGCACCTCGGCCGCACCCGCCTATGCCGACCCCACCCAGCCCACGGCCGACGAGCTGCGGCGCAACGCCGTGCTGTCCAATTACCGCGGCCTGGTGGACGTGACGGCCAAGGGCGGCTTTGGCAGCCTGTTCGGCCCGAACGTCGACCTGGCCGGCAATGCCACAGCGAGCGAAGGCCTGGTGCCCGGCCTCGAATACCTGGGCGTGCTGGACAACGCTGCCGGCACCAAGCGCGTCACCCTGGCGGTGCAGATACCCGACAGCTTTGACGTGAACGCGCCTTGCGTGGTGCTGGCGCCGTCCTCGGGTTCGCGCGGCGTGTACGGCGCCATCGGCACCGGCGCGGAATGGGGCTTGAAGCGCGGCTGCGCGGTGGCGTTGACCGACGCCGGCAAGGGCATGGGCCTGTACGACCTGACGGACGACACGGTGCACCGCATCGACGGCACCCGCGCCACCCGCGCGGCGGCCGGCAGCCTCGCGCATTTCGCGGCCGCGCTGAGCGACAGCGCCCGCACGGCCTTCAACACCGCGTTCCCGAACCGGCTGGCGCTCAAGCAAGCCCATTCGCAGCAGAACCCCGAAAAGGACTGGGGCAACGACACGCTGGCCGCCGCCCGCTATGCGCTGTACGCCTTGAACCAGGAATACGCCGACACGGTGTCCGGCGGCAAGGCAGTGCGGTTCACGCCCGCCAATACCCTGGTGATCGCCGCCTCGGTGTCGAATGGCGGCTCGGCGGTGCTGCGCGCTGCCGAGCAAGACAGCAGCGGCCTGATCGACGGCGTGGTGGCCTTTGAGCCGAACGCCCAGCCGGCCAGCACCAGCGGCTACGGCGTGCGGTTTGGCGGCGCCGCGGTGGCAGCCTACGGCAAGCCCCTGGCCGATTACGTAACCTACGCCAACCTGTACCAGCCCTGCGCCGCCCTGGCCAGCAGCGCGACCATGGCCGAGACCTCGCTCTTCAACTACATCCCGTTTGCGGCTATGACCGCGCGGGCAACCAACCGCTGCACCGCGCTGGCGGCCCTGGGCCTGCTGAGCGGCGCCACGCTGGCCGACCAGTCGGCCGACGCCCTGGCCCGGCTGCGCGCCTACGGCTGGACCAGCGACAACGACAGCATGCACAACGCCCATTACGGCCTGGGCAACCAGCCGATCCTGGCCACCATGTACCCCAGCGCCTACGGCCGTTTCTCGGTGGCCGACAACCTGTGCGGCATGAGCCTGGCCGCGGTGGATGCCGGCGGTGCGCCGGTGGCCATCGGCGTCAACGCCAAAGCCGCCAGCTATGCCACCGGCAACGGCACGGCCAACGGCACACCGGCCACGCCGGTGTACAACGATGCGGTGGGCGGCGCGCATTCCTGGCAAACCGCGGTGTCGCCGGGCAGCGGCCTGGCCGACTTTGCGCTGGACGCCGCCCTGTGCCAACGCGCCTTGGTGACGGGTGTGGACACCGCCAGCGGTGCCGTCCTGACGATCAGCAGCACGCCCACCAAGGCCCAGAGCGACGCGGTGCGCGCCGGCATGGCTGAGACCCTGCTGAGCGCGAATCTGCGCGGCAAACCCACGCTGGTGGTGGCCGGCCGCAGCGACGCGTTGATCCCGGTGAACCACTCGGCCCGCGCCTACACCGCCTACAACCGCGCGGTCGAGGCCAGTGCCAGCCAGCTGCGCTATGTGGAGGTGACGAACGCCCAGCATTTCGATGGCTTTCTGGGCTTCTCCGGCTTCGACACCCGCTACGTGCCCTTGCATGCCTACTTCAACCAGGCGATGAATGCCATGTATGCGCGTCTGAAGTCCGGCACGGCCTTACCGGCCAGCCAGGTGGTGCGCACCACGCCACGCGGCGGGGTGCCCGGTGCGGCGCCCACCATCACCGCAGCCCAAGTGCCGGCGATCAGCGCGGCCCCGGTGGTGGCCGACCAGATCGTCTTCTCCGGCGGCGCTATCCAGGTGCCGAACTAACCGGGTTCGACGCTGAAGAAGCGGTGGGTGTTCTTGCCCGCCCGCTTGGCTGCGTACATGGCGGCGTCGGCGTTCTTCAGCAGGTCGGCCGGGGTGGCGCCGGCGCTGGGGTGCATGGCAATGCCGATGGATGCACCCAGCTGCACCTGCTGGTCGCCCAGCGTCAGCGGCGCATGCAGTGCGGCGACGATGCGGGCGGCGATATGGGCCACGTAGTCCTGGCTCAGCGGGTTGTCCAGCAGGATGACGAATTCATCGCCGCCCAGCCGGGCTACGGTGTCGTTCTGGCGCACCTGCGATAGCAGCTTCTGCGCCACGCACACCAGCAGCTCGTCGCCCCGGTCGTGGCCCAGGGTGTCGTTGACCTGCTTGAACCGGTCCAGGTCCAGGAACATCAGCGCCAGCTGGCGTGGCTCGCGCTCGGTCTTGGCGATGGACTGGCTGAGTCGTTCCATCAGCAGCTGGCGGTTGGGCAGGTCGGTCAGCGGGTCGTGCAGGGCCAGGTGGCGGATGCGCTCGTCCTTGTGCCAGCGCTCGGTGATGTCGTTGAACACGGTGACAAAGCGGGTCGGGGTTTCGGCCGAGCCGGGGATGGAGGTGATGGTCTGCCATTCCAGAAACGCCTCGCCGTTCTTGCGCCGGCTCCACAGCTCGCCGGCCCAGTGGCCGTCGCGGGCCAGGGCTTGGGCTTTGGCGGCGTAAAAGGCTGCGTCGTGGTGCTGCGACTGCAGCCGCTCGGCGGTATGTCCCAGCATCTCTTCGGCGCTGTAGCCGGTGATGCTGCTGAAGGCCGGGTTCACCGACAGGATGACGCCGTCGGCATCGGTCACCATGATGCCGTCCACGGTGTTGCGGAACACGCTGGCCGCCAGCTTGAGTTCGTTTTCCGCGGCCTTGCTGGAGCTGATGTCGTTGATCAGCACGAAGAAGCCGATCACCGCCCCGGCCGCGTTCCGGTCGGGCATGTAGTGGGCCATGGTGTAGCCGGTGCTGCCGTCGGCCTTGCGCAGGCTGCGCTCGAACCGCTGCGGCTCGCCGGCCAGCACCGCGCGCACATAGGGTGCGTTCAGCGCGTACAGGCGTTCGCCCAGCAGGTCCATCAGGGTGCTGCCGATCACGTCTTCGGGGTGGATGCCAAACCATTCCAGGTAGGGCTTGTTGGCGAAGTGGCAGCGCTCGTCTTTGTCCCAGTAGGCCACCAGGCTGGGCAGGGCGTCGGTGATGGTCTGGATGAAGCGTGCACTGTCCACCAGCTCGCGCGCCACCTCTTCCGCATGCTGGCGGGCGCCGCGCAGCTCGGACTCGAATGTGCTGCGCTCGCGCGCCACCAAGAACACCCAGTAATAGCAGGCCGCATCGCCCAAGTTGCCGCGCTGGCCGTTGACCACCACTGGCAGCTCGGCCGTGCCGGCATCGAGCAGGTTCAGCTGCACCTCGGCCACGCTGCCCTGGCTGCGCAGCAGCGGCCAGACCTGGGTTTGCAGCAGGATGCGGCTGGCCAGCGGAAACAGGGCGTCCATGGGGCCGAGCAGTAGCTGCGCTTCGCTGCGGTTGAGCAGCGTGCAGAGCGCGCTGTTGGCGGACTGGATATAGCCCAGGTGGTCGGTCACCAGAACGGGGCAGGGCAGGTGGTTCAGTGTTTCCATGGCGCGGCGGAGCTTCAGAGGGGCGGTGGCGCGGTAGGCCACCTACCACTGGTTTGTACGCTGAAACCGGCCCTGGTTAACGCGGCGCTGCTATTTATTTTTGGCGGCCTTGCCGCGCGCCATCAGCCGCCGCGGTCGATCTTGTGCAGATAGGCTAGCGCGATGCGCGGCGGGGCGTTCAGCAGTTCGGCGATGGCGTCTACGTCGTCGGGCAGGGCGGCGTTGTCCCAGCCCTGCATGGTGTGGCGGGCGACGCGCACGGCCAACACCACGTTGCGCACGGCGGCCTGCTCGGCGTGGCGGGTGTCGCTGAGACGGACCAGCAGCGTGGACAGGCGCCAGCGCTGCATCAGGGCCTGGGCCAGGTCGTCGAGTTCGATGTTCAGCAGGCTGCGCTGGATGGTGGCGCTGCGCAGGGTGGCGTCGGCGCTTTGCGCATCGTGGATGGCCAGCGCCAGGGTAGGCGCGTGGCACCAGAGCAGCATTTCGGCGAAGTCGTGCAGGAACGCGGCCTGCAGGATCACGTCCACGTCCAGGTCGGCGCGGTGCACCGCGAAGCCCAGGGCGAACATGCGCGCGCGTTCGGCCCGGCGCAGCAGCTCGCGCATGGCTTCCAGCGCCTGGGGCTGGTCGCGCAGCCGGTCTTCCAGCGTGGGCTGCGGGCCGAACTGGCGGAAGAACGGGGCGATGCCCAGCATCACCAGGGCGCTGGTGACGGTGTCGGTCTTGGCGTCGGCACCTTCGTCGTTGAGGATGCTGGGTTTGCGCTTGCCGGCCACAAAGGCCAGCAGCTTGATGGACATCAGCGGGTCGGTCTGGATGGCCTTGGCCAGCATGGCGGCGTCCACGTCGTCTTCGATGGCGCGCAGCTCTTCCAGCGCCTGGGCGGTGGCGGCCAGCACGGGGATTTCGGCGTCGACGAAATAGCGCGTCCAGGCGGCCAGATCGGGCAGGGGCTCGGTGCGGTAGGGGGCGGCGACCACTGGGGCGACCACGGGGGCGGCGCTGGGGGAGGTTTCAACCATAGCGGCGAATGTACTGCAGCTGCGCCGAGTTTGCAGAAATTTCAAGCCAAATCGGCCTGTGGCGCAGGTAGTACCTGCGCTAGGCGCTATCAAAATAGGAATTTTTCACACTTTGCTGCAAGCGCACAATCTGCCCCGCGCGGGCCTGGGCCACGGCCTTGTGCAGGATTTTGTAGGTATCGAAGTCGAATGCCGGCGGGCTGGATTCCAGTAGCTCGGCCACTTCGTCCTCGCGTTCGGCCGTGCCCAGGTAGCGCCATTCGTGCAGCACATGCAGTGCCTCGCCCTCGCGCAGGCCGATGGGGCCGGGGTAGGGCCAGCGCTGCACCTTGTGGCGGGTCAGCGCGGTGAGCAGGGCCAGGTTGTGCTGGGCCATGCTTTGCGTGCCGACGCAGGCGCCCGCGCACTGGCGCACCTGGTAGGCAAAGCAGGGTTTGCCGGGGGCGATCTTTTCCAGGCCCAGCAGGCCGCGGCACAGGCGCTGCTCGGTGGCCAGGGTCTCCAGCAGCTGCAGCGCGGTGCGCTTGGAGCTAAATGGGCCGAACAGGTTGTCCTGCACACCCAGCGCGATGTCGGGGCCGTTGACCAGGCGCGGCGTCAGCGGCGTGTGCAGCGCATGCGCGTCGTCCAGCTGCCAGGCATGCAGGTCGCGCTGGCGGCGCAGCTGCACGTTTTGGCTGGGCTGGTGGTGCTTGACCAGGCGGGCTTCGAGCAGCAGGGCGCCGACTTCGCCGGCGGTTTCTATCCAGTCGATGTCGGCCACCTGCTGGCTCAGCCGCATCTCCTTGGGCTTGGACAGCGCGGCGCTGAAGTGGGCCAGCACGCGGCTGCGCAGGTTCTTGCTTTTGCCGATGTACAGCGGGCGGCGCTGGGCGTCGAAGAACAGGTAGACGCCCGGCGTTTCGGGCAGCCGGTCGATGTGCTCGGCGTCCAGCTGCGGTGGCACGGCCGGCCGGGCCGACAGGCTGGTCACCGCGTCCAGCAGGGTGGTCGGGTCGAAGCGGCTTTGCAGCATCTGCCAGAACTGCGCCAGCGCGTCGGCATCGGCCAGCGCGCGGTGGCGGTCTGGCATCTGCAGGCCGTGCAGCGCAATCAGCGTATCCAGGTTGTGCCGGGCCTGCTGGGGGAAGAGTCGGCGCGAGAGCTGCACGGTGCACAGCACCGGGGCCTGCCAGGCGATGCCGCAGGCCTTGAACTCGGCGCGTAGAAAGCCGTAGTCGAAGCGCGCGTTGTGCGCCACAAACAGCTTGCCGCGCAGCCGGTCCAGGATCTCGGCGGCCACCGCTTCGAACCGCGGCTGGTCGGCCAGCATGGCGTCGTTGATGCCGGTGAGCCGCTGGATGAAGGCCGGGATGCGCGTGCCCGGCTGTATCAACTGGCTCCAGCGGCGCACGTGCGGGCCGTCCACCTCGACGATGCCGACTTCGGTGATGCGGTCGCGCCCGGCGCTGCCGCCGGTGGTTTCAATATCGACAAAAGCCAGGGGCGGAAACGCGGTACTCATGGGCGCAGCCTAGCATTTGCAAGGTGAGCCAGCGCGTAACAATCTCGAATAGCCGGCCGCCAGCCTGGGAAAGCCACTATATTGGGAACCCTTTGGCCGCGGTTACTTCCCTAAAGGCGCTCCATGAAATTCGAACAAATCATTGCATCGGACATCCTGATCCCGTCTTTGCCCACGACGGTGGCGCAGATCTTCAGCGAGTTCCAGCAGCCCGAGCCGAACATGCGCCAGATCACCGCGCTGCTGTCCAGCGAGGTGGGGCTGACGGTGCGGGTGCTGCGCCTGCTGAATTCGGCCCGCTACGGCAGCGGCGGCCAGATCGGCACGGTCGAGGCGGCGATCCCGCTGCTGGGCCTGCGGGCGACCAAGCAACTGGTCAGCGCCGCGGCCGTGGGTGGCGCCTTCAAGCTGGTGCCCGGGGTGGACATGACCGAGTTCTGGCGGCACAGCCTGGACGTGGCCAAGATCGCCCAGTCGCTGGCCGGCTCGCTGGGGCAGGACAAGGGCCTGGCCTTCACCGCTGGCCTGCTGCACGGCGTGGGCGACCTGATCATGAAGAAGGCCATGCCCAACCAGCCCTGTCTGCAGGCCAGCTTTGCCACCGACAGCGACCGGCACGCCAAGCAAACCGCCGAGCTGGGCTATTCCTATGCCGACGTAGGCGCGGCCTTCGCCAGCAAATGGCGCTTTCCGCAGGCCTTGGTGGACGCGATCCAGAACCATCCCGATCCGCAGGAAGATGTCGAGGCCGATACCTTGGCCGGCGTGCTGTACCTCGCCTCCTGGGGCGGCCACGCCCACGAGCTGGACCTGGATGGGCCTGCGCTGTTTGCGCAGTACCCGCAGCGTGTGGCCGATGCCATCGGCTTTACCGACGGCGAGCGCCTGCGCTCCGAGAACCCGATCGAATGGACCCGCCCGGACGAGGCAGGCGACTTCGCTTGAGTATAAAAAACGGCTCTGGCGCAGATTTAGCCTGCGCAACCAGCTATTGAAACAATAGCGGTTCAGGCTGCCGGGTAGGCGGGCAGATGCGCGGGCAAAAGCTGGGCCGCCATCTGCAACAAGGCGAATTCGGTGTCGCTGATGTCCAGCGGCAGCAGATCAAAATGGCAGAGGGTGCCGCCGATTTCGCCGTTGCTGGTTTGCCAGGGAACGCCGTGGTAGGACACCATTACGCCCTGGTAGGGGTGGCCGTCCAGCCGGCTGTCGAGCGCCGAATCGCTGGTGGTGAAAACCCCGTCGCGCAGCACAAACTGGCAAAAGCTGGTTTCCAGGGGCACTTCGGCCAGATAGGTCGGGCGGATCTCGCCGGCCTTGTCGTACAGCAGCAGATTGCGCATCACACCGTTCTCCAGCAGGTACAGGCCGGTAAAGCGGTGCGCAACACCGTCGTTCAGATACCGGATGGCGGCGGCCGCACCGTCGGTTTGCACGGTGGCAGTCAGGCCTTCTAGGCTGCGGGGGATTGGCATCGCGGCAGTATAGGTTGCCTGCTGCCCGGCTAGCCGCCCCAGCCCAGCACCCGCAGCGCCCAGCCGGCCAGCGCGCACAGCACGATCACCGGGATCACACCGGCTTTGTAGCGTATCAAGGCCACGCCCGCCGCCAGCGCCAGCAGCAGCGCTGCCCAGTCGATGTTCGCAGGAAATGTACCGCTAGCGCCGGTCTTGATTGCGATGTGCGCTATGAAAAACAGAGCGAGGCTGGCGATCACCCCGACCACGGCGGCGGTGATGGCGGTCAGCGGGGCGGTGAACTGCAGCTTGCCGTGGGTGCTTTCCACCAGCGGCCCACCGGCCAGAATGAAGATGAAAGATGGCAGAAAGGTGAACCAGGTGACCACCGTGGCCGCCAGCGCCGCGCCCAGGAACAGCGCATCCGGCCCCAGCACCGCCTTGCCCCAGCCGCCGACAAAGCCGACAAACGCCACCACCATGATCAACGGGCCGGGCGTGGTTTCGCCCAGGGCCAGGCCGTCGATCATCTGCGTGCCGCTGAGCCAGCCGAACTGCGCCACCGCGCCCTGGTATACATAGGGCAGCACCGCGTAGGCGCCGCCAAAGGTCAGCAGCGCCGCCTTGCTGAAGAACCAGCCCATCGCAGCCAGCGTGCCGTGCCAGCCGCTGGTCGCCACCAGTGCGGCCATCGGCAGCAGCCACAGCACCGCGCCCGCGGCCAGCACCTGCATCAGCCGCAGCTTGCTGAAGCGCGCATGCGGCGGGGTGGGGGTGTCGTCGTCGATCAGCGCCGGGCCGTAGCTGGCTTTGGCCGCGCCATGGCCACCGCCGCCGGTGAACTGCCCCGGCGCCCAGCGTGCGCCCAGCCAGCCGATCAGGCCCGCGGCCAGCACGATGGCCGGAAAGGGCACGCCAAAAGCGTAGATTGCTATGAAACTACTAGCTGCTATCGCCCACAGTACGGGCGCTGTGGCCGGTTTCTTGAGTGTTTTACTGCCGATGCGGTGCACCGCCTGCACCACCAGCGCGGCGACCGCGGGTTTGATGCCGTAGAGCAGACCGGCGACCCATGGCACGTTGCCAAAGGCCACATACACCCAGCTCAGGGCTATCAAAATCAGCAGCGAGGGCAACACAAACAGCGCGCCCGCCGCCACGCCGCCGCGCGTGCGGTGCAGCAGCCAGCCGATGTAGGTGGCCAGCTGCTGGGCCTCGGGGCCGGGCAGCAGCATGCAGTAGTTGAGCGCATGCAGAAAGCGCTTTTCGCTGATCCAGCGTTTTTGCTCGACCAGCTCGCGGTGCATGATGGCAATCTGCCCGGCCGGCCCGCCAAAGCTGATGCAGCCCAGCTTGAACCAGAACTTCAGGGCTTCGGCGAAGGAGATGGCGGGTACGGTCATGGGCAGATATATCCAGGCAGGATGTGGATTGTGTCGCGGTCGCGCGTCGGGCGGCTGTAACTTGCTGGTAACTCGCACCCGGGCGCTGCCAAGTTCTCTACAATCGCGCCATTCGAACCCGATTCGACCCCAACCGTATCCCTACCATGCCCCGTTGCTTCACCGAACAACAACAACACCGTCGCACGGCTGGCATGCTTAGCGTCGCCCTGGGGCCAGTCCCCCGGCGCGCAGACCTGGTTTTAACCTTCGGAGCCTTCCCATGTCTGCACTATTCAGCCCGACCGCCCTGGTCGTACCCTTTGAACAACTGAGAATGGACGACGTCGAGTCGGTGGGTGGCAAAAATGCCAGCCTCGGCGAGATGATTTCACAGCTGCCTTCGGGCGTACGCGTGCCCACCGGCTTTGCCACCACGGCCCATGCGTTCCGCCAGTTTCTGGCCCACGACGGCCTGGCCGACAAGATCAGCGCCCGCCTGGCACGGCTGGATACCGAAGACGTACGCGCGCTGGCGGTTGCCGGCGCCGAGATCCGCGGCATGGTCGAGGCCCAGCCTTTCCCCGCCGACCTGCAAGCCGCGATTGCCGACGCCTTTGCCACGCTGAGCGCGGGCAACCCCGAGGCCTCGTTCGCCGTGCGTTCCTCGGCCACCGCCGAAGATTTGCCCGATGCATCCTTTGCCGGCCAGCAAGAAACCTTCTTGAACGTGGTCGGCATCGAGGCCGTGCTGCACAAGATGAAAGAGGTGTTCGCCAGCCTGTACAACGATCGCGCCATCAGCTACCGTGTGCACAAGGGTTTTGCCCACGACATCGTGGCGCTAAGCGCCGGCGTACAGCGCATGGTGCGTTCCGATTTGGGTGCGGCCGGTGTGATGTTCACCATCGACACCGAGTCTGGCTTTGACCAGGTGGTGTTCATCACCAGCAGCTACGGCCTTGGCGAGACGGTGGTGCAGGGCGCGGTGAATCCTGACGAGTTCTATGTGCACAAGCCGATGCTGAAAGCCGGCAAGCGCGCGGTCATCCGCCGCAACCTCGGATCGAAGATGGTGCAGATGGAGTTCACCACTGCGGCCGAGAAAGCTGCCACCGGCCAACTGGTCAAGACCACCGACGTGCCCACCGAGCAGCGCAACCGCTATTCGCTGACCGACGCCGATGTTGAGCAACTGGCGCATTACGCGCTGGTGATCGAAGAGCATTACGGCCGCCCGATGGACATCGAATGGGGCAAGGATGGCACCGACGGCCTGCTGTACATATTGCAGGCCCGGCCGGAAACCGTGAAGAGCCAGCAGCTGGGCAAGGCCGAGCTGCGCTACAAGCTCAAGGGCAAGAGCAATGTGCTGGCCGAAGGCCGCGCGATTGGCCAGAAGATCGGTACCGGCCCGGTGCGCCTGGTGCACAACATCAGCCAGATGGACGAAGTGCAGCCCGGCGATGTGCTGGTGACCGACATGACCGACCCGAACTGGGAGCCGGTGATGAAACGCGCCAGCGCCATCGTGACCAACCGGGGCGGTCGTACCTGCCACGCGGCCATCATTGCGCGTGAGCTGGGCATCCCGGCCGTGGTCGGCTGCGGCGACGCGACCGAAAAGCTGAAGACCGGCACCCTGGTGACGGTCAGCTGCTCGGAAGGCGACACCGGCTTCATCTACGACGGCTTGCTGGAAACCGAGGTCACCGAGGTCGAGCGCGGCACCATGCCCGAGATCAAGACCAAGATCATGATGAACGTGGGCAACCCGCAGCTGGCGTTCGACTTCTGCCAACTGCCGAACCAGGGCGTGGGCCTGGCGCGCTTGGAGTTCATCATCAACAACAACATCGGCGTTCACCCCAAGGCCATCCTCGACTACCCGAACATCGACAACGACCTGAAAAAGGCAGTCGAGTCGGTAGCCCGCGGCCACGCCTCGCCGCGCGCCTTCTACGTCGACAAAGTGGCTGAAGGCGTGGCAACGATTGCGGCGGCCTTCTGGCCCAAGCCGGTGATCGTGCGCCTGTCGGACTTCAAGTCCAACGAGTACCGCAAGCTGATCGGCGGAAGCCGCTATGAGCCGGAAGAAGAGAACCCCATGTTGGGCTTCCGCGGCGCAGCGCGTTACATCAGCGCCGACTTCGGCGAAGCCTTCGCCATGGAATGCGCGGCACTGAAGCGCGTGCGCCTGGAGATGGGCCTGACCAATGTGCAGGTCATGGTGCCCTTCGTGCGCACCCTGGGCCAGGCCGAGAAGGTCACCAAGTTGCTGGCCCAGCACGGCCTGCAGCGCGGTCAAGACGGCCTGAAGGTCATCATGATGTGCGAAGTGCCGAGCAATGCGATCCTGGCCGACGAGTTCCTGCAGTTCTTCGACGGGTTTTCGATCGGCTCGAACGACCTGACCCAGCTGACCCTGGGCCTGGACCGCGACTCCGGCCTGGAGCTGCTGGCCGCCGACTTCGACGAACGCGACCCGGCTGTCAAGGCCATGCTGAGCCGCGCCATCACGGCTTGCAAGGCGCAGGGCAAGTACGTGGGCATCTGCGGCCAGGGCCCCAGCGACCACCCGGACTTTGCCCAGTGGCTGGCCGACCAGGGCATCGAGTCGATCTCGCTGAATCCTGACAGCGTGGTCGCCACCTGGAAGCAGTTGGCGGGTAGCTGACAGCGGCGCTGGTTTAGAGGCCTAGCGCCTCTTCCAGCGGCCGGCATTTGTCGGCACCTACCACTTCGCGGATCTTGGGCACCAGCTCCACCAGCTGCTGGTAGCCCGAGGCCGATTCCACTGCGAGGTTCAGACGAAAGCCGCGCAGGCCCAGCCCGGCTGTGAGCTGGGTGGCAATCGCGTAGCCGCGCAAGTAGAGTTCGTTCGGATTGGTTTCTGAGGCAGGGGGCTGTGGTGTGGTTGCCGCCGAGCTGGGGGCGGACTCGGATGCAGCGTCTTCGGCGATGTATCCCAGCGCCAGCAGCTGTGCAATATCGGTTTCAACTATGCCCATGCCGGCGGTTGCGCGCAGTACATCCTGCATCGTCCGCTTGCCATCGATGAGGATGAAGGCCGCACGCAGTTTGATCAGCGCTGGTGCGCGGTCCTTGAATGCCTGCTGGCCCAATTCGGTTTTGATGTATGTCATCCTGGTGTCTCCCGGGCGCATGCTACTACGCCGTCTGCGCATGTTGCGCTGTTGCCCAGGTCTGGGCAATGGGTAAACACGGGATCGCGTTCTGCGCGGGCTGGGCTAGGATGCCGACGCTGCAACTTGCTCCCGCAGTTTCCACGGCTCCTATTCTTCGTGCTACATGCCCGCCTTGCCTGTAACTCTCGTGCTTCCCCGATCCGCCCTGCGTGTGACCTTGCTTGTGGTCTGGGCTGTACTGTCTTTTGGCGGAGTGTTTTTTGCGCGCGATATGACCTGGGTGGTGGCCGGCTGGCCATTGAACTACTGGTTTTGCGCCCAGGGCGCGGTGCTGTGTTTCTTGCTGATCGTGGCGGTGTATGCCTGGCGCTGCCGCCGTTCGGGCACGGAAACCGATGCGGCCCAAGCGCCGCAAGGCCCGTACCGGCGCCGGCTGCACCGCAACTTTGGCCTGTATGTGCTGTGCATGCTGGTGTTTCTGGGGCTGATGGCCGGGGCCGAGCAGCGCGGCCTGTCGCGGTATTGGATTGGCGGGATTTTTCTGTTCGCCACCTTTGCCCTGTATGCCAGCATCGGCATCTATTGCCGCACCTCGGACCCGGCCGAATACTACGTGGCGGGGCGCCGCATTCCGCCGATCTACAACGGCATGGCCACTGCCGCCGACTGGATGAGCGCGGCGTCCTTCATCAGCCTGGCCGGGGGCTTGTATCTGCATGGGTTTTCGGGTTCGAACGGGCAGCCGGGCGGGCTGGCCTACATCATGGGTTGGACCGGCGGCTTTTGCCTGGTTGCCTTGCTGATCGCCCCGCGCCTGCGCCGCATGCAGCTGTATACCGTTCCCGACTTCTTTGGCGCGCGCTTTGGCGGGCGCTGGCCGCGCTGGATTGCGGCCGGGGCAGCGGTGTTGTGCTCGTTTACCTATGTGGTGGCGCAGATCTACGCAGTAGGCCTGATCACCTCGCGCCTGACCGGCGTGCAGTTCGAGATCGGCATTCTGCTGGGGCTGGGGGGCGTGCTGGTGTGCTCGTTTCTGGGCGGCATGCGGGCGGTGACCTGGACCCAGGTGGCGCAGTATGTGATCCTGATCCTGGCCTTCCTGATACCGGTGTCGTGGTTGGCTTACAAACAGTTGGGTAACCCCCTGGCGCCGTTGGTCTATGGCCAGCAGCTGCCCAAGATTGCGGCCTTGGAAAAGCAATTGACCGAGTCGCCTGCCGAGATCTCGGTGCTGGCCGAATACAGCCAGCGCGCCGCCACCTATGGCGCGATGCTGCAGGACGTGCCGGCCACCCTGGCGCGCGAGCGGGCGGCCGCCCAGGCCCGCTTGCGCCAGCTGAAGATAGACCGCGCCGACGCCTCGGCGGTGCGCAAGGCAGCGCGCGAACTGGCGGCTTTGCCCCAGGACGAAGCCGCGGCGCGTGAGCAATGGACGCGGGCCCGGCAAGATAATCTGGAGCGGGCCCGGCCGTTGGCGGGCATGTCGCCGCACACCCTGGTGTTTGCGGGCGACCCGGAGGGGTCGCCGGAGGAGCGCGATAGCTTCAACGCCGCGCGGCTGAACTTCCTGGCCCTGATGTTCTGTTTGATGACTGGCACGGCGGCCCTGCCGCATTTGCTGACGCGCTTTTACACAACGCCCACCGTGGCCGAGGCGCGCAGCTCGGTCGCCTGGTCGCTGCTGTTTATTGCATTGCTGTACCTGGCCGCGCCGGCGTTGGCGGTGCTGGTGAAGTTCGAGGTCATGAGCCATGTGGTGGGCCAGAGCTTTGACAATTTGCCGACCTGGATGGCGCAATGGACCCAGGTCGACCCGGCGCTGCTGCAGGTAGCCGATGTAAATGGCGACCACATTCTGCAGTTCGCCGAGCTGCGGCTTGGGGCCGACCTGGTGATGCTGGCCACACCCGAGCTCGGTGGCTTGCCCTATGTGGTGTCGGGCCTGGTGGCGGCGGGTGGCCTGGCGGCGGCCTTGTCCACGGCCGACGGCCTGCTGCTGACCATGGGGAATGCGCTGGCCCACGACTTGTATTTCCGCGGCGCCCGGCGCGAGTCCGACCCGATGGTGCGGGTGCTGCTGTCCAAATTCGCCTTGCTGCTGCTGGCGCTGGCTGCCGCTTATGTGGCGGCGCAGAAGCCGGCGGACATTCTGGCGCTGGTGTCCGCCTCGTTCTCGCTGGCTGCGGCGGCATTTTTTCCGGCGATGGTGGCGGGGTTGTTCTGGCAGCGCACAACGCGCCGGGCGGCGGTGGCCGGTATGCTGGTGGGTTTGGGGGTGACACTCTGGTACATGCTGGTGAATGCGCCCATGGTGCGTGCGGCGCTGGGCCTGGGCGGAAGCGGGTTGTGGTGGGGTATCCAGCCCATCTCCGCAGGGGTGTTTGGTCTGCCGGCAGGAGCGCTGGTGATCTGGTTGCTGAGTCAATTTGGACCCCATCCGTCCAAAAATCAGAATAGCGGGCTATAATCGCTGGCTTTGCCCTTGCTACACCACTACAGACGCAGTGGGTGGCTTTACATCCTTAAGGAGAAATATGCGTCATTACGAAATCATTTTGATGATCCACCCGGATCAAAGCGAACAGGTTCCAGCCATGCTGGAGCGCTACAAGGGCATGATCACTGCCGGCGGCGGCAAGATCCACCGCGTGGAAGACTGGGGCCGCCGTCAACTGGTGTACCTGATCAACAAGCTGGCCAAGGCCCACTACCTGTGCGTCAACATCGAAGCCGACCAAGCCATCATGGCTGAACTGGAACACGCGTTCAAGTTCAACGACGCCGTGCTGCGCCACCTGACCGTGGTGATGAAGAAGGCCGAAACCGGCCCATCTTCGATGATGAAGACCGTCGAGCGCGAAGAAGCCCGCAAGACGCAACAGGCGGAGTACGCAGCCCACTAAGGTGGCTTGCTAAGCGGAGTTCCCACACGGAGTGAACCACGTAGTTTTGACGGCCTGTCTTGCAGAAGTTAAAAACCTGCGCTACACGCCCGCCGGACTGCCCGCCCTGGATATGGTGCTCGAACACGAGTCCAGTCTGGAGCAAGCAGGCCAAACACGGCAAATCAAACTGGTGGTCAGGGCAATCGCCTTTGGCGCCATCGCCGAGCGAATCCAGCAGCAGCCCTTGGGCAGCAACTGGCAATTCACCGGATTTTTGGCCTCTCCCCGCTTGGGCAAGAACCCCGTACTTCATATCCAAGAGTTTCAACCAGATTAAATCAGGAGTCCATCATGGCCGGACCAAAACGTTTCAATAACAAAGACAAGCGCCCCAAGCGCAATACCCAGTCCCTGCTGTTCAAGCGCAAGCGCTTTTGCCGCTTCACCGTGACCGGTGTGGAACAGATCGACTACAAAGACATCGACACGCTGCGTGATTTCATTGCTGAAAACGGCAAGATCATCCCCGCACGCCTGACCGGCACCCGCGCGATTTTCCAGCGCCAGCTCAACACCGCTATCAAGCGTGCGCGTTTCCTCGCCATGCTGCCGTACAGCGACCAGCACCGCATCTAAGGAAGTACGAACATGCAAATCATTCTGCTCGACAAGGTTCTGAACCTTGGCAACCTCGGCGAAATCGTTAAGGTCAAAGACGGCTACGCCCGTAACTTCCTGATCCCTTCTGGCCGCGCCCGTCGCGCCACGGAAAAGGCCAAGCAAGAGTTCGAAGCCAAGCGCGCCGAACTCGAAAAAGCCGCTGCAGCCAAGCTGGCTGAGTCGCAAGCCCTGGGCGCAAAGCTCGGCGGAACGACCATCAAGCTGACGCAAAAAGCCGGTGTGGATGGCCGTCTGTTTGGTTCCGTGACCAACGCCGACATCGCCGAAGAGCTGACCAAGCAAGGCTACAAAGTGGCCAAAGCCCAAGTCCGCCTGCCTAACGGCATGATCAAGACCACCGGCGACAACACCGTGAACGTGGCTTTGCACACCGACGTGGTTGTGGAAATCACCGTTTCCGTCTACGGCGAAACCGCTTAATTAGCGTTTCTCTGTAAGAGGCCGCCAGGGTGCAAATCCTGGCGGCCTTTTCCTTTGGGTGGCAGGGTTATGCCGGGGTTGTCCCCAGGCTTATCCACGGTTTGCCCCCAGACTTGTGCCTCGACGTAGCCAGGTTCGCCGCGTAGCATCCAGCCTCACCCCAGGAATCCCACTCCCCATGTCTGCTGTTTTCCCCGCTCTGGACGAATCCTATGGCCAGGACCGTCAAATTGCGCAGCTGCGCATTCCTCCCCATTCCATAGAGGCCGAATCCAGCGTCTTGGGTGGCCTGTTGCTCGACAACAATGCCTGGGACCGTGTGGGCGACCTGCTCAAGGACGACGATTTCTACCGTTACGAGCACCGGCTGATCTTTGCCGCGGTGCGCGAGCTGATCAACGCCAGCAAGCCGGCCGACGTGATCACCGTGTTCGAGCGGCTGCAGAGCATAGGCAAGTCGGAGGAGGTGGGCGGCCTGGCCTACCTCAACTCGCTGGCCCAGTACGTGCCTAGCGCCAGCAACATCCGCCGCTATGCCGAGATCGTGCGCGAGCGCGGTATCCTGCGCAAACTGGTGACGGCCAGCGACGAAATCGCCACCAACGCCTTCAACACCCAGGGCCGTCCGGTCGACAAGATCCTTGACGAAGCCGAGCAGAAGATCTTCAACATCGGCGAGGAGGGTGCGCGCAACAAGCAGGGCTTCCAGGCGATGGAAACCCTGGTGGTTGACCTGCTGGACCGGGTCCAGGAGATGGCCGACAACCAGAACGACGTGACCGGCGTGCCCACCGGCTTCTACGACCTGGACCGCATGACCTCGGGCCTGCAGGCCGGCGACATGATCGTGCTGGCTGCCCGTCCGTCGATGGGCAAGACCGCCTTCGCCATCAATATCGCCGAGCACGTGGCGCTGAAGGAAGGCCTGCCGGTGGCCGTGTTCTCCATGGAAATGGGTGCCTCCCAGTTGGCGATCCGTATCGTCGGTTCGATCGGCCGGATCGACCAGGGCCATTTGCGCACCGGCAACCTCACCGACGACGAATGGCCGCGCCTGGCCGAGGCAGTGGAAAAGCTGCGTACCGTATCGCTGCACATCGACGAAAGCCCGGGCCTGAGCCCGAGCGAGCTGCGCGCCAATGCCCGTCGGCTGGCGCGCCAGTGCGGCAAGCTGGGCCTGATCGTGGTCGATTACCTGCAGCTGATGAGCGGCTCCAGCAGCAGCGGGGGCGGCGACAACCGCGCTACCGAGCTGGGTGAGATTTCCCGCGGTTTGAAGATGCTGGCGCGTGAGCTGCAATGCCCGGTGATCGCGCTGTCGCAGCTGAACCGCAGCGTGGAGCAGCGGCCCGACAAGCGGCCGATGATGAGCGATTTGCGCGAGTCCGGCGCTATCGAGCAGGATGCCGACATCATCATGTTCATTTACCGCGACGAGTACTACACCAAGGACGCCTGCAAGGAGCCTGGCGTCGCCGAGATTATCATCGCCAAGCAGCGGAACGGCCCGACCGGCACGGTCAAGCTGGCCTTCCTGCGCAACATCACCAAGTTTGAAAGTCTGGCCAGCGGCGGTGGGGACTACTAAGCCCTGCGGTCACAAAAAAACACCTATGAATCGCTCTGAAATTGATAGCGCCTTGCGCAGATTAGATAAGCACCAGGGCCCATTTTTACGTACAACGCCGCTATGGAAGCTGTCGGGTGCCTCGCTGGGCCTGGCGTGCGCCGAAGTCTGGCTCAAGCTGGAGCATCTGCAGGTCGGCGGCAGCTTCAAGGCCCGCGGCATGCTGAACCGCTTGCTGGCCAACCCGATACCCACTGCGGGCGTGGTGATTGCTTCCGGCGGCAACGCGGGCATCGCCACTGCCGCTGCGGCGCAAGCGCTGGGCGTGCGCTGCGAAGTATTCGTGCCCACGGTTTCGCCCGAAGCCAAGCGGGCCCGCTTGCGCGATCTGGGTGCCGAGGTGGTGGTCACCGGTGCGGTCTATGCCGAGGCTTTTGAGGCCTGCATGGCACGCCAGAAAGCCACCGGCGCCTTGCTGACCCATGCGTACGACCAGGTCGAAGTGCTGGCCGGTGCTGGAACGCTGGCCGCAGAAATCGAGGCCCAAGGCGGATTGCCGGACAGCGTGCTGGTCAGCGTCGGCGGCGGCGGCCTGATTGGTGGTATCGCCGGCTGGTTCGAACAACGCAGCCGCGTCGTAGCCCTGGAGCCCGAGCGTGCGCCCACCCTGCACAGCGCCCGCCAGGCCGGCGAGCCGGTGGATGTGGCCGTCGGTGGCATTGCCGCCGACTCGCTGGGTGCCAAGCGCATAGGCCAACTGGGCTGGGAAGTCACCCAGCGTCAGGTGCGCGACAGCCTGCTGCTGTCCGACGAGGCGATTGTTGCGGCCCAGCGCTGGCTGTGGAAAGAGCTGCGGCTGGCCGTGGAGCCGGGCGCGGCCCTGGGGCTGGCGGCCCTGCAAACCGGCGTCTACCAGCCGCGCGCCGACGAGACAGTGGCGTTGATCCTGTGCGGCGGCAACGTCGATCCGGCTGGTTTGGGCTGAAATTAGAATACTTGCATGCTAGACATCACCTATCTCCGAAAAGACCTCGACGCCGTCGTCGCCCGCCTGCAGACGCGCAAGAACCCCCAGGCATTTCTGAACGTGGAAGCCTTCAGCGCGTTGGAATCCGAGCGCAAAACCATCCAGACCCGCACCGAGGAGCTGCAGGCCCAGCGCAACAGCCTGAGCAAGCAGATCGGCCAGCGCAAGGCCAAGGGCGAGAGCGTGGACGATGTGATGGCGGCAGTCGCGGGCATCAAGGACGAGCTGGAAAGCTCGGCGGTGCGCCTTGACCACCTGCAAACCGAGCTGCAAAGCCTGTTGCTGGCCGTGCCGAATCTGCCGCACGCCAGCGTGCCGGTCGGCGCGGACGAGAGCGGCAATGTGGTGGTGCGCACCTGGAGCCCCACCGAGCGTGCGCCTGGTGCTATGGATTTCGCAGCTAAAGACCATGTGGACCTGGGTGAACCCCTGGGCCTGGACTTTGAGATGGGCGTCAAGCTCACCGGCTCGCGCTTTACCGTGATGCAGGGCCCCATCGCCAGATTGCACCGCGCGCTCGCGCAGTTCATGCTGGATGTACAGACCACCGAGCATGGCTATACCGAGTGCTATGTGCCCTACATCGTCAACGCCGACTCGATGCGTGGCACCGGCCAGTTGCCCAAGTTTGAAGGCGACCTGTTCGCTGCCAAAAAAGGCGGCCAAGATGGCGAAGCTGTGCCGGACAACAGCGCGCTGTACCTGATTCCCACTAGCGAAGTGCCGCTGACCAACTTTGTGCGCGACACCATCGCCGCCGAGTCCGATCTACCGATCAAGCTGACCGCCCACACCCCTTGCTTCCGCTCGGAAGCCGGCAGCGCGGGCCGCGATACCCGTGGCCTGATCCGCCAGCACCAGTTCGACAAGGTGGAGATGGTGCAAGTCGTCCATCCCGACACCAGCTACGAAGCCCTGGAGCAGATGACCGGCCACGCCGAAGCCATTCTGCAAAAGCTGGGTTTGCCATACCGCGTGATGGCGCTGTGCACCGGCGACATGGGCTTCGGCGCAGCCAAGACCTATGACCTGGAAGTCTGGCTGCCTGCACAGAACACCTACCGCGAAATCAGCTCGGTCTCCAATTGCGAAGCCTTCCAGGCCCGGCGCCTGCAGGCCCGCTTCAAGAATGCCCAGGGCAAGAACGAGTGGCTGCACACCTTGAACGGCTCTGGCCTGGCGGTGGGCCGCACGCTGGTGGCGGTGCTGGAGAACTACCAGAACGCCGACGGCTCGGTCACGGTGCCCGAGGTGCTGCGGCCTTATTTAGGCGGTTTGGCGCAATTGGGCTGAGCCGGCGCGCAGAGTCGCCGCAAGGCCTGCTAGAATTGCAGGCTTGCCAAATATTGCAGCTGCAGTTTTTGGCAAGTACAGAATCAGGAAAGGTGGCAGAGTGGCCGAATGTACCTGACTCGAAATCAGGCGTACCGCAAGGTACCGTGGGTTCGAATCCCACCCTTTCCGCCAAGAACAAACGCGCTATCCATTACGGGTAGCGCGTTTTTTTATGCCTGTTGCATGCCGCGAGGCTTCAGAACCCAGCTCTCACAAACTGACCACATTGCATAGCTCCAGCCCGGGCGAGCCCAGGTTGTAGCCATCGCCTTTGCAGACCAGGTGGATGGTTTGGCCCCGTTTGAGCAAAGCGGCGGCCTCTTCGGCGGGCAGTTGCCGGATCTTGATGCTGCCGGTATCGTTTTCCATGCCTTCAACCAGGGTCACCTTTTTGTCGAACCGGGCGGCGATGGGCATGAAAGAGCCTGATTTAAGGTAGACCACCAGTGCGCCGAACATATCGCGCGACACCAGGTCCACCGCGGTTTCCACCAGCAGCGTTTTGCCTTTGTACTTTTTGTCGGCAGCGGTTTCGCTGGATTTATAGGCCTGCATCAGGGTTTGGCCATTCAGGCGGATGGTTTTGCCGGCATCGGCATCGGCCACCATGTTGCGCACGAATTTTTCGGCTTCCGGGGTTTCGTAGGTGCGGGCATTGCCGGCAAAGGCGGCGTTGCATGCAAGAAAGCTGAGGGCGAGACTGGCGGCGATGCGCCGTGGCCGGATGCTGGCGCGTGTGGACATGGCTTCATGCTACCAAATCACTGCAGAGCCGTTACCGCAGACTATTTCTGCGACGGCGGGCACGTGATTTGCTGTTGGCCTGTAGCGGGCGTGGACAATAGGCCCGAATTTCAGCCCCTGTCTCTTTGTACAAGGAACCGTGCCATGCCACTTGTTGTGTTTAACCAAAAGGGTGGGGTGGGCAAGTCCACCATTACCTGCAACCTGGCCGCCATCAGTGCCAGCCAGGGTCTGCGTACCCTGGTAATCGACCTGGACTCACAGGGAAATTCCACCAGCTACCTGCTGGGTGCCCAGGCGCGCGACGACCAGCCGACGGTGGCCGGGTTTTTTGAACACTGCCTGAGCTACAGCCTGCGCACGGTATTGCCAACCGACTTCGTCGTCGCCACGCCGCACGAGAACCTGCATGTGATGCCGTCCAGCCCGATGCTGGGCGAGCTGGAGAGCAAGCTGGAGTCGCGCCACAAACTGTACAAGCTGCGCGAGGCCTTGCAGCAGCTGGCGGCCGGCTACGACCGTATCTATATCGACACCCCGCCGGCGCTGAACTTCTACACCCGCTCGGCCTTGATGGGCGCCCGCGCCTGTCTGATTCCGTTCGACTGCGACGAGTTCGCCCGCAAGGCGCTGTACACCTTGCTGGACAACGTGGCGGAAATCCGCGCCGACCACAACCCCGGCCTGGTGGTGGACGGTATCGTGGTCAACCAGTTCCAGCCACGCGCCAACCTGCCGCAGCGCATGGTGAACGAGCTGGTGAGCGAAGGCCTGCCGGTGCTGCAGCCGTATCTGCCCTCGTCGGTGAAGATCCGCGAGTCGCACGAGCAGTCCCTGCCCATGGTCTATCTGGACCCGCAGCACAAGCTGACCCAGGCGCTGGTTGCCTTGCATGGTGTGTTGCAAGGCCTGCGCCCCGCCTAGCATTCGATTGCTATTGATTTAATAGCTTTTGACGCTGGTGGAATAAGCGCTAGAGCCCATTTTTCTATAAATTCTTGAAGCCTGGCAGACCTAGGTGCGGGCGGCATGGTCGCGGCCGCGTGCCGCTCTGCCTGCCACTTTTTGCTTGACGCGGGCGGGTGTTGCAAGGCATAGTAATAACAAAATTATTTAGATTTTGTATTAACTGATATATATATTGCAATGATAGAAAACCAACCCCCAGCGCCTTCCGTGTACCCCAGCCTGCGCGGCAAGTCTGTATTCGTGACTGGCGGCGGCAGCGGCATCGGCGCCGCCATGGTGGCGGCATTTGTAGAGCAGGGCGCCCGCGTGGCCTTTGTCGACGTGGCCGAATCCGCCAGCCAGGCGCTGGCCCAACAACTGGCAGATGCCGGCCATGCAGCACCCTGGTGGCGCAAATGCGATGTCACCGACGTGGCGGCGCTGCAGTCGGCGGTGGCCGATGCGGCCAGCACGCTGGGCGACTTTTCGGTGCTGGTGAACAACGTGGCCAGCGACGACCGGCATACTTTGGAGTCGGTTACCCCCGATTACTACGACCAGCGCATGGCGATCAACGAGCGGCCGGCATTTTTTGCCATCCAGGCGGTGGTGCCAGGCATGCGCCGGCTGGGTGCGGGTTCGGTGATCAACCTGGGCTCTACCGGCTGGCAGGGCAAGGGCGCAGGCTACCCCTGCTACGCGATTGCCAAGTCGTCGGTGAACGGCTTGACCCGCGGGTTGGCCAAAACCCTGGGCCAGGACCGTATCCGCATCAACACCGTGTCGCCCGGCTGGGTGATGACCGAGCGGCAAATCAAGCTTTGGCTGGATGCTGCGGGCGAAGAAGAAATCAAGCGCAACCAGTGCCTGCCCGACAAGCTGCGGCCCGACGACATTGCTCGGATGGTGCTGTTCCTGGCCTCGGACGACGGCGCGATGTGTACCGCCCAAGAGTTCAAGGTCGACGCCGGCTGGTCTTGATCGGCTTTCTGATTTTTCGTTTACTCGATATCCAGCTTGCAGCCGTACAGCGATAGGCTGGCGGTCTTCAGGGCCTTCAACATGACTTTGGCTGCTGGCGAGGGCAGGCGGTCCGTGCGGGTGATGAGGCCGAAGGCGTCCATGTGGCAGGGGATCTCCAGTGGCACGATGGAAATGATGCCGTGGGCCGCGTAGTAGCGGGCCACGTCGGCGGCGATCACCGCCAGCATGTCGCTTTGCTGCAACATGCGGGTGATGAACAGCAGCGCGGCCGACTCGATGACGTTGATCGGCGGCGCCAGCCCTTCTTCCTGGAACATCAGCTCGAACCGGTGGCGCAGCACGCTGCCGGCCGGCGGCACGATCCAGCCCGTGGCCACCACGTCGCGCAGCGTCAGGCCGGTAATGCCCAGCATGGGGTGGCCGGTACGGGCGATAGCGCAGACCGGTTCTTCGATCAGCGGCTCGTAGCGCAGATTGGTCTTGTCGTGCTCGGCAAATAGCCGGGCCACCAGGATGTCGAGCTTGCCCTGCTGCAGCCGTTCGATCAGCACCGGGCTGGTTTCGATCTCCAGAGCGATGCGCAGCGTGGGTTGCTCCTGTTTGACCATGCCGACCGCGGTGGGCAGCAGGGTGAGCCCGGGGGAGGTGATGGCACCCACGCTCACCTGGCCGAAGCGCCCGGCCTTGAGCGCGGTCAGCTCCTCGTGCGCCTGGTTCAGGCTGGCCAGGGCCACGCGGGCATGGCGGATCATGGTTTCGCCATACCAGGTAGGGCGCATGCCACGCGGCAGGCGGTCAAACAGCGGCACTTCCAGCACGTCTTCCAGGTCTTTCAGCAGCTTGGACGCCGCGGGTTGGGTCATGTTCAGCACCTGCGCTGCGCGGTGGATATTGCCTTCCTCGGCCAAGGCCACCAGCAAGAGCAGCTGCCTGGTTTTAAGGCGCGCGCGGATGAACCAGTGGGTGTAGTTGGTCATGGGGTTTTCCAGAATGTGAACATTGATATGTATTTTGTCCAAAAATCAATTGGATTGATACCAGTTTTGTTCATAGACTCTCGCCAACTTTCGTAATAAAGCATTCATGAAATTCGGCGAGTTACCGCAGAACGCCCGGCAGTACATCAACGGCCGCTGGGACACCGGTGTCACCACGGGGATCAGCCACAACCCGTCTGACACCCGTGAGGTGGTGGCCGAGTACGCCCGCGCCGACCGCAGCCAGACCGAATTGGCGATCCGCGCCGCCGCCGAAGCCCAACCCCAATGGGGCTACAGCACACCACAACGCCGGGCCGACGTGCTGGACCAGATCGGCAGCGAAATCCTGGCCCGCAAGGCCGAGCTGGGCTTGCTGCTGGCCCGTGAAGAGGGCAAGACCCTGCCCGAAGCGGTGGCCGAAGTAGCCCGCGCCGGCCAGATATTCAAGTTTTTTGCCGGTGAGGCGCTGCGCACCCCGGGTGAATCCCTGGCCTCGATAAGGCCCGGCGTGCATGTCGACGTGTCGCGTGAACCGGTGGGCGTGGTGGGCATCATCGCGCCATGGAATTTTCCGATGGCGATCCCAGCCTGGAAGATCGCGCCGGCGCTGGCCTATGGCAACAGCGTGATCTTCAAGCCGGCTGAGCTGGTGCCCGCCTGTGGTTGGGCGCTGGCCGAGATCATCAGCCGCGCGGCGCTGCCTGCAGGAGTCTTCAATCTGGTGATGGGCAGCGGCCGCGAGGTCGGTCAGACCCTGGTGGACAGTCCACGCGTGCAGGCTATCAGTTTTACCGGCTCCGTCGCCACCGGCGAACGGATTTTGCAGACCGCTGCCGCGCGCCGCGCCAAGGTGCAGCTGGAAATGGGCGGCAAGAATCCGCTGGTGGTGTTGGCCGATGCCGATCTGGAGCAGGCGGTGGACTGCGCGCTGCAAGGTGCGTACTTTTCTACCGGCCAGCGTTGCACGGCATCCAGCCGTCTGATCATCGAAGCCGGTGTGCACGATGCCTTTGTGGCGCGTCTGCGCCAGCGCATGGCCAGCCTGAAGGTCGGCCATGCTGTCGACCGCGATACCCAGATCGGTCCGGTGGTAGACCAGAGCCAGCTGGACGAAAACCTGGCCTGGATCGCTACTGCGAAGGCCGAAGGCGCCGAGCATGTAGTCGGCGGTGAGCTGCTGAAGCGGCCCACCCCAGGGCACTACATGAGCCCTGCGCTGTTCTTAGCCAAGCCCGAGCACCGGGTGGCCCGCGAAGAGGTGTTCGGCCCCATCGCCTGTGTGCTGCGCGCCGACAATTACGAGCACGCGCTGGCCTTGGCGAACGACACGCCGTTCGGGCTGTGTGCCGGCATTTGTACCACTTCGCTCAAACATGCCATGCATTTCAAACGCCACGCCGAGGTAGGGATGACCATGGTCAACCTGCCCACGGCAGGCGTTGATTACCACGTACCGTTCGGGGGACGCAAAGGATCGAGTTACGGTCCACGCGAACAAGGGCGTTACGCCGCAGAGTTCTACACCACCGTCAAAACCGGCTACATGCTGGCCTGATTGGATGGGCAGGGCAACAACTAAACCAACTAGGAGACATCATGCAAATCAACCGTCGTAACCTGGCCATCGCACTGGCCGCCGCTCCACTGGCTGGCATGCTGCCAGGCACCGTATTTGCCCAGAAGAAAATTGTGCTGGGTTTCAGCCAAGTGGGCGCCGAGAGTGAATGGCGTACCGCCAATACCGATTCGATCAAGGCTTCGGCCAAAGAAGCCGGTATCGAGCTGAAGTTCTCCGACGCACAGCAAAAGCAGGAAAACCAGATCAAGGCGATCCGCTCTTTTATCGCCCAGAAAGTGGACGTGATTGCGTTCTCGCCCGTGGTCGAATCCGGCTGGGAAACCGTGCTGCGCGAAGCCAAGGCTGCCAAGATTCCTGTGGTGCTGACCGACCGCTCGGTGAACGTCAAGGATGACTCTTTGTATGTGACCTTCATGGGTTCGGACTTCACCGAAGAAGGCCGCAAGGCGGGCCGCTGGTTGGTCGAAAAAATGAAGGACCAAAAGGGCGATGTCAACATCGTCGAACTGCAAGGCACCGTGGGTTCGGCACCGGCGATCGACCGCAAGAAGGGCTTTGAAGAAATCATCAAGGCTGATCCCAAGTTCAAGATCATCCGCTCGCAAACCGGCGACTTCACCCGCGCCAAGGGTAAGGAAGTCATGGAAGCCTTCCTCAAGGCCGAGGGCAAGAAGATCAATGTGCTGTATGCGCACAACGACGACATGGCGATTGGCGCGATCCAGGCCATCGAGGAAGCCGGCATCAAGCCCGCCAAGGACATCACCATCATCTCCATCGACGCGGTAAAGGGCGCGTTCGAGGCCATGATTGCCGGCAAGCTGAATGTGTCGGTGGAATGCAGCCCGCTGCTGGGCCCACAACTCATGTCCGCCGTCAAAGACCTGAAAGCTGGCAAGACCTTGCAAAAACGCATCGTCACCGAAGAAGGCATTTTCCCGATGGAAGTTGCCGCCAAAGAGTTTCCTTCGCGTAAGTACTGATCCTGACCCCCACGGCGTGCCTGACACTGGGCACGCCTTTTTAAACCCTACGGAGACAATCCTATGAAACGTACCTTTATCAAAACCATGTTGGCCAGCCTGGCCCTGGCGGCACTTGGCGTCGCCCCCCAGGCCTTTGCGCAGGACAAGGGCTCCATCGGCATTTCCATGCCCACCAAGTCGTCTGCCCGCTGGATCGCTGACGGCGACAACATGGTCAAGGTGCTGAAAGACCGCGGCTACAAAACCGATCTGCAGTACGCTGACGACGATATCCCTAACCAACTGGCCCAGATCGAAAATATGGTGACCAAGGGCGTCAAGGTCTTGGTGATTGCTTCCATCGACGGCACCACGCTGTCCAAGGTATTGCAAAACGCTGCCGACAAGGGCGTCAAGGTCATCGCCTATGACCGCCTGATCAAGGGCTCGAAGAACGTGGATTACTACGCCACCTTCGACAACTTCCAAGTTGGCGTATTGCAAGCCGGCACCATCGTCGACAAGCTTGGCTTGAAGCAGGGCAAGGGCCCGTTCAACATCGAACTGTTCGGTGGTTCGCCAGACGACAACAACGCCTTCTTCTTCTATGACGGCGCCATGAGCGTGTTCAAGCCTTACATCGACAGCGGCAAGCTGGTGGTGCGCAGCAAGCAAGTGGGCATGGACAAGGTCGGTACCCTGCGTTGGGACGGTGCTGTAGCCCAGGCCCGCATGGACAATCTGCTGTCGGCCTTCTACACCAAAGACAAGGTGGATGCCGTGCTGTCGCCTTACGACGGTATCTCCATCGGTATTCTCTCGTCGCTCAAAGGCGTGGGCTATTGCACCAAGACCCAGCCTTGCCCTGTGGTGAGCGGCCAGGATGCAGAAGTTCCATCCGTCAAGTCCATCTTGCGCGGCGAACAGTACTCCACGATCTTCAAGGACACGCGTGAACTGGCCAAGGTCACCGCCAACATGGTGGACGCCACCTTGTCCGGCAAGCAGCCTGAAATCAACGACACCAAGACCTACAACAACGGTGTCAAGGTCGTGCCCGCCTACCTGCTCAAGCCCGTGGCAGTGGACGCATCCAACTGGAACCCGATCCTGATCGGCAGCGGTTACTACAAGGAATCGCAGGTCAAGTAAACCTGTGCGGTAGCCATGGTCCTGCGTCGCAAGGCGCAGGACCATTTTTCGGTTGAGGTTTGAAGCTGCTTTCAGCAGAAGGAATAGGCGTTGAAAACGATCCTAGAGATGCACGACATCCGCAAAACATTCCCCGGAGTGGTTGCGCTGAACAAGGTGAACCTGCGCGTGCGCGCGGGTGAAATACATGCTCTCGTCGGCGAGAACGGCGCGGGCAAATCGACCCTGATGAAGGTCTTGTCGGGTGTGTACCCGCATGGTTCCTACACCGGTGAAATCCACTACCAGGGTGAAGAGCGTCGTTTCAAGGGCATACACGACAGCGAGCAGCAGGGCATCATCATCATCCACCAGGAGCTGGCACTGGTGCCGCTGCTGTCGATTGCCGAGAACATCTTTTTGGGCAACGAGACCGCCCACAATGGCGTGATCGACTGGATGGCTGCGCACAGCCAGACCCAGGCGCTGTTGAAGAAGGTCGGACTGAAAGAATCACCCACCACCTTGATCACAAATATCGGCGTGGGCAAACAGCAGCTGGTGGAAATCGCCAAGGCGCTGTCCAAAGAGGTCAAGCTGCTGATCCTGGACGAGCCCACCGCCAGCTTGAACGAAACCGATAGCGACGCCTTGCTGGCCCTGCTGCTGGAGCTCAAGGCCCATGGCATTGCCTGCATTCTGATCTCGCACAAGCTCAACGAGATTGCCAAGGTGGCCGACTCCATCACCATCCTGCGGGACGGCACCACGGTAGAGACCTTGGACTGCCGGGCCGAATCCATCAGCGAAGACCGCGTGATCCGCGGCATGGTAGGCCGCGAAATGGCCGACCGCTACCCCAAGCGCACGCCGCAGATAGGCGAAACCGTTTTCGAGTTGCGCGACTGGCGTGCCTACCACCCCCAGCATGCGGACCGCGAAGTCGTCAAGAACATCAGCCTGACCGTCAAGCGCGGAGAGATCGTCGGCATCGCCGGCCTGATGGGTGCCGGCCGGACCGAGCTGGCCATGAGCGTGTTTGGCCGCTCCTGGGGCCAACGCATCAGCGGCAAAGCGCTGCTGCACGGCAAAGAGATCGATGTGTCCACGGTGCAAAAAGCCATCAGCCATGGACTGGCTTACGTCACCGAAGACCGCAAGGGCAATGGGCTGGTACTGAGCGAAGACATCCAGTGGAATACTTCGCTGGCCAACCTGGACGGCGTGTCCAAGGCAGGAGTGATTGACGACGGGCGCGAGTTTGCGGTGGCGCAGAGCTACCGCGAAAAAATGCGCACCCGCTGCTCGGGCGTAGACCAGAAGGTGGTCAACCTGTCGGGCGGCAACCAGCAAAAAGTGGTGCTCAGCAAATGGCTGTTCACCAACCCCGAAGTGCTGATCCTCGACGAACCCACACGTGGCATCGACGTAGGGGCCAAGTTTGAGATCTACACCTTGATTGCGCAACTGGCCGCCGAAGGCAAATGCGTGATCGTGATCTCGTCGGAAATGCCCGAACTACTGGGCCTGTCGGACCGTATTTATGTGATGAACGAAGGCCGCTTCGTGGCTGAAATGCCCACGGCCGATGCCAGCCAAGAAAAAATAATGCGCGCCATTGTGAGCGCGAACTAGAGCTTTGAATCATGGAAAACACCACCCCTGTCCCCGCTGTACCTGCCGCACCGGCCGCTAAATCCGGTCTCAGCTTCCTGAAGAACAACCTGCGCGAATACGGCATGTTGATCTCTCTGGTGGCCATCATGGCTTTCTTCCAGGTCATGACAGACGGCACGCTGATGCAGCCGCTGAATCTGACCAATCTGGTATTGCAAAACAGCTATATCGTCATCATGGCGCTGGGCATGCTGCTGGTGATCGTGGCGGGCCATATCGACCTGTCGGTGGGCTCGGTGGTTGGTTTCGTCGGCGCGCTGGCTGCCGTGCTGATGGTCAACTACGAATGGCATTACCTGCCCACTGCCTTGGTGTGCCTATTGGTAGGCGGCATCATCGGCGCGGCGCAAGGCTACTTCGTGGCCTTCTTCCGCATACCTTCATTCATCGTCACGCTGGCGGGCATGCTGGTGTTCAAAGGTTTGGCGCTGGCACTGCTGCAAGGGCAGTCGGTAGGCCCGTTCCCTGAAACCTTCCAGATGCTCAGCTCGGGCTTCATTCCCGATCTGTTCAGCAGCGAATCGTTGCGCTTGACCTCCTTGCTGTTGGGCATTGGAGTAGCGTTGGCGTTGGTGGTGGGCGGCGTGCGTGCGCGCTCCAACCAGTTGCAACACGGCATCGCGTCGGAACCCCTGGCCTTTTTCCTGGCCAAGATGGCCATCTTCTCGGCGATCCTGGTCACCTTCAGCTACCTGCTGGCGTCCTACAAAGGTCTGCCGAACGTGCTGATCGTGATGGCGTTGCTGATCGCAGTGTTTGACTTTGTCACCAGCCGCACCACCATCGGCCGGCGCATCTATGCCTTGGGCGGTAACGAAAAGGCTGCCAAGCTGTCGGGTATCAAGACCGAACGCCTGGCGTTCTATACCTTCATCAACATGGGCGTGCTGGCGGCGCTGGCTGGCCTGGTGTTTGCTGCACGGTTGAACACAGCTACGCCCAAGGCGGGCCTGGGCTTCGAGCTTGACGTGATTGCCGCTTGCTTCATCGGCGGTGCCTCGGCTTCGGGTGGTGTCGGCAAGGTCATGGGCGCTGTGATCGGCGCCTTCATCATGGGTGTCATGAACAACGGCATGTCCATCATGGGCATCGGCATCGACTACCAGCAGATCATCAAGGGCCTGGTGTTGCTGGCCGCCGTGTTCGTCGACGTCTACAACAAGAACAAGGGATGACCAGCGCCGGCGCTCTGCCCGTGTTGGAGCTCACGGGCATCGATAAATCCTTCTCGGGGAACCAGGTGCTGCGGGATGTGCAGCTGCGCCTGTACCCCGGCGAAATCCATTCGCTGATGGGGCAGAACGGCGCGGGCAAGTCCACGCTGATCAAGGTGCTGACCGGCGTGCTGGAGTCGAACGGTGGGCAGATGCTCATGCAAGGCCAGTCCATCCGCCCCGACTCTCCGCTGGCGGCGCAAAAGCTGGGTATCAGCACCGTCTACCAGGAGGTGAATCTCTGCCCCAATCTGTCAGTGGCCGAGAACGTGTTTGCCGGACGTTATCCGCGTTGCGGCATGTCCCAGGGCTACCGCATCGACTGGGCCGCAGTGCACCGCCGAGCGCGTGAACTGCTGGCGCGCATCGGGCTGGATATCGATGTGACGCAACTGCTGTCTAGCTACCCGGTGGCGGTGCAGCAACTGGTGGCGATTGCGCGTGCGCTGGGCGTGGAGTCCAAAGTTTTGATTCTTGACGAGCCGACTTCCAGCCTCGATGAGGACGAAGTACAAAAGCTGTTTGCGGTGCTGCGCCGGCTGCGCGCTGAGGGCTTGGCTATTCTGTTTGTTTCGCATTTCCTGAACCAGGTGTATGCCATTTCCGACCGCATCACGGTGCTGCGCAATGGTTCTTGGGTCGGTGAATGGATGGCCAGCGCGCTGGAGCCGCAGGCCTTGATCTCCGCCATGCTGGGGCGCGAATTTGCGGCCCAGGCGGCGCGTTCTGCGCAGCAGCGCGAGGGTGTTGAAGACGCCGTAGTGTTGCTGGATGCCCAAGGCCTGGGCCAGGCCGGGCGCTTGCAGCCAGTGGACCTGCGCGTGCATGCGGGCGAGGTGCTAGGGCTGGCCGGCCTGCTGGGCGCGGGGCGCACCGAGCTGGCGCGCTTGTTGTTTGGTCTGGATACGGCCGACCGTGGCAGCTTGCAGATCGACGGCCAGACAGTGCAGTTCTCGAACCCGGCCGATGCGGTGCAGCATGGCATCGCGCTCTGCCCGGAAGAGCGCAAGACCGACGGCATCGTTGCCGAATTGTCGGTGCGCGAAAACATTGCCTTGGCACTGCAGGCCCGGCTGGGTTTGCGCAAGTTTCTGTCGCTGGCCGAGCAGACCACGCTGGCCGAGCATTTCGTCAAGACGCTGGGTATCAAGACCGCCAGCATCGAGACCCCCATCGGCCTGCTGTCCGGCGGCAACCAGCAAAAAGCCGTGATTGCACGCTGGCTGGCCACCGACCCGCGCCTGCTGATTCTGGACGAGCCGACCCGCGGCATCGACGTGGCGGCCAAGCAGGAAATCATGGAAGAGATATTGCGGCTGGCGCGTGGCGGTATGGCCGTGCTGTTTATCTCCAGCGAGATGAGTGAAGTGGTGCGCGTATCCGACCGCATCGCCGTGCTGCGGGATCGCAGCAAGGCGGGCGAACTACCCGGTGGCAGTACCGAAGACGAAGTTTACGAAATGATTGCGGCCGGGCATGCTTAATAACCTAATGCGGCACCGCCTGGCGTGGCCATTGCTGACGCTGCTATTACTTTTGATAGTCAACGTGGTTTTCAATCCGGGCTTCCTGCATATTGAATGGCGCGATGGCCATCTGTACGGCAGCCTGATCGACATCCTGAACCGCGCCGCTCCTTTGGTGCTGGTGTCCTTGGGTATGACGCTAGTGATCGCTACCCGTGGCATCGACATCTCGGTCGGTGCGGTGGTGGCGATTGCGGCGGCCCTGGCCGCCTGGATGATCGGCGGATCGCTGGTGGTACAGGACGGTGTCGCTGTGCATGCCAGCCGTTTCCCCATGCCGCTGGCGATCCTGGCTGCCCTGGGCGTGGCGGTGGTCTGCGGGCTGTGGAATGGGGTACTGGTGGCCCGCATCGGCATGCAGCCCATCATTGCCACGCTGATCCTGATGGTGGCCGGGCGCGGCATTGCCCAGCTCATCACCGGCGGGCAGATCATCACCATCTACTACGCGCCGTTCTTCTTCCTGGGTAGCGGCTACTGGCTGGGCCTGCCGTTCTCGCTGTTCATCGTCGCCCTGGTGTTCGGCGTGCTGCATGCAGCGATGACGCGCACCGCGCTGGGCCTGTTCATCCAGTCTGTCGGCATCAACCCGGTAGCGGCGCGCGGCGTCGGCATACAGGCGCGCAGCCTGACGGTATGGGTCTATGCGTTCTGCGGTTTCTGCGCTGGTGTAGCGGGTCTGTTGATCAGCTCCAACGTCAAGAGTGCCGATGGCAACAACGCCGGCCAGCTGCTGGAGCTGGATGCGATTTTGGCCGTCACGCTTGGCGGCACGGCGCTGACCGGCGGGCGCTTCAGCCTGGTCGGCAGCGTGATCGGCGCGCTGATCATCCAGACCCTGACCTATGCCATTTATTCGCTGGGCGTACCGCCCGAGATCAACCTGGTGGTGAAAGCCGTGGTGGTGTTCGCCGTGATGCTGCTGCAATCGGCCGAGTTCCGCGCCACTGTCGGCACGTGGGTCCACCGCCCAGCCGCTACCGGGAGCCGCGCATGAGCACCGTTCTACCTGGCAATATGCCAGCACCCTCGCCCGTATCGGCTCCACGTCCAGTGGCCCGCATCAATCCTAAGTTCCTGCCGCTGGTGGCGACGATCTCGTTGTTCCTGGCCATGGCGACCCTGGGGTCGGTGTTTTACGACGGCTTCTTCTCGCTGCAGGTGTTCCTGAACCTGCTGATCGACAACGCCTTTCTGGTGATCGTGGCGGTGGGCATGACCTTTGTGGTGCTGTCCGGCGGCATCGATCTGTCGGTCGGCTCGGTGATTGCCTTCACCACCATGGTCTCTGCCTCGCTGGTAGAAAACCACGGCTGGAGCCCGGCGGTCGTGATTCCGCTGGTGCTGCTGATGGGCACGGCATTTGGCGCCTTCATGGGCTTTCTGATCGAACGCTTCCGCCTGCAGCCCTTCATCGTCACGCTGGCCGGCATGTTCCTGGCGCGCGGTCTGTGCTACCTGATCAGCATCGACTCGATCAGCATGACCAATGCTTTCTATTCCGAAGTTTCGCAAATGCGAATTCCGGTATGGGGCGATGCCTCGCTGTCGATTGGCGCGCTGATCGCTCTGGTGGTGCTGCTGGTGGCGGTATTTGTGGCGCATTGCACGCCCTTCGGCCGCACCGTGTATGCGGTAGGCGGCAGCGAAAGTTCGGCGTTGCTCATGGGCTTGCCGGTGCGCTCCACCTTGATTGGCGTGTACACGCTGTCGGGTTTTTGCTCGGCACTGGCCGGGGTGGTGTTCACCTTCTACATGCTGTCGGGCTACGGCTTGCATGCGGTAGGCATGGAGCTGGACGCGATTGCCGCGGTGGTGATCGGCGGCACGCTGCTCACCGGTGGCTCAGGCTACATGCTGGGCACGCTGTTTGGCGTGCTGATGCTGGGCATCATCCAGACCCTGATTTCTTTTGATGGCTCTTTGAGCTCCTGGTGGACCCGCATCGTTGTTGGTGCGCTGCTGTTCCTGTTCTGCCTGCTCCAGCGCGTATTCGCCGCGCGTAAATCCACCCACGCTTGATTTTCTGAAAACCTACTATGACTGATAAACCTAAAAAAATGCGCTCTGCGGAGTGGTTTGGCTCGGCCGATAAAAACGGTTTCATGTACCGCAGCTGGATGAAGAACCAGGGCATTCCCGACCATGAGTTCGACGGCCGCCCCATCATCGGCATCTGCAATACCTGGAGCGAGCTGACCCCCTGCAACGCCCACTTCCGCAAGATCGCCGAGCATGTGAAGCGCGGCATCTTTGAGGCTGGCGGCTTCCCGGTCGAGTTCCCGGTGTTCTCCAACGGCGAATCGAATCTGCGCCCCACGGCCATGTTGACCCGCAACCTGGCCAGCATGGATGTGGAAGAAGCGATCCGCGGCAACCCTATCGACGCGGTGGTGCTGCTCACCGGCTGCGACAAGACTACGCCAGCCCTGCTGATGGGCGCGGCCAGCTGCGACATCCCGGCCATCGTCGTCACCGGCGGCCCCATGCTGAACGGCAAGCTGGATGGTAAGAACATCGGCTCCGGCACCGCCGTCTGGCAGCTGCATGAATCGCTGAAAGCTGGCGAGATCAACGAACACCAATTCTTTGCTGCCGAGGCCGGCATGTCGCGCTCGGCCGGCACCTGCAACACCATGGGCACGGCCTCCACCATGGCTTGCATGGCCGAGGCGCTGGGTACATCGCTGCCGCACAACGCCGCCATTCCTGCGGTCGATTCCCGCCGCTACGTGCTGGCCCATATGTCGGGTTCGCGCGCGGTGGAGATGGCGCGCGAAGGCCTGACCTTGTCCAAGATCCTGACCCGCGAAGCGTTTGAGAACGCCATTCGCACCAACGCCGCCATCGGCGGCTCGACCAATGCCGTCATCCACTTGAAAGCCATTGCCGGCCGCATCGGTGTGCAGCTGGACCTGGAAGACTGGACCCGCATCGGCCGCGGCACGCCGACCATCGTGGACTTGCAGCCTTCGGGCCGTTTCCTGATGGAAGAGTTCTACTATGCCGGCGGCCTGCCCGCCGTGCTGCGCCGCCTGGGCGAAAACGGCTTGCTGCCACACCCCGACGCACTGACGGTCAACGGCAAGTCCATGTGGGACAACGTGCGCGAAGCCCCGCAGTACAACGACGAAGTGATTCGCCCCATCGACAACCCGCTGATTGCCGATGGCGGCATCTGTATCCTGCGCGGCAACTTGTCGCCACGCGGCGCGGTGCTCAAGCCGTCCGCCGCCACGCCTGCGCTGCTCAAGCACCGCGGCCGTGCCGTGGTGTTCGAGAACCTCGAACACTACAAGGAACGCATCGTCGACGAAGACCTGGACATCGACGCCAGCTGTGTGATGGTGATGAAGAACTGCGGCCCCAAAGGCTATCCCGGCATGGCTGAGGTCGGCAATATGGGCTTGCCGCCCAAGCTGCTGCGCCAGGGTGTGAAGGACATGGTGCGCATCTCTGACGCCCGCATGAGCGGAACGGCTTACGGCACAGTCGTGCTGCACGTGGCGCCAGAAGCCGCTGCCGGCGGACCGCTGGCTGCTGTGCGCGATGGCGACTTCATCGAGCTCGATTGCGAGCAGGGCCGCCTGCATCTGGACATCAGCGATGCCGAGCTGGCCGAGCGCTTGGCGGCTCTGGCTGGCAATGTGCCCAAGCCTCTGTCGGGCGGCTACGCGCGCCTGTACGTAGACCATGTGCTGCAGGCCGACGACGGCTGCGATTTCGACTTCTTGGTCGGCTGCCGCGGCTCCACCGTGCCCCGCCATTCCCACTAATCTTTTGCCTACTGCCATGTACAACGCATCCAACGCCCGCTACCGCGGCATCTTCCCGGTCGTCCCCACCACCTTCACTGCCAGTGGCGAGCTCGACCTGACCAGCCAGAAGCGTTGTGTCGACTTCATGATCGACGCTGGCTCCGACGGCCTGTGCATCCTGGCCAACTTCTCCGAGCAGTTCCTGCTGTCCGATGAAGAGCGCGAGGTCTTGACCAAGACCATTCTGGAACATGTGGCGGGCCGGGTGCCGGTGATTGTCACCACCACCCATTTCGGCACCACGGTCTGCGCCCAGCGCAGCCGCAGCGCGCAAGACATGGGAGCCGCCATGCTGATGGTGATGCCGCCCTACCATGGCGCCACCTTCCGTGTTGGCGAGCCGCAGATCTACGAGTTCTACGCCAAGCTGTCGGATGCGGTGAACATCCCCATCATGATCCAGGACGCGCCTGCTGCCGGTACGCCGCTGTCGGCTGCCTTTCTGGCCCGCATGGCCAAGGAGATCGAGCATGTGGCTTATTTCAAGATTGAAACCGCCGGTGCTGCCAGCAAGCTGCGCGAACTGATCCGCTTGGGCGGCCATGCGATTGAAGGCCC
This sequence comes from Rhodoferax sp. OV413, assembly GCF_900104385.1. GTDB lineage: Bacteria > Pseudomonadota > Gammaproteobacteria > Burkholderiales > Burkholderiaceae_C > Rhodoferax_B. The sequence continues at coordinate 221,069 of NZ_FNJA01000008.1, read as the reverse complement.
GTGGGATGGGGAGGAAGCCATCACTCTGTTCCCAGACCTGGACGCGGGCGCGACCGGTGCCATGACCGGCGGCGGCTTTCCCGACGGCATCCGCCCCATCATCGAAGCCCACCGTGCGGGCGACCGCGACAAGGCTTATGCGCTGTACCAGCAATGGTTGCCACTGATCAACTACGAGAACCGCCAGGGCGGCATCCTCACCGCCAAGTCGCTGATGGCCGAGGGCGGCGTGATTGCCTGCGAAGCGCCGCGCCATCCCTGGCCGGCGATGCACCCCGAGGTGCGTGCGGGTCTGATCGAGACCGCCAAACGCTTGGACCCCTTGGTCTTGCGTTGGGCGTAATACTATCGATTTGATAGCTGGTAGTGCTGGTAGATATTGCGCTAGGGCCTTAAAAAGCTTGAAAAATACACGCTAAGGCCGAAAGGCCTGGCGTAGCGCCTGCAAAGCGCGTTGGGCTGCGCGGCGGCCCCGGCGGGCGATGGCCTGGCCCAGCCGCCAGGGGCGTGCTGCTCGCACCTGCGCGATGATTCCGTTCTTCCACACCAGCCAGCGTCCATACCAATGGCTGAACCACGCTAGCCGCATCAGCGCGGGCTGGGTCAGCTGGAACAGCCGCGCCACGATGGCTGTGCCCAGAACCTTGGCCGCCAGCACCACGAATAGGCCCAGCACGGTATGGCCTTGGGTGATCCAGTAGACGGCCAGCAGCTTGATGGGCAGCAAGGCCAGCATGGGCACAAAGAACGCCAGTAGGGCCGCATAAGGCGGTAGCCGTCGCACCAGCTTTTCTAGATGCGACCACAGCGGCAGCCGCGCCAGCCGGTCCATGGCACGGGCCAGCGGCTCCCAACCCCATTCTTCAAAGATGAGCAGCAGCGCCAGCGTGGTGTGGAGCAGGGTCTTCAGAAAGCGCTTCAAGAAGTGCATGTGCGGGGCCGTGGTTGGCCGGTTGGGAATGGGCACCGGGCCGGTAGGCGGGGTCGGCGTTCGATGGTAAATTGCGCTGTGGGTCCCGGTGCTGCACCGGCGGGCCCGATTGTTACCCTTTCGTCTGAATCTGTTCTTAAACCATGCATTCCCGCGCTCTCGTTCTGTTTTCTGGTGGCCAAGACTCCACCACCTGTCTGGCCCTGGCCTTGTCTAAATACGACCACGTGGAAACCGTGGCCTTCGACTACGGCCAGCGCCACCATGTGGAGCTGCAGGCCCGGCTCCAAGTGCTGGCCCATATCAAGGCGCAGTTTCCGCAGTGGGCAGGCAAGATGGGTGAAGACCATTTGCTGGATTTATCCGTGCTGGGCCAGGTCAGCGAAACCTCGCTGACGCGCGACATGGTTTTCAAGATGGAAGAGAGTGGCTTGCCCAATACCTTTGTGCCGGGCCGCAACCTGCTGTTCTTGACGCTGGCGGCTGCGCTGGCCTACCGGCGCAATCTGGAAGTCATCGTTACCGGCGTGTGTGAGACCGATTTCTCGGGCTACCCCGATTGCCGCGACGACACCATGAAAGCCATGCAGTTGGCCTTGTCCCTGGGCATGGACAAGCGCTATCTGATCGAAACCCCGCTGATGTGGATCGACAAAGCCCAGACCTGGCAGCTTGCGCACCAGCTGGGCGGCCAGGCCCTGGTGGACTTGATCGTCGAAGACACCCACACCTGCTATCTGGGTGACCGCGTGCACCGCCACGCCTGGGGTTACGGCTGCGGCCAATGCCCGGCCTGCGAGCTGCGGGCACGTGGTTTTGAGCGCTTTATCGCGCAGACCTGAAGCCGGCTCACGACCAAGTTGGCCCGTTGTATACACGGGTCTGTGAAGAATTTCACCCTTACTGGTTTTCCTTATGCGCAGCGTCGCTTTGGGCCTAGGGCGCTGGGGAGGCGTGCGCTAACATTCTTGGGATATGTGCAGTCCTTGCACGTCCTTTCAGCCGCCGGACCTCCCCATGAAGCTATTTCCTCTCTCCCGCCATGCCGCCCATGTGGGGCGCGTGGGCCTGTTGGCTCTGGCGTGCGCCACCAGCCTGGCCAGCCATGCTGTGACCGACAGCAAGGCTGCCCGCTATTACGAAGATGCCCTGGGCCGCTACGAGCGCCACGACATGCCGGGCGCCATCATCCAGCTGAAAAATGCTTTGCAGATCGACAAGAACATGTTGCCGGTGCAGGTCTTGCTCGGCAAGGCACTGTTGGCCAACGGCGAGGCCGCCACGGCCGAAGTTGCTTTGCTGGAGGCCCTGCGTTTGGGGGTAAACCGTGCCGAGGTGGTGGTTCCGCTGGCCCAGGCTTTCATCGGCCAGGGTAAACACAAGCTGGTACTGGAGCAGGCGCAGTTCAATCCGGCCGGACTGCCGCCGGCAGTCCAGGTGCAACTCTTGCTGCTGCGCGCGTCTGCCAGTGCCGACCTGGGCGACGTGCGTGGTGCTTTGAAAATGATTGAAGAAGCCCGGGTGATCGATGGCCGGTCGCCCGATGTATGGCTCGCCGAAGTGCCGGTGCGGATCCGGGCGCGCCAGTTTGCCGAGGCTAAAACTGCCGTCGAGCGTGCCGTCAGTCTGGCGCCCAGTTCTGCTGAGGTGCAGTACCAAAAGGGCTCGCTGTTGCATGTGCAGGGCGACATACGCGGTGCACTGGCTGCCTACGATGCAGCCCTGCAATTGGATGCAAAACACATCGAAGCGCGCGTGGCGCGTGCAGGTATTGCTATCGATTTAGCCAAGTATGCCGATGCGGCCAAGGATGTGGCCGAGGTGCAGCGTTTGTCGCCGCGCGAACCACGTGCGGCCTACCTGAAAGCCCTGTTGGCCGAGCGCGATGGCAACGCCGCTGCCACGCGTACTGCGCTGGCGGAAGTGACGGGTTTCCTCGACCCCGTACCCGTCGGCTTCATCCAGTACCGTCCGCAGTTGCTGATGCTCAATGGATTGGCACATCTGGGCTTGAACGAGCGTGAGAAGGCCAAGCCCTATCTTGAGTCCTTTCAGCGGGTGCAAGGCAATAGCCCGGTGTCCAAGCTGCTGGCGCAAATCTTCCTGTCGGAAGAGAACTTTGGCCGGGCCATTGAGGTGCTGGAGGAGTACATCAAGGCGCAGCCCGGCGACGGCCAAGCCATGACACTGCTGGCGGGGGCGCACATGGCCCAGGGCCGCAACGCCAAAGCCACGGCTTTGATGCAGCAAGCCCTGGCCTTGAAAGAGGCGCCAGAATTCCGCGCCACCCTGGGTATGAGCCTGGTGGGGGGCGGCCAAATCGGGGAGGGCGTGGCGCAGCTTGAAGCGGCTTTCAAAGACCCTAACCAGATCCAGGCCGGCGCGGCCCTCGCCGGTCTGTATCTGCGCGATCGGCAGTCCGCCAAAGCCATCGCGGTGGTCAACAAGCTGCTCAAGCTGCAACCTGCGAATGCCGGCTTCAACAACTTGTTGGGTATGGCGCAGGCGCAGTCCGGCAATCTGGCGGCCGCCAAAACAGCCTTTGAACGCGCGCTGCAGATCGATGCAAGCTTGTTGCAGGCCAAGCTCAACCTCGCCCGCGTGGACATGGCCAGCAAAAACTATGACGCTGCAGCGGCCCGCCTGGCCGAAGTGCTCAAGGCCGACGACAAGAATGTGGACGCCACTTACGAGATGGCCAATCTTGCCGACCGCCGTGGTCAGGCCGCTGAAACCTTGCGCTGGCTGGAAAAGGCCAACGATATTTCGGGCCCACGCGAACTGCGGCCAGGGATATCGCTGGTTGAACTGCACTTGCGCAACCGTGCCCCCACACTGGCTTTGGACGCCGCCAAACGGCTATACGCCAAGGCGCCGGACAATCTTCCTGCCTTGCTGATGTACGGCAGAGCCCAATTGGCCAATGGTGACGTGGAAGGTGCCAAATCCACTTTCTCCGGTGCAACCCGTTTTGCCGATTTCAACGCGCCCCAGCAAACCGAGATCGCTGCGCTGCAAATGGCTGCCAACAATGTGGCTGGTGCGGCCTACAGCCTGGAAAAAGCCCTTTCCAGCCGTCCTGAGTTTTTGCCTGCACTGGCTTTGATGACCGACGTGGAGTTACGCCAGGGTACACCTGCCAAAGCCGAGCAACGCGCCCGTCAAATACTGGCACTGGCCCCCAAACGCGCCATCGGCTATAGCTTGCTGGGCGATGTAGCCCAAGCCCGTGGCCAGACCGCGGCGGCGATCGATGCCTACCGCAAGGCCCACCAGGCCGAACCCAGTTCCGAGACCTTGCTGCGTTTGTTCCGCGCCTTGTCCAGCCAGGATGGCGGCAAGCCGGCGCTGCAGCTGGGAGAGCAATGGATGAAATCGCGCCCGCAAGACCTGTTGGTACGCCGGGCGCTCGCAGATGGCTACGCCCGCAACGGCAACTATGCGGCGGCCCGGGTCAATTACGAAAGCTTGGTGCAAGCGCTTCCTGATGACGCCGAGGTATTGAACAATTTGGCCAACGTATTGCTGCGTCTCAAAGACCCGTCTGCGGTAGCCATGGCAGAACGGGCCTTGGCAAAAGATCCAAGCAATGCCAACGCGATTGACACCTTGGGCTGGGCGCTGTTCCGCGGAGGGCAAGCCGAGCAGGCCGACCGTGCCTTGCAGCTTCTGCGAGATGCCCGCTTGCGTGAGCCGGCCAACCCCAGCATCCGCTACCACCTCGCCGCCGTGCTGGCCCAGAGCGGTCGAAAAACCGAAGCACGGGACGAGGTGGAGGCCGCCTTGAAGATCGGTCGTCCATTTGAGAGCAGTGCAGCCGCCGAGACGTTGTTGAAAACCTTGCGTTAAATCGTGTGTCTGGAATGTCGATTTTTCTTACATGTATGTATCAGTAACACCCTCTTGGTTGGTTAAGTTGTTGATTCATAAAAAGAAAAATTGCTGGCATGGATTTAGCTAGTAATGATTTGTAAAAAGTAGTCGCATCCTATAACGCTACGTTGAACTGGACCAAGAACATGAAAAACACATCTTTGAAACGCGCCCTCCAAGCAGTAGCTGCTTGTGCATTGCTGGGTATGGGCTCCGCTAGCTGGGCCGAAAGCACCTGGGATCTCAGCGCGAACTGCGGATCGGCCGTTGCCGGTGCAACTACAAGCTGCGGTTCTGGCACCAACGCTGGTACTACCGTTTCTGCCCAGGCTTACTCCACCGGTACGGGTTCCACCTTTGCCACTGCCCCTGTTGCCAATTGGGGTTCGGGCTCTGGTCTGGGCGTGCAGTATTCAGGTGAAACTTCCGGTAGCCCTAACCATGCGATGGACAACAGTAACGGCACTGATTTGATCGCATTGAAGTTCGGCGCAGATGTGAATTTGAGCAAAGTGACTGTTGGCTGGTGGGCTAGTGATTACGACATCACTGTGTTGGCATACACCGGTGGAGGTATTCCTGTCATCGCAGGTAAGGCTTTGTCCTGGTTTACAGCTGCTAATGGCTGGACTTCGATCAAGAATTACGGCTCTTCTGGTACCGCTGTGGCAGCCAACAACATACCAAATGGTGACGGTACCGATAAGGCTTTCTCGACATCTGATTCCACCACGTACTCCAGCTGGTGGCTGATCAGCGCCTATAACTCGGGTTATGGTGGTGGCGCGATGGACAGCATCGCGGATTACGTGAAGCTGATGTCGGTGGCTGGTAACACCCGCCCTCCATCGGACGGCAAAGTTCCTGAGCCAGGCTCCTTGGCTTTGATGGGCTTGGGCTTGCTGGGACTGTTGGGCACCTCCCGCCGCCGCAAGGCTTCGGCCGCTTAATCCCGCTGACAGGCTGCTTGCAGCCACCTCTTAAAAGGCATCGTTTCGATGCCTTTTTTGTTTTTGACCAAACGTTGATTTTTTATGGGCTTCTTGCAGCGGTTATGGGGCGCTGATACGGCGTTGTCCAGCCGCAGCAATGCCACCCAACACGTGCGCAGGAAGTTCCGTCATCCCTGTGTAAACGCATCATCAAACTTGATGATGCAGTTTGGTGTGCCATCAACCAAGATGAAAGCATGAAACCACCGGGCTGAGCCATGCAAGTCGCTGAACGCTTTGGTGCCAAAGTCTCCGTCGCCCTGCCAGGGCGCGGCCTGTTTTTGCTGGTGGCCGTGGAGCCTGGCAGCCTGGACGCCTTGGTGCAAGGCGTGGGCGGCCGCATCGTTGCCCGGCTGGACCCATGCCGTGCCTTGGTGGTCATGGGCTTGGCGTCCTATATGGGGCTGCGGGGGGCTAGGACATTGCGGTTCATTGGCCCGGTCAGCATCGACCAGCAGCGGTTTTCGACGGTAATGGCGGCGTACCAAGCACCGCCGCCCTTGGTTTCGTAACTGCTGCGGCCCAGCGGGGCTGCAGCCTACTTCAAGGAGATGGCCATGGCCGGTAGTGTTGGACAGGAATTACTCGACGTACCCCTTCCCGATATGGTGCTGAAGCTGGCGCTCGGCATTGCGGAGGCGCAAAAAGCGCTCGACGAAAACTCGGTGGAAACCGCCAAAGCCCTGGCCGAAACCGAGCTGCCCTTGGTCATGGGGGTCACCCAGACCATTGCCGCCAACGGCGATGTGACCTACGTGAATGCGGCGCCGGTGAATGTGTCCTTGATACAGATCGGCCTGATGCCCACCTTCTACCAGTTTGCCGAGGCCACCATCGAGGTCACGATGGACATCAAAACCTCCACCTCGGTTGAAACCAGCCTCAAGGTCGGCGTCAAGGCCAAGGCCGGTTTTGCCTGCTGGAGCGCCTCGGTGTCGGTCGATGTGTCGCATAACCGCAAGTTTGGCAAGGAAGTGCATGGCACCAGCCGCCTGCTGACGCGCATGGTGCCGGTGCCGCCCCCACCGCGCCTGGCGCCGCAGCTGAATATCGTGGACAACCGCCCACCCAAGGTACCCGCCTGACCATGGCCACGCTGGATAAAACCAAGGTTTTTCGCGCGCCTTTGTACGCGCCCGAGACCGCGGTACAAGAGACGGCGTCCACCTCGTTCGCCGATCTGGTGCGCCTGATGGCCGAAGGCATTGCCGATGCCCAGTTGGCCCTGGACCGCAGCGCCGCCGCCATGGTGACCGAGCTGGCCGAGACCCGGGTGGACATCATCCCCAGCATCACCGAGCAGGTGGCGGCCGATGGCACAGTCACCTTCGAGCAGGGCAAGCCGCAAAGCGTCTCGCTGCTGGAGCTGGGCGTCAAGCCCACCTTCTACCAGTTCTCGCAGGCCACGGTCGAGGTCAGCATGGACTTGAAGCTGGTCGAGCAACTCAACGAAGACGGCACGCGCAAGAAGGGCGGCCTGGGCCTGTTTGCCGAAACCTCGAATATCCGCTTCGAGCGCAAGCTCAACCGCGATGTGTCGGTGCATTCCAAGATCACGGCCACCCTGGTGCCTGTGCCCGCACCGTTGCGTCTGGAGATTCCCCGCCGTACAGTCACGGGCTAGCCGCTACCGTTCCCTACCACCATGGCTTTAGCTACCGACCCCAAACGTGCGCCGCTGGGTGCCTTGCTTGGCAAAGCGGGTGCCTCGCTGACCAGCGCCCAAACCGATTTGGGCCTGGGCGTGGGCCTGGCCAGCGGGATGGTGATGTCGGAAGCCACACTCGAGATCAAGGCCGCGGTGTCGCGCAACAGCACCGGCGAGCTGGAGATCGAGCCGCTGTCGTCGGCCCATTTGGCCGGCGCCTTGAACGCCTCGGCGGTATCGACCATCCGCGTCAACTTCGTGGCCACGGCCGCTACGCCGAATGCTGCCAGCGGCAGCGACGGCACGACCACGCCGGTCAAGAACCGGGACGAGATCATCAAGAACTTCCGCCAGCGCGACGACCTGCTGGCGCTGGAGCGTGTGCTCGGGCCGCTGCAGGTCAATGCGAGCTTTCTGGCCGGCAGCCAGCGCTGGCTGGTAAATGCCGTGGACGCCGATGGCCGCCTGGTGCGCGAGCAACTGTTATCGGATTAGCTGACCAAGAGGCATGACATGGTAAGCAAACCACAGACCACGGCACAGCTGCAGGCGGCGTTGAAAGCCGCCCAGGAAGCCTTGGCGGTGTCGCGCAGCCAGACGGCCGAGACCGAGGCCATGGCCCGCAAAAGCCTGGCCGACGCGGCCGATGCCTTGTCGCGCCTCAAGCTGGCCGCAGCGGCTGCCAGCGACCGCGAGATCAAGGCCAGCCGCGAGGCCGACGCGCTGCGCCAGCAAAACCTGGCCCTGCAAGCCCAGCTGCGCGCACCCGAGCCGGAAACCGAGGATTTTCCTGCCCAGATCAAACAGCTAAAGAGCCAGATCGACGGCCTGCTGGCCGAGAACCAGCGCCTGGCGCAGCAGCGCGACACCGCGCAGACCGACAACAGCACTTTGTTCCAGCGCCTCGACCAAAGCGCTGCGCGCGAGAAGGAAGCGGTGACGGCCGCTGTCCAGGCCACTACCGCAGCCCAAGAAAGCAAGCTCAAGGCGGTGGAGGAAAAGCTGCGCCTGGGCACTGCGCGCATCGCGGCCTTGTCGGCCCAGCTGGGGGGCAGCGGCAAGCTCGAAGTGTTGGCGCCCGACCAGGTGGGCCATTTGATGGGCGGCTTCTTGCAGCAGCTGGAAACCGGCATGCCGACCCTGCGGCTGGCCGAAGGCGAACTCAAGCTCAAGCTGGGCCTGGCGCGCAGCGAACAGCAAGAGGGCTTCGTGATCCTGCCGCCCAATGCCAGCGCCGAGCTGCGCAGCACCCTGCACGAGGTATCGCTGCGCTTCGACCGCGCCGGCGCAACGGTGCTGAAAACCGACGCCGGCTAGCCTACCTAAATTACGCCGGCTTTGCGCAGCGCCGCAATCCGCTCGGCGTCCATGCCCAGCCCACGCAGCACCTCGTCCGTATGCTGGCCCAGCGCAGGTGGCGCATGGCGCAGCACCGGCGGCGCATCGGCCAAGCGCAGCGGGCTGGCAACGCTGGCGATCTGCGTAATCCCATCGCCCGCATCGCGTGGCAGTTCCACGCGCAGATTGCGTGCTTGCACCTGCGGGTCGGCAAAGGCCTGCGCCAGGTTGTTGATCGGGCCGCAGGGTACAGCCTTGTCTTCCAGCAGCGTGGTCCATTCGGCCGTGCTGCGGGTGCGGGTGACAGCCTCCATCGCGGTGACCAGGGCCGTGCGGTTCAGCACCCGCTGGGTATTGGTGGCGAAGCGCGGGTCGCTGGCCCAGCCGGCTTGGCCGGCTGCTTGGCAGAAGCGGGCGAACTGGCCGTCGTTGCCCACGGCCAGCAGCATGGCGCCGTCGGCGGTAGGGAAGTCCTGGTAGGGCGCCAGGCTGGGGTGGCTGTTGCCCTGGCGCTGCGGTACCTTGCCGGTGTTCAAGAAACCGGCGCCCTGGTTGGCCAGGATCGCCATGCCCACGTCCAGCAGCGCCATGTCGATGTACTGGCCGTGGCCGGTGCTGTGGCGCATGTTCAGCGCTGCCAGGATGGCCGTGCTGGCGTAAACCCCTGTAAACAGATCCGTCAGTGCCACGCCCACGCGCATACCGCCGCCACCGGGCTCGCTGTCGGCCCGGCCGGTGATGCTCATCATGCCGCTGCTGGCCTGGATCAGCAGGTCGTAGCCAGCGCGCTCGGCGTACGGCCCGTCCTGGCCGAAGCCGGTGATCGAGCAGTAGATCAGCCGCGGGTTCAGCTCTTTCAAGCTGGCGTAGTCCAGCCCGTACTGCTGCAGGCCACCGACCTTGAAGTTCTCCACCAGCACATCGCTGTCCGCCGCCATCTGGCGGATCAGCGCCTGGCCTTCTGCGGTGGCCATGTCGATGGTGACAGAGCGCTTGTTGCGGTTGCAGGCGGTGAAATAGGTGGCCTGGTCGGTGTCATTCCCGTCCGCATCCTGCAGGAACGGTGGGCCCCAGTGGCGTGTGTCGTCGCCCACCACCGGGCGCTCCACCTTCACCACGTCGGCGCCCAGGTCGGCCAGGATCTGCGTGCACCAGGGGCCGGCCAGCACGCGCGACAGGTCGAGTACGCGCAGGCCGTGCAAAGAGGTGGGTGGATTGCCTGATGCCATGGTTTAAGCTTTTTAGTGCTCTGGCGCAGGTACTAGCTGCGCAAGTAGCTATTAAATATATAGCAAATGACTTCAGTTGGAGAAGGCCGCAATGCCGGTCTGCGCCCGGCCCAGGATCAGCGCATGGATGTCGTGCGTGCCCTCGTAGGTGTTCACCACCTCCAGGTTCACCAGATGCCGGGCCACGCCGAACTCGTCGCTGATGCCGTTGCCGCCCAGCATGTCGCGCGCCATGCGGGCGATGTCCAGCGCCTTGCCACACGAGTTGCGTTTGATCAACGAGGTGGTTTCGACGGCAGCAGTGCCTTCGTCCTTCATCCGGCCCAGGCGCAGGCAGCCCTGCAGGCCCAGCGCGATCTCGGTTTGCATGTCGGCCAGCTTCTTCTGGATCAGCTGGTTTGCGGCCAGCGGCCGGCCGAACTGCTTGCGGTCCAGCGTGTATTGGCGCGCGGTGTGCCAGCAGGCCTCGGCCGCGCCCAGTGCGCCCCAGGCGATGCCGTAGCGCGCCGAGTTCAGGCAGGTGAACGGGCCTTTCAAGCCCTGCACCTCGGGGAAGGCGTTTTCTTCGGGGCAGAACACGCCGTCCATGACGATCTCGCCGGTGATGCTGGCGCGCAGGCCGACCTTGCCGTGGATGGCGGGCGCCGTCAGCCCGGCCATGCCTTTTTCCAGCACAAAACCGCGGATCGGGCCGACGTTGCCGGCCGTATCCACTTCCTTGGCCCAGACCACGAACACGTCGGCAATCGGGCTGTTGGAAATCCAGGTCTTGTTGCCGCGCAGCGTGTAGCCGCCGGCGGTTTTGATGGCGCGCGTGGCCATCGATCCGGGGTCAGAGCCGTGGTCCGGCTCGGTCAGGCCAAAGCAGCCAATCCATTCGCCGGTAGCCAGCTTGGGCAGGTATTTCTGTTTCTGTGCTTCGGTGCCGAATTCGAAAATCGGCACCATCACCAGCGAACTCTGCACGCTGGCCATCGAGCGGTAGCCCGAGTCCACACGCTCGACTTCGCGGGCGATCAGGCCGTAGGCCACGTAGTTCAGGCCCGGGCCGCCGTACTGCTCGGGGATGGTCGGGCCCAGCAGGCCTAAGGCGCCCATCTCGCGGAAGATCGCCGGGTCGGTGGTCTCGGTGCGGAAGGCGTTGAGCACGCGCGGCGCCAGCTGGCCCTGGCAATAGGCGTTGGCCGCGTCGCGCACCATGCGCTCGTCCTCGGTCAGTTGCAGGTCGAGCAGAAAAGGGTCTTCCCATTGAAAGCGGGCGTGGGCCATGCGGGTCTCCAGTCGGTAGGTGGCAAATGAATGCGGATAAGTGGGCAGATCGTAGCCCTGGATGGGCGCCGCGGCAAACCACAGTTTTTCACAATGGTATGAGGGTGGTGCATATCTGGTGAGAAATTTCAGCCGATTAAGCGCTTTTTGATCTGCTGTGTGTGTACATTGCGCATACTATGCGACGCAAAATTCCCTCCACCCAAGCCCTGGTTTGTTTTGATACCGCGGCCCGCCACGAGAGCTATACCCGGGCCGCGCAAGAGCTGTCCTTGACCCAGGGCGCGGTATCCCGCCAGATCGCGGCGCTGGAGGCGTTTCTGGGCCTGGTGCTGTTCCGCCGCACCCGGCATGGCGTGGCGCTGACCGCGCAGGGCCGCGACTATGCGCGCCAGGTGGCGCGGCGCCTCGACGGGCTGGAGCTGGACACCTTGAACGCCATGGCCAGCCAGGGCACTGGCGGCGCGCTGGCACTGGCGGCCGTGCCCACATTTGCCACCCGCTGGCTGATGCCGCGCCTGCCCGACCTGGCCGCGCTGCACCCCGACATCGTGGTGCATATCGAGACCCGCACCCGGCCCTTTTTGTTTGCCGACCAGGGTTTCGACGCCGCCTTGTTTGCCGGCACCGCCGAGCAGGTGGCGAACTGGCCCGGCACCCGCGCCGTGATGCTGATGGCCGAAGAGGTGGTGCCGGTCTGTAGCCCGCGTCTTTTGCACGGCCAGACCCAGCTGGAGCCGCAGGCCATCGCCGCGCTGCCGCTGCTGCAGCAAAGCACCCGGCCTGAGGGCTGGCGCCAGTGGTTCGACGCCATGGGCGTGGCCGCTGCCCAGCCGCTGAGTGGCCCGCGCTACGAGCTGTTTTCCATGACGGCCACTGCCGCTGTCGTCGGCCTGGGCGTGGCCCTGGTGCCGCGCATCCTGGTCGAAGACGAGCTGCAGCGCGGCAGCCTGGTGGTCGCCTGCGACCGGGCGCTGCGCGGCGAGCGCGGCTACTACCTGGTGGTGCCCGCCGTCACCGCAGCGGATGATGCGCCGCCCGCGCTGGCGGCGTTTGAGGACTGGCTGCTCAGGCAGGCTGCGGAGTCCCCCAGTACAGGCGCCACGGCGTAGTACAGCGTATCGCTTCCAGCGCCTCCGTGTTTTCCGGCCCTAGCCAGCCGGCCAGGGCGGCGTACAGCGCGGGGTAGTCGGCGCTGTCTTCATGGTTGGTGCAAGGCCAGTCGCTGCCCCACAACAAGGCCTGCGGTCCCAGCTCCTGCAGCCAGAGCCGGGCCAAAGCCGCGGCATCTATGCCCGGCGCCAGCCGGTAGGCGGCGCTGAGTTTGACGTGGGCCGTGGCGGCCCCGGCCTGGCGGCTACGCTGCAGCACGGCGGCAATGCTGGCGTCGTGCAGCGAGGCGCGCTCCGGCTTGCCGAAATGGTCAACTACCACCGGCACGGCCAAGGGCAGGGCGGCCAGTACCGGGTCGAGCGCGCCGCGGTCGGTGTGCAATTCCACATGCCAGCCCAGGGCCAGCAGCGCGTCCCATAGCGGGCTGGCGCCGGCCCAGGGCGCCATGTCGTGGCTTTGGCCGGCCAGGTTCAGGCGGATGCCGCGCACGCCTTGCGCATGCAGGGCTTGTAGTGCGGGCAGGCTGGCATCGGGCGAGACCACGGCCACGCCGCGCAAGCTGTCGGGGTGCTGCGCTAGTTGCGCCAGCAGCAGCCGGTTGTCGGTGCCCATGAAGCTGGTTTGCACCAGCACGCCGTGGCGCAGGCCGACTGCTGCTGCGGCCGTCTGCCAGGCCTGCAGTGGCGCGGCGTAGGCCGGGATGTAGCGCGCGCCGGGCGTGGACTGGTGGGCCGGGAACACGTGGAAGTGGGTGTCTACCGGCGGCAGGGCGGCAGACCTAGGGAAAACACTTTGTGGCGTTGGGGTAGGCATGGCGTACATTCTAGTCATCTAGAGGACTAAATCAATGAGCGAAGCCATATTCTCCGATCCGGAATTACCCGCAGGCCAGCCCAGCCCCGGCCAAAGCCGCTACGGCTGGCTGGCGGCCAGCCTGCGGGCCCGCATCACCCAGGGCGAATGGGTGCCCGGCACCGCCTTGCCGGCCGAGGCAGCGTTGGCCAAGGAGCATGGCGTAGCCCTGGGCACGCTGCGCCAGGCGCTGGCATTGCTGGTCGCCCAGGGGCTGCTGGTGCGCCAGCACGGGCGTGGCACCTTTGTGCGCGAGGGGCTGGGCGGCGCGTCGATGCTGCGCTTCTTCCGGTTTGCCACGGAAGACGGCGCGCCCGGCACGCCGCAGTCGCGCATCCTGGGCCGCCAGGTCCGGCTGGCCAGCACCGACGAGGCCGATGGCCTGGGCCTGCCTGCCGGGGCCAGCGTGCTGCAGCTGCAGCGCCTACGCAGCCTGCAGGGCCAGCCCTGTTTGCTGGAGCACATCGTGCTGCCGCTGCCGCTGTTCGAGGCCCTGGCGCAGTCGGACCTGGCCGCCTGGGACGACCTGCTGTACCCCATGTACCAGCGCGTTTGCAGCGCCACCATCCACCGCGCCGAAGACTGCCTGAGCTTCGGCCTGCTGACCGCCGAGCAGGCCGGCCTGCTGCGGCTGGACGCGGGCCACCCCTGCGCCCAGGTCGACCGGCGGGCCTTTGATTTAGCGGGCCGCTGTGTGGAGCTGCGCACCACGCTGGGTGATGCATTCGCCTTCCGCTACACAGCCCATGTGCGCTGAGCCGTTACCCCTTTCCATTCCGTTTTTCACCGAGGATAGATTTATGCAAAAAGTGCCTGTAGCGCAGATTTCGATTGCGCGAGCAGCTATGTTTGTCATAGCAAGTGCTGCCCTGGCCTCACCAGTCGCCAGCCTGGCGGAAACGGCCGCCTGGCCGAGTAAGCCGATTACCATCGTCGTCACCTATCCGCCCGGCGGCGGGGCTGACGCCATGGCCCGCCTCATCGCGCCCAAGCTGGGCGAGGCGCTGGGTCAGCCGGTGGTGATCGACAACAAGCCCGGCGCCAGCGGACAGATCGGCGCCGCCGCCGTGGCCAAGGCCGTGCCCGACGGCCACACGCTGATGTTCGATGCCTCCTCGTTCGCGGTGAACCCAGCCCTGTACCCGCGCCTGCCGTACGACGCCGACAAGGCCTTCCGCCCGGTGGGCGTGGTGGCGTTGTTCCCGAACGTGGTGCTGGTCAACGCCAAGTTCCCCGCCCAATCGGTTGCCGAGCTGATCAGCGCCGCCCGCGCAAGCAAAGACGCGGTGTCGTTCGCCTCGTCGGGCAACGGCTCGGCCCAGCACCTGGCCGGTGTGCTGTTCGAATCCGCCGCCAAGGTGGAGATGGTGCACATCCCCTACAAAGGCGGCGGCCCAGCGCTCAACGACGTGCTGGGCGGGCAGGTGCCGGTGTTCTTCGGCAACCTGGCTTCGACCCTGCCGCACATCCAGTCGGGCAAGCTGCGGGCGCTGGCCGTGACCAGTGCGCAGCGCGCGGCGATTCTGCCCAACGTGCCGACCCTGGCCCAGGCCCAGGTTCCCGGCGCCGAAGTCTATGAATGGAACGTGCTGTTTGCCCCCACCGGCATACCCGAGCCGGTGCTGGCCAAGCTCTCCGCCGCGCTGCAAAAAACCCTGGAAGCGCCAGACGTGAAAGCCCGCATCGCCCAGCTGGGCGGCGAGATCCCCCCCGGCGGCCCCGACGCCGCGCAAAAATTCGTGCGCCAGCAAATCGCGCTGTGGGCCCGGGTGGTGAAGGAGCGGGGCGTGACGCTCGAATAGCTACGATTTAGCGGGTTTGAACAGGCCGCTCAAGAACAGATGGGCGGCTTTGACCCGGGTCATATTCATCGACAGCAGCATGACTGCCGCAGCGATGATCAAGCCGCCCCACACGGTGGCGGCGCCCGGCGTTTCATGGAAGAACGCCCAGCCCAAACCGAAGGCCAGGGGTAACGACAGAAAGCTCAACTGCGTCAGTTTGGCCACATTGCCCAGCCGCAGACCCACAATCCAGAAGTAGCTGTAGACGGAACCGAGCACCGCAATCGCCAGGGCCATGCCGTAGTCCTGCCAACGCAGTGCAAGCCATTGGCTGGCCGCAAAAGGGATGGTGATCAACAAGGTGGATACCGCCATCCAGAGCATCAAGCTGATCGGGCTTTCCTGGGCGCCCCATTTTTTGGTGAGCACATTCAGCAGCGCAAAACTGCTGGCAGCGACCAGGGGCAGCAGCATCTTCCAATCGCCCTGGCTGACATCGGGTTGGCTCATCACCACCACACCCACCAAACCCAGCAGGGCGGCCAGCACATCCTTGGTGCTGACCCGTTCATGCAGGATCAGCACCGCGAACGGAATCACAAACAGTGGCTCGGCAAACAGAATGGTGATCACCACCGAGAGTGGCAGCGTGGCCAATGCGTAGAACAGGGCGTAGGAGCCCAGGCAATTCAGCAGACCCCGCGCGATGTGCACGCGCCACGACTGGATGTGCATGCTGCCCGCGGCGCCCGTGAGGATGAGGGGCAACAGCACCAGCAAGGCAAACGACCAGCGCAACACCAGCAGTTGCCAGGTGCCGACATGGGCGCCGGCTACCTTGAGCAAGGCGTCCATCAAGGTTCCGCTCACCACCGCAATCAAGACAAAAACAAAGGCTTTGCTGTGGGCGTGCGGGTGGGATTTTTCCATGTAGTGCTGCTGCGGGTGTACCCGTCTGGGTTCGTTTGTTCTAGGTAAAAAGAGCCGTTAGCGCTTATTTTTATTGCGCTAGCAGATATTTACTTTATAGCAAATCTGCATTTGCCCGGCACAGCGCCAAATGCCCATTCAAAGCCCGCCCAGCCGCCAAGCCGGCCCGCGTTACATCTGCCAGCAACAGCTCGGTCTCGCGCCCGGCTTGCACCAGCCCAGCCCCTTCCGGCGAGGCCACGCAGCTGAGTCCGCCATAGGCCAGATCACCCTCACGGCCGCAGAAGTTGGCATAGGCCACAAACAACTGGTTCTCGTAGGCCCGCGTCGGCACCAGGTGCTGGGCGACGAAGTCGAAGTCGGCCATGTTTGCGGTGGGCACGATGATCAGGTCGGTGCCTTGCAGGGCCAGGCGGCGGGTGTTTTCGGGGAATTCGACGTCATAACAGACCAGCAAGCCGAGCTGCCAGCCTTGGAGTTCGAACAGCGGCTCGTCACCCGCGCCGGGGCTGAACATGCTGCGGTCCAGCTCACCAAACAAATGGGTCTTGCGGTAGGTGCCCAGCGTGTGGCCTTGGGCATCGACGCACTGGGCGGTGTTGAATATGTGGCCGGTGGCGTCGTGTTCGGGGTGGCCGAAGACGATGGCGATCTGGTGCTGGCGGGCGATGGCGGCAACGGCCTGGGCGCGCGGGCCGTCTGCCGCTTCGGCCAGCACCCTGGCTTGGGTGGCGCCGATGTTGTAGCCGGTCAGGAACATCTCGGGCGTGACCAGCAGGTGGGCGCCGGCCGCGGCGGCATCGGCGGCGGCGTGGTCCAGGCGCTGCAGGTTGCCCAGCACGTCGCCGGGCTGGGATGCGCACTGCAGCAGCGCCAGTTTCAGATCGGTCATTCGGGTAGCTCCATGGGGCCGATGTCCTTGAACACATCACCCGGGCCGGGGTTCTCTGCATGGGTCTGGCCGCCAAAGTGGTGCAGGATGCCCCATACCGCGTTCAGCGATGTCTGCACCGCGCCCTCCACCCAGGCGGGTGTCCACGACACATCGTCGCCGGCGATGAAGATGCCGCGCTGGGCGGCGGGCATGTCGTCTTGCATGAAGTGGGCGAACATGCGCTGGTTGTAGCGGTAGTGGCCGGGCAGGGCGCCTTTGAACGCGCCCAGGAAATGCGGGTCGGCCTCCCAGGAGATGGTGATCGGGTCGCCGATGATGTGGCTCGCGATGTCGACGTTCGGGTAGATCTTCTTCAGCGCATCCAGGGCCAGTTTGACGCGCTTTTCGGGCGGCTGGGGCAGCATCTTCAGCGCGTCGCCCATCCAGGCGTAGGACAGGCAGATCACGCCCGGTTTGTCCGGCCCGTTGTCGAACAAATAAGTGCCGCGCGTCAGGCGATCTGTCAGCGTCATGCTCATCGTGTCGCGGCCAGTGACGGGGTCTTTGTCCTTCCAGAACGGCCGGTCCACCATGACGAAGGTTTTGCTGGACTGCATATAGCGCGTGCGGTCCAGCGCCATCCACATCTTGTGCGAGAACAGCGATTCCTCGCAGGCGATCTGGGTGGTCAGCAGCCAGCTCTGGCAGGTGGTCAGCACGGCGGCATAGCTACGGGTGTCGCCCCAGCGGTCGGTCACGGCCAGATTGCCGTCGGTTTGGCGGTGGATGGCGGCGACGCCGGCACGCGGGGCGCCGCCATGCAGGCTGGCCAGGCTGGTGCCGGCGGGCCAATGCGCCATCTTGTCCGGTGCGTGCTGCCACAGCCCCAGCGGTACCTGGTCGACGCCGCCCTTGATGAGGCGCTGCTCGTCGTCGCAGTTGGTCATCACCACGCGCAGGATTTCCAGCATGGAATTCGGGAAGTCCGAATCCCAGCCGCCGGTGCCAAAGCCCACCTGGCCGAACACCTCGCGGTGTTGGAACGACAGGCCGGCGAAGGCCTTGGAGGTGGCCACAAAATCATAGAAAGTGCGGTCGTCCCACAGCGGCACCAGTTTGTTCCACAGCGCCTTGAGCGCGGGCACGTCGCGGTTGCGGATGGCGTCCTGCACGGCGGAGAACTGCGCGCCGTCTTCCAGCGCGCGGGCCCAGGCGTCGGCCACTTCCTTGAACATGGGCGGCAGGTCGGCCAGCTTTTCGGCGTAGTAGGTCTGGCCTTCGAGGTCGACCACGGTGCTGCCCGAGGCCGGGGTCAGGGGATTCGGGAAGGGCTGCGACTCCAGCCCCAGCTGGTCTACATAGTGGTAGAACGCGGTGCTGGACACCGGGAAGCGCATACCGCCCAGCTCGGCGATCACGCCCTGGCCGCCCTCGAAGGGCTGCGAGCGCAGGCGGCCGCCCATCTTGGAGGCTTCGTAGATCACGGGCTTCAGGCCCAGCTTCATCAGCTCGTAGGCGGCCACCATGCCGGCCATGCCGGCGCCGACGATGGCCACTTCGGCACCCAGGTGCTGGGCGGGCAGGCTGCCCAGGCCGGCGGGATGGCGGATCCAGTCGTCGAAAGGAAAGGGAAAATCTGGGCCAAAGATGGTGACAGGCGGCTTGTCGGACGGGGCGGTGGTGTGGTCTAGTGGCATGGCAATGCTCAAGTGATCGGTATAAGCGTATATTTTGCTCATAATATTGAGCATTGCGGAGAAATATTTATGGCAGATGCCCAGTTTGATGTGGGAAGCCGCTTGCGGCAAGTGCGCAGCCTGGCGGGCTGGTCGCAGCGCCAGCTGGCCGAGCGTGCCGGCGTGCCGTCCAGCCAGATATCCACCATCGAGCAGAACAAAAGCAGCCCCTCGGTGGCCTCGCTGCGCAAGATACTGAACGGCATTCCGCTGACCATGGCCGAATTCTTTGAGCCCGACCAGACGCCGGCCGACAGCGTGTTCCACAGCCCGGCCGACCTGGTGGATCTGACATCGCGCCTGACCCAGCATGCGCCCGGCGCCAGCGGCGACCGCACCTTGACGCTGCGCCAGGTCGGCAATGCGCGCGCGCACAACCTGCAGATCCTGCAAGAGCGTTACGCGCCGGGTGCCGATACCGGTGTGGACATGCTGGAGCACGCTTCGCACGAGGGCGGCATCGTGCTGTCTGGCGAGATCGAGCTGACCGTGGGGGAGCAGGTGCGGGTGCTGAAGGCGGGCGACGCCTATCTGTTCGACAGCAGCCTGCCGCACCGCTTTCGCAACACCGGCAGCGAGCCTGCCGAGATCGTTTCGGCCTGCACGCCACCCTATCTGTAGTTTGCTATCAAGATGGTAGCTGGTAGCGCTGATTAGATATGCGCTAAAGCCCTAAATAGCTTGTATTTTTGGGGCGTGGGGGCTGGATTGTCGGGGTGGTGGATGTTGCGGCATTTCAAATTTCGTACGAATCTTCATTCAATTGGATGATCTTTTGCGCTGCAGGGGCTGGAAAGCTGCCGTACGATGGTGTTACATGTGGTTTCAATCCGGTGCGACTGGGTCTACCACCATGCTGAAGGCAAGCCCGTGACACGCAACCAGGAGGCATCGTTGATGGTCCCAGCGCCAGTGCTAACAGCAAATGCATGTGTGCCGCCGCAGCCCGGCGTTGCACGAGGCGGGAGCGCCGCATGATGGTCGCTTCCTCTGAAGTCCTGTGGGCCCAAAATCCTGATGCCTTGGTGGCGATGGCGCCCGACGGCCTGGTGCTGCACTGGAACCCCGCAGCCGAATCGATTTTTGGCTACACCGAAGCCGAAGTGCTGGGCCAGTCCCTGTTCCAACTTATCGTGCCCCCGGACCAACTGGAAGATGCCAGGCGCATGCAAAACGAGGCCTTGCGTGGCGGGCTGTCGGTGGGTGAATCGGTGCGCCGGCGCAAGGACGGCACACTGGTGCATGTCAGCGTATCGACCAAGGCGGTCTATGACGCCGATGGCCAGCTGGCCTATTTTTTGTCGAACAAAAAGGATGTGACCCACCTGAAGGTGCTGCGCGATGCAAAATTGGTCGAGGCCCGCTTCCGCGATTTGCTGGAGTCCACCCCGGATGCCATCGTGATGGTCAACGTGACCGGGCGCATCGTGCTGGTGAACGGGCAGGCGGAGAAGATGTTCGGCTACCTGCGCACCGAGCTGTTGGGCAAGCCGATTGAAGTGCTGCTGCCCCCGCGCTTCCGCACCGCCCACCTGGCACGCCGGGGTGGCTATTTCGAACAGCCACGTACCCGCACCATGGGTGCAGGGCTGGATCTGTACGGTCTGCGCAATGGTGGCGTGGAGTTTCCGGTAGAGATCAGCCTGAGCCCGATTACCACCGAAGAAGGCACGATGGTGATGAGCGCCATCCGCGACACATCCGCCCGCAAGAAGGCCGACCAGAAGTTCAGGGACCTGCTCGAATCCGCGCCCGATGCGATGGTGATCGTGAACCGCGAAGGTGTGATGGTGCTGGTGAATTCGCAGGCCGTGCAGCTGTTCGGCTGGACCCGCGAGGAGCTGCTGGGCGAGAAGATTGAAATCCTGGTGCCCGAGCGCTTTCGTGGCAAACACCCGGGTAACCGGGGGGCGTTCTTTTCGAGCCCGCGCGCGCGCTCCATGGGGGCGGGGCTGGATCTGTTTGGCCGGCGCAAGGACGGCTCGGAGTTCCCGGTGGAAATCAGCCTCAGCCCGCTGGAGACTGAGGAGGGGCTGTTTGTGTCCAGCGCGATCCGCGACGTGACCGAGCGCAAGCAGTTTGAGCAGGCCCTGTGGGATAAAAACCAGGAGCTGGAGAACGCGGCCTTGGTCAAGGACCGGTTTTTTGCCAGCATGTCTCACGAGCTGCGCACCCCGCTGAACTCCATCATCGGATTCACCGGCACCCTGCGCATGAAGCTGCCCGGCCCTTTGAACGACGAGCAGGACAAACAGCTGCGCATTGTGCAGACCAGTGCCCGGCATCTGCTGTCGCTGATCAATGACTTGCTGGACCTGGCCAAGGTCGGCGCCAACAAGCTGGACCTGAAGCTGGAGCCCATGGACTGCAATGGCGTGCTGGAAGAAGTCGCGGCCACCATGCGGCCCGAGGCCGAGAAAAAGGGGCTTCATTTCACCGTCAATCTGACCGATAACGCGGCCATGCTGCAAACCGACCGCCGGGCCTTGAGCCAGATCATCCTCAACCTGGTGGGCAATGCCATCAAATTTACCGAGCGTGGCAGCGTACGCCTGCAGCTGCAACAGCGCGCTATCAATGGCCATCCGCAAGTGCTGATCCACATCGAGGACACCGGACCCGGTATTGCCCAAGAAGACCAGGCGCGCCTGTTCGAGGCGTTTTCCAGAGCGGAAGCCGCCAATCGGCGCAAGTCGGAGGGCGCCGGGCTGGGGCTGCACCTCAGCCGCAAATTGGCAGACGCTTTGGGAGGGCGTATCGTCTTCACTACCGAATACGGCCGCGGTTCTATTTTTACGCTTGAACTACCAGGGACATAAGCCATGGCAGCCCGGATATTGATCATTGAAGACGATTATTTCAGCCGCGAATTGGCCATGTATTTGCTGCAGACTGCCGGCTATACCGTGTTGGGCGCGGAAGACGGCCGCACCGGCGTCGACATGGCCTTGCAGGAGCGGCCCGACCTGGTGCTGTGTGACCTGCAGATGCCGGTGTTGAATGGCAAGGAAGTGGTGCGGCGCCTGCATGCCAGCCCCGACTGGCACCGTGTGCCGGTGCTGGCGGTCACCGCGTTTTCCATGGCTGGCGACCGCGAGGCCGCGTTGGCCGCCGGCTTTGACGCCCATGTCACCAAGCCGATCACCCCCGAGACCTTCATCCCGGACATGGAGTCGTTTTTGCCTGCCGAACTCAGAGCTCCGCGCAAGCTGGCACTATAAGGATCACACGCGGTTTATGGCAAAAATACTGGTCGTTGACGATGTGGCAGACAACCGCGAGTTGCTGGTCACACTGATCCGCCACCGGGGGCACCAACCGTTCGAGGCGGCCGATGGCGCAGAGGCCTTGACCCTGGTGCGGCAGGAGCATCCTGCCCTGGTGATTTCCGACATCCTGATGCCCACCATGGACGGCTACGAGTTTGTGCGCCAGCTGCGCGCTGACCCGGCAATCGCTAGCACCGAGGTGATCTTCTACAGCGCGCATTACCGCGAACGCGAGGCGCGCAACCTGGCCCAGACCTGCGGCGTGTCGCGGGTGCTGGTCAAGCCCTGCGAGCCCGAGGCGATTCTGCAGGCCATCGACCAGGCTCTGGCCCACGTGCCACAGCCTTCGCCGGCGCCAAACCTGGAAGAGTTTGACCGCGAGCATTTGCGCGTGATGACCGACAAGCTGTCGGAAAAAATGGACGCACTGCGTGCCACCAACCAGCGCATGGCTGCGTTGACCGATCTGAACCTGCACCTGGCTTCTGAGCGCGACCCGCAGCTGTTGCTGCACAAGGTATGCCGTGGCGCCCGTGAGCTGATGGGCGCCAAGTACGCCGTGCTGTGCGTCAAGGGCAAGTTGAATGGCGATGTGCTGCTGTTCTCCAGCGGCATCGATACGATGCTGATGGAGTCATTGGAGCGCCCGCAGATCGATGCAGGCCTGGTAGGGCAGGTGCGGGCCGAGCGCCAGTCGCGCCGCATACGCGGGCAGAACGGCAACCCTGGCGTAGTGGGCTTGCCGGCCAATTACCCGCCGCTGCATGCCTGCCTGGTTGCGCCGGTGATGTCCTTGTCCTACGGCTACGGCTGGATCTGCCTGGTCGACAAGCTCGGGGCTGACGGCTTCAGCGACGAGGACGAGCAGATCATGTCGGTGCTGGCGGCCCAGGTTGGCCGCATCTACGAGAACGGCAGCCTGTACGCCGAGGTACGCCAACACGCTGAGCAACTGCAGGTGGAGGTAGCCGAGCGCCAGCGCGCGGCCGAGGAGCTGCGGGCCAGCGAGGCCGGGCTGTACCGGGCCCAGGTGCTGGCCAAGCTGACCCACGTGGTCAGCGGGCCGGACGGGGGCTTCGAGAGTTGGCCCGAAACCATGCCGCAGATGATTGGCGTGGACCCGGACCATATGGTCAAGAACTTGCACGAGTGGATGCAATTGATCCATCCCGAAGACCGCGCCGTGTTCCGCAGCACCGCGCTGGAGGCTGGCGATAAAGGCGTGCGGGTCGAGCTGGCCTACCGTTTGCGGCGCAGCGATGGCGTCTGGCTGCATGTGCAGCAGGTGGTTGAGCCCTTGTTCGACCTGGCGGCCCATCAGGGGCGTGGCCGCTGGTTCCACACCATCCAGGACGTGAGCGAGCAGCGGCGGGCGGAGGAGGCTTTGCACGAGAGCAACCGGCGCTTCAGCGACATGCTCGGCCATATGGAAATGGTCTCGATGATGCTGGACAGCAACGGCCATTTGACCTACTGCAACGACTACCTGCTGCGGCTTACTGGCTGGGCTCGCGAGGAAGCGCTGGGCCGCGACTGGTTTGCCAGTTTCATCGGCTCGCCGCCCGAGATCGGCCGGGCCCGCTTCAAGGCCATGCTGACCAGCCAGCCAGGCGCCCAGCATTTCGAAAGCGAAATCCTCACCCGCCACAGCGGTCGCCGGCTGATCCGCTGGAACCACACTTTGCTGCGTTCCTTGTCGGGCGAGGTGATCGGTACGGCCAGCATCGGCGAAGACATCACCGTGCAGAAAGAAGCCGAAACCCGCATCAAGCGGCTGAACCGCGTGTACGCGGTGCTCAGCGGCATCAACACACTGATCGTGCGGGTGAGCAACCGCGCCGAGCTGTTCCAGGAAGCCTGCCGGATTGCGGTGGAACAAGGCCAGTTCCGCACGGCCTGGATCGGGGTGGCCGACTGGAACGCGATGCAGATCGTGCCGATTGCCGCGTCGGGCGCAACGCCCGAGTTTCTGGCCTTCATCAAAGACCGTTTCTCGCTGGTCGAGGGCTCGCCGATGATGAACGCCATGTGCGTGCGTGCCGTGCTCGGCAAAAAGACGATCGTACTGAACGACATGCGGGAATTCACCGGCGGAGCGCAGCTGCGGTCTCTGATGGACCCGGACATCAGCTCGATTGCGGTACTGCCCTTGTTGGTGGCTGACCGGGTGGTGGGCTTGCTGGCCCTGTACACCAACGAGGCCCGGTTTTTCGACGACGAAGAAATGAAGCTGCTGACCGAGCTGGCGGGTGACATCGGCTTTGCGCTCGACCATCTGGAGAAGGCCGAGAAGCTCAACTACCTGGCCTACTACGACGAGATCACCGGCCTGCCGAACCGCACGCTGTTCCTGGAGCACGTGGGCCAGCATGTACGGCGTTACGAAGGGGGCCGCAGCAGCCTGGCCCTGGCCCTGGTCGACATCGAGCGCTTTCGCGTCATCAACGACACCCTGGGCCGCGCCACCGGCGACGAGCTGCTGCAGCTGGTGGCCAAGCGCATCCAGTCCAGCGGCGTCGGGCTGGATGCGGCGGCGCGGGTCGGCGTCAACTGCTTTGGCGTGATCCTGCAGGGGCCGCGCGATGTGGGCCGGGTGGCGCTGGAGCTGGAGCAGCTGCTGCGCGATTGCTTTGCCCAGTCGTTCCGGCTGCAGGGGTCGGACCTGCGCATTGCCGGCAAGATCGGCGTGGTGCTCTACCCGCTGGACGGTGAAGATGCCGAGACCCTGCTGCGCAACGCCGAGGCCGCGCTGAAGCGGGCCAAGGGCTCGGCCGAGAACATGCTGTTCTACGCGCCGGAAATGGACACCCGGGTCGCAGCGGCGCTGGACCTGGAAAGCCGTTTGCGCACCGCGCTGGATATGGACCAATTCGTGCTGCACTACCAGCCCAAGGTGAACCTGGTCACCGGCAAGATCACCAGCGCCGAGGCCCTGATCCGTTGGAACGATCCGCAAACCGGCTTGGTGCCGCCCGGCCAGTTCATTCCGATCCTGGAAGAGACTGGCCTGATCTACGAAGTCGGCCTGTGGGCGCTGCGCAAGGCGTTAGAGGACTACCAGCGCTGGCGTGCTGCGGGCCTGGAGCCTGTGCGCATCGCCGTCAACGTATCGCCGCTGCAGCTGCGGCACCGCAACTTTATTGGGGCGATTGCGCAGGTCATCGGCAGCGACCCGCAGGCTGCACAGGGGCTGGAGCTGGAGGTTACCGAGAGCCTGATCATGGAGGACGTGCAGCGCAGCAGCGCCAGCCTGCTGGAAATTCGCGCCATGGGAGTGACGGTGGCGATCGACGACTTCGGCACCGGCTATTCCTCGCTGGCCCATTTGTCGCGGCTGCCGGTGGACACGCTGAAGATCGACCGCGCGTTTGTGGTCGAGATGGTGTCGGGCTCGCAAGGGCTGGCGCTGGTCAGCACCATCATCAACCTGGCCCATGCGTTCAAGCTCAAGGTGGTGGCCGAGGGTGTGGAAACCGAGGAGCAGGCGCGCCTGCTGCGCCTGCTGAACTGCAACGAGATGCAGGGCTATCTGTTCAGCCGACCGGTGCCTGCCGAGGTGTTTGAGCAGAAGTTTCTGCGCGCACCGGCGGTGACTACATCGCCTTGAACTGGTGGGCGTAAAGCCGGCTGACGGCCAGCTTCTCGGGCCGTTGGTGCAGCGTGACATGCAGCTTGCCGGCAGCGTCGCGCAGCACGCTGGCAATCGCTTGGGTCCGTACCACCGTGCCACGGTGGATCTGCCAGAAGCTCTGCGCATCCAACTGGGGTAACAGCTCTTTGAGCGGTGTGCGGATGACGTATTCATGCCCTGCCGTGAGCACCCGCAGGTATTTGTCGGCGGCCTCAAAGTACAGCACCTCGTCGATAGGCACCATGCGGATGCTGCTGCCCAGGCTGGCCTGGATGGTGTGCAGCGGTGCGGCTGGTGTAGGTGCTGTGCCGGCCAGCAGGGCGCGTAGTTGGCCCAGGGTTGCTTCCAAATGTGTAGCGTCTTGCGCCCGGCTGCTCTGTGCCAGCTGCAGTTTGGCCACTGTTTTCTGCAAACGCGCGGCTTGCACCGGCTTGAGCAGATAGTCCACCGCCTGTGCCTCGAAGGCCTGCACCGCGTACTGGTCGTAGGCCGTCACAAACACCAGGGCCGGGAAGCGCTTTGTGTCGGGCCATTGCTCGGCCAGTGCGGCTGCGGCCTCCAGTCCGTCCAGGCCGGGCATGCGGATGTCGAAGAACAGCACATCCGGCTGCAGCCGCAGGGCCTGTGCCACCGCCGATGCGCCATCGCCAACGCTGGCCACGATCTGCAGCTCCGGCCAGGCCTGGGCCAACGCCGCCTGTAGCGCCTGGGCCAGCAGCGGTTCGTCTTCGGCGATCAGGGCGGTTGGGTGCATGGTTTTATAAGGGAAATGTGATGCTGGCGCAGCTACCGCCTGCGGGAGGCGCTATTAATTCAATAGTACCCAGGTCGCCATAGGCGGTAGCCAGGCGCTCGCGCACCTGGGCCAGGCCGAAGCCTTTGCCCATGTCTGCGTTGGCGCTCAGGCCGACGCCGGTGTCGGTCACCGCCAACACCAGCATGCCGCCGCTGCGGCGGGCCTGCACGCTGATCTGGCCGCCGGCGACTTGGGGCTCCAGGCCATGCTGCACGCTGTTTTCCACCAGCGGCTGTAGCAGCAGAGTCGGCACCATGTGCTCCGCCAGCTCGGCGGGCAGGTCCAGCGTGTACTGCAGGCGCGGGCCCATGCGTACGGCCATCAGCGCCAGGTAGTCGTGCAGCCGAGTGAACTCGGCGCGCAGGCTGTGCTCGGTGTTGCGCGAGGCGCCCAGGGTGGCGCGCAGGTAGGCGATCAGGTGGTCCAGCATCTGGCTGGCGCGGGCCGGGTCGGTGGCGATCAGCGCCTGCAGATTGGCCAGGGTGTTGAACAGCATGTGCGGCGCCAGCTGGGTCTGCAGCAGCTTGAGCCGGGACTCGGCAGCATGCAGCTGCAGCGCCGCGCTGCGCTCCTTGGCCCGCTGCAGCAGCTGCTGGCTGACGAAGTAATAGCTGCAGCCGGCTCCCACCAGCAGGCTGAGCAGCAGATAGCGCAGGTTCACCTGCAGATTGCCCCACACGCCGGCCGATGGCAGGCCTAGCAGCAGGCTGGCCAGCAGCGTGCCACCCGCGTAGCCGAGCAGCACGGCCAGCGGCACCAGCAGCAACAGGCGCTGCCATTGCCGCTCCAGGTCCTGCACCCAGGCGTAGCAGCCGAGCTGCACCAGCGCCCAGATGGCCAGGCCTATGCAGTGCGAGAACACCAGGTTGCTGCCCAGGCTGTAGCTGCCGTTGAGCGTAATGCCCAGGGCCACCAGCGTGTTCAAAGCCGCTACCGGCAGCAGGTGGGCCAGAAATTTGTGCAGTGCCGGAGCCGCCATGCGTGCTAGCGGATAGCCCGTTCCTTGAGCAGGCGCTCGCGCTCCTGCTGCACCAGGCGTTCGCGCCAGCCGCTGCCGGGTGGCACGGCAAACACGATCACGCCGTGCACCAGCAGCCCCAGACCCCAGCCCAGGGCCGAGCTGAGTACCCAATACCGGCCATTGGCCAGCGACAACAGCGCCAGCCCGGAGTTGACCAGCACGAACACCAGGGCGTGGATGTACCAGCCCATCTTGCGGCCTGCACGGTGGCGGGCCAGGCGGTCGATTGCGTCATGGTTCAGTTCGGGTGTCATGGGGTGCTCCAGGGTTGATTTTGCATGCTGTGGGTCCGTACTGTGACGGCCCATTACCCCTGGCGCCAGCGCTGTGCGACGGGCTGCAGCTGCACGAGCGTGAAACGCCGGTACTGCGCGCGAAATGCCGGCCCGACTGTTATGGCAGCAGCACCTGATTCTGAAAGCTGGGGTTGCGCGGCAGCAGCGGCGGGCTGGCGTCCTTGGGTAAGTTGTGGATGTCGGCCGGCAGCGCTTGCTGCTGGGCGCGCATGTAGTCGTAGCGGTCCAGCGACAGTGCGCTGCTGGCGTTCTCGTCGGCCATTACCAGCGGCCGCAGAAAGACGATCAGATTGGTCTTCTTGCGCGAGCGGCTGATGCTGCGGAACAGGGCGCCGAGCACCGGGATATCGGCCACCGCCGGCACCTGGGCGGCACTGTCGGTGTAGCTGTCTTCGATCAGCCCGCCCAGCACGATGATCTTGCCGTTGTTGACCATCACGTTGGATTCGATCGACCGCTTGTTGGTGGTCGGCCCGAGGGTGCTGCTGGTGGACGCCACCGACGACGACTCCTGGTAGATGGTCATGCGGATATTGCCGTTCTGGCCGATCTGCGGCTTGATGCGCAGCGTGATGCCCACGTCTTTGCGCTCCACCGTCTGGAACGGGCTGCTACTGCTGGTGCTGGTGTACGAGCCGGTGATGAAGGGCACGTTCTGCCCGACCACGATCTTCGCCTCTTCGTTGTCCAGCGTCACCAGATTGGCTGTGGACAGGATATTGGTGCCCGACATCGCCTCCAGCGCCGTGGCCACCGTGCCCAGGGTCAGCGAGGTGCTGCTGCTGATGTCGAATATCTTGGTCCACTGCACGCCCAGGTCCACGCTCTTGCTGGCGTCCACCTCGACCACCAGCGACTCCACATACAGCTGGGCGCGGCGTGAATCCAGCTGTTCGATGATCTGGCGCATCTCCTGGAACTTGGGCTCGGGCGCGTTGATGATCAGTGCGTTGCTGGCCGGGTCGGCCTGGATGCCGCCACCGGTGGATGGCTGCGCGGTGGCAGATACCGCGGCCGTGGCCTGCGATGTGCTGGTGCTGCTATCGGTACTGCTGGTAGAACTACTGGCGGTGGTCCTGGACGCCACAGCACCCGCCGATGCGCTGGCGGGGCTGCTGCTGGCGGTCTCGGTGGGGAACGCAGCCCGCAGCACCTGGGCCAGGCGGGTGGCATCGGTGTTCTTCAGGTAGACCACGTGGACGTTGGCGTTCTTGCGCGGGTGGTCGAGCCGCGCCACCAGCGAACGGATGAAGGCCAACTGCACGGTGTTGGGCGCCCGCACCAGCAGGCTGTTGCTCTGGGTGTCGGCCACGATAGAGGCGCCGGTGGCGCTGGCTGCCGATCCGCCCGTGCTGGCGGGCGTAGCTGCAGCCGTGCCGGCGGCTGGACTCGCTGTAGCGTTGGCCGTTTCGGCCAGGCGCTGGACCGTCACCGCCATATCGGCCGCGATGGCATATTGCAAAGGCATGACTTCCACGTCGGTGGCGCTGGGTGTGTCCAGCGCGGCAATGATGGTGCGCAAGCGGCCCAGGTTGTTGGCGTAGTCGGTAATCACCAGCGAGTTGTTGCCGGTGTTGACGTTGAGCACATTGTTCGGGCTGATCAGCGGTCGCAGGATGGGGACCAGATTGTTGGCGTTTTCATGGCTGAGCCGGAAGATCTCGGTCACGATCTGCTCGCCGCGCAGCCTGCCCGTATCCACCTGCACCGAAGCGGACTGCAGTTTGCCATCGGCCTCGGGAAGGATCTTGTACAGGCCACCCGCTTCCACCACGGTGTAGCCCTGCAGGCGCAGGGCGGCCAGAAACTGCTCCCAGGCCTGCGCCGGCGTGACGGGGTTTTCTGTGCTCAGCGACAGCGTCCCTTTGACCCGCGCGTCCACCACGATGTTGCGCCGCGTGATCACGCTCAAGGTGCGCGCAACGCCTTCAATGTCGGCATTGGCGAAGTTCAGGGTGACGGTGTTGGATAGTGGTTTGCCGGCGGCCGAGGCCGGGGTCTGGATGCCCAGGCTGCACAGCATCGTAAGAACCCAAAAATGGTGGAAGCTGGGGAGAAATTTCATCTAGATGAGTCTGGAGCAGAGAGGCCGCTCAGGGCGTCGGTCGGAGCGGGGAGGATGGGCGCAGTCCGAGCCTTGCAGGGCGGTAGGCTGCTGCATTCTGCGCAGCCTGTGTCGCGGCAATGTGTGGCTTGTGTATAGCTTTACGAAGAAATGGCTGCTGTTTTTTGCAGCGCCCTCAGTCGGGCTGGGCTAGCGTAGTGCCATGAACCGGCGGAACCGCGCAATGCAATGCATTTTTGGGGGCGCAAAGGGCTGTAGATCTTGCAGCGATGCTTGGCGGGTGCGGTAGTCGTCGCGCGGGAACAGCTGTTCCCTGTGCAACTTGGGCAGCATGGGCAACTTCCGACGCTGCCAGAAGATGCAGGCTACCCAGGTCGCGACCAAGGTGCCCAACCACAAAGTGGCAAAGTGCAGTTCAATCGGCAGCTGGACAAAACCCAGATCGTTGATTCCCAAGCTCAGTGCTTGCATCACCACGCGGTGCAGCATAAAAGAAGCAAGCGCATATTTGCCAATCAATGCCACCGGCAGCGTCAGCGGGGTCAATGGCAGGCGCGATAGAAGGCTAGCGCAAAAAAACACCCATGCAAACTTGCCAACCGCGCCTACATTCGCTCGAAAAAGAGACCATGCCGGGCCATGTGGCTCCAAGGTCGACAAGTAGGCGGCTAGCTGCAAGCCCATGAGTGCGAGCACCATGTTGAGCCAGAGGTTTTTGTCACGGTGGCGCTGCACGCCCAGCCAGATACCCATGAAGCCGTTGGCCATGAACGGCAGCACCGGGTAGCCGCCAAAGCCCTCCAGCAAGAAGAACCTCACCGGCCAGCTATGCGCAAAGTCTGAAACTGCAAGCTGTTCCGCAAACATCGAGGCTGCGAGATGACCCAGCACGATTGCCAGCAGCGTTTGCCATGGCGCATCTGTGACCCATCGAATCACCGTGGAGCCGCACAGCAGCACCAGCGCGGTGGGCAGCAGCACGCCCGAGATGGTCCACTCGGTGTCCAAGGTTAAAAATCCCAGCCACCACTGGCCCGTCAATGTTTGATCGCCGTGGCCTAGCAACATCGATTTGACGGCGGCAAAAAAAGCGTTGGATACGAACATCACCGCTAAGACGATGGCGCTGCGGCGGCGCAGCAAGCGGCTGCGTTCGGGCTCGTCGTGTGCGATGGAGAAAATCCAGCCAATGCCGTAGCCGGACAGCACGACGAAAGCAGCTGTTGCCCATCCGTTCGGTAGCCAGTAGTCTGCAAATAACCAGTGCGTATGCGGAACGCCCGCGAGGGAAAGCGCATGGGTGTTGGCCATCATGGCAAACAGCAGCCCACGGCAGATGTCCAGCGTTCTTGATCTTTTCAAGGGAAGTACCCTGTTGCCTCATTATTTTTTGGCGGCTCAATGTACTTGTGTACAGGGCGCACTTTTGGTGCGGCATGGTAACGCGCTGTAACGGAAGAGAAAATAGGGCTAGCCCGCAGACTTCATCAGATTGAGCGATGCGCTCGGCCGCCCGGCCCGCGTCCCGTATCCTTGCGCCAAACCTCCACCTGTCTACCCATGCAAGCCACCGCCATCCAAACCACTGCTGCCATCCTGTTTGCGCTGGCGCTTATCCATACTTTCGCCGCCAAGTGGTTTGAAACCCTGGCCCACCGCCATCCGCGGCATGCGGGGCTGTTCCACATCCTGGGCGAGGTAGAGGTGGTGTTCGGCCTTTGGGCGTTTGTGCTGGTGGTGGCGATGGCGCTGCTGGGCAGTGGCAAGGAAGCGCTGGACTACGCGGAGTCGCGGCATTACACCGAGCCGCTGTTCGTCTTTGTGGTGATGGTGGTGGCCGCGTCGCGCCCGGTACTGGAGCTGGTGCAGGGCCTGTTGTCGGCCATCGCCCGTGCGCTGCCTTTGCCCACGCCACTGGTGCTGACCTGGCTTGGTCTGGCGCTGGTGCCGCTGCTGGGTTCGCTGATCACCGAGCCCGCGGCCATGACGCTGGCGGCGCTGATCCTGGCGCCGCTGGTGTTCCGCCAGGGCCCGCCCGAATGGCTGAAGTACGCGGCGCTGGGCGTGCTGTTCGTCAACGTGTCGATAGGAGGCACGCTGACCTCGTATGCGGCGCCGCCGGTGCTAATGGTGGCCGCGGCCTGGCAGTGGGACAGCAGCTTCATGGCCTCTACCTTCGGTTGGCGCGCCGCGGTGGCGGTGCTGGTGAATGCCACGGTGATGGTGTTCTGCCTGCGCAAGCATTTGTTGGCGGCGCAGGCGCCCAGCCGCCGCCCGGCCCATGCCGTGCCGCTGGTGGTCAGCCTGATCCACCTGGGCTTTCTGGCCGCGGTGGTGGTGTTCGCCCACCACCCTGTGGTGTTCATCGGCCTGTTCCTGTTCTTCATCGGCTACACCCAAGCCTATGAGCGCTTCCAGAATCCGCTGATCCTCAAGGAGGGCCTGCTGGTCGGCTTCTTCCTGGCCGGACTGGTGGTGCTGGGCGGTATGCAGCAGTGGTGGCTGCAGCCCATCGTCTCCAGCCTGGCGCCGACCGCGCTGTTCTTCGGCGCGCTGGGGCTAACGGCGATTACCGACAACGCGGCTTTGACCTACCTGGGTTCGCTGATCCAGGGCATTTCGCCCCAGTCGCAGTACATGCTAGTGGCCGGCGCGGTAGCCGGTGGCGGCCTGACGGTGATTGCCAATGCGCCCAACCCGGCCGGTGTGGCCTTGCTACGGCGCGGTTTCAACGACGAGTCGATCAGTGCACTGGGCCTGCTGGCCGGTGCGGCCGCGCCTACCGTGGTGGCCGCGGTGATGTTCCTGGTCTAGTCCGGTGGGGTGCCAAACGTGTCGATTTAAAATATGGCATCAAATTGGCAGCTCACGCATATAGAGTATGCGTGAGAAGCTACTGATTCTGTAGCAAATTTTTACCCATTTGAAACCCGTGTCGGCGCATGGCACTGCCCAGGCGTTGTAAGCTGGCTTTCATTGATACCAACGAGTACACCCGCATGACCACTTCTCTGGCTTTGTTTTCTCGCGTCTTCCAGGGCGCCCGTGTCCGTAAGGCGGCCGCGTTGCTGGCCTTGGCCGCTGGCCTCAGTGCTGGCGCGGCCCAGGCCCAAGACCTGTACATCAACGCCACCGTGGGCGGCGCGATCGCACCGGGGGTCTACGGACAAATCAACTTTGGATCGCAGCCGCCACCGCCGGTGCTGTACGCCCAGCCGGTGATCATCCAGCGCCAGGTGGTGCAAGGCCCGCCGCTGTACCTGTACGTGCCGCCCGGCCATTCCAAGAACTGGGGCAAGCATTGCAAGCACTACAACGCCTGCGGCCGCCCGGTCTATTTTGTACAGGTCAACGAGCAGAACCGCTGGTGGGATGGCCGGCACGACGACCACCGCGGTCGTGACAAGTACGATAAACACGACAAGCACGGCCGCAACGATATGCGCAATGACGACCATGGCCGCGATGACCATGGTAAAGGCCGTGGCCACGGCAACCGCAAGTTCGAAGACTGATCTTCTGAAGGCCGGCCCCGGCCCGGCCTGCTGCTGAACCGGCTCAGAAGCCGGCCAGCACCACCTTGCCCTGCGCCTTGCCGCTTTCGACCAGCGCATGCGCCTGGCGCAGATTTGCCGCGTTGATGCGGCCGAAGCTGGTGTTGGCGGTAGAGCGGATGCGGCCCGCATCGACCAGCGCGGCCACCTCTGCCAGCAGCCTGCCTTGCTCGCCCATATCGGGCGTCTCGTACAGCGAGCGGGTGAACATCAGCTCCCAGTGCAGCGAAATCGATTTCGACTTGAGCTGCATTACGTCCAGCCCCTGCATATCGTCGATCACGCCGAGCCGGCCTTGCGGCTTCAGGCTGTCGATGATCTGCGCGTAGTGTTGTGCGGTCTGGGTCAGGCAGGCCACCAGGTCTACCGTGCCATGGCCGCCGGCGATCAACTCGGTGGCCAGCGGCTTGGAATGGTCAATCACGGCATGCGCGCCGAGGTCCAGGCACCACTGCCGGGTTTCGGGGCGAGAAGCGGTGGCAATCACCTTCAGCTGGGTTAGCTGGCGCGCCAGCTGGACCAGGATAGAACCCACGCCGCCGGCGCCCCCGACCACCAGCAGCGTCTGCCCGGCGCCGCCGCCCTGAGGCACGCCCAGCCGGTCAAACAGCAGTTCATAGGCGGTGATGCTGGTCAGCGGCAGGGCTGCGGCCTGTTCGTCGCCCAGACTGCGGGGTGCCTGCGCCACGATGCGTTCGTCCACCGCATGCAGCTCGCTGTTGGCGCCCGGCCGGGCGATCGAGCCCGCGTAATAGACCCGGTCGCCCGGCCGGAACAGGCTGACGCCGCTGCCGATGGCCTCCACCGTGCCGACCGCATCCCAACCCACCACCTTGGCCTGGCCGGCGGCCGGCGCCGTGCCCTTGCGGATCTTGGTGTCCACCGGGTTGACCGACACCGCGCTGACCCGCACCAGCAGGTCGCGCTCACCGGGCACGGGGGCCGGCAGTTCCAGATCTAGCAGCGCTTCAGGGTGGTCGATCGGCAGATTCTGGTGGTATCCAATGGCTTTCATACGGGTTCCTTGAGAAGAGGGGGCTAATGGAGGGCTACTGTAGAACGCCAAAGTTGAATTGATAAGATGGCTTAAACCACAATCAGTTTCAAATGAAAATTGAAAATGTCGCAGACCTGCAGGTATTGATCCACACCGCCCGCGGCGGCACTTTGACGGCTGCGGCGCGGGCGCTGGGCATGACCCCGGCTGCGGCCAGCGCTACCTTGAAGCGGCTGGAAACCCAGCTCGGTTCGCGTCTGTTTGAACGTTCAACCCGGGCCATGCGGCTGACCACCCAGGGCCAGATCCTGCTGGACTACGCGAACCGCGCGTTCGAGCTGCTGGCCGAGGGAGAGTCCATGGTGGCCGCCGACCACGGCGCGTTGATCGGCACGCTGCGGGTCGCTGCGCCGTCCGACCTGGCGCGTAACACCTTGCTGCCCTGGTTCAGCGAATTCCTGGCCGCCCATCCCGGGCTGCAGCTGGCGCTGTCGGTGGGCGACCGGCCGCTGGACGTGACGCGCGATGAGGTCGATGTGGCGCTGCGCTACGGCACGCTGGCCGATTCCCGCCTGATCGCCCGCCCGCTAGCTCAGACCCGGCCGGTGTTGTGCGCCGCACCCGCCTACCTGGCACGCTGCGGCACACCGGTTACGCCGCAGGATTTGCTGCAGCACAACTGCATCATCTTCGACCGCGCTGGCCGCCAGCACCGGCTCTGGCGCTTTGCCCAGCACGGCCAGTGGACGGAAGTGCGGGTCAAGGGCGATCGCGGGGTGGACGACGCCTCGCTGGCGCGCGAGTGGGCGGTCGCTGGTGTGGGCATCGTGCTCAAGTCGGAGCTGGACGTGCGCCAGGAGTTGGCCAACGGCAGCCTGCTGCGTCTGCTGCCGGGCTGGGATACCGAGCCCTACCCGCTGCACGCGCTGCTGCCCAGCGGGCGCTTTGTGCCGCAGCGGGTGAGGGCGCTGGTGGAGTTTCTGGCGCGCAAGTTCCAGGCGCTGCTGGCGCCGGCCTAACTACTTCTGCACCAGCACCGAGGCCCCGGTCGCATAGAACTGGCCGCCCGCCACATAGTGCAGGGTGCGCAAATCGTCGGGTGCGGCGTCGAAGTGCCAGCGGCCATCGCTGAACACCCGCGGGTCGGCCCAGGCGGCCACCACTTCGGCGATGAACAGGTCGTAGGTCGTCTGGTTGTGCGGCTCGGGGATGAGTCGGCATTCCAGCCAGGCCACGCAGCCCTGCACCAGCGGTGCCTCGATCTTCTGGGCGGCGAAGGTGCTGATGCCGTGCTGCGCCAGTTTGTCGGGCATGCTGAGCGCGCTGTCGGTGCCCACGGCCAGGGTTTGCGCGGCCATGGCCTGGCAGGGGATGTTCAGCGCGAACACGCCGCTGGCCTCGACTAGCTGCCGGGTCAGCGTGGCTTTGTCGATGACCACACTGATCTTGGGCGGCGCAAAGTCCAGCGCCATCGACCAGGCGGCGGCCATCACATTGGAGCGGCCCTGGTGGGCGGACGACACCAGCACCACCGGGCCGTGGTTCAGCAGGCGGTAGGCTTTGTCGAGTGGAACGGAGGTACGAACGGCAGGGGAATAGGTTGGCAAGCTCATTGCTTGACTGTACCGCGCCCACAATTCCCACTATCTGCCGCTGTGCAAGGAGCTGCCATGCAACCTGAAGACTTTGCCGTGACCCTGGCCCAAGAAGGATTCCAGCCGCCGCTGACCATCACCCGCGAGCCCAACGGCCACATGGGCACCCATACCCACGCGTTCGAGGCCAAGGCCCTGGTGTTGAGCGGTGAACTCAGCATCACCGTCGACGGGGTGGAGAACCTGTACGAAGCCGGCCAGGTATTCCATCTGCGGGCCCAGGTGCCGCACGCCGAACAGTACGGCCCGCAGGGCGTCGAATATCTGGTTGGACGCAAGTAGGCCTGATTGCAAGCCTTTCAGGCCGCTAGCACTTATTGAATCAGCGCAGGCAGCTATTGAATAAATAGCAAGCCAGCGCTCGAATTCAGAGCGTCGCCATGTCCACCACGAAGCGGTATTTCACGTCGCTCTTCAGCATGCGGCTGTAGGCAGTTTCGATCTGGTCCATGCGGATGGATTCGATGTCCGAGACGATGCCGTGCTGGGCGCAGAAGTCCAGCATCTCCTGGGTTTCCTTGATGCCGCCGATCAGCGAGCCGGCCAGGCGGCGGCGCTTCATGATCAGGCCGAACACATTGGGCGACGGGTGCGGGCTGTCGGGCGCGCCTACCAGGGTCATGGTGCCATCGCGCTTCAGCAGCGCCAGGAACGCATCCAGGTTGTGCGCCGCGGCCACGGTGTTCAGGATGAAGTCGAAGCTATTGGTGTGGGCCGCCATCTCGGCGTCGTTCTTGGACACCACCACTTCCTTGGCGCCCAGACGCAGCGCGTCGGCGCGCTTGCTCTCGGAGGTGGTGAACAGCACCACATGCGCGCCCATGGCGGCGGCGATCTTCACGCCCATGTGGCCGAGCCCGCCCAGGCCGACGATGCCGACCTTCTGGCCGGGGCCAACCTTCCACTGGCGCAGCGGCGAATAGGTGGTGATGCCCGCGCACAGCAGCGGTGCCACGGCCGCCAGGTCGGCGTCGCTGTGGGTGATCTTCAGTACAAAGGATTCGCGCACCACCATGTGGCTGGAGTAACCGCCGTAGGTGTTGGCGCCCGTGCCTTGCTCGGGGCCGTTGTAGGTGCCGGTGAAGATGTTTTCGCAGTACTGCTCCAGGTCTTCGGCGCAGGCACTGCAGTGCTGGCAGCTGTCGACCATGCAGCCCACGCCGACCACGTCGCCGACCTTGAACTTGCTGACCAGATCGCCCACTGCCGTCACGCGGCCGACGATCTCGTGGCCGGGCACGGAGGGGTAGACGGTGTTCTTCCACTCGTTGCGGGCGGTGTGCAGGTCGGAATGGCAGACGCCGCAGTACAGCACGTCAAGCGCCACGTCCTGTGGATTCGGCGCGCGCCGCTCAAAGCTGAACGGTGCCAGCGGGCTGCTGGGGGAGGTGGCGGCGTAGCCTTGGGCTTGGGTCATGGGTGTCTCCGTGCGGGTGGCAAAGCGCGGATGTTAGGCCTTTTTGCGGTCTGGCGTATGGCCCGTGTGCATGCCCCTGGCTGTGGGTACTGCATGCTATGGAATGCATAGCTGCTGGCGCTGGTTAAATCAGCGCCAGAGCCGTATTTCTTGTAAATCTACAAGGGGCTGGGCAGGCTGTCGAGCTGCACCGCCAGCTGGCTGGCGGGCACGGGCCGACCGAAGTAGTAGCCCTGGTAGGCATCGCAGCCGATGTCGGCCAGGAAGTCGTGCTGGCCGATGTTCTCCACCCCCTCGGCCACCACCCGCAGCCCCAGGCTGTGGCCCAGGGCGACGATGGTTCGGGCGATGATGGCGTCGCTAGTATCGGTCAGCAGGTCGCGCACAAAGGACTTGTCGATCTTCAGCTGGCTTAGCGGCAGGCGCTTGAGGTAGCTGAGCGAGGAGTAGCCGGTGCCAAAGTCGTCCAGCGCCAGCCGTACGCCATAGGCCTTGATCTCGTTCATCTTGGCGATGACTTCCTCCACGTCGTGCATCAACATGCTCTCGGTGAGCTCCAGCTTCAGCAGCGAGGGGTTGGCGCCGGTGCTGTCCAGCGCGGTGCGCACGGTGGAGGCAAAGTTGGCCTTGGAGAACTGCGCGGCGCTGACGTTGACGGCCACGATCCAGTGCGCGGTCTCCGGGTTGCGGGCCCAGGCCACCAGCTGGATGCAGGCGGTTTCCAGTACCCACTGGCCCAGCGGCAGGATCAGGCCGGATTCTTCGGCCGCGGGGATGAAGGCGGCCGGCGGCACCAGGCCGCGCGTCGGGTGCTGCCAGCGCACCAGGGCTTCGGTGCCGATGGTGCGCACATCGCCGCGCAGATTGGTTTCCACCTGGATCTGGTAGTGCAGCACGAACTCGCCGCGGGCCAGGGCCAGGCGCAGGTCTTTTTCCAGCTGCACATGGGCGGCGGCGGCGGCCTGCATGGCGGGCTCGTAGAAGCGCGCCACGTTGCGGCCCGCGGCCTTGGCCTGGTACATGGCGATGTCGGCTTTCTTGAGCAGTTCGTCGATGGATTCCAGCTCTTTGACGAACACCACGATGCCGATGCTGGGCGTGCTGTGGTGGCTGTGCGTACCCAGGGTGTAGGGTTGGCCCAGGGTCTGCAGGATTTTGCTGGCCACCATCTCGGCCTGGGCCGCAGCCTCCAGGCTGTGCGGGCTCAGGGCTTCCAGCAGCAGCACGAATTCATCGCCCCCGAGTCGGGCCACGCTGTCGCCTTCGCGCACGCAGGAGGTGAGCCGCAGCGCCACCTGCTGCAGCAGCTCGTCGCCCACATCGTGGCCCAGGGTGTCGTTGAGCTGTTTGAAGTTGTCCAGGTCCAGGAACAGCACGGCCGCATGCTGCCGCGTGCGGGTGGTGTTGAGCTGGGCATGGCGCAGCCGGTCCAGCAGCAGGCGCCGGTTCGGCAGGCCGGTGAGGGCGTCGAAGAAAGCCAGGCGGCGGATTTCTTCTTCGTTCTGGTGGCGCTTGGTGTTGTCGCGGATCACGCCGATGAAGTGCGTCAGCGCACCCTGCGCATCGCGCACCGGCGACACCGTGAGTTCGTTCCAGAAGCTGCTGCCGTCCTTGCGGTAGTGCAGGATGTCGCCGTAGTAGTGCGAGCCGTAGGCCATGTTCATGCGCATGGCGTCGACCGCCTGCAGCGACGTATCCGGGCCTTGCAGCAGGTTCCAGGTCTGGCCCAGCGCCTCGTCCGGCTGGTAGCCGGTGATGGTGGTGAAGGCGTCGTTGACCGACACGATGCGCTGCTGCGGGTCGGCGATCACCACGCCTTGCGAGATTGCCTTCAGCGACTGGTGGCTGACGCGCAGCAGCTGTTGCTCCTGGTGGCGCGCGGTGATGTCCACCATCAGGCCGCGCAGCCATTTGGGCTTGCCGTCCTGCATGACGATCTTTGTGCTGTCGTGGATCCAGATCACCCGGCCGTCCTGGGTGACGAAGCGGTATTCGAACTCGTGGTCTTCGCCGCGGGCAATGCAGTCGGTCGAATACTGCATGGCCTGCGTGCGGTCTTCGGGGTAGATGTGGTTGGCCCAGAAGTCCGGCGTCAGCCAGTCGGCCAGCGGGTAGCCGAGCAGGCGCTCGGCGCTCTTGCTGATGAAGCTGTTGTTGAAGGTGGTGGCATCGGCCTCCCAGACGATCCCGTCGGTGAAGTCCACCAGGTCGCGGAAGCGCTGGTCGTTGGCCTGCAAGTCCGCCTGTTCCTGCTTGCGCTCGGTGGTGTCCTGCAGCACCTCGAGCAGGAATTGCGGTTGGCCGGCGGCGTCGTACAGCGGGGTCTTCAGGTTGTGCACCTGGCGCGGCCCGCCGTGCTGGGTGCTCCACAGCGTGGTCTCGGTTTCCATGCTGTGGCCGTGGGCAAATACCTGGGCGTCGTGGGCCAGGCTGTCCGGCCCGGCGCTGCCGAACAATGCCTCGAACGCCTGGTTGCTGAACAGGCAACGGCCTTGGCCGTCTTTGACGCGCACCGGTACGGGCAGGTGCTGCAGCCAGCGTTGCAGGCTGGGGAGATCACAGTCGGCGGGAGTGTGGTCGGGCATGTATCAGCGGCGGGGGAGTGTGGCGTGGGATGTGTAACCGGGTGTGGCCATGATAGATGCTGACTGCGGGCTTGTGGGGGTTCTGCAGCCCGTGCGTTGCCATGGAATGCCCTGATGTCGGCACGCGGCAGCACGGGGTTTAATTAAATTGTGTAAAATTCAATTGTGCCAAATTAAATTGCGAGATTTTGATTTTGTGCATCCATGTTTTT
This sequence comes from Rhodoferax sp. OV413, assembly GCF_900104385.1. Lineage (GTDB taxonomy): Bacteria > Pseudomonadota > Gammaproteobacteria > Burkholderiales > Burkholderiaceae_C > Rhodoferax_B. The sequence goes on along the minus strand of NZ_FNJA01000008.1, from coordinate 181,002 downwards.
GCCCCCAACCCTGTTCTTGAAAGACCATTCCATGTCCTCAGTCAACGCACATTCCGCAGCCTCTTCCTCGCGTCGCACGCTGCTCATCGGCAGTGCCGCAGCGGTGGCCAGCGCAGGGGCGGTCAGCGCCCGAGCCGCGGGCCAAGCGGTACCGTCCAAGGTGCATGCAGGCGCGTCCGGCTTTCTGCGCAGCAATATGTTCACCACCAAGGACGGCACACAGCTGTACTACAAGGACCGGGGCAGCGGCCCGGCCGTGGTGTTCAGCCACGGCTGGCCGCTGAGCGCGGATGCCTGGGAAGACCAGATGTTGTTCCTGGCCAACCGGGGCTACCGCGTGATCGCCCATGACCGGCGTGGCCATGGCCGCTCCAGCCAGCCCTGGGACGGCAACACCATGGACACCTATGCCGACGACCTGGCCGAGCTGGTGAATGCGCTGAACCTCAAGGGCGCCACCTTCGTGGGCCACTCCACCGGCGGCGGCGAGGTCGCCCGCTATATCGGCCGGCATGGCACGGCCCGGGTCGCCAAGGCGGTGCTGGTCGGTGCGGTCACGCCGCTGATGCTGCAGACCCCGGCCAACCCCGGCGGCCTGCCACTGAGCGTGTTCGACGGCATCCGCGCCGGCGTGCAGGCCGACCGCGCGCAGTTCTTCCGGGACTTCACCACGCCTTTCTTCGGCTTCAACCGCCCGGGTGCCAAGGACTCGCAAGGCCTGCGCGATACCTTTGTGATGATCGGCATGCAGACCGGCCTGCGCGGCGCCTACGAGTGCATCAAGCAGTTCTCGGAAACCGACTTCACGGAAGACCTGAAGAAGATGACCATCCCCACCCTGGTGGTCCACGGCGGCGACGATCAGATCGTGCCTATCGGCGCCTCGGCCATGGCCGCCATGAAGCTGCTGAAGAACGCCCGGCTGGAGGTCTACAAAGACGGCTCCCATGCCTTGCCCGCCACCAGCAAGGACCGGCTCAACGCCGACCTGCTGGCTTTCCTGCAAGCGACCTGATGGCTTGGCGCCTCAGTGCACCAGCCGCACTGAGGCGATGGCCAGCCAGCCGAGCACGAAGTTCAGCACCACCAGCTTGTGGATCTGGCCTGCGGCCTGGGCGGCTTGCGGCCATTCGGCGGCGGCCACCGCGCGCCGGAACTTGGCGAAGCCTGCAAAGTAGATGTGGCCAAAGGCCAGCATCATCACCAGCCCCAGGCCCAGCATCAGGTTCCAGCCCAGCGGCACGCTGCCCGCGCCGGTGGCGGCCTTGGCGGCTTTGAACGCCGTGGTGTACAGGTGGCTGCCGGTGGCGAACAGAACCACCACCGCCACCAGCACCAGCCGGAAGAAGCGCTGCCACACCGCGCCCATCAGCCGCGCGCGGGGCTGTGGCTCCAGCAGCGCCAGGGCCGCGGGCCGCAGCGCGAACAGCATGAAGGTCATGCCGCCCATCCAGACGATGGCGGACACCAGATGGAGCAGTTTGGCAAGGTCGTACATAAGCGGGTGTTCCAGGGTAGGGGTGTGGTTTGCTACTGGTTTTATAGCTGGTTGCGCCGATGGTAGCTGCGCGGGAGCCGGTTTGGGCCTAAATCCTACAGGCCGGGGCCCGATGTGGGGTTATAGGCCTGGCTGCTAGCATGCGGGTATGCCCTATAGCCCCACCGACACGCCCCGCATCGACCCCGCTGCGGCCCTGATCTTCATCATCAACGCGGCCTCGGGCAGCAGTGCTGGCGAAGCCAAGCGGGCGGTGATCGAAGACGCGCTGCAGGCCGCCGGCCGCCAGGGCGAGCTGCGCTTTGCCAAGCCGGACGAACTGGACCGGGTGGCGCAGCAGGCGGCGGCAGATGCCCTGGCCAGGCGTTCGGCGGTGGTGGCAGTGGGCGGCGACGGCACCATCAACGCCGTGGCCCAGGCCGCGCACGGTGCCGGCTGCCCCATGGGCGTGGTGCCGCTGGGCACCTTCAACTATTTCGCCCGCACCCATGGCATCTCCACCGAGCCGGCCGAGGCTGCGCAGATGCTGATGCAGGCCCAGCCGGTGCCGGTACAGGTGGGCACGGTGAACGACCACGTGTTCCTGGTCAACGCCAGCCTGGGCCTGTACCCCGACCTGCTGGAAGACCGCGAAACCTACAAGTCCCGCTTTGGCCGCAGCCGCTGGGTGGCGCTGGGCGCGGCCTGCATGACCTTGCTGCGCGCGCACCGCCAGCTGCGGTTGCAGATTGACGAGGGCGGCGTGCTGCGCGAGGTGCGTACGCCCACGCTGTTCGTTGGCAACAACCGGCTGCAGCTGGAGCAGGTCGGCCTGAACCTGAGCGACCATCCAGCCCGGGCCTTGGACGACGGCCGCATCGCCGCCGTCATGCTCAAACCCATAGGCACTTTGACCATGGCCTGGCTGATGCTGCGCGGCGCCGTCGGCACGCTGGGCGAAGCCGACAGCGTGGAGAGCTTTGCCTTCCAGCGCATGCGGGTCAAACCTCGGCTGGCCTATGGCCGGCGCACGATCAAGGTGGCCTTCGACGGCGAGGTCACGCGCATGCGCACCCCGCTGGAGTTCCGGGTGGCGGCCCGGCCGCTGTACCTGCTGAAGCCCGCCCCCGCCTCCGTTGTCGCCGCTGCGCAGGCGGCCCCGGCATGAGCGTCTTGCTGCAAATCTCCGACCTGCATTTCGGCACCGAGCAGGCGCCGGTAGTGGCGGCGCTGCAGGCGCTGGTGGCCGCCCAGCGGCCCGATCTGCTGGTGCTGTCGGGCGACATCACCCAGCGCGCGCACCCGGCCCAGTTCCGTACGGCGCGGGCGCTGATGGACCAGCTGGGTGCGCCGCTGCTGGCGATTCCCGGCAACCACGATATTCCGCTGTTCGACCTATGGGCCCGGCTGCGCCACCCGTATGCGCGGTATTGCGCGGCCTTTGGGCCGGAGCTGGAGCCGGTGTTCCGCTCACCCGAGCTGCTGGTGATCGGTGTCAACACCACGCGCGCCTACCGGCACCAGGATGGCGAGATTTCTGCCGCCCAGACGGACCGGGTGGCCGGCTTGCTGGCCCAGGCCAGTCCTGCCCAGCTGCGGGTGGTGGTGGTGCACCAGCCGATTGCCGTGGTCCGCACCGTCGATGAACCGAACCGTTTGCACGGCCACGCCCAGGCCCAGCGCGCCTGGGCTGCGGCCGGCGCCGACCTGGTGTTGGGCGGCCATATCCACCTGCCGTATGTTGCGGCGTTGCCCGGCCTGGCCCGGCCCATGTGGGCGGTGCAGGCGGGCACGGCGGTGTCGTCGCGGGTGCGCTCCGGTGTGCCGAATTCGGTCAACCTGCTGCGCTGGCCGGCCGAGGACGGCCAATGCCTGGTCGAACAATGGGATTTCGCCTCCGCTTCGGGAGCTTTTGTGTGTGTGCGTAGGACCCAAATCCAACCTTCAAGAGAAAGCCATGGCGACTGAATCCGATGTGCTCATGCACTGGGCCCAATTTGCGGGCCAGCATCCGCTGGCGGTGTACGGGGTATTACTGGCGCTGCTGCTGGCGTCGTCTGCCGCCTGCTGGTGGCTGGTGCGGCGCTACCACGTGCCGCACGACCAGAGCGCGCTGCCGCCGCTGGCCTATCTGGCCGTGCGCCTGGCCGCGGGCTTTGGGCTGATCGTGTCTGCGGCCTGGGTGTTTGCCGAGATCGCCGAAGAACTGGGCACGACAGGGGCCTCCATGGGGCAGGCCGACCAGGCTTTGGCCGATGCGGTGCGCACCAGCCTGCCGCCCGCGGCGCTGCAGGCGTTTGCCTTGCTGACGCGGCTGGCCGACACCGCCACCCTGACGGGCCTGTGCATCCTGGTGGCGCTGGCCCTGGCATTGCGCGGTCGGCGCTGGCTGGCCCTGGGCTGGGTGCTGGCCGTGGCCGGCAACGGCGTACTGAACACCACGCTGAAGGCGGTTTTCGCGCGGGTGCGGCCGCTGCACGACGACGGGCCGGTGATGGCCAGCGGCTTTAGCTTCCCCAGCGGGCACACCTCGGGTTCGGTGGTGGCCTACGGCATGCTGGCCTATGTGCTGACCCGCTTTTTACCGGGGCGGTGGCACTTGCCCTTGGTGTTGGGCGCGGCGGCGTTGGCGTTTTCCATCGGCGTGAGCCGGATTTTCTTGCGCGTGCACTTTGCCAGCGATGTGCTGGCCGGCTTGGCGTCTGGCACGGCCTGGCTGGCGGTGTGCATTGCCAGCATCGAATTGACGCGCTGGTACCGGCGCCGGCCTGGAGAAACGCCGATCCGGCCTTAAACTGGATTCCAGTTATTTGTCATTTCGAACGATGGAGATGCGCTTGGACTCTTCTGCCGAAGCGTTGATCGCCCAGGTCACCCAGCTGCATAGCACGCTGAACCAGGTGGGGGCCTATGTTTTCACCAAGGACCTGCAGGGCCGCTACACCTATGGCAACCAGATGGTGTGCGAGCTGTTTGCCTGCAGTTTGCAGGAGCTGGTAGGCCGCTCGGCGGCCGATTTCTTTGACCTGTCGGCCAGCATACAGATCCAGCTCAGCGACCAGCGCGTGCTGCAGCAAGGCCAGCGGGTCGAGATGGAAGAGGTCAACGTCTTCAGCCACAGCGGCGAAGAGCGGGTCTATTGGTCGGTCAAGCAGCCGCTGTTCGATGCCGCAGGTGCGGTGGTCGGCATGTGCGGCGTGTCCACCGACATCACCGAGCGGCGGCGGCTGGAGACCCGGCTGCGCGAACAAAAGCGCCTGCTGGACACGGTGCTGAACAGCCTGGACGCCCTGGTCTACATGAAGGACCACCAGCGCCGCTACCTGTACGCCAACGCCAATGCGGCCCAGTTGTTCGGCCAGACCCAGGCCAGCATCGTGGGCAAGTCGGACGCCGAAATGATCCCTCAGACCGAGGCCGACCGCTTCGGCATCATGGACCAGCGGGTGCTGGGCAGCGGCGAGAAATCGATAGGCGAGGAAACCTTTGTCGACGTGAACGGCGTGGACCGGCACTACTGGTCGATCAAGGTGCCGATAGAAAGCGACGGCCATGTGGACGCTTACGTGGGTATCTCCACCGACATCACCGAAGTGGTGCAGCTGAAAGAGAAGTTCCGCGACCTGGCGAATACCGACGCGCTGACCGGCATCCTGAGCCGGCGCTGCCTGCTGGAACGGGCCGAGCACGAGCTGAAGCGGGCCCGCCGCGCCGGCGCGCAGGTCGCCATCATTGCCTTCGACATCGACAAATTCAAGCTGGTCAACGACGGCTATGGCCACGCGGTGGGCGATCGCGCCATCATCTCGGTGGTCGAGGCCTGCAAGCAAGGCCTGCGCGGCACCGACCTGTTTGGCCGCATCGGCGGCGACGAGTTTGTGGTGGTGGCTGTGGATACCGACCTGGCGGGTGCGGTGGCGGCGGCCGAGCGCATGCGGCTGGGCGTGTTCAACGCGGTGATCTCGGTGGGTAGCGGGCAGCGCGTGCCCATCAGTTCCAGCTTTGGCCTGGCTTTGTCGGACCTGGACACTTCGTTGGACGAGCTGCTGTCGCGCGCCGACGCCATGCTCTACGAGGCCAAGCAGCGGGGCCGCAACCAGGTCTGCTACCCGGAGCTGCTGGATGGTGCGGATTCGCTATAAATAGCGTAGCTGCTGGCGTAGGTACAGATTGCGCCAGAGGCCTATTTTTTATAAATTTTGAGGTTCAGGCGTAGGTGTTGACCTGGGTGCCCAGGCTGCCGTCGGTGGCCAGCGCGGGCGGCTGCGGCAGAGCCTGGATCAGCCCCAGCGCGGCCACGGCCTGTACGTCCAGGGCTTTCTTCAGCACCGCGATGTGCAGGCTGTCGGATGTCGGAGTTTGGGCGGCCGCGGTGGCGGTCTGCACGGCGGCGGTGCTGGCAATGTTCATACGGCGCTCCTGGGTTAACAGGTTGTTATCGGCGGTTTGCCGGCCGGACTTGAGCCGGGCATAAAAAAAGGCTCCCGAAGGAGCCATTTTTGTGTGCCAGGGCGTGGATTAGACGCGCTTGCGGTATTCGCCGGTGCGGGTGTCGATTTCGACCTTGTCGCCCTGGGCCACGAAGATCGGCACGCCGAACTCAAAGCCGGTGGCGATCTTGGCGGGCTTCAGCACCTTGCCGGACGTGTCGCCCTTGACGGCGGGTTCGGTCCAGGTGATTTCGCGCTGCACGCTGGTGGGCAGTTCGACCGAGATGGCCTTGCCGTCGTAGAACACGACTTCCAGTTCCATGCCGTCTTCCAGGTAGTTCAGTGCGTCGCCCATGTTTTCGGCTTCGACTTCGTACTGGTTGTACTCGGTGTCCATGCAGATGTACATGGGTTCGGCGAAGTAGGAGTAGGTGCACTCCTTCTTGTCCAGCACGATCTGGTCGATCTTGTCGTCGGCCTTGAACACCACTTCGGTGTTGAAGTTGGCGATCAGGCTCTTCAGCTTCATGCGCACGGTGGCGGAGTTGCGGCCGCCGCGGCTGTATTCGGTTTTCAGGACGACCATCGGGTCTTTGCCGTGCATGATGACGTTGCCAGCGCGGATTTCTTGGGCGATTTTCATAGCATTCTCTGGAGTGAGGGCCGCGCAACGCTTGAGACAGCATGACTGCGGCAGTTAGGGCTACGCATGTGCGTATGCCAAAGTGCCCTGTTGGGCAAAGCCCTGAATTTTAGCGTGTTTCCGGCTGAAAGGTCAGCAGCTGGCTGACCAGATCGGCTTGCTGCAGCAGCCTGGCCCGCAAATCCCGCGCATTCTGGCCCCAGGTTTCCAGGTCCAGCGCAGGCAGCGCAGCGGCCTCCAGCCCGTTCCAGACGCTGTGGAATTGCCGCAGCGATGCCGGCGCCTGGGCCATGTCGAGAAAGGCTTCCAGTTTCACGTGGTGCGCGGCGTCGTGCTGCGGGTAGATCTGCCAGACGAAGGGTTTTCCGGCCCAGACGGCCCGCACCAGCGAGTCTTCACCGCGCACCAGATTGCAATCTGCGGCCCACAGCAGGTGGTCGAAGTCGCGCTGCGTCAATGCGGGCAGGTATGAAATAGATAGCTGCCCCTGCAGGTGGGATAAGCGCTGCAGGCCATTTTCATCTGAAAGCAAGGCCTGTACGGCGCGCGTCGCTCGGCCGGCTGTCACCAGCAGCCGGGTTGGCCGGGGCGTGCTGGCCAGCTGTTCCAGCCAGGCCTGCAGGGCCGGGGGCTCGTAGCAGAACAGGCTGACCAGTTGTTCGCCAGCCGCGGCCTGTGGCGCACCGAAGCCGTGCTGCAGCCGGGGCCACAGGTCGTGTAGCCAGGCGCTGCGGTCAAAGTCGGCCTGGCGCTGGGCCAGATCGGCCTCGCGCAGCAGGCCTCCGGTTTTGTCGTTGAAGCCGGGGTAGAAGAACCATTTCTGGCGGCCCGCAGCCGGGCCGTCGCGCAGCAGCGAGGGCAGGGCGTGGCTGCGTTCGACATAGCGCTCGGCCGACAGGTATTCGAGGTTGATCCACAAGGGTTTTGTGCCATCAGCGCAGGTATGGTCTGCACAGGCAGCTACGAATTCAGGAGCAATCTCGCAGCCGAAGGCTTCGACCCAGACATCGCTCGGTTCCAGGTTTTGCAGGTCCAGCGGCTGGGTCCAGGGCCGCACTTCCACGCCGGGGCAGCCGTCGGGCGCCATCCAGGCCAGGGCCGAAGCATCGTCCACCCACAGCCGCACCTGCACGCCGCGGGCGGCCAGGTCGCAGCTGAGCCGCCAGCAGACGCCGATGTCGCCGAAGTTGTCGATCACCTGGCAGAAGATGTCCCAGCGCATTAGCTCGGCCAGTTGAGTTTGCCGGCCACGTCGATGTGGGTCAGGTACAGGCGCACGTCGAACTCCAGCTGGTGGTAGTCGGGCTCCATGTAGGTACACAGCTGGTAGAAGGCCTTGTCGTGGTTGCGCTCCTTCAAGTGGGCAAGTTCGTGCACCGCGATCATTTTCAGGAAGGCGTCGGGCACGTCCTTGAACAAGGTGGCGATACGGATCTCGTGCTTGGCCTTGAGCTTGTTGCCCTGCACCCGCGACACCGTGGTGTGGGTGCCGAGCGCATGGTGGTAGACGTGCAGCTTGGCGTCAAAGCCGACCTTGTTGATCTGCGCGGCGTTGCGCAGGTGCTGGGTTTTCAGGTCCATCACGTAGTCGTACAAGGCTTTGTCGGTGCGCACGCCGTGGGCGCTCGGGTACTTTTTCAGCAGCAGGGGGCCAAGCTTGTCGTCGGCCAGCAGCTGCTGCACCTGGGCGGTGACGTGGGCCGGGTAGGCCGAAAGATATTTCAGGGGGATCATGGGGGAGGCTGCGGACGCAAGCTCCGATTGTCCACAATACGCGTATGTCCGAGATTAATCCTGTTGAACCGCTGGCGGTTGCTGCCGTCCCAGCCGAAGCGCCTGTTACCGAGCCCGTGCATTCCGAGCAACTGCTGAGCGAAGTCGCCGCCTTGCCCGCCTTGCCCGGCGTCTACCGCTATTTCGATGCCGACGGCACGGTGCTGTACGTGGGCAAGGCCAAGAACCTGAAGAAGCGCGTCACCACCTACTTCCAACGCGACCACGGCGGCACCCGCATCGGCCACATGGTCAGCAAGATCGCGCGCATGCAGACGACAGTGGTGCGCTCCGAGGCCGAGGCGCTGCTGCTGGAAAACAACCTGATCAAGACCTTGCACCCCAAGTACAACATCTTGTTCCGCGACGACAAAAGCTATCCGTACCTGAAGATCACGGCCTTGCCGACCGTGGCGGCAGAGCCTAGCTCCGTGAGCTTTCCGCGCGTTGCCTACTACCGTGGCGCGGTGGAGAAAAAGCACCGCTACTTCGGCCCCTTCCCCAGTGCCTGGGCGGTGAAGGAATCGATCCAGCTGCTGCAGAAAGTGTTCCGCCTGCGCACCTGCGAGGACACGGTGTTCAACAACCGCACCCGGCCCTGCCTGCTGTACCAGATCAAACGCTGCTCGGGCCCGTGCGTGAACTTCGTCTCGCCGCAAGACTACGCGCAGGACGTGCTGAATGCCGAGAAGTTTCTGGACGGCGAAACCCAGCAGGTGCTGAAGGCGCTGGAGGTCCGCATGATGGCCCACGCCGACAAGCTGGAGTTCGAGCAAGCCGCCGAGCTGCGGAACCAGATGAGCGCCTTGTCCACCGTGCTGCACCAGCAGTCGGTAGACAACGTGTCCGACAAGGACGTGGACATCCTGGCGGTGAAGGTGCAGGGCGGCCGGGCGTGTGTGAATCTGGCCATGGTGCGCGGAGGGCGTCACCTTGGCGACAGGGCCTACTACCCCACGCATGTGGAAGACGCGGTGTTCATGAGCGCGGTCGAGGTGGAAGGAGAGGAGGTCGCCCAGGCGGTGGAAGTGCAGGTGCTGGAGGCCTTCATCGCCCAGCATTACATCGACGTGGCGATCCCGCCGGCGTTGATCACCAGTGCGCCGGTGGGCAAGGCCTTGCTGGATGCCTTGTCGTCGCAAAGCGGCACCAAGGTGACGGCGGTGCACAACCCGCGTGAACAGCGCCGTGTCTGGCTGGAGATGGCGCAGAAGAATGCAGGCCTGCAGCTCGCGCGCCTGCTGGCTGAAGAAGGTTCGCAACAGGCGCGCACCCGGGCCCTGGTCGACGCGCTGGACCTGGCGCCCGACGACCTGGATACCTTGCGTATCGAGTGTTTCGATATTTCACATACAGCGGGCGAGGCGACCCAGGCCTCCTGCGTGGTGTTCCAGCAGCACAAGATGCAGAACTCGGAATACCGGCGCTACAAGATCGAGGGCATCACGCCGGGCGACGATTACGCGGCCATGCGCCAGGTGCTGACCCGCCGCTACAGCAAGTTTGGCGTGCAGGCCGAGCCGAGTGCCGAGCCGCTGGCCACCGTTTCGGGCCGCATGCCGGACCTGGTGCTGGTCGACGGTGGCAAGGGCCAGGTATCAATGGCGAAGTCGGTGTTCGAGGCTTTGGGCCTGGACCTGGGGCTGATCGTGGGGGTTGAAAAAGGCGAGGGCCGCAAGGTCGGGCTCGAAGAACTGGTGTTTGCCGATGGCCGTACCAAGGCCACATTGGCACGCGATTCGGCGGCGCTGATGCTGGTCGCGCAGATACGCGACGAGGCGCACCGTTTCGCCATAACCGGCATGCGTGCCCAGCGCGCCAAGGTCCGCGTCGGCGGCAGCAAGCTGGAAGATATTGCAGGCATCGGACCGAAGAAACGGGCGAGCCTGCTGCAGCGTTTTGGTGGCATCCGTGGCGTGGCTGCAGCCGGTGTGGACGACATCGCCAAAGTTGACGGTATTTCACGCGAGTTGGCGGAAGAAATCTACCGCGCCCTGCGCTGATCCCGGTCCTGTAACGGCATGACACAATCCAGCTATGTTTTGGACCATACCCACCATCATGACCTGGACGCGCATTGTCGCGATACCGCTGATCATCGGGGTGTTTTACCTGCCGATCAGCGAGCCCCACCGCAACCTGGTGGCCACCGTCATGTTCGTGGTGTTTGCTGCCACCGACTGGTTGGATGGCTTCCTGGCGCGCAGGCTGAACCAGACCTCGTCCTTCGGGGCCTTTCTGGACCCGGTGGCCGACAAGTTCCTGGTCTGCGCCTGCGTGCTGGTGCTGGTGCATCTGGGGCGCGCTGATGTGTTCGTCGCCTTGATCATCATTGGCCGCGAGATCGCGATCTCGGCCTTGCGCGAATGGATGGCGCAAATAGGCGCTTCCAAGAGCGTGGCGGTGCACATGATCGGCAAGCTGAAGACCGTGTCGCAGATGGTGGCGATCCCGTTCCTGCTGTATGACGGCCAGCTGCTGGGCATCATCGATACCCACCAATGGGGCGTGTGGCTGATTTGGATTTCAGCAATTTTGACGATCTGGTCTATGGTCTACTATCTACAGAAAGCCCTGCCGGAAATTCGGGCGCGGACGAAATAGCGGGTTGATAACGGGTTGAATGGGGTGGGCCAAGCTGGCCCCAAAACGGTGCAGATGCTGCACCGTTTTTATTGTGATTTAAAAAGTAGAGGCAGGCTTCAGGAGTTGGCCGAAAACGGTCTAGAATCCGCCTCCGCGCCGCTTGAAAGCGCTTGGTCCGATTGACACCTTGGAAGACCCTGGTTTTAATCGGTCGCGTAGCGGTTGCTACACAGTTATGTTTTTCCAAGGCTTGTTTTTTGCGCGCCGCAGAGCGACAAGGCAGGGAAAAATTTTCGAACATTGCTTGTCTGAATAAATTTGAGCGAGGGGCTCCTTGTGAACAAAACCGAATTGATTGAACACATCGCAAAGCATGCTGATATTTCCAAAGCCGCTGCGACGCGCGCTCTGGAGTCCACCATCGGGGCGGTAAAAACCACCTTGAAAAAAGGCGGCACCGTTTCGCTGGTAGGATTCGGTACCTTTGCAGTGGGCAAACGCGCTGCACGTGCTGGGCGCAATCCGCGCACCGGCGCTGCGATTAAAATCAAGGCGGCAAAGGTTCCAAAGTTTCGTCCGGGCAAGGCATTGAAAGATGCCTTGAACTGAGTTTTCTGTTTCAGGTGGGGGTGCTTAGCTCAGTTGGTAGAGCAGCGCCCTTACACGGCGTAGGTCGGCGGTTCGAGCCCGTCAGCACCCACCAACCCCACCCAGCAAAGGCGAACAGATTGTTCGCCTTTTTGTTTTTGTGGATTCGATGCAGCACCCGGGTGGCGGGGTCTGCACCGGTCGTGTTTTAAAAGAGTTCTTCCATGTTTGATTTCGTCCGCAAGCACAGCAAGATCATGATGGGCTTGATGTTCTTGCTGATCATTCCCGCCTTCATCGTCGTCGGTGGCAGCGAGGGTTTTCGGCGTTTCAATGAAGGCGGCGATACGGTCGCAACCGTTGCGGGTAAGGACATCAAGCAAACCGACTGGGACGCGGCCCACCGCACCCAGGTGCAGCGCGTGATGGCGTCACAGCCGGGTATTGACCCCAAGGTGCTGGATTCCGCCGAAGCGCGTTACGCCACGCTGGAAAACCTGGTGCAGGAACGGGTGCTGGCGGCCGCGGCCGACAAGTCCCGTTTGGTGACCAGCGACAGCCGGTTGGCGCGCAATCTGCAAGACGATCCATCGATTGCCTCGCTGCGCAAGCCCGACGGCTCCCTGGACATCGAGCGCTACCGCCAACTGCTGGCTGCCCAGGGCATGACGCCGGAAATGTTTGAAGCCCGGGTACGTTCCGACCTCTCGCAGCGCCAGGTAGTGAGCGGCGTGGCCGGCACGTCTTTCAGCTCGGCGGCCGAAGCCGATCTGGCATTGAATGCCTTGTTTGAAAAACGCGAAGTACAGGTCAGCCTGTTCCGGTCGGCTGATTTTGCCGCCAAGGTCAGCCCCAGCGATGCAGACCTGGAAGCCTGGTACAAAGACCACGCTGCGTTGTTCCAGGCGCCTGAGCAGGCCACCATCGAGTATGTGGTGCTGGACCTGGATGCGGTGAAGAAAAGCATCGTGCCGAATGAGCAGGATCTGCGTACCTACTACAAAGAAAATGCCGACCGCCTGGCTGGCAAGGAAGAGCGCCGCGCCAGCCACATCCTGATCAATGCAGCCAAGGATGCATCGTCGGATGAGCGCAAGAAGGCCCGCGCCAAAGCCGAGGAATTGCTAGCCCAGGTGAAGAAGACTCCCGCCAGCTTTGCCGAAGTCGCCAAGAAGAATTCGCAAGATACCGGCTCTGCAGCCAATGGCGGCGACCTTGACTACTTTGGCCGCGGTGCCATGGTCAAGCCTTTTGAAGATGCTGCGTTTGCCTTGAAGAAAGGCGACATCAGCGACGTCGTGGAATCGGACTTCGGCTTCCATATCATCCAGCTGACCGATATCCGGGCCCCCAAGCAACGCAGCTTTGAGGAAATGCGCCCCGAGCTGGAAGCCGAGCTGAAGAACCAGCAAGCCCAGAGCAAGTTTGCCGAAGTGGCCGAAGCCTTCACCAATGGCGTGTACGAGCAGGCGGACAGCCTCAAGCCGATTGCCGAACGCCTGAAGCTGCAGGTCCAAACCGCGCCGCTGTCCCGTACACCGGTGCCGGGTGCCAAGGGTGTGCTGGCCAATGCCAAGTTCCTGAATGCGATCTTCTCCTCCGACTCCATCGAGAAGAAGCGCAATACCGAAGCCATCGAGATCGCTGCCAACCAGCTGGCGTCCGGGCGCATTACCCAGTACACCGCCGCCCACACCCGTCCGTTTGCGGAAGTGAAAGAGCAGGTGCGCATCCAGCTGGTGGGCGCGCGTGCGACCGAAATGGCAAAGAAAGAAGGCCTGGAAAAACTGACCGCGTGGAAGGCCAACCCTGGCGCGGCCACCTTGCCTGCTGCTGTGCTGGTCTCGCGCGAGAACACCCAGCAACAGCCTGTGAAGGTGGTGGATGCTGCATTGCGCGCCGATGCGTCCAGCCTGCCTGCGTGGACCGCAGCGGATCTGGGCGAGCAAGGCTACGCCGTCGTCAAGATCAACAAGCTGGTGCCGCGCGATGCGCCTGTTGAGGCTGCACTGAAGCAGGGCCGCGACCAATACGTTCAGGGCTGGGCCGGTGCCGAGAGCCGCGCCTACTACCAGTTGCTCAAGGAGCGCTTCAAGGTGAAGATCAATGTGGCGAAACCGCTTACCAAAATCGGTGGTGATGCAGGTTGATCAAACCCGGCCCATAATTCAGGGTATAATTTGAGTCTACGGTGGCTGTAGCTCAGTTGGTAGAGTCCAGGATTGTGATTCCTGTTGTCGAGGGTTCGAGCCCCTTCAGCCACCCCAGGTAAATAAAAAGCCTGCTATCTTATGGATAGCAGGCTTTTTGCATTCTTGGCCCAGAGGATCGGCACGTAGCATTTATTGGTGCTGCATTTCTTGGGTGCCCACCCGAGTCCGCAGTTGCGAAAACCGCGTAGTACTACGTAAGCACAAGCGATAGTATGCAATCCAGCCAGCGGAGTCACAATTTGCTTACGGTTCGTTACAGGAACGCGACCGGAAACAAGCAGATTGGGTTGCGGAATGAAAACTACAAAATGGCGTCTCACCGTCATCACGATTGCATGTGTCGTGGCCTATTACGCCGACGATGACGGCGACCTGGCTAAAAACAATACGGTTCCCGCCAGCTGTGTGACCGCCAACCAAACTACCGAGCCGCGCGCATCTTCTCCAGCCACTGTGGCCGATCGCGAGCGGGAATGCACGCTGATTCGGAATACAAAGCGGCACGCCCAAGTCTGATACTTCGTACCCTACGCACGCCGTGCTGGCTTGACGGCTGCACTCTCGGCGTTTCCTCCTGACTCGGCCGGGATCTTGGGTGCATCCAAGCGCGGAACGAAGTCCACCCAAATTTTCGGCCCAACGTAGTGGCATTTGGTCAGTGCGTGACTTGCCAAGCCAGATTGGCCCCAGCCCATTCCCCGCAAATAAGGGCTTCTTGTCGATAGGTCTGCTGGGCCAGATGTCATGGAAATGCCATTCAGCCTACACACGCCTGTCATGCCCGGCTTTCAGACTCCCTGCAACACACAGGAGAAGTCCATGAAAGAACTGCCAACCCCTACCTTTGCGCTGTCGCCACTGTCGCCGTTCACGCCGGCGTCCATGCTTCGGGGGTCACTTCATCGACGCGAAGAACGGGTGGAAGCGCCGAGCGTTGGCAAGGATGCGCGGCCTGCGGCCGGTATCGTGGTCTCCTGGGCGCGGCAGCAGGATGAAGTCCGTGAAGCCCAGCGCCTGAGATACCAGGTGTTCGCGGTGGAGATGGGGGCTCGCTTGGCAACCCGTTTGCCGGGGCATGACGTGGACCTGTTTGACGACTTCTGTGAACACCTGCTGGTGCGCGACGCCGTGACGCGCGAAGTTATCGGTACCTACCGTGTCCTCACACCGGTACAGGCCAAGCGGGTCGGCAGCACCTATAGCGATACCGAATTCGACCTGGTGCGCTTGCGCAATCTGCGCAGCCGCATGGTGGAGCTGGGCCGCAGCTGCGTGCATGCCGATCACCGCCACGGTGGCGTGATCCTGGCGCTGTGGGGGGCTTTGGCCGAATTCATGCAGCGCAACCAGCTCGACACCATGGTTGGCTGCGCCAGCATTCCGATGCTGCACAACGGCGTGGTCAGTGGCGATGCGGCGGCCAGCATCTGGCAGCAGCTGCAGCAGACCCATATGGCACCGATCGAATACCACGTGCAGCCGCGCCTGCCACTGCCAATCGAGCAGTTCGACAGCACGCTGGCGATCGAGCCACCGGCGTTGATCAAAGGCTATTTGCGCCTGGGTGCCAAGGTGCTGGGCGCGCCGGCCTGGGACCCGGATTTCAATACCGCCGACCTGCCCATGCTGCTGCGCATCGCTGATTTACCGTCGCGCTACCGCAAGCACTTCGGCAGTTAGGCTACCGTGACAGGAGCGTAGGCCAGCCGCACGTAGATCGGCGCAAAGGCTTCTGCCTGCACGATCTCGACCAGGGTTTCCTTGGCCAGCTCCAGCAGGGCGATGAAGGTCACCACCAGCACCGACATGCCCTTGTCCGGGTCGAACAGTTCTTCGAACTCGACGAACTTGCGGCCTTGCAGCGTCTTCAGCAGAAAACTCATGTGCTCGCGCACCGACAGCTCTTCGCGGCTGATCTTGTGGTGCTGGATCAGCTTGGCGCGGCGCAGGATGTCGCGCCAGGCTTCCTGCAGATCGGCCAAATGCACCTCGGGCAGGCGCGGCTGCAAGGCCTGCTCGATATACACCTGGGCCTTGAGGAAGTCGCGGCCGAACTGCGGCAGGGCGTTGAGTCGGGCCGCAGCCAGCTTGATCTGCTCGTATTCCAGCAACCGCCGCACCAGGGCGGCGCGTGGGTCTTCGGCTTCCTCGCCTTCCGCCGCCTTCTTGGGCGGCAGCAGCATGCGCGACTTGATCTCGATCAGCATCGCGGCCATCAGCAGGTAGTCGGCCGCCAGCTCCAGATTGCGGCTGCGGATTTCGTCCACGTAGACCAGGTACTGGCGCGTCAGCGCCGCCATCGGGATGTCGAGGATGTTGAAGTTCTGCTTACGGATCAGGTACAGCAGTAGGTCCAGCGGGCCTTCGAAAGCGTCCAGAAACACTTCCAGCGCGTCGGGCGGGATGTACAAGTCCAGCGGCATGGCGAACATCGGCTCGCCGTACAGGCGGGCCCGGGCCACCGGGTCCAGGGCTTCTGGGGTCTCGGGCGAGGCGAGCGCTTCAACCACTGTGCTTGCTATTTAAATAGTAGCTGCTGGCGCAGGTGGAGTGTGCGCCAGAGGCTTATTTGATTACTTATTTGTTGCCAGTCTGGTAGACGTAGGGCTTCTGCGCGACCCGGCCTTCGCGGAATTCGGCCTGGGCGCTGCGGTCCACGCTTTTGTCCCACAGCAGGGCGCGGCCAGCGAGCTGCTCGGCTTCCAGGCTGGGCTTTTGTTGCTTCAGTTGTTCGATGAACTGGGTGGCTTCGGATGTGTAATCGGGGCGGCGAAAGATGGACATAGACATAACCTTTTGTTAGCCTGATTTTACGGGGGACATTGGGTGGGCCGCAGACACGTACGTTTTTTAAATAATCGGTACATCGGGGCAACGTCTGACAGCCATGCCCCCGTTTCTGGCGGAACATGGCATTTACCAACAAGGAGTTCTCATGGGCATTTTCAGCAACATTCTCAACAAGATTTTTCACCACGGGCAGGCACCCACCGACTCGCCAGCCATGCCCAGCGGTGACGCAGCTGCAGCGGCCGGCGCCGCGGCGCAAAACGCGGCGACAGCCACGGCCGTGGCGGCTCAGTCCGTGGATGTCGAGGCTGTGATGAATGACCTCGCCAAAAAGAGCACCGAAAAGTTGAACTGGCAGACCTCGATTGTCGATTTGATGAAGCTGCTCGGCCTGGACAGCAGCCTGAACGCCCGCAAGGAATTGGCGACCGAGCTGGGGTATGCAGGAGCGAAAGACGGTTCAGCTGAAATGAATATTTGGCTCCATAAGCAGGTGATGACCAAGCTTGCCGAAAACGGCGGCAAGGTTCCTGCTGAACTGCGGGATTGATCCACCAAGGCTCCCGGCCGGCCAGTGCACATTGGCCGGCAGAGCCAATTTTGACCTGTTGATAGAAGCCGCTTTGGTCGGAGTGAGCTGTGCCTGCGTCACAATCTCGGCCAACTATGGCAACTCCCACCAACCCCTTGCAACACCCGCAACGCACGGCGCTGCACAACGAAATCCACGCCCGGCCGCCCGAGGCCATGACCGCGCCGCTGGCCATCTCCCACGTGGTGATGGTCTGCGACGCCGCTGGGCGTGAGGCCAGCCGATCCCATGTGGCGGCGCTGCTGCGCGACCACCACCTGGCGCAGCCCGATGCCCATTCCACGCATATCCGTATGGACGTGGGGCCATTTCGGCTGCGCTGGGAAATGCATACCGAGTTCGTCACCTACACCTTCATGCGGGCCTTGGAGCCCGCGCTGGCCGGTGCGCAAGTGTTCGAGCGCGACCCTGTGACAGCCGCGCAGGCTGTGCCTCAGGACTGGTTTGCCGCCTTGCCCGGCCAGTGCCTGGTGAGCCTGCATTTGTGGGCTCTGCCCTCGGCCGCGGTGCAGGGTGGCGATGCACTGGTGCGGCAGGTGTTGTTCGAGGATTCACTGGTAGCCTCCAGCGTGGCGGGTGGCCATGGTGAGGTGTATACCGACTTCGCCATCCATGCGGATGGCTTTTCGCGCATCGTCTTGCTGGCCGGAGGCATGGCCAAAACGGCCGTTGAGAATGTGGAAACCTTGTCGCCGCGCCGTCTTGGCCGTCTGGTGCAGCGTCTGCTGGAGATCGAAACCTACCGCATGGCCGCGCTGCTGGGTTTGCCCGTGGCCCGCGATGCCGCCGATGTGCTGGCCTTTGCCGAGCTTGAGCTGGCCTCGCTGGCCGAAGCCATCCGTAGTGCCAACCGCGACGACGAACCCCAATTGCTGGACCGCCTGACCCGGCTGGCGGGCCAGGTGGAAAGCCAGTACGCGGCGACCCATTCGCGCTTCTCCGCCAGCGCGGCGTATTTCGAACTGGTAGACAAACGCATCACCGACATCAACGAGTCGCGGCTGGCCGGCATGCAGACCATCCGCGAATTCATGGACCGCCGCCTGACGCCAGCGCGCAGCACTTGCGAATGGGCCACGCGCCGGCAGGACGCCTTGTCGCAACGGGTGTCTCGCATGAGCAATCTGCTGCGCACGCGGGTCGAGATCGAGCAGCAGCAGAGCAGCCAGGCGCTGTTGACCACCATGAACACCCGCCAGGGCCTGCAACTGCAGATGCAAGCCACGGTCGAAGGCCTGTCGGTAGCGGCGATCACCTACTACATTGTCGGCCTGGTGAGTTATCTGGCCAAAGGCGCGCACGCCATCGGCTGGCCCTGGAGCCCCGAGAGCACGGCCGCGGTGGCGATCCCGTTGGTGGCGGGCGGAGTGTGGTGGTCGCTGCGGCGCCTGCACCACCGGATGTTTGGCCGGCAGCATTGAGCGGCCTTGATGGAAAGATCCCTTATGTACCTGTTGAAAAGAATGCTGTGGCTGGCTTGTGTGTCGGCGGCGCTGGCCCTGGGCGGCTGCGATCCGCAGCGCATCAGCGAGCTGGAAGAGGGCGTGTCCACCGAGGCCGATGTGCGTGCCCGCTTTGGCGAGCCCGAGAAGATCTGGGATGCGCCGGATGGCGGCCGCACCTTTGAGTACAGCCGCCAGCCCCAGGGCCACCAGAACTACATGATCACCATCGGCACGGACGGCAAGATGAGCGCGCTGCGCCAGGTGCTGACGCCGCTGAACTTTGCCAAGGTACAGCCCGGCATGATGATGGAAGACGTGCGCAAGCTGCTAGGCAAGCCGATGAAGACCACGCCTTTCAAGCTGAAGAACGAGGTTGAATACGACTGGCGCTACCTGGAGCCACCGAACAAGTCCATGGTCTTCACCGTGGTGTTCGATATGGACTATCGCGTGCTGCGCACCCTGTCGGTGACCGACCCGGACGCCGAGCGCAGTCGTTGACGGTTTTCGTGCGATCAGCGCGGCGCGAAATGGGCTGCCACGTAGTCCAGAAAGCAGGCGATGCGCGACACCAGCGCGGTGTTGCGGTAGTACACCGCGTGGATAGGCTGGCGCACCTCCACGGTGGCGCTGGGCAGTACCTGCAACAGATCGCCGCGCGCGCGATCGCCGCCGGTCATGAAGTCCGACAGGCAGACCAGGCCCGCGCCCGCTAGCGCCAGCTGGCGCAGGCTTTCGCCGCTGGAGGCGCGCAATGCGGGCGTGATGTTGTAGCGCTCGCCCGAAGGATTGCGCAGCGGCCAGGCGTTCAGGGATTCGGGCTGGGTAAAGCCCAGCAGGCTGTGCCGGGCCAGATCGGCCACGTTGCGCGGCTTGCCTGCGGCCTGCAGATAGGCCGGGCTGGCCAGCACCCGCAGCAGGCAGCTACCCAGCGGCCGCGCATGCAGGCTGGAATCGACCAGCGGGCCGATGCGGATGGCCACATCGGTGCGGTGCTCGATCAGGTCGATGATCTGGTCGCTGCTGTTCAGCTCCAGTTCGATGTCCGGGTAGGTGGCGCGAAAGCCCGCCACCAGCGGCACCAGCACATGCAGTATGAAGGGCGAGGCGGCGTTCACCCGCAGCCGCCCGGCCGGCTGCTTGCGGCGCAGCGCCATCTGCTCCTCGGCCTGCTCTACCGCGTCCAGTATCTTGCGTGCCTGGGCCAGAAACACCGCGCCTTCCTCGGTCAGCTCCAGCCGGCGGGTGGTGCGGCGCAGCAGGGTGACGTCGAGCTTTTTCTCCAGCCGGCCCAGCGAGCGGCTGATCGCCGATACCGTCTGTTCCAGCTGTTCGGCGGCCGCGGTGATCGAGCCTGCATCGATGACGCAGGCGAAGGCCTGCAATTCGTCCAGGGTGGTTTTCATGCGGCCGCTGCCGCAGCGGCCTGGAAGCCCTGCAAACGGGCCGCAAACCCCGAGCGCTCCATCAGTCCACGCGGCTGCTCGTTCACATCGTTGATGTACAGCAGGCCGCCGCGGTGGACGATGGCTTTGAGCAACTGCTCCAGCGCGTCCAGGCCGCTCGCATCCAGCGAGATCAGCTGCGAGGCGTCGAGCACCACGCGCACGCCACGTGGATGGTTTTCCACCGCCTGCACGATGGGGTCGATCTTGGCCACCGCGCCAAAAAACAGCGCGCCGTAGAGCTTGTAGACCAGCGCGTCCTCGCCCAGCGCTACCGGCGCCACGCGGAACAGCGAGCTCATGCGCCGGATGAACAGCACGCAGGCCAGCACCATGCCCACTTCCACCGCCACCGTCAGGTCAAATACCACGGTCAGGAAAAAGGTGCCGAGCAACAGCATGCGGTAGTGACCGCTGAACTGGCGCAGACGCACGAACTCGTGCCATTCACCCATGTTCCAGGCCACAAACAGCAAGATGCCCGACAGCACGGCCAGCGGGATGTACAAGGCCAGCGGGGCGGCCACCAGCACCACCGCGGCCAGCACCAGCGCATGCACCATGCCGGCCACCGGCGAGGTGGCGCCCGAGCGGATATTTGTCACCGTGCGGGCAATCGTGCCGGTGGCCGGCATACCGCCAAAGAACGGCACCACCATATTGGCGATGCCCTGGGCCATCAGCTCCTGGTTCGGGTCGTGCTTGACGTAGTGCGGGTCGCTGGCCAACTGGTCGGCCACGCGCGCGCACAGCAGCGATTCGATGGCACCCAGCAGGGCGATGGTCAGGGTCGGGGTGACCAGCAGGCGCACGGTTTCCCAGCTGAAGTCGGGCAGGGCGAAGGCCGGCAGGCCGTCGGGGATGCTGCCAAACCGGCTGCCCAGCGTTTCCACCGGCATGTCCAGCGCCCAGGCCAGCATGGACAGCGTGGTCAGCGCCATGATGGGGCCAGGCACGCGGGCAAAGGTCTGCACCGTGCGGCCTTCCAGCAGGCGGATGATGGGCGAGCCCTGTACAAACACCCGGGGCCAGATATACAGCCCCAGCACGCAGACCGAGCCCAGCGCCAGCGCGTAGACGTTGATAGTGTCGATGTGCGTGGCAATGGTTTTGATCTGCGAGAAAAAGTCGCCCGGCATGTGGATGATTTCCAGGCCCAGCCAGTCTTTGACCTGCGACAACGCGATCAGCACCGCGATGCCGTTGGTGAAACCGATGACGATGCTGACCGGCACATAGCGCACCAGCGTCCCCAGCTTGAACAGACCCAGCGCGAACAGCAGCACGCCGGCGCAGGCGGTGGCGATCAGCAGATTGGCCACGCCGTAGCGCTCGACGATGCCGTAGACGATGACGATGAAGGCACCGGCCGGCCCGCCGATCTGCGCCGTGGTGCCGCCCAGGGCTGAGATGATGAAGCCGGCGATGATGGCCGTCCACAGCCCGGCTTCGGGCTTGAGCCCGCTGGCAATCGCAAACGCCATGGCCAGTGGCAGGGCCACGATGCCCACCGTCAGCCCCGAGCCCACATCCTTGGCCAGCCGCTCCCGGTTGTAGCCCCGCAGCGCGTCGAGCAAGCGGGGGTGGAAGCGGGCGAGGGGCGAGGTCATGGAAGCAGGCTGTTAGCCGATGCGCATACCGGGTTGCGCGCCTGGGAAGGGCTCCAGCACATAGACGCCGGGCTGGGCTTTTTCGTCGGCGTGGCTGGCGGCCAGCACCATGCCTTCGCTGATGCCGAACTTCATCTTGCGCGGCGCCAGATTCGCCACCAGCACGGTGAGCTTGCCGATCAGTTGCTCTGGCGTGTAGTTGGCGGCGATGCCGCTGAACACATTGCGCATGCGGCCTTCACCCGCGTCCAAGGTCAGGCGCAGCAGCTTGGTCGAGCCTTCGACCGGTTCGCAGTTGACTATTCTTGCGATGCGCAGGTCGACCTTGGCAAAGTCGTCGATGGTGATGGTGGGTGCAATCTCCTCACCGCCAGGTACTACAGTTTCTGTAGCTGCTTGCGCAGGTTCTGCCTGCGCTGGAGGCTCAAACAGTGCATCCAACTGCTTGATGTCGACGCGCTGCATCAGATGCTTGTAGTCGCCGATCGTGTGGCCTGCGCCCAGCAGGCGGTCAGCATCGGCAAAGCCCAGCGGGCTGACGTTCAAGAAGGCTTCGACCTGGGCCACCAGCGCGGGCAGCACGGGTTTCAGGTAGATGCTGAGCAGGCGGAAGGCTTCGATGCAGGTGCTGCAGACGTCTTGCAGGCGCGCGTCAGCGCCTTCCTGCTTGGCCAGTTCCCAGGGCTTGTTGGCGTCCACGAAGGAGTTCACGCGGTCCGTCAGCAGCATGGTTTCGCGCAGCGCCTTGGCGTATTCGCGTTGCTCATACATCGCCGTGATGCTCTCTTTTTGAGAGCTGATGGCGCTGGTCAATGCTTCGCCATCGGCCGATAAGGCACTTAATTGGCCCGCGAAGCGCTTGGCTAGGAATCCAGCGGCGCGCGACGCGATGTTCACGTACTTGCCGATCAAATCGCTGTTGACGCGGGCCATGAAGTCGTCGGCGTTGAAGTCGATGTCTTCGTTGCGGGCGCTCAGCTTGGCCGCGATGTAGTAGCGCAGCCATTCGGGGTTCATGCCCAGGCCCAGGTACTTCAACGGGTCCAGGCCGGTGCCGCGGCTCTTGCTCATCTTCTCGCCGTTGTTCACGGTCAAAAAGCCGTGGACGAACACCGAGTCCGGCGTCTTGCGTCCGCTGAACTTCAGCATCGCCGGCCAGAACAGGGTGTGGAAGGTGACGATGTCCTTGCCGATGAAGTGGTACTGCTCCAGCGCGGGGTTGGCCATGTAGGCGTCGTAGTTCTCGCCGCGCTTGTCGAGCAGGTTTTTCAGCGAGGCCAGGTAGCCGACCGGGGCGTCCAGCCACACATAGAAGTACTTGCCCGGAGAGTCTGGGATCTCGATGCCGAAGTAAGGTGCGTCGCGGCTGATGTCCCAGTCGCCCAGGCCTTCGCTGGTCGTGCCATCCGGGTTGGTGCGCACGGTGAACCATTCCTTGACCTTGTTGGCCACTTCGGGCTGCAGCCGGCCGTCCTGGGTCCACTGTTCCAGAAACGCCACGCAGCGCGGGTCGGACAGTTGGAAGAACAAGTGCTCCGAGCTTTTCAGCTCGGGCGTGGCACCGGACAAGGCCGAGTAGGGGTTGATCAGGTCGGTGGGCGCGTAGACCGAGCCGCAGACTTCGCAGTTGTCGCCGTACTGGTCCTTGGCGTGGCACTTGGGGCATTCGCCTTTGATGAAGCGGTCGGGCAGGAACATGTTCTTCTCCGGGTCGAAGAACTGTTCGATCACCTTGCTGGAAATCAGGCCGTTGGCCTTCAGCTCGCGGTAGATCTGCTGCGCCATGGCGTGGTTTTCCGGCGCGTCGGTGCTGTGCCAGTTGTCGAAGGCGATGTGGAAACCGTCCAGATAGGGCTTGCGGCCGGCGGCGATGTCGGCGACGAATTGCTGCGGCGTCTTGCCGGCCTTTTCGGCGGCGATCATGATCGGCGCGCCATGGGTGTCGTCGGCGCCGACGAAGTTCACTGCATTGCCCTGCATGCGCTGGAACCGCACCCAGATGTCGGCCTGGATGTATTCCATGATGTGGCCGATGTGGAAGTTGCCGTTGGCGTAGGGCAGGGCGGTGGTGACGAAGAGTTGGCGTGGCATGGAGAACGGGCTTTCAGAACAGCCCACGATTTTAGACGGGCAGCGAGGCCTCGGGCCAGTCGAAGAATCGACACACCTCGGCGCTCTGGGCCCGGGCGTCGGCATAGCCCAGCGCCATCAGCTCGCGGGTGAAGCCGGACTCGAACAGCAGGTAGCTGGCCAGGGCCGCGCCCTTGGCGTCGTCGGCCCGCGACGACATGCCCATGCCGCCAAGCATGGTGCGGATGGTGGGCGGCAGGTTGTGCACGTGGCGCGCGGCAATCGCGTCAATGCGCTGCGACGGGGCGATCAGCAGCAGCTCGATGGGCCGCAGCTGGCTGTTGTGGCGCAGCTCGGCCGGGATCAGGCCCAGGGTCTGGTTGATGCGCCGGGCCCGCTCTACATCCACCGCCAGCGCGTCCAGAAAGATGTTCGACAGCGCATGCCCGGCGATCTGGGCTAGCGAGGGGTAGCTGTCGTTGGCCAGGGTCGGCGCCTCGCCCTTGGGTTCGTGCATGCGGCCGGCGCCGATTACCAGCACCTTCTCTGCTCCTAAATGAATAGCTGCTGCCACAGGCGCAGATTGCCGCATTGAGCCATCACCAAAGTATTCCTGGTGGCCGTTGACAGGTAGCGGCATGGCCGGAAAGACGAAAGGGATGGCAGACGAGGCCAGCAGGTGGTCCAAGGTCAGCCGATTGCGCTGGCCTTGGCGTTGCGAGCGGGTCCAGGGCTGCAGCGTGGCGATGCCTTCGAAGAAGGTCATGTGCTCGCCCGAGCTGTAGCTGGACGCGGTGACGGCCAGGGCCTGCACATGGCCTTGCTGGACCAGGCTGGGCAGGCGCTCCAGCGGCACCATGCTGCCCAGCAACTCGCGCAGCGGGCGGTTGTCCAGCAGCGAGCGCGGCTGTACCTTGCGCCATTTGGCCAGCATCCAGCCGACCGACAGCAGGGTCAGCCAGCGCGCGCCGCTGCGCATCACGCCGATCGGGTCGGTGCGGTAGACCTGGCCGGCTTCCATGTTCTCCCAGACGTTGACGATGCGCCGCACCGCGGTGTCAAAGTCGTCGGCCCCGCAGGCCAGTGCTGCGGCGTTCAAGGCCCCGGCCGAGGTGCCGGTGATGATGGGGAAGGGGTTGCCCTGCTGGCCGGCGCCGCTGGCCAGCCGTAGATCGGAAATGGCTTCCAGCACGCCTACCTGGTAGGCCGCGCGCGCGCCGCCGCCGGTGAGCAGCAGGCCGGTCGCGGGGAGGGGGGCGGGGGCCTCGGCGTGCGGTGCATATTGCGTGTTTGGCATAGCTGATTATGGAAGGCGGGGCCGGGAATGGGGCGGCAGATTTCTCAGGGTTTTTCGCTACGCTGGCGCAGCTGCTCCAGGGTTTTGGCCAACCAAGCGAGCATGCCGGGGTCGTGGCTGGTGGCGATGTTGATGCCCATCCACGTGCTAGGTGTTTGCCGCAGCGAGAACAGCGCGCCCGGACGCAGCAGGTAGCCAGCGTCCAGGCCCAGGGCGGCCAGATGGTTGGTGTCCACCCCGGTGTCGAACCAGCCCAGAAAGCCGGCCTGCGGCTGGCAAAAAGCCTGCAGTCCCAGGTCTTGCATGCGCTTGAAGGCGGGCTCGCGCAGGCTGTCCAGGGCCGCGTGGACCCGCTGGCAGTGCTTGCGGTAGCTGCCTTCAGTCAGCGCCTTGTAGACGATGCGTTCGTTGATCTCGGGGGTTGTCAGGGCGGTCAACAGCTTGTGCGTGGTCAGGGTATCGATCAGCTCGGCCGGGCCGGCCAGATAGCCCACGCGGATGTTGGGCGCGAGCATTTTGGAGTAGCTGTTTACGTACACCACCCGGCGCAGCTGGTCCAGGCTGGCCAGCCGGGTCACGGCCATGCCCTGGGGCAGAAAGTCGGAATAGATATCGTCTTCGATGACCAGGATGTTGTGGGCTTCGGCCAGCCGCAGAATCTGGTAGGCCGTGGCCGCACTCAGCAGGGTTCCGGTGGGGTTGTGCAGCACCGGGTTGAGGAACATCAGCTTGGGCTTGTGCTTCTCGACCAGCGCGGTGAGGGCCTGCACGTCCAGCCCTTGCGGGGTGTAGGGCACGCCTACTACCTCCACCCCCTGCAGCCACAGCAACGGATTGCACCAGCCCGGCTCACCCACCAGCACGGTATCGCCAGGGCGCAGCAGCATGCGAAAAATCAGGTCGATGGCCTGGGCTGCGCCGGTGGTGGTGAGTATTTGCGCCGGATGGGCCTGGATCTCGCGTTCGGCCAGCGTGCGCTGGATTTGCGTGCGTAGCGGGGCGTAGCCCTGTGCGGATGCCCCCTGCGCCAGTTGCAGGCTGGTGCTGTGGTTGGCCAATGTGCGCAGGCCCATTTTGAGCAGGTCGCCGCCGCTCATGTCGGGCGGCAGATAGCCCGAGCCTGGCGACAGGTGGGCCGGAATGCCGCTGGTCATATTGCGCACCATCCAGCCCATGTTGATGGCTTGCTGCGGTTTGCTGCGCGCCGGGGCCGACTTGGCGCGCGTGCCGGCCGGGGGCGTAGCCTCGCGCACAAAAAAACCCGCGCCGCGCCGCGCCAGCAGGTGCCCGCGCGCCACCAGCCGCTCGTAGGCGGCCACCACAGTAAAGCGCGACACGCCGCGCTCTTGTGCCAGTTCGCGCACCGAGGGCATGCGCATGCCGGGGCGAAACACCTGCTGCTGGATGCGCTGCTCGGCCCACTGCACCAGTTGGTCGACCAGGGTGGTCTGCGCGCCCAGGGTGGAACTGTGTTCGGTAGGCGGGATGGCGGTGGTGGGTATGGACTGTATTGGTGGCTTCAGCAGGCCAGTGGCTGAAGCTATTCGCTTAACTGTACTGGTACTGTATAGGTTGCAAGATTACAGTGAATGCCATTCCACCGCAAGCCGTGGTGGGGGTTTTCAGGAGACGGCGATGGTCAGAATTGAACATTTCGAATTGCGCACACCGGACGTGGTGGCTCTGCGTTTGCCTGCCGGTGCGGTGGTCCGCGTCAGCACCGGCTGCCTGTGGTTGACGCAGGACGGTCGCAGCGAAGACGTGTGGCTGCAGGCCCATGGTAGCTGGACCGCGCCGCAGGCGGTCAGCGTGCGGCTCAGCGCCGAGCCGTCGGTGGATTTTCAGATTGCGCAGCCTGCGGCGGTACGCCGGGCTCCGCGCATGCGGATCGCCAGGACTGGGCTGGGCATGGCCGGGGCCGTCGGCGGCGCCTGATTACGTCTTACCGGGCAGCAGCCGCTGGACCAGCGGGTGCTGGACCTTTTTCTCGGTGCCAATCGCGTAGAAGCGCTCTTCCACCCCCTCGCAGGCACCGATGCGCTGCACGCCAAAGCGTGTGGTCAGCTCGTCGTGCACCCATTCGGCGGCGGCGAACACACCCATGCCACTGGAGCCGAAGGTCACCAGCAAGGCACTGTCTTCAAATTCGCCCACGGTATGCGGTTTGATGCCCAGGCGTTCAAACCAGTGGTCGAGCCGCGGCCGCACCGCGGCATGGGTGGTGGGCAGCAGCACCGGCACCTTGGCCAGCGAGCGCGGAAAGTCCTGCTGTGCGGCCTCGGCCAAACCCGGCGGCGCATACCAGGCCATAGGCGAGGTGCCCAGCGCGTGGCTATAGACCTTGAGGTTGGGGTTGGCGGCGGCCGGGCGGTCGGCCAGCACCACGTCCAGGCGGTGCAGCGCCAGATCGCCCAGCAGATCATCGAACTCGTCTTCATGGCAGAGCAGGCGCAGATGCGGTTCTTGCATCAC
Organism: Rhodoferax sp. OV413; assembly: GCF_900104385.1. Taxonomy (GTDB): domain Bacteria; phylum Pseudomonadota; class Gammaproteobacteria; order Burkholderiales; family Burkholderiaceae_C; genus Rhodoferax_B. Next base: position 153,571 of record NZ_FNJA01000008.1, on the reverse strand, counting down.
CGGCTGCAGCAGGCGGCGCACCACCAGCTTGGGCAGCCCCTCGGAAATGCCCACCGCCAGCCGCACCGAGGGCGCGCTCACGGCATCGTGGACCATGGCGGGCAGCTCTTCGCCCAGCTGGAAAATCAGGTCGGCCTGGCGCATGGCGGCGACACCGGCCTCGGTCAGCACCAAGCCGCGGCCTACAGGCTTGAGCAGGGTGACGCCCAACGAGCGCTCCAGTTCGCGCACCTGGGTGCTGACGGTTTGCACTGCCATGCCCAGGCGGTCGGCGGCGCGGGCCATGCCGCCTTCGCGGGCCACCACCCAGAAATAGTGCAAGTGCCGGTAGCTAAAAGACGTGTCCATAAGCAGTTTTTTACGAAGTGTTGTTTCTTAATTATCTGCTTTTTTGGAAATCAATACGCGCGTAAGGTAAGCCCATCTTTCACTTTGGAGCTATCCATGGAACATATTTCCCGCCCTGTCCGGTCGGACAACGCGCTTGGGGTGCAAACCCCGTCAACCCTGCCCACCGCCGCCCATCGCGTGCTGCGCAATACCTACGCGTTGCTAGCCATGACGCTGCTGTTCAGCGCCGCAGTCGCTACCCTGGGCATCGTGTTCCAGGCGCCGGCGCCTGGCCTGATCGTCATGCTGGTCGGCAGCTTTGGCCTGCTGTTCGCAGTGCACAAGCTGAAGAACAGCGGCTGGGCCTTGCCCGCCGTGTTCGCCTTTACCGGCTTCATGGGCTATGCGCTCGGCCCGGTGGTGGCCCGTTCACTGGCCATGCCTGGCGGCGCGCAGGTCGTCACCATGGCCTTGGCGGCCACCGGCGCAACCTTTCTGGCGCTGTCGGCCTGGGCGGTGACGTCCAAGCGTGACTTCAGCTTCATGTCCGGCTTTCTGTTTGCCGGCATGGTGATCGCTATTCTGGCCGGCCTGGCGGCGGTGTTTCTGGAGATCCCGGCGCTGAGTCTGGCGGTGTCGGCCATGGTGGCCTTGTTGTCGGCCGGCCTGATCCTGATGGACACCAGCCGCATCGTGAACGGTGGCGAGACCAACTACGTGATGGCCACGGTGGGCCTGTACCTGTCGATCTTTAATTTGTTCAGCAGCCTGCTGAGCCTGTTTGGGATCGGCGGCAGCGACGACTAACTCCGCATGCCCCCACCAGGGGTGGGCGCGTAGGTTTGAGAATAGACTACGCGCCCCATAGGAGTTATGCATGTCCCTTTCCGAACAGCAGGTGCTGGACGCTCTCAAAAGCGTGATCGATCCCAACACCGGCCATGATTTTGTATCCACCAAAGCTATCCGCAACCTGAGCGTGCGCAACGGCGATGTTGCGTTTTCCGTGGAGCTGGGTTACCCCGCCAAGAGCCAGGAGCCAGCTTTGCAGGCGGCCCTGACCGCTGCAGTGCAAGGCTTGCCGGGCGTGGCCAACGTGCAGGTCGGCATCAGCACCAAGGTGGCGGCCCATGCGGTACAGCGCGGCGTGCAATTGCTGCCGGGCGTGAAGAATATTGTGGCCGTGGCATCGGGCAAAGGCGGCGTGGGCAAGAGCACCACGGCCGTCAACATCGCCCTGGCCCTGGCGGCCGAAGGCGCGCGTGTAGGCCTGCTGGATGCGGACATCTACGGCCCCAGCCTGCCCATGATGATGGGTATCCAGGGCAAGCCCGAAAGTGCCGACGGCAAGACCATGGAGCCGCTGGAAAACCACGGCGTGCAGGTCATGTCTATCGGTTTTCTGGTCGACCAGGACCAGGCCATGGTCTGGCGCGGCCCCATGGCCACCCAGGCGCTGGAGCAGTTGCTGCGCCAGACCAACTGGAAGGATCTGGACTATCTGGTCGTCGACATGCCGCCCGGCACCGGCGACATCCAGCTCACCCTGAGCCAGCGCGTACCCATGACGGGTGCGGTCATTGTTACCACGCCGCAAGACATAGCGCTGCTAGATGCGCGCAAGGGCATCAAGATGTTCGAAAAGGTGGGCGTGCCCATCCTGGGCATCGTGGAAAACATGGCCGTGCATGTGTGTAGCCAGTGCGGCCATGCCGAACATATCTTCGGCGCCGATGGCGGTAAGAAGATGGCCGCCGAGTTCGGTATGGCTTACCTGGGTTCGCTGCCTTTGAACATGCAGATCCGGGTGCAGGCCGATGGTGGCCAGCCGACCGTAGTGGCCGAGCCGGAGGGCGATATTGCGGCCATTTACAAGACGGTGGCGCGCCAGGTGGCAGTGGCGATTGCGGCCAAGAACAAAGACTTCTCGGCCAAGTTTCCGTCCATCACGATTTCCAAGACCACCTGACCTTTAAAGCGTGTCTAAGCACCAAAGCAACACCGGATGTAAGTGGGTTAAATAATTCCTGTTCTCCTTCGTAGAATGCAAACTTGTAAACAATTGTGTAGACTGCAACTGTTTATTTTGGGTTTTCCAACGCGTAGGAGTAATGAATGGCAGGATTTCTGGACAAGGAACGCACTATTGCGGGTCCTGGATTTAACCGCTGGCTGGTTCCCCCGGCCGCACTCGCAATCCATCTGTGCATTGGCATGGCCTATGGGTTTTCGGTTTTCTGGCTTCCGCTTTCCAAAGCCTTGGGCATCAAGGAAGCTGTGAAATGCGGCCCCGATGTGGGCTTCTGGGCTGAGCTTTTCACCACCAGTTGTGACTGGAAGATATCCACCCTGGGGTGGATGTATACCCTGTTCTTTGTGTTGCTGGGCTCTTCGGCCGCACTCTGGGGCGGCTGGCTAGAGCGGGCTGGCCCGCGCAAGGCCGGTGTGGTGTCGGCAGTGTGCTGGTGCGGCGGCATGCTGCTGTCGGCGCTGGGCGTCTACATGCACCAGTTCTGGCTGATGATCGTTGGCTCGGGCATCATTGGCGGCATCGGCCTGGGGCTGGGCTACATCTCGCCGGTGTCGACCTTGATCAAGTGGTTTCCGGACCGCCGCGGTATGGCCACCGGCATGGCCATCATGGGCTTCGGTGGCGGCGCCATGATCGGCTCGCCGCTGGCAGCCGACCTGATGAAGTACTTTGCCACCCCCACCGACGTAGGCGTGGCCCAGACCTTTGTGGTCATGGCCCTGGTCTATTTTGTGTTCATGATGGCCGGCGCCCTGACCTACCGTGTGCCTGAAACCGGTTGGAAGCCTGCGGGCTGGACTCCACCCCCCGCACAGGTCAACAACGCCATGATCACGCAGCGCCATGTGCATGTGAAGAAGGTCTGGGGCATTCCCCAGTTCTGGCTGATCTGGATGGTGCTGTGTATGAACGTGAGTGCCGGTATCGGCGTGATCGGCATGGCGTCGCCCATGCTGCAAGAAGTTTTCGGTGGTTCGTTGATCGGCGTCGCGCAGAAGTTTGGTGAGCTCGACAAGACCCAGCTGGCCGCGATTGCCTCGGTGGCTGCGGGCTTTACCGCGCTGCTGAGCCTGTTCAATATCGGTGGCCGTTTCTTCTGGGCCAGCCTGTCCGACAAGCTGGGCCGCAAGCTGACCTATGTGGTGTTCTTTGTGCTGGGTGGCGTGATGTATTTCAGCGTGCCAGGCAGCGCGGCAGCTGGCAACATCGTGCTGTTCGTCGGTGCGTTCTGCGTGATTTTGAGTATGTACGGCGGTGGTTTTGCCACCGTGCCGGCCTATCTGGCCGACCTGTTCGGTACGCAAATGGTCGGCGCCATCCATGGCCGGCTGCTGACCGCCTGGGCTACCGCCGGCATTCTGGGCCCGGTGATCGTGAACTACATGCGCGAATACCAACTGGGCCTGGGCATTCCGCGCGAGCAGGTCTACAACCAGACCATGTACATCCTGGTGGGCATGCTGGTGATCGGGCTGCTGTGCAATCTGATGGTGCGCCCCTTGGCCGACAAGCATTTCATGACCCCTGACGAACTGGCCCATGAAAAGCGCTTGGCCCATGAAAAAGCTGCGGCTTCCGAAGTCGGTTCCAGCGGCGTGGTGGATGACCATGCGGTCAGCCCGGTGCTGGTCGGTTTGGCCTGGGTGGCTGTCGGCCTGCCGCTGGCCTGGGGGATTTACCGCACTTTGCTCAGCGTAGCCAAGTTCTTTAACTGACCCCACGCTGTTCAAAGCCTGCCAGCCACTGTGTTGTAGCAACCAGTGTCTGGTAGGCTTTTTACCTATAAAAGATTCCAGGGCTTTATGCGATGCAAATATTCAAAACCTTGAAGCAGCGAATCGAGTCTGCCGCCAAAACATTTGCCGCGATCCTGCCCGAGCGCTTCGTGCTGGACCTGTCGCAGCAGGTGGACATTCAAGGTAAGAACACCCCGGTGCTGCGCTGCGGCAACCGGGTGCTGAATCTGGACTTCTCCATTCCCGATGGCTTCACCCAGCAGACTGGGATGCGGGCCACGATTTTTGCGCGTGTCGGAGACGACTTCATCCGCATCACCACCTCGGTACGCAAGCAAGACGGCGAGCGTGCCGTGGGCACGCCCCTGGACCGCTCCCAGCCCGCCTACCGCAGCGCCTTGACCGGCCAGTCCTATGTGGGCTACGCAACGATTTTTGGCAAGCAGTGCATGACCCGCTATGACCCGGTGCGCGATGCCACCGGCCAGGTGGTGGGCATTTTGTATGTAGGTCTGGATGTCAGCGAGATGGCGCCCGTGCATGTGGCGCCGCGCATGGCCTGGACCTTGGCATTGACCTATGCCGCAGTGGCCCTGGCCTTCCATGCTGCCATGGGTAGTTTGACCGACCCACGGCAGCTGGGCTTTACCGTTTTCTCCGTCCTGCTGATCTGGGGACTGACCTATTTCCTGGTCCACAACCATGTCACGCTGCCCATGAACCAGGGCCGCGAAGCTGCCTTGCGCCTGGCCAGCGGCGATTTGACGAACCAGGTGGACGTGAAGGACCGCGATGACGTGGGTAAATTGCTACTGGCCATCAACGGCATCAGCATTGGCTTGACCGGTCTAGTGGGCAATGTGCGCCAGGCTGCAGTGCAGATGGCCAATGGGAGCGGTGAAATCGCCGATGGCAACAACGACCTGGCCATGCGCACCGAAAAGCAGGCCGGCGAACTCAACTCCGCGGCGTCCGCCATGGAGCAGCTGACATCCACGGTCAGCCAGAACGCCGACAAAGCCAACCAGGTGAATGGCCTGGTGGGTTCGGTGGCCAAACTCGCGCACACCAGCGGCGGTATCGTGGGCCAGGTGGTGGACACCATGGGCCAGATCAAGACCAGTGCGCACCGCATCAACGACATCGTGGGCCTGATCGACGGTATCGCCTTCCAAACCAATATCCTGGCTTTGAACGCCGCGGTGGAAGCCGCCCGTGCCGGTGAGCAGGGCCGTGGTTTTGCGGTGGTCGCCTCCGAAGTGCGCAGCCTGGCGCAACGATCGGCCACGGCGGCCAAAGAAATCCGCATCCTGATCGCCGCGTCGGTGGACACCGCCAATGCGGGCGGTGAACTGGTGGCTCGGGCCCAGCAATCTATGACCGACATCACCAGCTCCATCCAGCAGGTGGTCGGCTATATCGACGAGATTGCGCTGGCCAGCAACGAGCAGCGGGTCGGAATTGCCGATGTGAACCGCAGCGTGGGCGAGATTGACGAAATGACGCAACAAAACGCCGCATTGGTAGAAGAGTCGGCCGCTGCCGCCATGAAAATGCGTGAGCAGGCCGCGCTGCTGGGTGCCGCTGTAAACAGCTTTAAAACCCCTGTCTGAGCGGGGTAGCACGCCACGCCGTATAAGGCGTTACAGAGCGTGAAGGAACCAAGGAACTCCCATGAGCCAACAAAAAATTGAGTTTTATACCGGCCCCGCCGGCGGTTGGGGCGCGTTGAAGAGCGTAGGTAAGGCCTTGATGCAGCAAGACACCGCGCTCAAAGGCGCCAAGACCCTGCTGTCGGCTAACCAGCCCGATGGCTTCGATTGCCCGGGCTGCGCCTGGCCCGACCGCAACCACGCGTCCACCTTCGAGTTCTGTGAAAACGGCGCCAAGGCCGTCGCTGCAGAAGCCACCTCGCGCCGCGTGACCGCTGAGTTCTTCGCCCAGCACACCGTCGCCGATCTGGCCACCCAAAGCGACTTTTACCTGGAAGACCAGGGCCGGCTGACCGAGCCCATGGTCTACCAGGCGGCCGATGACAAATACCACCCCATCGCCTGGGACGACGCGTTTGCGCTGATCGCCCAGCAGCTGAACGCCTTGCCCGACCCGAACCAGGCCATCTTCTACACCTCGGGCCGGGCCAGCAACGAAGCCGCCTTTCTGTACCAGCTGTTCGTGCGCGAATACGGCACCAATAACTTCCCCGATTGCTCTAACATGTGCCACGAGCCCAGCGGCAGCGGCATGCGCGAAAGCGTGGGCATAGGCAAGGGCACGGTGACTTTGGACGACTTTGAGCAGGCCGAAGCCATCTTCATCTTCGGCCAGAACCCCGGCACCAACCACCCGCGCATGCTGGGCGAGTTGCGCCAGGCAGCCAAGCGCGGCGCCCGCATCGTCAGTATCAACCCGCTGCGCGAGCGCGGCCTCGAGCGCTTTGCCGACCCGCAGGACAAACTGCAGATGGCCACCATGGGCGATACGCCCATCAGCACCCACTATTTCCAGCTGCGCATCGGCGGCGATTTTGCGTTCGTCAAAGGCATGATGAAGCACCTGGTCGAGCTGCAGGATGCGGGTGAAGACGTGCTTGACCATGCCTTCATCGCCGAGCACACCATAGGCTTCGACGCCATGCTGGCCGACCTGCGCACCGAGTCCTGGGCGCTGCTGGAGTCCGAGTGCGGCCTCAGCGCCGAGCACATCCGCGCGGCCGCCGAGGTCTACCGCCAAGCCAAGAGCGTGATCGCCTGCTGGGGCATGGGCATCACCCAGCACCAGAACTCGGTGGCCACCATCCAGATGATCACCAACCTGTTGCTGATGCGTGGCAACATCGGTCGGCCCGGCGCCGGCCCCTGCCCGGTGCGTGGCCACAGCAATGTGCAGGGCGACCGCACCATGGGCATCTGGGAAAAGCCGCCCGTGGCGCTGCTGCAGAACCTGGAGAAAGTCTTCGGCTTCACGCCACCGCAGGCGCATGGCTTCGACACCGTCGAATCCATCCAGGCCATGCTCGATGGGCGCGGCAAGGTGTTTTTTGCACTCGGCGGCAATTTCGCCGCCGCCACCCCCGACACCGTGCAGACCTGGAAGGCGCTGCGCAATTGCGACCTGACGGTCCACGTCACCACCAAGCTGAATCGCAGCCACATCGTGCACGGCAAGGCCGCGCTGATCCTGCCTTGCCTGGGCCGCACCGAGATCGACATGCAGGCTGGTGGCGTGCAGGGCGTGACGGTGGAAGACTCGATGAGCATGGTCCACATGTCGGTGGGCATCAACCCGCCGGCTTCTGAGCAATTGCTGTCCGAGCCGGCCATCGTGGCCCGCCTGGCCGCCGCGACCTTGGCGGGCCGCAGCCAGACGCCTTGGCTTTGGCTGCTGGAAGACTACAGCCGCATCCGCGACAAGATCGAGGCCGTGTTCCCCGACTTCAAGGACTTCAACCAGCGCGTCAAAGTGCCTGGCGGCTTCCGCCTGCGCAACACCGCCAGCGAGCGCGTGTGGAACACCGCGAGCAAGAAGGCCGTGTTCAAAACCCACCAGGTGCCCACCGGCACCCCGCTGCAGCGGGCCCGCGAACGCAAGGGCGACGCCATCGTTTTCGCGCTGATGACCACCCGCTCGCACGACCAGTACAACACCACCATCTACGGTGCCGACGATCGCTACCGCGGTGTCTACGGCCAGCGCCGCGTGGTGTTTGCGCATGCGGACGACATCCGCGACCTGGGCATGAAGGACGGTGACTGGATCGACTTCCACACCGTCTGGGACGACGGCGAGGAGCGCCGTGCCGACGGCTTCAAGCTGGTGGCCTACAACATCCCGCGTGGCTGCGTGGCGGCCTACTACCCCGAGACCAATCCGCTGGTGCCGCTGTCGTCGGTGGCTGCCAATGCGGGCACGCCCACCTCCAAATGCATACCGGTGCTGATGCTGCCGCACAAAAAGCCCCAGACCGTGGCGGCCCACCGGGCTGGTGCCAGCCAAGCCGTGGTGTGAGCGTGGACTCCGCGCTGAACCAGGCGATTCTGGAGGTACTGCAGCAAGAGACCGAGCCCATGTCGCTGCCGCGCCTGGGCAAGCGCCTGGGCCTGGGTGTGAGCGTGCTGATGCGCGCCCTGACCCTGATGGGCGACGCTAGCCTGGGCGGCCAGCCCGGCCCGGGCTGGGTCCAGGTGGTCTTGCAAGACGAACGCTGGACCGTCAGCCTGACCGATGCCGGCCGGCGCTTTTGCGCGGAGCAGGCCCATGGCTGAGCTGCCGCCACCGCTGCTGCCGCACACGGTTCGGCGCTTTCCCGCCGACATCGCTGAAACCGACCAGATCGCCGCCGAGGTGCCGGTGGCCCTGGTGTTCAACGGCATCTCGCACGCGGTGATGATGGCCACGCCGCAAGACCTGGAAGCCTTTGCCCTGGGTTTTGCGCTGAGCGAGGGCATTCTGGACAGCGTGGCCGACTGCTATGGCATCGAAGTGCAATCCAGCGGCGATGCCTGTGAAGTGCAGCTCGACGTGTCCTCGCGCTGCTTCCAGCGTCTGAAGGAGCGCCGCCGCAGCCTGGCCGGCCGCACCGGCTGCGGTGTCTGCGGCATCGACAGCCTGAGCGCACTGGACCTGGAGCCCACGCCCATGCCGCCGCAAGCCTGGGCCGCCCAGCTGCAGGCCACGACCGTGCTGCAGGCGCTGCAGGCCATGCCGCCGCTGCAGGTCTTGAACGCTGCCTGTGGCTCGCTGCATGCCGCCGGCTGGGCTACACCTGAAGGCGTGCTGACCGACGTGCTGGAAGACGTGGGCCGGCACAACGCGCTGGACAAGCTGCTGGGCCAGCTGGCGCAGGCCGGGCGCCTGGGCGAGCCGGGTTTCGTGGTGATGTCCAGCCGCGCCAGCTACGAGCTGGTACGCAAATGCGCGCGGCTGAACGTGGCGGCGCTGGCAACGATTTCCGCCCCCACGGCACTGGCCATCCGCATTGCCAATACGGCAGGGCTGCAGCTCTGGGGCCTGTGCCGCGATCCGCGCGCGGTGCGCTACACCTAGGCCTTTGGCCTGTGACCGCTGCTTCAGCGCCATAGCCCGGCGAAGCTGCTTGGCTCATGTAAAGTCGGCATCGAGTCCGCGGACCGCAATAGAGCCTGTTCCATGAAATCCGTTTTTGACCCTATCCGTCCGGGGCTGCCGCTGGCGCAGAGTGCTGCGTATGCTTCGGCCACTTTGGGAGTGCAGGGGCCGGTCGCGTTCAGTTTGGAAACCTTGCAGTCATTCAGCGGCGCTTTGCTGGCTATGGCCGGCGCCGCGCGGAATGCCAGCCCCGAGTGTTTGCTGCACGACGCATTGCAGCTGCTGCGATCGGTCGTGCCGTTTCGCTCTGCCTGGTGGGGCGAGTGTTCGGAGGGCCAGGGCGGCGTACCCCCGCGCAACTGGCTGCATGGGCGCATCAACCTGCAAGCCGGCTTCGCGCAGGAGTGGAACGATCTGTCGGTCAAAGATGTGTTCGCCAGCAGCTCCATGCGCAGCTGTGGCACCGTGGTACGCGTGAGCGGCCATGAAGACCCCGTGCCCGAGATCACGGAATTTTCCCGGCGGCATGATCTCTTCCATGCCATGGCCTTGACCTGCGAGCTACCGGGCAGCGGCACCTTGTTCTTCGTGTCCTTGTACCGAAGCGAAACATCACCGGCATTCAGCGATATGGACAGCGCATTGTTTGCGGAGTTCTGCGCCCACCTGTTGCTGCACTGGCGTACCCGGGTGCAAGACTTGCTGGGCGCGCGCGCTGCGCTGACGGCAAACGGGTTTGGTCTGGCCGATGGCTGCGGTGATCTGTTGTACCTGGGGGAGAGTCTGGGGGCTGCCATCCACAAGCAATACCCCGACTGGTCCGGGTCGCGGCTGCCGCGTGCATTGGCAGAGGCCCAGCGCCAGCTGCCGTGCAGCCTGGCCTTGGGCGCGCGCGGGCTGACGCTGCAAGCCTGTGGGCAATTGACCATTCTGTCTCTGGACCGGGGGCACCGGCCCGCCGGGTTGCCTCCCCGAGAGCGCACCGTGGCCATGCTGTATTCACGTGGCCATTCCTACAAGGAAATTGCCCGCTTGCTGGACCTGAGCCCGGCCACCGTGCGCACCTACTTGCGCAACGCCTACCTGCAACTGGGCGTGCGCAACAAGATCGAACTGGGCAACGCCCTCGGCGCCTAAATCTTTTCAAGCCGCACCCTCCGCATCTGCAGAGGGCCGCGCCAGCCTTTGCCTGCCTACAGTCCATTTGGCACTGTGACCTCGACTCCGGTGCCGTTTCTAAAAACATAAGGGACAGCTCCCACAGGAGAAGACAAATGGCTGGAATCAGGAATTCAGGAGGCGTGCTGCTGCTTGTGCTGGCGGCCGCCGTGGTGGCGATGGTGGGCGGCTGCAACGGCTCCGACGACGGGCCGGCCGACACCGTGCTACGCAACGGGCAGGTCGTGACCATGGATGCAAGCAATTCCATCCAGCAAGCCATCGCGGTGCGCGACGGAAAAATCGTCTATGTCGGCAGCGACGCCGGCACCGGCGCCTTGATCGGCAGCAAAACCAAGGTGGTGGACCTGGGCGGGCGCATGCTGATGCCCGGCTTCATCGACGCCCATCTGCATGCGCTGGCCGGCGGGCGTGCCTTGCTGCAATGCGATCTGGCCTATGCGCCGCTGTCGCATGCCCAGCTGCTCGGCAAGCTGCAAGCCTGCCTGGATGCCTCTACCGACAAGGAGCCGGGCGGCTGGCTGGAGGCCGTCAACTGGGACCGGCAGTCCACCTCGGCCCTCAGCGGCGACCCCACCAAAGCCCTGCTGGACGGCTTGAACACCCAGCGCCCGATTGCGGTGACCTCCAGCGATTTCCACACCGTGCTGGCCAATTCCCGCGCCTTGGCTTTGGCCGGCATTACCGCCGCCACGCCCGACCCGAGTGGCGGCAGCTTTCTGCGCGGCGCAGACGGCACGCCCACGGGCATTTGTGAAGACAACGGGGGCTGGCAGCTCAAAGCCGCGATTCCCGCGGATTCCGATGCCGACCTGCTCAAGCAAGGGCGTGCCGCACTGGCGGCCCTGCGGGCCCAGGGCATTACCGCGTTCATGGATGCTGCGTCGGGCGAGGCGCAGGCCAAGACCTTCAAGTCGCTGCACCAGCTGGGCGAGCTGACAGCGCGTGCCAACCTGGCCATCACCGTGCAGCCCGGCGATGCCGCCGCCAGCGCGACCAACACCATCGCCACCGCACGCGCCTTGGCCAGCAGTGTCGACCAGGACACGCCGGTGGCAGCGCCGGGCGTGCAGTCGCGCATCGTGAAGATCTTCATGGACGGGGTGGTGAATGCGCCGGGTGACACGGGCGCCATGCTCACGCCGTACTACACCAACACCGGCACCGATGCCGCTCCCAACTGGCAGCCCGGAACGAACCTGGGCTCGGTCTACTACCCGCCGGAAGTGCTCAAGCCGCTGCTGCTGGCCGCCAACGATGCGGGCATGGATGTACATGTGCACGCCACCGGCGAGCGCGCCGTGCGCCAGACCCTGGATGCCGTGCAAAACCTGCGCAGCCTGCGCGCCAACGCCGACTTCCGCCCGGCGATTGCGCACGACGAGACCGTGGCGGTAGCCGACTACCCGCGCTTCGCCGCGCTGGATGTGATGGCCACCATGTCCTTCCAGTGGGCGCAACGCGCGAACTATTCGATCGGTGAAACCGAGAACCACCTGGGCCCGGACCGCTTTGCGCGCATGGAGCCCTCTGGCAGCCTGCGCAATGCCGGCGCGCGCGTGGTGCACGGCAGCGACTGGCCGATCGACCCGTTTGACACCTTTCTGGCGCTGAAGGTCGGCGTGACGCGCTCGGGCGATCCCACTAACCCCAACAGCCCCGCCAGCAGCTCGCCGATCTACCAGGGCAAGATCAACAACGACCCGGGCCTGACACGCACCGAGGTGCTGCGCGCCATCACCCTGGATGCGGCCTACCAGCTGCGGCTGGACAAGGCGGTGGGCTCGCTGGAGGCCGGCAAACTGGCCGACCTGATCGTGCTGGATAAGAACTTTCTGACCGTTCCCGAAGAAGAGCTGGGCCGCAACAAGGTCTTGCTCACCATGGTGGGCGGGAGGATCGTGCTGGCGCTGGATGGCTTCAGCAGCGCCCTGGAGGCCAGCGCCCGCAAGCTCAGCGTCAGTGACGTGCTGAGTCCGCGCGGTTCCACCGGCCACGCCGTGGTCAAGGGCAGCCCGCATGGCGACGGGCATAACCACTGAGGACTGGAGTCAGATTGATGTTGCTATGTAATCAATAGCTGCTGGCGCAAGCAGTACCTGCGCTAGGGGCCTGATTCTTATAAATTACGCTGGCGCCGGCCTGAACGGTTTCAGTTCGGCGTCAGCGTGTACGACAGCGACGAGGCCACGTCGTTCCAGCCGAACTGGCGCAGGTCGCTAAAGCCCTGCCGCTCGGGCACCCACAGCTGGGCGCCGGCGAAGTTGATGTGCTGGTGCAGCACCACAAACGAGCGCTGCGGCCGCAGATTGGCCCAGACCTCGCTCTGGTTCGACACCGACGACACCTTGTCGTTGATGTTCTGCAAAAACACCGCGGTGCGAAAGTCGTTGATATTGCCGTTGCCCGCCTGGCGCCCGCCGGAGCTGCTGGTGGTACCGGCGCCAAAGCGCCACAGCCAGCCCGAGAAGTTGCTGTTCTCCCACAGGAACACCGAGCCGCCGATGGCATTGGCGATTTGCTGCGGTGACGATGACGTGTCCAGCGTCACCGGCGGCGCTTTGGATTTCTTCGCCGACTTGGGGCTGGTGGGGTTGTCCTCCAGGTGGCGCAGGGCTTTGCTGGCCTGCGAAAACACCCGCAGCAGCTCGCCGTCGCGGGCGGCTTCGTCCAGCAGGTAGATCAGCGGTTTGCCGTCGAAATCTTTCACCGATTCCACCGCGGCGCGTTTACCGTCTATGGCCACCGGCAAAAGCGGAATCTTGTGGATGCAGGTGGGCGAGGTCGGCTCGCTGCGGTCATCGCCGGTGCGGCTGGCGGCCTGCTCCAGCCCGGTTTTCAGCCCCGCCAGGTAGGCGCTGCCGATCAGCGCCAGGTCGGACTGGCTGCGGTTGTCGAACAGGGATGCAAGGCTGGGTTGGATCGTCTGCGTGGGGGCTGTTGCGGCCATCGAGGTATCTCCTAGTAGCACCTGGCGGTTGAGCATTGCGCTGCCGGCGCGTGACCAGGCAAACCGGGCCGGCAGCGCATTTCACTGTTGACCCGGATGAAAGTCAACTGGCTGCTGGTGTCTGCTTGCTATTAAAAAAGTAGCTGCTGGCGCAGGTATTACATGCGCTACAGGCATGTTTTCTATAAATTACCCGCCGGCCACGCCCTGGGTATCCACATACAGCGCGTACACCGACTGGCTGGCCGCCATGAACAAACGGTTCCGCGCCGGGCCGCCGAAGCACAGGTTGGCGCAGCGCTCGGGCAGGGCGATATGGCCTATGGGTGTGGCGTCAGGGGCGAACACCCTCACGCCGTCCAGCTCGGGGTGGTCCGGGCCGCCGCCCCAGCCGGCCCACAGGTTGCCGTCCACATCGCAGCGAAAGCCGTCGGGGTGCACGCCGTCGGCACAGGTGTGGAACACCTGGTCGTTGCGCAGATGGCTGCCATCTACTTCGAACACCCGGATGCGCCGGGGCAGGGTGCCGGACTCGACCACATACAGCAGGCGTTCGTCGGGCGAGAAGCACAGGCCGTTGGGCCGGTTCACCGCATCCGTCACCACCGTGCACTCGCCGCTGGCCGGGTCGAAGCGGTAGACGCAGGTGGGCTGCTCGGGCGTCGCCTGGTGGCCTTCGTAATGGCCGAGGATGCCGAACGGCGGATCGCTGAACCAGACCGTGCCGTCCGACTTGACCACCACGTCGTTCGGTGAATTCAGCGGCTTGCCCTTGTATTGGTCGACCAGCACGGTAATGCTGCCGTCGTATTCGGTGCGCGCCACGCGGCGCCCGCCGTGCTCGCAGCCCACCAGGCGACCTTGCCGGTCGCGGGTATGGCCGTTGGCAAAGTTGGACGGCTGGCGGAACACGCTGACTGCGCCGGTTTGCTCCTCCCACTTCATGGTGCGGTTGTTCGGGATGTCGCTCCACAGCAGGTAGCGGCCATCGCCAAACCACACCGGCCCCTCGGCCCAGCGCATGCCGGTGGCCAGGCGCTCCACGGCGGCGGCGTGCAGACAGTATTTGTTGAAACGCGGGTCCAGCGCGGTGATGGCCGGGTCGGGGTAACGTTCACAGGCTTGCCACATGGAAGTCTCTTTTTATTCGAAGCGCGCAGTATGCATGTCCTTTGGTTGGCGTGGGGTAGCGGCCTAGGGGAATAATCGCCGCTTGCGCACTGTCCAGGAGCTTGCATTGAAATCCCCTTTTATCGCCTTAGGTTGGCGCACGCTGTGGCGCGATGTGCGCTCGGGCGAGCTGCGCCTGCTGATGGTCGCGGTGACCCTGGCGGTGGCCGCGCTGAGCGCCGTCGGCTTCTTTGCCGACCGCCTGCAAGGCGGGCTGCAGCGCGATGCGCGCCAGCTGTTGGGTGGCGACGCCGTGGTGTCCAGCGACAACCCCACGCCGCCGGCTTTTCTGGCGCAAGCCCAGGCCCAGGGCCTGCAGACCGTCACCACCCTAACCCTGGCCACCATGGGCCGGGCCGAGGATGCGCAGGGCGGCGCCAGTAAACTGGTGGCGCTGAAGGCCGTGGTGCCCGGCTACCCGCTGCGCGGCAATCTGCAGGTGTCGGACAGCGCCGATGCGCCCGGCAAAGCCACGCGCGACATCCCCGCGCCCGGCGAGGTCTGGGTGGACCCGTCGCTGCTGGAGGCGCTGGAGCTGAAGCTGGGCGACAGCCTGCTGCTGGGCGACAGCCGCCTGCGCATCAGCAAGACGATTGCCGTCGAGCCCGACCGCGGCGGCGGCTTCATGAATTTCTCGCCCCGCGCGATGGTGAACCAAAGCGATATGGCCGCCACCGGGCTGATCCAGCCGGCCAGCCGCGTGACCTACCGTTTCGCCGTGGCCGGGGCCGACCTGGCGGTGCAGCGCTATGTGCAGTGGGCCGATGCCGAGGTCAAAAAGCCCGACAGCCGCGGCGTGCGCATCGAGTCGCTGGAAAGCGGCCGCCCCGAGATGCGCCAAACCTTGGACCGCGCCAATAAGTTCCTGAACCTGGTGGCGCTGCTGTCGGCGCTGCTCAGCGCGGTTGCCGTGGCCCTGGCCGCGCGCGGCTTTGCGGCCAACCATCTGGACGACTGCGCGATGCTGCGCGTGCTGGGCCAGAGCCAGCGCACGATTGCGCTGAGCTACGCGTTTGAGTTCGCGCTGGTCGGCATCTTCGCCAGCGCACTGGGCCTGGCCATAGGCTTTGGCGTGCACTACCTGTTCGTGCTGCTGCTGGCCGGCCTGGTGGATTCCAGCCTGCCCGCCGCCACCTGGTGGCCGGCAGCCTTGGGCATGGGCATGGGTATGACTTTGCTGTTCGCCTTCGGCCTGCCGCCGGTGCTGCAGCTAGCCTCGGTGCCGCCGCTGCGGGTGATCCGCCGCGATGTGGGCGGGCTCAAGCCCACCTCCATCGGCGTGCTGGGCCTGGGCGTACTGGGCTTTGCCGCACTGCTGCTGGCGGCCAGCAGCGACATCACTCTGGGCCTGATTGCGGTGGGCGGCTTTGCCGGCGCGGTGCTGGTGTTTGCCGGCCTGGGCTGGGTGGCGGTGAAGCTGCTGCGCCGCAGCGTCAACGAGGCCACCGCGCCGCGCTGGCTGGTGCTGGCCACGCGCCAGATGTCGGCCCGGCCTGCGTACGCGGTAGTGCAGGTCAGCGCATTGGCCGTGGGCCTGCTGGCCTTGATCCTGCTGGTGCTGCTGCGCACCGACCTGATCCACAGCTGGCGTCAGGCCACGCCGCCGGACGCGCCGAACCGCTTTGTCATCAACGTCATGCCCGACCAGGCCGCCGATTTCCAGAAGAACCTGGCCGACGCCGGGGTCAAGAACTACGACTGGTACCCGATGTTCCGCGGCCGCCTGGTGGCCATCAACGGCCAGCCCACCCTGCCCGAGAACTACACGGACGACCGCGCCAAGCGCCTGCTGGACCGCGAGTTCAACCTGTCCAACAGCGCCGAGCGGCCGGGCCACAACCCGCTGGTCGCCGGCACCTGGACGGCCGAAGAGAAGGGCGCGATCAGCGTCGAGGAAGGTATCGCCAAGACCCTGAACCTGCACATGGGCGATACCCTGCGCTTCGACATCGGCGGCCAGCAGAGCGAGGCCAAGATCACCTCGCTGCGCAAGGTGGACTGGGGTTCGATGCGGGCCAATTTCTTCGTCATCTATCCCGTAAGCCAGATGGGCGATGTGCCGGTGACCTACCTGGGCGCGTTCAAGGCGCCGGCCACCAAGGGCTTTGACAACCAGCTGGTGCGCCAGTTTCCCAACATCACGGCGGTGGACCTGGGCATCACCCTGGGCCAGATCCAGCGGGTGCTGGACCAGGTGATCCGCGCGGTCGAGTTCTTGTTCGGCTTCACCCTGGCGGCCGGCCTGGTAGTGCTGTTTGCCGCCATCACCGCCACCCGCGAAGAGCGGGCCCGCGAGTTCGCCATCATGCGGGCCCTGGGCGCGCCCGGCAGCCTGCTGCGCCAGGTGCAGCGCGCCGAGCTGGCCGGCGTGGGCCTACTGGCCGGTTTTTTGGCCAGCATCGTCGCCATGGCCGTGGGCTGGGCGCTGACCCGCTATGTGTTCGAGTTCGCTTGGAACGGCTCGCTGTGGGTGCCCGTGCTGGGCGCCCTGGCCGGCGCGGTGCTGGCGCTGGCGGCGGGCTGGTGGGGCCTGCGCGATGTGCTGCGTAGACCGGTGGTGGATACGCTCCGCCGGGCTGCGGCCTAGTTGCCGTGAAGTTGCTGCGTTATTGATAGCTTCTAGCGCATACCCAATATGCGCTAGAAGCACTTTTTATATTTATTTTGTGCCTGCTGGTGTGCGGCAGACAGCACCTAGGTTCCCAGGAATTCCCCCACCGGTTTCAGGTCGTCGATGCGGTCGCACACCGACTTGATGGCAACCATGATGGGCACGCCCAACAGCAGGCCCCACAAACCCCAGAGCCAGCCCCAGGCCAGCATGCTGACGAAGACGGCCACGGGGTTCATCTGGTTGGCGCGGCTGGTGAGCCAGGGCGTCAACAAAAATCCTGCGACCGCGTGGATGAGCAAGGAGCTGCCGCTCACCAGCAGCACCATTTCCAGCGAGCCGAACTGCAGAAAGGCGACCAGCGCAGACCCCGCCGCAATCACCACGCTGCCAATGTAGGGCACCAGGTTCAGCACCCCGGCGGCAATCCCCCATACCGCTGCATGCTCCAGGCCCAGCGCCACAAAGCACAACCAGGTTGCCACGCCCACCAAAGCGCTGGTGAACAGCTGCACCAGCATGTAGCGTTGGATCTGGTCGTTGATCTGGTTCAGCGCCTGCAAGGTGATCTTTTTGCGGCTGAGTGTCGGGCCCGCCAACTTCACGACTTTGCGCCGAAAGCTGTCGCCTGAAGCCATCAGGAAGAAGGTGATCAGCGCCACCGTGCCGATCTGGCCCAGCATGCCCACAATGCCCAAGCTGCCGTTCCACAAATGGTCGCGGATGTCGAACCGCGGCTTGACGATCTGCACCCGTTGCACGCCCGGGCCTGCGGGAACGGAGCGGCCCGTTTCTTCCGCGGCCTGCTCGAGTTGCGAGGCCGCCTGCTGCACCGTGGTCAGCGTGTTGCGCGGCGATCCGGGCAGTACGCGCAGCGCGCTGCGCAGCTTCTGGGTGGCGGCGGGGAGCTGTTCGACCAGCTTGCTGGCGTCGTCACTGAGCGAGTAGGCCGTGGCACCCACTCCGCCCAGGATGCCCATCAGCAGCACGGCGGCGCTCAATGCCCGTGGCACCCTGCGCGCGTGGAACCAGTCCACCACGGGTGACAAGGCATAGCTGGAAAGAATGCCCACCATGACCGGAATGAACACCGCACCGGCCCAGCGCAGGGTGTAGATGCTGGCCAGCACGGCCAGCAGCCCCAGGGACACGCTGCGTACATCCACCGGCATGTGCAGCACCACCCGACGCGCCTGGCCGGATTCGGCCGATTTTTCCAGTTCGTGGGTGCTTGGGCCTGTCTGCACCGTGGTGGATTCCGTCATCGCCGATTCCTTGGGTTATGGATGTCTCGTTGTCGCGCCGCTACCCGGCGCCCCGGCTGATCAGAGGGCCGGCAATCGCCATGTCCGCGGCATAGTAAGGCACTCCGGCCGCTGGGATCAGAGGGTGGTGCACACAAATAACCCTGGTGGCGCGGCCGCTGGATAGCCTGGGCCGTCTGAAGCAGCTTCAGGACTATCGCTTTCATAGCTGCTGGGATAACCCCCTACAGCGTTACAGCCTGGTTCGGCTTGAAAGTAAAAAGCCCGCCCTGGTTTTCAGAGGCGGGCTTTTATCGGCCGTGGCGGCTGGCAAGCTGGCTTCACCCCGCGTGCCATTGCGCCAGGTTGGACAGCAGAATCACCAGCCCCGATGCGTTGATCAACAGGCCGGCGGTGGTTCTCAGTTCTTTCATGCTTTGCACTCCAATCCAGGTTAGTGTTTGACTACAGCGCAAATGGTAGGGAAACACCAATCATGCGTAAAGACAATCGAATTTATTTCATTGATAGTTTTTACTGAATAACCGATGAAACCGTACACTGCCTCCTAGCCAAGTCGGCTGTGTGCTGCGATTTGGATAGCAGACGCCGCAGCTTGAATAAGCGCCAGAGCCGTATTTCTTATCAATTTCTTCCCTCACCGTTTTGCCATGCAGATCCAAGAAAAACCACCCGCCGCCACCCCGTTTGAATGGATAGGGGGCGAAGCGCCGGTGCGTGCGCTGGTGGACCGCTTCTACGACCTGATGGACCTGGAGCCCGGCTACGCCGCCCTGCGCGCCGCCCACGGCCCGGGGCTGGAGAACGCGCGCCAGCGCCTGTTCATGTTTTTGTGCGGCTGGCTCGGCGGGCCGCAGTACTACACCGAGCAGTTTGGCCACCCGCGGCTGCGCGCGCGGCATATGCCGTTCAAGATCGGCATCCTGGAGCGGGACCAGTGGCTGGCCTGCATGGACCAGGCGATGGGCGAGACCGGCGTGGACGAGGGCCTGCGCGCCCGCCTGCGCGACAGCTTCTTCCAGACCGCCGATTGGATGCGCAACCACGGCGTTTGACCACACGAGAAACCACACCATGACACACATCCAATTCACCCCTTTCACCGCCCCGATCCGCGTAGCCGTCATCGGCTACGGCCTGGCCGGCCGGGTCTTCCATGCGCCGCTGGTGGCCGGCGTGCCCGGCCTGGAGCTGGCCTGCATCTGCTCCAGCAAACCCGAGGCGGTGCAGAAGGACTGGCCCCAGGTGCGCGTGGTGCCCACGCCCGAGGCGGCGTTTGCCGACCCGACGATCGACCTGGTCGTCATCGCTACCAGCAACGCCAGCCACCACGCCTTGGCGCGCGCGGCCCTGCTGGCGGGCAAGCATGTGGTGGTGGACAAGCCCTGCACCGTGACCCTGGCCGAGACCGAGGATCTGCTGGCCGTGGCGCGGCAGCAGAACCGCGTGTTGACGGTCTACCAGAACCGCCGATTTGATGGCGACTTCCTGCTGCTGCAGCAGGTACTGGCCAGCGGCAAGCTCGGACGCATCACGCATTTTGAATCGCACTTCGACCGCTTCCGCCATGTGGTGCCCGGCAAGTGGCGCGAGCAGGACATTCCTGGCTCCGACCTCTGGCTGGACCTGGGCGCGCATCTGGTCGACCAGGCCTTGCAGCTGTTTGGCGTACCCGACGACCTGTCGCTGGACGTGGCCCGCCAGCGCGAGAACACCCAGACCAACGACTATTTCCACGCTCAGCTGCGCTACGGCTCCAGCCATCCGGGCCTGCGCGTGGTGCTGCACGCCAGCTCCTGCGTAACCAGCTCCGGACCGCGCTTTGCAGTGCATGGCACGGGCGGCTCGTTCACCAAGTTTGGGCTCGATACGCAAGAAGACGCGCTCAAGGCGGGTGGCCGTCCGCAGCTGGATGCGCTGGGCGACTGGGGTGCCGACCCCTTGACCGGCCAACTGGTGCACCACGCCGCCGCCGGGCCGGTGACCGAGGCCACGCCCGATGTGGCGGGCAACTACCTGCAGTACTACGCCGGTCTGCGGGACTATCTGCAGGGTAAGGCCACGGCTGCACCGGTGACGCCGCAGCAGGTCTACCAGGTGATGGCCCTGCTGGGCCGGGGCGAGCAGAGCGTGAAGCAAGCCGCCTTCGTGCCAACCGGCGACCTGCGCTGACGGTGCTGGTTGCGCGGGGCTAGGCGGAGCAGGCTTTACTTCTTGCCGCCGCCATTGCCACCACCATTGCCGCCGCCGTTCCCACCAGCTTTGCCCCCGCCATTGCGGCTGTTGCCACCCGCATTGCTTTTGCCGGCGGCGTTGTCGGCTTTGGCCAGGCTGGCCACCTGGTTCGTGTGTGCAGTTTTCTTGCCACTTTTTTCAGTGTGCGAAGCGCTGACCACCGAGCCCAGGCTGACGCCCATGCTCTTGGCGATCTGGCCCCAGCCCATGCCCTCGCTGCGCTGCCCCAGCACACCGCCAAGTGCGGCTGCGAGCTGGGTGGGCGTCGGGTTGGTGATGCCCTGCTGGGCCAGCGAGGTTTTGGCTAGCCCAAGGGCGATGTTGATATTGCCGTAGCCCAGCTTGCCGGTGCTGGGTGCCAGGCTGGCTGCGGGCTCCGACGCATACGGGCCGTGAGGGTTGGGCTGCAGCGTGATCAGGCTGCCGGTGCGCAGACCGTCGACCAGCGACTGCGCATTTTCGGGAGAGCCGGCAAAGCTGGCGTAGCTGGAGGTCAGCTTGCCAGCCGCGGTGCTGCTGGTACCGGTTGCTGCGTGGGCGACCTGTATTCCGCTGCCTAATAGCAATGCGCCGGCCGTCAGCGCGGCAAGCGTGGTTTTTTGGATCAACATAGGGCACCTCGTCTCGTTATAGGAATAAGGCCGCGCCCGCGGCCTGGGAGATATTCCATCGTAGGCGGTCTGGCGCCGAGGCCAGGCAATTTGCGGCGTCGTCCTACAGGCGGGGCGCGTGGCTTACAACAGATTATTAGACGCTGGTGATGCCGATTACCAGGCTGGCGGCATAGCCGGTGCTGGCGTTGCCGCTGACCTGCAGTGTGTGCTGGCTGGGGCTGTCGGCCGGCTCGGCTGCGTGGGCGGGCGGCTGCATGTCCAGCGAGGGGCGGTACAGCGTGGAGCAGCTATAGGCTGCAGTGGTTACCGCATACGGAAAAAGCAGCTGCGCACTGGCGGTGGACACGGTGCGCGAAGACGGCACCGTGCTGGGCAGCAGCACCAGCAGATGGATGTGCTCCAGCTGGCACTGGTGGCAGCCCGGCAGGATGGTGTGGAACACCACGCTGCCCGCCTGGTTGCTGAACTGCACGCCGCGCAGATAGGTTTCGCCGATGGCGGTGATCTCCGGGCCGCTGTGGCCGCCCGAATACCGGCCCTCGGCGTCGCAATGCCATACATAGACCTCGGCCCCGCAGATGGCTTCGCCCTGGTTATCGCAATCCCGCAGCTGCAGCGTCAGGCTCAGCGGAATACCGGGCCGGCCCTCGGTGATGTCGCGGCGCAGTAGCGGCGCACCGCCCACGCTGAACAGCGCTGGGCCGGCAACCTCCATGCTGCTGAGCACGCAGCTGTCCTCGTCCATGCCGGCACTGGCGAGTGGGCTGTGCACGGGCGGGCGCAGCGGCAGAAGGGCGGCAGCGGAGGCGCTGGGAGTCATCGGATTTCCTTGGGAATACGGGGTGGGGCGCGGCTGCGATGGGGCCGAATATAGCGTATTTTTCTTTTTATGGGAAAAATTCCCATATATAATCGCGCCATGCAAACACCCACTCCGTCTCCTGGTCAGGCCGTGTTGGCCCAGGTGCTGGCCATGCTGCAGCCCCTGGTGGTCTGGCTGCTGCGCTCGGGTGTCGGCTATACCGAGCTGACGGCGGCGCTGAAGCCTGTGTTCCTGGAGGCGGCGCGCGCCGAGCTGGCGCGCATCGGCGGCAAGCAGACCGATTCGGCCGTCAGTCTGCTGTCCGGTGTGCACCGCAAAGACGTGCGTGCTTTCGGCCAAACCGCCCGCGCCGTGGATGTACGTGCCCAGCTGGGCAAACCCACACCCGCCAGCCAGGTGATGACCCGTTGGCTGGCCTCCGACTGGCCGGACAGCCTGCCGTTCACCGGCCTGGAACGCTCGTTTGAAGCACTGGCCCGCGCGGTGTCCAAAGACATGCATCCGCGCGCGCTGCTGCTGGAGCTGGTGCGCCTGGGCGTGGTGATCGAAGAGGACGGCCAGGTGCGCCTGTGCCGCCAGGCCTTTGTGCCGAACCCGTCGCTGGAAGAGTCGCGCCGCCTGCTGGCCGGCAGCGTGGCCGACCACATTGAAGCCGGGGTGCACAACCTGAGCGCCAGCGACGGCAAAACCTATCTGGAACAAAGCGTGTTTGCCGACGGCCTGAGCCCGGCCTCGGTGCAGCAGCTGGAGCAGCTGGCCAACAGCCTGTGGCGCGACGTGCTGGCGGCCATGGTGCAAGCCGCCGTGCCCTTGTGCGAACAAGACGAACCCGCCGGCGGCAACCAGCGCATCCGCCTGGGCATGTTCTGCCTGAGCGCGCCGATGGAGCCCAGCGCACCCGATAACAACCCACCCGATGGAGATGGAGATGCCCCGCATGCAGAAAATACACGCTAGCCCAGGGGCCTACGAGCGCCGCCGCGGCTGGCGCGGCTGGATGGCCGCCATTTCCATGGGCATGCTGGTGCTCATCCTGTCGCTGATTCTGGATGGTTGCGGCGGCGGCGATGTGGCCGGCGTGGGCAGTGGCGGCTCCGGCACAGCCAGCGGCACGGTCAGCGGCTTTGGCAGCGTGATCGTCGACGGCGTGGAATATGCGGACACCCGCGCTTCGGTGCAAAGGCCCGATGGCGCCGGCGCGCTGCAGAGCAGTTCTGTCAAGCTGGGCCAGCGGGTCCGGTTGGTGTTTGACAGCAGCAACAACGCGCAAAGCATCGAGGTGCTGTCGCAGCTGGTCGGCCCGGTAACGGCGCTGCCGGACTACAACGGCTGGATGCAGGTGCTGGGCCAGTGGGTGCGGGTGGTTAACAACAACAGCGACCCCACGCGCAGCTCGCCCACGGTACTGGATGGCTGCAGCGGCGTGGCGGCCATCGCCAGCGGCGACACCATGGAGGTGTTCGGCTCCTGGGTCTGGGACGCCAGCAAATCGGCCACGGTACTGGTCGCCACCCGCATGGAACGCCTGGCCGTTGCCCCGGCGCTGGTGCAGCTGGGTGGGGTGGTGCAGGGCTTGTCGGGTACCAGCTTCCGCCTGAACGCCAGCAACGGCACGCTGGTGCAGGCCAGCAGTTTGCCCACCGATCTGGCCGATGGCGCGGTGGTACAGGTATGGGCCACGCAAAGCGCCTGGGCCGCGGCTTCCAGCAGCGTGCCGCTGCAGGCCACCTTGGTGCTGCGTTCCGAAACCAGTGCGGCCGATCTGGCGACCGGCCAGGCCCTGCGCCTGGGCGGGCTGGCCAGCCAGTTCGATGCGAGCGCCCGCACCGTGGTCGTGCAGGGCATGACGGTGCAGCTGGCCGCCGGGTTGGTACTAGACGAGGCCGCGCTGGCGCGTGGCGAATTCATCAGCCTGCAGGTGCAGCGGGTGGGCGACAAGCTGGTCGCCAGCAGCGTCGATGTGCGCAGCGGCTCGGCCCCCAATGACGACCTGGGCGGCAAGACGCTGCTGATAGGCAACACCAGCGGCATCAACTGGAACACCAGCAGCGTGCAGTTCAGCCTGCGCGGCGTGCAGGTGCAGGCTGCCGCCGCGGTGATCGACAACAGCTGCAAAGCGGTGTCGCTGACGGCCCAGATATCGGTGCGGGTAGAAGGCGGCGTGCAGACCCCCGGCCAGCCGGTGACCGCGACGCGGGTCCAGTGTTCCCCGGCTACCTAGCAAACCCACCCATTTCTTGACGTTCACTTCAATGGAGAAAAGCATGCACGATGACAACCACCACCACGGTCTGGCCCACGACCTGGAAGTCCTGGGCCAGATGGTCGCCGAACGCCGCCGTGCCCTGCGCTGGCTGGGCGTGGGCAGCCTGGCGCCGCTGGGCCTGCTGGCCTGCGGAGGTGGTGATTCGGCCAGCACGACCAGCACCAGCACGGCCACGGGCAGCACCACGACGACCGATACCTCCAGCACCGGCACGTCCACCACCACCACCACCGGCAGCTGCGGCAACATCACCACCATCGCCAGCGAAACCAATGGCCCGTATCCGGCCGATGGCACCAACTCGCTGAATGGCAGCACCGTCAATGCCCTGACCCTCAGCGGCATCGTGCGCAGCGACATCCGCTCCAGCATCGTCAGCTCCACCACTACCGCGGCCGGCGTGGTGCTGACGGTGACCCTGACGCTGGTCAACACCAATTCCAGCTGCGCCGCGCTGTCGGGCTATGCGGTGTATCTGTGGCACTGCACCCGCGACGGCCTGTACTCCATGTACTCCAGCGGCGTGACCGGCGAGAACTACCTGCGTGGTGTGCAGGTCACCGACAGCAACGGCAGCGTGACCTTCACCACCATCTTCCCCGGCTGCTACAGCGGCCGCATGCCGCACATCCATTTCGAGGTGTACGCTAGCCAAACCGCAGCCACCACCACGCCGGCTGGCGACCAGGTGCGCACCTCGCAAATCGCCTTGCCGCGCGATGTGTGCAGCGCGGTCTACGCGACCACCGGCTACTCGGCCAGCGTGGCGAATCTGGCCGCCATCACGTTTGCCACCGATAACGTGTTCAGCGACGGCACCAGCACCGAGATGGCCACGGTGACCGGCAGCACCAGCGCCGGCTATGCGGCAAGCTTGACGGTGGGTATCTCGGCCTGAGCTGGTTTGCTATGCATTCAGTAGCTGCTGGCGCAGATGACATAAGCGCTAGCAGCACATTTTTATAAATTCGTAACTACTCATTCCCTCGTGCAGACGGAACGTACGCCGTCCAGAAACACCGCAGAACTGGCTTAGCCAGGCTGCTGGTGTTGCCCCCTGCAAGGGGGGTGGCGAAAGATGCGAAGCACTGCAGCCTGGGGGTGTGAGCAGTTACTAAATTTCAGCTGGGCCGCAGCAGTACCACCAGCGCGCCTGCGCCACCTTCCATGGGCCGGGCCTGCACAAAGGCCAGCACCTCGTTCTTCTGCACCAGCCAGTTGCGCACCTTGGCCTTGAGCACCGGGGTCTTGCCGGGCGAGCTCAGGCCCTTGCCGTGCACCACGCGCACGCAGCGTATGCCGTGCTTGTGGGCTTCGCGGATGAAGCCCGACAGCGCGT
Source organism: Rhodoferax sp. OV413 (assembly GCF_900104385.1). GTDB lineage: Bacteria > Pseudomonadota > Gammaproteobacteria > Burkholderiales > Burkholderiaceae_C > Rhodoferax_B. Next base: position 127,954 of record NZ_FNJA01000008.1, on the reverse strand, counting down.
CGCGCGCCGCGTCGCTGCGCAGGCCGTGCAGGTCCAGCTGGCGCTGGATGGTCCATTCGCCCTTGCGCAGCCGCTGCAGCACGTCGATGCCGATGCCGGGGCGGCGGTAGCTCAGGGTTTCGTCGGTTTCCAGCAGGCTGCTGGCGTCGAAGCCGTCGCTGATGGCTTCCACCAGCACCGCCTGTTCGTCCAGTTTCAGCTGGGTCGCAATCGGCGCCGGTTGCTCTTTTTTCAATAGCGCCTTACGCTTATCCGGTATGCGGTGCACGGCTCCTGCAGCATTGATGAAGAGGTTCTTCTGGGCTGCCAGGCGGCGCTGTTTTTCCAGCTCGGCCGCCTGTTGCGCGGCCTTCAGCGCAGCGGCGTCGGCAATGGTTTTCTGGATCTTCTTCAGATCCTGCAGGGAATTGATTTTCATGCTTCAGACCAGGCCTTTCTCGGCCATCGAGCAGGCCTGGCCCGCGGCCACGACGATGTGGTCCAGCACCCGCACGTCGACCAGGGCCAGAGCGGCTTTTAGGGTTTGCGTCAAGGCTTCGTCGGCGCGCGACGGCTCGACCGAGCCGCTCGGGTGGTTGTGCGCCAGCACCACGGCGGCAGCCTGGTGGTGCAGGGCGCGCAGCACCACTTCGCGCGGATAGACGCTGGTTTGGGTCAGGCTGCCGCGGAACAGCTCTTCCATGGCCAGCAGGCGGTTTTGCGCGTCCAGAAACAGCACGGCAAACACCTCGTGCGGCTTGGCCGACAAATGCAGCTGCAGATAGTGCTTGACCGCATCCGGGTCGCTGAACGCCGGCCGCTCCTGCAGCCGCTGGGCCATGGCGCGGCGCGCCAGCTCCAGCACGGCGATGATTTCGGCGCGCTTGGCCGGACCCAGGCCTTTGACGCGCTTCAGGTCGTCGGCGGTGGCGTTGAGCAGGCCGGCAATCCCGCCAAAGCCGTCGGTATCCGGGTGGACGATCTGCAGCAGCTCGTGCGCCATCTGCAAAACCCCCTTGCCCTGGATGCCGGTGCGCAGCAGCAGGGCCAGCAGCTCGGCGTCGCTCAGGGCGGACGGCCCGCGTGCCAAAAGCTTCTCTCTCGGACGGGCATCGGGGGGTAGATCTTTGAGCGGCATGGCAGACTTTTACAATAGAGCCCAGTTTACCGAGACTCCTATGCCATCTAATTCCCTTCCCCTGGTGCAGCCGGGTTCTTTCCTGACCCTGCATTACCGCCTGGGCGGCCCCACGGGCGACATCATCAATACCTTCAACGACAAGCCTGCCACCTTGTCGCTGGGCACCGGCCAGCTGTCGCCCGCGGTCGAGCAGCGGCTGCTGGGCCTGCCCGAGGGCACGCGCACCTCCTTCAGCATCCCCGCAGGCGAGGCTTTCGGCGAACGCAAGGCCGATATGCAGCAATGGGTAGCGCGCAAGCTGCTCAACCAGATGGGCGACCCGCTGGAGCAGTACCACGTGGGCGATGTAGTGCAGTTCCCCACGCCGGATGGCTTGGGGCATTACGCCGGCGCGGTACAGCAGGTCGGCAATGCCGACAGCCCCGACGCTGTGCTGTTCGACTTCAACCACCCGCTGGCCGGCCAGCCGGTGACCTTTGAAGTGCAACTGATAGGCGTGCTATGAGCGCCGCCCAAGAGATCATCCTGGCCGAACCGCGCGGCTTCTGCGCCGGTGTGGACCGGGCCATCGAGATCGTCGAGCGCGCGTTGAAGAAGTTCGGCAGCCCGATTTATGTGCGCCACGAGATCGTGCACAACACCTATGTGGTGAATGATTTGAAATCGCGCGGAGCCATCTTCATCGAAGAGCTGGACGACGTGCCGCCCGGCGCGACCCTGGTGTTCTCGGCCCATGGCGTGAGCCAGGCGGTGCAGCGCGAAGCCGAGGCGCGCGGTTTCCAGATCTTTGACGCCACCTGCCCGCTGGTCACCAAGGTCCACGTCGAAGTGGCCAAGCTGCACAAAGAGGGCTATGAGTTCATCATGATCGGCCACAAGGGCCACCCCGAGGTCGAGGGCACGATGGGCCAGCTCGACAGCGGCATCCATCTGGTGGAAGACGTGGCCGATGTAGCCACGGTGCAGCCCAGCCAGACCACCAAGTTGGCGGTGGTCACGCAGACCACCCTGAGCGTGGACGACGCCGCCGAGATTGCCGCCGCCGTCAAGGCCCGTTTCCCGCTGATCCGCGAGCCCAAGCAGCAAGACATTTGCTACGCCACGCAGAACCGCCAGGACGCGATCAAGATCATGAGCCCGCAGGTGGACATCGTGATCGTGGTCGGCAGCCCCACCAGCTCCAACAGCAACCGCCTGCGCGAGCTGGCCGAGAAGCTGGGCACCGAAGCCTATATGGTCGACAGCGCCGAAGAGCTGAACCCCGCCTGGTTCGAAGGCAAGTCCCGCGTCGGCCTGACCGCCGGTGCCTCGGCGCCTGAGCTGTTGGTGCAGCAAGTCATCGACCGCATCCGCGCGCTGGGCGCGGTGTCGGTGCGCAAGATGGATGGGATCGAGGAGACGGTCAAGTTTCCGCTGCCAAAGGGGTTGCGGATCGAGGGGTGAGGCGGAGGGGCGCTTCTTTCAATGAGGGGCGGCTACCGGCCACAAGCAGCCCTTCGTTTCGTTGCCACAATTCCTAGTATGCGAACCATACGGTCCCGTCCGGTAAGGTGAGCGTTGCCAATGTCGAACGCTTCGTATCTCAAGAGGCATCGACTCTCCTGCGGCCTGGTTTGAGAATCGCTAGCGGTAACTTTGGGGTGTGATGGAGGCCAATGTGGCTGGACCCGCTGTGGCTTATTGAATCACAAGGAAAACAACATGCTGTTAACTGATATCGCCGTCGAGCACACGCTGGCGTCTCCAAAGGGAGGACTGCGTGGGACGTTTTTTGTACATCCCTTTACGAATACACAACGAGATACCCTTGGTAAATTTGAGATCGTTCGCAGCATCCGCGAGCCAGGGGTTAAAGAAGTGAAATGCTCGACATTCGTGTCGTTTCAGCATTTGGCGGAGTTGTACGCGAAAGGTGTACTCGACGAATTCGGGTTTTCCGTTCGCATGTGTCCTGCCGATGGCAAGTACCCCACCACGAATCCCGTAAAAAAAATACTCCCAACCAGCATCAGGCCGGGTTCACAGTTCGACCTGGCGGTTCAAGGCGTAGATGTTTCAAAACCAGCTAACCGCGAATTGAGAACAGCGTTGCTTCGCACCAACATAAAGCTTTAAGGGCACCTGTGAAGCCATCTGTTGCCCATGTCGAAATCATCGCCACTTTCAAGCGGGCGGAGTCAGATGCCGCTCACAAGTTCGAATTGATCAAAGCTGCTGCGAAAAAGGGGCCCAAGGCCATCCAAGCAGCCGTTGACGCAGCTGCAAAGGCGGCAAAACGCAGGGACTCGTACGCAAAGAAGCTGGATGCCTTGGGTGTGCGTCTCCAGGATTGAGGCGTGGTCCCAGCCCAAAGGACAAGATGCTGACCCTGCAGCGCCAGGCCCGGGCGGCCAGTACTGCCGCACCGGTGGAGTTGGGCCTGTCGCTGGAGAAGATCCGCTTTCTTCAAGCGGTTAAAGCCAAATCGACTGCTAGCGCACAAAGAACATGCGCCAGCAGCTACTATTTGAATAGCAAGCCGACCATCACCCCACCCGCAGCAGCCGCACAATAAAACAGGTCTCCGCTGTAGCACGCGGCATCGGCAGGCCGGCCTGGGCCAGCCAGGCACCGTGCAGCTCCACGCCGCCGGCCTGCAGCTGGTCGAAGAAGGGTGCAGGGGACTGCACGGCGCCGTCTGCTGCGATGGGCACCAACTGCTCCACCTGGTAGCGGGCCTGCGGGTCCAGCATCGGCAAACGCAGCGGCGGCGTGTAGCGGTGGCTGGTGGGTTGGCAGCGGTAGACGAAGAGCAGCAGATCATCGCTATCGCCATGTGCCTGCCAGACCAGGCCGTCGGCCGCCTCGCCGCGCCAGACGCGGCCGTGGTGCAGCTGATTTCTCCAGTTTTTATAGCGGGAGATCCAGGCAGTCAGCGCGCTACGGGTCGATTCGTCTAGATGCCGTACGTCCAGCTCGACGCCCAGATGGCCGGTCATCGCCACCGCTGCGCGGAAGGCCAACGACTGGCTGCGGCCGGTGGTGTGGGCGGGTGCGGTGCCTATGTGCGAACCCAGGATTTCCGGCGGGAAGAACTGGCCGAAGCCCTGCTGTATCTGCACCCGCGACAAGGCGTCGATGCAGTCGCTGGCCCAGACGCGGTGGGTGTGGCGCAGCACGCCGAAGTCGATGCGGCCGCCGCCGCCCGAGCAACTTTCGATCTCTACCTCGGGATGGGCTGCACGCAGCCGCGCCAGCAAAGCGTAGATCGCCAGCACCTGCGCGCGGTAGCCGGCACTGCCCAGACCGCCGGCCAGGGCGGCGGTGGTCAGGTCGCGGTTCAGGTCCCACTTCAGGTAGCGGATGGGATGGGCGGCCAGCAGCGCATCGATCTTCTCGAACAGGTAGTCGGCGGCCTCGGGGCGCGAAATATCCAGCACCAGCTGGTTGCGCGCGGTGATCAACGGGCGGCCGGCGATCTGCAGTGCCCAGTCGGGGTGTTGGCGGTGCAGATCGCTGTCGGGGTTGAGCATCTCGGGCTCGACCCAGAGGCCGAATTCCATGCCCAGGCTATTGACGTGCTGCACCAGCGGGCCCAGGCCCTGGGGAAATTTGTCGCTGTCGGGCCACCAGTCGCCGAGGCCGGCGCGGTCGTGGTGGCGGCGGTGGAACCAGCCGTCGTCGAGCACAAAGCGCTCCACGCCCACGCTGGCGGCGGCATCGGCCAGCGCCATCACATCGGCCGGCACCAGGTCGAAGTAGAAGGCCTCCCAGGTGTTCAGGTGCACCGGGCGCGGCCGCATGCTGCCACCGGGCCAGGCCATGCGTGCGCGCAGGGCTGCGTGGAAGTTGGCCGCCAGGCCGTTCAGGCCCTGGGTGGAGCAGCTGGCGACGATCTCGGGTGTCTGCAGGCTGGCGCCGGGTGCGAGCCGGCCTTCGCCGGGGGCCAGCCATTCGCCCATTTGCCACTGGTACTGGCCGTCGTGCAGCCACTCAATCGTTTGCTGGTGGTTGCCCGACCAGGCCAGGTGCGCGCCGAACACCAGGCCGCTGTCTGCTGTGCTGCCGGGCGTGGTGACCACGGCGCCGGGGAAGCAGTCGTGCGAGGTGCGGCCGCGCCGGTTCTCGCGCCGCCACTGGCTGCGACTCAATGTGTCGGTTTGCAGCAGGAATTCATGGTTGTGCTGGCCCGCATAGGAGCGCACGGTGGCCGCATCGCCGGGCAAGGGCAGGGTGCCGGCGGCCAGCCACTGCACGTCGATGCTGGCATCGCCCAGGTTGGTCAGACGGGTGTGCATAGTGAGCACGTCGCTGGCCACGTCCAGCGCCAGCGATACATCGAAGCGCAGCTGGGCCACGGCGTCCAGCAGGTGCAGCACCACGGCGCTGCCGGGCACCGACCATTCCACCTGGCACTCGGTAATGGCCTGGGCGAAGTCTAGGCCGACCCGGTGCGCGAGTAAGGCGCTCTGGCCGAACCAGCCGACGCCGAAGGTGGGAAGCACCGTCAGCGGCTGGTCGAAGTCGAGCATGAACGAGGGTAGGGGGCGGGTGCCGCGTAAGGCTGGTCCGGGCGTGCTGCCGTCGGGCAGGCGCGGCCCCCAGTAGCGCCACAGCGGGGCTTCATCGGGTGGGCATTCGAGTACCAGCGTGCTGTGCTGGCTGTGCAGGATCAGAAATTCAGGGGACATGGAGTAATCAGGCGGCATGGGGGATTAGCAGGTCGGCAATAGGAATGCGCCGCTCCAGTGCGTGGCCGTTCTCGTCGAAGACATGCAAGGAGGCGGTGGGCAGGGAGATGGCGACGCGCTGGCCGGTGTCGGCATGGGCCTGGCCCGGGGCTTTGACCACCAGCGGCTGGTTGGCCACGCCGCTGGCCAGGAACAGGTAGGTGGATTCGCCCAGGCGCTCTTGCCACTGCACCTCGCGTACGATGGGCTGGGTGGCGGTGCCGAGCAGCGCGTGTTCGGGGCGTATGCCCAGTGTCACGGGCTGGCCGGGGCGCAGCGCGCTGGCATCGACCAGGGCGTCCAGCACCTCGCCGCTGGGCAGCTGCACCCGGGCGTGGTCGGCATGGCCCTCCAGCAGCAGGGCGGACAGGAAGTTCATTTTCGGCGAGCCGATGAAGCCGGCCACGAACAGGTTGCGCGGCCGGTGGTACAGCTCCAGCGGCGAGCCGCACTGGGCCACGCTGCCTTCCTTGAGCACCGCAGGGCCGGAATTCAGCAGCAGGATGCGGTCGGCCAGGGTCATGGCTTCGACCTGGTCGTGCGTCACGTAAATGGTGCTGGCCTTGCCGAAGTCGCGGTGGATCTTGGCGATCTCGAAGCGGGTCTGCACGCGCAGGGATGCGTCCAGGTTCGACAGCGGTTCGTCGAACAAGAACACGCCGGGCTCGCGCACGATGGCGCGGCCAATTGCCACGCGCTGGCGCTGGCCGCCGGACAAGGCCTTGGGTTTGCGGTCCAGCAGGTGCTCAAGCTGCAGCACCTGGGCCGCCGCGGTGACCTTCTTGCGTATCAGCGCCTTGTCCATCTTGGCCAGGGTCATGCCGAAGGCCAGGTTGTCGTAGACGCTGATGTGCGGAAACAGTGCATAGCTTTGGAACACCATGGCCACGCCGCGTTTGGCGGGCTGGGTGTCGTTCATGCGCTGGCCGTCGATCAGCAGCTCGCCGCTGCTGATGTCTTCCAGCCCGGCCACCATGCGCAGCAGCGTGGACTTGCCGCAGCCCGAAGGCCCGACGAAGACGCAAAACTCGCCTTGTTTGACGTGCAGGTCCACGTCGCGGATGACCGCCACGTCGTCCATATAGGTTTTGTGGACGGAGCGGAGTTCGATGCTGGCCATGGTGGTGCTCTCTTTCAGGCGTGCAGGTATTCGGGCAGGAAGGCGCGGTGGGCCAGCAGCAGCTCGTCGACCATGGCGCGGATCTGCTCCAGGTCGAGTACGGCGGCGGTGTGCGGGTCCAGCATGGCGGCGTGGTAGACGTGCTCGCGCTTCTGCTGGGTGATCGCAGCGACCACCAGCTCTTGCACGTTCACGTTGGTACGCATCAGCGCAGCCAGCTGGATCGGCAGCTTGCCAACCCGCGTGGGCTGCACGCCGTTGGCATCCACCAGACACGGCACTTCGACGGCGCAGCTCTGGGGCAGGTTGTCGATCAGCTGGTGGTTGAGCACATTGCCGTAGACCACGCGCGGTGTACCGCTGACCATGGAGTGGATGATCTGCCCGCCGTATTCGACCGAGCGGGTCACCGTGTTCAGGCCTTCGAGCAGGCGCGCGGCCGCGCCGATTTCGCGCGGCAGCACATGGATGTCGGCGGCCTGTAGTTCGGCCAGCAGTGCCTGCGCATCCTGCGTGCCCGGGGCTTGCAGTTCGCGCTCGATGTACGGCCAGGCGTGCTCGAATATCTGGCAGCGGCCCGGGTATTCGTCGAGCGGGATGTTGTACTTCGCCAGCAAATCCTCACGGCCTTTCTTGATGAACCAGGGCACGTACTCGGCAAAGTGTTCGCTGGACTCGGTAGGGAAGTGGCCCAGCTGGTGCAGCATTTCGTAGCGCACCTTGTTCCAGCCCGGGGCTTTGCCTTCGGCGTAGATCTGGCGCAGGCGCGGGTACAGGTCGACACCCTGGTGCTCGAACTTGGTATAGAACGCCATGTGGTTGATGCCGGCGCAGTGGTAGTCGATCTCTTCCACCGGAATACCCAGGTCGTGCGCCAGCTCGTGCGCAGTGTGCTGCACGCTGTGGCACAGGCCGACGGTGGGGATGCGCGTGCTGGCCTGGTTCAGCGCCCAGGTGATCATGGCCATCGGGTTCACGTAGTTCAGGTGGATGGCGCCGGGTGCGCAGACATCTTCCATGTCTTTCAGCATCGCCAGCTGCACGGGAATCGTGCGCAGGCCGCGCATGATGCCGCCTATGCCCAGGGTGTCGCCTATGGTTTGCTCCAGGCCAAACTTCTTCGGGATTTCGAAGTCGGTCACGGTGGCTGGCTTGTAGCCGCCGACCTGGATGGTGCTGATGACAAAGCGGGCATCGGCCAGCGCGCGGCGCCGGTCGGAGCTGGCGGTGATGGTCGGCGACACGCCCAGCGTGCCGGCCAGACGCTGCGCCACCATTTCGGCTAGGCGCAGGCGGTGCTCGTCGATGTCGTGCAGCGCGATTTCGCAGCCTGCGAGTTCCGGGTAGGAAAAAATATCGCCCAGCAGATTGCGGGTGAAGACGATGCTGCCCGCCCCGATGAGGGTGATCTTGATACGGCTTTGCATGGTGGTGGACCTTTTACTTCTTGGCTAATTCATTGACTTTGATATTTGCGGCTTTCAATGCGGTGGCCGCATCGGTCTTGCCCATCAGCACGCCTTCCAGCGCGGATTTCATGACTTCGTCGATCTCGGAGCCGCCATCGGCAATCGGCATCAGGAAGGTCTTAGACTTGGCCATGGTGAGGAAGGCGCTGGAATCGATGCCCTTGGTTTTTTGGACTTCCATGGCCCGTTCCGCCTGGCCCTTGATGGCAGGGAACACCACGCCGGTGTTGGCCACCACGCTCTGGCAGTCGGCCGAGCCCAGGTACTTGACCCACTTCCAGGCGTCGTCCTTGACCTTGGAGCCGGCCCAGATTGAATCGGCCAGGCCGTTGAACATGGTGGCGCGCGTGCCGGTAGGGCCGGTGGGCAGCGGTACCCAGGCGTTCTCGAACTTGGCGTTGCTCTTGAAGTAGGTGATCATCCACGAGCCCTGCGGCACCATGGCAACCTTCTTGCCGACGAACATCGCGTCCGAACCCAGCGACTTGGCGTTTTCAAAGCTGGCCGACAAGCCCTTGCCCGGCAGGCCGGCGATGTAGGCAATGGTCTCGACCAGCTTGGGGTCGTCGTAGTAGAACTTGGCGTCCCAGGGCTTGTCCTGGAACTTGAAGCCATTGGATTGTGCAAAGTGGCTCCACTCGGTCTGGCCCATCATGCCGGGCGCGCCGCGTGGGGTTTGGTAGCCGTAGACGCTGACTTTCTTTTTGTCGAAGCTTGGGCTGGTGGCGTTGTTGCCGGCCGCATCCACGCTGAGCTTGCGCACGATCTGCTCAAAGCTGCCGCCGTCCTTGGGGTTCCAGGTCATGCTCTGCAGGTCGGCAAGCGTCACACCGGCTTTCTTGGCCATCTCCATGTTGACCACGAAGCCGATGGTGTCCCAGTCCTTGGGCAGGCCGTACTGCTTGCCGTCGCGACCCCAAATCTCGAACAGGCCGGGGGCGTAAGCCGCAGTGTCCACCTTGTCGCGCTGGATCAGCGGGGTCAGGTCCACGAGCTGGCCGTTCTTGGCAAATTCAGGGTACTTGGCCAGGTGGTTGGTGAACACATCGGGTGCCGTGCCCGAGACAAAACCGGTGGAGACGGTGGCCCAGTAGTCGTCCCAGCCGGACTGGCTGATCTTGATGGTGGTGCCCGGGTTCTTTTTCTCGAAATCGGCGGCGCACTGCTTGTAGGCAGGCAGTTGCATCGCGTCCCACAGCAGGTATTTGACTTCTGCCGCGTGGGCGGTGCCGACGCAGGCGAGTGCTGCAGCGGCCAGGGTGGTGAATGGGAATTTCATGCTTGTCTCCGTTATGGTTGGTTGGAAAAACTTACTTGCCGCCACTGAACTGCACCGACTCGACTACCCGGCGGCCAAAGACCACCAGCAGCAAAATGGTTGGCATCACCGTGATGGCCGTGGCCGCCATCAGTCCGGTCCAGTCGGGCTGGCCTTGGGGTGTCTGGGATTTGAAAGATTGCAGTGCCACCGGCAAGACTTGCCGCATTTCGTCCTTGGCCACCAGGAAGGGCCAGAAGAATTCGTTCCACATATTGATGCCGGTGAGCATGGCAATCGTGGCCAGCGGCGTGATGCTCAGCGGCATCACCACGCGGGCAAAGATGTACAGAAACGAGGCGCCGTCCAGCAATGCGGCCTCTTCCAGATCGCGTGGAATCGACAGAAAGAACTGGCGCAAGAAGAACACCGAGAACCCCTGCATCAGGCAGAACGGCGCGACCATGCCGGTCATGGTGTTGAGTAGGCCCAGGTCCTTGATGAGGATGAAGTTGGGAATGAAGGTCACCACGCTGGGCACCATCATCGAGCCCACAAACAGTGCAAACAATGTGTTGCGCCCTGGAAAGCGCAGCCGGGCAAACGCATACGCCGCCATCGACGCGCAAGTCACCTGCAGCACCACGATGGTGGCGGTAAACACCAGCGAATTGCCCAGGGCCCGCATGAAGTTGATGTCGGCCCCCGAGCCGCCCATGGCCTCGCTTTCCGCTTGCGTCATAAAGCCCAGCACCCGTTGGAAGTTGCCCAGCGTCGGGTCGCTGGGCAGCAGTTGTGTGGATTCGGTGTAGACGTTGGTTGGCTGCATCAGCGCGGTTTTCACCACCATCCACAGTGGGGCGAGGGTGATGGCCAGCATGGTGAGCAGCGCGGCCCAGGCCAGGATGCGGCCGGGGGAAAACAAACGGTGGGTGGTCATGGTGGGGCTCCTTCAAGCCAAGTCGTTTTGCGAGGCGTTCATCACCCGCATCTGGAACACGGTGTAGAGCACCATCACCACGCACAGCGCCATCGACATGGCCGAGGCGTAGCCCATCTTGTAGAAGCTGAAGGCGTTCTGCACGATGTAGTGAACGATGACGCGGGTGGAATCCAGCGGGCCGCCGTTGGTGGTCACGGCGATGGTGTCGAAGATCTGGAACGAGCCGGTGACGCTGGTCACCAGCACAAATACCATCACCGGGCGCAGCAGCGGCAGGGTGACGCGCCAGAACATCTGCCATTCGCTCGCACCCTCCAGCGACGCGGCTTCGTACAGGTGGCGCGGGATGTTTTGCAGACCGGCCAAAAACAGCATGGACACCAGCCCCATGTGGCGCCAGATGTTCACGGCCGCCACCGTCAGCAGCGCCTGGTCTGCGCCGCCAAAGAAGGGTTGGCGGTCAAAACCCAGGCCGTCGATCATGGAGTTCACCAGGCCGAGCAACGGGTCCAGCATCCACAGCCACATCATCGCCACCAGCACGTTGGACAGCAGGTAGGGCAGCAGCACCAGCGACTTGACGAACAGCGACTTGGTCAGCCGGTCCATCGCCACGGCCAGGAACAGGCCCAGCACGATTTGCAGCGGGATGTTCAGCACCACATAGATGGCCGACAGCTTCATGCCCTGCCAGAACTTGCCGTCTTGCAGCATGGCGGCGTAGTTGGCCAGGCCGACGAACTTCGGGCTGCGCAGCATGTTCCAGTCGGTCAGGCTGATTTCGATGGCGCGCAGCGTGGGCCAGGCATAGAACACCGCGAAACCGATAAAGGCCGGCAGCACCAACACCCAAGCGGTCAGGGTTTCGGCGCGCCGCGTGGCGCTGAGTGCGTGCGGAAATTTGGCTTGCATCGTGTCTCCTTTTTATTGCTAACGCGAGTTAGTTGGCGGATGCTAAGTTAATTAACGCGCGTTAGTACTAGGGAAAACGCGAGATTGCAGGTTTCGGCTACGATAGGGCGACATGCCCAGTTCTTTGAAATCTCCCCCCACCAGCAGCGAGGTCGCGCGCCGCGCCGGCGTGTCGCGCACCACCGTGTCCTTTGTGCTGAACAATGTGCGCGACCAGGGCATCAGCGAAGCCACACGCGAAAAAGTGCTGACCGCGGCCCGCGAGATCGGCTACGAGCCCAACGCCGCCGCGCGCACCCTGGCCGGCGGCACCACCGGCACCGTGGCCCTGGTCATTCCCAAGGCCGAGCACCTGTATGTGGACGTGTTCCTGGCCCAGCTGGTGGCCAGCATCAACCAGGAATGCCACCGCTACGGCCTGAAGATGCTGATCGAATCCAGCGACGACGAGGGCCGTGAGCCCGGTGGCTTTGTCGACCTGGTGCGCAGCCGCCGCATCGACGGCCTGATCGTGGTCAACCCCAGCATGCCGGGACGCGAGTACCTGGAGCGGGTACTGGAGGCCGGTATTCCCATGGTGGTATTTGGTGCGGGCCTGCCCGATATGGACCGCTTCCACACCACCGGCAACGACACCTCTTTGTCCTCCAAGATGGCGGTCAACCATCTGATCGGCCTGGGCCACTCCCGCATTGCCTTCGTCAACTTTGCCCAGCCCGAATACCTGGCGGTGAACGAGCGCGAGCGTGGTTGGCGTGAAGCCATGGCCGAGCACGGTTTTGCCATAGACCCGGCCTGGGTGGCCTATGCCGACATCAGCGCCGCCAGCGGCTACCGCGCCACGCAGGAGCTGCTGGCACGCAAAGTGCCGTTCACTGCGCTGTTTGCGGGCAACGACACCATCGCCTTCGGCGCCATCCGCGCATTGAACGAAGCCGGGCTGCGCGTGCCGCAGGACGTGGCCCTGGTCGGCTACGACGACATCCCGATGGCCGAATTTGCCAGTCCAGCGCTGACCACCGTGCGCACCGACACCGTGGGCCTGGGCCGCGACGCCATGGCCATGCTGATGGCCCTGCTGCGCAAAGAAACGCCGGTACGTACCACGGTGCCCGAGGCATTGATGCCGCTGGTTGTGCGCGAATCCTGCGGTGCCCGGCTAGCGTCCGTTCAAAAGAAATAGGTCGCTAGCGCAGAGAATACCTGCGCAAGCAGCTATTTATTTAATAGCACCACGCCTCAGCGTGACGAAGACAGCAGCAGCTTGATACCCAACAGGCCCAGCACCGCGCCGGTCACCCGGTCGATGGCGGTCTTGGCTTGCAGATAGGTTTGCCGTGGCCGTGCCGACGACAGGGTCAGGGCCACCAGCAGATACCAGCAGCCCTCCAGCACGAACACGCTGGGCGGCAGCGCCAGGTTCAGCGCGGCAGAGGGCGTCGCCGGCAGCAGGGCGGCGAAGATCACGCCGTAAACCACCGCCGCCTTGGGGTTGCTGACCATGGTGCCAGTGCCGACCAGAAAGTGCCGCAGCCAGCCCGCGGCATCGGGCGGCCCGCCATCGGCCAACACCAGCGGCGTCTTGGCGCCTTGCCAGATCTTGTAAGCCAGGTACAGCAAATACATGCCACCGGCCAGCTTCAAGCCCCAGTAAGCCAGTGGCACCTGCTGCAGCACGGCGTGCAGCCCGAGCAGGGCAACGATACACAGCACACAGGCCCCGGCCGCCATGCCCAGCGCCGAAGCCACACCGGCCGCGCGTGAATGGCCGATGGCGGTGCGCGCCACCAATACGAAGCTTGGGCCAGGGCTGATCACGCCTATGAACAGCACGGCCAGGATGCTGGCCAGGGTGGTGAGCGTATCCATTGCTAGACCTTTCATGTTGTGGGCTAAATAGGCTTCTAGCGCATATATTACCTGCGCAGATAGCTACAGATTGCATAGCATTTGAGTGGAAGTGCAAGCCTGCAGAGCTGCCACTGTAGCGCCGTATATGCCTGGTTTGGGCGCTGGATTTTGGCGATCTGGCGGCATCCCGGTGAAAACCCTGATACCTGGGTTTCAAATCCTTTCTACAATTAAAACTATAAATTCACACATGAATAAATATGCAAGAACAGTCAAACCAAGGTCCGGCGCAAGCGCTTGTCGTAGACCATTCTTCTCTTGAGGCTTGGCAGACTCGGCGTGCGCGCTTTGCGGCAGCCGCCCCTGCGCAGCAGGCACTTTTGCTGGCCGAGGCCAGCCGGGCCACGCGCCGCCAGATACTGCACATGATCCATCGCGCCGGCCTGGGCCATATCGGTGGTGACTTCTCGGTGACCGATGTGCTGACCACCCTGTTCGAGGCTGTGCTGCGCATCAACCCGACCCAGCCCCAGTGGGCCGAGCGCGACCGTTTCATCCTGAGCAAGGGCCACTGCGCGGCGGCCTTGTATTCCACGCTGGCGGCCTGCGGCTTCTTCTCGTCCGACCGCTTGCAGCATTTCATGGCCAATCTGTCGCCGCTGAACGGCCACCCGAACCGGCAAAAAATACCTGGTGTCGAAACCAATACCGGTCCGCTGGGCCACGGTCTGCCGGTGGCGGTGGGCTGCGCCTCGGCCGCGCAAATCGCCAAGCAGGACTGGCGCACCTACGTCATATTGGGCGACGGCGAGCTGCAAGAGGGCAGCAACTGGGAAGCCGCCATGTGCGCCGCCCACCGCCGCCTGGGGTCGCTCACCGCCGTGGTGGACCGCAACCGCCTGCAGCAGGGCGCGACCACGGCCGACACCAACGAGCTGGAGCCGCTGGCCGACAAATGGCGCGCCTTTGGCTGGGACGTGGTGACGGTAGACGGCCATAACCATGCCGAGCTGCTGGCCGCCCTGACCGCGCCGCACCCCGGACAACCGCGTTTCGTCATCGCCAACACCATCAAGGGCAAGGGTGTCTCCTTCATGGAGAACGGCGTGGAATGGCACCATAAAGTGCCCAGCGCAGCGCAATATGAAGCAGCCTTGCAGGAGTTGGATCAATGAGTAAAGAAGACAACAGCGTCGCCGGCACATTCGATTGCCGCGTGGCTTTCGCCGACGAACTGACGGCCATGGCGCGGGTGGACAAGCGCATCGTTGCCGTGTGCAACGACTCGGTGGGCTCCAGCAACCTGGGGGCTTTCAAGAAGGAGTTTCCGGACCGCCTGGTCAACGTCGGCATTGCCGAGCAAAACATGGTGGGTGTGGCCGCAGGTCTGGCGAATGGCGGCTTTCTGCCCTTTGTGTGCGCGGCCTCTCCCTTTCTGACCGGCCGCGCGCTGGAGCAGATCAAGGCCGACGTGGCGTACAGCAACTTCCCGGTGGCCTTGTGCGGCATGAGCCCGGGCATGGCCTATGGAGAGTTGGGTCCTACCCATCACTCCATCGAAGATCTGGCCTGGATACGTGCCATCGGTGACCTTCCTGTGATCGTGCCGGCCGACCCGGCGGAAACCCGTGCGGCTCTGCGCTGGTTTGTGGCTTCGCCCCGCCCGGCCTTCTTCCGCATCGGCCGCTACAAGGTGCCGGCGGTGATGCCGGACGGGCAGGACTTTGTCCTGGGCAAGTCTGCCACCTTGCATGAAGGCAAGGACGTGACTCTGATCGCCATCGGCACCATGGTGTCCCGCGCACTGGAAGCCGCGCAGCAGCTGGGCCGCGAAGGCATTGCTGCGCGGGTGATCAACGCGTCGTCGGTCAAGCCGCTGGACCACGATGCCGTGCTGCGCGCGGCCCGCGAAACCGGCGCCATCGTCACGGTGGAAGAGGGCATTGTGCATGGCGGCCTGGGTGGCGCTGTGGCCGAGCTGGTGGTGCAGAACCACCCGGTGCCGGTGCGCATCATGGGTGTGCCGGGCTTTGCGCCTACAGGCAGCGCCAGCTTCTTGCTGGAGCATTTTGGTTTGACCGCCGAGGGCATTGCCACGCAAGCCCGGGCTTTGCTGGCTGCACGCAAAGGCTGACCCATGGCTGCGCATATTTTGGCGATCGACCAGGGCACCAGCGCCACCAAATGCATCTTGGTGGATGCCGCCGGCCGCATGGTGGCGAAGGCGACCGCGCCCTTGTCGGAATACCTGCCTCTGCCCGGCTGGGTGGAGCAGGACGCCGAGGAAATCTGGCAGAGCGTGCTGCAAGCGGTGCAGGCCTGCATGGCCCAAGTTTCCGGCGTTCCCGGCGTGCAGGTGGCCGGCGTGGGCATCAGCACGCAGCGCGAGTCGGCCCTGGTGTGGCAGCGCAGCGATGGCCGGGCCGTGACACCATTGCTCAGCTGGCAGGACCAACGCACGGTGTCACTGCGCGACCGTTTGAACACAGATGTTGTCGAAAAAATGGTGCGCGAACGCTCCGGCCTGCCGCTAGACCCGATGTTTTCCGCACTCAAGCTGGCCTGGTTGCTGGACGAGTTTGATCCGCAGCGTGAGCAGGCCCGCTCGGGCAATTGGTGCGCTGGCACGGTGGACGCGTATCTGCTGGGCCGCTTGGGCGCAGACTTTGTGACCGAGGTAGGCAATGCCTCGCGCACCCAGCTGTTGAACGTGCATACCGGCGACTGGGATGCGGATTTACTGGCGTTGTTCGGCATTCCGCGCCAGCTGTTGCCGCGGGTCCATGCGTCTCGCGGCGCGTTCGCCACCGCGGACAAACTGCATCCTGCGCTCGAAGGCGTGCCGGTGTTGTCGGTCATGGCCGACTCGCACTCGGCGCTGTTCGCCCATGGCGGCTTCGAGCCAGGCCAGGTCAAGGCCACGCTGGGCACCGGCTCGTCCGTGATGGCGCTGGCGCCCAGCGGCGCTGCACACCACCCGGGCATGTGCCTGACGATTGCCTGGGACGCAGGCCAGGGCCCGGTGCAGGCGCTGGAGGGCAATATCCGTGCAGCCGGTGCCACCTTGCGCTGGCTGGCCGATCTGTTCGAAATGCCACTGGACGACGCAGTCGAGCTGGCCAGCCGCAGCGACAGCAATGGTGTCTGTCTGGTGCCCGGCTTCAACGGCCTGGGAGCGCCCTGGTGGGATACGCAGGCCGTGGGTTTGGTCAGTGGGCTGACGCTGAGCGCGGGCAAGTCCGCGCTGCTGGCAGCCGGGTTGGAATCGATCGCGCACCAGGTGGCCGATGTGATCGACGCCATGGACCAGAGCGTGCCCGGCATGCGCAAGCTGTATCTGGACGGTGGCCCCTCGCGTAATCCGCGTCTGCTGGACATGCTGGCCGGCTATATCGCCCGCCCGGTGGTGCAGTGCGCCGACCCCGAACTGTCGGCCCTGGGCGTGGCGCATCTTGCCGGGCTGCAGGCGGGTATGTGGGACTGGGCGGGCTTGAAGGCCCTGGCCCGCGCGCAAAACGATGTGCAGTCCACCCTGGCCCCGGCCGAGGTGGTGGCCAGCCGGCACAACTGGTCGCATGCTGTGGCACGTGCGCGGCTGCGCGGCTGAGCCCAGGTTTCTCTATTTCACGCATTTTCCGGAGGCATCTTGGCTATTGATCTTTCTAACCCGGCCCACCCTGACAAGGCCCGCCCGACCGCTGTACACCAGCACCGCACCCATTGGGCGCGCACGCTGGTGGACCACGGCCCCGAGCTGAGCCTGCTGGTGCTGTGTGTGGCGCTGTCGCTGGCGACGGACACCTTCTTTTCATTCCGCAACTTGCTGAATGTGCTGGACCAGCTGACGGTGCTGGGCATCATGGCGCTGGGCATGACGGCGGTGATCGTGATCGGCGGCATCGATCTGTCGGTGGGCTCGGTGCTGGCCTTGTCGATGATGGTGATGGGCTGGCTGTCGAACGTGGTGGGCATACCCATGCCGCTGGCCATCCTGGCGGCGCTGGGCATGGGCGCGATTTGTGGACTTGGTTCGGGCCTGCTGATCACGCATGCGCGCCTGCCGGCCTTCATCGCCACGCTGGCCACCATGTCGATCTGCCGTGGCTTAGCAAATATGGTGACCGACGGCTCGCAGATCGTGGGCTACCCGGATTGGTTCTCGGCTATGTCGATCAACCGCTACTTCGGCTTTTTGTCGATCACGGTGGCGCTCTTCATCGTGCTGACGATTGCTGCTGCTGTCTTCATGAAGTACCGCGCCGCCGGGCGCTCTTTGTATGCGATTGGCGGCAGTGCCGAGGTGGCGCGGCTGGCCGGCATTCCGGTGCGCAAGGTAACGCTGGCGGTCTACACCGTGTGCGGCCTGCTGGCCGGCTTGGCCGGCGCGGTGATGTCTACGCGGCTGGATTCGTCGCAGCCCAGCGGCGGCCTGGGTTATGAGCTGGACACGATTGCGGCCGTGGTGATTGGCGGCGCCAGTTTGTCCGGCGGCGTGGGCACCATCTGGGGCACGCTGATGGGCGTGCTGACCATCGGTGTGCTGCGCAACGGTCTGAACCTGCTGGGCGTATCGCCCTTCGTGCAGCAAGTGGTCATCGGCGGGGTGATTGTCCTGGCGGTGGCGGTGGATTCCAACAAACGCCGCATTGGCTAGAGCCGCACAGAGGAGGACCACCGCCCACGCCATTCAACCACCTTTCAACCCTTGAGCCGACGCCCTCTGGTCCGGTGGCGCCGTGATGGAACCGACCGTAACTACAAATACATCATTTAGGAGCAAACATGTTTAAGTTCAAGCAAATCGCCATCGCCGCCGGTGTGGCCGCATCTCTCGTCGCATCGAACGCCGCTTTCGCGCAAGAAAAGAAGATCGGCTTGGCCGTGGCCAACCTGCAGGCCGAGTTCTTCAACATGATCAAGCAGTCTGTAGAAACCTACGGCAAGGAAAAGGGTTACAAGGTCATCACCGTGGATGCCAAGGGCGACGCCACGACCCAGGTGAACCAGATCCAGGATTTGATCACGCAAAAGATCGACGCACTGATCTATATCCCCGCCGGTGCCACCGCTGCCACCGTGCCGGTGAAGGCCGCGCGCGCTGCCGGCATCCCCGTCATCAACGTCGACCGCAATGCCGAAGGTGCGCCCGGCGATACCTTTATCTATGGCCAATCGGTCGCTGCCACCAAGGCCTTGGGCGAGTTGGTGTGCGACAAGACCGGTGGCAAGGGTACCGTGGTGATGATCCACGGCCAGCGCGGCACCACGCCCGAGGTGGACCGCACCAAGGGTTTCAAGCTGGGCCTGGACAAATGCGGCCTGAAGGTCAAGCAAGAGCAATGGACCGAGCGCTGGTCGGCCGATGAAGGCGCCAAGATCGCCCAGGACATGCTGCAGCGCGACCCATCCATCAACGTCATCCTGGGCCAGGCCGACGGCATTGCTTTGGGCGCATCGCAGGCGGTCAAGCTGGCCAAGCTGCCACAGAAGATCTGGGTCGTGGGCTTTGACGGCGACGTGGGTGGCCTGAAGGCCGTGCAAAGCGGCTCGCTGGATGCCACGGCCACGCAGCAGACCTTCAATATGGGCCGCATGGCGGTGGATGCTGCCACCAGCCTGATCGCAGGCAAGGCCGTGCCTAAGGACCAACCTACGGACGCCAAGGTCACCACCCAAGCCAATGTGGAAGAGTTCCTGAAGGCCCATCCTTAATTTGGCGGGCGCGCCAGGTCCTCGCCCTTGGGCGGGGCCTGGTGCCCACTGTGTATTTATTTCCCCTGGCACATTCATGAGCCCCCTTGCTTCTTCAGCAGACACCTCTGTCGATACCTCTACCGGCCTGGTCCTGCGCAACATCGGCAAAACCTATGGCCCGACCACCGTGCTGCGCGGGGTGAATCTGCAGGTGCGGCCCGGCGAGTTGCTGGCCTTGTTGGGTGAGAACGGCGCGGGCAAGTCCACGCTGTCTTCGGTGATTGCCGGGGTGGTGCAGCCGGATGCGGGCGGCAGCATGTTTTGGCAAGGCCAGGTCTATGCGCCGCAGGCGCCGGTGGATGCGTTGCATGTGGGCATCGGCCTGATCCACCAGGAAATGCGCCTGCTGCCCGAGCTGACGATTGCAGAGAATATTTTTGTTGGCCGCCTGCCCATGAAGGGCGGGCGCATCGACCGTGAGGGCATGGTCCAGCGCGCCCAGGTCCAGTTGCAGCGCCTGGGGCTGGACGTGCCCGCCACCCAGAAAGTCGGCACGCTGAGCGTGGCCGCGCAGCAGCAAGTAGAGATTGCCAAGGCGCTGACCCTAAACGCCAGGTTGCTGATACTGGACGAGCCCACTGCCGCGCTGGGCGACAAGGAAACCGACCGCCTGTTCGAGCAGATCCACCGGCTGAAGGCGGAGGGCGTGTCCTTCATTTATGTCAGCCACCGCCTGGCCGAGATTGCGCGCATTGCAGACCGCATTCTGGTGTTGCGCGATGGCGCCCAGGTCGCCACCCATGCCACGGCCCAGGTACCCACGGCGCAGCTGGTTCGCGATATGGTGGGGCGCAGTGTGGACCGCCTGTTTCCTTCCATCCCGGCACCAGGCCCGGATGCGCCGGTGGCCTTGGCGGTGCGCAATCTGCACGCGCCGAATGGCCGGTTCAAGAACATATCGTTTGAAGTGCGTGCCGGTGAGGTGCTGGGTTTTGCCGGCATCGTGGGTGCGGGCCGCACCGAGCTGATGCGGGCCGTGGTGGGTATAGACCCCATCGCCCAGGGCAGCATTGAGATAGACGGCAAGCCCATCGTGATGCGCAGCCCCATGGACGCCATCCGTGCCCACCTGGTGTTGGTGCCCGATGACCGCAAGGCGCTAGGCCTGGTGCTGCCCCACAGCATAGAGGACAACCTGCTGTACAACAACCTGGACCGGGTGGCGCCAAGCGGTTGGTTGCAACCCGCACGCACCGCAGAGTTCGCGCGCAAGCTGATCCAGCGCCTGGGCGTGAAGGGCCAGCCGCAGTTGCCGGCCAGCAGCATGTCGGGCGGCAACCAGCAAAAGGTGGTAATCGCCAAGTGGGTGGCACACGACCCCAAGATCATCATCCTGGACGAGCCCACGCGCGGTATCGATGTAGGCGCGCGTGCTGCCATCTACGAGGTGATTGCCGAGCTGGCACGGGCCGGCATGGCTGTGGTGGTGGTGAGTTCCGACTTGGACGAGGTGCTGGGGTTGGCGCACCGTGTGGTGGTGCTGGCGCGCGGCGAGAACCAAGGGGTGCTGAGCCGTGCCGAGGCAACGCCGTCACGGGTAATGGAGCTGGCAGTGTCCTGAGGGGCATAGTGATAATCCGCGCCATGGCAAAACATCAATATGGCTCCCACGACCTGCAGCGTCTCATCACCCGGATCGCTAGCATGTACTACCAACGCGGCATCGGGCAGCCGCGCATCGCAGAGCAGCTTGGCCTGTCGCAGACACGGGTGTCGCGTCTGCTCAAGCAGGCCGAGGAGCTAGGCATTGTGCGCATCACGGTTCATGTGCCCGAGGGCGTGCATGCCGATCTGGAAGAGCGGCTGGAAACGCACTACGGGCTGGACGAAGTCATCGTGGTCGAGGCCGAGGAGGCCGATGTGCTGGATGACGAGCGGACCAACCTGGCGCTGGCCGGCCCTACGGCCCGTTATCTGGAGCTGATGGTGCCAACCTTTGGTGCCATCGGCGTGTCGTCCTGGAGTTCCAGTCTTCTGGCGGCCGTCAACGTGATGCGGCCCGCGAGTCCTGGCCATACGCGCAGCATCGTGCAGGTGCTGGGCGGTGTGGGTTTTGCCGGGGCGCAGGTGTTTGCCACCCGATTGACCGAGCGGCTGGCACAGTTGTCCAAGGCCGAAGCCATCTTCATGAATGCGCCCGGCGTCGTCAGCACCGTGGAAGCCAAAAACGCCATGTTGACCGACCCGACCTGCCGCCAGGCCCTGGAGCGCTTCGACGATTTGTCGGCCCTGTTGCTGGGCATAGGCGCGATTCCGCCGTCGCGCATGTTGCGTGAGAGCGGCAATGTATTTACCGAGCAAGACTTGGCCGATCTGCGCGATGCTGGCGCCGTGGGCGATGTCTGCATGCAGTTTTTTGATGCCGATGGCAAGCACGTGACCACGCCGTTTGGCGAGCGCGTACTGGGCATTGGCATAGAGCAGATCCGCCGAACGCGACGCCGCATCGGTGTGGCCGGTGGCGCGCGCAAATTCGAGGCCATCCGGGCAGCCCTGCGCGGCGGCTGGCTGACCACTTTGATTACAGATTTACACACGGCCCAGCAACTGCTGGATCGACCTTAACCCTGCCGACCACGGGGCCGGCAGCATTGCACAGGAGCATTTATGGACTTGTTTGAATTGCGCGGCGACGTGGCTTTTGTTACGGGAGCGGGGAGCGGCATTGGCCAGCGTATCGCGGTGGGTCTGGCCGAGGCGGGGGCGGATGTGGCCTGCCTGGATTTGGCGGGCAGCGCTGGCCTGTCCGCGACCGTGGCGCGCATCCAAGCTTTGGGTCGGCGTGCGCTAGCGCTGGAAGGCAATGTCACGCGGGTCGAAGATGTGCAGGCAGCCGTCGCCGCTACCGAGAAGGATCTGGGCGCGCTGACGGTGGCGGTCAACTGTGCCGGTATTGCCAACGCTACAGCGGCCGAGGATATGCCGATAGAGCAGTGGCAGCGCATGATGCAGATCAACGTGGAGGGCGTGTTTCTGTCCTGCCAGGCCCAGGCCCGCGTAATGCTGCCGCGCCGCCGCGGCAGCATCGTCAATATCGCTTCCATGTCGGGCAGTATCGTGAATCGGGGGCTGCTGCAGGCGCACTACAACAGCTCGAAGGCGGCCGTTATCCATTTGAGCAAGAGCCTGGCGATGGAGTGGAGCGACCGTGGCTTGCGCGTCAACAGCATCAGCCCCGGCTACACCATGACACCCATGAATGCCCGCCCCGAAGTGGCCGAGCAGTGCAAGATTTTTGAGCGCGACACGCCCCTGGGCCGCATGGCGACGGTGGACGAAATGGTCGGCCCTGCCGTGTTCCTGGCCAGCAAGGCGGCCTCGTTCTGTACCGGCGTGGACCTGATCGTGGACGGCGGCTTCGTCTGCTGGTAGGGGCTGAATATGTCCCTCCGATTCCAAGACAAAGTGGTGGTGGTGACCGGCGGCAGCCGGGGTATTGGCAAGAGCATTGCCGAGCGATTCGCCCGTGAAGGTGCGCGCATCTGCGTCGCAGCCAATGAGCCCCTCGTCCACGAGACCGCCCAGGCCTTGCGGGATACCGGTGCCCAAGCCATTTCCGTGGTGCTGGATGTCACGGACAAAGTGCAGGTCAAGGCTATGTACGAGCAGGTTGCGCGCGAGTTGGGTGAGGTGGATGTTTCAATACAGAACGCCGGTGTCATCACCGTCGCCCGTCTGGAAGACCTGACGGAAGACGAGTGGGACAAGGTCATGGCCGTGAACACCAAGGGTGTATTCCTGTGCTGCCAGGAAGCTGCGGTGCGCATGCGCGCTGCCGGTAAGAAAGGGCGGCTGATTAACACCGCCTCGGGCCAAGCGCGCCAAGGCTTCATCTTTACGCCGCACTACGCTGCCAGCAAGTTTGGCGTGGTGGGTATCACCCAGAGCCTGGCCAAGGAGCTGGCCAAGACCGGCATCACCGTCAACGCTTTTTGCCCGGGCATCATCACCACCGATATGTGGGCCTACAACGACGCGGCCTGGGGCAAGCTAATGGGCGACTACCAGCCCGGTGAGCTGATGGCAGAGTGGGTGGCGGCCATCCCCATGGGCCGCGCGGGTACGGGGGAGGATGTGGCCGGCTTGGTGAGCTTCTTTGCCTCGGACGACGCGGCTTACATCACGGGCCAGACCGTCAATGTGGACGGCGGGATGTTCATGTCCTGATCTGCGTGCTGGCGCGCTTCAGTACACGTGCCAGTCGTCAAAGTCTGCCTTGCCCAGCGGCACGCCTTGCTGGCGCAGGATGGCGTAGGCGCTGCTCAGGTGGAAGAAGAAATTGGGCAGCGCGTACTGCGATAGAAAAACCTCGCCCGGCAGCGCCAGCGTGGCCTGGCCGGCCTGGTCGGTGCAGATGCGCTGGGCAGCGTCGGCCATTTGCTTTGGGCTCAGCGCCGCCAGAAACTGCTGGGCCCGGTCAATCCGCGCGTGCAGCGCGGCAAACGAGTGGCCTGGTTCGCCGAACGGTGGCACTTCCAGCCCGGCCAGCGGGGCACAGGCGCGCACGGCGAAGTTGGTGGCTATTTCAACCTGCAGCGACAGGGGCAGCATGTCGGGCGCCAGCCTGGCCTGCAGCAAGCGCTGCGGGTCCAGCCCCGAGGCTTCGGCGCGCTCCAGCATCTGCGCCAGCTGGCGCAGATAGCGCTGAAACACTGGTACCGAGCTGGCGTACACCGGCTCAGCCTTGCATCAGCTGGTGTATGTAGCGTGTGACGCCGGTGTGCACGTCGGCAAACACGTGGTCGCAGCCGGTGGCCCGCAGGGCGGTCAAGTCGGCCTGGGTGTGGCACTGGTATTTGCCGCGCAGCGCGTCGGGGAAGGGCACGTAGTCGATCAGGCCGCTGGCTACCGCGTCATGCAGTCGGATAGGCGCGGTGTGCAGGACATTGACTACCGCGTGGGCGATGTCGTTGAAGGGCTGGGCCCTACCAGTGCCCAGGTTGAAGATGCCGGACTTTTCCGGGTGGTCGAAGAACCACAGGTTCACCGCGACCACGTCGTCGATGAAGACAAAGTCGCGCATCTGCCCACCCTCTGCATAGCCGCCGTATTCGCCAAACAGCTTGACCTTGCCGTCGGCCTTGAACTGGTGGTATTGGTGGAAGGCAACGCTGGCCATGCGGCCCTTGTGTTGTTCGCGCGGGCCGTAGACGTTGAAATAGCGGAAACCCACCACCTGGTGGGGGTTGCGGTCGAAGCCGCTGCCGCACAGCAGGCGCATGCGCTGGTCGAACAGCAGCTTGGAGTAGCCGTAGACGTTGAGCGGGCGCTCGAATTCGGGTGTTTCGACGAACGATGCAGAGCCGCCGTAAGTGGCGGCGGACGAGGCGTACAGCAGGCGCGTGCCCTGGGCGTGGCAGGCATCGAACAGCTTGCAGGACAGCGTGTAGTTGTTGTCCATCATGTACTTGCCGTTCATTTCCATGGTGTCGCTGCACGCGCCCTCATGGAACACGGCCTCGACCTTGCCGTAGCCTCCTATGGCAAAGCGGTCGTAGAAGCTGTCGGCATCCACGTAGTCGGCAATCTGCAGATCCGCCAGGTTGCGGTATTTGTCGCCTTGCGTGAGGTCGTCGACAGCAATGATGTCGGTGATGCCGCGCGCGTTCAGGCCTTTGACGATGTTGCTGCCAATGAAGCCAGCGGCTCCGGTAACGACGATGCGGGTCATAGCAAATCCTTCGCAAACAGTTCTTCGTAGCTCACGGTGGCAGTGCCGAACTTGCCGACCACCACGCTGCCGGCGCGGTTGGCCAAGGGCATGGCGTCGCGCAGGCTCAGGCCGGCGGCCACTAGTGCGGCCATGGTGGCGATCACGGTATCGCCGGCTCCGGTCACATCAAACACCTCGCGCGCCTGGGCGCTGGCGTGGACTTCACCAGCGTCGTCGTACAAGGTCATGCCTTCTTCGCTGCGGGTGACCAGCAGGGCTTCCAGCTGGAGTTCCTTGCGCAGATTCTGCGCTTTGGTGCGCAGCTGTTCTTCGCTGTTCCAGCTGCCGACTACTTGCTGCAGCTCGGCGCGGTTTGGCGTGATCACGCTGGCCTGGCTGTAGCGTGAATAGTCGCTGCCCTTGGGGTCGATCAGGATCTTCTTGCCACCGGCTAGGGCCAGCGCAATCATGTCGCCCACGTGGGCCAGGCCGCCCTTGCCGTAGTCGGAAAACAGCACGGCCTGGTGCGTGGGCAGCAGGGTGGCGAAGGTGGCGGATTGGGATGCCAGGATTTCACTCTTCGGGGTGTTCTCGAAGTCCATGCGCAGCAGCTGCTGCTGGCGGCCGATCACGCGCAGCTTGACCGTGGTTTGCAGCTCGGCATCGCGGCCGAAGTACGGGCGTATGCCGGTCTGGGCGACCAGTTTTTCCAGCTTGTGGCTGGCGTCGTCGTCACCCACCACCGTCAGCAGCGAGGCTTGCGCGCCCAGCGACACGATGTTGTAGGCCACATTGGCCGACGCGCCCATGCGTTCTTCTTCGCGCGTGACGCGCACCACCGGCACCGGAGCTTCGGGGCTGATGCGGTCTACCGCGCCGTACCAGTAACGGTCCAGCATGGCGTCGCCGACCACCAGCACCTGGGCCTGGGCCATTTGTTCACGGGATAACGTAGAGAGTTTGGTCATAGTTCTTCTACCCGGCGGGCGGGATAGCTGTCCCAGGCCTGGCAGCCCGGGCATTGCCAGAAATGCTGCTTGGCTTCAAATCCGCAGGCGGCGCAGCGGTAGCGCTTCAAGGGATTTGCGGCATGGTCCAGCGCGCGCTGGATCTGGGGGTGGAATTCTTCGTGCTCCAGCTTTTCGCCGGCGATCCAGCGTGCGGCGGCGACCAGGGATTGTTCTCGTTCCAGGTGCTGGATGTAGCGCATGCGTACATCGGTGATAGGCGTACCCGAGCGGATTTGCAAGCCCAGGATGGCTTCCAGCACGTCGAGTGAGGCGGTGTGGGCGTAGCTGGCCTCCAGCAGTTCCAGGGCGCTGTCGGTGAGACCGGCGGCGGTGGCCACGGTGGCGATCCGTTCTGCTACCAAAGGTATAGCGGCTGGTGCAGATTCAGAAAGCGCCAGCAGGGTTTTGAATGCCTCATCGTTGGCGCCTGCCTGCTGCTGCAATATGGCCAGGTCGATGCGCGGCCGGGCAGCCTGGGGGGCGATGGCAATGGCTTTTTCGAGCAAGGCCCGGGCTGATTCGGGTGGCTGGGCGGCAGCTTGCTCGCACAGATAGTGCGACTGGCGGCCACTGAAGCTGCCCTGGTCCGACGTTTCCAGCTTGTGGGCGATCTCGGACGCATCGGCCCAGTCGCGCGAGCGCTCGTAGATTGACAGCAGGGCCAGGCGGCTGCGCGCCTCGTAGGCCGTGCCTTCAAGCTTGCGTAGTGCGTCTTCGGCCCGGTCCAGCAGGCCGGCCTTGAGGAAGTCCATGGCCAGGGCGTGCTGCGAGCGGTCGCGGTCGGCCGCGCTAAGGTCACCGCGCGACAGCAGGTGCTCGTGTACGCGCACCGCGCGTTCGGTCTCGCCGCGGCGACGAAACAGGTTGCCCAGGGCGAAATGCAGCTCCGAGGTGTCGGGGTCTTTTTGCACCGCTTCGATGAAGGCGTCGATGGCCTTGTCCTGCTGCTCGTTGAGCAGGTAGTTCAGGCCTTTGAAGTAGGCTTTGGGGGCCAGGCGGTTGTCCAGGCGCAGTTGCCGAAAGTCCAGCCTTGAGGCCAGCCAGCCCAGTACAAAGGCGATCGGCAGGCCCAGCAAAATCCAACTGAGGTCAAAGTCCATGGGGTGGGGTCAGGGGTTCCGTGCGGGAGGTGTCGGCAGCCGGGGCTGCGGGAGCGGGAACGACGGGCTTCTGGGCCTTCTTGGCCACGACACGGTGTTTCCACCAGCGCGGCACCATACCCAGTATGCCCAGCGCTAGGCCGGCGGCAAATGCGCTCAGCACCAGCAAGACCATGGGCGCACGCCACTGCGTGCCAAAGAAGAAGTGCACCACCGCGTCCTGCTGGTTATTCAGCGCAAATGCGAACAGGGTAAAAAAAATGGCTGCTTTAAGTAACCACTTAAGCAGCCGGACCAGATTTTTCATAGGTGTCCTCGATCAGCAGAACATTCTAGCGAGGGCCCAGCCTCATTCGCGCGATTCGCGCAGCTCGCGGGCTTCGATCTCGGCGGTGCGCTGGTCGACGGCTTCGCGCAGGGCCTTGCCGGGTTTGAAGTGGGGCACGCGCTTTTCCGGGATCGCCACGCTCTCGCCGCTGCGTGGATTGCGGCCCATGCGCGGTGGACGCCGGTTGATGGAGAAGCTGCCAAAGCCGCGGATCTCGACGCGGTGGCCGCGCACCAGCGCATCGCCGACGGCATCCAGGATGGTCTTCACGGCATGCTCGGCATCGCGGTGGGTCAGCTGGCTGAATCGGGCGGCCAGTTCTTCAACAAGGTCGGATCGGGTCATGGAAAAAGACTTCAGTCGGAGTTATGCAATGCTCTCGGTGCCGCTCCCTTGGCGCATGGAAGGCATTGCATAAGTCCTGCTCAGGAGTGAAACAAGCCGACCCGCTCGCCCCTGCGAGTCGGATCGGCTTGGCACTAGGCTTTCAACAATTAATTATTGTTGTCCAGCTTGGCGCGCAGCAATGCGCCCAGGCTGGTAGTGCCAGCGTTTTCACGGGCCGAAGCTTGGCTCAGAGCGGCCATGGCTTCGCCTTGGTCGGCAGCGTCCTTGGCCTTGATCGACAGCTGGATGTTGCGGGTCTTGCGATCCACATTGACCACCACAGCGGTAACTTCGTCGCCTTCTTTCAGCACGTTGCGTGCGTCTTCAACGCGGTCACGGCTGATTTCGGAAGCGCGCAGGTAACCGATGATGTCTTCACCCAGGTCGATTTCAGCGCCACGGGCGTCCACGGTCTTGACCTTGCCGGTCACGATCTGGCCCTTGTCGTTGATGGTGGTGAAGGTGGTGAACGGATCGCTGTCGAGCTGTTTGATGCCCAGGGAGATACGTTCGCGGTCCACGTCCACGGCCAACACGATGGCTTCGACTTCTTGGCCCTTCTTGTAGTTACGCACGGCGGCTTCGCCGGTTTCGTTCCACGAGAGGTCAGACAAATGCACCAGGCCGTCGATACCGGCAGCCAGGCCCACGAACACGCCAAAGTCGGTGATCGACTTGATCGGGCCCTTGACGCGGTCGCCACGCTTGGTGTCTTGCGCGAATTCTTGCCATGGGTTGGCCTTGCATTGCTTCATGCCCAGGCTGATGCGGCGCTTGTCTTCGTCGATTTCCAGAACCATGACTTCGACTTCGTCGCCCAGCGAAACCAGCTTGGCGGGAGCGATGTTCTTGTTGGTCCAGTCCATTTCGGAAACGTGCACCAGGCCTTCGATGCCGGGTTCGAGTTCCACGAATGCACCGTAGTCGGCGATGTTGGTGATCTTGCCGAACAGACGGGTCGACTGTGGGTAGCGGCGGTTCACGCCCATCCATGGATCGTCGCCCATTTGCTTGAGGCCCAAGGACACACGGTTCTTTTCGGTGTCGAACTTGAGGATCTTGGCGGTGATTTCCTGACCAGCCGTAACCACTTCCGATGGGTGGCGAACGCGGCGCCATGCCATGTCGGTGATGTGCAGCAGGCCGTCGATGCCGCCCAGGTCCACGAACGCACCGTATTCGGTGATGTTCTTGACCACGCCATGCACCACGGAACCTTCTTTCAGGGTTTCCATCAGTTTGGCGCGTTCTTCGCCCATCGACGCTTCGACCACAGCGCGGCGCGACAACACGACGTTGTTGCGCTTGCGGTCCAGCTTGATGACCTTGAATTCCATGGTCTTGTTCTCGTAGGGAGACAAGTCCTTGATGGGGCGGGTGTCGATCAGCGAACCGGGCAGGAATGCGCGGATGCCGTTGACCAGAACGGTCAGGCCGCCCTTGACCTTGCCGCTGGTGGTACCGGTAACGAATTCGCCGGATTCCAGGGATTTCTCCAAGGACATCCAGGAAGCCAGGCGCTTGGCGGTGTCACGGCTGACGATGGTGTCGCCGTAGCCGTTTTCGATCGCAACGATGGCAACCGAAATGAATTCGCCAACTTGGACTTCAACTTCGCCCTTGTCGGTCTTGAACTCTTCCAGCGGCACGTAGGCTTCGGATTTGAGGCCAGCGTTAACGACCACAAAGCTGTGTTCGATACGGATGACTTCGGCGGTGACGACTTCACCAATGCGCGTTTCCGTGCGGGTTAGCGATTCGGCAAAGAGGTCTGCAAATGATTCTGACATGGTTTTCCTAGTCCACAGCACAGGGTTGGCGGGTGCGGAATTGCACCTGCGTTGGGGTCTGGTGTGGCGGTTTGGCGGTCGGTGGACCACCGGGGTTACAGGGTTAAAAACCACTCGGCTGAAGCAGCAGAGTGGGCCTTATTAGCCGGTTCAGCGAGGCTGAAAAGGCTGTTTGCTCTGCCACCAGTCCAACACCTGATCGACCGATGTTTCTATCGTCATATCCGAGTTGTCCAGCAGCAGCGCGTCTTGTGCCGGTTTGAGAGGTGCGGTGCTGCGGGATGAGTCCCGGGCATCACGCGCTTCCAAGTCGGCACGAAGGTCTTCTAGTGTAGTCGAAATTCCCTTTGAAATCAATTGCTTATACCGCCGCTCTGCGCGCCGGGCGGCGGTGGCGGTCAGATACACCTTCAAGGGGGCGCTTGGGAAGATCACCGTACCCATGTCGCGACCGTCCGCCACCAGGCCCGGCAGGCGCTGGAAGCTGTGCTGCAGGTCCACCAACGCCAGTCTTACCGAGGGCAGGGCGGAGACCTTGGATGCGTTCATGCCGGCTTCTTCGGTGCGGATGGCTTCCGATACATCGGAATCGCCGAGCCAGACCTTGCCGGCGTCGAAGCGCACTGGCAGGGTCTTGGCCAGCGTCGCTATCGCCGCTTCGTCGGCGGCGGTGATGTTCAAACCTGCACGCAGGGCTGCCAGCGCGGTGATGCGGTACATCGCACCCGAATCCAGGAAGTGGTAGCCGAGCTTGGCCGCCAGGGCCGCTGCCACCGTGCCCTTGCCCGAGGCGGTAGGGCCATCGATGCAGATCACGGGGATATGGCTGTCGGCAGTGCTGGCCAGGGCGAGCAGCGCTTCAAAATAGTCGGGAAAGGTCTTGGCCACGCATTTCGGGTCTTCGATGCGCACCGGCAAGCGTGCCGGGTTGAAGGCGGCCAGCGAGAAGCACATCGCCACCCGGTGGTCGTCGTAGGTGTGGATGCCCGCGGCTTTCCAGTCGGCTACCGAGGCAGGCGGCGTAACGCGGATGTAGTCCGCGCCTTCGTCCACGGTGGCGCCGAGCTTGCGCAATTCGGTCGCCATGGCGGCGATACGGTCGGTTTCCTTGACCCGCCAACTGGCGATATTGCGCAGCGTGGTCGTGCCGTCGGCGTACAGCGCCATCACCGCCAGGGTCATGGCGGCGTCGGGAATGTGGTTGCAGTCCAGGTCAATGGCTTTCAACGGCCAGCTGCCCCGGCTGACTTCCAGCCAGTTCGGGCCGCTGACGATGCGCGCGCCCATTTGCTCGGCGGCTTCGACAAAGCGGATGTCGCCCTGGATCGATGCGGCACCCACACCTTCTATATGAATTTGGCTCCCAGTGCTGGTAGCAATTGCGCCAAGCGCTATGAAATAGCTAGCGGATGAGGCATCGGCTTCCACATGGATGTCGCCCGGCGACTGGTAGCGGCTGCCGGCCGGAATCGTGAAACTGGCCCAGCCATTGCGCCGCACCGTGATACCAAAGCGCGCCAGCAGGTTCAGCGTGATCTCGATATAGGGCTTGGAGATCAGCTCGCCGACGACTTCAATCGTCACGTCTTGTTGGGCGACCAGCGGCAGCGCCATCAGCAGCGCCGTCAGGAACTGGCTGGACACATCGCCACGCACGCGGATCGGCGCATCCAACTTGAGCTGGGGCTGGCCAATGTGCAAGGGCGGGTAGCCGTCTTGCCCGGTGTAGGCTATCTGGCAGCCGAGCTGGCGCAGTGCATCGACCAGGTCGCCAATCGGCCGCTCGTGCATGCGCGGCACTCCGTGCAGGCTGAAATCACCACCCAGCACGGCCAGTGCCGCGGTCAACGGGCGGATGGCGGTGCCGGCATTGCCCATGAACAGATCGGCCTGGCTGTTGCGCAATTGCCCGGCCAGACCGTCGATTTCCAAAACCTTGCCGTCACGGCGGATGCCGCAACCTAACTTGGCCAGTGCGTCCAGCATGACCCGGGTGTCGTCGGAATCCAGCAGGTCGTGGACCCGGGTGGTGCCGCCACTCAGGGCGGCCAGGAGCAAAACACGGTTGGAGATGCTTTTCGAGCCTGGTAGCACCACAGTGCCGTGGGCGCTTTCCAGCGGGGGGAGGTCTAGGAAGGGGGTGGCGTACATCAGGTCTTTGGTTTCAAGGAGGCCATGCTCCAGTCGGCGCGGCTGTCGCTAGCGTGCTCCAGCATGCCGGTCAGCCCGTCTATGTTGTTGCTGGTGATCATGGCTTCCATGGCCTGCAGCGTGCGCTGGAAGATCTGCGACTGGGCCAGCAGCTCTTCCTTGTTGGCCAGCAAGATATCGCGCCACATGTGCGGGTCAGACGCGGCGATGCGGGTGAAATCACGGAAGCCGGGGCCGGCGAGCGCCAAGTATTCCTGGCCTTGTGGCTGGCTAACCAGGCCGTGCATCATGGCGAAAGCGATCAGGTGTGGCAGGTGGCTGACGGCGGCAAAGGTTGCGTCGTGTGACTCGGGCGACATCTGCAGCACATTGCAGCCCAGTGCCGTCCACACGTCCACCGCCTGGCTCAGCTGCTTGGTCAGCGTGCGCTCAATCGGGGTCAGGATGACGTTCTTGCCGCTGTAGAGCAGCGCATCGGCAAATTCCACGCCCGAGACTTCCTTGCCGGTGATCGGGTGCGCCGGGACGAAGGAGCCGACCTGCTCGCGCAGCGCGCGGCGGGCCGCATCGACCACGTCGCGCTTGGTCGAACCCACGTCCATTACCAAGGTGGTGGGGCTGATCAGGTGCTTGATGGATTTGAAAGTGGCTTCGGTGGCGGCCACCGGCACGGCCAGCAGTACGATGTCGGCGCCCGACACGGCCAATAGGGCCGACGGGGCTTCGATGTCGATCACGCCCATTTGGCGGGCCCGGCTGGTGGTGGAGGGGGATTTGCTGTAGCCGACGACTTGCTTGACCAGGCCGGCCTTTTTCAGCGCCAGCGCAAACGAGCCGCCCATCAGGCCGCAACCGATCAATCCCAATTGTTCAAACATGCTGCGTCTTGCTCCAGAACATCAAGGGCCGACCGGATAGGTACCCAGTACCTTGTAGAAGGCGCACAAGGCCCGCAGCTCTTGCAGCGCTTTGGCCACATGCGGCTGCGAGGGGTGGCCGTCGAGGTCGATGTAGAAGTAGTAGTCCCACTGGCCGGTACGGGCCGGGCGCGACTCGAAACGCGTCATCG
This sequence comes from Rhodoferax sp. OV413, assembly GCF_900104385.1. GTDB lineage: Bacteria > Pseudomonadota > Gammaproteobacteria > Burkholderiales > Burkholderiaceae_C > Rhodoferax_B. The sequence continues at coordinate 95,330 of NZ_FNJA01000008.1, read as the reverse complement.
ACACGCCATTGGTCTTCAGCGGTACCAGTAGATCGTGCATGGCGCCGGGTTTATTGGGTACTGATACCACCAGGCTGGTGCAGTCCTTGCCCGAAGCCGGCGGCGTGGCCAGGGTCTGTGGCAGGCAGATGACGGCGAAGCGGGTGCGGTTGTATGCGTCGTCCTGCACTGCATGCGCCACCACGTGCAGGCCGAACTGGGCGGCTGCGCGTTCGCTGGCCAGGGCGGCCCAGGCTGGGTGGGTGGCGGCCAGGCGTGCGCCTTCGGCGTTGCTGGAGACGGCGCGGCGCTCCACATGCGGTAGGTGCTGGGTCAGCCAGCCCTGGCACTGGGCCAGCGCCTGGGGATGGGCCATAACGACTTCGATGTCGTCGCGTGAATTGGTTTGGCGCAGCAGGTTGTGCCGCACCAGCAGGCTGACTTCGCCGACGACGTGCACCGGCGAGTGCAGGAACAGATCGAGCGAACGGGCGACCACGCCTTCGGTGGAATTTTCAATCGCCACCACGCCGTATTGGGTCGTGCCTGCGGCCGTGGCGTGAAAAACTTCGTCAAAGTTGGCGCAGTACAGCAGCTCGGCCGCGCTGCCGAAGAATTCGATGGCGGCCTGTTCGGTAAAGGTGCCTTCCGGGCCGAGTACGGCCACGCGCTGCGGTGCTTCCAGCGCCAAGCAGGCTGACATGATTTCGCGCCAGACGGCGGCCACATGGGTATTCTTCAGCGGGCCGGTATTGGCCTGCTGGATTTTGTCGATCACCTGCGCCACGCGGTCGGGCCGGAAGAAGGGCGAGCCTTCGCGGCGCTTGATTTCGCCCACCTGTTCGGCCACTTTGGCGCGGCTGTTCAGCAGGCTCAGCAGGTCTTGGTCGATCTGGTCGATCTTGACGCGCAAATCGGCCAGATCAGGGGTGGCGGCGGGCGGTGTTACAGCAGTCATGGGTCAGGCTTGGCTTTTCTCGAATGTGTGCATGTAGTCCACCAGAGCCTGCACACCCGCCAGCGGCATGGCGTTGTAGATGCTGGCGCGCATGCCGCCGACCGACTTGTGGCCTTTGAGCTGAAGCAAGCCGCGTGCCTTGGCACCTTCCAGGAAGGCGTCGTTGCGGCTCTCGTCGCGCAGGAAGAAAGGCACGTTCATGCGCGAGCGGCAATCGGCGTCCACCTTGTTGAAGTACAGCTGCGACTGGTCGATCGCGCGGTATAGCAGCTCGGCCTTGGCGATGTTGCGCTGCTCCATGGCGGCAATGCCGTGCAGCTCACCCTCGGTCTGGTGCTTGAGCCACTGGAAGGTCAGCCCGGCGACGTAGATCGCGAAGGTGGGCGGGGTGTTGTACATCGACTGGTTGTCGGCCACGGTCTCGTAGTTGAAGGCGCTGGGGCATATGTCCAGCGCGTGGCCGAGCAGGTCTTCGCGCACCACCACCACCGTCAGACCGGCGGGGCCGAGGTTCTTCTGGGCGCCGCCAAAGGCCAGGCCGATCTTCGACCAATCGACCGGACGCGAGGCGACGTGGGACGAGAAATCGACCACCAGCGGAGCTTTCGAGCCCAGTGCCTGCAGGTCGGGCAGGGTCTGGAATTCGATGCCGTCTATGGTTTCGTTGCTGCAGATGTGAACGTAGTTGGCGTCGGCGCTCAAGTCCCAGCTAGCCGGGTCCGGCAGGCGCGTATAGCCGGTGGCTTCGGTGCTGGCGGCGATGTGCACCTGGGCATATTTGCGTGCCTCTTTTTGCGACTTCTGGCTCCAGCTTCCGGTGACGACGCTGTCGATCTTGCCGCCGCGCGACAGGTTCAGCGGAACGATGGCGTTTTCGCCCAGGCCACCGCCTTGCATGAAAAGGATTTTGAATTCAGGCGGCACCGCCATCAGGGCCCGGAAGTCGGCCTTGGTTTGGGCGTAGATCGACAAGAACTCCTTGCCCCGGTGGCTCATCTCCATCACGCCCATGCCGCTGCCATGCCAGTCCAGCATTTCAGCGGCTGCCTGGGTCAGGACTTCTTCAGGAATGGCGGCAGGGCCTGCGGAGAAATTGAACGGTCGGGTCATGCAAATTCTTAGGTTAAATAGGCCGCTGGCGCTTATTTGGTAAGCGCAAGGTGCTATGAATTATGTAGTGATGGCGGATTACGCTTCGGGGGTGTCGCCTGCGCTGTCATCGTTGCCACCGGCTGCGTCGTCTTCACCCGCTGCGCTGGCTTCGGCGGCGGCTGCGATGGCGTCGTTTTCCACGATGCGCTGCAGTCCGCTGAGCTTGGAACCTTCGTCCAGGCCGATCAGGGTGACGCCCTGGGTGGCACGGCCGAGTTCGCGGATCTCGCTGACCCGGGTGCGCACCAGCACGCCCTTGTCGGTAATCAGCATGATCTCGTCGTCGGCATGCACCAGGGTGGCAGCCACCACGCGGCCATTGCGCTCGCTTTGTTGGATGGCGATCATGCCCTTGGTGCCGCGGCCATGGCGGGTGTATTCGGTGATGCTGGTACGTTTGCCGTAGCCGTTCAGAGTGGCGGTGAGCACGCTTTGCTGCTCGTCTTCGGCAACCAGCATGGCGATCACGCCCTGGCCTTCTTCCAGCATCATGCCGCGCACGCCCCGGGCATTGCGGCCCATGGGGCGCACATCGTTTTCATCAAAACGCACAGCCTTGCCGCCGTCGCTGAACAGCATCACATCGTGCTTGCCGTCGGTCAGGGCGGCTCCGACCAGGAAGTCGCCCGGGTCCAGGTCCACGGCGATGATGCCGGCCTTGCGCGGGTTGCTGAAGTCGGTCAGCGGGGTCTTCTTGACCGTGCCCATGCTGGTGGCCATGAACACATACTGGTCGGCCGGGAAGCTGCGCTTCTCACCGGTCAGGGCCAGCACCACGTTGATCTTTTCGCCTTCTTGCAGCGGGAACATATTGACGATCGGGCGGCCACGCGAGCCGCGCGAACCCTGCGGTACTTCCCAGACCTTGAGCCAGTACAAGCGGCCGCGGTTTGAGAAGCACAGGATGTAATCGTGCGTGTTGGCGATGAACAGCTGGTCGACCCAGTCGTCTTCTTTGGTGGCCGTGGCCTGCTTGCCGCGGCCGCCACGCTTCTGCGCCCGGTATTCAGAGAGCGGCTGGCTCTTGATATAGCCACTGTGCGACAAGGTCACCACCATGTCGGTTGGGGTGATCAGGTCTTCGGTGCTGAGGTCGAACGAGCTGTACTCCACCAGGCTGCGGCGGGCGCCCAGCTTGGTCTGGCCGAATTCCAGCTTGATGGCGGTCAACTCTTCGCCAATGATGGTGGACACGCGTTCGGGCTTGGCCAGGATGTCGAGGAAGTCTTCGATCTCGGACATCACCTCTTTGTATTCGGCAACGATCTTGTCCTGCTCGAGCCCGGTCAGGCGTTGCAGACGCATCTGCAGGATTTCTTGCGCTTGCACTTCGGACAGGCGGTATAGGCCGTCCTTGCCCATGCCGAGTTCTTTTTCTAGACCATCGGGGCGGTAGTCGTCCACATTGACCATGCCGCCGTCGGCACGGGTACGGGTTAGCATCTCGCGCACCAGCTTGCTGTCCCAGGGGCGGGCCATCAGTTCGATCTTGGCGACCGGGGGCGTGGGCGCGTTGCGGATGATGGCGATGAAATCGTCGATATTCGCCAGCGCGACCGCCAGGCCTTCCAGCACATGGCCGCGTTCGCGGGCTTTGCGCAGGTTGAAGATGGTGCGGCGGGTGACGACTTCGCGGCGGTGCTCCAAGAAGACTTCAATCAAGTCCTTCAGGTTGCACAGCTTGGGCTGGCCATTGACCAGCGCCACCATGTTCATGCCGAAGGTGTCTTGCAGCTGGGTCTGTTTGTAAAGATTGTTTAGCACTACCTCGGGCACTTCACCGCGCTTGAGTTCGATCACCAGACGCATGCCGGATTTATCGGACTCGTCCTGGATGTGGCTGATGCCGTCGATCTTCTTTTCGTGCACCAGCTCGGCCATGCGCTCTTGCAGGGTCTTCTTGTTGCACTGGTAGGGCAGCTCGTCCACGATGATGGCCTGGCGCTGGCCCTTGTCGATGTCTTCGAAGTGCACCTTGGCGCGCATCACCACACGGCCACGGCCGGTGCGGTAGCCGTCTTTTACGCCATTGATGCCGTAGATGATGCCGGCCGTGGGGAAGTCGGGCGCGGGGATGATCTCCATCAGCTCGTCCACCGTGGCCTGCGGGTTGCGCAGCAGGTGCAGGCAGCCGTCGACCACTTCATTCAGGTTGTGCGGCGGGATGTTGGTCGCCATACCCACGGCAATGCCGGATGAACCGTTGACTAATAAGTTAGGGAAGCGGGCTGGCATGACCAGCGGCTCTTGCTCGCTGCCATCGTAGTTAGGGCCAAAGTCGACGGTTTCCTTGTCCAGGTCGGCCAGCAGCTCGTGGGCGATCTTGGACATGCGGATTTCGGTGTAGCGCATGGCGGCGGCGTTGTCGCCGTCGACCGAGCCGAAGTTACCCTGGCCGTCCACCAGCATGTGGCGCAGCGAAAAATCTTGCGCCATGCGAACGATGGTTTCATATACCGCACTGTCGCCGTGGGGGTGGTACTTACCAATCACGTCGCCCACAATACGGGCCGACTTCTTATATGCACGGTTCCAGTCGTTGTTGAGTTCGTGCATGGCAAACAGCACGCGCCGGTGCACGGGCTTGAGGCCGTCGCGCGCATCGGGCAGGGCGCGGCCCACAATAACACTCATCGCGTAGTCGAGGTAACTCCGGCGCATTTCCTCTTCAAGACTGATGGGCAGGGTTTCTTTGGCGAACTGGGTCATGAGAGGCAAACGTTGTGCAGCGGAGGTCCATCATTTTAGAGGCAAGTGACTGTCGCTACACAGCAACACATGCCCTATATGGATGTGCATACATTTAGGTATGCCTGTCGTCCTACTCGTTTCCCCTTAGCCCTGTGGCACAATTGTTTGAACGTTTGCAGTGATGGTCACTGTAAGCGTCCCGTTTCGCAGCGCTGCTGCGGCTTTTTCCCCAAGAGGAGAACCATGAAGAAATTGAACAAAGTGGCAATGATGTTTGCCTCCGCAGCGCTTGTAACCGCCGCGGGCGCACAAACCGTTGATAACTGGAAGAACGGCACCAACGAACTGGTCTGGAAGAACGGTACCAACGAACTGTGCTGGCGTGATGCGTACTGGACGCCCGCAACGGCTGCTCCTGGTTGTGATGGCGCTATTGTTCCTGTTGCTGCTCCCGCTCCTGTGGCTGCTCCCGCACCAGCACCAGCACCTGTCGCTGCTGCTCCTGCTCCTGCTGCTGTGGCTCCCGCCATGGTCGCAGAAAAGGTAACCTACGCAGCTGATGCTTTCTTCGACTTCAACAAGTCGGTTCTGAAGCCAGAAGGCAAAGCCAAGCTGGACGACCTGGTTGGCAAGGTTAAGGGCATCAACCTGGAAGTGATCATTGCCGTGGGTCACACCGACTCCGTGGGCAGCGATGCATACAACCAGAAGTTGTCGGTTCGCCGTTCTGAGTCCGTCAAGGCTTATTTGGTGTCCAGCGGCATCGAAAAGAACCGCGTCTACACCGAAGGCAAGGGCGAAAAGCAACCTGTTGCTGACAACAAGACTGCCGAAGGCCGCGCTAAAAACCGCCGCGTTGAAATCGAAGTTGTTGGTACGCGCAACAAGTAATCCAAAGGTCTAGCACCGAGCCTACTTGGTGTTATGGTCTTGAACAGGCTCTAGAGCCTGTTCACCGAAGCCCTCTGAACTTACGTTCCGAGGGCTTTTTTTATGTGCCGCTGTATGCGGGATCGTTGTGATGTGGCGCTATGTAATCTGAGAAAATGGAGTTATGAACCCTAGTCTGAATGCCGATCCCGCCGAGCTGGCCAAATTCTCTGACCTGGCCCACCGTTGGTGGGATGCCGATAGCGAGTTTCGACCGTTGCATCAAATCAATCCACTGCGCCTGGGCTGGATTAACAGCATCGCATCCGTCGGTGGTCAACGTGTGTTGGATGTCGGTTGTGGCGGAGGCATATTGGCGGACTCCATGGCCCGTTGTGGTGCGGATGTATTGGGGATCGACCTGTCTACGAAGGCATTGAAAGTGGCACAACTCCACGCTTTGGAGGCCCAAACGCCGACATTGAAGTATCGCGAGATCAGTGCAGAGGAAATAGCGATTGAGCAACCGGGCAGCTTTGACGTTGTCACCTGCATGGAGATGCTGGAGCATGTACCCGATCCCGCTTCTGTGGTTCGTGCATGTGCAGCCCTGGTAAAGCCGGGAGGCTGGGTGTTTTTTTCAACTATCCATAGAAGCGCGAAAGCTTTCTTGCTGGCTGTTGTGGGGGCGGAATATGTTCTCAACATGCTGCCACGTGGGACTCATGCATACGAGAAAATGATTCGCCCTAGTGAGCTGGCTGCGCATTGCCGGAGTGCGGGGCTTACGTTGCGGCACACCCGTGGATTGGAATTCAATCCCTTGACTCAGCGCTATTGGCTAAGTGCGGATACAAGCGTGAACTACATGATTGCCACGCAAAAGCTATGACGTCCAACGTGCTTCCCATTTTTCGCAATATACAAGCGGTATTGTTCGATTTGGACGGAACCTTGGTAGACAGTGCGCCCGATCTTGCGGGGGCGGTCGACAAAATGCGGACCGATCGCGGTCTGTCTTCCTATGCACCTGAGCGTTACCGTCCGATGGTGGGCGCAGGAGCGCGTGGCATGCTGGGTATTGCGTTTGACATGCAACCTGATCACCCCGACTTTGCGGCGATGCGAGAGGAGTTCTTTGTCAATTACGAGCGCCGACTGACTCAAGAAACGTACGCATTTGAAGGGGTTTCAGAGCTGCTGGCTCAACTGGTTGCCCGGTCGTTGTCTTGGGGCGTGGTGACCAATAAGTCTGAGCGTTTTGCCATTCCCTTAACCCAATCTATGCCGCTGTTCGCTACGGCCGGTGCGGTGGTGGGCGGGGACACTACGCCGCATGCCAAGCCCCACCCTGAGCCCTTGCTGGAGGCTGCTAGGCGGCTGGGGCTGGCTCCAGAGCGCTGCGTATATGTGGGCGACGACGAGCGAGATATTGTGGCAGGCCGAGCTGCTGGCATGGCTACAGTTGCTGCCGCGTATGGTTACCTGGGGCACAACACGGATGTCGAGCGCTGGGGGGCGCACGCAGCAATCCATTCGCCTCTGGATTTATTAAATTGCCTACCGAGCGGTCAAGCACTTAATGGCTTAAAATGAACAGCTTGGGGCTGCACTGGTTTCGACGTGGGTTCGGACGCGCAGCAGGGCATGTCGAGGTTCTGTCACCTCGTAAAACAGCAGAAAAAACCTAACTGCAAACGACGAACGTTTCGCACTCGCCGCTTAATTGCGCGTGAGCCTCGCAACAGCAAGCCAATAGGCTGGGCAAGGGTTGTAATTCCGTAAGGTTTTACAGTCCAGGCTGCGGGGTAATTTTATTTGGCTGGGAGGGCACTGGGTAACTTAGTACTCTTCGAGAAAATAGGTTGCTGGCGTTTTGCATAGCGTGCCACTGCGCGATGTAAAAGGCGAGACTTAAACCAGACGGCTACACATGTAGAACTGTTCGAAGAAGGCTTGCGGACGGGGGTTCAAATCCCCCCAGCTCCACCACATTTGTAAGTTGTTGATATCAAAGGGTTTTCAGGACTTCTAAAACGAAGACACCTCGAACGGACACCAAGGGCGACACTTTGGGGTCTGTTCCATGAGGTCATCCGCTTACCTTTCCGTCTCGCGCTGCGGGGTTTTTCTTGTTCGTTTGGTCATCCCCAGCGAGCGTAGAAGCCACAAAGACCCGAGGGATATAAAGTTTTCCACGCTCACCAAAGACCCGCGTTGTGCTAGGAGCATAGCGCGGCGTCTGCGCGTCTATTTCGAGCTGTATCTGTTGCAAAATGTGCGTATTGAGCGCCAAGCGCTCATTGAATATCTGCGCAGCAACATGAAAAAACCAAAGCTCGAAGACCTCGCCCCATTCAATGCCGACAAGGACGACAACGGCAACTGGCGCTTCACGGACGTAAAGCCCGGGGACGTGGGGGCCATCGACGCCTTTTTAGAGGCCGTAAATAGGTCTAGCCAGGGCGATAGGCCTTTGTCGCAGGTTGCCCTATCCGAGCCCTTGCCAGAACGTTTTCACGAGCCTGGGCGGCTGTCGTCTTCCGCCCGCCTGCGGGTGTCCAGACACATAGCGGACTATCTGAAATCCGAGCAAGCCCGCGAAGACGACAAGGAAATCGGCGAGAGAAGCCTTCCGCAAACCAAAACCCGGTTGAGGCCATTCCTCGAACGCTTCGGAACCAAGCAGATTGGCACACTCACGCCTGCCGACATGGAGAAATTCAAGAAGGACTTGGTTTTCTACCCCGTCAATGCGCCAAACCTGCGCAATGCCGTAAATCTGACGTTTGACGAAATTGTGAGCCGTTCCCGCCGCAAGCTGTTGTTGGACAATGACGGCGCTATTGCAGAGCGCCTTACGGAGGCCACGCTGGAAGGCTATGTAACGGTGGCAATTAAATTTTTGGAGTTCGCTGCAAAGCAGTATGCGGTTAATGAACTCGTAATTAAAGGGTTCGAGGTAAAAACGAATGCGCGCAAAGGAACAATAAAGCGAGCATTTACGCAAACTGAATTAAAATCAATCTTTGGCGATGCGTATTACGAAAATGCGAACTACAACAGAAGCTATCAGTATTGGGTTCCTTTGCTCGGGCTATTCACCGGGGCGCGGCTCAATGAAATATCGCAATTGCAGCTAAACGACGTGAGGCAAGACGATGCCGGGCTCTGGTACATCGACATTACCGCATCAGCTGACGACGATGAAGACGAAGACACGAAATCAGTGAAGAACGAGGAAAGCCGTCGCCTCGTCCCGGTTCATCAGCAATTGCTAGATTTAAAGTTCATTGACTTTGTAAAAGAACAGAGGCGTTCTGCACCTTCCCGTAAAGCTGAAATTGAGGCTAAGGCCGCAAGCGCCAAGCCCGGCACAAAAGAGGCTAACGCCAAATACACCCCAAACCTTTTTGGGCTGACATCTGGCACAGGGGACAAGTATGGAAAAGCGCCGGGGCGCTGGTTTAATGAAAAATACATTGCTGAATACCTAGAAATAAAGCAACCCGAAATCTCCTTTCATAGCTTCCGTCATCGCTTTGTTACGTCGCTGGCACAAGCAATTGTGGATAGTAGCGGCTTGGGTGTAGAAACTGTTTTACATGAGCGCATTCCCGAGTCGGTAATTCTTCGACGCATTTGTGGACATTCGGGCGCGCATGTTCTGACCGCTGGACGTAATCAGAACGATGTGCACACAAATACCTACACGGGTGCTTTCAGTATTGCAAGCATGAAGCGTGTAATTGACCGCCTCAATTATCCCGGTGTGCATTTCTTCGACTATGTTGAACCGATACTCGGAACACGTAAACGCAAAAACACACCCGCAAAAAAGGCGGGTGAATTTAAAGTGTCCTCAGAAGAACTAGCTAACTTGCTTGGCTAACCGGTGCCGACATTTTCAGCAAATCCGGGAATGGCTTCTTGTCCCTTTCCGGCGCGTTGCTTAGCAGCGTGGATATGTGCTTGCGCAGAGCTGCATTAGTCTCAATGTCTTTGAGCACAAGCGCGCCGACGACGAACTTCCGTCTGTCGGTGGTTTTTCGTTCCTTTGCATTGAATTGACTCTGCAATTGTTGTGCTCGTGCTTTCAATTGCTCTTGTTCCTTCTGCAATACTGCAATTCGTTCTTTCAGGTTCTTGCTCATGGTTTGTCTCGCTTTCTGAAATCAGCTTAACAAATCATTGCGGCTTGTCAATAAAGGCTGGGGCTATTCACTTGCCCCAGCCTTTCTTGCTTTTGCGTTTGCTTTTGCTACTATGAATGTATCAACGCACTCGCTATGTTCTCGCCTGCTAAATCGTCCTCGTCCATCGTAGCCCCCTGCAAGGGCTCACTTATGCAAACATACACTACGTGTATATTTGCGTTCGCCCTGCCGGGGGCATTGCTTCGCAATCGGGGAGCAATTGGCCATGCCTAACCTAGCTACATGGTTTACGCCTTCGCTCCAAACCATTTCGCGCTCATCGGGTCGTAGCTCCGTCCTGGCCGCTGCATACCGCGCTTGCGTAAAGCTAACGGACGAGCGTTTAGGCATCACTACCGATTACACGCCAAAAGGCAAGCATGGGCTGGCGAGCAATATTTGCATCGGCATTCCCAACGACGATATTGGGAAACTATGGAATGATGCAGAAAAATCGGAAACACGGGCCAATTCCACGGTTGCGCGTGAGCTAATGGTCCCCTTGCCGTCGGCATGGTCGGATGCGGAGCGCGCTAAATGCGTGCGCGGTTTGGGTGAAATGCTACGAGCTCGATATGGTGTAGCGGTGTTGGCTTCTATTCATAGAGCGAGCAAAGATAACAACAATGAACACGTACACATTTTGTTTACCACGCGCACGGTTGATGCCAATGGCGTATTTGGAAAAAAAACCCGAATTCTCGATGATGCTAAAACGGGCGAAGTTAAAAAACTACGCGAGGCCGTTTGTGAAATTGTTAACGCCCAGGCAATAGAGCAGGGCGATGATTGGTATGTCTATGCCGGAAAATTTGCCGACGTTCTGGATGACCACATTCCAACGACGCACATTTCAATTGCGCATGGCAAGAACCAGCAGGCACTCATTGATGCCAACCGGGAAGATGTTGGGCAAGCGCGCATTGAATTGGAAAGAATCAGCGCTAACGTCAAATCCAACGCCGCCAAACTCGGGGAGTTGACGGCGCAGGCCACAATTGCCGAATCGAGCCAAAATGCCACCCCAGTCCGCGACAACTCGTTTGATGAAACTGTGGTAGCACCAACACGCGAACAGGTTTTGGAGCGATTGCGCGGGTGTCCCGAGATGGCCGAATATGTGGATGAAGCAGCAACCAACGAATCGCTATTTCTCGCACTAATCGAAGAAGAGCCCAGGATTATTCAGCGCCGAAAAGAGACGGAAGAGTTCGAGGCAAAACGCCTGCATCGAATCGAAATGCCTGAAAATGCCATCAAAGCAAAAGAGCAAATGGAAAAAGCGCTTTTCTCAAAGCAGACGTTGCGGCAGCAATTTGTTGCATGGGAAGAAATGCAAAAAGAGTTAGCGGCAAACCCGCCAACACCTGCATATGGGTTTTTTGGTGGATTGAAAGCGCATTCAAAGGTGGAGTTGGCAGAGCACTCGGAGAAATTGCAGAGCGCCAATGATGGCATGGAGGAGTGCAGGAAAAAGGCAGTCGTACTGAATAAGTACTTAAAGAACCCCGAACGCCTGCGTCTCAATAACGTCTACAACGAAACTTTCGAGCACAACGCGAAAGTGGATGCCCAAGAACTGGAATACGCCCAGCAGCAAGAACGCGAATGGGAGCTAATGGCCCAGGCCCAACGCGAACGGGAACGCGAACAGGCGGGGCAATTCGACTGGTCGGCCTATTTGGCCGAGTCCGACCGTGAAAACGCGGTGCGACGTGAGCGAGCCTCCGCTACCGAATACAGCAGCGGCGGCATGGGCATGTAAGGACGGCCAAAACCTGCTTTCCAAGACGCGAAATAGCTGTGGTGAGGTGTTTGTGCCCTGTACCGCGTCAAAGGCCTTTGCGGGTCGTTATAGCCCTGTTGCTTCCGCTTCGCTCTCATGGGGCCAGCCCCATACCCCAAGACAATGCGTTGATCCTCTATATATCATTGTGGTATCACTCCACCACCCTTCCGGTCTCCGCGCTTGCGCGGGGATAGGAAGGGTCGGCACACCGAAGGTGGCCGGGGATGGGTCAGGGGCTAGGGAATAATTGTATTAGCCATACAAAGAGACATACCCCGCACCCCGCCAGCCCAATAGGCATGCAGGTTTTGCTCTTTTTTATACAATAAAAGCATGGAGGGATTTCTATAAACTATATAAATCCAAAGGCTAGGGAAGGGCGGCCTGCTAAGGCCGCCCAACAGGCGTGCAGCTCCATGCCCAAAAGTGCATAAATGCGCAAAATATGGAAGCCGATTCGGCGATGCCGACATAGTGGAACCTACGAGAGAGCGACGAAGGAGCGAGCGACCCGGTTCCGCGTAGAGCAATCCCGGCATGGCCGGGATTGCGTATGTCGGAGTCGCCAAATCGTGGCGGTGTGCTGCCCCAAAAGAAAAGCCGAAGCATCTTTGCAGATGCCCCGGCATGTCTTGACTTCCTTACCCTTGTCAGGTAATTTAATTGGAGCAAAGCAGGATACCAACCTGCTTTGCTCAAGGCTGACGGTAAACCAACTACGCATCAACCTCTTACATATCTATTGTAGCTATTGCGGCTATTTAGTCAAGTGAACATGTAAGAGCATACGGGTAAAAGTTTCTTTCGGTTTTGCAACTGAACAGGAACCAACCCATGAAATTCAATGCAACTTCTATTCAACAGCACCAAGCGGCCCGCTTGTTGACCCAAGACTATCGTTTGACCCGCGCGAACATTTTGGGCGACGGCTTAAAACTCTGCCGCCGTGCCAAAGCGCACAACAGCAGCAACCCCAACACTGCGTATATCGCCGTAACACCCACCCAAGATGGTTTTTCCGCAAAAATGCACGATGTTGCAAAATGTGGAAATGCTCATCTTTGCGCATATTGCTCTGGCGTGAAAGCAGCACATATGCGCAACTGGATTACATCCATGTTTGTGCCCGAAGTCAAAAATCGTGGTTTGGCCATCGGGCTGATGACACTTACAGCCCACCATAAACGCGAGTCCAATTGGTCAGATTTCGTAGCCAACTTTTACCTTGCACTGGCAGCATTTGGTATTGATATGCAGCGCGATATGAAGGCGGTGGGTAGTATTGGCCGCATTAGAGCAATTGAAACGCCGGTGGGCTCCAACGGTCTGCACCTTCACCCCCATGACCTTTTTACGTACCGGCCCGGTGCAGACATCGCCGCGCTTGAAGTTGTCGCCCTGGCGAAATGGAAAAAATCCTTACGTAAATTTGGGTTGCATTGCTCCAAGCGAGGTGTGGACATTAAGAAAGATGGGGATTTTGACCCACATTACATTGCAAAAGAACTTGCGGCCCACGACACAAAGACCAACAGCAAGAGTGACCTTGTAACCCTATTTAAGCTCTTGGATAAAAGCGCACGCGGCGACAAGCAAGCGGGACAAGACTGGATTCGCGCAGCGAAAGCAATTCAAGGCCGCGACCGCTGGAACGTGGGCCAATTGGCAAGCAAGCTTGGCATTCCATGCCCGAGTGATTGGAAAAACCCCGCAATTACGTCTATGAACGACTCTGCACCCGTGCAGCTTATCGAGTACCCACAATCGCATCACATGGTCGCCACATCCCCAAATAGCGAGCGTGCGGGCCTTGCATTTCTTTTGCGCGCTGGAAGGAATGAAGCGACCCGCCCCGGCAGCGTACAGCGTATGGCACTTCGCATGTGCGACGAGACAATCAAGGCAGACATTGAACTCATTAAGAAAAAGAGTGCATACCGCCTTGTCGACGCTCTAAAAGCGGCCCCCAAAGCAACGGAAGCATTAACGGCCCGGCACTTTGTGCGCTATACATTTGCAGTTGCCGAGTACCGCGCTAAAACTCATTCATACATGTTTCCTGCCGCTATTCCAATGCCTGTGCCTATGTCTACGCCTGCACCCCTTTTAGCCCCAATTGCGCCCGGTCTCGAATTGAACTTTGCCTAATTACGTGCCCATGTGCTACATTGCTGCGTCAACATAGGAGGCCGCAATGGCAGATGATAGCGCTACACAATTGGAAAAGCTGGAAGCCGCACGGAAAAAGGCGGCGGAAGCCCTCGCAGAAGCTGACACAAAACTGGCAAATTTCCGCAAAGAAAACCGGGGTCCAAAGCTCGTTGAACTAAAAAAAGACATAGAGAACTACGGCTTTACCGCCGCAGAGCTTTTTGGCGAGGCTGCATTGGCCAAAGCAAAGCCGAACGCAAAAGGCAAGGCCACAAAGCGCCCCCTGACAATTGTCAAATACAAAGACGACAGCGGGAACACCTGGGGCGGTGGCAAAGGCCCGCGCCCAGCTTGGGTGAAGGCTATCCAAGAAGCGGGCGGCGACATGGAAAAGTACCGCGTATCGCCATGAAATGTCCTTGCTGCGGGGGTACTGAACTTGTACGGGACAACCGAGAAATGGACGCCAATGGCGTGCATTTGGTCATCACGGGCGACTTCTGCCCCGCATGCGGCGAGTGCATCCTAGACCGTGAAAACGGCGACCGCTACGGCGCGGCGTTAAAAGAGGGCCGAGTTCGAGCGGGCATGCGCCTGGCCGCTCTTTGTGGCACCGCATCCGACATGGATGACATACCTCGACGCAGGCCGGAGAAGCCCCCTACATAGGCCTCTGGCCGCAGGGTGCGAAGGCAGTAATGCGCTATGCTATACGCTTTTCTGTTCGGATAGGTGAACTCGATGGACGATAGCGAAAAACGTTTGCCTGTCAGTTTTCGGCTCTCTAACCGCCACAAGCGAGGCTTAGAGCTGGGTGCTCTTCACGAGCATAGGTCGCAAACCAACTTCATTGAAAAACTGATTTCTGATTACTGCGAACAGCACGGTCTTGACCTCACCCGCGCAGAAGTTGGTAACGATGAAAAGGCCAACCCTTGAGCCGCATTGACTACTCTTCGCTCACGAAAGAGCAGCTTGTTGACATCTTGAAGCGGCGCGATGTTCAGGCCCGCTACGGGTTGAGCTGGGAACGTCTGAATGTGGATGCCGACAGGGCGCTGAATCGGGACTTTGTGGGTCTTGAACTCGACGAATCGCTCTCTTGCGGCCCCAGCCCATGGGAAAACTTGATCATCGAGGGGGACAATTTTGATGCTCTGCGTCACCTGGCCACCACGCACGCCGGGCAGTTCCATGCCATCTACATTGATGTCCCTTACAACACGGGAAACAAAGACTTTGTCTACAACGACAACTTCTTTGACGCCCGGAACCGATACCGCCACAGCACCTGGCTTGAATTCATTTACCAACGGCTTGTGCTGGCTCGCTCCCTTCTGAGAGATTCCGGCTCTATTGTTGTCAGCATTGACGACAACGAGGTATTCAACCTGGGCTTGCTCATGAACCAGGTTTTCGGCGAGAAATGCTTTGTGGCCAACTGCATTTGGCAAAAGCGGTACAGCCGGGAAAATCGCAGCGCCATTGGTGATGCGCACGAGTATCTGCTTGTCTATTCGCTGGACCCCGATGGCTTCAAAAATAGACGCGGTCGGCTGGCGCTGGGAGACAAGCAAAAGTCCGTCTACAAAGACACTGGCCACGTCCGTGGCAAGTGGCGGGCGGTGTCGCTTTCCGCGCAAGGGTTCCGGCCCAATCAGATGTACGAAATCGTCTCGCCGCAGACTGGCAAGGTTTTCGTGCCGCCAGAGGGTGGCTGCTGGAAGGTGATTCGTTCCAGGTTCGATGAGCTTACGGAAAAAGGACTGATTTACTTCGGCAAGGATGGCAACGCCATGCCTTCCCGCATGCAATTTCTCGAAGACATAGACGGCATGACGCCGTGGACCTGGTGGCCCCATGAAGAGGTGGGGCACACGGATGAGGCACGCAAGGAAATCCAGGATATTTTCGGTACCCAAACTGCTTTCGATACCCCGAAGCCCACCCGGCTGATGGAGCGCGTATTGCAAATATGTGCCCCTGAAAAAGATGCTTTGGTGTTGGACTTTTTTGCGGGTTCGGGCACGACCGCGCACGCGCTGTTGCGCATGAACAAAGGGGATGGTGGGCACCGTAGGTTCGTCATGGTGTCCAGCCGTGAGGCCACCGACGAGAACCCCGATAAGAACCTCTGCCGCGATGTCTGCGCCGTTCGTATTCGCAAGGCGATTGAGGGGTATAGGTCCGAAAAGACCGGCCCTGTCGCGGCGCTTGGCGGGTCCTTTGCGTACGTCAAGACGGTCACCGTGCCCATGCACCGCCTCGAAGAAGGCTTGTCGGATTCGATGGTCTGGACGTTCGCGCTCCAAGCCTGCGGGCACCCGTTATCGCCGGTCCAAGCCGGGCTCTCTTCCTCGGTGAAAGGCAATCACCTGGCCGCGTACTGCGCCAACACCAAGCCCGCGACGTTGACGGCCCTCAGGACACTGCTTGAAGGGCACCAGGGACCCACGGTGGTGTTGAGTTGGGCACCACAGGTGGTGCAAGCCTTCCTCTCGGGTCTAAGCAGCGTTGTGAGCTATGTCGGGGTCCCTCAGGACCTGCAACGCGCGTTCCGGCAAGGCAATGCCCAGGTGCATGAACCCACGCTGGTGGAGGACGAGGCTCGGGCGGTTCCTGAGACGGTTGAAGTCACCGACGACACGGCGGTAGATGAGGTCGATGAGCTAGGTGTGGCGGACGATGACGGGGAGCCAGCATGAGCCGCACGATTCCGATGCTCTTCCAAGAGCGGCACGTCGATGTCCTGGTTGACCGCTTCGTAGCGCTCAAAAACAGCTACGACGCACTGGGGCAGACACCCGATGCGGGCGAGTTGAAGACGCTTCGCCAGAATGGCGCCTGCGTGTTGCTGCAAGCCCCCACGGGCATCGGCAAGACCCTTATGGCTTGCGAATTCCTGGCCCGGTTTTCGCCCCACGACCAAATCCTGTGGTTCTGGTTCGCGCCCTTCACGGGCGTGCTTTCGCAGTCCAAGGCGTCACTCAAACGGCAGGCACCCAGCCTTCCATTGCTCGATATAGACACTGACCGCCAAGTCGAGAAACTTACACCCGGTTCGGTCTTCGTTCTAAGCTGGCAGACCGTCGCAGCCCGCTCGCGCGAATCCCGAATCGTCAGACAGACGGGAGACGTTGGCCTGGCTGTCGATGATTTGATTGTTGAGGCCCGCCACGCCGGGTTTCGTATCGGCGTTGTCGTAGACGAGGCCCACCATGGCTTTGTAAGAGCCACCGAAGCGGGCAAGTTTTTCGCCAATGTTCTTGCTCCCGACTACGTCCTGCTGATGACGGCAACGCCACGGGACGAAGACGCCGTGCGCTTTGCCAGCCAAACGGGGTATCGCATCGGCGGACCCACAGAATGGGCCTCCGTGGCCCGTTCTGAGGGCGTCGATGCCCAGCTACTCAAAAAGAGCGTGAAAGCGGCCAGGTTCATCGCACAGAACCAAGACGACGCGCAGCTACTGGCATTTGAAGAGGTGGCCCTTTCTGAGGCAGCGGTGATGCACCGCGAAATCAAGAAAACGCTAATTGGGCTTGGGATAGGGCTCGTTCCCTTGATGCTGGTCCAGGTTCCCAACGGTGGGGAAATGCTGGAAAAAGCCAAGAGCTACCTCATCAATAAATTGCGATTCCCTGAGTCCGCCGTTCGGAGCCACACGTCCGACGAGCCGGACCCGAATTTGTCGGCTTTGGCGGATGACCCGCAAGTCGAGGTCATCCTTTTCAAGATGGCCATTGCCACCGGCTTCGACGCGCCCCGCGCGTTTACGCTGGCCGCCCTGCGCGGCGCTCGGGATGCCAATTTCGGCGTGCAGGTGGTTGGCCGCATCATGCGGGTGCATCGGCTCTTGCAGGGCCGCGTCAACGAGTTGCCGCCCCTACTGCACTACGGCTACGTTTTCCTGGCCAACGGCGAGGCACAGGAAGGTCTGCTGCATGCCGCAGCACAAATCAACCAGATGCCGGGCCAGCTTGCCAGCGCGTCACCGGCCACAGTCGTCACCATCATCGGTGGCCAGTCTACGGTGCAGGTAGCCAAGCCTGGCCAGACCCTGTCCTTGCTGCCGAGTCATGCCCCACACGGTCCTGGCACAGCGGGCGGTGTGGGCCAGGTGGCGGAATTGCTCAGGGCGGGCGAGGGAGCGCCGGAAGCCTTACCTGGCACGGTCGAGCCCAGCAGGCCCACGTCTGGCGGGCAAGTAGCCCTCTTCCAGTTCTTGACGGCCCCGGCCGGTACCGGCACGGGTGGGCAGGAGAGCGACACGTCGGCGGACGGCCTTTCGCATGGGTACAGCGAAGAGTCCGCGCTGATTACAGCGTTCAAGCTCGATGCCCAGGCGTCGGGTTTCAGCTATGTGCTCAAAGACTCGTCCCCGAGGTCGCTGGTGACGGAGGTTTTGCCACCGCTGCCCGAGGACTTCGAGCGCCGAATAGCCCACCACATCGACTTCGCTCGGGTGCTCGGTGACCGCTTGAAGGTCCGGTCAAGATTGACCGAACGAACCACGGACGTGTTCGTCACCACGGCGCTTGCGGACCGTGACATCTGGGCAACCGTCTCGGCTTCGGCCATCGCCAATAAGGCTCGGCAAATCGCGTTCCAGTTTGATGACGTGGACCGCCGCGAATTGCTCCGCGAGTTGCGCTCACGTTTCAGGGAAGTGCTGGTCAGCGAAGGGCATGAACCACCGGACGACGACGAAGAACTCACCAGGCAGCTTGAATTGGTCCTCGTGCGCAACGACAAGCTGATTCGGGACGCACACAAGCGACTTCGTGCCGAACAGGTATCGACCCTCACGGTGCATCTTCCACCATCGGTTGCCTCCAGCATGCCCTTGGCTTCCGCAGCACGGAACGTCTACGGCATCTTCCCGGAAGATTTGCGCCCGCAAGAGCTTGAATTTGCCGAAATGCTGGACACGTCCGCGCAGGTGCTTTGGTGGCATCGCAACCCGGTCAAAAAGTCGTCTTCGGTGGCCTTGTTCAACTGGGCCGAAGGCCAGGGTTTCTATCCTGACTTCGTCGTCGGCGTTGCAGAGCGGGCGGAAGGCGACGGCGTTGCGCTTAGTGAGGTCAAGGGGCCGCACCTGCAGCAGTACGACAAAGAAAAAGCCGGGGCCAGGCACACCACCTACGGCCGGGTGTTCATGGTCGGCAAAACCGCCGCCGAAGGCTCGTTCAGGCTTTGGCGATTGGTTGGTGAACGCCACGACCTGGTCGATGACGGTCCCTTTGAGGTGCAGCGGATGCGTTACTCGTAAGTTGACGGCGTCTGGAAATCTTGAATGGAGATTGAACCGGCGTCCGCAAATCGTCGTTCGGCCAAGGGCGACACCCTGGGCTACACTTCGGGGCGACACTTTTATAACCTGCCCGGCCGTCTGGATGTGGTTGAGCTTTGTAAGGGGTCCGGCAACTCATTGATTTGCAACAACATTTAGGCGTTTGGGCGGTTGCTTCACTGTTTCCCCCCAGCTCCACCATATTGACATCCAAGGCCGTTTGCTGTGCGACTTAAACCAAAGAATTGCACCTCGTGCAATTTTTAGGTTTATTTCGTAAGTGCAATTTTTAAGTTAAACGGCCTCGTATGAGGCCGTTTTTTTTATTTTCTGGTCAAGGAAGCCCGGTCCTACGGGGCATCCTGAACGACTGTTATGCAGGGCGGATTCAACCGGTTGGGCAATCGCTGCGAACGACGCGTTTGCTTGGATAAGCCGACAACCGAGTGCCTCGGCACCGCTGCTGGCAATATCGTCAAAGCTCAGTCTGCTCTGAATTTCCAAAGCGTCCTCGACCTCTATGCCGAGATAGCGAACCGTACTTTCCAACTTGGTATGCCCGAGCAGGTGTTGGACGGCACGCAGGTTCTTGGTTCTGCGGTAGATCAACGTTGCTTTGGTTCGTCGCATCGAATGCATTCCAAACTCCGTTGTATCAAGGCCAATTTCATTGGCCCAACGATGAACAATACGGGCGTACTGCCGTGTCCCAATATGAACCTACCGGCAAGTACATGCATGAAACCGCATAAGCAGTGCTAGAAAATGGACTCGCCGATCTCGTTACTTTTGGCCAGCCAAGGGTAGCTGTGCCTACACGGCGACTGATCGACCGGTAGCTACCGACTCCATCGCGGCCTCAGCCAGCAGCAGTGCCTGGCGGCCGTCCCACGGTGTGGTGGGCATCGCACTGCCTTCTTGCAATGCTTTTAAGAAGGCATCCAGTTCATTGCGGTAAGCATCCGTGTAGCGCTGCAGAAAGAAATTCAGTAGAGGCGGCAGGGCTTCGGTCTCGGTCGAGTTGTAGCGACGCACGGTGCTGGGTCGCAGGTTGTCGTTCATCAGCATTCCGGTGGAGCCGAGAATTTCAAAACGTTGGTCGTAGCCATACACCGCTTCGCGGCAGCAGTTGATATGGCACTGCTTGCCAGATGCAGTCTGCATCACCACCATCAACGTGTCGTAGTCGTTGAACTCTTCCATCAGCGCCTTGTTGACCACACGGCTGGCCTTGGCATACACCTCGGTGGGCTCTTCGCCAAGAAGAAAGCGCGCCATGTCGAAATCATGGATGGCCATGTCGCGGAAAATTCCGCCAGAGTGGGCAACATAGTCACGGGGTGGCAACGCTTGAGCCGGAAGATGGTGCGCTGCCATTTCTGCAGTTTGAGATTCTGAAATCCCTTGCGGTTGAGTTGCGCATTCCCATCTTACTGGTGGGCGCGTATGACCTTTTGGGCATTCTTGACGGCACAGGCCAGCTATTGCGCCGCTCACAGATCATCCATTTGCCCCGCTATCGAGCCGGTGCTGAGGGGGTTGACCCAAACTTCATTGATGCGCTGCACACCTTGCTGGAGGCTATCAAAATTCCCATGGATGAAAATTTGGCTCACCGAGCGGACTATTTTTTCCTGAAATCGGTGGGTTGTATTGGCACCTTGAAAGATTGGCTAGACCGTACAGGCCAGAGGGCCGCCTATGGCGAAATTGAGCGATTGAAGAGCGAAGAGATGCAACGCCTGCGCGCTGGGTCGGCGTGGCCCATGCAGCCATCGTCAGATGGCTCCTTGTCTGAAAAACGTAGCAGTTCGCCCGATGTAGGCCAAGATCCGTTGGAGTCCTAAACATGAGATGTCCCTGCTGTGGCGCAGCCGATTTGGTTCACGACACCCGTGATTTGCCGTATGTTTATAAAGGGCAGAGGACCAGCATTCCAGCCGTGACGGCTGAGTTCTGCCCAGCATGCAATGAAGTAATCTTGGACCGCGAGCATGGCGATCGGTATAGCGCTCTGCTGCGCCAGTTCAGGTTCTGCGTGGATGGAGGGGGATTGCTGCGCGGGTGATCGACCACCTTGTGTTTGACGAACTTAGACCTCTGACGTTGGGTTTTACCCGACAATTGATCAAGCTCTCTCCAAGAATATCCTGCTGTACAGGCACCATCCATTGGACTTCGTCCTCGATGGCGCTCGTCTGGGTTTGATCAAGCACCCGCAACAAGAACTGGTCTTCGTTCTCATCGGCCGGAATGGCCCCAGCTTTTAGCAGGGCCACGAAACGGTCGATCTCGAAGGGTGTGCGCAGCTTCTGCAGCACCCGCTCCTTGGCACGAACGGCGGCCATCTTCAGGACGCCGGAAGACAGGAGGTGCACCAGCCTCTCGAACATCTTGCTCAGTTCTCTGTCACCGTAGTGGCTGGCTTCCAGACGCACTTCCCACTGCTTGAGGAAGTCGGCCTGACTGCCCACGGTGGCGGCCAAGATGTCTGTGCGGCTGGTCACGACGATCTTTTGCTGGGCATTGGCTTTGAGCAACCGATCCTTCAGCTCTGCCGTCCAGGCGGAGGTGTTCGTGCCGATCTCGTATTTGCCCCAGGGATCTTCGACATAGAAGAACGTGGGGCCTGCATTGGGTTTTGCCTTCAGTTCGCCGGGGCCGCCCGGTTCCACATAGTCGAGGCCGGGAACGATACGGCGGTAGTGGCCAAACAGCGCCTTGGCTACGGTCGTCTTTCCCGTACCGGATGGTCCGGTGATGACGATGGCATTGCGCTTGTCCATCTGGGCGAGGATGCCCTCCCAGTTGGTGGGAGGCACGAACGTAGCGTCGCGTTCCGACGGGATGGAGCCGCCGTGCTTCTTGACGATGGCTTCGACGTCTACGCGTTGCCAAGCCAGGCCTTTGCTCATGCCGGCCATCGCCACCTTGCGGAGTTCTTCCCGGCAAGCCTCAAGCTTGTCTTTGGACACCGCCAATGGGCTGAGCAGGTAGCCGTCGATCTTCTCGAGGACGCGGGTCTCGTTGTGCTGCGCCAGCACGCCAAAGCGACCCGACGCTGTCGTAACGTGGGTGGGCGGGAACACCGTGTCTGGCAGGGCTTTGTCTTCCGGCCGTTCCAACAGGGCATCCACTTGAAGATCGCGCAGCTTGCCCGACACGTCTGCGCTGGTGAAAAGCACGTACCGAACCTTCGGATCGTCCAGGAGCTTCAGCGCGGAAGGGCGCTTCGTGCCGTGCTCGACCAGCTTCTTCAGCGCCGCCGGTGTCCAAGGGCCTGTGCGGCGCAGCTTGGCCTGCACGATCAGGCGTTCACCGTCCACGACGGTCGAGGACGACACCCGCGGTGCCTGCAGTTCTGCTTCCAAGTCCTCGAAGTTGGCCGGCTCCAGCTGAAGCACCTTGGCCACGCGGTTCACCACCAGCAGGTCCAGGGCGGCCATGACGGACACGTCGCACTGGTAGTTCCAGCCTTCCAATGACGGATTACCGCCTGTGTCTTCGTCTGCAGGTGTTGTTGAGGTCTTGCTCAATTGTCGGCTCCGAAGGTGCATCGCGGCCAGACGTGGGGCAGGCCGTCGTTCGTCTGAGGGAGTAGTAGCATACCGAACCGTTCGCTATGACATTGCAAGTGGCCGGCGGGTTGCCGCGCGCTTACGGCCTGACTGGCTAATTGCCGATAGTAATTTTCTTCAGCTTCGGCAGGGGGAATGTATCCGATGGGCTCCAGCAGTCGGTGTGGGTTAAAACAGGACACTCATTTGAGCGTGGCAAGTTCCAGTGATTCCTTGGTCTTCCAAGTGCCCGGCGGTGAATCAATTCGGCCTTGTACAGACCGTTTATGGTTTCCGCCAGAGCGTTGTCATAGCTGTCGCCTTTGCTACCCACGGAGGGTTCTATGCCGGCCTCGGCTAGCGTTCGCTGTACTGAATGGACACGTACTGCGAACCCCTGTCGCTATGGTGAATCAGTGCGTCGGTGCGCTCGGGCTGGCGGTCGCACAAGGCTTGCTCCAGCGCATCGAGCACGAAGTCTGTGCGCATGGAGCTGCTCTGGCGCCAGCCCACGATACGCCGCGCGTACACGTCAATCACGAAGGCCACGTACTGCCAGCCCTGCCAGGTTGAAACGTACGTGAAGTCCGATACCCACAGCTGGTTGGGCCGATCCGCCTTGAACTGCCGGTTCACCCGGTCCAGCGGACAGGGGGTGTTGGCGTCACCGACGGTGGTGCGCTCAACCTTGCCGCGGCGTGCCCCCCGCAGGCCCAGGTGGCGCATGAGCCGCTCCACCGTGCAGCGGGCAATAGGGATGCCCTCGCGGTTGAGCTGCTTCCAGACCTTATCGGCCCCGTAGACCTGCATGTTGGCCCGCCAGACTCTTTGGATGTCTGGCATCAGCGCGTCATCGCGGTGGGCTCTGGCACAGCGCATCGCCGGGTTGCGCATTTGCGCTGCGTAGCGCCGGTAATACGGCGGGGCAATCTGCAAGACCTTGCAGATCGGCTCGACCCCGTACACATTGCGATGACTGTCGATGTAGCGCTTCAGCTCTTCAAACGGCGGTCGAGCTCCGCCTGGGCGAAAAACGCGCTGGCCGTCTTGAGAATGTCATTGGCACGGCGCAACTCCTTGACCTCGCGCTCCAACGCTTTGATATGTTCGCGCTCGTTGGTCGTCAGTCCATCTCGCTGGCCGCCGTCGACCTCCTGGCGTTTGACCCATTCCAGCAAGGTCTGGGGCACGCAGCCGATCTCCGGTGCAATGGATTCAACGGCAGCCCATAGCGAGCGGTACTCGCCTCGGTGATCTTGTACCAGTCTCACCGCTCGCTCACGGACCTCGGGTGAAAACTTGTTTGTCTTGTTCATGACTCAATCCTCTCAGAGAAAAGAGCCTCCTCAAAATACGGGGCGATTCACCTGCGTTACCAACTGCCTGATATCTGCAGCGCGGCCATGGAACGCAAGCGGGAGATTCAGTCCATGGTCTCCAATGCAAAGCGCGAAGATCGGCTTGCTCGTGCCACTAAAGTTGCACGCCTATTATTCGAGAGGAACGGCCATTTGCCGCGTCGGCGAATCGAGCAAGCCTTAGCGGTCGAAGGGCTGAGTATCCAGTGCCCCGAGGTACGGGGGGCCGCCTATGGCGAAATTGAGCGATTGAAGAGCGAAGAGATGCAGCGCCTGCGTGCTGGGTCGGCGTGGCCCATGCAGCCATCGTCAGATGGCTCCTTGTCTGAAAGAGACAAACGTAGCAATTCTCCCGATGCCAGCCAAAGTCTTTTGGAGTCCTCAAAAACATGAGATGTCCTTGCTGTGGCGCAGCCGATTTGATTCACGACACCCGTGATTTACCGTATGTCTATAAAGGTCAGAGTACCAGCATTCCAGCCGTGACGGCTGAGTTCTGCCCAGCATGCAATCAGGTAATCTTGGACCGTGAGCATGGCGATCGGTATAGCGATTTGCTGCGCCAGTTCAGGCGCTGCGTGGACGAGGGGGATGGCGACGCGAGTGAGCAATCACCTTGCGTTTGACGAGCCTACTTATGAGAACTGGGCGAAAATTCACGCCTGTTCTATTGGACAGGTGACTGGCGAGTGGCCGAGGAGCAGGGACCGCGGCCTACTACCAGCCCTGGCACCAAGTGACACGGGACAATCCAGGCAGTCACGGTCGCCCTGATTTTTATAACTGGCACTGTGTGTCAGTACTTCAGGAAGTACTCTTGCAGCGTCGAAACGTCCTGGGTCTGCGTGAGGCCCAGCGCCAGCAGGATGCGCCCCTTGTGCGCCGGCAGGTTATCGCCGGCAACGAAGCCAGCCGCACGCACGCGATCGCGGGCATCGACGCGCCCCGAGTGGGCACGCGCGGCCTGCACCACGACCACGCCGGCCTCGACGGCGCGGGCCAGGGCCGCCCGCTCGCCCGGTGCACCGCAACCCGGCGCGAAACCGGCGGCCACAATGCCGCGCGCACCGGCGGCCACCGCCGCATCGATGAGCACGCCATCGGCGCCCACGTGCGAGACGACCATGTCGACCCGCGGCAGCACGTCGATGGTCCGCACGTCGAACGGCGTGGCGCTGGTGTGGCCGCGGGTTGTTGAACGGTAGTAGCTGACACGGTCGGAATCGGCATAACCGAGTGCGCCCAGCCCCGGCGACTGGAAGGATTGCAGACGGTAGGTGTCGGTCTTGGTCACCTCGCGCGCGGACTGGATCTCATCGTTCAGCAACACCAGCACGCCGCGTCCGCGCGATTCGGGAGCGGCGGCCACGCGCACGGCGTTGATGAGGTTGAGCTGCGCATCCGACGAAATCGCGCTGAACGGCCGCTGTGCGCCGACCAGCACGATCGGGATGTCGATGCACAGCGCGAGGTTCAGGAAGTAGGCCGTCTCCTCGAGGCTGGCGGTGCCGTGCGTCACGACGATGCCGGCCAGCCCGGGGTGTTCGAGCACTACCTCGTGCAGGCGCCGGCCGAGTGCGATCCAGTCGGCCGGGCCGATGTCGATGGCAGCCATGTTGCGAAAACGTACTGGCAGCACGTCGGCATGCAGCGCCACGTCGGGCACCTGCGCGACGATCTCGTCGGCCTGCATGATGTTGCCGGTGTCGCCGTAGTTGACTAGGTCGAGTCGACCGGTGCCGAGCGAGGAGATCGTGCCGCCTGTGCCCAGCAGGGCCACTTGGGGTTTTGTCATGTCAGTTTCTCTTTGGATTGAAGTAATGGGGGTCAGCGGCCTTGCCGCAGCAGGGGCGCCAGGCGTTGAATCAGCAGTAGTACCAGCATCGACAGAGTGATCAATACGCCGGAGACTGCGGCCACGCGCACGTCGAGCGATTCTTCGACCATCTGGAACATGCGCAGTGGCAGCACCGTGGTGCGCGCGTCGGCCAGGAACAGCGTGATGGAGACGTTGTCGAGTGACTGCATGAACACCAGGAAGGCACCCGCGAACACGCCCGGTAGCAGCAGAGGCAGCGTCACGCGGATGAAGGTCGACAGGCGTGCGATGCCGAGCATCGTGGATGCTTCTTCGAGATGCGGGTCGATGCGCTGCGCGATCGCCAGCGTGGAGCGATACATCAATGGCCCGAAGATGACCACATGCCCCGCAACCACCAGCCACAATGAAGGCCGCAGACCGATGGAGTCCGCCGCCAGCAGTGCCGCCAGACCGTAGACCAGGCTGGGCAACACCAGTGGCGCAAGCACCAGAGGCTCGAGCAGCGTCACCGGCCGCTTGCCCAGGCGCGTCATGCCGAAGGCAGCCGGCACGGCGAACAGCACCGCACCTAGCACGGCCAGGGCCGCGATCTTGAGCGAGTTCATGGCCGCCTGCTGGATCGGCGCCGACTGCACAGGGTCTAGCAGGCTGCGGTACCAGCGCAGGGAGTAGGTGTCGGGTGGGAACTTCAGCGTCTGACCATCGGTGAAGGACATCGCCAGTGCCACGGCGACCGGCCCCACCATGAAGACCAAAGCCAGCAGGCCCGCCATGGAGATCACGATCACGTAGCTGTGTTCGAGCAGTCGATCCAGGATTTTTCGCATGGTTTTTCCTTTGTGGTCACGCATGTCCGACGAGGCGTCGGTGCCGTGACAGCGAGGTCACAGCCAGCATGACGGCGCCGGTGGCCAGCAGCAGGATGGTGGAGATGGCGGCCGCATTCGGCCACTGGAACAAAACGCCTACCTCGCGGTAGATGTACTGCGGCACGTAGATGTGGCGCGCGCCACCGATCACCGACTGGGTGACGTAGGAGGTGGTGGCGCTTGCGAATACCAGCACCCAGCCGGCCAGCACGGCGGGCGCCATGATCGGCAGCAACACGGTGCCCAGGATTCGCCAACGGCCGGCGCCGAGCATCACCGCGGCATCGACGAGCGAACGGTCGGTGCGCGAAAGTACCGCGATCACGGGCAACACCAGCAGTGGCAGTTCGATCTGGCACAGCGCAACGACCAGTCCGATCTCGGTGAAGAGGAAGCTTGTGGGCTGGTCGATCAAGCCCAACTGCACCGCTGCGTGGCTGATCGGCCCCTGCCGGCCCAGCAGCACGATCCACGCGAAGGTGCGCACCACGTTGCTCGTTAGCATGGGTAGCAACGTGAGGAAGACGATCGCACTGCGTCCCCACTTGTTGGCGTGCCAATACAGCAACGTGATCGGCAGGCCTACCAACGTAGTACCGACGACGACGTAGCCGCCCAACAGCAAAGTATCGACCAGCACTTGGCGAGAGAACGCGTCCCCGAGGAAGCGGGTGTAGTTGGCCAGCGTCGGCGTGCCTTCGGCCGTGGCGAATCCCATCGCCACGAGCAGGGCTAGCGGCACCGCGAAGGCCAGGCCGCTCAGCAGCACGAGCGGCGTGACGAACGGTAGCCCCGGCCAGCGGAGTGTGAGCGAACGCATGTCACTTTCTCACGATGCGGTCGAACTCGGTGGTCCATGCCGAACGGTGCTGGTTGATCTTGGCCCAGTCAAAGTAGACGAACTTCTTCATGTCGGCTTCGCTGACGTAGGCCTTGATGCCAGGGGTCAGCGGTACGTCGACGTTGGTAGGGATCATCTCAGTGGGCGGCATGGCGAGCTGTTTTTGGGCTTCGGCCGAAATGGCGGCGTCCATGTAGCGGTAGACGGCCTCTGGGTCGCTTGCGCCCTTGGTCATGTGAATCGTCACCGGCGTAGCCGGGGAGCCGCTGGATGGATGCACAAACTCGCACGGCACGCCGAGCGACTTGAGTCGCGATACATTGTTCGTGCTGGCCATGAAAACGCCGATTTCTCCCTGCTGGAAGAGCGTCATCTGTTGGCTGCCGCTGCTGGCGATAGCGCCGATCTTTTTCAGGTGCTTGCTCAGCAGGTCGAACACTGGCTGCATGTTGTCGACCCCCCCGCCGTATAGGCGCGCGATTTCGATCCAGGCCATCGCCGCGGTGTTCGAGCCGAAGCCGATCCAAGCGACCTTGCCGTCGTACGCCTTGTTCTCGAACAGATCCTTGTAGCCGGTTGGCTTGGGCACCATGGTCGGGTTGTAGGCGATGCCGTTGACTTCAACCGTGACGTTCGGTCCCCATTCGGTGCGGGCCGAAGGGCTGAGCTTGTCCCAGTTCTTCAGCTTCTTCGGGTCGATCTTCTGGATCAGACCTTTGCTGATGGCTTCCGCGGTCTGGCCAGGGGACATCAGCAGCGCGTCATACGGCGGACGGGATGGGCTGGCGAGGGTCTTGGCCAGTTGGTCCTGCGCTAGAGCGGGTGCAATTACGAGTTCGGTGCCCTGAGCCGCGAGCAACGGCACGACGATGCGGCGGTAGGCGTCTTCCCAGGCGTTCGGAAAAGTAGCGGCGACGACCGAGTTGGCGGCCATAGCGCGGCCGGTCATCAGGGGCGTGCTGGCGAGGGCAGCCAGCGCGGTAGTGAATTGGCGGCGCGAAAGGGTGGGTCGATCAAGCATGTGAATCTCCGGGACTAAGGTTGGTTGAGATGGAACGGGGAAGGATGGGACGCAGTTCGCGTTACGCCGTAGCGGCTGGCGCATTGGCGGGGAATACGCGGCAGGCGACGGTGTCGATGACGGCGTGCACCCGGGAGTCGGGCAACTCGGGTGCTGCGGCGCCCCGGGGTTGGCGCGCCAGCAGCAGGGTGCCGTCGGCGAGGGCCAGCCGGTGCAGTACGTCGGCACCTTGCACCACGCTTTGCAGGCACTGTGCGGGCAGCGAGCCGGCCTGCGGGGTGCCGACTACACGCACATGCTCCGGACGGACGCTGACCAGCACCTCCGATCCTGTGCGGAAAGCGGCAGGACGCGGCAGCGACAACTCGGCGCCGACCGCCAGGCGGACGCTGTAATCGTCGTCCTCGGCGGAAATCACGGTGCCCGTCATCGTCGACGATTGCCCGATGAAGCCACTGACGAAGGGTGTGGCCGGCCGGTCGTAGAGCTCGGCCGGCGTGCCAATCTGCTCCACGCTGCCACGGTTCATCACGATCAGCGTATCGGCGACGGCCTGCGCCTCCTCCTGGTCGTGTGTGACCAGGATGGCGGTGATGCCGAGTGCGCGTTGCATCGCCACGAACTCGGCCTGCAGGTCGGCGCGCAGCGCCCGGTCCAGCGCGGCGAAGGGCTCGTCCAGAAGTATTACCGTCGGCCGCATCGCCAGCGCCCGGGCCACCGCCACACGTTGCTGCTGTCCGCCGGAGAGTTCGCGCGGCATGCGGTCGGCCAGGTGGCCCATCTGCACCAGGCCCAGCATTTCGGTCACTCGGGCGTGGCGCTCGTCGCGTGAAAGCTGCAGCGACGACAGGCCATAGGCCACGTTCTCGCGCACCGACATATGGGGAAACAGCGCGTAACTCTGAAACACCATGCCGATGCGACGCTCGCGGGCCGGCACGGCAATCAGATCCTTGCCGCCCAGCCACACGCTGCCGTGCGCGGGCTGGATCAGCCCGGCGATCACCCGCAGCATCGTCGACTTACCACAGCCGCTCGGCCCGAGCAAGGCTGCGACTCCGCCGGCCGGTACGGTGAACGACACATCGTTCAGCGCGGGCGCGCCGGCGTAGCTGTGCCGAACGCGTTTGACTTCGAGCACTGCGGCGTTGGCCGCCAGCTTCGTATTCGCGTTCATGTCACCCCCCAATGGCTAGGTGCTGTGCAACCACAGGCGACACGCCGGTCATCAGCTTGCGGCGTGGACGCGAATAGCTGCCGATGGTCGCACGGCCTGCTTGCAGGCGGCACAGCGCCAGCGCCTGCACGACCGCGGCTTCGACACTGCCTACGACCGGCACGTCTGACTCAGCCGCCACGGCTTGCGCCAGGCCGGCAAACACGGCGCCGCCGAGCACCACCACCTCGGCCGACTGCGTGGCCACGGCTCGCGCCACGCCTTCGATCAATACCGGGAGGCGGTTTTCAGCCTGGATCACGCCGTCGTCTATCAATGTGACGCCGCCGAATCGGGAGACAAGCCCTGCCGCCTGCACCGCCTCGTGAACCATCGGCGCCACGCGCAGGCCGGGCGTCACCACCGAGAACCGTGCGCCGAGCATCGAGGCGGTCAGGTAGGCGGATTCGCCGATGCCCACCACGGGGATGTCCAGTACCTCGCGTAGAGCTGCCAGGCCCGGGTCACTGAAGCAGGCCACGACCACAGCGTCATGGCCCGGGGCGGCTTCGAGCGCGGCCTCGAACGTGGCCAGCGCCGAGATCACGACGTCGGCTCGCCCGCCGATGCCAGCCGGACCGCAGCGACTCTCGATCGCCGTGAATTCGACGTCGGGGGCGAGCGCGCGGGCGGCGTTTGCCACCTGTTGTGTGGTGGCGGCGCTGGTGTTGGAGTTCACCAGCAGGATTCGTAGCTTACGGTTCATGGGCGGCCTGTTGTGCAAGTCAAGGAGCGCATCGCGCCGTGACGGTTGGAGAAAGGGCGTTTGGGCGAGTCATGTCGCTCAACTTGCAAAGACCATGCCAATGTCGGCGTAATTTGATATTTATAGTCGGCACAAGAGTGAAAATAATGTCGACAATGAAGTTATATTTATTGTTAACAATATGGACTGAATTTTGCTTTCAAATTGAAATGCAGCAAGTCAGTGCCCAAACCGCACCAACTTGAATCCTTCAGCACCGCAATGAAGCGGCCCACCCGATCCATCAACCTAGGAAACACCGACATGAGCCATTCATACCAAGCCACCAAAAGGCACGCCAGCGAAGCCCTGCTGGCTGGCTTCGAGCCCGATTTCGAATTCACGGCCGTGCCGCCGCTGCCGCAGGCGGAATACGAAGAACGCCTGCGCCGCATCCGCCGCGAAGCGGTTCTGGCGGGGCACGACGTGCTTGTCGTGCACACCGACATGATTGGCTGGATGCATACCTCGAACGCCTACCTGCGCTACATCTGTGACTGGATGCGCGAAGGTTTGCTGATCATCCCTACCGACAGCGACCGCGAGATGGTGCTGCTGTCGATGTTCTCGCAGTCGGTTCTGCTGCCGCCTGCCGGTGAGCCGATGCTGGTCGACGAGATCTGGCAGGTCGGCGCCTGGGGCCGTGAATACGCGGACCGCCCGGGCTCGTCCACCACCAAGGCCGTGCAGGCTTGCGCGGCGGCGCTGCAGCGGCTGGGATTTGCCGATGCGCAGATCGGCCACCTCGGGGACCGCACCTCAGGGCCGGTCTGGAGCGGTCTGCAAGCGGCCCTGCCGCGCGCGAAGCTGATCCCTGCCAGCGACATCGTCGACCGCATGCAGCGCGTGCGATCCGTGCGGGAACAGGCCTTGTTCCGCGGTGCGGCGCAGCTCATCGACATCGGCATCCAGGCGGCGCGCCATGTCACCCGACCGGGTGTCACCGACCATGAGATCTACGCCGCGTTCACTTATGCCCAGCTCGCACGCGGCGGCGAGACCGGTGACGGGTACCAGATCGGGATCGACGCCTACGGTACCCATTGCGGCAAGCCTTACGGCCACGTGGTGCGCCCGGGTGATTTGATTAATCTCTATATTTCCAACGTCACTTACCGCGGCTACACCGCGCAGTCCGCGCGCATGTTCGCCGTCGGCGACATCACGTCGGCGCAAGAGGATGTGCTGGCCATGTGTGCGGAGGGGGTCAAGCGCGCTGAACGCCTGATCCGCCCCGGGGCCCTGGTGCGCGATGTCAACAACGCTGCTTTCGAACCTTATGTCGAGCGCGGCTACCTCGCCGATGCCGAAGCGCGCACCATGCCCTACAACTGGGAGGCCATGCCCGATGGCCAGCCGCGCCTGGTGCCGCGGCAATATGTGCCTTCGCCTGACTGGGAAGCACAGGGGCGGCGCCTGATGCACGTATACCCCGCGCAGCGAGGTCCGCACAACCCAAACCTTGGCCATTCGGTGGGTCTGGCCGGCGGCAGCAATGGCTACAACATTTCATCCCACAACTACGATCGACTGGAGCCTGGCATGGTGTTCGTGCTGCACACGCAGTGGCTCGACCCGCTGGTGGCGGGGTGCAATGTGGGCGACTGTTACTTGGTCACGGACACCGGTTTTGAAAACCTGACCTGCCACACGCCGCTGGAGGTGTACCGCATCCCGGCCTGAAAATTGCGTTCATGGCCAACAATAGTTGTTAACAAAATAGAAATACAATCGTCAACCGCGATGTTGAGCTACTGGTCTTCAGGAGCCCTCGTCGCATGCACCTCGAGGTTTCCATGCATTCTGAGCCAACTCCGTCCATGACCCACTCCGCGCTCGATCCAGCCGCGTTGGTCAATGAATACCTTCGCATCTTGATGATTCCGGACCCGGCCGGCGTGCAGAGATTCATTTCCCCACAGTTGCGCATCCGTTTCACCGGCGGGCGCGAAATGCGTGAGCCAGCCGAATGCGCTGCCTTCAACGCGTCACGCTACCGCTGGGTGAAAAAGCGCATCGAAGGCACTGAGGTGGTGGCAGGCGGTACGTCCGAGCACACGGTTGTCTACAGCATCGGCACGCTGTATGGTGAGTGGCCGGACGGCACGCCGTTCGAAGGCAACCGCTATGTCGACCGTTATGTCGTCAGTCACGGCCTGATTCAGCAGATGGACGTCTGGAACGACAGCGCCGAGCGGTTGCTCGACCACAAGCTGGGCTCAGCATGATGAAGCCGGCCGCTACCGCGCACGGGTTGACCAAGCCCGCTGCGACTTTGAAGAAGCCCAAGCCGATCAAAGCCACTGCACCCGCAGCGGCGTCAACGCCTGTCACCGACGACCAAGCCGACGACGTGGAGGTCCGTATGTACCGGGCCATTTACGACAGCGTCGTGAACCAACGCCTGAAACCCGGCGCCAAGCTGCCCGAAGCTTCTCTGTGCGAGCTGTTCGGTACTTCCCGCTTCGTAGTGCGCAAGGTGCTTGAGCGGCTGGCGCACGACCACGTCGTCGAGCTTCAGCCCAACCGCGGTGCACGGGTCGTGTTGCCGTCGCCCGAAGAGGCGCAGCACGTACTGGAGGCGCGCCGCGGGCTGGAAGCCGCGATAGTGACACTGGCTACGCAGCGGGCAACCAAGCGTGAGCTGGCGGACTTTCGTCGTGAATTGGGCAAGGACCACTCGGCCATACACTCGGGCGACCAGGTGACATGGGCACGCGTGGCTACTTCTTTCCACCATCGCCTGGCGCAGTTGGCCCGCAGTCCGATTCTCGAACAATATCTCAGTGAGACCCTGTCGCGGTTTTCGTTGATCGTGGCGCTGTACGAGTTGCCCGATAACCCGACCTGCGAACATGAGGAACATGAGCGCATCGTCGATTGCATGGAACGCGGGGACGCGGCTGGCGCGGCGCATGAGATGGAACTGCACCTGCGAGACCTGGAGAGCGGCCTGCTGAACAAGCGCGACCAACCTGATACCAGCCTGGCCAGCCTGCTGGGGCTTGGATAAGTCACCTTGCACGGCATAGTTCACGGGAATCCACATGGTTACTGAAACTTTCACCGCTGCCGCACAGCACGGTCATATCAAGGGCACCGCTTCGGCCGACCGCCATGAGGTCGAAGATTTCGCCGACTACCTCAAGAGAACCGGCGTGCTGGCCAATAGCGACTTCGTGGCCGGCATCGAGTTAGTTTCCGTCACGCAGGGCGACGAACAGAATGCCGACGTGGCTGTCACTGCTTTGGTCTGTGACCTGGCGGGGCGCGAGGCCCTGGCCAAGGCCGTTGAGGCAGGCCCCGTGAAGGTAAGGAAGGTCTCGGTTGCCATGCCGTTGCACACGTTCTTCGGTCTTTTCAAGCGGTTTTCCATCAAGATTTCCCCAGGGGGGCTGCTGGATGGCCATCAAATCTTGATTGAATCGTCCTTGTAAGCGTGTCAGTTCCCGAGCGCGCCCTCGCAAATGGTGCTGCTGTGGACCTCGTATCTAAGTTCCGTGCGCTTAGAGAGACTGCTTTTGAGCGGGGTCAGTGACTGCAAAGGCCGCCCAAAGTAGACGTACCGCGCAATGCCTACTGCAATCGGCGTCGGACACACTCTCTTATTTGTTCGTTCAGCAAACCAACGCGCAAACCTCGTTCATGAACCGCTGCCGCATCGTTGGTAGCCACAAACTTAGCCTACGCTCAGTACGTCTACGAAGTCCGGGCAAGGTGGGTTTGCCGCGCGCTTATGACGCTGGCGCGGATCCTGCTATCGCACAGGGGCGATACCGGCCGCGGCCGCTCGTCCCTCCCGCACCCCCATCGAAAGGAGACTCATGACGTCCGCTCCCACTTCACCGCAGTCACGTTCGGCCGCGCGCTTGGACTCGCGCCGAACTCTGCTCGCGGCGATCTGCGCCGTCTGCACACTGCTGCCCGGCCTTGCCGCCGCACAGGGCAACACCGCCGCGGCCGAGGACCGGTACATCGTGTTGATCAATCCGAACTCGAACGCGAACACTACGCAGTCGATGACCGAGATCGCCTCGACGGCGACCGGTGGCATCATGGTCGAAGGCAAGAGCAACGAGGGCGTCCCGCCTCTACTGACGACGCCGAAGGACCTGGCCGACGCGCTGCCGGGCGTCGTCAGGATCGGCGTCGAAGCCGCTCAGGATCCGAAGGTCGGTGCGATCATCGTCTCTGCCTTCGGCGATCCGGGCTTGCCGGAGCTGCGTGGCAAGGTCGGCGTGCCGGTATTCGGCATCCGCGAGCAGGCCTTCCACGAGGCCGCCAAGGGGGGGCGCCCGTTCGGCATCGCCACGACGACGCCCGATCCGGGCCTGCTCGAAGGGTTCCGCCAGACGGCGGTGGCACTCGGCTACGGCGCGCAGTTCCGCG
This sequence comes from Rhodoferax sp. OV413, assembly GCF_900104385.1. GTDB lineage: Bacteria > Pseudomonadota > Gammaproteobacteria > Burkholderiales > Burkholderiaceae_C > Rhodoferax_B. Next base: position 60,433 of record NZ_FNJA01000008.1, on the reverse strand, counting down.
GCACGCGCGCGACGCCCGGCGACCCGAACGCGCTGATGAAGAAGTCGCCCGAGGAACTCGACGCTGCGCTAGCCGAGGCCGTGCGAGCGTCGGCCGCGGACGGCGCGAAGGCGGTGATCATCGGCGGCGGGCCGCTGACGGCTTCGGCGCTTCGGCTTCAGCCGAAATTCGACATGCCGCTTGTGGTGCCGGTGATCGCGGCCGCGCAGGCTGCGGCCTACAGCATCCGCAAGAGCAAGTAGGCATGCGCCGGCCCCGCAGTTGGAATACTCACCAGCCAAGGGCCCAGGCTTCCGACAAAATGCAATCGCTAAGCATCGCAACCTACCAAGTGCAGTTTGATCGTATAAGTCAGGCCCTCAGGGGGAGTTGAAACTGCTCTCTGATGAACCAGCCGGCTGCCCCAACTGCAAAGCAATACTTTAGCCCCGGTGCAAAGCAATCCTTTAAGTCACAGCTGATGCGACTTAAACCAAGGAATTGCACCTCGTGCAATTTTTAGGTTTATTTCGTAAGTGCAATTTGTAAGTTAAACGACCTCGTATGAGGTCGTTTTCTTTGGTTTTGTCCCCGCGAACACCCGGTCATCTTTGCGCATCCTCGGCTACTTTCGAGCAGCGTGTTCGGTCACACGACCGGGGTTGCCAACCTCGCGGTTTTGGGTCCGTTGCGTTCATTGAACTGACCGGCCTGCCTCAGCACGAACTGCCCTTATCTGAGGCGCAGCGGTCGTTGTGTTGGTGGGTATAGGCCCGACACCGCTTGAGGGAATTTCAATGCCCGGTGTTCGCTGCGACGAACTCACAAACTCGACGCCCGGCCGGCATTCAAGAGCCTGAGTTGTAGGCTCTGGTCTGCCCGCTTTTCGGTTAATCGTCTGTGAATGGCTTGACAGCGATTCTGGGCATCAGTCTGCAACGTCTCCGCCTGACGGCATGCCGACACTCGAGTGCCCGTCGCTATCGCATAGCAAATGCGCTGGTCGGACCACTTCGCGGGCAAATCCTGTTCTGTATCGCAGGCGAGGAACTGCCGTTTAGAGCATTGATTGTCTGCCTGAATCGGAATTCCGACTAACTTGCGACGCTGCGCGATGGGCAAGCAGCTCTTGAAGACACGATTCGAGATCATCACGGCTGGGGGTTTCTAGCGGCACGAAGGGGATCTGAAGCGTCGTCGCCACCGTCAAGCCATGGTCGAACTCCGCCTTACTGAACCGAATCAGTTCGTCGTGGGGCCAGCTAGCGTCTCCTCGCCCGAGCAAGCGCTCGGAGAGGACGCTAATCGGGCATTGAAGCAAGATGATGGCAACGCAATTCAACGCACCAAACACGTTAAGTGGAATTGGCTCGTGCTGACCAGGCGCAACGCGAAGTACAAAGTGACCATCCAGCACCAGCGACTTACCGCTCGCATTAAGCCGCTGCGTCGCTGCGATCAAGGCCTGTTGGTTCAACTCCATCTCGGAAACTACCTTTTCAGCACCCCATGATGCTCGCCCTCGTTCCTCACGAATCAGCTGGCTGGCACTCTATGCTGTGCGGGTTTTCCAGTGGTTATTTCACCGGTTTTATAGAAAAAATAATTTTCCTCGGAAACGGGGATTGGAACGATTCTTTTAGAAAGCCTCCTCCGGGTGATGACTTTGACCAACCGGAAGTGGTAGTTAGTAGGAAATGAAATGTTTAATCCGTCGCGCCTGACACTTGCTCGGCGCCGTAGAAAGTTTTCCAAAAAAGCTCTTGCAGAAGCTTTGGATTTAGATCAGAAAACGGTTTCCCGTTATGAAAGTGGCGACTGCCTACCCCCACCAGAAAGTATTCGTAAATTAGCAGAAGTTACCGAATTTCCTGAAAGTTTTTTCAGTGGTGCAGATCTTGATGAGCCTACTGCGGAGGCTGCCAGTTTCCGCTCAATGAGCAGTATGTCTGCTCGTGAGCGCGATGCTGCGCTGGCCTCTGGGGCGTTTGCATTCATGTTGAGTGATTGGGTGCATGAACGCTTTTCTTTACCTGTATCAGAAATCATTGACGTTAAGGAAGGCTCCAGCCCCGAAGCAGCGGCGCGATTAGTGCGTGAACATTGGTTGTTGGGGGAGCACCCCATCCCAAATGTCCTGCAAATGCTTGAGGCTAAAGGTGTACGGGTGTTTTCATTAGCAAAAAACTCGCTGTCGGTAGATGCTTTTGCTTTATGGCGCAACGAAATCCCATATGTTTTTCTTAACATGCACAAAACGCCTGAGCGAAGTCGGTTTGATGCATCGCATGAGCTCGGGCATCTCGTACTCCATCGCCATGGAGGAACGCGTGGTGGGCGGGCTGTCGAAGATGAAGCCAATCAATTTGCTTCTGCATTTCTTATGCCGGAAGCTGACGTTCGGGCCCATCTTTCAAATGTTTATTCGCTTGACCAACTAATTGAAAAGAAAGCACGTTGGCGAGTATCGGCTGCGGCTCTGAATTACAGAGTGCATCGCTTACGTACGCTAGAAGCGGAGTCGGACACATTTGGACAAGACACGAACGGTGCAATCAAGTCTTGTCGCCCCAGTGGTATTGCTCACATAAGAGCTTGCCCGTCGGGGCGCCAACACCGACTATCGATCGAATAATTGAAAAAGAGTATCTGACTCTATTCAAAATTGCCCCAATTGGAGACGCGAAGGTAAACTTCTTCACAGCGTCCATGAAGGAGCGTACGGAGCCGCGGGCTTCTGGTGGGCTGCATGGTTACGCTCCATTTCCAGCCGCGTAGTAAAGCCGCCATCTCCTACCCTGTGCCCGGCTTTGACCACCAGCCAGTCGGTGCCGTCAATCTCTGGTTTAAACCCGTTTACCTGCTCAGGCGTTTGCGGTGCGATCTGCGGGAGGCCCAGCGCCAGCGTTAGCTCGAAGGTGGCGGCGCCGCGCTGTATGCGGCCCCATTCGGCCTGGGCGGCGGCGTGGGCATCTGCCTCGCTGGCGTGGCTTTCTTTGAGGCGCTTGGCGTTGCCGCTGAGGCCGACCAGGACTGAGCGGCGCTGGGCACGCTGGGGGGCGTGCCAGTAGGCGCGCACGCCTCTGTAGGCGACGCGGTCGCTCGTGTGGTATAGGTGGCTGTCGCCCTTGGCGCGGGCGATGGTAGCGCTGGGTAGCGGCTTGCCGGTGCTGATGGTGGTGCCGGTGATGGGCAGGAACAGCAGCAGGCCTTTTTTCACGGTTGCCACGGCGTCGAAGCGTTGGGCCAGGCGAGTGATGAAGTTCAGGTCGCTCTCGTTGGTTTGGTCTATGTGCGCCACGGCCTTGGCGGCCAGCACAGCATCCACGCGGGCGGTGAGCTGGTTGCGCAGGGCTATAGCGCCCATGATGGCGCCGATGACACCAGTGCCCAGCACGCATCACTTTGCTTCACGCGCGACTGGAATCCAGGGCCAGGACGGACCGAAATGCGCAACGAAGCTGGGGCCCTGACATTGTGCAAGGCTTAACTGCACAGATCGACAAAATGCAATCTGATCGTTCCTCTCGACCGCGAAGCCACGGTCAAAGATCCCGGAAACGGCGGCATGAGGCGGATTGAAGTGCAATCCATTGGTTCCGCGTCAGTGCAAAGTAATGCTTCAAGTCACACTGAAGTCCAGCAAACGGCCTTTTTCATTGGTAAATCAAAACTTGCGGTGCGAGGACGTCTGTAATCTGGCGTTTGCATGCAAGGCAAAGCTGGGGGCGGAGCGGGGCGAACAAATCAGAAAGTCGTCAATTCTGAGCATTTTCGCCCATTTCTCTTTGGGAGTGTATTCCAAAAAGCGAATCAAGATATCGCTTGGTTCTCTCGGTCACATCGATAGCGAGAGAGTTAGGACTCAGGCTCAAATCTGGCTAAGCTTTTGCCACGACCACTACTGGGTCCGATTTGCACGGAAATGAACACCAGATGCGTAGCTCACTCAGCGTCACTGCTGTGATGGGTTTGTCGGTTTAATGATTCATGCGGGCGCTGCGCATAAAGAGCAAAAATTAACGAAGTGATTCTTTTACCATTTATGAAAACGAGCAGTATCAATGGATTCTTAGGGGCAACGGGTCTGCATCGCGTTTTGGTGGCAAAAATTTATTTTGAACCGAGGGGCTGAACTTATGGTGCTTTGGCTTTTCTTCGTTGCGTTAGCGAGCTTAGCAGCGCCAGTGGAAGTAAAAGAAAGCTAAGGGGATCCAAAACGAAGTGCTCACGCAACAATGATAAGGGTAGTTTTTTGCGATGAAAAACTCGATGCAGGAGATCTTGTGCAAATGAAAAGCGCAAGCTCTTCAAATCTCTAATAATATGAGAGTGTTGAAGGGGTGTGATTGGGAAAATATCGCAGATTAATTTTTTATACTTTATCTCATTATGAATGCGTAGTAGATGTTTTTCATTTCCCCAGCCAGTGCCCGCATATATGTTTACTCCTCGACCATATTTGGCCTCTGACTGATTTGAAAAAATTCCTTTGGCGCCACTATGTGCGATATCCATCCAGAATAAATAATCTTCACCCGCGTTGGTGAATTCAATTTTGAAACGTTTATCTGGGAAGCGTAAAAAATCATACACGACGGTAGATGTGCCAATTACATTCCCTCGAATAATTTGATCCAGTAAGTCTCCCGTATATGCATGTATGTTTTTATCCGGTAGAGGAATTTGGGGATGATCTTCCGGTCGAATGCGACCCGCTCTTGCAAATGCACCGACCGTTGCGCCTAATTGATGGTGATCGGCAAAATAAAAATCAAACCCAACACCCATTGCGGTAACAGCGCGCCGCAGATGATCAGGCGACCATTCGTCATCAGAATCAAGAAACGCAATATAACGGGTTTGCGGCGGTGCATTGTTAATACCTGTGTTGCGCGCCGAGCCAGGCCCCCCATTATTTTGTTTAATTATTTGAAGTGTGTGGTTGTTCGGGTTTAAATTTTTTACTTCTGACTCTGCAGAAATCGGTGATGCATCATCCACGATGAGAACATGCACAGCCATGCCCGGAGATTGCTGCGCTGCAATGCTTGCCAATGCCCTAGTGAGTATTCCGGATTCCTTTTGATAGTAGGGAATTATGACGGTGATCACGGGCTAGATTCCTGCGGGGTAACCTGTTGGGCTACGTGAACATGATTGGCTGCTAATGTCTGCGGCAGTGAAGTGTCGATATGCTCAGTTTTCTTCTGTCTGCGCCCGGCTAAATTTTTAAGCCAGGCCCATCGGTAGCATGTGAGGTGATATAGCGTGCGCTTGCTTTCGGTCCAACGCGTATGCCATTCCATCATCCGACCATAGTATTCCAGGCGTCGAATTTTTCCTTGGCCAAATATATGTTCAACTTCGTCTTGACTTAATAAAAATGCAGGTGAATAGGCTTGGATAGATTCATCATAGGTTGTTTTTAGAATAACCAATGAGTCTTTCCTTTGTATACATAAATTAAGTGCAACTGTTTTTTCGTTGAATAGATATTCATAGACAACGGCCCCGTCGTGTTTGGCAGCATTCTGGAATAGTTGTATATAAAATTGACCTTGCTGATTTTCCGGATGTATGGCCGTTCCTTCAGAAGCCTTCCATCCTGAGCTTTCCAGTACGCCGTATCGAGCAATCGCGTCGGCCATTTCTTCGGGCGCTATTAGTACACGCATGCTAGTGACAACACCTTCGGCGGCGAGCTTGTTTCTTTGCTTGCGCATGTTTTGGCGTAGGTTCTTGCCACGGGCGGCCCAGTAGTCTTCAAATGTGCCGGTAATCTCGATCCATCCGGTGTCGATGTAATCAATCTGCTTGGTGTCGGCCTGATCTAGTTCGCGTGGCGCGATCAAGGGATCTATTTGGGTAATAGACAGTACCAAGCATAGGCCAAGTGGCCCTTTGACTAAGCTGCGTGCGAGATCTGTTGAGCTGAGGCTGTTTTCAGCCACCCATACACCCAGGGGCAACTGCGACGGCTGAAAGGTACGCCATTGGAGCAAGCCATCGGGTACCAGCACTAGCATCGCCACAATTGACTCGGATTGCTTCGCAACCAGCAGCCTTTCCGTGCCCGAACCAAATATAGTGAGCGCCAATTGCACTGCGTGGGCTGTCATGAAGGGCAAATCGGCACGGGCGGCGTTAAGGCGATCCCATTCTGCTATCAAATCCGTGTTTCGCTGGAGTGCATCAGCGGGCAGGTTTTGCCAGTGAAGTTTGGAGGCTTGCATGCGTATAGATGTGTGTTGTTGCCGCTAAGCTTCAGCGGGATGCAGTGTTGACCGCTGTGCTTTTAGTAAGCGCAGCAGCATTTCGGCCGTGTGGTCAATATCTTCCGAGCTGAGGTCTTGGTGGCATAAAAGTTGTAGCACGTGGTGGCTCCATAAGGGCCCCACGTCCTGCGGTAAGGTGGGCGTGCTTGGCCAGATACGATCCCAACGAAAAACCGGAAGTTTGAGCAAGCGCAATGCTTGGTAGATTTCGTCTGGTTCGTCCACCCACAAAGGAAAAACATATGGTGCTGTGGACCCTACCGAGTTTGGGTTGTAGGGAAACAAGGGCCGCGCTCCTGGCACATCAACAAAGTGTGCCGCATAGTTGGCGAAGTTTTGTTGACGACGGGCGATTATCCGGCCGCGGGGGAGCGTGGCTTTCAGGGCCATGGCTGCCGATAACGGCGTTTGTTGGATGCGCGACATATCGCAGTCCCGCATCATGGTGCTTGCAACGGGTTGAGCTTCAGCTTCCTGTGCATTGGATGTCTGCGCACGGAAATTTTTGAAGCGAAAAAAAGGTGCCAGTAAGGCACTGACCCCGCGTAAACGCTGGTAGCTTGAGGCAAGTTCCATTACGTCCAGCCAACCTTTGAGCTGAGCTTTCAAGGAGGGATTTTCTAGTTGCAGTGGGGTAATGGCTCGATGTGCTGAAGCGAGTAGACCGGCTTCCGGTACCGGGAAGAATTTGGACAAACTTGCGGTTGCAAAGTCGCCCCAAGCCCCAACTGCTCTTTCTCCTGCTTCCCCAAAGTAGCAGTGCGCGCAATCCTCAATGAGTGCAATCCCGTGTCCATCGCACCATTGACGCACTTTATTCAGCGACTGGGCCAGACCGAAATAATGCGGAACCAATATGGCTTTGCATTTATCTAGTATGGCAGGGTTAATCGTATCAAGATTAGGAAGTCCATTGGGCAGCAATCCGAAATAGGAGACTTGCAACTGTGCTAGCAGCACGGGTGCCACCATGGTCGGGCAGTGGTAGGTAGGCACAAGTACTAAGCTGCCAGCCGGTGGCTTTAGCTGCAATAGTGCCTGGTAAATAGCCGCTCGGCCACTGGTGGTGAATGCTGTGTGTGGCAGTGCCTCAACACTGCGTATGTTGGGCATGTTCGTACGCCCGAAACTGGACCAATCGAGTACGGGCCCTCGAGGTAGTGCGCGTGGAGTGCCCTTGAATTCTTTGAAATTGCTTTGCAAACAACACTCTCTGGGGGTTATTTGGCGATATCTGTGGATGGCTTGGCTGTTTCGTCGACCGCCGGTTCGGGGTCTGTCCATTTGCCCACTTCCTTGAGTTTATCCCTCAAGGCAGGTTGGATGAATCCTAGGGCATAGGACTTATGTGCCTGGGCTAGTGCCTTCCCATATTCTTTAAGGTCAAAGTAATTCAGACCTAAGTTGTAATGGGTGAACGCATTCTCTTTGTCTTCTGCGCCTTGCGCTGCAACGTCTAGCTGGCGAACCGCATCGGCGCTACGGCCACTTTTAGCCAGATACATTGAATAAATCATGCGTGAAATTGCATCATCTGGGCGAAAACGAATGGCTCGCTCAAAATAACATTCAACGGAATAACGCATATCTCTGGGAATAGGTGTTTTGCTTCTTTCCCCATATCGCATCATAGACATCAAGGCTCTGTGATGGTTTGGAAAAGCTCTTAGCGTGTAATCCAAATCTCCTCCCAGATAGCCCGCATTCCCTTTTATGAGCGCTTCGACGGCTGGAGTAAAGTGTCCTATTTCAACAAGATGCAAATTGTTGCCGCGTTCGACCCGATAGTCAAAAGGTCCAAATGCATTTTCCAATGAGCCACATTCTGCACTCGTAACTTGTGCAAATGATGAACGGCTAACCAGTAATATGAAAACGAAAAAATAATGAAATAGCCGGAGTTTCATTGGAAACATCATCTTTAACTCCATCATTTAACTGGGTTGCCTGTTTTTGCCAGCCAATCCAGCGTCAAGTTCTCGACAGCGACTTGTGCCAGCCTGTTGGAAAAAGTATGGTCAGCGTTCGTCAAATCGTGTCTCTCCAACTGTTTATGTTGAAAAGCCCGGGACCAGGCAGCATCCACGCCAGCGTACTCTAGAAATTCTTTGGCCGTGTAATCATTACCACTGAGCAGCAGAAGGATGCGACCATCAAAATTCATCCATCCATTTGCCATACGTTGCTGAAATGGCAGATTACCGGAACCTCTTGAAGGCGAGGTCGTCCTGGATAGACGAATATTATTGGCTAAACCTTTCAAGGCGCTCCACGCCACCTGACCACTTAGCAGCTTGGTCCAGAATGTACGCTGCATCAGGCGTTGAATGTAGTAGTGCTTGACCTGCGTGCGTGCCAAGCTGGTCTCGGAGCGTACCCATGGATTTAGCAAACATAGCCCGGTCACACGGGTATCTTGCGTGTCTTGCAGATACAGCAGTGCGGCGGATGCCGCATCGCATAGGCCCCAGATGACCGTGCTGCGAATCTGCGGCGAGTGTTCGTGCAATGTGTTGATTGCAGCTGCAATATCCGGGCTGGCATTGAGAAAGTCTTTGGCGGTACCGCTGCTGTCACCCATGCCACGGTAGTCGAAGCGCAGTACCGCGTAGCCGGCGGTGGCCAATCTGCGTGCCAATAATACAAACTGCCGATGGCTTCCAGCGCGGTATTGGGGCCCGCCCACCGCAATCACCACGGCCACTTGCGCTGGTTCCGTGGGTAAGCTAAGAATTCCAACTTGGGTCTCTTGAGCGCAAGAGAACAACACAGCTTGTTCGGTTGCGCTCATGGGGTAGCCGCAGCAGAAGTCGGTTGATCCAATGCAGCGAGTGTTGCGACCAGCAAGTTCGGAGCCTCTTCTATTTCACTGGTTTGCCAAAACGGGGGGCCTTCGACCACTTGGCTCCGCACGCTGACCCCGGCGCTTTGCCAGGTCTGCAGCTGTTTGGTAGAGGCGGGCGACAGAGAAGCATTTGCTTGGGTTGATACATCCAGCCACTCCAGTCGACCAGCAGAAACCGGGGGCGTCAACGTGGCGAGCTCCATGCCAGATGCCAACTCTGCGGAAAGCAGATAACCCGCAATTTCAACGGGCGCGCCTGCCGCCAACTGCTGCCGTAAGCCATCCATGACCGCTTTTGCATTGCCGCTGGCCAGATCGCCGGCTGCCTTCAGGCGTAAAAACTGTTGCAGCAGTGGCTTGCCGGCCGGAGTGGGAGACCAAAAAAGAAAATGACATGTCTCGTTCAGATGCTGGGCGGCCTGTACAGTCAGCAGGCAACCTGCCCGTAGTCCCCACAGCCACAAGGGCGCGTCACACTTGCTGCGCAACCATTGGCAGGCAAAGACTACATCGTCGACCCAGTCCTGCCAGCTTGCATCGCCGAAGTCTCCAGAGCTATCGCCGCAACCCAATAAGTCCAGTTGCAGAACCGTATACCCGGCATTCGCCATTGCCCGTGCTTGCAAGGCCGCCATACGACGGGACTTGTTCATTTCTTCGGCAAATGGATGCACGTAGACGATCAACCCGCGCGTAACGGCACTTTGTGATGGGTGGAACATGGCAAACCTCTGGCCAGACCCTAGAGGCAGGAAGAACGCTTGCATGTGGCGTGGCAAGTTTCAGGCGTTAAGTTTGTCGGTGACAAAATCGGCCAACGAACCAACCGTCGCGAACGTCGACCCATCCATATCGTCGTCGTCCACTGTCAGGCCAAAATGCTCTTCCAGGCTGGTGATCAGCGATACAACGGCCATGGAATCCAGCTCGGGAATGGCGCCGAGCAAATGGGTTTCGCGGGTAAAAGCTGCGCCGCGGCCATTCAAGCTCAGCACCTCGTCCAACACCCGAATGACCTCCTGTGTCACATCCATGGAAAACCTCTGTTTTATTTGCTAAAAGTAGGCCGCATTCTAGGCGGCGCATACACAGTGGGAGCCCGAATCCCTGTGCGATACTTTTGAGAATCCCTGATTTCTACGGCGCCAGCTCTATCTCTATGCGTGAATCCACTCTTTTGCATGAACTTATTGCCGAGTCAGCCCAGCGGGCGCCGCTAGACCGGGCGCTCACCCACGGCGCCGCATCGATGGGATATGGCGAACTGCACCAGGCCGTCACCGGTTTTGCTGCAGGCTTGATGGGCTTGGGTCTGGCGCGTGGCGAGCGGGTGGCGATTTACCTGGAGAAGCGCTTCGAAACCGTGGTGGCCAGCTTTGGCGCGCCAGCCGCAGGGGCAGTCTTTGTACCGCTCAATCCCTTGCTCAAGCCCGAGCAGGTCGCCTTCATCTTGCGCGATTGCAATGTGAGGGTTCTGGTGACTTCGCCGGACCGTCTCGCGCTGCTGGCCGGTGTGCTCGGCGATTGCCCCGATCTGCGGCATGTGGTGGTGACCGACCCGGCACCGCAGCCTGGCCCCGGCCTGCCGCAAACCCTGTGGCGTGATTTGCTGGCTGCGCCGCCCCGTGCCGGGCACCGGGTGATCGATACCGACATGGCCGCCATCTTGTACACCTCAGGCAGCACCGGCAAGCCCAAGGGCGTGGTGCTGTCGCACCGTAATATGGTGGCCGGTGCAAAAAGTGTAGCAAGCTACCTAGAGAATACCAGTGCTGACACCTTGTTGGCTGCATTACCTTTGTCTTTCGACGCGGGTTTCAGCCAGCTGACCACGGCGTTCTTCGTCGGCGCGCGGGTCGTGCTGCTGAACTACCTGATGCCGCGCGATGTGCTCAAAGCCATGGAGCGCGAAGGCGTGACCGGCCTGACCGCTGTGCCGCCTCTGTACATCCAGCTGACCCAGCTCGAATGGCCAGCCGCGATCGGCGACAAGCTGCGTTACTTTGCCAACACCGGTGGGCGCATGCCGCGCGAAACCCTGGACTTGTTGCTCCAGCGCGTGCCCAAGAGCCAGCCGTTTCTGATGTACGGCCTGACCGAAGCCTTCCGCTCTACCTATCTGCCGCCGGCCGAGGTGGACCGCCGTCCCGATTCCATCGGCAAAGCCATTCCAAACGCCGAGATCCTGGTGCTGCGCGAAGACGGCAGTCCCTGCGCCCCGGACGAACCCGGCGAACTGGTGCACCGCGGCGCCTTGGTCGGCCTGGGCTACTGGAACGATGCCGAAAAAACCGCCGAGCGCTACAAGCTGCTGGCCGCAGACGCACCCGGCCGCCAGGCCGGCCTGCAGCTGCCCGAGTACGCCGTGTTTTCCGGCGATACCGTGCGCATGGACGCCGAAGGCTTTCTGTACTTCATCGGCCGGCGTGACGAGATGATCAAGTCTTCCGGCTACCGCGTCAGCCCTACCGAGGTGGAAGAAGTGCTGTACGCCACCAAACGGGTCGGCGAGTGCGTGGCCTTTGGCGTGGAGCACCCGGCCTGGGGCCAGGCGATCCAGGTGATCGCCACCGCGCCAGAAGATGCGCCACTCGACACCGCAGCCTTGTTGGCCGATTGCCGCAGCCGCATGCCCGCCTACATGGTGCCTGCCCATGTGGAAGTGGTGGCCGGGCCCTTGCCACGCAATCCGAATGGCAAGATCGACCGCAAATGGCTATCCACCGACTGGGCCGAGCGCAACGCTAACTGAGCACCTTTTTATATGACCGCCATCGACCGCCCCATCCCCGTCCACGCGCCTCTGTCCCAGTTTCCTGTCCGTGACGGCGAGCTGGTGGTGGGCGGCATGCCCTTGTCGCAACTGGCTGCGCGGGTGGGCCAAACCCCGTTCTACGCGTATGACCGGACCCAGCTGCGCAACCGGGTGGCCGAGCTGCGCAGCGCCTTGCCGGCCAGCGTCAAGCTGCACTATGCGATGAAGGCCAACCCCATGCCGGCGGTGGTCGGGCTGATGGCCGGGCTGGTCGACGGCATCGATGTCGCCTCGGCCGGCGAGCTCAAGGTGGCGCTGGATGCCGGCGCCGACCCGCAAGAGGTCAGCTTCGCCGGCCCGGGCAAGCGCGAGGCCGAGCTGCGCCAGGCCGTGGCCTCGGGCGTGCTGATCAACCTCGAATCCATGCGCGAAGTACATCTGCTGGAGAAGATTTCTGCCGCGCTGGGCGTGCCCGCCCGGGTCGCGGTGCGCGTGAACCCCGATTTCGAGCTCAAGGGCTCGGGCATGAAGATGGGCGGTGGCCCCAAGCAGTTTGGCGTGGACGTGGAGCAGATGCCCGAGCTGCTGGCCGCCATCGGTGCCGCAGGCCTGGCGTTCGAAGGCTTTCACCTGTTCGCCGGTTCGCAAAACCTGCGCCCCGAATCGATTTGCGAAGCCCAACAAAAGTCCTACGCGCTGGCCGTGCGCCTGGCCGACAGCGCGCCGCAGCCAGTGCGCTTTTTGAACCTGGGCGGCGGTTTTGGCATTCCTTACTTCCCTGGGGAGCAGCGCATCGATCTGCGGCCGATTGGCGACAACCTGGCCGCATTGGCCGAGCGCGCCAAGACTGAGCTTCCCCAAGCGGCGTTCGTCATCGAACTCGGCCGCTATCTGGTGGGCGAGGCCGGCGTGTATGTGGCCAGTGTGCTGGACCGCAAGGTCTCGCGCGGCCAGGTGTTTCTGGTCACCGACGGCGGTTTGCACCACCATCTCTCGGCCTCGGGCAACTTCGGCCAGGTGATCCGCAAAAACTATCCGGTGGCCATCGGTAACCGCATGGGCGCGCTGGATACCGAGCCAGCCTCCGTGGTCGGCCCGCTCTGCACGCCGCTGGATCTGCTGGGCGACCGCATGGTCTTGCCCCGAGCCGACGAGGGCGATCTGGTGGTGGTGTTCCAGTCGGGCGCCTATGGTGCGAGTGCCAGCCCGCAAGGTTTTCTAGGCCACCCGGCCTGCGTGGAAGTGCTGGTCTAGGCACGCCCCGGGGTGGACCCGCGCAGGACTGTCTCGGCGCTGCTGGCGCTCATCTGTTTCGGCGCCGGTCTGGGCTTGGCAGCCGCCCATCCGGCGGCGCCCATGCTGGCGCTGCTGGGGTTTTATGCGGCCAGCGTCACCATGGCCTGGCGGCCTGGCCTCTGGCTGTTTGCGGTTCCCGCCGGCCTGCCGTTTCTGAACTTCGCGCCCTGGACCGGCTGGCTGGTCTTTGATGAGTTCGACCTGCTGCTGCTGGCCGTGCTGGCCGCCGGCTATTTCCGATTGGCGAGGCAACCGACGGTGGAACCGTTCCGTTGGCGCCGCAAGCTCTCTTTTTCCACCGTGGCTGTCGTTGTGCTGGCCAGCGCGGGCTTGCTGGCCATGCTGCGCGGGGTACAGGACGCGGGTGGCTGGCGCTGGGGCTGGTTCCAGGGCTATGCGGACCCGCTGAACAGCTGGCGCATCTTCAAAAGCCTGCTCTGGGCCAGTTTGTGCATGCCCTTGCTGCAGCACGACTTGCACCGCTCGTCCGCGCAGACCTGTAAGCGCCTGGCCGTCGGCATGTTGGCGGGCCTGGTCTGCGTAACCCTGGTGGTGCTGTGGGAGCGCGGGGCGTTTCCCGGCTGGTTCAACTTCACCGCCAAATACCGCACCACCGCCTTGTTCTGGGAGATGCATGTGGGCGGCGCGGCGATTGACGCCTACCTGGCCTTGTCTACGCCCTTTGTGGTCTGGGCCTTGCGCACCGCCCGGCGGCCCTGGCAGTGGGCCTGGGGGGCGGTGCTGGCCCTGCTGGTGGCCTATGCGGGCCTGACCACGTTTTCGCGCGGCGTTTACTTATCGATGCTGGCGCCGCTGTTCTTGTTGGGCCTGCTGCTGTGGGCGCAGAAGGCCGGCCTGGACCCCCGGCTGCTGGTGCGGGCACTGTGGCAGCGCCGGCGGCCGGTGGGTTGGCGCTCCAAGGCGGCGTGGGCGCTCAGCCTGGCGCTGGTGGCCGAGGTGGTGGGTGTATTGAACGGCGGCAGTTTCATGGTCGACCGCTTGGCCGACACCGAGCGCGACTTCGGCAGCCGGGTCGAGCATTGGCAGCGCGGCCTGGACCTGCTGCAAGACCCGGGTGACCTGCTGCTGGGCAAGGGCCTGGGCCGCCTGCCTGCCAACTACGCACGCAGCTCGCCGTTGGGCGAATGGTCGGGCCATGTGGCATGGCAGCCGGCCGGGCTCCAGTCACCGGCCCATCTGCAGCTGTTTGGTGCCGATACCGACAGCGAGCTGGACGGCCTGTACGCCATCACCCAGCGCGTGCAGCTGCTACCCGGTCAGCGCTACCAGGCGGCGCTGCAGGTGCGGGTGCAGCGTCCGGTCGATGTGTACCTGCAGCTGTGTGAACGGCATCTGCTGTACCCGGCGCGCTGCCAGGACGGCTATGTGCAGCTGGTGCCGTCAACCAAAGTCTGGCAGCAGCTCAGCGTGCCTTTGCGCGGCCGCAACTTCACGGGCGGGCCCTGGTACGCGCCGCGCTTCGGCGTGTTGGCGGTCTCCATCTGGGGGGCCGGAGAGCATGTGGATTTCCAGTCGATACAGCTGCGGACTTCGGGCGGCAAGGAACTGCTGGCCAACACCGACTTTGCTGACGGCCCGGCCCGCTGGTTCCCGGTGGCGCGCTCGTACTACCTGCCGTGGCATATCGACAACCTGTACCTGGAGCTGTTGATCGAGCGCGGTCTGCTGGGCCTGCTGCTGACGCTGGCGGTGCTGGGCGCAGCGCTCTGGAGCCTGGTGTTCGGCCGGGCCCGGCAGCAGCCGCTGGCCCCCTACCTGGCGGCATCGCTGAGCGGGGTGGCGCTGGTGGGCCTGGTCAGCAGCGTGCTGGACGTACCGCGGGTGGCTTTTCTGCTGTTTTTCTTCGCATTTTTCGCGCTGCGCCTGGGGCGGCAGCCGGCGACCACATCCGCGTAAAACCGCTTTGCTATATTAGTAATAGCTGCTGGCGCAGGTGGGATATGCGGTATGTGCTTATTTCTTTTGGTTTTACCTTGGAGCGCAGAGGGTGGCTGTGCCCGGCGCAGGGTGGGGGGCTCGGCTGTAGGAAAATAGCGCCAATTTTCACCATCCCAACCTCCATCTGACATGAGTGCTTTCAACGAAGAAACCGTGCTGAGCGTGCACCACTGGACCGACCGCCTGTTCTCCTTCACGACCACCCGCGATCCATCGCTGCGTTTCAGTAACGGCCACTTCACCATGATTGGCTTGCGGAAGGAAGACGGCAAACCCCTGCTGCGCGCCTACAGCATCGCCAGCGCCAACTACGAAGAACACCTCGAATTCCTGAGCATCAAGGTGCCGGACGGCCCCCTGACCTCGCGCCTGCAGAACATCAAGGTTGGCGACACCATCATCGTGGGCAAGAAGCCCACCGGCACCCTGGTGACCGACTACCTGTTGCCCGGCAAGCACCTGTACCTGCTGTCCACCGGCACCGGCCTGGCGCCGTTCCTGAGCATCGTGCGCGACCCCGAAACCTATGAACGTTTCGACCAGGTCATCGTGGTCCACGGCGTGCGCCAGGTCGAAGAGCTGGCCTACCACGACATGCTGACCGAGCATTTGCCAGCCCACGAATTCCTGGGCGAGATGGTCACCAGCAAGCTGCGCTACTACCCTACGGTGACCCGCGAGTCCTACCGCAACATGGGCCGGATCACCGAGCTGCTGCACAACGGCAAGCTGTTCACCGACCTGGATCTGCCCGAGTTCGACCCCGCCATTGACCGCGTGATGCTGTGCGGCAGCCCCGGCATGCTGGTCGACCTGAAGCACATGCTGGAAGCGCGTGGCTTCCACGAAGGCAATACCTCGACGCCCGGCCACTTCGTGGTTGAGCGCGCATTCGCAGAGAAGTAGGCACACCCCCAGGCTACACGCTTCGCGGTTTCGCCAACCCCCTTGCAGGGGGCAATTCCTGCGGCCTGGCAAAGCCAGTTCCGCGGAATCTCTGGAAGGCGCACCGTAGTTTTGGGTTGATACTTTTTAGGCTGCTAGCGCTTATTTCATCTGCGGAGGCAGCTATTAAATGCATAGCGGTTAATTGTTGGCGAGTCCAGGCAAAATACGTCCATGACCACGCCACGCGTCCGCATCCAGACCCAGGACTTTGACCCCAGCACCGAACTGGTCGCCTTGCGCCAGGGCGACCGGCGGGTGGGCGCGGTGTGCAGCTTTCTGGGCACGGTGCGCGACTGGCACCCGGACGCCAGCGCCGAGGTGCTGAGCATGGAGCTGGAGCACTACCCGGGCATGACCGAAAAGGCGATTGAGGCCATGGTCGACGCGGCGCTGGCCCGTTTCAACATCTATGCCGTGCAGGTCATCCACCGTGTCGGCCTGCTGCAGCCGCTGGACCAGATCGTCTGGGTGGCCGTGAGTTCAGCGCACCGCGGCGAGGCTTTCCAGGCCTGCGAATTCCTGATGGACTACCTGAAGACCCAGGCGCCGTTCTGGAAGAAAGAGCAAACGCCGGAAGGTGCGCGCTGGGTCGACGCGCGGGTCAGCGACGACGCCGCGCTGCAGCGCTGGGGCATTAAGGCCTCCAACGCTTGACGGCTCAGACCGGCGGCAGGTTCTGGTCCAGTGTGACCAGCCGGTCCACCAGGGCCGTTGAGGCCACCGTCATCGGCGCCCGTAGCTCTGCCTGCATCAGCCCGTAGTGCGCCAGCCAGCCCTTGATAGGGCCTGGGTTCGGCTCGGCAAATTGGCCGGCGATCCAGGGCAGCAGCGGCTGCCACAGCGTCCGGGCCTGCGGCAGATCACCTTCGGCAATCGCCTGCATCACTTTTACAAACCGTTGCGTATGGCCATGGGCGCTGGCGGATATTGCACCCGCGCCGCCCTGGGCCAGGGTGTTGAAGAACTGCGCATCTTCGCCGGTCAGCACCTGTAGCGCGCCGCTGGCGACCAGGGCGGCGGTCTTGGCCGCATCGCCACCGCAGTCCTTGATGGCGCGGATGCGCGGGTGCCGGGCCAGCTGTAGCAGGGTGGCCAGCTCCAGCGTGGCGCCGGTACGGTAGGGAATGTCGTAGATGATCAGCGGCACCTGGGATGCGTCGGCTAGGTCGGTGAACCAGCTTAGCAGCCCGGCTTGTGAGGGCCGGATGTAGCAGGGCGCGGTGACCAGCAGGCCGGCGACCGGCTGGGCACTGGTGGCGTGCACCGCAGCCAGCATCTTGGGCAGGTGGTAGCCCGACAAGCCCATCACCACCGGCAGGCCCTGGGCGGCTGCCAGCACCGTGTCCAGCACGGCTTGTTGCTCGGCTTCATCCAGCGACGCGGCCTCGCCGGTGGAGCCGCAGGCGACGAAGCCGGCAATGCCGGTGCCGCGCAGCTGCTGCACCAGCCGGGCCAGGGCCGGGTGGTCTACCGCACCGTCGGCAAAAGGGGTGACCAGGGAAATCCACAGGCCAGAAAAATCATTCAGAGAACGCACGCTTGTTTCCTTTGACAAAGACCGATGGAGAACCATCTTCAAAGGAGCGCGGACCGGACGGGGAGGAGGGGAGAGTGTCGGTTCCATCGCTCATCTGAGGACGGAACCGCAGCTCCGGTCAGATGAGCTGGGGTTTTTTGGATGCACCGGCGGCCACGCTGCTACCACGCAGGGCGAGGCACTGCGAGGTCATGGGCGTGGAGCTGGAATGCATGGACCGATTGTACGCACGCACGGACTTGGCCGGCGTGCCTAGTTCAGGTACTTGGGCCGGTCCTCGGCGGCGGCGCTGCCGGTAGACCGGGTCAACGCTTCCTGCACTTCGCTGGCCTGGGTCCAGGCGGACTGGGCCAGGGCCTGCTCCAGGAGCTGTACCAGGCCGTGCACCAGCGGCGGCGCCAGCTCGACCTGGAAGCCGCGCGGCGATTTCTGCTCGGGCAACTGCTCGTTGAAGGCGATCTTCAGGGGGCCGCTGGCCACCGGCGTGATCCGCACCTCGGTGACCAGCAGCGGGGCCGTGCCCAGGGGCAGGGTGACCGGGTCGGCCGCATCCTGGTCCTGGTAGGGGGTAGAAAAATCGGCGCTCTTGAGCACGGCTTCGCGTTGGAAGTCGGCCAGCATTTTCTTGCTGGCTTCGTCGTGCAGATGGGCGGTAAAGCTGTCTTGCCGGGCGATGTGCTCGACCACGGCCTTGTTCAGCGTAGGCCACAGCGCCAGGGTCAGGCGGCGGGTCAGCCACAGGCGCATTTCACTGCCTTCGCTGGTGTTGATGCGCACCAGAATGCGGTCTTGCTCCTCGATGTAGCGCGCCGATAGCTGGTGGATGTTCATGCCGCGAATTTTAGGCCTTGGCAAGGCTTCAGGTGTATCGCCGGTTTGCTATTGTTTTGGTAGCTGCTGGCGCAGGTGTTGATTGCGCCAGAGCCCGATTTTTTATAAATTTGTTAGTTGATCTGGCGCAAAGTCTGTACCGCCCGCAGCCTTGAAAATGCGGCCAGCCTCCCCATCTGGCACAGCATTGGAGATTCTTATGCGACAAGACAAACTCACTACCAAGTTCCAGGAAGCCCTGGGCGATGCACAAACCCTGGCGCTGGGCGCCGACCACGGTTATATCGAACCGGCCCACGTGCTGGCCGCCATGCTGCGCCAGGACGACGGCCCGCAGGCGCTGCTGCAGCGCGCGGGCGTCAACGTGCCCAGCCTGTTGGCGATGGCCGAGGCCGCGCTCAAAAAACTGCCCACGGTGCACGGCCAGGACCAGGTGCAGCCCAGCCGCGACTTCGTCAGCCTGCTGCAGGGCGCCGAAAAAGAGGCCATCAAGCGCGGGGACCAGTTCGTGTCCAGCGAGCTGTTCCTGCTGGCGCTGACCGACAGCAAGTCCGACTTTGCCCAGCAGGTGCGCGCCAACGGCCTGACCCGCAAATCGCTGGAAGCCGCGGTCGACGCGGTGCGCGGCGGCCAGAGCGTGGACAACGCCGATGCCGAAGGCCAGCGTGAAGCGCTGAAGAAATACTGCATGGACCTGACCGAGCGCGCCCGCCTGGGCAAGCTGGACCCGGTGATCGGCCGCGACGACGAGATCCGCCGTGCCATCCAGGTGCTGCAGCGCCGCACCAAGAACAACCCGGTGCTGATCGGCGAGCCCGGTGTCGGCAAGACCGCCATCGTCGAAGGCTTGGCCCAGCGCATCGTGGCGGGCGAGGTGCCGGAGTCGCTCAAAGGCAAGCGCGTACTCTCGCTGGACATGGCGGCTTTATTGGCTGGGGCCAAGTTCCGCGGCGAGTTCGAAGAACGCCTGAAGACCGTGCTGAAAGAGCTGGCCAAGGACGAAGGCCAGACCATCGTCTTCATCGACGAGCTGCACACCATGGTCGGCGCCGGCAAGGCCGAGGGCGCGATGGACGCCGGCAATATGCTCAAGCCGGCGCTGGCCCGTGGCGAGCTGCACTGCGTGGGTGCCACCACCTTGGACGAGTACCGCAAGTACATCGAAAAGGATGCGGCGCTGGAACGGCGCTTCCAGAAAATTCTGGTGGGAGAACCGACCGTGGAGGCCACCATCGCCATCCTGCGCGGCCTGCAAGAGAAATACGAAGTCCACCATGGCGTGGACATCACCGACCCGGCCATCGTGGCCGCGGCCGAACTCAGCCACCGCTACATTACCGACCGCTTCCTGCCCGACAAGGCTATCGATCTGATCGACGAGGCCGCGGCCAAGATCAAGATCGAGATGGACTCGAAACCTGAGGTGATGGACAAGCTGGACCGCCGGCTCATCCAGCTGCAGATCGAGCGCGAAGCCGTGCGCCGCGAGAAGGATGAGTCCTCGATCAAGCGCTTCAGCCTGATTGAGGAAGAGATCGTCAAGCTGCAAAAAGAGATCGCCGACTACGACGAAATCTGGCAGTCCGAGAAAGCCCAGGCCCAGGGCAGCGCCCATGTGCGCGAAGCCATCGACAAGCTGAAGTTCCAGATCGAGGAACACACCCGCAAGGGCGATTTCAACAAGGTGGCCGAGCTGCAATACGGCAAGCTACCGGATCTGGAAAAGCAGCTGAAGGAAGCGCAGGACAAGGAATCCAGCAAGGGCACGGCCAGCGCGCCGCGCCTGCTGCGCACCCAGGTGGGCGCCGAGGAAATCGCCGAAGTTGTGGCGCGTGCCACCGGTATTCCGGTGTCCAAGCTGATGCAGGGCGAGCGCGACAAGCTGCTGCAGATGGAGACCAAGCTGCATGACCGCGTGGTCGGCCAGGACGAGGCGATCACGGCCGTGGCGAACGCCATCCGCCGATCCCGTGCGGGTTTGAGCGACCCGAACCGGCCTACCGGCTCCTTCCTGTTCCTCGGCCCCACGGGTGTGGGCAAGACCGAGCTGTGCAAGGCGCTGGCCGGCTTCATGTTCGACTCCGAAGACCACCTGGTGCGCATCGACATGAGTGAGTTCATGGAGAAGCATTCTGTGGCCCGCCTGATCGGCGCGCCGCCCGGCTACGTGGGCTACGAGGAGGGCGGCTACCTGACCGAAGCCGTGCGTCGCAAGCCGTATAGCGTGCTGCTGCTGGACGAGGTGGAAAAGGCCCACCCGGACGTGTTCAACATCCTGCTGCAGGTGCTGGACGACGGCCGCCTGACCGATGGCCAGGGCCGTACCGTGGACTTCAAGAACACGGTGATCGTGATGACCAGCAATATCGGCTCGCCCATCATCCAGACCATGGCGGGCCGGGATTACGAGGACATCAAGGACGCGGTGCAGGACGAGCTGAAGAACTACTTCCGCCCCGAATTCCTGAACCGCATCGACGAAACCGTGGTGTTCCATGCGCTGGACGCGAAGAACATCGAGGCGATTGCTGCGATCCAGATCAAGGTGCTGCAGGCCCGGCTGGCGAAGATGGACCTGGAACTGCAGGTATCGCCCGCAGCCCTGGCCGAGCTGGCCAAGGTCGGCTTCGACCCGGTGTTCGGCGCCCGGCCTTTGAAGCGCGCGATCCAGCAGCGCATCGAGAATCCGCTGTCCAAGCTGCTGCTGGAAGGCCGGTTCGCACCCAAGTCGGTGATTCCGGTGGATGTGGACCCGATCCAGGCGCCGGGGCAGTTCAGCTTCGGGAACTGATGGGCGCTCAGGGTGTCTGAAAAGCGGCTGGGTTACACCAGCCGCTTTTTGGCTGCCGGCAGGTTCCCGAATTTTGGGTGGCAGTCCTTGAATTCCATCGCCCGCTTCTCCATATGAAGTTGGTTAGCTTACGGAGGACTTATTGGCTGATCTTTTATCCAACCTGAGCCGTTTGGTGGTGCGGGTGTTGCTGGTGGCGATGGGCCTGGTGTTTTTTGCCAGCCTGTTGTGTGTCGTGCTGGTCTTGGCCGCGCTCTGGGGCGTGCGCGCCGCCTGGGCCAAGCTGACCGGCCAGCCCGTCAGCCCCTGGGTGATGCGGGTGAACCCGGGCGCGGGCTGGAACCGGGCCTACCAGGCGGCCGACAGCTGGCGCCCCGGTGCGCGTGCTCCGGCGGCTACGCGCGATCTCTCTGACGTGACCGACGTGACGGTAAAAACCAAGCCCTGACGCTTTAGCGCTGCCGTTAACGCTGGCTGGCAGCGGCTTCCTGGTGCGAGGACTTGGTGGCGTACATCGCGCGGTCGGCGGCGGCCAGTAATTGCTCGGCGCTGGAGCCGTCCACGGGGTAGATGGCCAGGCCTATGCTGGTGTCTATCTGCACCACATGGCCGCAGTCCAGGGTGATGGGCGCGGACAATGCCTCGCGGATCTTGCGGGCAATCGCCATCATGCTGGCCGCGCTGTTCACTGCGTCCAAGATCAGCACAAATTCATCCCCACCGACCCGCGCCACGGTGTCCACGCCACGCACGGTGGAGGTCAGGCGCAGCGCGACCGACTGCAGCACGGTGTCGCCCGCGCCGTGGCCGTATTCGTCATTCACCAGCTTGAATCCGTCCAGATCCAGCATCAGCACCGCAAAACCGTGCTGGTTGCGCTTGGCATGGGCCATGGCGACGGCCAGGCGGTCGTCCAGCAGCTTGCGGTTGGCCAGGCCGGTCAGCGCGTCGTGGTTAGCTTGCAGGGCCAGCTGGTATTCGTTCTGCTGCAACTGCTGGTTGGCCTGTTGGAGTGCCTGGGTGCGCTCCAGCACCCGGCCTTCCAGCTGGCGCTCGCTTTCGCGCAGGGTTTCCAGGGCCGCCTGTTCCGTTTCGTGCACGCGGGTCAGGGCCTGGTGGGTGTCGTTGCGGCTGATGCGGATGCGGTCGGCCAGCGACAGCGCCAACACCAGCATCTCCAGCGCCGAACCTATGAGGATGGCATTGACCACCAGTGGGTGCGAGGGCAGCCAGCCCAGGTTGTGCACCGTCTTGACCACGATCGCGACCACCAGCATCAGCCAGGCGCCCAAAAAGTAGGCCGCGCCGGGCTGGCGCCGCAGCAGGCTGTAGATGCCGGTGCCGGCAATGCTGACCGAGAACAGGATGCCAGCCAGGTTCAACAAGCGGGCGCTCAGCTGGTAAGGCAGCACCAGGGTGCCAACCGCGGTGATGGCAAACAGCCAGCCCAGGCCTTGCAGCAGACGGTCCAGCCGGCGTGCCTGTGCGGCGGTGTCCAGAAACAAGCGGGTGAACAGCAGGCCGGCCAGGCCGGCCAGGGAGGCGCTGGCCAAGGTGGTGGCATTGCCCCATTGCGGATGGGTGGGCCAGAGGAATTCGGCGCCAAAGCCGGTCAGCCCCAGCTGGGTCAGGCCCATGCCGGCAGCAAAGCCGATGTAGGCCAGGTATAGGCGTTCGCGGATCGAGATGAACAGCAGCAGGTTGTACAACACCAGGCCGGCCAGCAGGCCAAAGTAAACGCCGAGCACGGTGTAGCTGCCGTGGTCGTCCCGCGCCAGTGCGTCGGGCTGCCACAGACGCAGCGGAATCGACAAAGTGCCTTCAGAACTGACGCGCAGGTACAGAACGCTGCTGCTGTCGGGACGCAGCTGCAGCGGGAACACGTGGTTGCGGTGGCTCAGTGGCCGGTCGGCAAACGGCAGCTGGTCGCCTGCGACCTGGCGCTGGAAGCCACCGCCGTCTTGCGGGGTGAACAGCTCTACCTGGTCGAGCGAGGGAAAAGCCACTTCCAGCAGCCAGGCGCCGGGTGTGCTGGCCTGGGTCTGCAGCGGGATGCGCAGCCAGATGGCCGATTGGGTCAGTCCAAAGTTGCTGGCGTTGCCATGGCTGGCCAGCGGGAGGAAGCGCTGCTGGGTATCGGCTTGCAGGACTTGCTCCAGCGCCAGGCTGCGGCCCGGATCTTCGAGCATCTGCACGCCAGGGCCGAGCAGGTACTGCGGCGCGTTGCCGATGGTGGTGGCTGCCTGGGCTGCTGCGGGCACATGGAACAGGGCTAGCAAGCTGGCCATGGCCACCCAGCCCAGCCAGGTGCGCAACAGGGCTGCGGTTGTGTAACAGCGCATGTGCGTGGCGGTCAGAACGTGGCCGTCTGCATCAGCTGCAGCGTGGCTTGGGGGAGTGGGGCCGGGAATAAGGCCGGAGGTAGGGCCGGGAGTAGGGGGCAAATGGGCATCGCATGTTCATACAGGTTGGATCGGCAAATAATCTGATTTGCTATTGATACTGTAGCTGCTTGCGCATGCTGAGTATGCGCCAGCGGCCTAAATGCTTTGTAAGAATATGCTACACCACGGGTGCCACCTTAGTCCACTTGTGCGCCCGAGTTCTTCACTACTTTTGCGTATTTGCTGCGTTCGCTGGCCATGAAGGCGCCAAAGGCGTCTGGCGTGGTGGGCACGGGCTCGGCCAGCAGGCTGGCAAAGCGGGCATGGGTGTCGGGCGACTGCAGCGCGCTGACAAACGCCTGGTTCAGCCGGGCCAGCGTCTCCTTGGGCGTGCCCGCGGGGGCGACCAGGCCCCACCAGGTGTCGATGGCAAAGCCGCGCAAGGTGTCGGCTACCGGCGGCACATCAGGCAGGAAGCTGCTGCGCTGCAGCGTGGTGACGGCAATCGCCTTCAGCTTGCCAGCGCGGATGTTGGGCGCTGCGGTGGCCAGGTTGTCAAAGTTGAAGTCGACCTGGCCCGACAGCAGGGCCAGCTGGGCCGGGTTGCCGCCGTTGTAGGGGATGTGCACCGCAAAGATGCCAGCCTGGGCTTTGAACATTTCGCCCGCCAGATGACCGGCGCTGCCATTGCCGCCCGAGGCAAAGTTCAGCTTGCCTGGATTGGCCTTGGCGTAGCGCACCAGGTCGGCCAGGGTGTTGATGTTCAGGCGCTTGGCGGTGTCGGCGTTCATGACCAGCACGTTCGGCACGCGCAGGATCTGGGTGATGGGGGCAAAGTCGGTGGCGGCGTTGTACGGCATCTTGCGGTACAGCCAGGGATTGACGGCATGCGTGGCGGTGGCGGCGATGCCAATGGTCAGGCCGTCGGGCGCGGACTTGGCCACCAGGTCGGCGCCGATATTGCCGCCGGCGCCGGGCTTGTTGTCGATGATCACCGGGCCCAGCGTGTCCTTGACCTTTTCGGCCAGGATGCGCGCGGTGGCGTCGATGGGGCCGCCGGCCGCATAGGGCACGACCAGGCGGATCGGGGCGCCGGTCTGGGCGCTGGCGTTCCAGGGCAGCAGGGCTAGGGCGAACAGGGCGGGGAGAAGGGTGGGGAAGAGGTTTCTGCGTTGCATGCGGGCATTGTGGCGCAGGATTACAAAACTTTGCAGACACTTACGTCTGCCTGTTGCAGGGCGGTAGGCGTTGCATAGCTATGGACATAAACACTCCATAACGCCCTACCACTCCGCGTGTATTTACCCACCATTACCTTCCAGGAGCCAGCATGCAAGTCAAGACCCTGATCGCCGCCCTCGCTTTGACCGCCGTGGGCTTTGCCCAGGCCGCCTCGGCCGCCACCCCCGTGGCAGCGCCCCACGCCAAGCACGTCGCGTTGAAGCACGCTGCCGCGCCCACCAAGCACCATGTGGCGAGCAAGAAGGTCGTCAAGCACCACGTCAAGGTGGTGCACCACCCCGTCACGCACGCACACAAGCTTACCCACGCCGCGTAAAGCCTGGCGCATAAAAAAGCCCACCGTGTTGTGCACGGTGGGCTTTTGTGCGTGGGGCTTTAGCCGGCGGCTTTGTCGGCCTCGCTGGTGAAGGCGTCGGCAAAAAAGGCTTCGGGCGGCAGGCCGGCCTTGGCTGTGTAGTCGGCCAGCGCCGAATCGACCACGATGGGGGCGCCGCAGGCATAGACTTCAAAGCCGGACAGATCGGGCAGGTCTTGCAGCACCGCCTGGTGGACGAAGCCGGTGCGGCCGGTCCAGCCGTCTTCGGGCAGGGCGTTGGAGATGACGGGCACGTAGGTCAGGTTCGGCATATTCGCCAACTGGGCCTGCACCCAGTCGTTCAGGTACAGATCGCTGGGACGGCGGCCGCCCCAGTACAGCGTGGTCGGGCGGGTAATGGCCTTGTGCTGCATGTGCTCGAGGATGGCCTTGATCGGCGCAAAGCCGGTGCCGGAGGCCAGCAGCACGATAGGTTTGTCGGAGTCTTCGCGCAGGTAGAAGCTGCCGTACGGGCCTTCGATGCGCTGGATCTCTTTCTCTTTCATGGTGCCGAACACATGGTCGGTGAACTTGCCGCCGGGCATGTGGCGGATGTGCAGCTCCACTGCCGGGCCGGTGTGCGGCGCATTCGCCATGCTGTAGGAGCGGCGGGCGCCGTCGCGCAGGATGAATTCGATGTACTGGCCGGGGTGGTAGCGCAGGGTGTCGTTGGCCGGCAGCTGCAGCTTGATGACCATCACGTCGTCCGAGACCTTCTCCAGAGTGGTCACGCGCGAAGGCATCTTCTTGATCGGGAAAGCGCTTTCGTCGGTGACCTGGCGCGATTCCAGCACCACGTCGGTCAGCGGCATGGCGCAGCAGGTCAGCACCAGGCCGGCGGCTTCTTCCTCGTCGCTCAAGGCCTTGCTCTGGTGCGGGCCGTGGAACACCATGCCTTCGAGCTTTTTGCACTTGCAGGAGCCGCAGGCGCCGTCCTTGCAGCCATAGGGCAGGCCTATGCCCTGGCGGATGCCGGCAGCCAGGATGGATTCGTCGGCCGTGGCGGCAAATACGCGGCCGCTGGGCTGTACCGTGATGCTGAAGGCCTGCGGGGTGGGGGCGGGGTGGGTCATGGGTTGGGTATCCTCGGAGGCTCTGTCTTTTAACGGCCTGATTTTGCCCTCAAACCAAACCCCTCTTGGCGCGCTGCCTGCGCGCTTTCGCCGTGAGCGCGTGCTGATCGTCGGCTGCGGCGATGTCGGCCAGCGCGCCGCCCGCCAGTTGCCGCGCGCGCTGCGCGTGCTGGCGCTGACCTCCAGCCCCGAACGCGTGCCAGCCCTGCGCGCTCTGGGGCTCACGCCCTTGTGTGGCAATCTGGACCAGCGCGCCTCGCTGCAGCGCCTGGCCGGCTTGGCGACCCGCGTACTGCACCTGGCGCCGCCGCCGGGCGAGGGCCGGGACGACCCGCGCACCCGCAGCCTGCTGCGCGCCCTACAGCTGCGCGGCACGCCGCGGGCTTTGGTCTACGGCTCGACCAGCGGCGTCTACGGTGATTGCCAGGGCGCCCTGGTGGACGAAACCCAGGCCTTGGCCGCCATCACACCGCGGGCCCAGCGCCGCGTCGACGCCGAAGCCGCGGTGCGCCTGCTGGGCCGCCGGCAAAGCCGGGTGCGCAGCAGCATTCTGCGTATCCCCGGCATCTACGCACCCGACCGCGAAGGCGGTACGCCCGAGGCGCGTCTGCGCAAAGGCACGCCGGTGCTGGAGCGGGGCGACGACGTCTACACCAACCATATCCACGCCGACGACTTGGCCCGCGCCTGCGTGCTGGCCCTGTGGCGCGGCCAGCCGCAGCGCATCTACAACGTGAACGACGACAGCGCGCTGCAGATGGGCGACTACTTTGACTTCGCCGCCGACCTGTACGGCCTGCCGCGCCCGCCGCGCGTGCCGCGCAGCGCGGCCCAGGGGCAGTTATCGCTGATGCTGCTGAGCTTCATGTCCGAGTCCCGGCGCCTGGACAACACGCGCATGAAAACCGAGCTGCGGCTGCGGCTGCGCTACCCCACAGTGGAAACCGGTTTGCTATCGAATAAATAGCTTCTAGCGCAGGTACTATCTGCGCCAGCGGCCTATTTCATCAATACTTTAGCTCTGTAGACTTGCCCCAGAACACCCGGTAGGCAAACACGGTGTAGGCGATGATCACCGGCAGCACCACGGCCGTGCCGTAGAAGATCACCATCAGCGCCTCGGGCGCGCTGGCGGCCTGCCAGATGGTTATTTTGTCGATCACCAGCCAGGGGCAGATGCTGTAGCCCAGGCCGTAGAAGGCCAGCAGAAAGATGCCCACCGTGGCGCCGAAGGGCACGCCTATGCCGTACTCATTGCCTTGCTCCAGCCGCACCGGCAGCCGGCCCAGGCTGCGCCAGATGGTGCCGAACAGCACCAGGGTGGCGACGGGAATCGGCAGCAGCAGAATCACGTTCGGAAAGCTGAACCATTTGAGGAAAATGTTGTGGCTGATCAGCGGCGTGGCGATGGAGATCGCCAGCACGCCCAGCCCGGTCAGCCACAGGCTGCGTTTGGCCCAGGCCACGGCCATCAGCTGCAGTTCGCCCTCGGTCTTGATGATCAGCCAGCCTGCGCCCAGCAAGGCGTAGGCGGCCAGCAGGCACAGGCCGATCAGGCTGCTGAACAAGATGCCCGCCAGGTCGTGCCTAAAGCCGGTGATCATCGATCCCAGCATGAAGCCCTGCGACCAGCCGGCCAGCACCGAGCCCACGTGGAAAGCCATGTTCCACAGCCGCTTGTGGTCGTCGTGGGCCTTGACGCGGAAGTCGAAGGCCACGCCGCGCAGCATCAGCGCCAGCAGCATCAAGGCCACGGGCAGGTACAGCGCGCCCAGGATCACGCCGTGCGCCAGCGGAAACGCCACCAGCAGCACGCCCACGCCCAGCACCAGCCAGGTTTCGTTGGCATCCCAGAACGGGCCGATGCTGGCGATCATGGCGTCCTGTTGTTCGTTGTTCGGCTTGCGCATCAGCACGCCCACGCCCAGGTCGTAGCCGTCCAGAATCACATAGGCGAGCATGGCCAGCGCCATCACCAGGGCGAACACCACGGGCAACCAGACCTGAGGCTGGCCAAAGTCGTTGATCAGATCAGGCATGTTGGGTCTCCTGGCGGCGCTCGATGGTGGGGTAGCTGGGCTTGGCGGACAGCGTGGCTTTGCGGGCCATGTAGAACACCACCGAGATATAGGCGGTGATCAGCACCGCATACAGCAGCAGGTACATCACCAGGGTGGCAGCGATGGCGGTGGCGGGTATGGCCGAGGCGGCCTCGGCGGTGGTCATCACGCCGTACACCAGCCAGGGCTGGCGGCCGATTTCGGTCACATACCAGCCGGCAACCAGGCCGACCCAGCCGATGAAGGTCATGGCCACCAGGCCGCGCGCCAGCCAGGGCTGCGGCTGGCCCTGGTGCCGCAGTTGCCACACGCCCAGCCAGCTGGCGGCCAGCATCAGCAGGCCTACGCCAACCATGATGCGGAAGGCGAAGAACACCGGGGCTACAGGCGGGTGCTTGCCTTCAAACGCGTCTATGCCCTTGACCTCGCCATTCCAGTCGTGGGTCAGGTAGAAGGACGCGAGCTTGGGGATGGCGATCTCGAGCTTGTTGCTCTGCGTGGCCGCGTCTGGGATGCCGAACAGCACGGCGGCGGCCCCGTTTTCGGTCTTCCAGATGCCTTCCATGGCGGCAATTTTGGCTGGCTGGTGGTGCAAGGTGTTGACGCCGTGCATGTCGCCCACCACGATCTGCACCGGGATCAGCAGGGCGGCCAACGTCAAACCGGTGCGCAGCCCGGCCATGGTTTCCAGGCCGCGATCGTGCTTCAGCCAGCGGAAGGCGCTGATGCCGGCCAGCAGAAAGGCTACCGTCAGCCCCGAGGCCAGCAGCATGTGCGTCAGCCGGTAGGGGAAGGACGGGTTGAAGATCACCTCGAACCAGCTGGTCACATGGGCCTGGCCATCGATCATCACAAAGCCGGTGGGTGTGTGCATCCACGAGTTCAGCGCCAGAATCCAGAACGCCGACAAGGTGGTGCCTGCTGCGACCAGAAAGGTGGCGGTGGTGTGCACGCGCTCGCTCACCCTGTGCCGGCCAAACAGCATGATGCCCAGCATGGTGGCCTCCAGGAAGAAGGCGGTCAGCACCTCATAGGCCAGCAGCGGCCCGGCGATGTTGCCGACTTTCAGCATGAACCCCGGCCAGTTGGTGCCGAACTGGAAGCTCATGGTGATGCCGCTGACCACGCCCAGTGCGAAGGTCAGCGCGAAGATCTTCACCCAAAATTGGTAGGCGTCCATCCAGTGCGCTTCGCGCGAGGCCGCGTGGCGCAGCTTGAAATAGAACAGCACCCAGCCCATGGAGATGCTGATGGTGGGAAACAGGATGTGGAAGGTCATGTTGGCCGCGAACTGGATGCGGGCCAGGGCGACGGGGTCGAGGGCTTCCATCATGCGTCTCCTTCTGCGGGGGCAGCCTTGGTAGGCGTGAAGGCTTGCTTCACCCGGTCCTTCACTTGTAGCAGTTTTTTCACCTGCGCGCCCATTTTCAGCAGGCTGGCCAGGGAGGCGGAATCCATGCTCTGCACCTCGTCCAGCCAGGAGGTGCCGAGCTCGATCAGGTCGTGCATCTCCTTCATGCGCGACTGCGCGTGGATGTCTTCGGCCAGCATGGGCCGCTCCATCAGCGCATCGCGCAGCATGGACAGCGTGGGGTCGATCTCGCGCTTGCGCCGCTCGGCCGCCAGGGTGCGGAAGATGGCCCACACGTCTTCGGGCGTTTCAAAGTATTCGCGCCGGTCGTTGGGCAAGTGGTGCAGCCGCACCAGGTTCCACGACGACAGCTCCTTCAGCCCCATGCTGACGTTGGAACGCGAGAAGCCCAGGCCTTCGGCGATGTCGTCGGCATTCAGCGGCTTGGCCGAAACAAACAGCAGGGCATAGATCTGCCCCACGGTGCGGTTGATGCCCCAGCGACTGCCCATTTCGCCAAAGTGCAAAACGAAGCGCTGGGTGAGGGGGGCAAGGTTCATCTGTGTTTTCCTGAATTTTCAGTATTTTCTGAAAATTCAGGAATAAATGGGATGCCGAAATGTAATGACCCCATGGATTGCTCAGTTTCATTGGGGAAACCGGGGCGCTGGCCGGTTTGCTGGAGATTGATTAATGCTTTGTTAATTGTGTTGTAGATGTAAGCATCGAAAAATAGACTCCGCGGCTGTTACAACTATTCAAGGATCGCGCCGTGGGGAGTACACACCGGAGGGCCTGGACCGAAGCGGTTCGTAATGCAGAGCGGGCGCTTTTCAAGCGCTGTTTTATCCAGCTGGCGCGTCGATTAGTGGGCTGGGGTATTGCGTCCCGCGCCATGGCTTGCGGGCTGCGCAATCTGAGCCTGGTGGCTTTGTCGTTTGGGTTTGCGGGTTCGGCGTTTGCGGCCTTGGGGGCCTCGGTGACCCTGCTGGCCGGCGACCCGACCCAGATCTATCCAGGCCAGACCACGCGCCTGCAGATCACGCTGTCGAACAACAACATCCTGGCGCCCATTTCTGCGGTGGGCTTCAGCAATCTGCTGCCCGGCACACTGCCCAACGGGCTGCGGGTGACGGGCGCTGCCACCTACACCTGTACTGACCCGGCTGGCCCGAGCACGTTTGCGGGTACGGGTACTTTGACCACCACAGGGCAAAGCATCAGCCTGAGCGGCGGTGTGATCCCGCCGCGTTCCGGCTCGGTGGACGGGGGCTGCACCATCGTCATTCCGGTGACCGCAGGCACATCCACCGGTAATACCGCCACCTATTCCTACACCATCGCCGACGGCGCAGTGACTGGGAATGATGGTGCAGCGGTGCAGAACGTGGGGGCGGTCCAGCAGAGCGTGAACGTGGTGGCACTGGCGCAACCCGGTTTGTCCAAGGCCTTTGGCACCGGCACCGTGGTGCTGGGTGGTGCGTCCACCGCGCTGAGCGTGACGCTGACCAATAGCAACCCGGTGGAGATACCCAACTTTACCGTGGCGGATTTGTTTCCCCAACTGGGCGGATCGGCTGTGATCCAGGTGGCGTCACCTTCGGGCGCCAGCGCGAGCTGCAACAACGGCGGTGCTTCCCCGGTGGTCACGGCCAGTGCCGGCGGCAATAACTTTTCTGCCACCGGAACCCTGCCGGCCCGCTCGGGTGCGGTGAACGGCAGTTGTATCTTTACCGTCAACGTAGTGGCTGCGCAAACCAATGGCAGCTACAGCATTACCCAGACCAATACGATCAACCGCAGTACGCAGTTCAGCAACGATCTGGGCATACCAGCGGCCAATAACGCCACCGCAGACATCACGGTACGCTCGCCTTTGCAGGTGAGCAAGACGGTGAACGCCACCTCGCTGTCGAACGGCGGCTCCGGGCGCTTCACCATCACCCTGGGCAATAGCAGCACCAGCGCGCTTGCGATCTCCAGCCTGGTCGATGATGCGATCGATGGTGGTACCGCGGGTAATTTGAATGCCTATGGCTTGAAGGTCACCGGGCAGGCTACGAGTTGTGGCGGCTCGGTGGTCGCCACTGCAAACAACACCGGGGTGGCATTGACGGGGGGCTCCATCCCCGCCGGTGGGTCTTGTGTGGTTACGGTGGATTTCACCGGCACGGTGCAGTCGCCCAATACCCCCAGGGCCTATACCAATTCCCTGGCCGCCGGCGCAGTCGATGTGGGCAATCCCGCCATCGTGAGCCAGCCGGCATCGTCCACCGTGACGGTCTACCAGAACCTGAACGTCAACAAGACGGTGTCGCCGAACAACCCGGAGCCCGGCAATCCGGTGCGCTACCAGGTCACTTTGCAGAACTGGTCCACCACCGCGATCACTGACCTGGTTTTTCCAGATACCTTGCAGCAGGGGCAGACCTTTCTGACCGGCACGATAGGCGGGGTCAACTACACGCCGAGCGGCTGCGGGGTGAGCGTCACCAACGGCGCCGTGCTGGGCGCCAGCGCCATCACGTTTGGCAGCATCGCGGTACCGGCGCGGGCGAGCGTGAGCAGCCCCGGCACCTGTACCGTCACTTTCTGGGCGATGGTGTCGAGTGCCGCCGCCGCCAATGCCAGCTTTGACAACACCCTGGCCGCGGGCTCCGTGTGCTACGGCTCTGGCCCACAGGTGTGCTACGGCAGCGCAACGTCTGCTTCGGGCAGCATCCACGCGGGTGCGGTGCTGTCGGCCAACAAGAGCTTCAGCCCGGCAGGGCCGTTGTCGGAAGGCGCTGTGTCGCGGGTCACGGTTCGCTTGGACAACTTGTCGGCCAACCCGCTGACCAATGTGACGCTGGGCGACAACCTGCCTGCGGCCGTGAGCGGTGGCGGGCAGATGCGCGTGGCGAATCCGGCGAATGCTGCGACCACCTGCACCGGCAGCCCGGTGCTGACGGCCACGCCGAATGCAACCTCGTTTTCGATGAATGGCGCAACCGTGCCGGCCCGGGCCTCGAACGGCGCGGGCGCCGCGGGTTCGTGCGTGGTGCAGTTTGACGTGGTCGGCCCTGCGGGCACTTTCAACAATACCGCGACGGTGACGGGTACCGAAACCTATGGCAATGGCCTGACCCATACGCTGGCACCGGAGAGTTCGAACACGGCCACGCTGGTCTACACCTCGTCGCTGGCAGCGAGCAAGAGCTTTTCGCCCACGTCGGTATCTTCCGGCGGCAGTTCCAGGGTTACTGTGCGCTTGAACAACAACGGTGCGGTGGCGTTGACCCAGGTGGCAGCGACCGACCCCTTGCCAGCGGGCATGCTGCTTGCCCCGGCACCCAATGCCTACACCACGTGCGCGGGCAGTACCGCGGTGACGGCTACGCCGGGTGCGTCCAGCATCAGTTTGACGGGCGCATCTATCGCTGGCGGCAGCAATTGCGACCTGGTGTTCGACGTGGTTACCACCGGCAGCGCGAACTGGGTCAACAGCATTCCTGCGGGCAACATTACCGCTGCAGGCGGTGTGTTCAACCAGACGGCGGTGAGTGCCACCCTGGCTTTCAATGCGCCTTCGGGTTTGACGGTGGCCAAGGCCACCAACCCCAGCACGCTGACATTCCCTGGCCAGGTCAGCCAGTTGACGATAACGGTCAATAACGGAACGCAAAACGTTACCGGCTTGCGCCTGACCGACTACTTCACCGCCAATGGGACGGCCGCAGGGGCTTCCAACGGCATGGTCGTGGCTTCGAATCCGGCTACCGCCACCAACTGCCCAGCGGGCGTGGTGACAGCGGTCGCAGGCGCGGAGTCCGTGTCCTTGTCGGGCGCGGCGATGGCGGCGAACACGGCTTGCACCGTGGTGGTCAACGTCACATCGGTGGCGGTGGGCGGTATCACCAACTTCATCCCTGCGGGTTCGATTGCAACTGACCAGGGCCTGAGCAATAGCGGCCAGGCCACTACCAGCCTGACGACGCAGAGCAATCTGGGCCTGACCAAGCAGTTCACACCGAAAGTGGTGCAGCCCGGCGGTCGCTCGCGTTTGCGGATCACCTTCTTCAACGCGACGGCGCAGCCGGTGTCGAATCTTTCCGTAGTCGACAACCTGCCGGCCGGAGTCACCGTGCCCAGCGGCTTCAACCCGAGCACCACCTGTACCGGCGCCACCGTGAGTGCGCCCACTGCCAGCCAAGTGCAGGTGGCCGGTGGCAACCTGGGGGCCGCCAATGGTGCCATCTCGACCAACTGCTATGCCGAAGTGGATGTCTTGGTGGCTGCCCAAGGGGACTACACCAACACGATTCCTGCAGGCGCGATTTCTGCCTCGTCGGGCGGCGTGGGCGTGAGCAATTCCCAGCCTGCAACCGATGTGCTGCGCGCCAAGGCGCCGCTGCTGGTGCACAAGGCGATAGACGGCCAGACTTTGGATGCTGGCAACCCGGCAGGTTTTAGCACCGGCAGCGCAACACGCTCGGCCGGCAGTGCTGCTACCTTGACCATCCGCATCACCAATCCGAACGCGACCGCGTTGACAGCGCTTGCGCTGACCGATAGCTTGCCGTCTGGCCTGGTGGTGGCGATTACGCCAAACGCTTCGACCACTTGTACCGGTGGCACGGTGCAGGCTGTTGCATCGGGTACCTCGGTACGCATCAGCGGCGCAACGCTGGCGGCGAATGCATCCTGCAATCTGCTGGTGGACGTGCTCAGCAATATCTCGGGCGCGTACACCAATACGATTGCCGCGGGTGCTATCACAACGTTTGAGGGCATCAGCAACGAGGAGCCCACCAGCGCGCGTTTGCAGGTGTCCACACCGCCAGTGGTTTCCAAGCAGTTTGCGCCACCCGTCATTCCGCCCAATAGCACGTCTACGCTGACGATATTTCTGGGCAACGACAACCCGACGGCATTGACATTGACGGCCGCGCTGGTCGATACCCTGCCTACCGCCCCGGGCCCGGTGCTGGTTGCTGCGACGCCGAATGTGCAGACTACCTGCCCAGGACCCGTGACTGCGGCGGCTGCGTCCAACACCGTCAGCTATGCCAGTGGTGCCCTGATTCCTGCAGGCGGCTGCAGCATCAGCGTGCAGGTGACGGCGGCGACGCCCGGTACGCATACCAACAGCATCGCGGCGGGTGCGCTGCAAACCAACCTGGGTAATAACCAGCAGGCTGCCAATGCGCCGCTGACAGTCAGTACCCAGGGCTTTATCTCCGGCCGTGTGTTCCGCGACAACAACCTCACGCCGAACGGCACGTTTGAATCCGGCGTGGATACACCGATCAGCGGTGTGAGCGTGGAACTGCGTGCTGGTAACTCCTGCGCTGGCCCCTTGGTGAGTCAGGGCGGTCTGGCCAACCCGGTGGCTACGGATGTGCTGGGGAACTATATTTTTGCCGGCCTGCCTGCTGCCACCTACTCGGTGTGCGAGCTGGTGCAGCCCAGCAATACCGTTAACGGCATCACCACGGCCGGCAGCCTGGTGCAGACCGGTGGCAGCACCGGTACTGCAGGCAGCGCGTCGAACCCGAGCGCAAGCAGCAGTCAGATCGTGGGCATCGTGCTGAATGGTGACGGTGCGGGTGGCCAGATCACCGGCTCTACACAGAACAACTTTGCCGAGATAGTTCCCTCGACCATCGCGGGTTCGGTATTCCTGGACACCAATAACAACGGCATCCGCAATGGCGCGGATACGTCTTTGGCTAGCGTAGTGATCGAGTTGTTGAACAGTGCGAACGCCGTGGTGGCCAGCACCACGACGGCAGCCGACGGTAGCTACAGCTTTGGCAACCTGTTGCCGGGCACGTACAGCGTGCGCGAGCCCAGCCAGCCGGCTGGCACATCCAATGGCGTGACCACTGCGGGCAACGTACCGAATGGCGGTACCGCGGGAACGGCTTCCACGCCTGCGGTATTGCCCAGTGCGATCCGTAACATCGTATTGCCACCCAATACGCAGTCGGTGGCCAATGACTTCGCCGAGATTCCCAATGGCCGCAGCGTTTCGGGCCGGGTGTTCCTGGACTACAACAACAACGGCGTGTTGAACAACCCGCCGGACCACGGCATCGGCGGGCAGACGGTAGCTTTGACGGGAACCGATATCAACGGCAACCCTGTATCGCTGACGACTACCACGGCGGCCGACGGAAGCTTCCGCTTCAGCGCTGTGCCCGAAGGCAGCAACTACACCTTGACGCAAGCGTCCCAGCCTGCGGGCACCAACAATGGCACGGTAACGGCCGGCTCCACCGGTGGAGCTGCCAGCAACCCCACTGCCACCAGCAGCCGTATCACCGGCATTGCTTTGTCGGGCGCCAATATGGTGTCTGCAGAGAACAACTTTGCCGAAATTCCGGGCGCGGTGCCCGACCTGGCATTGGCTAAAACCCATGCGCCATCCAACTTTGCGTCGGGCAGCAGCTCCGGCTACTTCACCCTGACGCCGCGCAACATCGGCACGGTGGCTACCAGTGGAACCATCACCCTCACGGATACCCTGCCGACCGGCATGACCGTGGCGGCTTTGGCTACCGGTACCGGCTGGACCTGTACAGGTGCGGTAGGCGGCAGCATCGTCAGCTGTACCAGCACGACCGAAATTGCGGCAGGCGCCAGCGGCAACCCTGTGGTGGTGCGCGTGGCGGTTGCCAGTGGCCTCACTGGCCAGGTACTGACCAATACCGCCCTGGTATCGGGTGGCGGCGAGCCGGCCGGATTTGATGGCAATAACAGCGCCAGCGATTCGGTGGTGTTGGTATCCGCTGCCACCGTGAGTGGTAGCGTGTGGCGCGATGCCAACCACGACCGCGTCAAGGATCTGGGCGAGCCCGTGGTGCTCGACTGGACGGTCGAACTGCTGAACAACGGGGTGCTGGTGGCAACCACCCAAACCGACAGCAATGGTGCCTACAGCTTCACGGCGTTGGCGCCCGGGGCTGGCTACGAAGTGCGCTTCCGCGAGCCCAGCACCAGCTATCTGTATGGCCGGCCGGTGCCGAATGAAAGTGGCCAGTCCTATACCTCGGGCGTGGTGGGTTCCGGCAACCCCGGCGGTGCAGACAACTCCCAAGGTGTGCTGCACAACATCAACTTGCTTCCGGGCGACAACATCCTGCAGCAAAGCCTGCCGCTGGACCCTGCGGGTGTGGTGTATGACGCGGTGACCCGCTTGCCTGTGCAAGGCGCTGTGGTCACCTTGTCTGGCCCACCCGGTTTTGATGCATCCCAGCTGCTGGGTGGGGCGCTGTCGCAAACCACCGGTAGCGCAGGCCGCTACCAGTTTCTGCTGTTGTCGACTGCGCCTTCCGGCGTCTACACCCTGAGCGTGACGGCACCCGCCGGCTATGCGCCAGGCGCCTCCACGCTGATCCCGGTGTGCGCCGCCACCTTGTCGGTTTCGGCGGGACCGCCCGACCCGGCTGTCGTCCAGACCAGCGATACAGCGCCTACCGCAGCGGCAGGCAATCCACTGACGACACCAGGTGCGTGTGCATCGACTTCTGCCGGCCTGTCCAGCGGTGCGGCCACCACCCAGTACTACTTCAGTTTCAACCTGAACCTGGCGTTCCCTGGCGGCTCGGCCAATGTGGTGAACAACCATATTCCGGTGGATCCCATGAATGCAACCGGCTTTGTGTTGTCCAAGACCGGTAGCCGCAGGGTGGCCGAAGTAGGCGATACCTTGCTCTACACCATCGTGGTACGCCGCACAGCAGGTTCCTCGCTGCCACAAGTCACGGTGCGTGACCGGCTGCCAGCCGGCTTCACTTACATCCGTGGCACGGCGCGTGTGAACGGCTTGGCTGCCCCCGATCCTGCGGGCGGCTTGGGACCGGTTCTCGGCTTCACCGTGGGCGGGTTGAGTTTGAACCAGAGCACAACCCTGACCTACCGGGTGCGCGTGGGCGTCGGCAGCATGCAGGGCACTGGCATCAATACAGCCCGCGCCTATGGCTGCACTACCGCGGCGGGCTGCCTGACGGCTGCACTGCAAGCAGTGGCTAACAGCATTGAGTCGAACGAAGGCGCGCACCAGGTACAGGTCACGGGTGGCGTGTTCACCGACCAAGCCTGTGTGCTGGGCAAGATTTTTGTGGACTGCAATGGAAACCACATCCAGGACTCCGAAGAGCTGGGGATTCCCGGCGTGCGCTTGTACTTCGAGTCGGGGCAGTACCTGGTCAGCGACAGCGAGGGCAAGTACAGCCAATGCGGGTTGACACCCAATAGCCATGTGCTGAAGGTCGACCCCCGCACCTTGCCCACCGGTTCGCGTCTGACGACCTCCAGCAACCGCAATCTGGGCGACGCCAACAGCCTGTTTATCGACCTGAAGAACGGGGAGCTGCACCGCGCCGATTTTGTCGAGGGCAGCTGTTCCAACCCGGTCGTGGAGCAGGTCAAGGCACGGCGTGCCCAAGGGGAAATCCGCTCGGTGGAAACCGAAAAACTGAAAGGGCCTGCATTGCGTTTTGAAAGCAAGCCTGTCCGTATGCCGAAACAAGCTACCGACAGTGCCAACCAACCCATAGTCCAGCCGCGTGAAGGAGCCAACGGTGCACGCTAATCGTCTCCCCCAACGCAGCGCTATTGCCTTGCTGATCGGCGCCATCCTGGCTCCGTCCGGCTGGGCGCAGTCCGAAGATGTCCGCTTTGCGCCGCTGACTGCAGCGGAACGCACTTCCGTTACCGGTGTCGCACAGCCCTTGTACCCGCTGGCGACCCCTGGGCAGCCTGTGCCTGGCCAAACCGCTACGGTTTTCCCAGGCACCGTTGGCGAGGTGGATTACGCGCTGAACCAGGCGGCCCAACGGGTCGTGGTGGAAGTGGCCCGCAACGCGGTGCCTGCCGATGGGCAGACGGCCGTGCCTGTCACCATCCGCGTGCTGGATGGCCAGGGCAAGCCGCTGGCAAGCCCGGCCTGGGCAACCATTGAGCACAGTGGTGGCCGCGTGCTGGTGCCCGGGGCGCGCACGGATGAATCCGGCCCCATGGCGCGTGATGCCGACCGGGTAACGCCGGGTGTGCAGGTCCGGGTGGTGGATGGCGTGGCCAGCTTCTCCCTGTTGGCGCCGATGGCGCCGCAGGATGTGCAGCTGCGCATTACGGTGGGGGCGCAGGAAGCGTCCGGCGTGGTCAGCTTCGTACCCGAGATGCGTGAAATGGTCGCCGCCGGTTTGCTCGAGGGCATCATCAATTTTGGGCGCAAAGAGCGCAGCCTGCTGGTGCGCCCTGAGCGCGAGGATGCATTCGAGCGCGAGATCCGCGCCTGGGGCCGCGAGTTCAACAACGGCAAGGCGAACCTGGAGGCGCGCAGTGCGTTCTTCCTGCGCGGCACGATCCAGGGCAAGTACCTGCTGACGGCAGCCTACGATTCCGACAAGGTGACCCGCGCGCGTTTGCTGCGCGATATCCAGACTGAAGAGTTCTATCCGGTCTACGGCGACTCCTCGCTGCGCGGTACGGATGCACTGTCGGACCGCCGCCTCTATGTGCGGGTCGATAAAGACAAAAGCTATCTGCTGTGGGGTAACTTCGCCACAGGCGACGGTTTCAGCCAGCGTACTGGCGGCGGCAACGTGGCCACACTCGCGCAGCGCAGTCTGGGCAACTACAACCGCAGCGCAGCAGGCGTGCGCTACCACCATGAGGATGGCGGTTTTGTGGGCAATGTATTTGCCTTTCGCGACTCGCTGCGGCAGGTGGTGGAAGAGTTCTCCAGCCAGGGCAGCGGCCCGTACGGGCTGCGCAACAGCGCGGTGCTCGAAGGCAGCGAGAAAGTGGAGATCGTCGTACGCGACCGCGAGCAACCTTCGCGCATACTGAGTACCACTGCACTGGCGCGGCTATCCGACTACACGTTCGAGCCGTTCAGCGGGCGCATTCTGCTCAACACCTTTCTGCCGTCGGCCGATGCCAATCTGAATCCGGTATCGCTGCGCATCACCTACGAGGTTGACCAGGGCGGAGACAGCTTCTGGGTGATGGGCGCCGATGGCCAGATGCGTCTGGGCAGCAGTGCGGAAATCGGTGGCTCGGTGATGCGCGACAGCAATCCGCTGGCATCGCAGGCCATGAGCAGCGCCAACGTTGGCTGGCGCATCGATGAACACACCATGTTGGTGGCCGAAGTCGCGCGCACCACGAGCGAGGTCAACACCAATGCGACCAATGTGTCTGTCTTGCCGGGCATGGCCGGCCGCGTCGGTGACGTGTCGGGCAACGCGTGGCGGATCGAGGTGGCACACGAGGCGGATCGCACCACGGCGCGGGCTTTTGTAGGCCGCAGTGACACCACCTTCAACAACCTGGCGGCACCGTTGACCGGCGGCCGCGGTGAGGCCAGCATCTACGCTGCCTACAAGCTGGACGACAGCACCAAGCTGTACCTGCAAGGACAGCGCAGCGAGGATCTGAACGTGGGCGCTTCCGACAGCAGCTCGGTCCAGGTGGGTGCTGCCTTCAAGCTGAGCGAGCGCCTGACCGCCGATGTGGGCTTGCGCTCACTGCATGAGTCTGCGGGCAGCGTGACCGCGCTGTATTCAACCCCGTTCAGTTCTACGGCCGGTCTCACCAGCAGCATTGCTACCGGCTCAGGCGGCAGCGCTGTGGGCTTTGGCAACCAGGTGATTGATCCGGTCAGCGGCCTGGTGGTGGTCAGTTCAGGTACCTCGCTTGCCGGTACGCTGGCGAACCAGACCACGGGGCTGAGCAGCCAGACCGTGCGCGGCGGCTTGGGCTTTCGCGTCAGCGACAAGTTCACCTTGGGCGGTGAGCTTGAGCATGACATCAGCGGCGACCCGCGCCGGCGTTTCGCAGTCGGTGGCGACTATCAGATTGCCGAGCGCACCCGCCTGTACGGGCGTTACGAGCAGCAGACCGGGCTGTCGGGCGTGAACACCATCACCACCGACGAACGCAAGGCCAATGCCTTTGTTTTTGGCGTCAACTCGGCCTACATCAAGGACACCCAGTTGTTCAGCGAGTACCGCTTGCGCGATGCTGTGAGCGGCAGAGACCTGCAAATGGCTTCGGGCGTGCGCAATGCCTGGGATGTCGCGCAGGGAGTGCGCCTGAACACGGCGGTCGAACGGGTCCAGGTACTTTCAGGTGATGTACCCGATGCCTACGCGGTATCGGCTGGTGTGGACTACACCGCCCACCCCCTGTGGCGCGGCTCCAGCCGCGTGGAATACCGCCATTCCGGCGATATTGCCAATACGACCAGCAACGAGGCGTTCAACACCACGCTATGGCAGGTCATGGCGGCGCGCAAGATGGCCCGGGATTGGACGCTGCTGGGGCGCAACTACCTGCTGCTCACCAAGTACGACGCCCGCGGCGACGTACTGCAAAACCGCGCGCAGATTGGTGTGGCGTACCGCGAGACCGATACCAACCGCGTAAATGCGCTGGCCAAGTACGAGCTGAAAACCGAACGCGATGCCAGCGATGCCTCTGTTGGCAACTTGGCCACGCGTGCCCACATCGTCTCGGCGCACGCTGACTACCACCCGAGTCGTCCCTGGTGGACGACTGGCCGCATTGCGGCCAAGTGGCAGCGTGACAGCCTGGAAAACGGGGTACGCGACAACTTCCACGCCCAACTGCTGTCTGGCCGCCTGGTGTACGACGTGACCGAGAAGTGGGATGTGGGTGTGATGAGTGCGGTGCAGTTCGGCCAGCAGCGGGCCCGGCAATGGGCTTACGGCGTAGAGGCCGGCTACCTGCTGCAGCAAAACCTGTGGTTGTCCGTGGGCTACAACAAGTCAGGCTTTTCGGCCGACCGGGACCTGGCCGGTTATGAGTACACGCGCAGTGGCTTCTACATCCGCCTGCGCTTCAAGTTCGACGAAGACCTGTTTGCGGGCAGCCAACGCAACGTCAACACCAGCTTGGACCGCTGATTAAACCAATGATGAACCGAGTGAACACCATGAACCCTATTTTTTGCTCCCGTTTGAGACTGCGCGTGTTGGCTGCTGCCTTGCTGGTGGCCCTGGGGCCCTTGGGGGCGCTGGACGCAGATGCGCAAGCTGCTTTGACACCCGCCAAAGACCGCATCACCGACGAAGCCCAGCGTGCGGACCATGCGGTCTATACGCAGATGCAGGAGCGCATCCATGCCATCAACGAAACCGGCGTGCCGGTGCGCAACTACTACCTGTCCAAAGCGCAATGCTGGCTGGACGTGTCCTTCCACGAATACACCCGCAATGACCGCAGCCCGTTTGTGCAGGAGTCCTTGGTAGAGTCGGAAAAGCTGGTCGTGGCGCTGGAGGGCAAGCAAAGCCCTATCTCCACGGACACCCCGCTGGTCAACGGTGCGGCGCGGATTCGCCCGGACCTGTGGGACCGAGCCCGCGCACTGCATACACACAGCGGATTCGCCTGCGCACAGCAACGCGTGGCGTGCTCTGAAGTCGAGTTGGTGCATGCCGGCAACGAGCTGAACCAGCAGCAGTGGCGGCATGCAAAGCCCTATGTCCAGATGGTGGAAGATGGTTTGACCGAGGCCGATGCGCTGGCGGCATCCTGCAGCCCGCCTGCACCGCTGGTTGCGGCCTTACCCGTGGCGCCGACCCCGGCTGCGCCACCCGATGTGGTCAAGCTCTCGGCCCAGGTGGTGTTTGAATTTGACCGCTATGGCCGCACCGATATCCGGGCAGCCAGCCTTGCATCGCTGGAGCAATTGCTCCAACGCATGGGGGCCGACCAGCTTGAAATCAAGAACCTGGAACTGATGGGTCATGCGGACCGCCTCAACTCCACCGGCCACAGCGATTACAACCTGGTGCTGTCGCAGAAGCGCGTGATGACGGTGCGGGACTTGCTGTTGTCACGGGGCGTGGTGGCGGAGCGTATCCAGACGGACTCCAAAGGAGATGCCCAGCCGGTCGATGCATGCAGCGCCCACTTCCCGGACCAGGACGCTCTGCGCGAATGCCTGCTGTCGAATCGGCGGGTAGACATCCGCATCGAAGGTATCTCCCGCAAGCGGTAGGCCTGGTTCGGCGCCACCCGGTATCCACCGTGTGGCGCTATTCCAGGGCTTGCGCCAAAGAGAATCGCAGGGTGGTGCCATGCCCCAGCATGCTGTTCAACTGGATGCTACCGCCGTGGCGCTCCACCACGGTGCGCACAAACACCAGGCCCAGACCGATGCCGCGCGGTGCTGAGCGGTCATTCGGCTGCAGGCGGACAAAGTGCTGAAACAATACCTGCTGCTGCTCTAGCGACAGGCCAGGCCCTGCATCCGCAATCGACAGCTGCCAACGGCCCTGGTGGTCCTGCACCCTGCATTGCACCTCGGTGTGTTCCGGGCTGTACTTCACCGCATTGCTGAGCAGATTGCCGATCGCGCGGGTCAGCAAACCGCGGTCCGCTTCGCACCAGGCGGGTACCTCTGGAGTCTGCAGTTTGAAGCTGATGTGCCGCTGCACGGCTTGCGGCCAGACTTCGTCTACCGCCTCATGCAACAGTTCGCCCAGGTCGATGACCTCCAGGCGGTATGCGCTGGATTGGGCACGGGCCAGCTGAACAAACTCCTCGGCCAGATACAGCGTCTTCTGCGCATGGCGCTCGATGCGCTGCAGCGTCTCTGCAGGCATGGCGGCATCGGCCTGCATTCTGTGCAGTTCGAGCAAGGCCAGAATCGACGACTGCGGTGAGCGCATATCGTGCGAGATGAAGCGCAATGCCTCGTCACGCTGGCGCTCTGCGTGCCGGATCGGGCTGATGTCGACCAGGCTGGTAATCCAACCCGTCGCCACGCCATCGGTGTTGAAGCAGGGGGCACACTTGATCAGCACATCGCGCCCGGCATCGTCTTTGGATTCACCGGTCCAGGTTTGTGCCGCATCCTGTATTTGCGTGCTGCCGCCCGGGTTCACTTTGCGCAGCAGGTCGGCGAGCTGGTGCTTGGTCGGTTGTTCAATGCCGAGCGGGCGGAAATACTGCTGTGCCGCCTGGTTGGCCATCAGCACTCGGCCGGTGGGGTCGGTGATAACGGTGGCATC
Organism: Rhodoferax sp. OV413; assembly: GCF_900104385.1. GTDB lineage: Bacteria > Pseudomonadota > Gammaproteobacteria > Burkholderiales > Burkholderiaceae_C > Rhodoferax_B. The sequence goes on along the minus strand of NZ_FNJA01000008.1, from coordinate 16,719 downwards.
TGGCAGATTGCTCAGAATGTCGCTGACGAAGCGGTGCAGATTGCGCAGCTGTTCCGACGCGTTCTGCAGCGCCCCGATGTGGCGCTCCAAAGGATCACCGCGGCTTTGGGTGGGCCGCATCTGGGGCAGGTCATGGCGTATTTCCATGCGCTGGAATTCCTCCAGCAGGTACCACATGGCGGCATTCAAGCGGCGCCATACCCATAAGGGATAGGCCGATAACAGCCCCAGCAACGCAGCAGCAGGCGCCAGCAGAATGCCGGTGTACAGCGCCATCAGCCAGCTCGCAGCCAGCGTGAGCAGTACCAGCAGCGCATTGCCTAGCAGCGAGGCCGTGGGCGATAGCCACAGTATGGCCAATAGGCCCAGCGCGACGGGCAGGGTGCAGAAGATTGCGTTCTGCCAAGCGCTGGCCCGCTCGATCTTTTGCCCTTCCAGCAGGGCATTCATCAGATTCGCGGAAATCTCTACGCCCGCCATCAGTTCCGAATTGCCCGATTGCGGTGTGGCGTATGCGTCGCCCATGCCGGCCGAGGTGGAACCTACCAACACGAATTTGTTGGTGAAGGTGGCGGCCGGCACCTGTCCTTTGAGCACGTCCACATAAGACACCTGCTGGAACTGCCCCGGGGCACCAACAAATGGAATTTGCACCAGGTGCTCACGCGTCCAGTCCTTGGGCTGGATGTCGCTCGGGCTGGGAGCTGGTTCAGAAGGCAGTGCAAAACCGCCGGCCCGCAACACCGCCACGCCAAAGTGGTCCCACCAGCGCGTGCCATCTCCTTCGCGCAGATAGGTCGTGCGAACGATGCCGTCGGTGTCTAGTTTCAGGTGGATGTGCCCTATGGCCGCAGCCGCCTTGGCCAGCGCGGGAACGGGCAATATGGGTTTGTAATGGCCCGTGCCGTAGCTGTCTTGCAGTGCCAGCGGCAGCACGACCTTGCCGCTGCGTTGGATGGCACGGGCCAGCAAAACATCGTCTGCCGCGTAGACCGGATCTTGCTCGGTAAAAATCAGATCCAAGCCGATGGCGCGGGGTTTGGCCGGAGAAATCTTGTCGAGCAAAGCTGCGTGAAAGCCACGCCGCCACGGCCAGCGGCCAATTGCCGCCAGGCTCTTGTCATCGATGGTGACCAGCACGATGTCGTTGGAGACAGACCGCTCCATCAAGCGCGTGGTCTGGTCTTCGATCACCAGGTTCACCCGCTCCAGAGAGTTGCGCCAGCTCAAGGTGGCGACCACCGACAGCAGTACCAGGGCTAGCAATCCCCACTCGATCCAGCGCTTGCGCAGTCGCCTGGCATCGAGCCCGCTTTCCCGTTGCAGCGACACCCAATCGAGCAGGCGGTTATTCAAGCGCAGTCTCCGGCGTTGGGTGCCGCATGTGCATCACGGCTTGCCTGGACGCAGGGGTGTGCCGTCGGAGCTGACCACCGGCTGCTGGTCCGAGGCCATCAGGCGACCCGGCACTACGACCGACTGGGCTGCGGTAAATGCGCCGCCCCTGCCTTCCTGGTCGAGCTGTTGCAGGCGCACGTAATACACACCCGCAGGCGGCAGTGGCCGGGCATACCGCGATGCGTCCACCACGCTGTCGTCTAGCAGGTGGGTGAATGCGATGTCCTGGGCGAGTTGCACGCGGTAGCGCACACCCTGGGGTTGGCTGGTGCCCCATTGCACGGACAACAGGCTGGCACCGTCGGCCCGGATGCTGGGAGTGGGCGGCTGGGGGGGGATGGGCAGCAGCGTAAAACTGGCGGGCTTGCTGTACGGCCCCTGGTCGCGGGCGCCATCCGGTGTGCTTTTCACTGCAGCGACGCGCCAGAAATAGGCGCCCGGCGCCAGGCCTGGAGCGGTATGGCTGCAGGCGGGCAGATGCGGCAGATCTGCCGCCAGATTTTGAAAAGCGGGGTCGCGCGCCAGTTGCAGGTGGTAGCCCTGCACGTCCGGGCTCTCGGTGCAGCGCAGTTCTACCGCGGTAGTGAACAGTTGGTTGCCTTGCTGTGGCTGCTGCATGAAAGGCGCTTCAGGGCGGGCTTTCACCCGGATGGATCGCATTGCCTCACGGCCCACAATGCCTTGTGCATCGACCGGGCGCACGGCAACTTGGTAGTCGCCATCGTCCAGGCCGGTGAAGCGGGCCAGCACTGGCGCGAAGCTGCCGTAGCGCAGCACCTGGTTGAACGCGCTGTCGGTGGCAATCATCACCTGGTAGGACACTGCCTGGGCGCTGCCAGGCAGGGGTAGGTCGATGAAAGACACGTCCTCCAGCACCGACGGAATTTTCGACAAATCGGGTGCGGGCAGCAGCGGGGCGACGGTAAATTGGCCGTCCGTGACACCCAAGCGGCTGCCTTCGCCCGCATGCACCAGGGCCTGCGCGCCGGGCTTGCGCGATGCCAGGACATTGACTTGTACCGCACCCTCTCGCACATCGTTGAGGAAGGCACCGTTGTCGCCAATCGCCACGCCAAAATCGGTGCCGCGCACACCGCCAACTGCATGGGGCGTGCGTATTTCAAAGCGGCTGTTGGCCGACGGTAGCGGAACCACCTTGGATTCCACCCGTCCGCGGTCCAGCTGTATGGTGGCCTGGATGTCTTTCGACGCCGGTGCGTACAGCACTTCGCTGAGCTGCACCCGGGTATTGGCCGGTAAGCGAATGGTCGAGCCATCGGCCAGCTGCAGGGTGACGAAACCTTGTTCGCCCACAGTCAGCTGGCTGCCCTGCGGCAATTGCTGGCCCTTCTGCAGTGGCAGCTCTTTGGCCTGGCCGGGCAGGGCGGCACGCGCGTCGCCTATGGCATGCAGGATGGTCACCAGGGCCGGCTGCGGACGCAGCAGATGCACGGGAATCATCAGTAGCGTGCCCGGCAGCAGGCGCAGCGGGTCGCGCACCTTGTTTGCCAGTTGTATCTGCTTCCATTGTTCGGGTTTGTGCAGCAGGCGCTTGGCCAGCCCATACAGGTTCTCGCCGGGTTGCAAGGTGTAGCTGATGCTTTGCGCCTGCGCGGCGGGCGCCAAGCCCAGCAGTGCTGCCGCCACGGCGATGCTGGCTTGCAGCGGCAGCCATGTAAAAAGCGGGGCGGTCATTCTGAATGTTGCAAGGCGTTGGCTCCCGCGGCAGGGGCCGCCTGGGACACCTCTTCGAGCCGGTAGCCGTGGTTGTAAACGGACATCAACCGGTATCCGTTCTCTGCGCGCAAACCCAGTTTGCTGCGCACGTGGGAAAAGTAGACGTCCAGCGAGCGCGAAGACACGTCGGCACCCTGGCCCCACAGGGCTTCGATCAGGTAGCCGCGCGACATCAGCTTGCCGAGGTTGTTGAACATGGTGAGTGCCAGATCGAATTCCTTGTGTTTGAGTGCTACCGGCTCGCCAGCCGCCCAGACATTGCGCTGCGCGGTATGGAAACGATAGCGCCCAAATGTGACTTCTTCGGTGGCGCGCATATGGCCACCGCGGCGTAGCAGCGCGGCGATGCGTGCGCGCAGCTCGACCACGCGGTTTGACTTGACCATGTAGTCGTCGGCACCGCATGTGAGGCCGGTCACGATGTCGCGCTCATCGCTGCGGTTGGTCAGCATCAGAATCGGCACCGCCGAAGCTACGCGCTCACGCACTTTGCGAATGAGGTCTGTGCCGGCAATGTCCGGCAGTTCCCAGTCGATGATCAGCAGGTCGTAGGTTTCTTTGGCGATTGCGCGCAGAAAGCTTTCGCCGTCGGGCAGGGCATGGCAGTCGTGTCCCATGGCCGCAATCACGGCGTGGATCAGGTCCAGTTGGGCGAGGTCATCATCAACGGCGGCTATGCGCATCGGTACATCCTTGGCGGCCAGAATTTTTGCCCCGGACCATGGGCCAGGCGGCACCGGGCCGAGATTGTAAATTTCTGTAAAAGCAAAATCCCAGCCACTCTAGAGGTTGCCCTTGCTTTTTGCCAGCCAGTTAACGATTGGATAACAAAGTGCAGCCGCGCAATGAAAAAACCCCTTGATCCAAAAGAATCAAGGGGTTTTCAGGATGTGGTGCCCGGGGCCGGAATCGAACCGGCACGCCTTGCGGCGGGGGATTTTGAGTCCCCTGCGTCTACCAATTTCACCACCCGGGCATGTGCAGAAGCAAGACCGATATTATGGCACAGTGTGGGTTATGAAATATCCAACGATCGAAGATGTCATCGGAAAAACGCCGATGGTGGCGCTGCAGCGCATAGGCGCAGACGACAACGCCCAGCGCGGCAATGTGGTGCTGGCCAAGCTGGAGGGCAACAACCCCGCCGGGTCGGTCAAAGACCGGCCCGCCTTGTCGATGATCCAGCGCGCGCAGGAGCGTGGCGACATCCGGCCCGGCGATACCTTGATCGAAGCCACCTCGGGCAATACCGGCATTGCGCTGGCGATGGCCGCGGCGGTCAAAGGTTTCCGCATGGTGCTGATCATGCCGGAGGACTTGTCGATAGAGCGCGCCCAGACCATGAAGGCCTACGGCGCCGAGCTGATCCTCACCCCCAAGAGCGGCGGCATCGAGTACGCACGTGATCTGGCCGAGCAGATGCAGCGCGAGGGCAAGGGCCTGGTGCTCGACCAGTTTGCCAACCCCGACAACCCGCGCATCCACTACGAGACCACCGGCCCCGAGATCTGGGCCGACACCAAGGGCCGGGTCACGCATTTCGTCAGCGCCATGGGTACGACAGGCACTATCACTGGCGTGTCGCGCTTCTTGAAAGAAAAGAATCCGGCCGTGCGCATCATCGGTGCCCAGCCCAGCGAGGGCTCGCGCATCCCCGGTATTCGCAAATGGCCGGAAGCCTATCTGCCCAAGATTTACGACCCTAAGAATGTGGACGAGCTGGTCTATGTCAGCCAGGACGACGCCGAAGAAATGTGCCGCCGCATGGCCCGCGAAGAAGGCATTTTTGCCGGTATCTCCGCCGCAGGTGCCTGCTGGGTAGCGCAGCAGATCGCCCAGCGCGAAAGCAATGCCACCGTGGTGTTTGTCGTCTGCGACCGGGGCGACAGGTATCTGTCCACCGGCGTGTTTCCAGCCTGACCCGGTAGCTGTTAATTTATGAGAAATAGGCCGCTAGCGCTTATATTGCCTGCGCTAGCTGCTATGTTTTCTATAGTTTTGATGGGTAATCCAAGCCATGGCCACTGAGTTCAAATTCTGTCCCCAGTGCGCTACCGCGCTGGCCTGGATCAGCCAGGAAGAAGACGGCGGCCCCAAGCAGCGTCTGCGTTGCCCGGCTTGCGACTTCACGCACTGGAACAACCCGACGCCGGTGCTGGCGGCCATCGTCGAGTACGGCGGGCAGATTCTGCTGGCACGCAACGCGGCCTGGACCTCCGAGATCTACGCGCTGATCACCGGTTTCATGGAGGCCGGCGAAACGCCCGAGGAAGGCATTGCCCGCGAGATTCTGGAAGAAACCAACCTCACAGCCTCAGCGCTGGAGTTGATCGGCGTGTACGACTTCCAGCGCATGAACCAGCTGCTGATCGTGTACCACGCGGTCGCGCATGGCGAGGTGCGCTTGTCGCCCGAGCTGGTGGACTACCGGCTGTACAACTTTGAAGATGTGAAATGCTGGCCCGCCGGCACCGGCTATGGGCTGGCGGAGTTTTTGAGGCGGCGCGGCTATGAACCGCAGTTCCGCGATCTGTCCTAGCGCACACTAAAATCAAAACCTACCCGAGGACCACCGCCCCATGCAGACAGACAAAGAAATCGACACGCGCGGCCTGAACTGCCCGCTGCCCATCCTCAAGGCCAAGAAGGCGCTGACCGATATGCAAAGCGGCCAGCTGCTCAAGGTGGTGTCTACCGATGCGGGTTCGGTGCGCGACTTCCAGGCCTTTGCCAAGCAAACCGGCAACGAGCTGGTGGAACAGGAGACCGTGGGCAAGGACTTCATCCACGTTCTCCGCCGCCGGTAAAAAGACTTACGGTGCCAAGGCCTTGCGGGCCGCCAGCGCGGTGTCCGTGAAGTCGGTGAACACACCGTCCACCCCCGCTTTGTAGAACGCCGTGTACTCGTTCTTGCCGTTCTTCTGGTAGTCGATGGCCAGGCGGCGCGACTCGTTGCGGAAGGTAAAGGGGTGCACAAACAAGCCGGCCTTGTGTGCATCGGCCACCAGGCTGGTCGGGGCCATGGAGGTGGCATCTGCATCGTTGATCTTGCCGTCGCCATTCACATCCACCGGTTTGCCATCGGCGCCGATCGTGCCCTTGATGCTGATGATGAAGCGCTTCCAGGGGCCGATGCCGTCGGCATAGGTCTTGATTTGCGCCAGGCCGGCTGGCGTCACCATGGCGTCGAAGTTGCGCTTGTCGCCCACCAAGGTCCAGTCATAGGGGCGGTCGCTCGGCAGCTTGAAGGTGACCTTGCCCGTGGCCAGGTCCACGCTGTCGCCGTCGATCAGCTGCACCAGGCGGGTCTGCAAGCCCTTGTTCTTCATGTACTGCAAGCTGCCGGGCTCAAACGACTGCACGTAGATCGGCGCGGTCTTGCTGTCCCAGCCGGCGGCGCGGATGTGGGCGATGAACTTGTCTTCCATCGGCAGACCCAGCGCGGCAAAGTAGCTGGGGTTCTTGGTCTCGGGGTAGATGGCGATGGTCCGGCCGGTTTCTTGGGACTTGGCTTTGGCCAGGTCGATCACCTGCTGGAAGGTCGGGATGCGGAACTTGCCGTTGAACTGCTGCGGGCGTTCTGCGTCGGTGGAGGTGGCGCCCAGGGTCTGGATTTCGGCCAGCGTGAAGTCTTCGCTGAACCAGCCGGTTTGCGTCTCGCCGTCGACCTGGGTGGTTTTCTTGCGCGCAGCGAATTCGGGGTGTTGGGCGACATCGGTGCTGATCGCCAGGTTCGGGTCGTGGCGGGTGATGAGCTGGCCGTCCTTGGTCACCACAATGTCCATCTCGATCACATCTGCGCCCAGCTCGATGGCGCGGCTGTAGGCTTCCAGGGTTTCTTCGGGCAGGTAGCCCGATGCACCGCGGTGGGCCACCACCAGCGGCAGCTGGCCGTTCAAGGTGGGAAACGCGCCGTACTGGCTGGGAACGGAAGAGCAGGCTGCCAAGCCGCCGGCAATGGCAGAGCACAAGAGGGAGCGGGCCAGAATAGGGCGCATGCAAAACTCCATGGTAAAGCTGCCCATACTAGGCAGCGAATGTGACGCTGGCGCGTCACCGCAGGCCGGGGCCGCAGCCCCGTACTGCTTTAGCCCAGACGCACCAGCTGCTCTTTCAAGCGCTCCAGCGTCGCCGTGAAGTCGGTGATGCGGCCGCGCTCCAGCGCGATCACGGCCGGCGGCGCCTTGGCCACAAAAGCTTCGTTGGCCAGCTTGTTGTGGGCCTTGGCGATCTCGCCTTCCAGGCGCGCGGCTTCCTTGCCCAGGCGGGCTTTCTCGGCGGCCACGTCGATCTCCATGTGCAGACAGAGTCGTGCATCGCCGGCCACCACCGTGGGGGCGGCTTGGGCGGCGGCTTGCCAGGCGGCTTCATCATCGAACAGCTTGACTTCGCTGAGCTTGGCCAGCGACTGCAGCACCGGCGCCACTTCCTGCATGAAGGCGGCATCGCCCACGCAGTACAGCGGCATGCGGGTGGCGGGCGAGACATTCATCTCGCCGCGCAGATTGCGGCATGCATCCACCAGGCCCTTGAGCTTGGTCACATGGGCGATGGCGGCCGGGTCGATCTTCGACGGCTGGCACTGCGGGTAGGGCGCAATGCTCACCGACTCGCCAGCGATGCCGGCCACCGGCGCGACTTTTTGCCACAGCTCTTCGGTGATGAACGGCGTGATGGGGTGGGCCAGGCGCAGGATGGCTTCCAGCGTGCGGATCAGGGTGCGGCGGGTGGCGCGCTTTTGCGAGTCGTCGCCATTGTTGATCTGCACCTTGGCGATTTCCAGGTACCAGTCGCAGAATTCGTTCCAGGTGAAGTCGTAGATGGCGTTGGCCACGTTGTCCAGCCGGTAGTCGGCAAAGCCCTTGGCGACTTCGGCCTCGGTCTGCTGCAGTTGGGAGCTGATCCAGCGGTCGGCCTGGCTGAAGTCCAGGTAGCCGCCGGGGCCGCATTCTTCCGGGGTGTGGTCGCGCACGCCGCAGTCCTGGCCTTCGCATTGCATCAGCACAAAGCGGGTGGCGTTCCACAGCTTGTTGCAGAAATTGCGGTAGCCCTCGCAGCGCTTGCTGTCGAAGTTGATGCTACGGCCCAGGCTGGCCAGGGAGGCAAAGGTGAAGCGTAGGGCGTCCGCGCCGAAGGCCGGGATGCCCTCGGGGAATTCCTTCTCGGTGTTCTTGCGCACCGCAGGCGCGGTCTCGGGTTTGCGCAGGCCGGTGGTGCGCTTGTCCAGCAAGGGAGCCAGGGCGATGCCGTCGATCAGGTCCACCGGGTCCAGCACATTGCCTTCGGACTTGCTCATCTTCTTGCCCTGCGCGTCGCGCACCAGGCCGTGGATGTAGACATGCTTGAACGGCACCTGGCCGGTGAAGTGCGTGGTCATCATGATCATCCGGGCGACCCAGAAGAAGATGATGTCGTAGCCGGTGACCAGCACGCTGGAGGGCAGGTACAGGTCGTAGTCCTGCGTCTTCTCGGGCCAGCCCATGGTGCTGAACGGCACCAGCGCCGACGAGTACCAGGTGTCCAGCACGTCTTCGTCGCGGGTCAAAGTTTTGCCCGGAGCCTGGGCCTGCGCTTCGGCTTCGTCGCGCGCCACATAGACCTTGCCGTCTTCGTCGTACCAGGCCGGGATCTGGTGGCCCCACCAGAGCTGGCGGGAGATGCACCAGTCCTGGATGTTGTTCATCCACTGGTTGTAGGTATTCACCCAGTTCTCGGGCACAAACTGCACCTGGCCGCTGCTGACGGCTTCGATGGCTTTTTGGGCGATGCTCTTGCCGGTCGGGTCCTGGTCGCTGACCTTGGTCATGGCAACGAACCACTGGTCTGTCAACATCGGCTCGATCACCTGGCCGGTGCGGGCGCAGCGCGGCACTTGCAGCTTGTGCTTCTTGGTTTCGACCAGCAGACCGAGTTCGGTCAGGTCGGCGACGACCTTCTTGCGCGCTACAAAGCGGTCCAGGCCCTGGTAAGCGGCGGGGGCGTTTTCGTTGATCTTGGCGTCCAGCGTCAGCACGCAGATCATCGGCAGTTTGTGGCGCTGGCCAACGGCATAATCGTTCTGGTCGTGGGCGGGCGTGACCTTCACCACGCCGGTGCCGAAGGCCTTGTCTACGTAGTCGTCGGCAATCACCGGGATCTCACGGTCGCACAAGGGCAGCTTCACCATCTTGCCGATCAGGTGGGTGTAGCGCTCGTCTTCGGGGTGCACCATCACGGCCACGTCGCCGAGCATGGTTTCAGGGCGGGTGGTGGCCACGGTCAGCGAGCCCGAGTCATCGGCCAGCGGGTAGGCGATGTGCCAGAGGAAGCCGTCTTCCTCTTCGCTCTCCACCTCCAGGTCGCTCACCGCGCTTTGCAAAATCGGGTCCCAGTTCACCAGGCGCTTGCCACGGTAGATCAGGCCCTGCTGGTACAGCTGCACAAAGGTTTCGGTCACCGTCTTGGACAACTTGGGGTCCATGGTGAAGTACTCGCGGCTCCAGTCCACGCTGTCACCCATGCGGCGCATCTGGCCGGTGATGATGTTGCCGGATTTCTCTTTCCATTCCCACACCTTGGCGGTGAAGGCTTCGCGGCCCAGGTCGTGGCGGCTGATCTTTTGCTCTTGCAGCTGGCGCTCGACCACGATCTGGGTGGCGATGCCTGCGTGGTCGGTGCCGGGAATCCAGGCCGTGTTGTGGCCAGCCATGCGGTGGTAGCGGGTCAGGCTGTCCATGATGGTCTGGTTGAAGGCGTGGCCCATGTGCAAGGTGCCGGTCACGTTCGGTGGCGGCAGCTGGATGGCAAACGACTCCGCGCCTACCTGCGCCTGGCCCGTGCCCCGGTGGCCGGCTACGCCATAACCGCGCCGTTCCCATTCCGGGCCCCAGTGCGCTTCCAGCGCGGCGGGTTCGAAGGATTTGGACAGGGATTGCAAGCCGGGCTGGGCGGGAGCGGTGGAAGCGTTGTCGGTCATGGTCTAGCGGGTTCTTTCAGGGAGGGGGCGATTTTACCGGGCGGGTACATAGATTCTGTTTTGCTACTGTTTTAGTAGCTGCTCGCGCAGGTGTTATCTGCGCCAGAGCCCTGTTTTTCATATAAATACCTGGCATCTGCGGGGGCTTAGGCGCTGGGTTAGGCTGGCAGCCACTTTTCAACGGAGCAGATCCATGGACCTCGGTTTGGGCGGTAAAAACGTATTGATCACCGGCGGCAGCAAGGGCATAGGCCTGGCCTGCGCCAAACTGTTTTTGGCCGAGGGTGCGCGCGTGGCGCTGGTTTCGCGCTCGCAGGCGAACCTGGACGCGGCCCGCGCCGCACTCGGCGAGGTCTATACCGTGGCCGCCGACCTGGTCGATGCGGCAGCGGCAGCCGCCATGGTGGCCGAGGTGGAGGCGCAGTTCGGCCCCATCGACATCCTGGTCAACAGCGCTGGCGCCGCGCGCCGCACCAATGCCGAAGACCTGAGCCCCTCGGCCTGGCATGCGGCCATGGACGCCAAATACTTCAGCTACATCCATGTGATCGACCCGGTGGTCAAGCTGATGGCGGCGCGCGGCCAGGGCGCCATCGTCAACATCATCGGCAATGGCGGCAAGATTCCCTCGCCCACCCACCTGGCCGGTGGCGCGGCCAATGCGGCGCTGATGCTTGCTACTGCCGGCCTGGCGCATACCTATGCCGGGCGCGGGGTGCGTGTGGTGGGACTGAACCCGGGGTTGACGAATACCGAGCGGGTTGCCGAAGGCCTGGTGGCCGAAGCCCAGCGCGCCGGCACCAGCGTCGATGCGGCCAAGGTGCAGGCCATCAAGAAGCTGGCCCAGGGCCGCCTGGCCGAGCCCGGCGAGATTGCCGACATCGTGGTGTTTGCCGCCTCCGAGCGCGGCCGCTACCTGACGGGTGCCAACATCACGGTGGACGGCGCTTCTACGCCCACCGTGGTGTAAGCCCGGCTTACTTGGCGTCCACCAGCGCCGAGATGTCCAGCAGGGTCAGCTCGTTGTCGTCCGGCTTGCCGATCTCGCGGCCCGAGGAGAACGGGAAGTTGTTGTCGTTGACCAGCACGATGTGGGTTGCGTCCACCACGGTCAGGCCTTCGGGGCCTAGGTGCGGCAGCACGAAATTGGCTTCGTTCGGGCCGCGCTTGGCTACCATCTTCGGGTTGCTGATCTTGGTCAGGTCGATGAAGGCCACCTTCTTCACAAAGCCGTCGGCGTCCAGCTGGCTGAAGTCGATCTTGTAGACACGCTTGAACTTGGCGGGGCGGGTAAAGCAGTCGACGCGCGGCTCGTTCGGGCAGCCCGGGCCGGCGCCTTCTGATGCGTCGTCGCGCTCGATCACCAGGCCGGTGTTGGTGTCCAGCATCTGGAAGTCAGATGCCACATTGCCGGCTTCTTCAAACTGGTACTTCCACTGGCGTTCGCTGTAGCGCTGGCTGGCGGCGTCGAGTTCCAGAATACGGGTGAAGGGCTTGCCGTTGCGGCTCTCTTGGGCCTTGGCTTGCGCATCCCACAGCGGCCATTCGAACATCGGGTACAGGGTTTTGCCGTCAATCGACTTGGCCATGGGCTCGAAGCCGCCCGAGCGGCGCACTTCAAAACCAGAATCGCCGGGGTAGTTGGGCAGGCGGCCGTTCAGGTAGTGGTCGGGGCCGCGGTAGGCCTTGCCGGCCACCACGGTTTCCACCACGCCCAGCACCTTGCCCTGGTGGTTGACGCGCAGCACATAGGGGCCGAATTCGTCGCCAATCCACCATTCATCGCCCACCACCTGGATGGATTCGGGGTCGAAGTCGGAACCGGTGAGGTAGCGGCTGGTGGTGTTTTCGTTCTCGATGAAGAACGGCACCTTGCGGTCCGGGTCGCGCAGGAAAGTGGTGCGCTGGCGCGTGACCTTGCCGCTGGCCCAGTTGGCCTTCACGTGGTGCACCATCAGCAGTGCGTCTTGCGAGTTGATCTTGCTGCCGAAGCCGTTGTCGGTCAGCGTCAGAAACTGGTCTTTGCCCAGCGACACGATGCCCGAGAAACCTTGCACCGACTGGCCTTGGATCGGCAGGCTGCCGCCCGAGTTGCGTGGGTACTTGGGGTCGCCCACAAAGCTCACGCCAGGCACGCTGCCCAGGGTGTCGCTGCGTTGGCGGTTGTTGTTGGTGAACTTGCCGGCCGTGGCAAACAGCGGGCCGGCCTCTTTGGGCGCGGCCACCGTGGTGTTGAAGGGCAGGGCGGCATGGCCGGCCAGCACGGCGCTGACTTCGGTTTGGGCCTGTGCGGCACCGGCGGCCAGGGCGAACACGGCAGCGCGTGCCACGGTGGTAAATGCAAAACGGAACATGGAAGCTGCTTTAAAAGTGGATGCAGCGCCGCAGCGTAAACCCGCCCCATGAAATCCCTGTGACAGCGCTTGGATGCGGTCCTAGAATCATTGCGGAACCCTCCCATAGCCAGCCAAGAGCAAGGACCGTCCATGATCAAGCCCGCGTTTCCTCTCGACGAAGCTTTCCGCCTCAACACCCTGCGTGCCCTCGCCCTGCTCGACACGCCGCCCGAGGAGCGGTTCGACCGCCTGACCCGCATGGCGCGGCGCATGTTTGGCGTGACCACGGCACTGGTCAGCCTGGTGGACGAGAACCGCCAGTGGTTCAAATCCAAGCAAGGCCTGAGCGATAGCGAAACTCCACGCGACATCTCGTTCTGCGGCCATGCGATCCTGGCGGATACCCCGCTGGTGATACCCGACGCGCTGCGCGACCCACGGTTCTTTGACAACCCCTTGGTCACCGGCCCGCCCCATGTGCGCTTTTATGCGGGCTGTCCGCTGCACGCCACCAACGGCAGCAAGCTGGGCACGCTGTGCATTCTGGATTCTGAGCCGCGCGCGTTTGGCGCCGAAGACATCCAGCTGCTGATTGACCTGGCCGCCATCGTCGAACAAGAAATATCGACCTACCAGATGGCCACGGTGGACGAGCTGACCCGGCTGTACAACCGGCGCGGCTTTCTGAACCAGGCGCAGCCCGCCTTGGGGCTGGCCCGCGAGAAGAAGGCGCCATGCTCGCTGGTGTTTTTTGACCTGGACAAATTCAAGGCCATCAACGACCGGTTTGGCCATGCCGAGGGCGACAAGGCCTTGCTGGCGTTTGCCGACCAGATGCGGCGCAGCTTCCGCGATGCCGACATCCTGGCCCGGTTGGGCGGCGATGAATTTGTGGCGCTGCTACTGGACTGCCCGAACGACCTGGCCCAGACCATCGTCGACCGCCTGCGCACCGCACTCGACCGGCGCAACCAGTTCACCGGCAGCGGCTACCCCATCGTCTGCAGCTTCGGCATCATCCATATTGCGCTGGACTCCAACGCACCCATAGAAGCCCTGCTGTCCCGCGCCGATGTGCTGATGTACGAGAACAAACGCAATCGCAAAGCGGCAGAATTTGTGCATTGAACCCCGCTGCGGCTACGGCACGGCATAGTCCTTTGGATTTACCGGGCGAATGGGGTGCCTTCATCCCGTCGTCTAAGATAATCGGGACCAAAGGATGCCCTACCCATGTTGTTTTTGTTGTCGCCAGCCAAGGCATTGGACTTTGAGACGCCCGCCACGGGCCAGCCGCACACCCAGCCCTTATTTACCAAGCAGTCGGCCGAATTGATTGAACTGCTGCGCACCCAGTCGCCGCAGCAGATTTCCGCGCTGATGCATCTCAGCGATGCGCTGGCCGGGCTGAACGTGGCGCGCTACCAGGCCTGGAGCCCCAAATTCACCGCCAAGAATTCCAAGCAGGCGGTGCTGGCTTTTAACGGCGATGTCTACGGCGGGCTGGAAGCCGGCACGCTGCCGGCCGAGGCCCTGGCCTGGACGCAGGACCATGTGTGCATCCTCAGCGGCCTGTACGGCGTGCTGCGCCCGCTCGACTGGATGCAGCCCTACCGGCTGGAGATGGGCACGCGCCTGGCCAATCCGCAGGGCGCCAACCTGTATAAGTTTTGGGGCACGCAGATTGCCGACTACCTGAACCAGCGTCTGCAGGCCGATGCCTCGCCAGTGGTGGTCAACCTGGCCTCGCAGGAATATTTCAAGGCGGTGGACCTGAAAGCCCTGAAGGCCCGGGTGGTTGAATGCGTGTTCGAAGAGCAGCGCAACGGCCAGTACAAGATCATCAGCTTCATGGCCAAGCGGGCGCGGGGCCTGATGGCCCGTTTCGCGGCCACCCACCGCCTGACCCTGCCGCAGCAGCTGCAGGGCTTCAACCTCGAAGGCTATGCGTTCGACGCGGCCGTCTCGCAGCCGGACCGGCTGGTGTTCCGCCGCACAGGAGCTGCCCATGGCTAAGCCCGCAAAGTCTGCCAAATCCCAGAAGCCGGCCGCAGCCCTGCAGACCGTCACCCCCGCGCTGCGCCAGTGGATCATCGACCAGGCCGAGGCCGGTTTTGCGCCCGACGTAGTGCTCAAATCCATGCAGGCCTCGGGCTGGACCGAAGACGTGGCCATCGAAGCCATGGAAACCACGCTGGCCGCCCACCTGCAGGCCACGCAGGAGCGCAAGCTGCTGCCCACCGCCGTGCCGGTGCCCCAGCCTGCGCTGGACGACGCACCCCTGCTGCTGGATGCCGGCGACCGCATGGTCCAGGTGCTGTCGGTGATGCGGCGCCCGCACCTGGTGGTGTTTGGCAACCTGCTGAGCGCCGAGGAATGCGCCGAGCTGGTGGCCCTGGCCGAGCCGCGCCTGAGCCGGTCGCTCACGGTAGAGACCAAAAGCGGCGGCGAAGAAGTGCATGTGGACCGCACCAGCGACGGCATGTTCTTCACCCGCGGCGAGAACCCGCTGGTGCAGCGCATCGAAGCGCGCATCGCCCGCCTGCTGGACTGGCCGCTGCAAAACGGCGAAGGCCTGCAGGTGCTGCGCTACCAGCCGGGCGCGCAGTACAAGCCGCACTACGACTACTTCGACCCGCAGGAGCCGGGCACGCCCACCATCCTGAAGCGCGGTGGCCAGCGCGTCGCCACCCTGATCATGTACCTGGGCGAGCCCGAAAAGGGCGGCGCCACCATCTTCCCCGATGTGCACCTGGAAGTGGCCCCGCAGCGCGGCAATGCGGTGTTCTTCAGCTACGACCGGCCACACCCCAGCACCCAAAGCCTGCACGGCGGCGCGCCGGTGCTGGCCGGCGAAAAGTGGATCGCCACCAAATGGCTGCGGGAACGCGAATTTAATTGATCAAATTGGCCTTCAGCGCAGATATAACCTGCGCTGGTAGCTATTAAATACAGAGCAAACCCATGGCTAGCCCCAATACCCCTGAACAATCGCAGCTTGGCAAGTCGTCGGCCTATATTGACCAATACGACGCCTCGCTGCTGTTCCCGATTCCACGCGCTGTCAAGCGTGCCGAGATCGGCCTGGCCGACAAAGCCGCGCCGTTCTTCGGTGCCGACCTGTGGACCGCCTTCGAGCTCAGCTGGCTGAACCTGCGCGGCAAGCCCCAGGTGGCGCTGGCCCACATCACCGTGCCCTGCGAGACGCCGAATATCGTCGAGAGCAAGTCCTTCAAGCTGTATCTGAATAGCTTCAACAACACCCGCTTCGCCGACGCCGCCATGGTGCAGGCGCGCATACGCGCCGACATCAGCGAAGCCGCCTGGCGCGGTAGCGACACGCCGTCGTCCGTCGGCGTGCGCATCCTGCTGCCTGAGATGTTCGACCGCGAGCCGGTGCATGAACTGGACGGCCTGAGCCTGGACCGCTTGGACATGGATTTCGACACCTACAGCCCTGACCCGAGTCTGCTGAGCGCTGCGCTGGACGAAGCCCCGGTGTCCGAGGTGCTGACCAGCAATCTGCTGAAAAGCAACTGCCTGGTGACCGGCCAGCCCGACTGGGGCAGCGTGCAGATCAGCTACAGCGGCCCGCAGATCGACCAGGCCGGGCTGCTGAAATACCTGGTGAGTTTCCGCAACCACAACGAATTCCATGAGCAGTGCGTGGAGCGCATCTTCATGGAGCTGTGGACGCGCTGCAAGCCAATCAAGCTGAGCGTCTATGCGCGCTACACCCGGCGCGGTGGGCTGGATATCAACCCCTACCGGACCAGCCACCCGGGCGCGCTGCCGGGGAATATTCGCACTGCGCGCCAGTAAGTTAGCTCAGGCCGAGCGGCCGTCGTAGTGCAGGACTGGGATGAGGGCCCGGGTCAGCCCCTCCCGGCGGCGGATATTCGCGGCGGCCATGCACTTGCCTTGGGGGCGCCGCCCCTGGAGATAGGCGTTGTTAGCGCTTCGCTTTAGCTTTGGTATTCAAGGGTGAGGGGCCGCTTTAGGCGGCGGATTCAACCGGTCGATGCAACACACTGAGAACTGCGTGAGCAGACGGAGTGTTGCAGATGAAGTACCGGACACGAAACTACTATACCGACAGCCAGAAGGCGCTGATGTGGGAGCGATGGAAGGAAGGTTGGACGCTTCACCAGATTGGCCAACTGTTTGACCGGCCGCACACTTCGATCCAAAACATTTTGGTGAAAACGGGTGGCATTCGGCCGCCGGAACGGTGCCGGTCCGCGACAGCCTTGACTTTGTTCGAAAGGGAAGAGATATCGCTCGCGATCGTTG
>NZ_FNJA01000010.1 GCF_900104385.1 Rhodoferax sp. OV413 | reverse complement strand
CAACGATCGCGAGCGATATCTCTTCCCTTTCGAACAAAGTCAAGGCTGTCGCGGACCGGCACCGTTCCGGCGGCCGAATGCCACCCGTTTTCACCAAAATGTTTTGGATCGAAGTGTGCGGCCGGTCAAACAGTTGGCCAATCTGGTGAAGCGTCCAACCTTCCTTCCATCGCTCCCACATCAGCGCCTTCTGGCTGTCGGTATAGTAGTTTCGTGTCCGGTACTTCATCTGCAACACTCCGTCTGCTCACGCAGTTCTCAGTGTGTTGCATCGACCGGTTGAATCCGCCGCCGAATGCTGAAGTTTTCATCACCGTCTACATCGCTAGGGAGCCTGGTTCGCGATGATTTTGATTACGCGGGTATCCAGTACATCGGTTCTCTCTGCACCCCCAATGTACATCGGTGTGAACAATCGAATTGAGGCTGCTTTCGGAATCACCGCGGTCACTGTCAGTGTGATGTCTCGCCCATTTTCGACAGGCACCGGCGGCGCATAGGCAACCATTTCCGCGTCTGACTGGACCACCAATCCAACAGATGCATTTTTTCCCAAAACACCTTGCACTCTGGCTTTGACTGTAAACGTGATGTGTTCACCACTGACCAGTCCAGCACCTGAAGCAGGCTCAACCTGCTGAATTGTTACTACGGGCCGTTCATTGGACTGGCCACAGCCGCCAATGAGCAGTGCTACGGCAACAACTCCCACCAGGACATTCCTATTCACCGACTTCATAAATAGTGATTGACTGGCGAAGAGGTCATGTGAAGCCTAAACATTGAGTCCGTGAGCGATTTAAGCTGGCATGCGAATGCCTGCTTCTGGCCGAGTTCTGCCTCAAACAAGTTCACGGTAAAGGGGATAAAGCACTGGCATGGCCGACACAAGCCCAAGATAGGCCGCACCGAGCCATGAGGGCGTAAACGACGGGATGCCTTGCTTGACGAACATTACGAAGACGATGAGCGGCCAACTTATGCAAATGGAGATGGCCGCACCAACCGACTTGCCAAGTGGTGGGGTAATCTCAAAAAAGCCAAAGACAAGCCCCAAGACCGCATACACGAAGGCGCAAGCTAACACCACCCAGCCTTGAGGCGTGGAACGCAAAGGGCCTCGGAACAATGCAGACACCGACTGGTTCGAATAGTCCATTGACAAGGTTTGTGGTCGCGGGAGGTAGTTAACGAATGTCCGTTGCTGGTCGTATGTTGCCGCAGCTTGGAATGCCGGTCGTCCCGGTCATCATCAAAAATATGGACAACTGGCGGGCGAGCTTGACCGTCTGGTTCTGGCCGACTGTAACCATACATCGATAGCAACATTTCACAGGGAACGACCAATGAGCGATTACTCAGACAGGCTCAACGCCACAAAAGATGGCTACCCATTTCGGCGTTGGCAGGAAAGCGGCCTTGAGCAATACACCGCTGAGGCGTGTTCAGCATTTTCTGGTGTGTTTGATCAACTGATCGCTGAACTCTTGCGAGTCGGGCCTGACGCGGCCGAGCCAGTCATGCTGGCGGCGTTTGAGAAAGCAGTCATCGCGTTGAACACGCTCAATGAGTCTGATGAGAGTCTTATAGAAACCGGCGAGCGTGAAGACTTGTGCGAACTGGTCAACACAATCACCGTTGCGGCTGGGCTTGATCCATCAAAGTACGGCGATGGTGAAGGTCCGGCAAGCGAATGGCGCGACTGGTGAGGTCATCATTCACCTCACTAAGGCTGGTGTCGTACGCATAGTCGACGACTGCTTTTGGCCGAAAGCTACTTAGGCCAAACTTGCAATGACACCAATGGTACCCAGCTTTCTAACAAGCTCTGCCGCAGCGACCGCAGAGTTAACTGAGACTTTGGGCTTTGCGCCTACCAAAATTGCATCAGTCAATTGTTTGGCATCACGTAATCCTATTCCCAAGCTTTCCCGTAGCAATTCGGTGCAACTTACCTTCTGCATGCCAACCGTCCAACCCGCAATTTCAACAGTTTGAGTCATGTTCTATATGTCCGCTTCTGGCAGATTTCTGTAGCTGACATCAGGGCTCGACCGCGTATAGAACGGCCTTCTCTGATATTCCGGATGCGAGCGCCAGTAGTTCCGCATGAAATCTATCGATAGCAGCCGCCTCAATGCGAAGGGCAACTGTCGCGTGCTGATACTTTTTCTCGGGAAAGGGAGTGCGACGGGATTCACCTGTAACCCACAGCCCCATGTGCCCCAAGGCATCGACGCATATGAATTTCAACATGCATGTACCTATGCCCGTAGCCCCGACAGTGAACTCGACTACGCTTTTGGATTCGCTCGGAAAGCCCCTTATGCAAGAAGCCAGCTCGCCGAACTGTCCCGCGTATCCATAAAACTCAACAGAAAAGCCAAATGAACCATTCTGAGCCTCTGCCTTGAAGAGCGCCACTCCGTCATCGTCACCCGGCACCAGCAATAAAAAAGTCAGGCAAGGCAAATCTTTCCGGGAGTCTTGGTCAATGTACATAGTGGGGTGCGCTGTTTTGTAGCGTCCAGCAGCATCTTGCCGCAGCTTGGAGTCTCAGACCCTCAAGCCATACTCAAAAATATGGACAACTGGGAGGTGGGCATGAACGACTGCTTCTGGCCGTATTCTGCCGTATCGAGTACGGCTGGCCAGGGCGCGTTGCAGCCGTTCGGCCAGTCATCTTTGCCACGTATATGGCAACATCTTAAGGCTATCGGTCCAACCCTGAAGGTCAAAACTCCTTCGCTCAAGTTCCTCTAAAAAAGTCTCGAAGTTGTCAGCAAGCCGGGCATGTTCGGGCGCGTGCCGCTCGATGAAAAAGATTGCACCATCAACGCAACTGTATGCGTAAAAGTTGCCCAGTTCGTCTTGCGCGAACATGACATGGTTTGCCAGTTCGCCGGTTTCAATGACGCTGAAAAACTCTTGTCGCAGCCCGAAGTACGAACCGTTGAGGTCTCCGTAACCCGCAATCAGTAAAAAGATACGCAGGGCGTTTGGCAACATATGGCCTAACTGCGATTCCAAGGAGTCAAGGTCTGAGGTGGTGACTTGCTTGTATTGATGGAACATTGGGGCCGAACCAAATAACCTCCTTCGCCGGGCAATCAGAATGCGCGCGGTGAGTACCTCGAAGGCTTTGTCGCTCATTGCTTCGTCCTGTATGTCCGCTTCTGGCCGAATCCTGGCATCGTATCAGGCGGCTCGGGGGCCCGAGCCGACGTCAGCTGCGATGGATTGGGTTCTCAGAGACTGACGTTGCACTACCTCTCGGCGATAAGATATGGCGCATGGAAGGTGAGAGCGACAGATTCGCCAGTGAAGAGCAAGCGATTGCTTCCAAAGTCTTGGTCGCAAGAATTTCCTTCGTCGACTTCGCGCGATTGACCAAAAAAGATACGAAGAACGCCATGTTTGACGTT
The DNA here is from genome assembly GCF_900104385.1 of Rhodoferax sp. OV413. GTDB lineage: Bacteria > Pseudomonadota > Gammaproteobacteria > Burkholderiales > Burkholderiaceae_C > Rhodoferax_B. The sequence continues at coordinate 104,620 of NZ_FNJA01000010.1, read as the reverse complement.
CGCCTCCACCCCATCAAATCTGGTCGAGAAGGGGAAGGTAGAGGTTTCGTCAACCCACTGCTGAACGCCGATGACTTCGCCTTGGTGATTTCTCAACCAGTCGTAAAAGCCCAACCAATCTCCTGCCCCGGAATCAAGATAGTCGGCTTCACCCAGGCGAATGCTTGGTGCAACTGCCTCAGCCGCGGTCAGTTTCATCACCCTAGGCGCGTCATGCTGATAAAGGACAACGGCCAAGAATTCCGAAGAAACATCGATATTGTTCATGTGATTGGACCCGTCTCGACCGCGGAGCTAGTTCGATACCTGACCGTCGTGAACGTCCGCACTTGGCCGATAGTACCCGTCCGCGCTAGATCCGCGACGGTCCGCAAACGCTGCTTTGCAGACGCAGCTGCCGATCAATCCCGCGAACCCCGCCGCATCAAATACGTATCCATGATCCACCCATGCGCAGCGCGCGCAGCCTGGCGCTCCGCTTGAATCTTCTCGCTCACTTCCGCTAGCGGCCCGGCAATGCATAGCTGCTGCGGCATGCCCAGATAAGCACCCCACCAAATCGTGACGCCCTCTGGCGCTATGTGCTGAAACGCGCAGGCTCCGTCCAGCATCACCGCCACGGTATCCGCATTCACGGGCCAGCCGTGGTCGCGCAGCTGGCGGCCGGTGGTAATGGTGACGGGGGCGTTGATCTCGTTCAGCGCGATGGCGTGTGCGGCGGTCAGCGCCTGCAGCGCGGTGATGCCGGGCACCACGGAGACCTTGAGCGGCAGCTGCAGCGCCAGGCGCTCGGCAATGCGCAGCGTGCTGTCGTACAGCGAGGGGTCGCCCCATACCAGCAGAGCGACGCGGCCGCCATTGGGCAGATGGGTGCGGATGGTGGCCAGCCAGACCTCGGCAATCGCGTCGTGCCAGCGGTGCACGGCAGCGGGGTAGTCGGGGTCTTCGGAGTCGCGTACCGGCATGTCAAAGCCCACCACCTGTGTGGCGGGGTTGGTGACCAGCGCTGCGCACAGCTGCAGGCGCAGCTCGGCGAGATCGGCTTTGCCCGCGCCTTTGCGTGGCACGAGAATCAGGTCCGCAGCGTTCAGCGCCAGCACGCCTTGGCGGGTCACGTGGTCGGGGTTGCCGGTGCCTATGCCGACGAGGCAGAGATCGATATTCACTCGGTACCCGTCGGGAAGCGCGGCGCGGTGCCTAGTGGCCGGTAGCGGCGGTCGTAGTCGCCGGCATACAGGCGGCTGGTGGCGAAGTCTTCGGCACCCAGGGTGTGGCCGACCAGGATCAGCGCGGTGCGTTCCATGCTGTCGCCGACTGCAGCCTCTATCGTGGCTAGAGTGCCGCGCACCACGCGCTCATCCGGCCAGCTGGCGCGCCAGACCACGGCGACCGGGCAATCGGCACCGTAGTGCGGGCTCAGCTCGGCCACCACGCGTGCCAGCACATGGACAGACAGGTGGATCGCCAGCACCGCGCCGGTGGCCGCGAAATTCGCCAACGCTTCGCCCTCAGGCATGGCCGAGGCGCGGCCCGAGGTGCGTGTCAGCACCACCGATTGCGCCAGGCCGGGCAGGGTCAGTTCCGCGCCGAGCGTGGCAGCCGCCGCAGCAAACGATGGCACGCCGGGCGTGACGGTGTAGGGGATGCCGGCCGCGCGCAGTCGACGCAGCTGTTCACCCATCGCCGACCAGACCGACAGGTCGCCCGAATGCAGCCGTGCCACGTCTTGGCCTTGCGTGTGGGCGGCGCTGATTTCTTCGATGATGCTGTCCAGCGACATCGGAGCGGTGTTCACCAGCCGCACGCCGGGGGGGCAGTGGGCCAGCACGCCTTCGGGTACCAGGGAGCCTGCGTACAGGCAGACGGGGCAGGCGGCGATCAGGTCGCGGCCGCGCAGGGTCAAGAGGTCGGGGGCGCCGGGGCCGGCGCCAATGAAGTGGACAGTCATAGCGCTGTATTTTCCGCGATCGCAGCGGTGGCCAAGCTGTCGGCGGACACGGCTCGGGCCGCGAGCAGCCGTGCGTCGGGACCAGCCGCCGCCAGCGCCGCCGCTTCGGCCAGGCTGTGGCCGCCGTAGCGTGCGGGAACATGGGGGCTGGACGTAGCGGCTTGCGCTTGCAGCGCGGCCAGCGGAACGGCGATCACCTGCAGCCCAAGCTCCGCGGCCAGCTGCAGCAGCGCGGGTGTGCCGGCCTTGTCTTCGGCCGTTGCCAGTGCACTGAGGCCGGTGCTGTTGCCCGCAGCCTGCAAGGCGCTGCGCAGCGATGCCACACTGGCCTGGGCCCGAAAGCCCAGACCGGCCACCTTCACAGCGTGGTGCTCCACTGCACCACCGGACGTACCGGCGACCAGCCGCGCATCGTGCCCAACGGGGCCGCATGGGCCAGATCGATGCGTAGCAAACTGCCGCCATGTTGCGGGTGTAACTGGGCCAGCGCGGATTCGGTTTCCAGCGTGACCGCATTCACCACCAGGCGGCAGCCCGCAGGCGCCAGCGATTGCAGCGCGGCGAACAGCGCCAAGTTAAAACCACCGCCAACAAAAATCGCCTGCGGTGCGGCCAGGCCGGCCAGCGCCTGTGGTGCCTGGCCTTCGATTACCCGTATCGCGTTGCCCAGGCCAAAGCTGTGGATGTTGGTGCGGATGTTGGCGACGCGCGCAGCGTGCTGCTCGACGGCTGTGGCATGGCCGCCGGCCAGACACCATTCCACCGAGACCGAGCCGGAGCCAGCGCCGATGTCCCATAGATGTTCGCCCGACCGCGGCGCCAGCGCCGCCAAAGTCAGTGCGCGCACGGGGGCTTTGGTGATCTGGCCGTCATGGGCAAAGTGGCTCTCGGCCAAGCCGGGGCTGCGCGGCAGACCCAGTGCGCCGGCTACCTCCACCGCGACAGCAACCGGTGCTACCACATCACCTAGATCGAAACCGGCTGCGGTGCTGTTTCGGATGCGCTCGCGCGGTCCTCCTAGCGCTTCCAGCACCCACAGCGCAGATGCACCCCAGCCTTGCCTGTCCAGCCAGCGCGCGAAATCGTTCACCGCCGCGCCATCGCGCAGCAGGCATAGCAGCCGCGCGCCGCGTTGCAAAGACGGGCGGGCGCTTTCAAACGGTGTCGCATGCAGGCCGTGGCAAGCCACGTCTTCGAGACGCCAGCCCAGCCGCGCAGCGGCCAGGGCGAAAGTGGAGGGCGCCGGATAGGCCATCCACTCGCCAGCAGCCAGATGCGCCGCCAGGCTGCCGCCGGCACCAAACCAGAACGGATCACCCGAGGCCAGCACCGCCACCGCCTGGCCACGCAAGGCCAGCACCGGCGCCACGTCGAAGGGTACAGGCCAGGCTCGGCCGCGTGCGCCCACCTGGGCCAAGGCCAGGTGGCGCGGACCGCCGAATACGATGCTGGCGGCATCCAGCGCGGCGCGGCTGGTAGCCGACAATCCTGCCAACCCGTCCTCGCCTAAACCAATGATAGAAAGCCAGCGCTCAGCCATGTCCCGCATCCTTGTTCTGGGTGGAACCACCGAAGCCAGCCAGCTGGCGCGAGCGCTGGCCGAGGCAGGTGTGGATGCCATATTTTCGTACGCCGGCCGTACCGAGGCGCCTATCGCTCAGCCGCTGCCAACGCGCGTCGGCGGCTTTGGCGGGTGTGCGGGCCTGCTGGCCTGGCTGCGCGAGCAGCGCATCACCCAGGTGGTCGATGCCACGCACCCGTTCGCCGCGCAGATGAGCTGCCATGCCATCGTCGCCTGCGGCGAGGCACGCATTCCGCTGCTGGCCCTGGAGCGCCCGGCCTGGGTGGCGCAGGCCGGCGATGCATGGCTGCACGTGCCAGACGTCGATGCCGCCGTGGCCGCCTTGCCCGCTGCGCCAGCCCACGTTTTCCTGGCCATCGGCCGCCAACAGCTGGCGCCGTTTGCGCGTCTGCCGCAGCACCGTTATCTGCTGCGCCTGGTCGATGCCGTACCCGAGCTGCCTTTGGCAAACGCGGAGATTGTGCTGGCCCGTGGCCCGTTCACCGAGGCGGGCGACCGCGCGCTGATGCTGGCCCATGGCATCACCCATGTGGTGGCCAAGAACGCCGGTGGCAGTGGCGCCGAGGCTAAGCTGCTGGCGGCGCGGGCGGTGGGCCTGCCGGTCATCTTGATTGACCGGCCCGTTATTCCAAAACGCGCCACGGTTGCCAGCGTGGCCGAGGTGATGGACTGGATCGCCGCTCATACCGCTGACCGCGGGGTGTAGACAAAGCGCCCGACGCGGCGGGTGGCGGCGTTGCCGACCAGCACCACGGTGCGCATATCGGCCATCTCGGGCGTGGCCTCCGCCAGAGTCACGGTGCGGATCTGTTCGTCGGGCGTAGACACCGCGCGGGCAAAGGTGATCAGCCTGTCCGGGCCGCAGATGCCACGTAGCAATGCCAGGATGCGGCCAAAGGTATCGGGACGGCTGGCCGAGCGCGGGTTGTAGAAGGCCATTGCAAAGTCGGCTTCGGCCGCGGCGCGCACGCGCGCTTCGATCAGGCTGGCGGGCTTCAGGTTGTCGCTGAGGTTGATGGTGCAAAAGTCGTGGCCCAGCGGCGCGCCGGCGCGGGCTGCGGCGGCCAGCATCGCAGTAATGCCGGGCAGCACGCGGATGTCCAGCTGCTGCCATTCGGGCCGGTTTTCTAGGGCTTCAAATACTGCCGAGGCCATCGCAAACACACCCGGATCGCCGGAAGAAACCACGACCACCTGGCGCCCTTCGGCGGCCATGGCCAATGCGGCAGCGGCCCGGTCCAGTTCCACCCGGTTGTCGGAAGGATGCAGCGTGAGTCCGGCGCGGGGCGTGATACGGGCGACGTAGGGGATATAGCCGACGACGTCGGTGGCAGCATCAATCGCGGCGGTGACTTCGGGCGTGACCAGCGCGGCGTCGCCCGGCCCCAGGCCGGCAATGCACAACCAGCCGTTCATTCCAGCACCTCGGGCCGTCGACCGTGGCCGTGTACCAGCACGATGGCGAAGTACGGGCAGTCGGTGCCATCCACGTCAGCCAGCGGCACGACGCGCTCGCCCGGCATGGTGCCGCGTTCGACCAGCCACGCCTGGTCCAGCCGGCCGGCTGCGGCCAGCGCGCTGCGCACGCGGGGCAGGTTGCGGCCGGTTTTCATGATCACCAGCGCATCGGCGGATTGCATGTGGCGCAGCAGCTCGGCCTCGGGCAGCGTACCCATCAGCACCACCAGCACATCGTCACCCCAGGTGATGGGCGTGCCGGTGGCCGACCAGCAGCCGACCATGCCGGGAATGCCCGGAATCACCTGCACGGCAGCACGGCCCTGCAGCCGCGTGTAGAGGTGCATGAACGAGCCGTAGAAGAAAGGGTCGCCTTCGCACAGCACTAGCACGTCTTCGGTCTGCGCCAGTGTGGCCAAGCGGGCAGCCCAATCGTCGTAGAACTCGGCCAGGCAGGCGATGTATTCGGGGCTGTCGAACGGCAGCTCGGTGGTCACTGGATACTCCATCGCGTACTCAACCGCGTCGGGCGCGAGCATGCCGTCGACGATGCGCCGGGCCTGGCCCGGGCGGCCTTTTTTGCGGAAGTAGGCTACATGGCCGGCAGCGCGGATGGCGCGGTCGGCACGCACGCTCATCAGGTCAGGGTCACCCGGCCCCAAGCCGGCGCAGAGGATGGTGCCCATCAGATTTCGCTCCGGCTGGCCAGAGCGTTGACCGCAGCGACGGTGATGGCCGAGCCACCGAGCCGGCCTTGTACCACCAGCGACGGCACCGGTGGCGCAGCCATCAACGCGGCTTTGGATTCGGCCGCACCGACAAAACCTACCGGGCAGCCAATGATGGCGGCGGGGCGCGGGCAGGCAGGGTCTTGCAGCATATTCAGCAGGTGGAATAGCGCGGTTGGCGCATTGCCGATGGCCACTACGGCGCCGGCCAGGTGTGGCCGCCACAGCTCCAGCGCGGCGGCGCTGCGGGTGGTGGCCATGGCCTTTGCCAGGTCGCGCACGCTGGGGTCGTTGAGCGTGCAGATGACGGCGTTGTCGGCCGGCAGGCGGCTGCGAGTAATGCCTTCGCTGACCATGCGCACGTCGCACAAGATCGGCGCGCCGGCCTCCAGCGCCGTGCGCGCGGTGTCGGCCATGCCCTCGGAGAAGCGCACATGGGCTTCTAGCCCGACCATGCCGGTGGCGTGGATCATGCGGACGACGGCCAGCTCTTCGATGGGGTTGAAGCGGGCCAGATCAGCCTCGGCCCGGATGATGGCAAAGGACTGGCGGTAAATCGTTATTCCATCAGTTTCAAATTCGTGGCGCATGGAATATCGGGGGCAAATAGGAAGCAATCGTTTCAGGGGCCAAGGCCAGCAGATCGGGCGTTGAGGCTGCTGTGCCGTGGCGTATCAGGTTGAAGCCCACGGGCGTGGCTACCAGTGTCAGCGCGGCACGCGGATGGGCGCAGCCTTTGCTGCAGCCGGAGACATGCAGCAGCTGGCCGGCGGCCACGTGCGGCGCGAGTGCGCGGGCCAGGGGACGGGTGGCAGCGGCGGCCTGCAGGCACCCCGGGGCGCCGGTGCAGGCGACGACGCGCAGGCGCGCATCGTGGGCCTGGGTGACCAGTTCGGGTGGCGCAGGTGCGTGCTGCAGGCCCTCGACCAGCAGCATCTGCCAGGGCGTCATGCGCAGGGGGCCCAGCCTGGACAGGGCGGCCAGAGTGTCGGCCTGCAGTTGGCCAAATTCGGCACCCACCAACCAACCGGCCGCGACCGGGCCTGGCTGGGGTTTGGGGGCTGACGGCACAAAGTCGGTGCTGGTTTGGAATCGCTCGGGTAGCGCGAGCTGTGGGGCCAGCGCGGCCATGCGGGTTAGGCCACCGCCTTGCGCCAGAAACCAGTGTGCGAGCACCATGGCGGCCGGCACGGCTTCGTCAGCGCTGACAACCGCGCCGGTGGCATAGCCGTTGGCACGCACGATGTAGTCGTTGGAGTCGCCGGGGCTGCGTTCGATGCGGATGTCGGCGGGGCTGCCACGCAGCACCGCCTGCGGACCGCAGTCCACCGCAAAACCGAACTTGCCGGGCAGGGCGGGGGCGTCGGGCGCGGACAGGGACTCGGCCAGCGCGGCGGCAATGTGCTGCGTGCCGTCATCTGGTTGCCAGAATGGGGTGACCAGGATGTTGCGTCGAGCCTCAAAGTCGGCACTGCCGTCCACCAGGCCCAGGGCCTGTAGGCCTTGGAGCACGGCGGCATGGGCCTCGGGATGGAGGCCGCGCAGCTGCAGGTTGGCGCGGCCGGTCAGGTCCAGCATGCCGTTGCCGTACTCGCTAGCCAGCGCGGCGATGCCGGCCGCCTGGGCCGACGTGAGCCGGCCCGCATGCGGGCGCACCCGCACCACCAGGCCGTCGCCTGACAGCATCGGGCGCAGCGCACCCGGGCACCAGCCTTTGATCTGCGGCGTGGCGGCGGGTTGGGGAGATGGGGCTACGGCGGTTCGCATCCGGGGCTGCTGGTTTCGTGGTGGCGTGTGGTGCGAATTCTGGGGGTGGCAGTGGCCGATGGCTGCATCCAAAAAGCCCCACTGCGTACCCCCCAAGTATCGCACCTGTGCCCGTGGCCGGCCCTGGGTGCTGTGCCGCGGCGGGCGCTGGCAACCTGTTATTCGGGCGCATCGCGGATCGGTAGTGAAAATTTATGAGAAAAATGGCCGTGGCGCAGGTGTTGTCTGCGCGGGAAGCTATTAAAAGAGTAGCAACTGTGAAGATGGCCGCCATGATCTTTACCGCCACTTCACCACGCAGGGCCGGCGGGGCGTTGAATTTTTGCGGAGCGGCCAACATCTGATGCCTATCGACTACTACCGTTGAGGTTTCCATGAACACCCAAGAGCGTGATCAACTGACGACTTTTTTGCAGCAACTCGGCCAGGCGCGGGCCGGCGTGAAGGACAGCGAAGCGCAGACCTTGATCGACAACGCGTTGGCGCGGCAGCCGGACGCGGCCTACCTGCTGGTGCAGCGCTGTTTGCTGCAAGACGGCGCGCTGCAAGCTGCGCAGGCCCAAATCAGCAACCTGCAGGCCGAACTGCAGCAGGCCCGCCAAGGCAGTGCTGCGGGCGGACCAGGCTTTCTGGACAGCAATGCTTGGGGCTGGGCACCCGCGGTGCCCAGCTATGTTGCGCCGTCGCCGGCCACAGCGCCTGCGCCTGGCTACTACCAGGGCTCACCCGCACCACTGGCCGCTGCGCCATCGCGCTTCCAGGCGCCCAGCTTCTTGACCAGCATGGCGACGACCGCAGCCGGCGTGGCGGCGGGGGCATTTTTGTTCCAGGGTATTGAGAGTCTGATGGGCCACCACGGTAGCAACGACAGCAGTGCCAGCCATGCATTGGGCGGCGGCAGTTCTGCGTCGGCCTTCGGTCTGAGCGACCCCGCGCTTCCGGCACTCGACAGCGTCGACAAAAACAGCTTGGTCAGCAGCGATGCCAGCACCGATACAGACAGCTTCAGCGGCGATGACGGAATGGACTTTGGCGTCGGCGATTCCAGCGACTGGGCTTGACCCAGGCTGCGCGCTTACTTGACCGGGATCGCCGTCGCCCGGTCTACCGCCACGGCGGTCACGGCGTTTTGCGGTGACCCATCGATCAGCTTGTCGGAGTAGGTCAGGTAGACCAGGGCATTGCGCTTCTTGTCCACCATGCGCACGATGCGCAGTTTCTTGAACAGGATGGACAGGCGCTCGTTGAACACCTCGTCGTTCAAGGGTAGCGGCTTGGTGAAGCTGATCGGGCCTACCTGGCGGCAGGCGATGGAGGCCTCGGCTTTGTCTTCGGCCAGGCCGAAGGCGCCTTTGAGGCCGCCGGTCTTGGCCCGCGAGACAAAGCAGGTGACGCCCTGGACTTCCGGGTCGTCATAGGCTTCGACCACGATCTTGTGGTCCGGGCCTATCCATTGGAAGGCGGTGTCGACCGCGCCGATTTGCTCGGCCTGGGCGACGAGACAGGCTGCGCCGAGCGCCAAACCAATAGTCCATAGCTTCATGTGCGTGGCTTTCGGGTTAGCGCAGGGCTTCGGGGAGTTCGATTTTGACTTCCAGCACTTCCAAGTTGTCCTGGCGCTCCAGGTGCACCTTGATGTCGTCGGGGTTGATCGACACGTACTTGGAAATCACCGCCACCAGCTCGCGCTGGAGCGCCGGCAGGTAGTCGGGACGGCTGTTGCCCCGGCCGCTGCGTTCGTGCGCCAGAATGATCTGCAGCCGCTCCTTGGCCACGGTGGCGGTTTTTTTCTTTTCCCCGAGCAGGAAAGACAGGAAAGACATGGCTTATTTCCCTCCGAACAAGCGCTTGAAAAAGCCCGGCTTCACGGCATCGACAAAACGCATGGGCTTTTCTTCGCCCAGGAAGCGGGCGACCACGTCCTTGTAGGCTTCGGACACGTCGGTTTCATTCAGGTGGATCGCGGGCAGGCCCTGGTTCGAGGCCTGCAGTACCGTTTCCGACTCGGGGATCACGCCCATCAGCGGAATGCGCAGGATGTCTTGGATGTCTTCCAGTGACAGCATATGGCCGTCTTCCACGCGGGTGGGGTTGTAGCGGGTGATGACCAGGTGTTCCTTGACCGGTGCCAGGCCTTCAATCGCGCGCTTGGTCTTGGAGCCCAGCATGCCGAGGATGCGGTCCGAGTCGCGTACCGAAGAGACTTCGGGGTTGGTGACCACCAGCGCGTCGTCGGCGAAGTGCATGGCCATCAGCGCGCCGGTTTCGATACCCGCCGGCGAATCGCAGACGATGTATTCGAAGCCCATCTCGCCCAGGTCTTTCAGCACGCGTTCCACGCCGTCCTGCGTCAGCGCATCCTTGTCGCGGGTCTGCGAGGCAGCCAGCACGAACAGGTTGTCGCACTGCTTGTCCTTGATCAGCGCCTGGTTCAGATTCGCTTCGTTGTGGATCACGTTGATCAGGTCGTACACCACGCGGCGTTCGCAGCCCATGATCAGGTCGAGGTTGCGCAGGCCGACGTCAAAGTCGATAACCGCGGTTTTATGGCCGCGCAGTGCGAGGCCGGATGCAAAACTGGCGCTGGTGGTGGTCTTGCCAACGCCACCTTTGCCGGATGTCACCACAATGATCTTGCTCATGGGTTGCGGGTCTTTCAAGTTCAGAGTTAAAGAGGTTCCATCACCAGCTTTTCGCTGATGAGCCGTACCTGGGCCGGTTTGCCCAGCACATCGGCGGGCAGGGGGATTTCAGAGGTGCGGTAGGTGCCGGCAATCGACACCAGCTGGGCTTCCAGGCAGGTGCTGAAGATGCGCGCATCGGTATTGCCCTTGGCGCCGGCAATCGCCCGGCCGCGCAAGGGCGCGTACACATGGATGTTGCCATCGGCCAGCACTTCGGCGCCAAAGCTGACCACCGCCAGCACTACCAGATCGCCACCGCGCGCATACACCTGCTGGCCGGAGCGCAAGGGCTTGTCGATCACCACCGTGCCCTGCGTCACTACGGGCGCAGGCACTTCGGGGGCGGCCGGTGCGGCTGCGGGTGCCGGCGCCAGGGGCTGGGCATGGCTGATGTCCGGCGTTTCCACCAGACCCACGGCTCTGGCCGCAGCGCGTTGGGCGGTGCTGCCGCCGTGCACCGCAATCGCCCGCATGCGGTAGCTGTGCAACAGCATGCACAGCTGTTTGAAGTCGATAGGCAGGGCCTCTTCTTCCACCGCGACCAGGTTGATGACCACTGGGTCGTAGTCGAAGAAGTCGGGTGTCTCGCCATAGCGCGCTTCCAGCTCTTGGCCCAGAACCGCCAGATTGGCGGTTTTGAGCACCAGGGCTATCAATGGCAGGGTTGCGCTTTTCAGGTCAAAGCAAGCACGGGCGTGCCCAGCGGGGACAGACGACATGGGTGGAGCAGGGGGCGGAAAAGGCGCGATTTTACCGTGCGCCCCAGAGGGTCCGGTCCATCTGCGCCCGCTGCACTAGGCCGCAGCCACCCGCTGCGCCAAATGCGCCAAGGCTTCCTCCACCTGGTCGACCAGAATCAGGCACAGATCGCCGGGCTGCAGCCGGGCCAGGGCCTGGTCGATGGCGATGAATTCGCCGTAGATTTCGTCCACGTTGCGGGTGCGCTGGGCGTTGGCCAAGCCTTCGCGCAGCAGTTTGACCACTTCGCCGTCGGCACGGCCGCGCTGGCAGGCGTCTTCGAACAGGATCACGTCGTCAAAAGCGTCGCCCAGGATCACGGTTTGCTCGCGGATGTCTTCATCGCGCCGGTCGCCAGCGCCGCTGATGACCACCGAACGGCGTTTGGCCGGCATGGCCTCGACCGCCGACACCAGGGCACGCATGGCGTCCGGGTTGTGGCCGTAGTCGGCGATCACGGTGGCGCCGCGGTAGTCCATCACATTGAAGCGGCCAGGGGCGTTGTCGGCATCGTTGGCAAAGCTCGACAGGCCGCGGCGGATGGTGTCCCAGTTCAGGCCCACGCCCCAGGCCGCTGCTACCGCGGCCATGGCGTTATCGACCTGGAAACCGATGGTGCCGGCACGGGTCAGCGGCACATCGCGCAGGGCGATCTGTTCGCGCCACGAGCCCACGGCGGCCACGATGTGCTCGCCATCGACATAGACCGTGCGCCGGCCCTGGGCACGGTGCGTGGCCATCACCGGGTGGTGCCGGTCGGCGGTGAAGTAGATCACGTTGCCAGGGCAAACCGACGCCATGGCGGCGACGATGGGGTCGGCTGCATTCAGCACCGCGTAGCCGGTAGAGGGCACGTTCTGCACGATCACGCGCTTGAGAACCGCCAGGTCTTCGACCGTGGTGATGTAGTTCAGGCCCAGATGGTCGCCAGCGCCGATGTTGGTGACCACGGCCACCTGGCAGCGGTCGAAGCCTAGACCCTCGCGCAGCATCCCGCCGCGCGCGGTTTCAAATACCGCTGCATCCACATCGGGGTGCATCAGCACATTGCGCGCGCTCTTCGGGCCGCTGCAGTCGCCGCTGTCGATTTGCCGGCCATTCACGTAGACGCCGTCGGTGTTCGTCATGCCAACGCGCAGGCCGCTGCTGGTGAACAAATGGGCGATCAGCCGGGCAGTGGTGGTCTTGCCGTTGGTGCCGGTGACGGCCACAGACGGAATCCGGCCGTCGTCGCCCGGGCCGAACAGGTTGCTGACCATGGCTTCGCCCACATTGCGGCCTTTGCCGAACGAGGGCGAGATGTGCATGCGCAGGCCGGGTGCGGCGTTTACTTCCACGATGCCGCCGTGCTGCTCTTCCAGCGGTTTGAGCATGCTTTCGCAGACCACGTCGACGCCGCAGATGTGCAGGCCGATCATTTGTGCCGCGGCCACCGCCTGGGCGGCGACGGCGGGGTGCACGTCGTCGGTCACGTCGGTGGCGGTGCCGCCGGTGCTGAGGTTGGCGTTGTTGCGCAGAATGATGCGGCGGCCTTTTTCGGCGATGGACTCGGGCTTCAAGTCCTGCAGCGCCAGCCGCGCAATCGCGATGTCATCGAAACGGATCTTGGTCAGCGAGGTCGCATGGCCTTCGCCGCGCTTGGGGTCGGAGTTGACGATGTCCACCAGCTCGCGCACGGTGTGCACGCCGTCGCCCAGCACCTGGGGTGGGTCGCGCCGCGCCGCAGCGACCAGCTTGTTGCCGACCACCAGCAGGCGGAAGTCGCTGCCCGGCAGGAATTTTTCGACCATGACTTCGCCGATTTCAGCGGCGGCGGCATAGGCCACCTCCAGGTGCGCGCGGTCGACGATGTTGACGGTCACGCCCTTGCCCTGGTTGCCGTCCTGCGGCTTGACGACCACCGGCAGGCCGATTTCGCAGGCCACTTGCCAGGCTTCTTCCACGCTGTCGACCGGGCGGCCCAGTGGTACGGGTACGCCAGCAGCATGCAGCAGCTTCTTGGTCAGGTCTTTGTCCTGGGCGATGGCTTCGGACACGGCGCTGGTGGAGTCGAACTCGGCCGCCTGGATGCGGCGTTGGCGCGAACCCCAGCCGAATTGCACCATGCTGCCCTTGGTCAGGCGGCGGAACGGGATGCCGCGGGCCACGGCGGCGTCCACGATGGCGCCGGTGCTCGGCCCCATGCGTTCGTCTTCGTCGGTCTCGCGCAGCTGGGCGATGGCGCTGTCTTTGTCAAAAGCGCTGTGGTCCAGGGCGGCCTGGATCAGCGCCTGGGCCAGTTCCAGTGCCTGGCGGCCTACGGCTTCTTCGCTGTACTCCACCACGACCTGGTAAACGCCGGGCAACTGGGTGGCCGCGGTGCGGCTGAAGGTGACCGGGCAGCCGGCCTGGGCTTGCAGTGCCAGGGTGGCGGCTTCCAGCACATGGGCCAGCGACACCGAGGTGTGTTCAGGGCTGGCACGCAGCGGGCCGATGGCCGGGAACAGCGCTCGCACCGTGGTTTCGAAGCCCGGCAGTTGCGCAATCGCGCGTTCGGATTCTGCACATGTCACCACGGCCTCGATGGCGGTGTGGCGGCTCCAGAGATTGGGGCCGCGCAGGGCCCGGATGCGTGAGACTTCCATCAGTCGGTCTTTCTATCTTCTTGTTCGGTACGGAGTGCGGCCGGGGGAACGGCGGGGCGGGTGGGACGCGTGGTGGGCAGGTCCAGCTCGAAGGTCTTGAGGCCGGCGACGATCAGGTCGGGCGAAATATCCATCGCCCAGGCTGCAGCGATCGAGGCCAGGATGGGCTCCAGCTGGGCCGGGCGGGTCCATCCGGCGGTCAGCAGGTCGAGGTTGACCAGTGGCACTTCGGCGCTGCCGGTGGCCAGCATGATGTAGCCCTTGTGGATCACGACTGCTCTACCTTCTATAGCACGGTGTGCAATGGTGGTGGGCAGCTGTGGGTCAATTCCATACAAAATGGCAGAGCCGTCGCACAGCTCGGCCATGGCGGCGACGCGCGGGTCCACGGCGTTCAGCACGGCCACGCCCTCGGACAGCACCACGTCGACCTGGGTGCGCAGCACCTTGACCAGCTGGTCGTCTTCGGTGATGTCGAATTCAGCCAGCCCGTCTGCGCCACCCAGGTCGGTGACGATGCCGACCACGCAGCGGTCATAGGCCAGGCCGTCGCGCAGGATGCTGGCGGCGCCGTTTTCGATCACGGCGGCTTCCATCGCGCGGTTGATCAGCAGGCGGTGCGCAGGCTCCCAGTGCGCGCAGTCGGTGGTTTCGACGCGCCGGGTGTCCAGGAACAGGCCGTCGCGGCAGGCCAGGCCCACGCGCATGCCGCTCAGGTGCAGCAGCCAGGCTACCAGCCGGGCGATGGTGTGGGTGCCCTGGGTGCCGGCGACACCGACGATGGGGATGCGGCCGGTTTCGTCTTCTTCAAACAGATGGTCGACGATAGCCCGGCCCACCGGGCGGGGCGAGCCTTCGGCCGGCTTCAGGTGCATCAGCAGGCCCGGGCCGGCATTCACCTCGACAATCGCGCCGCCCTGCGGGCCCAGCGGTTTGGAGATGTCTTCGGCCACCACGTCGATGCCGGCGATGTCCAGCCCGACGATACGTGCGGCCAGCGAGACGATGTGGTCCACCTCGGGGTGCACCAGGTCGGTACAGTCGATCGCGACATTGCCGTTGCGCTGGATCAGCACCTGCCGGCCGGCGGCGGGCACCGAACTGGACGTCAGCCCCTGGCGCTGCAGGTCCAGCCGCACGGCTTCGTCCTTGTCGATTTCGATCAGGCCCAGCGGAGCGTCTTCGTGGGTGCCACGGCGCGGGTCGGTATTGATATGCGCATCGACCAGCTCGGCCACGGTGGATTGGCCGTTGCCCGTGACCCAGGCTACCGAGCCGCGGGCCGCGGCAACCACGCGGCCGCCGACTACCAGCAGGCGGTGTTCGTTGCCGCGTACAAAGCGTTCGACCAGCACTTCGCTGCCGTGCTGCTCGGCCACCAGATAGGCGGCTTCCACATCGGCCTGGGTAGACAGGTCGAGGGCCACGCCGCGGCCGTGGTTGCCGTCCGAGGGCTTGACCACCACCGGCAGACCGATGTCTTGCGCTGCGTCCCAGGCAGCTTGCGGGCTGTCGACCACCGCGCCTTCGGGAATCGGCACGCCGCAGGACTGCAGCAGGGTTTTGGTCAGGTCTTTGTCGTGGGCGATGCCCTCGGCAATCGCGCTGGTGAATTCAGTCTCTGCCGTCCAGATGCGGCGTTGGCGTGCGCCATGGCCGAGCTGCACCAGGTTGCCGTTGTTCAGGCGGATATGCGGAATGCCGCGGTCGGTGGCAGCTGCGACGATGCAAGCGGTGCTGGGGCCGAGGTAGCAATCGTCGACTTCGGTACGGACTGCCGCCACGGCGGTTTTGACGTCGAAAGGCTGGTCATTGATGGCCGCCATCAGCAGCCGGTGGCCTTGGGCCAGCGCGGTGCGGGCCACTTGCTCGTCGCGTGCCCGGAACACCATGCGGTAGACGCCGCGCTGGCTGGTGCTGCGGGTCTGGCCAAAGCCGGTGGGCATGCCGGCCAGGTTCAGCAGCTCGATCACCACGTGTTCCAGTATGTGGCCGGCCCAGGTGCCTTCGACCAGACGCTGCAGGAAGCCGCCGCGCTCGCCCACGCCGCAGTGGTGCTCGACCAGGGCCGGTAGCAGGGCGACCAGCCGATCGGTAAAGCCTGGCATCAGGTTGGAGGGGAATTCCTCCAGCTCCCCCAAATCGAGCCAGACTTCCAGGGCAGGGCGGTAGGTCCAGATGTTGGGGCCGCGCAGGTATTTGATGCGCAGTAGTTGGATGTCGTCCTTGGGGCTCATGTGCTTGGGGTAGGTAATGGCCGGGCTCCCCGGCTGCGGGTGGCTATTGTGCGTAGATGCCATATGGTAATTAGAAACAAGGCGCTATCGGCGAGAATCTGAGCCCCGGCGAGGCGCTAGCACCAGGCAAGAGATCGCGGGAACTAAAAAATGCACCAAAACCTTCCTGTTGAAATTACCAGTGGTCTGCAATCGCAGCTGCTAGCCCACGAGAACGTCCAAGCCAGCCTGTCCGTTGACCTGGACGCCCAGCTGCGCTTTGTCCCAGGCCTGCTGGCCCTGACCGACCAGCGCCTGGTTTCCCTGCAGGACGGGGTATGGCAGTCTTGGCCACTGACCGCCGATCTGGTGTTGCGCCACTCCGACCACGCGGGTGTCGGCACGCTGGAGTTGCACAATGCCCACACCCGGCTGGCCGGCTGGCGCTATACCTTGGTGGCCGACGCGCAGGCGCTGCGGCTGGTCAAGCTGTTTGGGCAGCGTTTGCTGTCGCAGGACCCCCACCTGGACGAACCGGGCCAGTGCCCCACCTGCCACGCGCCGCTGCCGCCCGATAGCGATGAATGCGCGGTCTGCACCCGCGAGCTCAACACCGTGCCCAGCACCTGGGTGCTGCTGCGGCTGTGGCGCTTTGCCAAGCCCTACCAAGGCCGCTTGCTCACCGGCTTCTTGCTGATGCTGGCGTCGACTGCCGCCACCTTGGTGCCGCCTTATTTGACGATTCCGCTGATGGACGAAGTGCTGATTCCATTCCAGAGCGGCAAGCAGATCGACGTGGGGCAGGTGAAATGGCTGCTGGCCGGGCTGCTGGGCTCGGCCCTGCTGGCCTGGAGCCTGGGCTGGGTGCGAACCTGGCTGCTGGCCCTGGTGTCCGAGCGTATCGCTGCCGACCTGCGGACCACGGCCTTCGAACATTTGCTGGGCCTGTCGTTGGACTACTTCGGCGCCAAGCGCACAGGCGACCTGATCGCCCGTATTGGTTCCGAGACCGACCGTATCTCGGTCTTCTTGTCGCTGCATGCGCTCGACTTCGCCACCGATGTACTGATGCTGCTGATGACCTCGGCCATTTTGTTCTCTATCAACCCCTGGCTGGCCTTGGTGACCCTGCTGCCGCTGCCCTTCATCGCCTGGATGATCCACGCCGTGCGCGACCGCCTGCGCACCGGTTTCGAGAAGATCGACCGGGTCTGGGGCGAGGTCACCAACGTGCTGGCAGACACCATCCCCGGCATCCGCGTGGTCAAGGCATTTGCCCAGGAGCGCCGCGAGGCCGACCGCTTTCATGCCGCCAACCAGGCCAATCTGGCGGTTAACGACCGGTTGAACAAGACCTGGAGCCTGTTTACCCCCACCGTCTCGCTGCTAACTGACATCGGCCTGCTGGTGGTCTGGGCATTTGGCATCTGGCAGGTCAGCAAGGGCCAGATCACCGTGGGTGTGCTGATTGCGTTCCTGGCCTACATCGGCCGCTTCTACACCCGGCTGGACTCGATGAGCCGCATCGTCTCGGTAACGCAAAAGGCCGCTGCCGGAGCCAAGCGGATTTTTGACATCCTGGACCACGTGTCCAATGTGCCCGAGCCCGCCCAGCCTGTGCCCGTCAGCAAGGTGGAGCGTGGCATGCGCGGACAGATCGAGATGAAGCGCATCGGTTTCCGCTATGGCAACCGCGCGGTGATCCGCGACCTGGACCTTGTGATACGCCCTGGTGAAATGATCGGCCTGGTCGGCCACAGCGGCTCGGGCAAGAGCACGCTGGTCAACCTGATCTGCCGCTTCTATGACGTGACCGACGGTTCGATCCAGGTCGACGGCACCGACATCCGCCGCTATGCCGTGGCCGATTACCGACGCAACATCGGCCTGGTGCTGCAGGAACCATTTCTGTTTTTCGGCACGATTGCCGAGAACATTGCCTACGGCAAGCCCGACGCCACGCGCCGCGAAATTGTGGCCGCGGCCCGCGCCGCCCACGCGCACGAGTTCATCCTGCGGCTGCCGCAGGGCTACGACTCGCTGGTCGGCGAGCGCGGCCAGGGACTGTCGGGCGGCGAGCGCCAGCGTATCTCGATCGCACGCGCGCTGCTGATCGACCCGCGCATCCTGATCCTGGACGAAGCCACCTCCTCGGTGGACACCGAGACCGAAAACGAAATCCAGAAGGCGCTGGACAACCTGGTGCAAGGCCGCACCACCATTGCCATCGCCCACCGCCTGTCCACCCTGCGCAAGGCGGATCGCCTGGTGGTGATGGACCGCGGCCGGGTGGTCGAGGTCGGCCCGCACGAAGAGCTGATGGCCCGTGAGGGCGCGTATTGGCGGCTCTACCAGGCGCAGCTGCGCCGTACCGAGAGCGAGGACGAAGGCCTGAGCCTGTCGCGCCCGGTTGAACACTCAGCCCACCCTGCTGGAAACCCATGATGAAAAACAACCCCGATTTCCAGCTGGAGCGTGACACCTTTGGCCGGCTGGTGCTGGTTTTTGCGACCGGCGAACGGCACGGAGGTGTGGTGCCGGTGCGCGCCTTTCCGATTGCTGCGCCCGATGAAGGCGTGTCGCTGGTTGGCACCGAAGGCCGTGAGCTGGTGTGGATAGAGCAGCTGAGCGCCATGCCTCCGGCGCTGCGCGGTTTGCTGGAGGAAGAATTGGCGATCCGCGAGTTCGTGCCCGAAATCCGGCGCCTGAAAGCGGTTTCAACCTTTTCCACGCCCAGCGTCTGGACGGTGGAAACCGACCGCGGCGACACCGAATTCGTGCTCAAGACCGAGGAAGACATCCGCCGCCTGGACCGTACTGGCCTGCTGATCGCCGGCGGGGCGGGCGTGCAGTTCCGGGTGCAGGACATGACGGCGCTGGACCGGGCGTCCCGGCGCCTGCTGGAGCGTTTTCTGTAAAGCGCGCCGACTTCTCGATGTGAAGGTAAAGTTTTTTAAACTATTTTAGAAATAGCCCTAAATAACCCTTCATTTCTGCCGTTAACCAGTTACGTGGTCTAAAAAATCGAGTTTTAGGCCGGCTAACCAGGTGAACTCCATGCAATTACCTTCTGTCGAACGCAACGTGAACTGGCCGCTTTCCGCTGCCGGTTCGCAGTCTGGCGGCAGTGCGGCTGCAGCCAAGGCTGAAACTTCAGCCATCCAAGAGGCGACAGCCAAGGTTGAGGCGGTGAGCAAGCCTGAGCCCTCGGTCAAGCTGGATATATCCACTGCCGTGAAGGAAATTGTGGAGCTGGAAGTGGCAGCACGCGCCCGTGCGCAGGCGCGCGTGGCGAATCCCCAAGACGATGCAAACGGTGTAGAAGCCGTGGGCCGCATCGATTCGGCAGGCACCACCAGCGCCTTGCAGTCGGTCAACGCCACCGAAGAAAGCAAAAATTCCGGCAATTCCTTGCAGAGCGAATCGCCCGAAACCGCGGCCAAAGCCGCCAAATTGCTGGCGGCCGGTAAAGAGCCAGGCCCGAACCAGCCCACAGCGGTAGACGACGAGCCCTCCACCGACTGGACCACAGCACCCAAGGCGGCCGAGAAAAAGCCCGAAAACCCGCCGCCCGAGCCGATCTCCAAGAAGCTGCTCGACTTCTTGCAGGCCTTGTGGCGCGCCGGCGGCAACGCGGTGGACGTGGCCCAGGAGGCCAACAAAACCCTCAATCCCGACAAGCTGGCCGAAGGCCCGCTGACCTACGAAGACCCGTCGGCGGTCAAGAAGACCAGCGGCAACTGATCCGCCGCAGCTGTCTGTAGCCACTTGCCTGGTCTGGCAAGGGCTTTCCTATTATTCTTTGGTTTCCTTGATCTGGTAGCGCGCAGCTGCGTCTGCGGCCTGCGGTTCCAGCGTCCAGCGGGTTTGGTGCAGGGCGGCCACGTTAGGCCGGTGTGCTATGGAGATGATAGCGCCTTGCGCTTGCTGTACCTGTGCCAGCAGCTTCTGGTAGATGGAGTTCTCGGCCGGTGCATCGAGTGCACTGGTGGCTTCGTCGGCAAAAATCCAGCGCGGCTTTTTCAGCAAGACCCGGGCAATCGCCAGCCGTTGCTGTTCACCGCCCGAGAGCTTTTGGCCCCAGGCCGCCTCCTGGTCCAGCTGGTTGCACAGGTGCGGCAACAGTGCGTCGGTCAGCGCCTGGCGCAACGCCTCGTCGCTGTAGCCGCTGGCAGCGGTGGGGTAGGCCAGGGCGCTGCGCAGCGTGCCATCGGGGAAATACGGCCGCTGCGGGATGAACATCGCATCCGCCGGCAGTGCCACTTTGCCGCTGGAGAACGGCCAGATCGCCGCAAACGCCCGGAACAGTGTGGATTTACCGCTGCCCGACGGACCGCTGAGCAGCACGCTGTCGCCTGGTGTGGCGCGCAGGTTCAGGCCTGACAGCAGCACCGTGCCGTCCGGCAGGCGCAGCTGCAGGTCTTGCGCTTCCAGGGGTGCATTTGCTCCTTTATTGATAGCTACTTGCGCAGACTGTACCTGCGCTAGAGCCTGAATTTGTTCTTCAAATGAAGTCAACCGGTCGGTGGTGGCGCGCCAGGTCGCCAGGCTGCTGTAGTTGTCGACAAACCAGCTCAGCGAGTCCTGCACCCGGCCAAAAGCCGAGGAAATCTGCATCAGCGTGCCAAGCTGGATGGCGCCGCTGAAAAACCGCGGCGCGGCCACGATGAAGGGGAACACCACCGCCGCCTGGCCAAAGAAGCTGTTGAACCAGATCAGGTTTTTCTGCGCCTTCAGCAGCTTCAGGTAGTTGGCCAGCACGGCGGCGAAGCGCATGTCCAGGTGCGTGCGCTCCACCTTTTCGCCGTGGTCCAGCGCAATCGATTCGCTGTATTCGCGTACTCGCACCATGTGGTGCCGGAAGTCGGCTTCCACCCTCTGCTGCTGGAAGTTCAGCTTGATCTGCGGCCGGCCGATGTAGAAGGTGATGATGCTGCCCGCCAGGCAGTACAGCAAAGCCATCCAGACCATGAAGCCCGGGACGAAGTATTCGCTGCCGCCCAGGTGGAACGAGAAGTCGCCCGACAGATTCCACAGAATGCCGACAAAGCTGACCAGGGTCACCAGCGCGTTCAGCACGCCCATGCACAGGCCGATGGTCAGGCTGGTGAACTGGTTCAGGTCCTCCTGGATACGCTGGTCCGGGTTGTCAGGCCCGGCATCGGGGTTGGTCTTGGCGAAGCGCGCCAGCTCCATCTTGTAGAACGCCTGGTTCGACAGCCAGCGGCCCAGGTAATGGTCGGTCATCCAGGCGCGCCAGCGCATTTCCAGCAGCTGGGTGATATAGAACTTGTAGACCGCCAGGATGATCAGCGCGAAGGCGATGTAGGTGAAGCGCCCCAGCTGCTGCCAGAACACCGGTTGGTTCTTGTTCTGCAGCGCGTCGTAGAACACCTGGTTCCATTCGTTCAGCAGCACCAGCAGATAGACGCCGAGCAGGTTCAGCGCCACGATGGCGGCGAGCATGGCCCGGGCTTTCCATTTTTCTTCTGACTTGAAGTACGGGATCGACAGCTGCCAGACCTTGGCGGTCTGGTCTTTGAGGACGGCGAAGCGCGATGCAATGCTCATGGAATTTTTCGGTGGGGTGGTGTCGGGGCCAAGCGATGGAGCACCGCCGCGCGATTTAGTTCGCTGGATTGGAGACGCCGCTGCTCACATGGCCGGCCGGCACATGCTGGGCGGCTGAGTTCACATGGCCGGTCTGGTCGTCGAAGAAGAAGTCGGGCTCGAATTCGCGCAGGAATTCGCCCTTGGGCAGGCCGCCGAGGAACATGGCCTCGTCCACCTCGATATGCCAGTCCATCAGCGTCAGGATGGCGCGCTCGTGCGCCGGCGCGCTGCGGGCCGTCACCAGGGCGGTGCGGATGCGCATATGCGGCGTGCTGGCTTTTTGCAGCCGGTGCAGCGCGGCGAGCAGCGGCTTGAACGGGCCGTCGGGCAGGGGTACGGATGCCTTGTCGATCTCGTGCTGCTGGAAAGCCGGCAGGCCATCGCGTTGGTAGACCTGCTCGGCCTCGTCGCTGAACAGCACGGCGTCACCGTCGAAGGCAATGCGCACTTCATTCGGGTAGTTGCTGCCGGCCTGGGTCGATTCGGTTAGCACCCGGGCTGCGGGGAAGCCCAGCGCCAGCGCGTCGCGCACGTCTTTCTCGTTGGCCGACAAAAACAGATGCGCACCCAGCGCACGCAGATAGCCGAAGGGCGCGCGCCCCTGGGTGAACACGCCGCGCTCCAGCTGCAAGTTGTTGGCCTTGCCGGATCGGAAGATGCGCATGCCGCTGACCGGGTCGTTGCGCGACAGCATCACCACCTCGACCCGCTTCACGCCGTCGTCGTTGAAGGCCAGCAGCTTCTGCACCAGCGAAAACGCCACGCCTGGCTTGGCCGGCACGTCCAGCCGGTCGAACTGCAGCTGCATATAGGCTTTGTCGTCGCCCGCATCGAAGAGTCGGTTTTCTTCTTCGAGGTTGAACAGGGCGCGCGAGGAGATCGCCACCACCAGTTTGTCGTCGAGGGTCAGGGCCATGCTTACTTCGCGAATTGGTTGAGTTGGATGATGGGCAGCAAGACCGCCAGCACGATCAACATTACCACCAAGCCCATGGCCACGATCAGCAGCGGCTCCAGAATCGTCGCCAGCGCCATGGCCCGGCGTTGCACCTCGGTGCTCAGCTGCACGGCGGCGCGCTGCAGCATCAGCGGCAGCTGGCCGGTCTGCTCGCCGAGCCGGGCGAACATCGCCAGCAGGCCGGGGAAGCGCTTTTTCTGCGCCATGGCCGAGGCCAAGGGCGCGCCTTCGCGCACCAGCACCAGCGCGTCGAGCGCATCGGCGCGCATGGCGGTGTTGTTCAGGGTTTCGGCCGCAGCCTGCAGCGCGCGCAGTATCGGCACGCCGGCGGCGGCCAGCATAGCCAGGGTGCTGGCGAAGCGGGATGCGTTGTAGCCGCGGGCCAGCGGGCCGACCAGCGGTAGTTTCAGAAAGGCGGCGTCGATTTTTTCACGAATCGTGGCTCTGGCGTAGGCAGCACGTGCACCAATAGCTATCACAATAATAGCAATCAGCATGGCCCAGCCGTAGTTGCGCACCATGCCGCTGATGGCCAGCATGGCCACCGTCAGGAACGGCAGCGCGCGCTTGCTGCCGGCAAACACGTTCGCTACCTGCGGCACCACATAGCCCACCAGGAACAGCACGATGGCGATCGCCACCAGGGTGACGATGGCCGGGTACAGCGCTGCGCCGACCAGCTTGGACTGCAGCGCCTGGCGCTCTTCCAGGTCGTCGGCCAGGCGTTCCAGCACCAGTCCCAGGCTGCCGCTTTGCTCGCCCGCGCCAATCACCGCGGTGTAGATGCTTGAAAACTCGCGCGGATGCTGGCTCAGCGCCTTGGCGAAGGTGGCACCGGCATTCACCTCGGCGCGCAGCGAGGCGAGTAGATTGCGCTGGCGCTCGTCTTCGGCTTCTTCGGTCAAGGCCGTCAGCGCGCGCTCCAGCGGCAGGCCGCTGGATACCAGTCCTGCCACCTGCCGGGTCCAGATGGCCAGGCCGGTGGCGTTGAAGACCTTGCCCTCAAACAGCTTGGTGCGCAGACCGGTATGGCCGGCGGCGTTGCTGCCGCTGGCGTTGACTGGCTCCACCGCCAACGGCACCAAGGCCTGGGCGCGCAGCAGCCCGCGCGCAGCCTTGGCGGTGTCGGCCTCCATCACCCCTTTGCGGGTCTGGCCTTGGGCGTCTACGGCTTCGAAGGAATAGGCGGGCATGGGGGCTTTAGTCGCGGGTGACGCGCAGCAGCTCTTCGCGCGAGGTTACGCCGGTCTGCACCAGGCGCTCGCCGTCTTCGCGCATCAGCTGCATGCCGGCCGTGCGGGCGGCGGCGCGGATTTCGGCTTCGGAGGCGCGGTTGTGGATTTGGGCCTGAATCGCGTCGTTGGTGACCAGCAGCTCGAAGATGCCGGTACGGCCCTGGTAGCCGGTCTGGTTGCAGGCAGGGCAGTTTTTGCCTTGGCAGACCGGGCACAGCTTGCGCACCAGGCGCTGGGCCAGCACGCCGAGCAAGGTGGAACTCAAAAGGAAGGGCTCGACGCCCATGTCGATCAGCCGGTTCACCGCGCTGGCGGCGTCATTGGTGTGCAGCGTGGCCAGCACCAGGTGGCCGGTCAGCGAAGCCTGGATGGCGATCTGCGCGGTCTCGAAGTCGCGGATTTCGCCGATCATGATCACGTCCGGGTCTTGCCGCAGGATGGCGCGCAAGGCCTTGGCAAACGTCAGGTCGATCTTGGCGTTGACCTGGGTCTGGCCGACGCCGGGCAGCTCGTACTCGATCGGGTCTTCCACCGTCATGATGTTGCTGCTGCCCGCATCGAGCCGGCTCAAAGCCGCGTACAGCGTGGTGGTTTTGCCCGAACCCGTGGGGCCGGTCACCAGGATGATGCCGTGCGGCTGATTGATGAGATGCTGCAGCTGGTCCAGCACCGTGCCCTGCATGCCTACCGATTCCAGCGTCAGCTTGGCGCCGCTCTTGTCCAGCAGGCGCAGCACGGCGCGCTCGCCATGGGCGCTGGGCAGGGTGCTGACGCGCACGTCGACGGCGCGGGTGCCTATGCGCAAGCTGATGCGGCCGTCCTGCGGCAGGCGCTTTTCCGAGATGTCCAAGTCGGCCATGATCTTCAGCCGCGAGATCAGCGCCGCGTGCAGCGCGCGGTTCGGCTGCACCACTTCGCGCAGCGTGCCGTCGACGCGGAAGCGCACGCTGGAATGGCGCTCATAGGGTTCGATGTGGATGTCGCTGGCGCCGTCGCGCGCGGCCTGGGTCAGCAGCGCGTTAAGCATGCGGATGATGGGCGCGTCGTCCGACATTTCCAGCAAGTCTTCGACCGCCGGCAGCTCCTGCATCATGCGCGACAGGTCGGCATCGCTCTCGACTTCGCTGACCACCGAGGCGGCGCTGGATTCGCCTTGCGCGTAGGCGGCGCTGATGCGCTGCAGCAGGGCGTCGAGCACCAGGGTTTCGATGTGCTGCACCGGGTATTTACGCACCACCTCGCTAAGGGCCGAGGGCGCGGTGGCCGGGTGCAGCCACAGGGTGTACTCGCCCTGGTTTTCCTCCAGCAGCAGCTGCTGGGTGCGGGCGAAGGCGTAGGGCAGGGGGTGGCGCATCGTCAGGGCGTGGCGGGGGAGGTCGCGGGAGCCAGCGCGGGCGGCGTCAGGGGCAAGGTGGTCAGCGGCGCTGGCACCGTGGCCTTTTTATCGCTGCCCATGGGCAGCACCGGCAGCTCGGAGGCCGACGGTACGGCCGACAGCATGGGGTGGGCCTGCGGGCTCACCGATTGCTGTTGCACCCGCATCATGTCGTAGCGGTCCAGCGTCAGTGCGCTGCTGGTGTTGGCGTCGCGGACCACGATGGGCCGCAGGAAGACCATCAGATTGGTTTTCTTGCGGCTGCGGTTTTCGCTCTTGAAGAAGTTGCCGAAGAACGGCACGTCGCCCAGTAGCGGCACTTTCTCCACATTGCCCGAGTAGTCGTCCTGCAGCAAGCCGCCCAGCACCACGATGGAGCCGTCGTCCACCATCACGGTGGATTCGATGGAGCGCTTGTTGGTGGTCGGGCCGTTCGAATTGCTGGCGGTGGCGGCGTCCACGCTGGACACCTCCTGGTAGATCACCATCTTGACCGTGCCGTTCTCGTTGATCTGCGGGCGCACGCGCAGGGTCAGGCCCACGTCCTTGCGCTCCACGGTCTGGAAGGGCGAGCTGGTGCTGGAGCCGTTGTTGGTGGTGTAGGTGCCGGTAACGAAGGGCACGTTCTGGCCGATGATGATCTTGGCTTCTTCGTTGTCCACCGTCAGCAGATTGGGGGTGGACAAGACGTTGCCGGTGCCGGTTTCGTCCATCAGCCGGGCCAGGGCCCCCAGCACATAGGTGCCGCCGATCTTGTTGGCCACGCCCAGATTCAGGCCGTTGCTGAGGGTGGTGCTGGTATTGCCGGCGGCGATGCTGGTGGCCAGGGTGGCCAGGTTGCTGCTGCCGCTGCCGAAGTTGGTGCCCAGGCCTACATTGCCCAGCACGCCCTGCCATTGGATGCCGAACTCGGCGGCCTTGTTGCTGCTGACTTCGACGATCAGGCTCTCCACCAGCACCTGGGCGCGGCGGCCGTCGAGCTTGTCGATGACGGCGCGCAGCTGGCGGTACTGGGGCTCGGGCGCGGTGATGATCAGCGCATTGGTCGACGGGTCGGCCTGGATCTGGCCGCCGGTGGACGGTTGGTTGCTGTTGGCGCTGTTCAGGCTGGGGCCGCTGGTGGTGCTACTGCTGCCCGAGGTGGAACTGCTGCTACTACTGCCGGAGCTGCTGGTGTTGGACAAACCACTGGAGCTGCTCGTCGGGCTGGAGCTACTGCCACTGCTGCTGGCGCCGGTACTACCGCTGCCGCTGGACATGGCGGCGCGCAGGGTGACCGCCATCTTGGTGGCGTCGGCGTTCTTCAGGTAGACCACATAGATATTGCCGGCGTCGCCATTGCCGTTGCTCATGGTCGGCTGGTCCAGCTTGGCGATCAGCGACTTGACCAGCGACACCCGCGCCGGATTCGCTGCGCGCAGGATGACCGCGTTGCTGCGCGGCTCGGCCAGCATGGTGGTCTTGTACGAGCTGTCGGTCTGGCCGGCTGCCGGGGCGGCGGCGCTGCTGCTGCCGGATTCGACCAGCTTGGTCAGCAGCGGCACCAGGTCGCTGGCAATCGCATACTTGAGCGGGATGATTTCTACATCGCTGGCGTTCGACACGTCCATGGCAGCGATGATGCGGCCGATGCGGCGCAGGTTGTCGGCGTAGTCGGTGATCACCAGCGAGTTGTTGCCGGGGTTCAGGTTGATGGTGTTGTTCGGGCTGATCAGCGGGCGCAGCACCGGCACCAGGTTGCTGGCGTTCTCGTAGTTCAGCTTGAAGATCTGGGTGACGATCTGGTTGCCGACGGCGGCATTGTTCTCGCCCAGAGTCACCGGGCCGGCCTGCAGCTTGGCATCGGCCTCGGGCACGATCTTGTCCAGGCCGTTCGACTCCACCACGGTAAAACCCTG
The DNA here is from genome assembly GCF_900104385.1 of Rhodoferax sp. OV413. Classification (GTDB taxonomy): domain Bacteria; phylum Pseudomonadota; class Gammaproteobacteria; order Burkholderiales; family Burkholderiaceae_C; genus Rhodoferax_B. The sequence continues at coordinate 77,796 of NZ_FNJA01000010.1, read as the reverse complement.
CAGCCGCAGCGTCGCCAGGAACTGGCTGTAGGCGGCGGCCGGGGTCACCGGGCGTTCGGTGCTGAGCGTCATCACGCCCTTGACCCGCGGGTCGACCACCACGTTGCGGCCGGTGATGGTGGACATGGTGCGGGCTACCGACTCGATCTCGGCGTTGGCAAAGTTCAGCGTAATGGGCTCGCCGCGCTTGGGGGCTGCAGCCGCGGCCTGGGCCTGTGCATTTAAAGAGAACAGGGCTCCAGCGCAGGTACAGAATGCGCAGACAGCTATGGAAACAATAGCGGGCGAGAAGCGTGAGGGCATGTGCATGGTTCAGCCTACTTTGATGATGGCGCGCGCGCCGTCGCGCCGCCCCAGGATGTTGAGAAGATTCGATAAAGCGTCCACCCGGTCCGGGGCCGCGGTGGCCACGCCGTCGAAGCGCAGGCGGTTGCCAACCCACTGGCCGCTGCCGGTGAGCTGCAGGCTGCCGGCCAGGGTTTCCAGCTGCAGAGTATTCGGGTTGCCGCCGGTCAGGGTCACGCGGTAGCTGCCCATGGGCTTGAGGGTGGACAGGCGCGAGGCCATGTCGATGGCTTCCAGGCGGGCCTGGCCTGCCAGCACCAGGCGGCCGGCGTTCAGTTCGACCACCAGGCCTTGGGTGTTCAGGGTCAGCTGGCCTTCGGGCTGCAGCGTGTTCCAGGGCGCGCCCAGGCCGGCCAGCAGCGGCGCGGGCCAGTGCGACTGGCTGTCGGCCAGGCTGATGTGGGCGCCGCCCCAACGGGCTGCGGCCTGCACCTGCAGCGGCTGGGCCATGCAGCATTCGGCCCGTAGCTGGGCCGATACGCCCAGGCCGCTAGGCCGGATGCGCCAGCGCAGGCGCTCGGGCAGGGCGGTGCTGTCGCGGCTGCCGGCGCCGCCGGCCAGCACCAGCTGGGCCGAGCCGTCCCATAGCGTGCCGCGCGGGTCGGCCAGCTGCACCTGGCCCTGGCTGGCCTGGGCCAGGCCAGCGGCCAGCCAGCGTGCCGGTGCCCAGACCACCAGGGCCAGCAGCAGGCCCAGGCTGGCACCGGTCCAGGCCCAGCGCCAGGGCGCGGTGTCCGTGGCGTTGGCGGCGTTGCGGAGCGAGCGGCGGGCCATGCAGCGGGTCAGCGGTTGCTGGGCAAGACCAGCACCAGCGAGCCGTCCCAGCTGGCGATGGCGGGCGTGCCCGCATTGCCAGCGGTAGCGGGTGCGGCGCTGCGCACCAGCCGGGCTTCGATGGGCAGGGCCCGGGCGTTGATGCGCACCTGGGCCAGCCAGCGCGCCAGGGCGTCGGCCGGGGTGTTTTTCAGGCTGACGGTGATGCGCTCGCCCACGGTGTTCAGCTGGGCCGTGCCGCGCAGGTCGGCCTTGACCGAGGCCTCTACGGCGCGCAGTGCGTCGTCAAAGCTCAACTTTGGCTGGCTTTGCAGCGCCTGGGCTTCGGCCTGCAGGCTGCGCATGGTTTGCAGCTGGGCGTCCAGGCTGCGGTGCTGGGCGTCGGCGGCGCGCAGGGTTTGCAGCGCCGGGCCAAGGGCGATCCACCACAGCAGGGCGGCCAGCACCAGGGCCAGCGCGGCCAGCACGCTGCTGCGTTCGCGCGGGGCCAGGGTGTCCCACTGGGCTTGGAGAGAGGTGGGTAGCTTCATGGTGCGGCGCCGGGAGCGGGTTGCAGGACCAGCAGATTGCCTTCGCTGCGCAGGCTGTAGCCCTGGTTGCGCAGGGCCTCCAGCACGGGTGGTTCGGTATTGCTGGGCAGGCCTTTGAGCTTGGCCTCGCCGGGTGCGAAGTCCAGGCCGGTGGCACTGTACTGCGGCGGCAGGGCCGCGCCCAGGGCGCTGAGCATGGCTTCCAGGTCGCGGGCCGAGGTGGCGCCGGCGGCCTGGCGCAGCAGCGCCAGTTCGCGGCCCATTTGCACCGGCGCGTCGACCACCACCTTGACGCCGGGGAAGGTCTGCGTCAGCGTGTTGCGGATGGCGCTGCGCTTGGCGTCCAGGCTGCGCGCCTCGCTCCAGGCCCAGGCGTTCAGGCCGACCAATTGGGCGACCAGCAGCAGCGCAAAACCCCAGCGGGCCGCCTGCCATTGCGGGGCTTGCAGCAGCACCGTGGCCTGGGCGGCCAGGCCTTTCCAGGCGCGGCTGCGGCCGGAGTTGCTGAATTCGAATTGCGCCAGATCCCAGCGGCCGTGGGCCGCGGCCAGCCAGCGCTCGCCGGCCTGCTGCAGCGTGACGCGGCGCTGCGACAGCTGTTCGGCCAATGCGGCTACGCCGGGCTCGGCCACGATGTCTATGCTTTCGGGGGCTTCGGTCTGGGCGCCCAGCGCCATCGCCAGGGTGGCGGCGCCCAACGGCAGCAGGCTGACGCCGTGCGGCCCGGTGCTGACCAGCTGGGCCTGATCCGGGTTGCCGATCACTTGCAGGCGCACTGCGTCGGGGGCGAATTCGGGGACGATGCGGGCCACCCGGTGCTTGGCGGCTTCCAGCGGCGCCAGCGCGCTGCGCAGCCAGGCGCGGTTGCAGGCGGCGACCCAGACCGGGCCGTCGGCCGGAGCATCGGGTTGCAGCGCGAAATGCAGCTCGCTGGGTTCTTCCAGCAGCCGGTCTTCCAGCAGGCCTTCGAGCACCGCGCGCAGCCGGGGCGTGCTGGCCGATCCGCCCAGGGCGCTGCGCTGCAAGCTGCCCTTGGGCAATTCCACCCGGTGCCAGGACAGGGCCTGGGCCGGCACGACGACCACCAGCTCGGCGCCCCCGGCGGCCGGCAACAGGGCCGCTACCGCGCGGTCGTGGCTGTCCACGTGGCGGCCATCGGCGGTGCGCACATAGTCGAACAGGCTCGTGGCGCTGGCAGCACCCGAGGGCTCTAGGGGAAGGAGGACGATCAGTGTGCTCATGGGCGGGAATGGTCGGCCATTGTATGTAGACGGGATGACACTTACGGCGCCAGGTTGCCGGCCGGATCGGCGGCCGCGCGTTCGCGCCAAATGGTGCTGACGTTGATGCCGTCGCGCTGCACCAGCGAGCGCTCCAATACCGTGCTCGGCCCCATGCGCAGCCGGCCCAGCACCTCGAAGTAGCGGGTGGCCACGCCGTGCTCGCTTTCGCTGAAGCTGATGCCCGACTGGTTCAGCACCGCGCTCACATCGGCGGTGCTGCGAAAGTACTTGCTGGCCCGGGCGGCGACCAGCTTTTGTGCGTCGGCCATGGACAGATTCGCCACGCTGGCCACTAGCACGGTGGCGCTGGCGGTGTTCAGGTTCACCGGGGTGCGCACCGGCAGCACACTGATATACGGCCGCAGCGCCGCCACGGTGGCGGGCTGCAAGCCCAGCCAGCCCAGGTCTTCGGCGCGGCGCGGCATCAACGGAATGCGGGCGTCGGCGCTGGCGTACTTTGTGGTGTCCAGCGCCAGCTGCAGCTGTTCGGCCAGCAGGCTCAGCTCTTGTGGCGGCAGGTTCAGCTGGGTGAACAGCCGGCCGAAGGCGGCCAGCGAGACTTCGGAAATTTTGTTCTCGTCGACCAGGTTGCGCAGGTTCAGGCGCGACTGCATGTCGCTGATCTGGCCGGACAGAAAGGCATCGACCTGCTCTTCGCTGGTGGCGCCGCCGGTGTTGTTGCGGTCGGCCGCCAGAAAGGTCGACAGGCGCGACTCCTGCAGCGGCACGGCCCAGGGCTCGGCCAGATGGTCGGCGCCGCCAGAGCGCGCGTCCTCGCGCAGGATTAGCCGGGCCCAGTCGAGTGCGCCGGTGAGTATCCAGGCCGACTGCACGCGCTGGCGCTCCGCCGCCTCGATCTCCACGCTGCGCCACTGCTGCCACAGCGAGCTGGCGGCCAGGGTGGCCACCATGGTGACGGTCAGCATGGCCAGCAGCAAGGCAGCGCCGCGCTGGCGTTTGCTATGCATATAAGAGCTGCTCGCGCTGGTGGAATATGCGCTAGAGGCCAATTTTGTATATAAAAATCGGCGCGGGGTCATGACTTGCCCCCGCCCACCGTCGGCCGGATCCAGTCGCGCGTCAGCACGCCGCTGAGCGCCTGGCCGGGTGGCAGGGTCAGCACCAGGCGCACGCCGTCGGGGATGCTGGTGTCGGCGTTATTGCCGGCGCCACCGGCGCTGCTGGACAGCGGGTTGCTCCAGGCGTTGTCGCGGTAATAGAAGATGCGCCATTCGGCCAGCGGGGTGAGTGCGACTTCGGCGCGCTTTTCGGCGTCGCCAGGGTTTTGCGCCCACTGCGCGGCGGTGGCCCAGGCCTGGGCCAGGGCGCGGCGGTCGGTCAGCTCCGGCGACTGCCAGCGCAGCCATTGGTCGGTGCCGTCCACATTGCGGCGCGACCAGGCCACCACCAGCGGGCCGCGGGCTTGCGGGTCGCTGCTGCGCCGCAGCAGGCGCAGGCCGCGGCCGTCCCAGTCGATGGTGGTGGTATTGGGCAGCTGCAGCACCGCGTCCAGGTCGGTGCTCCACTGCGACAGGCCGGCCTGCAGGGTCAGCACGGCGTCGGCGCGCTGCTGGGTCTGGGTCTGGGCGCGGGTCATGCCGTCCAGCCCGCGCCAGCTGAGCACGGCCAGCAGCGCCATCACCATCAGCGCGACCAGCAGCTCGACCAGGGTGAAACCGCGTTGCCGCTGCATCAGAACCGCCCCACGATGGTGGACAGGCGCAGTATGGGCGAGCTGCCGTCGAACACCTGGGCGTCGACGCGTCGAAAGCTCGGGTTCGGTGTGGGCAGCACCGACAGGCGCACGTCGTACACATGGCCGGCCTGCTCGCAGCTCTGGCTGCTGTCGCCCACGCCGGGCATCTGGGTCGACAGGCGCATCTTGATCAGCTCGTTCTCGGCGCACAGGTGGGCCAGCAGCACATCGGTCTGGCGCGTGGCATTGGTGGTCAGCGCCTGGGTGGCCTGCAGGCCGGCGATCAGCGCGATGGACACGATGCCCAGGGCGACCAGCACCTCGATCAGGGTAAAGCCGCGGGACTTCACGGGGTTCATGGAGTAACGGTTTGCACAGTAAACGGCCGCGCGCCGTCGGTGGCAATGCGCAGCGCCTGGGCCGGCTGGCTGATGGACTGCAGCACCACTTCCTGCCGGCCGATCAGCGGCTCGGGGCCGAGCGGCACGGGGGCGGTGTTGCGCGCCACCGTGTCGTTGCCCAGCCAGCGCTCGGGTAGGGTGCCGGCGGGCAGGCCGTCAAACGCAAAGCCCTGGGGCGTGAGCCGCCAGCGCACCGGCACACCGCTGGCACGCGACTGGGCACGCGCCGATTCGAACAAGGCAGCCAACCGGGCCGCGTCGCGCTCCAGCAAGGTCTGGCTGCTGTCGCGCATCGCGAAGCCCACGCCGGCGCTGGCAATGGCGATGATGGCGACGACGACCAGGAGTTCTAGAAGGGTGAAGCCCTTCTGGCGCGGTAGCAAGGGCTTACTGCCAGCTGCCGATGTCGGCGTTCTTGCCTTCGCCACCGGCCTGGCCATCGGCGCCGAAGGACATCACGTCGATCTCGCCCTGCACGCCGGGGTTCAGGTACTGGTAGGGGCGGCTCCAGGGGTCGTTGGGCAGCTTTTCCACATAGGGTTTCCAGTTCGGCGGCACCGGGTTGGTGCTGGGCTTGGCGACCAGGGCTTGAAGGCCTTGTTCGGCCGTGGGGTAGCGCTGGTTGTCCAGCTTGTAGAGCTTCAGCGCCTGCACCAGGTTGTTCACGTCGGTCTTGGCGGCCGTGGCGCGGGCGTCGTCGGCGCGGTCCAGCACATTGGGCACGATCAGTGCGGCCAGCACGCCAATGATGACCAGCACCACCATCAGTTCAATCAAGGTAAAGCCGTGTTGCAAGCGGTGGCGGAGTGCGGTGTGGTGTGTCATGGGCTGCGATGATAATCAATGCATGTTAATCAACGCATCCGACTCTGTCATGGCACGCTGGGCGCCGCGGCTGGTGACCTTTGCCGTCTGGGCCCTGGCCTTGGCGAGTGCCGCGTACTGGGGCTTGAAGTCGACTTCCGAGCCCGGCGGCCCGCAGGCGGCGGTGCTGGCCCAGAGCCGTGCGCCCGTCGATACCGGCGCGGTCGCCCGCCTGCTGGGCGCCGCGCCGCAGGGGCCGGCGACGGTGGCGCTGGTCAATCCTTCAACCCGGTTCGCACTGGTCGGCGTGATTGCCGGCCAGGGCACGGGCGGTGCGGCGCTGATCGCGGTCGATGGCAAGCCGCCCAGGCCCTACCGTGTGGGCGGTGTGGTGGACGGCGATTTGCTGCTGCAGTCGGTCGCGCCGCGGCGTGCCGAGCTGGCGCCGCGCATGGACGGCCCGGCCGCGTTTGCCTTGGAAATGCCGGTTAGAAAGTAAACCACTCGCCGTAGCCGGGTGCGGCCTGCGGCCATTGGCTGGCCTGTGTGATCTGGCGCAGTCCGGTGTGCAGCAGGGAGCAGGCCCGAATCACTCCGGCATGGGTGATCCACAGCGTGGGCCCATCGCCTTTTTCGTCCCAGGCAGATGCCACCCTTTGCATGAATCCTTGTACCGATTCGCCGCCACCGGGTCGGTGTTGGGCGAAGTCCGCTGTCCAGGCGTCCAGCGCGCTCTGGCCGATAGCGTCCCAGCGCTGGCCTTCCCAGGCGCCGAAATCCATTTCGCGCAGGCGGGGATCAAAATTAGGTACCAAATCGGGCCTTAGCGCATATAAAGCCTGCGCAAGCTGCTCGCATCTTTGTAGCGTAGAGCTGCGCACATGGCAGCCTGTGGGCAGGATGGCGGCCAGTTGTTCGGCCGCGACAAGAGTGGCTGGCGCATCGGCTGCCAGGTCCAGCGCGCCGTAGCAAATGCCTGGCGCCACCAGCGGCTGGGCGTGGCGCACGGCCCACTGAGTCATCGCAAAGCCGCTGCCGCGCCCAGGTAGAAGGCGATTTCGCAGACCTGCTGGGTAGCGCCCAGGCAGTCGCCGGTAAAGCCCTGCAGGCGTCGCACAAACAGCCGGCGCATCCAGAGCAGGGCCAGGCCGCTGGCGACCATGCCTGCTATTAAAAATGTAGCTCCTTGCGCATACAACACCAGCGCCAGCGGCATAAAACACCATAGGAATGCGATCGCCAGGGCGGCGTGGCTGATCTGCTCGGCCAGCGGCTTGCTTTTGGAGGTGGCGGCGTCGCCCACATGCGGCAGCCAGCGCACCAGCAGCAGCGGGCAAAAGCGCGACCACACATGGCCGCCGACCAGGGCTGCCAGCAGGGCGGTGCCGCTGTAGGCGTCGAGCAGGGCCAGCAGCGCGACCTTGGCCAGCAGCGCCAGCACCAGTGCGATTGCGCCATAGGCACCGATGCGCGAGTCCTTCATGATCTCCAGTGCCCGGTCGCGGTTGGCGCTGCCACCCAGGCCGTCGGTCACGTCGGCCAGGCCGTCTTCATGGAAGCCGCCGGTCAGCAGCACGGTGGCGATGGTGCACAGCACCGCGGTCACTAGCGCATTGCCCGGCCGCCCGTGCAGCAGCGTGCCGCTGGCTGCGGCTACCGCGCAGGCCACCAGAGCCACCAGCCAGCCCACGCCGGGGAAGTGCGCGGCACTGGCGCGCAGCATCGCCGGGCTGTAGCCGACCCAGGCCGCCAGCCGCCCGGTGACCGGGATGCGGGTGAAGAACTGGACGGCTAGCAGGTAGTGGCGGATGAAATCCACGCGCGCACTAGCTCTGCAGGAACAGGCGGTAGGCGGGGTTCAGCGTTTCTTCCACATACGGGTAGTCCAGCGTGTCCAGGAACTTGGCGAAGGCTTTTTCGTCGGACTTCGGCACCTGCACGCCGACCAGAATGCGGCCGTAGTCGGCGCCCTGGTTGCGGTAGTGGAACAGGCTGATGTTCCAGCCGGGGCGCATCAGGGTCAGGAACTTCATCAGAGCGCCGGGGCGCTCGGGGAAGATGAAGCGCAGCAGACGTTCGTCGTGCGCCAGGCTGGAATGGCCGCCGACCATGTAGCGGATGTGTTCTTTGGCCAGGTCGTCGTGCGTCAGGTCCAGCGCCTTGAAGCCGTGCTTGCTGAAGTTGGCGGCGATCTTTTGCGATTCGCCCTTGGCGGTGGTGGTCAGGCCGACGAATACATGGGCCTTGGCTGCATCGCTGATGCGGTAGTTGAACTCGGTGACGTTGCGCGGGCCGCCGGGCAGCTGGCCAATGGTTTCGCAGAAGCGCTTGAAGCTGCCGCGCTCTTCGGGGATGGTGACGGCAAACAGGGCTTCGCGCTCCTCGCCGACCTCGGCGCGCTCGGCAACGAAGCGCAGGCGGTCGAAATTCATGTTCGCGCCGCACAGGATGGCGGCATAGGTTTCGCCCTTTTTCTTGTGCTTGGCCACGTACTGCTTGACCGCGGCCACGGCCATGGCGCCGGAGGGTTCGACGATGCTGCGGGTGTCGACGAACACGTCCTTGATGGCGGCGCAGACGGCATCGGTGTCGACGGTGATGTATTCGTCCACCAGATGCCGGGCCACGCGGAAGGTTTCTTCGCCCACCAGCTTGACGGCCGTGCCGTCGGCGAACAGGCCGACATCGGCCAGGGTGACGCGCTTCCTGGAGTTCACCGACTGCAGCATGGCGTCGGAATCATTGGTTTGCACGCCGATCACCTTGATCTCGGGCCGCACCGCCTTGATGTAGTTGGCCACGCCGGAGATCAGACCCCCGCCGCCGATGGCGACGAACACCGCATCCAGCTTCTGCGAGCCCAGGCCCTGGAGCTGGCGCAGGATTTCCATCGCAATCGTGCCCTGGCCGGCGATCACGTCTGGATCGTCAAAGGGGTGGACGAAGGTCAGGCCCTGCTTTTTCTGCAGCTGCAGCGAATGGTTGTAGGCGTCGGTATAGCTCTCGCCGAACAGCACCACTTCGCCGCCCAGTGCAGCCACTGCGTCCACTTTGACCTGGGGCGTGGTGGTGGGCATGACGATGACTGCGCGGGTGCCGAGCTTGCGTGCGCTCATGGCTACGCCCTGGGCGTGGTTGCCGGCCGAGGCGCAGATCACGCCCTTTTTCAGCTGCTGCGGTGTCAGGTGCGCCATCTTGTTGTAGGCGCCGCGCAGCTTGAAGCTGAACACCGGCTGGGTGTCTTCGCGCTTGAGTAGCACGGTATTGCCCAGGCGGATGCCGAGATTGCGCGCGGGTTCCAGCGCGGTTTCAATCGCCACGTCGTAGACGCGGGCGGTGAGAATCTTCTTCAGATAGTCGGCGGGGGTCAGCGGCTGGGGTGCCTTGGGGGCTTTGGCGGGCTTGGCGGATGCGGTCGTCATGGGTTCTCCTCGGTCGTCGATGATAAGGGGACGGCCCATACCGCTTGCGCAGACGTAAAAAAGCATAAAAAAAGCCCCGAGTCGTAAGACTCGGGGCTTAAATCCACCTTTTCAGAGGGTGGAGGAGACAAGCGGTGCAACAAAGAAACTCTGTTGCGATGGGTCAATTCTAGTCGTTTTCCCTTAGAGATGTTGCGTTGCAGCAAGTTAGGTGTTGCAAAAATCGTGAAGAAGTTGGCGCCCAAGGGCAAAATCCAGGCTGCACCAGACAATCTGGTTTTGTTACTGAAAGACACCAATGGAATGCACAGTCAGTTGGACCGGCGCAGCGGGTACCCGCTCCGGCATGGGTTTTGTTGCCGAAACCGGCAGCGGCCACACTTTGACCATGGACGGCGCGCCCGACAGCGCCAAGCCGGAAAACGGCGGCCAGAACCTGGCGCCACGCCCCATGGAAACCTTGTTGGCCGGCACCGGTGGCTGCACTGCCTATGACGTGGTGCTGATCCTGAAGCGCGGCCGCCACGATGTGCGCGGCTGTTCGGTCAAGCTGGCGGCAGACCGCGCCGAGGTCGATCCCAAGGTGTTTACCAAGATCAATATGCACTTCACCGTGACCGGCAAAGGTATTCCGGCAACCGCGGTGGAGCGGGCGATTGCCATGAGCCACGACAAATACTGCTCGGCCACCATCATGCTGGGCAAGACGGCCGAGATCACCACCAGCTTTGATTTGGTCGAGATCGCCTAAATCCGGTGCGCCACGGTTGTCATCACCTTGGCGGCCAGGGTCATCAGGGTTTTGACCGGGGCGGGTAAGTCCAGCGCCCCGGCTTGCTGGGCCTGCTGGGCGTGGCGCTCCTCGTCGTCTTTCATTTGCACCACGATGGCCTTGGATGCGTGGTCGCTGGCGGGCAAACCGTCCAGATGGCTTTGCAGGTGGGCCGCCACTTGGTTCTCAGTTTCCACCACAAAGCCCAGGCTCCAGCGGTCACCACCCAGCTGACCCGCGATGGCGCCCAGGCCAAACGCGCCGGCGTACCACAGCGGATTCAACAGACTGGGCCGCGCGCCCAGTTCGTCCAGGCGTTGCCGCGTCCAGGCCAGGTGGTCGGTTTCCTCGGCCGCCGCATGTTCAAAATGGCGGCGCAGGGCGGGGCTTTTTGTGACCAAAGCTTGCGCGGTGTACAGCGCCTGCGCGCACACTTCGCCCACATGGTTGACCCGCATCAGCGCGCCGGCATGGGCTTTCTCGGCGGCGCTGAGCTCAGTCGTTCCTTCGGGAACGGTGGGGCAGCTACGGCTGGCATGGGGGATGGTGAACAGTGTGCGTAGCGCCGAGTCAGCGGTGCGGCAGACTTGGTCGACAGAGGGCAGGGCGGGTAGCTGCATGCGGATAGGGCCATGTAGGGACAAGCATCCACTGTAAAGCACATCATCGGCATGGGGTTCGGGCAAAAAAAGTCCTCCGCGAGGGAGGACTTTTGCAGGGCCGGCCACAGGGGCCGCGGTCTCAGAAGCGGTGGCGAATACCAAAGGCTACGTTGGTCGAGTCCGTACCTGCAGAGGCGGTGACACCACCCAGGAAGCCGTTGCCGCCGGGGGCGATTTGCGAGGTGTTCTTGTTGTTGAAGCGGGTCAGCACTGCATTCAGGTCGGTACGCTTGGACAATGCGTAGGTGTAGGCCACGCCGTAAGACGAGCGGTCGGCATTGGCTGCCGTTTTGTCGTTCATGGTGTTGTAGGCCACCGTCGTCGTGTGCGGGCCCATGGTCATGCGGTATCCGATGTGGAACAGGTTGGAATGCTGTTTGAATGTGTTGATAAAGGCATTTTGCACCGCAGTGGCCTGGCCCAAGGTAACTGCCGAATTGGATGCCATGAGGGCAGCCGCAATCGTGGACAGGTCGGCCGGATGGTCGTCCTTGATGGTGGCGAACATCGTGCTCAAGGTGCCTGGGCCTAGATCAGCCGAGGCGCCCAAAATCGCATTGGTCAGCGATTTCTGGCCCAACTCATTTTTCTGCGTGTTGTAGCCCACCCCTACGCCAAAGCCTTCGCCTTTGTATGTGGTCATGGCACCCAGTAAACGTTTGGCGGAGTTATTGCCCGCTACTTCGCCCAAGGCGTACATGGCGGTAGCCGTCAGGCCACCCGTTTTGATGGCATATTGCAACGAATTGCTGACACGGATGGTGAATGAGGCGGGAACCGACACCAGTTGGCCCAAGGCCAGGCTGGACTCGGTTTTCATCGAGTCAAAGCTGGCTGACGCCAAGTAGCCTGGTGTGTACTGGCGGCCTGCCGTAATTGCGCCTACTGGCGTGATTAGGCCTACATAGGCTTGGCGGTCAAACAGATTTTTGTCCACATGGTTTACGCCGATGCGTGAACCAATGACAGCATCTGCGCCTGTGACCAAAGGTTGCAATTGTGCGGGTAAGCCCATCTGGGTGGCTACCGATGCACGGTCGGGCAACTGCGTTCCGGAGGCTGGTGTATTGGAGACAGAGCCGTTGTCGATTTCAAAACGGTTTTCCAGTGTGAAGATAGCTTTCAGGCCACCGCCCAAATCTTCACTGCCTTTGAGGCCCCAACGCGAACCTTCCATGATGCCGCTGGCGAGCTGGGTTACAGATCCTTGCTTTAGTCCCGAGACATGGTTGAAGCCGACGTCGGCCAGTCCATACAGCGTGACGCTGCTGGTGGGAGTTTCTTGCGCCATGGCTGCCGTAGCCATGCAGCCCAGCACTGCGGCCGCTACCAAAGTCATTCTTGTCATATGTTCTCCAAAGTTATTCACAAAAGCCCCTAGTTATCCAAGCAAGGCCGCATTTACCGTTCCCGCGAACCAGCGGTTTTTACCATCGGGTTCACGTGCTTTGTATGGTGCCGGGTAAGTTAAAGGCAAAAGTCGCTTCTGCGACTTTTTTGTAAAGGGAAAACCCTTTGCGCCTCTGGAGACGATGTAAAGATTGCGTTGTTTAAAGCCCACAAAGGGAACTTTTTTCCCCCATTAGTCACGCGATTGTCCGAACACGTCTGTTGTAATCGCTTCAGCTTCTGAAACAAGGAGTGGCGTCGCGGTAGCAGCCCGGCTGTGTACCCGGCAACTTTCAATCTTTGGAGAATTTGAATGAAAAAATCCCTGATCGCCTTGGCAGTACTCGCCGCTTCCGGCGCCGCCATGGCTCAATCCACCGTGACTCTGTACGGTATTGTTGACGTCTATTTCGGCAGCACCAAGACCGATAACGGCACCACCAGCCTGCGCCAAACCAAGATCGACAGCGGTCTGGTGAATGGTTCGCGTTGGGGCCTGCGCGGTTCTGAAGATCTGGGCGGCGGTTTGACAGCCAACTTCAAGCTGGAACAAGGTTTCAGCATTGATACCGGCGTTGCTCGTCTGTCTCCTGCCTTTGGCGCAACTGCTGTTGCTGCAACGGCTACTACCGCTGCTGTTCCTGCTGCAAGCACCGCATTCTCGCGTCAAGCCTATGTGGGCCTGTCCGGCAGCTTCGGTGAAACCCGTCTGGGCTTCACCACGACTCCATTTGATGATTACAGCGGCGCTTCCGACGCTATCTGGGATTCGGCTCTGTCGCCAATGAACTCGACGTTCCGTAGCATTGCCTACAACCCACGTCCTGGCAACACCATTTTCTACGCAACGCCTTCTTTCAGCGGCCTGACGGCATCTGTTAGCTACAGCTTGGGTGAGAACAAGACTGCAACCGTTGGTGCTGGTTCCGTGTCGAGCTTTGCCGTTGCATACGCAAATGGCCCGATCGCTGCCCATCTGGCTTACCAGAACGAAAAGTCCACCGGTGCTGTGACCGCCAAGAAGTACACCCGTCTGGGTGGTACCTATGATTTCGGCGTCGTGAAGGCTCTGGCTACCTACGGCAAGGCTGAAAACATTGGTAATTTGACCGATGCTGACGCAAACGACTACCAACTCGGTTTGGACGTGCCAGTTGGCGCGGCTTTGACCCTGTCGACCAGCTTCGCACGTTCTAAGGACAATGCTACTGCTGGTAACGTCAAGCGTACGGGCCTCGGTCTGGGTGCCAAGTACACCTTGTCCAAGCGCACCTTCCTGACCGCTGGTTACGAAGCTGATACCTCCAAGCTGGCTGGCCGTGCTGACATCAAGCACGATCTGTTCGCTATCGGCATGCAACACCGCTTCTAATTCAACGCTGGCGTAAGCCAGTTGGGATTAAAACCAAAAACCCTGCTGTGGCAACACAGCGGGGTTTTTTTATGTCTGCCGACTTATGCCGATTCGGCTTCGGGCGCCTGCGGCTTCTTGTTCTTCCGCGCATCCTTCTTGGCTTGCCGGGCCGCATCGGCAGCCTGCCCGGCGGCTAGCCAGCCGGCGAATTCTTCGGGGGTTTCCAGCGTGACCCGGCCCAGGGTGGCGGAGCGGAATTCGGTCAGTACGATCTCGGCGGCTTTTTGCAGGTTGACCTTGCCCTTGCCCAGCAGGCCACCACGTTTGCGGGCGATCTCGGTGAGTACACCAATGTCGGTCAGGCCCAGAATCGGGTCCAGCTTGTAACGTTCTTCGACCTGGCCCGCATAGTGTTTTTGCAGGATCAGCAACAGCTCTAGCGCCACTTCTTCTTCGTCAAACGCGTTCCGGCCTATCGAGCCGCAGGCTGCCAGGTGGTAGCCGCTTTGCTCGACGATGATTCGCGGCCAGAGCATGCCTGGCGTGTCGTAGGCGTAGAAGTCGTCGGCGAGCACGATGCGCTGCTCCAGCTTGGTGATGCCGGCCTCGTCGCCGGTCTTGGCGGCGCGCTTGCCCTTCAAGGTGTTGACCAGGGTGGACTTGCCGACGTTGGGCACGCCGCAGATCAGCACCCGCATCGGCTTGACCATGCCGCCGCGCAAGGGTGCCAGCAGGCGGCAGGCGGGGATCAGGCGCTGGGCGGGCGCGGTTTCGCTGGCGTCCAGGGCGATGGCGCGGGTACCGGGCAGGGCGTTGTAGTGGTCCAGCCAGAGTGCGGTGCGCGCCGGGTCGGCAATATCCTGCTTATTCAAAATTTTCAGCGTGGGCGTGCTGCCGATCAGCTCTGCCAGCATGGGGTTGGCGCTGGAGCCGGGCATGCGGGCGTCCAGCAGCTCGATCACCACGTCGGTCTCCTTGAGGCGCTCGGTGATGGCTTTCTTGGTCAGGTGCATGTGACCGGGGAACCATTGGATGGCCATAGTTTTTATCTTTCTTTAAGATTTGCGCCGCTGCGCAAGTCGTTTTCTATACTTTGGATGCGCCGAAGGACACCAGATCCAGCGGCAGTGCCGTCGTGGATTTGATCTGTTCCATGGAAAAGGCGGAGGACACGCCGCTCAAGGGCACGGCCTGTATGAGTTTTTTGTAGAAGCGATCGTAACCGCCGATGTCGGTGGTCACCACTTTCAGCAGATAGTCCACGTCGCCGCTCATGCGGTGCAACTCCTGCACCTCGGGCAGGCTGGACGCCGCAGCGGCAAACTGGGCGAGCCAGGCTTCGTCGTGCTGTTGGGTGCGCACGCTCACGAACACCGTCACCGGCAGGCCGACCTTGTGCCGGTCCACCAGCGCCACGCGGCCGGTGACATAGCCCTCGTCTTCCAGGCGTTTTAGCCGCTTCCAGCAGGGCGTGCTGGACAGGCCTACGCGCTCGGCCAAGGCGGCCACGGACAAGCTGCCGTCCACTTGTAGCGCACCCAGAATCGCGTAGTCCAGTCGATCAAGTGGATTCATGCTCTATTTTATGAATTTGCAAGATATTCATTCTAATTTAATTCGATTAATCAAGAATTTTGGTATCTTTATTCGTGCTTCTATGGTTAGGATAGATCGCCATGACTACCGATATCTATCTTGATTGCAATGCCACCACCCCGGTGCTGCCGGCCGCCCTGGCCGCAGCACAACAGGCCATGGGGGCGCTGTTCGGCAACCCCAGCAGCAGCCACACCACGGGCCTGCAAGCCCGGCACATCGTCGACAGCGTCCGTGCCCGCGCGGCCCGGGTGCTGGGCAGCGGGGACGGCCAAGTGGTGTTTACCAGCGGCGCGACCGAGGGCATACAGACGGCAGTGCTGTCCGCTCTGTGCGCGCTGCGGGAGCGGCAGGCGCGCGGCGAGGCCGTGGGCCGGCTGCTGCTATACGGCGCCACCGAACACAAGGCCGTGCCGCAGAGCCTGGCGCACTGGAATGCGTTGTTAGGACTGCAGCTGGAGCTGCGTGCCTTGCCGGTCGATGCCGAGGGCCGGCACGACCTGGCCGTGCTGCGCGCGCTGGCACCGCAGGCCGCACTGGTATGCACCATGGCGGCGAACAACGAAACCGGCGTGGTGTCCGACCTGGTGGGCATCGAAGCCGTGCTGAATGACGTCGCGCCGCAGGCCTACTGGCTGGTCGACTGCGTGCAGGCCTTGGGCAAGCTGCCTTTGCAGCTGGCACAGACCCGCATCGACTACGCGCCGTTTTCCGGCCACAAGCTGTATGCGCCCAAGGGCATAGGCCTGCTGTATGTGCGCAGCGGTGCACCATTCACCCCGCTGCTGGCCGGCGGTGGCCAGGAGGCTGGCCTGCGCGCGGGTACCGAAAACATGGTCGGCATCGCCGCACTGGGCGCGGTATTGCAGGCGCTGGAAGACGGTGACAGCTTTTGCAGCACAGCCCAGATGCTACAGTTTAGAGAGCGACTGGCGCAGAGTCTGCGTGCGGCCTGGCCCGATATTGTTTTCAATGCACCGTTTGCCACGGCTTTGCCGACGACGCTGAACTTCTCGGTGCCGGGCGTGGCCAGCAGCGTGATCGTCGATCTGCTGGATGCCGCCGGTGTGCGCGTCAGCGCGGGCAGCGCCTGCTCGGCCCAGCTGGCCGCGCCCAGCTATGTGCTGCAGGCCATGGGCGTGCCGGACTGGCAGGCAGCGTCGGCGGTGCGCCTATCGTTCGGCGCGATGGCCGATGCTGCTTTCATCGATGCCGCTTGTGCGCGGATTGCCCGGTGCGGCGCGGCCTGGCGTGCCGAGGTAGTCCAGCCAATGCCGGACAGCCTGCCGCCGCGGCACGGTCCGGCGCTGGCCGACGACCCGGCCATGCATCTGCAGTCTGCAGGCTTGGATGACTTTTTGCGCAACCACCCCGAGGCCGTGCTGGTGGACGTGCGCGAGGCCTATGAACACCGGGCCGATCCGCAGCCGCTGCGCTTTGGCCGGGCGGTGCGGAATGCGCCGCTGGGTCGCCTGGGCCCGCAGCTGGCCGACTGCCTGGGCGATCCGGCCGTGCCGCTGGTGTTCTTCTGCCGCAGCGGCCGGCGCAGCCTGCGCGCGGTGCAAACCCTGCGCCAGCTCGGCTATGCACAGGTCTGGCAGGTGGTAGGTGGTTTAGCTACGAATAGCATAGCTGCCAGCGCAGACTAGATAAGCGCTAGCGGCCTAAAAACCTTAATAGCGGTACAACTGCCCGCCGCCCATGCGCACGCGGTCGCCCACGCGCAAATCGGTGGGCGTGGCCACGCTGAAGTAGCGGTAGCTGCCGTCCTCGGCCTGCACTGTCACGCGGTAGGACGCATGCACCTGGGCGGGCTGCTGGTTGCCTTCTATGCTGTTGCCGGCAATCGCGCCGCCAAATGCGCCCAACACCGTGGCAGCGCTACGGCCTGAGCCGCCGCCGATCTGGTGGCCCAGCACGGCACCGGCAATACCGCCGATCACCGCGCCGGCGCCGCTGGTTTGCGGGCGCTCCTGGGTTTGCAGCAGCTCCATATTGGCTACGCGGCCGAATTCGATACGCTGGGCCGGGGCAACGACTACCGGTTGTGGCTGTACTTGCGCGCGGGGCGGAGCCACCACACAGCCGGTGAGACTGACAGCCAGCAGGCCGGAGGCAATGAGCGAAGTGGCAGAGGGAAAAATACGCATGTGCGGGTCCTGGGAAAAGTAAGAGGAATCTACTGAATGACGCGCTATCGCCAATATGGTTGACACCGCGTCCCTGCCATTCGTTCCGCGGCCAGCGTCCGCCCTCTGGGCGCGAGACAATACTTCACGCGCCACACATCTGTGTAACCGGATGTGCCTGGCCGGCTGCCTCCCGTTGTTGCCCCTTCTTATCCCTATTTTTGCCAATGGCCGGGCGTGTCGACGCGCTAGCCGAGGCTTTGCTTGCGTCAACCCTCCCGTGAAACTCAAAGACTTTATTGCGCGTATTCCGTACCTGGCCTGGGTGGTGATCTACACCGCGCTGTGCGCCGGGGTTTTTGCCGCCATCCTGGGGGCGGTAACCCCCGAGCTGCGCGAGGAGCTGGACAACTACCAGCAGCTCGGCGTGCTGATGATGGTCTGGTCGGCCGGCGGTGTGCTCGGCGCACTACAGGGCGGGCGCATGGCGCAGCGCTACGCACCCCGGCCGCTGTTCCTCAGCTATACCGCGGCGGCGCTGCTGGCGATCAGCCTGATCGTGCTGTCGCCCAACTTCGGCACTTTGCTGGCCGGCTTCTTCCTGGTGGCGCTGTGCGAGACCGCGCTGTTCACCCTGGCGCACAGCATTCTGGCGAACATCAGCCCGCAGGCCGAGCTGCGTGCGCGCATGCTCAGCATGGTTGACCTGGCGTTCAGCCTGGGCAATCTGGTGGCGCCGATGGCGGTGATTGGCGTGCAGCAGTTCAGCACTAGCTGGCGCATGCCGTACGCCGTGTACCTGCTGCCGCTGTTGACCGTGCTGGTGGCCTTCTGGCCGCGCCGGCACTTTGTGAACTTGGCGCCGATCCACCATGCCGAGGCCGGTGGTCCGTCCATGGGCTATGTGCAGCTACTGCGCCGGCCGGTGGTGTTCTGGGCCGTGCTGGGCGGGGTGCTCAGCGGCTTTCTGGAATGGGGGCAGAATTTTTGGTATGTCAGCTTCGGCATCAACGCCCAGCACCTGAGCCCGAATGCGGCCCGCATCGGGCTGGAATTTTTCGTCGCCGGCATGATCGCCGCGCGGCTGTGGCAGGCTTTCTGGCACAGCCGCTGGCCGCTGCGGCAAAAGCTCTGGCGGCTGAACCTGCTGGCCTTGGCCGGCATGGCGATGAACGTGGCGCTGGCCGGCCAGGGTGGCTGGGTGGTGGCCGGGCTGGGCAACTTTTTGTTTGGCGTCGGCGTGGGCGTGGTGTTCCCGGTGCTGCTGGCCATCATGATCGACGACATGCCGGCGCAGGCGTCCAAGCTGTCGGCTCTGCTGATGATTGGCTACAGCGTGGGCTCGCAGCTGGCGGGCGTGGTGGTGGGCAGCCTGTCGGACCTGGTAGGCCTGCACTGGGCCTATGCCAGCATGCTGCTGGTGGTGCTGGCGTTCACCGGCGTGGTCTGGCGGATCGTCGGTTTCGCGGCCCCGGCCCAGCTGCAACCCCAGGCTTAAATTTATAAGAAAAAGGCCGCTGGCGCTTATTTCACTAGCGCAAGCAGCTATTAAAATAATAGCAATCAGGCTGGGCACTGGGCGGCGGCGTCGGCATCCAGCGCACTGACGCTGGCGGCCATGCGCTGTGCGGCCTGGGCCGTGAGCTGCTGGGCACCCTGGGCCAGCGCGGCGATGCCAGCACCCACGGGCACGGACTGGCTCCACTGGCAGGCCAGATTGCGGGCTTCGTCGGAGCGGCGGATGGTCCAGCTGAAGCTGGCTTCCACCCGGCTGTTGTCCACCGCCTCCCATTGGCGCAGCTGTACCGCCACGCGGTACACCGGCTGGCCGGCCAGGCGCCCGCCGCCCGACACATCGACCGCGCCCAGCCGGGCCGCAATGCTGCTGGCCAGCGCGTCGCGCAGCTCGGAGTCGAAGGGGGCGGTCCAGCGGTGCAGCTCCAGCACATCGACCTGGTTGGCGGCGGTGCGCACCACCAGCTGCGGCCGTACCAGGCGTTCGGGCAGGGCCAGCGGCGGTACTTCGATCAACAGCGGCTTGGCCGTGGGCGCCGTTGTGGTTGCCGTAGCGGCGGTGGCCGTGCTCAGGCTGTAGTAGCGCACTGCGGGTGTGGTGCCGCAGCCGGCTAGGGCAGAGGCGGCCAGCAGGGCGAGGGTAGGGCGGAACAGGCTCATTTCTTTTCCTCGGGTTTGCCACGCAGCAGCGATTCGGGGTGGCGCTCCAGGTAGTCGGTCAGCACCTTGATGGACGCGGCGGCGCGGTTCACCTCGCGCAGCGTCTGGCGCAGGTCTTGTTGCAGCGGCGCGTCTTCGGACAGGGTGCGCCCGGCCGTATTCAGCGTCTCGTTGGCAGTGTTGATGGTCTTGCGCACGTCGCGCATGGCGGCCGTCATTTCGGGCGCGACATCGTTGTTCAGCTTCTTGACCAGCTGCTCGGCGCTGGTCAGCGTGGTGTCCAGCGTGGCCAGGGTCTTGCGCAGGTCGGTGCTCAGCTGTTCGAACGGCACCTTGTTGATCTTGCCCAGGATCTCGGAGACCTGGGTTTGCAATTCGTCCAGGCCGTTGGGAACGGTGGGCAGCTCGACCGGATCGCTGATCTTTTTCAGCTCGATCGGCGGCGCTTTCGGGAAGAAGTCCAGTGCCACATACAGCTGGCCGCTGAGCAGGTTGCCGGTGCGCAGCTGGGCCCGCAGGCCGCGGTTGATGAGCTGCTGCAGCCGCCGCTGCTGGGTGGCGACCGGGTCGGATTGTTCGCTGTCGAAGTTCCGGCCCAGGCGGGCCGGGTAGACCTCGATCAGCACCGGCATATTGAAGCGCCGTTCCACGCGGTCGAATTCCACGCCTATGGATTTGACCTCGCCAATCACCACGCCGCGGAAGTCCACCGCCGCACCGGGCGCCAGGCCGCGCAGCGACTGGTTGAAGTTCAGCAACAGGGTTTGCGACGGGCCATCCGGCGCTTTCAGCGCGGTGGTTTCGTCTTCGGCGAGCTTGAAGCTGGCGTTCTCGGCCGCTTCGGCGCCGGGGGCATCGTCGGGCGCTTGCATGGCGATGCCGCCCATCACCATGGTGGCCAGCGACTGGGTGCGCACCTTGAAGCCGCTGGCGCTGGCCTCCACGTCGACGCCGCTGGCATGCCAGAAGCGGGTATTGGCGCCGACAAACTTCTCGTACGGCGTGTTGACAAAGACCCGTAGCGTCACGCCCTTGCCGTCGGGGTCGAGCGCATAGGCGGCCACCTGGCCGACCTTGATGCGGCGAAAGTACAGCGGCGAGCCGACGTCGAGCGAGCCGATATTGCCGGCGTGCAGCACGAACTGCCGGCCCGAGGTGTCACGGGTGACGATGGGCGGGGCTTCCAGGCCGACGAATTTGTGGGTGGTGTCTTCGGACACGCCGGCATCGGCCCGGATGTAGGCGCCCGACAGCAGGGTGCCGAGTCCGCTGACGCCAGCGGCCTCCAGGCGCGGGCGAATCACCCAGAAGCGGGTGTCGTCGGCGATGAAGCTCTTGGCTTCTTTTTGCAGCTGCACCGTGGCCACGATGTGGGAACGGTCCTCGGCCAGGGTGATGGCGGTGACTGAGCCGATCTCCACCTCCTTGTACTTGACCTTGGTTTTGCCGGCCACCAGGCCTTCGGCGGTGCTGAAGCTGATCTCGATGGTCGGGCCACGGCCGAGTACGGTCTTGACCACCAGGGTCACGCCGACCAGTGCCGCCACGATGGGGACGATCCAGATCAGCGAGGGCAGCCAGCTGCGCTTCTTTTCGATGCTGGGCGTGGGCAGGTCGGACGCTGCGGGCGGATTAGGCAAGGGGTCTTGGCTCATGCGGTGGATTGTGCACAGGTGGTAAGGGGTGGGCCGGCGCAGGTGCTGGGGCATCGTCCCAGGTCAGGCGCGGGTCGAAGCTCAAAGAGGCCAGCATGGTCAGCACCACGACTGCGGCGAAAGCGGCAATGCCTACGCCGGCGGTGATTTCGGCAAAGCCCTGGATACGCACCAGGCCGGCCAGCAAGGACACCACGAACACGTCGAGCATGGACCAGCGGCCGATCAGCTCGACCATGCGGTACAGCCGGGCACGGTCTTCGCGGAAGCGCGGGCTGCGCCGCTGGGCCATCCAGACCAGGGTGGTCAGCGCGCCCAGCTTGAACAGCGGCACCAGAAAGCTGGCCACAAACACGATGGCGGCCAGGCCCCAGGCACCGGTGACCCAGAAGTAGATAACACCGCTGAGGATGGTGTCCACCTTGGTATTGAGCAGGTTGCTGGTGATCATCACAGGCAGCAGATTGGCCGGCAGGTACATCAGGTAGGCCGCCGCCAGCAGTGCCCAGGTGCGGTTCAGACTGTCGGTTTTGCGCCGGTGCAGCGGCGTGCCGCAAACGCCGCAGGCCTGGCCGTCGGCCGCACCTTGCCAGGCCGCACCGCAGTGGTGGCAGCCGACCAGGCCCAGGGAGGTGGCGGTGGCCGTGCCGGTCATTCCGTGGACTCGGCAAACGCCATGTGCCAGAAGTTGCGTGGCTGGAACGACAGGATCACGGTCAACAGCACGGTCAGCGCCACAAACGCGCCCAGCGCCGGGCCGATGATCACCTCGGCCGAGCTGGTGAGCTTGATGATGGCCACCAGCACGCCCAGCAGGAACACCTCGACCATGCCCCAGGGCAGTAGCGACTGCAGTATGCGCACCAGCCAGGCAAAGCCCAGCGGGCGGCGCTGGCGCGGCAGCGGCACCAGTAGATAGAGCAGGATCAGCAGCTGCGCCAGCGGAAACAGCAGGGTGGTGGCCAGCACCAGTAGCGCGACTTCGGCCATGCCCTCCTGGCTCAGCGCCTGCACGGCGCCGGCCAGCGTGACCTCGCTGTACTGGCCGCCGAGTGAGATGGCGACGATGGGGAACAGATTGGCCACCGCAAACATCAGCAAGCCCGCCACCACCATCGGCAGAATGCGCTGCTGCGCCCGGCCTGTGTAGCGCTCCAGCTCGGTGCCGCAGCGCGGGCAGCGCGCTACCTGGCCGCGGCCCAGAACCGTCTTGTGGTACACGGCGTCGCAGCCTTCACAAATGACGACGTGGGGGACTTGCTGCATGGCAGAGGTGCTCAAAGGGCGGGCGTAGGTGGTGTGCGATCAAGACCGGTACTTTAGTCGTTTTCCTGGGGCGGCCGGGTGTATTCCCTTACCAAGCCGTTGGGCAACTGCGACGACCGTCTTCGCTCTATTCAACGCCGTCTTCGTAAAGACATGATGAACGCCAAATGCGCACTAGCGGCATCGGCATGCTGTTCGGCCCGCGCCGCAATCAGGCGCTTTTGCTGCACCCCGAAACAGACAACCCTAACCAGCAGGTGTTTCCCATCTAGGCCACGCGGAACTGTCCCACGGTCTGCGACAGCGCCACGGCCTGCTGGCTCAGCGACTGGGCTGCGGCCAGGGCCTCTTCGACCAGCGCGGCGTTCTGCTGCGTACCCTGGTCCATCTGCGATATCGCCTGGTTCACCTGGGCGATGCCGGCACTTTGCTCGGCGCTGGCGGCACTGATTTCGGCCACCATGGTGGTGACGCTCTTTACGCCGTTGACCACCTCGCGCATGGTGGAGCCGGCCTGTTCCACCAGCTGGGTGCCCACGCCCACCTTGGCCACGGAGTCGTCGATCAAGCCCTTGATCTCCTTGGCAGCGGCTGCGCTGCGCTGGGCCAGGCTGCGCACTTCGCTGGCCACCACGGCAAAGCCGCGGCCTTGCTCGCCCGCCCGGGCAGCCTCTACGGCGGCATTCAGCGCCAGGATGTTGGTCTGGAAGGCGATGCCGTCGATGACGCTGATGATGTCCACGATCTTGCGCGAGGACTGGTCGATGGAGCCCATGGTGCTCACCACCTGCTGGACTACGTCACCGCCGCGCACAGCCATGTCGGAGGCGGAGCGCGCCAGCTCGTCGGCCCGGCGGGCGTTGGCGGCGTTCTGTTGTACGGTGGCGGTCAATTGCTCCATGGAGGCCGCCGTTTCCTCGAGCGCGCTGGCCTGCGACTCGGTGCGGCCGGACAGGTCGCTATTGCCGGCCGCGATCTCGGCTGAGGCGGTGTTGATCGACTCGGTGCTGTCGCGTACCTGGCGCACCAGATGGGCCAGCTTGTCGCGCATGGCATGGATGGCATGCAGGATGCTGGTCTGGTCGCTGGGCAGGGTATGCACCTCTACCGCTAGGTTGCCCTCGGCGATCTGGGTCACCACGTCTGCCGCGTACTGGGGCTCGCCACCGAGCTGTTGCACCAGCGTGCGCAGCATCTGCCAGGCCATCAGGGCAATGATGAGCATCAGCACCGCGCCGATGGACAGCAGGATGGCCGTATTGCGCCAGAAGGCATCCTCAATGTCGTCCACGTAGTCACCAAACCCGATGATCCAGTCCCAGGGTTCGAAATGGATGACGGCGTACAGCTTGTCTACCGGCTCCTTGACCCCGGGGCGCGTACCCGGTTGAATGACCGTGCCGACGGTCTTACCCTGCATCGATGCGCGGTAACGGTCTCCCGATTCCTTGCTGCCCTTTTCGTTGACGATGCCCACGCGCTTGGGGTTGGGGTGGACCAAGGAGACATCGTGCGAATAGCCGCGCACAAAAAAATACTTGTCTTTGTCCACGAAACTGCCAATGGTCTGGGAGGCTTCCTTGATCGCGGCCTCTCGCGAAAGGGCGCCGCTCTTTTCCTTCTCGTAGGATTTTTGCGCGGCGGCATGGGCCAATACCACCAGGTTGGTGAGCTGCGCCTTGCGCTCCTTCATCATCGATTGGTACAGCGTGGTCAAGGCCACGGCCGATAGCACAACCAGTCCCAGCAGGGTGGCTGCACACAGCCAAAGAATTCGGGTCTTGAGTTTCATGGGGGGCTTGTCAGGTTAGCTATTGAAGAAGTGACTACTGCTGTGGTGCACGCCTTATTGAATTAAAAGCGTATCCACGTGCGGGTTCGGCCGAGTGGTCGACGTTGCCCTGGTCACGCTGTCCAGCTTGAACAAGCCGACCATCCGCGTCAGATTGCCGGCCTGTTCTTTCAGCGACTCGGCGGCAGCGGCGGACTGCTCTACCAGTGCCGCGTTCTGCTGCGTCATCTGGTCGAGCTGGGCCACCGCTCCGTTGACTCTTTCAATGCCGTCGGACTGCGCGGTGGACGAGGCGGAAATTTCACCAATGATGTTGGCCACCTTTTGCACCGAGTCCACGATGTCTTGCATCGCGTGCCCGGCGTCGCCCACCAGGGTGGTGCCGGCCTGTACCTTGTCGACCGAGGCAGCGATCAGGCCCTTGATTTCCCGGGCTGCTTCGGCGGCCCGCCCGGCAAGACTGCGCACTTCGCTGGCGACAACCGCAAAGCCCCGCCCTTGCTCGCCAGCACGGGCCGCTTCGACTGCGGCATTCAGCGCCAGGATATTGGTTTGGAACGCGATGCCGTCAATCACGCTGGTGATGTCGGAAATCTTGCGCGAGCTGGTGTTGATGTCTTCCATGGTGGATACCACGCGCAGCACCACGGCGCCACCGCGGGCGGCCAGGCCCGCCGCCGAAGTGGCCAACTGGTGGGCGTTGTGCGCCGCATCCACACTCTGGCGCACCGTGTCGGTCAGCTCGGCCATGGAGGACGCGGCTTGCTGCAAATTGCTGGAGGTGTGCTCGGTGCGCAGGCTCAAATCCTGGGTACCCATGGCCACTTCTGCGCTGGCCGTTTGTATCGATTCGGCCGATTGCGAGATCTCGCCGACCAGGGATTTCATGCGGTCCTGCATGGTGCGGATGGCCTCCAGCAGCCGGCCGGTTTCGTCGGTGGCGTGTACTTCCACCGCCGATGTCAGATCGCAGTCGGCAATCCGCTCGGCCACCACCATGGCGCGTTGCACCGGTGCGGTGACGCTGCGCGTGATGCGCCAGGAAATCAGGCCGCCCAGCGCCAGCGACACCACGACCAGCACCAGCATGGTGGCCAGCGTATTGCGCTGCTGGGTTTTGGCCAGGGTCGATGCATCCAGCGACAGCTGGTCCTGCAAATCCACCAGCAGCGCTACTTTTTGACGCCACTGGGCTTCTTCTTCCTGCATCTTGCCGGTCAGGGTGCTGACCGCTGCCGTGCTGTCACCGCTGCTGCCCTGCGCGACCGCCTGGTCGATGGAGGGCAGGGCCCGCAGACTGGTTTTTACGATCTCCTGCAGGGCGGCCTTCTCTTCGTCTGTGGCCATGGCGGCGACCAGGCGCGACTGGGTCTGTGCATAGCGCGACTGGGCTTCGGCGACCTGTTTGACTTCGGCATCGATCTTCTGCATGTCGGTGAACAAGGTGACATTGCGGACGTGCAGCGCCAGTTCATTGATGTTGCCCATCAGGTTCCGGGCCAGCCGGATCTTGCTGGCGTTCACTTCGGTGATCTGTTCCAGCTGGCTGGCCATGCTGCGCAGGCCGAGCCCGCTGACCACGGCGACCGTCAGGAGAAGCGCCAGCACGGTGCCGAAGCCCAGGCCCAGGCGGCGCGCAATGGAGGAGGAAGATCTGGAGGTAGATGGCATGGAAGTCTTCGCTGGTTGGCAGGGCACTTAGGGGCTGATACGCTTGAGACGGAGCTCCAGACGGGAGCCGCGTTCTATCGCTGCATTGATTCGTTGCTGTCGGTCATTGGCAGACTGTGTTTTGTCGTTATCAATGGCTTGGCGGGTCTTGAACATTTCCAGATCGGCAATCGGCACGAGTTGCCGATTGCTAGATGGCCTGAACCGCGACAAGCCATTGACGGCCAACAGAATGCGCTGCTCTTCGGGCTTGCCGGCACCAAAGCCGGTCACAAATTTCTGAATGTTTTTCTTCAGCTCTGGTGGCAGGCTGGTTTTCCATAGCAGAGGGGATTGCGGTATCAGCGGCGACTCCCATACGACCTTGAGCTTGCGCGCCATGTCGGGAAAGTCGCGTTGAAAAAAGGCCAGCTCTTCGTTGTTGGCCGTGGCGACATCCACGGTGCCCTGGGCCAGCTTGGTCAGGTTTTGCTGGTGGCTGCCGACCTCCACCGACTGGAAAATTGTTTTTGTGTTGTTGATGCCGCTTTTATGGAACGCGAAGTACAGCGGCACCAAGTAGCCAGAGGTGCTTTTGGGGTCGCCGTCGCTGAAACGCAGGCTTTTGGCCTGCTGCAGTACCTGGTCGAGAGATGCAACCGCTGCCCCGCTCTGCGCGACCAGAATGGATTTGTAGCCCACGCTGCCATCCTGTGCGACCATTTGGGCAAATATTTCGCCCGCTCCACTTTCCACCACATCCAGGGCCGGGACATTGCCCATCCAGGCGATGTCTATTTCCCCGGCAGAAAATGCCTTGACGATGTCGCCCTGGTTTGTGTAAACCCTGAGCTCCACCGCTTGCGCCACGGCCAGGCCCAGGCGCTTCACGAATGGCTCCCAGTTGGCCCGGGTTTCGTCCGGGGCCCGGGGCGAGATCAGACCAAATACCAAGGCGGAATGGCCTGTCTTGGCCTGTGCTTGGGCGGGTGCCGGCAGGCCCATACAGACAGCCGCCAGACCCGCAATGATGTGCCGACGTGGATGGTGCATGTTCAGCAGACGGGTAGCTGCGCCGTCAGGCGGGAACGACCGAGATACCGCGGCTGGGCAGGTTCAAGGACACGGCGTCGCCCAGTTTCCAATCGGTGGCAACGTCGGACGACACCACAAAAATCGGTCCCAGGCCGGTATCCACCGTCAGCTCGTAGATGCTGCCCAGATAGGCTTTCTTGGCGATCACGCCGGCCAGTCCGCCGTCGCTCGGCTTGCCTACCGTCCAGGCCTCGGGCCGGATGGCCGCCTTGATGGGGCCGGGTTGGACCGGGTGCAGGGCTTTCAGGCGCAGCGTGCCCACCTGTATGCTGCCGTCGGCCAATGCCTGGCCTGGAAACAACATCGCCTCGCCCATGAAGCCGGCCACAAATTCGCTGCAGGGGCGCTCGTACAGATCCGAGGGCGTACCGGCTTGCGCGACCAGGCCCTGGTCCATCACGATGATCTGGTCGCTGACCGCCAGGGCTTCGCTCTGGTCGTGGGTCACATAGGCCACGGTCAGGCCCAGGCGCTGCTGCAGCCCGCGGATTTCTTCGCGCATGGAGCGGCGCAGCCGGGCGTCCAGGTTGGATAAAGGCTCGTCAAACAGCAGTACCGAGGGTTCGAGCACCAGGGCCCGGGCTACCGCCACCCGCTGCTGCTGTCCGCCCGATAGCTCGCTGGGCAGGCGCTCGTCGTAGCCATTCAGGCCCACAGCGGACATGGCGGCGTGTGCGCGCTCCAGGATTTCGGCAGCCTTGACGCCGCTGACGCTCAGGCCGTAGCTCACGTTTTCCAGCACGCTCATGTGTGGGAACAGCGCATAGCTTTGGAACACCATGCTGACGTTGCGCTCGGCCGGGCCCAGGTGGGTCACGTCACGGCCGTCGATCAGGATCTGGCCCGAGCTCGGCGTTTCCAGGCCGGCGATCATGCGCAGCGTGGTGGTTTTGCCGCAGCCGGAGGGGCCCAGAATCGTGGTCAAGCTGCCCTTGGGCACCGTGAAGCTGATGCCTTTGACGACCAGCGGCGAGCGCTCGCCGCCATAACGTTTGCCTACGTTCTTGAATTCAATGCCTGCTTGGGTCATTTGGAATATTCCTTGGTGTGTTGGGTGGGTAGGGGGTGGTGCGGACGCTGCAGCCATGGGCTACTTGTTGGCGCCCACTGCGCGGCGGCCCAGCTTGCGTTCGCCGACAAAAAATTGGATCAGGGCCGTGACCAGGGACATCAGCAGAATCAGTACCGTGCAGTAGGCCAGCGCGACCCCGTAGTCGCCATTGCCGACCCGGCCAATGATGTAGGTGGTGGCCAGTTCGTACTCGGCCGTGACCAGGAAAATGACCGCCGACACGGTGGTCATGGAGCGCACAAAGCTGTAGACCAGCGCGGCCACCAGGGCTGGCTTGAGCAGCGGCAGTACCACCCTGCGCAGGGTCGTCATGCTGCTGGCCCGCAGCATCACCGAGGCTTCGTCCAGCGACTTGTCCAGCTGCTTGAAGGACGCGGTGCCGGCCCGCACGCCGACAGGCAGGTTGCGGAACACAAAGCACAGCACGATCACCAGGCCGGTACCGGTGAGCTCGACCGGCGGCACATTGAAGGCCAGGATGTAGCTGACACCCAGTACCGTGCCGGGGATCGCAAAGGTCAGCAGCGCAGAGAACTCAAACAAGCCCTTGCCGCGGAATTCGGTGCGGGCCATCAGCCAGGCGATCAGCAAGCCGATGCTGGCGCAGATGGGCGCTGCAATGGCGGCCAGCGTGATGGTGGTGAACAGCGAACTCCAGGCCGTGCCCGCCCAGACCAGGCCATGCTCGCCCATCTGCACGTCGAACGCGGTCTTGAAATGCATCAGGGTCAGGCTGTAGTCGCGCCCCCAGATCTTGACGAAGCCGCCCGCGAAGGCGAACAGGTAGACCACCACCGTAAAGGCCAGCCAGGGGCCGGCCACCCAGGTGCAAACGCGGCGCACCAGGGTGGGCAATTCCATGGGCACGCCCGCATCGCCTTTGCCCGATACCGTGGTGAAGCTGGTGCTGCCCAGAATGCGCCGTTGGACGAAAAACACAGTCAGCGCAAAAACCGTCAGCACCAGGGCCAATGCAGCCGCCATGCCCTGGTCCAGCGAGGCGCCGACGATGGCAAAGAAGATGTCGGTGGACAGCACCGCGTAGTCGCCACCCAGCAGGATGGGGTTGCCGAAGTCGGCAATGCTCTCAATAAAGCCCACCAGGAAGGCATTGGCCAGGCCCGGCGCCAGCAGCGGCAGGGTCACGGTGGTAAAGGTCTTCATGCGGCTGGCCCGCAGGGTCTGCGCGGCTTCTTCCAGCGACGGGCTGATGCCCTGCACCACCCCGCGCATGATCATGTAGGCAATCGGGGTGAAGGCGAATAGCTGGGCCAGCCATACACCGAACACGCCGTAGAACCAGCGCGAAGGGACGATGCCAAACCACGACTCCAGCAACTGGTTAATGATGCCCGCCCGGCCAAACAACAGTATCAGCCCCAGACCAACCACAAAGGGTGGCGTGATGATGGGCAGCATGGCCAGCGCGCTCAGCGGCTTCTGGATGCGTTTGTCCGAGCCGCGTTCGGAGATCAGGGCAATCATGGTGCCCAGCACCGTGGTGCCGGCCGCCGTCAGCAAGGCCAGGTACAAGGTATTCCAGGCAACGCCGCAATGCACGCCGGAGCGCAGGCAGCCCAGGCCCCATACCCGTTCGGTGCCAATGCGGTTCCACACGGCAGCGATGGCAAAGTTACCGTCTTCGGTATAGAAGGCCGCGGCCAGGGATTTGGCCACCGGAAACACCACGAACAAGCACAGCAGTGCCGCGCAACCCACCACGGTGGCCGCCACAAACACATCGCCGCGGAAGTAGCCGAGCCGCGCAATGCCCGAGCCCAGCAGCATCACCAGGCAGACCAGCACCACGAAGCCGCCCCAGCCGATGCCAAATTGCCCTTGCGGTAGCGCACCCAGCGCGGCATTCAGCCATTCATACGACCAACCGGTGGCGCCGATGGTGAAGCCGCTGACCCCGATTCCCAGCAAGCCGACCAGCGCACCGGCAACCAGCACGCCACCCTGGCGTCGGCCGGCGGGCAACAAGGCGCCCAGCCCTGCGATCAGCAGGCCGGCCATGCCTGTCCAGAGCCAGGCGCGGCCATGCACGGCGGCTTGCGTCACACCATTGGCCGACACCTGCTCGGAAAACAGTTTGGACATGGCCGAAAGCAGCGAGCCGCTTTGCAGGAAGTACCACGGCAAGGCGAGATAGGCGGCGAAGCCTATGAGGACCCATGCGTATATCGCACGCTGGGTTCGTTCTGTAAATTGGACTGGCATAGAAGGGAACTCGGTGGAGATGGATAGGCTGCGCTGCAGGGCTGTATCGGCGGCCCCCGCGCGGGGCTCGCCGATACGGGCTTACTTGGCCTGGTTGAAGACCTTGCGTTCCCAGTTCAGGATCAGTTGGCGCCGCACGGCTGCCTGGCCGTACTTGGCGTAGTCGTAGTCGATCAGCTTGATTTTTTTGAAATCAGGGATGCGCGGGTCCAGCGGCGTGCT
Organism: Rhodoferax sp. OV413; assembly: GCF_900104385.1. Classification (GTDB taxonomy): domain Bacteria; phylum Pseudomonadota; class Gammaproteobacteria; order Burkholderiales; family Burkholderiaceae_C; genus Rhodoferax_B. The sequence continues at coordinate 47,489 of NZ_FNJA01000010.1, read as the reverse complement.
CTTGTTGGACGGCAGCTGGAACTGTTTGGCGGTCACGCCGAACTGCTGTGCGCCTGGTGTCAAGGCCCATTCGTAGAGCTTCTTGGCGTTGTCTAGATTGCGCGCGCCTTTGATGAGCGACATGGAGCCGATCTCGGCGCCTGTGCCGTCCGCCGGCGTGATGGCCTCTACCGGGAAGCCCTGGGCTTTTTCGCCTGGCGCATCGTGCACAAAGCTGATCGACACGGCAGCCTCGCCACGCGCCACCGCCTTGATCGGGCCAACGCCGGAGCGCGGGTAGGTGCTGACGTTCTTGTGCAGCGCCGCCAGGTACTCAAATGCCTTGTCTTCACCCATGAGCTGTACCAGCGTGGCAATCATGGTGTAGGCCGTGCCGCTGGCGCGCGGGTCGGATACCTGGATCTCGCCCTTGTACTCGGGCTTCAGCAGATCGGCCCAGACCTTGGGGATGGGCAGCTTCTTCTTGGCCAGCAACTCGGTGTTGTAGCCAAAGCCCAGTGGGCCCGAGTACACGCCCACCGTCTTGTAGCCAGCCTGTTCGGCTTGTTTTTGCGCCCAGACATGCAGCTGGGGTAGGGTGGCAGATTTGTATTCCAGGGTCAGGTTCTGTTCGGCTGCCAGCAGATGCGGATCGCCTGTGCCGCCAAACCAGAGGTCGGTTTTGGGGTTGGCGCGCTCAGCGGTGATTTGCGCCAAGGCCTCGCCCGAGCCTTTGAGGGTCATGTTGACCTTGATGCCGCGGGTTTTGGCAAAAGTGATCTGGATCAAATTACACCAGTCTGCCTGGGCGGAGCAAATCACGTTGACTTCGCCGCCGTCCTGCGCGAAGGCGGGCATGCCCAAGGCAAGCAACAAGGGGGCAATGAGGAAGCGGTTCTTTTTCACTCTGGTCTCCTGGAATATGGACCCCGTGGGTCCGTTTGAAAAATAGGGAATCTGTAGAAGCTGTGAACTCCAAGGGGCTGGCGTCACGGGTCGTTGCTAGCCTCGGAGCCCGACGGCATGACCACGCTGACCCCCAGGGTGTCCAGCTGTACGCTGACGGGCGAGTCCACCTGGCGCGGCTGGCCTTCGCCTTGCACCAGCACCAGCAGAGTGCCCAGTGCTGTAAGTACCTGGTATTCGGTATTGCGGCCCAGGAAGGCGCGCGACAGCACTCTGCCGGCCAGTCCGGTGCCGCTGGCCGGCTCCAGCCGCCAGGCGTGCGGCCGCACCACCAGGCGCACCTTGCCTTGGCGCCGCGTCAGCCCTGCGCCTACACGCAGCGGGCCTAGATGCACCGTGCCGGCCGCATCGGCCTCGGCATCGAACATCACGGCGTCGCCCATGAAGGCCGCCACGAACTCGCAGTGCGGCGTCGCATACACCTGTTGCGGCGTGCCTATCTGCATGATTTGGCCATCGCGCATGACCACCACGTTGTCGCTCACCGCCATGGCCTCGTTGTGGTCATGCGTGACGTAGACCACGGTCAACCCCAGGCTTTGCTGCAGCGCGCGGATGTCCTCGCGGATGTGGCGGCGCAGGCCTGCATCCAGGTTGGACAGTGGCTCGTCCAGCAACAGAACCTGGGGCCGCAAGGCCAGGGCTCGGGCCAGGGCCACGCGTTGCTGCTGGCCGCCGGACAGCATGGCGGTATTGCGGGTGGCGCTGGCCTCCAAACCGACGGCCGTGAGCGCCGCCATCGCATGGTGGTCGCACTCCTGCGCCGGCAGGTTCTGCATGCGCAGGCCGTAGCCCACGTTGTCCAGCACGTTCAGGTGCGGGAACAAGGCATAGCTCTGGAACACCATGCTGATCGGGCGCTGCGTGGCGTCCATATCGGTCACGTCGACGCCGCCGATCTGGATCCGGCCAGTGGTTGGCTGCTCCAGCCCGGCCACCATGCGCAGCAAGGTGGTTTTGCCGCAGCCGGACGGCCCGAGCAGGGTCGTCAGCTGCCCTGGCGGAATGCGCAGCTGCACATTGTTCAAGGCCCGCACGCCGTTGGGAAACACCTTGTGCACCGCCTCGAACTGCACCGCGCTAGCCATGCGACAACTCCTGCGGCCAGCGGACCACCGCGTCCACGCCAACGATGCGGTCTTGCTGCACGCGGTTGAACAAGTCCACCGTGGCATCCATGGACACCGCGATTTGCCGGCAGATCGACAGCCCTAAGCCCACGCCGGTGGCGCCAGACGAAGACTGGAAGGGCTCGAACAGGCGGGATTGCACGGCCTCGTCCATGCCGCCACCGTTGTCCCACACCAGCAGCTCGGTGCCGCTGGGCAGCACCCGTATCACCAGGCCCAGCGCACCGCCCTTGGGGGTGTGGTGGATGGCATTCGACAGCAGGTTGCGCACCATTTCCCCCAGCAGCCAGGGGTCGGTGAGCAGCCGCACCGGAATTGCCTGCAGCGCGAAGTCCAGCTTCTTGCGGGCCAGCAGCGGCGCAAATTCCAGCACCACGTCGCGGGCCACGGCCATCAGGTCGACTTCGGTCCAGTGTGCGCGGCGCACCAGCTGCTCCACCTTGGCCATGGCCAGCAGCTGGCGTACCAATGCGCTGGACCGGTCCACGGTGGCCAACATCTTGGGCAGGGTGTCGCGGGTTTCCAGCTGCCCGGACATCACGCCCTGCAGCTGGGTGCGCAGCACCGCAAACGGCGTGCGCAGCTGGTGCGAGGCGTCGGCCAGAAATTTCTTCTGCTGGTCCAGCGAGGCCTGTTGCTGCTGCATCAGGCCATTCACCGCGGTGGTCAGCAGCGCCAGTTCGGCGGGCTGCTGGTTCGGCACCGGGCGCAGGTCATCGGGCTTGCGGTCGGCCAGGTCTTGGCCCAGCAGCAGCACCGGCTGGAAGGCCTGGCGCAATACCCACCACAGCGCGCCGGCAAACAGCAGCGTTTTCAAGGCCCACCATTCCCCGGCGGACAGGTCCAGCGGCCACAGGCTGTGGAGCGCATCCAATGCCAGCAGCAAGCCGACAGCCCAGGCGAAGACAAACCAGCGGATGGAGCGGCCGACCTTCCAGGGCCGGACGGCGGCCAGGCGCCGCCAGGATCGGGGTGCACCCGCGCTCATGGTGCGTCCTGCTTGTCGGCCAGTGCATCGTCCATCAGGTAGTAGCCGACGCCGCGCAGGGTGACCAGGCTGGCGCCCGAGCCCTGGATGCGTTTGCGCAGGCGGTGCACCAGCACCTCGATGGCGTCCGAGCCGGCCTGGCCTTCGTCGCCAAACACGGTCTGGTGCAGGTTTTCCTTGGCCACGGCCTGGCCGGGGTGCAGCATCAAGGCCTTGAGCAGGGCCAGCTCGCGCCCCGGCATCTCTAGCGGCAGCGCACCGCGGAAGACACGGCCCTTGTCCAGATCCAGGCGCAGCGCCCCGCAGCGGAAGTCTTCCACGCCCAGGCTGCGGCGCACCAGCGCCTTCAAGCGGGCCACCAGCTCTTCCACGTCGAAGGGCTTGCTCAGGTAGTCGTCGGCGCCGGAGTTTAGGCCCAGTACCCGGTCTTCCACTGCAGTGCGGGCGGTCATCACCAGCACCGGCAGGCGCGAGCCTTCGTCGCGCAGGCGCTGCAGCACCTCCAGGCCATCCAGGCCGGGCAGGGTCAAATCCAGCAGGGCCGCATCAAACTGGCGCTGCCGCAGCATCACCAAGGCCTCGATGCCATCGGCGCAGCAAACCACCTGGAACCCGCGCGCCACCAGCATGCGGCTCAGCGCATCCACCAGGTTCAGATCGTCTTCCACCAACAGAATATTCATGCCTGCATCATGCCGGCCCGTACGGGGGGCAGCCACAGAGAAAACGCCGACAGTTGGTGATAGCTAGGTGAAAGCTTGGGCTGGCCCGTGGTGGACCGCGCCTTGTCTACCGCATTGCGGTTTCAGTATGAAAAAGGCTTCTGGCGCATATCTTACTTGTGCAAGATGCTATTTAATATGTAGCAAATGGGGCTGAAAGATGCCGCTTACAGTGCCTCTTCTTCGGCTTCACTTTTGGGCACGAACACCTTGTGGGTTTTGGCGTTGAAATCCATCAAACCCGCGTAGCGGCCCCAGGCGATCATGGTCTGGAAGATGCGCTCGGGGTTGTCGTAAGGCAGGGCGCTGGCGATGTCCTTGACCACGCGGTCGGCTTCTACTTCTTCATACTCGTGCAGCAGGGCAAGGATGATGTGGAACAGCCGCAGCTTGAACACCTGTTCGGCAAAGATGGCGCGGCGGCCGGCGGGCTCGGCGGCCACAAAGCGCCGCCCCAGTTCGGTGAACACCACCTGGTCTTTCGGCGTGTCGATCAGCTCCAGGATTTCTGCCGCCTTTACCAGCGCAATCGTTTCGCCAAACTCCTTGCCGATCTCGTCGGAAATGTCGTAGATATTGGATAGCTCTGGCGAGTCGTTCAAGATGCTCAGCAGGCCCAGGATCTGGCCCACCGGCACCAGCGGTATCGACTCCATGCGGCTGCGCGCACGCGAAATCGGCTGGCCGGCCACTGGTACCTCGGCGGGGATGTCCGGCAAGGTGGTGGTGGTGATGCATTCGTGGATCAGGCTCACCAGGCGTTGGAATTCGGGGCTCTTGGTGTCGCGCGGGTAGGGCAGCGGGTTGTCCAGCACCAGGCCGAGTCGGCCCGGGCGCGGGAACAGCACCACGATGCGGGTCGCCATCTCCACCGCTTCCTCGATGTTGTGCGTGACCATGAAAATCGAGCTCAGCCCCATGCCGGACGTGCGCCACAGGCTGATCAGTTCCTGGCGCAGGTTTTCGGCGGTCAGCACGTCGAGCGCGCTGAAGGCTTCGTCCAGGCACAGCAGGCGCGGCTGCGACACCAGAGCCCGCGCAATGCCTACGCGCTGGCGCATGCCGCCCGACAGCTCGCGCGGATAGGCCGCGTGGTAGTTGCCCAGGCCGATCAGCTCGATGGCGCGGTTGACGGCGGCGTCGCGCTCGGCCCGGCCGATGTTGTGTGCCATCAAGCCCACGGCCACGTTCTGCTCCACCGTCAGCCAGGGGTACAGCGCAAAGGTCTGGAACACCACCGAGGCTTCGTCGTTGATGCCGTGCAGGCTTTCACCCTTGTGCAGCACCCGGCCGGACGTGGGCTCGATCAGCCCTGTCAGGCAGCGCAGGATGGTGGATTTGCCCGAGCCCGACTGGCCCAGCAACGCCAGCAACTCGCCTTCGTGCACGGCCACGTCGATCTGGTCCAGCACCTTGAGTTCGTGCCCGCCCGCGGTGGTGAAGGATTTGGTGACGCCGCGCAGCTCGGCAATCGGCGGCTTGGTGCGGGTGGAAGTGTTTGGGGTGTGCATATCAAAGATCAATCGAGTCGGAAGCGGCGTTCTGCAAATCCATACAGCCGGCGCCACACCAGCTTGTTCATGGCCACGACGAAGAGCGACATCACGCCGATGCTGGCGATGATGAGCGGCGTGTCACCGCTTTTGGTGACTTCGGCAATAAAGGCGCCCAGGCCGTCGGCCTTGAGGGTGGTGCTGCCCCATGTGGCCAGCTCGGCGACGATGCTGGCGTTCCAGGCGCCGCCGGCCGCGGTACAGGCGCCGGTGACCCAGAACGGAAAGATGGCCGGCAGGATCAGCGTGCGCCACAGCTTCCAGCGGCGCAGGCCGTAGATGCGGGCCACTTCCTTCATTTCGTTCGGGATCGCCATGGCCCCGGCGATCACGTTGAACAGGATGTACCACTGCGTGCCCATGGCGATCAGCAGGATGCTGCCCCAGTTCATGGGCGTGTGGGTGGCGACAAACAGGCCGACCACGATGGGGAAGGTCATGTTCACCGGGAACGATGCGCCGATCTGCGCCAGCGGCTGGGCATAACGCGCCACGCGGGGGTGGAAGCCAATCCACACGCCAATCGGCGTCCACACCAGGGTGGCCAGCACCGTCATGGCCAGCACCCGCAGCAGGGTCAGAAAACCCAGCCAGACGATGTGCGCAAACGTGCCGGTGGTCAGTGCCCCATGCAGCGCCGCAATTGCGGCCAGCGCGCCGAGCACGGCCTCGTAGCCCAGCCAGGCGGCCAGCACCATGCCCGCTATCCGCAGCGGCCAGCCCACGGCCTCGGTCCGCCGGCGTTTGCGTGCCGGCTGCTGGCGCCGCAGGCGTGCCTCCAGGGCGTCGGCCAGGGGCTGCCAGACGCGCAGGTCCAGCCAGGTGAACACATAGCTGCCGCGCAGCAGTTGGTAGACCCAGGAGGTGGGTGCCAGGCCGGATTCGGTGAGCTCGATCTTGAACTTGTCGGCCCATACCAGCAGAGGCCGCCATACCAGCTGGTCGCTGGCCAGGATCAGGAACAGCATGGCGGCCACGGCCCACAGGGCCGCCTGGTTGTCGCCCCTTTCAATCGCCATCGCCATGTAGGAGCCAAGGCCCGGCAGCTTGATGTCCTGGTTCATCACGCTGATGGCTTCGCTCTGCGCCACAAAGAACCAGCCGCCGCCGAAGGACATCATCGAGTTCCAGATCAGGCTGTGCGCCGAGGCTGGCAGCTCCACCGTGCGAAAGCGCTGCCAGCGGCCCAGGCCGTAGGTGGACGCCGCCTCCTGCATGTCGGTAGGCACGGTGACCATGGAGTGGTAGAAACCGAAGGCCATGTTCCACACCTGGCCGGTAAAGATGGCGAAGATGGCCGCGCATTCCACCCCCAGCAGGCTGCCGGGGAACAGCGCCATGAAGCCGGCCACGGTGGCCGACAAAAAGCCCAGCACCGGCACCGACTGCAAAATGTCCAGCGCCGGGAGTATCACCGCCCGCGCGGCTTTGTTCTTGGCCGCCAGATAGCCTAGCGAGATGGCAAAGAACAGCGAGAAGCCAAAGGCAATCCACATGCGTAGCAGGGTGCGGCCGGCGTAGTAGGGGATCTGGCGGGTGGAGAAGTCCAGCTCCGGCACCGTGGCCGGATCAAAGGCCACCAGCATGCCGCGGCCGAAGTGCATCACGCTCCACAGCAGGCCGAACAGGCTCAGCAGTACCAGGCCATCGACCCAACTGAAACCTTGCCGCTGCGTATCTACCTTCAATTGGGGCGCGGTGCTTTTCATCGATGGGACGCAGTGGGCTGACAGTTAAACAGAGGGCAAGCGGGTCGGCCCGCTCGTTGGCAAGGCGGCCATTCTGGCGACGGTCGGTGTAAATTTGGTGAATCGATGCGCGGGTGGCGTGTAAATTTTTGATAAAGATGCGGCTGCAGGCGGCCTGGTGCCGGGCACGCACCGCCCCACCAGCGGTGGGGGCCTGGTTCTCAGTAAACTAGCGCAGCAGCCTTCTGGCCTTATCCCTATCCACCCCATCCACCCCTGGGCTCGGAGCCCGTCGTTAATGCCGTCATCTACGCCACGTATTTCCCTGGGGGCCTCGGGCCTCGACATCAGCCGCCTGGTCTATGGCGTCTGGCGCTTGGCCGAGAGTGCCGACACCTCGGTGCCGGCCACTCTGCGCAAGATCCACGCCTGTCTTGACCAGGGCATTACCACCTTTGACCATGCCGACATCTACGGCAATTACGCTTGCGAGGCCTTGTTTGGCGAAGCGCTGAAGGCCGAACCGGCGCTGGCCGCGCGCCTGCAGACCGTCACTAAGTGCGGCATCATGCTGGCCTCGTCCAAGTACCCGGAGCGCAAGGTCAAGCACTACGACACTTCGGCTGCGCACATCCGCGCCTCGGTCGATGCCTCGCTGCAGAAGCTCGGCGTGGAGGTGATCGACCTGCTGTTGCTGCACCGCCCCGACCCGTTCATGGACCCGGCTGAAACCGGCGCCTGCCTGGACCAGCTGGTGCAGTCCGGCAAAGTGCGCGCGGTCGGCGTGTCCAACTTCCAGCCCTGGGACTGCGAGCTGCTGCAGTCGGCCATGCAGACCCCGCTGGCCAGCAACCAGATCGAACTCAGCCTGCTGGCGCAGCAGCCGTTCACCGATGGCCAGTTGGCCTATCTGCAACGCAAGCAGTTGCCGCCCATGGCCTGGTCGCCATTGGCCGGCGGCGCGCTGTTTGGCGATGGCGCAGCGGCCCAGCGCGTGCGCCCGGTGCTGCAAGCCCTGGCCAGCCAGTATGGCGTGGGCCTGGACGCGGTGGCCGTGGCCTGGTTGCTCTCCCACCCGGCGCGCATCGTGCCGGTGCTGGGTACCAACGACCTGGGCCGGGTGCAGGCCCTGGGCGATGCCTTCAAGGTCCGCATCGACCGCGAGACCTGGTACCAGCTGTACAGCCTGGCGGCTGGTGTGGAGGTGCCATGAGCCGTGATTTGCGCGACGCCTTCGGCTGCTTTGCCACCGGCGTGACCTTGGTGACCACCCACTGGAACGGGCAGGACTACGGCATGACCTGCAGCTCGTTCAACGCGGTGTCGCTGGACCCGGCGCTGGTGCTGTGGAATATCCGGCACAACGCCACCAGCCATGAGGCCTTTGTGCGCGGCGGCGGCTATACCGTCAGCGTGCTGGGCAGCGAACACAAGGAGCTGGCCCAGGCCTTTGCCCGCGGTACCCAGGCCGAGCGCTTTGCGGCGGCCAAGTTTTCGCGGCGCAAGAGCGGGCGGCTGCAACTGGTCCATGCCCTGGCTTGGTTTGACTGCACCCTGCAGCAGGCCGTGACCGCGGGCGACCACGACATCCTGATCGGCCAGGTCGACCAGTACGGCAGCCGGGCCGGCAAGGGCCTGGTGTTCGAGCGCGGCCAGTTCGCCGTCGATACGCTGACGGTCGGCGCTGCGGCCAGCTCGCCGTTTTGACCATGCACACACCTACTGACTGGTTGCTACCAGATTGGCCGGCGCCCGCCCATGTGCATGCGGTGTTCACCACCCGGGCCGGCGGCCATTCGGTGGCACCGTATGACAGCATGAACCTGGGCGACCATGTGGGCGATGTGCTGGCCGACGTGCAAAGCAACCGCCAGGTGTTGGCTCAGGCGCTGGCGGCGCAGCCGGTGTTTTTGCAGCAGGTGCATGGCCGGGTGGTCGCGCGCTTGGAGGCGCCGAGTGCCGAGACCATCGTCGCCGATGCCAGCATCAGCACCCAGCCGGGTCTGGCCTGCACCGCCATGGTGGCCGACTGCCTGCCGGTGCTGTTCACCGACCGGCGCGGCAGCGTGGTGGCCGCCAGCCATGCGGGCTGGCGCGGCCTGCTGGGCGCAGACGGCCAGGGCGTGCTGGAAACGACTTACAAGGAAATAGTGGCTCTGGCGCAGGCAGAATCTGCGCCAAAAGCTACAGAAATAATAGCGTGGCTGGGTCCGTGCATCGGCCCGCAGCAGTTTGAGGTGGGGCCCGAGGTGCCGGCGGCCTTTATGGCCCAGCATCCGCAGGCGGCGGCCTTGTTCGTGCCGCACGGCCCGGGCAAATGGCTGGCCGATCTGCCCGGCCTGGCGCGTTTGCGGCTGCAGGCGCTGGGTGTGAGCGGCATTTATGGCAACGACGGCAGCCCAGACTGGTGCACCGTCAGCAACCCGTCACGGTTCTTTTCGTACCGGCGCGACGGGGTCTGCGGCCGCATGGCTGCCTGCATCTGGCTTGGCCGCTAGCTGGACTGCCTGCTGCGCAGCATGCTCGGCGGCCTCGCGCCGCTTGATGGCGCGGCGCCGCGCGGGCGCGCCCATCAGGTAAACCACCAGTGTCACAGGACCCAGTCCATAGAGTACAAACGTCATAACGCCACCCAGCACGGTGCCGTTACTATTAGTCGCTTCCGCGACAGCCATCATGAGGGCCACGTAAATCCAGCCAATGGGAACGATGTACATCAAATAGTGCTCTGTAGGGGGCGATTTTTAGCCGTATTGTTATCTTAGATAACATGCTTTGTGAGGAGCCACTATGCATTCTGAATCAGACTGGGCGCAAGCCGCCCAGCAATTCCAGCAAACCCTGGGAGACGGCTGGACCCGGGCTTGGGCCCAGGCCATCAAGCCTATCCAGGGGCTGGATCTGGGCACCACTGCCAGTCCGGCGGCATTGCCCAAAATCTCTTTTTCTCCCACCAAGCTGCAGGAATTGCAGCAGCAGTACCTGCAGGAGTCGGCCGCGCTGTGGAACCAGAGCGTAGACGCAGCCGCCATCCGCAAGGACCGGCGCTTCTCCGCCGAGGCCTGGACCGAGAACCCGCTCACCACCTACACCGCTGCCGCCTACCTGCTGACCAGCCGCACCCTGATGGGCCTGGCCGACGCGGTGGAGGCCGACGACAAGACCCGTTCGCGCATCCGCTTCGCCATCGAACAGTGGATGGCCGCATCGGCGCCCAGCAACTTCCTGGCGATGAACGCCGAGGCGCAAAAGCGCGCGCTGGAGACCCAGGGCGAGAGCATTGCCAAGGGCCTGAAGAACCTGATGCACGACATGCAGCAAGGCCATGTGTCGATGACCGACGAAAGCCTGTTCGAGGTGGGCCGCAATGTGGCGACTACCGAGGGCGCGGTGGTGTTCGAGAACGAGCTGTTCCAGCTGATCGAATACAAGCCGCTGACCGCCAAGGTCTACGAGCGCCCGTTCCTGCTGGTGCCGCCCTGCATCAACAAGTTCTACATCCTCGACCTGCAGCCCGAGAACTCGCTGATCCGCTACGCGGTAGAGCAGGGGCACCGCACCTTCGTGGTCAGCTGGCGCAACCCCGATGCCTCGCTGGGCAGCAAGACCTGGGACAACTACATCGAAGACGCTGCTATTAAAGCCATAGCGGTAACCCAAGATATCACGGGCGCCAAGACCATTAATGCCCTGGGCTTTTGCGTGGGTGGCACCATCCTCAGCACGGCGGTAGCGGTGCTGGCGGCGCGTGGCCAGAAGCCGGTCGCCAGCCTGACCCTGCTGACCACGCTGCTCGACTTTGCCGATACCGGCATCATCGACATCTTCGTCGACGAAGCCATGGTCAAGTACCGCGAGCAGCAGCTGGGCAAGGGCGGGCTGCTGCCGGGCGGCGATCTGTCCAGCACCTTCAGCTTCTTGCGGCCGAACGACCTGGTGTGGAACTACGTGGTGGGCAACTATCTGAAGGGCGAAACCCCTCCGCCGTTCGACCTGCTGTACTGGAACAGCGACTCCACCAACCTGCCCGGCCCGTTCTATTGCTGGTATCTGCGCAATACCTACCTCGAAAACAAGCTGGTCGAGCCCGGCAAGGCCGTGGTCTGCGGCGAAAAGGTCGACCTGCGCGATCTGGACATGCCGGCCTACATCTACGGATCGCGCGAAGACCACATCGTGCCGATTGGCGGCGCCTACGCGTCCACCCAGCATCTGCCGGGCAAGAAGCGCTTTGTGATGGGCGCCTCCGGCCACATCGCTGGCGTGATCAACCCCCCGGCCAAGAAGAAGCGCAGCCACTGGACCAGCGACAGCGCCAAGTTCCCGGCCGCGGTGGACGACTGGGTGGCCAGCGCCACCGAGCACCCGGGCAGCTGGTGGACCGACTGGTCGACCTGGCTCAAAGGCCATAGCGGCAAGCAGGTGGCGGCACCTACCAGCTACGGCCACGGCAAGTACAAAGCCATCGAACCCGCACCCGGCCGCTACGTCAAGGCGCGGGCTTCGTAAGTAATATTGAGTAACAAAACCTGTGTTTTCAGGCCCTACACTGCACCGCAGACCGGCCTGAGCACCGCAAAGAGTTCTAATAAACCCAACACCCAGGAGCAAGAAAATGGAAGACATCGTCATCGTTGCAGCAGCCCGTACCGCCGTCGGTAAATTTGGCGGCAGCCTCGCCAAAATCCCGGCCACCGAACTCGGTGCCCACGTCATCAAAGAGGTGCTGTCGCGCAGCGGCCTGAGCGCCGAGCAGATCGGTGAAGTCATCATGGGCCAGGTGCTGGCCGCCGGCGCCGGCCAGAATCCGGCCCGCCAGGCCGTGCTGAAAAGCGGCCTGCAGCAAGGCACGCCCGGCCTGACCATCAACGCAGTCTGCGGCTCCGGCCTCAAGTCGGTGATGCTGGCAGCCCAGGCCGTGGCCTATGGCGACAGCGAGATCGTGATCGCCGGTGGCCAGGAAAACATGAGCGCCTCGCCCCACGTGCTGCTGGGCAGCCGTGACGGCCAGCGCATGGGCGATTGGAAGATGACCGACACCATGATCGTCGACGGCCTGTGGGACGTGTACAACCAGTACCACATGGGCATCACCGCCGAAAACGTGGCCAAGAAATACGGCATCAGCCGCGAAGCCCAGGATGCACTGGCCCTGGCCAGCCAGCAGAAGGCCGCTGCCGCGCAGGAAGCCGGCAAGTTCGTCGCCGAAATCGCCGCGTTGAGCATTCCGCAGCGCAAGGGCGACCCCATCGTCTTCTCGGCCGATGAGTTCATCAACAAGAAGACCAGCGCCGAGGCCCTGGCCGGCCTGCGCCCCGCGTTCGACAAGGCCGGTGGCGTGACCGCCGGCAATGCCTCGGGCCTGAACGACGGCGCCGCCGCCGTGATGGTGATGACGGCCAAGAAAGCCGCCGCCCTGGGCCTGACCCCGCTGGGCCGCATCGCCAGCTTTGCCACCAGCGGCCTGGATCCGGCCTACATGGGCATGGGCCCGGTGCCCGCGTCGACCAAGGCCCTGGCCCGCGCGGGCTGGAAAGCCCAGGACCTGGACCTGCTGGAAATCAACGAAGCCTTTGCCGCCCAGGCCTGCGCCGTGAACAATGAAATGGGTTGGGACACCAGCAAGGTCAACGTCAACGGCGGTGCGATTGCCATCGGCCACCCGATTGGCGCGTCCGGCTGCCGTATTCTGGTGACCTTGCTGCATGAAATGGCCCGCCGCGATGCCAAGAAGGGCATTGCCTCGCTGTGCATCGGCGGTGGCATGGGAGTTGCACTCACCATCGAACGCTAGTTTTATTAGCGTATTTTTTAACAAGCAAACTATTCACCTCTTAGCATCAGCAAGAACGTAATGATCCCAGAGCATCCGTGGAACTGGCTTTGCCAGGCCACTGGATGCGCCCCCTGCAAGGGGGTGGGCGAAAAGCGCTTGCGCTGTAGCCTGGGGGTGTACCAATAACTCAGGAGATAAAAATGGGACAAAAAGTAGCGTACGTGACCGGCGGCATGGGTGGCATCGGGACCGCCATTTGCCAGCGGCTGCACCAGGATGGTTTCAAGGTCATCGCTGGTTGCGGCCCGACCCGCGACCACGCCAAGTGGATCGCTGAACAGGCGGCCCTGGGCTTCACCTTCTACGCCTCGGTGGGCAATGTCGGCGCGTGGGAGTCCACCGTCGAGGCCTTCACCAAGACCAAGGCCGAGCACGGCACCATCGACGTGCTGGTGAACAACGCCGGCATCACCAAGGACCGCATGTTCCTGAAGATGTCGCGCGAAGACTGGGATTCGGTGATCGAAACCAACCTGAACAGCATGTTCAATGTCACCAAGCAAGTGGTGGCCGACATGGTGGAAAAAGGCTGGGGCCGCATCATCAACATCTCGTCGGTCAACGGCGAAAAAGGCCAGGCTGGACAAACCAACTACTCGGCTGCCAAGGCCGGCATGCATGGTTTCTCCATGGCTCTGGCGCAAGAGCTGGCCACCAAGGGCGTGACGGTCAACACCGTCAGCCCGGGCTACATCGGCACTGACATGGTGAACGCCATCCGTGAAGACGTGCTGGCCAAGATCGTCGCTACCGTGCCGGTCAAGCGCCTGGGCAAGCCCAGCGAAATCGCCTCCATCATCGCCTGGCTGGCGTCGGAAGAAGGTGGCTACGCTACCGGTGCCGACTTCTCGGTCAACGGCGGTCTGCACATGGGCTGATAGCCCCTGGGCTACTGTAAAAACGCGCTTTGGCGGGTTTTTTTATGGCTGGGATGCTGGTGTGGCAGGCACGGCCGGCACCGGCACCACGGTCACGCTCTCGCGCAAAACGCCGCCGCTTTGCGCGCTGCCTTCCACGCTGGTGGGTGCGCGCATGCGGGCTTCGCAGGCGATGCGGTCCGCGCCCTGGAAGGCTTCGCAGCGCTGCACAGCATTCTTGTCGTACTGGCCGGGCGCGGCTGTCAGGCCGCCGCGGCGGGCTTCGGCCAGTGCGCGTTCGGCTTCGATGCGGCAGGTGGCGGCGTTCTGGTTCGAGCTGCCGTTGTTGCACACCGCCATCTCGCGCTGGTACTGGGCTTGGGCCGCAGCCGAGGGTGCGGGGTCGGCGGCCAGGGCACCTGCTGCCCACAGGCTGGCCAGGGTGGCAGCCAGCAAGGCGCGGCGTGGGAAGAAGGGGTGGAATGGCATGCGGGAGTCCTTGGGTAACACAGGCTCTTAATATGCACTGCGCAGCAGCCGCGGACTGTGCGCTTGCGCACACAAGTTTCGTTGCGGTTGATTTGCTATATTTTTAAGAGCTGCCTGCGCAATCAGAATATGCGCTACAGGCCATTTTTGTATAAATCCTTGGCCAGCTGACCCAGGGTGGCCATGGCAGCTTCCAGCTGCTCGGTCCACGGGTGGCCGTAGTTGAGCCGGATGCTGTGGCGCCAGCCCTGGCGGGCCGAGAACATCGGCCCCGGCGCGATGCTGATGCCCTGGGCCAGGGCCCGCTGGTGCAGCGCCAGGGTGTCGAAGCCTGGCGCAAATTCGACCCACAGAAAATAGCCGCCGCTGGGCTGCACCACCTTGATGTCGACCGGGAAGTAGCGGCCCAGCGCGGCCAGCAACTGCGCCTGCTGCGATTCCAGGGTGTGGCGCAGCCGGCGCAGATGCTTGTCGTAGCCGCCGTGCTGCAGGTAGTCGGCCAGGGCGGCCTGGGCCGGCTGGCTGGCGCTGAGGGTGGTCATCAGCTTCAGGCGTTCAATGGCCGGGCCAAAGCGGCCGGGGGCCACCCAGCCCACGCGGTAGCCGGGTGCCAGGGTCTTGCTGAACGAGCTGCAGTGCATTACCAGGCCCTGGCGGTCAAAAGCCTTGGCCGGCAGCGGCGCCTGGCTGCCGAAGTACAGCTCGCCGTACACATCGTCTTCGATCAGCGGGATCTGGCGACTCGCCAGCAGGGCTACCAGCCGCTCCTTGCTGGCCGCCGACAGGCTGGCGCCGGTGGGGTTCTGGAACGTAGTCATCAGCCAGCAGGCTTTGACCGGGTGGCGCTTCAAGGCCTGCTCCAGCGCGTCCAGGTCCAGGCCGTGCTGCGGGTGTACCGGGATTTCCAGCGCGCGCATCTTCAGCCGTTCCAGCGCCTGCAGGCTGGCGTAGAAGCCCGGCGACTCCACCGCGATCAGGTCGCCGGGCTGGGCCACGGCGCTCAGGCACAGGTTCAGCGCCTCCAGCGCGCCGCTGGTCACGACCAGCTCTTCGGCCGGCTGGGCCAGGCCCATGCCCAGGTAGCGCAGCGCAATCTGCTGGCGCAGGCTGGCGCTGCCCTGGGGCAGGTGCTGCACCGATTCCCAGGGCTGGGCGCGGCGCGCGCTGGCGGCCAGCGACTTTGCCAGGCGCGGCAGCGGAAACAGCTCGGGCGACGGAAAGGCCGAGCCCAGCGGCGCGATGTCGCGTTGCTGGGCCGCACCCAGCACGGCAAACACCAGTTCGCTGATGTCCACCTTGGCCGCCACCCGCGCCGGGGCGGGCGCAGCACGGGCTGTCGCCATGGGGGGCAGCGCCACGGCGCCGGTCACGTAGTAGCCCGAGCGCTGGCGCGCCCGCACCAGGCCTTTTTCTTCCAGCCGGTAATAAGCCTGGAAGGCGGTGGACGGGCTGATGCCGTGCTGCGCCGTCAGCGTGCGGATGGAGGGCAGGCGGCTGCCGGGCGCACGCTGGCCCGAGCGGATGTCGGCCGCCAGCAGCTCGGCCAGCTGTTCGTAACGTTTCATGCGTGCTCCAACTGAGCCGTAGATTTTTGCATTTTTGGCATCTGGTATGGTTTTTTAAATGCCAACTGCTGCTTACCAGATGGCCCCAAGTCCGGCATGATTTGGCCATCGTGAAAACCACTCTGCGCTCTCTTGTTCTGCCCTTCCTGCTGGCCGCGGCTGCCAGCCAGGCGGCCCCGCCCGTGTTTGAAGACAGCATTGCCCAGCGCACCCTGGCCTGCACCGCCTGCCATGGCAAGGAGGGCCGGGCCGCCAGCGACGGCTACTACCCGCGCATCGCTGGCAAGCCGGCTGGCTACCTGTACCACCAGCTGCTGAACTTTCGGGACAACCGGCGCCACTACGGGCTGATGACGCAGATGGTCGATCCGCTGAGCGACGCCTATCTGCTGGAGATCGCCCAGTACTTTGCGCAGCTGGATCTGTCGTATCCCGCGCCCCAGCCGAGCAGTGCACCCGCCCAGGTGCTGCGCCGCGGCCAGCAGCTGGTGACCCAGGGCGATGCGGCGCGGCAGATCCCGGCCTGCGCCCAGTGCCATGGCGCGGCGCTGACAGGCGTGGCGCCGAATATCCCCGGCCTGCTGGGCCTGCCGCGCGATTATTTGAACGCCCAGCTCGGCGCCTGGCGCACCGGCCAACGCCGCGCCCACGCGCCCGACTGCATGGCCACCGTGGCGCGCCAGCTGAGCCCCGAGGACGTGTCTGCCGCCACCGCCTGGCTGGCGGCCCAGCCGCTGCCCGCCAACCCGCACCCGGCCACGGCGCTGCCGGCCCTGCAGCCGGGAGCCCAGGCCATCGCTTGCGGTAGCGCGCCATGAAGAAGATCGCCTTCGCCTTGCTGGTCGCCTTAGGTTTGGCTGCCCTGGTCTGGCATCTGAACCTGCGCGACGAGGCCGATCTGGCCGCGCCCGTGCCTGCCATCGCAGTCACCCCCGAGCTGCTGGCGCGCGGCGCCTATTTGGCCCGCGTCGGCAACTGCGCGGCCTGCCACACCACCCGCGGCGGCACGCCGTATGCGGGCGGGCGCGGCATCGATACACCGTTTGGCACGGTCTACAGCAGCAATCTCACGCCCGATGCGCAGACCGGCATCGGCAATTGGTCGCCGGCCGAATTCTGGCGCGCGCTGCACAACGGCCGCTCTAAAGACGGCCGCCTGCTGTACCCGGCCTTTCCCTACACCAGCTACACCGCGGTCACGCGCGCCGATTCGGACGCGCTGTACGCCTATCTGCACAGCCTGCCGGCCACGGCCCAGGCCGCCACGCCGCATGCACTGCGCTGGCCTTTCAGCACCCAGCCGGCGTTGGCGGTATGGCGCGCGCTGTACTTCCAGCCCGGTGTGCTGCAGCCAGAGCCGCAGCAGTCGGCCGAATGGAACCGTGGCGCCTACCTGGTGCGCGGCCTCGGCCACTGCGGCGCCTGCCATACCGCGCGCAACGCGCTGGGCGCCAGCGACGACCAGCTGGACCTGGCGGGCGGCCTGATCCCGATGCAGAACTGGTACGCGCCAGCCTTGACCTCGCCGCACGAAGCCGGAGTCGCCGGCTGGCAGCGGGCCGACGTGGTGCGCCTGCTGCAAACCGGCGTGGCACCGGGGGCGACGGTGCTGGGCCCGATGGCCGAGGTGGTACGCCAGAGCACCCAGCATTGGTCGCCGGCGGACCTGGCCGCCGCCGCCACCTATCTGCAGGCCTTGCCCCAGTCCGAAGCCAAAGTGCCGGCGCGCGACCTGCCTCCGACGCCTGCCCGGGTGGCTGAGCGCGGTGCCCAGCTGTATGAAAAGCATTGCGTGCAATGCCACGGCGCCCAGGGCCAGGGCGTGGCCGGTGCGTATCCGGCGCTGGCCGGCAACCGCGCGGTCACCATGGCCAACACCGCGAACCTGGTGCAGACCGTGCTCAACGGCGGCTACGCGCCGGCCACGGCCGGCAACCCGCGGCCCTTCGGCATGCCGCCCTATGTGCTGGTGCTGAACGACAGCGATATCGCCGCGGTGCTCACGCATATCCGCAGCGCCTGGGGCAACCAGGCGGGCGCGGTGACCGAACTGGATATCAACCGATTGCGCGCCAACTAAAAGGATGAAAAAAAGCGCATACCTCAAATGAATGATGTACTTTTGGCTTGAATTGTCCACAATCCATGCTCGTCGGGAAAAATCACGAGGAGCACACCATGGGCATTCTTCTGGTTCGGGGCTCGCAAGGCCCAGAGGTTCAGCGGCTGCGCAAAGCGCTGGTGGCGAAACTGGGGGCCGATGCCCAGGCCTTTCCGAACCTGGCCCAGGGGGACCAGCTGGATGCCGATGTAGAGGCCGCGGCGCGGCGCTGGCAGTCGGGCGTGGGCCTGGTGGCCGACGGGGTGGTCGGGCCATACTGCCAGCAGCTGCTAGGCCTGCTTGCCGAGCCGGCCATGGATGTGCTGCTGAGCGTGGACACGGTGCGCAAGCTGTTCCCCGCCACCAAGCCGGCGAATATCGCGCGCTACCTGCCCTATGTGGCGGCCGCGCTGGGTGCGCTGGGCCTGACGGATCGGCCGATGATTTGCGCCGCCCTGGGCAGCATCCGCGCCGAGACCGAAGGCTTTTTGCCGATCTCCGAATTCCAGTCGCAGTTCAATACCGCCCCCGGCGGCCCGCCGTTCGGCCTGTACGACGGCCGCAAGAGCCTGGGCAATAGCAAACCCGGCGACGGCGCGCGTTTCAAGGGCCGCGGCTTTGTGCAGCTGACCGGCCGCTTCAATTACGAAACCTACGGCAAGCTGCTGGAGATCGACCTGGCCGGCAATGCCGACCTGGCCAACGCGCCCGAGGTGGCGGCCCTGCTGCTGGCCACCTTCCTGGCCGACCGCAAGGACGCCATGCGCGAGGCCCTGGCCAGCGGCGGCTATGCGGCTGCGCGCAAGCTGGTCAACGGCGGATCGCACGGGCTGGACCGCTTCCGCGATGTGTTCCGCCTGGCCGACGGCGTGTGGCCAGCCGAGGCAGTGGCTCCGCGGGTGGGCGCAACCAAAGGCAAGGGCAAAGCCGCTGCGAAGAAGGCAACCGCAAAAGCCGCACCGGTAGAGCGCCAGCTGACGGTGCGCAAAGACCCGACCGACCTGAACGACCGGCACTACCAGCCGCCGCCGCTGGGCCTGGCGGATGCGTTTCCGTCGGACGCCGACATCCAGGAGTTCCTGCCCGCCTACACCCAGGCCGGGCTGATCCTGGACCAGGGCAGCGAGGGCGCGTGCACCGGCTTTGGCCTGGCCTGCGTGGTCAACTACCTGCGCTGGTACAAGGCCGGCGGGCCGGCCAAGATGGCGTCGGTTAGTCCGCGCATGCTGTACAACTTTGCCCGCCGCTACGACGAGTACGACGGCGAAAACTATAGCGGCTCCAGCTGCAGGGGAGCGCTCAAGGGCTGGTTTAACCATGGCGTCTGCCTGGACGATGACTGGCCCTACAGCCAGCCCCAGCCGCGTTACGGCTATGCGCGCAACGCCACCAACCACACTCTGGGCGTGTACTACCGGATCGACCTGAAATGCATCACCGACCTGCAGGCGGCGATCCAGGCGGTGGGCGCGGTGTATGTGTCGGCCTTCACCCACGAGGGCTGGCACCAGCTGCCCCGGCAGAAGAAGGCGCCGGCCGGCCATGCCCAGATTCCGCTGATCCCGTTCGACGGCCGGCCGTCGGAAACCGATGGCCATGCGTTTGCGCTGGTGGGCTTCAACACCCAGGGCTTTGTGCTGCAGAACTCCTGGGGCAACGGCTTCGGCGTGGGCGGCTTTGCCGTGCTCAGCTATGCCGACTGGCTTGCCAACGGCATGGACGCCTGGGTGGTGGCCATGGGCGTGCCCGGGGTGGTGGTGGGCCGCGTCAGCGTGGTGGCTTCGCAAGCCCAGGCGGTGGCCGGCGGTGCAAATACCGGCCTGTGGTGGAGCGAAGACCAGGCCTACCAGCACAGCGTGGTGCTGGGCAACGACGGCCGCGTCAAGCGCTATCTGACCGAAGACGAACTCAGCCGCACCCTGGGTCACCAGGTCTGCGACCTGCCCGACCAGTGGTTCCGCGGCCCGGCCAGCGGTGCCGTCAAGCGCCTGGTGATCTACGCCCACGGCGGCCTGAACAGCGAGAACGACGCGATCCAGCGCGCCCGGGCCATGGGCCGGCATTTCGAGGGCAACGACTGTTACCCGCTGTTCCTGGTCTGGAAGACCGGCCTGATGGAGTCGCTGCGCGGCATCATCAGCGACGCCTTCCACAAGCAGCCGGCGCTGGCCGGCGGGGTGGCCGAATGGATTGCCGACAAGACCGACTTGGCGATCGAGAAAACCATAGGCCGGCCGCTGGCCCGGCCGATCTGGAGCGAGATGAAGGAAAACGCCGAGCTGGCCTTTAACTCCGGGCGCGGTGGCGAGCTGCTGATCAAGGCACTGGAAAAGCTCATGGCCACCTGGGGCAGCAAGCTGGAGATCCATCTGGTGGGCCACTCGGCGGGTTCTATCATTTTGGGCCACCTGCTCAGCACGCTGGCGCGGCGCGGCGTGCCGACGGCCGCCGTCACCTCCATCCACCTGTATGCGCCGGCCTGTACCGTGGCCTTTGCCAACAAGCACTATGCGATGGACCCCGAGGTGATGGCCCGCCTGCACCTGCAGGTGCTGTCCGACCGGGTGGAGCGCAACGATACCGTGGCGGCCGTTTACCGCAAGTCGCTGCTGTACTTTGTGTCGAACGCGCTGGAGGTGGATTTGCGCACGCCCATTCTGGGCATGGCCAATGTCTACAACGAGCGCTACGACGGCTGGGACGGCGGCTCCAGCACTGGCGATGCGCTGAAGGACTGGCGCCGCGCCGTGGCCAAGGCCGGCCTGGACACAGGGCGCCTGCAGCTGCTGGACCAGGACACGGTGCTTACCGCGCTGCCCGACCGCCAGATCAAGGCCAGCCACGGCGGATTTGACAACGACTTGGCGGTGATGACCCAGACCCTGGGCTTGATCCTGCGCGGCCCGCTGGTCCAGGTGGTGGACGATTTGCGCGGCTTTTAGAACCGGGTAGACGGCATCCTGTCCGGCACCCAGGTTTTTGCAGAGCAAGTACAGTGGCGTGATGAATGCTCCCACTCTCCAAGCCAACGGCCGCGCGTTTGCGCACATCGCCAAGTTCCACCCTGAATTGACGGCCTTGCGCCGCGACCTGCATGCCCACCCCGAGCTGGGCTACGAAGAGGTGTACACCGCCGCCCGGGTGGCCCAGTCGCTGGAGCTCTGCGGCGTGGACGAGGTGCACACCAACATCGGCAAGACCGGGGTGGTGGGCATCATCCGCGGGCGCAGCAACCACAGTGGCAAGATGGTTGGCCTGCGCGCCGACATGGATGCCCTGCCCATGACCGAGATGAACGACTTCGCCTGGAAGTCGGCCAAGGGCGGGCTGATGCACGGCTGCGGCCATGACGGCCACACCGCCATGCTGGTCGGCGCGGCGCGCTACCTGGCAGAGACCCGCAACTTCGACGGAACGGTGGCGCTGATCTTCCAACCCGGCGAAGAAGGCTACGCGGGCGCCAAGGCCATGATCGACGACGGCCTGTTCGATCGCTTCCCGGTGCAGGCGGTGTTCGCCATGCACAACTGGCCGCATATGCGACCGGGAACGATTGCGCTGAATTCGGGTGCGATGATGGCCGCGTCCGATCGCGTGACCATTGAGATCACCGGCCGTGGCGGCCATGGAGCCCACCCCTACCAAAACATCGACCCGGTGCTGGTTGCGGCCCATACCATCACGGCGCTGCAAAGCGTGGTGTCGCGCAACATCCGCGCGATCGACAGCGGCGTGGTCAGCATCTGTGCGGTGCAGACCGGCGACCTGGGCGCGATGAGCGTGGTGCCCAGCAAGGCCACCTTGGTTGGCACGGTGCGCACCTTCAACCCTTCGGTGCAGGATCTGATCGAGCGGCGCATCACCGAGCTGTGCAGCGCGGTGGCCCTGGGCTTTGGCGCCACGGCCTCGGTGAAGTACGAGCGCCTGTACCCGCCAACTATCAATTCCAGCACCGAGGCCTTGTTCACCATGCGGGTGGCCGAGTCCATCGTCGGTGCATCCCAGGTGGTGCGCGATCTGGACCCGAGCATGGGTTCGGAGGATTTCTCGTTCATGCTGCAGGTCAAGCCCGGCGCCTACATGCGCATAGGGCAGGGCACCGAGAACGGCCCGGGCAGCTGCGCGCTGCACAACAGCCGCTACGACTTCAACGACGCCATCCTGCCACTGGGCGCTGCCATGCATGCCAGCCTGGCCGAGCAGTTCATGCCCTTGGCTTGAGTCGATTTACTATCAAAATAGTAGCTGCTGGCGCTGGTGAAATATGCGCTAGAGCCGGATTTTTCTTGAATATCCGCTGGTGTGTATCAGCGGCAGCCTGACTTCAACGATGGGCACAGGTACAGGTCGAACGACTTGCCAGGCTCCAGGGTCAGGGTGTAGCCGCGGCAGACATGGCCGTGTATCGCAGTCACGTTGTAGGTGCCTTCGGGCAGGCTCAGCTCCACCAGCGGTCCGGCCGCGTCCTGGCTGAAAACCCGGCGGCCTTGCAGGTCGTCGATCTCCAGCCGCAGCACGGCATTGGGCCCGGGACGGGCGGTTTCACCCGCGGGGTACAGGCCGCGCAGCCATTGCAAGGTATGGGTCAGGTACTTGCCGTTGCCCGCAGGGTTGGCCGTAGCGTGGATCGACAAACGGGCTTCGGCGGCAGGTACATCTTGCGCGGTGGGGGTGGGCAAAGCGGTGGGCGTGTTGAGCGTCTGGGACATGTGCGGATGGGCCTGTCTGCGGTTCGGTTTAGGCTGCAATCGAGTCGCTGCTGTCATTGGCGCGGCGGTTGCGCGCGCGTTTGACCAGCACCGTCACCAGCAGCGCAGTCGCCGCCGAACCCGCCATCACCGGCGAGTTGCTGAGAATCTTCACCAGGCCATCGACGGCCTCTACCTGTACCTGCTGCACATGGTGGACCAAAGCTACCACGTCGCTCGGGCTCACGCTCTGCGCGTCTTCCATGCGCACCTGCAAATCCTGCCAGCCGCTGCGCAGACGGAACTGCGCAAAGATGCCGTTGGCCACCGCGACCAGCGACAGCACACCCAGCGGGCGCAACAAATGCTCGAGCAGGCGGCTTTGTTCGGCCGCCGGGCCGGCCGCATACACCTGGCCCACCAGTTGGGCGATGCGGTCGTCCGACACGGGTTCGCCCGGTTCTGGGGATGCGGCTGCTAAAGCATGGCGGTTGGGTTGCATGGCTGTCGTCCTGGTTATGGCCACCCGCCCGTGGCGCTGGTGGCTTTTATTGTTCCTGGGCAGCTGCGGATACACGCGCTGCCGAGAACAATTTTGCACCCTGCGCGGCCGCAACAGTATGTCTGCGACGTCTAGCTTATGTTGCATTTGTAATATTACGAAGGCAGCAGCAGCGCCAGGGCCCGCGCCAGGTCGGCGCGCTGCATGGGCTTGGTCAACAGTTTGGAGACCCCGGCGCTGGCCGCTCGCTGGGCCAGCGAGGCGCCGCCGTAGCCGCTGACCATCAGGATCGGCAGTGTGGGCGACAACTTGCGGATCGCCTCGGTCAGCTGGATGCCGGTCATGCCGGGCATGACCTCGTCGGTCACCACGGCGGCAAAACGATGGGGTTCGTCGCGCAGCGCCTGCAGCGCGGCGACCGGGTCGGTGTAGCCGACCGGCTGGTAGCCCATGCCGGTGAACATTTCTTCGGCCAGGGCCACCAGGGTGGGCTCGTCGTCGACCACCAGCAGGGTCTGGCCGCCACCGGCGGAGGCCAGTGCGGCGCCAGCCTTGGCCGCATCCAGCGCATCGGTGCATTCCGGGAAATACAGGGTGAAGCGCGCGCCCTGGCCGGGCTTGCTCTGTACATCGATGGCGCCGCCGAATTCGGCCACCACGCCGTGCACCACGGCCAGGCCCAGGCCGGTGCCCGCATGCGCACTGCGGGTGGTGAAGAAGGGCTCGAACAACCGTTCCATCACCTCGGGCGTGATGCCGGTGCCGCGGTCGGTGACGCTCAGCACCAGGTAGGGGCCGGGCAGCAACTGGGTGTGTGACAGCACCCGCAGCGCCGGCACTTGTTCGCGCACCAGCTGCACGCCGACCATGCCGCCCTGCGGCATGGCCTGCATGGCATTGGTACACAGGTTCATCACCGCCTCGAAGGCCTGGGTCGGGTCGCCGCGCAGCAGCGCGCCATGGGCTTCCAGTCCGCGCTCCAGCACGATGCCGGGGCGCAGAGTGGCGGCCAGCAGGGTCAGCACTTCTGCCACGATGGGCTCCAGTTCGAACACCGTGGACGCGCAGCCGCCGCCCCGGCCGAACGACAGAATCCGCTCCACCAGCGCCTTGCCGCGCAGCGCGGCCTGCAGCACCTTGTCGAGGTGCCGGGCCTGGGCGCTGCCGGGGGCGGCCGCGTCCTGCGCCATTTCGCCAAAGCCGACGATGGCCGCCAGCACGTTGTTGAAATCATGCGCCACGCCGCCGGCCAGCTCGCCCAGCGATTCCAGCTTGTTGGCGCGCGACAGCTGGGTTTGCAGGGCCGCCTGGGCGGTGGCGCGGCGCTGGTTGGCACCGTGCACCAGGTGTACCGAGGCAGCCAATACTGCCAGCAGCAGCACCAGGCCTACAGCGGTGAGCTGGGCGGCTTCGCGCCAGGACACCAGCATCACGTCGAGGTCGCGGGTCAGCACCACTTCCAGGCCGTAGCGCTCCAGGCTGTGCAAGGCCACCAGGCGTTCTGTGCCGTCGGGCAATTGGCGCAGTTCGGTGCTGCGCTGGGTGGCCAGGCGTTTGGCGATGGTGGCTTCGTCCCAGCGGGCCTTGTTGACCACGCCGCCGACCAGCAATACACCATCGCGCCGGAACACGGCCATGCGGGCGTCTGCCGCGGGCGAGGCTACCGAGAACGCGCCCAGCAGCGCTTCAGCTGGCATGGTGGCAAAGATCCAGCCGCCCGAACTATCCAGCGGCCGGGTGAAGGGCACGGCCATGGTCACCAGCATGGCGTGGCTGCGCGGGTCGGCGAAGGGCCGGCTGACGGCCACCGCGTCTTCGTCCAGCTGGTTGAGCCCGGGGGCGAACGAGGCCAGGTCGGGCATGGCGGTCGGGACGGATGCGGCCAGCAGCCGGCCGCTGCGGTCGACCAGCGACAGCGAATCGACCATGGACATTAGTTCGGTGCGGGTGCGCAGCGCGCGCTCTGCGGCGGTGCCGGTAGTCGGCAGGCTGCCTTCTTCCAGCTCGACCTGCATGGCGTGCAGGCCGGCGTTCATACCGCGCAGCTCGCGGTGGATCTCGTCGGTCAGCGCTAGTGACAGCAGGCTGAGTTCGCGTGCCTGGCTGTCTATGGTTTCGCCGCGCAGATGCCAGAGGGCCACCACGGCGGTCACCACCAGGGACAGACCCAGGCCCAGACCGACCGCCCACAGCCGCGGCACGGTAGCCCAGCGCTTGCGCAAAATGCCTTGCATACTTCCCCTGTTGCGTGTGCCGTTGGCTATCGCCGATACTTTGCGACTTAGCTAGCGTACGAATCCATGAACACTACCACCGCCCCGCACATTCTAGTGATCGACGACGACCCCAGTATCCGTGAGCTGGTGGTCGAATACCTGGGCAATAACGACCTGCGGGTCAGCGCCGGCGGCTCGGGCCGCGAGCTGTTCGAGCTGGTCGACCGCGAGGCCATCGACCTGGTGCTGCTGGACCTGAAGCTGCCCGGCGAAGACGGCATGCAGCTGGCGCGTACCCTGCGCGAGCGGGCTGCCGTGCCCATCATCTTCCTGACCGGCCGCAACGAAGAGGCCGACCGGGTGATGGGCCTGGAGCTGGGCGCCGACGACTATGTGACCAAACCGTTCAGCCCGCGCGAGCTGCTGGCCCGGGTGCGCGCCGTGCTGCGCCGCTACCAGGTGCAGGCCACGCTGCCTGAGCGCGACAACAGCCGGCGTGCGTTCCGCTTTTCGGGCTGGGAGCTGAACCTGCGGACCCGCCGCCTGGTGTCGCCGACCGGCGAATCGGTAGAGCTGTCGAACGGCGAGTTCAGCCTGCTGGGCGCGATGTGCCGGGCGCCGCGCCGGGTGCTGTCGCGCGACCAGCTGCTGTCGATGTCGCGGCTGCACGAAGCCGAGGTTTACGACCGCACCATTGATGTGCAGATCCGCCGCCTGCGGCTGAAGGTCGAGGTGGATTCGGCCAACCCGGCGCTGATCCTGACCGAGCGCGGCGCCGGCTACTTGCTGGCCAGCGAGGTCGAGACCCTGTACTGAGCGCATCGGCCAGCCGTCCGCTTAATCGGAGGTGCTGGTCGACCACATGCGCAGACGGCTGTGGACCTTGGTGGTACCGGGCACATTGCTGGCGATCTTGCGTGCCTGCGACTCCTGGATCGGGGAATTGATCCAGCCGCTGAGGGTGATGGCGCCGTCGTCGGCCAGTACTTTCACATTCTTCACCGTGCTGTCGCCCAGCGACTTGCCCAGTGCGTCGGCCACAGCCGCGGCCAGCGCCTTGTCATTGGAGGGCGCGGTACTGGTGGGGGCGGCGCTGGCCACGATGCTGGCTGCGTCCGTGGCGGCCACGCTGGAGGACATCAGGAAAGGGCCGGCGGCAAGAGCGAGCAGGGCGCCAGCGGCGATACGGGAAATGCGGGGTGTCATAAAAAGCTCCTTGTGGGATGCGCCCATGTGGCGCGATGGAGTGATCTTCGCGCCGCCGCGGTGCACCGGTATGACGGCCCAAGCCGGCTCTATGACATCTGTAACCTGTGGGTAACTTCGCGCTGATTTTGCTATTAATATAGTAGCTGCTAGCGCAGGTGGTTTGTGCGCTGCAAGGATTTTTGTTTCAAATTTCCGCAGCGTGGCCCAGACGGGCAAGCAGCCTGCGGGTTATCATTTGTCGCGCCTCGCGCCCCCTCTTTTCCAGGAACCTGCACACCATGAACACCAGTACCCGCACCGTCTCCATCGAACGCACCGAACGCCCCTGGGGCTGGTATGAAAACATGCACGAGGCGCCGGGCCACAAGGTCAAACGCATTGGGGTGCACCCCGGCCAGCAGCTGAGCCTGCAGAAGCACCACCAGCGCGCCGAGCACTGGGTGGTGGTGATCGGCACCGCCATCGTCACCGTGGGTGACAAGGTGGTCGAACTGCAACCCGGCCAGCATGTGGACATAGCCATCGGCGAAGTGCACCGCCTGGCCAACAAGACCAGCTCGCCGGTGGAAATCATGGAAGTGCAGTACGGCAGCTACCTCGGCGAAGACGATATCGTGCGCCTGCAGGACGATTACGGCAGAGAGTGATTGCACACCCCCCAGGCTTGCCCACTGCGTGTGGCCGCCAACCCCCTTGCAGGGGGCGATACCAGTGGCCCGGCGGAGCCGGTTCCACGGTATCTCTGGAAGGGGCCTCGCTGCGCTGGCCCTTGGGGTTTTAGGGGCTAGATTTGTGGCCGCAGGTTCTTCAGCATGTCCCGCACCATCGCATCCAGGTCGTATTCGGCCTTCCAGCCCCAGTCCTTGCGGGCGGCCTGGTCGTCGATGGAGCGCGGCCAGCTGTCGGCTATCGCCTGGCGGTAGTCGGGCACGCAGTCCAGGCTGAAGCCAGGTACGTAGCGTGCAATCGCCTCGGCGATCTGCGCGGGGGTGAAGCTGATGCCGCCCAGGTTGTACGAGCCGCGTTCGCGTATTTTTTCCGCGGGTGCTTCCATCAGTTCCAGCGTGGCGCGGATGGCGTCGGGCATGTACATCATCGGCAGGGCAGTGTCGGCGGCCAGGAAGCTGGTGTAGCGGCTGACTTTCAGCGCCGCGTGGAAGATCTCGATCGCGTAGTCGGTGGTGCCGCCGCCGGGTGCGGTCTTCCAGCTGATCAGGCCCGGGTAGCGCAAGCTGCGCACGTCCACGCCGTGGTTGCGGTAGTACCAGTTGCACCAGCCTTCGCCGGCCAGTTTGGAAATTCCGTACACCGTGGTCGGATCCATCACCGTCTGCTGCGGTGTGTTGTCGCGCGGGGTACTGGGGCCGAAGGCGGCGATCGAGCTGGGCCAGAACACCCGCTGCAGCTTGTGGGTGCGGGCCAGTTCCAGCACGTTCAGCAGGCTCTTCATGTTCAGATCCCAGGCCCATTTTGGGTGCTGTTCGCCGCGCGCCGACAGGGCCGCGGCCAGCAGGTAGATCTGGGTGATGTGGTTGCGCTCCACCACCTCGGTAAGCGCGCCGTTTTCGGTCACGTCCAGTGCTTCGTGGTGCACGCCGGACAAGCGGCCCTGGGGCACCTGGTCGCTGGTGATGACGGCCTCCGCGCCGTGGCGCTGTACCAGGGCCTGGGCCAGTTCGGTGCCGATCTGGCCGTTGGCGCCGATGATGAGAATTCGGGTATCCATATTTTCCTTTTGCGCTTAGGCATCACTGCAGTGAGGGCTTGCATACCCTCACTGCAGTGATGCCTAAGCGCATCCTTATTAATTAATCAGAGCTAACTCGCGTCCGGCCTGGATGAAGGCCGCCACGGCGCGTTCCAGGTCGGGCCGGGTGTGGGCTGCACTCAGCTGTACGCGGATGCGGGCCTGGCCCTTGGGTACGACCGGGAAGAAGAATCCCACCACGTACACGCCCAGCTCCAGCAGCCGGGCTGCCAGTTGCTGGGCCACCAAGGCGTCATACACCATGATGGGCACGATGGGGTGGTCGCCGGGCTTGATGTCAAAACCGGCCTGGGCAATCGCGCTGCGAAAGTAGGCGGTATTGTCAGCCAGGGTGTCGCGCAAATCGGTGGAGGCCTCGAGTAAATCCAACACCGCAATCGATGCGCCAACGATGCTGGGCGCCACGGTGTTGGAGAACAAATAGGGCCGCGAGCGCTGGCGCAGCAGCTCGATGACTTCGCGCCGCGCGCTGGTAAAGCCGCCGGACGCGCCGCCCAGCGCCTTGCCCAGGGTGCCGGTGATGATGTCCACTTTACCGAACACACCACGGTGCTCGTGCGTGCCGCGGCCGGTCGCGCCCAGGAAGCCACTCGCATGGCATTCGTCGATGCCGAGCAGTGCGCCGTACTGGTCGCACAGTTCGCGCATCACGTCCAGCTGGGCGATGGTGCCGTCCATGGAAAACACGCCGTCGGTGAACACCAGGGTGTGGCGCGCGCCGTCCGCTTTGGCCTGCTGCAGCTGGCGCTCCAGGTCTGCCATGTCGTTGTGCGCGTAGCGGTAGCGCTTGGCCTTGCACAGGCGGATGCCGTCGATGATGGACGCGTGGTTCAGGGTGTCGCTGATGATCGCGTCCTGCTCGCCCAGCAATGGCTCGAACAGGCCGCCGTTGGCATCGAAGGCCGCTGCGTAGAGGATGGTGTCTTCGGTGCCCAGGAATTTGGACAACCGGGCTTCCAATGTCTTGTGCAGGTCTTGCGTGCCGCAGATGAAGCGCACCGAACTCAGGCCGTAGCCATGGGTTTTGAGTGCATCTGCGGCGGCCGCCACCACCGCCGGGTGGCTGGACAGGCCCAGGTAGTTGTTGGCGCACAGGTTCAGCACCTCGCGCGTCGAACCGTCGGCGGCCAGGGTCTGGATGCGTGGGCCCTGGGCGCTGGAGATCACCCGCTCGGCCTTGTACAGACCAGCGTCTCGGATGCTGTCCAGCTCC
Organism: Rhodoferax sp. OV413; assembly: GCF_900104385.1. Lineage (GTDB taxonomy): Bacteria > Pseudomonadota > Gammaproteobacteria > Burkholderiales > Burkholderiaceae_C > Rhodoferax_B. The sequence continues at coordinate 18,019 of NZ_FNJA01000010.1, read as the reverse complement.
TGCTGCAGATGGGCGTAAAACGGGGCGGTGGTGGTGCTCATGGCGTTCCTTCCGGGTAGGTGAGGTACTGGGGGTCGGGCACAATGGTGTGTGCAGTAAATTGAAATTGTGCTGTATATCGAACAAAAAATCAATATAGTGGATAAATTCTGGAGGCAGACCATGGCGCAACGCTCTCCCAACACCAGCCCTGCGGCAGCCACAAGCACCCCTAGCGCCGAGCCTCCGCGCGTGGGCGATACCCTGGCCGCGCTGCGCCAGGCGCAATCGCTGTCGCTGGACGCCTTGTCGCGCAAGGCCGGTGTCTCCAAGTCCATGCTGTCGCAGATCGAGCGCGCCCAGGCCAATCCCACGGTGGCGGTGGTATGGCGGCTGGCCAATGCGCTGGGTGTGCCGCTGGGCGATCTGCTCGGTGCGCCACCACCGCCGGCCGCTCCGGCGATTACCGTGGTGCCCGCCCATGCTACGCCGTCGCTGCGCAATCCGGATGGAGCCTGCGAGCTGCGCATCCTCGGGCCTATCGACCTGGCCGGCCAGTTCGAGTGGTATGCGCTAAGCCTGCAGGGCGGCGGCGCGCTGGAGTCACAGGCGCACGAGGACGGCACGCGCGAACATCTGACCTTGCTGACCGGCGCGGTAGAAGTTGTGTCGGGCGACGAAAAGCAACGCCTGAAGCCGGGCGAAACCGCCCGTTACGCCGCCGACCGGCCGCATCTGATCCGCAACCTGGGCAAGAGCGAAGCCACGGCCTGGCTGGTCGTGGTGCATGCGCTGTAAGCTATTAAAAGAATAGCTGCTTGCGCTGGTGGAATTTGCGCCGGAGGCCGTTTTTTATCTAAAGCGGCGGGCCAGAGTCAAACGCCCAGTTCCTTGAATACCTCTTTGGCGGTGCGGAAGCTGTCGATGGCCGCGGGTGCGCCGCAGTAGACAGCGGTTTGCAGGAACACTTCCTTGATCTCGTCCTTGCTGACGCCGTTGGTCAGCGCGCCGCGCAGGTGCAGCTTCAGTTCGTGCGGGCGGTTCAGCGCGGTCAGCATGGCCAGGTTCAGCAGGCTGCGGGTCTTGCGGTCCAGGCCTGGGCGGTTCCAGATCTCGCCCCAGGCGTACTGGGTGACCAGCTCCTGCATGTCGCGGTTGAAGTCGTCGGCGTTCTGGATGGCGGCGTCCACATACTCGGCGCCCAGCACCTCGCGGCGGGTTTTCAGGCCTTGGTCAAACAGCTCTTGGTTCATGGGGATTTCCGTCAAAAAAAGGATGCACCACTCTACGCGATGTGTTGCTGCAGCCCCTCGACCAGCGCATCAAAGGTGGCGCGGCAGCGCGGACTGTGGCGCAGGTTCTCGTGCATGGTGATCCAGGTCTCCAGCGGCAGGGCGACCTGCTCGGGCAGCAGCCGCTGCAGCTCTGGCTTGTGCCGGGCCAGCGCCACCTGGCAGATGCCGATGCCGGCGCCGGCCTGTATCAGCGCCCAGTGCGCGAGGTCGCTGTCGCTGCGCAGCGCAAAGTTGTCGCGCTTGAACACGCCCCGTAAGGACTTGCCGACGCTACGGATAAACGGGGTTTCGGTGTCGAAGCCGATCAGCGCGTGCTGCGCCAGGTCGGCCAGGCTGCGCGGTGTGCCGTGCTGCTCCAGGTAGCGCTGGTGGGCGTGCAGGCCCAGCTCGACCTGGCCGATGCGGCGCGCCACCAGCAGCTCTTGCTGAGGCCGCAGCATGCGCACGGCGATGTCGGCCTCGCGGTGCAGCAGGTCTTGCACGCGGTTGCTCAGCAGCAGCTCGATTTTCAAGTCGGGGTACTGGGCGCGCAGGCGGGTCAGGATGGGCGGCAGCACCTCCACGCCAATGATTTCGCTGGCCGTGATCCGCACCGTGCCGCGCACGCCTGCGCCCTGGCTGGCGGCGGTGCGCTGCAGGGCGGCCGCCGTGCTGGCCATGGCTTCGGCGTCGCTGCGCAAGGCCAGCGCGGCCTCGGTGGGCAGCAGGCCGGCCTGGGAGCGGGTGAACAAGGGCAGCTTCAAGGCTTTTTCCAGCGCCGCAATGTGCCGGCCCACCGTCGGCTGGGCCACGCCCAGCGCGCGGGCGGCGCCGGACAGCGAACCTTCCTGCAAGACGCCTAAAAACGAGCGGTAGAGTTCCCAGCCAATATCGGTTGCCATGCATAAATGTATAGCCGATGGTGCATGTTGGGTAATTCCATTTGAACGCCGCAGCTTCCAGAATCGCCCCATCACCACTTTTTTGGAGCACCTCATGGACAGCAAGCAGACAGTTTTGGTTCTCGGCGCGACCGGCGGCATAGGCGGCGAAATGGCCCACCAGCTGCGCGACGCCGGCTGGACGGTACGCGCCATGCAACGCAGCGTGCCGGCGGCCGGTGCGTTGAAGGACGGCATCCAGTGGCTGCGTGGCGACGCCATGGAGCGGGCCGATGTGCTGGCCGCGGCCCAGGGCTGCGGCGTCATCGTGCATGCGGTGAACCCGCCCGGCTACCGCCGCTGGGCCGAGCTGGTGCTGCCCATGCTGGACAACACCATCGCCGCCGCCAAGGCTGAGCGCGCCACCATCGTGCTGCCCGGCACGGTCTACAACTACGGGCCGGACGCGTTTCCGCTGCTGACCGAGACCTCGCCCCAGCAGCCGGTGACGCGCAAGGGCGCGATCCGGGTGGCAATGGAGCAGCGCCTGCAGGCCGCCAGCCAGCAGGGCGCGCGGGTGCTGGTCGTGCGGGCGGGCGACTTCTTTGGCCCGCAGGCTGGCAATAACTGGTTTGCCCAGGGGCTGGTGAAGCCGGGGCTGGCGGTGCGCAGCGTCAGCAATCCGGGCCGCGTCGGCGTGGGCCACCAGTGGGCTTATCTGCCGGATGTGGCTCGGACCATGGTCGCCTTGCTAGCGCGGCGCGAAACCCTGGATGCGTTTGCGAGCTTCCACTTTGGTGGCCACTGGGATGCCGATGGCAGCCAGATGGCCGAGGCGATCTGCCGGGTGGTGGCCCGGCGTACGGGGGCTACTGCGCGGGAGGCGGCTTTCCCCTGGTGGCTGCTGCGGTTGGCTTCGCCCTTCGTGGAAACGCTGCGCGAGATGCAGGAAATGCGCTATCTGTGGCAGCAACCAGTGCGGCTGGATAACGGCAAGCTGGTAGATGTGCTGGGGCGCGAGCCGCATACCGCGCTGGATGCGGCGGTGGAGGCGACGCTGGAGGGGCTGGGCTGTTTGCCGGTGGCCGGGGTGGAATCAGGTTTGCTATTGAATCAATAGCTGCTGGCGCATGTGGATGCTGCGCTAGGCCCTGTTTTTGTGCATGAAGATCAGGTGTAGCGCTTGTTGCGCAGGTTGTTCTTGATTTCCTGCAGCTTGGGCGTCAGGTGCTCGCCGCCGATGCGCAGCGCCACGCAGGTGGCGAGGATGTCGATGATCATCAGATGCAGCAGGCGCGACACCATGGGGCTGTAGCGCTCGTAGCCTTCGGGGTGGTTGGCGGCCAGGTGGATGTGGCCGGCGGATGCCAGAGGCGAGCCGCTGGTGGTGATGACGATGGTGGTCGCGCCGTTCTTGCGCGCGATGTCGCAGGCGTCCATCAGGTCGCGGGTGCGGCCCGAGTTGGAGATGATCACCACGCAGTCGCCCGGGTCCAGCATGGACGCGCTCATCACCTGCATGTGGCCGTCGCTGTAGGCAATGGTGTGCACGCCCAGGCGGAAAAATTTGTGCTGCGCGTCCTGCGCCACGATGCCGGAATTGCCGGCGCCGTAGAACTCGATGCGCTTGCCGGTCTTGTAGGTGGCGGCCAGGGTTTCGGCGGCTTTTTCCAGCGCGCTGGTGCTGGCTTCGTTGCGGTATTTGAGGAAGGCGGCGACGGTGTTGTCGATCACCTTGACCATCACATCGCTGGTCTTGTCGTCCACGTCCACACTGCGGTGGATGAAGGGCACGCCCTCGCTCACGCTGCCGGCCAGCTTGAGCTTGAAGTCACTCAGGCCGTCATAGCCCATGCTGCGGCAGAAGCGCACCACGGTGGGCTTGCTGACGTGGGCCCGGTCGGACAGCTCGCTGACAGGCAGGTTGGCAAAGGCGCGCGGGTCGGTCAGCACCAGCTTGCCCACGCGCTGCTCGGCCGGGGCTAGCGACGAAAGGGAAGCTTTGATGCGGTCTAGCATGATTTTTTAACTCTCTTCGCTCCAGCAGTAGCCATCACGGGCAATCATCGCGCTGGAGGCGCTGGGCCCCCAGGTGCCAGCCACGTAGGGGCGTGGGCCGGCGGCGTCGTTCTTCCAGTGTTCGATGATGGGCTCGACCCAGCGCCAGGCTTCTTCTTGCTCGTCGCTGCGCACAAACAGGTTCAGGCGGCCGTCGAGCACGTCGAGCAGCAGGCGCTCGTAGGCGCCCACGCGCTCGGAGCCGAAGCGCTTGTCGAAGTCCAGGTCCAGCTGCACCGGCGCCAGCGACTGGCTGGCCGAGCGGCTGCGGTTGCCCTGGGCTTGCGCCAGCAGGTGCAGTTCCAGCCCGTCCTTGGGTTGCAAATTGATCACCAGGCGGTTCGCGGCGCCGACCGGCGCGTTGAAGATCGGGTGCGGCGTCTGGTGGAAGTTGACCACGATGTGCGCGTCGCGTCCGGCCAGGCGTTTGCCGGTGCGGATGTAGAAGGGTACGCCGGCCCAGCGCCAGTTGGCGATTTCGGTGCGCAGTGCGACAAAGGTTTCGGTCTGGCTGTCGGGGCTCACGCCCAGCTCTTCGCGGTAGCCCGGCACCTTCGAGCTGCCCGACTTGCCGGCGCTGTACTGGCCGCGGATCACGTGCTGCGACAAGGTCTCGGCCGTCCAGGGCTTGAGCGAGCGCAAGACCTTGAGCTTTTCGTCGCGGATCGCATCGGCGTGCGAGTTGATCGGCGGCTCCATGCCGATGGCGCACAGCAATTGCAGCGCATGGTTTTGCACCATGTCGCGCAGCGCGCCGGTGTTTTCGTAGAAGGCACCGCGCTTTTCCACGCCCAGGTCTTCGGCAATGGTGATCTGGATGTTGGCGATGTGCTCGCGCTTCCACAGCGGCTCGAACAAGGCGTTGCCAAAGCGCAGCGCAAACAGGTTTTGTACCGAAGGCTTGCCCAGGTAATGGTCGATGCGGAAAACCTGGTTTTCCTTGAAGCAGCGGCGCACGGTTTCGTTGATCGCGCGGTTTGAGGCAAGGTCGTGGCCCAACGGCTTTTCCAGCACGATGCGGGTCTTGTCGGTGTTCAGGCCGGCGGCAGCCAGCTGTTCGCAGACGGTGGTGAACAGGCCGGGCGCGGTGGCCACGTACATCACTACCGAGTCGGCGTTGCGTTCTGTGAGCGTGGCGGCCAGGGTGGCGTAGTCGCCGGGCATGGACAGGTCCATGCGCTGGAATTCCAGCAGGGCGGCGAAGCGTGCGAACTCTTCGGCGTTCGGGCGCTTGGCGCCTTCGACGCTGTCAAAGCGCGACTTGATGAGTTCGCGGTACTGGTCGTGGCTCAGGTTGTCGCGGCCTACGCCGATGATGCGGCCGCCTTCGGGCAGGGTGCCGTGGCGGAAAGACTGGAACAGGGCGGGCATCAGTTTGCGCCAAGCGAGGTCGCCGGTGCCGCCGAAAAGGACTAGATCAAAGCTCATGGGGAAGGTGCATCCAAAATGATGATCGACAATGTAACTTAGTTTCAGGTTTTTGCAAATGCAGCCGCTAAAAATACTTTTTCCGGCCAGTTTACTTGGTGTTTTCCCGCTTGTGGCGCTTTCAAACTGCAGGATAAGCTGGGTTGGTAATCTAGTTACTCTTGGGTCTCTATGAAACAAACTATTTGGGCTGTAGCCGTGGCTGCCTTGGCGATGGGCGTACCGGTTGGTGCCATGGCCCAGGGGCAGGTCAACATCATCTGTTCGGTGCAGGCCGAGTGGTGCAGCATGCTGTCTACCGTGTATGCGCGGACCACCGGGGTCAAGGTGAATATGTCGCTCAAAGGCTCGGGCGAAGCCCTGGCCCAGCTGACGGCCGAGAAAGAAAACCCCAAGACCGACCTGTGGTTCGGCGGCACCGGCGACCCGCATCTGCAGGCCGCCGAGCAGAACCTGAGCCTGGAGTACAAATCGCCGCTGCTGGCCCAGCTCCATCCCTGGGCCCAGCAGCAGGCCCAGCAGTCGGGCTACAAGACCGTGGGCATTTATTCGGGGCCCTTGGGTTTTGGCTACAACACCGAGCTGGTCGCCAAGAAGAAGCTGCCCATTCCCAAGACCTGGGCCGACCTGCTCAAGCCCGAATACAAGGGCGAGATCCAGGTGGCGAACCCGGCCTCCAGCGGCACGGCCTACACCATGATCGCCACCCTGGTGCAGCTGATGGGCGAGGACAAGGCTTTTGACTACCTGAAGGGCTTGCACCAGAACGTCAGCCAGTACGCCCGCTCTGGCACCGGCCCGATCAAGGCGGTGGCACGCGGCGAAACCGCCATCTCCATCAGCTTTGTGCACGACGCGCCGGGCGAGAGGATGCAGGGCTTTCCGGTGGACACGGTGACCCCGGCGGACGGCACCGGCGCCGAGATTGGCTCCATGAGCCTGATCAAGGGCGCGCGGAATCTGGAGGCCGCCAAAAAGTTCTACGACTGGGCGCTGGCTCCGTCGACCCAGGAAATGGGTGCCGCGGCCAAGCAGTTCCAGCTGCCCAGCAACAAGAGCGCCAAGCTCGACGAGCGGGTGCCCGACTTCAAGAAGATCAAGTTCATCAACTACGACTACGCCAAATACGGCTCGAGCGCCGAGCGCCGCCGCCTGATAGCCCGCTGGGAAAAGGACGTGAACTCGCTCCCCCGGTGATTGACACACCCCCAGGCTACACACTTCGTGTTTTCGCCAACCCCCTTGCAGGGGGGCAACAGCAGCAGCCTGGCGGAGCCAGTTCTGCGCTGTTCTGGAAGGTGCTGCGTGGCGCTTACCGGTGGACCAGTGGCAGGGAGGCTGGCCCGCAAGATTTCGTAACCCGAAAGATGGCCGCACAGCCGCTGCAGGGCGGTTTTGTTTGTACCATCCAAGAGTTTGCACCGCGTGGGTGCGGCTCTTGCTACAGCGAAGGAACCCCGCGTCTCCTTGGGTTCTGACTACTTTGAAGACAACCATGTCCCAACTCGACTCCCTCAAGCAATTCACCACCGTGGTGGCCGATACCGGCGACTTCAAGCAGCTCGGCGTGTTCCTGCCCACCGATGCCACCACCAACCCATCGCTGATCCTCAAGGCAGTGCAAAAAGCCGACTACCAGCCGCTGCTGGCCGAGGCCGTGGCCAAGTACCGCGGCCGCCCGCTGGACGAGATCACCGACCGGCTGATCGTGCGTTTTGGCTGCGAAATCTTGTCCATCGTGCCGGGCCGTGTGTCCACCGAAGTCGATGCGCGCCTGAGCTTTGACACCGCCGCCACCGTGGCCCGCGGCAAGCGCCTGATCGAGATGTACGCGTCCGAGGGCATTGCCAAAGAGCGCATCCTGATCAAGGTGGCTTCCACCTGGGAAGGCATCCAGGCCGCAGCCCAGCTGGAAAAAGCCGGCATCCGCACCAACCTCACCCTGCTGTTCAGCTTTGCCCAGGCCGTGGCCTGCGGCCAGGCCAAGGTGCAACTGATCTCGCCCTTCGTCGGTCGTATTTACGACTGGTACAAGAAGACCGCCGGCGCAGCTTGGGTCGAAGCCGATATGGCCGGCGCCAACGACCCCGGCGTGATCTCGGTGACGCAGATCTACAACTACTACAAGCGCTTCGGCATTGCCACCGAAGTCATGGGTGCGAGCTTCCGCAACGTGGGCCAGATCACCGCCTTGGCCGGTTGCGACCTGCTGACCATCAGCCCCGACTTGCTGGCCCTGCTGGCCGAGTCCAATGCACCGCTGAACCGCACGCTGGACGCGAAAGCCGCCAAGGCCATGGACCTGGAAGAAGTCAAGCTCGACGAGGCGGCTTTCCGCTTCGCCCTGAACCAGGACGCGATGGCCACCGAAAAGCTGGCCGAAGGTATCCGCGGCTTCGTGGCCGACGCCATCAAGCTCGACAAACTGCTGGCGGCCTAACCAGGAACTCAGGAAATCAAAAAATGGACGCATTCCACCGCCCCCGTTGTGACAACGTGCCCGCCTGGGCACAGCTCCAGGCCCAGTACGCTGCCACCGGTGCGGCGCTGGATTTGCGCCAGGCTTTTGCCGCCGACCCCGGCCGCTTCGCCGCCTTCAGCCAGGACGCGCCCTATGTGTTCGCCGATCTGTCGAAGAACCGGATCGACGCGGCCACCCAGAGCCTGCTGTTCGACCTGGCGCGCCAGACCGGGGTGGAGGTACACCGCGACGCGATGTTCGCCGGCGCCAAGATCAACACCACCGAAGACCGCGCGGTCATGCACTTTTTATTAAGAAAAAGTGCTCCAACGCAGACAGTGCCTGCGCCAGCAGCTATCAAAAATGAACTTGCCGAGGTGCATGCCACCCTGGATGCGATGCTGGCGTTTGCCGAAACCATCCGGTCCGACAGCGGCATCACCGACGTGGTGAACATCGGCATCGGCGGCTCCGACCTGGGCCCGCTGATGGCCACGCTGGCGCTGGATGCGTTTGCCACGCCAGCCAAGCGCATGCACTTCGTGTCCAACGTCGACGGCCATGAGTTGGCGGCGCTGCTGCCGCGGCTGCAGGTGGGCAGCACGCTGTTTCTGATCGCTTCCAAGACCTTCACCACCACCGAGACCATGACCAACGCCCGCTCGGCCAAGGCCTGGTTCGAGGCGCAGGGCGGTACCGACACGGCCCGCCACTTTGCTGCACTGACCACCAATGTGGCGGCGGCCAAGGACTTTGGTATCAGCACCACCTTCGGCTTCTGGGACTGGGTGGGCGGGCGCTATTCCATGTGGTCGGCGATCGGCCTGCCGGTGGCGATTGCGATTGGTGCGGCCAACTTCCGCGACTTCCTGGCCGGTGCCGAGGCCATGGACGAACACTTTCGTACCGCGCCGCTGGAGCAGAACCTGCCGATCCGGCTGGGCCTGCTGGATGTCTGGTACCGCAACTTCCATGGCTTCACTAGCCGCAGCATCGCGCCGTACCACAGCGCGCTGCGCCGCCTGCCGGCCTATCTGCAGCAGCTGGAGATGGAGAGCAATGGCAAGCAGGTGGACATGCAAGGCCAGGCATTGCCATTCGATACCTGCCCGGTGCTGTGGGGCGAAGCCGGTACCAATGGCCAGCACGCGTACTTCCAGATGCTGCACCAGGGCACGGACGTGGTGCCGGTCGAATTCATTGCCGTCAAGAAAGCCCGCCACAGCCTGGCCGGCCACCATAACACCTTGCTGGCGAATGTGGTTGCGCAGGCCCAGGCGTTGATGGTCGGCAAGGCAGATGCCGGCGGGCACCGCAACTTCCCGGGCAACCGCCCCAGCACCTTCTTGCTGCTGGACGACCTGACCCCGGCCAGCTTTGGCGCGCTGATTGCGCTGCAGGAGCACCGCGTGTTCGTCAGCGGCGCGCTGTGGGGCATCAACAGCTTCGACCAATGGGGCGTGGAGCTGGGCAAGGTGCTGGCCAAGGACATCGAGCCGCGCCTGCAGTCGGGCGATGTGACCGGGCTGGACGGCTCGACCGCCGGCCTGTTGAACCGCCTGCGCTAAACCTTCATGGGGCTGGGGGCTGCGGGGCGCACAGGCGCTGGAAGTTGGCCTCCAGGTTGCGCACGAACAAGGGCGTGTCGAACAGCACGCCGTGTTCGTGCACTTCTTGTAGATGCGCGCGCAGCCGGCTGCAGGCTTGCGGGTCGGTCGCCAGAGCCACGGCTTTTTCCTCGTAGTCCTGCAGGTTGTAGGTGATCAGCTCGGGCAACTGGGCCGCGGTGAGCAAAGCGCCGGCCATGCGCGAGGCAAACGAGCGGCCGCAGTAGGTCAGCACCGGCAACCCCATCCACAGCGCATCGTTGGCCGTGGTGCCGGCGTTGAACGGAAAGGTGTCGAGGAACAGATCGGCCACCGGAAACCGCCCCAGGTAGTTCTCCGGCGAGACCCGGGGGGCGAAAAACAGACGCGACGGGTCCACGCCGCGGGCCTGTGCTTCGCGCACCAGGTTCTGTTCGGCCCAGGGGTTGTCTGACAGCAGCCACAGCAGGCTGCCTGGCGTGCGCTGCAGGATGCGCATCCAGGTGTCAAATACTTCAGGCGTGTATTTGTAGTTGTTGTTCAGCGAACAAAACACAAAGCCTTCGGCCGGCAGGCCGCAGCTGGCCCGGCTGGGCGTGGCGGCTACGCCGCGTTGCCGGTCGCTGACCTGGTAGATGTCCGGCATGTAGAGCGGCTTTTCCGAGTACTGTGGCGCAATTTCCTCAGGGATCAGGAAGCGGTCGGCGATCACGTAGTCGATCGACGGCAGGCCGGTGGTGGCGGGCAGGCCCAGATAGGTGATCTGCACCGGGGCAGGGTGGTAGGCCAGCATATTGGCCCGCGCACCCGAGGTCTGGCCCTGCAGGTCGACCAGGATGTCGATTTCATGGTCGCGCATCAGCTGGGCTGCGGCTTCATCGCTCATCTTGTCGATGCGGAAGAAATGGTCCATCGCGGTAATCACCCGTTGGCGCATCGCCGAGCCGTCTTCCGGGCTCCAGCAAAAGCCGTAGACCTCAAACTGCGAACGGTCGTGCAGTTCAAACAGTTGGGCGGTGAGCAGCGACACCGGGTGCATGCAAAAGTCCGACGAGGCGTAGGCAATGCGCAGCTTGCGGTGCTGGTAGTCTTGCGCCGGCGCCAGTCGGGGCACGTCGGAGATGACCTTCTTGTGCACAAAGCGGCGGGCGGCGGCCAGTTGCACCGCCGGGTCGTCGGTCACGCTCAGCATGGCCAGGGCGGAGGTGCATTCCAGCATGGTTTCCACGCTGATGCCATCGAGCGGGGCGTAGATGGGCCAGACGCATTGCTTCTGGCGCAGATGCACCCAGTGGTGCACGACATCGGGCTGGTGCGGGTCGATGGCCAGGCTGCGGCCCAGGAACTGCAGCGCGTCCTGAAGCTGCTTCCGGGTGTCCAGCACGCGCCCGAGGTGGTTCAGTGCCATCAAGACCAGGGGGCGATTCTCCGGCGCGGCAGGCGAAATGTTCTGTTCGACCCAGCGCCATTCCAGCAAGGCCTGGTCGATTTGCCCCATGCGTTCGTAGAGCATGCCCAGGTTCAGCCGTGGCTGGATAAACGCTGGGGCGATGGCGATGGCGCGCCGGTAAGCAGCTTGCGCTCCCGGCAGGTCGTTCTGGTTGGAGAGGGATACGCCCAGATTGAAGTTGACGGCGTGGGCGTAGGGGGAGTCGGTGCGGGTAAGCCAGGTTTGGTACAGCACGATGGCCAAGGGCCCCAGTTGTTGGGCTTCGAGTTGCGAAGTGCATTCAATCAGCTCTGGAAATTCAAGTTCTTGCCGCCATGCACGCAATACTGCGGACGCGAATGTCTCTTCCATTGTTTTCACAGGCGACCCAAAAAGTACGGATTGAAAACCATCGTACATCAATAAATGCACCGGTTTTGGCGCCCACTTCCAGCCCACGCTGGCGGGCGACTGCCTCAATAATTAGCCACCCATATTCGAATCCAAAGCGCCACCCCACCATGTCCAGGGCTACCATTTTGTTTGCTGCAGTGCTTTTGTCGGCATGCGCGCAGACAACGGAGTTTCAGCGCCCGTCGCTGCCCGTGCCCAATGCCTGGCCGGGCAAGACCGGGGCTGAGGGCCAACTGGCCGCGGCTCAGATCCATTGGCACGCATTCTTTTCCGACCCGCAGTTGCAGGCCTTGATTGAAACCACTCTGGAAAACAACCGGGACTTGCGCATCGCCGCAGCCCGGGTGGTGGAGGCGCGCGCGCAGTACAGCGTGGTGCGGGCAGACCAACTGCCGCTGCTGAATTTTTTAGGCTCCAGCAACAGCACCCATACGGCGACCGATTTCATTGGTGACGGAGTCAAGTCTTCCAGCCAGCGGTTTGATGTGTCGCTTTCGTCCGTGTCTTACGAGCTGGATTTCTGGGGCCGCTTGGCCAGCCTGTCGGAGGCCGCCCGCCGAAGCTATCTGGCCACCGAAGAGGCACAGCGCGCGGTACAGCTGTCCTTGATTTCCGATGTGGCAACCTCGTATTTCATGCTTTTGCATACCCGGGAGCTGACCGATCTGACACGCCGGACCCTGGATTTGCGCGAGCAATCCCTGGCCTTGATTGCCAAAGGCAAGGACGTAGGTGGTATGGACGATTACGTGTTTCAGCAGGCCGAGGGCATGGTGGAGTCCACGCGGTCGATGCTGGCGGAGATCGAGCACCAGCACACCATGGCCGAGAACCGCCTGAATCTGCTGGTCGGCAAGGTGGCCGAGCTGCCGACCGGTGGTCGGACGATCCAGGAGCAAGGCCTGGATACGGAACTGGCCGCCGGTTTGCCTGCCGAGGTCTTGCTGCTGCGCCCGGATGTGATGTCGGCCGAACAGCGCTTGCTGGCGGCGCACGCCAATATTGCTGCGGCCCGCGCGGCGTTTTTGCCCAAGGTCACCCTCACGGCCAGCCTGGGTCTGGCGAGCCAGGGTTTGTTTGGCCTGTTCAGTGGCGGCGGTGCCTGGGTTTTCCAGCCCTTGCTGTCGTTGCCGATTTTTGACGGTGGGCGCCTGGCCGCCGGGTTGGACATTGCACAGGCACGCAAGGTGATCGCTGTGGCGGAGTATGAAAAGACCATACAGCAGGCGTTTCGCGAGGTGGCCGATCTGCTGTCGGCGCGCGCCTCGTTGTCCCGGCAGCTGCGTTCTTCTACGGCGAACGTGAACGCCCAGGCCAAGCGCTTGCAGATTGCCGAGGCCCGCTTCAAGGCCGGGATGGTTGGTTACCTGGAGGTGCTGGACGCGCAGCGCGATACCGTGGCGGCGCAGCAGGCTACCGCCCAGGTGCGCAGGCAGCAGCTGGAATCGGCCGCCCAACTCTATAAGGCATTGGGCGGAGGTTCGGCGGCATGAGCGTCTGCATCGTGGTAGCTGCCGTAGCTGGGGTTGTATGGCGCTGAAAAGCCCGGCGTACGAGAAGCGCACCTTCATCAATACCCTGAAGTCGGCACGGCTTGGGCTGCGCGACGCCCAGTACGAGGTGGGCCTGATGTATGCCAATGGCATCGGAGTCGAACAAGACTTTGAGCAGGCCATCCACTGGATCCACCAATCGTCGGAGCGCGGCTACGCGGCGGCCCAGTATCTTCTGGCAACGCGCTTTGTGAGCGGCGTGGGGATCGAGCAAGACCACTCCAAGGCGGCTTACTGGTTTCAGAAGGCCGCTGAGCAAGGGCATGCCAAATCCTTGTACCGGCTGGGCAAACTGTATGCGGCAGAGTCGCAGGACTTGTCGCGTGGATGCATGGCCAAGGCCGCGGAGCTGGGGGTGGCGGAAGCGCAGTTTGCTCTGGGAGCCATGTTTGCTGGGGGCAAGAGTGTCCCCGCAGACAACAAGCAGGCGGCGTACTGGTACGGATTGGCGGCGGAGCAGGGTCTGGCATCTGCGCAATGCGCGCTGGCAGATTTGCTTGCTGACCCGCGCAGCGGGGTGTTGAATATCGATTCCGCGCTGTTCTGGTACCGCCGGGCTGCGCAGCAGTGCTCGCCGGTTGCGCAGGTTGCGTTGGAATATATGGACGCCAGCGGCATGGGGCGCTCCAAGGCACGCGGCCGTACGCGTCCCAAACCCGGTGGTATCGAACGCCGGCAGACCGACGGAGACTGGGCCGCAGTGGCCGAGCAAGGCGATGCGAATGTGCAGTACCACCTGGGTCTGATGTACGACCTGGGGCTGGGTGTCGAACAGGATGCCGGTCAGGCGGATACCTGGTACCTGGCCGCGGCCCAGCAGCAGGATGTCCGGGCGCAGCTGGCTCTGGCCAAGCGGTACGAGGCGACCGAGGACGCATTGGCCGTGTCTTGGTACCACAAGGCCGCAGCGCAGGGTGACGTGGAAGCCCAGTTTGCTTTGGGCCGCAGATACTGTTCGGGCCAGAGTGTGGAGCAGGACTTCATGGCCGGTTTGGCCTGGTACTTCAAGGCGGGTGAGGTGGGTAACGCGCCGGCTTTGATGACATTGGGCAGCTTTTTCAGCAGTGGGCTGGAACATGTTGCTGCTGCCTGTTTCAAGAAGGTTGCCGAGCAAGGCGATGCGGAAGCGCAGTTTCTGCTTGGACAGCAGTACGCCGCTGGCAAAGGCGTAGAACAAGACTTGGTCCAGGCATTTCTATGGTGCCAGCGGTCTGCGATGCAAGGGCACGCCCAGGCCCAATGCGACCTAGGCGGCATGTACCTCAAGGGCAAGGGCGTCGAAAAAGACTTCCAACTGGCGCTCTCTTGGTACCAAAAGTCTGCAGACCAGGGTGACGCTAAGGCGCAATGGAATCTGGGTTCCATGTATGCCGGCGGTGGTGATGGCTTGAAAAGGAATCTCCGACAGGCGTTTGTCTGGTGCCAAAAAGCCGCCGACCAGGGATTTGTGGCCGCCCAGTCGTCACTGGGGCTGCTGTTTTCACTCTCTAAGAAACCCGAGCAGGCCGTTCTGTGGTGGAGCAAGGCGGCCGATCAGCAGGACCCCGAAGCCCAGTACAACTTGGCGTTGATGTATGGAAAAGGCGAGGGAGTAGAGAAAAACCCCTTGCGCGCTTTTCATTGGTTTCGCAAAGCCGCACTGCAGGGAGTGCTCAATGCCCAATCCAGGCTGGGAATTTTGTATGCAACTGGGGATGGCGTTGCACTGGATTCCATCGAAGCCCATAAATGGTTTGTGATTTCAGCCGCCGCCGGTGACGCTGCTGCGCTTGCGAATCAGAAGCGTTCTGAATCTCAGTTGAGCACTGCACAGCTACTGGAGGCGCAACGCCGCGCAAAAGAGTTCATCGCACATGACTTACCGCACTAAAGAGTGCGGTAAGTCATTACATAATCTTACGTTTAGTACATTCTTCAATTTAAATTTACTTTTTCTTAACAAAGTGTTTAAGTTGGTAAAAAAGCTGCCGAAGACAGGGATGTGCGTTGAAGCGTAGCTGGTTTTTGGTTGGTGTGTCAAAAAATTGCGGCATATCTGTTGGGTCGATGGAGTGGTTTCTTTTTTGGAAGCCGCTCTTCAAAAATACTGTGATGACATCCTGGTGTCGAAGGGCTAAAAAATGAGTATTGTTACTGGGCTAACAACTGCGCAAATTGCAGTCCTAACGACGTTCCAAATCCAATCTTTGTCGACCAGCGATATCGCGGCGTTGACAACTGCACAGGTGGTGGCTCTCACGACCGATCACATCGTTGCGCTGAAAACTGCGCAAATTGCTGCCTTGACGACAGCCGAGATGGCTGCGTTGACCACCACGCAGATAGCGGCCATAGAAACAGTTGACATCGCTGTTTTGAAAACGGCGCAGATAGCGGCATTGACCACGGCGGGCGTGGCCGCGTTGACCACCAGCCAGATCCAGGCGGTAAGCACGGCAGGTGTTGCAGCATTGCAAACCGCGCAGGTGGCCGCGCTAACTACCAATCAAGTTGTAGCGCTGACAACTGGCCAGGTCTCTTCACTATCTACCAGCGGTGTGGCTGCCTTGACGACCAGCCAGGTGGCTGCGATTGAAACAGCAGACGTTGCCGCCCTGAAGACCAACCAGATTGCGGCCTTGACAACCGCCAGTGTGGCCGCTCTGACGACCAACCAGGTTCAGGCAGTAAGCACGGCCGGTATTGCGGCTCTGAGCACAAACCAGGTGACGGCGTTGACAACCAACCAGGTTGTGGCATTGACGACGGGCCAGGTCTCATCTTTGACAACCACCGGTGTCGCTGCGCTGAGCACCAGCCAGGTGGCTGCGATTGAAACGGTTGACATTGCCGCCCTGAAGACCAGCCAGGTTGCGGCTTTGACGACCGCAGGTGTGGCCGCTCTGACAACCAACCAGATCCAGGCGGTGAGCACGGCCGGTGTGGCTGCCTTGCGTACCTCGCAAGTCGCCGCGTTGACAACCAACCAGGTCGTGGCCTTGACGACGGGCCAGGTGGCATCGCTGACGACGGCCGGCGTAGCCGCCTTGAGCACCAGCCAAGTAGCTGCCATCGAGACCGTAGACATCGCTGCCTTGACGACCAACCAGGTCGCGTCGCTGACCACGGCAGGCGTAGCTGCGCTGACGACCAACCAAGTCGTAGCGTTGACGACGGCACAGGTTTCTTCATTGACTACAGCGGGTGTCGCTGCATTGACGACTACCCAGGTAGCTGCTATCGAAACGGCCGATGTGGCCGCATTGAAGACTAGTCAAGTTGCCGCACTGACCACGGCAGGCGTAGCCGCGCTGACCACCAACCAGGTCGTAGCGTTGACGACGTCACAGGTTTCTTCGTTGACTACAGCGGGTGTTGCTGCATTGACGACTACCCAGGTAGCTGCTATTGAAACGGCCGATGTGGCCGCGTTGAAGACTAGCCAAGTTGCCGCACTGACCACGGCAAGCGTAGCCGCGCTGACGACCAACCAGGTTCAGGCTGTGAGTACCGCCGGTGTTGCAGCTCTGAGCACCGCTCAAATAACGGCTCTGACAACGAATCAAGTTGTGGCCTTGACGACGGGTCAGGTTGCATCGTTGACCACGGCCAGCGTGGCAGCTCTCAGTACCAATCAAGTGGCGGCGATAGAGACCGTCGACGTAGCAGCTCTGAAAACCAGCCAGGTTGCGGCTTTGGGCACGGCCAGCATTGCAGCGCTCACCACCAACCAGATCCAGGCAGTCAGCACGGCTGGCATTGCCGCTTTGAGCACGGGACAAGTGTCGGCTCTGACCACCAACCAGGTTGTGGCGTTGACGACAGCCCAGGTGCCTGCGCTGAGTACAGCCGGTGTTGCTGTACTGAGTACTTCGCAGGCTGCTGCGATTGAAACAAGAGATATTGCCACGCTAACCAGCACGCAGGTGGTGGCGCTGACGACGGCGCAAGTCGTTGCACTGACCACGGCGCAGATCGTCGCCTTGACCACTTCGCAGATCAGTACCCTGACAACGAACAGTGTGGCAGCGCTGACGACCACCCAAGTCGCGGCGATAGAGACTGCCGATGTAGCTGCATTGAAGACTAGCCAAGTTGCGGCTTTGACCACCGCCAGCGTGGCAGCTCTGACGACGAACCAAGTCCAGGCGGTTAGTACGGCCGGTATTGCGGCTTTGAGCACGGGCCAAGTGACAGCCCTGACGACGAACCAGATTGTGGCGTTGACCACAGGCCAGGTCGCGTCGCTGAGCACTGGCTCGGTTGCTGCCCTGAGTACCAACCAAGTGGCCGCCATCGAGACTGCGGATATTGCGGCTCTCAAGACCAACCAGGTTGCAGCACTGACCACGGCCGGTGTGGCCGCGTTGACCACCAGTCAAATCCAAGCCGTGACCACGGCTGGCATCGCAGCACTGGGTACAGGCCAAGTTTCTGCTTTGACTACAAACCAAGTGGTGGCTCTGACGACAGGCCAGGTCGGTTCGTTGACGACAGCTGGACTAGCTGCGCTGACGACCAACCAGGTTGCAGCGATTGAGACGGTTGATGTCGCAGCACTCAAGACCAGCCAGATCGCTGCTCTGACGACCACTGAGGTCGCAGCTTTGACGACCAACCAGATCCAGGCATTGAGCACTGCCGGTATTGCGACCCTGAGCACCAGCCAGGTGGCAGCGTTGACGACGAACCAGGTTGTGGCGCTGACGACAGCCCAGGTGTCTGCTTTGACTACGGCCGGCGTAGCGGCCCTGAGCACCAGCCAGGTTGCGGCGATTGAGACCGTGGACGTTGCGGCCCTGAAGACCAGCCAGGTTGCGGCACTGACGACAGCCGGTGTGGCCGCGCTGACGACTACTCAAATTCAAGCAGTCAACACTGCGGGCATTGCTGCACTGCGTACTGCACAAGTGGCAGCGCTGACCACCAACCAGGTCGTGGCATTGACGACGGGCCAAGTGGCATCGTTGACAACAG
>NZ_FNJA01000009.1 GCF_900104385.1 Rhodoferax sp. OV413 | reverse complement strand
ACGCCAAGATGACGACAGCCTTGCTTGACCGGCTGACTCACCACTGCCACATCATCGAAACGGGCAACGAGTCCTACCGGTTCCGGCACAGCACGCACGAAGCCAAGGGGCGGATCAAAACGCGGGAACAAAGCCGGAAGGTGGCGGCTGGCCAGTCCGTCGAAAACGCGGAGGGGGCCTCGCCTGACGGCTCGGGAACAGACCAAACCAATGCAAGAAAAGGAGGCCCAACCGAGGCAGACGGCCTATAGTTATTCACAGTTGGCCTTCACGGAGGCCGCTCTAGCCCCTGGTCAATATTCGATTGGCACTGGTGGTCAAGATTGGATCGGCTCTAACAGTTCTGTGCAATCCGGCAGGTTTGTATTGGGAAAACTGTAGCTTGAAAATGTGAAATCGGCGCGCTCACAGGGCAAGGTTATGGCCGCGGAAACGCCGGGTGGCGCATAGCAGACCGCTTTGGAGAGCGATGCCCACGGTCGGCTTTGGGCGGCGGATTCAACCGGTCGATGCTGACGCCAACTCCAAAATGACCAGCGACGCCAGTAATTTGATGACCACCCTAAATCCCGGCGGAACTTAGCTGCGTACACCTTTACTGGCGGATAAAAACGGTCAGTTTGGCATTGGCACAAGCGCGCTCAAAAGGTCGGCACTAACAAGCGACACGACATTTCGGCTCTGATTGTCCAGTGCGGGAGTATCTGAAGGCTCAGCACGGATTTTAGAGTTTGCTTGAGGTAAGCATAATCACGTATTTCCCATCCGTACGCTCTATTCTCATAGTCTTTTGGGCCGTTGCCTCAGGCCGCAGTGGACGAAAGTCTGGAGAAAGTATCCGTTTAGCCTCACCCGGCTCAGCGATGAGCCTTTCCAACTTTTGGACATAAAACTTTCCTGCGTTGCTCGCTGAAGCCGTGGAGAGTTTGATTGCTCGGACCAAGTCCTCATTAGCGCTTGGTTCCATTTTGAGGATCGCCTCACGAGCAGCGAAAGTTGCCGCCAAGGCTGCTGAGTTGTGCTGGTGGCTCTTTTGGGCAGCTGCGATTGCAAGTTGATATAGCTCTCGTCCCTGCAGCGCCTCACCATATCTATAGTGCCAGAGACCTAGGTTTGCGATCGCGTGATATTGATCCAAACCACCAGAGCTAATCGCCAATTGCAGTTGATCGTGAATCTTCGCGAGCGCTTCGGAATCTTCTTCTTTGCTAAGCTTTCCCGAGCTTAATCTTGCAAAAATACTGTTCATCTCTAGCGTCGGATCGCGAGCTCCGTTCAAACGAGCGATATCGTCAGCAGTCTTTTCTGTCAATTCATAGTCATCAAGCAAGCACGCGATGTATGACAGCTCATATTTTGGACGGGAGGCAAAAGGCTCGTCCTCATTCCATCCCTGGGCAAATTTCACTGCATCTTGTAGGTTCCCCTTCCCGATGCTTAACTGGCATTCGGCCTCGAAAGCATCAACGCTTGAACTGACCAAAGCGTCGAGCCCAAAGCCATCGTTGAGGTGCTTGTTTTCTTTTGCCCAGAATACTTGAGCCAACACATTTTCGGTCGGCGCAATCAACCCCATGTGTACCAATTTGCGTGCATTTTTCCTCTTGCCCCCCTCCAACTCCATCATGCCAACAGCAGTGGCAAGTTCAGAAAGATGTGCCGGCGCCACACCGCCCCACTTCAACATATCGTTTGCCTGTTTCCAGAATTTTGGAGCGCGGCCCGCAACTTGTGCACAAGCTAATTCTGCTGCCATAAGCCAAGGATCAAAGCGGGTTCGCGGATGATTCGCCAATAGTTTGTGAGCAGAAACTCCATCGTCGAGATGCGCCATCACTCTGGCAGTTGTCCTAAGCATCCATCTATGATTCGGCGCCAAATGAAACGCAGTCATCATTGCCCTGCGAGCCTCTGCCTTTTTTCCTATAGTTGCAAGGTGCCGTGCTATGTCAGACCATAGCATCGGGTTGTCGGGGTGCAGTCGAAGTAACTGCCTTGTTTCTTTGACTGATTTTTGACGAAAGTTAGTCAAAGAATTGCGACGTGTATTTCTTGCTAATTCGAGCAGTAATTGCGGCGCATGAGCCGAATGACTTAAAACATAGTTAGCTGCATCAGCTCCTGCTTCGCGAAATTCACTGACGGCTAGGGTGCTAAGGACTTCGGCTGCATTGCCCATTGACGGGGTTTCCATGAAGTCTTTCGTCACTTCTGCAACTTGAGCTGATATGTTTCCTGAAGGTTGAACTGCGGCCTTCAGTGAAGCGAACTCCATTGAGGACATTGCGCTAGTCGAGGCACGCCAACGCGGGACCATGCGGCGAACCGACTTGTGGTTAAGTAAGCTCATTGACGAACTTCAACAAGAGCTCTTTTCGCGAGGCGATCGAAGCGGGACACGAATGTCTCAATTCCTATTGGATTTCCCTGCTTCTTTCGTGCGTTCAAATCTCCCCGCTTTGTAAAATCGGGATTGCAAGCGGAGATAATTATCTGACTGAGTTCCGCCTTTCCCCACTCAGGGAGGGCACAGCAGACATTGTCGATAAATGATGTGAACACACTTGTAAGTACGGGTAAAGCGGTTTTGTAGTCGCAAGTCCCATTCCCCGTCCAAGCCTTTGGCAAAACATCCTTACTTATATTTGAAACGTAGTAGCTAGTAAGGCTGACGCCCGTGAATAGAAAAATAGCCAACGAGCCTAAGTGATAGAGATCACAGCCCTCTCTGCGATCAACCCAATGTTCCGGGATTAGGCCGTATACCTGTTCAGGTGGAGCATATCTAGTCGATCCGGCCCAGTTCTCAAGATCATGCTTTGTATCTGTGCCCTTGCGCGAGGCCCGACCTAAATCCCCAATCTTCGCATTGCTGCCGTCCTTGCTGAAGAGCAAGATATTCGATGGCTTTAAGTCCTGGTGCGCAATGTCTTGACTGTGGAGTTGCTGGATTCCGACGGCCACTTGATGCAAAACACTAAGCCTCCACGCGTCATCAATTTTGTTCGAGCGACTAACCAGCTTTCGGGCATCACCTCCTTCAGCGTGCTCAAATAAAATGTAGGGAATAGGGATGCCCATTGGTGCATTGGCCGCAGCTGGAATTTCACCTTTGCCAAGGATTTGAACTACCTTGTCGAGTCGCGCTTTGGTACAGACATCCAGAATGTCACATTCAAACGTATGTACGTCAGTTAAGTTCTTCAGCCGGTTCATTAGCGATGTCTTGCCGTCGTCTGCTAGTGCTCTCTCGACATCTACGACTTTGAGGAAGGCTTTTTTCCCACCTTTTTCTGCCACATAGCCGAATGAAAACCAAGACCCCGTTAGGTCCTCAGCTCCAAGTTCACCCGGGCGAGTTAGCTGTTCGACTACCGTCCATCCACCGTCAAGACGTTCATTAACCAATTTGCTGGCACGACTCAGTTGCAGTGCTTCTTGTAATGACATAGCTGCCTTTTGCTGATTCAATTTTGGGGACGTTGATCGAACTAGCTATTCAATCGAGGGTATGAATATTTTTGAACTCAAAGTGGTAACAGCGTGAATGAGAATGAAGGTGTTGTATGGAGTTGCAAAGCCCTCCCCAATGAACTCATGCGTATCACCTCGATCATCGAGCAACCCGAAACCGGCCGGCTTTGACATTCTTGCTTTGCCAAGAGGAATCAACTTGGAGAGCTCATCTAGAGCGGTCAGCATTTGGGGTGGGGCGAATGTCTTGAACTTTGCATCAAAATTCGATGAACATTGGACACGCCTAACCTTTGCGCATACGCCCAAGGTTTTGTTGTATTCAGTTGGTTCAAGAACGATGACGGCACACGCGCGGTGGTTGTGTCGGACGTACTCCCGGATACTCGCATACACAGAAGCGCCAAACTTCTTGCTGTACTTAATTGGCACCTTGATGCCGAATTCGTATTCGGCGGTAATATTTGAAAACGTGTCATCTTGGAAGAGCACGATGGAGGCAAAAGTATTGGCCTCTCGTTCAAAGAGATCGGCTGCTTCTGGACTTAGATGTTTACTGCAATCTTGGATCCATTGATAGAGCCGACTTTGATGAGGGATTTCTTTATGGCCAGTTTCGTGGAGCTTGAGAAAGGTCTGCTTTTCGTTGTTGACGCTCTCATCAATATGGATGACATCAGCGTGGACATCAAATATGCCTAGCACTTTATCAAGCGCTTTTTTGAGAAAACGACCTGCTTCGACGCCAGCGTGACGGATGTAGCGCTGAACAGCTGTTTCGTCAAAGGCACTTATTGGTGCAAGAGTTAGTTTTGCCGCAGACAACACGTCATCAACTGGTGTTGGGAAGCGTCCCCAAGAGCCGCTGCGGTCGAGAAGCTTAATCGCTGCACCATGGACGGTTTGATATTGGTCACGCCCTAGGCTGTGATCATCCGCCTTCATTTTTCTTGTCCATTGAGCGCCTAAATCTGAGGTACTCAAGTAATTCTTTTTCTTCCTCTTGTGTCAGATTCAGCTCTGCAAACGTCGCAGCCCTCCCATGTGCACCTTCTCGGCTTCCACCATTGGATATGTAACCGGCAAGTTCCATTAAGTGTTCATAGCTGATCTTGTAAACCGTAGCTAGGGAATGAAGCATGTTTGGAGAAGGCTGCTGTATTTTCCCTCCCTCAATCTGACTCAGGTACGCATTCGACACGACCTTGTTAGTCAACTCTTCTACCTGTCGCAGTGAAAAGCCACGGTCTTTCCTGATAGCTCCTAAATGACGCCCTAAAGCGCTTTCATTTTTTGGGCTGTCTGAAGTTTGTTCTGCCACCGATATCTCCTTGCGAGGGCGTAATTTTCAGCAGTTTTGCTAAGTTTGTCAAGCGCGCTGCTTGGGTGCTTGACAAACTTAGCGCGCTATGTAAAATGACAACATCAGCAAGTAGTGCTCCGGTCGCGAAATCTGGCCCGAGTGCAATGAGTAGTCAACCTGGAGGTTCAGAAATGAAAAAACACAAATAAAAAAGGGCAAGCTCGAAAGCCTGCCCTTAGTTGAAGCCGTCATATGACAGATTCGGAGTCGAAACTGAAGTGTCGTACAGATAGGCCTCCCGGTCAAGGTTTTCGAAAACTTCCGCATTGGTTGTGCGTCTTTATTCAGAGACGTACTGGGTATCGCTTTTCGAAAGAATGTATGAACACTGAAACAGTTTCCAACGGACCAACGTCCAATCTTGTACTGGTCTCCGTAAATGACCAATCCCACCAACTAGGTGATCACTCCCCAATTGGCCGGCAGATTCTGTCCGCCGCAGGGCTCAGTCCCGCAACGGACTATGCGTTACTTCAATTGCGCAATGACGGCTCCGTTGAAGAAATCGGGCCAGACGAGAATGCCAGTCTTGTCGACGCCGAAGGGGGGACCCGCTTCTACGCCTGGAAAACCGACCGGCTCTTCTACTTCACGCTAGATGAACGCAAATTCCCTTGGACCGACGAAATTTCGGAGGAAATGCTCCGCAATATCTGTCGTGTACCGGTCGGCAAATCTATTTGGATTGACCGTCAGGGCGTACCTGATCAGGAGCTTGAGCCGGGTTCGCGCCTTGATCTGAAGGGCGGTGGCATTGAGCGGCTGTACACGAAGGCCCGGCTTTGGAAGCTTGATGTGCAAGGCACGATCATTGACTCCGAAACGCAGCACATTCAAGTAAAAGTCGCCTTGACTAAGGCTGGCATCGATTTGTCCAAACCTTGGATCATCGTTCTGCTGGTCACGGGGCAGCCCAAGCGCACCGTGTCGTTGGACACCATGATCGACCTCGCCACACCCGGTATTGAGCGCATTCGGTTGATGCCGGACAAAATCAACAACGGCGACGGCCAGTCGATGCGACGCAACTTTGAGCTTTTGCCCAAGGACGTTGTGTATCTCAATCGGCTGCATCCCGGCTGGGAGGCCATTGAAGAAAATGAAACGCGCTGGTTGGTCTTGCCCCAGTACCGTTTGCCTCTGGGCTACACGGTGGAGACGACGATGGTAGCCGTACGTGTACCAGGGCCGTACCCGGCCGCAGAAATCGACATGTTTTATTGCTATCCGCCATTGGTGCTCGCATCAGGCGCGCAAATTCCGCAGACCTCAACCGGCGTTGATATTGGTGGCCGGCAGTTTCAACAATGGTCTCGGCACCGTGATGCAGGGGTCTGGTCGCCTGCACACGACTGCATACTCACCCACATGGGGTTGGTTGAAGAATCGCTGAATCGCGAGGTGGGGCTGTGAGAGAGGGGGCCACATTGGCCCTCTCTGGAAAAATGCATAGCGCATTGGTCAAACATCTCTTGGGGAGTACCGATGAAGCGGCGGCTATTGTGCTGTGTGCTCGAATTGAAAAACCTCGGGTCAAGCTACTTGCCCAAAAGTTGATTCCTGTGCCGCATGCAGCTTGCACACAGGCACCGGACTTTATTCAGTGGCCTGGCGCTCTGATAGAAGACGCACTCGAACAGGCAGAAGAGGGGGACCTATCTCTTGTTTTGATCCATTCTCATCCGGGCGGGTATTTTGATTTTTCCGCTATGGATGATGCTTCAGATGCCGAGGTGATGCCTGCCATATTCGCAGCACGCTCCAGGGAAAAGGTTGGACGAATGCTGCATGGCAGTGCAATCATGGTTCCCGGAGGAGTGATTCGGGCGCGACTTTATGACCGGAGCATGGCCCCAACTCCCGTTGAGCTAACGGCAGTCTACGGCGAAGACATCAGTTTATTCTGGAACCCCCACGTAGAAGGGCTGAAAACCGACACACGACCACTCGCCTTCACCTCCGATATGTCTGCCGAATTGGGGCTTTTGTCAGCATGTTTTGTCGGAGCATCGGGGACTGGAAGCATTGCAGTCGAGCAAGCCGCGCGACTGGGGTTTGGCGAAGTTATCTTGATCGATTTTGATTTGACCGAGGATAAAAATCTGAATCGAATTCTGAACTCCACACAGAGTGATGCTGAGAAATGTGTTCCAAAGATTGACGTTCTTGCCGACGCGATAGCTAGGCATCATCCTAAAACGGTCGTGAAGCGCATCCGGGCAAGTATTAATTGTCGTGAGGCGGTTGAGTTAGCCGCAGCCGCAGATTTTCTTTTTTGCTGTGTAGACAGCGAGGAGGGAAGAAGCATTTGCGACAAACTGGCCAGCGCAATGGTAATGCCATTGATTGATGTCGGTGTCACTATTCCGGTTGCCAGGGGGCTTGACCAGAAAATGGCAATTTTCGACGTATTAGGCCGGATCGACTACGTGCAGCCGGGCGGATCATCTTTGGCTGATCGAAAGGTCTTCACACCACAGTCATTGGCAGCAGAAGATCTGGCAAAACGTGCGCCTCAGCAGCATGAAGATCAGGTTAAAGCTGGGTATATGCCCGGCTTGCTGGAAGAGGCGCCTTCTGTAATTTCGGTAAACATGCGTGCCGCCAGTGCTGCCGTTCAAGAGTTCATCGCGCGAACCTATCCGTACAGATTAGATGGCAACAACAGGTATGCGCGAACGGTATTTAGTCTGGCCGCGATGGACGAGGACTTTACCGATGAAGATGCATTTCCATGTCACGAAAATGGTCTGCTGGGGATGGGTCTTGCAGAACCGTTATTGGGACTGATCAATTGGGCGAACTCTCCGAAGGAGTTGCCGTGAATCCAATGACTTGGTTATTGAAAGGCTGTCGTCGCCTAAAAGACTGGTGGACGCCGGTACGAAGGGTGCGCATCGCTGCAGGCGACGTGCTTCCCTCTGAAATGCCATCTAAGGATTTGGTACTTGTTCGGTACGGTGGAGATGATTGGTCGGTGGGCTTCTTGTGTCCGTGTGGTTGTGGTGAATCCATAGAGCTCGCACTGCTTAAGGAGGTTCGGCCAAGATGGGACTTGGCCATAGATTCCAGTGGCTTGCCTACTTTGAGCCCATCCGTCTGGAAAAAAGGTGGATGCAAGTCGCACTTCTGGCTCAAAAACGGAGTCGTTTGCTGGTGTTGATGTTCTTCGTATTTGGCAAGAGGTTGCATATCCGAGCCGCCTGACTCCGCCAGGATCTTGTGAATAATTCAGCGATCTGGGGCAGAAGCTGACCTTGCACGACTGATACAGCCCGCTGTCGCAATCCGACTTTCGTTCTTCTTGGGGGCCGGCATTTGCTTATTGGCCCCAGGCGTCTACAGGAATGATGGTCAATAGCTTCTGGAATACGCACTTGATCGCTTGGGGGCTCCAGAATACATAGTGAGTTGCACGTTGGCCATGTTTTATTGGTCGGTTCTGGCCGAGTCGCGTCTGGCACGACATTAACAGGCTGTGGAATTAGCTAGAGCCTGGGCCAGATGATCAAAGTAATAGAGTTACGCAGACGGACAAATGAACTTCACCTAATATGCAATTCGTCGAGGAATAGCACTCCGAAATGCGCCAGCGAGATCTCGCCCGGCCGGGGCGGCGAACCACCACCCACCAGGGCCACGGCGCTGGCCGTGTGGTGCGGGCTGCAGGTCGGCCGCGTGGCCCAGCGCTCCAGCGCAAAGCAGCCGCCCAGGCTGGCGATGGCCGCGCTTTGCAGGGCTTCGTCTACCGTCATGGGCGGCAGCAGGCCGGCAAAACGCTGGGCCAGCATGGATTTTCCTGAACCTGGAGGACCGACCAAAAGTAGGCTGTGGCCGCCCGCCGCGGCGATCTCCAGCGCCCGCTTGGCCGCGGCCTGGCCTTTGACATCGGCCAGGTCGGCGTAGTGGGCGGTGGCGGGCAGGGTAGTGGTGGCCAGCTGCGACCAGCCATCGGCGGGCTCGGCTGCGCCCTCGGACAGCGGCAGGAACTGCTGCACCACATCCAGCAGATGCTGGGCGCAGAACACCTGGGCATCGGGCACCAAAGCGGCTTCTTCGGCGCTGCCCGGCGGTAGCACCAGCCGGGTGCGTACCTGCAAGGTATGCAGGGCCAGGCTCATGGCCAACGCGCCGCGGACCGGGCGCAAGGCACCCGAAAGCGACAATTCGCCCGCAAACTCATGCCCGGCCAGCCGCTCGGTATCGATCTGCCCGCTGGCTGCCAGAATGCCCAGCGCGATCGGTAAATCGAAGCGGCCCGAGTCCTTGGGTAGGTCGGCCGGGGCCAAATTCACGGTAATTCGCTTGTTATGCGGGAATTCCAGGCCCGAATTCTGGATTGCCGAACGCACCCGCTCGCGCGCCTCCTTGACCTCGACCTCGGCCAGACCGACCAGCGTGAAGCTGGGCAGGCCATTGGTCAAATGCACCTCGACGGTGACTGCGGGAGCCTCCAGGCCCAGCAAGGCCCGGCTTTGCACCAAACATAAGCCCATAGTCAGATGACTCCCCATATCGGTGCGTCTGCGTCGGTGGGCGTAATTTGCCTACCCGCGCGCACCATTTGTGTGCGATAAATATCTACCCAAACCCGTGCACTGCCGAAAAGCCGGTCTGGGCGGCGCTGGTGCCAAAGTAACACCAATTTGGCACGCTACATGCTTAAACCTTCCGCGATTCCCCTATTAATTTGGAGAAGCACATGAACCAGCCTGCGCCCAAGGCCGCCCGCCTTGCAGCCCTCTATTGCTACAGCCTACTGAAAGAGCAGCCATGAAACTTGTCACCGCCATCATCAAACCCTTTAAGTTGGACGAAGTGCGCGAAGCCTTGTCCGGCATTGGTGTGCAGGGTATCACCGTGACGGAAGTCAAAGGCTTCGGTCGCCAAAAAGGCCATACCGAGCTGTACCGCGGTGCTGAGTACGTGGTCGACTTCTTGCCCAAGGTCAAGATCGAGGCCGCCATCTCCGACGAGCTGGTCGACCGCGTGATCGAGGCCGTCGAAGGCGCAGCCCGCACCGGCAAGATCGGTGACGGCAAGATTTTTGTCTACAACCTCGAACAGGTTGTACGCATCCGTACCGGTGAAACCGGCAAAGAAGCGCTGTAAGCAGCAGCATCGTCTTTCTGAAAGTAAAGCAAACATGAAAAAACTAATTGCATCCTTTGCGCTGGGTTTGGGGTTGCTGTGGGGCAGTTCTTTGGCCCAGGCACAAGCGCCCGCTGCGGAACCTGCTGCCAGCGCGGTTGAAGCGGCCGCTCCGGCCGAAGCCAAGCCTGCTGACGCGGCTCCGGCCCCTGCGGCTGCCGCCGCACCTGCAGCTGCAGCTGCGGCTGCTGCGTCCGAGCCCGCACCTGCGGCACCCGTACCCAATAAGGGCGACACCGCCTGGATGATGCTGTCCACCCTGCTGGTCATCATGATGACCGTGCCCGGCCTGGCCCTGTTCTACGGCGGCCTGGTGCGCAGCAAGAACATGCTGTCGGTGCTGATGCAGGTCATGGTCACGTTCTCGCTGATCGTGGTGCTGTGGTTCATCTACGGCTACAGCCTGGCTTTCACCGAAGGCAATGCCTTCGTGGGTGGCTTCGACCGGCTGTTCATGAAGGGCATCTGGGACAACGCCGCAGGCACCTTTGCCAACGGCGCGACTTTCAGCAAGGGTGTGTACATCCCTGAAATCGTGTTCGCTGCCTTCCAGGCCACCTTCGCCGGTATCACCTGCTGCCTGATCGTCGGCGCCTTCGCAGAACGCATCAAGTTCTCGGCGGTGCTGCTGTTCTCGGCCATCTGGTTCACCTTCAGCTACGCTCCTATCGCCCACATGGTGTGGTTCTGGATGGGCCCTGATGCCTACTCCTCCAAGGAAGTGGTCGACGCGATGAACGCCAAGGCGGGCTACATCTGGCAATCGGGCGCGCTGGACTTCGCCGGCGGCACCGTGGTGCACATCAACGCTGCTGTGGCCGGCCTGGTCGGTGCCTACATGCTGGGCAAGCGCGTGGGCTACGGCAAGGAATCCATGGCTCCTCACAGCCTGACCCTGACCATGGTCGGTGCCTCGCTGCTGTGGGTGGGTTGGTTCGGCTTCAACGCTGGCTCCGCTCTGGAAGCCAACGGCTTCGCTGCGCTGGCCTTCATCAACACCCTGGGTGCTACCGCTGCTGCGGTGCTGGCCTGGTGCGTTGGCGAATCGCTGATGAAGGGCAAGGCTTCGATGTTGGGTGCTGCATCCGGTGCGGTGGCAGGCCTGGTGGCGATCACGCCAGCAGCTGGCAACGTCGGTATCGGCGGCGGCTTGGTGATCGGTTTCATCGCTGGCTTCGCTTGCCTGTGGGGTGTGACCGGCCTGAAGAAGATGCTGGGCGCAGACGACTCGCTCGACGTGTTCGGCGTGCACGGCGTGGGCGGCATCATCGGTGCGCTGCTGACCGGCGTGTTCAACTCGCCTAGCCTGGGTGGCCCATCCACCGTGGCCGACTGGGTTTCGGTTGGCATGACCCCCGCAGACGCTTACTCGGTGGGCGCTCAGGTGTGGATCCAGCTGAAGGCTGTGCTGATCACCATCGTCTGGTCCGGCGTTGTGGCTTTCATCGCCTACAAGCTGGTCGACCTGACCATCGGCCTGCGCGTGTCGGAAGAAGAAGAACGCGAAGGTCTGGACATCAGCTCGCACGGCGAAACCGCCTACAACCGCTAATCGTGGACACTGCGGCCAGCGTGCCGCAGGTTTTCATCGACAGAATCTTCCAAAGAGATTCGCCCACCCGCTCCCGCCGGTGGGTTTTTTTTCGCCCGTTCACAATACGGGCATCACAAGCTCCCACATTCTCAGCATGACCTGGCACACCGTCACCACCGAACCCAACGCATTGGGCGAATCCCCCTTCTGGCACCCGCAGGAAAAGCGCCTGTACTGGGTCGACGTGCCCGGCAAGCTGCTGCAGCGGCTGGACGTGGCCAGCGGCGCGGTCGAGCGCTGGGCCATGCCGTCCGAACCCGGCTGCATCGCCCCGGCGGCCAGCGGCGGCCTGGTGGTGGCGCTGCGCGATGGCATCTACCGCGCCAAGGACTGGGGCGGTGACTTGCAGCTGCTAGCCGCCGCGCCCTACGACCCGGCGACCACCCGCTTCAACGACGGCAAATGCGATCCGCTGGGCCGCTTCTGGGCCAGCACCATCTACGAGCCGCGCGATGCGCGCAAGGCCCAGCTGTACTGCCTGGAGGCCGGTGGCCTGGTCAGCAAGGCCGGCAACGCCATCACCGGCAACGGCCTGGCCTGGTCGCCGGACGCGAAGACACTGTACTGGTCGGACACGCCGCACCACATCGTCCACGCCTGGGACTGGGATGCGCAGGCCAATCTGCTGTCCGAGTACCGCGAATTTCTCAGCATGGCGCCCAAGCCCGCCGGCTGGCAGCCCGGCATGCCTGGCTACGGCGGCCGGCCCGACGGCGCGGCGGTGGACGTGCAGGGCAACTACTACTCGGCCCAGTTCGAAGGCCAGCGCCTGTGCAAGTTCTCCCCCGACGGCGACCTGCTGAACGCCTATGCGCTGCCGGTGCGCTGCCCCACCATGCCCTGCTTCGGCGGCGACGATCTGCAAACCCTGTACCTCACCAGCGGCCGCCACGGCCGCCCCGCGGCCGAGCTGGAAGCGCTGCCGGCTTCGGGTTGCGTGCTGTCCATGCGCGTCGATGTGCCCGGCCTGCCGGTGAATTTCTTCAAGGATTGAGGTTGCTATTGTTTATGTAGCTGCTGGTGCTGGTACTCTCTGCACTAGAGCCTTATTTTCTTTAAACCCTCAGAGCCCATGCGCCGCCTGCGCCATCTAGCCAGCCAGCACCGCACCGCCGCGACGAACCGGCTGCTCGGCGGCCTGCTGGCGTTCAATGCGGGGGCCATCAATGCCGGGGGCTTTCTGGTGGTCGGCATGTACACCTCGCACATGACCGGCTTTGCGTCCATGCTAGCCGACAACCTGGTGCTGGGCAACATCACCCTGGTGCTCGGAGCCTTGGGCACGGTGCTGGCCTTCACCATCGGCGCGGGCACCACGGCCATTCTGGTCAACTGGGCGCGCCAGCACCATTTGCGCAGCGAATACGCGCTGCCGCTGCTGGTCGAAGCCCTGCTGCTGCTGGTGTTCGGCCTGATCGGCGCGGCGCTGAACCGGCAGACCCCGTTTGCCGTGCCGCTCACGGTGCTGGTGCTGGCCTTCACCATGGGCCTGCAAAACGCGCTGGTGACCAAGATTTCCGCCTCGCAGATCCGCACCACCCACATGACCGGGGTGATCACCGACCTGGGTATCGAACTCGGCAAGCTGTTCTACATGAACCGGCAGGACAGCCCGCTGGAATCCCGGGTGCGCGCCAACCGCGTCAAGCTGCGGCTGTACGGCAGCCTGCTGGGTGCGTTTGTGGGCGGCGGACTGGTCGGCGCCACCGGCTTTCGCTACGTGGGCTTCATATGGGTGCTGCCGCTGGCCTTGCTGCTGCTGGCCTTGTCGCTGCCGCCGCTGGTGGCGGATCTGGTGCGACCACGGCACCGCCATCCCTAGGATGCTGGAAGCGGCTTACGCCGCCAGATCCTGCGGCCGTGGGTGGCCGGGCATCAACGTGTAGGGCGTCACCCAGCCCGGCTGGCTTTGGATGCGTTGCAGCCAGGCGCCAATGGCGGGGTAGTCGGCCCAATCCACGCCGAATTCCGCCGGCCAGAACAGGTAGCCGCAGAGCGACAGGTCGGCCGTGGTCAGGCGCTCGCCCACCACATAGCTGCGGCCGCCCAGGTGTTGCTCCAGTATCTTCAGCGCCGCCTGCATGCGGCCGCGCAGAAACGCCGTCACCGGGGTCTCGCCGGTCTTGGCGAACTGCAGCTGGAAGCGCAGGGTGGCGATGTTGCTGGTCAGCTTGTGGTTGTCGAAAAGCTGCCAGCGCAGTACCTCGCGGCGCTCGTCTTCGCCCTGCGGGCCGAACTGTGGAAACTGCCCGGCCAGGTAGTCGAGGATCACGCCCGACTGGCTGAGCCGCAGGCCGGCGTGCTCCAGCACCGGCACCTCGCCCATCACATTGATTTCGCGGTAGGCCGGAGTACGGGTTTCGCCGTTGAAAAAGTCTACAAACCGCGGCGTCCAGTCGGCCCCGGCAAGCTGCAGCAGCAGCGCCACCTTGTAGGCGTTGCCAGACTGGGCGAAACAATACAGTTGGTACGGGGCCATGCGGTCTCCAGGAAAGCGGTGAAAAAGGGGTACGGGCCAGCCATCGTAACGGAGGCGCAGGCTTAAATGGCCGGGGCAATGGCCGCTTTTCCGGCCATTGGCTGGCGGCCATATGGCTACCCTTGAACTGTCGTGTTTGCCTGTCTGCAAGCACCTGTTGGGGAACGCACATGAACATCCAAGCCAGCCGCATGGCAGCATCTATGGCCTCGCCGGCCTATGCGCCTGCACGCCTGGCTGCCGGGGCTGCGGCTACCCCCGGCGTGGCTGCACCCGATGCATCCATGGGTGGCGACAAGGTAACCATCTCCCAGGCAGCGCGCGATCTGGCCGAGCGCGATGCGCCGATCCGCCCGGTGCTGGCGGTCGGCCTGGCACCGGTGGCCAGCGAGCGCAGCGCAGCCGAAGGCCCGGTGAACGCCATCTCCAGCTCCAGCCAGGACTACAAGGCCGCCATCGACCAGGCCATGGACAGCCTGGAATTCCAGCGCAACAGCAAACTGATCACCGAAGCCCAGTTCCGCCACGACATGGCTTTCTACACCCGCGTAGCCAACGCCGTCGCCTGATCCGTAAATGCTACGGATTTGAGAGCTGCTAGCGCATATTCCATAAGCGCTAGAGCCCAATTTAACCCTTAAATTTCCAATACCCGGGCGGGGAAACCTATGCCGGCGTTCTATCTCCGCTGCGCATGACGATGGGGTAAGTCCCAATAAGCCAAAGCCAAAAATGTTGGATAGTTCGTGCGGAAGTCGAACTAAAGCAAAGAACGCTGGCACTTCCTAGACCCGCCTCAAGCAGGCACCCAATGGAGACAAGCATGCAAAACACATTCAAGAAAACCCTGTCCGTCCTGGCCCTGGGCCTGGTTAGCAGCGCAGCTTTTGCGCAAATGACGGTGGGGGTGAGCTGGTCCAACTTCCAGGAGGAGCGTTGGAAAACCGACGAGGCGGCGATCAAGACCCAGCTGGAAAAGCTCGGCGCCAAGTACATCAGCGCCGATGCCGGCGGCTCGCCCGAAAAGCAGCTGGGCGACATCGAAGGCCTGATGGCCAAGGGCGCCAAAGTGCTGATCGTGCTGGCCATGGACAAGGACGCGATCCTGCCCGCCGTCAACAAGGCCACCAAGCAAAAAGTGCCTGTGGTCGCCTATGACCGCCTGATCGAAGCGCCCGGCGTCTACTACATCACCTTCGACAACAAGGAAGTCGGCCGCATGCAGGCGCGCGCCGTGTTCAAGGCCCAGCCCAAGGGCAACTACGTGATGATCAAGGGCTCGCCTACCGACCCGAACGCCAACTTCCTGCGCGAAGGCCAGCAAGAGGTGATCGACGCCGCCGTCAAGTCCGGCGCCATCAAGATCGTCGGCGAGGAATACACCGACGGCTGGAAGCCCGAAGTCGCGCAAAAGAACATGGAACAGATCCTGACCAAGAACGGCGGCAAGGTCGATGCCGTGGTTGCATCCAACGACGGCACGGCCGGCGGCGTGGTCGCAGCGCTGACCTCCAAGGGCATCAAGGGCATCCCGGTCTCCGGCCAGGACGGCGACTTCGCCGCGCTGAACCGCGTGGCCCAGGGCTCGCAAACCGTCTCGGTGTGGAAGGACGCACGTGACCTGGGCCGCGAAGCCGCCAGCGCCGCGGTGGCCCTGGGCAATGGCAAGAAAGTAGATGGCACGGTCAGTTGGAACGGCGGCGAAAAGAAGATCGCGCTGGACTCGCATTTCCTGAAGCCCGTCGCCATCACCAGCGACAACCTCGACGTAGTGGTCAAAGCTGGCTGGATCAAGAAAGACGAGCTGTGCAAGGGCGTGGCTGCAGCGACTGCACCGGCCGCCTGCAAGTAAATCCACCCTGCTGACGCGACCCGCCCGCCCGCCCGTCCGGGCGGGCGCCAGCGTGGAAACCTCCCTCCCTCTGGAAGCTGCAATGACCGACTCCTCCAACCCCTGGCGCAATGCCGCCATCGACTGGCGGCTGGTGCTGATGAGCCTGGTGCTGGCCGTGATGGCCCTGGTGTTCGACCTGATGTCGGGCGGCATCTTCTTCTCGCCCGAAAACCTCTACAACATCGCCCAGCAGACGGCGGTGGTGGGCATCGTCTCCACCGTCATGGTGCTGGTGATCGTGGCCCGCCACATCGACCTGTCGGTGGGCTCGGTGATGGGCTTTGTCGGCGTGCTGATCGCCTACCTGCAGTACAGCGCCAACTGGTCCTGGCCCACGGCCTGCCTGGCCGGCCTGGCGGTGGCGCTGGTGGCTTCGGTCTACCAGGGCTGGCTGACGGCGGTGCTGGGTGTGCCGTCCTTCGTGGTCACCCTGGGTGGCTTGATGACCTTCCGCGGCGCGGCCTTTCTGGTGGCTGATGGCAAGACCCAGCCGGTGACCGACGAATTCTTTCTGCGCCTGGGCGGCGGTTACGACGGCGGCATCGGCACCACCGCCAGCTGGGTGGTGGCCGGCCTGGTCAGCCTGGGCCTGCTGCTGCGCGCGGTGCAAAAGCGCCGCGCCCGCCAACGCTACGGCGTGCCCACCGATCCGCTGTGGATGGAGGCGCTGCTAGTCGGCGTGCCCATCGCCTTGCTGCTGGCCTTTGCCAGCACCATGAACCATTACCAGATATCCAGCAAGACCGAGCCGCAGGGCATACCGGTGCCGGTGCTGATCTGGGCCGTGGTGGCCGGCGTGCTGTCCTTTTTAGTGCACCGCACCCGCTTCGGTCGCTACGTCTACGCCATGGGCGGGAATCCGGATGCAGCCGCGCTGGTCGGCATACCGGTGAAGCGTGTGACCTTGCAATTATTCGCGCTGCTGGCCGTGTTGATTACGGTGGCAGCTATTGTTTCCATAGCACGGCTGAATGCCGGCACCAACTCGCTGGGCACCAGCATGGAGCTGTATGTGATTGCCGCGGCGGTCATCGGCGGCACCGCGCTGGCCGGTGGCAGCGGCTCGATCTTCGGCTCTGTCCTGGGCGCGCTGATCATGCAGTCGCTAGACAGCGGCATGCTGCTGCTGGACGTGCCTATCGGCAAACGCATGGTCATCATCGGCCAGGTGCTGATCGTGGCCGTGGTGTTTGATGTGCTGTACCGTAAATTGGCAGGTGAACGATGAGCGCCCAACAACCCCTGGTCGAACTGCGCGACATCCGCAAGGCCTTTGGCGGCGTGGTCGCTGTCGACGGCGTCAGCATCAACCTGTATCCGGGCGAAGTTGTGGCCTTGCTGGGCCACAACGGCGCGGGCAAGTCCACGCTGATGAAGATGCTGGCCGGTGCCTACCCGATCGATTCGGGCGACACCCTGGTGGCCGGCGAAAAAGTCCACATCCGCACCCCGGCCGAAGCCCAGGCCCAAGGCATCGAGACCATCTACCAGACCCTGGCCCTGGCCGACAACCTGGACTCGGTGGCCAACTTGTTCCTGGGCCGCGAAAAGCTCACGCCCTGGAACACGCTGGACGACCATTTCATGGAAGTCAACGCGCGCAAGGTGTTTGCCCGGTTGAACAAGAACTTCAGCAACATCCGCGTACCGGTGCGTCGCCTGTCGGGCGGCCAGCGCCAGGTGGTGGCGATTTCCCGCGCGCTGTACTTCAACGCCCGCATCCTGATCATGGACGAGCCCTGTGCGGCCCTGGGCCCGGAGGAAACCGCCATGGTCGGCCGCCTGGTGCAGCAGCTGAAAAGCGAAGGCGTGGGCATCTTCCTGATCACCCACGACATGCCCGATGTGTTCGGCCTGAGCGACCGCCTGGCGGTGATGAAGAACGGCAAGCTGGTCGGCACCTACAACACCGCCGATGTGACCGAAGACGAGGTGCTGGGCATGATCATTACCGGCAAACGGCCCGAGGGGAAGGTACAGGCGGAGCGCAGCATCTAGACTGCTGCCATCTCTGTTTACAACGTGCCCGCTATGAAAACCACCGGTGACCAACAACTCGTCAAGCGCATCAACCGCAGTGTGCTGCTGCGGCTGCTGCGCGCCCAGCCCGGCCTGTCGCGGGCCCGGCTGGCGACCGAGAGCGGTCTGACCAAATCCACAGTCAGCCTGCTGGTGCGCGAGCTGCTCGACGACGGCTGGCTGACCGAAGCCGGCGAGACCGTCAACGAAGGCCTGGGCCGTCCGTCCACCCCGCTGCGCATCCACGAAGGCCGGCGTGCGCTGATCGGCGTGGAAATCGCGGTGCAGGTGGTGCGCGTGGTCTGCGTCACCCTGCAGGGCGAAATCCTGCATTCCGAAGAGCAGCCGCTGGCCAGCACCACACCGGCCCGGGCCTGCCAGCAGACCGCCCGTATGGTGGCCACCGCCTACCAGGGCATCACCGCGCTGGGCCTGCAGCTGGTGGGCGTGGGCGCCTGCACGCCGGGCGCCATCGACCACGACACCGGCAAGGTGCTGTTCGCCCCGAATCTGGGCTGGCGCCAGCTGGACCTGCTGAGCCTGCTGACCCGTGCGCTGGCCGAGGTCGGCCTGCCACCGGTGCCGGTGCAGCTGCAGAACGATGCCGACGCCGGCGCATTGGGCGAGTATGAATTTGCCGACGGCGAGGGCGAAGACCCGCTGATCTTCGTCAGCTGCGACGTCGGCGTGGGCGCGGGCATTGTGTCGAACGACCGCTTGTTCAGCGGCGCCCAAGGCATGGCCGGCGAAATCGGCCACACCATCATGCAGATCGACGGCCCGCTGTGCTCGTGCGGCCGCAAGGGCTGTGCCGAGGCCTTCATCGGCCTGCGCGCGCTCAGCGGCCAGAACGGTGCGGCGGTGGACCTGAGCCGCTCCGGCCACTACCTGGGTGTGCTGCTGCAAAACCTGTGGACCACCTTCAACCCGCGCGCCATCGTGGTCGGCGGCAAGTCGTGTGACCACCACCCTGAATTTCTACAAAGCGCCATCGACACCGTGGCCCAATACGCCGCCAGCGCCGGCATGCCGCCGCCCAGCGTGCGCACCGCGCGCTACGGCCAACTGGCCTCCGCCGTGGGCGCGGCCGCGCTGACACTGCACGAATACCTGCGCCCCATGCACCCCAATTCCGAAGCCCGGCGCGCGCGCGCTGGGCAGACGGCTCCCCCCCCTTAAACCCCAACCCAAAAGGATCTTCCATGCCCTCCTATTTCTCCGAAATCGCCCCCGTCCAGTTTGCAGGCCCTGCATCGACGGACCCGCTGGCCTTCAAGTGGTACGACCGCGACAAGCTGGTACTGGGCAAACGCATGGAAGACCATCTGCGCTTTGCCGCCTGCTACTGGCACAGCTTCTGCTGGAACGGCTTTGACCCGTTCGGCTACGACGGCACTTTCGAGCGCCCTTGGCAGCACGTGGCCGACCCCATGGCCGCGGCCCGCGCCAAGGCCGATGCAGCGTTTGAATTCTTCGCCAAGCTCGGTGTGCCCTACTACTGCTTCCACGACCGCGATGTGGCCCCCGAAGGCGCGACCCCGCGTGAGAGCGTCAACCATCTGCACGAAATGGTCGACGTGCTGGGCGAGAAGCAGCAGCAGACCGGCATGAAGCTGCTGTGGGGCACAGCCAACCTGTTCAGCCACCGCCGCTTCATGTCGGGCGCGGCCACCAACCCCGACCCAGCGCTGTTCGGCATGGCCGCCTTGCAGGTCAAGGAAGCCATGGATGCCACCCTGAAACTGGGCGGCGAAAACTACGTGCTGTGGGGCGGCCGCGAAGGCTACGAGACCCTGCTGAATACCCGCATGGGCCAGGAGCTGGACCAGATGGGCCGCTTCCTGAACATGGTGGTCGAATACAAGCACAAGATCGGCTTCAAGGGCACCATCCTGATCGAACCCAAGCCCCGCGAACCCACCAAGCACCAGTACGACTACGACGTCGCCACCGTCTACGGCAGCCTGTGCCGCTTTGGCCTGGAAAAGGAAATCAAGGTCAACATCGAAGCCAACCACGCCACCCTGGCCGGCCACAGCTTCGAGCACGAGATCGCCACCGCCATCGACCTCGGCATCTTCGGCAGCATCGACATGAACCGTGGCGACATGCAATGCCAGTGGGACACCGACCAGTTCCCCAACAGCATCCCCGACACCGCGCTGGCCATGTATTTGATCCTGCAAGGCGGTGGCTTCAAAACCGGCGGCGTGAACTTTGACAGCAAGGTCCGCCGCCAGTCCATCGACCCGCAAGACATGTTCTACGGCCACATCGGCGGCATGGACGTCACAGCCCGCGCGCTGCTGATAGCCGAGAAGATGATCACCGACGGCCGCGTCGAGAAAGCCATCGCCGACCGCTACGCCGGCTGGAAGTCCCCCGAAGCGCAGAACATCCTGGCCGGAAAAGTCAGCCTGGACGACCTGGCCGCGCAAGTGTTAGCCGGTGGCGCCGATCCGCGGCCGGTGTCGGGACGGCAGGAGTATATGGAGAACCTGCTGAACGCGTTTATTTGATATTGCTATTTAAATCATAGCTGCTGGCGCAGGTAATACCTATGCCAAAGCTCGATTTTCTTGAATTCACAGGGTGTGAACACTTGCAGACCGGCCAGGTCAGTTTTGCGGTGTTTTTGAAACCGGATGCGGTCCGGCTTCACGCCTTCTTGAAAAGCAAAAGTGAACTGTCTAGGGGGGCAAAGACCCTCCTCTATTCCACGGAAAAATGAATAACGATCTGTAGGTGAAAGCGGTTGGATGTAGCTTGCGGTAAGAGTATCCGCTCGGTCAGGCGGCACTTGACTGTCTGCTAACAAGCCGCCTTCAGTTAGGAGCCATCAAGATCAGAAATCTTCTTCTTCCTGCTTCTTTTCACGCGCTATACGAACATCGAGTGTCCGGCGCTTTTCACCAGCCCAACGGGAAAGCTGTGGGATTGCATGATGCGACCAAGTCGCAAGCGGATCGAAGTAGGCTTCCAAATGGGGGATTAAGGAACCTGACCAAAAACCGACATGAAGCCGCTCGTCGAGTGCCCTACGGAACGTCTCATGCTGGCCATACCTTGCTGCGAGCTTGTCCATGGACAGATGCCAAACGGTTGTTCCAGTGCCATCCTTTTCAAATAGCGGATAAAACTCGCAGAGAAATGGCGCGCGGGTCGGTGCGTCTACGTCCGCCCATTCGAAGCACGTCTGCTCAGGAACACCGTATAAGGCACCTGCTCCATTCTCACTGTTTCCGTCGCGGTAAGCTTCCCTCCTTGAGCGTCCAATCAGACTATGTAGACGGTATCGCTCGGCTGGCGTGGCACGTTCGACAAATCGGGTGATTACTGTCCATAAAACGAGTGGTCTTTCAACGACCAAGAGCTTGAATATTTTGCGGGCTGAATCACCGAGCGCATTAGAAGCCTCGAAGTTGTTGCGCTGGCAGAAACGAACAAACTGCTCGCTCAATTTCGTCACGAAGCTGTCGTCAAACCCGGCAGTTTTGTGAATTGACCGTACCAGGCTTTCAAAGAGGTAGCCGTCTCGACCAGTACGCTTAAATTTTTCTAGCAGATCTGACGATACGAGGAGATGCTTGGCGCGATCGACTAGCTCCGCATTGAATGTGTCCCGGCCGTATTGGTAAGTCGAAATGATTTCAAGAGCCGCCCAAGCGCCTTCTGCACCATGGTTGGCCCCCAGTTCATCAAGTAATGGAAGTATCTGATTGGCATCTAGATGGGCGAGCCTTTGCCCATATGACAAGTACACGCAATCGGTGGCACTCAAGACACCATCCTGGACGGCGACGATGAATTCCTTAAGCCGTTCCACAGTAACTTTTACTGCTGTGCGGATATTGAGGGTCTCGGATTTCAGGGCTTGGCAGGCAAGTGCCAGGTTGATACATTCGTCAGCAACGTGGCTGTCCCTGTCGTCGATGCTCCCT
Organism: Rhodoferax sp. OV413; assembly: GCF_900104385.1. GTDB lineage: Bacteria > Pseudomonadota > Gammaproteobacteria > Burkholderiales > Burkholderiaceae_C > Rhodoferax_B. The sequence goes on along the minus strand of NZ_FNJA01000009.1, from coordinate 106,574 downwards.
AGCAATCCCCGAAGGAACCCGATTCCGTGCAAATTATTCGAGCGGCTAATTACATCGATCGCTAGCTTGAACGTCGCCACTGGTTCCGCGATGTTTTTGGCCAATTCGTATGCAAATGGGTAGGCGTTCTTGAGTTCTTGAGACGCCATCTCCCGCACGGAACGCACTACCAGTTCATTGTCCCGTGCGATTAATACAGCCATATCCTTTGCTTTTCTCGACGAATACTCAAAATCCTGAGTTGTATCGTCGCTCCGACCGTATTCCAGATCAGGATCGTGGAGGTCGCTTGACCAGAGCTTTGTATAGAGTAGGGCGAGATGTACCGCGTCAGTGGGCATCAACTTATCGTAAAGCTCCCTAACTCGGTTTTGAAGTTCCGCCGGATGGTCTTTCCGATCGAAGTAGAGCCACTGCCCAACCGCCTCGATTCCTTCGAACCATATCCCCCGTATGTGCACGATGGCGCTCACGGCAGCCTCTACGTCGTCAGCGAGGGGCTCGCAGATTATTTCTCTTAAACTGGCGGCAAGAACTTCTTCGCAGCGACCCTCCAAGGACTTGTGCGTGGTGCGAATCCGTTCGAGCGCAGTCAGGCCTCGGCGATGAAAATCGAACGTCTCGCCCCAGGTTTTGGCGTGCCAATCGCGCAAGGGAGGTTGGCTGCCAATTTCCTCCGCGCCTCCGGATCGAGAGAAATTCAGACGGGTCAGACTTTTTGCGAGCGCTTCGATGCACACAGCAATGATTCGCTCCTCACCAGATGCGATGCCATCTTCAATGACAGCGAATTTTTCTCCGGGCTCTGCCTCAGTACCACTGAGTTCCAACTGGAACAACTGTGTGAACTGACCTGTCGCATTATTGCTAAAACTCTCCGTCTCGACCGCGGCGAGACGCATAAGTAGGGGTGCTGCGACGCGGAATGATTGGCGGCGAAAAGCGAGTCTCTCAAGCGTCCAAACGAGATGACGCCTTCCACCCGAGATCTTCTGTAGCTCGTCAAGTGGCAGTTCGCCAAAGACGCGGTGGATAGTTTCTGCGGCGGTGTCCGGTGCAACGTGCGATAAAGCGTCTAGGCATTCGGCGCCGTATTCGGAACTCAGAACCTCTAGTGAGCCGAAGCGCCCTTCGAGTCCCAATAGCCTTTCAGTCACTGTTGCGGCGGTCCGCGTCAGATCGAAATATCGCCACCGTCGGAAAAAGGAAAGAATGAGCTGGTTCGGGGCCGCAGCGATGAACGTCAAGATAGTTTCTACGCGCAGAAGATCGATCCGTCGGGCACCAAGGAATGCGGCGATCGGGAGCGGCTGGGCGAGGAAAAATCGGTTGCGTCGATCGATAAGTTGATGCTTCGACGCGGCGGACAAATGCTCATACATTTCGTCCCCAGACTGTCGCACTAATTGCTCTGCGACAAGATCGAGCTGTCCGGCTACCTCCCCCTCCGCACCCACACGCTCGAACAATGCTAGGCATTCGATGGCTCGCAATTGATCCCGGTCGCTAAGGCCACACCCCACCACGACCCGTTCGACAACGTCTTCTATGGACCTGAGTGCTGGCAGGCCACCCAAATGGTTGTCCGTGGCGAGGACGGCGATGCGTGGAAATCCGCCACACAGATTCTTGAGGTACGAAATCGTCGTGCCGTCGGCTTCCGGGGCCCTTTGCCGGATGATGCCTTCAACGAGCGCGTCATCACTTCGCGATACCGAAATGTTGAGAAGATTCTCAGTTTCGATTGGGCGATCGTCGATATCGACAGTGATCAGACGCAGTCGGCTATTTGTGCTGGATACGATATTGACAAGAGCAGCCGCTGATTCGCGCGGGCATTCATCGACAACCACGAGGGCCGAAGCGCCCCTATTGGCCAATGCTTCGATCACGTGGTGAAGGCGCGCTTGTCCAACGCTTCGAAAGTCGCAGTAGATTGCCGACACCCCCACGACGAGTCTTTCTACGGTGGTCGCGTCACGGAATAATTCATACACGAAGCGGGACTTGCCTATGCCTGATGGTCCGATAACTCGTACACATCGCTTCGGCATGGCGACGTGATCAAAGATCCGCTCCTTCGCTTGATGCGCATTCAGCTTATTGCTAGTTTCACCCTGGCCGTTGCCGCAAATGGCATACCGGGGCGCCGCATCTTCTACAAGCCTTGTCGTAGAGAAATCGGCGAGCTTTCCCCAACCGTGAACCGTTTGGAATCCACCCAAGGAAAGACCGAACTGGTCTTCATTCAGCCAAATCGCGACAGCCGGATGTTGGCCGGCCCATGCTGCGATCTTGTTGGCGTCGTAAATGTCTATGAAGGAGAGGGTATCTGGATTCTCTCCAGCCTCCAGAATGCCATCTTTGATCCCGGTAAGTCTCCGGCTGAGCTTATTTCCGGCGATCACTGACGAAGTGAATCCTATGTAGGCGCCGCGGTCGGCGATGGCCGCCTTCACAGCATCATTCAACTCACGTGGCATGCCATCTTTCTGCGAGGCCTTTGACCAGACCTCCTTCTTCCAGCCGGCCGGACCGGGATCTGTCGCTTTGGACTGAAATACATTCAACCTGCAAGGGAAGTAATCGGTGTCCCCATTTCCGCCGCTCCAACTCACCCGAGCGTCTTCCCCTCCATCCGCAATCGTGATTTGCAAGGGGACAGAGACGCTTCGGAGGCTGATCCCGGCGTCTTGCGCTTCGGCATGAAGCAGCTTCCGTAAAAGTTCGACGAGTTGCATGCTGCCAAGGCGTTCAACTTGAGCGGGTGAGATATCGAAAATCATTGTTGACGGATGATTGGTTTTCGCAGGATTTTTCCAAGCGATAAAGATGGGTTGATGGAAGCGGCCTGCATCTTCCCTCGGAGTTCGGGTGCGGTAAGAAATATATGAGAAGAATCGCGACATCTCAGGGTTCGGGAAAGAAGTGCACGCTGCGTTGAATCCCACTTGATTCTGTATGCAGTGCTGTACGGCAGCAATGTTTGACGTGCTGCCCGCAGTCAGTTTCGCGGGACGGGGTGGCTAGCTGGGCTCCCCTGATTTGCTGCCCAGCTGGTCGATGAGCGTGGTCCTACCTGTTCGAGCGCTACCACTCGCCCAGATGCGCAGCTTTGTGGATTTCCCGGGCAAGCGGTTCAGCCAACGCGTCGTAGATTGCTATCGTAAATATAGCTTCTAGCGCAGATATTACCTACGCCAGTGTCCGGTTCTCCTTGAATCCCCAGGGCTACAAACTGGTGCGGTTCGGCGCTCGGGTTTTAATGGGTGAACACCTAGTTCCGCGCCGGCAGCGGCGTCACATCCATCTTGCCGACGGCCGGCTCCATGAGCTGCCCAGCGTGTGGCAGCGCCCAGGGGGCAACACCTGCGGCCGGTTGAGTTGGCTCCACGGTGTTTCTAGACGTGGGTAGTGGTCGTAGCTCAATGCACGATAGCCAGCTTGCCGAAATGCCGTCCACCGGCGCTGAGCTCGGTATAGGCGGCGCTGGTGTCGACGATCCCGAAGACCCGGTCGATCACCGGCACGATGCGGCGGGCTGCAATCGCGCGGGTGGCTTCGGCCAGGTCGGCCACGGAGTCGGTGCTGTTGCCGACAATGCGCAAGCCTTTGACGATGACGGGCAGCCGATCCATCGAAGCCGCGGTGCCGGTGAGGATGCCCACGGTGAATACCGTGCCGTCCATGGCAGTGGCGTTGAGCGAGCGCGCGATGGTGGCCTCGCCCACCGTCTCCACACCAGATTCGCGCACGCAACCGCCACCGCCACCGCCATAAGCTGGGAATCTTCGGCAGCATCGAGATACGGTGCCGGTCCACGGCCGGTGTTCGGACGGCAGGAGTACATGGAGAACCTGCTGAACGCGTTTATTTGAGGTTTGCTATTTAAATAGTAGCTGACAGCGCAGGTAATACCTGCGCTGGCGGTCGATTTGATCCGTAGGTTTTTCAGGTAGTATCCTCCGGGATGTGCACGTAACAGCACAATAACTTTCTGGCGCTGTTGCGGTCGGCTACGCTCAGACCTTATGACCGCCTTCTCACTCCACCCCGCATCCGAGCTAGATAAAGACTTCATCTTTGAAGCCTTCAGAGCCTCCATGCGCGAATATGTGGAGTGGGCTTGGGGATGGAACGAAGAGTTTCAGCGCGACGGCTTTTGGGCCAATTTGCCGGTGCATAAATTCAACTTGATTTGCGTTGACGGGCAGAACGCCGGGGCGTTGTATGTCGAAGAGAGCGCGCAAAGCCATGGGGTGCGAACCATTTTTCTCAGGCCCGAATTCCAAGGGCTCGGGGTAGGTTCAGCTGTGCTGGCCCAAGAAACGGCTCGGGCAAAAAGCGCCAACAAGCATGTGCTGCTGAAAGTCATAAAGATCAACCCCGCAAAGCGCCTCTACGACCGCTTGGGTTTCAAAGTCGTGCACGAAGACGATGCCACCTACCATATGCAATGGGGCTGACAGGGCAGGTACGGCTCCAAAGTCTGATTCCATCCATTTTCTCAACGCCCGACGAACTGCTGAAGAAAAGACAAGCTTTCCTGCCGCGTGGCTTGCAGGGCTTTCGATGCCTCGATGGTGCCCAAACCCTGCGCAGCCAGCGCGCTCGGCGAAAGGCCTGGCGCATAAAAATTGAACAGCCATTTCAGATCGCTGAAGTCCAGATGCCCTGCATCTGGCACCGTGACGCTGCGGGTCGCTCCCGTGGCCAGCTGTAGCACCGCGTCTATGGTTGGGTCTCCCACGTGGTTGGAGGCCAGCAGGAACATCAGGGGTTTGGGCCACGGGTCCGCCGTGCCGCCGTAGACGGTGCCGTCGATATCCAAGCCGGCCTTTGCGCGGGCATCAGACCGTGCAGTCTGGACCGCGGCCGCGCCGCCGATGGAATGCCCCATGAGCCCGATACGTGCCAGATCCAGGTGGCCAGCCAGCAGGCCCGTGTTCGGGCCCTGCAACCAGTCCAGCACATAGCGCTGGTCCGCCACCAGCGTGGCCACTGCGCCGTCCAGAAATGCCGGCAAGGCTTGTCCGCTGGCAGGCCCGGCCAGGGCCTGCGCCAGCTGCCCGTTGGCCAGGGGCGTGACGCCTGAGATGTAGGGGTGGTCCACCGCCACCACGACGATGCCGTGGCTGGCCAGGTCTTCCAGCAGGGCGGAGTAGGCTTCCGCCACCATGCCATATCCAGGCGAGAAAATGACCACCGGGTAGACACTCCCCGGCTGCAGCGGAGTCCCCGATTTGGCATTCGTCAGTACATCGGCAGCAGTGGACGGGATAGCCAGTTGTGCCTTCACCAACGCGGCGATGGCCGGCTCCAAATAATCGGCCCGCGCACCCCCGGCAGTGGTGGCCGTGGGGTACCAGACCTGGACGCTCACCTCCCGCAGGTCGCTTTCTTCGGCCGTGTAGGCCTCTGCGCGTGCGGTGTCCAGCAAGCGGAATCCGGCCTTGCCTATGCAGTGCTCCCCGGTGGGCGCCGGTAGCAGCAGGGCGTGGGATACACCGGGCGGCAGCTGGCAGCGGCTGGCGTAGCCTTGCGGTGCCGCCACGCTGGCGGTGTCCTCGGCGCCACCACCGCATCCACCCAGGCTGAGCAATGCGGCGCAGCAGGCGCTTAAAGTGAGCCTGGCCATCGCCGCGGGAATGCGTTGCGGCCATGGGATGGGGGGATGTTGCATGGTGGTTTGGGTTTTGCAAAGTTGAGGAGCGAAGACGGTTCCGGTGGACCGTGCGCATTTTTGAACCACCAACCTTTGGCTTAGCCAAAGCTGGGTCGCCGACAATCCACCGCATGCACGTATTGCTGATCGAAGACGACCTGGACTTGGGGCCCGCCTTGCAGAAGTCCCTGAAGCTGGAAGGCATCAGCAGCGAGTGGCGCAGGCGCGCCGCGGACGCACCACGTACGCTGGAAGAAGAGGGCTTCGACTGCGTCTTGCTGGACCTGTCCCTGCCCGACGGCTACGGCCTGGACCTCCTCACCCAATGGCGCCGCCAGACATCCCACACATCCCTGAAGGCCCAGGTGCCCGTCATCATCATCACCGCCCGAGAAGCGCTGGCGGAGCGCCTGGCCGGGCTCGACAACGGGGCAGACGACTTCATCGTGAAACCCTTTGCCCCTGAGGAACTGGCGTCCCGCCTGCGCGCCGTTCTGCGGCGCTGTGCCAAGCAAGCCAGCGATGTCTGGTCGGTGGGCGATCTGGAGATAGAGCCGCGCAGCCACCGCGCGCGGCTGAGCGGCGAAGCGCTGGCCTTGTCGCCCCGTGAATTTCAGCTGCTGCTGGAGCTGGCCCGTGAACCCAACGCGGTGGTGGTCAAGGGCACGCTGGCCCGCCGGCTGGAGCCCTTGGGCGAGCCCCTGGACTTCGGGCTGATCGAGGTGCATGTGTCGAATCTGCGGCGCAAGGTGGGTGCCGAGCGCATCAAGACCGTGCGCGGTGTTGGCTACATGCTGGTTCCGTGAAGGCGCTGTTCACACCCACCCTGGTACGCCGCATCGTGGCCGCGCTGTTGCTGGCGTTCGCGCTGGCTTGGTGCGCGGTGGCGACCTATACCTACCTGGATTTTCGCGCCAACGTGCGCACCCATTCCGGTTTGCAGCAGGCGGGCCGCGGCCTGCTGGATGCGCTGGCCGGCATCGCACGCGACGAGCTTGCTATCAACGCGGTGCAGGTTACGGCCCAACAGTTCAACGCGGTGCGACGCCAAGACAGCCAGCTGCCAGGAGACCTGCTGTTCCAACTGCGCTCAACGGACGGGCAAGAGCTTTTTGCATCGCCGCCCATCGCCGGCCAGACATTGCAGGGCGCGTCCGGCCAGGTCGTAGACACCCACTTGAACGGCCAAGCCTACTGGCTGTTTACCGGCCCATCCGGCCGCTGGCAGCTGTGGATGGCCGAACCACAGGTCAGCACGCAGTGGGTGCTGCAGTGGATATTCGATTCGCTGGCGCTGCCGTTTTTGGTGGCTTTTCCGTTTGTGCTGCTCCCAGTGTGGATCGCTGCGACGCGCGGCCTCAAGCCCTTGCGCATGCTGGGCCAGGCCATAGAGCAGCGCGCAGCCGGGGACTTGTCGCCGCTGGGCGTGCTGCCGCGCTACGCCGAACTGACGCCGCTGGTGATCGCGTTAGAAGACATGCTGTTGCAACTGCGGGGCAAGGTGGCCCGTGAACGCTCGTTCGTGCACGACGCAGCCCATGAGCTGAGAACCCCGCTCGCGGTGATCAGCGCCCAGGCCCACGTGCTGTCCCGGACCACCGATCTCCGGGAGCGCGCGGAAGCCAGCCAGCACTTGCAGCAGGCCGTGGCCCGCGGCTCGCACCTGGTGCAGCAACTGCTGGAACTGGCGACCATGGACGCGGCGACCCACGCGCCAGCCCAGTCTGTCGATGTCGCCGATCTGACCCGGCAACACCTGGCGCAAGCCACGCCCCATGCGGCCAGCCTGGGCGTAGAGCTCATCCTGGACGCGCCGGACAGCCTGCCCCTGGCGTTGCCCGTCGCCCTGTACGAATCCGTGTTGCGCAATCTGCTGGACAACGCCGTGAAGTACGCGGGCGGCGCGGGCGAGGTCACGCTGACACTGGCCTGGCGCGACGGCGCACTGCAGCTGACGGTCGCCGACAGCGGCCCCGGCATCCCGGCACACGAGCACGCGCTGGTGTTCGAGCGCTTTTACCGGGGCACGTCCGCATTGGCGTCGGTGTCAGGCACCGGCTTGGGTTTGGCCATCGTCCGCCAGGCATGCGTGCGCATGGGCGGCGACATCGCGCTGCACCAGCGCAGCGGCGGTGGCTGCGTGTTTGTGGCGACGATGCCGGTAGCGGCTACAGCAGGGGGCTGAGTAAAGCCTGCGATGCTGCCGCTAAGGTGCGACCGGCCCCGGCGCCAGCCGGGCTGCGAGCAGGCTGGCCGTGTACCGCAGGCGGTCGATGTCGGCTTCGGTACGGATGCCGCGGCTGAAGCAGCACAAGGTGCCGTACACCGTGCCGCCGGAGAGGCGCACGGGCGTACTTAGGTGGGTGCCGATGGGGAATCCGGGGTCGGGCGCCTGCCCGGATGCGACGTAGGCGGCCGCATCTTCCATCCGCTCGGGCAAGCGGCCTTCGACAACCCGCTGGCACCAGCTTTCTTCGACCGGGTCGGACATGCCGGCCTCCAGCAGCGGGAAGTCCGGCACCTGGTCCACCGCCATGAAGGTACGGCGCTGGTCGGCGATTTGGGACACGAAGGCTACGTCCATGCCCAGGCAGGTGCGCAGCAATTTCAGAACCTCGGGTACGGCTGCCGGAAGTTCGGGGTCGGCGGAGTCGCTGGTGGCGACCAGCAACTCCGAAATTTTGACGTCCAAGTCGTCGGGTTCGTAATTCAAGTACATGCCCGGCAGTCTAAGCGCTCGCCTAAGCCGCATCTTGCTACGGGGGCATAGTGCGTTGGCCTACGCTGATTGCTATATAAAAAATAGCTTTTAGCGCAGAGACTATCTGCGCTAGCGCCCGATTTCTCGTAAGCCTTCAGGTCCGGGCTCAGTGCACGATGGCCAGCTTGCCGAAATGTCGCCCGCCGGCGCTGAGCTCGGTATAGGCAGCACTGGTGTCGGCGATGCCGAAGACCCGGTCGATCACCGGCACGATGCGGTGGGCGGCGATGGCGCGGGTGGCTTCGGCCAGGTCGGCCACCGATCCGGTGCTGTTGCCGACGATGCGCAAGCCCTTGACGATGACGGGCAGCAGGTCAATCGACGCCGCGGTGCCGGTGAGGATGCCCACGGTGAACACCGTGCCGCCCATGGCGGTGGCGTTCAGCGAGCGGGCAATGGTGGCCTCGCCCACCGTTTCCACCACCAGGTCGACACCGCGCCCGTCAGTAAGTTTCAGCACTTCGGCGTCCCAGGCGGGGGTGGCGCGGTAGTTGATCAAGTGGTCGGCACCCAGCTGGCGTGCGCGTTCCAGCTTTGCGTCGGAAGACGAAGCCAGGATCACCGTGGCACCCGAGGCCTTGGCGAACTGCAAGGCAAAGATGCTGACGCCGCCGGTGCCCAGCAGCAAGATTACCGACCCTGGGCGCAGCGAGGCCGAACGCACGGCGTTCCAGGCGGTGGTGGCGGCGATGGGCAACGCCGCACCCTGGACGAAATCCAGGTGCGCGGGCAAGGCGACCAGGCTGTGGGCGGGCACGGCCACGTAGTCGGCCAGCGAACCCGGCAAGCTGATGCCGCGCATGGCGGCCACCTTGCGCGGCGTCATTGGGCCGTCCTGCCAGCCGGGCATGAAGTGCGGCACCACGCGGTCGCCCACCGCCCAGCCGCTGACGCCTGCGCCCAGGGCCGCGATCTCGCCCGCACCGTCGGCAACCGGAACCATCGGGAACGTGGCGCCGGGGAAGGCGCCGGTGGCCACGGCCACGTCGGCGTAATTCAGCGTGGCGGCGCGCATGCGCACCAGCACCTCGCCATAGCTGGCCTGCGGGTCGGGCAGCTCGGTACTTTGAAAAGCGCTGAGGGAATGGGCGGTGAGTTGGACAGCATGCATGGTTGTTTTCTCTGGAATAAAGGAAGACCGCAGTTTTATTTAAAAACCATCAGAGATAAACTTCGGATAAGTTGATAGATTTGAAATCAGGAGTGGCGAATGGATGTGTTCGACAGCATGCGGGTCTACGTGCAGGCGGTGGAAAAAGGCAGCCTTAGCGCGGCCGCCACGGCCTGCGGCATCTCGGCCACGATGGCGGGCAACCACCTGCGCACGCTGGAAAAGCGCCTCGGCATGCAGCTATTGCAGCGCACCACCCGGCGCCAGCACCTCACGGCCTTTGGCGAGGACTACTACGCGCGCTGCAAGGAAATCCTCCGGCTGGTCGCCGAAACCGATGCCCAGGCGCAGAACCTGCAGCTAGCGCCGGCCGGCAAGCTGCGCATCAGCGCGCCCGTGAGCTTCGGCACCGAAGCCCTGATGCCCGCCTTGTCGGTCTACCTGGCGCGCTACCCCGAGGTGAGTGTCGACGTGGCCCTGTGCGACCGCGTGGTCGATTTGGTGGAGGAGGGCTTCGAGGCGGCGATCCGCATCGGCGCACTGCCCGACTCGGCGCTGATCGCCCGGCCGCTGGCGCCGTACCGGCTGATGATCTGCGCGTCGCCCGACTACCTGGCGCGCCGCGGTACGCCGGCCACGCCCGAGGATTTAAGTCAGCACGATTGCCTGTCGTTCTCGCCCGCCGCCCTGGTGCATTGGCGCCTGACGGACACGCAAGACGACATCTGCCGCGTGCCGGTGTCGGGCCGCCTGCAGGTCAATAACGGGCAGGCGCTGCGGGTGGCGGCATTGCACGGCCTGGGCATCGTGCTGCAACCGGCGATTCTGCTGCAGGCCGACGTGCAGGCCGGCCGCCTGGTACAACTATTTGCCAACCATACCTTGCCCAGCCGGCCGATGAGCGTGGTCTATCTGCCCGACCGCTACCGCTCGCCCAAGCTGCGCAGCTTTGTGGATTTTCTGGTGGAGCGGTTCAGCTAGCTAGCCGTTGATTGCTATCGTAAGCGTAGCGGATAGCGCAGGTAGTGCCTGCACCAGAGCCCAATTTTCTTTGAATTCTCAGATACCCAAAGCCTAGAAGATCGACAAGCCGGTGCGCGCCGCAAACAGCTCCAGCGCCTGCATGCCCAGCAGCGAATTGCCGCTGGCGTCCAGCGCCGGCGACCAGACGCACAGGGTGAGCTGGTCGGGCACCACGGCGACGATGCCGCCGCCCACGCCGCTCTTGCAAGGCAGGCCGATGCGGTAGGCGAATTCGCCGGCGGCGTCGTAGGTGCCGCAGGTCAGCATCAGCGCGTTGACGCGGCGCGCCTGGCTGGCGCTGACCACGGCCACACCGGGGCGGTAGGGATGCCGGCCGTCGCGGCACAGGTAGCCGGCGGCGCGGGCCATTTGCTGGCAGCTCATGCGGATCGCGCACTGGTGGAAGTACATGTCCAGCACCGCGGCGACCGGGTTGTCCAGCTTGCCAAAGCTCTTCATGAAGTTGGCCAGCGCGTGGTTGCGAAAGCCGGTTTCGGCCTCCGATTGGGCGACCTCGGGGTCGAGGTGCACCGGCTCGTTGCACAGCGCGGACAGCAGCTCCAGCAGTTGGCCCACGCCGTCGCCGTGCGACAGCAGCCGGTCGGCCACGGCGATGGCGCCGGCATTGATGAAGGGGTTGCGCGGTTTGCCCTGCTCGTTTTCCAGCTGCACCAGCGAGTTGAACGGGTTGCCCGAGGGCTCGCGGCCAATGCGCTGCCACAGCGCGTCGCCCAGGTGCTGCATCGCCATGGTCAGCGAAAACAGCTTGGACATGCTCTGGATGGAGAACGGCGTGGCGAAGTCGCCGCTGGCCGCCTCCAGCCCGTCGCAGGTGCGCAGGGCGATGCCGAAGTGCTGCGGCGAGACGCGGGCCAGCGCCGGGATATAGCTGGCCACCTGGCCTTGCGCGCCGAGCTGCGGCTTCACAGTGGCAACGATGTCGTCGAGGATGGCTTGGAAGTTCACACGGGGCTCCACACAGAAAGAAGCCCGGATTGTCCTGTATCCCGGCCGCGCTGCAGAAATCTTGCTGCTATTGAATCAATAGCTGCTTGCGCTGGTGTCCTATGCGCCAGAGGCCGATTTGGCTTAAATGCCCAACGCGGCTTCGATGTCTTTTTGCAGGCTCTTGGGCGTGTCGGTTGGCGCGTAACGCTTGAGCACCTGGCCGTCCTTGCCGACCAGGAACTTGGTGAAGTTCCATTTGATCGCCTTGGTGCCCAGCAGGCCGGGAGCTTCGGCGGTCAGCCATTGGTAGAGCGGGTCGGCGCCGCTGCCGTTGACCTCGATCTTGGCCATCATCGGGAAGCTGACGCCGTAGTTCAGCTGGCAGAAGCTGGCGATCTCGTCGTTGCTGCCCTTGTCCTGCGCACCGAACTGGTTGCAGGGGAAGCCCAGCACCGCCAGGCCCTTGGCGCCGTAGCTTTGGTGCAGCTCTTCCAGCCCGGCAAACTGCGGCGTGAAGCCGCAGGCGCTGGCCGTGTTGACGATCAACAGGACTTGGCCCTGGAACTGCGACAGGGCAACGGGCTGGCCGTCGATGCCGGTGGCGGTGAAATCGTAGATGGAGGTGGTCATGCCGCCATTGGAGCAGAAGCGCGCCGAGTTTGCTCAGTCGCTGCGCGCCGCCAATAGCGATGCCAGCAGGATCAGCGCCGCCCCGACCAGGGTGCGCAGCGACAGCGTGGCGGCGCCCAGGGCGATGGACGAGACGCTGGCGAACACGATCTCGGTCAGCATCACGATGGAGCTGTTGCTGGACGACAGCCGCGCCGCGCCGTACTGCAAGCCCATATTGCTGATGAAGAACAGCAGGCCCATCGCCACGATGGCGCTGGCCCAGCCGGCGTGCACGGCCGGCACGGCTTCCACCATGCCGAACTGTCCACCGACCAAGGCCGCTAGCCCGGCCATCAGCACGCCGCCGCCAAACATCGCCACCATGCGCTCGGTGCCGGGCACATGCTGCTGGCGCCGCAGCAGCACGGTGGTCAGCGCAAAGCTGAAGCCACCGAACAAGGCCAGCGCGTCGGCGGCCGAGAAACCCAGGCTGGCGACGCTGGCCATGCCGTCTGCCGGCCACAGCACGATCAGCACGCCGGTCAGTGCCAAGGCCAGCCGCAGCAGCGATGCGCGCGTGGGCCGCTCGCCCAGCACCAGCCAGGCCAGCAAGACCGCCCAACCGGGCATCAGATAGAACAGCAGCACGACGCGCACCACGTCGCCAATCGCCACCGCCCAGTTGAAGCCCACATTGGTCATGCCGGTAGCCAGCAGCAGCCACCACAGGCCGGGCTGGCGCCACATGCCCTGCCAAGCGCGCGGCCGCCACACCAGCAGGCCCAACAGGGCCACAGCGTAGAGCAGCGAGGTTGACCAGAGTGGGTGCAGGCCGGCGTGCTGCAGCTGGCGGAATGGCCACCAGGACACGCCCCAGATAAAGGCGTTGAGCAGCAGGGCGAGTACGGGGAGCAGGGCGCCGGGCGCCCGTGCAGCAGCGCGCTGCATGCTAGTGGGTATTGTCGGTGCGGGCCAGCATCAGTAAGTGCTCGACCTCGTCCTTGTGTTTGATGCAGTTGCTGGCGTGCCAGCGCTGGATCAGCCACATGAAGCCGGCGACCACTAGGCCGAAAGCGGTGATGGCGCCGAACGACGACAGGCCCATGCCGGTGGACACGCTGTAGAACGCGCCCAGGCCCAGGATGCACAGCTGCTCGTTGAAGTTCTGCACCGCAATCGAGCGGCCCGCGCCCATCAGGTTGTGGCCGCGGTGCTGCAGCAGCGCATTCATCGGCACCACCATGAAGCCGCCCAGACCGCCCAGGATGATCAGGAACGGCACGGCGATCCACACGTTGTGGATGAAGTTCATCAAAATCACCAGCAAGCCCATGGCCAGGCCCAGCGGAATCACCTTGGTGGCCGTGTCCAGCCGCATGCGCATGGAGGCGGCGACCGCGCCCACGGCGGTACCGATGGCCACCACGCCCAGCAGGCTGGTCGACTGGGTGATGCTATAGCCCAGGGCGGTGGCGCTCCAGGCCAGCACGATGTACTTCAGATTGCCGCTGACACCCCAGAACAAGGTGGTGGTAGACAAGGTGATCTGGCCCAGCTTGTCGCTCCACAGCCGCGAGTTGCAGCGCCAGAAGTCGGGCAGCAGGGCCAGGAAGTTAGACGGCATGGGCCGCATTTCGACGCCGGTGTCGGGGATGCGGGTGTTGAACCAGGCGGCCAGCGCGTAGACGGCGATCAGCACGCTGATGGCGGCTTCGGGCGCGGTGTCGATACCGGTGTTGATCAGCGGTATGTCGATGGCCAGCAGCTTCATCGACAGCATCGGGCTGACCAGCTGGCCGCCGAACAGCACGCCCAGGATGATGGAGGCAATCGTCAGGCCCTCGATCCAGCCATTCGCCTTGACCAGCTGCGAGGCCGGCAGCATCTCGGTGAGGATGCCGTACTTGGCGGGCGAGTAGGCGGCGGCGCCCAGGCCGACCACCGCGGTCGCCAGCAGGGGGTGTACGCCGAACAACATCATCAGGCAGCCGACCACCTTGATGCTGTTGCTGACCAGCATCACCCGGCCCTTGGGAAACGCATCGGCCAGTGCGCCCAGCCAGGGGGCCAGGATCACATAGAACAGCGCAAACATCGGCACCAGGGCCGCTTGCTGCCATTGGGCTCCGCCCGAACCCCGGATCATGGCCACCGACGCTACGAAAAGCGCTTGGTCGGCCAGTGACGAGAAGAACTGGGCCGACATGAGAGTAAAGAAACCGCGCTTCATTAATGGGTGTGGGCGGCATCAGCGGGACTGATGCGGGTTGATTTAAGCCATGTCTCCAAAGAAGAGCGGGTTATATCACGCGCCGCGATGCCAAAATCCCCAATAACCCCGACTTAGCCCCCGACCTCGCCCGCAACTCCGCCCCTCGAACCGAACGGACCCATCCCATGCCCCGCCCCATCTTGGCCACCATCCACACCGAATCCTTGCGCCACAACCTGGCCCGGGCCCGTGCCGCCGCGGGCGATGCGCGGGTCTGGGCGGTGGTCAAGGCGAATGCCTACGGCCACGGCATCGAGCGGGTGTTTGACGGCCTGCGCGGCGCCGATGGCTTTGCCCTGCTGGACCTGAACGAGGCCGAACGCGTGCGCGCCCTGGGCTGGCGCGGCCCGGTGCTGTTGCTGGAAGGCGTGTTCGAGCAGCGCGACCTGGAGCTGTGCTCGCGGCTCGACCTCTGGCACACCGTGCACTGCGACGCCCAGATCGACATGCTGGCTGTCCACAAGACCAATGTGCCGCACCGCGTGTTCCTGAAGATGAACAGCGGCATGAACCGCCTGGGCTTTGCGCCCGAGCGCTACCGCTCTGCCTGGACCCGTCTCAATCTGCTGCCCCAGGTGGATGAAATCTCGCTGATCACCCATTTCAGCGATGCCGACGGCCCGCGCGGTGTGGCCGAGGCCATGGCCATCTTCAACGCCGTCACCGAAGACCTGCCGGGCGAGCGCAGCGTGGCGAACAGCGCGGCCACGCTGCGCCACACCCCGGGTGGCCCGCTGCAGCAGCCGGCGCTGGCAGCCCAGGTGGCCGGCGACTGGGTGCGCCCCGGTATCGCCATCTACGGCAGCGCGCCCGACTTCCCGGCCTACAGCGCCGCCGACTGGGGGCTGCAGCCGGCTATGACACTTGCTGCAAAAATAATAGCTATACAAGAACTACAGCCGGGCGCCAGCGTTGGATATGGCTCCAACTTTGTGGCCAGCGAGGCGATGCGCATCGGCGTCGTCGCCTGCGGCTATGCCGACGGCTACCCGCGCATCTGCCCGACCGGCACCCCGGTGCTGGTCGACGGCGTGCGCAGCCGCACCCTGGGCCGCGTCAGCATGGACATGCTGGTGGTGGATCTGACGCCCACGCCCCAGGCCCAGATCGGCACCCCCGTCACCCTGTGGGGCCGGGCCGCCAACGGTGCGCTGCTGTCCATAGACGAAGTCGCCCAGGCTGCGGGCACGGTAGGCTACGAGCTGATGTGCGCGTTGGCGCAGCGGGTGCCGGTGGTGGTGGATTAAGCTACCACGTAGTTGTTCTTGACCTTGACATAGTGCTCTGCGGAGTAGCGTAGAAACGCCATTTCCTTGTCGGTCAGCGGGCGCAGCTTGAGCGCTGGGCGGCCTATGTACAAGTAGCCGCTTTCCAGCACCTTGCCCGGCCCTACCAGGCTGCCCGCGCCGACCATGCAGCCCGGCTGCACCACCACGTCGTCCATCACGATGCTGCCCATGCCGATCAGGCAGTCGTCGCCAATCTGGCAGCCATGCAGGATGACCCCGTGGCCAATGGTCACGTAATTGCCGATCAGTAGCGGCGAGCCATCGGGCTTGGCTGTGCTTTTGTGCGACACATGGCCCATGCTCAGATCCTGGATATTGCTGCTATGGCCAATGCGGATGCGGTTCACATCACCGCGTAGCACGGTGTTGCACCAGATGGAGCTGTCTTTGCCGATATGTACATCGCCGATTACCTGCGCAGAGGGGTGGAGGTACACGCCATCGGCGGTCTGGGGGTGGGTGTTGAGATAAGAGCTGAGCGGCATGGTGGGGTGGGGCCTGGGAAGGCCTGTGCGATACTTTGTAACAGGTGGAAGCGTAGCGCATCCGCCATCCTTTGTTAGCCAATCCAGGTATCAGCAAGCGCTTTTCTGGCTGACCGGCCAGCCCGTACCGAGCACTATGTCCACCCGTAAATCGCTGTTTTTCTCCTTCCTGGACCGCTACGCGAGCTTGGCTATTTCGGTGGGCTCTTCCATGGTGATCGCCCGGCTGCTGACGCCGGCCGAAATCGGGGTGTTCTCCGTCACCATGGTGTTGTTGACGCTGGTGGCGTCGGTACGGGACATGGGCGCCGGCCAGTACCTGGTGCAGGAGCGCGAGTTGACCACCGAGCGCATACGCGCGGTGTGGGCTGTGCAGCTGGGTCTGGGTGTGGGATTGGCCTGCGTGGTGGTGTTGGCCAGCTATCCGGTGTCCTTGTTCTACAAAGAGCCCCGCATGCGCGACATCATGCTGGTGATCGCTTTGAACTACGCCATCAACCCCTTTGGTTCGCTCACCTACGCCTGGTTGATGCGCGAAATGCGCTTTGAGAGCGTGGCCTTGATGCGGTTTTCGTCGGCGCTGCTGGGGGCGCTGGTGTCCATGGTCTTGGCCTGGAACGGGCATGGCCCAATCAGCCTGGCTTTTGGCTCTCTGACGGCGACCGTAGTCGGTGCCCTGATGGCCAGCCACTACCGCCCCAAGTCGTTTCCCTGGATGCCGGGTCTGGGCGAGGTGCGTCGGGTACTCAGCTTTGGTTCCAAGCTCACTGTCAGCTCCATCATTGGTGTGGTTTCTGGTGGAGCACCCGAGTTGCTGCTGGGTAAGCTGCAGAACCTGACCGCCGCCGGTCTGTATTCGCGTTCCAACGGGCTGGTGCAGATGTTCAATCGGCTGGTGATTGATGCAGTCGGCTCGGTCTGCCTGCCGTGGTTCGCCAAGCAGTCGCGCGAGGAGGGCGATTTCATTGCCCCGTTTCTGAAAGCCACCGCCTACGTCACCGTGGTGGGTTGGTCGTTTTGTGTAGTGATCATTTGCCTGGCCCATCCCATTGTGCGGGTGCTGTACGGAACCCAGTGGGACCAGTCGGTAGACCTGGCGCGCTATTTGTCGGTGGCGATTGCCTTCAGCGTACCCGCATCGCTATGCAATATTGCGCTGCTGTCGTCGGGCGCGGTGGCAAAGATTGCGCGCTTGACGATTGTGAATGCACTCCAGACCGTGGCCTTGGTGGCGTTGGGGGCTTCGCAAGGCCTGGTGGCCTTGAGTCTGGCTGTCATCGTATCTGCAGCCATTAGCGCGGCGAATGCATTGCAGGTGACGGGGAAGCACCTCAAATTGCCTTTGCGTGGCTTGTTGCACGCCGTGCGTTTGAGCGGGCAGGTGGCCTTGCTGACCGCCGTCGGGCCGGTGCTGGTGGTGTCCGAATTCGGTCTCTATCCGGAGACTTCCTTGCTACCCCTGGCATTGGGCGGCGTCAGCGCGCTGCTGGGGTTTGTGGCGGGTGTGATGTTGTTCAAGCACCCGCTGCAAGAAGAGCTGTTGTCGATCTGGGCCAGGATCAAGCGTTAGGCCTGCAGTCCAGCCACAGCACCTCATAAGGCGCCAGCGTCAAGCCCTCGCGCAGGCTGCGTGCCGTGCCGCTGAGCAGGTCCACCGCCGTCTCCGGCTGCGCCGAAAACACCGGCGCCGGGCAGTGCTGCGGCTGCTCGCTGAAGTTGGCCAGCACCAGTACGTGGGCGCCGGGCTCCCCGCGCATGTAGCCGAGCACGCTGGCATTGCCGGCGCGGAAGCCGGTCAGCTGGCCGCCGGCAAACACCTCCAGGCTGGACCGCACCTCGACCATGCGGCGCAGGCCCTGGTAGATCTGGCCGGGCACGCTGTTCTGCTTATTCCGCTGCGCGTACAGGCTGGCGACGCGGGCTGGGCGGTGCACCCAGCGGCTGTCGGCCGCCTTGGCCGGGTCGTTCAGGTAGCTGGGGTCGTTCGGCGTGCCGACCTCGTCGTCCAGGTAGATCAACGGCATGCCGCCCGTGCTCAGGGCCACGCTGTGCAGCAGCAGGATGCGCGCCGGCGCCAGCGGGTCGCCTTGTTCGATGCCGGTCAGCGACGCGCAGGTGCCGCTGATGCGGCAGTCGCCGGTGGCGGGGTTGTCCTGGAACGGCACGCCGCGGGCGAAGCTGCCCTCGAAGCGGTTCACGTAGAAGCGGTTCAGAAACTGCCGGTGCGGAAAGCCGTGGATGCCGAGCTGGATCGCATCTTCATCGGCAAAGGTCCAGCCTATGTCGTCGTGGCTGCGCACATAGTTGACCCAGGCGGTGTCAGGGTCCAGGTTGTGGCGCTGCTCCAGTGCCTGCTGCAGCAGGTTCACCTCGCGCGTCGCCAGGCTGTTCCACAGCAAGGCCATCTGCAGCGGGTTGTACGACAGCTGGCATTCCTGTGGCGAGATGTACTTCACCACGTCGTCCGGGTGCACGATGGCCTCGCTCTTGAACAGCATGCTGGGCGCGGCAATCCGCACCAGCGCGCTGAAGGCGCGTATCACCGTGTGCGCCTCGGGCAGGTTCTCGCACACCGTGCCGAGTTGCTTCCACACAAAGGCCACGGCGTCCATGCGCAGGATTTCGGTGCCCAGGTTGGCGATGGCCAGCATCTCGCCGGCCATGGCGGTGAACACTGCCGGGTTGCTGTAGTTCAAATCCCACTGGAAGCTGTT
The DNA here is from genome assembly GCF_900104385.1 of Rhodoferax sp. OV413. Lineage (GTDB taxonomy): Bacteria > Pseudomonadota > Gammaproteobacteria > Burkholderiales > Burkholderiaceae_C > Rhodoferax_B. Next base: position 87,694 of record NZ_FNJA01000009.1, on the reverse strand, counting down.
GAAGGTGGTCCAGACCCAGCGGCCGTCGGCCAGCTGCGAGAACGCGCCCGGGTGCTGGTCGGGGAAGATCTCGCGCACGGTTTGGTCATACGCGTCGGGCAGCGTGCGGTCGGGGAACAGGTAGTAAAAGTCTTTGTAGCGCGGGTCGCCGGCCACCGCGCCCCGGGCCCAGTCGTGCTCGTCCGAGGTGTGGTTGAAGATGAAGTCCAGCACCAGGCTGATGCCCTCGGCGCGCAGCGCGGCCGCCAGGGCCTGCAGGTCGGCCATGGTTCCCAATGCAGGGTTCACCTCGCGGTAGCTGCTGACCGCATAGCCGCCGTCGCTATTGCCGTCCGGGCATTTGAACAGCGGCATCAGGTGCAGATAGGTGAGACCGAGTTCCTTGAAGTAGGGAATCTGCCTCAGCAGGCCTTTCAGGTTGCCCGCATACAAGTCCACATAGCAGACGCCGCCCAGCATCTTCTGCGACTGGAACCAGCGCGGGTTTTTCTCGCGCTGCAGGTCCAGCGCCTGCAGGTCGGCCGGGCGTTCCAGCCAGGCGTCGAAGCCCACGGCCAGCAGCTCGACCAGGAAGTCCAGAAAGTCGGGCCGCGCGCCGTACAGCGGCGCCAGCTCCTGCAGCAGGGTGGGGAAGTGCTGGTCCAGCCGGCTGGCAAACGCCTTCCAGGCCTTGCGCGCGGCCTTGGCGGCCGGGCGGGCCGCCAGCTGGGCGGTGACGTACTGCTGTGACAGCTGAACTTGGTGGGCAACAGAAAGCATGGGCGGCCAGTGTGTGGGTGAAAAGAACGGGCGCGAGTGTACGCTCCAAAGCGCTTTGAAATCCCCGCCGATTGAAGCCGTAAACGCCTGGGTCGCGTACAGGGGAAACACTAGGCCGGTACGCACAGACTGCCAAAATTTGAACCAAACAGGCATCTGGCGCAGATGTGATAAGCGCTAGACGCTAGCAAATCCGTAGCGCTACACTGCGCGGTCTATGCACATACCACCCCTCTCGCGCAGCAACGCCGCGGAGTACGCCCAGCGCATGAACAAGGTGCTGGACTACATCGACCGGCATATCGATGCCCCGCTGGACCTGGCCAGGCTGGCCGAGGTCGCGCATTTCTCGGCCTTCCATTTCCACCGCGTGTTTGCCGCCTGGATGGGCGAGACCCTGGGCGACTACCTGCGCCGGCGTCGGCTGGAGCTGGCTGCCGTGCACCTGGCCGCGCAGCCGCACACGCCGGTGCTGCAGATCGCTCTGGCCGTGGGTTTTGGCTCGGGCGAGGCGTTTGCGCGCGCTTTCAAGCTGCGCTTTGGCAGCACTCCCACCGCCTGGCGCACCGCCACGCCGCAGCGCTGGGCCGAGGAACTGGCCCAGGCCCGGCGCCAGCAAGACCGCAATCTGGATCAGGCGCAGCGCAAGCCCGATCAGGCAGGCACGGACGGTTCTGGGAATGATCAAGGCCTCAACTACCTGGAGTTCCACATGGACGTCAATATCGTGACCTTGCCCCCCGCCCGCATCGCCTACATGCGCCACATCGGCCCGTATGGCGCCAGCATCAACCGCTTCTGGGCGGAGACCTTTCTGCCCTGGCGCATTGCCCAGGGCCTGGACCAATCGCCCTGCTACGGCATAGGCCACGACGACCCGCACATCACCGCCCCCGAGCAGTGCCGCTACGACGCCTGTGTGGAAGTGCCGGAGAGCTTCGTTGCCCACAGCCCGGCCGGCGTTACCGTGCTGCCCGGCGGCCGCTACGCCGTGGCCGAGTTCCGCGGCACCGGGCCGCAGATCAGTGTGGCCTGGACCGAGATGCTGCGCGACTGGCTGCCGGCTAGCGGCATGCAGGCCGACGGCCGGCCGTTCTTCGAGTACTACCCCGTGAACACCTATAACGACCCCGCAACCGGCGCCTTCGCCTGCCAGATCTGCTTGCCGGTGCGGCCGCTATGAGCCGTGGGGCCGAACGGTTTTGATTGGAAAAAGGCCGTTGTCCATGACACCGGCCTGGCTACTCCTTGCGCTGGATGGCGCCGCCAGTGCCGCGAGGGAGGCCAGCTTATTTTTTAAGCGTGAAGTGCTTGCAGCGCATATAGCACCAGCGCTAGCAGCTATGAAAGTGATAGTGAGCGGCAGCTGTTTCGGCCCCCGCGGGGAACTCACAGCTCCCCAGACCCTCCATCTAGAACGCCGGTAGCGGCAGATGCGGAGCATCATCGCCACCACGTTCACAACAAAAGTAGGAGGCTCGCATGCAGATCCAGATCAATACCGACCACAACATCGAAGGCCATGAAGGCCTGGCGACCCACGTCACCGGCGTGGTGCAGCATGCCTTGCAGCGCCTCAGCCCCCACATCACCCGCGTCGAGGTGCACCTGAGCGACGAGAACAGCGACAAGAACGCCCACCACGACAAGCGTTGCATGCTCGAAGCCCGGCTCGAAGGCCGGCCGCCGGTCGCCGTGACCCACCATGCCGACACCTTGCACAAGGCGGTAGACGGCGCCGCCGCCAAACTGACCCGCAAGATCGACGACCTGATCCACCGCCTGCACGACCAGAAGGTGCGCAGCGACGCGGTGATCGCCGCCGTGGTGCCGCCCGACGCTTAGCGCGCGGCTGGCCTGGCCCGCTGGTGGATTTAGAAGAAATCGGCCTCCAGCGCTTATTCCACCAGCGCCAATAGCTATTTAAAACATAGCAATCAAGCGCCTTACCACGGCCAGGCCACCCGGCGGCCGCGGCCCTGCGCGCCGGCCTGGAGGTAGAGCGACTGGGCTACGGTCAGGTCCTGCAGGGCGATGCCGGTCATGTCGAACACGGTGATGGCATCGGCTGGGCGCTGCCAGCCCGCATCGGGCAGCAGCGTGCCGATTTCCCGCAGCGGGTAGCCGGTGGGTGCCCACTGCGCTTCGCCTAGCTGGCGCGCCTGGGCTGTGTCGTCTACCACCAGCAGCGCTTGCTCCAGCAGGCCTTCGGGCAGCTCGCGTTTGCCCTTGGTGTCGGCGCCTACCGCGTTGATGTGCGTACCGGGCCGCACTGCGGCGCGCGAGAACAGGGGTTGGCGGCTGGGCGTGGCGGTGACCACGATGTCGGCGCGGGCCACGGCGGTATCGGCGTGCGGCGCGTGGGCGATGTCGCAGCGCGGGCTGAACAGCGCTTCCAGCGCCGGGCTGGGCTGGCCCTGGGCTGTCACGTAATCCACCTGGGTCAGCGAGGGGCAGACGCGCAGCGCGTAGTCCAGCTGGATGCGGGCCTGCACGCCGCTGCCGAACAGGCACAGGCGCCGGCCGTCCGGCCGGGCCAGCCGCTGGATGCCGATGCCGCCGGCGGCGCCGGTGCGCATGGAGGTCACATGGTTGCCGTCGAACAGGCCCAGCGGCCGGCCGGTGGCCGGGTCCACCAGCAGGATGGTGGCCTGGTGGGCGTCTTTGCCGAGCGCCCGGTTGGCGGGCCAGAAGCCGGCCACCTTCAGCCCCAGCGCCTGGTCGGCCGCGATGTCGCCCGACTTGATGCCGAACACCGTCTGCCCGCCCAGCGATTCGCGCACCAGCGGAAAGGTGCGGCCGCTGCGGGCGCTGTGGGCCTCGAAGGCGCGCCGCACGCAGCGCAGCGTGTCGTCGTGGGTCAGCAGGGCTTGCACGTCGGCGTTGTCGAGCAGCAGCAAGTCGTGGGGTGGGGTCATGATTGTCTTTCGCTGGTGGTGTCTGGTTCTGGAAAATATATCTAAAACTAGATAAATAGTCAATTTCCAGAAAATAAGTCCAGCAACTGCGCCACTGTGGTCGGCTACGATGCGGCTTTAGACGATTTGTCCAGGCCATCCACCATGCAGCCCAGCGCCAACCAGCATTTGTTCACGCAGCTCCAGCTGATCGCCGAAGGCCTGGGCAAGACCTTTGCGCCGTTTTGCGAGGTGGTGGTGCACGACCTGACGCACCCCAAGAACGCCATCCTGGCGATTGAAAACAACCTTAGCGGGCGCAACATCGGGCTGCCGGCCACCGAGCTGGGCCTGGCCCGCATCCAGGACCCCGACTACCCGGCGGTGATCGCCAACTACGCCAACCAGTTCGCCGACGGGCGCAAGGTCAAGAGCACCTCGATCGGTATCAAGAACGAGGCCGGCGACTATGTGGCGGCGCTGTGCCTGAATGTGGACCTGACCTTGTTCGGCGGCATCCAGGCGGCGATGGCGCAGTTCACCGCCATCGAATCCAGCGCTGTGACCGAAACCCTGGACGCGGCGTATGCCGACCGCATCCGCCAGACCATCGACGACTTTGCCGCCGCGCGCGCCACCACCTCGCGCGCGCTCAAGCCTGCAGACCGCAAGCAGCTGGTGCAGGACATCAAGCGCGCGGGCTACCTGGAGATCCGCCGCGGCGCCGAGATCGCCGCCGCCCACCTGGGCGTGTCGCGGGCCACGGTGTACAACGACGCCAAGTAGGGCTTAGACGGCGGCGCTGACGCTGACCTGCATGTCGCTGACTTCCAGCGGCGTGTCGCCGTAGTCGGAGATGAAGGCCACGTCGGCCGCGTCGCGGCCATAGGCCAGCACGATGCGGCCGCCACGCGGCGCGTCCTGGGTGGCGTCAAAGGTGTACCAGCGGCCGCCCACAAAGGCTTCGAACCAGGCGTGCAGGTCCATGGGCTCCAGCCCGTGCAGATAGCCGACCACGATGCGCGCCGGGATGCGTAGGCTGCGGCACAGCGCAATGCCCACATGGGCAAAGTCGCGGCACACGCCGGCGCCGTGGGACAGTGTGTCCAGCGCGTCGGTGGTGGCCGTGCTCACGCCGTACTGGTATTCCAGGTTGTCGTGTATCCAGGCACGGATCTGCTCGACCTGGGCATAGCCGGGGGGCGCGCCGTTGACGATGCCCTGCGCGCGCTCGGCCATCTTGTCCGACGGGCAGTAGCGGCTTTGCAGCAGGTACAGCAGCGCGTAGTCGGGCAGATCCTGCAGCGCCGTGGCGCCGGCCTCGGGGGCGACGGCGATGTCGGCGTCTACCTCCACCGTGGCGGCTACGGCGATCTGCGTGGTGCCCGGCGGCAGCACCAACCGCTGGCACAGGTTGCCGTAGCTGTCGATGTAGTCGGCGCTGGCCGCCCAGGGCTGCAGGTCATAGCTCTCTTGCAGCACCTGCTGGGCCTGGCCGTTGCGCGGCCGCAGCATGGCCACGATGGGGCACCCGGCGGCGCTGGTGACAGACAGGGTGCAGGTAGCGGTAAGTTGCATGGCGTTGGATGGGAGTCAAATGCCCACAGCGTAGCGGCGTATCGCGACAAAGATGTAGGAGAACAGCGGTTTCTGCAGTCCGGCACCACGCTGGCGGGATTAACTGCCTGCTGTACGCCACCAGTGGGTGGACGGCGCGGGCGCCTGCAGGTCCAGCCGCTCGCCCATGCGTGGGGCCACCACCGGCACCTGGGCGGCGGCGGCCAGTGCGCTGATGCGCTCGAACGGCTCGGTCCAGACATGCAGTGCCAGGTCGAAAGTGCCGTTGTGGATGGGCATCAGGTGCCGGCCCCGCACGTCGATGTGGGCTTGCAGGCTTTCTTCGGGCTGCATGTGCACGTCGGGCCATTCATCGCCGTAGGCACCGGTTTCGATCATGGTCAGGTCAAACGGGCCAAAGCGCTCGCCGATCTTTTTGAAGCCGTCAAAGTAGCCGGTGTCGCCGCTGAAGAACACGCGGGTATCGGCCGTCATCAGCACCCACGATGCCCACAGCGTGCTGCTGCCGTCCGACAGGCTGCGGCCCGAGTAATGCTGGGCCGGCGTGGCCACCAGGCGCATGCCGCCTATGGTTGTGCCCTGCCACCAGTCAAGCTGCTGCACCTTGGCCGCCGGCACGCCCCAGGCGATCAGCCGGTCGCCCACGCCCAGCGGGGTGATGAAGTGCGCTACCTTGGGCGCCAGCTGCAGGATGGCCGTGCGGTCCAGGTGGTCGTAGTGGTCGTGCGACAGGATCACGCCGGTGATCGGCGGCAGGTCGGCAATGCCCATGGGCGGCGCGTGGAAGCGCTTCGGGCCGATGAACTGCAGCGGCGACGCGCGCTCGGCAAACACCGGGTCGGTCAGCCAGAACTGGCCGTCCATCTTCAGCAGCATGGTCGAATGGCCGAAGCGCCACAGGCTTTTGTCTGGCGCGGCCAGTAGCTCGGCCTGGGCCAACGCCTGCACCGGCAGCGGCTGCGCCGGAGAGGCCAGCGCCGGCTTGTCCACCATGAAGCGCCACAGCAGGGTCAGCGTCTTCCAGGTGCCGATAGCGTGGCGCGGCACCGGGTTGCGGAATTTGCCGTCGCTGAATTGCGGCGATGCGCTGTAGGCGGCGTTGGGCAGGGCGGGGGAGCAGAGGGTGTAGGCCATGGCGATCAAGCAGATAAGGGCAATACCAATCCAGGAAAGACGGAGTTTCATGGGGCTAAATTAAAAGTACACTGCACAGTGTAGTGCAATTTGCGAAAAAGTAAACTGCGCGGTGTAAAATTTAGCCATGCTGTCTGAACCGTCTTCACCCACCCTGCTCACGCACCGCAAGCGCGAGGCCATCCTGCAGGCCGCCATCAGCGAATTCCGCGCCCATGGCTTTGCCGGCACCAGCATGGACCGCGTGGCCGCCGTGGCCGAGGTGTCCAAGCGCACGGTCTACAACCACTTCCCCAGCAAGGACGAGCTGTTCGCCGCCATCCTCACCCAGCTGTGGCAGCGCGCCCAGGGCCTGTTGGCCGTGGCCTACGACCCGCAGCAGCCCTTGCGCACGCAGCTGCTGGAATGCCTGGAGCAGAAGATGCGCTTGCTCAACGACAGCAGTTTTCTGGACCTGTCGCGGGTTGCCATCGCCGAGATGATGCAGTCGCCCCAGCGCGCCCAGGCCATGGTGGCTCGGCTGGCCGAGAAGGAAGAAGGCCTGGTCACCTGGATACGCGCCGCCCAGCTCGACCAGCGCCTGCGCGCCGGCGTGGACCCGCAGTACGCAGCGGACCAGCTGCAAGGCATGGTCAAGTCCTTCGCCTTCTGGCCCCAACTGGCCCTGGGCCAGCCGCCGCTGGAAGCCGCGCAGCAGCAGCGCGTGCTGGCGGACTGCGTGGATATGTTTTTGGGGTTTTACGCGGCCCGGGCGTAGGCTGCGTTTTCTCGGGTGAATTAAGGGATCAAGGATCCTCAAAACATACACGTCTGGCCTTTTCAAACAGCCTTGGCCCCAAGAGGCCGGTCGTGAGGGAGTTACCGCTTCTCGTAAACGTCCATTAAAGAATACATGTGCTGTAACTCGTCATGGGCCCCTGGGCGCCCTTCGAGTAAATCTACCTCGTGGCGTATGCGATAGAACTCGGCCTCAGTCCTAATTTTCCCGCGCTCAAGCACCTTTTGCAGGCGCTGCTGTTCGTTGGTTAAGAACTCGGGATAGGCCAGCAATGTTGCGTCGTGCCATGCTTTGGAAACCGTGGTCCGCCACTCTTGCGTAACACGCTGAATTGACTGCGGCGTTTCGCGCCATCCTTGTTCCAGGCCTGCCGCGACCTGCGACGGGGTCGGTTTCGGAGTCCCTTCACGCGCGCCCGAAACGAACTCTCGCACACCCACGCACATACGAGACAGCGCCTTTGACTCGTCATCTGGAATAGCGGCGATTGCTTGGCCAAATTTCTCGTATGCGTCGCACAGTTTTTCGATTTTCGACATGGTTTTGATGTCCGTTTATCGCCTACCAGGTGCGCACGGATTCAGTGAACTGCATGGAACGACCTTTGGATAGATAAGGGCCGAGGTTAGCCGGCTTCGGTGGCTGGCTGGCCCGCTCCATCCCCCATTTGCGGTAAATCCTAGGCCACCTCAGCCACGCGCTCCAGCCCCTGCAGCAGATCGGCGCGCAGCACCTCGGCAAAGCGGCGCAGCTTGGCCGGGTAGAACTGCGCATACGGGTACAGCAGGTACATCGGCAGCGGCGTTGCATGCCATGCGGGCAGCAGGTGCAGCAGCCGGCCGGCGCGCACATCGTCGGCGACCGCCCAGGCCGAGGCCACGCAGACGCCCAGGCCCAGCAGCGCGGCGTTGCGCATGGCGAACAGGCTGTCGGTGCTGATGCGCGGCTGCAGGGCGATGCGCTGCTGTTCGCCGCCGCTGTGCTGCAGCGTGATTTCATTGCGGTAGAAGGTGCGCAAGGCCAGCCAGGGCAGGGCGGCCAGGTCGGCCGCGTGGCGGGGCAGGGGGCCATCGCCCAGCACCGACGGCGCGGCCACCACGATGCGGGGGATCTCGGCCATCTTCACCGCCACCACGGCCGGGTCTTCCACCGTGCCGACGTGGATCGCGCAGTCGATGCCATCGGCGATGAAGTTCGGCGTGCCGTCGTGCAGCAGCCACTCCACCGCCACCCGCGGGTACTTGCGCAGGTAGTCGGCCAGCGGCCCCACCAGTTGCTGCTGGCCGAAGGCATGCGGCGCCATCACCCGCAGCGTGCCCTCGGGCAGGTCGTTGCTGCCGCGCAGGTCGGCCTCGAAGGCCTCCCAGCTGCCCAGCAGCTCCTTGGCGCGGGCAAAGCAGCGCGCGCCGTCTTCGGTCAGCTGCATGGCGTGGGTGGATCGCTGCAGCAGTTTGATGCCCAGCGAGCGCTCCAGCGTTTGCAGCCGGCGGCTCACCGTGGGCTGGGTGGCACCCATCTGCGCGGCCGCGGCCGACAGGCTGCCGGCCTCGACGATGCGCACAAAGGTTTGCATCAGTTCGATGCGGTCGGGGGCTGTCTTCATGCGCACAGCGTATATCAATTGTGCTTAGCGCGGGCGTTCCCAGGGTATCGGGATTCCGGGACACTCACGCCATTCCAAGATTCGAGGGTTTTCACTATGTCTTCCACAGTTATTACGCATAACCAACCTACCGCCGTGCTGCCCGGCGGGCTGGTGCTGCTGCTCGCCGCCGGCGCTGGCCTGGCGGCTGCCGCGCTCTACTACGCCCAGCCCATGCTGGGGGTGCTGGGCAGCGAGTTCAACGCCACGCCCGGCGCCATCGGCCTGGTGCCTACCTTGACCCAGCTCGGCTACGCCCTGGGCCTGATCCTGCTGGCGCCGCTGGGCGACCGCTTCGACCGGCGCCGCATCATCCTGGGCAAGGCGGCGGTGCTGACCCTGGCCCTGCTGCTGGCGGCAGCCGCGCCCAGCATCCAGGTACTGCTGGTGGCCAGTCTGGTGATTGGCGTGTCCGCCACGCTGGCGCAGGACATCGTGCCGGCCGCCGCCACGCTGGCACCCGAGGCCAGCCGCGGCAAGACCGTGGGCACGGTGATGACCGGCTTGCTGCTGGGCATTCTGCTGTCGCGCGTGGTGTCGGGCTTTGTGGCCGAGCACGCGGGCTGGCGCGGCATGTTTGTGGTGGCGGCGCTGAGCATCGCACTGCTGGGCCTGGCCATCTGGCGCGGCCTGCCGCGCTTCAAGGGCACCACCCAGATGCCGTATCTGGCACTGATGGCCAGCCTGTTCACCCTGCTGCAGCGGTACAGCGGCCTGCGCCGCGCCGCCCTGGCCCAGGGCCTGCTGAGCGTGGCCTTCAGCGCATTTTGGTCGACCCTGGCGGTGATGCTGCACGCGGCGCCGTTCCACCTGGGCAGCGCGGCCGCCGGCGCCTTTGGCCTGGCCGGTGCCGCCGGTGCGCTGGTGGCGCCGATGGCCGGCCGGGTGGCCGACCGCAAGGGCCCCGAGGTGGTGACGCGCCTGGGCGCCGGCCTGGTGGTGATTGCCTTCTTGGCTATGGCCGTTGGTGACGGCCCGCTGTGGCTGATCGCCGCCGGCGCCGTGGTGTTCGACCTGGGCGTGCAGGCCAGCCTGATCGCCCACCAGACCATCGTCTACGGCCTGGAGCCCGCGGCGCGCAGCCGGCTGAACGCAGTGCTGATGGGCAGCATGTTCATCGGCATGGCCAGCGGTGCCTGGCTGGGCAGCCAGGCGCTGGCCCAGTGGGGCTGGCAAGGCGTGTGTGGCCTGGCGGCCTTGGCCGGTACGGCTGCGCTGGCGGTACGCCTGTGGCCTGCGACCAAAATATAAGGAAAATAGGCCTCTAGCGCAGACAGTACCAGCGCCAGCAGCTACGATTTTTGTAGTGCATCGGCTCGCGCCTGGTCCAGCAGCGCGCAGAGCACCGGGTTGTCAATGCCGCAAGATAGCAGCTGCGCGGCGGGCCGGCTTGCAGGGTGGCCCAGCGCGCCGCGGTGCAAATGCGAACGCACCGAGAACTCGCGCATGCCGCTGCGTGCGGCCAGGGTTTGCAGCTCGTCGATCCAGCCCATGGCGCGCGCCGGCGCATGCTGCACCGCCAGGCCGCACAGCACGTCCAGCGTATAGGCCTTGCCCCACAGGTAGGCGTCGGGCAGGCGCACGCAGCGCGCGGCGGCGTCCACCAGGATGTCCATCGCCTGCTGCACCTCACCCCGCGCAATCGCCACCAGGCCCAGGCCGCGCCCGGCAATGCCTTCCCAGCAGGGGTCGCGCAGCTGGCAGCCCAGTGCAAACGCGTGCTCAAACCGGTCCGCCGCGGCCGCCACGTCGCCGCGCAGCAGGTCGGCCTCGGCGCGCAGCGACTGCGGCCAGGGCAGGAACGCCGTCCAGCACTGCTGCGCCAGCGCGACGGACTGGTCCAGCGCGGTAACGGCAGCGGTCAGCCCACCATGCAGCAGCAGGCAGCGCCCGCGCATCGACAGTGCATAGGCTTGCTGCTTGGCGTCGCCTTGTGCCTGCGCCAGTGCCACGGCGCTGTCCAGCAGGGCCAGCGCCGCTGCGTAGTGCGCGGTGTCGCTGAGCACTGCGCCATGCACGGTGGCTATGCGCGCCTGCTCGGCCGGGTCGTCGTGGGCCAGCGGTGTCGCCCGCTGCAGCCAGACCAGCGCCCGCTCGTAGCGGCCACGCAGAAATTCCACATAACCCAGCTCGCGGCACGCGGCGGCGGCCAGGCTGGGCGATGCATCCAGGCCCACGGCCAGTACCTCGTGCAGCGCTACCGCGCCTTCTTCGTCGCGCCCGCGGGCCGCGTGCACCAGGGCGCTGCCCAGTGCCAGACGGGCGCGTGCCCGCAGCACGGCATCGCCGGTGGCATCGGCCTCCACTATGGCGCGGCGCAGGCACTGCAGGCCGGCATCCAGCGCGCCGGCACCGATGGCCGCCTCGCCGGCGTTGATCTGCGCGATGGCGGCGGCGCGGCCGGTGGCGGGGCGCGCCGTGGGGGCGGCGGTCATGGTGGCCATCGCCGCATCCAGCGCGGCACCGGGCGGCACGCCCAGCTCCCGCATGAACAAGGCTCGGCAGGACGCCGCCTGGCGGGCCGCCCCCAGGCCGTCGCCGGCGGCTGCCAGGCTGCGCACCAGCAGCACCTGGTAGTTTTCATCCAGCGGGTTCAGGCCCACCAGCCGGGCCGCCAGGTCCGCCGCGTCGAGGGCACTGCCGGCGGCCAGGCGCGCCAGCGTGGCCTCGCGCAGCACCTCTTCGGTGGTGGCCCGCAGGTGCCGGCGCTCGGTGGCCAGCCACACGTCGAAAGATGGGCTTTTGTTGAATGCCAGGCCTTCGAGCAGCGGCCGGTCCAGGCCGGGCACCCGCAGCGCGTCGGCCCAGCGGCCCCGGGTAACGACCTGGATGTCCACGTAAACGGTGGGCGGCAGGCGCAGCGCCAGTGTCTCGCCCCGCAGTTCGTCCAGCCCGAGCATGCGGCGCAGCTCGCTGAGGTTCCAGCGCAGTGTGGCCAGTGGGTCTTCGGCTTCTTCAAACAGCAGCTCGGCCAGCCGTTGGCGGCTGGCCGGTGTGGTGTTGCACAGCAGGTAGGCCAGCAGGCCCCATACCTTGCGGCCGCGCGGGCTGGGCAGGGTCTGGCCGTCCCGCTCGATCCGGGGCACGCCCAGCAGATGGATGGCCAGACCCATGGCGGCTGCCTGCTGCGGCCCTAAGCCTCGGCCGTGGTCGGGTCGATGGTGCCCACCACCTGCGCCACGCTGTCCGCCGGAAAGCCGCCGCGCTGTGCGTGCTCGCGTACCAGCGCCTCGTTGGCGGCGTTGTAGACGCAGTACATCTTGCCCTGGGTGACATAGCTGTGCACCCACTGCACGTCGGTGCCCATGGCCTGCAGCACGCCGCAGGATTTTTGGGCGGCGGCCTGCAGCTCGCCGGGCGCCCAGGTGCCGAGGCCGGGGATGTTGCGTTCGATGACAAATTTAGGCATGTGAGTGTCCTTTCAAAGTGGATAGGGACCCCGAAGTTAGGCCGTCTGCGTGTGAGCCAGCGTGTGACCCCGCGGGTACCGGCGACAGCCCTTCGCATGCCGGCTGGGCGCCCTGCAAATGGGCCACGCGGCGGCGGGTGGGCTCGGCCCATCCGCGGGCCTCGGCGGCGTACGAATCCAGCTCGGACCGGTCCAGCCCCAGGTCCCGCAGCGCATGCGCATCCAGCAGGCGCACTGCGCTATATTGTTGGCGACGCTGGCGCCTGTAGGCAAGCCTGTCGGCCCACCAGAGCCAGAAAGACCGTGCCATGCGGGGCAGGCGGGAGGGGGTAGCAGAGGCAGCCATACAGAACTCCGTGGAAGTGGATGTAGGCCGCTACCGTAGGCCGCGCCAGTGTGAGCCAGCGTGTGAGCCCGCTGTGGAGCTTGCCTATAGAGAAATAGGCTGCCAGCGCTTTTCTAGTCTGCGCAAGCCGCTCCATTTTTAATAGTAAAGAACCACCATGCCGCATTCCTGCCAGGTCACCGTGTCGCTGCCCTCGTTCGGCCAAAGGCTGAAGCGCTTGCGCCGCAGCAAGGGCTGGAAGCAGGCCAGCATCGCCGCGCTGGCGGGCGTGAACCAGGCCACGGTGTCGCGCTGGGAGGCGGGTGTCCTCCTGCCATCGGAAGACACCATGCAGGGCCTGCTGGGTGCGCTGGCCTCGGCACCGGCCCAGGACTCTGCCTTGCAGCGCCTGGTGCAGCACTGCAGCCAGCCCGCGCACCTGGTGACCGACGTGGACCACCGGCTGCTGGCCGCATCCCTGCCGCGGCAGCAGATCTGGGGCGTGCCGGTGGCCGGCTTGCTGCACACATCCCTGTGGCGCTTTGCCACCGAAGACATTGCCCAGGCCGAGGCCCAGCTGGGTGCCAGCGGCTGGTGGGAGCAGCATGCGCCCGCGCCGGTGCTGGTGCAGGTCCGCACCGCGCAGACCGTGGGCCTGCAGATCCGCCCCAGCACCATGCTGTGGGAACGGGTCTGGCTGGCCAATGGCCTGCCGGCCCGGCTCTGCACCACGCTGAGCAGCCACGCATAAGTTATGCGTTGACGCGGGTCTGACCGGCCGGCACCATCGGCCGATGCCCGCTAGCTCCGCCTCCCTCGCTCCCGCTCCCACCATCACCACCCACTGGCCGCGCATTACCACCCTGTGGCTGTGCGGCGTGCTGGCGGCGATGCAGTTTTCCAAAGTTTCGTTCGCCTTCCAGGCCTTGCAGGCTGCTTATGGCGCCACGCCGGCGGCCATGGGCTGGATTCTGTCCACCGTCGGCATGGTCGGCCTGGTGTTCGGCGTCACCGTGGGGCTGGTGGCGCCGGCCATAGGCTACCGGCGCCTGCTGCTGGCCGGCATGGGGCTGGGCGCCGTGCTGGCCTTGCTGCAGTCGCTGGCGCCGCCGTTTCCGTTGCTCTGGCTGACGCGCTTGTTCGAAGGCGTGTCGCAGCTGGCGGTGGTGGTGGCCGCGCCCACCCTGGTGATGCAGCACAGCGCGCCGCGGCACCGCTCGATCGCCATGGGGTTGTGGAGCACCTTTGTCGGCGTGGCCTTTGCGCTGACGGCGGCCGGCGGCGGCTGGGTGCTGGCGCGCTTCCAGCTCAGCGGCCTGTTGATGCTGCATGCGGCGGGCATGGCCGCCATGTGCGTGGCCGTGCTGGGCTTGGTGCCGGCCGACGGCGCGCGCAGCCAGCCCTGGCCGGCGCTGGCCAGCCTGCCGCAGCTGCATGCGCGCATCTACAGCCAGTGGGCGACGGCGCTGCCCGGCGGCTGCTTTTTCTTCTACACCGCCAGCGCGATTGCCCTGCTGACCTTTGTGCCGCAGCACGCGGGGGCGGACCGGCCCTGGCTGGCTGTGCTGCTGCCGCTGGTCAGCATCGCCGGCACCTTTTCCGCCGGCTGGCTGGGCCAATCGCTGGTGGCGCCGGCGCGGCTGGTGCGTGCGGCGTTTGCCGGCGTGGCCCTGGCCGGGCTGGCGCTGGGGGCTTGTCTGGCGCTGGGCCTGGCGATCGCGCCGGTGGCACTGCTGCTGCTGTACCTGGTGGGCCTGGCCGGCGGGGCCTCGTTTGGGCTGATTCCCTACCTGAGCCCGCTGCCCGCCACCCAGGCCCGCGCCACCGGCGCCGTGGCCCAGCTGGGCAACTTGGGCTCCACCCTGGGCCCGCCGGTGTTTGCCTTGGCGACCATGGCGCTGGGCAGCTGGGGCCTGGTGCTGCCGCTGCTGTGTTTTGCATTGCTGGGCTGCACCCTGGCCAGCGTGGGCACGCGCCGGCACCAGGCAGCGCTGCAGAAATTTTAGCCAAACTGGCTTCTGGCGCAGGTAAAGTCTGCGCCAGAAGCTACAAAATCAATAGCTACTGTGTTTTTACACAGTTTGCGGCTATATTCCCCGCATGGCCAAAGACAAAACCATCTACACCTGTAATGAATGCGGCGGCACCACGCCCAAGTGGCTGGGCAAGTGCCCGCACTGCCAGGCCTGGAACACGCTGATCGAATCCATCGCCGAGCCGGCCGCGTCCAGCAAGAACAACCGCTTCGCCGCACTCGCCAAAACTGCCGAGGTGATGGCCCTGGCCGACATCGAAGCCAGCGACTTCGAGCGCACGCCCACCGGCCTGGACGAGCTGGACCGGGTGCTGGGCGGCGGTATCGTCGAAGGCGGCGTGGTGCTGATCGGCGGCGACCCGGGCATCGGAAAATCGACGCTGCTGCTGCAGGCGCTGGACGCCTTGCAGCGCTCGGGCCAGAAGACGCTGTACGTCACCGGCGAGGAGAGCGGGGCGCAGGTGGCCTTGCGCTCGCGCCGCCTGGGCATCGTCAACAGCCAGGTCCAGGTGCTGGCCGAGATCCAGCTGGAAAAAATCCTCGCCACCTTGCAAACGCATCGGCCGCAGATCGCGGTGATCGACTCGATCCAGACCGTTTATTCCGACCAGTTGACCTCGGCCCCCGGCTCGGTGGCCCAGGTGCGCGAATGCGCGGCGCATTTGACGCGCGCCGCCAAGTCCAGCGGCGTGGCCATCGTGCTGGTCGGCCATGTGACCAAAGAGGGCGCACTCGCCGGGCCGCGGGTGCTGGAGCACATGGTGGACACCGTGCTGTACTTCGAGGGTGACACCCATAGCAGCTTCCGCCTGGTGCGGGCCATCAAGAACCGCTTTGGCGCAGTCAACGAGATCGGCGTGTTTGCCATGACCGAGCACGGCCTGAAGGGCGTGAGCAACCCCAGCGCCATCTTCCTCAGCCAGCACCCCGAGCCGGTGCCCGGCAGCTGCGTGATGGTGACGCTGGAGGGCACGCGCCCGCTGCTGGTGGAGATCCAGGCCCTGGTTGACAGCGGCGGGCCGAGTCCGCGCCGCCTCAGCGTCGGCCTGGACAAGGACCGGCTGGCGATGCTGCTGGCCGTGCTGCACCGCCACGCCGGCATTGCCTGCATGGACCAGGACGTGTTCGTCAACGCCGTCGGCGGCGTGCGCATCAGCGAGCCGGCGGCGGATTTGGCGGTGCTGCTGGCCATCACCTCCAGCCTGCGCGGCAAGCCGCTGCCCAAGGGCTTCATCGCCTTTGGCGAAGTCGGCCTGGCCGGCGAGGTACGGCCCGCGCCGCGCGGCCAGGAGCGGCTGAAAGAAGCCGCCAAGCTGGGTTTCAGCGTGGCCATCGTTCCCAAAGCCAATGCGCCCAAGAAGCCCATCGAGGGCCTGACCATCCACGCCGTGGAGCGGGTCGAGCAGGCGATGGAAGTGGTGCGCGGTCTGGGTTGAGGGCTGCTGCTGAGGCTAATTGGCGACGGCGCGCACGGTGCTCAGTGCCGAGGGCAGGTTGGCGGCCTTCCAGGCTTCCATACCGCCGCGGTACCACAGCACATGGGCATAACCGGCTTGTTTGGCACGCAGCGCTGCATTGGCGGACAGCCAATTGCGCCCGGTGCCAAAAATCACCAGCGGTCTGTCGACATCGGGCGAGAGCAGTTTCAGCAGCGCCGTGAACCGGCTGTTGAATGCGGCGTCCATGGCCGGTTCGTCAAAGGCATTGCCGCCAAAAAATAAGGTCGATGCACTGGGGAGTGTTTCATCGGTGCCGCCAATGTCGACGGCCACAGGCGGTGCGTCAGACGTCAGCATGCGTGCCAGTTCCTGGGTGCCCACGGTTTGCACACCGTCGATGTGCAGTGGGGGAATGTCCAGGGGCTTCAGGGTGCGGTAGGCGTGAGCATTGCCAAAGCCGCCGCCAAATTCTTCGTTGGCATAAAACCTTTCGGCCGGCACGCGGAGTTGGGCGAGTCTCGCGCGGTGCTCCGCTTCGGCCTCGGTGTAGAAATGGCGTAGGTCGTAGCCGTTGGCTATTTCTGCAATACACAGCTGCACCGGCAGGCCTGGAATATGGTTGCAGCCATAGACCGCCGCCAGCACTGCGTTGGCAATATTCGGCTTCTTGGACGACCAGCCCATACCCGGACCGGTGCTGCGTACCGCCAGGGCCTTGCTTTCGTCGAGGGTCTGGAGGGCTTTAATGTTGTCTTTGCAACGCTCGCTGGTGCAGTGCTGCTCGGCGGCGGTCTCCAGGTAGGCGACGGGGTCCGCCAGCAGGACCGTCTGCGCACGGCCCAGCAGTTGGCTAGAGGGCTGGAACGCGCTCGGCAGCGCAAGTGTCACTAGGTCATTGTGGGTGATGACGCCCAGGCCCAGGGCATCCGAATCTTTGTAGTGCGTGCAGTCTTTGCGCGGGGTTTGCCCCGCGTTGCAATGGAAGGTGGATGCCTGGGGGTTGCGGATGTTGTCTGGCACCACCAGCAGGGCGTCGCGGTCGTCCATTTGGTAGAGAGCGGTGTTCACGATGCTGGCGTTGAATTTCTCACCCATGGCCGTTTTGAGCAGCGCATATATCTGGGGGTTGGCTTGCGTCAGCGGCGATCCGGTGTCGATGTTGTGCGCACCATGGATGCCGATGTAGGTCAATGCGGGGTCGAATGCACTTGAAAACCGCCGCTCCTTGCCACCCATGAAAAGGATGGCGCACGCAGAGTTGCAAAACCCCGCGGCCACAGTGTTGTAGCCTTTGTCGGTAATCAGCTTGCTGATGCGCAGGCCATCCCACAGACTGCCCCCGGGGGAGTTAACTAGTACCACGGTGTCCACGGCCGGGTTGGCAAAGGCCTGGTTGAATTTCAATAAGTCGTCGCCGCCTACCGGGCCTGTGGCAAATAGCTGGAGGCCTTGAACTCCAAGTGTCATTCCCCGCGCATGAAAGGACAGCAGTATCCAAAAAATAAACAAAAATGTGCGCATCGATCGTTTCATAAGCGGGCTAGTGGTTTCTTGTTTGTAGTGTTAACGCCCAAAGACTGTACTGTGCCGCGCGGGCTGGGTTGAGGGCCACCCGCCGAGGCTGCGAAAATACCGGGATGCAAATTCAAAAAATCCTGGTTCCTGTCGGCGTTGTGGTGCTGTTGGTGGTGGCTTACCGTGAATATTCCTGGGCCGGTGTGGCGATGGCGCTGAGCCTGGTCGTCACCTGGATACTGTTGCACTTCACCCGCATGCTGCAGGTGATGAAGCGCGCCACGAACCGTCCCATAGGCTCGGTGGCCAGCGCGGTGATGCTGAATGCCAAGCTCAAACCCGGCGTGACCCTGCTGCACGTGGTGGCCATGACCAAGTCGCTGGGCTTGCTGCAGTCGCCCAAGGACAGCCAGCCCGAGTTCTACCGCTGGACCGACGGCACGCAATCGCATGTCACCTGCGAGTTCAAGGACGGCAAATTGGTCCAATGGACGCTGGAGCGCCCGGTCCAGCCGGACACCGACAGCCCCGTCTCCGGCGCCTGAGCAGCCCGTAAAATCATCCCCCACCCCCTACAACGCCCAAGGAACTGCAATGTCCCCGCTACCCCCTTCGATGTCTGACCGCGACGGCAAAATCTGGATGGACGGCCAGATGGTCGAGTGGCGCGACGCCAAGATCCACGTGCTGACGCACACCTTGCACTACGGCTGTGGCGCGTTCGAAGGCGTGCGGGCCTACAACACAGTCAACGGCCCGGCCATCTTCCGCCTGCAGGAGCACACCGAGCGCCTGTTCAACAGCGCCAAGATCCTGCGCATGAAGATCCCGTTCACCCAGCAAGAGGTGAATGAAGCGCAATGCGCGGTGATCCGCGAAAACAAGCTCGAATCCGGCTATCTGCGCCCGCTGACCTGGATCGGCGACAAGAAGCTGGGCGTTTCGCCCAAGGGCAATACCGTGCACCTGATGGTTGCCGCCTGGCCCTGGGGCGCCTACCTGGGCGAAGAAGGCATGCAGCGCGGCATCCGCGTGAAGATCTCCAGCTACACCCGCCACCACGTCAACATCACCATGACCCAGGCCAAGGCGGTGAGCAACTACACCAACTCCATCCTGGCGAACATGGAAGCCACCGATGACGGCTACGACGAAGCCATGCTGCTGGACGCCAATGGCTTTGTGTCCGAAGGCGCGGGCGAGAACCTGTTCGTCGTTAAGGGCGGTGTGGTCTACACCCCGGATCTGTCGGCCGGCGCGCTGAACGGCATTACCCGCAACACCGTGTTCCACATCTGCAAGGATCTGGGTCTGGAAGTGGTGCAAAAGCGCATCACCCGCGACGAGGTCTACATCGCCGACGAAGCCTTCTTCACCGGCACTGCCGCCGAAGTCACGCCGATCCGCGAACTCGACCGCATTGAACTGGGCAGCGGTTCGCGCGGCCCGATCACCGAAAAAATCCAAACGGCCTTCTTCGACATCGTGAATGGCCGCAACCCCAAATACGCCCACTGGCTCACGAAAGTCTGAACATGTCCATCGAACTCCTGGCCAAAGACCTGAACCCCCAAGGCGGCGTGTTCTGCCCCAGCCCCAAGGCCGACATGAAGCTGTGGAACAGCCACCCCAAGGTGTATCTGGACGTGGCCCACACCGGCTCGGCCAAGTGCCCGTACTGCGGCACGGTCTACGCGCTGAAGGCCGGCGAACACTTCGGCGGTGGCCACTAACAGCCTGGTCATCGCCCCCCAGTGGATTGGGGACGCGGTGATGACCGAGCCGCTGATGCGCCGCCTGCAGGCGCGCGGCGAGCGGCTGACCGTTGGCGCGCTGCCCTGGGTGGCACCGGTCTACCGGGCCATGCCGCAGGTGGCCGAGGTCATCGACTTTCCGTTCCAGCACGGCGGCCTGCAATGGCAGGCGCGCAAGGCCATGGCGGCCCAGCTCAAGGGCCGCTTCGACGCGGCCTATGTGCTGCCGAATTCCCTGAAGAGTGCGCTGATCCCGTTTCTGGCGCGCATTCCGCGCCGTGTCGGCTATTTTGGCGAAGCCCGCATGGGCCTGCTGACGCAGCGTTTGAAGAACCCACCCCGTGACGAGCGCCCACCGATGGTGGCTTTCTACTCCGCGCTCAGTGGCGAGTCCGGCCTGGAGCACGACCGGCCGCAGCTGCAGATGGACGCCCAGGTCGTGGCCCAGGCGCTGGCCGATTTAGGTCTGCAGCGCGGCGGCTACGTGGTGTTTGCGCCGGGCGCAGAGTACGGTCCGGCCAAGCGCTGGCCGGCCGCGCACTTTGCGGCGCTGGCCCAGCAGCTGGAGGTGCCGGTGGTGTTGTTGGGCTCGGGCAAGGAGCGCGCGCTGTGCGAAGAGATAGCCGGGCCGGTCAATGCCGCGCGCCCTGGCTGGGCCTTGAACTTTGCAGGAAAGACGACTCTAGAGCAGGCGTTGTCTGCGATAGCAGCTACAAAAAGCATAGTCAGCAACGATTCTGGCCTGATGCATGTGGCGGCGGCCTTCGGCGTGCCGCAGGTGGCCGTGTTCGGCTCCAGCAGCCCGCTGCATACCCCGCCGCTGAACGATCGCGCCCAGGTGCTGTGGCTGAAGAACGACCCGGCCTACCAGCCGCCGCTGGACTGCGCGCCCTGCTTCCAGCGGACCTGTCCGCTGGAGCACACGCGCTGCCTGGTGGATGTCACGCCGGAACGGGTACTGGCAGCCCTGGCCTGAAGCTTGCGTAGGTTTGCCAAGGCGACTACGGCCGAATTGCAATATCCTGCGGCCAAAACGGTAGTTTTGCACCTTGTGTTGGCCGAAGAAATGTTACATTGCGCGGCTGCAGCGCTTTCGACATCGGCTGCATCGATGCCCAAACGTATACCGGGCGGATCGCAGAAAAACACGGACACGCGCTACACACCGATGACCGCCAAGAACCAAACCCCGATCCTGCAGCATCTGGTGGATATTACCGGCCACCGCGACCACTCTCGGCTGGAGTTGTCGGTGGTATCGGCGCTGCGCCAGCTGATGGACATCCGCCGCGTCCGCAAGCTGGAGTTTTCTACCCACAACGGCGAAACCTCGGTGCGCCCCATGCTGCTGCTCGACGAAGGCCAGGTGCTGGCCGAGAGCGAACACGCAGGCCCCGAGCACGGCGAGCCCCTCAGCGCCTACCCCGAGCTGCTGGACTGCATTGAAGAAAACACCAACAGCACCCAGCGCATTGCCGATGATGGCGTGGTCACGCTGTGGCTGCCGGTGCGGCTGGACCAGAAGGTGGTGTCGTGTATCGAGATCACCAACGACAAGGCCTACAGCGCCCAGACCATCGAGGTGATCCACGGCATCATCGAGGTCTACCGCAATTACCAAAGCCTGCTGGACTACAGCGAACGCGACGCGCTGACCGGCCTGTTCAACCGCAAGACTTTTGACGAGCAGTTCGCCCGCTATGCGCGCGGCAGCACGCCGCCCGGCGAGCGGCGCGGTGCCGACACCCAGTGGCTGGCGGTGGTGGACATCGACCATTTCAAGCAGGTCAACGACCGCTTCGGCCACGTGTACGGCGACGAGGTGCTGATCCTGGTGGCCAATCTGCTGCGTTCCTCGTTCCGCGCCAACGACCGCATCTTCCGCTTCGGCGGCGAGGAATTCGTGGTGCTGCTGCGCTCGGCCGACCTGGATAGCGCGCGCAGCATCTTCGAGCGCTTCCGCCAGAACATCGAAGAATACGACTTCCCCCAGGTGGGCCGCGTCACCGTCAGCGTGGGCTTTACCGGCACCAGCCAGGGCGCGCCGGTGGAGATCCTCGGCCATGCCGACCAGGCGCTGTACTACGCCAAACAGCATGGGCGCAACCAGGTCTGCTTCTACGAAGAGCTGATGTCCAGTGGCGCCCTGCAGGTCGCCGACGTGGCGCACAACGACGTCGAGCTGTTCTAGTACGCCGCTGCCTGCCCGGTACGGGGCTTTGCGGGTACTCTCATGACAGTATCGAGATGGAAAAGATGGGGATGCCTTCAACAATGAGAATACTTGCCTTTCCTTACCGGGGGATTGCGTATAACGACGGGTTTTACGATGCGCTCAGTGCCCAAGGGGTAGAGGTCATCAGCGGTGAATGGGCTGGCAAATGGCTGCTGCAAAACCTTCGAAAGCAAGATGCAGTGCATATCCATTGGCCATCCTTTCTATATGCGTCGTCAGGCACATCAGGCGCTGTTCTGCTTTCTTTCCTAAGATTTATCGTACTGCTCGCCGTCATGAGGATGCGGACGAAGAAGATCTACTGGACCGCCCACAATCTCATGCCGCATGACCGTTGTGTCCTGCCGTGGTTGGACACGGTGGCCCGGCATTGCATCATCGCAATGGCCTCCAAGATTTTTGTGCATGGAGCTTCTGCACAAAAAGTTTTGCTGGATCGGTTCCCGCGTGCAGCAGGCAAATGCATAAAAATCCCCCATGGAAACTGGATTGGCCATTACCCGCCAGAGCAGACCAAAGAATCGGCGCGGGCTGCATTGGGGCTGCCCCAAGATGCGTTCATTTATCTATTCTTTGGACAATGCAAGCCGTATAAAAATCTGGATGGTCTGATGCGGATTTTCCTGAAGCAAGCCTCTCGCAACGATGTGCTTCTGGTGGCCGGAGGGTTTTCGGACAAGCAATATCTCTCTTCTATCCGGGAGATCGCCGGGACCGACGCCAGAATCAGGCTTGATGCGCGTTTTATTCCCAATGAAGAGGTTTCATCCTATGTGATGGCCAGCGATGCCATGTGTGTACCGTACCGGGAGATATTGACCTCGGGCACGGCAATGCTGGCACTGGGCTTTGGCAAGCCGGTGATCTCCATCGACCGTGGATTTCTCCGCGATGTCATTCCGCCCCACGCGGGGATATTGATCGAACCAGACAACGCCGAGCAGCTTGCACAGGCGCTGCAGTCGATCCAGGAAAAGCCTTGGCAGAGCGACGAAATCATCCACCACGCAAAGCAGTTTACGTACGAAGATGCTGCCGCTATTTTCCTGAAAGAAGCAGCTTCTTAATCGTCCAAGCGGCGGGTATCAGCAAGCGTGGGTGTCACTCCAACACGGTGCGCCCATTGACGGCTTGTACGGGCCGGTTGTTCGGGTGGTGCATGACGTGGGTAAAGGCCTCGATCTGTTCGGCGGAGGCCGATACCGGGTCTTTCATCACCAGCCAGCGCACGCCTTCGGAGCAGGGCGGCGTGGTCAGCGATCCACTGAAACGGTAGTAGGCCCGGTTGGCCGGCAGCAGGCCGGCGGCGGCGAAGGCCTGGGGCAAGGCGGTTTTGGCGCCGGCCTCGGTGGGCATCAGCGGCCAGATCTTGGCCAGGGCCTTGTTGGCTGCACCCTCGCGGAACATGACCGCCACCACCGCCAGGTTGCCATCTTTATCGGCATGCACTAGGTGACCTTCCAGGGCGTAGGACTTGCCGCGGATCTGGTTTTCGCTGGGCGCATGGAAGTGGAACTGCTTCAGCTCGAACACCGTGCCGTCCAGGGTGATGCTGCTGCCCGGCGCGTAGTTCACTTGCACGGTGTGGCCGTTATTGAGTATTTCGGTACCGCCGGCCTGGTAGGTGAAGTGGATCGGCTTGAGCTGGGCGTGGATGAAGCCGACCAGATTGATGGGCGACTGGTTCCTGCCCGCGCACGTGGCGTTTTCCGGTGTAAGCCGGGCCCATTCCGCCGGGCCGTCTTCACCGTCGTAAGACCAGTGCGGCAAATCGGCCGCCCATGCACCCATGCAGGCCCACAGGGCGGCACCCATTACAACGGAAGTCCAGGTTTTGCGCATCGTGTGCTCCAGAAAAATGATGGCTACCAAAGAACTGCACGGGCGGCATCTTGTCGGTCCCGGCACTTTTCAGCCGTAAATGTAACGGGTTGTTCGTGGTTTTTGCGGCTGGGAGCCAGGGTTTACACAGCCTTTAACATCGTGGCTCCATACCGCTCGATCCCCTCCCATCCTGTACGCCATGCTCTCCATCCGCCGCTACCAAGCCTCCGACTGGCCCGCCATCTGGGCCTTGCTGCACACCACCTTCCAGACTGGCGACACCTATGCCTACGCCCCCGACAGCAGCGAGGCC
This sequence comes from Rhodoferax sp. OV413, assembly GCF_900104385.1. Classification (GTDB taxonomy): domain Bacteria; phylum Pseudomonadota; class Gammaproteobacteria; order Burkholderiales; family Burkholderiaceae_C; genus Rhodoferax_B. The sequence goes on along the minus strand of NZ_FNJA01000009.1, from coordinate 64,056 downwards.
GCGATCCACACGGCCTGGGTCGAGCTGCCCGTGGCCACTTATGTGGCCTGCGCGCCCGACGGGCAGCTGCTGGGCACCTATGTGCTGAAGCAGAACCAGCCTGGCCTGGGCGCGCATGTGTCCAACTGCGGCTATGTGGTGGCGCCGGCGGCGCAAGGCCAGGGCGTGGCCTCGGCCATGTGCGAGCACTCGCAGCAAGAAGCCCGGGCCATGGGCTTTCTGGCCATGCAGTTCAACCTGGTGGTCGCCACCAACGAGCGCGCGGTACGGCTGTGGCAGCACCTGGGCTTTGCGGTGGTGGGCCGGCTGCCACGCGCGTTCCGGCACCAGCGGCTGGGCCTGGTCGACGCGCTGGTGATGTACAAGGAGCTTGGAGTCTAGGCCTTGCTATGGATTGTGTAGCTGTTAGCGCATGTATTTACTGCGCTAGAGGCCTATTCAGCTCTTAGTGCTATAGCTCTCAACCCGGTTGCGGCCCGCGCTTTTGGCGGCGTACAGCGCCTGGTCGGCCCGGTGCAGCACCGCCTGCCACTGCGGGTCCTGCGAGGTGGCCATGGCCACGCCCATGCTGGCCGACACCGGCACGCGCTGGCCCTGGTGCTCGCAGACCAGGGTGGCGATGCCCTGGCGCAGCCGGTCCGCCACCTGCAGGGCTTCGGCGCTGCTGACCTCGGGTAGGTAGAGCACGAATTCCTCGCCACCATAGCGGGCAAACGCGTCGTGCTCGCGCAGCATGCCCTGCACATACTGGGCGCAGGCCACCAGCACTTCGTCTCCCGTGGCGTGGCCAAAGCGGTCGTTGATTTGCTTGAAATGGTCCAGGTCGATCAACACCAGGGCCGCGCCCGTGCCCGGATGCGGCGGCAGCTGCGACAAAAACCAGCGCCGGTTGCCCACGCCGGTCAACGGGTCGGTCTGGGCCATGCGCTGCAGGCGCCGCTGCAAGCGCTCGTTGACCAGGGTGACGGTCAGCAAGGCCATGCCGAAGTTGCACAGGATTTCGATGAAGAACACCTCGGCCACATTCACCAGCCAGTCGCTGCCGCGGAGCAGGCCGAACAGCCGCACCGCGTAGAACAGCGCGCCCAAACCCATGCAGAGGGCCAGCGGCATGCGTGACGGCAGCGGCTCGATGCGGGCGTTGCGCAACACCCGGTAGCCCGCTACCGCCAAGGCCAGGCTGGCAAACACGTAGTAGACCGCGCCGCGCAGCAAGGGGTCGTAGGGGAAGCCGCTGGCGATGCCCACCAGGGACAACCCCAGCGGCAGCACCAGCACCAGCCGGTTCTGCTGCCAGCGCCGGCGGCCGGCCAGTTCGATAAAGCCGGCCCACAGCAGGCTGTAGCCCAGCGCGGCAAACAGCATGGTGACGTGGGGCCGCACCAGCGCAGGCAACACGATGTGGCCCGCATGCGTGCTGGAGGCGGTGAAGGTGTACGCAGCGGCCAGAAACGCAAATGCCAGGGCCAGCAGGCCCAGGCCGCGGGTGCCGGACGACTGCCGGCGCAGCTGCACAAACACCAGAGCCCCGAGCATGAACGAGGTCTGGTGCAGGAACAGCACGGTGGGCAAATGGATGTCTAACGCCATGGAAACTTTTCAAGCGGGGTTTTTCTATCCCCCGATTGTGGTTCACAAAAATGACGCATTCGGCCAGATACCACCGGGTGCTACCCAGCCCGGCAGATAGATTTGCTATGTTTTAAATAGCTGGTAACGCTAGTGGAATAAGCGCCAGAGGCCGATTTGGTTCTGACGCTACCGCGTGGTCAGGCCAGGCGCTGGTCGGTCGACGGGCGTTTCCACAGGTTGATGCCGCCGTCCACCGCGTGCTGGTCGATGGCGGCCAGCTCTTCGGCCGAGAAGCTGGGCTGCTTCAAAGCGCCGACCAGTTCGACGATCTGCTCGGGCCGGCTGGCACCGATCAGCGCCGAGGTGACGCGCGGGTCGCGCAGCACCCAGGCAATGGCCATCTGCGCCAGGCTCTGGCCGCGGGCCAGGGCCATCTCGTTCAGCGCGCGCACATGGGCCAGGTTCTGCGGGCTCAGGTGTTCGCTCTTGAACGAGCCGCCGCCGGGCTGGTTGATGCGGGCGCTGGCCGGGATGCCGTTCAGGTACTTGTCGGTCAGCAGGCCCTGGGCCAAGGCGCTGAAGGCGATGCAGCCCATGCCGTTGTCTTCTAGCGCGTCGAGCAGCTCTTCCTCGATCCAGCGGTTCATCATGCTGTAGGACGGCTGGTGGATCAGGCAGGGCACGCCCATCTGCTTGAGCAGCGCAGCGGCCTCGCGGGTCTTGCCGGCCGAATAGCTGGAGATGCCGACGTACAGCGCCTTGCCCTGCTGCACCGCGGTGGCCAGCGCGCCCATGGTTTCTTCCAGCGGGGTGTCGGGGTCGAAGCGGTGCGAATAGAAGATGTCCACATAGTCCAGGCCCATGCGCTTCAGGCTCTGGTCCAGGCTGGACAGCACGTATTTGCGGCCACCGCCGCCCTGGCCGTAGGGGCCGGGCCACATGTCGTAGCCGGCCTTGCTGGAGATCACCAGCTCGTCGCGGTAGGGCTTGAAGTCGCGCCGCATGTGCTCGCCGAAATTGGCTTCGGCGCTGCCGTAGGGCGGGCCGTAGTTGTTGGCCAGGTCGAAGTGGGTGATGCCGTGGTCAAAGGCCGTGGTCAGCATCGCGCGCTGGGTGGCCATGGGCGTGGTGTCGCCAAAGTTGTGCCACAGGCCCAGGGTGATGGCCGGCAGTTTCAGGCCGCTGGTGCCGGTGCGGCGGTAGGGCATTTTGTCGGCGTAGCGGTCGGAAGCGGCGTGGTAGCTCATGGGGTGTTGTCTCCAGGGGATGAAAGTGGCCAAGGCATTCTAGGGAACAACGCCGCCCTTCGTGCGCTGCCCGCACTATCCCCCACAGCGTGGATTCAGCAGGGAAGTTCGATGACGAAGCAGGCGCCGCCGCCGTCGCGGCCTTCGCAGCGCACGCTGCCGCCATGCCGTTCAGCGATGGACTTGACCAGGGCCAGGCCCAGGCCGACGCCGCCGTCGCGTTCGCTGGCGCCGGGCAGGCGGTAGAAGGGCTCGAAGATGCGTTCGCGCAGCTCCACCGGCACGCCCGGGCCGTGGTCGAACACCCGCAGCACCGCAAACGCGCCGCGCTGCTGCAGGCTGACGCTGACCTCGCCGCTGGTGTAGCGGCGCGCGTTCTCCAGCAGGTTGCGGATGGCCCGGCGCAGCAGCTTGGCCACGCCCTGCACCACAAAGGCCTGCTCGGCATCGTCCTCGCCGCTGCCGACCTCCAAGGCCGCGTCCAGCCGCGCGCATTCTTCGGCCGCCAGGCCGATCAGGTCGACTTCTTCCACCGTGCCCAGGTCGGCCTCCTTGGCGTCCAGCCGGCTGGCCAGCAGGATTTCGTCGACCAGCTGGTCGAGCTCGGCGATGTTGCGGTTGATCTCGTTCTTGAAGCTGGGCGAGGGCGACGAGCCCATCAGTTCGATGCCCATGCGGATGCGCGTCAGCGGCGAGCGCAGCTCGTGCGAGGCATTCGCCAGCAGCGACTTTTGCGACTGCAGCAGGGTTTTGTGGGAGGCCACCAGGGTTTCGATGCGCTCGGCCGCGGTGTTGAAGCGCTGCGCCAGCAGGCCGGCTTCGTCGCGCCCGTGGATCGGCACGCGCACCGACAGATCGCCCGCACCCCACTGCTCGACGCTGCGCTGCAGCGATTCCAGCCGCCGCGTCAGCCGCCGGATGATGGGGTACATGGCCAGCGCCATTGCCAGGCCGACCAGGCCCAGGGTCCAGAAGAAGCCGAACGGCGGCTTCATCCACCAGGTGCGCTCGGGGCGTGGCAGGTGGATCAGCACCCTCTGGCCGTCGTGCATGCGGACCACGAATTCCGGGCCGCGGATGACGGTGCCGTCGGCTATCGGCGGTGGCAGCTCGGCCAGGTCATCGGGGCCGTCCGACGGTGCCGGCGCGCTGGCCGGCGGCGCAATCTGCACGCCATCGGGCGAGACGCGCAGCTGCCGGGTCGTGCCCTTGCCGATGATTTCACCCGCCTTGTTGCGGATTACCAGTTCGTGCAGTGGCGGGTCGGAGGCCACGCGCCAGGCCCAGCCAACCAGCAGGGTCAGCACCGCCACGGCCAGCAAGACCGCCAGCCAGATGCGCACGTACAGGCGCTGCAGCAGCGCGGGGAGAGTGGGTTGCATACAGCGTGTTATTCCATTTCCAGTTACGCCCAAGTGTAGACAAGGGCTGGGGCGAAACTGGCGTGGAATCAATCCTGCTGTTTGGCGAACACGTAGCCGGCGCCGCGCACGGTGACGATGCGGCGCGGGTTCTTCGGGTCGGCTTCGATGGCGGCGCGGATGCGGCCCATGTGCACGTCGATGGAGCGGTCAAAGGCTTCGAGTTCGCGGCCGCGCACGGCTTCCATGATCTGGTCGCGGGTCAGCACCCGGCCGGCGCGCTCGGCCAGGGTTACCAGCAGGTCGAACTGGTAGGCCGTCAAGTCGCAGGGCTGGCCGCTGACGGACACCGAGCGCGCGTCGCGGTCGATCTCCAGCGTGCCGAAGCGCAGCACCTTGTGTGGCGTGGCGGTACCGTCGATGCGGCGGCGCAGGATGGCACGGATGCGAGCCAGCAGCTCGCGCGGCTCGAAGGGCTTGGGCAGGTAGTCGTCGGCGCCGAGTTCCAGGCCGATGATGCGGTCCAGCGGGTCGCCCTTGGCGGTCAGCATCAGGATAGGGATTTGCGAAATATCGCCCGAGGTGGTGCGGATGCGGCGGCAGACTTCCAGTCCGTCCATGTCGGGCAGCATCAGGTCCAGGATCACCAGGTCGGGGGTGCTGGTGCTGGGCTGGCCACCCAGCATGTCGAGCCCGCCGTTGGCGGTGGGCGAATGGGCGACGGTAAACCCGGACTGGCCCAGGTATTCACCGACCATGCCGGCCAGGCGGGTGTCGTCTTCGATCATTAGCAGGTGTGCGCTCATGGGGTGCCAGTCTTGTAGTCAGGTGGAGGAAACGGGGTTGGAGAGGGTTTGTAAAGACGATGGTGCGCCTTTGCAGCCAAGCCCGGTTGAAGCCACCGTAAAGTTAAGTAAACACAAAACTGCTTACACCCCCAGGCTACAGTGCTGCGCACTTTTCGCCAACCCCCTTGCTGGGGGCAACACCAGCAGCCTGGCGGAGCCAGTTCTGCGGTGTTTCTGGAAGGCTTGTCTTTCGCCGTGAGGCATGGCGATTCAACTTTTGCTATCTAGTTTATAGCTACTTGCGCTTATTCTGATTGCGCTGCAGGCGTTTTTACTCTGGATGCCAAAGCCACCAGCAGCAGCACCGGCACGCCCAGCAGCGCGGTCGATGTGAAGAACTGGCTATAGCCGTAGGCGTCGACAAACTTGCCGGAGAAGCCGGCCAGCCATTTCGGCAGCAGCAGCATCATCGAGCTGAACAGCGCGTACTGGGTGGCCGAGTAGTTCACATTGGTCAGGCTCGAAAGATAGGCGATGAAGGCCGCCGAGGCAACGCCGCCGGCCAGGTTGTCGGCCGACACCACCCAGATCAGCGCCTGCAGGTCGTGGCCGCGCGTGCCCAGCCAGGCGAACAGCAGGTTGCTGGCGGCGCTGAGCACCGCGCCCAGCATCAGCACCCGCATCACGCCCAGGCGCATCGACAGCACGCCGCCAATGAAGGCGCCCACCAGGGTCATGATGACGCCGAACACCTTGGTCACCGCCGCCACCTCGTCCTTGGTGTAACCCATGTCCACGTAGAACGGATTGGCCATGATGCCCATCACCACGTCGCTGATGCGGTAGGTGGCGATCAGCGCCAGTATCAGCAGCGCCTGGCCGCGGTAGCGGCGCAGGAAGTCGGCAAACGGCTCGACCAGCACCTCGCGCAGCCAGGCCCGGGCATTGCGGGCCGGCGGCAGGATCCGGCGTGCGGGCTCGCTGGACAGCAGCACGGTGAGTACCCCGACCAGCATCGACGCGGCCATCACCCCGTAGGCGGTTTGCCAGGCGCCGGGCTGGTAGCTGACCACCGCGCCGGCCACTTCAGCCCGGGCGGCGATCCACAGCACGCCGGCGCCGGCCCAGATCATCGCCAGCCGGTAGCCGGTCTGGTAGGCGGCGGCCAGCGCGGCCTGGCGCTCGGTGTTGGCCGACTCGATGCGGAACGCGTCCAGCGCAATGTCTTGCGTGGCCGAGCAGAACGCCACCGCCAGCGCGCACCAGACGACGCGGTCCAGCGCCAGCTGCGGGTCGCTGCTGGCCATGCCGAACAGGCCGAGCATGATGCCAGCCTGGGCCAGCAGCAGCCAGCTGCGCCGGCGGCCCAGCAGCCGGGTCAGGATGGGAATCGGCAGCCGGTCGACCAGCGGCGCCCAGGCCCATTTGAAGCCGTAGGCCAGGCCGACCCAGCTCAGGTAGCCGATGGTGGTGCGGTCGATGCCGGCCTCGCGCAGCCAGAAGCCCAGCGTGCCCAGCACCAGCAGCAGCGGCAGGCCGGCCGAGAAGCCCAGCGACAGCATGCGCAGCGTGGCCGGCTCGCGGTAGACCTTCAGGGTGTCGATCCAGCGGACGGGGGCAGGGGCATTCGTGGCGAGGGTCGGGCTCTGAGGGTTCATGCGGGAATAATACGTGCAGTATTCAAGGGGAACCCGGATGGCTGTAATGCGTGGATTAGGACCTGTGGTGTTGGGCATGGCGCTGCTGGCTGGGCCGGCGGCGTGGGCCCGGGACGGCGTGGAGGTCGGGGGCAACTCGGCCTTCTCCAAGCTGGTGCCGGCCGAAAGCGTGGAGCAGACCGCCAAGACCCAGTACCTGCAGACCCTGCAGCAGGCCAAACAGCAAAACGCCCTGGCCCCGGCCGACCACCCGCAGCTGGTGCGGCTGCGCCGGATTGCCCAGCGCATCATTCCCCACGCCACGGCCTGGAACCCGCGCGCCCGCGATTGGCAGTGGGAGGTGAACCTGATCGGCAGCCAGCAGATCAACGCCTGGTGCATGCCGGGCGGCAAGATCGCTTTCTACACCGGCATCCTGGAGACGCTGAAGCTCAACGACGACGAGGTCGCCGCCGTGATGGGACACGAGATCGCCCACGCGCTGCGCGAGCATGCGCGCGAGCGCATGGGCAAGTCCATGGCGACCAATGTGGGCGCCAATCTGCTCAGCCAGCTGCTGGGCGCCGGCGAGCTGGGCCAGACGGTGATCGGCGGTGGCGCGCAGCTGCTGAGCCTGCAGTTCAGCCGCTCGGACGAGACCGAGGCCGATCTGGTCGGCCTGGAGCTGGCCGCGCGCTCCGGCTTCGACCCGCGGGCCGGCATCACCCTGTGGCAAAAAATGGGTGCCCAGAACAAGGGCGCACCCCCCCAGTGGCTCAGCACCCACCCGGCCGGCAAGAACCGCATCGCCGAGATGGAGAAAAACCTGCCCCGGGTGATGCCGCTCTACGAACAGGCGAAGAAGAGCTAATCCCAACACTTCCATTACTTCTATCTACGGATTCCACCCATGGTCACCTGCTACTTGCGCTACGTCATCGACCCCTACAAGCTCCAGGAGTTTGAGCACTACGGCAAGCTGTGGATTCCGCTGGTCGAAAAGTTCGGCGGCCAGCACCACGGCTACTTTCTGCCCTCCGAAGGGGCGAACAATATTGCGCTGGCGATGTTTACTTTCCCGTCGCTGACGGACTACGAGGTCTACCGCGCCGAGTCCCTGCAAGACCCCGAATGCCAGGCGGCATTTCGCTATGCCGAGGAGACCCGCTGCATCCTGAGCTACGAGCGCAGCTTTTTCCGGCCGGTATTTGCCTGAGCACCACGTGGGTACGCCGCGCTGTGATGCCGTCGTACTGAAAACCAGCACCGGCGAGCTCCACGGCTCACTGCGCCTGCCCACGGAGGGGAGTCCCACGCCTGCCGTGGTTCTGGTGATCGCGGGCTCCGGCCCCACGGACAGGGATGGCAATAGCACCCGTATCCAAGCTAGAAACGACAGCCTGAAGATGCTGGCTCAGGCCCTGGCGCAGGCGGGTGTGGCATCGCTGTGTTACGACAAGCGCGGTGTCGCGGCCAGCGCTGCTGCGGCTTCTTGCGAAGCCGATTTGCGTTTTGACACCTACGTGGAAGATGCGGCCGCCTGGATCCACATGCTGTTGGCCGATGATCGCTTTGCATCGGTGTTCGTTTTTGGCCACAGCGAAGGCTCGCTGGTTGGCATGCTGGCAGCCAAAGAAAGCTCGGCGCGGGCGTTCATCTCGGTTGCCGGGCCGGGCCGGCGAGGATCGGATGTGCTGCGGCAACAGCTGGCAGGGCTGCCAGAGCCTGGGCTGGTGCAGGCGAACGAAGCGATTTTGTCGGCGTTGGAGCAGGGGCAGGAAGTCCCTGCGATTCCAACCGCACTGGCGTCTTTGTACCGGCCCAGCGTGCTGCCTTATTTACGGTCGTGGTTTGCGCATGATCCTGCGCAGGCTTTTGCCGTTCTGGGCCTGCCTGCCTTGGTGGTGCAGGGCACGACCGACTTGCAGGTAGGCGTGCCCGATGCGTTGGCTCTGCGGAGGGCCAAGCCAGATGCCAAGCTCTGTGTTGTCCAGGGCATGAACCATGTATTGAAGATGGTGCCGGCTGACCCGGCTTTGCAGCAGGCTGCGTATGTCGACCCGTCGCTGCCCGTCGCGGGTGAAATGGTAGACGCCGTGCTGCGCTTTGTAGCTACGACCCCGCCGCGCCTCAGGTCACCGGCGCCGGGTTGAACAGCACCAGGGCGTTGTGCAGCTTCCAGTGCTCGGCCCAGGTTTTCTTGCGACCACTGGCCACGTCGAGCATCAGCTGGAACAGCTCCCAGCCCACGTCTTCAATGCTGCAACTGCCGTCGGCGATGGTGCCGGCGTTCACGTCCATCAGGTCGTGCCAGCGGCGTGCCAGGTCGCTGCGCGTCGCCACCTTGATGACGGGCACCTGGGCCAGGCCGTAGGGCGTGCCGCGGCCGGTGGTGAACACATGCAGGTTCATGCCGGCGGCCAGTTGTAGCGTGCCGCAGATGAAGTCGCTGGCTGGGGTGGCCGCGTAGGTCAAACCCTTTTGCTTGAGTTTTTCGCCCGGGGCCAGCACGCCGGTGATGGGCACCGAGCCGGACTTGACGATGGAGCCCATGGCCTTCTCGACAATGTTCGACAGGCCGCCCTTCTTGTTGCCGGGCGTGGTGTTGGCGCTGCGGTCCACCTGGCCGCGCTGCAGGTAGGCGTCGTACCAGGCCATTTCCTTGATCATGGCTGCGGCCACTTCGGGCGTGGACGCACGGGAGGTCAGCTGGTCGATGCCGTCGCGCACCTCGGTGGTTTCCGAGAACATCACGCTGGCGCCGGCGCGCACCAGCAGGTCGGTGCAAAAGCCCACCGCCGGGTTGGCGGTGACGCCCGAGAACGCGTCGCTGCCGCCGCACTGCACGCCGACCACCAGCTCGCTGGCGGGTACGGTTTCGCGCTGGCGCGCGTTCAGGCGTTCCAGGTGCTCTTCGGCCTGGCGCATGATGGATTCGACCATGGACATGAAGCCCACATGGGCGTCGTCCTGCAGGCAGACCACGTCGAGCTTGGCCTCGGCGGTGTTGCCCACATCGGCCACATTGCGCTCGTCGATCAGCGGGATGCTGCCGGGCGGCAGCAGGCGCTCGGGTTGCAGTTTTTCGCAGCCCAGGCTGACCACCATCACCTCGCCGCCGAAGTTCGGGTTCAGGCTGATGTTGCGCAGGGTGCGGATGGGGATGATGGCGTCGGGCGCGTCGATGGCCACGCCGCAGCCGTAACCGTGCTCCAGCGCTACCACGTCGTCCACGTTGGGGAACTTGGGCAGCAGCTCGGCCTTGATGCGCTGCACCGCAAAGTCGGTCACGCCGGCCACGCACTGCACGGTCTGGGTGATGGCCAAGATGTTGCGCGTGCCCACCGAGCCGTCGGCGTTGCGAAAGCCTTCAAAGCTGTAGCCCTCCAGCGGCGGCAGGGGTTCGGGCTTGACGGTGGCGATGGGCAGGTTGTCCAGCCCGCGCGCGTCGGGCATTTGCAGCAGGCGCTCGTGCACCCAGCTGCCGGCCGGAATCTCCTGCAGCGCGTAGCCGATGGGAATGCCGTAGCGCAGCACCGGCGCCTGGGCGGCCAGATCGACCAGCGCCACCTTGTGGCCTTGCGGCACCCGGTCCCGCAGCACCAAGCCGCTGGGCAGGATGCTGCCAGGCGGCAAGCCACCGTCGTTGGCCACGATGGCCACGTTGTCGCGCACATGCATGCGGATGGTGAGCGGGGCCTGGGCAGGCGCGCTGGCGGAAAGTGGGGCGGCGTCGGACATGGATGTCTCCTTATGGCCGCAATTATCTGACAACTTGAAAAGTTGTCAAGCAAACTAAGCTGTTCTCAGGGCAGCTGTGTGCTCTCGAAGATCCGCCGTTTGGCGTTCAGGATGTGGATGCGGATGGCCTCGGCCGCGTCGCCGGGCGAGCGCCGGGTGATGGCGTCGACGATGGCCTGGTGCTCGGCCTGCGTGGTACGCACCCGCTCCAGGCTCTTCTTGTCGGTGATATTGCGGGCCAATTCGATGAACTGCCGGATCGGCGCCACGCTGGTGTCTATGGTGGTGACGAAGAACGGGTTGTGCGAGGCCCGGGCGATCGCCAGGTGGAAGCGCACGTCCTCGTCGGCACCCGAGTGGCCGGCTTCCATGGCGGTGTTCAGCGCGTCGAAGGCTTGGCGCAGCGCCTCCAGGTCGGCCTCTTCGCGGAACTCGGCGGCCCCGGCGGCAGCGCCCATCTCTATGCAGCTGCGGAAGGCGTAGTAGCGCTCGATGTCGGCCAGGCTCTTGATCGGCGTGGCCACCACCACCGGCGAGCCGGGCGCGCGTATCACCGTGCTGCCGGCGCCGCGCTTGGAATCAATGATGCCGTCCGAGCGCAGCCGGGCCAGCGCCTCGCGCACCGTGGGCCGCGACACGCCGAACTGGCTGGCCAGCGCGCCCTCGGTGGGCAGCTTGTTGGACGGCGCAAAGTCGCCCCGCAGGATGGACTCGACCACATGGGCGTAGATGCGGTCGGGCAGGGAGCCCACGCCGACGTTGTGCAACAGGGATTCGTTCATGGAGGGCCGGGGCGGATGGGACAGTGCGAGGATGCTGGATTCTGACAGGTCCGCCTTGGCTTGTTTAGCAGATTGCGTTGATTTTTCTAAAGTTGTTTGACATACAAGCGTTATTAAATAGAATGCCTGACAACCAAGGCCGCCCGTGTTGCCTGCAATGCACGCCGGCGGCAATCCCCACGACAACGATTCGGAGACCCCCATGAAATTCCGCCTGGCCTGCACGGCCGCCGCCTTGGCACTCTCGACCAGCGCATTCGCGTGGCCCGACAAGACCGTCACCCTGGTGGTGCCATTCCCGCCCGGCGGCGCTACCGACACCCTGGCCCGCACCCTCACGCCCAAGCTGCAGGAGCGCTTCAAGCAAACCGTCATCGTCGACAACAAGGCAGGCGCCACCGGCACCATAGGCGCCACCTTTGTGAAGCGCGCACCGGCCGACGGCTATACCTTGCTGGTCACCTCGCTCGGCCCGCTGGTCATGGCACCGCATCTGCTGTCCAAAGTGGCCTATGACGCGGGCAAGGACTTCGACTACCTGACGGTTGCTGTGCAGGCGCCGAATGTGCTGGTGGTGCCGGCTTCCTCGCCCTACAAGTCGGTGGCCGAGCTGATCGCCGCCGAGAAGGCCCAGCCCGGCAAGCTGACCTTTGCCTCGGCCGGCAACGGCACCTCCGACCACCTGAGCGCCGAGCTGTTCTGGCTGCAGTCCGGCACCTCGGGCCTGCACGTGCCCTACAAAGGCGCGGCCCCGGCCATCACCGACCTGCTGGGCGGGCAGATCGACGCGGCTTTCCAGAACATCAACAACGTGATCCAGTACATCCACGCCGGCAAGCTGCGGGTGCTGGCCATCGCCAGCGCCAAGCGTTCGCCGCTGCTGCCCGGCACGCCCACGCTGGCAGAGTCCGGTGTCAAGGATGCCGAAGTCAACTCCTGGCAAGGCGTGGTGGCTCCCAAGGGCTTGCCGCCCGAGGTCAAGGCCCAGATCCATGCGGCCCTGATGGAAGCCCTGGCCGACCCGCAGGTCAAGCAGAAGTTTGTCGACATGGGCTTTGAGCTGGTGGGCAATACGCCGGATCAGTTCAGCAGCTACCAGGCCAGCGAATCGGCACGCTGGAAGAAGCTGATCGAGACGCGAAAAATTTCTGCAGACTGATTGCATTCAAAAATCAACGGAGACAAACCATGCGATTCACCCACCTGGCGCTTGCCACTCTCACGGCTTTGTCCGCCAGCCTGGCGCTGGCGCAAGGCGCATTTCCCAGCCGGCCGGTCACCCTGGTCGTGCCCTTCGCCCCGGGTGGCGGCACCGACACCGGGGCCCGGCTGGTGGCGCAGAAGCTGTCCCTGAAGTGGGGCCAGCCGGTGGTGATCGACAACAAGGGCGGTGCGGCCGGCATGATTGGCGCCGACCTGGTGGCCAAGGCCAAGGCCGATGGCTACACCTTGCTGATGGGCAACATCGGCACCCAGGCGATTAATCCGGCGCTGTACAAGAAGATGCCCTACGACGCCGACCACGCGTTCGAGCCCGTATCCCTGGTGGCCGAGCTGCCGCTGGTGATGATGGTGAACCCGCAGGTGCCGGCCAAGACGGTGAAGGAATTCATCGCCTATGCCAAGACCCAGCCTGGCAGGCTCAGCTACAGCAGCTCGGGCGCGGGCGGCTCCATGCACCTGGCGGCCGAGATGTTCAAGAGCGGCTCCAGCACCTTTGTGCTGCACGTGCCCTACCGCGGTGGCGGCCCGGCGATTGCCGACCTGATCGCCGGCCACGTGCAGCTGTCGTTTGCCACCGTGCTGGAATCCAGCGGCCACATCAAATCGGGCACGGTGCGGGCCTTGGCCGTCACCGGCGACAAACGCGTGCCGGCGCTGCCCGACGTGCCCACGCTGGCCGAGGCCGCGCTGCCGGGCTTCAATTCCATCTCCTGGATCGGCATCCTGGCGCCCGCCGGCACGCCCAAGGACATCGTGGACAAGATCTCCGCCGATGTGCGCGAGGTGCTGGCCGCCGACGAAACCCAGCGCAAGCTCACCGACCTGGGCGCTCTGCCCAAGGGCAGCACGCCCGCGCAGTTCCAGCAGCTGATTGCCAACGACCGCAAGCGCTACACGCAGATCATCCTGGATAAGAAAATCGGCATCGACTGAACAAGGAACCCACCCCATGAGCACCCGCCCCCGCATCCTGCAAAACGGCGCCTTGACCCCCGCCCTGGAGGCCGCGCTGGCGGCCGAATTCGATGTCCAGCGCCTGGCCGACCAGGCCGATCCCCAGGTCTTTCTGGCCGCCCACGGCGCCAGCTTCACCGGCCTGGTGACCTCGGCCCCGGCCGGTGCGTCGGCGGCGTTGCTTGCGGCCCTGCCGGCGCTGCGCGTGGTCTCCAGCCACGGCGTCGGCCTGGACCAGATCGACGTGGCCGGTGCCGCCCAGCGCGGCATTGCCGTGGGCTACACGCCCGAGGTGCTGAATGACTGCGTGGCCGACCTGGCCATGGCCTTGCTGCTCGACGTGGCGCGCGGCGCCAGTGCCGCCGACCGCTTTGTGCGCCGCGGCGACTGGCCCAAGGCCAAGTTCCGCCTGGCGCGCAAGGTCACCGGCCAGCGCCTGGGCATTCTGGGCCTGGGCCGCATCGGCCGGGCCATCGCCCAGCGGGCCGCCGGCTTCGAGATGCAGATCCGCTATACCAACCGCAATCCGGTGGCCGACGTGCCCTGGACCTTCGAGCCCGCGCTGGTCGAACTCGCCCGCTGGGCCGACACCCTGGTGGTCATCACCGCCGGTGGCGCCGCCACCCGGCACCTGGTGAACGCCGAGGTGCTGGAGGCGCTGGGGCCGGACGGCTTCCTGGTCAACGTGGCGCGCGGCTCGGTGGTCGACCAGGCGGCGCTGGTGCAGGCCCTGAAGCAGGGCCGCATCGCCGGTGCCGGGCTGGATGTGTACGCCGACGAACCGAACGTGCCGGCCGAGCTGATGGCGCTGGACAACGTGGTGTTGCTGCCGCACATCGCCAGCGCCACCCGCGAAACCCGCCAGGCCATGGAGGTCTTGACCGTGGACAACCTGCGGGCCTTTTACGCCGGCGGCAAGGTGCTGGCCTCGGCCTTGGCATGAAATCGGCCTCTGGCGCATATTCCATCACCGCAAGCAGCTACTGATTAGATAGCAATCACGGCACCCGGCGGGCCAGACCGAACTCGGCCGCCAGCCGCTGGTATTCAGCGGTCTGGCGCGCCACCAGCGCGTCCAGCGCCGGGCCGCTGACCCAGCCGGGTTGCAGGCCGGCCTGCACCAGCTGCTGGGCCAGGGCCGGGTGCGCAGCGGCCCGGGCCAGCGCATCGTTCCAGTCGCGCACCTCGCGCTCGCTGACCTGGGGGCCGAGGTAGACGCCGCGCACGATGGGCCACTGGATGTCGAAACCCTGCTCCTTGGCGGTCGGCACCTGGGCCCAGCGCCCGGGCAGGCGCTGGCTGGACAGCACGGCCAGCACCCGCACGGGCACGCCCTGGTCGATTTGCCGCCCGACCTCGGCGGCATCTCCGGCCAGCACCTGCACGTGGTCGCCGCGCAAGGCGGTCAATGCCTCGCCGCCGCCCTCAAAAGCCACGAAGCGCATGGACTTGTGGCTGACGCCAGCGGCCCGGGCCAGCAGCGCGGCCTTCATCCAGTCCTGGCTGCCGATGGCACCGCCCGCGCCAAACACAATCCGGTTCGGGTCGCTGCGCAGCGCGTCCAGCAGCTGGCGCAGGCTGCGGTAGGGCGCGTCCTGGCGCACCGCCACCACGCCGTAGTCCATACCCAGGGCGGCCAACCAGCGCACATCGCGCGCGCTGTAGGGGCCAAACCGGCCCTGCGCCAGGTTCAGCAGCGAACCCGAAGAAAACGCCACGATGGTCTGGCCCTCGGCCGGCCGCTGGCTCACCGTGCTGTGGAAGGCCAGTGCGCCTATGCCGCCCGGCTGGTAGGCAATCGCCAGCGGCACGCGGGTCTGGCCCGCGGCCTGCAGCATGTCGCGCACCAGCTGGCAGGTCAGGTCAAAGCCGCCGCCGCCCTTGGCCGGGGCAATGCAGCGCGCGCCCTCGGGCAGGCCGGCCTGGACAGTGCCGGTCAGCAGACAGGCCAGCAGCAGCCAGCGGTGTAGCCGGCTCATGGTTTGGGCCAGGATAAAACGGCGCAGACGCCCGTGCCCTGTGGCTGGGGCTCCAGCCGCAGTTGCCCGCCATGCCGCTCCAACACCGAGCGCGCAATCGCCAGGCCCAGGCCTGAGCCGTGGCTGCCCCGGCTTTTGACGAAGCGCTGGCCGAGCTTTTGCGCCACGGCAGGGTCCAGGCCCGGGCCGTCGTCGCTGACCTGCAGGCGGTAGGCCTGCGGATCGGCGACCACCTGCAGCGTCACCACACCCTGGGCCCGGCCGTGCTGCAAGGCGTTGTGGGCGATGTTCAGCAGCGCCTGCTGCAGCAGGCCGCGGTCGCCCTCGGCCTGCACCGGCTCGGTGGGGGCGTCGACGCCCAGGTCGATGCCGCGCGCCCGGGCCACGGGCAGCAACTCCATAGCCACTTCGCGCGCCAGTGCGCCCAGGTCGAATGGCTCCCACTGCGGCTGGGCCGCATCGCTGCGGGCCAGGGTCAGCAGCTGGTTGGTGGCGCGGATTGCATGGCCCAGCGCATCCGACAGGGCTTGCAAGGCCTGTTGGTGCCGCACCGGGTCGGTTTCGCGCAGCAGGTAGTCGAGCTGGGCGCGCAGCACCGCCAGCGGGGTGCGCAGCTGGTGCGAGGCATCGTCGATAAAGCCGCGCCGCTGGGCCACCAGGGCCTCGGTGCGGGCGATCTGCTGGTTCACCGCGTCCACCAGCGGCTGGATGTCGCGCGGCAGGTCTTCGGCGTGCAGCGGGCGCAGGTCGTCGGGCTCGCGGTCCCGGGTCTGGCGCGCCAGCCGGGCCATGGGGCGCAGGGCCAAGCTCAGGCCCAGCACCACGGCGATGCCCATGAGCAGCACGAACAGCGCATCGCGCTGGGCCGCGCGGCGCACAAAGCTGGCGGTGAACTGCTCGCGCGAGGCGGTGCTTTCGGCCACCTGGATCACCAGCAGCGGCTGGCCGCTGGCCGGCTGCGAGGCCTCGAAGGGCCGCATGAAGGCACCCACGCGCACCGATTCCTGGAAGTAGGTGGCATCGTAGAACAGTGGCTGTCCCACCTTCAACTGGCTGGGTGGCGGCGGCAGGTCGGTATGGCCGATCTCCACCCGGCCGTCGGCCGTGGCCACGCGGAAGTAGACATTGCCGGTGGCGGTGAGCTGGAAGAATTCGAACAATCGGTAGGGCAGCTCCACCGCCAGGCCACCCGAGGCGGTGGACACGTTCAGGTCCAGCGCCTTGATCGCGCCCAGCAGCGAGCGGTCGTAGGCCGCATTCGCCGAGGCCACGGCATCGACCCGGGTCAGCCACAGGCTGGTGGCCGTGGCCACGGCCATGGTCGGCAGCAGCAGGGCCAGCAGCCGCAGCTTAAGGCTGGCTTGGCGAATCCGCTTCCAGAACATAGCCTAGGCCTCGGTAGGTGTGGATGCTGACGCCGCTGTGCTCCAGCCGCTTGCGCAGGCGGTGCACCAGCACGTCGATGGCGCTGGCCTGGACTTCCTCGTCGTCGGTGAAAACGCGGTGGATCGCCTGCTGGCGCGACAGCGGTTCGCCGCTGCGCTGTACCAGGGCTTTCAGTAGCGCGTGTTCGCGTGGCGACAGCAGCAGACTGTCGGCACCCAGGGTGAACTGGCGCGTCACCGCATCGAAGGCCAGCGGGCCGCAGGCAAAGCGCGGGTGTTCGCTGCCACGCGCGCGGCGCACCAGCGCGGTGAGCCGGGCCTCCAGCTCGGCCAGCGCAAACGGCTTGGCCAGGAAGTCGTCGGCGCCCTGGTTCAGGGTGTCTACGCGTTCGGCCAGCGAGTCGCGGGCGGTGAGTATCAGCACCGGTAGGCGCCGGTCCTGGGCGCGCAGGCGGCGCAAGATGTCGCTGCCGCTGCGGCCCGGCAGGCCCAGGTCGAGCACCAGCACGTCGTAGTCGCAGTCGGCCAGCGCGCTTTCCACCAGCCGGCCGTCGTCGCGCCAGTCGACCCGGTGGCCGCTTTGCTCCAGGGCCTTGGCCAGCCATTCGCCGAGTGCGTGTTCGTCTTCTGCCAACAGGATGTGCATGCCGGCCATTATCCGGGCGGGGCGGGCTGAAAGGTGTTTGATAGATTGGCCCGTGCATGATGGCGGTCCATCTGTTCCACAACAAGAGACAAGCCATGACGCAATTACAGAACCCCACCCTGGCGCGCCGCCGCGTGCTGCTGGCCGCCACCGCCGCGGCATCCACCCTGATGCTGCCGCCGGCCCGCGCGCAGGCCGCCTGGCCGAGCAAGCCGCTGCGCCTGGTCGTGCCCTTTGCCCCGGGCGGCAGCTCGGAGATCGTGGCCCGCGCGATTGCTGGCGAGATGGCCAAGACCATTGGGCAGAACGTGTTCGTCGACAACAAGCCGGGCGCGGCCGGCAATATCGCCATGCAGGAAGTCGCCAACAGCACCGACGACCACACCCTGGTACTCGGCCACATCGGCACCCTGGCGGTGAACCCCTACATCTTCGCCAAGCTGCCGTATGACGCGGCGCGCGACTTCGCACCCATCACCCTGGTGTCCAAGGTGCCCAGCCTGTACGTGGTGCACCCCGACCTGCCGGTGAAGAACCTGGCCGAGTTCATCGCCTACGCCAAGTCCAAGCCCGGCCAGCTGAACTACGGTTCGGCCGGCAATGGCAGCGCCGGCCATCTGGCGTTCGAGTACCTGAAGATGGTCAGCAACACCTTCTTGCTGCACGTGCCCTACCGCGGCACCGGCCCGATGCTGACCGACCTGATGGCCGGCCGCCTGCAGGCCGCCTCGGTGGGCGCGCCCGCGCTGCTGGCCTTCATCAAGGCCGGCAAACTGCGCTGCATTGCCACCGGCACGGCCCAGCGCCTGCCCCAGCTGCCGGATGTGCCGACCGTCGCCGAACAAGGCTTCAAGGGTTTCGAGATGACCCAGTGGTACGGCCTGATGGCCCCCAGCAAATGGCCCAAGGCGAACCTTGCCAAGCTGGAAGCCGAAGCCATCAAGGCCGCGCGCGGCCCGGTGGTGATGGAAAAGCTGTCGCACGAGACCGCACTGGCCGTGGGCAGCACCAGCGCCGAGTTCGATGCCTTCATCAAGACCGAGCAGGCGCGCTGGAAGCCGGTGATCGCCCGCGCCCAGATCAAGCCCGAAGGCAACGGCTGAGCCGGGATTTAGATAAAAAATGCCTGTAGCGCAGGTAGTACCTGCGCAAGCAGCTATTAAATAAATAGCGTACTCAATCGCCGTCTTCGTCGAAGAAGTTGATGGTGAACTGCAGGGTGTGGCCGAGCTCAGTCTCGGTGAAGTGCTGCAAGGCCTTCAGCGCGCGTATGGTTTCGGCCATGGGCACGCTGGCGGCGGTGGGCTGGCGCTGGGCCAGCAGCCGGCCCAGGGCCTGGTCGACCCCGGCCACGGCCTGGGCCAGTTGCTCGGCCTGCGCGCCATGGTTTTGCGCCAGCAGGTAGGCGTGCAGTGACACATTGCCGCCACTGCCCATGGCCAATTCGCGCAAGGCCTGCCAGTGGATGCGCCAGGCCTCGGCGCTGTGGCCGCTGCTGCTGCGGCTGAAGCTGGCGAAGCGCCCGGCTTGCAGCTTTTGCAGCACGCTGTCCATGTCTTCGCGCCAGAGCTTTTGCAGTGCGCTGTTCCACAGGTTCAGGAACTCGTACATCGCGTACTCGGCTTCCTTGTCATCCCAGCCTGCCTGCAGCGCGCTGGCATAGGCGGTTTGCAGGGCCAGCGCTTCGGCCAGGATGTCGGCGGCCACCTGTTCGGCGTAGCGGCAGGCGGGGGTTTGCGGGCGCAGCTGGCCAGGCCAGAGCAGCCATTCGAGTGCCGGCAAGCCCTTGGCCGGCGCGCGGATCGCGTCCATGGCGGCGGCATCGCTTGGGGCGCTGCGCACGGCCTCGGCAATCGCTTCGGGTCGGGTCGGCATGAAGTCGATAGCGCGCGGTGAACGCCGTGCCAGCAGGGCGCCACCACGCACCGCCGAAAAACGCTCCCACGCCGAGACGCTGCGCAGCCACTGCTGGCGCGGCGGCTCTATGGGCGCCGCTGGATCGGCCGCGCAGAACTGCTGCAGGCTGCCAACCAGTGCCTGGCTTTGCGCCGCGAAGTCTTGCGCGCCCGGCAGATACCACTGGGCGTGGACACCGCGCACCAAGCCGGCATAGGCTTCAAACGGCTGGTCGGCGGCTGCCGCTGGGGGCGCTGCCAGGCAGCAGAGCAGCGCCAGCCAGGTAGTGCGCATTGCCGGGTTCAGAACTTCAAGGCCTTGGCCAGGCTGTTGGCCTTGGCGTCGCGGCTGCCCAGCGGTGCCAGGCCGAAGCGGTCTTCGATCAGCTTGAGGATGGAGACGGTTTCGTACTGCGTGTGGTCGATGCGCCCGCCCTCGCTGAAGGGCGAGACGATGATGGCAGGGATGCGCGAGCCGGGTCCCCAGCGGTCGCCCTTGGGCGGCGCGGCGTGGTCCCAGAAGCCGCCGTTTTCGTCGGTGGTGACGATGACCACGGTGTTCTTCCACTGCGGGCCGGCCATTACCGCATTGACGATTTCGATGGCTTCGGCATCGCCCTCGGCCACGCTGCCGCGGCCCGGGTGCATGTTCTTGCCGCCCGTGGGTTTGTAGAACGACACCGGGGGCAGGGTGCCGCCCTGGGCATCGGCCATGAAGTCGGCGCGGTCCTTCAGGTGCGCCTTGCGCTGGGCCTCGCTGTCGATGAAGCGCTTGAAGGCGATGAAGGGCTGGTGGTGGTAGGAGAAGGTGGACAAGCCCTTGCCCGCCTGGGTGGCGGCCACCGCGCGGTTGAAGTCCTGGCCGTAGTAGGCCCAGGGGATGCCTTTGTCGCTGAGCCGGTCGCCAATGGTGGGCGCGGTCTGCGGCGGTAGCAGGGCCTGCTTCTTGGTCGGATCAAACAGCCAGCTGCCCTGCATGGTGTTGACCGCAAAGCCGTCCTGCGTCACATAGGCCTCGGGCTCGTCGGGTTCGGCCGAGCGGCCCTGGGCGTCCAGCGCCACGATGTGGTGGGGCGCGTTGGCATACACCGGGGTGCAGGCGCAGACCAGCCAGAAGTGGTTCAGGAAGGAGCCGCCAAACGCCGACTGGAAGAAGTTGTCGGCCAGGGTGAAGCGCTGGGCCAGCTTCCACAGGCCTAGCGAGCTGCCGTCGTAGGTACCCATCAGCAGGCCACCGCTGTTGCCGTCGGCCACGAAGCGGTCGTTGCGGCCGCCGTTGATCTGACGCTGGTTGGCCCAGAACGCATGGATGGGGCTGAACAAGGTGTCGCCGAGGCCGATCTTCGGGTCAAGCCGGAACGGGCCGTTGGGGATCGGCCCGGCCAGGCGCGCATCGGGCTTGCCGGTCTTGTCGGCCAGCGGCGGGGGCAGCACAGCATACGGCTGGTTGTTGGCATCGACCTGCACGCCCAGGCCCTGGGCCAGCGCGTTCGGCACACCGTTGGCACCCGGGTACAGGCCGAACAAATGGTCGAAGCTGCGGTTCTCCAGGTAGACCACCACGATCTGGCCGATCTGCGCCAGCTGCGGGTCGGGCGCGCTGGCCTGGCGGGTGGGGGTGCTGCAGGCGGTCAGCAACAGGGCGGCGGCCGCCAGTGCCGAAGGGCGGAAAAGCATGCGCATGGAGGGGTCTCCTAGATGGTCAGGGGGCGGGGGGCTTACTTGGCATCGACCAGTGCCTGGATGTCGAGCAGGGTCAGCTCGTTGTCATCCGGCTGGCCGATGGTGCGGCCCGAGGAGAAGGGGAAGTTGTCATCGTTGACCACCACGATATGGTGGGAATCGACGATGGCAAAGCCCTCCAGGCCCAGATGCGGCAGGGCGAAATTGGCTTCGTTCGGGCCGCGCTTGGCCAGCCGCTGGGGGTTGCTGATCTTGGTCAGGTCGATGAAGGCCACCTTTTTCACAAAGCCATTGGCATCCAGCTGGCTGAAGTCGATCTTGTAGATGCGCTTGAACTTGGCGGGGCGGGTGAAGCAGTCCACCCGGGGCTCGTTCGGGCAGTTCGGGCCCGCGCCTTCTGTGGTGTCGTCGCGTTCTATGACCAGGCCGGTGGTGGCATTCAGCATCTGGAAGTCGGCAGCCACATTGCCGGTTTCTTCGAGCGCGTATTTCCATTGGCGCTCGCTGTAGCGTTGGCTGGCCACATCCAGCTCCAGAATCCGCGCGTAGGGCTTGCCGTTGAGGCTTTCCGGGGCCTTGGCCTGCGCGTCCCACAGCGGCCATTCGAACATCGGGTACACGGTCTTGCCATCTGGCGACTGGGCCATGGTCTCGAAACCACCCGAGCGGCGCACTTCAAAAACCGCGTCGCCCGGGTAGTTGGGCAGGCGGCCGTTCAGGTAGTGGTCGGGGCCGCGGTAGGTCTTGCCGGCCACCGTGGTTTCCAGCACGCCCAGCACCTTGCCCTGCGGCGTGACGCGCAGCACGTAGGGACCGAACTCGTCGCCGAGCCACCATTCGCCGCCCACCACCTGGATCGATTCGGGATCGAAGTCCGAGCCGGTCAGGTAGCGCGCAGTGGTGTTTTCGTTCTGGATGAAAAACGGCACCTTGCGGTCCGGGTCGTGCAAGAAGATGGTGTTGTCGCGCGTCACCGTTCCTTGGGCCCAGTCGGCCTTGACCTGGTGGACCATCAGCAAGGCGTCCTGCGAGTTGATCTTGTTGCCAAAGCCGTTGTCGGTCAGGGTCAGAAACTGGTTCTTGCCTAGGGACACGATGCCAGAAAAGCCCTGTACCGACTGCCCTTGCATCGGCAAGCTACCGCCCGACTTGCGCGGGTACTTGGGGTCGCCCACAAAGCTGATGCCGGGCACGCTACCCAGGGTGTCGCTGCGCAAGCGATTACCGGCGGTGAATTTGCCCGAGGTGGCAAATAGCGGACCGGCATTTTCGGGGGCTGCGACGCTGGTGCTGGCGGGCAGGGCGGCATGCCCGGCCAGCACGGCCGTGACTTCGGTTTGGGCCTGGGCAGCGCCTATGGCCAGGGTCAAAGCCACGGCAGACGCGCAAGCGGAGAACGGGAAATGCAACATAGGACACCTTGTGAAGGAGCGAGGTTTTTGGGTAGTGCGTAGCGATTCAGGTCGGCTGGATCAGCGCCAGCAGCGGCCCATACAACTGGGCGCCGGCGGCGATGATGGGGTTGCCGTCGTGCAGGCCGTTGTCGGCCAGAAAATCGTTCACCGTGCCGCCGGCTTCCTGCACCAGCACGATGGCGGCCAGGCAGTCCCAGGAGTTGATGTGCGGCTCGTAGTAGCCAATCAGCCGGCCGGCGGCCACGTAAGACAGCATCAGCGCGCCCGAGCCGTTGCGGATGAACATGCCGCCGTTGGACAGCACGCGGTCCAGAAACGGCACAAAGGCGCTGACCGGCACGCGGTGCGAGAAGCCCACGCCCAGCACGCCTTCGGTAATGCTGCTGGCGCCGTGCGCGCGCATGGCTTGCTGGTTCACGTAGGCGCCCTGGCCCGCGCAGGCGTGGAACATCTCGTCGCTGTTCGGGTCATAGACCACGCCGATCACCGGCTTGCCCTGGTAGGTGACGGCGATGGACAGGCACCAGGCGTGCATGCCGTTGACAAAGCAGGCCGTGCCGTCGATAGGGTCGATCACCCACAGGTAGTCGGCATCGGCATGGGCTAGCCCGCCTTCTTCGCCCAGGAAGCCGTCGTCGGCAAAGCGCGCCAGCACCTGGGCGCGGATGTACAGCTCGGTGTCCTTGTCGGCGGCGCTGACCATGTCCTGCAAGCCCTTGGATTCGATCACCAACTCGTCGCGCTTGCGGAACCAGGCCAGGGCCTGCAGCCCGGCCTGGCGGGCGATGCTCTGGGCCAGCGCGTAGCGCGCTTCAATCGTGGTGCTGCTCATGCGCGGCCTCCGACGATGCAGACGCCGTGGTCGGCGAAGCCTATGCCTACCGATGAGCCGACGGCCAGCGGCCGCTGCACATCGGTTTGGCGCACAAACAGCTCGCCCAGTGGAGACTCCACCGCGTACTGCATTTCGGTGCCCAGAAAGGCTGCATGGCGTACCTGGCCGACCAGGATGTGCTGGCTATTGGCAGGGGTCAGGTTCACCGCGTCGGGCCGTACCGCAATGCGGATTTCGCCGCGGTAGGCACGTGGGTTCGCCAGCTGTACCAACAGGCCGCCGACCCTGCAGTCGGCCTTGCCTGCGGCGACCTGGCCGAGGATTTCGCCGCTGACGCGGTTGGCGTCGCAGATGAAGTCGGCCACGAACTCGTCGGCCGGGGTGTCGAACAATTCACGCGGTGTGCCCTGCTGGGCGATGCGCTGGTTGTTCATCACGATGATCTGGTCGGACACGGCCAGGGCTTCCTCCTGGTCGTGGGTTACATAGACCGCGGTGAGTTGCAGGCGCTGTTGGATCTCGCGGATTTCTTCGCGCACGCGGCGGCGCAGCTTGGTGTCCAGGTTGGACAGCGGCTCGTCGAGCAGCAGCACCTGGGGCTTGAGCACCAGGGCCCGGGCCACGGCCACGCGTTGCTGCTGGCCGCCCGAAAGTTCGCTGGGCAGGCGCGGGCCGTAGTCGGTGAGGCCGACCAGGCGCAGGCCTTCAAGGGCTTGCTCGCGGGCATCGGCCTTGCGGGCGCCGCCGACTTCCAGGCCATAGGCCACGTTTTCCAGCACCGTCATGTGCGGGAACAGCGCATACGACTGGAACACCATGCTGACATTGCGCTCAATGGCCGACTGCTGGGTCACGTCCTGGCCGCCTATGAAGATCCGGCCCTGGCTCACGTGTTCGAGCCCGGCAATCAGCCGCAGCGTCGAGGTCTTGCCGCAGCCGCTGGGGCCGAGCAGGGTGACCAGCGTGCCCTGCGGAATGCTGAAGGACACGTCGTTGACGGCAACGACCTTGCCGTATTGTTTGGTGACGCGCTCGAAGACCAGCGCGCCCTGCGTGTTGGCAGTACTCATGATTCAACCTTTAAGGAAAAGACGGGGGCGGGTGCCGCCCCTTCGACGCGTTCGACCCGGCGCAGCCGCCGTTTGCCAACCAAACTCTGTGCGGCCAACACGATCACCAGCATCACCACGATGAGGGCGCTGGAGTAGGCGATGGCGATGCCATACGAACCGTTCTCCACCAGGCCGACGATGTAGGCCGTGGCCATGTTGTACTTGGCGCTGACCAGGAACACCACCGCGCTGATGGAGGTGATGGAGCGCACAAAGCTGTACACCAGGGCCGCGCTCAGCGCCGGCCGCATCAGCGGCAGGATCACGCGGCGGGCGGTGGTGAAGCTGTTGGCGCCCAGCATGGTGGATGCTTCGTCCAGGCTGCGGTCCAGTTGGCTCATGGCCGCCATGCCGCCGCGCAGGCCGACCGGCATGTTGCGGAACACAAAGCACAGCACCAGGATGGCGGCGGTACCGGTAAGTTCGATCGGCGGCATGTTGAATGCCAGGATGTAGCTGATGCCGATGACGGTGCCGGGGATGGCAAAGCTCAGCATGGTGGCGAACTCGAACGCTGCCTTGCCGGCAAAGCGCTGGCGCACCAGCAGCCAGGCAGCCGTCAGACCCAGGGCGGCGGTCAGCGGTGCCGAGACGCCGGCAATCATCAGGCTGGTGAACAGCGAATCCCAGGCGGTGCCGACCCAGCGCAGGCCGTGCTCGCCGGCTTCGATGCCGAAGGCGCTGGCGTAGTGGCGCAGCGTGAAGCTGTTGTCGCGGCCCCATTGGTTGACGAAGCCGCCGGCCAGGATCATGCCGTACAGCACCAGGGTGAAGCTGGTCCACAGCGTGGCGATGACCGCCAGCACGGCGGACAGGCGCCGGTCCAGCCCCACATGCTGGCCGTTGTCGGCCTTGCCGGTGACTGTGGTGTAGGACTTGTTGCCCAACCAGTGGCGCTGGGCCAGGAAGGCGCTGACGGCGAACACCAGCAGGATCAGCCCGAGCCCGGCCGCGCGGCCGCCGTCGTTCTGCGCACCGACGATAGCGAAATAGATCTCGGTGGACAGCACGCCGTAGTTGCCGCCCAGCACCATGGGGTTGCCGAAGTCGGCCATGCTCTCGATGAAGGCCACCAGGAAGGCATTGGCCAGGCCTGGCCGCATCAGCGGCAGCGAGACGCGCCAGAAGGTGGTCCAGCGGTCGCCGCCCAGGGTTTGCGAGGCTTCTTCCACCGATGGGCTCACGCCTTCGACCACGCCGATCAGCACCATGAAGGCGATGGGTGTGAACGACAGCAGCTGTGCCAGCCAGACGCCGTAAAAGCCGTACAGGCCGCGCCCGGCGGGCACGTCAAAGGCTTGCGATACCCAGGCCGAGACCACGCCGCTGCGGCCAAATAGCAGGATCAGCGCCAGGCCGATGACGAAGGGTGGGGTGATGATGGGCAGCACCGTCAGCGCGCGCAGGATGCGTTTGAAGCGGAAGCTGGTGCGTGTGACCACCAGCGCAAAGCACAGGCCCAGCAGGGTTGCGCCGGCGGCGGTGCAGAGCGCCAGGAACATGGTGTTCCAGGCCACGCCGCAACGCCGGGTTCCGCTGATGCAGCCCAGCGACCAGATGCGGCCGTCGGCGACCCGGGCCCAGGCGGCTTGCAGGCTGAAGCCCGTGCCCTGCTCGAAGGCGCTGGCCAAGACCCGCAGTACCGGGAACATCACAAACAGCCCGACCAGCGCAACCAGCATGCCGATTACGCCGCAGACGAAGACATCACCGCGGCAGGCGCCCATCCAGGCGGCACCGGTGGTCAGCACAAATACCGCGCTGGCGCTGAACAGCAGCGCGCCCCAGCCGAGGCCGGGCAGGCCGGTGCCCGCAGGGCCCCAGCCCAGCCAGGCCAGCCAGCCCAGGGCCGCCAGGGCCAGCCCACACAAGGCGGCACCCTGGGTGCGGCGTGGCAGTGGCGCCAGGCAGACCAGGCCCACAGCAACCGGCCAGAGCAGCAGCGGCAGCAGGCCGAAACGCTGCAGGCCCAGTACCTGCCAGAGCGCGGCGGCGGTGGTGTCGTTGCCGGGCCAGCCGGCATGCAGCCATTCGCCGCCCCAGAACCCGGCTTCCTGGGCATGCCAGGGCAGCAGCACGCTGGCGGTCA
The DNA here is from genome assembly GCF_900104385.1 of Rhodoferax sp. OV413. Lineage (GTDB taxonomy): Bacteria > Pseudomonadota > Gammaproteobacteria > Burkholderiales > Burkholderiaceae_C > Rhodoferax_B. The sequence continues at coordinate 37,711 of NZ_FNJA01000009.1, read as the reverse complement.
AGGCCAGCATCAGCCAGCCACGTAAAGACTTATTCACAAGCCATATCTCTCTGTTGGGTGGTGTTTCGGCGGCTTAGCGGGGCAGCGAGAAGATATCGTCGTCCCAGCGTTTCAGCAGGCGCTTGCGCACCTCGTCACTGCCGTACTTGGCAAAGTCGTAGTTGATGGTTTTCACGCTTTCCAGCCGGGGCGCCTTGGCCGGGATGGTGGCGGTCTTGTTCGACGGCACCTGGAAGGCGCTGGCCTTGGCGCCCAGGGACTGAACATCGGCGCGCAGCGCAAATTCGTAGAAGCGCTTGGCCACCGCCATGTTCTTCGCGCCCTTGATCAGACTCATGGAGCCGATCTCGTAGCCCGTGCCTTCGCAGGGCGACACCACTTCGACCGGGAAGCCGGCCACGGTTTCTTTCAGCAAGTCGTGCTGGAAGGTGATGCCGATGGCGGTCTCACCGCGCGCCAGCGCCTTGGCCGGGGCCGAGCCGCTCTTGGTGTACTGGCTGACGTTGTCGTTCATCTTCTTCATGAAGGCAAAGGCTTCGTTCTCGCCCTGCAACTGCACCAGGGTGGCGATGGTGGCGTAGGCCGTGCCCGAGGAATTGGGGTTGGCGATCTGCACCTCGCCCTTCAGGGCCGGGTTCAGCAGGTCCTTCCAGCACTGGGGCGGTGCGATCTTCTTTTGCTTCAACACTTCGGGGTTGTAGCCAATACCCAGCAGGCCCGCGTAGATGCCGACGGTGCGGAAGCCGGAAATTTCGGCCTGCTTTTGCGCCCAGGGATGCAGCTTGTCGAGCTGCGGCGATTTGTAGACCTCGGTAAAGCCGTCGGCGGCGGCCTGCAGATGCGGATCGCCGGTACCGGCCCACCAGATGTCGGTCTTGGGGTTGCTGGCTTCCGCGCGGATCTGGGCAAAGATTTCCCCTGCGCTCTTTCGCACCATGGAGACTTCGACCTGGGTTTCTTTTTCAAACGCATTGCGCATCACCTCGCACCAGTCGTTGTCGGCGGCGCACAGCACGTTGAGGCGGTCGGCGGCCTGGCCGGCCAGCGGTAGCAGGAGCAGCGAGGACAGGATAAGTTTTGGGCTGAGTTTGCGCTTCATGTTTGTCTCCAGGGTGTGTTCTTGGACTTGTGCAAACGCGTTGCACACGTGTGCAATGTAGGCCAAACGTGCTTGTTTGCGCTCTAGGGTCTTCCCTGAGCCGCTACTTATTTGCGGGAGGTGGCGCGCGTGACCAGCGCGACTGGCAGCTGCAGTGTGCGGCTGGGCATGTCGGGTTCGGCCATGCGCTCGGCCAGGCAGGCGACCGCGCTCTCGGCCAGCGCATCGACGTTCTGGCGCAGGGTGGTGAGCCCATAGGCGGACAGGCCGGCCATGGGAATGTCGTCAAATCCGATCACCTGAAAATCCGCCGGCACCTGCAAGCCGTACTGGCGGCGCGCACCGTCGACCAAGCCGCAGGCGAGCACGTCGTTGGCGCAGAACACGCCGTCCGGCCGGTTCTGTGCGTCGGCCAGCAGGGTTTGCGCGGCTTCAAATCCGCCCGCATAGGTGGCCCCGCTGGCGTCAAAGTGGCGCAGGCTGGCCTCGCCGCGTTGCACCGCGGCGGCCAGGGCCTGGACGAAGCCTTCGCCCCGCACGCGGGCGCTGTAGGTGGTGCGGGAGGAGCTTAAAAACACCAGCTTGCGCGCACCACTGGCCAGCAGGGTACGGGCCGCCAGTGCACCGCCTTCGAAGTGGTCGCTGTTGACCACGTCCACGCCTTCCAGATCCGGGGCGCGGTTGATCATGGCCACCGGCACGCGCAGCCGCAGGTATTCCTGGGCCAGCTGGATGGGCGGTGTGCCCGAGGTCAGGATCACGCCCGCGATCCGGTACTGCAGCAGATGCCGCAACGACTTGGCCAGCTGCGCTGGTTCGCTGGCGTCCATCAGCAGCGGGGCCAGCGAGCGCAGAGCCAGGTGGTGGGTGATGGGGCCGAGCAGGCTTTGCAGAAACGGGTCGTCAAAACCCTTGACCACCACGCCCACCAGGTTGCTCTGGCGCTGGATCATGCTGCGCGCCAGCATGTTGACCTGGTAGCCCAGGGCCTCGGCCGCACGCTGCACCTTCTCGCGGGTCTCGGGCGATACGCTGGCCCCCTCGGTGAAGGTGCGCGACACCGCGGAGCGAGAAACACCGGCCTTGCGGGCGACGTCGGCGGCGGTAATCCAGCCGCTGGGGTGGTCTGTGCTCATGGTGGGGAGTGGGGGCTTACAGCGTCAACTCGTAGTCCACGGTGATCGGCGCGTGGTCGGAGAACTTCACGTCTTTGTAGATGTGCTCGCTGCGCGCCAGTGCCGCCAGCGCGGGTGTGGCCAGGTGGTAGTCGAGCCGCCATCCGACGTTGTTCGCATAGGCTTGGCCGCGGTTGCTCCACCAGGTGTAGGCGGTGTCGGTGGCGGTGGGCTGCAGCAGGCGGTAGACATCGACCAGGCCCAGGCCGGCGGCTTCGGCGGCCTCGGGGTGGGCCAGCACATAGCTCATCCAGGCGCGCTCTTCGGGCAGGAAGCCGCTGTTCTTCTGGTTGCTACGCCAGTTTTTCAGGTCGATCTGCTGGTGGGCGATATTGACGTCGCCGCAGAGGATGAACTCGCGGGTTTTGCGCAGGCTGGCCAGGTAGGGACCCATCTCGGCCAGAAACCGGAATTTGGCCAGTTGCCGTTCTTCGCCAGACGAGCCGCTGGGGAAGTAGCAGCTGATGATGGACAGCTTGCGTTTCGGTGTGTCAAAGCGCAGTTCGACATAGCGGCCTTCGGCATCGAACTCGTGCGAACCATAGCCCGTCACCACCTCGCTGGGCGTATGCCGCGAGTACACGCCGACGCCGGAATAGCCCTTCTTTTCTGCAAAGTGAAAGTATCCTTGCAGTCCCGCAAGTTGCTCGAACTTGCCCTGCACATCGGCGGCTTGGGCCTTTACTTCTTGGACACAAATACAATCCGGCGCGGTGGCAGCGATCCAGGCCTCTACGCCCTTGCTGCTGGCCGAGCGGATGCCGTTGAGATTCAGGCTGGTTAATTTGAACAAGGATTTCCCCCATGGTGATTAGCAAAGCGCCAGACAGCTTAGCGCAGGATTTTGTGCAGTTTGCAGTCGATGCAGGGGTGCTGCGGTTTGGTGAATTCAAAACCAAAGCCGGCCGCATGAGCCCCTATTTCTTCAATGCCGGGCTGTTTGACGACGGCGCCCGCATGCAGCGCCTGGCCGAATTCTATGCACAGGCTCTGCTGCACAGCGGCATCGAGTTTGACATGATTTTTGGCCCGGCCTACAAGGGCATTCCGCTGGCGGCCACGGTAGCGGTCGAGCTGGCGCGGCAAGGCCGCAATCTGCCGTTTGCCTACAACCGCAAAGAAGCCAAGGACCACGGCGAAGGCGGCACCCTGGTAGGCGCACCGCTCAAGGGGCGGGTGCTGATCGTCGACGACGTGATGTCGGCCGGCACGGCGGTGCGCGAATCCATCGCCATGATCCAGGCCGCTGGTGCCACGCCCTATGCGGTGGCGATTGCGCTGGACCGGCAGGAGATGGCCACCGAGGACGGCCGTGATGTACCGCACAGTGCGGTGCAATATGTGCGCGATCAGCTCGGATTGCAGGTCTGCGCGATCGCCAAGCTGGCGGATTTGCTGCAATACTTGGAAAGCAATGGCACGGACGCCATGCGCGCCCACCACCTTCGGGTGCTGGATTACCGGCAGCGTTATGGCGTAAATGCATGAACCATGTGATGGCTTGGGCAAGATGGTGGGGGGTGGCGGCTGTATGTGGCGGTCTGCTCGGCGCTGCCAGTGCGCAAGGCATCTTTACCTGTACGGATAGCCGCGGCAAGAAAATCACCTCGGACCGGCCGATTCCCGAATGCCTGGACCGGGAGCAAAAAGAGCTCAATGCCAGCGGCACCGTCAAGCGCAGCATGGGCCCCATACTGACAGCCCAGGAAGCCAACGAGCAGGAAATCCGCGACAAGAAAGCCGCCGAAGAACGGGCCCGCATCAACGACGAGCGCCGCCGCAACCGCGCCATGCTGCTGCGCTACAAAGACCAGGCGGCCCACGATGCCGAACGGGCCAGCGCCCTGACCCAGGTAGACGCCGTGATCCAGACCGCCAACAAGCGCATGGAAGAGCTGGCCCAGCAGCGCAAGACGCTGGACAGCGAGCTCGAGTTCTACAAGAGCGACCCCTCCAAAATCCCGGCCCACTTGCGCCGCCGGGTCAACGAGTTCGAGGAAAACCTGGTTGCCCAGCAGCGCTTCATCGCCAACCAGCAGTTGGAGAAGAAGCGCGTGAACGACCGGTTCGACGAAGAGCTGGCCCGGCTCAAGCCGCTATGGGCTGGAACGGCAAAATAGCGCGCTACTTATTTTGTAGCTTCTGCCGCACGCGCTATAAGCGCTAGAGCCCTGAAAGGCTTAAAAATATTCTTGCTACTCCTCCGGTTGCGCGAACCGATGGAGTGAACCCTATTGCGCTGCCAGCTTGGCTTTGAGCAGTGCGTTGACCTGGCCCGGGTTGGCCTTGCCGGCGCTGGCCTTCATGATCTGGCCGACCAGCGCGTTCAGCGCTTTCTCGTTGCCAGCCTTGAACTCGGCCACATTCTTGGCGTTGGCGGCGATCACGGTGTCGACGATGGCTTCCAGCGCGCCGGTGTCGTTCATCTGCTTCAGGCCCTTGGCCTCGATCACTGCATCGACCTGCGCTTCGGTATCGGTCCACAGCGCATCGAACACCTGCTTGGCGGCGTTGTTGGAGATGGTGTTGTCGGCGATACGGGCCAGTATCTGGGTCAGCTTTTCGGCGGGCAGCGGGGCGTGCTCGATGCCCAGGTCCTGGGTGTTGAGGCGCCGGGCCAGCTCGCCCATGATCCAGTTGGCGGCCAGCTTGGGCGGCGCGCTGGCGTCGATGGCGGCCTCGAAATAGCGGGCGATTTCCTTGCTTTGGGTCAGCGCGCTGGCGTCGTACTCGGACAGGCCGTAGTCCGCGGCAAAGCGCGCCGCCATCACGCGCGGCAGCTCGGCCATCTCGGAGCGCACGCGCTCCACCCACTCGGGCGCCACCACCAGCGGCGGCAGATCCGGGTCGGGGAAGTAGCGGTAGTCGGCCGCGTCTTCCTTGGTCCGCATGGCGCGGGTTTCGCCGGTGTCGGGGTTGAACAGCACGGTGGCCTGCTGGATCTCCAGGCCGTCTTCGATCTGCTCGATCTGCCAGCGGACTTCATAGTCGATGGCCTGCTGCATGAACTTGAAGCTGTTCAGGTTCTTGATTTCGCGGCGCGTGCCCAATGGGCCGCCGGGCTTGCGCACCGACACGTTGGCGTCGCAGCGGAACGAACCTTCCTGCATATTGCCGTCGCAGATGCCGATCCAGGTGACGATCTTGTGCAGCTCTTTGGCGTAGGCCACGGCCTCGGCGCTGGAGCGCATATCGGGCTCGGTGACGATCTCCAGCAGCGGCGTGCCCGCGCGGTTCAGGTCGATGCCGGTCTGGCCGATGAAGTCTTCGTGCAGCGATTTGCCCGCATCTTCTTCCAGATGCGCGCGCACCAGGCGCACGCTCTTCTTCTCGTCGCCCAGGAAGAACTCGACGCTGCCGCCTTGCACCACCGGGATCTCGAACTGGCTGATCTGGTAGCCCTTGGGCAGATCGGGGTAGAAGTAGTTCTTGCGCGCAAATACGCTGCGCGGCGCGATGTGCGAACCCAGCGCCAGGCCGAGCTGGATGGCGCGCTCGACTGCGCCCTTGTTCATCACCGGCAGGGTGCCGGGCAGGGCCAGGTCGACAGCGCAGGCCTGGGTGTTCGGCTCGGCGCCGAAGGCCGTGGAGGCGCGGCTGAAGATCTTGCTCTGGGTTGACAGCTGGGTATGGGTTTCGAAGCCGATGACGACTTCATAGCCCTGCACCAGCAGGGAAGGGGTTGCTTTGCTCATATCAGAAGCCCGCGGGTTGGCGTGTGTGGAAGTCGGTGGCCTGCTGGAAGCGGTGGGCCACGTTCAGCAGCTTGGCTTCTTGCAGGTAGTTGCCGATCAGCTGCAGGCCGACGGGCATGCTGGCTTCGCCAAAACCGGCGGGCACGCTCATGCCGGGCAGGCCGGCCAGCGAGGACGACAGCGTGAAGATGTCGGCCAGGTAGGCGGCCACCGGGTCGGCGGATTTGTCGCCTAGCTTCCAGGCTACGGTGGGCGCTACCGGGCCGGCAATCACGTCGCATTGCTGGAACGCCTGCTGGAAGTCGTTGGCGATCATGCGGCGGATTTTTTGCGCCTGCAGGTAGTAGGCGTCGTAGTAGCCGTGGCTCAGCACATAGGTGCCGATCATGATGCGGCGCTTCACCTCGTCGCCAAAGCCCTCAGAACGGGTCTTTTTGTACATGTCGACCAGGTCGGTGTACTTGTCGGCGCGGTGGCCGAACTTCACGCCGTCGAAGCGGCTCAGGTTGCTCGAGGCCTCGGCCGGCGCAATGATGTAGTAGACCGGGATCGACAGCTCGGTGCGCGGCAGGCTGATGGGCACCAGCTTGGCGCCCAGCTTCTGGTACTGCTGCAGAGCGGCGTCGACAGCGGCGCGCACGTCAGGCGCCAGGCCTTCGCCGAAGAACTCGGCGGGCACGCCGATGCGCAGGCCGTCGATCGAGTCGTTCAGCTGACGGCTGTAGTCTTCGGCGGGAATATCCAGCGATGTCGAGTCGCGGTCCAGATCGGGGCCGCAGATGGCGCTCAGCAGCAGCGCACAGTCTTCGGCGCTGCGTGCCATCGGGCCGGCCTGGTCCAGGCTGGAGGCAAATGCCACCATGCCGTAGCGCGAGGCCCGGCCGTAGGTGGGCTTGATGCCGGTGATGCCGCAGAACGAGGCCGGCTGGCGGATCGAGCCGCCGGTGTCGGTGCCGGTGGCTGCCGGCAGCAGGCGCGCGGCCACCGCTGCGGCGCTGCCGCCCGACGAGCCGCCGGGAATCCGCGTGCGGTCCCAGGGGTTCAGTACCGGCTGAAAGGCCGAGTTCTCGTTGGCCGAGCCCATGGCGAATTCGTCGCAGTTCAATTTTCCCAGCGTAACCACGCCCTGCTGCGCCAGCTGGTTCACGACTGTGCTATCAAAAGATGAGCGATAGCCGTCTAGCATCTTGGAGCCGGCGGTGGTCGGGAAGTCTTTGGTCACAAAGATGTCCTTGTGCGCCATCGGCACGCCTTCCAGCGTGCCGGCCGTGCCATTGGCTAAGCGGGCATCGGCGGCCTGGGCCTGGCGCAGGCTGACGGCTTCATCCATCGCCAGGTAGCTGCCGAGCCCGCTATGGGCCTGGGCGCGGGCCAGGAAATGCTGGGTGGTTTCGACGGCGGAGACTTTGCGGGCGCGCAATTGCTGCGCCAGTTCGACCAGCGTCAGGTCGTGTAGCTGTGTGGGGAGACTCATGGCGCTTTATTCAATGACTTTGGGAACCAGGAACAGACCGCGCTCGACGGCCGGGGCGGTCTGCTGGTTGGCTTCGCGCTGGTTGGGCTCGCTCACCACATCGTCGCGCAGGCGCAGCACGATGTCCTGCATGGCGGCCACCGGATGGGCCAGCGGCTCGATGCCGGTGGTGTCTACCGCGCGCATGGCTTCGACGATGCCGAAGAAGCCATTGAGCTGGGTCAGCAGGCGGTCACGCTCAGAAGGTTGGAGTTCCAGCCGGGCCAGATTGGCGATGCGGTCGATTTCGGGAGGTGTCAGTGCCATGTCAGAAACAGGGTTGAAAACGAATGTAAAGTGGACTTTGCGCTCTGTAGGCGGTGGTTCGCTACAGGGGATGCGGTATTATCCCGCCTTTGGTGTGGCGGTTACCCGTTTGCCGTCATTTGCACCGAAAACCCCTATTTCGACCCGTATTTACACGGCGATGGCAGGCCGACGCGCAGGCCATGCCCGAGAGGATTTTGCATGTTTGGGACTTTTCGTCGGTATTTTTCGACCGACCTGGCCATTGACCTTGGCACCGCCAACACCCTGATTTACGTACGCGGCAAGGGCATTGTGCTCGACGAACCGTCCGTAGTCGCCATCCGCCATGAAGGCGGACCCCAGGGTAAAAAAACCATCCAGGCCGTCGGCAAGGAAGCCAAGGCCATGCTGGGCAAAGTGCCCGGCAACATCGAGGCCATCCGCCCGATGAAGGACGGCGTGATTGCCGACTTCACCGTCACCGAGCAGATGCTCAAGCAGTTCATCAAGATGGTGCACCCGCGCGGCGTATTCCGCCCCAGCCCGCGCATCATCATCTGCGTGCCCTGCGGTTCTACCCAAGTGGAACGCCGCGCCATCCGTGAATCGGCACTCGGTGCCGGTGCTTCCGAGGTGTATCTGATCGAAGAACCCATGGCAGCGGCCATCGGTGCTGGCCTGCCAGTGTCGGAGGCCAGCGGCTCCATGGTGGTCGACATCGGCGGCGGTACCACCGAAGTCGGCGTGATCTCGCTGGGCGGCATGGTCTACAAGGGCAGCGTGCGCGTCGGCGGCGACCGTTTCGACGACGCCATCATCAACTACATCCGCCGTAACTACGGCATGCTGATCGGCGAGCCCACCGCCGAAGCCATCAAGAAGAACATCGGCTCGGCCTTCCCCGGCTCCGAAGTCAAGGAGATGGAAGTCAAGGGCCGCAATCTGTCCGAAGGCGTGCCGCGCAGCTTCACCATCTCCAGCAACGAGATTTTGGAAGCGTTGACCGACCCTCTGAACAACATCGTGGCGGCCGTCAAGAACGCGCTGGAACAAACCCCGCCCGAGCTCGGGGCCGACATTGCCGACCGCGGCATGATGCTGACCGGCGGTGGCGCACTGCTGCGCGACCTGGACCGCCTGCTGGCCGAAGAAACCGGCCTGCCGGTGCTGGTGGCCGAAGAGCCGCTGACCTGCGTGGTGCGCGGCTGCGGTATTGCACTGGAGCGGATGGAGCGCCTGGGCTCGATCTTCACCAGCGAATAAGCGTTGTAGGAGCTTGCGGCGATGCCACTCGGTACGCTGGACAGGACCCCGCCCCCGTTCTTCAAACAGGGTCCTTCGGCCCTGACCAAACTGGTTTTCTTCAGCGCGCTGTCTCTGTTCCTGATGGTGGCCGATTCGCGCTTTGCGCTGATGCGGCCGCTGCGTGCTGGTCTTGCGATCGCGCTGTACCCGGTGCAGTGGATGGTGCTGGAGCCGCTGCGGCTGCTGCAGGGCGGTGGCGCCTATTTCGAGGGCATGGGCGCGTTGCAGGCCAAGGCCGATAACGCCGAGCGCCAGCTGGCGGCCCAGTCTCTGCGCTCCGGCCAAGTGGAACAGCTGACCCTGGAAAACCAGCGCCTGCGCCAACTGCTGGAGCTGCGCGCCCACATCACCACTCCGTCGCAAAGTGCCGAAGTGCTGTACGACGCCGCCGACGCCTACACCCGCAAGGTAGTGATCGACCGGGGAACGGCCCAGGGCGTGGTGGCCGGATCGCCGGTGCTAGACGGTCTGGGCGTGCTCGGCCAGGTCACCCGCGCCTATCCGATGGTCAGCGAAGTCACCCTTCTGATCGACCGCGACCAGGCGATTCCCGTACTGAACACCCGCACCGGCGCGCGCAGCGTGGCCTATGGCGACCCTTCGTCGTTTGGCGGTCAGCTGGAGCTGCGTTTCATGGCCGGCAACTCCGACGTGCAGGTGGGCGATGTGCTGACCACCAGCGGCGTCGACGGTGTCTACCCGGTCGGCCTGCAGGTCGCCAAGATCGCCAAGATCGAGCGCCGCGCCGATTCGGCTTTTGCCCGCATCTATTGCACGCCGGTCGCCCAGGTGGCTGCGGCACGCCATGTGATGGTGCTGCAGCCGGTGGGCTCACAGCTGCCCGAAATTCCTGCCGCCTTGCCGCCAGTTGCTCCAAAAAAAGGAGCTAAAAAGTGATGCTACATAAGCGCAGGAGCTCCATATGATCATGCGCCCCGGCCAGCAGCTGCTGCTGCCTGCGAACCCGGTGTTCATTGGCGCCAGCCTGGTGCTGGCGCTGCTGGTCAACATGGCCGAGAACATCGGGCTGTGGGGCCGCGCGCCCTGGGTGCCGGACCTGCTGGCGGTGCTGCTGGTGTTCTGGAGCGTGCACCAGCCGCAGCGCGTGGCCATTGGCACTGCCTTTGTGTTCGGTCTGTGCATGGACGTGCACCAGACCAGCCTGCTCGGCCAGCATGCGCTGGGTTATTCGGTGTTGAGCTTTCTGGCCATCGCCATGCACCGGCGCCTGCTGTGGTTTACCGTGCCCTCGCAGGCCATGCAGGTGCTGCCGCTGTTTGGCGCCGCCCATTTGATCGAGCTGCTGCTGCGCATGGCCGGTGGCGGCACCTTCCCGGGCTGGTCGCTGCTGGTTGCGCCGCTGCTGGAATCTGCGCTGTGGCCGCTGGTCAGCATTGTCCTGCTAGCCCCACAACGGATGGCGCCTGACCCCGACAAGACCCGTCCTCTATGACCGAACTCCGCGATGTAGGGGTCGAGGTCTCGCGTTTTCGGATGCGGCTGCTGGCGGCGGGTGTGGTGGTGGTGCTGGCTTTCTGCGGGCTGGCGACGCGCCTGGCCTATCTGCAGATCGTGCGGCATGACGACTTGCTGGAGCGCGCCGAAAACAACCGCACCGCCATCGTGCCGGTGGTACCGAACCGCGGCCTGATCCTGGACCGCAATGGTGTGGTGCTGGCCAGTAACTACTCGGCCTACACCCTGGAGATCACCCCCAGCAAGGTGCCGGATCTGGCCCAGACCATAGACGAGCTGGCCGAGGTGGTGGACATCCAACTGCGCGACCGGCGCCGCTTCAAGAAGCTGGTCGAAGAGTCGCGCAACTTCGAATCCCTGCCGATCCGCACCCGTTTGACCGATGTCGAGGTGGCCCGCTTCGCCGCCCAGCGCTACCGCTTTCCTGGCGTGGACATCAAGGCCCGGCTGTTCCGCACCTACCCGTATGGCGAGCTGGCCAGCCATGTGATCGGCTACATCGGCCGCATCAACCAGGCGGAAAAAGCCCGCATCGACGAGTCTGACGACGCCGACAACTACCGTGGCACCGAATACATAGGCAAGCTCGGCGTGGAGCAAAGCTACGAGAGCCAGCTGCACGGCCTGACCGGAGTGGAAGAAATCGAAACCTCGGCCGGCGGCCGTGCCGTGCGCCGCCTGGCCAGCAACCCTGCCACGCCGGGCAACACCGTGGTCATGTCCATCGACATCAAGCTGCAAAAGCTGATCGAAGACCTGTACGGCGACCGCCGCGGCGCCATGGTGGCGCTGGACCCTAAGACCGGCGAGGTGCTGGCCTTCGTCAGCAAGCCCACCTTTGACCCGAATCTGTTTGTTGAAGGCATCGATGCCGAAAACTGGCAGGCGCTGAACGAGTCGCCCGACAAGCCGCTGCTGAACCGGGCGCTGCGCGGCACCTACCCGCCGGGCTCCACCTATAAGCCCTTCATGGCGCTGGCTGCGCTGGAAACCGGCAAGCGCACGCCGCAGCAAACCATTCTGGACCCCGGCTTCTTCGTACTCGGCAACCACCGCTTCCGCGACGACAAGGAAGGCGGCCACGGCGTGGTCGACATGTACAAATCCATCGTCCAGTCCTGCGACACCTACTACTACATCCTGGCCAACGACATGGGCGTGGACCTGATGCACGACGAGATCAGCAAGTTCGGCTTTGGCGCGCTCACCGGCATCGACATCTTTGGCGAGGTGCGCGGCGTGCTGCCGTCCACCGCCTGGAAGCGCCGCGCCTACAAGCGCCCCGAGCAGCAGAAGTGGTACGCGGGCGAAACCATTTCGCTGGGCATTGGCCAGGGCTACAACAATTTCACCATGCTGCAGCTGGCCCTGGCCACCGGCGTGATCGCCAATGACGGCGTGAAGATGAAGCCGCACCTGGTGAAGGAAATCACCGACGTGGTGACCCATACCTCGCAGCAGACCCTGCGCGAGATCAAGGCCGAGATCAGCGCCAAGCCGGAGAACATCCAGGTCATCAAGAGGGCCCTGGTCGGCGTGAATATCGAGGGCACGGGCGCCACGGCGTTCCGCGGCGCGCCCTATGTGGCAGCTGGCAAGACCGGTACCGCCCAGGTGGTGTCGATCGGCAAGAACGAGAAGTACAACGCCGCCACCACGCCCGAACGCTTCCGCGACCACGCCCTGTACATGGCCTTTGCACCGGCCGACGACCCGAAGATCGCCCTGGCCATGGTGGTGGAAAACGCTGGCTTCGGCGGCGCCGCGGCCGCGCCTATCGCCCGCCGGGTGTTCGACTACTGGCTGCTGCAGCAATACCCGAGCGAGCAAGACCTGGCCGCGGTGCGCCAGGGCCAGGCGCAAACCCCCATCGGCCAGCCGCGGGCGGTGGCCGATGTGCCGGGCCTGCCCAGCCTGTCTGCCGCCGCGCTGGCGGCATCGGCGCCCGTGGCGGCGGCGTCCCGGCCGGTGGCTGCGGCCTCGGCTGTACCGGTTTCGGCGGCGTCTGCGGCCCGCCGCCCCTGAGCCGTCAGGCCGCGAAGGCGGCGTAGCTGGTCTTCAGGATCAGCGCACCCACCACCACGATGAACACGCCGCGCACAAAGCCCGTGCCGTGCTTCAGCGCCAGGCGCGAGCCCAGCACGCTGCCCAGTACATTGGCAATCGCCATGGGCAGCACGAAATGCCACCAGATGTGGCCGGTGGAGACAAACAGGATCAGCGCTGCCAGGTTGGTGGCGGTGTTCAGCAGCTTGGCCGAGGCCGAGGCGTGCAGGAAGTCGTAGCCCAGCCAGCGCACCAGTAGAAACACGAAGAAGCTGCCCGTGCCCGGGCCGAAGAAGCCGTCGTAGAAGCCGATGGTCAGGCCGACAGCGCTGGCGATCAGGGTCTCCTGCAGGCCGTTGAAGCGTGGCGCATGCACCCGGCCCAGGTCTTTCTTCACAAGGGTGTAGACCAGCACCGCCAGCAGCACCACCGGCAGCAGCTTGCGCAGAAAGTCGCTCGGCACTACCGTTACCAGCCAGGCGCCGGCAAAGGCCCCGGCAAAGCCCGCACCGGCCGCCGGCAGCAGCGACTGCCAACGCAGCTGCACCCGCCGGCTGTACTGCCAGGTGGCAAAGCCCGTGCCCCAAATTGAGGCGCCCTTGTTCACGCCAAACAGCGTTGCCGGGTGGGTGGTGGGAAAGGCCGTGAACAAAGCGGGCACCATGATCAAGCCGCCGCCGCCCACAATCGCATCGACAAAACCGGCCAGCAGCGAGGCCAGCGACACAAACAAGAGTTCCATGGCCAAGATTGTCGCATCCGAAAATGCTATAGATTGAGTAGCGGCTAGCGTAAGCTATATAAGCGCCAGCAGCCAAAAACGTCTATACCCGGCGCAATGACACCCCTTCCAGAGATACCGTGGGACCGGCTCTGCCGGGCCACTGGTATCGCCCCCTGCAAGGGGGTTGGCGGAAACACGAAGTGTGGAGCCTGGGGGTGAGCCAGAAAAGAAAAAAGCGCCGGGGTTAGCGGCGCTTTTCAAAAAACATCTCGTTCGGATGCCTAATTAAATATTGTGATCATTCTGGCTGGGTGTCTCCCCGGACCCTCGCGGAAAGAAGCGCTGGGCCTCTTTGCAAGTTGGCGAGACTTTATCCCTTCGTCTGCCAATCCGTATTGGGATTAACCCTTTTGGGGTTTGTCCGCGCCCTTACTTGGTGCGCCCGCCGCACAAAGTTCAATGCGCGGCCAGCTGCTGCCCGGCCAGGCGTTCTTCGGCGATGAAGTCGCTGTAGGTGAACTCGGCATGGCCAGTATCGGCTTGTTCCTGCTCTTCCTTCAGGGTCTGGGTCAGCAGCTTGCGCAGCACCATCAGGCTGCCGGGGTCGAGCGCACGCTCGGTTTCGTTCAGCGAGCGCTGCAGGTCGGCGCTGCCCATGTGGGCTTTGTGCGCGTCCTGGTATTCAATCGCCCGGGTAATCCGCGCCGCCAGTTGCCGGGTAGCGGTGAAGCGGCTGGCCGCAAAAGCCGGGTGCACCCGGCTCAGCACCAGCTGCAGGCCGCCGAGCAGGATTTGCAGTTCCAGCAGCTGGGCGTTGTCGGTTACCCGAGGCAGCATGAACTCGGTATTCCACGGTGTATCCAGGCGCAATTGAGGGAGGTTCATGGCTAGAAATTCTAGCCATTGCCCCCCGAATGAAGCCCCGCTAAGCGGCTGAAAACCATAGCAATTAGCGCCTTCCAAAACCGCTCACTGAACACGTCTTCAGGCGGCGCGCACGGCCTTCGGGTGTTCGAGCCGGTGAATCACTTCCTTCACCACCGCCAGCATCACTGCGCGGTCGGGGTTCGGGTGGTCGGCGAAGTGCTGGGTGGTGTGGCCGGCGACCACGAAGCCGCCCGCCGCATCCGAGCCGAACACCAGGCCGATGCGGTGCTGCACCAGCAGCGGCCCGCAGGCGCTCCACTGGCGGGTCCACTGCGGCAGCTTGTCTCGGCCTTCCCACAGCGTGCCGGCGGATTCGTAGCATTCTTCGATCTGGTGGTGGCCCAGCAGATGGGCCAGTTGCCGCTCTTTTGCGACACAGCTGCGGAAGTACTCTTCGTCGGTCATACGCATGGTGCGGTTCCCCGGGGTGCTGCAGATCAGCCCACTATAGGCCGATGCCGCTCAGATGGCAGCGGGTTTTTGCTAGGGGGTGTGCTAGGCCTTGCCCAGCACCTGCACCGCATGCGCATAGCCGCGCTGGACGATGTTCTCGAAGCGCCGCCACTGCAGGATGCCGACTCGGGTCAGCGGCGGGTTGAAGTACAGGTCGCACTGCTGCTGGGCGCTGGCCTGGCGCGACATGCTGTACAGAATGGTCACCGTCATCAGGTACGAGGGCAGGGAGGGCAGGCGGTAGCGGCGCTGGCTGTGCGGGCGCAGCCGGTCGCGCAGCAGGGCCCAGGTGCCCGGCATCTCGGCGTGGTCGACCCGCACCGGGGTGCGGATGTTCAGGTCTACGCCGATCACTCGGCCCACGCCGCGCATGCCGCGCATCACGTTCACCGGGAAGTTGTTGAAGCTGCCGCCGTCGCACAGCAAGTCGTTGCCGTGGATCACCGGCGGCAGCGCGCCGGGGATCGAGGTGCTGGCCAGCAGGGCGTGCACCAGGTTGCCGCTGGCGATGCGCTGTTCGCTGGCGGTGGAGAAATTGGTCGCCACGCAGTAGAAGTTCTTCCACAGGTCTTCCACGTCGGCATCGAAGCCCAGCAGCTCCTCTACCGCGCGCGAAAGGATGCGGTGCAGCCGCAGGCCCTTGATCAGCGACAGTACCGGGAACAGGTTGAAGTCGCCCGTGGGGTTGGTGGCAAACGCGCGCCGGGCGTTTGCCATGATGCTGTCCAGCGGCTGGTCGGAGGCCACATAGGTGGCCATCACCGCGCCTATGCTGGTGCCGCCGACCCAGTCGATCTCGGTTTTGCGCTCCAGCAGCGCGCGGTACACGCCCAGGTGCGCCAGGCCGCGCGCGCCGCCGCCGGCCAGTACCAAGCCTACCGCGGTGCGGCTCTGGATGCGGGCCAGCCGCGCCATGTCGCGCTCCAGCGCCGGGCGGATGTGGAAGTGCCCGGCCAGCGGGCGGCGGGCCAGCCAGTCCCGGGTGCCGCGCGGCGCATGCTGGTCGGCCGGGTGCAGCAGCACCAGGATTTCGGCGGCCTCGGTCAGCGCCGGGCGGCGCATCAGGAACTGGGTTTCGATGGGGTGCAGCGCCGGCGGCTGGGTGGCATCGGCCAGCAGCAGCAGCTCGTCGCAGTGGCGGCAGCAGCGCTGGGTCCAGGCCGTGGGGCCGGCGTCGGCCAGCAGCAGCACGAAGTCATGCTCGGCCTCGATGGCGTCCAGCAGCATGGCGATGCGGCGCTGGGTTTCCTTGTCGGTGTTGTCGCTGGGGCCCAGGCCTATGGCTTCCAGCTGCTGGTCGATGTCGTGCCGGCTGACCACGCAAACCCGGCCCTTGGGCGCCAGCTGGGCGGCCAGCCGTTCGGCAAAGTCGGCGAGTGCCACGCCGCCCAGGTCGCTGGTGATCGGCAGCAGGCCCATGGTGACCAGGGTGTCCTTCGACGCCTGGGGCTGGTCGTCCTTCAGCTGGCGGATGATCTGCCGGGTCAGCGCCAGCGACACCTGGGCGCTGCGCGCCAGCAGCCGGCGAAAGGCCGGCTGGTCGAGCCGGGCCAGCACCGTGTCGCGCACCGCCACCACCGTGGCTGCGCGGGGTGCGCCGGTGTACAGGCTCATTTCGCCCACCACCTGGCCGCGGGTGATCTCGGCCACCTTGCGCAGGCTGCCGTCGGGGGCCTGCACATAGGCGCGCAACCTGCCGCTGACCACCAGGTACATGGCGTCGCCCGCGTCGCCCTGGGCCATCAGGGTCTCGCCGCCGCTGATCTCCTGCCACTGCAGGCTGTCGCGCAGCATGTCCATGGCGCCGTGTTCGAGCGCGCCGAAGAAGGCGTGCAGGTGCCGCTGCAGCAAAGCGTCCTGGGATTGCTGGCGGATCCGGGCCGTACTCATGCGGCGCTACTCTTTATGTAGCTGTTGGCGCTGATGGAATAAGCGCTGGAGGCCGATAAGGTGTTGAACAAGCTCAGCGGCCCAGCCACTGCGGTGGGCGCTTTTCCTGGAAGGCTTTTTGGCCTTCGCGGGCGTCTTCGGTCAGCGCGAACAGGGCGATCTGGCTCTCGGTAAACGCTACTGCCTGGTCAAACGGCATGGGCTCCACCGTCTTCAGCGTGTACAGGCCGCGGCGGATGGCGGCCGGCGATTTGTCCAGCAGGCGCTGCAGCAGCCAATCCAGCCGGCCGTCCAGGTCCGCGTCCACGTAGTTCAGCAGGCCGATCTCCAGCGCCTGGGCGGCGTTGATGGGTTCGCCGGTCAGGCACATCTCGTTGAGGATGCGGCGCGGCACCAGCGGCTGCAGCACGCTCAGCACCTGGGCCGGGAACACGCCGACCTTGACCTCGGGCAGGCCGAAGATGGCTTGCGGGCTGGCCACCGCCATGTCGCACATCGCCAGCAGGCCCATGCCGCCGGCCATGCAGGCACCGTTGACCCGGGCGATCAGCGGCAGCTGGCTGGCGCGGGCGCGGCGCAGCAGCTGGGCCAGGTGGCCGTGCGGGTCGGCGTAGTTGGTGGTGAAGGCCGGGCCGGACTGCAGGTCCATGCCCGCGCAAAAGGCTTTTTGGCCGGCGCCGGTGAGCACGATGGCGCGGATGCCGTCCTGGCTTTGCGCCGCGTCTATCGCTTGGTCCAGCGCCGCCAGCAGGCCGTGGGTCAGGGCGTTGCGCCGGGCCTCGCGCTGCAGCGTGAGCCAGAGCACCGGGCCACGGGTTTCGACCAGAAGTTCTGGGGGGCTGTCTTGCATACCGCTTGCCTTTTTATAAGTTGAATTGCCACTTTGCGCAGACAGTTAGAGCGCAAGCAGCTATCTATTTAATAGTAACTCGGGCTGTACCATCGCGCACTGTTCCTCGGTCCGCCCCATGCCCACACCCTCCACGCCCCGCTTCGTCACCGGCCCATTGTTCCGCCATGTGGCGGTGATGTCCACCACCTCGGCCATCGGTCTGGTGGCGGTGTTCGTGGTGGACCTGATCAACCTGTTCTACATCTCGCGCCTGGGCGAGCAGTCGATTGCCGCGGCCGTCGGCTTTGCCGGCGTGGTGGGCTTCTTCCATACCTCGCTATGCATAGGTTTGACCATCGGCATCACCGCCGTTGTGGCGCGCACCGTGGGCGCGGGCCGGGTGCTGGACGCGCAGCGCCTGGCCATGTCCAGCCTGTTCTGGATGCTGCTGCTGGCGATGCTGATCGGCAGCGGCACGGCGCCGTTTCTCCACCCCTTGCTGCGCGCCCTGGGCGCCACCGGCGAAACCGAGCGCCTGGCCGCGCGCTACCTGGCGGTGACGGTGCATGCGCTGCCGCTGCTGGGCATCGGCATGGCCAGCTCGGCGCTGCTGCGTTCGGTCGGCGATGCGCGCGGCGCCATGGCCGTGACCCTGGGCGCCGCGCTGGTGACCGCGGTGCTGGACCCGATCCTGATCTTCGGCCTGCACATGGGGCTGGACGGTGCGGCCGCCACCGCCGTGGTGTCGCGCAGCCTGATGGCCTATGTGGGCCTGCGCGGCGTGCTGCGGCACCGCATGCTGGGCCGGCTGGACCGCGCCAGCCTGTGGCCCGACGCCAAGCTGCTGGCCGTGGTGGCCGGCCCGGCGGTACTGACCAACCTGGCCACGCCGGTGGGAGCGGCTTTCGTCACCCATGCGATCGCCCAGTTCGGCGCCTCGGCCGTGGCCGGCCAGGCCATCATCGACCGGGTCACGCCGGTGGCCTTCGGCACCATCTACGCGCTGAGCGGCGCGGTCGGCCCCATCCTGGCGCAGAACCTGGGTGCCGGCCAGTTCGACCGGGTGCGCGAGGGCCTGCGCGCCAGCCTGCTGTTCATGCTGATCGCGGTCGGCAGCGCCTGGCTGCTGCTGGCGCTGGGCCAGCATCTGCTGGTGCAGGCCTTCAGCGCCGAGGGCGATGCGGCGCACCTGATCCGCATGTTCTGTTCGTGGCTGGCGGCCAGCTTCTTGTTTGCCGGCGCGCTGTTCGTGGCCAACGCGGCCTTCAACAACCTGGGCCGGCCGCTGTGGTCCACCGGCTTCAACTGGGCGCGCGCCACCCTGGGTACGATTCCGTTCGCCTGGTGGGGCGCGCAGTATGGCCCGGTGGGCGTGCTGGCCGGGGCGGCGGTGGGCAGCGCCATCTTTGGCTCGCTGGCGATGCTGGTGGCGTTCCGCCTGGTCGGGCGGATGGGGGCTAAAGTCTAGGAATCGCTGCGCGATTGGTCCACCCAGACCAGCTGGTCCACCGCAATGCCAATCTCCTGGGCCTTGGCCAGCAACTGGCTGCGCACGGCGGCGGGCAATTGCTTGTCGCGCGCCAGAATCCAGGCGTAGCTGCGGTCGGCGCCGACCACCAGGGCCCAGCGGTAGTCGGCGTCCAGCTGCACCACGTGGTAGCCGCCGTAGAACGGACCGAAGAACGACACCTTCAGCGAGGCCACCTGCGGGCTGCCGGTGAACAGGGCGCGGCCCTCGGCCTGCTTCCATTCCTTCTTCTCATTGTTGTAGCCGCGGTTCAGCACTTGGACGCTGCCGTCGGCTTGCAGCGTGTAGGTGGCGCTGACGTTGCCCAGGCCGCGTTCGAAGGAATGGTCGAGCCGGGCGATCTCGAACCACTTGCCCGCGTAGCGGGTGGCATCGAACGGGGTGACGGCGGTGATGCCCTCGGGCACGGCGGTGGAGCAGCCGGCCAGCGCCAGTACGCCGGCCAGTACCACGCTGCGTCGGGAAAGGGGGGCTAGGGGCATGGGATGAATTTATATAGAAAGTGGCTGTAGCGCAGGTTCTACCAGCGCAAGCTGCTATGTTTATGGAAGCATCAACCGCCCAGCACCGGGAACAGCTTGTGCAGGCCGTCGGCCATCACTTCGACCGACAGCGCGGCCAGGATCAGGCCCATCAGCCGGGTCATCACATTGATGCCGGTCTTGCCCAGCACCCGGGCGATGGGGCCGGCCAGCGAAAAGCACAGCGCGGTGGCCAGGCCGATGACCACGCCGTAGCCCACCAGGGTCACCAGCTGCAAGAGGGTCTTGGCCTTGTCCGCATAAATCACCACGGTGGACATGCTGGCCGGGCCGGTCAGCAAAGGGATGGCCAGCGGCACCACGGCGATGCTGGAGCCGACGGCGGCGCGTTCCGATGCGTCCTGCAGTTCCACCGAGGTGGATTTGGATTCGGCCGGCTGGGCGTTCAGCATGTTCAGCGACGAGGTCATCAGCAGCAGGCCGCCGCCGACCTGGAAGCTGGCCAGCGAGATGTTGAAGAAGTCCAGGATCTGCAGGCCCAGCAAGGCGCTGATGGCGATCACCACAAACGCGCTGAACGACGACACCATGATCGTGCGCCGGCGCTGCGCTTCAGAAAAGCTTTGCGTGTAGTGGATGAAGAACGGCACGATAGCCAGCGGGTTGACGATGGCCAGCAGGGTGATGAGGGGTTTGAAATCCATAACGCCGGAGCTTAACGCCCGCCGCTGACATCCACCAGTGCCGCCGTCGTATAGCTGGCTTCGGGGCTCAGCAGCCAGAGGATGGCATGGGCCACTTCTTCGGCCGTGCCGCCGCGCTGCAGGGGCACGCTGCTGGCCAGGTCGCGCACCCGGTCGGGCAGGCCGCCCGAGGCATGGATGTCGGTCTCGATCAGGCCGGGGCGCACGGCGTTGACGCGGATGCCGTCGGCCGCCACCTCCTTGGCCAGGCCCAGTGTCATGCTGTCGATCGCGCCCTTGGCGGCCGCGTAGTCCACATACTGGCCGGGCGAGCCCAGGCGCGAGGCCGCGCTGGACACATTGACGATGGCGCCGCCGCGGCCGTAGCCGGCGCCAAAGTTGCGTTCGCCCTGGCTTGTGCCCATGCGCCGCACGGCTTCGCGCGCGCACAGAAAGCTGCCGATCACATTGATGTTGAACATGCGCTGCAGCCGCGCCAGGTCCATGTGCTCAACCCGGCACGGCGCGTCCACCACGCCGGCGTTGTTGACCAGGCCGTACAGCGGGCCCAGCTGCGCGTCCACCGCGGCAAACAGGCGCAGCACCTGGGCTTCGTCGGCAATATCGGCCTGCAGCGCGATGGCCTGGCCGCCCTGGGCCTGGATCTCGGCCACCAGCTGCTCGGCGGCGCCGGCGTTGTGCGCGTAGTTGATTGCTACCGCATAGCCGCGCTGGGCCGCCAGCTGCGCGGTGGCGGCGCCGATGCCGCGGCCGCCGCCGGTGACCAGCAATACAGGATGATCGGAAGTAGGGGTCATAGAAGAGCGTGTAGGTGGAAATGAAACGATACCAGTACCATGCGCTCCGAATCCATTTCCCCATTCTCAGGAGCTGCCCGTATGTCTTCATATGTTGACCTCACCGCCGCCGACGGCTTCGTGTTCCCTGCCTATGTAGCCCAACCTGCTGGCAAGCCCAAGGGCGCCGTGGTGGTGGTGCAGGAGATTTTTGGCGTGAACAGCCATATCCGTTCGGTGGCCGACGGCTACGCGGCCGATGGCTATCTGGCGGTGGCGCCGGACATGTTCCACCGCCTGCAGCCCGGCGTGAACCTGGGCTATACGCCCGACGACATCCAGGCCGGTGTGGCGCTGAAGGCGGCCGCCGAGGCGCTGGGTGTGCCCACACTGATGCAAAGCCTGCAGGCTGCGGTGGACTACGCCCACCAGGCGGGCAAGGTTGGCATGGTGGGCTACTGCTGGGGCGGCCTGCTGACCTGGCGCGCGGCCAGCCTGGTCGACGGCCTGGACGCGGCGGTCACTTACTACGGCGGCGGCATGACGGTGGCCGCCGAGGTGGCGCGCAAGCCGCGTGCGCCGGTGCTGTCGCACTTCGGCGAGCGCGACCACAGCATCGTGCTGGATTCGGTGACCAACTTCGGCCTGGCGCACCCCGAGGTGGATGCGCGCTTGTACCCGGCTGACCATGGCTTCAACTGCGACCAACGCGGTGCCTACGACGGCCCATCGGCCGCGCTGGCGCGCGAGCGTTCGCTGGCATTCTTTGCGCAGCACCTGGCCTGAGCATGCTCCAACTGCACTACTTTCCCGGCACCGCCAGCATGGCGCCGCATATCCTGCTGGAAGAGCTGGGCCTGCCGTTCGAGCTGGTCTGGGTGGACCGCGAGCACGACGGCCACAAGTCGGCCGCCTACCTGCAGCTAAACCCTAACGGCCTGATCCCGGTGCTGGCCGATGGCGAGGCGGTGCTATACGAGGCCGCCGCTATCTGCCTGCACCTGGCGGACGCGCATCCGCAGGCCGGGCTGGCACCACCGCTGGGCACGGCCGAACGCGCGCAGTATTACAAATGGATGGTCTGGCTGACCAATACCTTGCAGGCGAGTTTGATCCTGTACTTCTACCCGGACCGCTGGGCCGACGATACCGCCGGTACGGCCAGCGTCAAAGCCCATGCCGAGGCCCGCGTCGGCAGCTTGCTGGACCAGCTGGAAGCCGAGCTGGCGCGCCACGGCGGCCCCTGGATGCTGGGCACGCAGTACAGCGCGGTTGACGCCTATGCGTTGATGTTGTGCCGCTGGACCCGCGGCTTCGCCCGGCCCGCACGCAGCCTGCCGCAACTAGGGGTTTATCTGCAGCGCATGCTGGCGCGCCCCGCCGTGCAGCGCGTATTTGCCACCGAAAAGATCGGCCAGCCGCTGGTGTGAGGCTGCGGCCGGCTTATTCCACCTTCCAACGCTCTTCCATGAAGGCCAGCAAAGCCTTCAAAGCCGCGCTGTTGTGCCTGCGGTGCACGTAGCCGGCAAACAGCCACAGGTCGTCGGGGCTGTATTCGGGCAGTACCGCCTGCAAGCTGCCTTGCTCCAGCAGGTTGCGCACCAGCAAACGCGGCAAACGCGCCACTCCCATGCCGAGCAAGGCCATGTGCATCAAGGGCACGGGATCGCTGGCGTCCATGCGGCTGCGCAGGGCGACGCTGTGCGACTTGCCGTTGACCTTGAAGCGCCACGAGGGGCTGGTGCCCGACAAGGACAGCGTCAGCGCGTCATGCCCGGCCAGGTCGTCCGGGTGCTGGGGAATGCCGCGTTGCTGCCAGTAGGTGGGCGTGGCACAGACCACCAGGTCGATGCGCCGCAGCTTGCGCACGATGAGGTTCGGGTCGGCCGCGACGCCCACGCGCAGCGACAGGTCCAGGCCTTCTTCCACCATGTCGAGCACGCGGTTGCTCAGGTCCAGGCTGACGTGCACCTCGGGGTAGCGGCGCATGAAATCGGCCAGCAGGCCGGGTAGCTCGACGCTGCCAATGCCTTGCGGCGCTGTCATGCGCAGGCGGCCACTGGGTTCCTGGGAGCGGTGCAGCAGCTCTTCCTGGGTCAGCGCCATCATTTCCAACAAGGGCGTGCTGCGTTCCAGCAGCAGGTCGCCCGCGTCGGTCAGGCTGATGGTGCGGGTGCTGCGGTTCAGCAGGCGGGTGCCGAGCCGGCTCTCCAGTTCCGCGATGTACTTGCTGACATTGGCTTTGGACACGTCCAGAGACTTGGCGGCGCGTGAGAAACCGCCGCGGGCGGCGACTTCTCGGAAGGTGCGTATGAGTTCGAGTGTGTCCATTGTTTCCATGGTCGAAACAGACTTGTTCCGCTTTGACCTGTTTAAAGCTGCAACTTAACGCCTATCTGCTATTCACAGGTAGTGCAAGGTCACAAACCCTGTGAACTGCGAATCCGGCGCAGCAAGCCCTACAAGAGTGGTTTGCTCCGTCCAGGGTTCCTGGTTCCGTAGAACTGTTACTAACTTTGAAGGAAAAATAATATGAAGACGTCGAAACTCCTCGCCTCCAGCCTGATCGCCCTGGCCTCCGTGGCCGCTACTAGCGCCTTTGCCGACTCTTACGACCGCAACTACCCGGTCGTGGTAGCGGCCCCCGGCTCCACCGGCTTGACCCGCGCGCAAGTGCAGGCCGAGCTGGCCCAGGCCCGCCAAGACGGCAGTTTGGCTGCCTACAACGACGACCAGAACTACCCGGTAATCGCCCCCGTCGGCACGCCCAAGACCCGTGCTGAAGTGCAGGCCGAGCTGGTCCAGGCCATCAAGGACGGCAGCATTCCGGTTGTCCGTAGCTAATCCATCACTTTGCCGGGCATGTGCCCGGCATGTTCCCCTTATTCATTGAAGGAGCTCATCATGAACACGCGCAAACTTTTCGCCACTTCCCTGATCGCCCTGGCTTCCGTGGCTGCCAGTAGTGCTTTTGCCGAAGACGGTTACGACCACAACTATCCGGTGATCGCCGCGACTGCCGGTAGCAGCACGGTCACCCGCGCCCAAGTCCGGGCCGAGCTGATCCAGGCTGAAAAAGATGGCAGCTTGGCTGCGATCAGTGACAACAACTACCCGGTCGTCCAAAGCACCGGCCCGGCCAAGACCCGTGCCGAAGTGCGCGCCGAAGTGGCTGCTGCCGCCAAGGCCGGCACCCTGGACATCCGCGGCGACTACCACGGTTAATCCATGGTCTACGCAGGACGCAGCGGGCCAGATCCCGCTGCGCTCCCGGCAGTGAAGATGTGCAGCAGCGCTGAGTCCATGCATAAAACTGGCCACCAGCGCATATACATCCTGCACAAGTAGCTGCAAATTTAGGAGTATTCGAGTCTGAGGGCTTGCATACCTCCGTCCCCCTTGCAAAACGTTGGAAAACCACGATTTCCAACGTTTCGGGCGCGAAAAAACACCACGGGCACTTGCAATGCGCAGTCGCCAGCACCGAAGATAGCGGGTTGCTAGCTGCCATGGAGCGCCGATGTCTTCCCGTTTCCCCCTTCCCTACCCAGCGCCAGCGCACGAAGCTAGCCCCGCTGTGGATGGGGGCGCGCCCGCGCATGCCCCTCTGGAGGAAACCGCTTTTCCGCAGGACAGCCTGCAAGCCTTGCTGGCCGAGGTTGCGCAGAATGCGCCAGCCCTGCCATGGGCGGCTTACCGGGCCGGTGAAAAACTGCATCTGATCGGCCAGGGCGGCGCGGCTGGAAGCTGGCCTGTCGCCATTGCCAAAGACGCATTTGCAGCGTTCTGCCGCGCGCAGGGTCTGCACCGTTGGGCTTCTGGCCAGGGCGAAAGCGCGCTGGGTTGGGTGCTGGCGCCGCAGAGCGAAGCCGGCAACCCGGTGGTGGCCGATCTAGCGCGCAAACTGGGCCTGCGCCTGCAGATCGACGCCCTGGCCCGGGCCCAGGCCAGCCAGCGCGTGCTGTTCGAGATCACCTACCTGGCCAGTTCCACCCGCGAGCGTCGGGCCTTCCTGCAAGGTGTGCACCGCCACCTGTCGACCCTGATCGATGCCGAAAACTTCTATCTGGCGCTGTACGACAGCCAGACCGACAAGGTCGCCTATCCGTACTACATCGACAACGCCGATGCGTTTGAGACCGAGGAATACGAGATCATCGACCGCCAGCGCATGTCCATGACCCACTATGTGCTGACCACCGGCCAGGCCTTGTTCGTCAACGCCGCGGACATTGCCGCAGCCCAGGACGAAGCGCGCTTTTACTGCGTGGGCCATCGCCCGGAATTCTGGATGGGGGTGCCGCTGAAAAACGCCTCCGACGAAGTGTTCGGCATGCTGGCCATGCAGGTCTACGACGCGTCGCGTATCTACAGCGTCGAGGACCGCGAGCTGTTCATGGTGGTGGCGCGCCACGTGGCCATGGCGCTGGACCGGATTCTGCACCGCGCCCACCTCGAAGAAACCGTGGCCCGGCGCACCCTGGAGCTGTCTACCCTCAACGACGCGCTGCGGCACGAGGTGGGCGACCGCGAGCGTGCCGAGCACCTACAGCGCGCCTTGTTCCAGATCACCGAGCTGGCCAGCCAGCCGGGCGACATGGCCGAGCTGTTCCGCGGCCTGCACGGCATCGTGGGCGAGCTGCTGTTTGCCCATAACTTCTATATCGCGCTGTTCGACGATGCGACCACCGAGGTGACCTTTCCCTACTACGTGGACGAATTTCTGGACAACGCGCCCAAGTCCCGGCGCGGCGAGCGGGGCGTGACCGAATACGTCATCCGCCAGCGCCGGCCTTGCCTGATCAGCCGCGAGGAAGCCTTGCGACTGGAAGGCCTTGGCGAGATTTCCATTCACCGGGCCGCCAACCCCTCGTATTCCTGGCTGGGCATTCCGCTGTTCGACGGCGACGTGGTGCGTGGCGTGCTGGCGGTGCAAAGCTATTCGGCCGACATCCACTATTCGCTGCGCGACCAGGAACTGCTGACCTTTGTGTCCCGGCATATCGACACGGCCTTGTCGCGGCGCAGCGCCGCCGAAGCCATCCACGCCGCCAATATGCAGCTGGAAGCCAGGGTGCAGGACCGCACCCGCGCGCTGGACTACGCCAACGCCCAGCTGCAACACGAGAACGCCCATGACTCGCTGACCGGCCTGCCGAACCGCGCGCACCTGCAGCAACGCCTTCACAGCGCCTGGCAGGCTTTCTGCACCCATGGCCAGGAGCTGGTGGTGATGTTCATCGACCTCGACCGCTTCAAGATGGTCAACGACAGCCTGGGCCACCACTTCGGCGATTTGCTGCTGGTCCAGGTTGCCGACCGCCTGCGCCGCTGCATGCGCGACAGCGATCTGCTGGCCCGCCTGGGCGGCGACGAATTCGCGGTGCTGGCCTTTGGTGCGCCGCCGGACGTGACGGAGGCCATCGCCGAGCGGATTCTGGAGGCCTTCGACCTCCCGTTCCAGATCGATGGGCACACCGTGTTTTCATCCTGCAGCGTCGGCGTGGTCGGTGCCGACAGCCAGTTCCACCAGGAGCCGGCCGACCTGCTGCGAGATGCCGACACCGCCATGTACCGGGTGAAGAACGCCGGGCGCGACAGCTATGCGCTGTTCAGCCAGGAAGTGCGGCGCGAAGTGTCCGACCAGATGGAGCAGGAGAACGCGCTGCGCAATGCGCTCAAGCGCAACGATGAACTGCTGCCGTATTTCCAGCCCATCATCGACGTGGAGAGCGGTGCCATCCTGGCGCTGGAGGCCTTGATACGCTGGCACCAGCCGGACGGCAATGTTGTTGCACCGGGCCAGTTCCTGCCGGCACTGGAAGGTTTTCGGCTGATCGGTCGGCTGGACTTCTACATGCTGCAAAGCGTGGTGGCGATCCTGGCCCAGCCCGAGCATGCGCACTGGCCCACCGTGCATGTGAACTGCTCCAGCTACAGCATCACCCGCACCGAATTCGCCAGCGAAGTGCTCAGCCTGTTGGAAGAGTATGGCGTGGCGCCATCGCGCATTTGCCTGGAGCTCACCGAAGGTGCGCTGGTGGCCGAACCCGAGCTGGCGCGCCAGGCCATGAAGCACCTGGCGGACAACGGCGTGTCGGTGGTGCTGGACGATTTCGGCGCCGGCTTCTCATCGCTGAGCTATGTGCACCAGTACCACTTCAGCGGTTTGAAGATCGACAAGTCTTTCATTCTGGAGCTGACCACCAGCCCGCGCAGCCGCGCCATCGTGCGGGCCATCGTGCGCATGGCCGAGTCGCTGGACCTGAGCGTGGTGGCCGAAGGGGTGGAAGACGCCGAAACCCTGGCCTTGCTGCGCGACATGGGCGCCGGCCAGGCGCAGGGCTATTACTTCTCCCGGCCGGTGCCGAAGGAAGCGCTGAAGCTGCGCTAGCCGGCCACCGTGGGGATGGCCTTCAGCGGCCTGTGCGGGCCAGATACCGGTTGCGCCAGAACAGCAGCACCATGCCCAGCGCGATGACCACCATCGCGCCCAGCGCCCACCAGAAACCGCCTTGGCGGTGCAGCAGCGGGATCACCTCGAAGTTCATGCCGAAGATGCCGGCAATCAGGTTCAGCGGCAGGAAGATGGCGGTCAGCACCGTCAGCGTCAGCATGATGTTGTTCGCCTGGTTGCCTTGCACGCTGAAGTGCATCTGCACCGCGGTCTCGACGCTTTGCTCCAGCCGCCGCACGTGGTGCACCACGCGTTCAATATGTTCCAGCACGTCGCGGCTGCGCACCTGCAGCAGCTCGCGTTCGCGCAGCTCGGCCATGCCTTGGGCATCCGGCCAGGTCTTGACCGCCTCGATCCAGTCCTGGATGGCGGAGCGCTGTTCTTCGCACACGTCGTCCAGTTGGTGCAAGGTCAGCCGCGCATCCAGCAGCGCGCTCCAGTTGCTGAAGCGCGCGCCCGGCTTGAGCAGCTCGCCCTGCCAGTGGTCGAGCTGGCGTGTCAGTTCGCGGCGCAGGTCCAGGTAGCCATCGACCATGGTGTTGACGATGCGCAGCATCAGGTCCGCCGGGCTGGCGGGCACGCGGGCGCCCGTGGCCCGCAGCTCGGTAGAGGTGGCGGCCAGCAGCTTTTCGGCGTAGCTGTCGCGCACCGCGCAGTCGGCGGGGTGTACGGTCAGCAGCACCTGGTCGAACACCGCAAAGCCCACCGGGTTGGTGTTGATGCGGTGCAGGATGGGCGGGCCGCCGCGCTTCATCGGCTGGCCTAGCGGCACGGTGGGCACGACCGGTGCGTCCGGTCCGGCTTCCGCAGCGCCGGGGGCCAGGCGGCGGAACACCAGCAGGTCGTACTGCGAGGTGTAGTCGTAGTGCGATGGCAGCTGGTTGTTCAGCAGGTCCGACACATGCAGGTCCACCAGCTGGTGGCCGCAGAGCTGTTGCAGCGTGGACTGCAGCTGCGGCTGCTGGACTTCAAACTCGCGCCGCGCGCAGGCGATCCAGACGTAGCCGCCGGGCACCGGCGTGGTGGGCAATTCCGTGGTTTCCACCACGCTGCTGCCGACGATGGTGAAGATGCGCATGGGTGTGGATATGTATAAAAAATATGCCGTTAGCGCAGGTAGATATTGCGCAAGCAGCTATTATTTTTGTAGTGAATGGGCGTCAGGCGTTCAGCAGCCGGGCGGCGTCGATGGCGAAATAGGTCAGCACCCCATCGGCTCCGGCGCGCTTGAAGGCCATCAGGCTTTCCAGCATCACACGGTCGTGGTCCAGCCAGCCATTTTGCGCCGCGGCTTTCAGCATCGCGTATTCGCCCGATACCTGGTAGGCGAAGGTCGGCACGCGGAATTCGTCTTTCACGCGGCGCACCACGTCCAGGTAGGGCATGCCGGGCTTGACCATCACCATGTCGGCGCCTTCGGCGATGTCCATGGCCACTTCGCGCAGCGCCTCGTCGCTGTTCGCCGGGTCCATCTGGTAGGTCTTTTTGTCGCTCTTGCCCAGGTTGGCGGCCGAGCCCACGGCGTCGCGGAACGGGCCGTAGAAGGCGCTGGCGTACTTGGCGCTGTAGGCCATGATGCGGGTGTGGATGTGGCCGTGGGCCTCCAGTGCCGTGCGGATCGCGCCTATGCGCCCGTCCATCATGTCGCTGGGCGCCACGATGTCGACGCCGGCATCGGCCTGGGCCAGCGCCTGCTTCACCAGGGCCTCAATCGTCAGCTCGTTGACGATGTAGCCGTTCTCATCCGGCAGGCCGTCCTGGCCGTGGCTGGTGTAGGGGTCGAGCGCCACGTCGGTCATCACGCCGAGGTCCGGGAAGCGTTTCTTCAGCTCGCGCACCACCCGCGGCACCAGGCCGTCGGGGTTGAAGGCTTCTTCGCCGCCATAGGTTTTCAGCGACTGGTCGATCACCGGGAACAGCGCCATCGCCGGGATCTGCAGGCGTACGCATTCCTCGGCCACCGGCAGCAGCAGGTCCAGGCTCAGGCGCTCCACCCCGGGCATGGAGGCCACGGCTTCGCGGCGGTTGGCTCCCTCGTGCACAAACACCGGATAGATCAGGTCGTGCGCGGTCAAGGTGTTTTCCCGCACCAGGTTGCGGTTGAACGCATCGCGGCGCAAACGGCGTGGCCGGCCGGCGGGGTAGGGGGCGTAGGGTGTGGAAGAGGTCATGGGCAAAATTGTGCCCGATCCAGATAAGCCCTCTTGAATCCGCTCTGCAGCTTTGTTAGATTGGCTTCGGGGCGGCTTGCCGCTCTCCCGCTTTACCTCCCTGAGCGGGGCCTCACGGTTTAATAACCCGCGGGCTTAAAGCCTCGGCCGATGGCCGGGGCATTTTTTTGGGTGTTCCCCACGGGGCGGTGCGGGCAACGGGGGTGAGCCTTAAACTCCCTGCATGCTCTGGATCAAATCCCTCCACATCGTCTTCGTCGCCAGCTGGTTCGCCGGGCTGTTCTATCTGCCGCGCATCTTCGTCAATCTGGCGATGGTGTCGCCGGGCTCGCTGGCCGAACGCGAGCGTCTGATGCTGATGGCGGGCAAGCTGCTGCGCTTCACCACCATCCTGGCCGTGCCGGCCATCGCCTTGGGCGCCTGGCTGTGGCTGGGCTACGGCATAGGCCGCGGCCCGGGCAACGGCTGGATGCACG
Organism: Rhodoferax sp. OV413; assembly: GCF_900104385.1. Lineage (GTDB taxonomy): Bacteria > Pseudomonadota > Gammaproteobacteria > Burkholderiales > Burkholderiaceae_C > Rhodoferax_B. The sequence goes on along the minus strand of NZ_FNJA01000009.1, from coordinate 7,733 downwards.
CCAAGCTGGGCGTGGTGCTGCTGGTGATTGGCTACCACCACGGCTGCGGCGTGCTGCTGCGCAAGATGCGCGCCGGCGCGCCCATGCGCAGCCATACCTGGTACCGCTGGTTCAACGAAGTGCCGGTTCTGCTGCTGCTGGCGGCCGTGGTGCTGGTGGTCGTCAAGCCGTTTTAACGCCCGGCTGCGGGTCTGACGGATGCATAAAACCTCGGCCTGGCCCTTGGCTCTGCTGTATGCGGGGCTGGTGGTGTATGCCAGCCTGTACCCGTTCGACGGCTGGCGCGACCAGGGCATCGAGCCTTGGTTCTTTGTCACCGCGCCCTGGCCCAAGTACTGGACCGGTTTCGACGTGGCCACCAACCTGGCAGGCTACGCGCCGCTGGGCTTCTTGCTCGCCCTGAGCGGCCTGCGCTCGGGGCGGACCCGGGTGCCGGTGTTGGCGGCTACGCTGGTGGCCGGCCTGCTGTCGCTGTGCATGGAGACCTTGCAAAGCTATCTGCCGGTGCGCGTGCCGTCGAACGTCGATTGGGCCTTGAACACCGCCGGCGGCTTGCTGGGTGCCGTGATCGCCGCCTTGCTGGAGCGGCTGGGGGCTATCGACCGCTGGAGCCAATTCCGCGAGCGCTGGTTTGTGGCCGATGCGCGCGGTGTGCTGGTGCTGCTGGCGCTGTGGCCGGTGGCCTTGCTGTTCCCTGCTGCCGTGCCGCTGGGCTTGGGCCAGGTGATGGAACGGGTCGAGGCGGGGCTGGCCGAGGCCCTGGCCGATACCCCGTTTCTCGACTGGCTGCCGGTGCGCGATGTAGAGCTGCAGCCGCTGGTGCCCGGCACCGAAATGCTGTGCGTGCTGCTGGGCGCGCTGATTCCCTGCCTGCTGGGCTACTGTGTGGTGCGCCGCAAATACCAACGGGTGCTGCTGGCTGCGGTGATGCTGGCCGCCGGCCTGGGCGCCGCCGCCTTGTCGGCCGGCCTGAGCTATGGGCCCCAGCATGCGCTGGACTGGCTGAGCCTGCCGGTGCGGGTCGGCCTGTGGGCCGCCTTGCCGCTGGTGGTGTTGCTGGTCTGGGTGCCGCGCCGGGTCTGCGCGGCGCTGTTGCTGGTGGCGCTGGCGCTGCATGTGGGCCTGCTGAACCAGGCGCCGGCCAGCGCCTACTTTGCGCAAACTTTGCAAACCTGGGAGCAGGGCCGCTTCATCCGTTTCCACGGCCTGGTGCAGTGGCTGGGCTGGCTCTGGCCCTACGCGGCGCTGGCCGTGGTGGTGGGGCGCACCGCCCGGCCGACGCCAGAAAACTAAAATACCGGCATGACCGACACCACCCCAACCGCTGCGCCTACCGGTTCTTACTACGGGCGCCACATCTTCTTCTGCCTGAACGACCGCACCAACGGCGAAGACAGCTGCGCCCACCACAACGCCCAGGCTGGCTTTGACCGCTGCAAGGCGCTGGTCAAGAAGGCCGGCTTGTCCGGCCCTGGACAGGTACGGGTCAACAAGGCCGGTTGCCTGGACCGCTGCGCCGCCGGCCCGGTGGCCGTGGTGTACCCCGAGGCTGTCTGGTATAGCTTTGTCGACGAAAGCGATATCGATGAGATCGTCGAGTCGCATTTGAAGAACGGCCAGGTGGTAGAGCGCCTGGTGACGCCGGCCCACCTGGGTCGTTGATTTTTCAAGCTTTTTAGGCTGCCTGCGCATATTCCGTCTGCGCAGGCAGCTATCAATTTGGTAGTAATTCCGTGAATGCATCGACCCAGAAACTGAGCCTGACCGGCGCGGCGGGCAACATCGAAGCCGCGCTCGACCAGCCCAGCGGCACGCCGCGCGGCGTGGCCGTGATCGCCCATCCGCATCCGCTGTTTGCCGGCACCATGGACAACAAGGTGGTGCAGACCCTGGCGCGGGCCTTTGTGCAGTCGGGCTGGACCGCGGTGCGCTTCAACTTCCGTGGTGTCGGCGCCAGCGCCGGCGTGCACGATGAAGGCCGGGGCGAGTGCGAAGACCTGCTGGCCGTGGTGGCGCAGACGGCGGCCGCCGGCCAGCCGCTGGCACTGGCCGGCTTTTCGTTTGGCGCCTTCGTGACCACCCATGCGGTGCAGGCGCTGTGGGCCAGCCGCCCGATGGAGCAGTTGGTGCTGGTCGGCACCTCGACCGCCCGCGCGCCGGCCGCCGTCTTGCCGCCCGAGGCGCACGGGCGCACCCTGGTGGTCCATGGCGAGCTGGACGACACCGTGCCGCTGGCCTCGGTGATGGACTGGGCACGGCCCCAGGTACTTCCTGTTACCGTCGTACCGGCGGGCGGACACTTCTTTCACGGACAATTGCCACTGTTGAAGAATCTGGTGCTGCGCCACCTGGGGGCATGAAACTTTGCGGCCTCGCCAGGGGTCGCATAGCGCTCTCCCAGCTGTCCTGTACGGCAGCCGCACCCTCTGCCTTGTTTTCTCTCTTTACCTCGTTATCCCATCCATGAAATACTTTTTGCAGGCTGTTGCCGCACCTTTGCTGGCTTCCGTCTCCCTGATCGCCGCTGCCCAGCCCGTCGCCGGCCCTGAAATCGCCGCCAAAGCCTATATGGTGGTGGACGTGACGGCCAACCAGGTCTTGCTGGAAAAAGACATCGACATGGCCGTCGAACCTGCATCGCTAACCAAGCTGATGACCGCCTACCTGGTGTTCGACGCGCTGCGCAGCAAGAAGATCACCCTGACGCAAACCCTGCCGGTGAGCCTCAAGGCCTGGAAGATGCCGGGTTCGCGCATGTTCATCGACCCCAAGATGCAGGTGCCGGTGGAAGACCTGATCAAGGGCATGATCGTCCAGTCGGGCAACGACGCCACCATGGCCCTGGCCGAAGGCGTGGGCGGCACGTCCGAGCGCTTTGTGGAAATGATGAACGCGCAGGCCAAGGCCCTGGGCATGAAGTCCACCGGCTACCGCAACCCCGAAGGCCTGACCGAAGCCGGTCACACCACCACGGCGCGCGACCTGAGCATCCTGGCCACCCGTTTGATGCGCGACTTCCCCGAGTACGCGCACTACGACGGCATGAAGAAGTACCACTACCCCGGTACCCCGGTCAGCAATGAAAACAACCGCAACGGTCTGCTGTTCCGCGACCCTACGGTCGACGGCCTGAAGACCGGCCATACGGACGCCGCCGGCTACTGCCTGATCGCCACCGCCAAGCGCGACTTTCCGAATGTCGGCAGCCGCCGCATCCTGACCATCCTGCTCGGCGCCGCCAGCGAGAACGCCCGCCTGAACGAATCGCAGAAGCTGCTGAACTGGGGCTATACCGCCTACGAAGGCGTGAAACTGTTCGATGCCAACCAAGCGGTGGTCACGCCGAATGTCTGGAAGGGCACGACTCCCACCATGAAGCTGGGTCGCCCCGATGCCATCGTGGTGGCGGTGCCGGCCGGCAATGCAGCCAAGGTCAAGACCGAAATCCAGCGCCCCGATCCCCTGGTCGCACCCTTCACCAAAGGCCAGGCTGTGGGTGCTTTGAAGGTCACTTTGGGCGAACAAACCCTGCTGACCGTGCCCCTGGTGGCGCTGGACGGTGTCGAACAAGCCGGCATCCTGGGCCGGGCCTGGGATTCCATCCGTTTGTGGATCAAGTAATTTCAAGAAGTGAGTGCCTGCAAACATCGACACATCGTTTAATGTTTGCAAGCACCTAACCAAAAAGCTATACTTGAAGGCTTTTCGGAAATTTCCGAAGGGATTCACGTTTTCTGTTAGTTTTAAACGTTTAGGGACGTTTTCTTTGTCAAGGAGGCTTTAGTGCCAACCATTAACCAGCTAGTACGTCAGGGACGCGAGGTCGAAACGATCAAGTCCAAGAGCCCTGCGATGCAAAATTCTCCGCAACGCCGTGGCGTTTGCACCCGCGTCTACACCACGACGCCTAAAAAGCCTAACTCCGCTTTGCGTAAGGTTGCCAAAGTGCGCCTGACCAACGGTTTTGAGGTCATTTCCTACATCGGCGGCGAAGGCCACAACCTGCAAGAACACAGTGTTGTGCTGGTTCGCGGCGGCCGGGTCAAGGATTTGCCCGGTGTGCGTTACCACATCGTGCGCGGTTCGCTCGATTTGCAAGGCGTGAAAGACCGCAAGCAATCGCGTTCCAAGTACGGTGCGAAGAAGCCAAAGGCTAAGTAAGCCCTCGGTTTTTAGGATATATCGGTGCTGTTTCCCGCGTGGCGCGGTGATGCAGCGTAGTGACCCGCTGTGGGTCGAGTAAGTGAAAACCAAAATGGTTTTTGCGGTGTCTGCCAAGACGCCAACTGAAGCAATTAAGAGGTGAAAAATGCCACGTCGTCGCGAAGTCCCTAAACGTGAAATCCTGCCGGATCCCAAGTACGGCAATGTTGAGCTGTCCAAATTCATGAACGTGATCATGGAAGGCGGCAAGAAAGCGATCGCTGAGCGCATCATTTATGGCGCTCTCGATTTCATCGAAAAGAAGAACCCAGGCAAAGACCCGCTGGAAGCCTTCACCCTGGCGATCAACAACGTCAAGCCCATGGTCGAAGTGAAGTCCCGCCGCGTCGGTGGTGCCAACTACCAAGTGCCTGTCGAAGTGCGCCCTGTGCGTCGCCTGGCGCTGTCCATGCGCTGGTTGAAGGAAGCCGCTCGTAAACGTGGCGAAAAGTCCATGTCCCTGCGTTTGGCCAATGAGTTGATGGAAGCCACCGAAGGCCGTGGCGGCGCGATGAAGAAGCGTGACGAAGTGCACCGTATGGCTGAAGCCAACAAGGCCTTCTCGCACTTCCGTTTCTAAGAACCGTCCTAATCCCCCTAGGCCCCTCAAGTTCACAAGCCCGCTCCACCCTTTTGGCGGATGGCGGGCTTGTGGCTTTAACGAAAGAGAACTATGGCTCGCCATACCCCCATTGAGCGCTATCGCAATATTGGTATCTCCGCGCACATCGATGCCGGCAAGACCACCACGACCGAGCGCATTCTGTTTTACACCGGCGTGAACCACAAGATTGGTGAAGTGCACGACGGTGCTGCCACCATGGACTGGATGGAGCAAGAGCAAGAGCGTGGCATCACGATCACCTCGGCGGCTACCACCTGCTTCTGGAAGGGTATGGACACGTCCTTGCCTGAACACCGCATCAACATCATTGATACCCCCGGCCACGTGGACTTCACGATTGAAGTCGAGCGCTCGATGCGCGTGCTGGACGGTGCGTGCATGGTGTACTGCGCTGTGGGTGGCGTGCAGCCCCAGTCCGAAACCGTGTGGCGCCAGGCCAACAAGTACAAAGTGCCACGTTTGGCCTTTGTGAACAAGATGGACCGTACCGGTGCCAACTTCTTCAAGGTCGTGGACCAGATGAAGCTGCGCCTGAAGGCCAGCCCCGTGCCGATGGTGATCCCAATCGGTGCCGAAGAAAACTTCACCGGCGTGGTCGACTTGCTCAAGATGAAAGCCATCATCTGGGACGAAGCTTCGCAAGGCATGAAGTTCGACTACCGTGAAATCCCCGCTGAACTGGTCGAATTGGCCAAGGAATGGCGCGAGAAGATGGTCGAAGCGGCTGCTGAAGCATCCGAAGAGTTCATGAACAAGTACCTCGAAGAAGGCGACTTGTCCGAAGAAGAAATCAAGCTGGGCATCCGCACGCGTACCATCGCCAGCGAAATTCAGCCTATGTACTGCGGTTCCGCCTTCAAGAACAAGGGCGTGCAGCGTATGTTGGACGCCGTGATCGAATTCATGCCATCGCCCGTGGACATCCCACCGGTGGGCGGCCTGGACGAAGATGATGCTCCCGTTGTGCGTAAAGCGGACGACAGCGAGAAGTTCTCGGCTCTGGCATTCAAGCTGATGACCGACCCGTTTGTGGGCCAACTGACCTTTGTGCGCGTCTATTCCGGCGTGCTGCAAAAGGGTGACAGCGTGTTCAACCCGATCCGCGGCAAGAAAGAGCGTATCGGCCGTATCGTGCAAATGCACGCCAACAATCGCGAAGAAGTCAGCGAAATCCGCGCCGGCGACATCGCTGCTTGCGTGGGCCTGAAAGACGTGACCACGGGCGAAACCCTGTGCGATCCTTCCGCCGTGGTGACCCTGGAGCGCATGGTGTTCCCTGAGCCTGTGATTACCCAGGCCGTGGAACCCAAGACCAAGGCCGACCAGGAAAAAATGGGTATCGCTTTGCAGCGTCTGGCCCAGGAAGATCCTTCGTTCCGCGTCAAGACCGACGAAGAATCAGGCCAGACCCTGATCGCCGGTATGGGCGAGTTGCATCTGGAAATTATTGTCGACCGCATGAAGCGCGAGTTTGGCGTGGAAGCCAACGTGGGCAAGCCCCAGGTTGCGTACCGCGAAACCATCCGCAAGACCATCGAAGATGCCGAAGGCAAGTTCGTGCGTCAATCCGGCGGTAAGGGCCAGTACGGCCATGTGGTGCTGAAGATCGAACCCAATGAAATGGGCAAGGGCATCGAATTCGTCGACGCTATCAAGGGCGGTGTGGTTCCTCGCGAATACATCCCTGCGGTTGAAAAGGGCATCCATGAAGCCGTCACGCAAGGCGTGCTGGCTGGGTACCCCGTCGTCGACGTCAAGGTCACCCTGCACTTCGGTTCGTACCACGATGTGGACTCGAACGAATTGGCGTTCAAGATGGCTGCGATCTTCGGTTTCAAGGAAGGCTGCCGCAAGGCCGGTCCCGTGATTCTGGAGCCCATGATGGCCGTGGAAGTCGAAACCCCCGAAGACTACGCCGGTAGCGTGATGGGCGACTTGTCCAGCCGCCGCGGCATGGTCCAGGGTATGGAAGACATGGTTGGTGGCGGCAAGGCCATCAAGGCCGAAGTGCCGCTGTCGGAAATGTTTGGCTACTCCACCACGCTGCGTTCCATGTCCCAAGGACGTGCAACGTACACGATGGAGTTCAAGCACTACTCGGAAGCGCCACGTAACGTGTCCGAAGCCATCATGGCTTCCCGCGCCAAGTAAAAGTTTGCAAAGCGGGCTCGGTTGCGTAAGCGGCCGGGTCTGCTCTCATGTTCCCCCTGTCTGCGATGGTGTGCCACCTTGTGCCCGTGCGAGGTGATCCAGCAACACTGTGCAGACATTAAACCTGACACGGGAAATAGCTCTTTGGAGAATTGAAAAATGGGAAAAGAAAAGTTCACACGTACCAAGCCCCACGTCAATGTGGGCACGATCGGCCACGTTGACCATGGCAAGACCACGCTGACCGCCGCCATCACCACCGTGCTGGCAGCCAAGTTCGGCGGTTCGGCCAAGGCCTACGACCAAATCGACGCGGCACCTGAAGAAAAGGCCCGCGGTATTACCATCAATACCGCCCACGTCGAATACGAAACCGCCAACCGCCACTATGCCCACGTGGACTGCCCAGGCCACGCCGACTATGTAAAGAACATGATCACCGGCGCAGCCCAAATGGACGGCGCTATTCTGGTGTGTTCCGCTGCTGACGGCCCTATGCCACAAACCCGCGAACACATCCTGTTGGCCCGCCAAGTTGGCGTGCCTTACATCATCGTGTTCCTGAACAAGTGCGACATGGTCGACGACGCCGAACTGCTCGAACTCGTTGAAATGGAAGTCCGCGAGCTGCTCGACAAATACGATTTCCCTGGCGACTCCACCCCCATCATCCACGGCTCGGCTAAGCTGGCCATGGAAGGCGACAAGGGTCCTCTGGGCGAAGAAGCCATCATGAAGCTGGCCGAAGCACTCG
>NZ_FNJA01000023.1 GCF_900104385.1 Rhodoferax sp. OV413 | reverse complement strand
GCGGCGGATTCAACCGGTCGATGCAACAGTTTCGCTGAACATCTCAGCGGGCGTCTTGAAGCCAAGCGTCTTGCGTGGCCTCTGGTTCAATTGTCTCGCAATCGCGTTGAGCTGTAGCTGTGAGTAGCCAGAGATGTCGACGCCCTTCGGCATGTACTGTCTGAGCAGCCCGTTCGTGTTCTCATTGCTTCCACGCTGCCAAGGGCTTTGCGGATCGCAGAAGAAGACCTGGATGTCGGTAGCCATCGTGAAGCGCTTGTGTGCTGCCATTTCCTTGCCTCGATCCCAGGTCAATGACTTGTACAGTTCCTGGGGCAGCTTGCGCGCGTTCTTGATGAGCGCATTGACGACCGTCTCAGTGTTCTTGCCGTCGACCTTCACCAACATCACATAGCGCGTCTGGCGCTCGACCAACGTTGCGATTTGACTGTTGCCGCTGCCGAACAGCAAGTCTCCCTCCCAGTGCCCGGGCACAGCCCGATCCTCGACAGACGCCGGTCGTTCGCTGATAGAGACTGCTTCAACAATCTGGCCGTGGCCCGCAGTCTTCTGCGTGTAGTGACGCGAACGGCGCATGCCACGAGTTCGTCTCAGATGCTCCAGCAGTTCCTTCTTCAAGGCACCACGCGCTTGAATGAACAGAGTGCGGTAAATGGTTTCGTGTGACACGTGAAGGCGCTCATCGCACGGATAAGTATGCTTTAGCCAGCCTGCGACTTGCTCCGGCGACCAGAGCATTCGCAGCTTGCCCGCGACGATGCGGGCCAAGTCGCGATTCTCCGCGAGCTTGCAGAGTTTTGGCCGTAGCGCTCGATTCCATGCGTCGCTGTCGGCCTGGGTGGCGCGGTAGCATTCTTGGCCGCCGTTGCGCTTCAACTCGCGACTGATTGTCGATGGTGCTCTGCCGAGGCGTGCAGCGATCGATCGGATCGATTCGCCTGCAACGATCGCGAGCGATATCTCTTCCCTTTCGAACAAAGTCAAGGCTGTCGCGGACCGGCACCGTTCCGGCGGCCGAATGCCACCCGTTTTCACCAAAATGTTTTGGATCGAAGTGTGCGGCCGGTCAAACAGTTGGCCAATCTGGTGAAGCGTCCAACCTTCCTTCCATCGCTCCCACATCAGCGCCTTCTGGCTGTCGGTATAGTAGTTTCGTGTCCGGTACTTCATCTGCAACACTCCGTCTGCTCACGCAGTTCTCAGTGTGTTGCATCGACCGGTTGAATCCGCC